>NZ_AP042460.1:3145000-5748599 GCF_055394735.1 Desulfatiglans parachlorophenolica | reverse complement strand
ACGCGGTCAAGCGCCGGATGCCCGCAGACGATGGGGGCCGCCGCCTCCTCGACGACCCAGTCGATGCTTGCACGCGGCCACGTACGCTTCAGGACCTCCAGAAACGGGAGGCTGTGCACCACATCGCCGATGGCGCTGAGTTTTACGATCAAGACGCTCTCAGGAGACTTCACGAGGACTCCTCGGGGGCGGCCCACGCCTCGCGTCCGCGGCCGGACCGTCGACGCCCTCCTGCGCGAAGATCCAGTCGACGGCGCGGGCCAGATCGTCGACCACCACGGCAGGCCGACGGGGATGGTTGGGCAGGATATAGCGCTCCTCCCCCAGGCCGTAGCCCGTCCGGACGAGGATGCCGCGAAGCTTCGCCCGGTACGCGAGTTCGATGTCGTCCATACGGTCGCCCACGACAAACGACCCTCTCATGTCGATATCGAAGCGCCGCAGAGCCTCCTCGATGAGCCCGGTCCGGGGTTTGCGGCAGCCGCACGCCCGCGCGAAGGGTGCGACCGATCCCCCGGGGTGGTGCGGACAAAAAAAGACCCCGTCCACCCGCGCCCCGTCCAGAGTCAGCAGGGCCCGCATCCGCTCGTGCACCTCGTCCACGAGTTCGTAAGGAAAATAGCCGCGGGCGACACCCGACTGGTTCGACACCACGATCGCCAGATATCCGCGCCGGTTCAACCGGCCGATGGCCTTCCCCACCCCCGGCAGCAGCACGAAGCGGCTCGGGTGGTTGACGTAGCCCATCTGCTCGTTGATCGTCCCGTCACGGTCCAGAAAAACAGCCGGCCTCGGCATCTCATGACCTCCCGGCCAAGGCCTCGAGCGCCCGCCAGACCTCTTCGGGCTGGATCGAGAGCATGCAGGCGTGATCCTTCGGGCAGTCGGGCTCGAGGCAGGGGCCGCAGTCGATCGGGTGCCGCACCATGGCCGTCCGCGCACCCCGCGGGCCGGTCGTCTGCGGGTCGGTCGAGCCGAAAACGGCGAGGGTCGGCACACCGAGGGCCGCGGCGACATGCATCAGCCCGGAGTCGTTGGTCACGAAGGCGTCGCAGCGCCCGATCAGCCCCACCGCCGCCCCAAGGGCGGTCTTCCCGCACAGATTGACAGAGGGATGCCGCATCGCAGCGGCGACGCGCCCACAGATCTCCGCCTCCTTTCCGCTGCCGAAGATGAGAACCCTCGCCCCCCAGAGGCGGACGGCCAGGTCCCCAACCGCGGCAAACCGCTCGGCCGGCCAGCGCTTGGCCGACCCGTACATGGCCCCGGGGCTCAACCCCACTACGGGCCCCGCCCTTCCGATCCCCTCATGCTCGAGCCAGGCTCCGGCGGCGGCCGCATCGGCATCGGAAAGGAAGAGGCGCGGCTCGCGGCTTTCCGCCGCCCATCCGGCCGCCTTGAGGATCGCGAGGTAGTACTCCACCTGATGGACCTTCAAAGCCGCCGGATCCCGGATCACCCGGTGCGTCAGCAAAGGACCCCGCCCGTCCGTATCGTAGCCGAGTCGCCGGGGGACACCGCCAAGGAGCGCCAGGAGCGCCGCCTCGAAGGCGTTTTGAAGCAGCACCGCCAGATCGAACCCGCCTTTGCGGATCGCGCCGGCGCACCGGATTCGGGCGAATACATCGGCCGGAAAGCCCTCCTTGCGCTCCAGCAGGAGCAGTTCGTCCACGGCCGGGTGCGCCTGCAGGAGGGCGGACACCCACGGGAGGGCGAGGACCGTTATCCTGGCCAACGGAAAGTTCTCTTTGAGGGCCTCGAGGGCCGGCAGACACATCACCATATCGCCCACCCAGTTGGTCGCCCTGACCAGCACGCGGTGGACGGCCCCCCGGTCGATCGGGCCGCCCCCCCGCATCACGAGCGCGGGCACCTCCCGCTTCAGCCCTTCATGCATGTCGACCTCTCGAAAGGGGACAGGGTGGGAACCGCCGCTGCTTCCGCTGCGGGTGCGCGGCCCGACGGCGCGGCGGACGAACCTTGTCCGGAGCCCCTGCCGGACGATTCCACCAACGAACCGGGCTCGGTCCGCCCCCCCGGAGGGGCATCCGCCCCTGGGAGGGGGCAGAAGGGGCGCGTCTTCCAGCGCCGGTGGAACCAGAACCACTGCTCGGGGTGGCGGCGCACCCAGGATTCGATGATCTCCGTGAAAATCCGCGTATTCTCCTCCACATCGCGGGTCTTGTCCCCCGTTACGCACAGATGGACCTCCTCCTCGAAGACCACCCGGTAGCGGCCGTCCGGCTGCCGCAACGCATAGATAGGCACCACGGGCGTGCCGGTTTTGAGCGCCATCAGCGCCAGCCCCTTGTTGGTGCAGGCGGGGCGTCCCATGAACGGGACGAAGACCCCGGCGTACCAGTCGACGTTCTGGTCGAGCAGGATGCCAACCGGCCGGTTTTCCCTCAGGACCCGGATGATACGGCGCATCCCGTGGTCCTTCGGGATCACCTCTGTCCCGAACCGGGTGCGCAGATCCATGAACAACCGCTCGAGCGGAGGAAAATCCATCGGCCGGGCGACCACCGCGGCGTTCGGCGCGTACCGGAGGCAGGTCGCCGCACTCATAAGCTCCCAGTTCCCGAAATGGGCCGTCAGGATAAAACAGCCTTTTCCCTTGGCCAGGGCCTGTTCCATCCGCTCCGGATGGTCGAAGACCGCATAGCGCGCAAGACTCCGCTCCGTCATCGTAAAGATGTGCGGCAGTTCGAAGAGCATGGCGCCGAAGTGCCCCATCAGCCGCCGGTACATGCGCTCGGCCTCCGTGCGCGAGAGCGCCGGGCCGAATGACGCAAGCAGGTTTTCCACAGCCACACGCCGACGCTTCAGGGGTATGCGCGCAAAGAGCCCACCCATCCCACGCCCCAGTTTCTGACTGACCGGAAACGGGATGCGCGCGAGCAGGTGGACCAGGCGCGAGAACCCTTTATAGATCCATCGCGCCGACGGCCTTTCTCTTGCGGATCTCTCTTTCAATGACCTCGAATACGCTCCTTCCTTCATGCATGGGCTCAAAACGGATCCTCAAAAAGCCGATCGCTCCAGGATCCGCTCCAAGCGCCTCGATCTTCACCCAGTCCTTTTCCGTCGTCAACAAATACCGGGCCCCGACGGCATCCCCTGCCTGGCGAAGCGACCGGATGTCCCCGCGGGTGTACCCGTGATGGTCCGGGAAAACGCGGAAGTCCAGGATCTCCAGGCCGAGCGAAACGAGGGTTTCCCGGAACCTCTCGGGCGCGGCGATCCCGGCGAAGGCCAGGGCGGACTGGGCGCGCAGCCCATCGGGGGGCACATGCCGCCCCTCGGTCGGGAAGACCCACTCTTCGGCCTTCTGTGAGGCTCTGAAAACCGGTTTGGCGGGGAAATCCCGTTCGAGGGCCCAAAGGGCGGCCTCCTCGCGTTCGGGCGCCCGCCCGCACCCGGTCAGGACCAGGGCGTCGGCCCGCCGCAGCGCCCGCACGGTCTCCCTCAGCGGCCCCCACGGAAGCAGGTGGCCGTTGCCGAAAGGATCCCGTCCGTCCAGTAGCACCAGGTCGAAATCACGACCCAGGCGATGGTGCTGGAACCCGTCGTCCAGGATGAAAAACCCGGCGCCGAACCTTCGGTGCGCCAGCATCCCGGCCTGCCATCGGTCCGCCCCGACGACCACGGGAACCCCGCCGAGATGCCGTCCGAGAAGGCAGGGCTCGTCGCCGGCCGATTGGGGGTCCGCCAGGAGCGCCCTTCCATCGGAGACCACGAGGGGGCCCTTTCCGCCCGTACGCCTGTACCCGCGGGAGAGAACCGCCGCCCTGAACCCCCGTTCCCGTGCCCACTCGGCCAGCCAGGCCACGGCCGGCGTCTTTCCGGTCCCCCCCGCGCTGAGGTTCCCCACACTGAGGACAAACCCGGGAAGCCGGCGGGTCCTGAGGAGGCCCCGCTCATAAGCCAGACGGTGGAGGCGTGCCAGCGGGCCGTAAACCGCCGCGGCAAGGGCCAGGCAAGGCGTGGCGACCGTCCAGTTCCTGCGGGTGTGGACCCGCGACCAGTCGATCCGCGGACCCTTCATGGCGCGGCCTCCGCCGCGCACCGCCCGATCCGTTCGATGATCCGGTCGAGGGCCCCCTGGTTGGCCATCACGAAACCGCGCGCCGCGGCCCCCGCCCCGCGGCGATGATCCTCGTCGGACAGAAGCGCCGAGACGGCCGCGCCGAGGGATGCCCGATCCTGGACGCGCACCCCGCCGCCGGCCTCGCACAAGGCTTCGGCCATATCCTCGAAGTTGTGGGTGCAAGGCCCGAAGAGCACCGGACAAGCGAATGCCGCCGGCTCCAGCAGGTTGTGCCCGCCGACGGGCGCGAGGCTCCCGCCCACGAAGGCCACAGCCGCCAGCCCGTAGACCCGGCCGAGCTCCCCGACTGTGTCGAGGAGGACGATGCCCGCCTCCCGCGCGGCGCCTGGACCGGGGGCGCTTCTCAAAAAGGCGGGCAGGCCCTTATCGCGGGCCATCGCCGCCAGTTCTTCCGCTCTGGTGATATCCCGGGGTGCGATGACGAGGCGCAGACTCGGCAGGCAACGACGGATTTCCCGATACACATCCATCAAGACGGCCTCCTCCCCCGGATGGGTGCTCCCCGCGACCCAGACGGTCTCCTCCCCGGAGAGGCGCAGCCGCCGAAGCCACCCCATGCGCTCCTCCGTGTCCATGGGCGGCCACTCCCGGTCGAACTTGATGTTCCCGACGGCCTCGCAGCGCTCCGGATCGACGAGGCCCGGAGCGAGGAGCCGCCTCCGGTCGCGCTCCGTCTGCATCAGACAGAGGCGGAAGCAGTCGAAAACCGGCCGCAGCAGGGGGGCGGCGCGGCGGTAGCCCAGCGCCGTCCGCGGGCTCACGCGGCCGTTGACGAGGAGGGGCGGGATGCCGCGGGCCCTCAGAAAGCCGAGAATCCCCGGCCAGATATCCGTTTCAACCAGCACGAAGACCGAAGGGTGGATAAAATCCACCATGCGCCGCACCGACCACCAGAAATCGAAGGGCATGGAAAGCACCCGGTCGGCGAACCCGCCCATCTCCGCCCGGGCCAGGGCCAGCCCCTTTTCCGTGCTGGCGCTCACCACGAGCGGCCGGTCCGGAAACACGCGCCGCAGCGCCTGGGACAGGGGGACAGCCGACATCACCTCACCGACCGACAGGGCGTGTAGCCAAACGCCGCCGGGGCGCGGCGGCCTTCCAGACTCCTCCCAGATCAGACGGTGAAGCCCCTTCGCCCGGCCCTCCATCCGGCAGAACGGAAGCATGGCGGCTGAAGCCGGCGTCCAGCAGAAGTGATAAAAAAGGTCGAAGGCCCGCATTTCGCCCCTCAAGTCCGCACCGGCAGCTCGATGATGAAGCGCGTGCCCTTCGGCACGTTCTTCTCGACCCGGATAAACCCGTCGTGATCGTTGACAATGGTGTTCACGATGGCGAGTCCAAGGCCGGTGCCTTGCTTCTTGGTCGAAAAATAGGGTTCGAAGAGCTTGCTCCGATGATCGGGCGAAACCCCCTTCCCGGTGTCGGCCACCTCGATCCAGACCACCTGCTGCACCGGATCGAAGGCGAGCCGCACCGTAATCTCACCATCTCCCTGTACGGCCTCGATGGCGTTGTCGAGGAGGTTGATCAGGGCGCGCTTCATCTGCTCCCGATCCAGTTGAAAGACGGGAAAATCCTTGGCATCCTCGAAGCGGAAGGCCACCTCCCGGTGGGCCTCCCGGTAGAGGCTCAGGGCCTCGTCGACAATCTTGCGCAGGTCGGCTGGAGCGCGGTTTGCAGCCGGCATGCGGGCGAAGTTGGAAAACTCGTTCACGAGCCCCTTGAGCTCTTCGACCTGACGGACGATCATCCCCGTGCATTCGTTGAATATCCTGTAATCCTCGCCGGTGAGCTTCTCCCCGTAGCGCTTCTTGAGCCGCTGCGCGGAGAGTTGGATGGGCGTGAGGGGATTCTTCACCTCGTGCGCGATGCGGCGCGCCACCTCGCGCCATGCCGCCATCCGCTGGGCCTTCTCGATGTCGCTCAGGTCCTCGAAAACCGCCACCAGACCGAGGTACCGCCCCTGATCGTCGCGCAAGACGTTCAGGGAGACGAGCAGGGTCAGCCGGTTGCCTCCCACAGAGAGCCGGATCTGCCGCTTCAGAAACCCCTTGGCGAAGAGTCGCTTGTCACTCAGAAAGCCGTCGACAATATTGATGTAATCCTCAGCGAGGACATCCTTGTAGCTCTTGCCGATGATATGCTCTGCCCGGATGTTCAGCATCTTTTCCGCAGACTTGTTGATGGTCAGGATCTTTCCACTCGCGTCGGCCGAGACCACACCGGCCGCGACGTTGGCCAGAACGAACTCCATGTACTGGCGCCGCTGTTCGAGCTCGATGTTGCTCTTGACCAGTTCACGGTTGGCCTCTTCGAGCTTCTCCTTGCTGCTCTTCAGGTCGAGGGTCATCCGGTTGAAGGAGTTGACGAGCACACCGATCTCGTCCTTCGACTCGAGGTCGATGAAGAAGTTGTAGTCCCCGGAGGCGATGCGATTGGTCCCCTCCGCGAGTTCCTGAATGGGGATCGTGATCTCCTTTGAAAGATAGAAGCCGAACCAGACCGACGAGAAGATGATCAGGAGCGTCACAATGGACAGGGTGATCATGTGGCTGATCTTGATCGGTTTCTTGAGCATCTTCAGCTGCCGGTATTCCTGCAGACCGCTGCTGATGGCCTTCAGGCGGTTGACAAACGCGGCCGGGACGAATTTCCCGAGGACGATCAGGCCGACGACGGCCCTGGTCTCGGCCCCGGAAAAGATCGGGATGATCCCGCTGACCAGATCGCCATGGGACGACGCCTCGATGTCCTGGGAGTCGGTGCCGAGATCGAGGCTGCGGCGCAGGCTCTCCGCCCCGGGTCCTTCGAACCCGCTCAGATCCAGCCGCTGATCCGTCGAGGCGGTCTTCGGCAGCAGCGCTTCGGAGTAGACCCGGATGGAGGCCAGCCCGTATTCCTTCTGTTTGTCGGCAATCAGCTTTTCGAGTTGCGCTCCTTTCTCCTGCTGAAGAAAGCCCTCATAGGTGATGATCCGGCTCAGGCCGTTGCCGAGTTGGAGAATCTCCTCGGCCGTCCGGCTGTAATACTCCTGCCCCACCTCCAGGGCGTTCTTGAGCGACTGCTCGATCTGGATGTTGAACCAGTACTCGATGGACGACGAGATAAACTGCACCGCAACGAAAAAGAGGATAATCGTCGGGAGAAGGGACAGGGTCACGAACGCGAGAACGAGTTTGCTCCGCAGCTTGGCCCCCATGATCCGCTTGCGGCGCTCGAAGAGGAGCTTCACCAGATTCCTGAGCGTCAGAAAGACCAGGAGGAGCAGAAGGATGACGTTGATATTGATGAGGGCGAAGATCAGGATGCTGTTGGACAGGGACAGCTCAGGGCCCATGTCCAGAAAGCGTGTACCGTAGTAGACGAGGCCCGATATCAACAGAAAAAGGCAGACAATGAGATAACGCTCTCGACGCCTTCGTTTCAGATCCTGTTGCCGAGCTTCCCGGTAGGTGTTCATGGCTGGGGTGGTGATCAGTATCTAAAATCCACGGAGTACCAGTCCGTTTCGAAATCCCAGAGGGAGAGGAAAAAAAGGACGTAATGAAGGTACAAAGGCAGTTTGATCGTATCGAGTTCGGCCATCATCCGGACCCGGTAATATTCCCCCTTCTCGAGCCGGTTCAGGGAAGCCACCTTCAGTCCGACGATCTCGGACATCAGCGTCTTGGCCTCTTCGAAGTCCTTCACAACCACTTCCTTGCGGTCATCTTCCGAAAAGCGCAGGATATATACCTTCTTCAGGCTGTCGTAGTTGATCTCGTGGCTCACCTTCAGGTCGGCGATCTTCCGGTCCCACCAGGACGAACGGACCTCCAGCAGTTTCACGAAAAAGGTGAACGTCGTCGGGATCCCGTTGTGGATCGCCCGGTCCATGTCCTCGGTAAAACAGTTGACCACCGTGAAATAGGCCAACAGATCGTCCTGCGTGGTCGTGATCACGATATCGTTCAGCGCGGCCTCTTCCGCCCAGACCCGTCCCTCCGCTACACTCAGGAACAGGCAGACAGCCATGGCAAAATAGATGCATCGTTTTATCATATCCGCGTCAACCAAGCCTCCCGATTCTCCGGCCCATCCCCGCTTCCTGCGCGGCACCGATGCGTCCGCCGGCCTTTCAGCCGCTCCATGAAGGGTGCAGGGACGCATCTTTCTGCGAACCCGGCACGCCGTCCAATGGAAAAGAATTTGCCATCACCCGAAAAAAGCAAACACCTCTGTTCACCCGCTCTCGAAAAGAGGTCTCCAGAAGTCTAAAATCGTGATTTTAGGTGATTAGCGGGGCAAAAGCAAGCGCAAACCCACTGGAAATCAGGGGGGGCGCTTCTATCCCGGGCTCGGAATGCAGGAGCGGAATCGGTGGGAGATGACTCCGCTCCTGGTGCGGCAGGGGATCAAGGGAAAAAAACGGTCGAAGACGGGTCGAAAAACCTCTTTCAGGCGGCCATGGGCTCAAGCCGGCCGAAAACCGGTATCCTGACCCGGTTCTCGCGGCACGCCTCCGGCGATTCGAAGGTAACCCACCGCCAGTGGCGCTCGGAGGCCATCAACTTGCGGAGCATGAACTGGTTCAGGTAGTGCCCGGATTTCTTGACCACGAAATGGCCGATGACCGGGGACCCAACGATGGAAAGATCCCCTATGAAATCGAGCAGTTTGTGACGCACGAACTCATCTTTGTAGCGAAGGCCGTCCTCGTTCAGGATCCTGAACTCGTCAACCACGACGACGTTGTCCAGAGACCCACCCTTGGCGAGGCCATGCTTCTTCAGCGTTTCGACATCCTTCAGAAAACCGAAGGTTCGCGCCCTACTGATGTCGCGCGTAAAGTCCCGGCCGGAAAAGGTCAGTTCGTGGGTCTGATTGCGCAGCATCGGGTGCTGGAAATCGATCATGCAGGTGATCTTCAGCTCTTTCGAAGGATAGATGGCGATGGAGCGATTGCCGTCATCGACCTTGAAGGGCCGCCTGATCAGCAAAAAACGCTTGGGGGCGTTCTGCTCCCGGATGCCGGCGCTCTTGATCAGAAAAACGAACGGAGCCGCGCTGCCATCCATGATCGGCACCTCGGGCCCATCGAGTTCGACCACGGCATTGTCGATGCCCAGTCCGAAAAAGGCGGCCATCAGATGTTCGATCGTGCCGATCCGGCATCCGTCGATGCCGACGGTCGTGGCCAGGGTCGTATCCAATACGTGATCGAAGCTGGCGGGCACCCTGGGACGGCCCGGAAGATCGCTCCGCACAAAACAGATCCCGCTGTTCGGCGCAGCGGGACGAAGGACGATATGAACCTTTTCACCTGAGTGGAGCCCGATGCCCGTGCAGTCGATCGACTCCTTCAACGTACGCTGTCTGTAATCCACGCGTTTCTCCTCGATATTGGTGCAACAACCGGAATAGGAATCAGGGTTCTCCCTGTTGGCCCTTTCGGTTTGCAAATATCGTACCCGTAAACCTGATCTGCGGAAAAAATAATCATTATATATAATACATTGATATCCGAGCATTTTTAACGCTCAAGGTGCCTTTTGAGGAAACCGCCCCACTCTGCCGCTCCACCCTGCCTGTAGCAAAAAAAACACACCCCCTAACAAAAAAACAACAAACGCCCATGCTTGCGCTCCGGCATGGGATTGCGTAAAATGCCGGATGTGCGCGGCAAACCGCACCGCCGCGCCGGATTGAAGGGTCCCCGAGAACATTTCACCCCATTCTTTGCCATCGAAGGAGCCGATCGATGCCTTGCCGCCTCCGCTGCCTTATGCTGACTGTTGCGCTCCTCGCCTCTGCGCTCTGCGCGTGCCGCCCGACCATAGAAAAAAAGGTCGAAGAACCCAAACCCGCCCTCGAACTCGTAGAATCCCCCATGCCGCTTTTTGCAGACGACCTGGACCGGGCCTCCCTCATGCAGGCCGTCGAGCGCACCTTCGGCTATCTCGAACGCCTCCCGGACGAAACCCCGTTCGACTATGGCGACCGGCGATTCACCGCCAGGGAGGTACGGGAAAGCCACGCCCTGTTCCTATCTCTCCTGCGCGAAAAGACCAGCCCGGACGATCTCGCCGCGGCGGTCAAACGACACTTTCTGGTCTTCAAAGCCAACGGAAAGGCCTCGTCGGGGGAGGTCTTTTTCACCGGGTACTTCGAACCGCTCTATCCAGCCGACACCCAGCCGGGCTCCGTCTTTGCCCACCCCATCTACCGCAGACCCAACGACCTCCTGCGCATCGATCTCGAGGCCTTTCATCCCAAATTCAAAGGGCAGAGCATCGTCACCCGGATCGAGGGCAAGCGTGTGGTGCCCTATTACAGCCGGGCTGAAATCGAATCTCGCGACCCGCTCGCCGGGAAGGGTCTGGAAATCGCGTGGCTGCAGGACCCGGTGGACGTGGCCTTCCTGCAGATCCAGGGCTCCGGCCGTCTGCGGCTGCCGGACGGCCGAGAACTCCCCGTCGGATACGCGGAGGCCAATGGGCGCCCTTACCGCGCCATCGGCGGTTACATGATCGAGAAGGGCTATCTCACCCGCGAGGAGATGTCGATGCAGCGCATCCGAAACTACCTCAGGGAGCACCCCGAAAAGGTCCGGGAAGTCCTCGATGCCAACCCGTCCTACGTTTTTTTCCGCCCCCTTCCGGACGGGCCCTATGGGAACATCGGCGTCCACCTGACGCCCGGGCGGTCGCTCGCCGCCGATGCGGCCCTTTTCCCGAAAGGGGCCCTCGCCTTCATCTCCTGCAGCAAACCGAAGGCAGGGTCGGAAACGGCCGGTCTCGAATGGGAGCCCTTCTCCCGGTTCATGGTCATCCAGGACACCGGGGGCGCCATCAAGGGACCGGGGCGCGCGGACATCTTCTGGGGCAACGGCCCTTACGCGGAACTCGCTGCGGGGCATCTGCGCCACCCCGGGGAGTTCTACGTCATCATCAAAAAGCCCTGAACCATTCGGCTGGTTCAGGGCCTTGCCCGTATCGTCACTGAATCGTTTGCCTGGTCCAGGGCCGTGTTCGTATTCCGTTTCAATCCAACCGGCGGTCAGACGCCGAATCTGGAAAAATCCGCCACCCTGAGGAACAGGTTCTCGAGATCCTGGAGCAGCGCGAGCCGGTTTTCACGCACGGCGGCGTCATCCTTCGTCATAACCTCCACCTGATCGAAGAACCGGTCCACCGGGTCGCGCAGTTCCTTCAGCCGCTGCATGGCGGCGTAGTACTCCCCGAGTTCCACACTGTCGATCACCTCGGCACGGACCGCCTCGATCGCACCCCAGAGGACGCCCTCGCTCGGCTCCTTGAAGAGCCCGGGGTCCACGCTGAAACGGCCTTCCGTCTTCTTGAGGATGTTGCTGACCCGCTTGAAGGTCAGCGCAGCCGTCTCGAAATCCCCCGATTCCGCCACAAAGCGCTGGAGCTGTTCGAGCCTGCGGGGGATGCGCGTCACCGGATCGAAGGCGACGGAAAGAACGGCCTCCACGAGATCCGCGGCATAGCCGGCCCGGAGCATCATCTGGCGGCAGCGCTCCCTGAAAAAGGCCTGGACCTTTCCAAACACCGCAGCCCGGTCGAACGAGATCTCTTCGCTTAGAAATTCCAGGGAGCGTCCGATCAGGTCGTCGAGGGAGATTTCCCACGCGAATTCGTCCAGGATTCGGATGACCGCCAGGGCGTGCCGGCGCAGGGCGAAAGGGTCGGCGCTGCCGCTCGGCTCGAGCCCCACGGCGAAGCAGCCCGTGATGGTGTCCATCCGATCGGCCACGCCCACGACGGCACCGACCTTCGATCGGGGCATCTCGCCGCCGGCGCGGTTCGGGAGGTAGTGTTCGGCCAGGGCCTCGGCCACCTCCTCCGGATACCCCTCGAGCCGGGCGTATTCGGTGCCCATCACGCCCTGCAGGGTCGGAAACTCGCCGACCATGTGGCTCGCGAGATCGCACTTGCACAGGCGCGCCGCGGTCTCGACGGAGGCGCTCTTTTCGGGGAGGATCCGCTCGGCCAGGTAGCCGGCGAGGCGCCCGAAGCGCTGCACCTTGGCGTAGGAGGTCCCCAGGTCGGCCTGGTAGATGACGCCCTTCAGGTCCTCGAGCCGCTCGATGAGCGGGCGCTTCCGGTCCTCCTCGAAGAAGAAGCGGGCATCCGAGAGGCGCGCCCGCAGCACGCGTTCATGCCCCCTGCGCACAACCCTCTCGTCGCGCGCGCGCGTGTTGTTGACGGCGATGAAGTGCGGCATCAGATTTCCGGCCTGGTCATAGACCGCAAAATACTTCTGGTGCTCGCGCATGGCCGTGATCAGAACGGCCGCAGGAACGGCTAGGAACGCCTCGTCGAAATGCCCCGCGACGGCCGAAGGATACTCGACCAGGTTGGCGTTGATCGAGACGAGCTCCGGATCGTCGGACGGACGGCCACCCACCGACGCCGCGGCCGCTTCCACCTGCTCCTTCACCCGCGCTTCGCGCTCCGCCGGATCGATGATCACGAACCGCGCGGCGGTATCCCGCAGATAGGGCTCCCAGCCAGCGACCTCGAACGGCTCGGGTGCCATGAAGCGGTGCCCCGCGGAACGGCGGCCGCTCCGGATCCCCGCCACCTCGAACGGCACCACGGCGCCGTCGAAGAGGGCCACGATCCAGTGGATCGGCCTCACGAACGGGACACTCTCGCCCCCCCAGCGCATGGACTTGGGCCAGGGAACGGCCGCAATCAGCGCCGGCAGGGTTTCGGCCAGGATATCGGCCGTCGGCCTTCCGGCGATGGCATGTTTGACGTGCAGGTATTCGCCCTTGGGCGTCACGATGGTCCCGAGGGCCTCCACCGCCACCCCCTGCTTCTGGGCGAACCCGAGGGCCGCCTTGGTCGGACGGCCTTCCTTGTCATAGGCCACCTGCTTGGGAGGGCCGGTGACCTCCTGCACCCGGTCGCGCTGCTTCCGCTCGACGTCCGCCGCGCGCAGGACAAGCCTTCGCGGCGTCCCATAAACGGCCGGGCTCCCGCTGAAGCCGATTTCGCTCCTGGTCAGCAACTCCTCCCAGAGCCGCTTCAGGTTTTCGAGGCCGTCGGCCAAATAGCCCGCCGGGATCTCCTCGGTGCCTATTTCCAGTAAAAATTCTGAAGACATATCTTTAATCCTAATCGGATGCGGCCACCGGCAGGACCGCGGAAACGGCCCATCAAGAAAGGCGCTCCACCCGTCTGTTTCCGCCCCGGTCGGCTTCGCTCGCCCGCCTGTTGTTTTCCCTCATCCAGGGATTCGCCGGTCCATGACCGACCGGTTCTTGACCAGGAAACCGTCACTTTCTTCAAAGGTCTCGCCAGGTACTCAGGTAGCGGCCCTCGCCAGCAGCGGGAACCCCATCTCCTCGCGCTGCTGCAGGTAGGTTTTGGCGCTCAGGCGCGCCAGGTTGCGGATGCGCTCGATGTAGCGAGTCCGCTCCGTCACGCTGATCGCCCCGCGGGCATCGAGGATGTTGAACGTGTGCGAGCACTTGAGGCAGTAGTCATAAGAGGGGAGGACGAGCCCCCTCGCGGCGGTCCTCCTCGCTTCGCCCTCGTAGAGCGTAAAGAGCTTCAGCATCGTCTCCACATCGGCTTCTTCGAAGTTGTACACCGACAGCTCCCACTCCCCCTTGCGATGGACGTCCCCATAGGAGATGCGCCCGTTCCAGTCGAGGTCGTAGACGTTTTCCTTCTCCTGCAGGTACATGGCGATCCGCTCGAGGCCGTAGGTGATCTCGACCGAGATCGGATCGAGCCGGATGCTCCCGGCCTGCTGGAAGTAGGTGAACTGGGTGATCTCCATGCCATCCAGCCAGACCTCCCACCCGAGGCCCGATGCCCCCAGCGTCGGGGATTCCCAGTCGTCCTCGACGAAGCGGATGTCGTGGTCCAGGGGATCGATTCCGAGGGCCTTGAGGCTCCCGAGGTAGAGGTCCTGAACCTCCAGGGGGGACGGTTTCAGGATGACCTGATACTGGTAGTAGTGCCCCAGCCGGTTGGGGTTCTCCCCGTACCGTCCATCCGTGGGGCGCCTCGAGGGCTCCACGTACGCCACCGCCCAGGGCTCCGGTCCAAGGACACGCAGCAGGGTCGCCGGGTTGAAGGTCCCGGCCCCCACCTCGATGTCGTAGGGCTGCTGAATCAGGCAGCCTTTGTCGGACCAGTACCGCTCGAGGGTGAAAATGAGTTCCTGAAATGTCATGTCCAGCGCCTCCTCCTATGCGGCCGTCCAAAAACGGACCAGACCGGCCGCGCAGTCTCGATCGAAACCGCTACGATTAACACCGCTCCGTAGCCTTGTCAAGTCTGGTGTTCAGGAGGCGGGACCTCTGCGGATTCGTTGCGGATTTGGGCACAAGGCCGATTCATTTCTTCATCTTGCGACGCTCCTCCTCCCGGATGTCCCGGCGGAGCAGCTTCCCGACCTTGGATTTCGGGAGCATGTCGCGGAATTCGATGTACTGGGGAATCTTGTACTCCGCCAGCCGCTCCCGGCACCAGCGGGTGAGGTCCGCTCCGCTGACGCCACGGGCGTCCTGCTTGAGCACCACGATCGCCTTGATGCGCTCGCCGAGCTTCTTGTCGGGCACTCCCACCACGCAGGCCTCGATCACCGCCTCGTGGTCCAGGAGGCAGGACTCGATCTCGGAGGCGGAGACCCGGTAGCCCTTGCACTTGATGATGTCGGCGCTGCGGTCCACATAATAGAGAAGCCCCGCCTCGTCGCGGCGCACAAAGTCGTTCATGCGGTACCAACGGCGGCCATCCAGATCCACGTACGCCTTGGCCGTTTCATCCGGCTTCCGCCAATAGCCGTCTGAGATGTGTCGGAACGTCACCAGGAGTTCTCCCGGGGCCCCCTCCTCCACCGGCTCGAGGGTCTCGTGGTCCACAATCATGATTTCCCGCGAGGGCAGCGGCATGCCGATGCTGCCGGGCACGGGTTCGCGGTCGAGCGGACTCATGCAGGTAAAGCCCACCTCGGTGGCCCCGTAGGCCTGGTAGATAGGGATCCCCAGGAGCTTCTTCCAGCGTTCGAAGGTCTCGAGCGGCAGGACGTCGCCGCCGCTCCAGCAGTACCTGAGGGAGTTCAGGTCGAACAGGTCGAGCCGGTCGTTTTCGAGGATCATACGGTAGAGGGTCGGCGCCCCCAGAAACAGCGTGGCCCGGTGCCGCTCGATGGCGTCCAGGATGGCGTCCACCTGCGGGATGGGCATCAGGACACAGGTGTTCCCCCGGCTCAACACCATCCCGAGGAGGACCCCCTGGGCCAGTTGGTGAAAGAGCGGGTTGACCATGACAAAGACCTCTTCCTCGTCCCGGATGAAGCCCTCGCCGACCTCCCGGATCTCCTCCACGAACGAGACCATTCCCGCATGGCTCATGATGCAGCCCTTGGGAAACCCGGTGGTGCCGCCGGTGTAGAGGATGTAGCAGGGATGGTCGATGGGGTCCACCTCGATCTGGGGGGGCTCGGGCGGGTATTTTTTGAGCAGGGCGCCGAAGCCATAAAGGTTCGGGCCCTTTTCTGTGGCGCCGCGCGGCACGAGGTCGAACATCAACCCGAAGAGGCGCTTGTAGACGGGTAGCATCTCGTCATGGGTGGTCACGATTGCGCGCTTCAGGGGAGTCTCCGACCAGACCTCCTTCACGTAGCGGTAATTGGTGTCGAGACAGACCACGGTCTTCGCCCCGGTGTCGTTCAGAAGATAACGGATCTCGTACGGGGTGTAAATCGGCGAGACCGGGACAGGCACGGCGCCGATCACCTGGGCGCCCAGGTAGGCGATCAGGAACTGCGGCAGGTTGGGCAGGTAGATCAGGACCCGCTCGCCCGGACGCACTCCGAGGGCGTGGAGCGCCGTCGCAAAGCGGTCGATCAACTCCCGCATCCGGCGGTAGTTGAAACGCTGCCCGAGATATATGACGGCCGTATGCTCCGGCCAGCGTTCGCACGCCCGGTCGAAGGAGGAAAAAACCAGTTCGGGTGTGTGGAGCATCGATCGACCTTTCTCTTCCTTCCGCCCCGGCGGGGCGGCCGCTACATCCCGAAATAAGCCGATTTCACATCCGGGTTGTCCATCAGCTCCCGGGCCTCGCCCATCACCACCACCCCGCCGTTTTCCATGACATAGCCGTAGTCGATGATGGGCAGCACCGGCCTAGCGTACTGCTCGGCCAGGACCACGCTGATGCCGGTCTCCTGGTTGATGTTCTCGACGGCCCCGGTCAGCATCGTCTCCATGAGCGGGCTCAGGCCCAGGAGGGGCTCATCCAGCAGCAGCAGTTTCGGCTGGGCCATCAGGGCACGGCCGATGGCGAGCATCTGCTGCTCCCCGCCGCTCAGGAAGCCTCCTTCGCGCTTTCGGAGGAGCTTCAACTTCGGGAAGATACGGAACACGTAATCGAGGGTGCGCACCACCTGGGCCCGGGTGGCGAGGACCCCGCCGATGCGGAGGTTCTCCATCACCGAACTCTCCTTGAAGATGCGGCGCCTCTCCGGGCACAGCACCATGCCGAGGCGGGCCCGTTCGCTCGCCTCCAGGTGCCGGATCTCCCGGCCCTCGAAGAGGATGCTCCCCATAATGGTCAGACGCTGCCCGCCCCTCATTCGCTCCTTTTTCTGGACGTCCAGGATGATCCCCGAGGCGGTGTACATGAGGGTGGACTTCCCGGCGCTGTTGGCGCCGAAAACGCCGGTGATCCCGCCCTTCGCCGCGCTGAGCGAGACATTGTTGATGGCGAGGGCGTTTTCGTAGAAGACCATGAGGTCCTTGATCTCCAGATGGTTCATTTCCGGTCCTCCACGCCCATGTAGGCCTTCTTGACGGCCGGGTCCTCCATGACCTCGGCGGGGGGCCCGTCGGCGATCTTCTCGCCGAAGTTGATCACCATGACCCTGCCGGCCACCTTGAAGAGTTCCCGCAGCCGGTGCTCCACCATCATCAGGGTGATGCCGTTCATCTGCATCTTTTCGAGCAGGGGGAGCATGCTGGCGATCTCCGACATGCTCATACCCGAAAACACCTCGTCGCAGAGGACCACCACGGGCTGCAGCGCCAGGCACCGGGCCAGCTCGAGCCGCTTCAGGTAGCCTAGAGGCAGCGAACCGGCGGTCTTGTAGGGCACCCGGGCATCGCGCTCGAAGCCGATCTCTTCGAGGATGTCGATAGCGACCGAATCGAGGTCGCCGAGGGCCCCTGACCGGGTCTTCCGCACACGCGGCGAGTTGAGCGGCACGATGAGATTCTTGTAAGCGGGCATGCTGTGAAAAGGGCGCATGATCTGGAAGGTCCGGACCAACCCGCGCAGGGCGATCTTGTGAGGGGGGAGGCCGTCGATCCGCTCGCCCATAAAGGTGATCCGCCCATCGTCCGGCCTGATGAAGCCGGTGAGAAGGTTCACGAGCGTCGTCTTTCCCGCCCCGTTCGGGCCGATGATCCCGACTACCTCGCCCCGGTGGAGATCGAAGCTGACGCCGCTCGTGGCGTGAATCCCGCCGAAGGACTTCCACAGGTTCGCGACCTCCAGGATGCGTTCTCCCGTCATGGCTATACCTTCTCCCAGCGCTCGAACTGAAAGTACTTCCGTTCGAGGTAGTTCAGGATCCCCTCGGGCTTGTAGAGGATGAAGGCGAGGAGGATGAGGCTGTAAAGGACCACCCGCAGCTGCCCGAAGCCGCGCAGGGCTTCGGAAAGCGGCGTCAGGACGAAGGCGCCGATCACCGGCCCGGCGAGCGTGCCCATCCCGCCCATGACCGTGGCCGCGATGGGCAGGATGGAAAAGTCCATGGCGAACATGGACAGCCCCAGCCAGCCGTAGAGGTGGCACAGGTACGCCCCGCAGAAGGAGCCGATGAGGGCGGCCATGAAAAGCGCCTTGATCTTGTAAGCGGTGATGTCGATGCCGGAGGCCTTCACCGCCTGATCGTTGTCCTTGATCGCCTGCAGGATGACCCCGAAATCCTCCGTCATCATCCGCCGAAGGCCGAAGAGCGCGATCAGCAAGGCCCCAACCAGCAGATATTGTTCCACCCAGATGTTGGGCAGGTAGTCGAGGCTGCTGATCCCCTCGGTGCTGCCGAGGATGCTGGTCGCGATGATGAAGGAGACCAGGAAAAGCGGCAGCATGAAGCTGATGATCGCGAAATAGACGCCGCGCAGGCGCAGGCAGAGGACCAGCGCCAGGGTGCCGAGGGCGGCGCCGGCGACCGAAGCCAGGGGGATGGTGATCCAGATGGGCCACCCCCAGTAGTGGTTGAGACCCCCGGAGATGTAGCCCCCGATCCCGATGAACATGGACAGGCCGAGGCAGACGAGCCCTGCGTACTGGGCCAGGAAATCGAAGGCGAGGGCCAGCATGGCATATGTGGCGGCGGCGCAGAACACACGCTGCCAATACATGTCGAGCATCAGCGGGAGCGCGCAGAGCACGGCGACCAGAGCGACCCGCGGCAGGAGCAGGAAGGTCATCTCCCGCCAGGAGTTCAGGGCATAGAGCCCGCGGCTCCTGACCGTAATGCTGCGGTCGATGCGCTTCTTGCGTCTTTGAGGCATCTCCATCAGACCCTTTCCTCCAGCTCCTTCTGCTTGCCGAGGAGCCCGGAGGGCTTGAGCAGAAGAATGAGAATGATCGTCCCGACCAGCACCATGGATTCCCAGACGGTCCCCAGGAGCGTGCTGCTGATGATCACCGTGTAGCCGAGCACGAGGGAGGCCAGGATCGTCCCGGCCCAGCTCCCGAGCCCCCCCACGATGCAGACGGCGAGCGCCCGGATCAAAACATGGTAGCCTTGCTCCACCGCCAGGTTGCCCAGAGGAAGGACCAGCACCGCCGCCATGCCCGCCAGGGCGGAGCCGAGGGCCAGAGACAGCATGGCGGTCCGGTCGGGGTGGATCCCCAGCATCATGGCCGCCTGTTCGTCCTGCGCGATCGCCCTCAGCTTCAACCCCGTCTTGCTGTAGTGGGTAAACAGATAAATGGCCAGGAGGATCAGACTCCCGATCCCCAGGATGAAGAGGCGCTGGAAGTCCACGAAGACCCCGGCAATGTTGATCTTGGCGTCAAAAAACGGCGGAAGAGAGTAAAACGGGCCGATGAACCCCTTGAATCCGGCGATGCCCTGCAGCCGCAGTCCCTCCAGGATCACCAGGCTGACAGCGAAGGAGGCGATGATCTCCGAGGTAGGCATCCCACGCAGACGGATGAGCACGAAGCGGTAGATGAGCAGCCCCAGCAAGGCGGATACGACAAGCGAAAGCAGGATCGCCAGGGCGTACGGCAGCTTCAAATCGTTCAGAAAGCTCCAGGTCAGAAATCCTGCCAGCACATAGACCGCGCCGTGCGCAAAGTTCGGGATGCGGCTCACACCGTAAACGAGCGCAAAGCCGGCGGCCAGCAGCATGAAGACCATGCTGTTCACCGCCCCGTAGATCAGGATCTCCATGCCCGCACCTCGGCTTTGGGTTGTCGGTCCGGAAATGCCTTATCCGGCACGATCCAGTTTCCAATCCGGAAATGATTTCCCGGTAGAACCCCGTTTCCGATCCGGAAATGAGGATTTTTGGCCAATATCAAGGAAATCAAGCGTTTGCGCGGAGGCGACCTGCAGGTCGCCGCACAAGCAAACGGGCAGATTGACGCCGAGATGGGCCAAAAAGACCATTTCCGGATGGAAACCAGGCTACTTCTTCATCCAGGGCGGCAGCTTCAGTTCGCCTGTAGCAGCGGCCTCTGGGAAGATGGTCACCCTCTGGCCGTCCTGCCACTGAATCCAGTTCCCGAGCACGCTCGTCTGAGGGTCGTATCCGTAGACGATCTGATGGTTTTCATCGAAGCGGACCGTCCCCCGCACCAACTGAAGGTTGGTTTTCTGGAGGGCCGCAATGACCGCCTCCTTGTCCAGGGTCCCGGCCCGCTCGATGGCATCGGCCAGGATGTACATGGTCTCGTACCCGCTCACGGACCCGGTGCTGCGCGGCGGTACGTCCCAACGCTTCTTGTAGGCCTCGTAATAGGCACGGGATTTCGGGGTCACGTCGGAGGGCGTCGCGCCGGCCTCCGAGAGATTCACCACGACATAAGCGGTCTTGCCGCCCGTGGCCTCCCAGAAACCTGGGTCTTCAGCCGCCCCGATGAATCCGAGCGGCAGCGCCGGCACTTCGAGGTCCGCCCATTGCCGGATCATGATGGAGGTCTCGGGGGCATACGCCCAGACAAAAAGGACCTGGGCGCCCGATTTCTTGCACTCGGTCATCGGCACCGTGTAATCCGTGGTGCCGATGGGGTGTTTATCGAAGCCGGTGATCTCCCAGCCCATGGCCTTGGTCTTCTCTTCGACGATCTGCGCGGCCTTGCGGCACATGAGGCTGTCGTCGATCGAGATGAAGAGTTTGTTGAACCCGTGATTTTCCTTGAGGCTCGTCAGAAGGTCCAGGGCCTCCTTGACGTACCATTTCACGCTGCCGCTCGCCCGGAAGGAGTGTTTGTATTTTTCCCGGTTCTCGGCGACCTTCTGGTCCCAGGTGGGGGTGTACGACCCGATACCCACGATATCCACGATCCCATAGCGGGAGTAGAGGTCCATGGCGGCGATCGAGCACTCCGACATGCAGGGCCCCCCGGCAATGAAGTGGGCCTTCGTGTCCAGGATCAACTTCTCGATCGCCAGGAGCACATCCCGGGCGGGCACGCCAGGCTCTTCATCCCGGCTGTCGATAATCTCGAGTTTGATGGGGCGTTTCTCGCCGCCCACGTTGACACCCCCGGCGGCATTGATCTCCTCGGTCGCCAGGACCATCCCCCGCTCGCCGTTCTGACCGTAGCCGCTCGCCCTCGGGATCGGCGCGCCCACGATGATGGGATCCGCGGCGGCGGCCGGATCCGGACCGGCCGGGTTCGACCACAGGGCGGCCCACACCAGCAGCAAAAAGACCTTCCCCAGACAGCTCGCTACCTTCATACCTGCCTCCTTTTCTGATGAGACTACGGAAAAAGGGTTGACAGTCCAACGAAAAATCAGGGTCCATCGTCTTCGATCGGCCCCAGGGTCACAGATCGAACACCTGCTCGACGGGTTCACCCCGGGCAGCGCCCATCCGGAATGCTGCTCGGCCGCGGCCGGCTTCACCATCCGGGAAGACAGCCCACCGCCGCTTACCTTTTGAGAATGGTGGGGGCGGGCTCGTAACGGCCCTGCTGAACCTCTTCCCAGAACCGCCTCCGATCCTTTTCCCAGCCCTTTCCGAAAGAGGTCGTAAAAACGCCTCCCAGCCGTTCGAAAAGCCGCTTCCATCCGGCCTGGTGACTCAGGGTCAGGACGTCTTCCAGGAAGGGGACGATTTCGCCCAGCTTCTCCTTCGGGAGATAGGCCCGGGCACCAAGCTCGATGGACTTCTGCAGGGCCTCCCGGTTGAAGGCCTGGGCGGTCAGCATGACGGTCGGAAACTCCATGTGGGCAGCGGTATCCAGCAGATCGAAGCCGCGCACTCCCATGATGTCCAGAATCACCAGATCATAGGTCCACGAGTGCAGCAACTGCTGGGCCGTATCATAGTCCTGGGCCTTGTCGATCAGGAGCCCCTCGAAACCCTCCAACTGCTCCTCGAGGGCGTCGAGCACGTCGGGTTCGTCATCCACCATCAGGATATGCTTGTTGTTCAGAATGCTTTCAAGCATCGGAAGATGCTCCTTCCCCGCGCCGCAGCGGCGCGGGCAGCCTCATCGGAACCGGATGTGTCAGCAGTTACACGCCCCGCCGCGAACTCCTCGGGACGGGGCTCGAACCCGCAGCCGGTAAAGAAAGGCACGCGCCGGCTCACCTCTATGAGTTCAGGTCGAGCCCATTTTGGGGCTGGAGATCCGCCCTGTCGAAAGACTTTATGGATGGAGAGAAAAGATCGTTTGCCGGGAGCGGGGAGAACATGCCATGCCTGAAGGCCGGCAATCGCGCCCGCCGGGATAAAACGATGAAACAAAGATCCGGTGCGGTTGCACCGCCGCCCGCGTGCGGTCGAACCAGGCGCCATGGACGGCGCCTCGGCCGTGCGAAATGCGCTTATTTTTTCAGAATGACGGGGGCAGGCTCGTAGTTCCCCTCCTGCACCTCCTTCCAGAACGCCTCCCGGTTCTTCTGCCACTCCTTGCCGAACTTCGAGCTGAAAAGCCCGCCCAACCGGTCGAAGACGCGCTTCCATCCGGCCTGGTGGCTGAGGGTGAGCACGTCCTCCAGGAACGGGACGATCTCGCCCAGCTTCTCCTTGGGGAGGTAGGCCCGGGCGCCGAGTTCGACGGACTTCTCGAGCGCCTCGACCGAAAACGCGTGGGCGGTCAGCATGACCGCCGGGAATCCGAGATGCACGGCCGCATTCAGGAGATCGAAGCCCCGCACCCCCATGATGTCCAGGATCACCAGATCATAGCTCCAGGATCGGAGCAGTTCGTAGGCGGTCTTGTAGTCGGTGGCCTTGTCGAAGACGAGCCCCTCGAATTCTTCGAGCTGCTCTTCCAGGGCCTCGAGCACGTCCGGCTCATCATCGACCGCGAGGATTCGCTTGTCGTTCAGAACACTCTCCCGCATCGCAGGGTCCTCCTTCTCTCTCGGGACGCATCCCGTCACATCTTCTTTTCCTTGGTGAGCCGCCGGCGCTCCTCGTCGCGGATCTCGCGCCTCAAAAGCTTGCCGACCTTGGATTTCGGCAGCATGTCGCGGAACTCGATGTAGCTCGGCACCTTGTAGGAGGCCAGCCGCTCCCGGCAGAAATTCAGGAGGTCGGCCCCGCTCACCCCGCGCGCGTCCTCCTTCAGCACCACGATCGCCTTGATCCGCTCCCCGACCTTCGGGTCGGGTACACCCACGACGCAGGCCCCGATCACGGTCGGATGGTTTTGCAGCACGGCCTCCACCTCGGAGGCCGAGACCCGGAAGGCCTTGTGCTTGATGATATCCGCGGAGCGCTCCACATACAGCAATTGGCCATCCTCGTCCTGCTTGACGAAGTCCCCCATGCGGTAGAAGATCTTGTCGCCGATCTTGACGTAGGAATTTCTGGTCTCGTCGGGCTTTTTCCAGTACTCCTTGATCGTGTAAGGGGAGGTCACCAGGAGTTCCCCCGTCTCGCCCGTCGGGACCGGCTCGAGGGTCTCGGGGTCCGCCACCAGGCATTCACGGCTTGCCAGCGGCAGGCCGATGGTAGTCGGCTTCGGGTTGCCGTCGATGCGGCTGTAGGTCACGTGCCCCGCCTCGGTCGACCCGTAGACCTGGTAGACGGGCACGCCGAAACGCTCCTTCCAGCGGTTGAAGACCTCCCGCGGCAGGACGTCGCCGCCGCAGTAGCAGTAGACCAGCGAACTGATGTCATAGCGTTCGAGGCGGTCGTTTTCCAGGATCATCCGGTAGAGGGCCGGCACCCCCAGCATCCACCGGATCCGGTGCCGCTCGATCGTCTCGAGGATCGCATCGACCTGCGGCATGGGCATGAGCGCCGTGCAGTTCCCTTTGTTGAGGCCAAGCGCCATGAAGAGCCCAAGCGCCATGATGTGGAAAAGCGGATTGACGGCGATATAGTAGTCCTCGCCTTCCTTGAGGTGGCCCGCCGCCACGTCCTCGGTCACGTCGTTCACATAGGAGGTCATGCCGATGTGGTTGCCCGGAACCCCTTTCGGAAAACCGGTCGTGCCACCCGTGTACAGGATGTAGGAGAGATCCTTCCAGGGGTCGATCTCGGGGGGCTTTTGGAGCGGCGCGTGCTTGAGCAGGGACCGGAAGGAATGAACCTTGGCGCTCTTTTCCCACTTTCCGTGAGGGATCTTGTCGAACAGGACGCCGAGGCCCCGTTTCCAGGGCGGCAGAAGATCGACCAGATTCGTGACGATCACCCGCTTGAGGCCGGTCTTTTCGAGGACCTCCTGCACATAGCAAAAGTTCGTATCGAGGCAGATCACCGTTTCGACCTCGGCGTCCTTGATCATGTACTCGATCTCGAAAGAGGTGTAGATCGGCGAGACCGGCACCAGGACCGCCCCGAGCTTCTGAATCCCGAGGTAGGCGATGACCCACTGCACGCAGTTGCTGATGTAGATCATCACCCGGTCGCCCTTGCGGACCCCCATCTCCTCCAGTGCCCCGGCAAAACGCTCACTCAGATTACGCAGCCGCGAAAAAGAGAAGACCTCCCCGAGATAGAGCACCGCCGGCCGGTCGCCGTAGCGCTCGCACATGCGGTCGAACCGGGTGAAGGTCACCTCCCGCGCCAGCTCCTCCGGACTGATTTTCATAATCCCCAAAACTCCCGAAAAAAGGCTGAGAATAGGTTTTTCGTCATCTTAGGTCTACGATTCGACCCCGAAGTAGGCGGAGCGCACATCCGGGTTGTCGAGCAGTTCCTGGCGCTCCCCTTCCAGCACGGCCGCCCCGTTCTCGAGGATGAAGGCATAGTCGACGATGGGGATCACCGGCCGTGCATACTGCTCCGTGACGATGATCGATACCTGACGCTCGTCGCGGATGACCCGCGTGGCCTTGACGAGGATCGCCTGCATCAGGGGGCTCAGGCCCATCAGCGGCTCGTCGAGGAGCAGGAGCTTCGGCTGCGCCATGAGCGCCCGCCCGATCGCCAGCATCTGCTGCTCCCCGCCGCTGAGGAACCCGCCAATGCGTTTGCGCAGCTTGACCAGAGGCGGGAACAGTTTGAAGCAGTATTCCTCGGTCTCCCGGGCCTCGGCCGGCTTCGCCAGATACCCGCCGATGCGCAGGTTTTCGAGGACCGTGCTCTCGCTGAAGATGCGGCGCCTCTCGGGGCAGAGGATAAGCCCCCTGCGGGCCCTCATGCTCGGCTTCAAGCCGGAGATGTCCTCGCCGAGGTAGGTGACGCTGCCGAGCACCGTGATCCGCTCGCCGCCGGCCATCAGTTCTTTTTTCCGGATGTCCTCCATAATGCCCGAAAGGGTGTACATGAGGGTGGACTTCCCGGCGCTGTTGGCCCCGAAGACCCCGACGATCCGCTTCTCGTCACACGCGATGCTGACATTGTTCAGCGCGAGCATGTTCTCGTAAAAGACCATCAAGCCGGACGCCTCAAGCATAGGTCATCACCTCCGAAATCTCCTCGGACCCGAAGTAGGCCTCCTTCACCCGCGGATCCGCCATGACCTCATCGGACGTCCCTTCGGTCAGCTTCTCACCGAAATTCATGACGACCACCCGATTGGCCACCCGGAACAACTCCCGCAGGCGGTGCTCGATCATCACGAGGGTGATCCCCTCCATCTGCAGCCGCTCGATCAGAGGCACCATGCTGGCGATCTCGCTCATGCTGAGGCCGGAGAACACCTCGTCGCAGAGGATCACATCGGGCTTGAGCGCCAGGCAACGGGCCAGCTCCAACCGCTTCAGATAGCCCGTCGGAAGACTCGAGGCCATCTTGTACGGCACGTAGGAATCGCGCTCGAAGCCGATCTCCTCCAGGATGTCGATGCTGACCGTATTACGGTCGCCGAGCTTCCCGCCGCCCCGCCAGCCGCCGGTCCGCTTTGCACGCGGCGAAAAGAGGGGGATCACCAGGTTCTTGTAAGCGGGCAGGCTGTAATAGGGCCGCATGATCTGGAAGGTGCGCGCCACCCCCATATCGGCGATCTTGTGCGGGGGCTTGCCGCTGATCTCCTTCCCGCGGAAGAAGATCCTGCCCGAGCTCGGCTTGACGAAGCCCGTGATGCAGTTCACGATCGTCGTCTTGCCGGATCCGTTCGGTCCGATGATCCCCAGGACGTCCCCCTGGTAAACATTGAAACTCAGACGGTTCAGGGCCAGGATCCCGCCAAAGGTCTTGGTGACCTCCCGGATCTCGAGGATCGGTTCTGCGCTCATACCTTCACCCACCTTTCGAACTGCTGGTATTTCCGGGTCCCGTAGACCATGAGCCCCTCACTGCGAAACACCACGAAGGCCATGAGGATGAGGGCATAAAAGACGATGCGCAAGGTCCCGAATGCCCTCAGAAGCTCGGAGACGGGCACCAGGATGAAGCACCCGAGGACCGGCCCCACCAGCGTTCCGCCACCGCCGATCACCGTCGCGGCGATGGGCAGAATGGAAAAATCGAGCGCGAAGAGCGAAATCCCGGACCACATGTAGATGTGCACGAGGCACGCACCGCCGAGGCAGCCGAGGGCCGAGGCGATGAACACCCCCATGGCCCTGTAATACGTCACGTTCATGCCCGAAGCACGCACCGCCTGATCGTTGTCCTTCACCGCGCGGAAGACCAGCCCGATGTCGAGATTGACCAGACGCCGGATCCCGAACAGGAAAAGGAGCACCAGCAGGATGACCAGATACTCCTCGACCCACTGGTTCGGGAAGCTCTCGATCCCCATGATGCCGTCGGTCCCGCCCAGGATGTCGAGGGCCTCGATGACCCGTGCCAGCAGCAGCGGATACATGAGGGTCACGATCGCGAAATAGACCCCGCGCAGCGGCAGACACGGCAGGAGTAACACCGTGCAGATGACCGCCCCGCACACCGTGGCGATCGGGACGGTCAGAAGGGGATGCAACCCGAAGGAGGTGTTCAGAATGGCGGCGATGTAGCCGCCGACCCCGATGAAAAAGGCGCCGCCGAGCGACACCAGGCCGACGTAGTGGGCCAGGAAGTCGAAGCTCAGCGCCAGAAGCGCGTAAATGCAGACGATGGAGACCACCCGCTGCCAGTAGAGGCTCGGCAAGACGAGCGGCAGGATGATGATGCCCACGATCAGGACCAGCCGGGGCAGGGTCAGATAGGACAACTCGCGCCAGGACATGAGGGCGTAGAGCCCGTCGGTGCGGACCTTGATCCCCCGGTCCAGCCGTTCTTTGCGACGCTGTTCGGTCATGAGTGTTTAAACCCTTTCCTCCAGTTCCTTCTGACGTCCGAAAAGACCCGAAGGGCGCAGAACCAGCGTGACGATGATGGCCAGGAGCGCAACCACCATCTGGAAATGGGCCCCCAGGTAAACCACCGTAAAGATCTGGGCGAAGCCGATCAGAAAAGAGGCCACGACCGCCCCCATCCAGCTTCCCAGACCCCCGACGATGCAGACCGCGATGGCCAGGATCAGCACGTCGTATCCCTTCTCGACCACGATGTTGCCGAGGGGCAGCAGCATGATGGCCGCGAGCCCGGCCAGCATAGCGCCAAAACTCATTGCCACGACCGCCATCCGGTCCGAATCGATCCCGAGCATGAGGGACGCCCGCTCGTCCTGAGCCATCCCCCGAAGGGCCAGACCGATCTTCGTGTAGTGGGTGAAAAGCCACAGAAACCCGACCACTGCCGCCCCGACCGCCATCACCAGGATCCTCTGCCAGTCGATCGGAATATCACCGATCGTGATGCTGCCCTCCACGAAGACCGGAAGCGTATAGGTCATCCCCTTGAACCCCCACCAGCGGAAGCCCTCGATGATCGCGAGCCCCATAGCATAAGAGGCGATAATCTCCGATATGGCCATCCCCCTGACGCGCACCAGGATCAACTGATAGATCAGGGCCCCGGCGATGCCCGTAATGAGCATCGCCAGAAGGATGCTGAGGAAGTAGTTCAGGTGGAGCGTTCGCAGAAAACCCCAGGTAAGAAAGCCCGTCACGACGTACAGGGCGCCGTGGGCGAAATTGGGGACCCGGCTGATACCGTAGACCAGGGCGAAGCCGAGTGCCATCAGGGCCAGAGAAATGCTGTTGAAAATACCGTATATGAAGATATCCATGACGCCGCCCGAATGCCCTCCATTGGTTCGGGCCGGGCCGGCCAGCCGGCGCGTGTTCCGGCGGGCGACCCGGCATGAAAAGCCGTCGACGGAACCGCTACTGCTTCATCTTCATCCACGGCGGCAGGATGATCTTGCCCATGGCGATCGATTCGGGGAAGACCACCACGCGCTTGCCGTCCTGCCACTGAAAGATGCTCCCGACCGCGCCTTCCTGCGGGTCGTAAGACGGGATCACCTGATGGCTCTTCGGGTCGAAGCGCAGGCGGCCGTAAACACCCATCAGATCGGTTTGTTCGAGCGCCGTGATGACAGCGCCGCTCTCGAGCGTTCCTGCCCGTTCGACCGCATCCTTCAGGGTGTAGATCGCCATGTAGCTGCTGGAAGAGCCGAGCCCTTCGGGTTCGATCCCCCACTTCTGGGTATAGGCGTCATAGAATTTCATGGTCCAGGGGGTGGCGTTGCTCGGGGCGTTGCCGGCATTGACCACGTTGGCGAGGCAGTAGGCCCCCTTCCCTTCGGTGGCCTTCCAGAACCCGGGCTGTTCGGCAGCCGCCAGGGTCGACCCGAACGGCAGGGCCGGAAGCTGCATGTCGTACCACTGTTTGAGGAGGATGGAGCTCTCGGGCATGTCCATCCACAGGCTCAGGACCTGCGCCCCGGTCTTCTGGGCCTTGATGAGCCCCATGGAGAAATCCCCGGTGCCGGTTGGGAAGATCTCCGTGCCGGAGACCGTCCACCCCTTCTTCAGGGCGATGTCGCCGAGGATCTTGCCCGCCGCCCGCGCGTGGGCCACGTCCTGCACCATGATGAAGAGATTGTTCAGGCCGAAGGTCGCCTTGATGTGCTCGAGGCAGTCCATGATCTCGGTCACGAGCTGCTTCGCCTCGCCGTGGATCCGGAAGCAGTACTTGTACTTGTCGTAATCCTGCGCCACCATGGCGTGGTACTTGGGGCTGAGGACGCCGCTGGTGACGATCGAGACCTTCCGATGCTTGGAAAGGAGCGGCATGGCCGCCAGAGCCGCTTCGGAGCGGACAGGACCGCCGACGATGAAGTCGGCCTTCTTCTCGAGGATCAGTTTTTCGACGGCGAGGAGGGCCTCGCTCACCGGCACGCCGGGCTCGAGATCCCGTGTGTCGATCAGCTCCACCTTCAACATCCGCTTTTCGCCGCCTACGTCGACACCGCCCTGGGCGTTGATCTCATCGACCGCCAGGCGCACGCCGCGCTCCGCATCCCAGCCGTACAGGAAGGCGGTCGGCAGAGGACAACCGATGATGATAGGTTCTGCAGCCACCACACGTCCACTTGGGGCCAGCATCAAAAAGGCCGCTACCAGGACGATCCAAACACCCCAACCACTCTTCTTCATACCGTGCCTCCATCGTTTGAAGTTACCAGGTGAGCAAAAGACCATGCTACAAAACGGGACCTGACCTTGCACCGGTTCTCGACGGGACCAGCATATAACCTTGAGCGAGTTGTTCGGTTTCAGAATGTTGAAGGATGTCAATGTTTCAGATCAAGTATGGAATCAATCGACGCAGCTGACCGAGCGTACTGTTCTTGAATGAAGGGGAATCCACCGCGCTCTCACAGGAGAACGACCCTGTTTCACACCCACGTTGGCCTCAATCTGCCAGCGCTGCTGCGCGCTGACTCGCACACGACACGCATCCACTCAGATTGGGGCCTTGTCCAACTCCGCAGGAAAGTGCGTCTTCCCCGGTGGAAACACTCGGATATATACCAATCGCCCTTGGACGGGCGCAGATTAGAATAGTCAGATTGAAGGAGACGACCTAGATGATTGTGCCAGGAGCACAGGGCACACTATAAATACCGTTTTACACATCTGTCAATGAGTTTCCGTCCGGAAATGGGCTTATCGGCCGATCTCGGCAGCAATCTGCATGTCTGCTTCCGCGGTGACATGCAAGTCGCCCACGCGCAACCGTTTGATTTCCTTGATATTAGCAAAGAGCCCTCATCTCCGCATAAAAAACTCGACCATGATTGCCAACAATTTCCGCTGGGTATCCATTAAAAAACAAGTCCCGCCGGCATCGGCCCACGCACCACGCCCGAAAAAACAGGTGATGAAAACGCTTCCATCCTCAGATTCGAGGCCTTGTTGAAGCAAAGTAAATTTTCGATAAGAGAAGACTTCAAGAACCGAAAGAGCACAGCGCGCCGGAGTCCTTCAGCCGCGGAACGCATCCCCCGCATCTGGAAACGGACCGGCAGGATATCTTCCCCAGCCGGCACGTTCACCGGAAGCGGTGGGGCACCCTGTCGTCGCACTCAGTGACGATATCCACTTCGATGCAGCCGCTTTCGCTCTTTGGCGGCACTCCTCCGAAAGAAACATCTTCGGCCGCCCCCCTGCAGTAAAACCCCGTGCCGCCGATGCGCTGGGCACCCCAGACACGCAGGTCCACCCGTCCGTCCTGCTGCACCGGCAAATCGATACGGTAGGCCCCGTCGGCGCCTGTTTTCGTCTCGCCGAGCCCTTCCTCCGTGCCGTGCCGCCAGGCCGAAACCGTGACCTCAGGATAGGGGACCAGACCGGCATCGACGGGAGAACGATAAAAGACCTTTCCCTGCACGCAGACCACACCCGTCTGCAACTCCGATTCCGACTGCGCGAAGGCGCACAGGGAAACAGCCACCACCAGCATAATCGCCCCGATCAAGGATGAAAGCGAATGTCGCATGGTACAATCCACTCCTGTCTTTAGTGTTTCCGTCCGGAAATGGACCTTCTTGTCCACCTCGGCGTCCATCTGCGCGCTTACTCGATAATTGATGAAACCGGGACACGCCCCGAGGGGGTGGGGTCGACCGGCGAAGCCGATAAAGAAACATTCCCGTTTCCGGATTGGAAACGGCCCGGCCACCCTACGGCAACCCCAGGCGGATGCAGTCCATAAGCCCATCGAGCTGCGCACCGCTCGGGCCCAGAAAGACCGCGAACGCGTACGAAATTCCACTCTGCCCTTCCAGATACCCCGCAAGATTCTTGACGCCGGTCAGGGTCCCGGTCTTGAATAGCATGCCGGGCTTCTTCCGCAGCAGCTCCCGATAGGGGCTGAAAGCCTCGAGGATGCGGATCATCTGAAGCGGGCTCAGCCTATTTTCCCTTGAAAGCCCCGAGCCTTCGGCAATCCGGATGCCGTCCAGATCGAGCACGTTCGAGGCGATATCCTCCATGACCCGCACCCCTTTCGACACCGTGCCGGGCGCCCCGTACCGCCGCGCCCCCATGGCGATGAAGACCTGGTTCGCGACGAAATTGTTGGAGAATTCGAGCATGCGCTCGAGAACCGTCTCGAGGGTGAAAGCCGATTCGAAGCGCAGAACCCGCTCGGCATCGGCCGGGACAGCCCCCCTGCGAACCTCCCCCAGCATACGGCACCCCTCCTTCTCGAGAAAGTGCCGGAGCAGATGCCCGGCGTAATACGTCGCCTCGGCCCTCTCATGGGTGAAGGTCACACGCCCCTCACGAACACCGAGCGCGCGGACCTTTTCGTAGGCAAAAGGGATGAGGGGCGTCTCCGGTTCGGCCGAAACCAGCCGGCCCCGGCCGTCCCGCGTGACGCAGACCGTGTTGAAGTTGGCGCACAGCGCCCCGACGGGCGCATCATACGGGTTCGTGGACGCGCCTCGACCGCAGATGCGGATGTCCTGGTCGAAATAGGTATCGTCCATCACGAGATCGTTGAAGCTGGATACCCTGCCGGACAACCGGTGTGCGAGGTCCGCTAAGGACTCGGAGGTCAGAAGCGGATCCCCCCAGCCCTTGACGATCAGGTTTCTGGACGGGTCGAGAAAAATGTCGGTGGGGAACCGGTGATCCAGCCCCATTTCGTGGATGGCCGCGAAGGCCGTCAGGATCTTCAAGGTCGAGGCCGGCACACAGCCCAGGGATTCGTTCCGCGCCAGGACCGCCCGGCTGGACGGTGCGCTCACGAGCACCGCCTCCCCGCCCTGGAGCGCACCCAGGCACCTCGACCCGGCGGCGACCGTCGCTGCAACCGGCAAGACCCACCAGAGCAGAACCCACCCCATCAGGATACGGATGCCAAGGGCCGCCGCCCGCAGCCGTTTTTCAGGATCCTTTTCCATTCGCACCACCCTCCCGGAGCGTATTCTGTGGCCATTATCCATTTTGGTCAAGCAATGAAACAGCCACGGGCCTTGAAAAGATGTCCGAAAGCCATAGTATTAAGTAATACCAAAATGGTCTTGCTTGTCGACCCGGGCGTCAATCTGCGCGTTTGCTTGTGCGGCGATCACCGGCTCGCTTCAGAGGCAAACGTGCAGATTGACGCCGAGATAGGTAAAAAGGACCATTTCCGGATGGAAACTCATTTGTATTCATCCGCAAATGATTTCCCGGTACAACCCCGTTTCCAATCCGCAAATCCGGATCATCGTTTCCGGACGGCCGCTGGTTCACAAACCATCAGGGGCAAAAACGGAACAGGAGGCATCACCGCCATGCTGGAAACCATCGTCGTTTGGGTGCTCGTAGTCCTGGCCGCCGTGTACGTGGTACGTCACATTTACCGGCGTTTTTCGCGCAAAGACCCCTGCGCCTCGTGCGGGTGCAGCGGGCAGGGGTGTCCCCTCAGCAACCGCGGCCCGAATCGGGACGGCGAAGAGGGTTGACTTTTGTTTCCCTCCCTGATAGGCCATTCCTGCATCTGCACACTCGCCCGGTCAACGCACGGCCCGCCGCGGCCTGTGCTTTATCCATCGCCTTTGAGAGAGCCCATTTCAAGCGCATCGCCTGTCAGGAGGAACCCATCTTGATCGCCCGATTCGAAAATATCGACCAGGTTGTGGAAGAACTGGGCAAAGCCCATTACATTGCCGACCGCGCTCTCGCAACCGTCCTCTATCTCGCTCACCGCCTGGAAAAACCCATCTTCCTCGAGGGGGAACCGGGGGTGGGAAAAACGGAAGTCGCCGTCGTCATGTCGCACCTGTTTCAGACCGACCTGATCCGTCTGCAGTGTTACGAAGGGCTGGACGCCTCCACCTCTCTTTACGAGTGGGACTATCCCAAACAGCTCATGCACATTCGGCTCCAGCAGGATGGAAACAGCAACCCGGAGGACATCGAGCAAGCCATCTACAGCCCGAAATTCCTCATCAAACGCCCCCTGCTGGAGGCCATCCTCCGATCGGACGACAACCCGCCGGTCCTCCTCATCGACGAAATCGATCGGTCGGATGAGGAATTCGAGGCCTTCCTGCTGGAAATCCTCTCGGACTTCCAGATCACGATCCCCGAGATGGGGACCATCAAGGCCCGGAAGCGCCCGATGGTCATCGTCACATCCAACCGCACCCGCGATGTCCACGACGCACTCAAGAGGCGCTGCTTATACCACTGGATCGACTACCCCTCTTTCGAGAAGGAATACGCCATCATCATGGCCAAAATCCCGGACATCGAGGCCCGTTTCGCCGCGCAGATCACCCGCTTCATGCAGAAAATCAGGGGGATCGACCTTCTGAAAAAACCCGGGATCTCCGAAACGCTCGACTGGGCGCAGGCCCTGCTTGCCCTGCACAAAGAGTATCTCGAAGAGGCGGTCGTCATCGAAACCCTGGGGTGCATCCTCAAGTACCAGGAAGACCTGAAGCGATTCCGGGAAGAGATCTGGGTAAGCCATGAACAAGCGGCCGCATTCCTCTGATCCGGAGGGCGGAATCCCCTCCGGCCTGGCCGGAAAGGTCGTCCACTTCGCCGATTTCCTGCGGGGACAGGGCTTTCGGATGTTCCAGAGCAGCGTTCACGACGCGCTGCGGAGCATCGGCTGTCTGAGCCTGGACAGGGACGTGTTCGCGGCCGCCCTGCGGACCAATCTCTGCACCAATCAGATCGAATGGAGCCAGTTCGGAGATCTCTTCGACCGGTTCTGGCAGGATATCGAGATCGATGAACCGCCCCCGCCCGAGACGACCCCGGGGCATCCCACCCAGGACGAAGGCGAAGACGGCTCATCGCCCCCGGATCAACCCGAGCAGGATATGCCGGCCGAGAAGATCGTGCATTCGAGGAAACCGGAGCCCTCCCAGGAGTGGATGGAAGGCAGGACCTACAGCCCGATCTCCACGATCGGCAAGAAGGATCTATCGCGCTTCGACCAGACAGACATCCCGGTGGCAAGGCTGGCCCTCAAACGGCTGATGGAGCCCTTCCGGATCGAGCGGTCGCGCAGGCCCAAGGCCACCGTCAAACACGGCCGGCTGGACTTCCGGAGGATCATGCGCCGGAGCCTCAAATACGAAGGCATGCCGGTCGAGCTCTTCTTCCGCCGCAAAAAGCAGCGCCTCAAGCGGCTCGTGATCCTGGCCGACGTGAGCGGCTCCATGGACAAGTACGCCCGGTTTATCATGCCCTTTCTGCTCGGACTGCGCGGGATAGGCTCCAAGGCCGAGGTGTTCGTCTTTTCCACCGTGCTGCAATCCATCACCTTCGTCGTCAAGCATCTGAACATCGAAAAAGCACTCCAGCGCATGTCGGAAGAGATGCCCGAATGGTCGGGGGGGACCCGCATCGGGTACAGCCTGCACCAGTTCAACACCACACAGGGCATGCGGATGCTGAACCGGCGCACCGTCCTCCTCATCCTGAGCGACGGCTGGGATCTCGGCGGCAAGACCCTCCTGGAAAAAGAGATGAAGGTCCTTCGCCGAAAGGCCCACACCGTCATCTGGCTCAACCCGCTCGCCGGCGACCCCGGTTACCAGCCTGTCTGCCGGGGGATGCAGGCGGCTCTGCCGTATATCCACCACTTCATGCCGGCAACGAGCCTCCAGGACCTGAACCGGGTCGGGCACCTGCTCTCGCATGTCATGGTTCACTGACATCGCACTTCGCCAACGCGCCGGCATCGCCCACCCGGGTTATTGCTCCCCGTTCACGATCGTGCGGACCCCTTCGGGCGGCACAAAACGGAAAAAACCCTCGGGAAAGGACGTCTTGGGTTCGGGTTCCTCGAGGGTGAACGTGGTGACACTCCCCAGCATGTTATGGATAGCCACCTTCCGGATCCTGTGATCCGGGGCGACGCCGATCACGACGTGATCGATCTCCTCCCAGGGCGGATCCGGCCGCAGGACGATCTGCTCGGACCCATCCTCCGCGGCCCCGCCGTAGGAGACGGCAAACCGCTCTTCCACCGTCAGAAGCCCCTGGAAGATATCGTTCAAAAGCCGCAGTTCCTGACCGAAGCGATCGGCGGAGTTGCGATGCACCACCCGCTCATCGGGGACGTACCACCAGATCGTCTCGCCGTCCGTTACAAGGAGTTCCACCCGCGGGCTCGCCTGCTCCATACGCAGGAAATGGGGCGACTTGAAAAAAATCCTCCCCGCGGCCGAGTCGCCGCCGCCCTTGGTGCCCAGCATGCTCATCGACCGCGTGAGAACCTCCCGGGTATAGGGCATCGTCAACCCCGCCAGGGATCCATAACGCTCCCGGATCCCATCGAAAAGGGCTCCCAGCTCCGGCTCGTCCCCGGCATGGGCCAAGACTGCCGGCATCGCCAACATCACCATCAGACAAACAACCAACCACCGTTTTACCATCTCTGCCAAGCTCCTTCTTGCCCGGTTTCCATTGGGAAACTGTCTTCTTGGCGGACGTCGGCGTCGATCTGCAGGTTTCCCGCACAGCAACCTGCAGGTCGTCTCGGCACATCCGCTTGTTTTTATGGGTTTCAACCAAACCATCACCCACCCCGGAGGGGCGGGACTGAGCAGGCGCAGAGGCGCCGGTCACGATCGCAAACCCCTCGGCACCGTATAGACGCTTCCGGATGGGCACACCATCGACCACATCCGGCGCCGCACAGATCCACGGCCGCTCTTCACCCGTCGGGACGGGTGCAGCGGCAAGGGCGCCTCAACACCACGGCCGCCCCCGCCCTATCGGCTGCCGTAGACCTCGCGTGGACGGACACCGTCCGACGGCCCGACGATCCCCTGCCTCTCCATCGCCTCGATCATGCGTGCAGCACGATTGTACCCGACCCGGAGCCTCCGTTGCACCATGGAAATGGAAGCCTGGCCGGTCTGCAGGACCAGCGCGACCGCCTCGTCGTATTTTTCGTCAAGTTCGGCTCCCTCTTCGGCCGCCTCCTCGTCCTGAGCCACCTCCGCCAGAACGGATTCGTCGTACTGCGGCTTCCGCTGCCCCCGCAGAAACTCCGTCACCCGCTGAACCTCCTCCTCAGATACATAGGCGCCGTGGATGCGGGTCAGGCGCCCCACCCCGGGCGGCAGGAAGAGCATATCGCCATCCCCGAGGAGGGTCTCGGCACCCATGCGGTCCAGGATCGTCCGCGAGTCCACCTTGCAGGATACCTGGAAAGAGATCCGGGCCGGAAAGTTGGCCTTGATGACACCGGTCAGGACATCCACGGACGGCCGCTGCGTGGCGATGATCAGGTGGATCCCGGCCGCGCGGGACATCTGGGCCAACCGGGCGATGGCGTCTTCGACCTCCTTGGACGAAACCATCATCAGGTCGGCCAGTTCGTCAATGACCAGGATGATGTAAGGCAGTACCCGCGGCCTGCCATCATCGGCCGCTTCACCCTCCGCCGGAGGGGTGTCTTCCTTCAGCACCTTGGCGTTGTATGTCTGGATATTCCGGACACCCCGGTCGGAGAGCAGCATGTAGCGCCGCTCCATCTCCCTCACCGCCCATCGAAGGGCCTTCGTCGCCTCCTTCGGCTGGGTCACGACGGGGTGGAGGAGATGCGGGATGTCCTGGTAAACGGAGAGTTCGATCCGCTTCGGGTCGATCATCAGGAACCGGACGGTCTCCGGCAGCATCTTGAAAAGCAGGCTGTTGACGATGGTGTTGATCGAGACGCTCTTGCCCGTGCCGGTCGCCCCGGCAACCAGCAGGTGAGGCATTTTGGCGAGATCGGCAATGACCGGCTCCCCGGTGATATCCTTGCCGAGCGCGATGGGGAGCTTGAACGTTGTCTGCTTGAATGTTTCGCTCCACAAAATTTCTTTCAGACAAACCAGTTCGCGCTGATGATTGGGGATCTCGATCCCGATGGCGGCCTTGCCCGGGATCGGAGCGACAATCCGGATGCTCGCCGCCCGCAGGGCGAGCGCGAGGTCGTCCGAAAGCCCCGCCACCTTGCTGATCTTCACACCGGGCGCCGGCTTGTACTCATAGAGCGTGATCACGGGCCCGGGCAGGATCTCCACGACCTCGCCCTCCACCCCGAAATCCCCGAGCTTCTTTTCCAGCATGCGCGCGTTCATTTCGAGGCTTTCTTTTTGAACCCGGGCATCCTGCCTCTCCGGTGGATCGTTCAGGAGGTCGAGAGGAGGAAGCGCAAACCCGCCGCTCTCCTTCACGAAGGCGAAGACCTCCTGCTCGGGGGCCTTTTCCGGGCGCCTCGGCGGCTCGACAATCGTGACCTTCCGCCGGGACTTGAGCCGTTCGTGCGCGGTTTTCGTCTTGTGGATGCGGACCCTCCGTTCGCGGCGCTCGAGGATCCCTTCCGAGACCCTGCGCACGCCCCGCATGACGAAGGACCAGAGGGTATCGCAAAGCCAGCCGAGCGACAAGCGGGTCGATATCATGAACGCGACGACAAACACCGTCAGGCCCAGGATGTAGGCGCCGGTCGGATTGAAAAGCCGGATGCTCATACGGGCCGCCATCATGCCGACCAACCCCCCGCTCATGAGCGTCCCGCCGCGGATCAGGACCCCCCCAGGAAAATGCAGGTGCATCAGAACGGCAGTCGAAACGAGCAAGGCCAGCATCGCCGACGCTGTTTTCAACCCAGGCGGCATCGGGCGCCGCTTGAAGGCCAGGATGGAAAACACCCCCAGCAGCAGCACCAGCCACAAGGCCCCAAAACCCGTCAGGGTCAGGCAAAAACCGGCCAGGTGCGCCCCCGCCGTACCGAAGAGATTGCCTGCCTTCCAGGAAAAAACGGTCACATTCCAGAAAAGGGGATCCTGCGGGTGGTAGCTCAACAGGCTCCCCCCGAGGAAAACCGTCAGGCAGGAAAGCAGGAGACCTTTGATCTCGCTCTTGATGGAATACGTTCGCGCAGCCGGTCTGCCCTCTGTCGCCTCTTTCGCCTTCACGTTCCGCTTCCCCTCTCGATCCGTTTCGGTATTCAGGATTGTCGACAGGCGATCGCATCCCTCCCCGGCAAAAACCGGCTCCCGGAAGCCTGCCGCCCGTTCGCTCGGGCTGATGTCGAACCGGTTGATTCGGCTGCATCCACAATCTTGTGCAGTCGATGGTGCACGCCATGATTTCCGCAGCATCGGAAGCGCATCCGACAGACGATCAAACCGAGATGATCAGTGGCAGCACCAATGGATTCCGCTCGATAGATTTGTAGAAAAAGCGCCTGAGACGCCGTTCGATCTCCTCTTCGACATCACTCCAATTGACAGGCGGGGCCGATGCAGCCAACTCGTCGGTGACGGCCCGCACCAGCTCCCTGGCCTCCTGAAGGATATAGCCGCCCTGATCCTCCAGAACGAAGCCCCGCGACAGGATATCCGGCCCGTAAACCGGCTCGCCGGTCTGTGCATCGATCGCGAGCAGAACGATCACCATGCCGTGACCGCTCAGCCGCCGCCGGTCTCTCAGCACCATTTCGGCCACATCCCCGACGCCCTTGCCGTCCACCATGATGCGGCCGGTCTCCACCTGGCCCTGAACACTCACCTTCCCTCCTTCGCAGACCAGGACGGCGCCGTCCTCTACGACCAGGGTCTGTTCGGGGGCCATTCCCATCTCCACGCCCAGGCGGGCATGCTTGATCAGATGGCGATACTCCCCGTGGACCGGCACGAGATAGCGCGGCCTGACCAGACTCAGCATCGTCTTCAGTTCCTCCTGCCTGGCATGGCCGGAGGTATGGATCTCGGAAACCTTTTCGTAGATGACATCGGCCCCCAGACGGTAAAGGCGGTTGATGATATTGGTGATCGCCCGCTCGTTTCCGGGAATGAACCGCGATGAGAGCACCACCGTATCGCCCGGTTTGATCTGGATCGTCCGGTGGGCGCCCTGGGCCATCCGCGCCAGCGCCGACATGGGCTCGCCTTGCGTGCCGGTCGTGAGCACGGTGATTTTCTCGTCGGCGAACTGGCCGATCTGCCGCTCGCTGATCTCGAGGTCATCCGGCATATCGATGAAGCCGAGCCTCCTCGCAATCATGACATTGGTCATCATGCTCTTGCCGTTGAACACGATGCGGCGGCCGTATTTCATGGCAAGCAGGATCACCTGCTGGATCCGGGTGATGTTCGACGCGAAGGCCGCGACAATGACCCTTCCTTTCGCCTGGCGAAAGATCTCCTCGATCGTCCGGGTCACCTCCCGTTCGCTCAGCGTGGAACCCTCCTTTTCGGCGTTGGTGGAATCCGAAAAGAACAGGAGCACCCCGCTTTCTCCATAGTGCGCAAAACGGACCAGGTCGGTGAACTGACTATCCACGGGCGTCGGATCGATCCTGAAATCGCCGGAATGGATCAGCAGGCCTTCGGGCGTCTGAATCGCGAGCCCCACGCCGTCGACGATGCTGTGGCTGACCGAGATGTACTCGACATGGAAGGGCGGCACACTGGTCCGCCCCCCGGCCCGGACTTCTCTCAGATCCACCTTTCCCGCCAGGTTGTGCTCCTTCAGCTTTTCCTCCAGAAGGGCCAGGGTAAACCGCGTCCCATAGACAGGCACATCGAACTCACGGAGGAAGAAGGGCATGGCACCGATGTGGTCCTCGTGGCCGTGCGTCAGAATCACCGCCTTGACCCGCTCCCGCTTGTCCTCGAGATACCCGAAGCTGGGGATCACCAGATCGACCCCCGGCATATGTTCATCCGGGAACATCAAACCGCAGTCCACCACCAGGATGGTCTCCGCGGCCTCGAAGAGCATCATGTTCAACCCGATCTCGCCCAATCCCCCCAAGGGAATCACCTTCAGCATGACAAACCTCCAAACACCACCACCAATGCAGGACATCCCACGAAGACGTCTGAACCAAACCCCAAACCGGCAGGTGCAGACACCTTCAAACCGGCTCTCGGCCCGCCGCCGGGCAACGAAAGTCCAAAGCGCCGGGGAATAGTTTTATTCATAAAATAAACAGGACCTTACCCTTTTCGTTCACCTGAGTCAAGCAAAGAACCGCCCGTACGCCGAAGGTCGACCCGCCTTCCGGGGGATTGATCAATATGCGATCCCGTGATATAAGAAACCCCCAAACCGGATGCCACCGCTCAAGGGTCTTAGCCCGCCGGTTTTCGGCTCTGAAAGGCCCCCCTGCCTCGCATTCGCTCTCGAATCGGAGCAGCGCAGAGGCATCGACATCAATCCGCAATTTAAAACACAAGGAGAGAAAAGGCATGGCGGGAGTCAACAAAGTCATTTTGGTCGGGCGACTGGGAAAGGATCCTGAGATTCGCTATACACCGGGCGGTGACGCCGTGGCGACTTTGAGCCTGGCCACCTCCGATGAGTGGAAAGACAAGAACACCGGGGAAAGGCAGGAAAGGACCGAATGGCACCGCATCGTACTGTGGCGCCGGCTGGCTGAAGTCAGCGGCGAATATCTCAAGAAAGGCAGTCAGATTTACATCGAAGGCAAGCTGCAGACACGATCCTGGGAAGACCGCGACGGCAACAAGCGGTACACCACCGAGATTGTTGCCCAGAACATGCAGATGCTCGACTCGGCCTCCGGCGCCGGGCGCCCGAGCGCCCCGGACAAACCGCCGTTCCCGGATGAGGCACCCGGTTCCATGCCCGAGGACGATATCCCGTTCTAGAGCCTGTCCAAGCAACGCCCATACCCGGACGAGGGTCCCGGTATGGGCGTCTTTTCAACCTTAGGCAAACCCCGCATGAGCATCAGGATTTACCCTTGTCTTCCTTTTCCTGATCTGCAGGGGCTTCGATCTCTTCCTGTGCTTCGTGTGTCGCCTTCTTGAAATTCTTGATCCCCTTGCCGATACCGCTCCCGATCTCCGGAAGCTTTCCCGCCCCGAAGATGATCAGGATGATGATCAGGATGATAATCAGTTCGGGCATGCCGATGCCAAACATACAGCGACCTCCAACCTCAGGAATCAGACATCCAATTCCTGGATCAAACGCCTGAATTCGTAAGATTTCCTAAAATTCACGATGGCTTCACGATAGTCGAGCCAAGCCGACCAGAGCTGAACCCATTCCTTGTTATGCCAGAACATCCGGCGGCCCTTCCTGCCCGACACCTGCGCCAGAAAGTCCTCGAACTCCTCTCGGCAGCTTTCGCAGAGACTGATCTCGGCAGTAGCGGTTTCCGGAGGGCAAAAGGCATCGGTGCTGTTGAAATGATGCCCGCACATGCCGCACTTGAAAGAGCAAAGAGAACAATGGATCGTCCTCTGAATCGTTTCCAGCTTCTGGCGGTTCGCTTCGATCTGCTCTTCGCGCTGCTTTTCCTTCAGGCGTTCAGCGATATCCAGGATCTTGTTCATGCGTCCCCCCTCAGCCGCAAATGCAAAGATGACATCGGAAAGGCGGCTCTTATCGTCCTGGCAGGATGCTTGCCTCCGCAGTGCAAAGCTCGGCAAAGGCCCCATCCCCGCTTACGAATAGAAATATGCTATCACTCGCCTATGCAGGAGTCAAGCAAGGTTCGGTTGGACGCCCGCGGCCGCCATCACCTCGAGGGCGGTCTGCCCGAAGCGGCCGAGGTCGTGCGCCACGGTAACTCCGGCCCGTTCGAGCGCCTCGATCTTGTCCTGGGCCTTCCCCTTCCCGCCGGAGATGATGGCGCCCGCGTGGCCCATCCGCCTCCCCGGCGGCGCCGTCCGCCCGGCGATGAAAGCGATCACCGGTTTGGGGAAAGACGCCGCCACATAGCTGGCAGCCTCCTCCTCGGCGGTCCCGCCGATCTCTCCGATCAGAACGACCCCTTTCGTCTCCGGATCGTCCTTCAGCCGTTCGAGGTGGTCGATAAAGCAGGTCCCGACGATGGGGTCCCCGCCGATCCCGATGCAGGTCGACTGCCCCAACCCCACGCGCGTGAGTTGGTCGACCACCTCGTAGGTGAGGGTCCCGCTGCGCGAGAGGACCGCCATCGGCCCCGGCCTGTGAATATCCCCCGGCATGATCCCCACCTTGGTCTTGCCCGGCGAGATGATGCCGGGGCAGTTCGGCCCGATCAGAACGCATTCCTTCCCGCGCAAAAAATGCGCGACCCGCACCATGTCCAGCACCGGGATCCCCTCGGTGATGCAGACGATCACCCGGATCTGCGCCGCAGCGGCCTCCATCACCGCATCGGCCGCAAACGGAGGCGGAACGAAGATGCAGGCGACGTTGACGCCCTCCTCCGCCACCGCCCTGGCAACGGAGTGGAAGACCGGCACACCGCGCACCGCCTTGCCGCCCCCCTTGCCCGGGGTGACACCCGCCGCCACCACCGTGCCGTAATCGATCATCCGCTCCGTATGGAAGGTGCCTTCCTTGCCCGTGATCCCCTGGACCACCACCCGACTTGTTTCATCCACCCATATACTCATAATCGACCCGCTTCAGGAAAGATTTCTGGATACGAGTTGCGCCGCTTCGGCCAGATCGTGGGCCACCAAGAACTTCAGATCCGACGCCTTCAGGATGGCCCGCCCCTCTTCGACATTCGTGCCCTCGAGGCGCACGATCAGCGGGACCCCGATGCCGGTCTTGCGGGCCGCGGCGACGACGCCCCTGGCCAGGACATCGCAGCGCAGAATCCCTCCGAAGATATTGATCAGGATCGCCTTGACCCGGTCATCCGACAGAATGATCTCGAACCCCCTGGTGATCATCTCCTCCGTGGCCCCGCCTCCCACATCCAGGAAATTCGCCGGCTCGGCCCCAGCCATCTTGATGACGTCCATGGTCGCCATCGCAAGGCCCGCGCCGTTGACCATCGCCCCCACGTTGCCGTCGAGGCGGATGTAGTTGAGGTGATGCCTCTCGGCGATCAGTTCGAGCGGATCCTTTTCCCGCGGATCGTCTAGCTCGAGCAAGTTTTTCTGTCTGAAAAGGGCGTTGTCGTCGATCGTCAATTTGGAATCGAGCGCCACGACCTTCCCGTCACGGGTGATCGCCAGCGGGTTGATCTCGACCAGGGAGCAGTCATGGGCCATGAAGATCTCGTAGACACGCTGCATCACCTGCATCAATCCCTTGACCGCAGCGGGTTCGGGCAGCGGATCCAAGGCGTAGGCCAGGTTCCGACCCTGGAACGGCATCCACCCCGTCGCCGGGTCGACACCCTCTTCGAAGATACGCTCCGGCATCTCTACCGCCACCGCCTCGATGTCCATCCCCCCCGAAGGGCTGAAGATCATCGCAGGGCAGGCCGACGTCCGATCGATCACCATGCCGAGGTAGAGCTCCCGGTCGATCTCCATCCCCTCCTCGATCAGGACCTGGTTCACCCGCACCCCCCGGGAACCCGTCTGTTTGGTAACAAGCGGCGCCCCGAGAAGCTTTCCAGTAGCCGCCACCGCCTCCTCCGGACTGCCGACCACCTTGACGCCCCCTCCCTGACCCCGTCCACCGGCATGCACCTGGGCCTTGACAACCCAGGGCGGACCTTTCACGCGCCGCACCGCTTCGGCAGCCTCTTCCGGCGAACTCGCCACCACTCCATCGGGCACCGGGACACCGGCCCCCCTGAAGATCTCCTTGGCCTGATACTCGTGTAACTTCATGTCAGCGGACACCCCCTCGAAAATAAGGTCATCCAAGTCTGCAAAGGCACGCAAGCCATTCGCCGCTTGCAGAGACCAGCCCGCAGGGATACAATACTTCCCCGTGCCGTGTCCGATCTACGGCTGTTTTGCAATCCACCACCATCACAGAGGCATCATGTTCGTCGAAACCGCACCACCCCCCGAAAAACGCCTGACCCTCCAAGACACCTTCCGCTTCGACTGCCACCAGGGGTTGTCCTGTTTCAACACATGCTGCCAAAACAAACATCTCCCGTTGACGCCCTACGATGTCCTCAGACTCCGCAGGAATCTGAACCTGCACTCCGACACCTTCCTGGAGCGGCACACCCTCTACCGTACGGACCCCCACTCCGGGTTTCCCGTCGTCCTGCTGAGGATGAACGAAGCCGCCGGCGGGCGGTGCCCCTTCCTTGGCGTTGAAGGATGCAACGTTTATGCCGATCGGCCGACCGCCTGCCGCCTCTATCCATTGTGCCGCGTATCGGGTTACGCCCCGGCCAACAGGCGGCCCGAAGCCTTTTTCTATATGCTCGACCTGCCCCGGTGCCTCGGCAGGCAGGAAAGCAGGACATGGACGGTGGGCGCCTGGCATGCGGCGCAGGGGCTCGACCCTTACTCCGCGATGAACGACAGGATGCTGGAGCTCATTTTTCACCCGCGGCGCGCCTCGGCGCAAGGCCTCGACGAACGTCAGCTCCAGAAGATCCTGGTGGCATGCTACAATCTGGACATTTTTCGTGAATTCGTCTTGACGACCGGCTTTCTGGATCGTTTCGAGGTCCCGGCGAAAGCCAGAGAGCATATTGCCGAAGACGACTCTGCCCTGCTCGACCTGGGCTTTGCCTTCCTGCGGAAAACCCTCTTCCCCCCCGATTGACGACCACCCTGAAAGGCTCCAGCCCCTGGAAAATGTCCAGCCGGAAATGGTGATGAGCCACGACCCGGTTCCCAATCCGGAAATGAGGATTTTTCTTCTCCAGCCGCGCGTCGTCGGTTCCACCCTTTCGAGGCCGGTCCCACTTCGGTCCATATCGCGGCGTCGGCATCAGGTTGCCTGAGGAGTGGCCTCCCGGTGGTTGCACATGAAATTGTGCAAACCTTCATCGGGCTCGGCAAGACCCAGCCCCGCTCAAAAGGGATAGACCCGAATAGGCGCAGCCCGTGAATAAACCCCGCCGCGCCCTCGAGGGCTTATGCTCGGCAGGCGCAGCCGGCGGGGGAAACCCCTTGTCGGATGGGAACCGCTACAACCAGCTCTTGCAGAGGTAGTGGAAGACGTCCGAAAGATAGACCATCCCGATGATCCGGTTGCCCTCCACCACGGGCAGCCGCCGGGCTCTTTTCTTGACCATGCGGTCCATGACGATCATCACGTGGTCATCCGCCTCGGCCGTGGCAACGGGAGAAGTCATCACCTCTTCGACCTTCAGATTTTCGAACCGCTCGAGGTAGGGCGCCAGCTCGCCTTCCCAGACGGAAAAACTCTCCAGTTCGTAATTCATGAACGGCGGGCGGAGGTGATAGATGACATCGAACATGGAGAGCATTCCCACTACATGCCCGATCGAATCGACCACCGGGATGCCGAAGGCCTTGTAACCCGTCGGCCGAGCCTTGGCCTCGAAGAGCTTCTTGACCGCCTCTTTCAGCGGCGCATCGGATGCTACCGTCTCGAACTCCTTCACCATGATGTCTCTTGCCTTCACGTCCATATGCACACCCCATCCTTTTCGGGTTCAGGACCTGCTCCGGGCTCGCTCAGCGAGGGCGCAGCGGCAGGATTGCCGCTCAGCAAAGGTCCCGCCATGATCTTCGAAAACAATCGCACCAGCAGGCGCTTCAGGGCCTGGCGGCGGACACCGGTATCCCGCACAGAAACTTCAGCACGGTGCTCCCCGTGTTCCGATAGCAGTGGCGCAGCCCCCCGGGGACAAAAACGACGCTTCCCTCGCCGATCTCGTGCCACTCCGACCCGAGGCGCACCTGGCCGCTCCCGGCGACCACGTAATTCTCGTGCTCGAACGGGTGCGTGTGGTCAGGCGTCTGACACCCCGCGTCCACCTCGATCATCCTCAGGGCATAAGTCGGCGCCCCGTCCGCCTCCCCGATCACCCAACGGATGGATACACCCGGGGCCTCGGCTCCAAAATCCTTTGCCGGCACATCCTCGCAACGGCAAACCTTGGGTCTGGCCTCTTTCATCGTTTCAACACGCCCCCTTCAGCGCTGCAGGAGTCCAAAATCCCTTCCGGATCGACACTAAATGAAGTCCCGGCCCTTGTCAAACACCCCTCTGATGCGATTGCTGATCGCGCAGCATGGCCTTCAGCTTTTTCCGCAGCAGGGAATAGCCGACAACCACCGCGATCAGGCCCAGCACAAAACCGGTGTCGCTGTCCAGGATCAGGCCGCAGGCCGCGAGCCCGACGCCTCCCGCGCAAAGCGCACCGATCAGGATCTTTTCGGTCTTCGGACTCAACGCCATCCTCTGAAACCCCCATTCTGCCGTCACGACGGTGCCGGCTGCCGACGGTCCCGATTTCCGCATGGGTCTCGGAGGGCCTGCCGGGCCACACACTCACAAAGCGGTTTCTCTCGGCGGATCTCCAGGGGCCGCTTGCCGCCCCGCTCCGGCATCCATTTTTTCAGGCAATTTGAACACGCTCCGCCGGTAGTAGGCCAGTTCCTGAATGGACTCGTCGATATCCGACAGGGCCAGGTGTTTCTTTTCCTTGCGAAACGGCGGCAGCTCCGGATACCAGCGCAGCACCAGCTCCTTGACCGAACTCACATCGATGTTTCTGTAGTGGAAAAACCCTTCCAGGCGCGGCATATGACGGATCAGAAACCGGCGGTCCTGCCAGATGGAATTTCCGCAAAGGGGGGCCTTGCCGGGCGCACAGAACCGTGAGACAAATGCGAGCGTCTCTGCTTCGGCCGCCTCGCAGGTCCAATTTGAGCCGCGCACCTCTTCGAGCAGGCCGGAGGCGCTGTGCTGAGCGGCGCTCCAGCTGTCCATCCCCGCGAGGACGTTTTCCGGATGATGGATCACCCGATGCGGCCCGGCCGCAAGGACGCACAGTCGAATATCCGTAATGACGGAGGCGATCTCCAGAATCACATGCCGTTCGGGGTCCAGCCCCGTCATCTCGAGATCGATCCACACAAGCGGCGTCTGCATACCAACTCCCCTCCGTCAGGCCCATGATCGGTCCGCCTTTGGGCGCGGTCCGAGGCAAACGATGCGCGCCCGGCAAAAAAAGTGCAGGAGGAACGGGATACCTTATGCCGCCTCCCCTGGCCCCTGTCGGCGGGAACCCGGATCGCCTCACGCCCAGGCGCGGTTTACATAGAGCGAAGAAAGGAGGCGTACACCGCTACCGCCAAGCGCCACCAATATAACACACCCGACCGGCGCCCTCCAGCGAAATCCCGGGATCGAACGCTGGGATGGATTCCTTCGTGGGATGGTTTTTTTGACCCATCTCGCAGTCAACCTGCACGGTTGCTTGTGCGGCGACCTGCAGGTCACAATGCTACAATATATTGATTATATGTATTTTTACTAAACTGACGCCCGTCCTGAAGGGGCGGGACCGAGCAGGCGCAGCCGGTGAAGCAACCGCGACCGGTCCCGGTGGGATGGGACTGAAAACGCGCAGGCAGCCGGTGAAGAAAAATCCTTATTTCCGGGTTGGAAACCTTGTCGTGTCGGATGGTCTTTTTCGGGTGGGAACCAGATGGTTTGCAAAATGGCCGGGACGTCTTATGTTTGTTTCATTAAATATCTCAAGGAGGAAACCACGGATGGAGCATCCCCGTAAAACCGTAAATCATCTTTTGAAAATAAGCACTACAATCCGCAAATTCCCTGGTGCTACCCATCCCGAGGCAGAAACACAGGCCAGCTTGATCTTCGTATTCGGCATCGCGCCCCAAGGGCTGACACCCTTCGAGTTCCAGCTGGCAGGCAAAACGGTCGGCGAGACGTTCCGGGTCGAACCGGGTGAGGAGCGGTGGTCGGACGTCTTCGGACATTTGTGGCAGTTCCTGCCTGCCCCGATGCAGATCGAGGAGGGGGGGTATTTCGAGGTCGAGGTGTTGGACATTCAGGAAAGCGATCAGCGCGAGATCATCCGCGCAATGGCCGACACGGCCCGCTGCGAAGACAACTGCTGCGGGCACTGAGGCCTCGTCGCGATGCACAACGGGAAGCACCCCGGATCGGTTTACAGCTGGCCAGCCCTGGTGCAGCCTTTGTAGCCCATCGGGGCGTACTGGGAGCCCGGAGGCCCGTCTCACCGGCCTCGCCGGGGCATCGGGCGTATCCGCACTCCAAACCCCCGCCCCAGGCTCCGGCCGCTGGACCCTTCACAAAAAACAGGAAAGTTCAAGGAAGGTATTGCGAGTGATTCGTGTTTTTGCAGTCACCCCCCGATCTTTCAATTGTAGATCGCGCCCATGAAGACGTAGTCCCCGTCGTCTTCGAGCGGCTCGTCCAGGTAATGGATCTTTCCGCGGTATTCTTCCTTGATCTCCATCTCTCCGAATTCATCCATCTTCATCAAGGCGCTGGAACAACCAGCGCACGCGGGACCGTGCTGATCGTTCCCTTCATAGAAGAAAGGCGCCCACTCACAATCGAGGGCCTCCTCCACCGAATCCACCGCAACACCACAGATCGAGCATCGAATCACGCCGATCTCGTCCTCTTCCTCAAACCAGGCCATTGCCTCTTGTGTCATAAACCGAATCCTTCAAACCGTTTCTTCATGGCCGAGCAGTCGCATACGCTCCTGCGCGGCATCTTTCCGCTCTTCATCCCAACGCTCCCACTCCGCCTTGAGAGTGTCGAGCGTCGCTTCGATCTCCTCAACCCTATGCGACCGGTCTCCAACCCCTTCCTCCCGGATGGAGTCGAGGCTGCCCTTGAGCACCCGCACCCGTTCCTTGATCGCCCGCAGCTCCGCCAGCGCAGCCATTTCCCTCTCCGTGGGAACCTCTATGCTGCCCGGGCAGACCTGGCACCCACAGGATCCCTTCTCTTCTTCACCCGCCATTTTACAGCTCCATCCTGCTGACAATCTCCATCTGGAAATGGCCTTTACGTTCGCCTTCGCAGCGACCTGCAGATCGCCTCCGCACAAACGCTTGATTTCCTTGACATCGTCCGAACCGGGACCCGCCCCGGAGGGGCGGGATCGAGCACGCGAAGCGTGTGAAGAAACCGCCTCCGGACGGAGACTCTTTACCGCTTGACATCACCACGATGCCTTTCTAGTATCCAGGACAACCTTTCGAAAACCTGAGACTGATTATATTTTTATCTTTTTGAGGCGCTCATGCAAATAGAAAATGACCTGCACGGTTTTTTCTGGTTCAACCCGACCGCCAACAACGCCAACACCTATTTCATCAACGGGAGCAGCAGGATCCTGATCGACCCCGGGCATGACCATTTGTTCGGGCATGTACAGGCGGAGCTCGAAAAACTGGGTGTCACACCCGCCGAGATCGATGTCGTCATCATCACCCATGGCCATCCGGACCATATAGAGGCCGTTCGGCGCTTTGTGGACGGTCCGGCCCAAATCGCGCTGCACACAATCGAACTGGACTTTATCCGCCGTCTGGCCCCGCGCTATGGTCAGGCCCTGGGGGTTGAGGATTTCGCGCCGCAGATCCTCCTGACCGAAGGCAACCTCGAGATCGGTGACCTGTCGTTCGAAGTAATCCACGCGCCCGGGCACTCCCCCGGCTCCATCGCCCTCTACTGGCCGCAGGAGAAGACGCTTTTTACGGGCGATGTCGTCTTCCAGGGGGGAATTGGCAGAACGGATCTCCCGGGTGGCGACGGCGCCCAGCTCAAGCAGAGCATCCAGCAGCTCGCCGCACTCGACGTGGATCTGCTCCTCCCTGGCCACGGCGGCATGGTCAAGGGGCGTCAGGCCGTGGCTGACAACTTCAGGGAGATCGAAGCCTTCTGGTTCGGTTATCTGTAAGGATCCGGTGGTTCCATGATGATGAAAAAGGCGGAGCAGCCAGCCCCCGACATCGATTTCGACCTGCGGCAGTTGGAGATCTTCCGCCAGGTCGTCGACCTGAAGAGCTTCTCGAAAGCGGCCAAGGCCGTCTTCCTCTCGCAGGCATCGGTCAGCGAACGGATCGCGACCCTTGAAACCCACGTCGGAACCCGGCTGCTCGACCGCCTCGGCCGCCAGGTCATCCCGACGAAGGCAGGCGAACTCCTCTACAAGCACGCCACGCTGCTCCTCGAGATGAAGCGCAACGCCCTGCTCGAGATGCAGGAGTTCCTGGGCGTCCAGCATGGAGAGATCCGCATGGGCGGCAGCACAATCCCCGGGGAGTACATCCTGCCCAAGGTCCTCGGGGCCTTTCGCAGGCACTATCCGCTCCTGACGGTCAACATCATGATCGGCGACAGCAGCGAGATCGAAACCCGCGTCCTCGAGGGCGAACTGGAACTGGGGGTCATCGGATCCAAAGGCAGGCATCAGGCCCTGATCTACGCCCCGCTCTGGGAGGACGAACTCCTCGTGATCGTCCCAGCGGACCACCACCTGGCCGGCCAAAAGGAGCTGACGCTCGAGACCCTTTTCAAGGAGCCGTTCATCCAGAGGGAGATCGGATCGGGCACCTTGGAAATCCTGGAAGACGCCTTGCAGGGGGCTGAGAAGGGGGGATCGCTCCCGCTGAATGTCGTGGCGCGCTTCGGCACCTCGACCGCGGTCAAGGAAGCCATCAAGGCCGGGCTCGGCATATCGGTCCTGTCGTGGCGCGCCGTCGAAACCGAGCTTGCCGGCGGCGTCCTGAAGGCCCTGCGGGTCGAGGGCGTCACGATGCAGCGCCGTTTCTATCTCATCCGGGACCGCAGGCGCACAGCCTCGCCGCTTTGCCAGGCCCTGCTGGATTTTCTGCGATCCCTTCCCAAAGAACGTGTGGAGCAATCATGAACCCGAATGAAAAGGTGATCGATTACAGAGGAGACTGCTGAAAGGCCTATCTGGACATAAGTTTATGTCTTCGCATCATCCACCCCGGAGAAAGTTTTGCCTTCATCGTCGAGCGGGATAAACTCGAAAAGGTCAACAAGGTCATCGATCACAACGGCGGCAAGGTCGTCGACAAGGCGCCCGTCGGCGCGGACGTGCGGATCCGGGTGCAGAAGACGGCCGACGCAGATTGAAATGGAGGGTTGCCGACTTCTCTCATGCTGATCCAATGCTATACTACTCTGGGCTGGATCCTTTTCTACAGCCTCTCCCCGCTCCTGCTCTGGATCCCGCTTTCAAAGCGCCGGTATCGGGACCATTTCAGGGAGCGGCTCGGGCTGCTGCCCCTTCCCCGCCTGAAGGCCCTGGGAGGCGGCCCCCGTTTCTGGATCCACGCCGTCTCGCTCGGGGAAGTCAAGGCAGCCGAGGCCATCGCCCAGGCGATCCGAAAGCATGTGCCGGATGCGGTCTTCGTCGTTTCGACGATCACCCCGCATGGGCGCCGCCTGGCGGAATCGGTTTTCAAACAGCAGGCGGTGGTCGTCCACTCCCCGCTGGATGCGGCGCCCTGCGTGAAGCGGGCGCTGAAGGCCGTCCGGCCCGACGTCCTCGTCCTGCTGGAGACCGAGATCTGGCCGCTCTGGGTCGCCGCGGCCGAACGTATGCACATTCGAACGGCGATCGTCAACGGCCGCATCTCCCCCCGCTCCATCCAGCGCTACGTAAAGCTCCGTGCGTTTTTCCGGCCGGTGCTCGAGCGTATCAGCCTTTTCAGCATGATCACCGCGGCCGACCGTGACCGCATCCTTGCGATGGGCGCACCCCGGGAGCGGGTGGTCGTGAACGGAAACGCCAAATACGACCTGCTCGGAAAATCCATCAGGGCCGAAGACAAGGACCGGTTCCGCCGGCTGCTCTCTTTGGAAGAGGGCCAACCGGTCATCGTGGCGGGCAGCACCCGGACGGGCGAGGAAAAATCGATCCTGAAGGCCTTCGAACGCGTCCGCAAGGCCTTTCCCGAGGCCGTGCTCGTGATCGCGCCGCGGCACCTCGAACGGGTGCGGGAGATCGAAGCGCTCGTGAAGCGGGCAGGCCTTCCCTGCGAGCTGCGGACCGGGCTCGACGGCGTCGGCCGGCGGCGCTCCGCTCCGGTCGTGATCCTCGACACCTTCGGGGAACTTTTCAGCCTGTACAGCGTCGCGACGCTGGCCTTCTGCGGGGCCAGCCTGGTGCCGCTCGGCGGTCAGAACCCGCTCGAACCGGCGGCTTGGGGAAAAATGGTCCTCTATGGCCCGTCGATGGAGGATTTCACCGACGCCCGCGCATTGCTGGAGGGGGCGGGGGCCGGCGAAACGGTGCAGGACGGCGACGAACTGGCCGAGCGGATTATCTGGTATCTGTCACACCCTGGAACGCGCGAGGAGCGGGCCGCCAAAGGCCGTCAGGCCGTGCTCCAAAACCTGGGGGCGGCGGAGCGCCATGCCCTCGAGATCCTGAAGCTCACCGGACCTTTCACCCTATGAATCAAAGAAAGAAAACCACCATGGAAATCGATCGCAGCACCCTGGCGGACATCCGCCGGTCCCTTCGTCCCGAGGTCCTGGAACGGCTGGATCAGGCCGTCTCCCGGATCGTCGCCGCCAAACAGAAGGGCGGCAAGGTCGTGGCCGTCCTCGGAAGCGGACCGAACCTCCACGAGGGGGTCACCACGCTGGTCGCCGAACTCATGCACAAGGGGCTGATCGACGGCGTAACCACCAGCTCGGCCGTCATCGATCACGAGATGGGAGGAACCCTCGAGCGCGTCAAACGCATCGAAGGGGCAGCCCTCGGCCTTGCACCTGAAAGGCTCCCCTCTGACGGGAAGGTTGAAGCGACCCTTCTGAACGACGCGCAGATCGCCGGGATCGCCAAAGAGATCTCCTTCGACGCGGACCTCTACCGGCGCATGCTGGCGCTGCCCGGTCACACGATCATCAAGGTGGCCGGGAATCTCGCCTATCCAACCGGCCTGCGCACGGAGCGGATCGCGCGCGAGATCCTGCTCCTCGCCCGGCAGCACAAGATCCCGTTTGAACAAATGGCGGGCTACGGCGCCGACCCCCTGACCATGATCGGGGCCGGGACCGCGCTCGACCTGCCCGTCCTGGTGACCATCCCGCAGCTCGTGGGGGGCGGAGAGGTCGGCCTGGCGGTGGGGGACTCGCTGTCCCTCTCGGAGCGCGCCCGGCGCGTGGCCGGGATGCTCGCCGATGCGGACGTCATCATCGAATCGGCCCTGGCGCTTTCGCAGGAGATCCACGACGGGCCGTTCGAACGCTTCACAGGGCACGGTTTCTGGGTCGACTGGGAAGGTGGCTGGACTTACTCCCTCGAACGGAAGACCATCATCCGCATCGACCTCGATCCCAACCTCGAGGTCGTCTGGCAGCGTGAGCGGACGGCACACACCGTCACCGACGCGGTGGACCAGGGGCTCCCGAAGACCAAGACCTTCGCCGTGCCCTTCCGGATGGAGATGTCGGGGTTCGCCCGGATCCCCGGAAGCATCCCGATTGTCGGGGACATCGGGGAGATCTGGCCCCTGATCGCCCTGGACGCTGCGGACGCCCTCGGCATCGAACTCGACTTCATGTGCTACAAGCAGTCCCTTCCCGTCGGCGCGCGCATGCGGGAATGGATCGTCGAAAACATCCGGCCGCTCGACCGGGACCGCCTCATCGCCGCCGCCCCGCCGCTCGAAGGCAGCCGGGGTCAAGAAGCCGCCGCCGGCTAGATCCATCCGGAAACGAGGATCACTCTGCACCGGCTTCGGCGCTTGCTTCCACCGCTTCGCCGCGTCTCCCGGCCTGGCCGATATCGAGGGGGGGACCAAGCGCCTGAGCCGAGACGGCCTGGTGGTCGTCCGCTAACAGCCTTCGTCGTGGAGAATCCGGAAGCCCCCCGGCGCCGGTGCGGGCGGTTCGGCCGCCCGCGGAACCGGGGCCGCTGCATCGGTTTCGGCGGACGGAGCGTTTTCCGGCTGGGCCGTCGCCTCGATGCTTTCGGCCTCCGGCTGGGCCTCCGGACGCGAGGAAACGAAACGATCCGGATTCACGACGGCGAGGACCAGGCCCAGCGCCACGAGGAGGGCCGCCCCGCCCAACTTCATCCGCCGCGACCCGCCCGGCAGACGCTCCGGATCGCCGAAACGGCCTTCGAGGCGCTCGCCGAGCCAGAAGGCGCCGACGGCCATCAGGCAGGCGCCGAGAGCAACGATCCCCGACTGGATGCCGAGCACGTCGGAGAGGGTCACGACCCCCATGCCCCCGGCCTCATAGAAACCGGCCAGCAGCGGGAACAGCTCCGCGAAGATCACCGAGCCGAGGACCATCCCCCCCAGGAAGACCAGACCGTCGAGCTTCCCCGAGACCGTCGCCACCACGGACGTGGTCGGGCAGTACCCGCCCATCACGAAGCCGACCCCCAGGAGCAGACCCGCCGCGATCTGCGGCCAGATGTTCGTCTGGAGCAGATAGACCCGGCCGAGATCGATCCAGCCGAAGACGGAAAAATAGAGGAGTCCAAGCATGCAGACGACGATGGCGGTGAACATGACCTTCAGGACTGCGAAGTCCCGGAGGTAGAAGATGGCCGTCAGTTTGCGGGCGTTGCCGAAGCCGGCCCGCTCCAGCACGAACCCGAAGCAAAAACCGGTCAGGACCGCCAACTGAAGGGCGTAGGCGTAATCGAACCATCCGAACTTGTATAGAGGCCCCATCACAACCACTCCTTTCTGAAAAACCAGGCGGTGGCATAAGCACCCGCAAAGATGCAGAACATGAACACCCAGCTGCCGAAGGCCAGTTCAGCCGCCCCCGTCAGCGCCTGCCCGCTCGTGCAGCCGCGGCCGAGGCGCGCGGCGAAGCCGGACAGGATCCCGCCGCCGAAGGCCAGCCAAAGCCGGGCCGACACCCCGATCGAAGGGCCTCTCGCCACCTCACCGTGGACCCGGCGGGCGATGAAGGCCGAAAAAAGCCCCCCCAGCCCGGCGCCCAGAGTGAGGAACACGAGCCAGTCCATCAACGGGGACCGCCCCCAGGCCAAGTACTTCGAAAGATAGGGGTTGGCCTTCGCATGCTCCGGGGCCACCCAGTACACCCCCGCCGCTCCGATGCGCGCAAAGGACGCCGAGGACCCGAGGCCCCGCCCCATGGTATAGAACGTGAAAAGCAGAACCAGGCCCAGCAGGATCCCGATCACATAAGGGTTGCTGTACCGCTCGTCATTCATCGCCTGCACCCTCCTTTCCGTCCGATGCCTCCAGCTGTTTCTTCCGCAACCAGACCACCGTCGCCCCCCACCCGGACGGTCCCGCATCGAGGCTGTAACGCACGACGTGCGCGTTGCGCCTCAGCCGCGCATGGACCGTCTCCCGAAGGACCCCCTTCCCTTTTCCATGGATGAACCGCACCTCCAAAATACCTTCCAGCAGACAGGCCTCGATGTAATCCTCCACCAGATCGCCGGCCTCGGACGGGGCGAAGGTGTGCAGGTCGAGGCACCCATCTATCGGGATGCTGACAGGATCGTTCTCCATTCGTCGCCCTCTGCGGTGAGCCGGCCGGTCCGGCCGGTTTCAAACTTGACATCACTACCACAAAGTGGTCCACTGGAATCCAATCGGAAACACTTTATCCGGCACGTGCCCGTTTCCACCTCGGAAGTCCGGACACCCACTTTGCACCGGGAGAGTCCTTCACCAGGAACCTTTTTCGCGCACCCTCGCGCACCGGGAGGGAACCCTTTCCATTTTCCCCCTTCCAGGAGGCCATCGATGGAGGCCCATGAATTCGCCGCCATCCGCAGGAGGCTCGGGAAGACCCAGAAGGAGCTGGCGGAGCTGCTCGCCACCTCGCTCAAAACCATCCACAGCTACGAACAGGGCTGGCGCACCATCCCCCCGCACGCCCAACGGCAGATCTATTTCCTGCTCTCGAGGGCGGGGACGGCCGGCGAAAAGCCCCGCTCCTGCTGGGAAGAACGGCACTGCCCCGAGGAGGTCAGATCCCGATGCCCCGCATGGGAATGGGATTCGGGCGACCTCTGCTGGTTCGTGAACGGGACGTTTTGCGAAGGCGCCGCACATGCCAGTTGGGAAGCAAAGATGCAGATCTGCCGATCATGCAGCGTCTTCAAGGCCTTCCAAAAAGAACGGCAAAACGCGTAGAGCGGATTTCCCCTCTAAAAGCGAATCTTCGGAGCCTCCTGCCGCTCCGCCGGCACCTCGAAAAAGGCCGCCTTCTCGAAGCCGAAAAGCCCGGCCAGCACATTGGTCGGGAAGCTGCGGATCTTCGTGTTGTACTCCCTGACCATCTCGTTGAAGCGCCGCCGCTCCACGGCAATGCGGTTTTCCGTCCCTGCCAGCTCGTCCTGGAGACGGATGAAATTCGTGTTCGCCTTCAGATCGGGATAGCGCTCCACCACCAGAAGCAGCCGCGACAGGGCGGATGAAAGGGCGTTGTTCGCCTCGATCTTCTCAGGGATCGTACCGGCGCCGGCGACCCGCGACCGGGCCTCGGTCACCTCCACGAAGACCTCCCTTTCATGCGCCGCATATCCCTTGACCGTTTCGACATAATTGGGGATCAGATCATAGCGGCGCTGGAGCTGATTTTCCACCTGTGCCCAGGCGCCTTTGACCGACTCGTCCATGGCGACGAGGCCATTGTAGGTCCCCTTGATCCACGAGAACGAAACCAGCCCCAGCACGACGATGATCCCGATGACCACCAAGAGGGTCTTTCCGGTCTTGCCCATATCAGCCTCCCATAGCGTCCACAACGTCGGACAGTTTTTCCATCTCCGCCAGATACTGTTTGAAAAGCGCAAGCATTTCCGCCTGCGTCAGTTTGATCCTCTTGTCACGGACATCCAGCAGTCGATCGAACACATCTCCTCCCAGGTCGAAGTCCCTCGAGATTTCCGCGAAAAGCGCCCGCCTGGAGCCAGACATCTCCAACCCTTTCAGGACCGCGAGGGCCCGGAAGATCGCCGTCAGGGCGCCGATCGAACCCGCGATCAGCGATTCGAGGTGCCCGCGCTTCCCGTCGCTCTCTACGAACCCTTCGCGGATCAGCAGCAGCTTGCCCTTGATCTCGCGTTCGCACTGAAGCCTCAGCAGCGCGGGCTTCAGCTCCAGCCCCCTCAGCACATCTTTGCCGTAGACCATGACATAACGGGATTTGAAATTCAGGTATTCGATCGGGAAGACATCCAGGGAACCGGCGATATAGCTTTCGGTCAGGAAAAGCGGCACTGCGCAGCCTTTCCGGCGCCACTTGCGGATGAGCCCGAAGGCCTCGTCGAGCCGCCCCATGGCCTCCGGCCGCAGGACTACCATCAGGTTGACGTCCGACCGGCCCGGGTCATAGTCGGGGCCGGCGGCACTCCCATAAAGAATGAGGGAGATCAAACCGTTTCCGAATGCCTCCCGGAAATCCTTGGTGATCTCCGGCAGAAATGTCTTCGGATCCTTCGGACTTCGAGCCATCATCGCCTCCCTGCCATCTCTCAGAAGCCGCCCCCGGCGCCGCCCCCACCGCTCATGCCTCCCCCGAAACCGCCGAAGCCGCCGCCGAAGCCGCCAAATCCACCGGAGCCCATCCCTCCTCCCCGGGCGCCCCCCACAATCCAGGGTAGCGCGGCGGCCCCCGTGCGCGAGCGTCTGCGCACTATCGTCAGAAAAATCAGGATGAAGATCAGAAAAGGCCAGAAGGGCGCGCTGTCTTTGCGGCGGGGGGATGCTTTGGGCTGGGGGGCCCCGGTGAGGGTCATGCCCGCATCGTCGGCGAGCACCTTGGCCACGGCGAGTGTCCCGTTCAAGAGGCCCTCACCGAATCGATCCTCTTTGAAATAGGGAAGCATGTATCGGTCGCGGATCTCGCCCACCAGCCCGTCGGGGAGGACGCCCTCGACACCGTAGCCCGTTTCGATCCGCATCTTCCGCTCCTGGATCGTCACGAAGATCAGGACGCCCTTGTCTTCGCCCTTCCTGCCAACGCCCCACGCCGCATAAAGGCGGTTGACATAATCGTTGTACTCGGCCCCGCCGATGTCGGGAAAGGTCGCAACCACCACGGCCACCCCCGTCTTCTCGAACACCTCCCGGGTGATCGCGTCCAGCCGCTGACGCTCCTCCGGCGAAAGGACCCCGGCAAAATCGTTCACCGGACCCTCGGGCCGAGGGAAGGGCCTCTCGGCGACGGCCGGGGCGGCCCAGACCGCGGCCGCGATGAGCAGCAGACCAATTGCGGCGGCGAGCCGTCTTTCGGCACCCGGGCTCATGACAGCCACCCGCGTCCTGCGGACGACGCAGCCCGAGGCGCACAGACCTGCCCCACCCCCCCGGACTCTGACCAAATCCATCCCATTGACCTCTGTCCCCATGGCAGTCAGTATAACGGCGGCCCACCGCTTCGTCACCCCCTTTTTCACCCCGCCGCTACGCGGAATAGCTCCAGATCGGCATCGAGGTGACGCAAGAGCCCTCGACGGCCGACGGGGAGTCATCACGCAACTCTGAAAAGAATGAGGCGGGTGTCATCAGCTCAGCCGCTATCCTGGCCGTTTCCCGCTTCTTTAACGGCTCCGGGTGCCTACATCGCCCAAAAAAGGGAAAACCCTGCATTCGAAAAAGGGCGGCCGGTCCAACGCCCCCTCACTCCAGGGCATGCCCTGAAAAAGGTGCAGCGATGCATCGGATGCCGGGCGATATCGCTGCGCCTGGCTGTCTTTCGTGGCCGGTACCATGGATAAAAATGCTTTTACCATCCTCTGACAAGAAACCTAATCTTCACACAACCCATTGGGATACCCAGCAACTTTCGTGCGGTGATCTGTCTACCGAGGGATTTCCGCCCGGTTTTTGCCCACTCGGCACAAATCTTGATCCATCTCCATGCCGGAAAACGCATCGCACGTTCAGGGATATAGATTCCGCACCGTGTAGAGTCGCGGAGGACGTCTGCATTCCTGGCTCTTGAATAACCGGCCTCAGCTTTCTGTTGAAACCGGCCCCATTCAGTCGATGTCCTGGGCATTTTCATAAAAGCGACCACATAGTAGACCCGTAAAGGCGATCCCTAAACGACTGCGTGTGCTACGCGCCTTGAACCTCTAATCGGACTCGCCCCCCGTGTCATGAAGGCCACAGAGTCTGAAAGCAGGCACCCCGTTTCCCTGGCGCCTGCGGCCTTCCCGAGGGGGTTGGATCGTGAACCGGCTGTTCGACCGCGGTGCGGGTCTCCGCCCGATTGCGTGGGTGTTGGGATGGATGCTGATGGTGACAACGATTCCGGAGATTGAAACGGGATACTGCAAAACCACCACGGGCGGCGATGCCCGGCTGGTTGAAGCCGGATGCGAAGCAGGACGGCTCGCAGCCGCTTCCGGCGCCTTGGCCAGCCCGCTCCGGCAAAGCCTCCAGGCATCCGAACAAGTGCTCGAAGCAAGCTCAAAATCCCCGAAACCCACTCCCGAACCATCGGAGCCCCCTCCGGAGGATCCTCAGCGGAGCAGCCCGGCCGAACCCATGCCTTCGGATCAGGATACGAGTGGCACGCTCGGCGTCCTGCTCCCGGGAAGCCCCTCTTTCGGGGGGTCGGCCGCCTGCGCCATCCCGATCCTCGTTCCGCCCGGGAGATGCGCCCTCTCGCCCGAACTCGCCCTCACCTATGACAGCTCCCGCACAAACGGCTGGGTCGGCGTCGGGTGGTCGTTCGACCTCGGCGCCATCCAGCGTTCGACCAGACACGGTCTGGATTACGCAGCCGATGACTTCATCGCCACGATCAAAGGGGCCGCCTCCGAACTGGTTCGAAGGCCCGAATGGGGCCAGGGGTACTACGGCGAGCGGATCGAGGGGGCCTTCTCGAAATATTACCGCAACCCCTCTTCCGGAGGCTGGGAGATCCTCTCGCGGGAGGGGCTGAGGTACTTCTACGGATCGAGCGCCGCCTCCAGGCAGGGAGGCCCCTTTGGCATCTTCAAGTGGTGCCTCGACCGGGTCGAAGACCCGAACGGGAACTTCATGACGGTGACCTACCGCAAGGACCAGGGGGAGATCTATCCCCTTGGGCCGCAGCACGCGCACCACTTACGACACCGACACCTGCACCTACCCCGTCAAGGTCACCTATCCCCGGACGGGAACCATCGATCATATGATCGAGAAGGGCTACGATCCCCGCTTCGGCTCCCTTTTGTGGGAAAAGGACGAAAACGGCCGCGTCCTCCAGTATGCCTACGACCCGCTCGGACGCCTCGTCCAAACCGCCTATCCGGACGGAGGGGTCACCTGGTCGAGCTACGGCTTCGAAAGCCTTCCCCGATATACCGCCACGGCCCGCCTTCAAGACAGCGAAGGGAACGTGCAGGCCGAATATGTCTATGTCGATGGTCTCGGCCGCCCCATCCAGACCATCGGCTTCGGTGAAGAAGGAAAGCCTGTCATCGCCTACCGCCATTACGATGCGATGGGCCGGGAGGATCTGACGGCCGGCCCCTACTTCCTCGAGGACGGCAAGCCGCCCGCCCGCTACCCCTATCGGCAGACGGTCTACGACGAGCGCGGGCGCCCGCTCTGGGTCATCGGCCCCGACGGCGAACACGGTCAAATAGCCACTGCCTATACCTATCAGGGCCTTTCCACAAGCGTGTGGGGGCCCGACGGCACAGGGAAAACCATCGTCAAAGACACGCTCGGCCGCGTCCTCCAGGTCATCGAACAGGCCGAGAGCGGCTGTTTCTATACGCGCTACACCTACAACGCGGCCGGCGACCTGCTGAAGGTCATCGATCACGAGGGCAACCAGACGCAGATCGTCTACGACACCCTGGGCCGAAAAACCGCCATGCGCGACCCTGATATGGGTGCGTGGCGATACGCCTATGACCCGAACGGAAACCTCGCCGCCCAGACCGACGCCCGCGGGCTGACGACCCGCTTCGGCTACGACGCCCTCAACCGGCTGGTCCTCAAGGCCTATTCGAACGGGGAGCCGTCGATCACCTTTACCTATGACGACACCTCCATCCCGAACGGCCGCGGGAGGCTGCGAAAAGCGGCCCGGGGGCCTCTCGGCACCCTTTACGAAGCCTATGATCCTCTCGGGCGGGTGCTGGCCGTCACCACCGACCTCGGAGAGCAGCAAGGCACCACCCGCTACACCTACGACATCGCCGGCCGGCTCCGCACCCTGACCTACCCGGACGCCTACCGGGTCGACTACACCTATCACAAGGGCACGAGCCTTCTGGCGGCCGTCAGCGGCTCCGACGGCCGGGAATTCGCCCGGTTCACCGATTATACCGCCGCAGGCCGGATCGGCCGCACCGTCTGCGCCAACCGGACCGCCGCCACCCGCTCCTATGACCCCTCCTCGATGCGCCTGACCGCGATCCTCACCACCGATCCGAGCGGGATGCCCTCGAAGGATATCCAGCACAAGACCTATCGGTACACGAAGGGCGGGAACCTCTCCGAGATCGTCGACAGCGTCCAGGACGTCACCTTAACCTACCGCTACGACCGCCTCGGCCGGCTGACCGCGGAAACTCCCTCCACGGCCTCCCTCCCTCCGTTCTCGTTCTCCTATGGGCCCACCGGGAACCTCCTCACCCGGCGCTGCGGGGAAGCCACCTTCCGCTATGCCTACGATTCGGTCCGTCCCCACGCGGTCTCATCCCTCCAGGTCGAGCAAAGCGGCGCGGGAGGCGGCAGAATCCTTTCCCGGAACCCCTTTCAATACGACCCGAACGGCAACCTCCTCAACGGCCCTGATCTCACCGACCCCCTCGCCCCCGCGGAGCGGCTGATCACCTGGAACGCGGACAATCAGCCCGTGCAGATCCTTCAAAAACGCCCGTCCGGGACCCTCACCACCCAGTTTGTCTACGGGCCCGAAGGACGCCGGGTGAAGAAGATCGTCCAGGGGACCCCCGACACCTGGTATATGGGCGAGCACTTCGAGATCCGGGGCGGCATCCGGACACGATACATCTTTGCCGGGGCCCTCAGAATCGCCCGTATGGACTCTGGAGGCCTCCTCTTCTTTCACCAGGACCATCTGGGCGGCACCACGGCCCTCACCAATGCCAACGGCCAGGTGGTCGAGCGGGCCGACTATGCGCCTTTCGGCGCCGAACGGAAAGCATCCCGAAGCCAGATCGCCGACCACCGCTACACCGGCCAGGAGCACGACATCGAAACCGGCCTCTACAACTACAACGCCCGCCTCTATGATCCCAGCATCGGGCGCTTCATCTCCCCGGATTCCATCGTGCCTAGCCCAAGCGACCCTCAAAGCCTAAACCGATATTCTTATGTTCGGAACAATCCATTAAATCGGATTGATCCGACAGGCACTTTCGATATTGGAGAGTTCTTTGAATCACTGTTCAGCGGATTCATCGGCGGAACGATTTTCGTCGTTTCCGGTGGAAATCCTGTATTGGCTGGTATGGCTGCTGGAACTTTCAAAGGCATCCTCTGCGGTGATTTGAAGAATGTGGTCCTTGGCGCCGCTATGGGCGGACTCACCGGGGGACTCGCAGGCGGAGCCAACCTGGCGTTTGGTAATCTCGGGACATATGCGGTGCTTGCCGGAGGAGTAGGCATAGCAACTGCCAGATATGGCCTGGATGGATTAGCATACTTCTCGGCAGGATTGGCTGGGGGAGTAGCAGGTGCCGTGGTGGCAAGTAATTTTACAGTCCCGGCAACAGCTCAAGGCCAGGCGGTCGAGGATGATCCGTTGCATTTCGACGGTAAGCTACTGACGGCAACCGATGCTGAAGGCGATGTGGTGGACTCTTGGCTGGCCACCTCTGGCCAATCTGGGTCAACTACTTCTCTAGCAGATCAAATGAGACCTGGTTTCGGGCCAATTCCGGAAGGAATTGCATACAGAGTAAACCCAGCCGCAATTCAGAGGTGGGCTGATTTGCCGTGGTATCAGAAAGCTGCCGCTTATCTGCCCGGCAAGCATGGTCAGTGGCCCGGTGGAGTTGTAGCCTGGGGGCATACTCGTGTGCCTATCGATATCCCTGGAGGAGCTGTGGTATTCAACGGCCCAACCGGACCATACGTTCGCGCCAACTTCTTCATTCATGGTGGCTGGTATCACGGATCAGCTGGGTGCATTGATCTTGGCGCTTACGAAGCAAGCTTTTTTAACTATTTTTCCGCGCAGACAGGGGCAATGCCTATGACTGTAGATTTCAAGAATTAGAGGTAGCGATGTTAAGAGAGTATTTTTGGCCGTTAGTTTTTTCGGTGGCAGTCATATCACGAATTCTGGGTTGCTCCCCACTGACAATGGATGAAAAAGAGGCTAGAAAGGTACTCAATGATTTTTATACTGACAATGTACCGGAATCCATCAACGACCGACATCTCCTGAATGCAGGAAAAGCAATCGTGCCCTATCTTATCACCGAAATTCAAAAAGAGGACATGCCAAAGCGCGGCTATGCTGCTCTAGCTTTGGGGAAAATTGGAGACCGGCGGGCTTTACCCGTTTTAATTAGGATGTATGAGAATCCAACCTTGATGGGGATCCCTCCAGGCGTGTTATTAACGGCAATTTGGCACATAGATCCAAAACTTGGAGAAGAGCTTGCCAGCAAATACAGAGGCAGCGATAAGTTCATGAATCGAACTATTGAGTTGCTGAGGAAAGGCATAATTTGAGAATCAATGTCATTGACTTAAGCTATGGGCTTGCAAGCCATAGCGGCAATTCTCAATTTCGACCTCCTCTTTTTGGGATTCCTCCGGCCAGGTCAGACAATCGATAAAGATTTACGGAGGGGCAACAGGAGGGCTTGAACGATCTTGGTAATGTGTCGTCGAGTCAAGAGGAGCACGATCTTTTTTTTTTCATAGACGAAAGGCCATGTCCATTCAGTGGGGGCGGAAAGGAAATCGGGTCCGTGAAGGATGGAGACTTCGCGGTCGAAGAGCTTGCAGAAAAGGAGCAACGGTATTTGGCTTGACTTTCACCCCGCCGAAAGCCTATCACTAAGGCAGTTTCCACGCTGAAACAGCGCACCGGGCGATCGGCGGTCTCCTGCCGGACATCGGGATCTCCCGGCTGCGATCAGGCCCGAAAGCGCATAATCAAACCCTTCACTCTTCCAATCAGGGATGCAGCAGCCAGGATGACCCGCGCACGGAAACCGCCGATTTATGTCACCTGCCACACCAAAAAGGGGGCCCCGCGCCTCACCCCGGCGGTCTGCCTGCGCTGCAGACGGATGAAGGCCTGCCGGGATTATCAGCGGTTCGTCCAGCCAGGTCTGTTCCCCGAAACGGAGTCCGAGGCCGGTGCGCCCGCCCCGCCTCTCGCGCCTGCCCTCAACGCCATGCCCTCCCCGGCAGCACCCTCCAATCAGAGTGCACCGGATCAGCTGACCTTCGATTTCTGACAACGGGCCGATGCGCGGCATCTGCCGGATTTCGATCCGCCACTTATGAAATCCGCCGCGCTCCCTTCCCAAAATTCCGAAACGGACAGGATCATCCCTCGCCTCTTTGCGGCTCGAGCATTTCGAGCGCCTCTTCGGCGGCTTCTTTGACGGCATCTTCATAGGGACCCGCCGCGACCGCCTTCAGCCGGGGGATCTCGGAAACAGCCCCCAGCTCGCCCAGCAGGTAAAGCATGTCCCCTTTGCGGGCGTCATCGAGGGCCTCGAAACGCGTCCACAAAGGCTCCACCAGTTGAGGAGCGAGTTCAGGGGCCATTGCCGCCAGCTCTTCGGCCGCCACCATGGCGGCCAGCCTGCGCGGCCATTGGGGATGAAGGAGGAGTTCGATGAAGGCGGGGAAGACAGCCCCGCTTTGCTGCATGAGAGCGGCCACCTCTTTCGCACGGCCGTCTCCCAGCATACCGGCCAGGGAGTCTGCGCTCAGTGTGGCCGGGTCCCGCTCGAGCAGGATGGCAAGGATTTCCTCCCGCTTCACGGTACCCGTCCAGCGGAGACGGTCGTCGAGGATCAGGGTGGGAACCGACTTGACGCTGTCGGAAGCGGCGGCCTCCTGAAAACGTTCACCGTCGATGACGGCCAGATGCACCTGGGGATTGAGGAAAGGCAAGGGGATGATGGTCTTCAGCACAGCGGGGCAGAAAGGGCATTGCGGCGTGACATACAGCTTGAGGAAGGCAGGGAGCTCGACGCCCTTCAGCGCCTGCTCCAGCTCGGGGTCCGAACCCTGCCGCAGCCCCGCCGCCCAGGCAAGCGCTTCGAGAAAGGGTGAAAGCTCTCCGCCGACGGGCACCGCATGGAATTGGAGGCCTTCAGCCGGGACGATCGCAGGGAGCCCGCCAGGGTCGGCCTCCGTTCGATCGATCTCAGCGCCGGGGATCCCCTCTTCCAGTTCATGGACAAATTCCAGAAAGGGATCCACCGCCGCGTCATGCGTCAGGTGCAGGCCGATGCGCACACCGTTCTGGATCGTTTTCCCGAAAGCATGAATAGCCTCTATTTCCCCGGGTCTCATCAGAATTCCTCCTTCAAACGAACGGCCCGGGCATCCAGACCAGGCCGTTCCGCTGCCGTCTCCAATCCATGGATATCGGGCCTTGTTTGCACACCCGGCTGCATGCCCGTTCGCAAAGTTCGGAGGGACCTGAATCCGCGACATGCAATGCCTGCATCCTGCCGGCGTGATCGGACGCATGCCCATCCTTAAAGGACCTGCTAGGGGGCAACTGCGGATCGTCCCCGGGCCACCCGCTCCAACCTCACATGGTCCACGGTTCTTCGACCACGGCCGGACCGTTATCGGCCCCGAAACGAGGCCGAAGTCATCGCGCTGAGGGGACGCGCGCGCAAACCCGGCCCGCGCGCCCCCGGGAGGATATCACAGACCGAAGCGCTCGCGCAACCGCCGGGACAGTTCCTTGATGACTAAAAAGGCCTTTTCGACGGTCTTTTCGCGGTCCGGGTTCACGAGACAGCAGGTGGCCGGGGAAAGCAGACTCCGCGAAAGCAGAAAGTCCCGGTCGATGCCTTTCTTTCCGAGCGCCGACCAGATCTCGTCCAGCCGCGCTTCGAGGGATTTCAGGTTCTCCCGTTCGAACGGCTCGAAGTTGGTCGGTGCAATCCCCCAGACGAGGGTCGCCCCCCGGTCCAAAAACCGCCGGATCGATGGTGCGTAGTTGGCGAACACCTCGCCGTTCGAATAGACGTCGAGCGAGAGGATGTCGAGGTCGAGGCTCAGCAGGAAATCCCAATCCGGGTTGCCGCACAGGTGTACCCCGCGCGGCCGGTCCACCATGGCGAAAAAGCCTTCCATATCGGCATGGGCCGCGACGTCGCCGTAACCGGCCATGGCGTTGAACAGGAACTGCAGGCCCGGTTCGTCGACGAACATGAAGGCATTCGGGTTCCGCTCCTTCAGCCGAGCGAGCTGTACGTTGATGCGCCGTGCCATGAACTCCAGCATGAAGGGCCGTACGGTGTCGTCGAAGAGGATCGGACGGTCATCCTGGTCGACAACGTTCAGTCCGAAGCTGATCGGCCCTTCGAGCTGCCCCCGGATGGCCGGCCGGTCCGAGAGGTCCAGTTCCAGAAAGCGGTGGTAGACGACGGAGTAGGCCTCGCTGATATCGAAGTAATCCGGCTCCTCGAAATGGGCCATCGCCTCTTCGAATTCGGCGATGAACTTCTCCATGGAGAACCGGAGAGTCCGCTTCTCCATGTCCAGCACAATGCCCGGGAAGTGCTCCGAGGCCTGCACGTACATGTCCTCGGTGTAGCTGTAGAGCGGCAGCTGGAGCCAGAAGGGGATGTCGAGCGAAAGCGCCGTTTCGAGCGCCCGGTCCACGTCCGTGTGTGGCATGACGGCCATGGCCGTCGTCAGCAGATTCCCTGGAATGGGCATATCCTTTCTCCCTCTCCGTCACGCCCAGTGGATGCACTCGACCGGGCAGGTATCCATCGCCTCCTGGATCTCGTCCTCCGGGCCGCCTTCGGGTTTGACCACCTCGGCCTTCTCCGTATCCGGGTTCAGTTTGAAAACCTCCGGGCAGATCTCCTCGCAGGAGCCGCAGCCGATGCATTCCTCTTCTTCGATCACAACTCGTTTTCCCATGACAGACTCCTTTCCTGTTTGGTGTTCTTATGAAAACCACCGGCCAGGCCACGACAGCCCGGCCTCCGATTTGCTTCTCAGATGGGCGGCGCGATGGTGACGAGGACGCGCATGTCGCTCTTCGCCCTGACCCCATGCGGTTCGCTGATATCCGAAATCAGGACGTCCCCGGCCTTGGCGGGCAGGGTGCCGTCCTTGGCCAGAAACTCTCCGGTCCCCTCCAGCACGACCAGGCTCAGCTGCCCTTCGATATCGTGGGAGTGGATGGGCAGCTCCTGCCCGGCCCTGAAGTTGAAGTTGAGAATCTTGAAGTACGGCGAATCGTGCACCAGGAAACGCTTCATGTGAAGGTCGTTGAATGTGTTTTCCTCGTAGAGGTTGATCTTTTTCATGTCGGAATCCTCCTTTCGGATAGCCTGCATACATGTTACGCACCGATTGCGGAAGATCGCCCGGACCGGCGGCCCTGCAATCCTCCGCAATCGGGTTCAACCGGGCTCATGCGGCGCTCTGCACGCGGTCCAGAATCGCGCCTCTACGGCCGATGAGGACCTCTTCGACGGGGATGCTCTTCCCGGCCGCCGCCATGGCCTTTTTGACGATGCCCGGCAGGGCCGAACAGCACGGGACCTCCATGCTCAGGATGGTGACCGAGCGGATGCCCGCCTGCTTGAAGATGTCGGTGAATTTCTGCAGGTAGGCCGGGACATCGTCGAACTTCGGGCACCCCATCAGAACGACCTTTCCCTGGACGAAATCCCGGTGGAACGCCCCGTAGGCGACCGGCACGCAGTCGGCCGTCACGAGGAGGTCCGCGCCTCTGAGGAAAGGCGCCGAAGGCGGCACCAGGTGGATCTGGACCGGCCAGTGGGAGAGGGCCGAACCGCTCGAGGCCGCCGCGGCGTCTGACGCCCCGGCAGCAGGGAACGGGGCGCCGGGCTCGAAGACGGCGATCTGCTGCGATGGACAGCAGGCCGCGGCCGCCCCGGCCTCCGGCTGACGCTTTTCCTGCTTCTCCAGATACTCCTCGACCGCCTCCTCGTCAAAGTCCTCGGCCTCCCGCTCGACAATCCGGATAGCATCCCGCGGGCATTCCCCCAGGCAGGCCCCCAGCCCGTCGCAGTAGCGTTCAGCCACCAGGCGGGCCTTTCCGCCCTCGACCCTGATCGCCCCCTCCGCGCACGCAGGCACACACTGCCCGCACCCATCGCACTTCTCTTCGTCGATCTCGATGATCTTCCGCATCACCTTCATGCCTGTCCTCCCATCAACACTTCACGCGCGAGGGTCTTGCCGCTCTCCGTGTAAAAGCGTTCGCCGATCGTCCGCTCCAGGTCCGCCTCCGTCAGCGGCCCCTCCTTGTGTTTCTCTTCGAGGTTGGCGATCAGATCGGCGTCATAAACGCATTTGAAATTGATGTCCTCATCCGAGCGCGGGTGATGGTGGTGCGCGATGATGTCGCAGACCTCCTCGATCAGTTCCTCCCGCGCACCCAGCCCCTCGAGGATCCCGCGCGCAACCGGCACCCCCTCCTCCTCATGATCGCTGGCGTTTTCACCCGGGTGCTTTTCCTCCGAAACCTCGATGCCGACGTCATGGAGATAGGCGGCCGAGAGGATGACGGCCAAGTTCCCCGCCTCCTCCTTCCCGATCCGCTCCGCATAACGCGCCACGCGGCCGGCATGCCCGATGCGCTTGAAGTCCCGTTTGAAATAGCGCTTCATCTCGATGGCCACCCGGTCCTTGAGGAGGTTCTCCTTCTGGGCCAGCAGCTCCGGCGGTAGATTCCCGATGCACTGTTCGGCATAGCGGCAATAGGCCGCACACCCGAAGTCCATGTTCGGGTTGAGCATCCGGTGCCCGCACGCCTTGCACAGACGGGTCGTGTCATCCTTGAAGAACTCGACCGTGTTGCCACACTCCGGGCATTTGGCCTCGAAGATGGCCCCCGGCTTCCAGTAGCGGCTATCCTGTCCGGGACATTTCATTGCTTCGCTCCTCTCGTTTGCAGGCCCCGCCGTCCGTGCAGCATCCCTGAAGCGGGGCGCCGCACAGCCGGCCAAGGTCATGTTGTTTCGTTCCCGGGGTTGACCCGTGGGGGGGTCAGCACCCGCTCGGCCTCCCGAGCGGGCGCCTCTCGCTCCGGATTGGAAACCGGGTTGTACCGGGAAATCATTTCCGGATGGACTACCCCAAGATCGCCTTCAGATCTTCATCCACCGTGCTGATGGGCATGATATTGAAGTTCTTCACCAGCACGTCCAGCACGTTCGGGGTGATGAAGGCCGGCAGGCTCGGCCCGAGGCGTATGTTCTTGATGCCGAGGTAGAACAGCGTCAAAAGGATGGCCACGGCCTTCTGCTCGTACCAGGAAAGGATCATGGACAGCGGCAGATCGTTGACCCCCACGTTGAAGGCCTTCGAGAGCGCCACGGCGATCTGGATCGCCGAGTAGGCGTCGTTGCACTGCCCGATGTCCAGAAGGCGCGGGATGCCGCCGATGTCGCCCAGATCCTTGTCGAAGAAGCGGAACTTCCCGCAGGCCAGGGTCAGGACCACCGTGTCCTTCGGGGCCTTTTCGACGAACTCCGTGTAGTAGTTGCGACCCGGCTTAGCGCCGTCGCACCCGGCCACGAGGAAGAAGTGCCGGATGGCGCCGCTCTTGACCGCGTCGATCACCTTGTCGGCGACGCTCATGACGGCATTGTGCCCGAAGCCGCACATGACCGACCGCCCGTTCGTGTCCTCCGTAAAGCCAGGCATCTCCAAGGCCTTCTGGATCACCGGGGTGAAATCCTTGTCGGCGATGTGCCGAACGCCCGGCCAGCCGACGAGTCCGGTGGTGAAGAGGTTGTCCTTGTAGGATTCCTGCGGCTTCTGGATGCAGTTGGTCGTCATGAGAATCGCGCCCGGGAACTGCGCAAACTCCTTGATCTGGTTCTGCCAGGCCGTCCCGAAGTGCCCGTAGAAGTGGGGGTACTTCTTGAGCCCCGGGTAGGCGAGCGTCGGCAGCATCTCGCCGTGGGTATAGACGTAGATGCCCTTCCCCTCGCTCTGTTTGAGGATCTCTTCCATGTCTTTCAAATCGTGGCCGGATACCAGAATGGCCTTTCCCTTCTTCGTGCCGAGGGGCACCTTCGTGGGCACCGGGTGTCCATAAGCCTCGGTGTTGGCGGCATCCAGAAGCTCCATGACCTTCAGGTTGACCTCGCCGCACTTGAGCACCAGGCCCACCCAGTCGTTCAGGCCGAGGTCCGTGCGCAGCGTGGAGGCCAGCCCCTCATGGATGAAGGCATAGACCTCATCGCTCTCCTTGCCGAGGATGTGGGCGTGATCGGCATAGGCAGCCACGCCCTTCAGCCCGAAAACAAGGGTCCACTTGAGAGCGTGGACATCCGGATCCGGTTCGCCGTCTGCCTTGATGCCTACCCCTTCGCCCTGTTTGACCAGTTCGTCGAGCGAGGAAGCGGGTTTGAAATCCGCCGCGCCTCCGAAGTCCGTTTTGCCGCCCGCGGCCCGCACTTTCGCCTTCAGGCCTTCCCGCAACGCGACACAGCGGTCCAGCAGTTTTACAAAACGCTCCGCATCGAAATCCACGTTCGTCAGGGTCGAAAAAGTGGCTTCGCAGGTAAAGACGTCGACATCGCGGTCCGTCACACCCACCCTGCGTCCTTCCACCGCCACCTGGGAAAGCCCCTTGAGGGCATATATCAGGAGATCCTGCAGGGCCGCTACCTCCGGCTGCTTCCCGCACACGCCGATCTTGGTGCACCCTTCGCCCTTTGCCGCCTGCTCGCACTGGTAACAAAACATGTTGACCCTCCCTTTAAAAATTGGATTCACTGCCTTGGGCATCCCCACAAACCGATGCCTGATTCCCGCACGTTTTGGTGCCATTCTGGCAGGTCAGGCGGAAGATCGCCTTGACTTAAGTCAACAGCATACCTTTTTTCGCTCTTTTTTTTAATTTTTCGATTTTCCCGCCCCATCCCCAGTGGATCAGCTCGCCGCAAACATTCGATTTCTTTGACGATCGTCAAACAGCTCGTTTCCATTCGGAAATGGTCTTTTTAGGCCATTTCCGGGTGGAAACCAGCCTATTTGACAGCCAAAGTCGAAACGGGTTACATAGTGCAGGAGACAAAACCGCTCCGAGCCTATTCCAACCGCTCTGCAAGGGAGACGCTATGCCCCTGGACGACTTCAAACCGCTTACCATCGAGCACAAAGACACCTTCGACGCCTTTTTCCGAGAGGACCCGCCCAGGATCTCCGAACTGACTTTCACCAACCTTTTCATCTGGCGGCACAAATATCGTCCTGTCTGGTGCCGCTGGCAAGACTGCCTGCTCGTCCTCTTCGAGCCCGAGGGTCAAGCGCCCTTCGGCCTGCAGCCCATCGGAAGCGGCGATAAGGCGAAGACCCTCGGGGCCCTCGAAGACAGCCTCATAAGCCTTTCCTCCAACGCCGTGAACCTCGTCCAACGCGCCGATGAAGTGTTCGTCGAGCGCTTCATCGACCCGGCACGCCACACTGCCCTTTTTGACCGGGACAACAGCGATTACGTGTATCGCACGACAGATCTGATCGACCTGCCCGGGCGGCGATATCACCGCAAGAAGAACCACCTGAACCGATTCCTGAAGACCTTCGCATTCGAATACCGCCCCATGGACATGGAGGTCGTCGAGTGCTTCCTCGACATGCAGGAAACCTGGTGCCAGATGCGGCAATGCTCCGAGCATCCGGATCTCCTCTCCGAAGACTATGCGGTCTATCAGGCCTTGACCCATTTCGAGGAACTGGGCTATACAGGGGCGGGGATCCAGATCGAGGGGCGGATCGAGGCATTCACCCTGGGAGAGATGCTGAATCCGGAGACGGCCGTCGTCCACATCGAGAAGGCGAACCCGGAAATCCCGGGGCTTTATGCCGCGATCAACCAGATGTTCTGCCAAAGGGCCTGGGCCGGCGTCCCCTTCATCAACCGGGAGCAGGACATGGGGATCGAGAGTCTGCGAAGCGCCAAGGAATCCTATTCGCCCGACCACCTGATCAAGAAATATTCCATCCGGCTGAAAGGATGAGCAACGCGCCGACCGGCACAGCCCAAGCTGTAGAAAGGGGGGGACGTTGTCCCCCTCCCCGACGCCCCAGCTGAAACGAGACTCAGGACGAGGATATCGCCGTGGACAATTATATCAAGGCAGCCATTCTGGACAACGAAATCGAGGCGCGCCTTCTCGAGTCCATCCTCGAGGAGAGGCAGATCCCCCACATCCTCCAATCCTATCACGACACCGCCTACGACGGGCTTTTTCAGACGCAGAAGGGATGGGGCGTCATCCGCGTGCCGCCGGAGCATCGCAGCGAGGTCCTCGAGATCCTCGAAGACCTCCGCGACGCCGCCGGCAAGAGCTGATCCGGTGTGGGGGATACCGGAGGTCGTTTCCATCCCGAAAAAAGGGGACTAGAAGAGGCACCCTGTCATGCGCAAATACGTGTTTGCAGCCGCTCTGGCCGTCGCCCTAATCGCAGCGGGCTACGGCCTATTCGAACCAGCGCCCGTTATCCGGAATTCTCAACCGCTCGGGGAGAGCATCGTGTGCTTCGGGGACAGCCTGACCTATGGAACCGGGGCTGAAGAGGGGATGGACTACCCTTCGCAGCTTGCAGACCTCATCGGAGGGCCCGTAATCAACCAAGGGATCCCGGGAGACACCACCTCCAGGGCCCTCGAAAGGCTGGACCGTGACGTGCTCGCCCTGTCCCCTCGCATCGTTTTCCTGACCCTCGGCGGAAACGACCTCAAAAACGGCGTTCCAAAAGCGACGACCTTCCGCAATCTCGAGGAGGTCGTCACCCGGATCCAGGCCGAAGGGGCGCTCGTGGTCGTCGGAGGGATCGATCTCCCGTTTTTCGGACGGGGTTTCGGCAAGGCCTACCGGGCGCTCTGCGAAGAGACCGGGGCCCTTATCGTCCCCGATATCTACGACGGGATCATGGGGAATCCGGGCATGATGAGCGACCAGATCCACCCGAACGGTGCGGGTTACGCCATCATGGCGCGGCATTTTCACGATGCGGTCAAGCCCTATCTGCAATGAGATCAGGGCAAGGGACGCCCCCCACCGCCAATCGGCGGCGCCCCATCCAATAGGAGAAATCGATGAAGTATTCCGAAGCGCAAACGGGGCGGGTTTTCGTCATCCGCCTCGAGGACGGCGAGATCCTGCATGAAACCGTGGAGGCCCTTGCTGAGAGGAAAAACATCCGGGCGGCCGCTTTGATCGCGCTCGGAGGGGCCGACAAGGGGAGCCGGCTGGTCGTCGGCCCCTCCGACGGACGGGCGCAGCCGGTCGTTCCCCTGGAGCACATCCTCGCCGATGTCCACGAGATCAGCGGCACGGGGACGCTTTTCCCCGACGAGAGCGGCAAACCCGTCCTGCACATGCACATCGCTTCAGGACGGAGGGACCGGACCGTAACCGGCTGCGTCCGCAACGGCGTCAAGGTCTGGCAGGTCATGGAGGTCATCCTTTTCGAACTGCTCGGATCCTCGGCCGCTCGGGTCATGGACGAAGAAACCGGCTTCAAGCTGCTACGCCCTTAGACGATAACCAACCGGAAATGATCTTTCTTGCCGATCCCGGCATCGACCTTTACGGTTGCTTGTGCACTGATCTACAGATCACCTCCGCACAACCGACCGATTTCCTTTATATGAACAAGAAATGCCCATTTCCGGGCTGGCAAGGGCCTATTCTGCGCAGGCGATGCCTCTCATGAACCACAAGGAAAGTATTTGCAAACCCGATACCTGGGCGTGGTGAGGCCCTGTGACACTCAAACCATAGTCAAGCACGTTTCAGTGCTGAAACGGACCATCGCAAGGCAAAGCAATCGGTCAAAAAAAAGGGTTTGAAGGGGAAAAGGCCTGTTTTCAGGCGAAAACAGGTTGACAAATCGGGACCGGCGGATAAAATGGCGCTATTCAGCCTCTGGCGGAACAACGCTTGTCCCATTCAGGTTCGCTGCGGGTTTTGACCCACGCTGTGTTTCTTATGGAATTCAACCGACTAGCCGATCTTCGAGCAGGACAGACATATGGATCGACGATTTTTCCTCAAATCCGCTGCGCTGGCTGCCGCTTTGATCCTTTCCCGAAAGGATTCCGCATGGGGCGCGCTTTCCCGTAAAACCTCCAGCAAGGAACTGGCGCTCTACAATGCCCACACCGGTGAAGACCTGGAGGTCTGCTACTTCTCGAAAGGGGAGTACCGCACATCGGCGCTCCGGCACATCAACTACATCCTGCGCGACCACCGCACGGACGAGATCAAGCCTGTCGACCGAAATCTCCTCGATATCCTGAGCGCCCTCCGCAAAAAACTGCATCTCCAGGAACCCTTCCACGTCATCTCCGGCTACCGATCCCTCTCCACCAACGCGATGCTCCGCAGAAAAAGCCGCCATGTGGCCAAAAACAGCCTCCACTGCCAGGCCAAGGCGGTCGACATCACCATCCCGGGCGTCCCCCTTCACACCCTCCGTCAGGTCGCCATGAACCTCCAGCGAGGCGGTGTGGGCTATTATCCCCGGGCCGGCTTCATCCACATCGACACCGGCCCCGTCCGATACTGGTGAACATCTCCGATCAGGACCCGACAACCGCTCCTCTCTTCGAGGACCCGGCTGCACTGTGGGAGGTGCCCGAAAGCGCCCGATTCGTCTCCGAACGCGCCCGTGATGTCCGCATCGATGAAGAAAACCTGCACCGATTCTGCTCCCTTCTGGCCGACCGACCGACGCTCGCCGTCCCATGGGATGCCCGGTACCATTTTCAGGGGGAAGAGGCGGAAACCTGCGCCTATCTCCTGGTCCTCGACACCCTGAACTTCTGCTTCTGGGCTCCTCCGGGAACCAGGCGCTGGCAGGTCGAAGATGAGCGAGGTGAAAGCCTGAACGGTTATTACGCCCTGGCAGCCGCGCTCAAGAAGGCGATGGAGGCCGGCATCCCGCTCGCCGACGCATCCTTTCTCGCCGCCCTTCGAATGGACGATCTCGTGCAGATCCTCGGCGGACGAGGCGCCCTCCTATTGATGCCCGAACGTATCGAGGCGCTCAACGAAACGGGAAGGGTCCTGATCCGCGCTTACGATGGCCGCGCCGAACGGCTTGTCCGATCCGCCGATCGGTCCGCCCTCGCCCTGGTCGGACGCCTCGCCGCGGATTTTGCGTCGTTCAAGGATACAGCCGTCTATGGAGACAGGAAGGTCTTCTTCTACAAGCGCGCCCAGATCCTCGCCGCTGACCTCCACGGCGCGTTCGGCGGGCAAGGGCTCGGGGAATTCGAGGATATCGGGGAACTGACGGCCTTCGCGGATTACAAACTGCCCCAGGTCCTGCGCGCCGAGGGGATCCTGGTCTACAGCCCCGATTTGTCGACACGCGTCGACCGCATGGAGCCGATCCCCCACGGGTCGCCGCGGGAGGTCGAGATCAGGGCCTGCACCATCGAGGCCGTCGGCCGCATCTGCCGCCGGCTCACCGGCATGGGCAAACCCTGCATCCCGGCCGTAATCGACGCCCTCCTCTGGACCCTGGGCCAGGAAGGGCGCTACCGGAAAAGCCCCTACCACCGCACGGAGACCCTCTTCTACTGAAATCTCTTCGATGGCTGTTCAGGCAAAATCCCCCCTGACCCCTGCCGTTACAAAGGCTCATCCATCGATGCGCATCAGGTCCAGCTGGAAGCGGAAGAGCCGAAAAAGATCTTCGTGGAACGCGTCCAGCAGAGGCAGCATGGATCATCAGCCTGCCGCAGGAAACCATCCCCTGACCGGGCTGGAAACCACCTTACCCCAGGCCATCACGTCCCGACGTCTGAATCATGTCTTCAGGATTTCTTCAACGGCCTGGGCGACCGCCTCCGAAAAGGCCGAATCGTTGATGTAGGCCTCGACCTCCTTGATCGGTATCGACGGATCGAGGCGCTGTCTGAGTGTCTCCAGCAGCGCCGCGTCGGCCTCCGGATCCCAGTAGGGCTTACCCTCCCGGTCGAGCGTGGAGAGCCCCCTTCGAGGCCAAAGCACCATCACCGGACCGCGGGTCTGGTTCAGCTTTTCCGCAAGCTCCTCCCCGAGGCGGCGGTTCTCCTCCGGACTCGTGCGGACAAGGGTGGCCATCGGGTTGTGGCAGTATAGGTTCCGGCCCTGGAAGCAGGCCGGGACGGTTTCGGGCCCCAGAAAGTTGATGAAATCCGCGCTTCCCGGCACCACCACCTGCGGGATGCCCCGCCTGCCGGCTGTGGTGAGCCGATCCGGCCCGGCCGAGGCGCGCCCCCCGAGCATGAAGTTGGTGACCTCGTTCACCCCCAGCTCGACGACCGCCTCCACTTCATGGGAGGCTACATAATCTTCGAGGGCCTCCCCGCCCGTGCCGATGGTGTGGTAGACCAGCACGGCATACCCTTGGGCCTCCAACCGATCTTTGACCGCCAGGCCGCAGCCGGTCACCGTTCCGTTCATGCTCATCACCACGAGCGGGCGGTTGCGGTCAGGGAGAGACGCCATGTTGACCATGCCCACCATCGCCCCCGCCACGTTGACCAGGATCCGCCGCGTCAGCCGGTTGATGCCCGCCAGATCCGCCACCGGGGGCATGACCAGGACATCCTTGGGGCCGATGTAGGGCCAGAGCCCCGCCTGGGTCACTTTGGTAGAAACGAGGAGTTTGGGAAATCCCAATGGCAGGCATTTCAGGGTGGGGGCGACAATGACGGACCCCTGGCCGCCGCCGATGGCCAGCAGCCCGTGGATCCGCCCTTCGGCCAGGAGGCCGGAGATGACAACCTGGAGCCCGGTCGCCATGATCCTCTGGGCGAAGGCCTCGTCCCCGGTTTCCACCAATTGCCGGATGGTTTGCCCGCCGGCCTCGGCGATCCGTTCGCGGGGGATGTCCGCCGGGAGATAGGGTTCGTCCAGAATGCCCGTATCGACAACGAGCGCCTGGACGCCCTCATGTGTAATCAGGTCCCTTAGAAGTTCGATCTCGGGGCCCTTGGTGTCCAGGGTCCCCACAACGGCAACGGTCTTCTGCATGGCATCCCCCAAGGGGTTGGCGAGGGTTTACAGCCGGTGCAGGTGCCCCCGGGCCATATCGTTTTCAGACCCGCGGGCGCCTTTCCTTTGACCATGATGACCGGTTTTCGATCGATCTGATTCCCCCCGCCATCGACGACGGGGGGCTGTGGAGGCTTGAATTTTCCGGGCTTCGGAAATGGCACGTATTCCTCCGCCCGCGGCGGGGCTATACGTTCGCGAAGAGGTCGGACCACTTCTCGAGAGTCTTGCGCCTCAACTCCGGACCGGCCGTGTTGACCGGCGGGAACTTGTCCTTCCAATGGTAGGGGCGACAGGCGTTGATGAACACCTTGGCCGTCGTGTAGTCCTTGCGCGCGCGTTTATCCGGATTGATCATCGGATCGAGCGGGCTCGTGAGGAAGCCGGGGACGATGTCGATGTAGGCCTCCGGGTCGCACCGTGTGGTCACCGCCCAGAGCACCTCGTCCAGGTTCGACGGGTCGATGTCCTCGTCGACCGTGATGATGTAGCGGCCCGTGCAGGCGCCGCCCTGCAGGAACGCGCCCGCCAGCGTGGCCACCTGCTTGGCGTGCCCGAGGTAGCGCTGTTTGAGGGATACAACCGCGATAATCCGGTCGCCAGGGCCGTGGACGTAGACGCCCCGGATATCCATCATGCCGGCCTTCTCGAGCTCGTTCCAGAGAAAGGTCGCCGAGTGGATCGGGATCGGGAACCAGGTGTTGACCGGGGGCTTCACGGGCGGCTGACCGAAGAGGATCGGGTCGTTGCGGTGGTAAAGCTTCTTGATCTGCACCACGGGCTCGTTCCGGGTTCCCGAGGCGTAATAACCCTGCCACTCCCCGAAAGGCCCCTCGGGCCGGCTGTCTTCCTCGGGCGGCGGCGAGAACCCGCAGGCCACGATCTCCGCCGTGGCCGGGATGGGAAGGCCCGTCACATCGTCGATGACGACCTCGACGCCCTGGCCCTTGATGTACCCGGCCATGTCGTATTCGGAGATCCCCCACGGCAGCGGCATCGTGGAGAGCGCGAAGAGGAGCGGATCCTGGCCGAAGCACATGGCGACCGGGCAGGGCTTGCCCATCGCCCAGTATTTCTCGCGCATGATGGTGGCATGCTTACCCGGCGATGCATAAAAGGCCAGGGTCGTCTTGTCCTGGATCATGACCCGGTAAGTCCCGAAATTAACCCAACCTTCGTCCGGGTCGCGTGTGATGGTGATGACGCCCGTGCCGATGTAGCGGCCGCCGTCCAGCGTGTGCCACTTGGGGGTCGGGATCTTGAAGATGTCGATGTCATTCCCGGTCAGGACGTTTTCCTTCACGGGGCCGTTCTGCACCTCGACCGGCGGCACCGGCTTGAACCCGTTCCACTTCTTCTTCCAGTCGGCCACACACTCCAGACGGGACAGGTCGTCGGGGAACCCGAAGGCAATGCGCTGACCCACCTCGTGATGCAGCAGGTTGGTGGCCACCCGAAACCCGGCCGGGTATCCTTTGATGTTGTCAAAGATCAGGCCGGGACCCTGCTTTTCCGCCATCAGCTCATTGATGGTGCCGATCTCGAGATCCCAGTCGGCATTGTTCACCACGCGCAGTCTGCCCTTACGGTCCAGCGCCTCCAGCAAGCCTCTCAGGTCGTTGATCATCGCATCCCCTCCAGCATAAAAGTTTCATATTATGGAACATGGTTTCACTTTTAGATTGACATTATCCGCCCGAACTGGTATGTGTCAAGCAAAAAGTGAACGATACTCATTCGGCATGCGAAAAAATTTGATGAAACGGGGGATAAGCAAGTCTTAGGGGGCTCCGGGCAGCCAGTGCGGAAAACAGAAAGATAATAAAGAGGCAGGAAAAAAGGAAAAACAGCTATGACCCCTCACCACAAAGAAACCGAAACAGCGTACCGCGTCCAAGTTCTCGAGCGGGCGCTGGACATCCTGGACTGCTTCAGCTTCGAAAGGCGGGAGATGAGCCTGTCGGAGGTCGTCCAGAAGACCGGGCTCAACAAGACCACGGTCAAGCGGCTCCTCGCCAACCTCACGGCCAGGCGCTACCTCCGCCAAGACCCCCTGTCGAAACGCTACCACCTGGGGCTGCGCCTCTTCGAACTGGGGAGCATCGTGTTCTCGTCCTTTTCCCTGCGCAAATCCGCCGACCGCGCGATGTCCCAGCTCCGGAACGAGACCGGCGCCACCGTGCTCCTCGGCATCCTGATGGACAACCAGCTCGTGTATGCCGACAAGAAGGAGGGCAGCGGCGCGATCCGCGTCGTCTCCGATATCGGATGGCGCAGACCGCCGCACTACGGGATGCTCGGGATGGTCCTGATGGCCCACCTCAAGGAGGACGCGGTGGATCGCACCCTGGAAGAGAGCCCGCTCGAATCCTACACCGTCCACTCCATCGTGGACAACGATCGATTCAAGCGGCGTTTGCAGCAGATCCGGGAACAGGGCTATGTGGTCGAACACGAAGAGGCCTTGGACGGCGTCATCGGCATTGCCGCCCCCATCCGCGGATACCCGCAGCGGGTCGTCGGGGCCTTGGGGGTCGCCTTGACCGCCACGGAAGGGAAATCCGAAGAACGCCTGAACACGATCGTCGACAAGCTGAGACTGGCCGCCGAAGAGATCTCCGCCGACCTCGGCGGCGGCATGAACCCGTAGGAGGCCGGCCACGCAGACGGGAACACCTTTTGTTTTTTCTTGTATTTTTGCATTTCAAATGCAAAAATACCACCAAAAGGAGGAGCGTGGCTATTGAACCGATATATTCAGAGATCCCTGGAAGAGGCGCTTCGAAGAGCCGTCGACCAGTTTCCGGCGGTTGTCTTGACCGGGCCGCGTCAATCCGGCAAGACCACAACGCTCAAGCATCTTTTCGGCGCCGAATACGGTTATGTCTCGGTAGAGCCTCCCGATATCAGGGCTTCAGCCGAGGAAGACCCGCGCGGTTTTCTGGAGCTCCACCCGCCGCCGGTCATCTTCGACGAAATCCAGTACGCCCCCAGCCTCCTCACCTACATCAAGGAGCGTATCGACAGCCGGCGTGAAGAACCCGGGCAATATCTCCTGACGGGTTCCCAAAACCTCCTGCTCGTTCAGAACGTAAGCGAGTCGCTCGCGGGCCGGGCCGCCGTGCTTCGCCTTCTGCCCCTGGCAGCTCGAGAAGTCTTCGGCCGGCCGTTCGCACCTCTTCCCTGGGAAACCGAAGGTGTACAAACCAACCCGGTCAGCCTCTCCTATCAGTCGTTCTGGAAGGCCGCCCTGCGGGGAGCCTACCCCGAACTCGTCGCGAACCCGGAGAGGGACATCGGATTATGGCATTCGAGCTATGTGCAGACCTACCTGGAGCGGGATGTCCGTTCTCTACGGCAGGTGGGGGATCTTACGCAGTTCCAATCCTTTCTGCGCGCGCTCGCCGCCAGGAGTGCGCAACTGCTCGGCCTGACCGACCTGGCCCGGGACCTCGGGGTGGCGGTCAATACGGTCAAGGCCTGGCTCTCGGTTCTCGAAGCCACCTACCAGATCATTATCCTGCGTCCCTATTTTGCGAATGTCGGGAAGCGGCTCGTGAAAACCCCCAAGGTCTATTTCACAGACCTGGGTCTGCTTTGCCACCTCACCGGCATCAGCGATGCGCGGCATGCATCCGCCGGACCCATGGCGGGGCCGATCATGGAGACCGCAGTCCTCACGGAAATCTACAAAACCATCACCCACCGCGGGCTCGATCCGCAGATCTATTTCTGGCGGACCTCCAGCGGCTCGGAAGTGGACATCGTTGTCGAGCATGCCGGGAAAATAGTCCCCATCGAAGTAAAGCTGACGGCGACGCCCCGTCCAGCCTCTGCCGCCGCCATTCGGACGCTTCAGAACGACCTCGAAGACAAAGCCATGCCGGGCTACGTTATCCACCCAGGGGATGTCACCCTGCCCCTTGCCCCAAACGTCACCGCCATACCCTTTTGCGCGCTGTAAGTTTGGGCAGAGCCCTTCAGTGACTTGTACTCGGTGATCGAGGGGCGCTAACAGACTGAAACCCAAAGGCGGGCCCCTGTGCCCGACCGGAGCCCGCAGCGGTATAGAATGAGTGCCATACAGAAGACAAGGAGATGCGTGTGAAACCGATTCGAGCCATGCTCCTGGACATGGAAGGAGTCCTGGTCCACGGCAGCCGGTTGGAGCCCTTTCCCGATGCGGGCGCCTTCATGGCCGCCCTCCGCAGCAAAGGCCTCCCCGTCCGCCTCGTCACCAACCACACGGTCCGCCCCCCTGCCGAGATCGCCCGGCGCCTCAGGGAGGCGGGCATCCCCCTCGCCGAAGACGAGATCCTTTCGCCCCTGTCGACCTGCCCGCAAATCCTCGAGGCCAACGGGGCCAAAAGGCTCTTCGTGATGGGAACGGACGGGCTGAAGCGCTTTTTAGCCGAAGCGGGTTTCGAAATATCGGCAGACCCTAGGGTCGACGCCGTCGTCCTTGCGAAGGACCTGTCGATGGGCTTCACCACCATCAAGACCGCCGCCACCGCCTTGAAACGGCACGGCGCCCTCCTCTGCGCCCTGAACGACAACCGGTTGATCCTGGACGACGACGGGCTGGTCTTTCCCGGCCCCGGCGCGATGGCCGCCCTGTTCACCCACGCCTGCGGCTACCCAAAACCGGTTCTCCAATGCGGCAAGATGAGCCCCCTTTATAACGACATCCTCTTTCGAGACATCGGCATCGCACCCTCCTTCCTCGCCATCGTGAGCGACGACCTCGAGACCGACATCCGCGGCTACGCCGGACTCGGCCTCCAGACCATCCTCACAACCACCGGGAAATGCAGCCGGTCCGACGCCCGGGGCGGCCCGCCCCCCGATCTCGTCGTGGACAGCCTGACGGACCTCATGGCTCATCTGGGCTGGTAGCATTGGCGACCCATTCCTCACCGTCCGTCGCCCGGTCCGGCTGGTTGTGCGGATTTCCCGTCCGACTCGTTCACTGACAAGATAGCGCGCCCCCGGTCCGGGCGACCGGAAGCGCGCCTTCAGGGGGAAGCTTGACGGAGCGCGGGGTCTTTAGAATCCCAGCTCCGACCATCGTGCCTCGACCTTCTTGACCACGTCGGGGTCGAGCTTGATCGGGATGGGCTTTTCCTTCCAGTCATAGGGGATGGTGGCATCCAGCAACAGCCGGCCGGTGATGTCGCGCTGGTCGATCGGCAGCGACGGATCGAGCGGTGTCGAGCGCCCGCGCTTGATGACTTGGCAGCGGTTCGGCTGGAAGCGAAAGCTGAGGGCATACAGGACGCGGGGGATGTCCCACGCGTCGATATCCTCATCCACGGCGATCACTGTCTTGAGCCCATAGGCCCCCATCTCGGTCGAGATCGCGGCGGTGAGGACCTGATCGGTGTGGCCGGGATACATCTGCTTCAAAGAAATGATGGCCAGGAACCTCCCTGCCGCCTCGGGCGGGCAGTAAACGGACTGGATGCCGGGGATCCGCATATCCGAGAGCTGCTGCCACAGGGTCGCCCCGTAAGTCAGGGCCAGGGCCATGTGCGAGTCGGTGACGGCGCGCCCGACGGTGGTCGACATGAAGATGGGGTTGGTCCGGTAGGTGACCGCCTTGACCTGGATGAAGTTCCGCGGGTCGGTCCCCACGCCGGAGTAGTACCCGGTGTACTCCCCGAATGGCCCTTCCGGGTAGAAGGCATCCGCATCGACCTCCCCTTCCACGACGATCTCGGCCGTAGCCGGCACGAGGAGGTCGTTCGTCTCGCACTTGACGACCTCGATCGACTCGCCCCGGATGGAGCCTGCCAGGTCGTATTCCGACTGGAAGGCCGACACCCGGGCGGCGCCCATCAAAAAGAGGAGCGGGTCGCAGCCGACGACCACCGCCACGGGCATGGGTTTGCCCATGGCCTGGTACTTCTTGAGCATGATGTCGGCGTGCTTGCCCTTGATGAACTGCGTCCCGAGCTTGTCCTTTTCGAGAAGCTGCAGGCGGTAGGTGCCGAGGTTCACCCAGTCCGAATCGGGGTCCTTGGTGACCACGAAGTGGGCCGTGCCGAAGAAGCGCCCCCCGTCCCGCGGGTAGAACTTCGGCACCGGGAACTTGAAGAGGTCCACCTGGTCCCCCTCCATCTTGTTCTCCTTGCAAGGCCCCGTCGCGACGACCTTGGGCGGGATGCCCTTCTTGCCCTTCTCCACCCAGTGGCGCATGAGGTCGACCAGGGTCGCGTCCTTGTGCATCCCCATGATCATCGCCAGCCGCTCGGTGGTCGTACAGGTGCTCATGAGAACCGGGGAGCTGTATCCCTTCACGTTCTCAAACAGGAGGGCCGGCCCCTTTTTCTCCTCGTTCAGCTTCGCGATGTGGGACATCTCGAGGTCCCAGTCCACCTCGGCCTTGATGCGCTGGAGAATTCCCTCTTTTTCACATGCCGCGATGAAATCCCTGACGTCCTTCATATTTGCCTCCTGCTGATAAATGGGTTCAATAAATCCGCATTCTCGAAGGCAGTTTGGAGACCCGAGCAAGGGCCGAAATCCAGCCCCAAGGTCCTCCAGCCCCGCCTTGTTTCGCAGTAAAGCCAGTCCTATCGACTATAGGAAAAAATCAAACAGGATGGCAAAATAATAATAGTTATTCGAGATAAACTATTGGTTAACAAGCTTTGCCGGGAAAAGGCCTTGCCTCAAGAAGCGGGCCGCACCGGACCCCGCCCCTTCCCACAAGGCCAATCCGTACCTTTGCCTGTTTGGCAATTCCCCCCGGCGGCCGCATGCCGCCGAAGGGGGCAACCGAATGATTTATTGACCTTGTTTTAGAGTTTTTCCTCGGGACAGGAGATGCCCTTGCAAAGGACAATCCCCTCGTGAGGGCAGGTTGACATCCCGATCGGCCTCATGATGCGGGGCCTGCATCCGGCGGCGGCGGGGTCGGGGGCAAAGGCCAGAAATCCCACAAGGCCGAATAGGCGGCCCATGCCGGGAACGTCAATCCGAGCATCAGATTCGCAATGACGAAAATATTGTTCGGATAATGCATCGCCTCCGCCTCAAAATGCGATGCGCAAAATGATCCTATGCCATGGTAGGCGATTATCCCTATTATGACCGCTGCGGCAATATTCAGCAAACCGCAAGCCAATGCGCTCTTTACCAGTCTACCAGGCCACATCTGAAACATGAATACAATCATCAACAATCCGAAGAGAAAGGATACTATGTAGAGCATGAACTGGAGAGGAACTATTTTCATACCAAAAACACCAACCGCATAGAGGATATAACCCAGCAGAGCGCACATACAGGTTACAGAAATACCCATCAGCGGCTGTTTCCTCATTGAATCATATCGGCTGAACGGCCAGAACTGCAACGCCAGGAAACAGAAGAGAAAAGCCAGACTACACAAGATAAAAGCAAGGAGAGACTCCCACGCTACAGGGCCCATGGGTGCCATATCGGCAAAGCCCTCCAACGGCCCCGCCGCAGCATAAAACGGCACCGTGAAAACCGGTGATTCGATCACTCCCCTGGCATGCGTCAAATACCCGAAATTCCCCGCCATGCTCACCAGCCAACCCAGGATATAAGCTGCGATCAGCGTCAGAAACCCTTTGCCGGGTAGAGACAGTCCGTTGAACGGCCACGTACCGAACGCCAGAATGAGATAGAACGTTACACAAACCGTTATAATCGCCTGCACGTGTATGAACGGTGTGGCGGCGCCTCCCGCCATGAAGCCGACCAACCCGGCACCGACCAGAACACCGAAAAGCACCACAAAAGCGGTCAGGAGGAAACCCTTCCAGGGCTGGGGCAACCCTTCGGTCGAGGGATAACGGCCTTGCCATCCGGCCCCGATCATCGCCAAGACAGGCACATTGGACATGATGATCGTCGTAAACAGCCCCAAATACCCCTTTACATCGAAAAGAGAGGTGATGATCATCATAGATCCCAGTGTAACCACCAGCCCAAACAATCCTCGCCAGGGCTGCATCGTGGTCCAGCGGGCCGAAGGTATCATTTCATCCATGGTACACCTCCATGCAAACGTCCATCGGATCCCGAAAATCCCGACGGCGGAATTTTTGAACCCGAAGGGTCGATTTCGGTTTTCCGCCCCCCTCCGGCCGCATCCGCACCGCCAAAGCGCCGTCGGCGTCCTGCGGGGATGTGCGGCGGGCTTCGCTCCAATCATTCTTTGATCGAGTCGCGCACCCGAATACCCATCACGCCCGCTTGACGATGGTCACCTTGCCGGTGCTCCCATCCACGCGGATGATATCCCCGGTCTTGATCACAGAAGTCGCGACCCCGGTCCCGGTCACGGATGGCAGACCGTATTCCCGTGACACGATGGCGGCATGGGACGTCAGCCCGCCGATATCGGTCACGGCGGCCTTGATCTTGGTGAACACAGGGGCCCACGACGGGTTGGTCGTCGGGGCGACCATGATCTCGCCGGGCTCCAGCTTGGCGACATCCGAAAGCAGTTTGAGAACCCGGGCCGGCCCTTCCGCCACGCCGGCCGAGGCGGGGAATCCCGACATCTCGTCCAGGTGCTCCACTTCGACACCCGTTCCCTTGAGCCACTCCTGCACGGTGTCCGTCGTCACACCCCAGAGCATCAGGGTAAAAGGTTCGGCGATCTCCTCCGGCGGTATCCCTATGGCCGGAGGCGGGTTCCATTTCAGTGCCGCCTCGAGGATCCTTTTTCGCTTCCCGGCCTTTTCGATCCAGAAAGGCCCCCGGGTCGGGACGCCATGTCCGAGGGCCCACGCGGTGGCAAGGTCTTCGAGGAGCATCGGGACTTCGAAGCGGTTGAAGAGATAGATGTCGTCGGGATTGCTCAAGACGCCGTGCCTGGTGAGGATTCTGCCGAACTGGGCGATCTTTTCGAACCAGATGGTGTGCAGCCAGTGTTCGACCCAGAAGAGATGGTCCTCGGTGTATCGGTAAATGGATTTGACGACCCTATAGGCATCATCGAAGGTTTTCCGGTCGGCCTCGGAGCGGATGAGCGATTGATACTCCGATACGATCCGGTTGCTCTCCTCGGTGATGCCCTCGAGTTTACGCTCGATCCGCTCGCCCTGCCCGAGCCGTTCGACATAGCTCTGTATATAGCTGAAAGGGAGATCCATCGTATTGATCCAACTCCCCTCGTAATGAAACCACCCGCTTCCGTTCGAGACGTAGAACCAGGGGTTCTTGATCTTGTCCATCTCCTCGAGCCAGGCCCGCCCCTGCGGTGTGCCGCTGAGGCTGCTCATCTTCTCTTCGGCCGAGCCTTTCCTTTTCAGGACCTCTGCGACAGCGCCATGGTTCATGGCGAGCCGACTCAACCGACAGAGTTCCTCATCGGGACGAAACATAGACACATCCGCGCCCGCAACCATCTTTCCCATCGTGCCGTCCTTGATCCCGGGAAAGAGCTTCTTCGCCGTGTCCACGAACATCAGATAGGCCAGGTAGGCCAGGTTGAGATACTGGAAGTGATACTGCCAGCCCCTGAAGATGAGGTTGATGATATCGTTGAAGTTTTCCATCAGCAGGTTGGCTTCGGTATACCCCTTGGGCGTCGGAATGACGTCCTCCTCGGGCACGAAGGTGTACAGCTCCTCCGGGATTTGAATGGACTCCATGTCATGGCCCAGTTTCTGGAATTTCCTGAGCCACTCGTCCCATTGACTCGAATAATGCTCGAAGGTGTAAGGGACCCTCTGCCCGAAGAGTTCGCCCTTTTTCTCGATGACGTTTGCAGGAGGCGGCTCGACGGCACCGATGTACATGTAGCAGCCCAAGATCCGTTGGGCGACTCCCTGCGCCGGAGGGATGCAAAAAACCCGTGTGGTGTACTGCGAAAGCGCGATCTGCCAGGCCTCCTGGAAGATGTCGTCCAGCGGGTAGAGCGGATCGGCGGCGTGGATCTTGTCGTGATACCAGAAGTGCCGCTTCTCCCAATCCTCCCGGTCCTTGCTGAAGAGGCGCTGGGGTGCATACATCTTTTCCCATCCCTTCATTTCGGCCGGCAATTGAATCTCTTCTGCAAACGGAAATTGGGCTGCCATGAGGTCCTCCCCTTTTCTGGATGAATGGTGCTGTTTCCTTCTCGATCCGCCGCCATGGCTCAAAGGCGCGGATCCGCCCCTGGTTTTTCCCCCGGCCTCTTCAAGGCCGGAAAAACCTCCCCGGCATGAGCGGTGGCTAATCTGCGCACCGCCCTACGGTTTCCCGGACCTTTGCCGAACCGCGGCCCTCCGCCGACGGATGCGTCCGGTCGGACCCATCCGCAGAAGACAACCTCCTCGTACGCGGGTCGAGAAACCTGCTCCCGCCGAAACATTCCTTCCAGACAAAAACCGGATACACTTCTCAGGCGTTACCGAATCCCGAACCCGGGAACGCTCCCGGCCTTCGGCCGCCGCAATGTTCCTCTTGGTCATAGACAACACTGCAAGCCCTGCGTGCAACGAGCGCCCGCACGTAAGGGTAAATCAAAGCTGCATTGGAATAGGGTGTGCCGGGGCCAGGAAGCTCCCGGCTTTGCGCGGAAAAAACCGTCAGGTCGCCCAAAGGGCGGCCCCGCGGCCTGGCGCGGAGATGGGCTGGAAATTCCGCTTCGGGACAATCATCCGCCGGGTGGCAGGGTTTGATTCCCTTATCGGCTAAATTTGAGAGAAAAATAGTCAGGCAGGGTTCAGCGCTCTTTCCGGCGGTATGCCGTGGGAGATCTGCGCTGCAGACGACACCGGTAGCACTCGAAACGGCTACGGCGATGTCATTCTTCATGGCAACCCCTCCAATCCCTCCTGTGCAAAGAGGGTCCTGGTTCTGGTTGCTGAACAGGCATCCCGATTTTGAAGCCGTAATGGCGATCCAGCCTCAAGCGCGGGGTTTTTCTTCAAAGAACACGTTGAATCTACAACTCAATCGCTTATATTCTCCAAGCGAAACGCCTCTTTCCTCCATGATAAAGCTGACCGTTTTTGCTCATGGCGCATTTACGCTGCCTATCGCTGCATCTTATCCCGTTTGAAACAACCTTAAGAAAAAGGATTTGACAAGGCAAACTAAAAATAGTTAGCTGATGTGAACCTATTGTTCATACCATCAACACATCCGGCCCATCTCCAATTGCACGCCGCCTTTCTGGTCCGATTCGGGGTCACCACCATGATTTTGAACATGAACCAGCTGAGGGCCTTTTATACAGCAGCCAAGCAGAACAGCATCACCAAGGCTGCCGAAGTCCTGATGGTCACGCCTCCCGCCATCTCCAAGCAGGTCCGACAACTCGAAGAGACCATCGGGATGAAACTCCTCTATCGCAGCGGCAACACCATCGAGTTGACCGACATCGGCCGGGATGTCTTCCGCGAGAGCGAGGCGGTTTTCGAGAAGATTACGGACATGGAGAACTATCTCGAAGACATCTCGATCGGCAAGCTCGGAGAACTGCGGATCGGGTGCCCCCAGACGCCCGCCAAGTACATCATGCCCCGGCTGATCGCCCGGTTCAAGGAGACCCACCCGGGCATCCGGATCATCGTGGACCAAGGCACGAACATGGAGATGGTCCGGAACCTCCTCACCAGTCGGAACGAACTCGCCCTCATTCGTAACCGGCCTGACGACCGGCGGCTGAAGATGAAGGTGCTGAGGAACGAAGAGATCCTCCTCCTGGCCGCTCCGCACAGCCGCCACCTGCCCGGACGCGAGATCTCCGTCACGCTCCTCGACCGGCTCCCCCTCATCCTGCCGAAGGAGGGTTCCGCCGTAAGGGACGTGACCCTCGAATACCTCCAGCGCTACAAGATCTCGCCGAACGTCGTCATGGAGTCGGGCAGCATCGGCCTCGTGAAGGAGCTCATCCGCCAGGACACGGGGCTGTGCTTCCTCGAGCGCTATGCGGTAGCGGAGGATCTCGCCCGGGAGCGGTTGACCGCCGTCACCATCCTCGAGGGCTCCCCCAAGGTGGAGTTCGGCATCGGGTACTTCCACAAAAAGCACCTGTCCCCCGCCGCATGGGCCTTTCTGCGGCTCCTCGACAAACTCGACGACATCGTACCCACTGTTTCCTTTTGAGTATCACGCGAACCTTGCTTCGTTTCCGGATGGAAACATCCTCATTTCCGGATGGGAACCTGGTTTATACCGGGAAGTCATTTCCGGATGGATACTGTTGGCCGCCACCCCCTCTTTGTCCCTCAGGCCTGGTGTGAGGATCTGCCGCTGCCGTCAGAAAAGAGCGACAGGCTTCACCGGCCGGCAATAAACCGCAAAACCGTCCGTGCCCCATGCCCCCCATACCAATCTTGCATCGGCCCTCCTCCAGACCTCCACTGAGGCCACCTTATATCACTTCCGACTTATATCAAATATGATATAACATATTGAATTGCTTAGAAAACTTTTCGTTTTTCGCTTGACAGCCCACCTCTAATCGTCTACCATAGCATACAAGTGTTCGCTATATAGAACGATTCTCAGGAGCATCAAAATATGACAAAGAGCTTCAAGAAGGTGCCGGCCCTCGAAAAGGCCTTCAAGATCCTGCACCTCCTCTCCAAATCCGAGGGGCCAATGGGCATCAGCGAGATATCGAGAGCGCTCGGATACAACAAGAGCACGGTTTCGAGCATCGCCTACACGCTCTGCGCCCTCCAGATCCTTGAAAACACGCCGGACGGAAAATTCCGGTTCGGCACGGAACTCTACCTGCTCGGCCGCGCGGCGGGCAAGAGTTCGGAGCTGATTCAGACCGTGCACCCCTTTCTGCAGGAGATCCAACAGAAAACCGACCTATCGCTCTTCCTGGGGATCCGTTCCGGCGACCGCGCCGTCATCGTCGACAAGGTGGATAGCACCTCCGACCTGCGCGTCGCCTCAGAAGTCGGCATGCGGCTGCCGCTTTCCGCCGGGGCCGGAGGAAAGGCGCTTCTCTCCCAGCTCGACGATGACGACATCGACGCCTTCCTGGCAGAACACGATCTGAAGCGGTTCACTCCGAGCACCTGTATGGACAAGGAGGCATTCAAACAAACCGTGCTGAAGGTTCGTGAAACCGGTGCCGCATACGACATGGAAGAATACATCGAAGGGATCGTGGCCATAGCCGTTCCCATCGAGACCTTCCGGCGGTCGGTACAAGCGGCCATCTGGGCCATCGGTCTGAAGCGGCAGATCCCTGACAATCGCCTGGAGGCTTATGCGAGCCTGCTCAAGGAGGCGGCAAACCGGATCAGTCTGCGGCTTTCCATGGAATAACTTTCCATGGAATAAAGGGGTTATCTCATCCTGGGGATTCCGACGCAGTCCGACCATCGGGGTGAAGCCCATACCGGGGTCGATCCCCCGAACCCCGGGAGTCCGGCAACGTCTGCCAGGGACAAGGCAGTCAAGGCGAGGCCCTGCAGCGTGAAGGATCGCTGCACCATGCAGCAAGCGGCGTCTGAAATGACACGCGAAAACCCTGGCCCCGAACCGCTGCCTTTGGGGAAGGGCATCCCGTTCGTTAGTTTCCATCCGGAAATGGTCTTTTTGGCCAATCTCGGCATCGATCTGCACGTTTGCTTGTGCGGCGACCTGCAGGTCGCCTCCGCGTAAACGCTTGATTTCCTTGATATTGGCCAAACCGGAACCCGCCGCGAAGCGGTGGGACTGAGCACCCGAAGGGTGTGAAGAAAAATCCTCATTTCCGGATTGGAAACTGGGTTCTACCGGGAAATCATTTCCGGATGGATACTCGTTTAGAGGAACGGGCGGCGCATCCCGGGTTTCACCCAGGCCCTGCGGTTCGGGAGCCCGGATATCGGCGAAGGAGACAACCAACTTTAGCATCGAGGAGGTTTACCATGGGAGAGGTCACAAAGATCCGCACGGCTTGCCGGCAGTGCCATGGGGGCTGCGGGGTCATCGCCCACGTCAAGGACGGCAAGGTCATCAAGGTGGAGGGGGACCCCGATTCCCCCATCAGCCACGGCACCATGTGCAGCAAGGGGTTGGCGGTGACGCAGCTCGCCTATCACCCGGATAGGATCCTTCATCCGATGAAGAAGACCGCGAACGGTTGGCAGCGCATCTCCTGGGACGAGGCCCTGGACACCATCAAGGACAAGTTCCAGGCGGTGATCGACCAGTTCGGGCCGGAGCATATCGTCGTCGGCCAGGGGACCGGGCGCGATTACGAGAGCCACCTCTACCGCTTCGCCAACCAGCTGGGGACGCCGAATGTCCTCACCGCCGGGCACATGTGCTATGTCTCCCGGGTCGCCTCCACCCTGATCACGGTGGGAAACCTCCCCATCTGCGACTACGCCGGGGGGCCCAAGTGCATCGTGATGTGGGCCTGCAACCCGCAGTGGACGAACCCCGACGAGTACAAGGGAACGACCTTCTGGAAGGCCCTCAGAAACGGCGCCAAACTGATCTGCATCGACCCGCGCAAGGGGTTCGTCGCCAACAAGGCCGACTTGTGGCTCCAGCTTCGGCCGGGGACGGATGCGGCGCTCGGCATGGGGTTCCACAGCGTCATCATCGAGGAGGAGCTCTACGACAAGGATTTCGTCGAGCACTACATCCACGGCTGGGATGCCTTCAAGGACCGGGTCAAGGACTATCCCCTCGACAAGGTGCAGGACATCACCTGGGTGGACAAGGAACTCATCCGCAAGGCGGCCCGGATGTATGCCAAAACCAAGCCGGCCTGTATCCACTGGGGGGTTCCCACCGAGCAGACCAACAACTGCGCCGACTGCACCCGCATCCTGACGGGCCTGATGGCGGCGACCGGCAACCTGGACGCCCCGGGAGGGAACGTCCTCTTCGTCAATCCGCCGACCCGCACCGTCGCCGAATTCTCGCGCCACAAGGACCTCTCCCCCGAGCAGCGCGCCAAACGCCTCGGGGGCGACCAGTACAAGCTCGGCGCCCGCGTGGCCTTCATCACCCCGAAGGTGGCCTGGGAATCCATCCTCACGGGAAAACCCTATCAGCTCAAGGCTGGGCTTCTGTGCGGGACCAATCCGGTCATTACGCGGGCCAACGCAAGGGAGGCCTACGAAGCGCTCAAGCAACTGGAGTTCCTCGCCGTGATCGACTTCTTCATGACGCCGACCGCCGATCTGGCCGACATCTTCCTGCCCGCTGCAACCTGGATCGAGCAGAACCACGTCGCCGACAACTGGAAACGGCACGGCTTCGTACTCGCGCGCCAGAAATGCGTGGAGATCGGCGAGGCCTGGCAGGACCACAAGATCTTCATGGAACTTGGCAAACGCATGGGACAGGAGTGGTGGGACACCGTCGAAAACGCCCTGGACTACCTCCTCGAACCCTCGGGTCTAAACTGGGAGCAGTTCAAGGAAAAGGGCTACCTGCAAGGGGAGATGGTCTACTACAAATACAAAGAGCGCGGCTTTTCCACCAAGACCGGGAAGGTGGAACTCTACTCCGACACCCTGGATAAATGGGGATTCGATCCCATTCCCAAATACACCGAACTCCCCGAGAGCCCGGTCTCCACGCCCGAACTGCTGGACAAATTCCCCTTCATCCTGAATGCGGGGCTCCGCACCCCCACCTTCTTCCACTCCGCCAACCGCCAGATGCCCTGGCTGCGGGAGGTCCGCCCGGATCCGATCGTGGAGATCCACCCGGAGACAGCCAAGAAGATCGGCGTCGAAGCCGGCGACTGGGTCTGGATCGAATCCCCCAGGGGCCGGGTCATGGAGCGGACCAAGATCAACGACGGGATCCACCCGCAGGTGATCGTGGCCGAGCACGGCTGGTGGTTTCCCGAGATCAAAGAGGTTGGGCACGGCTGGGAGATCTCGAACATCAACCTCCTCACGGACAACTCCCACGCGAGCATGGACCCCGCAATCGGGTCCACGAACCTCAGAAACTGTCTGTGCAACGTCTATCCGGTCAAGGAGGGGGAAGCACGCATCCCCCAGTGGAATGGATGACGGCAGGTCGAGGGCCCGAATGGAACCGGAACACCTTCACACCAAAACCGAAGAGGGCGCGCCCGTGTGGCGGGATCCGCTGACGGGCCTCGAATGGCAGTGCCGCTCGCCCGGCGAGATGGACTGGGCCTCAGCGCAGCGCTACGCTGAAACGCTTATCCTCGATGGAAAGAACGACTGGCGCCTGCCTACGGCCAGGGAGTTCGAGACGCTGCTCGACCGGACGCGGTATCGGCCGGTCATGCGGGAGGAAGTCCCCTTTCGGGACGATCGGTCCTACTGGTCCGCGACCACCTTCGGGGCAGACACAAAGAACGCCTGGATCGTGATGTTCGACGGCGCCTACGTGCTGAGCTACTCAAAGGAGAACGCCTACCATATCCGGTGCGTCCGGCGGCAGGCGGCGGCCGGGCCCAATGATGACGCAGAAAACCCTTTCCAAAGGGCAACGAAATAGGAGGCAAAGATGAACAAGGTCTCGTTGATGTTTGTGAAAAAGGACTGCATAGGCTGCCATGCCTGTGAAATCGCCTGCAAACAGGAGCACGGCCTCGGTGTAGGGCCGCGGCTCGTGCGGGTGGTCGAAAACGCCCCCGTTTTCACTCCGATCTATTGTCATCACTGCACCAAGGCCCCGTGCGTCGAGGCCTGCCCTGTGGAGGCCATCTCCCGCAACGCCCAGGGCATCGTACAGATCGACAAAGAGGCCTGCATCGGCTGCCGGGAGTGTCTGCAGGCCTGCCCATTCGGCGCCATGCAGTTCGACGTCGAACATGAAACAGCCGTCAAGTGCGACCTGTGCATCGAGAAACTTTCACGCAACGAGGCGCCCGCCTGCAGTTCGGTTTGCCCCACGGGCTGCATCATCTGGGGAAACACGGCCAAACGCCTCTCGGAGCGCGCCGCAGTGATGCCTTAACCGCCCGGGCGGCCCCTGTAAAAGAGGAAATCGCCATGGCATCGAGCGAAAGGTGGTTCCGCCCTCGCGTCCCATCGCTTTTGCCGGACGTCGAACGAACATCGAACGGCAGGCTGCCCGATGCTCCAAGCCGGCAGGATCTTTCCAGGGGCCCTTTACCGCATCGACCATGAGGCCCGGGAGATTCAGGGGCTTTCCGCTGAATGCCCTCTCAAACATTAGCTGCGGACCCCACAATCTCCATAAGGATCCCCAAGGCCTTCGGATGCCAGAAAAATATCTGAAGGTAAACATACGAGGAATCTCCTCGCATCTTTATGGTGGATATTTTACCATCGTGTGGTAAAATATCCACCATGTTTACGCGAAACATCACCACAAAAATCCTGGAAGCCCTCTCCGATACGCCTGTCGTTTTCCTGCGCGGAGCGCGTCAAGCTGGAAAGAGCACCCTCGTCAAACGCCTTGCCGAAGGCCCCCGCCCTGCGCGCTACGTAACGCTCGACAACGCCGGGGTCTTCTCCGCCGCAAGCAGCGATCCGGTCGGATTCATCGCCGGTCTGGACAAACCCGTCGTCATCGACGAGGCCCAAAGAGTTCCTGATCTCTTTCGGGCCATAAAGGAAGACGTGGACCGCGAACGCGTTCCCGGCCGCTATCTGCTGACCGGTTCCGCCGACGTCTTGACCCTGCCGCAGGCGGCCGACTCACTGGTCGGCAGGATGGAGGTCCTGACCCTTTGGCCGCTGTCCACAGGAGAACTGAAGAGTCGTGGTCCATCCAGCAGCATAACGGCCTCTTTTCAGGGAGACCTTTTTACCTCTCTCATCCCGGATCCCCATTTCGATCTGGCGGCTATTCTGGTTCGCGGCGGTTTCCCCGAGCCTGTGCAGAGGGCCGCTCCCCATCGTCGAAGGGCCTGGTTCGAATCCTACATCACCACGATCCTGGATCGAGACATCCGGGATCTGTCCCAGATTCAGGACCTCGCGGTCGTCCCGAAGCTCATCCGGTTCCTTGCCGGACGAACGGCCTCCTTGCACAATCAGTCCGAGGTATCACGAAGCTGCGGAATTCCGAACGCCACCCTATCCCGCTACCTGGCTTTGCTCGAGATGACCTTTTTAGTTCACTTCCTCCCTGCGTGGTCCCCCAACCTCGGAAAACGTCTCGTCAAGACCCCCAAGATTTTCATGGTAGACAGCGGTCTTTTGTGCCATTTACTCGGTATGGACGAAGACGGGCTCCGGCGGGGAAGCGAGGCAGTTGGCAGGATCTTCGAAAACTTTGTTGTCCTGGAACTGCTCAAACAGACATCCTGGGCCGGGGAGGCCCTGCGGCTCTACCATTTCCGCTCCCACGCCGGGCAAGAAGTGGATGTCGTCATCGAAAACGGCAGGGGAGAGGTTGTAGGTGTAGAGATCAAACTTTCTGCAACCCCCTCGCCAAAGGATTTTTCGGGGCTCAAGATGCTGCGCGAACTCCTCGGACCCAAATTTATCCGCGGCCTCCTGATCTACACAGGGAAGGAGATTGTGCCGTTCGGGAAAGACTTGCACGCCATCCCCGTCTCGGTCCTGTGATGTCCAATTATCCGGGCACTCTGTCTAGAGGGTATGGTGATGATCATTTTTATTCAGTGCCCGCTGATTAAATTTATTCAATGAGAATCTGTAGAAAAGTCAAATGGTTGAAAAAATAAGACAGGACGTGCACACCCGCCCTCTGAACATCACGCGGATTGTCCTTTTCCACGGCAGTGGATGCCTCGAGCCGCCCATTTCGGCCGTTTTTCCACCGGCTATATTTGTCCATCTTTTGACCGGCGTTCATAGAACCCGGTTTTCAATCCGGAAATGAGAATATTTCTTCACACCCTTCGGGTGCTCAGTCCCACCGCTTCGCGGCGGGTCCCGGTTTCTTCACACCCTTCGGGTGCTCAGTCCCACCGCTTCGCGGCGGGTCCCGGTTTGACCAATATCAAGGGAATCAAGCGCTTGCGCTCAGGCGACCTGCAGGTCGCAGCACAAGCAAACGTGCAGATTGACGCCGATATTGGCCAAAAAGACCCTTTCCGGATGGGAACCAAATAATTGATTGACCCCCCGCCCCCGCTGAGATACATTCTAATTTGCCAGAAAATGGACTTTGGTTTCACATTGCGAAACATGGCGTCCATAACCGGACGCTCCCCGATCCCACCCAGACATAAGAGGAATCCCCCATGGCATCGCTCGAAAGACTGTTCCGCCCGCGCTCCATCGCCGTTGTCGGGGCGTCGAACGACCCCTACAAGGCCGGCTACCAGATGGTTTACGCCCTCAGGAACTTCCCCGGGGCGCTCTACCCCATCAATCCCAAGATCGAGGAAACCCAGGGGTTTCGCGTCTATCCCGATTTCAAGTCGATCGGGGAGCCGGTCGACCTGGTGATCCTGACCATCCCCGCCAAGGGGAGCGCCGCGGCCCTGCGGGAGGCCGGGGAGGCGGGTGCAGGCGCGGCGATGATCATCAGCGGCGGGTTCGCGGAATCGGGCGCACCCGGCAAGGCGGCGCAGGAAGAGCTTCTTTCAGTCTGCCGGACCTACGGCATCCGGCTGCTCGGCCCCAACGTAGCCGGTTTCGCCAACCCGCGCGCTGGCGTCCCGGCCAATTTCACCCCGTGGATCAGCGGGATGAGGCCCGGGGACGTAGGGGTCGTCTCCCAGAGCGGGGCCATGAACCTCATCCTGTGCTCCGTCGTCCACGCCCAGGGGCTCGGCATCAGCGTTGCGACCGGGATCGGTAATGGCCCCGACGTCTCGGCCGCCGATGTGGTCGACTACCTCGCCGACGACCCCGACACCCACGTCATCGCCATGGCGCTCGAAGGGGTGAGCAACGGCCGGCGGCTCTTCGAGGCCGTCTCCCGCGCCACCGCGAAAAAACCCGTCGTGGCCTTTGCCGTCGGCCGTGCGGACATCGGTGAGTTCGCCGCCTCCCACACGGGCAACCTGATCGGCTCCTACGCCCTCAAGTGCACGGCGCTCCGTCAGGCCGGCGCCGTGCTGACGGATTCGAGCAACGACCTGATCGACGCCGCCAACCTGCTTTCCAATGTGCGGCTGGCCCCCAAGGCCGACCCCGGCGTGGGACTCCTGAGCGGGCAGGCCGGGCCGGCCATGATCATCGCCGACGAACTCCGGAGCCATTCCGTGAACCTCCCCCGGCTGGCGCCCGAGACCGTGCAAAAGATCGCGGGCCTGATCCCCCCAATGACCTTCATCCAGAACCCGGTCGACACCGGGCGGCCAAGCCCCACCTTCAAGGGCGTGCTGAAGGCCATGTCGGACGACCCCTCCGTCGACGTCCTCGTCGTCTTCGCGATCCACGAGCCCGCCGTCATCGACCCGGTGGCCCTCTTCAAGGCGACGAAGGACGCCCTCCCCCAGCCGGTGATCTTCGGCACGGCGGGCTTCCCGGAGGACCTGGCCCCGGCGCTCCATGACCTGAAGGCCCTCGCCATACCCGCCTTCGTCTCCCCGGACCGCACCGCGCGGGCCGTCCGGGCGCTCGTCGAGGATGCCAGGCGCGCCCATCGCAGGCGAACCCTCAGTGCCGCCCCGGCCATTCCATCGGTGACCCCCTTCGGCGACGCCCCGGACGAGGCCGAGATCAAGGCCGCGCTGGACCGGATCGGCATACCGACCCCGCACCGCGCGGTCTGCAAGACCCGAGACGAGGCCCGGATCGCCTTTGCCCGCCTCCAGAAACCCTGCGTCGTCAAGGTCCTCTCCCCATCCATCCTCCACAAGACCGAGGTGGGGGGCGTGCATCTCGACATCCGCACCGACGACCAGCTCCGCGCAGCCCTCGACCGGATCGACCGCATCGAGGCCGCGGGTGAAAAGCGGTACCTGATCGAGGAAATGGCCCCGGAGGGCCTCGAACTCATCATCGGCGGCACCCGCGACGCGAGCTTCGGCCCCACGGTCCTCCTGGGCCTCGGCGGGACGGCGGCGGAGGCCCTGGGCGATGCCGCCATGCGCCTGGCCCCCATCGCAGCGGCGGAGGCCCTCGACATGCTCGGCGACCTAAAGGGCCGCGCCCTCCTCGACCGCTGGCGCGGCGGCCCCCGGTACGACCAGCAGGCCGTGGCCGATGCCGCAGCCAAGATCTCGCAGTTCCTCGTTCAGCACCCCGAGATCAAGGAACTCGACCTCAATCCGGTCCGGGTCATGGAGCACGGGCTGCTGGTCCTGGACGCCGCGTTGGTCGTGGAAAGGTGATCCCCAGACCGGTGATCGAAGGAAAAGGGAGGCTTTTTCAAGAAAATAAGTCCATGTTCACCGATGCGAGGAAAATGAAGGGAACCCGCTATTACGCGCTTCCATCTTGCCCATATAATTGTTAAAGTACATTTGAACGCTTTTTCCCACGAATCACAGAAAGGGAAGAAATATGGACTGGCACTGCCATATACATTCCGATCCAAATGTAATGGTTGGCAAACCAATCGTTCGCGGCACCAGACTTTCGGTCGATTTTATCCTGAATCTTTTTGCTCAAGGATGGACAGAGCAGCAGATCCTGGATAACTACCCTACCCTCAATCACGAATCTTTGCGCGCTGTTTTTTCGTTTGCAGCAGAATGCACGCGTGATGAAAAATTATTTTCAATTCCCTTTAATTCCTGATAATGCGCTTTCTCACTGACGAAAATTTCCCCTTGGGAAGCATTAAATTTCTACGCAAGTCAGGGCATGACGTAGCCGCCGTCATCGAAGATTCTCCCGGCGCGAAAGATCATGAAGTTCTAACACGCGCTTCGCGCGAGCAGCGCGTTATTCTGACTTTCGATAGAGATTATGGTGAACTTATCTACCGTCGAAACCATTCAATAACTGCCGGTATTATCTATCTGCGCTTTATTCCCGAGACACCGCTGGAGCCAGCCGACTTCATCATTAAACTGATGCAAATACCAGATTTATACCTTGAGGGGCGCTTTACGATTGTCGAACGAACCCGAATCCGTCAGCGACCTCTATTACTCTCGATCCCGCCAAAAAACTAGTTTCACAGCATTCTGATCTACACAAGGAAAAAGCTTGGCCTTTCGCGAAAGACGTTCAGTCCATCTCCGTCTCGGTGCTTTGACAACACCTCAAAGCCCATTTGCCGGGCTGGTTCGCTGCAGCAATGCAAGTGCGGAAGGAGGGCTTTCCAAAATCTTGTCTTTGCCTGCCGGTTCAGCTATGATTCAACGATGCGGACACTTCAAGCCATAGGATTCGACCTGTTCAACACGCTGATCACAGTGGAGCCGAACGCCCTCCAGGTCGCTGTCGGGCGTCTGGCCGGGAGCCTCACCGAGAACGGGTTCCCGATAGACGAAGCGAGATTCAACGAGGCCCACCGCGAAGCGGCCATCCGCTTCATCGCCGAAACCCGTGTGACCGGGCGCGAAACGCACAACCGCTTCTGGATCAGCGCCGCCCTCCAGGCCGTGGGGTTCGAGGTCGATCCAGACGACTCCCGCATCGCGCAGGCCATCAACGCCTATTTCTCTGCCTTTCACGAATCGGCCCGACTGATCCCCGGCACAGCCGAGATGCTCTCCGAACTCCGCCGCCGCTACCGCCTGGGGCTTCTTTCCAACTTCACCCACGGGCCAGCCGCCTGGAAGATCATCGATTCCCTCGGCCTTACCGAGCACTTCGACACCATCCTCATATCCGGAGAACTGGGCTACCGCAAACCGCATCCGCTCGTCTTCGAACGTCTGATGGAGGAGCTCGAGGTGGAGGCCCAGGACCTGATCTACATCGGCGACGACCCCGAGCCCGATATCGAAGGCGCCTGCCAGGTCGGCATCCAGCCGGTCTGGACCACCTACGTCTGGGACCGCAACATCCCCTTCGCCCCGGGAATAGCCACCATCAAAAACTACCAGCCCAAGCGCGAGGTGCCCCGCATCTCCGAGTGGAAAGACCTCCTCGTTCTCCTCCAAACCGACGGCACCCCCGACTCCTGCCCGCAGCCAGATCGGGAATGATGCCATCGATCGTCTGCGAACCAAAAGGATGAAAAGCGGGTTGGCCCCTCACCAGCCCATGATCCCCGAACCTGCTGGCATCATGGCGTTTCGGCAGCCGGCCGGGGCCGAATCACGTCCTCCGTCTTCCGAGGAGGAATTGCACGCCTACGAGCAGCATCAAAAACCCCAAGGTTGAGACACCCCACCAGGACAACGCCGGAACCTTCAGGGACTCTTCGAAAGGCGCCGGAACAAGGATCCAGCCGTCCCCTCCTGAATCCCATCCGTCGCCCCAACCCGACGGGTCCGGTGAGCCCAGCGCATCGCCCCCGGGAACGTGTTCGCCTATCCCCCAACCCGCACCCGGCTCACCGTAATCGCTCATGAATGGAGGGCCACCACCGCCTTCCGGAAGCCAGAGGATCCAGCCGCCGCGGCTGATCGCCATCCGACCGAGGGCCCCATGGTATTCGAGCCGGATGAGATATTCGGTGCCAGGCACCAGCCACGTGCTCTGGTCCGCGGGGTCGTCCGCCTCGAGGAAAAGCGATCCCTTTTCCGGATCGATCCGCCATCCCCAACCGGAGAGGGCAGCCGGCAGTTGGACCGAGTAGTGCCGGGGATCGAGATCCCTGAAACCGGTCAATTCGATCTGGGAGCATCCATAGGTGGCGGCCGGGTAGGTTGGATCCAGGGCGATGCAACGCCCGTTGGGGATGAGGAGATATTCGATGCCCCAGCCGTCCGGGAGGAGTCTGCTCGCCATGACGGCGCTGCTCCGGCCGTGCGCGATGACGAAAACCACGACCGAATTGCCGGCGTCCATATCGTCCGCGGCTTCTCTGAGGGCGCTCAGCAGATTGCTCTTGGTTCCCGCCCCTGTCAGCCAGGGAGCCGTCTCCCCCGGAGGGGCATTCCCATCCGAGAAGAGGGTCGTAACGGCCTCCCCTGGCCAGCCGTAACCCTGCATGAGCAGGCTGCGGCCGGCGGCGATGGTATAATACCAACTGCTGCGGTAATAAGGATTGTCGGTTGGCATTCCGCTGAAAAGGATCGCCCGGTCCCCCGCCTTGTAGCGCAGGTCGCCGCCGCCGGCTCCACCCGTGGAGGCGAACTGCGGGAACTCGACGCCTCCCCAGGACCATGCCTGCCCCTCGGTCACCCGGACCGTATCCTTTGCCAGAGCAAATGCCTTTTCAAAGGTGGGCGGCGATCCTGTCCCGTCCCAGTCGAAGGCATCGAGGTAGTCATCATGAAAGGCCCCCTCGTCCGAAACACCTGTCAGAAAATCGCACATCGAAAGACCGAACCCATGCCAGAGATTGGCCGTTACCACAACGGCGCGGTCCAGTTGCACCAGGTCGTCGATGAATCCTCCCGAAAAACAGCTGCCGGTCGAAAACATCAACACGCCCTTCAACCCCGCCACCGCGGCATGGACCTCGCTGTCCCAGATCATGACCTGCTGGTAATCGCGGAAAGCGCTGGGCTGATTCACACTGTAATCGTTGTACATAGCCGACGCGTCTGTCCCTAATGCCGAAAATAGACCCGCCACCGCCAATGACCACACCACCCGCCCTCTCCTCATGCGCTCCCTCCCATTATCGGCCCTTTCCAATTCAGGGCCGTCCCTTCCCGGACCGGCCTCCAAAGAAAGAGCGCCATCATCGCACCTGTAAATACTTCAATTCATTTCCATCCGGAAATAATTTCCCGGTAGAACCCAGTTTCCAATCCGGGAATGAGGATTTTTCTTCACACGCTGCGCGTGCTCAGTCCCACGCCTGCGGGGCGGGTCCCAGTTTGGCCAATATTTAGGAAATCAAGCGTTTGCGTGGAGGCGACCTGGTGGTCGCCGCACAAGCAAACGTGCAGATTGACACCGAGATTGGCCAAAAAGACCATTTCCGGGTGGAAACCAATAAAAATCTGATCCTGTAGCCATTCGTCAAACGGATTGGGGTCATCGTCCAGATACGTTCTCGAATGCGGAAACCTGATCTACATCTTCAGCGTACTCATAGTAAAAAGAGGGAAGAAAAGGAAGCACGAAAGATTCTGTAGGGGTATTAAGCGACGCGCTGAGTAGCCTTCAGCAATATCACGGGGCAGGGTTGCCTGCGCGAACCGGTGTCGATCGATGGTTGTGAAACGGGAGTTACGGATGTCATCTAGAATGGGAAGCTTTTACCGGACCTGACCGATGAGTGCTCGGATGGGGCTGCCGGGCGGTCGACTCGAGTCTCTACGGCCCGTAATAAAACAGGAATCGACCGCCCTGTAGATTCATGAACGGGGAAAGGTAAAAGGCGTCTCCAACTCCTCGCCGGAGCGCCCGCGGGCAATCCTGCTGATGGTGGAAGGATGGACGCATGCATGCTTCGCGATTTCTTTCAGGCTGTAGCCGAATTCCCAGCGAGCCCGGGCAATGGCCTTGTTCCGGCGCTCTTTGTCTACCGGACCCTGCGGGGTAAAGAGTGCCTCAAGACTCGGCCGCCTGCCCGAACCGCTGAACTTAACGGCCCGTTTCAGCCCGACTCCACTCCTCAACATCCGTCTCACAGCGCTGACGAAATGCTCGCAGCCCAGGATGCAGCGGTCTTTCAGGTCTTCGGAGGGAAAGCGGGCCCCGATGCCGCTCTGAACGTAAAGCGCATAGCGGCACATTGCCTCCCGATCGTCGCCCCCGAAATGGAGCAGGACCCAGTCCATATCACAAAACTTTGGCGCAGGACCATCCCCGCCTTCCACCATGAAACTGCTCCAGGGGTATTCCCCGGGCCTTTCCACGAACCCTCTCCTTACCGGACTCAACACAACATACCGGCAGAGTTCGAGAAGATACCTCTTCTTCTCGATCAGAATCGATTGGTAGCGACGATGAAACAAAGGGCCTTTTCGCCCGTGTCGGCGGTTGAATTGCTGGGTATACACGCCGTTCAGCTGGCGCATGCCCCGTGAGAGGTTCCCTTTGGGCGTTTCGGCAACTATCTGGTATTGATCGTCCATCAAAGACCAAGCATAGCACTTCCACCGGTACATCAACACGACGTCTTTGAGGATCAGGAGGAAGGTTTCGAAATCGCCATCTTCCTTAAAAATACTCTGCCGTCCTCCTGCTCTCGAGCAGATATAGTAGCAAGCACCAGGATACTCTATTCTCGAGGCCCGTCCCATCACCCCTCGAAACCGACCGCGGGCAAGACTCAGGACTCCCGGTAAAATTTACGCGCGAGACTGTTCACAATCTGCTGCGACATGGCGCTGATACCCGAAAGGCTGTAGCTGCCGGTCCTCGATTCGGCGCTGATGATCACGCCGCTCTCCACTTCTATAATCCGCGCGTCCAGACTGATTTCGTTGTTCATCAGGGCCGCGCTTCCCACAATGATGGCATCCGCATTGTAAATCTTTCCGATCTCGATGGCCTTCGAGGTATCGATGATCCCCGTCTGGCCGAGTTCGAGTTCGCTCACCACTTTGGTCAATTGCTCGCGCTCGATGGTCTTGAAGGCATCGGAATTCACCAGAGCGGTGGTGATCTTTTCACAAATCATTTTCCCGAGGTTGACTTCAGCAGCCTCGGGCGTCGTGTTGGAAAAATCCAGCACCGCAATCGAGATCTTCTCCCCTTTCACCTCCGGCAGGTCCACAGTAACCGCTGCCGGCACAGTAACCGTCGTTTCCTGCCCCTCCACCTGGACAAGCGGACCATACATCCAGCCCTTGGATCCATCGGGCAGTTCGAGGTAGTACCATCGATCCTTCTTTCCGAGCAGCCTCAGTCTGTCGCCGGGCGAGGCCTGCGAGAGCTTCGCGCAGCTGGTACTTGCGCCGCTCCGCACATTTACAACCTTTTTCACCCGCCCGAACCCCTTGATCTCTTCGTCGGGAATATCCGAGCAGAAACGCTCCGAAGAGCCCGTTTTTCCTGCGGCGGCAGCCTGTGGAGGAGGGATGTAGACAGCAGCCGGTTTATTCTGTTCGACCTGCAAGGTGCAGAGTTTATTGACCTCGTTATCGACGAGGTAGGTGACCTTCACGTAATCCCCTGTACGGGGCAGTTCATCGCCGAGAAATTTCGTGAGGGGGTCCGATTCGAACCGCTTCGTCCCGCTTCCGTCTGCGGAGCGGATCTCTACATACCCGGTGTTGAACAGTTTTTCGATCTGATAGGATGTAACCCGTCCTTCAAAGGAATGGGCCCCCTGCCGGGCAATCAGCTTGTTCGCAACGCAGCCGCAAGCAACCGATAGAAGTGCCGTGAACACCACGATGAAAAGCGATGCCGCCACAGGCCGGCCTTTGCGCGCCTGCCACTCCCGGCAGCCTCCGGCCTCTCCGCTTTGAAACGCCATAATTTCCTCTTTCCCTTCCGCAAATGCTTTACAAATCCATCAACGCCTTCCCGGCATCCGGGTTGGCCTGCACCACCTTTTCCTTCAATTCCTCACTCTTGACGACCTCACGCAAACGCTCGGGCGGAGCATCCGCCACGAGCTGCAGGGGAGCCCCTTCTTCAAGAACCTCCTCGAACGGTTGCCGCAGACTCGAGGAATCGAACGCTATCCGAAGGATATCTCCATGTTCCTCGGTGATATGAAAGGCCCCCTTGCCGAACTTCCGGTTCAAGGGCCCAAGAACCGCATCCTCCACAATGTTTGAAAAATGCTCCCTGCTGCCCGCAAATTCCACATCGAAGACGGTTTCGCCTCCCGCCAGAAACTCCTTGAAATTCACGTTCAGCACGGCCCGCACCCCGATCAGCTCCTTTTTCAGCATCTTCGCAAGGCTTCGGTCTTCAAAGCCGCTCACGATCATGAGGATCTCATGCGAAGGCCGCATGATGTGGCTCTTGAAAAGGTCCTTTGAAAAGATCTCCCCTATCTGCTTTCCCACCTTCAGGACAGCCTCGTCCTCGTTGTTGTACATGACCCCCCGCGGGGGCTGAAAATTTTGGGCGAAGATAATCTGCGAGGTGTGGTTGTCGACCGCCTCGAGGGACCAGGCGGTCAAGAGCGTAGTCTGCACATCGATTCCAGCGATGTTGATTTTGGGAGATTTTCTGAGGTTCACCATACCCGTAACGGAGATATCGCTCGCCTTGCGGATGAATGTCGAGGCCAGCTGGCCGGGATATCCCTGAGAGACCATCATCTTGATGCGAGCGTCCTTTTCTTCGAGCGCCTTCTTCTCCGAGATCACCCGGTATCCGAAGCGCATCAGCGCACCGGTGATCTCGGTGTTGCACGTATGGCATTCCTGCCGTTCGCCGCTCTCCGGAGACTCCACCAGGATGCCGACGCTGACCACCGGGTTGCCCCTCTCCTTGATCAGAAAGGAGCGCTCCTCCCCGGACAACTGATTCACACTTTCGCTCAACGGCTTCGCAAATATCTCCGCCTTGATCCAGACATGGTAAAATCCGTCCGCCTGAACGCCCCCGTTCACCACTTTGAGAACGGATTTGATCAAGCCGTCGCTCTTGGAGATCAGACGATCCGAGACCAATGCATAGTTTTCGACAACCGTACGGCTGCTGACAAAACACCCGACAGCCTTTTCCACGGCCTGCCCCTTGGCGTCACGAAGCGCCTCATCGTAGGCAATGCTCTGATCGCGATAGAAGTTTGGATCCGCAAGGCCTTCGGCGGAAACCACGATCGTGGGGACGGGGTCCGCACCAGCTTGGGCAGGGCAGGCTAAAAGAAGGGTAACCGCACTCAATACGCTAAAGATCTTCCAGACTCGATGCATCCCGGACCTTTTCTCCTCCGCCCGGCACGAGGGTCGAGGGCGGCGTGTCAACCCCTTCGCCGCGCAGGCCGACCGTAGGCGAGGGGCCTCCCAGACCCTTCAGAATGCGGCCGCAGAAATCCTTTCTCACTTTTCCGGCAATCTCCTCCGATCGTTTTTCCAGGTACAGGATCACCGTTGATCCCTCATCCAACCCGGCCGTCCGGTCCGTCAGTCTGAAGACTGAAAGAACGGCCCCGGAATCCCTCGCAACCATCCGGCACGACACCCCGACAGAGACACTCCGGAGATTGGTCTTGAGATGACTGACCGCCCTGGAATTCACCCCGACCTTCACCATCATCAGCAGGTCCGCATCCAACGCATCGGCAGCCTGCAGCGCAGCCACCTTGTCACCGGAAAAAAGTAGCTGCCGTTGCGCGTCGCTGATGGCGCTCTGCACAACGTTTCTGTCAATGATCCCAAAGCCGATTTCATAAAGGATATCTTCGATCAACCCCTGAACCTGGCTCTCCAAATCGCTACCGGAATCGGCCTCGACCAAGACGGCTACCTTGGACGCCTGTGCGGCGGTCGAGCACGCCTCGGTCCAGGGGATCTCCTCCGACGCACCGCCGACGCGGAGTGAAACGACCAAGAGGCAAATCATGCAGCCGCACAATCGGGAAAGAAGAAGCAGCCGTGATCTCAGCATACCTTGTTGCACCCTTACCAATCTGAACACCATGCTCCGCCGGGACTTCTCGGATCCAGCAGGCGCATCCCGCCGCAAACGCCTGCCGGTAAGGGTTTATCTGCTCGCTCCCCCTTCGAGTTTTTCAGGGGGGGGAGGCGGCGCCACGGGTTCACCGACCTTCTGGCCGCCGACCGGAACAGGCAGCGCCTGGAGTGTGGTCCGTGGGGTAGCCGGCGCGGCAACCATCTCTCCGCTTTCGCCCTGCTCAGGTCGAGCCAACTCGTCTGTCTGGGCTCCCCTGCCTTCGACCTCCATGATGTTCGGCCCCTCGTATACGATCCGCTGCCCAAGGATGTCCTTGACCTTGCGCAGATCCAGCTGAAGCTTCACAAAGGCATTCCCGCCTTCGTCCCACCCCCAGCCCCTGTCCTTGTCATCGATACCGGGATTCGGGATGCTTGCCCCATAGACGGCTGCACAGACCTCGGAGTGGTTGATATCCTTGGTAAGGATAAAATTCTCCATCTCGCTGTAACTGGAGATCTTTTCCCCAACCAGAGTCTCCGCCATCTCGTCATAGGCATTCAGAAGCGCAGCGCGCAGCGCCATGAGGGGGGGCCGCGATTCAGGGGTCATCGTCCCGAAGCCCATGCCTTGAACCACAACATTGTCATAACGTTTCATGTCGCCCACAATCGTTTTGACATCCCCGAGCTTGACCGATCCGAATGCGAAAGCGACATCCTTCTGAGGATCGTAGATCACCTTCTCGACCACAATCCCTTTCACCAAGGCATCCGCCCTTTCCTTCACCTGGTATTTCGCTTCCTCGGTAAGCCCCATCTGGCTCTTGCTCATGACCTTATACCCTACCACGGACTCCATCAGATTCCGCTTCAGGTCTTCTTTGGCCATCTTCTCGCTCATGAGCTGCCTGTTTCCAGCCGAGGCGGACGTCCACAAGAAAACAGAAAACATCGTCACGCAAGCAAAAACGAAGATCCCTCTAGCCCCATTCCTTGTCATAATTCTCCTCCAAGAATGCTTCAGTCGTTGCCGTTATCAGCCCCCTGTCGTTCCACGCCCCAGAGCGACCGCAAACCGCTCCTAAAACTTGCTCGGATCGATCGCGGCTCCACCGCCCTGAAACGTCTTTTCCTTTTTCGGAAGAGGCACCTGGGGCTTCCTGTATTTTCTGTTGCAGTCATCCGTGGCAAGTTTGAGACCGTCCTTCGCAGCCACATAGGCTGAATCCAGTTGCAGCGCACGCTGGTATTCCGCCATCGCTCCCTTGCAATCCCCGTCCGTTCTCAAGATCTCACCCAAGCAGAAATACACCTTGGGCAGGATACTCCCCAGGCTCTTCGCGGCCTCCAACTGCTCCCGCGCCTGTGAATATTTCTGGAGGTCGTAATACAGCACGCCCAAAGCTTCCCGCGCCTTCAGATATTGGCTGTCGAGCTTGATGCATTCCTTGTAGGCGGATATCGCATCGTCCCAAGCCTGTTTTTTCTCGTAGCACTGCCCCAGATAGAAGTAGGCGTCTATATAAGAGGGATTCTCGGCGGTCGCCATTCCGAATTCCCTTATGGCGTAATCATAGTTTGCAGCCTTGAAATACCGCATCCCCTGGTTGAAATAATCCTCGGCCGTAGGCGCAGGCGCCGGCGGGGGCGCGCTCTGACACGCACACAATAACAACAAGGCCACAACCACAACCAAAGACAGACCCACCTTCTTTTTGTCATTTGCCCTCATCTGACGACCTCCTTGCTCGTATGATCCCTTTCGTTCATAAACAACGGCCGCAAACTATAAGCCAACGAAAAACCACAAAAAACTACCCACCAAGGTCCGTTCGAACCGCTTGCAGACGGACCCTTTCAAGATGGAAACACCTAATTCGTTTCCATCCGGAAATGGTCTTTTTTGCCAATCTCGGCGTCAATCTGCACGTTTGCTTGTGCGGCGACCACCAGGTCGCCTCCGCGCAAACGCTTGATTTCCTTGATATTGGCCAAAAATCTTCATTTCCGGAATGGAAACCGGGTTCTATAGGGAAATCATTTCCGGATGGACACTAGTTGACATACTTTCTATATGCGCGTGAAGATCATATAGATCAGCGAATATGTGTTTGAATCGTTCAGGTTTTGGACGATAGGATCAAGAAAGATCTATGTCAAGCAAAAAAAATCCACTTACCAGACCATGCAGTGCCATGTTTTGCATTGTGATACCTACAAACCATGTTATTGACTTGAAAATATCTCATTGATCCATTCCAGGAGATAGAAAATACCTACCTCTTTAATGGAGCAGTTATCGTCCGAAGAGATCTATGAGTGCCGGGTCTTGCATCATGCTATCCTTCTTTCTTCGCCTCTCACAGCCTTCATGTGCCTATTAGCCCGGCTTCGACTGCCCCCCTTTTTCAAGTCGAGTATCCGCCTCAAGGCGATCGGCCAGGTGGTACGCATCAAGACCATCGAGCTCGCGTGGCGGCTGCCGTATCCAAAATCGCATAGAAATCTGTTCAGCACCGCAAGATCAGAGAACCGGACCTCGCGCCCTCCGGCTCATCGGGTGCCACTAATGGCTCTGGATGATGTGATGGTGGGAAACAGAGAATACAGGGTTGCCCATCCGAATGATTAAATAGATGAGTCTTTTGAGTGTGGGAAATTTCTCTTGCACTCCTCGCGCAGGGAAAGGGGGCGGTGCCTCTTGGGAAAAAGCTTTTAAATCCTCGGCTCAGCCGATATCGTCTCCAAGCTTCGTCGCCGCTACGTCCTTCGAAGCCTATCGAGTTTCACCATTCTCCTCCAAACCGACAGCACCTCCGACTCCTGCCCCCCCTTGGAAGGCGAATAGCCCGCTGAACCAAATCGGAATGGCCTCCCGCAGGCCGATGCCCCAATGGCAGCAGTCGAAGAGGACATTCCACAGCACGCCCGCATCCGACACCGTGTACGAACGCCCCCACTCTGTCAAAGCGGCCAAACCCAAAGGAGCATCGGCACGCCGATGCAGACCACCAGGATATCCGTCGGCAGCCCCATCCGCCAGTAATCCCCGAAGCCAAAACCCCCCGGGCCCAGAATCAACGTGTTGTTCTGATGTCCGACGGGCGTCAGGAACGCGCAGGACGCCCCGATGGCGACTGCCATCAGGAAGCTGTCGGCGTTCACCCCGAGCTGGACCGCCGTGCCGATCGCTATCGGGCACATGACGGCCGCCGTTGCGGCATTGTTCATGAAATCCGTCAGAATCATGGTCCCCATCAGGATAACGGCCAAACCAGCTACCGCATCCCCTTGCACGACATACTCGAGAAGGAAGCGCGCGATCATATCAGCCGCCCCCGTTGACTTCATGGCATCCGCCACCGGCAGCATCGCCCCGAGAAGGACGACCACGGGCCAATCCACCGCATCATAAATGGAGCGGACCGGAATCACCCCGATCACGACGAAGGCCAACGCCCCGGCCGCGAAGGACACCGCCGCAGGGAGCACCCCGAGAGCGGCAACCCCGATCGCAGCCGCCATAACGAGGGTGGCTGTCAGGGCCTGCCCCTTCTTGGGCACTCGGATGTCCCGCACAGCGAGCGGCAAACACCCGAATTCGGCGGCAAATCCCGACAAAGCCGGCGGCGTCCCCTGCATGAGAAGCACATCCCCGGCCTGGACCGCAGTGGACCGCAGGCGTTTGACCGAGCGCCTGCCATGGCGCGAGACAGCCAGCAGATTGATCCCATATCGGCTCCGGAGATCGATGTCGGTCGCCGAGCGTCCGACCAGGACCCCTTGTGGCATGGCAACCAGTTCCCGGATGACGATCTCGCCGGATTCCGACTTCCGCCCCTTGCTCTCCTCCGCAGATCCTTCTTCCCCCTCCTTCCCGTTCTCCTCCCGGTCCGCCCCTTCCCCCAGCGCCTTGTCCTTCCGGTCCACCGGCACCTCTTCTTCGAGCTTGAGACCCAGGCTCGAAAGGGCCGAAGCGAGCGATTCGGGCTCAGCCTCGATGATGAGGATATCATCCGCCCGCAGGATGCGCCCGGGATTCGGTGCGGACAGATGGAGGTCATGCCGCACCATCCCGACGATCTGAGCATCGGCCTCGTCAAGGTCATGTTCCACCTCACGCAGGGTCTTCCCGACGGCCTTGCTGTCTTCGAGGATGCGGACCTCGCTCAGATATGTGCCGGTTTCGAACCCTTCGGCATCCGACTGTTTTCTCATGGGAACCAGCCGCCACCCGATCAGCCCCACGAAAAGAACCCCTACGACGGTAATCACCAATCCCACCGGGGTGAAATCGAACATGGCGAACCCCCCCGCCCCCGACTCCGCCCGGAACCCCGAGACGATCAAATTGGGCGGCGTGCCGATCAGGGTCGTCGTCCCCCCCAGAATCGATCCGAAGGCAAGCGGCATCAGGAACTTTCCCGGCGGCATGCCCTGCCTCCCCGACATCTGAATCGCCACCGGCATCAGGAGCGCCAACGCCCCGACGTTGTTCATAAAACCGGACAATACAGCCGCAAGGCCCGTCAGCGCCACGATGCTCAACGTCGGACCGCCCGCTTCGGGAGGATCCTTTGCGCCAGCGCATCGACCGCTCCCGTGGCCTGGAGCCCGTAGCTTAAAATCAACACACAGGCCACCGTGATCACAGCCGGATGCCCGAACCCGCAAAAGACCGCCTGAGGCTCCACCAGCCCCAAGACCACGCAGGCGATCAAGGCGCCCAGGGCAACCATATCGTGCCGCCACCGCCCCCACAGAAACATCGCCATCGTCGCACCTATGAGCCCAACGATCACAACCTGATCCTGTGTCATCATCCCTCCCGCAGACGGGGTGAACCGATCGAATCTCTTTATCTATTCGTCGGGAATATCCGAAAAGAGCCCCTCCGAAGAACCCGTTTTCGCGGCGGCGGCAGTGTGATGAGTCTTTTGGCTTGACGTTCATTTATCCGGCCGATCCGGCCCCATTCCATTCCCGCGCCTTGAACCGTTCCGCCCCTGTGATGCGCTCCGCACAAAAATGGGCGCAGATTCGACTCTGCGCCCGTTTTTCACCAAATGGCCCCAATGTCTCTTTCGCTTCAGTCGAGCAGCCGCTTCTTGCGCCGCGCCGCCTGGCACTCCAACTGCGGGACTTGGCTGTACCCTTCAAACTTCAACGAGGCCCGCAGCCGTTTCATCAGCTCGGACCTTGCAAGATTGCCCTGCGTATCGCGCACGTGCTTGCAGAAATAATACGTAAACGCCCCGTTATAGGACCCCCCTATGTAGGCGTCGGCCGATGTCTGATTGTCCCGGCATCCAGCAAACAGGGCATGGTTTACAGGGTTCGTCGCCTTCAACAATCGCTTGACCTTGAGGTCTTCTTCCTCATCCATCTGACGGCACAGGATGTCGATCGGCGGCGGCAGGAACCGTGGCCGGAACACCCGCTCCTCGGGAAGCGCCGCCATCGCAAAGGCCTCCCGCGTGCCCGTCCCGGAATGGCAGCAATCCAGCAAGACATCCAACCGCACCCCCGTCGGCACCTTCCCGAAAAAGGTCTTGAGTTCGTCGTCGATGATGTAGGTGCCGTCCCAGTCCATGTCATGGGGGCAAAGAATCTCGTCCAGCCGGTCCTTCAGCTCGTCTCCGCTTCGATCCCGGATCTGCGACCCGTGCCCCGAGAAGTGAAAAAGCAGCCGGTCCCCCTCTTTGGCCCCCTTGACCAGCCATTCAAGCCGTTTGAAGATCGCCGCCTTGGTCGCCCGTGCGTCCACCAGCACGCGGATCTGCTTCACCGTGAAGCCGAAGTACTTGAGCAGGACATCCCGCACATTCGTCACATCGTTGACGCACCCCTGAAGATCCGCACCGGGAAGCCTGTACTGATTCACACCAACGAGAAGCGCTTTATTGGCCATTGGTCACCCCCTTCAAGAAGCTACCGGAAAAAAACTTCACCATCCGCCGCCCTACCGCACTGGAAAGTCAAAATATAGATCCGGATACGGTTCGTTGTCGAGCGTATAGTGACACCATTCTTCCTCCAAATTCTTGAAGCCGCGCTTTTCCATCAACGATTTCAAAAAAAGCCGGCTCCGCTGCTGCTCCTCTGAGATCTCACCGTTGATCGTGTGCGACAAGGTTCCAAAAAAATCGTAGGGAGACCCCATATCCCATTCCGCCCCGCCGGCTCCGAGATCGATGATCGTCACATCGACGGTGCTCCCCCTCGTATGGCTGGACTTCGCCGCAATGTATCCATCCCTGAAAAGGGTCTCCTTCTCCACCCCCGGATAATGCGTCGCCTTCATCTTCTGATCCGCCGGATCCGCGGCCCACCTCACAAAATGATCCACCGCCCGCTGCGGCCGATAGCAGTCCCAGGCCTTCAGAGAAAGGCCCCTTTCGAGCAGTTCTTCCTGCACCTCCTTCAAGGCATCCGCCGCCGCCCGGGTCAGGAAGCACTTCGGCGCTTCATAGCCGTCGATTCTTTCCCCGACGAAGTTATTCTCCGTGTAGTACCGGATATCCAAAGCCATCGAAGGAATGTAGGCCCCGACATCCACAAAATCCTCCGGCATCGATCCGGAATCCCCAACCGCCGGCATCACCCACGCGAAAAACAAAACCGCAACGACAAAGGCCAGGACTCCTTTCGAACCTACCTCTCTTAACCCCCTCATGCACCCTCCTTTCATTCCGCATTTCAATTTTCTTCCCCCTCTCACCCTGCTGCAAAAACTCCACCGCGCCTCTAACCCACCCCGGAAACCTTTTAAACTTGACATTTCCGCCCTGTCCATGGCAGTAAATTCTCGTCATGAACAAATACCTCCCGGGCGCCTATGAGCAAGAAATTCACCTGCGGCTGCTTCGGATCATCGCCGAGGCCGACCGCAGTTTGACCCAACGGGAGATGGCGCGGCTGGCTGGCATTAGTATAGGCAAGACGAACTACTGCGTCAGGGCGTTGATTCAAAAGGGCATGGTAAAAGCCCAGCGTTTCAAAAACGCCAAGGCCAAAGCAGCCTATATCTATAAACTGACCTCGGCCGGCCTCGAAGAAAAGCTGCGCCTCGCCGCAACCTTTTTGAAACGCAAGCTGCGCGAGTACGAAGCCCTTAGAAGGGAGATCGAGTCCTTGCAAAAGGAAGTCCACCCTTCCAAAGAGCAACAAGACAGCTGACCCAATCGGCTGTAAATATAATTTTATCGGTAAGTTATATCACATTAACGGATGTAACTTACCCGGCGGAGCTGTAATCACCGCCCTTTGCTAGCTGCCAATCCGTCCCTTTTTTGGCTAGATTCCGACCAAGACCTGCACATCAATCTACAATAGATAACGGATAAGCGCACGACTAACAAGAAACCGAACCTATCTTCCAGGGATCCGGCAAAGTCAAAGCTGCACCCCTAGGAAGCGCAAGACCCCGAGGCCTATGCGGCTACAGTATCGCAACGCCGGGGCGATATAGCGGGCGCCGGCCATACGCAACAAGGATATTGACAGATTACGGAGCGAGGCCATAACCTGCGCGCCATTGCCTTTTCGAATACGGCAACGGTCTTCATCATAGGTGACGTCGCGCACCCAGTGCAAACGGTTTTCGATGGACCAATGGCCACGAACCAGAGACAGAATTTGCTTTGGACTGGCCTTGGCATGGCTAAGTGAGGTGAGCCCGTAGACGGTTTCATTGCGGGTTTTACCGGTGGAGATCTCCTCGGTGTTACGCTCTATGCAGAAGACTTGCCCGACATGGGGGAAGTCAAGATAGTCGTTTAGTTCGGCGCTGACCCGTATCCGGCGGGTTTCCAGGCGGCCATGCGCCTTGTCGATTTGGCAATGCTGAGGGGGGAAAAGCGTTGAGGTTGAGGTCAACGATGTCCTGGCGGAGGGTTGGCTGGTTGTCTTTGGCAATGAAGAGATACTCCGCCCCCTTTTCTTCTACCAGGAAACGCGCGGTGTCCTTTTGGGTATGGAGGGCATCGGCGGTAACGACGGCGCCATCGAGGGGCAGTGGCTGGAGCAGTTCTTTAAGTTTTGGGATTTCGTTGGTTTTTTCCTCTACAGCGAGCTGTCCGACAACAACCGCTTCCTGGTGGAGAATAGCGCTGAGCAGGTGCGGAGGGCGTTGGCCGACATCATGGGCGCGACGCAGTGTTTTTCCGTCCACGGCGAGCGCTTTTCCTGCCAGAGGGAACTTGTCGACAATCCAGTCGCCGATTTGAGCATCGAAGGTTGCGGAGTCGATTTGTTGAAGCACACGGCGAATGGTTGATTCCGAGGGTGGTTTGGGTCGCTTGGAACCCATTCGGCGAAGAGCGTCAATGCTCAGCGATTGCGCCCATTCGTCAATGGCGGTGAAGCTGCGGGCTCCGGAGAGTGCGGCGCAGACGGCTATGGCAACAACCGTAGCGACCGAATGGCGGACCCCTCGCGGTTTGCGCGGATCGGTTATGTTATTAAGGAGTTGCATGAGTCCTCCTTGCTCTTCCAGGGGCAAGCGGTTGACATCGATCATAGGCTCAGCCTCCTTCGGGTTAAGCGCCACCGGCGGGAGAAATGGGGCGCAGAGGTGAGATACGGCGTTGGCAACCAAGGGACGGACAAAGATGAGCTTTGGAGAGCCGTTGTGCCAGTACCCGCGGTTTCGCTTGGAATAGCCGAGGGTCTGGCCGAGTTCTTTCCATCCAGCAGCCCGGTAGCAGGTGCCACGGAAACGAGTGGAGTCAACAAAGGTTTCAGCAAGCAGGATGGGGTGGCCATGAAATCGGAGCCAGTCGCGGCTAAGCTGCTTGAGGTTCATGGCGAGCAGGCGTGAGGCCAGATTCGGCTGGTGGCAATCGGGAAGAATGAGAAATCGGACATTGTTGGCGACAAGGTGCAGACGCCGGTAGTGAAGATGAGGGTCCCAACCGATGTAATGATCTCGGGGAGCACATTTCAAGGCGGCGGAGCCCCAACCGAGGAGTGCGACCCATTGGTCGCCAATGGTGGCGACATAGTGGAGGGCGCTGCCGACAATACGCTCGAACCCGAGATAGTGATGCCGGCGCATCAAGTCGCGCCATTTCGGCAACTCATCGCGCCGAGCAAGGCGCACCCGCAAGGGGTTGTCTGAGAAAAAGTTTTGGATTGCTACGCTGGCCATAACCTCAGCATAGCAAATGAAAAAACAAAAAGCCAGCGCTATTTCTTTAGGGCCGGCTCACTTGACGTTGGCTGACTTTGACGGAGCCCTGACCTATCTTCAAGTTCTAGCCGCCCCCAAAACCATTGCAATGCACAAAAATCCTCTCTGCGATATCCCCCATTACCTGCGCGTCTACCAGACGTATCTAGGTGCACGTATCTACCTGGTGTTCGGGCTGACCTTGGTCGGGGCGCTGGCCGAGGGTGTGGGCATTCTCATGCTGCTGCCCCTCTTGCAAGGGTTCGACGGCAAGAGCGGGGGGGCCGTCGCAGAGCCCATTACGGGAATCAACAAACTGCTCCACGACTTGCTCACCAGCTTCGGTTGGGCTCAATCCACTGCAGCCTTGGTCATACTTATCACCCTTGCTTTCATCGCAAAAGGCGCCCTGGTCTTCGGCGCTCAAGCCTTTAACGCCACACTCCGCGCTCGATTGCTGCGCGAACTCAAAGCACGGCTGTTCGATGACTACAGACGCATGAGTTACCTTTACTATGCCGAGCGAGACACTGGCCACTTCATCAACGTCATCAACGAACAGATCACGCAGATGTTGAATTCTTTTCATTTCCTGATGCTATTCGGCTCCCAATTGATTTCCGCTGCGGTCTACATCGGCCTCGCCTTCGCCGTGACCTGGCGCTTCGGGCTCATGGCCCTGCTCATTGGCATCCTTCTTATGCTGCTTTTCCGCTGGCTCAACATTTATGTGCGGAAGCTTTCGCGAAAAAGCGCAACCGAAAACGGCCACCTATCCAAACTGTTGATCCAATTTCTCCACGCCTTTAAATACCTCACCGCTACCGGCCAATCCGGCCCCATACGCACCAATATCATGGCATCCATACGTCGCCTCACCGGCCAGGAGATGCGCCGCGGCATCGCTCAGGCTTTTACCACCGCAGTTCGGGAGCCTGTCACCGTTGTCTTCATCATGCTCATCGTGTTGGTGCAAATTGTCCTCCTGCAACAGCCCCTGACACCGATCCTGGTATCCATCGTCCTATTTTACCGAGGCCTGAATGCCATCCTGAGCACACAGATTTCATGGCTTAATACACTCAATCAGATCGGAAGTTTGGAGTTGGTCCGGGATGAATTCGACGCTCAGCACCAACACCGTGAACCTGACGCAGCTCAGCCCGTGCCCCCCCTTGCCCAAGGGATCAGCCTTCGCAACGTCTATTTCAGTTACTCAGCTGAAATCGGAGACGTGTTGAAGGACGTCAGCCTCGACATCCCCTTGTGCACATCCATCGCGCTAATCGGGGAATCCGGCGCTGGCAAATCTACAATCGGCGACATTCTCACTCTTATGCTCAAACCTCAGAAAGGACAGCTGTTCATCGACGGTATACCGGCTGACAAAATCCACATCGCAGATTGGCGCAAGCAGATCGGCTATGTTTCACAAGAGACGGTTGTCTTTGACGATACCATCGCGAACAACATCTGCATGTGGGAAGGCGACATTACTAAAGATCATCTTCTAGAGGAACGCGTCCGCGAAGCTGCCCAGCAAGCGCACATCGCGCAGTTCATTGAAACGCTACCGAATAGATACCAAACCCTGGTCGGTGACCGTGGCATCCGCCTTTCAGGTGGACAGAGACAGCGTTTATTCATTGCACGCGAATTATTCCGTAAACCGAGCTTGTTGATCCTCGATGAAGCTACCAGTTCCCTAGACACTGAATCTGAAACCTTCATCCAACAGAGTATCGATGCACTGAAAGGGCGCATAACTGTTGTCATCATTGCGCACCGCCTATCCACCATTCGAAACGTTGATCACGTGTATATTTTCGACAACGGGCGCTTGGTAGAGCACGGACCCTATCAACAACTTCGTGATGCAGGTGACTCACGATTCGGTAAATTGGTAGCTATGCAAACCCTGTAACGGTAATATAACCCGCTTAACTCGAGGAAAACCAGCAGCGGAATGAACAGAATTTATAAATTGTGTGACAAAGATTTTACTCTTTATGAGCAGACTTTTAAAGATTTTTAGAGCGGTGAAGCAGGAACAGGTCGTATATTTTGACTTTTGGTTTGGTTTTGATCCAAATTGTTTTTTAATTCATCGATTCCTGTGTGATTTGAGAAAACAAATAAAAGTCATTGGGCCGTTTTCAAAAGGCTGGAGTTCTTTTTCGGTTAGAGTAATATCGCAACTTACGCAGTCCAAAGCAGACTTTTTCATTACTGGAGAAAACAGGGAGCCAGAGTTTAAAAGAGCTCAAAAACAAATTGGTTTCTGGCGCGGTTATCCGGGTCGCAAGGATGTCCTGCGTTTCCCCTATTGGATGTGGCATCTGGACTGGCCAGACCTAGAAAATCAGCCTGCGTACCGGCGTTATGGTAGGCGTCTGTCCATTGATCGCCTGATGAAGCCGATTTCAGAGAGTTATAGCAAGGCACAGCTAGCGTCTCGCTTGAATCGCACAGTGCTGTTCTCCAAGCATTTGAATGAACCGCGACGTCGGCTGTTTCAACTGACAAATGAGGTGCTGGGCTGCGATGGGTTCGGCGGCGCTTTCGGTTCGGACAATCGCCAGCAGCCAAAAATGCCCGTGATGGAGGGGTACCGATTTTCCTTGTGTCCAGAAAATGCCATTGGTGACGGTTACATTACCGAAAAAATCCCCGAAGCTTTTCACTCTGGCTGCGTCCCGATCTCATGGTGCCGTCCTGATGACTTGGCGGAGGATTTCAACCCGAAGGCGGTTGTAAACCTGTATGGACTGGATGATCTCCAATGTCGGGAAGTTTTCGCGGAACTTGCGGGGGCAGGGGAGTACCTTCAGGCGTTGCTGACTGTTCCTCTGCTGCGAACTCGACCAAGACTCGAGCCACTGATCGAATTTATCCAGGGAGCCTAAAATGCCCATTAATTTCAGCCTTGAACCATTCGCTCGGATATCGGATGTGTTCTGTGAGACTGGGACTTACCACGGCAACGCGGTTATCAAGGCACTGGAAGCAGGATTCAAAAAAATCGCGACTGTAGAAATCTCTAGGATCAACCTAGACATAGCTAAAAAGCGCATTGCAGAGCACCCTTTGTCAAAAGAGGCACACATTGATTACGTACTGGGAGACGCTGAGAAGAATATCGGTCGCCTTGTGGATTTTGCGAAATTGAATGAGGTGATGTACCCGATCTTCTGGTTAGACGCTCATACCCATGTTTTCAAAGATGGAACCCTAACGGATGGTAATCCATGCCCGCTCGTTTTCGAGATCGCCGCTATCAACCTGGCATTCAATGGCAAAGCTGTCCTGTTGATCGACGATATGAGGATCGTTGGCGCTAAAGGCGCCCCTCCCCATGGTGTCGTGGGGCGTGTTCAGGCCGCGCGAAACGCGCTGTTCGATCCTAATGCACTGATTTCGATGATTAAGCCTGGTTGGGGTAAGTTTGTGGATCTATTGACGATCCTAAAACTGGCGATGGAAGTCCCTGACGTGTCGTTCCGCTTGCTTGAGGGAATTGAACCGCTGGATGTGCTGTGCGTGTACCCGAATGAGCTGCATGAATCTCTGTTCGGTCAAAATGACGAGTGATCCCGAGGATCGAAATTTCCTCTAGAGGAAGCAATGTGCGCAATCCATTGATTAAAAAAATGGCGCGAAAAATCCGTGGCGATCTCTCGTCACGGCATGCTGACGAATATTCCCAAATTCCAAGCGCATTGCGGCAAAGCAACACGATTTTTGTTCACGTGCCAAAGGCAGCAGGTTCGACGATCAATTTATGTCTATTCGGATATCGTAATGGTCATCGATCCATCGAGTCGTTCTGGAAGTCCAATCCGATTTTTACGGAACAGGCATTTAAGTTTATCTTCGTCAGGCATCCCTATTTTCGATTTGTGTCTACTTATCATTACCTTCTCGCTGGTGGTATGTCGAGTCGAGATGCGGATTATCAACAACGTTTTCCGGAAGCTTTTGCTTCGCCGCGAGCCTTCGCTGAAACTTGCGAGGATCCGGGTTTCCGAAACGCCATTATTCACTTGAAACAACAGTCTGAGTTTCTGAGCCTGCCGGCCACGGGACATTACAAAATCTTTATGGATTATGTCGGCAAGACGGAGTTCCTTAACGATCACATCGAGCTACTGAAAACCCTAATGCCGGACAATCTGGGGCGGCGCCTCGAATTCGCCAAGGAGTCAAGGATGAACGCTGCGAAGCGGCAGGGCGTGGAGATCGATCGAGAGGTATTTCAGAGTATCCGCAGAACTTACCAGAATGATTTCGAGTTCTTCGGATACGACGAATGGGGAACACCAGAGAAAGCAGTGTCATTGCACGCGGGCTTGACGCCGTGATCGGGTCTGGAGAACAAGTGCAGTTGGCAGAATTGCCGACGGTTGCCGTCGTAATCCCCGCCTATAATGTGGAGAACTACGTACGGGAGGCGCTCGAATCTGTGCGCCAACAGACGGTCGCGCCCGACGAGGTCATTGTCGTTGACGACGGGAGCACGGACGGGACGTCGGAGGTGCTGGCCGACTACGCCAAACTCCCGGGGTTTCGAATCGTCAGGACCAAGAACAATGGCACCGGCCCCGCTCGCAATCTGGGGCGTGCACTCGCTCAAAGCCAGTACGTCTACTTCTTTGACTCCGATGATCTGATCAAGGAAGATTTCATCGAGCGAGTCCGGGAAATCATTTTGGAGAACACCAACCCGGATATCATCCTCTTCGCTGGCGAAACCTTTCGCGACCACGATTGTTACCACCCCTTCTCTCCGGTCTATCGGCGGAGTGTTCGAGGTCGGTTTTCTCGACATAGCGGCTTGCTGATGGAACTTGTCCGGCGCGGAGAGATATCGGCCTTGGCCGGTCTTTATGTAACCAAAACGTCACTGTGGTCCGAGCATCGGCTCGCTTTTGCGCCGATCATCCACGAGGACGAGGCGGTTTTTTTCCCCTTGCTGGCGTTGAGCGACACGACGGTGGTTGTGCCGGAGGCCTATTTCAGACGACGCATCCGAGCGGGATCGATCATGACCAGCGGCGTAGATGCGCGAAACGTTTCCGGCGTGCTCCGTACTCTTCATGAGACGCTCGAGTTCATGGCCCGTGAGCCCGGCTTGGTGGCGGCTGACTTGCCCGCTTGGCGTTTTCGGGTCAGACAATTCGGCTTGCGGTATGTCCGTATCTGTCGCGCGACGGGGCAGGACATTGCCTGGGGTTCGATTCTGTCGTCGATTGTGACAGTCCGAGAGTTCGCTTACCTGCTTCGTCTCGGACGCGCCGGGCTGCCGGAGCGGATGAAACCGTTTCTGCGACTGATCAAGCGGATCATTCATCGTTGAGGCGGCGGAATGTGTCAATGAAAATGAGACACGCCATGCGATAAATTACTGTACCCCGGAACCACTCGCCGTCGGTTTGTTGATCCATGCGCCAACGGGTAAGGGGGTAGGTTTTGGTACGATGCCCTTGAACCTATTGGGAAAGCGCTGGAAGGCCTCAAAGAGGACTTCTTGGCGTTGTTTCTGAATGGTCTGGGCATGTCTGTAGTGAAGGTTTTCCGGTGTCATCATGGCGATACCAGAATGGTGGTGGTGCTTATTGTACCAGTTAAAGAGGGAGCATTACGCGTTTCTAAAAAAACCCTTGCGTTCCGAGATGGGTCTTGCTACCTCCCTAGCAGAAAGAAGGCAAGACCATGGGTACGGATCTCGTCATTCGCGACAGACAGATCGGATCGAAAGAACTGGATCAGATCCGATCGGTTATCGCCCGACAATGGACTCAGGGCCGTGTGGCCATTTCCAGGGAGCTTTGCCGCCTGTGGGACTGGCGGCAGGAAAACGGCCACCTCAAAGGGCAGGTATGCAGGATTTTGCTGAGGAAGCTCGAAAGCAAAGACCTCATCACCTTGCCGCCGTCGAAAAGGGGCCTTGCGAACCCGCCAAACCGGCGCTATTACGTTCCGCCGCCTGAACCGCCGGAAGTCGATGATACCCCTATGGAAACGGCGATCGAAGACCTGCCCCCCATCAGACTGGCAATGGTCAGGCGGACACCCCATGAGGGATTGTGGAACTATCTGGTCTATCGCTATCATTACGAAGGCTTCCGAATCATCGTCGGATCCCATCTGAAGTACATCGCCTGGTCCGCCGACCGGCCGGTTGCGTGTCTGTCGTGGAGTTCGAGCGTATTCCGGATCGCCGCCCGGGACCGTTTCATCGGCTGGGACCCTCAGGCCCGAAACAGAAACATCCGCCATGTGGTGAACAACAACCGCTTTCTCCTGCTTCCCTGGGTCCGCTGCAAGAATCTAGCGTCACATCTGCTCGGTCTTTCGGCTCGGATCATCGGCAGGGACTGGCACGCCTTTTACGGCTATCCGGCCTTTCTGCTCGAAACCTTTGTCGACCAGGCTCGGTTTCGCGGAACCTGCTACAAGGCTGCCAACTGGACCCTGGCAGGGGAAACCGCCGGCTATGCCAAGAAGGACAACCGGTTTTATGAACACGGCCGGAAAAAAGATGTGCTCCTTTTCCCGCTTGTCCGTGATTTCCGCAAGCGGTTGCAGTATCTTGGCGAAGGAGGCGTCCGATGATGAACGCCGCCCTCGATCTGGCCTCTGTGGAGGACCGGATCCAGCAAAGACTGCTTGCGAGGTACCGTGAGATGATGCACAAAGCCATCGATGACTTTGTCGATGCCTTGGCCGAAGACCTGGTTTCGGAGAAGAAAATGACCCTGATGGACATCACCCAGGCCATCAGCAAGGCTAAACCCGAGTTGCTGGCCGCTATCCTGCAGGAATCCATCCAGACGAAACACGGGGGCATCCTTTCACAGGATCTGGCCGAGTGTCCCATATGCAAGAAGAAGATCAGGAGAAGCGTTCACGCCCCCCGCACGATCGAGACCGTGCTCGGGCCGGCGACCGTAACTCGGCCCTATTTTTACTGCGCCTCGTGCAAGCATGGCTTTTCGCCCGCCGATGAGGTGCTCGGGCTCTCTTCCCGCAAAAAACAGCACGACCTGCAGAAACTGGGCCTGGAATTTCTGGCCGATCTGCCCTTTGAGCGGGCAAGCGAGCTGTTTTTCAAATCCACCGGCCTTTCCTTCAGCGATCATCAGATGCACGATCTGTTTGCGCAATTTGCAGAAGAGACCACGGCCGAAGCCGTCATCCCCTCAGCGGCCGAGATCGAGCGGCGCATCGATACGGTAAAGGGCAAGGGAAGACGGCGTCCGGTCCTCGTAGCGGCTACCGACGGGGCGCATACGCCCACCCGCCCCCGCGGCGAGGGCCGCGATGAAAAATGGGGCCCGGGTGAATACAAAGAAGCCAAAGGTTTCAGGCTCTATCTCATCGATGATGACCGTATCGTGCATATCGCCAGTTGGCACCAGGTTGGAAGTGCCGAGGAACTGACGGAGGCCCTTTCGTTGGCGGCCTCCCGGATCCCGCAGAAAAAGGTCCGCCCCTGCCTGGTGGGCGACGGGGCGCCGTGACTCTGGAGTGCCATGCAGCAGGCCTTCCCCGGCGCCCGCGAGGTTCTGGATTTCTAGCACCTAAAGGGGATGGTAAACGCTCATTAGCCGCTAAACACGTGCAGAATTCCAGTGAAGGCGACCTTCTTCTTCTGGACGGGGATACCCCGCATACTGGCTTTTTGCCCTGATCCTGAGCCGGGGTTCTCAATTCCTTTGTAGGATGAAAAAGGATTCAGATCTTGACAGGGAATTCCTCCGGTTCACATTGAAAAACAGGGTAAAGGTCGTTCTCTTTACTTCCCTCCTACACAAGCGCCAATTTCCTTTGGCTGAGTTCAAAGAGCTGTACACCAAGCGCTGGTCTGTGGAGACCGCCTACAGCCATTTCAAATGCCGCATCGAAATCGAGAACTTCTCGGGAAAATCTTCCCTCGCTGTCCTCCAAGATTTCCACGCCAGAGTTTTGACAGCCTACCTGACTGCCATGATCGTTCATCCAGTTCAAGATCTTATTGAGCAGCAGGCCAAAAACCATCCCGAACGACTCAGGTACTAGGTCAACTTCACCTATGCGCTTTCGTCTATGAAAAACAATATGCTGCTCCTCTTTGCCCGGCGACACATCACCAAAATCCTTCGGAGCCTCCTCTCGCTCCTCGGTAAGTCTTTATCGATTATCCGACCAGGCCGGAAGAATCCAAGAAAAAGGGGGCCGAAACTGAAAATTGCCGCTATGGCCTACAAGCCCATAGCTTAAGTCAATGACATTGATACTACATAGCAAAGCAATATCATAACAACCAAGCGGTTTTACTACAGATCTATTCGATTTTTTAGATGCCAAATTTTGCCTTTTCCATACAGATCTGACTTTATAGACTAAGGGGCCTTATTGCATCGGCATTCAGAGATGAAGGGTAGACATAATAATGAATAATTTTGAGATTATACCGCCTGAAAGTAGGCCTAATCTCTTTGTAGTCGGTGTCGGCAAATCAGGTACATATTTTCTATATAATCATCTTAGTAAACATCCAGACATTTTCATGTCACCAATAAAGGAGCCCACTTATTTTGGAAATGACCTTTGTTTTCAGAATACACGTATTTCAAAAGAAAAATATTTGGGTTTATTTATAAATACTTCATCTTTCAAGTACAGAGGTGAAGCCTCGGTAAGCTATCTCTTATCAGAGACTGCCGCTTCGGAAATAAGTACTTTCTCACCAAATGCTAAAATTATAATATTAATTCGCAATCCAATTGACGTTATTTATGCAAGATACTACCAAAATAGAAAATATGCATATGAACCCTGTAAAACATTTCGGGAAGCCTTAGAAATGGAGAAATTAAGAAGGATGGATATTGCTATCCCAAAACATACACCTGTTAAAGAGTGGTTGTTTTATAGTGAATGGGTTTGCTACAGCAAACAAATACAACGCTATTTCAATTACTTTCCTAAAGAAAATGTTTTTATTGGTATTTATGATGATTTAAACCAAAATCCATCTTCATTTCTATATAATTTGGGTTTATTCCTGCAAATTGATGGTTTAGAGAAAATACCAATTAAAAAAATAAATAAAAATACAATTGCCCGGAGTACTGTTCTAACTCGGTTGAATCGAGGACACTTCACATTTCTTAATTACCTGGTTTGTTTAATTCTTCCAAGCCGACTTGTACGTAGCAAATTAAAACAATATATTGACAATTATAATTATAGAACAGCTCCAAGACCCGCACTCGAAATATCATTAGCTGAACAGCTTAAAAAGCAATTGGAAAATGAAATTAAAAATACGGAAAATTTACTTAATATAGATTTGTCACATTGGAAAAATTTATGAATGAGCTATTATACTCGAGTTTACAAATAAGAAAGTGAAAAAAGAAGCAAGCCTTTGTTGTCGCAGTAAAAAGTAGCTACTGCTTTTGTAGGACCATACCGTCCTGGATCACAAAACCGAGAGCATCCAGAACAGCTATTTGCTGAGATGTAGGGTCTTCCAACCTCCGTCCGGGTTTCTTCGCGCCGGGAAGCCAGAAGAGGGCCATCCGCAAATCACGGAGATGGCGCACCGCCTCTGCGGCGGACATCTTGAGTCCATGGGCGCGAAGCGAGCGCTCCAGAAGCGTGAGATAGACCAGAGCGACAATACAAACAAAGGCGTGGATCCGTATCTTCGAATCGGTCGAATGGTATTCGGGCATAAATGCGATTTGAAAAGGATGTTTTGTCTTCCGGAACTGATTCTGGATGAGATGCCGATCTCTGTAGGCCGAGTATATCTCCTGGGGGGTCCACGTATGGTGGTCCGTGATCAGGATGCTTTTTGCCATTCTTTTGATCGTGGCGTCCATCTGGTAACGGTTGAGTTCAAAGCCCATGGCAGGAAGAGAAGCCTCCGTGAAGAAGCTCAGGTTGAACAGTGCCGGGCTCAGGTGCAGTGATGGGTACGTTTTTTCGTACCGTTCCCTGATTGCCTCCAGGAAGCGGGAGTGGGGATGCCCCTCTCTATAAGCCCGGCGCAGCGTGAAAAGGTCTTCGCGAAGTCGGTTGAGTTTCTCCTTCAGATCATCACTCTTGTCCAAATTAGGAATTGCGGCTGTTTAGGGCGGAGGTAAGGCGCAAGCCGGAGTCGGGAAGGTGATCGAGGTTTCTGGGTATAGCCTCTTTAATGTATAAGGATTTTGGGAAAAACAAACACACCAAGAGGAGTCTGATACCCATGAACAGGTTCGGTAGTATATTTAACCAGCTGCTGCAACTTTTTCCGCGGACGGAATTTGAGGCGGCGGTGAAAGAGACTCGGGCGGAACGGCATGCCAGAGGCTTTACATGCTGGGGACAAATTGTGGCGATGCTTTTCTGCCAATTGGGGCGTGCGCATAGCCTGCGCGAAATCTGCGGCGGTCTTGCAACCTGCGAAGGAAAGCTGGTCCATCTGGGAATTCGCGCGCCGAGTCGCTCCAGCCTGGCTTATGCCAATGAGCACCGTCCTTGGGAGCTTTACCAGAGGGTGTTTTTCAACCTGTTGGAGAAGTGCCGGGTCCAAACAGCCGGATTCAAGCGAAAATTTCGGTTCAAAAATAAGCTGATGAGCCTTGATTCCACGACCATCGACCTGTGCGTAAAGGTTTTTGATTGGACCAAGTTTCGGCGGACGAAAGGAGCGGTGAAACTGCACCTGGTTTTGGATCACGACGGATATCTCCCTTCATTTGGGGTGATTATCAATGGAAACGTCTCCGATGTGAAGATGGCGCATCAAATCCGGTTTGATCCGGGGACTATCGTTGTGGACGACCGGGGCTACAAAACGACTATCGGTTGTGGGGCAAGTGGTGCCAGCAAGGAGTTTTCTTCGTTACCAGGGCCAAGAAGAACGCCCAGTTCGAGGTTTGCGAGCGCAGACCCTGTCCGAAAGATACCCGTGTCCTAGCCGATGACATCATTCATCTTCTCAGCAAGAAGGCTGAGGAAGCCTGTCCTGAATATTTCCGCAGGATCCTATGGCATGACGAGGAACGGAGCAAAACCTTCGAGTTCGTCACGAACAACATGCGGCTTTCGCCGGTCACCATCGCCGCCATTTACAAGGACAGATGGCACATAGGGATCTTTTTCAAGCTGTTGCCACAGAACCTGAAGATCAAAACATTTGTCGGAACCTCTTCCAACGCTCTGAAGACCCAGATTTGGACAGCACTGATCGCCATGCTGATTCTGAAATATCTTCAATTACGAACCACCTTCGCCTGGTCCATTTCGAACCTGGTAGCGCTGCTCAGGATGAACCTTTTTACCTATCGAGATCTTTGGAGGTGGCTGAACGAGCCGTGGGCAATACCTCCCCTCGGCCTAGACCACGAACAGCTGGCTTTCCCGTTTTCATAATCGGGACAGCATCCATGTCGAAAGTATAACCTGATTTCCAAATCCGCCAAATCCGGTTTAAAATTTCAATGTTTTCAGGGGGTGGAGTTTGACTCCCCGCCCAATTTGGACAGCAGTGAAATCAGGATTTTTAACTCAGTGAATAATCAGAGAACAGCCTCGTATACGGTTTTGCGAAAAGATGTGATCGGATTGATTTCATCTCGTCCGATTAATGTGCTTGATGTTGGCTGTAGTAATGGCATAGTTCTTGAGTATATAAGAAGTGAACTAGGAGCCGATTTCACTGTAGGGTTGGAGTTAGATGAAAATTTTTCCCGGGCAGCCGCTAAACGGGTTGATCAATTGTTTGCAGTTGATTTGGACCGATTGGATTTTGGTTTGTTTAATGGTATAAAATTTGATTTGATAATTCTCGCTGATGTACTGGAGCACACCAAGAACCCTGTCCGTCTCTTGACCGAAGTTCTAAAGGCAGCCGATGATGATGCGGAAATCATCATATCTCTGCCTAATGTTCAACACTGGACGGCGATAAAAAATTTGCTGATTGGTGTTTGGCCTCAACGGGATCGAGGCTTGTTTGACAAAACCCACCTCCATTTTTTTACTCTAAGATCAATTCGTGAGCTAGCGACGGACTCGGGACTCGTCATTGAAGATATTGTTTGCAACCTTCGGATAGTTGACAAGCCGGATGCGAGAATTAATCGTTTATCTTCGTTTTTTTGTTTTTGGCCGTTAAAGCCCTACTTTGTTTATCAATATGTCGTACGACTGAAGCTGCGTTAACTGGAATGTGTTAGAATTGACCTCATGAACATTTCTATCGCCATGGCGACCTACAATGGCGCCGAGCACCTCCAGGCCCAACTCGACAGTTTCGTCTCCCAACCCCGCCTACCCGAGGAACTGATCGTCACCGACGACTGCTCAACCGACAACACCGTTCAGATCCTCGAAAATTTCGCCAAGATTGCGCCCTTCAAGGTTATCATCCACCGCAACGACCGCAACTACGGCTATTGCGGAAACTTCAACCAAGCCCTACTAAGAACCACGGGCGATCTGGTCTTTTTAAGCGATCAGGACGATGTCTGGTTCTCCGAGAAGATCGAGCGCATGGCTGCGGTCGCGGGGGAAGATACGCAGGCTTTAATTGTGATGAACGACGCGGCGCTGACGTATGCGGATCTCGTCGACACGGGCCTGACCAAGCTCGGCCAGATCCGCTCAGCGGGCTTCAAGGAGTCCCGTTTCGTCATGGGTTGCTGCGCGGCGGTCAAGCGCGATCTGTTGGATTTGTGTCTCCCTATTCCCGAAGAATTTCCTGCGCATGATGATTGCCTCGTGCGTATCGCTTACGGCATGGGGCGCCGCCGTATCGTGCCGGAAGTGCTACAATATTACCGGCGCCATGGCAAGAACGAGTCGCAGTGGATCGTGAACCGTACCACGCGCGTGACGCGCTGGCACGTCCGGGCCGAGCATTGGAAGGGGCGAGTCAAGAGACTGATCGGCCGGGGTTCAGGCACCTCCACGCCTTGCCGCTCGGTTGGGGCTTCGCAGTTGCTGGTGCGGCGTTGCGCCGAAGCGGCGCTGGGGCGTGCGCCTGAGCCTTATGCAACTGATCTAAGGCGCTATCTGGATCGGTTGGATCAGCAGGCACGGGCGCAGGCGCAACGCGCAGATATTCGACAGCAACAGCTTCCCGCGCGTTTGGGTTCGGTGCTTAGCTTTTGGCGGGTAGGGGGCTATGCCGGATTTTCCGGAGTGAAGAGTGCGGTTCGGGATTTGGTGGGGAGATGATGTAACGAATGTCCAAGATCACCCTCTACGTCGCCTCCACCTCTTGCCACTAGTTCATCCTCGACAACGGCAGAGCCCTGCTGGTTGACTGCGGCCTGCTCCAGAGCAGCGAGCACTTGCCCAACCACGCTGACACGAATTGCCTAGCGATCGGCTTCGATATCCCGGCTATCCAGACGCTAACCGTCAAGCATGTGCACATCGATCAATTCGGCCTCCTGCTCGATCCGCTGACAGTCGGCTACCGCGGATGCATCCTCTGAGCTTAGCTTCGGCGCAGCTGTTGCCGCTGCTGCTCGAGGATGCGCTCAAGGTCAGGCTTTGCGCGACCGGCAGCTGGCTGATCGGCTATTGTCGATGCTACTACAACGGATCCGCGTGGTACTTTCCGGACAGTGGCACGCACTTGATCGCGCGCGGCGGGTGGTGTTCTTCCGCGACCTCGGTGCTCCAGAAACGCCGCTGCTTTCAGCGCCGGAGTCGAGGTGCAAACCCGGACAAAATTTCGCCCCCTAAGGCCAGCCAGACCTGGGCAGAAACCCCGATCGAACGGCCCCTCGCCAGTTCCCCGCGGATCCCGCGGCCCATGAAGGCCGAGAAAAATCCCCCAGCCCGGCACCGAGCGTGAGGAACACCAGCCAATCCATCAGCGGGGAGCGCCCCGAGGCCAGGTACTTCGAAAGTTATACGGAAGGAAAATCAATTTGAAGACAATAATTCATATCGGTCAACATAAGACTGGAACAACATCTATACAGCGCTTCTTGCAAGATAACGGTAAAGATCTTGCTTACCAAGGTTTGTATGTACCATCAAGGATTGCTGGTTATAGCAACCCATCTCACTTCATATTGAGTGTTTATGCTCTTGCAGAAGGACGCTTTTCCCCGAAGAAGGAAGAAATCATTAAAAATAAAGGCGTGGAATATTTAAGCAACCTTGGAATAGAGTTAGGTGAAGACATAGAAAGAATCTATAATGAAGCTCGCAAAAAGAATTGCGACCGAGTAATCTGGTCAAATGAGGGGCTGTATCTGTTAAAAACAGAAACAGAGTATAAACGATTAATCGACCTTTTTTCAAAGCATTCTACAAAAATAGAAGTTGTTTGCTGTTTTCGTGATGTTAAATCCTACAGAGAATCATACAAGAAACAGTTAAGAAAACAGAAAATATCGTTATCATATAATCCAGATTCATATCGTTATTTAGAACCTGATTCTTGGATTTTTGATTATAAACGGAAAAAAGAATTGCTATCGGAAGTTTTTGATCAGTGCACATATTTCTCGTATGAACCAAAAGATAATGTAACAAAATTCATGGAAACCATACACATCAATAAGCTTGCCACAGGCAACTACAGGCTAAATGTAACAGAAGACGGGCATAACAGTTTGCTGGAACGGATAAAAAGACGCTTCGTTTTTCTCCGCTGAGCAAGGCGATAGGGCTTGCCCTGCACACGCTCCGGCGCCACCGAGGAGTGCACCCCGCCCGTCTCGATGCGCTTATAAGGACGCCGGGGATGTGAGACCCGCCTCATGGTATAGAACGTGACGAGTAGGACGAGACCGAGCAGAAACCCCATCACGTAAGCCCGCCCTCAACAGTTGTAGAAAATGCAGATCAAAAAGCAAATTACGGCCGATTTCGAAGGCGGTCAGATCACCCCGACGGTAGGGCTTGGCTCATCCGGAAGGTGGATGAGAAGTAGGCCGTGACCGAGCAAGCTGCAAAAGCTTTTTCGTAAGCGTCCGAGGTACCGACCTGCCCCGGGTGTTTGATTCGATATAGGATTCGATCAGAACGGGAAATCGGGGCGTTGATGTTCTTTGAAATTTAAGGCTGTCGGCAGAGAGCCGGATGGGTGGTTATACCTCTGTGCAAGCACCCTGACTGGCATCCGTTTTGTGCAACGGATGCCACTGATTCGCGAGAAGTTCTCGGAGCCGGTTGACCGGGTGGCGCATGATGCGGCGGAGCATATCGTCGAAGTATTCTCAGGGATTAATATCACGGGCCTTGCAGGACTGGATGATGCTCAAGAACAGGGCCGTAGTATGAGCCCCGCGCTGTCGTCTTTCACAATAATCTGACGTTTTTTTTGATTATCTTGGACGATTGGTCTGTAAGCGTCAGAGTTACCTACATGGCGCAGGATTGCACATGGGTGTAAGATCGGGTGCATCGGCAGTAACGGGTTATGGAAACGTCCCATTTTGATAGCATGGCCGCGACGGCGCAGGTCTTCGACTGCAGAAATTTTTTCACAGGAACGGTAAGCAGATCATTTTGCTGGGCGTGAGAGCAGGCAGTCCCACGGAAAACCGGGCGGCAGGGATGAAGTTTTGCCGCCAGGCTCCGTGAAACGGGGGTTGCCCACATGAAGACCAGGAGTTTACGAACCGGAGGGAAAGATTAAGATTTTATCCGTAAATAATGCCCACTTTTCGGTAGGCGATGATAGCAGCAGCCATATGCAGTAAAGCCATGTAAGTATCGCTGAGCTACTCATAGCGAACCAGGATTTTACGGAAGTGATTGAACCATGAATGACTCACTTCAACCGCCCATCTTCTGGCTTTCCATGCGGGATTGCGCTTTTTTTTCCTGGCGCTCCTCCCCCCGTGTTTTCACGTGGGGAATATAACCGTGGGCAACGATGGTCTCCAATGCCGGTTTGCCATCATAAGCTTTATCCGCGCACAGATTCTGCTGGATATCGGTGGGACGGTCGATGACAATTTTTTCCAGCACCAGTTCCAATTGGGTCACATCATGCCGGTTTGCTCCGGTTATGACGAGAGATAGCGGGACACCACGGCCGTCCACCAGCAGATGGCGTTTGGTTCCAATTTTTTTCCCTGTCGGTCGGATTCCGAACAACCGGTTCCAGCGCCAGGGGAGCCTTGACCATCGCCCCGTCGATGCTTTGCCAACTCCAGGCGATGCCCTCCATTTCATCGTATTCGGCAAGCCCGGCTCTCCACAAGGAGACAAAAAAGCCTGTGCGCATCCAACGCATGAAATGGGTGCGGATCGCGCTGGAACTTCCGAAACGTTCCTTGGGAAGCGCTTTCCAGTGACAGCCGGTTCTGAGCACGGATATGATGGCTTCAAAAATCTGCCGGGGGGCATCGGCTTTCTTCCCCCGCCGATTTTGCGCTTGTAAGATTTTTGTGGATCCCGCTTGTGCGCCGGCACAAGGGGTTTAACCCTTTCCCAAAAGGCATGGGATATTTCCCACGACTGAATTTTTGTCATAGGGCCTTCATCGCAACGGTTCAAGATGGCTGCCAGGATAGCAAAAGTCGTGAGAAAAGTAAATTTTATTTACGGATAAGCACTTAGCATCAAGTAACGCTTAAAATTGCGGATATAAGCGTTTCAACGCCCGCGGTAGGGGTCATCCTTTCGGATGGCCCCCCACATATCCCAGCGTGCGGAACTGCCGCACTGGGCTCCTACCTCGGGTGCTTGGCGTCAAAGCGCACGTTTGGATGTGGATGTACCAGCATGGGTACTTGAATCTGGAAGTGGCCACACGACCCTGGGTCCATTGTCCGGGCATAACCGATCGGATCTGATGCAGTTTTTTCGATCCGATCTGGTCTGCCACGAATGACGAGATCTGTACCCATGGTCTTGCCTCCTTCCTGACAGGAAGGGTAGAAGACCAATTTTCTAACCTAGTTTCCATCCGGAAATGGTCTTTTTGGCCAATCTCGGCGTCAATCTGCGCATTTGCTTGTGCGGTGACCTACAGGTCGCCTCCGCGCAAACGCTTGATTTCCTTGATATTGGCCAAAAATCTTCATTTCGGATTGGAAACTGGGTTCTACCGGGAATTCATTTCCGGATGGAAACAACCTAAGGTGTTTTTTGGGAACTCGTAATGCTTTCTCTTGTAAAGCTCTGTCCCCGGAATAACCACGAATCTAACAAAAGGCTACAATTTGCCGCTTAAACATGCCCCGTTTGCAAAAACTGAAGTTTCCTGAAAATGCTCACGCCGCCATGCGCCGCAGGGCATCCACAAGGGAATTTAGCCTGGATTTACACGGCACCGAGAAAAGTGAACCGAGATTATCATCCGCCGCGGCTTGAGCAACCGATCTTCGCACACCGGAGAAGGCGAAATGCTTGGGGCCCTCCACAATGTGTCGCCGGGCCGGGGTCTTCTCCATTCGGCTCGCGTAGACCCAAGCCACGCAAGCGGCCATCATGCAAAAGTGCAGATGGTTGCTGACAGCATCCGGATGCCGGGTTTGCGTCTCGGCACTTCCGATATCGCGCTCGAGCTCTTTGAAAGCAGCTTCGATTTTCCACCTGGCGCCATAGTACTCGATGATCTGTTGGAGGCAAAGGCTTGTGTCGGTTGAAAACAGGGCCACGTAGTGGTTGCCCCGATAGACCCATACCACCTTGACCGCGCATTTGATCGTTTTGAGCATCCCTTGGCGCTCATAGGCGATAACGGTTCGCACCCGCCCGTACAGGTTGACCTCGTAGGGGCGGGCAAGCGCTTTGAACTTGCCGGCCAGCATCGATGCCGCGCCCAGCTTTGTGCCATACTTGGCCGGTCTGCCGCGCATCTTGTGCTGACGCTGAGCGGGCTGCGCGAAGAGATTGCTGTTGGAGCGCAGTCGCGATATCAGGCTCAAGCGCGGGCCGAGACTTTTGTGCAGCGGCCGGTAGAGGCCGTTATTGCCGAACCATGAGTCGGCAACCACCGTAACGGGAGCGTGACTGAACACTGTGGCGATTTGTCCGATCATGGATACGGCCTGGCCGAGTTTGGTCTCAAATTCGATCCTGACCCGGTTTTGCGCACGGTTGATCTTCTCGATGTTCTTTTTCATATGATAGAACCGCCAGCTCAGCGGCAGACAAGCCCAGCGCCCCTTTATGATCTTCAACAGGCCGACGGCCACAACGTTCTGTGCCCAGGGGTATTTGGTCTGGTTCTGTTTGGCGGCATGGTCAAAGGTCTTGGCGCACGCGAAAATCTTGCGCCCTGTTTTCGGGTTTATGTAGTCGTCGAGGGCCAGCAGCAACCGGCCTTCGGTTAACGGCTCGGGGATGATGTTCCAGAGTGCTCTGGCCACAGCCGCTGCCACGGGATCTTCGGTGAGGCCATGAAGGTGTAGAAGCGTTTCTTGGCAATGAGTCCGAAGCCGAAAAGGGTTGTGAGGCATCGGCGAATATGGGATGTTTTCGAGCCGGTAAACGGGATGATGATCGCCACGATGGTGTAGACGAACCAGATGCCGCGTTCGTCGGCTTTTCGGGAATCGGCGAATTGATCTTTGAGCTTTGCGAGGATGTCGTGTAGGATAAACATGCGAGGTTCCTTTCGTGGTACCGTTGTTTTTGGTCGAACAAACATACCACGATTGGACCTCGCGTTCAAGTTTAAAGCACCGTAAACATTGATAAAAACAGCTTTTCAGCAAAAACGGCACCTCGATATATTCAATAATTTCAATAGCTTACGGACCCGTCGATTTTTTCTAACTGCCTGTTTTTACACTGTTTTTTATTTACGCCGAGTTATGACTCAGGGCGTCCGGCGGCGCCGGTCAGCTGCCCGCCCGAAAAAAACTGGGAAACTTCAGTGCAAAAATATTTCACACCTGAAATCCAAATTTTCTTCAACGTGCTGTTAGCACATTATTCAAAATCTATAATCGATTTCACTTAAATCAATGCTTACAAATACAATTACTGCCATAATTCCATGCCGTAACCGTGTTAGTTTATTAGTACGCGCTCTTGAAAGTATATATGCTCAAAGCTATCACGTTCATGAAATAATAGTTATTGATGACTTTTCAAAATTTCAGATAAAAAATTATATACCAGGCAGATTGCAAGAAAGAACCGTATTCATCCGTAATAATGAACAAAAAAATGCGGCATTTTGCAGAAACCAAGGAATTAAAATTTCTAATGGTGATATCCTTGCTTTTCTGGACTCAGATGATTACTGGCATACTGAACATATAAAGCTTAGTCTAATAGAGATGGGAAAACAGCAAGTTTCTTTCCTTTTTGGAAAATTTTATAGCATTGCTTCTGACACAAAAGTAGCGACACTACCTAAAAATACTCCCAAAAATCAATTCGAGATAGCTAAGTATTTGTTCATTGAAAATGGTTTAATTCGTACATCTACGTTTGTTGGAAGCAAAACATTTATTCGCTCTATCATGTTTGATAATCATCTTGAAAAGCATCAAGACTGGGACTTTATCATTAGAGCTAGCCTCCGTTCAGCTATTGGATTTCTAGATACCCCAACGGCATATCTTGATGAATCTGGAACTGACCGTATGGGCAATACATCAAATATAAATGCCAGTCTTTATTTTATTAGCAAACATCAAAAATTTTTCGATAAAGAAATTACAGAACGGGCTTGTAAACGCATCATTAAGGATGCTCGCAATATTCCTGAATTTCGAGCAGTAATTACGTTTTACAACACCTGGAAAAAGAATCTTTCGCTTGGATACTTCATCTCTACTATACTACATACGTCTATTATCGCTATATTATCCCCTTTCCCACACATTATGAAAGTAATCAAACGGATTAAAACTCATTTTAGATCCTTCGTTCACCTAAAGCTTCCTTCTTCTTAGCTCAAATTTTCCATAACATAATAATATATTCTGGTTATGCACTCTACTGTACCGAAACAGCTGAGCGATATCCGTCAAGCTGCCTCTACCGGTGATTTGGCCATACATCATCACCACGAACTGTCCCCAACGGTCAAAATGGCAGTATCTGCGCTGCGGGCCGAAGCCTTCTTTCTCAATACGCGAAAAGTCTTGTCTGTCGATAAGGTGAAGCAGTTGATTAAGGATTGTGTTATGATATGTTAAGGTCTGAATTTCCTTTCCTTTAAGTGTTTATGGCGAAGCTTACTCATGACATACAATGGATGATTCGGGCCCATTTCGTTTGGTCCAAATGGGCAAATTCACAGTTTTCCGAATTTGAATGTTTTCGGCGACTCCATCGACATCCAAGGGTCACAAATACTTGGGAAAATCAATTTTCGATAGACCTTAACCGGACACTACTGACCTGATTTCAATATCCAGATACCTGAGAGCGCCTACAGGTGGCAACCTTAAGAAGTCTTTTTTAAATTTCTTACAACCTCTGTTCTGAATTTAGAAAATTTAAATTCGCAACCTTGGGAAAAAATCTTTGAAACCAATTTTTGATGCCGTATATACGTGGGTCAACGGAAATGATCCAAAACACGTTGAAAAACGGCTACAACATTACAGAGAGCTCAAGATACCAGGCACGTTACCTCAGGCCGCCTCTGACACGCGCTATAGCGATTGTGGAGAACTTTGGTATTCGATCAACTTGGCGCGAAAACACGCCCCATGGCTAGGCACTATCTTTCTACTCACGGATGATCAGAAACCTTCCTGGTTAGATGATCCTACACAAGGAAAACTGGGAATCACACTTATAGATCACCGTGAGATCTTTCGAGGTTATGAAGAATATTTACCAACTTTCAACAGCAACTCAATCGAGGCGATGCTTCACCGCATTCCCAATCTTTCTCCATCATTCATTTATTTCAATGATGATTGTTTCATCATTCGCCCAGTGGAGCCGCATGACTATTTCCTTAATGGAATGAACATGGCGCGGGGCTTCTGGACATGGAAAAATCGCTATTTCGCTTACCTCGAGCGCAAGATGCGAATTTATCTCTTTCACACACAAGGATTGCACGCGCTTGTCGGCAAAAGGGCTGAAAGCATTTTACTGCCCCATTATCGCTACTTCCGACTAGCCCACACGCCTCATTCCTTACAAGTGCAAAAGTTTATAAAATGTTTTCAGGACGACAATCTTCTACGAAATGCCATTCAGTACCGTTTTCGTAACGACCGGCAGATCTGGCCCATCGGATATATTCTCAATCTCGCATTAAGGTCGGGTCAAGCCATACAACATCCTCCAGATTGGGAATATCTCTCTCCGCATTTGTCGTTCGACAGATTGACTTCAGTATTTGATGCAATAAAGAAAAATTTTCATATCAAGCATCTCTGTATTCAATCTCTAGACAAATTCACACCCAATGCATACGAATTATGTATCGATTTTTTATCCTCCTTATTATAACCATTCGATTTTTCATATGCAGACAGGAGTTTCAGGGTTCGCTAGTGTCACCATGTTATTGACAGATAACTGGATGCGTAGACAACTAACTCCAAAAACGACCATGGATCGTCCGTTACGTTTCCCACCATGGCCAGGGTATCGGGGCGGAATATCCGGTCCTTACCTCAGCTAAGCGTTCCGTACGACAGACAATATCCTGGTCGAGAGTCTATGGCGCTCGCCGAAGTATGAGAATATTTACATCAGGGAATACGAGACGGTAGCGGACCTGATCGACGGTCTTAGGGACTACTTCGAGTTCTACAACAACCGCCGGCCGCACCAGGGGCTGAACGGCCGGATCCCGGCAGAGGTCTACTATCAAACACCGCTGTTCAGGATGGCAACGTGATGGGCTGGGGTACAGTAAGCCGCAGCCGGGCTTGGCCACGCCTCGCCTGAGCTCCGCAAGGCTCCGCGAGGCGAGGCCAAGCCCCAACTAACCAACAGTCGGAGTGAAATTGGGGTTCTTACACCTTAAATCTCGAAGAAAATGGTCCCGTACTTGGGGTCCACCTCACTTCTCCGTTCGAATGGTTTCGGTCGCACAGTGAAAATCACAGCCCCTTCCTGGTATTTTGTTCTGACGTAGTCATAGCCTTTGACGTTGCACACATGCTACAAAAGACTCGTGGACATGATCGGCTTCCTCCTTCTTCGCGAATTGCCGTTCACCAGAAAGGAAACTGTCTTCGTCCACTTTTTCCAACCCTCAAATACGCAAAAACCGGATGGACCAATGATCTGCCCCTCTTTCAGCAGATCACCGACAACGGCAAGTCTGCTCTATTGTGTAAGACGAAAGATGTAAGTGATTTAGTCCAAAATATCCAATACTTGATAGACCATTCTGAAAAATGAAAGCGATTGGGTGAGGCCGCCATGAAATGGGGTATAGAGAATTTCTCGATTCAAAGACATATTGAGCAATTACAAACAATATACGAATAGGTTTTGACCATAAGATGATTCTTGAGAAATCTTTCATTGATATTTAATTTGCTTTCAGGTAGCTCAATAAACACATGATGACGATGACCTTTATGAAACTGAGGATATTCATTTTGAGAGTGCTCAGAAAATTGGGCCTCCTGAGCAGATTGAATTTGGTTCTGTGTGCCGATTTCGGGAGAAGGGGGGGCAAAATTCGGCTTCCCATAATTGAGGGGTTCGGCATACAAAACCTGATCGAAAAGGAAACCTGGCTGGACACGTTGATGTCGTGCTGTTTGCCCTGCGATTCAGGCTTCTTTGTAGACGTGGGGGTAAATATCGGGCAGACCTTGATAAAATATGTCAAACTGAAGGCAGATAACGGCTATATCGGCTTCGATCCAAATCCAGATGCAATTGCATTCGCTGAACGGATTATTTGGTTGAACCGGATCCAAAATGCATACCTTGTTTCCTCTGGCTTGGCTCAAAGTTGCGGGGTTGGAAGGCTATGGATCAAAACAAATTATGGATCGGCAGCAACCATTTTGGAAGATTTCCGGAGCGAGGAATTCCATGACCGTGTAAAATGTGTCTCGCTATTGAACGGTGATAAGGTCTTTGAAGACCTGGCAATTGATTCCATTTCAATGGTCAAGATAGACGTAGAGGGCAGTGAGTTGGACGTCCTCCTGGGGTTGCGTGACACGCTAGCTAAAACGAGACCCTTCATTGTCGTCGAAATACTGCCCATCTATGACATCTCCGTAGCCCGGAATATCATCCGAAAGACAAAATCAGACCAGATCGTATCTCTTATGAAAGCAATGAACTATCGGATGTACCGCATCCTGTCGGGTCCCTCCGTCAGATTGTCAAGAGTCGACGATATTGAAATCCATTCAGATCTGAATCTGTGCAATTATTTCTGTGCGCCGGATGCGTTGGATAAAGACATGAGGCAAAGACTCGCATGCAATGGCGTTCTGATCAGAGAATAAGGAGAGTTCGGTTGAAACAGTAGGCAAAATGATCAGTAAAAAAAGCACGAACGGCCTGCTTCCCAACTTTACTAATCCTTATAATCCGCTTGATCCTATTAATCCTGTTAAAAACGGTAATATGAAACTCGAAAATTTAACACCCAAAGTGATCCACTGCGCATACGCGGTTTACAACACGTTTAGATTTGGCTTTTTTGAGAATATGTACCACAAAGCCATGAGTATTGATCTAGCTAAGGCAAATCTGAGTGCATAATCAGAGAAACATCTATACAGAGCGTCCTAAATAATTGCCTATAGACGCCAAAGCGTTTGGTTAGTTTCCATCCGGAAATGGTCTTTTTGGCCAATCTCGGCGTCAATCTGCACGTTTGCTTGTGCGGCGACCACCAGGTCGCCTCCGCGCAAACGCTTGATTTCCTTGATATTGGCCAAAAATCCTCATTTCCGGAATGGAAACCGGGTTCTATAGGAAAATCATTTCCGGATGGACACTGGTTAGGATCATACCAGTGGCAGAATTGCTGAAATACCGATTTGGCCAACTCTTCCAAGGCTGCAAAATACCGGTTATGGGTTTTCAGGCGGCGGGTCAATTTCCAGACCCTTTCAATATGGTTAAGCTACGGGCTATAGGGCACAAGATAGTCAAGGCGAGGCCGGGTGATCCCGGGCCGTTTCCGACCCGGGATTCCCACAGATCCGGACATACACGACTGACGCATCCGGCTCCGCAGGTCATGGTTTTGCTACGCGACCTCAGCACTGGTGGGTGACGGTGGATTTAGGAAGCGGAAACCGCTTCGCTAATTCGTTGAACCAATCCCATTTCCGTTTAGCCTTATGGGATCGTCGACCAAGCCACTTGTGCCAGATCTCTCGGGCCAGGAAGATAAACCTGCTGAGAGCAGGTGTATTGCCCTTGATCCCGAAGTACTGAATGTGCCCGCGCATCTTTGAGTTCAGCATTTTATGCTGCTCTGCTATAGGCCAGTGGCGCACCCTGCGCAGCCAGACAGATAAGCGTTTAAGGGACCTTGCCAACCTGTCTTTTGCTGTCTTTCGCTTGATGATCCAAAAGCCCCGCCGGGATTTTGCCCAGAAGTGTGTAAACCCAAGAAAGTTAAATGTCTCCTTTTTCCCTACGCCGTCTCCATCATGTGGCCGCCGGAAATTCAATGTTCGGGTCTTTTCCGGGTGGAGCTTCAGCCTATACTTGCCGAATCTTTTCGGAAGTACCGCCATCACGCGTTCCGCATCCTCCTGGCATTCGAATACCAGCAGGGCATCATCCGCGAACCACACCATGAAGGCTTTCCCTCTCATGCGGGGCTTCACCGTTGTCTCGAACCATTTATCCAGCACTTCGTGAAGGTAGACGTTGCTGAGACACGGGGAGATCACTCCTCCCTGTGGAACCCCACTTTCTGGATACGTGATCTGATGCTGCTCCATCACGCCGGCATTCAGCCACTTTCCGATGAGACGCACAAACACTCCATCGCGTACCCGTCGGCGAAAAATCTCCTGCAACTGACTATGATCGATGGCGTCGAAGTACTTGCGGATATCCAAATCTAATGATATACCCGCCTCCCATCTCCATCAGGCCTCCCCTGATTGTCTTTATGGCCTGGTGAGCAGACCGACCCGGTCTGAATCCATAGGAGCAGTCCAGGAAGTCCTGCTCATAGACTGGTTCGAGAGCCATCGCCACCGCCCTTTGAAGCACCTTATCTTCAAAAGTCGGGATCCCGATCGGGCGTGTTTCTTTGCCCTTTGCATCCTTCGGGATGTGTACCCGCTTGACAGCCGGCGCCCGGTACCTGCCAGACTTCGCTCAGTCCATCAGACTCCGGAGATTCTCTTCCAGACTTTCTTCATAGTCCTTTGCTGTCTGTCCATCTATTCCGAGGGCACCATCCTTGCGGGTCTTGCGGTACGCTTCCATGAACCACTCCAGATCCATATAGTGGGAAAGGTTCATTGCCATATCCGGAGCCTCTTTCGCCATTTCCTCTGTGTCAATGTGGGTGAGACACGCCCAAGACTCGCCTTGCGGCCTGCTGGCTAGGCTTTGGCCGTGTGGGGCTTTCACCCACTGGGTTTCGTTCTCAAGTTTCAAGAAGGCATCGGATTCCTCCGTTCCTCTCGATCCAGGCTTGTCTGCTGATTTCTTTGTCTATCGCCATTTTCTTCTCATGCAGATCAGTTGTATTTGATCACAGGGGGTGCATTTTTCCCTGGCGTCCGAGGCTAAATTTTGCTAGGGTGCCTTCCCAGGAGGGAACAGCACCTTGGCAGAGACCCTGTATCAAGTTCGCGGCCGTCAGATCAGAGAGGAAGACCTCTCGTTTATCCGCGATACCATCTCCCGGTATTGGGAACGCGGTCGAACCGCCATTTCCCGAGTGCTGTGTGAGCACTGGGACTGGCGGCAGCCGAACGGGCAGATCAAAGGGATGGCCTGCCGTGCGCTGCTGCTCAAGCTCCAAGAAAAAAAGCTCGTCAACCTCCCCCCGTCTTTGTCCACAACGAATCATCGGAAGCCCCGCAAGGCTGTTCGACGCAGCTATAGCTACGACACCTCGGAGATTCACGGAACGGTCTCCGAGTTTGGCTCTTTGAAAATCGAGATGGTCCGGCGCACCCCGAATGAAGGCCTGTGGGATCACCTGGTCGACAAATACCATTACCTGGGGCGCCCCCGAATCGTCGGTGCATACTTGAAGTACCTGGCCTACCTGGATGGACACCTGGTGGCTTGCCTCGGTTGGGGCTCAGCGTCCTGGAAGGTGGAGTGCCGCGACCGGTTCATCGGTTGGGAGCCTCCTACCAGGGAAGCGAACCTCTACAAGGTCGTCAATAACGTCCGGTTCCTGATTCCGGGCTGGGTTTCGGTGGAACACTTGGCCTCGAAGCTTCTGAGCGCCAACATCCGGATGCTTCCCGGGGACTGGCAGGCGTTTTACCGCCATCCCGTTGCCTTGCTCGAAACCTTCGTGGACACCACCCGGTTCCAGGGCACCTGCTACCGGGCGGCCAACTGGGTCTATGCAGGACTGACCAAGGGGCGTGGACGCTACGACCGCTATAACCGCTGCATGGAACCGGTCAAGGCGGTCTACCTCTACCCGCTTGGCAAGCGTTTCCGCGAGGCGCTCCATGGCTGAAACGCCTCTTTTTCCCGAAGGCATCGCCTTGACCGAAGAGGGGCTGCAGGATGTCCCGCGCTCCGTGCTCATCCAGATCATCCTCGCCCTTGCGGAGGAAAAAAGCGAGTTCCGAAAACGGATCGAACACCTCGAAGCGCGTCTGAACAAGGATTCCTCCAACTCGGATCGGCCGCCGTCCTCGGATCCGCCCTTCAAAAAGAAAAAATCCGGGAAGAAAAAGAAAGACACCGATCGACGGAAACTGAGCCATCCGGGGCACCGGCAGGAGATGCTCCCGCCGAAGGAAACCCGAGTCATCCTTCCGGAAATCTGCACCTGCGGCAACCGCGAGTTCCCCGAAACCGAATCGTATTATACGCACCAAGTCATCGAACTGCCCCCGATCGAGCTCGAGGTCATGCACTTCGAACTGCACCGAGGCAGGTGCCCGGTCTGCGGCAAGATGCAAAAGGCCACCGTCCCCAAAGAACATCGGACAGGCTACGGTCCCAGGCTTTCAGCCATGATCGCCGAGATGGCGGGCACCGGAGGCAGACAGCCGCTCAACGATTCAAACCTTCTGCGCTTCGGTGCTTGGGTTCCATATCAGCCTGAGCGCCATCCAGAAGATCATCGATCGGGCCTCGGCCGCGATCCAACTCCACTATGAAACGATCGGCCAAGCAGCCAGGCAGGCGCCGGTCAACCACATCGACGAGACCAGCCACCGCCTCAACGGCTTCCTGCAATGGCTGTGGGTCATGGCGGGGCCAGCAGTGGCTTTCTTCATGATCCATTCCAACCGTTCGAAGGAAGCCTTCGAAGCCCTGATCAAGGACTGGACCGGCATCCTGGTCTCGGACGGATACGGCGTGTACCGCAAATGGGTCGGACTGCGGCAGACCTGCCTTGCTCATCTGATCCGCAAGGCCAAGGAACTCTCCGAAAGGAAAGACCCGGACATAAAATGTTTCGGTCTGTGGGCAACCCATGAACTCCAACGACTATGCCATATGGCCAACGCTCCCCCCTCCGTCGGAGAGTGGCAGGCCTTTTATGCTCGTTTGATCCGCTTGATCACCCTTCATGAGAAGCGCAAGGATGATGCCGGCAGATTTGCACGCCGTCTTCGCAGGGAGATCGAAAGCCTTTGGACGTTCCTCTCGGAGCAGGGGGTGGATCCCACGAACAATCATGCCGAGCGGATGCTTCGATTCGCCGTGCTGTGGCGTAAATCCAGCCAGGGTACGTCCAGTGAAAAAGGCAACCGCTGGGTGGAGCGTATCCTCTCACTCAGGCAGACATGCCGCCTGCAGAAAAAAACAACCTTCCCCGTCCTTGTCGATGCCCTGCGCGCCTACTTCCGGGGTCAGGAACCCGACCTCGCCTGGATCGCTCAATCCACCGCCTGATCCAGATCCTGTGATCGCTTACAAAATATTGGCAAACCGTGAAAAGAGAAGGCGATCACGCTACAGAGTATAGTCTTATGAATGGTACAAATTGCCTTGCTACTATTATTTTAAGTGCGCACAACGAAGAGAAATATCTTGGTGACTCCTTAAATTCCCTCATCAAGCAATCCGAAAAACGTTGGAAATTATGGCTAATTATTGATAAGTCCACAGATAATACATTAGAAATCGCGCGAAGATTCTCTTTGCATGACTTCCGGATTAAAGTGTTTGAATCTAATCATGGAAACTTAGGTGCTGTTCTTTCCGAATATGGTGCCAAGGTCATCTCGCCATATCTGATCCGGATGGATGGAGATGACATTGCGTATACTCATCGCATTGAAAGGCAACTAGCCTTTATGAATATGCATCCTGAAATTGTCGTCAGCGGTACCCAAGTGAGATTCATCGATGAAAGCGGGCAACCATTTGCAGTCTCTAGCAATCATATTAATCATGATGATATTTACAATGAGCTGCTCACAGGTCGGGGTGGGTCTATTTTTCATCCAACAGTTATAATTCGCACAGAAGCTCTTCATTTAGTTGGCGGTTATCGGGATAAATATAAATTTGGTGAGGATTTAGATCTCTACTTAAGGTTATCTGAAGTTGGCAAATTGGGGAATATTAACGAAATTTTGTTAAATTTTCGTAAGCATAGCAAGAGTTCGACTCACGGCGAAGACATTTCTGAAGCGATGTTAAGGCGAATCGACACAATCAATGAGCATGTAGCACGGGTTGGAAATCGCGTGCAATTACCACCTGTCACACGATTAGTTAGTCAAAGTTATTCAGATCTGTTGATTTCTCGGTTTTACTCATCGATCAATTTTGGCTATTACAAAACCGCAATCATATACTTTGCTAAAATTTTGTCTGATTTTGATATTTTCAAAAAACTTACTAAAGGTTTTCCCAGCAAATTTGCTAACAGATTTACCTTCGTTTACTTTAAAAACCGAATAAAATATAAGATTTAAGGACTTTGATAATAAAAAGCACACTAAAAAGGATCCCGTTTTTTCTGAGTTTGCGTCGGCTCCTGCTGCAAGTCATTCATGAGGTACACGAGTTTCTTCTAATTACACGATTTAAGTTGCCTTATTATCCTATCGTAAATCGACCTATTGCAAGAAATGTGATCGTAAGTCTTACAAGTTTTCCTGCTCGCATTAAATATGCTTGGATCCCGATAGAAAGCATTCTTCGTCAGAGTCTAAAGGCTGATATGCTTGTACTTGTTTTAGCAGAAGAACAGTTTCCCGATCGTAAGCTACCGAAAAAAATAATAAAGCAAACTGCAAGGGGGCTTTCTATCCTGTGGATTCGTGATGATTTGCGTAGCTATAAAAAATTAATTCCAGTTCGGAGCAAATTCCCTGACTATGCGATTATAACGATCGACGATGATGTAGTTTATAAAAGAAATTTTTTGAAGCGATTGTTAATGGAGGCCAATAGCTTTCCGCAAACGGTTATCGGCACCACGGGTAGGGAAATTTTGTCAAATGGTTCTGAACTGATCCCCTATGTTAAATGGGTCAGACCGACCTCGTGTACTCCTGGAACAAAAACACTTTTAACCGGTGTGGGCGGAATATACTACCCTGCTAACTTGATACCTACTGATGATTTATGCGATGCTGAAAAGGCATTGAAGATTTGTCCCACGTGTGATGATATTTGGTTTTGGGCTGTATCACGAAATTTAGGCGTACCACACCGTTGCATCGGAGGTGCCTGGTTTTGGCCGATTCGATGTATGAATCAAACCCCGGCATTGAGTACGGTAAACTGGAGGCAGAATGGCAATGATCGACAAATAAACGCAGCAATGGAGTACTTTGATATAAAAAAAAATATCTTGGCTGAAACGCGCGAAATAACATCGGCTGGCGATTAGCATCATTTGGCGAAAATATTTATCCGATTTCCCTAGTACTAAGTAACGCTTCAAATTGCGCATATAAGCGTTTCAACGGTTTCGGTGGCGGTGGGTCTCAAGGCGATTCATCTTTATCTCGTGTAGGCTGAGTGCGCCGTGAGGTAATATTTGCGCTGACGTTTTACTCAGATTATCTGTCTGCATATTGCCGGCGAGCATCTTGGGTAATGCAACTATATATGACGATATAAATCTTTTCGCATAATGGAAACCGGGTTATGGATTCGATAGGTAAAATCTCGACAGTCAAAGCACCCATTAAACAGCTACATCTATTTGTAAATTGCCATACGAATATAGGTGTTGACCATATCATACTGTTCTTTGACGACCCTGAAGATGTTGGTTTAAACTCGTTTTCACAATACCATCAAGTTATAACAGTACGATGTTCTAAAAAATATGGGTGCGGCTCTTTTGGAACCACGCTAAAAAATAACAATCATAGCGAGTTAGGCACTGTGCAAGCCTAGGCATTGGTTGTTTGTGGATGAAATAGCATATCGGGGAGACGATATACCCTTTTTTCTAGATCTCCCAAGGGCAATAGCTCGGGACAACGATGAAAGCACTTTTTTGCGGAGATGATCATTTTTTGCTGGACTTTGCCCCATTTCTTTGTTATGGAAAAATGGTAAAGGAGGACTGGGATGATCACCGCAATAGACAATCAGCGATTCTGTGGTCGGGAGTTTACGCGCGAAGAGCTTTTTTTGATGCAAGAAGTGGTCGAGACCTGTGCAGGAATCAGCCGAACCGAACTCTCGCATACAGTGTGCGAGTTGCTGGAGTGGCGCCGAGCCAATGGCGGACTGAAAGCTTGCGAATGTTTGGACTTTTTGGAACGGCTGGAAGGCCAGGGGTTTTTGAAACTTCCGGAAGCTCGGCAGATTGGACCGAAGAAAGGCACGAGGCGGCACATTGCGCCCCAGACAGGCGAGCAACCATGGTCTGGACTGGCGGGGAGTGTGGAGTCGTTTTTGCCCTTGGATGTGGAGGCGGTGAAGAGCCAGAAACAGCGCAGTCTTTTCAAGGATCTTGTGAGCCGGCACCACTACCTGGGATATGCCATGCCGTTCGGGGCGAGGCTTCAATACCTGGTCTACGTGATGAAGCCAGGACGGCAAGTGGTCGGATGCGTACAGTTTTCCAGCCCGGCCTGGCGGATGAGGGTCAGGGATCGATGGATCGGCTGGGACGATGCGGCACGGGAGCGAAGTCTTCAACAGATTGTGAACAACAGCCGGCTGTTGGTGCTGCCAAGAATACGCAATCTGGCCAGTGCGTTGCTCTCCTGCGTGCTTCGGCGACTGCGAAAGGACTGGCGGGATCATTATGGGATCGATCCCTGGCTGGTGGAAACGCTGGTGGACCGGGAACGGTTTCACGGAGGGTGTTACCGGGCCGCCAACTTTATCGTTCTGGGGGAAACCAGTGGTCGAGGCCGGATGGACCGCGCCCATCAGCGTCATGGAGCGGAAGTGAAAACCGTGATGGTCTACCCACTTGTCAAGGATGCAGCGATAAGGCTCCGAGACGGCTTCGGAGGGTAAGGGACGATGAATGCATTGGCCATATTGTCGTCCCGGGAGCGCTTTTATGAGCAGTCGAGGCAGGGGTTTGAAGAAATGGTTGGGCGCCTGGATTCCGAGGAGGTTCGCTCGATGACCCATAGTGAGATTGAACGGGAGCTCGAGAAGATGGGTCGGGAACGGATGCGCAAACTCTTGCAGGAGCATTTGGAATCCCGGGGTCCTGGAGAAAGTGCACAACCCGTTCAGGGCTCCGATGGCGTCAAGCGGCCGCGGGCGAGGCTTCAGAAGCGAGAGTTCGAGACGATTTTCGGCACGGTCTCGATAAAACGCGCGGGCTACGGCCAGGAGGGGAACCGTAGTCTGCATCCGCTGGATGCCGAGCTCAATTTGCCCGACAAAAAGTATTCCCTTGAACTGAGCCGCCGTGTGGCAGAAGAAGCTGCAAGGAGTTCCTTCGACGAGACCTTCGAGAGCATCGGTAAAATCACTGGAGGTCATGTCCCGAAGCGTCAGATCGAGGAACTGGTCAGGCTTGCAGCCCAGGACTTCGATGCTTTTTACGAGACCCGTCAAGCACAATCGGCAGTGGTTGAAGAAAATGACTCGATTATGGTGATAAGCGTCGATGGCAAAGGGGTAGTGATGCGGACGGAGGATCTTCGAGAGCAAACCCGTAAGGCCGCCAAGGCGCGTAAGCACAAGATGGGCGCGAGGCTTTCCAAGGGGGAGAAGAAAAACGCCAAGCGCATGGCTACTGTGGCCGCCGTTTACACGATTGCGCCCTTTGTGCGTAAACCGGAGGACCTGGTTCCCGAAACCGACTCTGAACGTGTCGAGCTGCCTCGCCCCCGGCCTGAGAGAAAACGGGTTTGGGCGAGTCTGGAGAAGACCCCGGAAGAGGTGATCGAAAAAGCGTTCGAGGAGGCAGCTTGTCGCGATCCCGGGCATCGAAAGAAGTGGGTGGCACTGGTTGACGGCAATAAGACCCAGATTCGCCTCCTGCGCCGCATAGCCAAAGAGAGAGGTATCGATCTGACCATCATTCTCGATTTCGTTCATGTAACAGAGTATCTTTGGAGTGCGAGCAGGGCGTTTCACTCCGAGTCCGGTGAAAAGCTGGAAAATTGGGTTCGCGTGCGGCTTCTTGAAATCCTGCGGGGAAAGGCCGGGTATGTTGCAGGAGGCATACGCCGCAGCGCCACATTGCGAGACTTTACCCCGCCAGAACGCAAACCCGTCGATGTCTGCGCCAATTACCTGCTCACCTATGGACTCTATCTGAAATACAACGATTACCTTGCTCAAGGATTTCCCATTGCTACGGGAGTCATTGAAGGCGCTTGTCGTCATCTGGTCAAAGATCGCATGGAAGTGACTGGCGCCCGATGGAGCTTGAACGGGGCCGAGGCCGTGTTGCGTCTCCGTGCATTGCGCTCCAGCCACGATTTTGATGAGTACTGGGAATTTCATGAAGTACAGGAGTATGAAAGAAACCATCGAAGCCTTTACGCCGGTGGCATCGTCCCCCCCACAATCAAGCCAACACACGCTCCAGAACGTAGTCGTAGTCATCTGAAGATCATTAAATAAGGGAAATCTTTCTGTTCAAATGTTTGATAACATACGATGAAAAATGCTGCTCAAAGTCGTTCTAAAAGAGCCGCACCCAATTTCTTTTGAGGCTTTTCTTGATCTAAATCAGAAACTGCTCTCTTTACTTTTATCGCTCCTTTCCTGTTCGCCGTTGGATGAGATTTCGTCTGCTGGCTGTCGACGGATCTACCTTGCGTGTCCCTGCAAACGAACAGACCAGAAAGTTCTTTGGCGTTTGGCATCCCGCCAAAACCCGACCTGCCCATTCGACAGCGTTTCGTTGCTCCACGACGTCTTGAATCGCATCACCGTTCATGCACTCATTGTTCCTAAAGCGGAAGGTGAACGCTCATTAGCCGCTAAACACGTGCAGAATACCGGTGAAGGCGACCTTCTTCTTCTGGACCGGGGACACCCCGCATACTGGTTTTTTTGCCCTGATCCTCAACCCGGGTTCTCAATTCCTTTGTCGGATGAAAAAGGATTCAGATCTTGTCAGGGAATTCCTCTGCTCCGGAAAGCGCGAGGCTATCGTTACCCTTAAACCGTCTCCCGCCGCCATAAAATTCTGCCAAGAGAAGAATTTGAGTACCAGCCCCCTGAAAGTTCGCGTCCTCCGGTTCACATTGAAAAACAGGGTAAAGGACGTTCTGTTGACTTCCCTCCTCGACAGGCGCCAATTTCCTTTCGCTGAGCTCAAAGAGCTGTACACCTGTACACCAAAAGCGCTGGTCTGTGGAAACCGCCTACAGCCATTTCAAATGCCGCATCCAAATCCAGAACTTTTCGGGAAAATCTTCCCTCGCTGTCCTCCAAGATTTCCACGCCAGAGTCTTGACAGCCAACCTGACTGCCATGATCGTTCATCCAGTTCGAGATCTTATTTAGGAGCAGGCCAAAAACCATTCCGAACGGCTCAGGTAGCAGGTCAACTTCACCTATCTGCTTTCCTACTATGAAAAACAATGTCGTGCTCCTCTTTACCCGGCGACACATCACCAAAATCCTTCGAAGCCTCCTCTCCCTCCTCGGTATGTCATTATCGAGTATTCGACCAAGCCGGAAAAATCCCAAAATGAGGGGGCCGAAACTGAAAATTGCCGCTATGGCCTACAAGCCCATAGCTTAAGTCAATGACATTGCCTTGACACCCACCGATAACTTCCCAGCCACGCGTGTTAATTCCCCTCGCCCGAAGGGCACAAATGCTCATTTTAAATAGAAATTTTAAAAGAAATTTTTTCACATCGAATTTGTGTTATGTCTATGTAACAGCATTAATATACCTATTTGCTTCCTTCATCATCTACATAAGACCGATTTCAGGCGCAATTACTAAAATTTTTCTCATAAGCGTCTATTTGAATCTAACAATATCATTAATCATTTTCTCGCAAACAAAATTAAAAGTCCCTCATATCACATTTGCATTAATACTAACCTGGCTTTTTGCTTTAATTTGGTCATTTCTAGTTACTTTTTTAAAATCCCAACCCATAGAACCAATATTTTACTTCTTCTCTCTTGCAATACTTTACAATATACTAATATTAGTTTATCCTCTTCCATCTATTTTTATAAATGCTCTGTCTAGAATAACGCGCTATTCAATTATTCCAATAATAATTACAGTAATTATTTTTAGTCAAGAAATACGTTCATCAGAATTTATAAGCCCGAACAATGCAGGCGTTATTTTAGTCATAATATTTATCAGCACGCAACTGTTCTTTCAATATAAAAAATGGCAATATTTAATAATCATTTCAATGCTCTTTTTAGCACTTTATAAAATTAGTTCTCGCAGCGCATTACTACAGTTAATTTCGTATTTGACACTGTATTTACTTTACCCCAAGGCATCCAAATTCAAGTACAAATTTTATTTTTGCATTTTTTTCGGAATTTTACTTTCCCCATATATTATACCGCAAATTACATTCCGTTTATACGAATCAAACTGTGGCTTATTGATAAACAACCTCTCACTGGAACACTTCGGAGAAAATTTTTTTTCTGGACGTGAGCGTCTTTGGATGGACTTTTATACAACACATGCTGACAAATATTTTATCGGCGAGGGAATTAAAAGGGTACAGTTTTCTACTTTATCTAATTTGAGTTTACATAATGGATGGCTTACTTTATACTATCAAACAGGTATTTCAGGATTAATCATTTTTTCAGCCGCATTTATATTAGTATGGAAAATTCTTACTGAGCACAAATATAATTATCTAGCGCATATAGGGTGTGCATTTTTTGGAAGTTACTTAGTTCAGCAAAACTTTGAAACAGGATTTTTTCAAAATAATATGAGTATTTCTCTTTTAACTTGGACTATAGTATCATATACAATGACTGCTAAATCTAACTTAAAGCGAGTAGTATACCGTGATAAATTTTCGCGTAGCCTATCATCGCTTTGCAAACCTACTAAAGTCTTCCCTGAAAGCGACGGATTTTCTCCCATTCCACAAAGAAAATTTAAAAAACGTCTTTACTGTACGCGCGTTAATTTTATAAGAAATGGTCACCTCCCATGGCAAAAATAGTCTTTTATACTCATCTTAAAAGGAAGAGTCTACTTAAAAGCATCGAATTCTATCGGCAAGATATTGATGCGCTTTCCGATCTAGGTCATGAAGTAGTTATTTGTACAAAATATCGTGAAATCCCTAAAAAGTTTGATATTTTGTTTATTTGGTGGTGGACTTACGCCCTAATACCAATAATAATATCTAAAGTGCTTAACCGTCCTTCTATTATAACTGGAACTTTTAATTTTCATATTCCGAGTACTTATGCTAAGCGTGACTATTTCACTCGACCATCATGGCAAAAATTGCTTATCAAGCTTGCCTTAAAATTATGTTCAGCGAATTTATTTGTAAGTTATCATGAATTTATTGATTGTTGCAAGTATTTTAAACTTGCCAATGCATTTTATTTCCCTCACATTGTAGACAATGCTTATCTGCAGGGACCTTCAAAAGATCGAAAAATTGCTATTTGTAATATATCTTTGTCTTCAAAAGGAAACCTCATTCGAAAAGGCATTCCGGAATTGCTTGAGGCTATTAAATTGCTTAAAACGCAAAGCATCAATATCCACGCTAAATTAGCTGGTCACTCTGGTGATGGTATTGAGTATTTAACAAGCATGATCCGCAAGTTTGATATTGCTGACAACATTTGTTATTTAGGTGAAATTGAAAAGAAAGAAAAAATCGATTTGCTTAGGAGCTGCGAAGTATACGTCCAGCCTTCACACTATGAGGGTTTCGGACTTGCTATAGCTGAAGCTATGGGTTGCGGTGCATGTATTATTACATGTGATGTTGGCGAAATTAGGAATGTAGTCGGAAATGCTGGTTTATATGTTAAGCCCGGATCACCATTTGCAATTGCGGAAGCTATTAAATTAGTACTATATGATAATCATGTCAGACATAGGTTTCAAAAACTTGCCTATGATAGAGCATTAAAACATTTTTCATACTCCACTAAACTATCTAGGCTAAGTGCAATCCTATCACAATTAGTATAAATTGAGTTTAATGTCATTTAACTTATTGACCGAAGTGGACTTCTTAGATGTGATCACAGATTAAGATATCTGATGTCGTGCCGTGCCTCCGTATTCCGATTAGATGTTGGAAACACCATATGCTCAGGCTGTGACAGATACGGTGAAATTACCCGCAGGTTTTGCCTATTAGAGCAAAGTGCCATACCTTTCATTTATTTTAATTATCATGAAACAAATACTTCAAAACCTCCGTTCGCGCGAAACCAAACTGTCCGACCAGCCGTCTCCGATCTGCACAAAGAACACTATTAAAGTCCGCACCACTCATTCCCTGATCTCCGCCGGCACGGAACGGATGCTGGTGGAGTTTTCCAAGGGTGGGTTTCTTGCCAAGGCCCACCCGGACAAGGTCAAACAGGTGCTGGACAAGATCAGAACCGAAGGTTTGATGCCAACGGTTGAGACCGTGTTCAAGCGGCTGGATGAGCCGCTGCCCCTTGGGTACTGCAATGTCGGGCGGGTTGTCGAGGTGGGGTCGGCGGTGACCGGCTTCAAGGTCGGGGATGTGGTGGCGTCCAACGGGTCGCATGCGGAAGAGGTCTGTGTGCCCCGGAACCTGCGTGCTAGGGTTCCGGAGAATGTTTCCTCAGAGCAGGCGACCTTTACCGTTCTTGCTGCCATCGGCTTGCAGGGCATACGATTGGCCAACCCGACCCTGGGTGAAACATTCGTGGTTTACGGGGCCGGGCTCATCGGCCTGGTTACGGTCCAGTTGTTTCGAGCCTGTGCATGCGAGGTTTTGGCGCTGGATCTGGCCGACGAACGCCTCCAGATGGCGCAGTCTTTCGACGCCCATGTTTCCAACAGAGGAAAGGCGGACCTTATCGCCGTGGCCAGGTCGTGGACGGAAGGGGCCGGGGTGGACGGGGTGATCATAACGGCCAGCGCCAAGACGGATGAGATCGTGCATCAGTCCGCTGAGATGTGCCGCAAGCGGGGGCGCATCGTTCTTGGTGGGGGTGGTGGGACTCAATCTGCAGCGCAGTGATTTTTACGAGAAAGAGCTGACCTTTCAGGTGTCCTGTTCCTATAGGCCCGGTCGTTATGACGACGTCTACGAGCAAAAAGGTCAGGATTATCCACCGGGGTTCGTGCGCTGGACCGAACAGCGCAATTTCAAGGCCGTTCTCGATGCCATGGCCTCGGGGCGCGTCGATGTCTCCTCCCTGATCACGGACAGGATCCCCTTCGAGGAGGCGGAAAAGGCGTATGCCAAGATTTCATCGGATGCATCGACCCTGGGCGTGGTGCTTGAATATTCCGGCCAACCCGAGGCCGAGCGGACCATTGTCGTCCACCAGGCGTCTTCCAGGCCCGAATCGGCCTGCGTAGCCGCCATGATCGGGGCAGGCAACTTTGCCAAGATAACCATGGGCCCGACCCTGGCCAGGACCACGGCGCGGCTTAAATACGTGTCCGCCCGCACCAAGAGCGCCGCGGCCAGGCACATCGCGGAAAAACCCCTATGCCTGATAAGGGAAGAACTCGATGCCATCGTCGCCACCTACAACAAGTGCTCCGCCGCTTCGCCCCGTTCCCTGATGGTGGGCTTCAACCGCCGCTTTTCCCCCCATATCCGCAAAATCAGGGAACTTCTCGCCGGAAGGGGCGAACCCCTGGCCATGAATTTCACCTGCAACGCGGGCATCATTGCGCCGGATGCCTGGGTCCACGATCCGGAAGTCGGCGGCGGGCGCATCATCGGGGAAGCCTGTCATTTTATCGACCTGCTGTCCTGTATCGCACAAAGCCCGGTGGTTTCGGTGGCCGCCTTCGAGATGGAAAAAGGCGTGGCTGTGAAAGAGGACAAGATGGCCATAGCCCTGCGCTTCGAGGATGGTTCCGTGGGCACAGTGAACTATTTCGGCAACGGGTCCAAGCAATATCCCAAGGAGACCCTGGAGATCTTCTCGGATGGGCGGGTCCTGCGGATGAACAACTTTCGCAAGACCGAGGATACGGGTTCGCGAAATTCAAGAGCTTCAAGACAAGGTCCCAGGATAAGGGGCACGGAGTGCAGTTCAACGCTTTTGTGGACCGGGTGATCGCGGGGGACAAGCCGCTGATTGCCATGGATGAGTTGGTAAAGGGAGCCTGGCCACTTTCGCGGCCGTGACATCGGCGAACGAAGGCAGAATGGTGCATTTGAAAAGCTAACGGCAAGTGGCTGCGGAAGTGCAATTTTGGGGAAGTGAACCTGTGCAAATCATGAGGAGTTGAACAACGTTCTCTCGCCTGACAAAAGCCTTGCGCTATGCCGATGTAATCCACCGCATCGGTTTTCGCAACGTTGCCTATGTCGCCTGGTACCGATTGAGTCTGAAGACCGGAATCCGCCGTCGGGCTTTCCCCCAGCGCGGTTTTGAAAAAGACGGGGATTTCTTCCGCCCCTTGCCTCAACCGTCGGATTGCCCGGAAGAGTGGAAACGCACCCTGCTTGCGGATGCCGCAAAGATCGCCGGCGGCCATCTGCGGCACTACGCCAAGCACTGGTGCCTTGCGGGTAGCCCGCCGGACTGGTTTTTGAATCCCCTCAGCGGCGCCCGGCATCCGCGGCCCTGTGTCCACTGGATCTCCCTGAAAGACTTTGACCCTTCTGTCGGCGACATCAAGAACATCTGGGAGGTGTCCCGATTTGAATGGGTGCCTGCCCTGGCCCGGGCGCATGCCGTTTCCGCCGAAGGGCCGTACCTGAAGACGCTCAATCGATGGCTCCGGGACTGGGGGGAAAAAAATCCCGTAAACACAGGTCCCAACTGGAAATGCGGCCAAGAGGCATCCATCCGGGTTTTCAACCTGGTACTGGCCGCACTGGTCCTGCGCCAGTGGCGCCAGCCAAGCCCTTCCCTGGTGGAATTCATTTTCCGTCATCTTGAAAGAATTCATGGCAACATCCGCTACGCCATCGCCCAGGACAACAACCACGGCACCAGCGAGGCGGCGGCTTTGTTCATCGGCGGGAGTTGGCTTGCCCGGGTCTCGGGTGACAGTGCAGCGGTCCGCAAAAGCGCCTTTTACGCCCGCAGAGGAAGAAAGTGGCTTGAAAACCGGGTTGAAAGACTGGTGGAACCTGATGGGAGTTTTTCCCAGCACTCGGTCACTTATCACAGGGTGCTGCTGGACACGCTGATTTTGGCTGAGCACTGGCGCAAAAGGCTCGATGCTCCACCTTTCTCGGACGTGTTTTACGAGCGCGCTGCGGCCGCCCTGGACTGGATGGCCGTGCTGATCGATCCGGTCAGCGGCGGGGCGCCGAACCTGGGATCAAATGACGGAGCCATGCTGCTGCACATGCACGGCTGCGACTACCGGGATTTCCGCCCGACGGTGCAAACGGCGGGCGCATTGCTGCGCGGGCGCAAAATATTCGCTGCCGGCCCCTGGGACGAGCCCCTTTTCTGGCTCGGCATCGATGCCCTAGAGGCGGAGCGGTCAGCGCCGGAAAAAGCGAGCCGGGTGTTTCCCGGGGGTTACGTGGTCATGGCCGGACGCCATTCATGGGCCCTGCTGCGTTTTCCCATGTACCGCTTTCGGCCGACGCACAACGACGTGTTTCATTTCGACCTGTGGCATCACGGGCAAAACGTCTGTCGCGACGCAGGAACTTACTCCTATAACCCAGAAGAGGCGACAGACGGACATTATTTCAAATCTGTTCGGGCCCACAATACGGTCTCTTTCGGCAGCCAGGATCAAATGCGCCGCCTGGGCAGGTTCATGCTGGGCGAGTGGCTGCGGGCCGACCATGTAAGCCAGATAGAATCAGCCGGAAACGGGTGGCTCTGCTGGTCCGGCGCCTACAAGGACTTTCGGGGCAACCGGCACCAGCGGACGGTTCGCTGGCGGGGCGATGAATGGGTTGTCGAAGATGCGCTTTCAGGGCCTTTTCCCAGTGCCGAGATCCGGTTCCGCCTGGCTGCTGGAGAATATCGGCTCGAGGGCAACCGGGTGACCGGGCCGTGGGGGAGTGTGGATGTGTGCGCCAAGGATTGCCGCATGTACATGGAAGAAGGCATGGAGTCCCTGTATTACTGGCAGAAAAGTCCGGTAGACGTTCTGGTGGTTTGTGTGGACGGCGGGCGGAAAAAAATCGAAACCCGCTTTTCCCTCCGCACCACTGATGATCAAAGTGAATGAAACCTCCCCATAGCCTCCCAATCGTCTGAAAAACATGCATATCCTCTATTTTCACCAGTATTTCAACACGCCATCTGCAGCCGGCGGGACACGGTCCTATGAAATGGCCCGGAAGCTGGTTGAGCGCGGGCACCGGGTGACCATGGTCTGCGCCCGCAGCGGCAAAGGCGAGCTGCCGCTTTCGGGTTCGTCCGGTGACGAGGTGCGCACCGGGACGGTTGACGGGATCAGCGTCGTCCAGTTCAATTTGCAATACAGCAATTACATGAGCCTACCACAGCGTACGCGGATTTTTTTCCGCTACGCTTGGAACAGCGTTAAAGTAGCCTTGGGCAAGGATTATGACCTGGTGTTTGCCACTTCCACCCCTCTGACGGCGGGAATCCCGGGGATATTTGCCCGGTGGCTCAGGGGCAAGCCCTTTGTTTTCGAGGTCAGGGATTTGTGGCCGGAGCTGCCCCGGGCCATGGGGGTGGTGAAAAACCCCGTGGTGCTGGCCGGCATGTCCCTTCTCGAATGGGCAACCTACCATTCCGCAAGCGCGTGTATCGCCCTTGCCCCGGGGATCAAAGAGGGGATCGCCAGGCGCAGTCCCAACGGGTGGCGGATCGCCATGATACCCAACGGCTGCGACCTGGAACTTTTCCAGCCGGGCCGGCGTGGGGAGTTGGATCTTCCCGGGGTGAATCCTGGCGATTGCGTGGCGGTCTTTACCGGCGCCCACGGCATCGCCAACGGCCTGGATGCAGTGCTGGATGCAGCCCGGGTTTTACTGGAAAGAGGCAGAAGCGATATCGCGTTGGCCTTCATCGGTGACGGCAAGCTCAAGCCACACCTGATGAACCAAGCCCGCAGCGAGGGGTTGAACAACTGCCGCTTTTTCGACCCCATGCCCAAGGACCGCCTCAACCGCGTGGTGAGCTGCTGTGACGTGGGCATGATGATTCTGGACGATGTGCCCGCCTTCTACTACGGTACTTCTCCCAACAAGTTTTTCGATTATATCTCTTCCGGCCTGCCGGTCATCAACAACTATCCCGGCTGGCTGGCGGACATGATCCAGACGCACAAATGCGGTTTAGCCGTGTCGCCGCGCGATCCGGAGGCTTTTGCCGACGCCCTGTGCAGACTGGCCGACGATCCGGGGCTGCGCCGGGAGTACGGGAAAAACGCTCGCCGCCTGGCGGAGCAAGCGTTTTCCCGCGAAAAACTATCAACCAAATTTGCCAATTTTCTGGAAATGAATGGAAGATGAAAAGGATTCCGCCGACAGATTGAAAATTGTTCCCGTTGTGGGTGCCTGCCCCAATTTCATGAAAATCGCGCCGTTCATGCAGGCCATCGAAGCCCACAACCGAAACGGAGGGCAAAAATCGAGCATGTGTTAGTGCGTACCGGCCAGCATTGTGACGACAAGATGTCCACACTGTTTTTCGAGGCCTTGAGAATTTCGGACCCCGATATCAATTTGTGCATTGGATCCGGGTCCCATGCGGAGCAGGTGTGCCAAGCCATGATCGCTTTTGAAAAAATAGTCCGGCGCGAAAAACCCAACTAGGCAGTCGTGGTCGGTGATGTCAACGCCACCTGCGCCTCTTCGGTCACCGCATAGAAGAAGCATGTGCGGCTGGCTCATATCGAGGTGGAGAGCTTCGTTCCCGGGATATGACCATGCCCGAAGAGATCAACCGGTTGGTCACGGTCCGGTTGTCGGATCTCCTGCTGACCTCAGACGAGCTTTCTTCAGAGAACCTGCGCAAGGAGCGCGTGCCGGAAGAATGGATACGTTTTGTCGACAACATCATGATCGACACCCTAGAAGCCCAGCGCGAGAAAGCGCAAGTATTGAATATTGTTGATATCATTCAAAAGAATGCCATGGATTCGCAGAAACTAACCCATAACAGGGAAGTGATAACAGGTAGCGCTTTCGCCCTTATGACTTTACACCGGCCCTCCAATGTCGATGACCCCGATGCGCTGGGAGCGATTCTTGTCTTCTTGTGCGGCGAGGCCTGCGCGGAAATGCTTCTGATCTGGCCCATTCATCCCAGAACCGAGCACAAACTCAAGTGTTTCGGCATGTGGGAAGCGGCTCTGGTGACGTCCAAACTGCTTTTGCTGCGCTTTTTGGGGTACCACGAGATGCTGTGCCTGAACATGGATGGTCCGGGTCATGTTCACCGACAGCGGTAGCCTCCAGGGGGGATGCTGCGTCCTGGGCCCCCTTGCCTGACTTTTCGGTGGAACACGGATCGGCCCGTAACCCTCAAAGTGCACGGGGGGCGCGAGCACACTGGTGGGAAAACGCTATCGGGCAGATGAGGCAGGCATACACGGAAATTCTAACGGCAGGCAGAGTGCCTTCCTGGCCGGAGCTGTGCCATGGAAGGACAGGGTCCAGAATCCTTAAAGCCATGGTTGCCGAATCTTTTCGAAACAGCTTCCGAATAAAAAACACTGCAAAGGTTTTTCAGAGAAATTGAAGCATTTATATACCGGCTTTGGCAAAAGACTGCTCGATCTGGTACTGACCCTTCCGGGACTGGTCGTGCTCTCGCCTCTGCTGGCCTTCGTTGCGCTGCTGGTTTGGGCAAAACTTGACAGCCCCATTTTCTTCCGACAGGTGCGGCCCGGTTTGGACGGCAGGCCGTTCACAATATACAAGTTCCGAACCATGACGGATGCGCGGGACGCTAGAGGCAATTTGTTGCCCAATGAGAAACGGTTGCCGCGATTCGGTCGTATTTTGCGAAGCACGAGCTTGGATGAGCTGCCAGAGCTTTTCAATGTCCTCAAGGGCGATATGTCCATTGTGGGACCTAGACCGTTGCTTATGGATTATTTCCCGCTTTACACCCCTGAGCAGGCCCGACGACATGAAGTGCGCGGTGGCGTTACCGGGCTCGCCCAGGTGGAAGGCCGCAATGATCTTGAATTTACTGATCGTTTTCGCCTGGATGTCGCATATGTTGACAATATATCTCTAGTTCTTGATATTAAAATCATAATTCGAACAATCGCCAAAGTGATTAAACGTGAAAACATCGTAATGACTGAGCGCGCACTTCGACGCCGCTTTGAAGAATCTGCACGAATATCAATCCCAAAGTAAATGCACTTTTGAATCACAAATTACTCAACAATTTGCTACTTTTTATCATAAGTAAAATAACTATGCAAATGCATGATAGAAATTTAGTATAACATACAAACATCTTATATATTGATCTTATTTTATTATGATTTCTCTAGAATTTATTTTTTAAAAGATCTATTATGTATCCAACTTTATTTGATATTGTTACGCGTATAGATCCAGAAGTCATTATAGATGTTTCAGAGAAGGCTGGAGGAGCAGCGTACATCATTTCTCCAAATATGGTTAGAAAAAATGTTCTACGGCTAAAAAAAGCAATTTCCAATCAATATTCTAATTCATTGATCGCTTATTCATTTAAAACAAACTATTTTAATTCTTTAATCAGCGCTGCTGTTATAGCTGGAGCTGCGCGAGAAGTCGTTTCATTACAAGAATTCAATTATGCTCGAACTTTTCAGACAGGTAGTGATGTAGATATAATTTTCAATGGACCAGGCAAAAATGAAAAAACGCTTAAAATTGGTTTAAACAGCCAGTGTACGCTCATAGCTGATTCGATTTCAGAACTAAAAAAAATTGCACATCTTAGTAAAGAGGTTAATATTCAAGCTCGTTTGGGTATTCGCGTTTCGCCAAAGTTATCCTTTATGGATAAAGATAGCCGTTTTGGAATCGATTTGACCAGCGATGAAAACATCCAAATGATCAATCAGCTTGTTATGGTTGAGGGTTTGTCCATTTCTGGCGTTCATATGCACATAACAAAAAGTCGAAGCATTGAATCCTATATAGAAAGAATTGATTATCTTGTAGATTGCTGGAATAAAATAGGCATTGGAAAACTCACATTTCTTGATTGTGGGGGTGGTTTCGCAAGTAATATGCCTAGTCCGATAGAAGATAGTCTGCCCTATCCTGTAGCTGATCTAGAAGCATATGGCATTGCACTTGGTAAACACATGAAGCGGCTATTTCCGTCTCAGGATGTTACATTCATCTGTGAACCAGGAACTGGCTTACTTGCCGATTCAGGCCTATTCATAACGCCTGTTCTAGAAGTGAAAAAAATGAGAACTAAAAATATTGCGGTCGTTGATGGTACTATTTTTAGCGTTAACCCTTTGCGCAGCGCTGCGAAACCACTTGTCCATGTTGCATCTCGACATGAGGTCCAATGTGATGAACAGGCTCAACATTACGATATATACGGTAACAGTTGTATGGAAATAGACCTCCTTGTCAGTGATTTGAAAGGCCCTATTAATGAAGGTGACCTCCTGATATTTGCGCAGAAAGGTGGCTATGCGGCTTGTATGTCGTCTCCCTTTATTCAAGGACTTCCCGCTGCAATTGAGATCGACGATTGGGGGCGCCTGCAAATTGTTCGTTATCGTTCTGAATATACTAGTTTCTATATATAGAAGGATACAATGAGTAGACCTATTAAATGGTTAGCGTCCACGATTGGGAAGCGTGGTTATATTGCTAGATACCTTAAAGAATCTTCCCCTGTTGGGTCAGAAGTTATTGGTACGGGTAACGAACTGTATACCCCAGGTTTCATGAGTTGTGATAGGGCCTTTATTGTTCCATCAATTAAAGATGAAACGTATCTTGAACATATTCTTGCTTTGTGTCGTCAAGAAAAATTTGATGCTGCTCTTTGTCTCTCCGATCTTGATATTTCCGAAATATCAAAGATAAAAGATGAGTTAGAAAAAATGGGGGTTGCCTGTTTTTTCCCTGATTATGATACAGCGATTCGCTTCCTTGATAAATGGCGCGCTGCTCTGTTTATGATAGAAAATGGTTTTTTATGTCCTAGGACTTTTATCGAATTTGATCAGGCAATAGAAATTCTCACTCCACCTTTTGTTATTAAACCTAGAAAAGGTTCGGCAAGTTTTGGGTACAAACTATGCAGTAACAAGGATGAAGCCTTCGAGCACTGGCTAGGCGTTGAAGAGCCGATGGCCCAAGAGTTTATTAAGGGCCGTCTTGTTAACGTGGAAATTTGTAGTGATCCAGGAGGTAAACCTATCAGAGTATCTGCGTGGGAGCGCAAAAAATCAGTTGCCGGTGAAACCTTGCTTACCAAATCTATTGAGCATGATAAAGCTATAAGTCTGGTACTCCGGCTGTTGGAATGTTCGCCTATTCCTGGACCGATTGACGTCGACCTTATAGAAACAGACAGACAGATTTACTTCATCGAAATTAATACACGGTTTGGTGGGGGATATCCTGGGTCTCACTTAGCTAATGCTGATTTTACCGGTGCAATGGTTGCTGCTGTCAATAAGGAAGACACCGGACCTATGAAAAAGTACCAATCTGGTGTCGTAATGGTAAAAGAGCTGACGCCGGTAGTTTTTGATTACGGGAAGGTGATTGGGAATTATAAATAATGAAAAGAGTAAACGGGTTCAAAGCTCACTCAGCCGCTGCCGATTTTGTAAATCATCTAAACTATGTAGTTGCAAATGGTGAAGCAAACATTGATTTAACTTATGATCCACTATCGCCGCTTTTCTTAGTGGTTGGGGTGCCAAGAAGTGGAACCACCGTATTAATGCAATGGCTGGAGCAGTCAGGCATATCTGTACCGAACAACTTAAGTGCTCGGTTTGCTGGAAATCCGTATTTCGCTGGACTTTTGCAGCGCCTGTTGACAGACAATAGACTTAATTTTAGGGGAGAATTAACAATACCTAAGCAGCCTGATTTTTTTGCTTCTGATTATGGTAAAACAAGAGGCTTGCTGTCTCCTCACGAGTTTTCTTTTTATTTTCGCCGTTTTTTTCCTGTGACGGTGGGTGAGAAATTAACTGAAGAACAACTGGTCAGATGCAACCCCGATGGTTTTGTCAAGGGGCTTGCTTTATTTTCTTCGGCATTAGAGCGACCTATTGCTGTCAAAGCTCTTCTTATACAGTACCATCTAGATCTTTTTTTGCCTTTCCCGAACGTTCATATACTGCATGTGCATAGAGACCTTGTTGAAAATATTTGTTCATTATATCGCCACAGGAAAATTGTTGCGGGTGATGTAAATGAATGGATAAGTGTAAAGCCTCCACAATACGACTTTTTGAAAGAGATGGCCCCGCTCGAACAGGTTGCTGGTCAAGTGTACTATACCAATAAAGAGATTATTGACCACCTAGAGAAATTTCCAGAAAATCGAGTTATTACCTGTTCTCATGAAGAATTTTGCAATAACCCAAATTCTCTTTATGAAAACATTGCTTCATGCTGCGTATTTAGTAAGAAATATACACTTCCGTTATATAGCGGGCCTCAAAGATTTGAAATTCATTCATATGACAAAAAGTCGTCACTATACACTGATGCTAAATCAGCCTTGGAAAAGGTAATGTTTAATCTTGTTTTTCAAAAAAGGGGCGACTAATTTCCATTTTAAAAAAAGTCGCACTCGCATACTGGATGGATGTTGGCGGGTATTTCGGAAGGTTAAGAGATGTGCCGGTGTCTTCAGCCAAGGTGAGTCCATTGAGGCGTTTTGTGGAAAACATGGTTCATCTGGTTTTTTATAATGCCTTTTCCCATTTGTGTGAAATGCCTACGAATTGGCTGAGTACGCAAGGACATATTCTGCCTCAACAGGTTTATTTCCCCCCACACAGAAGATTTTCCTCCTCTGGACAGCATTTACTTTCTTATGAATAGAGTACGCATCTTTCTCTCCCCTCCCCACATGAGCGGCCTGGAGCGCGCGTTGATCGAGGAGGCCTTCGAAAGCAACTATATCGCGCCGCTCGGCCCCATGGTGGACGCCTTCGAACAAGAGTTCAGCGAGTACACCGGGATCAGCCACTGCTTGGCAGTCTCGAGCGGTACGGCGGCCATGCATCTGGCTCTGCACCACCTCGGCGTGGGGCCCGGGGATGAAGTCTTCGCTTCTTCCCTCACCTTCATAGGGAGCGTCTCCCCTATCCTCTTCGAGGGTGCCGCCCCTGTCTTCATCGATTGCGACTACCGGTCCTGGAACATGGACCCTGCTCTTCTGGCCACTGAACTCGAGCGATGCGTCGGCGTAGGGAAGCCCCCCAAGGCGGTTGTCCCCACGGATCTTTACGGGCAATGCTGCAACTATGGTGAAATCTACGCAGTGTGCCGCAGATTCGGCGTCCCGGTCATCGTCGATGCGGCCGAGGCACTTGGAGCGCGCTTCACTTCCGCCGACGTCGTAGGGGATCTCGGAGAAGGACAAACCCACGCCGGCAGGGGGGCGCACGCCGCGGTCTTCTCTTTCAACGGGAACAAGATCATCACAACATCGGGCGGGGGCATGCTGGCTTCCGACGACGAGGAACTCATCTCCCACGCGCGGGTTCTGTCCCAGCAGGCACGCGGTCCTCAGGCGCACTACGAACATACCGAGATCGGCTTCAACTACCGCATGAGCAACATCCTGGCCGCCATCGGCCGCGCGCAGCTCCAGGTGCTCGATCAGCGGGTCGCGCGTCGGGGGGAGATCTTCGATTATTACCAGAGTGCCCTCGGTGACCTTCCCGGTCTCGAATTCATGCCGGAGGCGAATTATGGGACGGCCAACCGGTGGCTGACCGTGATCCTCATCACGCCGGAGATCTTCGGCCCCGATCGTGAGCAGGTACGGCTTGCGCTTGAGGCGGAAAACATCGAATCCCGGCCTGTGTGGAAACCCATGCATCTGCAGCCGGTTTTCAACTGCAACGGGGTCTCCCTGCGCCAGGGGAAGAAGCAGTATACTGCCCGCGCAGTCGGCGGGCAGGTCTCGGAGGATCTCTTCGCGCGCGGATTGTGCCTCCCCTCCGGGACCGCCATGACGCAAGAAGATCTCGATCGCGTCATCGCCGTCATCCGCAATCTATCCAAATAGCTTCTTTTCGCGCACCTCACAGCCTTTTTAGGAAGACCTATCCATGGAACAAAACACGTTTGACCTTGTCGCCGGGGCACGCCCCAACTTCATGAAACTCGCGCCGCTGGTGCGCGCCTTCGCCGCCATCGAGGAGGAACTGGAGGCCAGGGGTCTGGGCTGGCGCATCGTACACACCGGTCAGCATTACGACGCAGCCATGAACGACGTGTTTTTCAGCGAATTGGGCATACCCGTGCCCGATGTCCACCTCGAGGTAGGTTCGGGAACCCACGGCGCCCAGACGGCACGCATCATCGAACGCTATGAACGGCACCTTATTGAGAATCGGCCGGTTGCGACCGTGGTCTTTGGGGATGTGAACTCCACGGTGGCTTGCACTCTTGCGGCCGTCAAGCTCCAAATCCCGGTCTTGCACGTGGAGGCGGGGCTTCGGAGTTTCGACCGCACCATGCCCGAAGAAATCAACCGCGTTCTGACGGATACCGTTTCCGATATGCTCTTCGTTTCCGAGCCGAGCGGGATGGCAAACCTCGAGCGCGAAGGGGTGAGCGGGGACCGGGCCTACCTCGTGGGCAACGTTATGATTGACACCCTGGCGCGCGAACTTCCGCGGGCAGCGGCAACCGGCATCGCCGGGCGGCTGTGCGTCGAGCCGGGCGGCTATGGGCTCATGACGCTGCACCGCCCGGCAAACGTGGACAATCCTGGGGTCCTGCGGCCGGTGCTTGAATTGCTCGTGGAGTTCAGCCGCAGTCTGCCCATGGTTTTCCCGGTGCACCCGCGCACCCAGAAGGCAGTCAGCGAGCACGGTCTGGATCACCTGCTCAAAGCAAACGGGACCCTGAAATGCATCCCTCCCCTGCCCTACCACGAAAACCTCTCCCTCATGTCGCAAGCCAGGGTGGTATTGACCGACTCGGGCGGGATGCAGGAGGAAACCACGTATCTCGGCGTACCCTGCCTCACGCTCAGGGCCAATACGGAACGCCCCGTTACTGTGACACACGGAACCAGCCGTTTGGTAGGTAACGACCCGAAGAACATAGCCAAGGCGTTCGATGATGTCATGGCAGGGCAATGGGCTAAAAGGCAGGATATCCCCCTATGGGATGGCAAGGCCAGCGAGCGCATCGTCAGGATTCTGGTGGACCGGTTCTCGGCCTGAGTGCGCCTTCCCTGACGGGGCCAACTAATAGGGCTTCCCGACATCTTTATGGATACCTATCTGAAGTACATAAAGGCAGAAAACATCAGCGCCCCTCATCGCAAACCCTTGAGAAATGGTTCAGAATTATCAAACTTTGCTTGTCCCCCCGGCAAAGCCGGGGGTTTACTCGGATTAAGGACAGAATGGTAATTGCGAAGGAGACAGGAACAGCTCGAGGAAAAGGGGGATGCGTTTCTAAAATTTATTGACGTTCGCTCGTTCGCCGAAAGGACACAATTCAGTGACTCCCAATTGAACACCGAAAACCTTCGATTCCTGAATATCACGGACACCCCATATATACGTCAGAGAGTAAGCATTGCGCATTGTCAGTACATTTTCGGAACTGTCGCTCACATAGCTATCCGGAAGCGTGATGCATTTAATCCCGCCCCAACTGTTGTTTACCGTCCGTGGTGCATACCCTACCGATTGACCATTGATCAGAATCTCGATCTCATCCCCGTAATCGGCATCATAAAACTCGCACTCGATTACCACGTCGCCTGTTCTTGAGCCAAACCAAAAATCCACCGATGATTGGTTCGTCAAAACTCCAGGGGCTTTATAACCATAAGCGCCTGCTGCCGGTAATTCAATAGCTCCTGGTGGAACACCGAAAACCTCTGATTCCTGAATATCACGAACCCCCCATATATACGTCAGAGAGTAAGCATTGCGCATTGTCAGTACATTTGCAGAACTGCCGCTCACATAGCTATCCGGAAGCGTGATGTATTTAATCCCGCCCCAACTGTTGTTTGCCGTCCGCGGTGCATACCCTACCGATTGACCATTGATCAGAATCTCGATCTCATCCCCGTAATCGGCATCATAAAACTCGCATTCGATTACCACATCGCCCGTTCTTGCGCCAAACCAAAAATCCACCGATGATTGGTTCATCGAAACTCCCGGGGCTTTATAGCCATAGGCGCCTGCTGCCGGTAATTCAATGGCTCCCGGTGGAACACCGAAAACCTCTGATTCGTGAATATCACGAATCCCCCATATATACGTCAGAGAGTAAGCATTGCGCATTGTCAGTACATTTGCAGAACTGTCGCTCACATAGCTATCCGGAAGCGTGATGTATTTAATCCCGCCCCAACTGTTGTTTGCAGTCCGTGGCGCATACCCCACCGATTGACCATTGATCAGAATCTCGATCTCATCGCCGTAATCGGCATCGTAAAACTCACATTCGATTATGACATTGCCTGTTCTCCCCCCAAACCAGAAATCCACCGATGATTGGTTCGTCAAAACTCCGGGGGCCTTATAGCCGTAAGATCCAGCAGCCGGTAGTTCGATCACATCTGGGGGTACCAAAGGCGGAGGGGGAGTGGACTCGGCGACTGTAATATAATCCGTCTTGACGATTATATCCGTACTGTCGGGTCTTGAAGATTCCAGGGAGACTGAGTAGTTTCCGGAATTCGTATAGGTATGGGATGGGTTTTTGAGCGTGCTGGTCTGTCCGTCGCCAAATGTCCAATACCATGCTGTCGGATTTCCGGTGGAATGATCTGTAAACTGGACCGTCAGCGAATCGGTTCCCGTGGTGGTATCGGCGCTGAAATCGGCCTGTACGGGGGGCGGGTCATATACCACGTAAGAGGCGCCGTAGCCCACCCGGGAGGCCCCATATTCAATTTTCATGTACCCGTTTTCACCCCATCCAGTCCCCCAGGAATTCCTGAGTATCCACACCCCGTTCGCACCCTGGTTGTCATCCCAGCCGACAATAACGATGCCGTGGTTGACAGCAGCATCTACGTTTGTGTTGAAAACACCCCTTCGATAGTATTGAAAGGCACTTCCCACATAAACCGCTGCCGTGACCGGGCCGTATGTCATGATTGCGCGCTTGATATCTTCTGTCGGAGGAACAGTAAAAGGCGAACTGACATAGGCCCAATCAGTGATTTTATATGGGTGATTATAGGGGCTGCCACATGTCGTATTCCGCGCAGTATATGCAAAATCATCTTCGATGACCGCTCCTGCCTCAGTCTCCGATGCGTTGTACTTCCACTCATGGTAATCGTGTGCCCACCAGCCACCTCCACATCCCCAGTTGTTTATATTGCAGGAAACTAGGTATTGCTCGGAAAGGTCTACAGATTTACCTTCGTAGATCAGGATGTTGCTCTCTAGCGGTGCCACCGTGGCGAACGCCCAGCAGGACCCGCACGAACCTTGATCTCTGATTGGGGTGCAGAGCCCTTGTGAACACCAATTGAAAGCAGACGGCAACGCCACCGTGCCGATAGAAGATGCTCCTATTGGTTCCTGTGCCCGCGATCCGAGACGGTACTTAATTTCCGGTGTCCACCGGGTGGGGGCCATTAGGCCGCACAATTCGCGTAATGAACGATCTGTGGCCTGGTTGGCGCCGATCTCATAGGTCGCGCCACCCGCCTTCAGTTGATGCCTTAACTGCAGGAATTCAAGCGAGCCCAACTCTGCATGCACTGTCCCGCTGAAAACCAGCAGCAGGATCAACACATGCCCTAGAAAGGTGACCGACTTCAATCCGCCTCTAGACATAACCAATCCCCCCTCTAAACCAATGGCTTGTTAAATATTGGATTTATCGTGATTTTCCTGAAAAGGTTCTAACTAGGCACTTTTGACTACGATTTTTGTTCTAAATTCATGCAAGATTAGAACCACCATAACAGGGGTAAGAACTGGGTATCGGTTCGGCCACGCTGGTTTTCCGGGGGGTGCCTGCAATACCGGCCGGCAGGGGGACTATGTTTGGCTCCAAGTGTCTTCCGGCGCCTCTTCGATCAGGCTCTTTTGGCAGCAAGCACCTGGTGCCGATAGAAACAACGGCCAAAGGTTCCTGCGGATGAACCTAGCTGAGGGTGAGATCAGTTACAGGTCGAATAGACCATCTGGTGGCTTCAATTACAGAATGGTAACTATGAAGAAGGGAGGAATAGATCGTGGGAAACGGGAATGCCTTTCGATCAAAGCCTTATCTTATATATGCGGACATCGGGTGCGCGATCAAGCATAAGCTCGAAATAGCGCTCGAAATCAACCGGATCCCCAAGCAGCATTTGCACCAGATTGGATCGATACATTCTCTCTCCCATCAGAGCGGTGATTCCTTTTTGGGTGTCGATCACGGCAAAAACCCCGGAAGGGGACCCGTAATCCAGGTGCTCGATTCCAGTCTCCGTAACAAGGGTGAGACCGGAGAGCCAAACGGCCTGGTTCCGGACCGTCAAAGTACCCGCAACTTTGTTGAACTCCAGGATTTTTTCGTGCAACTCGAAAGGGGTTTTATCGCCCTTCCCCTGAGAGAAGTCCCAGGTACCCAACCGCAGAATGGCTGGGATTATCTTGACGTTATCCCAGGACAGGACCAGATACTGCTCAGGCAGGTGCTTCTTCTCAGGGCGGGGAAGATCGGCGATCCCATCGAGAAAGGATTGCACCTCTGAAGGGGCTTTTTTTCGGAATATCCCGGCAAAGGGGTTCCCGTAATTGGGCAACTCCGCGCACCTGACGCGATAGGGCCGGGCCTTTTCCGCAGCGTACGCCATCAGATGAAAACCATATGCGGGGGAGTCGGCCCCATAGATCCAGGCCAGGGGAACCGCATATTCCGCCCTCACATGCCCCCCGTCCGAAAAGGTGCCCGCCCTCGCATAATATTGGGCCGTGTAGCCATAATCCCACCAGATCCAGAACTGAGCGCCTGGGGTTATCTTGCCGCGCATGTCGTGCAGCGCTTCGATCGTCTCCGGGGCGGCGGTCGTCATGGGGGCTCTGTTTCCCAACAAGGGGACCGTCGTGATGACCAGAAACCCCGCCAGCAGCAGGGCTTGACACACAAAGCCAATGCGCCGCCACCCGAGCCAGCGCCGCAAAACCTGTGTGAGTCCGAACCCGAGCCCCAAGCCGATGACAACTCCGCCATACATCGTAAAGCGTTCGCCCAAGCGAAGGCCGGCCAAACCCAACAGGAGAAGGGGCAGAAAGACCCAGGCCGCCGGGCGGCGCCAGAGCAGCGCAGCGTATCCACAAATCCCCACGGCAAAAAGCGGCCACCCGCCGGCAATGGCATAAAAAACGGAGCGGAGATCGATGTTTTTCGCTTCGACGACGGTGTCCAGGACGGCGGGATAGAGATCGTCAGGCCCGCGGGCGGCCCATCCACCGTATCCCGCCAACTTTCTCAACGCTCCGCTCACCCAGTTCTCGACCCCCGAAAGGGTGAACACCGCCGCACCTGTAACCAGCAAAGCCAGGACCAGGAACAGCGGATGCGAGGCCAACCAGTCGTAATAACGAGGCCTCAAGAACCCGACCAGACAGAGGCCCGCACCTGAGGCAAGGCCGATCCAGCCGCCGGAGGCCGCCAGGACCACGATCGCCAGACCCAGGATCACCAACAGGCGCCCGCCCCTGGATACCGTAATCAGGCCAAGAATCCCCGCCGTGGCGAGGATGGCCAGGAGGATGGCCGAACCCTGCGGGTAGAGCAACAGATAGAGCCTGCTGATCAACCCCATACCGAGGGGCCAGAGGAGGGTCCATCCGGGCGAGAGGCGCCGATCATTCCCCCACGGTGGCCGCATCCGGCCTTCGAGCCAGCAACAGAGAAGGACACAAATCAAAACGGGGAAAAACAGCGCAAAGAGATCGGTGTCGAAATAGCCGAGCCGGGTGCGCCACAAGAACCCAGGCGCAGCACCCGCCAGCACACCGGCGGCCACCGTCCCCTCCTGGAGGCGCCAGCGGGCGCCCAGCCATGCAAGGGGCACGGCCACAAGGGGAGTCATGATCATGGGAAGCCAGAAGGCGATGTCGGCCAGGTTGAACCCCGTAGCGGCGTGCAGGAATCGCAGGAAGCCGGCGACGGGGGAGCAACTCAAATAATTGACACGGTCCGCGCCTGCCAGCCAGGCATAGGCATCATGGGTAGCCAGGACCCTGTGGCCATCCACCAGGAAGAACTTTTCGGGGGCATGGATCAGATCGACCAGGCGAAAGGCGGCGCAAATGACAACAGCCATGGCGCACGGTACTATCCAGTCCCTGTGTCTGAAGGCAGAGGGGGGTGGGCCCTCAGGCGTAGATTGGTTGTCTGGAGGCTGGTCCGATTTTCTCTTTACTGGTTTTATTGAACGCTTCATGAGGGTTGCTCAAGCTGAATGTTTATCGCCGATCTGCGCCCACTGCCGGCGCCCAACCGCACAGGGGGGGGCGGCATGGGTTCCTGCCTGATCGAACGAGGCATGACGAAGCGGCGGCTCCGATGTCCAACAACAGGGCTGCGGCGCATCGCGGACCGGCTCTTGCAGACCTGAGGCAGCGGCAAGGCTAACATATAAAGAGCCAGCGCATCGAGTCAAGTGAAAGAAGGCCGGCGAAACGACAAAAGCGCCGGAGGAACCTTCATGGATTTTCCATTGACCCATTCAGCGATCTTTATTATGCTCGCTTCGGTGCCACCCAGACTACAGCCTCATTTTCCTTCCAAGGAGCCAGCGATTGAATACCATGGATGCAAGTCAGCGGCCGCAGCAGGACGAGCGGTTCTGCGAAGACTACGACAGCATTTCCATCAAGGAGTTGATCCTCACCATCTGGGGATTCAGAAGGTGGATTGTAATCCTGGGATTTGCAGCGACCTTGATGGTCGCCGCAGTGGGAGCGGTCCTTTACTTCTTACAGGAGAAGTACCCGGTCACCAAGCTGTCCTTTCAACTGGAGTTCGACAGCGCCGAAAAGGGGCAGTACCCGAACGGAACACCGTTCAGTTCGATGGACATCCTGGTATCACCGGTACTGAAAGAGGTCTATAAAATTAACGACCTCCAAAGATACATGAGTCTGTCCAAATTCAAAGGGTCGCTATCCGTTATCCAACGCAACGACGAGATGCGGCTCCTCGAGTACCGCTATGCCGCCAAGCTGGAGGATCGAAAACTTTCCGTTGAGCAGAGGGAGCGGCTCGAAACCGAGTTCCGCGAAAAGAAGAAGAGCCTCATGACCGCCAACTACGAACTCGTGTTCGCCGGGGATGAATCCGCCGCATCATTACCGCCCACGCTGCGGGCGAAGGTCCTGAACGATCTGTTGAACACGTGGGCGGAGTACGCCCAATCGGTCAAGGGAGTCACCCAGTACGATATCGCGCTGGTCTCCAAAGACATCCTCCGTCCAGAAGACATCGAGACCGAGGATTATCCGGTAGTCATGGACATGCTCCGGTCCACACTCAAGCGGGTGCTCGACGACATCGACAAGGTCATGAAAGTCCCCGGCGCTGCAGTCTTCCGACTGCCCGAAAGCGGCCTGTCGCTGCTCGATCTGCGCTACCGCACCCTCGATATCGAAAGCTACAGGCTGAATCCCATGCTCGCCATCGTGGGGGCGGCCTGGGCAAGCGGAAATGGCCGACATACCGGGGAGTATCTCAGGCATCGGATCACCGAACTCAAGATGAAGGCCCAGGATGCCGACGCGCGCATCAGGGTGTACGAGAAGGCGCTAAAGGCCTACGTTCAAGGGGGCGGCGTCGATGCCGTCGGCGGTGAGATCGCAGGGGTCTTGCAGGTGCCTTCTCCCGGCGGCGTGCAGCCGTTCGGATCTAACGTCATGCCCCAGATCGGTGAATCCTTCCTCGACAATCTCATCAGCATGGTCAAAGCGAACCTGGACATCGAGTTTCGACGCAGCCTCACGCAAAAGATCATCGAGGTCGGCCTTGAAAAGGCCATGGCCGACTCGGACCTAAACTATTATGGCCAGATACTGAAAAATATCGAGGATGCGGAAAAAATCGGCCCGGGGAAGACCTCCGCCGACGGCGCACGGCAGGAGATCAGAAGAAGCATCGAGGTGATTTACGACAACCTTATGCAAACCATCACCCAGAGCAGGGCCATCTACGAGGGGTTGAGCCAGGCCAACCTCAATGCGGCCAGCACGCTCTACAGCCTGACCAAGCCGGTCTATTTCTCGATCGAGAAGGCGTTGACGACCCAAAGGCTGATCCCCTACCTGGTGGTCGCCTGGGTGTTGCTCCAAGGCTGCATCCTGCTGGGCGTCTTGATCGCCAGTGCTTTTATGAAACCCGGGGGGAAAAATCCGGCAGGGGCATAGAGGAACGAACGTGGCACACCTTCTTTTGCGGTATCAACTCAAGAGAGAGCGCAGGATGCGGCGGAGGGCGAGGCTGCGGGTGAGGCCGTGGGTGGTCTTGGCGACGGCATTTTCGTGGTATCTTCGAGGGTCGTCGACGATGAGGAAGATCACGCGGACATAGTTCTCGTCGAGGAGGCGGGCCTTGGGGTAAGCCGGCTTGAGGGCGTCGACGCGTGCGTGGCCCAAGCGGAGGATCTCATCACGGTCGCCGAAGCGGATCGCGCCCGTGGGGCAGGCGCCGGCGCAGGCAGGGAGCAGGCCTTTGGAGATGCGGTCGATGCAAAAGGTGCACTTGACGATGCGGCCGTCGGCGGCTCGCCGGGGGATGTCGTACGGGCAGACGTCCCGGACATCCTGGAATACCGCTTGACGGACCTTTTCCGTGTAGACCACGGCACCGGTCTCCGGATCCTGAATCACGCCTCCCGAGACATACCCCTCGATCGCATCCTTGCAGTCCGGTGAGAGACAGTGGCGGCACTGGTCTGCGAAAAAATACCAGACGGGCTTTGTGCCGGGGGGTTCGGCGGGCTTCTCTTTGAAGCGCACCAGTTTGAAGGTTTGACCGTCCAGGTCGCCCGGGTTTTGATGGCTGCCGCGGTTGGATGAACTGTCAACGCCGTTCTGGTTCCAGCTCTTGCAGGCGATCTGGCAGGCTCGGCAGCCGGTGCAGCGGGTCGTATCGATCAGCATCCCTTTTCCTTCCATCGGATCAACCGTCCTTTCGCTGTAGGCTCACCATGAAGGCCTTGGTTTCGGGGATGCGGGTGTTCGGGTCCCCGGCAGAGGGAGTGAGGAGATTGGCGCTGTCCCCGCCGGCATGAGGCCAGAGCCAACCATAATGCCAAGGCAGTCCTACCACATGGACTTCGGCGCCGTTCACCTTGAAGGGCCGGAGGCGCGAGGTCACCATCGCGACGGCCTCGAGCGAGCCGCGGGCAGAGGCCACCACCACTCGGTCGCCGTTGCGGATGCCCTTCTGCCGAGCCAGCTCCCGGCTCATCTCGACGAACATTTGCGGCTCGGCCTCTAGGAGCCAGGGCATGGAACGGCTCATGGCACCGCTCTGCCAGTGCTCGGCCACGCGGCAGGTGGTGGCGACGATCGGGAAGCGCGGATCGGCGGCCGGCCGGCGCAGCCCGCCGAAATCGTAGGCGCGCAAAAGCGGGTTCACCTGTTGAGCGTTCATCAGATTGGCCGCAGCCGGTCCTTCGACCGGTTCATAGTGCTCGGGGAAGGGCCCGTCCAGCAACCCCGGGCCGAAGACACCCCCCAGACCGTCGGCGCGCATGATGAACGGGTAGCGGCTGTCGGTGCGCGCCGACCCGTCGGGGTTCTGCATGGGAAACCAGCCGCCGTCCGGCACATCCCCCTCCCATCGATTGGCGACGTAGCGGCCCCCTTCAATCGCCCCGGTAAACCGGATGACGGGCCGCTGCGGATCCCAGGGGCAGCCCTGCAAATCCACCGCGGCGCGGTTGTAGAGGATCCGCCGGTTCATGGGCCAGGACCAGGCCCACTGTGGATAGAGGCCAATGCCGGTTGGGTCTTCCCTGCCGCGGCGAGCCATCTGGTTGCCGTCGGCGTTGTAGCTCTGGCAGTAGAGCCAGTTGCCGCTTGCCGTCGAGCCGTCCTCCTGGAGGAGTGCGAAGGAGGGCACCGGGTCGCCCTTTTGAAAGGCCTTGCCCTGGATCGTCGCATCGCGGGTGAAGCGGCCGTTGATGCCACGCGCCGCCTTGTGCGCATCGAAACGGCCCTCGGTCCTGTAATCCCAGGCGAGATGGGTGATGGGCTCGGGGAAGGCGCCGCCCTCGCTTTGGTAGAGCACACGGACGGCGGCGAAGAGCGTGGTCAGGATATCCCCGTCGCTGCGGGCCTCTCCGGGCGGCTCCTGGGCCTTCCACCGCCACTGGGCCCAGCGGCCGCTGTTGGTGATGGACCCCTCCTTCTCCATCGAGGCCGCGCAGGGGAGCAGGAACACCTCGGTTCGAATGGTGCGCGGGTCCATCCCCGGACCTTTCCAGAAGGCGGCGGTCTCGGTCTCGAAGAGATTCGCCGACACCATCCAATCGAGCCTGGCCATGGCCGCGCGGGTGCGGCCGGCATCAGCCCCGCTGCAGGCCGGGTTCTGGCCCCAGGCAAAGAATCCGCGGAGTTCTCCCCGGCCCATGGCCTCGAAGATGTCGAGCCATGTGTAGGTCCGGTTGTCGGCGAGCTTCGGAAGCCAGGTATAGCAGAAGCCGTTTTCGGGGGTGGCCGCCTCGCCGAAGAGGGCCTTCAGGAAGCTGACCACGTATTTCGGGCGGTTTTGCCACCAGTTGGCGCTGAGGGGGTCGGAGGAGGACGGCGTGTTCTCCTTCAGGTAGTCGGAGAGGGTCGCCATGGTGGCCTTGGGGACCGGAAGGTATCCCGGCCAGTCGCCATAGAGAAGCCCGTGGTCCGTGGAGCCCTGGACGTTCGACTCCCCGCGCAGGGCGTTCACCCCGCCGCCTGCCATCCCCATGTTCCCGAGAAGGAGTTGAATGATCGACATGGCACGGATGTTCTGCACCCCCACCGTGTGCTGGGTCCATCCCATGGCATAGAGGATGGTCCCGGCCCGGTCGGGCTTTCCGGTGTCGGAAAAGCACTCGTAGATGCGAAGGAGGTCCTTTTGCGGCGTGCCCGTGACGGCACTCACCTTCTCGGGGCTGTAGCGCGCGAAATGGGTCCTCAGGAGTTGGAAGACGGTGCGCGGATGGGTGAGGGAAGGGTCTTTGCGGGCTATGCCGCCCGCGTCCGTCTCGTAGGCCCAGAAGCTCCGGTCGTAGGCGCGGGCGCGGGGATCGAAGCCGCTGAAAAGCCCGTCGTGGAACGCGAACTTTTCGCCGACGAGGCAGGCGGCATTCGTGTAATGGGCCACGTAATCCCTGAAGAAGCGGTTTTCCGAAAAAATATGACGGATCATGCCGCCGAGGAAGGCGATGTCGGTCCCCGGGCGCAGCGGGGCATAGATGTCCGCCTTGCTGGAGGTCCTGGTGAAGCGCGGGTCCACGTGGATCACCGTGGCGCCCCGTTCGCGCGCGGCCTCGACCCATTTGAAGGCGACGGGATGGTTCTCGGCCGGATTGCTCCCCATGATGAGGATGCAATCGCTGTTGCGGATGTCGATCCAGTGGTTCGTCATGGCGCCGCGTCCGAACGACTCTGCCAGAGCCGTCACCGTGGCGCTGTGTCAGATACGGGCCTGGTGCTCGATGTAGACCAGGCCGAGGGCGCGGAGCATGGCCTGGTAGATCCAGCACTCCTCGTTGTCGAGCGCGGCGCTGCCGACCGAGGCCACCGTGGTGCAGCGGTTGACGGTCCAGCCGTTCGGGTCGACACATTCGAAGTCGTCGTCGCGGGTCTTTTTGATGCGCCCGGCGATCGTCGACAGCGCCCAGTCCCAGCTCTTTGTCTCCCAGTGGTCGCTGTAGGGCGCCCGATAAAGGACCCGGGTCAAACGGCGCTCGTTTGCGGCAAGCTGGTCGAGGGCGGCGCCCTTTGCGCAGAGAGCGCCAGCGTTGATCGGGTGGTCGGGGTCCCCTTCGGTGTAGACCACCCGGCCCGTCTGCGGATCCGTGTGGCAGATCACCCCGCAGCCGACGGCGCAAAAGGGGCAGATGCTATGGGTCGGCACGGTCCCATCGGTTCGGTCAGGCCAGGCGGCGGAGGCGGATTCGGGCTGCTGCGAGCCCAAGGCCTTGCGGCCGCCTACCGCCACTCCAGCCGCCACGGTCCCGCTCAGCTGCAAAAATTTACGCCGCGTCACACGCATAATGTACTCCCTGTAAAGTTCGATGCGAAAAAGGAGGCGGAATTATCCTTTATCTACAAAAAAAACGTCCCCTTTTCGTCGTCACAGTATCTCACGAATCTTCTCCGCAATGACCTTGATGGAAAACGGTTTCTCGATGAAATGCACGTCTTTGTCGAGAACACCGTGGTGGGCGATGACATTGGCCGTGTAGCCGGACATGAAGAGGCATTTGAGATCCGGTTCGATCTCGAGAAGCTTCCCCGCCAATTGGCGCCCGTTCATATCAGGCATCACCACGTCCGTAATCAGAAGCTCGATCCCGCCGGGATGCTCTCTCACGAGACGTATAGCATCATCCGAAGACTCCGCAGCCAGCACTCGGTATCCCAGGCTCTGGAGCATCGTCTCGGCCATCTTCCGCATCCCCGGATCATCTTCCACGAGCAGCACCGTCTCCCCCCGCCCCTGCGGCACCCGCCCCTGATCGGCTCCCGGCCTTCCGCCCTGCGCATCGTCCCCGACATACCTCGGCAGGTAGATCCTGAAGGTCGAACCCTCCCCCGGTTCGCTGTAGACATGGATAAAGCCGTTGTTCTGCCGGACAATGCCGTAGACCGTCGGCAGCCCGAGGCCTGTCCCCTTTCCGACCCCTTTCGTGGTAAAAAACGGCTCGAAGATCCGGTCGAGGGTCTCACGGTCCATCCCGCTGCCGGTATCGCCCACGGTTAGAACTAAGTAATCTCCGGGCGACGCATCGACATACTCGGTACAATAGACCTCGTCCAGGGTCACATTCTCCGTCTCGATGGTGATGGAACCCACCCCGGCAATTGCATCCCGCGCATTGATGCAAAGGTTCGCCAGGACCTGGTCGAGCTGAACCGGATCCATCTTCACCGGCCAGATCTTCGATCCACCAAGCCAGACAAGCGTGATATCCTCGCCAATCAGGCGCCGGAGCATCCTGAGCATCCCTTCCACGGTCTCATTCAGGTTGAGAATCTCGGGCTTGACCGTCTGTTTGCGGGCAAAGGCCAGGAGCTGGCGGGTGATCTCGGCCGAGCGGTTCGCCGCCTTTCGAATCTCCTGCAGATCGGCGTAAAGAGGATCATCGGGGCGCACCCTACCAGTGGCCATTTCGGCGTACCCGAGGATAACGCTCAGCATGTTGTTGTAGTCATGGGCGACGCCGCCGGCAAGACGTCCTATGGACTCCATCTTCTGCGCCTGGAGCATCTGGGACTGCATGGAATCGTGCGCGCGTTCGATCCGCTCCCGGGCCTCCTCGACTTCGAACATGCGCAGGGCATAGGCCAGATCGCCTGCCATCTCGGCGAAAAGCGACTGCTCCTCCTCGTCCACACCGATGCGCTCATCCAGGGTGGCCAGGAGGTATCCGAACCTTTTGCCGTCATGGGCCAACGCCACGCACATCGACTGGATCCCGGCGCACTCCGCACCGATTGGACAGCCGCCGCACAGGTCCTCCCGATCGTCGGTCACCAGGACCCTCGGCTCCGGCCAGACACGCTGCGTACACGGCGGCAACCGCCCCTCTTCGAGCATGGCAACAAGCTTCCGCGAACCCTCTTCCATCCCCGATTCGGCCCAGAAGACCGGCCGGTCGTCCTCATCGGTCAGAATGATCAGGGCCCAAGCGTAGCCTCGGCTGTCCGCCAGCAGGCGGCAGCCTTCGTGAATCAGCGTGTCCCGGTCCCGCTCCCGGACGATCAACTGGTTGACTTCACGGATAGCCCGCAGGACACGGTTCAGGTGTTCGATCCGTTCCTGGGCGAGCTTGAGATCGGTAATATCGACCATAGCACCGGCGATGCCTTCGACCACCCCATCCGGAGCCCGGAAAAGGGCCTTGTGGAAAATCACCCGGCGCGGCGAACCTTTCCCGTCGAGCACCTCGCTTTCATAAATCTGGGTCTTCTCCTCCCGAAGCAGGGCCTGATCGGCCTCGAAATACCGCTGCGCCAGCTCCTTCGAGGTCAGGTCGAAGGCGGTCGCGCCGATGATCGACTCCTTCGGCAGGCCGATGAACTTCGAAAAGGCCTGGTTGCAGCCAAGGTAGACCCCCTTCGTATCCTTATAAAAGACCGGCGCCGCGATGGATTCGATGATCGCCGTCAGAAGCATCTCGCTTTTCTTGAGTTCGCTGGTTCGACGCGCCACCTGTTTGCGCAAAGACCACGACCAGAGGAAAAACGCCAGTAGGAGGAGAAGCAGCGGTCCAGCGACGAGGGCGAGGTAGCGCAAAACCACCAGAAGACGAAGAGGACCCTGCTCATAGACGCCCAGCCACTTCTCGTGAATCCGCCGGTACTCTCCGCTCTGCCGGATCATCTCCAGCCCCTCGCCAAGTTGGGTCAGGAGGGCCTTGCGGTTTTCGGGAGCGGCGTAGCAGTACTCTGCAGTCAAAAATGCGTGCCGCCCGAGCGTCAGGTCTTTCCAGCCGTGTTTCTGCATAAAATGGAGCGCACTGATGCGCACCACCAGCCCGCAGTCCCCCTTTCCTGCAGCTACTCCGCGCAGCACTTCCTCCTGGGTCTCTGCCAGGATCAACTGCTCTCCAAGCCCGTGACTTTCGAGGAAATCTTGGATGACATCCCGATCCTGAACAATGATGCGCCTGTCTGCAAGATCCGCCAGCGAAGCCGGTGGGGGCCCGGTTCCTCTGCGCACGACGCTGACATACTGATTCATCGTGTGCGCCTGGGAGAAGTTCAAGGTGCGGTCGCGCTCAGGAGAATAAAACATCCCCTGCATGGCGTCGACCTGACCGCTTTCCAGGGCCTTCAAGATCTCCGCCCAGGGCCCGAGACGAATCTCGACGTCCAAACCCATCGCCCGCGCGATGGCCCGCGTGAGTTCGACATTGTAACCGTCCGGCCGCCCCTTTTCGTTCAGGAACTCATACGGCGGGTAGTTGTGGTCTCCCCCGATCACGATGCGCCGTTGCGGCAGTTCCATAGCGGCAAACCACTTGGCGTGCAGGTGGCGGTAGGTCCCGTCGGCCATGACCAGGGCCAACCCTTCGTTCAGCAGGGCCAAAGTGTCCCGGTCCCCCTCCTTGACGGCGAAGCAGAAATCCTGGCGGAATCCGTCGATCGGCTGGTTGACGACATGCAGGTTGGTGAATCCATGCTCCTGAATGAGGCGGAGGGCGACCAACCGCTGAATAACCACCGCGTCATAAAGCCCCTCCGACAGTTGACGCAGGGCCTCCTCGGAGGTCGCGGTGGTGGTTATCTCCATCCCGCGATCTTCCCGCCGCAGAAACTCCTCCGCATTGTCGGCCTTCATCACGGCCACCTTTCGTCCGCGTAGATCCTCCAGATTGAAGATATCGGCCGTCCCCTCACGGACGACGATCGCCCCGTGCAGCAACATGTAAGGGAAAGTGAAGTCGAAAAAGGATTCCCGTTCCGACGTCCGTCCGACCAGCGGCAGCGCCTGCACCTCCCCTTGCTCGAGCCATCCCTTGACATCGGACCAGGTGCCTTTGCGAAACGTGACATCCCGTCCCATGGCATTGACCGCCGCCCGCATGAGCTCAATCGAAAAACCGGTCGCTCGCCCTTCCGCATCGATAAAACAGAAAGGCGGGTAATCTACCTCGGCCGCGGAGGAAATCGGCGTCCTCAGGGGCGGCCGGTTCTCTTGCGCGGAGGAGATCTGAAAGAAGGATAGCAGGACAAAGGCCAATACCAGGAGGGGGAAGCAAAAAGGGGACAGATTTGCTTTCCGCTTAGCGAAGAACAAATCCGTCCCCTTTTTTTGTTTTTCTGGTTCCCGCATAGGTTCGATCGATCTATCTACGAATCGAGCTTACTATGAACATACAACGCTTACCGACTGTCACACCCTCATTCAATGATTTTCAGTTCAATCAGACATCGAGCATCAACACCGGCAGATATAAAACCGCGCGCGAAGGCAGATCTACCAAGGCAGGCAGAGACGAACAAGGGATCATCCGGGCATTGAGAACCAGGATCATAGGGTCCACGCGGATCTGCAACACCTTACAGCGTCGAGAACGATTTGACAAGCTCTTCGCCAAAGCCGGTTGGAATAAGTGGATACCACAAGAACATGGTCAGAACAATGCAATATTTATGAAGCCTATTTGCAGGGATGTCTTTGCACTTCCAAAAACAAAAAAAGGGTTCGAGCACATAGCCCAAACCCTTGAGTCTACTGGTGCCGGAGGTCGGAATCGAACCGACACGGACGGAAAGTCCACTGGATTTTGAGTCCAGCGCGTCTACCAGTTTCACCACTCCGGCGTTTCTGAGGAATGACCGAGATTATAGGGAAAATGCCCCCATGCTGTCAATATGATATTGACAGGCCTTTGCGGCTTTTGCTATAGTGTTTAAATTCCTTGGGGCTGTAGCTCAGTTGGGAGAGCGCATGACTGGCAGTCATGAGGTCGTCGGTTCGATCCCGATCAGCTCCACCATGAAATGTCTGCAATCAGAGGGAGTTATCCGCAAGCGATAACTCCCTTTTTTGTTTCGGTCAGGTGGACAGGCGCTCACATGGGGATTTTCCCTGCTTCCGCTCCAGGGGGAATCGCTACGTGCGGCCTTGACAATGAACAGGCTTGTCATCCATCTTCCTGAAGCCCGACGGGACGGTGTCCTGGTCATCGGCCGCCGCAAAAGCGGCTGACAAGCCCGGACCATGCTCATCAGCAACTGCATCGAACATACTCCTGATCAGGATGACGAAGTCGGACCTGTGCCAACCAGTGGAGACAGCGGCATACCGGAAGTAGACCAACTATTGCCCGAGTTTGCAGAAAATCAGTTCTTTAGAAGGGCAAGGCCGTTCTTGCATTTTTGTATTCTATAGGATACTTTTGACTCATGATCGAAGTCCGCCAAACCGATGAGTATGCTGAATGGTTCAAAAGCCTGCGCGATCGGCAGGCGCGGGCTCGGATCAATACGGGCATTCGTCGATTGACATTGGCCAACCCCGGTGGCGTGAAACCAGTGGGAGAGGGCGTCTCGGAACTGCGTATCGACTGCGCTCCCGGGCTATCGAATCTATTATACCCGGCACGGAGAGACGGCTGTGATCCTGCTCGCCGGCGGCGATAAGCGCAGCCAGAATCGAGACATCAAGACAGCGTTAGAACTGGCACGAGGACTTTAGGAGGCTGGTATGCCCAAGAAGACCAAAACGCGACCCTGGGATGCTGCAGAACATTTAGAAAGCAAAGAGGACATGGCCGCCTATCTGGAAGCTGCCCTGGAAGACGGTGACCCTGCCCTTGTTGCGGCTGCTTTGGGGGACATCGCGCGCGCCAAAGGAATGGCGGATATCGCACGTGAGACGGGACTCGGCCGCGAAAGTCTATATAAGGCATTGTCGCCCGAAGGGAACCCCGAATTCGCCACGGTCATGAAGGTCGTCAGGGCGCTTGGCCTGAAATTGCGCGCCACGACCAGTGAACCCTGAGTCCGGCTGGACAGACCTTACACACCCGACCTCCCTTTCTCTAAAAGTCGAAGACGCGCCCTACGGCGGCGATGGTGAAGCGGTCGCCGAGGAGTTGGGCCAGTTGGAGCGTAGGGCCAAGCCCGGTGCAGTGCGAGACGGCCAGAAGGGAAACGGAGAAGCGGCGGATCTTTTCGGCAAAGGCCGGGACCATCTCGGGCCCGTAGAACATGAGGTGGGTCCCCCCGAGGACGGCGTGAAGCTGATGGATTCCCATGTCGTGTTCCAGGTACTCGAGGATGTTGAGCACCCCGGCATGGGCACAGCCGAGCAGCAGAATCGGGCCCTTGTCCGTCTGGATCAGGAGGCTCGCATCGTCCGGCATGAGATCAGGGCCGATCCGGCCCTCCTTTTCGAGGAGCAGCCGGTCGTCCTTCGGCCGACGGTCGAGCGGCGGGTTCAGTCCGGCAAGGAACCAGATGCCGGGGGCCGCTTCTTCGGTGTGGTCCAGAAAGCGGAACCGGGCGCCTTTCGCCTCCAGGCTCTCGCGCGTGAACGGGCAGCCGATGTAGCGCGGTGCGGTGTCGCTGCGCGCAGGGTCCTCCACCATGTGGCGGGCGAAGACATCGGGGTGCGCAACGATCTCGACAGGTCCGGCCTGTTCGACGGCGTATTCGAGCCCCCCCGTGTGGTCGTAGTGTCCATGGCTGATGAAGATCCTGGAGAGGTCTCTCAGGTCGGTCTTGAAGCGCTTCAGGTTGAGGGGCAGCGAAAGGCCCGGCCCCGTGTCGAAGAGGGAGCGTTCCCCGTCGCGTTCGATCAGGACGCTGAACCCATGCTCCCCAATGAAGCCCGAGCCCAGGATGCAGTTGTCACAGAGGATGGAGAGTCTCGTTTTCATGGCTTGTCCCTTTCTTTTTCAGCCGTGTCCATCAGGATATCTTTATCGAGCATGGGCAGATGTCCAATCGGAAAATAATGATTCGTCTTCACGGGCTTGCCCTGCTCAGTCCCATCCTTACGGGATAGGTCCCGGTTCTTTCACACGCGGCAAATCCCTCTTTGGACGATATTCGGGAAATCTCACGTTTGCGAGGAGCCAACCTCTGGTTCGCGCCGCACAAGCAAACGTGCAAATCTATGTCGAGATCGGCCGGAAAGCCCCTTACCGGATGGAAATCGGCAACGATCAATGTAACCCGGGTGATTTATAGAACGAAGCCGTCGGTTCTGTCCAGGCAAGAAATCTCCAAAGGGGATAATCGAACAGGCAAGATCGATGGGAAAAGCGCGGCGGACCTGTCTCCTCTGCCGGCGCGAGCCTTTGCCGGCGGGCTCGGATTCGATGAATGTGTCAGGCGCTTGGCCCGGAGCGCGCATCCGGATGGACATCGGGCTCGAGTCGTCCTTCCGGAGCACGGCGCGCCGCGCTGAAAAGGCGGACCACATCATCGATGACCATGTAGAGGCAAGGCACCAGGATGAGGGTGATGAACGTCGCGAAGACGATGCCAAACCCGAGGGAGATGGCCATCGGTATCATGAAGCGGGCCTGCCGGGACGTCTCGAAGATCATGGGGGCCAGCCCCCCGAAGGTGGTCAGGGTCGTCAGGAGAATCGGCCGGAAGCGCTGGATGCCGGCCGCCTGAACGGCGTCATGGGCCGATGCCCCCGCCCGCCGCAGCCGGTTGGTGTATTCGATCAGGACGAGGGAGTCGTTCACGACCACCCCGGAGAGAGCCACCACCCCGAACATGCTCATGACGCTCAGGCTGTAGCCCATGAGCATGTGGCCCAGCACCGCCCCCACGATGCCGAACGGGATGCTCATCATGACGATCGCCGGCTGGATGTAGCTCTTGAACGGAATGGCAAGGAGGGCGTAAATCGCCAGCATCGCGAGCAGCAAACCGCTCACCAGACTCTGCATGCTCTCGGCCATATCCGCCTGTTTGCCCTCGAAGCTGTATCGCAGCCCCGGGTAGCGGTCCATCAGCATCGGCAGGGCATCGGCCTTTATGGCATCCAGGACCCACCCCGCCTGGCTCTGCGGTTCAACGTCCGCCGTCACGTAGATCACCCGCCGTCCGGCGCGCCGGTCGATCTCCGTATAGGCCCGGCCGCGTTCGACATCCACCGCCTGACGGATGGGCACCTCGGCGCCGTTCGGAGCCAGCAGCATCAGTTCCTCGATGTTGTACTCCGAAACGCGCTCTTCGAGCGGTAGGCGCACCATCACTTTGACCTCGTTCCGGCCCCGCTGCTGGCGCAGGACCTCAGCCCCGTAAAAGGCATTGCGCACCTGCCAGGCGACCTCCTGGGCCGTCAGCCCGAGAGCCCTCCCTTCCGGCCGGACCGTGAAATCCAACTGCTGCTTCCCGGGGGAAAATCCATCGTCGATATCTTTGACACTCGCAAACCCACTAAGGGTGTCGGCCAGATCCTCCCCGGCCTTTTCGAGGACCTCGAGGTCCTGGTGCGTCAATTCCACGGTGAGCGCCGCCCCCGAACCGGGCCCTCCCCGGTCGGATTGGAGGGACAGGCTGTCGAGCCCGGCGATCTCACCCACCTTCTTCCGCCAGGCCTCGATGAACCGGACCGTCGAGATCGGGCGTACGTCGGGGTCCGTCAGATACACGCGAACCTGGAGGGAATGTCCGCCGCCCACGCCCTCGTCGCTGCTGCCGATCTCGGCGTAGATTCCCTTGACAAGCCTGACCCCGCCGTTTTCCTCCCCCACCTCGCGCGCCGTCTGAATCAGGTGGTCGCGCACGGCTTCGGTCCGCGACACCGCGGATCCATAAGGGAGCGCCGCTTCCACGAAGGCATAGTCCGCCTCGATCTTCGGGAAAAGGGTCATCCCCAGCCGTCCGCTCATGACGTAGCTGACTGTCAGCAGCAGCACCACCGCCCCGATGGCCAGGGTCAGATAGCGGTTTCGCAGGGCCGCATCGATAAATGGACCATAGCGCTCCCGGACATTGCGCGAAAACCAGGCGCTGAACCCCTGCTGGCGCCGGTGAATCCACCCGAAAAGGCCTTTCGGCGCGCGGTCCCGCTGGTGCGCGAGATGGGCCGGCAGGATCAGCAGGCTCTCGATAAGGGAAATCATGAACACCGTGATAACCACGAGCGGAATGGTCTTGAAGATCTTTCCGATGACACCCGGAACGAAAGCAAGGGGCACAAAGGCCGCAATGTTGGTCAGGATACTGAAGGTGACAGGCATGGATACATCGCGCGCGCCCGCGACCACTGCGGCCATCATGGACATCCCCTCCTGACGGTTATGGTAGACGTTTTCCCCGACGACGATCGCGTCATCCACCACAATCCCCAGGGCCACGATGAAGGCGAACATAGACATCATGTTGATGCTGACGTCCATCGCCGGCAGAAAGAGAAGCGCCCCCATGAAAGAGATCGGAATACCCAGTGCGACCCAAAAGGCCAGGCGTGCCTCCAGGAACAGACCCAAGAGCAGAAAAACCAGGACCAACCCGACCAGGCCGTTGACCATGAGGAGTTCCAGACGCTGGCGGTAGATGTCCGAACGGTCATTGAGGACGGCGATCGAAAGGCCGGGCAGCAGGTCTGGACGATACCGTTCCACGAACGTCTTGACCGCCGCGGACACGGCGATCGGGGTCTGATCGCCCACGCGATAGACGGCGACCATGATCGCCGGCTTTCCGTCATAGGTCGCATACTGATCGGTGTCTTCGAAGCCGTCGATGATCGCCGCAATGTCTTCGAGCCGCACCTGCGTCCCGTCGTTGGCGGTAATAACCGGAATGCGGGCGAACTCCCGTCCCCAGTCGCGCCGCTCCTTCATCCGGACGAGGACCTCGCCCCCCTCGGTCTTGACCCCGCCGCCGGCGACCTCCACCGCGGTCGCCCGCACCCGACGGGCCACCTCTTCCAGGGTAAGATTGTAGTTGCGGAGGTTGTGCTGCGGGACCTCGATCCCGATCTCGAGATTGCGCGCGCCCGAAAGCTCGACCTGGGTAATCCCCGGCTCCTGAAGGAGCCCGTCCCGGATATTTTCGGCCGTATCCCGCAGGACACGCTCATCCCGCTCCCCGTAGATGATGAGGGTGACCACCTCGCGGCGCCGCGTGGCGATCTCGACCCGCGGCTCCTCCGACTCCTCCGGGAAGGACGTAATGCGATCGACCTCGTTCTGCACGTCCTGTGCAAGCTTCTGGATGTCGGCGCCCACCAGAGCCTCGATGGTCACCGTACCGACGCCCTCCCGCGCCGTCGCCGTCACCTTGTCGACCCCGTCGAGGCCGAGAACCGCCTCCTCGACCGCAAGCACGATCCCCTGCTCGACCTCCTCAGGGCTCGCTCCGGGGTAGGGCACGCTCACGTTCACGATGTCCAGGTCGAAATCCGGGAAGACCTCCTGCTTGATCCGGCTCCCCCAGATCAAGCCGCCGACCAGGAACACCACCATCAACAGGTTGGCGGCGACATGGTTGCGCGCCATGTAGGCGATCGGACCACGCGTCGTCGAAGGATCCAGGCCTTCCGCCATCTTCGAGCTCACCCCTGCATCATCCTCTGTTTCCGGGTTTTTCGGGGGACGCTCCTTCCTCCGGCGCCTCCACCCTGACAGCCATCCCCGGCACCGCTGAAGCGAGATCCGAAACGATCAGCCGGCCACCACCCCCAAGGCCACCGTCTATCAGAACGAAGTCGGCATCGCGCCAGACCGTTTCAACCCGCCTGAACTCCAGGAGCCCGTCATCCCCCACGAGCCACACCTGGTCCCCATCACGCAGGGCCGATCGAGGGATGCGCACGACATCGGCCAGATCCTTCCCGATGATCTCGGCCCGTACGTACTCCCCGATCAGCAGGGGAGGCTGGTGCGGCCCGTTCCCCTCGAGATCGAGCGGATCATGGACGACCAGAAGGACACGCGCCAGCCTCCCCTCGGTGTCGAGGTCGCTCAGGAGCCGGAGGATCCAAGCCTCCCGCTCGTAGCCGCCCGAATAGCTCACCCGGGCCGGAGATCCTCGTTCTTTGTCCTTCCGCGGAAAGTCGATCCACTTCAGCCGATCCACCGGGACCGAGACCTGCACCCAGTAGACGTCGGTCCCGACTAGCCGGGCCAACTCTTCCTGCGCCGACACCTGCGATCCGATGGCGACGTTTCTCGTACGGACCACCGCATTGAACGGGGCACGCACGACAGTCCGATCGAGGTCGAGCCTCGCCTGGGCGAGGTCCGCCTCCACGGCCGCAAGGTCCGCCTTCGCCTTCTCCAGGTGCGGCTTTCTGAGCGCCAAGTCCTCGTCCAGCGGATCGGCCGGGCGGCCCTGATTGAGGATCTCCCACTCGCGCCTCGCCACGGCCTGCCGCCCCTCTTCTACCCGCAGCTGATAGCGGGCGTCTACGACGGCGCTTTCTTTCCGGGCTACGGCCAACTTGTAGTCAGCCGCATCCAGCCGCAGGATGACATCCCCCTCCCGGAAATGCCCCCCCTCGACGAAGTTCGGCGCCGCAAAAACCACCTCGCCCGCGACACGGGCCTCCAGGGAGATCTCCCGCGCGGGGATCACGGTCCCCATAACCGGCAGGATGACAGGCTCACGCGACGGCTTCACATCGATCACCCGCACCAGGGGCGCATGCTTTTCGGGCGGCTTGCGTGGTGCCTTCGGTGCCGTGTTCTTGATATAGGTCGCCCCGGCAATCCCGCCGGCCAGGATCAAAAGCGGCAGGATCACCCGGATCACCAGGCGCCACCGCGCCCTCGCAGGGCCATTGGATGCATCCGGGGCCGAAACGCCCCGATTCGTCCCGGTTGCCGGTTCAGCTGTCATGCTTGCCAACCCCTTCGGAATTTTCCGGCCGCAACCCCTTTTCCGGGCTGAGGTCCGCCGTCCACCCCCCTCCGAGGGCGCGGTAGAGATTCACCCTCGCCACCAGAAGCTCGTTGCGGCGCTGGATCAGATTCAGCTGCAGCTCCTGGGTGCTCAGGATCTGTGTCAAAACCGGGAGATAATCGTTCAACCCTTTGCGGTAGCGCTCCTGCGCCTCGCTCAGGGCGCGTTTCGCCGTCGCGAGCTGCCTTTCCACCGCGGCGATATGCTCCCGCAGGGCCGTCTCCGTCACGAGGGCATCTTCCACTTCGCGAACGGCCGTCAACACGACCTCCCTGTGGCGGGCAAGCGTCTCCTCCGCGACCGCGCGCGTACGCGCCACCTCGGCTGCACGGCGGCGCCCATCGAAGACGGGGGCCGCAAGATCCGCCGCCAGGCTGAAAAGCCACTGATCGAAGAGTCGGCTCAGTTCATCGGAGCCCAGGGTGAAATCGGCCTTCAGCGTCAGGTTCGGCAGCCTGTCGGCCCGCGCCGCAGCCACCTGCCAGTCTGCCGCATCGAGCCGCAGCACGGAGGCACGAACATCCGGACGCGCCGTCAGAAGCCCCGCCGGGAGCCCGGTGGCCGGAACCGAAGACGGGGCCGGCAAAGCCGTCCGGCCGATGGGAAGTTCGGCGCCCGGAGGCTTTCCGAGGAGCACCGCCAACTGATGCAAACCGAGTCTCTCCTGCTCTTCCACCAGAGGGATCTCGGCCTTCACGCGCTCCAGGATCTGCTGCTGCTGATACACATCGAGGGCTGAACCAAGCGCCATCCGGAAACGCAGATTGACCAGCTCGAGGTAGATGGTGTTTATCCGCAGCTGTTCATCGAGAAGTGCGCGCTGCATCCGCTGCGCAATCACAGCCGCCCAGAGCCGGGTCACCTCGGCGGCGAGCGTCATGGCCGCGGCGTTGACGTCTTCCCGCGTCGCATCCACCTGGAGGAGGGCCGCCTCACGCTCGGAGCGGATCTTTCCCCACAGGTCGACTTCATAGCGGCTCATGGCCCCCAGGGAATAATCGTCGCCGCCCGCGGTCCGCAAGGCGCCGCTGCTGCCCTCGCCATGGAGATGGGAATACCCGACACCCGCGTTCACCGTAAGGTCCGGGTAGAGGGCCGAGCCGGCCTGCACCGCCAACGCCCGGGCCTGCTGCAGTCTTGCCCAGACCTGCTGCAGCGTCGGGTTCGCAGCCAGGGCCTCATCGACCAGGGCATTGAGTTCAGAATCTTCGAAGGTCTCCCACCAGCGCTCGGGCGGCGCCTTCACCGCATCGCCCAGCGTGTAGCGCTCCGGCAGAAGCCCGCTTTCCAGCGCCCTCGGCTCCGGACGGAACGGATGGCAACCGAGGCCGCCGACCCCGCAGCAAAGCCATGCCAAGGCCGCTGCCACCCGCACGATCCGGCCCTTCGAGCACCCCGCTAATCTATCAGAAACCTTCGGCATCTCCCCTGCCTTATCCGCATTCCGACGCCGTTCGCCCATCAGCGGAAATGCTGATCCGGCACGACTCTGTTTCCCATCCGGAAATGAGGCGTTACCCTCACCGCTTCCCCGCTCAGTCTTACCGGTCCGCGGCGGGGCCATACTTCGATAATATAAAAGAAATCAAGTTCTTACACGCAGACGTCCTGGTGGCCGCCGCACAAGCAAACGTGCAAATCGACGCCGAGATCGGTCAAAAAGACCATTTCCGGACTGAAACCAGTCTAATCCTTCCAAACGCTCAATTCAACCGGCTTTCGCCTGGGCCAAGCCACTCCGGGCGGCCCGCACCGTTGTCCCATCCCGGCCGCGGCCATCGGACATGGCTTGAATCGAATCCGGCAGTGTTGTATCTTCAAGTTCGATGCCGTTTTCCTCAACGGCCCCGGGCTCAGGCCCGCCGGCAACCCGGAAACGCGCAGAGCGCAACGAAAGGCGAACACGGCAATGAAAACCGATTGGGCGACCAATCCCTGACGATCAGGAGGTTTGAACATGGCCATCAAAGTGACCTGGTACGGGCACGCCTGCTTCATGATAGAAACCGGCGACGCGCGCCTGCTCATCGACCCGTTCCTCACCGGCAATCCGACCGCCCCTGTCGAGGCGAACCAGCTGAATCCCGACTTTATCCTCGTCTCGCACGGCCACGGCGACCATGTGGGCGATGCCGTGGCGATCGCCAAACGCTGCCAAGCGACCACGATCTCGAATTTCGAGATCCAGAACTGGCTCTCTGCACAAGGCGTCGAAAAGGCCCATCCCATGCACATCGGAGGCGGATTCGATTTCCCCTGGGGGCGCGTCAAGCTGACCATCGCCCACCACGGCTCCGCGCTGCCGGACGGCACCTACGGCGGCAACCCCTGCGGCTTCCTCCTGACCATTCAGGGTAAAAAGATCTATCACGCATGCGACACGGGTCTTTTCTACGACATGAAGCTAATCGGTGAGGAGGGCATCGATCTGGCCATCCTGCCGATCGGCGACAACTTCACCATGGGCCCCGACGACGCCCTCCGGGCGGTCAAGCTGATCCAACCGAAGCGGGTCATCCCCATCCATTACAACACGTTCGATGTCATCCGTCAGGACCCGCAGCAGTGGGCCGACCGGGTCAAAAAAGAAACGGCGGCCGAAGCGATCGTGCTCGAGCCCGGCCAGTCCATCGAGCTGTAAGGCTTTTCAAAAGGTTGGGTCGTACCGCCACCCGGGCTTTTCAACCGGCAGACTCCCCCGCGCCGAGATCCAACCCCGAAAAGCGGTTGGGAGATCGGTCCTGGAAGCCCGGGAACGGGAGAAGGAGAGGACGCTACTTGCCGAAAAGCGGCAGAAATGCGCCGTACCCCTCTTTTTCGAGATCCTTGACCGGGATGAAGCGGAGGGCCGCCGAGTTGATGCAGTAGCGGAGCCCTGTCGGCGGAGGTCCGTCCGTAAAGACGTGCCCGAGGTGGGAATCCGCGGCGCGGCTGCTGATTTCTGTCCGGACGGTAAACAGCTTCCGATCTTCTTTCTGCACGATGTTTTCAGGAGCCACGGGCTGCGTGAAACTCGGCCACCCCGTGCCCGAATCGAATTTGTCGCGCGAACTGAAGAGGGGCTCCCCTGACAGGACATCGACATAGAGGCCCTCACGGTGATTGTCCCAATAGGCGTTGTCGAAAGGGGGTTCTGTACGCTCCTCCCGGATGACCGAGTATTGCAGCGGGGTGAGCCTCTTCCGGAGTTCGGCGTCTGTGAAACGTCCGGAGCCTTTTCCCCAGACCTTCTCTAGAAATGCATCCCGCCCCGAGCCCTGACGGTAAAATCTATAGCGGATGGGATTTTTCCGGTAATAGTCCTGATGGTAATCCTCGGCAGGGTAGAATTTTCCGGCGGGCAGGATCGGCGTCACAATGGGCCCGTTGAAGACGCCGCGCCTTTCCAGTTCGGCCTTGGATGACTCCGCCGATCGCCTCTGGTCCTCGTCATGGTAGAAGACGGCGGTCGCGTAGTGCGGCCCTCGATCGACGAACTGCCCGTTCGGGTCCGTCGGGTCCACCTGACGCCAGAAGACGTCCAGGAGTTTCTCGTAGGAAACCACCTCCGGGTCGTAGAGCACCTCGATCACCTCCAGGTGGCCGCCCTCCGAGTAGGTCTCGTAGGTCGGGTCCCCCGTCGTGCCCCCGGCATACCCCGACCTGACCGACACGACCCCGGGCAGTTCTTCGAACGGTTTTTCCATACACCAGAAGCAACCGCCCGCAAAGGTCGCCTTCTTCAGGCGCTCTTCCCCGCCTTCCGCCAGCCCCGACCCGTTCATCATGAACACCATCCAGAGCCCTGCAAACAGGCTCATGATCAGATACCATTCCATACCTTTCATGGGATTGCCCTCCTGAAGGGACGTGACCGCCGGCGGCCGTCACGCGTCCTCGTAAATCAGCGCGCTCGGGTCTTTCCGATCCGGAAACGAGCGATTTTTCCCACAGGTTCCACCTGCGTGCAGGAGCCCCGAGAGCGCCCGGAAATGATTTCCCTATAGAACCCAGTTTCCAATCTGGAAATGAGGATTTTTCTTCACACCCTTCGGGTGCTCAGTCCCACCGCTACGCGGCGGGTCCCGGTTTGGCCAATATCAAGAAAATCAAGCGTTTGTGCGGCGGCGACCTGCAGGTCGCCGCACAAGCAAAGGTGCAGATCGACGCCAAGATTGGTCAAAAAGACCATTTCCAGATGGGAACAACTTAAGCACGAGGGGCAATGAAAGCAACGTCAGGGAGGGCTCGCCGGCCGCTATTCCAGCAGACCTCTGGCATGATTGAACCGCTTCGAAAAAACGGCCCCCTTTCCACTGAACATGCTGCACTGCGTGAGGATGTAATCGGAGGTTTCAGCACGTTTGGCATCGTCGAGACTGTTGAACGCCAGGATGAAATCCTCCTCGCCCGGTATCTTCGAGAGTGCGGCCCAGGTCTTTTCCGGTGAATCCTCAGGGTTCAGCCCGGCGGCGCCGCTTTTGGCCGCGCCGGAAAGGAACCGCCTCCCCTCTTCGAGAAGGCCGGCCAGAGCGTCCTGAAGCGCCTCGATCCCGGCGGCGAAGGACCGCTCGTCGAAGCAGGTCTCGGTGCAGGGGCAGGGCACTGCCTTCCCGCCCACGGTGATGTCGATATCGACACGGAGACCGGGTTTGCGCTCCCCGCCTGTCTGATCCATTCTAATCAGCTTGAACATATCTACTCCTTTCTTCCGGCCGAATGGCCGGGCCTTTCGGCCTTGCAGTCCATGGCGCGGCGAAGGAGCCGCTCGGGGTCCGGATGCGCTTTCGCCCCGGCCCGGAAGTCATCTCTCTTCAGGCCCGCGGCACCCTACAGCAGCCGTCTTCCCGTCCGCCTTGAGCACCATGGGCAGACCGGCCACCGTCATCACCACCCGGTCGGCCGCAGCCGCGACACGCTGGTTCAGCCAACCTGCCATGTCGCGGAAGGTCCGCCCCAACGGGTGCGCGGGGACGACGCTCATCCCCACCTCGTTCGCGACGACCGCCATCAGGCAGGACCGCCCCTCCAGGGCCTCCATCAGCCGGGCCTGGAAAGCCGGGACCGCATCCTCGCCCTTTTTGAGCAGGACGTTGCTGAGCCAGACGGTAAGGCAGTCGATCAGGATGCCGTCCACCTCCGGCGGCGCGGATCGGAGCGCCCTTTCGAGCTCCAGAGGCTCCTCGATCAGACGCCAGCGGGGACCCCGCGCCGCCTGATGCATGCGGATGCGCTCGGCCATCTCATCATCCGTCACCTCTGCGGTCGCGATGTAAAGCGGCGCCGTGGAAGAGTGTTCAATATGCTCCTGAGCCCAGCGGCTCTTGCCGCTCCTCGCCCCGCCGATGACAAAAATCAGTTCCCGCGACCCAGCCTCATCCAAGCCCACTGCACCTCCCCGCGCCTCTTCGGTCCGGCCCATCCGGAAATCTTTATCGATCGCGGACAAATTTCCAACCCGGAATGATGATTTTCCTTCACGGACATCACCGAGGCCCAACCCGCACCTGCGCGCCCTCCCGCGCGGCGTCGATCTCCGTCGCAGCACCCCGACCCTGAAGCAGACGGCGGCAATCCTCCACGATCATCGACAGGGCCTGATCCGCGCGGGCAGGGTCGTGATGAAAAAGCAGCAGACGCTTCGCCCCGGCCTTTACCGCAAGGTCGACCGCCGCAACCTGGTCCGAATGCCCCCAGCCACGCCTTTCGGCATGCTCGCCCGGTGTGTACTGGGCGTCGTGAACCAGCAGGTCCGCCTCCCGACAGAACCGCACGTAATCGGAAGGCTTCCTCCCCACCCAGGCGTCCTCGCGCAGTTCGTTATCCGTCAGAAAGACGAAACACCGGCCATCCTCCCTGAACCGGAAGCCCACGCCCCCCTGCGGGTGCTGAAGCGGCATGGCATCGATCGACACGTCGTCCCACACAAGAGGCCCCTTTCCGATCCGGTCGATGAAACGGATGTCGGCTTTGAGTTCCTCGAAACCGATCGGGAAGAACCCGTCGCCCATCCGATTGTCGAAAATGGCCCGCAGCCCCTTCATGCAGGAGTGGAAACCGTCCACACGGATGGTCCAATCGCTGAAGTACGCCGGTTTGAAGAACGGAAACCCCTGAACGTGGTCCCAGTGGTTGTGCGTCATCAGGAGGAGGATCTCACGCTCACCTTCCAGGGCGGCGAGCCTCTCCCCCAGTTCGCGGATGCCCGAGCCCGCGTCGATGACGATAGTCCGCCCGCCGGCCGTGGTCACCTCCACACAGCAGGTGTTGCCACCAAAGACGACCGTATCCCGGCCGGGAGCCGCAATGGACCCTCTCGTGCCCCAGAATGTGACTTGCATGGCTCTCCTTGCGGATCGACGGACAGAAAGGGGCCGTCATACGCCGGCAAACCTTCGAGCCCTCAGGCAGCCCACCTCTCCCGCATCCCTTGCAAAACGGGACCGGGCGGCTGCCAACCACACCTGCCAAACGCCTGCAACGGCCTAATAGGCCGTTCCGATCATCGAGGAAGACCCCTTCCGGCAGAAGAAAAAACGCCCGCCAGGGAGGTCGGACGGCCGCGGAGCCGCTCCGGCGAAAATGCCGGCGTCCCCTGGAACGCTGGATCCCCGAGGGCCGCCACGGAGACAATCTACGGAATCCGCCTGGATGTGTCAATCCTGAAATATAAGTAAATCGGAGATGATAGCAGGGGGTCTTTGCCGTCCCCGCCCTGTGAGGCCGTGGCTTTCCGCCCCGGAGGCGCGCAGAGGCCTCGGGCTGCAGCGAAGGCCACCCGCAGGCCGCCGCTCGATCGAAGACCGGCTGAACATCCAAAAGCAAGGCGCCCCGAGCGGGTGCACCCGCTTTGCTACAGCTTCAGTTCACACCCTTCGATAATCCTGCGCGCCTCCGCCTCGAGACGGCGTGCGAAAGGGTCTCCCTTGTTCAGGGCCTTCTCCATCGCATCGAGCATATCGTAATAATCATCCCAGGCGCGCCGCTCCGCGCCAAACCGTTCGCCGAGTACGTTCCGCCCGCCTCCCGTCAGGCCCTCGATCAACGGACCGAGGCGCGCCGCTCCCCCCTCCAGGAGTTCGCCGGCGGTTTTCGAATCGCTTCCCGTAAACATCCGCGCAGCCTTCAGGGCCAAGCGCAGAACGGCCGTCGTCACCGGTATCCGCGATATGAAACAGCCTGTAAAGGGATCCACCACGCCTTTGATCTCCTCCACGGGCCATGGAAGCGCCCTCGCGTATTCCGTGAAAAGCAGCATACGGATATAGTCGCCCACCTGCTTGCCGGCGGTGGCGGCGCGGACGGCCTCCGCCGCGAAAATCCCTTTGTCGTGGCGCATGATGAGACCCGGTTTGTGGACGTAGCGCAGGGACTCCCCGTCCGATCCGAAAAGGCACGACAGGAGATAGGCCTGGTCTTCCGCCCGCCCGATGAAGGTCGGCGTAAAGGGACGGTGGCGCCTCAGATGCTCTATCCATATGCCGCAGGTCCCGCCGGTTACATGGATGCGCTGGATGCAGCTTCTGCGCCCGTCCAGCACGCCGCGATCGTAGCGTGTCATCATCTCGGCCCGGGTAGACACGGCCTGCGGCAGCGGACTGCAAAAGACCCAATCGTCCCCTTCCAGGGCTGCCGGGTCCGGCAATGGCACATCGGGCACGAAAAGCGATCGATGAGAATCCTCCGCATTGACCAAGGCCCCGGCGATGAGGCCCAGGTTGACCTTTTCCCCCCGGGCGTCGATGCCCGTCGCACCCCATAAGGGGGTTTTGAGGTGGGAAAGGGCCGAACAGCCGGTTTCGCCGACCAACTGCTCCTGAGGAAAGACCTGATCGAGATCGATCTTGAAGGTCGCCCGTACGCGCGGGTCGATCATCACCTGCCAGAAGGCCGCCAGGGCGCGCAGAAACGTGTAATGGCGGCCGTATTCACCGTTGACCCCCCAAACCGCAAGCAGGGTCTCGAGATCGGCGGCACCCAGATACCGCTCGGCGGCGGGCCTCAGGACCTCTGCGTGGAGCCTTTCGGCATCCGCCTCCGTCAGGGCATAGACCCGCAGGTGCGGGAGCCCTTCGAGGCCTTCCCGTAACGACTCTTCGAGGTAATCCCTTGCGAGAGAAGCGAGTCCCGCGTGGGTCACGGACACCGAAAGGACGCAGCTCAGACGCTCGTCAGGCGACACGACGCCGTTGCGCTTCTCGAAGGCGACGGCCCGATCGAGCCCCCGGAGGCCGTAGAGCACCTCGTTGCGTGCAGGATCGACCCCGATTGGGATGGGATGATCGTACCAGAAAAGCTGCGGCTCATCCTGGAGTTCCGCGAGTCGGTCCCGCATTCGAGCACTGCAGCGCGTCCCGCCTCCTGCACCCCCTTCGGCAGGCCGCGTCAGGAGCACATTCGAGGCAAAGAGGACTTCGGCGGCAGGCCGTTCGATGGGCCTCTCATTGAGGCCGGTCAGGGCGATGAGACGCGTTTCGCGAAGGGCGTCGACCGCGCGCCCCGCATCCCGCAAGAGCCCCACCCCCTCGGGGAAGAAGACGCGCCAGCATGCCTCCAGCGCATCGAGTCCAGCGAACGCCTCCCCGGCGTTCGCTGCGAGACCGTTGAGGCGTGCGATCTCCTGAGCGTACCTTCCCCCGTCCCGGCGGACCGCTTCATCGAGTTCGAGAGGAAGCCGGTTCAGGGCCTTTTCGTAGAAGTTCGCAACGGGCGCCCAGCGCGGATCCCGGGCAAGATGCGCAAAACAGGCACGGGCGCGGCTGCGCTGCGGATCTCCCTTTCCGCAAAGCCGGATCAGAAAGGCAGCGTTCAGGTTCCTGCCCGCCGCCTCCGCTCCGTCCTCCTCCGGCCTGAACTGCCCATCCGCGTCGATGCCGCTCAACGGCTGCAAAGCGCCTGCCCGGCGGTAGAGCCGGGCAAGAATGAAGCCAAGCCTCTCTCTCACAACCAGAACTCCCACTTTTCGAAACGGATCCAAGGACACTCACCGGCGCTCCGGGACCCGGGACGTAATATAGTGATGCATGGCAGAAAAGATCTTGACCCTCGATAATTTGTAATTAGTTTAACATATGAATTTTTTACATCAAATGGTGTTCAGTCGCAAATGAATACCGCACATCGACGTCCGGAAGCCACCTTATGGAGCAGGATTTCCGGGGCACGTTCGAAAACGTCCGTCTGCGCGGCCGGGGCCTCGATCCCGGCGCCGGCGCTGCAGGCGGGATACAACGGGTTTTCATATGGAAAGGGCTTTTTTGCCAATCTCAGCGTCAATCCGAGCGTTTGTTTACGGCGATCACCAGGCTGCCTCCATTCAAACGGCTGATTCCCTTGATATAGGCAAGAAATCCTCAGATCCGGATTGGAGGCTTCGTTGTGACGGGTAATCATTTCCGGATGGACGCCAACTGAGGACGACTCATGCGCATTCTGGTGGTTGAAGATGATGAGAAGATCGCCGGCTTCGTCTCCAAAGGCTTCAAGGAGGCCGGCTTTGCGGTGGACACCGCACCGGACGGTCTGAGCGGGCTCGATCTGGCCCTTACCGAAGACTACGATGCGGCGGTCATCGATATCATGCTGCCGCACCTCGACGGGCTGTCCCTGATCGAAAAAATCCGCGCAGAGGGGCTCAGCACCCCCGTCATCATCCTGAGCGCCAAGCGCTCGGTGGATGACCGCGTGCGGGGGCTGCAGACCGGCGGCGACGACTACCTCACGAAACCTTTTGCCTTCACGGAACTCCTCGCCCGAATCCAGGCCCTCCTCCGTCGTGCCGGCGGGCACTCGGAGGCCGCTTCCCTCTCCATGGGCGGGGTCAGCGTGGACCTCCTCAAGCGGGAGGTTTACCGCGACAACCAGCGGATCGACCTTCAGCCGAGGGAATTCAGCCTTCTCGAATACCTCATGCGCAACGCGGACAAGGTCGTATCCAAGACCATGATCCTGCAACACGTGTGGGATTACAGCTTCGACCCCCAGACCAATGTGGTCGATGTGCTGGTCTGCAGGCTGCGAAACAAGATCGACAAGGATTTTCAGAAAAAATCCATCCAGACGATTCGGGGCGTGGGGTATGTTTTTAGACCGGATGCGTAGAATCACCCGGACGATCGGCTTCAGGTTGACGGCCTGGTATTCGACGGTCTTCATCCTGAGTTCCCTCTGCCTGTTCGTGCTGACCTACTTTTTCCTCAATGCCACGTACCGCACGCAGAATCAGGCCTCCATCAACGCCCAGATGCTCAAACTGATCTCTCTGTATCAGGCTGGAGGCACCGCCCTCGTCGAACAGGAGAACCGCGTCGAAAAGAAATTCGCGCAGGAGGACCGGTTTTTCATCCGCATCGCCGATCGGCTGAACGCGACGCTCTTCCTGGATATCCCCTATCAGTGGGCCGACTTCGATATCAAACGGCTCGAGAACACCGATCCGTCTTCGACCGAGGAATGGTTCCGTCTGCCCGCGTCCGGCGGCGGACCCAACTACCTCGAGATCGCCCGTGTGCGGCTCCCGGACGGAAACTGGCTCCAGATCGGGAAGAGTGCGGAAGAGCAGGTGAAGCTGCTCCAGCGCTTCCGAAAGACCTTCATGACCATCGCCATTCCGTTCGTCCTTTTCGGCCTCATCGGCGGCGCCGCCTTTTCGTTCCGTGCCCTGAGACCGATCCGCCACCTCATCCACACCGTCCAGTCCATCGATCTCGACACCATGACCACCCGGGTGCCCAGCCCGCATTCGAACGATGAACTCGATGAACTCGTGCGCCTATTCAACGAGATGCTCTCGAGGATCGAGGCGCTCATCCTGGCGATGCGCGGATCTCTGGACCACGTGGCGCACGATCTGCGTACTCCGATGACACGGCTGCGGGGCATCGCTGAGATGGCCCTCCGCCGCGAGACCTGCGACCCCGACATCCTGCGCGAGGCCCTTTCGGACTGTGTCGAAGAGTCCGAAAAGGTCCTGACGCTGCTGAACACCCTCATGGATATCTCAGAGGCGGAAACCGGCGCCATGGTACTGAGGAAACGCACCTTCAGCCTCAACGAACTTCTGGAGAGGATCATGGAACTCTATGAAGTCATCGCCGAGGAGAAAGGGATCGAGGTAAGCGTCGCAGCCCCCGGCGGGCTCATGCTGACCGCCGACCAGACCCGCCTGGGGCAGGCCCTGGCAAATCTTCTGGACAACGCCCTCAAATACACCCTGGAGGGGGGGGAAATCCACATAGAGGCCGGGATCGAGGACGAAGAGATGGTTATCGGCATTACCGATACCGGCATCGGCATCCCCGAGGAGAACCTCACAAAGATCTGGGACCGGCTCTACAGGGGGGATGAAAGCCGCTCCCAGAAAGGGCTCGGTCTGGGCCTGAGCCTCGTGAAAGCCATCGTGGAGGCGCACAAGGGGCGTATCCAGGTCGAAAGTCAGCCAGGCAAAGGGTCCTGCTTCAGGATCTTCCTTCCGGTCCAATCCTGACCGGCGGCCGCTGAAGGATCTTCCGAAACGGCACTGAATATTGATTTATTACACATTTGTAATTTTTCGGCAATGCCGCTGAAATATTCCACCCCTTATACTGCACCGCAAAAGACAGGCTTTCACCTCGAGAGAAGGAGGAGTATCATGTCTGCAGTCCGCAAATCCGTTTTGGAACAAGGTCCCTATCAGCTGGAAGTGATCCAGTGCACCCGGCAGCCGGGGAGTCTGCGCATCACGAAGCGGGCCTGCGCCCTGCGCTATCGCATGGCGCAGAGAGATGACTTGAAAATCCCCAACGACGAATACGGCATGGCACGCCGGAGCGGTCTCGATATATGCCGGAAGTGCCCGATCGGCAGGCGTTTTTCCAAGGCGCTCGCCGAGCAGCTGGACCAGGAAGAATCGAAGCGCCGCGTACCCATCCCGTTTCCGAAAGGCACATTCGACGTGCCGCTCGAGGAACTCTCCTGAGAACCTCCATCATGTCCGGTGGTCTTTCAGATATCGGGACGATCAGGGTATCGAGGAAAGGAACGATGGTAAACGCACGGTCCGTTTGTTTCGGGTATGTCTGTCTTATGCTCACATGCCTTTCCTCGGCGGGTTTTATGGCGGCACCCGGAGGCCTTTCGGCGGAGACGGCGATCATTTCCGGCCCCATCGACCTCAGCAAGGCCATTTCCGTCGTCGCCAAACGGAATATCCCGGCGGTGGTGCATATCGAGGTTGTCCAGCGCCAGAGCATCCCCAACCCGCTCTTTCCCTTCGAGGACGAACCTTTCTTCCGGTTTTTTTTCGACCTGCCACGGATGCCGCGGGAATTCAACCGGGAGTACCGTGGCATAGGGTCCGGGATCCTCATGGATGTCGACGGACACATCCTCACCAACAATCATGTCGTTTCGGGGGCCACTGAGATCAGGGTCCTGATCGAAAGCGGCGAATCGTACCCTGCCAAACTGATCGGGACCGAACCCCAGACAGACCTGGCCGTACTCAAGATCGATGCCGCGAAGCCCTTCGCCCACGTCGCCTTCGGCGACTCCGACAAGATGGAGGTCGGTGACTGGGTGGTGGCGATCGGGCATCCGAGGGGACTCGACCACACAGTCACCCAAGGGATCATCAGTGCGAAGCACCGGCGGGGGATTCTCAGCCCCAGCAGCTATCAGGACTTTCTCCAGACCGACGCCGCCATCAACCCGGGCAACAGCGGCGGCCCGCTCCTGAACCTGCAGGGTGAGGTGATCGGGGTCAACGCCGCCATCGTCTCCCAATCGGGCGGATTCGAAGGCATCGGCTTCGCCATCCCCGCCAACATGGCGCTGCACGTCGCCCACCAACTCATTGCGCACGGCAAGGTCTCACGGGGCTGGATGGGGTTGAGCCTCCAGGACATCACCCCGCCTCTCGCCCGATCCTTCAATCTGGAACAATCGAAAGGTGCGCTGGTCGCCGATGTGGTCGAAAAGAGCCCGGCCGGTGAGGCCGGCCTCCGACGAGGCGACGTGATCCTGAGCTACAATGCCAAGCCGGTCACGGACTCTGCGGACTTGAGAAATCTCATTGCCGGCAGTACAATCGGCTCGGCAGTCCAAATGAAGGTTTGGCGAAACGGCGCCGAGCTGATGATTCCCGTGCAGGTGGGCAACCCGCAGGACGTCCACGACATGGAATCGATCTCTCTACGCACCAAACTCGGGGCGGATTTGCGTCCGCTCGGGCCTGAGGATGCGCGGAAATACGGGCGGAAGATCCGCCAGGGCCTCGTGATCGACTGGGTCGACCCGAGCGGACCCATGGGGCGGGCCGGTTTCGAGGTTAGTGATATCATCCTCGAGGTCAACGGGAAGAGCATCAAGGACGTCCAAACGCTCTGGGAAGAAATCAGCGCCACCAACCCGCGCCACCGCAGGATCACCTTCTTGGCAATGGACCATCGGAGCGGGCGGACCGGCTACGTGCAACTCCCGCTCGAGTGAGCGTCCCTTTAAGCAGTGCCGTGAACGGTCTGGTTCAAACGACTAACCCATACAAACCGGAGGAAAACAGACCCATGATCCATCCAGGAAAAATGAGCATTCGCGCGGTGTTGCAGTTATCTCTCACCCTTCTGATCACGGTGCTTCTCGCCTCACCGTCCAGCGCCGCATTCCCGGGCTTCGGCAGCAAGATGCCGACGTCTTTCGCCGATCTGGCCAACGAGGTCAAAAACGCCGTCGTGAATCTTTCGACCACTCAGGTGATCAAGGAATCCCCCCTGCACCCCTTTATGGGCCCGGACTCCCCGTTTCGAGAATTCTTCGGGGATGACTTCTTCAACCGCTTCTTCGGCAATCAGGGCGAAAGCGAGTTGAAAACCCATGCCCTGGGCTCGGGCCTCGTCATCAGCGAGGAGGGCTACATCCTGACCAATAACCATGTCGTCGAAAAAGCCACGGAGATCAAGGTCAAGCTTGAAAATGGAAAAGAGTACGATGCCAAAATCATCGGCAGGGACCCGAAAACCGATCTGGCCCTGATTCAGGTCACGCCCGACAGAGAATTTCCAAAGCCGGCGAGGCTCGGGGACTCCGACAGCATCCGTGTCGGAGACTGGGTCATGGCTGTGGGGAACCCCTTCGGCCTCGGACATACGGTGACAACCGGCATCATCAGCGCCAAAGGACGTGTGATCGGAGCCGGCCCCTATGACGACTTTCTCCAGACCGATGCCGCGATCAATCCCGGCAACAGCGGCGGCCCGCTCTTCAACATGGACGGGGAGGTGGTCGGGATCAACACGGCTATTGTGGCCCATGGCCAGGGGATCGGCTTCGCCATACCGGTCAACGTCGCCACGAGCCTGTTGCCGCAGCTCAAGACCGGCAGGATCGTGCGGGGGTGGCTCGGCGTCATGATCCAGGATATCACGCCTGAACTCGCCAAGTCTTTCGGGCTTCAGAACACAAGCGGGGTCCTGATCTCCGACGTGCTCGCCGACAGTCCGGCGGAAAAATCGGGCCTCAAACGCGGGGATATCGTCCTGCAGTTCAACGGAAAAAACGTCCAGGATGCCAATTCCCTTTCAAGGGCCGTCGCGGCGACCGCCCCCGAGAGCAAGATCCCGATGCAGATCGTCCGCAACGGGCAGCAGAGGAATCTCGATCTGCTGATCGGGACCATGCCGGATGGCGAGAAGGGCGAACCTGCCACGAAAGGACAGGAGGAAGAAACCCCCTGGGGCATCACCGTCCAGGAGATGACGCCTGAGATCGCAAGGCACCTCGGGTTGGATTCAAAGGAAGAAGGGGTCGTCATCTCGAGCGTCAAAGGCGGCAGTGCGGCGCAGGAGGCCGGGCTTCAGTCGGGCGACCTCATCAAAGAAATCAACCGTAAGCCGGTCAAGAACCTCGAGGACTACAGGGAGGCCCTCGAAACGGCCACTCAGGAAGCGGGGCTTCTGCTGCTGGTCAAACGGAGCAAAGGTACGTTTTACGCGGTTCTGAAACCAGCGAACAGCTAGTTGGTTTCCATCCGGAAATGATTTCCCGGTACAACCCAGTTTCCAATCCGGAAATGAGGATTTTTGGCCAATATCAAGGAAATCAAGCGTTTGCGCGGAGGCGACCTGTGGGTCGCCGCACAAGCAAACGTGCAGATTGACGCCGAGATTGGCCAAAAAGACCATTTCCGGATGGAAACTGTTGGTTTCCATCCGGTCCGCCGCATGCTCGATCGAAACCCATATGGGAGGGTTGCCATGACAAAACAGATTTCCTTCACCAAATACGAAAACCTGATCCTGCCCCATTTCAGGGACAAGCTGAACAAGGCGGAATCGACCGAAGACGTGAAGAAGTTTTTCGTGCAGTCCGCCACGGACCTGGTGGATAAAATCCTGGAAGGGGCGGTCGAACTCGAAAACGAAGACATCAGCCTGCTTCCCGATCAGGCGCCGCATTACAAAATCAGCAAACGGCTGCTCTCGCTCGCGGCATTCAAGGATGTCCTGGCGGATTCAGACCTCTCCCGCGTCCTCGAGCGTCTGACCGAATCCGCCATGAACCGGTACCGGCATCTGCAAAAGCATCCCGAAAAGACCGACGCCAAGATCAGAATGTAGAAAAGTCGACGCCCCGACCCTCCTCGAAAAGGGAAGGCGGGGCGCCTTTGTTTTTCCCGGCAACGAAAAGTCGGCAGCTCCGAAGAAAACCGCTTTAATACGCCACCACGCTCTTGGCATCGAGCATCCCATCCACGAGCGTTGCACCCGCCACCACCTCTGCGCCCTCGATCAGCTCTTCGGGGGCAATCTGCCGTGCCTGGATACACGGGTCGCAGACCCACAGTTTCCCCCCGTGCTCCAGGAACAGGTCCCGCAGTTCCTCGAGCGCCGGCAGGCCCGATGCCTTGACGTGGCGCGCATACTGTTTCATCGCCAGGTAAACCCCCATCGACTGAAGGACCACGATCACCTCCACGTCCTTAGCGAGCGCGGCGTTTCCCAGTACAAACGGCAGCGTGGCCTTGTCGGGGTTTTCCTCCGCGCAGGTCGTGATAAAAATCAATTTTTCCTTTTTCTCCGCCATTGTCCGTCTCCTTTTCTCCGGTAAAATGAGGTGCATCAAGAACGATTCATCAGTCGCTTTGAAACCATTTAGACACGGTCCAATCCCTGGCTTTCCACCCGAAAACGACCTCTTTCCTATCTGCCTGCTCCTGCCCGACCCCGCTGCGTCGACCCGCCGCCCCCAGGTCTGCAGGATGCTCTCGATCGAGCTGCAAGCTACCCGCGGGGTTGATTCCTGAACGTCCAACGGGAACCAACGCGACTGGCCGCGCCGACAGCAGGCCGTCATCCATGCCCCGCTTGAAAGCACCCGCGTGCCAAAGATGACTTCAGAATGAAGACATCTTCACATGGTTTAGAGGCAATTTGAATCGAAAGGTTACTTCAAAGCGGAAAAAAAAGAAGAGAGCGGCGCGCTGCGGCACCCCCCGAATGTGGTTTTTCAAAGACACACACTCGAGGTGGATCGGACGGCGGCAGGGCAATCGGGCTTGAAATATCCCTACCCGATCTCAAAATCGACCTTGATCTTGAACATCTTCTTCGCAGGAAGGTTCAGGATCTCGACCCCGCCGGTCGCAGCCGATATCTCGGCAAGAGCCTGCTCGATAAAATCCATGTCCTCGGCGATGAAGGTGAACCAGACGTTGTAGGGATGGTTTCTCAAGTAGTTGTGGGTCACTCCGGGGTAGCGGTTTACGGCGGCGACAAACCGCTCCACATGCTCGGCCGGAACTCTGGCCGCGCAAAGGGTGCTGGTGAAATTGAGCCGGTGCGAATGGAAGTTGCCCCCGATCCTGCGGATGATGCCGGCCTGCTTGAGCCTTTGTACGCGCGAGATGACCTCTTCCTCGGCTAGATTCAACCGTTCGCCGAGATCCTGGTAAGGCCTGGGCGAAATCGGAAAATCGGACTGAATCTCGTTTAGAATCGCCTTGTCGGTGTCATCCATATCCGCTTCCCAAACCGGCCGGCTTCCATTCGAAAACGGTCGCTATGTTTTACCGCCTGCGCCGGTGTGCGCGTGGGGCTGGTAGGCGCACAGCGGTTCCTCGGCCAAGAAATTCCCGGTCGCCTCATAGGCCCTCGCGCGGCAGCCGCCGCAGACCCGCAGGTACTCGCACCGTCCGCATTTCCCCTCGTAGCCCGAAAAATCCCTCAGCTTCAGAAAAACGGGCGACTCACGCCAGACCTCCTCGAAGGAAGAGCGTTTAAGATCCCCGCAGTTCAGCTCCAGGTAGCCGCAGGGCTGCACGATTCCGTCGTGCGAGATGAAGCAGAAGGCCGTTCCGCCCAGGCAGCCGCGTGTGACAGCATCGAGGCCGTAGGTCTCGAAATTGACGGTCTCGCCCCGGGCATGCGCCTCCTGGCGCAGGATGCGGTAGTAGTGGGGCGCGCAGGTGGCCTTCAGGTGCAGGGGGACCTGGTCCCGCATCCGGTAGAACCAGTGCAGGAGTTCCTCGTACTGGTTGGCCTCGATCTCCTGGTTCACCATCTCCCGCGCGCGCCCGGTCGGCACCAGCAGAAAGATGTGGTGGGCTGCCGCGCCCAGCTCGACCGCCAGATCCAGGATGCGGTCGATCACGTGGACATTGTGGCGGGTAACCGTCGTGTTGACCTGGAACTCGATCCCGCCCTCCCGCAGGTAACGGATCCCGCGCAGGGTTTGATCGAAGGCCCCCGGAACCTGCCGGAAGGCATCGTGTTCGGGCGCGGTGGCGCCGTCCAGGGAAATGCTCACCCGCTGGATGCCGGAGTTGCGCATCCGTTCGACCATAGACACGTCGAGCAGGGTCCCGTTGGTCGCCATGACCATCCTGAGCCCCATCTCGGTGCCTTCCCGCGCGAGGTCGAAGACATCCTCCCGCATGAGCGGCTCCCCGCCGGTCAGGATGATGATAGGGCTGCCCACGCGGCTGATCTGGCGCAGGAGGTCGCTGCAGGCCGCATGATCGAGTTCGCCCGGGTAGGGGCCGCGCTCGGCCGAGGCCCGGCAGTGGACGCAGTTCAGGTTGCAGCGCCGTGTGATCTCCCAGGCGACCAGCCGGAGCTGGGACCCGTGGCCGGCCGGCATCTTCTTTCCGTGGGATGGCATATCAGGATGCATCGCGTCAGCCTCAGCACATCAACACGGCGGCGTCGCGCGCAAAATAGGTCAGGATGATGTCGGCCCCTGCCCGCTTGATCGCCGTCAGACTCTCGAGCATGACGCGCCTTTCATCGAGCCACCCGTTGGCGGCCGCCGCCTTGATCATGGCATATTCCCCGCTCACCTGATAAGCCGCAAGGGGGAGGACCGAGATCTCGCGCACCCGACGGATGATGTCCAGATAGGCCAGGGCGGGCTTGACCATGATCATATCGGCGCCCTCCTCGATATCGAGCCGGGCCTCCTTGAGGGCCTCGCGCGCGTTGGCCGGGTCCATCTGATAGGTCGTCCGGTCTCCGAACTGCGGAGCCGAATCGGCGGCCTCCCTAAAAGGCCCGTAGAACGCGGAGGCGTATTTGACCGCATAGGAAAGGATCCCGACCGAAGAAAACCGCGCATCGTCCAGGGCCCTGCGGATAGCCGCCACGCGGCCGTCCATCATGTCGGAAGGGGCGACGATGTCCGCCCCTGCCCGGGCATGCGACACGGCCTGCCGGGCGAGCAGTTCGAGGGTCGCGTCGTTGTCGACCTCCCCCCCGCGGATCAACCCGCAGTGGCCGTGGTCGGTGTATTCGCAAAGGCACACATCCGTGATGACGACCATGTCGGGCAGGCGCTCCTTCAAGGCCCGCACGGCCATCTGCACGATCCCGTCATCGGCCCAGGAGCGGCTTCCCGTCGCGTCCTTGGCGTCCGGCAGCCCGAAGAGGATCACCGCCGGGATGCCGAGTTCCCAGAGGGCCTCCCCCTCGTCGACCAGGGTGTCCACGCTGAACTGATACTGCCCCGGCATCGATCGGATCGGGTCGCGCAACTCCTCCCCCGGTTTGACGAACAACGGGGCAACGAAGTCCTTTACCGACAGCGCCGTCTCCCGCACCATATCTCTCAACGCGGCCGATTTCCTCAGCCTCCGTGGTCTTAAAATCATCGTTCTCTATCCGTTCCCGTCGCCCTCGCAACGTCCTCAGACACGGGGGCAATTTCTTCGTCCGTGAGATAGCAGGCCGGATCCTCCGCCCACACATCCCCTGTGACCGCCTCGGCCCGCACCCGGAAATTGCCCCCGCAGACATCCAGCCACCGGCACCGAGTACACCGGCCCTCCACATGGCGTTTTTTCTCCTTGAGCTTTGCCATGAGGGGGTTCGACAGGTCCATCCAGATCTCACTGAAGGGTCTTTTGCGGACGTTGCCGAAGGCATAATGCCGCCAGAACTGGTCTGCATAGACCTCGCCGTCCCAGCTCACGCACCCGATGCCCCGCCCCGAGCTGTTCCCCTCGTTCATCTCGAGGAGCCGGAGGACCTCGGGGGCCCGGGGGTTTCCCTCCCGCAGCATCCGCAGGTAAAGGTACGGGCCGTCGGCATGGTTGTCCACAGTCAGGACCTCCTTTTCGAGGCTGCGATCGAAGAGATCCCGCGTGCGGTCGATAATCAGATCCACCGCGCGGCGGGCCTCGCCCCGGTCGAGATCCTCCTCGACCAGATTCGAGCCGCGCCCGGCGTAGACCAGGTGATAAAAGCAGACCCTCGGGATGTCGTATTTTTCCAGAAGATCGAAAATGGCCGGGATCTCCTGGACATTCATACGGTTGATCGTGAAGCGCAGCCCGACCTTGAGGCCCACGTCCTGGCAATTCCGGATCCCGTCCATCGCGGCCCGGAAGGCGCCCGCCTTCCCGCGGAAACGGTCGTTGACCTCCTCCATGCCGTCCAGACTCACTCCGACATAGGACAGGCCCACATCCTTCAGCCGCAGGGCCTTCTCCTTCGTGATCAGGGTGCCGTTGGTGGAGATCACGGCACGCATCCCGCGTTTGACCGCGTAGGCGGCGAGTTCGGGCAGGTCCGGTCGCACCAGCGGCTCCCCGCCCGAAAAAAGCAGCACCGGCGCGCCGAAAGCCGTCAGGTCATCGATCAGCTCCAACCCCTCGGCATGGGTCAACTCCCCCTCCCGCCGGCTGTCGACGGCCTGGGCATAGCAATGGACGCACTTCAGATTGCAGGCCTGCGTCACATTCCAGACGACGACAGGCTTCTTGTCGGCGGAAAACTGCAGCAGGTGGGACGGCAGGTCCTTCGAGCGCCGCCCGTAGCGCAGGGCGTCGGAAGGCTCGACGCTCCCGCAGTAGAGTTTCGATATCCCAATCATGGTTCGTCCCTATCCTCTTCGAAATCCGCTGCGCGATCGCGAGCGGCCTTTCCGGGGCTCTCCGTTCCCTCCAATGATTCCGCCTGTCCCGATGGACATGAACGGCTGTAGGTCCTCTTGATCAGGTCATTTATGAAGCCCTCCATGTCCGTCACGGCTTCCCGCGTCAAGGTGAACCGCGCCGTGTCCGAGCGGTCCCGAACGAGCTTGAGTCCGTATTCCAGACGCTTGGCGAGCTGAAAGGCCAACGGGCCGACCTCCTGACCGGACGCAATGGCCTGCAGGATGATCTCGTCCACCGCACCGTCATCCAGTTCGAGGCCAACCTCGAGCTTCTCGTGCCACTGGGCCTCTTCGTCCCGAATCTCGCTCACCATATCCATGAAGGCCTCGACGGCGCTGTTTATATCAGAGAGCGTCTCGAAATACAACGCCGCGATGACCTTGGTCCGTTCTTCGGAGATGCGCAGCCCCGATCGGGCGGCGAGTTCACCGGCCCGCGCCAGGATATAACTCTCGATCTCCTGGAGTTCCCTCTCCCGTGCGCGGTCATAGCGGTCGCGAACGGCCTGCTCGTGCGGGGCGGCCAGGAGCTTCCGGAGTTCGGCCTCAGGGTCCGTCACCACATCGAGTGTTACCAGAAAGCGCTTCAGGCCGGTCGATGGCAGCCGCTTCTCGAACGGGATCAAGACCTTTTCGATGACGCTCACCAGACCGCGCGCTCCGGTCTTCTGAGCGGCCGCCATCTCGGCGATCTTCTCGATCGCGTCGGTCTCGAAGGCGATGTCGATCCCATAGGACCTGAAGTCCAAGCGTTTACTGATGATGATGGGGTTGTTGGGGTTGTTGAGGATCTCGACCAGATCGGGCTTCGTCAACTCATCGAAGACGACGATCACCGGCAAACGCCCCACGAACTCGGATTCGAAGCCGAACTCGATCAGATCCTGGGCCGTCACCTCCTTGAGAATCTCCCATGGAACCTCGGCCGGGGTGACCTTGGCTTCGAACCCCAGGCCCTGCTTCTGGAGGCGCTTCTTGATGATCTGCGCAAGGTCGCCGAAGGCGCCGCTCATGATGAAGAGGATGTTGCGCGTATTGACGACCTGTTTTTCTTTCTTCCCGGTCTTGCGGTACTGCTCGATCGCCTGGATTTGGCTGATGGGATCGTGCGGCACCTTCAGATCGACATCCGTCTCCTCCATAGGCTTCAGGAGCGCCCTCTGAACGCCGGTCCGCGACACATCGTGGCCGATGATGTTCCGTGCGGAGGCGATCTTGTCGATCTCGTCGACGTAAATGATCCCGTTTTCCGCAAGGGCGATGTCCTCACCGGCCTCATAGACGAGATCCCGCACCAGATCCTCCACATCGCCGCCGACATACCCCGTTTCGCTGAACTTGGTGGCATCGCCCTTGACGAACGGGACCCCGAGTTTTTCGGCGATCAGTTTGACGATATAGGTCTTTCCGACGCCTGTCGGACCGATCATCAGAACATTGTTTTTGATCATCCCCACGCGGGAAGACTTCCTCCCGCTATTGCGGGGGGCGGTGTGCTTGATGCGGTTGAAATGGGTGCAGATCTTGGTGGCCAGCACGGACTTGGCCTCCGACTGCTTGACCACGTAGCTGTCGAGGTACTCCTCGAGGTCCTCCGGAAGCATGTTGAACTTCCCCTCGCGGTCCGGGCCGAAACCCACCGGGGTCTGCTCGGTCCGGTCTTCGCCGGGCCGCGGAAAGACAAAGGGGGACACGATCTTGATCCTGCTCCCGTATTTCTTCGAAAGGTACTCGCTCAACTCCTTTTCGAGTTCCTTCTGGTTAGGCACCTTTCCGGTGTCTTTCTCCGCCTGCACAAATGGATCGTCAATTTTCATAAGCTCTTCCTGTCTGTTCGGGCCCCTGTCCACAGGGGTCCTTATTCATGCCATTTTTTCCCTAAAATAATTTATTCATAATATATCCATTAGCCAGGCCATTTCAAGCTCCGCCTTCAGAAAGGAATCGGTTGACTGACCCGGTCGTTTTCATTAATGTCAGCGGTGAACGCAGCCGGGGGCTGTTCGCAAGAAAACCGCCAGCCGCCCGGCGCAAACCTCCTCCTTTTCAGGGACGTCCCATGGTCAGCAGACTCGAAATCAGACTCAAACCGGAATTGACAGACGCCGAGGGAGAGAAGATCCGCAGGAAGGCACGCGCTTATTTCGGCTGCGATGTCGGCGATGTCCGGGCCATCCGCGTCCTCACCTGCACCGCGGACCTCTCCCCGGATGCGCTCGAACGTTTACGCACGGAGATCTTCACCAATCCGGTGACGGAGGAGTCGGCCTTCACGCCCATTGCACGCGGCTTCGACTGGCTGATCTGGGTCGGGTTCCGCCCCGGCGTCCGCGACACAGCCGGGAGCACCGCCGTGGAGGCGATCGAGGACCTCCTCGGCATCCGCTTCGGAGAGGGGGAGGCGGTCTACACCTCGACGCTTTACGAGCTGCGCGGCAACCTATCCGCGGAAGAGGTCGACCGGATCGCGGAGGGGCTCCTCGCCAACGGCATCATTCAGCAATGGCGGGTTTACGCAAAGCATGAGTGGAACGCCTCGGAGGGCATCGGGTTCCCGGTCCCGCGGGTCCTGCTGGATCACGAGCCGCAGGTGGACGTGATCCCGCTCGACAGCGACGAGACCCTGCAGAGGATCTCGGACGCGCGCAATCTCGCCCTCAACGCCAAGGACATCCCCGTCATCCGTCGATATTTCCTGCGGGAGGATGTGCGCGCCGAACGCTCTGCTGTGGGCCTCGACCTCCCGACCGACGTGGAGCTCGAATACATCTCCCAGGCCCGCAGCGATCACTGCAACCACAACACCTTCCGCGGGCGCTTCCACTACCGGGATTTAGCGACCGGAGCGACCGAAGTCGTCGACAACCTCTTCAAGACGTGCATCGAGGCCCCCACGCTGGAAATCCAGAAGCGGAAGGACTGGGTGGTGTCGGTCCTCTGGGATAACGCCGGCGTCGGCCGCTTCGACCCCGACCACAACTACGTCATCACGGGAGAGACCCACAACAGCCCCTCCAACATGGAGGCTTACGGCGGGTCCTTGACCGGGATCGTCGGGATATACCGAGACCCTCTCGGGACCGGAAAAGGCGCCAGACTGATCCTCGGGATGTACGGGTTCTGCGTCGGTCCGCGCGATTACGCAGGCGAACTCAGCCCGCATCTGCATCCGAGGCGCCTGTTGGACGGCGTCATCGAGGGGGTGCGCGACGGCGGGAACAAGAGCGGCATCCCCACCCCATACGGCATCCTCCTTTTCGACGAGAGCTATCTCGGGAAATGCCTGGTATTCGTGACCGCGCTGGGCATCATGCCCGCCCGGGTGGCCGGTGCCCCTTCCCACCTGAAAACGACCGAGCCGGGCGATCTCATCGTCATGTCCGGGGGGCGTGTGGGGAAGGACGGCATCCACGGCGTAACCGCCGCCTCCGAGACTTACAGCGAGCACACCCCTGCCGGGCACGTGCAGATCGGGGACCCATACACCCAGAAGAAGATGCACGACTTCCTGCTCGAGGCAAGGGACGAAGGGCTCATCGCCTTCATCACCGACAACGGCGGCGGCGGGCTATCCTCATCGATCGGGGAATCCGCCCGCTTCAGCAACGGGTGCCGGGTGGACCTGGACAAGGTCCCCTTGAAATACGCGGGCCTCGATCAATGGGAGATCTGGGTATCCGAGTCGCAGGAACGGATGACCATCGCGGTCAAACCGGAGCACATCGAGCGCTTCATGGCCCTCTCGGCCACCCATGCCGTCGAGAGCACCGTAATCGGGGAGTTCAACGATTCCGGCTACCTCAGGCTGGACTATCACTCCCGCCCCTGCGCCTACATCCGGATGGACCTCCTGCAGGCGGATTTTCCCCAGTGGGAGTTCGAGGCCGAATGGACCCCGCCCGAACGACGGGGGCTTTTCGAGCCGGTCGTGACCGAACCCCGCCGCCACGGGGCACTCCTGCGAAGCCTCCTGGCGCGCCCGAATATCTGCGCCCGCAACTGGATCCCCAGACAATACGACCATGAGGTCCAGGGGGGGAGCGTCGTCAAGCCGCTCCTCGGAGTGAATGGCGACATCCCGACGGACGCCGCCGTCGTCCGGCCGATTCTCGACAGCCCGAAGGGGCTGGCGGTCGCGCAGGCCATCCATCCTACATATGCCGCGATCGACACCTACCCGATGGTGGCGGCGACCATCGACGAGGCCGTCCGGAAAATTATCGCTGTCGGGGCCGATCCGGAGCAAATCAGCGGCGTCGACAATTTCTGCTGGCCAACCGTCCAGTACCACCCCGTCGACAACCCGGACGGGAAATACAAGGCGGCCCAGCTCGTGCGCGCCAACCAGGCCCTGCGCGACATCTGCCTCGCCTATGGGATCCCGCTCCTTTCCGGCAAGGACAGTATGTATATCGACGGAAAATTGGAGGGCCCCTACGGGGAACGGCGCAAGGTCTCCGGCCTGCCCACGCTGCTCTTTACCGCCTGCAGTGTGGTGCATGACGCGGCGGAATGCGTGACGATGGACTTCAAGGCCGCCGGCGATCTGATCTACGTGATCGGGCGGACCGGCAACGAACTCGGCGGCGGGGAGCTTTATCAGATGATGGGCTATACGGGGCTGAACATCCCCCGCCTGGACCCCGACGAATGTCTGGAAACCTACCGAAGACTCCACCGGGCCATCCGCGAAGGGCTCACGGCATCCTGCCGCGCAGTCTCGAGAGGGGGGCTTGCGGTGCACCTGGCCCTCTGCGCCATGGCGGGAGACCTGGGCATCACGCTTGACCTCGAAAAGCTCCCCGTTGCAGGCGAGCCGGCCCCGACTCAGCTTCTTTACTCCGAATCGTGCGGGCGCCTGATCGTTACGGTCTCGCCGCAGAACAGGGAACGCTTCGAGCGCCGCCTCGGTCCGGAGGCGCCTTGGGCGCTTGCAGGCGAGGTCCGCGGGGAGCGCCGGATCCTCGTGACGTGGAAGGGTGAGACGATCGGCCTCGACGAACCGCTCGAGGCCCTTTACGAAAGCTGGCTTGGTCCGTTCAAGGATTTACGATGAGTACGGTAAAAGCGCTGGTTCTGACCGGCTACGGATTGAACTGTGACTATGAAACGCACTATTCCCTTCTGAGGGCCGGGGCAGAACCCCGCCGGGTGCACCTCAACCGGCTGATCGGCAACGCCCCGTCAGGCTCGAAGGAGCGCCTGGAGGATTACCACATCCTGATTCTCGGCGGAGGATTCAGCTGGGCGGACGACCACGGCGCCGGAGTCCTGATGGCTGCCAAGCTCCGGAACCACCTCGGCACGGAGATCCTGCGGTTCATCGCCGACGGACGTCTCGTGATCGGGATCTGCAACGGCTTTCAGGCCCTTGTGAACCTCGGGCTGCTCCCCGCCTTCGGCGGAACGTACCATGAGCGCAGGGTCGCCCTCGTCTCCAATGACCGGGGTAACTTCATCGACTCCTGGGTCAGGCTCAAGGTCAATCCGGCCTCGCCCTGCGTTTTTACCCGGGGAATCGAGACCATCGAGATGCCGGTGCGCCACGGCGAAGGCAGATTCTACGCGACTGAAAAAGACCTGAAAAGGCTGTTCGGTAATGAGCAGGTCGTGTTGCAATACAGCGGCCCGGACGGCCATCCAGCGGAAGGCCGGTGGCCCCTGAATCCGAACGGCTCCCTGCTCGACATTGCCGGCATCTGTGATCCTACAGGACGGGTCTTCGGGCTCATGCCCCACCCCGAGGCCTTCAACCACTGGACCAACCACCCGCACTGGACCCGTTTGAAAGAGACGCGCATAAGGCGCGGGGAACGCCCCTGCCCGAACCAGGATGGCGACGGGATCCGCCTCTTTGCAAACGCTGTGGCTTATATCCGCAAGGCATTCGGGTGATGGGTTCCGGTTCTGCCGGGGCAGCTTCCAAGTGAGATATTTGGTAGCTTTCTGCTTGACAAAAATGAACATATACGGCTATTTTAGTGGTTTATTTCGATTTGCAGATAGATAGTATCCATCCGGAAGTGATTTCCCGGTAGAACTAAGTTTCTAATTCGGAAATGAGGATTTTTGGCCAATATCCAGGAAATCAAGCGTTTGCACGGAGGCGACCTGTGGGTCGCCGCACAAGCAAACGTGCCGATTAGTGCCGAGATTGACCGAAAAGATTCCTTTCGGATGGAAACTCATTTGATGTGTCAGTAAACCTGAAGGAGCATTGTCATGGCATCGAATTCAAAGAAAACCGGAAGCATCCGCAAGAAAAAGGACAAACCCAACAAAGGCAACCTGAAGGCTGATCAGAAAAGGCTCCAGGAAAACGCCAAACGCCTCAAGGAACTGGCGGCGGATCGGGGTTGATCGCTTTTCCGCTGCAAACCTTTTCCACGCAAAAGATTTCCGCCCGGAGAACTCTTGTGTCAATCTGCCGGATCAGACCGTGAGGTCAGCCATGCGGTTGCGCCAAGGGTATTTTTGTGCAACCGCTTGATCTTGTTGATATTATCCGAACAAGAACCCGCCGCGTCGCCCTTTCCTGAAACCGGCCCGCCTGGCGGGTTTTTTCTTTACATCCCATCGCGTTTCATCTATACATAAAAAGAATGAATGTTCATTCATCTCCGGTGCCCGGGGCGCTGGAGGCCCTTTGCTTCCAAGACCTCCGAAGCGTGGGGTTCGCGTTGCGCGGCCTCACAGGCTGAGGGGCGCGCTCGATTTCGAGGACTGTCTACGCAGCGGCGGGACCCGGGGCCACCTCCCCACCATGAAACGCCTGGCTTGTTTGTCTGGGCTATGGACACCCTTACAACCAGAGGAGCTTTTTATGAAAGACGTTGTCATCGTTTCGGCATGCAGAACAGCCATAGGGGCCTTCGGCGGCAGCCTGAGGGACATGAACGCGGCCCGTATCGGAGCCGTTGTCATGCGGGAAGCCATCAAGCGGGCGGATGTCGATCCTGCGCAGATCGACGATGTCCGTTTCGGTTGCTGCCTCGAGCCGGCCGACGCCCTGAATGTCGCCCGTGTGTGCGCCCTGATGGCCGGCATCCCGGACCACGTCACGGCGGTGACCATCAATCGGGTGTGCATCTCGGCCATGGAATCCGTAATCTCCGGCATGGCGATGATCCAGGCGGGCATGGCCGATATCATCCTCGCCGGCGGGGTCGAACATATGTCCGGTGTCGCCTACACGGTTCCAGCCGCCCGCTGGGGATGCCGGCTGCAGGACCAGGTCTTCGTGGACACCATGATCCACGCGCTCCACTGCGGCTCCCATCTGATTCCCGGCCCGGAATCCGGGCCCCTGAAGGAAGGCATGCCCCTCGAACTCTTCAAAGGCAAACCGTATATCATGGGGCATACGGCCGAGTTCATCGCGCAGATGTACAACATCTCGCGGGAGGAAATGGACGAGGTCGCTTTGAGGAGTCACAACAATACCGAGAGGGCCACCCTGGAAGGGGATTTCAGGGAGGAGATCGTCCCCATCGAGGTTCCGCAGAAAAAGAAGCCGCCGCTTCTTTTCGACAAGGACGAACATTTCAGGCCTGGCCTGACCCTGGAGGCCCTGGCAAAGCTGCCCCCCGCATTCATCCCGAAGACCGGCAAGGTCACGGCGGGAAACGCCTCGGGCATCAATGACGGCGCGAGTGCCATGATCATCATGAGCGCCGAGAAGGCGCGGGAACTCGGCAAACAACCTATCGCGCGCATCCGGGCCGTCGGCCGGGGCGCCTGCCACCCGTCCGTCATGGGGCTGAGCCCCGTCCCGGCGGTCCGGAACCTTCTCGACCGGAACCCCGACATCCGACTCGCCGATTTCGAATTGATCGAGCTGAACGAGGCCTTCGCAGCCCAGTACCTCGGATGCGAACGGGAACTCGGCCTCAACCGCGAGATCACCAACGTCAACGGCTCGGGGATCGGACTCGGCCATCCGGTCGGCGCCACCGGCTGCCGCATCATGGTGACCCTCCTTCACGCCATGAAAAAGCGCGGGAAATCATTCGGGCTCGCGACCCTGTGCGGCGGCGGCGGCGTCTCCATGGCCTGCGCCCTCGAAATGCTGTAAATACTTGATGGGGGATGCTCTGTGCATCTGAACAAGGGTGCGCCGAATAACAAGCTTTTGTTCAGATTGTACAGAGCATCCCCGCTTCACCAACCCGGCAGCCGTTGTAAACGCCCTGCGACTGACAGAAGAGAACCCCTCCTCGCCATTCAATCTTTCCCCGCCCGGGTGATAAACGGACCAAGACATGGGCTTGGCCCGCCCCATGGACCTCTTCGGCATCGAATTCAACCGCCGGAACCAAACCTATGCGCCCTTGCGGACCAGAAAGAGCCTCTCCCCGACCGAACATGGCATCGTCCTCCTCTACATCTCCACGGCAGCCCGTTTAAAAAAGATTTCAATCCTCATTGAAACAAATTTTCAAACAGTTCCCATCCGAATATCGAAGTCATTAAAAACACGACTATTTTATCATGGCATAGTTGTTGCTGCATGATCTTCGAAGCATGTCCTGATCCGTCAGGGCAATCGAACGTCGGTGCCTTACCCGCATCCTTCGAATTCATCCCCGGTTGAAAGAAGACGCGAGCATCAGAGCGGGAGATCTCCAGCCGGGAAAGCCAACGAATAAGGGAGAGAGCCATGGATTCAAACGGTTTTTCGCACATTTTCGGCGAAGGGACGATCGGGCCCTTCAAGGTTCAGAACAGGATCAAATACGCGGCCTGCTGTGTCAGCAACTTCAATACAAGGGACGGCTTCCTTTCTGAAAGAGAATTTGCACGCGACCAGGTCATTGCATCGACCGGGGCGTCCATCATGACCAACCAGGGTGCCTACCCGGACACGTCGGGGGAGGGAAAGGCCTATCACCGTCAGCTCTGTATCAATGACGATCGACATATCCCCGGGCTGAGGCGGATTGCGGATCTTTTTCATGCAAACCAAGCGGTCGCCATCCAGCAGATCCTCCATGGCGGGCGCTACGGCGGGATCGATATCGGGTACTGCGTCCAGCCATCGGACACCCCGCAGACCCTGCGGCACTTCCGCCCGCCGCGCGCCATGAACAAGGACGAAATCGCCCAGGTGATCGAAGACCACGCCCTGGCGGCCGAACGGAGCATCAAGGCGGGTTACGACGGCGTCGAGGTCACGAGCTTCCTCGGCTATCTGATGAGCACGTTCCTCTCCCCCTTCACCAACAAGCGGACCGACGAGTACGGAGGCTCCCTCGAGAAGCGCACCCGGTTCATGGTGGAGATCCTGGACGCCCTGCGCAAGGCGGTGGGGCCGGACAGGCTTGTGATCATCCGTCTGAACGGAACGGAACTGATGGATGAGTACGGCGGGAACAGCAACGAAGAGTGCATCGAGATCATGCGCATTGCAGCCGATCGCGGAGCGGACATGATCAGCATGGTGATCGGCTGGCACGAATCGCGTCAGGGGGCCCTCGGGCGGGACGTCAGCCGCACCCAGTGGCTGCACCTGGCCGAAAAGGCCAAAAAGGTCATCGGGGACGTCCCCCTGGCCTTCGGCCCCCGTCTTTCGGATCCCTACGCGGCGGATCATGCCCTGGCCACCGGCGTTTTCGACTATTGGGAGATCTGCCGCCCGTTTCTGACCGATCCCGAACTGGCCCACAAACTGCGGCGCGGTCAGCCGGAACGGATCAAGCCCTGCATCGGCTGCATGCTCTGTCTGGCGAAGATGTTCGCCAATCAGCCGTATATCTGCGCTGTAAACCCCCGCCTAGGCCATGAGGTCGAGCCCGAATACACCATTGCGCCGGCCGTCGTCAAAAAGAGGATCATGGTCATCGGCGGCGGACCGGCAGGGCTGGAAGCCGCCGTTGCCGCGGCGCAGCGGGGCCATGAAGTGGTCATCTTCGAGGCAAACGATCATCTGGGCGGTGCGCTCAACCCTTCCTCCAAAGATATCGGCGGGGGTGAAGTTCTGTTGGAACTCCTGCAGTACTATACGCACCGCGTGGCGGATCTGGGCATCGGGGTGCGCCTGAATACGCTCGTCGACCGTAAAGTCACGGCGGATTTCTTCCCGGACGTCGTCGTGGTGGCCACGGGCGCCGTCATCGCACCGCCAAGGATCCCGGGCATCGGCGGCAAAGACATCGTCAATGCCTATGCCCTGCTGGACAGCGGAGATATGAGCAAGGTCGGAAAGCGAGTCATCATCCTCGGCGGAGGCAAGGTGGGACTCACCTGTGCCGAGGTGCTCGCTTCGGCCGGCAAAACGCCCATCGTGATCGAACCCAATCGACGAGTGGATTTCGATGTCTCCACGACGTTCAAATGGCGCCATGCGGGACTGGTCAAAGAGCTCGGGATCGATGTGTACACCGAGGCGCAGCCCCTGGCCGTCGAGAACGGGGGGGTACGCTTCCTGGACAAAGACGGCAAAGAGCAGTCGCTAACGGCGGACACCATCATCCTGGCGGGTCCGCTTGCGCCCAAACAGAACCTCGTCCGGGATCTGGAATATCTCTGCGACGAACTCTATGTCATCGGCGACGCCGTGATGCCCCGAAGCCTCTATAACGCCATTCACGAGGGGTTCAAGACAGGGGCCAGGATTTAACGCTCATCCGGCCCGGCCATCCCAAACCAAGTTCGGGAGTTTTTATGGATTTCTGGATTATACAGGCCTTGAACGCCCTGTCCTTCGGGATGCTGCTGTTTCTCCTCTGTGCCGGCCTGTCGGTGATATTCGGACTCATGAATATCCTGAACCTGGCCCACGGATCCTGTTATCTTCTGGGCGCCCATACCGCGCTCAGCGCCATCAATGCCACCGGAAATTTCTTCGTGGGGATTCTCGCCGGCATAACGGCTGCAGCTGCTACCGGCTTTTTCCTGCAGAAATTCCTGCTGCAGAGGATCTACGGAAAACGCCTGCTGCAGGTTCTTCTCACGATGGGTTGCATGTTCATCATCGGGGATATCAGCATCATCCTTTGGGGCGCCGATCCAATGACCCTTCCCAAGCCGGCCTTTCTGAGGGGGTCCCTGGTGGCCGGTTCCATCATTTTTCCCTATTACCGGCTCTTTGTCATCGGGGTCGGGCTCTTTTTCGGGGTCCTGCTGTGGTTCCTGCAGGAAAAGACCAAGTGGGGCGCCATCCTCCGGGCGTCCGTCGACGACGAGAAGATGGCCCGCGCCGTCGGGATCAAGGTTCCGACCCTCTTTACGATCGTCTTCATCATCGGAACCGCTCTGACCGGTCTGAGCGGGGTCCTGGGCGGTCCCTTCATCGGGGTCTACCCGGGCGTGGACCTGGAGGTTCTGCTCTTTGCGGTGGTCGTGATCATCGTCGGGGGGTTGGGCAGCATGAAGGGGGCCTTTCTGGGGAGTCTGATCGTCGCCTTTCTCGACAATTTCGGAAAGGCCCTGTTCCCCGAGCTTGCCATGTTCACCATCTTCGCGCCCATGGCCATCATCCTGGCGCTCAAACCGACGGGTCTGTGGGGTAAATCATGATGCGGAAATCTCAGCTTCCCGCCCTGGTGTTTGGAGCGGTCCTGGCGCTTGCCGTGGTTCCCCTGGTCCTGCCTGAATATTACGTGGGTCTGGTCGCCAGGGCGCTGATCCTCTCGATCCTCGCGACCTCCGTCAGCCTGATGCTCGGCCACCTGGGCCTGGCCTCCGTCGGCCACGGCGTATTTTTCGGGATCGCATCCTACACAGTGGCCATTTTCACCCGTCATATAGCCGACAGCGCCTGGCTGGCAAGCGTGGGGGCACTCGTGGTCGTAACCGGTGCAGCCGCCGTTTTCGGGCTGCTCACCACGCGCACCAAGGACATCTTCTTCCTGATGATCATGCTCGCCATCTGCCAGGTCCTTTACGGCATCGCATTCAGTTGGCGATCCGTAACCGGCGGGGATGACGGGCTGCCGGGAATTCTGACGCGGCAGATGGCGCCCTGGCTCGACCTCAGGGATACGAGCGCATTCTATCTCTTCGTACTCGTCATATTCCTGCTGACCGTCAGCGCCTACTGGGTCCTGATCAACTCCCCTTTCGGCCTGACCCTGCGCGGGATCCGGGACAGCGAAAGCAGAATGAAGGCCCTCGGATTCAACGTCTGGCTGTATAAGTACCTTGCCTTCATCATCTCCGGGTTCATCGGAGGCATCTCGGGCGTTCTGAACGCCTATTACGATCTGACGCCGAACCCCGTGAACTTCGGCGTGATCCTCTCCTCGACCGCCCTCCTGATGGTGATTTTGGGCGGTCCCGGGACCCTGGCCGGCCCGATCCTGGGGGCGCTGGTGATCGTCTTTCTCCAGGACTTCGTCAGCGGCATCACCGATCGATGGCTCATGGTGCTCGGCCTGGTCTATGTCCTGGTCGTCCTGCTCCTCCCGGAAGGCATCCTGGGCGCACTGAACCGGATGCTGCGACCCCGCGCCGAGCCGAAACAAGAGGAATGACCTGTCTTGTCGGCCTGCCATCCAGATGAGACGGACTTCATGGATCCACCTTCCGGGCACGGCCTTTGCCGAATCAGAAACAGGCGCTGTCCCGGAAGAAAACGTGTTTTCGTTGGCTGATCCCAAACATTGACAAACCTTTTTGAAGAACACGGAGGGGATTCGAGATGAAAAAGCGATGTTTCCATACAGGGATGGGCGTTATCTTTTTTTGTCTTTTATCGGTCGTTTGTCTTTTCGCCATGGGGCAACGGGAAAGCGCAGCCGCAGAACCGGTCAAGATCGGCTACACCATCTCCCTCTCGGGCGTCTATACGGCCCTCGGGATCGACATGCGGGACGGGCTCAACCTCTACATGGAGGAGATCGGTCATCAGGCCGGAGGCCGCAAGATCGAGGTGCTGGTCGAAGATATCGGCAGCAACCAGGTCAGCCAGGCCATGGACATGGCGCGCAAGCTCGTCCAGAAAAACAACATCGATATCCTGGCAGGGGTTGTCGGAACCGGATCGGCCTACGCACTGGCCGAATTCGTCCAGAAATACAACATCCCGTTCGTCATATCGAATGCCGGCGCAGATGATCTGACCCAGCGAAAATCCAACCCGCTCATCGTGCGGCCGGCCTTTGTCAACAGCGGCGGCTCGCATCCCCTTGGGGTCTGGGCCTATGAAAACGGTTACCGCAAGGCGGTCGCCATGGGAGCCGATTACGCCGCCGGCTATGAACATGTCGGCGGCATCTGCAGAACCTTCACCCAGATGGGCGGGAAGATCGTCCAGGAGATCTGGCCGCCCCTTGGAACAAAGGATTATGCACCCTATCTGGCCAAAATATCAAAGGAAGCGGATGTCGTCATGGTCTTCTTCGCCGGGGCCGATTCCCTGCGGTTCGTCAAACAGTTTGCAGAGTACGGCCTCGACCAGAGGGTAGCCCTGATCGGGAAAGGCTACCTCGTGGACGACAATATCCTACCCAAGCAGGGGGCATCCGCCAAAGGCATCGTTACCGAATCGCACTGGTGCTACCTGTTGGACACCCCTGAGAACGATCGATTCAAGAAGTCCTTCACGGCCAAATACGGACATAAGCCCACATTGTATGCCGAACAAGGCTACGTCACGGGCATGTTGATCGCGGAGGCACTCAACAAGACCAACGGGGAAATCAAGGGCCCCGAATTCGTCCGCATCATGCGCTCACTCGAATTGAAGGCGCCGCGGGGGACGGTGAAATTCGATGAATATGGAGCAACCATCCAGAACAGCTACATCCGTAAAGTGGAAGAGGTCGACGGGGAATGGCAGAGCGTTCCGATCAAGACATTCCCTATGGTCAACCAGTTCTGGACCTGGACGGGCCAAGATTACATGAAGATGACGCCCTATCTCGATATGAAGGGGAAATGGGCCCAGTAATCACACAGGGGCCTCCGGCCTGCACCGCACCGTGGTATCGATCGCTTCGGGCATACCGGGTCAGCGGTGCGGCGGGCCCGCCCGAGCAAACAGACCTGCAGGTTGCTTCTACCGGGGCCGGGGATGAAATCCCTTCTCGTGTGAAGCGTCGAGAAAGGCCGGAACCAGAGGCACCCTCGCAGGGCGCAGGTGAAAACGGCTCCTCCCGTGGTGCAGCATTCGCCGAGGAGACCGAGACATTTATTGCGTATGCTTTATGCGACCGAAGAACGCCAACCCATCTCGGAGCAATCTGGAGCGGCCGTGAATGCATTGGAAGTAAACAGGATCAGCGTCAACTTCGGTGGGGTCAAGGTCCTCTACGATTGCTCCTTCTCGGTCGATATCGGCGAAAAGCGGGCGATCATCGGGCCCAACGGGGCGGGCAAGACGACGCTGTTCAACATCATCAGCGGAGTCATCAAGCCGACCGGCGGCGATATCCGCCTTTTCGGTCAGGAGATCACTGCCTATCCCGCCCACCGGCGAGCAGCCTTAGGCCTTGCAAGGACCTTTCAGATAACGAATCTCTTTCCGAACCTGACGGTCCTTGAAAATGTCTTTATGGGCGTTCAGGCGCTGACTCCCACCAAATACCTGTTCTATCGACGAACGTCATCCTGCAAAAAGATGCTCGAAGACGCCGAATCACAATTGAAGGACTGGGACATCTGGGACAAGAAGGATCAGCAGGTGAGAAATCTTTCACACGGCGAACAGAGGCAGCTCGAGATCATCCTGGCGCTTTCAGGCAAGCCGAAGGTCGTCCTGCTCGACGAGCCCACCCAGGGGTTGTCCCCCGCAGAGACGGCGCTGGTGGTCCCTATGATCAATCGGATCGATCCCTCCACGACGATTCTCTTTATCGAGCACGACATGGACGTGGCCTTCAAGATAGCGGACAGGATATCCGTTTTATATCAGGGAAGAATTCTGGTCGAAGGAACGGAGTCACAGATCCGCGGCAATCGGGAAGTAGCGGAAGTCTATTTGGGTATGGGTGACCATCATGCTTGAAGTCCTTGATCTGCATACCTACTATGGGGACAGCTACATCCTGCAAGGCGTCTCCATCCGGGTCCCGAAGGGGAACATCGTCGCTGTGCTCGGCCGCAACGGCGTGGGGAAAACCACGCTCATCCATTCGATCGTCGCCTTCGTCAAACCGAGAAAGGGCAGCATCCTGCTCGAAGGCGCCGAACTGATGGGGAAAACGACGCATGAGATCATGCGCTCCGGCATAGCCCTGGTGCCGCAAGGCAGACGGGTCTTCCCGTCTCTGAGTGTCCTCGAAAATCTCGTTGTCCCCTTCCGGTGCAGCTACCGGGACGAAACGGCGATCAGGCCCATGGCCATGGATGAGGTCTTCGAAATCTTCCCGGTTTTAAGAAGCCGCCAGGGCCAGAAGGCGCGCTTTCTGAGCGGCGGGGAGCAGCAGATGCTGGCCATGGCGCGGGCGCTTGTCAGCGGGCCCAAGATCCTCCTCATGGACGAGCCGTCGGAAGGACTGGCCCCGTTGATCGTCCAGGAGATCAGCGACGTCATCTCCAGACTTCGTGAACAGAAAATGGGAATTGTCCTGGTCGAACAAAATTTTCAGATGGCTACCCGTCTGGCCGACAACGTCTACGTCATGAGCCGCGGAAATATCGTCCATGAATCGAGCCCGCAGCAGCTTGTCGTAAACGAGGAGATCAAATCCCGGTATCTGGGAATGTAAAACGGTACCATCGAGAAGGCGGGGCTTTTTTCAAACCCAAAATGGGGATATCGAGTTCGAAAGCTTCCGGTGTCCGCAAATTTTTCCTATGGACCGGACACCGAAGCCGGTAGTATGAATATAAGTATAAGCTCCATCCGGAACTCGCCTTTTCGGCCAATCTCGGCGTCGATCTGCGCGTTTGCTGGTGCGGCGACCTACAGACCGTATCATTGCAACCGTTCGATTTCCTTGATATTGCCAGAAATCCTCGCCTCCGGATTGAAAGCTTGGTCACACTGGATAAGCCTTTCCGGATGAATGGCAGAATGGTTGTTTCAATGACAGGACAAGAGGGAACACATCACAATGAAGGACAGGAATATACTGAAAGACAAGGTAATCCTAGCCGTCGACGATGAGCCGGACGTCCTCGAAACCATCGAGGAAATCTTGAGCATGTGCATCGTTTACAAGGCGCGCGATTTTGACACTGCCACACAATATCTTCTCAACTACACTTACGACATCGTGATACTGGACATTATGGGCGTCAACGGTTTCGAGCTTCTCAGGACCTCCGTCTCCATGGGATTTCCAACGGTAATGCTGACGGCCCATGCCCTTACGCCCGAAGCCCTGAAGAAGGCCATCAAGCTCGGCGCCGTGTCCTTTCTGCCCAAAGAAAAGATGCGGGAACTACCTGATTTCCTCGAAGATGTCGTCCTCGGGAAAAAGGAGTCCGTCTGGTCGAAACTGTTCTCTGGACTAGGCACCTATTTCAACAGCCGATTTGGGCCCGACTGGCGTGAAAAAGACCAGTTTTTCAAGGACTTCCAAGCAGCCTTGAAAAAGTCGGAGGAAAAGGGGGGTTCATAGGACTGATGTCTGAAGGCGTCAGGAAATCAGGCTCTCTCAGACCTGGCTGCAACCATATTGCTTCAGCTTGCTTCTCAACGTCGGCCGGCTGATTCCAAGCGTCCGGCAGACCTGTCCGAGGTGCCCCCGTTTTGCGTCGAGCACACGAAGGATGTGCTCCTTTTCAACCTCCGCCAACGTCTTCTCAACAGTCCCCTTTCCGGGGGAATATCGGTCAAGATCCTTAGTGGCGTTGACGATATCTTCGGTGTCCAGCACGGAGGACTTGGTCAGAACCGCCGCTTTGGTCAGGCTGTTTTCAAGCTGCCGGACATTGCCCGGCCAGGAGTAGTTTTCGAGTTCCTGCACCGCTCCATCTGTCAACGTCTTAACGGGAATCCTCAGCTTCCGCCCGATCTTTTCGAGAAGGCAGGAGGCCAGAAGCGGAATATCCGAGCGGCGGTCCCGGAGCGGCGGCATGTGGATCGTCACCACCTGCAGACGATAAAAAAGGTCAGTCCGCATCCGCCCCTCCGATGCCATCTGATCCAGATTCCGATTGGTTGCGGCGATGATGCGGGCTTCCGAATGCATCAGCCCGCTGCCGCCTACCCGGGTATATTCCTTTTCGTGCAGAAATCTGAGAAGCTTGCTCTGGAGCCGCAGCGGCAGCTCGCCGATCTCGTCAAAGAAAATCGTCCCCTCCCCGGCCAATTCGAGCGTCCCTTTGCGGGTCATTTCCGCTCCGGTGAAGGCGCCCTTTTCATATCCAAACAGCTGACTTTCGGTCAGCGTATCCACCAGCGTGGAGCAATCGACCACCATAAAGGGCTGGTTCCGGTAGGCCCCCTGGTAGTGAATCGCCCGTGCAACCAGTTCCTTCCCCGTACCGCTTTCGCCCTGGATGAGCACCGTGACCCTGGAATCGGACACCATCGCGATCTTCTTGAAAATATCCTTCATGGCCTGGCTTTTCCCGACGATATAGGGCGACTCTTCATAAAAAGCAGCCCGCCCGGCCGGTTCGGCCGGGGGCTTCACCTTAGCCCCCTGGGCCTGGCTTACATTGCTGAAGCGGTTGAGGGCCGTTTCCAGTTCGTCGATATCGATCGGCTTGTGAATGAAATCGAAGGCGCCGAGCTTGATGCACCGGATCGTATTATCCATATCCTGAAAGGCCGTCACGACAATCACCTGCGTCGCGGGCATCTCCTGCCGCAGCTGTTCCAATATCGTCTGCCCATCCATATCCGGAAGCCGCAGGTCCAGTATCACCAGGGAAGGACGCAGGGCGCGCGCCTTTTTCAACCCTTCCTGCCCCCTCGAGGCGGTTGTAACCTCCCACCCCCGCAGCTCGAAAAAGATCCTCATGGATTTGAGGAGCGAATCCTGATCATCGATAATCAGCACACGGGTGTCCACGAATTCACCTCGCCGGGAAACTCAGGTAAAAGCTCATTCCGCGCATCCGGTTCAGCTTGACCCGCACCGTACCGCCATGCGCCTCGACAATCCTTTTGACGTTATGCAGCCCCAGTCCGGTCCCCATCGCCTTCTGACTGAACATGGGGTCGAAGAGATAGGGCAGGATTTCCCTGGGAACCCCGGGGCCCTGATCCGATATCGAGATTTCCACCCACGGATCCGCCCCCTTGCTGAAGGGCCGGGCGAAGATCGCCACCTTGCCGCCCGAAGGCTGGGCTTCGACAGCATTGAAAAGCAGGTTGACCAGCGCCTGCTCCATCCGATGGGGATCCGCAAGGATACCTTCAGCCCCCCGTTTCAACCGGATGGACGCCTTTACCCGGTTGTTGGTGAGGCGCTGCCGCATACTGTTGAGGCAGTGATCGAGCAAAGTCCTGAGGTCGACCGGCTGGGGCGATAGCCTCAGCGGAAAGCTGATATCCATCATCTCCTGCAGACTCCGTTCAATCTGCACGACTTCATCGAGGCTGGCCTGCAGAAGACCGAATTGTTCCGGCTCGGGAGCGGCCCGAGACAGGAGCTGCAGGTTGATCCGCACGGTGGAAAGAGGGTTTCTCACTTCATGGGCCAGAGAGGCCGCCTGTTGCGCCAAGGCCTTCAGTTTTTCCGCCTCCCGTGTCTTCTTCTCCAGTTCGACGCGCTCGCCGATATCCCGGCAGATGCCGATATTGGCCGTCTCGTGTCCGAATATCGTCCGTTTGGCCATAATCTCGGTCGGCAGCTTTCGGCCGTCCCTGCAAAGACGCAGGTATTCGATCCTGGCCGGCACATGGGTCTGGCCCTGGCTCAGTTCGTATACCCTTCGGATCTTCTCTTTATGTTCATCCGCAATGAAATCGAGATAACTCTCCTGGAGCACGTCTGTCACCTCGCATCCGTGCATCTCGGCGAACATCCGGTTCGCAAAAACGATGTGGCCGTCCATCAGAACAAAAAAGCCCTCGTTGATATCCTCTACGAGCGTTTTATATTTCTGGCGGGATTCAGCCAGTTCGTGGGTGCGGGTCTTTATCTCAGTCTCGAGGATCTGGGTGTGGTTGCGCAGAAAATTCTCATGGATGCCTTGGAAAAATTCAGAGAAATGCGTGATAGTGAAGATCATGCATTCCTGGAGTTTCATCATCAACGCTTCCAATTTCGGCGGATCGATCTCTTCAAACAGGAGCGGAATGAGCGTCTGACGATAATATTCGAAAGCCATCTGGACGTCTGAGACTTTGAAGCCTTCGCTGAACCGTTTCTTGGCAATATGGGTAATAAACTCCTTCAGATCGGCCCAATCATCCTCGATCATGACCCGACGAAAGGCAAGCGCTGCATAGTTCATCAATCTGCGGAGATCCTGGGGCGGCTCCCTGTGGTAACGCGTGGAGGGATTGTTGTGGAGCATGTCAAACCATAAAGACACGATCTCTTCGTGCCGCTCATGGAAAAATTGCCTTGCATCCATTGAAGCACCTGACAGATGGGTTACAGGGCGAGAAGATATGTTCCGCCTTGATTTGAAAGTCTATATCGAATAGGCCCGGCCTGCAAGCTGCATCGGTCGGGGTTGCAATTTTTTTTCAATCTCACCTGAAAATATTCTACAAAAAATTCGGCCATATTCCGACAACACGCTGATATGCCAATAAAAAAATCTGGCATATCTCTTGCTGACTGATCTTTGTGGAAATACGTCCCGATCTGCCATGCTGAATGGATTTCATCCCTGAAACATACCCCAGCCCCGGGTGTAAATCCAACCGGCCGGTCGACGACCGGAGGCGCCTCGAACTTGGATTCCAGTGTACGAACACGCAAACGCCTTCAACCATGCGCAGGCTGTTCCTCGCTCGGAGTCCACCTGTCACTCAGGTCCGGGCGACGCCATCAACCGGTCACTCAAGAAAACTTCATCAAAGGAGAGAGGAAATGGAAGGTTTTGTTCCCTGGCCCCCGGAATTTGCCCGTCGTTATCGCCAGGAGGGATACTGGCTGGATAAGACCATCACGGAAATCCTGGAGGAAAGCTTCGAGCGTTTCGCCTCGAATCCCCTCCTGATCGCGGCGCAAAGCGGCCGCGTCTACTCCTATGAAGAATGCGGCCGCCTGGTGACACGGCTCGCGCTGCACCTCAAATCCCTTGGGCTCGAGCTTTATGACAGGGTGATTTTGCAACTTCCGAACCAACCCGAGGTACTCCTCACGTACCTGGCAATCCTCAAGGCCGGTGGCATCCCCATCATGGCCCTTCCACCGCATCAGGAGGCTGAAATCGGATTTTTTGCAAAACTGGCGGAGGCGAGGGCACTGGTCATCCCCGCCGTATTCCGCAAGGCCGACAAACAGCAGATGGCTGAAAATATCCTGAAAGAAGCCCCCTCACTCGATATTGTGCTGGTGGGCGGCGGCACCCCTCGACAGGGCTTCCATTCCCTGGACGCACTGCTGGCCGACCCCATCGAAGAGCGGACCGTAGACCGGGCCTTCCCCAGGCCGGATCCCGACCTGCCGGCGGTGCTGCAGCTCTCAGGTGGAACGACAGGGATACCGAAGCTCATCCCGAGGACACACAATGACTATATTTACAATTTCCTCTGCAACGCCCAAGTCTGTGCGCTCGATCAGCGCACCGTACTGCTGCTGGCGATTCCCCAGCAGCACAATTTCGCACTCGCCTGCCCCGGATTCATGGGGATCGCCTCGGCCGGCGGCTGCGAGGTCCTGAGCGACGCACCCTCCCCCGACGCGGCCCTGGGAATGATCGAGACATATCAGGTGACCCATTGGATCGCGGTGCCGGCCATGATCATCGCGGTCCTCAACCACCCGGACCGAAGCCGCTACAATCTCAAATCTTTGAAAATCATCCTGACGGGGGGATCGAAACTCAATCCCGAGGTAGCGCTCCGGGTTCGGCCGGAGCTGGGCTGCGACGTTCAGCAGGTCCTCGGAATGGCAGAAGGGCCTCTTTACTGGACACGGCTGGACGATCCCGACGAGGTACGTTTCGGGACCCAGGGCCGGCCGCAGTCCCCCGGCGACGATCTCAAGATCGTGGATCCCTCTACGGGAGAAGAAGTCAGACCAGGCGAGATGGGAGAACTCTGGTGCCGCGGCCCTCATACGATTCGCGGCTATTACCGGGTGCCGGAATACAACGCGAAGGCATTCAGTCCGGACGGATTCTACAAATCCGGGGATCTGGTGCGGCTCGATCCGAGCGGCAATGTCATCGTCGAGGGGAGGTTGAAAGACTGCATCAATCGAGGAGGGGAAAAGATCAGCGCCGAAGAAATCGAGAACCACATCCTGGCCCATCCTTCGGTGGACATCTGCGCTTGTGTCGCCATGCCCGACCCGGTTCTGGGCGAACGTGTCTGCGTGTTTGTCGTGCCCAAGCCCGGACAGGAGCTGACCCTTGCGGAGCTGAATCGCTTTCTCCTGGAAGAACGCAGGATCGCCAAGTTCAAATTGCCCGAGCGGCTCGAACTCGTCGACGCCCTTCCCTTGACCAATGTCGGCAAGGTGAATAAGGTCGCTCTCCGAAACACGATAGCCGAACAAATTGACAAAGAAGGGGCCTAACCCACCAGCAATCAAGCTTCTTGAGAATCGGGCTGCGGCAACGTGTAAACAAATGGATATGACTACGGATTCAAACCACGAAGACGTCCTGCTGGCCGAAACCGCCAAGGAAGGGGTAACCATCCAGCTGATTGAACGGAGAACCGTCGGCTGCCTTCTGCGTTGGCTTACAGCCGACGGCACCCCTATCCGGGAAAGCGGCGTTCTTTGCTCCGACACCGCCGGTCTGCTGGAGGCGCGTGACCTCTTTCCGGAATGTTTGCCTTGGGGCGGCATCGCCGTCGACAGCAGTTAGAGTGTCCATCCTGAAATGCCCGGTACAAGCCAGTTTCCAATCGGGAAATGAGCATTTTTTCTTCACACGCTTCGCGTGCTCAGTCCTACCGCTCCGCGGCGGGACTCGGTTTGCCAATATCAAGGAAATCCAGCGTTTGCGCGGAGGCGACCTGTAGGTCGCCGCACAAGCAAACGTGCAGATTGACGCCGAGATTGGGCAAAAAGACCATTTCCGGATGGAAACCATAACAGTTTCCATCCGGAAAAGAGCATCCGGCGCGGCAAAGTTTCCAATCCGGAAATGAGGATTTTTGGCCAATATCAAGGAAATCCAGCGTTTGCGCGGAGGCGACCTGTAGGTCGCCGCACAAGCAAACGTGCAGATTGACGCCGAGATTGGGCAAAAAGACCATTTCCGGATGGAAACCAGTTAGCGGTTACAGCCACGCCAGGCTCTTCGGTCGCCGCCCCAGACGGTAGTCCATGTGGCGGCGGTTGACGCGTTCGATTGTCCGCACGATCTCCCGCGACAGGGCCATCTGTTCGAAAAGGTCCCATTCCAGGCTTTGAAGGCGGCCGAGGGCTTGAACCCCAAGGGGGTCGAGGCCCGGGTTGAACGCCGACTCAGCCCCGCATCGCAGACACACAATGCCGCCTTTCTCCGGCAGGAAGGCCACCCTGCCGCGCCCCTCATAGATGCGCCCGCAGGAGCCGCATCTTCCGAGATCGATGGCATAGCCTCCGACCGACATGGCTGCGGCCTCGAAAAAGATCTGCACCTGATCCGGCTCCGTCGTCTCCTCCAGAAGCTTGAACGTCCTGAGCAAAAGGCTGAATAGAGAAGGATCCGCGGCCTGCGGGGGAGAGAGCATCTCGACCACTTCCACCATATAACCGGCTCGGACAAGGGTATTCCAATCCCGCCTGAGACCGTCAAAGGCATCCAAAAGTCGACAGGATAGAAGCGTATGAAGCTCCCCGCCTCTGCGATCCTCAGCATACTCCATGCGGCTCAGGCAGAAGAGATCGAGACAGTTCGGGAACCGCTTCCGGCTGCGGCGGGCGGCCCGTGCGACACCCTTCAGACACCCCCGCTCCGCAGTAAAGAAGGTCACCAGGAGGTCGGCCTCGCCGAAGTCCTTGATGCGCATAATAATGGCCGGAGAAATGCTGGTCTTCATTTTGTACCGGGGACAGGTTGGCGACGTTCCTTATATTTGATGTCCATCCGGAAAAAAGCATCGGGCACAACAAAGTCTCCAACCCGCAAATGAGGATTTTTCTTCACCGCATCGCCGCTCGGTCCCGCCGCTCCGCGGCGGGTCCCGGTTTGGCCAATATCAGGGATATCAAGCGTTTGCGCGGAGGCGACCTGGTGGTCGCCGCACAAGCAGACGTGCAGATTGACTCCGAAATTGGGCAAAAAGACCTTTTCCGGATGGAAGCTGTTTACCCATTTGCTGTGCATCTGTAGAAATGGCAGGTCTATCCCCACTGGCAAAAAAGGTCCTGCACAACGGCGCAGGACCTCCATCTTTCACTGAATGGGTAATCGAATCCGCCTCTATACTTTACCACCATAGAGCGTTTTGACTTTTGCCCTATCGGGGTTTCCATCCTCCAGCAAAGGCATGACATCGACAAACTCGACATACTGCGGTTTCTTGTAGCGGGCGATGCGTTTCCCGACAAAATCGATCAACGCCTCGGCGCTGAGGGTTTCTCCCTCCTTCAGCTCGCAGACCGCCTTGATGCCTTCCTTCCACTTGGGGTCCGGGACCCCGAAGACAACGGTTAGCTGAACGGCGGGATGCTCCAGGATCGCCTTTTCGACCTCCGCAGGGTAAACGTTCTCGCCGCCCGGCTTGATGAGTTCCTTTTCGGCCTTCCGGCCCGCGTACCAGAGGAACCCTTCCTCGTCGAAGCGCCCCAAGTCGCCCGTGTGGTGCCAACCGTCCCTGAACACATAGCGGTTGTCCTCGGGCAGATTCCAGTAGCCCCTGAACACCATGGGGCCCTTCATCGTAATCTCGCCCACCTGACCGACAGGGACCGGCCGGTCATATTCATCGACCAACCGCACCTGTGCGAGAGGCAGCATCCTGCCTGCCGAACCGGGGCGCTCGTCATAGGCGGAGAAGGTCGCCACGCAGGAGGTCTCCGTCTGACCGTACATGCAGAAGAAGGTGCCGCCGGTCGTCTTCTGGTAGCGTTCGATCGTCTCAGGAGATTCCAAGCCCACCACCGATTTCAGGGAGGAGATATCCTGCCCAGTCTTTTCGTGGGTATCCAGGATGGAAGCGAGAATCGGCGCAAAATCGAACATGAACGTGATGCGCTTTTCCGCAATCAGATCTACCGCCTTCACGGCATCGAATTTGCTCATGTTCACATTGAGCGCACCGGCATGGAAGATCGCGGTGGCCATGTGAAGCCCCCCGACATGGAAGAGCGGCAGGAGATTCAGGTGGACGTCCGTGCTGTTCAACCCGCAGAAATAATCGAAATGCATATCGGAGCAAAGCAGGTTACCGTGGCTCAACAGCGCGCCGCGCGGGCGCCCGGCCACCGCCGCCGTGTGGATGATCACAAAACCGTCGTCCGAGGCAACGTCCGGCGGTTCGAATGTGCCGTCGCCCGACACGAGGGACTGTATGGACTCGAAACGCCCGCCGCCCGGCTCCAGGTTGAAAAAGCGCTCCACAGACGGGAGGCGGCCTCGGATCTCTTCGACCAGCCCCTGAAATTCAGAGCCTGTGAAAAGCAGACGCGGCGTGCAGTCATTGAGGTTATATTCGATTTCGGGTGCGGACAAACGCCAGTTGATGGGCAGGACAATAGCCCCGAGCGCCGCCGCCGCACCATACAGAACGAAATACTCCAGACAGTTCTTTCCGAGAATGCCGATGCGATCTTCCTTCCGGATGCCGAACGCCTGAAGCCCCTGAGCCAGTCGATCCACCTTCCCCTTGTATTCCAAAAAGGTCAAGGACCGCGAATCATCCACCTCGAACCACGCCACCTTTCGCCCATAGCAAAAGGCATTGCGATTGACGAGGTCGTAAAACGTAAAATCGTACAGTCCCATACGTGTCCTCATTCAAAAAAGGCCCTTTACCGGCCTCGACGCACCACCGGCAAAGGGCCTTCCGATCTCAGGCTTTAGGGATACACGGTTTCGAAAGGAACCACCATGCTCTTGCCGTCAGCCGCAAAGGTAAAGGCACCCTCTTTGACCGAGACGGGCACCGAATAATCCGGCACCCCTTTCCACCATCTCTCCAGGGCATCAAAAGGCGCCCACCCTTTTTCCTTCAGCTTGAAACCTCCGGTCACCATGAGGCTCAACAGGGCCGAGCGGGCCGTGATCATGGTCGTCGCCCGCACGTGGCTGGCCTTTCCAGCCGGGATCCAGATCGTATCCATATTGGCCACTGTGACCAGCTCGAAATCGCTGTCGAAGGCCACGGTAAATTTATAATCGCTCAGCTTGACCGGATAGGGATTCGGGTTGTTGACGCTGAAGAGGAAACTCATCGGCAGAGGAGCGCCACGGTCACCGGCATCCCCTTTCGTGGGGGCAACGGCCGCAGCATAATACCAGTACCCGTCGTACTGGGGCACTTCGAAAAGTTCGAGGGTAATGGTGGGCGCCACCATTTCAGGCATCGCCTGCTGAGTAGCTTGGTGGGCGCACCCAAAGAACAAAAGGCCTGCTGCAAAAACCATCAGAGTGATCAGGATCAGCTTCTTTTGCATCTTATCCTCCCCTCTTCATGTGAGAAGAAAACCGCCGCTGAGCACGTTTCGGCCCATGACCATCTCGCCAGTTTCTCAGGCCACGGCCGTCTGACGTCAACCCAACCAGCGTTTTCTTCGTTTGTAATGTTTCACCTCACGGAAACTCTTTCTGCCACCCTTATCGGTCAATCCAAGGTAGAAGTCCTTGATGTCCTCGTTCTGACTCAGCTTTTCGGCCGTGTCATCCATCACGATCCGGCCGGTTTCCATGACATAGGCGTAAGGCGCCACGTTCAGCGCCAGTTTGGCGTTCTGTTCGACCAGCAGGATCGAGATCTTCTCTTCCTGATTGAGCTCAGTGACGATATTGAAGATCTCATGGATCAGCATCGGGGCAAGCCCCATGGAAGGCTCGTCCAGGAGCACCAGCTTCGGCTCCGTCATCAGGGCTCTGCCGACAACGGTCATCTGCTGTTCTCCGCCGCTGACAAAACCGGCGGTTTCGTTCCGCTTCTGCCGCAACCGTGGAAAGTAGTGGTAGACCAGTTCGAGCTTGTCCTTGACCGACCCGGTCTTCCGCAAGTGGGCCCCGACCTTCAGGTTCTCCTCCACGGTGAGGTGCTCGAAGACCTTTCGCCCCTCGATGACCTGGACGATGCCCATCTTGGCGATCTTGGCGGCGTGCTCATGGTGGATCATCTGCCCTTCGAACTCGATGCCTCCATCGGTCACCTCACCGTCTTCAACTTTGAGGAGCCCCGAAACGGCCTTCAACGTAGTGCTCTTTCCGGCCCCATTCGCCCCAAGGAGGGCAACGATGCCCGCCTTCGGAACCTCGATGGAAACCCCTTTCAGGACAAGGATAACCTCGTGGTATTTCACCTCAATGTTCTTGATCTTCAAAATGGCTTCAGGCGTCTCCAAGATCCCTACCTCCCAGGGTGTTGACAGATTCTCTGCACACAGCCTCGCTATCCGGCAGGGCTACCGGCGCAGGCACCTACCAGCCCAGCCACTCCTTCTCCCATTTATCCGGCCACCGCTCCTTCAGATCCACACGCTCGACCACCTGGAATTTGCCGTCTTTGTATTCCTGAATGAGGCAGCCGGTGGTCGGACGGTGATCCGTCGCCGTATAGGTAACCGGCGCGGCGGCGAGCCCGATCTCGAAATTCTGCATAGTCTCGAAGCCCTTGACCATCATACCGACCCCTGTCAACTGGCCGGCATCATCGGCTCGCTTCATGGCCTCGACGGTGATCATGGCATCGCACCAGGCCTGGATGGTCCTGTTGAGCCGCTTGTTCTGGGGAACGCTCGGGTTGAACTTCTTGGCGGCGGCCACAACGATATCCATGTTCTTGGATTCCTGGCCGTAAAACGCACACGGCGTCGCGCCCATCACGCCCTCGGCGGCCTCACCGGCCAGCCGCGGCAGGTTCTCGTCCATCCCCCAGTTGTTGACGATCCAGTCGGCTCCCAACCCGAGGGAATAAGCGTCACGGATGGTCGCGGAAACGGACATCGTGGTGTTCCCATGCCAAACGACATCCGGGGCGAAGGACTTGAGCGCCATGATCTGGCTCTTGGTATCCAGGGCAAAAAGGGACACGTCCTGATCGTCGCCGATCTCGAACCCCAGCAGGGTGGCCTGGTCCTTGATCGCCTTGATGGGTGCGCTGCAATAGGGGGATGCAAACATGTAGGTGCAGGCGAAACGCGGCTTCCTCTTGCCGTAATCGGCCTTTTGCGGCCAGCGCTTGTCGAACCAGGCCGTCAAGGCCGCCCGGGCATTCGTGGAGTAATCGGAGGAGAAGAAGATGTTGTAGCGGGATTTGGCCGGATCGGTCAAATGGGCGGAATAGGAAGCCGAGATATAAGGGATCTCGTCCTTGTTGACCGTCGGCGAAAGGGCTTCCGTATCGCCGGTGCCCCAACCCATGATCGCCAAAACGCCCAACCGCTTCAGGAGCTTATACTTGGTGATGGCTTCGGGGATCCGGTATCCGTAGTCAAACCAGGTATACTTGATCTCCTTCCCGTTGATCCCACCCTTTTCATTGAAATACTTGAAGGCTTCATCCATACCGATGGCGTAATCCTTCCCGACGTCAGAGGTTCCGCCGGTGGTGTCCATGATCCCGCCCAGTTTGATATTATCGGCCAAGCCAACGCCGGAAAATCCGAACACCCATCCGACACACACTGCAACGGCCAGCAGCTTCAGGAAAAATCCTTTCTTCATGATCTCTTCCCCCTTCTCTAGTAAAAGGATAAAACAATGGCCCATGCAATCCAACGCAGCTCCAGCGGCAACCAGAAACCCGTCACCTCCTTTCATCCTGTCAATACGAAAACGGCCAAAGGTTGAAGTAATTCTTGATCTGCCACCATCGATAAGCCAGACCATTCGGCTCATAAATCAGGAAGGCGCAAATAGCCAGTCCGAAAGCCGCATCCTTGATATATGCGAAATCGAACAGCAGCTTGGGATAATAGATGGAGAGAGGAATCACCACCGCCTGCAGGAGTTCCATGATGACGACCATGAAGATGGACCCGAAGATCGCCCCGTGGATGGAACCAACGCCCCCGATCAGAATCACCCCGACCAGCCAGAGGGACCAGAACCAGGGGAAATGCTCCGGACTGAGCGCCGCAGTGTTGCTCACCCAGAAGGCGCCGGCGATCCCCGCCATGAAGCCGGCGACGAAGAAGGCAAGCAGTTTGTAGTAGACGATATTGATCCCCATGGCTTCGGCCGCGATGTCGTTGTCACGGATGGCCACCCAGGCCCTGCCCGGTTTGGACCGGAGGAGATTGGCCAGAACGATGACCATCAAGGTCAGCAGCACCGCCATGAGATAGTAGATCTGCCGCTCGTTTTCGATCAGCCACGGCCCGATCTTGATCGTGCCCGGAGGGAGGGAAAAGGCCTGCCCTCGTCCGCCGATCTGGCTGACATACTGCGTCAGGATGAAATCCACCGTGACGAACTGCGCCGCCATGGTCGTCAGAATCAGATAGAACCCCTTCACCTTGGCTGAAGGCAGACCGAAAAGCACGCTCCAAAGCCCCGCTGCAACACCCGCCGCCAGAATGGAGACGGGGTAAGCCACGCCCCAGTCGAGCAGGAATTGAGGCCAAGGGAACTGCAGGATCAGAAGCGTGCTCGTATAGGCGCCCACCGCGATGAATGCGGCGTGCCCAAGCGTGATAAGGCCGGCAAACCCGATCAGGAGTTGTACCCCGAGGGCCCCCATCGCCGTATAACCCACCATGGTCGCCACACTCATCCAGTACTCGGGAATCAGCCACGGGATCACCACGAATATCGTCAGCAGCAGCAGGATCATCTTGCCTTTGATGAAGCTCGACTGCCACCATCCCTGATCTTCAGCGTAGCTCTGATGGTAGTCCCCGCATGGCAACCAGACGCTTGACATAATGCCTCCCTTTCACATGGTGTTTTCGCTGAAACGCATTCTCGTCCGTACGCGCGACGGCAGCCTGGACCGCTCGGCCTCGATCCGCAGCGGCTCAGACCCGCTCGATCCTTTCCCAGCCCCAAAGCCCATAGGGCTTGAACAGGAGAAACACCGCCATGAAGGCGAAGGGTACGATCTCCTTTACGCCGCCGGGGAAATATTCGTCGAGATAGGTCCCGGCAAAGTTCTGGAGGAGCCCGATGACGATGCCGCCGACGATCGCCCCCGGCACCGAATTCAGGCCGCCGAGTACAACGGCCGGTAGAACCAGCAGACCCAGATACCCCACCGACATGTTGATCCCGTTGATATTTCCGAGCAGCGCCCCTCCCACTCCGGCGCTCATGAAGGCGATGGCCCAAGCCGCAGCATAAACGAACCGTGCACTCACGCCGAGAGAGAGCGCGGCGGTCTCGTCATCGGCTGTAGCCTGCATCGACAGACCCCATCGGGTGTATTTGAAAAAGGCCACGAAAACGATCAACAGCACAATGGCCAGGATGAACGACCAGAGATAAACCGGCGAGACCTTTAGAAACCCGATGGTTATGGGCTTGATCGAAAAAACGGGCGGGGTGAAAACGCGGGTATCCGTGCCCCATGTGAACTGCACCAGGCCTTTGAAAAAAAAGGACAATCCCACCGTTACCATAATGACAGCCAGGATCGGCTCCCCAATGAGCTTATCGAGGAAGATCCGCTCCGTCAGGATTCCAAGGATGATTCCCACCATGAGCGTCAGGATGACAGCCAGGACAAATGGAATCCCAAGATTATAAAAGGTCAATGAGACGTAAGCGCCAATGATCGTCAGTTCTCCCATCGCCAGATTGAGGACGCCCGAACACTTGTAGATCAACACCCAACCCAGGGCCACCAGGGCATAAATCCCTCCGACCATGACTCCGGTCGTCAACGTCATCAAAAAAAGTTCCATACCTCCTCCTAAAGGCTGATCTTTTGGATGCGCAGATCCGTTTTGATGCGCTGTTCCCTGCCGTCCTCGTAAGTAATGGTCGTATCCATATGAATGACCTCGTCATCGGAATAAAGACCGCCGACGATGTCTCTGTAACGATTTTCGACAAACGCCCGCTTGAGCTTGCTCGTACGCGTCAACTCCTCGTCGTCGGCATCGAAGGCCTTATAGAGGTTCACGAATTTGTGAATCTTCGCCGGACCGGGGAGGTCTTTGTTGGACTCCTCGATCTGCTTCTGCACGAGATCATAGACCTCCGGCTTCTGGGAAAGCTCCGTATAGCTCGTATAGTTGAGCTTGCGCTCATCGGCCCATTTCCCCACCACGGCGTAATCGATGCACATGACGGCCGTCACATAGGGGCGTTTGTCCCCGATCACCCATGCCTCCTGGATGAAGGGGCTGAATTTGAGCCGTGTCTCGAGATACTGCGGCGAGAAGGGGCGCCCGTCGTTGAGCGTCATGACATCCTTGGAACGGTCGAAGACCACGAGATGCCCGTCCTCGTCGATGAACCCGCGGTCGCCCGAGTAGAGCCAACCGTCCACCAGTGTCTTCCGCGTAGCCTCATCGTTCTTGTAATACCCCAGAAAAACGGAAGGACTGCGCGAGAGGATCTCACCCTCCTCCGTAATCCGCACCTCGGTATCCGGTATCGGGGTCCCCACCGTATCGAACTTGATGTCGCCGTCACGGTGCACGATCGAGATGCCGGCGATCTCCGTCTGACCGTAGATCTGCTTCAGATTGACACCCAGGGCGTGAAAGAACCGGAAGTGATCGGGCCCCATGGCCGCGCCGCCCGTATAGGCGTGCCGCAGACGCGACATCCCCAGGTGGTCTTTCAGCTTTTTCTGCATGGCGACATAGGCGATCCCCTGCAAAAGCTTGAAATACCAGGGTACAGGCTCCTTCTCGAAGTGCATATTGGCGACCTTGTAGCCCACCTTGGTCGCGAATTCGTAAATCTTGCGCTTGATCCACGCCGAATCGATGTACTTGACCTGCACCTTGCGGGTCATCCCTTCATAAAGGCGCGGCGGCGCAAACATGACGTGCGGCCCGATCTCGCGGATGTTTTCCTGGGCAGTTTCAGGCTCCTCGGGGAAATTGATCGTAAACCCCACCTGAAGACCGCACGAAATCGACATCATCTGCTCACCGATCCATGCGAACGGGAGATAGGACACGAAGTCGTCCGTGTCGTAGCAGGGGTCGACCGACATGAGATTCTGCCCCATGGTCAACATGTTCCAGTGGGAAAGCAGCGCCCCTTTGGGGAGCGCGGTCGTCCCCGAGGTATAAAAAAGGAGGCACACATCGTCGCCGTGTCCCTCCTCTATGAGCTTCTCGAACAATCCTGGGTCCTCTTTGTCCAGTTGTCGACCCAGTTCCTGGACCCGGGGGATGCTCATCAGAAAATCCTGGTCGTAACTGCGCATCCCCTTCGGATCGTCCCACAGCACCCAGCGCAGCTTCGGACAGGCATCCTTGATGGCCAGAGCCTTGTCGACCTCCTCCTGCGTCTCCCCGACGAAGAACGTGGCATCCGAATGATCGATGATGTATTTCACCTCTTCCATCATACAATCCTGGAAGAGCCAAACCGCGATTCCACCCGCGCAGAGCGCCGCCATCTCCGCCCAGAGGCCTTCAGGCCGGTTGTCGCCTATCATCGCGACCTTGTCGCCGCGTTTCAGTCCCAGCTTCACCATGCCGAGGCTGAGATACTTCACATTGTCGTAATAATCCTGCCATGTGAAAGGCAGCCAGATGCCGAACTCCTTTTCCCGCATGGCCACCTTGCCGGTGCCGTAGCGTCTGCATTGGCTCGAGAAGAGCTTGGGGATAGTCAGGTTCTTGGTTATTTCTATCCCGGTTCCATTCATATCTCCTCTACCTCCGTGTGGAATACAGGTCCTCTTCACCCAGATATGCCTTCACAACTTCGGGATTCTTCTGCACCTGTTCAGGCGGACCGTCCATGATCTGATTGCCGAAGTTCAACACGAATACATTGTGGGAGATGTCCATCACGACCCCCATATCGTGCTCCACCAGGATGCAGGTGATCTTCCAGCGCTTTTCTTCGTTGATATCCAGGATGAAGCGGGCCATGTCCTCCACCTCTTCGAGATTCAGACCCGCCAGGGGTTCGTCCAGCAGGAGCAGTTCCGGGTTGAGCGCCAGGGCCCTGCCCAGCTCCACCCGCTTCTGCAGACCGTAGGGAAGCATATGAACGGTTTTGTCGCGAATGCTTTCGATTTCGAGCAGATCGATGATTTCTTCTTCGATAAATCTCCTGTTTTCCAGTTCCTCCCGCTTTGTCTTGCCGACATAGAACGAACCGCTGAGGATGCCCGATTTCATATGGATGTGGCGGCCGAGGCGGATATTGTCGAGGACGGTCATCCCCCCGAAAAGTTCGATCTTCTGAAACGTGCGCGAGAGCCCCAGGGTAGCGCGCTGATGGGGCTTGAGATCGTTGATCCGTTCACCTTTCAGGTAGATGCTCCCCTTCTGAGGGTGATACAGGCCGTTGATGCAATTCATCATCACCGTCTTGCCGGCCCCGTTCGGGCCGATGATCGAGTGAATCTCGCCCTTCTTCACCTCCAGGTTGACACCTGCCAATGCAGCGACCTTGCCAAAGTACATGTGAACGTCTTCGAGCTTCAAAAGGGTATCGCCTTCCCTGAGCTCCCCAACTTGAACCATGTCGCCCGGCCTCCGTATTTGAAAAGAAGTTGCAAAGTAACGCAAAGAAGTGAGGAAAAGATGGTTGGATGGAACGGGATCGATCAACGCCAGCAATGCGCTTTTACTCTTACTCGTTTGGTCCTTTCTTGTCAACCCTGTTTGATAAAAAGAAATTTTTCACAAAAAAACCAAAACCACGGCAACCCCGCTGGAAGAAGTATATTTTAACGCATAAATCACTCAGAAAACACCCATTCTTACCTCCGGGAAAAAGTTTTTCCTGCATTGGGCCAAAAAATACTCATCGGTCATGCCCGCAAGAAAGTCGCGTACCATGCCGGCCGCAGGCGTATTTTCCCGATAGCCGGGCGACATCCCTTCCAGATAGGCGCGTTGGATCTCCGAGGCTTCGTTGCCCTCTTCCAGATCCTGCAGGTACCGGTCGAACATCAACTCGAACATGATCTTGATCTTCGGCGTCTGATCCTTGACCAGCCGGTTCCGATAGATGGCCTCATGGTTGAACGTCTTCAGACGCTGCAGGGCCTCCCCCACCTCATCGCTGAAACGGATGAAAGGCAGATCGAGGCTGTGCGCCGCCAGGTCCTCGACCAGGGTGTAGACAATGGTTCCGTTGGTATTCCCGAGAACGCGCACACAGTCGGAAGGGAGGTCATCCCGCCGGATCAAACCGAGCCGGATGGCATCCTCGATATCCCGGCCGATGTAGCTGATGGTATCCGCAAGACGCACGACGCAGCCCTCCAGGGTCATCGGCCAGATATCGCGCTTCGGATCCATGCGTTTCAGGCGCATCTCTTCGTCCAGACGCTCGAAGCTCCTGCCCGTCACCGGTTCGAGCGCGCTGGTGTGCAGCTCGCCATTGTGGCAGAAGATGCCGTCCAGGACCTGGAGGGTGAGATTCCACCCTCGGCCCTTCCGCTCGATGTCCTGCAAAAAGCGGACACTCTGCAGGCTGTGCTGAAAAGAGCCGATGCCGTGCGCTTCGCAGAGGGCGGAGAGAAAGGCCTCCCCATCGTGACCAAAAGGGGTGTGCCCGATGTCGTGGCCAAGTGCGATAGCCTCGATCAGGTCCTCGTTCAAACGGAGTAAACGCCCGATCGTGCGCGCGATCTTCGAAACCAGCTGGACATGCAGCACGCGGTGGGTGATATGATCGTTCTTGACGAGATAAAAGACCTGGGTCTTGTCGATATAGCGCGAATAGGCCAGCGAATGAAGGATCCGATCCGTGTCGACCGAAAAATACTGGCGGTGCCCGCCCAGGGTATCTTCATCGGGCCGCCTCCTCACCGCCTCGGAGCTCAGGCAGGCCCACGGCGAAAAACGGTCCTTCTCAGCCTCGTCCAAGGCCATGCGAATACCCAGCAAACGCTCGTTCGACCTCAAAAACCTCTCCCTCTCACCAAACCATTCAGCGCTTGACAGCCTTCCGCAACTCCTCAAAAACCCGCCTCCCACGCTTCCTCACGACCTCGTGGGCATTGGCCGCAACCTCTCCCGCCCGCTCTCGCAGCGATGGTCCCTCAGGAACCTGCTTTCCATCCTTTTCGTATCGCCAGCGCAGCAACCGCTCCGTCAGATCGATCTCCTTTTCCTTCAAGGCATCCTTGAAAGCCGTCCTCAGATCCTTCTCGCCCCTATCCGTTGCCATGAGCGCTGTCCCCCTTCGCTTTCCGCCTTTGAACACCGTGCGGCGACGCCTTGGTGAGCCATCTTTCCGGCCCCTCCCGCCCTCGGTCCTCGCGGCTCCATAAAACCAACAACACCTGACCCGGCTTTCTCCGTAGACCCAGATCCCCTCTTCAGCCCGGGAGGGACCTCGGCCCTCCACCTGGGCGGCGCACGCACGTCTACGCGCGAGGCGGGTATGCCCTGATCATCACCAAGCGCACTGAATGCCAAGCGCAAATCCACAGGAGACCGTAACCGACCCTCATTGGACGGACGCCCTGTCCACCCGGACGACTTTTTTTCTTGCCGATATAACCATTTTCTGTTAGGTAATATCGTTTATAATTTTGGTTGCCCTGGAGTTCGATCGTTTTCCACGCTCAAGCCCCCAGGGGGAGAAGCCAGCAGCAACAGACGCAGCACCTGCGCGGCGGCCCGAAGGGTGTACGGATGGCAGTCTATGCCTGCCCGCCACCGCACGCAGCCGCTCCCCGGATAGAAACGGATCGGAGGCATAAAGACCGGATCCAGCCGACGGCGAGTATAGCAGGTTGCCTCTTCGGACTCAAGCTTCTCCAGCGGAAATCACACGTCCGGGATATTGCCCGGTGCCCTGCATCATCGGGGGTCAAGACATTCCGGACCGGGAACCAACCGTGGCAGGGAGACCGTTCAGGGTCTCCACAAGAAGGAGGCGTTTTATGGCTATCGTCAACATGAAGGAACTGCTGGAAGCCGGTGTACACTTCGGACATCAGACCAGGCGCTGGAACCCGAAGATGAAACCCTATATCTTCGGGGCGCGTAACGGGATCCACATCATCGATCTGCAGAAAACCGTCCGACTCTTCAAGACGACCTACGAATTCATTACGAGGACCGTGGCCGAGGGCTATTCCGTCCTTTACGTCGGGACCAAGAAGCAGGCCCATGACTCCGTTATCGAAGAAAGCGAACGATGCGGGATGTTCTGCATTGTCAACCGGTGGCTCGGCGGCACGTTGACCAATTTCCAGACGATCACGAAGAGCATCGCGCGGCTGAAAGAATTGGAAGCGATGAAGCGGGACGGGTCCATCAACCGTTACACGAAGAAAGAGGTCCTCCAGATGGAGAAGGAGCTGGCCAAACTCGAGAAAAACCTCGGCGGCATCAAAGACATGGACGATCTGCCGGGCGCCGTTTTCATCGTGGATCCCAAGAAGGAACGGATCGCAGTCAAGGAGGCCCGCAAACTGGGCATCCCCGTGGTCGCCATCGCCGACACGAACTGTGACCCCGATGAGATCGACTTCATCATCCCGGGCAACGACGACGCTATCCGAGCCATCCGGCTGATCTGCTCGAAAATTGCGGATGCCTGCATCGAAGGGCACCGGATCGCCGAGGAGCGTCTGAAGGCCGAGGCCGAAATGCAGAAGAGCGAAGAGGGGACAGCCGAAGAAGCGGAAAAACCGGAAAGCGAAGCAGGGCCCGAGGTGATCGTCATCCCGAAGCGGGAAGATGCATCGGCGACCGAGCCCCCTGCGGCAGCGGAATAGGTGAACCGCCGGCCTGTCGGCACCTCACAATTCTTAAATAGTTTCCATCCGGAAATGGTCTTTTTGGCCAATCTCGGCGTCAATCTGCACGTTTGCTTGTGCGGCGACCACCAGATCGCCTCCGCACAAACGCTTGATTTCCTTGATATTGGCCAAACCGGGACCCGCCGCGAAGCGGTGGGACTGAGCACCCGAAGGGTGTGAAGAAACCGGGACCTGCAGCGAAGCGGTGGGACTGAGCAGCGAAGCGGTGAAGAAAAATCCTCATTTCCGGATTGGAAACTGGGTTCTATAGGGAAATCATTTCCGGATGGACACTAAATATCATGGGAGAGGAAACGTTGGAAATTACAGCATCGATGGTCAAAGATTTGCGGGAGAAGACCGGCGTCGGCATGATGGACTGCAAAACGGCGCTGAAGGAGTGCAACGGCGACATGGAGAAGGCCGTCGATTACCTGCGCAAGAAGGGAATCGCCACCGCTCAGAAGCGGGGCGGCCGCGCGACCTCCGCCGGCCAGGTTCAAGCCTATATCCACGGAGGAGGAAAAATCGGTGTGCTCGTCGAGGTCAATTGCGAAACCGATTTCACCGGCAAGACGGATGACTTCTCCGAGTTCGTCAAGGACCTCGCCATGCAGATCGCCGCTACCAATCCGGTCGCCATCGACAGGGAGCATGTCCCTGGGGAGCTTCTGGCCCGGGAAAAGGAGATCTATGCCACCCAGGCCAAAGAATCCGGGAAACCGGAAAAGGTGATCGAAAAGATCGTGGAAGGCAAACTGGCCAAGTTTTACTCCGAGGCCTGTCTGCTGGAGCAGCCCTTCGTCAAGAACACCGACCTGAAGATCCAGGATATCCTGAATGAACTGATGGCCAAGACGGGCGAGAACATCCTGATCAGACGCTTCAGCCGTTTCCAACTGGGTGAACCGGATGAGTAACCCCTTTCCCCGGGTCAAACGCATCCTGCTCAAGCTGAGCGGAGAAGCGTTGATGGGGGATGATCCATACGGCATCGACGCCCCCGTGCTCCGGACCGTTGCAAATGAGATCGCGGCGATCGGCCGGCTGGGGGTTCAGTTGGGGATCGTTGTCGGCGGTGGCAACATCTTCAGAGGTCTGAAGGCCGGCCAACTCAATATCGGTCGAGTGGCCGCCGACCACATGGGCATGCTCGCCACCGTCATCAACACGATTGCACTGGCCGAGGCACTGAGGGCGCTGGGCTGCGAGGCCCGGATCCTCAGTGCCATCCAGATGGAAAGCATCACCGAGCCGTTCAGCCGCGAGCGGGCGGTCAGACAGCTCGAAGCGGGTGCCATCGTCCATTTCTGCGCCGGAACGGGCAACCCTTTTTTTACCACGGATACGGCGGCTACCATCAGGGCCCTGGAGATCGATGCCGATGTCCTCCTCAAGGCGACCAAGGTGGATGGGGTCTATGACGCCGATCCAGCCACCCATCCCGAGGCGCACTTTTTCGAGCGCCTGACCCACCGCGAGGTCCTTGAAAGGAATCTGAGGGTCATGGACATGACGGCGATATCCCTTGCCATGGAGCGCGGGCTGCAGATCGCCGTCTTCAATCTGCGCAAACCCGGCAATATAGAGCGGTTCATCCGGGGTGAAACCGTCGGCACGCTTATCACAGGAGAGAGATCATGATCGATGAAATCCTTGCCGAACTCCGGCAGAAAATGAACAAGTCCGTCGAATCGCTCCAGAAGGATTTCAAACGCATCCGGACGGGGCGGGCATCCAGCGCCCTGCTCGAAGGGATCAAGGTCGACTGCTACGAGACCCAGATGCCCCTCGATCAGGTGGCCTCCATTTCGATACCGGAAAGCCGGCTCATCACCATTCAGCCGTGGGACAAATCGATCATGCCCAACATCGAAAAGAGCATCCTCAAATCCGAATTGGGCCTGACCCCCTTGAACGACGGCAAGCTCATTCGGATCTCCATCCCGCCGCTGACCGAGGAAAGACGCAAGGAATTGGCCAAACTGGCCCGTAAGATGTCGGAGGAGAGCAAGATCGCCGTCCGCAATCAGCGGCGCGAGGCCAATGACCTGCTGAAAGAAATGAAAAACGAAAAGGAGATCTCCGAGGACGAGATGTACCGGACCCAGGAGCAGGTCCAGAAGGTGACCGACGAATTCATCAGCGCCGTCGACGAGGTCACCGCTGCCAAGGAAAAGGAGATCATGGAATTCTAGCCGGTTTCCATCCGGAAAAAAGCATCCAGCGCGGCAAAGTTTCCAATCCGGAAATGAGGATTTTTGGCCAATATCAAGGAAATCAAGCGTTTGAGCGGAGGCGACCTGCAGGTCGCCGCACAAGCAAACGTGCAGATTGACGCCGAGATTGGCCAAAAAGACCATTTCCGGATGGAAACTAGCCGGTTTCCGCCCGTGCATGGCCGCTCGACCTCACCCCTCTCCAATCCCCGGGATATCATGGATCAGATCGACACCGAAAAGCTGCCGCGCCACATAGCGATCATCATGGATGGCAACGGGCGCTGGGCCAAAAAACGCGGGTTGAAGCGTGTCCTCGGGCACCAGAAGGGCGTCGATGCCGTTCGTGAAGTCGTTCGAACCACGAACAGGCTTGGGATCCCGTGGCTGACTCTTTACGCCTTCTCCGAAGAAAACTGGTCCCGCCCGAGGCACGAAGTCCAGGCCCTCATGAATCTCCTGCGCCGTTTTCTGCGATCGGAAAGACCCGAGATGATCCGAAACGGCATCCGGCTCCAGACCATCGGGCGGACCGACAAGCTCCCGGAAGCCACCCGGGATGAACTCGCGGCCACTATCCTCGCGACGGCGGAAAACAGCGATCTGGTCTTGACCCTGGCCTTGAGTTACGGCGGCAGGCAGGAGATCGTCGATGCCGCCAGGGCCATTTCGCACGGGGTCGAGACAGGGGCCTTGCGGACCGCTGACATCAGCGAAGAGTTCTTTGCAAAATACCTCTACGTCCCGGAGATGCCCGACCCTGATCTTCTCATACGAACCAGCGGCGAATACCGCATCAGCAACTTTCTTCTCTGGCAGATCGCCTACAGCGAGATCTACATCACGCCGACCCTGTGGCCGGATTTCACCGCAGAGGAGTATTTCGCGGCCATTCGCGACTTTCAGCGACGAGAGCGACGGTTCGGCGGCACGAACGAATCGAACTGACGCTGAATCGGTCGACAGGAAATCCGAGCATGCATCTAAGAAGATGGCTCACCGCGCTTGTTGGAATTCCGGTCCTGATCCTCGTGATCGGCCCCGGCCCTCGGTGGGTCTTCCATGCCATCCTTCTCGCAGCCGCCGCCGTCGCACTCCTCGAGTTTTACCGGATCACCGAACCCGAACTGCCCCAGCTTTTCCGCTGGAGCGGGGTTGGGGCCTTATGCGCCCTCTTCGCGGCCATCCATTTCCGGCATGTGCTTCTCCTGCCTGCCATCGCCGCCTTGACGGCCTTCGCACCGATGGTATGCCACTTATGGGCCACCGGACAACAACCCGTCCCTGACTGGACGGCGCGCATCGGCAGGACCTGCTGCGGACCTTTCTACGTCGGCTACCCTCTCGCCCTTTTGATCATGATCGACATGCGGTCTTCCGGAAACCTTTGGATCTTTTTCCTCCTGACCGTGGTCTTCGCGGGGGACACCTTCGCCTATTACGTCGGAAAGGCCTTTGGAAAACGCAAACTGAACGTCCGGATCAGCCCTGGCAAAACCTGGGCGGGAGCCGTCGGCGGAGCGACTGGAAGCCTGATCGGCGGCATCATCTTTATGAGGATCTTCCCGATTCACCCCCCGGATCTGTCCGCGATCATCCTGATCCTGGTCCTCGCCGCGGCGGGCCAGGTCGGCGACCTGGCGGAATCGCTTCTCAAGAGAAGCCACGGAATCAAAGACTCCGGCTCGATCCTGCCCGGCCATGGCGGTCTCCTCGATCGGATTGACGCCTTGATCTTTGCAATCCCGGTCCTTTATGTTTATCTTTATTTTCATTTAGTATAGGCTATATCCCGAAATGATGATCCAACACCACTCAGTTCCCAATTCGGAAACGAGGATTTTTCTTCACCGCTTCGTCGCTCGGTCCCACCGCTCCGCGGCGGGTTCCGGTTTGGCCGATATTTAGGGAGTTTCCATCCGGAAATGAGAATTTTTTGCCAATATCAAGGAAATCAAACGCTTGTGCGAAGGCGGCCTGGTGGTCGCCGCACAAGCAAACATGCAGATTGACGCCGAGCGTGGCAAAAATGACCATCTCAGGGCGGAAACCGGTCTACGACGGCCTGGCGTTTTTTGGATGAATAGGCCTCCTGCATTTAGCACGCCGCAGGTGGCCATACCGAGGTGAAAACCGCATCATGCTGAACATCGCACTCCTCGGGTCGACCGGTTCGATCGGAGTGAACGCCCTCAATGTCATACGCACAAGACCTGACCTCTGCCGCATCACGGCTCTCGGGGCGGGGACCAACATCGAACTCCTCCTTGAACAGACCGAGGAGTTCAAACCACAAACTGTTGGCCTGCGCGACGCAAGCCCTGCAGCAGCCTTTTGCGACCGGCTGCCGTCTCACCTGCAGCCCGAGGTGCTTCACGGAACAACCGGATTCATGGATATCGTCCGGCGCGAGGAAACAGACACCGTCATTTCGGCCATTTCCGGCGCGGCCGGGCTGATGCCCACCTTTGAAGCGGTACGATGCGGAAAGAACGTCGCTTTGGCCAACAAGGAAACGATGGTGATGGCCGGCCCATTGGTCATGCGGCTCGCCAGGGAGAAAGGCGTCTGGATCCGACCCATCGACAGCGAGCACAGCGCCATCTTCCAGGCCCTTCAAGGTCACCGGCGCAGGGACGTCCGGCGTGTCATCCTGACCGCCTCCGGCGGCCCCTTCCGGACGGCTTCTCCCGATATGCTGAAGCAGGTCACCCCGGCGCAGGCTCTGAACCACCCCAATTGGCGGATGGGGCCCAAAATCAGCATCGATTCGGCCACACTGATGAACAAAGGGCTTGAAATCATCGAGGCGCTCTGGCTCTTCGACCTGGGCATCGAGCAGATCGACGTCCTGGTGCACCCCCAGAGCATCGTCCACTCGATGGTAGAGTATGCAGACGGGTCGGTCATTGCCCAGATGGGCATTCCGGATATGGTGATCCCGATTGCCTACGCCCTGTCCTACCCGGCACACCTGCCGACGGGGCTTCCCCCGCTCGACCTGACCCGCATGGGGCCGCTGACCTTCGAGGCCCCGGACATGCAGACCTTTCCCTGCCTGCGCCTGGCAATCGCAGCGGCACAAGCAGGGGGCAGTCTTCCGGCGGTCCTGAACGGGGCCAACGAAATCGCGGTGGAGGCTTTCCTGGGCGGCAGAATCGGTTTTCTGGACATCCCCTGTGTGATCGAAAGCACCATGGACGCTCATCACACATTTCCCATCGACACGATCGAGCAGGTCCTCGAAGCGGACCTCTGGGCGCGCCAGACCGCCGGCCGCATACTCGAAAACGTCCCCCCTCCCTCGGGGACCGTGCCGGCTTCCCAAAACCTCCAAGACTTCCGGACCTAATGATGCATTATCTCATTTATTATATTCTGCCTTTTATCGTGGTCCTCGGCGTCCTGATATTCTTTCACGAACTGGGGCATTTTCTCGTAGCGAAGCTCTATGGTGTCAAGGTCCTCAAATTCTCACTCGGGTTCGGACCAAAACTGGCGGGAATCAAAAGAGGCGATACCGAATACCTGATCTCGGCGGTCCCCCTGGGCGGGTACGTCAAGATGCTGGGTGAAAAAGAAGATGACGAAGACGAAGCGCCCCTGAGCGCCGAAGACGCCGCCCGCTCTTTCAGCAATCAGCCGGTCGGCAGGCGGATCGCCATCGTGGCGGCGGGTCCGGTTTTTAACCTGCTGCTCGCCCTGATCATATTCTGTTTGAGCTTTCTGATCTCGGGCGTACAGGTGATGGTGCCTGAGGTCGGTCAGGTTCGCGAGGATTCCCCGGCCGAAAAAGCCGGATTTCAAAAACATGACGTGATCGTGGCCGTAGATGGCATCGCCGTCGAAACCTGGGAGCAGGTCCAGGAGATTGTCCAGGGTAATGAGCAAAAGGAACTGGCTTTTACCCTTCAACGGAACGGGGCTCTGTTGGAATTGCGTGTGCGCCCTGAAGTAACGACCGTCCAGAACATCTTCGGCGAAGAGGTCCGCTCTGCGTTGATCGGCATCGTCGCATCCGGCGCATTCAAAACCATTCCGCTCGGACCCCTCCAGGCGGTCTGGGAAGGAACCCGGCGCACCTGGGACATGATCGCATTGACCTGGATGACCATTGTCAAACTGATCGAACGGGTGGTGCCCATAGAAACCCTGGGCGGGCCGATCCTCATCGGCCAGATGACAGGGCAGCTGGCCCAGGAAAACTGGACCTATCTTTTTCCGTTCATGGCGGTGATCAGCGTAAACCTCGGCATCCTGAACCTCCTCCCGGTTCCGATACTCGACGGCGGCGTCATCCTGATCCTGCTGGTCGAATGGGTGATCCGCAAGCCCATAAGCCCCAAGGCCAAAGAAATGGCTCAGAAGGTAGGGCTCTTTATCCTGTTCATGCTGATGGCCGTCGTGTTTTACAACGATATCAGCAGGCTGTTCCAATAGGTCTGGTCGAAAATGCTCCTGGCCCTCGACACATCCACCACTCGCTTTTCCATGGCGATCCTGAATCTGGACGGATCCATCGCTGCAGAGCATTCCGCTGCAGCGGGGAAAAACCGGTTCGTTCACCTGATGCCCGTCCTGAGCTTCCTGCTCGAATCGGCGCAGATCGATCTCCAGGAGATCCAATGCCTCGGCGTGGCACTGGGACCGGGCAGCTTCACGGGCCTGCGGGTCGGACTTGCGCTGACCAAGGGGCTCGCCCACGCCCTCGATATACCCCTCGTCGGCGTCCCGAGCCTGATGGCCGTGGCCGCCCAGGCCGCACCAACCGATCTTCCGGTAATGCCTCTTCTGGATTCCCGCCGCGACGAGTTCTTTACCGCCCTCTTCAAGGCAGAGAAAAACGGCGGAATCGTTCGGCTTGCGCCTGATCGGGCCGTAAAGGCCGACGACCTGCCCGCCTGCCTGAAAACCCCGGTCCTCCTGATCGGGAACGACTTTCATCGGCAGGCTCCTCTGGCCGAGAAAAATCCAAAGGGGTGGGCTGTACCGGCCCTGCCCCATGAGTGGGGCATTCGGGCATCCGGGGCCGGGCGCCTGGCCCTGGAACGGTTTCTTGCCGGAGACACCGACGATCCCCGGGCGCTCGGGCCGCTTTACCTGAGGCCCCCCGACATCAGGCCCCCTGCCGACAGCGTGCGCGCCGGCTCCGACCTGCACGCAGCGGTTTCAGAAGGGCATTGACAAGGCCGTTCAAAACATATTACGTTCCCATGAGCGTTTCGTTGGCAACCCTTGAGAGCTGAAAGGCAATATCCTATCTTTGGAAGCCTCACGGATCCATAACCGATGGCCGATCGCGAGGGAAGGTCTGCCCTTTATCCTGATCGCCGCCGGCCTGACCGTCTGCTCCGCCCTGTTTGGCTGGTCCTGGCTCAGCGTCGTTCTCGGCATCCTGACCGTCTTTATCACGTCTTTTTTCAGGGATCCTGAAAGAACCTCCAACGCTTCACCCGATGCCGTTCTGAGCCCGGCCGATGGAACCATCCTCAAGGTCGAGCGTCTCGAATCGGCCGATAACCCTTTGAAGGCACCCGCCGAAAAGGTCAGCATCTTCATGACGGTTTTCAACGTACACGTCAACCGCATCCCCGTCTCGGGCACCGTCCTTGAAACCACCTACAGTCCGGGGAGATTTTTTTCCGCCAATCTCGACAAGGCCTCGGAGGAGAACGAAAAAAACAGTCTTGTCCTGACCACACGGGACCACAAGAGGCTGGTCGTCGTTCAAATCGCAGGCCTCATCGCCCGACGCATCGCCTGTTGGGTAAAACCCGGTGATTCGCTGAGCGCCGGCCAGCGCTTCGGATTGATCCGGTTCGGCTCACGGCTCGAGGTCTTTGCCCCCGCCGGTTCACGGATTGTCGTCACACCTGGCCAGAAGGTCAGGGCCGGAGAAACGGTGATCGGATACCTCGAAGGGTTGCCGTCCGGAATCGATCGCTGATTTTTTGTGTCCCGGCAATGCGCGGGAATGGTTTTTCATCCCTTTTGCTTCATAAAACGATGGGAACCGCATGAAGACAAGACGCAAAAAAAGGCCGCAGCACCTTGAAAAGAGGGGGATTTATGTCCTGCCCAATCTCTTTACCACTGCAAGCCTTTTCAGCGGCTTTTACGCGATTATCGCCACCATGCAGGAGCGCTTCGAGACCGCGGCGGCGGCCATCCTGATCTCGTGCGTCTTCGATGCGCTGGATGGCAAGATCGCCCGTTTCACCCATACCACCAGCCATTTCGGTTCCGAATACGATTCCCTTTCCGATCTCGTCGCCTTCGGTGTCGCACCGGGCCTCCTGGCCTACCAGTGGGCCCTCGCGCCTTTCGGGCGACTGGGTTGGCTTGCAGCCTTCATCTACCTTGTCTGCGGAGCCCTCCGGCTTGCACGATTCAACGTCCAGAAGGGCAGTGTGGATCCGGGTTATTTCCGGGGCCTTCCGATTCCCGGAGCGGCCGGCTTTATTGCCTCGCTGGTTCTCTTCACCTCCGTTTTCAGCTTCGACGGCCGAGCCTTTCCATTCCTATTCATCCTTTGCGTCTATATCCTTTCGTTTCTGATGGTGAGTACCATCAGCTATCCCAGCTTCAAAGGTCTGGAGCTGCGCAGACAACGGCCGTTCAGCGTCCTGGTAGCCGTTATTCTAACCCTTATCGTCATCGTCTATCAGCCGAAAATCATGCTTTTTCTGATCCTGGCGCTCTACCTCCTTTCAGGACCGTTCCTCATGGTTTACCGCCGGAAGACGAGGGAAGCGATAAAAACGCCGCTGGAAGACGTTTCCCGAAGTGCTGGAGAGCAAAGTCAAACACAGAAAGATTCCGATCCCCACCCTCTTCACCATATCATTAAATGAGAATTACAGGAGGACAACTGACCGGGCTGCAGCTTCGTTCCCCCCGGGGCCGCGATATCCGGCCGACCGCAGACCGCGTGCGGGAGGCGCTTTTCAGTATTCTGGGGCAGCAGCTTTTCGATCTGCGGGTACTGGACCTTTTTGCCGGGACAGGCGTCCTTGGACTGGAGGCCCTCAGCCGTGGGGCGGCTGAGGGCATTTTTGTAGATCGGTCCCCTCATTCCCGCAAGCTTGTTCAAAAGAACCTGATGCTCTGCCGCTTCCATGAACGCGGGAGGTTCCTGCAGCGCGACATCCTCCGCGGGCTGCCGGCGGAGTTCCTTGGACCGCTCGCCACCTTCGATCTGGTCTTTCTGGACCCGCCTTACGCCCTGCAAGGCTCGATCGGGACTCTGGAAACCATTGCCGAAAAGGGTCTCCTGAGCCCCCGCGCCGTGGCAGTGGTCGAGACCTCGCGGAAAACGGTGCTGCCTGAATCGATTCACCTGCTCCGGGTAACGGACAGCCGCATTTACGGGGATACCCGTCTCACTTTTTACCAAATCGCCGAAGAGGAAGAACATGAGTGAAGAAACCGCGATCTACCCGGGCACCTTCGACCCCATCACCAACGGGCACATCAGCATCATCAAGAGGGGCCTCAAAATTTTTGACAAGGTCATCGTCGCTATTCTGAGAAACTCTCAGAAAAAGCCGCTTTTTTCCCTGGAAGAGCGAATGACGATGATCCGGGACTCGCTTAAGGCATACCCGAACGTCGAGGTGGACAGTTTCGAGGGGCTCCTCGTGGATTATGCCGTTCGGAAAAATTGCAGGGTCATCCTCCGTGGGCTGCGCGCCATGTCCGACTTCGAATATGAATTTCAGCTGGCACTGATCAACCGTAAGTTGAATCGCAATGTCCAATCCATTTTTCTGGTCACGGACTACAAATGGTTCTACACGAGTTCGACCATCATCAAGGAAGCCGCCAGCCTGGGCGGTGACATCGGCAGTCTCATCCCACCCCTGGTTCATCAGAAATTGAAAGAAAAATTTGCCGCTCTAAAAAACACTTGACAGCAAATCTGGCATAAGCCATACTTCTTATTAGAGATTTTCAGCATTGTCCTTGCATTCAAGAAGGGTTTTTGGGGAGGAATGGTCTTGGCTTTGACTAAAGAAAAAATAATCAACAGCATTTACCACCAGGTGGGACTCAGCAAAAGCCAATCGCGGGCCGTGGTAGAGCAGCTACTGGAGATCATCAAGACTACCCTGGAAAGCGGCGAAGACCTCCTTATCAGCGGCTTCGGCAAGTTCGTCGTCAAAGAGAAGGCCGAACGGCGTGGACGCAATCCTCAGACGACAGAGGACCTCCAGCTGAGAGCCCGGAGGGTGATCGTCTTCAAGACCTCGGGCGTCCTCAGAAACAGAGTCAACGATGCCGTTACAGAGCGGTGATAAAGGCCTCCTCGAAACCGAGCGACTCGAGCCGGCGCTCGATCGTCCGAGCCTCGAAGAGAGAATCGGCCTGAGAAACGTGCACCCGGTAAAGGGTTCCAGCCGCCGGGTCAGCTGAAACCTCGATATCCACTTTGTCGAAAAAGACCCGCAGCCGCTCGGCAACCCGTGCAGCATTTTCCTTGTCTTTGAACGCGCCCGCTTGAACAGTAAAAGCGCCTCGGCTCAAATCCCTGACCTCGAGTACAGGTTCCGGGATGCCGGCACGTGAAAGATCGCGCCCGATCTCTTTCGCCATTGCCGTAACCCGCACCTCCGTCACCCCGGGACCGACCATCCCGATCTCCCTTGCAGCGCCGTAGGACAGATCGATGATCCTGCCTTTGACAAAGGGGCCTCTGTCGTTGATCCTCAGGACGATGCTCCTCTGATTCGTCAGGTTTTCGACCAGCACGTAGCTCCCTAAAGGGAGCACTTTATGGGCCGCGCTGACCTCGTACATATCGTAAACCTCACCGCTGGACGTCCGCCTGCCGTGAAATGGATGCCCGTACCAGGAGGCCTTGCCAATCTCCGTATATCCGGCCGCGCTCGGCAAAGGGTAATACGTTTCGCCGTTGATCGTATAAGGGCGTTGAGAAGGGGGCAATATACGGGCCGGGGATGACAAAGCGGCATCTTCCGGCAACTTGGCGGTGCCAGGGCGGGTGGCACAAGCCGAAAACAGGCTAAACACAGCGATTAGCGCTACGCATAACGCAGCCCACATCATTCTGAGCGATATTTGCCCAACCGGCTGTCCCTTCGTTCCCGTTTCAGCCGATCCATTGCGCCGAGGGCAGAAAAACATGGTTCCGGCCAACCTCCGTTTGAAGGATGATATTAGGTGGTGTCCATCCGGAAATGATTTCCCTATAGAACCCAGTTTCCAATCCGGAAATGAGGATTTTTGGCCAATATCAAGGAAATCAAGCGTTTGCGCGGAGGCGACCTGTAGGTCGCCGCACAAGCAAACGTGCAGATTGACGCCGAGATTGGTCAAAAAGACCATTTCCGGATGGAAACTAGGTGACATCAGAAAGAAAAAGGATCTTCCCGGCCGTTTTCATACGCTTGGGCCCTTTCGGAGATCCAGAGACCGCTTCAAGGGCTCGATCTCCTCGACCCGGCAATCGCATCTTTAGATTTGAGCGAGCGTTTTGTGGAGCGTGATGTCTCCGCCTGCCATAGGAAGACCTCCCTCAAGCACTCCCTCGTTTGCCGAGGCCAAGGGATGAGACTTTTTCTTACCACAGGCACCGCTATTTATCAAGCTGATTTTTATGATGTTTTCGATTCACGGGATGGATAGGAAGACAACTCCGCACCCTTCGCTCCAAAACAGACCTTTCACCATTGCTTAGCCCCCATCTCGGGAAGTTTTCCCCAGGGCTTCCGCCCGGGGCGATCTCGACCCCTCCCTCTCGAAGAACTTCCCCACTCCCTGTCTCCCCATGCCAAAGGTTTTTCCTTGACACCCATCCCATTTTTTTTTAGAGTTCGACAATAACTATATTATGGCTATAATGTAGTTATTTTTTTCGCGGATTCCGTGGCAAAGACCATTATTCTCCGAAAGGTGCCATCTATGAAATTAAAAGACAAAGTCACCGTAGTCACTGGAAGCAGCCGTGGCGTCGGGAAAGCCGTCGCTCTTGGATTCGCCAAAGAGGGAGCCAAGGTGGTGGTCAATTACACCTCCAACGAAAAGGCCGCCAACGAGGTCGTGAATGCCATCGAGGCCATGGGCAGCCAGGCCATCGCCGTCAAGGCCGATGTCGCGGTCAAAGCTGACGCCGAAAGATTGATTGCGAGCGGAGTCGACGCCTTCGGACGCATCGATGCCCTGGTCAACAACGCCGGTTTCACCCGCCCTGCCATGATGTTGAAGATGACCGAAGAAGAATGGGATCAGGTCGTCGACATCCATCTCAAGGGGGCATTCCTCTGCGGCCAGGCTGCAGCCCGGCGCATGAAGGATCAGAACAGCGGTAAGATCATCAACGTCACTTCCGTGGCCGGCCTGGTCGGCACAGTAGGCCAGATCAACTACAGCGCAGCCAAAGGCGGGCTTCTCAGTCTGACGAAATCCATGGCACGCGAACTGGCGCGCTACAATATCTGCGCCAATGTCATCTCCCTTGGGATCGTGGCGACGGACATGACGGAAAAGATCAGGACCGACGATAAACTCAAAGAGATCTACATGAACCGCATCCTGCTCAAGCGTTTCGCGGAGGCAGAGGATATCGCACCCGCCTTTGTCTTTCTGGCTTCAGATGATGCCAATTATATCACGGGTCAGCTTCTATGTGTAGATGGTGGCTATGGGATGATCTAGGCTCAGGCGCCGCTTGAACCTCTCGACCCATACGATCCGCTTCGTCAACGTACCAGAGCGTTGTGATCATCCAAGATGTGATCATCAATAAAGGAGGAGAAAAATGGCAGGAGTACCCGACAAGATTCAGACATGGCAAATGGTGCAACCCACCGTTTTCAACAGGGAGACCAAAGAAACCACACCCGGGAAACTGCAGAAGACCGAAATCCCGGTCCCCGAGCTTCAACCCGGAGAGGTCCTGGTCGAAGTGGCCGGCTGCGGGGTCTGCCACACGGACCTCGGATATTTCTACGACGGCGTCCCCACCGTGGTCAAACCCCCGTTGACCCTGGGGCACGAGATCTCGGGCACGGTGGTCGCCGGCGATGAGCAATGGATCGGGAAAGAGGTCATTATTCCGGCGGTGATGCCCTGCCGGAAGTGTATCCTCTGCAAAACGCGGCGTGGCAACCGCTGCCTCGACCAGAAAATGCCCGGGAACAGCCTCGGAATATATGGCGGCTTCTCGAGCCACATCCCGGTCCCCAGCATCGACCTGTGTGAAATCAAGAACCGCGGCAAGTTCGAACTCTCGCATCTGTCCGTTGTTGCAGATGCTGCGACGACACCCTACCAGGCCTCCAAGCGCGCTGAACTCGAGCCCGGTGACAACGTCATCGTCATCGGCATCACAGGCGGCGTAGGGCAGTACATGGGCCAGATCACCAAGGCCCTTGGAGCCCGCACGGTCATCGGGATCGCCCGGAATCAGGAAAAGCTTGAAAGGTCGCTCAAGTTCGGGGCCGATTTCATCATCAACTCCACCGGCAAGGACGCCGGGGCCGTTTCGAAGGAATTCCGCGGCCTTTGCAAACAGAACGGCCTCCCCAACACCGGCTGGAAGATCTTCGAAGTGACAGGCGCGAAAGGCGGCCAGGAAATCGCGCTGGCCCTGCTCGGTTTTACCGGCAAACTCATTGTCGTCGGGTTCGGCCTTGCCAAGACGGAGTACGCAATCGGACGCCTCATGGCTTTCGACGCCGAGATCATCGGGACCTGGGGCTGCCTCCCCGAATACTACCCCGCCGTCCTGGATATGGTTTTGAACGGGAAGATCAATCTCGAGGAGTTCGTGGAAATACGCCCCATGAGTTCCATCGCAGAAACCTTTGCCGAAGCCCATAAGGTGCCACCCATGAAGCGGATCGTGCTGACCCCTGACTTCTGATGCCTGAAGGGTAAGCGTCTCCCAGAGTAGGGTGGAACAGGCACAAACCATTTTAAATCAGAAAGAAAGAAGGAGAAGAAAACGATGACTTTGAAGGGTCTGGAATGGTTTCCAAGAGAAGACGGAAAGAAAGATCATATGCTGCACACGGACGTGCACTGGGGAACGGAAGCCCCCTGCACGGTCTACGAGAAGCGTCCTCTGAAGGACCCCAAGGGGAACGTGGTGGACGGCCTCTATGTGGCATGGATCCGCTTGAACAACCCGAAGCAGTACAACTCCTACACGACGGAAATGGTCAAGGGCGTCATCGCCGGTTTCGAGAACGCCTCCCTCGACAGAAGCGTGGTGGCTGCGGTTTTCACCGGCACGGGCCCCTTTGCCTTCTGCACCGGCGGCAATACCAAGGAATACAGCGAGTACTACAGCCTCCGCTCGGATGAGTACGGACAGTACATGGAGCTCTTCAACCACATGGTCGACTCCATCCTTGCCTGCAAAAAGCCGGTCATCTGCCGCGTCAACGGGATGCGGGTCGCCGGCGGCCAGGAGATCGGGATGGCCTGCGACCTGGCCGTTTCCTCCGACCTCGCCATCTTTGGCCAGGCCGGTCCGAAGCACGGTTCGGCCCCGGTCGGCGGCGCCTCGGACTTCCTCCCCTGGTATCTGAGCATCGAAGACGCCATGTGGAACTGCGTCTCCTGCGAGATGTGGTCCGCCTACAAGATGAAGGCCAAGAACCTCATCAGCAAGGTCATCCCCGTTTTGAAGGTAGACGGGAAATGGGTGCGAAACCCCATGATCATCACGGAAGACTACGTCAAGGACGGCGAGATCGTCTACGGTGAGTACAAGACGGGCGACGCGGCGAAAGAGGCGCGCGCATTTGTCAAGGAGCATCAGCCCAATGCCGATTTCGAACTGCTCGACAAGGAAGTGGACCGGATCACGTGGACCTTCGCCAACCTCTTCCCCGGATGCCTGATCGAATCGGTCGACAGCATCCGCCAGAAGAAGAAATTCTTCTGGGACACGATGAAGAACGCCCACAGGCACTGGCTGGCCGCCAACATGGGCGGCGAGGCCTTCCTCGGCTTCGGGGCCTTCAACACCAAGAAGATCACCAATCAGGATACCATCGATTTTCTCAAGTTCCGCCAGAACATCGCCGAATGCAAAAACTGGGACATGGAGATGTTCGCGGAGGTCCTGGGAAAGCCCGCCAAATAAAGGGGTTTTGAGGACGCCACTGAACCTGCGGCAGGCATGTCTGCAAACGGAGACCTGCCTGCCGCTTTTTTTTGCAGAAAGATGGGAGCCCCAAATCATGAGTTACGAACATATCGAAGCTACCCTGCAGGACGGCCTCGGGACCATCACACTCAATCGCCCCCCGGTCAACGTCCTGAACATTGCCATGATGACGGAAATCAATCAGGTCCTGGACGGCTGGATCGGGCAGAAAGACCTGAAGGCGGTCCTTTTCCAGGCGAAGGGCAAGTGTTTCTCGGCCGGTGTGGATGTGGGCGAGCATATGGGGGATCTGGCACCCCGCATGATCGAGGCCTTTCACGGGATGTTCCGCCGCATGGACCGTCTGGGCATCCCCACAATCGCCTCGGTCTACGGATCGTGCCTGGGAGGCGGCTGCGAGCTGGCAGTCTTCTGCGACCTGGTGATCGCCGCCGACGACAGCAAGATCGGGCAGCCTGAGATTCAGGTCGGCGTATTCCCCCCGATCGCCGCCCAGATCATGCCGCGGATCATCGGATACAAGGCGGCCATCGAGCTCATCCTCTCCGGCAAAATCATCGGGGCCGACGAGGCTCTGCAGCTCGGCCTGATCAACAAGGCCGTCCCCCGCGACAAACTCGAAGGGGAAACAGCCGCCTTCGTCAAGCCCTATCTGAAGCTGAGTGCAGAGGTGCTGCGGAGCACGAAAAAGGCCATCCGGGCCGGCCTGGACGATGATTTCGAACCGTCCCTGCAGAGGATCGAGGCCATCTACCTCGACGAACTGATGAAGACGGCCGACGCCCAAGAAGGGCTTCACGCCTTTCTCGAGAAGCGCAAACCGCAGTGGACCAATCAGTAGTCATGCACTGACCGGCGGCGGTGACACCGCCTTTTACGGAGTGCAACTCGGCGTCTGCCCGGAAAGGCGACTCGGGCCGGCGCCGGACCCGCCAAATCCGCGGGCTTGTATTCCTCGGGGGAAGACCGCTTCCTTCGAAAGCCGTCGCATGTCGCCAAAGCATACGACGGTCCTCCTCCCCGCCATGGAAAATCCGCTCCGCCTGACTTCCACCTGGTTTCCGCCATAAAACACCGACTCAGCAAGAGCTGATTTTAAATCGAGTCCGCCATGACGGGCCGGGATGCTTCCTATTCTCTTACGTGGGCCCGGATGTAAGCCACGATATCTTCTGTAGAGGTCCCAGGCCCGAAAATCTCGGCGATCCCGCAGTCCTTCAGACCCGGGATATCCTCCTTCGGAATGATGCCCCCGCCCAGGACGATGATGTCCTCGACCTTTTTTTCCCGGAGGAGTTCCATGACCTTTGGGAAGTGGTAGTCGTGCGCCCCTGACAGGATACTGAGGGCGATCACATCGACATCCTCCTGGACGGCGGCCTCGACGATCTGAGACGGGGTCTGACGAAGGCCCGTGTAAATGACTTCCATCCCCGCATCCATCAATGCGCAGGCAACCACCTTGATCCCCCTGTCATGGCCATCCAAACCCGGCTTCGCAGCCAGAACCCTGATCTTCTTCGACGACGTCATCACGCTGCCCTCTATCGACCGATGGTGGTTGTAGGCACATACTCCCCGAAGACACCCCGCAGCACATCGCAGATCTCACCGAGCGTGGCGTAGGCCCTGACCGCCTCCAGGATCGGAGGCATCACATTGCCATCCGACTGAGCCGCAAAGCGCAGCGCCTCGATCGCCCGCGAAACCCGCTCCCCGTCCCGCCGCGCCCTGAGGGCGGCGAGGCGCTTTGCCTGGTCCTCCCGAACCGCGGGGTCTACCCGGAGAAGATTCGAGGGCTCAGGCTCTTCGATCTGGAAACGGTTCACCCCGACCACAACCCGCGCGCCCTTTTCGATGTCCTTCTGATACCGGTAAGCGCTTTCCTGGATCTCACGCTGGATGTAGCCCTTCTCGACGGCTGCAACCGCACCCCCCATTTCGTCGATCTTCTCGATGTAGGCCAGGGCACGGTCATGGATCTCGTCCGTCAGGGATTCGAGGTAATAGGATCCTCCCAGGGGATCCGCCGTATCGGCCACTCCGGTCTCATAGGCGATGAGCTGCTGCGTCCGGAGCGCGATGCGCACGGCCTCCTCCGAGGGCAGGCACAAGGCCTCGTCCATGGAATTCGTGTGCAGGGACTGCGTCCCGCCCAGAACCGCCGCCAGGGCCTGAAACGCCACGCGCACGATGTTGTTCTTCGGCTGCTGCGCCGTCAGGGTGCAGCCCGCTGTCTGGGTGTGAAAGCGGATCATCATCGAGCGGGGATTCTTCGCCCCGAAGCGCTCCTTCATGATGGCCGCCCAGAGTCTTCGCGCCGCCCGGTACTTGGCGACCTCCTCGAGAAAATCGAGGTGGGCGTTGAAGAAAAAGGACAACCGCGGACCGAAGGTGTCCACATCCAAACCGGCCTCGAGGGCGGCATCGACATACGCGATGCCGTTTGCGAGCGTAAAGGCGACCTCCTGGACGGCGGTCGATCCCGCCTCACGGATATGATAACCGCTGATGCTGATGGTGTTCCATTGGGGCACGTGCTCGGCGCAAAAGGAAAAGATGTCCGTGATAATCCGCATGGACGGCTTGGGCGGAAAGATATAGGTGCCCCGGGAGGAATATTCCTTCAGGATATCGTTCTGGATGGTACCCCGCAAGCCGGAGGAGGCGACCCCCTGCTTCTCCCCCACCGCGATGTACATCGCCAGGAGCACCGCTGCAGGGGCGTTGATCGTCATGGAGGTGCTCACCCGGTCGAGGGGGATCCCCTCGAAAAGGGTCTCCATGTCAGCAAGGGAATCGATGGCCACCCCGACCTTGCCGACCTCCCCGATCGCCATCTCGTGGTCCGAGTCGTATCCGATCTGCGTGGGCAGATCGAAGGCCACAGAAAGCCCCGTCTGCCCCTGCTCGAGCAGGAAGCGGTACCGCCGGTTCGACTCCTCCGCCGTCGCAAACCCGGCATATTGCCGCATGGTCCAGTACCTCCCCCGGTACATGGTTGGCTGTACGCCACGCGTAAAGGGGAACTCGCCCGGGAACCCCCTTGTCTCCATATAACCCTGCCTGTCTTCATCGAGCGGCGTGTAAAGGCGCTCGATGGATATCCCCGACATGTTTTCGAAGACAACCTTTCGTTCGGGATGCCTCTGGACCATCTTCTCCACCTGCCCGTGCCACGTGTCAAAAGCCTCCTGGAGACCCTCTTGAACCCGTTTCTCAGTCATCACACCTCCTTGTGCAATTTCTAGTAAACAGATGGCGAGTTACCCTCAAACTGTGAAAAAATAACCTTATTTTGAAGGCAAGACGGCTGTCAAACAAATTTTGACGCCTTTCCTCTTTTCACCTTGACAAAGAATCGCGCCTTTTCTATAGCTATCTCCCATACAGAAACGCATATTTTTGGTCCGCCGTGCCTCTATCCGGCTTCGGTGGGGTAAGGCAAGCATTGGGGTCTGTCGCTCTTTTCCTTGAGCCACAAGGTCTTTTGCAGTGTGCCTTCAGGGTGATTTTAGCGTAACATGCCGACGTCACCGCTATTTGGATGAAACCCGGTTTTTTGCCCAAAGCCTGCCGGTTACTCCGTATTGGGTCTGGACGAAAATCCGTTCAGCATTTTTTTATCCCTTTGGGGGGAGCGGCCTTTTCCCGGATGCGATCGGGGAAAGATCGGTTTTCGTTTTTGTTCGTTCGTACCACCAACCCTTTAACAGACATATCCGAGGAGAGGTTCCACTCATGTCAGTCAACGAAATCATGGACATGCTAAAAGGTATCCTGTATACCACCGGCGTTTTCAACTTTCAATGGAACATCGTCATCATGTGGGCCATAGGGCTCCTGTTTGTCTGGCTCGCCGTTGCAAAAAAGTACGAGCCGCTGCTGCTGCTCCCCATCGGCTTCGGCATCTTTCTGGTCAATTTCCCGCTCGTCCCCCTCATGGGGCACAAGCCGGACGGCGCCCCTGAGCTGCTCCAGGTCTTTTACCATTATGGACTGGAATGGGAGGTCATTCCCTGCGTCATCTTCCTCGGGTTAGGCGCCATGACCGATTTCGGCCCCCTGATCGCCAATCCGAAGACACTCCTGGTGGGGGCCGGCGCCCAGCTCGGGGTCTTCATCACCTTCACGGGCACCGTGCTGGCAGGCTTCACGCTGAAGGAAGCCGCCTCGGTCGGCATCATCGGCGGCGCCGACGGTCCGACCACCATTTACCTGACACAGCACCTGGCCCCGCAGCTTCTGGGGGCCAACGCCCTGGCCGCCTATTCCTATATGGCCATGGTCCCCCTGATCCAGCCGCCACTCGTACGTCTCATGACCAACTCGAAAGAACGGCGGATCCGGATGCGCCAGCTTCGCGTGGTCTCCAAACAGGAAAAGATCCTGTTCCCGCTGGTCACCTGCGGCATCATCGCCTTACTGGTCCCATCGGTCATGCCCCTCATGGGGATGTTCATGCTCGGGAACCTCATGAAGGAGTGCGGCGTCGTCGCCCGACTGACGGAAACCGCCCAAGGGGCGCTCATGAACATCGTCACCATCTTTCTCGGCATCTCGGTCGGCGCCACCATGCACGCGGACAAGTTCCTCAGCTGGAAGCCGCTCTTCATCTTCGGGCTGGGCCTGGTCGATTTCGCCGTCTGCACCATCGGGGGCGTTTTGACGGTCAAGATCATGAACCTCTTCCTGAAGGAGAAGATCAACCCCATCATCGGCGCGGCAGGGGTCTCGGCCGTCCCCATGGCGGCCCGCGTCGCACAGATGGAAGGCCTGCGGTACGACAAGACCAACCACCTGCTCATGCACGCGGTGGGCCCCAACCTTGCCGGGGTTATCGGATCGGCCGCGGCCGCGGGCATGTTCATCGCAATGTTCGACTAGTCTCCTGGGGCTTTTTTCATAGACCCGCGCCGCCCAGGTGAGATCATGACCGTTCATCTATTCCATGGAGAGGATCACAACATGAAAAGGTTTTTCATACTCGCTTCAATCATCTTTTGGATGCTGCCCGCCTTTGCGGGCGCTGAAGAATTTCTGGGGGCCCCGGTCGTTCCCGGGGCGAAAGAGCTGAGCAAGACCGAGAAACGCCTCGAGATCGAGACCCCGATGACCCACGACCAGATCATCCACTACTACCGGAAGGCCCTCGAAAGCCAGCAGGACATCAAGTTTCGGGACTGGCCGCAGGCCACCTATATCGAAGATGACGGGAAGCTTCGCTGGCACTCCATCACCATCGACAAGGCCCCTGGCGCCCAGGGCACCAAGGTCGTCATCATGAAGGACAACTGGACCTGGATCACCGGCACCCTGATCCTGCGGTTCGTGGCGGTGTTCGTCGTCCTGCTGGTGCTCTTCGTCGCCATGAATATCTCCGGACGAATTATCTCGAGTGCCGTCAAGAAATCGGAGGGCAAAAAAGCGGCCGCCTGATCTGCAAAGGCCGCATCGCCGAAGCCATCAGCCCTGTCTCCGGACTTCCTCCGGAGCAGGGCTTTTCGCTTTTTCAGCAAAGAGCTTTTTCGAGTGGAAACAGCAGCTGCACGCCGTTTGTCGGCGAATACGCAGGCTGAACCCGGCGATGAAAAAGGCAGCGCCCGGCCTTGCAGGCCCGGCAGGTTCAGACCTGGTGCGGGTGTAACCCGGTCAGCAGGCAATGATCTTTGGATAAATCCCCCCGCGCGCCTAAAGCGGGACGTTTCCGTGCCGGCGCTCCGGGTGATGCTCCTTCTTGGTCCGAAGCATTTCGAGCGCCTGGATGAGGCGGGGACGGGTATTCTCGGGAAAAATGATCTGGTCGATGTACCCCAGTTCCGCGGCCTTGAAGGGGCTCGCGAAATTGTTGCGGTAAGTCTCTACGAGCCGGGTCCGTGTGGCTTCGGGGTCGTCGGATCCGGCGATCTCTTTTCTGAAGATGATGTTGACAGCCCCTTCCGGCCCCATGACAGCGATTTCCGCCGTGGGGTAAGCGAAATTCATGTCTCCGCCGTGGTGTTTGCTCGACATGACGTCGTAGGCACCGCCGTAAGCCTTCCGCGTGACCACGGTGATCTTTGGAACCGTCGCTTCGCAGTAAGCGTAAATGATCTTGGCGCCGTGTTTGATGATCCCGCCGAATTCCTGGGCCGTACCCGGCAGGAATCCCGGCACGTCCACGAAGGTCAGGAGCGGTATGTTGAAGGCATCACAGGTTCTCACAAAGCGCGCGCACTTCATGGAGGCGTCGATATCGAGGCAACCCGCCAGAAACATGGGCTGATTGGCCACAACCCCGACGACTTCACCATTCAGCCGCCCGAACCCGACCACCATGTTCCGTGCGTAATGCTGCTGCACCTCCATGAATTCACGGTCATCGAGCACGTTGACGATGATCTTCTTCATGTCGTAGGGAACCCTCGGGTTGGTCGGAACAACGGTGTTCAGGGTCTTGTCCGACCGTTGCGCGTCATCGAGGCATGATACGGCAGGAGGGCGCTCGCGGCAGTTCTGCGGGAGGTAGGCCAGCAAGGCCTTGACACGGTCAAGGGCGGCTTGGTCGGAGTCCTCCGCAAAATGGGCGACTCCGCTCCGCGTGTTGTGCGTCATGGCACCGCCCAACTCCTCCGGTGTCACCTCTTCGGATGTGACCGCCTTGATCACTTGAGGCCCGGTGATGAACATGTTGCTGGTCTTCTTGACCATGACGACGAAATCGGTGAGCGCCGGTGAATAAACGGCCCCCCCGGCGCAGGGCCCCATGATGACGGATATCTGCGGTATCACCCCCGAGGCCCAGACGTTGCGCTTGAAGATCTCGCCGTAGCTGCCGAGGCTGACAACCCCTTCCTGGATGCGGGCACCCCCCGAATCGTTCAAGCCGATGATCGGGGCCCCGCTTTTCAAGGCGAGGTCCATGATCTTACAGACCTTCTCCCCGAAGGGACCGCTCAGCGACCCCCCAAACACCGTGAAATCCTGCGAAAAGACAAAGACGAGCCTGCCGCCTATCCTGCCGAACCCCGTCACCACGCCGTCACCGGGGATCGTTTTCTTGTCCATGCCGAAATCGTGGCAGCGATGGACGACAAATTTATCCATTTCTTGAAAAGAACCCGCGTCAAGGAGATACGCGATGCGCTCCCTCGCGGTCATTTTTCCCCTGGCGTGCTGATCTTCGATGCGCTTCAGCCCGCCGCCCAATTCGGCCTCAGAGTTCCGTCGCTCCAGCTCCTTGATTTTATCTTCTATCTCCATCAGTGGCCCCAATGAATCTATTCGATTACAGCATCAAGTCGTATCTACGGCCCTCTGGACGGGCAACGCTCGTCTTTTGTCAATAGTTCAAGGCATATGCAAACCCTCGGCCGTCTACTCGATGACCACCAGTACGGTGCCGGCCTCGACCGCGTCGCCTTTCTTGCATTTGACTTCCTTCACGGTACCGCTGCTCTCCGCAACGACCGGTAGTTCCATCTTCATCGCCTCGATGATCACGACCTCATCCCCTTCATTGACCGCATCACCGGGTTTGACCTTCACTTCCCAAACGTTCCCGCCCATGGGAGCAGCTACTTCGCTCATTTCAACCTACCTCCTCGTTAAACATGATTGAATGGTCTCTGTCCGTTCCGACAGCCACATACCTCCCGCGCACCACCTCGTCTAAACAGCGTCCTCGCGCCGTCATTCGGGCGGCCACGGCCAACGATCCAACTTAAAGCACCTAAGATTTCAATCTTTTGATCAATTTCATAAAGTCGTCATATAACATCTAACAGACACCCCTTGTCAAGTACAATGTCGCGCGTGTATTGCCCTGGAAAAGGAGACAGATCGGGTGATCCTCTCGTAAGCGGCAATCCAGGCCGAACCTGAAGGCCCGCGGAGCCTCCTCCCGGAATCGGGCGTGACAGATCGCTTGACACAGACCCTCACTTTTTCTAGTTTCCTCTCATAAGAGGGTTTTTGGACTCACCCCGTGCCCGCCGGCAGGGAAATCCAGTCGGCTTGAGAGAGGGCGAAATGCCGGTTTACCGTTGGGTGGCTGAAACGAGCAGAGGGAAAACGATCCGGGGAGAAACCGAGGCGTCGGATGAGAAAATCGCCCGGCTGCAGCTGAAACGGCGTAATCTGACAGTCGTCAAAATCAAACCGAAGTCTAAGGATCTATTTGAAAACCTTGCGTTTTTACAGCCAAAGGTAAAAGCGAAAGACCTTGTGATCTTCACACGGCAGTTTTCGACGCTGATCGATTCCGGCCTACCCCTTGTGCAAAGCCTCACGCTTCTGACCGAACAAACCGACAACAAAACCTTGAAGGGCATCCTGAAGCAGATCAGCAGGGACGTCGAAGGCGGACTCGGCCTGGCCGAAGCGCTCAAAAAACATCCCAAGGTCTTCAACAACCTATACGTCAACCTTGTAGCCGCGGGAGAGACAGGCGGCGTCCTCGATACGATCCTGCAACGGCTCGCCGCCCATATCGAAAAGGCTGAAAAGCTCCGCTCCACCATTCGGGGAGCCATGGTCTATCCTGCTGTCGTCGTCACCGTGGCGGTCATGGTCATCACCGTCATTCTGGTATTCGTCATCCCGGTCTTCGAGGACCTTTTCTCCGGCATGGGCGCCAACCTCCCCGCCCCCACTCAGCTCGTGGTCAATATCAGCCGCTTCACAAAGGGCAATTTTCTGTATATTTTGGGCGGCCTCGTACTCATCGCCCTGGCCTTCCGCTCTTACCGCAAGACGAGCCGCGGAAGAAAAGTCACGGATGCCCTGGCCCTCAGACTCCCCGTTTTCGGGCCTCTGCTGCGCAAAGTCGCCGTCGCGCGGTTTACCCGGACGCTCGGCACAATGATCACCAGCGGGGTTCCTATCCTGGATGCCCTCGATATCGTAGCCAGGACATCCGGCAACGTCATTCTGGAAGAGGTCATCTACGATGTACGCTCCAGCATTGCCGAAGGCCAAAACATCGCAGACCCCCTTTCCGAAAGCGATCTTTTCCCCAAGATGGTGGTTCAGATGATTGCCGTCGGCGAAGCGACCGGCGCCCTGGACAGCATGCTCGAAAAGATCGCGTCCTTTTACGACGAGGAAGTGGATGCCGCTGTCGCCGCCTTGACCGCCATGCTGGAGCCGATGATGATCGTCTTTCTCGGCGGCGCCGTCGGCGGACTGGTCATCGCCATGTACCTGCCGATCTTCAAGATGGCGGCCGTCATAGGATAATCCCGACATGCCCGACAACCCGGACCATACCAAACACGCCGAAACCCTGTTTGGACGCCTACAGGCCCTCATGTTTCTTCGGGTGGTCATGGTCTCTCTTTTTCTCGGGGCATCGGTCTTCATCCAGATCAAATCGCCCAAGCCCGATCTGAGCATCGCTCAGAATATGCTCTATATAATCATCGGGCTGGTTTATCTCCTCACGCTCTTTTACGCCGTCGCCTTCAAGTACCTGCGCCGTCTGGTCCATCAGGCGTATATCCAGCTGCTTATCGACGTTCTTATCGTATCCGCCATCATTTATGCCACGGGCGGAATCGAGAGCATCTTCCCTTTTCTCTACATTCTCGTCATCATTGCTGCCAGCATGCTCCTTCACCGCAAAGGAGGCCTGATCATCGCCTCCGCCAGCAGCATCGGCTATGGCATCCTGATCGATGCCCATTTTTACAGCCTGATCCAGCCGCCGCCTTTACAGGGTTTGCACCCCGCCGACTTCAGCGCCTTCAACGTCTTTTACCTGATCATCGTCCATATGGCCGCTTTTTTTCTCACGGGTTTTTTGAGCGGCCTTCTTTCGGAGCAGGTCCGGGAAAGCCACGTGGAGCTGAGGGCCAGACAGACGGATATCCGCAAACTCGAGGCCCTGAATGAAGGCATTATCCAGAACATCGCCTCAGGTATCATCGTCCTGGACGAAAACGCGCGCGTCCTGCTGATCAATCCAGCCGCCCGGACCCTCTTCAGACTCGACGAAAAAGAGGGGCTGGGTCAGCCTGTCGACCGTCTTCTGCCGGAAATCGCCGCGCACCCCGGTGTAGCAGCCCGACTGATCGAGCTGGAGGCTGCAGGCCCCTCGCCCCTTCACGCGCTCTCGCTTACATCCCCGACGGGGAAAAGCCGTCACCTGCGTCTGTCCATTTCCGGTTTGGAACTGCCCGCAGGAGAAAAACACGGCAAAATCCTTTTCTTTCAGGATGTCACGCGCATCAAGCACTTCGAAGACCGATTGAAACGGATGGAAAACCTCGCCACGGTGGGAGAGCTCGCCGCCAAGGTAGCCCATGAAATCCGCAACCCCATGGCTTCCATCAGTGGATCGATCCAGCTCCTTCAGATCCGGCAGGATGAAGACCCGGTCAATTCGCGCCTGCTTTCCATCATGTCGCGGGAAACAGGGCGCATCGAAGGTCTGATCCACGATTTTTTGACCTTTGCCAGGCCGAAAAACCCGAGTTACCGCACGTTTCAGCTGTCAGACATCGCTGAAGAGATCACAGCGCTCTTTCGAAACAGCCCACACTGGCGCGAGGGCATCCACATCGAAAGCCGCATCGAGCCGCTTGAAATGACGAGCGACCCTGATCAGTTGAGCCAGGCTTTGTGGAATATGCTTCGCAATGCTGCCGAAGCACTGCCCGACGCGGGCGGAACAATCACCATCACCGCCGTCTCCAGCCTGAATGCGCACTCCCTTTCGGATCGGCCCCTCGTAACCATCACCCTGCATGACAACGGGAAAGGTTTTACCCCGGCCGATCTGGACCAGATCTTTCATCCCTTTTTTACCACCCGCAAAGGCAGTTCGGGTCTGGGATTGCCTATCGTCAAAGGAATCATCGAAGGAATGGGCGGCAGCGTGAATGCTGAAAATCATCCTGAAGGCGGTGCGCAGATCATCATCGAACTGCCGCTACACCCTGACCAGACATTTGAAACGAATCCGGATTCCGCCGCGGGGGCATCCGGTCCCAACTCATCAACGCCCCGGGATTCCCGCTCAAAGAAAGGCCCTTATGCTGTCCGAACATGAGATCCGGCATCTATTGGCTGTCAGCCGGCCAAGTCGTTATATCGGCTGCGAAGTCAACGTCATTCGTAAACCGTCCGAAGCCACCGACGTCTGCATCGCACTGGCCTTTCCCGACGTATATGAAGTGGGCATGTCCCACCTCGGTCTGAAGATCCTCTATCACATCCTGAACCAGTTGCCTTGGCTCGCTGCGGAAAGGGTCTTTTCCCCCTGGCCGGACATGGAAAGGCGCCTGCGGCAGGAGGAGGCTCCCCTCTTGACCCTCGAATCCCGCCGACCTCTCCGCTCCTGCGATGTGGTCGGCTTCAGCGTTCAGCATGAACTCTGCTTTACCAATATCCTGAACATGCTCGATCTGGCCGACATCCCCTTCAGGGCGGAAGAGCGCCGGGAATCCGACCCCCTCGTCATCGCCGGAGGACCTGCATGCTTCAACCCCGAGCCGATTGCGGCCTTCTTCGACCTCATCGTCATCGGCGACGGTGAAACCGTCGCCCCCGCAATCTGCGAGGCAATCCGAGACTGGAAGCGGTCGGGGGCCGGATCGCGGGAAGAACTCCTGCGGCACCTCGCAGCCTTCAACGGGGTTTACGTGCCGGCCCATTTCGAACCGTGCTACGACCGTGAAGGAAACCTCGAGGCGATCGAGCCGCTTCAAGCCGGGAAGCCGTTCGTGCAAAAAGCGATCGTACCCGACATCGAGGCGATCCCCTACCCGGAAGATCAGCCGGTTCCTTTCACCGAACTCATCCATGACCGGCTTGCCATCGAGATCGCCCGCGGGTGCACACGCGGTTGCCGCTTTTGTCAGGCCGGCATGATCTACCGCCCGGTGCGCGAGAGGCAACCCGCGACCATCGCCCGCATCGCGGAAAAGGCCCTGGGCATGACGGGGTACGACGACCTCTCGCTCCTCTCCCTCAGCACAGGCGATTACAGCTGCATCGAGCCGCTTCTCACCCACCTCATGGATCGGCACGCGAAGGACCGGATCTCCGTAAGCCTGCCCTCCCTGCGCATAGACAGCTTGAGTCCCCTGTTCATGGAGCAGATCAAACGGGTTCGAAAGACCGGTTTCACCCTGGCGATCGAGGCGGGAAACGAACGGCTGCGCCGGGTCATCAACAAGGGTCTGACGGATGAGGATATCCTTAGAACGGCGCATCTCGTCTATCGGGCGGACTGGAATCTGATCAAGCTCTACTGCATGATCGGGCTCCCGTTCGAGACCGACGGCGATCTGGACGACACGGTGAGGCTCGCGCGCGAGATCGCTGCAACCGGCTCCAAGACAAGCAGGCGGAACCGCCTGAATCTAAGCGTCTCGACCTTTGTCCCGAAGGCCCACACGCCCTTTATGTGGTGCGCACAGATCTCCCTCGATGAAAGTCGCAGGCGTCTGCATATCTTACAGGACAGCCTCCGCCGCAGCCCGGTCAAGGTCAAATGGAATCAGCCGGAGATGAGCTGGCTCGAAGGGGTTTTTTCGCGAGGCGACCGTAGGCTGGCCCGCTCGATCGAAGCCGCATGGCGGAAAGGCGCCCGCTATGACGCCTGGGCCGAGCACTTCAATCCGGCCATCTGGCGTGAAGCGTTTGCGGAAACGGGGGTCGACCCGGAAGCCTACGGGCCACGGGAACGGAGCCTGGACGAAGTCCTTCCATGGGACCACATCCGGAGCGGTGTAACCAAGGCCTTCCTCAAACAGGAGTGGCAAAAGGCCGGCGAGGCCCTCCTGACCCCGGATTGCCGTCGGGGCTGCCTCGAATGCGGGGTCTGTGACCATACCGTCATCGACCCGGTCTTCGCCGAGCCATGGTCCCCGCCCCCCGTACCTCCCATCCCTGTCTCCGCCTCCCAGGCTGCGCCCGCAAGGTATCTTCTCGCCTACAGCAAAACCGGAGCAGCGGCGCTGCTCGGCCACATGGAGTTTTCACGGGCCTTCCTGCGCGCCTTCAGACGGGCCGGCACCCCGCTCCGATACTCCCAGGGCTTTCACCCTCTGCCCAAAGTGACCTTTACCACCGCCCTCCCGCTCGGAACCGAGAGTTTCGAGGAGACCATGGTCATCGAAACCGAAGGGAATCTCGACGTCGACCGGTGCGCGGCGGAACTCAACCGGAGGCTCCCGGACGGGATCACGATCAAAGCCATGCTGAAACTCGACAAGACCTCGCCGATCCCCAGGGTCAAGAGCAGCCGATACAGGATTTTCTTCGAAAAGCTTGAACTGCCCGCGAATCGGCTGGATGATTTCTTTGCCCGTAAGCATTTCGAGGTTGTCAAAAAAACAAAAAAAGGCGAACATGTTTTGGACATCCGCCCTCTGATCACAACGTTCGCGTTTTCCGACCTCAATCAACTGGAACTCGTGATCCTCCACCCGGAGGGACCGCAGATACGTCCTGTGGAAGTCATCCAGTCCGTTTTCGGTCTGACCGATTCGGAATCCACGCACCTCCACATTCAGAAAATCGAGCAGGTTTTGATGTAAACTTTCTGATCGGCAACCCTTGAAAGACGCACCCTATGGCCAGTGAACTGATCATCAACGCCCGTCCGCATGAGATACGCGTGGCACTCGTAGAAAACGGCGTCGTCGTCGAACTGCATATCGAGCGGAGAACCGGACAGGAATTGATGGGGAACATCTATCGCGGACGGGTCGTCCGTGTTCTGCCAGGCATGCAGGCCGCCTTTGTCGATATCGGTCTGGAACGGACCGCTTTTCTCTATGTCGCCGATGTCCACAAGGACTTCTCCGACATGGAGCGTCTGATGCTTCAGCGCCACCATGAAAACCACGAAGGGGGCAACGAAGAGGAAGGCGATGAGGAGGCCCTCTCCGCGCTTTCTTCCCCCCTTCGCCCCGTTTACCAGATCGAAGACCTGCTCCATGAGAATCAGGACATCATCGTGCAGGTCTCCAAAGAGCCGTTGGGCAACAAGGGCGCGCGCCTGACTTCTCATATATCCATCCCCGGCAGGCATCTGGTGCTGATGCCTATGGTCAACCATATCGGTGTATCACGCCGCATCGAAGACAGGGAGGAAAAGGCGCGCCTCAAAGAGATCATCAACGCGATCCGCCCGGCGGACTACGGCTTCATTGTCCGGACAGTCAGCGAAGGCGCCAGCAAGGAAAAGCTCAAGGCGGAGATGGATTTTCTTCTCAAACTCTGGTCGAATATCCAGGCCAAAGCGGAAAAAGGTTCGGGGCCTAAGCAGCTTTACAAAGACCTGTCGATCTCGCTTCGTTCCGTCCGTGACCTCTTCACCCGCGAGGTCGATCGCCTTGTCATCGATTCGCGCCCGGAGTACGAGGGCGTCATGGAGTTCATCGAAACGTTCGCCCCCCGTCTGAGGTATTCCGTCGAACTTTACGAAAGCGCCGACCCTGTTTTCGATGCCTTCGGGATAGAGATGGAGATTTCCCGTGCCCTCGAGAAAAAGATCTGGCTGAAATCAGGCGGGTATATCGTCATTGAAATGACCGAAGCCCTGACGGCCATCGACGTCAACACGGGCAGCTATGTAGGGAAACGCAATCTCGAGGAGACCATCCTGAAGACCAACCTGGAGGCCGTCAAGGAAATCGCCTACCAGCTCCGCTTCAGGAACATCGGGGGGCTGATTGTCATCGACTTCATCGACATGGAAAAACCGATCAGCCGTGAAAGGGTTTTCCTGGCCCTGAAAGAGGCCTTGTCCAAGGACAGGGCGAAGTCCAACATCCTCCAGGTTTCCGAACTCGGCCTGATCGAAATGACCCGCAAACGGACGCGGGCGAGCCTCAACCGCCTGCTGACAGAGCCCTGCTTTTACTGCGACGGCCGAGGCACGCTGAAATCGAGGATAACGATCTGCTACGAAATCTTCCGGGATCTCGAACGGGATTGCAGGGCCCTGAATCAGGAGGGTCCGGTACAGGTGCTGGTGCACCCCGATATCGCCAATGTACTCAGGGAAGAGGAGCAGGAATCCATCATGGATCTGGAAAAGAGAATCAATCAGAGGATCGTCATCATCCCCAAGGAAGGATTTCATCTCGAGGATTACGAAATCAGTTTTTGATCCACCCTTTCAGACGTGCCGGTGGGCCTTCTTGATCCTGGCCAACCCCTCCTCGATCTCCGCCTTCGTGAATGTCTTCTGGCAGCGTGTGCACTGATAGATCTCTTCGATCAGCTTGTCGTAGATCAGTTCGTCGGAAAAATTGACGCCGTGAAACCGGAGCGAAAAGTTGTAAACCAATTTGAAATCTTTACCGGCGCAGCTGTCACACAAAAAGTAATCCTGAATATTTTCTTCCATGGTACCATCCTCCCCTTGCCGACAAGGCCTCGCAAGCCCCCAGGGCACATCAGCGGCCGCCTGTGCACTGCCGGCGATATGAACGTGTCATCATCCGTAAGGAGGCCTTTCAGAGGGTCCGGTGCCCTTCCGCCCGTCTGCTCGGGAGGCTCCCGCAAACCCTCTTCCCGCAGCGGCAAAATCACCCCCGCCACGACCGGAAACCTCCGCTTACGGCCGTGGAGCCCTTTCGACACCGAAAGCCTTCCGGATAGAAGACACCACAGGGACTGGAAAATCAGGTTCGACGTGGCTTTATAGCGCTTTTTGGGCGCGTTGACAACGATTTTTCCGGCGGAGGCACAGCTTCCTTTTGCGCACTGTTGGAAAGCCGGGGGCAAAAGGAGCGTTCAATCTGCCACCCATTTTGTGTTAGAATCGTTTCTATTGGAAGGTAGTCCACACGTAATAAGCCTTTCCGGATGGACACCAACATCCTCTTCCTTCGGAATTCATGACCCTGAATCGGTCTCGGAGAGCCCCGCAGCCGCCAGGGGCGGCTTCTGGAGGCATTCCGAATGGCGGCAGGACAACCCCCGGGCCTGATCCGTACGCGCTGGATCGGACGTGAGGGCACGAAACAGGCTGCGGGCGGATTTCTTCGGGAAGACGAAACCCTCTGGTTGGAACCGATCCAACAATGCTCACCATCTCAAAGATCCATCAAAAGACCTGGCCTGCGCTCCTGACGGTATGCGCCACCCTTATCGTCTGGCTCGGCAGCAAGGCCTATTACGACGACTGGTTTTCCGATCCCTGCAAATATCCTGCAAAAGCGGCCTCCCTGAGCGCCACCATCCTGATGTGCTGGTGCGCCGTTCTTTCGACGCGGCTTCGCCCGCTCGAAGCCTTCTTCGGAGGCCAGGACAAGGTCTACCAGGTCCACAAACGGATCGGGCGCTGGTCCTTTTTTCTGATCGTCCTGCACCCCCTCTTCCTTTCAGCTCACAATTTGCCGGATTTCCTTGTCTTTTTTCAGGAACTGGGGTTCCTTCGGCCTTCGGGAAACCCCTATCTCTGGGGTCACAACATCGGCGTTGCGACCTTTTCGCTGATGGCGGGGCTGATGATCTTCACCCTTTGGGTGAAGATTCCCTACCACGTTTGGAAGATAACCCATGAATGGTTCGGAGGGGTTCTGCTCCTGGCTGCGGGCCATGTACTGATCGTCGACCGCGACGTCGCCGCCTACCCCTTTCTCAGAATTTGGGTATACGGGTTTCTCGCTCTCGCCTTGGCAAGCTTTGTCTACATCCGATTTTTCTATCGGTTCTGCGGGCCCCATTTCCACTATACCATCTCCGAAATCGAAAAACATGGGGACGTGGTCCAGGCAACCCTCAGCCCGATTCAGGAAAAGATGGAATTCAAGCCCAGCCAGTTCGTCTATCTCGTTGTGCACAAGGAGGGGATCACCCCGGAGCCGCACCCGTACTCCATCGCCTGCGGCTACAATTCCAGCAACCGGATCAAACTGGGGATCAAGCAGTCAGGCGATCATACACGCTCCCTCGACAGGCTCGAAACAGGGGACTCCGTCACCCTTTACGGCCCCTATGGGCAGTTCAGCGACCGGTTCCTTTCGGCCGAAAGAGGCTGCATCTTCATCGGCGGCGGCATCGGCATCACCCCGTTTCTCGGGATGTGGCATGTGGCCCTCCACTCCGAAGAAAGGATCGAGGCCCGGGAGGCCCCCGAACGTCTGCGCCGGATGCACCCCGAACTGATCAGGACCTGGAAAAGCCCCCTCGTTTTTCTCTTTTATGTGTGCCGAACCATGGCGGACGCAAGGCTTCGATGAAGACATCCGGAAGGAGGTTGCGATAAGCCGTTTCCACGGATTCAAGACCCTTGAAGAGCGGGGCCACCACTACGAATGTTATCTCGTTTCCATCCGGAAATGGTCTTTTTTGCCAATCTCGGCGTCAATCTGCACGTTTGCTTGTGCGGCGACCTACAGGTCGCCTCCGCGCAAACGCTTGATTTCCTTGATATTGACAAAAAATCCTCATTTCCGGATTGGAAACTGGGTAGTGCCGGGAAATCATTTCCGGATGGACACTATCTCACTTCACGCCAGGGCCGGATCACGGCTGAGTATGTCCATGAGCGGGTCAAGGGGGGCGTGCAGGGCAAAAACATCTTTCTCTGCGGCCCATCTCCCATGGTCGCCTCTTTCGTAGAACAGTTCCAGTCCCTGGGTGTGCCAAGCCGACAGATCATCCTCGAAGACTTCAACCTGCTCTGAACATCGGCACAGGCGGACATCCCCAGGCTGCCGCCGCCGGCAGACCAAGTCGTTTCCATCCGGAAATGGCCTTTTTGGCCCATCTCAGCGGCGACATGCAGGTCGTCTCCCCACAAGCGCTTCATTTTCTTGATATTGACCAAACCGGGACTGAGCGGCGAAGCGGGTGAAGAAAAATCCTCATTTCCGGATTGGAAACCGGGTCGTGCTGGATAAGCATTTCCGGGTGGACACCAGATAGATACCAGGTACAGGCTCAAAGCTCGATGGAAATCCCCGCTGCGGCGCTGGAGTCAATGAGCCACACGGCGCCCGGATGACGGGTTCGATGGTGCTGCGTGGAAAAGAACCGAAAGGGTTCAGACAGAATCAGGAGCGTTCACGAAGGAAAGGAAAAAGTCGCAGTCTGAAGAAATCCGAAAGGATGGAGCCACCGTGCGGAATCGAACCGCAGACATCCTCATTACGAGTGAGGTGCTCTACCGACTGAGCTACGGTGGCTCACATTGATCCTTTAACATACTTGCATTTTAAGCGGATGTCCATTATTTTTTCGCTTGTTCCGGCTTTTCCGCACTGGATCGCTTTATTCCCGGGCACCCGCACGGCGACTTGCTCGGGGTTGACAGACCTTTTCCCTTTGGAAACCCTTTCGTTTCGGCGGCGCCCTTTCTGCGCCGCCCGCAAAGAGGCACCGCATGAAAGCACCCAAGGATTACATCATCTTCCCTTTGGATCTTCCTGATTACGAGCAGGCCCTCAGCGCCGTCGACCGGCTTCGAGACCACGTCGGCCTTTTCAAGGTGGGATTGGAGCTTTTTATCGCCGAGGGTCCAAAGATCCTCGAGGCGATCCGCAGCCGCGGCGGGGCCGGGATCTTCCTGGATCTCAAGCTGAACGACATCCCCGCAACAGTCAAACGGGCGCTCTCGGCCGCCGCCCGCTATCAGCCGCGCTTCGTCACCATCCACGCCGAGGCGATGGACCCCATCCTCAAACAGATCCCCGACAACGTCCTCGGTTCCACCCGGATTCTGGCGGTGACCGTGCTGACAAGCCACAGCCGCGAAAAACTCCTGCGCTTCGGGTGCGATCCGGCGCTTGCCGACGATATTCCGGCCCTGGTGCTCATGCGCGCCAGGGCGGCCCGGGAGGCCGGATGCCATGGGGTGGTCTGCTCCGGACAGGAAGTGAGCGGGATCAAGGACGCTTTCGGCCCCGGGTTCATCGCCGTGACGCCAGGGATCCGCCCCGCCTGGTCGATGGTGCCCGGCGACGATCAGAAGCGGATCGTCACGGCCGCCGAGGCTATCCGGCTCGGCGCGGATCACATCGTGGTGGGACGCCCGATCCGCGATGCCGCAGACCCGGCCGAAGCGGCTGACAAACTGGCGGATGAGATCGCCTCAGCGCTTTGACGCAAGATTATCCCGGTGCACAGCCATGAGGGTCACCATGGCCTTGGCCGCCAGCCTCTCAACACCCTCGGCGCGGTCGTAGACCTCCGATTCGGCGATGATGATCTGCCTGCCTCCGCGGAGCACCCTCGAGCGGCAGATCAAACGATCTCCGTAAGCGGGCCTCAGAAAATTGATCTTGAACTCGATGCTGAGGATCTGAAACTCGGCCGGCACGATCGTAAACCCTGCATAACCGGCTGTGTGGTCCGCCATGGTGGCCATAAGGCCCGCGTGGATGAAGCCGTCCTGCTGCCGGTGGCAGGGCGCGATCTCTACCTCCGAGCAAAACCTCCCGGAAGAGGCCTCCCGCGCCTTCAGCCGGCAGTGTTCGATGAAGCCGCGCTCGAAATCCTCCATCAGAAAGGCGGCACGCTCCGCCGATATGTCCCCCTTCATAGAGCGTCCTCAATACAAAGCGCCCTGATCAACCTGGGACCGGGGCGCTTCGATAAAAAACGGCCGAACGATCGACTCCGCGCCTGGAAAGCCTTACACCCGGAGGCCATCCACGCGCAGCCTCGCATTCGCCCGCAGGATCGCTTCAAGGGCCGGCAGGCCTGCCGGCCCGGGGCTCGACAAGGCCGGACTTACCGGCCGAGCTGCCCCAACAGATCCGCCGAGACCTCTTTGACACCGGGGCGTCCGTCCAACTCGATGAACCGGGGCTTGCCGCCGCGGTCGGCCGAGAGCTTCTTGTAAAAAAGAATGGCCGCCATCGTCCCGGTCTTGTCGTCGTAATAGATGTTGTGGCGTTGATCGATGGCTTCTTCGTCCTGGTCGTCGCTGCGGGTCTTGAGGTCTCCGCCGCAGACACGGCACTTGTCGCCGTTGGGCTTGATGGCGTCGATGTAGATGTTGTTCGGGTGATTGTTGTCGTTGACGCATAACCGCCGCCCCATGATGCGGTTCTTCGCGATCTGCCGGTCCAGCGCCATTTCGATCACGATATCGAGGTCGATTTTCTCAGCGCTCAAGGCCTTCTCGAGTTCCTGCGCCTGGGTGAGATTGCGGGGAAAGCCGTCAAGAAGCCAACCGTTTTTGCAGTCGGGTTCCTTCAGCCGGCTCAGGATCATGGGAATGGTAATGCTGTCGGGGACCAGTTCCCCACGGTCGATATAGCCCTTGGCCTCTTTGCCGAGATCCGTCCCGCGGCCGATGTTGTCACGAAAGATGACCCCCGTCTCGATGTGCGGAATCCCGAACTTCTCCTTGACGATGGCGCCCTGCGTACCCTTCCCGCTGCCGTTGGGACCGAAAAACAGTATCTTCATCCTTTTCTTCTCCTTTTCACTATAGTTTGGGGCTGTTGCAATCTGATCCACCCCTGGAATCACCATAACCCGCCGCCCGCCCGATGTACGGCCCGTCCCGTCCCTCGCACGCCCCAAGGCAAGCGGACCCCGGATCTTGGGAACCGCAGACTGCCGTTCTTGACCGCCTGCGCCTGCGCCGTCCCCCTGTTTCACGGCGGACCACGCCCCGGCTCAGAGCTACGGGATCGCATGTGCAGGTGGCGACGCTCTTCAAGCCGCCTCAGAAACGACGGCGCGCGCAGCCACCGGGATCGGACTGTAAGATCCGCCCCGGCAAAAACCCGACCTGCACCGCCCGAAAATATGTGATCGGGCCCCCACTGTCAAGCCATTAAGCCCGTCCTAGAAAATCCGGCATCAAGGTATGCCCGGCCTCATAGACGATGCCGCTCGCCGCGGCGTTTTTCTCGGTAAATCCGCCTTTCCCCGGTGATGCGGCCAAATCCTCGGGTCCGGCCCAAGCGAACGGCGCCGGCTCCCGGCTGTGGGTCTTCAGGCAGATGGGGGTAAAGTGGTCGCTGGCAACCATCACCCGAAACGACGGGTAATCGGAAAGTCCGTCAAGGACGGTCCCGACGACCTTGGCGTCGAAGGCCTCGATCGCCTGAATCTTCTCCTCCAGGCTCCCGTTGTGGCTCGCTTCATCGGGGGCCTCCACATGGACGAGCACAAAATCACGCGTCTCGAGGCCCTTGATCGCGGCCTCACCCTTTCCCCGGTAGTTGGTGTCGAGGTAGCCGGTCGCCCCCTCGACGAAAATCGGATCGAACCCGGCATAAATGCCGATCCCCCTCAGCAGATCCACAGCCGAAATGACGCCGCCGGTCAAGCCGAAGCGCTCGGTGAACCGCGGCAACTGCGGCGCACGGCCCTGCCCCCAAAGCCAGACGGAATTGGCCTCGAGGCGTCCATCGGCCCGGCGCCGGCGGTTGACGGGATGCTCCCGAAGGATGGGCCAGGAGGAGCGGATCACGCCCGGCACAGGGTTCGCACCTCCCAGGTCGAGGTAAGAAGCCATATCGCGGCCCAGGACATCGTGCGGGGGGATGGTCTGCGCATCGAGGGGTCCGGACGACCAAACCAGCAGGTGGCGATAGGCGACGCCGGGATAGATCCGGATGCCGGGCGACTCGAGCCCCGCCTGGAGGTCGGGGATCATCTCCCGCGACTCGGCGGTGGTGATGTCCCCCGAACTGTGGCTGAGCATCACGATCTCGCCCGTCGAACGCCAATCCAACGAGACCAGGTTCATCCGGAAGGCGACATCGTCGGGCGCGAGGCTCACCCCGAGGCTCGCGGCCTCGAGCGGGGATCGACCCGAGTGGTATACGCGCGGGTCATAGCCGAGCAGGCACAGGTTCGCGACGTCGCTCCCGGCCTCCATTCCCTCCGGGATCGTCTGGACCAGCCCCATGCGGCCCTGTGCAATACGGTCCATATTGGGGGTATGCGCCGCCTCGAGGGGTGTCCTGCCGCCCAACGCCTCGATGGGGTAATCCGCCATGCCGTCCCCCACCAGAAGCACGTAGCGGGTTCGCGGCGTCTCGCTGCAGTCCATTATCGATGCGCCCCTTCCACTCGGATCATGACGGTTCTGTCGGTCAATACGTCCAGCCGGTCGATCAGACCGATCGCCTGCTGGGCGCTTCGCTCCCGGGCCTCATGGGTCAGCATCACAATGGGGACCGACCCGTTGACCTCGCGCCCCATCTGGATGACCGACGAGATGCTGATCTCGTGGTCGCCCAGGATCCCCGCGATCCGCGAAAGCACACCTGGCTTGTCCAGGGCCGAGAAGCGGAAATAGTAGGCCGACACCAGTTCATCCATGGGTTGGATGGCGATATGACTCCGAACGGGCCGCGCGTATCCCCGCGAGGGCAGGACCCGGCCCTGCCCCGAACGCAGCTGCCGCGCGAGGTCCATGATATCCGAGACGACGGCGCTTCCGGTAGCCCGCCTCCCGGCTCCGAGACCGTAATAGAGGTTCGGCCCCACGAAATCGCCCTCGATGTAGATGGCATTGTAGACGTCATTGACATTGGCGAGGATGTGGCCCTTGGGGATCATGGCGGGATGCACCCGGGCCTCGACCCGGTCGCCGTGATGCCGGGCGATCGCCAGGAGCTTCACGCTGTACCCGAATTCGCCTGCAAAGCGGATGTCGTCCGGGGTAAGCCGCATGATGCCTTCGCGGTAAATCCCGTCGAAAGGCACCGCCTCTCCCCTCGAAAGCATGATGAGAATCGCGAGCTTGTGGGCGGCGTCGGTTCCGTCCACGTCCAGGGTGGGCGGATCCTCGGCATATCCCTCCCGGACGGCGTCCTCCACGACCTGCTCATAGGGCAGGGCCTCACGGGCCATCCGGGTCAGGATATAATTGGAGGTCCCGTTCAGGATGCCCATGATCGTCTGGATGCGGTTCGCCGCCAAACCGGAGCGCAAGGCGCGGATGATGGGGATCCCCCCGCCGACGCTCGCCTCGAACGCGAGCCCCACCCCGTTTTTCTCGGCCAGATCGAAGAGCTCGTTCCCGGTCTCCGCGAGCAGGGCCTTGTTGGCGGTCACGACGTGCTTGCCGCGCTCGAGCGCCATGCGGATGAATTCCTTCGCCTGTTTCAGGCCGCCCATCAACTCGACGACGATCCGGATGTCGGGATCCTCGATGACCTCCATGGCATCCCGCGTCAGAAGGCTTCGGTCTATGGCCACCCCCCTGTCCCGTTCGATGTCGAGGTCGGCGATGCGCCGGATGACGATCTCCACCCCCACGCGATCCGCGATCACGTCCCGGTTTTCGAGCAGGACCTCGCAGGCGCCGGCCCCGACCGTGCCAAACCCTATAATCCCCACCTGAAGCTGTGGCATATATCCTCACATCATGAAAGCGGAGGGTCGCCCCGCACCCCACGGCCCTCCCTATCCAACCTGGCTTTCCACCCTCAAAGGATCTGCTTGATCCCCCGGATCGCCTGGCGGATACGGTGCGGGTTTTCCACCAGGGCAAAACGGACATGCTCGTCCCCGTACTCGCCGAAGCCTATGCCCGGCGAAACCGCCACCCTGGCCCTCTCGATCAGCATCTTCGAAAATTCCACCGATCCCATCGCCCGATAGGGCTCGGGGATTCGCCCCCAGACGAACATGGTCGCCTTCGGCTTCTCGATCGCCCACCCGACGCGGTTCAGACCGTCCACCAGGACATCACGTCTTTCGCGATAGATTTCGACGATCTGCTCGACACAGTCATAAGGGCCGTTCAGGGCGATGATCGCCGCGATCTGTATAGGTTGGAAAACGCCGTAATCGAGATAGCTCTTGATCCGGCGCAGGGCCGAGACGAGGGCAGGGTTCCCGACGCAGAACCCTACGCGCCAACCCGGCATGGAGTAGCTCTTAGAGAGGCTGAAAAGCTCCACACCGATCTCCTTCGCACCAGGGACCTGCAGGAAACTCGGGGGCTTGTACCCGTCGAAGACCAGGTCCGCATACGCGAAATCGTGGATCACCATGATCTCGTGCTCGCGGCAGAAGTCGACGATCTTCTCGAAGAAATGCAGATCGACGACAGCCGTCGTGGGGTTGTGGGGGTAGGAGATGATCAGCATGCGCGGGTTCGGCCACGTCTGCTTGGTGGCCGTCAGCAGATCTTCGAAGAAATCCCGGTCCGGACCGATGGGGATACTCCTGACGTCCCCCCCGGCGATGATCGCCGAGTAGGGGTGGATCGGATAGGTCGGATTGGGTGCAAAGACGACATCCCCCGGGCTGATCGTCGCCAGGACCAGATGCGCCAGGCCTTCCTTGGCCCCGATGGTGACGATCGCTTCTTCGTCGGGGTCCAGATCGACGTCGAACCGCCGCTTGTACCAGTCACAGATGGCTTGCCGCAGTTTGGTGATCCCCATGGATGCGGAATAGCGATGATTCTGACCCTTTTCCGCGGCCTCCACCAGCTTGTCGACGATATGCCTCGGGGTGGGGATGTCAGGGTTTCCCATCCCGAGATCGACGATGTCTTCGCCCCTGTGCCGCGCGTCCATCTTGATTTTGTTGACCGTGGCAAAGACATAGGGCGGCAAGCGACTCATTCTCCTGAATTCCTGCATCATTTCCTTCATCTCCTTTAAAAATCCACACCCTGTCCGACGGGTCCTACCGACCGGGAGCGTTTACCACCGTCTTGCCCGCCAATCCACAAAGCCCCTGAACGGGCAAGATCATAGTGGATCGTCCTCAAAAATGCAAAACCTACTTGGTTTCCATCCGGAAATGGTCTTTTTTGCCAATCTCGGCGTCAATCTGCACGTTTGCTTGTGCGGCGACCAGCAGGTCGCCTCCGCGCAAACGCTTGATTTCCTTGATATTGGCCAAACTGGGACCCGCCGCGAAGCGGTGGGACTGAGCACCCGAAGGGTGTGAAGAAAAATCCTCATTTCCGGATTGGAAACTGGGTTCTATAGGGAAATCATTTCCGGATGGATACTACTTGGTTTCCATCCGGAAATGGTGTGCCGTTATCGCTCGGGCGGCCGGCATGCCGATCTTGCCAGAAATTGTTTGACAAACCGGGCCCTAAAAGCCGAGTATAGTAGAGTTGAGATCTGCCTGAAACGCCCTCATCTTTGCTTAAACCGCCTTGTTGGACAAGAACCGATGGCCGAGAAGAAAGTGACGCGACAGTATGCCGATGCGGGCGTCGATATCGACGCCGGCAACCGCTTCGTACAAAGGATCAAACCGATCGTCAGCAAGACCTTCCGGACCGGGGTCATCACCGACATCGGGGGATTTGCGGGGCTGTTCTCCCTCAACCTCCAGCACGTCGAGAAGCCTGTCCTTGTCAGTTCGACCGACGGGGTCGGCACCAAACTGAAGATCGCCTTTATGATGGACCGGCACGATACTGTCGGCATCGATCTGGTTGCGATGTGCGTAAACGACATCCTTGTCCAGGGAGCCACCCCGCTTTTCTTTCTGGACTATCTCGCCATGCGGAAACTGGATGTGGACAGGGCAGCCGACATTGTAAAAGGCATCGCAGACGGATGCCAGGAGGCGCAATGCTCCCTGATCGGAGGAGAAACCGCCGAGATGCCTGACTTCTACGGTGAGGGGGAATACGATCTGGCCGGGTTCGTAGTCGGTCTGGCCGACAACAAAGACATCCTGGACGGCTCCGAGATCGCCGTGGGGCACCAGCTGCTCGGCATCGGATCGAGCGGTTTGCACAGCAACGGCTACTCCCTGGTGCGCAAAATTTTCTTCGAAGACCTGCAGATGAATGTCCACGATTTCATACCCGAGTTCGGACGAACCCTGGGCGAGGAACTGCTGAAGCCGACGCGCATCTACGTCCGCACGATCCAGAATCTACGGCGCGATTTCCGCATATATGGCATTGCCCACATTACGGGCGGCGGGTTGATCGACAACCTGCCCCGGATCCTTCCGGCCGCCTGCAAGGCGGTGATCGAACGGGGATCCTGGGAACGCCCCCCTGTCTTCCATTATCTAGAGCAAAAGGCCGATATCCCCGAACGGGAGATGCTCCGCACCTTCAACAACGGCTTGGGCCTCGTGATCGTCGTGAATGCCGACGACACGAAGGAGGTCATGCTAAGGCTGGAGGCGATGGGTGAGAAGGGTTATCTGATCGGCACGGTCGACGAACGTAGTGACGGCGAGGAACCGGTCGAACTGACCGGTTGATCTCCGAGGGTCGGGTCATCCGTCGACAGCCGGGCAAATTCCCCTGCAGCCGGCTGGAACCGACCGAACCCCTGAAAGCATTCCTTTGAAAGAGCGCCATTATGTTCGGATTAGGCCCCAGTGAACTTCTCATCATCGCGGTCATCGTGCTGATCCTGTTCGGCGCCAAGCGCCTTCCAGAAATCGGCAAGGGTCTGGGCGGCGCGATCCGGGAATTTAAAAACGTCAAAAAAGATCTTGCCGACCCGATAGGCGAACTTGGAAAAGCACCCGACACAGGGTCCAAAAAGACCGCGGCGGAGGCCTCCGCCCCCAAGGCCCTCGAGGCCAAGCTGACCGATGCCGTCATCGGGCAGGTCCCAGGCGTCAAGAGGGCCATGGAGGTCAAGGACAAGGCTCAAAAGATAAAAGAGATCCTGCAATAATGCGGTGGAATCGGAAGGAAACGAATGCCGCGCCGACGTCGTGCCCCGGCCGTTTTCGCCCGCGCAGGTTTATCCAACCGAGGCGTCTTTCGACAACCCGTCATCATGAGACCCCATGCTTCGGCGCCTCTACCGGGTCCTTGTGGAGGCGCCTGCTGAAAAGCCATGTCAAGCTGTGAACTCCCAGATAACCGGCCGCCGGACGAAGCCATCGGCGCCATTCTGCGCCGATGCCGGACCATTGCAGTAGTGGGGCTTTCGCCGAAACCCGCGCGGGACAGCCACCGGGTGGCGGCTTATCTGCTGGAACACGGCTACGATGTCATCCCCGTCAATCCCGGACAGAGGGAAATCCTCGGACGCCCCTGTTTCCCGACCTTGGCGGCAATCCCGTTCGAGGTGGATCTCGCCGACCTGTTCATCGGTTCTCAGAGGGTGGATCCCTTTGTCGATCAGGCCATCGCCAAAGGGATCGGGGTGATCTGGATGCAGCTCGGGATCGTGCACGAGGAGGCCGCCCGAAAAGCCCGGGAGGCGGGATGCACGGTCATCATGAACCGCTGCATCATGCGGGACCACCTGCAGTTGTGGAAAGGGGGCCGGGGATGAAAAAGGCGTGGCTCGCGGCGCTCTGCTCCGGGCTGGTCATTCCGGGTCTGGGGCAAATCTTCAATCAGCACCTGAAGAAGGGCTTGGTCCTCCTGGGCTCCGTTTTCGTGCTTTTTCTGGCCGCCCTCTTTGCGTCTTATCGACTTTTCCAGCAGGCGATGGAAAGCGCCCCTGGCCCCTCCAACGCTGAGGGGGGATTCATCGCCAGGCTGCAGTCCCAGGATTTCACGGCGCTCAAGCTGATCCTGGCCTTTTTCTTGCTCCTTTGGATCTACGCGGTCATCGACGCCTTTGTCTCAGGCGCGCGGATGGATCGCGAAAAAAGGTGATTCCGACGATGCGCGCCTATCTGCTCGATGAAATTCCGACCGTCAGCCTCGAAAAGATCAAGGGCTTTCTGGAGGAAAACGCCCTGCACAGCCGGATCGACGGGATCTACTGGGTTCAGATCCCGGACGACGTCCTGACCAAGGAGCAGTGCAGCCATCAGGCCTGCCGCCCCCATGTCTTCGCCGTTGAGCTGGGCCCGGACTGGGTGCGGCTCGAATTTCTCATCCGCTCGCTCCACACCATGCAATGCACCTGTCTCGGATACTGCACGGAGCCGCAAAGGCATTTCGTGATGCATTTCGCAGACAATATGCTGAAGGCCCTGGACATTCAGACCTGACCGCTCAGAGCCTCCCCGATTCGCTTCTCGATCACCGCCGCACCATCCTCGTCGCCCCAGAAACCGACCCGAATCGCAACTTCGGTTTGTTCCGCCGAAACATACTTCATTTTGAGCGTAACCGGCGTCCCGTCCGCCTGCTCGGCCGAGACCGTACCTGAGCTGAGATCGTGCCGGGCGTCCTTCACCTTGAACCCGAGCGCCTGGACAGCCGCGAGGCCCGCCTGCCAACTTCTTTCGAACGGCGCCTCGTAGACGACGATCAAAGAACCCTGGCAATACCGATAGCCTCCCACACCGGCGGCCGCGCCGGTGCCGAAGACGATCAACGGCCCGCAACCGCTCAGGATAAAGGACAGCAACACCCCTGCCGCAACAAATTTGATACGCTTCAATTTGATATCACCTTTCCTCCCTGGTTTCATCCGGGTGAGGCGGCACCCCGCTTCACCCGTTTCCCTTCAGCTTGCCGACACCCCTCACGGATGTCAACCGCTTCGAGTTCAGGGTCCCCGTTTCTTCACCCGATTCGCCGCTCAGTCAGCGTCCATCCGGAGACGGCATGAAACACAGCGTCGGCGCGGGCCTTTCCGCCGATCGCAAGACCGATTCTGGATTTGACTTGATTCCGGGCATCTGTTATGTTTTGGGTTTATTATATGCTATGGAGGCATCCTGCATGGATTACAAGCAAACACTCAACCTTCCCCAAACCGCCTTTCCCATGAAGGCCAATCTGGTCAAGAAAGAGCCTGAGATCCTTGCCAAATGGGAAGCAGAGCATCTTTACGAACTGATCCGGACGCGGTCCAAAGGCCGGAAACGCTACATGCTACATGACGGCCCACCTTACGCCAACGGCCACATCCATATGGGCACCGCCTTCAACAAGATCCTGAAGGATATCATCATCAAGTCGAAACAGATGGCCGGCTTCGACGCCCCTTACGTCCCCGGATGGGATTGCCACGGCCTTCCGATCGAACATAAGGTGGACCAGGAACTGGGGAAACGCAAAGCCGACATGACCCAGGCCGAGATCCGGCGCCACTGCCGGGCCTACGCCGAGCGCTTTATCGACATTCAGCGCAATGAGTTCAAACGGCTGGGCGTCCTCGGCGAGTGGGAACGGCCCTACCTCACGATGAACTATCCGTACGAAGCCACGATCGTCCGGGAATTCGGCAAGTTCGCGCTGAACGGCAGTCTGATCCGCAGCAAGAAACCCATTTACTGGTGCGCCTCCTGCCACACCGCCCTGGCCGAGGCCGAAGTCGAGTACGGGGACCATGCCTCACCGTCGATTTTCGTCAAATTCCCTATAGTCTCCGACCTCTCGGCGCGCTATCCGGAGCTCGAGGGCAAGCGGGTCTTCGTGCTCATCTGGACCACCACCCCCTGGACAATCCCCGCGAACCTAGCCATTGCGCTCCACCCGGACTTCGATTATGTCGCGGTCGAAATCCCGGGGGGCGATGTCCTCATCCTGGCCGAAGGGCTTCTCTATGTCTGCATGGACTCCTTCGGAATCGAGGATTACTCCGTTCTGACCGCCGTCGATCCAAAGGACCTCGAAAACCTCGAGGCGCGCCACCCCCTCTACAACCGGCCCTCCCGCATCGTGCTGGCCCCCTACGTGACCCTCGAGGCCGGCACCGGCTGCGTCCACACGGCCCCGGGGCACGGGCGTGAGGATTACGAAACCGGGCTCGCCTACGGCCTGGAGGTCTACTCTCCGGTGGACGGCGACGGCCGTTTTCTCCCGGAAGTGGAGTTCTTCGCCGGACAAAGCGTCTTCGAGGCCAACCCCCTCGTCAACCAGAAACTGCGGGAAGTGGGCGCCCTCATGAAGGAAGAGGTCATCCACCATGAATACCCGCATTGCTGGCGCTGCAAGCAGCCGGTCATTTTCCGCTCCACGGAGCAGTGGTTCATCTCGATGGACAAGACCCAATTGCGGCAGCGGGCCCTCGAGGCCATCGGGCGCGTCAACTGGATCCCGGCCTGGGGGCAGGAGCGGATCCAAAACATGATCGCCAACCGGCCCGACTGGTGCATCTCTCGGCAGCGAAGCTGGGGGGTCCCCATCACGGTCTTTTTCTGCAAGGACTGCGGCGAGATCCTCGTCTCGCAGGAGATCATCGACCATGTGGCCGCCAAGGTGGAGACCTCCGGCGCGGACATCTGGTTCACGGAATCCGAGACCGATCTTCTGCCGCCCGGTACGACATGCCCCGGCTGCGGGTCGAACCGATTTCAAAAAGAGACGGACATCCTTGACGTCTGGTTCGACTCCGGTGTCAGCTATGCCGCCGTCATGGAAAAACGCCCCTATCTCGAAAACCCCGCCGACATGTACCTCGAGGGCAGCGACCAGCATCGCGGCTGGTTCCACAGCTCCCTCCTCTGCTCCGTCGGAACCCGCAGCGAAGCCCCTTACCGGAACGTGCTGACCCACGGGTTTGTCGTGGACGGCGCGGGGAAGGCCATGCACAAATCGGCCGGGAACGTCATCGCCCCCGAGGAGCTCATCCGGAAATACGGGGCGGAGATCCTGCGGCTCTGGGTCGCGGGGGAAGACTACCGCGACAACATCCGGCTCTCCGACGAGATCCTGCAGCGTCTGACTGAAGCCTACCGGCGCATCCGGAACACCTGCCGCTTCCTGATCGGGAACCTCTACGACTTCGATCCGGCAGCCGACCGGATCCCGCGTGAGGACATGCAGGAACTCGATCAGTGGGCCCTGCAACGCCTCCAGGACCTCAGCCGGAAGATTCTCAAGGCCTATGAGGACTGCGAGTTTCACGTGGTCTACCACGGGCTGCACAATTTCTGCGTGCTGGATCTATCCTCCCTCTATCTGGACATCGTCAAGGACCGGCTGTACACTTCGCCCCCGCGATCCCGGGCGAGGCGCTCGGCCCAGACGGCCATGCACATCATCCTGGACACCCTGGTACGTCTCATGGCCCCGGTCCTTTCCTTCACCGCCGAAGAGATCTGGCAGTATCTGAAAGGAGAACGGGCGCCGAGCGTACACGCGGACGGCTTCGCGCAGATCGATGAAGCCTTTTCCAATCCGGACATCTCCGAGCGTTGGGACCGCATCATGACCGTCCGCCGGGAGGTCACCAAGGCCCTGGAACTGGCCCGCAAGGAGAAACGGATCGGGCATTCGCTGGATGCCGTCGTCACCCTCGGACTAGCCGAGGATTGGATGAACCTGATGAATCCCTACCGGGAAGAGCTTCGCTCCGTCTTCATCGTCTCGGAGGTTCGGCTCGCTTCACCAGCCGAACTGGAGGCAGTCGCCGAAAGTGAAACCGTTCCCGGTCTGCGGGTGCTCGTCGGGCCGTCCAGACAGCCCAAATGCGAGCGGTGCTGGGTGCATGACGCGAGCGTCGGCGAGGCGGACGCCCATCCCAGTCTCTGCCGCCGATGCCTTCTGGCGATCGAGGAAACGGAGTAAGGCCTTTGGCGAGCCCTGTCCATTTCACCGTTTGGCCGGCGGTTGTCGTCGTAGCCCTGGACCAGGTCTCCAAGTGGCTGTTGACGCGTTTTCTACAGCCCCTCGAGACGTTCCCGGTCCTGAGCGGTTTTTTCAATATCGTGCATGTCCGCAACCGGGGAATGGCCTTCGGGCTCCTCAACCGGAGCGACGGCGTGCAGTGGCGGATGATCCTCCTCATCGGGGCGAGCCTGGCGGCTACCATCGTACTGGTGTGGTGGCTCACGCGCTTGAAGCCCAGCGAAAGGCTGATGGCCTTCGCCCTCTCCCTCGTCCTTGGTGGGGCCGTCGGCAATCTGGTAGACCGTTTGGCATACGGTGAAGTCATTGATTTTCTGGATTTTTATATCGGGTCCTACCACTGGCCGGCCTTCAACGTCGCGGATGCAGCCATTACGATCGGAACCATTCTGATCGGGTTTGTCTTTCTGCGTGGATCCCGGAGAGGCGCTCAATTCTAGGGGTTTGGCGACCTTTCGCCTGGACGTTTGTTCAACCCGTTGTTCGCTGCATGGATGGCTTTAGTTTCCAATCCGGAAATGGTCTTTTTTGCCAATCTCAGCGTCAATTTGCACGTTTGCTTGTGCGGCGACCTACAGGTCGCCTCCGCGCAAACGCTTGATTTCCTTGATATTGGCAAACCGGGACCCGCCGCGAAGCGATGGGACTGAGCACGCGAAGCGTGTGAAGAAAAAATCCTCATTTCCGGATTGGAAACTGGGTTGTACCGGGAAATCATTTCCGGATGGATACTAGATAAAAAAAGGCATCTTTTATGATGCCAGTGTCTCAGACATCAAGTCCAGCAGGCTCCGAAACCCTCGAGCCCGGAAAGATTACGTATGTTCCCTGACCTTATCTCCATAGGCCCCTTCACCCTGCACAGTTACGGCCTTCTCGTGGCCATGGGCTTTCTTGCCGGTCTTTTTGTCACCGTGCAGATCGGAAAGCGGGAGGGGTACACCTCGCAGCAGATCATGGACATGGGGTTCCTGATGATTCTCGGCGGGGTCATAGGATCACGGCTCCTTTATATCCTGATCAACCTCGGCCACTACCTTCAGCACCCACTGGACGCCCTCAAGATCTGGCAAGGCGGCCTCGTCTTCTCGGGCGGGATCCTGGGCGCCTTGATCGCGATGGGCTGGTACAGCTACCGTCACAGCATTCCCTTGTGGAATTTGGGGGATCTCTGGGCCCCTGCCGCCTCCATCGGACAGGGCTTCGGCCGCATCGGCTGCCACCTGGCGGGATGCTGCTACGGGAAGCCAACCGATTCGTGCCTGGGCATCGTCTTCACGCATCCCCACTCACTGGCACCCCTGGGGATTCCCCTCCATCCCACCCAGCTCTATTCGTCGCTCAGCGCCTTCACGATCTTCGCGATCCTTCTCTTCCTTTCGCTTCGCAAGACCTACAACGGGCAGGTCTTTCTCTGGTTTCTCATCCTGCACAGCACCGCCCGACTCTGGATAGAAAAATACCGCTGGGACGATCGCGGAACCCTGTCGGGGACCTCCATGACCGTGACCCAGTTGATTGCCCTCTGCATCCTGCTCGCTGCGATCATCACGCTGTTCGTCCTCAAATCGCGGCGCAGAAAACAGGGGAAGGCCCCCCGGCACTCTCCCTGACTTGACGCAAGTATCCAGGACAATGGCGCATTTGACCGGCACCCATCCATCGAAAGGAACCCTGCGGCATGCCTGAGCAAGAAGACCTTTCCGGTCTGCGCATTGAAAAAAAGACGTTCACTCCCCGCCGGAGCCGGAAAAAATATCTTTTCACCATCCTGCTGGGAATGGCGGTCGCGGCGACGCTCTACTGGCTTCATCAACGACAACTCCTCAAACCCGCTACCGATGTCCACACCTATCATATCCAGGCCTTGTATCCGGCTCAGACATTCACACGTCTGAATGCCAGCGGCTATGTGGTAGCACAGCGGAAATCCGCAGTAGCCGCCAAGATTACGGCGCAACTGGTCGAGTTGTCCGTCGAAGAGGGCAGTCGCGTTTCCGAGGGGGACGTAATCGCCCGTCTCGAAGCTCGCGATGCCCTGGCTGCGCGCGATAGGGCCCTCGCAAACCTCGAAATGGCCGTTTCAAACCTCGCGCAGGCAAAAGCGGAGCTGCGGGATGCCCGGCTGGAATACGAGAGAAACCGCCAACTTGTCGAACGGAGAATCGTTGCGCAGGCCCAGTTCGACAAGGCCGAGGCGCGCTACAGAAGTGTATCGGCCCTGGTCCGAGCCCGCGAAGCGGCGATCGACGCTGCAAAGGCAACCGTGCGGGAAACCGAGGTGGCGATTGAATACACTCACATCCGGGCCCCGTTCGACGCCGTCGTCCTGACCAAGAACGCCGACATCGGCGACATCGTCACCCCCATTGGAGCGGCCGCCAATTCCAAGGCGGCCGTCGTGACCATTGCGGATATGGGTTCCCTGCAAGTGGAGGTGGATGTCTCCGAGGCGAATATCGCGACGGTTTACGAAGGCCAGCCCTGCGAGATCCAACTCGACGCCTTCCCCGACCGGCGTTTTTCAGGCAAGGTCTATATGATCGTGCCCACGGCCGACCGAACCAAGGCCTCCGTCATGGTCAAGGTCGCCTTCAACCATCTGGAACCGGACATCCTGCCCGAGATGAGTGCCAAGGCGGCCTTCCTGGAACGGGCCGTTCAACCCGGCGAAGAGGTGCCGGTCCTTGCCGTCCCTGTTTCTTCCCTGGTCGAAAAGAACGGCAAAACTCATGTCTTCACCATTTCCCGACAAAGGGCCCTCTTGACCCCTATCGAGACCGGACGTCTTTTCGGATCGATGCAGGAAATCACCGACGGGATTGCTGCCGGCGACCGAGTCGTCATCGATCCCCCTGCGCAACTCGCCCATCTGACCCGGGTCAGCCTCCTGGAGTAGCGTATGGACAAGGAAGGCCGTGTTCTGGTGGAAATCGACAACCTCAGCAAATCCTACCGGCGGGGCGATCAGACGATCCCGGTCCTCAACGGCATCAGCCTGAGAATTCCCGAGCGTGACTTTTTGGCCCTCATGGGCCCCTCGGGCTCGGGGAAAAGCACCCTGCTGAACCTCATCGCCGGCCTCGACCGGGCTGACAGCGGCCTCATCCGTGTGGCCGGGGTCGTCATCACGGATCTCTCCGAGATCGAACTGGCCCACTGGCGGGCCCAGAACGTCGGGTTCATCTTCCAGTTCTACAACCTGATCCCCGTTCTGACCGCCTTTGAAAACGTTGAGCTGCCCCTTCTCTTGACCGATCTCTCCAAGAAAGAGCGCCGTGAGCATGTCAAGACCGCTCTCGCCCTGGTCAAGCTGGATGACCGTATGGACCACCGCCCGGGCCAGCTCTCCGGCGGCCAGCAGCAGCGGGTGGCCATCGCCCGCGCCGTCGTGACCGACCCGGCCATCCTGGTCGCCGATGAGCCCACTGGAGACCTGGACCGGCGTTCGGCCGACGACGTACTCAACTTGATGGAGCGTTTGACCGGCGACCTCGGTAAAACCGTCATCATGGTAACCCATGACCCGCGTGCGGCTGAGCGGGCCCGCACCTTGAAGGTCCTCGACAAGGGCATCCTGGCCAATGCTTCTGAAGCTCCTCTTTCGTAACACCTTTCGATCCCGGCTGCGTAGCGCCCTTACGATCAGCGGCGTGGCCATCGCCGTACTCGCCTTCGGTCTTCTGAGAACGGTTGTCGATGCCTGGTACGCCGGTGCGGACGCCACTTCCGCCACACGACTGGTCACCCGCAACGCCATCTCCCTCATCTTTCCTCTGCCAATCTCGTACATCGAGAAGATCCGCAGCATAGACAACGTCAAGACCGTTTCCTACGGCATCTGGTTCGGGGGGCGATACATCGACGAAAAACATTTTTTTGCCAATTTTGCCGTCGAACCCCGCAGCTATCTCCAGCTCTATCCGGAATTCGTCCTGCCTGAGGAGCAGAAAGAGGCCTTTTTCCGCAACCGCAAAGGGTGCATCGCCGGCAGGAAGCTGGCCGAGCGGTTCGGCTGGCGCATCGGTGACAACATCACCCTTCAGGGAACCATTTATCCGGGAAACTGGGATCTCACCCTTCTGGGCATATACAAAGGACGTGAGCCGACCACCGACGAGCGGCAGTTTTTTCTCCACTGGGACTACCCGAACGAAACCCTCAAAAAGCTGGGTTTGCCGAGGGCGGATCAGGTGGGCTTTTACATGATCGGCATCGAGGACCCCGACCGGGCGGCTGCTACGGCGGAGGCCATCGACGGACTGTTCAAAAATTCCTATGCCGAAACCCTGACGGAAACGGAAAAGGCCTTTTCCCTCGGCTTCATCGCCATGGGCGAGGCCATTCTGACGGCGATTCAACTGGTTTCCCTGGTGGTGATCGTCATCATTATGGCGGTTGTCGCGAACACCATGGCTATGAGTGTGCGGGAGCGCTCAGGTGAATACGCGGTCTTCAAGACCCTCGGCTTCGGGAGATTTTTTCTGGGGCGGCTCATCCTCGGGGAATCGCTTCTGATAACCGGCCTGGGCGGGCTTTTGGGAATCCTGCTGACCTTCCCGGTAGCCGATATCTTTGCGGGCGCAGTCGCGGATTATTTCCCGGCCTTTTTCATCAAACCCGGGACCCTCCTACTCGACGGGATCGCGGTCCTGGTCGTGGGGCTGGCGGCATCCGTCATCCCCATCTGGAGGACCTCGAGCGCGCGAATCACCGACGCGCTGGGCAGGGTCGGATAGGCCTGGCATGAAACTGCTCTTCTTCTACAGCTTCAGAAACATCCTGACACGCAGGCTTACGACATTTCTGACCACCGGCGGGATGGCCCTGGTCGTCTTCGTCTTCGCCGCCATCGTCATGCTCGCCGACGGGCTGCAGAAGACGCTTGTCGATACCGGCGCTGCGGACAACATCGTGATCATCCGACGCTCGGCCGTATCCGAAGTCCAGAGCGCCATCGAACGAAACAAGGCCGCGATCGTCGAAACCGACCCCGGCATCGCCCTCGGCCCAAACGGACAGCGGCTTCTCGCCAAAGAACTGCTGGTTTTGATCACCCTGCAGAAGCGCGCAAGCAGAAATCCGGCAAATGTCGTGATCCGCGGCGGCACTCCTCAGTCCCTGCAGCTGCGGGACCAGATCACCCTCACGGCCGGTCGGCTGCCCCACCCCGGCGCGCTCGAGATCATGGTGGGTCGAAACGTGGCGGAGCGCTTCGATCAGGCTGGACTCGGGGAAAGCCTCTTCTTCGCGCAGCGGCGTTGGCGCGTCGTCGGCATTTTCGATGCCGGCAACACCGGATTCTCCTCCGAGATCTGGGGGGATGTAAATCAACTGATGCAGGCCTTCAGGCGCGACGTCTATTCCTCCATCATCTTCCGCCTGCGGCAGGCCGGCGGCTTCGATGCCGTCTCGGAGCGTATCCTCAGCGATCCCCGCCTTACCCTCGATGTCAAACGCGAAAGGGATTTCTACCGGGAGCAGTCGGAGATGATGAGCAAGTTCCTGCGGCTCCTCGGCTTTTACCTGACTCTGATCTTTTCGATCGGCGCCGTGGTCGGCGCTATGATCACGATGTACGCCGCCGTCGCCAACCGTACCCAGGAGATCGGCACCCTGCGCGCACTCGGGTTCCAACGCGGCACGATCCTGACGGCCTTTCTTCTCGAATCGCTCCTGCTCGGCCTCCTCGGGGGTCTCGGCGGCCTCTTCTTTTCGAGCTTCCTGCAGTTTTTCACCGTTTCGACGACCAACTTTCAGACCTTCTCCGAGTTGGCCTTCCGTTTCAACCTGACCGCCGCCACCGCGTTGAAGGCCCTCGCCTTCGCCCTCTTCATGGGTTTTGCAGGCGGCATTCTGCCTGCCATCCAGGCCGCCCGCAAAAACATCGTCGAGGCCCTGCACTGACCTCTCTTGCCTGTGGGCCGCTCAGTGAAGACACCGCTCCGTCAGGAAACAACCACCCGACGCAGCCAGGCTCGAAATCAACCGCCTGAATGGATGACGCCACAGAATGGGCAATCCTCTAGGGCGTGTACAAAACGACGAGGCAGCGGGTTGGCTCGTTCGAGACGCTTTTCAGCTTGTGGGGGGTATCGGAATTGAAGTGGCGGGAGTCTCCGGGTTTGAGGTGGTGGGCGCGGTTGCCCAGGGTCAGCATGAGTTCTCCCTCCATGACGAAGATGAACTCTTCGCCTTCGTGCTTGTAGGCCACCGGCTTGTGGGTCTGGCGGGATTCGATGGTTACGAGGAAGGCACGCAGATGGTCGTTCTCGGCCCCCGGGCTGAGGGTCTGGTAGGAGTAGTTCCGGGTCCGCTTTATAAACGCCTGCGCGCGCAGATCCCGGAGGAGTGTCTTCTGCTCCTGGCGCAGGAACTGGCCGGGGTCGATCTTCAAAGCGTTTGCGAAACGGAGCAGAAAGCCGACGGGAGGCGTCATGAGGCCCGCTTCTACCTGGCGGATGAATTCCGGGGACTCGCCCGTCGCTTCGGCCAGGGCCTCCAGCGACCAGCCGTGCTGCGCACGAAGGCGGGCAAAACGCGCTCCGAAACCATCCCCCTGTTCGCCGCCCGCCATTCCGGTCAAGGCATCCGCCATACGCCGCAGGGTCAACTGCTGCACGGCCTCGGTCAGATGGGGCAGAAAAGCGCGCGCATCCGCGACCACGCCGATATCGGCCATTTGGAAGATGGGCGCGGCCGCGTCCCGGTTGACCGCCACGATGATCCCGGCCTCGCCGATTCCCGCCGTGTACTGCACCGCACCCGAGGTGCCGACGGAAAAAAGCAGCCTCGGATGGACACGCTTCCCGGTCTGACCGATCAACCGCTCTTCCTCCACCCAGCGGGCGAGCACGGGCGGCCGGGTAGCCCCGACCTCCCCGCCGAGCGCAGCGGCCAAATCCCGAACGAGTCCGAATCCTTCCATATTTCCGAGGCCGGCCCCGCCGACCACGGCCACATCGGCCTCCTCGAGCGACTGCCCTTGGGGCGTTTCAGCCGAGGCATCCACAAGCCGGCACCCCGCCTGCCCCCCGATCTTTTCCAAAAGAACCCATTCGAGAAGCCCCGGCGCCCCTCGCTCCTCGCCAGGCATCCAGGCATACGGATCCACCGTCACGAGGCCGGTGGCGGCATCATCCGCAAAGGCGATCTCGGCCGCAATCGTACCCCCCCAGGCCGGACATTGCGCGGCAATGCGGCCGTCCCTTGCATCGAACCGGGTGCAATCGGCGATCAGGCCTGACCCGGTCAGGGCGGAGAGCCTGGCGGCCGTCTCTCGGCCAACGTCCGTCAGCGGGAAGATCACGAGGCGGGGTCCAAGCAGGGCGATCCGGTCCGCCAGCGCCCGCGCAAAACCGTCCGCGGGCGGCCCTTCCGGCCATGGGATTCGGTAGAGATGGACGTAGTCCGCCCCGCCGGCCACGGCGGCCTCCGCCGCCTTTTCCACCGAAAGCACCTCGGCCAGCGAGGCAGATGGTGCGTCTGTCCGATCGGGGACCATGAGCACCATGACCGTTTGAACACCAAGGGAAGAGGCCGCTTGCCGGGCGGCGCTCAAAGCCCGCAGGCTCAAATCGTAAAGGGCTTCGGTCCGGCGGTCGCCGAAGACCCAGACCCCGTTTTCAGATCCTTGCTGCATGCCTATCCCCCGGCCCCTTCCTGCCGCACCTTTTCCGGATGGTTCACGCAATCAGCCCCTTGTCCAAGAGACGCCTCGCGATGGTCCAGGCCTGCTCCTTCAAGTCGCCTTCCAGGAATTCACACTGCCGCCGGCCGCCCGCCGCCGGAGACATCCCGCAAAGCCGCGTGGGTGAACCCGCCTCACCCACAGCCTCGGGCGGCAGATCGAGATCCGCAAGGGTCCACCGTTCGATCGCCCCCTCTGCGAAGGCCGACTCGATCCCCCCCAACCCCGCCTCGCGCGGATCCGCACATTTCGGGTGGATCGACATGACACCAGGGAAGGCCAGACGGTAGGACTCCCGGAAGCCATCGCAGACGCGCTCCACCCTGAGACCGTCCGACTCCGGAACAAAACGCCGCACCCCGGTGACCAGAGGCAGATCCAGCAGGACGGAGACCTGTGCGGGCACCTGACCGGTGTCGCTGTCCGCGCTGCGCAGACCGAACAGGACCAGATCGACGGGCGCGGCCTTCTTCAGGCCGGCGGCCAGCACCCGGGCGGTGGCCAGGGTATCCGATCCGGCAAAGGCGCGATCCGTCAGCAGGATCGCCCTTTCAAAGCCCAGGGCGAGGGCCTCGAAAAGCACGAAGGCGCTGCTGTCCGGCCCCATAGACAAAGCCGTCAGATGCCCGCCGGTCTCCGCCCGCAAACGCAACGCCGCCTCGAGGGCCGCACGGTCGAAAGGATTCAGCACACAGGTATCCGAAGACCGGACCGCCCTGCCCGACGGAGCCTTCATCATCACCGCCTTGATGCACACAGCGATATGGCGTTTCATCCATTCAATCCTCAGCGGGACGTTCGATCCGCACCGATCCTCTCCCGGCCCTGCACCCGTCCGATCAAGCGATCGATCGTGAAAACGGGAGCCACGCATCGGCTTCACCCTTTATTCCCCCAGCAGCCCCCGGGCGACCACCAGACGGTGCACCTCGCTCGTCCCCTCGTAGATCCTTGTCACACGGGCGTCACGGTAATAGCGCTCCACGGGATAGGCCTTCGAATACCCATATCCCCCGTGGATCTGCAGGGCCTTATCCGTCACCTCCGAGGCCGCCTCAGCTGCGTACAACTTGGCCATGGCCGCCGCCTGCCCGAAAGGCTTGCCCTGCTCGCGGACTTGGGCCGACCGGTATACGAGCAGGCGCGAGGCCTCCACCTGGGCCGCCATGTCGGCCAGCATCCCTCCCACGGCCTGATGCTGGCCGATGGGGACGCCGAACTGCCGCCTCTGACGGGCGTACATAACCCCTTCTTCCAGCGCGGCCTGCGAGATGCCGACCGCCTGGGCGGCGATCCCCATCCGGCCGGTGTCGAGGGCCGCCAGGCCGATTTTCAGCCCCATGCCCTCCTTCCCGAGCAGGTTTTCAACAGGGACCGGACAGTCATAGAGCCGGATCGAACTGACCGGGTTGGCGCGCACCCCGCACAGATCCTCGAGATCACCCACCACGAAACCCGGCGTGCCACGCTCGGCCACGACGACGCTGATCCCCTTGCGGCCCGCCCCGGGGTCCGTACGGGCAAAGATCAGGCACACATCGGCCACGCCTCCATTGGTCACGAAGACCTTGTTGGCGTTGACGACATAGCGATCCCCGTTACGGATGGCGGTGGCCTCGATGCCGGCCGCATCGGAACCGGCGTTCGGTTCGGTCAGGCAGAAAGCGCCGATCTTTTGACCCCTGGCAAGCGGCGTCACCCATTTGTGGATCTGCTCCTCGCTGCCAAAGGCCATGAGCGGGTAAACGGCCACGCTGTTATGCACCGTTACGCAGAGGCCCAATGCCGCGCAGACCCGCGAGATCTCTTCGATAACCACGCAGTAGCTGACGGCATCCATCCCCGCGCCGCCGAGATGCTGGGGGACCTGGATGCCGAAGTATCCGAGCCGGCCCATCTTCTCGACCACCTCCCAGGGGAAGGAGGCCTCCTGGTCGATCTGCCGGGCGATAGGCCGCAGCTCCCGCTCGCAGAATCCCCGCACCGAGCGGCGCACGGCGCGGCCCTTTTCCGTCAGGAATGTGTCCATCGCCTCTCTATCAGCCTCTCTCTCCCTCCCAGCAAACCCATTCAACCCACCAGCCAGCCCTGATTCACCTGGAAGGCCTTCTTCAAGATCTGGAGCGTTTTCTTCTTGTCCTGCGGCCGCTTGACCATGATGCGGGTCTCCCCTACCACGAAGGTCAGATAGCTTTGGAACTTGACGTGACTGACCGCCGAGAAATCGGCGCTGATCCGCCCCCGTTCATCCGAAAAATGGAAGACGATCCTGCGGCCCTCGAAGTCGAGTTCGATCCGCTCGGCAAACCGCCGCCGGTAAAAAAGGACCAACGCATAAAAGGGGCCCACAAAAAAAAGGCCCTCGAGGGCAGCCGCAGACCCTGCGATTTCGTTCGCCCTGAAGATCAGCAGGACAACGATCAGGTAGACCGCGCCGGCGATCGCGTGGAGATATCGCAAAAAGAAGCGCTCCTCCCCCGGCATCGCGAATGTGCAGATCTCTGGCTGTGCCGGCCCGCCGGTCATCAGCCCTCCTCCCTTTCGGGGCGCTCCTCCGGCCCGGTGCCGGCCCCCCGATGAAGATTTCGGAGCGCCTCCAGGTCGTGCAGGATCCGGCCCCGATAGCGGCTGACGGAGGCCCCGTTCTTCATGATCATATCCAGCTGACGGGTGTGGATGGTCAAGTAACCGAGAACCTTGAGATTCTCTTCCATCTCCTCACGCCCGCGGTCTTCCATTCGCGCGACGAGCATGTCCTCCTTCACCTCGACGCGGAACCCCTGGTTTTCCAGGATATCCGCAATGAAGAGGATCCGCCGCTGCCGACGCTCGTCGTCGGCGGCCCCGCCCTTGAAATGGAAACTCGCGTAGTTCTCGCTCGGGCGGTCGCTGACCAACGCCTCCACCGTCGAAAAATGGAAGCCCAACCGCGAGGTCAGGCTGCAATAGTTTTTGGAGATCATGAAATAGTTCCGTTCAGCATACCTGGACCGCATCCCGGTGACAAGGTCGGTGTTGGTGGTCGCCTGAAACATGACCGAGAGCATACCTCTCCCGTCGACGGGCGGGGGACCCTCCCACGGCTTGAAACGGACCCCCTCCCAGAGCGCCCGCATCGGGATCGAAACGATGTTTTCGAGGGCCACACGCCTTCCCTCGACCTCCTCCCTGAACCCGTCATCGAGGTTCAGGACCCACCACTGCATAGGCACCTCGCACACGAGCTGCTTGCTCGATCGCTCGGGGAAATCGTGCTCCTTGCCGAAGCGGAACATCTCCGCCACGGCCTTTTCGTGGCAGAAACGCGTGATATCGTGGAAGGTGCGACAGTTTTCGGGCTTGAACTCCATCGAATCGGGGTCGAGAAGGTTCAAGGGCACGATCAAGGCCGCGGCCCCTTGAAGCGCCTTGTAGACCGGACTGCCCGCCATGAGATTGCGGCGGGAGACAGGCGCACGCTCCAGAAGGGCCTCCACCCGCCCATCATAAACAGCTAGGCCGTCCGCATCCACCGTCACGACCTGACCCTCCTCCAATCTTTCCATCGCGCCTTCGAGGCCGAAGAGCGCCGGGACCCCGAATTCGCGGGCCACGTTGGCGAGATGCCCCGCAAGCCCTCCCTGCTCGGTGACCACCGCCGCAGCGCGGCTGAGGAGAGTCGCCCAGCGCGGCAGGGATTGAGAAGCCACCAGGATGGCCCCTTCAGGGAACCGGAGGGTATCCATGTCCTTGCGCACCTTGAAGACCGGCCCGGCTCCCACCCCGGAGCCGGCCGTCACTCCTCCGGCCGCGAGCCTGCGGGCACCATCCGCTGCGCCGCCGGCACTCGCAGCGGCGTCGATATCCGTCTCCGTCCGCTGCTCCAAGGGACGGCACTGCAGGATCACCAGTTCACCCGCCGCATTCACGGCCCACTCGATATCCTGCGCCCCCCCGTAATAGTCGTCGAGCCGTCCGGCAAGCGAGGCGAGTTCGAGCGCCCGTTCATCCGTGAGAGAGGGCTCGTCCGCCTCTTCATCCAGGGCGTCCAGCCGGCAGACCCCCTCCGCCGGATAGCAGACAAACTTCTCCCGTTTGCGGGAAACCTGCCGCCTGAGGATAACCGGCGTCCGTTCCCGCGCAACGACGAAAAGGTCCGTGGGCGTGCTGCCGTCGACCACCGATTTGGGGAGGCCCCACACCGCATGGATCATCACCGCGTCATCCCGGATATCCACCGGATTGCGGGAATAGGTCACCCCGCCCGCCACGGCATCGACCATCGCCATGCAGGCCACGCACATGGCTACGTCCTCGTCCCTTATTCCGCGGTTGAGCCGATAGGTCATGGCCGTCAACCCATACTTGCTGGCGACGATCTCTTTATAGGCATCGAGGATGTTTTCCTTGCTGACATTCAGCTGCGAGCGATACTGGCCGGCAAAGGACACCCCTTCCAGGTCCTCTCCGAGCGCGCTGCTGCGCATGGCCACCGTCACCCCAGGCTTTTCCTTCTCCTCGAGCGCCCGGTAAGCCGCTCTCAAAGCCTCTTCGAGTTCGGGTGGCATGGGGGCCTGGATAATCAACTGCTGAATGGACGCGCTCAAGGCATAGAGCTGATCGAGACGCTCCACATCCGTGGCCTGAATGCGCCGGTCAACCTCGGGCTGAAGGTCGCTGTAAGCCATGAAATGCTGGTAGGCAGCCGCCGTGATCGCAAACCCGTTGGGAACCCGGACGTTCAAGCGGTTCCGGATTTCGGCCAGATTGGCAATCTTCCCCCCCACCTGATCCGCGAGGTTCCGGTCGATCGCCTCGAGCGGCAGGGTCCATTCCCCTTCCCGCAAGCGGACATCGGTTTGGAGAAACGGGTTCAGTCGCTTCTGGATGGCCTTGAAACGATCGAACAAAGCACTGTATTTGTCGGTGGATAACTCATTGATGTGTTTTATGATTTTGAAGACACTGGTCGAGGCGGCGATGCAGCGCGAGCGGACAAAACGCATCCCGAAGGGCGCCGACCCCCGCAGGGCCTGCTCTATCTCGGCCATGATGTCGAGCGCCTGGTTGTTGGCGCTCAGAAGCAATTTGAACTGATGGTACCGTGCCCGGAAGTCGGTGCGCAGGCCCTCCACATCCCCGCTGAAAGACCCTCCCGTCCTCCTGAACCAGGAACTCAGAAACGCCTTGAGTCGTCCCACCATCGGCCTGTTCCCATCTTGAAACAGCATGCAGCAGACAGGGTTTCCACCGGAAAACGGGAGCCAAAGGCGTTTGACACAACCGACGACCTTTGGCTCCCTTGTACCGCTGCCTGAGTCCAGCGGGCATCAATGCCCGAATTTCAACCCCAGACCCTCAAACAAATAGAGGATACCGAAGCCGTACCAGACCGTGTAAATAACGTAAAATACAAGAGAGAAAGCCACGACGCCCATGCGATCCCCGATCTTCTGGGCTTGGATGCCGTAATAGTTGTAGGAGGCCTCGACGGCCTTCTGGCCGACCAGATCCACCCATTCGGCCAGCTTGAAGGCCTTCTGCTTGGTGAGGTCCTTGTTCATCTCCTTGAGGGCCCTCCACCAGTTGTAGAGGGCGGCTCTTTCATCATATCCGTATTTTCCGGAGACCTTCGCCCCGTCATTGTGGTACATGGCATCCGCGTCCGCAAGGCAGTTTTCCACCACACGGCCAAGATCCCCCTTCACATTGACCGACGACCCCGCTACGATCGCCTCCGCCCCTCCAGCCTGAAAGAGCAGGGCTGTCTGCTGGGCCATACGCTCATCGGCCGTTTCGACGGTCACATCGACCGATGTGCCCATGAAACCGGCATTCCCCTCTTTCACCTTGGGAATATAATACGCTGAGCCCTTGGAGATGGAATTGTACAGGGAGTCGAGATATTCGAGGCCGTTGTGGCCGTTGAAAACCGGTGAAAAGAAGATGCCCAGCACGATGAAAAAGGCCACCATCATCACCAGACCCCTCGTGAGATATCCTTTCCGAGTCGACATGATCAGACCTCCTCCCCCCGCAGTTTAGGCATATTGGTCAGAAACGTAGAGATCACCCACACCGAAAACCCCCCGATCACGATAAAGAACGCCCAGACACCGATCTTGTCGAGCAGGGCGCCCATTTCCCGTGATATCGGCAAAATCTCCATCTCTCCCAGCTTTCCAGGAAGCGCGAAGATCCGGTTGATGAAGCCGGCCAGCACCGCCATGGCATAAAACCCGCGGATCGTGATCCCTTTGACCACCTTGGTCACCAGGGCCCCGATCTGGACTCCGAGGAGGGATCCGAGCAGCATGCCCATGGCCAGCGTATAGAAGATAAAGCCGAAGATGGCGTACTGGCTGATCGCCGCATACCCGGCAGTGAAGATGATCTGGAAGATGTCGGTCCCGACCGTCGTCATCGAGGAGACCCCGAGCATGTACACGAAGATCGGAAAGGTCAAAAAGCCGCCGCCCACGCCCATGATGCCGGCTGCGAGCCCCACCAGCGCGCCGCTCAGGACCAGGAATACCCAGGAGATGCTCCGCCCCCCGGGGGTGAAATCGAAGTCGAACTTGACCATCGGGGGGATCTTGACCCCCTGCAGCTTCCGGGGCAGATTGCCGATGTCGGTGCCTTCATCCCGTCCGCCATGGGCATCCATGTGGGCATCCTCTTCCCCGACATCCCCCCCGAGAGGGGCACGCTTTTTGCCCGCCTGCCTGGCGCGCAGGAAATCCAGCAGGGCGTAGATCCCGAGGAAACCCAGCATCAGAGAATAGATGGTGGTGATGAAGGCATCGCTCAGAACGGGGTTGATTTCATAGAGCACCCGGTTGATGATCCCTCCCACCGTAGCCCCTACAATCGCGCCGATCAGGAAGACAAGGGCCAGTGGCACCGAGACATTGCCGAGCTTCCGATGGATCACACTCCCCATGATGGCCTTCGCGAAGATGTGGAACAGGTCGGTACCCACAGCCAGGATGCCCTTGATGCCGGCGCTCATGAGGGCCGGGGCGATGATGAAGCCACCGCCTGCCCCGATGCACCCCGTGATCAGACCGGCGCCGAGCCCGATCAAGATGGAAACGATGAAGATCCCGGTAGAGTAAAAAGCCGGGCTGTAGGCCTTCTTGCCCCCCAGGAACTGGGGCAGGGTCTCGCCGATCTGCTCCGCAAACGCAATGCCGCCGATCACCACCGGCACGAGCAGCAGCCCGAGCATCACCAGCCGCTTCCGGTCCCCCAGGATCGTTTGAGATACATTCAATTCCCAGCGCGCATGGGCTTGCGCACCTGCCATCATAAAACGTCCCCACTGCCGAAAAAAACCCATCTCCGATCACCCTCCAGTCAACGTGCAAATAGCGGTTCCGTTCCGACTTCGGCGGACTTCGGCCTTCCAGCTGAACAACTGCCTTATACCGGCGCCTGTGGTGTCTTCTTTCGTGCGCTGATCTTTTCCAGATGAATGCGCCTTTTCTTGCAGGCGTCCTGTATCTTGTAAAGCAGCTGGTCGATATCGACCGGCTTCATCAGATAGTCGAATGCCGCCAGTTCCATTCCAACGATCGCCACGCCCACGTCGGCGTGGCCTGTCAGCATGATCACCTCCACAAGCGGATGGCGACGTTTGACCTCACGCAAGGTTTCGATGCCATCCATCCCGGGCATTTTGACATCCAACACCATCACATCTACAGGATGTTTCTCTAAATGGTCGAGCGCCTCCTCTCCGGATTTCACCCCGGCGACAGCCACTTCCCGCTTTCTCATCCGCTTGAGCAGCGTCTCCAGGAAGTCTGATTCGTCATCAACGAACAATACGGTCATCCCTGACTCCAACGTTTCCCTCCTCACCGATAACAAACCGCAGCGAAACCGCCCCGGGACCCCTTTTCGGTTTTACGCAGGGAGACAAAAGGAACTGCCCCTGCTTTGTAATATTTTTCACAAAATCTTTTAAGACAAAAAAACAGGAAATGCAAACGATATCGAAACAATCCAGGCGAAAAATCGAACACCCAAGAAACCTCTTCGCGCGGTTCTCCGGGATCTTTCACCAGGGTCCCACGCCTTCCACAGAAATCGCTTGACGCGCTTGCCATCGAGCATCTACTTTGGTTTTATCTGGGAATGGTGTTTTTGCCAATGTTCAGGAAATCCAGCACCCGGACGGCTTCATCCCATAGGAACCGCCGCCCGATGCTTTCAGGCCGATCCATGGCGCTGACCGTGTTGCTCAGTTCCTCCCTGCGGACAACTGTACCGGGCTACGATCCTGTGTGCGGCCTCACGGTCGATGCCGTGCGGGGCGCGTCGGTGGAGGAGGTCTGTCGGACCCTAGGCATCGATCCCGCCGCCGTCAAGATCGTCATGGTGGATGGGCGGGCGCGCCCGTTGGATCACCGGCTCGAAGGGAATGAACGTATTGCGCTTTTTCCCCCGGTTGGCGGAGGTTGACATGCAGGAAACCCACCCACAGGACCAGGTAGAAATCGCCGTTTTCGGGTCGCTCCAACTGTCCCGGCAGCAGCAGGGGCTACCGGCCAGGCTTCGGCTCACGGTCCCGCAATCGGGGATGGCGGCCCACGAACTCCTCCAGGCGATCGGGGTATCCCCCACCGAGGTCGAGGCAGTGTTCCGCAACGGCCGGGTCGTCAATATCTACGACCCGGTGTTTCCCGGTGACCGGATCGCCTTTTTCCCCTTCGGGACCCCTGGACCATACCGGGTGTTCCTGGGCATGGCCCGCGAGAATATCCGGCGCGCCGAAAAGGAACAGCCCGCTCCGGAAGAGGACGGCCGCCCGTGAGCGTTTCTCTTCCTGAAGAACAGCTGACCCTTCTGAAGAGCGCTGCCGAATCGGCCCTTCAACCCTCGGGCGAAGAGATTCCCATCCTCCGTGAAAAAAGGGCGGCTGCGCTGGCCGCCCAGTGGGGCCTGCCGCTACGGACCGTCCACGATGCCGCCATGCAGGCCGGGATTTATCCCATGCGCTACACCCGCAACCGCGGATCCCTCTCCCTCGAGGAGCAGATCGGGCTCTCGCGCGCGCAGGTGAGCGTCATCGGCGCCGGCGGCCTTGGGGGGTGCGTGATCGAACTTCTTGCCCGACTCGGTATCGGGCGTCTCCTGGTGGTCGATCACGACCGCTTCGACGAAACCAACCTGAACCGCCAGGCCCTGAGCCGGGCCGATAATGTCGGCGCGTTCAAGGCTGAAGAAGCCGTCCGCGCCGTCAACGCGATCAACCCGGCCGTGGAGGTCATCTCCCATACCGCCCGTTTGACCGAAGCCAACGCGGAAGCGGTCCTCATCGGCTCACTTGCGGCGGTGGATGCGCTCGACAACATCCCCGACCGGTTCCTGCTCGAAGCCGCCGCCCAAAGGCTCGCCATCCCGCTGGTGCACGCGGCCCTGGCGGGATTCGAGGGGCAGCTCATGACCATCTTCCCGCACGACCGCGGACTCGAAATGCTTTACGGGAGGCCGCCGGCCCGCAGGGACCATCCCGTCCGTCCGGAGGCCGTCCTGGGCGTCCCGACCCCGACACCCGCCCTGCTCGCCACCCTCCAGGCCATGGAGGTGCTCAAGATCCTCACCGGCCGCGGGCAGCCGATCCGTAACGCCATGCTGCACATCGACCTCGAGACAGGGGCTTTCGACACCTTCAGCTTCGATCCGTCCCCCCGTCCGGAGCGAGGCGGTCAAACGCCAGGGCAAGTTGCTGCGCAATAAGCGGGGCGTTGCCCCCCGAACGGTTGTTGACGACCACATGCGTCTCGGCCCGTTCGGCAACCGCCGTCCAAAGAATCCGCGCCGTATCCGTGACCATCCGTCGATCCAGCATCTCATCGACCAGCTTGTCGAAAGGGAAGGCGCGGGCGTAGGCATCCTCGTAGCGTACGCCGCGCGGAGTCATGAGCCGGATGACATAGGTTCGTTCTCTGTTCCGGCAGCGCCGCCCGGAGAGATTGAACTGCTCCTCCAGCGAAGGCAGCCAGGTCCAGTGGGAAAGCACCTGTCCCACGCCATGGGCCTCGAGCGCATCCAGAACAGTCGGCTGCCAGAGAGAAGGGGTGCGCAATTCGACGTGATAGCGGCCGTCTTCCGGCAGAGATCCGAAAAAGGAATCCAGGTCCCCGGCGTGGTCGGCCGGATCCGGACGCTCGCCCTGGCGCTGATATTCCTGCTCGAAGACCAGGCCTGCCAGCCACGGTCCGATCAGCTCCAAAGCGGGCTCATAGAACCGGCTTGTGAAGAAGGCCCCATCCAGGTAGGTCTCATTTTCCACGAAGCCGCCCGCACGGTGGAGCCTCCGGGCAAAGACCGCCTGAGGCACCTTGAGGATCAGGCGGTCTGAAGGCCCGAGAAAACCGGCATACCTTTCCAGGGTCCGAAAGGTGCGCGTGGGATGTTTCTTTGCGTCCAGAAGGGGCTCATAAAAGGTGAAATCCAACTCCAGGGTCCGGAAGTGTCTGAAGTAGTCCCGAACGCTCTCCACCGGCAGGACCTCTTCGACGAACCGTTTCCCGCCTAGGCGCTTGGTTCGGCGGCTGATCCGCCGGCGCCAGGCATCCGGATAGATCTGCCCGATCCAGCCGGCATACCGGTCGCTGGCTGTCCCGATATAGACCAACGGGTGAACCTCCCTGAAACGATACCCGTCGAACGATGATCCCGAACGTGTCATAGACCTCCACTCCTGTTAAGGACACCTCTCAGCATAGCGCAAGCCACCGCAATTGCAAGCGGATTGAACCGCTCCGCGCACTTGCCATTCCTTCGCAAGCAGAGTATGCTTTAGGCCGTGTTCGCGCCCCAGGAGCAAACAGCCTTTTCCCAGGCCGACGTCAAAATACCGTTTCCTGATGAAAAGCGTTTCCCCATAAGGAGGCATCATGGCTTTCCTCCCCTCTGTGCGCCGTCCTTCCGGTGAAAAACAGGCCGGTGAAGATCTCTTTCAGCAGCTCGGTCTCGACAGAGGGGCTCCATCCGACACCCCGCCGGATCGGTTAGAGATCGAAAGCCCTTCCATCGGACAGGATAACCGGCCGATCGAACCCGAAGGCCGCTCCCTTTTCGGGGGAAACAGGTTCAAGTGGATTCTTTTCCTTCTCTTCGTTCTTTATGCCCTGTTCGCCCGCTACCACGAACCGCTCCTCCAGAAGATGAGCGCCTATCTCGTCGTCTCGGATGAGCCACGTCAGGTCGATCTCGCCGTCATCAACATGGGAAGCCCTCTCGATCGCACCCTGACCGCTGCGGACTGGTATAGAAAAAAACGGACGGGGCTGATCTTCGTCGGCCGGCCTGCACCCCGGGACGGCGAAAAGGAGTTTCTCCGGCGGAGGATTCCGCTCAGGGAAGAGCGGGATCAAATTCTCCGTTGGCTCGAAGCCCTCGGTGTGCCCTCATCGGTCTGCCTGCTCGACGACACCTACCTTGAAGACACGACGGCCGAATCCCTCACGGTCAAGCGCCTCGCCATCGAGAACCGCCACCGGCGCATCGCCGTGATCACCGCGCCTCTCGAAAGCCGCCGGATCGCAAAAATCTACGGCGAGGTCTTCAAGGATACACAGATTGAAATCCTGGTCATTCCGTCCCCTTTCGCCTCTCGCGGCGAAGAGGCCTGGTGGCGGTCCTCCACGGGGAGAGAGGCTGTGATGACAGAATATGTGCGGTTGGGGATCGCCGCTGTCACTGCCGGCCGATAAGGCGGAAGCGGGACACGCAACCCTCCGTGGACTTGGCTCCCCCAAGGGGGTAGGCGGCGAGCGAAATCATCCACCCGGGCCCTATCGGCAGCGTCCGATCAGCGAAGCGATCAGGCCGGCGGGTTGGGGGGATATTTTGATTGACAGCCACTACAACGCTTGTTAGTTTCCACCCGGAAATGGTCTTTTTTGCCAATCTCGGCGTCAACCTGCACGTTTGCTTGTGCGGCGACCACCAGGTCGCCTCCGCGCAAACGCTTGATTTCCTTGATATTGGCAAAAACTCCTCATTTCCGGATTGGAAACTGGGTTGTACCGGGATATCATTTGCGGATGGACACTGAAACACCGCCACCTTGATCCGAACCGTGATCCTCGCGGCAACCTCTTCTCGACATGCACCCCCCCATTCGGAACGACAAACCGAGACAACACGGGCGATGCGCGGTGTCGTGTCAGGCGGTGCCGTGCGGGGATTGCCCCGTGCCAAAACGGTTTTCGGGTGGAGGAGGCATATTCGATGCAATCCGCGGGCAACTCCGCGCGCCGCCGGTCATGACGCCCAGCGTCTTTTACAGGGCGAATCTCTGCAGAAAAAGGGAACTTCCATGACACAATTAGCAGCAGCACGTTCCGGTGTAATCACACCCGAGATGAAGACCGTTGCCGAAAAGGAACGGGTCGATGAAGAATGGCTGCGGGGGCAGATCGCCGCAGGCAGGGTTGTCATTCCCGCCAACCGGAACCATCGGTCCCTGTCCCCCTGCGGGATCGGGGAGGGGCTCACCGTAAAGGTCAACGCCAATATCGGAACGTCGTCCGACCACGCCGTCCTGTCCGAAGAACTGGACAAGCTGAGGGTCTCCGTCGAGGCGGGGGCCGATGCCGTCATGGACCTGTCTACAGGGGGGGACATCAACCGCACCCGCGTTGAAGTGATCAAAGCCTCTCCCATTCCGGTCGGAACCGTCCCCATCTACCAGGCGGTCGTTGAAACCACCGAAGAAAAGGGGGGACTCATCCACCTTACGGTCGACAAGATCTTCGATGTCATCGAACGGCAGGCCCAGGACGGGGTCGATTTCATCACGGTCCACTGCGGGTTGACTCGGGGGGCGCTCGAGATGCTCCGCAAAGAAGGGCGTACGACCGACATCGTCAGCCGCGGGGGTGCCTTTCTGACGACCTGGATGCTCCACCACGACCGGGAGAACCCGCTCTATGAGCACTATGACCGCCTCCTCGAGATCGCCGCGCGGTATGACCTCACCCTGAGCCTCGGGGACGGCCTGCGCCCGGGCTGCATCGCCGATGCGACCGACCGGGCCCAGATCCATGAACTGATGACCCTTGGGCACCTGACCCAACTCGCCTGGGAAAAAGACGTACAGGTCATGATCGAAGGCCCCGGGCATGTGCCGCTCGACCAGATCGAAACCAACATCATCCTTCAAAAGCAGCTCTGCCACCATGCGCCTTTTTATGTGCTCGGGCCTCTGGTCACGGATGTCGCGGCAGGTTACGATCACGTTGCGTGCGCCATCGGCGGGGCCCTGGCCGCGTGGGCGGGGGCGGATTTCCTCTGCTATGTGACACCGGCCGAGCACCTGTGCCTCCCGAGCGTGGAAGACGTCCGCGAGGGCGTGATCGTCACCCGGATCGCCGCGCACGCCGCGGACATCGCACGGGGACACCGGCACGCCATCGAGCGCGACCACCAGATGGCCATAGCGCGGAAGAACCTCGACTGGGAGCGGCAGATGGAGTTGGCGATAGATCCGAAGAAGGCCAGAAAATACCGGGAGGAGCACCCCCCCGGCGAGGACGATGTCTGCACGATGTGCGGGAAATATTGCGCGATCAAACAAGTCAGGGAGTACTTCAAGCGCTGAGGGGCGCCGATCACTTCCCGATGCAGAACCGGCTGAAGATCTCTTCGAGGACCGCCTCGTGAGACACCTCTCCGATAATCCCACCCAACGCATCGATGCCGGTCTGAAGCTCGAAGGCGACGATCTCTGGAGGATTTTCCGACCGGATCCCTTCGAGCGCGCGGTCGAACGCCGCCGCCGCCGTCTCAAGGGCCTGCTTGTGCCGGAGATTGGGTGCGATATCCGAGCATGCGCCACGATTTTCCGCTGACAAAACGGTGTTCTTGATAGCCGTACGCAGCCCTTCCATACCCTCACCGGTCAAGGCGGAGACCCTGACGCTTGTGGAAGCCGCCAGAAGCTCTTCACCAGCGCGCCCGATCCGCGGCGGAAGGTCGATCTTGTTCCGGATCACCAGGTGCTCTCTGCCTTTGCAGCGATCGAGCAGCTCGAGGTCCTCCGTCGTCAAGGCCCGGCTTTGATCGATCACCACCAGAATCAGGTCGGCCTCTTCCAGCTCCCGGCGGGAGTGTTCAAGGCCGATCCTTTCGGCCGCGTTCCTGGCGCGCCGGAATCCCGCCGTGTCCATCAGCCGCAGTGGAACGCCATCCAGGTTGAGCAACGTCTCGATCACGTCGCGGGTGGTCCCGGGGCTCGAAGTGACAATCGCACGTTCTTCATCGATCAGGCGATTCAAGAGGCTGGACTTGCCGGCGTTGACCCGGCCGGCAAGAACCGTTCCGACCCCCTCCACCCACACCCGGCGCCTGTGCGCCGCCAGGAACCCCTCGATTGGCCGCTTGAGCCCATCCAGGATGGCCTCCAGCAACTCTGACGAATCGAATCCGACACCCTCCTCGTCCATGAAATCAATGGCAGTCTCTACCCGCGCGAGAACCGCCACCGCCGTCTCACGCAGAGAGGCAATCTCTTTCCTGAGACCGCCCTGTATCTGACGGGACGCCATCAGAAGCCCCTGTTCGGACCGGGATTGGATGAGATCCATGACCGCTTCGGCCTGCGTCAAATCGATACGCCCGTTCAGATAGGCTCTCAGGGTGAATTCACCGGGTCCGGCAAGCCTCGCGCCGGCATCGACCGTCAGCTGAAGGATCTTCGAAAGCACCACGCGGCCGCCATGGGAATTGATCTCTGCATAATCCTCACACGTGTAAGAATGCGGAGACTGCATCAGGCTCACAAGCACCTCGTCCAAGGCTTCCCGGGTTTCAGGATCGATGATGTGCCCGTAGTAGAGGCGCTGGGGCGTCCAAAGGATCGCGGGGTTTCTGGGGCGGAAAAGCTTCCTGACGACCGCATGGGCCATGGGCCCGCTCACACGGACGATGCCAATCCCCCCCGGACCGGTGGGCGTGGCGATGGCGGAAATAGTGTCGTTGGCGGCAGGGTCAGGCGTGCCATTCATGTGAGGTGCCTTCAGTCGGCCGGAACAGGGGCGAATACTCGCAGCCCGAAAGGCCGTCTGCATCGCCGGGAGCGAGGCAAAAAGGCGGCTTTCCGGGTAAAACGGCCTTCAGTGGAACCGATCGGGGCGCTGGTTCCCACCCGACCGCTTGGGCATGATGACGATCTTCTTGAGCATCCCCTCTCCACGGCTGCGGGTATCCAGATCCGCATCGTCACGCAGCGCCAGATGGACAATCCTCCGGTCATAGGGGTTGAGAGGGTTGGTGCTCACGGGTTTTTTCAGTCGCTTGGCCTTCTCTCCCATCCGGAGGGCCATCTCGATCAAGGAATCCCGCCGGCGCTGGCGGTAATTCTCAGAGTCGACAACCACCTGCATCCGTCGATCGAGCGTCTTGTTGACGATCTTGTTGACGATGAACTGCAGCGCGTCGAGCGTTCTTCCTTTCCGGCCGATCAGAAGCCCCGAGGTGTCCCCCTTGATGTTCAGGAGGATGGCGCCGTTGCTGAATTCGACCGCTACGGAGGTGTCATCCAACGGAATGCAGGCAAGAATCTTTTCGAGAGTCTCGCGGGCGACCTTCAAATCATTTTCGTCCGCCTGGATCGAAGCATCCGCAGCATCTTCAGTTTCTTCAGTTTCTTCAACTCCGAGGACGGCCTCGAAAGCGGACTCCACCGCAGGCTCCGTCTCCTGCTCCACCTCGGGTTCGGGAGGAATTTCCTCCTCCGCCACGGGGATCGTCACTCTGATCTTGGCCTTGCGTCCACCGACAAGCCCGAAGATCCCCGCAGACCCCTGCTCGAGGACCTCGATCTCCAGATCTTCTCTGGGACGGTTCAGCCGACGGCAGGCGTTGGCGATAGCGTCTTCTGTGTTTTTTCCTTCAAATTCATAAACTTCCATGCTTTTCCTCCGAATGTTATGCCGGCTTTTTCTGAATGCGGTACTGCTGCCCGATAGAGAGCACGTTGTTCACCAGCCAGTACAGTACCAGGCCCGAGGGGAAATTGATAAACATGAAGGTAAAGATCAACGGCAGAAACATCATGATCTTGGCCTGGGCGGGATCTCCCGGAGTCGGAGTCATCTTCTGCTGAATAAACATCGAGGCCCCCATCAACAATGTCAGTACGGGGATGCCGGAGGGCGGCGCCATCAAAGGAATATCGAACGGAAACTGGAAGAGGCGGTCGGGGGCCGCAAGGTCATCGATCCAGAGCAGGAAGGGGGCGTGCCTCAGTTCGATGGCGCTGCCGAGGATTCTGAAGAGGGCGAAAAAAACCGGGATCTGGATAATCATGGGCAGACACCCGCTCATGGGGTTGACCTTGTAGGTCTTGTAGAGCCCCATCATCTCCCTATTCATCATCTCTTTGTTATCTTTGTATTTTTCTCTGATCTTGGCCAGACGGGGCTGCAGCTTCTGCATTTCCTTCATGGATTTGTAGCTCTTGTGCGTCAGCGGCCAGAAGATGATCTTCACAAGGATCGTGAGCAGAATGATCGAAAAACCGTAGTTGTGAATATACTGGTTGAAAAATCTGAGGAGGTGGAGGAGGGGTTTGGCGATAATATCCGTCCAGCCGAAGTCGACCACCCGATCGAGGTCGCGGCCGACCCCTTTGAGGGTTCCGAGATCCCGCGGCCCAAGGTAAAGGCCATAGGTCGCGGCAGCCGTCTGGCCCGCTGCCACCGTCACGACGGATGGCACGTAAACGGCCTCCAGCCAGCCGCTCACCAGCCTTTCGGCCTGAACCCGCCCCTCGGTCAACGGCTCGGGGGGCAGCAAGGCCCTCATGAAATAATCGTCCTCGTAGGCCAGCCAGCCCACAGCGCCGTTGAACTGCTTCTGCTCGGAGGGATCCTCCAACTCCACCTCTTCGAGCTTACGGTCCTGATACAGAACCAGCCCGACATAGCTGTAATATCCCTTCTTCTCCTTCGGGGGAACGGCCGTCAGACCGCCCTTGAATGCGCCGGTCACATCGGTGGCGCTCCCGTTCTTCACCTCCAACTCCACATCGATGGCATACGATCCAGGGCTGAAGCGGTAAATCTGCCTGTGGACCAGGCCTTCGGGTGAGCGGCGCTCGAACACCACCTCTTTCCGCTCTCCCCCCTCGGTCAACGTCACGCTGTCGACGTCCACCTCGAAGGTTCGATCCCGATCGAAGGCGAACGTCTGGTCACCGAACTGGACCAGCGTAAAATCCCCCGCACCCTGCATCCGGCTCAAGAGTTCGATCCAAGGGGAGGCAGGATCGTTGGCTTCGCGGTACCGTTTCAGCTTGAAGCTTTTGAAGGTGGGCCCGACATTGGTCATCACCGCCCGATAAAGGGGGGTCTCGATCACGACCTCTTTCTGGGTTATCTGCGCACCGGGATCAGGCGACGCTTCGTGATCGGCGGCAGGTGCAATCTCCTGCGGAACCCCGGGCGCGACCGTCTGCGTCTCAGCCCGTGTGGGTGAACCGCCCTCGGTCACCATTTCCTTCCGGGGCGGTCTTTCCGCTTCCTTCGGGGCAAAGAGAAGCGACCACCCGATCAGCACAACGAAAGACAAGACGAATGCCACTATCGTTCTTTTTTCCATGGTAAAAGCTCTTTGATTTCCGGGGCGCCACGAGAGCCTTTCGCCGGCCGGTCCGGGGCTGCTCCTGCGGGGTGGGGATTCAAAGGAAATTCGGACAGGAACCGTAAACGGCCAAGAGCCCTCCACGCCTGCCTGCAGACACACTCATCAGAGCCGGATCAAACCAGAGGGTCATAACCGCCTGGATGGAATGGATGGCACTTCAGGATCCTCAGAAGAGCCAGAATGCCCCCTTTTACGATCCCGTATTTCATGAAGGCATCCCGGGCATAAGATGAACAGGTTGGATAAAAACGACAGGAAGGAGGCCACAAGGGCGAGAGAAAACGCTGATAACACCCGATCAAAGCTACCGGGATATAGCGGGCGTTAAACAAACAACTCTTTAGTGAAAAAGATCTCCTCAAGCTCTTTAACAACCTCAAAGAGATTCAGGCTGCCGGCTTCCTTCTTCGCGATTATCAGAACATCGTAGCCCTGGGGAAATTCGACCTTGTGCAGTCTGAAAAATTCACGCATCAAGCGTTTGGCGCGATTCCGCTGAACGGCGTTGCCTGTCCTTCTGCTGGCCGTAACCCCCAACCGTGTATATTCCAGCCCGTTTCGCACGCATTTGACGACAAAATGTCTGCTCTGCCGGCGCTTCCCCAACTGATCGACATGGACAAAATCCGGTCGGGACAATAACCTTTCGCTTTTCGGAAGGGAAAAATCGCCCATACCTAAGCCGCAAACGGCCGGATCCACAGAGCCCTTAAACGGTCAGGCGCTTGCGCCCCTTGGCCCTTCGCCGCCTCAGAACGTTGATCCCGCCCCGTGTTTTCATACGGGCCCTGAAACCATGTGTCCGTGCTCTCTTGATATTGCTGGGTTGATAGGTCCTTTTCATGATTCCTCGTCATCGATATGGGATGAACGGTTTTCCCCGTCCGGAAGCGTTTATCGGGATTCTGTTCACCGGCCTGCCCGAAAACCGCGGCCGCTGCATATACAGGCCATCCGGTCCAGTGCTCCTCCGGCAGGCTCGCGATCCCCCAAGATATCGGCCCGAACACTCCAACCCGGGATTCTTACGAGGGGCTTCCTGAACGGCTCTAAAGTAAATGGGTATTTAAGCATCAGCTCACGAAGTTGTCAAGGCAAATCATTTTTGCCATTTTTGTGTTTGATCATTCAGCGAATTTCCATTAATAAGATACTCTTGATGCGTCGCTGATTCAGAAAGGAGATCTGCATGCTTTTCGATCCCATTTTGGGCTTGTTTTCAAACGATTTAGCCATTGACCTCGGAACGGCCAACACCCTTGTTTACGTCAAGGGAAAGGGCATCGTCCTGAGTGAGCCTTCCGTGGTGGCCGTCCGCAAAGACGCTAAAGGCACCAACAGGGTCCTCGCGGTCGGGCGGGAAGCCAAAATGATGGTCGGCCGCACCCCGGGCAACATCGTGGCGATCCGCCCCATGAAGGATGGGGTCATCGCCGATTTCGAGATCACCGAGGCCATGCTGCGCCACTTCATTCGCAAGGTGCACAACCGGCGGAACCTTCTTCGCCCTCGCATCATCATCTGCGTCCCAAGCGGCATCACACAGGTCGAAAAAAGGGCTGTCCGTGAATCAGCGGAGTCGGCGGGCGCGCGGGAAGTCTTCCTGATCGAAGAACCCATGGCCGCGGCGATCGGGGCGGGGTTGCCCATTACGGAACCGACAGCCAATATGGTTGTCGACATCGGCGGCGGCACCACGGAGGTGGCCGTCATCTCCCTGGCTGGAATCGTCTACAGCCGCTCGGTTCGGGTTGCCGGAGACAAGATGGACGACGCCATTCTGCAGTACATCAAGCGAAAATACAACCTCCTGATCGGCGTCCGGACCTCCGAGATCATCAAGACCACCATCGGCAATGCCTATCCCGGCAAGGAGATCGAAACCATCGAAGTCAAAGGGCGCGATCTCGTCACCGGCATTCCCAAGATCCTGACGATCGATTCGGAAGAGGTTCGCAGCGCCATATCGGAACAGGTCGAGACGATCGTCGAAACCGTTCGCATCGCCTTGGAGCAGACGCCGCCCGAACTCGCAGCGGACATTGTGGACAAAGGCATCATGCTGACGGGCGGCGGCTCCCTGCTCAAGAACCTCGATGTCCTGCTGCGGGAAGAGACCAAACTGCCTATAACGGTGGCGGAAGACCCCCTTGCAGCCGTCGTACTCGGCTCCGGCAAGGCTTTGGATACGCTGGCTATTTTGAGGGAAGTCGCCGTAAGCACCTAGCCTGCTTCCATGCGGGAAAAGGCCACGGGTCAATCCCGGGGGCGGGGTCTTTGAGCGCGGTTTCAAGGTTTTCATGCCCGTTCTGCAGCTGAGAGCCGTAAATCTTTTCCCGTTCGTCGTCACCTCGGGTGACGTCTCTCCGCGCCATTTGTTAAAGGAACATTTTTCCACCGGTGCCCCGTCAGGAGAAGGCGCTTTACTGCACTGAACCGAATCAGAATGCCTGGATACTGTGAGCTTTTTCCGCAGAATTTGGATATGGATTTTTTTTCTGGCCTTCGTCCTGTTCCTCTTTTCATCGAGCCCGAACAGCGGCAACAGCTGGAATTCCCTTGAAAGGCTGTTCGTCGAACTCACCGCCCCGCTCCAGAATTTTTTCACCCGGACCGTTCGAGCGACCAAGGATTTCTGGCTCGATTATTTCTATCTTGTCGATGTGCGGCAGGAAAACGAGCGGTTCAAGGCCGAAATCCAGTCGCTCAGGATGGAAAATCAGCGTTATCGGGAGATGGCTGCTGCTTACGGCCGTCTGCAGGGCCTGCTCCAATTTCGGCAAACCATCGCCGATCCGGTCCTTGCCGCCCGTGTGATCGGGCGCGATCCGAGCGGCTGGTTCAAGTCCATCATCATCGACAAAGGGGCACGCGACGGATTGACGGCCAGTATGCCCGTCGTCAACGCCGCGGGTCTGGTGGGGCGTATCGTGGCCGTTTCACCCCATTATGCCCAGGTGCTTCTTCTGATCGACCAGAACAGCGCGGTCGACATCCTCATTCAACCGTCGCGGGACCGTGGGGTCCTCCGCGGTCAATCCACGGAGACTTGCCGGCTGGACTACGTCGCAAAGGCATCGAACGTCCGGGAGGACGACCCGGTTATCACCTCGGGACTCGCCGGTGTCTTTCCCAAAGGCATACCGGTCGGTCATATTTTGACCGTCACAGAACCCCGCGGCGACCTTTTCAAAGAGGTCACCGTAAAAACAGCGGTGGATTTTTCCAAACTCGAAGAAGTGCTGGTCATTTTGAAACCCAGGGAGGAAGAAACATCCATCTTCCAGAGCGAGCCAACAGACCATTAGTTTTCTTCACCCTCCTGTGGTTTTTGGGTCTGACTTACATCCTTCTGCGGGGGGATCTTGCCGAGGGGCTTGGTGTTCCATTTTTTCACCTCGACATCCTGACCATACTCACGGTCTATGTATTCCTCGCCTTCGGCTCCGTCTCCGCAGGCGTATTCGCCCTCACGCAGGGGCTCTGCATGGACCTGTTCAGCCGCGGGAAGCCGGGCCTTTTCCCCCTCCTGTATCTGAGCACTGTGGCGGTCGTAGCCATTCTCAGGCGCCTTTTCGAACTCGAAAACCCCAAAGGCCAGATCATCATCTGCGCCGCCGCCGAAATCTGTGTCCACGCAGTCCGGGCGCTCCTCATCATTCTGCTCTTCCCGGCCCTTTCGCCCTGGTGTCAATCCCTCTTGAACTCGGCCTTGATTTCTGCCACCATGACAGGGCTTGCAGGGCCGATCATCTTCCTCCTGCTTGGCCGGTTGAGCGCCGCTCTGATGAAAGACATGCCCAATGGACAGAAGGCAAAGATCGAGTGACATCTACCGGCGCAGAGCCCTGACGTTCCGCCTCGACGCAAAACCGAAAAACGGATGGAGAACCAATCGATTTGCACTCATTCGGATCTGATTCCACCTCTTCCAAAGCCCTGAATCGGCATATTCGGGTCGCGATGGTGCTGATATTCTCGGCCTTCGCCGTACTGATTCTGCGGCTGTGGTTCCTGCAGATCCTGCAGGGCCCCACCTTCAGAGAAAAGTCAGAGAACAATCGAATCCGCCTGCGCGATATCGCGCCTTTCCGCGGGATCATCTTCGACCGGAACGGGGAAGTCCTGGCGGACAACCGGCCCGCCTACGATCTCTACGTAATCCCCGAAGAGGTTCAGGACCGTCAGCGGCTTTTGAGCGAGGTGTCTCGAATGGTGGATCTCGACCCCCTCAAAGCCGGCGCCGCAATCGACAAGGCAGGCGCCCGATACCCTTTTCTTCCTGTCTGCCTCCTCCGGGACATGCAGCGCGACCAGTTAGCCAAGGTGGAAACACACCTGTACGATTTGCCCGGCCTGTTCATCCAGGTGCAACCCCAGCGGCATTATGTGTGGGACGATTTCGCCACCCATCTCCTTGGATACGTCGGCGAAATTACCGATCAGCAACTGAAGAGCGGCCGGTTCGCCGACAACAAGCCGGGGGACCTCATCGGAAAATCCGGTATCGAAGCCCGTTGGCAGACCCACCTGAACGGCGTTCGCGGTGGAGAACAGGTCGAAGTCGACGCCTCGGGACGGCAGATCAGGGTCGTTTCCCGTAAGGCCCCACTTCCCGGGGCCAACGTCCATCTGACCATCGACCGGAAGCTTCAAGCCGTCGCGGAAAGCTGCCTTGCAGACAAGACCGGGGCCATCGTGGCGCTGGACCCGACCAACGGTCAGGTGCTGGCGCTCGCGAGCAGCCCCGACTATGACCCGAATGTGTTCATCGGAGGCATCGACAGAACCCTCTGGAAGGAAATGATCAGTGCGGAATCAAGCCCCCTCCAGAACAGGGCCCTTTCCGGACAGTATCCACCGGGGTCCATATTCAAGATCGTCGTCGCCTTGGCCGGTCTCCAGGAGGGGCTGATAACCCCGTCCGAGACAGTGTTCTGCAACGGGGTTTACAGCATCGGAAACTTCAAGTACCGCTGCTGGAAGCGCCAGGGCCATGGGCACGTCGACCTCCGGCAGGCCCTGGTGCAATCCTGCGATGTCTATTTTTATCTTCTCGGCAAGAAACTGGGCATCGAGCGGATAGCGCGCTATGCAAGGGCATTCGGGCTGGGGCAGCCCACCGGCTTCGACGCGGGTGAGGAAAAGGCAGGGCTGATCCCTGACAACGACTGGAAGAAAAAGACATACGGCGTATCCTGGCAATTGGGAGAAACGCTCATCTCCTCGATCGGACAAAGCTTCGTTCTCGTAACCCCGATCCAGATGGCCACCCTCTTCTCGGCGGTCTTCAACGGCGGCGTTCTATACCAACCCCAGGTCACAAAGGAAGTGATCGGCAGAGACAACGAAACGATCTTCCGATGCGAACCGGTTGTCAAAGGGAAGTTTCCCGTCGACAAGGTCCATCTCGAGCGGGTCAAACAAGCCCTGGTCGGGGTGGTCGAAGACCCGCGGGGAACCGGTTCGCGTTGCAGGATCGAGGGATGCGCGGTCGGGGGTAAGACCGGGACCGCCCAGGTCGTGGCGCTCGAAAAGGCCAAACATTACGAAAACGAATCGGACATTCCATGGCGGTATAGGGACCACGCATGGTTCGTGGCCGTCGCACCGGCCTACAATCCCAGGATCGCTGTAGCCGTTCTTGTCGAACACGGGGGTCATGGGGGAAGTACTGCCGCCCCACTGGCCAAGACCGTGATCGAGTCCTACCTGGGATTGCCGCTGCAATCGGCCGACGAAACAGGCAAACCGAAGGATACAGCGGGTTAGGATATGATCGATCGCAGACTCATCCAGAACTTCGACTGGATCCTGCTTTTTCTGATTGCGGGAATCGCCGTCATGAGCATTGCCAATCTCTACAGCGCCACCTACGCCGTTCGAAACATCGGTGGATCCCAGGTCTTTTACAAACAGATCTACTGGTTCCTGATCGGCTTCAGCTTCCTGCTGGTCATGACGACCTTCAACTACACCCACATGGATCGATTCGCCTATCCTGCCTATGCTATATCCATCCTGCTTCTGGTCCTCGTGCTCGTGACCGGGAAAGTCACATCGGGGTCTCAACGGTGGATCAGCCTTGGGCCAATCACCTTCCAGCCCTCCGAAATCGCAAAATTTTCGATCATCCTGGTGCTGGCCAAATTCATCTGTGAGAGGGGAACGCAGAAAAGCTATCATCTGAGGGACCTCTGGCAGCCCTTTCTCCTGATCGCCTTGCCTGCGGGCCTGATCCTCAAGGAGCCCGATCTCGGAACGGCCCTTCTTCTGGTTGCGGTGGGCGGCTCGATGATCCTGATAGTCGGAATCCACTGGAAATCCCTGGTGATCCTCCTGTGCGCCAACATGGCGGCGGCCCCGCTCATCTGGATGAAGCTCGAGCCCTACCAGCAGATGCGCATCCTGACCTTTCTCGATCCGGGTCTGGACCCGCTGGGATCCAGCTACCATATCAACCAGTCCAAGATCGCGATCGGCTCCGGGCTTTTCTGGGGCAAGGGTTACCTGCACGGAACCCAGACCCGGCTTCATTTTCTGCCAGAGCAGCACACCGACTTCGCCTTTTCGGTCCTGGCCGAGGAGTGGGGCCTTCTCGGCGCCGGATTCCTGCTGCTCTTCTACCTTGCCCTCATCTTCTGGGGCCTGATGATCGCGGCAAATTCGCGAGACCGGTTCGGCTCCATGCTGGCCATCGGGATCGTAGCCATCGTTTTCTGGCAGGTCCTGATCAATGTCGGCATGGTCACGGGCATCCTGCCCGTCGTGGGCATTCCGCTCGTCCTTTTCAGCTACGGCGGCTCATCGCTCGTCACCACCATGATCCTGCTCGGGCTTCTGATGAATATCAGCATGCGCCGGTTCATGTTTCAATAGAACGCGGGCCTTTCACCCCCACCCGCCGGGGTGCCACACCGTCATCCCGAAGCCCGGGCTTGGCATGGTCGATACCCATCAGCAGGCGGCGTCTGCCCAAACGGCTGCACTGCAATGCCGGCGCAGGAGCAGAGGCCGCCCTAAAGCCGGCACAAACCCATACCTCAGAGAAAGGCACTTTTGGATTGAAAGATGAAAAACATCCGCCTTTAACAGCAGCAGGAGCAAAAGATCACCGGCCGGAGGTCCGGCGGATGTTCGGCGAAATTTCAGCCCGCTACGACCTCATGAACCGGTTGATGACCTTCGACCGCGATCGGAACTGGAAGCGCGAGGTCATCCGGCGCGCACGCCTCCAACCGGGGCACCGCCTGCTCGATGTCGGAACGGGGACGGGAGGCGTCGCCTTCGAGGCGCGGAAGCGCTGCCCGCAGATCCAGGTCACTGCGGTGGATTTTACCCGGGCCATGCTTGAAATAGCCCGGAGGCGCGATCCGGAAAACTGCGTGTCGTGGTGCCAGGCCGACGCCCTGTCCCTCCCCTTCGGGGAAGAGACCTTCGATGCCGTCACCTCCGGTTACCTCATCCGGAACGTCCCCCGCCCGCTGCAAGCATTCGAAGAACAGTTGCGCATCCTCAAGCCCGGCGGGCGAATCGTCTGCCTCGACACTTCCCCGCCGCCAGCCGGCCCCTTCGCGCCTTTCATCCGCTTCTATCTGCGGCGCGTCATCCCGTTCCTCGGCGAAATCATCGCGGGCAACCGCTCGGCCTATACCTATCTCCCCGAAACAACTCAGGCCTTTTTCAAACCGCAGCGGCTCGCCGCCCTCATGCGCGAGGCCGGCTTCGAACAGGTTTCACACCGGCAATTCATGTTCGGGACGATCACGGTGCACGCCGGAGAACGCCCTCTCCCAACCCACGCCTCCCGGACCTCTTCAGAGGGTCGTTCCTTTCGAAGCCCCGCCGAACCCACACTTTAAGATGTCGAAATCATGAACGCGTTTTCCGCCGGAAAATGATCGAATGCAGCACTGAACGACTCTTATGAAGGAAGGATACCCTCGATCAGCCCCAGCAAGTGATCGCGGTGCCGCATGCCCCTTATCCAGGACTCCGGCAACCCTGACATCCCGGCATGCGCCCCCAGCACCAGACCCACCAACATCCCCCGCCCGGCGCTGTCGCCTCCAGCCATGACCCCCTGGATCAAAGCCTCCTTCAGGTCATCCGGATATTTCGCGATCAAATGGATCACTGCCGGAAAGGCCTCCGGGGTGTGGCAGCTTTGGCCGAAAGCGAGAATCGCCTCGACACTGCCCCTTCCAACCGAGTTACGGCCCTGCCGAACCCACTCCTCGATCCTCGATCCCCCGAAGCGCTCTTTCGTCACCTCGAGAATCGCATCCACGGGCCTCAGCCCATGCAGGACCGCGTGGGCCAGACGCGCGAAAAACTCGGCGCTTTCGACCGTCCACGGATCGGCGTGGGTCATCCGCGTCTGCTCTCTGGCCGACGTCACGAGGGCATCGAGATGGTCGGCATAAAGGCAGACAAGGGGGGCCAGGCGGGCGGCCCCCGCCAGGTCGTTCGAAGGAGGGCCCGGATCGCGCCAACTCTTGCCCGCCGCATAGCGTGAAAGCGTCATCTGCGTAGCCTGATCGACATACCCGTTATACCCGTTGAACAAGGCGCGCCAACGCCCGGAGAAATCCTGAAGATCGAACCGTTTGAGAGCCGCCAGAGACTCGAGGAGCACCAGCATCTGATCGCCGTAATGAGTGAAATCCCCCTTCGATTTGGTTGAATGATATGAGTTGAGTGCCGGTTCGAGCGGTTCCTCGACCCGCCCGAAACGCTTCATAATCTGATCCGTGTCGTAAATCCAGTGTACGCCCAACGCCAACGAGTCCGCCGCAAAGGATGCCAATACAGCCGCCTTCGATCGCTCTTCCATCCAAACCTCCCCGTCTGCAGGTAGCCGCATCTCGCAGTCATGCACTCTTCGCATCACATCGCGCCGCGCTTTAAGGCGCCGTCCCTGACGGATACTCCCCGTCGTCGACCAGGCTAATGGACCGGCACACGCAACTGCATCCACCCCTCTGGGACCCCTCTTCAACAAAGCGACCCAAAGGGGCTCTTTCGGCGAAATAGTATGAATTCTCAAGAGGAAAGGCAAACATTCTTTCACATTCCGCTTGACTGAAGATCAACTTTGCTATAGTTTGGCCTCTAGTGCCGATTCGGTTCTGCGCCTGAAAGGACGCAGCTTCGAAGGGCCGGAAGGCCCGTGCGCAAGGGGTTGGCGGCGTTTTTCACAAAAGCCCGGTTGTACCAGAACGGATCTGCAGCAGAGGTTTAGGTTTAAGCTTGTGGACCAAAAACATTTTTCAGGAGGTAGTGGTGATGCGTAGATCTTTTTTCATGGCGTTTCTATTGATTGCGGCAGGGGCTTTCTTCGTTGGGTGTGCAACAGCGCCCCAACCCATGGCGCCTTTCCAGGCGTATGACCTGAACCCCAAAGTCAAGTCCGGCGAATACAGCCAAAGCGTGGACAACTTTGCAGTCATCTTCGACGGATCCACCTCGATGTCCGACAAGTGCCAGGGGTACAAGAAGCTGGATGTCGCCCGCGAACTGGTCAGCCGTATGAACCAGACGATCCCCGCCATCCAGCTCACGGGTGCGCTGCGCACCTTCGGACAGGGCAGCTGCATTCCCGGGGATCCGACCTCCGTCATTTACGGGCCGGCCCCCTATGTGAGCGCCGATATGGCGAAAGCGATCGCCAAAATCACCTGCACGGGTGGAAACACCCCCCTCGGCGAAGCCATGGAGGCCTCTGCTGCTGAACTGAAAACCATGAAGGGCCCAACCGCCATGATCATCTTCAGCGACGGTGAAGCCACCGACAAGGCCGTTCCCGCCGCGGAGGCCCTCAAGAAGGAATTTCCTGGACTCTGCATCTACACCGTCCAGATTGGAAACAGCAAAACGGGCAAAGCAGTCCTCGATGAGATCGCCAAGGCCGGTGGCTGTGGATTCGCGACAGATGGCAAGGATATCATGGGCGGCGCAGAGATGGCCTCTTTTGTCGAAAAGGTCTTCCTCACCAAAGCTCCCGCTGCAAAACCGAAGGCCGTCGGCCGGCTTGACAGCGACGGCGACGGTGTGCCCGACGATATCGACCAGTGCCCCGGCACCCCCAAAGGCGCCAAGGTCGATGAGAGAGGCTGCTGGGTCATCCCGAACGTCCTCTTCGACTTCGACAAAGACACCGTCAAGCCCCAGTACCAGGGTGTCCTCGATGACGTCGTGCGCGTCCTCAAACTCAACCCCAACGTCATGATCCAGTTGGACGGACATACCGACAGCATCGGCACCGATCAGTACAATATGGGCCTCTCGCAGAGGCGAGCCAATTCCGTCAAGAAATACCTCGACAAAGCGGGCATCGCGGCTGATCGCCTAACCACCAAGGCCTATGGCGAAGCCAAACCGATCGCCCCGAACAAGGTGGACGGCAAGGATAATCCCGCCGGCAGAGCGAAAAACAGACGCGTCGAGTTGTCGCCTGTCTTTTAGTGTGACCTCAGCTTAAACTAAACCTGGAACCAGGCAAGGTTTGGACGGTGGCCCTTCATCAAACAAGGGCTGCCTTCTAAACCGCCTGGTTGCCTTTTCTTGACCTGCCTGTCAGTTAAACCGGCTTCATCCAGATTAACATCGCTACCGGAATCCCCCCTTATTCTATCTCCATCTCGACCGGTTGAACCGATTCCACAAGCTGTTGCGGGGGGGGAGACCGCTGGTCTTCGCAACATCATCATGCCCTGCATCGGGATCCCATCGTTCACCTGGAACCGGATCTCGCTGCGACATCGGCGGAATATTCCGATTTGAGCACAAGCAGCCTTCGCTGAGGGCGGAGGGCTTTTCAAATCCTGCAGGCTTTCCCTCAGCAGCCTGCTGCACCTTTTTCAACCTGTTTCAAGCCTGATCCATAGACGCTGGAAAGGAGCTGCCCATGCAGGATTCTTTCGAAATTGTCATACATTATCTGACCACTTACGGCATGAACGTCATCGGTGCGATCATCATTCTGATCCTGGGTAAGGTCGGCGCAGGAATCGCTCGGAGGATCGTCACCAGGTTGCTTCGTAAATCCAATACCGATGCGTCCGTCATTTCTTTTGTCGCGGGTCTGGCCCACGCGATCGTCCTTGTCTTTGCCATATTGGCCGCCCTCGCCAGATTCGGCGTACAGACCACCTCATTCATCGCGGTACTCGGCGCCGCGGGGTTGGCCGTCGGCCTCGCACTGCAAGGATCCCTTGCCAACTTTGCAGCCGGCTTTCTCCTGCTGGTCCTGCGCCCCTTCAAGACCGAAGACTATATCGAGGCCGCCGGCGCAAGCGGCAGTGTGAAAGAGATCCATCTTTTCACGACCACGCTCGTTACGCCCGACAACATCAAGATCATCGTCCCCAACAGCAAGATCTTCGGCGACACCATCAAGAACTTTACGGCATACGATATACGCCGACTCGACATGGTCTTCGGCATCGGATACGGATCTTCCATTGGAAAGGCCATCGAAGTGCTTCACAACCTCATCAAGAAGGACCCTCGGATCCTGCCCGAACCCGCAGTGCAGATTGCCGTCGCGGAGCTGGCAGACTCCAGTGTGAACCTCGTTGTACGCCCATGGGTCAAAAGCGCCGACTATTGGGACGTCAAGTTCGATTTCATGCAGACCGTCAAGGAGGCGTTCGACCAAAACGGCATTGAAATCCCGTTCCCGCAGCGCACCATCTACATGGTCAAGCCGTAGAATGGACTGCAGGGCCACCGCAACGGGGTAAGGCCGGAAGATGACGATCGTCATGGCCCGCCTCCTCCCATAAACAAAGGGCTGTGCGATCCGAAAACCGCACAGCCCTCTCGTCAGGCCCAAAAGGCCCGGTATTTCGCGAGCCTGTGTATCAGTACATATCGTCATCGGGGGACATGGGCGGTGCCGCCGGCTTTTTCTTGGCGGGTTTTTCCGCAACCATCGCTTCCGTCGTCATGAGCAGCCCCGCCACCGAGGCGGCGTTCTGCAGCGCAAAGCGGGTGACCTTGGTCGGATCGATGACGCCAGCCGCAATGAGGTCTTCATAGACACCCGTATCGGCGTTGAACCCATAGGCATCGTTTCCTTCCAGTACCTTCTGGATCACGACGGAGCCCTCGAAGCCCGAGTTATTGGAGATCTGCCGAACCGGTTCTTCGAGCGCGCGTTTGACGAGATCCAGGCCCAGCTGTTCATCGCCTTCAAAGTGCTCTTTTTCGAGCGCTTTGATCGTTCGAACGAGGGCGACCCCTCCCCCGGGAACAATCCCCTCTTCGACCGCCGCACGGGTGGCGTTCAAAGCGTCCTCGACACGGTCCTTACGCTCCTTCATCTCACTTTCGGTAGCCGCTCCAACACTGATCACCGCCACGCCGCCGATCAGCTTGGCGAGGCGCTCCTGCAGCTTTTCCCGGTCATAATCACTCGTGGTCTCCTCGATCTGCGCCCGGATCTGCCTGACACGCCCATCCAGGGCCTCACGGCTGCCGCCGCCGTCCACGATGGTGGTATTGTCTTTGTTCAAAGAGATGCGCTTGGCCGTGCCCAGATCCTTGACCGTGATATTTTCGAGCTTGACTCCAAGGTCCTCGCTGATGATCTGTCCGCCGGTCAGAACGGCGATGTCCTGCAGCATGGCCTTGCGGCGGTCACCGAAGCCGGGGGCCTTTACGGCCGCGCATTGCAGCGTCCCGCGAATCTTGTTGACCACCAGAGTGGCCAGGGCCTCCCCCTCCACATCCTCCGCAACGATCAAAAGCGGTTTGTTCATTCGGGCGATCTGCTCCAGGATCGGAACCAGATCCTTCATACTGCTGACCTTCTTCTCGCTGAGCAGGATGAACGGCTCATCGAGATGAACCTCCATCTTTTCCGCGTCGGTCACAAAATAGGGGCTGACATATCCACGATCAAACTGCATCCCTTCGACGATCTCAAGGGTGGTCTCCATGCTTTTGGCCTCTTCGACCGTGATCACCCCTTCTTTACCGACCTTCTCCATGGCCTCGGAGATGATGTCTCCAATGGTCTTGTCATTGTTGGCCGAGATCGTTCCGACCTGCGCGATTTCCTTTTTCTCCTTTGTGGGTTTGGAGATCTTCTTCAACTCCGCCACCACAAGCTCCACAGCCCTGTCGATCCCGCGCTTGACCGCCATCGGATTGGCGCCTGCCGCCACCAGCTTGGACCCTTCGCGGAAAATCGCCTGGGCCAGAATCGTGGCCGTCGTTGTGCCGTCCCCAGCCACATCCGAGGTCTTCGAGGCAACCTCCCTCACCATCTGGGCGCCCATGTTCTCGAACTTGTCCTCGAGGTCGATCTCCTTTGCGACCGTCACACCGTCCTTGGTGATCTTCGGAGCTCCCCAGGACTTCTCGATCAGAACATTCCGACCCTTCGGGCCCAATGTGACCTTCACCGCATTGGCGAGGGTGTCGACACCCTTCAGGATCTTTTCCCTGGCAGCTGCACTGTATTTGATATCCTTACCGGCCATCGCTCCATTCCTCCTCAAGCTTCCACAATCGCCAAAATATCATCCTCACGCATGATCAGATGTTCCACACCATCGATCTTGATCTCGTTCCCCGCATACTTGCTGAACAAAACACGGTTGTTTTCCTCGACCTCCATCGGGATCCTTTCACCCTTGTCGTTCAGTTTCCCGACGCCGACCGCGATCACCCGGCCCTCCTGCGGCTTCTCCTTGGCAGTATCCGGGATAATGAGGCCGCCCGGCGTCTTCTCCTCTCCTTCGATGCGAAGCACCACCACGCGATCATTCAACGGTCTGATTTTCATGCGCAAAAAACCTCCTCAGTAAAAATTTCCGAAGGCTAAGCCGCCTTCCTGCTGCGTTAAAACCCACTGCGATGCCTGGGCTGTTCCAAACGGAACAGCACCTCATTTTTTACTATCGAAATTCACGTGCGAAAGCTAAGCACCATTTGAGGGTTGTCAAGCACCGAACCTCGCTTTCAGCCAAATTTTCGGACAGAACTGCGGGCACGCCCGGAACCCGCCGGAAAGCGGTGGGACTGAGCACGCGAAGCGTGTAAAGGAAAAACCCTCATTTCCGGATTGGAAGCTAGGTTGTTTCCATCCGGAAATGATTTCCCTATAGAACCCAGTTTCCAATCCGGAAATGAGGATTTTTGGCCAATATCAAGGAAATCAAGCCTTGGAGCGGAGGCGACCTGGTGGTCGCCGCACAAGCAAACGTGCAGATTGACGCCGAGATTGGTCAAAAAGACCATTTCCGCACGGATGCTAAATGGTCGCAAACGTCATTCCGGACGTCGAGCATCCCTCTCAAAAAACGCCGGCAAGGCCCAGAATTTCACCGTTCAGACGGCATAAACCCTCAGGATCCCCTCCAGGACCCCGCCGCCGACCGCCAAGGCCTTTTCGGATATCGTGAAACAGTGCTGGACATTGCCCCGAGGATCGATGTCCCCAATCTTCATGCCTTTCACTACAGAGATCTCGGGATGGATCATCCCCCGCAGGACGCCCTTGATGCGGGCCTGAACGGCGATACCGCCAACCTCCCCTATGCGGCCGCCCGGGTCTACCATACGGCCGATCTCGCTGTCCGCCTTCCAAATTCCATCTTCCGGCGCCCGCAGAACACGATCCTGCGTCACCCCTTCGACCGCTCCGGGAACACCTGTATCGGCCTGCGCGGTCCCGTCGGTGATCACACGGCCCAGAAAATGCCCGCGGTTCGTCTCGACGACGTAGTGTGCGTCCTTTCCTGCCTCGAATCCAGGGCCGAGCGCAATGCAAAGCGGAGCCATGGATCGCTTGGTCCCGAGGTTCTTCTTGGCCAGGATGGCATCCACTATGACATCCGGTTTCAAACGCCTGCCGATTTCAAAGCCGGGGTCCACATACACGGGCAGCCTGCGCTCACGCCAAAGGCCCTCCGCCGCCTCCGGACCCTCGACACGGACAGCCTCGATCCCTTCAACAACCGTCCTGCCGTCGTACACGGCCTCTGAAAACGAGACCGTCCGCCGCACCGTCAGCGGCTGCGCCATCTCCGTCACAAAAACCTTGAAGCCGCATCGATGAAGGCGGTAAACGACGCCGGAGGCGATGTCCCCCCCGCCTCTCACCCCTACGACCACCTGCGACACATCGATTCGTTTTTGCATGATTGACACCCTCTCCTCTTGTGTTTCGCCTAAAGGCAAACTCCAGACCTGTTTTCCGGAGGCCGGCAGATCGATCAAGCAAAACAGCCGTCGCCAGAGATTCTATGTGAAGGCCTGGAAACGGTTTTCTGCTCTCTTCTTCCACTTCGCTTCCGCTCGAACCAGGTTGTCGAACTCAGGCCGCACGCCGCGATCGAACACCCGGATCCAGCATCACAACTGATCGTCCAGGGAAATTTCACATCCCCTGCCATTTGTCAACCGGATTCTTGGCAGGACAGGCCTCCCGAAGGGAACCCGCGCGTCCGTCTCCTCGAGCGGCCCGGCCGCGCCAGACTCAAACAGGCGGCCCTTCGGCACCCGAGGCACCGCCGGGAAACGCCGCAGCAAGGATCTTTCTCTCCAGCTTCGAAACCGGCAGAGTCGCGAGGGCATCCCATGCCACCCATCGCCACTCGACCCCGCCTGCCGGCGATCCATGGGACGGAGACCATACCCACCTGAAAAGGCCGACCTTCAGCCTGAAATGGGTATAGGCATGAGAGATCTCCCCGACGAAGTCCGCTTCGGACACAGCCAGACCCAGTTCCGCCTTCATCCAACGCCCGAGCGCCTCCCAGCCCGATTCGCCCGGCGCAGCCTCTCCCCCCGGGAAACGCCACAAACCGCCCAACAAACCTTTTCCGGGCCGCTTCACCATCAAGAGCGCACTCTCGGCACTGCTGACCACCCCCACACTCATTTTACGGACAGGGGGCCTCACTGTTTTTGCCGAAGCCGGCAGATCCGCCTCGATACCGGCACGCCGGGCCAGACAATGCGCCTCGACAGGGCAAGAGCCGCATACCGGACGTCTGGGGGTGCAAACGGCTGCGCCAAGATCCATCAACGCCTGATTGAATGCGCCGGGGGCTTCGGGCGGCACCAGAGCGGCGGCCAGAGCGCCGATGATCTCCCGCGCCTCCCGCTGCGCCGGCGGCTGTCTGATGCAGGCGATCCTGCACAGGATACGCCGCACATTCCCGTCTACCGCCGGGACCGGCTGCGCAAAGGCGATGCTCAGAATCGCTCCGGCCGTATAGGGTCCTATGCCCGGAAGGCCCATCAGGCCCTCCCTGTCGTCGGGTATTCTCCCGCCATACATCCGGCAGACGCAACCCGCCGCCTCGTGCAGCGCGCGGGCGCGGGAGTAGTAGCCCAGATTTTCCCAAGCCTTGAGGACCGCATCGAGAGGGGCCTCCGCCAGGGCTCGAGAGTCGGGAAAGCGTTCGAGGAATCTTCGGTAGTAAGGGATCACCGTATTCACCTGGGTCTGCTGGAGCATGATCTCGGAGAGCCAGATGCGGTAAGGATCTTTCGTATGCCTCCAGGGCAGATCGCGGCCATGGCCTCTGTACCACGCCAACAGGCTCTGCCTCAGCCGCGGCAAAGCCTCTGCCGGAAGGGAACCCGCTTCCACCGAAGACGATCGCGGCCTCACGCCTCTTCCTTCTTCTTGAGGATCCGCTTGAAGGAAGCCAGCCGCCGCTCGATCTCCCGTTCGAATCCACGCTGGGTCGGAGTGTAAAAAACCGCTTCCATGAGCTTGTCGGGCAGATAGGTCTGGGCCACCAGGGCGCCGGGGAAGTCGTGCGGGTAGCGGTAGCCCTTGCCATAGCCGAGTTCCTTCATCAGACGGGTCGGCGCATTGCGGATGTGCAGGGGAACCGGAAGCCCGCCGTGCTGTTCGATCAAGGCGCGGACCCTTTTCTCGGCCATATAGAGGGCATTGCTCTTGGGTGCGACCGCCAGGTAGACGGCCGCCTGCATCAGAGCCAGCCTTGCCTCGGGCGGACCGACCTTTTCCCATGCCTCGAAAGCGGATAAAGCAAGCGGCAAAGCCTGCGGATCAGCGAGCCCAACGTCCTCCGATGCGAACCGGATCATTCGACGGGCAATAAACAGGGCATCTTCGCCCGCTTCGAGCATCCGGTAGAGCCAGTAAACAGCCGCCTGGGCGTCCCCGCCCCGCAGACTCTTGTGAAAAGCGGAAATCAGGTTGTAGTGCTCCTCACCAGCCTTGTCATATACCAACGCCTTCCGGCTTAGGGCCTGCTCCAACTCCTCTGTGCCGATGGGCCTTTCCGGATCGGGGCCGGCCAGGTGATAATCGGCGGCTGCCTCGAGATCGTTCAGCGCCACCCGGGCGTCACCCTCCGAGAGACTCACCAGGAAATCCAATGCCTCCGGGATGAATTGAATGCCCATTCCCCCGAGCCCCCTTTCCCGATCAGCCAATGCGCGCTCCAGCAGTTTCCGGATATCCCGCTCCGACAGAGGCCTCAGCGTCATCACCCGCGCCCTGGAAAGAAGCGGGGCAATCACTTCGAATGAAGGATTTTCGGTCGTCGCTCCGACCAGGACAATCAGGCCGTTTTCCAGATAGGGAAGAAAGGCATCCTGCTGCGCCTTGTTCAGACGGTGGATCTCATCGACAAACAGGAGCGTGGACCTGCCGCTGCAATCCTTTTCTTTCTGAGCCTCTTCGACGACCTCCCGCAGGTCCTTGACACCGGAACTCACCGCCGAGAAAGAGCGGAAAGGCAATCGGCTCTGCCGCTCCATGAGCCTCGCAAGCGTCGTCTTGCCGCTTCCCGGCGGACCCCAGAGGATGACCGAGTTCAGACGGCCGCTCTCAAGGGCCCTTGCCAGCGGCCGGTCCCGGCCCAGAAGGTGCTCCTGCCCAACCATTTCCTCGAGGACAGCGGGCCGCATCCTTTCTGCCAGCGGCATGGTCTTTCGATCTTCGGACACGCCGGTCAAATGGGCCTGACCTCCCGCCCCAGCGACGCGGTGATGGCGCGCATCAGGCCATCCATATGCAGTGGTTTGAAGGCAATCAGATCCGCCCCCAGATCCTTCAGAAGCGCTTTTCCAGGCTGCCGACCCTTTGTCTTCAAGATGACCAGAATCGTTTCCAGGTCTTTTTCCCGCAGCTTGGGCAGCATAATCAGAGGGTCCGCTTCTTTGGGATCTGCGTCCATGACCAGCACCTCGTGCCGTCCTTTGCGGTGAACCCTCAGCACCTCCTGCAGATGGGAAACCACTGTCACTCGGCATCCTTTACTCTCCAGGACCTCACGCAGAAGATGCCTGATCATCACCTCGTCCGACCATATCAGGATGCGCTGCCCCTTCAGGCGACTGAAGCATCCGCGGCTCCCCACCGATTTCGCTGCGGCCGCTGCGGGCAATTGCATCACGACCTGCGTTCCTCCACCCGGCCGACTCGCGAGTTCTATGCCGCCACCATGGCGTTTGAACACGCAGGAGGCCAGCGGCAAACCCAAACCGAACCGACCGCCTTCCCGGGTTGTAAAAAAGGGCTCGAATACCCTTTCCCTCAGCGCTTCGCTGATGCCTGGTCCATTGTCCAACACATAAACACATACATGGCCAAGGCTCTCCTCCGTAGAAACATGCACTTCCCCGTTTTCGCCAACCGCCTCGATGGCGTTTTCGATGACGGCCGCGAAGGCCTCTTTCAAACCGACCCTGTCGCCTTGCACGCGGGCGTCCGTCCGCAGATGCGTCTGGATCCTGGGCCCTCCACTCTGAGATCCCTTGCGCTGCTGCCAGTCCAGACGGGCCTCATCGAGCGCATCCTGAATCAGATCCTTGATATCCTGAAGGTGATTTTCCATGCCAACCGCTTCGGCGCGGCAAAGCTTCTCCAATTGGCGCAGCGCCCCCAAACCCTGCTGCACAGGCTCCGAAAAATCGCCCGGCAGACGACGCGGCTGCACGCCACCCTGCGCTCGCCCAGCCATTTTATCGAGAAACATCTCCATGAGCGGGCTCAACTCGCGCACCACGGCCTTCGCCAGATCCATGGCACCGCTCACCCTTTCATTACGCAAGCGCTCAGAATCACCCAACGAACGTTCCCCGCAATCGATGACGCCCAGAAGAAAGGCACGCCGCCCCATGTGAAGGATCTTCCGTACGAAAACCTCGCACAGGAAACGGCGTCTATCCTTATCGAGGAGTTCGGCCTGATAGCGATCCGGCGCCACCTTGCCCATCGAGCGCTTGTAATGGATGGTGCTGACCTCCTTTGCGCAGTCAGGATGCACGAAGTCCATGAAAGACCGGTCCTGAAGCTGGCCGGCATCCAACCCCAGACCTTCCTCCGCAGCCTTGTTGGCCAGAACGATCTTCCCGTTCTGCACGATCGCCACGGCGACGGGGATATCCATCAGCAAAGCGTTCGCCGTATCCAGGGATCTCCTGAGCTGCCTGATCTCACTGTTGGCCTGGGTGAGTTTTTCCTTCAAACGGGTAATGCCCTCTTGAAGTCGTTCATGGTGCTTCATAAATATAACCTTCTGCAATCCGGACGCGTTTCCATCCAAAAAGGGGCTTTTTGGCCAATCTCGGCGTCAATCTGCGCATTTACTTGGGCGCCGACTTACAGCTCGCATCCGCATAAACGCTTCTTCTGATAATCTTTGACCAACCGGGACCCACCCCCCAAGGGGTGGGAATGCGCGGCGAAGCCGATGAAGTAGTTTCCATCCGGAAATGGTCTTTTTGGCCAATCTCGGCGTCAATCTGCACGTTTGCTTGGGCGGCGACCACCAGGTCGCCTCCGCGCAAGCGCTTGATTTCCTTGATATTGGCCAAAAATCCTCATTTCCGGATTGGAAACCGGGTCATGCTGGATAAAGCATTCCCGGATGGAAACGAAGTAAAATCTTCTTCTCCGGATCGGGAACCCCAGGCGGCCGGGTCTTCACCCCTCAGGAACACCGGGCGGGGACCGGATACGGTCATCACCGGAATCCGCAGAACGAGAAGCGATGAAAGGCATCGGCAGACGGCCGTAACACGACGCATCTGGGTTGAAACCGGCTTCACTTTTGGAATCGCTATGTCAAAGGAGTTGCATCCATTTGAAAACGGCCTTGCTGAAGGCACCGGCATACCGTATCATAAAATCATAAATAGTTTCCAACCGGAAATGGTCTTTTTGGCCAATCTCGGCGTCAATCTACACGTTTGCTTGTGCGGCGACCCACAGGTCGCCTCCGCGCAAACGCTTGATTTCCTTGATATTGGCCAAAAATCCTCATTTCCGGAATGGAAACCGGGTTCTATAGGGAAATCATTTCCGGATGGACACTAAATAGTTTCCAACCGGAAATGGCCTTTTTTGCCCATCTCGGCGTCAATCTACACGTTTGCTTGTGCGGCGACCCACAGGTCGCCTCCGCGCAAACGCTTGATTTCCTTGATATTGGCCAAAAATCCTCATTTCCGGAATGGAAACCGGGTTCTATAGGGAAATCATTTCCGGATGGACACTAAATAGTTTCCAACCGGAAATGGCCTTTTTTGCCCATCTCGGCATCAATCTGCACGTTTGCTTGTGCGGCGACCACCAGCTCGCCTCCGCGCAAATGCTTGATTTTCTTGATATTGGCAAACCGGGACCCGCCGCGAAGCGGTGGGGCTAAGCACGCGAAGCGTGTGAAGAAAAAAATCCTCATTTCCGGATGGGAAACCGGGTTGTGTTCATTTTGTCCATTAGGAGGAATCTTGACAACCGCAAACTCTTTCGTTCATCTCCACGTGCACACCGAATTCAGTCTGCTCGACGGAGCCATCCGGATCGGCCAGATGCTGGATAAGGCCGCGGCGCTCGGAATGAGCGCCGTCGCGGTGACCGATCACGGGAACATGTTCGGAACCGTTCAATTCTCCCAGCAGGCGGCCAAGGCGGGCATCAAACCCGTCATCGGCTGCGAGGTCTATCTCGCACCGGGCGACCGGCGCGACCGTTCTCCAGCGCCGGACGGAAGCCCCAGCGCCTACCACCTGATCCTGCTCGTCACGAACCCGGAAGGGTACCGCAACCTGTGCCGCCTGGTCACGCTCGGCCACCTCGAAGGGTTTTATTACCACCCCCGCGTGGATATGGCGCTTCTGAGGGAGCACAATCAGGGCCTCATCGCCCTGTCCGCCTGCCTCAAAGGGATCGTTCCCCACCTCATCCAGCAGGGGCGGATGGAAACGGCCCGTGAGAAGGCCCTGGAACTGGCGGCGATCTTCGATCATAACCGGTTTTTCCTCGAGGTCCAGGCAAACCGGATGCCCGAACAGGTTGCGCTGAACCGTGCGCTCAGAGCGATGTCCGACGATCTTTCCCTCCCTCTGGCAGCAACCAACGACTGCCACTATCTCAACCGGGCCGATGCCGAGGCACATGATGTGCTCCTCTGCATCCAGACCGGCAAGACCCTCGAGGATGAAAAGCGCATGCGCTTTCCCTCCGACGAGTTCTATTTCAAATCCCAGGAGGAGATGGCGGCGGATCTGCCGGGCTTCGAGGACGCCCTCTCCAACACGGCCGCCATCGCCGGACGCTGCGATTTCGAACTGGAACTCGGCCATTACAAATACCCTGTCTTTCATCTGCCCGAAGGTCAGAGCCTCGAGGAGCGGGTGACCGAGGACGCCGAAAAGGGTCTGGAATCCCGCTTAACGGAGTTTGAAGCCGAAGGCCGTGCCCCCTCCGCCGATCTGATCAGGGCCTACCGCGAAAGGCTCGACTACGAACTCGGTATCATCAAGAAGATGGGGTTTGCCGGCTACTTCCTCATCGTCGCCGATTTCATCGAATATGCCCGCGGAAAACAGATCCCGGTCGGACCCGGCCGGGGGTCCGCCGCCGGATCACTGGCCGCCTACTGCCTCCGGATCACGAACATCGACCCCATCCGCTACGGTCTCCTCTTCGAGCGTTTTCTGAACCCGCAGCGCATCAGCATGCCTGATATCGACATCGACTTCTGCATCAACGGCCGGGAAGAGGTCATTCAGTACGTCACCGAAAAATACGGCCGGGACAACGTCGGGCAGATCATCACCTTCGGGACCATGAAGGCCCGTGCGGCCATCCGCGACGTCGGGCGCAGCCTCAACATCCCCCTAAAGGATGTCGACCGGATCGCCAAGCTCGTGCCCGAAGGGCCGCGGGTAACCCTCGAGCAGGCTCTTACAGAGGAGCCTGAACTCCGCAAACTGGAGCAGAGCGACCCCGCGATCCGCAAGCTCCTGGCCATTTCCCGCTCCCTCGAAGGGCTTTCCCGCCACGCCTCGACACATGCCTCGGGCGTGGTGATCTCCGACCGGCCCCTCGTCGAGTATTTGCCGCTCTTCAAAGGGGCGCGGGACGAAATCATGACCCAGTTCACCATGGACCGGATCGAGCAACTGGGGCTGATCAAGTTCGATTTTCTGGGTCTGAAGACCCTCACCGTGATCCGGCAGGCCCTGGATCTGATCAAACAGACCACCGGCCAGGAACTGGATCTGGAAAAGATCCCCCTGGACGACCTTGCAACCTATCAGCTTTGCTGCGAAGGGAAGACAACGGGGGTCTTCCAACTGGAAAGCTCCGGGATGAAGGAACTGCTGAGACGCCTCAAACCCGGTGTTTTCGAAGACATGGTGGCCCTGGTGGCCCTCTATCGGCCCGGGCCCCTCGGAAGCAACATGGTGGAGGATTTCATCAACGGGAAGCACGGCCACACCCGAATCCGCTACGCACTCCCGCAGCTGGAACCAATCCTCAAGGAGACCTACGGGGTCATCCTTTACCAGGAACAGGTCATGAAGATCGCCCAGGTCCTCGCCGACTACAGTCTCGCCGAGGCGGATGAGCTGCGCAAGGCCATCGGCAAAAAGAAGGTCGAGGTCATGGCCCAGCACCAGGCCCGCTTTACGGAAGGCGCGGCCAGGAACGGTGTGAATGCAACCAAAGCGGAAAACCTTTTCAACCTGATCGAGAAGTTCGGCGGGTACGGCTTCAACAAGTCCCATTCAGCCGCCTATGCCCTGATCGCCTACCAGACGGCCTATCTGAAGGCCCATTTTCCGGTGGAGTTCATGGCGGCCCTGCTGACCCAGGACATGGGAAACCAAGACAAAACCATCAAGAACATCGCTGAATGCCGCGAGATGGGGATTCAGATCCTGCCCCCGGATATCAACGAAAGCCAGGCGGATTTTTCGGTGAACGACGGCAGGATCCGCTTCGGGCTTGCCGCCGTCAAGAACGTGGGGATCAAGGCCGTCGAAGTCGTCATCGACGAACGGCGAAACAATGGACCTTTCACCGGGCTGTCAGACTTCTGCCGCCGGGTGGAGAACGGCAAGGTCTCGAAGCGGGTGATCGAATGTCTGATTCAATGCGGGGCTTTCGACTTTACCGGCCAGTTCCGCTCGCGGCTCTTCGCGGGGATCGAGGACATCCTCAAGCGTTGCGGCAGGAACACCGACCCGAACCAGCTCAGCATCTTCGCGGCCCTGGAGGCACAGAACGGCGGTCCGTCGCATTTCGAAGGGCTCCCCGAGATCGACGAGTGGTCCGAAAAAGAAAGGCTGGCCCTGGAGAAGGAAGCCCTCGGCTTCTATATCACCGGGCATCCTCTGGACCGGTTCCAGCAGGTGCTTGAACGGGTCGCCGACTGCACCGTTCAGGGGCTTTCCGCAAAAGAGGACAAATCCCTGGTCAAAATCGCCGGGGTCGTCGGGGAACTCAAGCTGAAACGCACCAGGAAAGGCGACAGAATGGCCGTATTCCAACTCGAAGACCTGACCGGCTCAACCGAAGTCGTCCTTTTTCCGGAGGCCTTCGCCCGCTGCAGTTCACTCCTCAAGGGCGACGATCCCATTCTGGTTTGCGGACCCGTGGAAATCGGCGAAAGCTCCGCCAAGATCGTCGCCCAGGAGGTCGAGGCCCTCAGTGCGGCCCGGCAGCGCGCCGTCAGGGCCATGGCCATCCATCTGGAGGAGAAGGAAATCACCCGCCCGCTGATCGAGGACCTTCGCAATATCGCTTTCCGGTACCCCGGGAGCTGCCGCCTGCTCTTCGCGGTCACCACCCCGGAGGGCGGCGAGATTCGGATCGCCGCCCACGAGCGCTTCAGGGTTCAGCCCTGCCCGGAACTTCTGGGAGAGATCGAAACGCTGGTGGGAATCGGCCACCACGAGTTCTATTTCGACCAAACGGCAGCCGACCACGCCGGTTACCTTCCGCCCATTTCCTCCTCCAGATCCCTTACATATTGCCCGATCAACACACCGAGGTAGATGCAGACATTTCCCTCCATGCAGGAGTCGGCATCTTTCCGGTCGAGGAAGGCATGCCGTTGATGCGGCCCCTTCTGAAAGGTCACCACCCAGGCATCTTTGTCTTCGTCCATCACGAGATCCATGGACAGGCCGTATTTGGTGATCTCGGGATACATCTGCAAAAGTTTTTGTTTGAGATCCTCTTTTGTGTAGCTCATGATGACCCTCCTTGGTTTGAGTGGACTTTGCCGAATATCATACCATGTTTCCATCCGGAAATGGTCTTTTTTGCCAATCCCTGCGTCAACCTTCACGTTTGCTTGTGCGGCGGCCTACAGTTCGTCTCCATGCAAATGATTGATTTTGTTGATATTAGAAAAGCCGGGATCCGCCACGAAGCGGCAGGACCGACAGCCCAAGGCGGTCGATAAAACATCCATCATTGGGAAAAGAACAGGGCGTTTTCTGTGAACACCGCGCTTGCGCGCTCGACCGGCGGCGGATAATATGCACAGGAAAGTGCCCGGAAAATCCCGGTATACCGAAAACACACCAAACGAACCCGGCACCGAGGAAAACATATGCACACCGTCATCACGGAAATGCGCGCGGAGACCGCGATTCTCACGTTGAACCGTCCGGACAAACGCAACGCCCTGAACGCTCGACTGCGCGCCGAACTTCGGGAGCACCTGGAGCGGATCGAGGCTTCCCGACATGTCCGTGCAGTCATCATCACCGGCGCCGGAGAAGCGTTTGCGGCAGGCGCCGACATCGCCGCCATGCAGAGCTATACCCCTGCGGATGCGCAGGTTGCAGCCGAGGAGGGCTGCGCGCTCTTCGCCTTCCTGGAGGAGATGCGCGTTCCCGTCATTGCGGCCGTCAACGGTTGGGCCCTCGGCGGGGGATGTGAACTTGCCCTCGCATGCGATATGCGGATCTGTGCGCCGGAGGCCCGTTTCGGCCAACCGGAGATTCGTCTGGGGCTCATCCCGGCCTACGGGGCCCTCTTCCGTCTGCCTCGCCTGGTGGGTCCGGCCAAGGCTAAGGAGATGGTCTACACCGGCCGGCTCCTAGATGCGCGGGAAGCCCTCGAGGCAGGGGTCGTCAGTGAAATCATCCCCGGGGACCAACTCCTGCACCGCGCCCTTGAACTTGCTGACGCCGTTTTGCCCGCCGCCCTGGCGGTCAGCGCGGCCAAGAAAATCCTCAATCGAGCCTTCGATCTCACGCGCGGTGAAACCGATGCCCTCGCTGCCTCCCTATACGCCGGCCTTTACCGATCCGAAGACCTGCACGAAGGTCTGAACGCCTTCCTCGAGAAGCGCAAACCGCAGTTCAAGGGGCGGTAATCGGAAGGCCGGCGTGCCCGTAGGCCGACAAGCTCCCGGCCCGCCGCTCCGTAAAGCGTCTTTCGAGTTCATGGACCGTCCGTCCGCGACCCGGATCGGCAAGGTAAAGGTACGGCTCCGCGTCCATCGAGGGCGCCCGGCCGGCAGCCCACTGCTCGATCCGCAATAGGGCCTCGATCGATTTGTCCCAGACCGGATACCCCTGGTCATCCAGTGGCACCACCCCCTCAGGGGGCCGCGACGAGATGTTGTTGATATCCACCAGCCGGATCGCGCCTGCCCTGTCGATGAGCAGATTGCCCACACCCGATAGATCGGGCATCAGGCCGGCCTCGGCAACCAGCCGCTTGGTCCTGGCGACGAATATTTGCGCTTTTTCTTTTACGGCCTCGACCTGGATGCCCTCTCCCGAGGCTCCACCCGTCCGTTCGGTCTCACGGGCGATCAGCCTCAGGAGCGTTTGCAACCGTCGATCGGAGAGTTGAGCCCAGGGATCGAACACCGCACCTTCCACATATTCCTGCAAACCGCAAAGCAGGACCTCCGGAAGTCCTTCGAAGCTGCAACTGACCAGGAATTCTTCCGAAAGGGCCAGGCACTCCGGACCCAGAAACCGTATTACCTGCTTCACCCTCGCAATCTCATTTTCGGCCTCCTGGAGTCCGGCAAAACGGGTCCTGAATATCCGCAGGATTTTCACGGGCTTCGCACTGGGAAAAACCCGCACGCCCTCCTGCACAATCCCCTCCCTCTCGCGCCGGACGGCCTCCGGATCGAGCACCGCCAAAATGTGAGAACGTAGTCCGGCCCTGTGGTACCGTCTAAAAACGTAGACCGGCGGATTTCGGATGAAACCGAGCGCCAGGACGTCCTCCGGCTTCAGAAACGGCGTGGTGCGGATATCCTCCATGATGCTGTCCTTAAGCGGGCGCTCATTCACGCCCCGGTGAAAAAGCCCGAGCTATTCCCTTCCAAAACGCCGGCTTTTGTGGCAGGGTGGCTTCCAACGGCGGCGCGGCCCAGCCCGCCGCCTTTCCCAACCGCCGCTTGTTTAGACGAATCGAGGAGATCGAACCCTGCCGATGTCTGCAACCCTTCGCACCCTCTTCAGCGGGCGCATGCTCGTGGCCCTGATCATGGGTTTTTCGAGCGGCCTGCCCCTGCTCCTGACCATCTCCGTCCTCCAGGCCTGGATGAAGGAAGAAGGAGTCGATCTCTCGATCATCGGCCTGATGGCCCTGGTCGGCCTTCCCTACACCATCAAATTCCTCTGGGCACCGATCCTGGATCGTTTCACGCCGCCGTTTCTGGGACGCCGGCGCGGCTGGCTCCTGATCACCCAGATCGCCCTGGCGGCCGCCATCGCGGGGCTCGGCTTTACGGATCCGGTCCAAATGCCCTGGATGGTCGCCTTCGCCGCATTCCTCGTCACCTTTTTCAGCGCCTCCCAGGATATCGTGATCGATGCCTACCGGCGCGAAGATCTATCCGACGAGGAGCTCGGGCTCGGGTCTTCTCTCTACATCAACGGCTATCGCGTCGGGATGCTCCTCGCCTCCGGCGGCGGCCTGATCCTCGCGGACCGCCTATCCTTTACCAGCGTCTACCTGATCATGGCTGCATGCATGCTGCCGGGGGTCCTCACGACGCTCTGCGCCCGTGAACCCGAGGTCCTGGAAGGCGCGCCGCGAACGCTGCGGGATGCGGTCGTTCAACCGCTGACGGATTATTTCAAACGCCCACAGGCCCTGTGGATTCTGACCTTCATCCTCCTTTACAAAATCGGCGACACGATGGCAAGCGCCATGACTACCCCATTCTATCTGGATTTGGGCTTCACCAAGACCCAAATCGGTACGGTCGTAAAGCTTTTCGGCTTCTGGGCCACGATCGGGGGGGCGCTTCTGGGGGGCATCACCATGCTCCGTCTCGGGATCAACCGCGCCCTCTGGGTCTTCGGGGTCCTGCAGGCCGTTTCGACCGCCGGCTTCGCCGCCCTCGCCCGCATCGGACCCAGCATCCCGGCCCTGTCGGGTGTCATCGCCTTCGAAAATCTTTCCGGCGGGATGGGAACCGCAGCGTATGCGGCCTTCATGGCCAGCATCACCAACCGCCGCTTTACGGCCACCCAATATGCGCTCCTGAGCAGCCTGATGGGCATCCCCCGCGTCATGGCATCCGCCCCGACCGGGTACATGGCCAAGGCATTCGGCTGGGAGGGGTTTTTTATCCTTTGCACGCTCATCGCAATCCCCGGAATGCTGCTGCTCTTGAAATTCGCCCCCTGGGGAAAGGCACACCCCGAGTCCGGCCAAACTCACGCACCGCGTCCAATGTAAGACACCGGCATTTCCGGATTGGAAACTGGATGGTACCGGGAAATCATTTCCGGATGGACACCAAATAGCTTTATCTCCGGCGTTAAACCGAATTCTATCTGTCATGATTTACGATCCCGACCCCTCGCATCCCGGGTCCCGGACCCAATCCTGCAGACCGGCGTTGATTTCGGAACCCGCATCTGCTATGGTGCCCGTATTGACTAGCCTCGGCTCCGTCCGGGCCCGGAGGTCTGAAAATGATAAGACGGATGGCGATCCACCCTTGCCTGCGGCTGGTGCCCGTGCTGATGCTCGTTTGGCTCTTCTCCCAGGCTGCGCGGGCCGAGGATCCCCAGGACCCCTGTACGGCACTGCGGCAGGAGATCCAAACCCTTCGTAAGGCCATCACCGCCCTGGAGGACACCAACAACCTTTTCGTGGAAAATCTGGCAAACTGCGCCGAGGAAAACCAGTCCCTCGCGGAACGTCTCGAGGGCTCCCCAAACCCGGTTTCCGCCGCTGAAGAAGCGGAAAGGCAGCGGCTCATCGATCTTCTGCGCCGGCGCCTTTCAGGCGATGATCCCCTGATCTATCTCCACAAACTGAATCCGGATGAATTGGAAGCCCTGATTGCAGCGGTAGAAAAAGGGTGCGTTTCCGAGACGCAGCATGCGCCCTGAAACCGATTTCTCCGGGTGCGTGCGGTTCTTCGCGCTCCATGCACGGCCAGACCACCAGCCGACGTGACGTGAACCCGAGCGCCAGCCGGGCCGTTCCTGAACAGGTCGATGCGTGGGTTGCCCGTTATCCGGGACCGGGAAACGGGTTTTGCGTTACAGCGCCCCAGACCGCACGCGGCATGAGGCCTTTTCCAAAAAATGCACCGCTTGCCGGCCTTCCCCGAAGAGGCCGGCGGTTTTTGAATTTCAAAGAAATCGAGACTCCAAATGAAAAACAAGATCGTCAAGGTTGGCCGCAACGACCCCTGCCCCTGCGGCAGCGGCCTCAAATACAAAAAGTGCTGTCTTCCCCGCGAACAAGCCGGCCAAACGAACCGGAAGGATCTTTACTGGAGGCGGCATCGGATCCGGATCAAGGAACCTATCGACATCGAAGGGATCCGGCGGGCCGGAAAGGTCGCGATCGCCACATTGGACCTGGTGGAATCCCAGCTCAGGATCGGCATGACCACCGATGAGATCAACACGATCGTCCACGAGTTTACGATCGAGCAGGGTGCCGTCTCCGCACCGCTCCATTATCGCGGGTTTCCGAAGAGCGTCTGCACCTCGGTGAACGAGGTCATCTGCCACGGCATACCGGGGGATCAGACGCTGAAGGACGGCGACATCGTCAACGTCGACGTGACACCGATCCTGAACGGCTATTATGCCGATACCAGCAAGACCTTCTATATCGGGACCCCCGGACCGGACGCCCGAAAGATAGTGGAAACAGCGAGGCAGTGCCTGAAGCTCGGGCTCGAGGCCGTGGCCCCGGGGCATACCGTCGGGGATATCGGCTGGGCGATACAGCACTACGCCGAGGCGCAGGGCTGCTCCGTGGTCCGGGAATTCGTCGGGCACGGGGTAGGCTTCGAATTCCACGAACCGCCGCAGATATCCCATTACGGCCGCCAAGGGGAGGGGATCGTGTTGATCCCCGGCATGGTCTTCACCGTGGAACCGATGATCAACCTCGGGAGGAAGGAACTCGAGGTGCTGGATGACAACTGGACGGCGATTACGCTCGACCGGTCGCTTTCCGCGCAGTTCGAGCAAACGATCGTCGTCACGGAAGACGGCTTCGAAAGCCTGACGCCATACGATCTGTAGCGCAGTCTCGGGCCGGCCAGGCGGGTCCTGAGTGCCTGCGAAGCCCGGAAACAATCCGTAAGGAGGGGGGGATGCGCTTGAATCCGCGGCCCTTCAGGAGAAATGACGTCGGGGTCCGTAAAACCCCTCAGCCGGACGTCGGCGCTCGGGGTCGGCATGTCCGATGAAACACCGTCCGAAGTGGAACATCCGGATGAAACGGGGCCGTTCACATCCATGCACGCACCCGATAGCGCCGTTTTCGAGCGGAGAGCGAGGGAACTGGGCTTTTTGCGGTCGGGGTTCTCCCCCGCGGAGACCCCGCTTTACTACGCGGCCTTCCGGAACTGGATCGCCGCGGGGCGTTGCGGCGACATGCACTGGATCGCAAGACATGCCGAGCTGCGCCGCCACCCCTCCCGTCTCCTCGAAGGGTGCCGGACCGTCATTTCCCTGGCCTACCCTTACTCGCCTCACAAGCCTGTGACATCGGACGGCTTCGAGACGGCGCGGTTCAGCGAGCCCCGGCAACCCGACTATCATGACCGTCTCAGAAAACGCGCCCGCCCCCTGCTGGATCTTCTTCGCACCTGGGACCCGCAGAGCAGAAACAGGGTCTGCGTGGATTCCGCGCCCATCCTGGAGCGAAGCTTCGCCCTGCGCGCGGGCATCGGTTTCATCGGCAAGAACAACCTCCTCATCGTCCCCGGATACGGCTCCTACGTTTTTCTGATCGAGATCCTGACCACCATCCCCTTCGCGCCGACCCTGGATACCCTGCCGGAGGACCTTTGCGGGTCATGCGACCGGTGCCTGGCTGCCTGCCCATCCGGCGCCCTCACAGGGCCCCGATGCTGCGATGCGCGCCGCTGCCTCTCCTATCGTACCATCGAATGCCGCGATCCCGTAGAGGCCGATGCCGCCAAGGCCATGGGCCTCTGCTTTTTCGGCTGCGATGTCTGCCAGGAGGTCTGCCCGTTCAATCCGGCCCCGGAGACCAAGGATCCGTGCCTTCCCGGCGCGGCCGACATCCTGGACATGGACGCGGCGGCATTCGCGCTCATATTCGGAAAGAGTGCCTTCGCACGTAGCGGTCTCGAAAAGATCAAGGGCAATCTCCGGGCGGTGATGCGTACGGCCTCAGCACGCCGCCGGGGGTAATCCGCCTTTGCGCTCCGCCTCGACCGCCTGCCGGCCGAACCGGAACGCCTCTTCGAGCATCTCGGGCTGCTGCTTCAGGTCCGATCGCTTCTCGAGGCCCCTGGCAAAAAGACCTTCGCCGCAATGCATGTCCAAGGCGTCGAAGAAGTAGCGCGCCTCCATTCGGGCCCCATCGAAAAGCGTCTTCCCTTTGGTGGCTCCCGCGGCGATCAGATACCCCGTGCCGCCGTCGTAGCGCTTGCGCTCCTCACGCGTCTTGACCAGCATGCGGCGCGCCCACACGGCCTGGCAGCGATCCACCAGGGCCTTGGCCTGGGCCGTAATGCCGTAGAAAAAGATCGGCGAGGCCAGGAATATCACCGACGCGTCGGCCAGCATCGGGTACACGCCCTGCATATCGTCCTTGACGACACACTCGCCGGTCTTGTCGCAACCGCCGCACTCGATGCACCCGGAAATCTTCAGTTCGCGGACGTAGATGCGCTTTGTTTCCGCACCGGCCGCCTGGGCGCCATCGAGTGCGCTGTCCAGGAGACGGTCTGTGTTCCCCGCTTTGCGGGGACTGCCATAGATGCCCAGTACCTTCATCGCTCATCCTTTCATCGAGGGTGTCGTTTTCGCGGGCAAGGCCCAGGGAGGGGTCCAGGATTCCATCAGGGGGAGTCCGAACTCCTCTTGCGGCAGACAATCTCGGCCATTGCACGGTCGGGGTCCGGCCTGACGCCTTCCCAGGAATGAATCACCTCCCAGTCCTCGAACCAACTGAGAAGCTCCCCGGGGTTCAGCAGGTGATCCGGATTGCGCGGACGCCCCAGCAGCCGCTGCGCTGTGGTGAAGGTGCAGTACATCAGGATTCCGCCTTCCAACAGCGCCTTCCGGAGGCACGGGATCAACGGCCTGTGCAGATAGCGGAAGACGAGTATCCCTCCGAAGCATTGCCCCTCGAAGGGGTTTTCCCCTGGCTTTTCGAGATCGACCTCCCTGAGTGTCACGTCGACACCTGCCTCTGCAGCCGATCGGCGGGCCTTCTCGAGCATCTCCTTCGAGACGTCGCACAGGGTCACGTGCAATCCGAGTTTTGCCAGGAAGATCCCATTCCGCCCGTCACCACAGGCCACATCCAGGACCCCGCCACGGAAGCGGTCGGGTCTGAAGAGCCCCGCATAGGCAGGCAGAAGCGGATGCGGCCTGACGGGATCACGCGGCTTCACGAGATCCCCCGTCGCATCCCAAGGATCCGAGATGGCGCTCCACGAAGGCTTTGATTGCCTCGGGGTACCTCGGATCGAGGCTGGCGCTGCTGTGATCGCTTTCACAGGCCACAAAGAGTTCGGCTTTCCCTGCGGGGAAAGCGTCCCTCAGGCTCCACGCATGCCGGAGCGGAAAATGCTGGTCCTTTTCGCCATGAATCAGGAGGACAGGACAATGGAGGGAAGGGGCGATCCGGACAGGGCTCACCTGATCCATGCGAAACCGGTAGAACAGATCCATCCATGCCACTACGGCGGGCGCAAACACCAGACCGAAGAACCGGTTGAAATTCCGGTAGAGGCGCAGCAGGGCCTCCCGCGTCCGGGCATAGCACCCTTCCAGAAAAAGAAGCCGCACCATCTCCGGGTTGCGCCCCGCCGCAATGATGGCCCCTGCGGCCCCCGCCGAATGCCCGTAGAGGAGAAGCGGCCGGCCGATCCAGTGCATGACCGTTTCGATGTCCTCGGCGAATCGGAAGGCGTTCATGAAGGGATAGGGGCTGGAGCCGCCGTGATCCCGCGCGCTGTGCAGGACGGTCGTAAATCCGAGACCTCCGAAGACCCTGGCCCGCCCAACCATCCGGTCGCGATTGCGGCTCCACCCATGGGCGAGGAGGACGATCCCGCGCGAGGCCGCCGGCCCTCCCTCGGGCTCGACCCGCCAGACCTCCAGGAAGCCACCCTCGACCGCCGGGATGCGCACATCCTCGACCCTCCCCCAGTCCGGCAGATCCCGAACCGGATGACGGGGGACGCGATGGACCACATAGGTCAAAAGAAGACTGATGCAAAGATAGAGGATGAGAACCGTCAGGATCCCATAGAAAACCGCCACGAAATCTCACCTTTCAACCGCATCGATCCCTGGAAGGCGCAACACGGTCATAACCGGGTCCAAATCTACTTTTTACTTGATTATTCCAGATACTTGGGTTATGATTTTTGCGTTTTGCGGTCGTTCATCCCGATCCCAAACCTCCATACGGGTGAAGGTCTCATGGATAGGGTCCTGCTGCTGAACATCACGTATGAACCTCTCAAGATCATCAACTGGCGAAAGGCGGTGACGCTGCTTTCGCTCGGCAAGGTTGAGGTCCTGGAGGAATACGGCCGCGAAATCCACTCGGTCAGCTTTCAGATCAAACTGCCGGCCGTCGTGAGGCTTTTAAGGCTCGTCAGACGCCCTCCGAAACCGGTCAAATTCTCCCGCCAGAATATCTATGCCCGGGACAAGTACGCCTGTCAATACTGCGGCGAAACCTTTGCGCCCGAGGAGCTGACCTATGACCATGTCATCCCACGCTCACGGGGTGGAAAGACGGAATGGGGAAACATCGTCAGCTGCTGCGTCGAGTGCAACCGCAGGAAAGGCGGCCGCACGCCTCAGGAGGCGGGCATGAGGCTGGTCCAGAAACCCTGCCGCCCCAAGTGGCTCCCCGTCCTGAAAATCACCATCGGCATCCATGAGGTGCCGACTTCCTGGCGTGACTATCTCTATTGGAACATGGAACTGATGGAGTAACCCCCGGTCGATTCAGCCGACCGCCGCTGCGATCCTCTCACTGAGCCGGCCGATCGCCTCCATGTCCCCGGGCTTGATCTCCCAACTCGATACGGGCAGCTGTGGCTCCTGCGCCGAGCGTGGGATCAGGTGCAGGTGGTAGTGCATCACCACCTGATTCACCCCGCGCCCGTTCAGCTGCAGGCAGGCGATACCGACCGGCGCGAGCGCCTTCCTCAAAGCACCGGCGATCCGCTTTCCAGCCAGCTGGACAGCGGAAAAATCCTCGCGGGAAATCTCCCAGAGGTTTTCGGCGTGTTTCTTCGGGATGACCAGGGTGTGTCCAGCCGTAATCGGGTTGATGTCGGCAAAGGCCAGGACCCGCTCGTCCTCCCAGATCTTGAAACAGGGGATCTCCCCCCGGACGATCTTACAGAAGATGCACTCTCCCACCTCAATCCTCCTCCTTTTCCACAGGATGCTCATCGACCTGAACCGCACCGATGCGACCCAGGATATCCAGCACCGCCTGCTCCTGCGCAGGGTCCGGATGTGTATTGCGCCGCAGATTCAATGAACGGAGAATATCGTATGTTCCATCCGGGAAAACCACCGGAATCCGGCTGTTATAATCCGGATCGGCGCAGCACCCGGGTGCGAAATACCTGCCGGGCCGTTTGCCCTCTCGCAGGAGGCGCACCGCAGCACGATAGTCTGCCGGGCTCAAGACCCTACCCGGTTCGTTCCTGAATGTCGCCACCCATTCACCCGGGACAAAAGAACGCTTGCCAGCCATGTCGTCCTCCTTCGAGCCAGAGGCTGAAACACCGGTGGAACGCGGGAAAAGACAAGCCGCACCCGCGACTCCCGACGCTCCTATCCTAATCGCCGACGCGCGGGATGTCGAGATCCAAAAAATGGCCGAAAATGTGTGTATCAAAACCATCCGGGTACACGCTTCCAGGCGGTCTGCAAAGCAGCGTCCCTGGATCTGTATCCCGGATCGTGCCTCTCCAGCAAAGCCCAGAACTCCTGTGAATGATTCATGTGCACCGTGTGACAGAGTTCGTGCAGCATGACATACTCCACCCACTCAGGGGGCAGAAACAGAAGCTTGCAGTTGAGGCTGATGGTCTTCCGGCTCGAGCAGCTGCCCCAGCGGGTTTTCTGACACTTGACCGAGACCCGGCCAAACCGGAAACCCCTCTGGCGGGCGAGCACATTCGCCCACTCGGGTAAAACGCCCTTGGCCTTCTGAACCACCCACGCGCGCAGGGCGGCCCGGGCAGCCTCAGCGTCAGTTGCCCCGCCGCAAAGGATCAGTTCGCGACCATCGCCTTCAACGATTCGGATCCCCGCCGAGCGGGAGGGTAGAAACCCGACCTTGAATTCGGCGCCGATCGCCTGCAGGGCGATTTTGTCCGGCAATGCGGCCTCGGCACACGCTGCGCCCACTGCACTCCGCCGCGCGAGACGCGCCTGCGCCCGCTCGAGCCAACCATCCTTCTCCTCGAGGATTGCAGGGATCCTCCCCCGATCGAAGCCCTCGGGCACTACCACAACAAGCCCTTCACGCAGCGACAACTCGAGCCGGACGCGTCCTGCGCGCGGACTCTCCCTGACCCTGTACTCTTTTCGACCCGCCACGACCCGCCTCCAAGGCCTCAGATCAGGTTCATGCGGATGAAATCCAGGTTCAGTTTCTTGAGGATCCTGACCATGTTGTTGAGCTGGACCTCCACCGTTCCTTCGTAGATCTCCACGATCCGGTTGTCGCGATACCTCCGCTCGACTTCCTGCTCCAGAAAATAGCCGTACCCCCCGAAAACGGTGATCGTCTCGTCGATCACCTGCTTGGCCGTTTCAGGGACGTGATGCTTCACCATGGATGTGAACAGCGGAATGGCGGAGGCCATCTGCTCCGTTCGGTTGTCGCACAACCAGGCCGAATAGTAGGTCATCCATTTCATGGACTGGATCTGGCTCCACAACCTCCCGAGTTTGTGCCCGATGGCCTGGAAGTCGATGATGGGCTTTTCGAATTGCCGCCTTTCCCGCGCGTGCTTGAGCGCCTTCAGAAACGCGCCTTCCGCGTTGCCCAGGGCCTGGGCCCCGATCTCGATGCGGCTTTCATCCAGAAAATCGAGAATGTTCAGAAGACCGCGGCCCCTTTCCCCTAAGATGTTTTCCTTTGGAACCTTCAGGTTGTGAAAGACCACCTCGCCGCTCGAGGTCGTCCGAAGCCCCATCTTGTGGGGGATCTCGTTGATCTCCATCCGGCCTTCGAGCCACGAGGCGGAATCCCGTTCGACGAGGATCGTCGACATCCCTTTTCCCGGAGGCGCATCGGCGTCTTCCTGCGCCAGCACGATGAAGAAATCGGCGTAGGCCGCGTTGGTCGTAAAGACTTTCACACCGTTCAGGACAAACCCGTCGGCGGTTTCCGTCAGGGTGGTCTCCATGCTCCTGAGGTCGCTTCCGTGATTCGGTTCGGTGAACGATACGGCGGAGACCCACCTCCCCTCGGTCAAGGGCGTCAGGTATTTCTGCTTCTGCTGCGGCGTCCCGAAGATCCGCACGATCTTGGCCGGAAGGTACGCCAGATGGATCGCCATCCCGAGACCCGAATCCGCCTTGCAGAACTCCTCGATGACGAGGACGTTTTCCATGACCCCCATCCCGCCGCCGCCGATCTCTTCGGAATAATCGATCCCGATGAAGCCGAGCCCCCCCGCCTTCTCATAGAGTTCCCTGGGAAAGCGGTGATTGAATTCACACTCTTGCGCGAGTTCGGGTTTGAATTCCCCCCTTGCAAACTCCGCCGCCGCCCGCTTGATATCCTTCTGCTCCCTGCTCAAAGAAAAATCCATTGCGTGGCACCTCCCTGGACGATTCTCGAATCGCGCTCCCCAGAAAATTTATGGCATGCTGCTACTGCAAACAATATCCCCGCAAAGACGGCTCCCGAAAGCTTCGTCGGAATAAGCAGCCCATCCGGAGGCGGCCGCGGAACGGCGCACGGACACCGCGAGAGGCCGACACCGTCCGGCAGCGGATAGAATCATCTCGTGACGGGTGTCACGGCCCGGCAGATGCCTTTTTCATGATCTCCCGTCCGATGATCATCCTCTGGATCTGGTTGGACCCTTCGAAGATCTGCGTCAACTTGGCATCCCGGAACATCCGCTCGACGGGATAGTCTTTGATGTACCCGTACCCCCCCAAAACCTGCACCATGTCCTCGGTGATCTTCATGGCCGCATCGCTGCAAAAATACTTGGCCATGGAGGCCAGGCTCGTATTCTGCCGGCCCTCGTCGAAGTTCAGGGCCGCCTTTTCCATCAACCCGCTGCCCGCCTCGATCAGGGTGAGGGAATCCGCGAGAATGAACTGGATCGCCTGGTGTTGAATCAGCGGTTGACCGAAGGTGAAGCGTTTGGTTGCATAATCGGTTGCAAAGGCGAGGGCCCCTCGGGCCAGGCCTAGTGCGAGGGCCGCTACGGTTGGGCGCGACATGTCGAAATCGGCCATGGCGATCTTGAACCCGTCGCCTGGTCTGCCCAGGAGGTTTTCCTCCGGAACCTCGACCTCCTCGAGGATCACCTCGGCCGTGTTGCTTCCCCTGAAGCCGCACTTGTCCTCGAATTTTCCTATTACCACGCCCGCGGTTTCTCTCTCGAGGATGAAAAAGGAGAGCTCGCCCGCACCGGTCCGCGCCAGTATGGAGTAAAGGCCTGCAACCCCACCGTTGGTGGCGAAGGTCTTGCGCCCGGTGATCACGTAACGGCCGTTCGCCCTTTGGGCCTTCGTTGAAACAGCCGCCACATCCGAACCCGCTCCCGGCTCCGTCACCAGGTATCCCATCAGCAGTCGGTCCTTCGAGATCATGGGTAAATACCGGTCTCTCTGCTCCTTGCTGCCGGCGCGGATGAGGGGAAAACTCCCAACCGCCTGAATGATCAGATTCAGGGCCGAAGAAGCGCAGACCTTCGCGATCTCTTCGACGCTCAGACAGAGCGTGTGACAGGGGTTGATGGGCCAACCGCCGTATTCCTCAGGCAGCATGATCTGGAGCAGCCCGAGATCCCAGAACAAGGAAGCGACCTCCCAGTTGAACTCCCCCTTCCGGTCGATCTCAGCCGCCAGGGGGGCGATCTTCTCCTCCGCCATCCTTCTGACGCTTTCGACCAGCATCTTCTGTTCTTCCGTGATGCGGCTCATCTCCGACTCACCTCCCGGCTCAACTCTTCAGCGACATCCTTGACGGCCCCGCCGATGAATCTCTCCCTTTCGTCGTCCAGCCTGAAGGAAGGCCCCGCAACACCCAGACAGGCAACGATCTTCCCGTCGCCACCGAAGACCGGTGACGCCATACGGAAAACGCCCAGGCGCATTTCCTGATTATCGATGGCATATCCTTCCGCCCTGACCTTTGCAAATTGCTGCTTGAGCACGCCCAAGTCCGTCACAGTGTATTCGGTGATGGCAGGCAGGCCTATCCGCTCGATCACACTCTCCAATCGGTCCTCCGGCATGTAGGCGAGGTAAACCTTGCCCGGCGCGGTGGCGTGGAAATAGGGGTAGGTGCTTCCGATCCGGGAAAAAAGCCGCACGGCCTGCGGGCCCTCATCCTGATCGAGCAGCACGAGTTCATCCTTGACGCGGCCCGAAAACTCGGCGGTTTCCCCCGTCAGGTCCACCAGCTTTCTGAGATAATGCCTCGCTTCGGAACGGAAGCCCATCCGATCCAGAAGAAGATTCCCCATATAAAGGAATTTGTAGCCCAAGCGGTACGTGTGATTCCCTGGATCGTAGAGGACATACCCCGTGTCGCGCAGGACATGCAGCAGCCGCCACAAGGAAGGACCCGGGATCTGAGAGGTCTCTTTCACAGACGAGAAGCTAAGCTCCCCATCCGCAGCCGCCAGGACCTCGAGGATCTTCAACCCCCTTGCAAGCGCCGGAGCCCCTCTCTGATTTTCCCCCATGAAACGTCCTTTCGCAGCGTTTGGACGACGAGCACCCGTTACGAGCCAGGCACAGGAAAATAATTTCATATATGAAATTGTTATTATCAAATATGATACTCACATTGTTTTCGTCTCCTTGTCAAGCTTATTTTCCCCCAGGCTCGTCCATCGCCCAAAGGACAGCCGGCAGTAGGCACCTCTTTCAAGGACCTACTCCCGGACGAAGACCGCTCTAGGGCACACGTTTTTTCAGAGATGCAGCCATAACAAAACAAGGATACGGATTGCCCATATCCTTGTTTGAAAAGACCTGCGTTTTTGGTGGAGTCAAAAAGACGGCTGCCACAAGAAGAATGAGACGATGAGGCGGGTACAGGCTCAGCTTGAGAGTATGCGCATTATTTTCGAAAAAACACCCATAGGGGGGGTTAACGCCTCCAAAAGACCCGCAGGAGGTTTTCCTCTTCCTGATAGCTGAAATCCAGTTCTCCTTTGTATGCCTGATGGAGTGCCTCGCCTATTCCCCTGGCAAGATGCGGATCGGTGACGGTGACGACCAGCCCATCCGGCTTCTCGTCCACAGCCATAATCCGTTTGAGGGGGTGTTCTTTTTTTTCTTTCGCCTCGATATTGCGGACAAGGTGCATGACCTCCTCGCGATGTTCTACCAAAAAAGACCCCTCGAGGGTCAAATAACCCGCAGGTACATTGTCTTCTATCCGCAGACAAGCCGCGCAGGTATCTTCGTGTGCCCCGACGGGGGCATCCTCCCAGCGCCAGCTGCCTTTACGATATACTGCCCCGCATTGACGGCAGACCGTGGGTTCCGGTAACTTATGCTTGGATTTGTATGTGTCATGCACCCATTCCTTGAGCAGGCGATTCATTCGCGCCGCTCGTGAGAAGCCCCCGGTTCTAGATGAATCCGCCACGTTGCATCCTCCTGCAGAAAAGCCTGGGGTGAAATCGACAATAATGCATCCTGACCACAATCGATTCGTATCCTAGATCAACTCCACAGTACTGGCTTGAGGTCCTTTCTCTCCCCTTTCCTCCACGAATCGAACCGATGTACCGACCTTCAGTTCTTCAAATTTCCCCCCAAGCACACTATTGCGATGAAAATAAATTTCTCTTCCTTCATCTGTCGTCAGGAACCCGTAGCCATCCAGCGGAAAAAGACTGCTGATGAAAGCGCGTGGAACCTCTTCATGGGTTTTTACCTGCCCTCGTCTTTCCCCGGCATAATCCTGAATCTGACGCCGTGCCGCATCGAAGGCATCCCGCACGGCCACATAGAGATCCTCATTAGGCTCGTTTTTAACCACCAACTCTCCGCCGGGTACCTTCAGATCAATCCGAACATTGAACAGGCGCCCTTTGCTTCTATGGCGGTGAGGCATCTCCAGCACGACCTTGCACCGCACGATATCCTCATAGTACTGGTCGAGCTTTTCCGCACGGCGCTTTACGACTTCTTCAATTGCTTCGGTAAGCTCAAAATCCCTGGCTGTAATTTGTAAAGGGATCTTCATCCTTCCCCCTCCTTCTCTAAACAGGACAACCCTTCGCCTTGGTTTATGCCCCCTCTCACTCCCTTTCCGGAAGGGGGCGATCGGAAGGTGTATAGGTCAAGTCCTCCTCCTCGGATTCAGCCGTACTTTCCGTGAAATCCTCCTCGGCATAAAGAAGGCGATCCTCAGGGCTGCATGGGGCCGTTTCTGCATCGCTCGTCCGGGCTTCACGCTCCCACGCGACTTCATCGACAGAAAGGAGATCGATGAAAGAAGTCAAACCAATGACGTCCGTCAGAATGCGATGCACAATCTGGCGCTCTCCCTCGCTCGGGATATATCCTTCCAGATACAACACCCCCTTTCGGTTGAAGATCTGCAACTCCTCAAGATCGATCCGACCGTCTTCCTTGAGTTGATCCAGGATCGATTCGACGATTTCCTCCTCACTCAGCCCCTTCAACTCATCGGGCAGCTCCGTGCAGGGGATTGCCTCCCCGGCACGCGCCAGTTTCTTTTGTTTTCTTTCGTACTCCCTCGCGCACCTCAGGCAAAGACGAGCGGTAGGAATGGCTCCCAGGCGCTCGAATGGGATCATGGCCTCACAACCTTCGCAGATCCCGTAGGTTCCCGCCGCCATTCTGCAAAGCGCCAAATCGATATTCTCGATTTCCTCGAGTCCCTGTTCTTCCAACCGCGCCAAGGCAGCGGCAAGATTTGCTTTTTGGGCCTCTTCCTCAACTTCGATGTCACGCTCTCCCAAAGCACCCAGGTCAGCCTTCATCATGTCGATACGCTCAAAGATTGCCTGCCGATTCTTGAGAAGCAATTCCCTCAGATCCATCAAGGTTTTTTCCGCCGACATCCCCACCTCCTTTTCGGCAAAGCTCTAAAGTTCGACACAGAACAACCAACTCTTCAGCTGAACTGACAAGATAGCCTGCAGTTAAAAATAATCGTTGCGGAGCATGCGATCGATTGTCGGCGGCACTGTACAATATAGCGAAGCACAGTCGGTAAAAACGGCATCCTCTGTAATTTGCGGCCCTGTCGCAATATAAGGACATTTGGAGCAGTGCCAAGTATTCCAGGCGCGCGCCACCGCCTCATCAAGGCAATGGTCATAATAAGGGCAGAAAACATTTCTCTCCCCTTTTTTGGGTGTTGGATTGCATTTTGCGGTCATAGAATCCATAGCATCACCCCCGTCGCAAGAAAAGATTCACCCAAACAAACTGTTTATATCCACAAACCACATGAATCCTATTCCGTTCACATATTCGATCATGCTTCTAATAATTTTGTAAATTGCAACATTCACACAGTCCAATTTCTCATCTATTTTATAATATGATTCAAGTGTCTGATATATTCAAAAGGAATGCAAAAGTTTTATCTGCAACATGCCGCATTCATGAAGCTGCGATCGGAAAAGACAAGAGTTATTCTACCATCCATAGCTGTATGAAATCCGGCAACAGAAGTGGTCAAAATTGTCAATCACACGCGCGCCGACAATAGGCCCGCCAAATGCAGCCCGTCTCTTCACAATAGGCCCCTTCTGTATCGAAGCACTCGGGTTTTCCTTCCTGTCTCTGAACTGAGCGTATTATCCCTCTGATAATCGCTTCATCCCTTTCATTTACAGCGAGGATCCTGCGTCTGTCACTCATGACCGGTGTTTCCCTTCCGACGGTCAAACAAAGGCAAATCGATCTCATCCAACCCGCTGTTATCCACCGGTTTCCACTTCACAAAAACCAAGCTTAGCCTTATTGAACCCTGCGGGATGCTCTCCCCGGAAAAAAATGAATTTTTTGGCGGACCGTTGGAAAACACGCACCCACTGCGTCTTGCTCATCCGCCATCACTATCGCGTACTTGACAGTACGCCTCATTCCGCGGGGATTCACAGGCTTTGCATCGGGCCCTTTTTCCTCAGTCTGTCAATTGTGGGTTTTTCAACACGATGTCAGGGATATTTAAAACCACTATCGCAATCCTTCTGGGCATTGTCCATGAGCACAACACCTCATTTTGCTGGAGATAATCCCCGGCCTGAACTCGAGAACTTCACCAAGGGGGTTCAGGCAAAAGCCCTCCTGAAGATTTCCTCAGATCGCACCGCACCAGCAAGAGGGATAGGCATTTGAAATGGTGCAAGAATTTCTCAATGAGCGCAAGCCTTGAGAAAATTGACACTTGAAGTTCCCGATAAAAGCCCAGGAAAATTACCTTCCTGCAATGGGAAAAAATCCTTTTCGCAAAATCAGCGCCAGAAGAACAACGAAGTCCGGGACTCCAAGAATAAGGCGAATATGTTGATTTTACACCCAAATTATCCAAAAATGTCTCAGGTTTGTTCGGTAGTTTTGCTTACCAAAACTTTTATTCAAAAGACACAAGGATTCTGGTAATAATGCGAAAATATCTTTATCTTTTCGTGCGGCCGGCCCTATTTTTCTTCGAGTCTTTATCTGCCGGGATCGAATAGAGGCGTCATTAGTGGACACGACTCAGTTTTCATCCGGAAATGGCCTTTTTGGCCAATCTCGGCGTCAATCTGCACGTTTGCTTGAGCGGCGACCCACAGGTCGCCTCCGCGCAAACGCTTGATTTCCTTGATATTGGCCAAACCGGGACCCGCCGCGAAGCGGTGGGACTGAGCACCCGAAGGGTGTGAAGAAACCGGGACCCGCCCCGCAGCGGTGGGACTGAGCACGCGCAGCGTGTAAAGAAAAATCCTCATTTCCGGATTGGAAACTGAGTTCTACCGGAAAATCATTTCCGGATGGATACGACTTAACACCGAGATGAGAAATCCACTGTTCACAGGCCGACGAAAAATGTCCGGTTGCAATGCCTGCAAAATCCCGCGGAATGAGGCGTACCGACGACTGCGCCGGAGGTGACGGGGGATGAACAAAACGCTGCAGATGGGTGTTTTCCGACAGCCCTTTAAGAGAAAAACCAGAGATGGAAGAAGACTATAGACGAGACAGGCAGCAACGAACAGACACCGATCCATTTCAGGAATTGCGTCAAAAGGCAGAGAGCCTTTTGCAGAAGGAGAACCTCGAAGGAGACGTGCTCATTTCTCCGAATGATCCTCGAGATGTCCTTCGACTGGTTCATGATTTCCACGTCTGTCAGCTGGCCTTGAAAATCCAGTACGAGGAACTGCAAGAGACGAAACGGGAACTCGCTACATCTATCCTCCCTTGCTTCGACGTCTTCGACCATGCTCCAATAGGTTTCTTCGCTTTGGACCGGCAAGGGCGGATCCTGGAGGTCAACAGGGCCGGAGTCAGGCTCCTCGGGTTTGAGAGAAACGAATTAAAGAACCGGATTTTCAGCCGCTTTGTGGCACCGGAACATACCGCCCGGTTTCTTGATCATCAACAAGATACCCTCGAAAGAAAGAATAAGACACCATGCGAACTGGCGCTGCAAAGGAAAAACGGTACTCAGGCCTTCGTTCTCGCCCAGAGCGAGTCCATTCCTTCCCGCAAAAATCAGCCGGATCTTTTCCTGATGGCCGTCATCGAAATAACCGACCGGAAAATCATCGAGAAGGCTCTTCGAACGAGTGAACAAAAATATCGCAGCATTTTCGAGAACATCCAGGATGTTTATTATGAGGCGTCCCTGGATGGGACAATTCTTGAAGTCAGCCCATCCATCGAAAATATTTCTAACTACAAGAGAGAAGAAGTTATAGGAAAATCATTATACAATTTCTATGTTGATCCTACGAAGAGAAATGATTTTCTTAATACAATTATAAAATATGGAAAAGTCATTGACTATGAAGTGCATTTAAAAGGCAAAAATGATTTATCAGCCTTCTTTTTAGTCACAGCTAAATTATTACGTGATGAATATAGTCAGCCTATAAAGATTGTTGGTTTAATGCGAAACATCGATGAACTGAAAAGAGCGCAGAGTATGCTTAATGCGATTCTTGCGGCATCTCCTGTCGGTATTGTTTTAATTCAAGAGAATGCAATCAGTTGGGCGAATGACGCGATGTATAAAATATTGAGTTATGAGTTCAACACTTTAATCGGAAGAAATACTATAATACTATACCCAAATAGAATTGAATATGAACGTGCTGAAAATTATTTATATGAATCAATTCACCAATCTGGAATTGGACAGATTGAGACAAGATTACTCAAAAAAGATGGCAGTTTAATTGACTGTTATATTTACGCGAGCTATCTTGAACCTCATGATATCAAAAATGGTATCATCATAGTCGTTTTGGATATAACTGTTCGTAAAAATGCCGAGGAGCAAATTGACATTCTCAGCCAGGAATTAATGAGGGCACACGAAAATGAACGTAAAATGATTTCAAGTGAACTTCACGATCGCATCGGCCAGGATCTATCGTCATTGAAAATCGGTTTTGACACCCTCTTTGACAATCAGCCCGATGTTTCTCAGGAGGTTCGGCACAGGATTGCAGAATTGTCAAAAATTCTTCAAACCAATATACACAGCGTTCGTGACCTGTCCTATGATTTGCGTCCTCCCAGTTTGGACCAGTTGGGGCTCCCGAAAACCATCTTCCAGTTCTGTGACGATTTCTCCAAAAAAACGGGGCTAAACATTGATTTCAGGGCGGCCGGAATGGACGATCTTGTGCTGGACACGGACACCGAGATCAACATCTACCGACTGATCCAAGAGGGGCTGAACAACGTCAGGAAGCATGCCGAGGCCGGGAAGGTGCTCATCAGGTTGCTTGCTTCCTTCCCAAACATCCTTCTGCGTATAGAGGACGATGGAAAAGGGTTCAACGTGAAGCAGCGCCTGGCGGGCATGAGGAGAGAAAAGCGGATGGGACTGCGCAGCATGGAAGAGAGGGCCAAGTTTCTCCACGGGAAAATGGAAATAAAATCGAAGCCGGGGAAGGGTACAAAGATCGTAATCGAAATCCCATATAAAAAGGGGCATAACAGTGCCAGTGAAAAAAAAGCGCGTCTTGATCGTTGATGATCATCCTCTTTTCCGCGAAGGGCTGAAGTCCATCATCGGCCGGGACAAAAGCTTCGAGGTCGTGGGAGAAGCAGGGGACGGCCGCGGGGCGAAGCTGATGGCCAGAGAACTCAAGCCTGACCTCGTTCTGGTTGACATATCCCTGCCGGATCAGAGCGGCATTGACCTGGTGCGCGATATCAGGAATTTTCTCCCGGATACACGCGTGCTCGTTGTCAGCATGCATTCAAAGGTCCAGCATATTGCCGAGGCTTTCAAGGCTGGGGCCACTGGTTACGTCGTCAAAGAATCCGCATCCGAAAGGCTGGTCCAGGCCCTCGAAGCTGTATCGAAAGACCATTACTTCCTCGACAGTTCCTTGTCCCAGCAGGTGGTGGAAACAATGATCGGATTCCCCGCCAAAGAAGCGAAGATTACCAACGGCGCATACAAAAAGCTCACCCCCCGCGAGCAGGAGGTGATGCGTTTGTTGGCGCAAGGGTTACCGGCAAAGCAGATCGCCGAAGAGCTTTTCATCAGCCCGAAAACCGTTGAAAATCACCGGTCCAACATCATGAGCAAACTCGAGGTCAAAAGCACCCTTGAACTCGTTCGCTATGCGGCAAAGATCGGGCTGATCGATGTCGATCTGTGGAAGGAATGACACTCCCGTCCGATACCTGTTTTTCCATCTTTCCTAATCCGGGAAGAACTCCTGCCTCTCCGCTTTTCTCCCGTCAAAATGAGTCCATCCCCTGATGGACAACTCAAAGAAAAAATGGAAACGTCTAAAGCGCGTAATGGCCGTATTTCCCTGAATCCTTGCCACAGGATGTTTTCATCGTCGGTGTCCGGAATCCTCGACGCCCAGATTCAGAAGAAACTTGGCACGGGATCTTATCCAAGAAAAGCCATGATGAAAAGAGGGCGTTCCATGCACAGAATTCTTGTTGCTCACAGTGATGCATCCATGCGTATCCTGTTTTCAGAAGAGCTCTTCGAAGAAGGGTACGATGTGACCAGTTGCGGGAATCTCAACCAACTCTCCGAGTTGCTCGAAACGAAATCGACCGATCTACTCATAATGAACGCCGCATTAGTGGGATGCACCGGCCTTGATCGTTTCGCGTCAATTCTCCAAAGGTCTAACGCGCCGCCTCTCCTGTTATGCGTGAACCACTCAGGCATGCGGGAAAATCCGCTCATGGCCGTCGACCATTATAAGTACGACTCATTAAGCCTCGAGGGGCTCAAAAATAAGGTCAAAAGGATCCTAGCCATCAAGAAAACACACCAAACGGGAAAGAAAACGGATACCGCGACCAGGCAAGTCTAACCTTATCTGGTGCCTTTTGAAGGCAAACCCGATTTTTGGCGGTTTTTTGTTGGGAATGTCCATTTTAATTCATGTATATTTTGATTTGATAACGCAAATCGATTACCACCTAATGTCAAGTTAGTATCTTACTAAAAATCACAATCCTCGAGATATGATCTTTTTCAGAGATTTAAAATACGTTTGTAATTCCTGTCTAAAGAGGCGCACTTTATGATTTAGGTTTTTTCGACGATATAAACTTTCAATCCGGAAATAATTATTTGGCACGAAGAAGTCTCTAATACGGAAATGATTTTTTTGCCAATATCAACGAAATCAATTGGTTGCTTATGAGGCAACCTGTAGGTCGCCTCACAAGTAAAATCCCAAGTCAATTCCGGAATTGGCAGAAATGATCATTTACGGATGAAAACATAGCAGTGTTGCAAAGCCAACATCCGGCGCAGGAACTGCGGTTCGCTCCCCTAGAAGAATTGAGCACATAAAGCATGTCGAACGGTCAAACTGCAGTGCCGAAATCGCGTGATTTGTTTGCAATGTCCTATTCAAAACCCCACCAATGACAAAGGAGGAAAGCATGAAAGCAGGGATCGTCTTCACCGGCACTGGCCCCATTTTGATTTTGACCACTTATGAGGACTTCTCCGATGAGAAATTTGTAAAAAAGCTTGAGCAGAAAGGGATCAAAAAGTTTATGGCCGCAGAGGTTCCCGTATCAGATTGTCAGAAAAAGTATGGGGGCCACTACGAAGCCATTCTCAAAGATGTTAAACAAACGGATGATCTCCGGGTATTGGATTACAATGGGTTTAATGTCTTCTACAATTTTCCTTTCAGCAGTTGGGGGAAAGAATACCGGCACGAGGGCTGAGAGCGGTATTACCGGAGATCCTGGCCGCCGTCGGCCTGAGGTCGATCTGAGCAATAGGAACCCTGGGCTTCTATCGGGATGCATTCTGGCTCGGGGAGGATTTAAAACAGGAATGCTCGAGAGGTAAGATATATGAAAGTAGTGCCTTGGAAACCGTTTGGGGAATTGGGAACCGTCCGAAAAGAGATGGACAGGCTGTGGGAGCGGTTCTTGGCGGAAGGGCCGTTTCGCAGTCGCCTGCCGGAACAATGGGAACCGTCGGTGGATTTGGCGGAAACCAAGGACAAAATCATCGTCACAGCCGAATTACCTGGTCTGGATGCTAAGGATGTCAGTGTATCGCTGATGGGGGACCTCCTGACCATCAAAGGTGAAAAGAAAAAAGAAACAGAGGAAAAAGACGAACATACCCATATCATCGAACGTTACTACGGCGCATTTGAGCGGTCCTTTCGCCTGCCTGAAAACGTACAAGCCGACAAAATCGAGGCCAACTTCGAGAAAGGCATCCTAAAGGTAACCCTCCCGAAAACCGAGGAATCGAAAAAGAAAGAGATCTCGATAAACGTCAAATGAGTTGCGAACCCTGATCCGGACGAGCGAACGGAGGGCCGGCTACGCCGACGGAAAGGAGGATCAGCGGGTCAACGGCGTATTGAAAGACCGGCTGTTCACAGTCTGAGGAAAAATGCCCGGATACAAGGTTTGCGAAATCCCCTGACCGAGGCGTAGATATAAGTACGCCACAGTGAAGAGGGATGAGCGAGGCGCGGCAGATGGACGTTCTTCAACGGTCTGTCAGAACTATCGGGGCATGGCGGCGGAGACAAGGATCGTACAATCCTTGTCTCCGGTGTTCTTCAGGCTGTGCGGCACGCCGTGAGGGAGCCATATCGCATCGCCGGTCTTGACCGCCCTGCCTTCGTCTCCAACCGTCATGTACCCGTCTCCATCGAGGATATAGTAGATCTCCTCATAGGGGTCGATATGGGCCTCGATCTCTTTTCCCGGCTTCAGCACGGCATGCGCAAAAAAAAGCATGCCCTCGAGAACCCGGCTGGTCAGCAGCATTACAGCGCTTGCACCTCCGTGAGCCCGGTACAGGCTCCGCACAACCTCGTCGTGTTCCAGATTTCTGACGATCATGGACATAAAACCCCTCTCGCATTCATTCACGAAAATTGCTTCGAGACAACTTACAAAGACTGCGCTACACCGGTCGGTATTCCCTCATCATGGATTCGGTCCCGGCCATCGTCGGTGCATGGCCGCACATCTGTTTATAGGGTGTATGGGCCCCTTTCGTCCCCTGGGTAACGATCATGTCCCTGATGTATCGCAGCCCCCCCACGATCTCCGATATAACCGGAAACATCTGCCTTGAAACAACAAGGACCTTTGCGCGACTATCATTCCCTTTCTTTCCGCTTCCTCAGCTCCTGCGCCTGTGCGACCGTGATGGCGATGACATTGACGACATTTTCCATGTCGCTGCTGCGCTGAAGGACGTTGAACGGTTTGCTGAGGCCCATCAGCAATGGACCGACGGCCTTTGCCCCGCCGGCGTATTCAAGCAGCTTGAAGGCCGCATTCCCCGCGTCCAGGTTCGGGAAAATGAGCACGTTCGCCGGCCCCCCGAGCCGGCAAAACGGGTAAAGCCGTTTCACGATCTCCTCCGAAAGGGCGGTGTCCACCTGCATCTCCCCGTCTATCACCAGGCCGGGCTTCTTGAGCCGACAGAGTTTGACCGCCTCCTCGACGACCCTGGCATCGGGATGCCGGGTACTGCCGAAGTTGGAAAAGGACACCATGGCGATCCGGGGGTTGATATCGAAGAAGGCCGCCTGCTCCGCAGAGAGCAGAGCGATCTCGGCCAGATCCTCCGACGACGGGTGAAAATTCACGGTCGTGTCGGCGAGGAGCAGCGTCCGGCCTTTGAGGATGAGAAGGTAACCGCCCGAGACCTTGGATATTCCGGGACGCCTCGGTATCACCTGCAGCACCGGGCGGATCGCATCCGGGTAGGAACGGCCGATCCCGTGGACCTGCCCGTCAACGTATCCCTCGAGCACCATCGCTGCCCCGAACACATAACGGCTCCGCAGCTGCCTTTTGGTCTCCTCGAGGGACCAGCCTTTGCGGGCCCTCTTCTCGAAGAGGGCCTCGACGAAACGGTCGTAGAGCGGGCTCGTGAAGTTGTCCAGGATCTCGACACCCTCTAGAGAAACCTGTAACTCACGGGCCAGAGACCGGATCTTCTCTTCGTTCCCGAGCAGCAGCGGCTTCGCTATTCCCTCGCGCGCCACCTCGTGAGCCGCGCGCAGGATGACCGGGTTGTCTCCCTCCGGGAGGACAATCCGCCGCGGGTCCTGCTGGGCCTGGACCGCCACTTTGTGGAGGATCTCCCGCTCTGCGCCCAGACGCGATTCTAGGGTCTGGACATAATCAGGCTTCGCGGGCAGGCGGATCCGCGCCACGCCGCTTTCGACGGCGGCCTGCGCCACGGCCGGGGCCACTGTGAGCAGCACGCGCAGGTCCAGAGGCTTCGGGATGATGTAATCCGGCCCGAAATGAATCGGCCGGCCTCCATAGGCTCGGATCACGGAATCGGGAACGTCTTCGCGGGCCAGCTCCGCCAGCGCACGAACGGCCGCTACCTTCATCGATGCGTTGATCGTGGTAGCCCGCACATCCAGTGCCCCGCGGAACAGAAACGGAAAACACAGAACGTTGTTGACCTGGTTCGGGTAATCGGATCGGCCCGTAGCAACGATCGCATCGGGGCGGGCACCCTTCGCTTCATGGTAGCCAATCTCCGGCTCAGGATTTGCCAATGCAAAGACGATCGGGTGCTCCGCCATCCCGGAGAGGAGGTCTGCATCGAAGGCCCCTTCCTTCGAAAGCCCGACCAGGACGTGGGCCCCTTGAACGGCCTGCTGGAGGGTCCGAAAGGTCGTTTCGACCGCAAAGGCGTCTTTGTAAGGGTTCATCCCCTCCGGCCGGCCCTTGTAGATGACGCCTTTCGAATCGACCAGCAGGATGTTCTCCTTCCTGGCCCCCAGTTCGACATACATCCTGGCGCAAGCGATCCCCGCGGCCCCGGCTCCGTTGACGACGATCCGGCTGTCTTCCAGCGCACGACCGGCGAGTTCGCACGCATTCAGCAAAGCGGCGCCAGAGATGATGGCCGTTCCGTGCTGATCGTCGTGGAACACCGGGATGGACATGATCTCGACCAGCCGCTCCTCGATGTAGAAGCAGTCCGGGGCACGAATGTCTTCGAGGTTGATCCCTCCAAAGGTCGGCTCCAGCAGCTTGACCGTCCGGACAAACTCGTCGGGATCGAGGGTGTCGAGTTCGATATCGAAGACGTCGAGGTCGGCGAACCGCTTGAAGAGGACCGCCTTCCCCTCCATCACCGGCTTGCTGGCCAGCGGCCCGATGTTGCCAAGTCCCAGAACCGCGGTCCCATTGGTGATCACCGCCACGAGGTTGCCCCGTGTGGTATAGTTGAAAGACGCGTCCGGGTCCTGCTTGATGCGCAGACAGGGCGCCGCAACCCCGGGCGTGTAGGCCAGACTCAGGTCCGTCTGGGTCAGGCAAGGCTTGCTTGGAACAACCTCGATCTTCCCCGGCCTCGGTTCCCGATGATAACGCAACGCTTCAACATCGTAAGTCATATTTCCTCCAACATGCATCGATGATTACCGTTTTTCGATTTCGAAAGGTTCTTGTCCAAATCCAGGAAAAATATCTTACGCCTTAGCGCACGAGGAATACAGCTGTTTAATTTTCAATGAAAAATCATGGAATGGAACATTGTTTCCCCCTTGATTTGTGATATAAAGAAACGCCGGTGTCCTGGTACGTATCCATCAGGAAATGATGATCCAATGCGACCCAGTTTCCAATCCGGAAATGAGGATTTTTTGCCAATATCAAAGAAATCAGTCCCTTGCGAGTAGGCGACCCACAGGTCGCCGCACAAACTAAAGGTGCAAATTGACGCCGAGATTGGCAAAAAAGACCTTTTCCGGATTGGAAAGTAAGGAGGCACCCTTCGCTCGATGCCGGGAGGTCTGCGCCGCTTCAGCCATCTCAGTTTTTGTCATGGGATTTGAATGAGAGAAGGGATAAAATCTTGTCAGCAGCCGGCGGTTGCAACCAATCGAAGGAGTCTTCAGATGAGAGCGCTTTTCGGGTTTGTCTTCGTCATCGCCTTTGTGGTGGGATGCGCAGGAAATCGGTTCGAAAACATACAGGCAAAAGTGGAACCCGGTACAGCGCAAGTGGGCTTCCTCGGGGATTACTATCGGCACCTGACACCCGGGCCACCGGGCGGCGCCAAGATGCGCTGGCTCAGACCGGCAGTCGATTTCCATAAGTACAACCGGATCATGATGGATAGCGTGACCTTTTATTATTCCGACAATTCGGAGGATTTCGGAATCGATGCCGTAGAAATGAAGGATCTGACGGACATCTTCAATCAGGAGATCGTCGGTGCTCTTCAAAAAGGGTATCCGATTGTAGCTGTACCAGCCCCCGACGTCGTCCGGCTCAAAATCGCCATAACGAACCTGAAGAAGAGCAGGCCCGCGTTGAGTGCCGTCACCACGGTCATCCCTGCAGGGATGGGCGTGAGTCTTATCCGGAGAGGGGCCACGGGTGCCTGGAGTGGCGCGGGCGAGATATCCATCGAGGTATTGGCTCTCGATTCAGTCAGCAACGAGGTCATTGGCGCAGCGCAGGACTGCCGGTCTGCGACCTTCACGGAGAGGTTCACCTCCCTCGGGATGGTCCAGAAGGCTGCACAATACTGGGGCAACAGAGTCCGTCACCTGATGGACATCGCCCAAGGCAGGGCAGGATCCGCCCGGCCTTCCATTGGCGGCAGCTCCGATGGGTAATCGAACCGGTTGTCCGATCATCCTGGATAGGTCGAGGCTCGAAACTCCGCGCCCTCAGGAAATCGACCGGAACCTTCCCTTCACCTCGGCAAGCTCCTGACAGACAATCCAAGACCTGCTCTTGTCCGAGATATCCACAAACACGGAGTGGCATCGAAGCAAGGCCTGTGACGGATGGGCAGGTCCCGATCGAGATTTCGCCACCCCTCCGATGATGGCGCCTCCGGCTCAATTCAATCCTGCCTTCTCAGGAGTCGTTATCAGGATGGACAGTCTTTTCCCCTCGTATCCAAGGGCCACGATCGCGACGCCATGGGTTTTATCTATGAATGCCCTTCTGGCTTTCAGATCGGGCCTGTAGGTGGCATGCCTCAAGTAGGGCCGGGACGGATCCGCATCCATGATCCTCGCCGTCCCGCTCCCTTCCTCTGCATTGGGGTCGACCTTTATGACCAGCATCCCGGAATCGGGCAGCACTTTGTCATAATGGATGGGCTGCCGGTTTTCCACCAGATAATAACGACCTCCCTCGAGTGGTATCTTGACGGCCAGGATGTCTCCTTTCTCGGCAAGAGGCCCCAATGTGACTTTCTGCGTCTCTCCCGGGGCTACGCGAACGACCTGTTCGGACGATATCCAACCCAGTCTAATTTTTGTGAAGGAAGAGAGCCCCGGCGGGGGACCCTTCCGGTCTACGAAGTGCGCCGACATCACGTCCCATGCCCCCATGTAGATGGTGCATTCCTCCCAGCGATGGTGCATCGAAGCGTCAGCCTGACGCTTGAAATCATACAGTCACGGCACCAACCGCCTGCCGTGATGCACACCTCCCAGCGCGTGAAAGAAATCATGGGCAAACATCCCCAAATGGGCGTTTTCCGTACCGACGAACACCCCGCCCGAAAAGGTCTGTCCGCCCTGGGCCCGAAGCGTCACGAATCCTGAATGACCCCTCACACCGGTCAACATCCCGGGGTTGGCGCAGTAGCACATCATGCCGTAGCCCTTGCCGGGCAGGGTGAAGGCCCCGGGAATGATGAGCACGTGATCGTATTGTGAGAAATCGATCCGTGTTTCAACCGCCGTCATCGCATCTTCGATCAGTTTTCTGACCCTGCGTCGATCCACCTGAAAGTTATCCGGACTCACCCGGTATTCGGAAAGGTTGTCGGGCAGGGGGACCCAACCTTCGAAACGGGGCTTGATCCAAGCCCGACCGTAGGATTGGGTCTTTACGTAGTCGTTCAGTCGGGTGATGGCTCTTTCTTCGATCTGATCCAGGTTGAATTCGGGCGCCACGTCCTTGAACCGGACCGCCAGCATGAGCACCCGCTGTTCCCCTTTTGCGCTGGAGGATTGAGGCCCGAGTTCGGCCCCTTCAACCGTTGCCGGAGGAGATCCAGCCGAGGGACCCGTGACCGGGGCCCCCCTGCAACCAGCGGCAAGCGTAAGGAAAAACAGTGCAACGAAGGTGCGCCGACCTATGCCCATCCACGTCACAACAACCACCCCCTCTCTCCAGGCAGCTGGATCAAAAAGACGATATCCGCTTGTTTCATTACACTTTTCCGGTGTTTTCCCTTTTCAAAGGATCGTCGCGGGTGAAATGCCGGTTCCCGCCTCGACCGACAAAAGGCTCCTCCTTCCCCGGGAAGAACTTCAGGAGTTCCTGCTGCAAGTGCAGTCGGAGGTGGCAGGCGCAGTGAAAAACCTCGACGGGGACTTAGTGCAAAGCGCACAGTCGCTTGCCGGCAAAAACCTGAATGAGGATTTTGCCCGAGACGTGCTCAAAAAGCTCTACGCAGGCAAACCGAAATTGGTTGCGCTCGGTGGAAAAATCGCTTCCACCCCTGAAGGTGAGGGTGTTTACAGCTTCTATCTGAAAGATGGAAAAATCCCAGTAAAAAAGACGGTTTTTTGGCGGACCGTCGACTTGCACGGCACCGCCTGGCGTCTTGCCATCGCCTGTGCACAAGATCATATGGAGAACCCGTAATGGCCAAGGCGCCCGAGGAAGATTCGTTCGGCGTCAATCTGCCCGTTTGCCTACGAGGCGACCATCAGGTCGCCTCGTAGGCAAACGGTTCATTTCCTTGAAATTGGAAAAAACTCCTCATTTCAGGATTGGGAACCGAGCTGTGCCGGGTAACCATTTCCGGATGGGCACGAATTAGAACTGACTCACCGTAAAAGTGCGGACGCAAAGATATCCGATCGGACACTCCTAGTAGGCTTAGCTTTAACGTTTTTTGAATTCGATGAAATCTAATTGCCGCGAGTTTGAGTTGTCTGTCCTCCTCCGTTAGAACCGGTCGATCCCTGTCCCTTGCTACCGTGATTTTTATCACCTCCAGCATAAACCAGGGATGAGAAGCCCATCATGAGGGCCAACACGAACGCAAAAATCTTTTTCATTATCTTCCTCCTTTTTCAAATGTTACCCATATCCCACCGCAGACTCGACAACACGTTTTCAAAGTAGTTTCCATCCGGAAATGGTCTTTTTGGCCAATCTCGGCGTCAATCTGCACGTTTGCTTGTGCGGCGACCCACAGGTCGCCTCCGCGCAAACGCTTGATTTCCTTGATATTGGCCAAAAATCCTCATTTCCGGATTGGAAACTGGGTTCTATAGGAAAATCATTTCCGGATGGACACAAAGTAAAACGCAACCGGAGTTTACCATCCAAGCAGGCCCGCCTCTCTCCGCACGGCTTGAGGCCCTGAGGACAAAGGCAGTCATGGCACCGGCCTCAGCGACTCCTGCCTTAGACGCTCCGATCCCCGAATGGAGGAAACCGGCAGGGAAATTTCAGGCTCCTGCCCTTCCGGGCAGATCCGGAACGGCATCTTCACCTACCCGACGGATTTTCTCCTTTTATTAAGATTTTAGCAAGCCTTAAAGTCACCCTTCGGGACCCTCCACAAGTCCATCCCATCCGTTCCACTCGACCGAGCAACGTTCCATCGATCCCCGCATCTTCAGCCCGCCGCTCGACCTGACCAAGAGCGCTGCGGCGCAGGAAAATACCCAACGAGTCGATGTCATCCTGGAAACATGGCGAAAATCCCCCTTCAGCATTTGACAAAGCCCGGTTCGTCGGCTATGCTAAATAAATTAATCGATTGCAAAATCAACATGTTATTAACAAGGTGGACAGGGTGACGACACCTTCTGACAAGAACCGCTCAAAACGCCGGCAGCAGCGGCAAAAAGAGCGGCGTCAGCAATCTTCGCGCAAGGCGCGCAGGGAAAAGGCCGAATCGTTTCTCGAAGCCGCCTGGTATTACATGGAGTTGAAGCAGTACGAAAAGGCCGAGACCTTTCTGAGAAAAGTCCTCAAGCAGGATCCGGAAAACCGGCAGGCTCTCACCGAACTTGCGCGGCTGGGCAAACTGACGAACAACGAGGCATTGATCAAAGATTCATTCCTCCAGCTCCACAGAATGGGGTTGCTCCAAAATGCGCCCCTCGAGAATGAAGCCATCCTCAACTTGTGCAAGCATCTCCTGCAAGACAACGAACCTGGGCAGGCGGCGGAAATCGCCGCGGACCTCAAGGCCCGTCAGGCCGATTTAAAGGTTCGGAAACGCAAATCCTTCGAAAAGGACCTGGACCAGATCATCGCGCTCGCCGAGATCATGCAGCGCTCCGAAGGATTCCTTCGCAACACCCAACCCGGGCGGCGCACCGGCAAAGTGAAGGCCGAACCCTACCTTTCGGCCCGTAAAACGAACGGCGCTACCTTCTCTGATGAGCAAAGGGCGGCCGACCGGCAATCATCCCCTTCAGACCGTCCGCCGAACCCGGATCAATCCACTTCGAAGCTCATCGATCCTTCGATCGGTTGTTCCGCTCCGGACATTCCCCTGATCCTGGAGATGGAGGGAAGCGGCATCGCGGCGGCCTTCAGCGATGCATTTCCGGCATCCAGAGAGCAGTACGACCTGGTCATGGACGCGGTGCGGCTGCGCTTCAAGGAGACCTTCGACCACCTCCTGTGCCTCAGTAACCTTCAGGGCATTACTTCCCTGGCCTATCAGGAGGAGACGGCCCGCAAGATCCTGAAGACATTCCGGGGCCGAGCCCTCCTGGCCGACGAAGTAGGCATGGGGAAGACCATCGAGGCCTGCATGGTCCTGAAGGAATACTGGATGCGCAGGATGATCCGCAATATCCTGATACTCACGCCTACGCCGCTTGTCAGCCAATGGCAGGAAGAGCTGCGGTCCAAGTTCGGCATGGACTTCGTTTCGACGGACGACCGTGACTTTCGAACCCTGGGCGATGCCTTCTGGCAGCAGCCTCATATCGTGGCCTCCGTGAACATCGCAAAGTCCAAGAAGAATTTCACCGTCGTGGCCGACCGGGACTGGGACCTGGTCATCGCCGACGAGGCCCATCATTTCAAGAACCATACGACCCAGAACTGGAAGCTCCTCAACATCCTCAAGAAGCGTTTTCTGCTGATGCTGACGGCCACCCCCGTGGAAAACAACCTCATGGAGCTTTACAACCTGATCACCCTCCTCAAGCCCGGCCAGCTCAAAACCTCCTCTGCCTTCAAGGAAGAATTCATGACGCGGGGCGACCCCACGGACCCCAAAAACCGCACCCGTTTGAAGGGCCTTCTCGACCAGGTGATGATCCGCAACACGCGAGCCGTCGCCAATATCCAGATCCCGCCACGATTTGCCGAAACCATCCGCACGGAGCCCGTTTCGTCGGAAATCGAGCTTTACGAACGGGTATCCGACCTCGTCCGCGGCCTCAACGCGTCTGAGGGCCCCCGTAACCGAATGGTCCTGAAGCACCTGCTCGCCGAGGCCGGATCCTCGCCTGCGGCGGTGGAGAAAACCCTCTCCGAATTCGCGCGGAAGCAGGAACTCCCGGCCCGGCTCGTGGAGGAGATTCGGGCGATTCGGAACCTGACCCGTTCCATGGGGGATACAGGCAAGAACAAGATGGCGATCAAACTGATCCAGTCCGCCCATGACAAGATCATCGTCTTCGTCACCTATCGCGCCACCCTCGATCACCTGTCCGATGTGTTGACTTGGAGCGGGATCGGCCACAGCGTGTTTCACGGACAAATGTCCAACCCGGAAAAGGAGCGGGCCATCGAACAGTTCAGGACCGAACACGATGTACTCCTCACGACCGAAATCGGCGGCGAGGGGAGGAACCTGCAGTTCTGCTGCCGGATGATCAACTATGATCTGCCGTGGAACCCCATGCGCATCGAACAGCGTATCGGCCGCATCCACCGCATCGGGCAGACCCGCGAGGTCATGATCTACAATCTGTGTGCCGCAGAAACGGTGGAAGACTACATCCTGGATATCCTCGACCGGAAAATCAATATGTTCGAAATGGTGATCGGTGAAATCGACATGATCATCGGTCGCATGCGGGATGAGCAGGATTTTTCGGACATGGTCTACGATATCTGGATCAACACGGCCTCGGACAACGACCGTAAAGCGGCCTTCGACAAACTCGCCGCCCGCCTGAAGCGCTGCAAAACGGGATACGAACGAACAAAATCCCTGGATGACAAACTATTTGGGGAAAACTATGAGATTTGAGGCAGAGACTGAAACCCTCGCATTTGCCGAGCGGTTTCTGGAGCTGCACGGCGCGGCCGTGGAGAAACGCGACGCGACCCTCGAAGCGATTCTCCCGGAAGCACTGAGCGCTCTCCTGGATGCCCCCGAGCACATCTTCATCTCCGCAGAGAACGAATCAGGGCCGGACAGCGACCGGCATCACGTCGTCGCATACGGCACCCCCCTTCTGGACCGTATGATCGGCGGAGCATTGAACAAGATCCCATTCGCAGGTTGTCGTCTGGAATTCGATTATGTGAAGAGCGGCGGCTTTCGCCGGCTGCTCGACGATCAGCTGGCCTTTTACGGTGCCGTGGCCTCCATCGAAACCGTTGCCGAGGTGTTCGCGAGCTACCTCCTGCTGATTGTCCGGTATACAGCCCAGAGCGACGAACAGAAAGAGGGCCTGTTGCCCATGGTATTCAATGCGGATACGGGCAGCTTCGTCCCCGAGATGGCCCAGGCGCTTGATACCGCCCAATGCCGAACGGTCTATGCGCCCCCGGAAAAAGATGCCCTCGTGAGCATCGCCCGGCTCGGTGAAACGGTTGAACAAACTGCCCGCCGGCTTGCCGGGGAGGAGCTCGAATCGTTTCGGCTGAGCATGGCCCGCCGGTTCAAACGCGATATGGCCAATCTTGTCGAATACTACACCGGCCTGGAGCAGGAAATGCTCAAGGCCTTGGAGAAACCCGGGCTTTCGGACAACGCACGCAGAGACCGGCAGGGCAAAATCGACGGACTACCCTCCGAATTGGCCGGCAAGCGAGACGATCTGCTCAAGAAATACAGTGTCAAGGTGCGCCTGCAACCGGCTGCAGCCATGCAGATACGAACCCCGGCAAGGCGGATCATCTGCCGCCTTTCCATAGGCAGACAAACCCGCCAATTTTTCTTGACCTACAACCCCGTGACCCGCAGAATCGATCCGCCGCTCTGCAGCCGCTGCCACAGTTCGATCTCCCACATCCACTTCGAGGGCGCCCTCGAACCCCTTTGCTTCGATTGCAGAGGGGGAACCTCCGCCCAAGGCCGGAAACGAACCTAGAAACGGCCCGGGTTGCCACCCAGCCTCGCTCGATACCCTGTTCAATCGATCGATCCACCTCCGAATCACCAAGGGTATGGAGGCCGATTTCACACCAGGTCCGGACTCGCCTCCGGTGATAGCGATCTTCTCCCTTACCGCTTCCCCGGCATCCGGTGCCGCCCGGCCGTCAGCAATCGCTCCGCCAGTTCCAGGGCATCCACCGGCCAGAAGCATTCCGGCCGCGGATGGTGAACACGGGGATCACCGGCCGCCGGCCGGCAGCCGACCAGGGCCTCGATCCAGCGGTCCGGGACCGCTCCCCTTCCGTAAACAGCCCCCAGAAGCGCACCGCAGATAGCCGCATTGGTATCCGTATCGCCGCCTCGCATCACCGTGTCCACCACGGCCTCCTCGAGGCTCTTCGCATGCACGAGCTGCCACAGGGCATTGCGGAACGCCGTCAGGACCCAGCCTGCTTGATGGACATAATCTGCAGGAGGTGCCTTGGCCGCCGCCCGAACAGCTTCGAGCAAGATTCCATCGACCGCCATGCCTTCAGCCCAGTGCACGATCTGGCGGTACAGCTCCACCGCGGAGCATCCCGTGGAAATGGCATGAGCGATCGCCCGGGCGAAAAGCACGTTGGCCTCCAGGCAAACCCGATGAGGATGGGTGAGCGCCGCGTCCTGCCGCGCCCATGCCCCCACATCCTCCCCTGCGCGCCCCGCGCCGAAGATCCCCAGGGGACTCACCCGCATCATCGCCCCATTGGCTTGGCTTTCTCCATTCGGCCGCCCGCGCAGACCAGCGGAGACCGTCATGCCGCAATCAAACGGGCCGGAATCAAGCCAGAACACATAGGCCTTCCTGGCCTCCCCCGGATCGTATCCGCCCTTGTCCACCAGCAGGCGGGCCAGCATCAGGGCCATCTCCGAGTCGTCCGTCGGCTGCCCCGCGATGGTGTTCCAGGTGCCTCCATCGATCATTTCCCGGACGCCCTGCGGGTATTCCCGGCGGATGTCGGCAGGGCCCCTGAACTCCACCAGGCTCCCCAGAGCATCCCCTGCGAGCTGCCCCAGCAGGCAGCCCTGGGCTCGCGACAACATGCTTGTACCTCCGATAAAACTATTCGCTTCCCTCCCCCGGATCCCGGGGGTGAATCGGATCACACGAAACAGGCCGATTTTGGTCGGGATATATGTAAGTGTGCAATAAAAATTCAAACAGAATCAGAAGGGGGGGTAACACTTTCCGCTTGGGGTTTTAGCTTAAAGAACGGTCCAATCACATGCCAAACCTGGTCTTTCTGCGCTAAAGTCAGATCGCTTCTTTCCGAGATGGCTCCGTGGTCGAGTGTCTTCAGCTCGCCTATAACATTCGCCACCCTGAGCCCCGCAAACCGACCGCCCAGATCATCCAAAATTTCGGGCGCGCAGATTTCATCGATCGTGATGCCATGATCCGACTCTGCCTCTCGATTGCGCGCGCCTGCGGCATCGAATTGGAAGTGGGCCGAATGCAACAAAAACTCCACGATATGTGAATCCGAGGAAAAGTATCTCGCAGCATGTTGGCCGGCGCAAACGAAACGCGCGATTGGCGGATCTACAGCGACTTTGCCCGAGTCATAATTGACGAGGCTCGGCGGTTATATGTCGATGATGACTTCGCCCTCGAACTGAAGGAAACCGTCTATGCGCTGGAATCATCGACATTCGATCTATGGTATTTGATCACAGGGGGTGCATTTTTCCCTGCCGTCCGAGGCTAAATTTTGCTAGGGTGCCTTCCCAGGAGGGAACAGCACCTTGGCAGAGACCCTGTATCAAATTCGCGGCCGTCAGATCAGAGAGGAAGACCTCTCGTTTATCCGCGATACCATCTCCCGGCATTGGGAACGCGGTCGAACCGCCATTTCCCGAGTGCTGTGTGAGCACTGGGACTGGCGGCAGCCGAACGGGCAACTCAAAGGGATGGCCTGCCGTGCGCTGCTGCTCAAGCTCGAAGAAAAAAAGCTCGTCAACCTCCCCCCGCCTTTGTCCACAACGAATCATCGGAAGCCCCGCAAGGCTGTTCGACGCAGCTATAGCTACGACACCTCGGAGATTCACGGAACGGTCTCCGAGTTTGGCTCTTTGAAAATCGACATGGTCCGGCGCACCCCGGATGAAGGCCTGTGGGATCACCTGGTCGATAATTACCATTACCTGGGGCGCCCCCGAATCGTCGGTGCATACTTGAAGTACCTGGCCTACCTGGATGGACACCTGGTGGCTTGCCTCGGTTGGGGCTCAGCGGCCTGGAAGGTGAAGTGCCGCGACCGGTTCATCGGTTGGGAGCCCCGTACCAGGGAAGCGAACCTCTACAAGGTCGTCAATAACGTCCGGTTCCTGATTCCGGGCTGGGTTTCGGTGGAACACTTGGCCTCGAAGCTTCTGAGCGCCAACATCCGGATGCTTCCCGGGGACTGGCAGGCGTTTTACCGCCATCCCGTTGCCTTGCTCGAAACCTTCGTGGACACCACCCGGTTCCAGGGCACCTGCTACCGGGCGGCCAACTGGGTCTATGCAGGACTGACCAAGGGGCGTGGACGCTACGACCGCTATAACCGCTGCATGGAACCGGTCAAGGCGGTCTACCTCTACCCGCTTGGCAAGCGTTTCCGCGAGGCGCTCCATGGCTGAAACGACGCTCTTTCCCGAAGGCATCGCCTTGACCGAAGAGGGGCTGCAGGATGTCCCGCGCTCCGTGCTCATCCAGATCATCCTCGCCCTTGCGGAGGAAAAGAGCGAGTTCCGAAAACGGATCGAACACCTCGAAGCGCGTCTGAACAAGGATTCCTCCAACTCGGATCGGCCGCCGTCCTCGGATCCGCCTTTCAAAAAGAAAAAATCCGGGAAGAAAAAGAAAGACACCGATCGACGGAAACTGAGCCATCCGGGGCACCGGCAGGAGATGCTCCCGCCGAAGGAAACCCGAGTCATCCTTCCGGAAATCTGCACCTGCGGCAACCGCGAGTTCCCCGAAACCGAACCGTATTATACGCACCAAGTCATCGAACTGCCGCCGATCGAACTCGAGGTCATCCACTTCGAGCTACACCGAGGCAGATGCCCGGTCTGCGGCAAGATGCAAAAGGCCACCGTCCCCAAAGAACACCGGACAGGCTACGGTCCCAGGCTTTCAGCCATGATCGCCGAGATGGCAGGCACCGGAGGCAGACAGTCGCTCAACGATTCAAACCTTCTGCGCTTCGGTGCTTGGGTTCCATATCAGCCTGAGCGCCATCCAGAAGATCATCGATCGGGCCTCGGCCGCGATCCAACTCCACTATGAAACGATCGGCCAGGCAGCCAGGCAGGCGCCGGTCAACCACATCGACGAGACCAGCCACCGCCTCAACGGCTTCCTGCAATGGCTGTGGGTCATGGCGGGGCCAGCAGTGGCTTTCTTCATGATCCATTCCAACCGTTCGAAGGAAGCCTTCGAAGCCCTGATCAAGGACTGGACCGGCATCCTGGTCTCGGACGGATACGGCGTGTACCGCAAATGGGTCGGACTGCGGCAGACCTGCCTTGCTCATCTGATCCGCAAGGCCAAGGAACTCTCCGAAAGGAAAGACCCGGACATAAAACGGTTCGGTCTGTGGGCAACCCATGAACTCCAACGACTATGCCATATGGCCAACGCTCCCCCCTCCGTCGGAGAGTGGCAGGCCTTTTATGCTCGTTTGATCCGCTTGATCACCCTTCATGAGAAGCGCAAGGATGATGCCGGCAGATTTGCACGCCGTCTTCGCAGGGAGATCGAAAACCTTTGGACGTTCCTCTCGGAGCAGGGGGTGGATCCCACGAACAATCATGCCGAGCGGATGCTTCGATTCGCCGTGCTGTGGCGCAAGTCCAGCCAGGGTACGTCCAGTGAAAAAGGCAACCGCTGGGTGGAGTGTATCCTCTCGCTCAGGCAGACCTGCCGGCTTCGGAAAAAGACAACCTTCCCCGTCCTTGTCGATGCCCTGCGCGCATACTTCCGGGGTCAGGAACCCGACCTCGCCTGGATAGCTCAGCCCACCGCCTGATCCAGATCCTGTGATCGCTTACAACATCCCAGCCTTCGTATCGATCACCGACCGGAAGGTTCATAGCGTCAACGTTTTTGATCATCCCATTCCAGAGCTTAGGGCAATCTACGTTATGGATCGATCCTATTTGGATTTCCGGCGACTCTATCAACTACAACAAAGCTCCGCTGTATTTGTAACGCGTTAAAAACAAACGCAGGATTGGTCCAGATATATTCACACAAAGTCGATAAAGTCATTGCTGTCATAGTCGACCAAACAGTTGTCTTGACAGGATATTACAATAAGAGAGATTACCGGTGAATTCTACGACCCATAAAACATTTTGACGTCCAGAAGGGTAAATCGTTCACCTTTCTTACCTGGTGTCTATCCGGAAATGATTTCCCGGTACAACCCAGTTTCCAATCCGGAAATGAGTATTTTTTGCCAATATCAAGGAAATCCAGCGTTTGCGCGGAGGCTACCTGGTGGTCGCCGCACAAGCAAATGTGCAGATTGACGCCGACATTGGCAAAAAAGACCATTTCCGGATGGAAACTACCTGGCAATTTACCCTGCCGGCCATCACGATTACTGAGTTATATCAATGCAGGCGACGGGTGCAAATCTTGTTTAAATGGATCAAAAAGCACCAGCCCATCAAGACTTTCTATGGCACATCGTAGAATCCTGCCAAAACACAAATCAGAATTTCTGTATCAAGTTACGTTTTGGTCGCCATAATGAAGAAATGCCTGAAAATCGACCTGACTCTCTACACTATTTTACAGATTTTGAGCATCACGCTATTTGAGAAAATGACTATTTTACAGGCCCTAACGGAGAACGGTTATAGGAAACAAATTGCTACCGCGCATATCCAGTTGAAATTATATGAATGTTAACCGGACGTTACTGTTTCTATCTAAAACAAAAAACGCATATCAATAGGTATACTTTAAGCCCATATAGAAGGTTCTTCTCGGATATGGATGGTAAATATGATATAGTTCATCGGTGATGTTATCGACTCCGACATGTGCGACAAGATTTTCCATGAACCTGTACGATATCTTTGTGTCGAAGACCAAATAGTCATCAATTCCCCCGTAACCCCCCTCGGTATCGGAGTTATCAAGTGTATTGAACGACTTACTTTCATACCTCCCTGCAAGGGTCATAAAAAATCTGTCAAATGGAGAATAGTCCGCAACCGCCTTTATTCTCCAGCGCGGGACCCGGGGAAATGTCTTTCCCACTGAATCGGGAACATTATCGTTCCTAAGGATGTCGGATTGCGTCCATGCCAGATTGAAAAACATCCCCAGCCCGTTAATCAAGAACCTTCGCTTGTTAAGCGCAAATTCAATACCTCTTGTGCGGACTTCCTGAACGTTTTGATAATTCTGAACGTTGGTGTAGTAATTCAATTGTTGAAATATGGCGTTCTTGATTTCATCCTCAAAAAAAGTCAGGCGGGCTTCACCGTCAGGATTGATCATTTTAGTGACCGTAAAGTCCTTAGCAAAGACCTCCTCGGGCTCCAAATCGGGATTCGATTTGGTGATTATCCCCGTGGAACTGATACCACAATAGTAGAGTTCATTAATGGTCGGGTATCGGTCGGCCCATCCCACGGAAAGGCGCAGCCGCCAATCCTCCAAGGGCCTGTATGTTGTGGACAGTTTCGGGGAAAAATTGCTGCGGTCTTTATCCTGCAAATGAGTTGAGATAAAACCACTATCATTTTCAGTGGATTTCACTCCGTCAAAACCTTTCCACCATTCATACCTGCCGCCAGCATAAACGGACAATTTTTCGAAAATATGATAGGAATCTTCAATATACAGTCCCTGCAATTGGGTTTTGCCTTTGCTGCCTTCACTGAGCGTGGTCCTCACATCCCGTTTCCAGTCGGATGCATTCCATACATCTGACTCCGTGGAATATCGATTGAATGAAAATCCTCCCGCAAGTTCATGTAAACCTGCGAACTGAACGTCATACCCCCCCTTCAGATTTAAACTGTACCAGGGGCTGTCTGTATCCGTCACTTTACCGGCTCCCCCGTTGGCCGATTCGGGCGCGGCGGTGCTCGACTGCATTGTCAGATCTTTCGCGATATCATAATAACTCCCCGATGCCCATACCTTAAAGCCATCTTCGGGCTCCAGGGAATAGTTGAAGGCGTACATATAATTCTGCTGCTGTGAATTGCTGTAACTAAATGTGGACGGACTGAGATTATATTTCTTGCCATCAATAATCACATCGCCGGAATATACTTTGTTGCCTTCGCTGTCCCGCAAGTAGGTCTCAGGGGCATTACGATCAGCTTCGGAGTCCCAAAAGGTCCACCAGAACCTGACCTGAGAATCCGGTGTAATGTCATAGGAGGACTTTATTTTGAAGGTGTTGTTTTCAATGTCCTGGGTCCCCTGCGAACCGAGGATATACCGTTTATTGCCTGTAGGATCCTCGTCCGTGACCCATCCCGATGTTTCTACGCCTGTCCCTTCCTTGCCGTCAGAGGAAAGTTTGGCCTGATAGCTTGTGGGCTGAGCCTCCACATCCAGCCTGTCGTACCAGGCCAACACAGAAAAATCACCCCATTTATTGCCAAAGGATGCGTGGGCCTTATAGCTGTTCAGGTCGTCATCGGTCTTATATTCCTTAAAATTCTGGTAAAAATATTCAGCATCGACCTGGGCCTGCATCTCCTCCGGATATTTGGTTTTGATCAATGCCGTTCCGGAAAAAGAGTTTCCGCTGAAGGCGGCAGAATAAGGTCCGTAGATTAAATCAGCGCGTTCTATCTCCTCCGGCGCCACCATGAACCACCTGGGCGCGTATCCATGGCCCGATCCCAAGAAATTGCTGATGGGCACACCATCCGCCAATACAAGCGTCCTCGCGGTCTGCATGCTGTTGTTTCCCCGAATAACGAGAGGGCTGTTGCTAGCCCCTGGGTATAGCTTCCGAAGGTAGGACCCAGGCATATATTTAAATATGTCGGAACTTTCAACTGTATTTATCCTTTCGATGCCCTCAGGCGTCAAAGTTTCTACGACTGCAGGAATCTTTTCGGCGGTCTCGTCGATTACCTTCCCTGTAACGGTGATCTCATCTAGCTCTATAACTTTTTCCTTCTTATGTGTCAAAGTGTTCTTCGCGTCTTGTTTTGCCTCTTCCTCCCCATCTGAATAGGAAGGATAGGCAACGATCGCAGATAAAATAAGAAACACGACACAACAAACAAGAAGTCTATTAGGTATCGCCATTGTTCATTCTCCACTTACTGCGTGTTTATGCCCGGATCTGAATCAAGCATTCTCAGACAATTACAGGCCTCGAATACACCTTTCGCCTCGATCTTGGGTTTGAAAATTTAAAGAACATTGGTGCAAACCCCGAGATATCCGCCCCCTTCAAAAAGAATTCGGTCGGCGTGAAAGCATGCTGGCTGAAGACTTCTTGAAGGGTAAGCAACCTGTTCTACGCCGTTTTCCCTCTAGGGAACTTCAAAAGTCAGAGTCGCTGACATGCTGCGCTTATCACAGACCTCAGGCTCGGGGTAAGGTTCCGTAATCTTAGTTACCAAAAGCCAGACTCCGGGTTTTAAGATCCTGATCCTGGCAATACCTTGTCGGTCGGTATTAGTGGTGTAAGCAAAAGCATTCTTTTCCGTGGAAAATCCCATATAGGTGCCGTACACCATCTGTGACGGCATGGGTTTCCCTTCGAGCAAGACTTTCACGCTCAAATAGTCTCCCTCCCTCAAAACTCCTGGATTTTCCAGCGGGATTATCTCGATTTGCTGGCCGACAATTTTTGAAAAAATATTGCCGCCGCCCTTTCCTACATTCACCACGGCTTTAGAGAATTTTTCCGAATAGGAGCATGACAAGACGTTTTTAAGGTCTTTTTTGGTTTTTCCCCTTTTGGAACCTTCAGTGGTTTTGCTAAAAAATCCTCCCTTTCTTTGGGCGACGATCAAACAGGTTGTGTCTTTGCTGAAAGGTTTCTGTGCCTTAAACTCTACTTCCAAATAATGATCAAATCCTGTTTTTGTCCCCTCTTCATCCAATAGGAATATCTCTTCCAAAGAATCCTTTGCCATAAATTCGCGGGGGGGCAGATAATGCCCATAGCCCAAAGTTAAAGTAATATCCTCACTAACCTGGGGCGTGTAATCGTTTACTTGAATCCAAAAATCATGCGCCATGGCAGGGGAAATATTACCGCCCAGGACCAAGGACAGACACAATAAGCCAAACAGTTTTAACGAAGTTTTCATTTTTTCTCCTTTCAAGAAGATATTCGTAGACACATAAATTTTGCCGCAAATACTTTTTTGATTTTCGGACATTCACCAAACCTGATAAGGCAACATTTTCATACTCAACGACCCAGAAAAATCAAACCACCGTTTCTCGAATAGCCTCCGGATTTACTGATGTCGTGTTTAAGGCTATTGGCAAGACCTCACCAGCCCAAGTTGATTAGACTTAAGAAATCAGCCCAACTCGATCGCTCGTTGTGAATGACGCGCATGAGAACTTGATGATCAGGATCGAATTAAACTACATCCGGCTCTTTTAAATATCCCTTTACAGTAAATTATTTCGAGAATAGCATCGTCCTTCTTGGATGTTGAGAAATGAGTTCGGACGGATGAATGAATTGCGCGGAAAATCAATTGGTTTTCCGGAAGAGCCATTCAGGCGGATGCTGAAAAATATCCGCACCTAGAAATTAGGCGAAAAATGCAATTCAAGCGCCGAAAAGACAAGACCTTGACTTTATACTGTCTCGATCATGTGTTAAACAATTCCTTTTCATCCCATATTCTTTTCACCTCCTTTCAAAAAAAAAGCCATGAAGTGCACTTCATCCCCAATAGGATGGAAGGCAACCTTCATGGCATGCCGATTCGGTAAAAAGCAATACGCCTTAATCTAAGACAACCACAGCTCCAAGCTGCATTTACCATCTAGCTCAAAGAGATGAGCAAGCAACTATTGAAAACAGCACTTTTTGTCAAGAGGAATTTGTGCCCTATCCAGAATTTTTTGTCGCCATGAATAGTATGAATGAGTGAAGTCTATTGACATTACCCGCAATCCAGGCGCCCACGGTCACGGTAATCAAAGGATACGATATGCCGGATCTCGGTGCGGCCATCCTTGTAAGCGAAAGCAGATTATTCTTTTCACCTCCTTTCAAAAAAAAAGCCATGAAGTGCACTTCACCCCCAACAGGGTGGAAGGCAACCTTCATGGCATGCCGATTCGGTAAAAAGCAATACGCCTTAATCTAAGACAACCACAGCTCCAAGCTGCATTTACCATCTAGCTCAAAGAGATGAGCAAGTAACTATTGAAAACAGCACTTTTTGTCAAGAGGAATTTGTGCCCTATCCAGAATTTTTTGTCGCCATGAATAGTATGAATGAGTGAAGTCTATTGATATTACCCACAATCCAGGCGCCCTGGCCGGGGAGAGAAGAAGATCAGGGCAGAACAGGAAGCGGGGATCTTGAAGACATGGGGAGCCAATCGAGGCTTTGGTCCGGGGCAGGTCCGGAACCTGTTGCGGCGACAAGGGGTGACGATCTCCATCCGAACGGTACGCAAAGTGATGCGGGCAAACGGTTTTGCAGCGCGAGGCAGAAGTGTAAGAGGTAAGTCCTGGAATCGGTTTGAGGCGGAAGGGTTTCCCCCCTTCGAGCTCTTGCTCTATCTTTTCCTGGCCCTGGCAGAAGACCGCAACAAAGAAAGAACCCCTTGTTTGTTCTGCTTATGGACATTTTTTCTTCCCGTATACCCATCTCTTCAAATAGGCAACCCTGAAATGTCCGCTAATTCCGCTGAGGATTGAGGTGGACCCGGCGCACACCCGCAAGGACATATGGGGCCGGTGGGGGGGCGCCCAGGCGTTTACGCCCAATAGTAAAATCATCGATCCTGGGCCATTCTGATCCCCTACAGAGCAGAACTGAGGGCAAAATAAGATGACATCCCGGCCGCCCTTCGAGGGGACAGGGGTTTTTATGTGATTTGAAAGAAAGCTGGGGATATACTTGGGGACAACGAAAAAGGGTTTCCGGTTTGTGGCTGGAAACCCTTATCTTTCCTGGCGCGCCCAGCAGGATTCGAACCTGCGACCTACGGATTCGTAGTCCGTCACTCTATCCATCTGAGCTATGGGCGCTCGAAATATTTTTTATATCATCTTGAATTGGGGATGGCAAGAGGTCGTTTCGAGGAAAATCGAGGGACGGCTATTTTTCTTGTGGGGCGTGGCGGCGGATGACCTCTTCGATCAGGGAGGTGGTGGAAAAACCGGTCTGAAAGGGGATGCGCACCACGCGGCCGCCGGCGGCCTTGACGATGTCGGCGCCGACGATGGCATCCTCGGCCCAGTCGCCGCCCTTGACAAGGATGTCGGGGAGCAGGGCCTGGATCAGCTGGAAGGGGGTCGGATCGTCGAAGATCACCACCTGGTCGACGGATGCGAGGGCAGCCAGGAGTTCGGCGCGGACTTCCTGGGGGAGGATAGGCCGGGTCGGGCCCTTGAGGGCGCGGACGGAGTCATCGCTGTTGACGGCCACGAGGAGGTGGTCGCCTAGTTGGCGGGCCTCGGAGAGGTAGCGGGTGTGGCCGGGATGGAGGATATCGAAGCAGCCGTTGGTGAAAACGACGCGCTTTCCATCGGCCTTGAGGGCTTGGACAGCTGTCTGCAGGGCCGGGAGGGTGACGATTTTTTTGAGGTAGGGGATTTCCGGGGTGTGCGGTCTTGCCATAGGGTTTCCTCTCGATCTTTACACGGCCCTGGCGAGGGTCAGGGCCTTGACGCTCCGGGCGCCGGCCTTTTTGAGGATCCGGGTGCACTCGTTCAGGGTGTTGCCGGTGGTGGCGACGTCATCCACCAGGAGGATGTCCCGGCCCTTCACGGAAGCGGGGCGTTTCAGGGAAAAGGCCTCGCGGACGTTCTTGCGCCGGTCGGTTTGGCCGAGACCCGTCTGCGTCTGGGTGTATCTTACCCTGGTGAGGGCCAGGAAGTCCAGATCCGCCTGGAGGCGCTTCGCCACAGGGCGGGCGAGCAGGAGGCTCTGGTTGAAACCCCTCTCGCGGAGGCGCCGAGGGTGAAGCGGGACAGGCATCACGAGGAGGCGGGGCGCCGCGTCGAGCCACCGGGCGGCATAGTCGGCGAGGAGCCGTCCGAAGGGCTTCGCCAGGTGCTCCTGCGCTCGGTACTTGAAGGCGTGGACGGCCTTCGTGAGGCTCTCTCCGTAGATCAACGGCGCACGGAGGGCATCGAAATGGGGAGGCTTCCGGATGCAGGCCTCGCAGAGGTGATCATCCTGGTGAGACCCCGCAAACGGCTGCCCGCAGCAGGTGCAAAGGGGGGATGACAGAGATTCCCATTGGGCAAGGCAGGCCTGGCAGAAAAGCGGATAGGCGCTGTCTGCAAACGGTTCGTTATCGTCGATGAACGCGCCGCAGACCGCGCATTTCGGCGGGTAGATCATACGGACGAGGGCTTCGAAGGGATTCACCCGGCCCCGCTATTTCTTGGGCTCGAGCGGTTCGACGAGGGGTTCGGTGAAGGCCTGGGGGGCATCGATGCGGGCCTGGGCGACGAACGCTTCATGGGTGCACTCGCGGCTGATCCCCGGGCAGGCGTCCTTGGCCAATTCCCAGGCCTGGGGGTCCTTCACGTTGGCCGGGAAAAACGGCCAGAGCGCGCAGCGCGCGGGTTTGACCGGGTGAATGAGGCACATCTTTTCACGGTCGAAAAAGATGCAATAGCCGTCGTCTCCGCACTTGAGGTAGGTCCGGCCATGGAGGGATTCACAGTACCGGTCACGAAACGCCGTCTCGGAGAGCCCCAGGAACTCCGCGATGCGGCGGGCCTCTTCATCTTTTACCACGATGCCGCCTTTGCCGTAGCAGCAGGTGCCGCACAGGCGGCACTCGAATGCCTTCATGCGTCTTTCACTCCTTTCGTGGGTCGCCGGGGGTTCGCTTCAGAAGATCCTCGAGGCGCCAGTCCACGGGGAGCCTCACCCGGCGCTGCTCCCGCCTTTCGCGGTAGACCAGGTGGCCGTGATCGAGGCCGAACTGAAAGAGGTCACGGGTCACAGCCACGTCGTTTTGACAATATTCGGTCAGTTTTTCCCACTCGCCCCGGCGAAACCACTCCACGGCCTGAAGGCCGTCGGCGGTCTTGCCGGATTCGAGCGTTTCGGCCGCCAGATGGCCCAGGCCCAGGCGGAACCCGATGCGCCGGTGGATATCCTCCAGGATGTCGAAGGTCGGCAGCGTCTTGAGGTCGAGGCTCGTGTAGGCACCGAGCACGGCGTAGTCGAAGCGGAGGATGTTGAACCCGACGATGAGTTCGGCCTCCTGGAGGTGCGCGATGAGGGCGTCCACCTCCTCTTCCCGGTAGGCGACGAACCGCTCGAGGGCGGCGTCGAAAAGCACCGCCACCGCGACGCGCATGAGGTGGGTGTTCCGCCAGCCGCCGACCTCCTGGGCCGTCTTCCGGGTCTCGAGGTCAAAGTAGAGGATGCGGGGCCCGCGCCTCGGCTCCGGAGAAAGCGCAGGCTCGGCGGCCGCGGCGGGGCCGGGCGCCTCTTCCTCTTCCGGGGCGGCCATGTCGCTCAGGGGGATGCGCCCGATGAGGCCTTCGAGGATCAGGAGCGCGGCCGCCTTGTCGAGCGGCTTGTTGCCACTCCCGCACTTGGGCGAGTGGATGCAGGATGGGCACCCCTCCTCGCAGCCGCAGTCCCGGACGTGCTCGTAGGTCTTTTCGAGGAGGGGGAGGACCATATCGAAGCCGCGTTGGGCCAGTCCCACACCGCCCGGGTGGCCATCGTAGATGAAGATGGCGCTCTTCCCCACCTGCGGGTGATGAGGATAGCAGATGCCGCCGACATCGTTCCGGTCGCAGAGGGCGAAGAGCGGAAACATCCCGATCGAGGCGTGCTCGATGGCGTGGATCCCGCCCATGAAGTGGAGTCCCTTCCGTTCCACGAAATCCTTGATCACCGCATCGATCTCGATCCAGAAACCGATGGTCTCGAAGGTCGTCGGGGGCAACTCCAGGGGGTAGACGCCCATCAGGGTCTGGCCGGGCATGGCGCGCTTCTCGAAGCCGCTCACGACCTCGGTCACCTTCAATTCCCCCTGCCGGACGATGAACTGCCCGGCTGGCTTGCTCCGCTGGATGCGGAGGATCTCCGTCTCCTTCTCGCTTCGGGCGCGGGTGTAATACTTGAGGTGCTCCCGGTGGGCCACGATGTCGCGCTTTGCGAGGATCAGGTCGTCCACCAGGTACTGTGCGGCCCGATGGAGGTAGACCGCCCCGGGGTGACACTCCTTGAAGGCGCGGATCCCGTCGATGGTCCCCACGGCCTCGCCGGTCTCGCGGTCGAAGATGGTGAAGGGCTCCCCGGCCGAGCGAATGTCCACCTGGAGGTGCGGGGTGCGCCGGCCAGGGTACCAGGTGGGCGGGTCATCGGCGCTCCGCACCAGTTCCCCGGCCTGCTCCAGCTTGTCGAGGCGCAGGGGGAGGCCTTCGCCCCAATATGTGCCGTCTTCGAGGGTGAGCGGGATCTCGGCTGCGGCGCAGGGGAGATGTTTGTCCACTACATAGGCGTTGTCGGGGTCGAGGACCGCGGCCTCGAAGGAACGTTCGAAGAAGGCCTCCGGGTGCTTCATGAAGTACTGGTCGAGGGCGTCGGGCTTGGCGAAGAGGACGATCAGGGACTCGCGGCCGGCGCGCCCCACCCTGCCGCCGCGCTGCCAGGTGTTGATCATGGTGCCGGGGTAGCCCACCAGGATGCAGACATCGAGATTGCCGATGTCGATCCCCATCTCGAGGGCGCTCGTGGAGATCACGCCGAGCAGTGTCCCGCGCGCGAGCTGCCGTTCGATCACCCGGCGCTCCTCCGGCATGAAGCCGGCCCGGTAGGAACTCACCCGGTCCTTCAGCTCCGGGCTAAGCTGTGTCACCCAGACATGTATGAGTTCCGTCAGGACCCGGGACTGGGTGAAGGCGATGGTGCGCCGTCCCCGGCGGATGCATTCCGCAAAGAGTTTCGCCGAGAGGAAGCTCGGGCTTTCAGCGAGCGGGTTCAGGAGCACCACGTGCTGCCCGGCCCGCGGGGCGCCCGGAATCTCCACCACCGCGACGTCCTCCCCGACGAGTTGTGCCGCGAACTCCGCGGGGTTGTGCACCGTGGCCGACAGCAGGATGAAGCGCGGGTCTGCGCCGTAGCTCCGGGCGATGCGCTTCAGACGCCGGATGATCTGGTTGACGTGGGAGCCGAAGATGCCGCGGTAGGCATGGACCTCGTCCAGGATCACATAGCGGAGGCGGCTGAAAAGCTCTTTCCAGGACTCGTGGTAGGCCATGATCCCCCGATGGAGCATGTCGGGGTTCGTAAGAAGCACCTCCGGGGGCGCGGACCGGATCTTCTTGCGCGCATAGGCGCTCGTATCCCCGTCGTAGACCTCAGCGCGGGCGGGCGGGCCCAAGGCCTCCTTGAGCCAGGGCGCAAGCTGTTTGATCTGGTCGCGTGCGAGGGCCTTCAACGGGGAGAGGTAGAGATGGCGGGAACCCGGGTCTTCGAGGAGGCTTTGCAGCATCGCGAGGGTGTAGACGAGGGTCTTGCCGCTCGCCGTGGGGGTGGCGACGACGATGTTCCTGCCCTCGAAGAGGAGGCGCAGGGCCTCGGACTGGTGGCTATAGAGCTGCGGGATCCCCAGGCGCGCCGGCACCGCGGCCAGCTCCGGCCGGAGTGGAGGCTCATCGCCATAGGCCGCCTCCTGGGGGGAGAGGTAACGGTCATGAACGAAGGCATCCCTGAAGTCGCGGTGATTCTTCAGGTACTCGATGATGAGGGAAAGACTCAAAGGACAATCCAGCGGCGGCCCTGGAGCGGCGCCCCTCGGGGGCGGATGGCGGGAACAGGTCTCCCCGGGCGTTCGGCAAGAAATGATGGGTGGGCGCAGCCCTATTGCGCGTCTTCTTCCGGCTTCGCCCCGAACTTGGAGCGCAAGGCGTCGGCGATTTCCTTGTCACCGGGCCTCGGACTCGCGGCAATGCGCCGTTCGGCCTCTTCCCAGGCGGGCTTCAGGATGTCGGTCATGAAGGTGTCGTTCTCGCTGCTCCAGGCGCTCCACCCGTCGATGCCGATATACTCGTTGTAGTGGGTGCGGTAATAAGGGTCGTAGATCCTGGCGCCCTTCTCCGGATCGATCTCGTATTTCACCCACTTGCCGTCGAACAGCGCGAAATCTCCGTCTTCGAGCCCCATGCCGCGCAGCAGGGCCTTGTGTTCTTCCTTGATATCCATCATGCCTCTTCCAGCACTCCTAACTCGGCCTTCGCGGACTCGAGCTCCCCCTGCCGCGCCTCCCAGCGTTCGAGCAGATCGGTCAAATCCCTCCTGGCCTGGTTGTATTGGGTCAGCAGCCTGACCCCTTCAATCTTATCCTTGAAAACCTCCGGATCCGCAAGCCTTTTTTCCGCGTCCGACTGCAGGGCCTCGAGCTCTGAGATCCGCATCTCGATCCCGGCCAGATCCGCTTCGATCGGGCGGAGCTTTTCGGAGATCATCCGGCGCCGCTCGGCGCGCTCACGCTTGAGGTCCTTCCGGTTAGGGCGGGCCTGCCCGCCGTTGGATTCGGGAGGTTTGAGCGCGGCAGACACTCCGATTTCAGGGGCTGCCGCAGCCGCAAACCCCGATGCGGACAGCGGCGTCCGCCCCGTTCTTTCGAGCCGTTCCAGGTGCTCGTAATACTCCGTCAGGTTCCCCGGGTACTCCGTCACACCATGCGGCCCTACGTCCCAGATCTTCGTGGCCAGCCGGTTCACGAAAGACTGGTTGTGCGAGACGAAAAGGAGCGTCCCCTGGTACCCTGCGAGGGCGTCGATCAGCTTTTCGGACGAGGTGATGTCCAGGTGGTTGCTGGGCTCGTCCATGACCATCAGGTTCCCGGGCTTGACCAGGAGCTTCGCCAGGGCCACCCGCGCACGCTCGCCCCCGGAGAGGACCTCGATCGGCTTGTCCACGTCCGAACCCGAAAAGAGGAAGGCGCCGCAGACGTTCCGAACAAACGACACGGTTTCTTGCGGCACCACCGTGTAGACCTCCTCCAGCACGGTCTTGTGCGGGTCCAGCGTATCGGAATGGTGCTGGGCGAAGTAGCCCATCTCGACGTTGTGGCCCGGGGCGATGGTGCCATCGTCCGGCCGGAGTTCGCCGGCGATCATCTTGAGAAGCGTGGTCTTCCCGCAGCCATTTGGACCCACGACCGCGATGCGCTCGCCCCGCATCACCCCGAGGGTGACATCGCGGTAGAGGGTCTTCGCACCGAAACGCTTCGAAAGCCCTTCGATCCGCAAGACCTCGCGCCCGCTCTGCGGCGGGGCGGGAAACGTGAAGTGAATGGTCTTCACCCGCTTGTGGGTCTTGACGATCTCCATCTTCTGGACAAGTTTCAGCTTGCTCTGCGCCTGGCGCGCCTTGGAGGCCTTCGCCTGGAAGCGCTCGATGAATCTCTGCGCCTCTTTGACCTTTTGTTCCTGGTTACGGGCCTTCGCCTCGAGGGCGCGCTCCTCATCCTCGCGCGCCTTGAGATAGAAGTCGTAGTTCCCGGAGTAGACGCGCATGCCCTCGATCTCGAAGCTGATGATGCGCTTGACCTGCCGGTTGAGGAACTCGCGGTCGTGGCTCACCAGGACCATGGCGCCGGAGTAGGACTGCAGGAACTGCTCCAGCCAGTGGACCGAGGGGATATCGAGGTGGTTGGTGGGCTCGTCCAGGAGGAGAAGGTCCGGCCGCTGATACAGGAGACCCGCCAGCGCCGCCCGCATCTTCCACCCGCCGCTGAGGGACGTAACGGGCTGCGAAAACTCCTCCTGTTTGAAACCGAGGCCGATGAGGATCTTCTCGGCTTCGTGCAGGGGATAAGTCTGTTCGAGGTGGTCGATCCGCCCCTGAAGTTCGGCCAAACGCTCGGCCAGCCGCGCCTGTCCGGCGGGCTCATCGGCCTCGCGCAGGGCCGCCTCCGCCTCCTCGAGTTCCGCCCGCAGCTGTCGGCGCTGCGGAACCGCATCAACGACCGCCTGCAGGAGTGGGCCCGACAGGCTCTCCTGCACATCCTGCGGCAGGTAGCCGACAAGGGTCCCCCTGGCGATGCGGATCTCGCCGTCATCGGGGGCCATTCCACCGGTGATGAGCCTCAGGAGCGTGGACTTGCCGGCTCCGTTCGGCCCCACGAGGCCGATCCGGTCTCCGGATTCCACCGAAAAACCGACCCCTTCGAAGAGGGGCCGGTTGAGAAACATCAAGGAAAGATTGATGACGGTAACCAGACTCATGCGCTGCTCGTTTCACCTCAATGGTAATGATCGCCGATCGATAGCAACCTTTCCTTATGACACATAAGGCGCAAAAGGTCAAGCTGCGCGCTGAGCGGAAAAAGTCTCGCACCGGCCGAGGACCTCCAGGCACCGTGGATCCGCACTCCCGCCCCGAAAAACGGGCCGCGATTTCCGGCCTGGGCCCTCCAAATCCCCAAGGGAAATCCATGCAGCAGGAACCTGATCTCATGCGGAACCTCCCTGGATAAAGACTTCCTTCCCGCCCTCATCGCGGACATACTCCGATTCTCTATCCCATTGTTAAAAATCCACATTTTTCTTTATAACCCGGTAGATAAAACAAGTAAAAATAGTTCTTGACAAGTATTTTGAAAGGTCTTAGAAGTATGCTCATGTTAAAAGTAGCGTTAAAATGTCGTGTCTGGATCGTAACGCTTTCATTGGCTGCGCTTTGTTTGTCGTCGGCGACGATTCAGTTGCATCGGCCCGGCGATTTGGGCACCGGCGGATCGAGTTCTGAAAATGTTCGCCTGACCTTCCTGCCTTCCAGCAGTTTTTCCATTGCCCTCTCTTCCGAAGAGCGCACCCGTCTTTCCGGGCCCGATTTTCTCCTGCCCATACTTCACGGACAGGGACAAACCGGCTTCGCCAGTGAATCCTATCCCTTTTATCTGGATGAAACCGCCGAGCGTGCCAAACATACAGACATCTTGTTGATTTTTGTTCGAGCCCCTCCCTTCATTTTCTCCTAGAACCTCCGTTTTAAAAGCATTTTATTCGTAGATTTTTTAAGTGCATTGGCTTGCCTTCAGTGCAACATGGAGTGATGCCGGCTTTTCACTGCAGACTTGCTGTAAGGTAAACTGTTTTCAGTGCATTGTACCTTCAGGTGATTTGATGAATAAAAAGGATTTGAAACCCATGCACACTATTGAGAACAAGCCGAATAACGAAATCAAACCAGATCATTCTCCCAAGACATACACGATAAAGGAACAGAGCATTTTCGCAGTTAAACTCTTCGTAGTTGTCGCAGCGATCATCGCATTATTGTGGTTGATCGAGAAATACACCTAAAGCATAACAAAGATCGTTACTTTTAAATTTTATATAATTTATTAAAATTACACATAAATATCTATCAACAATCAAACATCAAAATTGTTTTTCAAGAGCTTGATCGCGTGAGGCTACCCTCTGAAACGGCTTTGTATCCTTCTCCGTTAGGGAGTTTCCATCCGGAAAGGGTCTTTTTTGCCAATCTCCGCGTCAATCTGCACATTTGCTTGTGCGGCAACCACCAGGTCGCCTCCGTGCAAACGCTTGATTTCCTTGATATTGGCAAACCGGGACCCGCCGCTAAGCGGTGGGACTGAGCACGCGAAGCGTGTGAAGAAAAAATACTCATTTCCGGATTGGAAACCGGGTTGTACCGGGAAATCATTTCCGGATAGACACTAGGGAGGTCCATCCAAGGCCCCAAGCAGCGAAAAACAGGGGGTGAAGGAGCGGTTCCTTTACCCGTCGACAACAGATCTCAGGCGTCTTTAGGGTTTGCATCAATAACATATAGCGTAGCTGGCTCCGAAACCGAAGACAACCTTAGTGGCGTCAGCCGAAGAGAAGAGGACATGTGGCCATGACGGACAACACGTTGCAGGAACTTATAGAAGCCCTGCGAAAACAGGGGGTGGAAAGCGGGCAGGAGGCCTCCAGGAAGATCGTGGAGGATGCGGGAAAGGAAGCCGCTCAACTGCTCGCACGAGCCAGATCCGAAGCGGAGGGGATCCTGACCAAGGCCGCAGAGGACGCGGAGAGGCAAAAGAGACAATTGCACGCTTCCATGGAGATCGCGGCTACCCAGCTCATCAGCGATCTCAAGCGCACCATCGAAGAGAACCTCCTCGCATTCCCGGTGCAGAAGGCGCTGGCCGCCACCCTGGACGATACCGGATTTCTGAAAGAGCTCATCGCAACCTGCGTCCGGGAGTACATTAAGCAGCCGGGCCGAGCCGAGATCGATGTCCTGGTGTCGAAAGAGCAGCAAGAGAAGTTCGAAGCGTTTGCCCTCGGGTTGATCAAAACCCTGGCGGACAAGGATCCAGATCGCCTGGCCTTGAATCTCCAAAGCGGCGCGGTTTCCTTCGGCTTCATCATCGGAAAGCGCGGCGAGGCGGTCAGACTGGATTTTACGGACCAGGCGTTTCTGGAGCTTTTCCTCCGGTATCTTTCGCCCAGGTTCCGTGAATTTTTCAGGACCATTGAGACGAAGGACCTGGGCAATCGATGAAGTATTACTTTCTCGTTTCTTATCTTCCCGAGGTCCACCCGGATGACAGGAAGATTCGGGTCCGAGTCGCCGATCTCCTGGACGAAATGGACCAATTCAGCGAAGAGGATCGGCGTCAGATCGAGCTGGTCCTGCTGGCCGGCGACGTGCTGCAGATCGAACACCTGCTCTCCGGCAAGGACGTGGAAATATCCCCGCAGCTTTTTGGCCGCGGGTTCTGGAAAGAACAGATCCAATCCCCCAAAGAGGTTCTCGAGGAATTCGCCCCGGTCCTGGAACAGCTGCTTTTGGAGGGGCCCTCCCCAAAGAATCTCGGCCTCCTGTATGAAGCCTATTATGCGTACGCCATCGATAAGGCCTCCGGCGGTTTCCTGCCCGCCTATCTGCGCTTCGAAAGGGATCTGCGAAATATCATGGCGGCTGTTCGAGCCCGCAGAAAGGGGTTGCCGCCATCAGACCACCTTGTCGGAGAGGGAGAGGTGGTCGATGCGCTTGAACGGAGCACGGCGGAGGATTTCGGCCTGAGCGTCGATTATCCCTGGATCGAGCGGTTGATCGCTGCCAAAGAGCCTCAGGAAATGCAGGAAATCATGGAGCGGATCATCTGGGAAAACCTCGAGGAAATGACGGAGTCCCTGGATTTCGATTTCGACATCATCCTCGCCTACCTATTGAAACTCCAGATCCTGGAAAAGGGCCTCGCCCTGAGCGAGAAACAGGGAATGGAGATCCTGAAGCAACTGGAGGAATTCTAACATGTCGCTTGCTACCGGAAGGGTTGTGGCGGGATACGGAAACATGATTGCCGCCTCTTTCGACACGAGTGTTCGCCAGAACGAGGTCGCTTACGTCATCACTCAGGACGCCAAGCTCAAGAGCGAGGTCATCCGAGTGCGTGAGGGTGTTTGCTACATGCAGGTTTTCGAAGATACCCGAGGCGTGCGAGTAGGAGATCCGGTCGAGTACACCCGGGACCTTCTCGTCGCGGAACTCGGGCCGGGGCTGCTCGGGCAGATTTACGACGGGCTCCAGAACCCTCTCCCCGAATTGGCCCGCGAATGCGGCCTATTTCTGAAACGAGGAGTCTACCTGCCCAGCCTCGACAGAAACCGAACGTGGACCTTCACACCCGTCGCCAAAATCGGAGATACCCTGGCCGCCGGCGATGTCCTCGGAACCGTCCCCGAGGGCATCTTTACGCACAAGATCTTCGTCCCCTTCAATTTCATAGGCAGCGGGGAAGTCACCTATATCGGCGGCCAGGCCGACTGCACGGTGGACCATGTGGTTGCCCGCTTGAAGGATCCCGCCGGGACGGTGCACGAACTGACCCTGAAGCAGGAATGGCCGATCAAGATCGCCCTGCGGCATTACGAGGAGAGGTTGCCCCCCGTAGAGCCGCTCGTAACGGGCTGCCGGATCATCGATACCTTCTACCCAGTGGCCAAGGGCGGTACGGCCTGCATCCCCGGTCCGTTCGGCTCCGGCAAGACGGTCCTCCAACAGATTATTTCGCGGTATGCGGATGTCGACATCATCATTGTCGCCGCCTGTGGGGAGCGCGCCGGTGAGGTCGTCGAAACGCTCCGGGAATTTCCTCACTTGCCCGACCCTTATACGGGCAAGACGCTGATGGAAAGGACCATCATCATCTGCAACACGTCTTCCATGCCGGTAGCCGCCCGCGAAGCCTCCATCTACACGGCGATGACGCTCGGCGAATACTACCGTCAGATGGGCCTGGACGTTCTGATCCTTGCGGATTCGACTTCCCGCTGGGCGCAAGCCTTGCGTGAGATGAGCGGCCGTCTGGAGGAGATCCCGGGCGAGGAAGCCTTCCCCGCCTACCTCCAATCCCGTATCGCCGATTTCTATGAACGCGCCGCCCTAGTCCGCCTCGCCGACGGTTCTCAGGGCTCGGTCAGCGTCATTGGGACCGTGTCTCCCGCAGGTGGAAACTTCGAGGAGCCTGTCACGCAGGGGACTCTCGCCGTCGTAGGCGCCTTTCTGGGCCTTACATGGGCGAGGTCCAACGCCCGCCGTTTTCCGGCGATCGATCCTCTGATCTCCTGGTCGAAGTACCTGGAACAGATGCGGCTCACCCTGGACAAGATGGATCCTGCCTGGATCCCCAAGGTCAGGGAAGCCCAGCAACTGATCCACAACGGAAACGAGATCAAGAAGCGTATGGACGTTGTAGGTGAAGAAGGGACATCGCTGGGGGATTTCATCCTGTTCCTCAAGATGGAGCTTCTCGACGGTGTCTATCTGCAGCAGAATGCTTTCGACGCGGTCGATGCGTTCAACACCATGGAGCGGCAGGTTTATGTCTTCACCAAGGTCATCGAGATCCTGAATAAAAGGATCGACGCAAAGGACAAAGAGGATGCGAGAAACCTCTTTTTCAGGCTGACCGCCCTTTTCAGAAACTGGAACTCCTCCGAATGGCGGAGCGAGAATTTCAAACAGTTCGAGCAGGAGATCAATGTCTTTTTGGAGCGTTGAGACGTGAGAGAAATCATTACCAGGATTCGGGAAATTACCGGGAACATCGCCACCCTGAACGCCAGCGGCGTGAGCCTCGGAGAACTGGCTGTCATCGAATCCCCGGGCAAGAAGACCCTGGGTCAAGTCATCCGGGTATCCGGAGATGCTGCGACCTTGCAGGTCTTCGGGGGGACCAAGGGGCTTTCGACGGATGACAAGGTCCTTTTCTTGGGACATCCCATGCAGGTCAGGTACGGCGACTCCATGCTGGGCAGGATTTTCAGCGGCGGCGGGGTCCCCATCGACGGCGGGCCCGAACCGGTGGAGGAGGAGATCCCCATAGGCGGACCCTCCTTCAATCCGGCCAACCGGATCATCCCGACCCAGATGATCCGGACGAACATCCCCATGATCGATGTCTTCAACTCCCTGGTGGTAAGCCAGAAGCTGCCGATCTTCAGCATCCCCGGGGAGCCTTACAATCAGCTTCTGGCTCGGGTCGGGATGCAGGCGGAAGCCGATGTCATCATCCTGGGGGGCATGGGGCTCAAGTTCGACGATTTTACCTTCTTCAGACGCACCTTCGAGGAGAGCGGCGTCATGAACCGCGTGATCATGTTCATCCATCTCGCCTCGGACCCCGTCGTGGAATGCCTGCTCGTGCCGGACATGGCCCTGGCGGCAGCCGAGCGGTTTGCCGAGGCAGGCAGGCGCGTCCTGGTCCTCTTGACGGACATGACGAACTTTGCGGACTCGCTCAAGGAGATCTCCATCTCGATGGAGCAGATCCCGAGCAATCGAGGCTACCCGGGGGATCTCTACTCCCAGCTGGCCTCCCGCTACGAAAAGGCGGTGGACATGGAGGGGCTCGGCGACATCACGATCCTGGCCGTCACCACGATGCCCGGCGACGACGTGACCCATCCCGTTCCGGACAACACGGGCTATATCACGGAGGGGCAATTTTATCTCCACAACGGCGCCATCGATCCCTTCGGTTCGCTGAGCCGCCTGAAGCAGAACGTCGTTTCGAAGGTGACTCGGGAAGACCACAACGACATCATGAACACCATGATCCGGCTCTACTCCGACTCCCGCGAATCACGCAACAAAATCGCGATGGGGTTCAAGCTCTCCAGATGGGACGAGACGCTTCTGGCCTACGGCAAAGACTTCGAGACCGAACTGATGGACCTGAACGTCAATATACCGATCGAGCGGGCCCTGGACCTCTGCTGGGAGATCCTCGGGAGGCATTTCGAGCCGGTGCAGACCGGCTTGAAGGACCAACTCATCCAGAAACACTGGCCGGCAGCGGAAAAAGTGGAGAAGGCCGCCTGACGGCGGCCATCGAGGGACCATGGCGGAGAAACTCAAATACAATAAGACCGCGCTCAAGGCCCAGCGCGATGCAATGGCGAAGTATCAAAAATTCCTGCCCATTCTCCAACTGAAAAAGATGCAGTTGCAGCTCGTCATCCGGCAGATGGAGCCGGTGATCGAGGAGAAGCGGAGGATGGTCAGGGAGACAGCCGACCGTGTCTCGGCCTGGAGCCGCTACTTCACCGACCCTGCGGTGGATATCAAGGATTTTCTCGACATCGAGAAAATCGTAACCCACAGGGATAACATTGCCGGCGTGGATGTTCCCGAATTCAAGGCAGTGGTTTTCAAAGAACGGCCGTACTCGTTGTTCGCAACCCCGTTCTGGCTGGATACCGCCATTCAGGTCATGCGGCACCTGACCGCCCTCCGGGAAGAGCTTCGGCTCCTTCTCCAGAAGGAACGGCTCATCCAGGATGAACTGCGGATCACGACGCAGCGATGCAACCTCTTCGAAAAGAAGCTGATCCCTGAACTCAAAGAGAACATCCGCCGAATCAAAATCTTCCTTGGCGACGAAGAGACCGCCGCCGTGGGGCGGGCCAAGCTCGCCAAAGAGAAGATCCAGCAGAACGAGGCGCGTTAGACATGATCGTCCCCATGCGAAAGATTACATTCGTCGGCGTCGAGGCGGATAAAGAGCGGTTTTTAGAGCGTCTGCAGGAGGTTGGCGTCGTACATCTTCGTCACCCGAAGGAGGCGGCCGAACCCCAGGACCTCGTCAAAACCCTCGCCCGAGTGACTGAGGCCAGGAAGATCCTGACTTCAAAGAACGTAGGTACCACCCCCGCCGAGCCGCCCGAGCCCCTCTCAGGTCTGGCCCTTTGCTCGCAGCGCGAGACCCTGGCCCAAAGAGAAACCCTTCTCCTGGCAGAGATCGCCGCGCTGAAAAAGGAGCTGTTCCTTCAGGAGGTGTGGGGTGATTTTGACGTCCAGGAACTCGATGCCCTGCGTCAAAGCGGCCTGAACATCCAGTTTTTTCGTGTTTCCCAGAAGGTTTTCGAAACGCTGCCCCTGGAGCACATTTATCACCGGGTAGTAGGAATCAGCCGGGGTGAGGTGTGCTTCGTGACGGCCTCTTTAGGACCGGTCGTATTGCCCGTGCCCGAAGAGAAAATCCCTTCCAAGAATGTCTCCATCATTCAGAGGGAATTGGATGCCAAAACCGCCGAACTCGAGCGCATCGAATCGGAATACCGCCGGCTGGCTGCGCATCTGGAGACCCTGAAAAGGACCGAGACGGAGCTGACCGATCTGCTGGAATATCGCCGCGCCGTATTGAACGCCGGAGCAGCGCTCGATGGCAATCTCTTCACCGTATCCTGCTGGTCCCCGCTTCCAGAGGCCGAACTCATCGCAAAAATCGGGCCGTCTTTCGCCCTCCATTATTTCAGCGAAAAACCTTCCGACAACGAGCAGGTGCCTGTCCTCCTCACCAACAAACCCGCCTTCGACTCCGGCGAAGATCTGGTAAAAGTCTACTCCCACCCGAGTTATCAGGATTTCGACCCGAGCGGATTCGTTTTGTACTGCTTCGCTGTCTTTTTCGGAATGATCATCGGCGATGCGGGCTATGGCCTCACACTCCTGGCGGTCACCTTTCTTCTGCAGCGCAAATTCAAAAGTTCATCACCCTTTGCAGTCCGTTTTTTCCGTTTGATGTACTTGCTGAGCGCATCGGTGACCATTTACGGCGTCATTACCATAGGTTATTTCGGGCTACAGATCGATCGGGAAAATCCCCTATGGAAGCTTTGCCTGTTGGATGTAAGCACGAAGGAAGGCCAAAACAATGCCATGATCCTGTCGATCATCATCGGCATGATCCACATCTCGCTCTCCCACATCATTCAGTTTAAAAATACCCGCGCCTACGCCTCCCTAGGCTGGATCATCACCATCTGGGCCGGTTATTTTCTGGTGAGCGGTAAGATGCTAGGCGCCCCTGACAACCCTTTCGCCACCTACGGTACGATCATCGGCCTGGCCATCGTCTTTTTCTTCTCCTCCAAGAGCAGGAATCCCATCTTTCGGGTCCTGGAAGGGTTGAACGGACTTCTGGGTATCGTACAGGTTTTTTCGGATGTCCTCTCCTATCTGCGGCTCTTCGCCCTGGGCATTGCAACGGTTTATATGGCCCAGACGTTCAATACCCTCGCCGAGGGCATCGTCAACGGCGTGCCGTATGTCGGATGGGTGCTCGCCACTCTGGTCCTCATCGCGGGGCATTCCGTGAACCTGCTCCTCGGTGTGATGGGTGGAGTCATCCACGGGCTTCGGCTCAATTTCCTCGAATGGTACCGGTGGTGCTTTACGGGAGATGGTTTGATTTATAAACCTTTTTGTCTGAGAAAAACACAACACTAGAGAATGGGAGACAGTCAAGATGGACATTAACACGATGTTGGGGTATGTGGGATGTGCCTGCGCAATAGGGATACCGGCCTTGGGAAGCTCGATCGGCTGCGGCATTGCCGGTGCCGCCTCCCACGGAGTCATGGCTAAGGTGGAAGAAGGGCACGGCAAGTTCATCGGCATGTCGGCCGCCCCTTCCTCACAGACGATTTACGGCGTGGTTCTCATGTTCGTACTTCTCGGTAAGATCGATGCCGCTGCCGGACTCGCCCTGCTAGGTATCGGCCTGTTCTGCGGCATAGGAATCTGCATCTCGGCGATCTATCAAGGAAAGGTGGCTGCCACCGGCATCCTGGCCTCCTCCAAGAAGCCGGAGGTCTTTGGGAAATGCTTTGCCGCCGTCGGAATTGTTGAAAGCTTTGCCCTGTTCGCCATGGTTTTCGGCCTGATCATCGCCACATCCATCGGATGAAGGCCTTCGGGGCGCGGAGGGGCTCAAGGGTCCATCCCGATTCATGAACCTTTTTGCGGGCAGAGGGAAGCACATGGCTGATAAGCAGAAAATTCTCCTTACCTTTACCTTTACCGAAAAAGACGAGAAGGCCCTGGAATTTGTGCTGCGGACCTTTACCGACCGGGAGGGGGTCTCGATAACGATTTTCAGTTCGTATCCTCCCCTGCCCAGTGAAGCCCCCGATTACTCCAAGTCCCTGGGGTCCTGGCCTGCGGCCATCGGGGAGGCGATCGTACGAAACGGCATTGAAAAGCAACTCCTGGAGTACGAGCACCGCCTGGCGGAAACCAAGGACCGCCTCGTCGAGGCTGGTTTCAAGAGGGATTCAGTCGACCATATCTTCAGGGAAAGCAGTCGAGACGAGGCAGAGGAGATCGTTGAAACCGTCAAAGAAGGAAAATATGACGTCGTCGTACTGACCTTCCGGCCAAGTCACGTGTGGCGGATCTTCGCCAAGAATGTTTATCAGGCCGTCATGGAATCCTTGAAAGGTGTCGCGATCTGCATCATTACGTGAACAATGTACGTCAAGCGCTTTCCGACGAGCCTGGGCCCTCGAGGCTTCAACTCCTCTTTCGAAAGACGTTTGAGGATTTCAATGACCGATGATTCATTTTGGGGTGAAGGATAATGCCTGAAGACAAGATCACCATAGAAGCCTTTAAGATCATTACGCGGGCCATTGCAGGGGAATGGGGCAACCTCAAAGTGATGCTCCATCACATGACCCAGCTGCTCGTCGGAGCTCTCGATATCAAGGGCTGCTCGTTGCTTCTTCTCAATAGGGAGTCGAACGAGTTGGAGAGGGCTGCAAGCTTCGGCTTGAGCTTGACCTTCCTCGGGAAGGGGCCTGTCTCCGCTGAGAAAAGCGTTGCGGCCACCATGCGAGGGGAAACCATCATCATCCGAGACGTCAGCCGTGATACCCAGCTGCAGTATCCCGAGGAGACGCTGAAAGAGGGGATCGGAGCCGTTGTGTCCGTCCCCATTCCCTATCTGAACGAGATCATCGGGATCCTTCGTCTGTATCAGCGCCAGGCATGGGATATTTCGGAGCGTGATGTGGACTCGCTGCGCGTTCTGGCAGGCCTCATGGGGATCGCCATCATGCACACCCGCTATCTCAACGGGCTGCAAACCATCGGCGCCGTTCTTTGCGAATATCCTCGGGAGTGGATATCTCCGCGAGAACGCTGACACCTCGAGGAGGCTCGAACAAGGCCCCTGGCATACTTCCCGCCTCCAAAAGGGCAGTTAATTGCCGCCTGGATAAGGGGGCAATCATCGTTCCCGCTCCCTCGCTTGTGAAACCTGGATAGTCAGCATGGCTTTGGTCATGATTTTCATCGGGTTGGCTGCGTTGACACTCGGCGCGGAACTGCTGGTGCGCGGTGCGAGCGGGATGGCTCGCGCCATAGGATTGCCGCCACTCGTTATCGGTCTGACCGTCGTCGCTTATGGCACCAGCGCACCTGAGTTCGCAGTCAGCCTGAAGGCAGGGCTGGCCGGCCAGGCGGATCCGACGACGGATCGACTGCCGAATCCATCTCATCACCAACGCAAAATTCATTTCAAGGCCACCGACTTGAAGAACGTGTAGCAGAAGACCCCATCAGGCTCGGCCGTACGGTAGAGATCCCGGATTCCCTGTTCGAAGACATCCGGCTCGACGATCCCGGCCTCGATCGCTGCCTTTCGCACCCCCTCGATCATGGCCGTGAATGTCTTCCTCGTGAAGCCATCCACCAGTTGCGGTCTGCTCGAATCGACGTAGACCATCCGCGGAGAGACATGAATGGAACAGTATCCGGCTTCCTTCAAAAGGGGGTAGAGTGTTCTGCCGATCATGGCGTTGCCGCCGGCCCGGCGCTGCAATTCGACCTGGCATTGGATCGCCCGGCGCGCCGCAGCGCTGTCGGGATGGAAATAAGTCGAACCGTGGTCTCCTTCGATCACGGTGATCGTGCCGCCCCGTTTCAGATAAGTCTTCAGTATCCGCAGCGCCTCGACCGGCCGGTCGAGATGCTCCAGGACGAAGCAGACGAAAATGTGGTCAAAGGAATCCTGCTCGTGCGGCAGATGAAAAATATCGGCCTGCAGGAACCGGACATTGTCATGCCCGGCCGACATTGCTCTCTGCCTGGCCTCACAGAGGGACGAATAAGAGATATCGACAGAAGTAATCACAGCACCCGGGCTGTTTGCCGCAAGGGTGCAAGTCTGCGCCCCCACGCCGCACCCCGCTTCGAGAACGGAGTGCCCCGGGGGGTAAAACGTGTCGGAATGCAACAGCTCGATCAAGGTCGCAGCCTGATCCTGCAGACGGATATTTTCTCGAAGGTCGTAGCCGTGTACATATGCCCTGCCCATATCTTCCCTCACATGCCCGATCCTTGCCCGGCTGGAACTCGGTTGACAGGCCGTTGAAAAACCACCGTCTGCAGCGTTGTGCCCATTCCCTGTCACTGAGGCGCACTGCACTGGTACGTGCGCCTCAGTCCACGGGATTCCGGAACCCTTGCATTCAGCTGTTTTTGAACATCCTGGACACAAGGGATTTTTCAACACGTTGAGAAACATCTCCCATGTGTTCTTTTTAGCCATGATATTCCTTTTTCGTACCAAAATGGGCGGTTTAAGCCCTGAAAGTGCCTTTCCTAGAGGTCTTATTCGAATATATTCAACACATTAATCTGGTCCGACCCGATTGCTTTAGACCCGATTGCTTTACCAGAAGAAGAGTTCCCGCTTGACCTGCCTCTGCTGCACGCCGAGGCCCGCCTTCAATTCTCGGAGGACGAAGTCCTGCATCGCGAGTGGACCGCAGAGATAGTAGGAGGCGCGTTCAGGTTCGATATATTTCTTGAGGATGCCACGGTCTATGTGGCCGGTCTCAGTATATACGGGGCCCTGCCCGGGGGCCTCCTTGCCTGAGGCCTCGCGGCTGAAGACGTGGACCAGTTTGAAAAGACCCTGGGTGGCCATCCCCGCCAACTCCTCGCCGGCAATGCAATCTTTCCGGGTCTTGTTGGCCCAGATCAGGGTTGTTCGGATGTCGAGCTTCTGCAGCTGGATATGCCGAATGATGCTCAGGAAAGGGGTTATCCCGACGCCGCCTGCAATCAGGACAAGGTTCCGCTCCCGCTCCAGATCCGGCACAAACACCCCGTAAGGCCCTTCACAAAGGATGCCCGACCCCTCGCGCAGCTTGTGAAGCTTCCGCGTAAAACGGCCCGTCTGCTTGATCGTAAACGTAAGGTCGTCCGACGCCGGCGGGGCAGAGATGGTAAACGGACGCGGCTGGCTGTAGCCGTGGATCCGCTTGTAGCGGATGACGGCGAACTGACCGGGCAAACGCTGCTTGACGAGTGCGGAGCCGGCCTTAGGGGCCACCCGAAGGGTCTTCGTATCATGGGTTTCAGGCGTTGCCTTCACGAGGACACCGCTAAAAAGCTGCCTCCGGCTTCCGATATAGCGAAAACGCTGAGTTGCAGTCCACAGGAAAAACAGCAGCAGGCCTGCCCATACAAGGACATAGGGGAAGTGAAGCATATCGTCGCCCACGATGATGCTGTGGGTAAACCCCAGCGCCACGGCGGCATAGAGAAGCAGGTGCGGGATCTTCCAGAGGTGAAAGGGCAGGAAATACCGCCCCAGTTTGGCGAGTGCAGAGGTCGCGATAACCAGTGCCAGTGCGATCCTCGCGCCGGAGAGGGCCGTTTCGGTCCAGTTTTCATAGCTCAGTGTGGTCAGGAAATCCCAGCGCCAAACCCCTTCGGACACGAGCGATACCTTCAGAGTCCGCAGAAAGGCATGGAGCATCAGGAACCCCACCACCACAGGACCCATCACCTGATGCAGTCTGAGCATCCGGTCGAGGCCGAAGCGCCGTTCGATCCACCGGGGACGCGCGCCGAGACACACCATCACCACCGCCAACGACAAGCCCAGCAGCGCAAAAAGATTCCCCAGGGCACCGCAGAAGTAGCCCCAGCCATCGAAAAGCTTGTCCCACCGGTGCCACAACCATGCACCGGCAAAAACCCCCAGGGGCAACCCGCCCAAAGCCAGGATGCCGATGCGTTGCAACCCCCGTCCTGCCGGCGACTTGACACCTCTGTAATCTTCTTTTAGATCTTTCACACTGTTCCCCCTTTCCCGAACCGCCTTATCCACGGCATCACGCATCCCGGGTCCGGGCCCCGAACCGTTGCGGAGCGGGCGTATTGCCTGCATCACCTCTGAACCCGCTCTGCAGCCTGATCATCCTGCCAGCATTCCCGCCAAGATGCAACACCCGCTTTTTACCTGACCGGGCTTCCGCGCCGCCTTGACTTTAACAGGATGGTGACTAATATTGGTTAGCTTTTTATCGGTCAAATTTCACGGGACAGGTATGCCTATGTCCGGCAAAGATTATTACAAGATCCTGGGTATATCCAAAACAGCCTCCCAGGAAGAAATCAAGAAGTCCTACCGCAAATTGGCCATGAAGTACCATCCGGATCACAACGGCGGCGACCAGGCGGCGGAGGCCAGATTCAAAGACATCAGTGAGGCGTACGCCGTTCTGAGCGATCCCGAAAAGCGTCGTCAGTACGATGCATTCGGGGCGGAGGGATTCGGCAACCGCTACAGCCAGGAAGACATATTCCGGAACTTCGACTTCGGTGACATCTTCAAGGAATTCGGCTTTGCCGGAGGGGGCGGCCGAGGCGATTCCGTTTTCAGTCACCTCTTCGGAGGCGCGGGAGGTGGGGGTCGCGGTTCCCATTTTCAGAACGGGGGTGACTTCGGCGGCCGATGCGGACGGACGGCAGCCGCACCCAGGAAAGGCCAGGATGTGATCTACGAGTTGCCTCTGACCCTCGAAGAGCTCGCCCAAGGGACCACAAAAGTCATTTCTTATACGCTCCAGGGAAATCCGGAAAGCGTATCCGTCAAGATCCCGGCCGGGATCTCCGAAGGGAAAAAGCTCCGCCTCGCAGGCAAGGGGCATCCATCGCACAACGGCGGACCCCCGGGGGATCTTTACATCCAGATCAAGGCCTTGCAGCATCCCGTCTTCAGGAAAGAAGGCAACGATCTCTATGTCCGGCAGAACATCTCCTTTTCCGATGCGGTTCTCGGCACCGAGGTGGAGGTGCCGACGATCGACGGCAAAGACCTGAAGCTGAAGGTCTCCCCCGGCACCCAGGGGAATACCAAATTTCGACTGAAGGGATACGGCCTGCCTCAGATGAACGGCGGGGAACGCGGGGACGCCTATGTCGAGATCCAGATCGGCATCCCCAAGGAACTGAACGAAGAACAAGCGGCGCTGGTGCATTCCCTGGCCGCTGCAGGGCTGTAAAAAACTGATCGAGGAGGAATGTCGTCTGGATGAAAGCCCTGTGCGTCTTTTCCGGGGGCCTTGACAGCATGCTTGCCGCAGCGTTGATCAAGGACCAGGGCGTCGATGTCCTGACCTTTTTTTTTGAAACCCCTTTTTTCGGCCCGGCCAAGGCCATCGAATCGGCCCGCTCCATGGGCCTGCCTTTCAAAATCGTCGACATCACGGAACGCCATTTCGAGGTCGTCAAGCACCCCCGCCACGGCTACGGCGGCAACATGAATCCGTGCATCGACTGCCACGCCCTGATGTTCCGCATCGCGGGGGAAATGCTTGCAACAGAAGAGGCCTCTTTCGTAATCAGCGGCGAGGTCCTCGGACAGCGGCCCATGAGCCAGAACCGGCAGGCCCTGCGCGTGGTCGAAGCGGAAAGCGACCTGGACGGGCTTCTCCTGCGACCTTTGTCGGCGAAGCGCCTGCCGATGAGCATCCCGGAAGAAAAGGGCTGGGTCGACCGCGAGCGGCTGGAGGATTTTCAGGGGCGGAGTCGCAAGCCGCAGATGGCGATGGCCCGCCGCTTCAATATCATGCGTTACCCGGCGCCCGGCGGCGGCTGCCTCCTGACCGAACCCGTCTTTTCGAAGCGACTGCGCGATCTCCTGGCCCACACACCGGACCCGGGATTCCACCAGATCGAACTTCTCAAGCTCGGACGGCATTTTCGGCTGGGACCCGATGCAAAGATTGCCGTCGGCCGCAACAAGGCCGAAAACGAGGCCATCGAAGCCCTTCAGAGACCGGGCGACCTCATCCTAACGGCGGTGAACGTACCGGGCCCTTCCGTCCTTCTTTCAGGCAAACCATCCGAAGACGAGTGCAAGACCGCAGCGGCTATTGCGCTGGCTTACAGCGACACCGATGGAATGGCGACCTGCTCCGTATACGTGAAAGGGGCACTGGAAACGGTTATGGTTATGGAACAGGCGCCGGTCCACCCGAAAGATATCTACCGTCACATGATGCTTTGAACCATGTTAAGACACCGGGCGGTTTTGAAGCGGCGAGGCGTCAATCCGAGCCATCGGGCGATCGAATTCTTTCCATTGTCGCATTGGGGAACCAAAAAACTCCAACGGATCGAGGAACCGGTTTGCCGGATAGGGCAACAAGACCGCTCCGCGCTTCCAAGTAGTTTGTTCCCGGTGGCATCGAGACAGAAAGGCAATCCACAGCGCCGGCAACTCAAGAGGGCATGAGGAATGAAAAGATGCTGCCCGGGAAAAGACTCCGCAGCCGATCAGGATGCCTGGAGACGTTTTCGCCATCGGCTGAGAAGGGCATCCGGTCCGAGCTGCCCAAGATGGTTTCTTGAAAGAAACGTCTGGATATCCTCACGGTTGCCCTGCGCCCACCACTTTTTCAGGACCTCTCCCGCCCCAGCCTCAAACATCCACGTCTCCCCGAACCGGCTCTGCAGTTCGGCCTCCAGGATCGCCTCCGTCATCCAGCCCAGGATGTAATCCAGGCTGTAGAACTCCGGCACGAGATCGAACAGGTGACTCTCGGGCTGATAATAAAAGCCGGTGTGCCGAAACATCAGATCGGCATAGACCCGACCGTCGGAAATATCCCCCGACTCGAACATGGCATATTCGGCCAGGAACTTGGCGGCGTAGCGGCGGAAGAAGGCCAAGTCTTTCAATGTTTTGTGGTAGGCCAGGCGCTCCGCGTCCTCCTCCGCGAGGCCGAGATACCCCCGTAGAAACTGCTGGGAAAGGCTCAGGTTCTGCAGCAGGAAGGCGAACGATTCGGACAGGCTGTAGGTGGTGGCGAGATCCCGCTCCACGATGCTGAGATCGGGTGAGGTGAAGACCGCGGAAAGGCCGTGACCCAGTTCGTGCCAGAGGGTCTCCAGATCCACCCACCCCCCCTCGGGCTTCATGAGGACATAAACCTCCTCGGGGACCTGCAGAATGAAACACATCGCCTGGGCGCTCTTGCCCCTCTCCCGTCCGAGGTCGAGCTGAAGCCCGGGGATGCCGGGCAGGGATATCTCCCAATACCCGAAAAAATCCAGGGTGGAATCGAGGGTCCGGTCAGGAAAAAGGGGATCGAACTCGGCCATCCCCAGGAGGTGGATGGCATCGAAGCGGGTGAGGCCGGCAAGCGCGCGCCCATAGCAGGCGCGGCACCAGCGGTCCATGGCGGGGAAATAGAGGTCGGCGGTTTCCTCGAGAAGCGCCTCCATCCTGCCGACATAGGGGGCGTAATCGAGGCCCTTCTTACTGCTGCAGTAATCCCGGTAGTCCGCAAAACCCAAGTCCTCCCGGAGGGTCTCCAGCATGATGCTCCAGTAGTTCAGGGCGAAGGGCCTCAGGAACTTGCAGAGCGGCCCGGTCTCCTTCTGCAGGATCAGACGCTGCTCCAGGGTGCTCGCCTTCTGGCACCACGGGATGATGTCGCCAAAGTAGATCTTCCGGCCGTCCACATGCGCCGATGCACCCCGCATCCAGGTGCGCATCTCCGTTTCGTGCGGTAACAGGATGTTTTGAAGGTAGTGGTCGATCAGGGCGTGCCGAAGGCGCGTCCTGTCGCCGTCGGCAGCCATGGCATCGATGGCGCGGAGGGTTTCGAGGCTCAAGAACCGTTCGTAGCCGGCATAGATCTCGTGCGCCTTGAAGGGCGGCTCGATCCCTTTCCAAAGGGCGAGCGCCTCGAGGTTCCATCGGTAATTGAGATGATGCAGGGTGTTTTCGAGATTTGCACGGCTCGTTTTCATGCTTACGCCCATGCGGGCGACCCTCTCCGGCCGGAACTCAGCACATTCAACGGCCTCGATGCCTCGGAAGGCGAGTCCTGCAAACCGCTAATCGATTGCATCGGCCGGGCAGTGCGTAATGCACGTCATGCATTTGATGCACTTGTCCTTGTGAATGAAGGCCGTCTCCTTCTTTTTCCAGGTAATCGCCTGCACCGGGCAGTTCCGGAAACAGAGACCGCATTTGATGCAGGCATCCGGATTGACCTCGAACTTCATAAGGGCCGGACAGCGCTTCGCCGGGCAGCGCTTCTCGTAGATATGCGCCTCGTATTCGTCCCGGAAATACCGCAGGGTCGAGAGCACCGGGTTCGGCCCGGTCTGGCCGAGCCCGCAGAGGGCGGAATCCTTGATGGTCCGGCTCAGGCTCTCGAGGCTCTCGATGTCCCCCGGCTCCCCCTTACCCTGCGTGATCCTTTCCAGGATCTCGAGCATGCGTTTGGTCCCCTCGCGGCAGGGCGTGCACTTCCCGCAGGATTCATCCTGGATGAAATCCATGAAGAACCGGGCCATGTCCACCATGCAGGTCTGATCGTCCATCACGATCATCCCGCCGGAGCCCATGATGGCCCCGACCTTGGCAATCGATTCGAAATCCACCGACACATCGAGCAATTCCTCCGGAATGCAGCCGCCCGAAGGGCCGCCCAGTTGGACCGCCTTGAATTTCCGCTTCCGGGGGATCCCCCCGCCGATATCGAAGATGATGGTCCGGAGGGTCGTCCCCATCGGAACCTCCACCAGACCGATATTGTTGACGTCGCCTGTCAGGGCGAAGACCTTGGTGCCTTTGCTCGATTCGGTCCCGATGCCGGCATACCAGGCCGCGCCGTTGTTGATGATCTGGGCGATGTTCGCGTAGGTCTCGACGTTGTTGAGCACCGTGGGCTTCTTCCAGAGCCCCTGCTGAGCCGGAAACGGCGGCCTTGGCCGCGGCATGCCGCGCCGGCCCTCGATCGAATTCATCAAGGCGGTTTCCTCTCCGCAGACGAATGCGCCGGCACCCTGATAGATTTCGAGATCGAATCCAAAGCCGCTGCCCAGGATATTCTCGCCGAGGAAGCCGTGCCGCCGCGCCTGTTCGATCGCAATCTCCATCCTGTGCAGGGCCAGCGGGTATTCGGCACGGCAGTAAATGTATCCGCTCCGGGCCCCGACCGCCTTTGCGGCGATGATCATACCCTCCAGCACGGCATGGGGATCGGCCTCGAGGATGCTCCGGTCCATGAATGCACCGGGATCCCCCTCGTCGGCGTTGCACAAGACATATTTGGTCTCACCCGTGGCCTTGCACGCAAACTCCCACTTGAGGCCGGTTGGGAACCCGGCGCCTCCTCGGCCCCTGAGCCCTGATTGTTTGACCTCCGCGATGATGGCCTCCGAGGTCATCTCGAGGAGGGCCTTCCTGAGCGCAACGTACCCCCCGTGTGCGACGTAATCTTCGATGTTCTCCGGGTCGAGCGCCCCGCGGTTGCGCAGAACGATCAGCGTCTGCCGGGCATAGAAAGGAATATCGTTCATCCTCGGGATACGCTCGCGCGAGGTCGGCTCTTCGTAGAACAGCTTCTCGACCGGACGCTTATTCAGAAAATGCTCCTCGACAAGGAGGGGAATATCGTCCACCTTCAGTTTCTGATAAAAAATCCCCTCGGGCTGCACCACCATGACCGGGCCCTGCGCACAAAACCCGTTGCACCCTGTTTCGGTCACGCGGATCTCTTTTTCGAGCCCGTGCCGGGCGATCTCCTGCAGCAGGACCTTTTTGACTTCCCGGCTTCCCGACGCATGGCAACCCGTGCCCCCGCAGAGAAACACTTCGGTTCGAAATGGTTGCATCCTGGGACCTCCTCATGTCTAGGGAAAAAACGCAGACCGGCTCCATACCTGCCTGCCGTGCAAACATTGGTCAGAAGGCTTGGAAGAAATCGAAAGGACAGGAATACAGCGCGGCACGGCGGATCGAGACAGGCTCTTGACTAAGAAAAAGGCGGCTATGGATAACGTTCCAGGATCTTCATCACCCGATCCGACGTCACCCCGCCGTGGATATCGTCCCCGACGACAACCACCGGCGCAAGCCCGCAGGCCCCGAGGCACCTGACAGCCTCCAGAGAGAACCGGCGGTCCTCCGTCGTCTGCCCGATTTCCAGATGATACTCGGCGGAAATACGGCGTGCGACCTCCGCGATGCCGCGGACATAGCACGCCGTTCCCATACACACCTTGATCGGATGCCGCCCCTTCGGCGTCATCGAAAAGAAGGAATAAAACGTGACCACCCCGTAAAGGGTGCTGCCGGGGATATTCAAACGCTCGGCGATATAGTCCTGAAGCTCCAGCGGCAGATAGCCCACGATGCGCTGGCAGGCCTCCAATGCCGGGATGAGGCTCCCCGGCTTGTCCTTCAGACCGTCGAGCACCTCGTCGACCTTCGCCATGACATCCCCGCTCAGATCCGGATTCAGGGCTGGAAGGTGTTTTCGGTCCAGCATAATCGCTCTCCTCGACGCTTTTCCTTCAAGATAACCCATCCGCCGGAGGACACGACCGGAGCCGGCCTCTATTCTCGCCGGCGCGGGTCGCTCAGGCCTTGGCGATTTTGGCTGCGCACACCTTGAACTCCGGGATCTTGCAGACGGGGTCCAGGGCTGCGTTGGTCAACCGGTTCGCCGCCGCATCCGCATAGTGGAACGGCAAAAAGATGGTGCCCTTGACCGCTTTATTGGAGACAAGCGCCTTGGCCTCGATCTCCCCCCGGCGCGACGTGACCTTCAGCCGGTCGCCGGTCTTGACATCCCATTGGTCGGCGTCCTCCGCCGACAGTTCCACAAAGCATTCCGGGGCCCGATCGTTCAGCCCTTCCACTTTCATGGTCATCGTCCCCGTGTGGTACTGATAAAGGACGCGCCCCGTCGTCAGGAAGAGCGGGTATTCCTCGTCCGGCACCTCTGCCGGCGGGATGTAATCGATGGCATGGAACACCCCCAGGCCGCAGGTGAACTGATCCATGTGCAGGCAGGGCGTCCCCGGATGATCCGTGCCCGTGCAGGGCCAGTGGATCCCCCCCTGTTCGAGGCGGGCGTAATTGATGCCGCAGTAGGAAGGCGTCAGGCTGGCGATCTCCTCCATGATGGCCTTGGGGTTGTCGTATTTCATCGGATAACCCATCCGCGTCGAGAGATCGGCGATGATCTCCCAGTCCTGCCGCGCCTCACCCGGCGTGTCGACGGCCTTGCGGACGCGCTGGACCTTTCGCTCGGTGTTCGAAAAGGTCCCGTCCTTTTCGGCGAAGCAGGCGGCCGGCAAAACCACGTCCGCTTTCGCGGCGGTCTCGGTCAGGAAGATGTCCTGGACCACCAGGAAATCGAGCCGCTTGATGCCGGCCTCCACATGCGACAGATCCGGGTCCGAAACCATCGGGTTTTCACCGATAATATACAGGGCCTTCAATTCCCCGTGGTGGGCCTTGTTCATCATATCCGTCGCTGTCAGGCCCGGTTTTTCGGGAAGCCCTTTGACGCCCCAGGCCTTCTCCATGCGCTCTCGGACCTCGATATTCCCCACCTGCTGGTAGCCCGTGTAGACATTGGGCAGTCCGCCCATGTCGCAGGCCCCCTGGACGTTGTTCTGCCCGCGCAGGGGATTGACCCCGCCGCCGCGGATGCCGACGTTCCCGCAAAGCATCGACAGATTGGCAAGGGATTTCACATTGTCAGTTCCACAGGTGTGCTGGGTGATCCCCATCGTGTAGAGGATGGAGGCCGCAGGCGCCGAGGCGAAGAGCCTCGCCGCCTCGACGATCTGCTCCGCCGGGATCCCCGTCAATTCGGAAACATAGGCCGGCGTGTACTTTTCGACCTTCTTCTTGAGCTCATCGAGGCCCACCGTCCGGGAGGTGACATATTTCTCGGCATAAAGCTTTTCCGCGATGATGACGTGCATGAAGCCGTTGATCCAGGCCACATCGGTCCCCGGCTTCGGCCGGAGCCACTGATGGGCGAAGCGCGCGATCTGAACGCGCCGCGGATCTACGACAATCAACTTTGCGCCCTTGAAGGTGACGGCCCGCTTGACATAGCTGGACAGCACCGGGTGGTTTTCCGTGGTGTTGGAGCCGGTGACGAGGATCACATCGGCCCGTTCGATGTCTTCGATGGGGTTTGTCATCGCGCCACTGCCAAACGCCGCGGCCAGACCGGCCACAGTGGAGGCGTGTCAGAGACGCGCGCAATGGTCTACATTGTTGGTCTTGAGGACGGCTCGGGCGAACTTCTGAGCTAAATAATTCTCCTCGTTCGTGACCCGCGCGCTGGTCAGGAGCGCGATGCTGTCCGGCCCGGACGTATCCCGGATCGTTTCGAGCCGGCTCTTGACCAGGTCGAGGGCTTCGTCCCATTCCGCTTCGCGGAACGCCCCATTTTCGCGGATGAGAGGCTTTTGCAGGCGGTCCGGATGCCCCACGAAATCATAACCGAAGCGCCCCTTGACGCAGAGGCTCCCGTAGTTGGGGCCGACATCTTCCACGCCGGTCACCTTCACGATCCGGTTGTCCTTGACGTGCAGATAGAGCTGGCAGCCCACACCACAGTAGGAACAGGTGGTGTGGACCTTCCGGGTCTCGAGCGGAAAACCGCGCTGCTCGAAGTCCCGTTTGGGGATCAAGGCCCCCACGGGGCAGGCCTGGACACATTCTCCGCAAAAGACGCAGTCCGAGTCCTTCAAGGCTCGGTCGCCCTTCGTGACCACCTTGGCATCAGTGCCCCGATAGCCGAAGCTGATGGCGTTGTTCACCTGGATCTCGTTGCAGGCCTGTACGCATCGGCCGCAAAGGATGCAGCGCGAGTGATCCCTCACGATAAAGGGATTCACGTTTTCGATCGGATAGAGGAGCGGCGCCGGCGAGAACCGGTTTCCCTTCACGCGGTAGCGGATCGCCAGGTCCTGCAGGCGGCAGGTCCCGTAGGCCGGGCAGATGCCCTTGTGCTCGTCGGCCCCCATGGCCTCGAGCTGAAAATCGGTCCACGAGTCCAGTTCCATATCCTGTGCGAGACAATTGTGCTGACCTGAGGCCAACAGGAGTTCCAGATTCAACCTCCGCGCCTCTACGACCCGGGGGCTCTCGGTCCGGATCACCATGTTCGCTGCGGCCGGCGTGGAGCAGGAGGTCACGAGGTTCTTCATGCCCTCCACCTCGACCACACAGATCCTGCAGGCGCCGGTGGGGCTGGCCCCTTTGAGATAACAAAGCGTGGGGATGTCGAACCCGTTGCGCTGAGCGACCTGCAGGATGGTTTCGCCCTCGCTGAAGGTGCATTCCCGGCCATCGATGACAATCATATTTTTGGATCCCATTTCGACTCCCAATTATCCTGAAGAAAATAAAATACGTCTGCAATCCGAACATTGCGTTAAATGTGGACTTTCCGCAACCCGCCGGGAGTCTATCAGAAAACCTGATGACTTTCCAAAGATTTTTTGCGAAGGGGGCTGGGGATCATCCTGAGCATCCGTCCGGCTTTGCGCCGATTAGAAACGGCCGCCCGCAGCAAATGGTTTCCTCTTTCTCCTTCCGCAAGCCACCTGTGTGACCTCCTCTTCATTAGATCCATCCGGGAATGATTTCCCGGTTCCATTCAGTTTCCAATCCGGAAATGAGGATTTTTTGCCAATATCAAGGAAATCCAGCGTTTGTGCGGAGGCGACCTGCAGGTCGCCGCACAAGCAAACGTGCAGATTGACGCCGAGATTGGCAAAAAAGATCATTACCGGATTGGAAACGACCTCGAACAGGCGGCCGCAATGTCTTACACAAAAAGGCTTGACAAATTTTCTAGTTCCGCCTAATGAGATTTGTTTATCTAAAAATATGATCGTTTCCAGGGCCCCAGGGCTCCGGACCCCGTGAACCCAAGCGAACGCGTATGAAGCCATGGCAAAAAAAGAAAAGACAGGCAGGATCACCATCGATCGGGAGTTGTGCAAGGGGTGCCAGCTTTGTATCTCCGTCTGCCCGAATCATCTGATCGTCGTTTCGGACAGACTGAACCAAAAGGGATACTATCCGGCCGAGTTCACCGAAAACGAGACGACCGAGGATCGGCGATGCACCGCATGCGCCATGTGCGCCACCATCTGTCCCGATTTGGCTATCGAGGTTTACCGTGAATGATAAAATGTTGATGAGGGGTAGCCATGTCATCGGCGAAGCGGCCGTACGCGCGGGCTGCCGGTTTTATGCGGGATATCCCATCACCCCCCAGAATGAATTGACCGAATACATGGCAGGAGCCATGGCCAGGCTGGGAGACGGCACGTTCATCCAGGCCGAAAGCGAGCTGGCCGCCATCAATATGGTCATCGGCGCGGCCATGGCCGGCGCACGCGCCATGACAAGCTCCTCCAGCCCCGGCGTGAGCCTGAAGCAGGAAGGGATCTCCTATCTGGCCGCACAGGAACTACCCGCGCTCATCGTCAACACCATGCGCGGAGGACCCGGTCTCGGAAATATCGCCCCCAGCCAGGGCGATTACTTCCAAGCGACCCGAGGGGGCGGCCACGGCGATTACCGGACCATCGTTCTCGCCCCGGCAAGCGGCCAGGAACTGGCCGACATCACCCGGAAGGCCTTCGACTACGCCGACACATACCGCACACCGGTCATGATCCTCGGCGACGGCATGATGGGACAAATGATGGAGCCCGTCGTTTTCCCGGAGCCCCTGGATCTCAAGAAGCTTCCGCCCAAACCCTGGATCCTGGACGGAGCCAAGGGACGTCCGAGCCGCATCATCCGCTCCCTCCTCCTGGACGTATCCGTCGAAGAGGACCAGAATTGGAAGCTGGTGCGCAAATACGAACAGATCGACCGGGAGATCCCCGCGGCCGAGAGGTACCTGACCGATGACGCCCGGCTGGTGGTGGTCGCTTACGGCACCGCCGCCCGGATCGCCAAGGGGGCCATCAAGCGGATGCGCGATATCGGCCTCAAGGTGGGGCTTCTCAGGCCGATCACCCTCTGGCCGTTCCCAAACCGCACCCTGGTGGAAATGAGCCGCTGGGTCCGGCATTTTCTGGTCTATGAGATGAGCACCGGCCAAATGGTCGAAGATGTCCGGCTCGGGCTCGAGGGCCGCAGCCAGGTGCATTTCTACGGGCGGCCGGGGGGCGTCGTCTCGACCCCCGAGGAGATCTCCAAGGTGATCAACACCCTCTATCATCGGCAGAACCTGCAAGAGGAATAAGTTATGGCAACCAAGGTTTCCCAATGGCCGCGCTACCTGAAGAAAGCGGTATTCCACTACTGCCCGGGCTGCGGCCACAGCATCATCCACCGGCTGGTCGCCGAGGTGATCGACGAACTCGGCATCGGAGAGCGTTGCATCGGGGTCCCTCCCGCCGGTTGTGCCGTTCTGGCCTACAATTACTTCGACGTCGATATGGGTGAAGCCCCTCACGGCCGCGGGGCCGCCGTGGCCACCGGCCTCAAGCGGGTCCTCCCGGACCGCATCGTCTTCACCTACCAGGGCGACGGAGACATCGCCGCCATTGGAACGGCCGAGACCATCCACGCCGCCAACCGCGGTGAGAACGTCACGGTGATCTTCGTCAATAACGGCGTCTATGGCATGACCGGGGGCCAGATGGCCCCTACGACCCTCCCCGGGCAGAACTCCACGACGACGCCGGGGGGCCGTGACATCCTGCGTGACGGGGCGCCGTTGAACCTGAGCGAGATGCTCGGCATCGCCAACGGCAGCGCCTACATCGAGCGGACCGCCGTCAGCAGCCCGAAAACGATCCGCCACACCAAGAAGGCCATCACCAAGGCCTTCAAGGTCCAGATGGCCGGCCTCGGGTTTTCGCTGGTGGAGATCCTCTCCCCCTGTCCAACCAATTGGAAGCTCAGCCCCGTGGACGCAATGAAATGGGTAGATGAAAGCATGACCCGGTATTTTCCGCTGAAAGTCATCAAAGACTTGGCTCCGGACCTGAAGTAGCGTCCACAGCCCGGGTCGGCGGGTTGCGATATCGGCCAAGCTAAACACAAGGATCGGTGGGTTATGACCAAGAAGACTATTTTTGCGGGTTTCGGCGGACAGGGCGTTCTGATGATGGGGTACGTGCTGGCCGTATCCGCCATGCGGGACGGTAAAAACGTGACCTATCTGCCTTCCTACGGCGCTGAAGTCCGCGGCGGCACAGCCAACTGCACGGTCGTGGTATCCGATGAAGAGATCTTTTCACCGGTCGCCTCTTCGCCCGAGTATGCAGTCATCATGAACAAACCTTCGTTGGCGCGCTACGAAAGCATGGTGAAGGATGGCGGCGTCATCGTCCTGAATTCCAGCCTGATCGACACCAGTCCTTCCCGGAAGGACCTGACCGTCCTGCGCGTGCCCGCCAACGAGATGGCAAAAGAGCTGGGCAGCGACCGTACGATCAATATGATCATGCTGGGCGCCTTTGTGCAGCAGACCGGAATCACCACCCTGGATTCCATCATGAACGGCCTCGGTGAGATCGTCAAAGGGAAGAAACCGGCTGTCATGGAACTGAACCGGAAAGGTCTGGACAAAGGCGCCGAATTCGTCCTGAGAGGAGCCTCACAATGAAAACCGTCAAACAGATCGACCTCGCACTGAAAAACGAACCGGGGGCCCTGTCCGCTGTCAGCGAGACCCTGGGCGCCGGGGGAATCAATATCATCGCTTTTTACGTCTCGACCGAGGCCCATGAAGGCAAGCTCCGCTTCGTGGCGGACGATCCGGACAAGGCGGTCAACATCCTGAAAACCGGCGGCTATCAACTGGATACAACCGATGTGATCGCCTGTGAAACGCCGCATCATCCCGGCGGACTGAATGCCGTGCTGAAGCCGTTGAAGGCTGCAGGCATCAATGTCGATTACATCTACCCCTGCATCGGCACCGGGGAGGCTACCGTACTGATCCTGGGGCTCGGTCCCTTGGAGGAGGCTGTCCAGCGCCTTGAAGACAGCTGGATCAGGGTCATCGGTAAAGACCTCTATCACACCTGATCATCCCTACCCTTTCCGGGCATGCCGAGGCGTGCCGCCCCTTGGGCCGCTGACCGCATGCCGTCGGAAGCCCTATCACTTTTCCGGAAATGCCTGGAAAATGCCTTTCGTAAGGCCGGGGCCGCCCACCGCGACCGGTGAGGTCGGCCCTTTGCTTTGAGGATTGATTCCAGGAGAAAATGCTGCTACAAAACGATTCACGGACAACGCCATCCGGCCGATTCCGTCGATGCGGATACACGCTTGAATTCTAAAAACCTTTCCGAAACGCTTTTGCCCGGTATGCCGACAGACCTGACCCCTGCAAAGCCCCTCTCGAAGCATCCATGGATCAAGGCAACGGGTCTGCTGCTCTTTTTCCTGACGGCTTTGCTGTTCATCCGCTCGCCGGCATTCAGAAGGTGGCTCGACCCGACCACCATCGAACCGGTCGTCAGGAGTTTCGGGCTCTGGGGACCGGCGATTTTTATCCTGTTTTACGCCACGGCCCTCTGCCTGCTGGTTCCATCGAGCATCCTCAGCATGCTCGGCGCAGCCCTTTTCGGGGTCAACCTGGGTTTTTTCTGTGTCTGGATCGGGGCAATCATCGGAGCGAGCGCCGCTTTTCTGATCGCCCGGACCCTTGGCCGGGACTTCGCCGCGGCCATGATCGGCAGCCGCCTCAAGCGCTTCGACCATGCCTTCGAAACCAACGGCTTCGTAACCGTGCTCTACATCCGGTTGCTGAATATGCCTTTTACGTATGTAAACTTCGGGATAGGCCTGACCGGTGTGCGCTTCGGCCCTTACCTCACCGCCACGGCCCTGGGGATGATCATCAGTCTCTTTACCTTCGTTTTCCTCGGGGGCGCTCTGAAAGAAGCCTGGATTACGGGCCAATGGCATCCCCTCGTTTCCACCAAGGCCTTTGCGGTGGCGGGGCTCTATGCCTTCTCCTTCTTCATCCCGAAGGTGCTCAAAAAGCTTCATCTCATCTAAACCCATCTCGAAAGGAGAATCTGAAAAATCATGTCTCTGGAACTGGATACCCTGTGCATCGATACGATCCGGATGCTTTCCGCGGATGGGGTTGAAAAAGCCCGCTCAGGCCACCCCGGTTTACCCATGGGCGCCGCCGCCATGGCCTATGTCCTGTGGACGCGCTTCATGCGCTACAACCCGGAAGACCCCGCCTGGGCCGACAGGGATCGGTTCGTCCTCTCGGCCGGCCACGGCTCCATGCTGATTTACAGCCTTCTCCACCTGACCGGATACCATCTCACCCTGGACGATCTGAAGCAGTTCCGCCAATGGGAAAGCCGGACCCCCGGCCACCCCGAATACGGCCAGACACCCGGCGTGGAAACCACCACCGGTCCGCTCGGGCAGGGATTTGCCAACGCCGTCGGCATGGCCATGGCGGAGCGGTATATGGCGGCGCACTTCAACCGCCCCGGCTTCGACATCGTCGATCATCACACCTACGCCATCGTCAGCGACGGCGATCTGATGGAGGGGATCTCGCACGAAGCGGCATCCCTTGCCGGACACCTCGGCCTCGGAAAACTCATCTTTCTCTACGACGACAATCACATTTCGATCGAGGGCAGCACGGACATCACCTTCACCGAAGACCGCGCGGCCCGCTTCCGGGCCTACGCCTGGCACGTCCAGGAAGTCTTTGACGGAAACGATATCGGCGCCATCGAAGAAGCCCTCCGGGCAGCCCGGGCCGAAACAGCGCGGCCGTCCCTGATCGCGGTCCGCACCCATATCGGTTTCGGCAGCCCGGGCAAGCAGGACTCGCCAAGCGCGCACGGAGAACCGCTCGGAGCCGAAGAACTCGCCCGGACCAAGGCCAACCTTGGCTGGCCGGCGGAGCCGGCCTTCCTTATCCCGGCAGAGGCCTTGAAACGTTTCCGCGAAGCCGGCCGCCAAGCGGCCTCCGCGCAGGATGTCTGGAAAGCCCGGTTCGCGGATTACACCGCCGCCCATCCCGATCTGGCGGACGAGTGGCGCCTCTGGATGAACGGGGAACTCCCAGCCGGATGGGACGAGGCCCTGCCGGAGTTCGAAGCGGACGAGAAGGGGCCTGCCACACGGGCGGTCTCCGGCACGGTCCTCAACGCCCTGGCGGGGAAGTGCGGAAATCTCTTCGGAGGCTCGGCGGATCTCGCCCCTTCCAACAAAACGCTCATCAAGGGAGAGGAAGACTTCGAGGGGCCGGCATTCACGGGCCGCAATATCCGTTTTGGCGTGAGGGAGCACGCCATGGGCGGCGTCCTGAACGGCATGGCACTTCACGGCGGCATCCGGCCCTATGGCGGGACCTTTCTGATCTTCTCGGACTACATGCGGCCGGCCATCCGCCTGGCGGCGCTCATGCAGCTGCGCGTCATCTACGTCTTCACCCACGACAGCATCGGCCTTGGGGAGGACGGCCCCACCCACCAGCCGATCGAACAACTGGCCGCCCTGCGCGCCATCCCCGGTCTGACGCTCATCCGCCCGGCGGACGCCAATGAAACGCGCGAGGCGTGGCGGACGGCCGTCGCCATCCCGGAAGGGCCGGTGGCCCTGGCGCTGACGCGGCAGGGACTGCCGACGCTCGACCGCACCGTGCTGCCCCCGGCCGAGATGCTGGCCCGCGGGGCCTACACCCTGTGGCAGAGCCCCGGAGAAAAGCCCGAGATCCTTCTCATCGGCACCGGTTCGGAGGTCCAAATCGCTCTCGAGGCCGCAGGCAAGCTGGCGGACGAGGGGCACTGCGTCCGCGTCGTATCCATGCCCTCCTGGGAGCTTTTCGAGCGGCAGCCGGCTGACTACCGGAGCCAAGTCATCCCTGAGGACGTGACTCGGCGGATCGCTGTGGAGGCCGGCAGCCCTATGGGTTGGCATCGATATGTTGGAGTGAGCGGCGCCGTGATCGGGATCGAGCGTTTCGGGGCCTCCGCGCCCTATCGGATCCTTTATGAGAAATTCGGACTGACGGCGGCGGCCGTCCTCGAAAAGGCGCACGATCTGCTCCGAAAATAAGCGGACAGCGGAGAAGGTCCTCGGTCCTGCGACCGATGAGACGGACCGCTTTTCATGCCAGGGGCAACGCCGCAAAATCGATGGGTTGCACATACCGGAGTGAAGGACCGTCATCCGTGAAACGGCAAAGGCTGTCTCGGCAAGAACGGGGGTCAGATGAGGCCCAACCCTGTCCACCCCCCCCGCTCCGGCCGGTCGAACCCGTGAAATCGATGGCCGATGTCAGGGGGGAATTCTTCACATGGAATATCCGAAGAGGACACTGACTCCCATCAGGGATATCCTGGCGGAGATCCTGGAGAACCGGAACTCCCCGTTGGGTCAGGGGCTTTACCCCATCCTGCGGATCTGGGGGCAGGTCACGGGAAAGGTCATTGCCGAGCACGCGCGACCCGTGGATTTCAAAGACGGCGAGCTGAAAGTGAGCGTAACCGATCCTGTCTGGCTGCAGGAAATGATCTACCGGGAACCCGAGATCAGGGAGAAGCTCGATCTCGCCCTCGGACGGAATATCGTGCGGAAGATCGCCTTCAGGATGGGGCGTTGATCGAAAAAATCCCTTGATCCAGGATCGGCGGCAAAACCCGGATCCCCGGGCGGCCGCCCGAACAGCCTTCGATGAAGGCCAGTTTTGCGCCGGAGCCGAGACTGGGGTAGTGGAACTGGACCTGTTTTGGTTCCAAGCCGAAGCGGCGCATCCGTGCGAAGGCGTCCACCAGCCGCACCGACGGGTAGACGAAGGCGAAACGGCCGCGTTTGCGCAGGAGAAAGCACGCTGCCGTCAGAATGTCGTCGAGGGACGCCATGATCTCATGCCGGGCGATAGCCCGACGCGCATCGGGGTTGATCCGCCCGCTGTCGAGCTTGCGATAGGGCGGGTTGCAGATGACCACATCCGCAGCCCCCCCCTTCAGCGGCATAGCCCGCAGGTCCCCCTGCACGACTGCCATCCGACGTTCGAAACCGTTCAGTCGGGCATTTCTGATCGCTTGAGAAGCCAGTTCGGACTGGATCTCCAGACCCACCACACCATCGACCGGCCGGGTGTGCAGCAGCATGATCGGTATCACACCGCAACCGGTGCCGAGATCCACCACCACATCATGGGGCCGAATGGTCACAAAACCGGCGAGCAGCAAGGCATCCACCGAAAAACGGTAGCCGTCCCTCGATTGGATGAACCGCAGTCGGCCGCCCAGGATGGCGTCCAAGGATTCGTTGAGTCCGATCGTGATCTCAGGGCACGGCGATGGCATCGTCGGGGTCGAGCTTGTTGAAGACCAGGCCGGTCATCACCTTCGGGTAAAAATAGGTGGACTTGCGCGGCATCACAAGGGCGTTGCCCGCAACCTCCTTCACGTGCTCCATACGCGTCGGGTTGAGCAGAAACCCCAGTTCGTACCGCCCTTGCCGGATATCGTTCGCCGCCTTGCGGAAACCGCTCTGGTAGTGAAACAGCTCCGGATTGTCCAGGTCTTCGCGGCTGAAACCCATACCCTTCTGGAAGGCAAGCCGCGACAGGACGAGCACATCGAGTTTTTTCAGGGAATCGTGGAGATCATCCCCCATTTCCGTACGGGCACCTGGTTTGAGGGCGAGCAGAAACACCCGGTCGTCGCCGTGCAGCACGAGGGCGAAGGCAGTCGTCAAACGGCCGGCCTCGGCCAACGATTCCCTCAGCCGCATGTACTCCGCATCGGAAGGCGTTTTGGGCATGGGCACCGGTTCGATCTCGAACCACGCGGATACCCGCCCCAGGAACCGCTCGAGGTCGAATCCCGGCACCCGTTTGATCAAGCGGTGTGAAGGCAGGATGGTCAAGCCCTCGTCGCTCATGTTGGAAAGATACATCATGACGTATTCATACGATCGCCGGGGACTTTGCTGTCCAAACCGCGTACGCATCAGATTGCGGTAGTTCCGGGCGGTTTCGTAGCGATGATGCCCGTCGGCGATGAAGATGCGCTTGTCCGCAAGCGTCTGTGCAACAGACTTGAAGACGGCCGGATCGTCGACCACCCACATGCGGTGGTTTGTCCCGTCATGAAACGGAAAATCGAGTCCGGGGGGCGCCGCGAGGATGCCGCTCAGGGTGTCCATGACCCTGCTTTCGGCATCCTCGTATAGGCCGAAGATCTGGCTGAACTGGGCGCCGCAGGCGCGCATAAGCCGCAGACGGTCGTCTTTGTGGGCCGAAAAGGTCTTTTCGTGCGGCAGGATCACCCCGGAATCCGCCTCTTCGATCTTCACCACTGCAATGACGCCCCAGCGGGTCCGGCGCGGTTCTCCATTGCCGGGATCGTAGTCGAGCGCGGTGACGTACATGCAGGGTGATACCGCCTGCCGGAGGGCCCCTTGGGACTGCCACCGCCTGAACAGATCCGCGGCGCGCGTGTAGGGATTGTCCCAGTCGGAGTCCCCCTTCTTCTTTTTTCCCAGGATCAGGCGGATCACGTTATAAGGATGTTTCTCGTAATAGCCTTCCTGTTCCTCCGGAGAGATCACGTCGTAAGGGGGCGCCGTAAGGTTGGACATCTCATCGGAGAGTTCAGGGCTATAGGTTAAACCCCTGAAGGGGGCGATGATGGTCATAGCTGGCTCCTTAAGGTGGCGGCAAAAATAATAAATTTTTAGTTTCTCTCAATCTGGGCATTTTTGTCAACCAGATTTAAGACTTGACCACCGAGATCGAAGCCGCTACCCTGTTTGGAGCGTCGCCGCCGCGGTCAAGCCCAAAGCGGCAATGAACCATCGAGAAAATCCAGCGATTCGCGATATTGGAAAAATATACCCATAAGCCGGATCTGGTCATCTCCGGCGGCACCCTGCTGACAATGGTCGACGGGGCCGCACCTATCGAAGATGCAACGATCCGCATCCATTCGGGCCGCATCATCGGCATCGAGACCGCACCAGCGGGCTTCACCGCCGCTCAGGGTGCACTTGACCGTATCGACGCCAAGGGATGCATCGTCATGCCCGGACTCGTCAACGCCCACACGCATGCCGCTATGACCCTATTCCGGGGTTATGCCGACGATCTGCCTTTGCATCAATGGCTTTTCGACCGGATCTTCCCCGCCGAGGCGGCCTTCCTCTCCGACGACACGGTTTACTGGGGGGCCCTCCTCGGGTGTCTGGAGATGATCGCATCGGGAACGACCTGTTTTGCAGACGGCTATTTTTTTCAGGATGCCACTGCACGGGCCGTCCAAGAGGCCGGGCTGCGCGCCGTCGTCGCCCAGGGCGTGATCGACTTCCCGGCCCCGGGCGTGCCCGACCCTGCGGACAATATCCGCGAAGCCTGCGCGTTCATGGAGCGCTGGCAGGGCGTATCGGACCGCATCACCGCCGGGCTCTTCTGCCACAGCCCCGTGACCTGTTCGGCCGCCACCCTGAAAGCCGGTGCCGCGGCCTCCGAACGGTTTGGAGCCCCCTTTCAGATCCACCTTTCCGAAACCCTCGGCGAAGTGGACCAGATCCTGCGGCAAACCGGCCGAAGGCCCGCCTCGTATCTGGATCAGCTCGGAATCCTCGACGGCCGGATGACAGCCGCCCACGCCGTTCACCTCGATCCGGACGAGATGCGCCTTCTGAAAGAGCGGAGCGTCAGGCTGGTCAACGTCCCCGAAAGCAATATGAAACTCGCCTCCGGTGTCGCCCCCGTCACGAGCCTCATGCGGCTTGGCATCCCCATGGGCCTTGGAACCGACGGGTGCTGTTCGAACAACAACCTCGACATGTTCCAGGAGATGGACACCGCCGCCAAACTGAGCAAGGTCTTCAGCGCGGACCCCATTGCGCTGACAGCCCGGGACGCGCTCAGGATGGCCACCTCTCTCGGGGCCGAGGTGCTCGGGCTGGACAGCCGGATCGGAACCATCGAAATCGGCAAAGCGGCCGATCTGATCGTTATCGATCTGCAAAAACCGCATCTCCACCCGGTCTATGATCCCTATTCCGCTTTGGTCTACGCCGCATCCGGCGGAGACGTCCGGGACACCATCGTCGAAGGGCGGATCCTGATGCGAAATCGGTCCTTCCTGACCCTGGACGCGGCGGAGATCATGCGCAAGGTTTCGGCCGTCGCCCAGCGGATAACGACCGCTACGGCCGGACTGAACCAGACGAGCGTCGCACCGGCATCGAACCAGGGTGCGTGACAAAAGATGTCGAGCACCCTGATGCTTCCGCCGGATCGCACGCCAGTGCATATATACCATGTAAACCACAGGGAGCGTTTCGGGCCTCCCTCAACCGGTATCCCTTCCGAGGGATGAGAGGACGATTCAGGTCGAACCATGGGTAAAGGCAAGAAGATCAGTTTTATGCTGGCATTCACCGTGCTGGTCCTGGTACTCGGTGGGTTGGGCTGGTTCCTTTGGGGCATCTTCGAAGGGGTCAAGCCCACCCTCGATCTCAAACCCCTGCCGGAGTTCCTCTCGGCTGATCAGAAATTTACGATCACGGCGACGGACGCGGACAGAGGGTTGCGGCGGGTCCAGGCCACCATCACCCAGGAGGGGCGGGAAGTCACGGTGCTGGATGAAAAGTTCCCATTTGCAGGGCTCTTCAACAAGGAGGGACAGCACCGGTTCGAGATGGAATACACGATCGATCCGGAAGCCCTCTCACTTGCCCAGGGCCTGGTCGAACTCCAGGTGTCGGTCTGGGACTACTCGCGGCGGAACGGAGGGGACGGCAACCGCTCCCTCGTGCAGCAAAAGATGGTGGTCGACACCATTCCACCCGCCCTCAGGGCGATCAGCAGTTCGCATTACATCAACCTGGCAGGCACCGGGCTGGTTGTTTATGAGGCCTCCTCCGACGCCGTGGAAACGGGCATCTATGTCGATGACCTCTTTTTCCCAGGCTATCCGGCGGACGGAACCACGGAAAAGGGAGCCCACGTGTGTTATTTCGCCCTGCCGCTGGACACTCAGGGGAAGCCCGCCATCCACCTCTGGGCACGCGATCAGGCCGGAAACTCCGCTCGGGCAGGCTTTTATTACCAGATCCGCGCCAAACGCTTCCGGGCCGATTCAATCAACGTCGGCGACAGCTTCCTGAACAAGATCCTGCCCTATTTCTCGTTCGTGAAGTTCGATCCCGAGGCGACTTTGCTGGAGCGCTTCTTGAAGATCAACCGCGAACTCCGCCAGGAAAACGCCGCCGCGTTCTACGCCATGCGCACTGAAACCGCCCCTCGGCAGTTGTGGGAAGGGACCTGGGTACGGCTCAAGAACGCAGCCAACATGGCCCGTTTCGGGGACCGTCGGAGCTATTTCTACAACGGCCAGAAGATCGATGAGCAGACCCACATGGGGATCGACCTCGCCTCGCTCGCCAACTCGCCCGTGGAGGCCGCCAACGCCGGCAAGGTGATTTTTTCCGGGACGCTCGGGATTTACGGGACGACGGTCGTCGTGGACCATGGGCAGGGGCTCGCCTCCATCTATTCGCACCTGAGCGTCAGCCACGTGCAAAAGGGTCAGGAGATCGCCAAAGGAGAGATCCTGGGACTGACCGGGCAGACGGGCCTCGCCGGCGGTGACCACCTGCATTTCGGCGTCATGGTGAACGGGATCCCTGTCAATCCGATCGAATGGTGGGACAGCCACTGGATCGAGGACAACGTAACACGGAAACTGGCGCTTCTGAAATAGCCCGCGGGCAGCCGGGGCCGGTTTTTTTGGCCCACCCAGGCGTCGATCGGCGCGTTGATTGCGGGGGGACCTCCACCCCGGATTGCCTCCACGAGGACGGGAAGTCCGGCACAGAGCAGAAGACGCCTTGACGGCATCTGTTTTTGTTCCGCCGTTGCCCCTGCCTCTTTTCCGGGCGCTGGAACCACTTCACCTCAAACCCGATCCTCCTGGTCCCATCAGATGAAGTGGCATCTCGAAGGTCTTTCCGGCTGAAGCTGCCGCCCGAGCCTAAACGGCGCAGGAGGGCTCAAAGGGGGCCGGCCCCGGGGATTTCTCCATCTTTCATCCGCCGCCAGGGTCTTTCCATCCCAAAATGGGCGTCGGCCAGCCGAGCCAGTTCGTTCAACCGGTCTTCCAGCAGACGCCGGCAGCCCTCGAGGGCCTCGCCGCGGACCCTGGGCGGCACCCAGATGGGCTCCCCGTAATAGACCGCCACGCGCGCGAAGGGTTTCGGGATCATGTAGCGGTCCCACGAGTTCAGAACCCAGCAGCGATCCGCGGACCAGACCACCGGGATGATCGGGACGCCCGCATCGCGGGCGGAGAGCACCGTCCCCACCTTCGCCACCCGCGGGGGCCCCTGGGGCCCATCGGCCAGCATGCCGCCGCAGGCGCCTTCCCGGATGGCCTTCGAAAGAAGACGAAGGGCCCGCATGCCGCCGCGCGTCGAGGAGCCCCGCACGCTGCTGAACCCGAGCTTCGCCGCGATGCGGGCGCCGTATTCCCCGTCGCGGCTCTGGCTGATCATGACGGTGAGGCGCCGCGGCCCGAAATACCGCGCCAGCATCAACATGCGCTGATGCCAGGTCACGAAGACCGCCCTTCCCCCCGAGCGGCTGAGCGCCTCGCGCTGCAGGGCGTCGCCTTCGACCCGGACCATCCGGCAAAGCCCGAGATACACCCGTATCAGGAGGGCGAAAACCGAGGGCCCGACGATCATCAAGAACCGTTCAGGCGGGTGTAAAACGCCCTTCCCCATCGCTTGCCCCGAATCCTCTTTCATTTCGCGTCGCTCCGACCGGGCTCGCTCCTGTATCGGCAGGCCTGTGCCTGTTTCCCGGCATCTGCATTGTAGGGATTCCATCGACGTAAGGCAAGCATACCGCCTCGAGGCAGCCCGCAAAATGCCCGCCTGCGGCCGTTCGCTCGGCGCGTAGCCAGCACGCACTCTGTATCAGGAGATGATGACTTGATCCGGAGTTCCACCGGTGCTATAGAGTAGCCTCCATCCGGGAATGATTTCCCGGTACAACCCGGTTTCCAATCCGGAAATGAGGATCCTTCCGGATGAAAAGGCATAAGGAGGAACCATGATGAGCAAACGAAGTGATCTGATGCTGCAAGGCGCCGAAAGGGCCCCGCACCGCTCTCTGCTGCGGGCCGACGGCTTCTGCGATTGGGAGATGGAAAGGCCGATCATTGGAATCGCCAATTCCTTCAACGAAATCATACCCGGGCACATCCATCTCGACCGTCTGGTGGATGCCGTCAAGGCCGGTATCTACGCAGCGGGGGGCACCCCGATGGTCTTCAACACCATCGGGGTGTGCGACGGGATCGCCATGAACCACGAGGGCATGAAGTACTCCCTCCCGAGCCGGGAACTGATCGCCGATTCCGTCGAGATCATGGCCATGGCCCATCCCTTCGACGGACTCGTCCTGCTGGCCTCCTGCGACAAGATCATCCCGGGGATGCTGATCGCCGCAGCCCGTCTGAACATCCCGTCGATCTTCCTCTCCGGCGGCCCCATGCTGCCCGGCAAGGTGGCAGGCCGCGAGATGGGCCTCGACAAGGTCTTCGAGGCGGTCGGCGCCCTCAAGAGCGACCGGATCACCGCGGAAGACCTGCGCCGCTACGAGTGCGGGGCATGCCCGGGGGCCGGCTCCTGCTCCGGGATGTTCACCGCCAACACGATGAGCAACCTGTCGGAGGCGCTCGGCATATCCCTCCCCTTCAACGGCAGCGCGCCGGCGGTATACGCCGACCGGGTCCACCTCGCAAAGGAGACCGGCAGGCAGGCCGTCGAACTCGTCCGCAGCAACCTGAGGCCGCGCGACATCATGACGCGCGAGGCCTTCGGCAACGCCGTCGCCGCAGACATGGCCCTCGGCGGCTCGACCAACACCGCCCTCCACCTGCCGGCCATCGCCTACTACGCGGACGTCGATCTCACCCTCAAGGATTTCGACCCCTACACGGCCAAGATCCCCCACCTGACCTCCATGGCGCCCGCCGGTCCGCATCACATCGTCGATCTGTACCACGCGGGCGGCGTGCCGGCCATCCTCGCGGAGTTGGGCAAGGCCGGACTGATCGATCTCGAGACCCGGACCGTCTATGGCACCAGCCTCGGAGGGATGCTCGAGCGGATCGGCGCCGGCATCCAGGACCCGAACGTCATCAGACCGGTGGAAAACCCCGTTCACCCGACGGGCGGCCTGGCCGTACTGACGGGCAACCTGGCCCCGGAAGGCGCCATCGTCAAACAGGCCGCGGTAGCACCGGAAATGCTCCGACACACGGGGCCGGCCCGGATATTCAGCAGCGAGGAAGAGGCGGTGGCAGCCATTACGGGTGGCCGGATCCGGAAGGGGGATGTGCTGGTCATCCGCTACGAAGGACCCCGCGGCGGGCCGGGGATGCGTGAGATGCTTTCGCCCACATCGGTGCTGGCCGGGATGGGCATGGACAAGGACGTGGCGCTCATCACGGACGGACGCTTTTCCGGGGCCACCCGCGGGTCGTCCATCGGCCACGTTTCCCCTGAGGCGGCAGCCCGCGGCCCCATCGCCGCCGTCGAGGAAGGAGACGCGATCGAGATCGACATCCCGGGCAAAAGCCTTCGCGTCAAGCTCTCCGATGAAGAGATCGCCGCAAGAATAAGCCGGCTGCCGGCGTTCGAGCCCAAGGTGCAGCGCGGCTACCTCGGGCGCTACGCAAGGATGGTATCCAGTGCGGACAAAGGCGCTGTCTTCGAAAAGTAGGCGCAGCCGGGCGGGAAGTGGATCCGGATTTTAGGGGATGCCTCCGGATCACGCGGCATAGCGGGAGAGGTAACCCTTCACCCGCACCTTCCGGGCCGTGTTGGCGGAGCTCATGTAGCGGACCGTCCCGAATACGGGTCTTTCCGGGCCCCAGGCGTGGTCATAGCGCCCCAGGGTCCAGAAAATCCCGCTGTAGGAGTTGGGGTCCCGGCCGTCCAGGGCGTACCGGTTGTTGAGTTCGATCATGACCCGCAGCGCTTCTTCCGGGGAAGAGGTCCACTCGAGGATCTTCTTCCCCCAGAGCATACGCAGATAGTTGTGGATCGTGCCCTTGCGCAGGAGCTGCCGCTGGGCGGCATTCCACAGGGGGTCGTGGGTCGCCGCGGCTTCGAAGACCGCCAGGTCGTAGACATACTCGCGCGGATCCAGCCGATGCCTCTCTAGGGTCCCCCGAGCCCAATCGGGCAGGGAGGAGTATGCATCGTAATCCTCCCTGAACAAGCAGCCGTTGAATCCAAGTTCACGCCAGGTGACGAGCTGGTCCAGGAAGGCCTCGGCCGATCCGCTCATTCCCCACCAGCCCTGCCGGCCGCCCTTGGCGGTCTGCCCCAGCCGGTCGAAAAACCACCCCTCCGTTTCCGCCAGGGCATGAAAGACCTCATGGGCAGACAGGTGGCCGAAGTGGAGGTAGGGTGAAAGCCCGCTCGTCGCATCGATTTCGGGTTCGTTCCGGTCCGAGGCATAGCGCCGAAGCTTCTCCCAAAGGAAACGATCGAGCAGACGGCGGGCCGCTTCAGCGCCTCCGCGGGTCTCCACGGGGCGAACCCCGTGATCGATCGGAAGCGCCTCCAGGATCCGGCCGTCCTTCAATGCCTGTAATTCCATCGGAGGCCAGCGCTCAGTCGTTTGTCGGGGCAGGACAACCCTTTGCGACAGCAGATCCGCCAAAGGGTCGGCTGACGGCCGTTCGACCAGATGGACCGGAAGGGTTTTCTGGAGAAAGCGCCTGAAGGCATAGGCCGTCGGGAAGGCCCGATCCGCTGCCCGCATGGGCAGGAGCCCGTTCGAATCGACCTTTTCGAGCCGGACGCCAAGACGACTCCCGGCGGCCACCACCATGCGGGGGATGAAAAAGGCAGGGAAATCATCTGTTACAACAACCGCCGCCTCGGCACCGAGCGCGGTGAGGAGCCCCTTGCCCGCACCTTCGGCCGGTTCGAGATACGGGTAGTAGAGGGCGCCGGTCCTGCTGAAATGCGCGGCGTTCTCGGCCATCCCGTCCATGATGAAGCGGTGCAGGTGATCGCCGGCCCAGGGGTAACCCACCCGCAGCGCCTCGAGGATCACGAGCGGCTTTCGGAGTTCATCGGCCCAGGCTTTGGCCCGATCCAGGCTGAAATTCCAGGCGGGACGCCGAAAGGCCGTCATCCAGTAAAGGACATAGCGCCCCTCGTCCCGCACCGGAGCCATATTGACCGCCGTAATGCGCATCGAGGGAACATTGCACCACCGCAGCCGCCCTTCCCTATCCCGGGTCATGGTCTTCTCCGCTCCCCTCGGGCTTCGATATATCGGAGGATTGCGCACCCCTCTCAACCCTCCTCCGTGATGGGCTCACCAGATCCTCTCACGCCTCGACATATCGGGCATGGGTCAATCCATCGAGGAGAAGAAAGGAAAGGATTCGCACGGCGATGATCCCGCAATCCGGATCCCCCAAAAAGACCTTCAGCTGCGGATGTGCCGCAAGCAGGCGGCCGCGCACGCGCTCCTCTTCCACACCGTTTCCGACAGGTTCGCAGACCCCCGTCACCGTGAGCGCCTGCACTTCAGTGCGCCGGTCCCTTCCGTGCCGCTCCCGGGTGTCCACAAGGCAGCTTACCGACGGGTTTTCAGCCAGATTCCGCCATTTGGTCGAGTTCTTATACGTCGCCATATACATGTGGCGGCAATCCTCGTCGCACACATACGCCATCAAGGAGCAGTGCGGTTTGCCGCCGGCTTCCGTCGCCATGACGCAGAGGTCATAGTCCTGCAGCATCTTTTGCATGATCGCGATCGTCATCGGCCCCTCCTGTATGTTCTGTATCCTGTCCCTATTTTATCCTACGGCAAATCGGCGCCTTTGTGCAAAATCGAAATCGCAGGGGGCCGACCGGTCACCCGGGGGCATCGTCAAAGGTTTTCACTTCCCTAAACCGCCGCTTCCTGCTATCAAAGGATCTTGCGAATGCGCGGCGGTGCAGCCGCTGAAGAAACAGGGACCTGCCCTCGAGCGGTGTAACTGACGCCTCGGCACAATTTTAATACGGAGGAAAGGACCCATGGACAGCGCGCAGATCAAACTCGGTGTCAGCACGTGCCTGCTCGGTCAGGACGTCCGGTATGACGGCGGGCACAAGCTCGATCGTTTCATCAGGGATACCCTCGGTCAGTACGTGGACTACGTGCCGGTCTGCCCCGAGACGGAATGCGGCCTGGGGGTACCCCGGGAGGCCATGCGGCTCGTAGGCGACCCGTCGGCCCCCCGGCTGGTCACGATCAGGAGCGGCCGGGACCTGACGGATCAGATGCTCCAGTGGGCCGAGAAACGACTGGCCGAACTCGCCGGCGAGAGGCTCTGCGGATTCATCTTCAAGAGCAACTCACCCAGCTCCGGTATGGAGCGGGTGAAGGTTTACAACGAGAGTGGGATGCCGAACAAGACCGGCCGGGGGATCTTCGCCGGGCTCTTCATGGACCGCTTTCCACTGATCCCCACCGAAGATGAAGGACGCCTCCACGATCCGCGCTTGAGGGAAAATTTCATCGAAAGGATCTTCACCCTCAAACGCTGGCGTGAAACCCTCGCCGAGAAAAAAGACCTCGGACAGCTGGTCCGGTTCCACACCCGGCACAAACTCCTGATCCTCTCCCACAGTGAAAAACACTATCGTGAAATGGGGAAACGGGTCGCCGCGGGCAAAACGCAGCCGATCGAGCAACTTTACGAGACTTATGAGACCCTGCTCATGACCGCCCTCGCCCTGAAGACAACGACCCGGAAAAACACCAACGTCCTCCAGCATATGCTCGGCTACTTCAAGCGGGACCTCTCCGCCGACGAGAAGCAGGAGATGCTGACCCTGATCGATCAGTACGCCCGGGGGATGATCCCGCTGCTCGTGCCGATCACCTTGCTCAACCACTATGTGCGAAAATACGGTCAGGAGTACTTGGCCGATCAGGTCTATCTCAATCCGCATCCCACGGAGCTGAAGCTGCGGACGCACGTCTGAGCCCGGCCCCGCGGGGGAGGATTGCGTATCTATCACTCGTCTTCGACGATCCCGTCCCGGAGCGCCTTTGGCGTGGGGACCGGGATCGGGAAGCAGCGGTCCTTCTCAGGGTGATACATCAGACGATAAGAACTCCCGCGGTTGCCGTCCCGGTGCATATGATCCCATCCCCGGACATAATAGGGACAGGCATCGTTGAAGCAGATGTACATGTAGTCGTTGTCCCAGGTCTGGGCAAACGGGTTGTCGGGAACGAGCCACTTCTTCAGGCGCTCCCCGCAATGGGGGCAGCAGAGCGTCTCCCTGACAACCTTTTTCCGTGCCTCCAATCCGTCCTCGCCGAGCCTCCCGTGATAGGGCACAACCGGCTCGGGGCGTTTCCCGCGATTCCCGCCGCCCTTCCGCTCGGCGTAAACGGCGTAGACCGGATCGCTCGGGAGTCCCATGCCCGCATACTTGTCGTCCGCAGGCCGCGGCCGCCCTTTCGAAGCGAAATCCTTCGGCGCTTCGAAAAGCCCGCTCCGCTCGAAGAATTCCTGCACGAGGATCACCCGCTCCTCCTCGCCGGACTCGCGCCAGATCTTGACCGCCTTCTGGGGAAACATCCGGTTGGAAAAGATCACCAGAAAGAGGCCGCCCGGCTTGAGAACACGCCCGGCTTCCCTGAAAACCCCGAAGGGCCGGGTCAGGTAGTCCACAGAAACCGTGTTCAGGACTATATCGAACGTTTCGTCAGCAAACGGAAGCTGCGGATCCGCATTCAAGTCGTGCAGGACCCTCTCGGTCAAAGCCGAATTGCGGTCCAATTCGTTGCGGTTGAGCCCAAGCCCCACGAGACGCGCAGGACGGAGGGATGCCGGCAGATGCGAATCCCAGCCCGCCATCAGATCCAGGATGACCGGCGCCTCTTCCACCACCAGATCTCCGATCACCTTCTCGACCGCATCGAGGGCCGTCCGGTCCAGGTGACTGACGAAACGGTCTGTGGCATAAAACACCGCGTCGTTCGAATCGTCCAGGCGCGCAAAGGCTTCCGCAAGATTCACGGGACTCAGCTCGAAACCCTTTTCCTGTAAAACGCTCTCCACGGTACGCATAACCCTTCACCTCCATAGAAAAAGCCGGTATCCAACACCTGGACCCGGCTCGTAGCCCCATCTCTGGGCGGGTTAGTATTTGCTTCAATCGCTCTTTGAATTTATGATAAAGCGGCTTGGCGGATTGTCAATCGGGATCGGTGCGATTTCTATGAGATTCCACCGACGTGCGCGCCGGCGGGCTTGCCAAGCGCCATCTCAGCGGCGGCACCTGCCGCGCCTCCGGGTCATGCATCCCGGGCGTACGGCGCCGCACGCCTTAAAGGTTCCCGGCCGACCGCTCCGCCGGCGCCGACCGGTGTTCATCGGCACCCTTTCCTGAAACCGCTTCCTGGCAACGTTTTTCTGGAGGACGCATCATGGACGAACGACCCGTACTGGTAACCGGCGCGACAGGCTACGTCGGAGGGAGGCTGGTCCCGCTGCTCCTCGAGGCGGGGCATCGTGTCCGGGTGGTGGGCCGCTCGGCCGCCAAACTGCGCTGCCGGCCCTGGGGGGCGCACCCGCAGATCGAAATCGCCGAGGCCGACATGCTGGACGAGGCTGCGCTCACAACCGCCTGTGAAGGCTGCCGCGCGGCCTTCTATCTCGTCCATTCCATGAATCCGCGCAGCAAGGATTTCGACCGGACCGACCGGGAGGCCGCCGAGCACATGGCACGGGCGGCCGCCGCGGGAGGGGTCGAGAGGATCATCTATCTTGGCGGCCTGGGCTCCAACCACCCCATGGCAAGCAGGCACCTGCGCTCCCGGGCCGAGGTGGCCCGCATCCTCCAGACCGGAAAAGTGCCGATCACCTTTCTACGAGCAGCGGTCATCCTGGGGGCCGGAAGCGCCTCCTTCGAACTGATCCGCTACCTCGTCGAGCGCCTGCCCGTGATGATCACCCCGCGCTGGGTCCGGAACCCCGTCCAGCCAATCGCGATCAGCAACGTGCTGCAGTATCTGAAAGGCTGTCTGGAGCAAGAGGAGACCCGCGGCAACACCTACGACATCGGGGGCCCGGACGTCCTCACCTACCAGCGGCTGCTCGAGACGTACGCCGAAGAAGCCCGCCTGCCAAGACGCGTGATCATCCCCGTCCCTGTGCTGAGCCCGAGGCTCAGTTCGCACTGGCTGCACCTGGTAACCCCCGTCCCGATTTCCCTCGCGAAACCGTTGGTCGAAGGGCTGTCCGTTCCGGTGGTCTGCGAAGAAAACCGCATCCGCGAGATCATCCCCCAGCGCCTGCTATCGTGCCGGGAGGCCATCGGGCATGCCCTGGAGCAGACGCGGAGCGGCAGCGGGATCCAGACCTGCTGGAGCGATGCCGGTCCGATGCGCATCCCGGAATGGCTGGATTGCGGAGATGCCCCATACGCCGGCGGGACCCTCTTCGAATGCGGCTACCGGGTCATCGTCGAGGCGCCGGCCGAAGAGGTCTGGGAGCCGATCGCGCGTATCGGCGGAGGAACCGGCTGGTATTTCGCGGACAGGCTCTGGGCCCTGCGAGGCGCCATGGACCGGATGATCGGTGGCGTCGGGCTGCGGCGCGGGCGCCGTGACCGGACGGAGATCCGGTACGGCGACGCCCTCGATTTCTGGCGAGTCATCGGCCTCGAGGAGGGCCGGCGCCTGCTGCTGCTGGCCGAGATGAAGCTTCCCGGTGAAGCGACCCTGGAATTCAGGCTGCAGCCACTCGGGGAGGACCGGACCCTCCTCGAACAGTATTCGCGGTTCCGCCCCAAGGGACTTTTCGGCATCCTATACTGGTACGCCTTCTACCCGACCCACCAGTGGCTTTACACGGGGATGCTCAAAGGGATCGCCGAAGCGACCCATCACCGTCTGGCCGGTGATCCGGAGCAGTTTGCGCCGCGCCCTGCGAAAAACGCTTGCGCCTTGAATACGAAACCTTAGCTTTAGGGGAAATAGACCGGCCGCCGGCAGAAAAGTCAGACATGCAGGCGGCCGCAGCTGTAAGCCCCCAAACCGTGGAGGCACCATTGGACCTGAAGAGCTACTTCGAAAACATCAAGGGGCGGGGCATCCTTGCCACCGCCGATGCGGAAGGACGCGTCGATCTGGCCGTCTATGCGAAACCCCACTTCATGGATGATGGATCCGTGGCCTTCATCATGGCCGACCGCCTGACCCACCACAACCTTCTTTCAAACCTCTATGCCGCCTATCTCTTCATGGAGGAGGGCCCGGGGTACAAGGGAAAGCGTCTGTTCCTGAAAAAACTCCGGGAGGAGCAGGACACCGATCTTCTCTACAGCCTGCGGAGGAAGAAGTACGCCGCCGAAGAGGAGCACGAGGAGGCGTCCCGGTTTCTGGTCTTCTTCGAAGTCGAGAAGGCCCTTCCACTCATTGGATCCGGGGAAAAGGGTTAGCCCCTGCCGCCTGCAGGCGGAGACGTTCGGGGACGGCCCATGCCTTCAGAAGCGGAATGGTTGCAGGCGGCACCAGGTGTTCCCATGCCTCGCCCGCAGCCATTCGGCCACGCACGGTCTTGCCGCTCAATCCCTTCTCCGAGGGCGGCTTTTCCCAAAGGACGTGGATCTTCAGACCGAGCGACTCGAAGCGCTCTTTCTTCCGTTTTCCCCAGGCATCGTAAATCGTCAGGAAAAAGGTCGCGGAGAGGGGCACATAATACCGATAGAGTTCAGGCAGGTTGATCGGAAAGGGGACGATCGAGAATTCCATCGGCCCGAGCCCTTCCTCCAGGAGGGCATGTTTCAGAAGGATGTAACGCTCGAAATAGGTCAGAGGATTGGACGAAGGCAGGCTCCGCTCGGGGTCCGCGGCATCGAAGCCGGTCTTCTGCGGGTCGGGGTTGGTGATGCCGACCACCAGATGTCGCGTCAAGGCCTTTCCCGCCATCAGATACCGCATGTGGTCCTGATGCAGGATCTGGAACCGCCCGTGGATGACACCCGTCTCGATCAAACCCCCTCCGTAAAACGGCCCTTCCGGTGTGGTCAGAACAGGGACCGCCGGCCCCGTGGATATCACCTCAGCCGGTCTGCCGTCGGAAACGTGACACGGATTGTCGTCCCACCCGATTCACGGCACTCCGTTCGATCCTGGACAAAGCCGCAGGCGCTGATCCTTCCGGCACACTCATCCGCCTCCTTCGGGATGAAGCGGCACCGCGAAGACACCATGTCGAACTCGAATCCATACCGATCGGCGAACACCTTCATCCGCAGGAGGTCGATGCCCTTGCCGCCGGCATTGAAATCGTAGGGCCTTTTAGACGAATAGGCCATCGTATCCCGCGTGGTGAAAAAACCTTCGAAGATTCGCCTCTGATTCTCGGCCGTAATCCCAACCCCCTCGTCCTGGACCTCCAGGATGACGCGCCCTTCTTTACCGCTCACTCTCACCCGGACATGCCCCTCGTCCGGGGTGTTCTCGATCGCGTTCTTGACCAGCCCTTCGGCGACCTTTTCCGCCACATCGGGCGGCAGCCGAACCGGCGGCACGGCTGTAATGTCCGTTGTCAGATCGATTTCACGGTGCGGGAAAAAGGTTTCGATCTTTCTCAAAACCTCCGGCACCAAGACATCCAGCCGGATCTCCTCCGGGACGCTCTCGCGCGGCGCGAACATCTCTTCGATGCGCCGGCGGATGCGGGTCACTATCGGGCCTTCCCCGGCCTCATCGGCGATCAGGGCTTCGAGTTCGTCGGCGCAGGCATCGAGGAGCGACACGAGGATGCCATAGTGGGGATAGGGCCTCTCCCGCATAATGTCCTCAACCTGGTACTGGATCTCCATCAAACGATCCAGATTGCGGCGGGCGCGATCGATCGTGCTCTGCCAGGAACGGTCTGACAATTCGGCCAATTTCCGGGAAAGAATCGTGAGAGAAAGCAGGAGGACGGAAATCGGTGTCTTCAACTCATGGGACAGGTGGTTGATCACCTTGTCCTTCGCCCGGTTCATGCTGCTCACTTCCATGTAGGCCCGGCGTATCTGATCGGCGAAACGGGCATTCTCGATCGAAAGGCCCAAGGTGCCTGCCACGGTCGTCAGCAGTTCCACATCCGTCTGATCGAAGACACCTTCCTTCTTGTTGAGCGCCAGGAGGACGCCGATGATGCGATCCCCGCTCCTCAGGGGAACCGCCAGGATATCGTGCGTCGTATAGCCGAGCTGCCGGTCCACGAAGGAGGAATAATCGCGGAACTTCGACGTGTCGGGGATGAGAAGCGCTTCGCCGGTCCGGATAACCTGCGCCGCAACACCAGGATTGTCCGCGGGGTAGCGGATCTCCTTGGCCTTCCGCTGGAGGTCGCTGTCGTCATAGGCCACCCCCAGGAAGAAAAGCTCGTTCTTCTCCTCATCCCTGAGAACGACGATGGCCCCCTGGACATTCACCAGGATGCGAACCTCGCTGCTGATGTAATCCAGAAGGCCTTCGAGATCCGGGTGGGCATGCAGCCCCGTGCTGATGCGAAGCATGGCGGCGTTGTGGCGGGCGATGCGCTTCTCACGGGTGACGTCCCGGATGATGATCAACTCGCCTGCGGGCGTACTGGCAAAGGCATTGTAAACAGCCGCTCGAATGACCACATCGACCAAGCGGCCGTCCTTCGTCAGCCGTTTGGTCTCATGCCTCATCACGACCCGGTTTTCACGCAGTCGGCCGAGGTATTCCTGCGTCTCCTCCACCAGGCCCTGCGGGACATAAGGGATCCTCGTCCCGATCAACTCGTCCGACGTCCAGCCGAAGATCTCCGTGAAGGCCGAATTGACGTAGCTCACCCTGCCGTCCAGTGTAAGAAGGGCCACCGCGTAGGGAACGAACTCCAGAAGGGTCCTGTAACGCTTCTCCGTCCGGCGCAATTCCTCCTGCGTATGGCGCAGGTCCGCCAGTTCCTTTTCGAGTTCCCGAACGCGCTCGGTCAGTTGTCGGTAGGTCGGCTGTTCCATGATCGGCATATCTTCACCGGCCGGAGCCCATTCCAGCCATGTCCCCCGGTCGTCGGCCTTTGTCGAATCCGGAGCAGGGCATTCACCCGTTTTGGGGAAACGCTGCACTACCGAGCCAAACCTCCAAACGGGTGCGGGTGACTTCCGTGCAGACTGATGCTATAGTGAACTTTGCCAAGCGACGGCTCTCTTTCTTCACCTGCGCCCTGTGCGCAAACCCTCTGCAGCGGGCTGGATTTGCGTGTTTTCCGAACCTCTACCTCCGGGCATGCGATGCCGCGCGCAGAGAGGACCTGCCGGCCATAGCACCGATTCGTCTCCATCAGGGCGCAGCGCCCGGGCGGGTGTAACCAGTTTCCATCCGGGAATGGCCTTTTTGGCCAATCTCGGCATTGATCCGCACGTTTGCTTGTGCGGCTGACTACAAGTCGCCCCAGTGCTACTGATTGATTTCATTGATATTGGCCAAACCGGGAACCGCCCCGCAGGGGTGGGAGACCGAGCACCCGAAGGGTGTGAAGAAAAATCCTCATTTCCGGAATGGAAACTGGGTCGTGCTGAATAAACATTTCCGGATGGACGCTGACCAGCAATAAAACCTTATGTTTTTGATTGAGAACGATCGAGTACTCTCTGGTTTGCCTTCAAACAAGCCAGACCGATCCCCATCCAAAAACGAGGCGCTTTCTTTACAGGTCCAGCCTGAGGGGGGGGCGATTTCCCAGAGAAGATCATTTATACCCAATACGGACCCTCATTTCAATCTCAAATGCGCTCCCGGGTGCGCCGAGCGATGAAACCGGGAGCACCGCCTGCAAGCGGGCACGGCCGTTTATTGGACTGAGAGCCGCGCCCGCTTCTGCCACCCGGAAAGGAGAGACATCATGGATCTCGAGACCAAGGTTCAACGGTATCTCGAAACCGTTTACGGTGCCGGCGTATCGCCGCTGATGATGGACCGGCTCGGGAAAGGGGTTCACGGCACCGCGTTCAAAGTCACTTTCGAAGCGGGGGGAGAAGAGCGGAATCTGATCCTGAAAACCCTCTTCCCGGCGGAATTCGGCCATGACCATTATTCGGACCGTGCGCGGGTTCTACTCCTCGCCCATGCGGACTACAACGATATGCCGCAGCATGTCGAGGCGATCGACGTCGTGGGCGACACCCCGGAAGGACTGATCTCTCTGAAGGACGCCCACGAGTTTTACATCCTCATGCGAACCGCGCCCGGCATGCCGTATGTGGAGGACCTGGATGCCATCCTGCAGCGCCACGCCCTCGACGACCAGGACAGGGAAAGGACGCGGGCGTTGGCACGGTTTCTGGCCCGGCTGCACCGGCGGCGCTATACCGGCCCGAACGGGCGATCCCTCTATCGCCGCAGAATCCGCGAGCTGATCGGCCACGGCGAGTGCATCATGGGCATCATCGACACGTACGACGCCGTATCCTTCGCCGCTGAGGAAGAACTCCTCGGGTTCGCCCGCAAAGGGATCTCCTGGTGGGGGAAGATCCGGGGCAAGGTCGAAAGGCTCTGCAACGTCCATGGGGATTACCACCCCGGCAACATCCGCTTCCATGGGCAGGATTTTACCCTGCTCGACCGCTCGCGCGGCAGATGGGGGGAAGCCGCCGACGATGTCAGCTGCCTGGCATCCAACTATATTTATTACGCGTTGAAGGATCGCGGACGCTTCGAGGGGCCCTTCGCCGAACTCTGCCGACTCTTCTTGGACACCTACCTCGAGTTGACCCGGGACGACGAGCTTCTGGATTTGGTTCAACCGTTCTTCGCCTTCCGCGTCCTGGTAATCGCCAACCCGCGCTTCTACCCTGAGGACACCGCGGCCGTCAAACGAAAGCTCATCGCCTTCGGCCTCGCCGTGCTCGACACCGGGCGTTTCGATCTCGAAAGCATGCCGCACTACCTGGCCGACCAGCCAGAGGCTTAGGGCCGATCCGCCCCAAAAAAACCTGCCTCGCGGCCCACACAAAAGTGGACCGGGGCAGGTCTCTGCAGGGGGAGCGGCAGAGGGACTTAAAAGGCCATGGAGAAGGTCACCCCTCCGAAGAAAAAGTCCGAATCGTCGCTGTAACTTGCATCCGTGAGCAGGTCATCGGCCTCGCTCGAGAGCGGGAAAGAGTAAGCGACCATGGGGACACAACTGAAGGTTTTGCCGAGCGGGATGGTAAACCCCACGGAAACGAGCCCGTCATGCAGGCTGCGGTACTTCTCGTTCGGGTTCCCAGCCTCCGAAAAATCGTCGTCATCCGAAAAGTAGTACCCGGCCGAGGCCCCGAGATCGAGGGTGATATCCCGCGGCAGCTCGAACGAGTGAGATATCCCGAGTTTCAGATACCAGGCCGGAACGTGGGCGATCTCTCGATAGACGGTCAAGGTCGGAGAAAGGAATATGTCCAGCCCGGCGCTGGCATAGAGTTCCTGGGAATCGTCCAGAGCATCCAGGGCATAGTAAATATATCCCGCCCCCAAGTTTACGGGGCCAACCGTCCGCTCATAGCCGAATGTCAGGTCGGTTTCGTTCCATTGGGCCTCGCTGCGGTCATCCCCGTAGACATCCGTATCGATGTTGCCCCAGAGATTGAGGCTGAACCCCATATACCCCACCGTCACCGACGGTTGAATCACCAAACTGTCCTTGCTCAGTTCGTACCCCCGCCAGATGTACTGACTCATGAACGCGATGTCCGCCGAAGCGGTCGGGGCGGCCTCCTCTTCAGCCCAGGTCGGAACGACAGCCGCAGACAGCAGGACGGCCAGAGTGAGCGTTATTATGATTAAGCTATTGAACCTTTTCATGATTTTTCCTCCTTTGGATTTCATTTCTTCGACGGGCTCCCGGTCCCGACTCCAACAGGTTTACGGACTTCCATCTGCCACCACGTCCCTCCAAACAGGGGGTGGGGCGGGTCACCTCTTCCATCCCCCGGGCGGCCCCGCGCGCCTCGGGGGTCCTTGAGGCGGCCTATTGCTGCGCATAGGAAGATACTTCAAAATCCGGATAGGCATTGCCGCCATGTTCGCCGTGGTCGAGGCCTTCGGCCTCTTCTTCCGGTTTGACCCTCAATCCCATCGTCTTGTCGATGACCTTGAAGAGAACGAAGGCCATCAGGAAGGTCCACACAAAGCAGGTGCCGATCCCCAGAAGCTGCACACCGATGATCTTTGCCGAGGTCCCTCCCATGTTGAAGATACCGGCAGCCAAAGTGCCCCAGGCGCCGTTGACGCCGTGCACCGAGATCGCGCCGACCGGATCGTCTACCTTCATCCGATCGAAAAACACCACCGAAAAAACCACCAGAACACCCGCCACCGCACCGATGACCACGGCACTGAGCGGCAATACCGTCGCGCAGGGGCTGGTAATCGCGACAAGCCCAGCCAGTGCGCCGTTCAGGCTCATGCCCGCGTCGGGTTTGCCGAACTTCCACCACGACGTCACCATGGCGAGGATGCAGCCGGTCGCTGCAGCCAGATTGGTGTTCACGAAGATCAGCGCGATATCCTTGTTGGCCGCAGTGGTCGAGCCCGGATTGAAGCCGAACCAGCCGAGCCACAGGATAAAGACACCGATGGCCGCCAGCGGGATATTATGCCCGAGAATGGGGCGTATCGTGCCGTCCGGAAGATACTTTCCGATCCGCGGACCCAGCACGATCGCTCCGGCAAGAGCCGACCAGCCGCCCACGGAGTGGACCACCGTCGAACCGGCGAAATCGATGAACCCAAGACCTTCGAGCCAGCCGCCGCCGTTGAAAAGCCCGCCCCAGGCCCAGCTTCCGAAAATCGGGTAAATGAGACCGCTTACAAAGAGACTGTAGACCAGATAACCGGAGAATTTGGTCCGTTCGGCCATGGCACCGGATACGATCGTGGCGGCCGTAGCCGCAAAGACCACCTGGAACATCCAGAAGGCCAGTACCCACGGGTCACCGCCCACTTCGAAATCGCTCAGGAAAAACCCGCTTGTTCCGATCCACCCGGTACTCGAGGCACCGAACATCAATCCGAAGCCGAGCGCCCAGAAGGCCAAAGACCCCATGGAAAAATCCATGAGGTTTTTCATCATGATATTGATGGCGTTTTTGGCGCGGGTAAAACCCGCCTCCACCATGGCAAAACCGGCCTGCATAAAAAATACCAACGCAGCCGCAACAAGGGTCCATACATAGTCAGCATGCGTTTGGACCAACGCGATCGCCTCTTTGTTCGACATAGGCGTCGGGGCCTCGTCTCCCGCCCAGGCACGGGCCAAAGCACCCCCCACAAAAATGAGCAAAAACAGGGCTGTCTTCATGTAAATACGTCTCCTCTCGATCCAGCGACAACGCAAACCGCCTCTCGGGGGTTGCGTGCGCACCTCCGATAATCGGCCTGACCGGTTTGCATCCGGAAAAGACCCCGCCGGCCAGGCAACCCTTGACCTCCTTGAAATGAGATCTGCTATAAAGCGTCCCGGCCCGATTCACCGGTGCGGATGCGCACCGCCTCTTCAATCGGCAGAACGAATATCTTCCCGTCACCGATCTGACCGGTCCGCGCCGTACCCGTTATCGCCGCAACCACTTTCGGCACCAGGTCGGCCTCGACGACCACATCGATCTTGACCTTCGGAACAAAGTCGATCTGGTATTCCGCCCCGCGATAGGTTTCACGGTGCCCCCTCTGACGGCCGAACCCCTTGACTTCGCTGACCGTGATCCCTTTGACGCCGGCCTCGGTGAGAGCGGCCTTCACCTCGTTCAGTTTGAACGGTTTGATAATGGCTTCGATCTTTTTCACACTCCTTCCTCCTCATTCCATGTTGCAGCTGCGCTTGGCCGCTGCGAAATCATCCCGGGAATTTCATGGAAACCTACGATTGCCAGATCCGTGCCGATCATCGCACGAGGCGGCCATTTTTTATAAGCAATTGCATTTATTGTGTTTATAAGTCACCAATGATTTCCGGCCGCAGGATGCTGTATACAATTTTGTATAATATTAGAATATATGCTACTATTTTGTATTTATTGCGGATGAGCATCCGCCTTCAGACCGTGCATGTCTTCCAGGTAGTATCCATCCGGAAATGATTTCCCTATAGAACCCCGTTTCCAATCCGGAAATGAGGATTTTTCTTCACACCCTTCGGGTGCTCAGTCCCACCGCTTCACGGCGGGTCCCGGTTTCTTCACCGCTTCGCCGCTCAGTCCCACCGCTACGCGGCGGGTCCCGATCTGGCCAATACCAAGGAAATCAAGCGTTTGCGCAGAGGCGACCTGCAGGTCGCCGCACAAGCAAACGTGCAGATTGACGCCGAGATTGGCCAAAAAGACCATTTCCGGATAGAAACCAGGTAAGAGGTGTGAGGACGAGAAATATCTGCCATAGGCAAAGGGTCGAATCACGCCGGGATGGTTGACATCGAGACCGGCCTGAAATATCATCTCTCCGAAACGAAGACAGGCAATGGAGTCTGCCTGAACCGCCCTGATCCGAGGGATGATGACTCCTGCTCCGCATGGGGCAGGTGTATCGATAGCACAGTCGGAAAAACCCCATCGCGTCCATGACCGATGGGGTTTTTTCGACTGTTCGGCTTCAAAAGCGCGGACGGAACCCCGCATGCAATTTGGAAAGGCATAGGCTATGGCCGTCAGCATCGCCCTGATCATCCTGCTTGGACTGGGTGCGGATTACCTGCTGCGGAGGGTGAAACTCCCAGGACTCGTAGGGATGCTCTTCGTAGGCGTATTCGCCGGGCCCTATGTGCTCGACCTCATATCCCCGGAGATGATGAACGTATCCGGCGATTTCCGTAAGATCGCACTGATCGTCATTCTGCTGCGGGCCGGCTTCGAACTGCGGCGCGACACCCTGAACCGCGTCGGGAAGGCGGCCGTTACCTTGAGCATGGTCCCGGCGCTCTTCGAGATCGCCGCCGTCACGTGGATCGGCCCCATGCTCCTTCCGATCACCCACCTCGAGGCGGCTGTTCTGGGAACCATCCTGGGGGCCGTCTCCCCCGCTGTCGTGGTGCCGCTCATGATCGATTTCATGGACCGCGGCCGCGGGACGCAGAAGGGCATTCCAACCCTGCTCCTCGGGGCATCCGCTATCGATGACGTCTTCGTGATCGTGCTCTTCACAATCGCTCTCGGGATGGCCGGCGGCGGGGAGATCCACCTCTGGGCCCAACTGGCGGAGGTTCCTCTTTCCATCGGTCTGGGCATCCTGATGGGAATCATCCCGGGGTTTTTTCTGCTGTGGCTTTTTCGCCGCTACGACTGGCGGCCGCCGAAGCGGACCCTCGTCGTCTTGGGCACGGCCATTCTGCTCACCTGGATCGAAGGGGCCGTCGAACGATGGGTTCCTGTGGCAAGCCTTCTCGGGGTGATGGCGATCGGATTCATCATCCTGGAGAAATCGGAGCCGATCGCGCACATCATCTCCCAGAAGCTCAAGAAGATCTGGGTCTTCGCCGAACTGCTGCTCTTCGTGCTCGTCGGTGCCCAGGTGAATGTGCAGGTGGCATGGAAGGCCGGTCTTGCCGGCATGGGGGTGGTCCTGGCAGGGCTTTTCTTTCGCAGCATCGGCACCTACCTTTCCCTTCTCGGCACGCCCCTCAACTGGAAAGAGCGGCTCTTCTGCGTCGTCGCTTACGTGCCGAAGGCCACGGTGCAGGCGGCCATCGGCGCAATCCCTCTGGCGGCCGGTGTGGCGGGGGGCGAGATCATCCTCGCGGTGGCGGTCCTCTCCATCGTCCTGACCGCTCCTTTGGGGGCGATCGGAATCATGGTCATGGGCGAACGGATCCTGGACCATGGCGAGCGATCGAATTACCGTTTCAAGGATCTGCGCGAAAGGCAGGGTCTGGCGCGGGTCGGAGAACGGGTTCGGAACAAGGCCTCCGGCGCGGTGTGGAAGGTCATCGAGGAAAAGGAGATCTGGACACCGGCCGAGGAAAAACCGGGCCGATCGAAAGACGCGGCCGAGACCCCGGCCATCGTGCAACGATTCTGGATGGAAGACCCGAAAGGGAAGCCGGGGACCGGAAAGACCCTGATGCACACCTACATCGCCCAGGGACCGGCCTTCGTCGACGAGTGGGAAATCCTTTATGACTGGTAGGAGACGGATCGACGACCGATCGGCCCGCGGCAACCTGCAGGGAAACCCGCAGGCGGCTGTAACCCCCGTCCGGCAGACGCAGGGCCGTCTTCCAGCGCATGGGGTGGAAGCGCGTCTTCCCATCCTACACGTTCTGCTGCGCCATCAACTCCCTACGGTAGTGGTCCAGGATGGTGGCCTTCGAGATCAGGCCGGCAAATCGGCCGTCCCGGTGGACAACCGGCAGGCTCCAGGCCCTTTCCTCATCGAAGAGCTGAAAAACATGGCCGAGATCATCGTCGAAGGTGACGGTTGGAACATCCCGCTGCATGACCTCTTCAACCAGCACGGAGTGCTGGAGATCCGGGTTGAAGATAAACGGCCGCACATCATCCAGGTGGACCATCCCCAGGAAACCGCCGGTCTTTGAATCCTCCACAGGAAAATAGTTCCGGCGCCCCCGCTCCACCCTCGCCACCAGGTCCTTCAAGAGCATCTCCGGGTAGAGGGGGACACAGTCGGTTTCGAGGAGTTCGGCGATATCGAGGTCTGAAAGGATCTTCCGGTCCGACCCCGGGCGCAGAAACTCGCCCGTTGCCACCAGGTCCCGATGATAGACGGAGACGGGTTCCGCATAGGTGCTGATGGACACACTCAGGACAGACACCAGCACGACGGAAAGCAAAACCTCGTAGCCGCCCGTAATCTCACTGATCAGAAAGATGCCGGTCATCGGGGCCTGCATGACGCTGCTGATCACGCCGGCCATGCCAAGCAGGGCGAAATAGCTCTCACCGGCCCATTCGACCGAAGGCATCAACCAAACCAGTGCGCGCTGATAGAACAGGCCGGTAAAGCAGCCGACCACCAGGCACGGCGCGAAAAGCCCCCCTGAACCGCCGCTTCCGAGGGTCAAGCCCGTTACGAGGATCTTGGCGGCAACCATGAGGGCAACCATGCCCACGCCGGCCAAGCTCTCCTCTCTGAGGATCTCACGGATCACCTCATAACCCTCACCGAGGACAGCCGGCAGGAACATGCCGATGCCTCCGACCAGGAAACCCCCCATTCCGGCGCGCAGCCAGCCGACGGCCAGCCATCTGCGGGAGTGGATGTGGACCGTCGAGACCATCCGCATGAGACCAACCGAACTGCAGGTCGTGAGCAGCGCCAGCCCGATGCAGGCCACCAGATCCACCCCCGTGACCGAAAACGCCTGGTGCTCGAAGGGGATCTGGTTGCCCTGCAGCAGCCGGCTCACGGAGGTGCCAACCACCGATGCCATGGCAATGGGGATGAGGTTTACAGGCGCCCATTCCCCCAGGATCACTTCCAGCGTGAAGGCGATCCCCGCCACAGGGGCATTGAAGATGGCGCCGATCGCGGCCGAAGCCCCACACCCCGCAATGACAACGCGCTGCCGGTCTTTGAGGCCGAAGAAGTCCGCAATATTGGAGCCGATGCTGGCGCCGCTGATGACGACCGGCCCTTCCGGACCGGCCGACCCCCCGCTGCCGATGGTCAGGAGCGCTGAAACCAGGCGCGAAAAGCTGGTCCTGAATGGCAGCACCCCACCCCGCCGCGATACGCTCTGGATCACCTCCGGGACGCCGTGACCGCCTTTCTCGCGCATGAGGTAGTTCAGGAAGATCCATGAAAGCATCGCGCCGCCTGCGGGGAAAAGAATCGCGTAGATCTCGCCTCTGAACGGCTTGACCCAGCCGGCGAAGGCGTGGAGGGAACGGTTCAGCAAAACGGACAGAAGACCGCCGCAGACCCCCACGACGCAGGAGATCAAAACGAGTTGAAGACGTTCATCCAATCGCTGCAGGACGCGTTGCATGCCCTTACGATCCCCGCTCGGCCTTGGCCATATCATTCAAAAAGGCATCCTCGTCGCGATAGGTCGACAATCGCTCCGTGATCGAGGCGTCCCGAAGACAGAGACTCAATCGCGACAGCAGATGAAGATGGATGCGGGTTGTGGAACTCAACATAAGGAATACCAGAAAGACCGGGATGCCGTCTACCGCCCTGAAATCCACCGGCCGCTCCAGAAAGGCCGCCGTCACGATGGACCGATTGCCAAGGGACGCCAATGGCTCGCGCGGATGCGGGATGGCAACCCCACGCCCGATGCCGGTGCTCGCCAGCCTTTCCCTTTCTTCCAGGAACCCGATCAGTCCTTCACGATCCACGTCGACCGACAGCGGGGCCAAACCGGCCACCTCGCTCAAGACCTCTTTGACCGTCTTGCCGGGGACATCGAAAAAAACCCCTCCGCGGCGCAGGGCATCCGAAAGATCTTCCGCGCCCAAGGCCGCATCCGCTCGAGAAAGACCACGATCCTGCCGCAACGGCCACTGCCGGTTCATGGCCCATCGTTCGAGCTCCTTCTGTTTGAAAACGAGGGCCCCCTTTTCCTCCCTCACGGGTATCCGGCCCTGGCGGGCCCAGCGCTGGATCGTCATGGCGGATATACCCAGGAGCGCCTCCGCCTTCTTCAAATCAAGCTTCATGGAATGTTTACCGTGTCTTCTTCTTTGGCTGAGAACGGAATTCATGCAGCCGAGGGTCTGACCTCATCGCCAGCCGGCTTTTGTCGAAAACCATAAACTTTTTAGCATGTCAAGGTCGCGGGCAAAAAACAAGGTTTTTCAGGCACCGGCGGCTCGATTCGATCCACGGCGACCGGCACGCCGAAGCGCCCCTCCGGGCGTATGCAGATAGTCCCCCGATCTGCATCGCCGTCGCCAGGTTTCCGTTCCTAGCGCAGGCAGACCCGCCTGACTTCCTGAAGATCTGTAACACCTTGCATAACCTTACGGACCCCGTTCTGCATCAGCGTCGTCATCCCGTCGCGGGCGGCCTGAGCCTTCAGCGCGTCAACCGGCGCACCCCGCCGGATGAGGTCCTTCATCGGATCCGTGCAAAGGAGCAGTTCGCAAATGGCGGCCCTTCCGCTGTATCCGCTCTGGCTGCAATGAGGACATCCCCCGGGGGTGAAAAGGCTTATACCGCTCGAGGGGACATTTAGGCCGGACCAACCCTCGCCGTAGGCCGCCTTCAAACCATCATAGTCCCGAGGGTCGGGCCGCCGCGGTTCTCTGCATCGCCGGCAGAGGGTCCTAACAAGCCGTTGGGCCAGCACACCAAGCAGCGCATCGGCGAAATTGCAGGGTTCGAGGCCCAACTCGAGCAGTCGGACGATGGTCTCGGCAGCGCTGTTGGTATGCAGCGTACTCAACACGAGATGACCCGTAAGGGAGGCCTCGATGCCGATGGCCGCGGTTTCCCGGTCCCGCATCTCGCCGACCATGATCACGTCCGGATCGGCTCTCAGGAAAGACCTGAGGGCGGCGGCAAAGTCGTAACCGATCTTACGGTTGATCTGGACCTGGCGCAATCCCTCCTGGGTGATCTCGACCGGATCTTCGGCCGTCCAGATCTTTCGCTCGGTTTGATTGATCTCGGCCAGCGCCGCGTGAAGCGTCGTCGTCTTCCCGCTGCCGGTCGGACCAACGACGAGGACAAGACCATAGGGCTTGGAGATCAGCTCTCTGAAACATGCCTCGTCGCGGGCATCCATCTCTATCCTGCGGATGCTCTGCGCCGCATGCCGCGGAAGAATCCGGAGCACGATGTCTTCGTTCAACCCTCCAAGCGGGACGGAGGCCACCCGCAGCTCGATGTCCAGGGGGCTGAAGCGCCTGAACATAATCTTACCGTCCTGCGGAAGCCGCCGCTCCGAGATGTCCATATCGGCCATGATCTTGATCCTGGAAACCACCGGCCGCTGATAACTGGCGGGGATGGTCTGATAAATCCGGCAGGCGCCATCCACCCTGAAACGTATCAGGGTACCGGCTTTTCCGGAGCACGGCTCGATGTGGATGTCTGAGGCGCGCTGCCGGTAGGCATCCAGGATCATCCGATTGACCAGTTGAACGATGATGCTGTCCTGCTCGGTCGGTTCTTCCCGCTCCTCCTCGGCTTCCACCGGAGCCGGCTCCAGGTCCTGGAGGAGCATCTCGATCCCGGGGGCCTCGACGGAGGTTCCATCCCGCCGCCTGCGCTCCAGCAGATCGACCATCCGCTGGATATCCTCATCCAGTGCAACAGCATAAGCCAGAGTCTTACCGGGAAAGATCCGGCTTATGGCATCCCTGGCCTGGAGGTCGGCCGGGTCGCGCATCGCCACCAGAACGCCGCGTTTTTCGAGATCCTTCCAAACGGGAACCATGCCGTTCTTTCTCAGAAAGCCGACGTTCACTCCTGAAAGCCGATTGACGGGGAAGTGGAGATCCTCACGGAAGGCAAGATAGGGCATCCTGTAATACCCGGCCAAGGCGCGACCGAGATCCTGCTTCGAAAGGTGATATTCGTTCAGAAGGACGCCTTCTAAAGGCCGCCCGGTCGCCTTTGCCCGATTTTCGGCATCGTTCAGTTCTCCGAGGCTCAGGACTTCAGCAGCGAGAAGGGTGGCAAATCGCGAAGCGGGGCTCGTGCCGGCCGTCCATCCGCCTTTGCTCAGGGCACGGCTCAGAACCGATGCCAGCGCCCGCATCCCGGCCGCCTCCCGACCGCCGAACGCACCGCACCCCGCCTGCCGTGCAAGGAGTATCACGCCCAGCCGAACGGAATCCTGGATGACCGGAAAGGCCAGCAGAGGACCGGGTTGAAAGGGGCCGTTCACACCGCGGCATTGCATCACACCCATTTCGGGATCCAAGACATCCAAGGCCGCGCGATCCGATGCATCCCGGAGGTTGACCGGCTCTCCGGTGGCTGCGCAGTACCCGGCGATCGATCTCCGATCGATCTGGATGCGCTCACACCCGAAATCGGAGGAGTTCCCCGGCAAAGAAACCATCTCACCTCGACCGGCATCCACCGCGTAGAGAGTGGCCCAGTCTGCATCGAACCATCCCATAAGCCCCTCCCGCAACCGAAAATACGAAACATCCGTGCCCCAATCGTTTGTAACCGTCTGCAAGAACGTATCGAATTTTTTGTCGAATCGACCAGGCCATTCTGCGTGGGCACTTCGCAACCGGCTTCCCTTTTCAGCTTCCATCATTCATCTCCGATTGCTTCCGGAAGGCTCTGCTGGGCGGGGGGCGCCGCGGAAGGATTATCTCAGCATAAGGGGGAGGTCCGTGGGATCGGTGCGCAGGGGCCGCCTGCGCGGATCATTCTAAAGAATTTTCACGGTCTGACAAGGGAATAGTTTGCCTCCGCGCTTCAAATCTTCTATACAGTTCCAATCCGGAAAGAATCCCGTAGGGGTGGGACTGAGCACCCGAAGGGTGTGAAGAAAAATCCTCATTTCCAAATCGCCTACTGGTGGGCACTTGACAGAAAATGATCCGGAACGGATCCTGTCAGGACACATCCGCCATGAATCGAAAGAAGGGACGATGCTGTTCGACACCCATGCACATCTGGATATGGAGGCGTTCGCGGACGATCTCGAAGGGGTTTTCCAGCGCGCCCGAGAGGTACAGGTGGAGGCCGTTCTGACGGTGGGCATCGACCTGGCCAGTTCGATCCGCGCGATCGCCATCGCAGCAAACCACGAGCGGACCTATGCCGCGGTGGGGTATCACCCGCACAACGCAGCGGACTGTACGCCAGGCGACCTGGAGAGACTGGCGGCCCTGTCCGCTGCCCCAAAGGTCGTCGCCTGGGGAGAAATCGGGCTCGATTACTACCGGGGCTATTGTCCGGCACACACTCAAAAGCCTCTGTTCATGCAACAGCTCGAGATCGCCGCCGATCTCGGCCTCCCGGTGATCATCCACGACCGCGAGGCCCATCTGGACGTCCTCGAGGAGGTCCGGAGGGCGGGAGCCAAGGATCGGCGCGGCGTCATTCATTGCTTTTCGGGGGATCTCGACCTGGCACGCACCTTCATCGGCCTGGGTTTTTACATCTCCATCCCCGGAACCGTAACATTTCCGAAGGCAACCCAGGTCAGGGAGGTGGCTCGGGGCATTCCGCTCGACGCCCTGCTGATCGAAACCGACGCCCCGTACCTCGCCCCTGTGCCCATGCGCGGCAAACGGAACGAGCCGGCGTTTGTCCGTTATACAGCCCGAGAGATCGCTTCACTACGAAGCCTCCCCGAGGAGGAAATCGCCAGGGTGACGATGGAAAATGCATGCTGTCTATTCGGGATCGACGAAGCGCCATGAAACCGGCCGGGAAAATCAGCCGCCAAAACCCCTTGACGCTCGCCTCCGCCTCACCCCGCCGGAGGCAGCTGCTCGAACAGATCGGGCTCCCTTTCAAGATCGCGCCAAGCGTTGCGGAGGAAAGCCGTTTTCACGCCGAGCCGGAGGCATTGGTTCAAAGGCTCGCCTCCGAAAAGGCCCGGGAGGTTTTCAGCCGCCTGAGCGACCGCTGGACCCTGGGCGCCGATACGCTTGTCGTGATCGACCGGGAGGTTCTCGGAAAGCCGGTCGATGCCGGCGACGCCGTGAGGATGATCGGTCGTCTGAACGGAAAGGAGCATCATGTCATCACCGGTTTTTGTTTGCTGTGCCCCGACGGCCGGGCGGTCCACAGCGAGGCAGTGACGACGGTCGTCCGTTTCAAGCAGCTCTCAGATGGGGAAATCAGGGGATACGCAGCCACAGGCGAGCCGATGGGAAAGGCAGGAGGCTATGCGATCCAGGGCGTGGGCGCATTTCTGGTCGCGGGTATTGTGGGGTCCTACACCAACGTGGTCGGATTGCCGGTCTGCGCCGTGGTCAAGGCCCTGCTTGCCGTGGACGCATTGGGAACGTTTCCCCTGCCAAGATAAAAACCTTCCATTCCCGGTCCGGCGTTGATTCCGCAGGGGCCGCCAAATCCTCGATGTGATCCAGCCCCCGCCCAATCACAAAGGACCGGCCGGCGGACAGGATCCGGAGCCCGGGGTCAGGCCCTCTCCCCCGCTATCAACGGGTCATGCCCTGGCGCCGGATCTCGGCCAGGATGACTCCTCCGGCCACCGATACGTTCAAGGATTCCATCAGACCCGATCCCGGAACCGCAACCAGCTGATCACAGCATCTTCTGATCCCGGGGCTGAGCCCTCTTTCTTCGTTGCCCAGGACCAGCACTACAGACCGCCGCCAATCGAAATCATGAATGGATAAGCTGCTTTCCCCTGCGGCCCCAATCACCCAGTACCCCAGCTTCTTGAGCTGCTGGAGGCTCCGGACAAGATTGACGACCTGAACGACAGGCAGGACCGCACAGGCCCCTGAAGCCCGTTTGAGCACGCGGGGTGAGATCCCGGCCGACCGGTCCTTGGGGAGGATCATTCCCTGGGCGCCAAAAAAGGCCGCAGTCCGAATCAAGGCCCCTAGGTTCCCCTCATCGGTCACATGATCCAGCGCCACGAAAAGGGCGCCCCCGGGTCTTTCGAGGGATCTCCGGGCCGTATCCTCAAGATCCGCGTAGACAAAGGCCGCTGCAACGGCCGCCACGCCCTGGTGGGCCACATCGGGAAAGCGTTCGGCAAAGACCGCCGCCGGTTTTTCTCTGACCGCAATGCCCATCCCGGCGGCCAGGTCCGCCAGTTCACGCAGACGGGGCGACATCCTGCCGTCGGCGAGCCAGACTTCTTTCAGGGCGATGCCCCCGCGAAACAGGGCCTCCCTGACGGCATGAAACCCCGGGATCAATACCTCTTCGACGTCTTCAGACCTTTCAGGCAAAACCGCGTTCATCCTTTCGTTGCAAGGGCTCCGGCCTCTCCTGCATCAGCCGGCAACGCAAAAGACTCCGGAAAAGCCCGGCGGGCGATCATCTCACGGCGTGCAGTCCGGCATCGCGCCGCCAGGATGACCGCTTCGGCCTCCTTGACCGCATCCTCCAGGAGGTGGTTTACAATGATGTAATCGTAATCCAGGCAGTGATGGATTTCGCCCACGGCGGCCCGCAGCCGGCGCTCGACGGCCGCTTCACTGTCCGTCCCGCGGCTGCGAAGCCGCTCGGCCAGCATGGCGATGGAAGGCGGTACGATGTAGATCGAGACGCTCTCGGGAAAACGCCGTCGGATGCTGCGGGCGCCCTGCACATCCACATCCATGACCACATCGAGCCCATTGGCGGTCTGCTCCTCCAGGGTCATGAAGGACGTGCCGTACAGGGCGTCATAAACCGGGGCCCACTCCACGAAGCCCCCCTGGGCGATCATCCGCTCGAAGGTCTCACGATCCACGAAATAGTAGTGGACGCCCTCCTCTTCCTCCTTTCGCGGAGCCCGGCTCGTGTGGGAAACCGCATACCCCAGACCGCCGACCCGTTTGCGCAGCTCGCCGATGATGGTCGATTTGCCCCCGCCCGACGGGGCGGAAAAGATGAAAATCTGTCCCTGCAGCATCACTCTTCCAGATCTTCCTTCATCAGGGTGCCGTTCGGGTTGAAGCGCTGCGCGATCGTCTCGGACTGGATTGCGGAAAGGATGACGTGGTTGCTGTCCGTGATGATCACGGAGCGGGTGCGCCGGCCCTGCGTGGCATCGATGAGACGCTTTTCTTCGCGCGCCTCGTCCCGCAGACGCTTGATGGGGGCCGCGTTCGGCGAAATAATCGCAATCACCCGCCGCGACACAACGGAATTCCCGAAACCGATATTGACCAGTTTTGTGCTCATCCTTCCCTGCTCCTTGTCATTCCACGTTTTGGACCTGTTCGCGGATCTTTTCGAGTTCCGATTTCATCTCCACCACCAGCCGGGAAATCCCTGAATCGGAGGCCTTGGCGCTCAGCGTGTTGATCTCCCGGTGCATCTCCTGGAGCAGGAAATCCAACCGCCGCCCAACGGCCTCGGCGCTGCCGAGATAGATCCTGAACTGCTCGAGGTGGCTTCGCAAACGCACCAGTTCTTCGGTGATATCCGCTCGTTCGGCGAAGAGGGCCACCTCCTGGGCCAGCCGCCCCTCGTCGAGTTCGCTCTCACCCAGGATCTTGCCGATGTGGTCCTTCAAACGCCGGCGGTAGAGTTCCGCGACCTGCGGGGCGCTCTCCGCAACCTGTTCTGCGTACTGCGAGAGCAGATCCAGGCGGATATCGAAATCAGCCTCGATGGCCACCCCTTCCCTCGTCCGCATGGCCTCGAAGGCGGCGACCGCCTGCTCCATGGCCTCGGAGGCGCAGGTCCGAATGCCTGTTTCATCCAGCTCTTCCGGCTTGCGCACGATGACGTCGTTCAACAGGCAAAACCGATCCATCCGGATGTCACGCGGCATGCCGAACTCCTCGGACAGACGATCGAAGACCGCCAGGTAGGCCTTGACCACCGGCTCATTCAGCTCCAGGCGGCCCGGTCGCTCCTCCCCATTGGCGATGGATTGAACCGCCACTTCGACCCGACCACGCTGGACAACCCCCGCAAGCGAATTTCGGATATCTTCCTCAAGAAATTGAAGCGATCTCGGCAATTTGACAATGACATCCCGATAGCGGTTGTTCAAAGACCGCATCTCCACCACAAGCTGCATATCGCTGCGCGCGGACTCTCCCCGGCCAAAGGCCGTCATGCTTCTAATCACGGTTCTTTTCCCCCCTCAATTGCTCCCTGTAGTTCCGGCGCACCGCATTGAGCCATTCGATCATGACCGGGTCGGCGTAGTCCGGGTAAGTCCATTCCAACGGACGAAAGCTCCCCCTCTGAAAGATCAGGGTCAAATCGGCATAGATCCCCTGCGAGAGGTATACGCGATGGGTGAAATTCTTCCCGGTACCGAGGATCAGCCGCTCCACCGACAGGATGCCGGGATCGATGTTGACCCGACGCCGGCCGGCCGTTGCAGCCGATTCCTTCTCCAGGGCATTGGTGGCGATTTTGGCGGCCACCAGGTCCGCAGTCTGAATCAGGCGCTCGAAGGAGGCATAGCGGCGATGCAGCGGCCATCCCATCTCCGCAGCGTAATAAATCGAACGATCAAAGAAGCCCCGGGGCCCGAGGTCATCGATCGGCCCGAAAAGCACCGACAGACGCTCGATCACCTCTTCCAGAATGGACTCACGGGCCGAGAACAGACTGACAATCAGTTTTACCGGGGGCGGAGGGTTGGGGCGACTCACGGATCATCCCGCCTCGGAACGCAGGGATTTCATCTCGGCAACCGCCCTTTTCAGCTCCTCCGCCTGCACCGTCGAGGTCCCCACTTCACCGACCACGATCCCCGCAGCGTAATTGGCGAGCATCGCCCCTTCGCGGAGGCCCAGGCCGGCGGCCATAGCCAGGGCCAATGTGCTGATAACCGTATCCCCGGCGCCCGTGACGTCGAAGACCTGCTTGGCCACGGTTCCGATATGGCTGACGCGGCCGTCTTCCTCGAAGAGGGTCATGCCGTCTTTCCCCTGGGTGATCAGCACAGAGCGGCACTGAAGCTCCTGCAGCATCTGCCGGCCGGCCGCAAGGAGCGTCTCGTCATCGGTAACGGCGAAACCGCAGTAGGCACCGGCCTCATGGTGATTGGGTGTGATGACGTCCACGCCTTGATAATACTCGAAATTGCCCGTCTTCGGGTCGACAGCGATCCTGACACCGTCTGCCCGGCCTGAGTCGACCAGATCCCGCAGCCCGGTCATCAGCCCGGCCGATATGACACCCTTCCCGTAATCCGAAACGACGATGGCATCGAGGAAGCCAAGAGCGCCTTCGATATGATCCAGGATAGTTCTTACGCTTTCGCCGGTGATGGCACCCCTGCTTTCCCGATCGAACCGGACAACCTGCTGGCTGTGGGCAACGATGCGGGTCTTCAGGCTCGTCGGACGTCCGGTTTCCACGACCACCCCATCGGTTGGAACCTCCAGACCGCGAAGCTTTTCAAGGACCTCCCGGCCGGCGTTGTCCTCACCGACCACCCCGCACAGGATCGCCTTGGCCCCCAGCGTAGCCATATTGTGAACGACATTGGCAGCGCCGCCCAGCATCCGCGTCTCTTCGCGCACCTCGACGACAGGTACGGGCGCCTCGGGCGATATCCGGCTCACCTGCCCCCAGATATATTGGTCCATGATGATGTCGCCCACGACGAGAACCCGGACCTCTCTGAACCGGTCAACGGCATCCTGGAGCACCTTTTCGAGATGGCGGCCACTCAGGCTCTTGAGGATGTTTTTCAGCAACGCTACCTACTCCTGCATATAAATGGTCCATACCTTAGCGAATCCTAAAACTGTGATTCATATCATCGAAATCCCCCTTTTGTCCAGGCAATTCAACCTTCGGGGGCATTCGAAAATCGGCGGGACGACTCCGGGTGGAAACAGCGGCGCCGGCCCCGAAGTTCGATCAGAAAGACGCCTTTTGAATACGACCGGCTTGGAGGTTGACTTTCGCCATGCGCTCTTTTACTAATAAGTTTCCATCCGGAAATGGTCTTTTTTGCCAATCTCGGCGTCAATCTGCACGTTTGCTTGTGCGGCGACCACCCGGTCGCCTCCGCGCAACCGCTTGATTTCCTTGATATTGGCCAAACCGGGACCCGCCGCGAAGCGGTGGGACTGAGCGGCGAAGCGGTGAAGAAACCGGGACCCGCCGCGTAGCGGTGGGACTGAGCACCCGAAGGGTGTGAAGAAAAATCCTCATTTCCGGATCGGAAAGGGAGTTCTACCGCGAGATCATTTCCGGATGGATACTCATAAGTGTCCATCTGGCGCAGTGGGCAGCTTTGCAGGCGAAAGCAATGAGGGGGTGCAATCTTGAAAATTATCATCATCGGAGCCGGCGAAGTTGGTTTTCATATCGCGCGCAAACTCTCCGAAGAAGGCCAGGATGTCACCCTCATCGACAAGGCACCGTTGCAGATCAAACGCATCAATGAAAATCTCGATGTCCGCAGCGTCCTCGGATCGGGGACAAGCCCGCGCGTGCTGAAAGAGGCCGGAGCGGTGGATACCGATCTGCTCGTCGCCGCCACGGACAGCGACGAGGTCAATCTTTTCGCCTGCCTGCTGGGCCGCAACCTCAATCCATACATGGTCAAGATCGCACGGGTCCGCAATCAGGAGTACATCGACGAAGAACACCTCATCGGACAGGAGCTTCTCGGGATCGATCATGTCATCAATCCGGAGTCGGTCATGGTCGAGTCCATCCTGAGCCTTATGGAATACCCCTGGGCCTCCGAGGTGATCGACTTTGCGGGGGGGCGCGTCAAGCTGATCGGAATCACGGTGAAGGAAGGATCCCCGTTGACCGGCAAGCCATTGATGTCGCTTACCGGACAGGCGAAAAAACTCCTGATCGGTGCGATCGTCCGCGGCGAGCAGGTCCTCATCCCGCGCGGCAAGGATCAGGTCATGCCGAACGATCTGGTCTACCTCGTCACCCAGGGCGACGAGGCCTTGAATCTCCTGCCCGCCTTCGATATCCACCCGAGGCCCCTCAAACGGGTCATCATCGTCGGGGGCGGTCAAACCGGCGGCTCGCTGGCCGCCCATCTGGACGGGTCCCGTATCAAAACGACGATCATCGAGAAGGATGAGGCCATTTGTACCAGGCTGTCGGAAAACCTCGAACGGATCCTCGTCATCAAAGGGGATGGAACCGACAAGAACCTGCTGATCGAAGAAAACGTCCAGGACGTGGATTTCTTGATCGCATTGACCGGCGATGAGGAAAACAATATCCTGATCTCACTCCTAGCCAAAGGACTCGGCGCAAGGAGAACGATCACGCGGATCAGCAAGTTCAGCTACATCCCCCTCATCTCGGCCATCGGCCTGGACACCGTCGTCAGCCCCAGGCTTTCCGCCGTGCGGGCCATCCTCCAGTTCATCCGCCGCGGCAAGATCATCTCCGTCGCCCCTCTGAAGGGGGAACATGCCGAAGCGATCGAGGCGGAGGCCCTGGAAACCAGTGAAGTCGTCAATCAACCACTCGCCCAGGTCAAGTTCCCCAAAGGGGCCATTGTCGGCGCGGTCGTGCGAGGGGAAAGCATCATCATTCCCAGCGGAGACACCGTCATCCAACCGAAGGACCACCTGATCATCTTCGCTCAAAGACAGGTCATCCCCAAACTTGAAAAGCTCCTCACCGTCAGGCTGGAATACTTCTGATGCACTGGCGCATCATCGTCAAATTCACCGCTATTCTGGCCCTTTTTCTGGGCCTGTCCATGCTGGGCCCGCTTCTCGTATCCCTCTACTACCATGACGGAGGCTCCAGGGCCTTCCTTTTCTCCATCCTGACAACCATGGGAGGGGGGCTCATCACCTACCTTCTAGCACGAAAGACCGCAACACCGCAGCTCGGCCACCGCGACGGCGTCGCCATTGTGAGCTTCGGGTGGATCCTGGCCGGCCTTTTCGGCACCCTCCCCTATCTTTTCTCGGGTACCATCCCCGATTTTACCGATGCCTGTTTCGAATCCCTATCGGGATTCACCACCACCGGAGCCTCGATCCTGACGCGGATCGAAGGACTTCCGGAAAGCATCCTCCTCTGGCGCAGCCTGACCCAGTGGCTCGGAGGGATGGGCATCATCGTGCTGTCCATCGCGATCCTGCCCTTCCTGGGAGTCGGCGGGATGCAACTCTACAAGGCCGAGATCCCCAGCCCCATCGTCGACAAGCTGAAGCCCCGCATCAGCGAAACCGCGAAGACCCTCTGGAAGGTCTACACCCTCATTACGGTGATCCAGATTGTCCTTCTCGCGGCCGGAGGCATGACGCTCTTCGACGCGGTCTGCCACGCCTTCTGCACCATGCCGACCGGCGGATTTTCAACCCGCAACGCGAGCGTCGCGGCCTACGACAATGCCTATTTCGATACGGTGCTGGTCGTTTTCATGCTTCTGGCAGGCATCAACTTCTCGCTCCATTACAGGCTGCTCAAGGGGGAATGGCGTATCTTCGGCAATGACCCGGAATGCCGCGTCTTTCTCGGCATCGTGGCAGCCCTCACCCTCCTCGTGACCATGGACATCTACGGCACCGTCTATGACAGCCTGGACAAGGCCTTCCGCTATGCAGTCTTTCAGGTCAGTTCCATTATCACCACGACCGGTTTCGCGACCGCCGACTATGATCAGTGGCCCGCTCTTTCACAGATCACCTTGCTCGCATGCATGTTTCTGGGCGCCATGGCCGGCTCCACCGGCGGCGGCATAAAGATCATGCGGATCATGCTGCTGGCCCGCCATTCCTATCAGGAGATCTTCCGTATCATCCACCCACATGCCGTCACCACCGTCAAAATCGGGGGCAAGGCCGTGCCCGGGGACGTGCTGACGAGTATCTGGGGATTTTTTATCCTGTACGTCGGTCTTTTTCTGGTCGGATCCCTCATCATGGCATCCCTCGGCCTCGATCTGGTCTCCGCCTTCTCCTCGGTCGCCGCTACCCTGGGCAACATCGGCCCAGGGCTGGCGCTGGTCGGTCCGGTCCAGAACTATGCCGCCATCCCCCTGCTGGGCAAATGGGTCCTGATCGTCTGCATGCTGCTTGGACGGCTCGAGATCTATACGGTCATCGTGCTGCTCGTGCCCGAGTACTGGCGGAAATAGGCCATTTCCTCACAGCGGCGGCCCTGTCCATTTTTTGACCGGCGTTAATACATGGCACCCTGCACGTCGAAGCTGATCCGCCTGCTCGTTTTTTCTCGATACCCGAGCTTGGGCGGCGTAAGGGACGCCGGCCCGACTCAGCCGCGATCATATTTTTTCTTGCCGTCAAAGACATAATGCGCTACACAATCGCTTGAGGATTTGCTTGAGTTTCCTGTTCTTCCCTGGGTTTTCCTCAGAGGTTTCGGTGTGAAACCCTCCAATGGGTGCTTCTTTCCCGGCAGTGTCTGTCGGGAGAGCCTTTTATGGCCCGCGCATCATCGCCGCCATCGAGTTGTACGCCGTGCGGAGCCTCGCTACACCCAGGAGCTGAAAATACAACATCGCGCCCTACCCCGATCGCCGCCGCTCCCCGACGCTGTGGAGCGGAACGTTTCGCAAAATCCGTGACGCCCGTCCAAAAACCGTTTCGAATGAAGCCGCGAACTTGACTCATTAAGGAGGTGCCGCACATGAAAGGGACGAGATGGATGATCTGCCTGACGCTGCTTCTGGGATGCGCCGTGATGACAGCCACCGGGGCCGGACCCGTCCATGCGGACCAGCTTGCCGATGCCATCCAATCCGCGATCGGTCAAGGCAAGGTCGATGCGAATGCGCCGAAAGGCTTCCTTGGCATTCCCGGGGCGCCGGATGTCAGCTATCTGCTGGGGTTCCTGTGGGCGATCTGGGTCGGATGGATCTTTTCGACCGTAGGTGCCTTCGGGGGCATCATGGCGGGCGTCGGGCACATCACGATCTTCGGGCTCGGTGATTACGCCAAGGATTTCGGAAACGAGCATCCGATGAACAAACTCGTGACGGACTCCATCCGGGTCTCCAATCAGTGGCTCGTCGGACTGAGCGCACTCATTTCGAGCACCAACTATTACCGCATGGGGCGCCTGGTAGCACCGCTCGCCATGTGTCTGGCGATCGGAGGAGTCCTCGGATCCTCCGTCATCCCGGACATTACGGCAGGCAAGATCAGCCTCAAGGCCTACCTAGGTTATTTCGGCCTCGTGGTCCTCCTGCTCGGCATCATCCTGCTCCGTGAAACAACGGCTGCGGGTCAGGCCAAGAAGAAGAAGGCCAAGGAAGCCGCAGCGGCCTTCGAAAAGCAGACCCGCGAAGGCCAGCGCTCGGACCAGGGCGTGAAAGTGCTCGCTGGCAGCTGGCCCCTCATGTTTCTCGCCCTGGCCTTCGTGATCGCCAGCGCCCTCTGGCTCGGCCTTGGCGGCGGAGCCAAGTGGATCGCCTACCTGCTGGCGCTGATCGGCCTGATCGTGACCTTTTTCGTGGGGACGATCCGGTTCACCTTTTTCGGCGTAGAATTCGAATACAAGTCATGGATTCCCGTGCTGGGCGGCCTGGTCATTAGTGCAATGGCTTCTTTCATCGGCGTGGGCGGCGGTTTCCTCTTCGTGCCCTTTCTGACATCGGTCGCCGGACTACCCATGTTCCTGGTGGCGGGCACGAGCGCCCTCGCGGTCCTCGTGGGCATGATCAGCTCCATCTTCGGTTACATGGTCGGGCAGGGTATCCCAACCGACTGGGGACTGATCGGGACGGAGCTGATCGGGATCTTCATCGGCTCCATGATCGGCCCCCGCACATCCAAATACATCCCGGATATCTGGCTGAAACGGATCTTCGTCGTGCTGGCCTTCTACGTCGGCATCCGCTACGTCACGAAAGGCTTCCTTGGGTACAGTATCCTGCCTTGACCGGATACCCGGCCTTCAAGCCTGACATCAGGGGCAAGACAGGCGTCATCGTCGTTGAGAACGCCGGCTGTCGTCATCATGAACATCAAAAAGCAAGTCACGCTCTTTGGAGAAGATGTCTTCAGAGACACTGGTAAATAAAATGGGTGTCGAGCAACGGTATGGAGACCTCCAACGCCCTTCTTGCAGCCATCGATGCCTTACTGATCACCCCCTATCGATGGCCGGCCGATCCTTGTCTTGGCTGGTGGCTGGGGACCCTGCTGCTTTCACTCTGGTGTGCGGCGTTGGGTGAACTCAGCGCTGCGCTTGCCGTGCGGGTCAACCGGAGCGCCATACGGGAGGCCTTTTCCGAGGCATCCAACCGCCACGACCAATCCCTTTACGCGCTCCGGACCGGTGACCGGGTGGCGTACAAAGGCATCAACGCCCTCGCAAACGAGGCCTACGGCAAAGCCTTCTTCCTTCAGATCACCGTTGCCGCCGCCGTCCTTTGGCCCGTTCCGCTCGCTATGGCCTGGCTCCGGCTGCGCTTTGCGGACCTGCGGTTCCAGCTGCCCTTTTCTCTTCCCGGGCTCGGCGACAAGGTCAGCGCCCTTTTCGTTTACATACTGTTGTACATATTCTCGAGGATCCTTCTGCACCGTCTCAGGGTCTTCCGGCAATACCGTATGGGAAAGGAAAGGGGGAAAAGACGCCCCTAAAAGGCAGAGATAAGGACCACCCACCTTCATATGGGAGCTTTTTCACCAGCACGCCTGTATGCCCGGGAACCTCGCGATGGCTGAAACAGGGATCGCCCCCACGTCATGAAGATCCTGCAGTGAAAGCCGGCACCACCGCTCAGGGTTTGCCGGCGTTTCCTTCTCGAAACCGTTCGAGCTGTTTTCGAAGGTAGCGGCGGTCATCGTTCGGACCGGCGGTGGCGAGGGCTCTTCCAGCTGTTTGGATCGCCTTCTCCACCTGGCTGTTGGCGTAGTAGGCCTCGGCGAGTGTGTCCAGAAAAACGGCCGACGATTCGATGGCGACCGCCGCCTGGGCGTGGCGCAACGCCTCATCGGGATCACGCATTCCCTCGTCCCGGGCGGTCAGCAGCAGCCAGGCGAGATTGTTCAAGGCTACGGCATTACCGGAGACCCGATCCAGGATCTCCCGGTAGATCTGCATGGCTGCGGCCTCCTCACCCTTCTGTTGGTAGACCATCGCCAGACTCTGCCGCAGTTCCATATGGTCCGGCCGAACGGCCAGTTCCTCACGGATCGCCTGCGCGAGCAGATCCAGAGTGACCCGTTCACGCCATCCCGAGAAATTCATGAGGTAGCCGAGGACTCCCACACCCAGTAAGTAAAGCACCATGGAGACCAGAAGCAGCCGGTTGTGGCGCTGCACGACGCCACTGTCCTGTGCGCTGCGCTGCAGGGTCTCCACCCGCTCCCGGATACTGAAGTGATGCCAACTCGGCAGATCTCGAATCCGGCCGCTCAAATAGGCGATACGCTCCAGGGCATTGACAGCCGGCCAGGGGGACCCCATCAGGCGGGCCGAATAGAGATCCGCCTGCCTTTCGAAGTGCCGCATGAAAAAACCCATGATGAAGCGGAAATAGACCAGCAGAACCACGAGCATGGGAAGGGAAGCCAGGATGAAAAAAAGGGGCGAATCGACCTCCTGCCCTTCGGCAAGAACGCTCGAAAAATACGGATGCGCCAGGAGGACATACCCGAGGATCTCGAAGCCGCTCGAAAAAAGAAAGATAAACCCCAGGAACAGGAGGAGGTAAAACAGCAGATGCCGGTATTTGATGTGGCCCATCTCGTGGGCCGCCACGGCTTTCAGCTCCTCGACGGGCAGAGATCTCAGCAGGGAATCCGTAAAAAGGATGTAACGGAAGCGAGGGACAATGCCCATCACCCCGGCCGTCATGAAGCGCCCGGCAAAGATCGGCCAGTCAAGGAGCCCGCGGTAGCGAAACCTGTGCTGCGCAAGAAATGCCTTCAGCTCCCTGACAGGAGCAGAATCTTCCAGCGGCCGGCAGCCCCAGAAAAACTGGATGAAGAGCGGCATGACTGTCATCAGGAGCAGCAGGAAAACCGCATAGAAGAGCATTTGCCCCGCCGTCCCGCTCAAAAAAAGCACCTCCCGTGACCCGGTCAGAAGCCCCGCAACATCGGCAAGAAGGGTCAACACCCACCAGGGGAAAAGGATCGGGATGTTCAGCCGCAGGTGGGACACAATGAAGCGGCGGCGCCCGATGCCGGTCTCCATGACAGCCTCGGAAACCGGATAGGCCCAATACCAGACAGTGGCAAGGAAGCAGAAGAAAAGGGCAATCGCCAGGGTGTGATCCAGGATGTCGATGCGGTCTGAGAAAGGAAACGCCTGCAGCCAGCCCTTCAGGTGGAAGCCGTGGACCGCCGCCACGAAAAGGATCACCGCCAGGAAGGAACATCTCGCCAGGAGGGCATGGTATCGTTCCGGAAGAAAACCCGCCTCTTCCGCGTCACGGGACCGCAACCAAAGCCTCCTGAAACCGATGCGGCACAAACCTGCGAAGAGCAGCCAGCTTCCGGCGATCAGTCCGGCGTGCAGGGGCAGAAGATGCAGCGGAGGCCGTTCAGCGCCGCCGACGCCATAGGCCAGGAGCACCACGATAAAATATATGATATTATTGAACATCAGATCTCAGCGTACCACCCGGCGGGTACCGAAGGCATCCTCCGGCCGAGCGCTTCCCGGCCCCGGGCCCGTCCTGCGGTCTGAACCCTGAGATCACGCCGATCCATTCTCTTTCGGCTGACCTTCCTGCAGGAATTCAAGTTCGCCTTTACCGGGCGGCAGCAGGGGATCCCCTTTGAGACTGATGCAAACACCGTAGCGGGATTCGAGCTCGGCGAGTTCATGCCGCTTCCTGTTCTGGAGATAGGTGGCTACATCCAGCGACAGGAGCCCATGGACCTGGTTCACCTCTTTGGTCGTGATTCCCAGCCAGATCTGGCGCAGGAAAGAGATGGCCGCCGACTCCACAGACGGGATGAGGCCGCGCCCCTGGCAATAGGGGCAGGTTTGATAACTGCGCGACTCGATGGAGGGTCTCAGCCGCTGACGCGACAACTCGAGCAGGCCGAATTTGGAGATATGGGCCACGTCCGTCTTGGCGCGGTCCTTCTTGATCTCTTCGCGCAGCGTCTTCTCGACATCCCGGTTGTGGTTCTTGTCCCGCATATCGATGAAATCGATCACCACAAGGCCGCCCATATCCCGCAGGCGCAGCTGCCGGGCCACCTCCACCGCCGCCTCCGTATTGGTCTTGAAGGCCGTGGTCTCGATGTCCCTTCCGCTTTTGCCCCGTCCTGAGTTGACATCGATCGAGATCAACGCCTCGGTCTGATCGATCACGATAGACCCGCCTGACTTGAGAGGCACCTGGCCGCGGTAGATCGCCTCGATCTGCTCCTCGATCTTGTAGTGGTCGAAAATCGGGCGTTTGTCCTTGTAGAGTTTCACCCGGTTCTGATGGGCTGGAGAGATGATCTTCATATAGGACTGGACGTTCGCGAAGGTGTCCTTGTCATCCACCAGCACCTCGGTGATCTCGCCGGTAAAGTAATCCCGAAGGGTCCTGAGGCAGACATCCTGCTCTTTGTGGATCAAGGTCAGAGGCGGCACCTCCTTCACCGCCTTGCGGATGTTTTCCCACATGCGCAAGAGCCGGTTCAGATCCCGGGACAACTCACGCTTGTTCTGCTTGAGGGCCGCAGTCCGCACGATGAATCCCACCCCCTCGGGGAGGGTGAATTCGGACATAATGGTCTTGAGACGCTCCCGCTCCTTTTCGTCTTCGATCTTCTTCGAAACGCCACCGGTCTCACGGCCCGGCGTAAGCACCAGGTAACGACCCGCAAGCGAGATATAGGTCGTCAGGTGGGCACCCTTGCGGCCCGGCATCTCCTTGATCACCTGCACGAGCAGCTCCTGCCCCTTCTTGAGGACCTTCTCGAGCGGAGGCGGCGGGCCGGCGGAGGACGGATCGTACGGTATGTGATAGTACTCCGGATGGATATCCGCAGTAGGCAGGAAACCGTTCTTGTCCGCCCCGAAATTCACGAAGCATGCCTGCAGACTGGGTTCGACACGCTCGATGGTGCCTTTGTAAATATTACCGATCTTCTGCTCGGAAGCGGTGCTTTCGATGTAAAATCCGTCCAGAACATTGTCGGTGACGATCGCTACCCGGTATTCCTCCGACTCCACCGCGTTGATAAGCATTTTGGTCTTCATGGGGCGAAATGACTCTCCTTCCGTAATCTTCCATTTCGATGGAAGTGCTGATGGGCTTGATACATGAATGTTCTGATAGTCGCTTCTCGTCCGGGCTGGGAGCTGGAATCGTAAGGGGTATCCAGATAGGGGATCCGGTAACGATTGATGACGGGCTTGATCACAGCCGACGTGATCGTGCTCGGCATACAGGTGAAGGGATAGACGTTCACCACACCGTTGAATCCGTTCTTCGCATACTCGACGATACCGGGTATGCTCAGGCAGGCTTCCGTCCCCACATCGAAGCTGAACAGGTTCGTGCGACACAACAGTTTGTCCAGATGTGAGACACGATGGTCTTCCAGCAGATCGATCCTGCCCCTCGCAAAACGGTAGACCTGCCGTTGACGGTGCTCCTGATAAAACAGGTCCCCTCCATAGCTCAACATCCTCCGGCAAGCCTCTTTCAGAGGAGCGATGCGCAACTGCTTCAGGGCTGTGACAAAATCCTTCCGGGCTTCACGCATCCGATCATAACTCGTGTAATTCATCCATTCGGCGAGCGACGCGTTCACCACCTCTCCGCCGTATTTCTCGAGCAGCCGGATCAAATCCTGGTTAGCCTCCACGTGGGTGCGCAGATAGATCTCGCCCACCACTCCGATCAATGGCTTTGGTGGGACAGCCTGATCGATCAGGCTGCGCCCCTCTTCGATGATCTCTCCGAGCATCTCGAGGATCGCATCGAAATCCTTCTTTGCCGCGTGCCGCTCGAACGCGCCCTCCATCCGCTGCATGGCCTTGTCGATAAACGTATCGGTCACGCCCGGCCGGCGCTCATAAGGGCGAACCCGCCACAGCAGCCGGTCCAGAACGTCTCCTACAAGGACCGAAAAATACGCCGATTTGCGCAGATCGCGCACCCGATGACGCTCGATCAGCCCGTCGAGCGCATACCCGTCCTTGGTAGTCAACGACCCGATCCTCAGAGCGCCCAGATCCGGAAAGGAATCCAATACGATGCGCTGATATTTGTTGTACATGCCGAAGCGGCAGGGTCCATCCGCCTCCGGCATGAAATAGACGTAGTCATCCGGCCGGAAGGCATCTCCAAGCCGTTCCTTCTCCCGCTTCATGTGATACAGGATGTCTCCCGTCGTCACCTGACAGGGAAAACATTCCTTGCCCGAGGTGTACTCCTTACCGAGATCAAGTCCCTTGAAGGTCTCCATCACCAGGGCGCGAATGCCGAAGCCGCGAAAGGTCGCAGCCAGAAGATGCGAACCGATCCGGTTCATCTGCGGGATCAGGAAGGTCTTGTTCCGAAGGTTCACCCGGCCTACCCGCTCGGTAAGCGACTGGAACCGTATTACATTGCTGACGGTGTCGTGCATGAGATCATCCCTGCAGTACTCGGAGAAACGCTTTTTTCCACTCTTGTGAGAGACGGAACTTTCCCGGTAGGCAAAATCGATCTACCTTCCCGGGATGGATCTAACTGGTGTCCATCCGGAAATGATTTTCCTATAGAACCCAGTTTCCAATCCGGAAATGAGGATTTTTCTTCACCGCTTCGCCGCTCAGTCCCACCGCTACGCGGCGGGTCCCGGTTTGGCCAATATCAAGGAAATCAAGCGTTTGCGCGGAGGCGACCTGTGGGTCGCCGCACAAGCAAACGAGCAGATTGACGCCGAGATTGGCCAAAAAGACCATTTCCGGATGGAAACTAACTGGCCGCCTTGCAGTCCAACTCAGGGCTGACAGCCTGGGACTGCTTTCGCAACACGTTTTCGATGACGTTCCGATACGCCTCCAACCGTGTCATCACGCCCGCTACGGCGCTGTGCTCATCCAGTTCCAAAATGAGATACGCCTTGTCCCCCATGATGTAGCGGTAAAAATGCTCCAGAAAGGAATCCGGTCCGCATTCGAAATTGGTCAGATGCAGCCCGAACATGTGAGCGTGATCGTTGACAACCTTCGCCGTTCTCAAGATCTGTGCACCCAAGCCCCAATACATACTAGGAAAGTCGGAAAGATCCACCCCCGACACATCGAGGAAATCCATAGGCAGGGCCGTCAATCCGATCTTGCCCAAATTCTGTCCAAGACGGAGGTTGAGTCTTTCATCATAAAGATTGTATGGCCTGCCTGTCACCACCAGGAGGGGCTCCTTGTCATCCAGAGACCCCCGGATCTTGTCGCCTTCCTGAACCAGCCGCCTGCAAAAGGCCCTCTGCTTGGCCAGAGCGTAAATCAGGGCCTGGTGAATCCGGGAAAAGGTGACGCCGAGCTTCGAACCCAGTGCCTCGGTCAAAGCCATCGCTATGGTCTTGGGATCCCGGTCGAGATAAACCGTCGGTGTCAACGCCTTCTTGAGGTCGATCCCCAAGGCGGACTGCAGCATATAGGTGTTGCTCTGGACCATGGGACAGTAAAAGCCCCTTTCGACATCCTGGGGTGTCTCCATGGTGATCATGAATGGCATGAAAAGGTGGCGGGTCCTACCCATCAACATGCGGGTGTGGCCGTGTGAAACCTTGACCGGATAACAGGTTTCAGCGGCCATGGATTCGATGCCGCGGGAAGAAATGGCAGGCGTCGTCGGAGGGGTCAACACCAGTCTGAATCCCAGGCGGTCGAAAAAATGCGCCCAAAGAACCGCGGTCTGATGTACATGCAGCGCCCGTTGAAGTCCGACCGTAGGCCTGCCACCCAGCTCCAGAATCGTCTCCCCTTCTTTGAGGGTCACCGCCACGCCATCGAGAAATTCATCCATCACACGCTGTCTGAGCGCAAAATAGTTGGGTTTTTTCTCGCCGCGCCCCCGTGTTACATCGTAGCGGCCGCACTCGCCGCCCCAAACGCTCCGTCGCCCGTCAAAGTTGTAGATCTTGAGTTTGCACTGGTTATGGCAATTCGGATCGGCATGGCAGATCTTCTCTTCATAAACCATAGTATCCGCAACCGCACTCGCAAGACCCCTGAAACCGCTTTCGCGTTTTCCCTCGAAGGCCATGAACTCCTGGACGCTCAGGGCCGCACCATAGGCCCCCAGAACCTCACGGTGGCGGGGCACCAGAAGACCCCTGCCGAGGACGTTTTCGAAGGCCGCCACAACGGCCTTGTTCAGGGACGGCCCCCCCAGAAACATGATCCGCTCCCCGATGCGGCGCTTCCCAACGACACGGTTGAGATAATTGGACACGATGGCGTAGCAAAGACCGGCCATAAGATCCCTGACCGGGGCCCCCCGCTGGAGATAGGAAACCAGATCCGATTCCATGAACACCGTGCAGCGCTCAGCCAGGGGGATCGGGGCAACCGACGAAAGGGCGATATCCTGGAATTCGTTGACGATATTGATGCCATACTTGTTGGACAGCTCGTGGAGAAAGCTGCCGGTCCCGGCTGCACAGACCTTGTTCATATCGAAATCGAGCGGATGGGTATTGGCGATATAGATGTACTTCGAATCCTGCCCGCCGATCTCGAAGATCGTATCCACCGCGGCATCCATCTCGACAGCGCCACGGGCATGGGCCGTGATTTCGTCGATCATCAGATCGACATTCAAAAAATCCCCGACGACGTTGCGTCCCGAACCGGTCGTCGCCGTGCCCGCGATCTCCAGGGCGCCGCCCCACTCGGAATGCAGCTCCCCCAGAAGTTCTTTCACCACCTCGATAGGTTTGCCCTGCGTCGGTACATAGCGTTTGCGGATGATCGCCCTGTTTTCATCCAGCAGGGCGTACTTTGTCGTCGTCGAGCCGATGTCGAGCCCCAGATAGACGCGCGCCTTCCGCTTCAAAGGCTTCGAGGCGACGACATTGCCTTCGGGGAAGACCGTTTTTTGCAGGACCAGCTTCCGGGCCGACGGCAGACTCACCATCCGGGAAGACCGGATCTCCCGAAGTCTTTCCTCGTCGACACCTCCTTCGTGGCCACTCTTGAGGGCCTGCAGGGCCACCCCCAGCGCCCCGGAAGCGGTGGCGTACGGCGGGATGATCAGATCCGGGAAATAGGCCTTGAAGGCCTGGATCTGCAGCCGGTTCAGCGTGAGGCCCCCGATAAAAAGGATCGGCGCCTGCAGCCGCCGGTTCGAGACGATCGTGCTCATGTAGTTGCGGGCATTGCCGATATGGAGTCCGAAGATGATGTCCTCCAGCCGCTCACCCTTGTTCTGCAAATGGATCATATCGGATTTGGTGAAGACCGTGCAGCGGCAGGCCACATGTGCAGGTTTTCGGCTCTTCGACCCGAGCGCGATAAAATCGGCGAGCACCTGATCGATGGCCTCCTGCGACACGGGCTTGTCCGTCTCGTAAAGGGCAGTGGCAAGTCGTTGGGCCTGCTGATCGATGAACGACCCTGTCCCGGAGGCACACGGGCCGTTCGAGTTGAAATAGGCCAGTTCCCATTCCCCTCCATCCGAGCCTCTCGCCTCCGTGCCATGGCCGATTTCGAAAAGAGCCGTATCCTGCCCCCCCATGCTGATAATGCAACGCGTCCTCGGCTCGACATGCAGTGCGCCCAGGACCTGGGTGATGTTTTCGAATTCGTAGAAGGCGCCGAGATCCTCGGCCAGTTTGCGGGCATTGTTTCCTGTAAACGATATCGATCGGATATTCGCAGGGCCGAAATGCGCGTACAACCCTCTAATCAACTCCTGGATCTTTTCCTCGACCTTACCGAAATGACGCGCATACGGACAGGCATAGACGACTTCTCCCGTCCGGTCGATCACGATGCCCTTGACGGCCACCGAGCCGGCATCGATGCCGGCATACAAATCCTGCGTCCCTGTTCCGGGAGCATTCGTCTTAGCTTCCATCGTCTTCTGTGCTCGCGTAATAGACCTCGCCACTCTGCTCCTGGGGCCGGATGCGCCCCTTTACCTGCAGTCCCCTGATCAGGGCCTCCGCCGCTTCCCGTGCCAACCCCAGGGACGAACATACATCCATGACCCTGAGAGGCCTCCTCTTGACCATCTCAATCAAGGCTTCCGCAGCCGAGGCGTCCTTCCCGGAGCCTGCGGCCAAAGGCTTCGCTGTGATCATTTCAGCCTTTTCACCCAAAAACGCCCTGATGGCCTCCAGCTTCTCCCGAGCGAGTGCCTTCGCCTCCGGGTCGGATGGAGGCCTCGCAACCGTGTTCAAATAAACACCGTCCGGTGAAAGCGCTTCGATTTCCCTTTTCAACGCCTCGATCTCCCGGGGCGAATCGTTGATCCCGGCCAACAGCACGATCTCCAAAGCCAGCCGCCCGGCATAAACGCTTCTGAGGGCGCGGATCCCCCGGATCACCTTTTCGAGGGTGATATCAGGGTGCGGCCGGTGAATGCGGGCAAAGGTATCGGGATAGACACTGCACAGAGTGGGCATGATCACATCCGCCCCAAGAACCCTCTGTACAACCTCCTCCCGCCAGAGAAGAGACCCGTTCGTGAGAAGCACGATCGGTTTCGAACTCAAACGCCGAAGCCCGGCGATGACCTCGCCGATACCGCTGTGCAGCGTCGGCTCACCGGACCCCGCCAGTGTGATGACATCGGTAGGCGTCGCCTCGAGGATGGCCCCGGCCTCCGTAAGGACGTCCGCCACAGGCACCAGCGGCTGCGGTTCACTCAGCTTCAGCGTCGTCCGCCCCACCTGGCAATACAGGCAATCGAACGAGCAGGTTTTCGGGGGTAGAAGATCGATACCCAGAGACAGACCAAGCCGCCTCGAAGGCACCGGCCCAAAGACATGCTTAGGCATACACCCTCCATCCCCTCAATGCACTTCGTCCCAATTCGCGCCTTCCCGGATATCGACGAGCAGAGGGACCTGCAGTGGGTAAACCTGTTCCATCTCCCGGCGGATCATCCCCATGAACCGCCCTGTCTCTTCCGAGGCCACCTCGAACAACAATTCGTCGTGGACCTGGAGCAGCATCCGGCAGGCGGCTCGATCGGGTGCCAGGCGTTCATGAATGCGGATCATCGCCATCTTGATGAGATCGGCAGCGGTCCCCTGAATCGGCGTGTTCACAGCCATCCGTTCGGCCTCCGCCCGGATCATCGGATTTTTATGATCGATATCCGGAAGATACCGGCGCCGATTGAAGAGCGTCGTCACAAACCCGTCCTGCCGCGCCTTGGAGATCATCGCCTCCCGGTATCTCACAACTCCTGCATATTGGGCGTAGTAACGGCTGATATAATGTTTGGCCGTCGTCAGGTCGATTTCAAGCTGTTCACCCAATTTTCGCGGCCCCATGCCGTAAATAATGCCGAAATTGATGGTCTTGGCTATTCGCCGCATGTCCGGGGTAACGGCTTCAGGCCGAACCCCCATCAGTTCGGAGGCCGTCCGCCGATGAATGTCCTCACCATGGCGAAACGCCTCCAGAAAAGCCTGGTCGCCCGAATAGTGCGCAAAAACACGCAGCTCCACCTGGCTGTAATCCGCGGAAACCAGCCTGTACCCCTCCTCCGCGATGAATCCTCTCCGAATCTCACGACCGGTCTCCCCGCGGGCTGGGATGTTCTGCAGATTCGGGTTGCTGCTGCTGAGGCGCCCTGTGGCGGTCACCGCCTGGTTGAACGATGTATGAATCCTTCCGGTAGCCGGGTTTACCATCTTCAAGAGGGCATCCAGATAGGTCGACTTCAGTTTGGAAAGGGTGCGGTATTCCAACACCAGCTGGGGAATCCGGGAAGCGCACCCCGCCAGTTTCTTCAGTACATTGACATCGGTGGAATAATGCTTCGTCTTGTTGGTCTTTCGCTGCACCGGCAGCTGCATCTTCTCGAAAAGAACGAACCCAAGCTGTTGAGAGGACTGGATATTGAACTTCATGCCGGCCTCGGCAAAGATCTCCTTTTCGATCTGCACCATCCTCTCGGCGTAATCCTTGGATAAATTCCGGAAAACCACTTGATCCAGCTTGACCCCGTGCAATTCCATACCAACCAGAACGGGAATCAACTTCATCTCGATTTGATGGAACAGGTCTTCATTCCGATGCTCTGCGAGCCTCTTCTCCAGGTCTTCTTTGAGCGCCAGAATGATCTGGAGCTTCTCGCAGGCATACCGGGAGGCCTTTTCGACCGAAATTTCAGAAAAAGACACAGCGTGAGGGCCCTTCCCCAGCAACTCTTCTTCGGCAGTCATCGGCCGATTCAGATAGTGCTGCGCCAAGGCCCGCAGATCGTAGCGCTTGAGCCCCGGATTGACCACGTAAGCCGCAAGCATCGTATCGAATGCCAACCGCTGCAGCTTCAGCCCCTTCGAAGCAAATGCCTCTGCGGTCACTTTCAAATCGTGACCCATCACGCCGAGGTTTTCATCTTCGAACAGTTCGGTGAGGTCGCCCTCGACCTCTTCCCAGGCAAGCTGAGACGAACCCCCGGCATCCTCATGGCCCAAAGGCACATAGGAAAACCCCGTCTCAGGGGTATAAAACCCGATTCCGGCAATCGGCGCCTGGACGGGATCCTTCTCCGCCGTCAGGACCACCATGACCAGAGACTCTTCCCGACACACCGAGGCCTTCAAGGACAGCCAATCGCCCATTGTCAGGCAGAGGTTCACGGGCGCATCCTTCTCCGTGAGACGGGGCATGAACTGCTCCCAGAGTTCATGGAACTCCAGTTCCCTGAACACCTGCGTCAAACGCTCACGGTCCGGCTCGCCGACCCGCAAATCCATCGGGGCGTCGCCTCCCATATCGGCGAAGCGCTCGATGGTGACCAGCCGCCTGCTCAAAGCGGCCTGCTCCCGGTATTTCTCGAGATTCTCACGCAGCTTGTTCTTCTTGATCTCGCTAAGGTTTTCAAATACACCCTCAAATGAGCCGAAGGATCGTATCAATTCGACGGCAGTCTTCTCCCCCACACCGGGAACACCGGGAATATTGTCGGTGCTGTCGCCGGAAAGACTCATGACATCGACAAAGCGCACAGGCTCGAAACCGTATGTCCGCCTGAGGCCGTCATAGTCCGTGACAACATCCTTGGAAGGATCCCAAAGACTGACGCGGCGGGTGATAAGCTGCCTGAAATCCTTATCCCCGCTGACAATCACGACATCATGCCCCTTCTCTTCCAGAAGACGGGCGTAGGTTCCGATCAGATCGTCAGCCTCATACCCTTCGCGCTCAACCATCGGCACGGCAAGGAGGTTGACGACCTCTTTCAGCACCGGCACCTGCACGACGAGATCCTCCGCCATCGGAGGACGGTTTTCCTTGTATGCGGAGTAAATGGCATGCCTGAAATTGGGCCCTTTGGCATCGAAGACAACAACCACCCGTTCGGGATCTTTGTCAGCCAACAGCTTGAGCAGCATCTTGGTGAAGCCGAAAATGGCATTGGTAGGAAATCCCTTTGAGTTGGATAAATTCCTTATGGCATGGTACGCCCTGTGCAGATAGGAGCTGCCATCAACGAGATAGACGGTGACATGACGATCGGGCATCCTGATACCATACTCCAAAAAAGGGATAAATTACAAAAGCAAAAAAGTGCTTCCAATTCCGATCCGATCAAACCTCCACAAACGGTCCATTACCATTCCCTCTGCCACGCGGAGGCGGGAAGGACGGACTCCATCCCGCTCCATATATGGTTCCCGGATTGCAACTCCAAGTCTCCAAGTTTACGGAAAAGGCCGGATCTCAGTCCGTCCAGAAAGGAACCTGAACATCCCCCCAGGGTGTATAGAAAAATCCTCATTTCCGGATTGGAAACTGGGTCGTGCTGGATAAGCATTTTTGGATGGACACGAATTACGAATCGACCGGAACGTAAACAGCGTTCACGCTTTCAGTTCATGTCCTCGATTTTCGGAATCTTCGCGAACAGGGAACCCGCCGCATGCCGATGAAACAGCAGATTATGCAACGTATCGGAGAAAAACCTCATTCAGGGTTGGAAAAGGGTGCGGGATCAATAATCATTTCCGGCCGCGGCCGCAACAGCGCCTCACTGGGCAGCCCGATTGAACATAAACTTCACTTGGCGTATTCGACGGCCCGTGTCTCGCGAATCACGGTCACCTTGATCTGCCCAGGGTAAGACAACTCCTTCTCGATCTTCTTGGCAATATCTTTGCACACGATAAACACCTGATTGTCATCGACGATCTTTGATTCGACGATAATGCGGATCTCTCGGCCCGCTTGAATCGCATAGGACTTGTTGACCCCCTGAAAACTCATGGCGATCTTTTCCAGCCCCTCGAGCCGCTTTACATAGGATTCGAGCATCTCTTGCCGGGCCCCAGGCCGTGCGCCGGACAAGGTATCCGCAGCTTGAACCAGAACCGCGAGAACGGATTCAGGCGCCACCTCTTCGTGGTGCGCGGCGATGGCATGAACCACCTGATTCGATTCACCGTATTTCTTGGCCAGATCCGCGCCGATGATCGCATGCGGCCCCTCGACCTCATGGTCGACTGCCTTGCCGATGTCGTGCAAAAGCCCGGCCCGTTTGGCCTGTTTGACATTGACTCCGAGCTCGGCCGCCATGATACCGCACAGGAACGCCACCTCCCGCGAATGCTGCAACACGTTCTGGGCATAACTCGACCGGTACTTCAAACGCCCGACGAGTTTGATCAGTTCATGATGGATCCCATGCACCCCGACGTCAAAAGCAGCCTGTTCTCCGGCATCCTTGATGGCGGCTTCAATCTCTTTATCGACCTTGGCAACGACCTCTTCAATCCGGGCCGGATGGATCCTTCCATCATCTATGAGCCGCTCGAGGGCAATCTTGGCTACCTCCCGCCTTACCGGATTGAACCCGGAAAGGATGACCGCCTCCGGGGTATCGTCAATGATCAGATCAATTCCGGTCGCGGCTTCGATCGCACGGATATTGCGCCCCTCTCGCCCGATAATGCGGCCCTTCATCTCTTCATTGGGCAGGTTCACCACAGAGACTGTCTTCTCGGCCACATATTCCCCGGCATACCGCTTTACGGCGAGGGAAAGGATTTCCTGCGCCTTCCTGTCAGCCTCGACCCTGGCCTCACTTTCTATCCGGCGCATGATCTTCGCTGCCTCGTGCTTAGCCTCCATCTCCATCGAACTGATCAACTGCTGCTTGGCCTCTTCGCTCGATATCCCGGCCAACTTCTCTAACTGGACCCGCTGCTCGGCGATCAGCCCTTCACACTCGCTCTCCATCCTTTTAAGTTCGGTTTCGCGCTTTTCGATATCCCTGTCGCGCTCGGACTGCGTAGCCTCACGCTTTTCTATCTGTTCAATCTTCCGGTCCAGATTCTCCTCTTTGTGCAGCAGCCTTTTTTCCTGAATGAGTAACTGTTCCTTCTTCTCTTTGCTTTCCCGCTCAAACTCTATCTTCGTCTGATACAGAATATCCTTGGCCTGTAAAGCCGCATCCTTTTTGATATTGCTGGCTTCTCTTTCCGCCTCGGCCAAAATCTTCTCGGAAAATTTCTCAACCGAATCCACACGATTCTGGACAACTTTCTTATAAAGCAAATAACCCAGTAAAACGCCCAGAACCAGGGCAATCACGCCTGTCATGACAATATATGCTATACTCATGCCGAGTTTATTCTCCTTAGCGGGGCGACGCAGACGCTAATACCCGCATTGGCTTTCGTTTTCCTGACCATGCCGATCATGAGCGAACCAAAGGAATTCCATCTTCGGTGACGAAGGGAGACTGTGCGGGGCGGGTGGGATTTTAGATCCGACAGGTTTGCGCCAAAAAAGGGGAGGTCCCTGTAGGGAACGCCACAACGCTGCACTCAGGCCCTAACCGAACCACGTTCCCTGCAGCCGTTACACAATCTAATCAAAACAGAGCACAGCATCTCGGACAACCCAAACCATCTGTCAAACACACAAAGCCATTCGCTCATACACTTATAAACAGACCGTGCCTCAGGCATTCAGATTAGGCAATCTCGTACCTGTGACAAAGCCCCCAACTTCATTGCACCCGACAGACCCATGCATTATATCGTCCCATCCTGTGCCTTTTCAGGTTACACAGAAACCGCGACCCTAGTCAACAACAGCATCAATCTGATAATTGAGCTTACGAGCACGTTCCTGAATCCATTTTACAATCTCTTCGCGCTCCTGGAATCGCTTCAGCACTTCGTCATGCTGTTTAAGAAGCTGAAAATATTCGCTGGCAATATAAAACGCTGCAAGAATGGCTGTCTTTCTTTCGGAAATCCCATCAGATTGACTGCTGATCTGCTCAAATCTGTCCCTTACAAACTGGGCGATCTCTTTCACATGCCGCTCATCCTCATCACTCCGGATGAGATAATCATTTCCTAAAATGCTCAGTTTGATGGGCCTACCCAATTGCCCCCCCTCGCCGGTCCTACAACCCTATCTGCTCGATCTTATCCAAAAGGGAAATGATCCGCGCCTTTGCATTGTCTCTCGAGGCCCTCAGATTCTCCAGCTGCTCATTCACATCAGCGAGCTTCTCCTCCTGAATCTGCAACTTCTCGCTCAGAGATTCGTTCTCGCGCTTCAGACTCTGAATAGTCCCAATCAGGCGGTCAATTTTCTGTTCCAAGAGTTCAAATTGATCCACTTCCATCCCTATATCCATAACGGGCTCACCCTTTCCAGTAAACACATTAGCATCCGTCCGGAAACAGTCTTTCCGGCAAACCTCGCGGCCATTCTGCAGGTCTGCCCTTCCGGCGAGCTGCAGGTAGCCTCCCTGCAAACGATTCATTCCCCGGATATGCAGCAAGCCGAGATCCGCCCCGAAGGACTGCGACTCAGCGGGCGAAGCCTGCGACAATAACCCCCATCCCCGGACAGGAAATGGGTCCCTGCTTGATGCACCTATCCGACTGCACACACCTCGCCCGCCATTCTACCCTTCGGCAACCGGCGGAGCCACACGCTCTACCACAGGCTACCCCCGAACAGCGCGGCGTTAGCCTATTTCATTGAAGTAATTTATAATATTATCCACAAGCAGACAAAACGTCAATGAAAAAGGCAAGCTGCGCAGCTTGCCTTTTTCTCTAACTGCACAATAAGATCGCAGATTACTTTCCCCTGGCGGCCTCCCCTACCTTGATCCGGGCGATCGCCCTCTTGAGAGAGAGCTCAGCCCTCAAAAAATCGATATCCTTAACCCCTCTTTCCTTCGCAAGCCGCTCTTTGGCCCTCTCCATAGCGAGCCGAGCCCTCTCGAGATCGATCTCCTCGGCGCGCTCCGCCGAATCCACAAGAACCGTAACCTTATTCTCGGACACCTCGACAAAACCCGTAGAAATGGCCAACAGATGGGGCTTTCCTCCCGCAGTGTACCTGAGGGATCCAGGAATGAGGCCGGTCAGAAAGGGGACATGCCCCTCCAGAACGCCGAACTCGCCGAGAGAGCCAGGAGCGACCACCATGTCAACCGCCTGGCTCACCTGCACCTTTTCAGGCGTTACCACCTCCAAAAATAAATTTCCCATGAGCTAATCACCCCTATTTGCCGGCGGCAGCCATTTTTTCCGCCTTCTCGATCGCCTCATCGATCCCACCAACCATGTAGAAAGCGGCCTCGGGAAGATCGTCATGCTTCCCCTCGATGATTTCTTTGAAGCCTCGGATCGTGTCCTTTACCGCAACATACTTGCCCGGCGTCCCAGTAAAGGTCTCAGCCACGTGAAAAGGCTGCGACAGAAACCGCTGCATTCTGCGGGCGCGCGCAACGGTCAGTTTATCCTCATCGGAAAGCTCATCCATTCCGAGAATGGCAATGATATCCTGCAGATCCTTGTATTTCTGCAGGGTCTGCTGCACCTGACGCGCAACGTAGTAATGCTCCTCACCCAACACGTTTGGATCGAGGATACGCGAACTGGAATCCAAAGGATCCACTGCGGGGTAGATGCCGAGTTCCGCAATCGGACGTGAGAGAACCACTGTACCGTCCAAGTGGGCAAACGTGGTTGCAGGCGCAGGGTCCGTCAAGTCGTCGGCAGGGACGTAGACACACTGCACGGACGTAATGGATCCCTTCTTCGTCGAGGTGATCCTCTCCTGCAAGGCACCAAGGTCCGTACCCAGCGTCGGCTGGTAACCGACAGCGGACGGGATGCGGCCCAGCAAAGCGGAAACCTCCGAGCCAGCCTGCGTGAAACGGAAGATATTGTCGATGAACAGCAACACGTCCTGGCCCTTTTCATCCCGATAGTATTCCGCCGCGGTCAGCGCGGACAAGGCCACACGTGCCCGGGCACCCGGGGGCTCCGTCATCTGACCGTAGATAAGCGCGGCCTTTTCGATAACGCCCGATTCCTTCATCTCACGGTACAGGTCATTCCCCTCACGGGTGCGCTCCCCGACACCGGCAAACACGCTGATACCGCCATGCTGCATGGCGATATTATGAATCATCTCCATCATAACAACGGTCTTGCCTACCCCGGCGCCGCCGAACATGCCCATTTTACCGCCGCGCGGGAAAGGAACCAGCAGATCGATGACCTTCACTCCGGTCTCCAGCACGTTCACCGATGTATCCTGGTCCTCAAAACTTGGAGCGGGACGGTGGATGGGGTAATAAACTTCTGCATGGACAGGACCCAAGCCGTCCACAGGCCGGCCAACCACGTTGAGGACACGCCCAAGGCATGCATCCCCGACAGGCATGCGGATCGGCGCGCCCGTATTCTTGGCCTTCATCCCTCTCACCAGACCGTCGGTGACGTCCATCGCGATGCAGCGGACGACGTTGTCACCAAGATGCTGCGCCACCTCCACAACAAGATTATCCTCGGTGTCGTCTATGGCAGGGTTGGTGATGAGCAGCGCCGTCAAAATGAAGGGAAGTTCGCCTTCTACGAATTCAACATCGACAACCGGACCTATGACTTGTATAACTTTGCCCTCGTTCATGGTTGACTAAAGACCTCCTTAAAATATGAAACCATTAAGCCTTCTTCAAGGCTTCGGCACCACCCACGATATCCATCAACTCAGCCGTAATGGCGGCCTGCCTGGCCTTGTTGTAAACCAAGGTCAGAGTTTCGATCAATTCCTTGCAGTTTTTCGAAGCATTGTCCATTGCGGCCATACGGGCAGCATGCTCACTGGTTTCGTTCTGCAAAAACGCATTGAATATCTGTACGCTGATATTCTTCGGTAAAAGTTCGATCAACAGATCTTCGGGGTCAGGCTCACAGACATACTCCGCCTGCGCCTTTCCCGCCTCTTCTTCACTCTGCCGGGGCGGCTCGATGGGAATAAGCTTGACTACGGTCGGCTCCTGCCGCGCCATGCTGACAAAACGGCTGTACATCATGTACACTTCATCGATCTCGTCGTTCAAAAATCGCTCGATAAATCCGGCGCTCATCTTATTGACGAACGAGATATCGACACTGCCGTATATGTGGGTCTGCGCAGCGGTGACCGGGTATCCGCGCCTCATGAAAAAATCCCTGCCCTTCTTTCCGACAAGGTTCAGGCTCACATCGAGCCCCTTCTCCTTGTGTTCACGAATCCACTTTTCCCCCCGGTTGATACCGTTCATGTTGAAACTACCGCACAACCCTCTATCCGCACTGAAATGCAGCAACTCGACCCGACGCACATCTTCCTTTTTCACAAGCAGCGGATGGACATCGGGCTCGATGCGGGTCGCCAGATTCCCAAGGACTTCGGAAAACTTGCGTGCGTAAGGCTCAAAGCTCTCCATCTTCATCTGTGCACCCCGGAGCCTGGCGGCCGCCACCATGTTCATGGCACGCGTAATCTGCCGTGTCTTTTTGACAGCCCCGATCTTCCGGAGGATATCCCTTAAGGTTGCCATCTATCCGTCTCTTTCTTTCCGGTCGTTAAGGGTTAAACGGCGGGTTGAAAAATCCCCTTGAACTCATCGAGCGCCTTCTTCAGCTTTTCCGCCAAGTCCGCGCTGATGTCGTTCTTATCCCGCAGTTCCTGCAGCAGGCCGGCATGCTTGCTGTCGATGAATTCAAGCATCTGCTTCTCATAATCGGCAACCGAAGAAGCAGGCCATTCATCCAGGTAGCCATTGGCCCCGGCGAAGAGGATGGCAATCTCCTTTTCGGCGGGTATCGGCTGGTACTGGGGCTGCTTGAGGACTTCCACAAGGCGCTGCCCTCGATTGAGCTGCCGCTGGGTCGCCTTATCCAGATCGCTTCCGAACTGGGCGAAGGCCTCCAGCTCCCGATATTGGGCCATGTCGAGACGCAGCGTTCCAGCCACCTTTTTCATGGCCTTTGTCTGGGCTGCGCCACCGACGCGGGAAACCGAGAGTCCGACGTTGATCGCAGGCCTGACACCGGAGAAGAACAGATTCGGTTCGAGGTAAACCTGTCCGTCGGTAATCGAAATAACGTTCGTCGGAATATAGGCCGACACGTCACCGGCCTGAGTCTCGATGATCGGCAAGGCGGTCAGCGATCCAGCCCCGAGTTCGTCGTTCAGCTTGGCTGCACGTTCCAACAACCGGGAGTGGTTGTAAAAGATGTCACCCGGGAAGGCTTCACGTCCCGGAGGACGTCTGAGGAGGAGGGAGACCTGACGGTAGGCCGTTGCCTGCTTCGACAGATCGTCATAAACGATCAGCGCATGCTTGGCGCTGTCCCGATAATACTCCCCTATAGCGCAGCCCGAATAGGGAGCGATGAACTGCTGGGTAGCGGGGTCGCTGGCACAGGCCGCGACGACCGTCGTATATTCCATGGCGCCGTGCCGCTCGAGCACGTCCACCACCTGTGCAACGGTCGACTTTTTCTGGCCGATCGCCACGTAGATGCAGAAGATGTCGGTCCGCTTCTGGTTGATGATGGCATCCACGCAAATGGCGGTCTTTCCGATCTGGCGGTCGCCGATGATCAACTCACGCTGCCCGCGCCCGATCGGCGTCATGGCGTCAATCGCCTTGATGCCGGTATACATCGGCTCTCCCACGGGCTGACGGGCGATGACGCCCGGCGCGACCATTTCGATCCGCCGGAATTCCGTCGCCTCGATCGGACCCTTGCCATCGAGCGGTTGGCCCACAGCATCGATGACGCGACCGAGAACGGCCTCGCCAACCGGGATTTCGGCAATACGGCCGGTCCGTTTTACGGTGTCCCCTTCCTTGATCCCGCTGTCGTCGCCCATAATGGCGACTCCCACGTTGTCCTCCTCGAGATTGAGGCACAGACCGTAGATCCCACCTGGAAATTCGAGCATCTCCATGGCCATGGCATTTTCCACGCCATAGACACGCGCAATCCCGTCACCAACGGACAGAACCGTGCCTGTCTCGCTCACTTCCACCTTTTTCTCATAATCCTTGATCTGATCGCGGATTACCTGGCTTATCTCTTCTGCTCTGATCTCCATTAGTTATATTCACCCCTTTTCAATGATTCTTTTAACCCTTCCAGTTGGGCTTTCACACTACCATCCAATACCAAATCCCCTATTTTCACGACCAGCCCCCCGATCAGGGACTCATCCACCTTCACCTCGAACCTGACTTCCTTGGAAGTCAAATCGGACAAGGTCTTCTTAAGCTTCTCCAAGGCCTGAGTCTTGAGAGGCTTGGCCGTCAGGATATCCGCTCGGGTGACATTCGAAAGCGCATCGGTGAGTGTTGCGTAGTGCTCCGTGATATCCGGGATGGCGCCGATCCGGTTCTTTTCGAGCAGGAGTTTCAGGAAGTTGTTGACCATTAAAGGAAATTCGCTCTTTCCCAAGACAAAATCGAGGACCTTTTTTCGGTCCTCCACAGAGAAAATCTTGTTTGAAATCACAGCGTAAAATTCCGGGTTGGCTTTGCAATATTCCACGAACGCCTGCAGCCCCTTCCCGTAAGCTTCATACTGGCCGTCTTGCTGCCCCAAACTCAGCAGCGCCTTTGAATATCGTCTGGAAATCTTTGAGCCGCTCAATGTAGCTTCCCCACCCTTTCTATGAATTCATCAACCAAATGTTCCTGATCGCTTGCCTTGATCTGTCTGACGATCAGATCCTGGGCCTTGCGGGCCGCCACGTTGACAATCTCCTCGCGCAAACGGTCTTTGGCACCCAGGATCTCGCGCTGGATCGTCGACTCGGCCTGAGACATGATCTGTTTGGCCCTGTCTTTCGCCTGGGCGATGATCTTGTCTTTCTCCACAAGACCCTCAGCCTTGAACTGCTCGACAATCTCCTTCTTCTTGACCTCGAAGTCTTTGAATTTCTGCTCGAGTTCCTGGTATCGCACCTCAGCGGCCGCCTTTTCCTTCTGCAGCTCCTCCATGCGCCGCTTGATATCCTCTCTCCGCTGCGCAAAATAGTCCTTCAGAGAAGTCTTCTTGATCACCACAACCAGGATAATGACGAGCAGAGCGAAATTGATGCAGCGATACAGCAGATCCATCAGCCTGCCGCTGTCGTGGCCTGCGCCGTGGTCGCCCCCACCGGCCGAGGCATAGACAGCCACAGCCGCTGCACACAACAGGATGGTCATCAGCCCGGCTGACAGCCACCGCAGACCTTTACCGCTTCCACCTTTCCTCATAATCAGAGAGCCCTCCCCAAAACTTTCTCGGCTAAATCCTTCGAAAAAGCAGCCACTTGAGCTTCCAGTTCCCTTCGTACAGCCTCCATTTTCGCATCCAGCTCAGCCTTGGCCTCTGTCATACGCTGCGCAACGGCACCGGAGGCCTCCTGAAGGATGCCGACCTCCTCCTTGTGCGCATCCCCTTTGAGTCTCTCCTTCTGGACAAAACCTTCCTTGCGGGCCTGGACCACGCTGTCCTGAATGGCAGCCTCGCTCTTCTGGGAACGCTCCCTCAGCTGCGCCACCACCTGCTCCATGCTCCCCATCTTCTGCCTCCGCTCCGCAATGATACGCCGGATGGGCTTATACAGAAGCAGGTTCAACACAAAGAGAAGGACCAGGAAATTCGCAATTTGAATGAACAGAGTGTGATTTGCCGAAAGCATAAGTAACTCACCCTTCCTTCATTTTAATTAAGTTAATACAGGGGGTAAGGCCTTTTACAAAAAAAAGCGCATGTTGTCAAAACATTTTTTGGACTGCAGCCGCCGTTTTTTAGGGCCGCCCCAAGCCAGGTCAGCGCCATCAGAATGCCTTCGGTCCACCTGAGACTGAATAGCCCTCCAGCCGGGCTGCATAACACAAAGCCTCGTGGCTTGCAAGGGAAATAACCCTTCTCCGCTCGGGAGATAAATCCGAAGGAGATCCGATCGCGTTGACTTTTTCAGCCATATACACCAGAATGCCTAAGATCGGAGCGGGTTACGTCCCGGAAGAAGCACCGCCTGAAGGACGCCGCTCAAATCGACGATTCTTTCCTCTCAAAGCAAGGAGCGAGGCATGGCTTTCAAACGTGTCAGAGAAATCTTCGCGAAGATGCCCGAGGCGTTCGATCCAGACGCCGCGAAGGGTCTGGATGCGACGATCCAGTTCGACATCACGGGCAGCGACGGAGGCAGTTGGTCCGCCGTCATCAAGGACAACGCCTGCACTATCGAAGAAAACATTCCGATCGAACCCTCAGTGGTACTTACCATGTCGGATCGAACCTGGGTAGCGATGGTCAATCGGGAACTCAACGGAATGCATGCCTTCATGACCGGGAAGCTGCGCGTCAAGGGGAATATCATGCTGGCTCAGAGGATCTACGAGCTTTTCCCTCTATAACCGGGCGACTCATCGAGGCACCTCGAGGCGGTGGGCCCTGTGATGCAAGCGGCGGCACCGCCTCGACGGCCCAAAGCGGCATCAATGCCTGAAAGCCCTTTGCCCGGTAAAAACCATAGTCACCTGCGGACGGGCCTGGTTGCATGCCTCGATCACCTCGAAATCCCGGAGCGACCCGCCAGGCTGAATCACGGCGCTGATTCCCTCCCGGATCCCCACCTCGACACCGTCACGGAATGGGAAAAAGGCATCCGAAACCATGGCAGCACCGATCAAACCGCCTTTGGCGTCCGCTGTTTCGGCCTCGATTTCCTCCAGCAGATCTTTATTTTTTTCACCCCTTCCGACGTGAAGCTCCAGATCTTTGTAGGATAGTCCGTGCCTCCGAAAGCACAAGGCATCGGCATACTTTGTATAGGCCTTGAAGACCGCGATCTCCGCAACACCCACCCGATCCTGTTCGCCCGTCCCGATCCCGACGGTCACACCATCCTTGACGTACAGGACCGAATTGGAGGTCACCCCCTGCTCGACCTGCCAGCCGAAAAGAAGATCTTCGATCTCCTTCGCGGAGGGCGCCCGCTCGATACGGTAGGTGCGCCCCTCGTGGATCGCACCGGCCGGTTTAAGATCTGCAGCGGACCGGATTGCATTCAGAGGTGACTGCTGCACGATCAGCCCGCCGTCCATGAGACTTTTGAAATCGACGAACCGCAGTGCAGCGTAGGCCTCCAGCCGGTCCATGCCCGGGACGCGAATCACGCGCAGATTCGCCCGTTTTTTCAGGATATCGAGCGCCCCTTCCTCAAAATCGGGGGCCCCGACCACCTCGAGATAATTCCCGGCAATCTCGTCGGCTGCCGCCCGGTCGACCGGACGATTGAAAACGGCACACCCACCGAAGGCCGCGATCCGATCGGCCGTATCAGCACGGAGATAGGCTTCGGCGCAGCTCTCTCCGTAGGCGACTCCGCAAGGATTGTTGTGTTTCACGATCACCGCAGCCGGGCGGGATTTCAAATATTTCAAGATATTGAGAGCATTGTCCAGGTCAGTCAGATTGATCTTTCCAGGATGTTTCCCGCTCTGGAGCATGTCCTGTTCGGAAACGGCGGAGACAAGCCCCAAGCCGGGGCGTATAAATTCGCATCCCCCGAGGGTCAGGTTCCCACCCATCAGTTCATACAGTGCAGCCTCCTGCCCCGGGTTCTCCCCGTAGCGCAATCCCTTCTCGATCAATCCCCCGGTCTTTTCATCAGGAATACGCCACGTCCTCTTTCGGTAAACGAGCGTCTGCCCCCCGAATGAAATCGCCAAATCATCAGGAAAATGGTCCTCCATAACAGTCCGGTACATCTGCTTCAAATCCTGGCCCATCCGTCTTTCCTCCCATCAGGCGCTCTGCTCGTTCTTGCGCTTTTCGACATATGCATAGGCATTGTGGTTATGGATGGATTCGAAATTCTCCGACTCCACCGCAAACCAGGTAATGTTGTTATCTTGGTTCAGTTTGACGGCGATCTCCCTCACGATGTCCTCGACAAACATCGGGTGGTTGTAAGCCCTCTCCGTCACGTATTTTTCGTCCTCCCTCTTCAAAACCGAATAGACGTCACAGGAGGCCGATTCCTCGACCAACCCGATCAAATCCTCGATCCAAACGAATTTTTTGAAACGCACCTGAAGCCGCACCTCGCCCCGCTGGTTATGCGCGCCGTAGTCGCTGATCTCCTTGGAACAAGGGCAAAGCGTGCAGATCGGCACACGGAGCATGATCACGAGGTCCGATCGGCGTCTCAGCGAACCTTTGAAGGTGCATTTGTACTCCATCAACCCTTCCGAACCGGTGACGGGTGCCGCTTTCTTCACAAAATACGGAAACGTGATCTCCATGTGGGCGTTCTCGGCGTTCAGACGGTCCTTCATCTCCTGGAGGATCTGCGAGAAATTCTGAAGCGATATCCTGCGGCTATGTTCGTTCAGTATCTCGACGAACCGGCTCATGTGGGTGCCCTTGTAATAGCGCGGAAGGTCGACGTACATATTGATCTTCGCCACGGTCTGCTGGCTCCCCATATCCTTGTCGAGCACCGTGATGGGGTAACGAATCCCTTTCACACCGACCTGATCGATATCGATGTTCCTGTAATCCATATGACTCTGAATATCCTGCATTGATCTCACCCGCACCGATCGAAGCCGCAAGGAGGCTCTTCACACCAGACGCGACCTTCCGCCCATCTATAAAACGAGGCGGACGCGCCACCAAGCAATATCGGCTCTGAATCCGGGACACCCCACAGACCGAACGGAGGCCTGATATCATCCGTTCCGGTCTGTAGACCTCGGAATCCAGTCCTTCCGTTTAACACCGGGGAGCAAAAAGACACCCAGCACATCCAAAGCCGCTTCACGGCTCCATCCTCTAGAATCTTGGCCCTTTCCTCGTTTATTTTAAGATCTGTGCCGCTGGCCCTTTACGGGCGTTTTCGTCCTCCAGGCTCCAGACCTGAAACCCTCAACGTTTGGGCAGCGGCCGCCGCGCTGTTGCAGGTGTCCATCCTCAAACCCTCCGGAACCACCGATCCGCTTCAGGTCAGATAGTCCTTCAACTTCACTTGAAGCGAATCCGGCCAGGGATCGTCGCCCAGAAAAGCATCCACCTCTTCACGCGTCAGTTGGCGAAGAATCTCAGCCGGCAATTGCCTGAGTACTTCCAGTTTCTGAGGATCGGGCTCTTTTTTTTCAGCCATGGGTTTATCAACCTCCTGATACGGTTCTTCTCATCCAAATGGGTTAACCACATCTCCCACATAGAATCCCACACGATCGGCCGTGATTTCAGGTTTGCCGACCCTGCAGGTGTCTTGTCCGCGGGATAATTGCCTGAACACCTTATTTCCGGATTGGAAACTGGGTTGTACCGGGAAATCATTTCCGGATGGATCTAAACAGCCTTTTCCACCCATCCGGGCAGCAAACCGTTCCGGAGATCACTGCAGCGCGGATCGATGAAAATCCGGGACGGACGCCTACGATCGTTTCGAGCGCCCGGGCCCGGCTCGGCGTGGCAGCAATATGCCAGAATTCCGCTGTCCTGTCATCCCCTTGTTTGAAGGGACCCGTCATTCCGCGGACGACCTTGCCGCCGATGAGGACCATCGTGAGTCCACAAAGCCGCTCCCCCATTCAGACGAAAACATACCACATGGACATACGAATTACGTTCTAGTAACCAAAAGCGCCCGAAAATCAGGGGAACACGAATCTCGGCACCTTCTGGTGGAAAAGCGATCGTGTGGCGGAGTAGCCGCGATACAGCCGTGCCCCTGCGAAAAACCTATAAGCATAGGAAATCCTCACCCGGAAATGACTGTCCAGCACAACCCGGTCTTGAAGCCGGACATCACCCATTTTCTTCACCCGCTTCGCGGCTCAGTCCCGCCCCTTCGGGGCGGGTCCCGGTTTCTTCACCCGCTTCGGGACGGATCCCGGATCTCATGCAATCATCAAGGCTGCGCGAAGGGGGTCCGCAAGGCATATCACACGCAAACGTGCAAATACACGCCAAGATCCGCCAAAAAGGTCATGCTTGGATTGGAAACCGGAAGGCTATTCCTTGCACCCCTCAACCCTCCCTGATCCCGTCAGTCATCCAGAAGCCCGGGTAATCATGGCATCAAGTATGCATTAAAAACATCGGAATAGCATGGGGTCGGTCATGAAACGGCATAACCGCTCGGTTTCTGCCCCTCAGCACTTTCGCTCGCCGGCGCGCCTGAGGGGGAACTCCGCCCAATGCCCTCATTTCCTGCACACAGAGCGTAGATCCTGATTCTCCCCGAAAGCGTCCGGAGCCACAATGCTTGGGAAGGACGGGCTCACTTCATCGAAGGTGCATCCTGAACCAGGCAATGATCATCCGCGGCTGAACCCATGCCGGCAGCGATCGGGAAACACGAGAGGAACACTATGGACAAAGTGGATCTGAACGTTCCTGTGATACTCATCTCAACCAAAACAGACAGCCCCGGGGAAACGGAGAAACGCTACCTTACACCCTTCGGCGCCCTTGACATCAAGATGATAAGGATCGAACCGGACAGTTTGGAAGATGGCACGGTTTCCGTGGTCATCAGCGGAGCAGTCGAGGAATGGCTGATGTACGATCTCGCCATCACCGAATTCAGAAAGGCCCTCCTCGACTTCGTCTATGGCATCATACGCACAGAGCTGAACCGACAGGAATCAGTAGACAAAGCGCACCTGGTTGTCGATCTGAAGAAAACCCGTATCAACCTTACGCTGAAACCCCCTGAAGGGTGCGGATCGGCTCATATTTATCCACCCGGAAATGCTTGATCCAGCACGACCCGGTTTCCAATCCGGAAATGAGGGTTTCTTCTTCACAAGCTTCGCCTGCTCAGTCCCACCGGTTCAGCGGTTTCGGCGCCACCTGGCATGCGTGATATTGAACTTTTTTATCTTGTAATTGAGAGCGCGTGCACTGATCCCGAGCAATGCGGCGGCATCCTTCTGAACCCACAGGCAAGCATCGAGCGCGTTCAATATCATCTGCCTCTCGTGGCTGTCGAGGGAGCGCACGGCCGTCTGAACCTCACGCGAGGCATTCTGCTGCGATACGATCGGGGAGTCGGGAAGATGGATGCTGTCGGTACGGATGATGTCGGAATCCTCCAGTATGACAGCTCGTTCGATGGTGTTTGCGAGTTGGCGGATATTGCCCGGCCAGCGGTAGTCGGTGAACCAGTCCAAGACCTGCGGGGTAAACCCTTTAATATATTTACCTATCTGCCGGCAGCTGCGATCCAGCAGATGGCAGGCCAAACTGGGGATACATTCCTTTCTATCCCTCAAGGGAGGAAGATGCACCCTCAGGACATTCAGCCGATAGTACAGATCCTCCCTGCACTTCCCTTCCTGCACCTGCTCTTCGGGATTCCGGTTGGTCGCGGCGATGAGGCGGACATCGGATTGAATCGTGCGATTGCCGCCCAAGCGCTCAAACGCTTTCTCTTCTAGAAACCGCAGGAGCTTCGCCTGCAGCGCCAGAGCCATCTCGCCGATCTCGTCCAGGAAAACCGTTCCTCCTTTTCCCTGTTCGAGGCGCCCGATACGTGTCTTCGAAGCACCGGTGAAGGCCCCCTTTTCATGGCCAAACAACTCGCTTTCGAGAAGCGTATCGGGGATATTGGCGCAGTTGATCTTGATGAAAGGTTTACCGCGCCTCATGCTGTTGAAGTGAACCGCTCCAGAAAGAAAACTCTTGCCTGTCCCCGTTTCCCCCGTCACCAGGATCGTCGAATCCGTCCGCGAAAATTTTTTGAGCGTCTCGATCAGCTTTTTCATCACCGGGCTGAACGCAATAATCTGGTCGAAGTCATAGATCACGTCCTGTGATCTTCGGAGGTAATCTATTTCGTTGCGTAGATTCCGGTTCTCAACGGCCCGTTCTATGGCAACAAAGAGTTTTTCTTTCGAGAAGGGCCGGGAAACAAAATCAAAAGCGCCTCCCTTGATCGCCCTGACGATCAGGCTCGGCTCCTCTGATCCACCGGCAGCCAGAACAGGGGTATGCGAAGACCAATCGGCGACATTGCCGAGGATCCCGAAACCCTCGTCATCCCCCCCATGGAGCCCGAAAATGATAATATCAAACTCCGTCTGTTTGAGAACGGATAAGACATCTTCGCCGCTCGAACAGAAGACCACCCGGTGCGGAGGATCGAGGGCCTGGATATATTCCCGTCGATTCCGCCTTTCGGTATCGATCGTCAGTATCTGGAGCCTTTCAGACACGTCATCCTCTCAGAGGCGAAATGGTCTTCCGGCCTGAAAGAAGAACACCGGACGTCTTTGGCCTCTCGCTGTGAGCCTGGCCGCGCGGGGACCTTACCGGTCAGCTCGTTTCCGTCCGAAAATGATGATCCTGCTCGACGAGGGTTACAACCCCGCCCGGAAATGGCCTTTTTCGCCAATCTCAGCGCCAACCTGTGCGTTTGATGGTGCAGCGCCTTACCGGTCGCCTCCGCACAAACGGCTGATTTCCTTGTTATGGACGAAAAATCTTCTTGTTCGGATTGAAAGCTGGGTTGTACCGGGAGATCATTTCCGGATGGATGCTAACCCAAGACATCGAATAATTCAATATTTTGATTAAGAAATCCTGGATTGCAACCCCGCTGCACGCCTGCGGGCATCGGATTCCCTGGACCTTTCCCCCAAGGCCCCGTAGCAGAGCGCGGCGTACTCGAGCGCCTGTACGGATTCCGGAAATTTCAAGAACAGGGGCAGCGCCTGCCCGTATCGGCCCAGGTTCATCAAGCTGATCCCCATGCAGACATTCAGCGATTCGCTCTCGGGGAATCGGCCGGTGCCCTCTTCAAGAACCCCGGCCGCCTCCCTGTGGGCACCCCGCTTCTGCAGAAGAACACCCAGACCCAGGAAGGCCCGGTGGTCCGCGTGGTAATCGAGCGCCCTGCGGTAGAGAAACTCTGCAAGTCCGGCCTTGTCCGCGATTTCCTCGATCCCTGCGTAGTCACCATGACTGAGCGTCATCCCCAGCCGGGAAAGGAAATCCGCATGGTGAGGATAGAGATCCGGAAGATCGACCAGTTCGATGGAGCGGATATAGCCGCCCAGCCTGCGGTAGAAACCAGTGCGCAAAGTCCGGCCGTATTCGAGGATCCTTTCGGGACGGAGATCCTTGACAGTCTCGAAATACATGATGTCTTCCATACGTTCCAGCCAGATATCATCCGTAACCCCCGAACGCTGGACATAATCGGCATACAGAGCCGTGCCGGGAAACAAATCGAGGATATAAAAGATCGTGCTGAGCGGTTTGATGTCGTCCATCAGATCGAGCGTCGCCTGGATCGTGTCGGCGTTTTCTCCCGGGCATCCATATATAAAGTAAGCGCGCGCCAAGATGCCGTAGGCCTGGGTCAGGCGGAACGCCTTCCGGATCTCGGTCTGGCCGATCTTCTTCCCAAGCTTTTCCCTGATTGCCGGCGAACCGCTCTCGACCCCGTAGCTGATCTGAACACAGCCCGCCTTGCGCATCCAGTAGAGAAGTTTCTCATGGATGTCCTTGACCCGGCAGATCGCCGCCCAGGATATGTCCAGTCCCCTTTCAAGGATGCCCTTGCAGATCTCGATGACCCGCTCCGGTCGAAGGGTGAACGTATCGTCCGAGACATAAAAAAACCGCTGACCTCGACGGTACAGCCGTTCGATCTGGTCGACAAAATAGGCAGGCGAATGGAACCTGACCTTGTGGCCCCAGAAGGCCGGCGAACCGCAAAAGGTGCAGCGGCCCGGGCAGCCGCGGCTCGATGTCAGATGTTGGAAATCGAAATAGCGTGCCGGATCCGGCAGCCGGTCGAGCTGCTCGACAGGAAGCCCTGCGCCGTTGAAGACAATCCGCTCCCCCTCCCGAAAGGCGACTCCAGGGATCCTGCCGACGGCCTGCTTGTCACCCCTTTCGAGACACCGGAGGAGCTCCGGGAACGCCAGTTCCCCTTCGCCCACGACAGCATAGTCGATCTCATGGAAATGGCGCAGGAAATGCTCCCATAAAAAGGTGGCCCCGATTCCCCCGAACACCACCGGAACCCCGGGATGGATCCTCTTCGCCAGACGCGCCATTTCGAGTCCGGGCCATCGGTTGGCATGCAGGATGCAGAAACCGATGACATCGGGGTCCCGCTCCGCAACCATCTTTTCGATAATCTCCGGGTGATTCCTGACCGGGTGGGTGTTCAGGATATCGACCCTCCGGCCTTCCGCCTCGAGGACAGCCCCAAGGTAGAACAGCCCAATCGGCGGCACCGACGCGTCTTCATCGTGGAGGCGCTCTTCGAGGCAGTGGGGATAGATCAACAGAACGTTTTTCATCATCTCAGCACGCGGCCCGATCCAGGATCATCCACCCAGTCGGGAGTGAAGGAAAATTTTCATAAAAAAAGCTTGACAAGCCGTCAGGGCCTGTTTAAACTATTTCAATAATTTTTCGGTGGAAAGACAATCCGTATGAGCTATTTGAACTTTAACATTATCGCCATTATCAGCGCAACAGGGATGCTGATATCCTTGTTGCTTCTCCTTTTGGTCGTACGACTCAAGTCCCCGGACCTGATAATGGCTAAGTAGCAACCGAGTTCCCCAAATCCGTTATCAGGTCCGCCTGATAACGGATTTTTTTTGGTCTTTTGCAAAAAGGGAGCAACACCATGGCGGTACAGATCATCATCTACGACACGACTCTGCGGGATGGAACTCAAGGTGAACAGGTCAACCTTTCGGCTGAGGACAAGCTCAGAATCGCGCGCAAGCTCGACAGCTTCGGCATCCATTACATAGAGGGCGGATGGCCGGGCTCGAACCCGAAGGACGCGCGTTTCTTCGAGATGGGCGCACGCAATGCCTTTCAACATTCCCGTCTGACCGCCTTCGGAAGCACCCACCGGGCGCAGATGCAGCCCGAGGACGACCTCAGTATTCAAGCCCTGCTGAACTCCGGGGTGCAGACCGTGACCGTCTTCGGCAAAAGCTGGGATCTGCACGCGGAGGAGATCCTCGGCATTACGCTGGAGGAAAACGTAGACCTGATCGAGAATACCGTCCGCTATTTGAAAGGGAAAGGCCTGGAAGTCATTTACGACGCCGAACACTTTTTTGACGGGTTCAAACGCAATCAGGACTATGCGATGCAGACCCTCGTCGCCGCCGAAAATGGCGGAGCGGATTTCTTGGTCCTCTGCGACACCAACGGCGGCACCCTGCCCGGCGAGATCCAGACCACCATGCAACATGTCGCCCCGCGCGTGCATACGCCGCTCGGGATCCATGCCCACAACGACTGCGGTCTGGCCCTGGCCAATTCCCTCTCCGCGGTGCAGAGCGGCGCCGTCATGGTACAAGGGACCATCAACGGGTACGGCGAACGGTGCGGCAACGTCGATCTGATCGCCGTCATCGGCAACCTACAACTCAAGATGGGCTATGGCTGCATTCCACCCGAAAAGATCCGGCTCTTGACCGAGCTCTCGCGCTTCGTCAGCGAGGTGGCCAACGTCCCGCCCGTGAACCAGCGCCCGTTTGTCGGACACAGCGCCTTCGCGCACAAGGGCGGCGTGCACGTGAGCGCCATCCTCAAGAACCCTGCAGCCTACGAGCACATCGAACCCGAGCAGGTCGGAAACCGCCGCCGCGTCCTTGTCTCCGACCTGTCGGGGAAGAGCAATATCGAGTTCAAGACCCAGGAACTGGGGATCAAGCTCGGCGGAAACGGCTACGACAGCCAGAAGGTCGTCCAGAGGGTGAAGGAACTGGAGGATCAGGGGTTTCAGTTCGAGGCCGCCGAGGGATCGCTCGAACTGCTGATCAAGAAGGTCACCGGTCAGTACCAGGATCCCTTCGTGCTGGAGTCGTTCCGAGTCACGATCGAGAAGAACCGCGACGGCGAAGACACCGCCCAGGCCACCATCAAGATCTCGGTCGGCGAAGAGGTGGAAATCACGGCCGCCGAGGGGGACGGACCTGTCAACGCCCTGGACCACGCCCTCCGGAAGGCGCTCGGGAAATTCTTCCCCGAGGTCGAGGAAATGGGGCTGGTGGATTTCAAGGTGCGCGTCATCGACGGCAGCGAAGGCACCGGCGCCAAGGTCCGCGTGCAGATCGAATCCCGCGACAGCCGCGAAATCTGGACGACCGTCGGGGTTTCCGAAAACATCATCGAGGCCAGTTGGCAGGCCCTGGTGGACAGTGTGCAGTACAAGCTGTCCAAAGGCTCTGTCACCGACAATCCCTTAAACGACATGACACCCGCTCCTACGGAGGCAGCCGCCGCAGATCCTTCCCTCAGTGGAAGTCTGCGGCGGGCCCTTGGGCATTAGCATCCCCTGAAGCATCAGAGACTGTCTTTTAACCACGCTATTTTCTTGAATCAGGGAGGCTGACGCGCTATGGAAGAGATCAAGATTTTCGATACAACGCTGAGGGACGGTGAACAATCGCCGGGAGCCAGCATGAATGCCGCGGAGAAGCTGCGGCTGGCCCGGCAACTCGAAAAGCTGGGAGTCAATGCCATCGAGGCCGGCTTTCCGGCTGCCTCCACAGGGGATTTCGACGCGGTCAAACAGATAGCGGCCCACATCCACCAGGCCGAGGTGACAGCCCTGGCCAGGGCCAGCAAAGACGATATCGACAAGGCCTGGGGGGCCATCCAGGATGCCGCCAAACCGCGGATTCACACCTTTCTCGCCACATCCGACATCCACATGCAGCACAAGCTGCGCATGAACCGAGACCAGGTGGTGGAGGCGGCGGTAGCCGCCGTCAAATATGCCAAATCGCTCACGCCGAATGTGGAGTTTTCGGCCGAGGACGGATCGCGGAGCGACCGGGATTTTCTCTGCCGGGTCTTCGAAGCAGCGATCGATGCGGGCGCCACAACCGTAAATCTCCCCGACACCGTCGGATACGCGCTGCCGGATGAATTTGGCGAACTGGTGGCCTACGTCATGAAACACACCCCGAATATCCACCGCGCGGTCGTGAGTGTGCACTGCCACAACGACCTCGGCCTCGCGACGGCCAATACCCTGGCCGGCATCAAGGCCGGTGCGCGCCAGGCGGAGGTCACCATCAACGGCATCGGGGAGCGGGCCGGGAACACCTCGCTCGAGGAACTGGTCATGGGGCTGTTCACCCGGCGGGAGATCCTGGGTTTTTCGACCTCCATCCAGACGCGTGAGATCTTCCCGACCAGCCGTCTGGTGAGCATGATCACGGGCATCGTCGTGCAGCCCAACAAGGCCGTCGTCGGCGCCAACGCCTTCGCCCATGAGGCCGGCATCCACCAGGACGGCGTCCTCAAGAACCGCATGACCTATGAGATCATGGAGCCCGAGACGATCGGCCTGTCCAGCAACCGCCTCGTGCTCGGGAAGCACTCAGGCCGACACGCGTTCAAACAGAAGCTGGCGGACATGGGATACGACCTGTCCGAAAACGATCTGAACCGCCTTTTCGACCGGTTCAAGGAACTGGCCGACAAACGGAAGGAGATCCTGGACGAAGACATCGAGGTCCTCGTGGCCGAGGAGATCCTGCGGGTGCCGGACACCTTCCAGTTGGACTACCTGAATGTCGTGAGCGGGACGATGGCGGTCCCCACGGCCACGGTGAAGTTGAAGATCAACGGCGAAACCGCCCAGAGCGCCGGGTTTGGCGTGGGGCCGATAGACGCAGCCTTCAACACCATAGCCAAGATGACGGGGACCACCTCCAAACTGATCCGGTTCTCGGTCAACGCCATCAGCGGCGGCATGGACGCCCAGGGGGAGGTGACGGTGCGGCTCCAGGAAAACGGCCTGGTGGCCCTCGGCAAGGGGGCCGACCCGGACATCATCACCGCCAGCGCCAAAGCGTATCTGAACGGCCTGAACCGCCTCGAGTACATGAAGCGCAACCCCTCCATTTCAGCTGAGGAACGGGTTTTATAGATCCCGGGTCGAGCCGATGGCCCGGCTGCAGGCTTTTCGAGCCGCCGGCCGTGCGCTGCCCGAAGACCGTCTCAGCGGCCTGGAGCGCCGGGCCGCAAGACCCGGAAACGAAAACCAGAAAGGGAAAAAATCGTATGACGCCCATGACACTGACTGAAAAGATCCTAGCCCGGCACGCGGGGCGGGATGCCGTTCAACCCGGTGACCTCATCGACGTCGAGGTCGACCTGGCACTCGCCAACGATATCACGGCGCCGCTGGCTATCGGAGTATTCGAGGGCTTCGGCCTGGACCGGGTCTTCGACCGTGAAAAGGTCGCCTTGGTCCCGGACCACTTCGTGCCCAACAAGGACATCCCGTCGGCGCAGCAGGCCAAGCTGATGGCGGATTTCGCCGCCCGGTACGACATCGAGCACTATTTCGAACTGTCCGCATCCGGCATCGAGCACGTGATCCTGCCTGAAAAAGGCCTGGTGGTGCCGGGCGACCTGGTGATCGGGGCCGACAGCCACACCTGCACCTACGGCGCACTCGGGGCCTTCTCAGCCGGTGTCGGCAGCACGGACCTGGGCGTCATCATGGCCACGGGGCGCATCTGGCTGAAGGTGCCCGCCGGCATCAAGGTGATCTATCACGGCCGGCTGCAACCCTGGGTCGGCGGGAAAGATCTGATCCTGAAAACGATCGGGCTCCTCGGGGTGGAAGGCGCCGGGTACAAGACCCTCGCCTTCAATGGAGAAGGGATCGGACAGCTCGGGATGGACGACCGTTTCACGATGGCCAACATGGCCGTCGAGGCCGGTGCCAAGAACGGCATCTTCGCCCCCGACGAGATCACGCGCGAGTATATGGCCGGGCGAAGCCGGCGGGAAGGCTTGTATTTGGCGGACGACCCGGACGCCGTTTTCGAAGAGGTGGTCGAGATCGACCTGGAGACCCTCGAACCGCAGGTCGCCTTCCCCCACTCGCCGGAGAACGTCCGTCCCGTTGCGGAGGCCGGCACCGTCAAGCTGGACCAGGTCTTCATCGGATCCTGCACCAACGGGCGCCTGAGCGATCTGCGCAAGGCCGCAGCCATTCTGAAAGGGCGGACGGTCGCCCGCGGGACCCGGCTCATCGTCATCCCCGGCTCGCCGACCATCTATCGGGACGCAATCCGGGAGGGCATCATCGAAACGCTCCTGGAGGCTGGCGCCGTCATCGGTCCACCCTGCTGTGGGCCCTGTCTCGGAGGCCATATGGGCATCCTGGCGGAAGGCGAGAAGGCCCTTTCGACCAGCAACCGCAATTTCATCGGCCGGATGGGTCACCCGAAAAGCGAGGTCTATCTGGCCAATCCTACCGTTGCAGCCGCATCCGCCGTAACCGGGCACATCACCGCTCCCGACGCGCTGTAAGGGGAGCGGGTGCCGAATGGGCATTCCGGCTCATCAGCGCGGCAATGCCCAGACATCTCCCTCAACAAGGGAGGAAAGCACCCCCCTTCCCACCCGGAAGGGGCTTAGACGGGGGCCCCCGGCCACAGATGGGGGCCCCAACATCCCACGGAGGCGCAGCACCTCGACTGCCGCTTCCTCATCAGGACCAACGGCTGGATCGGCGCGATCCCGCAAAGCAGAACGGTACAGACCGGTACCCTGGAGGACATACGCACTATGCATTTTCAAGGCAAGGTTTGGAAACTGGGTGATCACATCGACACGGACCTCATCATTCCCGCGCGGTTCCTGAATGTATCCGACAAAGACATCCTGGCGAAGAACTGCTTTGCGGACCTGCGCCCCGAGTTCGCGGGGGATGTCCGGAAAGGGGACATCCTCGTCGCCGGCGTCAACTTCGGCTGCGGCTCGTCCCGCGAGCATGCCCCGTGGGCCATCAAGGCGGCCGGGATCGATGTCATCATCGCCAAGAGCTTCGCACGCATCTTTTACCGCAACGCCTTCAACATCGGGCTGCCCATCCTGGAATCGGAGGAGGCGGCCGACGCCGTCGAGGAAGGGGACCGCCTGGATGTGGATCTGACCACCGGCCGCATCAGCGTGGTGGGGCAGGACCGGGTTTTCGATGCCAAACCCGTTCCGGACTTCATGCGCCAGATCATCCTGGCCGGTGGGCTCGTAGACTACGTCAAGCAGAAGGCCCGTGCCTGATTCAGTCCCTCGGATACAGGCATTCGAGAACACGCAGGGCACTCCACCGAAACGTGTGAGGCCGGCCGCGGCGGAGAGGGCTGCACCGGCGGCATGCTTTGCCGGGGATACCCGCACCGAAATCGATGCGGCATGGATTCAACCGGAATGAAAGGTTAAAACAGGATGAAACTGACTGGAGCCAAGATACTGATGCAATCCCTGAAGGAAGAAGGGGTGGATACCATTTTCGGGTACCCCGGGGGTGCCGTGATCGACATTTACCATGAATTGGTGCAAACCGACATCCGGCATATTCTTGTCCGCCACGAGCAGGGTGCGGTGCATGCCGCCGACGGTTACGCGCGCGCATCCGGGCGCGTCGGCGTCTGCCTGGTGACCTCCGGTCCGGGGGCGACCAACACCGTTTCGGGGATCGCCTCGGCCTATTTCGACTCCATCCCGATCGTCGTCCTCACGGGGCAGGTTCCAACCCAGCTGATCGGAAACGACGCCTTCCAGGAGGTCGACATCGTCGGGATCACCCGGCCCTGCACCAAGCACAACTACCTGGTCACAAAGGTGGAAGACCTGGCGCGGGTCGTGAGGGAGGCCTTCCACATCGCAAAATCCGGAAGGCCCGGCCCGGTCCTCATCGACCTCCCGAAGGACCTCATGAGCAAGAAATGCGAATACCGGACGCCGAAGGATGTCAATCTGAAGTCGTATCAGCCGACCTACCGGCCCAACACGAAGCAGCTTCACAAGGTGGTGAAACTGATCAAGGAGGCCAAGCGGCCGATGATCGTCGCCGGAGGCGGCGTCGTCCTTTCCAAGGCCTCGGAGGAACTGAGGAAATTTGCTGAAAAGATCCAGTCACCCGTGAGCACGACCCTCATGGGACTGGGGGCTTTCCCCACCCGGACGCCGCTCTGGCTCGGCATGATCGGCATGCACGGAACCTATCGGGCCAACATGTCGACCGCGGCCTGCGACCTCATGATCGCAATCGGCGTACGGTTCAGCGACCGGGTTACGGGAAAGACCGACGCCTTTGCGCATCAAGCCAAGATCGTCCATATCGATATAGACCCGACCTCTATCCGCAAAAACATACCGGTAACCATACCGGTGGTGGGAGACTGCCGGCAGACCCTTGAAATGCTGAATGAACTGCTCGAAAAGGAGAATTTCAGCGACGTTCAGAAGGCAAGGGACTCCTGGATCAACCAGATCGAGGAGTGGAAGAGCACGAAGCGGCTCGCCTATACTCAGACGGACACCATCAAGCCCCAGTTCGTCATCGAGAAGCTCTACGAACTGACGGCAGGCCAGGCGCTGGTAACGACGGAGGTCGGGCAGAATCAGATGTGGACGGCGCAGTACTACCACTTCGACCAGCCGAACAGCTTCATCACCTCGGGGGGTCTCGGCTGCATGGGCTTCGGCCTGCCCGCGGCCATCGGGGCGCAGGTGGCCAGGCCCGACAAACTGGTCGTTGACATTGCCGGGGACGGAAGCATTCAGATGAATATCCAGGAGATGGCCACCGCCGTCCAATACGGGCTGCCGGTCAAGATCATCATCCTGAACAACCAGTATCTCGGCATGGTGCGCCAATGGCAGGAGCTTTTCTACAATCGGTGCTATGCCTGTACGGGGATGGAGCATGCGCCGGACTTCGTCAAACTGGCTGAGGCCTACGGGGCGGTCGGGCTGCGTGCCACCAAACCCGAGGAGGTCGAGGAAACCCTAAAGCAGGGGCTCGCCATGCCCAGGACGGTCATCATGGAATTCGTCGTAGAGCGGGAGGAAAAGGTGTACCCCATGGTGCCCGCAGGCGCCCCGATCACCGACATGCTGCTGGTCTAGCCCCCGCTGACGCGCCCTGCGGGGTGCAAACCGCAGTATCCCAATTTCAAACAACCTGGAGAAATACCGATGGATGACGAACATCGAGAAAAGCATATCCTCTCGCTGATGGTGGATAATCAACCCGGCGTTCTTTCCCGCATCGCCGGACTGTTCAGCGGCAGGGGATTCAACATCGAAAGCCTCTGCGTCGCCGAAACGACGGATCCCAACATCTCCCGCATCACCCTGGTGACCATCGGCGACATGAACATCGTGGAGCAGATCAAGAAACAACTCAATAAACTCATCAACGTGCTCAAGGTCTTTGACTTTACAGGTGTCGCCCACGTAGAGCGCGAACTGGTCCTTCTGAAGATACGGGCCAAACCGGAATACCGGGCGGAGATCCTCCGGCTGGTCGATATCTTCCGCAGCCGCGTGGTCGATGTGGGAACGGATTATTATATGGTGGAAGTCACCGGAGATCAGGGAAAGATCAAGGCCTTCCTGAACCTTCTGGAACCAATGGGAATCAAGGAAATCGCGCGGACCGGCCTGATCGCCCTGCCACGCGAAAAACAATGAAGGAGACATTCAATGACACAGATCGATTTCGGCGGCGTGATGGAAAACGTCGTCACGGCAGAGGAATTCCCTCTCGAAAAGGCGCGTGAGGTCCTGAAAAAAGAGACCATCGCCGTCATCGGCTACGGCGTTCAGGGTCCGGGGCAATCCATGAACCTGAGGGACAACGGTTTCAACGTAATCGTCGGCCAGTCCCCCAAATTTCCAGCCGACTGGGATCGGGCGGTGAAAGACGGCTGGGAACCCGGTAAGACCCTGTTCGATATCGAAGAGGCCGCCCGGAAGGGGACCATTGTGATGATGCTGGTCTCGGATGCCGGCCAGAAGGCCATCTGGCCTCTCATCGAACAGTGCCTCGACCCGGGTGACGCCCTCTATTTTTCCCACGGTTTTTCCATTGTTTACAAGGAGCAGACCGGTGTCATTCCTCCCGACAACGTAGACGTCATCCTTGTCGCCCCCAAGGGCTCAGGGACAACCGTACGGACGAACTTTCTCGAGGGCAGCGGCATCAACTCGAGTTACGCCGTATTCCAGAACGCCACGGGGAATGCCGAGGAGCGGACCCAGGCCGTCGGCATCGCGATCGGGTCCGGATACCTCTTCCCGACCACCTTCGAAAAAGAGGTCCACAGCGACCTGGTCGGCGAGCGCGGGGTCCTCATGGGCGCCCTGGCCGGCGTCATGGAGGCCCAGTACGACATCCTTCGCCGCAAAGGCCACAGCCCGAGCGAGGCCTTCAACGAAACCGTGGAAGAGCTCACCCAGAGCCTCATCCGGCTGGTGGGGCAGAACGGTATGGACTGGATGTATGCCAACTGCAGCACCACGGCCCAGCGCGGGGCCCTCGACTGGCGAAAGCGCTTTCGGGAGGCGGTGGCGCCTGTTTTCGAAGATCTCTACCAGAGCGTCTTAGTAGGCGAGGAAACCCGTATCGTGCTCGAGGCCAACAGCGCCCCGGATTACAAGGAAAAACTCGATAAGGAACTGGCCGAAATGCGCCATTCCGAGATGTGGCAGGCCGGTGCAGCCGTCCGCGCCCTGAGGCCCGAAAACAGGCGGCAAAAATAGCTCCCTACCCGCAAAGGGGCCTTCCGGCCGAACCGGGGGCTGCCCGGACGGGCCGCCCTGATCTCTATGAAAGGAAAACCATGTCAAAGCACTATACTGTCGGCGTAATACCCGGCGACGGGACCGGCCCGGAAGTCGTGGCCGAAGGACTCAAGGCCCTCGAGGCCGCAGGTCGGAAGCATGCCATCACCTTCGATTTCAAACGCTATGATCTTGGCGGCGAAGCCTACTTGAGAGACGGAACCCTCCTGCCGGAAAGCGTCATCCGTGAACTTCGCGATACGGACGCCATCTTCCTCGGCGCCATCGGACATCCCGATGTCAAGCCTGGGATCCTCGAAAGGGAGGTCCTGCTGAAGCTCCGGTTCGAACTGGACCTTTACATCAACCTGAGGCCGGTCGTACTGCATCCCGGGGTGGACACCCCGCTCAAGGGAAAGCGGCCGGAGGACATCGACTTCGTGGTAGTGCGCGAAAACAGCGAAGGAATGTACGCGGGGGGCGGCGGGTTTTTCAAAAAAGGCACGGCGGACGAGGTCGCCATCCAAGAATCGGTCAACACCCGCAAGGGGGTCGAGCGCTGTATCCGTTACGCCTTCGAGTACTCCCGCAAGAGGAACAAAGGCAAACACGTAACCCTCTGCGCCAAGACCAACGTCCTGATCTACGAATCGGATCTGTGGTTCAGGGTCTTCCAGGATGTGGCCAAGGATTTCCCCGACATCGACACGGGTTACCAGCACGTGGATGCCCTCTGCATGTGGATGATCAAGAACCCGGAGCAGTTCGACGTGATCGTGACAGGCAACCTCTTCGGGGACATCATCACGGACATCGGAGCCATCATCCAGGGCGGGCTGGGGATCGCAGCCGGCGGCAACATCCACCCCGGTCAATCCGCCATGTTCGAACCGATCGGCGGCTCAGCACCCAAATACACGGGCCAGAACAAGATCAACCCGATGGCGGCGATCGGCTCCGCCCAGATGCTGCTGGAATACCTGGGCGAAGACAAGGCGGCGGACGACGTCTTTCAAGCCATCCGCAAGGTTCTTTCCCAGGACCTGAAGAGCCTCGAGGCCGGCCGGATGGGCTATACGACGAGCGAAGTCGGCGACCTCGTTGCCCGGTATATCCTGGACTGACACCCGACCCGATCCGGATATTCTCGAGTGGGGCTCAATGACCGGAAGGGATCCGCCGACCACCATTTTGGCGCTCTGCGTGGCGAGGATCGGCGGATCCCTTCCGGTCTCGATACGGCTTATTCCGGCGGACACTTACTGCCATGGAAGATCTGCGCGTCGCTGCGGTTTGCATGCATGCTGTTCCGCAGGGCATCGATCAAAATCTGGAGCGCATCGAGCGGTTCGCCCGCGAGGCGGCCGCCCGCAAGGCGGACATCATCTGTTTCCCCGAAGTGGCCGTGACCGGATACAAAGTGACGCCTCCGACGCCCACCCTACAAGGAAAAGCTTGGGAGAAGGCAGTCGCGCGTCTCTCGAACATCGCCCGGAGCACCGGGGCGGTCATCCTGGCCGGCCTCGTGGAGGGGGCGCCGCAGGAGCAACCTCCCTACATTACCCAAGCTGTGATCGCTCCGGGAGGCGTGCTCGGCTTCTATCGGAAGACCCATCTCTCACCGCCCGAAAAAGCGACCTACCAGCCCGGCTCCGAGCTTCCGGTCTTTTCGTTCAAAGACAGCTCTTTCGGCATTCAGATCTGTTACGAAACCCATTTTCCGGAGATTTCGACCGCATTGGCGCTGCGAGGCGCGGAGATACTCTTTATGCCCCATGCCTCCCCAAGGGGCACGCCAGAGGAAAAACGCAACAGCTGGATGCGGCACCTCCAGGCACGTGCCTTTGACAACGGCGTCTTCGCGGTCGCATGCAACCAAGTGGGGGAGACTACGGGCGGGCTGTCGTATCCCGGCGTAGCGCTGATCCTTGGACCGGACGGGCACATCGTAGCGGAGTACGCCGGCCGGCAGGAGGAGATCCTCATTGCGGACCTCAAAGCAGACCACTTGCACGCCATCCGGTCACACCGAATGCGGTATTTCCTCCCCAACCGCAGGCCGGACCTCTATGGCAGCCTCTCGAAAACACCCCATTGACAGGAGCGCCTTCAGACAAACCGACCCCCCGCTCAGGTTGGCTTCAAGGTTTCCCGGAAAAACCCCACCGAGGCGAAAGCCCTGTCTCTGGACGCAAAAAGGCACGGAACGGCTTTTCAACCTACCATTCCATGCCATACGGAGATGCTGCAGATAAACGCCGCGAGATCGCTCGAGCGGCTAGACGCAACCTGTCGGTTTGGGCAGGCCGGCCATTTTACAGGCGCCTTTGCCCGGGCCCGATGGAAAAAGCTCGTAGATATATTTCAGCTTGTATCCCGTGACCTTGGAAAGAATCCGCACCATCGGAGCAATCCCGTTTTTCTTGTAGTATTCCTGCAGCACGTTGATGACCTTCCAGTGCTCGTCAGTCAGGTTCTCGATCCCTTCCGTGCCTTTCACATATTGGACCCAGCTTTCGTTCCAGTTATTGAAATCATCGATGAACCCGTCTTCATCGACCTGGAAGGTGTTACCTTCAAATTCTACCGTGGGCATAACAACAAACCTCCTTCTAGAAATATTGTCCCCGTTCCAACCGATTTGAGCATGTGTTTCAAATCTAAGTGAAAAAATATAATTTGATTTTTCTACCTTGTCAACGGTTCTTTTGCCTATTCGTGAAAAAATTCTCTATCTACGCCTCCGAAGCCCCGAGCCTTCTCAATGAGCCGCCGGGCCCAGAGGTCGTCCCCCGCGGCGTGCACGTGCGTATAAACGCCCAGGAGATTCTTGACCCAAAGGCCGTCGCGTGCGCCGTCGATTCCGTGGCCACGCTCGACCCTGAAAGCGAAGCGGGCATCCAACGGCCGGGTCAATCGAGGCCGCGAGTAATGAAACTCATGCCCACGGATGACCGTCCCCTCCTGGAAAAACGGGTTGGGCGCCTCAGCCCGCAGCACGGTGTATCCATGCCCTTGAGGCTTTTTCATCAGTTCGAAGGCCACCGGAAGCGCACCAACCATGGGGTAGACAGCATGGTCGATTTCGAGGGACTCTCCGAGATACATGAGTCCGCCGCACTCCGCATAGACGGGCAAACCTTTCTCGACCGCCGCCTTCAGGGACTCGCGGAACCCCGCATTGGCGGCCAGCACGGCCGCCTGCGTTTCCGGGAACCCGCCGCCGATGTAAAGGCCATCGAGCGGAGGGAGGGAAGGATCCGCCAGGGCGTCGAGCCTGACGAGGCGGGCGCCGAGCCGCTCGAGAACCTCCAGATTTTCCGGATAGTAGAACCAGAAGGACCGGTCAAGGATGTAGCCGATGCGGATCGGCAGAGAAACCGGTATCTCCGACAAGCCTTCTTCTTCGGTGATCTGGAGCTCTCCCGAGCCTTCACGGTCCAGGATTTCCCCGATCGATCCGATATCGACGTGGGCCTCGACCACCTGCTTCGTCCAGGCAACCGCCTTGCGCCCTTCCTCGCTTTCCTGATGGGGAACCAGACCCATATGCCGCTCGGGAAAGAGATTTTTCCCAAGCTTGGGGACGCTCCCCACCACCGGAATGCCACAGTAGGTTTCGACGGCCTCCCGGATCAGGTTTTCCTGTCTCGACCCGGCAACCCGGTTCAGGATGACACCGCAGACCTGCAGATCGGGGTCAAAAAGCTGGCAACCCTTGACGACGGCAGCCACGGTCCGGGTGCTCATGGTGACATCCACCACCAGGATGACCGGGCTTCGAAGCCATTTGGCCAGTTCGGCGGTGCTGCAGCACCCCGTCACATCCAGACCATCGAAGAGGCCCCTGTTCCCCTCTATCAGGGCAAGATCCAAACCCCGCGCATGGCGCGTGAAAGAGCGGAGAACCTGCTCCCGCGTCATCAGAAAGGGATCGAGATTCCGGCACACCCGCCCGGCGGCGAAAGACATCCATCCGGCATCGATGAAATCCGGTCCCTTCTTGAAAGGCGCCACACACAGACCGCGTGACTCCCATGCCGCCGCCAACCCCAGGGAAAGAAGCGTTTTGCCGCTGCCTCCGCGCAGAGCGCTGATGGTGATCCTGGGGGGTATCGAAACCACGCTGTTTCCGGTTTTCATCCTGAAACGGCCATTCCGGCCGACCTCTCTACAGATCTCGACGCGCCCGGCCCATCTCGGTAAACCTCGCCTGGCCAGAGCCCTTTTCTGCGCTTCGAACAGGCGCGGCCCGGCTTCCGGCGATTCCTATCCAGCCGATACCTTCGACAAGCGGGACCGAACCGATTAGGCCCCGCAGCCCCCTTCTTGTCAACAAAAATCTGGTCTTTTTCTATTGACAACCTGTCAATATATTTACTATAAAAGCAATGTTAAGTATTTGAAAATTGAACTAATTACAATATTCACAAGGAGTTAGCGCTCGTTTAACCCCTTGTTTTTGGGGATCTCACACACGGTCGACATCCCTGTGTCAGCGAATAAGGTCAGGTCAAATCTGGAGGGAGGAGGTGAAGTAAACCATATTTTTCTTGGACGGTTACTCCTGCAAGAATATCTATTTTCCCACGTAGAAGGAGGCACTCATAATGGCTTTCGAAGCAAAAGAACCGCAAAAAGAACTAAAATATCAAGAGCTTCGCATCTACAAGGACGGCGAGCTCAAGAATTACACCGAGGACGAACTCAAGAATTTCAAGATCAAGCACGCCACGCCCATGCTGGACGATCTCGAGAAAGGCCCCTGGCCGAGCTTCGTCGCCGATGCGAAACGCGAGGCCCTGCACCGCCGCAAACTCTCCGCCGACCGTATGCTGATCGAAAGAGACGTCGTGGAAGATATGCTCGGACAGCTCCAGGATTCGTTCAATGACGGTGAAACGCACTGGAAGCACGGCGGTATCGTGGGTGTCTTCGGATACGGCGGCGGCGTCATCGGCCGGTATTCCGACATGCCCGAGAAATACCCCTCCATCGCCCATTTCCACACCATGCGCGTCAATCAGCCGGCCAGCAAGTTCTACAACACCGATTATCTCCGCTCCCTGTGCGACCTTTGGGAATATCGCGGCAGCGGTTTGATGAACATGCACGGTTCGACCGGCGACATCATTTTCCTCGGGACCTTCACCGAACAGCTCGAGCCCATTTTCTACGAGCTGACCCACATCCTCCAGCAGGACCTCGGTGGATCGGGATCCAACCTGCGCACACCTTCCTGCTGCATCGGCAAGGCCCGCTGTGAATGGTCCTGCATCGACACCCAGGACATGTGCTATGAGTTGACCCACCACTATCAGGACGAGCTTCACAGGCCCGCCTTCCCCTACAAATTCAAATTCAAGTTCGACGGCTGCCCCAACGGCTGTGTGGCCTCAATCGCCCGCTCCGACATGTCTTTCATCGGCACCTGGCGTGATAACATCCGCATCGACCAGGAAGCGGTCAAGGCCTACATCGGCGGCGAGATTCCACCCAACGCCGGCGCCCACAAAGGCAGAGACTGGGGTAAATTCGACATCCAGAAGGAAGTCATCGACCTTTGCCCGACCCAGTGCATGTGGATGGAAGGCGGCAAGCTCAAGATCGACGACAAGGAATGCACCCGGTGCATGCATTGCATCAACGTGATGCCCAAGGCCCTCCGGCCGGGCGTGGACACGGGCGTAAGCCTCCTTTTCGGCGCCAAGGCCCCCATTCTCGAAGGCGCTCAGATGTCCGTCCTGACCATTCCCTTCATGAAGGCGGAACCCCCATACGACAACATCAAAGCGATCGTCGAAAAGGTCTGGGATTGGTGGATGGAAGAGGGGAAAAACCGCGAGCGGCTGGGTGAATTGATCCAGCGCTACGGCATTCCAAAGTTTCTCGAGGTTCTGGAGATTCCTCCCATGCCCCAGATGGTCAAAGAGCCGCGCAGCAACCCCTATATCTTCTGGAAAGAGGAAGACGTTCCCGGCGGCTGGCAGCGCGACATCAACGACTACCGATCCAGACACAAAAGATAGGAGGTATCACTCATGGCTCTATCAACCGAAAGACTGGGACTTTATAACCCTGAAAAACCCATGGAAAACCGCATTACGGACCTCGGTCCGCGGCATTTCTGGCAGTATTTTCCCCCGATCATCCGGAATAACTACGGCAAGTGGACCCACCACGAGATCCTCGAACCCGGCGTTCTGGTCCACTTCTCCGAAACCGGCGACAAGGTTTTCACCGTGCGCTGCGGCGGCTGCCGTTTCATGACCGTCGAGCACGTCCGCGAGATCTGCGATATCGCCGACAAATACTGCGAAGGACATCTGCGTTTCACCACCCGGAACAACATCGAATTTCTGGTGGACAGCTCCGATAAGCTCGAGGCCTTGAAAAAGGACCTCCAGAGCCGCAAGCACGTCTCCGGCAGCTACAAGTTCCCCATCGGCGGCACCGGTGCCGGCCTGACCAACATCGTCCACACCCAGGGTTACATTCACTGCCATACCCCGGCAACGGATGCCTCCTCCATGGTCAAGGCGGTGATGGACGATCTGTTCGATTATTTCCAGGGCATGACCCTGCCGGCGCAGGTCCGCGTTTCCATGGCATGCTGCCTGAATATGTGCGGCGCCGTGCACTGCTCCGATATCGCACTGCTCGGTTACCATCGCAAACCGCCGATCGTCGACGCAGAGGTCCTGGATTCGGTGTGCGAGATTCCTCTGGTCATCGCGGCCTGCCCAACCGGCGCCATCTCCCCGGCCAAGACGGAATCCGGCAAGAAAGCCGTCAAGATCAAGGAAGAACGCTGCATGTTCTGCGGCAATTGCTATACCATGTGCATGGCCCTGCCGCTTTCGGACAAAGACGGCGACGGCGTGACCATCCTGGCCGGCGGCAAGATCTCGAACCGGATCTCGGCTCCCAAGTTCTCCAAGGTCGTTGTGCCCTTCCTGCCCAACAACTTCCCCAGGTATCCCGAGGTATGTCAGACCGTCAAGCAGATCATCGAAGCCTATGCCTCCGACGCCAAGAAATACGAGCGGCTCGGCGACTGGGCCGAGCGGATTGGATGGGAAAAGTTCTTCGAAAAGACGAACATCCCCTTCACCGCGCACCTGATCGATGATTACCGCTTGCAGTACGATACTTATAGAACCTCCACGCAGTTCAAGTACACCGAGGCCGCTTGGGAGGTTTCGAGAGCCGCTGGCGGGATCGAGGACTAATCCCGGGCCGACTGCGTCTCATTAAAGGAGAGCTGAAATGGAAGATCTCAAAAAGGCCATTATGGACTTTGCCACAAGCAGCAAGAAGTCCAAGTTCTATTTCAAGGATATGGAAAAGGCCGTTCAGGAAACCATTCCGGATGCAAAGTCCCGCGAGATCAAGAAGGCGGCGACGGCGCTGATCAACGAAGAGAAGCTGATCTACTTTTCGACCGGAAGCAGCACCATGTACGGCCTGAAAGGCAGAGGCCAGACGGAAGACCACTAGCCGCCTGTCCACCCGGTATCCTGAAAGGGATGGCGGAGAATGACTCGAGGTCGTCGGCCCATGTGGCCGGCGACCTCTTTGCATCTCGATTCGAAGAAAGGGCGGCGCGGAGACTCTTCAACGATCGGATAGCCAATCCCGGATGGACACCGTCCGGAGGTCTCGCTACCCTATGAACCGAACCAACAGATTGATCGATAGAAGGTGAAGAAATGAAAGTACCGCAAGATTCCGAAGCATTTATCGCGGAACAGAGAGAGATCCTGAAGGCCAATCCCGAATGCGCCAACACGAGCTACAATCTCGGGGTCTCGCTGATGGAGGGCGGCCACCTGGACGAGGCCATCAAGGTCTTCAACGACGCCATCGGGAACAGCGTCAGGATGTTCGAGGCCTATGTAAACCTCGGATACATCTATTTCAAGAAAGGCGACCTCGAACGGGTCGCCGAGTCCAATCTGAAGGCTATCGGGCTGGAACCCCGCTATGCAAGAGGTTACGCCAATCTGGGGTTCGCCTACCTGCAGATGGCCCGCACGGACGAGGCGATCGAGGCCCTGAAAAAGGCCATCGAACTCAACCCGAAGATCGCTCAGGCCTGGAACAACCTGGTCAACGCCTACCTCCAGAAGGAGGACATCGAAAAAGCGATCGAAACCGGTAAAGAACTCCTAGCGCTCGCGCCGGATTTCGCGCTGGGGCACAACAACCTCGCCTTCGCCTATTATGCGGCCGAAGACTACTCCAAGGCAATCGAACACCTGGACCGCGCCATCGCTCTCGGGTTCGAGGCACACCCTGAGTTCATCAAGCGGCTGATTCCTTACCGGAAGGCATAGCAGGATCGAGCAGAGCCATCGTGATAACCCGCGAGACCCCAAACCTCCGGCAGGATCTTTTCGACCGCTACCAAGGCCTGGCTGCTGCGGCTGACACCGCCTTTCGAAGATTCCAGTCCGATTACGGCGATCGTGTTCTCTGCAAACCGGGCTGCCGGGATTGTTGCCATGCCGTCTTCGGCCTTTTCCTGATCGAAGCGACGTGGATTCACATCCATTTCGAGGGCCTTCCCCGCAAAGACCGGCGCCAAGCGCTGCTTCGCAGCGAAAAAAGCCGCAAAGCAATCGAAAAGCTTCAGACCCGGATCCTACCGATCGCGGGCGACCCCGTGCAATCGAACCGCCTGATGGCCGAGGAGCGGATTCGGTGCCCCATGCTGCTCGACACGGGGCTGTGCGCCATCTACCCGTGGCGGCCCATCACCTGCCGTGTCTACGGCATCCCGACCGTCATCCAGGGGCGCATCCGAGCCTGCCCCAAATCAGGTTTTCGGGCCGATGAGCCCTATCCCGCCTTCTCCCTGGACGCCGTCTTCCGCGAGCTGTACGCCCTGTCCAGGGCACTGCTCGAAAGGTTGAAGTACGGCGACCCCCTGAAAGCCGATCTCCTCATTTCATTGCCGGCCGCTCTTGGCCAACCGCTGGACGGGATCGTGCGGACGCATTTTGGATGGACCTGACAAGAGCGGCGCAGTGCTGTGGCAACCGGGTTTGCATCAGCTCAAGCTCCTCCGGATCGCCTCCTTCGTAAAGCGGGAGCAGAGAATCATAGATTTCGTGGAATTCATCCGCTGAAAACTGCTCGAGGAGCCCCATAACATCAGCCGACCCTAGAGGGACACCGGCTCGATCCGGGTTCCATTCCTCCAGACCCTGGCAAAAACCGTCCAGTGTCGGGCCCAGCGCGTCGTCGTTTGCCCAGACCAACTCCCCGACGCCGTCGCATCGGTCGCATCTTGTCTTGAGCGCCGATTCCAGGAAAAAATAGACCAGTGGGACCCTGGGATCGAGGCCCCGCTCTCCGGCAAAAAAGGGCATAGGCGCATAACGTCTGACCGTAGTCAGCTTGACCCGCAGTTCATCGCCCGTTCCACAGACAATGAAATCTCCCGCCGCATGATGCCAGAGATCGATCCGCTCGAAGGTCACCGGGTTGTAGCGCAAAGTCAGAAGCCTGGCGATCCCGCGATAGATTGCGGCATATTCCGCTTCGTCGGCATAGCGTCGCGCCCCGATCCGCTCCCAGATCAGGATACGGGAGGCTTCTTCCTCGACGGTATGATGCCACTCGTGGCAACCGTCGAGCCATTCCGCCAAGACCATGGTCCAGCCGGGCCTGTCCAGGCCTGCGGGCGGCCGGACCTCCGCCATGCAATAGAGCGCGGGAAGATCATCCCCTCCCCTTTCCTTCAGAAGACGGCCGATATTCCGGACATCCTCTGCGAGAAAGCGCTTCCCGGCCTCCTCCAGGGCGGACACCACCGCAAACCTGCGCTCGCTTCCCTGATACGCCCACTCAAAACAGGCGATATGATAGAAGGCCCCATGCTTCTCCATCCGGATCGAACCCTCTCCCGCGCCTCGCAGGGCCGGCAGCATCTCTCTTTTGAAGGCCGGTGAAAGAGGCTCACGCAAAACGTAGTCCGCCGTCACGAAATCCTTGACAGCCTCGAAAAAATCTCCAACGCTCACTCGAGGATGGGGCCTGCCAGGACCAAGCATAAAAGGAGCGGCAAGATCGGCGGCCCCGAGCTCCCGGTCACCGTTGAGACCGTGGATACGATAACGGATCTTCATAGGCGCCGAAGGGCCTCCGCAGCCACGGCCCCTACAGAAGTCCTTTCGAGATGCCCCGAATCATACAGGATGATTTCGTGTTCATCCGACAGAAGCTCGGCTATGTCCTCCCTCAACTCACCAGCCTTGATATACCCCAACAGCCTGACCGTCTGTCCGCGGACATCCGGATCCGGATCTTTCAACAGCGGAATAAGGTGAAAGGTGATCTTGCGCATCAGGTTGGGTACCGACGCAGCGATTCTCGCCAGGGCCTGCACCGCCTGGGATCGGCGCGTCGCATCGGCAAGGAACGGATAGAGTTGCGGCATATAGCCGGCAAAGAGGTCCGGTTTACGGGCGATAATCTCTCCAATCGCCTCGAAGGCCCCCCATGTCGACGCAGCCGTATCCGAGACCGCATAAAACAGATTTTGGAGGAGATTGGAAACCGCTTTTGGTTCAGAGTCCCCTACCACGGCGGTAATGCGCCCCAGCAAATCCGCAGCACGTTGTCTGAAAAGCCGATCACCCGAATAGAGGAATCTCTGCACCATACGGATGATCTTCGGGTCCTCCCGTGCGAATTCCACCAAGGCATCCGCATCGAAATCCTGGACCAGCCGTTCCACTTCCGCTTTCGAGATCTTACGCTTCACCGGGCGTCTGCGCATCCTGCGCTCGAAAAAAGAAGGAACGGCATCCTCCATTTTTCGCCTGACGCCCTCTGCCGTCACCTCCAGGACATCCTCATGCAAGCGGACGAAAAAAAGGACCCCGGAAACACGCCGCCCTTCGAAAAAGCCACCCGGAACGATCATGTGGTTGGCAAGATCGTAATGGTCGACGATCTCGTACAGGTAGTCCTCCTCCGGCAGCAGATTCCAGGCCAAATCCCAGTCCATGTCACAGGAGAAAACGAGGGACTCGATCAGGGCCTCTCCGCTGTGACGACCCGTGACATCGCAGGCATAAACAGCCCCGCAGCTGCATGTGCCGACGGGCATTTCACCCTGCCTGCAGGTCCTCAGCTCCTTTGGGGGTTCAACCAGAAGCCCGCAAAAAGGACAGGTCGGCCGCTTGATAAAATCTCTTCCATGAAGCTGTTGATCCAATATCATGTATCTTATCCTCAGCCTTGATGAAGGCTCGCCATAAACGGGTAAAAAAGCTGAAGCGAGGTCTGAAAACGCCCCCTGAGAGGCTCCCCAGGTGCCTTTCATAGCGAAGGGAAATGGACTCCCAATGCGAGCCGGGCTACACTACCCGAGGCATTCTCTGAAACCCCACCGCCCCCGACCCGCATCAAAGGTCCAGGCTCAGATCATCGCTCGTTTCGTCGTATTCGAAATCCCTGATCTGAAAAGAGGCCCCCGCCGAGCAAAAATGGAGATTCCAGTGCCTATAAACTTCTCCCGCAAAACGACAATTCAGGGCCCCGATCCGCGCGTCGGCGCGCGCGAGCAGGGGAACCATCCTGTCATAGAAAAGCTGCATGATATGCGCTTCGTCGTCCGCGCTCAACTCCCGCAACGCTTCAGGCTTCGGTTCATTCTCGACCATGGTCTCGATCCCGTCTCGCAACCTCGCAGATCCCCACGCCCCTCGATCGACCCAAAGCGCAAAGCGCCGGCCGAGCATGGACGTTCATTCGCAGACTGAAATCAGAGCGAACGCGACAGGACTTGTCCGGTCGACGATTTTTGAAACCAAAGGGAGTTCCAGCAACGGAACCATCCTCGGTCAAAAGGTCCATTCTCCCCTCAACGCATTCCTCCGGGCAAGTCCTGATAGGCGGGCAGCAAAAAACCGCCCGGAGGCAAGACACCCCTCCAGAGGCGATCCGGCATCGGCGGCACGGGAGATTCAAGCAAGCGAGGCAACAATCCGTGAACAGCAACGCCCCCGGCCGTCTCGCCGGCGGAAGTAAAAGGCCATTTGGAAGGCGGAACTTCAAAGGGTGTGGAAGATCATCTCCAATTCGAGACTATTTTCCAGGGCCGGGAAGATCCAGAGTCATACACTGGTTGGACCCACCGCATGATTTTGTCGTAATTTTCGGAGATTTACCCCCGGGTCCGACGCCCATCACATAACTGGTCCGGCTCACCACCCGTTCGAAGGATTCGGAATGACACTCCGGGCAGATCAACTCGACCGGTTCTTCCGAGCGTGTCAGGAGCTTCTCGACAAACGCACCACACTGCAGACAGCGAAATTCATAGATAGGCATTTTTATGGTTCCTTACCGAGACACATATTTGCTGTTATCTTAGTGCTTGAACTTAGGATTGTCAAACGATGCATCCACGCCATCGGACCGGTCATGATCCTTTCCCCTCCTGCCGCAGGAATGCCCCAAAAGGCCTCTTTGAGGTCTGCGCCGAATGGAATGACGCCCGTTGTCTTTTCCGGTATGGGAGAAGGGCTGCAACAGCATCAACCACTTCATCGAACTCCCGGGCGCCCCGCAACCAGCCCCCCGGAAACGGAACCATCCCTTCCCTTTATCTGAAGGCGACGAAGACCTTCCGGGTCCGGGGCCCGTCGAACTCGCACAGGAAGATTTTCTGCCACGTACCCAACACCAGGCTCCCCTTTTCCACCAGGACGGTGACGGAACTCCCCATCAAAGAAGCCTTGATGTGGCTATCCGCGTTGCCCTCCGCATGCCGGTACCCGGCATTCCTGGGCACCAGAAATTCCAGTCTGTCAAGGATATCCTTGCAGACATCCGGGTCGGCACCTTCGTTGATGGTCACGCCCGCCGTCGTATGGGGAACATAGACGAAACACAGACCGTCTTTGGCGCCGGCCTGTCGTACCATCTCCCGCACCGGACCCGTTATGTCGATCATCTCGGCCCTGACGCCGCTCTTGACACAAATCGATACGGGCATGTGAAACCTCTCCTTTTCTCCTTTATGAGAGGATCAGGGACCTTTCCTCCCCGCGAAGATGTCGAGGAAATCTTTCTCAGGGGAAACGACCGCCAGCAAATCCGAGGAAGCCGTCTCAGACGCGTCAAGCAATTCTTTCAGGCGCGCATCTTCTGCGGGTGAAAGAAGCCGCCCTCAAATGATCCCCTTTTCTTCTATCGCGACGTGGTCGTAATATCCCTCTTCCTTGAGGTAAACATTGACTGTCGTGTCGGCGGAACTCTCGTAGACAGCACCGACATAGTTGGCAAAAATAGGCAGTTCACGGTTCCGTTCGCCCCGGTCGACCAGCACGGCCAGCGCGATCCGGCGCGGCCGGCCATAATCCATAAGGGCATCCATGGCGGCCCTCACGGTCCTCCCCGTAAACAGGACATCATCAACCAGGACGACCGTCTTGTCATCGACGGAAAAAGGCAACTCCGTTTTTCCCACCACCGGCGCCGGACCGATCCTCGTCCAGTCGTCCCGATACAAGGTAATATCCAGTACCCCCATAGGCAAGACCGTCCCAGTCTTCTCTTTGATGACATCCTGCAGCCGGGCGGCGAGAAAAGCTCCCCCTGTTCTGATACCCACCAGCACGACATCCTTCAGAATAGGGTTCCGCTGGAGAATCGCTTCAGCGATGGACTGCAGATTGTCAGAAATATCCCGCTCCCTGAGCACCACTTTCTTTTCCATGCTTTACCCGCCTATGTCATTAATATTTCTATTATTGCTTACCAAACGCGTTGAAGTCAATCAATTCCTATTCAGAATCAGTACTTACCACACCGATGACGTTGACGGCTTGACCTGAAAATTTCAATTGTTCTATAATCTCGTCTGACTCTTTTCGACGGTCGGATTCCTGAGGGATAGACAGCCGGCCGTGCACCGGACCGCCCTATAACGGAGGCATCGGCTTTTTCAAGTATTCGAATCCAACCCACACGTTATCAGACCAATCGCGTCTCTGAACCTTTCAAGGGGCAGCGCCTGAGAGCGGCGCTCGGCAATCCATCCTGGGACAACTTGCCGCCCATCCCGAGGAGATTGAAGGTCTTTTTGGCCAATCTCGGTATATGTCTGCACGTTTGCCCGTGCGGCGACCTGAAGGTCGCTACGCAGCGCCGCTTGATTTCCTTGACTCAGCCAACCTGGAACCCGCCCCGAACGGCTGGGACCGAGCGGCGAAACAGGTGAAGAAAAATGCTCATTTCCGGATGGAACCTTTAGCTCTGAACGTTCGTATGGTAGATCAACGAACTCCCGGGATCTTCTCCCGGAGAAAAACGCGATAACGCGGATTTGACACACCATCAACAGACCAACCAGGGAGGGACAACATGAAGCACAAGATCGCTGTAGTCGGAGCCGGAAACGTAGGGGCCACCGCCGCCATGCGTCTGGCGGAGAAACAATTAGGCGACGTCGTTATCGTCGATATCCTCGAAGGGGTCCCTGCAGGGAAGGCACTCGACCTCACCGAAGCCGCCCCCATCGAAAAGCATGACGCCAAGATCACGGGTGTAACAGGCGATTACAGCGCCGCCGCCAATGCGGATATCGTCATCATCACCGCGGGCATCCCCCGAAAACCGGGCATGAGCCGCGACGACCTCCTTGCGACGAACATGGGCATCGTATCCGGGGTGGCCAAATCCATCGCGGCGGTGGCGCCTGAATCGATCCTGATCATTGTGAGCAACCCGCTCGATGCGATGTGCCATGCCGTCTTCGAAGCGAGCGGTTTTCCCAAGAACCGCGTCATAGGCATGGCCGGAGTACTGGATTCAGCCCGCTTCCGCGCCTTTATCGCCATGGAATTGAACGTGTCCGTCGAAAACACCCACGCTTTCGTACTCGGTGGGCACGGGGACACCATGGTCCCCCTGCCGCGCTACTCTACTGTGGCGGGCATTCCCATTACGGAACTCCTTTCCCCGTCCAAGATCGAAGCTATCGTGCAGAGGACGCGGAACGGCGGCGCCGAGATCGTCGGACTGCTCAAGACCGGCAGCGCCTATTATGCGCCGGCATCTGCTGCCGTCGAAATGGCGGAGGCGATTATCAAAGACAAGCATAAGATCCTTCCCTGCGCCGCCTACCTGGAGGGTGAATACGGCATCAAGGACCTTTTCATCGGCGTCCCGACCAAGCTGGGTGCGGCAGGGATCGAAGAGATCGTAGAGATCCGTCTGACAGATGAAGAGGCCAAGGCCCTGCAGCGTTCCGCAGATGCGGTCAGGGCACTGGTGAAGGACATGGAACGGTTGAGGGGCTGACGATTGTCGCTGATCTTTCTTTAAAACACCGTCCGGCAACCGGAGGACGAACGTGACGAACGGGGAAATCATAGAGGGTCTCGAATCCCTGGCGGCAGCCCTGGAGGTCGGGATCCGTTATGAAAATCTCTCACATGGAAAGATCGCTCTCAGCAAGGGGGGCCTGTGCCGCATACGGGGCAGGCCCGTTATCATTGTCGACAAGCGGATCTGCATCGAAGAGAAAATGGATCTTCTGCTCCAATCCCTGAGGCGCTTCGATCTGAGCGGCGTCTATGTGGTGCCTGCCATCAGGGAACTGCTCGAAAAATCACCAGACAGCCGTTGAACGGCCCTTCTTCCTGCGCGTCTTGCGCGGCAGCCGCATGCCCGTTCGTCTGTAGAATTCCAGATACTTCGCGATGCTGTACTTCATATGCCTCCGCTCACAGATCTCCTGGATGCCGCGTATATCGTGGTAATAATCGAGCCGATCATAGATCTCCCCGGAAATCTGGTGCAGGAAATGAGAACGTACGAGCTTTTCCTCGACCTGAAACCCGCGTGATTTCATCACGCGCGGGCCGGCGAAGATCACCAGGGCTCCGGGCTCGGCAATGATGACATCCCCCAAGGCCGCATAGCTCGCGATCGCGCCGCCCGTCGAAGGATCCGCCAGCACCGAGATGAAAGGCAGTCCGGCCCGTTTGAGGCGATTGACCGACTCCACCGTCTTCACCATCTGCATCAGGGCCGAGATGCCTTCGTAAAGCCGCGCCCCACCCGAACAGCACAAACTGACCAGTGGAATATTCTCCTGGATCGCGTAGTCGACAGCCCTCCGAAACTTCTCCCCAAAGACCACTCCCATCGATCCGCCGCAGTAATAGAACTCGCTGATGGCCATGACCACCTTGAAATGGTGGATCTGCGCGCTGCCCACCACGAGCGATTCGTTGAAGTGGGACCGCCCCTCCTGCTTCGCCAGAAAATCACGGTAATAACTGGTCATGGCATCTTCTTCGAGGAGATCTTCCACGCTCAGATTTCGATAAAGTTCGTGGAAGCTCCCGGTATCCGCTAGACAGTCGATCCATCCCGTCGCGCTCAGGATATAGGCATATCCGCATTCGGGGCAGACATGAAAATTGTCCAGGAAGTCCTTGAGAGGGATCAGCTTGCCGCATCCCTGCCGCTTGCCCTCCCCGTTCTTCCCGGACCCGCACTCGATAAACTCCGTATCCTCGGCCCTGCCATCCATGCGGCCGTAGTCATCCCCTACCTCGGTCAGGCTCGAGTAGTTGACAATCTTGATGTCCGGCGCGGGTTTGCGGAATGCCATCTTGATAGGCTTTTCGATGTACCGCTTGATGTCGTAAAGCGGGCCGCCTCCTTTGGAGACCCCGTAAGACTTGGCGCGCGTCTCCCGCCGCTTGATCAGTTTACCGATATGGCTGCGCGAAAGATCTTTGATCGCCTTCGTCAGGAAATCTTTCACGTTGCCGGCAAACCCCTGGACATCCGTCACATCCTCGGGAGACGGGACGATGCGGTCGATTACATCGAGCGCCTTGAGTTCTTTGGCCGCAGGCTTCAGAACCGTCAAGGCATCATGAATCCGGGTGGCATCGCGGAAAACGATCGAGGCCATGCTTTCCGGAGGCGCTGTAGCATAGAGCGCATCTTCCATCTGCCCTCGGATGTCGGTCACTTGAATGGCCAACGCCCCACCGCTCCCCCCTTCCCCCAGGATCAGCGATACGGTCCTGACCGGGATCGTCAAGAAGGCGCGAATGAGCTGTGCGATGAAGAAGGCCTGGAACCTTTGGGCCGAATACATCGAAATATCGGCCCCGTAGGTATCGATGACACTGAAAATAACCGTCTTCTCGGCATCCGAAGCAGCCGCCTCACGCAGAATCTGCAGAATCCGGGCGTGGTCGTCCGAGGTCAGCATCCCGTAATTGAGTTTCTTGAGATCTTCGCTGCTGCGCAGATCATCGGGGGTAGGCTTCTGCTGAGCGATGACATAAAGCCGATGGCTGGCAAATGGGGTAACACCCGCCAGTAAAGATCCTCCCGGAGGCGCCATCGGGCTGAAATCCGGAAAAAGATGCTCCACCAGGTGAGAAGCACGGGGCCTGTAGGGATGACGGGTGCGGCGCTTGAAGATATCAACCAGGTCTATCTTAGCCATCTGGATATTCCTTTCGAAAACCAGACCATTAGAGTCCTTCCTCTGCAGGCTCCAACGGCTCGGTCTGTTCGATCTCTTTACTGATTCTGCCTATCTCCTTGAGAAGCCGCCATGGCGTACCGATCAATCGCTCCAGATAACCCTTCACGCTGCCTCCAAGATTCTTGAGAGGCACATAATCGATTTCAGGCCTTTCCAGCGGTCCGTGAATATTGAAACGATACACCAGAACGGTCTTGTCTTCACCACCCAATATATAACCCACCACCGGGATCCGGCTCACCAAGCTGTCAATAGTCCCGAGAGGCTGGACACCCATATCCATTGCGACCGTTCGTGTAAAAAGATCGAGCGTCCCCTCCACCGCAGCATTGAAAGCGGGGCTCCTGATCAGGAGGTCGTCGCTCTTGAGAACCCCCTTTTCAGCCGCCACCTGGCCCTCGATGCTCTGGAAATAAAATCCCTCGCGGGCAATATCATCCGGGCGCCGGTCGACGATCCTCTGCAGGCTCAGGAATTCCAATATTTTGATGATCAGATTGGACCTGCGAACGATCCCATCCTCGAGCCGCACCGCAGCCCTGCCATCCAGGTTCTGCTTAAAATCCGAGAGGTGTCCTCCGTGCGAGAAAAAAACCCCTTCCATGCTCAGGTGCCCTTCGATCTCCGTAGGCTTCCACCCGCAAAGCTGTGTGATCCCGCTGATCGGCTGCCCCTCCGACCGGACATGGGTCGACAACTGCACCGAGGGGGATTGGCCCCGGCGCACCGAACCGGTCAGGGAAAGACGCGTTTGCTGCATCTGCAGCTCGACCTCCTCCAGAGCGAGTGCCCCGTCGGCCAGGACCACCCGGCCTTTCAACCTTCCACATGCCCGCCCTTTCCATTCAGCCTGATCGATCGTCATGGAGAGCCCGAAATCGGCCTTGCGGGGAAAATCCCAGTCTTTTCGGGCTGATTTCCACGCGTCGCTCTTCTTGAATGACTCCAGAATACGGGATAGATCGACGCGCTCGACCTCCAGGTGCCCATCCCCGCGCGGCGTCCCGCGGAGCGAGTCGAGCGTACCATAGCCTGACACGCGGCCCCCATCCAACAGAAACGAAAGCTCCTCGACCTCACCCGATTCACCGTCCAAGGCCAGGGCGAACGCCCCGTCGCGAATCGACATGGCGGTGATCGGCAGGGTCCACGCCATTCCCTTGCCTGAGAGGATACCTTCGGCGGAGAAGTTTTTCGGAGAGCGCCTCGGGATGACCACCTTCAAGTCCCCTTTCAGGACCCCTTCGAGCGGAGCACGCTCCGACGGGACCGGACGGAAACGAAGCCCCTTCAAGGACAAAGAAGGGGAAGAGATCTTCAGGCGCAGCAGGTCGGCATCGCCGAATCCCGTGACCTCGGCGGTCGAATCCTCCAGAAAGAACACCGCCTTGCCGGCAACCCTCATATTCTCGTCAGGAAGATACGTGCCCTCGAACGTCACCCGGCAGCCCTGATCCGGCAGTTCAATCGAAAAAAAAGGCGCGTTCCACCCTACACCCGAGATGTCCCACTCACCCGAAATCCCCCACCCTTTGTCCAAGGCCACCAGAGAAAACCGGCAAGGCACTCTACCCGGAAACTCCGGCAGCCACGAGGGCACTGCGCCGGTGTGATGCAGCAGTCTCAAGAGATCCAGCCCGCCCTGACCGCTCAGCGCCCATCCGCTTTCCCAGCCTGGGCCGAAGGCTCCGTCCACTTCGAATGACGAGCCTTCCCAATCGAAACGCGTGGAAAAGCGGCTTTCCCTGGCCAAATCGAGTTCGAGTGTGCCCTGCTCCAAGTGCAGTGTCGCCGTCGAATCATCCGGCGTCCATCGCGCATCGATCACCTCTAAAACGCCGCTCTGCAGGACCGGCCATTCAGATCCCGATACATAAACGGCCCGGACGTCCGCTGCTACGCTGCCGCTGACCGACTCAGGCTTCACGCGCGTAGCCCATTGCTTCAGGCCGGGCGGCAACGGCACCCTCCGGGCGATCGCTACAAGATCGGAAACATCGAACCGCCCCTTCAGGCCAAAGTCAAAAACGGGGTGCCTCTCATATAGATCGGAGATGGTCATGGACCCCGCCTGCAATTCCGATTGCCCGAAAAACGCCCCGACACCCAGGATCCTCAATCCTTCATCGGAAATCTCGAGCGACCCCGGAATCGACCGAAAAGGAACCGGAGCCCAGGGCGTATCGGCCGTCAACCCCTTCCAGCCTATCGAAAGAGAAAGCGTGTCGGCGTTGCGCCTCTCGTTCAAGGACCCGATCCGGCTCACGGGCCCCGCCACACGAATCCCGTTCAAGACCGCCTCCCCATCCCTCAGGAGCGGAAACAGGTCTTTCTCCAACCAGGCAGGAAGGATCGAATCAGGGATCAGGGGCATGAAATCTTCCAGCCTGATGGGACCGCTCTTCGCTACGATGCGGATATCCGGATCGTCGGCGTCGTTCAAATCGAACCCGGAAGAACCGGTAAAATCAAAACCGGGGCCCTGCAGCACGAAAGAGGGAAGTTCGATGCGACGATCGGCATAGGCGGCCTTGGTGATCAATGCCAGTTCACTGAAGCGGTAGGCCTTGCTCCGCTGCCCCTTTCGGATCTCGAAGGCGCACTGTCTTCCCTTCAGGCGGACATCGCCCGTAAAACCCTGTATCAAACTGCCCTTCAAAGAAATATCCGCGTCCATCCGCCCGCCGCCCCAAGGGATGAAGGACGGCCAAGGCAGCCACCAGATCGGGAACGACCGTCCTTCAAGACGCATTTGGCAAATCGGCGCGCCGGGATGGGCCGCGTCCTCCTTCACCTCGCCTTCGAGAGAAAGCACCGATTCGCGCCGGTCATGGATCACCCGTCCGCGCGTTTTGAAATCGACCGTCAAAGGAGCGGTTGCCCTCTGCTCGGCAAGCAGATCGAAATCCTTCAGCCGGAAGGACCCACGGTTCAGATCCAATTGGCCGTCTTCCAATCGCAGAGAGACAAGCTCGCCGAACTGACGCAGCAACACGGGAAAAATCCCACCGGCCCAACCGATGGCCGGCCCAGCCGACTCCGAGGCGATGGACCGCAGATGCACAACGGGCCGATACACATCGATACGGGTCGGAGCGATCTCCCGCTGAAGCAATCCTGTTGCAGACAGAACGATTCTTACGTCCGCGGCCTCCATACGAATCCTGCCGGAGCGGGAAACGGCCTCGACCACATGCGCCCGGATGCCGACTCCATACAGCCAATTGACGGTGATCTCTTCCGCCGCGATGTCAAATCCGATTTTTTCTCCGATTTTATCGAGGATATATGTCTGAAACGCAGGATCCTGAATCAGGCGGTCCGACAGCAACATCAGAAACCCACCCAATACGATCAGGAGCAGAGGTGGAAGAAGCACCTTCAGGATCTTTCGCCGCATCGCCTGAAGTAGTCTCTCAGAATCGTTTCGTGATCGAAGGCAAGATGATCGGGAAATCCTCCCTGGTAGAAAACCCCGACCTCGGCCGCATCATCCGACGCCTTCGGCACCCCCTCGCCCCGCGCCACAAATACCACACTGATGGTGTGCCAACGTGGATCCCGTGCAGGATCCGAGTAGGCGCCAAGCTGATATCGGAGGGTTATCCGCAGACCGGTTTCTTCCAGGGCCTCACGCTTTACCGCCGCCTCGAGCGATTCACCGTAGTCGACAAATCCACCGGGCAGCGCCCAGCCATAGGGAGGATTCTTCCTGCGGATCAACACAATCCCGCCGTCTTCCCGTTCGATAATGGCATCTACCGTCGGAAAAGGATTGCGATAGGAGGCAACCTTGCCTCCGCAACGGGGACAGGTGAGGTACGTTTTCATGGAACCAGCGGCTCTTTCGAGGAGAGGGCCTTGCGCACCAGCAGGATTCGCTGGACAGCCGTGACATTCGTCAGACAGGCAAGCAGAAAAAAGACACCCTTGAGAATATAAGGCCCCGCGACCGGCAACGCACCCAGAAGGCCTCCAATCACCAGCAGGGCCATGCGCTGAGGCCGTTGGAACAAACCCTCTTTGCACTGCAGCCCAAGCCCTTCGGCCCTTGCGCGGGTATAGCTTACCATAAAACTTCCCGCCATTGCCAGCAGGATCCAGACGATCGTCCAAGGGGCAACCTCCGATGGGCCCGATACATCGCCCGCCGAGGCGGGGTCGCTCCCCCCAGCGAAAAACCACGCAAATCCTGTCAGGATGAAGGCCTCGCCGTAGCGGTCGAGCGTACTGTCAAAAAAGGCCCCGAACTTCGAGGTCCGTCCTGTATGCCTTGCAAGACTCCCGTCGAGCGTGTCCAATACCCCGGCCAAGGCAATCACCCAGGCGCCCCAGAAAAAAGATCCGCCGCCGACCAGAAACCCTGCAGCGGCACTCAGGACCAGGCCCGCAAACGTCAGCGTATCCGGGTGGATATTCAACCGGATCGACACAGCCTCGAGAGGACCGAGGATGGCATAGTAGCGGGTGCGGATCTTTCCGCCGATATCTTTCATGTCCAGAGTCTTCACACGCAGCCTCCTTCAGTTCCGGGAATCTACAGATCCATTTAAGGATAGCGAAACCAGATCCTTAAGCGCCGGGCGTATCTTCGAGGAAACGTCCGGACCCGTTCCGCACCGTCTTCCGTATCCGATCCCCTTCGGAGCAGGGCTTTCCATCGCAACTGAACCAGAAGGTTCCTTTCGTTCCGCACGGCCCATTCCGTCCCATCGACGAGATCATCCCCGCACCGAACCCCCGGCCGAGGCTACACCCCCCGGCAGAAGGGACTGTTGATGGTCGCCATCGAACGGATACACTCCCCCACTTCGCCGGTTATAATCTCGAACAATGGCAGGCCTTCGGGCACGCGCAGAAACGCTGTTTGGCCGTCTCTGCGCTTGAGTTCCTCCTTCGCCAGGACCTTGACGAGCAGCAGATCTCTCGGCCCGAGATGAGCCTGCTGTCTGCGCCCGGCCAACCGGTAAGCGAACGTGACGAGCGCGATGGCCGTCACGGCGTTTCCATCGGCCCCGAAATCACGCGTGGCGACATCGATCCCAGCCACGGCAGTGAGGATATCATGCGGCACATCCGCAAGGAGAGTCTCCCGATCGAATCGTCCGGAAAGCCACTCAAAAGATCCTTTCCCGACTAGAGAGACGATAGGGTTTTCATCGGTCATTTCTCGCATTCGCTCCTCTTAAAATATCGCTTTAGGTATAAACGGGAGGGATCTTCTCGAAGAGCAGGGTTTAGGGGACCGGACCACGGGCCTGAAAAGGATTCCTTTTCGACGGTGCAACAAAAAAATGGGATGGGATTACCACCCAGCCCATTTTCGCCCTTTCGCGGTCCCCGGTGCCCTTCTCACAACCATTTCTGCACCGGGGCGGCAAAGGAAAAACGCATCGTTCAATGCAGCAATGGCAGCGCCATAGATCCTGCAGCGCCGGACAGGGCCCTGTTTACCGTCCCGCAGGACCCGAAACCTTCCTTGGGCCCTCCGCCCATATGGATTCAGATCCTGCCTCGAAGGCCTTTTCCGGGCCCATCAGAGGGCGCCCGCGCGGTGTGGGCGCATGAAAACACATCAGTATTCCGGCGGCATTTTTTTCAGTTTTGCCAGAGGAAACACCGGGCCGTCCTTGCACACGTACTGATCACCGATGTTGCACCGCCCGCAGATGCCGATGCCGCATTTCATCCTCATCTCAAGGGAAAGGATGATCTTCTCCGGCGGGAACCCGAGCTTTTCCAGAACCGGCTGGGTAAACTTGATCATGATAGGAGGGCCGCAGACAATGGCAATCGCATCCTCGGCGCTGGTGATCTTCGCCTCCGTGATCGACGGTACGAATCCCACATTGTATTTCCAGTCGGGGTCATCCGTTCCATCCACGGTGATGTGCATGTGGATGTCGTCCCGCTGCTCCCACGCAGCCAACTCGTCCCGATACAGAAGCATACCGGGATTCCTGGCCCCGTAGACAACGATGATATCCTTGAATTTCGGCCTGTTCTGAGGGTCCAGCATATATACGATGCTCGACCTCAGGGTCGTAAAGGCGAAGCCGCCGCCCACGATGACGACATTCTGCCCTTCCATCTCTTCCCATGGATACCAGTTCCCGAGCGGCCCCCGAATACCCATGATCTCCCCCTCCTGCATGTTGTGCAGATAGGAAGAAACGAGTCCAACCTTATTGACGGTAAAGGCCACAAAGCCCTTTTCCGTAGGAGAAGATGCGATCCCGATAGGGATTTCCCCTTTGCCCGGAATCGACAACTCGGCAAATTGACCGGGTGTGTAGGAGAACTTCTCCTCGTCTTCCGGATTCAAAAAAACAAATCTGAAAGTCTTGAGGTTCCGATCAACGGTCTCTGTCGTTATCTTATCAATCCGAACCGGATAGGGTAAATATGCGTTTTTCAATGAAACACCCCCTGTCTCACGCGTTCTTGACGCCCTTTTAACGCTTCTTTCCCGCTTTAGCGCACCCGCTTATCAAAGACGGTCAGTAAAAGACACCGCAAGAGCATCGGCGCATAAAATCTTCCAGCCGTCTGAGCGTCAAAGATCTATCCTTCGTACGCATTCATCCGGGCGCAAACCTTCCTGATATCGATATTTACCGGACAATAGCGCACGCAGCGACCGCATCCGGAGCATTGCACACCGTCACCGTATTTATCGACGTAGTATTTCAGTTTGTGCATAAAGCGCTGCCGGACACGCTGAAATTTTTTGTCTCTTGGATTATGTCCGGATCCATGCAGAGTAAAAAGCGGATACATGCAGGAATCCCAGTTGCGAAGGCGGTCACCCTGCTTGCCGTATGTCTCGTCCTGAATGTCGAAGCACCAGCACGTGGGACAAAGATAGGTACAGGTTCCGCAGTTGATACAGGCAAAGGCCACTTCTTCCCAGAAGGGCGCATTGAACAAGTCCAGAACGACCCTGTCCTTCAGCTTATCCGTAGGGACATGCGACGTCATCCGGCCCTCGGCGTCCTGAGCGAGACGCCTGGCTTTCTCGACCTGCTCCTGGCCGGCCTCGGCGCCGCCGCCCATCTTGTCCAGAAAGGCCTGTCCCTTGTCACTGATGACCCGAAACAGAAAAGCATCCCCCAGATCGATGAGCAGCGCATCGAGGCCTTTTTCGGAAAACGGTCCGCCGCCGACCGAGGTGCAGAAACAGGTATCGCAGGGCTCGTTGCACCCGAGCCCGATCAGGACTGACGACTCGAACCGCTGCACCCACCAGGGATCCTGATATTCCTTGTTGTCGAAATTGATCTTCACGATCTGGAATGCCTGGGCGTCGCACGGCCGGATACCGACAACGGCCTGGGGTGCGTAGTCTTTCGGGGCTTCCTTCAGGATAAAGGCATCCTCATCCTGCTTGTCCAGGGAATATTCAAACATACGCTCGGACTGAGGATAGACCAAGCCCTTGGGGGAAAGCCGCGTATTCTGGTAATTGAAATCCGGTTTTTTCCCGTTGTCGATCGGGGCGAACATGTGAAAATCCCCGTCCTTGACCGGAACGAATACCCTGTAATCTCCCTTAACGCCCACAAGACGTTCCAACCATTCTTCTTTAGTGAATATCTTGTCTGTCATGGAATTTACCTTTTGTCTATTCGCTGTACGATTTATAAGCCCTCCGGCGCCCGGCAGTGAGTGACGCCGTCTACCGGATAAACGCGTTGTAGTCATCCGGCCTGTAGACATCCAAGGGCGGCCTTTGATCCAGCGTCAGACCGGCTTCCCAGGAAAAGAGTTCCTCAGCGTCCTTGTTGAGCTTTTTGGTAAACTGTCTGACCGGGATACCGACCGGGCAAACCCGCTCGCAGGCACCGCAATCGGTACAGCGTCCAGCACAGTGATAGGCCCGCAAAAAATGAAACGTCATGGTATCGGTGGGATCGATGCTCTTGCCCACCCACTGCGGCCTGCTTTCATCCACAAAACACGTCGGGCAGTAGCACAGCGGACAGGCGTTGCGGCATGCGTAACAGCGGATACAACGGGAGATCATTCGATTGAAAAACTCCCATTTCTGCTCCGAAGACATCCCTTCGATCTTCTTGACATCTTCATACGCATCGATATCGGTCTGTTCCGGAACGGGTTCTCCCAGCATTTCGTCATAAATCACAGGATTCCGATGGCGGCATATGACGCAATTGCTGCGGAGGAAATCCTTCTTGGCGAATGTCTCCTCGTAACCCGGGCCCTTCACGGTGAACCGTCCACCTTCTTCCTCGACGGAGGTAATCTCCCGGTACTTGACAGCCCTCACCACGGCGCGGTGATCGATCATACCTTCACACGGAATCCCAACGATATAGAGCTGGTCCCGCTTGATCTGGTTTTCGATGATGTGCGTCACGATATTCCGGGAATTGCACCCATTCGCGACAATGCCGATCTTGTCCGTGCGTTTGGTGAGGTAGTTGCAGAGGTTCAGACCGCAGTGACTGTCCCAGTGGAGGATCTCCGTCTGTTCCGGATCTTTCACCAGGACAGGCTCGTTCATCATCGGGACCGAACCCTTTTGGTAACCGATGAAGACATCCACCTTTCCATCGGCAAGCAGCTTCTTGGCTGCTTCTCTGATTTTGCCAGCATATTCCAACATTATGCCACCTCGGCTCTTTGTTTGATCAAATACTTCGCAGGGCCCAGAGCCCGCACTTCGTCCGCCACTTTGTTGGCCACTTCAACGAATTTGGTGGCCTCAGCGGAAGAGATCCAGGAAAAATTGAGCCTTCCCGGTTCGACACCGATGTGCTCCAACAGCCCCTTCAGAAGGGCGAACTTTCTCCGTGCATAGTAATTACCTTCCAGGTAATGGCAGTCTCCCGGGTGTCACCCTGAGACCCAGACGCCGTCGGCGCCGTGCCGGAAGGCAGCCAAGATGAACTTGGGGCTCACACGTCCCGAACAGGGAACACGGATAACCCTGAAGTTGGGCGGATATTGGAGCCGGCTGACGCCTGCCAGGTCGGCCGCGCCGTAGCTGCACCAATGACAAAGAAATGTCGTGATCTTGGGTTCCCATTCGCTCATTGCATTCTCCTGGTCCTGTATTCGTAAACACGTTGACGATATTCCATGCGAACATCGGATCTGGTATGACAGGGACTGCGACCGATTCCCATTGAAGCCCGGAACCGGAGGCCCGTCCTGCGGTCAAGCGGTGTTGACCGCCTTGCAACCACCCTCTGACGTCCAGGCCTGAAAACCCCGGGAAGCCACAAAGACCATTTCCGGATAGAAATCTGCCCGTGCGGGACAATCATTTCAGGACGGAAACGATGCTAGATCTCATTGATCATCGCCATGATCTGATCCGTCCCGAAGCCCTTCAGGTTGATCGCTCCAGAACGGCAGGAAGCGACGCACAAGCCGCATCCTTTGCAGAGCACAGGATTGATCTCCGCCTTCCCTGCAAAAGGCCCCTTTTCTATGAATGATGGTGCCGAATAAGGGCAGACGCTTACGCAGACACCGCAGCTGCTGCAATACGCCGGGTTGATCTGGGCCACCGTGCCGCTGACTTGAACGGTCTTCCTGGCCAGCAGGGTCACAGCCCGCGAGCAGGCGGCCTTGGCCTGGGCCACCGTTTCATCGATGGGCTTCGGATAGTGCGCCGTACCGCACAGGAAAACGCCGTCGGTCGCAAACTCCGAGGGCCCGAGCTTCGCGTGCGCCTCTACGAAAAACCCATCGGCGTTCATAGGAATCTTGAACAGCTGTGCAAAAGCCTCATCCTTTTCGGGGATGATGGCAGCCGCCAACACAAGCAGATCCGAGCGGATCAGGACCGGCCGGCCCAGGATGTGGTCATCCACGACAATCTCGAGCGCATCCGTTCCAAGCTGCACGACGGGCTTCTTCTCATGGGCGTACCGGATAAAGATGACGCCGGCCTGCCGCGCCCTTCGATAGAGGTACTCACGCTCCCCATAGGTGCGCATATCCCGGTAAAGGATGTAGACATCCATATCGGGATTGAGTTCCTTCAGATGCAGGGCGCTCTCCACCGAATGGGTACAACACACCCGGGAACAATACGGACGCCCCGGTTCACGGCTTCCGACACACTGAATGAAGGCGGCGCTCCGCAGCCTCTTCAAATCCGCGTCATTCTGGATGAACCGCCGGTCCAGATCGAGATGCGTCAGGATCCGGGGGTCCTTGCCGTATTCGTACACGTCGGGCCGCCACTCGTGGGCCCCGGTGGCGACAATCGCAACCCCGTGCACCAGCTCATCCTGCGAATCGCCGCAGCTCAGGGTCGTCTTGAAATTTCCGACAAAGCCTTCCACATTTTCGAGCGTGGTATCGAGACGAACATCGATATTGGGGTCCTTTTCGACCGACCGAACCAGGGTCCCGAGATGCGCCTGGACATCCTCCCCCTTCCAGGTCCGGAAGAGGCTCCTCGCCTGTCCTCCCAGGGTGCCGGCCCGCTCCACCAGGCAAACTGCATAGCCCTGCTCCGAGAGGGTCCTGGCCGCGACCATGCCCGAGATACCCCCTCCAATCACCAGCGCCTTCTGGTTGACCTCCAGGCTGGTTTCTGCAAGCGGTTCCATCAGGGCAACCTTCGACACAGCCATCCTGACCAGGTCTTTCGCCTTCTCCGTCGCGGCCTGCGGATCCCCCTTGTGCACCCAGGAATCCTGATTGCGGATATTGGTCATCTCGAAGAGATACTTGTTCAGACCGGCGCTGATCAAGGTTTCCTGGAACAGCGGCTCATGGGTTTTCGGTGTACAGGCGGCCACCACGATCCGGTTCAGGTCTTTTTCCCTGATGACCTGGCTCATGATGTCCTGCGTATCCTGTGAGCAGGTGTAGAGGTTGTCCGCTACATACTCGACGTAGGGCAACCCCTCGGCGTAAGCGCGTACAGCCGGGACATCCACCACACTGCCGATATTGATCCCGCATTGGCAGACGAACACACCGATCCGCGGCCGCTCGCCCAATACGTTCCGCTCCACGGGGAGCTGTTTTTCCTGTGTGAGTGTATTGCGGGCATCCCTTAGAAGCGCGCCCGCATCCGCCGCAGCGGAACTGGCCTCGATCACGGACTGCGGGATATCCTTCGGCCCCTGGAAGGCACCGCAGACATAGACGCCTCTCCTGGACGTGGCGACGGGGTCGAAGGAGGCCGTTTTACAAAACGACCCCTCCGTCAGTTCGACACCCAGCTCTCCCGCCAGCCGCACAGCCTCAGGAGCCGTCTCGAGCCCGACCGACAGAACGACCATGTCGAAGGCTTCCTCGATAAACTCCCCCTGCTCGTTCGCATACTTGAGGATCAGATCGCCGCTTTCCGCCACCTCATCGATCGTGTGTACACGGGAACGGATGAACCGGATACCGTGTTTATCCCGCGCATCATCGTAGTAGCGCTCGAAATCCTTGCCGTGGGTCCGCATATCCATGAAAAAAACCGCGCACTCCAGGGCGCTTCCGGCGTGCTCTTTGGCGATGACGGCCTCTTTGATCGCGTACATGCAGCAGACCGAAGAGCAGTAGCCATGGTCGCACCGGTTGATGTCGCGCGATCCGACGCATTGCAGCCAGGCGATCTTCCGGGGTTCTTTGTGGTCTGACAATCTTGCCAGGTGCCCCATGGTCGGGCCGGACGCAGAGAGGATGCGCTCGAACTCCATCGAGGTGAGGACGTTGCGGAATTTGCTGTAGCTGTAAGTGTCATACTGGCCGGGGTCGAAAGGACGGAACCCCGGGGCAAGGATGATGGAACCTACATCCACCTGGACAACCTCCGGCTTCTGCCGATGCGTTTCGAGCGTGACGGCGCCGGCCCCGCAGGCCTCCACACACTGATAGCATTCGCAGCAGTACCCACAGTTCAGGCACCTCCCCGCCTCCGCGAGCCCGGCCTCTTCGTCGTAGCCGAGTTCGACCTCCTTGAAGCTGCCTTTCCTGGCCTCGAGATCGAGCTCGGGCATCCGTGCCCGCCGGCGCAACGCCACCTCAGGGGCAATCGGGCGATAAACCGGCTCGGGATTCGCGACGACCTCCCGGCCCGCCGCCATGTCGACGCCGTCCAGATATCTCACTATCGATTCAGCGGCCTCCCTTCCGGCGGCTATGGCCCCAATCGCCACCCAGGGACCCGTCTGGACATCGCCGCCGGCGAAGACCCCTTTTTTCCCAGTCGCAAAGGTGACCGGATCGGCCTCCACGGTTCCCCAGCGCGTCAAAACCAGGTCCTCTGTATCCTCAACGGGAGACAGGTCCGGGCGCTGTCCGATCGCGGGGACCAGTTGATCGATCTCGATCTCGAACTCGCTGCCCGGCAACGGCACGGGCCGCCTGCGCCCTGACGAATCCGCCTCACCGAGTTCCATGCGGATGCAGCGCAGCCCCACGACACGTCCATCCTCGACCAAGGCCTCCTGGGGTGCCGCCAGATAGACGATCTTGGCCCCTTCGTCCTCGGCCGCCTGGATCTCCTCTTCCCATGCCGGCATCTCGGTCCTTGTACGCCGGTAGATGATGTGAACCTCCTCGGCCCCGAGCCGGACCGCCGAACGGGCCACGTCGATCGCGACATTTCCGCCGCCGATGATGGCCACCTTCCGGCCGACGGGTGCAGTGCCCTTCAGATTGACTTCCCGCAGGAAATCGACGCCCTGGCGGACACCCTGAGCCTTCTCGCCGGGTATCCCCAGCTGGATGCCCTTGTGGGCCCCCATTGCCAGGAACACCGCGCCGTAGCCCTCGTCGAAAAGGCCGCCCAGCGTGATATCCCGGCCGAGCGCCGCATTGGTCTTGACCTCGACGCCTAAACGCGTAACGACCTCGATTTCCCGGTCCAGGACCTCACGGGGCAGCCTGTGGCCCGGAATCCCGACGCGGAGCATCCCACCGACAGCCGGCAGCGCTTCGAAGATGGTCGACTGAATGCCTTTCCTGGCAAGATGGTAAGCCGCGCTCAGGCCTGCCGGACCGGAGCCGATAATCGCCACTTTCTCCGCCCGCTTCGGAAGGCAATCGATGGCGATCTCCCTCGGGTCGAACCGATCGGCCGCCAACCGTTTGAGATCCCGAATGGCCACCGGTTCGTCGACCTCGCAGCGCCGGCAGGCGTCCTCGCAGCCATGCGGACAGATACGCCCCAGAACCCCGGGCAGAGGGAGGTCCTCCATAATGATCCGGAGGGCCTCTTCGTATTTGCCCTGCTTGACCATCTGCACATAGCCCTGAACGTTCAGACCGGCCGGACATGCCAACCGGCAGGGCGCCTTGTCGGCCTTCTGGATGGCGAACGCGCCCGGGATCGCCTGGGCATATTTCTTGTAGGTCGCCTTTCTCTCGGCAAGACCCTGGTCGTATTCGCTCGGCAGGTTGACGGGGCAGACCGCGGCGCAGTCTCCGCAGGCCGTACATTTCAAAGGATCGATATATCGAGGGGTCTTGTTCAGGGTAACGGTGAAGGAACCTTCCTCACCGGCGACGTCCGCGATTTCGGCGCAGGTGATCAGATTGATATTCAGATGCCGGCCGACCTCGACCAGTTTAGGGGAGATAATTCACATGGCGCAGTCATTGGTAGGAAAGGTCTTGTCGAGTTCGCTCATCACACCGCCGATAGCGGAGGACTTCTCGACCAGATGTACAAGATATCCGGAATCCGCGAGATCCAGCGCCGCCTGCATCCCCGCGATCCCACCGCCTACAACCATGACGGAACCTACCACTCTCTCAGGCATCTCATTCTCCTCATAGCGATCCTTCAAAAAAGCGACCTTCTCAGGTCTCCTCACTTGCCACAGCGCACCTTACTCCGTAGCGTCGAAAATTGTCAACCAAAATATGGACGGGCTACGGGCTGAACCGCTCGTCTTTACAGACAAAAACGCCGCTGTGCTTCCCATTCCATCTTCAAAAATGGCTTGAATCGAATTCGTCCCGATGCTATTTTGTCTCCATCCGGAAAAGAGCATCCGGCACGACAACGTTTCCGATCCAGAGATTCGGAAGAGGGCTTTTCCCTTCACCGGCTGCGCCTTATCAGTCCCATCCCTTCGGGATGTGACCCCGGTTCGGCCGATCCCGGCGTCCATCTGGACGCTTGCTTGTCCGCGACCCGATCCCGGCGATCACCGCGAAGGCGCAGGCCGAGGCCGGACTGGCCCGAAGAGAAACGCTTCCGAAGAATCCATACCCATTCTAAACATACCGAGGCATCGCTATCAACGTTTTGTTTCTCGTCACCCCGGCAGGTGTGAACCCCCGGCCGATCGGGATCCAGCCCGCGAAGGAGGCAATTCTATGGTCGACCATTCGCCTTCCCTGCTGAATATCGGGATTGTAGGCGGCGGGAACCTTGCCCGTGAGGTCCTCGAGAAGACCACCAGTTCATATTCCCAGGCCGAGGTCAAAGCACGCTATGTGGCTGTCGCCGACCCCGATCCATCCAGCCCCGCAATCCTCTTTGCCAAATCCACCGGACTCAAGGTCCTGGATGATTATCATGGGCTTTACGACCCGTCCCTCGACATCCATCTGATTTTCGTCCTGTGCCGGGACGAGGCGGTCACGAACGACGTCCTCAAAAACAGCCCCGACCACATCCGCATCATGACCCGAGCCGTCTTCATGATGTTCTGGGCCGCGACGCGGCTCGAGGAGGCCAAATGGCGTGACCGCAGCCTCGAGATGGAGACCATCCTCAACGGCATTCAGGATTTTATTCTGGTCATCACCCCCGACCGGAAGATCGTGGAGGTAAACGAGGCCTTTTTGACCAAAATGGGATACAGCCGCGAGCAGGTCGTCGGTCACTCCTGTCACGAGGTCTTCCAGAAGGGCAACCAGCCCTGCAACGAAGGCATCATCTTCTGCCCCATGAATGAGGCCATCAAGAACCAGGAGCCTTCTCAGCAGGTCGTGACCCGAATCGACAGCGACGGTCAGCCTATCTACACCGAAGTCACCATGTTTCCGATCTTCGAGCAAAACGGCCGGATATCGAAATTCATCGAAGTGAGCCGCGATATCACCGACCGGAAGCGGGAGGAAGAACGCATCACCCAGCGCCTCGAAAAAATGGTCGAGGAGCGGACAAGGGCCCTTGAAGAGACGCACGCGAAGCTTATCCACCAGGACAAGATGGCCTCTTTGGGGAAGCTGTCCGCTTCCGTCGTCCATGAAATCAACAATCCCATCGCCGGCATACTCAACCTGATCCTGCTCATGAAGCGCATCAACCAGGAAGGCCGTCTGAGTACCGACGACCTGCAGAAGTTCGCCCGCTACCTGGATCTGATGGAGACCGAAACCCGGCGGATCAGCCGGATTGTCTCCAATCTGCTTACCTTCAGCAGACAGTCGAAAATTGAATTGAAATTCGTCGATCTCAACCGTCTGATTCAAAAAACCTTATTCCTCAACTCCAACCTGCTCAAGATCAACCACGTAACCGTCGTTACGGACTTCGATCCTCGACTTCCCGAAATCATGGGCTCGGAGGATCATCTCCAACAGATCGTGATGAATCTCGTTTCCAACGCCGCTGAAGCGCTCGAAACAACCCACGGCGGTACCTTGACCATCAGAACCGGCACACCCGACGATGCGGGCCATGTCTTCATCGCATTCGAGGACGACGGCCCTGGCATCCCCAAGGAAAACCTTCCACGCCTGTTCGAGCCCTTTTTTACCACCAAGAAAAAGGGGAAAGGCGTCGGCTTGGGTCTTTCCGTAGCCTACGGCATCATCGAAAACCACGGCGGATCGATCGAGGTCCAGTCCGAACCGGGCAAAGGCACGACGTTTCTTGTCAAACTCCCGGTCATTCGGGGGCCGAACCAGGCCTCCTGACGCCGATCTCGGAAGCGCACGAGACCGGGAGGGGCCGGATGCAGCGATCATCCGCACGCCTGACACGCTCCATACGCGAAGGCCGATCCCCGGCCGGGACCCCCGAAACCGGGCGTCCGCCCCAAGGGACTCCGGTAAAGGCGCAAAGCAAACAACCCGGCAGATCCGGGCGGGGGACGAACGAGTCCCCATCCGGAAATGATTTCCCGTTAGAACCCGGTCCCCAATCCGGAAATGAGGTTTTTTTTCACACGCTTCGCGTGCTCAGTCCCACCGCTTCGCGGCGGGTCCCGGTTTGCCAATATCAAGGAAATCAAGCGTTTGTGCGGAGGCGACCTGTGGGTCGCCGCACAAACAAACGTGCAGATCGACGCCGAGATTGGCAAAAAAGACCATTTCCGGATGTACCATCCAGTTTCCAATCCGGAAATGAGGATTTTTTGCCAATATCAAGGAAATCAAGCGTTTGTGCGGAGGCGACCTGTGGGTCGCCGCACAAACAAACGTGCAGATTGACGCCGAGATTGGCAAAAAAGACCATTTCCGGATGGAAACGAATGAGGAGGGCTCCATCATGGGCGGCAGCAAGATCCTGATCGTCGATGACGAACTTATCGTGAGGGAATCCCTTGCAGGCTGGCTCGAAAGAGACGGCCATCAGCTGAAGACCGCTTCGAGCGGCGAAGAGGCCCTGACGATGATCGAAGAATCCCGCTTCGATATCATTCTGCTGGATATCAAGATGGGGGGGATGAGCGGTCTCGAGGTGTTGAAAGCCGTCAAAGAAAACGACCCGGACATCGCCGTCATCATGATCACGGCCTACGGCTCCGTCAACACGGCGGTCGAGGCCATGAAGTACGGTGCAACCGACTATCTGATGAAACCCTTCGACCCGGACGAACTTGGCATCCTGATCGAGCGGATCGAAAAACAGCAGCTGCAGGCGCGGGAAAACCAGTATCTCCGCCAGGAGGTCCATGAAAGAACCCGCTTCGAAAGCATGATCGGGCAATCGAAGGCCATGCAAAAGGTCTTCGAATTGATCCAAGATGTCGCCCCGACCGACTCGACTGTCTTGATACGAGGAGAAACCGGCACAGGCAAAGGTCTGGCCGCAAAGGCCATTCACACCCTCAGCCAGCGCTGCGCCGGGCCCTTTGTCGCGATCAACTGCGGCGCCTTCCCCGAGCAGCTCCTCGAAAGCGAGTTGTTCGGCTACCAGAAAGGCGCCTTTACCGACGCCAAGGAGACCAAGAAAGGCCGGTTCGAGCTTGCCCACGAAGGCACCCTTTTTCTGGATGAAATCGGAGAGATCAGCATGCGGATGCAGATCGATCTGCTGCGGATCCTGGAGGATCGCGTCTTCTACCGCCTTGGGAGCACCCAGCCCCTGGAGGTGGATTTCCGTGTCATCGCGGCGACCAACCGAGACCTCGAAAAGGCCATTCGTGAAAGAAGCTTCCGGGAAGATCTTTACTACCGCTTGAACGTGTTTACGTTCGAGATGCCTCCCCTCAGGGAACGGAAGGAAGACATCCCGCTGCTCGCCGGGCATTTCCTGAACCGGTTTGCCCAGGAGACCAACAAAACGGTCGAACGGATCAGCCGGGACGCCCTGGACGAGATGATGCTCTATGAATGGCCCGGCAACATCCGGGAACTCGAAAACGCCATCGAACGGGCGGTCGTCGTCGTCAAAGGCGCGGCTATTCTGCCCGAGCATCTACCCATCTTCAGCCCGGACCTGGTCTCCAGACCCTCCGATCAATCCCTGAAGGAGATGGAAAAGATGCATATCGCCCAGATCCTGGAGCAGAACCAATGGAATATCTCGAAGTGCTCCGAGATTCTGGGCATCGACCGGTCGACCCTTTACAGCAAGATCAAGCGCTACGAAATCAGGAAGAAGGATTGAACTCAGGGAAAACACAATCCATCATCCTCTCCTCCATAGGCAATGGCCCGGAATCCTATCTCGAATCCATCGGCAGTGAAATCCGCCGCCTTTTCGGCTACCCCACGATCATCGCCCCCCTGATGGACGACATCGACTTTTCCTACAATCCCCAGCGGGATCAGTATCATTCAACGGCCATCCTTACCCGGCTTGCCGAACTCGCACCGCCCGACGCGTTGAAAATCCTCGCCGTCACCGACCGCGACCTCTACATACCGATCCTCACCCACGTCTACGGCGAAGCCCAACTGGGGGGCAAGACCTGCATCGTCTCGACCCACCGGCTGGGCGAAGGAATCTCGGCCGGGAGCGATGTCGAACGGCTGCGATGCCGCCTTGTGAAGGAGGCCATCCACGAACTCGGCCATACCTTCAATCTCAAACACTGCCCCGAAACCCGCTGCATTATGCACTATTGTCGAAAGATCGATCATGTCGACCGCAAATCCCAGGCATTCTGCCGATATTGCAGGGTCCTCCTTCAGGACGAGTTGAACAGAGTGACGGAGTCGACCTCCGAAACCCCTCCAGACGGAACGGGGGGCGATTTCACGTCTTGAAGACCAGGCGGCTCAACCGGTCCCAGCCCAGTTCGGGCACCTCTCCATAAAGGTCCCCCCGGATTTCGCCTCCGTCGTTGGCCATCGGACCCAGTGCCTCCTCGATCAGACCGAACAGCTCATCGACCTCTCTGCGCAGGAATGTTTTCGTTTCCTGGTCGATCATGAGCTGCTTCAAATCGGTTCTGAGCGATGTTGCATGGACCGTCATAAGCCACCCATCCGTATAGGGATGGTCGACCGCCGAACGACCGTCTTCGAGGAGATCCTGGTTGACCGCCGTTACGATACCACTCAGGGGAGAACGGACGGTTGAACGGTTTCCGCCCCGATAGACGCTTATCGCAGGACGATCCTGCCTGATCTCCTTTCCGATCAGCGGCGATTCGAGGCGATCGAAGGGCCCCAGTATTTTGAAGGCGAAATCATCCAGACCTATGCGAACCATCTGGTCGCCCTCCACCTTCACCCATGCGTGCCCTTCGTGAAAATAGTACCCCTGCGGCACATCGAAACCCCTGATCCTGATCGTGTCGACAGGCTGGACCACGGCATGGACCCGGTAGTGATCCACAAAAAACTGTTCGAACTCGCAGTCATCGCAGCGGTAATCATGTGTGCAGGCCCTGTATCCGATATACCCTTCCACATGCCGCTTGCATGGGCGGCCCGTATTCGGTCGGTTTCCAGTCTCCCGTCGTTTTACCATGACACCCCTCCCCTGGATCCGATGGCCCCTGTGAAAGGTCCCGGCCCCTCCCGGCGGTTTCCGCCTCGGCAAGCACCGGGAGACCTGCTGCATTCAAGGTTTCAATTCTCCTGGCACCCGTCACGCAAACATCGTCTTCGAATCCGCTGTTTGCGGTGATCGATCTCCTTAACCCTTCGCCCCGCTTGGGCTCCGGGCAGACGCGCGGCGATCCTGTCAGCTTTTCAAAAATGCCCGCCGGAGGTTGCTCCAGCCTAGACCCGGAAGGTTTCCATAGATGTCTTCCCCGAGGGTACCACCGTCGGCTGCCAGGGGTCCGGCCACCTCCTCGATCATGCTTTCCAGTTGACCCACTTCCTGGTTCAGCCAGCCAATGCTGTCGGCATCGGTCATCAGCCTGGCAAGCGTCCCTTTGATATCCGGTGTCCTGACGAGCATCATCCAGCCGGCCTCATAAGGCGTGGCGTTGGCCAGCGCGGGCCTTTCACGCAGATCGGCGTTGACCTCGACGATGACTCCGTCGACCGGCGACAAGGCCTCGGCATTCTGCTCGGATCGTCTGAACCCCCAACCGGGTTTGCCCTGCGCCAGTTCTTTGCCGAGCACCGGCAGCTCATAGGCATCCGCCCTTCCGAAAACTTTGAGGGCGAAGTCATCCATTCCGATCCGGATATACCCGCCGCTCTCGATCCGAGCCCATGCGTGCCCCTCGTTGAAATAATACCCCGTCGGAACGGCAAAGCCTTTGACATCATGGATTTCGTCGGGTCGGGAGGCCGTCTTCGCAGCCCACACATCCTCGAAAAATTGGTCGAAATCACACTTGTGACAAGCGTAATCGTAGGCGCAGACCCGCTCCTCGATCCGATTCGTCAGCGTATGACGGCAGACCCTTTCCAGGCCGGGCCTTCGCCGCATGGCATCCCGCCAACCGGTCGCGGCGCCCTTATCGACCTTTTTCTTCATACCCGCGTCATATTTACAGGTCGTACAATCGTAGAAATTGTTGCAGTTCTTGAAATCGACCACCCCTGCCTGCATCCAGATACAGGGATTGGCTGCCTGGGCCTGTTTGTCCGGCTTCACCATCCAGAGCTGCCCGTTCAAGACCGCCTTCAGCGAGGCATGATCCTCCGGATCCTGGCCGCGGCCCCTGCGATAGGTCGAACCGTAACCCACCGTCGCTCTCCGATTTTCTGCATCTCTTCCATTCATCGTTCTGCTCCTTTCTTTAGAGAAGGGTGATATCGCGTGTTTGCCTCCTCAATGTAGGCAATTCTCGTACCAAACAGGAGCAGACATCCCGAAATATCATTTATCTTCTTGATAATACAGTTTTTTTGAGCAATTAAGAAAAGGGCCGGGAGGATTCTGTGACCGCTTAGCCCCAGCTGACTGTCGTGAAATACGACAATCGCATGCTGCCCCATAACCACAGACAGCCATTACACAGAGGTGTTCATCCAGGTATTCCGGGCTTTAAGCCGGTTTGTCGTCCTTTCCTACATGCCTGTCCTGTTTTTCTACACCACGACGGATCGAAGGGTATCGATGCTGGGCTACACGCCTGCGCGTCCGCTGGAGACCGTCTGCCTCCCGAATCGGCGGTGTGGCGCTCAATTTACCTGAATTCTTTCAGCCCCGATCTTTTCGGCAGCGGAACCCTCCGGGATCGGACGGAGATTTCCGCCCGGAGCGAATTCCCTTTGACGATTTTTTCCTGATGACCTATATACTTCTCATTCGTAAATGGTTATTCAGCACAACCCCGTTTCCAAACCCGAAATGAGGATTTTTCTTCACAGCCTTCGCCCGCTCAGTCCCACCGCTGCGCGGCGGGTCCCGGTTTGGTCGATGTCAAGGAAATCAAACGTTTGCCCGGAGGCGACCTAGTGGTCGCCGCACAAGCGGACCTGCACATTGACGCCGAGATTGGCCAAAAAAAACCATTCCGGATGGAAACTGCTGCGCACGAAGCTTCCGGGATACGCACAGCGAAAAGTTCAGTCCATCGCCGGTACGGATCGCCGTCTTACGCGCCTTGCGGCCGCACGGTGCATTGGAGTGTCGGCTGCGGGAGAGCCCTGCCTCCCGATCCAGCCCCCTGCATGGATTCAAATGCGTCGAACGACAGACACCCTGACCAGACTGTTTCGAGGACAACCACCGTCAGGGTTCCACCCCTTCTCACCCCCTGCAATCCTTAGATGATGGAGCGTTGCCATGAAGCGAGACAAGGCGGTCGTTGTATTGGGCACTTTCGATTCCAAGGCGGAGGAACATGGCTATCTCAGGGACGTAATCAAAGAACGGGGTTTTCCGGCGCTGACGATTCACGCCGGGACCAGGGCGCCGGCGCCTTTTCCCGTCGACTACGATCTTTACACGGACGTGATTGCGCCCCGCGGCGGCCTGGGCCGGGACGAGGCCATCGAGGCCGTCCTCGAGAAAGGTCGATCCCTCGTTCATGATCTTTACCGGCAGGGTGATTTATCGGCTGTCATCTCGGCAGGCGGAGGAACCGGGACCTATCTCTGCACCGAGATCATGCGCATCCTCCCCATGGGCATCCCCAAGGTCATGATCTCCACGGTGGCCTCCAGGGACATGTCCCGAACGGTCGGAACCAAGGATATCACCATGATGCACAGCGTCGTGGACATGCTGGGCATCAACAGCCTTTCAGCCGGGGTGCTGGAGCGGGCCGCCGGCGCCGTCTGCGGCATGGTGGAAAGCAACGAGCAGTACAAAACCTCCATCACGAAAAAACGGGTCGCCTTGACCCTGTTCGGATTCATCACGGAGGGGGCGGAGTACGTTCGCTCCCAATTAGAGGCGCTGGGATACGAAGTCATCCCCTTCCACGCCAATGGAACCGGCGGCATGGCGATGGAAGAACTGGCATCAGAGGGGTTGTTTGCGGGCATCCTCGACTTCGCGACGCATGAACTGGCCGATGCCCTTCTGGACGGTTACTGCGGAGGCATCGGGCCCGGAAGGCTCGTACCCTTCACCGGCGGCCCCAACCCACCCCGGCTGGTGGTCCCCGGGGGCCTCGATTGCGCGGTGCTGATCTTCGACCGCAATCATATCCCGGCGCCATACCGGGGCCGCCGCATCTTCTTCTACGATTTCCGGTCCGCCGTTCGATTGAGCCGTGAGGAGGCAAGGACGCTGGCGGAACAGCTGGCGGAGAAACTGAATCGTTTCGGCCGGGCAGCCCGGCTGTTTGTCCCTATGCCCGGGTGGTCGGAGGCCGACCGGGAAGGGGCGCCTCTTTACGATCCGGACATGAACCGTTTTTTCCTGGACGCGGTCCGTGAACATCTCTCCCCTGATGTAGCCATCCAGGAGTCAGGGCATCACATCAACTCGAAGGCCTTCGCCGAGCAGTGCGCACGGGAGATGCATGCCATGATCCAGCAGAACAACCCTTAGACGGAATCTTTCCGCCAGGCGTAAAAGCGAGGGCGGCGCGGCGATTCAGAAAGCCGCCTCACTCATTCCGGGCGTCTTCCCGGATCCAGGCCAGGATCCGCGCAGTGAGGGCGCCGATGCCCTCAACCGGGGAGGGGTTGTCGCCGGACAGGGTCTCGAGCATGCGAAGAAAGGCCTTGGCGGGTCTCGAAAGGGACTGGTCCTTGAGGTAGGCTATGCTGACATCGAGGTACAGGTGCTCGCCCCTTATTTCGGGCGTCACCAGCCTCTTTTCCTTGACATCCTGCATCACGGCCGCCTTGACGAGAAAAGAAAACCCTTCACCCCTTCCGACCAGGTCCTTGATAAACTCGACATTGTTGGTTTCCATCAGGATATTCGGGACTCGGCCGTACCTCGCGAAAAGATCGGCCACGCGCAGACGTGTGCCCGATCCAGCGTCCTTCATGATGATCGGCTCCCCGGCCAACTCGGTGAAGTGTACGCTGCCTCTATCCGCAAGCCTGTGAGCGGGGGAAAGAATCGGCAACAGTTCTTCCTGGCTGAAAGGCCTGAAAATGACCGCACGGTTTTCCTCCGCCTTGGCGATGACCGCGATCTCGATACTGAGATCGAGGAGGCTGCGGGTCATCTCGGCGGAGCTGCCCTCGTTCAGAAAGACCTTTATATCCGGATAGTGCTTCAAATAGGCGCTGACGAGGTAAGGCATGAAGTAGCGGGCATAGGTCTTCGTAGTCCCTACCCGCAGGACACCGCGCTTGAGTTCGTGCATCTTGTCGATCGCGACCTCTATCTCCTGCTCGAATTCGAAGACCTTCCGGGCGTAATGGAACAGGGCCTTGCCTTCATCCGTCAGATAGACGTGCCGCCCCTTTTTTTTGAACAGTTTCAGATTGCAGGCTTCTTCGAAGGCCCGGATCTGGGCCGTCACAGCGGGTTGGGTTATAAAAAGCCTCTCTGCTGCTTCGGTAAAACTTCCCGCTTTCGCAGCGTAGTAGAATATCCTGAAATGATTGAAATTAATCATGATCTAGGACCTCACGCCACCCAGCGCTTCCCGCCGTGCCAGGGGCCGCCCAAACCTTCCGCTCGTCTCGAACGGGCCCCGGGGCCGGATGCGGCCTTCGCCATCCCAATCGCTGCCTGCCCCTAAAAACCTGTTTCTCCCGGATACGCATCAAGGGAAATTCCACCCACACTCGCCTCTCGCAACGCCGCCGCATGCTCGGGCCGCTCGCACCGATCTGCGCAGGAGGCGGCAATGCCGGTTCCCCGCCGCGAGAGGATCCGCCGCTCTGACCCCTAACAACTGATTATAGATAAATCTCATTCATAACCAGCGTTTATTAATACCATAAAAAAAATGCATTTGACAGTTTTCTTTGAAAAGGCGATTTAAGGGGTAACGATTGCAGAACAGGATTCCGTCTACGGTCGCTTTCCCCGCATTTCAAGCCTGGGGTGCGCAGGAGACACGGAACTCCGACGGGATGCAGCATGACATTCCTCCAAATTCAAACTGTATTCGAACCATTCCTGATACGGCGACAACTTTTATCGCCGGTTATCTCGAGACTCACGGCTGGAAAATCTGAGCAACATGCTCCTGCCCTGCCAAGCAGGGGATCGAGTTCAATCGAGATGGCCCGCGTTGCCGATGCAGGCGAGAACGCTGGCTTTCTGAACCCGCACAGACCGCTGTGCATCTGACCAGGCAGGTTTTTTGGACGAATATAGGCTTAACGAACAGATACGCGGATATTCATTCCTCCCCTCAATCCAACCTGCTCGTTTCTTACGTATCACGGTAGGGGGGGCAAATTCCTGATATATATTCGATCGCAAATTACGTACTGCATTGCGTAGCAATAGCGTAACCATATTGTCCTTTTTCACTAATTTAAACCAAATGGAGGGCATTTTGAAATGAAAAGCATGAGAGATTTCATCAAACTGGCGGAAGAACATGACGCGCTGAAGCGGATCAAGGCCAAGGTCGATTGGAACCTGGAACTGTCCCACATCGCCAAGCTGAATGAAGAAAAGCACGGCCCGGCGCTCCTTTTCGAGAACGTGAAGGATTACAGCACACCGGTCATTACGAGCGTCTGCACAACCACGGAGCGGCTTTCCATCATCATGGGGATGGACAGGACATCTTCTCTGACCCAGATTATGGAAGAGTGGGTCAAGCTCGGTGACAAGAAGGTTCCCCCGAAGATGGTCGACAAGTCCGCCGCGCCTTGCAAAGAGAATATCATGATGGGCGACGAGGTCGACCTTTACAAATTTCCCACGCCACAGTGGTATCCTCTCGACGGCGGCCGCTATCTCGGCACCGCCCATTTCATCATCTCGAAAGACCCCGAGACCGGCTGGGTGAACCTCGGCACCTATCGCGCCCAGCTCCTCGGCAAGAACAAGATGGGTACCCAGTTCATCAAGGGCAAACATGCCGACATCATGCTCAAGAAGTATCAGGCCATGGGCAAAAAGATGCCGGTCGCCTCGATCATCGGCTGTGATCCTCTGCTCTTCATCCTCGGCGCCGCGCGCGTCTCCGCGTTCGTTTCCGAGTATGATGTCGCGGGCGCCATCCGCAACGAACCGGTCGAGGTGGTCCAGGGCGAAACCGTGGATCTCCCGATCCCCGCGCACGCCGAAATCGTTGTCGAAGGAGAGGTCGACCCCGAAGCCTTCATGGAAGAGGGGCCGTTCGGTGAATACACCGGGTATTATTCCGGCGTCGGAACCGATCCCAGGAACTTCATCGATGTCAAATGCGTGACCCACCGCAACAACCCGATCCTCTGGGGCACCACGGTCGGCCGCGCGGTCACCGACACGCACATGACCATGGCCCTTTCCTACGGGGCAACCCTCTGGCAGCAACTCGTCGCCATGAAGATCCCCGGTATCCGCTCAGTCTACTGCCCACCCGAAGGCTCCGGACGCTTCCTCGCCATCATCTCCATGAAGCAGATGTACCCCGGCCACGCCGACCAGGTGCTAACCGCCGCCATCTCGACGGAGATGGGCGCCTACGGCCTCAAGACCGTGATCGTCGTCGACGAAGACATCGAACCCTGGGATATTCCGCGCGTCCTGTATGCTCTGAGCTTCCGCTTCCAGCCGAACCGCTGCCAGGTCATCAAACGCGGCCGCTCCACTCCGCTCGACCCCTCGCTACCCATCGACGCCAGGGATATCACGGGGCGCCTCCTCCTGGATGCCACCATCCCCTATGACTGGAAAGAGAAGCCCATCCCGATCAAACTCGACCCGGAGATAGTCAAGAAGGTCGAAGCGCGCTGGTCAGAACTGGGGTTCTAACCCTCAAACCGGAAACCCTCCCCCGGGAGGCGCATCCCCCGGCCTTTCAGGGCGGGGGATGCGCCGAAAACCGTTTGGGCGGGCAAGTCCGTTTAAAGCCGGCCGCCGGACGGACAATCGCATGAAGGCAGACGAACATCCATCCAATTCGAGAGGGACGCAAAGATGAAACCGATCCGTTATCAGCAGAAGATGGTCGATGAATTCCTGAAAAAGGGCTACTGGACTCAGGAGACCTTTTATGATTTTTATGATCGCAACGCCCGCGAGCTGGGTGATCGTGAAGCGCTGGTGGACTCGAAGTACCGGGTCACATGGGCCGAGGCCAAAAAGCTGGTGGATGCCATCGCCATCTCGTGGGTGGAAATGGGCATCCCCAAATTTTCCCGTATCATCATCCAGTCGCCCAACAGCGTCTACGGCTTCCTGGCGCGCGTTGCCAGCGAACGCGCCGGCCTCATCTCCCTGACCGTTTACCCCTACCTGCGGGAGAAGGAGCTGGAGTACATGGTCGAACGGACCGAGGCCGCGGCCGTCGTCATCCCGACGGTCTATCGCAAGTTCGACTACCTCGCGATGTACAAGGGGCTCCAGGCCCGCTTCCCCTATCTCAAACATTTCTTCCTCTTCGATGATGCGGTCCCCCCCGACGCCCCGGCAGGCACCCACTCCATCACGAAACTCGCCGAGGGTCGAAGCCTGAAACCGGCCGATGAAGCCGTCCTCAAGGAAAGACGCCTCGATCCCATCTGGAATGTGGGCCTTCTCACCAGCACGACAGGCACTACCGGACTTCCCAAACTGGTCGAATGGCCCATCGCTCCCAGGGTCTGCACGTCGAAGGCCCGCGTCGATATCTGGGGTCTGAACCAGAACGACATCACCATGGCCATCGCCCCCCACGCAGGCGGCGCCGCCGGGACCCTGACCTATTTCGCGGCCCCGTTGGCCGGTGCGAAGACCGTCATGCTCGAGGAGTTCTCTCCGGAAGACGCCATGGCCCTGATCGAAAAAGAGAAAGCGACGGCCATCGGCGTGGTGCCCACGCATCTCGTGCGGATGCTCGAGGTCGACACCAAGAAATACGATCTGAGTTCGCTCCGGTTCATCCGCTCCGCGGGAGGCTACCTCTCGCCGCAGGTGGCCGAAGAGGCAGAAAACGCCTTCGGGGCCGCCATTACGAGCGACCTGGGTACCCAGGATATGGGTTCGGTTTCGGGCTGCCGCGTGGAAGACGCGAAGGAACTCCGCCGCCGCACCGTCGGCCGCATGCTGCCCGGCAACGAAGTGCGCCTGATGGACGAGGAAAACAAAAAGGAGGTCCCGGAGGGTGAGCCCGGAGTCCTCTGGTTCCGCGGCCCCCACGCCCCGGCCGGTTATTACCGGGACGAGAAGCTTACGGCTACGGTCTTCGACGAAAACGGCTGGACCACCACGGGCGACATCGTCAAGTTCGACCAGGGCTGCCTCTGGATCCTCGGACGCGCGAAAGACATGATCATCCGCGGCGGCCAGAACATTTACCCGGCGGAGATCGAAGGGCTGTTGAACGAACATCCGAAGGTGGCCTCGGTCGCCATCGTGGGCTACCCCGACCGCGAAATGGGGGAAAGGTGCTGCGTCTGTGTCATCCCCAAGGCCGGTCAGACCCTGACCTTCCAGGAGATGGTGGACTTTTTGAAGTTGAAGAAACTGGCCATGTTCAAGCTGCCCGAAAAGATGGTCCTCATGGACGCGTTCCCCACGGTGGGCGACTCCGGCAAGATCAACAAGAAGGAACTGAAGGTCGATATCGAAAAGCGGATCGCAGCAGGGGAGATATAGATCATGGCCAAGAAAGTCCTGGTGATATCCACCCTGGATACCAAAGGGCAGGAGACCCTGTATCTGAAAGAAAGGCTCGAGGCCAGGGGCCTCGAGCCCCTTTTGATGGATATCTCGATGCGCGGCGATGAGGCTTCCCCCGCCGACATCGGCCCCGGCCGCGTGGCCGAGGCCGGCGGAAGCAGCCTCCAGGAGGTTCGCGATTCCCGCGAGCGCTCCAAAATCACGAACACCATGATCCGGGGCGGGGCAAAGATCGCCCAGGATCTTTACAAGGAAGGCAAGCTTAGCGGCGCAGTCGGGCTCGGGGGCTCGACGGGGTCCCTCATGGCAACGGATGTCATGCGGGCGCTGCCTTTCGGCGTACCCAAACTGATGATCTCCTCCACCGCCGCCCTGCCGGGCCTTTCCACCCGGTATATCGGGACGGGGGATATCGCCCTCTTTCACTCGGTCATCGAGATCTCGGGCCTCTCGGATCTCCTGAAAAACGTCCTCGACCGGGCGGCCGCCGCCATGGCGGGCCAGGTGCAGGACGACATCGTTTCCCCCCGCTCCGCCGCAGGCAAGGCCATCGCCCTTACCATGCTCGGACCCTGCGAAAAGTGCGCCAGCTCCGTCCGTGACGCCTTGACCCGGGAAGGCTACCAGGTCATCGGGTTCTCCGCGGCCGGCGTCTGCGACCGTGCGATGGAAGACATGATCGCCGATGGACTGTTCAGCGGCGTCGTCGATCTGGCGCCCGGCGGCGTCGGCGAGCACCTCTTCGGTTTCATGCGGGATGCGGGCCCAAGGCGTCTCGAGTCGGCCGGGGAGGCCGGACTTCCGCAGATCATTTCGACTTGCAGCGTCAATCACATGACGCCGGCCAAATCCAAGTACAAGCCGGATTACGCCCAGAGGCCCAAGTACGATCTCGACCGGTTTCGGACCTGGATCCGTCTCTCGGCCGACGAACTGCGGGAGGTTGCAGGGGCGTTCCGGGAAAAACTCAACCGGTCCAAAGGTCCCGTCAAGATCCTTGTCCCCCTTGATGGCTGGTCCTCCGTCGATTATCCGGGGAATGCCACCTATAATCCCGAAGAGGACCGTGTCTTTGTGGAAGAATTGCACAAAGGTCTCAACCCTGGAATCGAGATCGTCGAAGTGGACGCCAACATGGAGGATCCGGCCTTTGCCGCGGCGGTCGTCAAGGCCTCCATCGAGATCCTCTGAATGAAAGATCGCAGCCGGTTTCACAGCAGCGTGCCTCCGATCGAAGAGGACCCAAGGGGGCATCCGTCCGGAAGCGAGGATCAACCGGCTGCCAGATTCGCATGCGGAAACTCTGAGCGGGCGAAGCGCATGAAGAAAAAACCATTTCCGAATGGAGACTGAGCGAGAACCAAAAAGGGATGATCCGCCTATGACATACACGACTACCGGCAAGGATCACGGCTTTCCATCAAGTGTCCGGGGTGTATCTCATCGCAGCGGCCCGAATCCCTTCCCGCTGAAACCCGAACCTCCGGCCAGGCCGGGGGAATGGAAGGGGCTGCCATGAAGCAACGAATCGTCGTGGCCATTTCAGGCGCCAGCGGCGTCATTTATGGCGTACGTCTGCTGGAACACCTCAGTAAAACGGATATCGAAACCCACCTGATCATCTCCCCTTCAGGCAGAAAAAACATCGAGATCGAAACCCGGTATGCAGCCAAGGACGTTGAAGCCATGGCCGCATATTGTTATGATCACCGGGATGTCGGCGCCGCCCTGGCCAGCGGATCCTTTCTCACCTCGGGAATGGTCGTGGCACCCTGCACGATCAAAAGCCTCTCGGGGATCGCCAATTCCTATACCGAAAACCTCCTCGTCCGAGCCGCCGACGTCACGCTGAAGGAAAAGCGCAAACTGGTGCTGGTCGTCCGCGAAACACCTTTGCATAAGGGGCACCTCAGGCTCATGATGACCGCCGCCGACATGGGCGCCCATCTTCTGCCTCCCGTGCCGTCTTTCTATCACAAACCCAAAACCATCGAGGACATCCTCGATCAGACCATTGGAAAAATCTTTGATTACCTCGGAATCGAGCACAGCCTGTTCCGGCGCTGGGGCGAGGATTCATCCGGAAAGCCCCGCCAGGCGTAAGGGTTTGAGCCCAGGGACAACAAAGGAGAGACGAAGATGCTTTTACCTAGATTTGATTACCATGAGCCCGGGAGCGTGGCGGAGGCCTGCGAACTGCTGTCACAGTTCAAAGGGAAAGGAAAAGTACTGGCAGGCGGGACAGACCTTCTGGTCAACCTGAAGAAAAAGGTGTTCACGACTGCGAATGTGATCTCCGTCGGGAAACTCACGGACCTGAAAGGGGTGGAGAAAAAAGACGGGCGTGTGCGTATCGGCGCCCGTGAAAACGTGGCGGATCTGGCTGAAAATGCCTTGGTAAAACAGACTTTCGCCGCCCTCGCCTCGGGCGCAGGCTGGCTCGGTTCCCCGCTGGTCAGAAACCTCGCGACCATCGCCGGCAATGTGGTCTCGGCCCGTCCGGCGGCGGACCTTCCCCCGTCCCTCATCGCCTACGGTGCAGAGGCCATGCTCCAAAAAACGGGCGGCGAGCGCACCGTCCCGGTGGAATCGCTCTTTACCGGCCCGGGCGCCACGATCCTGGCCCCGGATGAACTCCTGACCGCTCTTATACTGCCTGCACCGCTCCCGAACTCAGGAGCCGGCTACCAGAAACTGGGGGTTCGTGAAGCGCTCGAGATCTCCCTCGTCAACGTGGCTGCCTTCATCGCCCTGGACGGTCCGGACGGCCCTATCAAGGCGGCACGGGTGGTCCTCGGTTCGGTCGGCCCCACTCCCATCCGGGCGCCATCGGCCGAAAACGCACTGATCGGTGAAAAACCTTCCGAAGCGCTCTTCGAAAAAGCGGCGAATGCAGCCTCGGGCGACAGCCGTCCGATCGATGACTTCCGCGGATCCGCCGCTTACCGGCGTGCCATGGTGGGAGTCCTTACAAAACGCGCCCTCGATGCGGCCCTCGAGGACGCCCGGGCCAGAAGCTAGAGGAGAATGTGACCATGAAAAAACTGATCCGACTGACCATCAACGGTGAAGAAATGGAATTGGCCGTGGCGCCGAACCTGACCCTCACGGATCTTCTGCGCTACGAACTGGGCCTGACAGGCACCAAGAAAGGTTGCGACGTCGGGGACTGCGGGGCCTGCACGGTCATTCTGGACGGCAAACCCGTCAATTCCTGCCTCGTTCTGGCCGTGCAAGCCAACGGGAAGAGCATCACCACCATTGAAGGCGTGGAAACAGGCAAAGGCCTGCACCCGCTGCAGCAGTCCTTTATCGATCACGGTTCGATTCAGTGCGGCTTCTGTACGTCCGGAATGATCCTCTCGGCCAAGAGCCTGCTCGAAAAAAACCCGCACCCCAACGAGGCCGAGGTCAGGCGCGCCCTGTCCGGGAATCTTTGCCGCTGCACAGGCTACCAGAAGATCGTCGAGGCGATCCTCGACGTCGGACGCGCCGGTTGATGCGCATGAAAAGGACAACTCGAGCCTGCATCGACCGTCCGCTGCATCCAAGCGGTTCACGGTCTGCGCCCTGGATTTCCTGAGCGCAACGGCAGGAAAGAACGCAGAAATCAACACGCGATCAAAGCTATCGAGAGGAGTGAAAGACCATGAGCCAATACAGCGTCATCAACCGCAGGTCGCCAAGGCTGGATGCACCGGCCAAGGCCACGGGACGCGCACAATATGTCGACGATCTGAAGATGCCGGGGATGCTTTACGGTGCCTTGCTGCAAAGCCCGATCGCCCACGCCAAGATCCTGAACATCGACACCTCGAAGGCCCTGAAACTTCCCGGGGTCAAGAGCGTCGTTACAGCCGCGGACGCCGGCCTCGTCAAATACGGCGTCAGCCCGGCCCGTTACGATGAAACCCTCTTCTGCCACGACAAGGTGCGCTATATCGGGGATGAGATCGCCGCGGTGGCCGCGATCGATCTCGAAACGGCGATGGAGGCCGTCTCGCTGATCCAGGTGGATTACGAAGAACTCCCGCTCCTCATGACGATCGAAGACGCCATGGCCGAAGGGGCCCCGCTGATCCACTCGGACTATCCGGGCAATATCTGCGCCGAGGTGCACCAGGAGTTCGGCAACGTCGAAGAGGCCTTCAAGCAGTGCGATCTCATCCGCACCGACAAATTCGTCAACAAGCGTCAGGACGCCGCCTTCCTCGAGGCGCACGGATGTCTGGCGGCCTTCGATCCTCTGGCCGGCGAACTCACCCTGCACACTTCAACCCAGACGCCGCACTATGTCCAGCGCACCACGGCCATGGTGTTGCGGCTCCCGATCGGGAAGGTGCGCGTGATCAAGCCCTACGTGGGGGGAGGCTTCGGCCCCAAGGCCGAAGCGATCCCGATCGAGATGGCGGCCTCGCTGATGTCCATGAAAACGGGCAAGCCCGTTAAAATGATCTATTCCCGGGACCAGGTCTTCCTGCACTCCCGCGCCCGGCACCAGTTCTTCCACGAATTGACCACCGGGGTCAAGAAAGACGGGACCCTGATGGCGTTGACCAACAAGTGCTACCTGGAAGGGGGCGCTTACACGAGCTTCGGGATCGCCACGGTCTACTACGCCGGATCCCTGCTCGGCGGACCCTACAGGCTGCCCAACATGAAATACGACGGCTACCGGATCTACACGAACAGACCCACCTGCGGCGCCCAGCGAGGCCACGGCGGAGTGGCTGCACGGGCAGCCTGGGAGCAGCAACTGGATGCCATCGCCCAGGAACTGGGCATCGACCCGGTCGACTTCCGCCTGAAAAACATGATGGAGCGCGGAGACACCACCTGCAACGACCTGAACATGAGCAGCCTCGGCATGAAGGAATGCATCGAGGCGGTCAAGAACGGTTCGGACTGGAGCACCAAGAAAGGCAAGCTCCCTCCCGGCAAAGGGATCGGAATCGCCTGCGGATTCTTCGTTTCGGGCGCCGGGTATCCCATCTACCGCTCGGATACCTACCATTCGACGGCCGTCCTGAAGCTTCGGGAGGACGGCGGCACGGCTGACCTTCTGACGGCCTCCGCCGAAATCGGGCAGGGCTCCGACACGACGATGGGGATGATCGCGGCCGAGGCCCTCGGGGTGAGACTCGAGGACATCAAGGTATCCTCGGGCAGCACGGACTACGGCGTGGACCTCGGCGCCTACTCGAGCCGGCAGACCCTGATGAGCGGCCATGCGGCCAAAGAGGCGGCCGAAGACGTCAAGCGTCAGGTACTGGAGGTCGTCTCCGAGATCCTCGGCGTTCCAATGGACGAGATGGACATCAAGAACGGCCTGATCCACTTCAAGAAGGACGTGGATTTCAGCGGCCTGCGCACCGCTTACATCAAGGAGCACAGGGGCTGGACCGATCCGCCGACCGGTGACAAACTCACATTCAAGGAAGCGGCCCGCATGGCCTACCTCGCCAGAGGCAGCATCGTCGGGACTGGAAAGTACAAACCCCCGGCACTCGGCGGCAAATTCAAGGGGGCTGCCGTCGGAACCTCGCCGGCCTACGGGTGCTCGGCCCAGGTCGTTGAAGTCACAGTCGACCTCGAGACGGGCCGCGTCAAGGTGGATCAGATGACGGATGCGCACGACTGCGGCCTGGCCATCAACCTGACCTCCGTCGAGGGACAGATGCAGGGCTCTCTCTCCATGGGGCTCGGTGAGGCCCTGTACGAAGAGGTGAAGATCGATGCCAAGGGACGGGTGCTGAACGCCAACCTCGGCGAGTACAAGATCGCTACGGCCCTCGACATGCCCAACGTCAACACCATCGTGGTGGAAACCGGCGAACCGAACGGTCCTTTCGGGGCCAAGGAGGTCGGTGAAGGGGCCATCATGCCCACGATCCCGGCCATCCTGAACGCGGTCCACGACGCCATCGGCGTTCGGATCGACGAGCTTCCGCTCACGCCGGAAAGGGTCTTCATGGCTATTCAGAAGGCCAAGGGGAAGTAACCAGGGGCTGACCCGCTCCCGCGCAAGATGCGGGCGGCGGGTCAAAAGAAAACCGGGCATTCAACCAAAATGAGGGGGGAACATCATGGCAGCACCGATTCAATTTCCGTTCGCAGATGAAATCGTATTGCCACCGGAGATGGAGGGATGGGAGGAAATGTACGCACCCCAGCGTCTTTTCAGCAAGGACCGAGAGGCCTGGGAAAAGCGCCATTTCTGGTACCACGACAAGATCCACGCCGCCGATCCGCTTTACCCGCTGGACGACATCTTCCAGGAAGCCTGGCAGATCGCTCTGTCCCAGTACAACACCAGGGTGTTCTGCATCCCCCCGGCCCAGGGTGTCGCCCAACGGATCCTGGGGTGTTACATGTACATCAGCGCCGTCGAATCGCCCCCGGGAGACGTCATCCAGAAAAAGGCCGAACTTTTCGGGAAGAGGGTCCCCTATACCTTCGAGAATTACGCCCGGCAGTGGGAAGAATGGCTCGTGAAATTCCACAAGCTCGGCCACGACATGGAAGCCATCCACATCCCGAAAGAGCTGTATGAGTTCGTGCCCGAAGAGGACGTCATCCCCACCCCCAAGGGGTTTACCGAAGCCAACGTCCTCATGGAAAACTTCAACGACATCGTCAATCTCATCATCCGGGCCTGGCAGTATCACTTCCAGTATCTCAATCTGGCCTACCTGGCCTACCTGATGTTCGTAGACACCTGCCGGAAGCTCTTCCCGGGGATCAAGGAAGGCACGATCGGCAAGATGGTCGCCGGGGCGGACGTCTCCATGTTCCGTCCCGAAGAAGAGCTCTGCCGCTTGAGCCGCCTCGCCATGAGCCATCGCTCCGTCGCCGAGGTCCTGAAGAAGAAGGGCACCGCCGAGGAGAAGATGAACACCCTCAAGACCACGCCTGAAGGACGGGCCTGGATCGAGGAGATGGACAAGATCAAGAATCCGTGGTTCTATGTCTCGAACGGCAGCGGCTGGTTCCACTACGAAGGCAGTTGGATCAACACGATGGACCTTCCTTTCAGCTATATGCAGAGCTACGTCGAACGCCTCGAGAAAGGCGAGACAATCGAGCGGAAACTCGAGAGCATTTCCGAGGAAAGAGAGCGGATTGTCGCCGAATACAAGGCCCTCATCCGCTCCGAAGACGACCGCAAGACCTTCGAGGATGCCCACAGGGTCGTCCGCTCCATTTACCGCTATGCAGAGGATCACCTTTTCTGGGTCGAACACTGGCTGCATACCATCTGGTTCGAGCGAATCGATCAGTTCGGCAAGATCCTCACCAAGCACGGCGTCCTGGGCGAACCTGAGGAAATTTACCTCTTCAACCGCTTCGAGGTCCCCATGCTCCTCGAGGATCTGGCCACTGCCTGGGCCCTGGGCGAGGGCGTACCCACCAGGGGCCCCTTCTGGCAGGCAAAGGCCGAAAAGCGGAAGAAGATACTCGAGGCAGCGGCGAAGTGGAATCCCACGCCCGCCATCGGGGTGCCGCCCGAACAGATCGCGGAACCGTTCACCCTCATGCTCTGGGGCGTCACGACCGACCTGGTGCAGGAATGGCTGAAGGGTGCGGGTATGGAAGTCGGAGATCTGGATGAAATCACCGGGTTCCCCTCGTCCGCCGGCGTGGCCGAAGGACCCGCCCGCGTGCTCAAAATGCTGGCCGACGTTGCCAAGCTGGAACCCGGAGAGATCATGGTCGCACCGACGACCAACCCCTCCTGGGCGCCCGTTTTTACCAAGATCAAGGCGGCTGTGACGGATATCGGTGGTCTCACATCCCACGCCGCCATCGTGTCGCGGGAATACGGCCTGCCCTCCGTAACGGGAACCGGGGTCGCAACCCAGGTCATCAAGACCGGCGACATCATCCGTGTGGATGGAAGCACCGGCAAGGTGACCATCGTCAAACGGGTTTAATATTTTTTACCCCTTCGCGCCGGGGGCGAGGAAAGGATACCCCGGCGCCCCTTGCGCGAAGGCGCTGCATGGCAGCAACATAGAGGAGGATGAAGAAGATGCCGGAACAATGGATTTACTGGCTGAGCGAACTGTCAAAAGACCATAACGATATTGTGGGTAAGAAGTGTGCGAATCTCGGGGAACTGACACAGGCCGGATTCCACGTCCCGCCTGGATTCGCGCTGAGCGTTGTCGCTTACGACCGGTTCATGAAAGAGACTGAAGCCACCGAGCGTGTATTGAAAATCATTTCAAATTTCAAGGCCGACGCGGAAAATGTGGCCGACACGGAAAAATTCGACATCCTTTCCAAGGAGGTCCGCAGCACGGTTGAATCGGTTGCTTTGCCGCCCGACATGGAAAAGACCATCCGCGAGTACTACGCCGAACTCTGCCGGCAGACCGGCAAAGAAAATCTGTTTGTCGCGACACGCTCGGCGGGTCCCGTCAGCCATCCGGGACAGTATGAAACTTACCTGAACGTGAGCGGCGCGGATGATGTCGTCAAATACGTCCGTAGCGTCTGGGCGAGCACGTTCAACACCCGTTCCATCATCGCCCGCGCACGCTTGGGCCTCAAACTCGAATACGACCCGATCGGGGTGGCAGTCCTCACGATGGTCGACGCAAAGGCAGCCGGCGTCATGTTCTCGCTCAACCCCATCAACGGCGACGAGTCGAAGGTGTCCATGGAGGCCGGTTTCGGCTTCGGCGAGGCCGTGGTCTCGGGCAACGTCAACCCGGACCGCTATCTGATCGACAAGATCACCCTGGAAATCGACGAAAGGGTCATCTCCGATAAAGGGAGCGAATTCGCCTACAACCCCGAGACCCGCAAGATGGAATACAAGGAATTGCCTCCCGACCAAAAGAAGCTCCCCTGCTTGGAAGACCGGGAGATCATCGAACTGGCGCGCATCGCCAAAAAGGTGGAGGCCCACTTCGGCGTCCCGCAGGATATCGAGTTTGCCATCTCCGGGAGCCTGCCGTTCCCCGAATCGATCTATCTCGTACAGGCCCGTCCTGAAAGTGCCTGGGGTAAAAAGAAGAAGGAATCCGTTCTGGGCAAAAAAACCGGTTTTGAATTGTTGTTCGAAAAAGCGACAACGCCCATAAAGCTGAAGCTCGATTAAGGAGATTTTACAATGACCGAAAGCAGTCTGTTAAAGGGCAAAAAAATCCTGGTGGTGGATGACGAGCAGGATATTCTCGACGTGCTGTCAGAACACTTGAGCATGTGCCAGGTCGTTACGGCCTCTACGTTCGAGGAAGCCAAAAAACTGCTCGAATCGCGTCGTTTCGATGTAGCCGTCCTGGATATCATGGGCGTCAGGGGGTACGACCTCCTCGAGATCGCCAATCACCAGGATATACCGGCCCTCATGCTGACGGCCCACGCCTTCACACCGGATAACGTCATCAAATCCGTCAAGGAAGGTGCGGCCGCTTATGTCCCGAAGGAAGAAATATCCCGGATAGAGGACTTTCTGACCGACATCTTGCTCGCGCGCGCCAAGGGTGAAAGCCCTCTGGTCGCCTGGCAGAAGAGACTGCCCCGATCCTATTTCCAGATGAGGTTTGGAGCGGCTTGGGAAACCGCCGATAGAGAGTTCTTGGACACCCTCAGATCCGCCATCCAAACCAGGGCACGTGAACAGAAAAAGAAGGAATGAGAGGCAATCGAGACCTTTTTCGGGCTCATCAGGCTTTCTGAAAGACCGGTGGCCGGTTTCATCGAGGGGATTCCCGGACTTGCTCTGGCCACCGTCGTTGTGCTAAAATAATAATGTGAGCAAGTGGTTTTGTAACACTCGGGGACCCCCGGGAGCCTGACCGAGACCGCCCGTCCGAAACCGTATTTTGCGCCGCCTTCCTTAACCGAGATGGTACGCCATGGCTCAGGACCAGACCTATTGGAATCCGGTGATCGAGACCCTGCCAAGGGAAAAACTCAGGGCGCTCCAACTGAAAAAGTTCAAGCGGATCTTTGCCTGGACCTACGAACATTCCCGGTTTCACCGCGCGCTGTATGCCCAAGCGGGCGTTCGCCCTGAAGATATCCGATCCTTCGAAGATATCCGCGCCGTGCCGAAAGTGGAAAAATCCATGATGCGCGACATCCAGCGGAAAGATCCGTTTCCCTACGGCGACGCCCTTTGTGTACCGCTGGAAGAGGTGACCGAATTCCGGCAGACGAGCGGCACGACCGGTCAGCCGGTTTATCAGCCGGACACCTGGCAGGACTGGGAATGGTGGGCCGAGTGCTGGGCATGCATCCTCTGGGCCCAAGGGTACCGTCCGTCGGATCGTGTCTTTCTGCCTTTCGGGTACAATATCTTCGTTGCCTTCTGGGCGGCGCATTATGCCGCCGAAAAACTCGGCTGCGAGGTCGTTCCGGGCGGGGTTCTCGATACGAAGGCCCGCATCCTCAAGATCCAAGAACTGCGGGCCACTGCGATGATGGCCACACCCACCTATGTCTTGGGCATGGCGGACACCGCCCGCAAGATGGGGATCGACCCTTCTTCCCTTACGATTCGCAGGATCACCTGCGCCGGAGAACCCGGAGCCGGGATTCCCTCCACCAAAAAGCGCATGCAGGATGCCTGGGGAGCCAAGGTTTTCGATCATGCCGGGGCGACGGAGATCGGGGCATGGTCATTCGAATGCTCCGAGCAGCCTTTCGGAATGCACGTCAACGAAGGGATGTTCCTGGTCGAGATCGAAGACATCGACACAGGGGAAATCATCGAAGGGCCCGGCCGGAGGGGCAAGATGATCATCACCGCTTTCGATCGCCAGGCCCAGCCCTGCGTCCGCTTCGATTCCAAAGACGTCATCGAATGGGATCCGGAGCCGTGCAGCTGCGGCCGGACCTTCCGCCTCATCAAGGGCGGGGTCGTCGGCCGCGCCGATGACATCACCAAGGTCAAGGGCGTACTGCTTGCCCCATCGGCCATCGAGGAGGTGGTGCGAAGCATCGAGGGGCTCGGGGACGAATATGAGGTGATCGTCGACAAGATCGGTGACTCGGACCGGATCACCCTCAAGATTGAACTGCTGCCGGATGCCCGCGGGAAACAGCGGACCGTGGAAGCCGCTCTGGTCGATCAGTTGCGGTTGAAAACCAATCTGCGCTACGACCTTCAGTTTCACGATTACGGGCAGCTGCCCCGTTATGAGGTCAAGGCCAAACGGTTCAAAGATCTGCGCAAGGATCATTGAAAGGGAAGGAGCGCGTCGGCGATGGTGGATGAAGCGCAATTCAGAAAAATGGCCGAAATGATCACGGAAATGCGAAGGACGGCCGAAGGCCTCCACGCGATGGCGGACACCTTCCCGGCCGTCAAACGCAACACCTCCCGCATGCTCGCATCCCTGAAGATGCTGTCAATCAATGTGTGCGATCTCGACGACCTGGCCCGAACGGAATGATCCCCAGCGATTTTCGGGCCCCTTCCCGTTCTTGAGCCCCGAAAATAAGTCCATCCGTGCGGCCCCCTCCGATCCTTTCGGGCATCGGGGCTGGTGCGGAAAAATCGCCGACGGTACCTCACCAGCGGACGCCTCCTTACAGCGAGGGTCCATTCCTGATTCCTCAACCCGAAAGGAGCAGGCCCCATGTCGGATTTCATGAAGGTCTTGAAGGAAAGACGCAGCATTCGCCGCTATGAAAACAGGCCCCTACCCGATGACCAACTCCAGATCATCCTCGAGGCGGTCCGATGGTCTCCCTCCTGGGCCAACACCCAGTGCTGCGAGATCGTCGTCGTGAAGGATCCGGAGCAGAAAGAAAGGCTTCAGGCGGCGTTCCAACCGACCAACCCGGCCAGCAAGGCCATCGTCGAGGCCCCCGTTGTCCTGGCCGTCTGCGGCACACTGCAGCGTTCAGGATATTACAAGGGAGAAGCAACCACCAAGTTCGGCGACTGGTTCATGTTCGACCTCGGCATCGTCACCCAGAGCATCTGCCTCGCGGCTTGGGATCTGGGGCTCGGAACGGTCATCACGGGACTCTTCGACCACGGCAAGGCTGCCCAGGCCTTGGGCATCCCGGAAGGCTGCGAACTCGTTTCCCTGATTCCCGTGGGATATGCCGCCAAGGAATCATCCGCTCCGAAACGGCGCGAGATCGCAGAATTTACACATTACGACCGATTCTAGCCTTCGGCCGCACACGCGCTACACCCCCCCATCCAGAAAGACCGGGGGGCGCCCTGGTTTCAGGAGCGACCCCGGCTCGATCGTCGACGGATGATTCTCGAGGCGGAACTCCCAGCCGAAAGGCGGTGCGCGCCGCAGTGCTCTGGATCAGAAGTTGAAAACCCGGTCCAGTTCGCTGTCCGGTACATCGAAGACGTGGTTGTGAGGCGCGAGCTTCTCGAGCTTGAAAAACTCCGGGAGACGATCGTCGGCCGCCGTGAAACCGGCCCGGGCGTTGAACTCCCTCTCCATTTTGAGGACGCGGCCGCCAAGCGCGTTGAAATCGTCCACGCTCATCCTGATTCCGTATTTCGCGCTGATCATGTCCGCCACAGCCACCATGGCATCCGGGATGTCCATTACCGGAAAGGCCACGAAAAGGCACAGCCCGGCCGTGTCGATAGCCGCCGTCGCAATCTGCAGCCCTCTCGATAGATCCACCTGGCCTGCTACGGAGAGCGGGTCCACATCACCCCCCACCTTCATGATGTTGGTGGCGACGGCGTAGCCGGCCGTGTGATCGGCGCCCATCGGCGAGGTGGCATAAGTGACCCCGACCCCTTTGACCGCCCGCGGGTCATAGGCCGGCAAGGCCTGATTCTTGACGACCGCCACCCGGCGGACGCCGAAGACCTTTCCAACCGCCCCCGCCCCCGAACCGAGAATCCGGCCGAGAGGAGAACCCTTCCCGATCTCCGCCAGGAGTTCTTCCGCGCCGGCCGTATCCCCAAAGGCCTTGAGCCCGGCCTCCATGGCCACAGCCACCGCGTTCCCCGTCTCGATGGTGTCCAGGCCGATGTCATCGCAGCCGCGGTCCATCCGGGCAATGGCGTCGAGATCGTCGATGCCGCAGTTGGGGCCCCATGCCCAGACCGTCTCATACTCCGGCCATTTGCTGACGTAGTTTCCCTTCGCATCGAGGTAAACACCCGAGCACCGGATGACACAGCCAGCCATACAGCCATGGGAGCAGTCGCCCTTGCGGGCTGTTGTAACCCTGTTGAGCGTCTCGCCGCCGACCTTGTCGGCCCCTTCGAAGCGCCCCGAACTGAAATTGCGGGTGGGAAGCCCCCCTGCCTCATTGATAATATTGATCAGGATATCCGTGCCGAAGTTTGTCAGGCCCTGGCTGGTCACCGGATGGGTCTGGAGGGCGTTCAAGAAACGCTTGGAAGCCTCCCGGAAGGCGTCCTTGTCGGCCAGGGGGGCAGCCTCCCCGCCGGCCGGGTCGATGACGATCGCCTTCAGGCCTTTGGAGCCCATCACCGCGCCGAGGCCTCCGCGCCCGGCATGCCGCGTCGGGCGCCCTTCCCGGTCCGTAAACGCGACCGATGCGGCGCCGAGCTTCCACTCGCCCGCCTGGCCGATGCTCACATATCCCACCCGATCCCCATACGTGTCCTTGAGCTTTTCGACCGTCGCATAGTTGCCCAATCCCTTCAATTCATCGGCCGGCAGGAGTTCGCAGCGGTCCTTGGCTACATGCAGTCTGAAAAGCTTCCCTTCCTGCGGCTGACCCTCCACCACGATGGCGGCGATCCCGAGCCGCGCGAGGTAGCTGCCCGCCTGACCGCCGGAGTTGGCCTCCTTGATCGTACCCGTCAGGGGGCTCTTCCCTCCGACCGATATCCGCCCCGAGTTGGCGCAGTTCGTCCCTCCCAGAAGACCCGGAGCAAAAATCAGTTTATTGAGAGGCCCGATCGGAGAACAAGTGGGCTCCACCTCGTTCAACAGGAAAGCCGAGGTGAGGCCGCGCCCGCCAAGTCCCTCATAGGTTTTCGGCAACGGTTCCCGCTCGATGGAACCATCCGTCATATTCACCCTGATCACGTCAAACATGGCAGCCTCCTGTATGGGTTCTCGGTTCGATTGTATGCAAGAATGGCACAAACGCAGGCCCGATGCAAGCCGTTTTTTACAGCATTTTCAAGAAATTAGATCATTTATGACATAAGACCCTCCCCGGTGTTCTTTCTGAGCACCAGCACAGACTGGGTCAGGAAAATAGGCCAGATGGTCTTGCGGTAAAGGAGTTCCGTACCGCCGCCGGCCGCCTCCAGCACCTCCTCCGGCTGCAGGGGGCGTTCATCGTGAAAGATCCAGAGCCCGACCATCTCCGCCGCAAACCGGGACAAACGATACAGAAAGGTGGGCGTGGGAAACGAGAGGATAACGACCCCGCCTTTCTCCACGAGCCGGAAATGGGCCTCCACCGCCCGGCGGGTATCCTCGGGAGGAAAATGCTCGATCAGCCCCACGCTGAAGGCCACATCCACACCTGGGCCAACGGTCGGATCGAAAACGCTCCGCTCGTGATACACAAGCCCCTCATCGGCCGCAAACCGCGCCTTGAGCACCTCCAACCCGACCCGGTTATTGTCGATCACATGATATTCCCGGGGCGAAAATGCATCCCGGATCGCTTCGTAAAAACAACTGCCGCCGCCCCCCAGTTCAGCGATGCGCAGCCCCCTGCCCCCGTGGGGAGCGAACCTCCGGATCACATCCAACAAGACCCGAGTCGTGATCTTCCGCGAGTAGGCCGCCGTGCGGTAGGGTTTCCTGTAATAGGCGTCCCAATCCGTCTGTCTCCTCCCGCGTCCGCCCTTGAAGATGAAATCCCTTTGAACGGCGAAGTTTCCAAAATAGATGATGCCTTCTGAAATCAGTTTGGCAACGGCCACCTGCAAAGGAAACAGCACGAGCAGAAGTTCGATGATGCTGTAAGAAACGAGGCCGCTCAAGATCACCAGCATCACGTATTTGGGGAAAACGTTGGCGTGCTGCTGCTTCGAGAGGAAGACCAGCTTCCGGTTCACGGCGTAGTTGAAGATCAAGGCCACGAATCTGGCCGCAGCCTGGCTCAAGAGAATGTTCGATCCGATCGAAAACACAAGCAAGAATATAATGTAGTCGATGACGGCCGTCAGCATGGAGGAGATCATGAAGCGCAAAAGCGTAAAATAGATTTTTATGGAATCGATCAAAGGATTGAAGTGCGAACTCCGGTTCCCATTCAAATAGACCGTTGCAATCCTCTGCTCGAGGATACCTCGGTCTTCCCGTTTGCAGGCGATCAGCATATCCAGTTCAAATTCATACCCGTTCGATTCGATCCTCAGCAGCGTCGGAATCATGTCCATCGGGATGCCACGAAGTCCGGACTGGGTATCCGTCAGTTTCTTCCCAACCAGAAACCAGAAGATATGACGCGTCACGATATTTCCGAACTTGCTCCGCAAGGGCACGTTTCGATCGAACCCCCGGCTGCCGACGACAAGCCGGTCCGAGTCGCTGCAGAGGGCCTTGCCGACCTTCACGACATCCTCCGGAAGGTGCTGCCCGTCTGCGTCGGCGGTCACCACACCAACGGCATCGGGCAACTCGAGATAGGCGTGGTTGAGGCCGGTCTTCAACGCCGCCCCTTTTCCCAGATTGACGGCATGGCGCCTGAGCGTCACCTTGGCCATGGCGGTGATCTCCTTGAAAACACCGTCACAGGCGGGGGCGCTCCCGTCGTTCACCACGATGATGTGCCTGATTTCCGTCTCCGCCAGGCGCTGCACGAATCCAACCAATTCCGGCGAAGGATTGAAGGCCGGTATGACCACAACAACGTTCATGAAGGTCCTCTCTCGATCCTGATCAACAAATAGGTGCTCAACGGTCTTCCAACCAGGACAAATTCCCCCGTCTTCAGCCGATCGCGGATGATCTCCTTGACCGCCGGCGCCGCCCTGTCATCCAGAAGGAGGTATCCGACCGCTTCGTCCTGAAGCGTCCGCAGAAAGGGGCCAACGGACGTAAAATCCTCGTAGGCAAAGAGGTGTTCAAGCCCTGGAAGGTGTAAGATGATCTTGTAGAAGGTCGCTATCTTTCCATCGAATCCCGGGGCTTTGGCATAGACGTAAAGCGCCTTGTTCATCCCGGGGCTGTTGATGGATTGCTGGAGATGGGACTGCCGCTCGAACAGCTCATCTTCGTCGAGAAGGCAGCCCCACAAGACGAGAGATGCCGGCAGGACAACCAGGAAGACCCCCAGTCTCAGGGAACCGAAGCCACGAAGCCCGCTCCTCCATCCCTCCTCGTAAGGCATCCTCCCTATGTCTCGGCGGGCATCCGTGCCGAGAACAACGCCTTCATGCGACCCCGCCCTTCTCCTGATCCACGCCATCCCCTCTTCGACGCCGATGCCGGCGGCCATTGCGGCAAGCGGCACCGCCAGGGCGATATTCCGGATGTCGTAGCTGAAGAAAAGCGCCCACAAGAGGGTGAACGGCAAAACGAGCAGCAGGGCGATCCAGCGCCAAACGCAATCCCGCCAACTGAGCGTCATAGCGGCCAGGATGCATCCCCAGAAGGCCAGAAGACCGGGCGTAGCCCTCAGCAGGTCGACGGCGTGCTGAAAACGCCCCAGAAGGGATCGGCCCTTGTGGATGGTGATCATCAGGAAGCCGGTGTTGGATCGATCCAGCCCTGCCATGATCTGAATGAGTTTGTAGAGGTACCAGGGCAAGACCAGGGCGGCCAGGAGGCCTATGACGACCAGCAGGAGCCGCGCCTTTTCCTTGCGATCCAGACAGGCGCCGCCTCTTGCAGGCATCAGAAAAACCAGCAACGGATAGATCGCCGCGATATAGAGTCCGGCCTGTTTGGTCAGAGCGCAGCCTCCGCTGCATAGGGCGCCCAGCAGGATGTGCGCCCTGAATCCGCGCTTGTCGGAAGCATCACCGGCCAGGAGCAATGCATAGACGGATGCCGCTGCGAGAAAGGCCACCGGCAGATCGGCATAGCCTGCAAAATTGAATTTGCCGAGCGTCCCCCACAGCAGCGCGCCTGCCAGAGACACCCCGAGGAGATAGCCGATCCGCTTCAAGCGGAAGAAAAGATCGAGAGGGATGCAGAGGATCGCCAGGGGGAAAAGGGGCATGATGGATTTGGCAAAAAACTGGAGGATCGCATTCCCCATCAACCCATACGAGAGGGACCAATTGGCCGGCAGGAGCTGCGGATAGGCATAAGTGGCAGAAGGCAGCCTGTTGTCCGCCCATTCGACGGCCCATCGATTCCAGGAAACGACGGCGTCCCATTCGCTGAAAACCGATCCGGCATCGGCGATCCACTTGCAGAAAAAGGCCGTCAGCATCACGAAGGCCGACAAAAGAAAAGCGTCCTCGATCATAGAACGTGAAAAAGCCCGCCGCCGGCCCCCGGGCGGTTCTTCCTCCTCCGGCGCAGGTCCGGCCGCGAAAAGCACCGCGACCGGTTGGTTCAGGTTCCGCCTGGCAAACCACAGAAGCAGCCCGCACTCACCGAGAAGCAGCAGCCGCAGGGTGAAAGGCCGAAAAAGCTCAAGCCCGACCAGGACCACCGCCACCCCATGGTTGATGACCAGGCTGAGCGCGAAGGAAAGCACGGCCGTTCGAAACACCCCTCTGGAACTCCCGAGCGCCAGCAGAACGATAAACCCCGGGAGAAACACCATCTGCAGCACCGACACAACACCCCAGAAGAAGGTCCACGGATTTCTTTTCTCGAGCCGAAGCACAATAAAAAGGTCCTCCGTACCCGAAGGCCCCCCGGGCGCGACGGCACCCACCCTGTCAGCGGTTCCCCTGCCCCATCCCGCGGACATCCGCCGACTGCCGCCGGTCCTGGCCCACGTCTCACCGGAGCCGGGGCTGCCTCTCACCTCGAAAACCGCCTGGATGCTTGTGCCGTCGGAAAAATAAACGTGGATGGATGGATTCGCGCCGAGGCCCGAGGCCTCGGGTTCGGCATAGAGGTTCAACGCACCTTCGGCCGGCATTGGAACACCCTCCCCGGTGTCAAGGAGGGTGCCGGCAGGCCCCTTCGTACCGACCCCAAGGAGCCGGGACCAAGAAGCCAGGGTACTCCAGCGCGGACCGATGGCCCGCCAAACCGCTGGATGGCTGCCTTCGCCCGCCGCCAGATCGATGCCCCTGATCCCCGCGGCCTCCCCATACCCCGCATTTGCCGCGATACATGCACAAAGCAGCAGAATCACCCATCCGCTTCTCAAGCAAGAACCATCGATCCGCATAGACCTCCAGGGGCGTCGACCCGCACTCGCTTTCAATGTCCCCAGAAATAACCCTCCCGCTCCCTGCGTCCGCCTTTTGCACGGCCGAGCATGGTCAATGGAACGGTTTCATCGCGTTTTTATCCGGAAGGGGCCTTCGAGACAACCCCGAACCCGGTCCGAAGGTTTGCCAGCCTGAGCGCTCCAGGAAGAGCGACCCGGCGCAGGCATCCCATTTCATCGATCTCGGTAGATACCCGCCTCCACCCATTGGGAATCCCGACGATTGCGCCGGGCATCCACTCCAGGATGAATGATCTCTGTATATAATCCTCGCCCAGTAAAATTGCAAAGAAAGCATCTCCCGGCCCTGCTCGAGGCTCTTACCATCCACCCTCCTGCCCAACGGAGCCCCGCCAGGAACAAAAAAATCGTCGCCGCACAAGCAAACGTGCAGATTGACACCGAGATTGGGCAAAAAGACCATTTCCGGATTGGAAACCGGATTGTACTGGGAAATCATTTCCGGATGGACACTAATTATTTTGCAAAGCGCATAGGGCTATGATAAATATGAAAAAATGCAGAAGAACACCTGGGATGACCATTACGCACGCCGCGCCCGGGAAGAGAACTGGCTCGCGCGTTCGGTATACAAACTTCAGGAGATCGATCGCAGATTCAGGATCATCAAAAAAGGAGACCGGATCCTCGATCTTGGCTGCTACCCGGGGTCCTGGTCGCAATACGCCATAAGGACAACGGGGCCGCAAGGCCATGTGGCAGGTATTGACCTGAAAAGACCCGAACGCCTATCCGCTCCCAAGTTTCAGTTCATCCAGGCCGATATCTTTTCCATCGACATTCAAACGCTGCGACAGAGCCTCGGGCCAAGAAACGTGGTCCTAAGCGATCTTGCACCCCAGACGACAGGGGCCTCGGCTACCGATACGAGCCGATCTCTGGCCCTCGCCGAGCAGGCCTTGAAGATCGCAGCGGCCCTGCTCGAAAAATCGGGGCGGTTTGTCTGCAAACTTTTCGAGGGGGGAGAAATCAAGGTCTTTCAGAACGCCACAGCCGCCCATTTTGAGCGGGTAAGCCTGTTCAGGCCCCAGGCAACAAGGAAACGCAGCCGGGAGGTCTATATCATCGGAGTCGGCTTTACCGGATGACGGGTTTGCCCGGGCGGCGTCGAAGAAAGAATTGTGCGCTGCCCGGCCATAGGCGCAAAACCCCGGCCGGGAGGGACTGGATTGGAAAGCCGCGCCAGAACGGTCCGGAAGAGCGGCTGCGCAGGGAACTTGGCATATCGACGTCGGGATCGGGCACGAGGGCCGTTGTCCGGCGAAACGAGCATATTAATCAGTGCGGGGAGGCTATTTATGTCAGGCCATTCAAAATGGAGTTCCATCAAACACAAAAAGGGCGCGGCAGATGCCAAGCGGGGCAAGATCTTTACAAAGCTGATCAAAGAAATCACCGTCGCCGCCAGGATGGGGGGTGGAGACCCCGACGGCAATCCACGGCTGCGATCGGCCATCATTGCCGCCAAATCGGAAAACATGCCCAAGGAAAACATCGACAGGGCGATCAAGAAAGGGACCGGTGAACTCGAGGGGGTCTCCTACGATGAAATCACATACGAGGGATACGGCCCCGGGGGTGTCGCCGTCCTGGTGGAATGCCTGACCGACAACCGTAACCGCACCGTGGCGGAGGTCAAACATCTCTTCGAGCGCAACGGCGGGAGCCTCGGCGAACCCGGCTGTGTCGCCTGGACCTTCGAGAAGAAGGGTTTGATCGCCATCGACAAGAGCAAGGCCAACGAAGAGGCCCTGTTCGAAACCGCCCTCGAGGCAGGGGCGGAGGATGTGCGCGACGAAGAAGACCAGTTCGAGGTCATTTCAGACCCGGCCGACTTCGAAACCGTCAGAGAGGCGATCGAAAAGACCAAACTGGATTATGAACTGGCGGAGATCACCATGATCCCCAAAAACACCGTCAAGCTCGACGGGAAGAAGGCGCAGCAGATGCTCAACCTGATGGCGGGCCTCGAAGACAACGATGACGTCAGTCACGTCTATGCCAATTTCGACATCTCGGACGATGTCCTGGAGGCGATGGGTTAGATGTTGGTCCTCGGCGTCGATCCCGGCTCCAGGGTCACTGGATTCGGCCTGGTCGAAAAACGCGGGAACAGACTGGCCTGCGTACATGCAGGGATCATCCGGCCCGAGAAGGACGTCTGCTTTCAGGAAAAGCTCCATCTTCTCTTTCAGTCCCTGGTCGACATCATTCAGGAATACCGCCCGAACGAGATGGCCATCGAGGATATTTTTTACGCCAAGAACGTCAAGAGCGCCCTCAAGCTCGGACACGCCAGGGGAGCGCTACTGATCGCAGCGGCTCACTGCGGGGTCGGCATTTTCGAATACACCCCGCTCGAGATCAAAAAGGCCGTGGTGGGGTACGGCCGGGGAACCAAGGAGCAGGTGCATTACATGATGAAGATGATCCTGGGCATTCGGGGCGATCTTCACCTCGACACGACCGATGCCCTGGCGGCGGCCGTCTGCCATTTGAACGGGGCGCCCTTTCGGACGGCTGCAGTCCACGCCGGGGGGTATGCGAAATGATCGCCTTTCTGCGCGGCACCCTGTTCAAAAAAAAACCCCAATCAATCGTCGTCGATGTGAACGGGGTCGGCTACGAGGTCCTGGTACCGCTTTCAACCTTTTATCATCTGGCCGAGGAGGGGAGCGCCGTCGCCCTTCATATTCACACACGTTTGCGTGATGACACTCTGCAGCTGTTCGGGTTTCATACCGAAACCGAAAAGGAACTGTTCCTCATGTTGACCACAGTATCCGGGATCGGCCCTAGATTGGCGGTCAACATCCTGTCGGGGATCGGTCCGAACGATCTGTTCGACGCCATCGCGGAAGGGGACGCACCCGCCCTGCAGACCATCCCCGGCGTGGGCAAAAAGACCTCCGAACGGATCGCCCTCGAACTGAAAGACCGCGCCGTCAAAGCGCGCAATCGACTGGAAACGCCGGTCGCCGAAACAACCGCGACACCCAGGGGCCATCGACTCGTGGATGATGCACTTTCGGCGCTTCTGAACCTCGGTTATTCTCCGAAGGCAGCCAGGGAGGCCGTCGAAAAATCCAGTTCGGCCGTCAGCGAGCCCAATCTCGAAGCCATCATCCGGGAGGCGCTGCGGCTCCTCGCCTAGTGCCATGGAACCTTTACAGATGCGGACATGGATGCTTGAATTCGATCACTAGAGGCTACACGATACGAACCGTTCGCTGCATTCTCGATAAATCTATAGGATCACCGGCGTAAACCCATGCCCGAAAGAATCATCGACCCTCTATGCCAGCCGGACGAAAGTCCGGCGGAACTCAGCCTGCGGCCGCGCAACCTGGATGAATATATCGGGCAGGACGAGATGAGGCGCAACCTGCGCGTCTTCATCGAAGCGGCCAAAGGCCGAGCGGAAGCCCTGGACCATGTCCTGTTTCACGGCAGCCCGGGCCTGGGCAAGACCTCCCTCGCACACATCATCGCGAATGAGCTCGGGGTCAACATCCGCAGCACGTCCGGCCCGGTCGTGGAAAAGGCCGGGGATCTCGCCGCTATCTTGACCAGCCTCGACCCTCACGATGTCCTCTTCATCGACGAAATCCACCGTTTAAACCACGTCGTCGAAGAAATTCTCTACCCGGCGATGGAAGACTATGAACTCGATCTTATTATCGGACAGGGCCCTTCCGCCCGAACCATGAAGATCCCCCTGCCCCCCTTCACCCTGGTGGGTGCCACCACCCGCGCGGGGCTCCTGACGCCGCCCCTGAGGGACCGGTTTGGCGTAATCCTGCGGCTCGATTTCTACAAGCCGCAGGACCTGCACAGGATCATCATACGCTCGGCCGCCATCCTTCAAATACCGATCGAGGAGGACGGCGCGCTCGAGATCGCCGGCCGTTCCCGCGGCACACCGCGGATCGCCAACCGCCTGCTGCGCAGGGTCCGTGATTTCGCACAGGTGGAAGGGGAGGGTATCGTTACCGGAAAGCTGGCCGGCGGTGCGCTCGACCTGCTCGAGGTCGATCGATGCGGCCTCGATAAGATGGACCGGACCATTCTCCTGACGATCATCGAGAAATTCGAAGGGGGACCTCTCGGGCTCGAAAGCCTGTCGGCCGCGGTCAGTGAAGAAAAAGGGACCCTGGAAGATGTCTACGAACCGTACCTCATTCAGGAAGGCTTCATCAAGCGCACGCCGCGGGGCAGGGTCGCCACGGCCAAGGCCTATCGCCACCTCGGCCTGGATAGAGACCGGCGTGCAATACGGCAAGAGCGGTTTTTCTAAACGCCCAGGCAGACCGCGGCCCCTTACTCAGGGCGATGTCCGGCATCCGGTCCGCCGCGCTAAAGGCGGCCGAACTGCCCTCTTCCGGGGCCCGCGACACCTCCGACCGGCAGAGAGATACCGTTGGAGTTCGAACCCTACTCCGGATGCATGCCATTCCAGCATTTCAGGCAGAGTTCCCCTTCCGGGATACCCAGCGCCGCCACAAAGTCATCCAGGCTGTTGTACTTGACCGAATCGGCCCCGATGTTCTCCGCCACCCAGTTTTCCAAGGCCCGCAAATCGTCCATGCACGCAATATTCCCCTTCGGGATGTACTTCCGCGCGGCCAGTTCGTCGTAGCTGCGGGTGGAAATGCCGAAGTCGCAGGGGTACATCAACGGCGGGCAGGCCACCCGGACATGGACCTCCCTCGCGCCGGCCTGCTTCAGATCCTTGACCTTGTGAAGGATCTGGGTTCCCCGCACGATGGAGTCATCGCAAAGGATAATCCGCTTGCCCTTGACGGCGTAGCGAAGAACGGAAAGCTTGCGCTTGGCCATCTGCTCGCGCGCCATCTGCGTCGACTGGGTATAGCTTCGATCGGCATAGCGGTTGTAAAGAAAAACCTCCTGGTAGGGGACGGAAGACTGGATGTGATATCCGATGGCATGCCCAATCCCGCTCATCGGCACCGGGGCGACGATGTCGGCCGTCAGACCGCCTTCGTCCAGGTCGCGCTGCGCCAGTTTGGCACCGATCCGATTGCGGGCCTCCTGCACGTAAACCCCCTCCAGGATGGAATCGATGCTTGCCGTATAGGCCCATTCGAAGGCGCAGTAAGCAGGCCGGGGCGCCGGCAGCTGCTTCAGGGTCTTGAATCCGTTCGGGCTGACGAGCACGATCTCCCCCGGCCGAACATCCCTCACGAGTTCCATATCCAGATTGTGGAGGGCCCGCGACTCCGAGGAGACGGCGAACCTGCCCTCCCCGCGCCCGAGGCACAAGGGCCGGAAACCGGATACGTCGCGCGTCGCATAAACCCCTTCCTGAGAGAGCACCACCAGGGAGTAGGCCCCTTTGACCTTTTCCGCCAGGGCGGCAATCCCCGAGACGAGATCGCCGGCGTTCAGGATGATCATGGAGATGATCTCGATGTGGTAGCCTTTGTAGAAGACCATGCCACGCGCCATCATCTCCTGCATCAAGGCCTTGGCATTGATGATGTTTCCGCTGAAGGCCAGGGCGACCTCACCCAGCTTGGAACGCCACATGACGGGCTGCCTCTCCTTGAGGCTCACGTGCCCGATACCCGACCGTCCTTTCAGATACGCGATATCCGTATCCGTCATGGTGTTCGCCACCTTGCCGTAATGCGTAACCTGCAGGATCCCCTCATCGCCGTAAGTCGCCATGCCGCAGTATTGCTGGCCCCGATGCTGCAGAAAATCGATCCCCTGGTAAATATCCTGCACGCAGGCATCGGGAGAGCAAATCCCGAAAAGCCCGCAGTTTTCCTGAAAATTCTTCATCCTTTCACCGTTCCTCCCCGAAACACCCGGCTCCCGACCCAGCGGACATCCATCCGAAAATGAGTGTTCAGCTCGATCAGGTTTCTATCCCGGAAATGAGGATTTTCCTTCACAAGTTTCGCTCGCTCAGTCCCACCCCTTCGGGGCGGGTCCCGGTTTGGCCAATATCGAGGCAATCAAGTGTTTGTGCGGAGGCGACCTGCAGGTCGCCGCACAAGCAAACATGCAGATTGACGCCGAAATTGGCCAAAAAGACCCTTTCCGGAAGGAAACTATCGGATGTCGGCATGATACGCCTGCAACGACTTGACAGCCCCGTGCCCCCGCCGGACGGCCGAAATTCCGCGGGCCGCGGCCAGCGCCGCAGCGAGGGTCGTGATATAAGGCACCCGGTACTTGATGGCAGCCTTACGGATATAAGAATCGTCGTGCTTGCTCAACTTTCCGCTCGGCGAATTGATCACCAGCTGGATCTCGTTGTTCTTGATGGCGTCCACGATGTTGGGACGGCCCTCATGCATCTTGAAGATCCGCTGCGAGGGGATGCCGGACTCCTCCAGAAACCGGCAGGTCCCTTCGGTCGACCGGATGCTGAATCCAAGTTTGTGGAACTGACGGGCCACCTCCAACACCGCCGGCCGATCGTTTTCGGACACCGTAATCAGCACCGCACCTTCGGAAGGCAGGGTCTGCTGCGCAGCTTCCTGCGCCTTGAAATAGGCCAACCCGAAGGAATCCGCCATGCCGAGCACCTCTCCGGTCGACCGCATCTCCGGTCCGAGGATCGGATCCACCTCGGGAAACATGTTGAACGGAAACACGGCTTCCTTGACACCGAAATGCGGGATGGCGCGGGGCCGGATATCGAGATCGCCCAATTTCTTCCCCAGCATGAGTTCGGTCGCAAAACGGGCCATCGGGATGTTGCACACCTTCGAAACGAGCGGGACAGTCCGGGAGGCGCGGGGATTGGCCTCCAGGATATAGACCGAGTCCTCGGCGATCGCGTACTGGATGTTCATGAGCCCCACCACCTTGAGTTCCACGGCGATCCGCCTGGTGTACTCATAAATGGTGTCCAGATGCTTGGCAGGGATGCTGATCGGCGGGATGACGCAGGCCGAATCGCCCGAATGGATCCCCGCGAGTTCGATATGTTCCATAACGGCCGGCACGAACGCGCTTTCGCCGTCCGCCACGGCGTCCGCCTCCGACTCGATGGCGTTTTCGAGGAACTTGTCGATGAGAATGGGGCGCTCGGGACTGACATCCACGGCGGCCGCAACGTAGCGGCGCAGCATCTCCTCATCGTGGACGACCTCCATCGCCCGCCCGCCGAGGACGTAGGACGGCCGAACCATCAAAGGATATCCGATCCTGGCGGCCACATCGAGCGCCTGTTCCAGGGTGCTGGCCATGCCGGACTCGGGCTGCGGGATGCCCAGATCCTGCATCATGTGGCGAAACCGGTCGCGATCCTCGGCCAGATCGATCGTATCCGGCGAGGTCCCGAGGATCCTGACCCCGGCCCGCTCGAGTTCATTGGCGATGTTGAGCGGCGTTTGCCCGCCGAACTGGACGATCACCCCTTCGGGTTTCTCCTTTTCATAGATGCTCAGGACATCTTCCACCGTGAGGGGTTCGAAGTAGAGTTTGTCGGACGTATCATAATCGGTCGAAACCGTCTCGGGGTTACAGTTCACCATGATGGACTCGAACCCGGCATCCCGCAGGGCAAAGGCCGCATGCACGCAGCAATAGTCGAACTCGATCCCCTGCCCGATCCGGTTGGGCCCGCCGCCGAGCACCATGATCTTGCGCCTGTCGCTGACAGGGACTTTGTCCTCTGCGTTATAGGTGGAGAAATAATAGGCCGCATCCTCGACACCGCTGACCGGCACGGGCTCCCAGGCCTCGGTCATTCCCAAGGAGATGCGTTTCGAGCGCAGCGACTCCTCCGACACGCCCAGCAGCCCGGCAAGGTAACGGTCCGAAAACCCGTCTTTTTTCGCGCGCATCAGCAGATCGTCCGGCAGGCTCTTCCCTTTCCATGAAAGGATTTCTTCCTCCAACTGCACCAGTTCCCGCATCTGCTCGATAAACCATGCCTTGATCTGGGTCTTCTGATGCAGGACCTCGATCGATGCCCCTTTGCGCAGGGCCTCATACATGATGAACTGCCGCTCGCTGCTGGCCTCCGCCAGCCTGTCCATCAGATCCTCGAGCGGCCTCTGATGAAAATCCTTGGCGAAACCGAGGCCGTACCGGCCGATCTCGAGAGAACGGATGGCCTTCTGGAACGCCTCCTTGTATGTCTTGCCGATGCTCATGACCTCGCCCACGGCTCGCATCTGCGTCCCCAGACGGTCCTCCGACCCCGGAAACTTCTCGAAGGCCCAGCGAGCGAACTTCACTACGACGTAGTCCCCCGAAGGCGTATACTTCTCGAGGGTCCCTTCGCGCCAGTAGGGCAGCTCATCGAGGGTGATTCCGCCCGCCAGCATGGCCGAGACCAGCGCGATCGGGAAACCGGTGGCCTTCGATGCCAGCGCCGATGAACGGGAGGTCCGGGGGTTGATCTCGATCACCACCACCCGGCCGGTCTCGGGATCGTGGGCGAACTGGATGTTCGTGCCGCCGATTACCTGGATGGCCTCCACGATGTCGTAGGAATATTTCTGCAATCGCTGCTGAAGCTCCGGGGCGATGGTCAGCATCGGCGCCGTGCAGTAGGAATCGCCGGTGTGGACACCCATGGCATCCACGTTTTCGATAAAACAGACGGTGATCATCTGGTTCTTGGCGTCGCGGACGACCTCCAGCTCCAGTTCCTCCCAGCCGCGCACGGACTCTTCCACCAGGATCTGGCCTACGAGGCTCGCCGCGAGGCCCCTCCCGGCGATGACCCTGAGTTCCTCGACATTGTAAACGTGCCCGCCGCCGGTGCCCCCCATGGTGTAGGCCGGACGGATCACCACCGGGTATCCCAGCTCATCGGCGATCTTCTCGGCCTCTTCGACGCTGAACGCAGGCTTGCTGCGGGGCATTTCGATCCCCAGGCGGTTCATGGTCTCCTTGAAGATGATGCGGTCTTCCCCCCGCTCGATCGCATCCACCTGAACCCCGATGACCTTGACGCCGAACTTCTCGAGGACGCCCGCACGGGCGAGTTCGGAGGACAAGTTGAGGCCCGATTGTCCGCCCAGATTGGGCAGGATGGCGTCGGGGCGCTCTTTTTCGACGATCTCGGCCATGGTCTGCAGGTTGAGCGGCTCTATATAGGTCGCATCGGCTATCCCGGGATCCGTCATGATCGTAGCCGGGTTGGAGTTGACCAGCACGATTTCGTAGCCCAGTTTGCGCAGGGCCTTGCAGGCCTGTGTACCGGAATAATCGAATTCGCAGGCCTGGCCGATGACAATGGGCCCCGATCCGATGATCATCACCTTCTTGATGTCGTCACGTCTTGGCATACTTATCTCCCTGAAAATAGGTTCTCCCGCCACGGTTCAAAGCCCGCCCTCTTCCGCCGTACGCTGTCTTTCGGGCCTTCCTGCCACCGACGGACGGCGCCCTTATTCACCTGAAAAAATGGGTTGGAATGCTGAAACCCACGGAGTCTGAGGAGGCTGAAGCCCTGATCGGGTGTCATGAACGGAGTCGGATCACCGCACGGCCCAGCTGCAACCTGCCCTCTCCGGCCCTGCCGGAAAGCGCTGAATGCCGTTGACCGACGCGGATCAGGATAATAGAGGATCCAAATTTTGGGTGGAGCTAATATAGAAAAGGGCTCAGGGCCTGTCAAGCGGTTTGAGCGGATCCGAAACGAAGGCTTCGAGCATTTCAACATGCTGGTTTTCTTCATTAATAATCTTTTGCAGACCTTTTGAAACAGCCGGGTGGGCTATAGCCGCCTGGATCATCTGATAAAAGAGGATGGTGTCCCTTTCGAATTCGAGGGCGGCTCCCAGAACCTCCCTGACGGTGTCGACCCGCCCGAAATCCACCTCAGCCAAAGAAAACCGCTGCTCGCCCAGGATATCTCCGAGGAGCCGGCGTCCAAAATCCCGCAGGGATTCATCCCGTGTTTCGTCGGCGCATTCCTTCTTGAGCGCCTCGAACCAGTCCACATGCTCCCGCTCATCGGCGGCCAACTTTTCCAATACGCAAACGATGTCCGGACGTTTCGCCCCTCGGGCCGCCTCCGCATAGGTGCGCTCCCCGTTCCGCTCGATCTGGATCGCCAGATCGACAATCTCCCCCAACTCGAACATACGGCCCTCCTTCATGAAAATTCGGATGGAAGCAGACGCCCCGCGCCGACCCGCAGATCAGCCCGTCACTCGAAACACCCGCCTCTCTGTAAGAAACCCCATGAAAACCGATGATTCGATATCCTATCCACCGGAGAAGCGTTTCCAGGCGGACGACATGCCCCCTCCGCCCTCCGATGAATCCGTTCAGGAGGTACTATTCTCTTGCCAATGTCCGGAATTTATGGTTTTTATGCCTCAGAAACCGGCGCAAGGCCGACCCACGACGTTTCAAGGAGAATCCTCATGTACACACTCGTTCTGCTCCGTCACGGAGAAAGCCTCTGGAACAAGGAAAACCGCTTCACCGGCTGGGTCGACGTGGACCTGTCCGAAAAGGGCCTGGCGGAGGCCCGCGAGGCCGGCAGAATTTTGCGCGGGGAGGGTTTCACCTTTGACTTCGCCTATACTTCCCTTCTCAAACGCGCCATTCGAACCCTGTGGATCACCCTTGACGAAATGGATCTCATGTGGATCCCCATTCGGCAGAACTGGCGTCTGAACGAGCGCCACTACGGAACCCTGCAGGGGTTGAACAAGGCCGAGACCGCCGAACGGCACGGAGAGGCCCAGGTACTCATCTGGCGCCGCTCCTACGATATCCCGCCCCCGCCGCTCAGCCGCGAGGATCCTATGTACCCCGGCAGCGACCCCCGCTACAGGGACATCGACCCCGCTGAACTCCCGTTGAGCGAGTGCCTCAAAAATACCGTCGATCGCTTTCTGCCGTATTGGTCGAACGTGATCGCACCCACGATCCAGGAGGGCAAGCGGGTCATCATCGCCGCCCACGGCAACAGCCTGCGGGCCCTTGTAAAATATCTGGACGGCATCCCGGAGCAAGACATCGTCGGGCTGAACATCCCCACGGGCATCCCGCTCGTCTATGAACTCGACCGGCAGATGAAACCCCTCAGAAGCACCTACCTGGGGGACCCGGAAAAGGTCAAAAAGGCTCAAGAGGCCGTCGCCAACCAGGGGAAAAAGCGCTCCGCTTAGGCCCGGGCCTCCCTCTGCTCGGCGGTTTCCTCAGCGATCCTGCCAAAAGCCGGCAGGAATTCTTTCCAGATCTGCATCCCGATCCGGTTTTGCGTGCTGACGATCTCTTCGAGGATCTGGCGGTTCGTCAGCGGGTTCACCAGGACCGCCCGCAGTACGACGATATTCTGAGGCCTGTAGCGCGTGGATTCGAGGGTCGTGCGGGAAACGAAGGTGCTGTCGTCCCTTCGGAGGGCCTTGTGCAGCTTGATATTCAGCCCGTTGATCAGATGGTTGAGCTTGCGGATCTTCTGCTCCAGTTCCTTGACCTCGTCCCTGCAGTTTGGAGAACAATCCCGCAGGACCCCCTGCAGGGTGCGAAGCCTTTCCTGGGCGGCCTCCGGAATGAACCGGTAAGCGAGGATAAACAACTGGGGCTTGCTGATGGTCTCGAAGTTTCCGCAGTGGTCCAGGATCTCCTTCAGCCGTTTGGTGGAAAGCTGCGCCTGCTTGAACAACAGCCCGTAGCCGTCCCGCCCCATGATCTTCAAGGCGGCCCAGGGTTTCAGGCAGGCGAAGGGCCGTGAACCCTCGATCGTGAACCGTCCTGTATCCACCGAATTTCTGCGAATGACGTACTGAGAGGAATGTCGGATCACATGGAGGTCCCTCTCACTCCGGAAGAGGACCATCCCCATTGTCATCGGGCAATAGAGCAGTTTGTGCGCATCGATGGACACCGAATCGGCCTGCTCGATCCCCTTGAAGAGCGTCCGGTACTCGTCCACGAGGAGGGCGGAACCACCCCAGCAGGCATCCACATGAAAATGCGCACCCACCTCCCTCGCGATCTGCCCCAGTTCGGCCAGATTGTCCACGTTGCCCGTCTCGGTCGTCCCTGCGATACCGATCACCGCCATCACCTTTACCTTTTCCTTATCCTGCTGGAACTGCCTGATTCGGCGGCGCAGCTTGCGCAGATCGATGCGGTTGCACTCATCCACCGGTATGGTGACGACGTTTTCCTCGCCGATGCCGATGATACTCGCCGCCTTTTTGATCGAATAATGGCCGCGGGTCGACACCAGCACCACGGCTCGATCGAAGCCATAATGGCTCAGAGCCCGGCCTATTCCGGCGCCCCTCGCACCGGGAAAATCCCCATCGGGGGGGAAGGCCTTTTCCCGCGCCACCAGCAAGGCCGTCAGGTTGGCAATGGTCCCGTCGGCGGTGACATTGCCCAAGGCCACCCGGGGGTCCTGGATGTGCTTCTCGTAAAAACGCTCCCGGCGACCGAAGACCAGTTGATGCATCCAGGCGATGATTTCCCGCTCGACAAAGCTCGATGCCTTTGCCGTCTCTATCTTGACCTGATTCTGATTGAGGGCGGCGATGATCATTTCGAGCAGGATCATGAAGTAAGGCACCGCGCTGATCATGTGCCCGATATAGTAAGGATTGCCGACCTTGACAGAGTGTTTGATAATCTTCTGCTTGATCTCCGCCAACACGTCTTTGATCAATTGGGGTTTGTCAGGGACCGTTGTCTGATTGAAAATCCGGGTCAAATCAGGCAGACTGATGCTGCTGTGGATACCGCCCTTTTCCTGAAAAAATTCGTGAAGCATTTCCAGCAGTTCACGGCCGAACTCGATGAACTTGTCCGGCGAATCGGGCATGATGAAAAGTTTTCTGAGATATTCCAGGTTTGCCTTAACCGTTTTGGGCGCTTTATCCATGACGATGTCTTTCATCCAGGAGAGGCATACCAACCTTTTCGATGGCAAGGCGCAAAAAACTTGGAAATGGCCCTTGCCCCCATACGCCTTCAAAACGTATGATACGGTCGGGTTTTCTGCGGGGCAGGGAAACCGGCAGACGCCCCGAGGTTCCAGAGCGTGAGTCAGAAGAGCCGCCTCCGCTTCGGGGCGTGAGCGGCCCTATTCCTTTGTACATGCAATCTGTGAAAAAATCCCGCAGGAAACTGCAGGCGCCAAAGGGGCTTTCGACCCCGCCTGCCGGCGGCGGCCGCCCCTTTTCCGCTCAAACCGGGGGGATCCCCTGAAGCCGTGGGCTCGTCGGATCCAGCTTTGGATCGAACATCGGTCCGTGCCTGGTGAACAGCCTTCCTTAGGGCCCTTAACGTCGCAAACGCCTGCATTCTCCGTGGCGGCGCGGATTTTCACCAACCGGGACGCACCTGGGGCAGGTCTGTATTATCGAGTGTTTTGATATAATGAAATTTTGGCTTAGAAGTCAAGCCTCTTGCCGATCAGGGAGAAATCCATGCAAACGTTCTCCATGCGTAGTGAAATCGCGGGCCGGATCGCCCGCCTCCAGACCATGCTCGACACCAGTGGACTCGACGGCGCATTGCTGGTTGAAAAAGTCGATGTCTTTTACTTTTCCGGGTGCGACCAGGACGCGCACCTTTGGATCCCGACCTCCGGGAAGGCGCTCCTCATGGTGCGCAAGAGCATCGAACGCGCCAGGCAGGATGCGCGCCTCGACGCGATCGTGCCCCTCGGCTCCTTCTCCCAACTTCCCGACCTGATCGACGGCCACCAGCATTCGCCGCCGCGGCGAATCGGTCTGGAACTGGATGTCCTGCCGGCCAGGCTCTATCTGACCTACATCAAACACTTCCCGCAGTGTACTTTTGAAGACGCCACCAGCCTCGTACGCCGCGTGCGGATGATCAAATCCCCTTATGAAATCGATTGCATCACCCGAGCGGCAGCCATGGCGGACAACCTGCTGGCCCAAGTGCCCCTTATCATTCGAAACGCACCGACCGAATCCGCATTGGCCCTCGAACTGGAGGCCTGCTACCGCCGCATGGGGCACCCTGGCATCCTGCGGACGCGGGCCTTCAACTCAGAGTGCTTCTATGGACATGTGCTCGCCGGCAAGAGTTCGACTGCCCCGAGCAACGCTCCCGGGCCGACCGGGGGCGAAGGTCCGGGTCCATTTTATTCCCAGGGGGCCGGCCACGGCCCCATCCGGCCCCACGAACCAGTCATTGTCGACTACACCGCCAATGTGAATGGGTATGTCGCAGATCAGGCAAGAATCTTTGCCATCGGGTCGTTGTCGGAAAAATTCCAGCGCGCCCACCGTGTCATGTGCGATATTCAGAACGCCGTCGCACGGCGGGCGCTGCCGGGGACCCCCGCCTCGGATCTGTATGATCTGGCACTTCAGATGGCGGACGAGGCCGGCCTTTCGAAAGGATTCATGGGCTACCCCGAAGCGGTCCCTTTTGTGGCCCACGGGGTCGGGCTCGAACTGGACGAGTGGCCGGTGATCGGGCGCGGGATCCCCATGACTCTCAAGGAGGGGATGGTCATCGCGATGGAACCGAAATACATCTTCCCGGGGGAAGGGGTGGTCGGAATCGAAAATACGTTTCTGGCCACCCCGGACGGCCTTCAAAAGCTCAATCATTTTCCGGATGAGATCTGTATCGTCTGACATGCAAGAGATACCGCGCGGCGAAATCTCTCAACCGCCGGAACGGCCGGGGGGGGTCATCCTCCCGCCAGCAGGAACGGGCGACGAACGGCCAGAGCAGGAAAGGACCCATGCGAAAAAACACAGCCAAGAAGAAGCTCGCGGCCGGATCTCCGCCCGACAGAAAGAAAAGGATCCTCACGGCGTTTCTGATCTTTCTCGTCGCCTATCCTCTCTGCCTCGTCGCGTGGATAACCCTCCTCAAGCCCACCTACGGCGGCATCCTGGGCGAAACCGGCACCTATCTCGCGGCAGCGACCTTCCAGACCCGGCTCGAAACCTTCAAGAAGGGAAAAGAGGTCCTCGACATCGTTCACGCCAAACCTGTCCTGACCCCCGAAGGCGTAGCCGACACCGTCATCCAGCTCAAGCTGAACATCTCCAATTTTTCGTTCAACCTGCCGCTCACGTTGGCAATCATGATTGCCCTCACACCGATTTTCCGATGGCGTCCGATGCATTTCTGCGAGGCCATCGGGTTGATCATCCTCGTCCACCTGCTCTTCGTCTACTTTTTCAACGCAGCGCATATCTATGGCTACCTGACCAATCTGAGGGTCATCGAACCCTCTGCGGTGAAAACTGCCTTCTGGGAATTTTCCTGGACCTTCATAGACAATCTCGTCATCCGCTTCGAGCCCTTTCTGGTCATCGTGTACCTGTGGCTCCGCGAAAGGAAACGGCTGTTGCAGCATAGCGTCACCCCGGCCCCGCGGGGCGTTAAGCGCCGATGACCTTCATCAACGCCTCCTCGGAGATCATGCCTTCCCGCAGGATCTTCGGTGCATCGCCGCTCACATCGAGCACGGTCGACGGCGCCAACCCCGCTGTCCTGCCTCCATCGAGGATCAGATCCACATGCCCTTCCAGTTGGGCCGCCACCTCCCGGGCATCGACGCAGGGAGGAGAGCCGGACCGGTTGGCGCTCGTGCCGGTCACCGGCCCGCCCAGGCCGGCCGGCAATGCCGCGGCCAACGGGTGACTGGACCAGCGGATTCCGATCTTACCGGTGCCCGCGGTCAGCAGCCTGGAAACGGAAGGATCGGCGTCGAAGACCAATGTCAACCCTCCAGGCCAGAAAACACGCATCAAGCGCCGTGCAAGCGGAGAGACACGCAGGGCCAAACCCTCCGCCGCCGCGGCCCCATCGACCAGGATCAGCAGCGGTTCTGCGGAGTTGCGCCCCTTGGCGGCATAGAGACTTCGCAGAGCGGCCTCATGACCAATATCCGCGGCCAACCCGTAGAAGGACTCGGTCGGAAAGGCCACCAGGCCCCCTCTCCTGAGGACCTCCAGCGCGCGCGCCAAGGCGGGGTGACGCTCATAAGGCGGCTGCACCGCAACGACCTCAGTCGTCCGAACATCTAAAGACCCCAACGATCTTCGTTCCGCTCCGCCGCGGCGGTCATCTCCCGGCGGTACTCCATGAAGCGCCGGGAAGTCTCACTGTCCTGCAAGGCCAGGATCTGGACCGCGAAAAGGGCCGCATTCTTCGCCCCCCCTCCGCCGATCGCCATCGTAGCGACCGGCACGCCGGGCGGCATCTGGACCGTCGCCAGAAGCGCATCCAGCCCTTTGAGCGGGGAAGAGTCGATGGGCACACCGATGACCGGCAGGAGGCTGTTGGCAGCGAGGGCTCCGGCCAGATGCGCGGCCCAGCCGGCTCCGGCGATCAGGACCCGAAGGCCTCTCCCGGCAGCTCCCATCGCATATTCCTGAGCCCGTTGGGGCGTCCTATGGGCCGAGAGGATCTTCACCTCGCAAGGTATTTCCAGGTCCTGCAGGGTCTGGACGCACGGCAGCATCACATCGCGGTCGGATGCGCTCCCCATGACCACGCCCACCAGCGGTTTTTCTCCTGACATAGATCGACCTTTCCAGACGGCTTCGGCCGCCGAAAACGGTTTCAAGGATTCGTCCCGGGCAGCGCGACAGCGCCGGTCCGGGAATCAGGCCTGCTTTGCCATTCCCACCAGGGGGTAGATGATCATCCCGCAAAGCCAGGCAATATCCTCGGCCGAAAGAGCGCCGATGATGCTCCGATCGAAGAGGATGTTTCCCTCAGGCGGAAACTCGTCGTCTCCCTGCCACAAAATCAGCAGCACCGGCAGCCCCGGCAGGGCTTCGACGATAACGGACGCATCCCCTTCTTGCGCCTGTTTTCCGTTGTAGGCCTTTTCCGCCAGTGTCACCAGGCGCTCCGGCTGCTCACCAAAGGTCTGCACCATGGGGTTCTTGGCCCTCCGCAAAAAGGGATCCAGATAAAACTTGCCGTCGGGGATCTCCTGATAAGCGACCCATTCCCCGCTCGGCGCCCCCGGGCCGGTCCCTTCCAGAAAATGCAGCAGAAGGACCTGCTGCTGGATGGGGAGTTCTTCGCCGGTCTCTTCATAAACCGGCAGAACCTCGGGCCAGCAGACCTTCACCGAGCGGTTGAGGAAATGGATGAACAGACACGGGTCATGGCCCTCCGCCCATTCAATGCGCCCTCCGGTCCTGTCCGCCACCCGCTTCGGGTTCATCTCTTTCAGGGCGTTCCTGGCGATCTCCGCCGCCTTCTTGTAGTCGTCAACACGTGCCATATCGAACCTTTCCCGGGAATGCCACTCTGTCGGTTCCTCCCGTTTTCCTCCCGCAAGGGGTTTGTTCGCTGACCTCTTTGATCGGCCGGCGGCGCCGACCGCCGGAGCGGCCCACAGCCGCACCACAAACCCTCGTTTTTCGCAACCGCAACCGGATATTCCATCTGGGGCCCTGCCTGACGGCTCCTTTCAAACCCCACCCACCAGGTCCTCTTGCCCGCCCTGGCCCGGACAGGGGACCGACCCCTCATTGAACCACCGTTCGAAAGAAGGCCCGTTCGCCTGTCAGGAAATCACAGCAGACCAGCACGCCCTATCGGGTGCATGCCGCTTTAGGTCCTGACAGGTCGGGATGGAAGTGTTATAGTTTTATTTAAGGCATGATTTCAAGCCCCTTTTGTATAAGCAAAAGGGATGCCATATTCACCAGACGATGCGTATTCGAACCTATGCCGCGCAAGAGAAAGAAAAAACGGACGGCGCCCACTCCGGGCGCGGAAAAATCCCTGGACGGGCCATTCAACCCGGTCCTGGACATCCGTCCCAAACAGCGCCAGCCAAAAGAGCCTCCGACCCCGGTTGCTGCGGCCCCACCGCAGGCGCCCCGGGAAATCCCGGACGAGACGGATATTTTTCTCCGTGCCATGACGGACGTCAAACCCCTGGTGCGCGCAAAGGCCATTGTCACACCGCAGCCGGACCCGCAGCTTCGTCCGCCGCATGCCACGCGGGACGACGAACTGGAGGTGATGGCGCACCTCTCCGACCTGGTGAGCGGCGCGGCGGAACTCGACATCACCTTCAGCGACGAATACATCGAAGGGTGCGTCCCGGGATTCAGCCGCAAACTCATGCTGCGCCTCAAGCGCGGCGAATTTCCCGTTCAGGATTACATCGACCTGCACGGCCTGACGAAGCAGGAAGCGGAAACGCAGCTGCGGGATTTCCTGATGCGCAGCCACCAACTGGGGCTCCGCTGTGTCCTGGTCGTCCATGGGCGCGGATTGAATTCCGAGAACAACATCCCGGTGCTGAAGGAGCGTCTGCCCGTGTGGCTCAATCGCGGCAGTGTGAAACGCATCGTACTGGCTTTTTCGACCGCCAGACCCTATGACGGCGGTACGGGCGCCATCTATATCCTGCTCAGAAAATGGCGCAGCGGAAGCTGACGGATCGACTGGCGCATTGATTTTCACAGAACGCCTTGTTATAAGGTTCCGGTGCAGATGACCCCCGCCGGCAGGCAAGAAACTTGCGTCCGGCACGCAATGGACCCGGAACGCCCGGACAAGGCCCTGAGGATAGTTTAAGACTTATGAAACTCGGCATCATCGGACTTCCCGAAGCTGGCAAAGCGACGGTTTTTGCGGCACTGACCGGCGCCAGGGGCGACAGCCCCGGGCAGAGTGCCGGCGCCTCGGACCCGCGGATCGCAACGATCACCGTTCTGGATCAGCGGATCGACTATCTGAGCGACATCTATCAGCCCAAGAAAATCTCCCAAGCGCGGATCGAATACCTACTGCCCTCGGAGATCCCCTCCGTAAAGGCGTCCAAGGCTGAAAGAGCACTGTGGTCCCAGGTCCGCAACTGCGACGCCCTGCTCCACGTCGTCCGGAATTTCCCGGCCTTGGACGGAGCCCCGCCCGAGAGCGAAAAGGACTTTCGGCAGGTCGAGGAAGAGATGATCCTAAACGATCTCGTCGTGGTGGAAAAGCGGCTCGAACGGCTGGAACTCGATCGCAGGCGCGGCAAACCGCCGGAAGGGAAAGAACCTGAACGGCTGGGCGCCTGCCGGGCCATTCTGGAGAAAGGCATAGCGCTCCGCTCGGACCCGGAACTCGCCGAGGCGCAGGAACTGCGGGGCTTCACGCTCCTTTCGGCCAAACCGATGCTGATCATCCTCAACAACCAGGACGAAGACGAGACCCTGCCGGAGTGGTCCACGGACCCCACCGGCGCCGACCGGATGGTGGTGCGCGGCCGTCTCGAAGAAGACATCGCCCACATGCACCCCGAAGAGGCCGAGGAATTCCGCGAGGCCTATCATATTGCGGAATCCGCACTCGACCGCGTGATCCGGCGTTCCTTCGAACTCCTGAACCGCATCTCGTTTTTCACGGTGGGCCCGGACGAAGTCAAGGCCTGGCCCATCCCGGACGGCACACCCGCCCTCGAAGCGGCGGGCGCGATCCATTCCGACATCAAGCGGGGCTTTATTCGGGCCGAGGTGTTTCATTTCGACGATCTCAAGGAAAAAGGCTCTTTTCTCGAATGCAAAAAGGCGGGTCTGGTGCGTCTCGAAGGAAAGGATTACCGCGTGAAGGACGGTGACATCATTACCTTCCGTTTCAATGTCTGAGGGTTTTCCGCGGCCGACCTTGCCCCGATCCGGGGTGATTGGACGAACACCCCGGCGGTGCCCCGCCGGCCTGAACCGTTGAACCATTTACGAGGTCTCTCAATATGAAAAAGATCCAGGTAGGCATCATCGGCGCCGGCGGATACGGCGGCTGTGGCGCCGTAGAACTTCTCAACCGCCATCCTGCAGCTGAAATAGCGGCCCTGATCGACCAGCAGGATATCGGCAAGGCTATCAGCGACCTCTATCCCCACCTGACCGGCTTCTGCGACCTCCCGCTGCGCAACCCTCAGGATCCGGACCTGCCCGAGCATTTCGACGTAGTCTTCTTCGCCACCCCGGACGGCGTCGGGCAAAAAGGGGGGCCGAACTGGCTTCGGAAAGGCACCAAGGTCATTGATTACAGCGGCGATTTCCGCTTCAATGACGCCGACACCTACGCCGGGTATGCCGCCCGGATCGGAAGGACCGAGCCCCACGCATCGCCGGATATCCTGCCCAAGAGCGTTTACGGCCTGGCGGAACTGCATCGCGACGGCATCTCGCGATCCGATCTGGTGGGGAACCCCGGCTGTTTCGCGGTCAGTTGCATCCTGGGCCTGGCCCCGGCCGTCAAGGAAGGCCTGATCGATCTGGATGGCATCATCTGCGACGCCAAGACAGGCGTCTCCGGCGCCGGGAAAAAGCCCTCGCCCACCTTCCACTACCCCGCGCGCTACGAGGCCATGAACGCCTACAAGGTTTCCGGGCATCAACATGTCTACGAAATCGAAAGGGAACTGGGGCTCCTGGCCGGCACAGCGGTCACCATCACCTTCACACCCCATGTCGTTCCCCTGTGCAGAGGGATCCTCTCCACCATCTACGGCAGTCTGAAGCCCGGCCGAAGTCTTCCGCAGGTCCTCGACGCCTACCGTTCCTTTTACGGAAAAGACATCTTCGTAAGGGTCTTCGGCCCCGAAAAGCCCCAAAGCAGTATCAACGTGCGCGGCAGCAACTTCTGCAACCTGAGCGTCAACATCGATGAGAGAACCGGCAAACTGATCGTTGTCAGCCACATCGACAACCTTGTCAAGGGCCAGGCAGGCAGTGCCGTACAAAACATGAACATCATGTTCGGGCTGGATGAAAACACAGGTCTGATGAACCCCGGCATCTTCCCGTAAAAGCATTTTGAGATGGCCGGATTCGCCAGGGCTCTTGATCCTCCCCATGGCGAAAAGCTCGGTAAAGGGTATGCGGCTGAGGGGGCCCCGAGGGTCCTCTCAGCCTTCAGGAGGGAGATGCAGAGAGAAGAACGATGACTCGCCGACCGGGAAGGCCGGTAAACATCCGAGGCCGGTTTACAAACCCAGAACCTCGGAACACTGCTTCCAGATGGATCTTACGCTTTCGACCGCCTCCGATCGCTCGTCATATTCCACAATGGTCTGGCCTACGACCATGGACCGGGTAAACACCGGGTCGAAGGGGATGCGGCCTAGGACCGTAATCCCGTTTTCGCGCGCGAAGGTCTCGATACCTTCCGCCTCTTCCGGATTGAGATCGTATTTGTTCACACAAACCATGGCCGGGACCCTGAAGTGGGCGGCAAGCTGCGCTACCCGCATCATGTCATGCCGCCCTGACACCGTAGGCTCCGTGACGATCAAAAGCCCTGCAGCCCCCCCGATCGCAGCGATGACGGGGCAGCCGATCCCCGGAGGGCCGTCCGTCAGGATCAGCCCGAGATTTTTTTCTTCGGCGATCCGTTTGGCCTCCTGCCTCACGAGGCTGACCAGCTTGCCGGAATTTTCCTCGGCAATCCCCAACCGTGCATGCACCATGGGTCCATAGCGGGTCTCCGATACGAACCAGTCCCCGCACCGGTTCAGTGGAAAATCCACCGCCTTCTCCGGGCAGAAATAGACGCAAACCCCACACCCTTCGCAGTCGATCGGGTCGACCTCGAACGCTTCGCTGATGGCTTCAAACCGGCACAACTCACGGCACAACCCGCACTGCGTGCATCGCTCCGGCACAATCACCGCCGTCCGGCCGCTTTCAAACCCATGGCTTTCTTCGACACGCGGAGCCAGAATCAAATGGAGATCGGCGGCATCCACATCCGCATCCGCCATGACCTTTCCCCCTGCCAAGGCGGCAAAGGCCGCCACGAGGCTCGTCTTGCCTGTTCCTCCTTTGCCACTGATAACCACCAGTTCCTTCATGCCGACACCCCCTTCCTTGCAGCCGCATCCTCGATATCCCGATAGAGTTGCACAAACCTCTCCTTCCAATCGGGGAATGCCTCGACTACTGGAATCCCACGGGAGTAGGCCTCGGCGATCCGCCGCTCGAACGGGATTTCCATCAGGATGGGGATGTCTTCTTTCTTGGCATAATCATAGACCTTCCGATCGCCAAGGTCCGACCGGTTGATAATGAGGCCGCACGGGATGCCCAGAACCCGCACGGCGCCTACCGCCAGTTCCAGATCATGAAGGCCGAAGGGTGTCGGCTCCGTCACCAGGAGGATGAAATCAGCCCCTTTCATAGCGGCGATCACCGGGCACGACGTGCCGGGGGGCGCGTCGATGATGGTCAAACCGTCCACAGGGGCCTTGGCTCTGACCTTTTTGATCAGCGGAGGCGCCATGGCTTCTCCGATCCGCAGCCGGCCGTGCACGAAACGGATGCCGTTCCGCCTGCCCTCTTCAATGACACCGAGTTCCCGCGCCTTTTCGCTGATCGCCTTCTCCGGGCATACCTCCATGCAACCCCCGCAGCTGTGGCAGAGTTCCTCGAAAGGCAAAACCGTCTCGCCGATCACGATGATCGCCTTGAACTGGCAGATCTCGCCGCACTTGCCGCACAACGTGCATTTGCTCTCGTCGACCTGAGGAACCGGGGTCGTCGCAACCTCGGGACTGCCCAGATCCGTCTGCAGAAAAAGGTGTGCGTTTGGTTCTTCTACATCACAATCCAGAAATACAAGGGGTTCGTCCAGGGAAAGGGCCAGATTGGTCGCGATAGTGGTCTTGCCTGTTCCCCCTTTTCCGCTGGCTACGCTAATAATCATGTCTTTCAACCTCGTTCCGAGGGTACGTCTGTCTTCCTCGTCTGCTTCAGCATATAGTCGCTCAAGGCTTCCTGGAGGGTTTCGCCGGCGAGCACGGCGCAGTGCTGCTCCTCTTCGGGCAGCCCCCCCAATCTTTCGAGAATCGCTTCACCGGTCAGATCGAGAAGTTCGTCCGGGCTCTTGCCCAGCGACATCTCAGCCGCAAACGATCCGCAAATGGCACTCGATCCACAGCCATCCGTATCGAAAAGGGCCGCACCCACCCTGTCTCCTTCAAATTTCAGGAAGATCTCCATCGTGTCGCCGCAGGATCCTCGCACTCGCGCGTATCCATCGGCGTCATCCATCCGACCATGATATTTTGGGTTGAGCCACCGTTGGAAAGCAGCTTCACCATAGGCCGCTTTGGTCTCCTCGTAGATCTTTTCCTGAAGTTCCTGAACGAAATCCTCCAAGTCACCTTTCATGGATCAAACCATCCTCCTCTATCGATAATTAGCATCCAGCCGGGAATGCTTTTCTCAGCACGACCCCGTTTCCAATCCGGGAATGAGGATTTTTCTTCACAAGCTTCGCTTGCTTAGTCCCACTTCGGCACGGGTCCCGTTTTGGCCAATGTCAATGAAATCAAATGTTTGCGTGGAGGCGACCTGGCGGCCGCACATGCAAACTTGCAGATCGACGCCGAGATTGGCCAAAAAGACCCTTTCCGGATGGAAACTCATTAGGATCCTCCCGCCGGACACCAGACTCCCGGAGATATTTACGGCTGCTGGATCCCCCTGATTCCAGGAGAAAAATCCATTGAAACGCCGCGCACCGGAAATCACCCGCAGGGTCGACCCTGGGAGGCATTATGTCTCAATCACGCTGGAAGCACAAGCCGTCTCCCGGCGCGAAGGGCATCGCTATACACGTGTCATGGGGGCGCCACACTTCGGACATTTCATCTCGAAACACGGCGTCCCCCGCTCATGCGGCAACCGCTCCCCACACTGGGGGCACGCACACTCACCACCCGGCCCAAGACCGCGCCCGCCTCCGGCACCCCGGCCCTTACCCGATAGCTCTTGACCCCGGCCTCCGCCCTGGCCTGAACCCTGTCCTTGCGGCGTCATGTCGTACCTCCTTTCCATACCGGACTCACTGCTCAATGATCACAGACGTTAGTGCCCGTCACCAGAGCATCCGCCAGATACTGATTGACAAGAGATTCTGCGGTCCCCATCGGGGCGCCTACGATCACCTCGATATTCTTTTCCCTCAATGCCTGCTGAGCCATCTCACCCAGTCCGCCCGCTATCACGACACTGACCCCCTGTTCATGAAGCCACTGCGGAATGACGCCCGGTTGATGGGGCGGCGGATTGCGCAGGTCCGTACCTACAATCTTGCCGCCTTCGGTCTGAACAAAGGCAAATTGCTCCGAATGACCGAAATGCGCAGATAATTTCCCATCTATGACCGGAACAACCACCATTTTCCGGCTCTCTGCAGCAGGTGCTGCGCGATCGCCGCCTTTGCCGGTTTGCTGCGCCGGGGAAGGCCGCCCGGCTGCGGGCATGATCTCCACGATCTGATCGACCATCTTGTTGAAGGCCTGGGCATAGGGCAGGTCCGGCTGATCGAGGATCGCCATATTCCCCGAATCGCCGTTCTGCACCACCTGGAGTTCGATCGGCAAGCTCGCCAGAAAACGCAGGCCCTCGCGCTTTGCGGTCAGCATGCCGCCGTGTTCCATAAACAGCGGGATCATCTCACCACAGTGCGGGCACTTCAACCCGCTCATGTTCTCCACCAGCCCGAGGATGTCCATCTTGACCTGCCGGCAAAAATGAATCGATTTACGCACATCCGCCAGGCTGACTTCCTGAGGCGTCGTCACAATCAACGCCTTTGCATCCGGGATCGTCTGAGCAACCGTAAGCGGTTCATCACCGGTCCCCGGAGGGGAGTCGATCACCATGTAATCGAGATCCATCCACTCCAGATCGGAAATAAATTGCCGAATGACGCCGATCTTCAGCGGTCCACGCCAGATGGTCGCGACATCCTTGTCGTCCCCGAGAAGACTCTCGATGGAGATCACCTCCATGTTCGGCAGGTACTGGACCGGTTTCGCTTTCCCCGAGCGGCTGCCCTCGCCGATCGTCCCCTGCAATCCAAGCATCCTCGGGATGCTGGGACCATGCAAATCCACATCCATGAGCCCTACCTTGAACCCGCGTCTCGCAAGGGCAACCGCAAGATAAGCGGCGACGCTGCTCTTGCCGACGCCCCCCTTCCCACTCATGACAAGGATTTTGTTCTTGATGTGTCCCAGCCGCTCCTTGATCTCCAGGTCCTGAATCTCGTGGGCCTGCTGTTGGATCGAACCGGCACCTTGTTTCTGTTGAGCGCTCATATTTCAAAACCTCCCTCTTGCGTTATTTATATCCACCCAGAAAAGATCTTTCACCGAGCCGATGCACCCATTTGCGCCGGTCTTGCGGTCAACCGAATGCAGAGCCCCACACGCGGTAAACCTACCGACAGCAGCGGGGCCGTCAGGCCTCGGAATCCAAATAGATGAATTCTAGTATGAAAAATGTGTGCAGACAAGGTTTTCGCGACCCAAGCCCTGTATGCCCGACAGATCGACTCGCTTCAGCGGGTCTGCGCCCTTCAGCAGGATTACGCTCGGGTCCTTCCCGGCCTAAACCGGATCGGCGGCAAACCTCCTGAGGCCCGGCAAACTGCCCCTTAACCGTCTTTAGAGTAATCCGCTCGGGATCGCTTCCGGCATCCACCTTTTATCCCGCTCGGACACCCCGGATGATGCTCGTGTCGGCAACCCGGCATGAGAAACCGGGGCTGAAAAAGGTTTCCGTCCAGATACGCCTTCAATACCTCCTCCACAGGGCCGGAAATCCACGCTATAACGGAGATTCCGCTCCCTGCGAGCGAGCGCGCGATCGCTTTGGTGACCGCCCCGCAGATCAGCGTTTCAACACCCAGTCCGCGCAGCAGGACACAACGGCTGTTGGTCGTATTTGTTTCGAGAAGGGCCTCGAATCGCCCTGTTTCGTGCTGATTTTTCACTTCGACCACCAGCACACGCGAGGCCGTATCGAAAACCGGAGAAACCTTCCCCTCCCAAACCGGAATAGCAACCTTCATCGGAATCATCACCCCAGACAACCGGTCGGCCGCATCAACTCTTTCCCATCTCCTTCATCCGAGCTTCGAGGGCCTCCAACTGCCTCCGCAGGGCCTTGACGCTCTCGTCCAGTCCCCGCAGTTCCTCCGCATTCGACCCGCCGCCGGGGGATGTGCTTTGACCCATCGTTGCGTCCCCTGACCACCCTGAGCCGCCGCCTGCGGTTCGACACCCCATGCCGCCGCCGCGGCCACCCCCTCCGCCCTGCCTTCCGCTCATGGAACCTTGCGCAGATGCCGCGTTCCCTCCAAGACCATAATGATCTTTGACGTTCGCGTTCGTAGTGCTTTCCAACTCTCCGCGCCGAAACCGCTCAAGGGTCTCGCGAACCGTCCCTCCCTGTCCAATAATCACGCGAACGCCCGCTGCGGAAAGTGTCCGCATGGCATTCGGCCCGCAGTTCCCGGTGATCACGACGTTGGCACCTTTGGAAGCCACGAACTGCGCGGCGTTGATGCCCGCGCCTCCCCCCAGCGCAACGTTTCCGTTGTCGAACACCTCGTATTCCATGGTCTCCGGGTCGACAACGATAAACCGTGCACACCGCCCGAACCTGGGATCGATGGGCCCATCCAGATCATTGCCGCTGACGCTGACAGCTACTTTCATACCTTGTTTATCTCCTTTCATTTCTACAATTCTTTCGTTCAAATAACCGGGCAAGACTGCTCCCGGCAGGCTCCGGCTCAAATCAACGGACCGGCCATGAATCGTGACGTAGCCCCTCGACCCGCCAACCCATTCACCCGCGGAATCGATGGTCGCCCGTTACGCGGATATTCCTCTCGACAAGAGTCTGTATTGGATAGGCTAGATGCATTGTTCGTGCCCAAAAACACGAAGCAACAATCGGAAGTTGTAATTCGCAGAATAAACAGTATGTTAAGAGATGCGGAGCGCCGGTCTTCAAACGGCCTGGCCTATTAACCTGCCTGCATTTTTGCAGGACAACATCGCATGACATTGCAGTAATGCAAACTTAGAAAGTCTCGATCCGGAAATAGCCTTTTTGCCAATCTCGAAGCCAATCTGCACGTTTGCTTGTGCGCCGACCACCAGGTTGCCTCGGCACAAACGTATGATTTCATAGTTAGTTTCCATCCGGAAATGGTCTTTTTGGCCAATCTCGGCGTCAATCTGCACGTTTGCTTGTGCGGCGACCCACAGGTCGCCTCCGCGCAAACGCTTGATTTCCTTGATATTGGCCAAAAATCCTCATTTCCAGATCGGAAACTGGGTTCTATAAGAAAATCATTTCCGGATGGACACTAGTTATTCGCAAAAAATCCATATTTCTGAAGTGGAAACTGGGCCATGATGGATCATATTCTTTGGATGGACACTGGAAATGTCCATTCCAGAAGCCATGAAGCCCTCATCGTCAATCAAGGGATGCCCCATTTTGAGCATCAAATCCTCTGCCACATACCCACTGGCGCATATTCGATCAAAGCGACCCACACCAGGATAAGCGTTACGATGCAGCCACCGCATTTCTCTCTTCCTGTGCCATCAACCCCTTGATGAAGATAAAACGGAAGGTTTTAACATACTTTTCACCGTCGATGTTATCCCGGTTCAAGGCCCACTGATGCAGCACGCCGTCATGAATCGCCATGAAGGTCAACGCAGCAAGTTCAGGGTCCAACCCGGCATTGATCAACCCTTGTCGAATACCGTCCCTGATCAATTCACTGATGAACTTCTGATATTCTCTATACACAGCCTTCAATGCAGGCTCAAAATCAACATCGGCATTCAATTCAGTAGTAAGAAAAGTCAGGAAAAGACAAAGATCAGGGTTTTCAAGTGCAAATCTGGAACTAAAAGTGATCGCGCAATTCAATTTCTCAATAGCATTTCCAATATGTGAATTGACAGTTTTAATCATTTTATCGATATATTCAATTTTAAATTCATGAATTATCTTTATAAGCAGTTCACCCTTATTTTGAAAATGTGCATACAGAGCACCCTTAGTAAGCCCAACCTTTTTAGTAATATCATTGATAGATGTCCCATGATACCCATTTTGTACAAATAATACTAAAGCTGCCTGCAATATACGCTTTTCAGTCAAACCACTGCGTTTCATTTATTCCATCCATATTGATACAAATAGCTACTAAATCTATCTCAACCAGAAGATCATATTTCAAATATTTAAACTACACTCAAACTGCAGCAACCTTAACCTGCGACATCGCGATTCGCATTACATTATGTGGAAACGCATTCACCTTCGTTTCCATTCGGAAGTAATTTCCCGGTACAACCCATTTTCCAATCCGGAAATGAGGACTTTTTCTTCACACGCTTCGCGTGCTCAGTCCCACCGCTTCGCGGCGGCTCCCGCTTTGCCAATATCAAGGAAATCACGCGTTTACGCGGAGGCGCCCTGTGGGTCGCCGCACAAGCAAACGTGCAGATTGACGCCGAGATTGGCAAAAAAGACCATTTCCGGATGGAAACTAATTCAATACTTGCATCCACACACGGTGATAGAATTTATCATGTGAGACAAAAATTTTTATTTTAAGCTTTAAAAAGTATAAGTCCGAAATTACCAAAAACAATCATAATTTCAGCATCATTCTTCGCACCAGATCATAGTGAGTGGAGTTCTTCTGAAATTCACGAAAAACAAGCTCTTCCTTTTCAATACAATCGCCTAAAGCGCTTTCCTGCCCCTCACGCATCAGCATCTTGATGGCAGCGCATGTCTCTTCAGATAATTTCGCTATCTTCTCCGCGAGCTGGACAACTGTAGGCAAAAGAGCATCATCCTCAACCACCTGATTGATAAGACGATTTGCAAACGCTTCAGCAGAGGATATTTTTCTCCCCGTGAGGAGCCATTCCATCGTCTTAGGATACCCGACCAGTCGAGGCAAACAAAATGTACTGCCGAATTCCGGCGTAAGCCCAATGTGGACGAAAGGGGCGCAGAAGTAGGCGCTATGAGCCGCGATACGGATATCGCATGCGAGCGTCAAAGTCATTCCAACGCCAACGGCAGCCCCATTCACCGCGGCCAGCAACGGCTTCGGAAAACGGTAAAAAAGCTCCGGAAACGATTTTTTATAAAAATCCGATGCTTTTCCTTCCCGAATGAACTTTTCATAATCGTCACGAAAACGCTGTAAATCGGCACCTGCACAAAATGCACGACCATTCCCTGTTAGCACAAGGACCTTGACGTCGCTGGAGGATTCAGAAAAACGCACAGACTCTGTCAACTCGTCAATCATTCGATCATCTATAGCATTCATAAAATCAGGTCGATTGAGTGTAATGAGCCCAACCCCACGGTCTATTTCATATACAATAGAATTTTTATTCACGAATCACTCTGACATAATATTCGAATGTTTGTTGTCCAAAGCAAAACGATCCAATATTAGACAAACCCTATTACTTTCCATCCGGAAATGATTTCCCGGTACAACCCAGTTTCCAATCCGGAAATGAGGATTTTTTGCCAAAATCAAGGAAATCAAGCGTTTGCGCAGAGGCGACCTTTATGCCGCCGCACAAGCAAACGTGCAGATTGACGCTGAGATTGGCAAAAAAGACCATTTCCGGATGGAAACGAATTAGAGTTTCATTCTCCTTCCGTTACACGCGATACTTTAACATTTCAAGAAACTTATCGCTTTTTTCCTTCCAATCGGCACCAAAACGTTTATCATAGTATGGTCCGAACCTTTCCATCCATCGCCACCACGAATGACGACCTTTCGCCCGACCCTCCAACACATCCTCTAAATACACTGCGATTTTCGATAGCTCTTCTTTAGGAACGTATAGATCAGCACCCTTCTTAAACGATTCTAAAGTATTCTCCAAACTCAGTGCGTGTGCGGTTAGCATAACTGCAATGATCTTTTGTTTTTTTGCAGTCTCGAGCAGCTTGTATCCGTCAACACCCATTATATCCAGCACAGCGATATCGAAATTCTCATTTTCAAGAAGAGCTTTGGCAGTTTCAAAATCGGTAGCCGTTTTAACATTACACATACTAAGAATATCCGTTAAAGTTTCAAGAACATCAGTCTCATCATCTACAAGAAGGATCTTTTTCCCTTCCAACAGATCTTTATTGTCCATAATCATTCCATCCGCAATTTTTCTGAACAAAAGATTTTTTTAAAATCGTTTACGCGCCGCGCACTACCCGAAAACCATTCATCAATGAAAACGACATAAATTCAGCAATATAAGCAAACAATATCAATTTACATAAACAGATTAGGCAACACCATAACAATAGAAGGAAATACATTCAATAATGCAAGGACTAACAAGCAGATCAAAATAGCTGGAACGACAGCAATGGCTATTTTTGAATAGGCCTCATCCATCACCAGTGCGGCGACAAATAGATTGGCCCCCAGAGGCGGTGTACAATAACCTATCCCCAGGTTGATGGTCAAAATCACTCCAAGAAATATCGGATCGATATTCAGCGCTTCCACAGTGGGCATCAGCAAGGGGGTGACGACTATTATTGCGGAAAGCGGATCAATAAAAGTCCCAAGAAACAGGAAAAATATATTGATGAGCAGTAAGAAAACATATTGCGAATGAATATTTTCTACTACAAAGGCGGACAGGTCCTGCGGAATTTGTTTCAAGGTCAAATAATCTGTAAATATACAAGCCCCGGCGAGAGTAATCAGCAGAGCCCCCGTAGTGATACCGGATATCTTCAATCCACCGACAAATGATTTAATATTTAATGTGCGATACATGAAACATTCGATGATCAATGCATAAACGCAACCAACGACAGCAGCTTCAGTCGGAGTAAAAACGCCCCCGTAAATCCCACCCAGGATGAGAAACGGGAGGGCAAGTGCCCAGAAGGCGTTTTTAAATGGCTTGAATAGACCGTCTGAACCGAAGATGGGATCATTCTTTCCTGGTTGTACCCCATATCCATGTCTACGGCACACGACCGCAGTGTAAATGGAAAGAGCGATCGCCAGAATAATGCCGGGCACAAATCCTCCCAGGAAGAGCTTGGCCATGGAGACATTCGCCACAACGGAATAGAGGATCATCAGGATGCTCGGCGGGATGATGACACCCAGGATGCTGGCCGTCGTCAGCAATCCCACGGCAAACGCCTTTTCGTATCTCGCCATGGTCATCGCCGGGACCATGATGGCCCCAATCGCTACGACCGTCGCAGTCGCCGACCCTGAAATGGCCCCGAAAATCGCGCAGGCGGTAATGCCGGCGATGCCTAACCCCCCTGGAATCCGGTACATCAATGCTTTAGTAAATTCAATCAAATATCGGGAGGATTTACCCTCCTTCATAATATTGCCCAACAAAATAAAAAACAAGATTGCCTCTAGAGGAAACGAATCCAACTTCGAAAACAAGCCCTCTGCAACCATAAGATAAGGCAAATTGGTAAAGAGCAACATCAAAATGATAGTCGTTGCAATAAATGCCAATCCAATCGGTACTGTCAGCAAAAAGCTGCCCAATAGGACAATGACTAAAGCTATTGTCTCCATATGATAACCTTCTGGCTAAGGTTTAATGAATGTGGCTTTTCATTCGGTGCAGCCGAAATGGTATCGCATTCGCTGGCAATCAGTTTTTAAAAAGAGACACTAATCTCGACAAGTATTTCACAAACATAAGAAATGTCGTTGCAGGGATAATGGCATAGATGAGGTACATCGGCATGGAGAAGGAAGCTGCAAACGAACTACTTTGATGCAATATTTTAGTAAAATCATATGAATAGTAGCAAAGCATTGCAGAAATTACCAAACAAACGAAAATAGCGAAAAATTCAGTAAATACATTAAACCAATTTTTATTTATAAATCGCTGTAGTGCGTCGATACGAATTTCGGTCTTTTTTTCTATAGACTGTGAAACTCCCAAATATATGATCCATATCATAACATATCGGCTGGCTTCTTCCGGCCACGTTGGCGAGTTATTCAATACATATCTATAAATTACAGTTATAAATAATATAACCAAATTGAACGCAAAAAGCAGTACGATCGCTGATTTTTCAATTTTGGATATCCATTTCATCAATCCAGACAACATATGACCTCCCCTCCTAATGGAACATGGGAAACCCCATGTTCCATCTTTTGGTAAGGTAGTTTCCATCCGGAAATGAATTCCCGGTAGAACCCAGTTTCCAATCCGGAAATGAGGATTTTTGGCCAATATCAAGGAAATCAAGCGTTTGCGCGGAGGCGACCTGTAGGTCACCGCACAAGCAAATGCGCAGATTGACGCCGAGATTGGCCAAAAAGACCATTTCCGGATGGAAACAAGGTAACAATTACTTTGTAAAACCCACTTCCTCATAGAAACGATTCAGAAAATCTTCGCCTATAACATCTCGATACTTATCATGAATAGGATTCGCAATCTCTTTAAAGGCATTTCTCTGATCTTCAGAGAGGGTGATAATTTCAACACCGGCATCTTCGTAAATCTTGAAAATTTTATCGTCGTATGCCTTGCTTTCAACTCTCGCCACAGCGGAAAATTTGGCAAAAGCATCTTTCAGCAATTTCTGATTGTCGGTCGACAAGGAATCGAACCAAGCCTTATTCACGAGGTATAGAAACCAGCCATGAATATGCTCGGTCTTTGTGAGATGCTTTGCAACTTCATACTGTTTACTGGCATGAGAACTATCCAGCGTCCCGTCTGTGGCTTCAATCACTCCTTGCTGAAGAGCCGTGTATATTTCTGGGAAAGCGATCGGGGTAGGCGAAGCACCTAGAATCTTGTATAGATCTACCAATACCGGGGTCGGAAACACGCGGATCTTTACTCCGGGGAAGTCCGCCGGCTTCACCAAAGGCTTCTTGACAGACAAAATATTAAAGAATCCGTAGCTCCCAATTCCCATCAGTTTCAGGCCTTTTTTCTCGAGAGAAAGACCAATTTCACTCATCATCTTGCTGTTGGCAAGTTTTTCCACATCTTCCCAACTCCGGATTACGAAAGGCATCATCAAGATGTTCGCTTTAGGCTCTATGGTGGAGATAGCCACTCCTGTGATGGCTCCGGCCTGGACCGCCCCGATCTGGAGCTTGTTGAGGCCGGCACTCTCAGCACCCAACTGCCCGGATGGATACAACTGAACTTCAATAGCCCCCTTGCCTTCCTCTTTCAGATACGCATTCATCTTTTCCATCGCTGTATTGACCGGGGAAAACGGCGGGGCTATGCTGTACAATCCCATTTGAATCTTATCAGCCGCTAGAGCATTATGAGTCCCAATTGAACAAATCACTACCATCGTCAATACTGCCAGCAAACAGATCGCTTTTTTCATTTTTTCAACTCCTTTTCCATATTGTATCATTGACAACTATACTTTTTAGACCTATCCATTTTGTGCATATTCATAAAGCTATGCTAATTACTGTCTTTTAAAATAGCCCTGAGGCTAACTTTTTCTAGTTTTCCAGTAACAGTTTTTGGCAGTTCTTTCATAAAGTGGACACGCTTGGGGACTTTGTAATTGGCGATGTTACTGCGGCAAAACAGTATAATTTCTTCTTCAGTAACCGATTGCCCAGTCTTCAAAGCAATACAGGCCACAGCAATTTCACCTTTTGCCAAATCTGGTATTCCTACGACTTGTACTTCTGCTATGGCAGGATGAGTATAGAGTAAATCTTCAATTTCTTTTGGGTGCGGCTCTTTTGGAACCACGCTAAAAAATAACAATCATAGCGAGTTAGGCACTGTGCAAGCCTAGGCATTGGTTGTTTGTGGATGAAATAGCATATCGGGGAGACGATATACCCTTTTTTCTAGATCTCCCAAGGGCAATAGCTCGGGACAACGATGAAAGCACTTTTTTGCGGAGATGATCATTTTTTGCTGGACTTTGCCCCATTTCTTTGTTATGGAAAAATGGTAAAGGAGGACTGGGATGATCACCGCAATAGACAATCAGCGATTCTGTGGTCGGGAGTTTACGCGCGAAGAGCTTTTTTTGATGCAAGAAGTGGTCGAGACCTGTGCAGGAATCAGCCGAACCGAACTCTCGCATACGGTGTGCGAGTTGCTGGAGTGGCGCCGAGCCAATGGCGGACTGAAAGCTTGCGAATGTTTGGACTTTTTGGAACGGCTGGAAGGCCAGGGGTTTTTGAAACTTCCGGAAGCTCGGCAGATTGGACCGAAGAAAGGCACGAGGCGGCACATTGCGCCCCAGACAGGCGAGCAACCATGGGCCGGACTGGCGGGGAGTGTGGAGTCGTTTTTGCCCTTGGATGTGGAGGTGGTGAAGAGCCAGAAACAGCGCAGTCTTTTCAAGGATCTTGTGAGCCGGCACCACTACCTGGGATATGCCATGCCGTTCGGGGCGAGGCTTCAATACCTGGTCTACGTGATGAAGCCAGGACGGCAAGTGGTCGGATGCGTACAGTTTTCCAGCCCGGCCTGGCGGATGAGGGTCAGGGATCGATGGATCGGCTGGGACGATGCGGCACGGGAGCGAAGTCTTCAACGGATTGTGAACAACAGCCGGCTGTTGGTGCTGCCAAGAATACGCAATCTGGCCAGTGCGTTGCTCTCCTGCGTGCTTCGGCGACTGCGAAAGGACTGGCGGGATCATTATGGGATCGATCCCTGGCTGGTGGAAACGCTGGTGGACCGGGAACGGTTTCACGGAGGGTGTTACCGGGCCGCCAACTTTATCGTTCTGGGGGAAACCAGTGGTCGAGGCCGGATGGACCGCGCCCATCAGCGTCATGGAGCGGAAGTGAAAACCGTGATGGTCTACCCACTTGTCAAGGATGCAGCGATAAGGCTCCGAGACGGCTTCGGAGGGTAAGGAACGATGAATGCATTGGCCGTATTGTCGTCCCGGGAGCGCTTTTATGAGCAGTCGAGGCAGGGGTTTGAAGAAATGGTTGGGCGCCTGGATTCCGAGGAGGTTCGCTCGATGACCCATAGTGAGATTGAACGGGAGCTCGAGAAGATGGGTCGGGAACTGATGCGCAAACTCTTGCAGGAGCATTTGGAATCCCGGGGTCCTGGAGAAAGTGCACAACCCGTTCAGGGCTCCGATGGCGTCAAGCGGCCGCGGGCGAGGCTTCAGAAGCGAGAGTTCGAGACGATTTTCGGCACGGTCTCGATAAAACGCGCGGGCTACGGCCAGGAGGGGAGCCGTAGTCTGCATCCGCTGGATGCCGAGCTCAATTTGCCCGACAAAAAGTATTCCCTTGAACTGAGCCGCCGTGTGGCAGAAAAAGCTGCAAGGAGCTCCTTTGACGAGACCTTCGAGAGCATCGGTAAAATCACTGGAGGTCATGTCCCGAAGCGTCAGATCGAGGAACTGGTCAGGCTTGCAGCCCAGGACTTCGATGCTTTTTACGAGACCCGTCAAGCACAATCGGCAGTGGTTGAAGAAAATGACTCGATTATGGTGATAAGCGTCGATGGCAAAGGGGTAGTGATGCGGACGGAGGATCTTCGAGAGCAAACCCGTAAGGCCGCCAAGGCGCGTAAGCACAAGATGGGCGCGAGGCTTTCCAAGGGGGAGAAGAAAAACGCCAAGCGCATGGCTACTGTGGCCGCCGTTTACACGATTGCGCCCTTTGTGCGTAAACCGGAGGACCTGGTTCCCGAAACCGACTCTGAACGTGTCGAGCTGCCTCGCCCCCGGCCTGAGAGAAAACGGGTTTGGGCGAGTCTGGAGAAGACCCCGGAAGAGGTGATCGAAAAAGCGTTCGAGGAGGCAGTTTGTCGGGATCCCGGGCATCGAAAGAAGTGGGTGGCACTGGTTGACGGCAATAAGACCCAGATTCGCCTCCTGCGCCGCATAGCCAAAGAGAGAGGTATCGATCTGACCATCATTCTCGATTTCGTTCATGTAACAGAGTATCTTTGGAGTGCGAGCAGGGCGTTTCACTCCGAGTCCGGTGAAAAGCTGGAAAATTGGGTTCGCGTGCGGCTTCTTGAAATCCTGCGGGGAAAGGCCGGGTATGTTGCTGGAGGCATACGCCGCAGCGCCACATTGCGAGACTTTACCCCGCCAGAACGCAAACCCGTCGATGTCTGCGCCAATTACCTGCTCACCTATGGACCCTATCTGAAATACAACGATTACCTTGCTCAAGGATTTCCCATTGCTACGGGAGTCATTGAAGGCGCTTGTCGCCATCTGGTCAAAGATCGCATGGAAGTGACTGGCGCCCGATGGAGCTTGAACGGGGCCGAGGCCGTGTTGCGTCTCCGTGCATTGCGCTCCAGCCACGATTTTGATGAGTACTGGGAATTTCATGAAGTACAGGAATATGAAAGAAACCATCGAAGCTTTTACGCCGGTGGCATCGTACCCTCCACAATCAAGCCAACACACGCTCCCGAACGTAGCCGTAGTCATCTGAAGATCATTAAATAAGGGAAATATTTCCGTTCAAATGTTTGATAACATACGATGAAAAATGCTGCTCAAAGTCGTTCTAAAAGAGCCGCACCCATTTCTTTTGGATAAATATTAAAGCCACCCGTAATGATCATATCGTTTTTACGGTCTTTGATGTAACAATAACCATCTTCATCAACATATCCCATATCACCGCTGTGAAACCAACCATTCTTCATAACGGCTGCAGTCGCCTGCGGATTGTTCCAATAACCCTTCATAATATTAGGGCCCCTGATAGCTAATTCCCCGACCTCGTAAGGTTTTACCCGGGTCCCGTTTTCATCAAAGATCGCCGTTTCAATCTCCGGCACAATCGGCACGCCGCATGAGTTTGCCTTCTGGATCCCTCTCCCGCTGAGCGGGTTCATGAGAACGACCGGTGCCGCTTCCGTTGTGCCGTATCCTTCGCTCAACGGGGTAAATTTTTGATTCCAGGCCTTCAAAATGGGCTCCGGGGTTACCGCCGCGCCCGTTACGCAGTAGCGTAAGTGGATCCTTGCCGCATATTCGTCCACCTTTGGGTGACTCATAATAGCGTAGTACATGGTCGCCACCCCGTGAAACGCGGTCGCTTTGCGTTTCGCGAGCGCCTGCAGGCAGCCCTCCGGATCGAATCGGCCCAACCACACTAAAGTCCCCCCAACGAACCAAAGCTCCGCCATGACGTGGGTCAAAGCGTAGGAATGGAAAAGAGGCAGGGCGCACACTGTGGTATCCTTGTACGTCGTTTCCGCCCAATCAGCGCAATGCCGCCCATTCGTCCAAAGATTGTTGTGGGTCAGCATCACCCCTTTGGGTTTGCCGGTCGTTCCCGAGGTGTACAGGATTGCGGCAAGATCGTCCTTCCCCACTGGAACCGAATCGAAATCCACCCCCTGGTCCTGAATCCACTTATCATAAGATAGCGCTCCTCCCTCCGTTCCCGCTCCAATCACCATGATCTTCGGAGCGTTGTCACCGGCTTTTTCAATAATTTTCATGGGCTCGGCTACAAGATCAGCGGTCGTCACTATCAGCTGCGGTGTGCAATCATGGACGATATAGTCCAGTTCCCGCTGCTTCAACATGACATTCAGTGGATTGACTACCGCTCCGGCTTTCACTATGCCGAAAAACCAGAAGAAGAATTCCGGTATATTGGGGAGAAAGAGCGTGACACGCTCGCCTTTTTTCACTCCGAGTTCAACAAGACCTGAAGCGATGCGGCTCGCATTTTCGTTGATTTGTTGAAAGGTCCATTGCTGGTCATCGAATATCAAACCGATTTTGTCTGGATGGGCAGTGGTCGTATGTTCAAGGTAGGTTGCCAGGTTGATTCCTCTCATAAATTCCTCCTTCTGACGAGGCTGGAGGTCAGCTCCATGGGCTTCAAGTTGAGGGTTGATCTTCATTCACCGGTTAAAAATCTGCTTCTGAACCTGACAACATCACCTCCTTTCCCTTCCTGCCTCAAGAAATCGGCTAAGACCAATTCCAAAGAGCGTGTAATACGCATGCAACTCATCCACCAGCCGAAAGTTCCCTTTTCAGTATAGTCCAGTGTCCATCCGGAAATAATTTCCCGGTACAACCCCGTTTCCAATCCGAAAATGAGGATTTTTTCCTCACACGCTTCGCGTGCTGAGTCCCACCGCTTCGCGGTGGGCCACGGTTTGCCAATATCAAGAAAATCAAGCGATTGAGCGAAACCGACCTCTAGGTCGCCGCACAGGCAAACGTGCAGATTGACGCCGAGATTGGCAAAAAAGATCATTTCCGGATGGAAATGAGCTACACCGTTTCCATCAAGGTTGCAAATCCCTGCCCTCCCCCGGCGCAGAGCGCGCCCAAACCCAATTTAACGTTCCGCCGCCGCATCTCATGCAGAAGTGTCACCATGATCCGGCAGCCCGTGCAGCCCACGGGGTGCCCAAGGGCAATACCGCTGCCGTTGACATTGGTGATCTCCCGGTTGAGCCCCAATGCACGCTCACATGACAAATACTGGGCCGCAAACGCCTCGTTGACTTCCATCAATTCGATATCGGAGAGCTTGAGGCCGTTTCTCTCCAGCAATCTTCTTGTGGCCGGCACGGGGCCGTCACCCATATAATCCGGGTCGACCCCGACGACGGTTGTATCCAGGATACGCGCCAAAGGCTCGATTCCGGTTTCTTCGAGCTTGGCACGGCTCATCAGGACCATGGCGGCGGCGCCATCGTTTATTCCGGAGGAATTCCCCGCCGTGACACATCCTCCAGGCTTGAAGGCGGCCGGCAATTTGGCCAACTGCTCGAGTGTCACCTCCCTCGGGTGCTCATCCGTATCGACGACCTTTACATCCCCTTTTCGCTGCCGGATCTCCAGTGGGGTGATTTCCTCCCTGAATCTTCCGGACTTGATCGCCGCCAATGCGCGCGACTGGCTCGTATGGGCCAATTGGTCCTGATCCTCTCTGGAAATCTTATCTCTAGCCGCGACATTCTCGGCCGTGACACCCATGCCCGCTCCCAGGGGATATTCCTGCATCGCCTTCCAGACCAGATCATACAGCTCCGTATGCCGAAGCCGTTGACCCCAACGGTTACTGTTGGAGATATAGGGCGCATTCGACATACTCTCGACCCCGCCAGCCACCATAATATCGCCCTCACCGTCTCGGATGGCGCGCAGGGCACATGCCACCGCCTGCATCCCGGATCCACAGGTCGATGAAACCGCAATCCCTGCAGTATGCAAAGGCAAGCCGGATTTCACCGCAGCAATGCGCGCGATGTTGTTCGCCAACGGATCAAAACAGTTCCCAAAGTAGACTTTATCGACCATCGTTTTTTCGAGACCGGCTCTTTGAATCACCGATTGGATCACCGTTACCGCAAGATCGGTGGCCGAAAACGATTTCAATGATCCGCCAAACGAACCGATCGGTGTTCGTGTTGCCCCAACGACATAAACCTCTTCTTTCACTTTATCCTCCCTCAACACCCTCTGAATACAGGTTTCCTCTTTTCAAAAAATGCCTCGATGCCTTCCTGCCCGTCCTCGCTGAGGACAGCCATGGCGGCGAGGCCCGCCTCCAGTTTCAAACCCTCCCTGAGTGGCAGGGTCTGCCCCGCAAGCACCGCTTCCAAAGCGAAACGAACCGCCAGAGGCGGCTTCCCGACCATCTTCAGCGCGAACCCCCGGACAGCCTCCATGAGTTGATCACCGAGAACAACCTGGCTCACGATCCCAAGGGACAAGGCCCTGGAGGCATCGATCACAGAACCGCTGAGGATCAACTCCAGCGCCACCGCAGACCCCAGCAGCCGAGTTGCCCGCTGCGTCCCCCCCCAACCGGGTATGAAACCCAGATTGATTTCAGGAAAACAAAACCGGGCGTCTTCCGAAGCGATGCGAAAGGTGCAGGCCAATGCCAGTTCGAACGCCCCGCCGAATGCGATCCCGTTGACCGCCGCAATCGAGGGTTTGCCAATCTCGTCGAGCATGCCGAACACCTCCTGCCCGAACTTGGACCAGTCCACCCCGAGCGCCCGTTTCTTTTCCTCGAGAAAGGTATGGACATCCGCTCCGCTGCTGAAGGCCTTGGGCCCCTGCCCCGTAATAACGACGACTGAGCAGTCTGTGCTGTCCTTTGCAAGACGTAGATATTCCTCAAGCCTTTGAAGGGCGGACTTATTGAAGCTGTTCATGTGCGAAGGGCGATTTATGGTAATCGTCCAAACACCTTGATTCTTATCGAGCAGCATTTCCGGTTCATTCATACGAACCTCCTTCGAAACGATAACATTGTGCAATGAAGTCATGATCCATCCGGAAATGAGGATTTTTTGCCAATATTAAAAAAATCAAGCGTTTGCGCGGAGGCGACTTCTAGGTCGCTGCACAAGGAAACGTGCAGATTGACGCCGAGATTGGCAAAAAAGACCATTTCCGGATAAACACGGATTAGAAATCCAGTTTGACCGGCACGGGATTCTTCGGATCAGACCAGTCATAAAATCCCTTCCCGGTTTTTTGCCCATGGTATCCCAGGATCACCATTTTTCTGAGAAGAGGCGGCGGCGCGTAGCGAAGGTCCTTGTATTCTTCGAACATCGTATCGGCCGCCTTGCATATCAGATTGAGCCCGATCATATCCGCGAGCATCAGCGGCCCGACAGGATGGCCAAGGCCCAGCTTGATACCCGCGTCGATGTCCGTAACACCGGCAACCGAGTTCGCCACCGCCCGAATGGCATCCAGCAGAAAGGGGGTCAGCAGCAGATTGACGATAAACCCCGCGTTATCTTTGGCCACAATGGGAAACTTATTGAGGCTTTTCGCGAACGTCCGAAGCTCCTGCAGCGCTTCCGGTGCGAGAGAAATGGTCTTGATGATTTCGACAAGAGGCATGACGGGGGCCGGATAAAAAAAATGGAGCCCGGCAAAGCGCTCCTTCCTTTTCGTCTCAGCCGCCATTCTTGTAACGGATAAAGACGACGTATTGGTGGCAAACAGGGTGTCCGTCTTGCAGCACACATCCAGCGCCTTGAAAAGCGCATTCTTGGTCTCGAGGTCTTCAAAAACGGCCTCGATGATGAGATCGCAATCCGAAAGGCCCTGCAAATCCACTGTTCCTTCAAGGCTTTTGATAAAGCCGGCCTTCTGCTCCGCCGTCAGGCGGTCCTTTTTGACCAGTTTTTCAAAGGAAGCATCGACAGCGGCCACCCCCTTGGCCAAGGCTTCCTGATCCATTTCCCTTACGATGACCTCATATCCACCTTGAAGCACTACCTGAACAATGCCTGCCCCCATTGCACCGCATCCAAGGATCCCGACTTTTCTAACCGCCATTTCCGCCTCCTTAGAATCTGCCCAGGAGCTGCCGGGCTATCGTGTTTTTCTCCATCTCCTTGGTCGCTTCGTAAATCTCGACAATCTTGGCGTCCCGGTAAAAACGTTCGATATCGTATTCATTGATGTAGCCGTAGCCGCCGTGCAGCTGAAGGGCGTCGTCGGTCACGCGGACGCCTGTTTCGCCGGATAGCCATTTAGCCATCGCGATGAGCTTCGGATCCGTTTTGCCATTGTCCAACAGCCAGGCAGCCTGATACGTCAATACACGGGCCGCCTCCACCATGGTCGCCATTTCGGCCAATTTGAACTGGACGGCCTGAAATTTTCCGATGGCGCTGCCGAAGGCCTGGCGCTTCTTGACATGCGCAATGCTCTGATCCAGGGCACCCTGCCCCACACCGACCCCTTGAGAGGCCGCGACGACACGATTCATATTGAAGAGTTCCATGATCTGTTCAAAGCCCTTCCCCTCTTTGCCACCGATGAGATTGCCGATCGGGACCCGGACATCACTGAAAGCGAGTTCGGCCGTATCGGAAGCGCGGATACCGAGCTTTCCTTTGATCTTCGATGCCTCGAATCCTGCACGATCGGTCTCCATCATGATAATGGAGTAGCGGTCATAGCGGTTTTTGGCTTCCGGATTCGTGATGCAGAATACCGCCAGATAATTGGCGATGGTGCCGTTCGTGATGAAGATCTTCGATCCGTTGATCAGGTAATCCTCACCGTCCTTGACGGCTGTCGTCCTCACACCGAAGATATCGCTGCCCGCATCCGGCTCCGTGACCGCCGTCCCCATGATGGCTTCCCCCGCTGGAATTGGAGGAAGATATTTCTCCTTCTGCTCCTTCGTACCGTGGTTTTGCAAGGTCTCCGCGCCAAAAGAGGACAAAAGCACACAGCCGCAACCGGGATCGACCCGCCAGAATTCCTCCGTAATCAGGCAGCACTCCAGCAACCCGAGATCCGCCCCCCCATTTTCCTCCTTGATGTAAACACCCACAAAGCCCAGTTCACAGGCCTTCCGCCAAAGATCCTTCGGAAACTCTTCACGGCGGTCGTATTCCTTGGCCACTTCGCGGATTTCGCCCTCTGCAAACTCACGGGCCGCCTTCTTGATATCCTTCTGTTCCTTGCTCAGTTCGAAGTTCATACCTGCTCCTTTCGACGCCGAATCATGATGGGTAGCAGAACAGCTGCTTCCTGAGATATTGAAGATAGAGTCACAAGACCAACCACACGAAGATAAACAGGGCCCTCCTCGCTGCGGTCGCTAAAAAATACTAAACGGTTAGTATCCTTATATGGCTTTTCCGCAAATGTCAAGGGTTTTTTGACCGAACCTTTCCGGTGCCCATCCGATAAACAGATGCTCAACCCCTGGCAGGCTTTGATTCGGAGATAACGGTTCTATGGAAAAAACCAAGAGGATCGATCGGCTACGAAAAAGATTCCAGAATTGGACTGCAAGAAGGCGGGAGCAAACAACATGATCGGTTTCAATCAGTTATGCAGAATGCACCTCATCGGAAAAAGGAATGACCGCCTATTCGAAGCGGACCCTCCTTATTCGACCTTTAAAATCCATTTATTTCATTACTGGCAAGGCCTTGACCCGGGGGCCATCCACCCCTTGGGGATCTTCGAGCCTACTCGGCCGCATTGGAATGGTCTTGTCTCCCTCCTTGGCGGGGTGCATCTATCTTCAGCCTGTTCATCTTGCGCCACAGGGTGGAAGGATGCATACCCAGCTTCCGTGCGGTCTCTTTCCGGTTCCAGTTCTTTTCACGGAGGGCCGTCAGGATGAAACTCCGCTCCACGTCCTCGAGCGACATTTCCGGATCGAAGGTCTTCTGGGAAGGATTGTCCCGGGCCCGCCACTTGCGGGGGAAGAGATATTCAGGGAGGTGCTCCAGCCCTATGAACCCGGACTTGCAGACGACGGTGCCATATTCGATGATATTTTCCAATTCGCGGATGTTTCCCGGAAAATGGTGCGCCATCAGGATCGGCAATACCTCAGGCAAAAGCCCCTGGATCTCCTTGCCCGAAAGCCGGCTGAATTTCTTGATGAAGTACTCGACAAGCAAGGGAATGTCCTCTTTGCGGCTGCGCAGAGGCGGCAAACGCAGCTTCACCACGTTGATACGGTAATAGAGATCCTGCCGGAACCGGCCGTCCCGCACCAACTCCTCGAGTTCCTGATTCGTAGCCGCGACGATCCGTACGTCAGCCTTGTGCGAGGTAGTCCCCCCAAGAGGCTCGTAGGTCTTTTCCTGAAGAACGCGCAGGAGCCGCACCTGGAGGGCGGGTGAAACATCGCCGATCTCGTCCAGGAACAAGGTCCCTCCTTTCGCCAGCGCCAAACGGCCGGGCTTGTCCTTTTTGGCGTCCGTAAACGCACCGGCCTCATAGCCGAACAGCTCCGATTCGAGCAGGCTGTCCGGCAGGGCCGCGCAATTCAAGGCGACCATCGGCCCGTTTCGCCGTGGGCTCAGCGAATGGATGGCCTTGGCGAAGAGTTCCTTGCCCGTCCCGCTTTCGCCCACGAGGAGAACCGTGGCATCACTTTCCGAAACCTGCTCCAACACCCCGAAAAGACGCTGCATTTCCTTGTTTTTGCTGATGATGTCGAAAAAGGACTGCCGTCCCCTGAGCTCCTTGCGGAGTTCCTCGACCACGCTGAGATCTCTGAAGCTTTCCACGCCCCCGATGACCCGTCCATCCTCTTCCTCGAGCAACGCAGTCGATATGCTGACCGGGATCCGATCCCCGGCGGAGTTCACGATGAAGATGGCCTGATTCAGAACCCGCCGGCCGGTCTCCATGGTTCGACGCAAGGAACACTCGCTTTCACAGATACTGGCCCTGAAAACATCCCAACAGTGCCTCCCGAGGGCCTCCTCTTTGGAAATGCCGGTTATCTTTTCGGCGCTGCGGTTGAAGGAGGTGATCCGCCACTGGGCATCTACCGTAAAAACCCCGTCGGCGATGCTGTCGAGGATGATCTCCGTCTGTTGCTCATGGGTGCGGCTGCTCATCGTCTGGATCTCTTTCCCTTGCACGCTGGATGTGCGCTAATGCTTCAACCGGATGAGGCATTCGTAGGCCTCCTTGATCCGCACAAAGGCCTCGTGATCTCCGCCCGTGTCCGGATGGGCCTCCAAGGCCTTCCTGCGATAGGATTGCACGACTTCCCCTCTGCTCAGGGTCCGGAAAACCAGGGGTTCCAATCCAAGTTCCCGGCACGCCCCCACCTCCTCGGGACTCAGACCGTGGGCGCCTGAAGGAGAGGAGCGGTACAGGCGATGGCGACTGATGAAATCCTGGATATCTTCGTCCCACACGCTGTGAGGATCCCATCCCTGGTCGAAATAGAGCATGACATAGCGGTTCAGGTAAGGGTGCAGGATGCTGTGGTCATCCCGCCGCACCCCTCGGAAAAAGCGTTCATCCCGGTTCAGCCGGCAAAGGTCCTCGAGGAAAAAGTGATCCACCCGCTCGGGGTCCAGCATGCCGGGATGATTCCGGCTGACGAGATGGCTGAAATGGGTCTGGAGATGGAGGGCCGTAAACAGATAGGCCCGAATCTCCCGCTCCGGCAACTGCCGCTCCATGTCCTCGAGGATATGCTCGATCTCGTCCCGGCTTTTCTCGAGAAGAACATTCAGAAATTTCCAGCTCTTTTCTTCGAGGTTACCGATGTCCACACGGCCGCAGCGCAGGTAGTGCAGCCTGCGCTTGTCAAAGGAGTGCAGACCTTTTTGAAGGGCATCCATTTCCCGGGACGAATAGGTGCGCCGACGCTTCGGGCTATAGCCTCCGCGGTCGAAAAGATCCACCACCCGCCGGATCTCCGGATCCAGAAAAGGCAGAAACAGCCTCTCCAGCTCATCGGTCGAAAAGAGGACATCCGCCCGTTCGAGATCCCGTTCGAGATCTTCATCGATATAGAAGCTGTTGCCCCCCGGGTACTCGATGAACGCTCCCGGATCCTCTCCCAGGTGACAAAGTTCCCTGTACTGCCAAACCCCATCGACCTCGAAGGATTCCGCGATCGCATATTCGAAAGCACCCCGACGGTAGGTGCGTCTGAGATACAATAGAGGCTCCTTTCCTGTCCGTTCCTGCCTGCGTCCCCCTGCCTCACCCCTTCGGCGGAACACCCGGCGAAACGGTGCCGGCTTTGCAGCACGCCCCGGATATCTCCATCTCCCTGCCAACCCCGCCGGGAACGAGCTTCGAACCCAAAACCGCCCTCATCTCGTCTTGATAAAAGGTGCAGTGCGTGGCGCACACCCAATCGAGCACCCCCAGCCGGCCGAAATCCCGGCAGTCGTGAAGCCCCCCAAGGATCCCGCAGACGGGGCCTCGCCGAGAGGCCTCATCGAGGATCGAAGACACCCCGGGATGGGAACACCCGACCACCACATAGAACCGTCCCTCCTCCTCGACAACGAGACTTTGCTCAATCCCTGCGAGTTCCCCGGTCGAGTATAGATGCTCATCGATCCGCTCTGCATCACGGACCGGAATGAAATCCCGGGGGGCACTCGGATGGAGCGCCGAAACAGGTGCAAAGACAGGGCATCGCCGAATCTTCCTGAAGGCGCTGAGGCCTCCAGTGTGATCCCAGTGGCCGTGCGATATGAACACCCTATCCACCACGGCCGGGTCGACACCGCACAGACGCATGTTCTTCATCAGGATCCTCCCGTCGGCGCCGGTGTCGAACAGAATGCCCTTCCCGCCTGTCTCCACAAAACACGCAAACCCCCAGTCCGCTTCGACGTGAGGGAGCACCGCCGTGTTGTCATAAAGAATGACCACCCGCATGAATTTCCTCTCATCCTGCCCTGCCAACGCAAAGCGCCCTTTATCCCCAACTCCTATCCTGAAATGGCTTCTCTGCCGATCCCGGAGTCGATCTGGACGGTTGCACGTGCCGCGACCTGCAGCTCGTCTCCTCGCAACCGCTTGATGTCACTGATATGGGCAAAACCCTCATTTCCGGGTGGGAAACTCGCTTGTACAGGATAATCCGTTCCCGGTGGAACCTTTCTATAGAAAAAATCTATACCTGGCATAATATCTTCTTGTTATTTTTGTTGATCCAAAATTGCGGCGACAATATAATTCTAAACGTCGTAGGACAAGTTTCTTTCATCTTTTAAACGTAAACTCAAGCCGTTTTTCCTACAACGACACGTCGCGAATCAGCGTGGCGAAAATGATCCTGTTTCGGGATGGAAGTGTATCCGGGCTCCACAATCATTGTCTGATGAAAACGGCCTCGCGCCCACGCGAAGCTGATGTCAGCCCAAAAAGCCTTGTCGATATGAGCCGTGTTCTAAAACGATGAAAATCAGCCGACTCAAGATGTATTCCAACGTTCAGCCACCTCTTTTAATAATAGCGATGGTGGGGGGCTCCCGCAACCCGGTCTCCCGACCCTTGTTTAGATTCCATCCGGAAATCGTCTTTTTGACCAATCTCGGCGTCAATCTGCACGTTTGCTTGTGCGGCGACTACCTGGTCACCTCCGCGCAAGCGCTTGATTTCCTTGATATTGGCCAAAAATCCTCATTTCCGGATTGAAGACTGGGTTCCATAGGGAAATCATTTCCGGATGGATACTATCTATCCGAAAACAGCCGACAAAACAGGAAATTCTCCAAGATCTGAAACGGGGGTTTATTGATCAATACGAAGGAAATCAAACTCTTCCAAGGATGCACCCCTGTAAGATCACCCTGTCGACGGCCCCGTTTCCGCCCGACTTCAAACGGTACAAGAAAAAATATTTCCGCAAGGAAATGAAACGGTGCACATCATGCGTGATCCCATCCGCTCCGACATGGTCGTCCTGGATGTCATCTCCAGGCATCGCGAAACCGAAGCGGTCTTCAAACGTTATGACCAGAAGGCCGGCGTCTGCCTCTGCTGTGAGGCCCTCTTCGACACCATCCAATGCATGGCGGAGAGATTCGATCTCGACTTGGAAGCGCTTCTGACCGATCTGATCGCAGCGACGGCCTCGGAGCGCAGTCCCACCCCTTCAGGGCGGGACCACACTTAGTTTCCGTCCGGAAATGGTCTTTTTGACCAATCTCGGCGTCAATCTGCACGTTTGCTCGTGCGGCGACCACCAGGTCGCCTCCGCGCAACCGATTGACTTCTTTGATATTGGCCAAGATCCTGATTCCCGGATTGGAAGCTTTGTCGTGCCGGATGCTCTTTTCCGGATAGACACGAGTTCGTGTCTATCCGGAAAAGACGATGAGGCACGACCAGATTTCCGAACCGGACAAGGACAGGGTGTGCACCCCTGCCGCAAACCAGGCACTCCCTGTGGAAAACACCCCGAAATAACCGGATTGCGGACCTATTCAGATAAAGGCTCTTCCTCATGGTCTCACCGAAACTGGCCTGCTGCAACCTCATCGCGGATATCCCCCGCCTGAAGGCGTTTGCCCTCGAACATGGGTTCGACGGCATCGATTGGAGTTTCACCCCCGAAAACCTCCCGCAAACGCCGGCGGAAGAATCGGCTCTGTTTCGCTCGATCCAGGGTCTGGCCCCATTGGAAGTGCGCTACCATTGTGCATTTCACAAGACCGATCTTGGAGATACCGACGAGGAAAGGGCCAAGAACGCCATGATCCTCTTTCAGCACCTCTGCCGAATCGTCTCCAAAATGAACGGACACTATCTGACCCTCCACGTGGGACTCGGGCGCAACACCACCCACCATCTTTCCTGGGACCGAACCATTCGGCGTCTCACCAAGCTGGTTCAGATCGCCAGCGCCATGAACGTGAGAATCTGCCTCGAAAACCTGGCATGGGGGTGGACCAGTCGACCGGACCTCTATGAAAAGCTGATCCGCAAATCGGGCGCATGGGGCACACTGGACATCGGTCATGCCCGGGTCAGCCCGTCGATCAAATCTCAGATCTTCGAGATCGAAGACTTCATCAGCCCCCACCCCGAGCGTTTCCTGAACGCCCACGTCTACCACACGGAAACCAGCCAGGGGCACCTGCCTCCATCGAAGATCGATGACCTCGAAGCTCGCCTGGAGCTTCTGAGCCGGCTTCAACTCTGCACCTGGTGGGTGTTGGAACTGCACGAAGAAGCGGCGCTGCTTCAGACGCTCAAATTCGTCCGCCAATTTCTTCGGAGACATGCCCGCGAAAAGGCCCTGACCGTGACGGGATAACTCTCCTGAGGCCACCCGCGGGCCACCCCCACCCGGACCTTCGTTCGGGATGTCTTTTCGACCCCGCCGGCGGTTCCAGCTTCGGTGCGCCTTGACACGGCGTCACATCCTGGTATACTCCCCCCGGAAAGTGAATCAACCATTCGAAAGGAAAAGCAAAATGGACGTACTGGTCGTCGGCGGCGGTGGTCGTGAACATGCCTTGGCCTGGAAATTGGCCCAATCCGAAATCGTAACAAAGGTTTTTGTCGCCCCCGGAAATGCCGGAACCGCAATGGAACGGGGAATGGAAAATCTTCCGATCCCATCGGATGACATCGACGCCCTGGCGGTCTTCGCCGCCCGGGAAAAGATCGGCTTGACCGTGGTGGGCCCCGAAGCCCCCCTGGTCGCGGGCATCACGGATCGCTTCAGGGCCCGCGGGCTTGCCTGCTTCGGCCCCAGCGCAAAGGCCGCCCGCCTCGAGGGCTCGAAGCGGTTCGCCAAGGATTTCATGGCGCGTCATCATATCCCGACCGCAGCCTACGGCGCCTTCATTGACCTCGAGGCCGCCAGGGCATTCATCGAGAAGACCTCCCTCCCCTTGGTCATCAAGGCGGACGGCCTGGCCGCGGGGAAAGGAGTCATCATCGTGAACACCCCGGAAGAGGCCATCGGCACCGCCCGAGAAATGCTCTCGGGCACCGCCTTCGGTGGGGCCGGAAAAACGGTCGTGATCGAAGAATTCCTTGCGGGCGAAGAAGCCAGTTTTACGGTGATGGTGGGAGGAGAATCGATCCTGCCGCTCGCCACCAGCCAGGATCACAAGGCCCGGGACGATGGCGACCGGGGGCCCAACACGGGGGGCATGGGGGCCTACTCCCCCGCTCCCGTCGTATCGGACCACGTTTACCAGCGCGTCATGCACGAGGTGATCGAGCCGACGGTGCGCGGCATGGCCCTCGAAGGGACCCCATACAACGGCTTTCTATACGCAGGGCTGATGATCGGTCCGGACGGAAGCCCCAAGGTCCTCGAGTACAATTGCCGCTTCGGCGATCCGGAAACACAGCCGATCCTGATGCGCCTGCGCTCCGATCTGGCGGGCCTGTGCCTCGCCTGTCTGGGAAACCGCCTCGAGCGTGCGTCCGTCGAGTGGGATCAACGCGCTGCGCTGGGGGTCGTCATGGCGGCCGGCGGTTATCCGCTCGCGTATCGCAAGGGCGATCCCATCACCGGTCTCGATGAAGAAAACCTGGACGATGTCAAGGTCTTCCACAGCGGCACCGCCTTTCGGAACGACGCCGTGGTCACGGCCGGCGGGCGTGTCCTATGCGTAACCGCGCTTGGAGAGAACGTGCGCGAGGCCCAGGCCAGGGCCTATGCGCGCATCGGCCGCATCAACTGGGACGGGGTTTACTACCGAAGGGACATCGGGTACCGCGCCGTGGAACGTGAACAGTCCGCAGGGGTCTGAATCAACGGACAGGCTGGTTGAAGTAACCGAGTTGCACCTGCGGCAAGTCCTCCCGCAGGCGTTCCACAAAGGCGCGCATCCCCATGGCGGGCGATGACGAAAAGGGCATGTGGTCCAGGTACTGCTGGGGGTCGATGCAAAGATTCTTCAGGTGGATAAAGTTCAAATCCGTCGCCCGCACCAATTCCTCCAATGCCGTGAACTCCGCCTCCTGGTCGGTGATGCCGGGGAAGACCAGATAGTTGATCATCGTGTAGAGACCGGCGGAGCGAGAGAGGCGGATGCTTTCCACCACGTCGGCGAAGCCGTAGCCCTTCGGGCGGTAATAGGCCTCGTAGAAATCCTCCCGCGCACTGTTCAGGCTGATGCGGATCGAATCGAGGCCGCAATCGATCAAATGTCCGACCCGGTCGGGCCAACTCCCGTTCGTGTTCAGATTGATCGTCCCGCCTTCGGTCAACCGGCGGATCTGAAGGATGCTCTCCCCCATCAGACGGTATTCCGTCAAAGGCTCCCCTTCACACCCCTGCCCGAAGCTCACGATCGCCTCAGGCGCCGTTTGCAGGTGCCGCACGGCGAGAGCGACGACTTCGGCTGCATCCGGCCTGAACGACAACCGCTCATGCGACGCCTCGGCGAAACCCTCCGGCTGAAAGGAAAGACATCCAAGGCAAGCGGCGTTGCAGGAGCGGCTTACGGGCAGCGGGGCCTCCCATCGGCCGAGAAAAAGGTTCTTGGCGGCAAAGCAGTGATTCTTGGTGGCGCACTGGACGAGATGCCGCGCGAGAGGCCCTAGCCCGTGCTCCCGGCGGTACGTTTTGATAGCGGGCAGCAGATCGTCGTCATCGTAATAACGGGGATCCCATTTGTGGTTGTACTCGATCTGGAAGCCCGCAGCCCAGTACCGATCTTCCAGGGAGCCCACGGCCGTATAGGCCCACATCGGCAGCGTGTAATCCTTGTTCCGATAATCCGTCGCAGGCAAGTGGCTTCGGACCCATCCGGGCTCGAGAAAAGCAGCCACGGCAAAAACAGGCTCCAGGCCGTGCGTCGTTTCTTCCTCCAAAACCATTTCGCTCCGGCCGGTCTCCGGGTCGAGCCCGACGGGAGGGCAGCGGGGGATAAAGAACAGTTTGCTGAATTCGGGCATCTCGGTCAGGGCTTCCACTTCGAGAGGGGCGGGCGCACCTCCTGAGAAACCGACCATCCGAAGATAGGGATGTTCATAGATATTCCCCGATGCATCCGCATAAAGCAAAAAAGGCAGGTTCTGAACCCTTTCTTTCGACTGCGTTTTGTTCTTCTCAGACACCACCGATCTCGATCCCCCTCTATACCACCTGCAGCGGCTGCCTCTCCGATTTCATCCGGCCTTCCCGCCGCACGATGGCCAATCCTGTTTTTCCGTGCCGCTCAAAGCGCCATCGGCAGGCCTGCCGCTTCACAGCGGCTTCCGCATCTGCCCATTCCCCTGATCAGCGCCGCTGTCAGCCCGGAAATGATTTCCCTATAGAACCCGGTTTCCATTCCGGAAATGAGGATTTTTTGCCAATATCAAGGAAATCAAGCGTTTGCGCGGAGGCGACCTGTAGGTCGCCGCACAAGCAAACGTGCAGATTGACGCCGAGATTGGCCAAAAAGACCATTTCCGGATGGAAACGAGTTTAGCATCCATCCCGCCGGATAACAAACCATATGCGGTTGACCCGCATCGTTTTTCACCTTAGTATATCAAACCTGTGCATTTCCTTAAACAGCCTCTCGCCAGGAGCGACCTCCCTGAAGCCAACCAACAGACATAATGCCGTGAACAACGCCCCGGATACTCCAGCCACGCAGGAAAACATGCGGGCATCCGATCGACACAGATCCCCCGGCGCCGGGCGGCAGTTCAGGCTCGTCAAGTTTTTCGCCTATGCCAGCTTCGTCGTCCTGCTCCTTTTCAGCTTTCCTTTTTCCGTTGTCATCTCCCGGCAGGCCAAGGACATCCTCATGCAAAGCTACGAGAACTACGCCCGCCTGCTGGGTCAAAACCTGGACCACCAGGTCTTCCAGAATTTCGTTCTCCCGGTGACAGGCCGCTACGGAATGGTCCGGCTCAGGGAGCAGAAACAGTATGAGTGGATGGATCGGATCGTCCGGAACACGATCCACAGCTTCAAGATCGATCTGGTCAACATCTACGACATCGGCAAAGGGGTCATCGCTTACAGCACCGACTCGCGCCTGCTCGGAAAAATGGCCCATCAGAGCCTCGGCTACAAACGAGCCGTCGTCGGTGAAACCACCTCGGGGCTCATCTCGGAGGGAGATGACCTCTGGGGACTGGGAATCGAGATCTTCGGAGGGGAAAAAAAGCTTCGAACCTACATCCCCTTCAGGGGAGCGGATCCGTTCACGGGTGACAAGGGCTACGTGCTCGGCGTTTTCGAGCTGATCCAGGACCTCTCCGAGGAGTACGAGTCCATCGTGCGGTTTCAGTACCTCGTTTTCGGCCTCTCGATCCTGATCATGGGGCTGATCTTCGTCGTCCTGCTGCTGATCGTGCGCAAGGCGGAGAACATCCTGCATGAGCGGGCCCGGCAGCAGCGTGAACTCGAGTCCCAGTTGAACCAGGCCGAACGGCTGGCCGCCCTCGGCCAGATGGTCGCGGGGGTCTCCCACGAGATCCGGAACCCCTTGGGCATCATCCGCAGCACGGCGGAGTTCCTGGGGGGGATGCCGGATATCGGCGAACATCAGAAGATGCTTTGCGGCGTCATCGTGGAGGAATCGAGCCGACTGAACAACATCGTCACAGAGTTCCTCGATTTTGCGCGACCTCAGACCCCCCGTCTACGCGATTGTCAACTGGAAGACATCCTCCGCAAAAACCTGGTTTTTCTGTCACCCGAACTCGAGAAGCACGACATCCGGATGCAGCACGACCTGGACGGCAAGGTCATGCCGATCAAGGCCGACCCGGACCTGCTCTACAGGGCCTTCCTGAACGTATTCATCAATGCCGTCCAGGCGATGGATCAGGGGGGGGAACTCCGGATCCATGCCAGAGAGGATGACGGATACTACAGCCTCGGTATCGAGGACACCGGGTGCGGAGTCAGCGAGGAGAATCTGACGCGCATCTTCGACCCGTTCTTCACCTGCAAGGACCGCGGATCGGGTCTTGGACTCGCCATCGTGAGAAACATCATCGAAGGGCATCAGGGGACCATCGAGATCGAGAGTGAGGAAGGGAGCGGCACCCGCGTAACCATCGAGCTGCCGAAGGAGCCCCTGTGAATATGAACCGAGCGGAGAAAGAGGGTTTGGTCTCATGGAAACCATTCTGATCGTCGACGACGAAAAGAATTATCTGGTTGTCATGGAGGCCCTGCTGGCCTCGGAAGGCTATGAGATCGTCACGGCCCAAAATGGATTCGATGCGGTGCGGCTGGTGGAAGAATCCGATCTGGACCTCCTGATCACCGACATGAAAATGCCGGGGATGAGCGGCATGGAACTCCTCGAAGCAGCCAAGAAGATCCAGCCCGACCTTCCGGTGATCATGATGACGGCCTACGGAACGATCGAAATGGCCGTGGAGGCGATGAAAAAGCACGCCTACGATTACATTACCAAGCCGTTCGAGAACGAGCAGCTCAAGCTGACCGTCAAGAAGGCCTTGGAAAACAACCGTCTCATCAAACAGAACCGGTTTCTCGCCAAGGCCCTGTCGGATCGTTTCCGCTATGGAAACATCATCGGCAAAAGCAAACCGATGCTCAAGGTCTATGACCTGATCGAAAAGGTATCGCACTCCAGGGCCTCCGTCCTGATTACCGGACCTTCCGGAACCGGCAAAGAATTGATCGCCAAGGCCATCCACTACGGCAGTCCCCGAAAAGATCTCCCCTTCGTCTCCATCAACTGCGGTGCCCTGACGGAAACACTGCTCGAAAGCGAATTGTTCGGCCACGAAAAAGGGGCTTTCACGGGGGCTGTCGCGATGCGGAAAGGCCGTTTCGAGGTCGCCGACGGCGGGACCCTCTTTCTTGACGAGGTGGGCGATATGCCGGCCGCGCTTCAGGTAAAACTCCTGCGCGTCCTCCAGGAAATGGAATTCGAACGGGTCGGGGGAACCAAGACCATCAAGGTGGACGTGCGGGTGATTTCAGCCTCAAACCGCAATATCAAGGAGGATGTAGCGGAAGGGATTTTCAGGGAAGACCTCTTCTACCGGCTGAATGTCATCAACATCGAGGTCCCGCCGCTCAAGGAAAGGCTCGACGACATCCCGCTGCTGGTCAAGCACTTTATCGAAAAATATCGCGAGAACGCGTCTGAAAAGCCCGTTGAGCTGAGCCCGGAGGTCTGGAAGATTTTTTATACCTATACATGGCCCGGGAACGTCCGGCAGCTCGAAAACGTGATCGAACGGGCGGTGATCCTGAACCCCGGACGGTTCATCACGCTGGACGACTTGCCGGAAGAGCTGGTGGGGGCTGAAGCGGAGCTCGATGTGGACCGCTTCATTCCTCCGAACACCTCCCTCTCGCAAGCCCTCGAAACCATCGAAGAGAAAATGATCCGGCGGGCTTTGGAGCGCTGCGCAAACGTGCAGTCCCATGCCGCAAAAACGCTCGGGATCACAAAGAGCCTGATCCAGCACAAAATGAAGAAGTACCGGATATCCATCTAAAAGTTCAATTTCTTGTACCGATATTTAACCTGTATTGTCAGCCTGTTATACAACCAGACCTCCCTTGCTTATAAACCGGGGTACAAATTTTTGTACTTCGCGACAGGGTCTCTGAAAACCGGCGGGGCAAACGCCACAAAAAACATTCTGTAATTTCAGTGATTTATAATTTTTCTCTCTTTCGCGAAAACTTTGGCAAGCAACTTGCAGCATAAGTTTTTCAAAAATCACTCTTTCCTCCTGAAAATCAGCCGCTCTTTGAGCGGCTGATTTTTTTTCGGGCTACGAGACGCCCATCACGGCATCCCTCGAGGATCCCTGTCCACAAACCACCGCGCTGCTCAGAGGATCCCCCTGAAATACCGGATGGTCTTTCCCAGACCGTCCTCAAGAGGGGTCCCGGGCCGCCAATCGAGACGCTCCATCGCAAGCCGGATATCCGGGCGTCTTTGCAGGGGATCATCGGAAGGCAGGGGTTCATGAACGAACATCGATGAACTCCCGGTCAAACGAACGATCCGCTCGGCCAGTTCCTTGATCGAAAACTCATCCGGATTTCCGAGGTTCACCGGACCGGTGAAATCATCGGGCGCGGCCATCAAACGCATCAAGCCCTCGATCAGATCGTCCACAAAACAGAAGGATCTGGTCTGCAAACCATCCCCGTACAGCGTAATGGGCTTACCGTTCAAAGCCTGCATGATGAAATTACTGACGACGCGACCGTCGTTGGGGTGCATTCGAGGGCCGTAGGTGTTGAAGATACGCGCAACGCGGATGTTGACCCCGTTCTGCCGATGGTAGTCGAAAAACAGGGTTTCGGCGCACCGCTTGCCCTCATCGTAGCAGGCCCGCCTCCCGATAGGATTCACATGCCCCCAATAGGCTTCACGCTGCGGGTGCTCACGCGGATCTCCGTATACCTCGCTCGTAGATGCCTGCAGGATCTTCGCCTTGACCCGCTTGGCCAATCCGAGCATGTTGATGGCCCCCATCACGCTCGTTTTGACCGTCTTGACGGGGTTGTACTGGTAGTGGACCGGGGAGGCCGGGCAGGCGAGGTTGTAGATCTCGTCCACTTCGAGCAGGATGGGCTGAACCAGATCGTGGCGAAGCAGTTCGAAGTTGGGCTTGTCGAGCAGATGCGCTACGTTCCGTTTGGAGCCGGTGAAAAAGTTGTCGAGGCAGATGACATCGTTTTCCTCCGCCGCCAAACGTTCACAGAGGTGAGAACCCAGGAATCCGGCCCCACCCGTAACCAGTATTCTTTTCTGCCAATGAAGCATCCTTTTCCCTTTTGGCCTTGTGAAGCCTGCTGTTGCTGAATCCATGCCTGCTCGTTTACCGGGACCCGATTCAATCCCTTTTCTAGGTCGGTCTCTCAACGCCCATTTTGGGCAGCCTGGTCATCGGTCAGCATAACGGCCCTATCACGGATAAAAGGGTGGGCCGCCACATGGAAGGTGCAGGAAGATCTTTTCCAGACGGAGACTTCAGGTGAAATGGGTGAGCGGTGGCTTCCCGATCGCGTAGACATTGAAACCCATCTCGAACAGGCGGCAATGGTCCAGGATATTCCTCCCGTCAAAGATGAACGCGGGTTTACCCATGGAAAGAAGGATCTTCTCGTAGTCGAGATCCGCGTAAAGCCCCCACTCGGTCAGAAGTGCAATCGCATCCGAACCCGCCGCGGCTGCGTAAGGGTCCTCTTCGTACCGGATGTCTCCCTCGATACCCTGCATATCCAGCCGTGCCTGCCGTATCGCCTTGGGATCGGAAATCACCAGCCTTACCCGCTCCTCCAGCAATTTGCGGGCCACGAATATGGCGGGGCTCTCCCGGGTATCACCCGTATCGGCCTTGAAGGCGAAGCCAAACAGCGTAACCTGCTTGCCAGCCAAGGTATTGAACATGGCCTTCAGCATGTTCAATACAAAACGCTCTTTCTGATAATCGTTGATGCGCAGCACCCCCAGCCAGTAATCCGCCACCTCCTCCAGACCATACGAACGGCACAGATACACCAGATTGAGGATATCCTTCTTGAAGCAGGAACCGCCAAAACCCACGCTCGCGTTCAAAAACTTCGGTCCGATGCGTCGGTCCATTCCGACGGCCTCAGCCACCTCGGCCACATCCGCCTCCGTGCGCTCGCACAGCGCACTGATGGCATTGATCGAAGAGATCCGCTGGGCCAGAAAGGCGTTGGCCACGAGCTTCGACAACTCACTGCTCCAGACATTGGAGGTGAGGATGCGCTCCCGCGGCACCCAGTGGGTGTAGAGCCGCACGAGTTCATCCCTTGCGCGGATCCCCTCGGGCGTTTCGGCTGACCCGATGAGGACCCTGTCCGGGTCCACCAGGTCTTTGACAGCCGTTCCTTCAGCCAAAAACTCGGGGTTCGAAAGAACATCGAAGCGGACAGGGTGCCGGGTCGTATTGAGGATCCTCTCCATGGCCTTAGCCGTCTTTACAGGAAGGGTGCTTTTTTCGACGATGATTTTCGGCGATTCGGCATAGTGCCTGATCTCGCGTGCCGTCTTTTCCCAGTATTGCAGATCCGCCGCCATACCCGCTCCCACCCCGAACTGTTTGGTAGGCGTATTGACGCTCACAAAGATGATATCCGCCTCCCGGATACCGTTCGGGATATCGGTACTGAAGAAAAGGTTGCGGCCACGCGCCGATCTGACGACGTCATCGAGGCCGGGCTCGTAGATGGGCAGGTCGGCCGAATTCCACCGGGCGATCCTCTCGGCATCGATGTCCACGACGGTCACACGATAGCGCAGGCAGCGATCTGCAATCACGGCCATTGTGGGCCCCCCCACATAACCGGCACCGATACAGAGAATGTTCCTTTCAAAAGTCATACCCTCACCTTCTCCCTGAAACACCTTCAGATCGACGGCAGGCGGTGTTGTGGTGCCGCTTCGCCGGCCTTCCGCGTCTCCCCAAAAAACTCCTTCCATGCAGATTTAGTGGACCGGCGCCCCTTTGTCAATCGGTATCGGTTCGTGCGCAGCTGCGCTTGTGCTGCCCCGTATACCAGTCCACCTGGCGGCAGATCCCACGGATGATACGGACATCCCGGGCCCGCAGCGGCATCCGCGAAAGGAAGCGGCGGATGTTGATCATCCAGTGCTCCGGATTCTGCCGATCGATGAAGCCGATCTTGGTCAGCACCGCCTTCAGATGATCGTACATCCCCTCGAGCTCGAAGCGGTCGGCCAAACGCGGCAGCGTCTCCTGCGGTGCCTCGGCGGCCGCCAGGAAAAGCTCGTAACAGACCACCATCACGGCCTGGGCCAGATTCAGTGAGGAAAACGAGGCCGTGGGGATAGTGACGATGCTCTGACATTGCCGCAGATGTTCATTGGAGAGCCCCCTGTCCTCGGGTCCGAAAAGAATGGCGACCCGATTTTCGCTCGTGATGGGGATGAGGGCCTGAGCGAGGCCCCGGGGTTCCATCATGGCCGGCCGCAGTGTGCCGGTGCGGGCGGTCGTACCCACCACATACTCGAAGGGACCAACCGCCTCGCTGAAATCCTCCTTGACGTCCATCGCCTCGATCAGATCGATCGAACTGCCGGTGGCGGTTTTGAGGACCCTTGAAAGATCACAGTTTCTGGGGTTGACCACCGTCAGACATGACAGACCCATATTCTGCATGGCACGGGCCACCGAACCGATGTTTTCCGGGATGTGGGGCTCCACCAGAACGATGCCGATCCGATCAAGCCTTACGCAGTCCGCCATCTTCCAAAATCCTCAAAATCTTGGCCATCAGTTCATCGCTGTCAAAGGCGAACTCGACGGTTCCCTTCTCCACCTCGAAATAGATCAGGAAACAACCGTGCTCCACCGCCACATCCTCCAGAACCGCCCTGAAGCGAAGCGCCTCGGGGTGGTCGGAGTCGTCGACCTCCTCCGAAAACAGATCGACCTCGATCACACCATAAGACTCCATAGACTCACCTTTTGTATTGCGTCCAAAAAAGCAGGGTTCCCAAGGCAACGATGCCGGACCCAATCCTGAAAATCCAATCGAACGAGAACCAATCGATGAAGAACCCTCCCAGCATGGGCCCCGCAAGCATGCCAAGGCTGTGTGCCAGTGCCAGCAGCCCCATCAGGCTTCCCATGGCCCCGGCTTCGCGGCCTTCGATCACGCCCAGGGCCATCACGGGCGGAAAGGCAATTCCTCCTGCCAGGCCGAAAAGGCTGTTGGCCAGGACGAGCCCCCAAAAGGTCGAGGCCTCATTCAAACAGAGCATTGCGCCGACCCCCATGAGCCCGCCTACACCGATCATGAGGCCTTTGCTGATCCGGTCCGCGAGGTAGCCCATCGGGGCCTGGCAAACCGCGGCGACCAACACGTTCACCATGACGACGAGGCCGATGGCGGAACTCGAAAGCCCGAGCCGGGTCCCGGCGCCGAGCGGCAGGAAGGTCCAGGTAATCCCGATAGCCGTCGTAAAGGTCGCGCGGAATATAAAAAGCGCCCTCACGGCCGGAATTCCCAGAAGTGCGAAATATCCCGGACCGGCGGGGCGATCCGGGCCGGAGGTTTCCTTCGGGACATTCTGCGCTCGCGGCTTTTGCCCACGCGGCAGGAAAATCAAGCTGAGGAAAAATCCGCACAGGGCAAGGGCACCCATACTCAGAAAGGACACCTTGATATTAGCCCAATCCTCGAGCACCCCCCCAAGCACCGGCCCGGCGCTCAAGCCGAAATAGAGGGCGATATTGAAGACCCCCATCATGCGCCCCTCCCAACCCGATGGGGTCATATCGCCCACATAGGCCTGGGCCACCGGCAACACCATGGCCGAGGCGAACCCCTGCGCCAGCCGGATCGCGACCAGAGACCAGATCCCCTCCGTAGCCGCAAAAGCCAGCGACACGAGGAAATAACCGAACAGCCCGAATACGATGAAGGGTCTTCTGCCCCGCCGGTCCGACCACTTGCCGAAGTAGGGAACGAACAGGCTGCGGGTCAAAGAGAAGGAACCGAAAATAAGGCCGATCTCGGAGGCCCCGGCGCCGAGTTCGTGGGCATAAACGGGCAAGAGCGGCGCCACCAGGCCCGCACCCATGGTGGTCACGAAAACGGCGGAAAACAGCGTCAAGAATATTCTGAAAGGGAAGGCCATCAAACGGCAACATCTCGATAATCAGGCATAAGGAAAGCATCGGATCGTCCACGGATCAAACTGAACGATGAAAACCCTGGCAGGAGACCCCGCGGTTTCAGCGCGGACGCGCCGAGGCATCCTGGACGGATAGGGTTCCTGCTGCCCATCCATCCGCACCAGAACAGTATAAACCATCCGCCACCCGATTCAAGGCTGTTGAAATGAATTGCCGGTTGCAAATGATAGAATATTTTTATAAACTTATAGTTTATGCTGAATTCGGAACACTTTTGAGCTGATCCTGGCGGAGCAACGACCGATGCAAACACACCGGAACAATATCCTGGATCACATCGGACATACACCCCTCGTCCCGATCCATCGCCTTAATCCCAATAAATCCGTCGAAATCCTGGCAAAGCTCGAATACTTCAACCCCGGGGGATCCATCAAGGACCGGCCCGCCCTTTACATGATCGAAGAGGCGGAACGGAGTGGAGAACTCACCCGGGACAAGATCATCCTGGAGGCGACCAGCGGCAATACGGGGATCGGTTTGGCGATGGTCGCCGCCGTGAAAGGCTACCGCATCCTTCTCAGTATGTCGGAATCCGTCAGCGAGGAGCGGGTCAAGATCCTGAAGGCCTTCGGGGCGGAGATCAAATTCACGCCGGCCCATATGGGAACCGACGGGGCGATCGAGTTCGCCTACAACCTCGTGCGCGAGACCCCGGACAAATATTGGCTGGCAGACCAGTTCAACAGCGAAAACAACTGGAAGGCGCACTACATGGGAACGGCCCTCGAAATCTGGGAGCAGACCGGAGGGCAGGTGAGCGCGATCGTCGCGACCATGGGGACCAGCGGAACCCTGATGGGGCTTGCGAAGCGTTACGCCGAAATGGCGCCCCACGTCCTGATCGTAGGCGTGGAGCCTTACATGGGGCACAAAATCCAAGGCCTCAAGAACATGAAGGAGTCCTACCAGCCCGGAATCTTCGACAAGCGGATCCTGAGCCGCATCGAAAACATCGACGATGAGGAAGCCTTCGAGACCGCCAGGCAGCTCGCCCGAAAAGAGGGCATGCTCGTCGGCATGAGTTCCGGTGCCGCCATGGCCGTCGCTCTGCGTATCGCCCGCGAAACACCCGAGGGGAAGATTGTGGTCCTTCTGCCGGACAGCGGCGAGCGCTATCTCAGCACCACGCTGTTCACCGCCAAGAAGCGCTCAGGGCTCCACATCTACAACTCCTTCAGCCGCCGGAAAGAAGAGCTGATCCCCATCGAGGAAAATCACGTCAAGATGTACTGCTGCGGCCCGACGCTCTGCCAGTATATCCACCTCGGACATGCGCGGCGCTTTCTCTTCGCGGATCTCCTGCGGCGCTACCTTGCCTTCAAGGGGTATCGCGTCACCCTGGTGATGAACCTGACGGACTTGGATGACCGCACGATCCAGGGCGCCGAGAAGGCCGGCATGCCTTTGAAGGATTTTACCGAGCGGTTCAATCGGGCTTTCGCGGAGGATATCGATCGTCTCGGCATCGAACCCGCCACGGTTTACCCCAAGGCCAGCGAGCATGTCGAAGAGATGATCGATCTCGCCCGCAGGCTGCTCCAAAAAGGTTATGCCTACGAGAAGTTCCGCTCCATCTACTTCGACATCTCGCGCTTCAAGCCCTATGGGAGCCTCTCGCACATCGACCTGACGAAGATCCGGGTGGGCAAGACCGTGGATCTCGACAACTACGAGAAGGACAACCCACGGGATTTCACCCTCCTCAAACGCGCCACCCTGAGCGCCCTCAAACGGGGGATCTTCTACCAGACTCAATGGGGAAACGTCCTCCCGAGCTGGCACCTCGAGTGCTCCGCCATGGCCATGAAGTACCTCGGGGCCACCTACGACATCCACACGAGCGGCATCGAGTTGATCTTTCCACACCATGAAAACGCCATCGCCATCAGCCAGGCCCTCACCAACCAGCCCCCGGCGAACTACTGGGTACACCATGAAAACGTGCTGGTCAAAGGCAAGCGGACCTCAAAGGCCGCTGACGCCGAAGGGCTTACGCTGCGGGAAATTTTCGAACGGGGTTACAGTGGCCGGGATATCCGATACTTGATTCTCAGCCGCCATTACCGCAAGCCCATCATGTTTTCCTGGGCAAAGTTGAACGCCGCCCGGAACACCATCGAGCGGCTGGACGGGTTTGTTCAGCGGCTTCACAACTGCCCCGACGGCCGCAATGAACCCGAAGCGGATCAGATTGTCTATGACCTGCGCCACGCCTTTATCGAAGCCCTGGACGACGATCTGAACGTCGCTGCCGCCCTGGCGGCCGTATTCCACTTCATACGCCGCATCAACAGGGTTCTGGACCGCAATACGCTCGCCAAGGCGGACAAACAGAAGTTTCTGGAAATCCTCAAGGCCGTCAACGGCGTCCTTGGCATTCTGGACCTCGAACCCGCCGTAATCGAGGGCGAGATAGAGGAGTCCATCCGTGCCCGAGAAGAGGCACGCCGCCGCAGGGACTGGGAAACCGCCGACCGCATCCGCGGTCAGCTCAAGGAACGCGGCATCGAACTCCTGGACACCCCCGAAGGCACTATCTGGCAGCGCACCTCTGCAGACACCTCATCCTGAACACCGCACACCAAGCGCGCACATCATTCAAAAAACATAAAAAATGGGGTCCCGGAGGACCCCACGTAACCACTTGAAATCTGGCGGAGAGAGAGGGATTCGAACCCTCGGTGCAGGTTTCCCCGCACACTCGCTTAGCAGGCGAGCGCCTTCAGCCTACTCGGCCATCTCTCCGTATCCCTGCGCCGCTTCGAAGGTCGAGGCTACGCAAAAAAGCCAGGAAGGCGTGGCGGAGGGAGTAGGATTCGAACCCACGGCCCCTTTCGGGACAGCGGTTTTCAAGACCGCCGCCTTAAACCACTCGGCCATCCCTCCGGCCAGCAAAATGCTATTTATAACATCCGATCAGACATTAGTCAAAAAGTTTTCCCCGGTTAAGATCTTTCAGGCCCCGGGTTCCATCCCGAAATGGCCTCTTTCCTCACCGGCTTCACCTGTTCATTGCACCTGATCCGGCTTTTTCTCGGTCCGCTCGATGTCGGCCTTGGCCATCAACTCGCCTGCATAGACCTCCAAGGCCTTCTGGACCTTTTGCTCCTTCAGGAATTCGCCGATCCGATCCTTCACCTCCTCGAAGGAAACCTTGGATGCAGGGATCTTTTCGACCGTCCGGATGAGGTGATAACCAAACTGTGTCTCGACAATCCCGCTGACATTGCCGGGCTCCAAAGCGAAGGCGGCATCGGAAAAAGGCTTCACCATCTTATCCGCGGGGAAAGGACCCAGGTCTCCACCGTTCTTGGCACTGGGGCACTCGGAGATCTCTTTGGCGATCGCCCCGAAATCCTCACCCTTTTTCAGCCTTTCCTGGGCCGTCTCGAGTTTTTTGCGCGCAGCGGCCTTGGTTTCCTCATCGGCATCCGCAGGAACTTTGATCAAAATGTGGCTTGCCTGGACCATATCAGGCTTCTCGAAATACTGGGGATTCTTGTCGTAATAGTCCTTGATCTCGGCATCCGAAACCGAAATCTTCTGAACCACCTCCTTTTCGAGCAAGGCCTGAATGGTCATCTTCCGCTTCGTCATGCTGGTCATTTCCTCTTCGGAAAATCCCATTTTGGCCATCTGTGCCTCGGCCTCTTTCTCGTTTTCGAACTGCCCTTTGAAACGGTTGACGCTTTCGGCTACCGTCTCATCAGAGGCCTCCAGCTTTTGTTTCTGAGCTTCCTGATAAAAAAGCTCCCAGGCGATCAACTGCTCCAGCATGTTTTTTCTGAGCGCAGGCATCTGCTCTTTGCCGACCGGCCGCCCCATCTGCATCAGACGACCACTTACCATGGTCATTTCCTGCTCGAGCTCCCCCTCCGTGATAGCCACGCCATTGACCTTGGCCACCACTTCCTTGCTCTTCTCGGCAGCCCCGCCGCCTTCTTTCGCAGCCTCTTCCGCAGCCCACGAAAACCCCCCAGCCAGCAGCAGCAAAGAAGTTACCAAAAGCCCCATCACCCATTGTTTCACTCGCCGTGTACGCATGCACCCATTCTCCTTCGTCAGGTTGTGAAGTATTCCCCGTCGTTGCATTGGAGTGCCTTTTCTCCCTTGGGGCAAAAAAAATAAAACCCCTGAAGGGTCCTGGAATCACAGAGGTCCTCGAGACCTGCAAAAATTCCGGAAAGGCCGACCGTCACCGGGGTATATCTTATGTTAGGATATCCGATTTGATAACCCCCAGCAAGATGTTATTCCGATTCCGCAAACGCCGATTTTGAGCGGGCCCTTTCCATCCCCTTCCAACCCCTTCGGTGAAAGAAGATGTCTTCAGTTTCCTGCCGAGAAGAAATATCGCACCAATAGCACCCGGTATTTACAGAAAGGAGCAACTCTGATAGATTGTTTCCATTCGGAAGCGCCTACCGGACATGGGCGCCTTTCCGTCCGGAAATGGTTTTTTTGGCAAACCGGGTCCCGCCGCGAAGCGGTAGGACTAAGCACGCGCACCATGTGAAGAAAAATTCCTCCTTTCCGGACTGGAAATTTTGTCGTGCCGGATGCTCTTTTCCGGATGGATATCAAATGATCTTTTCCAGATGAAATCCGTTCTTCTCTATCGAGGGGCCATCCATGATGAAGCGATTCATTCTACTTTCCCTTATCGGGGCAGTCATCCTGACCGTGCTGCACATCGAATGGGTTTGTGCGCAGGGCACCCTAAAAATGAGCACAACCACCAGCACAGAAAACAGTGGACTTCTGGATTTTCTGCTGCCGGAATTTACACGCGAAACGGGGATCGACGTCCGAGTTCTGGCGAAAGGGACCGGCGCCGCCCTGCGGGACGGGATGGACGGGAACGTGGACATCGTCTTCGTACATGACAGACCCCGCGAGGAGCGGTTCGTGGCCGAAGGCTTCGGGGCCTACCGCCTGCCCGTGATGCACAACGATTTCGTCATCCTGGGTCCTTCAGAAGACCCCGCCGGGATCAAAGGCCTCAGGGAGGCCTCCGCTGCCATGAAAAAGATTTACGAGAACCGCTCGAAGTGGATATCGAGAGGGGATGACAGCGGCACCCATGCCAAAGAACAGGCCCTTTGGCATGCGGCCGGCGCCCCAATGATCATCGGAAGCAGGGTGGTCACCCTTTCCGGTCAATCGAAGACCATCGATCAGGCCGAACCGGCATCCTCCGCAGACTGGTATGTCTCCATCGGTCAAGGGATGGGCAAGACGCTGACCTTTGCCGAAGAAAAACAGGCGTACACCCTGGCCGACCGGGGGACATTCCTCCAATACAAGTACGGCCGGGACCAGGGGTTGGACCTCGAGATCCTGTGCGAAGGCGACCCTGAACTCTTCAATCCCTACGGGATCATCCCCGTCAGTCCGGAGAGGCACCCCCATGTTCAATTCGCGGCAGCGGAACGTCTGGCGAAATGGCTGGTCTCCCCCCGGGGACAACGGTTGATCGGCGAATACCGGATCCATGGCCTGCAAGCCTTCTTCCCGGACACCATCGCCTCCGAGCCGTGAAGCCTTCTTGACCGGACGCCATTGGCCTTGGGGCACCGCCTTCCATGGAATTTCTGAGCAAGAGCATCCTTTCAGCCTTTCTGCTCATCCGCGACCTTGACCCGGAACTCATCGCCATTGTGCGCCTTTCGCTCGAAGTCAGCTGCCTTTCAACGGCCCTGGCGGGCATTGCGGGCGTCCCGGCAGGGATCTTCGTCGCTCTGAACGAATTCCCCGGGAAGCGGCTCTGCATCACGATAGGCAACACCCTTCTGGCCCTCCCTACGGTTGTGGTAGGCCTCTTCGTATACGCATTCATTTCGAGGAAGGGGATATTCGGCCCTCTCGACCTCCTCTATACGCCTGCCGCGATCGTCATCGGCCAAACCATCCTCCTTTTCCCCGTAATAACCACCTTCGTCTTGTCAGCCGTAGCGCGCCTCGATGAACGGTACCACAAGACAGCCATGACTCTGGGAGCCGGCCCCTTCCGCCTTGCGTGCACCATTGTCAGAGAGAGCCGTTTCGGCATCATGGCAGCCTTCATTCTGGCCTTCGGCCGCGTCATTGCCGAGGTCGGCGTCAGCATGATGCTCGGCGGAAACGTGAAAGGCTATACCCGGACCATTACCACCGCCATGGCCCTGGAGTACGACAAGGGCGAATTCACACTGAGCGTGGCGCTCGGGATGGTCCTTCTCGCGGTAAGTTTCTCCGTCAATATCCTGTTTCATTTCATCCAGGGCAGATCGAGGGCCTGAGCGCATGATATATCAGATCTCCAACCTGGTCAGATCAGCGGGTCTAAGGAAGATCCTGGACATTTCCGACCTCGTGCTCGAAAAAGGCCGCATCACCGGCATCCTGGGGCCCAACGGCGCAGGGAAGACCACCCTTCTCGAGACCCTGGCCTTTCTGCAAGCTCCAACCAGCGGAAGGATCCTCTTTGACCACGAACCTGTCCCATGGTCGTCCTCACGGGCCTTGAGGCGTCTGCGTCGAAAGGTGGTTCTGGTTCAGCAGCATCCCATCCTGTTCACAACAACGGTCTTCAAGAATATCGAGTACCCTCTGGCTGTCAGGAACATCCCGGCCGCCACACGCAGAAACCTGGTTGAAGAACTCCTCGACACCGTCGATATGAAGCCCTTCCGATCCTCTGAAGCCCACCGTCTTTCCGGAGGAGAAACCCAGCGTATTGCCATTGCCCAAGCCCTCGCATGCCATCCGGAGGTGATTCTTCTGGACGAACCGACCGCCAATGTCGACCGGGAACATGAAGGGCAGATCGAGACCCTGATCGAAACCATCAACCGCTCGAAGGGTATTACCGTGCTCTTTGCGAGCCACAACCTGGATCAGAGCAACCGGCTGGCTGATCGAACCGTGTTCCTCTACGAAGGCCGTGCGACCCGCGCCGCCTACGAAAACGTTTTTCGCGCGGAGGTCACTCTCGAGGGCAAGGCTGCGATCCTCTGGGAGTCAGGCAAACGCATCGAACTGAATCTTCCCGGGCAACCCCCTCCAAATTCCCATTACATTGCTATCGACCCGCATTCCCTCCAGATCCTTCATCGGAAACCGGACGCATCTTCCCATTCCAGCTTCCAGGGCAGCCTGGTGGAACTCCGGCTCGAGAAGGGCAGGGTAAGCGCCCTGGTGGACGTCGGTCTCCCGCTTACCGTATGGATGGACGAACGTGCATTTCAGAAATCGGATTATCATATCGGCGACGCCGTCTCCGTCACCTTGGAAGGGACTGGAATTGAATGGCTTTGAAGAACCGCCGCCTGATCAGGGTTTCCAGTTGGTTTCCATCCGGATGACCTTTTTTCTTCGCCGGCTTCGCCGCTCGGCACCACCCCCCGGGGATGGGGCCTGGTTCAACCCATCCCGGCATGAATTTGCACGAAGCATTTCCGTGGGCCCATTGGGATGAAACGGTCGATTCCATGAATCCAGGCTTCTGTAAAAGACAAACGATCCCTCGCCCTGACGGGGCTCCGGATTCATCTCAGAATTCACCCGAGGAGGAACACGCAATGACCGGACAAAAGCTGTTCACAACCCGCGAGGTAGCCCAGTTTCTGAGCATCAACGAGAAGATGGTGTACACGCTGGTATCCGAAAAAGGCCTGCCCGCGACCAAGGTCACCGGCAAATGGCTGTTCCCCCGTGATCTGGTCGAACGCTGGATCGAACTGAACACCCTCAACCATCCCGGCCTGCCGGGTCCTTTGCCGCCCTACGACGGGCTTCTGATCATCTGCGGCAGCAACGACATCCTCCTCGACCGGGCGATCTCCCTTTTCAACCGCCTGCATGACAGCCACGTAGCCGTTTTTGGCAACCTCGGGAGCCTCGGCGGGATTCGCTGCCTGAAACGGAATCTCTGCCATATCGCTTCCAGCCACCTCCTCCAGGCAAACGGGGAGGAGTACAATTTTCCCTTCGCGCGGGAGGAACTCGGCCAGGTGCCGGCCATCGTCAATTTCTGCCGCCGTGAACAAGGCCTGATCCTCCCACGGGGCAATCCTCGGAACATCGAGGGGGTCAAAGACCTGGCAAAACCCGAGGTCAGGATCATCAACCGGCCCGTGGGGACGGGAACCCGTCTGCTTCTGGACAACGAACTGGCCAAGGCCGGAATCGAGGGCGATAAGATCGCGGGATACCGTCATGAAATGGAGCGCCACATCGATGTCGGTCTTGAAATCCTCGCCGGACGAGCCGATGCCGCCCCCGGCATTCGGGCAGTGGCGGGTTTGCTCGAACTCGATTTCCTGCCCATCCGCTGGGAACGGTTCGACCTGTTGATACCCAAGGACCGTTTTTTCGACCCGGGGGTGCAGATGTTTCTGGGCCTCCTGCACGAAAAGGCCTTCAAGGAGTTGGCCGGGGGGCTGCTGGGATACGGCCTCGATCATTCCGGGAAGATGGTCTTCCCGCAAGCTATCCCCGCCGCGGCCGATGCAGCGTAAGAGATGCCGTCCGGACCGTCCTGAGCCGTTTCCCCATTGACTTCGAACACCAGCCGTGCGAGAAATGGAGGGCAATCGAGTTCGGGTTTCTGACGCCTCCCTTCGGGCCGAATCTCTTCATTACCATGGGCATCACCCGGAAGGACCCCCTCGAGGTCAGCCGCTCGGTGGCCCCGTTTCTGACCGTGCTCCTGGTGGACGCCCTGGCGCTGATCACCTGTATTCCATCCAAATCACTCTTTTTGCCGGAGATCTTTCTGATGTAATTTCCAATGCAAAAGAGATCTTTCCGGACAGATCCTTCCGTAAACAGCGAGGTCCCGCAACGATGACCTTCACACAGCTGTCTGCAGACCATCTCGAGGCGCTGGGCGCCATGCTCGGTCCCGGCTCCCTCTCCACAGGGGAGTCCAACCTGGACCTCCATGCCTGCGATCAATCCCATCATCCGCGCTGCCGCCCGGAGGCCGTCCTCTGGCCGACCCGAGAGGAAGAGGTCTCGAAGGTCCTTCAATACGCCGACGAACATCACATACCGGTGACGGGCTGGGGATCCGGTTCGAGTCTCGAAGGGAACCCCATTCCCGTGTCGAAGGGCATCGTCATCGATTTCAGCCGGATGAACCGCATCCTGGATATCCGCCCGCAGGACTTCCAAGCGGACGTCGAACCGGGGGTCATCTACCAGGATCTCAATCAGCGACTGCGGCATTCCGGGGTATTCTTTCCGCCCGACCCCGGCGCGCGCGCAACCCTCGGAGGGATGATCGCCAACAACGCCAGCGGAACCCGCACCGTGCGGTACGGCTCTACCAAGGACTATGTGCTGCGGCTCAAGGTCGCCCTGGCCGGAGGGGAAATCATCGAGGTCGGCAACCGCGCCTCCAAGAGCTCTTCGGGCTATGACCTGCTGCACCTGTTCGTCGGGTCCGAGGGCACCCTGGGCCTGGTGGTGGACGCCACGGTCCGCCTCGTCGGGATCCCGGCGGAATGCTCAGCCGTCATCGCCGCCTTCGAATCGGTTGCCTCGGCCGGCAAGGCGGTCTTCGAGATCATACGCGGCGGTCTGGACCCGGCGGCGCTCGAAGTGCTTGGCCCTGAATGCATCCGGCTGATCAACCGGGAAAAATCCCTCGCCCTGAGGGTACACCCGACCCTTTTCATGGAGTTCAGCGGCCCCTCGAAAAACCAGCTCGCCGAGATCCTCGAGATGGTGCGATCCATCACCGATGAAAACCAATGTTTGGAATTTCGGTCAGGTCTCGGGAAGGAAGAGTGGGACACCCTTTTCAGGGCCAGGCACGAACTGGGAGAAATGATCATCCGGAGCCACCCCGGCCGCGGCTTTCTGACGACGGACGTGGCGGTGCCGATCTCCACCTTTCCTGAAGTGCTGGATTTCGCGGCCGAGGAATCGACGACCCTTCCCCTGCCTTTCTACATCTTCGGCCATGCGGGGGACGGCAACATTCACATGGCGATGATGGGCAAACGAGGTGATGACGCCGATTGGGCCGCCATCGAGACGGTGAACCGGAAGCTCGTCCTCAAGGCCATTTCGGTCGGAGGCACCGCCACCGGCGAGCATGGAGTCGGCATCGGAAAGCGGCGGTTCATGGAAACAGAGCACGGCCGAAGCCTCGCCTGGATGATGCGGGTGAAAAATCTGTTTGACCCGAACGGCATCCTCAACCCGGGGAAAATATTCCCGGTGCCATGAAGCCTTCGCCGCAACCCGAAGACCCGCGCAAACCGGTCGGACGCCCTTGCAGGAAACTCCTCTGTAACCTTCAAGACGGCGGCCGCCCCGGATGGACCTTTCTTTCTTGACGTAATCACCTTTTACCGCTATCTTTTGAGCTACATGTTTTTAGACTATTCTTTTTTAAACATTAATCGTGCGCGTCCAGACACGATTTCGGGCATCGACACCTTTCCAGACCCAGAATCTGCTGGCCCTGGAATCCCGCCCTGACATCAGCCGTTTCCACCCGGAAATGCATCATGACATAAACCGTTCAGGAGTTGCTACATGGCCTGGGATTGGGACAAACTGCAGGAACAGAGGAAGAAGGCATCGGGCGGAGATGCCGGACCGCCTCCCAACGTCAACGAAATCTTCGAGAAGTTCAAAAGCTTCAAAGGCTTCAAGGGCAGGATCCCGGGCGGGACGACGCTGATTATCCTCGTCATTCTTCTCTTTTACCTGGGATCTACCTCCGTCTACACCGTCGCGGTCGATGAGGTAGGCATCGTGCAGAGGTTCGGCAAGTATGTCCGAATGACACAACCCGGCCTCAGCTTCAAACTGCCCAATGGAATCGAAAAGGTCAGCAAGGTCAAGGTCCGGTATGTCTTCAAGGAAGAATTCGGGTTTCGGACCGTGGAAGCAAACGTCCGATCACGGTATGCAGCGAGCGCCCCTTATGAAGGCGAATCCCTCATGCTGACCGGCGACCTGAATGTGGCCGTGGTCCCCTGGATCGTCCAATTCCGCATCAACGATCCCTACAACTATCTCTTCAAGGTCAGAAATGTTCGGAACACCCTGCGCGATCTCTCGGAATCCACCATGCGCCTGGTCGTAGGCGACAGAAGCATCAATGAGGTCATCAGCAAACGTGAAGAGATCGCCAACCAGGCGCAGGAACTCCTTCAGAAGGAACTCGACGAAGCGGAAACGGGGATCAAGGTTGTCACCATCGAGATGAAAAAGACCAACGTCCCGGAAACCGTGCAGCCGTCTTTCAACGAGGTCAACCAGGCAGTCCAGGAAAAGGAGCGTATGATCTACGAAGCGCGGGAAGAATACAACAAGGTCATCCCGGCGGCCAAAGGCGATGCCGAAAAGACCATCCGCGCCGCAGAGGGGTACGCCCTCGATCGTGTCAACCGGTCACAGGGCGATGCCACTCGATTTGAGGCAATGTACGACGAGTACGACAAGGCCAGGGATGTCACGCGCAGACGGCTCTATCTCGAGGCTATGCAGGAGATCGTACCCAAGATGGGTGAAAAATATATTGTCGACGCGGAGCAGAAAAATTTCCTGCCGCTTCTCAACCTCGGCCGGCCGCAAGGAGGGAGCAAGCCATGAAACTGAAATTCGTTCTGATCCCCCTGCTCATCCTTGCCGCTGTGGTTTACTCCTCGGTCTATGTGGTTGACGAAACCGAACAGGTCGTCGTCACCCAGTTCGGCCGAGCCATCGGCAGCCCCAAGACCGAACCCGGACTCTATTTCAAGCTGCCGGTCATTCAGCAGACCAATTACTTTCCCAAGAACCTTCTCGAATGGGATGGAGACCCCGGGCAGGTCCCGACCCTGGACAAGACCTTTATCTGGGTGGACACCTTCGCCCGCTGGAAGATCGTCAACCCGCTCCTCTTCTTTGAAACCGTCAACAACGTCACGGGGGCAATGGCCCGCCTGGACGACATCATCGATTCAGCCGTCCGCAATTTCATCACCTCCTACCCCTTGATCGAAACGGTCCGAAAGACCAACCGCGAACTCGACACCTTCGAGGTCGGCATCACCGATCTGGCCGACACCCGCTATCTTGGCGAAGTCACGCTTGGCAGACAGAAGGTCATCAAGGGCATCCTGGAGCAATCCCAGCCGAAGCTGGACGATTTCGGCATCCAGTTGGTCGATGTCAAGCTCAAACGCATCAATTACGTCGAGGAGGTCCAGAAATCGGTCTATGCCCGGATGATCGCCGAGCGGAAACAGATCGCCGAAAAGTTCCGCTCGGAGGGCAAGGGTGAAGCCCGCAAGATCGAGGGCAACCGAGATAAAGAATTGAAGCGCATCTCCTCCGAGGCCTACAGGACAGCCCAGGAGGTCAAGGGAAAGGCCGATGCCGAGGCCACCCGGATCTATGCCCAGGCCTACAACAAGGATCCGGAGTTTTATTCTTTCCTCAAATCCCTCGACCTCTACCGCAATGCAATGGACAAGGAGAGCGCCCTGATCCTTTCGACCGATTCCGATCTGCTTAGATTTTTCAAGAGCTACGAAGGGAAAGCCGCGATGCCCACAATAGATTAGGTAGCTTCCACCCGGAAATGGTCTTTTGGGCCAATCTCAGCGTCAATCTACACGTTTGCTTGTGCGGCGACCTGCAGGTTGCCTCCGCACAAATGCTTAATTTCATAGATATTGCCCAAACCGGGACCCGCCCCGAGGGAGTGGAACCAAGCAAGCGAAGCTTGTGAAGAAAGATCCTCATTTCCGGATTGGAAACTTTGCCGCGCCGGATGCTCTTTTCCGGCGGTTTGCCGTCATTGTCTTTTGAGACAGGGGGTTAGCGCCTATGGTCAGGACCGAGATTTCTCTGTTTCTGAAAAACGCGCCCGGTGAACTGGGCGCCCTCGCCGGCCGTCTGGCCAAAGCCGGCATCAACATCGACGCCCTGACGATTCAGGATGCCTCCGATTACGTACAGGGCATCTTCAAGGCCAGGGGCAAGTCCCTCAAACGCATCGCCCCGGCCGCCAGCTACGGGTCGATGCAGAAAGACTCAGCCGATTACGCCCTCATCCGCCTGCTGGTCGATAAAACGGACAGGGCTATGGATCTCCTGACAAAGGGCGAATATGTCTTCGACATCATACCGGTGATCGCCCTCGAGATCGAACACCGGCCGGGGACGCTGGCGGCGATGGCCCAAAAGTTCGGGGAGGAGGGCATCAACATCAACTATGTCTATGGATCCGCGCTTCCGAGGGGAAAGAAGTCCTTATTCGTATTCTGCCCCGAGGATATCGAACTGGCCGCGCGCATCTTCAAGGATTGACGGCACCGGCTCATCCGACGCGGCCAGATCGAGCAGCTTCAGCTGGATCCTTTCCGTACCCTGCCAAGTGTTCTTTTCTGGAACAAATGCCAGGCTGACCCGTTTTCCCTTCGCCGGTGCGAGGTCGCCCATACCAAAACCGATGGCATCAAGAACACATCCATCCTGCACGACACTCATCTTCAGATGATTGTCGCCCACCAACCGCGATTCGAAAACGGCAACATCCCGCACCATCAAACAAGGCTCGGGGTTCCCCGCGCCGTAGGGCGCCAGCGCGGCAATTTCGGCAAGCGTGCGAAAATGGATGTCGCTCAATGAGACGACCGCATCGATATCCAGCCCCGGTGTCAGACTTGCTTCGTCCAACCGCTCCTGGGCAAGCCGTTCAAGGTCTTTTCGAAAGGCGTCGAGATTATCCCGCTTGAGTGCAAAACCGGCGGCATGGGCATGCCCCCCGTAGCGTTCGAAGAGGTGGGACATCTCGCTGAGGGCCCCGAAGAGATTGAATCCGTCGATGCTCCGCCCCGATCCGATCCCCAGTCCATCCTGAAGGCTCAGCACCACCGCCGGTCTGTGGTATCGGTCCACCAGCTTCGAGGCTACGATGCCCAGAACCCCCGGATGCCAGTTCTCACCACACAACATGAGGGTTCTCAGGTTGTCGATATCCTCCATGGAGGCGATCTGCGCCTCGATCTGTCTCAGGATCTCCTTTTCGAGCCGCTGCCTTTCATGATTCAATGCGGTCAGCTCCCTGGCCGCGCGCTCGGCCTGGGCCGTTTCACGCACGGTCAGGATCTCCAAAGCCAACCCGGCCCCGCCGAGCCGACCGGGTGCGTTGAGCCGCGGGGCCAACCGGAAGGCCACGTCGTCGGCCGTCACAAACAACCCGCCTATCTGGGCAGCGGCCTTCATGGCCGCGATCCCCTCCCATCTGCTCTCGGCCATCATTTTGAGACCGCTGCTGACCAGGATGCGGTTCTGACCAAGCAACGGCACGCGATCCGCCACCGTCCCCAAGGCCACCAGGTCAAGATACTCACGCAGATCCGGCTCTTTCCGGGTCTCGAACCATCCCCGCTCCCGCAGGGCGGTGCGGAGGGCAACGGCGAGAAAAAAGGCGACACCCACACCAGCCAGTAGCCTCAGAGCGGGAGGACCGCCTTTTCTGTGAGCATTGACAACCACGCACGGGGAGCGATAATTCTCAGGGACTCTGTGATGATCGGTAACGACCACCGTCAAGCCCACGCGCTGCGCTGCAGCGACGGCCCTATAATCCGAACTGCCGCAATCCACGGTGATCAGGAGCTTCGTGCCGTCAGCGGCGATTCGGCGGACGGCCTCCCGGTTCATCCCGTACCCTTCGCGCAGGCGATTGGGGATATAGGCGGATGCCTTCACGCCAATCGCATCGAAAAAGTGGATCAGGACGGCCGTAGCCGTAATACCGTCCGCGTCGTAATCCCCGTAGACAGTGATCTTCCAATCCTGTTCGATGGCGTGCTGAATGATCCGCACCGCTTCCGCCATATCGGGAAACGACATGGGATCGTGAAGAGAGGCCAGACGTGGGTCAAAAAAATCCTTTGCAGCCCGTGGATCGCTCACCCCCCGATGGAGCAGGAGATGCGCCTGCAAGGTGGTGAGACCCGCTTGCCGGCTCAAGCCGCGGGTCTCGGGGAAAACGGGCTTCAGTTTCCATACGCTGTATCGCGACACCCCCCGGGCCCTCAGGCGTCTTTCCGGCTGGGTGCGAGCAGGCATTCTTCCACCCTGCGCACATCCGCAGCGACATCCACTTCAATGGAGTCAAAAGAGGCCTCGACGACCCGCATTCTGAAACCGTTTTCGAGTACACGCAGCTGCTCGAGCTTTTCCGCGGATTCGAGCCGCCCCTCCGGCATCCGGCTGAACCGCTGCAGGAAGTCCATACGATAAGCATAAAAGCCGAGATGTTTGTAATACACTCCCGCTGCACCCTGCTCACGGTAAAAAGGGATGGGGGCCCTGGAAAAGTAAAGGGCGAAGCCGGCAGCATCCGTCACAACCTTGACGTGGTTTGGATTGGCAACCTCTTCCGGGTTTCTGATCCGGAATTTGAGGGTGGACATGCAAAGGTCGGGGTCTGCGATGAATGGTCCGACCAAGTCCGTCACCACGGACGGATCGAAAAGGGGTTGATCACCCTGAATATTGACGATGACGTCCTCGTCTTTCACCCCCAGCGAGGTCGCGGCCTCACAAATCCTGTCGGTCCCGGACACATGATCCGGCCGCGTCATGATGACGCGGCCCGCGAAGGACGTCACGCAATCCGCAATCCGAGAGTCGTCCGTAGCGACATAGACACCCGCGAGGGCCGTGCACTGCACGGCCCTCGCGTACACATGCTGGATCATCGGCCTGCCGGCGATCAGCACCAGCGGCTTGCCAGGCAGACGGCTGGATTGATACCTGGCAGGGATAAAGGCGTAGATATCCATCTTGAGGATCTATGGCTTGGAATAGCTGGCGCAGGCGTTTTCTGATTCCCAGGCGATCACCCTGCTGACGTGGATCCGCCCGTCGTCAAGCTCCGCGGCAAGGCGCTCGAAGATGTAGCGCGCGATGTTTTCAGAGGATGGATTTTCTGTCCGGAAGGGATCGAGGTCATTCAAAAAGCGGTGATCCAATACATCCAGCACCCTCTGAGTGGCATCCTTGACCACCCTGAAATCGACCAGCAGCCCGTCGTCGCCAAGGGTATCCCCTTCAACGAAGACCTCGATGCTCCAGTTGTGCCCATGGAGCCTCTCGCAGCCGCCTTCGTACTCGCGCAACTGGTGGGCCGCCGCAAAATGCGTAACGATCTTCAATTCATACATTGGGCCGGAACCCCCTATTTTTCATCTGCAGGGCTCTGGTCCGCGCCGGATTCCCAGACTTTCCCGCACTCGGTGCATCTCCCGTTGACAATGATTCCCGTGCAGCTTCCATCCGGGCACAACACACGGTTCTCGAAATCGAACTCATCCTCCCCCTGGTCGGCTGAAACCGCGGGCTCTTCACGCCCCTCCATCGCGGCTCCGCACTGCATACAATACAAGGCCTCTTCCAGATTCTCCACCCCGCACTTCGGGCAGGGGCGCCCGGGAATATCCTTCTCGCAGAAAGGGCATTTCATCGCATCTTCCTTTCTTCATCTATGGGCCGGACCCGACTTTCACCGCAAAGCCCCGCCAAACAGAACCCGCCCCACATACCTTCGGGGAAACCCGCCCGTATATTCCTAGCCAAATAAGACCCCGCTGTCAATCTTCCTCTCACCCATACCCCAAGAAAACAGCGCGACCGCAAACCCAAAAACACGACATGCGGCAGAAATCCTGTCTGCAGGATGCCCGGCGGTGTCTGCTTTGCCATCAGCTCTTCTTGGATGTAATGGTTTGAAAAGACCCTATCTGCTGCTTTACCCGGGCGCTTTTGCACTTCGGACAGCGCACCTTTGTCTTTTCATGTTCGGACAGTGTCATCACCAGGGTGAACCCGGTTCCGCACTTCTCACAAAGATAATCGTACGACGGCATGTCAATCCCTCCATGCCCGAGATCCACCGCCCTTCGAACTGTCAGCCGCCTGTCCCAGGCAATGGCTTCACATCGCCTTACCTCGGGATCCAAAGTCCCGGTTCAGCCCAATGCGCCCAAAAGGAGGCACCAAGTGGGCACCGGCTCGTCCAGAGCCATTCCCTCATGTCGAAACCTTACCACAACCGGATAAATTTACGCCCCTCGCGCAGCTCCCCCCGCACCTTTTCCATGTGTCTGAGAGCGGCGATCTCCTTTTCGAGATCCGTTGGTTTGAGCCCCAACGCCTTGCATAGGGCCTCCGGCTCTACGCCGCCGGTCTCTTTCAGAATCGAGAGGATGCTCGCCTGCCGCTCCGTGACCTCAGAGGCGTGCCCCATGCTCCGCTCCAAGGATTTCGCACTGTGCACCGCCCAAGGGTCACAGGTGCGAGCCGGAGACAGGGCATCCATGTAGCAGTCCTCACACATCACTTCCTGATTCAAAAGACGTTCTTCACCCGACTCAATGGCACTGCCGCAACGTTTGCAATTCATCATCTTTCTTCTCCTGAACTCCTCCTTGTTCAATCTGTCCCAGAATATGCAGGCAGGTAGACGCTGAATGTCGTCGTGCCGTTGCCGCTGGTCACCTCCACCTTTCCTCGCAAGAGCTTGACGATCCTGTTGGTGATATATAGGCCGCGACCTTGGGCCCCGCCCTCAACCATCGAGGCACGATCTTCATTCGACATCTCGCCCGTGTTGCTGACCTCGGCACATGCCCAATCGCCTTGCGAGTAGGTGCTGATCGAGATCGTTCCGCCTCTCAAAGGGATGGCCTTGGTCGCATTATTGAGGATATTGTCGAACACCCTTTCGAGGTTGATCAGAAAACACTTCACCTTTAAGCTAGGATCGAAAGGGCCTTCTTTCAAGGTAATGTTCTGTCTCAGCTGCTCCCGGATCGCTTCGCGGTTGATCTCGAAGCGCCTTCTGAGGACGTCGGTGAGGTTGACCACCTGCTCCTGCCCGACGTGGTAGATACTGAGCGCCAGTTCCTGCAGCCGGCTGGTCTCTTCCAGAAGGATATCGGCATATTTGAGGATCTGATCGCGGCTTCCGACCGGATCCTCTTCGACCATCCGCTTCAGACGACGTGCGAAACCCGCCGTTGCAATAGCCGGATTCTTGAAGTCATGCAGGGCATCGTCCAAACGCTCCATTCTCTGGGCCTTCATCAACTCGCGCCCCATGAAAATGAGCAGATCGATCTCGTCCTCACGGTATCTCTGACGCTGTTCCAGTGCATCGAAGGTCATAAAATGGGTGACATTGCCATTCACCCTGAGCGGTATGTAGAGGATGGAATTGATGTTGTAAATCTGGGCAAACCGCTTCAGGCTGTCCGATATCAGCATGCTGCGCCGAGGATCCACCACCAGCAGGTAGGATGGATTCAGCGTCTCATAGATTGAATCCCCGTCGTACCCGCGCAGGTTCAGCAGAACCTCGAAGGCTGGCTCACTGCTTACCGCAAAGCTCTTCCCGATGGTGTGGTACCCGCCGCTTTCCGGAAAGCCCGCCTCGAGAACCACCCTGGTGAGGTCCTCCGTCACGGAAAAGAGGGCACAACTCTGGAGATTGACCATGTCTGCCAGCTCAGGAACCACCCGGTTGAAGATCTCCTTCAGCTTGATCCCCCCGCGCGTACCCAGCGCGCGGAAGATGTGCTCGGTCACAAATGCCTTTTTCTCGTTTGTCCTCTGGAGGAAAAGGATCTTCTTCTTCGCCATGACGAAACTCAGACGCCGTGCCATCAGCATCGCCATCTGAATCTCCAGGGGGTGAAATGTCCGGTTCCGCTCCACAAAATAGATCTGGATAACGCCGATCGTGTCGCGTTCATCAGGAAAAAACCGGGTGATTTCCAGCGGAATTCCCATCATGGAATGAACGTTTTTCCGGCCGATCGATTCCTTGTCGAGATATCGATCGTCGTTCAACAGATCGGGGACGAGGCATGGCTGCCTTGTGCGGACAACCTCGCCGGCGATGCTCCCTTCGAGCGGGATCAATTCCGAGCGATGATGCTCCTCCCCAAACGGATAGGATCCATAGGACAGCATCTGCTCCGTAAACGGATCGTAAACGCGGATAGAGGCTGAGTGGGCCCCGAGAAAATCCACCATGAACTGCGTGGCCTTCTCAAATATCTCTTTCTGGGATAGGTCCGGGTTGATCTCCACGAGTTCGTCGATCAGTCCCGTCACCCGCCTCAGAAATTCGGAAAGGACATGCTCCTCCACCCATTCTATCAACATCGGCCAAAACGACTCCTCGGCGGTGACCTCTACGGCCCAAGGCTCCTGCCGCAGTGCCTTGATCAAATCGTCCGAATTTGTCAGCATAAAGGATTTACCCCAAAACGTTATGGCAGAAATGACCTTCTCCTTTAGATACCAGCAAGCAGCCTTAAAGTCAAGCAACCAACAATCGCTCAATCAACCATAATTTTATTAAAAACAAAATCATCATCAAACATTCATTACTTTCAGCCGATTTTTAGAAGCAGCGGAAACCTGTTCCTTGCATTTTTTAAGCTATATGGGTATTATAATGAAGTAAATGTCCTGTTGGAATCCGTAGTCTACCTAAAAGGGCTTAGACAAAAGCGGTTCACGTTTGATAGGTGATGTTTTTGAATCACCCTGCTGAGCCGGTATAAATCCGGACAAGCTGATACGGAGTGCCGATCCGGCATTCAGTTTATCCTACACCAGGCACGCATAGGCACAAGAGGTCATGAACTGCATGGACAAAGGCAGCTTGACCCCTATCGCTGAGCAATTCTTACAAGTGCCGTTTCGCAGCACCACATATTGCCAACACAGAAAGGCGACTCTTCGCTGTCAGCCCCTTCAGGGCTGGAACCTATTGATACAAAACAAACAAGCCTAGTTTCCATCCGGAAATGGTCTTTTTGGCCAATCTCGGCGTCAATCTGCACGTTTGCTTGTGCGGGAACCACCAGGTCGCCTCCGCACAAACCCTTGATTTCCTTGGTATTGACCAAAACTCCTCATTTCCGGATTGGAAACTGGGTTCTACCGGGAAATCATTTCCGGATGGATACAAGCCTAGCGGGATCTTGCCGGGTTCCGGCGGGATAAAAAGGGGAAAGCACCTGTTTTTCATGGATCGAAGAGGATGTCTAGAATTGACGGAGCACTTTGGCCCGGCGGGAAGGTGCACCGCTTTTGCCGCAGCAGGGGCTTGGAAGAAGCAACTGGTGAGAAGGAGACCTTCGATGTTTGTCGGACGGCCGAGCCCCTTAGCATTGGGAATCGGAGCCTTTTTTTGCGTATTTTTCCTTATGCACTACTCCGCGTGGGCATTGAAAAGCTTCATCTTATCGCCCGACAGGACTTTATACGGCGCGACACGCTGGGTAAAGGTCAATGAGAAGGACACGCTGCTCGATATTGCGCGGGAATTCGACCTTGGATACAATCAGATTGCCGCCGCAAACCCGAAGGTCGATCCATGGGTCCCCCCCGAGGGATCTCTCGTAAGCGTTCCTTCGGCCCTTGTAATCCCCCAGGAGAAGATAAGCCCCGGCATCGTGGTAAACTTGGCGGAGATGCGCCTTTACTACTTTTTAACGAACGGCGAACACGAATATCTCATCACCGCACCCGTCGGCATCGGTCGCGAGGGATTTCTCACCAAACTGGACGATTATAGGATACAAAGTAAAACGGACAATCCGACTTGGGTTGTTCCCCAGTCAATCAGAGAAGCAGAACCCAACCTACCGCCCGAGGTACCGCCCGGACCGGACAACCCTCTCGGCGACTACATATTCCGCCTTTCTAAATTCCAGTATGGAATCCACGGGACGAACAAGCCATGGGGGATTGGAAGGAGAGTGAGCCACGGCTGCATCCGCATGTACCCGGAGGACATAGCCGCACTCTACCCCATTGTGCCGACAGGAACAATCGTCCGCATTGCCTACGAGCCGATCAAAATCGGATGGGGAAATGGAAAATGCTGGATCCAGGTGTTCGATGATTTCGAGAATCGAATCGCCGATCCATTTTCTACAGCGCTAAGCGGACTTACCCAATGTGAGGATGCCCTCGGCCCCCTCGATGTCGATTTCAGGGCCCTTCACAGGGCCCTGAAAGATAAGACGGGGGTACCTACTCCCGTTGCGGAACAGCGGAAACATTGAGCGCCGGATGCCCTACTTTCGAAGAGATCTTTCGAAGATGCGCTCCGTTTTATCGGCGACGGCCTCGGCGCGCTCCGCCGCATCCGTCGCTTTTCCCGCGGCCATATCGGCCCTGTTCGCGGCCTCCTCAGCGTTGGCTGCGGCTTTTTCGAGGCGTACGCCCATGCCTTCGAGCTCCTCTTCTATAGCCTCTGCCTTTGCCGCGGCGGCCTTGGCCTCAACGGCCGACTGCTTGGCACTCTCCAAGAGAGCTCTGTCCTCCTTATTGAGAGTGGCACAACCGGCAAAACCTGTCAGGGCTACAAAAGCGGAAAAAATAAACGTGATTAATAACGCTCGATTTATTTTTTGTAACAACATTGCAAAACCTCCCTTCTAATATGATCTCCAACTTAAATGAATTAAATTAAACAAAAACTATTATACGAATAACTTGTTTGAATATGGCATATACACTTATAAAAAGTCAATTAATAACGATTATTCTTCTGACTGTTTTTGCCTTCCCCACCGGATGGACCGAATCAGCACTCGCGGAATCGAATGTTTTAATCATAGACAAGCACAAAAAAAGCTTAGTCCTTTTGAAGGATGGCTCGCGGTTTTCGGAGTTCCCCGTTGCCCTCGGCATAGACCCTGATTCGGACAAATACAAAGCCGGCGATGGAGCAACCCCTGAAGGATTGTATTCCATCACCTCTAAAAGAGAAAAAAGCCGCTTCCACCGATTTTTGGGCATCTCTTACCCAAACTTGGAGAACGCGGCCAAAGCGCTAGCTCAAGGCGTCATATCCTCTAAAGAGTACAAGAAGATAGCTCACGCCGCTCAAAAATCGGCGCAGCCCCCCAGTGGCACCCGCCTCGGCGGCGCCATCGGGATCCATGGCGGAGGGGTCTTCAGATCTTTCGGCGGGGCTTTAGAGACAGACTGGACTGAAGGCTGCATCGCATTGGACAATAAGGATATCGAAAAGGTCTTCGCTTTTTGTCAGCCCGGAGACCCGGTCATCCTGTTCAACAGTCGCAGAAACCTTTACGGCCTTATCAGACCCTTTACCCACCCTGTAGATATCGGCAGCGACGGCATACCGACCTGCCCCGACGGGATTTGCACCTATCAGGCTGAGATACTTGCCCCTGTGGGCAGGTTCGTCATTACCGTCAAAGAGGGAAAAGCATACGGGAAATCCCTTCAGGTCACAGCCTATACCGGATGCAGAGCCCGCGAGAACCCCTTCCTTTCCCTCCTGGATCGCAATGCGGACGGCCACCTATGCCCCATGGACAGCGTAAACGGTACTATCGCAAATGAAAAGACACCTGATGGTACTTACCATCTGATTCAGGAAACGGTTATCAGGATTCTTTCCAGCGGGGGCATCCCCTCCAAAAACTACAAACGATAGCGATCCGGCGCTTCTTCCGTTTCATTTCTTTCTTGCGTGCTTTCTATCCGTACCTGTAGCCAATAGCACTTTCAGATTTTATTAATTTCAGGTTAAAAAACCCAGAATATAGCACAGCAAAAACCATTCATTACTGATTTACGTTCATTCCAAATTTTTCCGCTATCATCAGCGATGGGTTACAAACGCTCTTTACCTATCAATTCCATATATAAAACATTGCCCTGATGCACATAATGATATATACAAGGGATTCATTTTTCATCATCTTTATTTTACACGCATTATGAATGAATTCGCGAATTTCATTCGATTATAAAGTTGTTCCTGTGCGATCTAGAATACTTATTTGCAGGAGATCATTTGTATGAACCCTTCCAAACGAGACGAATTTCTGGTGTTCGGATCACCCGATATCAGGGAACCTGAGATAGAAGAGGTTGTAAAATGTCTGCGATCCGGGTGGCTTGGCACCGGACCGAGAGTGGCCCGCTTCGAGCGCGATTTCGCAGCCTATAAAGATGTTCCAGAATCGCAGGTTGCCGCCGTCAACTCCTGCACGGCCGCTTTGCACGTAAGCATGATTGCCGCCGGCATCGGCCCCGGTGACGAAGTCATCACCTCACCTTTAACCTTCTGTGCTACCATCAATGCCATTATCCATAGCGGAGCGACCCCCGTCCTTGCCGACATCGATCCGATAACCATGAATATTGACCCGATTGAGATTGAAAAAAAATGCACCTCGCGAACCCGGTGTATTCTCCCTGTCCACATGGCAGGGCGCCCTTGTGAAATGGATTCAATCCTCTCCATCGCCAAAAACAGAAACCTGCTAGTCATCGAGGACTGCGCCCACGCTATCGAAACCGAATATCACGGTAAAAAGGCTGGTACGATCGGCGATTTCGGCTGTTTCAGCTTCTATGTGACCAAAAATGCCACCACCGGCGAAGGCGGCATGATTGTAGCGAAAAACGAGGAACATATCGCGCGAGCCAAGATCCTAGCATTGCACGGGATGAGCAAAGACGCCTGGAGACGATTCAGCGACACCGGCTATAAACACTATTTTGTCGTTGATTCAGGCTTCAAATATAATATGATGGACATCCAGGCAGCCTTGGGCATCCATCAACTTGCCCGGATCGAGGAGAACTGGAATCGCAGGAAGGAACTGTGGGAGATTTATCAGGCAGAGCTAAAAACCCTCCCGCTCACATGCCCGGCAGCACCAGCACCCGCTACCCGACATGCTTTTCATCTTTACACAATACTCATCAACAAGCAACGATGCGGTCTCTCAAGGGACGAGTTTCTCGACCAGATGACAAGTCACGGCATTGGCCTGGGGGTGCACTATATGAGTATTCCTGAACACCCCTTCTACCAAGCCCGTTTTGGCTGGAAGCCTGAAGATTACCCCATCGCAATGCGAATTGGCAGACAAACAGTTAGTCTACCCTTATCTCCTAAAGTAACCAGCAACGATATATGCCATATCGCATCCCTGTGTCGGTTTTGATAATAAGGATAAGCAATGACTCTGGCATTGCACCGTTCGATAAGAACGATTATTTCATTTTGTATCATTATTCTCTTTATTGTTTGGATATCATGGTATATAAGCAAAAATTGGAGCGAATTTCAAACAATATATATTGTGTCAATTTTCAATTTGATTGCACTATATTGCATTTTTATAACGGGTCTTTTTTTATCAGCTATCTATACAAAACATTTACTATCTTCATTTAGCCTTAACTTAAGCCTCGCTGAATGCTTTTTATTGACTGTTGCAACTACAACAGCTAATTATTTTACTTTTTTCCGAGGTGGCGCGGGAGTTCGTGCTTTTTATTTAAAAAAGAAACATAACTTTCAATACGCAGATTTCTTAAGTTCAATTTTAGTTTATTATTTAGTACAATTTTTCGTGAATGGTATTTTAGGTATATTTGGTTTCATTTTACTGATTTGTGACGGATTACCATTTGATTTCCCACTATCTATTTTTTTCTTAATGGCATTAATCTCTAGTGCTTTTCTGCTTTTTTCCAATATTCATTTTACAAGATTTGAATCTTCTCCACTCAATAAAATAATTAAAATTATAAGTAGAGGCTCAATCATAAGCAGAAACAAACGAATATCTTGTTTTATTTTAATTAACAGTTTTTTTTATGGACTACTTGTATCTCTTCAAACTAAAATCGCCTTTTCTACCTATGGTGTTCACTTAACGTGGGGAGCGTCAATTTTTTACTCAGCTGGCCAAATACCCATATCCCTTCTGACATTAACCCCTGCAGCCTTAGGTATACAGGAAGCATTTACCGTCTACTTAGGAAATTCACTAATGTATTCTACAAGCGAAGCGATTCAGGTACAGATAATTATCAGATTTGTTTCCATCACTACCTTAGCTGTATTTGGCCCTTGGGCCATTTCCAAAATTACTTCTCAGAATCAGTTTAAAATAAGCATATAAATTACTTCAAAATCATTTTTTACAAATTACATATAAATAGTTAACATGCAAATAAAAAATTTATACTTTAGTGTATTTGGACAGATTATCACAAAATTTTTAGTCCCTATCATAAGAAAATTGAGAGCTCCCCATATGCTTTGGGGCTACTATGATCCCTCCGGCGCTTGGCGACCAAGAACCAGGATAAGCGATAGTGTATTTTTTTATCACCCCGAAAAAATCTTTATTGAAGACAATGTGTTCGTATGGCATTACTCGATTCTTGATGGAACTGGAGGTCTCCGCATTGACAAAGGAACTCAAATAGGTGCATGGGTCGGAATTTTTACTCATAGTTCACATATTGCCATTAGAGTCTATGGTGAACATTATACGGAAGTAGCTGAATATGAAAAAGCCGCTTTTTTAGTTGCGCCGGTTAATATTGGCCGTTATGTCTTCATTGGTGCAGGCGCAAAAATTCTACCAGGTGTAACAATAGGCGATGGTGCTTTAATATCAGCAGGAACAATTGTTAACAAAGATATAGCGCCCTTTGACATTGTTGCCGGAAACCCCTTTTTGGTCATTGGTGACACGCGCAGCATTGACAGAGAATTTATTCGTTCAGACAATAATTTATTAAAATGGTATAATGAATGGGCAGAAAATGTTATTACGGGCAGAGAAAAATAAGGTTAATCGTTTTCTTTATCTTATTAAATATTAAGCACGAAGAAATCATCATCAAAATCTAATCTGGATACTAACATTTACTGATATAAACTACATTAGACTTTTCAACGAATTATATGATTTTGGTATTTTAATATGTCAATGCTGATAAACATAGAATTATTAAATTGATATAATTTTAATATTCTAATAAAATCAAAGTGTTTTTGTGCTTTTAGCTAAACAAGTTAGCGCCTGGCTTGCAATCATATTTATGTTAAATTCTTTCCTCGTTAACTCGAGAGCATTCGCGTATTTACCTATACTTTTGCTAAGCCCTGATATAATTGCCTTCGAAAAGGCATCTGCGCAAACGGAAGAGGCTGTAATTCCCACTTTATATTGTCCTATAAGGCGGTGTAAATCTCCCACCGGCGTTGTAATAACTGGACATAAACACTGCATCGCATCGGAAAAAATAACGGGGATGCTTTCAATCCGTGAAGGAATGAGCACGTAATCGGTCCAAGCTAGAAGTTTGACTGCCTCCTTTCGATCCAGGTAACCTCGCTGAACAACTGGACGACCCGCACGCCTGAGCCGAGCGCACTGTGCCGTAACTACTTTTTCCAATGGGCCGCCGCCACAGATCCGGATTTCCTTGATCCCGTTCCATGCCAGTTCGGGAAGGCTGCTGACACTCTCCAGCAGCAGATCCACACCTTTGTTGGGGTGCCATCTCCCCAAAAAGGCAAGATTGTAGGGCGGGGCTTCAGTAAGACGTTTTGGTTCAGGAAGGACGCAGTTACGCGAACTGGGCAGGAAATCGCATCGCAGACCGCCGCTGATAGCCTCCACATCCTTCGCCAGAGCCATCCCGTCGGCAAACCTTAGGCAACTCGCTCTCAGAACCCGCCTGAGAAGCCACCTTCCCACCGGATTAGCCCCAAAGCTCCAGATGTCGCTGCCAAGCGCCCAAGTGGTAAATGGCACTCCTCGCTTTTGACAAGACATTTCCGCCCAGTAACCCGATGGCAACACCCACAACGCAAAAACATGATCGACCCTGTCTTCGTTCAGTACAGACTCGAGGGTCTTTTGTCCGCTTCTCAATGTCTTGAGGATTGCATACCAATGTTTCGGCTGTCCAAACTTCAGCAGAGATAGCGGAAGGAAAGGAACCTTGAAACGACGAACCTGAAGGGCCCCCTCTTCGTTTGAGCAAGCCCGCATCCCTGGAGCCACAACGGTTGTCTTGACGTAGCGCGAGAGAGCATCGGCAAAATCGGCCACAAATGCGCCTGCGGCCTCTTGTCCTGGAAGAAAGCCTTCGTCGGGATAAGAACTGGTGACCAGAACGATATGCTTCATCCTATCCATAAGGCAGCATAGTTATCGGTGGAGCCAAAAAAAGAATGCCGCTCCATTGTGACTACCCACCCCTTTCAAAACGCATCTGGCAGATCTGTTCGGAAATCAGGCCCAGCATAAAAATGAGAACCGATGTCGTCAAGAGCAGTGCGCTCATATTGGTGAATCGGCCTGCAGTAAAGAATGTATACAGATAATAGCCGAGGCCTGTCAGAAACATCAAGATGGAAGCCGGCAGGAAGACGCGGAAGGGGGCGTACAAGGTGCAGATCTTGGCCAAAATCAATAGGAACTTAGCACCATCCGCCAGATAGCTGATGTTGCTCTTCCCGGTCTTCCTGCTTTGCAGGTCGATGGGCACATATTTGAGGGATCTACCGCTGCGCAACACCGCCAGGGTGATGGTCGTAGGATAGGAGTAGGTATTCGGCAAGAGAGCGAGAAAATCTTTAGCTATATCCGCCTTGATCGCCCGGAAACCGGACGTGAGATCCTGGACTTCGAACTGGGTGACATAGGAGGCTAACCAGTTGTAAATGCGATTCCCTGCCGCCCTGCGCCAATTCGCCTGCTGCCCTTTTCTCCTTGCCCCCACAACCATGTCGAAGTCTGGAAAAAATTCGAGGAGGCGGTCGATATCCTCTGGTCTGTGCTGTCCATCTCCATCCATGAGCACGAGGATATCGCCCGACGCGATCCGGATGCCACTCTTCACTGCCGCCCCATTGCCGATGTTATAGGGATGGCTGTAGACAACAGCGCCCGCTTTCTGCGCAGCCTGAGCCGTGTCATCTGTAGAGCCGTCATTGGCCACAATGATCTCGAAATCCGGGTGAAGCTCCCTGATGCGCCCCACAACGGCCCCAATCGCCTCTGATTCATTGAAGGCAGGAATAATGACCGATACATCCCCTCTTGACATCGCTCCATCCAATCCGGCAGTCTTATCTTCCATTTTTCAGCACGCAGTCGCTCGCCTTATCGTCTGCACCATCTCTCAATCCGGGGCCAGTTCGAGCACAGCATACCCGTTTTCGGCAAAAAGGGCTCGAGTTTCCTGTTCGAGAAACATCCTGAGTCGCTGTTTTTCACCCGCTTCCAAGGTTTCGTCGGTCCACTTCCTAATAAGCTGTTCATAGACAAGCAAATGGGTGATTCCTTCCTGCTTCAGCCGGGCCCGGATGTCTGACGGCCCCAGCGACCGCTGAACCACCCCGCTGAACCGATCGATGCCTTCCCTGTCATCGATCACATAATCACGACCACAATAATAGCCGCGTTTTCCAAGGAACAGAAATAAAATGCGTGCATCCGCAGGGAGATGACTGTTGATATAGGACATGGCCGGATATTCGGGGCGATAATGTGTGATGTAAGCCTCGCGCGAAACCGCACCGCTCAGATAATCGAAGGGATTTACCCATCTGAACTGCTCACGTATATAAAGGGCATTCGGCAAAAACATGCCAGCCAGCAGGACTGAATAAAGGGCTAAGGAAAGCATTTTTCGATGTCTTTGTGCTTGCATATAAGACATGACTGTTAAATTCCTCACGCCAAATATTCCAAGTATCACAACGGATGGGATCAAAGGTACAAGATAGCGGACCCGCATAACAATGCTGAAGAGTGTAAAGGTAAAATACGTGATCGAGAAAAACAGCAATGCGTTCTTTTCCCGTACAACAGCGGCTGTCTCTTTTTGCTTGGCGAAGAAGGCACAAATGGGGAGCACAAGCAAAAACGGATTCAGCCGCCCGTCGAAAAACCGTCCATTGCCGTCCTCCCCCTGAAAGAAGACCCTCACCGGAAGCATAACGATCTCCCACCACGATTCCCCGTACACGATGCGCCGGTACGTCAGCAGAGAAACCGCTGGTTCGCCGCCATCGGCCCCGCCCCCGAAAACACCCTGCAGGAGAGGGAAGATTGGATTGCCTGTCCAGATGGCATTTCTCAGCATCCACGGCGAGAAACACAATAGGGCTATGAGAATGAAAAAGGCCCCATAAGCGGGGCCATAGCGGCGTGCGGCCGCGTCCAGATTCGAGCGAACAAACAGCAATACAACGATAAGGCTATGCAGAAAACACACCAATAGACCGTTATACTTGGTCCCCATGCCAAGTCCACAGGCAATGGCCGCCCCCGAAAGATAGCGCAGTTTGAATCCGCTCTCCGCCCACTTCAGGATCATCAGGATGGAGGCAGTGGAAAAGAACGCAAGCCCGAGGTCGACATAAGCGGTGATCGAAAGCTTCACGACAATCGGGGTCGACAGGAAAAAAAGCGCTCCGAGCAACCCGTGGGCAAGGTCGATCCGGCGCCTCAGATAGCCGAAAATCATTCCTGCCGTCATCAGGGCGAACGAAAAATGGATGAACTTCGGCAGGATGTCGTTCTTGAAATAGAGGGGGATGATGTAGAGAAAATCGAGATTCATTGGGTAATAGGAAAAAGGGAGGCTGGGGATCTCGTAGATTCCCCCATGCTGAAGATACAGCTTAGGGATGGCCAGATGGTGCACCAGGGCATCCCTGCTGACTGGGGGTACTGAGGAAAGAATGCTGACGGCGGCGATGAGCGAGATCAGCCCAATGATGCAGGCAACCGTCAGGGGGCTGCAATGGCGCCGGTCCATCGCTCAGAAGATCTTTCTGCCCGAAAAGATCGTCGCAGCCGCAAAAAGCAGCGTCCCCGTCCAAGCGGCGGCGAATAAGACGCCGCTGAACAGCAGGGCATTCGGAACGGGATCCCCATACAGCGCCGCCTCCCTGAAATTGATACTTTCCAGATTGGGCAGGACGAAATACAGCGCGTTCAGGATACCCTTGACCACCTGCGACTCGGTGTTTTTGGCGAACAAACGCAGATCGTTGCACCAATGGCCCAAAAAGGCCACTCCGGTAAGGAAAAAGTTGTGCAGAAGAGGGCTCGTAAAGCCCGCGAAGAAAATACTGAATGCCGCCAGAAGAACCCACTCGACAAAGATGAAAAACATCGCGAGGATGTGTTGTGCGCTCACCTCGATGCCTGAAAGCAGCATCACACCGATAAAGCTAAGGCTCAGAATGAAAAAGTTCGTGCCGAGAACCAGGATCATGCCGCAAAATTTTCCCAGCAAAAAAGAGCTGCGGGTGACAGGCCGCGATAATATCAGGTAAACAGTCCTGTTCTGTATCTCCATTCGGACGAGATTCGATCCCAGATACAAAACACCCAGAAGCCCAGAGATCCAGAGGACCCAGAATCCCATATCCTGTATCACCCTGGCATGGCTCCCGATCGCCATGCGGCTCAGGACAATCGAGAATGCCTGAAGGGTCAGGCCGATCACGCACAGGACCTGAATGACCCTGTCACGGAGCGCCTCGATCCAGACATGTCTAGCCAGAGCCCAAATCTGAAAACCCCAAGTATAGGTCACAGCCGGTCCCCAAAATTTACAGGGTTTCTGTCAAACCGGAAGAGCACTTCCTCCAGGTCCGCCTGGACCGGATTCAAGGATTCCAACCCGATTTTCCTGGCAACAGCCAACGCAAGGACCTCCTCCAACACCCACCCTTCGATGCGCAGGCGCCATCTATTACGCCGGTCATCCGCTACGAGAGCCCCTTTCCCCGACAATTCGGACAAGATTTCCTGATCCTCCGATTCAAATCGGATATCAAACGTTTGACCGCTCCTTTCGAAGACCGACAAATCGTCCATCCAGCGCACTACCCCCTGATCGATCAAGACCGCTTCGTCGCATATCTTTTCCACATCGGACAAGATATGCGAACTGAAGACTATCGTACGACCGTCCCGCTTCAACTCTTTTAAAATTTCCAGAAAGCGGTGGCGCCAATAGGGATCCAGCCCACTCATCGGCTCGTCGAGAAGGAGGATTGCAGGGTCATGCAGCAGGGCCTGCGCCAGGCCGGCCCGCTGCAGTTGCCCCTTGGAAAGCGTTTTCATCTGCCTCGGGCCCTGTTCCTGGAGATCCAGAAGATCGAGGCATCTGTCCACAGCACGGCGCCGCTCGACGAGGCTGATCCTGCTGAGCCCGCCAAGCATGTGAAGCCATTCGAAAAGAGTCAGGCGAGGATAAAAATAGGGCCTCTCCGTCAGATATCCGATCCCCCTCTTGGAAGCAGCATCGCCAGCTTCTTTTCCTGCCACTTTGACGCTTCCAGCATGGGGCTTCAGAAGCCCGGCCCCAAGCATGATGGTGGTCGTCTTTCCTGCGCCGTTAGGGCCCACCAGCCCCAAGGCCATACCCTGCATTACACACAGGCTCAGATCATCGATAATCACCTTTCTCCGGAGCCAAAAGCCCTGGCGGACGCCGAAGCTCACATGCTGCCACTCAACGGCCGGTAGCTTCATCGGAACGGATCTCCTCCAGTTTTTGCATCAGCACCTCCTGCTGGATAGGGTCGCTCGTTCTGCGCAGGGCATCCTCGAGAAATCGGACGGCCAACTCGTGCTGCCCTGCCCTGGTCGCCAGGGTGGCGGACAGCGCCTTCAGAAACGGGGGCGCTCCCGGCAAAAGAGCAGCCTCGTTCAGGGCATCCGCCGCACCCAGGACATCGTCGGCAAACTTCCAGAGATAATACCCTTTGTAGAACCAGAGCTGCCAATCGCTCCGGTGCTTCTGCAACCCTTTCTCAATCAGGTAGATGCCTTCGTCACGGGCCTGGACCTCCGTCGCAAATATGGCGGCCCCGAAGAAAAAGGGCCATTCCCACGCAGGTGAAAGATCCGTGATCAGATCCAGCATGTGCAAAAGATAGGGGTACTCCCTGTCTGTCAAGGCATGCTTTCCAAAATAGTAGGCGGTCCGGAGCCACAAGAGATCGGCGATGAAATTGGGGTCGGCCGGGGCCAAGAGGCGGAGCATCGAGGCTTTGACAGGCAGAAAGACGACGTCCTCGGCATGCCTTTCATCCTCACACCAAGGGCACTCAGGCACCGAGTTTTTGACCTCGCCAAACCTCAGCAGGACATAATGGCGCTGAATCCCCCAAGCGAGGAATAGAACGAGCATCAGGAGGATGGGTTGAACAACGGTCCGTTTGCTTGTCAGTTTCATTCCGCCTGGCAATATTCTCTGCGCAGTTCGTGAATGTGCACCCTGGTCTCCTGCGTAAGGTCCGCAGCGCCAATCCCGCCCAAGAGCCTGCAGCCTTCCGCCGTCTTCCCCGAGGTCATTATGGCTTCAGCATATCGAACGGCTGCCCCGGCATCGTCAGGACCTTTCCCTGCAGCGCGCCCAAGATCCGTCGCCGCCTCGTCCCACCGGCCTTCAGCCGCCAGGCATCGCCCCCGCAGCATCCACACCTTACCATAATCGAAATCCGGGAGCATCCGGTCAATTAGAAAAAGAGTTCTTGTATAATGACCGCCTTCATAATAATACGTGGCGAGATTCCACAGAGCCATCCCATCTTTTCTCAAGCCGAAACGCCCGGCCAGCAGAAGACCCTCAATCTGCTGATAAACCTCCTCCGCTAAAGCTTCATCCTTTAATTCGTACACCACATAGTTATGCCAGTTCTGCAGGACCTGGACGTCCTCGGGGTGCTCCTTCACCAACTCGGACAACAGTGCACCACCATCCTCCCGCGCACCGCTCTTTATCAAGGTGATCGCCAGATTCAGCTTGATGCGCTTCGACCCGGGTGCCTTGGCCAATTCAGAGGTGTAAAAGGTGATGGCATTCCTATAATCCATATTCCGCACAAAAGTAGAAGTCCCCAGCATAATAACGACGGCTGAGCACGCCGTCCAGAAAAGCCCCTTTCTAATCTGTAACCGCTCAAAAACATCGTATCCGACGATAACAGCGGCGAATGCGATGCCGACGCTTGGCAGGTACATGCGGTGTTCATAGATGATCTCTAGAGGGATAATCGACGACTCGATCGAATGCGACACGAAGTACCATGCAACAGCCCAGAGAAAGATAGGATATCTCTTTCGGTAGACAAAGGCAGCGCCCAAGCATCCAGTCCAACCCACGATGCTCACAAAGGTCGTGACAGGTCTGAAAAGCCCGCGCGAGATCTCATAATCGTAGAGCAGCCTGAAGCGCGACGCCTCGGGCCAAAAATAGAGGGACAAGTAGTGCCACAAAACGCGGGATTCGGTCAGCAGCCGCTCATACAAGGTAAAATCACGCTGCGCGTAGGTCGCTTGGAGACAAGCAATGGGCTCGATCCCTAAATAGAGAAAACCCAGCAAACCAAACAATAAAAAGCCCAGTAAGATCCACCGCCATTGGAATGTTGCCGTGGAACGCTGCAGCAATAGATATTCGTGGACTAAAATGAGGAACGGTAATACCGCGATATGCTCCTTGCAGAGAAGCCCGAGCCCCCAACTGAGTGTCGCGAGCACCCAGCCCGCCCAGGCCCGCCGGTGGTGTCCGGCAATCCACAAGGATCGTCCCTTCATCCACAGCACGAGGCTTAGAAGCGCGAACAGGACCGCCAAGCTCGTCATTCGCTGCACGATATAGGTTACCGCATTGGTCTGGATCGGATGAAGGGCCCAAACCATCGCTGCAAACCAGGCGAGCCAACGAGCATGTTCCTTAAATCTGTCTGCCAACCAATTTGATTGGAGAGTCTTTAGCAGAAAGGCGTAAAGTAAGATCGTATTGATGATATGTATTGAAATATTGACAACGTGATACCATAGTGAATCTTGACGATCAATATAATAATTAACTGCAAAGCTCAAGTATGATAATTTTCTATTGGTACAGCTAAAAGACGCACAAAATACCTCGAAAATTTCATTCCAACTGAGGCTATCTATTTTTACGAATTGATTATTTATTATATTAGGATAATCATCAAAAATAAATGCGCTCTTCCATGTATTCGAATAACAACAACAAGTTACTATTGCAATACCAGCAATCATACAGAATAATACTAATATTTCTTTTTTCTTTTTAACTCTCAATATTTTATACATTATGCATTTTAGGTTATTTTAATATATTGAGGCTAATCAGCCTCCCAAGGGTATAATTTGGAAGGCTGATTAGCCTCAAAAATGTTATATATGCAAATCAAATCATTGTTATTAGCAGCACTGACAACGCTATCCTCTTTAAACCTGGGATTTGGCAAGATGGATTTGAAATGCAGCTAGGAAATCGTTTTCTTACTGACATGCATTTTGGGTATTTGTCAATATGCGATCTTCAGTAATAGTCCATGTATCCAGGTTACCAGCAGAATCTTCCGGACCCTTGTTATCTATAGCTGTGGCTGTAGCTGTGAATGCAGTTGCACTTGCTGACACAGAATAATTATACCGCTCATCACCCTTACTGGCAAACCCTATAGCTCCTAAAACACCTTTATAGGTATCGTATTCAGTAAAGTAAGCCTCTTCTGCGGTCGCAATATTTCCGAGCAGGGTTTTCGCCTCGGACTGCTTCGCCTTGCACTGGTAGTTCAGGAAGTTGGGGATAGCGATTGCGGCGAGGATTCCGATGATGGCGACGACGATCATCAGTTCGATCAGGGTAAAACCTTCCATTCTCTTTCTCATTTTCTGCAGCATGGTCCGTCTCCTTTTTTAACGATAAGATGGTGTGCTCAAAGCAGCCTGGTGCCAAACAATGTGATCGGCGGTCGACCATCACCTCCTTTCGCCTGTCTGTTCACATCTATCAAACCGTCTTGACGGTTTTTAGGCATTTCCTTGAACAAATGACGTTGGCTTTCTTACCCTGGATGGTCATGATTGCGCTGCTCTATGAGATAGCAAGGAATATGCCTGCTTTGGCATCACTTCGATGCTGCTGTGGCTTTAGCTTCGTCTTACCTTATAGTTAGCCATTTGGGAACGTTCCCCTAGCGGATAAAGACTGCCGTACCACGCACAAAATTTTGTGATTCCTGCCAATTTTTGTCACAGTGGTACCAAAAATTGGCAGGAATCCTTTTTTCGGGCTCGATGCTTAAGATAGAATGATCTGTCGAATATGAAGGCAGCATGTCATCGGGTGTTTGATTCGATTTGCCAGGTAAATGCATCTACCACCCGGAAATCGTCGCCTTTGGGGATTGCCGCGTGAATTTGCACCTTTGTCTGTGGGGACCCTGCCTATCGCTTCCGCGCAGGGGCCTGATCTACGGGACATCGCGAAAATGCTCCTTTCCGGATCGGAAACTTCATTGTGCTGGATAATCAGTTCAGGAAGGAGGCAACCACGATGCGGTAGACCGGCCTGCAGCATCCAGGGACAGCACTCGAAGGCTTCGAGCCGTCAAAACCCCAGCTTTTCCATGCGGTAACGGAGAGAGCGCATGTTGACGCCGAGAAGTTCTGCAGCGCGCTGTTTGGAGCCTTGGGCAAGATTGAGGGCCTTCAGGATATAATCCCGTTCAATCTCGGCCATGGCTTTGTCCAGGTCGATGCCTTCGGACCCGAGGTCCAGGCGGCGGCGGTTTTCGCGGGGGGTCCCGCTGGAGGCCAGGTGGGAAAGGCTCAGGCTTTCCGGAAGCACGATATTGGAGGTCTCGAGGGCTGCGCTGCGCTCGATGATATTCTCCAACTCCCGGACATTACCAGGAAAGGGGTACTCTGCCAGGATGTCCATGGCGTAGGCCGAGATCTTCCTGATCTCCTTCCCGAATTCACGGGAAAACCGCTCGAGGAAAAACTGAGCGAGGAGAGGAAGATCCCCTTCACGCTTCCTGAGTGGGGGCATCGGGATCCGGATCACATTCAGGCGGAAGTAGAGATCTTCACGGAAATGCTTTTCAATGACGGCGTTTTCGAGATCTTTGTTGGTGGCGGAAACAAAACGGACGTCAACGGTCCTTTCCTCCGTTCCGCCTACAGCCGTGAAGGTCCTTTCCTGTATGACCCGCAGGAGCTTGACCTGGATCGCGGGGCTCAACTCTCCAACCTCGTCCAGAAAGACCGTGCCGCCGTGGGCCACATCGAACAAGCCCTGCTTGTCGGCCATGGCGCCCGTAAAGGCCCCTTTTCTGTAACCGAACAACTCGCTCTCGATCAGATTCTCGGGAAGCCCCGCACAGTTGATGACCACAAAGGCCTTTTCACGGCGCTCACTCATGCGGTGTATAGCGCGGGCGACCAACTCCTTGCCTGTGCCGCTTTCTCCGGATATGAAAATATTGCTCTTGGTCCTGGCGACGCGTTCGATCAGGCCGTATACCTTCCGCATCTCGGGGCTTTCGCCGATCAGACAGCCGAAATGGAGGCCCTCTGTGGACGATCCTGACTCGAAGACTGGTGAGGCGGAGCCCGATGCGGCAGCAGTTTTGCGGGATTCGAGGCCCTCTCGGATGATCCGCTGAAAATCGCGGATTTTGAAAGGCTTGGGGACAAAGTCATAGGCACCCTCGCGCATCGCTTCGACAGCCGTCTCGGCGGTCGCAAAGGCGGAGATGAGGACCACCACTGCACCGGACTGAACAGCCTTGGCCTTTTTCAGCACACCGATCCCGTCGATGTTCTTCATACGGATGTCCGTAATGACAAGGTCGAAGCCCTCCTCTTCCAGGATCCGGCAGGCATGCTCACCACTTTCAGCGAGCTGGACCAGATAGCCCTCCTGAATCAGCATGATCTCCAGGAACTCCCGCATGCTCCTGTCATCATCCACAACCAGGATTCTATGGGATCCGCCGCCAGACAACCTTGCCTCCCATCAGGGTCAAGTCGCTCCGGCCTTTGAGAACCCTGCCTATAAACGGCGAATTTTTGCTCTTGGACAGGACATCCGAAGCCTTGAATTCGTACTCGACATCCGGATCGATCACGGCCAGATCAGCGATTGAACCCGCCTCGAGATGCCCGCTTCCGAGTCCGAGGATCCTCGATGGGCGCAGCGACAGCTTGGCGATCGCCTCCGGCAGACCGAGCACACCCTCCCGCACCAACTCAAGGGTAAGAGACAGCGTGGTCTGGAGGCCGATCAACCCGAAAGCCGCCTTGTCGAATTCAACCTCCTTCTCGAGAACACTGTGCGGTGCGTGGTCGGACGCAATCACGTCGATGACCCCCTCGGCCAACCCGCGCTTGATAGCTTCCACATCCTTGAGCGCCCGCAAGGGCGGATTCACCTTGGCATTGGTGTCGTAGCCCCGCAATGCGTTGTGATCCAGGCTGAAATAATGCGGGGCGGTCTCCGCGGTGACGGGAAGGTTCTCTTCTTTAGCCCTTCGGATCAATTCGACGGAGGTCGCCGTGCTCACATGCGCGATGTGAACCGGACACCCTGTCAACCGAGCCAGTGAGATCTCCCGGTAGACCATGATGTCTTCAGCCGCATCCGGTATACCCGCGAGGCCGATCCGCGTGGAAACGAACCCTTCATGCATCACCCCGTCGCCGCTCAGAGTGCGATCCTCCGAATGCGATATGACCATGAGCCCGTGATACCGGCCATATTCCAATGCACGCCGCATCAGCTCACTACTGACGACCGGAAACCCGTCATCCGAAACCGCTAAAGCTCCACCTTCTTTCAAATCGCCGAAATCCGTCAGCATCTCACCTTTCTGACCGACGCTGATAGCGGCAATCGGATAGACCCTGGCAAAACCCGCCAGGGCCGCCTTTTTGAGAATAAACTCGGTCACCGCACGGCAGTCGTTCGGCGGAGATGTATTCGGCATGCAGGCAACTCCGGTGAAGCCCCCCGCCAGGGCCGCCAGCGTCCCGCTCGCAATCGTCTCCTTGTATTCAAATCCGGGCTCGCGCAGGTGCACATGCATGTCCAGAAGTCCCGGTACAACCACTTTGCCGGCCGCATCGATGACCTCGATCTGCTCCCCCTCGGGCTTGAAAACACCGCGCGGCGGCTGCTGGGCAATCCGCCCGTCCTCGATGACGAGGTCAAGCTGCTCCATTACCCCTTTGATGGGATCAACCAGCTGTCCGTTCTTTATCCACAGCATCCGCCTTCGATCCTCCGATTAAAAGATAAAGGATGGCCATACGAACCGCAACGCCGTTGGCAACCTGATCCAGTATCAGCGATGCAGGCCCGTCAGCAAGCTCCGAGGAGATTTCAACGCCGCGGTTGATCGGACCGGGGTGCATGATTACACAGTCAGGCTTCGCGGATTTGAGGGCCTCGGTGTCAAGCCCGAAGGCCGCGGAATACTCGCGCAGGCTGGGGAAAAGGGTCTTTCGCTGGCGCTCCAGCTGAATCCTCAGCATCATCACGACATCCTTCTCCCGGATCGCCTTTCGGGGGTCAGGGACCACCTCCACCCCAAAGGCCTCCATTCCGACGGGAATCATCGTCGGGGGACCGCCAATCGTCACATTTGCCCCCATCTTCGTCAACCCGATCATATTGGACCGGGCGACACGACTGTGCGCAATATCCCCGATAATGGCCACGTTCAACCCCCTGATACGCCCCTTTCGTTCGCGGATCGTATACAAATCCAAAAGGGCCTGAGTGGGATGTTCGTTGATGCCGTCCCCAGCATTGACGACACACGCCTTTACACCCTTTGCAAGCAAATGCGGTGCTCCGCTCGACGAATGGCGGATCACGATTACATCGGGGCTCATCGCCTGCAGATTGCGACCGGTGTCGAGCAGTGTCTCTCCTTTGACCATGCTGCTGGCCGACGCGGTGAGGCTGAACGTGTCAGCGCTGAGGCGCTTGGCGGCGACCTCGAAGGAAGTTCGCGTCCGGGTGCTGGCCTCATAGAAAAAATTCACGACGCTTTTGCCTCTGAGCGTCGGAACCTTTTTGATCTCACGCAGAGAGATGTCTTTAAATGAATCGGCCGTATCCAGAATAAGCTGGATATCGTCGACAGACAGCTGACCCATGCCGAGAAGATCCTTATGATTGAATTTCCTCACTGGAACCTCTCAAAAAAAACCCCCTTACCGTCGTGCGGCAAGGAGGTTTCTGTTGTAAACCCATCAGCAATCATGCGAGTGGATCTCCCCTTCTGCCCTCCAAATCAACAGGGCGTCGGACAGGGCTGCAATCAGTCCTGTTTCGCCTGACCCTTGACCTTCTCCTTCATATTCACAAGCTGAACGATGGACAACGGTGCGCCATCCCCTTTACGGGTGCCAACCTTGATGATCCGCAAATAGCCTCCCTGCCGGTCCGTGAATCGCCCCTTGAGCTCTTCGAAAAGCCGGTGCGCCACACGCGCCTCCTGAAGATAGGCGATCGCCTGCTTGCGCGCATGCAAATCACCGCGCTTGGCAAGCGTGATCATCTTCTCGGCGATCGGCCGGATCTGCTTCGCTTTTACGTCCGTCGTCTGAATCTGCTCATGTGCAAACAGGGAAGTCACCATATTCCGCAGCATCGCGCGCCGGTGGCTGGAGTTTCGACTCAATTGTTTCCCTGAATTCTTGTGCCTCATTCGTCCTCACCCTCTTCCTTTCCATCTTCCTCATCCGGCAACTCAAGCTCCGAAACATCTGGGAAACTCGACAGCTTCATCCCCAACGAAAGGCCCATCTCTTCCAAAATCGCCTTGATCTCGTTCAAAGATTTGCGCCCGAAATTCTTCGTCTTGAGCATCTCGCCTTCGCTCTTCTGAACCAGTTCCCCGATAAGCCGGATATTCGCATTCTTCAGGCAATTCGCAGACCGAACGGACAACTCGAGCTCGGAGACGGGCCTGAAAAGATTCTCATTGAGCTTCTCTTCCCGCTCCTCAATCTCTTCCTCGACCGGCTCGGGCTCCTCCTCGAAGTTGATAAACGGATTCATTTGTTCTTTCAGAATCTTCGCCGCATATGCAACCGCGTCTTCAGGTAAAATACTACCGTCCGTCCAAACCTCGAGCGTCAGCTTGTCGTAATCGGTAATCTGCCCGACCCGTGCATTGCTGACCACATAATTCACCTTTTCGATAGGCGAAAAAATCGCGTCGATCGGAATGGCTCCAATCTCGTCATCACGCCCCTTGTTCCGCTCAGCGGGCACATATCCCTTCCCGGTCCGAACAACCATGGTCATATCCAGCCGCGCTTCACTATTGAGGCTGGCAATATGCTGCTCGGGATTCATGATCTCGACAAGCCCATCGGTTTCGATATCACCGGCCGTTACCTTCCCATCCCCCTCCCGGAAAAGCCGGACAACAGCCTCCTCACCTTCCAGAAGCTTCAGATTGACCTCCTTCAGATTCAGGATAATATCGGCTACGTCCTCATACACACCAGGAATAGTGGAAAACTCGTGCAGCACCCCCTCGAACTTGACCGTTACGATACTGGCTCCCTGCAGCGAAGACAACAGAATTCGCCTTAAGGAATTTCCAATGGTAATGCCAAAACCTCTCTCCAGCGGTTCACATGTGAACTTCCCGTACGAGGTCCCATATGTCTCAGGATCGATCTCAATCCGCCGGGGCTTGATCAGTTCCCGCCAGTTCTTGCTTTTTAGAGCCACCAAGAGGTCTCCCCCATTTTATCTTATGCAAAGGTTCCGAAGCTTTTTCTCGAGCACGGAACATCCTATCCAGCTTCCGACCGGACCTTGCCGTGCCCTTACTTCGAGTACAGCTCCACAATCAGCTGCTCCTGGATCGGCATGGTCAAATCCTCACGGTTGGGCAGAGACTTCAACGTCCCGCTGAAATCGCTCTTATTTACATCAACCCAGTTCGGGATGCCACGCCTCAGTACAGTCTCCATCGCATCGACAATCTGATGAACCTTCTGGCTCTCAGCATGCACCTTGACTACATCCCCCGCCTTCACCTGATAGGAAGGAATGTTAACCTTTCGATCGTTCACGAGAAAATGGCCGTGTCTCACGAGCTGCCGCGCCTGCGTGCGCGAACTGGCGAATCCCATCCTGTATACGATATTGTCGAGCCGCGACTCAAGGCTCATGAGGAGGTTCACGCCTGTAATTCCCTTCTGGCGATCAGCCCGGTAATAATATCCTCGAAACTGCTTCTCGAGCACGCCATAGATACGCTTCACCTTCTGCTTCTCACGCAGCTGCGTACGATAGTCGGAATATTTCCCGGCACGCCGCTGTCCATGCTGCCCAGGCGCATAAGGCCTTCTCTCGAAGGCGCACTTATCGCTGTAACATCGATCACCCTTCAGGAATAACTTCAGATTCTCCCGCCGACATAATCTGCACGACGAGCCACAATATCTGGCCAAGACAGCCCCTCCTCATCAATCGCTTACGTTATCTTCTCTAGATCCCATGCTGAAACCCCATACCACCCTTTAGGGATCAGCCAGGTCCATATATCTCAAACCCTGCGCCTTTTCGGAGGCCTGCAGCCGTTGTGCGGGATGGGCGTCACGTCACGGATCATGTTCACACTGAAGCCTTCGACCTGCAAAGCGCGCAACGCAGCCTCACGACCCACGCCAGGCCCCTTGACGCGAACCTCAGCCGTTTTCATACCTTGATCCATTGCCTGCCGGATGGCGTCCTTCGCCGCCAGTTGGGCTGCGAACGGGGTGCTCTTCCGGGATCCCTTGAATCCGGACCTTCCCGCACTCGATTGGGCAATGACCCGCCCATCGGGGTCGGTAACCGTAACGATGGTGTTGTTGAACGTAGATTGGATATGCACCACCCCGGTGGGGACGTTCTTTTTCTCCTTCTTGACCTTTCCTCTTTTCCTAGCGGTCTTAGCCATCTCGCACCCTTCGTATCGTTATTTCTTTCGCTTCCCCATCACGGCACGTCTGGGACCTTTGCGCGTCCGGGCATTCGTACTCGTTCTTTGCCCACGCACGGGCAATCCTTTCCTGTGCCTCAAACCACGATAGGCGCCAAGATCCATCAACCGCTTGATGTTCATGGACACTTCACGCCGCAGATCACCCTCAACCTTGTAGTGTTCATCGATGACCTTACGGATCTGAGTCACCTGCTCACCGCTCAAATCATCCGATTTGACATCCCAATCGATCCCGGCTTCGGAGAGAATCCTCTGGGACGACGTGCGACCGATGCCATAAATATAGGTGAGGGCGATTTCGGCTCGTTTCCCTTTGGGCAAATCGACACCAGCAATTCTAGCCAATCTCAAACTCCTTTTTCTAACCGAGTGGTAAATGCAACGGTGAAACAGCACAAAGCCGTCCCTTACACTGCTTCAACACATGCTTCAACCCTGCCTCTGTTTGTGCCGCGGGTTCTCACAAATTACACGCACAACACCTTTCCGTTTGACGATCTTGCACTTCTTGCAAATACGTTTTACCGACGGTCTGACTTTCATGATCTGATTTCCTTCCTCAGTCCTGCTTCCGGCTACTTCTGTCCACGGTAAACAATGCGGCCCCTGCTGAGATCATATGGCGACAACTCGACCACAACCGTATCCCCAGGCAGTATTTTTATGAAATGCATACGCATCTTCCCTGAGATATGGCCCAAGACTCTGTGTCCGTTCTTCAGCTCAACCCTGAACATGGCGTTGGGAAGCGTCTCAATGACAGTCCCCTCAACCTCAATCGCCTCTTCTTTCGCCATACCCCTTCTTAGGCCCCCCGTGTCAGGCTGCACATCTTCAGAGTTAACGCGCCTTCCCGAACCCCTTTTTCATAAATCCTTCATAATGGCGCGTCAGCATGTGAGACTCTATCTGATTCGTCGTATCCATCGCCACACCAACAACAATCAGCAACGCCGTCCCCCCGAAATAAAACGGCACATTGAGCCGGTAAATCAGTATCTCCGGCAGTATGCATATCAGAGAGACATAGACTGCGCCTGCAAACGTGATCCTGGTCAAGACTCGGTCGATATATTCGGCGGTGTTCTTCCCGGGCCTGATACCAGGGATAAAACCACCGTACCGCTTCATATTGTCGGCGACATCAACAGGGTTGAAGTGTACGGCCGTGTAAAAATAGCAGAAAAAGAATATGAAGGCAACGTATATCAGCGTATACACAACGTGCCCGGGAGAAAGGGTGTTCACGATCCCCTGCAGCCACGGCAACTGCTCGACGTTCAGAAAGTTAGCAATCGTTGCTGGAAACATGATGATCGACGATGCGAAAATCGGGGGGATAACTCCAGCCGTATTGATTTTCAATGGCAGATGCGTGCTCTGTCCGCCGTACATGCGCCGCCCGACGACCCGTTTGGCATATTGAACCGGTATTCTCCTTTGTCCACGCTCGACAAAAACAATCACCCCGATCACCACGATCATAAAAACCAACAAAAGGATCATGAAGAAAGGCGCGATCTCTCCCGTCCCCATCAAGCGGAACGTATTGACTACAGCAACGGGCAGTCCGGCCACGATGCCGGCAAAGATGATCAACGAAATCCCGTTGCCAATTCCCCTCTCCGTTATCTGCTCACCAAGCCACATCAGGAACGCAGTCCCCGCCGTCAAGGTAACGACCGCCATGATGCGGAAGCCCCAGCCCCCTGCCGGCACCACCATCGCGCCGCCGGGGCTTGACATCCTCTCCAGCCCAACGGCGATCCCAAAACCCTGTATGACACTGAGCACGACCGTGCCGTACCTCGTGTACTGCACGATCTTCTTCCGACCCTGCTCCCCCTCTTTCTTGAGCTTTTCCAGATAAGGAATCACGACGGAAAGCAGTTCAATAATGATGGAGGCGCTGATATAGGGCATGATGCCAAGTGCCATAACGGACATCTGGCTCAATGCCCCCCCGGAGAACATGTCAAAAAGACCAAATAGCGTCCCCTGCTTTGAACTGAAGAACGCTGCGAGTGCCGTGCCGTCGATCCCTGGTGTCGGAATATGGCAACCAAGACGATAGACCGCCAGCAACATCAGCGTGAAGAGGATCCGCTTTTTCAGTTCAGGAATCTTGGGGATGTTCTGAAAGCCGCCTATCAACGCACTCCTCCCCGCGCTAAATAACCTCTACCCTGCCGCCAATGGCCTCGATTTTCTCTTTTGCGGTCCGGCTCACACGATGGACACGCACCACGAGCGGATGGTTCAACTCCCCGTTGCCAAGCAGCTTCACTCCCGCGCGATCCTTGCGAAGAAGCCCAGCCTGCTGAAGAGTCTCGACATCAACGGTCGCGTCACGATCAAAGCGGTTCAGGGCTTCAAGATTGACAACCGCGTACTCCGTTCTAAAGGGGTTCTTGAAACCGCGCTTCGGCAATCTCCGCTGCAACGGCATCTGTCCACCCTCGAACCCCGGGCTGGCCCCACCCCCTGATCGCGACAACTGCCCCTTGTTGCCGCGGCATGCCGTCTGCCCATGGCCGGATCCCGGCCCTCTCGCCACTCTCTTGCGCTTCTTTCTCGATCCCTCTGCGGGCTTCAACTCATTCAATTTCATAGCGTATTCCTAAATGCCTAATCGATCTTGACAAGAAACGAGACCTTGCTGATCATGCCTCGGATCGCGGCGGTATTCTTCAACTCCACTGTTTTGTGGAGCCGCGTCAACCCCAGCCCCTTCAGGGTCTCCCGCATCCTGCGGTCCTTCCCGATGCCGCTCTTCACAAGCGTTACCTTGATCGTGTCTGCTGCCATCGTATGCCTTCTCTTCTGGTTCCTAGCGCGTTAACTCTTCGGGAGTCTTTTCTCTTCTCCGTGCGATCTCTTCCGGTCCCCGGAGCGAGCGCAGCCCGACGACCGTCGCCCGGACGATGTTATGCGGATTATGGGAGCCCAGGCATTTCGTCAGAATATTCTGCACCCCGGCAGCCTCGAGAACCGCTCGCACCGCGCCGCCGGCGATCAAACCTGTTCCGGCCCTCGCCGGCCTCAAAAGGACCCGCCCGGCCCCCCATTGCCCGACGATCTCGTGAGGGATGGAAGTATTCAGCAGCGAAACCTTCTTCATATCCCGCTTCGCCCTCTCGACGCCCTTTTTGATCGCCTCGGGAACCTCATTGGCCTTCCCTAACCCAGTTCCCACGGTCCCTCTGCCGTCGCCGACAATCACCAACGCGCTGAAGCTGAACCGCCGCCCACCCTTGACGACCTTCGCTACACGGTTGATGTGCACGACCTTTTCAATCAGTTCCTTTTCTTCTTCTTTGAACAATGCCACTCTCCCCAATATATTTGACAGATTGCATAGAGGGCGCGAGCCCTGAAAGAAAAGCCGCCTAGAACTCCAACCCCTGACCACGTGCGGCTTCGGACAGAGCCTTTACCCGCCCGTGGTACAGAAAACCGTTTCTGTCGAATACTACCTTGCGGATGCCTTTTTCGAGCGCTCTCAGCCCGATCTCGGAGCCAACCACAGTGGCCTCGCCGATGTTTCCCTTCGGCTGCGGCAGCCTCTCCCTGAGCTCCTTCGACACAGTCGACACCTGAACGAGCACGCTTCCAGTCGAATCATCGATGATCTGGGCGTAAATGTGCCTCGCGCTTCTAAAGACACACAGCCTCGGCCTCTTCGAGGTCCCCAGCACCTTTCTCCGAACCCGCCTCTGCCTTCTCCTTCTAGCTTCGGCCCTGCTTACAGATCCCATCTAATCAACCTCTTGCCCGAAATTTTTCCAAAAAGGACGCATCAGGAAGGCATTGTCCATCCGGCGCCTCAACGGCCAGTTGAATCGCCCCTATTTTCCGCCGGCCTTTCCAGCCTTCCGCTTGATCTGCTCCTCGGCATATTTAACGCCCTTGCCTTTATACGGCTCAGGGGGTCGAAAATTGCGGAGTTTGGCTGCCGCCAAGCCGAGCTTCTCTCGGTCTATCCCACTCAAAACGATCTTGGTCTTATCGATCCGCGCATCTATCCCGTCCGGCAACTCAAAATGAATCGGATGAGAGAATCCAAGGCTCAAAACAGCCACACGCCCGTTCAACTCCGCACGGTAGCCGACGCCCACAATCTCCAACGCCCTCTCGAAGCCTTTGGTCACACCCGTCACCATATTGTCGATCAGGACACGATATAACCCATGCAGTGAACGGGCCTCGCGTGAATCGTCGGCAGCGCTGACACGGATATCATCCTCGCCGATCTCGACCCTGACCTTCGGATGAAGCTGCCGGGTGAGTTCCCCCTTCGGTCCACGCACCGTGATCACATCCCCATCTATGCTGACAGACACCTTTTCAGGATTCGCTATCGGCCTCTTCCCAATACGAGACATTCAAACCTCCGCAATTTCCAATCAAGCCACGACTACCAGACAGAGCACAAGATCTCACCGCCCACGCCCTGTCTCATGGCCTCACGGTCCGTCATCATCCCCTTGGATGTCGAAACGATGTTGATGCCGAGTCCGTTCAACACTGGCGGCATCTGGTCGTGCTTTCGATAAACACGGCAACTCGGCTTACTGACCCTCTTGATCCCGTCTATGACAGCAGAGCCATCCTTGTCGTAACGCAGAAAGATCCGTATCTGTCTGTGCCGCCCGTCGGAAACGATCTTGAAATTCTTGATATACCCCTCGGACTTCAACACCTTCACCATACTGAGCTTCACTCTTGAGGCGGGTACATCCAGGACTTCATGAGACGCGCGCAAGGCATTTCTGATGCGTGTGAGCATGTCCGCGATGGGGTCCGTCATTGTCATCCCAAACACTCCTTCAAACCATTGTCATTAAGGGTCGTCTTTTATCTACCAGCTGGATTTGACCACGCCGGGTATCTCACCGCTCAAGGCCAGATTTCTGAAACAGATTCGGCAGATCCCGAATTTCCTCAGAAACGCTCTGCTGCGCCCGCACATCGGACAGCGATTGTAGTTACGTGTAGAAAATTTTGCATTCCTCTGTGCCTTCACGATAAGCGATGTCCGAGCCAAAATAACCCCCTATCAATTGCGAAATGGCATACCAAGTTGCTTCAACATGAACAGGGCCTCTCCATCGGTCATGGCACTGGACACGATCGAGATATTGACGCCCTTAACCTTGTCGATCTTGTCGTACTCGATTTCCGGGAAAATGATATGCTCCTTGATCCCGATGGTGCAATTGCCAATTCCGTCAAAGATCTTATCTGAGATCCCGCGGAAGTCGCGCACACGCGGCATGGCGACATTGAACAGTTTATCCAGGAAGTCGAACATCCGCCCGTGCCGGAGTGTAACCATACAACCGATGGGCATCCCCTGTCGCAGTTTGAAACCTGCAATAGACTTCTTCGCCTTCGTGATGACTGCCTTCTGCCCAGCAATGCGGGTAAGCTCATCAACACCGTAGTCAAGCACCTTGATGTTCTGAATGGCCTCACCGAGTCCCATATTCAACACGACCTTGTCTATCCTCGGAACTGCCATGATCGACGTATATCCGAACTCCTTCATCAGAGCGGGCACAACCTCAGTATCATACTTTTCTTTCAATCGAGACACGTTGTCCTCCTCGAAACCGATCCATCACGAATCTGAATTATCAGCGGCCCCACCGTATCAGGCATCTACCGCTTCCCCGCACTTCCTGCAGGTTCGGATCTTCGTTCCGTCCTCAAGGACACGCTTGCCGATCCTGGTCGGCTCAGCACACTTGTTGCAGACAATCATGACGTTCGAGATGTGTAAAGAAGCCTCCTTCTCGATAATCCCACCCTGTCCCGTGCGCGGATTCGGCTTGGCATGCCGTTTCACTACATTCACCTTTTCAACGATCAGACGCTCTTTCTCCGCGTCGACCTTGAGCACGGTGCCGATCTTCCCCTTCTCTTTGCCAGCAATGACGATAACCTTGTCATTTTTTTTAATTGCAGGATGTTTCTTTAGCACTTTAAAGGCTCCTTCTCCGCAACGCCCCTCGGGACATCTACAGCACCTCGGGTGCCAGCGACACGATTTTCATAAAATTCTTCGCCCGCAGTTCCCTCGCAACGGGACCGAAAATTCTGGTACCGATCGGCTCTTTCTGCGTATTGATGAGAACCGCCGAATTGTCATCAAACTTGATGTACGATCCATCGGGGCGACGGATCTCCTTTTTGGTCCTGACAATGACAGCCTTGGCCACATCACCCTTTTTTACCTTGGAGTTCGGCATCGCCTCCTTGATCGAAACGACGATAATATCCCCGACGCCGGCATAACGTCTTTTTGCACCACCAAGCACCTTGATGCACGAAAGAAGCTTCGCGCCGGAGTTATCCGCAACCTTAAGCTGACTTTCCATCTGTATCATTTGTCGTCTCCAACCACAGGCCTGTGAACAGCTAAAGCGTCACTGCCTTCTCCAGAATCTCGATCACCTGCCATCTCTTGCGCTTGCTAAGCGGGCGACTCTCGATGATCCGAACCTTGTCTCCGATCTGGCACAAGTTTTTCGGGTCATGAGCCAAATATTTCGCGTGCCTGCGGATATATTTTCCATAGTTCCCATCCTGCGTCAAACGCTCGACAAGCACACCGGCCGTCTTATCCATCTTGTTGCTCACAACGGTTCCGACCAATTTTCTGCGTAATCCACGCTCTGCCATCGCTTCCTCGCCCTACTCAGTCATATTCCGGGTTGCATTTTCCAGGAGAATCGTCTTGACCCTTGCAAGATCGCGCTTCGTCTTACAGATCATCGCCGTATTTCCGAGCTGCCCTGTTGCCTTCTGGAACCTTAGGTTGAATATCTCCTGGCTCAGGTCTTTCTCCTTCTGCCGGAGTTCCTCCGCACTCAGATCCCTCAAATCTTTCGCCTTCATCGCCTCATGATCTCCTGCTGACAAAGCGGGTTGCAAAGGGAAGCTTAAACCCGGCAAGACGGAACGCCTCTCCCGCGATATTCTCGGCTACGCCCTCGAGCTCATAAAGGATCCTACCGGGTTTCACGACTGCAACCCATGCCTCGGGCGCCCCCTTCCCCTTGCCCATCCGAGTCTCAGCTGGTTTTTTGCTGATGGGCTTATCCGGGAAGATGCGAATCCAGATCTTGCCGCCACGCTTTACATGACGCGTTACAGCGACACGGGCGGCCTCGATCTGCTGCGCGCTCATATGGCCGCATTCGACCGCCTGCAGCCCATAATCCCCGAATTCAAGGGTGTTGCCACGCATGGCCTTTCCCTTCGTGCGGCCTTTCTGTTTCTTCCGATATTTGACCTTTTTAGGGCTAAGCATAACATCTATTCCTTCTTGCTCTTTTCAGGGAGTATCTCACCCTTGAAGATGGTTACCTTGACTCCAATCACGCCATAGGTGGTAAAGGCCTTGGCAAAACCGTAATCAATGTCGGCGCGGATGGTATGCAACGGAACCCTGCCCTCACGATACCACTCCCGGCGGGCCATCTCAGCCCCCCCCAAACGCCCGGCGCAGGCGATCTTGATACCCTGGGCGCCGAAGCGGAGTGATGAACTGACGGCCTTCTTCATCGCCCGGCGGAAAGCGATCCGCCTTACAAGCTGCATGGCGACGTTCTCCGCCACGAGTTGGGCCTCCACCTCAGGCTTCCGGACCTCCTGAATGTCGACGATGATATCCCGCTTGACCTGTTTTTCGAGTTCCTTTTTGAGCTTTTCAATCTCTGCGCCCTTCTTGCCGATGACAATGCCGGGCCTTGCCGTGTGAATCCTGATCCTGATCTTGCTCGCTGCCCGCTCGATCTCGATTTTAGCGACGCCTGCCTGCTGGAGCTTTTCCTTCAGGAATTTGCGGATTTTGAAATCCTCAAGTATGAACTCGCTGTATTCCTTCCCCGCAAACCATCGTGAATCCCAATTCTTGTTGATCCCCAACCTGAAACCGATGGGATGAACTTTCTGTCCCAATTGACACCTCCAGCACGGTCATACAATCCTGTCCAAAACAGCGTGACAGCGTATTATTTCCCAAACACCCCGCACCTCCCGCAGCCCATCGGGAGCGTCTTTTTCCAGCCCGGGGCTCACACGCGGCGCGCCGAATTCCTAAGCCTCGTCCAAAACAACCGTCAAATGGCTTGTCCGCTTCCTGATGCGCGTCGCACGTCCAAGCGCCCTGGGCCGCCATCGTTTCATCAACGGTCCCTCGTCGGCATAAATGCGCTTGATATAAAGCTTGTCGACATCCGCCCCAGCGTTCTGCTCCGCGTTGGCAATCGCCGATTGAACCAGCTTTCGAAGCATCCGCGCGCCTTTCTGGGGCGCGTACCCCAGCCTCTGCACTGCTTCATCGACCTTTATCCCCCTCACCTCATCCATCACCAACCGGATCTTCTGTGGGGAGATATGAACAAACCTCGCCTTTGCTATCGTTTCCATCTCTTTGCCTTCAGCTCATATCACCCGCAGGCTATTTCTTCTTGCCTTTGAGTTTGGATTTCTTGTCTCCGGCATGACCATAAAAGGTGCGCGTCGGTGCAAATTCGCCTAGCTTGTGACCCACCATGTCTTCCGAGACGAAAACAGGCAAAAACTTCTTGCCGTTATGCACAGCGAAAGTGATGCCGACAAATTCCGGTAAAATAGTAGATCTCCGCGACCATGTCTTGATGATCTTCCTGCTCTGCGTGTCTGCAGCCACCTGCGCTTTCTTCAACAGATGGTCGTCCACAAACGGGCCTTTTTTCAGGGATCTCGGCAAAGTTCTTCCTCCTCACACTCGGTAGCCGCAGTTCCACACACCCCCGCCACAGACGGCGCGGGCTGCTCCTACCTGCTTCAAATCACTTTTTGCTTCTTCGCTTCACGATGAGCTTGTCACTCGGCTTTCGCACACGAGTCTTGTACCCCTTCGTCGGGACGCCCCACGGTGTCACGGGATGGCGTCCCCCAGAGGATTTCCCCTCGCCGCCGCCATGAGGATGGTCAACCGGGTTCATGGCAACGCCCCTCACGTGGGGACGCTTCCCAAGCCAGCGGTTCCGTCCAGCCTTCCCAGCAGAAAGGATCTCGTGTTCAAGATTGCCGACCTGCCCGATCGTCGCACGGCACTCCTGCAACACCGCCCTGACTTCCCCGGAGGGCAGCTTGATCTGCGCATACTTGCCCTCTTTCGCCATCAGTTGTGCATAGGCACCCGCGCTTCGAACCATCTGACCCCCGTGCCCAAGATTCAGCTCGATGTTATGCACATGCGTGCCGAGCGGGATCAGGCGTAGCGGGAGGCAATTCCCCGTCCGGATCTCCGCGTCGCTCCCGGACACGACCTGGTCACCGATTTGGATCTTGTTCGGTGCAAGGATATAACGCTTCTCCCCGTCGGCATAATGCAGCAGAGCAATCCGCGCGCCCCGGTTAGGGTCATATTCTATGGCAGCCACCTTGGCCGGGATCGAGTCTTTGTCCCTGCGGAAATCAATCACACGGTAGCGGCGCTTATGCCCGCCCCCCTTGTGCCGGGCGGTCAACCTTCCGAGTGCATTGCGTCCGCCGGTACTTCTGAGCGGCCTAACGAGGCTTTTCTCAGGATCCTTCTTGGTAATTTCATCGAATGTCGATGTCGTCTGATATCGCCTTCCAGGGGAGGTCGGCTTGTGTTTTCTTATAGCCATGCTTTTCTCCGCAGCGCCCTCTTCGGAATCTTTCTAAATTAAAGTCCTTCGAAGAACTCGATATTCTCGCCGGGCGCGAGTTTGACGATCGCCTTTTTCCAGTCGGCGCGTTTCCCGAAATGTCGACCGACACGGCGCTTCTTACCCTGTACATTCACGGTCCGTACGTCCAAAACCTTGACCTTGAAAAGGGTCTCAACCGCCTTTCGGATTTCAATCTTGTTTGCGTGCTTATGCACCTTGAAGGAAATCCGATTAGCCTGACTCTTTTGCAGTCCGGACTTCTCGGTGATATGCGGGGCATCTATGACCTGATAGGTATCCACTACGATATCAGTGCCTCCTCTATCCTGTCGATGGCAGGCTTTTCAAGAAACAGATGCTCAAACTTCAAGAGATCATAAACGTTCAATCCCTCCGACCGCAGGACCTTCACCCAAGGAACGTTTCTCGAGGACTTCTCGAGATTTTCGTTCTTACCGGCCGTCACGATCAAAACCTTCGCAACGTCAAAGCGGCGCATGACCCCTACGAACGACTTCGTCTTGATCTCGGGCAGATTGAAATCCTCGACCACAAACAACTGACTGCCCGACAGCTTATCGCTGAGGGCCATACGCAGCGCCGCCTTCCGGACCTTCTTCGCAACCTTCCGAATATAGGCCCTGGGCTGCGGACCAAAGGCAACACCACCCCCCTTACGAGTCGGTGAGGAGGCCGATCCCGCTCTGGCCCGTCCGGTCCCCTTCTGCCTGAAAAGCTTGCGTGTCGATGCATTCACGAGCGACCGGCTTTTCGCCGCCGCCGTTCCTGCGCGCCGCCGGTTCAACTGGGCAACCACGACCTCGTGCAGGATATGATCTTTGACCGGCACGCCGAAGATTTCATCCTTCAGCTCCGTCTCAGATACCTTTTCTCTCTGAAGATTATATACGTCTATAAGACTCATTCTCGGCCTCTGCTCTCTCACCCTACCCGGTTCAGACCTTGCAGATCTCGACGATACTGTTCCGGCTTCCGGGGACAGCCCCTTTCAGCATGATCAGGTTCGTCTCAGGACGGACATCCACCACGCGTATGTTTTTGACCGTCAGGCGCTGTGTCCCCATTCTGCCTGGCAACTTTTTTCCCTTGATCACCCGCCCTGGGGTAGTATTGCAACCAATCGATCCCGGAACGCGGTGCGACCGGCTCCCGTGCGTTTTACGTCCACCGCCGAACCCCCAGCGCTTGATGACGCCGGCGAAGCCGCGGCCCTTGCTGGTACCGACGATGTTGACGGTCTCCCCGGGGAAGAACACATCTACCGTGATCTCTTGCCCAAGTTCGAACATCTGTGGGTCATCGACCCTCACCTCGCGCAGGTGAGCGAATCCCGCCGTGCCTGCCGCCTTGAAGTGTCCCTGCAAGGGTTTGTTAAGCCGCTTCTCTCTTTTCGATTCATAGCCCACCTGGACAGCGGCGTACCCGTCCTTCTCCGGAGTCTTTTTTTGCACGACAACGCAAGGACCCACCTGCAGCACCGTCACCGGAATGCTCTTGCCTTCCTCGACAAAAACACGCGTCATGCCAATCTTTTTTCCAAGCAGCCTGTTAAGCATCTGAATCAGCTCCAATCCACAGCACGGCAGCAAGCGGCCGTCTTACCATCTTTTACGACTCTACAGTTTAATCTCCACATCAACACCCGCAGCCAGATCAAGCTTCATCAACGCGTCCACCGTCTGCTGGGTCGGTTCGAGAATATCCAGAAGCCGCTTATGCGTTCTTATTTCGAACTGTTCCCGCGATTTCTTGTTGACATGTGGAGATCTCAATACACAGTATTTATTGATGATAGTCGGCAACGGAATCGGCCCCGCAACCCGCGCACCGGTTTCCCTGGCTGTCTCCAGGATCTCCATCGCCGACTGATCAAGCAGCTTGTGATCGTAAGCCTTTAAGCGTATCCGGATTTTCTGGTTGGCTAGCATTCGCTTATCCCTTATTCGATAATTTCACTGATAACGCCGGCGCCGACCGTCCTGCCGCCTTCCCGGATGGCGAAACGCAGTTCCTTCTCCATCGCGATCGGCGTGATCAGCTTCACTTCCATCGATACGTTGTCGCCGGGCATCACCATCTCGATCCCTTCAGGGAGCGTCACCACCCCCGTCACGTCCGTCGTCCGGAAATAAAACTGCGGCCGATACCCGTTGAAAAACGGCGTGTGCCTCCCGCCTTCCTCTTTCGTCAGAACGTAGGCCTCCGCCTTGAACTTCGTGTGCGGCGTGATGCTCCCCGGCTTCGCCACAACCTGCCCGCGCTCCACATCGTCGCGCTTCGTGCCGCGCAGCAGCACCCCAATGTTGTCCCCCGCCTGACCCTGATCCAGAATCTTGCGGAACATCTCCACACCCGTACACACCGTCTTCAGCGTGTCCCGGATCCCCACTATCTCCACCTCTTCGCCAACCTTGACCACACCGCGCTCCACACGGCCCGTCACCACCGTACCGCGCCCCGATATGCTGAAAACGTCCTCGATCGGCATCAGAAACGGCTTGTCCGTGTCGCGCACCGGCGCAGGTATGTAGCTGTCGATCGCGTCCATCAACTCGAAGATCGGCTTCGCCTCAGCTGAATCCGGATCATCGCTCTCCAAGGCCTTCAGCGCACTCCCTCGGATGATCGGTATGTCATCCCCCGGAAATTCGTACTTCGACAGAAGCTCGCGCAGCTCCAGCTCCACCAGCTCGATCAGCTCCTCGTCGTCCACCATGTCACATTTGTTCAAAAACACCACGATGCTCGGAACACCCACCTGCCGGGCCAACAGTATGTGCTCCCGCGTCTGAGGCATCGGCCCGTCGTCCGCCCCAACCACCAGGATCGCACCGTCCATCTGCGCCGCGCCCGTGATCATGTTCTTGATGTAGTCCGCGTGCCCGGGGCAGTCCACATGCGCATAATGCCGGTTCTGCGTCTCGTATTCCACATGCGCCGTCGCAATCGTGATCCCCCGCGCCTTCTCCTCCGGCGCCTTGTCGATCGCGTCAAAAGGAACAAAGTCCGCCCAGCCCTTCTTGGCAAGGTGCTTCGTAATCGCTGCTGTCAACGTCGTCTTCCCATGGTCGATATGCCCAATCGTCCCCACGTTTACATGCGGCTTCGTCCTTTCAAACTTCTTCTTCGACATCTCCTATCCTCCTTGATAGTCCCTCTGACTGCGGCATCGCTTCCCGGGACACGTGATCAGTTTCCTTCGGGGGCTCCCCTTGGGCAATTACCAGCGATAATGGGCAAAGGCCTTATTGGCTTCAGCCATCTTATGGGTATCTTCCCGCTTCTTTACGGCTGATCCGCGCTGATTTGCAGCATCCAGCAACTCGCCGGCGAGTTTGGCCGCCATGGTCTTTTCGCCCCTACCCTCCGCAAAAGAGATCAGCCATCGAATGCTGAGCGCCTGTCTTCTCGCTGGCCGCACCTCTGTCGGAACCTGGTATGTCGATCCCCCGACACGGCGCGATTTGACCTCCACGATGGGCTTCACGTTCTCGACCGCTTTCTGAAAAACGCCCAACGGGTCCTCTTTGGACTTGGATTCAATGATGTCAAATGCATCGTAGAGGATGGTGCGGGCAGTGCTCTTTTTCCCTTGTTTCATCAAATTGTTGATGAACTTCGCCGCAAGGACGTTCTTAAAGCGCGGATCCGGTGTAATCTCCCGCTTGGCGGCTACTCTCTTCCTCGACATGATGGAAACTCCGCAATTCCTGTATTGGTTGGTTCCGCTGATGCCTCAGCCATGACCTAAAGACCCTTCGGCCTCTTGGCGCCGTACTTGGACCGGCCCTGTCTCCTGTCACCCACACCCGTCGTGTCCATGGTGCCACGGATGATGTGGTACCGCACACCAGGAAGATCCTTGACACGTCCCCCACGGATCAGAACGACCGAGTGCTCCTGGAGATTGTGCCCCATCCCGGGGATGTAGGAGGTGACCTCGATCCCATTGGTCAACCGAACCCTGGCAACCTTCCTTAGAGCTGAATTCGGCTTCTTGGGGGTTGAGGTGTAGACCCGCACACAAACCCCTCTTTTCTGAGGTGCGCCCTGCAGAGCAGGTGTCTTGGTCTTCTTCTTGGGCGGTCGACGGCCTTTTCGGACGAGCTGGTTTATCGTCGGCATAGCATCTCCTCAACGCGCTGTCTATCGTAGACTAAGGGACCCCGCCGATGATGGGGTCCCTGAGTAATTAAAAGACTATACATATTATTAAAATTTAACTTTGTCAAGCGGTTTTAATCCGAGCCGTAAAAAATCATCATTCGACGGATAGATCGATATCCCGGTAGGCGTGTACGCCCGTGCCCGCAGGTATCAGGCGCCCCATGATGACGTTCTCTTTGAGCCCCTTGAGGTAGTCCACCTTTCCGGCAACGCTCGCATCGGAAAGGACTTTCGTCGTCTCCTGAAAAGAGGCCGCCGATATAAAACTTTCCGTGCTCAACGAGGCCTTGGTAATCCCGAGCAGCAGAGGCTCAGCGCTTGCCGGCGCGCCTCCGCGGGCGATGATGGTCTTGTTTTCCTCCTCGAACCGCCACTTCTCGATGTGCTCGCCCAGCAGGAACTGCGAATCGCCGACATCGGTGACGCTGACCTGCCGGAGCATCTGGCGTACGATCACCTCGATATGCTTGTCGTTGATCTTGACGCCTTGCAGGCGGTAGACCTCCTGGACTTCGTCCACGAGATATTTGGCAAGCTCCTTGACGCCACGGATCCTCAGAATGTCATGAGGGTTGACCGACCCGTCCATCAGCGGTTCGCCCGCCCTGACATAGTCTCCCTCGAGCACACTCACGTGCTTGCCGCGCCCGATAAAATAATCCACGGCTTCGCCTATGTCCGGCGTAATCGTCATTTTCCGCTTGCCCTTGGTGTACTTCCCGAAGGAGACGACCCCGTCGATCTCGCTGATGATCGCGGTTTCCTTGGGTTTCCGGACTTCGAAGAGTTCAGCCACGCGAGGCAGACCGCCGGTGATATCCTTCGTTTTCGTCGTCTCCCTCGGGATCTTGGCCAAGACCCCTCCGGCCCCGACCTCGTTCAGCTCGTTTACCATAATAATTGCACCGACCGGTAGATGATATCGGGCCTGCGCCTTGGTGCTGCTAGGCAGATTGGCGGTTTTTCCGCTGGCATCCTTGATGGATATGCGGGGACGGATGTCCACTTCACGGGATTCCACGATGACGCGACTGATCTTCCCGGTCACCTTGTCCCGCTTCTCCTGCATGGTCTTCCCCTCGATGATATCCCCGAATTTGACCACGCCGCCGACCTCGGTCATGATCGGGATGGTAAAAGGGTCCCATTCGGCCAGCACCTGATCCGGCTTGATGGGCATGCCGTCTCGAACCCGCAGCGTCGCACCGTAGATGATGGGATAGCGCTCCACCTCGCGGCCGCCCTTGCCAAGGATCGCAATCTCCCCATCGCGGTTCATCACCACGAGGTTCCCTTCAGAGTTTTCCACCGTCTTCAATTTGACGAATTTGACGTGCCCCTCGTTCCGGGGCTGGATCGTGGTCTGCTCCACGCGCTTGCTCGCCGTGCCGCCGATATGGAAAGTCCGCATCGTCAACTGGGTTCCGGGCTCACCGATAGACTGGGCAGCGATGATTCCAACGGCCTCACCGATATTGACCGCCCGCCCATGCGCCAGATCGCGCCCATAGCACTTGCGGCATATCCCGCGGCGGCATTCACACGTCAGCGCAGAGCGGATCTTCACCCTTTCGAGCCCGGCCGCCTCGATCGCCTCGACCTTGGCCTCGTCGATCTCGTCGTTAGCCTTCACGAGAAGCTCCCCTGTGATAGGATCGAAGACATCCTGCAGGGCAACGCGTCCGAGAACCCGATCGCCGACGCGCTGAAGGACCTCTCCGGCCTCCACCAGCGCATCGACCCAGATTCCGTCCATGGTACCGCAGTCTTCCTCCGTGATGATCGCGTCCTGTGCGACATCGACCAGCCGCCTCGTCAGATACCCGGAATTCGCCGTCTTCAATGCCGTATCCGCCAGACCCTTGCGGGCGCCGTGGGTCGAGATGAAGTACTGCAGCACCGTCAAGCCCTCGCGGAAGTTGGAGGTAATCGGCGTCTCGATGATCTCGCCCGAGGGCTTCGCCATAAGTCCCCGCATCCCGGCCAACTGGCGCATCTGGTCCTTGCTGCCCCGCGCACCGGACTCCGACATCATGAAAATGGCGTTGAAGCTCGTATCTCTGACCTTTTCACCGCTCGGCCCGATCACCTCCTCGGTGGCCATTTCCCTCATCATCTCCGAGGCCACCATTTCGGTCGACTGCGCCCAGATATCGACCACCTTGTTGTATTTCTCACCATTGGTGATCAATCCGCTCGTGTACTGTTCTTCGATTTTCTTCACTTCAGCTTCGGCCTTCTGGATGATCTCGGTCTTCCGCTGCGGAACCACCATATCGTTCATCGAGATGGAAATACCGGAGAGGCTCGCGTACTTGTACCCAATATCCTTCAGCCGGTCGGCGAGGATAACGGTCGATTTGATCCCGACCCGGCGGTAGGCCTCATTGATCAGCCCACGCAACTCCTTCTTCGACATCACCCGGTTGATCAGGCTGAAGGGCAGCTCCGGAGGCAGGATGTCCGAAAGGATGATCCTCCCGGTGGTCGTATCCTCGAGCCTCCCGTCCATCCGCACCTTGATGCTCGCATGGAGATCCAGCTCCCCGGCATCATAGGCGATCCTGACCTCTTTAGGGCTCGAAAAGGTCTTCCCGCTTCCTTTGGCAAAGGCCCGGTCACGGGTCATGTAATAGATTCCGAGAACGATATCCTGGCTTGGAACGATGATCGGATCACCGTGGGCGGGCGAAAGGATATTGTTGGTCGACATCATGAGAACCCGCGCCTCGATCTGCGCCTCGATCGACAGAGGCACGTGGACGGCCATCTGGTCGCCGTCGAAGTCCGCGTTGAATGCCGTGCAGACGAGCGGGTGCAACTGGATCGCCTTGCCCTCGATCAAAGTCGGCTCGAAGGCCTGTATCCCGAGGCGGTGCAGCGTCGGAGCGCGATTGAGCAGCACGCAGTATTCCCGAACGACTTCGTCCAATGCGTCCCACACTTCCGGCGTTTCCCGTTCCACCATCTTCTTTGCGCTTTTAATGGTGGTTACCAGGCCCTTTTCATCCAATTTGTTGTAGATGAACGGCTTGAAAAGCTCCAGGGCCATCTTTTTCGGCAGACCGCACTGGTGAAGGCGCAGATCGGGCCCGACAACGATCACCGAACGGCCCGAGTAATCAACGCGTTTCCCGAGCAGGTTCTGTCGAAAACGGCCTTGCTTTCCCTTCAGCATGTCGCTCAAGGATTTGAAGGGCCGCTTGTTCGCGCCTGTCACCACCTTACCCCGGCGCCCGTTGTCGAAAAGGACATCGACAGCCTCCTGAAGCATCCGCTTTTCGTTGCGCACGATGATGTCAGGCGCGCTCAGTTCCAGGAGCCGCTTGAGGCGGTTGTTCCGATTGATCACCCGGCGGTAGAGATCGTTCAGATCCGAGGTTGCAAATCGGCCGCCATCCAGCGGAACGAGCGGTCGCAGATCGGGAGGCAAAACCGGCACCACATCCAATATGGTCCATTCCGGACGGTTCTTCGACTCCCGGAAGGCGTCCACGATCTTGAGCCTCTTGGCCAACTTCCGCCGTTTCGCATCCGACTTTGTCGCCATCATTTCTTCGCGCAGCGATTCCGAGAGGACATCGAGGTCCAACTCTTTCAGCATGTTCTGAATCGCTTCGGCGCCGATGCCAGCCACGAACCGGTCACCAAAGTCCTCCCTCGCCTGCTGAAGCTGCTCGTCGCTCAGAAGAGTCCCCTTGATGAGGGGCGTATCCTTCGGATCGATAACGATGTAACTCTCGAAATAAAGCACCCGCTCGAGGTCTTTCAGGGTCAGATCAACCAGGTTGCCGACCTTGGAAGGCAGACATTTCAAAAACCAGATATGGGCTACAGGCGCCGCCAGCTCGATATGCCCCATCCGCTCCCTGCGCACCTTCGACTGAATCACCTCGACGCCGCACTTCTCGCACACGATACCCCGGTGCTTCATGCGCTTATATTTGCCGCAGTTGCACTCGTAATCCTTGATCGGTCCAAATATCTTCGAACAGAAAAGCCCATCCCTTTCCGGTTTGAACGTTCTGTAGTTGATGGTCTCCGGCTTCTTGACTTCTCCGTGCGACCATTCCTTTATCTTTTCAGGCGAGGCCAAGGAAATCCGCACCGCGTTGAAGCTGGACGGATCCTTCGGCTTGGCGAAAAAGCTATATAACTCTTCCAATGCTCAACTCCTTCGATACGCAAACACGTTAGGCCCCTGTCAGACCACAGATCCCGCATCTTCTTCAGGAACCCGTCCGAACAACCGACACTACAGGCCTTCAGGCCTGGCTGTCTTCGAAAAGCTGGATGTCCAGCCCCAGACTCTGCAGCTCTTTCATAAGGACCTTGAAGGATTCGGGGATACCAGCCTCGAGTACGTTGTTCCCCTTCACGATCCGCTCGTACATCCGGGTCCGGCCAGCGACATCGTCGGACTTCACCGTCAGGAACTCCTGCAGCGAATAGGCGGCCCCGTAAGCCTCCATGGCCCAGACCTCCATCTCTCCAAGGCGCTGACCTCCGAACTGCGCCTTTCCACCCAGGGGCTGCTGCGTCACAAGAGAATAAGGACCGATCGAGCGCGCATGCAGCTTGTCATCCACCAGGTGGTGCAGCTTCAGGATATACATGATTCCGACCGTCACCCGCTGATCGAAGGCCTCGCCTGTGCGCCCATCATAGAGAACCGCCTCACCCGTGACGGGCAATCCGGCCTCTTCGAGGCAGCGCTTGATTTCGTCCTCCTCCGCCCCGTCGAAAACGGGGGATGCCATGGGGACGCCGTCCCTCAGCAAACGCGCCTTATCAAGAACCTCTTCATCGTCCCTGCCGGAAAAATGCTCGCGGAAACTGTCGTCAGGGAATATCCGCTCCAATTTGGCCCTGAGTTCTTTCTTGTCGTGCAGCGAGTCGAGAAGCACCCCCACCTGCCTTCCAAGCTCCTTCGAAGCCCAGCCAAGGTGCGTTTCGAGCACCTGCCCGGCATTCATTCGAGAAGGAACCCCCAGAGGATTCAAGATGATATCTACAGGCGTTCCGTCGGCAAAATAGGGCATATCCTCGACAGGCAGGATACGGGAAAGCACCCCTTTATTGCCGTGCCGGCCCGCCATTTTATCTCCTACCGAGAGCTTGCGCTTCACCGCGATGTAGACCTTGACCATCTTGATCACGCCGGGCGCGAGTTCGTCCCCCAGGCTCAGCCGGTCGATTTTATCCTGGAATACGTTCGTTGTCCGCTCCACCTTTTCACTGTAGCTTTCCACTACCCCTTCAATCCGCTCGATGACCTCCATCGGTATTTTCAGATCAGCTGTAGCCCAGAGCTCGACGGGGACCGTATCGACCGTCTCCTCGTCGATGGTCCTGCCGGCCCTCACGAACGTATCGGTCGTGCTGCGGTCACGCAGATCCGTCTTGAGCTGTTTGCCCACCAGCAATTCCTTGAGCTTGTCACGCGTGCTTCGTCCGATCAGGGCAATTTCATCCTCCTGATCCTTCCGCAGTCGCGCCTCCTCCTCCGCCTCGATAGCAAGGCTGCGCTCATCCTTGTCGACGCCGCGTCGTGAAAAAACCTTCGCATCGATGACAATGCCTTCCACACCCGGCGGCACCCGCAGGGAGGTGTCCTTGACGTCTCCGGCCTTATCCCCGAATATCGCCCTCAGGAGCTTCTCCTCGGGTGAAAGCTGCGTTTCACCCTTCGGAGTGATCTTGCCGACCAGGATATCGCCGGCCTTCACCTCGGCGCCGACCTTGACGATCCCGCTTTCGTCCAGATTCTTCAGCGCCTCCTCCCCGACATTGGGGATATCACGGGTGATTTCTTCCTTGCCGAGTTTCGTGTCACGCGAAACGACTTCGAATTCCTCGACATGGATGGAGGTGTAAATATCCTCCTTTACCACCCGTTCGCTGATCAGGATGGAATCCTCGAAGTTATACCCCCCCCATGACATGAACGCGACCATCACGTTCTGCCCGAGCGCAAGTTCACCGAGCTCGGAGGCCGGGCCGTCGGCGATGATCTGGCCCTTCTGAACTGAATCTCCTTTCGCCACGATCGGCTTCTGGTTGTAGCAACTGTTCTGATTCGATTTCTTGAATTTGAGCAGCTTGTAGATATCCACCTCCGGCTCAGTTCCGTCCTCACCGCCGCCGGACCGGATAACGATCCGGGAAGCATCCACGTCCTCCACGACGCCGTTCCGCCGCGCGATAACGGAGATCCCCGAATCACGGGCGACTATGCGCTCGAGGCCCGTGCCGACCAGGGGCGCCTTCGCGCGAAGCAACGGGACCGCCTGGCGCTGCATATTGGATCCCATCAGGGCACGGTTGGCGTCGTCGTGCTCGAGAAAGGGGATCAATGAGGCCGATACGCTCACCAACTGGTCCGGAGACACGTCCATGTATTTAACCTCGGACACCGGAACTTTCGCCGCCTCACCTTCGATCCGGACGGCCGCCTCCTCCCGGATGAACCGTCCTTCTTCATCAAGCGGAGCATTGGCCTGCGCAATCGGATCTTTCCCCTCGTCCAGGGCAGAAAGGTATTTCAGCTCAGCCTTGGCGACGCCGCTTTCGACAAATCGGTAAGGGGTCTCGATAAACCCGAAATCATTGACGCGGGCATAGGTGCTCAACGATACGATCAAACCGATATTCGGACCTTCAGGCGTCTCGATGGGGCAGATACGCCCGTAGTGGGTCGGGTGGACGTCGCGGACCTCGAACCCCGCTCTTTCCCGAGTGAGACCACCGGGCCCGAGGGCGCTCAAGCGCCTTTTGTGGGTCACTTCGGAGAGTGGATTGGTCTGATCCATGAATTGTGAAAGCTGACTGGTCCCAAAGAACTCTTTGACAATCGCAGAAACAGGTTTGGAATTGATGAGATCATGGGGCATAAGGGTCTCCACCTCCTGGAGACTCATTTTTTCCTTGATAGCCCTTTCCATCCTGACCAACCCGATTCGGTACTGGTTCTCCAGCAGTTCACCCACCGCCCTGACACGCCGGTTTCCGAGGTTGTCGATGTCGTCGACCATGGCCTCCGCCGTCTTCAGATGGATCAGTTCCTTGACCGTCATCAGGATGTCTTCCCGCCGCAAGGTCCTCTGGTCGAGCGGGACATCGAGGTCGAGCCGGTGATTCAGCTTGAGTCGGCCAACTTTCGACAGGTCGTAAGTATTGATGTTGAAGAACAGGTTGTTCAGAAAGTTGTTCGCCACTTCCTGGGTCGGCGGGCTGCTCGGTCGCATTTTCCGGTAGATGTCGAGAACGGCCTCGTCCGGACTGTCGATTCGGTCGAGCAGCATCGTATCCCGGATCGTCGTGCTGACACCCTGTGCGTCCAGCACCAGACATTCGATCCGGGTGGCTCCCTTCTCGATCAGGGTTTCCACGACCTCATGGGTCAGGGTCTGGTTCCCTTCGATCAGGATCTCGCCGGTTTCTTGGTCCATCACATCCTGGGCCAAAACGCGCCCGATCACCTCATCGAGATCGATCGGAATGCGCCCGACACCGGCAGTTTCCAGAATTCGATGGAGTCGCTTGGTGTATTTATCCCCTTTCTTGGCCAGCACCTCACCGCTTTCGGGATCGACGATGTCTTTCGTGATCTTCTTCTGGTAGAGATTTTCGATCCGCGCCTCCTGCCAGCAGACCGTCCTCCCGATTTCGATGGTTTCCTTGTCATAAAATTGCTCGAGGATTTCCCTCGAGCTGTACCCAAGCGCCTTCAGCAGGATTGTGACAGGAAACTTCCTCCTCCTGTCGATGCGTACATATAGAAGGTCCTTCGGATCGAATTCGAAGTCCAGCCAGGACCCCCTCAGTGGAATGATCCTCGCAGAATAGAGCAGTTTCCCGCTCGAGTGGGTCTTGCCTTTGTCGTGATCGAAGAAAACCCCCGGCGACCGATGGAGCTGACTGACGACAACCCGCTCCGTCCCGTTCACGATAAAGGTCCCCCGCTCCGTCATCATGGGCAGGGTTCCGAAATAAATATCCTGTTCCTTGATATCCCGGATGCTCTTCGTTCCATCCGTGGAATCCGTGTCGAAAACCACCAGTCTTACGGTGAGCTTGACCGGCGCCTCGAAATTCATTCCCTTGTTCATGCAGTCGTCTTCGTCGTATTTCACCGGCTCAAAGCTGTATTTCACGAACTCGAGCGACGCCGTCCCGGCAAAATCATGAATGGGAAATACACTCTCAAAGGCCCCCTGAAGGCCGATATCCTGCCGCTCCTCGGGCGGTACACCCTTCTGCAGAAAACGCTCATAAGAGATCTTCTGCATCTCGATCAGGCTCGGAATCTCCATGACTTTCTTAATCTTCCCAAAATTCCTTCTTGGGCGGCTTCTGACACCATTTTTTCCCGGCATGGTATCTCCTCAATCTTTAATGTCTCAAAACGCGCCTTTTACCCATATTCGGGCAAAAGCACACTGGTTTGGAGGCGCCCTCTGAAAGAGAACCCCTCCAAACCACGACGGATGTCATCCCAAAACCTCTCGAGTCTCGGGCGACCCCGTCCGGGCACTGCTTACTCCCTCTCCCAATAAGGCCCTTAGGCCACCTACTCGAACACCTGGCAGGGAGAGGACGCTCTGATCTCTCGAAGATCGATCAGATGCGACCTGTTTTTCTCTCGTCAGCCTGCCTGGACATTCTTCCTTCGCCAAAAAAACTATGGCAGGGCCCTGAAATCCTGACAACACCCACCTGCCTTCTCTTCGAAAAGGACTTTGCAGCGCTTGAAGGCTTGGCATCAGGAAATCAGGATTTTTCTTCGCAGGCTTCCCCTGCTCAGTCCGACCTCTGCAGGAGTAGTCCTGCTTCGGCCAAGATTGACCAAATCGTGTGCTTGCCCGGAAGCGACCTGTATGGTCGCCTCGCAAGCAAACGGGCGAATCGACGCACCGATCGGCCTGAAAGAACATCTCCGCAGTGAAGCTACTTGATCTCGGCGGTCGCTCCGTTTTCTTCCAGTTCCTTCTTGATGTTCTCCGCTTCCTCTTTCGGAACACCTTCCTTGACCGGACTCGGCGCACCGTCAACCAGGGCCTTTGCCTCCTTCAGTCCGAGCCCCGTAATAGCCCGCACCACCTTGATGACCTGGATCTTCTTGTCACCTACCGCAGAAAGAATGACGTCGAACTCCGTTTTTTCCGCCGCCTCTTCCTGCGCCTGCGCAACCGGAGCCGCCGCTGCCATGGCCATCGGCGCCGCCGCACTCACGCCGAACTTGTCTTCAAGCTCTTTGACCAGTTCCGAGAGTTCCAAAACGGTCATATTCGCGATGAATTCGATTACATCTTGCTTCGTGATATGGTCTGTCATGATGTTTCTTTATCCTCCGTATGCTAAGGAGATCCGTCCTAGGCGGACTCTCCCTTCTGCTCTTCGATTGCTTTCAATACGTTCATAAATTGAACCATTACACCGTTCAGAACCCTGACAAAGCCCGCCGGCACGGCCTGCATGGCAGCCAGAACCTGAGAAAGCAGCACTTCCCGCGACGGCAATTCCGCCAAGCGCTTGATGCCTTCCTCGTCCATGGCTCTGCCTGAAATCTGGCCACCTTTAATACTGAACTGCTTCGCCGTCCTCCCGAACTCGACCAGTGCCTTTGCAGTCTTGACGACATCCTCATAGGACAGCGCCACAGCCGACGGCCCGGTCATATACTTCTCTATACAGGCCGTTTCCGTATCACAGCTGGCCAGTTTGAGAAGCCGGTTCTTGACGACCTGAACCTCGCCGCCGGCTTCCCTCAGCTCCTTCCTTAGCTTGCTCAAAGTCTCGACATTCAGACCCTGATAATTCACCAGAAAAGAACCCTGAGCCTTCTTAAGCCGCTCCTGAAGCTCAGCGACAAACTCTTCCTTCCGCTGTTTATCCATTTTTCACCTCCTCTCCGTGGGGCGTTCATTTGCCAAAGCCAGAGGTGCTGAAAGCGTCATCTCAAGCAGAACGTCTCGGTAGGCCTCGGGTTTAAGCCCTTCTCCAGCCAGCAACCGGTAAGGCTGCGACTGGTCAAGGCACCTACTGTCTTTGACATCATCCAACCAGCATCTGAAATCGAAATGCAATCGGCCAGGCCGACGCATCTCGAACGGGAGCACCTTTTTGAAACTGCGCTCCGAGCGTACCTTCATCCTATTTTCAGGAGGAAAATCCCTCAGGGAAACCATCGGGGTATCCCTCCCCAATCGGCTATCATTCATCAGCAGACGCCTTCGCACCCCCGCCGTTTAGCGGATCGGGGAGGCCCCGCTCACTGTGATGGCCCTGATAATCCCTTCCGGATGGGAGCTGATCCGCCTGAACCAGCATAAACAGCTATACTCTCGGATGGAACACCGCTCGCGTGCGCCGAATTTCAAGCGACAAAACCGAACGGCAGCTTCGAAAGGCAAAGCGGAAAGCGGAATCACGATCACAGAAGCACTGAAAGCCGACGAGATTCACCCGGACGGAGCCCCTCCGCCCCTCCAGTTCTCATCGGCGTTTCAATCTGTCAACTCGTCAGGAGGGCCTTCTCACTGCGCTGTAAGATCCTTTACGTAAGCCGGATCGATCTTGATGCCGGGACCCATCGTCGTCGCCACAGCGATGCTCTTGAGATAGGTTCCTTTACTTGCGGGTGGTTTCAATCTCTGTATCGTTTCAAAAAATGCGGCCAGGTTATTCAGAAGTTTCTCGACGCCGAAAGAGGCCTTCCCGATAGGCGCGTGTACGATGCCGGCCTTCTCGACCTTGAAATCGATCTTTCCGGCCTTGATCTCTCTGACAGCCTTCGCAACCTCAAAGGTCACCGTACCCAGCTTCGCATTCGGCATCATTCCACGGGGGCCCAGGATTCTGCCCAGTTTGCCTACGGCTCCCATCATGTCAGGGGTCGCTATGGCCTTGTCGAATTCCAGCCACCCCTTCTGAATCCTGTCAACCAGTTCGTCGGCACCAGCTACATCCGCGCCCGCATCGAGCGCCTCCTTTTCCTTTTCACCCTTGGCGAACACAGCGACCCTCACCACCTTCCCGGTCCCGTGAGGAAGAACCACCGTTCCCCTAACCATCTGATCGGCATGGCGGGGGTCGACCCCCAGCCTCACTGCCACATCGACGGTCTCGTCGAATTTCGCGAAGCGGTTCTCGACCGCAGTCCGCAAAGCTTCATCAAAGGCATATTTTTTCTGCCGGTCAACCTTCTGCAAACTCTCCCGATATTTCTTGCCCATCTTTTAAACGTCCTCCCGGGCTAAGCCTCAGCCACGATGATGCCCATGCTGCGCGCGGTGCCCTCGATGATTTTAGCGGCGGCTTCGATATCATAGGCATTCAAATCTTCAAATTTGAGTCTGGCAATCTCCTCGATCTGTTTCCGTGTCACCGTGGCGACCTTATCCTTGTTGGGAACAGAAGATCCTTTGGCGATCTTTGCGACCTGCTTCAGGAGAACAGAAGCAGGCGGAGTCTTCGTAATGAACGAGAAGGAGCGGTCCGCATAAATGGTGATCACTACGGGAATGACGGTACCCATCTGATCCTGCGTGCGGGCATTGAAGGCCTTGCAGAATTCAGCGATATTCACGCCGTGCTGACCCAGAGCCGGGCCGATCGGAGGTGACGGGTTGGCCTGTCCACCCTTTACCTGAAGCTTCACTGAACCGATGATTTTCTTAGCCATGATGCACCTCTTTAAATCTTCTTGACCTGAATAAAATCCAATTCGACAGGCGTGGGCCGTCCGAATATCGTAATGAGTACGCGCAATTTCTCCTTGTCAGGTTTGATCTCCTCAACAATGCCCTGGAAATTGCTGAAGGGGCCGTCAACAACCCGTACGTCATCGCCTTCCTCAAACCGAAAGCGCGGCTTGGGACGGCTCACCCCTTCCTCCATCTGGCGCAAGATCACTTCGGCTTCGGAATCCGGTATTGGGCTGGGTTTGACACCGCCTCCGACGAACCCGGTCACCTTGGCCGTATCCATGACAATATGCCAGGTCTCATCGTTAAGGATCATCTGGACGAGGATATAGCCGGGGTAGAATTTCCTCGAGGAAGTCCTCTTCTGCCCTTTCTTCAGTTCGACGACCTGTTCCGTCGGCACGAGGATCCGTCCGAACAAGGCCTCCTGCCCCAACGTCTTGATACGCTCCTCGAGGTTCCGTTTGACCTTGTTTTCAAACCCCGAATAGGTATGTACAATATACCATCTCAGTTCCACAAAGACACCCGACTAGGTATTGAATCAGCCACTGGTCATCCGGCAACGAGGTCCACATAACGCACCGGTGATCAGTCGACCAGGGAACACCATAAGACCCATCCCTTGCTAACCATACGGATGAGGAACCCGCTAGCCCACAATTCCTTTGATAATTTTAATCAGACCGAAATCCACCAACCCCAGATAAATAGAAATGATCATTACCAAAACGATAACCACAGTAGTCGAGGCGATCAATTCCTTGCGGGTAGGCCACTTCACCTTCTTCAGTTCGATCTTGACCTCTCTCAGAAACTGACGGGCCCTCTGGACGTAGATGGCAATGGATCGCTCTCTTCGCGTCGGCTTCTCTGGAGGCTTTTTCCCTCCTGCGCGATTGGCCGGTGTTTTGGACCCTGTCTTCGCACCTGCGCGCCCTCCGTGCTCGGACACCCCCTCGGACCCAGCCTTGATCTCGCCGCCCGTTTTTCCAACCTGCTCCTGGGTTCTCATCTGCCTCTCGAAAAGCTCCGCTGTTCCGGTTCAACCGCCTGGTCAGACGCGGCAGGAAATGGCCCAATAAAAAATGGCAGGCCAGGAGGGATTCGAACCCCCAACACCCGGATTTGGAGTCCGGTGCTCTAGCCGTTAGAGCTACTGGCCTGCAGGAACAAAAACGCTACTTCGTTTCCTTGTGCACCGTATGCATACGGCAGAATGCACAATATTTTTTGAAAGCGAGTTTGTCCGGTGTCTTCCGCTTATTCTTGGTCGTGGTGTAATTCTTGTTCTTACACTGCTCACAGGCCAAAGTGATGATATCTCGCATGCCCGAAGTGTCTCCTATTCGATAATTTCACTGATAACGCCGGCGCCGACCGTCCTGCCGCCTTCCCGGATGGCGAAACGCAGTTCCTTCTCCATCGCGATCGGCGTGATCAGCTTCACTTCCATCGATACGTTGTCGCCGGGCATCACCATCTCGATCCCTTCAGGGAGCGTCACCACCCCCGTCACGTCCGTCGTCCGGAAATAAAACTGCGGCCGATACCCGTTGAAAAACGGCGTGTGCCTCCCGCCTTCCTCTTTCGTCAGAACGTAGGCCTCCGCCTTGAACTTCGTGTGCGGCGTGATGCTCCCCGGCTTCGCCACAACCTGCCCGCGCTCCACATCGTCGCGCTTCGTGCCGCGCAGCAGCACCCCAATGTTGTCCCCCGCCTGACCCTGATCCAGAATCTTGCGGAACATCTCCACACCCGTACACACCGTCTTCAGCGTGTCCCGGATCCCCACTATCTCCACCTCTTCGCCAACCTTGACCACACCGCGCTCCACACGGCCCGTCACCACCGTACCGCGCCCCGATATGCTGAAAACGTCCTCGATCGGCATCAGAAACGGCTTGTCCGTGTCGCGCACCGGCGCAGGTATGTAGCTGTCGATCGCGTCCATCAACTCGAAGATCGGCTTCGCCTCAGCTGAATCCGGATCATCGCTCTCCAAGGCCTTCAGTGCACTCCCTCGGATGATCGGTATGTCATCCCCCGGAAATTCGTACTTCGACAGAAGCTCGCGCAGCTCCAGCTCCACCAGCTCGATCAGCTCCTCGTCGTCCACCATGTCACATTTGTTCAAAAACACCACGATGCTCGGAACACCCACCTGCCGGGCCAACAGTATGTGCTCCCGCGTCTGAGGCATCGGCCCGTCGTCCGCCCCAACCACCAGGATCGCACCGTCCATCTGCGCCGCGCCCGTGATCATGTTCTTGATGTAGTCCGCGTGCCCGGGGCAGTCCACATGCGCATAATGCCGGTTCTGCGTCTCGTATTCCACATGCGCCGTCGCAATCGTGATCCCCCGCGCCTTCTCCTCCGGCGCCTTGTCGATCGCGTCAAAAGGAACAAAGTCCGCCCAGCCCTTCTTGGCAAGGTGCTTCGTAATCGCTGCTGTCAACGTCGTCTTCCCATGGTCGATATGCCCAATCGTCCCCACGTTTACATGCGGCTTCGTCCTTTCAAACTTCTTCTTCGACATCTCCTATCCTCCTTGAAGAATCGGTCACTTGCTCGAGCTGGAACTCAAATTCGCACAAGGGCCACTGGCTCCACGCTCCGGAGAGCGATCCATTCAAACAACTGGAGCCCACGACCGGGATCGAACCGGTGAACCTCATCCTTACCAAGGATGTGCTCTACCTACTGAGCTACGTGGGCGTTCGGCTTGAGAACTCCGAGACCGGCAAAGCCTCGTCTCCTGAGCACACTACAAGCCCGCAGCACCTATCCGGTGCCTGATCAGGCTTTTCTCATCTTGGAGCGGGAAACGGGATTCGAACCCGCGACCCTCAGCTTGGAAGGCTGACGCTCTAGCCAACTGAGCTATTCCCGCTTGGATCCACAGAGGCGATAAATCCGAGGCGATACGCGAGGCTCACCACGATTGAGATCCTACAACGCAGGGCCTCCAGGGATTTGACTGGTGGAGAGGGGAGGATTTGAACCTCCGAAGGCTTCGCCGGCAGATTTACAGTCTGCTCCCTTTAACCACTCGGGAACCTCTCCATTCAAAACGGCTTCTTTGACGGCCCATCGCTGGGACCGGCCTTCACCCAACTTGGAGCCAGCGAAGGGAATCGAACCCCCGACCCACTGATTACAAGTCAGTTGCTCTGCCGTCTGAGCTACGCTGGCCAAAAGCGTAAATATGTACGTTAATGGCAAACATCAACAAATTCAAACTCGATTAAACCCGAGAACAGACGATCTCATCCTTCTCAATTCGATTATCTCGTGAATATTTCCAAAATCGCCTGTTTTCAGATAATACCATTAAAACAGGGCGCAGAAACGCACACAGCTCAGGTCGTACCGCCAAGCGGCCGCCCCGAGTCCGCTCATGCCCAATCATTCTTCGACTCTTCTCCGCAACGGGGTTACGGGTTGAGGAGACTCGAGGAATCACGCGTTTCATAGCCAGTTTCGATCCGGAAATGCTCCTTTCGCCCAATCTCGGCGTCAATCTGCACCTTTGCTTGTGCGGCGACCACCAGGTCGCTTCCGCGCAACCGCTTGATTTCCTTGACATTGGCCAAACCGGGACCCGCCGCGTAGCGGTGGGACTGAGCGGCGAAGCGGTCAAGAAATATCCTCATTTCCGGATTTAAAAATCGGTAGCGCTGGATAAGCATTTCCGAATGGAAACCCGCCACAGTGCACCAGACCCTGGAGTTGCACTGCTGCAAGCATGAACCACCGACCCGGCCAAGGGACTCGACCCTATATTTTCAAATATGGCATTATGCGCTTGAAAACGCAAGAACCTTATGGTAGAAGCTAATCTGGAGATGGGATGCGGCTGCCGGGCATCAGAGCTTCAGTGTGGCGTGTGCCATCTGAATCTTTTTGGATCATCCCTGTCGCTTTACATGTTCAGTGTCAGCGCTGATTTAGGGATTTTGCCTCCTCCAGCCTTGGGGATAATGCCAGTCTCATTGTCCAGCAAGAACGTTTTACAGTTCCAAGGTTCAATTTGCACATTTTTCTGGGTTGTCAAAGATTGTTAGCTGTAGGCACAGAAATATCGTGCCTAAGAGGATCGGTGTTTCAACCCGGAAACGAGGGGTTTTACACCAAGATCTGAAGAAATCGAGCAGTTGCGCTGAGTCGACATCTAGATCGTCGCGCCCGGAAACATGCAGAATGCTGCCGAGATTGGATGGAAGGACCCTTTCCGAATGGAAACCTGCCGGTGCCGCAACAGGCCGGGGCCCGAACGTTCGTTGCAGCAGTGCCGAAAGATGGCCGCTGCTTGGAATAATTATCATCATCACTTTTCACGTATGTTAAGGAGGATTTCAGAATGGTCGCATTAGCTGGTGGATTGGCGGCGTTCGTGCTGGGCGTCATCGGGATTTTCTTGTGGTGGGAAGCCTTCCTTCATCTCCTGATGGGCGCAGTGCCTGTCATGCTGATTCTCGGAGGTGCCCTCGCCGCTTATCTCGGCTTCGAAGAGATCAAAGACAAGAAGGCCGCCGAAAGCTTCGACGATAGCGGCTCAGGTCTGAAGACCGAGGTCGAATCCTTGAAACGTGAAATTGAAGATTTGAAGGCCGAGAAGAGTAAACTCGAAGGGCAAGGCGAATCCGCATCCTGAGTGCCTCTCGCTTACCGTGGCGGGTTTTGAATCATTCTGGGTTTTTTGGGCTTTGCGGGTGGGGCCGCCCCAGGCGAGGCGGCCTCGCATCTCATAAATTTTTACCGGATTTTAACCCACTTCCATCGCACTGAAGAAATATCCGATCTCGAAAGCGGCGGTCTCCGGAGAGTCCGACCCGTGTACGATGTTCTTTTCGATGTCGGTAGCAAACTCCTTTCTGATAGTTCCTTCGGCCGCTTTTTTGTAATCTGTGGCGCCCATGATGTTTCTATAGTGCGCAATGACATCCTCGCCCTCCAGAACCATCGCGACGCAGGGGCCTGATGACATGAAATCCGTAACGCTATCGAAAAAGGGTTTGCCCTCGTGGACTTTGTAGAAACCTTTGGCCTGCACTTTCGTGAGACGGATCATCTTGATCGCCGCCAAGTGGATAGCTTCGCGCTCCAACCTCTGGATCACCGTGCCAACGAGGTTGCGCGCTACGCCGTCCGGTTTGATAATAGCCAGTGTCCGTTCCATTGTGAACCTCTGCTCCTTTGCTCTCATTATTTGGTTGACCCCTCCATTTCTTTGCTGCTATAGACCTCCTGAAATCGCACGCAGGAACAGCATAACATGCTGTTTTTACATTAGCAGCGGTACGTGAAGGGGCTCGACGCTCCGCGTATGAGAATAGATCTCCACGCTCGAGTCAAGCGATTTATTTTCCGAAAAACACCTGCATCGAAAGGACTGAAAACCTCCATGAAACATGATATAACCCAAACTGCCCCTCAGATGGAAAGGATGGACGCGGATTTCACCTTCCAGTTCGACTGTTCTCCTGAGGTCCCCTGCTTTACCCAGTGCTGTAGCGATGTAACCATCGTGCTGACACCGTATGACCTTCTCAGGATAAAAAACAGCCTGGGGATGTCATCGGATGACTTTCTGGATCAGCACACACTTATCCTGCCCAAACCCAACCGCCTCATTCCCATGGTTGTTTTGAAGATGAACGAAGACGACAAGAAATGCTCCCTCGTCGGGCCGCGCGGGTGCCGTGTCTACGTCGATCGACCATGGGCCTGCCGCATGTTTCCACTCGACATGAACGACGACGGCAGCTTCCGCCTGATCACCGACTCATCCCGCTGCAAAGGGCTTCTGCAGCCCAAACGCTGGCGCATCGCCGACTGGCTCGTGGATCAGGGCATCCCAATGTATGACCAGATGAACACCCTTTTTACCGAAATCACGGCCCCTTTGAAAGCACAGAGCCCGGATATCGACAACCCGCAGATACTTAAAATGATGTTCATGGCGCTTTACAACCTGGACAAGTTCCGTGAGTTCGTCTTCAACAGCTCCCTTTTGCAGCGATTTGAAGTCGATCCAACCCGCATCCAGAAGATGCTGCGCAGTGATCTCGAATTGCTTAAATTCTCATATGATTGGATTCAATTCGGCATATTCGGGAAAAAAACCCTCACAGTCAAGGAAGCTGCGACGGTTACGGAATGAATCACTCCCCTGAGATCTCTGCGTCGAATCCAGACCCGTCCTGTCCGGGCCCCTCATCCAAGGCGCAGTTCGAGCCGATTGAGACCGACCGGGTCTTCCAGTTCGACTGCCATCCCGGAATTTCATGCTTCACGGCCTGCTGCGCAAAACTCCGTCTGATCCTGACGCCTTATGATATTCTCCGCCTCAAGCGGCGTCTCGGTATGACCTCCAGCGAATTCCTCGAGACCCACACCGAGATGATTTTCGCCACCGGCACACGCTTCCCGATGGTCAAGCTCCGGATGCTGGACGCTGAAGAGGGCCGCTGTCCTTTCGTCTCAGCGGCGGGCTGCACCCTGTACGAGGACAGGCCTTCTGCATGCCGCCTCTATCCCGTCGGACGCGCCTCAGCCTTTACGGAAGCGGAGTCCGCCGCCCGCGAACGCTTCTTCCTTGTCAAAGAGCCACACTGTAAGGGGTTTTCCGAAACCAGGAATTGGACCTTGCAGGAGTGGCTTTCACACGAGGGCCTTGATGACTACGGACGGATGAATGACGTCTGGTCGAGGATCGTAACGGCCTCAAAGCCGCTTGTCATGAAAACGGCCACGGAAAGAAGCATCCAAATGTTCTTCATGGCCTCTTACGACCTGGACCGCTTTCGCGCGTTTGTCTTCGAGAGCAGCTTCCTGCGCCATTTTCACGTCGATCCCGATCTGCAGCGAAACCTGCGCACCAACGATGAGGAACTCCTGCAATTCGCCTTTCGCTGGCTTCGCTTCAGCCTTTTCGGCGAACAAACTTTGGAGATTGCCCCAAGATAACTTCAGGAAGAGCAGATCGAGCGAGCCGCGTCGCCCTCTCGATCCGCCCCTTGAATCCGAACGGCCTGTGGTGCATGGTCAATCCTCCGCAAGGCGGCTGCCTATGTACCCCTGCCGCTCACAAATAAGCGCATCGAGTTCCTGCCCTTTCTGCGACAAGAACTTGAATATCCTCTGGGATTGCTCCTTGATAGCAGCCACATCCTGCTTTTCGATATCCCGCCCTTTGACGAGCACCCGGTTCTCATACAGAAAATCGATCACCGTATCGTCGGCATCCAGTTCGACTCCGAGTTTTTCTTGCACATAGTGCAGCCAGTACCCGAATTCCTGGGGATGCTCCAGATGGTCGGCCGGAATCCCCAATTCATAACTGAGCGCCCTCATCGAACCGGGCATCAGACCCGAGCCAACCACGTAATCCAAAACATGGGCGATCTGGTGGGCGAGAGCGCTCCGGCCGATATCGGGCGAGATCGCCACGTAAACATGCGCCGGGTCTGCCTGACGCGTCTTCAGAACATTGATCAGAACTCCGCCGGCAGCATCCTGCTTAGACTCGCCCCCTCTCTCTCCGCTAATCTCGAGTTCCTGATAGGCCTTCAGGTCGACGAACCGGATGCCTAACTCTCCCTTGGTCAAGCCTTCCAACGCCAGGGTTCGCACCATTTCATGGGCACCCCCATAATCCACTTCGGGCAATGCAATGATGCGGGCGCTCAATTCTGCAGCGAACGCTCCGCCTTCCTCCTGAACAAGCTCATCCTCACGCCCGAGGTGGCATTTCTTGAACTTCTTGCCGCTGCCGCAAGGGCAAAGGTCATTCCTTCCGATCTTTTTCATGCAAACCTTTCCGCCGGGCACAGGCAGTCAGTGCCGTCCCATCAGTCCTCGGGGATAATCTGATCCTTGTGGGCCTCCGGTGACCAGCACGGAAGCGGTCCACCGGACCCGGTATGAGGATCCTTTTTATATCGATAAGAGGCCTTTATATTCTGCGTCTTGAACATATGATCCCAGCCCCTCAGGTAATAGGGGCAGTCATCGTTGAAGCATACCCATTGAAATTCCGTATCCCAGGTGGAATTAGCCGGGGGCCGCCACTTGAGCAGTATTTCGCCGCAATGCGGACATCTTTCCGTATTTTCCGCCACCATTGCCTCCTTTTTTCTCCGTCCTTACGGATTCCCATAACGGCGGAAAAAAGAGAACCAAATCCGCACGGTCACAACCCGCCGAATTTGGTTCTCAGTAGAATTCCCAAATTTCGGATCATCCCAGAGCGGCTTGAATCACCGTCTCAGGCGGGATGATGTTATAGTCCAGCGCCGCGTCCTTCCGCATGTCCATCCCGAAAGCCACAGCCATCAATTGCGTCAAGTAGACGATAGGGACATCGAAATGAGACCCCAACGCCTTGTTGATCCGCGACTGGTAATTTTCGAGATTCATGGCGCACATGGGACAAACCGTCGAAACGAGCTTTGCCCCATGGTCAAGAGCGTCATCCAGGATATCCTTCACCAGATGCATGCAGTGCTCCATCTCCGTCAGAAAGATGCCGGAGCCGCAGCAGCGCATCTTTTTCGGAAAGGGAACCGCCTCTGCACCGAGGGCATTCAGGATCCGATCCTGGATCACGGGTCTTTCCACACTGTCGTACTCTCCGTAGGGCCTGACCGACTGGCAGCCGACATACCCCGCAACCTTCAGACCATTCAGAGGCTTGACAGCCCGCTCCTTAATCCTGTCCGTCCCGATATCGTTATACAGCACATCCAGGATATGGCGTACGCGAACCTTCCCGCTGTAATGCAGCCCGCCTTCGGCAAGGATCTCGTTCACCTGCGCGGCAAGGGTTTCGCTTTCCTGTATCTCGTGGTTCACCTTGACCATCTGGATATAGCAGGAACTGCAAGGCGCAACGATATCGTATCCGCCCAGCTTTTCCGCCAGTGCAAGATTCCGGGCGTTCAGGACCTTGATGGACAGATCGTTGGCGCCGACATAGGAGATGCTGGCTCCGCAGCAGTTCCAATCCTCGATCTCGACGAAGTCCATCCCAAGCGCCTTGCCGACCGGCTTCAATGAGACCAGAAAATTCGCCCCGCTGGACTCCAGGCTGCAGCCCCAATAGAGAAAATACTTCATGCCCGGGCACCTCCTTTCCCCATCTGCTCGGCCTTGTCGAGCATCCTGCGCAGAGACTTGATCCCCTTGATCGGGCGCTCCGGCAAGAGCTTCATGCGCTTGTGCAGAAGCATCTGAAGACCCATATCCATCATTTCCAGGCTCATCTTGATGCCAGGGACCAGTCCATCCGCGAAAAAGTAACGCCGGGAAAGGTCCTTTTCGTCGATTCGACCCAATTTATAGATCTGCCGCCAGAACTCCCCTGCGAAAACCGCGGTGTTCTTGCGGGGGACGAAACCCTGACGCAGGGCGTAATGCGCCAACCCGTGCATCACGTCCACCACCGGGATCTTCCTCGGACATCGAACCTTGCACGAGTAGCAAGAGGTGCACAACATGATGGCTTGACTCCCCAGAACCTCCTCACGCTTGCCGGCTCGGATCAAGGTGAAGATCTTGCGGGGCGAAAAGTCCATTTCGAGGCTCAGCGGACAGGATGCCGCACACACGCCACACTGCATGCACATCTTGATCTCTTCGCCAAAATCGACATTCCGGAAGACCTCCTCAGCGAAGGATGTGTTGTACCCCGCCGGTCGACCCTCTCCCTTGTTCTCAATCTTTCCCATAAGCGACCTCTTCCTGCTGGAGAATGTGAGGGTTTCAGATCTTCTGCCTTCTCACCTTCGACACGCCTACCAGCCTTTATAGGGGTTCGGTCCGACCGACTCGATCGTCTCCATGAACTCGCCGATGATCTGAGGGATCTTGTGGTAATCCGAGATCCCCACTTCAACGAATTTCACCCGATCGGACTCGAGTGCAAGGCGGTCCAGGGTCTCAGAGACCTTCCCCAAACGGGTATTGGCAAGTTCACTGCCTTTGATGAAGTGGCACTGATAGTCATCGCCGTGCCGGCAGCCGAAAAGCAGCAGACCGTCGATCCCGCGCGACAGGGCATCGGCCACCCACACCAGATTGACCGAACCGAGGCACCGGACCGGGATGAAGCGTACATAGGGGCTCCATTTCATCCGTTTGATGCCGGCCATATCCAGGGCGGGATAAGCGTCGTTCTCGCAGATGAGCGCCACCACTCTGGGCTTTTCCTCGTCTTCCTCGGGCACATGAATAGCCTTGATCATGTTGCCGATCATTGGCACAGAGTAATTCTTGAAGGAAATGATCCGCTCGGGACAAGCACCCATACACACACCGCATCGACGGCAGCGCGTGGGATTGGGCAGCGGATTCCCCTTTTCATCCTCGTTGATAGCCCCAAATGGACACTCTTCCGTACACCGTTTACATTGCGTACACCGATTCATGTTGAATTCGGGATAGCTCATGTCGCCTGCCCGCGGATGCACAGCAATCCCGTTGGCGGTCGCCTCACAGCACTGGATCGCCTTCATGGCTGCGCCCACCGCATCATCGACCACTTTTGCGGTTTCCATGGGTTTCCGCACACAGCCGGTCGCATAGATCCCCGTCCGTCTGCTTTCATACGGGAAACAGATAAAATGCGAATCCGGGAAACCGTATTTGAGCGTCGGCAGCTCGGGACCCTGACGATAGGCAAGCCTCAACGCCGGTGCTGCGAAGAACCCGGAATCGGGCTTCACCTCGATCATCCCCTCTTCATCCTTGTCAGGCGCATCCTGCGGCGCCTTGATTCTCGGGGTCACCAACGGCTTGGTCGCAGGGACCATCCCCACCGCGAGAACGATCAAGTCCAGATCCTCGATCCTGATCCTCTCGGCCAGCAGTTCGTCATTGGCCTCTATGTACAGCTTCCCTCCTGACTCGCCTACCTCCTCAGCGCTGCCGCGGATGAAGACGTTTCCATCGTTCTGCGCCTTACGATAAAAATCCTCGGCCTGCCCGACCGTCCGCATATCTTTATAAAGGATGTAATTGACCGCTTCCGGGTCCTGCTCTTTGAGGTAGGTCGCCTGCTTGAGGGACACCATGCAGCATACGGAGGAGCAGTAGGGCAGATGCTCGGGATCACGCGACCCGGCGCACTGAATGAACAGGGTGTTCTTGACCTCTTTCCCGTCCGATGGCCGTGTAATCTTTCCAGCCGCCGCCATCAGTTCGAATTCGACGTTCGTCACAACGTCCTTGCTCTTGCCGTAGCCAAGATGGCCCAGCTTGTTCGCGTCGTAGGGGACCCAGCCGTTGGCCTGCACGATGGCCCCGATCCGCTCGCTCACCACATTTCCATCCGTCTTGATCGCGACCGAAAACAGTCCCGGCCCGCCTTCGACCTTCTCGACATTCGCCGAGGTGTACACCTTGACCTTCGGGTTACCCGTCACGGCGGAGACCAGTTCTTCGATGCCCGTATCGCTCAGTTCCTTGTAGGGCATGGTGATCCGCTTCTTGTTCCGGGCCAGCCAACCCCCAAGAGTCGCCTCCTTTTCGACCAGAACGGCGTTATAACCCGCCTTCGCGGTCTCCAGAGCCGCAGTCAATCCGGCCAGACCTCCTCCAACCACCAGAATATCCTTTACATATTCTTCCTCGGCCTTGAACGCTTCGGGCAGTTTGGTGTCTTTGACCTTGGCACAGGCCATGCGCAGGTTATCCTCAGCCAGCATCTGCGTATCTTCATCCTGAGGCGGCATGCTCCAGGCAACCTGTTCCCTCAGATTCACACGCTCCACGATCGCCTCGGCCCCAAGGTTAAACACATCATAGTTCACACGTCCCGAACACGCTGCAAGCACGAAGGTATTGACTCCTTCGCTCTCCATATCCTGCTTCAGCATCGCCACGCCTTCCGGTCCGCAAAGAAAAGGATGATCCTTGCAGGGCAGGCTGAAGTCCTCGTCTACAACCTCTTTCAACTGATCCACATTCACGGCGTCGCCAATGCCGCATCCTGTGCATATATATACGACTGTCTTCTTGTCCATCGGGTTACCTCCTCGCGATTGATTGAATGGCCTTCAGGGCTGAGGCTGTGGCGTCCTGCACACAGGAAGCGACATCAGTGGGTCTACGAGCACATCCGGCACCGTAGATTCCGGGCTTTCCGGGGTCACAGGTAAAAAATCCGTATTCGTTCCAGGAAATATCCCCGGTAACATCTGCGCTCATCCGATTCGGGACCATTCCCGTAGCAAGGACCACCAAATCGAATCGCATACGGATCTGCTCGCCGGTCTGGGTGTTCTCACCTTCAAGCAGGAGGTCTCCTGTGCCTTCGTCCTCGGTGATCATGGCGATCTTGCTCTTCACAAAACTCACCTTTTCATCCTGCTTGACCCGGGTGTAGAAATCTTCCAGACGATCCAGCGCACGGATATCGATGAAAAAAATCGTCGCCGCGGATTCGGGGTCCTTTTCCCTCAGGTAGCTCGCCTGCTTCATCGAGGCAAGGCAGCAGATGCCGGAGCAGTATGCGAGGTGATTTTCGTCCCGCGAACCGGCGCACTGGATAAAGGCCACGTTTTTCGCCGGCTTTCCGTCAGACGGCCTCAGGATACGGCCAGCGGTCGGCCCCTCGAGGGAGGCCAGGCGCTCCATCATGACATTCGTGATGACGTTTTTGTAGCTACCAAATCCGTAGTACTCGATCTTCGACGCATCATAGGGATCCCAACCGCCTGCCCAGACAATAGCGCCCGCTTTCAGATCAAAACGGCTTTCCTGCATGTCCAGATCGATCGCATCATAGGTGCACGCCTCTTTGCATTTTTGCCCCTGTTCCGTCTTCACGATGGACGGATCGAGGACATAGCGCATGGGAAAAGCGAAATCGTGCGGCAGGTATGCCGCTTTCATTTTATCCATACCGTAATTGAACGGATTGTCGATCTCGGTTTCACAGACCTCGGCACACTTTCCGCAGCAGGTGCATCTCTCGTTGACGTAGCGGGGCTTCAAGGTGATCGTTACATCATAATCCCCCTCTTTTCCACCGATCTTGCTCACCTCGGCCATGGTAAAAAAACGGATCCGCGGGTTCGCCTTCAACCGCCGGAAATTGATCTCCAAACCGCAGTTCGGAGGGCACAGCTTCGGAAAGTATTCATACAGTTGGGCAACGCGGCCGCCAAGATAAGGCCTCTTTTCGACCAGGACCACATCATACCCTGCTTCCGCTGCTTCGAGGGCGGCCGTAATCCCGCTCATGCCCCCGCCCACAACCAATATGCTCTGGTTTGTCGTTTGTACATCTGCCATTGTATCCTCCAGGGTTGAATTTTTTCATCATCTCATCGTGCTGTATGCCCATCCATACAAAAAGCGTACCTCGTCCATACGCATCCAATGCCTCCGTCTTCCGGTCAGCGGAATGCCCATCGACCAAATACGCTTCTATTCGTTGTATTTATGGAGAGCAACAACCAGCATGCGCGCTGCTTTCCTAGTCGGCCGGATTAAGTCCTTCGCGAGACAACGCAAAGGATCTCCATGACGGAAATGCTCCAGGCAGCTGAAATGCCTGGAGCATTTTTTCAACGGTCAGCCATTACACACCGGGAATGTTCCACACGTCGCGCTTCATCATTTCCCATTCACCCTTCGCGGGGTCGAAGCGGCAGTTGGCGAAACAATGCCAGTTCTTCTCATCCATCTTCGGGGTATCGGCCCTGAAGTAGTAGCCCGGCCACCGGGTCTCCTCCCGGAAGAGCATCGTCCGGACATGGGCCTCGCCCTGCCACATTCTGTGGACATTCTCCCAGCATCTTTCGAGCTGATAGATATCCGCAGCACCCAATTTCTCTGCATCTTCCTTCAGGAAGACGAAGAGTTCCATAGCCCTGAGCAGGTTCGACTTGCTGGTCTTGAAGGCCGCAGTCACGCCGCCCGCGTATTCGTCCATGATCTTCTGCAGACGATGCATGAACTGCAGGGGCAGGATGTAGTTGGGGTTGATCTCGGGAGCCGTGGTCTCTTTGCAATGCGCTGCATAGTTGTCCAACGGGGCCAAAATCTTGGCCTTCAGTGCATCCAGCTTGCCGGCATCGACCTTCGGGTCGGCGCCCTTCTCCACGATGTACTTGATCGCAGCCTTGCCGGCGATGCGGCCTTCAGCATGCGAACCGGAGGAGAATTTGTGGCTGGAGGCACCGGAGGCGTCGCCGGCCGCAAACAGACCTTCCACCGTGGTCATGTTGGCATAACCCCATTTGTAAGGGGTGTTCATGTCCTCGGGACCGCTGACCCAGGCACCGGAGGCGCCGGAATGGGAACCGATGAAGTACGGCTCGCAGGCCGCGATTTCCGAGTGCTTCTCTTCGGGCTTGACGTTCTGGGATGCCCAGAGATGCGCCTGCGAGATCGTCATGTCCAGGAAGTCTTCCCAAGCTTCCGCCTCGAGTTCCTTCATCTTCTTCTTGAAGGCCTTCGGGTCGTCTTTGTAAGCATCGGCAATCTTGCCAATGGCTTCGGCCGTTTCCATATACAGCGGGCCAAGGCCGGCGTCCACGTCCAGCATACCGAGATAGTTTCTCAGGTTGGCCGGGATGGGTTTGGCCAGGCCATAGGGGGCCCAGTTCTGAAGTTCGTCCTTGCGGACGGCCATATACTCGCCGCCTTCAGCGCTGACGGCCCGGGACTTGAACAGCAAGAACCAGGCGCCGACCGGGCCGTAGGCATCCTTGAAACGAACGGGGATAAAGCGGACTTCCTGACAGGTCATCTCGGCGCCGGCCTTCAGGGTGAAATAGGCGCTGGAGCCGGTGTTGAACGGGGGATACCAGGAACGACCAAAGCCCTCGCCGACGGACCGCGGACGGAACACATGGACCGCACCGCCCATGGCGCAGATGACCGCCTTCGCCTTGAAGACATAGAATTTATCCTCGCGGGTGCTGAAACCGACGGCGCCCACGACCTTGTTGTTTTCGACCAGCGGCTCTACGACGAAAACGCGCTCGAAGATCTCGCCGCCCGCGTCCTTGATGGCGTTCTTGGCGGCTTCAGCGATGATGATCTTGTAGGATTCACCGTTGATCATGAGCTGCCAGCGGCCTTCATGGACATACTTGCCTGCCTCGTCCGTCCAGATCTTGAGGCCCCACTTCTCGAAAAGATGCACGGTGGAATCAACGTGACGGGCAATATTGAAAACCAGGTCCTCGCGGGAAATCCCCATCAGATCCTGGCGGACATAACGGACATAATCTTCACAGGTGTTTTCGCCGTCTTTGACGCCGACGTACTGGTTGATGGCGGAAAGGCCCATGGCCACTGCGCCGGACCTGTCCAGGGCGGCCTTGTCGACCAGGGTGACCTTCAAACCTTTCTTTTTCGCCCAATAGGCCGCCTCGGTGGCGGCGCCACAAGCTGCAAATCCCCCACCAACGATCAGGAGGTCGGTACTCACTTCAACAGTCTGAAAATTTGCCATAACTTACCCTCCTTAAACTACTTTATTGTGGGGACTTCCTTCAGTCCCAATGATGCCGGTTCGGTGGCCAGGGCCGGGCTGTTGAGGTCATCGTGTGCAGCAAAGCCGCCCAATGGATCCGCGGTCCCTTCTTCGGTCGTACGGATGGGAAACTTGAAGCGCTTGAGGCTGCCATCACGGAACTTGACCGTCCACATGATATCCTGAGAACCGCGCAAAGGCACAACACTGGCACCCATCGGGATAAAATCGGCATATCCGCGGACATCCATCGCCTGCTGCGGACAGATCTTGACGCAGCACTGGCATTCCCAGCACATGGACGGATCGCGGTTGTAGGCCTTCATCCTCTCCTTATCCAGCACCATGAGGTCGTTCGGGCAAATATACATGCAAGCGGTCTTGTCCTGCCCTTTGCAACCGTCACATTTCTCAGTGATCACATAACTTGGCATTATCTACACCTCCTGATAAGCAAATGAATGGATTCTACAAAGACAAGGGTGTTTAAGAACGTTGTGAGTGACACCTCCTTTCTCTAGAATACGATCTTTTTCTAGACTGCGATCTCACATAAACAAGGCCCAGGAACCGGTATCGATCTCAGGTAAACTTGCCACGCCCCCACAGCGTCAACGCCTCCCGGATTCAATCCGGCTCTCCACACCCCTGCGTCAGCCCTTCCGAGGGCATCCCGCGCGCACAGGCCGAAACCCTGCGCCTTGCCAGACTTTGAGCCGGTGGGAAGCAGCGCCGCAATCGCACAGGAGCGGTACCCGGTCCTCCTGCTCCGGCGGTGGCCTAGCTCAGCATCCCCACCGCCGCACTCCTCAGGGGCAAAAAGCAGGTTTGCGGCATGCCCTTCGGACATGAGCAACCTCATTGCCCTCGTTTTTGATTCGTCAACCCAAAAAGCTCTACTGCCAAGGTCTATCCCGCATACTTTGTGCTTTTTGTAACAAGCACCCTTTTATATATAATTCCCCTTTGGTGTCAAGAAAAAATGAGCCTGCCGATAATGAGTCTCCCATGGCTCCCCGTTTACGTACCCTCCCGGCATGCAGCCAATGCATCTCGCTGAGGGGTGCATTCAGGAACTTGATTTTTCACTGAAAATGCGCCTTCCTTTTGTCTGCTCGCCACGGAACGGGCGTACCAACTTCTATCCCTGGGTGAAATCCTCATCAAGAGACATGCCACTTGAGAGCATGGGCGGCAAAAAAACGCAACCTTGCGAGACGACAACCGATCCGAGAACCACGTAAGAAGACTGAGCAGACCCTCTAAGCGCAAAGATGTGTCAGGTTTTCTTACACTCTGTCAAGTTCCCGTTTCACGTTTTGTGCTCGTGGTCCATCAAGGATTGACCACGAACCGATTCATGGATAAGATGCCAGCCAGATAGTTTCCATCCTGAAATGGACTTTTTTGCCGATCCAGGCGTCAATCTGCACGTTTGCTTGTGCTGCGACTACCAGGTCGCCTCCGCGCAAACGCTGGATTTCCTTGATATTGGCCAAACCGGGACCCGCCGCGAAGCGGTGTGACTGAGCACGCGAAGCGTGTGAAGAAAAAATCCTCATTTCCGGATTGGAAACCGGCTTGTACCGCGAAATCATTTCCGGACAGATACTAATAATCGTCAAAGTGAAAGCAGTGGACCACCACCCCATGATGGACATCATCCTTCTCGGCACCGGAACCGCTTTGCCTTTGAGCGATCGCGCATCGCCCGCCATTGCGGTGCGCGACGCGGGGCATCTTTTCTGCTTCGATCTCGGACCTGGTACCCTGCGGCAAATGGCTCGCGCGGGGCTGCCCTTGACGTCTCTGCTAGGGGTGTTCCTGACGCACTTTCATCCCGACCATTGCGCCGATCTCGTTCCTCTTCTCTTCGCCCTGCGCAATCCGGTGTTCGTAGCCTCCAGGCCCCATCTGGTTCTAGCCGGCCCGCCCGGCCTGGTTGATTTGCTTTCCTGTCTCCAGGCAGCCTATGGAGGCTGTGCTTCACGACCGAACGACCCTGTATCGGTCAAGGAGATCCACCCCGAAAACGAAGAGGTCGTACACATCGGCCCTCTGGAAATCACGGTCGCCGGTACACGTCATTCTGCGCACGGCATCAGCTACCGCATTCGCTCGTCCGACGGGAAGGCCCTTGTATATTCGGGCGATACAGACTATAGTGATCAGATCGTCCGCCTTGCGCACGATGCGGATATCCTTATCCTCGAGTGCTCCTTTCCAGACCAATCCCCTGTGCCCGGGCACCTGACGCCTTCTCTCGCCGGCCGTATCGCCGAACAATCCGGCGCCCGGCACCTGGTGTTGACCCATTTTTATCCGGAGTGTCTCAAAACGGACATTGCGAGGGATTGCCGGCAGGCGTATAGTGGGATGCTCACTCTGGGCTCCGATCTGCTGCTTCTGAGAATTTGAACAGCTCGTTCCGCAAGGCTCCTGTCTGGAACGTACAGCGACACCCCTCCGGAAATCGGATTCCAAACGATATGCTTTTCGAGGAGAAGCTTTATGGCAGGCAAATACAAATCATCAGCGACCATCATCCCTGTCGACGAGGCCGTCGGGACCGTCCTGGCACATGACATCACCGAGATCAGACCCGGCCAGTTCAAGGGCCCGGCCTTCAAGAAGGGACATATCATCCGGGAGGAAGACGTTCAGCATCTGAAGCGTCTCGGGAAGGAACATCTCTATGTTTTGAAGCTCGAGCCGGGCGAACTCCATGAAGACGAAGCCGCATTCAGAATCGCCCGAACCATCGCGGGACCCGGCGTGCGCTTCGACGGCTCCCCTTCCGAAGGAAAAATCTCGCTGAAGGCGGCGTACGCCGGACTTTTGAAGGTCAACGTGGAAGCCCTGGTAGAATTGAACATGACGGCGGAGATCTCCTGCTCGTCCCGCCACACCCACACCGTAGTCCAGGCCGGAGATATCCTGGCCGCCACCCGCGCCATACCGCTCATCATGAAAGAAAAGACCCTCATGGATGCCCTGGAGTCCATTCGGCTCCATGGGCCCATTTTCACGGTCAAGGCACTGGCTCAACCTCCGGCGGGTCTGGTCGTGACGGGCAACGAGGTCTACACCGGCCTGATCGACGACAAGTTCGCGCCCATCATCCGCGGCAAACTGGCTGCCTACGGATGTGAAATATGCAAACTGGTCTTCTCGCCCGACAAAATGGACCGGATTGTGGACGGCATCCGTTCGGTCCTCGAGGCCGGTGCACGACTCGTATTGGTCGCCGGCGGCATGAGCGTGGACCCGGACGACATCAGCCGCCTGGCGGTGGCTGAAGCAGGGGCCGACCCTGTCGTTTATGGCACACCCGTCCTCCCCGGGGCGATGTTTCTTTACGGTCGGATCGGGAACATCCCGATCCTCGGTCTACCTGCATGCGTCCTTTTTTACAGGGCGACCGTACTCGACCTTGTCCTCCCGAGGGTGCTCGCCGGGGAAGAAATCACGAGGCGTGACCTGGCCGAAATGGCCCACGGTGGCATGTGCCTTCAGTGCGAGGCATGCCGCTATCCCGTCTGCCCCTTCGGAAAATGATCGGACCCCGATAAATCCACTTTTCCCCCTGCAGGAGCCGAATCGCCATCCGTCCGCCGGGAGGCCGTGCACCACCTCGGAGAAAAAGGACCGTCGCTTTCTTCCCTGCACCTCCCGTGAGCCAAGCGCAGGTCAGTAGCTCCGATCAACGATATAACGGTTCATTTGAAGCAGATCGCGCTTTGCAGGGGAGTCGGGAAAAATCGTCAGGCAGCCCGCCGCTCGGTCAACGCTTTCAGAGGCCTCCCGGCGAACCCTCTCCAGGCAGCCGCCGGTCCTCACCATCTCCAAAACCCAGTGGAAATCCGCCTCGCTCGGAAACGTTCCTTCAGGTGTAAGCCGCGTGCCAAGGGCCGTCCGATCCGTTTCTTCCAGATCCGCAAGCGCATAAATCAAAGGGAGCGTGATCTTGCCTTCCCGCAGATCTTTGACCACCGGCTTGCCGAATACCTCTTCTTCGGCCGTATAATCCAGGAGATCATCCATCAATTGAAAAGCCACGCCCATATGAAAACCGAACTGCGCGAGCGCCTCCCCGGCCTCTTCACCGCCACCGCTCAGAATCGCGCCGGACTCGCAGGCCGCTGAAATCAACACCGCCGTCTTGGCCTTGACAATCTCCAGGTAAGAGTCCCTCCCGATATCCCAGTCGAAGGTATGTTCGAGTTCCAGGATCTGACCTTCCGCCATGCGGGTGGTTGTCTCCGTCAGTCGCCGGAGAAACGGACGATGCCCCGTATCGAAAGCCACGGCGAAGGCCTTGGAGTACAAAAAATCCCCTACGAGCACCGCCGCATGGTTCCCCCAGAGGCGGTTGGCGGAGGGCCGGCTGCGCCGAGTTTCGGCGTTGTCCAGCACATCGTCGTGCAGGAGCGATGCGGCGTGAATGATCTCGAAGATGCCGGCCAACCGGTAGCACTCGTGGACCTGGGACCCAAAAAGGCCGCATGAAAGGACAAAGAGGAGGGGCCGGATCCTCTTTCCTCCGCCGAGGAGCGTGTGCCGGGATATCTCCTCGATCTTCACGACACGGGAGCCGACGGAATGGGCCAATTCGGCCTCGATCCGCTCGAGGTGATCTCTGTGTTTTGTCAATATGGCCAGATCTGGATTCATCCGAAACTCCCGATGGTGGCAGGCGCAGCCAGGTAGGGCTTAAAAAGGTAAATTTTTGAGGTTAAATGAGTCCAATCACGTTGTCAAAACAAATCCGACGGCATCCCGCTAGCCAACAATCTCACCGACAAGATCGTACGGATGGGCTTCTGTAATCCTTACAGGCAGGATCGCCCCCTCGACCCCCGTTCCTTTGTTGATCAGGACCTGTCCATCCACCTCGGGAGCCATTATAGATGCGCGACCGCTCAACAGGAGTTCCGTCTCGGGGCAGTACCCTTCGATCAGTACAGGCAGGATGTCGCCAATCAACCGCTGTTTGACCTTTTTCGCAATCCGGGACTGAAGCTGCATCACCTTGCGCCGCCTCGCGGCGGCGATTTTTCCTGGCACGATGTCCGTTTTGATCCGGGCCGCGCGCGTCCCACTTTCCGGACTGAATGAAAACACGCCGAGGTGATCGAACCTCCCATCTTGCACAAAGCGGAGAAGTTCGTCGAAATCCTGGTCCGTTTCGCCCGGGAAGCCCACCATGAGGGTCGTGCGGATGGCGACGCAACGCTTCAGGGAACGGATCCGCTCGATCAGATCCCAGGGGCTTCGCCCGGAGGATCCACGCCCCATGGCCTGGAGAACAGCAGGACTGACGTGCTGCAGAGGAATATCCAGATACGGGCAAATCTTCTCTTCCGCTTCGATCAGTTCTAACAATGCATCGGTAATCCCCTCCGGGTTGCAGTAAATCAACCGAATCCAGGCAAGCCCTTTCACATTGACCAGTCGCCTCAAAAGCCGCTCGAGACCGCTGCCCTCCGAACGATCTCGCCCGTAGGCCGTGATATCCTGGCCGACGAGGTTGATCTCCTTGACACCGTTCTCGACCATCCGCTCCGCTTCCAGCACCAGGGAGTCCAGGTTGCGGCTGCGAAGAGGCCCCCTCAAACGGGGAATGCAGCAGTAGCTGCAGCGATGGGAGCACCCTTCGGAGATTTTGAGATAGGCGCTGAAAAACGGCGTCGTCCGGAGGCGCGGCACGGTGTGATCCGCCTGGTAGCGGGGCGGCCCGATCAGGAAAAGAGGGCCTTTCCCTGCCTCCAACGCGCTCAGCACATCCACGATCCCGTGAAATTCACCGGTGCCCACCCATGCGTCCACCTCAGGTATTTCCCGCGCGAGTTTATACCCGTAGCGCTGAACGAAACACCCGGTTACGACAAGGTTTCTGAATGTGCCCGAGGCCTTCTCACGCGCAGCATCGAGGATGGCTCCGATCGCCTCTTCCACGGCCTCCTGGATAAAACCGCAGGTGTTGATCAACACGGTGTCCGCTTCGCTCAAGGCCTCGGTCAATCTGCAGCCGCCGGCCTGCATCAAACCCAGCATATGCTCGGTGTCAACGAGATTCTTCGCACAACCAAGGCTGATGCAGTAAACCCCGTGCATGTGCAGTGACTGATTTTCTACAACCATTCCAATATACCCCCTCAAAACCTGGGCAAAACCGCCTCCCACAAGGGGGAGCCGCACCCTCAACGCACCCGCTCCGCCTGCTCCAGAAGCCGCACGACATCGAGCTGATTGACGATATCGGTGAAAAGCTCGCTCATAACCGCATCAGCCTGCTTCCGGCCGATGATCTTGAGCCTCTCCGACTGGCCGTTTATCCGTTGGGAGGCCAGGAAGCGCCCGTTATCCATGATGCGGACCTCATAAGCCGCCTTGGCGAGCCAGCGCCAGTCAACGAGATCCAGGGAACACTCCTCGACACGCACGACGAGTTCCATCGCCCCGGGCACACTCTCCGACCGCACGGCCATCCCGAGATTCTCCAACCGCTTCGTGAAGGCTGCGGTGAATAAGCCGCGCAGATCATAGAGCCCCTGTTTGAAGCCTGCCTCACCATAGCGAGCATAGCTGAAAGAAACCTTCCCTGAAAAATGTTCAAACTCTTCTGCCGCGCCCTTTCCCATGATTTCCTTGATCGCACGTCCATCTTCCACAACGAGCGTCATACTGCGGCCCGAAAGGACGTTCGAGCCGGGCCGCAGTTCGTAGTGCACCTTCAATTCGGCAAGGGTGCTACACCCGGACACCGCAAAAATAATCAGAAAAGGCAAGGCGCAGCACAACCGGACTTGATTTCTGTTCACCATTTGCATAACCTCCCCCTTAGTCAGGCTGGTTTCCGCCCTGCAGAGGGCGTTTTTGTACTTTTACCCTTCATCACGAACGCCCATTCATAACCCTTGATTATGCGTGACGTCCATGCGCGAAAAATCGAACCATCGGCCCCCGATTCCCTGCACCCATGCCTCCCGCAGGACCGGCCTTGTTCAAGCCGGTCCAGAATTCGGCCCCGCCGACGAGGCGCTCTTCCGCGAGGCCTGGGGCACGGCAAGGAACCATCACGGTCGCGACATCACCTTCTACCTCCCCGGGATGATACGCTTCGGCAGCATTCGCGGCCGATATCCAGCCGTCTCCATTACAGGCAACCGCTGTGAACTTCAATGCCTTCACTGCTCAGGAAAGCTCCTCCAACCGATGCTCAAGGTCGAGGAACCCGAGGAGCTGCTGCGCCGCACCCGCCTGTTCGCTGCACACGGGAACCATGGTGTTCTTCTGACCGGCGGGTCCAACCGGATCGGAGAACTGCCCTGGAACCGCTACCTCGACGTCATCTCGTCGCTCCAACGTGAAACGACGCTGCATCTTTCGGCGCACACGGGCTTCCCGGACCTTCCCACCGCCAAGGCCCTCCAGGCCGCCGGCATCCGTCAAGCCCTCCTCGACGTTATGGGAGACGAAAAGGCCGCAAGAGAGGTCTATCACCTACCCGGTCTCCACAAGGTCATCGAAGCCATTGAAGCCGTCAAAGCAAGCGGCATGGCCTGGATCCCCCATATCGTCGCGGGGCTCTATTTCGGCCGCATCGATGCGGAGTACCGGGCGATCGAGATCATTCGCCGCTACCATCCCGCTGCGCTGGTGATCGTTGTCCTGAGTCCGCTCAAAGGGACCGCCATGTCTGCCGTCCAACCCCCCGCTCCCTTGGCGATCGCGCGTCTCATCGCCTCCGCGCGACTGCTGATGCCTGATGTCCCGATTGCCCTCGGGTGTGAAAGGCCACGAAACCGCGATGGCACCGCCCTCGAACGACTCGCCCTCCGAGCGGGGATCACCCGCATGGCGGTCTGGTCGGAAGAAGCCGTCGAGGAGGCCCTGGCGCTCGGGCTGCGCCCACGCTTCCAGGCGACATGCTGCTCCGTCGACTACCGACCCGCTTTCAGTTCCCCCGATCCGCACCCGTCCACCCTCGGCGACGGGGCGCCGGGGCGCACGATCCCGTGACACTCCAAGTCATCAGGCTCCCACCACGTCAGCCCTTGCAGTCTATGCAGTCTGCCACAGACAGGGGTTTATTGAAAGATCTTAAGAGGCACCCCTCGAGGCAATCTCCCCGTTTGAGGGCACCATCCATCCGGAAATGCTCATACACCACGACCCGGTTTCCATCCCGAAAATGAGGGCAGCCTTCGGGGCGGGTCCCGGTTTGGTCTGTCTTCCAGGTGGTTGGATAGAAACGACCTGCGGGCGGCCGCACAAGCAAACGTGCAGATTGACGCCGAGATTGGCAAAAAAGACCATTTCCGGATGGAAACAAGCTAGTCTCCATCCGGAAATGATTTCCCGGTACAACCCAGTTTCCAATCCGGAAATGAGGATTTTTTGCCAATATCAAGGAAATCAAGCGTTTGCGCGGAGGCGACCTGTAGGTCGCCGCACAAGCAAACGTGCAGATTGACGCCAAGATTGGCAAAAAAGACCATTTCCGGATGGAAACAAGCTAGTCTCCATCCGGAAATGATTTCCCGGTACAACCCAGTTTCCAATCCGGAAATGAGGATTTTTTGCCAATATCAAGGAAATCAAGCGTTTGCGCGGAGGCGACCTGTAGGTCGCCGCACAAGCAAACGTGCAGATTGACGCCGAGATTGGCAAAAAAGACCATTTCCGGATGGAAACAAGCTATCTTCCTGGAATCCGTCACATCCCACCCGAAAATGTCCTCTATCCCGCCGAGCCGCCTCGCATCGCCCATAGCAGACCTCCCTATCGCGAATGACGCATCCTCAGGCGCAGCCCAACCGCGGTTTCCCGTTGACATCTTTCGATCGATTCTATAGGATTTCCGTCAACTTGAGTCCATCCGAAACATTGTTGAAAATTTTCCAGGCCCTGATTTCCAAGTGAGCCGATCAGTGACCGGACAACCTGCCATTCAGAAGCGACTAGGTTCAGTTGCCACCCGACTGTCGATCACTTTCTGGCATTACACGGGCCAGCTGCCCGATTTGAACGGCAATCAACCTGTAACCTTCCACTGTCTGGAGAGCATCTCATGATCGATACCGCAATGCTTTTGAACGATGTAGAGTTCGCAAAACACATGCTCGAAAAGGAAACACTCAGCCATTCAGATGTTGTGTTCACTCTACGCAATCTTTTGAAATTCAAGTATTATCCCGTGGCAGTGAAATTCTTCTTCTCTGAAGAAGAACTCGAAGCTTTCAAACAGAATGCCGATTACAAGGAAGCGCTCCACCCCTTTACCATGTGTCACTACATTGCAGCTTCCCGGCAAGGCGGAGAGATCCTTCTCGGCACAAAGGAGAAGACAGGATGCTCCAACGCGAAATTCGTCCTTGGATGGAAAGAACTGGATGACTCCGAAATCAAAGGGCACCTGAAATATACCCAGAACGCGGAACAGGCCGAGCGATTTGTCAAAACAAAGAAACGCCTGCCCCCGGGGCTGCTCGCCTTTGCCACATCCCCACTGCACAAGAGCCCCTTCGAGCCGGATGTCATCCATGGCATGTGCGATGTCCTGCAATCCTATCATCTGGGCAATGATTGGTGCGCCGCTTTCGATACGCACCCGTTCCAAATGACCATGACCATGAATAGCTCCGTATGCCATGGAATCGTCCAGTGTTACGTGACCCAGGAGCCCAACATCACCCCGATGTGCAGCGGCAGCTACACCTCCGGCAAGACCGAACAGGGGGAAATCAACTGGATATGGCCCGGCGCCCATCTCCCAAAAACCGTCCGATGGACGCTTCAGAGAACGATGCGCGACGGCGGCGCCTCATTCCCCCGCACAGGAGAGACATACCCCGGTTTCGATATCTGCAAACTGTGTCCATTCATCGTCTGGAAAAAACCGAAGAAGCAGGCATAATCTTCCTCCCTCAGCCGGCCTTCCGGACTATCCGGAAGGCCCCCGGTATCCCGTCGAAGCGAAGGCGCCTCAGGAGCGTCAGAGCCAGAGGCCGAAGGTCGGATGCAACTTAGTCTCCATCCGGAAATGATTTCCCGGTACAACCCGGTTCCCCATCCGGAAATGAGGATTTTTTGCCAATATCAAGGAAATCAAGCGTTTGCGCGGAGGCGACCTGTGGGTCGCCGCACAAGCAAACGTGCAGATTGACGCCGAGATTGGCAAAAAAGACCATTTCCGGATGGAAACAACTTACATTTTCTGTTTCACGCTGCCCGTTCCCGGCTCTTTTTGTGACAGAACAACGTTTGTCTGCGCCCACGAACAGGTGCGCCCGGAGGTACCGCGATGGAAAAGTTGAACAACACTTCGATGCCCGCAGTCTTCCAGCAGCAAGTCCACAAATACGGCGACCGCGCATGCGTTGCCTGCAAAACGGGCAACCGGTACATCGAGATCTCCTGGAACCGGATGAACGCCATGGTCCGGAACCTCGCCTCCTTCCTGATTTCCAGAGGTATCGAACCGGGCGATCGGGTGGCCATCTTCTCCCCCAACCGCTATGAATGGTGGGTAAGCGACCTCGCCATCCTCTCCATCGGCGCCGTCGACGTCCCGATCTATGCCACCAACTCCGCCGAGGAGGCCTTCTATGTGCTGCAGCATTCCGAAGCCAAGGGGTGTCTGGCAGGGGCTTCCGAGCACCTGCAAAAGATCATGGAAATCCGGGATCGTCTTCCCGGCCTGGAATTCACCGTGGCTTACGACACCGCCGAAGGCTTTGGCCCGGACGTGATGCATTTCGAGCAGGCCCTGCAGGAAGGCGAAAAACTAGGCCTGAGCGACGTCTTCGAATCTCGGCTGGCCGCGGTCAAACCCTCCGACATGGCCACGATCATTTACACTTCCGGCACCACCGGTCCGCCCAAGGGCGTCATGCTCTCCCATGACAATTTCGTCTCGAACGTGCGGCAGGCCCTATTCGATTTCTGGGACAAGGTGTCGGACAAGGACGTCCTGCTTTCTTTCCTGCCGCTCAGCCATTCCCTCGAAAGGACCGCCGGCTATTACATGCCGCTTGCCTGGGGTGCAACCGTAGCCTTCGCAGAGGATTTCTCGAAGATCCAGGAAAACATGGCGGAGGTCAAACCCACAATCATCATCAGTGTCCCGCGCTTCTATGAAAAGATCCACTCCGGAATCCTGTCCAAGGTATCGGAGGCGCCCGCGACAAAGCAGGCGCTCTTCAAATGGGCCATCGAAACGGCCCGGATGAATCTCCCTTACGCCTGCACCCAGAAACCCCGTAAAGGCCTTTTCGCTTTACGGTATCGGTTGGCCGACCGAATCATCTTCTCGAAACTGAAAGCGGTGCTCGGGATGGATCGACTCCGATTTGCGGTCTCCGGCGGTGGCGCCCTTTCGGTCTCGGACGCGGAATTCTTTCTGGGCATGGGTATCACGGTCCTCGAAGGATTCGGACTCACGGAAACCACCCCGATCACCAATGTGAACCGTTTCTGGCTCATCAAACCGGGGACGGTCGGCCCCCCCGTGCCTGAAACGACCGTCAAGCTTTCCCCTGAAGGAGAGATCCTGATCAAGGGTCCGCAGGTCATGCTCGGTTATTATAAGGATGAAGCGGCGACGCGGGCGGCGTTTTCGGAGGACGGGTTTTTCCGGACCGGAGATATCGGCGCCATCGACGCGGACGGCTACCTTTCCATCACCGGCAGGATCAAGGACATCATCGTCACGGCAGGAGGGAAGAATATCGCACCCCGAAACATTGAGAGCCGGCTGATGGAGTCTCCCTACATCGAGCAGGTCGCAGTAATCGGCGAGAAGCGGAAATATCTCTCCGCGCTGATCGTTCCAGCCTTCGAAGAACTCAAGAAATGGGCCCGGACCAATCAGGTGCCTTTCTCAGAGCACGAAGATCTCATCCAGGATCGCTCGGTGCTCGATCATTATACCCGGGAGATCGAACGTCTCATGGCTGACTTCGCCCGGGTCGAGCAGATCCGCAAATTCCGTCTGCTTCCTCACGAATGGACCCAGGAAACCGGGGAGATGACCCCGACACTCAAGCTGAAACGAAAGATCCTCGAAGAAAAATTCAAAGAAGAAATTGAGAAATTGTATCCGCCGGAGACTTTTTCACCGCCCAGAAAGTAAAGGTTTTCGGCCCCCGCCCTCTCCATTCCGGTCGGCATCCTACCTCTCCGAAGGGTCCTGGATGCCGGCCTCCCGAAATCCCTTTCTTCTGAGCCGGCAGCTGTCGCACTCCCCGCAGGCACGGCCGTCCGGCAGAGGGTCGTAGCAGCTGTGGGTCAGTCCGTAGTCTACGCCCAACTCCAGACCCTTCAGTATAATCTCCCGTTTGGTCATGTGCAGCAAGGGCGCACGGACCCGGATCTTCAGCCGCCCTTCCACACCGGCCTTGGTGGCGAGACCGGCCAGCCTTTCGAAGGCCGACAGGTACTCCGGCCGACAGTCCGGATAGCCGCTGTAATCGATGCTGTTGGCGCCGATGAAGATGTGCCCGGATCCCAACACTTCGGCCCATCCCAAGGCAAGGGAAAGAAACACGGTATTCCGGGCTGGAACATAGGTTATGGGAATCTCGTTTGGGATTTCGTCTTCCTGGCGGCCCTTCGGGACCCTGATGTTGTCCGTCAGCGCCGATCCGCCGATACCGGCCAGATCCACCCGCAGCACCTTGTGCTCTTCAGCGCCGAGCACAGACGCAACCTTGCGGGCCGCCTCCAGTTCCACCCTGTGTCGTTGCCCATAATCAACCGTCAAGCTATAGACATCGAAACCTTCCTCAAGAGCAATCGCCATCACGGTGGTCGAGTCCAGCCCGCCGCTTGAAAGCACCACAGCCTTTCTCCCTGCCTCCATCGTTTCAGCCTCGCTTCCTTAATTTCCCTGATTTCTTTTCAGCCTGCGCATAAAAAAGGCCCTCACTGTTGTTCTAGAGAGGGCCCTTTCTATCGACTGGAGATCCGCGTCTGCGCTTATTTTTGAAGGATGGCGGCTACGCCTTCCTTGTTCCTAACGTGCACAGGAACCGGATGACATATAGTAATCCATCAGGATCTTGGCAACTTCCGGACGAGAGAATTCGGGCGGTGGCGCCTGACCATTGCACAGCATCTCACGGACCTTGGTCCCGGACAACAGGATGAAGTCCTCTTTGGTATGATCAGGAACGTCACGCATCATAACAACTTTCTTCAACTTTTTCGACCAAGCGGTATGGTCCGCCCTGTAGATTTCCAACTGGAGGGCATTCTTCGGAAGTTCGTCAAAGATGGTCTGCGCATCGAAGGGGCCGTAGTAATCGCCGACGCCGGCATGGTCACGTCCCACGATCAGGTGCGTACACCCACAGTTCTGACGGAATACCGCATGCAGCAGGGCTTCCTTCGGACCGGCATACAGCATGTCGAAACCGTATCCGGTAACCAGAACCGTATTCGCCGGGAAATAGAGTTCAACCATTTTCCGGATACAGGCATCGCGAACATCCGCAGGGATGTCTCCGGCCTTCAGCTTACCGAGGAGCATGTGGATCAGGATCCCATCGGTCTTCAGATCGTTGTATGCCATGCGGCAAAGTTCTTCATGGGCCAGATGCATCGGGTTACGGGTCTGGAAAGCGACGACCTTTTCCCAACCGAGCTTGGCCATATCTTCGCGGATCTGGTAGGCCGTCTTGAAGGTGTCCCCGAAATCCTTCTCGAAATAGGAGTAGCTCAGTACTTGAATCGGACCGGAAATCACCTTTCCCCCGACCGAGTTGAAAGCCTTCACGCCGGGATGGTTCTCGTCTTCCGTACGGAAGATCGACAGCGTCATCTCTTTCATCTGCGCCGGGGTGAACTCCTCGATGGCTTCCACTTCCTGAATCGCCAGCACAGGATTGCCCGCGACGTTAGGGTCTCTGAGGGCGATCTTCTTCGCGCCTTTGACAGCGGAGGCGTCCGGCACGACATTCAGGATCGGAACAGGCCAGAAAAGCCCGTTTTTCAGCTTCATGTCCTTGGCAACGCTCATCGCCTCTGCGGCGCTCATAAATCCCGTCAGGGGATTGAAATAACCGCCCCCCAACATGACGGCATTGCCGGCTGCGGCCGAACTGACCACGATGGAAGGCAGGCTCTCGGCTTCCTTGGTTAACTGGGCGCGCTTTGCGTCGTCCATGACATACAGCGGATTCAGTTTATCGGATCCATGCGGCTTAATCATCGTTTCCTCTCCTCTGGGTTTAGTTGGTGATTCCCTGCCAAAAAAGTATCGCTACAAACTCGGTGATCCCCGCCAAAACCGGTCATTGAAACCCCTTTGCATTGGCGCAAGCTTGGATGCTCCAAGCGAACCCGCTCCTCTTGCGCACCGGCTGCAGGCGGATCAAAGCGGTTTTGGCATGAGCTACCCGTATATGCAGCCGGCAAGGCCTTCTCCTGCCGGCCAGCGGCTTCTGCCGTCCACTTCGGTATGATCAGACCCCCACCTGCTCGGTCTCGACGCGCTTTACCGCAATCCCCGCCGGGTCAGGATCAGCATGTCCAATTGTAACGTGCGAGGAATACCAAAAGTTTCGAGCCATGTCAAGAAGGTATTGTTCAAATTTTCACAAAAGCCGTGCGCCTTCAAAATTTAACTCGTGTCCATCCGGAAATGAGAATATTTTCTTCACACCCTTCGGGTGCTCAGTCCCACCGCTGCCAAGTGGGTCGCGGTTTTCACAATACCGATGAAATCCAGCACTTGCTCGGAAGCGGCCTGTAGATCGCCGCCCCAGAAAACAACAGATTGACGCCCGGGTTGGAAAAAAGACCGTTTCCGGAAGGAAACTCACCACCGGTTCAAAATATCCTGTTCCCGGTGCCTCACCTCCTCTTCCAGGACTGAATGAAAAGGCCTGCAGATCGATCTCAAGGGCCTCATCATGACCCGCCAGCCCATTCCGGGATCATCCTCCAACAGAACCGTGCAAAGACTGGCGCTGTCGATCCTGATCACCCGGGAGGTCCTGCCGGCAACACCCCTGGATGAGCAGCGACCGAGGCTACTCAAAGCCCTTCAATAAAGCAACTTTACTCGGAAAACGTCACTCGGCATCGTCGACCCCTTGCATTCGAAACCCTTTCCCACCAAACCTCATCCCAAAGACCTGTATATGGCGAAGATCGGTGTTCACAATAACATGTGCAGTCTCTCCTTCCGCCCTGTTCCTCCGAGGCTGAGCAATTTTTCCTGCATCGGAAAAACAAGCAACAAGATTAGGCGCTTTCACCTCCATAGCCCATGTTGATGCCCAAAACAGGCAGTATTCAATACAAACGGTATCATTATTGCATTAACAAATCTAAAGACCATACTTTCAAGAAAGGAGACTATACATGAGACATGCAAATTGCAGCCTGTGTATTAGTATCGCCAAATTGTGTTTAATTTTTTTTGTTCTAATTTATTGTGAAAGGATTGCCAATGCTGAATACAATATCCAACCAGATGCAGAAGATTCAATCAGATCTACAATATTGCATTTGTTTAAAATGAGAGATATGTTATTAATAACAGGTGTAGATGAGGGATATAATTTTCCGATAACCGAGGCTATGGGGAGGAAATTTTCAGGCGATGAATACAAAACTACACTTATAGATTTATATAATACAATAAAAGAAGAGTCTGCAATTGCATACATATGGTCACAATCGGAAATTGTCGATATAATCGTAACAAAAAAAATCGGCAGAATGATATATATCAAAGTGCGCGAGAAAAACAAAATGCAGAGCCGACTTGTTCATTCACCTAATTTTGACGCTCCACTGACTGTAACTGTTATGGATCATGTGATGATCATAAAAAAGACAATGAGAGATTACGATGTTATCTACGATCAACAACATGATGAAATTTTCTATTCAAACTTAGATGACAAAAAAGATGTAACTTACCCAATTGTACCGGATACACCAGATGCCAAGATGCAGCTAGATGAATATATGGAAAACAATCCTGATGCTGTTGAACCTCTAGTATTGCCTCCCTTGGAAATTCCATTGCATCATCAAATGGATGAAAACAATGTCAAAAGTGAGGAAATATTAAATCACGAATTGGAAATTTACCCATATAATAGGGTATCGGCAGTGAATTATGCTATAGCTTATGCCCAAAGCTATAACCCCCATTATGGGCACCTATTACAAAAGGATTGTACCAATTTTGCATCACAATGTCTTTATGCTGGCGGTTGGTTTATGACAACCGGATGGGATAAAAAAAATATTTTAGAATGGTGGTTTGAAACAAGCGGTGCAGGTAACATATGCACTTACGCATGGAGTGCAGCCGATAATCTGGCATGGCATATGTATTTTAGGAATCGAGCATACAATGTCACTACAACCTGTGATATTCAATTGGGTGACATAGTAAGCGCTGATTGGAATAATGATTATATTATCGACCATCAAATGATGGTAACCAAGAAAGAAGGCTGCGTAATATATTTAAGCTATCACTCCAAAAATACTTTAAATAGATCGTTTTACGATATAGTTAAAAATGCACCAAATGCATGGTATTTCGGTTGGCATATTCTCCGAAGTGAATATTGGTAGGTGTTATAGATTCATCCGGGTGCATTACGGGTTTCTAAAATTTTCACAAAAGCCCTGAGCATCCAAAATACCCTCACCACTGGTTCAGAATATCCTGTCCCCGGCGCCTTACGAGTTCCTCCTGCAGTGAATGGAATCGCCTGCCGATAGCCCTCAGAAGCCTCATCATGACGCGGTAGCCCATTTCCGGATCCCCCTCGAACAAACGTGAAAGGCAGGCGCTTTGGATCTTGATTGCTCTGCAGGCCCTGCTGACACAAAACGCCGAATGCATATGCCGATAGGGTGGGACCATACTCGACCAGCCAAAGACCATGCTCGTCATCAGTGATGAAAGCGGAAATTCTGTGGAACCGGCTGTTTTCGACGATTCCCCCATCAGGGTCACCTCGCCCTTTTCCACCGCCCACAGGTACTCCGCATCGGTCCCGATACCGAACAGTTCGTCTCCCCTTTTGAATTCAGCCTCCTCGCAGCACGTCCGCAAGGCCGCAAGCCGGTCGTCATCCAACCCCCTGAAGACCTCTATCTCCTCCAAAAAATCAAGGCTGACCATCTAAACCTCCTGCTCCCGGGAAACATTTGTCTTGAGCACCCCACGCTGTCAGATCCCGACCCGAAAAAACACAGAAGCTCATTCATCCCTTGCACCCGAAAGTACCGGAATAAGAGGGACGGGGTGCAACGCTGCCCGATTTCTCGACTACGGATGTGGCACCGTGCGTCTGGCCATTACAAAACCCTGTAAACATCTCCGGGGAAAGGGTCAAACAGGGGTGAGCGGCAGAACAGCCCCCCATTCCTGCAATTGGTCAAAACGCCTGCTCACCACGGCTGCTAGATTCGACATCACCGTATATCCCAGCCGATAGTCCTGCTCTGAGAACCTGGTCAAGTCGTCCTTCGCAAGCATCAACACGTCGCAGCGTTTCGAGTTGCAGTATGCGGACAGGCTGTACCTGTAAGGCGGCATGAAACCGGACCAGCCCAGCGACTCACCAGCCGAAATGGACACCACAAGGTTTTCATCTGAGCGTTTGCGGCCGGGGAGGTTAAAAAAAAGCCCCACCTGGCCTTGTTCCACTATCCAGATCCTGTCCGCAGTCTCGTCTTCCTTGAAAAGTCTTTCACCCAACGTGTAGGACTTCCGCTGGCAACACCCCTGGATGAGCAACAGCTGAGGCTCCTCAAGGCCCTTCAATAAATCGACTTTCCCCAAAAAATCGACACTCGGCATCGTCAACCCCTCACGTTCGAAATCCTTTCTCACCAACCCTCACCCCACCAACCGGTATTGATGGACCCAAACCGTCTCGCTTCGGGATCGATGAGGCCATGCCCAAGTCCCGGCACGGATCAAACAGTCCAAACCATCTATGCGGAACCAGCGCCTTTGGCATCCGGATCAACCCTATCGACGTTGTAGCAAAGCAAACCGCAATCGAGGCATCGTTCGCTTTCCATACGCGCAGCCTCTTCGGTCAGCACCTGGTCCACTTCCACAAAGGATTGAACACGCATGTCCACCGGCAGTTCTTCCATTGTACAACGGGGTTTGTGCTCGACACCCGGCACCTGTTCGAAAATGGATTTGTCGATCATTTTTCGACCCAGCTCCTGCTGGTCAGCGTGCACCTCCTCCCCCATGACATACTGGTGAATCGAACGCGCGGCCCTCCGCCCGCCCCCGATGGCCTCCACTACAAGCGAGGGTCCCGTTGCGGCGTCTCCCGCTGCGAAGATATAAGGAATGCTCGTCTGCGTGGTGTAAGGGTTCCCCTCGATCGTGCTCCAGCGCGTGGTCTTGAGCTGCGCCAGGCGGTCCTCGGTTTTGTCCTTGAACCCGATGTCAGGCGCCTGGCCGATGGCCGTGATCACCATATCCGTTTTTAGAAGGGTCTCAGACCCTTCTACAGGGACAGGCCTTCGCCTCCCGCTGGCATCGGGCTCCCCAAGTTCCATCTTCAAATACTCGAGATGCGTCACTTTCCCGTTCTCGTCCCCCACCACCCTGACCGGGGCACAGAGAAAAAGCATCTCGATCCCCTCGTGATCGGCAGCCTCGATTTCAATTTCGTTGGCCGGCATCTCCTTGCGTGTACGCCGGTACACGAGATAGACTTTCTTGGCTCCTTTCCTCACCAGAGTGCGGGCACAGTCAATGGCCGTATTCCCGCCGCCGATGACCGCCGCCGTCTCACCGATCGCCACGGGCACCGCTCCCGCCATCCGGCTCAGGAAATCGATCCCCGTGTAGCATCCGCTGAGATCCTCTCCCTCGACCCTCAGTCTGGAGTCCTTCCAGGCCCCGATCCCCATAAATACGGCGTCATAACCAACAGCCACCAGGGAAGCCAGGTTGAAATCCAGCCCGAAAGTCACATTGGTGCGAACCTCGATCCCAAGGTTGACAATCCCCTCGATTTCCCAATCGAGCACCTTTTTCGGGAGGCGGTATTCGGGGATGCCGTAGCGCAGCATTCCCCCCAACTTCCGCATCGCCTCGAAGATCGTCACCTCGTGTCCGAGGCGGGCCAGGAAATAGGCACAGCTCAGACCCGCCGGCCCGCCGCCGATCACCGCGATGCGGCGGTTCGTCGGCGGCGCCTTGGTGATGGGCAGGCGTTTCCCGGAATGCATCTCGTAGTCGGCCACAAACCGCTTCAACTGGTTGATGGAAACCGGCTCGTCCTCGATACCCCTCCGACAACGTGTCTCACAGGGATGGGGGCACACCCGTCCGCAGGCAAGCAGCAGCGGATTACGCTCGCGGATGGTGTTGACGGCGCCCTCGTAATCGCCTTCACGGATTTGATGGATATATTTCGAGATATTGATCTCCGCCGGGCAGGTCTGCCGGCACGGTGCAAGGCATTCATCCGACCGGTTGAAATGGAGCAGGCGCTCCGACATAGTCTTGACCCGGATGATGCCCTTGGGGCAGATCCTCTGGCAGGCACCACACCCCACGCATTTCGCTTCGTCCACAACGGGCAGGCCTTCCGGCCCCATGCTCAGGGCCCCGAACTGGCAGGCCCTTACGCAGTCGCCTTGCCCGAGGCACCCAATTTCGCACAGGCGCTTCCCACCATAGAGCATCGCCTCTCCATGGCAGGTGTTAATCCCGATATAAAGGAACTTGTTGTCCGCACGATCTCCGCCGGTGCAGAAATTAAGCGCGCGTGCCGCCTCCGCCAGCCCCGCGTCGAGCCCCATGATGGCCGCTACCTTTCGGGCGGACTCCGGCCCTCCCACGATGCAGGCACTGGGTGGAGCCTCGCCCGCTACGATCGCCACAGCCGCAGCCGTACACCCGGCATACCCGCAGCCCCCGCAGTTGGCCCCCGCCAGGCATTCTTCCACCAACTCTATCCTGGGGTCCTGATCGACATGAAAGATCCGTGAAGCCAGGCTCAGGAGGAGGCCGCACATGGTGCCCAAACCCAGCATGACCAATGTCCCTTGAATCATCTTGTCCGCTCCTTTACGTTCTGGAAAACCCGTATTTGACCCGCTCTGCCTTCAGCGGCGGCCTTTTCAGCCGACCAGCCCGGCCACGGGTCCCCGCACCGGAAGACCCGCACCTCGAACCGGGAATAGACTGATCTGCAGGCATCACTGGTCTGATTCTCACGCCCATACATGGTCAAGGATCGGGGCGGGAAGGAAAGACGGAGATTCGTAGAAGAAGAACCGCCCCAAAAAACGAGACAGACAACCCGTTAAACGCTATTTGGTGTCCATCCGGAAATGATTTCCCGGTACAACTCAGTTTCCAATCCGGAAATGAGGATTTTTCTTCACACCCTTCGGGTGCTCAGTCCCACCGCTACGCGGCGGGTCCCGGTTTGGTCAATATCAAGGAAATCAAGCATTTGCGCGGAGGCGACCTGGTGGTCGCCGCACAAGCAAACGTGCAGATTGACGCCGAGATTGGCAAAAAAGACCATTTCCGGATGGAGACTATTTGGGAGATTAAAGACCCGGGATAGTTTTGTCAAGCGCCGCCTAAGGTCCCTTCGGGCCGCAGGAAGAGAGACCTTTTTGACTTTGTAGATCCGGCACTCGGGGATCCATTTAGACCATTGACTTGAAAGGATTCCTGCCGTCCGCGCAGACGGACGTGCAGGTTACCGCCGATAGACTTTTACAAACCGTCTTGACGACAGACGTCACCTCAGCTCATGGTCGACCGCCCATTGGCCCACTTCGATGGGGCTTTTCAGGACCGTCACCCCGGCCGCCTTCAGGCTTTCCGTCTTGCCCTGAACGGTTCCGGCCGAGCCCCGGACAATAGCCCCCGCATGCCCCATCCGTTTGCCTTGGGGGGAAAACCGGCCGGCGATATAAGCCGCGACAGGTTTGGTCATATGGCCGGCGATATACTCCGCCGCTCTTTCCTCCTGCTCCCCGCCGACCTCTCCCACGATGATGACGCCGTCCGTTTCGGCATCTTCCTGAAAAAGCTTCAGGATATCGGGCAGATTGGTCAATGCGACCGGATCCGCCCCCATACCGACGACAGTGCTCTGGCCGACCTGCTCACGGGAAAGAATCCCGGCAAACTCATAGGAGAGGGTACCGCTGCGGGAGATGATCCCCACCCTACCGGACGAGAAAAGAGAGGCGGGCATGATGCCCATCTTGCCTTTGCCCGGCACGAGGATGCCCGGGGTCGTCGGCCCCAGCGCGAAGGACCCTTTTTCCCGGGCGTAGGCCCGCATCTTCATGACGTCATGCACCGGCACATGCTCTGGAACGACCACAATGAACTCCACACCCGCATCGACGGTCTCGTAAAAGGCATCCAGCACGAACGCGGCGGGAACGAAAAAAACGGAGGCATTGGCGCCGGTGCTCTCGACGGCCTCCGCCACACTGTCGAATACGGGCAGCCCCTCCACTGTGGTGCCGCCTTTTCCCGGGGTAACACCACCCACCACCGCGGTGCCGTATTCGAGCATCCAATGGGTCTGCACCCGCCCGATCTTGCCGGTAATCCCCTGGACGATCACCCGGGTGTTGTCGTCAAGCAAAATACTCATAGATTCTACCTCTTCAAATAAAATGGAATACCTCTGAATGGCAATAGAACCGTTCCTGCAAATCGATGGCTCTGATAGAACACAGACCGCGTTGCACGGGGGCCTCCTTCATCCGGCCGCATATCCGTCTGCAAGAATCAGCGGCGCAGGAGCCCCACGCATGCCATGCTCTGCACCGGCCGCAGCCTTGCATCAGGGCTGGATCCATCCATCAGTTTCCGGGGCCCACCAGCTCGTACAGCCGCTCCACCGCCGCCTCGGAAGCGGGGTCCGTCACCACGTGCACCCCCGCCGAGCGGAAGATCTCCCAGGTCTCCTCCTGATGGTTGCCGAGCGCTTTGGCCACGATCGGCAGGGTGACCCCCTTCTCCTGGATATAACGCACAACCCCTTTGGCTCCTTCATGAATCGGATTGATCCCGCCGTATATGTTGATGAGAATCCCGCGCAGCCCCTCCTTCATCATCAGCAGTTCCATACAGTTGTAGAGAAGTTTGTCGGTGATCCCCCCACCGGTCTCGAGAAAATTGGCCGGACTCAAACGCTCGCCGATGATATCCATCGTGGCCATCCCGAGCCCTGCTCCCGAGGAGATCAGACCGATATCGCCCTCGAGGTCGACATACGTTACGCCGATCTCTTTGCCTTTGCGCTCGAGTGCGTTCTCGATGCGGCCGATGAGGTTCGGAAGGGAATAGCGCCGGATCCGCGAAAGGGCTGAGTTGTCAACCTCGAGAACGGCATCGACTGCCAGAACCCCGCCGTTTGCCAGCACCACAAGGGGGTTGATCTCGACGATAACGGCCTCGAGCTGCGTGAAAATCTTGTAGAGCTGAACGATCACATCCGCGCACGAGACGAGCAGACGCTGCGAGAGTCCCAGACCGCGCAAAAGGGTCCTCGCCTGATAAGGGTAAAAACCGAACTGTGGGTCCACCTTCATGGAAGCCACCTTCTCGGGCGACTTGCGCGCCACTTCCTCTATCCTGACGCCGCCTTCCGTGCTCGCGACAATCACGGGGAGACCCGAAAACCCATCGATGGTGATCCCCAGGTAGAGTTCCTTCTCCACCGCCGCCTTTTCGGCGATCATGATCTTGCGGACGGCGAGACCTTTGACATCCATGCTCAGGATATCGCCTGCAATTTCTTCCAACTCATCCGGCGAGTCAGCGACCTCGATCCCGCCGGCCAGGCCACGGCCACCCACCAGGACCTGCGCCTTGACAATCACCGGATACCCGATGCCGTCCGCAATACGCAGGGCCTCCTCGGTCGAATCGGCGACCCCACTGCGTGGGACGGGGATACCCTTCGATTCAAAGATCTCCGCAGCTTCGTATTCGAAAAGTCTCATGATTCTTTCCTTTGCCTGAATGCGCTGAGGTTCATGGTTACAGCCCGCGCGGTCGATCTCGCCGCCCCCGCCGACATCGGTCTTCAGAAAAAAGCTTGACAAAGAGCTTGTATCTATAATTAAACTTTTAATCAAGTTTTTAATTTGATTTTCAATCAGGAAATGAAACCCAACAAGACCACAAGACAGGGCGATACCCGGGAAGATCATGCCCAACTTGCCTACAAAGGCATTCGGCGCATGCTCTACCATAAAGAGATCGTACCCGGTCAGAAGGTCGCCTGCGGTGACGTGGCTGAAAGGCTCCAGATGAGCCCCACACCCGTCATACAGGCCTTGAAATGGCTGGAATTCCAAGGGTTTGTACGACATGAACCCAACCGTGGCTACTTCATGGAGCCCTTCAGGCTCGAGGAAATCGAAGAGATCTACGAATTACGCGAATTGATCGAACCTTCCCTGATCCAAGCTGTCGTAGAGCATCTGGACAAGGCGGGAGCAGATAAGCTGCGAGCCGCCTTGGAAGCCCACCGGTCCGTGGATCACGAGGTTTATCTGATACAGGAGCGGCTCTTCAAAAACAGGGAGTTTCACCTGACCCTCGCGTCGCTTTCCCGCAAACCGACGCAGATCCGCATCCTCGGTAATATCTTCGATCTCCTGTTTCTGAAATACGGCGGCAACTATTTCCCTTTCGAATCCACGGATTCGACCGACCAGGCGCACAAGCGGACGGTCGACTGCATCCTGGCGCGGGATGCAAAAGGGGCGCAGGAAGTGCTCTCCGCGCACATCGCCAGCGCCAAGGAAAAGGTCCTCGCCGGATTCCGTAAATTCCTGGAAAAGCGGGACAAACCTGTGATTTAGAGGTCATCCGAGCGCAGGTGCCGTCGTCATAAGGATCCGGGAGCGGTTGTCTTTATTATTCGTTTTTTCAAGGAGCCTGTCGGGCTTTCTTTTTGCCCTTCGGGATCGGTTTTTTCACGATTTTTGCCGCGGCGTAAAGGGAATCAAGAAACCCATCGATTAAAGCAACGCTCAAGGGGAAAACCGACTCACCCCCGGCGTTACTCACTCTCAAAGCTCACCAAGGAGGAAGTACAATGGGTCTGAAAACAAAGGAAGAATACATCGAATCTCTGCGCGGGATGAACCCGACCGCCTACATGTTCGGGCAGAAAATCACCAACGTGGTGGACAACCCCCGCCTGCGGGCTGGGATTGAAGCCACCGCCGCCACCTATGAAGTCGCCGAGATGGACGAATACAAGGACCTGGCGGTCACCCAGAGCCCTCTCATCGATGAACCGGTGAACCGCTTCACCCTGCCGCCTTCTTCCATCGAAGACCTGGTCGCCCGGGTCAAACTGAACCGCAAGCTGGGGGCCTATGTCGGCACCTGTCACCAGCGCTGCACGGGGCTCGATTGTCTTTCGACCCTTTCGATCGTCACCTACGACATCGACCAGAAGTACGGCACGCACTACTACGACAACTTCGTCGAATTCCTGAAATACATGCAGAAAAACGACCTGACCGCCAATGCCGGCGTAACGGACGTCAAGGGCGACCGTTCCAAGAGCCCCAAAGACCAGGACGACCAGGACATGTATGTCCACGTAGTGGAAAGACGGGATGACGGCATCGTGGTCCGCGGTGCCAAGGCGCATCAGACCGGGTCCCTTTCCTCGCACGAAATCATCGTGCTGCCGACCCGCGCCATGCGCAAAGGAGACGAGGACTACGCCCTGTCATTCGCCGTCCCGGCGGACGCACCGGGCCTCATCCACGTAGTAGGCCGCTCGAGCCTCGACATGCGGGAACTCGACGGCTGCGACATCGGCAACATCCGCTACTCCAAGTACTGCCCCACCCTGATATTCAACGATGTCTTCGTACCCTGGGAGCGGGTCTTCATGTGCGGGGAGACGGAGTTCGCCGTCGAGATGGTCGTCCGTTTTTCCTCCTTCCACCGCCAGAGCCACGGCGGCTGCAAATCCGGAAAAATCGACTGCATGATCGGAACGGCCTTGACGATGATGGAATATAATGGCACTACAAAGGCCGGACACCTCAAACAGAAGGTCATCGACATGATCCATCGGGCCGAAACCCTATACGGCTGCTGTCTCGCTTCCTCCTACGAAGGAAAGCAGGAGCCCTCCGGGACCTACTTCATCGACACGGTCCTGGCCAATGCCTCCAAGATCCATGAAGGTAAGGAGATGGCCGAGGCGATCCGGCTCATGGTCGATGTCTGCGGTGGTTTCGTGGCGGACATGCCATCCGACCGTGATTTCGAGAATCCCGAGATCGGTTCGCTGGTGAAAAAATACATGAAGGGCGCCGACGGCGTGCCGGTCGAAAACCGCATCAAGCTTTACCGCCTGGCGGAAAAGCTGGCCCTCGAAAGCGCCGACACCATCTCCGATATCCACGGCGGTGGATCGCCCGAGGCCCATCGGGTCACCATCTTCCGCGAGACCAATATCAGCGAGAAAAAATATGCCGCCAGACGTCTGGCCGGCATCGAATCCTGAGCCTGACCGATTTTCAGCGGTGAGCGCGGTCCGAAGATCATCAGGACCGCGCTTCTGCGTTTGCGACCCTTGAGCGAGCGTCCACCCGGAAAGGATGATCGAGCACGACCGGGTTTCCAGTCCGGAAACGAGGATTTTCACTGCTTGGCGCCGTGATCCTTGCGGCAAAGAAGGAAATGACGACAAGGGAAACCCCTTTCCGAGTGGAATCGAATGACGAGCCTGCCTACGGAACCCGGGCATGCCGATCGGTTGTATCGACTTGGGGGCATGAGGCCCCGCCGGCTCGATCACCCTTTTTCCGCATGGGAAGCACCCTGAACATTTAGAAGGAAAGCGAATCGTTATCGTATGATGGAACATACATATGACGCCCTGATCATCGGCGCAGGTGTTGCAGGCAACGCCATCGCACGGGAGTTGTCCCGCTACGAGATCCGCGTCGCGGTCCTCGAAAAGGAACTGGACGTGGGCATGGGCACAAGTTCCCGCAACAGCGGCGTGCTCCATTCGGGCATTCACTATAAACCCGGAACGCTACGCGCCCGGCTGAACGTGCGGGGCAACGCCATGATGGGCGGGTTGTGCGCCGAGCTGAAGGTCAAGATCCAGTATATCGGCAAGCTCACCGTCGCCCAGGACGAAGAAGACGTCCGCACCCTTTTCGCGCTCAAGGAGCAGGGCGAGGCCAACGGCGTCCCCGGCCTCGAGATCCTCGATACAGGCGCCATGCAGACGATCCAGCCGGGCGTGGGGGGCATCCGGGCCCTTTATTCACCGACTACCGGGATCATCTGCCCTTACGGTCTCACCATCGCCCTCGCGGACAATGCCAGGATGAACGGGGTCGATTTTTACCTCGGTCGGGAGGCCGCCGCCATCCGCCACGACGCAAACGGCTTCACCGTAAAGACCACGGAAGGCGATTCCTTCAAGGCCCGCGTACTGATCAACGCCGCAGGCCTCTACGCCGACCGCATCTGTTCACTGCTCGGGATCTCGCAGTACCGTATCTACCCCTGCCGGGGCGAATATCTGATCCTGGACAAGCGTCTGCAGGGGAGCCTCTCGGTGCTCGTTTATCCGGCGCCTCGAAAAGGCAGCGCGGGTCTGGGGATCCACCTCACCAACACCGTAGACGGAAACATTCTCATAGGCCCCAGCAACGAATACGTGGATGCGCCGGACGACTCCGCCTGTACATCGGATATCATCGCTCAGCTGAAAAAAGAGGGGCATGAACTCCTCCCCGGCATCTCGACGGCGGACTTCATCCGCAACTTCTCAGGCCTGCGCGCCAAACAAACCCCACCGGAAATCAAGGGCTTCAACGATTTCGTGATCGAGAGCCGCACCGATTATCCAGGGTTCATCAACCTTCTCGGAATCGAAAGTCCCGGACTCACCTCATCCCCGGCCATCGCCGAAATGGTGCGGGGCATGGTGGCGGAGCGGTTGCCGTTGAAGGAGAAGGCCGCATTCAAGCCCGAGCGTCCCGGCCGCACGGAACTCTTTCACGAACTGCCGGCGGAGGAAAAGGCCGATCTCGTCGCCCGGGACCCGGATTACGGGGAGGTCGTCTGCCGCTGCGAGCAAATCACCAAGCGGGAGGTCCTGGACGCCATCCAGAACCCCCTGGGTGCGCGGACCATCGCCGGTATCAAGTACCGTTCACGTGCCATGATGGGGCGTTGCCAGGGAGGGTTCTGCCTCCCGCGGATCGTGCAGATCCTGGAAAAGGAATTCGGCTACCGGCCGGAAGATTATCTATTGTTCAGCAAAGGCTCGCACCTCTTTTCGGGGCGCGTGCGCTAGGAACCGATACCTCATGCAAACGATAAAACGCGATCTGGTCGTCATCGGCGGGGGGCCGGCAGGCCTCTCAGCCGCCATCGCCGCACGGGAGAACGGTTGCAAGGACGTGCTCCTGGTCGAACGGGACAGGATCCTCGGCGGCATTCTCAATCAATGCATCCATGACGGCTTCGGCCTGCACCGCTTCGGCGAGGCCCTGAGCGGCCCCGAATACGCGCAGCGCTATATCGACGAATTCCATTCAATGGGCATCGACGCGATGCTCGAGACCATCGTCCTCGGCCTCGGCAACAACCGGCGTCTTCAGGCCAGCTCCCGCAACGGCTTCACGCAGATCGATGCCGGCGCCGTGGTCCTGGCGATGGGCTGCCGCGAGAGGACCGCCGGCGCCATTTCCCTTCCGGGCACCCGGCCCGCGGGGATCTACACGGCGGGGGCCGCCCAGAACCTGATCAACCTTCAGAACATCATGGTCGGCCGTCAGGTCGTCATCCTTGGTTCGGGCGACATCGGACTCATCATGGCCCGGCGGTTGACCCTGGAGGGGGCCAAGGTCGAGGCGGTCTTCGAGATCCTCCCATACGCGAGCGGTCTTCCCAGGAATATCCAGCAGTGTCTGAACGATTACGGGATCCCGCTGCATCTTGGCACCTCGGTGATCGAGGTCCACGGGAAGGAACGTCTGACGGGCGTAACAGTCGCGGAGATCGACCCCATGCGCCACCCCATCCCAGGCACGGAGCGCCTGGTGCCCTGCGACACGCTGCTCTTATCGGTAGGGCTTATCCCCGAAAACGAGCTTTCCCGGGAAGCCGAGGTGCAAATCGAGGACCGGACCGGTGGGGCAGCCGTAGACGATACGTTCATGACGAGCATTCCAGGGGTTTTTTCCTGCGGGAACGTCCTGCATGTCCACGACCTGGTGGACTGGGTCTCGGAGGAGGCCGCGTTGGCGGGTGCCTGTGCCGCGGCCTATCTCCAGGCTGATACCGGCCCTGCCAAGCCCCGGATGATCGCCCTGAACCCAGGACCCGGTGTCCGTTATGTGCTGCCTCAGGCGGTGAGCGGTCGGAGGGATTTTACACTCTCCCTGCGGGTGACGGAGCCCGCCCGCGAACGAGCCGTCTGGGTTCGGGCCGGGGACCGGCAGGTTGCGCGGAAGAAACTCATGCGTCTGCACCCGGCCGAAATGGTCCGGATCAAGGTCAAGGCGGACAAACTGCTGGAGGCTGAAAAGCTGGAGGTTTCGGTGGAATGAAGACAAAACAGCTGACCTGCGTCATCTGCCCGAACGGGTGTGAATTGACTGTAATTTATGAACAAACGCCTGAGATCGTCGTGAAGGAGATCTCCGGACAAACCTGCGACAAGGGCCCCGCCTGGGCGGAGCAGGAGCTCCGCAACCCCGTGCGCACCATCGCCAGCAGCATCGCCGTCGAGGGCGGGGCCTTCCCTCTGGTCAGCGTAAAGACGGACCGTTCGATCCCCCTCGACCGCATCGGTGACGTCATGCAGGCAATCCGCTCCATCCGGGTGAGCGCGCCGGTCCGGATCGGGGATATCCTGCTCCGGAAACCCGCAGGAATCGACTGCAATATCGTCGCCACACGCCATGTGGACCCTGCCTCCTTCAAAAAGCTTGACAACGCAAATCGTTTTGGATGATCATATTGCCAAATACCGCTTGTGGAGAATATCTGCCTGATTGGCTCATTCGAGCGAAGGTCGGTGGTGTGGTAAGTGTGACACCTCACGTATAGGCAGTACAACACCATAGAAAATCCGTTGCAAGGTCAGAATCCTGCGGAGGCATCCAAGCAGCGCTTGGAAGAAGGCCATCCGCCACCATAGAGAGAAGATCACGCATGTATACAATGGATCGTCAATCCGGGCTGTTTTTTTATTTTAGGAGGTGGACTGCGCCCATGGGTTGACCGGTCCTTTCTGTTTCAACAGGCCGTGGGCACAGCAAGTGCCCACGGCTTTTTTTTTGGGGCCATTCGCGGCGCAAACTTGCCGAAAAATCCGTAAGCGGCGTCAGAGGCCCACGAAGAACCCTACATCGTCATTATCGAGGTCCAAAATTATGGAAGAACATTCAAAACAGCATCCCCCCATCGCCGTAACCCCCCATCTCTTCCAACTCGGCATCCCGGCCTTTCCGGTATACCTTTCCCTGGGAGACTCCGGTATGATCATCGAGGGGGGGACAGGCCCTACGTCCACGGTCATCGCAGACCAGATCCTGAGCCTTGGCGTCGATCCAAATCGGATAGAATACATCTTTCTGACCCACACCCACGCAGACCACATCGGGGCCGTGCCCTACCTCAAACGGATCTGGCCGCACCTGAAGCTCATCGTCAGCGCCCCGGGCGCAGAAATCCTGAGTACTCCCGAACTACAGCGGGAATTCATCCTGGTGGATCTCGGGATCGCACAGCTCCTGAAGGCCAAGGCAGAGTTATCCGCAATGCCTCCGGCGCCGCGCGACTTCCGCTTCGAGGCAGACCTCATCATCCGGGAAGGCGACAGCATCGAACTCGGGCAGGGGGTCGTCTGGGAGGCGATCGCCACCCCGGGCCATTCCCCCTGCCATATGTCGCTTTACGAGAAAAAGGAAAAGACCATCGCCCTCGGGGACGCCGCCGGATTTTATGTTCCGGAAAAAGACATCTTCTGGCCCAACTACTTCGTTTCCCTGGGGCAGTACTGCGCGAGCCTTCGAAAACTCGAGACCCTCGAGGCCAAACGGGTGATCCTGAGCCATAACGGCGTAGTGAACGGCGGAGCCGGCCGATTCATCGCCAAGGCCATCACGGCGGCCGAAGAATACCATGCGGAGATTTTGAACCGCCTCGCCGCAGGGGAGGATGCAGGGGCTATCGCCCTCGAAAAGGCCCGCTTCGTGAGCAGCCTGACGGACATTCAACCCTTCAAGGTCATGTACGACCTCTCCCGCCTGATGATCAAACGCTCGAAGGACGTCGCGTCCGGACCCTCCCCTTGCCGCGCGGGCGCCGCTGCGGATGAGGGGCTTCCCGAACCCGGGCGCGATGCGGACTCGAGTTCCGTAATGCACCGTCAGATCGCCCCGCTCCGCCTGCCCATCGGCGAAAAGACCCTGAGCGCCTCCGAACGGCTGAGCCTCGTCGCGCTGGTCGACGAAGGCATGCGCCGAGGCCTGCCCGACGCCCCCATCGTGGCCGATCTCTTTAACGACCTCTGGGACCTTGTGGATGCCACCATCGCCGGCAGCCGGATAAGCCGCCAGAGACCCGGGGACTCCGAAAACGCCTTCCATCAGCTCGAGATCACGGCGGAGACGGGCGAAATCCTCGGGCGTCTCAACATGCTCTACCTCAAAAAACCAGCCCCCTGCTACTACCTGGTCTATGTGGAGGTCGCCGCCCCTTTCCGCAGAAAAGGGCTTGGGAACCGCATTATCGAGCATTTCGGGACGTTCCTGGCCGGGAAATCCGCCTTGGGGATCCTCGACAACATCATCCCGAATCAGGACCCGACTTACGATATCTACCTCAAGCAAGCCTGGCAGCCCGTTACGGACATCATCGGGGAAACGGCCCTTGAAAAGGATTCGAATTACATGGTCTTCATCCCGCCGGCCTTCCGGGGGCATGACCTGAAGCCCGCACTCTTGAAGCTCCTCTATCACCTCAAGCGGAAACGCGCCGTCATCGACGCGCGGGACAACGAGGTCATGGTGCGACGTACCCTGGAGGAGTTTCAAACTCTTTACAAGACTTTGTGCACCTACTTCGGGACGGAAATCGAAGCGAGGCAATCATCCGTCTACATGCGTTTCATGTTCACCCGCTTTGTCACGAAGTTCATCGCTTTCAGACGTCGGATCGGCTCGTTGATCGGGTACACGGGCGGAGAATCCGCCGGGCAGATCACCCTGGCGCCGGAGATCGCGAACCTTCAGATCAAGAGCTATGCCCCGCGGGAACTCGTGGATAAAAACCCCGTCTGCGCGGGCCGTCTCGCTCTGCTCTCACGCCTCCCCGCCGATCTGACGCAGGACCCGGCCCGCGCCATCGACACCCTGCCGAATTACCGGCGGCCAAGCTTCATGGCCTGGCTCGAGGAGCGGGGCAAATCCTACACCGACCCTCTGACGCTCGGCGACCTCATGGACCTCGGGTTCGATCCGACGCGGTTGAAAGAGATGACGATCGACAACGAACCTTACATCATCGAACGGGTTCAGGCACGTCAGGTCGAGGGGCTTCAGAAGAAAAACGAACTGCTCGAACGGATCGGGGCCTCGTTCAAGGATGTCAAGATCAAGGGCGCCTGGCTGAAAGCCAATCCGGTCCTCTTCATCATCCGGGACCGCGGCAACGGTTATGTCCTCCGCCGCCAGATCGATGCCATTCACTGGGATGAGGCGCTGGCGGAGCTGCAGAGCAATCCGAAACTCAAGGCGGTCAACGCCGCATCGCGGCTCGACCAGGTCTTGGTCGCCACCGTGAGGCAGGCCCTAGCCACCATCGCCGACCGCCTGGGGCTCGAAAAGGATGCCATCACCGACCAACTGGTGCCCTTTGTCTCCTGGAACCTGAAGAGCAATCAACCGAAGATCATGCTGGATTTCACCACGTCTTATCTCGAGGGTGTCTGGATAGCCTGAAAAAAGCGCTTCGGACGTAACATTTCATCAGGAGGGCATTCAACGCAAATCCACACATAAACGAATCTTCGTGGAAGGGAAATCTTCACTCCCTATTTCTGCCGCTGACTCAAACGAGGGTACTGTGTATTTGAATTCCCTGCCGTCTTGCCCCAGGCATGGACTTGCTCTGGAATAGAGGATCGCCTTCTCTCACGTTCTCACCTTGCCGGGGCGCGGCAGCTGCGGACATCAAATCCGGTCTTTGCCCATCATGCAAGGTGTCCCTGGGGACTTAACCAGGGTAAAAAACGGCGTCCAACTTACCTAGTTTCCATCCGGAAATGGTCTTTTTTGCCAATCTCGGCGTCAATCTGCACGTTTGCTTGTGCGGCGACCACCAGGTCGCCTCCGCGCAAACGCTTGATTTCCTTGATATTGGCAAAAAATCCTCATTTCCGGATTGGAAACCGGGTTGCACCGGGAAATCATTTCCGGATGGAAACTACCTAGAAAACCAACGCCAACTATACAGAATGACTGAGAGAAATAGTCAAATCACCCTATAGTACAACATCTTCTTCCATATTTTCCTTGACCCTCAAAGGCGAATCGGTTATAAGGCCTCTTGCTGTCAGGTTCTGTTGGCTACGGAATCCTCATGAAGAGGTTCCCGTAGAGGATGTAATCTCAGCCAGCAGTTGCGAACCGCGAACATAACAGACTTGGGCGCAGTATTCGTCCTGGGTTTGGCGCCCTGTAATTCTCGAAATCGACCAATTATGCCACGAAGGCTTCCGATCAAGGCGATCGGTGACCTTTGTGGTTTTTTTTTGCCGGAACATGGTGCCATGAATGTGAGTTTTTTGTCTGCAGAATCCACTGCAGAAAACATTCGGGATCTGGCCACAGATCCTGAAGCTTTTTGCGTGTTTCCCCACATAAATCCATTGACTCGGTCACTCACCCGATCGCCAACAAAGGGTCTCCGTGCCGAATCGGTTCAGGCGGAAAGGATCAAAGGGCAAAGGAGGTGACGCAGAAAAGCTACTGAAAAACATAAAAACAGAGGAGGCAGTCGGTTCTTGCCGGAAGCCGTAAACTGCCTCCCCATCCAAGCCTCTTGGGGAGACTTAGGGGATTGTTATAATTCATATCGCTTTCCAATTTCAAGAAACTTGTTCCTTTTTCCCCCTGAGGTTCGATTGACCTAATAAAGAACCAGCGGAGGAACAAATGCGATTCTATGAAAAAATGGCTCAGCTCGCCATGCTCGGAATTTTCGTCCTTATGGTGCCCATAACAGCCATGGGGGAGGAGAAAACCATCGAGATTGGAGAAGTCCTCGTTACCGGAGAAAAGCTCTTTGTCCCCACCATGCAGTTGGATGACACGGTCTACACAGGTACCGAAGTGACCAAAGAGGGCATAGACAGCCAAGGAACCAGCGCCAAAACCAGTGTGTACAAAGCTATCGACATCCTTCCCGGCATCAGTGTGGAGAGTGCCGATCCATATGGCCTGAGCGCAGAACAAAGTTCCACCCGAATCCGAGGGATGCGAGGCTCATTAGGTGCCATGACAGTTGAAGGGGTACCCAATTATGGGGGAAACCCCATCGGCCCCCGCGATTATATCTATGATACAGAAAACTTGGAATCGATATCGGTCTATAAAGGGGCAGTACCCGGAGACCTCGGGACGGGCGTCGGAGACCGGGGTGGGGCGATTGAACTGAAACCGCAATGGCCCGGGGAGGAATTCGAAGCCGTCATTAATCAAGGCGTGGGTACAGACAGCTATAACCGCACCTTTCTAAGGATCGATTCAGGATCCCTGCCAAAGTTGAATACACAACTTTCGGGGTCTTATTCCTATACCCAAGCCGACAAATGGAAAGGTCCGGGTGAGATTGGCCCCAGAAATAACGCTAATCTGGCATTGTCACAGCCTCTTGGCCAAGATGTGGCCATGAAAGTTTGGTTCAACTACAACGATCTAAAGCAGGATCTGTATCGGTCTCTCAGCTATAATCAGATTCAGAACCTTTCAGATAATTACGAATTCGACTACAGCCCGGATTTGATCGGAAAGAAATCCCAAGACATCTATTATTACAAGTACAACACTGGATCCTATAAGAACACCGATGTTCTCGGTCTCATCACCATCAAACATTTTCAGGATTTGCTCTTTACCATCAAACCCTACTACAGCGTCGAAGACTCGCAGATCTATCAGGGGGTCACTTCGGGCGGCGGGCGCATTCAAAAAAGAAACCGAGACATCGAACGTCCGGGCGCGATCGCTGAAGCGAAATGGGATGCCGAAATGTTCACGACAACCTTCGGCTATCATTTTGAGAAGAACGATATGAATATCTTCACAGAGAACTATGGCATCACATCATCCGGACTTACCTGGCAGGGCTATGGAAATTGGGCCTCTCCGAGCGCTTCCTACATCAACAGTCCTTACTTCAAGATTGCAGGCAACTATAAAGACTTCGATCTGCAAGCCGGGCTCAAGTATTTCAGATATGACGAGGGTGCCAGCCAAGGGTACGTTACAGATTCTAAAACCTATGAACTGGTGCGGGCGTCCGATCTCGACCGAGAAGAAAGAGTCTACGACATCGTGCTTCCCACACTGGGGATTGGATATAGTTTTTCAGAAACTTTCCAAGCCTATGCAAGTTACGGGAAAAGCTTTATTCGACCCTATTCATACATGCCTCTGGTCAATCTTTACAACACCTACCGGCAGCGATTTATTGACGCGGGCATCACACTGAACGACCTTTTCAGCGGATATGAAATGGAAGAGACAGATACCATTGATTTGGGCGTCCGCTGGAATACTCCCTGGTTCGACATCACACCCACAGTTTTCTTCAACAAGAGCAAAAACCTCTTCACCAATGTCTACGACCCGCGGGTAGATCTCAGCTACCAACAGAATTCCGCGGAGGCCAGCGGCTACGGGATCGATGTCGGTGCGAATTTTTACCTGGCTAAGCCTTTGACGTTTTTCATCAATCCGAGTTGGACTGTGTTGCGGTACGATGAAGACATCGATTCAAACGGGAGCATCGTCACCATAAAAGACAACCAAGTGGTGGATACGCCTGAATTCCTTGTGAAAGCTGGTTTGTTGTTTAAGTTCGAGAACCTGGAGATCATTCCGATGGTGAGATTCATGAGTTCGCGTTATGCGAATGCGGAGAACACTCAAAAAGTCGATGCCTATGCAATCGCGGATCTGCGATTCACTTACGAATGGGACAAAATCCCCATTGCAAAGGCTCTCAAATTGTCTCTGGATCTCAACAACCTGTTCAACAAGGAATATATCTCCTACATCAGCGCATCTGACTATACCACGGGTGGAAGCGCCAGCTACTACCCGGGCGGCCCCTTCACAGCGGTATTTATGGCGTCTTTGGCGTTTTAGGCCTTTTGTATGGTCGTCTTTCTCTGAAGGTGTGAAATTGCGTTGAAAGGAAGGTCCGAGCGAACCTGTTGAAGAGAATAGGAGCAGTCAGGCATTGTCGTCCAACGGTAACCAACACAACTGCAACGCGAAGCTGGAGAAAAGGATCGTGAAAAAATCAAGTATACTGACATGGGTTTTGGCAGGTGTGTGTAGTCTTTTTATGGCCTGCGCCGCCTCTTCGGAGATGCAAAGAAGACCGGCAACGACCCAAGGCGCTTTTTTCGTGGTGGGTATCGGGCCAGGGGACGCAGATCTTTTGACTGCCAGAGCTCTGTCAACTATCCGGAATGCGGATGTTGTCTTTTGCAGTGCTGACATCCGTGAAAAGCTATCCTGCCTTGTGGACTTCAACAAGAAGCAGGTGTTGGATGGCTTTGAGGGTCTGAGCCATTTCTACGGGCTTGACTGCAACGCCCTCGCTGAGGATCGACGCAAAGAAAACGGCATCCCCTGCGAAACCTATCGGAACAAACAGGCGGAATTGGCGGAGATCGTCCGCAAGGCTGTAGCGGTGGGGAAAAACGTGGCCTTTTTGAGCCGTGGAGACCCGACCCTGTATGGAACGGATGCTTGGACGCTTCAAGAATTGGCCGACCTCGACCCAAGCGTCGTGCCGGGCCTGAGTGCCTTTAACGCCGCCAACGCTGTCCTCCAGGCAGGGTTGGGCGAGGTGATTCTCACAACGCCATTTCGCTGCAAAAACGCGGAGAAACAAAAGGATACCATCGAAAACTTAGCCCGGTATGATCGGGCGACCTTGGTGATATTCGCGCGCAGAGATATGGACCATCTTTTGAAAAGGCTTTCGGCCTCGTTTCCGCCGGATACGCCTGTGGCGGTTGTCAACCATGCAGGCCAACAGGAAAAGGTCGGAGTGTTTGTGGGTGCAGTCGGAGACCTGGGGCGGAAACTCCCTTGGAGAGACGCGGGTCTTTCCTTGGTTTATGTTGGAAAAGCTGTAAAAGAAGCCCCCTACAGAGGGGCCGTTTCCGAAAAGGCAGAGGGGCCCGGCAAATTCTACCTGGTCGGGACGGGTCCCGGCGATTCGGATTTGGCCACCCTCCGGGCCCTCGAGGTCATCCGGAAGGCGGATCTGGTCTTCGCCTCGGAAAAACTCAGTGATCGCTTCCAGAAGGAGCTATCGGGAAAGGAAGTGATCTTTGGTTTTCACCGGCTCTTTCCCTTTTATGGGCAAAACTGTTCGGAGGTAAGCGAAGCGGAAAAAAAGAAGGAGAGAATGAGTTGTGAAGAGTACCATCAAAAACAGGCGGAATTTGCCGCACAGGTTCGAAAGGCTGTCGCAGAAGGCAAAACCGTTGTCATGCTGGACAGCGGCGACCCTCTCATTTACGGCCCCTCCTCCTGGACCCTCAAGGAGTTAAAGGATGTGGATACTGAAGTCGTACCCGGCCTGAGCTGCTTCAACGCTGCCAATGCAGCCCTGGCGCAAGGAATCGCCGACGAGAAGCGCTTTCACTCCGTCGTTCTCGCCTCGGGCTGGTCCGTAGAGGAAATGGCCCCGCTGCAGGGCACGATGGTCCTCTTCACCATGCGCACAGAATTCAAAAAATTCATCGACATCATATCCGCGCACTATCCGCCCGATACGCCCGTCGCCATTATTTCCAGCGCCGGTTACACCGACAGGGAAAAGGTCTCGAGGAAAAGGCTGGGCGACATAATGAAACAAGGGGCAATGGAAAATCAGCCTTTTGAGTACATGATCTATATAGGGGATTGTCTTGATATGGGCGCGGGAAGTTAGACCGCTCCACTCCCCGCCCGAGTTGAGGTTTTCCGGACTTTCGGTTGTTCTACCAACAGGAGAACCGTGAGATCTCGAATCAGTGGAATTGAACCGTCATAGACGATGGATTCAAAACCTTTGAAGGACGGCCCATAACGGTGTGATTGCATCTTGGAGATCCCCGGCGGATCTTCAAGACCATCCATTTCGGCGTAATCGACAAAGGAGGTTTGTGATGAAGCTCAAAAACTTGTCTGTTTTTGTACTGTTGTGGTTTTTTCTGTTTGGCGGATCCCAAGCCCTGGCCCACAACATTTGGATCAACCCTGAAAACCATTACCCACAGGTAGGGGAAACGGTGGATATCGGCCTGGGCTGGGGGCATACCTACCCCGTCAGCCGCGTGGATCAGGAAATGAAACCTGGAATCCTAGCCTATATTCATGTGCTGGATCCGGATGGCAGCAAGGTGGAGCCTGAGATGATATCTGAGACACACTATAAGCTGAAGATCGAAAAGGAAGGCGTCTATCTCGTAACCGCAGGAATCAAGCCTGGCATCTTCACAATGACGCCCAAAGGAAGGCAGTGGAGCGACAAGAAAGGCGTGGAAAACGCCATTTCCTGCACGAGTTTCTCCATCGAGGCAAAAGCGATCATTATTGCAGGGGAAAATGACGAGCGCCTCGGCGCGGTCACCGGCCAAGAATTGGAGATCATCCCTCTTTCAAACCCCAAAACCACGAAGCCTGGTGAAAAACTGAACTTAAAGGTCTTGTTTCGTGGAAAACCGGTAGAGGGGGTTACAGTCAACGCCACGTTCGCGGGATACACCTCCCAGGGGGAATCCAAGGACATCGCCCCTCACCGGGACCCCAAAGGCCATAAGCCCTCTTTTCCAGTAACCGCCGTCACCGACGACGAAGGAAAGGCTGCGTTCTCCGTAAACCAGGCCGGTTACTGGATGATCGTTGTTTCCCACAGAAGTCCCTACCCGGACAAAGAAACCTGTGACGAGTACATGCACAATATGGCCTTCACCTTTGAGGTCCGGTGAGGGCAAAGGGTTGTCAGCAGATCCCCCGCTGCAGACCGTGAGGAGGCGATATCCCGGGCCCTGACCTTTTTCGCACTGCAAACAAACGGGCAATCGGGGGCTGAATCATAACCCCAAGCACAATAGGCTGAAGTAAAACCGGTGAGAATGCTGAGACAGCATGCGGGACGTCGTTCATCTATAGCATCTCCCTCGGTTGTCCGGTGGAAGACAGAACCGTGCTCCAAAAGCGACCGTCAGGGTTGATCCTCTTTCTGCTGGATGTAGCCATGCAAAGCGGCACATGGGTGAACTCCCCTTTCCAGGTGCCGACGAGCATGTTCGTGCGGCCCGTCATCCCCGCGTGGGCCGCGTGGTGTCCCAGCAGAACGCAGAAGGCGGAGTCCCTGGCATTGGCCGGGAGGCTGCGGATGGTGTAGCTCGGGTCGATGTACTTCAGGTTCACCTCGATGCCGAGCCCCCTGAAGTGGCCGTTGATCTTCTCCTTCAGGAAGGGGCCGATATCGTTGAACCGCACGTTGCCCGAGGCGTCCCGTTCGCCGGTGGCCTGCATGAGGTCCTGCCCGGCACCTTCTCCCACGACGATCACCGCGTGGGCGCGCCGTTCGATCCGCTCCTCGAGGGAGCGCAGGAACCCGTGCAGTGTAAAAGGGACCTCCGGAACCAGGCAGTAGTTGACATCGCTGCTCGCGATCGTCGCCCAGGCGGCAATGAAACCGGACTCACGCCCCATCAATTTCACGAGGCCGATGCCGTTCCGGGCGCCTGTCGCCTCCGTGTTGGCCGAATCGATCGCGATCCGCGCCTCGGAGACGGCCGTATCGAATCCAAAAGAAGACTGCACGTAGGAAATATCGTTGTCGATGGTCTTGGGGACGCCTATGACCGCGATCTTCAACCCCCTTCGTTCGATCTCCTCGGCGATGGCCATACCGCCCCGCAAGGTGCCGTCCCCCCCGATGGTGAAAAGGATCCCGATGTTCATCCGCTCGAGGTTGTCGACCATCTCGGAGATATCCTGCGGACCTCGGGACGAGGCCAGGATCGATCCCCCCATTTTGTGAATGTCCTTGACCCCTTCCGGTGTCAACTCGAGCGGGACATGGTGGTGGCGATAACTCAGCCCTTCGTAGCCGTACCGGAAGCCGAAAACGGTCTGGACGCCGTAATGGTAAAAAAGGCCGAGGACAATGGCGCGGATGACATCGTTCAGCCCCGGACAAAGCCCCCCGCATGTGACAATCCCGCACTTGAGCTTCCACGGATCGAAGTAGATTTTCTCCCGTGGCCCGGCCAGTTCGAACTGCGGCGGATCGAGACCGGCTTCGGCGCAGGCCAGGATATCCCGGGCATCCCGGTGGTAAGCGACATACTGATCATCTTTCACGAACTGGGTGTTCGTCATAGGGGAAGGGATCATGCCCTCCCCGAGCGTCCGAATCGTGAAGTCCATTTCCATGTCCGTCATCCAAACACCCCCACATTGAAGACTGGTTCCAAACCGCCCGGATGTCCCTTTATCGTTCCAAAACCTCCCGGAGTATAGCACCGCCGTGCCCCGTTTGGAAAGATCGATGCCGTGGCCGAATCCGCCACAGCCGATATGAGCATTTGACAGCCGCCCAAAGCGGTCTTAGAATTCAAGGCCGTCACGGATTAAAACCGCCAACGTCGGCAAAGGGGGGAGAAAGCGATGGGATCCTGCCAGACCCGGGCAGGTTCACGTTTTCCTTTTGGAATGCAATACTCGCAGGAGGGAACGAATTTTTCCTTTCCCTGCCGGTACGCACACAGCGTGGAACTGCTTCTGTTCGAAGATGCGCTCAGCAAGGAACCCTTTCAGGTCATCCAGCTCGACCCGCAGATCAACCGGACCTATTTCACCTGGCACGTCTTCGTCGAGGCCCTGCCCATCGGCACCGCCTATACCTGGCGCGCGGACGGCCCAAGCAATCCGTCCACCAGCGGTCTGCGCTTCGACAGCGGAAAATCGCTCCTCGACCCATGGGCTGTGGCGGTATCGGACGCCTTGTGGGACCGGCAGCGCGCCTCCGCACCCGGAGACAACACCGCCACGGCCATGCGCGGCATCGTGGTCGATGTGAGGGATTACGACTGGGATGGCGACGAGCCCCTGAACCACTGCCTGGAAAAGGCCGTGATCTATGAAGCCCATGTGGGAGGATTCACCCGCCATCCGTCTTCCGGGGTACACCAGCCGGGAACCTTCGCAGGCATCGTGGAACAGATCCCCTATCTCGAGGCGCTCGGGGTCACGGACATCGAACTGATGCCGGTGATGGCCTTCGACGAACAGGACGTCCCGGAGGGCCCGCGTGCACGCGGGCTCCACAACTTCTGGGGATACAGTCCGCATTCCTTCTATTCGCCCCACCCGGGTTACTGCACGGCGCCTCACCTCGGGTCCCATCTGAAGGACTTCCGGGGCATGGTCAAGGCCCTTCACCAGGCGAAAATCGGCGTCATTATGGATGTGGTCTTCAACCACACCGCCGAAGGCGGTGCAGACGGCCCCACTATCAACTTCAAAGGCTTCTGGAACAACGCCTTTTATCACCTCGACCGCAATGACCGCAGCGTCTATCGCGATTACACGGGCTGCGGCAACACCATCAACTGCAACCATCCGCTCGTATCCCTCTTCCTGATTCGCTGCCTGGAATACTGGGTCGAGGAAATGCACGTCGATGGGTTCCGGTTCGATCTGGCAAGCGTGTTCACGCGGGGTGAGGACGGCCAGGCCATGCGCAACGCCCCGTTCGTATGGGGCGTCGAATTTTCCCAGGTCCTCAATCAGACCCGGATCATCGCCGAGGCGTGGGATGCCGGCGGTCTCTACCAGGTCGGGGCCTTTCCCGGTCTGCGCATGGCCGAATGGAACGGGCGCTACCGGGATGTCATCCGGCGCTTCGTCCGGGGGGACAGCGGTCTCATCGGGGAAGTAGCCACCCGCATCTCCGGCAGCAGCGACCTCTACGAACCTAGGGATCGGCTTCCCATCAACAGCATCAATTTCATCACCTGCCACGATGGGTTCACCCTCCAGGACCTGGTCAGCTATAACCGGAAACACAACGAAGCCAACGGAGAGGACAACCGGGACGGAACCGACGAAAACCTGAGCTGGAACTGCGGCTTCGAGGGCGAAACCAAAGATTTGGCGATCGTTTCCCTCCGACGCCGTCAAACCCGCAATTTCGTGGCGATTCTCCTCCTGAGCCAAGGCGTGCCCATGCTCCTTGCAGGTGACGAGGTCCTGCGCTCTCAGCAGGGAAACAACAACGCCTATTGCCACGACAATCCGATCGGCTGGCTCGATTGGCACCTGGCCGTCCTGCAGGAAGATATGCTGCGGTTCGTCGGCGAGATGATCGCCTTCCGTAAACGCCACCCCGCGCTCATGCGCCGGCGCTTCCTGACCGGCGCTCCGACGGGGCCAGAAGATCTTCCCGATATCTCCTGGCACGGGCCGGACGGAAACGACCCGCACTGGAACGATCCGGAGGGCCGGTTCCTGGCCTATACCCTCGCCGGCCTGACGTCCGAAGAGGAGTCCATACACGTCATCTTCAACCTGTCGAACCGCTCACTGCGGGTACCGCTCCCCGCCCTCTCCGGCAAAGAGTGGCATCTGGCCGTCGACACCTCGCGGCGTTCACCCGAAGAGATCATTGGAAAGGACCGTCAGCAGGCCATCCCTCACCCATCGACTATCCTGGCCCCGACCCACAGCGTTGTGGTCTGCGAGGCCAGAAAGCCGGCGCAAATCCCGTCCGGTTGAATGACCCTCCAGGGCAAAAGCCGACACGTTCCTGAAAGCTCTACGGTGTTCTGCTCGGACCTCAATCCGGCGTGTCGATTCCAGGCCTCGCTACCCTGCGTCGGAAGTGACTTACCTCTTGATTTCCACAGGTTGCAGAGCACTTCGGGCATGGGCCGGTCCGCCGGCCGAGCTGTTTGGCATGCGGCAGCGACCTCACGGCAGCGCCCCGTGAACACCCTCCGCGACCCGGCGCAGGTTCGCGGCCCAATCGCCTGCAAGCGGATCGGCAACGAGGACCTTTCCCCCGATCGCCTCGGCGATCACCTCGGCGCTGCGGGTCGAAAACTGGGGCTGAACGAATAAGGCGGTAATCCCCTCTTTCCGGGCATAATCGATCAGCTCGGACAACTCGGACGGTTTGGGCTCCTTCCCCTCGACCTCCACAGGGATCTGCCTGAGCCCATAGGCCTCCGCAAAATAACCCCATGCCGGGTGGAACACGAGAAAGGCCCTTCGTTCCCGCTTATCGGCGAAAACCAACCGGATCTCGGCGTCGAGATCGACCAGTTCCACAATCAGCGATTTGAAGTTCGCTTCGAAATACACCCTCCCGGACGGGTCTTCACGAATCAGGGCATCGAGAATGTTGCGGGCCTGCAGCATAACGAGCGGAGGCGAAAGCCACACGTGCGGGTCCTTCCCACCCTCGGCCGGACGGCCGGCCGCAGGATGTTCATCCGCATGACGATGGTCTTCCATCGCCCGTTTTTCGATGCCCCGGTCGGTTCGCACAATCCGCATCTCCGGATTCATAGAGGCGAACCGGGGAAGCCATGCATCCTCGAATGGAACTCCTGTTGCGAAGTAAATGCGAGTCCGGGCGAGCGTGACCATCTGGTTGGGCTTTGGTTCGTAGGTCGCGGGACTCGCCCCGGGTTTGACCATGACATGAACCTCCACCCGCTCCCCTCCGATCTTCCCTACAAAATAGCCCTGTGGAACGACGCTCACGAAGACCTTCAGCGGCTCCGCCCCAGCTGCAGGCGATCCATTCGTCAAACAGGACAACAGAAAAACCAGAACCGGCATCATCCCCACCCATATCGAACCTTTCATCGAATAACCTCCTGAAATCCAAGATCCGAGTGCATAGGACCCTTCACTTACTCTTCCTCCCCCGACGTCCAACGACTCCCCTGCGGCGGATGGCAGCCGCGTCCCTGTTTGTCGGGTATTGTGGCACAACCCGGGCGCAGACGCAAACATCGGCCGTCCGTGACCTCTGGCTCCGCTCAGACCTCGAAACTCGCGACCCGATCGGGCCTCGACACCCCGATGCTACGAAGCGTCCGCTCAGGCGCCCGCTATGCTGGATATTGCCCGAGGCCACCTCTGTCGCTGTTTCCACTCGGAAGGGCCAAACCGACAAGAATCCTTCCCGGACACCGGCCCCGGTTCCATTCCGGGCGGCCTCTGCCCCTTGGACAGCCTCCGGAGGGTCCAGCACATCGATCATTGAGTCGAAAAACCGCAAAAGGCCTTGACTTTTGAGAGCCGATTTATTATGAATCTACGGTAGCATCGCCGCAGCAGAAGCTGCCGGCCTTTCGCTCGCGGCCCGGACCGGATGTCCGTGGCTGGAAAGGCACCTTCCCGTTCGTGTCTCTCGATACGGATGGGTGGATTAACACTCGATCGGAACCTGACCACGAAGGTCTTTCCCGCTCTATGGGGGGATATCTTCGTGTTTTTTTTGCCTATGGCCCAAACCCTGAATAGAGGTTGAAGGAAAACACCCGATGAATGCAAAATGCCCTAAAAAAATCGCACTGATGAAAAATACCATCCTTGCATGGATCGCCCTGTACTGCATGACCTTGGCCTATGCGGGTTCACTTGGGGCGGCCGATGTCGAGCAGGGCAAGGAATTCCACCAACTCGACGCCGTCGTCGTGTCGGCGACCCGGAGCGAAATCCCGGTCTTCGACGCGCCGCAGGACGTCTCCGTCATCACGGCCGAGGAGATCATGGCCTCGCCTTTCCAGAGGGTCGAGGACATCGTACGCAGCGTCCCCGGCGTATCCAATTTCCGCCATTACGGACTTCAGACCAACGGCGTCGTGAGCCCGCTCATCATGCGGGGTGCGGGGAAAAACCGGGTCCTGCTGCTGGTGGACGGCGTCCCGCAGAACGACAATTTCAACAACGCCATCGCCTGGGTCGCCTGGGGGCATATCCCGAAGGAGACCATCGAACGGATCGAGATCGTCCGCGGCCCCACCTCCGCGCTCTATGGGTCGGAAGGTCTGGGCGGCGTGATCCACATCATCACGCGCAACCCCACCGCCAAGCGGCAGACCTCCATCAGCGGGGAGGCCGGGACGGCCGACACCTACGCCGGATCCGTTTTTCACAGCCAGAAAGGAGACCAGCTCGGTATGATGCTCGCCGGCGGCTATGAAGACAGCGACGGCTTCCTCATGACCGACCGCGTGGAGAGTTACACCATTAAGCGCTATCGTGATGCAGGCAAGGTCTTCGGCAAAGCCACCTACGACATCAGTCCCGAATCGGAAGCGACCTTCTCCGCCCTCTACTACGACCATGAAATGGGAAAAGGGCGGGAATTCTTCTATGATGAACTTCAGTTGGACCAGTACTCGGCGACCTACTCACGGCAGACGGGCGGATTAGGCCTGAAGGGGCTTCTATATCTGAATCACGCGGACAAAACCGCCTACCAGGATACAGCGAAAGACGATTACACATCCCTTTACCGGGTGGAAAGCATGCCCTCCACCTACACGTGGGGGGCCGATCTTCAGGGCACCCTGCCGGTCCTCGCCTGGGCCGATCTGACCCTCGGCGCGGCCTATAAAGAAGCCTCCTGGAAATACGATGAAGACTATCCCGGGCTGACAAGAGATGCCGGGGCGGAAGGCACCCAACGCTTCGTGTCCCCTTTCGCGAACCTGAACCTCAACCTCCTTGACAAGCGCCTGCTCATGAGCCTGGGCGCGCGTTACGACTGGATCGAGACCTCGGACGGCGCCAACTGGGACACCAAACCGGACGGCGGCATCAAACCGTACCGCAACACCTACCAGACGCAGGACGAGGGCAACTTCTCGCCGAAGCTCGGTATAGCCTTTCACCCGGATGCAAAGACCACCCTGAGGACATCCGGAGGCAAAGGCTTTCGAGCGCCAAGCCTCTTCGAGCTTTACAAGGTCCATGTCCGCGGGGGAGGAACCTATTACCGGACGGCCAACCCCGACCTGCAACCGGAGGAAATCTGGTCGTATGACTTCGGGGGGGAGCGCTTCCTTTCGGATACCGTCTGGGCGAAAGCCACCTTTTACCAATCCTTTGCCAGTGACTATATCGGAGACCGTCTGACAGGATCCTACGTCAAAAGCGGCAAAACCTACTACGAGTACGAACTCGACAACATCAGCAAGGTGGACATCTACGGGCTGGAAACCGAGCTGCAGTGGTATCCTCTCGAAAATCTGACCGTGTTCGGGAATTACAGCTATACGGTCTCGAAGATCGAGGAAGATGAAGAAAACAAAAGTCTGGAGGGGAATCACCTACCGAACGACCCGAAACACAGCATCCACGTCGGCCTGAACTACAACCATCCCCGATTTGCAACGATTACCCTTCTCGGCAACTATTATGCCGACATCTATTACGACAACGAAAACACGCTCAAGACCGAAGATTACTGGACGGTCGACCTCGGTCTCTCCCGCAGATTCATGGATCAGCTCACCGTCTTCCTGAACGTGGAAAATCTTTTCGACAAAGAGTATCCTATTTTCCTGTCCGCCTCTGAAGGCAACACCATCGCCCCCGGGGCGATCATCACCGGCGGCGTCAAATTCGAATTCTAATCCGGGAGTCCGGACCTCATGAAAATCACGAAAACGAGTCTTGCCTGCCTTTTCGCCCTTCTCTTCCTCACCGGTCCGGCATACGCCCACCACCTGTGGGTTGCTTCAAATGACGGGACCTACACCGTCATGCGCGGGCACATGCCGGATCAGCCCATGCCCTATTCCCCGGAATGCGTAAAGGACATCGCGGCCTTCGATTCCGAGGGCACCGCTATCCCCGTGAAACGGACCGACGCGGCGGAAGCGGTATCGTTCCAGACCCCGGAGCCGCCCGCCCTCGTCACCGTCACCTGCGACTGGGGCTACCGGGTCCTTACCACCCGGGGTAAGAAATTCATGACACGCAGGGAGGCCGTGGAAGCCGGGCACACCGTCATCGAGGCCTTCTTCTCCACCCAGTTCGCCAAAATCCTCTTCGATGATTCTCAGGCGGCCATCAAGGCCACCGGGCTCAAGCTGGAGTTGATGCCCCTCACGGACCCCTCAGAAGCCTCGCCAGGAAGCGTCCTGCAGATCAAGGTCCTCCTGGATGACAAACCCCTGGCCGATGCCGCCGTTCTCACCGCCTCGAACACGGAGATTCGAAGCGATGCAGAGGGGATCGCCGCCGTCCCGATCGAACAGGCCGGGCGGCAACTGCTCTCCCTGCGGCACAAAATCCCCGTCCAGAACGACCCTGACCGGGATTACCACCTATTGACCACTTTCCTGATATTCGAGGTGAAATGAAACCGATCAACCCGCGCTGCACCCTCTTCACGGCTGGAGTGCTTCTCGTCCTACTGCTCCTTCCCACAGCCCTCCTGGCCCACGGGACCGGCCACCGCATCCTCGAGGACGAGGCCGCGCTGACCGTGGAGTTTTTCTACGCCGACGGCGAGCCGATGCGCTACGCCGAGGTCCTCATCTTCAATCCGCAAGACCCGAAAATCGAATACCAGAACGGCCGGACGGATCTGCATGGACGGTTCGCCTTTCTTCCGGACACGCCTGGCATCTGGCGGATCACCGCCGACGACGGGATGGGGCATCTGGCGCAGGCAACCCTTGACGTCGCATCGCCTAACCCCGCGGTTGCGCCGGAGGAAGCTCACCCCAAAAAAGGCGTGGTCTTTCAAGGATCGGCCCCATCGCGCCTCACGGGCATGATCGCCGGGCTGAGCATCCTCCTCAACATCGTGCTGCTGGTCTTATGGTGGAAAGGAAGGAAACCCCGATGACACCCTATAAATTCCCGCTCATTCTCAGCCTGCTTCTCTTTACGGCCCTGCTGTTCCTTTCCCCCGGCCTTCGAGCAGCCGAACCCGGCAAACTTTACGTCGTCGGCATGGGACCCGCAGGCCCGGATCTCACGGCCCCGCGCGCCCTCGCGATTGTCGAAAAAGCCGACGTTCTGCTCTGCTCACCGCGTATGCCCCAGCGGTTTGCGGCCTTTGGGACTCACATCGATCCCCGGAAGGTCGCCTTCGACCCGTGGGAAAAGATCCTTGGAAAAGACGTCCGTGATCTGAAAAAGAAGGATCCCGCCCGGTGGGCGCTGGAAAGGGATGCTCGGATCAGGGAAGTTCAGGGTTTTATCCTGGGAAAACTGGATGAGGGAAAGACCGTCGCCCTGCTCGACGGAGGAGATCCGTGTGTGTACGGCCCGAGCCTTCAATATCTGCTGCAGGGCTTCGACGACGCACGCTTCGAGGTCATTCCGGGCATGGGGGCCTTCAACGCCGCGGGCGCCGCCCTCAAACGCAGCTTGACCTCCGATAACGTGCGCTTTGCATTCCTCACCTCGCCCGAGTCTCTTTTCGGAGAATCCTGGGAAAAAGATGACGGGATCCTGGGGGATCTTGCCAAATACGACACCACGATGGTCCTTTACATGTCGCTCAAGTCCCTGAACAAAGTTGTCGAGAGACTCAGCCGCCATTATCCGCCCGATCTTCCCATCGCGATCGTCTATTACGCCGGCTATTCGGACAAGGAAAAGGTCCTCAGAAGCCGTCTCGGCTCCCTGCTCAACGATATCGAGACGATGGATGAAAACTGGCTGGGACTGTTTGTGGCCGGTCCCTGCGCAAAGTGATGGGCGCCCGGCGGCGAGCCGTCCCGTAGATCCCGCCGTCAGCAAAATGCCCTACCCAGCGGCTCACGGCGATGATCATGACGGCGTCCACCGGACGCGCACCTCCTTCGGACGGGGATCCATCGGCATCGATGTGCAGGCCCGGAAATGGCGCCCGCCTCACTTGAGGAACGATTGGTCCTCGAAGGCCTTTCCAGCCCACTCGCCCCTTCCACCCTACATCAGTTCGAAAAGGATGCTGACCTCGAGCGAAACCGGCCCGCTGAAAAGTCTGCGAGGAGGGGGAGGAAACGGCGCCGAGGCCCGCACGGCCTCGAGCGCGGCCTCATCCAGCATCCCGTGGCGGGAGCCATCGGAAAGGCGCAGATCACTGACACTGCCGTCCGATTCGATGACAAAGCGCACCTTGACCCGCCCTTCGACCTGCCGTTTCCTGGCGACGGTCGGGTACTTCTTGTTGCCTTCGATCTTCATCCGCACCATCCCGAAGTAGTCTTCGGTCGAACCATAGACCGCCGCCCCCCCGGAAACGGCCTTGGGCATGGACCAGGCGGCCGCACCGGGCTTCGACATCGCGGGGTGTTTCGGCGCGGCTATGGGCTCGACCACCGACGGGTTCGGGGCCTTGAAGGATTTAATGGCCCGCGGGGCGGGCGGAGCCTTGACAGGCTGCGGGGTCAGCGGAGTGGGCTCTGCGACGTCCGTCTGCGGAGGCTGGCGATTTTTCTGCGGCGGACGCGGTATGCTCCGGGCTGCCGGTTCGGCTTCATTCTGCAGCGTCAACTCGATGAAGGCATGATCCCGCGCGTCGTATATCCCGGCCACATAGACAAAAACGACGGCGTGCACCGCAATCGACACCGCGATCAATCCGCGCAAAAGCCAGTTGGACCTCTTTCCCGGGCTGTTGGCCGCTTCCACTCAGAAACCCCTCAGAAGGCCTTCTCGGTCGCGAGGCAGAGACGGCCGGCGCCGGCGGCCTTTGCCACATCCATGACCTGGACCGCTTTGTTCAACACCACGCTTCGCTCAGCCTTGATGAGGACCATCTGGTCCGGGGCATTTCCGATCAACTGCTGAAGACGCTTGAAAAGCTCACCCAGGCTCAATTCGGTGTTTTCGAGGAATGCCCGACCCTCCCCATCCACATAGACCGTGATTTCGGTCCGGGTCTGCGGACGCGAAGCGTCCGCCTGAGGCAGCTTGACGTCGATCCCCTCGTCGACCATGAAGTTGGTGGTCAGGAGAAAATAGACCAGCAGCAGGAAAACGATGTCGATCAACGATGTCAACGGGGTCTGCACGCCGTAGCGCGGCCGTTTTTTCCGATGCACCAGCATGGCTCAGTTCTCCTGAAAACGCCCAAGGCTCTTGATGAAGCGCACGATGCCGGTCTGAAGACGCGCCTCGTAGCGGTCCACCTGCACCAGGAGCCAGCTGTGGGCAACCATGGCCGGCAGCGCCACCGCCAACCCGAGGGCCGTGGTCAGCATCGCCTCCCAGATCCCTCCGGCCAGAACGGCTGCATTGACCTTGCCCCCCATCTGCTGGATCACCATGAAGGCCTTGATCATCCCGATGACCGTGCCGAGAAGCCCGAGCAGCGGCGCGATATTGGCGATCGTCGCGAGCGCCTGCAGGTAGCGCGACAGATCGCGCACCTCTTCTTCGGTGGCATGAGCGAGAACGGTCTCGAAGGTCTCCCGGTCCTGATCGGCCACATCCAACCCTTGTGCGAGGATACGCCCCATGGGTGAGCGGCTTTCGCTCGCCGCCTGCCGGGCGCCATCCCGGTCACCGCTTTCGATGCTGGTGGCCACCCGTTCCGCCACAAAGCGGCCCCTTTTCCGTAAAACGCTGAAACGGATGACCCGTTCGATGAAAATCGCCAGGGCCAGAACGGAGCAAAGCAGTATGGGCGTCACGAGCACGCCGCCCTTTGCAAGAAACGCAAACATTGAGTCCCCCTCAACCCTTCAAAAAGGGTTTCCCTTTCAAAAAGTCCTTTCGATATCGCCAATCCCGTCAAAATCGAGGTCTTCGCTGCGGGAAATCACCGCCTCGGAAGCATCGTAATTTTCCCAGAGATCCGGTTTCCCATCGCGGTTTCTGTCTTCGGCCACCCGTTCGATGCGCCCCTCGGGGCTGTAGTGGAACCACACATCGGTCTTCCCGTCACCATCGGAATCCTTCTCGGCCTCGACGGCCTTTTCGTTTTCATCGAAACGCCAGGTAAGCGTTGCACCCGTCTCACCCGCAAGGACCTCCCGCGACCATTCGATACGCCCCCGTTCGTCATAGGCCTCCTCGAAAACCAGGCGGGTTGGATCGCCGTCGAAAAGCGTTTTCAAGCGCAGGACGTCGTCCGAATAGGCATAACGCTCCTCGGGCTGCCCATCGCCGCTTCGATCCACCTCGGTGACCATGGACCATTTTGCATGGTCGAAACGCTGTGCGGTTTCGAAGCGACCGTCATGGTCCGTGTCTAACTGGATGGTCGACCGTTTTCCATTCACGTAAACCGTCTTCGCATCGACCTTGCCGTCGTGGTTCCGGTCCTGCTCGGTGCGGCTCAGATTCCCGGCCGCATAAACCTCCCAGGTATCCTTCCGACCGTCCTGGTTGGTGTCCCGCTCGGCCTTGGCAATGCGACCTTCCCGATCGAAGTGGATCGTCTGCTCGGGCCGGCCGTCACCATCCTCGTCGATCGTTTGCCGCGCAGGGTGGCCGCCCTTGTATTCGGTGAAAACGATCCGGCCTTTTTCAGTCTCCTCGACACTGAGGATCTCACCCTTCAGAAAGCGGGTGGTGCGGTGCCTTTCGCGGACGACAAGCGGCCGGCCGGCGCTGTCGAATTCGGTGATCCGGTCCATCCGCCCGTCATGATCGGTATCCTCCTCGCGGGAAACGGGTTTGCCCTGCTTGAAGCTCAACTCCACATCATACACTCCGTCCCCGTTCGTATCCTGTCTGTCGAGCGTTGGATGGCCGCCGCTGTATTCCACGATCCGCTCCGGGGGAGACGCTCCATCCTGATCCACCTCCTGCCGGATCAGTTCCCCGCCGCGGTAGAACCGGACCGTTTCCATACGCCCGTCTTCGTCCGAATCATGCAGGCTCTTTTCGGGCTGCCCCTGGCTGTCGTAGTAAACCACCTGATCCAGGCGGCCGTCGCCGTCCCGGTCCGTCCGCTGCTCTTTCGGCTGTTCGTTCTGAAAATCCTGCCACATGTTCACGCGGCCGTCGCCGGTCGTATCCCGTGTGATCCGCTGGATCCTGCCCTCCTGATATTCGGAGATCATATCCATGCGGCCGTCACCGGTCGTATCGCGCTCCCAGCGAAGAGGCCGCTCCTCCGGATCGAATAGAACGACGTCCGTTACCCGTCCCTTCGCGTCAACCTTTTCCTGGCGCACCCGTTTGCCGTTCTCGAGGAAGTGGCTCTCGTTCCGTTTTCCATCCCGGTCGACATCCTTCTCGATGCGCACCAGCACGCCCTTTTCATAGTGCTGCCGGGTTTCGAAAAACTCATCTCCGTCAAAATCCACCTCAAGCAAAACGACGGTTCCGGATGCATCCAGGTGGGCGATGCGGTCCATCCGCCCATCGCCGTCCGCATCCTGCCTGACGACCCGCTCCTCACCGAAGGCCTCGCCTGGCCGCAGGCCCCCCGACAAAACGAAACAGATACTCGCGGAGAAGACGACCATACATACAGCCCGCCTCCATCCGAAAACAGCATCGTTCGATTTCCGTGGCAGTCTCCGCCCTACCCTCCAGGATGAGAATCGGCTGACTGCCACACCGTCCGTATGATTTCTCATCGCACACACATCAAGCCTCATGTAAACCACCGCCTTTTTCCCCCGGGCGCAGAGACAAAAAAAGCCACGAAGCGACCGAGGACCGCTCTTGGCGATCCAGGCCTTCGTGGCCGTTCTTTCTCTAAAACAGGAGATTGAATCCTTCGGCAGGGTGCCTTCTTGACACTCTATGTTGTTTTTCTACTCATTGTCAGCCGAGGTGTCAACCACTAATTCGTTTCCATACGGAAATGGCTTTTTTGCGAATCTCGGCGTCAATCTGCACGTTTGCTTGTGCGGCGGCCACCAGGTCGCCTCCGCGCAAACGCTTGATTTTCTCTCTATTGGCAAACCGGGACCCACCGCCAAGCGGTGGGACTGAGTACACGAAGCGTGTGAAGAAAAAATCCTCATTTCCGGATTGGAAACCGGGTCGTGCTGGATAAAGCATTTCCGGATGGACACAAACCCGAACCCGCCAAGCCGCAGCGGAACAGCACGGCAACGCCCGTCAAGAGGAAACCATTCACGGGCGGGAGGTCCGACTATACGCCGGTTCAAAGGCTCAAAAAAAAGCGGGCACCCCGCGATGGGCTACTCGCTCAATAATTCCAAGCTGCGCCGGACGCCTCCCCCCTCCTGGAAGGGAATCAGCGATGAAGGTGACCCAGCCCGCTTTTCAATTTTCTGGTCGGGACGAGAGGATTTGAACCTCCGACCCCCTGAACCCCATTCAGGTGCGCTTCCAGACTGCGCTACGTCCCGGACACATAAGGTCTTTATTTATATCCCTCTCCCGATTCTTGTCAAGCCTTAAATCCTCTGTCCACCTATTTCATCTGCGCTTTCCGCGGATAAAGGACCTTGTCAGCCGGCTTCCCTGCGGGTACAATCTCTTCCATCATTTTAAGCCCGCGAGGGTTCATCCCGGTTTCGGAGGAGTTTTCACCATGGTAGGCCATCAACTGCTCAAAGCGCTCATTATCGAAAAGGACATGGAAACCGCCCAAACGATCCAATCCATCCTCGAAAAACGAGGCATCGCCGCTTCAATCGAACCCAGCGCAGAAAACGGACTGCGGGTTTTAAAAGGAGGTCCGGTTGCAATGGCCTTTGCCGGAAAAGCCGAAGAGGGTATATCCCCTTTGGAATTGATGCGCAAAATCGTCATCCAGTCGCCCATGACATCCCTGATCCTCATCTCGGAGCTCAGCGAGGCGGAACTGCACGATAAGGCTGAGGGTTATGGCATTCTGGGCAACATCCATCCACAGCACCCGGCCGAAGGACTGGACAAACTCATCGACACCTTCGAAAACATCCATCAGGCCTTAAGCGCCCGGAAATAATCAGCTGACGCACAGACAACCAGCGCCGAGTCCCGACCCGCGCGGGTTATGCATGCCCGTTCGAAGATCTTCAAGACAAAAAGGTTGGTTTTCGTTTGTGGCAGAGGGATGGATGGGATTTTGGAACGGGCCTCGCGCGATCGCAGAGGCCCGACCGATTGGAAAGCACTTTGCAGCCCCGGACGGGAAACCCGGTTGTGCTGGATCATCGTTCCCGGAGCGTATTGGCTAGGGTTCCAGATCCTTTCGAAGGTTGATGAAGCTGCTGCGGTCGAAGCCAAGCGTCTTGAAAAAGGACAAAAGATCCACGGAATCCCACCGGACAGAAGTGAAAATATGGGTAATGCCTTTGTCCCTGTAAATGCGCAGGATCTCTTCGGCCAACGCCTTGCCGATCCCCTGCCCCATAAATCTTGGATCCACGCCCAAGGAGGCAATCCAGGCGCTCTTTTCGAGTCCGAAACCGCTGTAGATGAGGTAGCTGATCATATAGCCGGCAACGTCACCATCGACTTCGGCCACGCAGCTGATGTCTTCGTCTTTCCTGACCATCTCTTTGATGATATGGCAGAAATCGATCCGTGAAGGCTTCTTGATGATCGCAGAATCAATCCGCCCGAGGGCATCGGCATCTTCAACCCGTATCTTTCTGATCAGTAACCTATCGACCACTTTCAGCCCTGTCTTCTGAAAATCACCTGTCCATCAGGTTAATCGATTCTGATAATCTTGACCCTGCATCCCACCCAATCGGGCGGAAGGTAAACCCGGCCGCTGTTTCCGCTCAGCTTGACATATTTCTCGACCATCTCCTCGCCATAGACCTCGAATTTGACCTTTCCAGTGACCATGGCGTCATCGACGGGAGCGGCTTCACTTTTAGGCTTTTTCTCGTCAGGCATCGTGCAGTTTCTTCGGGTATAGGATCACTGACCGCCATCAGGATGCGAAAGATTATTGGAAGAGGCTTTCAGGACGCCCGTCTCGTCTTTCTCAACACAAGCCCTTTCGGCACATGAGCCCCAAGACCTTTTCGTGGACAAAAACGCGGCGCACAACCTAACACCGTTCGAGATCCAACTCAGCCTAAGAAGCCCGCCCAGCCTCTTCTCCAAGATGGTACCGCGCTCATGACCGCACAAATCGTCATAAGACAGGTAACCGCGACACCTCGGACACCCCGCATTTTAAGGAGGGCCGACAGAGAAATTCAAAGGGCAACCTGACTGCAATTTAGCTATAAAGTGGCTACCTGTCAAGGAAAAAACAATAGATCAAATATACATATTCTTACATACAAAACAAAAATCATCCTTAATTTTCAAAAGCATTATTCCACAGTACAGCGTTTGAAAATAAAACCGCTCCAACATCGATCCCCATCATCGAATCGCAGAAGGTGTCATGACGTGGTTCAGAATCAGGGCATACCCGCGCACCAAGAACATAACACGGAAGGAATACGGTGTCCGGAATCGGTCGGCAAAGACCGATATTCAGATAAGGGAACGTAGGAGAGGGGCTCCTGCTCGAGCCTGCAAGGACCCCCGGGTTGATCAGGGTCGCTCTCCGCACATAATCCCGGAGTCATTCGGGCCCCTGAAGGCAAGCCTTTCGATGTTTCCGAGACCTGCATCGGCCATGATATCCCGAATCTCCGATTGCGCGTAAGACCGCCCATCGCTGGTGTTCACCAGCATGTTCAGGGCGAATAGAGCGGGGAACAGCGGCCCGTCGAAGCTGTCGTCCATGATGAACTCGTGGATGAAAAGAAGGCCCCCTGGCTCCAGGGCATTTACTGCCTTGGCCACGATCCTGGCCGCGCCCTCCGGTCCCTCTGCGTGCAGGACATGAGAAAGCCAGGCCGCATCGTAGGAACCGGGAATCGGGTCACAATGATAATCCCCTGCGGCAAAACCAACCCGATCTTTAACCTCGAACCGTGCGATGGTTTGCTCGGCAAAGGGTCGGGTGTCTGGCAAATCGAAGACAACAGCTCGCAGTTCCGGGTTTTGAAGGCAGAAGTGAATGGCATAGGTGCCTGGACCCCCGCCGATATCGATCATTCGGGAGCGCCCCATCAGATCGATCCTCTTGACCAGATCAGGAGCAATCCCCATCGCGAGATTGAACATCCCCATGAGAAAGCTCTCGCGCTCCCGCCCTTCCCTCAACCCCTGCCGCTGCGTCGGCTTCCCGGTCCTGACGGCTTCATCGAGCCTGGACCAGGGCTCCACCAGAAAGTGATGGTGCATGATCATATGCCCGATATACTCAGGCGAATCCTCGACAAGAAACTGCCGGGCTTCATCCGAGGGCGTGTAAAAGGCTCCTTTTTTTTCGACCAGGCCCATAGCAGCGAGCGCGTTCAGGAGATAAGTAAGCGCCCTAAGGGCAACGCGATAACGTTCGGCCAACTCCTCGACGGTGGATCTCTCGTCCTCCAGCCACGAAAAAACCTTCAGCTTGACTGCGGTCTGAAGTGCGCAGCCCTGCCAGTAAGCCCCGGACACCCCCAGTAGCCGGCCTGATGTCCAGTGCTCATGGCCCTTCATAACGCCTCCAGCCTGCCCCGAACGGAGGCGACAAGCGTTTGGAGATTCTCTTCCCCCAGCTCCAACAAAAACCCCAGATCACTATCCGTCTGCAGGAGTTTCTGGAGAATTTCAACCAGCTCTTGCTTGGTCATTTGCGGCTCTCTTCTCCCGTTTCCAAAAAACCTCTCAAATATCCCCTCTGACCTCGTACCATATCGGAAAAAACATTCCTTTTCGACCGTCATCCAAAGTGAGCCTATTCCAAGGGGTTCTCCCCCCCACCATTCAAACTCAGTCGTTCGTCACGGAATCCATTATGAAGCCGGCAAAGCGCCTCCCAAACTTCAGGAATCCCATGCATCACCAAAAAAGCACCTTCTTCGGAAGCAACTGCAAAAAGCGGCGGCAATCGGTCGCGCTATCTTTAGAGCAAAAATCCGTTTTCGTCAATCGTATTTCCAGCATCATGTCTTTGCCTCAGTTGGATAGAGCTGAGCAGCCCTTCAATTTGAACAATAATGTTGATAGGATCATTTGTCATTCGGAACCGATCAGCAATGCCTTCAAAAGTTTCGTCTTTCGCAGGAGGCAGAGGAGCGACCCAACCCGTTGCACAAACGCAACGATCTAGAGTTGAATAGCGTAAAGAGGTAGGGATGAGTCAGCAGGATATCAAACAAAGATTAAAAGCGAACTCAAAATCGATTAAGGATAATCTATCGATCATGCCTGGAATGCCGATTTCAACAAAACAGGGATTCTTCAGGAAGCACTGGATCCCGCTCATTTCATATTCTGCCCGCCAAAATTGCTTTTTTCCAAACCTTTTCCACCTGCCATTTGCTCACTCCAACGTACCGCGCAACCGAGCGGATGCTCCACGTGCCTCCATGGGAAGGTGACTTTCCCATCACCGATCGGACAATCCTTTCGATTTCCTGTTCGCTCAACTTGGATGGTCGCCCGGATCTGGGACAATCCCGCAGGCCACCGAGGCCTTTTTCCCTGTAGCGACTCACCCAACGGTAGACTAGGGCGACACTCACGCCGAGTGAATTCGCCACTTCAGTTGCCGACTTCCCGCGGTCGAAATCCAGTATGATGCGGACCCGGACCGCTACCCGCTTCGAAGCCTTGCTCGACTGCAACCAACGATTCAGTCGCTCGCGGTCGAGATCAGTCAAACTAATTTTTATCCAGCATTTTTCCTTCATGCCCCTTGCTCGTGATCGGCCAGCCGTTGACTATTCTCCTGCAAGCCGTTTCACCAGGTTTGCAGAGTCAGAAACAGTGCCATCGAAACTCAAGGCTCTTCGAACCTACCATCCCTACAAGCAAGCAATTTGCGTGCCTGGCCATCCTGAAAAATCCGTTTCGCGGCCAATCCCTTGTCTTGCACGCAAGCATGAAAACGCGCATACACCAGCCATGTCATAAGCATGCATATCGCTTCTAAAACCCGCAGAAAAAATCAAGCGTACTCCGAGTCAACAGTTTTTCATTTATGCGCAGTTGCTGATCAGAGAGTTATTCTTCCAATACATTTCCAGTTTAATCACATTATTGTAATTCACATATCTTTCACGTAATTGAATAATCTCTCACACATGAAAGTAAAGCAATATACGCTCTCTTATTACAATTATCATTACAACATAATTTCGTATTTCTGAAAGAAAAACCAAAAAGCAAAAAAGCGAGTTGATGTTCGAATTAAAATAATAATAGAAAATCAATTTTGCCAAACAGAAAATTATTTCATTACTTTAGACTCTGCATTTCTAGTAAATACACATTGCATTTTTAGCTATAAACAAATAGTATTATATGCTATTTAGCAAATATATTTTTATATAACTAATTGCAAACTTATTTTTTACAATTTACATTTTATATGTATTGCGTTTTACAAACAATTTTGCAAATATTACAATTGACATAATTTCTATAAATAAAGCAATTAACATTCATTCTGCTAAAACTCGAAATCTTATAGGTGCAATTTAGTTGCATACAAATTATAAATAACCCAAAAAACTCCAATCTTGCTCTATATTTCTACTTCAAAACTCTGGGGCCTAATTTGTGCGACCATATCATTGATTCATTTGATGTGTGCACAAAATTTTCCGGACATCCGAATATGGATTCTGCCGTCTACATAACGGATTAAATCATTTCATCTAGCCCCTTGTACTTTATTACTTGACATCGAAGAAAGAGTCCCATATAGACATATTAAAGTTTTACTCTAAATTTCGGTGCACAATACTTATCACTAGAAGAAGCCAAACCCATCGCGAGATGGGGACGGAAAGCCACGGATCTCTCGGAGATAGCCGGGTTGCCTAGTAGCGGGCAACTCGGCTTTTTAATTGGTTGACCGACCCAGTTTTTTTGATATCCTTATTCATATCCAGCCATTATTAAGCTTGGTCGTTGGTTGATGGCCCATCGCTAGCCCAACAAGCATACTCGCTGGGTTTCAGAAAAAGCCAAACCCTCTGTAAAGAGGGGGCGGAAAGTCACGGGTCTGAAAATGACAGCCGGACTGCCTGAATCCTTCAGGTAGTCCGGCTGTCATTTTTATAGGGTAGTTTCCATCCGGAAATGGTCTTTTTTGCCAATCTCGGCGTCAATCTGCACATTTGCTTGTGCGGCGACCTACAGGTCGCCTCCGCGCAAACGCTTGATTTCCTTGATATTGGCAAAAAATCCTCATTTCCGGATTGGAAACTGGGTTGTACCGGGAAATCATTTCCGGATGGAGACTAGGGTAACTAATCGAAATATCGCATGAAATTTGCGCACCTCAAACATTTCTCTAAATTCGACACCAAACACCATACCCTGACCTGGATTATAGTGGGACATTTAATCTTAACTGAGACACTTCATAATTGGCATTCAAACAGAAATGGACTTCCCACTTGTTTTAATTCAAGGAGAAAAACAATGAAAAATCGTTTTCTTGGTTGTGTTTTGTTTTCTATCGTTTGCCTCTCCTATTCAATAGCCACTGCACATGACATAATTGAAATATCCACTACGGGGTCTAATGGACATACCAGCATACATATTTTTGAATATATTGGTGTCACTTACAACTATGAATCTAAAACATCGACTTGGTGCTATAAAGTTACATCCGGAACAAGCCCATCGCTAAGCCATTGGAATTTGATTCTTCCAGATTGCTTTATTGAAGAGAATGTTCTCCAATCTAATGAAGTTGTCGAATGGGTTGATAAAAATGGCATCAAATTTGATCAAGGTTATCAGGATGGAGAATCAAGAACTGTATGTTTCACAACAGATAATTTATATCCGGTAAAAAGCAATTCACTTTATGTTATTGCAAAGGCTTCTACGTCTGAAGTGACTTCAACTGACTTAATTACCGGGCCCGATTGCTATGTCAATGGATCCATCACCGCATTCAAGTTCGAAGACATCGATCAGGACAAGGTCCAGAGCGCCGACGAGGAACCCCTTTCCGGCTGGGAAATGACCCTCTACTCCGGTTCCAACTGCCAGACCGGCGAGGAGATCGGCCCCCCCGTCAATACCGACGCCAACGGCAATGCCCTCTTTGACAACCTCGCCCCAGGCGAGTACTCCGTCAAGGAAACCCTTCAGTCCGGATGGGGCGCTTCCACCAGCCTCTGCCAGAACATCACCCTCCAGCCAGAACAACCCGCCACCATCACCTTCGGTAACTACCAGCTTCCTGGATCCATCACCGCCTTGAAGTACTGGGATGAAGATGCAAATGGAGTGAGAGATATAAATGAAATTGGCATCTCAGATTGGGAAATGCAACTCTACGAAGGTCACGGCTGTAATGATCAAAATGCGACAACAACGATCATGACAACCAACGGAGATGGTATCGCCACCTTTTCGGACCTCTCTCCGAGCGAGTATTCCATCAGAGAAATCATCCCACCGGACGAAGGCTGGGTTGCCGTCAACGGAACTTGTCGTGATGTAACACTGGGCCGAGGTGAGTCAGTCCAGGTTGAATTCGGCAACCAGCTCGTTATCGGTGAAATAAAGGGACGCATCGAGGTGCTAAAGTTTTACGATCTAAATGGTGATGAAATCCAGGACGATGGAGAACAGGATCTGCCCGGATGGACCATGAAATTGTACAGTGGCTCTGGTTGCGTAACTGAGCCCTATCTGCAGGAAGCCGAGACCGGCCTCGATGGCACCGTCGCCTTCATAAACCTCGCACCGGGAACCTATTCCGTCCAGGAAGTGCTCCAGGATGGATGGGAGGCGACCAACGGCACCTGCAAAGACGTCATTATCCCGCAGGAACCTGAAAATCAGACTGTGACCATCTCTTTCGGCAACCGCGAACTTCGCAGCATCACCGCCCTGAAGTTTTATGACGATAATCTGGACGGCGTGAAACAGATTGATGAGGAGGTTATTGAACAATGGCCTATCACCCTTTATGAAGGGGAGGCGTGTGACGGTGAACCCTTGCAGCAACTGTCGACCGATGAGAACGGTGTCGCCCTATTCGAAAATCTTTCCCCTGGGACCTATTCTATCCAGGAATTCGTTCCCGACGATTGGGAAACGTCAACATCCGTTTGTCAGACAATCTCTATCGTGGAGAATAGTGCAGACATTCTTTTCGGAAACAGGAAAGAGATCACCGATCCAAACGGCCCCCCCCCTCCGCTTCCAGTGCCTACGATGTCCCATTTGGGCCTGACTGTCTTTGCGCTGCTGGCTGGCGGCCTGGGCGCCCTGGCAGTGCGCAGGAAAGGCGCTTCACCGTTCAAGAAAGGCCCCGCAAAGTAATCCTGCTCCAGCACCCATCGGCTCAAAATATAGAGGGGTGCTGGTTTAAACATTTAAAGATGCCCTCGCGGAAAATGGACCGCCTGGTGCTTGACCCCGATGCCGAACGCGCAGAACAATTCAGAGGGGATACGTGGTCAGGAAACCCTTTCAGTCAGAAGAATTCGATTTTTTTTAGCTTTGAAGTTGGTTTCCAGCCAGCGTATAAAAAAAGCGCAATCTGTCACAGATTGCGCTTTTTTTATGGCTTATGGTGCCGAAGGCGAGATTGCCCTAAGAGGACATAAGCTATTGAAATAACTCGATCTGGTCTCTTCATAGTTGATGGAAAATTTCCCCATTCTGCAACCCATCCGCAACCGATTTCCATGCTTTGCAAAGCCCCTGAGTAGGATCAGATCAGGGGCTTTTTCATCCCTTCCAAGCGGAACGTCGCAACATCCAAGAGGAACTGGAGGAATCTCATGATACGGGGAAATCATTCCGGCAGATCGGGCGTGAGATCGCCGCCGAGATCGAGCGGATCTTTGAGGCGAGGGTGAAGCCGAGAACCATCGAAAAACAAGCTGAACGAAGTGCGACAAATGTCGCACCCACCCAAACCTCGCACCAACCGGGCGTTTCAGGTGGTGACAGGTGGGGACAGCCGATTCAATGGGATCATTGTGACCCATTTGTTTTGCTGCCTACCGCCCGGCAAGACAGCCGATGCAATTGGAATGGGGCCACTTTGACCTATTCCCAATTTAACATTTTAAATTCATCGCAAAGCAATTGATATTCTTGACTAAGAGCCGATGCCGTGTATTGGCGATATGCCGCATAATGTGTCTCGCGAGACAAAATATATCTATAAATTCTTGTATATGTAGAAGCCGAGGAACATTACTGCATGTCTCATGAAGTGTCTCATTAAAAAGCTAGATCATTTTGGACCGTTCGCACCAACCGCATCACTTTAACACATTCCCACTTGAACATTTTAAATTCATCGCAAAGCAATTGATATTCTTGATCAAGATCAGATGCATTCTGGTTGACCGCAAAAAAAAACGGGGGAAAAGCGAAAAAAAGAGCTTCTAAAATCCGCATAGGTAGAAAGGGAAAAATATTACAGTATGTCTCACAAAGTGTCTCACTGCACCGAAGCGGGCATTAACAGTAGCTGGCATTAACAGTCAGTTATAACTGTAAAAAACAGAGCTAAATGCAATAGAACATTCTGTATTAACAAAAATTTAGGAGTCAAACCCCATTTTATTTTTTTTCAAAAAATATCGCAAGACGAAATCACAATAATAACAATGTCTTCGCTACAGGAAGCCGTAATACATCGTATAACAAAGGGCATATTTTGGTGATAAAACCCCCTAATGGTAGGGGAGAAGTTTTTTTTGCACCGTAAGACCGACGAAGATTCAATAAGCCCGAGCAGACATTGCACGGGCTTTTTTTGTGCAGCCAGGATCGAAAAAAAATATTTTTGGAGGATGAATTTTTCCTCCCTTAGATGCCTCCCTGAATGCCTTCCTTAGCTGCCTCCCTGAACGCCATTTGACAAGTGGTTCCGCATAGTTATACCGTGCGGCTCATGGACGCAATACAAACAAGCAGGAGGGTCTCGGGGGTCGGCAGTGTTGGTCGCTTGCAGCCACCGGCGACGAATTTACAACAGCCCGCACGGATCTCCGCGAGGGCTTTTTTCATGTCCGCAGAAAGGGGGGAGCGGACTGGTGAGATTTTGGTGAAAATCTATCAAATAAACTTTCAAGGAGGAACACATGGATACATCGCGTCAGAAGGAACTCATACGGAAGCGCAAATCATTGGTCAAACTTCACTATGGAACCTATAGGGAATTTTCGCGTGAGACCGGCTTATCCACCACAACCATCGCTGATACGCTAAACGGACATCGTGTCCCTGATGCAGCCGAAAAAACATACTGGTCGAGGAAATTAAAGACAAGTGTTGATGAGCTTTGGGGATAGGGGGGGCACCATGAGTGATAAGGAATGGATGCGGGTCAAGACTGTAGCGCAGTACGCTGATATCTCCCCGCGTACTGCACGGGAATGGCTGAAACGGGGGCTCAAACACTCACGTTTGCCGTCCGGGACTGTTCTCGTGAAAAAAGAATGGGTCGATGGATATTTGGAGCAATACAGCGGACATGATGATGTGGTTGATGGAATCGTCAAAGAGATGACAGAGGGCTTATGCTGACACGCGAGCAATACGAAGCGACACAGGACTTGGCTGCGGCTGAAGCCCGGCAGGGACTTGGGCCAAGGCGGAAGGTCCGAAGACGTCCACCGCCGGAACTCAGGCGGGCGTGGGACGCGATGAAATTGACAAGTCAGCCCAAGACAGGGACGGAGGATCAAGATGAACGCACAGAACGAACCTAGAAAAGGCAACCCCGTGGTGACTGCCATCACCACGGGGCGCAAACAACATAACTCACTCCTAACTGATGAGAATGGATCACTTCCACAAGGATGTCAAGCCGAAAAACAACCCAACGTCATCATAGAGGCCGCCCACCTATATGCGGCATCAGGCTTTTCCGTGCTCCCCACCGGACTCGACAAGCGCCCGCATCGGGGGGTTTCGTGGGATCGTTACAAGGCGGAACGGCTGCGTCCATCGGAAGTCGATCGGGTCTTTCGGGGAGCTCCGGGCGTAGCGGTTATTTGTGGAAAGGTCTCGGGGAACCTGGAGGTGCTTGACTTCGATGCTGGCGGAGCTCTGTTCGATGAGTGGGCCGCCCTCGTGCCCGCCGATCTTCTGGAACGCCTGGCTATCGAGCGGACCCCGTCGGGGGGCGTGCATGTCTGTTATCGTTGCGCGGGCGATGTCTCGGGGAACTCCAAGCTGGCCTTCATTATTAAAGAGGGCAGGCCGGAAATAGCCATTGAGACCAGGGGCGAAGGCGGTTATGCCTGCACGGACCCGACGCCGAACTACTCGTTTTTCCAGAACACCCTTCATGCTTTAGTCACCGTTTCGGCCGAGGATCGAGAAATCTTGCTCGAAGCCGCCCGGAGCCTGAACGAGCACATTCCGGTGCTCCAAGAGGCTCAGAAGCCGTCCAAAATGAAACCCGGCGAAGCGCTGCGCCCTGGCGACGATTTCAACGAGCGCGGCGACGTGCGAGCGCCTTTGCTTGATGCTGGATGGACACCGGAGGGTCATGGGAATGTGAACGGAGCTCCGGCGGAGTACTGGACTAGGCCGGGGAAGAAACGGGGCCGATCTGCGACTCTCATTGAAGGCCGAGTATTCTACGTGTTTTCGACGAATGCATGGCCATTTGAGGGTGAGAAGGCATACACAGCGTTTGCAGTCTACGCCCTCCTGAAGCATTCCGGGGACTTCACTGCAGCGGCGAGGGCTCTGGCGCGCGAAGGTTACGGAACAAGCCCAGCTGTCCCAGTCACCACGGAGGGTAATGAGATCTCCCCCGACGATATAATCAAAGCTGCTTTCGAAGGGCAAAAAGGAGCAAAAAATCTCCTCATCCGGCTCAGACGCGGAAGGCTTGTCTTCGATCATGCGGCCGGGGAGTGGTTCACGTGGGATCAACACTTTTGGGTGCCCGATCCGCACGGCGAGCCCGTTGCCGCCCTCGATGACGTCCAGGCTCTCTTCGAGGCTGCGAGAGCATATTGCAGCGCTGAGATCGTTCTCCTGGCGGAGAAGCTCAAGATCAACACGGATGAGATCGCGCAAAGGCAACTGAAGACTCAGCAGGCTGACATTGAAGCCAGGGAAAAAGCGGTGATGGTGCAAGTCAGGAACCTGAACCTGATCGCCTACCGCAAGGCAGTCGCCGAGTTTGCCACGATCGGTCGTGATGGACTAGGCATATCCGGCGAGGAATGGGACCGGCACCCCTGGCTTCTGCCCTGCCTCAACGGAGTCGTCGACCTCAGGACGGGCAAACTCCGGCCGGGCTCACCCTCAGACTGCTTGAGAACAGTGTCACCCACCCCTTATGACCCCAACGCCCAGTGCCCGCAATGGCAGCGAACCCTCGGGGAAATTTTCGACCAGGACCATAACCTTGTGGACTTCATGCGCCGCATCCTGGGCATGTCCCTGGTTGGTGAAACCATCGAGCATGTCCTCATCGTCCTCTATGGGGCGGGCCGCAACGGGAAAGATACTATCCTCAGCGTGATCGGGAGCATCCTCGGGCCACTGGCTGGTCCAGTGCAGGCTGAACTCCTCCTCGATCAAGGAAAGCTTCGATCATCTTCCGGACCGTCCGCCGACATCGTAGCGCTGCGTGGGCGACGGTTGGCCTGGGCATCCGAGACGAGCGAGGGACGAAGGATGGATGCGGGGCGGGTCAAATGGCTGACAGGGGGCGGTCATCTCGTCGGTCGTGCCCCGTATGGCCGGCGCGAGATGTCATTTCCACAGTCGCACACTCTTCTTGTGCTCACCAATAGCAAGCCTCACGCGCCAGCAGACGATTATGCACTGTGGAAACGGATACATCTGGTGCCTTTTAGCATCTCCTTCGTCGATGATCCGCAAGCAGCCCATGAACGGAAGGCCGACAAGGGACTCATGGAAAAGCTGAAGACTGAAGCGGCGGGCATTCTAGCCTGGATGGTGCAGGGCTGTCTCGAATGGCAGCGAGAAGGCCTAAGCCCGCCAGCCGTCGTCCAAGAAGCAACCCTAGCCTATAAGACCGCCGAAGACCTCATTGAGACTTTCCTTGAGGACGTTTGTATTAAGGATGAAAACGCGGTCGTCTCAGCTCGAAGTTTATACGATACCTATAAAGCTTGGTGTGACGGCAATAGCATCAAACCGATGAGCGGCACAGCCTTCGGCGAGAAGATGGGGAGGCGCTTCGACAGAGTGCTACCACGTATTCATGGGAAGCAGCAGAAAGCATACAAAGGCGTCGGCATCGCTGTGGCACAGTGATAACCCCGATTGGACATAGTGTTACCGGTGTTACCAGTTAGAGCCTTTTTGCAGTAATTTTCTTAGATAGAAAAAAAGAGGTTCTTTATAGGGGTGTTTCTTGCAAAAAGCCCTCAACCGGTAACACCGGTAACACAACCACCATGCCACCAATGAATTGTCATACAAATTTAACCAATTATGACGGAGGAAACAAACATGAGCGGACGAGACCTTTATCATGCGCACCAAATCATGATGAGAAATCTCATCGAGCGCCAGCAGGACGGAACCGCACCGATCAGGTTCATGCGGGCCGTGACAGCGAACAGGGCCGAAGGCGGTCCATCAACCGGAATGTCAACAGGCTGGACGCCGGTCCCCGCCGGAGATTTTGAGGCGGCGCTCCTTCTCCCCGCTCGCCTATCACGAAGGGAAGCCCTGGCATGTGCACGGGCGATCATCAAGAGGTTGGTGCGCACCCCTGACAACCATTTCCGATGCCCTGACGACTTCGAGCAGGAACTCGTGAGCGACGCCCTCGCCGTGGCGGCCGGGAGTGATACGCCCTGGTTGCAGGCGGATGTCGATATACCTTTTTGAGGAATCCCATGCTTATCGAAATCTCCAAGGAACTCAAGATCGACGGGCCGCCCGATTTCTTCGAGCGGGATCTCATGGCTCGGCTGAGCTTTCAAAACCCGGCATTCCTAGAAGCCACCGAACGCGGTCGATGGACGGGGAACATTCCATGCACCATCGCGAGTTACACGCGGGATGATCTTAGCCGCCTGACGGTGCCGAGAGGCTTCGCCCGGCAGTTGTGCATCATAGCCCGGATGGAGGGTATCCCTTTCACCATCAAGGACCAGCGCCGGACTCTAGAGCCTGTGGATTTCGCCTTCACGGGCCGGTTGTGGGACTTCCAGGCTAACGCTGTTCAATCTGTCTTGGCTCATGACTTCGGCACCCTGGCCGCGCCCACAGGCTCCGGCAAAACCGTCATGGCCCTAGCGATCATTGCCGCCCGCCGGCAGCCGGCGTTGATCCTGGTGCATACCCGCGAATTGGCCGCGCAATGGGTTGACCGTATCGGTGCTTTCCTCGGGATACCAGCAACCGACGTCGGCATGATCGGCTCGGGAAAGAAGCGGATCGGCGAGCGGATAACCGTCGCCCTGGTTCAGTCTCTTTATAGGTGCGCGTCGGACGTGGCACAGCACGTCGGGTTCATCGTGGTCGATGAATGTCACAGGACGCCCAGCCGGACGTTTACGGAAGCCGTCGGGGCGTTTGACAGCAGATACATGCTCGGGTTGAGCGCAACACCCTGGCGGCGAGATAAACTGTCTAGGCTCATATTCTGGCATCTGGGCGACGTCGTGCACGAGGTGGACAGGGCCGCCTTGGTCGAGGCCGGGCATCTCGTGGAAGCGGAAGTCGTACAGAGAGAGACGTCGTTCCGGACTGACCTGGACGCTTCCGAGCAGTACAGCCGGGTTCTGAGTGAGTTGACGATTGATCCGGACCGTAACGCGATGATCGTCGCCGATCTTGCAGAGGCTGCCCGAAAAGGTTCGGGGATCTGTCTGGCATTGACCGACAGGAAAGCGCACGTTGAAACGCTGCATGACATGCTCAGAGACCAGGGCATCGAGGCCGCAGCCCTTCACGGTGGATTGCCAGCAAAGGAACGGGGGCGCGTGGTCGATGCTCTTCATGAAGGAAAGGTCCACGTGCTCCTGGCAACCGGGCAGCTGATCGGGGAAGGCTTCGACCTTCCGGCGCTGTCTGCGCTTTTCCTTGCAACGCCCATCCGGTTCAGCGGCAGGGTGCTGCAATATCTCGGCCGAGTGCTGAGACCGGCGCGGGGCAAAGAACGCGCTACGGTCGTGGATTTCATCGACAAAGGTGTGCCGGTACTGCGTGCCAGTGCCGCTGCACGGGCGAAAATTTATAAACATCTTTCAGCAGGGGGATGACATGTTGTATCTAGTGCCGATCGTTCTGACAACGCTTTTCTGGCTCTGCCTGTTTCTTGCAGCCCTTTAGAGCCCTAGTTTTAAAAAAGTCCATACCAACCTATGCCCCCACCGAAGATCGTCGATTCTGGGGCATCCTGGGAAGCCCACTAACCACATAAAGGAGATTTTGTTATGAAGAAAAGACAAGCCCCCACCGCAGAAAACATCAAGGCCCGTATCAAACTCGTTCGTGAAGCCCAGAGATCCCTCGATGAGGAACGGGCACACATTGAGCAGCGGCTCGAAGTTCTTCAGAAGGATCGCATCGCTATCTTGGGTGCTCACGCGATCGGGGAGGCGACAGACGAAGAGGTTCAGGAAGTTCGGACTGAAATCGAGGAATTGCAGGCGCGGCTTAACGAGCTGCCTTTTGCTCTAGAAGGGTTGCAAACGATCTGGAGAACCCTCCATGACCAGCTCGCCCGTGCAGCCAAGGAGCAAGACCAGAAGGATGCTGAGGTCAGATACTTCGAGCTCAAGAAACGCATGGCCAACGGGTCGCTAGCGGTCTTTAATAACAACAAAGGTCGTCTGCTTATCCTGGCAAATGCGTGCGGGAAAGAAGCGGAAGCCCGCAAGTTCATCCGTGATCGCCAAGAGCAGTTCAACAAGATGTCAACAATTGAAAAGACTGAGCTCCATCATGCCGAGCAGAAAATGACCGAAGACACGGACCTTAACGCCTAATTTCGAGACACCCCCCTACTTTTACCGGGGGGTGTCCTTAACTTAAATGAAAACTTAAGAGGACGTCAAGCAATGAATAATAAAAGGAGAATTGACCTAGTCAAGTTAGACAAGCTGCTTCGTGATGGCAAAAGTCAACGAGATGCTGCTAAAGTTTTCGGCGTGACTGAAGCTGCAATTTCGTTGGCACGCAAGCAATTGAAGCGCCGGATAGTCCGCACGGTGGGACTTGAAAAGGCTAATGAGGTCGTAAACAACCACCTGGATATGATGTCGCAGCTACGCAAGATCAACAACGCCATTAACGCTGAACTGACCCGTGCACAAGAAAGCGTCGAAGGTGCAAATGGCCGAGACCGTCTGGCTGTGCAGGAAATCATCATTAAGCTCTCAGCCGAGATCAGGCGGCAATTGGAATCTCAGCTCAAGATTGTCGAGGTGTGGCATGACATGAAGATTGTGGCTGAGTTCCAGGAGGAAGTTTTGAGCGTCCTGGATGAAATGGAACCTGGTGCAAGGGAGAGAGTCATTGGAAAACTGCAAGAAAGAAGCGCTTTACGCGGGACTATTGCGTTCTCTTGACGAGAGGTACAACGCGAATGACAGTGACTTCAGCCGCTACCATGACGATCCGGTGGGCTTCATCGAGGAGGTGTTGGGGGAGCATATCACCAATGACGTCCGGACCCTGTGCGAATCCGTGCGGGATAACGTCATCACCGTTGGACGCTCTGCGAACGCGGTCGGCAAGACGCACGCTATTGCACGGCTTGCAACGTGGTTCTATCTCACTTTCCCCGACAGCCAGGTATATAGTGCGGCCGCGCCACCGCAGGCGAACCTGGAGCGGCTTCTGTGGGGCGAACTCGGCGGCATCCTGGCAAAGCACCCACACCTGTTCGAGGGGCACACCGTGAAGACCCTTCACGTCTCACGCGGACCACAGAGCGGGATCTATGGGGTAACAATTCCGTCCAGCGGGACCGAGAGCGAGAAGATGGCCCGGTTCAGCGGCAAGCACGCGCCGCACCTGATGTTTCTCTGCGACGAGGCGGACGGCATTCCTGACGCGATCTTCACGGCAATCGAGAGTTGCATGTCTGGCGGTCACACCCGGCTTGTCTGCACCTTCAACCCCCGCTCCGAGGTGGGGCATATCGCCCGGATGGAGCGGGAGGGTCGCGCCAAGGTCGTGGAGCTTTCAGCCTTCAGCCACCCGAACGTCACGACTGGCACCGATCAGATTCCCGGTGCCGTCACGAGGGGAGTCACGGTCAGGCGACTCAGCGAATGGTGCCGGCCGCTTGTACCTGGCGAGGCTGAGACGGACAGCTTCCGGCTTCCAGACTTCCTGGTGGGGGCGACCGCTGCAAGCCAATCAGGCCAATCTTATCCCGCATTAGCGCCCGGACAGTACAAGGTGCTTGAGCCCGCCTTTGACTACATGGTGCTAGGGCGCTACCCCGCGCAGGCTTCCACACAGCTTATCAGTCGGGAGTGGATCAGCGCAGCCCGGTCTCGTTGGGATGCCTACGTGGCGCAGCATGGTGAGATTCCGCCGGCCGGGACAAAGGCCGTCATGGGGGTGGACGTGGCCGAGTTTGGCGCCGATGCCAATGTGGCGGCCTTCCGCTATGGTGGGTATGTCGAGCGGCTGATACAGTGGGCAGGCGTGGACATTGCAAGCACCGGGGACAGGGCAACAGATGAATACCGAGCCAGGAAAGTGCTCCGGGCGTGCGTTGATGCGACGGGTGTCGGCGCGGGCGTGGCACCCCAGATGCGGCGCTCTGGCTGTGCGGCCTCGGCGGTGAAGGTGGCGTCTTCACCTACCCAGCGGACCGAACTAGGTGAATTTGAACGCCTGCGTGACCAGTTATGGTGGTCATGCCGGGAATGGCTTCGGACCGATTCCGGCGCGATGTTGCCCCCTGATGAGATGTTACTCGAAGAACTGGCGACGCCCACCTATGAGGTTCGCAACGGCAAGATCAAGATCATGGCGAAAGACACCATGCGGGAGCTGCTGAAGCGCTCCCCGGACCGGGCCGACGCGCTGTGCTTAACGTTTTATCAACCGGACCTGCTGTTTCCAGGGCTATAGGAGGACCGATCATGATCAATATCATCGAGAGCAAACGTAACGAGAAAAACGGAATTTGGACCCTCAAGACCGCTGAGGACGAGAAGTTGCACCTGAGTCACATCTTTGCGGGCATTTCGTGGCCTATCGCCGCGACGCCCGCATACTTCTGCCTGATCGGTTGCGAGCATAGGGATGAAACGCGCTTTGAGGGAAAGGAGACGCCCGAAGGCCGATTGATCCTTTTGACTGAGGCCGAGGTTCCCCCGATCGACCTGACGGGACTGTGCCGTTTGTTTTCCGACGCAACTATCACCTATGGCTGTGATCGGACGTTCGGACCGTCGATGCCCGATGGAAGCGACGCGCAAGACTTCTGTAAATTCCTTCGCGCCTATGTTTGGGAGCACAAGCTATCTGGTGTGCCCATGCCGGAACCGGCACCGTCAGCCGATAACTTCCTGCTTGGCTTGGGTGTCGTGCGGAAGCACACTATCGAGAACGGCCGACTGACACTACCCGATGACTCACCCATCCGGGCACAATTGAAAGGACTGACCGTTCAAGACTTGGAGGACAGACCTGACCAGCGGTTCCATGCTGTCAACGCTGCAAGATTTGCACTGTGCGGCATGGACAAACATGGATACTATCGCAAGCCATTCAAGTTGGTGCGCAGACCCGCGCGTCATATTGGAGGGAACCCTGTAGGGCATTAAAAGCGATAGGCTCAATTGTAGAAGACCGCAGGATGCCACAGAATCGACGATCTACCCTAAAGCCATGTCCTACTATGGCACAAATCGAAATAGACGCTCTAAGATGCTCATTGTCAATGCCGCCCGTCTTGTGCGGTGCGGTATTGACGAACACTTAGGGGATCTCGGCGCGTCATTGCCCGGCAGAAGACTGCAAATCATCCAGCATATAGCCACTGATAAAAACATTGAAAGTAGCAGTACTTGTGTAAGGTACCATAATAACAATATCGCTGCCGCCACTGAAATTGATACCGGAGTTGAATTGTCTTCCGCTTCCGCTTCCTCTATATCGCGGACAGTCATTTTCAGAGATTTGTAAATAGCTAACACCGCTTATTGTCGTTCCAGCAAATATTTCAGTTAGAATATATTTTTTGCCATCTGGCACAGTCATCATAACGATTTCTTGCGTGGTTTCACTGGTCTTCAATTCCTTAAACACACTGACGATGTTGCTCTTATACTGAGGCAATGTGTTTAAAGGGTTAAGCGGCCCTGCGTGGACACTGTTAGAAAGCAAGATCAAGGCGGCAGCAACAATAATGGTTCTCAAATAGGTTTCCGGTCGCATCGGTGTCCCTCCTGGCTCAGTTTATGCGATCATGCTTTGAACTTTTCTTATTGACAGACTGAGTAATCCTTGTCAAGATGAATACGCGTAAATTCATAACCGGAGGGCCATCCGTCAATGGCATTTCGTATTTCTGGAAACATATCGCCCGAAGTGGCCGGTATCCGCGAGGACCGGAAGGCTTGTTATGAGCCTACGCACCACTTCGGGTTTTTCTTTTAGGGAGGTACATCATGAAGCTAGGAGAGCAGATCAGAATATGGGAGCGTTTGGAACGTCAGCACCCTGGACTCACGAACAACCTTTACGACTTCCTGTGTCCGACGGGGGGGACTGACCCCGACGAGGAACGGCTGCAAGCGCTGGATCGCCTCGTGGCTAAGTATCTAGGAGGTGGCCGATGAACGACAAAATGCGAGCACAAGCGTGGTATCGCGCGAGGGAAGACCAGATCGCCGACTTTGCGGAGATCGAGCCCCTTTTACCATTCACCCTCTTGGACTACATCAATACCGCCCTGGCCGGGGATATGGAACATGCCGGTCAGATTCATGCGGCAATGATGGAAGCAAAAAACAACATTGCAGCCGCTCAGCCGAGTTGAGATCGGCGTTTCTATGACCTAGAGCACAGGGGGACAAACTATTGAGCGTGAAAGTGAGGCAACGGCCGGCGGGCTCGGGGATCTGGTGGATCTTCATCGACCATCAGGGGGTCAGGAAGGCCAAGAAGGTTGGGACGGACGAGAGGGCCGCACGGGAAGCCGCGAAGAAGATCGAGGCCAAACTCGTGCTGCAAGAGTTCCATCTCGAAAAGAACGGGGGTGAAACCCTGCCGACTTTCAAGGTCTACGCCAGTGAATGGCTCGAAACCTACATCAAGCCGCTCAGAAGGCAATCGACCTATGAGCGGTACAGGGAGACCCTTGGAAGATACGTCTTTCCCACAATCGGGAACCTGCCTATTGACAAGATCAAGCGGGGACAGATCAGGAACATGCTCTTGCGGATTCATGCCAGGGGGCTGTCCAGAAGCACGGTTTGCCTTGTGCGGGACGTCATGAGCGGGCCATTCGAGTACGCCATTGACGAGGAACTTTTACAGGCGAACCCCGTCAAGGGCATCCTGAAGCGGCTGAATATCCGCAGGGATAAGAAGATCACCATCGAACCGCTTGACCATGCCGAGGTCCAGGCCTTCCTTGAAACGTGCCAAGAGCATTTCAGGGATCATTATCCGTTCTTCCTGACAGCCTTCAGGACCGGAATGCGCCTGGGTGAACTCCTGGGCCTTCAGTGGGGGGATGTCGATTTCAACGGGAAGTTTATCATGGTGCGGCGGACGTACAAACTCGGGAAATTCAACGCCCCCAAGAACGGCAAGGTCCGGCGCGTCGATATGAGCGATCAGTTGCACGCCGCCCTGCAGGCGCTTCTGTCTCAGAGGAAAAGGGAGGCGTTGAAGGCGGGCCTTGGGGAAGTGGTTGAAAGCGTATTTCACCGGGACGGAAAGCCCATCGAACAGAACTACATCCGCCGGGTGTTCAAGCGGGCCCTCATGAAGGCCGGTTTGCGGGAGATCCGGCTGCACGACATCAGGCACACCTTCGCATCCCTTCTATTGAGCGACGGACAGAGCCCTGCCTACGTCAAAGAGCAGTTGGGGCACCATTCCATTCAGATGACCGTGGACGTCTATGGGCACCTTCTGCCGAGCAGCAACCGGGACGCTGTCAACCGACTCGACTCGCAACCATCCGCAACCTATCCGCAACCAGCCCAAAAGCAAGAGGCGCAACCTATTGAGATTGCGCCTCATTTTTATGCTATGGTGCCGAAGGCGAGACTCGAACTCGCACAGGCGTCCACCCACTAGACCCTGAACCTAGCGCGTCTACCAATTCCGCCACTTCGGCACGCAAGAATGGGGTTGAAAATTTAGATCCTTGATACTATAGTTTCGCATAAGCGTTGTCAATACATTTATGCGGCTCTGACAGGCCGGCTGGGCAATTCACGAGGATTGGCGCCGGCCTTCCGTATCGGAAACCAAGGAACAGTTATGACCACCCTTTACAGCCTGGATCAACTGGAAAAACCGCTCGTCAACCCTGTCCTTACCATCGGCAACTTCGACGGCGTCCACAGGGGGCATCTCGCCCTCTTCGATACAGTCAAGGCCCGCGCCCGGCAGGTCGAAGGGCAGTCGGTCGTCCTCACATTCGACCCGCACCCCATCAAACTCATGAAGCCCGAAAAGGCTCCGCCGTTGATCACGCCTACGGAGCAAAAACTTCAATTGATCGATGCAGCGGGCATCGACGTGATCCTTTGTCTTCGGTTCACCCGCCAGTTTGCGTCTCTTTCCGCGGAGGACTTCGTCCAGAATGTCCTGGTGCGAAAGATCGGCATCCGTGAGTTGGTGGTGGGCTACGATTATGCCTTTGGCCGCAACCGGGAAGGCAACACGGCATCTCTCAAGGCTGCAGGCAGAAAATTCGGTTTCGAAGTCCATGTGATGGACCCGGTCCACATCGATTCAACCCTGGTTTCGAGCACCGCCATCCGGCAACTGGTGCGGGCCGGCCAACTGGACGAGGCGAAGAAGCTCCTCGGCAGAAACTACCAGATCACCGGCACCGTCAAGACCGGCAAGAACAGAGGTGGACGGCTGCTGGGATTCCCCACCGCCAATCTGAACGTCGTCGACGAACTGGTGCCGCAGCGCGGGGTCTATGCCGTGGAGGTGCTCACGGACAGCGGAACCTATCAGGGCGTAACCAACATCGGTTACAATCCCACTTTCGACAACGGCGCCTTTTCCATCGAAACCCATGTCCTCGATTTCAATGAAAATCTGGTTGGCAAGACAATCCGCGTCCGTTTCATCGCCCGCATCCGCCAGGAACGGAAATTCGAATCTGTCGCCGCCCTGGCCGAACAGATCCGGAATGACATCATCGAGGCACGGGAGATCTTCGCCCGAAACCGCAAGCGATCGGTGACCGAGTCTTCGGCCTCCTGACCCTCTTCGACAAAGTTTTTCTTTCTGTGGGATCCTGCGGTTTTCGGTTGCATTGGATCGCTTTTTGGTATAGGTCTTCCCTGTGTGTTTTGCGTGGAAAGAAATCCTGAAAAGGTACTGGGAGGAAGCTATATGAAGACGACCCATTCGTCCGCCCTCCAGAAGGGCGTCGACCGACGTACGTTCCTGAAGCTTTCAGGCATGCTGGGGCTTGGGGCGGCTGCAGTGCCTGTCCTTGCCACCCAAGCCGAAGCGGTCCGGTTCAATCGTGACGAACATAAAGTCTCCATGACGCGCGTCGCCATGGGGACTTTCGTTTCCATGACCCTTATTCACCCTTCCAGGGACGAGGCCCAGGACGCCATGGGCCGCGCCTTCGACGAAATCGACCGGTTGAGCCGTGAGTTGAGCCGCTTCGACAGCGCCACAGCCGTTTCGCACCTCAACAGCGAAGGAACCCTGCGCGATGTCCCCCCCGAGCTTGCCGACGTCATCGATCGCTCATTGCGCTATTACCGCCTCAGCAACGGCTGCTTCGACATCACGGTGAAACCGATCGTCGATCTCTTCCAGGCCTGTTTCGACATGTCGGGGCAGGCTCAGACCCTCGAGCCCGACCTGGAAAAGGTTCTTCCGCACATCGGCGCCGAGAAGATCGTCTTTTCCGGGCGCACCCTGCGCTTTGCCCAACCCGGCATGGGTATCACCCTGGACGGCATCGCAAAAGGTTACATCGTCGACCGGGCCTCCGAAATGCTCACCCGGCTCACCATCCGCAACCACCTCATCAACGCCGGGGGAGACATCAGGACCTGCGGCTCCAAAGAGCACCACAAACCGTGGTCCATTGCCATTCAGGACCCGCAGAAACAAAAACGCTACCCCGACGTGATCCGCCTCAGCGAAGGGGCCGTAGCCACCTCCGGGAACTACGAGGTGTACTATGACCATGAAAAAATGTTTCACCACATCGTCAACCCGAAGAACGGCCACTCACCGCTTCAAAGCAGCAGCGTATCGGTGTGCGCCGCCACCACGATGGATGCCGACGCCCTGTCCACAACCGCTTTCGTCATGGAACCCGCCCAGGGGCTGCGGTTTATCGAGTCCTTGCCCCGCTGCGAGGCCTTCATCCTGACGAGGGCAGGCGATACGTTCAAGAGTTCAGGTTGGGGGAATCAGGCCATATAAGCCCCCCGATCATCTCGACAAGTCTGACCAGTGTGGGAGGATGCAGCGCCGACACAGCGTATCCTCCCATTTTTTCGGCCAGATCCTCCGCCTCCCGCGCCTCCAGAAGATCGGCCTTGTTCAGGAGCTTGAGAATCGGGATCTCCTGCAGTTTCAAATCCTCCAGAATACGTTCCACGGTCGCTGCCTGCTCCTCCAACTGCGGATGGGTAATGTCCATCACGTGCAGGAGTAGATCCGCGTCCTGAAGCTCCTCCAGCGTCGCCGCAAACGCCTCCATCAGACTCTGCGGCAGATCACGGATAAACCCGACCGTATCGGTGATAATAGCCTCGCGCTCCTCTGGGAAGCGCAGCCTCCGGCTGCTGGGGTCCAGGGTCTCGAAAAGACGGTTGCGCGCACCGACCGTACTGTGCGTCAGAGCGTTCAGAAGAGTGGACTTTCCCGCATTCGTATAGCCCACAATGGAGATCACCGGCAGCCGCCTTGCATTTCTCAAGCGCCTCCTTCCGGCGCGCTGAAGCTTGATCGCGCCCAGCTCTCGGTTCAACGCGGCGATCCGGTCTCTGACCCGGCGGCGGTTGATCTCGAGTTTGGTCTCCCCCGGTCCGCGTCCCCCAATCCCGCCTGTAAGCCGCGACATCGCGGTATTCTTGGACGCCAGACGCGGAAGAAGGTATTTCAGCTGAGCCAGCTCCACCTGGATCTTCCCCTCACGCGTCACGGCGCGCCGCGCGAAGATGTCCAGGATAAGCTGACTGCGATCGATAATCTTGAGATCGGTGTACTTTGTCAGGTGATCGACCTGGGCAGGGGTCAATTCCTGGTCGAAGATGATCAGCCCGGCTCCGGTCTGAAGACACTGGAGCACCAGTTCACCCAGTTTCCCCTTCCGGATAAGGAAACGTGCGTCTGCCTCGCGGAGCCGCTGAACCACCTTGGCAACCACATCGAGGCCATCCGACCTGGCCAGTTCCTCCAACTCATCCAGATGATTCTCGGCCTTCCACCTCGGTCCAGTCGTCACCCCTACCAGCAAAGCCTTTTCCCGCCGATCCAGCGCATGTCCTCCCTGCGCTCTGACCAGCTCGGCCTCGAGAGACTGGATCATCGCCGGGAAATCCACCCGCAGCTGCCCGATATCGGTGACCTTTTCCGTGATCCATCCCTGACCCTTTTCCGGCTGGGGAAGGATATGAGCATAGGTGATCGCCCCGGCAATCCCCCGTTCGTCCACCTCGACGCAGACCATTGCATCGAGGGCGAGCAGCACCAGATCGGAGAGATCCTCCTCCGAGAGAGGCTCCCTCTCCAGATGCGTATGGACGCATCGGAGCCCGCACAGACGCCCCGAACCTTCGCGGTAACCGGATAGTTCAGGAATCCAGACATGGCTGTGGTCCCCCACCACCACGTGGGACACCTCCCCTTTCCGGGTAAGCAGCAGGGCAACCTGCCGCTTCAGTTCACGTGAAAGAGACGCTGTCTCGCGGACCAGCTCGCGGGATATCAACTCGGCAGGGGCCACCCTGCGGCGATAAAGGGCTTGAAGCCGCCGCTGCTGACCGGCCTTCAGGCCGCTTGTCTTGCCGTAGACAGGATCGATTGGAACCTCCCTCTGAAATCGGCCGTTTGCACGCCGGGCCTTCTCGTCCCGATCCGAAGGAGACACCCTGATGCAAAGGGCGCATCCACCGGGAAGATTCTATCAGCGATCACGGAATACACGCGCTCAGAACAGCCCCCATATCGTTCAGGCACGTGCACCGGCCGATTCACCCCGACCACAAATTTTTGGATAGTGGAAACCAGGCTTTTCCAGGAAGATCGCCCTCGACTTCAAAGGACGCGTTCGGAAAGCCATAGACGGAAAACCAGGGACGACCAACACAATTTTCACTGCATCGGGAGGTCTTCTCCGGTGTAGTTTTCGAAGCGGGTCAACTCTTTTCGGAATGTCAACTTGAAGAAGCCGGTCGGGCCGTTCCGCTGCTTGGCCAGGATGATCTCGGCCACGTTCCGGTTCTCTTCGGAATTCGGATTGTACATCTCGTCACGATAAATGAAAACAATCACATCGGCGTCCTGCTCGATGGCCCCGCTTTCTCTCAAGTCGGCCAACTGCGGGCGTTTGTTGGGCCGGTCCTCCACCTTCCGGTTCAACTGTGAAAGGGCCATCACCGGCACACTCAAATCCTTGGCAAGCCCTTTGAGCGCCCGGGAAATCTCGCTGATCTCCATCTGCCGCGATTCAGCGCTCCGCCGCCCCTGCACGAGTTGCAGATAATCGACAATAACCAGGGCCAAGTCCTGGTGCTTCTTGAGCCGGCGGCACTTCGCCTTCATCTCCAGGACTCCTGCGGCCATGCTGTCATCGATGAAGATCGGCATGTCGCATAGGTTGCTGGCAGCATGGGTGAGCCTTCCCCATTCCTCGTCCTTCAGAAAACCGGTGCGAAGCCTGGAGGCGTCGATGCCCGCATCGAACCCAAGGAGCCTGATCCCGAGCTGCGACCGGGACATCTCGAGGGAGAAGACTGCGATGCCCTTCCCCGTCTCCTTCGCGGCGTTGTAGCCGATGTTGAGCGCCAGGGCCGTCTTGCCCATGCTGGGCCGGCCGGCCACGATGATCAGATCGGAAGGCTGAAGACCGGCGGTCAGGCGATCGAAATCCGTAAAGCCGGTGGGGGTGCCCGTCACATGGCCGGGCTGCTGTGCGACAGCCTCGAGGCGCTTGAAGCTGTCCTTGATCACGTCGTTTAAGTGATGAAATCCATCTTTGACCTGGGACTCGGCAATGTCATAGACGGACTGCTCTGCCAGATCGAGTAGATCCTCGACCCGCTCCCAATCCTGAAAGCAGGACTCCGAAATGGTGGAACAGTGCCCGATCAGCTTCCGCCGGACCGAGAGGCCTTTGATAATCTCGGCGTGGTGCACAATGCCCGCCGACGTCGAAACGGCCTCGACAAGATCCGCCAGATAACGGGCGCCCCCCACACGTTCGAGAAGATTCTTCCGCGTCAGGATCTGCGACAGGGTAATCAGGTCGATCGGCTCACCGCTGTCGTAGAGCCCGCACATCCCTTCGAAGGCAGCCGTATGCGCCTCCCGGTAAAAATCATCCGGCGAAAGGATGTCCACGACCAGATTCATCGCGTCGTTGTTGATCAGAATGCCGCCCAGTACCGCCTGCTCGGCCTCCAGATTATGCGGCGGGACTTTCAGGTTGACCGGCGCAGCTTCCTTTTTGCTCAAGGCCATGGGCTACCACTCACCGATCTCGGGTTCAGGGCACAGTTACTCGGCCGCCGCCTTTTCCTCAGGGGCCACCGAGAGCTGCAGCATGGCAGTCACCCCGGGGTAGATACGAACCGGGACCTTATAATCACCGACCGTCTTGATAGGCTTGTCGAGGAGGATCTTGCGCCGATCGACCACAACCCCTTTCTTCTCCAGCCCCTCGGCGATATCCATGGCGGTGACCGAACCGTACAGTTTTCCTTCCTCACCCGCCTTCTGGGCGAAAGAAAGACCCGTACCTTCAAGCCTGTCCTTCAATTGGACGGCCTCCTCCTTGGCCCTCAGCCGCCGGACCTCGATCTTTTTCTTCTGCAGTTCGAAGACCTTGATGTTCTGGGGCGTCGCGAGCACCGCTATCCCTCTTGGCACGAGATAGTTGCGGACATAGCCCCTGGCCACATCCACTACATCCCCTTCGAAACCCAATTCATCCAAATCCTGCTTCAATATCACCTTCATGAACAGACCTCCATAGCGTGCCTCATGAATTTTCGAGCTCTTTTTTCCGCATCTTCCTGAAATCCACCCACTGATCGAAAAGGCCCAGGAGCGCCAGCACCACCAGAAGGATCTGCTGCATGAAAATCAGGAAATAGACACCGAACCTGGCCCATCCGGGGACCCGATAGCGATTCAGGAAGAAAAGAATGATGGACAACCCATGAAAAAGGTAAACCGCCATCGTGACGATCAAAACGTTCACAGCCAGCGTAGCCGTCAGCCCGGAACCGAGAAAGACAAGGAATCCCGATGCAATGAGGACCCAGACGAGCTGCTCGGGCGCATGCCAGCGGTCAAGGGACGCCGCTCCCGGCAGATCGATCCGGCGGGCCCTGAGCAGCACCCGGCCGGCAATCATGTTGAGCCACACCACAACCCCCATGCCGATCACCATCAGGGAAAAGTAGATCCGGGAAAGCAGATCGAACAGGCTCTGTGAAAAGGCCTCCACTTCGACGTTTTCCGGAGGGACAAGCCCCATCGCCTGATAGGCCTCGAAGCTCGCCTGCATCTGTGCCTCGAGATAAACAAGGATCATCTCTCCGGGGCCCATGTCGCGGCGGGCAGCCAGAACCGTCAGCAGCCCCATCCCCAGAATGCCCATGACGGCCGTCGTCAGAAAAATGACGCGCCCCGGGGCATGGCCCCTTTCCGTGAAAAAGGCCAGCATGAACCCAAGCGCCCCGAATTCCACTCCCAAGACCGCGATATGCACTCCACCGCCCAACTGCGCAGCCAGACCGATCACGGCAAGCACCAGAACCGTCAGTTTGAGGCCCTGGCGCGATCCAAGTTTGATGGAATAGTAGAAGAAGGGCAAGGGGGCCAGGAGGCTGAACAAAGGACCGAACAGAGGAAGCCATACCGGCATGGACAGCAACAGACCGGCCCACCCTGCGCACCCCAGTACATCGATCGGCTTCATGGGATCTCTGGCGCGTGGTTCCAGGAACGCGTCGATTTGGTCAGGCCACAGCCTCGGCTTCAGGCCCTTCCGTCAGCGCAGGGTTGACGTCGTATACGGCAACAGCGCGATGTTTCGAGCCTGCTTGATCGCAACCGTCAGCATCCGCTGGTGTTTGGCACAATTGCCCGAGATCCGGCGCGGTGTGATCTTGCCCCGCTCGGTGGTGAAATGTCTCAGGGTCTTGACGTCCTTATAATCGATGACAAGGCTGCTGTCGGCGCAAAACCGGCAGACCTTCCTTCTATGAAAGGTCCTTTTGAACCTTCCTCTCTCACGATTGAATGCCATCTTATTCCTCTCCTTCCCCTGATTCCGGTTCCTCTTCGGTTTCCGATTTTGGCCCTTCCTGCGATTTCGTCCGGGCCTCCTCCACCTGCCGCTTCAATGCCTCGGGATCGGCATCTTCGCTCAGCTTGACAGTCTGATACTTGAGGACCCGGTCATCCAGCCTCATCTCGCGCTGCAGTTCCTCCGGCACCTGGTTCTCGCCGCAGAACCTGATCAGCACAAAATAGGCCTTGTCAAATTTCCTGACGTCATAGGCCAAAGGTCTTCTGCCCCAGTCCTGCACCTCGATCAGTTCACCCTTCTGCTTGCCGAGGAGGTCGGTAAACTTCCTGGAAACACTCTGGTAGTCTTCCTCCGCCAGATCCGGATTAATCAGGTAGAGAGTTTCGTAATACCGCATCCCAAACCTTCTCCTTTCGGACTTTCCCCAAAAAGGGGGCATTTTGGTCCCCGCATCAGGCCGAGCCTCCGTCGGGTCGACTTTACAGGGACAAGGAGCAACCCAAAAATAGATATTTGTATAGGGAATGGATGTAAATGTCAACCGATTTCAGAAAGACCCGTCTTTTGTTGGAGACTTCAGCCACGAAGCCATCAAACGGCGGCTTTCCAGCCTGGACGCCAAACCCGAAGGAAACGAACCTATACCCCTAGACCGTTGCCGGGTGGAACCCGATTACAAAAAGAATGGATGCACCGGTAATTCATTGAACGAAAAGGTAATTCAGACAAGGATGAACCGTATGGTCCTTCAGTAGAAAGCCGTCGAAGCGGCGCAAATCATTTCTTGAGTTGCGCGGCCAATTCCTCCATGATCGCATCGAACTGCCGGCGCATATCGATCATGTTCCGGCGCATCCGCAGGATCACCTCCACTCCTGGAAGGTTGACCCCCATGTCCTCTATGAAGATTTTCGTCAGTCTGAGAGTCTCCAGATCTCCAGCGCTGAAAAGCTTGGCCGAACTCCCCTCTTCGCATACCGGGCAGACGATCTCTTCGGATTCGAGTTCGGACAGTATGTTCTCATCCAGTTCGAAGGTCTCGATCACTTCCGTAATCGTCCAGTAATCTTTGGTCATTGTCGGACCTCTCCATACAATCCCAGGGTCAGGGCACGGATGTTGGTCTGGGCTTATATTGCGGCCTTCCCCGATATCTCCCTAGTTTCCAATCCGGAAATGGTCTTTTTTGCCAATCTCGGCGTCAATCTGCACGTTTGCTTGTGCGGCGACCACCAGGTCGCCTCCGCGCAAACGTTTGATTTCCTTGATATTGGCAAAAAATCCTCATTTCCGGATTGGAAACTGGGTTGTGCCGGATAAAGCATTTCCGAATGGATTCTCCCTAAAAGCGGATTCCTTCCCGAATGTCTTCACCGTAAAAGGACGAGAGAGCCTCCGCCGCCTTCAATGCCTCCTCGTCGTCAGTCTTCGGCACTTTCACCACCAGCTTCAGCATCAGATCCCCATAGGCCTTGGTTTTGGGGTTTTTCGCACCCTTCCCGCGCAGTTTGAGCGTCTGTCCGCTCTGACTGCGCGGCGGCACCTTGACTTTCACCGTCCCCCTTGGAGTGGGAACCGTCACGGTGCCGCCCTTGACAGCCTCTGTCACGGTAATCGGCAGCTCCATATAAAGGTTGTCTTCCTCGCGCCTGAGGAAAGGATGCGGCTTGAGATGGATGACCAGAAAAACATCCCCCGCAGGCCCACCGTCCGTCCCCGGCTCCCCCTTGCCGGCAACACGCACCCGCGACCCTTCTCTCACCCCTTCGGGTATCACCACACGAATCCGCTCCACTCCCATGGTCTGCCCGGTTCCGCCGCACGCCGGGCAAGGCTTCCCGATCTGTCCATGCCCTCCGCACTGCGGGCAGGGCTTGGTGAAACGCATGGGCCCCTCAGCGACATTGATCCGCCCAGATCCTCCGCAGGCAGGGCAGGGGGTCATCCTGGAGCCTGGATCCATCCCCGAACCCTTGCAGAGAGCGCAGGTCGTCATTTTCTGCATGGAGAGTTCGGTCTCGAAGCCTTTCAAAGCCGAGATCAAATCCACTTCCATAGGATGTTCGATGTCCCTGCCCTTCCGCGGACCGCGGCCCCGAACCGTCCTTTGGCCGCCCCCGAAATCGAAAATATCGCCGAAAAGGTCCTCGTAGCCCTGATACCGGCCAAATTCGGGTTCTGCACGGCCCGCGCCCGCCTGCTGTTTGTAGGCCTGCTGCCAGTCCCTGTATTCCCTGGCTTTTCCGGCATCGAAACCCGACTGGAGCCCCTCCTCCCCAAACTCGTCATATATCTTCCGTTTTTCGGGGTTCCCGAGGCAGTCATACGCCTGCGATATTTCCTTGAAGGTCCGCTCCGCGTCCACATTGCCGGGATTGATATCCGGGTGCCATTTCCTGGCAAGCTTCCGGTAGGCCTTTTTGATCTCCACCTGGGTCGCTGTACGCGGAACACCAAGGATCTCATAGAAATCTCTAGCCATGCAGTTTTACCTCGTGTCTATCCTCGCATCCATGATTTCTGAAAATCTTAAGAAACCTCCAGAGCATTGTCAAATGGTTGAGGACCGCCGCCCCGCTCCCCAAACGTTCTTCCGCATCACTCGACTGGCCGGCCGGGCCATCACGGCAACCATGCAGACAACCTTCGACCCTCCAATCCAGAAAGTCGACTGTCCGTTTATTCCCTGGATGTGTGATCTCAACCGATCGCCGCCCACACGACGACCTTATACCCGGGGTACCTTCCCGCGGGCGCAGGTTCCGGGCATTTGCGATGGTTCACTTATTGCAAAGATTCCCTGGTAGACATCTCGTAAAGGAGTATCTTACGCCTGCTGCGGGGGAATGACAACCCGTCCCCGGGGACGCGGTTCAGGTTTTGCACCGTCCTTCGATCCGCGTCGGGGGCCGCTTCTCAGCCCTCTTCCTGGAGGGCGCCTCTGGCGGCCCCAGAACACGCATCTCCCGGACCATGCGCCTAAACGACACGTCTGATTTTAGATGCCGCCCTCGAGCCCGGGAGAACCGCTCCTCGTTCAGGCAGTTTTCATCCGGAAATGATTTCCCGGTAGCAGTCCAGCAACACGGAGGAAGCAAACATCCATGGGTTCAAACAACCGCGTCTTTCTCGAGGTCATCGAGTGGTTCGATGAAACCGGACGGGAGTTGGTTCATCGCATTCCCGAGCAGGGCTCCGGGGAAATCAAGTTGGGAGCCCAACTGATCCTCCGCGAGAGCCAGGCGGGGATCCTCTTCTATAAAGGTAAGGCCTGCGATATCTTCGCCCCCGGCCGCCACACTCTCCAAACCGGAAATATCCCGATCCTTACCAAAATCCTCTCCATTCCGTGGGCAATGACGAGCCCCTTGCGCGCGGAGGTCTACATCGTCAACATGAAGGTCTTCCCGAACCTCAGATGGGGAACCCGGGACCCGGTGGCCTTCAAGGATTCCGAACTCGGCCTCATCCGGTTGCGCGCCCACGGGATCTTCAATATCCAGATCGTGCAGCCCGCGCTATTCATCAACACCCTCGTCGGCACCATGGGCCGTTTTTCCACTGAGGAAATCGAGAGCTACCTCCGGCGGGTCATCGTTTCACGGCTCAACGACTACCTGGGTGAACAGCTCGATACCGTATTCAACCTTCCCGGCCGCTATGACGCCTTTTCGGAAACCCTCAAGGAAAGGCTTACGAATGACTTCACTCACCTCGGTCTGGGTCTGCGTCAACTTTATATCACATCCATCACCCCTCCGCCCGAGGTGCAGCAGGCTATCGACGATCAAAGCCGGCTCAACGCTATTCAGGATCTCGATCGGTTCGTCAAGATGAAAGCGGCCATGGCCATGGAACGGGCAGCCGGGTCGACCGGAGAGGCTGCCGCCGGCATGGGGATGGGGATGGGATTCATGATGCCGGCCATGTTTGCAGAAATGTTCCGCCAGGGAGGAAATGGGACGTCCACCGCAAAATCACCTCCACCCGCCTCCACATGCCCCGATTGCGGTCAGCCTGTACCGGTCGATGCCGCTTTTTGCCCTTACTGCGGGCATCAGCAGGTCGTTTTCGGCCGCTGCGCAAACTGCAGCAAGAACCTCCCCCCCCATGCACGATTTTGCCCTCAATGCGGGCATCCCGCCGATGAGAAGCCCGCCCCCGAGGTCTGCCCCCATTGCGCGGCGGAAAACCTTCCCGACTCGCTTTTCTGCAACCAATGCGGGGAGAAGCTGGCGTGAGGGCGGAAGAGCGGCATCGGTCTCCCGCGCCGCCCGGCGGGTGCGGGAAGTATCGTCCACACCGACCCGGGACACTTGCGGACGGATCCGCCGGTCCGCGCTGTAAGCCGCGTTCTCCGGTAGGTTCATTCCGTCGCACCGGGTGCCATGAACCCTGCCATTGAACTGGAATGCCCGCAATGCGGCGGCCCCATACATTTGGAAGAGACTGACCGGCTGCTGCGCTGTCCATCTTGCGGCGTCCAACACGTCATCATGACGGCCGACCGGTTCCGCTACGTCTTCTCCGCTAAAGCCCAGGATAGACCCTACCTTTACCTCCCCTACCTGCGCTTCAAAGGCACCGTTTTTGTCTGCCGTCTGCAAGGCACGGAGCATCGCGTACTGGACATCACCCATGCCGGACACCCCCTGAACGGTCTGCCGCCTTCCCTCGGTCTCAGACCTCAGGCCCTGAAGATGCATTTTCTGACTGACCGTGAAAATGCAGGCCAATTTCTCAATATCACCGAGCGGCCGACCCGGATCCTCGAAAAGGCCGGCCAGCTCTCCGATGTCGTCGGGCCAGGATCGCCCTTGTTTCACAGAGTTTACATCGGAGAAGCCGTCAGTATCATCTATCTACCGGTATTCGCACGGAACGGCCGTCTCCATGACGGGCTCACCTGCAGACATCTCGCCGACCTGCCCGCGTACGAGCAGGATCTTTTTCAAGACACACGCCCGAAACCGGACTGGAAAGTGACGCTTCTGGCCGCCCTCTGTCCAGATTGCGGGTGGAATCTTTCCGGCGAAAGGGACAGCGTCGTCCTGACCTGCGAAAATTGCCGCTCCGCCTGGGAGATCCAGGGCGAAACCCTGGTGCGGTTGCCGGTTTTGACCATCCCCGCCTCCGGGACCCGGGTGCTCTACCTGCCCTTTTGGCGCAGCACCATCGAGAGCCGGGGAATCGACATGCGCAGCTTTGCCGATCTTATCCGGGTCACCCGCCAACCCATGATCATCGCCGATGCTTGGGAGCGTGCACCATTGGCGTTCTGGGCCCCTGCTTTCAAGGTGCAGCCGAAGATTTTCCTGGCACTGGCGCGCCGTATAACCCTTTCACAGCAGCAGTTCGAACCTGTGCCCCATTTCCCGGATGGGGCCATCCACCCGGTCACCCTCCCGAGCAGCGAAGCTGCCCAGTCCTTCAAGCTGACCCTCGCAGAAAGCGCCCTTTCGAGGTGCGAGGTGCTGCGCGGATTGCCGCAGACGCACTTCGACAAAGGGGGCCCTGAACTCGTTTATCTCCCGTTCGAAGAAGATCCCCATGACCTGATCCACCAAGGGCTTGGGTTCGCCATCAATCGACGGGCGCTTGCCTTCGGCCGCAGCCTCTGAACCCGGGCTGAGGCCATCCGCTCGCCTTTCCCAGCCACCTTCGAGGAGCTGGAAAGAACTTGATCTCAGATCATTTCCGTATATGATTCGGTCTTCGGCGGGGCATCGCATTTAGAAGAGGGGGATTCGACAATCGCATGCTCGATTTGACCTCCATTGACTGGACCTTTCTGTTCATCACCTTGCTGGCTGGTTTTCTTCTCGGCTTCGGCACAGCTGTTGCATTTAGACATTCCCGAGTTCAATCCGCCCGGGCCATCGCGGAAGAGATTTACCGGAAGAACGAAGCGCTCCGGCGCGAGGGGCACGAGACCCTGCTTTCGCAGCTCGAAAACGCTTTCGCCCGGCTCTCCCTGGATGCCCTCGAGCACTCGACCGATGCTTTTCTCAAGCTCGCCGATGCCCGTTTCAAGGAAGAAAGGACACTCAGCGGCAGCGAACTGGGAGCCAAAAAGGCCCTCATCGATTCCCAACTCAACCGGATGTGCGGCGAACTCGACAAGGTTACGGAGCTGATTCGGGCATTGGAGCGCGAGCGCCATCAGGCTTACGGAGCACTCGACAGCCGTCTGATATCCTCCCAGGAGCAAACGAAGGCCCTTCTCGAAACGACCCAGGCCCTGCGCGAGGCCTTGGCGAACAACAAGACCAGGGGGCAGTGGGGGGAAAGAATGGCCGAAGACGTTCTGCAGCTTTGCGGTCTACGGGAAAACATCAACTACTATAAGCAGAAACAGAAAGCAGGTGGCGGATCGCGCCCCGATTTCACCTTCCTTCTTCCTCAAGGCCGCCGGCTGAACATGGATGTCAAATTTCCACTGAGCAATTATCTCAAGTCACTCGAAACCTCTTCCGACGTGGAAAAAAATCTGCGTCAAAGGGATTTTCTGAAAGATGTCCGCGCTCGAATCAAGGAGGTCACGACACGGGATTATATCGACCCGGAGCAGCATACGCTCGGCTACGTGCTCCTGTTCATTCCGAACGAACATATGTATGCGCTCATCCATGAACAAGACCCTGGCCTGATTGAAGATGCCATGAAAAACAGTGTCATCCTCTGTTCGCCACTGACGCTTTTCGCGGTATTGGCGGTCATCCGGCAAGCCGTCGATCAGTTCACCCTGGAGAAGACCACCGCTGAAATTCTGATGTTGATGAGCACTTTCAGACAGCAGTGGGGGCAATTCTGTGAAAGGATGAATCTTTTGGGTCGGCGTATCACCGAAAGCCAAAAAGAATTCGAGTCATTGATGACAACCAGACGCCGATGCCTCGATCGGGCCCTCGACCGCATCGACACCCTGCGCGCTGGACATCTCGAAAAGAGCGCGGCAAGCCCGGAAGCGGAACATTCATCGGATCCGGAGGAAAGCGCCTGAAACTTCGTGACGAGGCGGATATCGGCATCCATTTCATCCGTCCCAGTCCCGAAACGATGAACCTGGAGAGGCGATCGAATGCGGAGCTGACCGAACCCTTTTCTTGGAACGCTTCTCAGCAGCGAAGGACTCCTATGAACTCTTCTCAAAATTTCACCGAGACCGGGGAACCCCAGAAGATCACGAATACACAGAACTCCTTGACCCTGATCGAGCAAGCCAATGACCTCAAAGAACTCGGCCTCGTCAAAGAGGCGATGCAGCGCTATGAACAAGCGCTCAGAGACAATCTCCCGCCCTCGGTCATCCTGCCGCCGTTCCTGGACTGTCTGCTCCAGGGCCTCTCATGGGATCGAGCAGTCGGGCGAATCGAGGAAATCCTGGGACAATCGGGCTGTGACACCTTCAGAAAGGCCCAGATCAAATATATGCTTGGCCTCGAAATGGAAAAACGCTCTCAGAGGGAGAGTGCACTCGAGCTTTACAAGCAGGCACTGGCTCTGGACGCATCCAATCAGGACGCACAGGACAAATTCCGCTGGCTGTCGTCCTGTCTATCTTCCGGTTCACGGTATGGATATCTGCTCAACACCGAGATCCTGACCGCCGATCAACTGCAGCGTGCGCTGTCCATCTCTAAGAAGATGCGCCGGAGCGTCGAATTTGTCCTGATTCACCAGTTCAAAATCAAAAAATCGGAGATCGGAAAATCGCTTTCCCTCTTTTACCGCTGCCCGTTCAAGGCCTTCGACCCCCAGGCACCGGTACCCGTGGAACTGATCAGCAACCTCAAGAAGCCTTTTCTCCTCCATGACCTGTGGGTTCCTCTGTCCTGGGACAAGAAAGGGGTCGAGATCCTGATCGACGATCCGCGTGATCTGCGCAAAACGGACCAGCTGCGTGCGCTTATCAAGACCCGAAACGTCTCGTTCTGTGTCGGGATCAAGGAAGATATCGAGGAGTTCATTCACCTTTTTTTCGACAGAAAAAAGGAAGAGTTTCTCGATCAGATGATCGAAGACCTCGAACTCATCCCCGATGTCTCTTTTGAGGAGGAGGCGGATCTCGAAGAGGAGCAGGACCTCCTCGACGAATCCTCGAGCCAGGTCGTAAGGCTCGTGGATCAGGTGCTCGTCACCGCATACCGGCGAAGCGCGAGCGACATCCACGTCGAACCCTCCGCCATTTCCAAGAAGACCCACATCCGCTTCCGGATGGACGGCGTGTGCCAGGAGTATCTGCAGGTGCCCAATTCCATGGCACGCGGGATTCTTTCGCGACTCAAGATCATGGCGGGTCTGGATATCGCCGAACGCCGCCTGCCGCAGGACGGAAAAATCAAATTCCGGCGCAAGGGGGTGCCTTCCTTCGAGCTGCGTATTGCGACCATGCCCACGGCTGAAGGCTTTGAGGACGCGGTCCTGAGGATCCTCGCCATGGCAGGCGCCATGAAGATCTCCGAGATGGGCCTGACCGAGCGGAATCTGCGCGTCCTCAAACGCGTCATCAGCCAGCCCTATGGTCTGGTGCTCTGTGTAGGTCCGACGGGATCAGGAAAAACCACCACCCTTCATGCGGCCCTCGGGCACATCAATCAGCCGGGCATCAAGATTTGGACAGCGGAAGACCCGATAGAGATCACCCAGAAAGGCCTCCGCCAAGTCGAAGTGAAACCCAAGATCGGTCTGAACTTCGCCCGGGTGATGCGCTCCTTTCTGAGAGCCGATCCCGACGTAATCATGATCGGTGAAATGCGAGACACCGAAACCGCAGCCATCGGCATCGAGGCATCGCTCACAGGTCACCTGGTTTTTTCCACGCTCCATACGAACAGCGCCCCCGAAACGGTCACCCGGCTCCTGGACATGGGGCTGAACGCCCTCAATTTTTCCGATGCCTTTTTGGGCGTCATCGCTCAGAGGCTCGTGCGAAAGCTCTGCAAAGACTGCCGCCAGGCCTACCATCCCACGCGGGAAGAATTTCAGGAAATGGCCGCCGAGTATGGAGAGCAAGCCCTTGAAGCCGCGGGGATCCGGTACGATCCCGAAATGACGTTTTACCGCCCGGGCGGTTGCGAGGAATGCTCGGGTACGGGATACCGAGGACGCCTGGGCATCCATGAGCTGATGGAAGGAACCACTCGGATCAAGCGGTTGATCAAGAAGCAGGCCAATACGGAAGAGATCTTCGAGCAAGCGGTTCAGGAAGGAATGACGACTCTGAAACAAGATGCCATTCTCAAGGTATTCGAAGGCCTGACGGACTTCAGCGAGGTCCGCCGCGTATGCATCCATTGAGGTGAAATGTATGAAGAAAACAGCCCTGGTAGTCGACAACGATTTCTTCTTCGTGGAATTTTTGACGGAACTCCTCGAAGGCCGGGGATACGAGGTCCAAAAGGCCTATGATGGGAAAGAAGCCATCCTCGGTCTGAAAGATCACCCCGTGGACCTCGTTTTCATCGACAATGTCATGCCGAAAATAGACGGTCGTCAGCTGATCGAGTTCATACGGACCGCAGATCCCGGGAAACATTTTCCGCTTGTACTCGTTTCTTCGACCGTTGTTGAACAGTGGGACACCATCAACACGTTCGGAGCCGATTTCTATATCGCGAAAGGCCCGATTGATAAAATGGAGGAAAAAATCCATTATTTTCTAGACCGTTTCGAACAGGAGGGGGGCCTTCCATTCGACAGCCGGGATTCTGTCATCGAACCTTCAAACATTTATCCCCGCCAGACCACCAGCGAACTGATCGACCGGCTCAATTTCGAGCGCGGCATCACGGAGAGCATTGGGCTGGGCATTATCGTCATCGACAAGGATGCCAAGGTTATGCGGGCTAGTGCCCGCGCCCTGAAGATTCTCGGTACAAGCGTCACCGATACCCTGGGTACCCATATCGGTGTCCTGTTCAGCGGCGGGGCGGGACGAAGGATCATCGAAATCCTGAAAAGCATCCTGATCGATCAGGATCGAACCTGCATCCGCTTTTATATAACACTTCGAGACAAAACAATCCGCGCTTACGCCTCTCTTTTCCGCGTCGAGGGAGTGATCAGCGGATGGACCCTGGCCTTGGAGGATCAGCCGGCATGAGACGCACCAGCATCAAGAACAAACTGATTTTGGGTTTTCTCCTGTTGCTCCTGATGATGCTCGTTGCGGTCGAATCCATAAACCGTCTGACCGACGATTTCATTCTCGCCCAGTCGATCTCGGCGGTGCTGGCGATGATTGCAGGAGTTCTTTTCGGGAGTCTCTTTTCCCATTCCTTCCTGAGCCGTCTGAACGATCTTCGGGATGCCGCCCGCAGGATCGCCCAGGGAGACCTTACGAGCCAGGTCGGCATCATCTCATGCGACGAGGTCCGGGACCTCGAGGAGGGGTTCGCGCTCATGCTCGGGGAGCTGCGCAGGATGATCGCCGACATCCAGCGCGTTGCGGGGGAAGTGCTGGCAACCCACGCCAGCCTCGACAAGCTGGTCGAAAAATCCCTCGAAAACAGTCGTGAAATCAGCGAAGCAACCACCGCCATCGCGGACGGATCCGAAAAACAGACTGTCATCGTGCAGGAAACATCCGTCCGGATCAATGAGGCCCTGAACGGCCTGGACCACATGGCAAGGCAATCCGCCGATACCGTAGCCAAGCTGCACGAGGCCCGTCTGCGGACACGAATGGGAGAAAGCAATGCCCGGGATACCGCCGGGAATCTCGAACAGGTCCTGCGTCAAATGGCCGAATACGCTGTTCCCATCCTTCAACTCTCCCAAAAGATCGAGAAGATCAGAGTCGTCATCCGGATCATCGATGATATCGCCCAAAAAACGGACCTGCTCTCCCTGAACGCTTCCATTGAAGCGACAAGGGCGGGGGAAGCCGGCAGAGGCTTTGCCCTGGTGGCGAACGAGATCAGGAGCATGGCTGAGAACAGCAAACAGTCTTCACAGGAGATCGGGCATATTGTCCAGGAACTACTGGAGGACAACCAGGCCGTGGTTTCGGCGCTGAAGGCGACTCAGGAAAAAATTCAACAGGGACGCGAAGTTACGCGAGGCATTGTCGAGATCTTCAAGGACACTTCATCGGTGGTCGAAGCCATCTTCTCGGAGGCCAAGGGGATGGAAGCGGTGATCCAGATTCAGCTGAACCAGATCAAGGGCATCCTCAACCCTTTCCAAGATCTCCTCCAATTGGCCAAACAGAATTATCTCGCCACCCAGAAGACAACCCTCGCCACCGCAAGGCAAAAAACCGACACGGAAAAGCTCGTGGAATCCATGAATTTTCTTCAAAATCTGTCACAGGAGATGATGGACACCCAGAGACGGTTCCGGGTTCCCTGAAATGACGATGCAATGGTTCGCCTTCAAAACAGGTCAGGAGGCTTTGGCCCTCCGAGCCGAGCAGATTCAGCGTGTTCTGGATCAGTTTGTCCTCACACCGGTCCCGCTGATGCCGCCTTACCATAAAGGCCTTCTTTACGATCGCGGCAATGTCTACGACGTGATCGACCCGGGGGTGCTCCTGGACGGCGAAACCGCCGTCGAATCGGGTCCAAACAGCCGGATCATTCTGCTCTGGGATCCCTGCATCCGATTGGCGCTGCTGACCGACATGATTGTCGGCCCCATGGAATACGATCCACAAAAGGTTGACCCTTTATCCGTCTCCTTCGCAGACGAAGCCTTTCGAGTTCTAACCCCCGACCGCATCTGGTCGCTTCTGACCGTGGAGCCCGATGGACCTGGCCAAATATGAAGCCCTTTTTGTCCGGGAGTCCGGACGATACCTGGATGAAGCCGAACGTCATCTTCTCGCCGCCGAGAAGGATCCCGCGAACCGCGGCCTCTGGCGGGAGATCCATGGAAAGATCCATTCCATCAAAGGAATGGCCCTTGCGATGGGTTTCGAAAAGATCTCAACGCTCGCGCACGGCATGGAAAACAGCTGCCAGGCATTTCAGAACGGGCAGGCAGGCGCCTCGGAATCCACCTTTCGGGCGCTTTTCAAATCCCTGGACCTGCTTCGCATACTGGTCAAGGGAAAAGGCACATCGCCTTCACCGGAAGCCCGCGCGGAATACGATTCGATCCTGAGCACCATCGAAAATCCCTCTTTTCTCGAAGAAGACTCCGGTTCGTCTCCTGCCGAAGGTGGAAGGTATCCAACAGCATCACCTCCTGCGATCGATGCGATCCGGATCCGCTATTCCCTCGTCGACGAACTTCTGGGGCTGGCGGAAGAAATCCTTTCCCTCGAGAAGACCTTGCCACAGCTGCCGCAGGAATATCTTTTCCCGGGATTCAAGAACTGGCTCGCGCATATGCGCGCCATGCTGAAGGGGCTCTATTTCCGCCTGGCGCAACTGCGGCTCATGTCCTTCGGGGATTTTACAGATCTCTTCAGCCGAACCGTCCGCGACCTCGCAGCGAGACAGGGGAAAAACGTCCGCATCAGCGTCCTTGGAGGCGAAGTCCAGGCGGATATGAGCCTGTTCGATCGACTGCGCGAACCGTTCGTCCACCTGCTCAACAACGCCGTCTCCCATGGGATCGAAATGCCCCTGGAGCGTCTACAAGCCGGCAAAGAGGAAACCGGAATCCTTTCACTGAAGGCCGAACGTCGGAGGGACCGGCTTCTCCTCACCATTTCCGACGACGGGAAAGGAATCGACCGCGGCGGCATCGCCCGTTACCTCGAGGAAAAGCGTGGATTGACCGCAAAGGAGATCGCAGGGCTGGACGATGACACCTTTCTGAAAATCACGCTGGAGCCAGGGTACAGTTCCGCCCGAAAAACCTCTCAAGTCGCCGGGAGAGGCGTCGGCATGGACGTCGTCGCAGAAACGGTGAAGCACCTCGGAGGAGAGATGCGCATCCATTCGAGCGGGGGGAATGGAACATCCTTCACGATGGATCTCCCCCTCGTCCTCTCCATCATCCCCTGCATTCTCTTCGAGATCACCCCTTACCTCCTGTGCCTCCCGACCATCGAGATCGACGCCATATACCCGAACGAGAAGGGAGACAAACGACTGACCGGCCTTCTATGCGATCTGCGCGCGCTTTTTACCGGAGCGGAATCCACAACTGGAAGCGGCTACTGTCTCAAAACGGTCCCTTTTGAGCAGGCAGAGGACAACTTGGCGGCAATACCCGTCCTTATACCGGTGGATCGCGTCCTCGGAAACCGGGAAATCCTTCTTCTGCCTCCCAGTGGACTCGTAGCGAGGGCAGGCATTTACAGCGGACTCGGCGTCATGGAAAGCGGCGGGCTGGCCGTCCTGCTCGACCTGGGAGCGGTGCTCCGGAAAACCGCCTTGCAGCCCTCGATCTCTCCCTAGTTTCCATCCGGAAATGGTCTTTTTTACCAATCTCGGCGTCAATCTGCACGTTTGCTTGTGCGGCGACCTCCAGGTCGCATCCGCACAAACGCTCGATTTCCTTGATATTTGCCAAACAGGGACCCGCCGCGTAGCGGTGGGACTGAGCAGCGAAGCGGTGAAGAAAAATCCTCATTTCCGGATTGGAAACTTTGCCGCGCCGGATGTTCTTTTCCGGATGGAAACTCCCTAAGATGTCCATTCGGAAACGAGCGTTTCTAGCCAATGTCTAAGAAACCAAGCGTTTGTGCGGATTGACGCCAAAATTGGTAAAAAAGACCCTTTCCGAATGCAAAATACCTATTCAGCATAAATATCCCTGCAGAAGGACAGCCCCCAATCGATTTTTCTCTACGTGAAGAAGCGCTTCCTGCTTGACTCTGTCGACAAATACTGTAAAAGAATAGCACTTGACAGGTATGATTTGGGGGTGTAATGGCGGAGAAGCGCAAAGGCAGAGTTCTGGTTGTAGACGATGAAAACGGCATCCGGCAGGCCCTCAAGATGGTACTGCAGGAAGATCATGACGTCATCCTGGCCGCCTCCGGCGCAGAGGCTATGGATGCCTTCACTCGAAACGCCATCGACCTGGTTCTCCTCGATATCCTCCTGCCGGACGCAAACGGCCTCGATCTTCTGAAAACATTCAAAGAGATGGACCCGGACACGGCGGTGGTCATGGTAACGGCAGTCAAAGAGATACAGACTGCCGTCAAGGCCATCAAGGCCGGCGCCTATGAGTATATCATCAAACCATTCGTCGTCGACGACCTGCTTGCAGTCCTCGACCGCGCCCAGGAAAAAAAGCGGCTCCTCAAACAGGTCACCTATCTCAAACACGAGCTTCAGCGCTACCAACTTTTCGAGAAGATGGTTGGGAAAGACCCGAGGATGACGGAGGTCTTCGACCTCATCACGACAGTTGCTTCGAGCGACGGAGCAGTGCTGATTCAGGGCGAGAGTGGAACCGGAAAGGAGCTCGTCGCCCGGGCCATCCACAATCTAAGCTCCCGCAAGGATCAACCCTTCGTAGTGATCAACTGCGCCGCCATTCCGGCTTCCCTGATGGAATCGGAGATCTTTGGCCACCAGAAAGGGGCGTTTACGGGAGCGGTATCGAGCATGATGGGAAAGTTCGAGGTCGCCGACGGTGGTACGGTCTTTTTAGACGACATCGACTGCCTCGAGGTCAGCATGCAGGCCAAGCTCCTGCGTGTCATCCAGGAAAAGGAATTCGAACGGGTTGGCAGCAACAAGGTCATCAAGGCGGACATCCGCTTTGTGGCGGCCTGCAACAAGGATATGCAGACCCTGATCCAGGAGGGACGCTTCCGCGAAGATCTTTTTTACCGTCTGAATGTCTTTCCGATCAAACTGCCGCCGCTGCGCGAGAGGCGCATGGATATTCCTCTCCTTCTCGAGCACTTCCTCGACTGCCATGCCCAGCGCACCGGAAAACCGGCCAAACAGTTCTCCGACGAGGCCTTGGCCCAGCTGACAGCCTATCAGTGGCCGGGCAACGTCCGCGAACTGCAGAACCTCGTCGAGAGGCTTTTCACCATCACCAAGAGCGACCTGATCGGCATCGAAAATTTATCGGGGCTCAGCATTCCAAACAGGCAGATGCATGACATGACGCTCCGGGAAGCCGTCAATGCCTTCGAGAAGGACTTCCTCAGCCAGGTACTGGCCCGCGTCCGCGGCAATCGCAAGAAGGCGGCAGAGATCCTTGGGGTCCACCGCAACACGCTCCTTTCGAAGATCAATGACCTCGGCATCGAATGTTGAGGGGAGGAGCAGACCCCCGCTTCATGTGGTTCCGCCACGCACGGGAACTCGATGCACCAGGAACAGACCACCTCAGTTCCCTCGACTGCCCACTTCTTTGTGCACAGTTCTTCTTTCGCACCAGCGGCTCCCCCTCCCATTGGCCGTCTTCTGCACCCATATCCGGAGGGCAGCCGGGTTGTAAAGACCTGTGTCAGCCTCCGTGGTGTGAAACGATCTCATCCCTTCATCCTGCATTCAGGCACTGAAATTGCTTGAAGAGGGGTGCAGATCTTGCTGAAAGACAATCCTTCCGGCTGAACATGCTCCAAGAAACGACGGCAGCCGAGGAACAGGATCTTTGAAACGATAAAAAGACTCTTTCCGGATGGAATCTGCCTCATGGAGGTGGAGGAATGGAAACACAGGCCAGCTGCGTCAATATCAAGCCCGTCATCGAATATCTGGAGACTGCCAAACCCACCGTCGATATCGCCGAATTCATTCGGGGTCTCGATCCCGAAATCGACGCCCTCGAAAACCCGATCGAATACCTGACGGACCCCAACAACTGGATCTCGAGCATCGTCCTCGTAAAGATCCACGAGCGTGCGCGCATCCTTTTCAAAGACCCCGACATCTCTTTCAAAATCGCCCGCTTCGCTGTAGAAAACAGCTCCCTCGGCTACCTTCAAAAGGTGGCGGTCAAGATCTTCTTTTCGCCCAAAAGCAGTCTGCGCCATATCCAGAGAATCAACGACAAGTTCAGCCGGACCAAGCGCATCGAACTCTACCGGATGGATCGAAACAGCGCCGTGCTGCGCCTCCACTGGCATCCCGAACTGGTGCTTTCGAAAGACATCTGCCTCTATAACCAGGGACTGTATGCCTATTTTCCGACCATCTGGGTAAACAAACCCCTCGAAATCAAGGAAACCTGCTGTTATTTCAAGGGCGCACCCTATTGCGAATATCATCTCCGCTGGCCCTTCGCCTACCGCCTGCGGCACTATTTCTCCCGGTTTTTCACCTCGAGGGCCATGCTGAAAGAGATCATCGCCGAACAGGAGAAGGACAAGGAAATCATTGTCCGCAAATACGAAGAGGTGAATCAACTGAACCTGCAACTCAACAGCAAGGTCACCCAGTTGATCGCTATTCAGCAAACCGGCAAGGCCATCCTGACCATCCTCGAAAAAGACCAGCTTCTGACCGCCGTGATCGACATCCTCGCCAAGGCCTGCAGCATCTGCCGGGCACTCATCATGGTCACCAGTGACACCGGTGACACTCTGCATTATCTTCATGCCTGGGGGTTTGAAGGCGAAACGCCGGAATGGATGAAGAATTATTCGATCCCGATCGAGCGGAGAGGCAATATTCTGACGAAGGTCGCCCGGGAGGGCCGGGACTGCCATCTGCTGGAGGTCCGCGGCGAGCACCTCAAGAAGGAGCATTTCTTTTCAAGGGAAAACAAGCCGATCGCCATCTATGCCTGCCCCCTGATCATCGATTCGAAGGTGGTCGGGGTGATCGCCATCGATGCCGCGGCCATCCGCGGGGTGCCCAAGGAGACCCGCGAAACCCTGAAGATCTTCGCCCCTTTTATGGCGATCGCCATCGGGAATGCCAAGCTCTACTCCCGCTTGAAATCCCAGATGGAGGAATTGAAACGCTCCCGGATCCTCTTGAACCAGGCCGAGAAATTCGCCTTTCTCGGCCACCTGGCGGCCCTTCTGGCTCATGAGATCAAGAACCCCATGACGGCCATCGGGACCTTTATCCAGATGCTGCCGGAAAAGGCCCACATCAAGTCCTTTATCGAAGACTTTTATGCGATCGGTATGGAGGAGGTCGCCCGCATCAACAACCTGATCACCCAACTGCTCGATCTCGCCAGCACGAAGGAGAGCCACTTCGAACCAGCCGATCTGAATTCCCTTTGCGAAAAAATGGTCCTGCTGTTCACCCCCCAGGCCAGCACCAAAAATATCCATCTGCACCTCGCCTTGAATTCAGAACCCTGCATCTTTCCTATGGATGCGGAAAAAATCAGGCAGGTCATCCTGAACCTCATCTCCAATGCCGTTGAATTCACGCCGCAAGGCGGAAGCATCACCCTCACGACCCGGCGGCGGTTTCAGGCCCCGGTCCCCCCCGGCTTCGTCCTCGAGGTTCAGGATTCCGGCCCGGGAATCAGCCCCGAACTCCTCGGAAGGATCTTCGATCCCTATTTCACCACCAAGCACAGAAGCTCGATCCGCAAGGGAACCGGCCTCGGACTGTTCATCGCTCAGCGCAACGTCCAGGACCACAACGGCACCATCGAGGTTGAAAGTGGCCCCGGCCGCGGAACGCGCTTTGTCGTCCATCTCCCTGAACATGCCGGCGGGATTTGTCCAGCACCCGAATATTCGTCTGCCTTTTTTCATAAATCCGGTTCCCTATAAGAGCAAAAAATGGTATATTGAAAAATTAATATTTTTACACAGAAACGGCCCGCCCGAGCACCCCGCAGAAGGCGGGCCGCCTCTTGAAACCGGGCGTCTCGGCTTGACGCCGTCTGAACTGGGGGGATTCCTCGTTGGAATTTGCAACCATAAAAGGATTCAAAGATATCTTGCCCGAAGAAACACCTTACTGGCAGGAGACCGAGGCCACTGCACGCCGGATGTTCCAGCTATCGGGTTTTCAGGAAATCCGCACCCCGTTGATCGAGGCGACGGAGCTTTTTTCACGCAGCATCGGTGAAGAGACCGACATCGTTTCGAAAGAGATGTACTCCTTCCAGGACAGCAAAGGCCGAGGGCTCTCCCTGCGTCCGGAGGCCACCGCCTCCGTTGTCCGAGCCTACATCCAGAACCGTCTCTACCAGCAGGATCCGGTCCAGAAGCTCTTTACCATCGGCCCGATGTTCCGCCATGAACGGCCCCAGAAGGGCCGTTTCCGACAGTTTCACCAGATCAATGCCGAATTTTTCGGCGACCCCGGACCCAAAAGCGACGCTGAAATCATCGTCCTCGCGGAATCGCTTTTCCACACCCTGGGGCTGAAGGACCTCACGCTGCGCGTCAACTCCCTCGGCTGCCCAACCTGCCGGCCCGATTTCCGGGCCGAACTGCAGATCTATCTGCAGGACCGGGAGGAAAGCCTATGCAGCGACTGCCGGCGAAGAAGCCGCACCAATCCGCTGCGCGTCCTGGACTGCAAGGTGCCGGGATGCCGGGAGACCGTGGCGGATGCCCCGCTGATCCTGGATGTGCTTTGCGATGACTGCCGCAGACACCTCGAAGGGCTTCAGGAATATCTGGACCTCTCCGGGGTGAAGTATACCCCGGCCCCGCGCCTGGTCCGCGGCCTCGATTATTACTCACGGACCACCTTCGAGTTCCAGACCGAACGGCTCGGGGCCCAGAACGCGGTTGCCGGGGGCGGCCGCTACGACGGACTGGTCAAGCAACTCGGCGGCCCCGACCTGCCGGCCATCGGATTTGCGGTGGGCGCCGAAAGACTGATCACCCTCCTTCAGGAGCTTCGGCCCTGCCCGGCAGGGAAACCGGATCTTTTCATGGCGGCATTGGGCGACGCTGCCGAAAAGGCGTGTTTCGGCTGGGCCGCCGCCTTACGCAGGGCCGGCCTTTGGGCAGAGATAGGCTACGGCGCCAAAGGGCTCAAGGCCCAGATGAAGAAGGCCGACAAGCTGGGGGTTTCGACCGCGCTCATTCTGGGTGAACAGGAGATGGCCGATGGGCAGGCCATCCTCCGGGACATGCAGAGCGGACAGCAGGAAACGATCGGCACCCGCGATATCGTCCCGATGCTCCTCAAACGGATTACCGAAAACCCTGCTTCCCCCGCATAAGAAGGCAGCAACCATGCAAATCGACTCCATGAGCACCTGGCAGAGGACCCACAGCTGCGGCGGCCTCCGGGCATCCAATCTCGGCGAAGAGGTAACCCTGATGGGTTGGGTCAACAGCCGCAGAGATCTCGGACAACTGATCTTCATCGATCTGAGGGACCGGGAGGGAATCACCCAGATCGTCTTCGATCCGCAAACAGACAGCGAAAGCCACGCGAAGGCGCATGTCCTCCGGAACGAGTGGGTCCTGGCCGTGCGGGGCGAGGTCGTCAAGCGTCTGGAAGGGCAGGAAAACGGGCAGATCCCCACCGGCGACATAGAGATCCGCGTCCTCGAACTGAGGATCTTGAACCTCACCGACACACCGCCGTTCCAGGTCGACGGCGCCGTCGACGCGTCGGAGACCCTGCGCCTCAAACACCGCTATCTCGAGCTGCGGCGGCCCCAGATGTTCGCCACCTTCGAGAAGCGGCACCGCGTTGCCGCGTTCATCCGGGCATTTCTGAACAGGAAGGGCTTTCTGGATGTCGAAACGCCCTTCCTTACGAAGAGCACTCCGGAAGGCGCGCGGGACTATCTGGTTCCCAGCCGCGTCAACCGGGGGAGTTTTTACGCGCTTCCCCAATCCCCCCAACTCTTCAAACAACTCCTGATGGTGGCGGGTTTCGAACGGTATTACCAGATTGTGCGCTGCTTTCGGGACGAGGATCTCCGTGCGGACCGTCAACCGGAGTTCACCCAGGTGGACCTCGAGATGTCGTTCGCTACGGAAGAGACAGTCATGGCGATCTTCGAAGACCTGATGATCGACCTCTTCCGCGATGTGCAGGGGGTCGAGATCCCCGCGCCCATCCGCCGCATGGACTATCGGGAGGCCATGGAAGTCTACGGCACGGACCGGCCGGATCTGCGTTTCGGAATGGAAATCCGGAATCTGACGGAGCAGGTCTGCGACACGGAATTCAGGGTATTTCGGGATACCGCCGCCGACGGCGGTGTGGTCAAGGCCATCCGGGTGCCTGGAGGCGCCGCCGCTTTCTCCCGAAAAAACCTGGATGAACTGGGATCGCTCGCCGTTGCGTGGGGTGCGAAAGGGCTGGCATGGGCCAAGATCACCCCCGACGGTTGGCAATCGCCCCTCGATAAATTTTTGAAGCTCGAAGAAAAGGGGGCCATCAACGCCTCGATGGGGGCAGAACCGGGCGACCTGATCCTCTGCGTGGCCCATGAACGGCGCATCGCCAATGAGGTCCTCGGGCGGCTGCGCTCCCATGTCGCCCGGGAACGCAGCCTCATCCCGCCGGATCGTTATGCCTTCCTGTGGGTCACCCGCTTCCCGCTCTTTGAATTCGATGAAGCCGAAGGGCGCCTTGCCGCCGTGCATCACCCGTTCACCTCGCCGCTCGAAGAAGACCAGGCGCTTCTCGAAACCGATCCGCTCGCGGTGCGGGCCCGGGCATACGACCTCGTGCTGAACGGCTCCGAGCTCGGCGGCGGGAGTGTGAGGATCCATCGCCTCGATCTCCAGCAGCAGATCTTCAAGCTGCTCGGCATCAACCCTGAACAGGCCCGGACCAAATTCGGGTTCCTCCTGGAAGCCCTCCGGTATGGCGCACCGCCCCATGCCGGTATGGCCATAGGGTTCGACCGCCTGGTAGCCCTCATGACAGGGGCGCAGTCCCTGAGAGAGGTCATTGCCTTCCCGAAAACGACCAGCGCCTCATGCCTCTTGACCGAGGCCCCATCCGAGGTGGATCCCAGGCAGCTTCGTGAGCTGGGCCTTTTTCTCGTCGATTCTCAGGACGTGGATCACTGAGCCGCCGCCCGTGAAATCGTCCTGGGGCGATCAAAATAAGACGCCGCGGCACTTGATTTTTTTCAGCAGCTGCATATTTTTCTTGACAATGCGTTGGCCTTTCGGCATAAACGCGGATTCGAAATTCGAACTTTTCAGCGAAAGGATGTGATTGACATGCTTTGCACAACCGTAAAAGAAGGCATCGAATGCGCCTTCATGGAAAAGAAAGGCTGCCAGTTCAATGGGGGCAGCTGCCATCCCATCGTCGAGCAGTGTGAAGGCTGCCAGAGAGTCAAAGAATTCCCCACCGGAAAATACTGCACCGTTTTTCCGGATCCCGCAGCGAAGTGGCGTTTCTCGAAATGCAATATGGCCACCCACGTAAAAGAAGCCCCCAAGAAAGTAGACACCAAGATCAATCCCATCAAGGCTTCCAAACGCGGAAAACACTGATCGGTCCCTGCGCATCTGAGTTTTCGCCTTCTGATGGACCGGGCTGTTTGTTCATGAGCCCCGGGGCGCTGATTCATGCCCTTTGAACGGCTGGCCCGGTGTATAGTCATGCGTAAGCAGAATGGCGGTCTGAGGATGTTTCCGCTCCTGAAAAATGGATCCTTCCTCCAAGCTCCTGTCTGATCGGCCATTCCCTCCGGAGCGGGTCCACACCTGGCCAAGGCCGAAAAATCGACCGTTTGTGCGGCGGCCTGGAGGTTGCCTCCGCACAAACGGTCGATTTCATTGGCATTGACCAAACCGGGACCCGCCGCGAAGCGGTGGGACTGAGCACCCGAAGGGTGTGAAGAAAAATCCTCATTTCCGGATTGGAAACCGAGTCGCGCTGGATAAGCATTTCCGGATGGATACCAAAGAAGAGAATGGATCGATGCCGGGATCAGCCGAACCGAAACCCGCCGGAAAGGTGCGTGAGAAAAGGGGCAAAGCCGGTCGAGAAAGAAACCGTTTCAAGGGGTGAGCGCCCGAATGATCCGTTCCGGCTCACCTCGCCCGCGTTGACCTCGCCCTTGCATGGCCGAATCGAAAACCGAAGCTTTGCCATACCCTGGAAATCTTGTCAGACCAGTGCCGTCGCATCGGTTTTTCCAACACGGGCCGGTGCAAGCGTACGCCTCAGGCAGATCAGAAACTCGAGGTTCCCCTTAGGCCCCAGAATGGGAGAAGGAATCGCCTGAAGCGGCGTCCATCCCGTTTCCTCGAAAAAGCCTGTCAACTCCTCCACCACCCGGCGGTGGCACGCCGGGTCGCGGATTACGCCGCCCTTGCCCACCTGGCCCTTACCGGCTTCAAACTGCGGTTTGATCAGCGCAATGATGAAAGATGCGGGCATCAGCAGCCGCGACACCGGCGGAACAATGATCTTGAGGGAAATAAAAGAGGCATCGATGACAGCCCCGTGGATCGGACCGGGCAGGTCACCCGGCAGCAGATACCGGGCGTTGGTCCGCTCGAAGACGATGACGCGGGGGTCCCGGCGAAGTTTCCAGTCAAGCTGCCCATAACCGACATCGACAGCCAGAACCCGCGCCGCCCCCCGCTGAAGCAGGCAATCGGTAAAACCGCCCGTCGAGGCGCCTACATCGAGGAGGGTCAATCCCGCGACATCGATAGAGAAATGATCGAGGGCGGCCTGAAGCTTCAGCCCCCCGCGGCTGACATAAGGATGCGGCCGGCCGACCACCTCGAGCGAAGCGGACGGCGCGACGAGAGTGCCGGCCTTGTCTGCTGCATGTCCGTCCACCCGGACCGCGCCCGCCATGATGATCGCCTTGGCCTTCTCGCGGCTTTCCGCCAGACCGCGTTCCAGCAGCAGGCGATCCAGCCTGATCCTGTCCGGGCCTTCCGTCATGCCGGTTCCCCCCTTCCATCAGCCGCCGGTGGGTTCGCCCTTTCCCATCCGCCATGCCAGGGCCTCGGCCGCAATCCCTTTCACAGACAGGCCGCAGCGCTCTCTCAAGACAGCTGCAGGCCCGTGTTCGATAAACCGATCCGGAAGGCCGATCCGCTTGACGCGCACAGCATAGAGACCCTTGTCGTTCAACAGTTCCAATACAGCGGAGCCGAATCCCCCATAACGGACGTTCTCCTCGACGACCAGCACATGACCGCAGGTCTCGGCGAGATCCGCGATCCGGCCGTCCAACGGTTTGACGAAGCGGGCGTTGAAAACCCCTGCAGCGATCCCCTTTTCCTGCAGCAGTTCGGCCGCCGCCACAGAGGGCGCCACCATGCTTCCAACCGCGACGATCAGGAGGTCCCCTCCCTCCCGCAGCAGCTCCCCCCGGCCGATCTCGATCAGACGAAAATCCTCCTCGATCGTTACCCCCGTCCCTGCAGCCCGGGGGTAACGCACCGCCACGGGTCCCGCGTGCTTCAAAGCCGTGTAGAGCATGTGCCGCAGTTCGTTCTCATCCTTGGGGGCCATGACGGTCATGTTCGGCAGCATGCGCAGGTACCCGAGGTCGAACAGCCCGTGATGGGTCGGGCCGTCCTCCCCCACCAACCCGCCCCGGTCGATGGCGAAAACGACGGGGAGGTTGGGAAGACAGACGTCATGGATGATCTGGTCATAGGCGCGCTGGAGAAACGTGGAGTAGATTGCCACGACCGGCCTGAGCCCTTCGGTCGACAATCCGGCCGCGAACGTGACGGCGTGCTGCTCGGCGATCCCCACATCCATGAACCGCGCTGGGTATTTCTCCGCGAATTCAACGAGCCCGGTCCCCTCCGGCATGGCCGCGGTGATCGCGAAGAGCTGCTCCTCCCGCGCCCCCAATTCCGTCATGGTCCGCCCGAAGATCTCGGTATAGGTCGGAGCGGGTTTAGCCGCACCGGATAACAGGGTCCCGGTTGCAATCTCGAAGCATCCGACGCCGTGGTAGTGACACGGGTCCTTTTCGGCCGGCCCGTAGCCCTTTCCCTTGACCGTCAGGGCATGCACCAGCACCGGCCCTTCGAGGTGCTTCGTGTTCTCGAAGGCCTCGATCAGACGGTCGAGCCGATGACCGTTGATCGGACCGATATACTTGAATTTAAAAGCCTCGAAAAGCATGCCTGGCGTGAAAAAGGTCATGAAGGAATCCTCGCTCTTCCGAACCAGATTCATCACGCTTTCACCCACACCGGGCAACGACCGGATGAAGTTTTCGAGGTCCTTCTTCATCCCCACAAAGCGTCTGCCCGTCATCTTGCGGCTCAGAAAAGAGGAGATCGCGCCCACGTTGGGAGAAATGGACATATCGTTGTCGTTCAGGACCACGATCAGATCACTCTCGGTATGGCCGGCCTGATTGAGCCCCTCGAAGGCCATGCCGGCCGTCATGGAACCGTCGCCGATGACAGCGACAACCTTGTGCCGGTCTCCATGAACCTTCAGGGCCGTGGCAATCCCAAGCCCGGCCGAAATCGACGTGCTGCTGTGCCCGGTGTCGAATGTATCGTAGGGGCTTTCGGCGCGTTTAGGAAAACCGCTGATCCCGCCGAGTGTTCTCAGGGTGTGAAAACGCTCACGCCGACCGGTGATCAGCTTATGGGCGTAAGACTGATGGCCCACGTCCCAGATGATCTTATCCCTGGGCGCATCGAAGACATAGTGAAGCGCCAGGGTCAATTCCACCACCCCGAGGCTCGGCGCGAGGTGCCCGCCCGTCCTGGAAACCGTTTCGATGATGGTCCTGCGGATCTCCTGCGCCAGTTCCTCCAGCGCCTTGATAGACAGCCCTTTTAGATCCGCGGGAGAATCGATGTCTTTGAGCCGTTTGATCGTCTCTGTCTGATTCTCGCTCATTTCTTTCTCTGGATGATATAGGCGGCCAGATGACGCAGGGGTTCCGCAGACGAGTCGAACCGCGCGAGCGCCTCGACCGCATCGTCCACGAGCCCTTCCTCGACCCGTCTGGCCTCTTCCAGGCCCAACAGGGCCGGATAGGTCATTTTCTGCCTGGCCTCATCGCTTCCGACCGGCTTTCCCATAATCTCCCGATCCCCCTCGATATCGAGGATATCATCCGAGATCTGAAAGGCCATGCCGATCTTCAGCCCGTAAAATTCCAGGGCGGCCTCGTCTTCTTCGGATCCGCCGCCGAGGACGGCGCCCGAGACGATGGCCGCCGTAATCAGCGCACCGGTCTTATGCCGGTGGATGAAATCGACGGTCGTGAGGTCCGCCGTCCGGCCTTCCATCTGGATATCGACGACCTGTCCCCCGACCATGCCGTTGAAGCCCGATGCGTGCGCGATGATGTGGATCGCCCTCAGGAGCCGCTCGGCGGGGAGCCCACGGATCAGCTCCGGGCGGGTCATGATGTCGAACGCCTCTGTCAGGAGACCATCCCCGGCAAGGAGCGCCAGGGCCTCGCCGTACACCTTGTGGCTCGTGGGTTTCCCCCGCCTGAGGTCGTCGTCGTCCATGACCGGCAGATCGTCGTGGATCAAAGAATAGGTGTGGATGCACTCGAGGGCGCAGGCAACCGGCAGAACCGCCGCCCCGCTTCCGCCGACCGTCTCGGCCCCGGCAATGCAAAGGATAGGGCGGAGGCGCTTGCCACCGGCAAAAAGGCTATAGGTCATCGCATCGACTACATCCGCCGAAAGCCCTTCGGGCGCGGGGAAGATCCCCCGCAAGGCCCGATCCACCATCTCCCGCTTCGTCTTCAGATAACCCTTGAAATCAAAGACCGATTCATCAGGCATCGCCGGCCTCCTCCTTGTCGAACGGAACCACTCGGAAACGCTCTTCGCCCTCTTTGACCAGCAGAGACACCTTTTTCTGCGCCTCTTCCAGTTTTCCGGAGCAGAACTGCACCAGCTTCATGCCTTCCTCGAAGGACTTCAGAGACGCCTCGAGCGGGAGCGCCCCGCCTTCGAGGGTCTTGACAATCTCCTCCAAACGCTCCATGGCCTTTTCAAATGTCTTTTCCGGCATCGATCTCCCTCCAGGCCCCGCAACGCCAGCAAAAATCCGCGCAGGACTCCCCTTTACTACGGGCCGTTGACCCTGTCAATGCGGTAGTTTTCTTTCCGAAAGAGGCCCCATGTCCGATTTCGCTGCAGCCGGACAAGAACATCCGGCACGACAAAGTCTCCAGTCCGGAAATGAGGATTTTTTGCCAATATCAAGGAAATCAACCGTTTGTGCGGAGGTGACCTACAGGTCGCCGCACAAGCAAACGTGCTGATTGACGCCGAGATTGGCAGAAAAGACCATTTCCGGACGGAAATGAGCCGGCATGTCGAATCCCCTTGACCCCGATCTCAGGTCGAGGGTGTCTGCTGCGACCCAAAAACCCACCGCTGATCCGCTTCTAACTTTTCCACCCGCGCCTCGAGGCTCCCTGCACCAAGCAACACCTTGATGCTCTCTCCTTTGCCGACATCGGCCGCATCACGAAGAACGGTCTCCTCCGGCAGTCTGAAGGTGATGCTGTACCCGCGCTGCAAAGCCGCCGCCGGGCTCAAGTCCCTTAGGCGCCCCTGCGCCAGATCGAGGGAAAAACGTAAAGTTTCCAGGCGCCTTTCGATGCCGTTGACGAGGCTCGAAGCACTGTAAGCCAACTGCCGCCGCTCTCTCTCGATGCGGGCTGCAGGCGCGTAAAAATGCAGGGAGCGGCTCTCCGATCTCAATCGGCGGTACTCTTCGTCGAGCCGCGCTTTCATCCGCCGCAACAAGCGCCCCTGAAGATCATCGAGCCGCAGCCACCAGGCCTCGACAGCCCTTACCGGAGCCGCAACCGTCCGCTGCAGCGACTTCAACCTTGCCTCCTGCATATCCAGAAGATATCCGATCGACCTGCGCAGGCGCTGCCGCCAATCCTGCAGACGGCGCACCAGTTCCTCCTTTTCCTTTACAAGCATCTCGGCCGCCGCCGAGGGAGTCGGGGCCCTGACATCTGCGGCCATATCGGCAATCGTCCAGTCGGTCTCATGCCCGACCGCCGATACGACCGGAGCATTGGACCGCCTGATCGCCCGCGCCAATTCCTCCTGATTGAAAGGCCACAGGTCTTCCAGGGAACCGCCGCCTCGGGCGATAACGATCACATCGGGCTTCACGTACCGATCCGCCGCCTCGAGCGCAGCCAGGAGATCGGAGAGGGCCTCTGCTCCCTGGACACGAGAGGGCACGACGATGACTTCGAGATTCGCGAAACGCCGGTAAATGATCTTGAGAAAATCCTGGACCGCAGCGCCGGACGGCGAAGTCACGAGCGCGACGCGCTGCGGAAGAAAGGGCAGAGGCCGCTTGAGCGTCATGTCGAACAGGCCCTCGGCGGCGAGTTTGCGTTTCAACTGCTCGAAGGCGAGGGCCAAGGCGCCGACCCCCAAAGGCTCCAGGTAATCCAGGATAAGCTGATATTCCCCCCGCGGGGCATAGACGCCGATGCGGCCCTGCGCCAGGATCTTCATCCCGTTTTCGGGTACGAACTTCAGACCGCGCGCCTGTGGGCGGAACATCACCCCCCGGATCTGCGCCTGCTCGTCCTTGAGGATCATGTAGTAATGGCCGGACGCGGGGGCGCTGAAATTGGAAATCTCGGCCTCCAACCAAATGAAATCGAAGCGGCTTTCGAGCAGAACCTGAATCTCTCCGGTCAGCTCACTGACACGGTAAACCCGAGGCTCCCGCCCGCTGGACGTCAAACCCATTCCTGAACTCCATGCGCATCGAAGCGCTCCAATCCACGCGAGGAACTATGACCTTTGCCGATATTCATCCGTTCAGAACCTCTTCCGCCGATTTCGGCACCGGCCCTTCACTCAGACGAAAACCCCCACGTCTCAAGGAAAAGGAGCGAACACCGGGTCCTCGAGGAGCACACAGACTGAAATTCCTTGACCTGACATACCAGTCCAAAATATAGTGGGTGACCTTGCAGCATTTTGTTTCTCCTGGTCGCATTTCGCCCCCGCTGCCGGGCGGCATCCTCCCCCCGAACAACATCAGACCGCTTGCAATTCAAGGGAAACAGGTGCCAACCGAATCTTATCACTGGAGGTTTCAACATGGACAACTTTCTGGAAAGCGGCCCCAAAAACCCCTTGAAGATTCAGGATAACACCTTTCGTGATGGTCATCAATCTCTCCTGGCCACCCGCATGCGGACCGAGGATATGCTGCCCATCGCCGAAAAAATGGATGAAGTCGGGTTCTGGGCCATGGAGGTCTGGGGCGGCGCCACCTTCGATTCGATGCACCGCTTCCTCGGGGAAGACCCCTTCGAACGGATCAAAATCCTCAAAAAGTATATCCGGAAAACCCCCTTTTCCATGCTCCTTCGAGGGCAGAACCTGGTCGGCTACCGTAACTACGCCGACGACGTCGCCCGACTCTTCGTCGACAAGACCTGCGAGGCAGGGATGGACGTCTTCAGGGTATTCGATGCCTTGAACGATTTCCGCAACTTCCAAACCGTAGTCGAGCGGATCAAGGCCAACGGGAAGCATTTCCAGGGGACCATATGCTACTCCCTGACCGAGCGCCGGATGGGTGGCGAGGTCTTCAACCTGAACTATTACATCGGCAAGGCCAAAGAGCTTCAGGATATGGGGGCGGACACGCTGTGCCTGAAGGACATGGCCGGAATCATGTCCCCCTTCGATATCGCCAAGCTGATCACCGCCCTGAAGAAAGAGATCACCATCCCCATCCAACTGCACACCCATTACACGAGCGGCATGGCTTCCATGGTCTACCTGGAGGCGGTCAAGGCCGGCGTGGACATCGTCGACACATGCCTCGCCCCCTTCGCGTTGCGCACCTCCCAGCCTGCGGTGGAACCCATCGTCGCGACCTTGTACGAAACCGTCCGGGACACCGGGTTCGATCTCGCCTTGCTTCTGGAGCTCGGGGAGCACATCGAGTCCGTGGCCCCCAAGTATCGCGATTATCTCGCCAAGCATCGCATGTCGGTCATCGACACCGGGGTTCTGCAGCATCAGGTACCGGGTGGAATGATCTCCAATTTGGTCAGCCAACTGAAGGAAGCGAAAGCCCTCGACCGACTGCAGGAGGTCTACCGGGAGGTGGCGGTGACACGGAAGGAACTCGGCATGCCGCCGCTCGTCACCCCTACCAGTCAGATCGTAGGTGTCCAGGCCGTTTTGAACGTCCTTTTCGGGCGTTACAAAATGGTGACGAACGAGGTCAAGGATCTCGTATACGGGCTTTACGGAAAGACCCCGACACCAGTCGACCCGCAGGTCCAGAAGAGCATCCTGAAAGGCTACAAGAGGGGGGAAACGCCTGTGACCGGGCGGGCGGCAGACTATCTCGAGCCCGAACTCGATAAGGCCCGCCAGAATGCAGGCACCCTGGCAAAAAGCGAATTCGACCTCCTGATCGTAGCCCTTTACCCCAGCACCGGGGTACGTTTTCTCAAGTGGAAATACGGCCTGGAGCCGCGCCCCAAACAAGTCACCGGCAAGACCCTCGAAGATATCCGCAAAGAGGACGAAGCCATGGCTGCGGCCATCGAACAGGTCTGCAAGGCGATGTAGGTCATACCAGTCGGCCCGCCGGCAGGCCCCGCTCAGAGTTCACCAGACAAAAAACCTTGGGGGCGCCTGCCGATGTCCCCTTTTTACCTTCGGTGCCTGCAACCCTCAAAAACAAAACTCCCCGTCAGGCCGGCGTGCGGCCCCTCGGGGAGGTTTGGATGGTTCGTCGTTTCTCGGGGCTTCCGAGATACGCTCATTACATGTCCGCGGCGGATTCCTCGATCTCGGCTGCATCTCCATCCACATCAGCGCTCAGGTCCACCTCATAAAGACAGAGGTCGTCCTCCACCTCATCGACCCAACCGATGTCGTCCCAATCTCGCTTCTTGCCAAGCCCGGAGCGGTGGGCTGCCAGATCGCGCATGTGAGAGAACTTTTCGAGATCGCTTTGGCAGGCAACGCAAAGGGCTGTCTCCGGAACGATCAGCAGCCGCTCCATCGGGATCTGTTCACCGCATTCCTCACACAGCCCAAAACTCTCATCCTTCATGACCTTCCGGATCAGCCGCTCGATGTTCTTCAGTTCCCGTGTCTTCCGCTCGATCAGGCTGTAGTTGCTGCAGGCCGAGATCTCCCGCTGGGCATGGTCGGTTTCATCGTTGCTGTTGTCATCCGAAAAGCGATCGTAAAACTCCTTCTGGTTGGCAACCAGTTGGCGTAAGGTCCCCTCGTACTCCTGCTTGCGACGCTCGAGTTGACTCAAGAAATCCTTCCTGCCTTCCTGCATGTCGCCTCCCTCCGGAAAAGTTTCTTCTGCCATTAGTACCGCCAAGTATCACACCTCGATTGAAAAATGTTAATGCTGCAGATTTTCTTCCTGAAGCGTCGGAATAGTAGCCACTTTTAAAAGTTTGTCAATAGAGAAAATGCCTTGAAGCCTGATCCGGCGTCCTCGACCGTGCGGCCAACCGGCTTTCTTCTCTTCGCTGGAGGCTCACCCGGGGCCACCGCCCCGAAGAAACACTTTTGTCCCTTGCCTGCCGGGGCTCTTTTACCCTATACTCGTTTCCATCCGGAAATGGGATTGTGTTGGACCATCCTTTCCGGATGGATACGAAAATGTACGCGCCTGATCGGGGAACCTGCCACGTTCCCGAGCATCGTGTCTGGGCGGGCACAACTCCTCACCGAAACCCTTCCGGGAAGGGAAGGCTGAAATTCTTGCCCGACACAGGGAAATGACAGGGAGCAAACATGAAAACAAATACAAGGCCTGCGCCGTGTTCATAACGTTCGAAGGGATCGAGGGGTGCGGCAAATCGACGCAGGCCAAACGGCTTGCGCACCGTCTGGAGGATCGTGGCGTTCCCATCCGGTTTACGATCGAACCCGGCGGGACCCGCATCGGCGGGAATATACGGCGGATACTGCTGGACGCGCGCAATTGTGATCTTTCCCCCCTGGCTGAGCTTTTCCTCTACGAGGCGGACCGCGCACAGCATGTCTTCGAGGTTATCGAACCGGACCGCAAAGCGGGTCGATGGGTCGTCTGCGACCGCTTCTATGATGCCACTACGGTTTACCAGGGGTATGCCAGAGGGCAGGACCCTCTTTTCGTGGCCTCGCTGAACCGGACGGCCGCCCGGGGCTTCACCCCGGATATCACATTCCTTCTCGACTGTCCGGTCGGCATCGCGCTCGCCCGCGCGCGGCAGCGGGAGGCTGCAGTAAGCCAGGCCGACCTCACCGGCCAAAACCGCTTTGAAAACGAGTCCGAGGCCTTTCACCAATCCGTCCGCGAGGGCTATCTCGCACTGGCGCGTTCGGAGGGTCTTGGCGGGCGCTTCCGCATCCTGGACGCAACGTTGACCGTCGACCGTCTGGAAGAAGAGATCTGGTCCATTCTCCTTCCGCTCCTGCCGGAAGGCCCCGCGCACGGCGAGACATGTCTTTTTCCGACATCATAGGACAATCGAGGGCGATCGGCCTGCTCCGCCAGGCCATGAAGCGGGATCAAATGCCCCATGCCTACCTTTTCACAGGCATCCGGGGCGTCGGGAAGACCTCGACCGCACGCGCCATGGCGATGCATCTGAACTGCACCGCACCGATCGAGGAAAAGGGCTGCGGACGATGCGCCCCCTGCAGACAGATCCTTGGCGGCAACCACCCCGATCTGCTTTTCATCCAGCCCGAAGGTGCGAACATCAAGATCGATCAGGTCCGCGGCCTGAATCGCAAACTCGCTTTTGCACCGGTTTCGGCTCCCTACCGCATCAGCGTCGTCCGGCGGGCTCAGGCCATGACGGAGGAGGCCGCCAACGCCTTCCTGAAGACGCTGGAGGAGCCGCCTCCCGGAAATATCCTGATCCTCCAGGCCGTGGAACCGGGAGACCTTCTCCCAACCATCGTTTCGCGCTGCCAGCGGATCGCTTTCCAGCCCCTCGATAGCCGGGAAATCGCTGCATGGCTGACGCAGCACCACCAGACCGACCCAGAAGCCGCAGGGGTCGCGGCCGCGATCTGCGGCGGAAGCCTTGGGATGGCGCTGAAAATGGTCACGGGACCCTTCCTCGAAAAGCGGCGGAACTGGCTGCTCCAATTGATAGACATGCTGTCGAAGCCTGTGGATGCCGTTTTCACACTTGCAGCGGAATGTGCCGCCGAGGACGCGAAGGTCCGCCTCGAAAATTCCGGTGACAATCTGCCGGGGCTGCAGGATCTTCTCTCTGTATGGGAAAGCTGGTACCGTGATCTCCTGCTTGCTCGAACGGGTGCTCCCGAATCCCTCCTGATCAATCGCGATTTCTCTCGGCAGTTGAAAAAGATCGCCGAACGGTTTAAAATAGTTGATTTGATAGACGGCATTTTTCGCCTGGACCGGGCGCGCCGCGATATTTTGAAGAATCGCAATACAGGCCTCGTGTTGACCCATCTGATCTTCGGGCTAAGAAGGATCTCCGCGGCGCCGTAAAACCAGTACCGGTGCACCGGACCTTTCTGATCTATAAACGCCGATATCCGAGCCAGAGTGCTCCCTGCGCGCGTTTTAAGGCAAACGGGCCAAACGGCAGGCAGCAGGCCTTTTCGGCTGCGTGCGATCCAGGCGCCGGCGCAAAAGCGTCTTATTGGAGGCGCGGCCCCGAGCCGGGCACTGAAAATCGTAGCCAAGGCCGGGTCGAAAGAAGGCCTCTTGCATTTTCGAGGGGGTCTATCTGCGCGCAGCGAGCGTACTTCCGCGCCTTCCGGGTAAAGATATCGCTGAAACAGCAGGAAATGGCATGAGCAAAATCGTCGGCATCCAATTCAAACCCGATGGGAAGATATATAATTTCGAATCGGGGCACTTTGTACTGAACAAGGGCGACAAGGTCATGTTGGTGACCGAAGAAGGCCCCGCCGTTGGGTGTGTCTGCACAGAACCGCGGAACCGCCCGCCACAGGTCCCTCAAAGACCGCTGCAAAAGGTCTTTCGGCTCGCTACGGAGGAGGAGATAAGCCGTTTCGAGGAAAACGCGCGCCTCGAGCAGGAGGTCTACGAAGCCTGTCTTGAACGGGTAGAAGCGAGGGAGCTTCCCATGAGCCTCGTCGGCGTGGAGCGCCGGTTCGATGGCAGCAAATTCGTCGTCTTTTTCACGGCCGACGGGCGGGTGGACTTTCGTGCCCTGGTCAAGGACCTCGTCAAGAGGTTCCGCACACGGATCGAGATGCGCCAAATCGGTGTGCGGCATCAGGCAAAGATGGTCGGCGGCCTCGGGACCTGTGGACGTCCGCTTTGCTGCGCCAGCTTCCTCAGCAACTTCGAACCCGTGACCATCAAGATGGCCAAAGAACAGAATCTTTCCCTCAATCCGACCAAGATATCCGGCATGTGCGGAAGGTTGATGTGCTGTTTGTCCTACGAGCACGGCTTCTATGAGAAGATGAAGAAGAACCTGCCGAAGATCGGCAAGAAGGTCTCCACAGAACAGGGCGAAGGGCGTGTCGTCCGCCAGAACGTGCTGATGGAGACCCTTACCGTCGCCCTGGAATCGGGGGAAGAAATTGAAGTGGGCATAGGCGATTTGACAAAAGACGGCCTCTTCATAAAGAAGAAGAAACCACCAAAGGAGTAACCAGGATAATCTTGCCGACCTTCTACATCACCACACCTATATACTATGTCAACGCGGAGCCGCATCTCGGACACGCCTATTCGACGATCGTGGCGGACGTCCTCAACCGCTTTCATCTGCTGCGGGGGGAGAACACCTTTTTCCTGACCGGGACCGACGAGCACGGCGACAAAATCGTCAAGGCCGCCGATGCCGCCGGCGAGTCTCCGGCCGCCTACGTCGACCGCATCAGCGGGATGTTCCGTCAGCTCTGGCCCAAGCTGAACATCTCCCATTCGCATTTTATCCGGACCACCGATCCCACGCACAAGGCCGTTGTCCAGGATATCCTTACACGCGTCAAGGAACAGGGGGATATTTATTTCAGCGAATACGAAGGCCTTTATTGCTATGGCTGCGAGCGGTTCTACACCGAGCGGGAGTTGGTGGACGGAAAATGCCCCGACCATCGGACGCCGCCCGAGGTGATCCGGGAGGCCAATTACTTTTTCAGGATGAGCCGCTACCAGGACTGGCTACGCGATCACATCGAACGAAATCCGGATTTTATCCGCCCTGAACGCTACCGGAACGAGGTCCTTTCCTTTCTGAAGGAGCCGCTGGAAGACCTCTGCATCTCCCGCCCCAAATCGCGCCTCGAATGGGGGATCCCCCTGCCTTTCGACGACAACTTCGTCACCTATGTGTGGTTCGACGCCCTGATCAATTACATCTCCGCCCTCGAATATCCAGAAGGCCAAAACTTCAAGACATTCTGGCCTGCCGCGCAGCATGTCATCGCCAAGGACATCCTCAAACCGCACGGCATCTACTGGCCCTGTATGCTGAAATCGGCCGGGATCGAACCCTACCGGCATCTGAACGTCCATGGATACTGGATCATCGACAAGGGCAAGATGTCGAAAAGCCTCGGGAACGTAGTGAAACCCCTCGACATGGTGGACCGTTACGGCCTTGACGCCTTTCGCTATTTTCTGATGCGCGAGATGGTGTTCGGCCTGGATTCCGATTTCAGCGAAGAGGGGTTCATCACCCGGGTCAATGCAGACCTCGCCAATGACCTCGGCAATCTGGTGAGCCGCAGCGCGACCATGGTCAACAAATTCTTCAGCGGGCAGTACCCTGACATCCAGGGGCCGACGCAGCCGATCGATGACACGCTGAAGGCCCATGCCCTCGCACTCGTGGGCCGCTTTACGGCGTTCATGCTCGAACCGGCCTTTCACAAGGCCCTGATGGCGGTCTGGGAAATCATCAACCATGTCAACAAATACATCGACGAAACCGCGCCCTGGGTCCTCGCCAAATCCGACCGCGAGCGCCTGGGCACCGTCATTGCTCATATCCTTGAAACCCTGCGGATCGTCTCGGGCCTGATCTGGCCGTTTATGCCGCAGTCCGCCGAAAAGATCCAGATGCAGCTCGGGCTGCCCCGCTCAGGCCGCGATCTGATGCTCTCCGAACTCGAAGACTGGGGGAAAAAAGACGTTTTCACGGCCATTCGGACCGCCCCGGCGCTTTTTCCCCGGATCGAGGGGCGGAAGGAAACGGCGGCAGTTCCCTCCAAACCGCCCAAGGCGGAGAAGAAACTCGACAAACCACTGATATCTTACGAAGACTTCGAAAAGGTGGACCTCAGGGTGGGAACGATCCTCGCAGCCGAGGCCATCCCCAAATCGAAGAAATTGATCAAGCTCAGGGTGGATGCCGGGGGAGAACGCACCGTCGTCGCCGGCATCAAGGAGCATTACAAACCCGAGGACTTGCCCGGAAAACAGGTCCTCCTGGTTGTCAATCTGGCGCCGGTCACCTTGATGGGGGTGGAATCACAGGGGATGATCCTGGCCGCATCCGATGGGAAGGGCATGCATCTTCTGACACCTGAACAGCCCAAGGAACCCGGTACACGCGTCAAATGATGAAGATAGCCACCTTCAACACCAATTCTGTACGGGTCCGTCTGCCTTCGCTTATCCAGTGGATGAAAGATCAGCAGCCGGACGTGCTATGTCTGCAGGAAATCAAGGTCCAGGACAAGGACTTTCCTGCCGCGGCGTTCGAGGAAATGGGATACCGTTCGGCTTACAAGGGTCAGAAGTCGTACAACGGCGTGGCGATCCTGAGCAAAATCTTCGGCGAAGGCATTCGTACAGCCCTCTATGACCACGGCGATAAGGAGGCCCGCTTCATCGGGGGCCGGTACGGAAACTTTCACCTCCTGAATGTATACGTCCCGCAGGGTTTCTCGACGGACAGCGACAAATTCGCATACAAACTCCAATGGCTCGAGGATCTGCTGACCTATATCCGGCAGCACTTTACGCCTGGAGACCCCCTGCTGGTCGTAGGAGACTTCAACGTCGCTCTGGATGCCCGTGATGTCCACGACCCGGAGCATCTGGCCGGTCAGGTCGGCTTCCACCCGGAAGAACAGACGCGTCTGCGCGCCCTGCTCGATTGGGGGCTGACCGACCTCTTCCGCCGGTTTCACGACGGTGGAGGGCTTTATACTTTCTGGGATTACCGCGTCCCAAACGGTTTCAAGCGCAACATCGGATGGCGCATCGACTACATCCTGACCACTCAATCCATGGCAGACCGGGCTACAGGCGCCTGGATCGACCGGGAGGCGCGGGCCGCCCAAAAACCCTCGGACCATACCTTCCTTGTCGCCGAGTTCGAAGGCTGAGCTGGTCTGGGTGCATACACCGCCGACAGACTCCGCTCCGGGCGGCGTCGGATCTCTCCTCTCATTGGAATGGTTTAGCGCGGTCGGTTGAAGACGGTAAATCAATCCAGCGACATCAACCGCTTAAGAGAGTGCACAAGCGTATCGCCGATCAACCCCTGCTGCACGTCTGCAGATGGCAAACAACCCATAACAGTCTGAAGCAACCATGACCTCTTTCGCTATCACCATTCCCAATCTCAACCAAAGCCATTTCCTGGCAACCGCGCTCGAAAGCCTTCGGCGTCAGACGGTACCCTTCGAAGTCGCCTTGATGGATGGGGGATCGACAGACGGCTTTCCCGAGGTGGCCAGCCGTTACACCGATATAATCACCTACTCGCGATCGGGAAAAGACGGCGGCCAATCCGCCGCCATCAAAGAGGGGTTCGAAAAAGGATGCGGAGATATCGTCGCCTGGCTGAACGCGGATGATTACTATTTTCCCGATGCCTTGAAAAAGGTGGCTGATTGCTTCGATAGCCACCTCGATGTAGACGTTATCTACGGCGATGCGGTATTTGTGACTCCGGAGGGATTTTTTTTGTCATATTATCCTTCCGTAAAACATTGCCGTGATATTTCCGAGATATATAAGGCCTGCATCATCTGCCAACCGGCATGCTTTGTCAGGCGTAGGGCCTATGATGAAGTTGGAACGATCAATACATCCTTGGTGTACACCATGGATTGGGACCTGTGGTGCCGGCTCGCAAAAAAGGGGGCAAAATTCCTGTATCTCCCTGAAGTATTGGCCGCTGTGCGTTATTATGAGGGAACCAAGACGTTGAGCTGCAGTTTAAGACGCTATTGGGAAATATATCGTATAGAATTACTCTATAATCATTTTATCCCCTTTATCACTATCGAATTCATGGATTACGATGTGATGGTTTTAAATAAACAAACAAAATCGACAAAAGCTTTCAGGCATTTTTACAATAAGGTTTACACACCTTTTAAATCTACATATCATAAGGTATTTCAGCGTCAAGATGTCTCTTACGAAGGTCTTTTGTACGGATTTCACCGGTGGGACCCCATTGTTGAAGGAACCTGCAAGATTCATCTTCCCTGGTATGAAAAACAATTTTGGCGCAATCTCAAATTAAAAGCAGAACCATTGGATCGAAATTACGAAATCACCATCGACGGCAAGAAGCTCCAGCCTTCATCTCTGGCTGGAGGCATCCTTATTCAGCCTATACCCCCATCGAATGGACATGCCCACGAGATCGGAATTACAAGAAAGGGAGAGGAGTCATGGCGATTTTGCTCATTGACCAGCGATCTCATTGAACCTGTCCAGGATCCTAAATGATTACAGTGCGCCTTTTTGTGAAACCCCTTCATAAAAAACATCTCAAGAAGAAAAACACCTGCATCTCCGCTTGCAATCATGACCACTCTTAGACCATTGCTGGAAAAACGCATCATCAGGCGCTTCAGGCGAAGTCGGCCGTTTTCCCACTTCAAAAGACTTCTCAACCGGCATGTGGTCGCTCCATTGCTGAAAGGCATCCTCCGTCCTTCAGGCAGAGAGGAACATCGATCTTTCCCCGCTTTACGTCTGTTCTGGGACATCCCGACCCCCCCTCTCCTGAGCGTGTTGATGCCCGTCTATAGACCCGATATCGCGCTCCTCGAAAAGGCCGTTTCATCTGTTCAAAAACAATACTACCCGAATTGGGAACTTTGCCTCGTCGATGATGGATCCAATGATGAACATGTCAGCGGTATGCTCCGAAAATGGAAAGGGGATATACGCATCAAGGTTCTTCATTCAAAAATCAACGAGGGAATCTCCGCCGCGGTCAACAAAGCCGCAGCGTTGGCCAACGGTTCATACCTCGGAGTCCTGGACCAGGATGATGAACTGCATCCAGGCGCTTTATTGGAATATGCACGCGTCATCGCCCGCGATCCCAAAGTGGATATCATCTACTGCGATGAAAATAAAATCGACGAAAAGGGCCATTTCTGTTCGCCTTGGTATAAACCCGACTGGAATCCCGATCTGGCGCTCTCTTTCAACTATGTCATGCATTTCGTGCTCTACCGATCCAGTCTTTTCCACGACCTCGGAGGCGCACGAACCCGTTTCGACGGATCGCAAGACTACGATCTGCTTCTGCGCGCCGTCGAAAAAACCCAGAGCATCCACCACATCCCCAAGATACTCTACCACTGGAGGATCAGCGAGGGGTCGATAGCCGGCGGACCGGAGGCGAAACCCCATGTATTCGTGAATGGTTTGGCCGCGCTGGATGACGCTTTGCGCCGCAGGGGAATCCAGGGCTCAGCCGAACACGCTCCCGATGCATGGAAAGGCGTTTACCGCGTTCGCAGAAAAATCAACCGTTCCTGTACAACCAGCATCCTCGTTCTGCTGACCGGCAATCCTGCTGAGCCAACCCCCCTTTTCCGGAACATCGCCGCCCTCATCCCGAGCGCGGGAAGAGAAATCATCTGCATGGACCCATCCGCCCCCGACCCTGACAAGACAAGCGTACCTCCTGATCTCCCTTTCACCTATGTCGCCTCTCCGCAAAACACAGCGGATCGCTCTCCGGCCTGTTTCAACGCCATGGCCCGAAAGGCCCGGGGGGATTTCCTGCTTTTTCTCGATGACACTATGGAAATCCTTTCTTCCGAGACACTGCCCGCGCTGCTCGAACAAGGTCAGCGTCCCGAGATCGGTGCCGTCGGGGGCAAAGTCTTTTACCCATCCGGGCTCGTCGAGCATACAGGCATCATCATGGGTCCCTTCGGCCTTCTGGGCTATGCCAATCGTGCCACACCGGATGATGTCGGGTATATCGGCATCAAACGCATGATCGCGAACTACAGTGCCGTCATGGGACTCGGCATGCTGACCCCCCGACTGCTTTTCCTCCAGCATGGCGGCTTCAATGAACAATATCACCGGCATTGTTGGGATGCCGATTATTGCCTTCGGCTTCGCGAGCGGGGTCTTCTGGTCACATCTACCCCTTACGCAACGTTCAGGCACCATATCGCCGCCCGCTCGACGCCCCTCGTGATATCCGCCCAAGATAAAGCGGTTTTTAAAAGAAGATGGCCATATGTGATTGACAATGACCCTTATTTCAACAAGAATCTGGCGCGGTCACGAGAAGACTTCTGTCCTGGATAATATGAATTATTCTAGATTGTATCCATCCGGAAGTGATTTCCCGGTACAACGCAGTTTCCAATCCGGAAATGAAAATTTTTTGCCAATATCAAGGAAATCCAGCGTTTGCGCGGAGGCGACCTGTAGGTCGCCGCACAAGCAAATGCGCAGATTGACACCGAGATTGGCAAAAAAGACCATTTCCGGATGGAAACAAGATATATGTTTTATGTGAACTTCAATCGAAACATTATTCTGTAAACTCAAGAGATTTTTTCATGGAAGAAAAAAAACGGAGCCCTTCCTGAAGCTTTATGGAACAAATAACAGATGGCGAAACTTCACCTATTGAGATAAGAATGAATGAAATATTGACCCATTGGCTCGAATCTTTTCAATGTCCGGACTGTGGCAGCCACCTCTATGCGGACAATAAAACATCGCTTTCTTGCAGGAATTGCGGGAGAATGTTCGATTCCAATCAAGGGATCTGGAATTTCCTCCCCACACATGTTTCCCACCAGCAGGAGAAAGAAAGAGAAAAGAACGGCTGGCTTCATAAAACCAGGGTAGCGGAGCATGCGGGATGGAACCATCCGGCTGAACACTATCTCGCATTGCCCGATCATCCACACCCTTATTATCAGGCAGCGTTGCGGTATCTGAGGATTGTGATCGCATGCGGCACACCCTGGCATGGACGGCGCACTCTCGAACTTGGCGCAGCCGAATGCTGGGGCACCCGCCATCTGGTAGAGGCGGGTGCTGTGGGTGTCGCACTGGATTATGATCCCCATCGTATGGTATACGGCCAGATATTGATGGACAGACTTCCCATTCAATTCCTTCGGATTCAAGCCGATGCCGAGAACCTGCCTTTTGCCGATGAATCATTTGACAGAGTGTTCTGCTGCTCTGTCCTGCACCATTTTTCCGACCTGGAACGCGCCGTCCAAGAGATTTCCCGTGTTCTTCGCCCCGGAGGAATCCTTTTCGGCATACACGAAGCCTACCACCCTCCTTACTATAGACGTCAGAAGATCATCCACATGAGCGAAGACACGGTGCCCAATCTTTTTGTCGGGATCAACGAACAGTCCTACACCGCAGCGCATTACCGCCGCCTTTTTCACCGTGCCGGCCTCAAAGCCGAGTTCATTCAACCAGGTTGGGACGTGCGCGAGGAGGACGGCGGCCTTCGAATCGAACCAGGCGTCAACGTCCACTCACGGCATTCTCCCCCATCGGCGCTATCTGCCCGTGAATGGCGCAGGGATCCGGTCGGGTTTTTCTCCAGGCTCATCCTCAAAACCAGGATATGGAAAATCTTCACATCTCGGTCGATATTCCCCCTCCTGCGTTTTCAGATCCTCAATTGGACCGTCAGAGAAAAAATCCTTGTCGTAAGGAAACCGATCTAGCAGGAGACCGTGGTGGTTCGACCATTCCACGACCTCCCCGCGATTTACATGACAGGAGCGGCATCTTTTGGCATCCAGGACACTTTACCAGCAGAGTGAAAAACCGGCGCCTTTCATCTCCATCATCATCGTCACATGGAACAAAAAGGAGGACGTTGTCAATCTCCTCGAAGCGCTTTCCAAACTCGATTACCCGGCGGATCGCCTCGAAACGGTCCTCGTCGACAACGCATCGACTGACGGAACCGTTGAACGGGTCCGCCTGACCTATCCAGACGTCCATATCCTGAAGCACGAAGAAAATCTCGGGGGATCGGGTGGATTCAACGCGGGTATGCGCTGGGTCCTGTCAAATAGACCGAGCGCCGATTACTTGTGGCTTTTGGACAATGATGTTCTCGTACCCCCTGAGTCTCTGGACATGCTTGTCCGTGTTCTTGAATCCCACCCAGACGCAGCTGTCTGCGGCTCCAAAATCCTCGACCAGCAGAATCCCGAAGATCTGATCGAGATCGGGGCTTATATCGATTACCGGCGCGGCGACATCCTTCAAAACAGGGGAACCCCTCAGCAGCAGAGGGGGACAAACAGCATCGAAGAGGTCGACTATGTCGCCGCCTGCTCGCTGCTCGTCAGGACCTCCGCCGTAAAAAACGTCGGGCTGTGGCACGAGGATTTTTTTATTTATTGGGATGATATGGAATGGGGTGTACGCTTCAAGACCTTCGGATACAAGGTCCTGGCCACCCACGATTCCGTCGTTTTTCATCCCAGCTGGGCAGGCAGGACGTCCGACAAGTCCGTCATCTGGAGGAACTACTACCGCGCCCGCAACGGTCTGTGCTTTTTCAACCATTACTGCAACGGTCTGAAAAGAAGGCTTATCCTGGGACGAATGATCCTGCGCTTCCATCTGATCGGTGCAAACAACTGTCTTCGGTCTGAAACCGCCGTGTCCGAGGCGTTCTCGGAAGCGATCGACGATTTTTTCAGGGGGCGCTATGGCAGGAAGGGCATCGCTTTACCGGAATCCGATCTCGCAAGATTTATAAAAGTCCGGAAGCCTGAGGACATTTTTGTTTTTTTACCTCAAGAAACCATGATCGAAAGCGCCGAGCCGCTTTTTGCTCAGCTCCTCGTTCAGGGAAACGTGTTTCGCTTGCACCTTATCGTACCCGAAGCCCCGTGGAAAGACCGGCCGTCTTTTCTCCATAGAAGCCATCTTTTGACGTTCAGGCCCACCGCATCCGGCAGCGTCGCCACGATCGACAAGATGCGGCTTCTGTCCTCGATCCGGCGAATGAGCAGGGCAAGGCCACTGCTGATCACTCCGGCCGTCACGCCCAGATTCCTTGCGCTGACCAATCTCCCTATCGCGAAAGTGAATTATGAAAAAGGCGAAACGATCACGATCCAGCGACTGAACGTACCGCTACTGCTTCACAGCTCGTTCAAAACGCTTTGGGATGTCTGCCGAGCGCTGCTCACCCCACCGGCGAGGATCTGGCGCATGCCCGAGACCACCGACCTCGATCCCTCGTGACATGGACTGCATCTCTATGTTATGTAGTTTCCATCCGGAAATGATTCATCCAGCACAACCCAATTTCCTGAGCCTTTAACGCTAAGACGTAGCGGATCTGCTTATGCGCATCATCATCCTCGGCGGAGGCCCCTGCGGCCTGGGTGCAGCCTGGCGCTTACAAGAACTCGGACACATGGATTGGGCCCTCTACGAACAGGGTCGGGACTGGGGCGGCCTGGCGGGCTCCGAGCAGGACAGTGAGGGGTTCTGGTGGGACTACGGCGGCCACGTCCTCTTCGCCCATTACCGATACTTCGAGCGTCTGATGGCGAAACTTCTCGACGAATCCGACGGCTGGGTTTCCCACCGCCGCGAGTCCTGGATCTGGATCCGGAACCGCTTCGTCGCCTATCCCCTGCAGCGCAATATCCGCCAACTGCCCAGAGAGGCTCTCTGGCAGTGCCTGCAGGGCCTGTTGGAGATCCACAACACCCCTCTTGCAGCCCCGCCCCGCCATTTCGATGAATGGATCGAGGCGAACTTCGGCCGCGGCCTGGCGGACTGCTTCATGCGACCTTACAACCTCAAGGTCTGGGCCCATCCTCTCGAAGAGATGGACTGGAACTGGATCGGCGAGCGCGTCGCCCCGACTGACCTGGCCAGTGTCCTTCAGAGCCTGGTGTTTGAAAAGGAAGAGCGCACATGGGGACCGAACGCCCAATTCCGTTTCCCGCGCATCGGAGGAACCGGATCCATATGGCGGGCCTTGGCTGCAAGCCTCCCTGAAAATCAGTGTTTTCTCGGAAAAAGGGCCGTCACAGTCGATCCCGCCAAAAAAACCCTTCGATTCGAAGACGGATCTACCGACGGGTATGACCGGCTCATCAGTTCCATACCGCTGGACCAACTGCTCGCCTTGATCGAAGGGGATTCCAGCCTGCCGCGCCGAACCGGCTTGACACACACCGCCACGCATGTCGTGGGACTCGCTCTGAACGGAAATCCGCCTGAGGAGCTTGCGGACAAGTGCTGGATGTACTTTCCCGAAAGTGATTGCCCTTTTTATCGCGTTACGGTTTTCAGCAATTACTCCCGAAACAACGTACCGGATGCCGACCGCTTCTGGTCCCTGCTTCTCGAGATCAGCGAGGACACGAAAACGGCGGTTACAGATCACCAACCGGAAAAGGTGATCGATTCAGCCATCCAGGGAACACTCAACACGCACCTGATCGCCGACCGGTCATCCATCCACCACGCCTGGCACCGCCGTCTCCCCTATGGCTACCCTGTCCCCACTGTCGGGCGAGACGCGGAGCTCTTCCCCCTTCTCCGGAAGCTCGAGAACCAGGGGATTCTGTCACGCGGGCGATTCGGGGCGTGGAGGTATGAGGTGGGAAATATGGATCACAGTCTGATGCAGGGCGTCGAATGCGTCAACAGCCTCCTGGACATGGGCGAGGAATTGAGCCTATGGTACCCGGAGATTGTCAACGCCCCCCACCCATCAGGCGCTAAACGCTGAAGGGAAGAACGGCCTTGGGCACGCGCTTTTTTGGTTCTTGACATGATCGACGTGGTTATCGTCACCTATAACCGGAAACCGGTCCTTTTCAGGAATCTCGATCGACTGAGGTCCTCTCCCCTGATTCGAAAAGTGATCGTGGTGGACAATGCCTCCACGGATGATACTCTTGAAGAGGGCAGGGTCCGCTACCCTGACATCCAATGGATCGCCTCGACCACCAACGAAGGCTGCATCGCCTGGAACCGGGGCATGGCAGCCGCCAGGACCCCATGGGCATTGATCCTCGACGATGACTGCTTCATTCACGACGACGCCCTCGGACAAGCCTATGCGTTTGCGGCACACACGCCGTCGATCGGACTGACCGCATTCAACGTCATCAGTGAGAAAACGGGTACATCCGAATGGGGTGCAATCATTGACGGCATCCGCACGGTCACGGATTGGCCCAACGCGATCGGCGCCTGCATGCTCATCAACACACAGGCATTCCGTAACGTTGGTGGATACAAAGATTTTTTCCTCTGTTTCAACGACCTGGAACTGGCTCTCAACCTGTGGCGAAACGGGTACCGTGTCGTTTTCCATCCCGGCTGGACCGCCTGTCATCTCGGGCCCCGGCCGGCCCCTTCAAAAAGGCGTTTCGCATACGAAATCCGCAATCTTCTTTGGACAGCATGGGGACACTTGGACATGCCCTTCTGCTTTGCCCTCACTCTCAAATTCGTTTCGGTGGCCATCGTCGACCTTTCAGGTCGTCATCTCTCCGAGCAAATCCTGGGGCCTGCCTGGACGGGGATCCGAAAAGGGTGGCTGATGCGCGACAATTCAAAGCCTAAACTTCCACCTCCTATCCGCAGGCTTCTTTTCAAAAACCTGTTCCTGAGCGGCCGCACCAAGTCTCTAAGAAATCATCTGATCACAACCATTTACGGACGACCTGTCAAAGATCGCGACTGACCCCTTCTTAGATCGCGTTTACTCCTGAAAACCCTATTTCGTAGGCCTGCCTTCTGCAAATCGTCTTGTTTTCAAATCGAAAGGGCGGACCAATCCCGGGGATAGCACGCATCCCGAAAGATTTCATCCAGCATGACCCCGTTTTCCATTCGTGTCCATCCGGAAATGATTTCCCGGTACAACCCAGTTTCCAATCCGGAAATGAGGATTTTTTCTTCACACGCTTCGCGTGCTCAGTCCCACCGCTTCGCGGCGGGTCCCGGTTTGCCAATATCAAGGAAATCAAGCGTTTGCGTTTTGGCAGCTTGCTTTCCAGTCGCCCAAGCAACAAAAACCCAGAGGGACACGGAGATCAGCTGGACCCGAATTTTCCCCGTCAGCGTTTACGTCGTCTTTGCAGCCGGACAAAGATGAGCGACAGGGCAGCGTTCATGGGCAGGATTGCGGGCCTTACAGATTTCCCGCCCGTGGTAGATGAGGATGTCGGAGAAGCGCCGCCAGCGTTCGCGCGGCAGGAGGCCGCCAAGATCGGCTTCTATTTTGTTGGGATCCGTGTTGGTTGTGAGGCCCAACCGCTGCGCCAGGCGTTTCACATGGGTGTCGACCACGACGCCCGGGACATCGAAAGCGGCCCCCAAAACGCAGTTGGCGGTCTTCCGGCCCACACCGGGCAGTTTCAGAAGCTCCTCCATCGTACCGGGCACCTGCCCGTCGAACCGTTCCACCAACCCCTTGCAGGCGCCTTTGACAGACTTGGCCTTGTTGCGGAAAAAGCCGGTCGGGCGGATGTCTTCCTCCAGTTCCTCGATGGGAACCTTCACGTAATCCTCGGCGGAGCGATATTTCCGGAAAAGCTTATCGGTCACCTGGTTCACCTGCTTGTCCGTGCATTGAGCCGACAGGATCGTAGCGATCAGCAGTTCGAGCGGGTTTTCGAATTTGAGGGCCGTCTTCTCCTGGGTGTAAAGCGGATCGAGGATCTCGAAGATCCGCGCTGCGCGCTCACGCTTTTCCTCACGGTTTTCTACTTTCTTTGGCTTGGCCACGGTCGATGTCCTTTCGATAGGGGATTGCTTCGATCGCTTGACGATCTTCTCTTCGACCATTCATGCCGCCAATCATAACCTTGTGTCCATCCGGAAATGATTTCGCGGTAGAACTCAGTTTCCAATCCGGAAATGAGGATTTTTGGCCAATATCAAGGAAATCAAGCGTTTGCGCGGAGGCGACCTGTGGGTCGCCGCACAAGCAAACGTGCAGATTGACGCCGAGATTGGCCAAAAAGACCATTTCCGGATGGAAACTACCTTACTGTGCCCGAATGCAGCAGCAAAAACATCAGCCCCATGGTTCAAAGAATGCGGGGTCTTTCAGATCATCTCCTTGCCATGCCCGATTTCCTCTCTATCCTCGAAAACAGGGACCGGCCTTCGGAGCGCGAAAGCAAACCCCCATGATCAGCGAAGACGCCGCGGTCCGCAGCGCACCGGTGGGGCTGAGCATCCGAAGGGTGTGAAGAAACCGGGACCCGCCCCGACAGGGCGGGACTGAATCCTTTGAACGGAGCCCCCGGCTTCGAGCGAGTATAAGGAGAGCATACAACGCCTGTCAAGCCACCGGAGAAATCCTCAGGACCGCGTCAAGGGCACCTGCAAGGCCGGCAAAGAAACGTTGACACCGGGGTATATCGTCTTATGATGATGTGAATGTCGAAGACGCTGAGGATTTCCGGGAGGCCGGGACTCCATCCCTGGTGGAGGATCTCTTTTCCAATGTCGTCTTTCGCACCGAGAGGACTCCGCAACTGTCAAGACGTGTCATTCACGGGAAAGGACATGCCGCATGGAACGCGAGGACCAGTTGACCCCGGAACAGGGGCGTTATCTGATCGACGTCGCTCGCAGAACGATCGAAAGGGCCCTGCACACAGCCCCGGCAGAGTCCGGCGCAAGCGCAGACCGGCTGAATACCGATGTCTTTCAGGAGCGCCGCGGGACATTCGTCACCCTTACCAGGAACGGGCAATTGAGGGGCTGCATCGGACATATCACCGCCCAAGCGCCGCTGATCGAGAGCGTCCGTGAAAACGCCCTCAGCGCCGCCTTCCGGGACCCCCGCTTCCGCCCTTTGTCGGCCGATGAACTCGACCGGATCGCGATCGAGGTCAGCGTCCTGACCGAACCCCAACCCTTGACCTACACCAGCGCCGCCGACCTCCTCGCCAAACTGAGGCCCGGGGTGGACGGGGTCATCCTCAAAAAGGGATACCACCAGGCGACCTTTCTCCCGCAGGTCTGGGAGCAATTGCCCCGGAAAGAGGAATTCCTGGCCCACCTGTGTATGAAGGCCGGACTGGACCCGGAGGCCTGGCGCAAAGGGGGTCTGGAGGTCCTGATCTACCAGGTGCAGGCCTTCGAAGAAAGATCCTGATCCCGTACGCTTGTTGACATACAGCCCGATCGTTCCTAACTTTTAGAGCGAATTGAGCGTAAGACAATAACGCACCTCACCTCGAATCATTCCCAGGAGGAACCGGATCTATGCGTTTCGATAAGTTTACCCTAAAGGGACAGGAAGTCGTTCAGGTCGCACAGCAGCTCGCCGAGCGTTTCGGGCATCAGCAGATCGAACCGGAGCACCTTGCAAGGGCCATCCTCGAACAGAAGGAAGGCGTTGTTCCGCCGCTGCTGGCGAAGATCGGGGCGGATCAGAAGCAGCTCACCCAGACCTTCGAAGAGGCCCTGGACAAGATGCCGAAAGTCTCCGGCGGCGGCTATGGGCAGGCCTACATCTCGCCCAGGACCAAGGCCGTCCTTGACAAAGCCTTCCAGGAAGGCGAGCAGATGAAGGATGAATTCGTCAGCCTCGAGCACATTCTGCTTGCCATCGCCGACGAATCCCAGGGGGAGGCCGCCCGCATCCTCGCGCGGTCGGGCGTCACCCGCGACGCCATCCTGAAATCCCTCGTGGATATCCGGGGAGGGCAACGCATCACGGATCAGAACCCGGAAGACAAGTATCAGGCCCTCGACCGCTTCAGCCGGGACCTGACCGCCATCGCCGCCAAGGGGACCCTCGACCCGGTGATCGGCCGGGACGACGAGATCCGCCGCGTCGTTCAGGTCCTTTCCCGCCGCACCAAAAACAACCCTGTCCTGATCGGCGAACCGGGTGTCGGCAAGACCGCCATCGTCGAAGGTCTCGCCCAGCGGATCGTTCAGGGCGACGTCCCCGAGACCCTCAAGGACAAGCGCGTCGTGGCCCTAGACATGGGCGCCCTCATCGCCGGGGCCAAGTACCGCGGCGAGTTCGAGGACCGGTTGAAGGCCGTTTTGAAGGAGGTCACGGACAGTCAGGGTGAGATCATCCTCTTCATCGACGAGATGCACACCATGGTCGGAGCAGGCGCGGCGGAAGGCGCCGTCGACGCCTCCAACATGCTCAAGCCGGCGTTGGCCCGAGGCGAACTCCATTGCATCGGCGCCACCACCATCAAGGAATACCGCAAGTATATCGAGAAGGACGCCGCGCTCGAGCGGCGCTTCCAGCCCGTCATGGTGGAGGAGCCGAGCGTCGAGGACACCATCTCGATCCTCCGCGGTCTGAAGGAGAAATACGAGGTCCACCACGGCGTGCGGATCAAGGACTCGGCGCTCGTGGCCGCCGCCACCCTGAGCCATCGCTACATCACCGACCGCTTCCTGCCGGACAAGGCCATCGATCTCATCGACGAGGCCACATCGCGCCTGAGGATCGAGATCGACAGCATGCCGGCTGAAATCGATGACATTCAGCGAAAGATCACTCAGCTCGAGATCGAGCGGGAGGCCCTCAAAAAGGAAAAGGACACGGCCTCCAAGGACCGGCTCGAGAAGCTCGAAAAGGAATTGGCCGAGCTCAAGGCCGAGACGGAGGGCATGATCGCCCACTGGAAGCGGGAAAAAGAGGCGATCGCCAACATCCGCGCCATCAAGGAAAAGCTCGAGACCACGCGTTCGGAGGCGCAACTCGCCGAGCGGCAGGGCGATCTCACCAAGGCGGCGGAGCTCCGCTACGGCACGCTGATCGAACTCGAACGGCGACTTTCCGAGGAAAACCGCAAGCTGGAAGAGCTGCAAACCGGGCAGAAAATGCTCAAAGAGGAGGTCGACAGCGAAGACATCGCCGAGGTGGTGGCCAAGTGGACCGGCATCCCCGTGGCCAAGATGATGGAAGGGGAACGGGAAAAGCTCCTCAAGATGGAAGACCGCCTGGCCCAGCGAGTCGTCGGGCAACAGCAGGGGATCGTCGCCGTGTCCAACGCGGTGCGGCGGGCGCGTTCGGGGCTCCAGGACCCCAACCGTCCGGTCGGGTCGTTTGTCTTCATGGGCCCGACGGGCGTCGGCAAGACCGAGCTGGCCCGAGCGCTGGCCGAGTTTCTCTTCGACGACGAGCAGTACATGGTCCGGATCGACATGTCGGAGTACATGGAGAAGCACTCCGTCGCCCGCCTGATCGGGGCCCCTCCCGGCTACGTCGGCTACGAGGAAGGGGGCTACCTGACCGAGGCCATCCGCCGGCACCCGTACTCGGTCATCCTCTTCGACGAGATCGAAAAGGCCCATCCGGACGTTTTCAACGTGCTGCTGCAGATCTTAGACGACGGCAGGATGACAGACGGCAAGGGGCGCACCGTCGATTTCAAGAACACGGTTCTGATCATGACCAGCAACGTCGGCAGCCAGTGGATCCAGGAACTCGGCGGCAGGGACCCCGAAGAGGCCGAAAGGCGCGTCATGGAAGCGCTGCGGGCCACCTTCAAACCGGAGTTCCTGAACCGCATCGACGAGATCGTGATCTTCAACTCCCTCGGCACCGAGGAAATCAAGAAGATCGTCGAGATCCAGGTGAACCTCCTGGCCAAACGCCTGGCGGCAACCAAGATCACCCTCTCGTTGACCGATGCGGCCAAGGCCTTCATCGCCCGCTCCGGGTTCGACCCCGTGTACGGCGCGCGGCCGCTCAAGCGGACCATCCAGCGCCTCCTCCAGGATCCCCTGGCCGTGAAGATCCTGGAAGGATCGGTCAAGGAAGGAGACCAGGTCATCGTCGACCTGCAGGATGGCCAGATCGTCTTCCGGTAAACTTTCACCGCCCGGACATCCCTCCGCCGCAAGGAGGCGGGATGTCCAGGCCTCCTTTTGGATGAAACCATCCTTTCTGCCAAGGCTCATCAATCCGCCGCTGGAAGACCCGGGGCTCTTCGTTCCCTTCCGGTTCAAGCGAAGGGCGCTTCTTTTCGACCTCGGCGACCTCAGACGTCTCTCGCGCCGCGACCTCCTCAAGGTAAGCCATGTCTTCGTCAGTCATGCCCACGTCGACCACTTCGTCGGTTTCGACGCAATCCTGCGGGTCCTGCTCGGCCGCGAAAAGACGCTGCACCTCTACGGTCCGCCGGACTTCAGCCGCCGTGTATCCGGCAAGCTGGCCGGCTACCACTGGAACCTGATCCAGACCTACCCGCATGTCCTCGCCTTCGAGGTCCATGAGATTCACCCCGGCGAGACCCACACCATCGGGTTTTCGTCCCGGAACGCCTTCGACGCCTCCAGGCCGCCGCTCATCGAGGAGGCGGATGGAGCCACAATCCTCGTGGAACCCGACTTCGCGGTCTCCGCCTGCATTCTCGACCACAGAATCCCCTGCCTCGCCTTCGCGATGGAGGAGCGGATGAAGGTGCAGATCATCAAGGAAGGCGTCGAGGCGCTGGGGCTCCCGGTCGGCCCCTGGCTCACCCGGTTCAAGGCAAGGCTCCAGGAACATCCGGACCCGGGCGAGCCCTTCCGGGTGACGTGGAAAAATCAGGGTCAAGGATGGGAAGAAAGGGTCTTTCCGATTGGGATACTGGCGGAGCGGATCGCGCGGTCAGGGCCGGGAATGAAGATCGCCTACGTGACGGATGCCGTGGGCTCCGCGGAAAACGCCTCTCGCATCACCGCCCTTGCGGCCCATGCCGACATCCTCTTTATCGAGGGGGCCTTTCTGCATCGGGACATTGCCGTCGCCCGCAAGACCCGGCACCTCACCGCGCGGGAGGCCGGGGCGCTGGCAGGGGCCGCCCGCGCAAAGAGCTTCCAGCTTTTCCACTTCTCCCCCCGCTACACCGGACGCGAGGGGGAGCTGCTCGAAGAGGCCCAGGCGGCCTATCACGGCGCCCGGACCGGCTTCGTGGAGCAGGCCCCGGCCGCAGGAGGGCCACCCGGATCCCCCGTCATTCGATGAATTGCATGTCGTGGAGCTGGCTGAAACGGCCCTTCCGGGCCAACAGGTCCTCGCGAGTGCCGGATTCGATGATCCGCCCGCCCTCCATGACATAGATCCGGTCCGCCTTGCGGATGGTGCTCAAACGGTGGGCCACGACGAGGATCGTCCGAGTCCCGCGGAGGTGGTCGATCGCCTTCTGCACCATCCTTTCGCTCTCCGCATCCAGGGCCGAGGCCGCCTCGTCCAGGATCAGTATGGCCGGATCGACCAGGATCGCGCGGGCGATCGCGATCCGCTGCCGCTGACCGCCGGAAAGCAGCGTGCCCCGGTCGCCGATGACCGTCTCGTACCCTTTCGGCTGCGCCATGATGAAATCGTGGGCGTTGGCGGCCAAGGCCGCTGCAAACATGTCGGCCTCCGGTGCATCAGGCCGGCCGAAACGGATGTTGTTGGCGATGGTGTCGTGAAAGAGCAGCGTCTCCTGGTTGACGATCCCGATCTGTCGACGGAGCGATTCGAGGGTAACCTCGCGGATATCCCAGCCGTCGATGGTAATGCGCCCCCCGGAGACATCGTAGAAACGCGGCACCAGATCGAGGAGCGTGCTCTTGCCGGCGCCGGTCGATCCCACGAAGGCGACCATCTCCCCTGCCTCGGCTTCGAAGGTGAGGTCCTTCAGGATCATTTCCTGCGGGTCGTAGCCGAACCGGACATCTTCGAACCGGATGGATTCCCGGTGCCGGGGGAGTTCCCGCGCCCCGGGCCGGTCCTGGATCTCGGGAACGATCTCGAGGATGGTAAAGACGCGCGCGGTGGCCCCCTGCAGGGTCCGCAGGTTGTTGCTGACCAGGGCCAGGCGCTTCACAGGGCTGTAGACCCGCGAAAAAGCGTAAACCATGGACATCAGCTCGCCCAGCGAGTGGTGGAAATAAATCTTCCCGGCGATCAGGACCCCCGGCAGGATGAGGAAGACCACGGAATCCATCATGGGGCCGAGCCCGAGGTGCCAGCGGTTCCAGCGCATCACCTTGCGGTAGAGTTCTTCGGCATAGCGCCGGAACTTGCCGGCCTCATCCCCCCCCCGGAAAAAACCCTGAATCACCTTCATGCAGCCAAGGCTTTCCTGGTAGACGGCGGTCACCTCGGCGGTTGCATCCTGAACCCGGCCGGAGTGCTTCTTGACCTTGCGGCCGAACATCCGAACCAGGCCAACGATCACGGGCCCCACGAAGAAGACCAGGAGCGTCAGCTTGTAGTTCATGAAGAAAAGATAAACGAGAAAGACCAGGGCCGTGATGGGATGCTCGATCAGCCCGAGGAGGATGTCCGAGATCAGCTGCTGCATGACCGTGAGGTCGGCGGTCGATCGCGCGATCAGTTCACCGGACTTCCGCTTGTTGTAAAAGCTCAGGGGCAGACTGACGAACTTTTCGAAGAGATCGATCCTGAGGGAGCGCACAGCCCGGTTCGAAAAGGCGGCAGCGGCCAATCCGCTCAGGTAGGTGGTGATGGATTTGAAAAAGATGGCGGCGAAGGCGACCAGGGTCAATATCACCAGGAGATGATTGGGAGAGACGTTTTCGACAATGACCTTTTCCGTCTTGCGCCAATCCGTCCAGGACCCGCCTTCAAAGGTGATCCAGGGGATCTTCCAGGAAACCGGATCCACCCCGCTCTTCATCCCCTCGTCGACGAAGGGCTGCAGGAGATAGGCCGGCACGATCACAAACACAGCCGAGACCGCCGTCAACACCAAGGCGCAGGCAACAAGCCCCCTGTGCCGGCGCACGTACCCGGCAATCTCTTTCCCCAAAATAAAATTCAGCATGGTGTCTTTAAGTTATTCGTTCGGCCGGAGCTCTTCTCGGGTCCACGTCATGCCGATCTTTTTCAAACTCGGGGCACGACGAATTTCGCCATCAAGAGCCCGGGCCTCTCTGAAGCCCGTCACGCCTCCTGCTAAGAGGGCCTGAAACCCTGCATAGTGCCCGAGCTCAGCTCCCGACATCGATACAGAAACCAGCCAGGGAGGGGAAGAAGGACGGTTCAGGAGGTCCGCCAGGTCGGCTGCGGCCGTTCGCGCCGCACTGTTTCAAAGGGCGCCGATCAATCTCGCGATGACGATCCGCTGGACCTCCGAGGTCCCCTCACCGATTTCGAGGAGCTTCTGATCACGATAGAAACGCTCGATATCGTATTCCTTCATCAGTCCGTAACCCCCGTGCAACTGCACGGCATGGTTGGCGGCCCGGTACATGACCTCGGAGCAGTGGAGCTTCGCCATCGCTGCCAGCTTGGAAAACGACTGGTTGTTGTCCCTGAGCCAGCAGGCCTTGTAGAGCAGGAGCCGCGCGCATTCGATCTCCAGGGCCATATCCGCCAGCTTGAAAGAATTGATCTGGAAATTGGCGATCGGCTTGCCGAACTGAACCCTTTCTTTGCTGTATTTCAGGGCCATCTCGAAACAGCCCTGCGCCCCCCCGAGCCCCATCGCCCCGATGGAAAGCCTCCCGCCGTCAAGTGTCTGCATCATTTGGTAAAAACCGTGCCCGCGCGGACCCAGCCGATTCTCCTCCGGGACACGGCAGTCATCGAAGTAGAGCTCGCTCGTGTTGGAGGCGCGCCACATGAGTTTGCCATGCATCTCGCGGGCCTCGTAGCCCGCGGTTCCCTGCTCCACCAGGATGCAGGAGAGCTCCGGCCTGCCGTCTTCCCGCGTGCCGGTACGGCAGAGGACCGTAGCGCCGGCGCTGATGCGGGTCGACGCGTTCGTGATGAAGATCTTGCTGCCGTTGATGACCCACGAGTTGCCGTCGAGCACCGCGTTGGTCCGGGAGTTGCTCGCATCCGAGCCGGCGTTCGGCTCCGTCAACCCGAAGCCCCACAAGGCCTCGCCCGAGCAGAGCCCCGGCAGATATCTCCGCTTTTGCTCCTCGCTGCCGAAGTAGTAGAGCGGCCCGATCCCGAGTGAATTCCCGGCTGCCACGGTAGCCGCGTGGGAGCCGTCCACTCGCGCCATCTCCTCTGTGGCGATGATGTAAGAGAGGTAGTCCATACCCTGGCCGCCATACTCCTCGGAAACGAACATCCCGAAGAGGCCGATCTCGGCCATCTTGGCCATGGTCTCGTAGGAGAATTCCTCCCTTTCGTCCAGTTCCCTCGCTACAGGCTTGATCTCCTTTTCGGCAAAGTCCCGGACAGACTTGCGCAGGATCTCCTGGTCCATGGAAAGACTGAAATCCATAAGCCCTCCTTCCAATCATTGGGGTCATTCCGGAGGGACGACCACCCGTTGTCGTCAATCAACACGGGGCATCGCGGGGTCAGACGGCCCCCCGCAGCAACCCCCGGCCTTCTCGCCTGCGGGTTCAATCAAACGACCTGTCAACCATTTCAGCCTCAGAGGGGCCTGATTCTGGGCATCATATAGCCATAGCCATCCATGGTTGTCAACGAGAAAAAAGAATATGCTAAATTACTGCAAATTATATTTAGTACTTTCCAAATACCTCTCTTAACCCTTTTCGTCCCATAGTACCAAAACTTGTAGACCAGGCCTGTGTCCAGGCGGAATGATTGATCGAGTAATGATAAAATTCCATTTAGTTTCCATCCGGAAATGGTCTTTTTGGCCAATCTCGGCGTCAATCTGCACGTTTGCTTGTGCGGCGACCACTAGGTCGCCTCCGCGCAACCGCTTGATTTCCTTGATATTGGCCAAAAATCCTCATTTCCGGATTGGAAACTTGGTTGTACCGGGAAATCATTTCCGGATAGACACCATTTAAAAACGACTTGAACCCGCTGAATTCGCTTGACAGCCCCCTCATTTCTTCAGTATACCAAATATTAAGTATTTCTAAAATATTTTTTAGATCCGGATGGGAAGCGCCGCATGAACCTTGGCACCCTGATTCGCCGCCATCGAAAAGAGCAGAAGATGACCCTCAAGGCCCTGGCTCAGAAGGCCGGCATCTCTGAAGGGTTCCTGAGCCAGGTAGAAAACAGCGTGCACTCCCCTTCGGTAGATACACTCGTCAGCCTGTGCCGCGCGCTGGGGGTCAATGCCGGAGATCTCTTGAACCAGGTCGAAGAGCAGGAGCGGCTGACCGTCATCCGCAAGGACCAGTGGGACGAACAGGACCTTCCGCACAGCGGTTTCGTTACGAGGCGCTTTTTCGCCCCTGAAAACCGCACCGTCATAGACTGCGCCGTCCTAATCCTCGACCCCAGGGCATCCATTCCGGCAAGAAAAAGCATCCGCAACGGCCAGGAGGTCCTCTGCATCCTGAAGGGATCGCTGGAGCTCCTGCACGGAGACCAGACCATTCAACTCCACCAGGGGGACTCCGTCCAATTCTGGACCGACAGCGGCAGTCAGCGCATCGCCAACACCAGCAGTGATGCAGCCGTCGCCCTGTGGGTGGGGACGCTTTAATCGGGGCAGGCGACCCGTGTACGGGCATGATTCAACACCCGCTCGAACACACAGTCCATCGGCTGCCGGTCCGCGTTGCGGCCGTGGCCGACCCTTCGATCGCATCGTGCATCATGGCCTCCAGCAGGCCTGCCGTCTCAGGGAACAAGGGGAAGGGGCAAGAACCTTTGCCTGTCCGCTTGCTTGTGAAAACGTTCTTTTTTGGATTGCACGCGGTCCGATGACATCGCCGCAGTGCCTTGGGAAAGAAAGGAGGACGAAATTTGATTACCTTCAGCGACAGACAATTGAAGACACCGAAACTTTTGAGGCCTGTTTACCTCGTCACAGCCGGGCAGTCGAAGTTCGACCGCGCCATGCCCGAAAAGCGGACCGAGGAGCTCTGCATCGACGCCCTGGCGATGGCCGCCCGCCTGATCGACAAAACCCCGGCCGAGCTGAAACGATACATCCACAGCTGTTATTACGGCCATTTTGCGGACCACTTCGGCGATCAACTCCTCGGTGAGGCCGTCATCCACGACCGCCTGGGCCTGGACCCCCTCGGCAACATCGGCGTCAAGACCGGCGGCGCCACCGGCGGCTCGACGCTCTGGGAGGCGGTGAAGGCCGTCGCTTCAGGTTACTCGGACTGCACGCTCGCCATGGGCTGGGAACGGATGGACGAGGTCCCGACGGACGAGGGGAATCACCTGATCTCCTGCGCCGCCGACAAGGACTGGGAGACGCCGCTCGGGCACATCTACACCGGGTACTACGCGGTCATGGCCCAGAAATACTGGCAGGTCTTCGGCCGCGAGGAAGACTCCTTCCGCCGCACCCTGGCGGAGATCTCCGTCAAGCATCACGGCTACGCCCGGTTCAACCCGTTTGCCCAGGCGCCGATGAAGATCACCGTCGAAGACGTCCTCAAATCCCCCGTCGTGGCCTACCCGCTGCGCGCGCTGGACTGCTGCCTGATGAGCGTCGGGGCCGCCTGCGCCATCATCTGCGACGAAGAGACCGCCATGGAACTGACGAAGGGGACCAAGAACAAGCCGCTTAGGATCTGGGTCGCGGCTGGAAGCCACACCCTGCGGCCGGCCTGTCGGCGCCACATGGAGATCCCGCTCCTCCCGCACGAGACAGCCGAGCAGTACGCCGACCTCGGCGAGCGCTTCCCGGGCGGGGAACGCTATCCGGGCTTCACCGGTTTCCTCGGCGCCCGGATGTGCACCTACTACGGCTACCGGATGGCCGGCATCCAGAACCCCATGGACGATCTGGACGTGGTCGAACTCCACGACGCCTTTACGATCAGTGACGTCCAGACCTACGAAGACATCGGCCTGCGGCCCTACGGCGAGGGCCGCGACTACGTGGAATCAGGCGACTGCTACCACACGAACCCGCATACGGGCAAGCCGGGCCGTCTGCCGTCGAACCTCTCCGGCGGCCTGATCGGCTGCATGCACGCGGTGGGTGCCACCGGCATCATGCAGACCTTCGAGGTTGCGCTGCATCTGTGGAACCGGTGGGCGGAGCTCCATGCGGATCCGGATCTCTGGAAGGCCTTCAACCGCAAGAAGCCCGACGACTGGCAGGACCTCCAGGTGAAGGGCGCCAAGCGCGGCATGGCCATCAGCCACGCCGGCGTCGGCTCACACGTCACCGCAACCATCCTCATGGACCCGGATCATCTTTTGAAACCCGATGCCTGATAAGGAGAGGAGGACATCTCGATGAGCATATTTGGAACCGTCGTTGTCAGAAGGGGGCAATACAAGATCAAGGGGGACTTCCACACCATCACCCCCAACACACCGATCCGCAGCGAGGACGAAAAATGGCATCTCGTAGGCGTGACCAATCCGAGGTGCATGACCTATATCCATACCTACGGCGGCGAGGCCGTCTTTTTCGAAAACCTGTCCAAAGGCAAGATCCACGGCAGCCGCTGCGACAACCCGGACTGTGAATTCCCGGGCACCGTCTATCTGCCGTTCCGGATCCACTGCCCCGACTGCCTGTCCCGCAACACGGTCGTGGACCTGACCGAGGTCTGCAAGACGACCGCCCGGATCCACACCTTCATGGTCTGTGAGCGCTCCGGGGCCTTCAACACCCTCGACAAGCCCATCAGGTTCATCAACGTCGAATTCGACGGCGTCTCGACGATCCTCATGAGCTACCTCTCGGTCGGGGATCCCAAGATCGGCATGCGAGTGGTCCCGATCTTTCAGACCCTCGAACCGACCTACACCATCACGGACCTCTCCTGGGTCCCGGAAGGCACTCCGTCCTCCAAACTGCCGAAGGGGTTCACCTTCGGGTAAACTCTGATGACGGGACAGGGCTGAAATCAGCCCATCCCGTCACCCAGGTGGCAGGCCGCTGCTGCGGAACCAGCAGCGGAAACTACCTCTTTACAACCCATCGCATGACATACTTCGACACGGAGATCATCCACAAAAACGGGAGCGCCATGAGTGAAAGACGTCCAGAGCGATAAAGCCTCAAATATACGTCGAGCTCCCCGGCTTCCATTGCTGCAAGATCGCCGCTGACGCCTCCGCCGCCATAAAGCGCCTTGAAATAGAAGGCCAGAGGCAGATCCAGCAGCCACGCCTCCTGACCACCCAGAACGATCTCGAGCCAGAGCAGGTAATCCTCGCATTTGCGCATCTCGGGATCGAAGCGGTGTGGGAGCTCCCGAAGCACCATCGCCGACCGCATGTGAATGCGGTTCGAAAGAAGCATTTTCAGAGGGCGAAGCCGATAAAAAGACCAATTCTCAGGTAAAGGGCCGTCAAAGGCGCCCTCATTGGCGTCGCCCCGGACCCGGAGCGTGCGGTGCCCCGTGACCACAACCGAAGGACGAGAGGCCATCCAGCCGTATTGAATCTCGAGCTTTCGGACATGCCAGGCATCGTCTGCATCGAGAAAAGCCACATATTTTCCCCTGGCGGCATCCCAACCGGCATTGCGCGCCGCGGACTGGCCCTGATTCGATGGCAGATGAAAAACGTGCACCCTTCCGCTCGCATCGGGGTCAGCAGACAAACGATCGAGGACCGCACCTGTGTCATCCGTGCTGCCGTCGTCGACCAGAATGATCTCCGCGGGGGCCGCGGTCTGCCCGAGGACCGACTGAACAGCCCGCGTAATGGTCCCACCACAGTTATAACACGGAATGACAACCGTCACCGGCAAACATCTCACGAGCCTGTCACCCTATTCATGCCTTTGGGAACATCTTTCCGGGCCAACCGGAAGCCGTATAGGTCTTACCTCTCATAAACCGCCAGCTGAGCTCATAGGCAATCCGCCTGGCCGCCCTGACGCCCCGCTTCGGCCCCCAGACGATACCGCAGCCGCGCTCCAGCATCTTTGCAGCCCAGAGCTGATATCGGTTTGCAGAATACGCTGCAGCCGCTTTTCTAAAATCCAGGTCCGCCAGAGACAGGGGCATCGAGTCCTCCTGTCCTTTTCCAGCCCTCAAGGCAAAATCGAGGACCTCTTTCAAACGTCTTTCATAGGTGTGATCGCGCCGGGTTCGCAGGAACCCGGCCTCCGCGACGGCGTCACGCTCCTTCGGGTGCTGGAGATAATACCGGATCTTGGCGACGAGATCTCTCATATCCCTGAAAACAGCCGCCTCGCGCCCGGGACGGTAAAACCTCTCCAAACCGGGAACAAACTCGGTCAAGAGGAACCCGCCGGCGCCGGGGATCTCGAAGGTCCTCGCCTTGATCTGCTTTTCGCCTTTCGAGTTGCTGAAATTGAGGCTTATGACCGAGTTTCTTATGATACGAGGAATTTCGCCGGCCTCCACAGGCCCCCGAGGCCATCCGTAACCGAAGCAATGGATGTCGACACCCGCCTTGCGCAGCTTGGCGACGACCCGCGGCCGGCTTCCATGGGCCGTACCGACGAATGAAACCCCATAGACGCATTCGCCTGCCGGAATCGGCGCCTGCATGCATCCGCTGTCGGCGGCCCATTGGGTCAACGCCACATTCTGGATCCCGTCAGCACGGTATCTGCAGACGATATCCGGGTAGGTCGTCGTCATCACATCGTATGCCTTCCCGACGAATCGGGAGACCTCCCGATATTTCCAGGAATCATCCGTTGTCCAACAAATGGTAACGACATTTTCTTTACCGCGAATCCGGTAAAGCGTCTCGTTCCAGATTTCGTAATGAAGCGGGACCGCAAGCAGAATGTCGGGTTTCACTGCATCGACCGCATCGACAAGCGCCAGGTTCAAGGCCCTGAAGTCCTGATAAGCCCCCCTATCCCACAACTCGAAATGCGTCACATCGTGCCCGAGCTCTCTGAGCGCCCGAGTGAAAGCCGTATATTCCGTCCCCAGACCACGGGAAGAATCCCCGTACTGAAATTTCCCGCATGCCAATAAAACGTGCATCATAGAACCCCGGAATCATAGCCGAAAACCTCATCCCGGCCTTTCAGGCGCAGAGGGTCGAACGCTTCAAGCACGCCTGAAGTCAAACATCCCCAAGCCGTATGACATATCAGAAGCCCGCGATAGTGAAGTGTTCTCGATATAAGTGCCATCATCCTGAATCAGTGAAAATTCCCGCAGCTGTAACCCTTTCATTGCTCTCACAATATCATGTGCTGCGAAAACGATGTTGGCATTGAAATACACGGCGGGCTTTCCAACGGGAACAGTCATCAAAAACCGCCCACCAGAAACAATGACTCGCTCCAGTTCGCGCATTGCATTCCAGCATGCATCGGCATCCAGGCAGTCACCGTAGCGCCCAAGTCCTACGTGTTCAATGACATGAAGACAACTTAAGGATTCAACGCTTTGGGACTTAAAAGGAAGGCGGCCAATATCCCCTCTGATCCCCCTATAAGACGACAACATGACAGAAGGAGGTCTGAACTCAAGATGCACAACTGGCAATATCCCACAAAGCTGTGTTATAAACGTAACACTAGATGAGATATCCAAATGCATTTTTGGCAATTTTTCAGAAACTATGCGCTTCGTTGCCCAATATGCCTGATACGCGTAGTGAGGATCAAAGCGACTTTTACTCGTTTTTTCATAAAATATAGGTGATAAACGTAATGGATAAACACCTCGATATATTTTCTTGTACTTGAAATAATCGTCCATAAACCTGAAAATTTCAAATACGCAATACGGTAAATTGCGTGGATCAGTCGTTTCTTTAATATTTGTCAGAATATTTCTTAATAAAAGCTTCATCTATAATATTGTTCCGCAGAATTTCTTGACAAAATCAGCTCTTTTGCACAAGAGATAGGGGATGTTTCGTCAAATAGAAAGCGATCGACAAACACCATACGCTATAAACTAATCCTGATGCGGCAAGAGCCAATACGATGCCAAATGGCCCACATTTACTCGGCAGGATAAAGCATAATGATACAGCTATAATAGATGTTGTAATTTTCGGAAAGATATAAACCCTTGGCCGATTTGCAAGCATGCCATATCCAGTAAGTGTTTGCCCAAAATAATATAAAGCCCATGCGGCCGTTAAAAACGGTAACAGTCTGGATAGCCCTGCATATGATCTGTTGCTTATAAGCAAAACAATATATTCATGAAATATACAGTATATAACAACCAGTAATACTGCAAAAAGGATGTAAATCAATACCATGATAAAAAGCAGCCGGTTCGCGCTTTTCATGCCATTCGGGGAGAGCAGCGATCCTGCCCGTTCATACACGATCGGTGAAAACAGCATCCCCAAAAAACCCGAAATCAAGATCAATGGATATACAGACAACTGACTCACGACAGAAAAAGCTCCGACAATTTCTTCACCGAAATAACCTTGGAGCGCCCAACGATCACAAGACTCGTACATCCAGCCGAACAATCCCCAAATAAAAAATGGCAAAGCATACGAAATGATATCTTTACCAAGATTTCGTTCTTTAGATGGAGCACTCTCGGCCTCTTTCGTTTCGACAACTCCGATCTGCTTTTGATAGATCCTCTCGATCACCAGCAGAATGGCGCCTGTTGCAATCAGATATCCAAACAAGACCCAGTTTGCTTCAGGATAAAAAAGAAGGGCCAAACCCGTCCCTGCAAGCGGCTTGAAAAAAGCGACGCCCGTCAGTGCCAACCCGACCGTCTTTCTGTCTCTGGCCGCCATGAGCACGGCCAGCCTCGTCCCGGTCCAACCGGTGCAGACTCCCACCATCAACGCCAGAATTGCGGGCACCCCCCATTTCACACCAAACATTACGCACACGACACCAAATACGGGCACACCAATGGCGAGAACCCAAGAAGTCAAGAGGACATTGAATTTATGGCATTGATATATGAATACGTTTTGGATACCCCGATCCCTGGAAACAGACCAGAAGCGCATCACCCCCTGGGCCAAAGGACCAAATACCTGGCCCGACACTGCCAAAATCAGCGTATTGGCTAGCATAAGGCGACCGAACTCCGCTGGATCCAGGAAATAGGTCAAAATCTTGACGGTGAAAATCGCCCCGGCCGCCATCCCTGCCTGCCCAAACAGGACCCAACCGGTTTCCGCCCCAATACTGAGGATGCGGGAAAGCGAATGGAAAGGCTTGTCGGTTGCAGCCACTGAAAGACCGCCTAAGATTTCCAGATCAAGGGTTTCATCAAGTGCGTAAGCGTCGTTTCAGCCTTGGGAGAAAGGTTTCTTCATCCAAAAGTCCCCAGAGATCACGATTTGCGATGCCTCTCCTCCTATGAATCTCCTTGCGCGCCCTGAACGCCCTGCTCAGGCCTTTGAGCGCGTCTTTTTTGGACCTGAAGAAGATGCCGCCCTGACCCCGCATCAGGAAAAACGCCATGCAACCGATCAGATAAGCCAAGTGCCGACCGAATGTGCGCGCCAGAAGAACGCACGGCATGTTGCGGATCCAGACCCACTCGAGGTTGCGGTGCCCGTAATAGATCGAGGTGGGAGAATCGTGAACGATGCTGCTGCTCATTTTGTGGGCAACCACGGCATCCGGCACAAAAAGGCAGCGGTAGCCTTTCAGTTGGGCCCTGAAGCTCAAATCCACATCCTCATAGAGCAGGAAGAAGTGCTCCGGAAACGGACCGATCTCACGCAGCATTCCGGTCCGATAGATCGCGGCCCCGGCGCATGCGCCGAAAACCCACTCTTCCCGGTTGAAATCCGCCGCCGGCAGCCCGCGGCCGCGGATGATGCCGGCCCCCGCCCGCGAATAACCGGCGCCGGCGCAATCCAGCGCAGCAGGATTCCAATAGGAGACCATCTTCGATGCCGCCGAACCGGCCTCCGGGTTCCGGTCGAGGGCCGCCACCAGGTTTTCGAGCCAGCCAGGTGCCGCCACCGCGTCGTTGTTCAAAAGGGCCGCATATGGCGCTTCCGCCTGGCGCAGCGCGAGATTGTTCGCCCTGCAGAAGCCGACATTCTCGGACAGCGCAATCACCTTCACCCAGGGATAACGGTCTTTCACGAATTGGACCGAGCCGTCCGTCGACCCGTTGTCCACCACCACGGTGTCGAAATCCCGGAACGTCTGCCGCGCCAACCCTTCCAGGCACTCCGGTAGAAGCGACCTTCCGTTCCAGTTGACCACGATGACCACCACCCGGGAAGGAATCCTAGACATGCATCGCCCCGCGAAGGAAACGCCCGCAGGCGGCCCAAAGGGATCGCAGCCGGGGAAAACCGCACCGATAAGCCTGATAACCCCTTTCAGCTACAAATTGATCGAAATACCCGGGCCATCGCCAAGGGCTTGGCGCATCGGCATTGGGGAGCCGTCCGCGTCGAACGCTCCTGAAGTATCTTCGCAGGGTTCCAGCGCTCTCCACTTCGGCGCGATGAGCGAGTTTTCGGAAGGCGTTCTCCCCGTGCAGTCTGTAATAATAACTTGGCCTTTCGATATAGAGGGGCTCAGTCAGACAGAGCGCCCGCAGCAAAAAATCCCAGTCATGACAATAAAGAAACGGCCTGAATCCATGCAGGGCCTCAACCACCTCCCTTGCCGCGAAGATGTTCCCGGACGAAATAGCGACGTTCGAATCGAGCAAAGCAAACCCGACAGAGGGATAGCGGGTCATTTCGGCCTGCTTGCGGTAGAAGCGACCGGCGATTTCGTTCGATTCACCCACTTCCGACCCGTTCTCATCGATGCACCGAATGCTCGAAAAGGCGAGCCTCGCATCCGATCCCTCCAGCCTCTCGACAAAATGTTCAATCCTCTCCCGTTCAAAAAGATCGTCGCTGTTCAGGATATTGATATAGCGGCCCCCGGCAAGCTTCAGCCCGCGGTTGATCGCCGCCGCCGCACCACGATTGCCCTGTCGGACGATCCGCACACCGCGACTGATTCGGGCCGCAGCACTCTCGATCACTGCGGGGCTGCCGTCGCAGGAACCGTCATCGACAACGATGATCTCGATATTTTCATAGGTTTGCGCTTCCACCGAAAGGAGAGCAGCTTCGATAAATCGTGCGTGGTTATAGGAGGGAATGACAATCGATACTTTCGGGTAGAGCATCGCGACACATCAGCAGATTCTACAGATCAGCCCCATCGCCGCAGCACTTGCTTGAAGAGGCCGTTCCATTCGTTCGGGCCACCGTTCCCCCGCGCCCGTCTCAGCCGCATGATCCATTTTTCACGAAAGGTCGGGGGTGAGGCGATAAAAGAAAACATGCGATAATCCACTGAAAAGATATTTTCGGGCTCGGAAGCCAGGAAATACCTCAATTCAGAGGTAGACCGATCATTTATACCATCATCCCACCCATTAGGCAAATGAACACCGCAACACTTGCCGGTGAGCACCGCGTTCCGCTTGGCCCGTTCGGTCGCAGCCAGGAATTGGTGGCCATAACGCATGTCGGGCTCGAGGTGGCACCCTTCACCCCATTCGTTCCAGGCATTGATGAACACCAATTGCGAGTCCCCTTCATACCTGGTGCAGGTTCTCGCTATGGCCGAGGCCAACCAGAATTCATATTTTTCCGGAGAAATATTGACAAAGCAGTTGCCATCGTTCTGACGCCGGGCGGTGTTGTCCCATGCCGGCATAACGGCCCGGAACAGCGTATAATCCGGTTCGTTCGATCGAATGCTGTTCAGAATCACCTCGCGATAGTCGTAGATACTGCCTTCATACCGGCGATTGAGGATACTCACCCAATCATTGAGCCTTCGGCTGAATACGCCATGCGGCGGGAATTCGAGTGCGGAATCGAAACCATACGGTCTCGGGTCGGTGATCCCGAAGCTCTGCGCCGCGCACAGGTGCACCCCCGGAAGTCCGCGGCGGTGGCACTCCTCACGCCAGATCTCTGCGGTCGCCTTTGGATCGGGCAGAAGGGTCACACGATAAACGATCAGCAAAGGCCGGCCGTCTATTCGGATATAGCGCCGGTCCTCGAAGGCTGAAAACAGGTTTCGTATAAAGGCCCTGTCATCCCGAACCGAATGGGTTTGAGCGATCAAAACATCGTGTTCATCGCCATCCCATCGGCGGGTCCAATTCTCGTTCGCCCAGCACAGGCAAAAAGGCATGTCCGGCCGGCCGGCCCTCAAGACCTCTTCGAATGGCCGCTCCAGAAGACGCTTGCCGTTGAACCAGTAATGGTGATAGCAGAAACCGTCAATCCCGTAGGCACGAGCGAGTTCGGCCTGCGCTTCGCGGGTCTCCGGAACCCTCAAATCGTAAAAGCCTAGATCGGACGGGATATGCGGCTGGTAGTGCCCGGCAAAATTGGGTCTGGCCTTCGCAACATTGCGCCAATCCGTAAACCCCCTGCCCCACCAGAGATCGTTTTCGGGCACAGGGTGAAACTGGGGAAGATAAAAGGCGATGATTCTCATAATCAGTATCCATCCGGAAATGCTTGATCCAGCACGACCCGGTTTCCATTCCGGAAATGAGGATTTTTTTCACACCCTTCAGGTGCTCAGTCCCACCGCTTCGCGGCGGGTCCCGGTTTGGCCAGTTTCAATGAAATCAATTGCTTGTGCTAAGGCGACCTGGTGGTCGCCGCACGGGCAAATGTGCAGAATGACGCCGGAACGGGCAAAAAAGACCCTTTCCGGACGCAAACCCATTCATCGGGATACCCCATAGTCCTGTTCACATTTCAAGGCTGTTTGAGCGGATGCGCCAATCCAGTTCGTGCAAGGTATATCGTCCAGGCACCGCGCCGGGATCCAACCGCACCCCCGCTGCGCGGGCGCGCCTGGGAATCTCCGTATAGATTTCGTTCAGGCCTTTGTGAACAGGGCTCCTGACGCTTTGCTCTTCACAGTGGTAAGGTCTTTCCGCCGTGTGGTAGAAAACTTGGAGAACCGTATCCGCCGGCGCGGTCAGAACGATGCGCATAATCGACGAGCGGGTGCCCTCCAGGCTCCCGGGCGGCAGCCAGAGCTGCGGATCACTGTCCCGACAGGCCATATCGAGACCCTCCGCCCGTTCGGTAACCAAAATATCTCCAAAGGTCTTGAGCCCCGGCAACGCTCCACCCTCGTATTTCAATACAGACCGGTTCGACAACGAAAACCGCTCCGCGAGAAGGACCGCCAAATCCCGGACCTCCCTCGTCAAAACTTCCATAAAGAAGCGCTCTACGACCTCATCAAAGATGACATCCGGTTTGCCCGCGGCGATATAATCCGCAGCGAGGTTACGATCGAAGTGCGTCCAGACAAAATCGATCTGAGCAAAATGCTCCGACAGGAAATCCTCCAGTGAAACCAGGAAAGAGTCTCGAAAGGCCAGACCGCGCAGCCGGGATCGGTCGCAACCCTTCGCGAATCCTGCCGATTCTCCAGGCACGATCGGAATGGCACGCCGGATCGCATCCAGGTTCACCGCCTCTGTTTTCCTCGCCGCACAGGGCTCCTGAGGCGTCAAGAACGGATAGGCCTCCCGGAAGAGGTCTCGAAGGTCCAGCATCTGCGCCAGATCCCCGCCCGGCACATCGGCCGACGTTTCGATCAGGAGGCCCCGATCGAGCGGCTCTGCCTCCGGAAACCATCGATTCACCAGATGCATGATCTCCCTGTAGGCCCAAAACGCACCCCTCGGGTTCCAGTGCGTATCCGACAACCGATACAGCCGTTCATCCTCCTTTTTGAACCGGAGGGTCTGACGCAGGTCGATCAGTTCCAGATCGGACTCCCGCCCCATATATTCCACGAACTGGTCGAAACGGGTCCAGCCACCGCGCCGTGCGAGAAATCCCGGAAGATATTCCGGGTAGATCGAGTGCTTGCTTGGGGCGACGACAAAGACGTACCGGACACCCTGATCGGCCAACCAGTCACGGCGGTTTTCGAGAACCAGCCTGGCCTTTGCCAGTTCCTCCGGTGTCAAGGTGATCAGTCCACGATGGTCTTCGATACTGCGATCGCCTGCGTAGAAGAGCCAGCCCTCCCGCCCCAGGATAACCTTTTCTTCAGGAGACCTCCGCAGGCATTTGACCTGCAGATAATTGAAGGCCTGGATGCCCTCGCGTCTGAACCCGAAGTGATCATTCAGATAGGCCTCGAAACGGGCCGGAAACGACAGGGCCGATTGGGTCGTCATCTCGAGCCCGGGCAAATCCGCCAGTGTACGCTTTTCGCTGTCCGAAAGGGCCGCCCTCGGTGCCAGCGCGGTCCGTATCAGCGGCGTCAGGACAACCGCCAGGAAAAAAACGGTCCGCAGGATCATCGAAACGCTGCCCCGCCGCCCAAGGGCGGCTACCCAATCATTCACGATGCCTGAATCCAAGAACGACTATAAGGTTTACACACCGCGGTGCTCCGCGCTACGGCGAAAACGCCGCGAAAGCGTTTGGCATGTCATCTATTTCGTCTCCATCCGGAAATGCTCTCCCTATAGAACCTAGTTTCCAATCCGGAAATGAGGATTTTTGGTCAATATCAAGGAAATCAAACGCTTGCGCGGAGGCGACCTGGTGGTCGCCGCACAAGCAAACGTGCAGATTGACGCCGAGATTGGCCAAAAAGACCATTTCCGGATGGAAACTATTTCACTCAGACAATCGAACATCCGCTTCCCGGAACAAAAAAACGAATCCAAAAAAATCCGCCGATTGAAAGAATGCATGGGCACAAACCCGGAAACTCCCCTGCTGTCCTAAAACCGGAAATAGATAAAGGGGTTGTAAGACCCCGCCGCCAGATAGAGGACCGAACCCAAAAGCAGCATTGCGAAGGCGGCATTTTCCAAAACCCCTGCGATGCACCGGATCATCGTGCCCGCCAGAGCGTCCGAGCCTTTGCCGAACCTGCGCATCGAGCCTAGGGCAAACGGAAAAAGAGGGGTGGCGAAAATCACCCCACACAGAATCACCCCCCATGTCTGCCGATCGAGGTAGGCTTCCAGCGGGTAACGGAGCCCATCTCCGGCCGTCAGCCCCATCATCGCCTCGAAATAGCCCAGAGCCTCAGGCAGCGTCTCGGCCCTGAATAAAACCCAGCCACCCATGACGACTGCCAGGACATAACCGTGCCTGATGGGCCGCCAGCAGCGTTCGAGCAGCGAGCCGAAACCCAGGCGCTCGAGCACCAGAAACATCCCGTGAAAGAGCCCCCACAGGACGAAGTTCCAGCTCGCACCGTGCCAGAGGCCTACCAGAAAAAACACCGTCGCCAGATTCAAATAGGTGCGAAGGGGCCCCTTGCGGCTCCCGCCCAGAGGGATGTAAAGATAATCGCGAAACCAGGTCGAAAGCGAGATGTGCCAACGCCTCCAGAACTCCCGCATGGATCGGGAGATGTAGGGATAATTGAAATTCTCGAGGAAATGGAAACCGAGCATCCGCCCGAGTCCGATGGCCATATCGCTGTAGCCGGAAAAATCGAAGTAGATTTGAATCGTGTAGCACACGATCCCGAGCCATGCCACCGGCGCCGTCAGGTCTAAAGGGGAAACAGCGAAGATTCGGTCCGCGATCGCACCCGCATTGTTGGCGACCAACACCTTTTTCCCCAGACCGAAGACAAAGCGTTCCACTCCGGCGGCGAAATCCGCGATATGCACACGCCGCGAGACGATCTGCCGGGCCAGGTCGTGATAACGGACGATCGGCCCCGCAATCAACTGGGGAAACAGGGCAATGTATAAGCCGATATTCAAAGGGTTGCGCTGAGCCGGCGCGGCCCCCCGATAGACATCGACCATGTAGGACATGGCCTGAAAGGTGAAAAACGAGATCCCGAGCGGGAGATGGACAGGCCCGATGCCTGCCGCGTCCTGTCCGAAGACGGGGTACAATAAGAAGGAAAGATTCTCGGCCAAGAACGTGCTGTATTTGAAGAAAATCAGGAGCATCAGATTGGCTCCGAGGCCTATCCCCAGCACGAGGCGAGCCCCCGTTCCGCCGCGGAAACGGACAATCAGAAGCCCGGCGGCATAGTTGACGGCAATGGATCCCAGCATGACAGCGACATAAAACACCTCACCCCATGCATAGAAAACCAGACTCGCCAGCAGAAGCCACAGATTCTGCCCTCTTCTTCCGAGAAGAAAATAAACGCCGAGCGTAACCGGCAGGAAACAGAAGAGAAATATAATGGAACTGAATACCATAAGGGCTGTACGCTAATTCATTGATTTTCCAGCAAGGCAAAAGACATAGTCGCTGGGCAGAACCTTTTCCGCGACCAGGATTTTCTCCAGCAGAATCAACCCGTCGACGAGCACCTGCCCGTCCTCGCTCCGATCGAAATTGTATGCGATATCGCTCAACAGGGGATGGAGGATCGTCCCGCCGGTCTCGGCAAGGACGATCACGCGAAGGTGTTTGGCCGCAAAATGCATGATCTCGTCCGATCTGACCGATTCAGAGGGATCCAGCGCCTTTATCGCCTCGATGTCATAGCGTTCGAGACAACCCTTGATCCGGCCATCGGCTGCTTTTTTGTAGGCATCGGGCAGAATGCGCAGGATCTCGTTCACGATGTGGAGCTGTTTATCCGTAAATTGCAGCCGGCGCGGGCCCACGTATTCCCGCATCATGAAAAGCCCCCCCAAGCGCAGGCCTTTGTTGATTTCACGAAAAAGGTGATCGAGCCGCTCGACATGGTGCACCGTCCCGACAGCCCAGATAAAATCATAGGCGTCCGGTTCGATGCTGATTTCGTTCAGGTTGCGGCAGAGATAATCGATGCCCTCGATGCCCCTCGAGCGGGCGATCTCCCGCTGCCGCGCGAGCAGGCCCTCTGCGATATCCACCACCTCGATCCGCTCGAAAAGCCCGTCTTCAAACAGGACCATCTCGCAGCCCGGGTCCCCTTCGTTGCAGCCGATGGACAGGCCCCGCAAGCCGGAATCCCCGACGCGGGCCTTCAATTCCCTGAGCGTCCACTCAAAATACCCGGTCTCGGCATCTCCGGTCATCATCTCGTTCTGGTAGCGCTGCACCGCAGGCAGAAGCTCCCAATAAAGCATCCGATCATCTTTCCGATACTGTTCCTGTGAATGATCCCACCGCTCTGCCACCCTGTCGCGCTCATCGATATCCATGGCACCCCATCGACCCGGTCCGCCCGGGCATATCCCCTGTCAGAAAGACATCCCGTTCAGATACCCCGTCTCGCCACCCCATCCCGTGACCTTCACGATGATCCCCTCACGCAGGGAAATCCCCTGGTTTTTCAGCACAGGCGGCCGCCCCTCGAACTCCCAGCCCGACATCAGAAATTCATCCCGTTGAAAATAATCTTTGACATCCGGACGGAGCCCGCCCAAAGTCGCTTCGCCCACCTCTTGCCCGTCGCAATAGATCATGACCTGCCTGACCGGTGCACCGGTCTGCCGGTCCGCCGCCCAGCCCCGCATATAGAAGGCCTGATCGTCGGTGATCGTGATGGTATCGATGCTCCCTATCGGCCTGAAGGTTGGGACAAGCGCGCTCAGGGTGGGAAGAAAGCGCTTCGAAATGACATAGACGTCCTGCTGCTCGCACAGCTCTTCAGCCATGCAGTACAGATTGGTCATCCCCAGGCGGGCCGCAAGCCGCTCGAACCAGTCCTTCCGAACATAGGCACTGCCGTATTCGTCTTTCGAAAGGCTGCGGCTCTCGCTGAACGGGATGAAGGTAAAACCGTCTTCCCCAAGCGGCACACCGGGCGGAACGGCCTTTTCGCTGTGGGTGGAAAGGATCAGGATACCATTCTCCTCGAGCACCCCGTACAATCGGATCAGCCACTCTTCGAACCGGGCGGAGGGCAGATGCGAAAAGAGCGACCCAACGTAAATCACTTCGAATCTCCGAGGGAACTGCACCTCTGAAGGCTCCGTCTTCGAATAGAAACCGTTCACCCCCAAATGGCGCTCCTGGAAACTGACAGCGTCCTGATAGATGTCGCTCACCCAGATCCTTCGGGGGTCCATCTCCTGAATCACAAACCGGGTGACCCGGCCGTAGCCGCAGGCAAAATCCAGGAAACTCCCGATGTCCTCAAACGGGCGCCGGGCCGCCTCCACTACCTTCTGAACGGTTTCAAAGGACATGACACCAGACTTGAAATACCACCAAAGGGCCTCATCTTCCCCCACATGCCCCAGGCTGTCGAGGTACATCTCGTCTTCGCGGCTGACCCGGTATTCGAAGGCGTCGGGCTGTCTTACAATCAGCTTGATGAGCGAGCTGACGACTGCTGGAGGATAGAGGTCCGGGTCGCTCGCCTTAAACGCTGCCTCGCTTCTTCCAGCCGCCCCCCCCGCAGGCTCCCATCCGATGAAGCCTTTCATCTTCTCCAGAAATGCAGCGTCGAAGGATACATCCCAGTCCTGGGGCCACCTCACCCGTGATCCCTCGATGCGCCCACCCCAATCCTCCACGCCCGCGACCGCCTCGACAAGCGCCTCACGAATACCGTCAACCGTTGGATCGGCCGGGATCAGGTTGGTCGAAATGCCTCGCAGCACGTCAACGGTCTTGTTCGCAAACGTATTCGTCACCACCCGAATCCCGGCTGCCGCCATCTCCAGGGGAACAAGGCTCGGGTGCGGACTCAGCATCAGGCTGAGGCCTACGTCGAAATGCGGCAGCAAATCACGGTACTCGTTCAGGCTCATCTTCGGCAGAAGATTGAGGCGCGAGCCCCCTTCATCGATCAGGATGCCCCTGGGAGAGGACTGGAGCGACCCGATGCCGAAAAACTCCCACGGTCCTTGAAAGGCACCTTTGGCAATGGCGTCCGACAAGGCAAGCATACCGAGCTCGAAGCAGTTTCTCGCCGCATGGGTCTCAGGCCTTGCGTAGAACACCAGCCGCCTGTTTGCCCGTTTCTTGAGCGTATCCTCCTTCACGTCGAACCGCAGGATGGCATTCTCGAAGGCGATCGAGTTCTTTTCACCCTCCTCCGCCGATTCCCGGAACAAACCGATCCGGTTGCGGCGATGGTAATCCCTCAGGATCTCCGTCGAAAAAAGTGCGTAATGCGGCAGGTCATAACTCATCCGGGACAGGACGTGGAGAGAGCCGAGTTCATAGAAGATCGGTTCGTATTCCTGGCTCAGATAAATGAAGCGGTCGCCGGCCAGGGAGCGCATACTCAGATGGGCGATATGGGCACTCCAGCAGCTCGTCGCCACCAGGGCATCCTGCGGATGGCATTGAATCGGATCGCTCCTGTCCGGCGCGTAAACGACTTCGACACGGTCGAAGAAATCCTCTAGCCCATCGTAGTCCCGGATCTTACGGCGCCATTCCATGGGCTCGAAGTAGCATTCCTCGGTGACGATGATCCTGACCGGGTACCCAGCCAGGGCCAGTCGCCTCGCCAGACTGAATACACTGATATACCCGCCGAAAAAATACTTGAAGTCGATGATCCCAATAAGCACATTCACACGGGGAGTGAAGGAGTCGCTCACATCCAAATTCAACGGGCTGATTTTGCGCCGGATGAATCGTACAGCCGGATGCTCTTCAGCTAAATCGTCCTCCGCTGTATTCGAGAGGAGATCCTCTACTCTAAGGCTCTTTTCTTCGTTCACACCTTTTTCCATTTTCCATTCCCATCGCCTTCCAACGGAGTCCAACTCGACCTGAAACAAGCAGGGAAATGAATGCAAGGCAAAAACGGCTGCGCGAATCCGTTACCATCCGGAAAGGGCTTTTTGGCCAATCTCGGGCTCAATCTGCGCGTTTGATTGCGCGGCGACCACCAGGTCGCCTCCGCGCAAGCACCTGGTTTTCTGTATATTGGCCAAACCGGGACCCGCCGCGGAGCGGTGGGACCGAGCGGCGAAGCCGGTGAAGAAAAACCCTCATTCCCGGGTTAGAAACTGGGTTCTATAGGGAAATCATTTCCGGATGGACACGAACTAACCGGAAACCCGACGAGCCGGAATAAACCATCTACGCAGCCTGTAATAGTGTTTCAATAATTTGACGGACAGAACGCTTTTCAACAAAATGGCATCCAAATGCATCGTGGTCGATCCACGCCGGAAGATCCAATTTATGACAACTTGATAAACAAGATAACGAAAAGACCATTCTGTAGAGATAAATCCATTCAGAATACGTTTCTTGCCAGCATCTATATCATGACATCTCTCTGTTATAATAATACTGAAAATAATTCTTCTTACGAAATTATTGTAGTATTGAGATTGATAATAGAAAAGCTTCGCCTTAAAAATCACAAATAGAGTGGACAAGTAAACCTTTAAACCTTTTATTCGCTCAATGATTGAAACATTTGCAAACCGTGATTGCTTATCCACTTGAACATAGTGACCTATAACATTGTCACCATGCTGGTAATAATCATAAAGCGGTTCGTCGACATAACGTATTTCGCCTCGGGTTAACGCAATACAGGCGATAAAATGGTCATGATAGATGTCGTCGATCTTTTCAGGGAAAGGCAACAGGCAAGGGACCAGATCACGCCGGAACATCGATGCCGCTCCCGTCACCGTATTAGCCAGAAGGAGCAAGTCGAGACGTGAAAAGTTGTTTTTCCTCGTGGTCCAATAGGTATCCGAAATCAGGTTGCCGCCGGCATCGACGATATTCATGTCGGAATATACGAGAGTCGTCGAGTCGTCGAACTCGCCCATCAGCTTTTCGAGCTTGGATTCGTGCCACCGGTCGTCCTGATCTGCAAGGGCCACATAAGCCGCCTCGTTGGGGACACGCGTCAGACTCTTCTCGAAATTATGGTAATAGCCGAGGTTCCGTTCATTTGCGAAAAAAAGGAACCTCTCATCACCGCCAATGCAATCTGCAATCATGGAAAGAGCTTCAGCACTGGAGCAGTCATCGTTTACGATGCACAACCAGTTCGTATAAGTTTGCCGCCTAATGGAGTCTATCTGCCGCCTGAAAAAGTCGATCGGCGGGTTGTAGGTCGCCATACAGATAGCGACCAGGGGCTCGCAGTTGCTCTTCCCTGCCGCCACAGGCTCCACCGGCAGGGCCGGCTCCAGACAAACCCGCCCCCCATCCACTTCGCAGACGGAACCGTCTGTGAGCACAGCCCGCAGCATGAGATCCGCGGTTCTTCGAGATTCCTCCGCCCGCAGGGGGATCATCACCCAGAACCCACTGTTCAGGCTGTGACCCCTTGTATCGGCGATCCCGAACTGCACACGAAAGACATCCAGCCTGGCGAGTCCGAAATTCCTGACCGGATGCGCGATGCCGTCAAAGATCACCGTCAGCCCTTGGATTCGCTCCTCCGTGTGATAGCACCAGCCCTGGACATAGAGCACATTGCCCCAGCCGACAAACAGGGGTTTCGAGAGGTCAGTATAGATATTGAAGAGAAAATCCCGCCCAAGCGGCATACTCGATCCTGCGCACCACCCTCGCCCGCCCATTGAAGACAGGATTTTCAGGAGTTCCTACGAAAGAAAAAACCCCTTTACTTTCCCATAGAAGCGAACGGCTTTCCATGACTGCGAATCGAAAATATTCCGCAGCGTTTCAGTGTGTGTCTCCAAAAGTCCTTCTAGTTCAACTATCTTACACTCCTTCTCGCGAACATCCGTTTCCAGTGACAGAATCAGCTGCTCATGCTTTTCAATCTGATTTTTATACTCGTCATCATGCGAAGCCATGAGCATTTCACATTCGGATATCTTCCGCTTCTTCTCATCAACGTCTGCCTCCAATGCCAGAATCAGCTGCTCATACTTTTCAATCTGATTCTTATACTCGTCATCATGCGAGGCCATGAGCATTTCACATTCCGCTATCTTCCGCTTCTTCTCATCAACGTCCGCCTCCATAACGCGGATCAGTCGACTCAAATTTTCCATCTGCGTTTTAAGGGACCGCTCTTTGACCCTGTATTCGGCGAGTTCCCGCTCTACGGATGCCAATCTATCGTTTTTGATAATATTCTGCGCATCATTTGCTACAATAGTTTCCCGTAACCCTTTGAGAATTTCTATATTTGAACGCAATTCAATTTCAATATTTCTACAATATTGATTTTTTACTCTCAGAATCGCATCCTGATTACCTATCTTTCCAGATAGTGCATAGATCAATTTGTTTTGTTTACATAAGGTTTTGTTTTTTTCAGATATTATCTGCATTACATCATTGGCTGCATTTTCTTTCTCTCTGAGAGCATTTTCCAGGTCTAGATTGCGAAAGAAATTGATTGTAGATTCATCCATTATATTTTTAATAATCTGCTCTTTACTCGTCACCTCTTGGAGCAGGTTATCGATTTCAACCTTCAGCTTTTCTTCATTCTTGTATAGTGCGTGCAAAGAAGTGCTATGTTCCCGAATCTCCGCGTCTTTTTTGAGAATGAGATCGCGAGACTCTGCCTCAAACGCTTTAAACCGATCTTCTTTTTCCGTTAAGACCTTCCACAATTCCTGTAATTCCCGCTCTTTTTCCGCAAAAGAACTTTCGTATCCTTCTTTGGCCTGCGCCAACTGCTGCGCATTTTCCTGCAAGACCCGGCTTTGCCGGCAAAGCATCTCTTCCAGTTCAGTTTGCTTGCGCGACAAGGCATCATTTGCCGCGATAAGCTGCCGTTCCTTGTCGTCCAGCAGCTTTTCATTCAATGTCTTGATCTCATGAATAAAAAAATCTTTCTGCGCGATAACCTCCTGAAGAGAGGAAACCCGGGAGACGGATTCCGCCAAGGCGCGCTCCTTCCCGGCCAAGGCTGTCATCTTTTCTCCGAGTTGCCGCTCGGTGCGCAGCAGAGGACCTTCTTCACCCACTCTTTTCAGAAATCCAAGGAATTTAGACAGCCGGCCCACTTCGGCATCGTCGATTTCTGAAGGGCCGTCCGCCGCCGCAAAGCTGTCTCTGCAAACAGCTCGCGCCGTCAGATAGATAATCTTGGCCCTTGAAGGCAGGTCATCCTCTTCGAAAAGCTGCTCTAATCCGAAGCGTTGCTGGTACAGATCCAAACGGATGGCCGCCTCGACCGGTTTGGCATCCTCCGGCCATGGCAGACCACAGAATTCAACGACCCGCCTCGCAGCGTGACGCGGAGTCTTGAAGAAGTCATCGAAATAGACGATGCAGCGTGACGCGCCCTCTGTGCCGCGAAGCGCGGCCGTCACATAATACTCCCACAGCCAGGCGCCGCGCTGCACTGGAATGCCGTCCCGGTGCAGCAGAGACCTAGCCACTTCCAGCGGGTTGCGCATACAAACGACGAAACGCAACCCCGGAACGAGGCGTCTCCAGAAAGGCAAAAGAATCGTTGTCCGCGGGTCCTTGAAACCCCAAAGCCCCCGCGGGAAAGAGGCGATGAGGGCACGCGCCTCATCGGCCAGAGGAGCCAAACCGGGATCGGTGTCCCACCGTCCTTCGAGAGGCGGCGGAGTATGCCAGGAACCGCCGAAATGAGCCAGGATTCGTTCGTTGATACTCAGGAATTCCTCGTTTTCGAAGAAGCCCATCTGGTTCGTTTCATGCGGCGGCAACAGTTTGTTTTCAGGGCCGAGAAACAACCCGCATGCGTGCAGCAACCCTGCGATCATCGAAGTACCGCTGCGATGCATACCAATGACGGCAATCACACCACTTTCCGACGGGTCTTCCAAATTCCTGCTTCTCCTTGTCTCCGCCGACGGAGGATCCGGTTTTCAAGCCCAAGGTGACAGCAAGCCAGACGGCGCATCAAGGCATGCCGCCGGCGCAGCACTCTCCAACCACCCAAACGTCGGCGCAGCGAGCTGGTCCCGCCCCGCTCACAGCCAAGCCGCGCCCGCGAAAAAACGGTTAGAATCACATTTGTTCAGGGGAAAAGAATCGAATTGAACCTTGAGACGAATCAGAAACGGGAACACGACAGGTCATCTTCCCCGGTCAGAGCCTACCCTTGAGTTCGGCCCCGGACCCGTTACTGACAGCAGAAATATAGCGAAATGCAAACGGTCTGTCAAGGAAGCACGCGGTCCAAGTGTACCAATAAAAGCATCGACGGCTTCAATCTAATCGGCATTCAATCTATGATCAGCTTCATCTGCCTGATATTGACGTTTACTTTAATCTTTTCACAAACATCGGCAATGGCTTTTCGCTTCTTGGAATCAATACCTTTATAGGCGATTATCATTTCCGTAACATTATATTTTATAAGAATAGATTCGAAATCGTCGATACCTCCAAGCACTTTGTATCCTTTAACGCGTTTACCTTTTAAAAAACTTTTATCGTCGATAAACCCAACGATTGAAAGATTAAGATCGGGATTGGACTCGATCTCCCTGATCACCATCTGGCCTCCAACACCGGCACCATATATCAAGACAGGATCACCATTTTGTTTATTGCTTTTGACGAATTCGTCCAAAATCCGTGAAGACAGACGTGAAAGTGAAACCATCACAAAGATGATTACCCAATAAATCATAAAAACGGCCCTTGAAAAGCTCTCGAACCGATAGACAAACAACAGAAATAGAATTGTAACGACACATCCGAGCGTGATCGATTTAAGAAAAACAATCAGGTCTCTGAGCCCTACAGTCTCCCAGACCGACTGATACACACCGAAGAGAAAAAAGGATGCTATCTGGGCTGCCAGGAGGATCGGAAGCGACTTCAAAAAAATTCCGAAGTTCGTTCCGACTTGCCCTTCAAAACGCAGCAAATAGGCGCTGTAATAAGCGATGGTGATCATCCCCGCATCCAGTAATACGACCAGGATGCCTTTGCGATAGGTAAAATTGACCAGTATCGGAGTGATGCTCCTGGATTCCACATCCGCCAGGATCGAGCGCTCGGGGTACACTTTGACCTTCCCGAGGTAGACCCAGAAAAACACGACGAAAAGCAAATACAAACCGATCAGCAGAATCCCGGGGCCCAAGCCCACATAATTGATTGCCACGGCAAGGCCTCCGGAAACCGCGGCAAACGCGTAAAGCACCAGTACGGCCTTCCGTTCCGTCAGGCCGATGGCCACCATGCGATGGGAGGAATGATCCTTTCCGCCCTGGGAAATCCTGCGGTGAAAGAGCTTGCGCATAAAGCTCACGAAGGCGGTGTCCAGGATCGGCACAAACAGGATCATCACCGGCACACCGATCACGGAGACCAAATGAACAAAACCCTGTTCGGCAGCCTTTGCCGAACTCCCCGACACCGTCAGGCATGCCAGCAGGAACCCGATGTAAAGACTCCCGGCATCCCCCATGAAGATCTTCGCGGGGTTGAAGTTGTAGATCAAAAAACCGAGGACGGCACCCGCGTAACAAAGGCTCAGCAGCAGGGTCTGATCCCTCAGATAAAATGGCGGCGTCAGAAAAAGGCAAAGGGCCAGGAAAAACGCCCCCAGAAAGGCGATGCCTGCGGCCAGACCGTCCATGTTGTCGAGAAGGTTGAACGCGTTCGTAATGCCCACCAGCCATAGAATGGTCAGAAGGAGGTTCAGCGTGTCGAATTGCGTCCAGCCTAAGCGAAACCCGAAGTATATCAGCGCTGAGGTGATGATCAACTGTCCGGCCAGTTTGTGCTGCGGGGCCATTTGTCTCAGATCGTCGACAAGCCCGAGCCCGAACATCGCCGCCCCGCACAGCACCATCGGCAGGACGGGGGCGCCAAATTGCCCCCACCCCAACTGAAAAGCCATCACCGACCATGCACCATTGACGGCCATGAAAATGGAGACCCCCCCGAGGAGCGCCGTTTTCCGTCTGTGCCAACGATTCTCCCGCGGAACGGCCACGTATCCGCGGTTGACGGCGAACCACCTCACGAGCGGCGTCAGAAAAACCGCCAAACCAAACGCCATGCCGAATGAAAAAAAATATTCGAAGGATATCATGCCCTTCATCATGAACGACTTCAGCCTATGAAATGCGCATCAGGTGGAAACCTTCATCAGAACATAGCACCCGCCAAAACCGAATCCGATATTGGCGGACCAGACAGCAAGCCACGGCGGCAGCAAACCTGTCAGACCGAGGGACCGCATGACGCCAAGGATGATAATATAGACAAAGCAGACTCCGATCCCCACCGAAACAGCCGCCGGCGCTCCCCCTTTGGGAAGGCTGAGCGCGATCGGGATCCCCCACAGGACCATCAGAAAATTGATAAAAGGAAAAGCGACCTTGAGATAGAGATTGACCAGATACTCATTGGCGTCATAACCATCCGCCTCGATCTGTTCCGCAAATCGTTTGAGCTGACCATACGTCATTTCTTCGGGTTCTTTCATCGGTACCAGGAATGCTTCCGGCTCCTGTTGAATGGGCATTTCGGCCACCTCGAAACGCGCCATGCCATACGATCCATTTTCATCTCTTGTCAGCTCTATACCCTGCAAGGCCATCCATTTGTTATTTTTCCACACAGCCTTTCTTGCATGAATCTCTTTTGTGACTGCAAACGATTCATCAAAAATAAACAGTATAGGCTGATCCATCACATTCTTGTTTCCATCAAAATGATGGATATAGCAAATTCTGTCCTCTCCACGATGCCATACATGATTTCTAAAAAGAGACCGCTCGCTGTCGACCCTTTTCACAACAGTATTCCAAATCGCCTCACTTTTGCTGCTCGTAACAGGAATCACCGTTTCGGAAAAGGCCAAGACACAACACGATAGAATCAGCGCGGCGATTAAAATAGGAAAACTGCTTTGGAAGACGCTTATCCCTCCGGCCTTCAAAGCAGTCATCTCGTTGTTTTTTCTCAAAATAGAGAATAAAATGACCACTGAAATAAGGGTTGCAGCCGGCGTCATCTGCACTGCCATGAATGGTAATTTATACAGGAAATATTTTACAGTATCTGAAAATCCAGCATTCACTTCGAGGAAATTATCGATCTTTCCAATAAAATCAATCACCAGGAAAATGCTGGTAAAACTGATCTGGCACAGGCAAAAAATATACGCAAATTCTTTGACGATATATCGCTGTAAGATGCTCATATATTATTTTGCTTGAACATTCCTGAAGAAACGGCGCAGATTCATATGGAGATGCTTCTCTCTCGACACCCTTCTAAAAAGGTACATAAAGCAGACGAGAAGAAAGATATTTGGAATCCAAACGGCAAACATCGGCGGCACAGCTGCGCTTTCCGAAAGGCTCCTGACACCGGCCAGACATAAATAGTAGATCATGAAGACCATCAGCCCCACTCCGATGCCCATGGACCTCCCCCTGCTCTGAAGCTGGGCCCCCAAGGGGAAGCCGACCAACCCCATGAGGAAAACGGCCAAAGGCACCGTAGCCTTTTCCATCAATTCGACGACCATCTCGTTGTGCCGTACACCGTCCGTCCTCTTGTCTATCTCCGTCATCAACTCCTGCACCGTGAGTTCCTTGGGCGATTTTTCCCTCGTCCGCCACGCCTTTACGATATCCTGCAACCCGACACCCAGATCGTATGCCTCGAACTTGATCGTCCTCGCAGCGCTCATATCCCTTTCGACAACCAGAATGGACCCTTTGGAAAAGTGGACCATAACCGTCTGCTTCTCACGAAGATAAATGATTTTTCCCTCGTTGGCCACAATGGTGTTGATCGATCTCGGATCTCTGCGATCGACGACGAAGACCTCTTCCATAAGCCCCGTGGCCCTGGAAAATCGGTTCACGTAAAAGGTGACGTTTGGGAAAGGCTCCGAAAAGACATTCGACCTGATCGCCGTAGCCGCCTTCGTTTGGGCCAACTCGAAGAGCGTATCCTTGAAAGACCGGTTTCCCCAAGGCACGGCAAACACCGTTATCAACAGGGTGGCAAACATGCCCGCAGCGCACAGAAAAACCACGGGCGGCAGCATCTGCTTCAGGCCGATCCCCGATGCCCGCATGGCAATGATTTCGCTGTCCGAGGACAGCCTCAGGAAAGCGACGATCGTAGACATCAGAGCCGCCGCCGGCATCGCGAACGTTAGAATATCGGGCAGCAGGTAAGCGATCATCCAGAGGACGAGGCTGAGTTTCACCCCCTGTCCTACAATCAGATCCGTGATGGGGAGAAGTTCGGTCGCAATGATGATAAATACCGCCACGACCAGGCTGGAGAAAAAAGGCGGCCACATCTCGTTGACCAGATAGCGGTCAAGTATCCTTTTCATGCACCCTTGCCGATCTGCAGGATCGTCTACGCGGCAACTCAGGGACCGCCGCGGCGCAAATTTTCGATCGGCCTCCCCTCACCGGCCCCCACCGTCAAGGCAAAGCGCTCCCACCTCAGGGGCAACTCCTGCACCCAAGAGACTCCGGCCCTGCAGATCGCGACATCTGGATCGGAATCCCCCATGGGTGCGGCAGAAAAGAGGCCGGCCGTGGCCGTCAATGGCAACGCCGCTCTGCCAGGCTCCTGTAAAGATCTTCCATGTCGAAGAGAAGCCTTTCTGCAGAAAATCGGCGCTTTACAAAAGATCTGGCCGCTAGAGCGAGGGCCTCCCGCTCATGGTCCTCGTTCTGAAGCAGATACGCCAGGCCGTTGCTGAAGCCCCGTGAATCCCCTTTGGCGCACAGAACCCCGCGCTCGCACAAGGAGAATCCCCCGTTCTGAGGGCTCTTGACACGCTTTCCCAGCAAATCGATTACGCCGCCCGCATCCGTGGCGATGACAGGGACCGACGCAGCCATGGCCTCGATAATGGAAACCGGCGTGCCTTCATTATCCGAGGTCAAGGCCAGAACGTCAAGATCCGCATAGACTTCGGTCAGATCCCTGAGCCATCCCGTAAAATGAACATAGGAAGAGATTCCCAGTTCTCTACAATGTTTTTCCAGATCCATCCGCATCTCACCGTCGCCGATGACGGCAAACCTCAGATGATCCACGCCTTTTTCCTCGATGCAAACCCTGGCTGCCTCTAGAAACAGCCGGTGGTTCTTGATAGGCACCAGGCGTCCGATGATGCCTACAAGAGCAGCGTCTTCGGGGAATCCGATCCTTCGCTTGAATCGGCCCTTCAGCTCACCGCTCGAAAGAAACGGCGTCAGATCGAAACCAAGCGGGATGCTTCTGATTTTCTCAGCAGGTGCGATGCGGAACTTGCGTGCCAGGTCCGCCTTCTGTGACGGGCTGATCGCTATGATGACATCGGTTTGCAGAGCCAGCAGGCGCTCGATCCAGACATACAGGCCGGAGACCGGCTTGCTGAAGTAACCTTCGAAGACGTGGCCGTGAAAGGTGTGAACCGTTCGGATTTTTCTCCGGCTAAACAGGTTGTAGTACATCGCCGCAAGCCGGGCCGTGGTCCCGGCCTTTGCGGTGTGGGTATCGACGATGTGAGGCTTCTTCAAATGCAGCACCCTCAATACGCTCCTGAAGGCCCGGATGTCCATGAGGGGACTGATTTCACGCTGCAATTCAGGAATGAAAATCGCTTTTTCGGGCAAATCGCCGAAAAGGTACCCCATGTCGCCCTCCTTGGGCGATATTTTTCCGGTGATCAGCGTTGTACTGAAGCGTGCCCGATCGAGATCACGCGTCAGCAGGTGGACGTGGATCGCTGGTCCGCCGATGTTCAGCCGCGCGATAAACCTCACGATCCGGATTCTTCCATCCTCCGGTTCCGCAGTCCGCAAGGGCCATGTTGAAACCTCGCGGCTCTTGAGGAACCGGATCCCCCTGCTCAACGCCTGAAAGGCATAGACAAACAGGCAGCGGAAGATCAGACCCACGAACACAAACGGTTTGACGAATGACTGCGAAGGGCTCAGATATTTCGCAAAAAGCTTGTAGCTGCTTTGATGGAACGCCAGCACCGAACCGAAAACATTCCTTTCGCTGCTCCCGCCCACGAAATGGGTGATAAAGGCCGATGGCAGATAAACGACCCGCCACCCGCTCGCCCACATCCGCCTGCACCAATCTGTGTCCTCCCAATACATGAAAAATCGTTCATCCAGATATCCGACTGATTTGAATGCCGCCAGTCTCACGACCATGCAGGCACCGGAGACCCAATCGACCTCCATGGGCGTCTGGCCATCACAGTCCATCGTCCGAACATTTTCGCGTGTAATGGGGTTGTTGGGAAAAAGCTTTGAAAAAATGGAACGGCGCCCGAAAAAGGCCGTCAGCGGGGTTGGAAAACCACGCGCCGATCCCTGAACGGATCCATCCTGATCCAGGATCCTCGGCCCCAGAATCCCGATGTCGGGATGCCCCTCCATATAACTCAGCATCGCTTCAAAAAAACCCGGACCGACAAGCGTATCCGGGTTCAAAATCAAGACGTAGGGCGCTGTACACCCAGCCAGCCCTTTATTGACCCCCTTCGCAAATCCTATATTCTTCCTGTTTTTCTCAATTCTGACCGACGGAAACCGCTCCAGAACACGATCGACGTCATCGTCTTCGCTGTTGTCCTCGACCAATACGTTGTATCTCAGATCACCCCCAACCGCTTGAATAGAATTCAGGCACTGAATGAGGAGGTCGGTGCTCTTGTAGTTTACGATCACCACATCGACGCGACCGCTTTGCGAGTCTTCAGGCGAAGATAACATCATGGTTCAATAAGCACCCGTTTCTCAGATAGTCTCCGATCCGGAAACACGAATAAACCCCGATTATTCGAAACGATTGTAGGTTCGAAAGCCGGCGCTGCCGCACAGTTGATCCTTCTGAGCCTCTTTCAAATCCTCCCGCACCATGACCTTCACAAGCTCGTCAAAAGGCATCTTGGGCTCCCAGCCCAGTTCCTCGCGCGCCTTGGCTGCATCGCCGAGCAGCGTATCCACCTCCGTGGGCCTGAAATAACGCGGATCGATCCTCACTCTCACCTTTCCGGTCGCTTTTTCGATTCCGACCTCGTCCAGGCCCCCGCCCTCCCAGGACACATCCATGCCGACCTCTCTGAAAGCCCCTTCGACGAACTCCCTGACCGAGTGGTTCTCACCCGTCGCAATGACATAGTCATCGGGTTTTTCCTGCTGCAGGATCAACCACATGGCCCGTACGTAATCGCCCGCGTAGCCCCAATCCCTCCTGGCATCGAGGTTCCCAAGATAAAATTGCTCCTGGAGCCCGAGTTTGATCCGCGCCACAGCACGGGTGATCTTCCGCGTCACGAAGGTCTCGCCCCTGACAGGAGACTCATGATTGAACAGGATACCGTTGCACGCGAAGATCCCGTAGGCTTCCCTGTAGTTCACGGTAATCCAGTAGGCGTAGAGCTTGGCCACGGCGTAAGGACTGCGGGGGTAAAAAGGGGTCTTCTCGCTCTGAGGCGTTTCCTGGACCTTGCCGTATAGTTCGCTCGTCGACGCCTGGTAAAAGCGCGATTTTCCGCAAAGATCGAGAATCCGGATGGCCTCCAGCAGCCTCAGCGTTCCGAGGGCGTCCCCATTGGCCGTATATTCAGGCGTCTCGAATGAAACCTGCACATGGCTCTGCGCCGCGAGGTTGTATATCTCGTCGGGCTGGACCTCCTGAATGATTCGAATGAGGTTTGTCGCATCCGTCAGATCCCCGTGATGCATGAAAAAGTGGACACCCTCTTCGTGCAGATCCCGGTAAAGATGGTCGATCCTGCGTGTATTGAAAGAGGATGAACGTCTCTTCAATCCATGGACCGTATACCCCTTTTTCAGCAAAAACTCCGCCAGGTACATGCCATCCTGTCCGGTAATCCCTGTGATCAGCGCTGTTTTCATCTTCCCTCTTCCACTCGATGGTCATAATATTATAATCCCATAAAAAATAAGGCTTTACCTCACGGCAAGCCACAGCACCATCCCAATACACCTTCGATATTTATAGGGGCAAAATCGCCGCTTGGCAACGCCTAAGACAGTCATGCAGGCATTTTACACCATAAAACCGGATATCGCAAAACCCGTACTGAACGTAAAAGCCCCAGAACCCCGCCTCAGGAGAACCTGTTGCGCAAAGCCGGAAAACGTGATAGAAGATCAGCACCCAGACGTTATAGTATTTACATTTCAGGAGATTGCCCGCGGACTGGGTCCTGCCTTCCATGCCGTTATTTCAGTTCGCGGGCTTTTTTTGATGTATCGCTATTTACCTTTATCTTCGGCACCGTGGGTTTCATCAGCCTTCGACTGTCTGTGACTGGATGCCTCAGAACCGCGATGATGATTTCATTCGTTATCCCCGTTTTCAACGAGGAAAAGAGTCTTCGAGAATTATACAGCCGTATCTCCGAGCACATTTCGGAAACCGGCCACGAGTGCGAAATCATTTTCGTAGATGACGGGAGCAACGACCGCTCTTTCGCCGTTATCCAATCCGTCTGCGAAAAGGATCCAAGGGTCAAGGGCATCAAATTCCGGCGCAATTTCGGCAAATCCACAGCACTGCACGAAGGCTTCAAGGCTGCAAAGGGCGAGGTGATATTCACGATGGATGCGGACCTGCAGGATGATCCAAAGGAGATCCCGCGGTTTCTCGCCAAGATCGCTGAAGGCTACGATCTCGTTTCCGGCTGGAAAGAGCAGCGCAAGGATCCCGTGCTGTCGAAGAACCTGCCGTCCAAGCTGTTCAATTTCATGATCTCGAAATTCTCCGGCCTTTCCCTCCACGATTACAATTGCGGGTTCAAGGCCTATCGCTCCGTCCTGGTGAAGCGACTCACACTCTACGGTGATTTACACCGCTACATCCCGGCCATCGCCCACGCAATGGGCTTCAGGGTGGCTGAAATTCCCGTGGAACACCACGTACGGCCATACGGGCAATCCAAATATGGCCTGGAGCGCTTTTTCCACGGGCTTTTCGATTTTATCACGGTGGTGTTTCTGACCAGGTTCCTGACGCGCCCCATGCACTTTTTCGGGCTAATAGGGCTGCTTTTCTCTGGATTGGGAACGCTGATCTGTCTCTACCTCAGTTTTCTCTGGCTTTTTGGAGAACCCATCGGCAGCCGGCCTCTCTTGATCCTGGGTGTCCTCCTGATGATTCTTGGCGTCCAGAGCATCGCCATCGGCCTCATCGGTGAGATGATCACGCACGGACACCGCTCCCGCACGGAAGGGGACGTGGTTGAACTGGTCCTCAACGATCGCCCATGATGTCCTGCAAGGGATGGCCGTTGGCCGGCATCATCGCCCACCCGATCGAGGCATTTTGGCGCTTCAGGCTTATACGGTTCGCAGGCGGGTCTTTTGTCAATCTCGGCACGAAGCTTGGCCTCACGGCCGTCTTTGACCATTTTGGACTGGCGCTATGGCTGAATTATGGACTCGTGCACTCGGTGGTGGTCGTCATAGCCTATCTTTTCCACTCCAAGATCACCTTCCGTGAAGCCCGCCGCAGCCTCGCCGGATTCAAACGTTTTTTCTTTTCGGTCCTCGGACTGAAGGTCCTGGACTACGGCATCGTCGTCGCCACCGGCCACGCCGAACAGCTAAAGAGTGCAGCCTATATGATCCCCTATGCAGGTCGATACGTCGGGGATTATATTCTCTACTTCATCATCGTATTCACCACCCTTCTCATTTTTGCCTTGCGCTACATGGTCTTCAAACATATCGTATTCAAACGCTCCCTCGATACGGAACTCCAGAAGGCGCAACTCAAAAAGGACTCGTTGTGAAGCTTTATCCTGAAGACGTGACTTACTATCTGGGGACCTTCAACGCCGCTTACATGGGGTATGCGGCGGACCCCGCCATCCGGAAGGGGGCGGCATCGGGAGGGGTCGTCTCGGCCCTCCTGATCCACATGCTGGAGCGCGGGGCCATCGACGGCGCCGTGGTTTCGCGAATCACCCTGGAAGACGGGCAGATGAAGGCTGCCACTTGGATCGCCACAGACCGGGCGGGGATTCTCGACGCCCGCACGAGTATTTATTTCGATTTCGATCCGCTCCGGCCCGAAGTCATGGACGCAATCGACCGGTTCGAAGGCGGCCTGGCCTTCGTGGGGCTTCCGTGCGACATATCGCGCATGCGGCGGCGCATGGAGAAAAACCCGCAGCTCAAAGACAAGATCAAGCTGCTCATCGGGCTCTTCTGCGGACACAACTCACGGAAATCTCTGGTGCAGCACGTGCTGCAACGAAAGGGGATCGCAGAGACCGACCTGGCGGCCTTCACCTTCCGCAAAGGGCTCTGGCGGGGGCACACCCACATCCTCCTCAAAGACGGCACGGAAAGGCGTTTTCCCTTCCAGCACTTCAGCCACTACCAGAATCTCCACGTTCTGGCGGCCTCCAAGTGCTCCCCATGCATTGACCACACCGCCGAACACGCAGACATCTCCGCCGGCGACATATGGCTTCAGCGCATGAAACACGTCGGCATCAAGCATTCTGTTTTCCTGAGCCGCAGCCCGTCCGGGGATCAAGCCCTTGCCGCAGCGATGGAAAGCCCTCCCGTTCTGCAGACGGAACCCGCCGAAGCGCGGCTCGTGTTCGCCTCCAACAAGCGGGCCCTCATCTACCACAAGGCCATTGCCGCCCGCAGCCGGGCCGCCCGCCTCTTCGGGAAGACGCTGAAAACGCCCCCCGCCTGCCGCCCGCTGCGCTGGAACGAATTTCTGGCAGCCATGATCGTTTACGGGGTCCAGCGTACCTGTGAAATACCGCGCGGGCGGGCACTCTTCTTCCGCCTTCCGCGCCGCTTCGTGTGGGCCAAACTCGCTGCATTCAAGCTCTTGACCAACTTTTGATCTTTGATCGAGGATCTCCCATGAAGCATTTTGCGATCATCGGTACAGCCCTGTCGGGCAACAAGGGGGCCGCAGGCATGGCAATCGCCCTCATCCAGAACCTCTCCAGACTTTACCCAAACGCTCGGTTCAGCCTGCTCTCCTACTTTCCCAGGAGCGACCGCCGTCTCAACCACTATCCCGGCGTCGAAATTGTCAGCGCAACGCCGCTGGCCTTGCTCTGCTGCTTTCCCCTGGCTGTGATAGCCTTTCTGTTAAGGCTTTCCGGCCTTCCTCTAGGCCCACTCCGCCAGATACCCACTCTCCGCGCCATCGCCGAGTGCGACCTCTACCTTGAAGCCGCCGGCGTCTCCTTCGTCGATGGCCGGGAGAAGTTTCTTCCGCTGAACGTCCTGTGGATACTTCTTCCCCTTGCTCTTGGGAAGCGTATCATCAAAGTCTCTCAAGCCCTGGGCCCCTTCAACAACCCAGTAAACCGCACTCTGGCAAAGCTTCTTCTGCCCTTTGTGGACCTCATCTGCGCCAGAGGCGCCAAAACCGCAGCCTATCTGCGCGCCCTCGGCCTGACTAATTTTGCCATTTACCCGGACGTCGCCTTCACCCTGCAGCTCGACGATGTCCGCCAAGAGGTTCTGGACCGCTACGTCTTCCCCAAAAGCCCCAAGGGAGTCATAGGCGTCTCCCCCAGCCAAGTGGTCTACGGCAAGTGCCTCAGCCGCCAAATCGACTATGTCCGCGTCATCGCCGCTTTCATCGACCGCCTCATATCCGAAGACTACACCGTGGTCCTCCTCCCGCATTCGGCCCGCGAAGGCACCCTCAAGACCCGCAACAACGACCTGCCGATCTCCCAGAAAATTTTTTCCCGCCTCGCCCACCCGGAAAAGCTTTCCTTTGTCAGGGAAGAACTCACCCCTTCCGAACTGCGCATCCTCATTGGCAAACTCGATTTTCTAGTTGCATCCCGCTTCCATGCCATGATATCAGCACTCGCAATGAACGTGCCCATGCTCGTTTTCGGTTGGAGCCATAAATATTCCGAGGTTCTGGAGAACTTCCACATGGAGAGTGCCGCTTTCGATTACACGGACATGACTTTCGAAACCGTGTATGAAATTTTTCGAAAGCACTACGAAAACATTATAAAATACGCTGACCTTATCAGAATCCGAATTAAACCACTTAATCAAGATGCAACTGCTTTTTACAATAATATAGTTCAGAAACCCAACTAAAATTCGCTATCTAAACTTTCGCCACAAAACTCAAATCTAATAATAACCTGAATCCGTGAGCGAATTACTAATAAAATTAACGGACTCATCAATATAATATATTGATTTTATTCGCTAACTGTGCTACGGTTTCACCTGTCAAAAGATCACTTGGGAGGTGAAACGTGAAACGATTTATCCTTGAGCGGTCCAAAAAAGATTTCTACACATCGCATTCGGGTCTTGCATTGATCGGACTGGGCATCAACTATTACAGCGACCTGCCGGGCAAAGCACGGAAGGCATTTCCTCTTGCCAAAGGCGTCAGCGGAATCGGACTGGACGACGTCGTGCGCAGCTATGTCGGCATGCTCTCTCTTGGTCAAAGCGATTATGAAGCCGTAACCAATAAGAAAGACGACACCTATTTCAAGCAGTCCCTGGGTATTCGTAAAGTGCCTTCGGCCGAAACATTACGCCAACGCCTGGATGATGTTGCCGTGGGTCTGCGGCCTTTGGTGGATGCTGCAGCAGTCGATTTTATCCGTAATTCCGAAGCGTTGATTACAAAATTGGATACCGGGCACATTCCTCTTGATTGCGATGTGTTCCCCATGGACAACTCCCAGACCAAGAAAGAGGGGGTTTCCCGCACCTACTCCGGCACCGATGGATACGCGCCCATCGCCGCTTATCTGGGCCGGGAGGGTTGGTGCCTGGAACTCGAACTGCGGGAAGGCAAACAGCACAGCCAGTGCGACTTCATCCCCTACCTGGAACGTGTCCTGAAAAAGGCCCGCACCCTGACCTCGGAAAAGCTCCTTGTCCGCCTGGATTCCGCCCACGATGCCCTCGAAACCCGTGCCACCCTTGCGGGGCATGAAAAAGTCAGCTACATCATCAAATGGAACCCGCGTAACGAAGACCAAGCGGAGTGGGCCAGCCAGATCTTTACCAAAGGGACGGTTACCTCGCCGCGACCCGGCAAAAGGGTCGGAATCCTCCGAGTCCACATCCGCCAGGAATATCAGGGCAAAACTTACCGCTTCCAAAGGGTGATGCAGGCCGTTGAGCGCACCAGCGACAAACGCGGTCAACTGCTGCTCAAACCGGACATCGAGGTGGAGGCCTGGTGGACGACGCTCGATCTCCCGGATGAAAAGGTGATCCGGCTTTACGAGGACCGCGCCACCAGCGAGCAGTTCCACAGTGAGATCAAATCCGACATGGACATGGAACGCCTGCCATCGGGCAAGTTCGCCACCAATGCCCTGATCTTGACCTTGGCCGGTCTGGCCTACAACATCCTGCGTTTCATCGGGCAGTTGGGCCTCGTCGGAGACCGGTCGCCCTTGCGCCATCCGGCCAAAAGGCGCCGCATCAAAACGGTCATCCAGGAACTGATGTATCTGGCTGCGCGGTTGGTCACAACCGGCCGGCGTTTGAAAATCGTCTTCAGCCGACATTGTCCGGCTTTTGAAGCCTTCGGGGCTGTGTACAACCGCCTGGCATGCGGCTAGATCCGCAAACCAGGAAATTTCATCAACCAAGATAGATTATCTCAGGGTGAATCATGCCTAAAAAAAGCCATAAAACATAACTGTTCATCAAAGAGCATCAAAGAACGACTCATATAGTGAGTGTAGAGGCTTCAATAGCCTCACATCTACCGGTGGACAGGCCGATATTACGCTTCTGAGCCTGAAACCGGGCGACTGTTTACTGGAGTCTCACGGATTCAGGAATAACGCATCTTTTATTTTAATTCTCTGCGCAGTTACACTGATTCAATCAGAAAACCATTTATATAGATATAAACACTAAAAAACATTTACAAAAAATAAAGTGAACATTTACTTCCAGACAATAGCAATTTTTCTAATCTACCTACTCAGCGGATATGGCCTGACAGCTCTACTTACGAATAGAATATTTTCGTCTTCCTCATTCATGCTGTTAACACCAATAATTGGGTTGTCAGCCACGCTATCCATTTTTCAAACATTAATATTTTTAAACGTACCTATAAACTTTTCCGCATTTGTTACTTTCGCTGCCTGCTTTCTATTTTCAATTATAAAGACTTCCAAAACTTCCTTTTTGGCCAAAAAATTCCACAAAATTATATTACTTTTTTTAATATTTTTTCCATCAATACTATTCTATTCTCCTATACAAAATAAAATTGATCATATTTACAATACGCAAAACTATGATAATTTCTTTCATGCATCAAATGCAAAGGATATCCTCCTTAAAGATACACCAGACTACAATCCATCAATTAACGATTTTTATAAACACGCTATTGAAAAATATCGTATTCTCAATACACGCTTAGGTTTCAATTACATTCTAGCTTTTCTTTCCATACTTACTGGTATTGATCCAGCAAATATCATTGCTCCATTTCTCTATTCTCTCTTTGTTTCTTACGTTATGGCTTGTCTTTTCGCGATATTGGAACTCTGCTCAAGAGCCACTATGCCACTAAAAATTCTTGCCTTTTTATTGCTCTGCTTTTCAGCTGTGCAAATAAATATGTATTATAGATTTTTTGCACCAAATACGATTGGACTTCTTTTCTCACTTCCAGCATATATTTACATTTTAAAAGAAAGACAATACAATATTTATTCAGTACTATTTCTTGCGCTAATTACAAGCGGAATAATTACTACATACCCTGAAATTCTTCCTCAAATTGCACTGATTCTATTTTTTTATATTATTTTTCATCATTACAAGTCTATATATAATGTCAAAAGAATCAAAAACCTTTTCGCATTTTTACTATTAACTTTAGTCTGTTCAATCATTTTTAATATTGATGGATTTCTTTTATTTTCCCAGGGTTTACAGCGTCGTCTACTTGTACTTACGGGAGACTTGTCCCATCCCGTTCATTCGAATTACCCATCAAATTTCTTCTTTGGTTTGTCACAATTATTTTTTGGGGAATCTCAACCTAATCCTTTCCAGAGAACTATTCTTTCATTCTTAATAGTTTTTTTAATTATAAACATTTTCCGTTTTTCTCGAAATGTTCGAAATGCTTTACTCAGCCTCTTTGCTGTTTATACTTGTTCATACTATTATTTCCTCAGCACTAGCTACACTTATGGTATCTACAAGACGGCAATCTTTATTGCCCCCTTTGCAGCAATATGTCTAGCAATGGCAATCTCAAATAACGCCTTTAGAAGAATATCCACACGTTCAATTCCATATCTTCTTCTCTGCCTATTCATTTCTTTAAATATAAGCACCATAATCCAATTTAAACATAACTATCACTTATCGATTGACGATAGCGAAATGTGTTATTCCTTCAAAGGTTTAAGTGCGGTTTTAGAATCCTCCTCAAGTCAATCGAAAATCTCCGCTGCAAGTATTCCGTCCGATGTTATTTCTATGTGGGCCAATTACTGGGCCCAGGACGAAAACATTACCATTCAACATATAGCGCATCCTCGCGAACTTAAAGCATGGGGAATTCAAAAAAAGGCTCTACTAACTGAATTCATTTTATACCCAAATCACAGTACGGACATATTTAATTTTGATAATGATAATGTTACACCTATTTGGAAAAACAACGTCTATTCACTATACAACGATATTGAGCTATTCTATACGCTGGGAAATGGCTGGGGTGCAGTCCACAAATCTGGTAAAAATTTATATAGAAATATTTCCGATATTGCTGAAATTAAATTTATTGCTCGTCGCTATCTTTCTGCGTGTTTAACACTAGAGTTGGAAACTCCTTCTGCCTGTTCAATTATTATTTTACTTGATAACATAATGCTTAAGAAAATTCAGTTGAATCAGGGTGTTCAAACTATTGATGTTACGCATATCCCTATTTCCCCAACAAATTTGGATTTTCTTAGCACACTCGCTATTAAAACGGTCGACGAATCGCCCAACAAAGTCATCCCACCTATAAAAATATTTTCGCTCTCATTTAGTCCCGAAAACAAGAACTTGATATTCGACCGTTACCATGCGGGACAGACTGACTATATTGTTTTTAATAAACAGGAAGATGACATTCTTAACATTAAATATTTTGCGAGCCCTGTTGCAAGAACTGCACTTCTGGACATATTCTTTGATTTTCCGTTTTATGCTTTTCTTGGCGAAGGATGGCATGCAAAAGAAGGGAGCCCTAATGAAGGAATTAAGAGGTGGATCACTCCAAATGGGACGATTAACATCAAGTGTAATAAAAATGTTAATTTTGATTTTGTAATTAAATGTTTATGGGGTGTCTCTGGATTTTTTGACATCTATATTAATGATAGATATTTTTCTTCTTTCACTACTACAGGTAATGCACAAAATATTTGGGTAAAGGATTGTTCTTTTCAAAAAGGGGATTTCTGTATTACAATTAAAGAGAGGGATGGTAAAACTATCAACGCAAAAAACGACAATAGACTTCTCTGTCTCTATATCCAGGAAATTACTTTTTATGAAAAATTCACACTTGAAAGCAAATGCGATTCCTAGACAATCGTTCAACCTTTCTTCTCGTACTGCTTTCTCGATTGATCAAATATCTAGGTTCCGCGTAGGCAGTCAAACGGTAACTGAAAACAACTGTAAATTCGGATGTTTAGACATGAGCTTCAAAAACGCGTGTTACTACGCCTCTGAATGACGATTCAGGGTTCCCAGAACCGGATTACTGATTAAAATCTCCTGAATCCGTGAGCGAATTACTAATAAAATTAACGGACTCATCAATATAATATATTGATTTTATTCGCTAACTGTGCTACGGTTTCACCTGTCAAAAGATCACTTGGGAGGTGAAACGTGAAACGATTTATCCTTGAGCGGTCCAAAAAAGATTTCTACACATCGCATTCGGGTCTTGCATTGATCGGACTGGGCATCAACTATTACAGCGACCTGCCGGGCAAAGCACGGAAGGCATTTCCTCTTGCCAAAGGCGTCAGCGGAATCGGACTGGACGACGTCGTGCGCAGCTATGTCGGCATGCTCTCTCTTGGTCAAAGCGATTATGAAGCCGTAACCAATAAGAAAGATGACACCTATTTCAAGCAGTCCCTGGGTATTCGTAAAGTGCCTTCGGCTGAAACTTTACGCCAACGCCTGGATGATGTTGCCGTGGGTCTGCGGCCTTTGGTGGATGCTGCAACAGTCGATTTTATCCGTAATTCCAAAGCGTTGATTACAAAATTGGATACCGGGCACATTCCTCTTGATTGCGATGTGTTCCCCATGGACAACTCCCAGACCAAGAAAGAGGGGGTTTCCCGCACCTACTCCGGCACGGATGGGTATGCGCCCATCGCCGCTTATCTGGGCCGGGAGGGTTGGTGCCTGGAACTCGAACTGCGGGAAGGCAAACAGCACAGCCAGTGCGACTTCATCCCCTACCTGGAACGTGTCCTGAAAAAGGCCCGCACCCTGACCTCGGAAAAGCTCCTTGTCCGCCTGGATTCCGCCCACGATGCCCTCGAAACCCGTGCCACCCTTGCGGGGCATGAAAAAGTCAGCTACATCATCAAATGGAACCCGCGTAACGAAGACCAAGCGGAGTGGGCCAGCCAGATCTTTACCAAAGGGACGGTTACCTCGCCGCGACCCGGCAAAAGGGTCGGAATCCTCCGAGTCCACATCCGCCAGGAATATCAGGGCAAAACTTACCGCTTCCAAAGGGTGATGCAGGCCGTTGAGCGCACCAGCGACAAACGCGGTCAACTGCTGCTCAAACCGGACATCGAGGTGGAGGCCTGGTGGACGACGCTCGATCTCCCGGATGAAAAGGTGATCCGGCTTTACGAGGACCACGCCACCAGCGAGCAGTTCCACAGTGAGATCAAATCCGACATGGACATGGAACGCCTGCCATCGGGCAAGTTCGCCACCAATGCCCTGATCTTGACCTTGGCCGGTCTGGCCTACAACATCCTGCGTTTCATCGGGCAGTTGGGCCTCGTCGGAGACCGGTCGCCCTTGCGCCATCCGGCCAAAAGGCGCCGCATCAAAACGGTCATCCAGGAACTGATGTATCTGGCTGCGCGGTTGGTCACAACCGGCCGGCGTTTGAAAATCGTCTTCAGCCGACATTGTCCGGCTTTTGAAGCCTTCGGGGCTGTGTACAACCGCCTGGCATGCGGCTAGATCCGCAAACCAGGAAATTTCATCAACCAAGATAGATTATCTCAGGGTGAATCATGCCTAAAAAAAGCCATAAAACATAACTGTTCATCAAAGAGCATCAAAGAACGACTCATATAGTGAGTGTAGAGGCTTCAATAGCCTCACATCTACCGGTGGACAGGCCGATATTACGCTTCTGAGCCTGAAACCGGGCGACTGTTTACTGGAGTCTCACGGATTCAGGAATCTTTAAAGTTTTCAGTATGGACAAAACCTCCTCCTGGGTTCATTCCGTCTAAAGAATTGGTGGCTAGAGGTCCGGAAGTCTATGGCCTGGAGCTGAGCCAAGGCGTGATGGAGCCACACCCACGTCTTGTCGGTCATGAACTCCCCGACCCGTTGAAGCAACAGGGCCAGCACGCAGGTTTTGATATGCGCTTCAAATTGACGCCACAGCCTAATGATACATGGGAGTCATATGGATCTGAGTGCTCTTCATCGCACGGAAACAGCGTTCGATGATCAGGAGGTTTTTGTACCCTGTGGCAACATCCTCTCCCTGGAGGGTGTCATCATTGGTGATCAGAGCCCATTTGCCGTCAAGCTTCCGGGCTGCTTCGATCTTGGCCGTGTCGATGAAGAGCCTAACGGCCTTACTGATCGGCAAAACTTGAGGCTCAGCACGGGCGGCAAAATCAGTTTGCTGACAACAGCCAACTTACCAGCATTCGCCGGAAGCTCATACCACGCAAACAGGCTTGCAATCCAGAGGCTCAAACCTACCGCAGCAAATTGTATTTCAAGATGCAATAGACCGTTCGCACACCGTCACGCCAAGTGATCTTCTTACCCTCTCGATAGGTGCGTCCGGAATAGGATACGCCCACCTCGTAGATGCGGAGCCCCTCCCGTTTCCATTTTTTCGCCAGTTTGGCCGTAATCTCCGGTTCGAAGCCGAAGCGGTCCTCCTCGATGCGTATGCCCTGAATCACCTCCCTGCGGAAGACCTTATAGCAGGTCTCCATGTCCGTCAGGTCCATCCCCGTGAGCATGTTTGAAAGGAGGGTCAGGAGGCGGTTGCCGAGGCAGTGCCAGAAATTGAGTACTCGGTGCGGCCCCTGCGGCGCGAAGCGGGAACCGTAGACCACATCGGCTCGTTGATTAAAAATAGGCTGGAGGAGCTTCGGGTATTCCTGGGGGTCATACTCCAGGTCGGCATCCTGAATGATAATCACATCGCCGGTCGACGCGGCGATGCCGGTGCGGATAGCCGCCCCCTTGCCGCTGTTGCGCGCATGATAGATGACCTTGTCGACCCGCGATTCAGTGCCACGCTGCAGTTTTTCCCGCGTGCCGTCGGTCGAGAAGTCATCCACGACGATCATTTCTTTATCGTCAATGGGTGAATTGTCGACGGCGCTCAGAATCTGCTCGATGGTAGAGGCCTCGTTGTAGCACGGAATGATAATGGACACCTTCATCATAACACCCCTTTTCGTGGCGGTGCCACCGTCATTCGGTTACCTCGATACGGCAAAAGGCGAGCATGGAGCCACATTACAATGGCTTCGCCCCCACCCCTCGATGCGGAAGGTAAAGAACGGGATCTATGGGAAACTCGGCCATCCGGATCGGATGCCCCGGATGGCCGATCCTTGCTGCTGCTTATTCGATCATCATGGGGATGTCCAGGCTCTTAGCGCCTTTGGCTGAGAACCAGGCGACCGCCTCCTGCACCATCGAAACATGGAGTATATACACTCCCTTCGCATCGGGCGCCTTGATCTCGAACGCGAGTTTAACCGATTCTCCGGGCTTCAGATCCTCCGCCAAGAGAGCGTCTGCCGACTGCGGCATCTCCTCTCCTTTCGCTGACAGCCAATAGGCGCCAAGCCTGACGCGGTTTCTGACATCCTCCTCTGAGACCCCCTTTGCAGACCAGACCTCTCCCGAGGGGTTTTTCACACTGACCTCGAGCGGAATAGCCGCTCCCGCCGACGCCCTCTTAGGGGCCTCCCCGACCACGGCAAGTTCCTGCACGAATGATGTCAGGACGGGGGGGGAAACCGCCTCTTCTGGGCCCGAAGGCTCCGCCTTCTCTTCGATTTCCACTTTGGACTCGACTGCCGGGGCAACCTTTTCTGTTTGCGCTGGGGCCCCTTCTTTCCTGTCTTCGCAGGCCGTCAACGAAACACCGATCGACAACAAAAAAACGGCAAGAATGACGCTGAAACGGGACATATCCGCTCCTTTCGAACAATGTGTGCTAAACGGTTAAAGACACTTTTTGACGATTCGAATGAATCATCTCCCTCGAACCTAACCTTCCTCCGAAGCCTCCGTTTCCAGATCGGCCTCAACCATCATGCGAATCAACTGCTCAAAAGACACCTTCCCCTCCCAGGCCAGGTCTTTTCGCGCTTTCGACGGATCGGCGAGGAGGGGCCGCGTTTCGAGAGGCCGATAGATGCTCTGATCCGAGCGCACATGCCTGCGCCAATCCAGTCCGACCGCCTCAAAAGCGACTTCGAGCACGTCGGTGATGCTTTTGAGCGTGCCCGAGCCGATGACATAGTCCGCCGGGCTCTCGGCCTGCAGCATCAGCCACATGGCCCTGACCGTATCTCCTGCGTAACTCCAGTCCCTTCGGGCATGGATATTGCCCAAGACGAGTTCTTTGGACCTTCCGCGTGAAATGGAGGACGCAGCTTGGGTGATCTTGCGGGTCACGAACCGGGGGTCCCTGCGGGGCGATTCGTGATTGTACAAAATGCCTGTGCAGGCGAACAACCCGAAATGTTCGCGATAGTTCCGTACGAGGTGCGCAGCGAACACCTTCGCAGAGGCATAGGGATTGTCCGGGCGGAAGGGCGTTTCTTCGTTCTGAGGCGAACTGAACGGATCGTGGCCGAACATCTCACTGCTTCCGGCCTGGAAAAAGCGGGCCATGGGCAGATTGGTCCGGATCAACTCCAGGATCTGGCCCGGAGCGGCGCCGTTCACTCGGCCGACCAGACCGGGCTGCTCCCACGAAAGCGGGATAAAGCTGATCCCGGCCAGGTTGTAAATCTCCGCCGGCCGCACCTCCTCCAAAACGCGCGCCATGAAAACCTCGTCCGAGATGTCCCCCTGCATCAGCACCACGTCATCGTGCAGCGATTCGAGGGTACCCTGCGTCAGATCCTGAGGCAGCAGCACCCCCCAGACATCGTATCCCTTGTCTCGCAGGAGGCGGGTCAAGTAATACCCGTCCTGCCCACCTATCCCCAGGATGAGCGCTCGTTTCAATGCCGACCCGCCTCTCCCGGCCGACCGCCGGTCGTCTCTTGCAGGCGGGGCATCCCGGCAAGCTCATCGAGCCAGCCATCCAACCGGGGCAGCACAGCCCCCCAGGCGTAGCGTTTCTCCACCCACTCCCTCGCGTTTCGCGCCATGGTGACAGCGCTCTCAGGGCTGCGAATCAGCTTCACGATCGCCGCAGCCAAGTCCTCTTCACTCTCCCTGATCAGCAGATGGGTCCCGTTTTCCACCTCGAGCGCTTCGGCAGCGATGGGAGAGCATACCAGGGGCATCCCCGCGCTCATGGCCTCGAGCACCTTGTATTTGGTGCCGGATCCTGAAAGAAGAGGGACACATCCGACGGCCGCGGCAGTCAAATAAGGGCGTACATCCTCCACCCGGCCCGTCACCAGGATCCGTCTTCCGTCTCCGGCCTCCATCAGATCGGAGCCCGGTGACTGCCCGACGACCCAAAGACGCGCACCCGGAATCTCCTTCCAGACAAGCGGCATGATCCGCCGGATCAATCGCCAGGCCGCCTCTCGATTGGGCGGATAGGTAAAACTGCCGGTATAGACGATCTCGGGGCGTTCCCGTGAAGCAGTTCGTTCATGATACCGGAAATAGGAGGGATCCACCCCATTGTCCACTACAAGGACACGTTCGCCGGGGAATCCATACTCTTCGATGAAAATCCTTTTGTCAAGGTCGCTCACCGCTATGATTCCGTCATACAGGCGCAGATTTTCCTGCTCGAAGCGTTTCGCGCGCTGCGCCTCCCACGCGGCGGCCAGGCGCCTGGCACCCCAATGCGATTCCGCTAGCCGGCGCATTCGGACGCCCTCTACATCATAGGAGGCCATGATCAGCCGGGTCTTCAATGGCTCCACATCGAGGGCCATCGCCACAGGGTTGCTCTGGGGGCTCACGAAGAGGAAATCAGGCTGGTTTTCGGCAAGGGCTGCCTGCAGCACAGGGGCGATCTGCGTATGGATGCGCGGGAACCGTTCATGGACATCGTAGTGGTAACGCATCTTACAGACGGGAATCTGCCTGCTCCGCAGAAAGCTGCCCAGGGAACCCCAAAGGGTGCGTTGATCCCCGACGGAATGATCCCCCACGAACAGCCGCTCCATAAAGGGCTCCAATGCAGGAGGACGGCCGTCATCGTCTGCATCGTAAAGAGCGAAGAACGCGACCGTGCTGAAGCGCAAAAGATGCCTCAAGATATGGAAATCCCTTATCTCACCGCCGGAATGACCCGGGTAACGTGGAAACTGGTATGAGCAAAAAAACGAACGGTATCGGATAGGACCGAGTTCAGGCCGGGAGCAAGCCTCGTCGCTGCGAGCCGGCAGAGAAATCTCCATCGGAACGGAACCTTGCGGGATAGCGTCGCTGCAAACCGAAGTTCCGGAACCATCGGCGGCCGGGGCATCCGATGCATCGACCGCGTGCTGCTTCGGTCTCAGGAAACGCCATTTTTCGGGATTTCCGATGCGCGTGCAAATCGACAGCATCACTCGGAACTTTACCCAGGAATAACCGAACCCTCGCGGCAACCCCCCATACTTGCGCTGCATGAAATGATCGATGTAATCCTGAAGCGTCGCCCGGTATTCGGGCGTTCTTATGGTTGGCCACCAAGGCCGGCTGAAGCGGTAGAGTTCGATCTCGAAATTCCCCCACCCACTGGTCTTCGCCTTCGAATGGATCCTATAGAAGGCCAGGACCTTTTCTATCTTTCGGACCTTCGCAGCCTGCATAAAACGCCAGAAGAGTTCGAAGTCGAAGATGAAATGATAACTCTCGTCCAGGAATCCGCAGTGCTCGAGCAGGTGCCTGCGGAAGAAGACCGTCGGCTGAGGGAGGGCGTGCACGTATTTCCAATAGGCGGGGACCAACTCCCGCGGCTGCATCCGGCCATAGTAAAACCCGGTCTTCTGGTGACCGTGATCGGCAAGAAAGATATGATCGTGTTCGTCTATATAGAGCGCATTCGCGTAGATCATGTCGAGTTCCGGATCCTCTGCGAAGGCCTTTCCGACCTCCCATAAGGCCCCGGCAGCCAAACAATCGTCTGAATTCAACCAGCCGACAATCTCTCCGGTGGCGTGTGCGAACCCCTTGTTGATGGCCTGGGCGGGTCCGCCGTCCGGCTCCGATACCCAGTATGAGAGGCGGTCTTCATAGGACTTGATGATTTCCTGACTCCCATCGGATGAATCGCCGTCGATGACGATCATTTGCAGGTGGGGATACCCTTGCCGACAGAGGCTATCGAGCGCAGGTCTCAGGAATTCCGCCTGATTGTAGGAAGGGGTGACGACACTGATGGCAGGCAGACGATCCTCGGATAATCCGACGGGAGAGGAAAGAATACCGGACCCAGGAAACGGGAGGTAATCGATATCCCCTTTATCGCCCTTTTCAGGGAAGCCGTCCCGGTTACCGTAACAGGCTGCAAAATGATCGCCAATGGCCCCCATCATCTCGAAGCATCCGGGACGAAGACGCTCGAGGCAGGCATCGTTTCTCGCATCGAGCAGGGTCTCCAGGAAATAAAACAGGGCGCCCGGCGTCACATCCTTCCGGCTGTGCACCCGAGCCAGATCGAGGATCTCTATCGCACGCTGGATCTTTCCGCCGGCCGTCTTGGTCTCACCGTATTCCCGGCTGACGGAGAGAAATTCGTTGATGGTGACCGCCTCGTAATCACGGGCGATCCTGACGATGATATCCCAATCCATACAATACTGAAGACTCTCGTCGAGCCTACCGGCTTCCTCCCAGGCCTTGCGCAGAAAAAAGGTCGACGGCTGCAGAATGTAATCGAGGCCTTCTATAAGCGCCTGCCGGTTCAGGGCCACGTGGCGAGGGCAGAAAGGGGTGTAGCGGTCATCTCTCTGGCTGTAGCGCAAGCCGTTGCCGATATACAGACCGTAACCCGGGTGCTTGAGGTACGCGCTCGCCACAGTCCACAACGCATCCTGCCAGTAGTAGTCATCTGAATTCAGCCAGGCGATCAGATCCCCACTGCAGTATCGGGAGCCGATGTTGATGGCCTCTGTTTGGCCGTTATCCGGCTCGCTCCGCCAGAAGGTCAACCGGGAAGCAAATCGCTGAATGACTTCCAGGCTGTCGTCGGAAGACCCACCGTCCATAACCACGACCTCTAAGGCGGGATAGCCCTGGTTGAAAATGCTCTCCAGGGTTTGCCCAAGAAACCGGCCCTGATTGAACGAAGGTACCACAATGCTGATTTTAGGCAGGTTCGACATTTTCGTCCTTATACATCGCCGCAGTTTCCTCCATAAATCCGAGCGGGTTGTTGGGCCGGCCCCGGGTGAATACGGTCACGGCAACACCCTGAGTGCACGCAGGACTCTGACAAGGCGGCAGCCCAATATCTTCTTCTGTGACTCCAGTTTCGAGATCATCAGTTCCCGTTCCCGTTCGGCAAGTCGAATCCTGGCCTCCATCTCGACGATGCAGATTTCGCTCTTCTCGAGGCTCTTCTGCAATCTCTGTTTGTCAGCCTCTTCCTGCAAAGACGTTTTTTCGTTCAGCGCGATCTTTTCCGCCTCCCGACTCAGCGCCTCCCGGCACTGCTGCAAATCCTTCTCCAATACTTTCAACTTCTTACCAAGGGAGGCGATCAGCCGGTCCTTGCCCATGATCCGGGCTGCGCTGTCCCCATCCTTCCGCCCCGGCTCATTCATCAAGCTTTCAATCTGCTCGACACTCCCTCTCCGCTCTTCCTCCAGGCGAGCAATCTCAGACAGGAGAGTCTCTTCCGCCTTCGCCTTTTCCTGAAGCACGGCCTCCAGCTTTTCCAATCTATCGTAAAGCGCACCGATCTGTTTCAGTCGGGTGGCCTCTTTTTCTTCCAGATCCTTCAGCCTTTTCCCGGTTATGGTAATCTGTCTGCCCCGTTCGATCCGATCCGCATCGAGCCGCCTCACCTCGGCCAGAAGCTGCTCCTCCGTTTCATTCTTCTCTTTCAGGGCCTGATTCAACTCGACCGTGTATTCATCCAGACGGTGGATCTGATCGAGCCGCTTCGCGTTCTCTTCCTCGACACCCGCCAGTTTCTCCAGCAATCTCTCGATCTGACCGCCCCGTTCGACCCGATCCGCATCGAGCCGTCTCACCTCGGCCAGAAGCTGCTCTTCCGTTTCATTCTTCTCTTTCAGCGCCTGATTCAGCTTGACCGTGGATTCATCCAGGTGGTGGATCTGATCGAGCCGGTCTGCGCTCTCACTTTCCATTTCTGCGAGCTTTTCCCGCAGTCGCGCGATCTGTTCGCCCCGATCTATCCGATCCTTTTCGAGGCGTGCCATCTCGGAGGACATCTCATTCATCTCGGCCTGCTTTCGGGCCAAGCCTTTCTTGAAGGTACCCACCTCCTCGGTCAGCAAAAAGACCTGACGCAAACGGGCCTCGGACTCGGCCTTCAACGTGTCGTTCTCCGCCTCGAGAAATCGCGTCATACGATCGAAGCTTTCAAGCCTCAAGGGGATGCGCAGCTTTTCGACATGGGTGCCGAATTCCGCACTCCAAACCGAATCCCCGCGCAGAAAACCCTCATCAGCCCCATCCCGCGGCGCCGGTGCATCCTTCAAAGGGCGCTTCTGCCTGTTTCGATCCTTCAGGAGAGATTCGTAGAGCGTCAAATATCTTCCTGCCTGAAGGTGGAGAGAAAAATGCTCGATGATGCAACGCCTCGCATTTCGACCGAGATGGGCTCTCTTCTCCACGTCCGACAGCATCTCCACCAAGGCGATCGCCATCCCGTTGATATCCCCCGGGGGTAAGAGGATGCCGTTTTCCCCGCTCCGGATGACATCCGGCATGCCGCCGACCGCAAAAGCGACCACCGGTGTGCCGCAGCTCATGGCCTCGATCATCGTGTTCGGCAGATTGTCTTCAAGGGAGGACTGCACAAAGACATCGGCTGCCACATACGCATTGCGCACCGCTTCCTGCGAAGACAAGTACCCGAGCGACATCACCTTCAAACCGGCCTGTTCCCACTCGGCGGCAGGATACCCGAAGCAAAGGAGGCAGATCCTTTCTTCCCTGGTCCATGCCTCGAAATCCGGATCCCTTCGGCAGGCCGAGAGGACCCGCATCAGTTCGGCAAATCCCTTCCGTTTCTCGGTGCCATATTCGGCGCCAAAGAGGATCGTGCGCGTATCGGGGTTCAATCCGATGCGCTCTTTCGCCTTCGGCCGATAGGAAGGCTTGAAAACGTTCGTCTCGAGGCCATTGGGGATAACCTCGATCCGCCGCCCGCCGAACAGAAGGCTGCGCCGCGCGCACTCAGCCATCCAGCGACTGGGGGTCACAATCGTCAGATCGGCCCCCTCGAACAGACCCTGTTTGTCCTTCAGCACAGCTGCAGGCAATCCGAGTGGATCGTCCTGAAGCTGCGGACAGTCCCGGCATCCATTCTCGTAACCCTTGCAGCCGGCACTGTAATGGCAACCGCCGCTGAAGGCCTCTTGATCGTGAAGGGTCCAAACAATGGGTTTCCCGGAACGGAATAGTCGACCCAAGGTGACGGACGACAAAAAATCGGCGACCCAGTGAAGGTTGGCGATGTTTGCCCCCTGAATCTCCGGGTCCACGCTGATATCGATTCCTGGGTAAGGGAAAGAAAAGAGCGTGTTGCTGACAGGCGTTCTGGATCTTCGGATATAGTGCTCCTGAACGGCCTCAATAAGGCTGAAATCCTTTTGAAGGCGCGGAGGTCTTTCTCCGGGATCTGCGCAGCGGATGGTCTCTTCCCGGGAATGCTTCCAGCGGACCAGCATCCGGCTTTCCACACGCATGCCCAGCAGGCCCGTGTGCAATCGGTATGCCGCCCTCGCCGCCCCCCCCATCTGATCATACGTATTGATATGAAAAACCTTCACCGTGTCCCCGCGCCTTTATCTGAATCTGAACCCGCCATACCGCCCTGTGCCATCCAAATGATGGACAGCCGAAAAACCTTTTCACGACATAGGGGGGCGATCCAGATCGGAAGGATAATAGAATGTAAAAAGACAGCGCTTTTTAGGGTAGAACTCCTTTGTCTGCAGTCTTGGAAGATCTTACACTCCTGAGAGATAAGGTCTCGTAAATCGGTGCAAATCGGCATTCAAGACACCACGGGCCGAGTGGGCGGCATATGTGTCTCCATACAATTTTCCGAGGACGCCGGCCGCCACCTTTTCCAGCGCATCCCAGGCCTCGGCCTCCGTCGGCAGCGGCTGTGATTCCCGTATGGACCGCCAATGATATTCCACCTCGGCTTCCAGTCCTCTCAAAACCTCCTGTCCTGAAAAACCTGCACCGCTCCTCAGGTTCCGCATACCCAGAAGCAGAAGCCTCCGGCAGGTGTTCCGAAAGGGAAAATGGGAGTAGAGGGAGGGAAACAGGCTTCCCCCTTTCCGGCGCATCCCCACCGTCCGCAAATTTCCGCCCATGAATTCCTTTAGACGGGATTCGATCGCATGGGAAATACCGATCAGATCGTTCACCGACAGCATGGAGAAATCGTTGCGCAACTTCCCCAGAATCCTCCCGCAGAAAACGCCGTCCACCACATGCCGTCTGAATATATAACCCGCAGGCCGGTCATGGGAATGCCTTACTACCACCTCAGGATCATAAGCGATCCTTTCCCCCGCGAAAAGGACTTGCCTTGCCCACGCCATATCCTCGGCGTACGGGACATCAGGGAACGGATAGCGCAGGAGGAGATCTTTCCGGTAGACCGCACAGACGTTATCAAGCCTCGTCAGGCGATAGGCCTCGTCAAAACCCATTTTTCCATACGCATCGGGGAAGGCCAAGCGCTGAATCCGCCGCTCGGAACCCAGGAAACGGTTGAGCCCCTCGGTGGTCCAGCGGGCATAAGGGCCGGCTGAGGCATGAGCGACCTGCCGCCCGTAAACAGCCGCGGCCCCAGTCTCCTGCAAAGCCCCGCGCAAGCAACCGAGCCAGGAACTCCCCACCGGGACAGCGTCCTGGACCATGAAGACCACCTCTTCACAGGCCGTGTACTGCAGGGCCAGGTTGCGCGTCCTCGCGTGGTGGAAAACCCGTTTCGGTATACGGATGACCCGCGCTCCAACCCGCTCCGCGGCCGCAAGCGTGCCATCCGTCGAACCCGAGTCGATCACCACGAGGTCCACAGGCCCCTCGAAGTCCTGGGATTTTATAGCCAGCAGACTGTCTTCGAAGATCCGCCCCCCGTTCAGGGTGGGTATGACGATGCTGATGCCTTGCATATCCAGTTTCTTCGGATCAAGCCTCTTCATGGGAAAGCATCGGATCCGCCTGCTTCGCATCCCTACACAACGTCCACTCGACCCCATGCCGGATATGCGCGCGGATCTCGGGGGTGATAAAGGCATCCCTCACAGCCGTGAAATCCGCCCGCAGATCATCGAACCGTCCGAGATCGGATGGCATCGTGCTTCCGCCCTCGACCGCATGTTGGAACAATTTGTAGCACTCGATCAACCGGTTGGCAGGATAGTCTTCCCCGGCATCGCTCACACCCGCGAACTGATGTTTCATCCCAGGATCGATGAACGCCTCGATCTGATCTTTCACGGCCGCGTAAGCATGAGGCGGATCGATGCACAGGATCCTTGTCAAATCCTCAATGGCCGCGAACGTATCGCTGAGCAGCCTGTCGAACGACAGGAAGTGACGCGGTTCATGGCGGCTGTAGAACTCCGCGTACAGCATATGCTGCAGACAGAGAAGCTGCGCCTGGCGTTCGCCGATGCCTTCCCGCCTGCACAAGGATCTGACGGCTTCAAAAGGGTTCCTCAAGGCAAGGATGAAAACCAGTCGATCAGACCTCCGTTCGAGCGACGGGCGCCAGAATGGGTAGAGTACGCACATCCGGGGATCCTTGATACCGAAAGGGCCCTCACCGGTAAATTCCTCATCGAGGATACGGTCCGCCTCGAGCCTGAACCCGGTCAGCGCCGAATCTTTCCACCACCCATCCTCCAACAGGAACGCGTCGGCCCACGTTGCACCAAGGCAATGGAAAATCTTCTCGTTGAGGGCATAGATGCGATAGTTCTCGAAATAGCCTTTGGGATTGCCCTCTGTCGGGGCCATCATGACCTTTCCCAAGTCGACGCCAAGATGATGAAGGATCCCCATCAGCGCCGATGTTCCACTTCGATGCATACCCAACACCACAATACACGTCCTCACCATTCCGCCAGTTCCCTTTCCCGATTCGACCGATCCAGAAGCACTCCATCCAGGGTTCCCCGCCCCCCGGTAATGGAAAAATCGCGTACGCATGTCATGGGCTTCGAAAATCCGACCGGATCCGGTCGGCGATCACCTTGCATCGAACCGCAGATCCGGCTCGATGCAAAAATCAACGATCCCTGTGGTCAAGATCCCGTCCTCGTGCTGGACCCTGATCATCACCACGTCGACGATCCGATGAAGAAAAATCTCGTCTCCTCCCATTACGGCTGTGACCCCCGCGTTCATAAAATAAACGCCCGGATGGAGGAGACATCGAAAGCGCATCTTCACGTGCACCACCGTGCCGGCCTCCACGCAGGGGCACGCATCGTAAAGCGTCGACGACGCAGCTCCACCCAGTTCGATGCCGCTCACGGTCTTGATCATCGATCCGAACCGAACATTGAAAGCGTCCCCGCGGAACTTCACCCGGTAAGCATAGACGTATTCCTGCCTGGGCACCAGGACATTGACGCGCTCCCCGCCAGGTGTGGTAATCCGCACATCTTCAATGTCCGCCCCTCGAGACTCATAGTACACCGTGCTTTTCGGGACGAGATTCGGATCATAAAAGGCCGTCGCCCCATCCAACGCCCCGGATCCTCCGGTGCGGTTTCCTTTTGGAGCGTGTGCCTCCGAAAAAGCCCCGCCGGCCCCCGCCCTGATCTCGTTTTTCACCGCCTCGACCCTGTCGGCCGGCGCAAAGATGAGCTTGTGGTACTTCGAAACGACCTGCTTAGGCGAACCCTCCAGGATCAGTTCCCCCTGCTCCAGCAGCAGCGCGCGGCTACATATCTCGACTACGGTCTGGGCCGAGTGGGATACGAAGACAATAGTCTTCCCGGCCTCCCTGAACTCCTGCAGGCGCGCGTGGCACTTCCTCTGAAAGATTTCATCACCCACCGACAAAGCCTCGTCGACGATCAAGATCTGTGGATCCACGTTGATCGCGACGGAGAAGGCCAAACGAATGAACATGCCGCTCGAATAGGTTCGGACCGGCTGATCGAGGAAGTCACCGATATCGGCGAACGCGGCGATGTCACCCAACCGCTGGCTCATCTCATCGCTGCTCAACCCCAGGATAGCGCCGTTCAGATAGACGTTCTGGCGTCCCGTGAAATCCGGGTTGAAACCGGCGCCGAGTTCGAGCAGCGCCGACACCCGTCCCGACACCGATACCGCCCCGCTCGACGGCTCGAGGATCCCGCAGATGAGCTGGAGCAGCGTCGATTTACCGCTGCCGTTGCGGCCCACGATCCCGACGGTTTCACCGGCGTAGACGGTGAAAGAGACATTGCGCAGGGCATCGAAGGGCCGATGATACCGCTTGCGCCGAGGGTGGAAAACCTCCTTCACGCGGTCGAGCGGACTGCCGTAAAGCCTGTAGGTCTTGGTCAACCCCCTGACGTCGATCACCGGTTGCTTATCCATGTTCATCGGTTGCGGCCCCGCATCTCTTCTAAAGGACATCGGCGAAATGAGGTTTCAGCCGCTTGAACACCAGCGCTCCGAAGACAAAGAGCGATCCGGCGACGGCCCAAAAATAGAGGGCTTCGGAGGGCCGCTCCCAGAAAGGAACAAAGTAGAGAAAGGAATCACGATAGCCCTGAACGATATAAAACATAGGATTCAGCTTAAGATACCCATGGATTTCGGGGGGCATCATTTCCAGATTCCAGAAGATCGGCGTCGCCCAGAAACCGACCTGGATGAAGACATTGATCACATGTGATACGTCTCTGATAAAAACATTCAACGACGCGCCGATCCAACCGATGCCAAGCGCCAGCGTCGTCATCGCGAAGAGATAATACAGAAATTGCAGATAACACCATTTGACGGGCATCCTGTGGAACAGGATCAAAAGGAGCAACACACCCAGGAAAATGGCGTGTGTGATCAAAGACGCCACCACTTTCACGATCGGTAGAATCTGTGAATGGAGGAGGGTCTTCTTGATCAGGTTGGCATTGGATACAACCACACCGACCGATCCAATCACCATGTCGGCAAACACAAACCACGCGGCCATACCACATGTCAGCCACACAACGAACGGGACATTTTCAGCCGGCTGAACCCTGAAACCCAGGCTGAAAATCACCCAGAAAACCACGACCAGGATGATGGGATTGACGAAGGTCCAGACAAAACCCAACAGAGATCCCATATACTGCCGGGCGATCTCACGCTTCGCCATCGACCAGATCATATCCCGCTGAAGAACCAGAAGGCGGATAAAGTAATAGAAGCTTTTCAGCATGTGCCCCTGAAACCGAAGGTTTTCCCCGAAAGAAGGCTGCATTGCCCGGCACCGGACCAGCGCACCTCTATATACCAATCCCGTCAACAAGACAAGATATCATGCCAGATCCACTTAAAAAACGGAATGCTCCCCAGCCTTGCCCGGCAAATCCTTTCGGCTGGAAACCGGTCCGAATCCCGGTTCGAAATGCCCGAGGCGTCTTTTCGTCATCCCCAACTCCAGCGTGTTCCCGGATGGATATCAATCGTCCGATGCGGAGATCTCTAATCGGCTTTCGATGATTTTTCAGCGTTGCCAACCAACTTTTTTTCAAGAGATGCGACCTGCTCCAAACGCGCCTCACTCTCCCCCACAACCGTCTCCAGACGCCCCCGCAAAACCTCGATCTGCTCCCCGCGCGCGACCCGGTCCGCCTCCAAACGCGCCAACTCTTGGAGCAGATTCTCCTCCGTCTTATACTTGCCGCTCAAAACCCCTTCCACTTCCCTCAGACGGGCGGTCAACCGGTCGATCTGCTCCAAACGCGCCTCACTCTCCCCTGCAACCGACTCCAGATGCCCCCGCAAAATCTCGATCTGCTCCCCGCGCGCGACCCGGTCCGCCTCCAAACGCGCCAGCTCTTGGAGCAGATTCTCCTCCGTCTTATACTTGCCGCTCAAAACCTCTTCCACTTCCCTCAGACGGGCAGTCAACCGGTCGATCTGCTCCAAACGCGCCTCACTCTCCCCTGCAACCGACTCCAGACGCCCCCGCAAAATCTCGATCTGCTCCCCGCGCGCGACCCGGTCCGCCTCCAAACGCGCCAGCTCCCCCGCCATGAAATCGAGTTCCGTTTGCTTCATTCGGATGGTTTCTTCGAATTCCTTTATCTGCGCGTTTAAAAACCCAGCCTGATTCGATCCCAAAGCTGTCCAGGATATAAACTGCTCTGTCGACGGCTTCTTCCTTCCCCGAACATCCCCGCCTGCCTCGAAACGGCGATCCGAAGCATGAGGCAGGTTCGACGTACGCTCCCTTTCATCGTGCAGCGCCTGAAGGGCCTCTCGAACCTGCGCAAGTTCCAGCCCCAATCTCTCTAACTCGGAACCCCTGAACCTGATTTCCTTTTCTAAACCACGCACCTGACCAAGAAGGACCGATCGCTCCTGATCGACCGCAGAAAGTCGTTCGGAAAGTTCCTCTATAAGCTCCAAACGTATTGACCGATCATCTAACAGATGCGAAATTCTTTCTCTGAGCTCCACGACCTCTCGATGCAGATCCGCCTTCACTCCGTCATCAGCCTTTGCCTCATCCAAGAGCCTCGAGCATGCTTTCCTCAGGCACGAGGAAAGCAGGGCATCATAGATTCGAGCCGTAAACGGGCCCATCTCCCCAGCCGCTGCTTCGGCTTCCGACCGAGACCCATCCCACGAAGTCTCCGGAGCCCCGCTATCCTCGCACCCCTCACCCGGGCGGCTCAACCCAGCTGCCCGCTTCCCCATCAAACCGCTATAAAGGGCCTGATACTGTTCAACCATCCTCTCGGAGCTGCATTTGGCCTCAACCGCCTCGCGAACCGCACTCCCCGCTTCGAGGATCTTGACGGGGTCCGCCGCCAGGCCAGAAAGCGCCGCGGCCATTCCCGTAAAATCCCGCGGCTGGACAAGCCATCCCTCCTTGCCGGACTCCAGTAAATCTCTCGTATCCAGCCGATCCAGGGTCAGGACAGGGACGGCGCAACTCATCGCCTCCAGGAAGCCGCCAGGCAGACCCGACGCAAGGACCGGAGCGAAGTAAAGATCGACGGATTCGAATACCTTATTCCACGCCTCCGTTGATTGGGGAGATTTTACACCGATGACCGGCAGCCCCGCTTCGCCTCCGAAGCGGCCCACACCTTCCGCCGCAATGAATCTGAGGGCTCGCCTCTGCACCAGATCATCGATCTCCGGAGCGTCCAGGATACCGCGGAGCACATCCCAGAGCTCCGCTTCACAGCATCGCTCGCCCCCGATACACGGGGCAGCCACAAATACGGTCAATGCGCCGGAGGCGCTTCCTCCCGCGCTTCTCCCACACTGACGGCTCAGCGGTCTCATGGAGGATGTATGAATCCCCTTTCGAATCATCCGGATCTGCCTCCCGGAGAAAACCCTGCTCTTCTCCGCGCATTCCAGAAGCAAGGGATCGGCTGCAACGGGGTTGAAAGAGCATCCTCGGTACAAGGCCGATTTGTCTTGGAGCACAGCCGACGGCAAACCATACGGATCCGTGATGAGCTGCGGACATCCTGTGCAATCATCGACATATTTTTCACAACGGCCTGAATGATGACATCCCCCGGTCATCGGCTCCTGTCCGTACAACGTCCATACAACCGGCCTGCCCAGGGCGAACAGCCGCTGAAGCCCAACAGGAGAGAGGAATCCGCTGACATCATGAATGTGGATCAGGTCCGCGCCCCGAACCCATGCAGAGGAGGAGACATCCCATCCTGGATAAGGGAAACCGAAGGGAGTGCAGCCAATGGACGTCCGGTTTCGATCGATATAGGCATTCTGAATAATCGAACCGTATTTCGCCCCTATGTCATCGGCCATCCCTTCCAAGGTATTCACCGCAGCAACCATTTCATCGTCGCCGGTCTTGTGGAGAACGATGCATCGCGACGTATGCCCGGAACGAAGCAAAGACCGGTGAAGCTCCAAAAGCTGCCTGTCTTCATCCAAAATCGGATCATTTGTGGATATATGCGTTATAAACATGGCACTCATTTGTCTTTTTACGAAAATACTCGCCCATCACCTGCACGCTTGCTATCCAGGAACAAGGAATTTTCTTTACAGATTCCGCCTGTCATGACAAAGAGCGTATGTCCGAAAAAGGAACGGCTTCGCATGCGATCATCAGCAACCAGAGATCTGGTTCCTCGATGGTCCCATCCCCCAAGGTCAGCTTCAACGCCAAGTGATTCACCCCCTCATGCAGCGATGCATTCAGCAGCACCACACAGTCACGCTCATGCCCGGTATAGGGAACCTCGAATGGTGCGACCTCAGAATTCTCATGAACAAGGACCCCGTGCACTTTCTGATGGAAGCTGCGGCATCTGAAGCAGAGCAGATACTCTTCCGCCTCCGGACAATCAATGCTCAAGCTCGCCTCCGGCTGGATGATCCAGCGGACCCCAGAGGGCAAAGCCAGATGCGGATAGCCCAACTCTCTACCCCTGAACCCGCACAGGAGCTTTATCCCGGTCGAAAACGTCGCACAGTTTGGCGTAACGACTACAGAGGGTCCCAATTCTTTGTTCGTGCACGCCTCCTTGCGCAAGTCCCATTTCCGGGTCGACTGATTGAAGCGAAGAACTTTGCCGGCATAGCCGAAGACCTCCATGCCGTCGGGCGAACAGGCTGCATTCCGATAGCGCTCCCATTCGGCGTCGCGTATCTCCCTGTCGATGATTCTTTCCACCTCATCATAATATTCATCCAGGAATTCCGAAAGCTGCCCTCGTCGCCTTCGGTGGAACGCCAGGGGAAAATCAGCCACAACGTACTCCGTATGCTCCGCGAACCGACGCCACAGATCGAAATCCCCGGCCAACCGCAGATCCGCGCTCAAACCCCCGACAGTAACCCACAGGGGCGTGCGCCAGAATGTCCCCTCTTGCATGACGAAGCCAAAACGCCGGCCGTCACAGATACCGGCTCTCAGGGACCTTCTCGGGTAGGGAGTGAGCTCGAAAATACCCATCGGCGCGCCGTTCTGGTCGATCAGCGCCGCTCTGCCGCCGATCCAGTCGACGCCCTTGAACTCTTCCAGCAACTGCCCCGCCGTTGCGAACGCGCCCTGGAGCAGGCGGTCATCCGCATTGAGCCAGCCCATAAAATCCCTGTCTTGCGGGCCTATGCACTTGAAGCCTTGATTGATCGCATCGTAAAGCCCTTCGTCTGCGCCTGTTGCAAAGCTGAATTCAATGCCTTTACAAAGGACCGGCAGGCATTCGTCGTTGATGCGCCGCTCCCACTGCTCGATCTTCTCGAGGGTCCCGTCGTCCGACCCGCCGTCCTGGATGTGGTATCTGATCCGGAAAGGACCTGCCTGTGTCAGGATGCTGGCAACGGTTTCATCGATAAACTCTTCCGCGTTCAAACAGGGCGTCACGATGCAAAACCGCGGAAAACCGTCCTCTCGAATTTCGGCGATCAGACCGTTATCGCGTGTGCAAAAAACAGACGGATTCTCGGCTGCATCAGTTCCCGCCGTTTCTTCGACCCGAGCGGGAAAGGAAACCTGGCGAAGGATATACCCGTTCCATGCCTGCCCCTGTCTTTTAAGACTGAAGCAATCCTCCACCAGTCTGCGGCCTGCATCACCATATTCCCGGCATCTGCCGGGGGACGAAATAAAAAAACGCAACGCCTCGACCAGGGATCCCGCACTGACATCCTTCGTCACACGCGCGTTCAGCCCGTCTCGTGCGATTTCCGGCACCCCGCCGACGGCAAATGCCGCAACGGGCAGGCCGCAGGCCGCGGCCTCCATGATCGTCTGTCCGAAAGCCTCCTCCATAGAGGTCGCCATAAAAACATCCGCAGCGCCGTAGAGAAGCGGCATTTTGCAGTGCTCCTCCACAAACCCGACGCTGTGGGCATGCTCGAATCGCGGGGAGTTGTCGCCAAACAACAGGAAATAGGCATCCTTTTGAAGGGCCGCCAACACTTCATCGAAAAACCGGCCCCCTTTGCGATGATCCTGCACGTTTACCGCACCGCCCAGAATGATGAAAGCGTCCGGAGGGACGCCGAGCAGGCGCCGACACACATCGCGGGGCATGGGTTTGAATACATCGGTGTCAAGGCCGAGATAGACCACCTCGGCATCGATGGAATCCCCCAGGGCCCTCCGGGCAAAACCGAGGGTCCAAAGGCTGTTGGCTGCAAGCGGTATCCCCGAAGGCCCGCAAAAGATCGTCCGGCGAAGCCTCCAAGCCTCGGCTATCTCTCCGGCAGCCAGCGGGGGGTAAAGGTCACACGTCAGGCAGCTTTCATCACAGCCGGTCAAATACAAGCGGCAGTCGCCGGGATAGGCGCACCGTCCGGTGAAAAGATAACAGTCGTGGGCGTAGGCCACCGTCAAGACGTCGAGGCCCCTCAACCCCAGGAAGACCTCCAGAGGCCATCGGGCCGCATGCAGGTTACCGACGATCACTACGTCCGGCGTTTCGGCAGCGACTTCAGCGATCAGCGCCTCGACAATCGCCTTTACGCTCCGGCCGCATTCCAGATGCAGCGACCTTCTGGAATGCAGCCCCTTCCATCTCTCAGAGGCGCCCGCCGGGAATACCTCCATGTGCCTCTGTTCGCCGGCATCCCAGCACAATGCCTTGACCTCGTGCCCCATGATCAGAAAGGACTTGATCTGGCGAAGCTCCGCCAAGCCGGCCCCATAGCGGAACCCTATGTCATTCAGAAAAAGAACCTTCAGCGCCGCCCCGTTCTCGAGCTTCGCCCGAATACGCTCCCTGTAGCCCGCCATCAGCGCCGTTCCTCGAGATATTTTCGGCTCACCTGCCGCAGTTCCGTTAGAAAGGGCAAATCTCCATGGGTCTTTTGCTCCCCATGCACCCTGAAAAGCGCCAGGACATCGGGTATGTGGGCGATTCTGGCCCCTGCGAGGGCCATCCTCACCCAGAGGTCATAATCCATGCTGTAATAGAGGGATTCATCGACCTCGCCGCCGCTCTCGCTCCAGATTTCCCTGGACCAGAAAACCTCGGGCTGGAAGAAAAAATCCCCCTTTTGCCAGGAGTCGTCAATATCCAGCAGGCGGTCCACCGGCAAAGATGCGACCTCCCCGAGCGGCATCACATTATGATGTCTATGGAAGGGCTTCTTTTCGAAACCACGCACCAATGCACACCCGCCGGCCACCATATCCGCTCCATACTGGTCGAAGGCCATCGCCACACGGATCAGGGTCCAGGGCATATATCGATCGTCGCTGTTCAGCCAGGCAAGGATCTCCCCTGTCGCCCGCCTGAACCCCTTGTTCAGGGCATCGGACTGCCCCCTATCCCTCTCACTGACGCAATAAGCGAACCCGTGCCGGTAGTGTTCCAGAATGGACGCCGTATGGTCAACCGAGCCTCCATCCACCAGGATATATTCAAGATTCGGATAGCCCTGCATCAGAACGGAACGGATGGTCTCCTCCAGAAAAACACCCTGGTTGAGCGTCACCGTGACAACGGAAATTTTTGGCCAGGGATTCCCTGAAGGCATCTTTTGAGGCAGCTCGAACACCGGGCTCCGCAACGGCCAGTTCTTCACCGAATAAAGCTGCCTGTCGCCTGCCCCTGGATCTGACCACGCGGCGGGGGGGCCTTCAAAAATCCTCAGACCATGGAATGCGCGAACTCCGGCGACCTCCCCGAAAACGAGGTCCTGACCCCTGGGCGCCCCCCCCGTGTGAACGATGAGACTACCGCGCCGCAGTCGCCCTCTCAGGAGATTCACTTCCCGCTCGGCCATCTCATTGTCCCAAACTAAGCCGTCATATCGCGCCAAAGCATTGGCCTCCTCCAGGCTGAGCCACTCAGCCAGGGGCCTCTCCTGCGCCTCGATCTGAAAATCTTTTTCCCTCTCCTTGACCCACTTCGGCGCACCGAGAACCGTCACCTCCGCCCCGGCCCCGGCGATAATCCGGGCCGCCTGCAGATTGCGCCTGGTGGCGTTGACGACCAATACCCGCCTCAGATGGGTGGCACGTTCAAAAAGAAACACCATCGCACGGTCCTCGAGATCTCCCCCCAGAGTCCTGGCAAAACTGATCACCTCGATGACAGGCGCATCCATAGAAGATGGCGCACGGCCGCTCTCCCCGGGTTTGACAGACTCGAACGTCTTCAGCAGACGCAGGCTGACGAGATAAAGCTCATTAAACAGTCGAAAATAATGATTGAGCGCAATCCTATCCACGCCCAGCTCGAGCCGGAAACTTTCATCTCGCAGCAGTTGGTGCAGTTCGGCAAACGGCTTGTGCGCTATGAGAGCCCGCCTCGATGGCAAACTCAGACCGGATTCCAATTGTGATATCTCACTCAGTAGATGGCCCATTTCTTGGAGGATCGATTCATCGGACTTCATCCGAGCGAGCCAAACATCTTTATTTTCTTCTATTTCCTTATTGTAAATTGCGATAGTTTTTTTTAATGCCTCATTCTCTTCCTGCAGGCACTCCAACCTTGTACAGGTTATATCGAGCGCATCCCGCAAATTCGCCGCAGTCTTGCTATAAGCAGCAAACGCCCTGGCATGAGCGTCGCCCTGCGCCGAAGCGGTCTGTAAAGACTCTCTCAGCTTTTCGATGTCATCATCGATAGCATCGATCAGATCGATTTTTTCATCCCAATCTTTTTCGAACTTACGCCTCTGCCGTTCCAAATCTTCGATTTGTGCCCCGGCAGACCTGTTCGCCTCGATAAGGGGTTCACGATCAGCCTCCAGGCCCTCAGCGCACCTCTCTCCGCGAAGTACGATATCCTTTAACGATTCCATCAGAATACCGCTATAAATCGCAGTAAAACGGGGGCCTGTCTCGCGCAGGAGGACCGGCTTTTCGGGGCCTCGAGACAAGACCGCCCCCTCCTGCATGCCCCGCCCGTGGTGACCGGTTTTGTCCGAAAGCTCCCGAAAAAGAGAAAGGTAGGCGGCGGCCTGATGTTTCACAGAAAACCTTTCGCGCACGACCCTGCGGCAATTCTCCCCCATAGCCAACCGTTTTACCGCATCTCCGGCAAGATCCAGGATCGCCTCCGTCAAAGCCGTCAGATCCCGCGGGGCTACGAGTCTCCCCGTAATGCCGTCTTCGATCATTTCGGGGACGCCGCCCACCTCGAACGCCGCCACCGGGGTGCCGCAGGCCATGGACTCCATGACCGTATTGGGAAGATTGTCTTCGAGGCTCGTAAGGACAAACACGTCCGCCGCGCAATAGACTTCCCGGATGGATTCCACGCTGGACAGATGGCCGAGACCGGTGACCGGCATATGGATCCGCTCTTGAACTTCGTCTGAACCGCTCCCGAATGCCAGGACCCGGATCTTTCCCTGGCGGGCAAGATCACCAAAGGCACGGTTCTCAAGACATCGATCGAGGCAGGTACAGAGCGAAGCGATATTTTTCCGCATTTCCAAAAGATTGTCGGCGGAAAAAAGGATGACGAAGGCCTCCGGCTCGATGCCGAATCGTTTTCTCACCTCCCCGCTGTCCGCAGGTCTGAACTCTTCTGTGTCGATCCCGTTTGGAATGACCTCCACGCGGTACCCCTTGAAAAGGGCACTCGCAGATGCGCACCCGGCCAACCAGCGGCTGGGAGCCACCATGACGGGTTCGGCTCCCCGCCAAAGCTCTGCCTTGTCCTTCAATATCACAGCCGGCAGATCCAAAGAATCCCGTTCGATCTGGGGGCAGCCCGAACAGTCCGAGCGATATCCCTCACACCCCGCGGAATAATGGCACCCACCGGTAAATGGATTCTGATCGTGGAGGGTCCAGACCACCGGCTTCCCCAGCGAAAACAACCGTTTCAGGCTAACGGGCGAGAGGAATCTTGCGACCCAGTGCAGGTTGATGACCTCTGCATCTTTCACTTCCAGCAGGCCCGAAATATCCCACCCCGGGTAAGCCAGCGAAAAGTAGGTGTTGCTGATGCCGGTGCGCCTCTTGCCGATGTACCTTTCCTGAATGCGATCCATCCGAAGAGGCTCACCTGAGGGTGTCAAAGATCCTGCCTCTTCAAAAGGGTTGATGACGGATGCGTCGTCGTCGAAATCGCTGTGGCGCACGATCATGAGGCTGTCCGCCCCTGCGGCGGCCAGACCCTTGTGCAGCCTTCGTGCGGCGATAGCAGCGCCGCCTCGTCTGTCATGGGTGTTGATCAGGACGGTTCGCAACGTCTGTAAACCTCCCCCGCTTCCAGAAAAAAACCGGCCTTTTTCCTCGACCGCTGCGCCGGTGAACATACCGGCGCCCACCCTCAAGGGGCCTGGCCGATCAGACGTAAAAACTTGATTTCATGAATATTATAAAACAGGGGCCCGCCGCGAAGCAGCTGGACTCAGCACGCGAAGCGTGTGAAGAATCCTTATTTCCGGATTGGAAACTGGGTTGTACCGGGAAATCATTTCCGGATGGACACCAGGGTTGCGACCGAGCACTTGACATAATCCTCACAAGAACCGCACGCCATCCTCGAACGTACCCTTATGTGAACCCTACTATGAACCCCCGGCAAAAGGCAACGGTGCCCTTTTCATGAGCGTCCAGCCGAAGGATCCCCCCTTCCCCTGACTCACCGTAATAAAATGGTTTTCGATATATTCCATCAACAAGGGATGCGTTTCCCTGAAGGAGAGTCCATCGGCACGCATAACCACCTCATCTCCCAAGAGCACCCACCCCACCTTCTTCTCCTCGAGCGCGGCAATCTTTTCCCTCTGCCTCTCTTCCGAATCGCGAAAAAGGAAATAAAGCTCCCAGAGCGGGGACGTCTTTTCGAGGATCGGATAGAATCCCGGCCAGTGCGGCGCCACAAGGATTCGATCCTCCCGACCGAGATGGCGGGCAACCGCGTCCTGGACCCCCTCGATCAAGGCCGCCTCCGTCCCGTATACCACCAAAACATCCCCCCCGATCTCCGTTTTCGCGAGCGCTCCGGGCGGAGTGGAAAGCCGTTTGTAAACAGGGTTCGCCACGCCGGCAGAAAAGCAGGAGGCGGAAACCAACACCAGACAGACCATACAGGCCGCGGCCCGATGCCTCCACTCCCCCCGATGAGCCAGCCGCCGGGCAACAGCCGCCGCCAGAAGCAGAAAGGCCGGAATTCCCTGCGCCAGGTGGGAAAGATCCGCGCGCCCGAAAACGTGATGCAGATAGGGAAGACCGACCAGAGCACAGACAAACGCAAAATCGAGGGGCGGGCGGGACCGCCTCCGAATCGCACGGACCGCGGCGCATGCCAGGACCGCTACGTATGAAAGAGGCAGCAGAACGAAGAGGAGGCCCGTGGAGAACTGCTCCAAAAACCGAACAGCGTTCATGCCAGGGCCCCCGGCTCTCCACGGCCAGGGCACGTCCAGATAAAGATTCGCCACGCCGGAGGCAATGAACTCGAAACGCCTGAGGCAGCCTGCCAGAAACCCCTCCACGCCGAGGATCATGCCTGCCAGCGGGAGCAGCCCGATGATGACCCCAACCGCAAAGGGGCCGAGCCGTTGAAGCCCCAGGCGGAAATTTTCCGTGCTCCCTGCCAGAAACATCACCGCCAGGTAGCTCACCCCGATGTAGGCGCCGTGGTTCTGGCCAAAGAAGGCGGCCATTCCGACGAAGCAACCGCCGAAGAAAAACCGTGCACGGGACGGGCGCTCCCACAGCAGGCACGCACCGTAAACGGCCATGAGCAGGATGCCTTGTTCGAAGCTTTTGTACCATGGGATCATCCAAATCATGATGAGGCAGGCCACGCCCGTCTGAGCCAGCCGGCTCGAAAGCACCCGCTTCACGGCCAGCATCCCGCATGACAGGCCCATCCACTGAAAAAAGCCTGCGGCCCAATGAAGCCCTACCGGACCGCTGCCGAAAAGCCTGGTGAACGCGGCGCAGAAATAATATCGGCCCGGATCGTAAGAGAGGAAATCCCTTATGGGGACCTCCCCCGCCGCTGTCCGCCAGACGCCGTACCATAACGAGCCCTCGTCGAGCAGATTGAAAAACAGGTCGTCCTGCGCCCAGACGAAACACGCCACGATGACGGCGGACATCCCGCACAAGACCAGACCTTCGCGGATCGTCCGCTCGCTATTCTTCATAGTAGAATACCCCGCATCACTCCCCATCGGCTGCACGCGCCCTCCCGTCTGATGCCCAGGCAAACGCATCGATCCATGAGCCGCGATCCCGGCCTCCGTTTCGGTCTTTCCGGCCTTTCGGAGCCCCCGACCCACCATCCATTTTAAACCTTGCCCCGCAGTCGCCGGTGTTGTTATAGTTTTTCGCGAGTCTGGTTTCCATCCGGAAATGATTTCCCGGTACAACCCGGTTTCCAATCCGGAAATGAGGATTTTTTCTTTACACCCTTCGGGTGCTCGGCACCACCGCTTCGCGGCGGGTCCCGATTTGTCTATATTGAAGAAATCAAGCGTTTGCGCGGAGGCGACCTGGTGATCGCCGCACAGGCAAACTTGCAGGTTGACGCTGAGATTGGCAAAAAAGACCATTCCCGGATGGAAACGAGTTTAAGCCATCCCTTATTTGTCTTCATCCGGGGACCTTTTTTCGGGCACCCGCAGGCTCGGAACAAATCGTTAACCGTCGCGCGGGCCGAGGGACGAATCGAGGCCGATCGCGGCCCCCAGAAACCCTTTCCGGACGGGAACACAATCCCGGCAGCCACTGGATCGAACATTGAAACTCAGGATACTCGTGACCGGCGGGGCTGGTTTCATCGGCACCAATTTTGTTTACCACCTGATGAAAAGGTATCCTCGATACCAAATCCTCGTTCTCGACGCCCTCACCTACGCGGGCAACCTGGAGAATTTTTCGAGCGAAATCAAGGAAAATCCGAACTTCAGATTCATCAGGGGCGATGTCTGTGACGCGGCGCTTGTCCTCGATCTGGTCAGGGAAGTCGACTGCGTCGTTCATTTCGCGGCCGAAACGCACGTTGCACGCTCCATCTTCGACGATCGAAAATTCTTCAAAACCGACGTCCTGGGCACCCAATCGGTCGCCAATGCGGTCCTGCGCAACAAGGATCAAATCAGGCGCTTCATCCATGTCTCTACATCCGAGGTCTACGGCACCGCCCTCTATCAACCCATGGATGAGGATCATCCACTAAACCCGATGACGCCTTATGCAGCCGCGAAGGCCGGCGCCGATCGCCTGGTTTACAGCTACTGGCGGACCTACGATCTCCCGACCGTCATCGTCAGGCCTTTCAATCAGTACGGCCCCTATCAGCACCTCGAGAAGGTCATTCCCCGGTTTGTCAGCAGCGCCCTGCTCGGCGAACCCCTCACGATCCACGGCGACGGCACGGCCAAAAGGGACTGGCTCTTTGTCGAAGAAACCTGCAAACGGCTGGATCTCGTGCTTCATGCCGATGACGCGGATGTCAGGGGACAGATCTTCAACCTCGGCTCCGGATTCGACCTGGACATCCTGGGCGTCGCTCGAACGATCCTGAAGATCCTTGGACTTTCGGAGAACCTGATCACCTTTACACCGGACAGACCAGGGCAGGTCCAGCACCACATCTCCAGCACCGCCAAGGCCGAAGCCGTTCTGAAGGTTCACCCGTGCACCCATTTTCAGGAGGGACTCGAAAAAACCATCGCGTGGTACGCCACCCACCGAACGTGGTGGGAGCGAATGCTGAGCATGCGACGGGTCGAAATCGTCGGCAAGGACGGGACCTTTCAATATTATTGATTGACATGAATCGCGTTTCCGTGATGAATGTCCCTCCGCTATGAAGATACTTTTTGTCATACCCATTTCAGACGAGCGTTTCAACAGCACGCCCGACATCGGCCAGGGATACCTGGCCGCCCTGGCCCGCCAATCGGGGCACAGCGTCGCCTATCTGGACTGTCTGCTGGAGCGGTGTTCCTATTTGGATTTCAGGCACCGCATCGAAGGACTCCACCCCGACCTCGTCGGCATCAAGGTCTTCAGCTGTGATGCGCAAAGCGCCGCAGCAATGTTGCGCATCGTCAACGAGGCCCTTCCCGCTGCATTGACCGTAATCGGCGGCCCGCACCCCTCGTGTGAGGCCCCGGAGAGGCTTTTCGAACAGTTTCCCGGCCTCGATTACGCCTTCGCCGGAGAGGCCGAGCCAGGCTTCCCGTCCTTCCTAAGTCAGCTGGAAGAAGCAGGCCGGGCCGGGCCGGGCATCCCGGGGCTCATCTATCGCGCAGATGATCGGATTGCGGCCAACCCCAGGGCCTTTGCGGACGATCTCGATGCGCTGCCCATGCCCGCCTGGGAGATCCTGAGGCCCGACCGCTACCGATGCGGCTACTCCTTCATGACCACGAAGCTCCCGGCGGCCCCGATGGCCATCACACGCGGGTGCCCTTTCCACTGCACCTTTTGCGGCTCACATCTGATCACCGGGCGGCGTGTGCGCCGAAGGAGCGTCGATCATGTCATCGATGAGATCCGCTATCTTCAGACGCGCTTCCATGTCCGCACCATCGACATCGTCGACGAGAATTTCGCGCTCGATGCCTCTTTTGTCGCCCGATTCTGCGAATCCTTGCTCAGCCGGGGCATCCGGATCGGATGGGACTGCCCCTACGGCATCCGGATGGAAAGGCTCAGCCCCGATCTCGTCCGTCTCATGGAGCGCTCCGGCTGCTTCGGCTTTTCCATCGGCATCGAAAGCGGCTCACAGCGGATCCTCGACTCTGTCAAGAAGCAGCTGAGCCTCGATACCATTCGCGAAAAGGTCCACATGATCAAAGCGGTGAGCGACATCACGCTGCAGGGCTATTTCATGCTCGGCTTTCCCTCCGAGACCCGGGCTGATATCGAGGCGACCATCCGCATGGCCTGCAGCCTTCCCCTCGATTTCGTCGTTTTCTCCCCGCTGAGGGTAACAGAGGGAACGGAGATTTATGAAGAGATCACCCGGAAATTCAAAGCATCTCCCGAGCTTCACTATCAGGGATTCGGACGTCGTCATTGCCTGAAAGGCTACGCCGAAATGTCCGAAAGGGAGATGGCCGGGCTTTATCGGAAGGCCTACCTGAGGTTTTACAGCCGCCCGCGCACCGCCCTGAACGTTCTAAGACGCATCAGAACAAGGGCCCAATTAAGAACCCTCGTCAATGGAATGTTACGATCCATCGCCTTGAGGACATGACCATTCACCCGACACCGGAAGCAAGGGGCCGGCAACAGACCGCTCCCCTTGTAAAGCAGGGAAGCGCCCGGGCAGCCGACCTCGGATTCCTTGCCATCCTGGCCCTCCTCTGCCTGGCCCTCAGTTGGGCGCCTTACTTATATGGCTATGCCACGGCCCCGCGCGATGCCTATTTCACGGGGCTTGTCGGCAGGGACGTGCAGGGCGCCTGCATGTATTTCATGTGGGAACGGCAATCTCTGGACGGGGCGCACCTCTTCGAAAACCGTCTCACGCCGGAACAGCACGAACCCTTTTACTTCAATCCCGAGTGGTGGCTCCTCGGCAAGGCGCTCCGGCTGTCGTCGCTCTCCCTGACAGCAGGCTTTCACGTGGAAAGGAGCTTGACGGTCATCCTTCTCGTCTTCGGCCTGTACTACCTCGCGGCGCGTTTTTTCAAGGATGCCTGCGAGCGCCGCTGGGCGCTCATCGTCATGCTTTTCGCAACGGGGCTCGGTTGGGTCCCCTATTCGCTCGACGGGTCCGGCCTTTCCCTCCCGGACTTGAAGCTCTGGGACATCCAGGGGATCAACCTTTTCGGGTACATGATCAACAAACCCCATTTCGTACGCGCGATCCTGGGGACCTGCATCGCCATGGCCCTCCTCCTTCAGGGGGAACAAACCGGGCGGCGCCGATTTTTCCTGTTCTCAGGGCTCACGGCCTCGCTCACCGCGGCCGTCCGCCCGTATGACCTTCCGCTGCTCCTCATGGTCTACGCCGTCTTTCCCATCCTCCTCTCCTTTCAAGACAGGGCTGTTTCCCCGCGCCGGGTGGGGCATTATCTGACCGCCCTGGCCGGTACGCTTCCGGCCGTCGCCTATTACGCCTATCTCCGGTACGGGACGATCATGGACAGCGTCTGGAAGGGGATCGAACTCGAACCGCTCTCGCCCCTGGAACTGACCCTGTGGCTGGGGATCCCCTTTCTGACAGGCTGCTTCTGTTTCGAGGGGTTCAAGAACCTTCATCGGAATGCGAAAGAGGTCATCCTCCTCTCCATTTGGGCGGCCGCCCTGCTCATTCTGATTTATGCCTACCCTCTCATCCCGTGGGGGATGGAAAGCGCGGGGAGTTTCTATGTTCTTTCCGCCCTCGCCTGCTGCATCTGGGTGTTCCGGCACGGAGGGCCGGCGCTCCGGGGGCGTCCTACCCGCTCGAGGAAAAGCGGGTTCATCCCGCGCGGGCTCATGATCGGGGTCCTGCTCCTGTCCATCCCCAGCAATATCATTCTGTATGCCGGCCTGTTCGAGGACTTGTCGCGGCATTCGCGTCCCTATTACCTCCCGCGTGCGCTGATGGACGGCTTCGATTGGCTGAACCGGCATTCCAAAGCGTCGGATATCGTCCTGTCGGCGGCTGAGAACGGCTGCTGCCTGCCGGCTTACGGAGGGGTCAAGGCATTTACAGGCCACTACAACTTCACGATCGATTTTTCCGGGAAGAATGCCCTCGTGAGGCGGTTTTTCGATGACCGGGAGGACAACCAATTCCGACGGGATCTTCTTGAACGCTATGCCATTCGTTATGTCCTCTACAGCGACACCGAAAAACATCTGGGCCGTTTCGAGCCTGCCAAAGCCGATTATCTTCAGGCCGTCTACCGCAATGCGCTGCTCACTATATACGAAGTCTCCGCAAACATCCGCGTACGGGGCGATGAACCGGACGTGAAGCCCGGCAACCGGCCCCTGGGGGATCTCTCATGAAGGTGGAATTTTTCAGGCACTCCCTTGGAAAAGACGAAGAACAATCGCTGATCGACACCCTGCGGGGCGTTTTTCTCACTTCGGGGCCCGTCACCCGCGAGTTCGAAAAGGCCTTCGGGGAATATCTCGATTGCAGGCACGTCATCGGCACCTACAGCTGCACGACGGCGCTGTTCCTGTGCCTCAAGGCGCTCGGCATCGGCGCTGGGGATGAGGTCATTACAACGCCCATGACCTTCATCGCCACGGCCAACGCCATCCTGGAAGCCGGTGCACACCCGGTTTTCGTGGACGTCGAGCGCTCGACCGGGAACCTGGACGTTCAGCAGCTCTCCGGGGCCGTCACCGAGCGGACAAAGGCCATCATCCCGGTGCATCTCTATGGGCACATGTGCGACATGCGCCGGCTTTCGGACGTAGCGCGCGCCCGGGGGCTTTATCTCATCGAAGACGCGGCCCACTGCGTCGAAGGGGCGCGGGACGGCGTCCGGCCCGGGCAGTTGAGCGACGCGGCCTGCTTCAGCTTCTATGCGACCAAGAACCTGACGGCGGGGGAGGGAGGGGCCGTGGCAACCAATCACCCCGAACTGGCCGAAAGGCTTTTCATCCTGCGGTCTCACGGCATGGACAAGGCTGCGGCCGATCGTTACACAAGCGCCTACCGGCACTGGGACATGCCCCTTTTGGGATACAAAGCCAACATGTTCGACCTCCAGGCCGCTCTGCTCCTGCCGCAGATCGGCAAGATCGCGGACAAACTGAAGGAAAGAACCCGCATCCGGCGGCGCTACGATGAAGCCTTTTCGGACAACCCCCTGCTCGGTCTGCCGCAAACCCTCGATGGTACCGCCCACGCCGGGCACCTTTACACGGTTTGGGCGCCGGCCGGAAAAAGGGATGCCTTCCTGGCAGGGCTCAACCGGGAAGGCATCGGTGTGGCGGTGAACTACCGCCCCGTCCATCTCATGCACTACTACCGCAAGCAGTTCGGCTTCGGGCCCGGAATGTACCCGGTCGCGGAGGAGATCGGGGAGCGCACGGTCTCTCTTCCGTTCTATCCCGGCTTGAAAGATGAAGAGGTCGAAGCGGTGATCGCGGCGGTCCAAAGAACCCTTTCGGTCCTTTAAGGGCGCACCCCCTGCCACCTCGACCATCCGCACGCCGAACCGAGTCTGTCCTGCGTCGGGCCTCCCACAGAAAAAGATCCCTCCTGCGGTCCGCAAAGTCCGCCGCCGGATCCGGCGGGAGGTGGCGAGTCCTTTTGTTCTTCAGCACCCGCCGGGCCCTCATGTCCCCGGCCGCCGCTGCCACCTGGAACAGCCCCGTTTGCGCTCCCGTAGAGTCAGTCGAAGATGCGCTCCACCCGGTAAATCGGCTTTGATTCGACCTTCTGGTAAACGCGTACGACAAAATCCCCGAGCACGCCCAGCACCAGAAACTCCACCCCGACGATCAGGAGCATGAAGACAGGCAGGCCCAACCCGAGGGCGCTGATCCTCTCATATCCCAAGGCCAGAGAGGCGGCCAGGTAGACAAACCCCAGCATGAGGCTCAGAGAAGCCAGGAGGCAGCCCCCGATAGCCACCCGCTGAAAGACGCGCCTCGAAAAATTCGTCAGGAAATCGAAGAAGAGGTCGATCAGATCCAGCATGCCGTAACGTGAGGTTCCCTTTACACGGGGATAATGGGCAACCGGGATCTCGGCGATCCGCGAAGCGAGTCGGGTCGCAAGCGGCTTCAGATAGCGCTGCATATCACCATACTCACGCATTTGAACGGCGATTTCCGACCGCAGGGCATTCAAGGGACAACCGTAATCCTTCAGTTTCTTTTTGGTAACGATGTTGAGCAGGCGGGTAAACAGATAGGACGGCAGTTGACGAAGCCAAACGGAATCCGTTCTAGCACCCCGGATCCCGCTGACAAAATCACACCCTTCTTCAATCTTCTCGACAAGCTTCAGGATGTCTGCAGGCTCATTCTGAAGATCCGCATCGAAGGTCACCAGAATCCGTCCGGACGCAGCCGCAAAACCGGCGATCGTCGCCGGGTGCTGGCCAAAATTGCGGGCCAGCTTGACGATCTTTATGGGAACGCCGCCGGTGGACGATGCCTTGAAGGCCTTCAAAATCTCCAGGCTCCGGTCCCGGCTCCCGTCATCCACAAAAACCAGTTCGCACTGGTACCGCGCCCCGCTGAGGACCCCCATCATCCGGTCCAGAAGGTAGGGAAGGCCTTCCTCTTCGTTCAAAACGGGGATCACCACTGAAATATCCATAAGGCTGCTCTCCGATGCCGCCGTGCCTGCGCTCTCGGCCGCGGCATTTCGTCTATTACCACGCTCGGGCACTCTCCCTAGTCTCTATCGGGAAATGATTTCCCGGTACAACCCAGTTTCCAATCCGGAAATGAGGATTTTTTGCCAATATCAAGAAAATCAAGCGTTTGCGCTGAAGCGACCTGTAGGTCGCCGCACAATCAAACGTGCAGATTGACGCTGAGATTGGCAAAAAAGACCATTTCCGGATGGAAACTCCCTCGGCGTTACATCATCGGGATGATCGCTTCCTATGCCTTCACAGCCCTGAGCCGCCGGGCAGAACCAGTCAAACCTCGCCCCGAATCCCCGCCCGAGCGCCACGCCTGCTTTTAACAGAATGTTCCTGCTCCTGCCAGGGAAAAATCCCGATTTACAGCGGGCCGGGGATAACGGCGCATGCGCAATCCAGGATGGTGCACTCCGTCATTCTGGACACCTTCACTTTGATGATCGAATCCCCGTCCAATGCAATTGTCTTCGTGGATGTTCAATGCTATGGTTCAGTTCTTGCCGGGCGCGTGCGCCGCCTCCGCGGAAGGCCCCCCGGTGCTGTGCAAGCCCATCCGGAAAGGAGGAATGCCCCTCTCGTCATCCTCCATCCCGACACAAGGGCTTTTGTCAAGGATCCAAGAAACCCCGGATCAGGATGAAGGACCATGGATAAGACCGATCATCGGCCCAAACCACTGCAGAAGCTGTTCCCCGTTCCAAAGGCAAACCCCGCCCCGAGGCCGGGCAAAGGCTCTTCCTTCCTCTCCCTGCCGGACTGGGACCGCGTGGCTGCTTCGATCGGCGAGAGCCTCGGCAAACCCGATTTCGACTACTTCCGGAACGACAAGCTCGATAGTTACGGGACCTTCTATTTCGCCGATATCGCCCCTGCCCCCATGGTCCTCGATGTCGGATGCGGCCCCGGGCACTTCATGCTCTTCGCCGCCCGGAAGGGGGCCAAAGTAACCGGCCTGGACGCCTCTGCAGGCATGCTCCAGCTCACCCGTCAGCGCCTCGAATCTGCGGACCTGGAAGGGCTCCTGCTTCAAACGGACCTCGATGCCGGCCTGCCCTTCAAGGAAGGAGCCTTCGATATGGTGGTCTGTGAATCGGTGTTGAACCACATCGGACGGCCGGGCGCCGTCCTCGAAGAGATCTTCCGCGTTCTGAAAAAGGGAGGCACTTTCGTTTTGGACGTCTCCAACGCCTGGGGTCTTCCATGGCGCATGGCCATCCGAGTCGCCCAACTGACAGGCAGCTACCCGAAAGGCCGCATCCATTGGCTGCCCCCCCGGCGCACCGAACGCCTGGTCGAGGCCGCCGGATTCCGGATCCGCGGGACCCGCGGGCTGCACCTCATTCCACCGCCTCGCTTCACCTCGATCGGCTTCCGCTCGAGGTCGCTTCTGCCGCCCGCCGCAGGTCAGCGGTTGGAACGTCTTTTCTACCACCTCAATCAAACGCTCGAGCAGTCGGCCCCATTCAAACGCTTCTGCTTCAAATACTTGATCAAATCCCAAAAACCCTGAGCATCTCACCTTGTTTTCCACTGGACAACAGCCGCAGGATCCTCCACCGGCGGACAGACCCTGCACCACGGGAAACACCTTGCGGTTTTCGGCTCCGGGCATTAGACTTTTTGGATCGGTTAAGAAGGGGAGGAACAGCAGGATCTGTGAATCGACTTTGCGGTTTCATCGAACGAACCGGGCCTGGGCCGAACGGCCTGGTCCTCGAAGCACTGAAACATTCCATTGCGGGGAACCGTCCTTCACAGGATTTTCCCGGCGATCGCTGGGGGATATCCCTTGTCGAGCGCCGGCCCGAAACAGCGCAGCCCGGTGCCCTGCAGGAATGCTTTTTGCGGCAGGGTCCCTTGGCCTGTGTTTTCGTCGGCGACCTTCACAATGCTTCAAACCTTCGCAACGCCTTGGGCGCTGCACACACGGCCCACGCTCCGGTCGAAATGGTCCTGGAGGCCTATCGTCGATTCGGACCCAGCGCCTACACTCTGCTGGAGGGGGCCTTTGTCCTTTTTCTCGAAGACCGCACCAAAGGCCTTTACATCCTGGCACGCGACAAGCTGGGCGCGGCTCCGCTCTACTTTCACGCCAACGACGACCGGCTCCTGTTTGCGTCCGACCTCGGACCGCTCCTCGATTCAGGTCTGATCCAGCTCGAACCGGACACCAAGACCCTGGCTGATTATCTCACCTTCCAGTTCCCGCTGGGGCACCGGACCTTCTTCTCCGGCATCCGGGCCTTGCCCCCTGGAACCCTCTGCCTGATTCAAGATGGAACACTGCACATCGAGAAGGCGTGGCGCTTCGCATGGCAGCCCCTGGAAGAGGCCGAGACCCTTTATCGGGACCGCCTGCGCCGCACCCTCGACGCGGCGGTGCGTGACACCGACACCCTGCCTCACCCCGTCAGCCACCTGAGCGGCGGGCTCGACAGCAGCATTCTCGCCCTTCTTCTTTCGAAACGCCACCCCGCGCTCGAGACCTTCGCAGGCGTCTACCCCTACGGCCCCGCCTACGACGAAAGCCTCTTCGCTTCAAAAGTCGCTGCGCACTGTAGCCTCCACCACACGGACATCTACCCCGGGCCTGAGGACGTGATCCGCCTCCTGCCGGATATGGTCGCAAAGCTCCATGAACCGGTGAGCGACGTCGCCTTTTCCCGCTATACCGTGGCGCAGGCCGCTCGGAACTGTGCACCCGCCGCCCAGGCGGTCTTCTGCGGACAGGGCGCCGACGAATTTTTCGGCGGGTACGCCTTCTATCAGGATTTCCTCAACGACCGATACGCGGGCGGCCTCCCGCAGCAGGCCCATCAGCGGCGGCGCCTATTTTCCCCCGAGCAGCTGCGCGCCATCATGCAACCCGGAAATTACACGCGCCTTTTCGGGACCTACGATCCCTTGGCCGTTTACCGGCTGTCCTTCGGCAACAGCGGCCCGATCCTCGACCGGGCAGCCGCGGCCGACATCAGCGGCTTTCTCCCTTACTGGCTCCAGATCGAAAATCGCATCAACGACGCCGTCGATCTCCAGCCCCGCTTTCCCTTCCTGCACCATGAGGTGCGGGATCTCGCGGCGCAGATCCCCGCTCACCTGAAGATCCGGGACGGCGCCGGCAAATGGATCCTCCGGCAAGCCTTCCGCGAAGACCTGCCGGAAGACGTTCTGGACCACGTCAAGATCGGTTTTCGAACCCCCTCGGGGATCTGGTTCAAAGACGCGCTTTTCGACTTCGCCTGCGATGCCCTTTTCGGGCCGAACCCGGGGCGCATCCCTGGCCTCGACCTCTTCGAGCCCGCCGCCGTCAAAGACATGCTCGAGACCAACCGCGAGGGGCGGGCGAACCTCGGCTGGCAGATCTGGACCATCCTTCTCTTCAAGCTCTGGTTCGACCATTATTTCGGGGGAAAACCGTGCGCGTAGCCATCCTCCAACCCGGATATCTTCCCTGGATCGGTTATTTCGACCAGATGAACCAGGTCGATCTCTTTGTTCACGCCACCGATCTCCAATACACCCGCCAGGACTGGCGCAGCCGGAACCGCATCAAGACCCGCACCGGGTGGCAGTGGCTTACGGTCCCCGTGCATTCCAAAGGAAATTTCTTCGCCCCCATTCATACCATCCGCGTCAACAACACCACTCCTTGGGCCCGCAAGCACTTGAATCTCATTCGCGAACATTACCGAACCGCCCCCTTTTTCGACCAGTATTTTCCCCTCTTCCAGGAAGCCCTTAGCCACACATGGGAGTATCTACTCGATCTCGACCTTTATTTTATCGATCTATTCAAGAATCTGCTTCAAATCACCACGCACTGCATCGACATCCGCGACCTGCCCCTTCCTCAACCACTTGACCGCGTAGAGCGAATCATCCAAACCTGCCTGCATCTTCAGGCAACCTTTTACCTCTCAGGAGACGCGGCCAGAAATTATCTCGACGAAGCCTTTTTCTCCCCACACAAAATCACTTTGCAATTTCACGACATGCCACACCCCGTTTATCCTCAACTCCATGGGCCCTTCATCTCCCACCTCTCCGCGATCGATCTTCTCTTCAACTGCGGCCCGGAAAGCCCCTCCTATCTTCCATCCGCCGCAGCCCGTCCACCGCTTGGAACCAACACTCCCAACCAATAATGTCCCTTTCCCCGTCCTTCTCATACCCCTGTAACGTAGCCCTCCCCCGCCCACACCGCAATCCTCGATATTTTTCTCTCGAGCCATCTACGCCAACCCGATCAGCCCCTCTCAAGGCCGGTAAAAACATCTTGACAAACAACGTCCTCCTGAATTATGCTCCGATGAGTCTTTTTAGGTCTTTTAAATAGCTGGTTTTTGGCGCGCGGCGCGCAAAAATGCTTGACATCTGCGCGTTCCGTGCGATAATTCCCCAAAATGCCCATCAGACGCAGCAATTTCAAACCTAGACGCAGAAGGGAGGTGATGAAGTCAACGGTTCTGGAAGGAAGACCCGCTTGTGTGCTTATTGTTTTTCGTCCGTTTGAAATCTTTTAAGGAGGTAAAGAGATGAAAAAGATTTTTTATTGTTTCCTCGTTTTACTGCTGGCCGTCGGTTTCGCAGCGGGGAACGCCATGGCGACCTCGTACGATCCGATCGGGAAGGCCGGTGGATACATGATCCCGCCTCCCACCCCCATGCTCTGGAACCATGGAAACATGGGTGACGCCCTGTTCGGCGAGCTCTATCGCGGCGTCAACATCGACGAGGTCGGGGCTCTCAACTTCGTCACCTTCTTCACCATCGAGAATACGTCCAACTACTGGGTCGCCGCCCACGTGCGGCTGCGCGCAGGACGGTACAGCATCGAAGTCAAAGACTTCCCGATCCTGCTCAGCCCCAAGGACGTCTTCTGGATGCAGTATCAGCCCGTGTTCGAGAACGGCGAGCTGGTTGACATCGTTCTGTGGAGTGCGGACACCAAGACGCTCAAGTACAGCGGTCTGGTCCCCTGGGCTGCAGCGGACAACGCCACCTGGACCAAGTCCCTCGACACCGGCCTTCTGAACCAGTTCACCATTATGAAGGAAACCTATGGCTGGACGGACGAAGCCGACCTCTGGCTCGAGACGACCCAGGGCCACGTGGAAGTCTTCGGCCTCTTCGCCTTCAGCGCATCCCCTGCGGCCGTTCAGGGAAACACCGTGCAGTCCCTCATGGGTAAGCTGTATGGGAAGATGGCGGCGTTGAATGCACAAAACTGCACCGAAGCCTACGACAACGCGTGGGTCGAAGTCGACTACAACGGATACACGGTGATCCCCTTCTCTGACGTGCAGAACTACCTCATGGGCCAGGTTTACCTGGGCGATTTCTCGAACGGCGTTTACATGGGCTACCCCATGCGCGCCATCCAGAACTTCCGCGCCGGGTGCACCGATATGACCTTCGATGAGGACGGCTTCCCGGAATTGGATGACAACCAAGGCCCTGTCCATCGCGACGATATCATCCGCGGCTGGATTTCGCCTCCCGGAATCATCGTTTACAGCGGCTATGAGGATGATCCTGCTTACACCGACCCCGACTGGGCCACGAGCTTCGGTCCGACCTGGAATGACGGCGACGACTGGGTCCACGACGGTCACCGGTCCGATGCCATCGAGGACCTCTATGTTCAGTCTTACAGCCTCGATGAAGTCGACGATGCGATCATCAAGAGCGACATCTGGGGCACGTACTTCAACAACACCAATAGCAAAACCTACACCATGGCTGCTGTCACCTTCCCCACCAAGTACCTGCATCAGTTCTATGATATCCTGAGCGGGTTGCAGGGCGGCGTTGGTCAGTCCGCCATCTACAGCTACCTCAAGGGCTCCGTCGGCGCCTGGCCCGTTGGACTTGCCTCCAATGCCCAGAACGTCCGTCAACGCCTTGACGTGGCCGAGTACTCCCTGATGATGGCCATCCGCTTCGGTCTCTGGGACTGGAATGAGCTTCCCTGCAGGCCCGACGGATCGCCCTTCCCGAACATTCAATTCCCGTGGGAAGTGACCCTGGTCCCGATCGGTGCCGCTTCGCAGGATATGCTCGAGAAGTTCTGCTTCCTGACCCTGAACACCTCCGATGATTGCATCGACGCACCTGCAGCCATGTTCCCGGGCGGCTTGTTCCACATGTTCAACATTGTTGCCTCCGGCGGTGACCCGCGTAACTTCGACTATGGCTATGGCTATTCCGAGGATTACCTCCAGATGAGGGAAGCCATCGATACGAAGGGGCCCACCATGCTTTGGCTGAACAGCCCCGAAGCGATCCCCGCCTCGGTTCTGATCATGGATTTCAACTTTGAAAATTATGATCACTCCAGGGCCGTGGATCCCTCTTGGGACAACCCCGGATGTAGCGGTGCCACGGCGGGCCAATAGGCCGGATTCCCTTTGAGTTAACCTTCGTGCGTGTGCCCTGGCTCATCTCGATTTGACAGGGTGCACGCTCCACCAAGCTTCAAGTTGAATCGTTATGTAGCGTTGAAGCAAACGAGCCTCTCAGTGGCAAAACCGAGAGGCTCGTTTCTTTTATCCTCGTTTGTTCATCTCATGGAGGTCATCTTGGCGGATCGTTTTTCGTTGTCTTCTATAAGAGAGAGGCAGCCTTCACTTCAATCGGCCCAATGCAGGCGGCACATCCATCTTTTTGTCATTTGTTTGTTGATGCCCCTGCTTTTTGCTTGCTGCAAAGAACCCCGCGTCGACACCTCCAGCCCGGAGGCCCTCTCGGCCCGTGCCTCTGAATACTGGCAGCATCGGATCAGCGCCGATTTTGAAAAGACCTATGCTATGGAGGATCCCGAGTCCTTAAAAGGGGCCTCTCTTTCCCAGTACATTCGCTCCTTCGGGTCAGCTGCGAAATGGAAGGAGGCAGTGGTCCACTCTGTAAAGCTTGCGGAGGATCCGGTCAAAGCGCTCGTGACGATGAAAATCCGGTACTCGTGGGTATTTTCCAATACACGTGAGGCTGAACCTCCCACGATCGAAAGTCAGTTGGTCGATAACTGGATCCTGCGAGACGACGTCTGGTACCATGTCTTCAAGTGGCCATTCGGGAATATCCCCGAAGCCCAGAACCCCTCCAGCAACGGCTCCGGCGGATCGGGTAGCATACCTGCCGACCCTGCCCCTCCCAGTCAGCCGGCACCTGCAGGTGACAGCCCCAAACCATGATCCCATTTTCCTGCAGTTTTCGACAAGGGCTGCTTTTTTCGTAAACCCTGCGATGGCCCTTTGCTGGCTGCAGCGGACCTCGGCATGTCCCGAAGCGTTTTTTCCAATCACCCGTTGACTTTTCGGTGTGATCGATGCTTCATCCGGTGATCGATGGATTACTCAGCCCTTTACCAGCGCCTTTCAAGAGCCTACGGAGCGTTGTGCCGTATGCTCCCTGGACGCTATGCACCGCCGCCGCTGCAGGTTTACGTCGAGCTGACCTATCGCTGCAACCTCTCCTGCCTGTTTTGCCAATTCAGGGAGGGCTCTGCCGAGTCTTCCCCCAGCCTCGAATGGTCCTCTCGGCAATTCGAAGAGCCTCTCAAAGCGGTGCCGCCTGGCGCCCTTATCTCCTTTTCCGGGGGGGAGCCGACGCTCAAGCCCGGTTTTCTAGATCTCCTTACCGTCACATCCAAGCGACACCGGACCCATATTTTTACCAACGGCACGCGCCTCGATCGCTCGACCGCTAAGCGCCTGGTCGATCTCGGTGCCCCCGGGATTCTCCATAACGGTCTTGTCCTCGTTGGAATCTCGTTCGAGGGTTTGAAGAAGACTCACAACCAGATGGTGGATCGTTCCTGGGCCTTCGACCGCACGCTTTCCGGGATTCGGAATCTCCTGGAGGAACGGAAGCGGCGCGGAAAGCGTTTCCCCCTGATCGAGATCAAGGCCGTGCTCACCCATGAGAACCTGGGTGAAATCGAGGCGCTGTTTCGGCTTGCCAAAGACCTCGGGGCCGACCTTTTCAACCCGATGGCCATGAACATGATGCCCCACCTCGGGCGCATCGAGGGCGTCAGCCCCTCTGCGTGGGTGACCCCGCCGCCGGTCGAGCCCCTGCCGCGCACGGAGTTGGAGGCTACCCTCGAATCCATTTTTCTGCAGGCAGGGCCGATCCAGATCCGGACCACCCCCCAGGGACTCGGTCCGAAGGACTTCGCCGACTACTACAACGGGGCCTTTCCCCTGCAGGACTACACCTGCTCCTTCCCCTGGCACGGCATGACCCTGACGGCGTACGGTGACATCTACATCTGTCCTTATCTCAAGGTGGGAAATCTGCGGGAGGACAACTGGAGGGATGCACGCAACAACCGGAGGGCCAGGGCCTTTAGAAAGGCCCTCAGCAGCCGGGGGGTCTTCCCCGGCTGCCTCGGGTGCTGCTCACTGGTGCGGCGCTGAGTGCGCCGGCCCGCGTTGGGCTTAATGGCCGAAGCGCTCGGTCACGTGGCGGACCTTTTCCCTGAATTCGGTGGTCACGATGTCCACATCTTCGTCATTGATGATGACCCGCGGGGTGATGAGGATGATGAGTTCGGTCTTCTCGAGGCTCTCCGTACCCGTTCCCGTCAGGTAGCGGAGCACCGGCGCGTTGATCAGGCAAGGGACCCCGGAGAAAGACTTCCCTTCCCTGTCTTTGATCAAGCCCCCGATGACGAGCGTCTGCCCGTCCCTGACCGTCAGGGTCGTGTTGACCGTCCGCTTGAAGAAGGACGGGTAGCTCTGGCCCGCCACCTTCACGTCCTCGCTCTGGTCGCTCACCTCCTGGTTGATTTCCATCGTCACCAGACCGCGCTCGTTAATGTGGGGCGTCACGGTCAGGATGACACCGGTGTCCCGGTACTGGATGCTGGTCTCGGTCACCGGATCCGTACTGGAGCTGTACCGGTATGAGGAACTCGCGACAGGAATCTCACGAGAGACGTCCATGCGCGCCTCCTTGTTGTCGGAGGCGAGCACATGGGGACTCGAGAGGACGTTCACCTTGTTCTTGGATGCCAGGGCATTCAGCTCGGCGTACCACTTCTCCGTTACCCCGAGCGAGTATTTCAGGCCCGAAGCACCGAGCGTGGCGGCGAAAGAGGTCGGTTTCCCGATGACCGCACTCCCGAAGGACCACTCGACCCCGAGCTGATCGTTCTTGTCCAGCGTGATCTCGGCGATCGTCGCCTCGATCAGCACCTGGCGCGGCAGGATGTCGAGCTTTTTCAGGATCTCGTCGATGACCCGGTAATCCGACGGGACCGCGTCGATGATCAAGGCGTTGCGGATCTCATCGGCCGTGATGGTCACATCGTCCTTCAAAGTCCCTCCGTTGCTTTTCTCCCCTTTGCTCAACGTGGCGCTCGTGGTCCCCTTGGAAGTCGTCGAGCTCGTGCTGCCCCCCGTCTCCCTCGTGCTGCCGGTCTCCCTTGTGCTCCCTGTCTCCCGCGTGCTGCCGAACGAGCTGCTGCTGCCGAACGAGCTGGTCCGGTCCTCCCCGTCTCGATCGCGGAAGGAATTTTCGCCGAAAGGGTTCCGCGAGTAAGAGCTGCCGGTCGACTTTCTGCTCGTCCCCGTGGACTGCCCGCCGACGCTTCCGCCCTCGCCGCTGAAGACGTTCTCGAGGATCTCCGCCAGGTTGGAAGCCTCGCCGTTCTTCACATAATACACATAAATCTTGTGGACAACCTCCTCGGAGGCGACATCCAGCTCCGCGATGAAGCTCTCGATCCTAGGGAAGACATCCGGGGTGGAGCTCACCACCATCAGCAGGTTGAGGCTCGAAATGGCGATGAACTTCATCGGCAGATTTTCGCGCGCCCCGTAGGCGGTAAAGATATCCTCCAGGATGCCGCCCATATCCTCCGGGACCATGTGCTTCAGGGGATAGATACGATAGTGGACATTGTCGAAGATGTTGATGTCGAAGACATCCACCAGGCGGAGGATTTTATTGATATTGAGGCTCTTGTCCACGACGACCAGCGTGTTGCTCCCGGGGTGGGAGAGGATCACGCCGTTGGCCGATACGAAGGGCGTCAACAGCTTCGTCATCTCGTCGGGAGAAATGAACTGCAGAGGGATGAGCTGGATGATGATGCGCTCCCCCGCTGCCCCGATCTCCGCGGCCCGTCCGAAGCGGGATACCACCGGCAGGCGCGAGGCGTCCTTCAGCGGAAGGATCTTGTAGATATCCCCCTCTTTCACCGCCGCCAGGCCGTTGATGTCCAGGATCTGATTGAAAATAGGGAAGAGGTCCGCCTTGCTGAGGCCTTTGGCGGTGTGGATGGTCACCTTTCCGCGCACCTCCGGCCCAACGATATAGCTGATGTCGAGAAGGTCTCCGACCGTCTTGATCACCTCATAGATATCGGCGTCATCGAAATTGAAGACCACCTCGCTGCCCCCGTCTCTCTTCACAGGCGCAGCCGGGTCAAAGATGGTCCCTTCTTCCAGCCGTCTAGTCTTCGCAGCGGCAGGCGAGCCCCCGCCCCCCCTGACGGTCCGTGGTGGGACCCCGGAGCCCTTCGGCTCAACCGCGCCGTCGATCTCCGTTACAGATGTGGCATAGCTCTTGCGGGATCGGGCTTCTGCCGCTGCGGCGCCGGGGCCTTCAAGCGACGTGGCGGGAGCCGTCTTTTCGGCGACAGACCCTTCGCCGCCCGCCATTCCGCCTTGTTCCACAGTCTTTCCCAACGGGGGCGTGACACAGCCGCCCGTAAGAAGAAGGAGGGACACAGCCAACCCACCGATCATGGTTGCAGACAGCAGCCTTTTTTTCATCAATTGACCCTCAGAAGTTTCTCTCTTATGTTGGCAGGAAGTTCTCGGACCGGTGCCTCGGGCGGGGTTTCCAGGCCCCTGGCCGGGGCGGACGACTCCGTTGAATTCGGAGCCGGTGGACTCGCCGCTGGGGCGGTCGGCCCCGGCGTGCCTGGAACCGGCGCGCCTACAGGCGGAGCCTGCGGGGCGGAGCGGGGCTGCGCCTCCTGAGACCCGGCCGGGACCGGCTGCGCCGGCTCGCCGGGCTTCACCTCCACGATGATCGGCGCTGCCTTCTTCTCCTTCACCTCCTCGCGCTCCTTCGGCTTACCCGTATCATAGAGGAATACCTCATAACGGCCGGCCGACGCGTCGGTCAGGACAATACGGTCCGGCAGGATCTCGGATACCGTAAACATGTCCACACTCTCCCCTACTTTCACCCAGTTCCGCTCCAACTGCTGCGCCCCCCGCCGTTGCCGCTTGTATTGCGCCATACGGAGCTGCCGCGGATCGAGGCCCATCTCTTCGAGCGCAGCCGGGCACTGGAGCAGGGCCGCTTTGTAATCGTCCACAATCACCACCCCGTATAGGCTTATCTCTTTCAGGATCTCCTCTGCGCTCCGCTGCATGCGCGGGTCAACCTTCTCCTCGGGCCCCTTATTCTCCTCCGGCGCCTCTTCCTCCGGTTCCGCCCGGTCGGCCGCAAACAGGTTCTTCACAGCCACAAGCTCGTACTCCGCTTCGGAAGCGACCTCTTTCTGAAACGCCTTCGGAAGGGGGGCCTCCGGTCCACCAGAAGAGGGGTCTCCTTCACGCTCCCGGACAACCTCCTGACGTCCATTCACCCAGACGGCGTACGTTTTCAGCCCCAGGAACAACAAGGCAAGCATCAGGAACAGATTGACCATCCATATTTTTTTCAGCATAACTCGAGGCCACCCTCAGAGGGTCCCAACCAGTGTACCCAGTTTCCATCCGGAAATGGTCTTTTTTGCCAATCTCGGCGTCAATCTGCGCATTTGCTTGTGCGGCGACCTACAGGTCGCCTCCGCGCAAACGCTTGATTTCCTTGATATTAGCAAACAATCCTCATTTCCGGATTGGAAACTTTGCCGCGCTGGATGCTCTTTTCCGGATGTACACTACCTAAAAATCGCAGCGGCCGGCTGACTCGGGAAGCCGCGCCGAATCTACGGGAGCTGAAACCAACGATTCCAACCGATGTAAAAGAAATCATCCTACCAAGGAAAAAACAGCTAACTTCTCCTCATTAGACCAACAACGGTCACATCTCCCTGAATTTGATCCACTCTACCACGCCGAACAACGTTAATCCGCACTTTCTGCACTGTCAAGTATTTTGGCGAACTTTCGATCTGATACAGGATCTCCTTCAACTGCCGGATGCCGCAGTTCACCGTGAACTCGACAGGAACACTCATGTAAGGCAGGCCTTCGACGGGCTCGGCCTTGAGGACCCTGACCGTTTTGGTCTGCACCTTGCTCCGATCCGCGATGCCATTCAGGATATTCTGGATATCGGCGGCCGCAAGAGACGGCGTCGTTCCCTTCAAAAGCCCCGCCTCCATCCGACCAAGCATCTTTCGCAGGTTCTCGATGCGGACGTTCAGATCTTCCCCTGATTCGACCACCTTCCGGTACTTCCGCAAGGTCAGTTCCCGAGCGCCGATCTCCTCGCTCCGGTCGAACACGCCGCTCAGGGAGGGATAGAAGCGGAAAAGAACCCCCCCGAGAAGCGCCAGGGCACCGCACATCACCATGATTCTGGTTCTTTTGCTCCATTCCAATCGCATGTCCGCCCTACCCGATCTTCAAGCCGATCCGGAACGTTTCTTTTCCCTCACGCGACTTCGTGATACCCGAGAGAAACGACACATCCTTAAATATCGGAGAATCCTCCAGAAGCGTGATAAGCTCGGAGGCCGTATCCGCATAGCCCTCGATCTCGACGCTCTTCTCCGAATAGCTGAACCGCCTCAGCCAGGCCGTTTCGGGAATGAGCCGCGTCAACTCCCTCAGGATATCGAGGACCTGCGTGTCCCCCTGTTCCAGGGTATTCAGGTATTCGATTCGCGCCTCGATCCCCTCGTATTCGGCCGTAATCTCCCGGATGCGGTTTACGTCGATCTCCAACTGGCTCTGGGCCTCCTCCAGTTGCGCAAGGTATGCCTTTTCCTGGTGGTACGACCCCGCTCCCCACGCGAGAACCAGGAGAACAATCACCACCGCCAGCGCCGAAAACACGTACAAACCGGTCCGACTCGCCTTCTTGCGGTAGCGGGGCGGCAGGAGATTGATCCGGACAGGCGCCTCCCCGAGACCTCGCAATGCCAAACCGTAAGCCGGGATGAAATGGCGCGACGGCAAGCCGAGCCCATCCGGGTCAACCGGCCTCAGCTCGAAGCCGCTCATCCCCTCATCCCCTGAAAGCGCCCGAAACGCAGCTTCGTTCACGCTGATCCAGAGTGGAAGGGACCCACCGTCGGACAGACCTTCGACCCCTTTCTTCAGCCTTCGAAGACCCTCCGCCCATCCCTGAACCGCATGCGCATGGTCGGCACCGGCAGGAAACGTCCTTGAAAACGTGAGTCTGCGTCCTTCGACCAGATTCAGCTCGGCGTCGCCATCACCGGAAAAGAGAAAGGCAGCAGGCCCCCGCCCGGCCGATCCGATCTCCAGGAGACAGAAATTGGCCAGTGCGGAAGCGCTCGGTTCTATCCCGGAGAGCGGCAGGGAAGAAGACCCATCGTCCCCAAACAGCGACTCGACACTCTGAAGCCTCGCCACCGCCAGCAGGACCTTCATCTGCCCCGCCTCCCGGTCTTCCGCCACTACCTCGAAGTCGAAACAGACCTCCTCCGCAGGGAACGGAACGTATTTCTCGATCTCATATCCAATCGTCTCACGGAGATTCTCCTTGACCGCAAGCGGAAGATCGATGAACCGCACCAAGGCCCGGTCACGTCCGACTCCAACATAAATATCCGGTGCGACGATCCGGTTCTCCCGCACAAAATCCCGCAGCAGTTGATACAGATCAACCGCCCCGGCTCCCCCTGGCGTTGTTTGCTCCCCTACCGGATATACCGCATGGGCGGCGACATGCACCTTCTTGCCGGTGGAGGTCAGGTAGACCATCCTGATCTTCTCACGGCCGATATCGACGCCGACGCTGGTTCTCAATGCCAAAATTCCCCTCCTTCACGCCCCATCCGGTCCACCCGGCCCCGTGATCCTTGCCGCGCAGCCCTCTTACCGTCGCGCGCCACCGCTCCGCACCAACCAGAACACACGGTTAGCGCACCCCGTCGATCCACCGCACGACCCGATACTGCTTCGGATATCGGCTGTCGATCTCGACCAGCATCTCCACCGACTGCCTGACGCGGCTGTCCGGCAGCAGGCCAGTCGCCGTCAGCGAGTAGTATGGATTCAGGCTCAGGGTCACGAAGGGCTGGATCGCCTGATAGACATCAGGGCCCACTACGCCGACGATATCGCTTTCGGCCAGAAAATCCTGAGACTCCCTGTATTCGAGAACGGCCAAGACCAGCTCCTCTGTCATCTCCGGCAGTGCCAGCAGCATCTGCGGTGAGGCCGCGTTGATATTGATCCGATTGGCGTCCCCCGCCATCCCCCGCCGGCGGCTCCTGGATCCGGGGCTATCCGGCGACGGATAGACCGTGACCAGATCCTTCAGTCCCCCGTAAAAGAGTTCGGGTGTGACCCCCTTTACCAGTAGCAGCTCTTCGATCGAATCGAAGGGTCCGTTCTTCGCCTCGTACGCAGGGCGCTGGCTCTTATAATAGTCCGTCTCAGCCCCGTTCACGCGGTGAAAATCATCCTCATCGCGCCAGTCCTGGATGGAATCCACGATGACCTCCCGGTCCTCGTCATCCATCTCGAACCCATTGAGCATCATCATCAGGAGCTCCGCCTGGGCCTGATTCAGATTGACCTTCCCGCTTTCGTTGCCAATCATCAGCTCATACTTCGCACGCCCGAATGGCGCAGCGGGGAGGCTGACATTGATCCGCACCCGCTCGGGCTCCTCCCCCTCCTCACCGAGCAGTTCTTCCTCCACAGTGCGCACGACCTCCTGGGGCCGGAGCTCGTTTTCGATGACCATCTTCAGCCCCTGGCACAGGCCCGCTCTCGCCGCGTAATAGGCCTGCGTCTCCTCCTTGAAATTCCGGGCGATATTGAGTTCCGTGCGCATCGCGTAACAGAACTCCCCCACGATCACGGAAAGAAACATCAGAACCCACAGCACCAGGAAAAGGGCGAACCCTTCCGCTCCCGGCTTCCCTGGGAGGGACCGCTCACTCAAAGACAACCTCCGGCAGGATGGGCGCGATGACCTCGATCACCGCTTCATCCTCCCCTCTCTGCAGGGAGATCCCAATCGCCTTGGGGTAGCCCCCATATTCTCCCGCATCCCACGCATCGACCCACTCGCCGGCCGAAGCATCGCTCTCGGGGGTGAGGTAAGCGAAGCGGATGCCCTTCGCACCCCAGAGGATCCAGACCGTGTCCTTGTCTTTAATCCGGCGAAGATCCTCATAGGGCCCCATGAAGACCGTATTTTCCTCAAAAAGCCGGATGCCTGCGCTGCCTTCGTCGTCTCGCATGACATCGTACCTCACATAAACCATCCCGAACTTGTGTCCGGGCGCCAGCGCCTTGTGGGAGATGAAGGACATCGAACGCTCGTCCCCGCTGAACAGCAGCACCTGTTCGTCTTCGCGCAGGCTGGGGGGTGGAACCCGGACCCACATCGACGCGATCTGGCGCTTCATGAGGTCCAGAACGATCCGCTGCCGATCGAGGGCGTCTATATCCTTCTCGCCCTTTTCCCAGGCCCGGACCCCCAACTGGAAGGCCCCGAGGATCAGCACGATCACCACAGCCATGATGGTCATCGAGAGCATCAGCTCGAGAAGCGTAAACCCCTTCCCGCCCCTCTGCATCATGCTGCTAGCCCTCCTCCGGCAATGAAACGAGTTCGATCGGCTTGGCTGTCTCGAGTTCGAACTGCCTCTCATTCGCGCCCTCGCCCCAGAAAACCACCACACGGACGTACATGATATCGAACGGCAACTCCATAAAGGGCATCATCTCATCCGGGTTCGACTCCTCCTCCGGAATCACCAGGACCGTCTCGGCCCACCACCGGAATCCGTCGCTAAACTCCCCCTCCTCCACCCCTTCACCCAATTGGTCGACAGCCAGGATCTCCTCCATTTTTTCGCGTGCGTGAAAAACCGCCCGGTTATAGTCGGTTGCGATCCTGCTCGACCGGAGCCCCCCCGCAAAAAGCTGCATGATGGTGACGAGACAGATCGCCAACACAGCGACCGCCACCAGAATCTCCATCAGGGTGAAGCCCGCCTCCCCCCGGACGCCCCCCGTCCCCGGCTCAAAACGGCTGCGGCCATCCTGCGGCGGGCGGCGCCCCCACGGATGCGCGGCATTATGCAGCGCGCGCCGGCAACGCCGGGAACATTGGGTTTGAAAGCTTCCTGTTCGAGGAGGGGGCATCTCAATCCACTTCCTGGCTCAACTGCACCCCGCCGGTGATGAAATCCACGGCTACGCGGTAGCGCGCCTCGCGCTCGTTGACGAGGACCAGTTCGCCGCCACTGCCACCCCCACTGGGGGAAAACACGATCTCGAAAAGCCCGCTCACCTGCTCATCGTCATCCCAGACCGCCTTTTCCAAGCGTACACCCTTCGGCAGTGGATAGGTCTTCAAAATGACCCGCCCGCGCTCATCCCGCCGGACTTCGGGGCCGGCCGTATCCTCCTCCCCCTCATCCTTTGTTTCGGGCCGGGCGGCCAGGAGCGCCAAGGCGTTGTCTTCGAAAGAAAACAGCACCACATAAGGGACCCCTTCCCAACTCGCCTGGCTGCGGGCGTAACGAAGCGTCGCCGCAGTCCTTTTGGCGGCGTCCCGGAGCGCCACCCCGCTCAACCCTCCACCGGCGCGCACCCCTACAACTGCCGCCACAAGGCTGATCAGCACCAGCACCACCAACAGCTCCATAAGCGTAAAACCGGAACGGCCAATCTTTCGAAGCAGGCGGCCCCCGCCCCTCGACCCGTCTACCGGCCTCCCTTTTCGGGGCAAGCATGACGGTTCCTTTGCTTCGGCGGCAGAAATCATTCCAGTAACCACGGGCCTATCCGGACGACGGCCGCGAGAGGCTGCTCTCCACCCAGCGGCGTCCGATCCGCCCGCTCTCCGGCTGCAAAAACCCGCATTCGGCAAGGCCAAAGCCCCTGTGTGCAGTCTGCCGCAGGCACTAACCGATGTCCTTCCAGTTCACGATGTCCGTATCCGAACCCTCCCCCCCCGGACTTCCATCCGCCCCGTAGGACATGAGGTCGAAGTCGCCATGTTCGCCGGGCGACTGATAGACGTATTCGTTCCCCCAAGGGTCTTTCGGAACCTCCTTGTTCAGATAGGGCCCGTCCCAGCGCTCAACCCCGGCCGGCTTCGTCCGCAGGGCCTCGAGCCCTTCATCCGTGGCCGGATACTTTCCCGTATCGAGACGGTACGTGTCCAGGGCGGTCTCGAAAAGCGAGATCTGCGCCTTGGCCGACCGCTGCTTGGACTCGTCCACCTTACCGAACATGCGCGGCCCCACCAGGGCCGCCAAGAGGCCGATGATCACCATGACGATCAGAAGTTCGATCAGTGTAAAACCCTGTTGTTGTCTGCATCGATCTCTCATTGCATCTCCTCCGCATTCTCGCAGCATTCTCCAGCATTCCATGCCGAAGCCCGATGAACGGTTAGCCGCAATCATCAAATGACCGTAGTCGTAATCTTTCCTGTACACGGTGACGATCGACAAAACCATCGTCTATCCAAAAACAACCCACCCAAGACACACTGAAACGTGCAAGGCCTTCAGAATCGGCTCCTCCCAAAAACCCTTCCTTTGTCCCAGGAGACGCTCATTCCTTCTCCAAGACGGCCCCAAATCATGGCGGCCCGCCAACCCTGTACAGTCCAGCTTCGACCGCTCTTCAAGCTGTAGAACCCCCCGGCGCCTTTAGAACGGCATATCGTTCATGCTGAAGATCGCCATCAGCATCGAGATCACGATGAATCCCACGACGACGCCCATCAGGAGGATCATGGCCGGCTCGAGGAAGCTGACCAGCCGTTTGATCAGGTTCTTGACCACCTTCTCGTAGTTCTCCGCCACCCGCAGCAGCATATCGTCCATGCGTCCGGTCTCTTCACCGACCGTGACCATCTGGATTGCCAGGGGCGGAAAGACCTTGATGTCCCCGAGCGGCCGCGAGAGACGCTCCCCCTCCTTGACCCGCTCGTAGACCTCCAAGAGGGCCTCGCGGACAATGACATTTCCCATGATGTCGGTCGCCAACTGAAGGGCCTGCAGGATCGGGACGCCGCTCCGGGTGAGAGTTCCGAGGGTTCGGGTAAAACGGGCCACCTCGACCTTGCTCACCAGATCCCCTGTAAAGGGAAGCGTCAGTTTGAGCTGGTCCAGCCTCCGCCGGCCTTTGGGGGAGCGGGCCACCCGCCTCAAAGCGAAGGCCAACCCCACCAGCAACGCCAGCAGGATCGGCCAATAGCTGCGAAGCAGAGCGCTTACGGACAGCAGCAGTTGGGTCGGCCATGGGATCGCGCCGCCCATCTCGGAGAAGATCAGGGAAAACTTCGGGATGACGTAGGTCATCAGGATGATCAGAGACGCTCCGCCGACCAGAACGAGAAAGATCGGGTAGACCATGGCCGACTTGATGAAATCCCGCAGATCCTGAGAGCTTTCGAGGAAGATGGCCAGACGCTCCAGGACGGCCTCCAGGACGCCGCCGGCCTCCCCGGCCCGCACCATGTTGATGTAAAACCTGGAAAAGACGCGCGGGTACTTCGCAAGGGCGTCGGAGAGATAGCTTCCGCCCTGAACCGTCTTGAGGATATCCGTCACGATCTCCCGGAACCGCTCCTTTTCGACCGCCTCGATCAAAATCGACAGGGCCCGGTCTACGGGCAACCCGCCAGAGAGCAGCGCCGACAGATCCTGGGTGAACACCATGACGTCCTTGTTCGTGACCCGCTTGAAAACCGCCGACACCGAGCCGGACAGGTCCTGTCCGAACCGCCGGCCCTTGCCCCCGGTCTGGGAGACCCGGATGGGAATATACCCCATTTCCTGCAGTCGGCCGACCGCCGCCTTCTGGTCGTCCGCCTCGAGGCTCCCCTGAACGATCTTCCCCGACGGGTCGCTGGCTTTGTAGGAGTAGGCCGTCATATCACTTTTCCAGCGTCACCCTCAATACCTCGGCAATGGTCGTAATCCCCTCCTTCACCTTCATCCACCCGTCCTGGCGCAGCGTCCGCATCCCCCGTTCCATCGCGACGTCCTTGATCCGTTCCGTGCTCGCACGGGCGTTGATCTCCCGCCGGATGACATCGTTGACGGACAGGTACTCGAAAATGGCGGTCCTCCCCTTAAAACCCGTTCCGCGGCAGTGTTCGCAGCCCTTCCCGGCCATGAAGGCGATCCCTTCGATCTCGTCCGGCCCGACCCCCATCGTCCGGAGAAGCTTTTCATCCGGCGCGGCCTCTGTCTTGCAGACCGGGCAGATGATCCGGACCAGCCGCTGGGCCAGGACACCAAGGAGCGTGGAGCTCAGGAGAAAGCTCTCGACCCCCATGTCGAGCAGCCGGGTGACCGCCCCTGCGGCATCGTTGGTGTGGAGGGTGCTGAAGAGAAGATGCCCCGTCAGAGCCGACTGGATGGCGATATCCGCGGTCTCTTTGTCGCGGATCTCGCCGACGAGGATGATGTCCGGGTCCTGACGCACGATGGAGCGCAGCCCCCTCGCAAACGTCATCCCGATCTTGGAGTTCACCTGGATCTGATTCACACCCGCAAGCTGATACTCCACCGGCTCCTCGAGCGTGATGATCTTGTTTTCGGGCGCGTTGATCTTCGCAAGGGTCGTGTAGAGGGTGGAGGTCTTGCCGCTCCCCGTCGGTCCCGTCACCAGGATCATCCCGTAGGGCTGTACGATGAGCGTTTCCCACTGCTCCAGGATGTCGTTCGGAAAGCCGATCTTCCGGAGATCCAGGATCAGCGTATCACGGTCGAGGATCCGCATGACCAGGCTTTCGCCGAAAAGGGTGGGGATCGTCGATACGCGGAAATCGATCTCCTTGTCCGCGATCTTGAGCTTGATCCGGCCGTCCTGAGGCAGGCGCCTTTCGGCGATATCGAGTTTCGCCATGAGCTTGACGCGCGAGATGACGGCGGCCTGAAGCCGGCGGGGCGGCGATTCTACGTCGTGCAGCACCCCGTCGATCCGGTACCGGACCTTGAACTCCTTTTCGAACGGCTCGAAATGGATGTCGCTCGCCTTCAACTCCACGGCATTCAGGATGAGGCGGTTTACCAGACGGATGATCGGCGCCTCGGCGGCGAGATCGCGGAGATGGTCCGCGTCTTCTTCCATGCCGACCGACAGCTCGTAGATATCCTTGCCCGCCTCCTCGATGATGGTTTCGATCGATTGGCTTCCAGCCCCGTAAAGCCGCTCGATGACATCGTTGATATCCTCGTCGCGGCCCTGCAGCACCTCGATCTCCAAACCGGAGGCCAAACGCAGGGCATCGACGGTGTAGAAATCATCCGGGTCCGACATCGCCACCTGGAGCGTACCCCCGTTCAGGGCCACCGGAACGAACCGGCTTTGCCGCATAAACTTTACAGAAAGATGATCGAGAACGATCGGCTCTTTTGGATAGTCCTGATACGATATCTGCATGTCAACGCTTTCCCTGGATCCCCGCCACCATCGCAACAGCCGTCTATTTATCGGATGCGCTGCGCCGAAAAGCGGGTCTGAAGCGGTGCCGCGCCAATCCTCCGACGAATTATTCTACTTGAAAGATTCTCGGACATGCAAGTCTTACCATGAGGAAAAAACATTACTTTTTTGAAAGGTTTACACTTAATGAACAGCCCCCCCTGCGCCCTCTCGCATAGCGACCTTGAGGCGAACCAGGGCCCTCCGCCGCCACGCTGCCCATCACCTTCAGTAACGGCTCGAAATAAATCATCATAAAACGGAGCAACAAAGGATTGGGATACAGGTGTACCCGTGCCCCATCGAACAAGGAACGACGTCCGGCGAGCCCTCGGAAGCAGCAAGGCGAAGCCGCCCGAAGCCGGCGGGGGGAAGGTCCGGTTCCAGGCCCGGCCCGTCAAGCCTTGAAGTAATCGATCACCCCCTGAATGATGGCATCCAGGTCCCGCGTCGGCTCGAAGCCGATCAGGTCACGGACCTTCCCGATGTTCGGACAGCGCCTCTCCATGTCCTCGAACCCGGGACCGTAGGCCTTTTCATACGGGATGTGCTCGATCTCCGAGGGACTCCCGGTCATCTCCTTCACCCGCGCGGCGAGTTCGTTGATGCTGACCTCGTGGTCGTTCCCCACGTTGAAGACATCCCCCTCCGCCCTGGGTTCGGCCATGAGCCGCGTGATGGCTCCCACGACATCTTTGACATCCGTAAAGCTGCGGGTCTGTTCCCCGGTGCCGTAGACGGTGATCGGCTTTCCGAGAAGGGCGCTCTGCACGAAATTCGGGAGCACCATCCCGTACTGTCCGGTCTGGCGCGGCCCCACCGTATTGAACAGCCTCCCGATGACCACCGGCAGTTTTTTCTCGTCGAAATAGGCAAGCGCCAGGAATTCGTCCAGGGTCTTGGAGCAGGCATAGGCCCAGCGCCTTTTTTTCACCGACCCCATCACCCGGTTGTTGTCCTCGGCAAGGTCATGCTCCACATGCTTTCCGTAGATCTCCGAGGTCGAGGCGATGAAGACCTTTTTCTTGAAGCGGTTGGCCAGGCGCAGAACCGTCTCGGTCCCTTTGACGTTGGTGTCGAGGGTCTCGACAGGATGGTCCATGATGTTCCGGACCCCCACCGCCGCCGCTAAATGGTAGATGTGGTCCACCTTGAAGACAAGCTCGTTCATGACCGATTCATTCAGGATGGTTTCCACCACGAGGTGGCACCGCTTGTCCCCCTGAACCCCGGAGAGGTTCGAAAGACGCCCCGTCCAGAGATTGTCGATGATGAACACCTCATCCCCCTGGGCCAGCAGGTGCTCAGCCAGGTGGGACCCGATAAAACCGGCGCCGCCGGTGATCAATACTTTCATGTTCACATTCCCTTTCTTGGTGCATCCATTACCCGATCAAACCATGCTCGGAAACCTTTTCGAGGGCCCAGTCATCGATCTCGACGGCAAGGGACCGCTGCAGGAGTTCGATCGAGACGACCACCTTGCCTTTGCCCCGAGGCCTTATGTAAAAGCCCACCAAACCCTTGAACGGACCTTCCATGATCATGACCCGATCGCCCTTGCGCATGTAGGCCCGGTTCTGAACGGTTCGATCGGTTCCATCCAGGATCATCAACGAGGCGATCTCCTCTTCCCTGGCAGGTACCGCCCTGCCCTTGAAACCGATTATGCGAACCACGCCTACGGTCCTCAGGATGTGATGGTATTCGGCAGGGTCCAGGTCGGTGCGGACAAAAACATACCCGGGGATAAGCGGGACCAGGAGCTTCTTGCGCCGGTCCCTGCGCCGGCTCATAACCTGCATCTGTGGAAGAAACGCCTCGTGCCCCTTCCCGGTCAGGCCATCGAAGACCTTCTTTTCGAAGTGGCTGCGGGTGTGCAGCGCATACCATTGCTTTACGGCTTCTTCCATTCCGAGAATCTTGATGACCCATGTTTTAAGGTTTTACGTTTTAAGTTCGTCTCCATCCGGAAATGATTTCGCGGTACAACCCGGTTTCCAATCCGGAAATGGTCTTTTTGGCCAATCTCGGCGTCAATCTGCACGTTTGCTTGTGCGGCGACCTGTAGGTCGCCTCCGCACAAACGCTGGATTTCCTTGATATTGGCCAAAAAGACCATTTCCGGATTGGAAACTTTGCCGCGCCGGATGCTCTTTTCCGGATGGAAACCGGGTCGCTGCACAGACTGCCGCGCAGCTTGACGTCGGGATTTGCCCAAGAAAATCCTTTCCGGATGGAAACCAGACAAGATGATCTTGAACGAAACACACTGTATTTTAACAAGGATAGGCACATAATAATCATTCTTAAACCTTGAAACATAAAACGTTAAACTTACCTTTAAAATCTATTTCTTGACAATAATAATAATATCTGCGATCAATAAAATCTTATTTAGATAGTTCAAGGAAAAGGGAGGCCGTTGAACGATGGAATGCCAACAGGAGAAAAACCTGGAGCGCTGCAACTGCACCTACGAACCCTGTTCACGCAAGGGCATCTGCTGCCAGTGCATCGCCTATCACCTGAAGATGCGGCAGCTTCCGGGCTGCTGCTTCCCAAAGGGTGCCGAAGCCACCTACGACCGCTCTTTCGAGCACTTCGCGCGCCTGGTTCAGAAGGGCGCCCTCTGAAAAAAAGCCGTCCCCTTTCGAAGACGGCTTCCGTACGTTTTGATGGCTGGTCGGGACGACTGGATTTGAACCAGCGACCCCCGCGTCCCGAACGCGGTGCTCTACCAGACTGAGCCACGTCCCGACTCATCTTTTTATATATACGCTATCCTTTTTCGAGAGGCAAGCCTAATTTAAACGCCACGATCCGCATGAAGTTATCCATGATCCTGGCGGTAGCCCCCCAGATGACATCGCCCCCGTAGGCATAGCCCCGCGTGCGGTAGACGGCCCCTTCAGACTCGACCGAGTCGCAGCGGTAGCCGGTCTGGGCCGGGTGGAAAACCTCGAGGGGCACTTTGACCAGCGCCTCCACCTCCTGAGGGTTGAGGCGAAAGGGGTAGGAAGGAGGCACCAACCCAACGAACGGGTGCACCACAAATCTCGAAACCAGCGTAAGCGTATCGTCCATCCGGCCGAGAAGTTCGACGTCCTCCGGGTGAAGGCCGATCTCTTCATACGCCTCTCGAAGGGCCGTTCGGCAGGCACTGCCGTCCTGAGCCTCGAATTTTCCCCCCGGAAAAGAGATCTGCCCCTTGTGGTATGCGACAAGCTGGGTCCTGCGGGTCAGGATCACCGCAAGACCGCCTTCCTCTTCCACGAGCGGGATCAACACCCCGGCTCTCCGGTGCGTTTCGCGCGCATCGCGAAGCCTGAGGGGCTCCCGCCCCTGCAGAAGCGACCGGATCGTCCCGGACAAACCGCTCGTGGAGGGCGCACCCGCCACAATTTCTACTCGGGGAACGGCTCCCGGATTACATTGCCTCTCTGCCGCGCCTGATTTGCTCATAATCCCCGCGTCACCCCGTACACCTCAAAATAGGCGTCGAACCCCGCCTTCGTGGCTGCATCCATGGGCTGCCGCTCCCCGTCTATCCTGAGCGGGATGCCGCTCTCGTAAAGATAGGCGACAATCTCACGGATACCGGCGACGGCATGAACCGCCACACCGGTCCCTGCCTCGAATTCGGCGATGGCATCCCCTCCCCGGCGCCCCTCGACCACACGGCCCGCGGCGTCGTAAACCGCCGTGGTCTGCTCGCGGTCGACGGCGATGCCCACCCCGCTCACATGGCAGGTGATCCCGCGCGCCTTTGCCTCGTTTGCGATCTTTTCAAGGAGTTCGATCTTCGTCCCCATGGAGGTTGCGACATCGTCCACCACAAAGATTCGGCAACCGTCGAAGAGCGTCTGGTTGACCAGCAGGCTTTTCACCTTAGAGGCCTCCCCATGGGTCTTGGCCTCCTTGCGGTCGTATTCGAAAGGCAGATCGCGACCGTAATCCTGCCACAGGGCGATGCTGGTAGCCAAAGCAATGGCACTCCCCTTGTAGGACGGCCCCAGGATGATATCCACCTGGCTGCTCAGGCCTTTGTCCATCATCATCTGCGCGAAAAACCGCCCCATACCGAGCACAAGCCGTCCGGTATTGAAACGCGCCATGTTCACGAAATAAGGCGTGGGGCGCCCATCCTTCAGGACCAGACCCCGCTCAAAAAAAATAGCCCCGGTCTCTGCGAGCAACCGGGTCAATTCTTCCTTGTAGACTTCCATACATCTATCATAAGCAATCTTGGGGTCTTCTTCAACCGCAATCTTTGGATTCCGCCGCCCTGTCAGCCCATCCACCGCAACAGACCTTTACTATGTCCGAATCCGCCTCCCGGGCAGCCCAAGGCCGCTCATGCACAAAAGAACCGGCTCGCCGACCGACGTCGCAACGCCCGAGAACCCTTCTTCGTCGACCTCTGTCTTTCTTATAGGGGTTGAAAGGGGCATAATGCATCCACCACACCCCCGGGACATCGCGACGAAGGCGAACGAATTTCCGGCAAAGATTCGTTCATATCCTGATAGAATCGTCCGCTTCAGTAGAATTTCTCGAACAGGCACAAGGCGGCGGTTTTCTATAAACAGCACCGAACAGGGTCAGAGGCTCTGGATGGCCTTGAGGGCCTTGGGGATCAGTTTGCGGACGAAGGCTTCGCGGTCGAAGGTGCTCAGGCGCCTGTACTCGTCGTAGCCGGGATGGCCGGCGCTCAGGCGCGGGATCTCGGCCTGCAGGCCGGGAGCTACCCGGTCGAACTGCAGGACCATTTCCACCAGAGGGTAATCCTCGCCCGGGTAGGCCTCGATCCAGCCGAGGCGTTTCATGCATTCGAACCGGATCCGATCGAGGATGAAGAGATACTGGTCGATGACATCCATCTTGTTCTTGGGCGACAGATCGGCGAACTCGAAGCCCGACCCCATCCCCTGCAGGGTCATGATCAGCTCATAGATGTAAAATGTCCCCTTTTCCTTTCCTTGGGCAAGAAAGGTCAGGGTCTGCAGGGAAAGGCCGGACAGGCAGGTCGCCACACCGAAGTCCTCTCCGAACCGGGCCCCCCAGTTGCGGTAAGCCCGTTTGACGATTAGCGCCTGGCGCTTTTCAGACAGATCGATGACTACGGACATGGTCTTCTTCGTCTTCCATCCCACCGGACGGACGCGCCTGGACATCGGCCTTCCAGCGGGCACCGTTTGAAAAGACGCTCGGCCCATCGCCGTCCACCGCATCCAGAGTCATGACCGGTGCCCTCTTCAACGGTTCATGCAAGCTTTGACAAACCCATAAAAAAGCGGCGCCGGCCGCTCCATGCGTGAGGTCAGCTCGGGGTGCGCCTGGGTCGCCGCAAAGAACCGGAGTTGGGGCAGCTCGATAAATTCCACGAGCCGCCCGTCCCGCGACATGCCCGAAAAGACCATCCCGTTCTCGGCGATCCGCTGATGGTAGTCGGGGTTGACCTCATAGCGGTGGCGGTGGCGCTCCGAGACCTCGACGGCGTCATAGAGCCCTCTCACCAGGGTACCCTCCTGCAGGACCGCCGGATAGGCTCCGAGTCTCATCGTCCCGCCTTTGTCCTTCACCGTGCGCTGCTCGGGCAGGATATCGATCACCGGATGGGGGGTATCCGGGTCCATCTCGGTCGAATTGGCACCCTTGAGGCCGCAGACATTCCGCGCAAATTCGATCACGGCAAGCTGCAGCCCCAGGCAGAGTCCCAGGAAGGGGATATCCCGCTCCCGCGCCATACGGATAATCTCGATCTTCCCCTCGGTCCCCCTCACCCCGAACCCGCCCGGCACGACAATCCCGTCCACCCCTTCCAGTACGTCCGATTCATCGAGGTTCTCGAGGCCGGTCGTCTCCACCCACCTCAGATTGACCTTGCATCGAAGGTGTGCCGAACAGTGGTTGAAGGCCTCGATGATGGACGCATAGGAATCCTCGAGCTTCGTATATTTCCCGCACATGGCGACCGTTACGGCGTATTCGGGGTTGCGGATGTTATCGATATACTGCCGCCACTTGCGGAGGTCCGGGGGGCTGTAGATATGGAGCTTCTTGTGGATAATCTCCGGGAGGCCTTCCTGCTCGAAGATCAGGGGGATCTCGTAGATGTCCTCCACGTCGAGGCCGGTGATGACCGCGTTCGCGTGGACATCGCAGAAGCTCGCGATCTTGGACTTGATCTCCCGGGTAAGGAACTCCGAGCATCGCCCGATAATGATGTCCGGAAAGATGCCGCGCTGCTTGAGCAGATTTACGCTCTGCTGCGTCGGCTTGGATTTCTGCTCGTTGACCCCGTAGGGAATGGGCACATAGGTCAGGTGGAGATACAGGATGTTTTCGCGGCCCACATCCTCCTTCATCTGCCGCATCGATTCCAGGAAAAGCTCGTTTTCTATGTCTCCTACGGTTCCCCCGATCTCGACGATGACCAGGTCCGGATGCTCTTCCCCTGCGATTTCGAAGATGTGCTGCTTGATGATGTCCGTCACATGCGGGATATACTGGACGGTCTTCCCCAGGTAGTCCCCCCGCCGCTCCTTCTGGCGCACCATGTCGAAAACCTTGCCCATGGTGAGGTTCCACTTGGACTTACAGTTGACGCCCAGAAACCGTTCGTAATGCCCAAAATCCATGTCCACCTCACCCCCGTCCTCCAGCACGAAGACCTCGCCGTGCTCGAACGGGTTCATGGTGCCCGGGTCCACGTTCAGGTACCCGTCACACTTGATGGGGATGATCTTGAGCCTCGAAGAGAGCAGATGACCGATGGACGCTGCAGCGATCCCCTTGCCTAGGCCGGAAAGGACACCGCCCGTGACGATGATGTATTTCGTGGGCATAATGAAGAAAACCTTATCGGCGGGGTAACCGTGTTTCCGGCAGGGCGCCGAAGGGCTTGCCGCCTCATCCCTTCGGGACCCGGGGGGTCGAACCGCCTTCCAAAGCGATGGACCACGCACCGCGGAATCCGCCGCCTCGCAGCTCGAATGTTCAGGCGATCAACGCCTCACCGGAATTCAAAATGCGACGCAAAACGCACGCGTTCGGGCCAGCGGAGCGACGCCGCACAGGCAGACCGGTTCCCATCCGGAAGGCGGCTTATTCTCCGCCGGCTTCGCCCGCTCAGTCTCATACCTGCGGAACAGATCCCGGTTTGTCCGATCCCGGCGTCAATCTGCACGGCCGCCTGCCTGTGCATCGGCCTGCAGGCCGCCTCTGCGCAAACGCTCGATTTCCAGGATATTGGCCAAAAATGATCGTTTTCGGGTTGGAAGGTTGTCCATACCCGACACTCGGCATTTCGGGACTGGACACAACCTCACAGCCGGGGCCGACCAGTCTCGCGGGAAGCCCGAACGCCTCTCAGAAGGGAAACTAACCGCCCCCAACCCATTAGTCAAGCCCAATTCCGGGCGAGCCATCGGCGGCGGAATCATCCGTTCGTCGGGATTGCGCTTGACCACCCGGGCAAAAGGGTTAGAATAGAAGACTTTCCATCTTACAGGGATAGCAGGTAAACCCCATGCTCGAACCGATCATCGCCATCGTGGGACGCCCGAACGTCGGCAAATCCACCCTCTTCAACCGCATCTCGCGTTCACGCGATGCCCTGGTCGACAACCGTCCGGGCGTAACCCGCGATCGCATTCATACGTCGGTCGTTTACGACGGCGTCCGTTTCACGCTGGTCGACACCGGCGGTTATGACGATCTCGGGCAGGATCCCCTTCTCGATCAGGTCCGGCGCCAGGTGGACCGGGCGATGGAGGAGGCCGACCGTGTCATCCTCGTGGTGGACGGCCGCCAAGGCATGCTGCCCGGCGACAGCGAGATGGCGCAGACGCTTCGCCGGAGCCGGAAACCGTTTTTTGTCGCGGTCAACAAGATCGACGGTCCGGAGCACGAGCACCTCTCGAACGAGTTTTTCGGCCTCGGGGTGGAGCAGGTTTACCCGGTTTCGGCCGCCCACGGCTACGGCGTGCGAACACTGATGGATGCCATCACGAGCGGTCTGCCCTCAGAAGAAGCGCCTCCCCCAGACCAACAGGAAGGCGGCCCCATCCGCGTGGCCGTCCTGGGGAAACCCAACGTCGGCAAATCCTCTCTCATCAACCGCATTTTGGGATCCGAGCGTATGGTGGTGAGCGATCTTCCCGGCACCACCCGCGACGCGGTCGACACCCCGTTTTCGCTCCAAGGCAGGAATTATGTCCTGATCGATACAGCAGGCATCCGCAGAAAGGCCCGCGTCAAGGAAAAGATCGAAAAATTCTCGATGATCAAGTCGTTGAAGCGCCTCGAACAATGCCACATCGCGGTGCTCATGCTGGATGCCTTCGAGGGCGCCGCCGAACAGGACGCGCGCATCTGCGGATACGCCCTCGAAAAGGGGAGAGGCCTTGTCCTGGTCATCAACAAATGGGACCTGGTCAAAGGAGACCGGTCGAAGCAGACGGATCTCAAGCGGACCCTCGACCGCGAGCTGTCCTTCGTGTCTTTCGCGCCCCGGATCCACCTCTCGGCCCTGACCGGGGAGCACGTGATGAAGGTCTTCCGTGAAGTAGACCTCGTCTACAGCCAGTTCGCGGCTTCTTTCGGCACCGGCGCGGTCAACGCAGCCCTTCAGGATGTGGCCGGGCAGCATCCCCCGCCGCGCATCGGACACGGGCGTGTGCGATTCTTCTACGCTACGCAGGTCGGGAGGCGCCCCCCTGCCTTTGTGGTCTTCGTAAACCGCCCGGACAAGATCACCGCCGCCTATGAGCGCTTTCTCCTGAACGGCCTCCGTGAACGGCTCGGCCTCCAAAAGACCCCCATCCGGCTCTTTTTCAGGCGGAAGTGACAGCCGGCGGTCCGGTTCACCCGGCATCCCGCGTCCCGGCGATGCAGTCGAGGAGCGTCTTCCTGAGCCGCTCCCTGACATCGCCCGGCATGGCCTCGCAGGGAACCTTCCGGCAGATGGCGATGGTTTTTTTGAGCGATTCGACGCAGGCCCTGCAAGGCGGGCATTCCTCGAGATGGGCCTCGATCGCCCGGCAGGTCTCCGGGGTCAACTCGCCGTCCAGATATTCCGAGACCCGCTCGAAGTATTTCCGGCATTCCTCGCTCATTGGGCACCCTCCTCCCAGCCGTCCTCGGCAATCGCCTGACGCAGGAACAGCCGTGCGCGATGCAGCCGCGTCTTCACCAGCTGCGTCGAAATCCCCATGATATCCGCCGCCTCCTCCGTGCTGAACCCCTCGATATCGCGTAGATTGAACACCATCCTGTATTTCGGCGGCAGGGCTGCGATGGCCTTTTCGATGCGCTCCTTCAGTTCGGCGCGGATCAGACGATCGGACGGGTCGTCGGACCAGTCGGGGATGTCGTAGGCCGCCGGACCGTCCTCGCTCGGCATCAGGGCATCGAGAGAAAGCTCCCGGTCGGGCTCGCATTTCCTTTTCCGCCGCTTTTTCATGCAGGCCCTGGCGGCAATCTTGAAAAGCCAGTTCCGGAGCTTGGTCTCTCCACGAAAACCGTCCAGGTACCGAAAGGCGCTGAGGAAGGTCTCCTGGGTGATATCCTCCGCATCCTCGGGCTGCCGGCACATCTTCAGGCCGAAATTGAACAGACGGTCTGCGTACCGCCTAACGATCTCGTCCATGGCCTCGGGCGCCCCTTCTTTGAACCGCCCTACCAGATCGCTGTCCGAAGCATCCCGAAGCTGAATTTCCATACGCCGCACCAAATTAGTCTTGCATCATCGCGGGGATTTTCTTAACCTGAAAGAGATTCTTAACAAAAAGACCAGGGCATTTCAAACGAAATGAAGCGGGGACGCCCTTGGTCGAAGGGCGCACGTCCGGGACAGACGCACCGGAACTCCCCGTATCCGCCCGGTAGTTTCCATCCGGAAATGGTCTTTTTTGCCAATCTCGGCGTCAATCTGCACGTTTGCTTGCGCGGAGGCGACCTGCTGGTCGCCGCACAAACGCTTGATTTTCTTGATATTGGCAAACCGGGACCCGCCGCCAAGCGGTGGGACTGAGCACCCGAAGGGTGTGAAGAAAAAATCCTCATTTCCGGACTGGAAACCGGGTCGTGCCGGATGCTCTTTTCCGGAGGGATGCTAAATACCCCCAGCCGGCTTGGGATTTTTGCAACAGGACAGATCCCGGAGCCAAACGGGAAGGTAGAATAGATGGGACTCATCTTCGACCAAGAGACCTCCGAGCTTTACGAAACCTGGTACCAATCCCCATACGGCCGTGCGGTCGACCAATCCATCGAAAGCCTCCTCCACTCCCAGATCCGGCCGAAATCCGGCGACCGGGTGCTGGATGTAGGCTGCGGAACGGGTCACCACATCCTGAACCTCTCACGGCTTGGACTCGACGCTTCCGGCGTGGACGCCTCCCCGTACATCATCCGGCGTGCCCGTGAAAGGCTCGGCCCGCGCGTCGAACTTCAGGTTGGATACGCCGAAGACCTTCCCTTCGATGACAATGCCTTCGATGTCGTTGTACTGATCAACACCCTCGAATTCCTGGACAACCCCCTGGCGGCTCTTCGCGAAGCGGGACGGGTCGCCCATCGCAAGGTCTTTGTCGGCGTCCTGAACAGCCTTTCCTGGGTCGGCCTCATCAAGCGGATCCAGGGGTATTTGGGCGACCCGGTTTTCCGCCGCGCGAAATTTTTCCACCTCTGGCAGGTCAAGTCCCTGATGCAGGCAGCCTTCGGGGCCGTCCCCCTTTCATGGGGCTGCATCAACATCGGCCCGTCCTTCTTGGGCCGCGGCGAGTCCCCGGGAGACCAGAGCCCTTTCGGCTCGTTTCTGGGCGTCAGCGCCACCATGACCTACCGCTTGCGCACCGGAAACGTCCCGCTCACGGTGCGGATCAAGAACGGCCGGCGCAGCCTGGTCTCGGTCCGGGCTGCCGGTGAGATCAACCGCAAGACAGGAGAATGGATCGATGAAAGAAGCCTATCTTTATGACCGCCTCGAGGATGAGCGGGTTCGTTGCGCCCTCTGCAACCACCGCTGCCTGATCAAACCAGGAAAACGCGGCATCTGCGGCGTCAGGGAAAACCGCGGGGGCACCCTTTACAGCCTCGTGTACGGGAAGGTCATCGCCGCGCACACGGACCCCATCGAAAAAAAACCCCTCTTCCATTTCCTTCCGGGGAGCCTTTCCTATTCGATCGCCACGGTCGGCTGCAACTTCCGGTGCCGCTTCTGTCAGAACGCCGACATCTCGCAGATGCCCGCCGACACCGGCCGCATTCAGGGGAAAGACACCTCCCCCGAAGCCGTCGTCGAAGCCGCCCTCGCAAGCGGGGCCGAATCGATTGCCTACACCTACACCGAACCAACGATCTTTTTCGAAATGGCGCGCGACACCGCCTTGCTGGCGGACAACAAAGGACTCAAGAACATCTTCGTCTCGAACGGGTACATGACCCCGGAATGCCTCGAATCCATCCACCCCCATCTCCATGCCGCGAACGTGGACCTCAAGGCCTTCACCGACCGTTTCTACAAAGAGCAGTGCGGCGCGAAGCTCGCCCCGGTCTTGACAACCCTCGAAACCATGAAGCGGCTGAACGTCTGGCTCGAGGTCACGACCCTCCTGATCCCCGGGCACAACGACGACCCGGGCGAACTGCGGGAGCTGGCCCATTACCTGGCGAACCTAGATCCCTACATCCCCTGGCATATCAGCCGGTTCTATCCGACCTACAAGCTCCTGGACGCCCCGCCCACCCCGCCCGAAAGCGTTCGGCGGGCCCGCGACATCGGCTATGAGGCCGGCCTGAAATACGTCTATACCGGCAATCTGCCGGGCGATACCGGGGAGAAGACCTACTGCCCTGACTGCGGTGAACTCCTGATCGACCGCGTCGGATTTCAGGTCGGGCGGATGGAGATCAAGGACGGGAAGTGCGCCCAATGCGGCAAAAGTGTCCCCGGTGTGTGGCAGCGTTGATATCGGGCGGGTTTTGTGGTAGTTTATAAGGTATGGGGAGGGCTTTCAAAGGGTTCTTCTCAAACCGCCCCCGCTGAATCCGTTTTTCGGCCTTCTTCCATTCAGCGGGGGATTTCCATTATCAGGGCCCCAAAGGAGTCCGGTCCATGCAGCCAAAAGACGAGCTGTCGCTCAAAATCACCAAGGAGATCGTCGTCAAATTCATCGAGGTAGGCCGACTGTCCGTCAGCTCTTTCGAGATGGTCTGGAATCAGGTCTACAACACCGTGAGGAAATCGGTGGAAAAGAACACGCCTTCCAATCAGTAGCTCACATCCACCAGGAAAAGGCCGCGGGCCGGCGCCGTAGCCCCCGCCGCCCGCCGATCCCCGGCATTCAGGACCGCCTCGAATCCCTCCACCGTCAGCTTGCCCCTCCCTGCGGATACCAAGGTGCCCACGATGTTGCGGACCATGTGGCGCAGGAACCCGTCGGCCTCCAGTTCGATCGTAAGAAGCCCCGTTTCCTCCACCCGCAGGTCTGTGCTCAGGATCATCCTCACCGGGTTCCGGTTGGAACTCCCCGCAGCGCGGAAGGACGAAAAATCGCGGGTTCCCTCGATCGAGACGAGACAGCGCCGCATCGATTCGCTATCGAGCGGCTGCGGGATGTGCCAGGCCGTTCGCCGCAGGAAGACATTCGGCACCTCACGGTTGAAAATGTGATAACGGTATCGCTTCTTGCGGGCGCTGTAGCGGGCGTTGAATGACAGCGGCACCTCTTCGGCATCCAGGATACGGATATCTTCCGGCAGGAGCGCGTTCAGGCCCTTTTGAACAATCGAGGTATCCAGGCTGGTTGTGGTCTTGAAATTGCCAACCTGATTCAAGGCATGTACGCCGGCATCCGTCCGCCCCGAGGCAATGACCGCCACGGCCTCCCCCAGCATCCGGGCGAGCTTTTCCTCCACCACCTCCTGGATCGTCACACCGTTTTTCTGGCGCTGCCACCCATGGTAGTTCGAGCCGTCGTAAGCCAGGATCAGTTTGATGTTTCGCTCAGGCACCTGAAATAGAAAGGGGAGCGATCGGCTCCCCCTCGAAAGGCATCTCTTGCCGCACAGTCGCTGCGAATCCCACGGCGCCGTGCGGTTTCGGAAAAATCTCGATGGACTGTTTACCGCTTGGAATACTGGTAACGGGCACGCGCACCGGGCTGGCCGTATTTTTTCCGCTCTTTCATGCGCGAATCGCGCGTCAGGAAGCCCCGCTTCTTGAGAACCTCCCTCAGTTCCGGGTCACCCGAGACCAACGCACGGCTGATGCCATGCCGGATGGCGCCCGCCTGGCCGGCGACGCCGCCGCCCCTGACATTCACATACAGATCGAAGCGCTCCAGGAGATCCGCGGCCTTCAGCGGCTCCGTGACCGTGGTGCGGTCGGATTCCTGCACCAGGTATTCCTGCACCGGCTTCTTGTTGATGACGATCTGGCCGGTTCCAGGGCGCATCCACACGCGCGCGACGGCCGTTTTCCGTTTACCTGTGGCGTACCATGTTCCTTCTGCCATTTAGATCTCCCACTGCTCGGGTTGTTGGGCCTGGTGCGGGTGCTCGGGGCCGGCATACACTTTCAGCTTCTTGAGCTGACGTCGCCCCAGCGGTCCCTTGGGAAGCATCCCCTTGACCGCAAAACGCACGAGATCCTCCGGCCTCTTCTCACGGAGTTTCCCGGCGGAGATGGCCTTCAGCCCACCGATATATCCGCTGTAACGATAATAGAACTTCTGGTCCCACTTGCGACCGGTCATCTGCACCTTGTCAGCGTTGACCACAATCACGAAATCGCCGGTGTCCGCGTGGGGGGTGAAAATCGGCTTGTCCTTGCCCCTGAGCCGAGTGGCGATCTGGGTTGCAAGCCGCCCCAGCACATGATCGGCGGCATCGACGACAACCCACTTCTTGTTGACTTCGTGTTCCTTCGCGACAAACGTCTTCATAATGACATTCCTATTCTTCAGAGTTGAAAAGAGCTTTTTAACCAAAAAACTCTCCACTGTCAAGCCATTTCTTTGAAAAATAGGGTTGACAAAGAAAATCGATCCTGGTATCTAACTCTCTCACATGGGCGCCCGTAGCTCAGTTGGATAGAGCGCCGGGCTTCGAACCCGTAGGTCGCAGGTTCGAGTCCTGCCGGGCGCGCCAGAGAAGCATCATCATGGGCCAGTAGCTCAGCTGGTAGAGCAGTTGACTCTTAATCAATTGGTCGAGGGTTCGACTCCTTCCTGGCCCACCAGGAAATTCAAGGGGTTGCGGTGACAAGCCGCAACCTTTTTTTATCCATAAGCCATTCTATCCATAATCTATCCATAAAAAATAAGGCAAAGGAGCATTCCCCTCGGTGCTAGGCTGGCGGGTTTACGCGCAACTTTGATCATAAAAAAACAGCACCGGGCAAAAAGTGGAAGAATGTTCCCGAAATCCCCACACCCTACACCCCGCAAAAAAACCCGGCTCTACATGGGAACCGGGCCTCAAATCGCCACACTCACCGCCTTTTTTCAGAATATGTTTTGCCTAGGGTTGGTCTTTTTGGGATCGTGGATACTGGCCCATCCTCCAAGGCCTGTTATTCATAATCTCGGCGGGAAGATCGCCGCATACCTGCGACGGTCCACGACGCACAGCGCCAGCCGGGCGCAGGCAAGCCAATCTCCCAGGCAGGGTACGAAAGCTTCCCGCTGCTACTGGCTGCACCCCTGGCAGGGCAGATCCGGCGCGTTCTCGTGGGCTGCCTGGGTCAGACACTGCCCATAATGCCAGCAGTCCACCCGGCGCTGGGAGGCCTCCCGCCTAGATGTCATTTCACCCGTCGCAGTCCATGGCTGTTCTCCTCAGCCTGCTGCTCGAGTTTATGCAGCCGACCCTCGATCTCGGCAGTCTCCAGCCCCTTCAGAAGAACGGAGCACATATAGCTCAGGGTCCGGCCCGTTTCGGGCTCAAGGTCTCCATTATAGACTGCGCGGATGATCTTACCCATAAAAGCGTTTACCTGCCAGTGCTTGTTCAGCGGAAGTTTTATGCCTGCCATAATCCCCCCCATGTTTCATGTTATTGGAATATTTAATATTATCAAGAAAATATCGCCTGATGTCAACCTGCGGCTATAACTGCCGGTGATAACCAGTCTAGGCGGTCTTGAGTTCGGGGCAATAAACGCACGATGACATAGATGATTGAATGGAAAGCACGGGCTTAAAATCAGATACTGCTGCAGCCACGTGAGGATCGCCTAGGCGGTTTTATTTATCTTCTCTTCTATTCAACTTCGAAATTCCCACTCAGATCGCCGATCCGTTTTAACCCTATGCCAAGCATGGATCAAGCTGAGAACGGCGATTCTAGCCAATCCTAGCTGTTCTGAAGCTGCTCACGGTGATAAAATATCCTGGTCATCTATGCCGAGGATAGTGGGCCATTGCGCCACCCGTTCATCTTCCCAAGATCCGCATGGACTCGTAGAACACAACTCTGGAACAATAACTCCGGGATCAGTTTTCTGGGCCGCCAGAAAATCTGTTGGTCTTTGACCGGATGTGACAAAACCCCGTGCTAGGATCAATTTCAAAAGGACGGTGGGTGCTGGAAGGGGCCGCGCCACAGCAGGGATGCCTCAGCACGGGATTATCAATCCTGCTGGCAATTTGAGCATGCTTGAGCCATCTAACACTGGAAAATGCGTTGGTCATGAGAGGATAGCGAGGGTCTTTCATCACGCCTTTCCCGGTCCTTTGGTCTTGACTATGACTCGGGATAGGTATAGTTCATGAGTCAAACCTCCACAAAAGCAGCACAATGTGATAGCAGCTACGCCCTGCCTCCGCTTATAGCCAAATTCATAAAGCAATTGAGACCCTTATAGTAGTGTTTTAGGGGTATTCAAAGGCCATCTGGGATTGCCGGAGGAGATGACAGCATGAGCAAACTCGAAGATCTCCAGCCAAACGCTGCCGTACGGGGGATTCTCCCCGATGGCCTGGTCACTGTCGTCAGTGTCACCTGGCATGGCTCGGAAGCCATCGAACTGTTTTATAAAACCCCTACCGGCAAGGTGGCGAACGAACTCCTTTACCGCTTTGACGAGGACCGCCTCGAAGTGGTCGAAAAAGGCCGCCCGTGGAGCTTCGACGGCGACGGCGCTCTCTTCCGGCTTGTCTCCGAGGCCCAGCGGATCCGCCTGGCCCATCTCTTCGACCCCTTGCTGGCTGTCCATACCTCGGTCATCGACCCTCTCCCGCACCAGATAACAGCCGTCTATGAAGCCATGCTCCCCCGGCAGCCCCTTCGCTTCCTCCTGGCCGACGATCCGGGCGCAGGCAAGACCATCATGGCCGGCCTCCTAATGAAGGAGATGATCGCAAGGGGCGACCTTCAACGCTGCCTCGTTGTCTGCCCGGGTAGTTTAGCCGAGCAATGGCAGGACGAGCTTTACCACCGCTTTCACCTCCCTTTCGAGATCCTCACCAACGACAAGCTCGAAGCCGCCCGCACGGGGAACTGGTTCCTCGAGACGAACCTCGTCATTGCACGGCTGGATAAACTTTCCCGGAACGAGGATGTTCAGCAGAAACTGCGAGCACCTGATTGCCGCTGGGACCTAGTGGTTTGCGACGAAGCGCACAAGATGTCGGCGACCTTCTTCGGCGGCGAGGTCAAGTACACCAAACGCTACAAGCTCGGGCAGCTCTTGTCTACGCTGACCCGGCACTTCCTCCTTATGACCGCCACCCCGCACAACGGGAAAGAAGAGGACTTCCAACTCTTCATGGCGCTTCTTGACGGGGACCGATTCGAAGGCCGATTCCGGGACGGGGTCCACACGGCAGATGTATCCGACCTCATGCGCCGCATGGTCAAAGAAGGGCTTTTGAAGTTCGACGGCACCCCGCTTTTTCCCGAGCGGATCGCCTACACGGTCCCCTACAGACTCTCCGACCCCGAGGCGATCCTTTATAAAGAGGTCACCGAATACGTCCGAGAAGAATTCAACCGCGCCGAGGCTCTTGAAAACGACAAACGGGCCGGGACCGTCGGGTTTGCGCTCACCATCCTGCAGCGGCGCCTGGCTTCCTCCCCGGAGGCTATCTACCAGTCCCTCCGTCGGCGTCGAGAGCGGCTCGAAAGCCGCCTAAGGGAGCTCGAAGTCATCCAACGGGGTGCCGTGGTCGCTTCCATGCTCACATCGACCGCGCCCACCCTGGACGAGGATGACGTCCAAGACCTGGATGAGGCCCCTGACAGCGAGGTGGCAGCTGTCGAAGAAGAGGTCCTGGACCAGGCCACCGCAGCCCGGTCGATCGTGGAACTCAAGGCCGAGATCGAGACCCTGAAGCACCTGGAGGACCTTGCGCAATCCGTCCGGAGGAGCGGTGAGGACCGGAAATGGCGTGAACTGGCAAGCCTCCTTGGCGAGGTCTTCACCCCGGCCGCCATCGCAAACCGTGCTGCCGATAAGGCCGAAGCTTACGGGCGCGCTGCCCGAATAAAACCTCTTTCCTCTCCCCATCAGAAACTTGTTATTTTTACGGAGTTCCGGGACACCCTCAGTTACCTCGGAAACCGAATCGCCACCCTCCTTGGCCGGAGCGAGGCCATTGTGATGATTCACGGCGGGATGGGCCGGGAAGACCGTCTCAAGACGCAGGAAGCCTTCCGGCATGACCCCAAGGTGCAGGTGCTCCTGGCCACCGATGCAGCGGGGGAAGGGATCAATCTTCAACGCGCCCACCTGATGGTCAACTACGACCTTCCCTGGAACCCGAACCGGATCGAGCAGCGCTTCGGCCGGATTCACCGCATCGGCCAGACGGAGGTCTGCCACCTCTGGAACCTTGTGGCGGAAGAAACCCGGGAAGGCGACGTCTACCGGAGGCTCCTCGAAAAGCTCGACCAGGCCCGTCAGGCCCTGGGGGGCCAAGTCTTCGACGTGCTCGGAAAGCTTCAGTTCGAGGGACGCCCGCTCCGCGACCTCCTGATCGAGGCGATCCGCTATGGGGAGCAGCCCGAGGTCAAGGCCCGGCTGACCCAGGTCGTCGAAAAGGCCTTCGACCGGGGCTACCTTCAAAACCTCCTCGAAGAAAAGGCCCTTGCCCACGACACCATGGACGTAAGCCGCGTCCACCGCGTCAGGGAAGAGATGGAGCGGGCCGAGGCGCGGCGCCTCCAACCCCATTACATCGAATCCTTTTTTCTCGAGGCCTTCCGGTGCCTCGGAGGCAGTGCCAAACAGCGCGAACCCCGCCGCTACGAAATCACCCACGTGCCGGCGCCTGTCAGAAACCGCGACCGTTTGATAGGCATCGGAGAGCCGGTGCTTCCCCGCTATGAGCGGATCGCCTTCGAGAAATCCCTGGTTGCCCCGCAAGGCCAACCCCTGGCGGCCTTCATTTGCCCCGGGCATCCGCTCCTCGACTCGGTCATCGATCTGACCCTCGAGCGCCAGCGCGACCTCCTTAAACGCGGAGCGGTGCTGGTTGATGAGCGCGATCCCGGCACCGACCCCAGGGTTTTGTTCTACCTCGAGCATGCCATCCAGGACGCAGGGCAAACCCGCACCGGTGATAGGAGGGTGGTTTCAAAGCGCGTGCTTTATGTCGAGATCGATTCCGGCGGAAACCCGCGACACCTCCACTATGCCCCCTACCTGGACTGTGTCCTTCCGGCAGGCGTGCTTAACACGCGGGGCCGGGATGTTATAAGGTAGCGCCATCCCATTTGGATTATATAAGGAGGATGGCGATGGAAACCACTTCGAGGAACCCTGTCCCATACAGCAGCCACTCCCAGCCCGACCTCGTCGAGGTCGAACGCCGGTTTGCCGAGTGGCGCCGGCAGCGCGGCAAGAAGCGCGCCCTGATCCCGCAGGAGTTGTGGGAGGCTGCGGTACAGCAATGCAGAGGGCATTCTGTTTCCGAGGTATGCCGCAGACTGAGGCTTTCCTTCACAGAGCTCAAGAAGCGTCTCTCCTCTGATCATGCCACTCCGGAGCTGATCCAGCTGGACACCACCTGCCTCTTCGGCCAATGGGTCGTCGAGTGCGAACGCGCGGATGGCAGCAGGCTGAGGCTCTCGGGCACCGGTCAACCGCCCGATCCTGAAAGCATTCTCGGGCAGTTTCTCTCATGATCCAGATCACTGCCCACATGCGGATCTTGCTGGCAGTGGACCCGGTGGATTTCCGCAAAGGCATCGACGGTTTGGTGGCAGTATGCCGGCAGAAGCTGGCCGTGGATCCATTCAGCGGCACCCTTTTCATCTTTACCAACAAGTCCCGTCAGGCCCTGCGCATCCTGGTTTATGATGGCCAGGGATTTTGGTTGTGCCATAAACGCTTGTCTCGGGGTCGTTTCTTGTGGAAGTTCGGCCCGGGCACCATCCGCGATCTGGCGGCTGCTCAACTCCAACAGCTTTTGTGGAACGCCGATCCGTTCAAAAAAATCCCGGAGGATTTTCGGCGGATAGAAAAAAATCGACCCATCCCTCAAAAAAGTACTGGCCACAAAAAACGTTCTTTGCTATAAGCAGGGCAACCTTTACCAAGAGGAGGATTACAGAGGTTGCTCATTTGTGGTCGAGACTTCACGCCAACCGATCTGGATTGGATCCGCCGTCAAGTTACCAGCGTGCCGGGATTGAACCGTGCACAGCTCTCACGCATGTTCTGCGAATGGGCCGAGTGGCGAAAGCCCGACGGCGGATTGAAGGACATGAGCTGCCGGGTTGCCCTGCTGCGCCTGTACCGGGCCGGTGTCATCCCGCTTCCAGCGCCAAGGAAAAGGCGCGTCGTGCCCAAGCGGATCCAACACACCCTGACAGGAGAACCCCAATCCCCGATCGAGATCGGCCCCGGTCGCATAAGCCTTTCGATCGAGCCGGTCGACCGGAGATCATCCCCTCTTTGGAATGAGCTGATCGACCGATACCATTACCTGGGCTATGCCCGCATGGGCGGGGCGCAGATGCGCTTTATGGTCTGGGCCGGACAGCATCTGGTTGCGCTTCTGGGTTTCTCGGCCGCCGCCTGGCGTGTCGCCCCGCGCGACGAGTTCATCGGCTGGAGCGACGATCAGCGTATAGAGAATCTACACCGGGTGATCGACAACAGCCGCTTCCTCATTTTGCCCTGGGTAAAATCTTTCAATCTTGCCTCACAGATCCTTGCGCGCACGGCGCGGTTGCTCCCCGATCGGTGGGAAGAGCGCTACCGTTACCGGCCTTCCCTGCTCGAGACCTTCGTCGAAAAGCAGCGTTTCACCGGCGCCTCGTACAAGGCCGCCAACTGGGTCTGCGTGGGGCAGACGCAGGGGCGAGGCAAGTGGGACCGGAAAAAGGCCTGTGACAAACCGGTCAAGACGATCTGGCTCTATCCGCTTGAGCGCCGGTTCAGGGAGGTCTTGTGCCGATGAAAAAATCACCCAAAAAGCTGGTGATATCCGCCGGCGAGTTCGAAGCGCTCCAGGACCGCATCAAAGAACGGAACCTGACCGACTCGGACTACGACGTGCTCCTGGGGCTTGCCGAGATGGTGGCGCGTCTGCGGGAGGTGCTTGCCGAGAAAGAAACCTCCATCGGCCGGCTGTGCAAGTACCTGCTGGGGGCCCCGACCGAGACAGCCCGAAACATCCTCAAGGATAAAACCGAACCGGTCCGGAAAAAAGGCGCCAAACCAAAACCCCGGGGGCACGGGAAAAACGGCGCAGGCCAGTACACCGGCGCTGCCAGGGTGCGCATCGAACACCCCGCTCTGAACTCGGGGGACCCCTGCCCAAGCTGTGAGAAGGGTAAACTATACGAGCTGGCCATGCCGTCGGTCTTTGTTCATATCGTTGGAACAGCCCCTCTCAAAGCCACCGTTTATGAGCGAATCCGCTTACGCTGCAATCTGTGCGGAGATATCTTCACCCCCGAACTGCCCGAAGGGATATCCGAGCAAAAATACGACGATTCCGCTACGCCCATGCTGGCGATACTGAAGTATGGCTGCGGCATGCCCTTCAACCGGATCGAGACCCTTCAAAGGAATCTGGGCCAACCTCTGCCCGCCTCCACCCAGTGGGATATCCTCGATACCGCAGCCGTAGCTCTGGCCCCGGTCATGGATGCCATGGTCTCATTCGCCGCGCAGGGCACGCTGCTCCACAATGATGACACCTCCGCGAAGGTGCTCGCTTTCCTCAAAGAGCAGGATCCGGACAGCAAACGCAAAGGGATCTTCACCACAGGGATGGTCACCGAATCCGAGGGCCATCAGGTCGCCATGTTCATGACCGGCAGGCAGCATGCCGGGGAAAACCTGCACGACCTGTTGAAACGCCGGGCAACGGGGCTCCCACCACCGATTCAGATGTGCGATGCCCTGAGCCGGAACGTATCCAAGGACTTTCAGACGATCCTGGCCAACTGCCTCGCCCATGCCCGCAGGAAGTTCGTGGAACTGGTCGAGCGATTCCCGGACGACTGCGCTCATGTGATCAACGAGCTGGCAACGGTCTATATGCATGAGGCGATCGCCAAAAGCGAAAAGATGTCTCCACAGGATCGACTGGCTTACCATCGGCTCAACACTGAGCCCGTCATGACAGCTCTCGAGGCGTGGTGCCATCAGCAATTTGCGGAGAAGACCGTGGAGCCCAACTCCGGCTTGGGGAAGGCGATCACCTACCTCCTCAAACACTGGAAGGAACTGACCTGTTTTCTCAGGGTGCCTGGAGCCCCGCTGGACAACAATATCTGTGAAAGGGCCCTGAAGTTCGCCATCCTACACCGGAAAAACTCCCTCTTCTACAAGACGCAACGCGGCGCCTATGTCGGGGATCTCTTCATGAGCCTCATCCACACATGTCAACTTTCAGGCGTCAACCCGCTCGACTACCTCACATGGCTCCTGAAGAATACCAAAGCCCTGCAGTCCTCCCCGCACACCTTCATGCCGTGGCATTACCAGGATCAAAACCGCTAACCCCATCCCGGCCGGGGGCCTCTTGGGGCCTCCCGCCCTCCGCTTCATCCTCGCACGCTAAAAATTTTCCACAAGCCGAAAATTTATTGACCTCTGCACGGCTGCCGAAAGGACACCCTGGACTACCGGCCGCTCAAGGATAATGAGCCTGGGGTCGATGCGTTTTTGGCCCTCCCGGAATGCGCCTGGATCGACCGAGACCTCGAAAAAGCCGCGGTCAGCCACGCCGTCTCACAGGTTGTTCCAGAGCATCTCCAAGAGGTCCGAGATCACAGAATCGCCTTGGTCGACAAGACCCAGGCTGCCGTCAAAGACCGCTTGACCAAGGAGATCACCTACTGGGATCACCGTGCGGAACAGTTAAAGCTCCAGGAGCAGGCGGGAAAGCCCAACGCCCGCCTGAACTCGGCCGAGGCCCGCAAGCGGGCGGACGTCCTCCAGTCGCGGCTTCAAAAACGCCTTGAAGATCTGGGCCTCGAAAGGCAGATCTCGCCCCTGCCGCCCGTGGTCCTCGGAGGGCTTCTCGTGGTGCCTTCAGGGCTGCTTGAAAAAATGGCCGGAACAACTGCAACCTCACCTCCAGTCTCTCCGGATACTCAGGCTGCTGCGGCCCGGGCCCGTGAAATCGTCATGGAGGTGGAAAGGAAGCTTGGATTCGATCCGGTGGATCGTGAGTTCGACAAGCTGGGATACGATATCGAAAGCCGCATTCCAGGGACCGGTCGCCTCCGTTTTATCGAGGTGAAGGGCCGCATATCCGGGGCTCAGACCGTTACCGTCACCAAGAACGAGATCCTCTACTCGCTCAATAAGCCTGAGGACTATATCCTGGCCATCGTGGAGTTTCTGGATCGGGATAGCCACCAGGTCCACTATGTCCGTAGCCCTTTCCAGCGGGAGCCGGATTTTGGCGTGACCAGCGTGAACTATGTTCTCTCTGAGCTTATTGGGAGAGGCTCGCGACCGTCTTGATGTTCGCTACTTGTGGATAGATAAGGGAAGAAAAAGATTCCTTAGAATTATAAACATCCTAGCAAATCTGAGACTGGCGTGCTATCCAGACTGGAGTCCTGTTTCTCAGTACGAGGCAATGGAAAACCCAGCGTAGCGTGGGCTCTTAAGGTGTCTCTCGAGATAATTTAGGAGAATAAACACATGGGATTTTGGCACACAGGCTATATGGAGTTTCACGAGCCAGAAGATTTTGATTTCACGGTCGACCCCTCGCCTCCATCTTATCCTTGTGAGCATTGCGGAAAAACCTATTTATCAAAAGAGGCCCTGTGGAAGCATAGATTTGAGGCGCACCCCTTACGCAGGCCGGTAATGTTTTTGCGTGGGCGTGAATTAGGGACGCACCCTGTACGAATAACGCGTCGGCTAGCTCAGGAAGACGTGCGGGTAGAGGGATGTGATTGTGCCACGATTAACGGGAGGGATATCTCGGTATCAAGTCTTCCAAGTTTCATTGCAGATGTTTCCTTCGATGTCTGCAAGGTAGTCTTGAGCAAATCTGATGTACGCGTCAATTTTGAGCTGGATATCCGCATAGCCTCAGAGAGCGACTTAGAGGGTATCGAAAAACAATTCAGAAAAATGGCTATTGGAGGTCGTCTGGACACGCGTGCGATAGAAGAGTTTATCCTCACAGTCGATGTATTTAAATCCGCCATAGGATATTGCGATGGGCTCTGCGCTTATTTATATGGGATATTAGCAAAAGAGAAGGCTTCTGACTCTTCTTTAAAATATGAAGCCTACATCAGCAGGTTCAATAAGGCCGCTGAAAATTTGTCTGTTTATGAGCGGCCACTCGCACGCACTATAACAAGCATGGTTGATTTTCATTTTAACCATTTTCGAGAAGCTGCCAATAAATCAGGGGCTTCGCGCATAGGCCGTGTGGCAAATCGCTACGCGTTCTGGATAGAGTCCCCCAATCATAAATCGGCGATGCAGAATGCTGGAAATGAGTTTTTCAGCCCACTTGAGACTTTGGTCACTGACTGGGAGACAGAACAAATTCTACGTTGGGGCAATCGTCCACTGAAGGATCTCAAAGAAGAAACAGATGAAATCGAATCATTCTTGATCCGGGATTTAGCTGAGTTCGACAAAGTAAAGCTACATATCCTGCTGGGAGAATTATATGTATTATCGGGGGATTTAGAGCGGGCATTGAGCCACGCACGGGCAGTGAGAAACTTGCCCTCTCTCGAGAGATGGGCAGAAGCTCTGATTAGTAAAATATCGGAGGATATTGAGGACAATGCTTAAGAGGGACAGCTTGACACCTCCGGAAGGTCGGAAACCTGACGAAGTCAGAGAGACCGGGAAGGATTCTCTGGTCAATACGCAGGAGCCACAACACGGACAAAAGGAAAAAGAGAAAGAATCGCCTGACGCTGACAAAGAGGTACGTCTGAGAGCTAGCAAGGACGGCAGCAAAGGCTCAAAGCAGGGGAAACCTCAGAGCCTTGCCGACTTGATCCGCGCCATCTATACCAGGAAAAGGTTAAGCCTTAATTTAAGCCAGTCCGATAAACGATTAATACGGTCTAGGCCTAAACTGGAACCTGAGGAGTGCGATAGACTGCTTCAGCTTGCGATATCTGATAAAACTTTAGAAAGGACACGTGAGCTGATGCTGCTTATCATGGAATTCTCTGATACACCGTCTGTAGCTAAGCAACTTCATGAATTTTCACGTAACGTGCTCCGGAGGCATCCCGCATTCTCGTCTCGCTCGCTCGCAGAGATTTTAGGAAATCACCCCGATGGAGGAAATGAGGACTATGCAGTTCGAGCATTAACTTCGCAAAATTTTACATCCCTACCTTGGCCAGAAGAGACAGCGGCGCTGAAGAAGAAAAAATCTCAACAGTGTCAGGTAAACGCACTGTACTGTTTTCTACTCTGGTTAAAAGAAAATAAAGGAGTCTCTCTTGAATGGATTTTATCCCAATTACAGAGCCGCGTCTGGGGGCCCTTAACACGACATCATCGGACGGATTCGGCTATACTGAAAGCGCTTATGAACACCCTTGACACTACTGGTGTTGCGGTAATGTTTTCTGTACTGGAAAGAAAGGTTGCAGATTGCAATCAGCAAATGGAAGATGCACGTATAGCTCAAGAACAGGCTGCTAATCGCGCAAAAGATTTGGAGGCTCATCTTAACCGCCTAATGAAGCAGCTTGATACTGCGAAGGACCAATTAGAGGTCCTGTCTGAAAATATTGTCAATACAAAGCGATCTCACGAGAACGAAATGGCTCACATGAGAAATGATCATGAGACATTAAAAGGTCGTGTCTTGCGCTGTCTTAGAGAGGAACTGTTACTTTTGGATGATGGGCTTCAGGCATTAAGGCGTGACCCGCCAAAGGTTCATGTTATGTTAGATCATGCTGAACGAGTAATAGACGGATTGAAAAGAGAGGTGAATCGCATAAAGGGGGACAATTGAAATGACCGTCGTTGGCTTCGATTTTGGTACGACGAACAGCCTGATATCTGTCGTCCGAGGGAAGGGGACAATCAATTATCTTGACGATGAGCAGCGGCCTATTCCATCTGTAGTCTGTTACGAAGGCAAGCAAACAATAGTCGGGCGTGAAGCAAAGGAACGCCTCTCACATTCCGGATTAGGCGTCCAAGGGAACATAGTACGTTCTCCAAAGCTGTTCTTGGGGCGAGACGGTGTTTTCATCGAGGGGGTGGAACGCAGCCCTGTAGACATTGTGGCCGATGTTGTACGGCACGTTTTACATGAGGCAAGAGCTAGTAGACGAGGGCAAGATCTTGGCCAAATTTCCGGGGCAGTGGTAACGATCCCTGTGGACATGGAGGGCTACAAGCGACGTGCTCTGCGGGATGCTTTTCGACTTGCAGGCCTGAATATTAAACAGTTTGTGCACGAACCACTCTCAGCGCTATACGGGTATTTTAGAACCGCTGACTTGCAGGCGATGCTTCGTCGATATGATAGAAAACTTATTCTAGTGTTCGACTGGGGTGGGGGGACCCTCGATCTGACACTTTGTCGTACTTTAGGCAGAAGAATTGTGCAGATCATGAACGACGGAACGGAGGAGGTTGGTGGAGATGTTTTTGATGAGAGCATCATGAACAGCCTCATAAAGAAGGTCTGTACTTTGCGCGAAATCGAGAGCACCGTAGAAATGTATTCAAGAGCTAAAGCTCGCCTATTAAACCGTTGCGAGCGTGCCAAAATGGACCTTTCTGCAAGGGCTCGTTCACAAGTCTACGTCGGGAGTTTTTTCAAAGGTATCGACGATGAGGACTTCGACTACTCGTTAAACCAAGAAGAACTTGAAAAAATCGTTGCGCCGCTTATCGATAAAGGGTTCAAGCGGATCGAGAGTGTTCTTAAAAACGCTGGATTCGATCCAGAGCAGGTAGCGCTGTGCTTGGCTACCGGGGGTATGTCCAATATGCCGGCGATAAGACGACGTTTACACGAATGGTTCGGCCCAGAGCGTGTCCAAGTCCCTGAAAGTACAGCTACGATCATTGCTGAAGGCGCAGCATGGATTGCTTCAGATGAGGCTGGCCTGCAGATGGCTAAAAATATTGAACTTACTTTGGCGCGAAATTCCTATCTTCCACTTGTTAAGGTAGGGACTGAAATGCCAAGGGAAGGGGAGGTACAGTCGGCTACGTTCCACCTTTATTGCACAGATCCTCGCGACGGTGTGGCCAAATTCCAGATTTGTGAACCACGGAGCACTAGCGAGAAAGTGCTACCCAATGAACCACGGATCCACCTCTCCAACCTTACTGTGAAGGTAGATCGAATGGCACGCCCATTCCATGAGCGACTCGAATTAGACATTAGAATAGACGACGACTTGATCTTAGAAGCTCATGCACGTTCATTGAACGCAAGGGATCAAGATCGGCAAGAGATCCACAACCTTGAGTTTGGACTCGCATTCCCATGTAAAACGGATGTTGATGAACATCAAAAAGATTCTTTTGGTATCGATACATTGGTCAAAGAGCAGTCTAGCACCGGTACACTGAGCATACGAGCGAATTTGGCAGATCGAGAAAATCTTCGGTTGATTCCGGGTGAATGCCTATACGAATATGATCCAAGATACTTTGATACAAGACACCGCCCACCAGATTATCAGGTTCACGAAATGCTATATTACCAACCCTGTGCAAAGTGTGGAAGGGCATCTAATGATCCTCTTTGTATTTGTGTGAGTCAGATTCCTGGAGCGCGCCCGGTGGTTGGTACTCCCCCCGAACTGGAGGAAATGTAATGAGTTCCAGTGCGAGGAAGAAACTCATAGAAGTAGCCCTCCCCCTGGATGCTATTAACAAAGCCAGTGCTCGTGAAAAATCCATTCGCCACGGACACCCCAGCACCCTACACCTCTGGTGGGCCCGCCGACCGCTTGCAGCCGCCCGGGCCGTGATCTTTGCCCAGATGGTGGACGACCCTTCCGGCCTGCCAGACCTCTTCCCCACCGAGAAAGCCCAGGAAAAAGAGCGACTGAGGCTATTCAAGATCATCGAGGACCTTGTGCAGTGGGAGAACACCAACAATGAGGAGGTCCTACAGCGGGCCCGTGAGGAAATCTGGCAGAGTTGGCGCCGCGCCTGCGCAGAAAACGCCGACCACCCGCGCGCAAAGGACCTCTTCGACCGGCAAAAACTCCCCGCCTTCCACGATCCCTTTGCGGGAGGTGGCTCATTGCCTCTCGAGGCGCAGCGGTTGGGCCTCGAGGCCTATGCGAGTGACCTGAATCCCGTAGCCGTTTTGATCAACAAGGCGATGATCGAGATCCCCCCGAAGTTTGCCGGGCGGCCGCCTGTTAACCCTGAAGCGCAGAGAGATCATTCCCTTTTCAAGAGGGAGTGGCGCGGTGCTCAGGGGCTTGCTGAGGATGTCCGCCACTACGGAAAGTGGATGCGGGATGAGGCTGAAAAACGAATCGGGCATCTGTACCCCAAAGTAGAGATCACAGCGGAAATGGCCCGCGAACGGCCGGACCTGAAGCCTTTGGTCGGAAAAAAGCTCACGGTGATCGCCTGGCTCTGGGCCCGTACCGTCAAGAGCCCAAACCCTGCTTTCTCTCATGTGGATGTCCCGCTTGCCTCCACCTTTATGCTTTCCACCAAAAAGGGCAAAGAGGCTTATGTGGAGCCGGTGATTAAGGGGGATAGGTATATATTCACGGTCAAGGTGGGGAAGCCGAAGGATCCGGAAAGTGCTAAAAACGGTACTAAAATCGCAAGAGGTAGCTTCCGATGCCTATTTTCGGGCGTTCCAATTCGGTATGAGTATATCGATGATGAAGCCAATGCTAGAAGGATGGGCGTACGTTTGATGGCTATGGTCGCAGCGGGCGATCGGGGCCGGATTTATCTTGACCCTACATCGGAAATGGAAGCAGTAGCCGACAAAGCAGAGCCAAAGTGGAAACCCGATGCGCCGAGTCGAGGCACTTGGGCCAGCAACGCACAGGGTAGAAGATATGGTTTTCGAACATTCGGAGACTATTTCACTCCCCGTCAGCTTGTCGCTCTGACGACCTTCTCTGACCTGGTGCAGGAGGCTCGGGAGAAGGTCAAGGCTGATGCCATCGCAGCTGGAATGAAGGATGATGAGAAAGGAATTGATGCTGGCGGCACGGGTGCTGAGGCTTATGCGGATGCGGTGGCGGTATATCTGGCGTTAGCAGTTGACAAATTAGCAGACAGGTCCTCGACAATTTGTGCTTGGGAGGCTGTGTATACTAAGATTCAGCATACTTTTGGCCGCCAAGCAATTCCAATGATTTGGGATTTTGCCGAGGGAAATCCATTTTGCAGCTCAACTGGAAACTTCGGCTCCCTCCTGGAATGGGTTTCTAAGTTCCTTTTGAAAACTCCTTCACCTCATTTGGGCCAGAGCTTGCAGCAAGATGCATCTGTCCAAAGTCTAAGCCAAGATAAAATTGTGTCTACTGATCCTCCTTATTACGATAATATTGGTTATGCAGACCTCTCAGATTTTTTTTATGTTTGGCTCCGCAGATCGCTCAAGTCTATATTTCCAGATCTATTTGCCACACTAGCTGTGCCCAAGGCCGAGGAATTAGTGGCTACACCCTACCGACACGGTAATAAAGTCACGGCTGATAAATTCTTTCTCGATGGTATGACACAAGCGATGCAGCAGTTGGCAAAGCAGGCTCACCCAATTTTTCCGGTAACAATTTACTATGCGCTGAAACAGTCCAAGACCGAGAAAGATGGCACTGCATCAACCGGTTGGGAAACCTTTCTGGGAGCTGTCATTAGGGCTGGATTTAGAGTCAGTGGCACTTGGCCCATAAGGACAGAACTTAGCAATAGAATGGTTGGCATGAGAACCAATGCGCTTGCCTCAAGCATCATTCTCGTCTGTCGTCCGCAAGAGCCTGGTAGCAATGTTGCTACCCGCCGCGAATTCCTGACTGCCCTAAAAACCGAATTGCCCGTGGCCTTGAAACTCCTCCAGCGCGGCAACATCGCCCCGGTGGACCTGGCGCAGGCGGCCATCGGACCCGGGATGGCTGTCTATACCCGTTATAAAAAAGTCCTCGATGCAGAGGGCAAGCCTCTTTCTGTCCGAGAAGCCCTGGCCCTCATCAACCAAACACTGGATGAAGTGCTGGCCGAGCAGGAAGGAGACTTCGATTCAGACAGCCGCTGGGCCTTGGCCTGGTTCGAACAGTACCGGTTTGGGGAGGGCGAATACGGTGTAGCCGAAACCCTCTCGAAGGCGAAGAATACGAGCGTTGCGGGAATGGTGGACGCAGGGATCCTCGCCTCGAAAGGGGGTAAGGTGCATCTGTTCAAACCGGCCGATTTGTCGGCCGACTGGGATCCGACCCAGGACAAGCGCCTGACGGTCTGGGAAATGGTCCACCATCTGATTGGAGCCCTGGAAACTGGCGGCGAACCTGCTGCGGCCGAGCTTGTTGCCCTGCTTGGCAGTAAAGCCGAAGGGGCACGGGAACTCGCCTACCGTCTTTACACCATCTGCGAACGGAAGAAATGGGCGCAGGAGGCGCTGTCCTATAACGGCCTTGTCCAGAGCTGGCCGGAAATCACGCGACTTGCAAAGGGGCGCGGTCTGCGCCCTCAAGAAAATGAAGAACTTTTCGGGGAGGATTCATAACCCATGGCTATGACCAACCACGAACGTGTCGGAAAGGCTTTGGAGATGCTCAAAGCGGGGCTTGCCCCTTTCATCGAGCGGGAGATGAAGAGCATCTACCGTGAAAGCGCACAAGCCCAGACCATTAGCTTCATGGGGGATGACCGGCTGCTTGCCGGCAAATCCGTTAGCCAGTGGGACGTTGCGGCGCTCCTGAAGCTCATGTGGGCAGCCTGGAACAGCGTTTTCGGGAGGACCCTCGGGCCGGTCGAGCGCAGCCTGGTAAGCGAGCTCAGGGACTACCGGAACAAATGGGCCCACCAGGAGGCCTTCTCGAGCGACGATACCTACCGCGTCATGGACTCGGCCGGCCGCCTGCTGATGGCGGTCTCCGCCCCGCAAAGCGTTGATATCGAAAAGATGAAGATGGAACTCCTCCGCCTGCGCTTCGATGAGCAGGTAAGGGGGGAAAAACGGAAGAGCGCCGGGACGGCCATCGAAACCCAGGCCACGGGGGCCCTCAAACCCTGGCGGGAAGTGGTAAACCCGCACCCGGATGTGGCAAGCGGACGATACCAGCAGGCGGAATTCGCCGCTGACCTTTGGCAGGTGCACCTGGGCGAGGGGACAGCCGAGTACAAGGACCCGGCCGAGTTTTTCAGACGCACGTATCTTACGGTCAGCCTGAAAGAACTCCTGGTCGGTGCAGTGAGAAGGCTGAGCGGCACTGGAGGTGACCCGGTCGTACAGCTCCAGACAAACTTCGGGGGCGGGAAAACGCACTCCATGCTGGCGCTCTACCACCTCTTCTCAGGCATAACGCCAGGGAACCTCCTCGGGATCGACGCCGTGATGAAGGAAGCAGGGATTACAACCCTGCCCGCCGTAAATCGGGTGGTCCTCGTAGGGAATAAAATCTCCCCCGGAAACCCGGTGACAAAAACCGATGGGACGGTGGTCCGGACGCTTTGGGGGGAACTTGCCTGGCAGCTCGGAGGAAAACAAGCCTATCAGCGCATCGCCGCCGACGATGAGAAAGCCACGAGCCCCGGGGATGTTCTCCGGGAACTTCTCAAGGAGTATGGCCCTTCGATGGTTCTTATCGATGAATGGGTCGCCTATGCACGGCAGCTCCATGACCACGATGATCTTCCAGCGGGCACGTTCGAGACGCAGTTCTCTTTTGCGCAAGTCCTGACCGAATCGGCGAAACTTGCCGGGAATTGCCTGCTCGTGATCAGCATCCCGGCATCGGATACCACCGGATCGCCCCATGCCAAGGCTGACGATGCTGAGGTGGGAGGTGTCCGCGGGCGGGAGGCCCTTGACCGCCTCCGCAATGTCGTCGGGCGCCTCGAGTCTTCCTGGCGGCCGGCAAGCGCTGAAGAGGGCTTCGAGATCGTGAGGCGGCGTCTTTTCGAACCACTCGTAACCCCTGAGCAGTTCAAACACCGCGATTTAGTCGCGCGCGGTTTTTTTGACCTCTACCGGACACAGCACCAGGAATTTCCGCTCGAATGCCGGGATCCGGAATACGAGCAGCGCCTCAAGGCCGCCTACCCGATCCATCCCGAAGTCTTCGACCGGCTCTATACCGACTGGTCGACCCTGATCAAATTTCAGCGCACCCGGGGGGTGCTGCGCCTGATGGCCTCGGTCATCCATTCCCTCTGGGAAAAAGGGGACCGGAACCCCCTGATCATGCCTTCTCTTATCCCGATCGATGATCAGCGGGTGCAGTTCGAACTGACGCGCTACCTGTCAGACAACTGGGTGCCGGTGATTGAAAAGGACGTGGATGGCCCGAATGCTCTCCCACTCCGAATTGACGGTGAGTTGCCGAACCTCGGCAAATTTGCCGCCTGCCGCCGGGTGGCCCGTACGATCTACATGGGATCGGCGCCCACCTCGTCAGTGGCCAACCGCGGCATTGAAGATAGAAGGGTGAAACTCGGCTGTGTAATCCCGGGGGAATCCCCCGCCGTCTTCGGAGACGCCCTGCGCCGCCTGGCATCAACAGCTACCTACCTCTACCAGGACGGGCCCCGGGTCTGGTACTCGACCCAGCCTACGGTGACAAAGCTTGCCGAAGACCGCGCCGATCAGCTGAAACGAGACCCTGACAAGGTGGCAGTGGAGATGGAAAAGCGCCTGCGGGAAAGCCTCGCTAAGCGGGGAGACTTCCCTCGCATTCACCCCATGCCCCGCACGGGAGCGGATATCCCGGACGATCTCGATACCCGTCTTGTGGTGCTTGGCCCCGACTATCCATGCAGCAAGGACCCTGGGAACGAGGCCATCAAGGCCGCCAAAGCCCTGTATGAGTCTCGGGGAACAACCCCCCGACTTTTCCGAAACACGCTTGTTTTCCTCGCCCCCGACACCGCTCGGCTGCAGGACTTGGACGATGCTGTGCGGAGATATCTTGCCTGGGAATCGATCCTCCTCGAGAAGGATGCCCTTGATCTTTCCCCCCACCAGGTAAAACAGGCCGAGACCCAAAAGCAGTCGGCTGATAGTACCGTGGTTGCGCGGCTCCCAGAAACCTACCAGTGGCTGATCGTTCCGGTGCAGAATTCTCCGCAGGGTCCAGTAGAGTGGCAGGCGATTCGCCTCACCGGTCAAGACCCGCTTGCTGTTCGCGCAAGCAAAAAGCTCAAGAACGAGGAGCTTCTGGTCATCTCCCTTGCCGGCACCCGACTCCGCCTCGAGCTGGACCGCGTACCCCTCTGGAGGGGGAATCATGTGGCCATCCGGCAGCTTGTCGAAGACTTTGCCAAATACCCCTATTTGCCGCGGTTATCCGAGCCTTCGGTGCTTTTGAACGCGATTACCGACGGGCTAGGTCTGATTACCTGGGAATACGATTCCTTTGCCTATGCGGATAGTTTTGACGAGGCTGGGGAACGCTACCGTGGGTTGCAGACCTCTCAGCGGAGAACTTTGGTGGATCCGGACGCCCCAGGAGTGCTCGTCAAACCAGATGTGGCCAGAAGCCAGATTGATGCTGAAAAAGAGAAGGAGAGTAAAGACACAGGTTCTGGCTCAACGTCCGGAGGCGGAAGCTCTGGAGGAAACACGCATACCAACGGTACAGGCGGGGGATCACCCGAGATAACCACCACTCCGCCGATTTCTACCGGACCGAAAAGATTCCATGGGAGCGTAGAACTCGACTCGACCCGCGTTGGACGTGATGCAAGCCGCATCGCCGAGGAGGTTATAGCTCATCTCGTAGGCCTTACGGGTGCTGATGTAAAAGTCACACTTGAGATCGAGGCGAGAATTCCGGATGGGGCCCCAGAGTATGTTGTGCGAACGGTGACGGAGAACAGCATAACTTTGAAGTTTTCCACCCATGGGTTTGAGAGGGACTAAATAGGCTTTACCAAAAATATAAAGACAGATGGATGCTCCAGAAGAATTGCCACGGCGGCGTTTCAGCAGCACGACATAGAAACGGAGGATACTCCACATCTGCTCGATCAGAAGGATGGACTCGTTTGAAGATTACAGATGTATAAACCGCTTTCCAGCCACTAAAAATAACCGTTCGATGTTATTAAGAAAAATTCAGAAGCTGAAACAATGCAGCTAGACCCACAAACTAAAAGCAACCATGATATTCTAGAAGTCCTTAAACAATCTCCGCGTCCTCTGGGGTTTCGCCAAATCAAATCCAGGCTGCGCCGATCGGGACCAATTCCTGAATATTTGGTTTTAAGAGAGCTGCGTGAACTGCTTCACCAAGGTGATGTGGAGTTTCACAATGGAGCCTGGACCGTGGCAGGAGCACCTGTCGAGGTGGCCTATCCACATTCATTTTCCTTGCCCGCTCTCTCCCGGGAAACCCACAAAGAGCTTTGGGCGGATATCCCCTGGAGCGCTCCCGGTGTAGGAGAAGGCCCTTCTCCGCACACGGCTGGCGGGCGCTGGGGGCTGTTTCGCCGGCTTATGAGCTACTACATCCAGTGTGTTCGCAACGAGGAAGGAGCAGATGCCTCTGCCTTTTTGAATCAGTTGGGCCAGACTTTCATATACCTGCGCCGATTAGGCTTCTGGCAGCCTCGTCCTGGCGTGAGGTGGCAAATGACTCAACCGATAGGGCCTCACATGTCGGAGTTCTTGAAGGCTCTGCCCGCATCAACTGATGATAGCCACGTTGTTATAGGTTACCCACTGGCTGGACATTGCAAACAGGGTGAGGACGGTCTTTTCACAAGCATCGTCCGGCCAGTCTTTTACTACCCCGTACATGCGGAGATAGTCGGACAGGGATTGCGGCTGACCATTGAAACCCCTGTTCCAGAGGTGAATCTCAGCTGGCTGGAGTATTCATTTTCGAAAAATGCTGAACGGCAGCGAAACTTCCTTTCCGCATGCGGGTTTATGCGGGTCCAGGCGGACGATGAAGCCCCGCCCGCGCGCGAGGTGGGCGAAGTCGCCCCGAGTCTGGAGACGCTCACCACCGCCCTCTCTTCATTTTTGCCTGAGAAAACCCGGGAAGTACTGCATTTGTCCGATGTGCCGGGCGATGCATTGAGAGAACCTTTTGAAAGCGGTATATACAACCGAGCTGTGGTCATGCTTGCCAAGCGCACCCGATATAGCAAAGGGCTGCTGCAGGAATTGGGGGCTATTGCCAGGGCACCGGACGCAGACTTGGACAGAACGGCTCTGGCCCACATCTTTACTGAAAAGGAGACGTCCGGAGAAGATGACCGTGAAAGCACCCTTGGAGAAGGTATGGCGGCGGAAGTGTTTCCGTTCAACGCGGCCCAGCGTCGGGCTGTGGAAGCAATGCTTTCCCGCACCCTCTCGGTGGTTACTGGCCCCCCTGGTACGGGCAAAAGCCAGGTGGTGGCCGGGACAGCGGCCAACGAACGGCTCCAGGGAAATTCTGTGCTCATCTCCAGCCGCAACCATAAAGCCATTGATGCCGTGGTTAACAAGCTTGTCGGTCCCGACGGCGAAAGTTTGGTGGTCAGAGCAAACTCCAAGGAACTCCCCGACCTGCAAATGACGTTTTCCAAGGCCATCAAGTTGATGATCGTGGCCCAAGCCGATCCGGAATCACGCTACAAAGGATCCTTGGCTATGGAAGACCTGAATAACCGGCTGGCAGAGAGGAGGCTCGAGGCCGCGGCGGCGAAACAGGTTGCTGATTTGGCAGAAGCGCTCGGCACCATTGAAGATAGACTAGCCTACTTATATAGGGAGTTGCCGAGTGAAGCGGCTCAATTTCTCGATGCCTGCCCGCAAAATCTTCCCACCCAGGCGCTGCAGCGTACCCTTCAGAGCTTGGACAATGGTGACGGCATCCATCCTTGGCGAACTCTGGCCATCTTGTTTCACTATGTGCGACTTCGAAAAAGGCTTCGCCGCATTTCCGGCACGCCGGCACTGCCACTATTGTATGGCCGGAAAGCGCGGCGAATGCTGTCGGAAAACATGAAGCTGTTAAAGCAGACAGGCGAATATGCCTCTTTACGCATGACCGCTAAGGAAAAAGAGCGGCAAGCCTCAGGATTCCGGCCCCCGGATGAGATTACCAATACCGTTTCACGCATCAGTGAGCGCATTCGGCAGTTGCTGCCAGAACTGCTTTCACTGGACTTGAAAAGCCGCCAGGGACTGCGCGACGGCGCAGACAGGTCGGAACTGGCAGGTCTGCGCTCTGTACTCAACAGCTTGAGGTCAGGGCTTGCTGATGGCAAGCTGGACGACACGGCCATGACCGCGCTGCGCTCGAGTGGGCAGGAGATTTTACACGCCTTCCCCGTTTGGGCAGTGACCAGCCTTTCCATAAACTCCCGAATTCCCTTCTGCCCTGCGCTTTTTGACCTGGCCCTGATCGACGAAGCCAGTCAATCGGACACCCCTTCGGCCATCCCTGTTATGTTTCGCGCCCGGCGGGTGGGAGTTATCGGCGATCCATCGCAGCTGACACATACATCCAAGTTGAGCCCGGCAAAGGACACCTTTCTGCGTCGCGATTTGGGGCTGGAACGCCTGGAAGACCAGCGATTCGCCTATACACAGAGTTCCCTCTACGACCTCTGCGCTGGGGCAAGAAAGGTTGAGCCCATATTTCTGGATACAACCTACCGCAGTGCACAGTGCATTGCCGATTATTCCAGCGGGCTTTTCTATGGCGGCAGGTTACGTGTAGGGACATGTAGCGAAGGGCTTTTGACCCCAAGAGACATGAAAGTCGGCATCCACTGGACAGAGATCCAGGGGGAGGTCAAAAGTGCAGGGGGCAGCGGCTGCTATTGCGAGGAGGAAATTAAAGAAGTAGTGCGCTTGGTCCGGGACTTGCTCGAAGATCGGCAGTTTCCTGGCACCTTAGGGGTCGTCACGCCGTTCAGGCAGCAAGCCAATCGCATCCTGGATGTGATCACTCAAGGTGGCGTCAGGTATGACGCGTTCGTCAAGGCAAGGCTGCATGTGGACACGGCCCATGGGTTTCAGGGTGACGAACGCGACGTCATTCTGTTTAGCTTGTGCGGTGGGCCAGGCATGCCTGGTGGCTCACGGCATTTTTTGCAGGAAACGGGCAACCTCTTCAACGTGGCAGCAAGTAGAGCGCGTGCGGTACTGCATGTGGTAGGCAACAGGCAATGGGCGATGAAATGTGGCATTCGCCACGTGGAAATCCTGGCCCGGCCCCAGCATCTCATGCAAACGGATCACCCGGGGGGTCCGTGGCATCCGCACGAGTCCCCTTACGAGAAGATGCTTTTTGATGCTCTGAAAGAAGCGGGACTAGATCCCATGCCGCAATTCCCCGTGCGGTATCGACGGCTTGACATGGCCTTGATCAGGCAAGGCTCGCCTGCGTTCAAGCTGGACATAGAGGTGGACGGGGATTGCCACCGCAATCCAGACGGATCTCGGAAGCAGGACGACCTTTGGCGAGACATCGAACTCAAGGGCATGGGCTGGAAAGTAGTCCGGTTCTGGACCTATCAGCTACGCGAAAATCTCCCCAGCTGCGTGGCGAAAATCAAGACCATATGGGAGCGGGCATGAACGATTCCTTCAAGTACGACATTGACGATCAACAGGCCGAACCGCCTGCGCCCGAGAGGCGGCAGGATGCCCCTACTGCCCTGGACAAGGCCTTCCCGCCCCTCTGGTTCATGGGGGCGGTGATTTTTGTGGTCATCCTGGCGATACTGGCCATGGGCTGGAGAATTTCCGGCTTGGAAGATGAGCGGGTGTCCCTGGAGCATTCCCGGCAGGAATTACAGCATCAGCGGGAAACGCTTAAAAAGGAAAAGGCCCTCTATCAGAAAATTAATGAGGAACTTCCTGTATTGATACAACAGAGGGAAACATTGGGCGCTGAAATTGCCACGCTGGAGGGCGAGCTGAAGGTGGAGCAGATCAATTTTGAGACCGTAACAAGAGATTTGACAAGGGCTCAGGAGGCATTGGACGATACCCAACGCAAAACCACAAAAGCGGCCAAGGATAGAGAACAGGCTCTTGCTGAGTACCAAAAACTAAACTCCAAGACGCATGAATCGCAGCGCCTTGTGGAGCAGTTGACCAAGGAAGCGGTTGCCCTGCGGGGTAGCGTGGAAGGGCTCACAAAGGATCGAGAGACTCTGGAAAAAGCCGTGGCACAATTGCGCAAGAACAGAGGTGAGCTAGAGGCAGAGGTCGCCAGTCTGGAAAGCCGTGTCAAACAAAAAATGGCCGATCTAGAGCGCTATGCCGAAGACGAGAAGGCTTTCGCCCGTTTATCAGATGGATTTCAGATTGTTTTAAAAAAAATGCAGGATTCCAGCATACAGGCGGACAGATCCGTTTCTGCGCTGGAGCAAGAGGCTGAAGGTTTAAAAACGGCAGCCGAAACGATCAAGGAGACTTCGCTTTCGCTCAAGGACACCACGACATTCTTGGAAACACAGAATAGTGCTTTGAATGAAAGCGTGAAGGACATCACCGCAGCAGTCCAAAAGGCCGAGGAAGGCGTTAGTGAAATGCAGACGGCTGGCAAGGGCTTCACCGAGGCCAACGAGCGTATGGGGGGTATGGCAAAGGAAGCCGAGACGACACTTAAAGAATTGGGGTCCGTCCAGCGCAATTTGCTATCAGTAACACATGAGCTGGAGACGGCGGTGGGAGAACTGGATAGTGGTGTTAAAGCCGCGGAAACCCAAGTGGCCAGTCTGGAGGAAAGCGCAAAAAACACAGCTCCAGCTGTTGAGTCATTGCAGCAGACAAGCCAAGGCATGAAGGAAGAATACACTGGTATCAAGCAGTCGAGCCAGACACTTGCCGCTTTGGTTACAGGCCAGCAGGACGCCGCTGGGCAGCTTCTTGAAGCGACCAAGAGTTTGCAGGCACAGGTCTCTGCCCTGGTAACGGCGAAAGGTGGCATCGACCGGGTAGAGGAGTCCCTGGTCGGCCAATCCCGTAAATTGGAAACCATGCTTCAGGGGCTTTCCGCATTGAAGAGCAGACTTGAGGTACTTATCGCTTCGCTGGAACGAGCGCCTGCAGTGCCCCAACCTTCAAACGATCAACAAACAGGTACCGAACAGAATGGTAGCCAACTGTCCCCGAATGCTGGGCAACTCCAATAATTAAAGAAACGGTGCAAGACATGACTTCTTTATCCATCATACCCTCCGGCCTCTGGATCCTATCCGCAGGACTGACCATCGTCGTCCTTGTCATAATGTTTGGTTTCTACGCCCACTGGTGGCGTCGCCAACGCGCCTTTTTAAAGGATGCCGGCGATGTAGCCCAACTATCCGCCCGCAAACAGCAACTGGAGGCCGACGTCCGCGCCATCCGGGAATGGATCGTTCAGCAAAAGGCTGAGCTGCAACGACTGAACTCCGAGCGAGATGAACAGGAAAGGGTTCGGGGTTTGCTTACCGACCTCGAGCAGCGGTGCCTAAAGCAGGATCAGGAAAACGAGACACTACGCAAGGAAGTGGGCGAACTGGAAAATCAAAGGTATCTTCTTTCTCAAACGAATGGGATGTTGGACCAAAAGATCACGGGGCTTGAAAAGGATGTAAAGGAGCTAGAAGTCAAAAAAGCGGAAGCCGAAGGCATTGAGCATCGTCTGGTTGAGCTCCGGCGTGAGCGCGACGAGCTCGCACAGGCGCTCCACGACAAAGCCGAAACGGAGGCTCACCTTTCGACATTGACTTTGAAAAAAACGCAACTGGAATCATGCATGGAAGAACTTCAGCGGAATATAGCCCCTTTGGAAGAAAAGGTCGCAAATCTTAAAGAAGCTGCGGAAAATACCAGTGGCGAAATATTTTCGAAAAGAAATGAGCTTGATGCGGTATTGCGAGATCTACGGGACCAGCGTGAAGCATTACAAGGAGCGACCACAGAATTGTCTGAAACCCGCGCCCGGATGGAAACCCTAAACAACGAGAGAGCATCCTTGGAAAACCGATTGCATACGCTCACGGATGATATTGATTCGCTCAGTGCGGAAAAACACAGGTCGGCACAACAGGTTGAGCAGGTTCGTGAGCAAGTCATCTCTGCGGAGACGCTTCTTAACAATACTAATGATGAAGTGCAGGAAAAGAAGCACCTGCTGGAGCATATTCGTGAGCGCCTGGAATCCGACGAAATTAAGCTGTCAGGCCTGCAAGCTCACAAGTCATCTCTAGAAAGAGAAATCGAGAAGCTACAAGGGCAAGTAACCGGCAGGGGAGACAATGAACTACATGCTGCCTACGAAGATCTGCTGAATCGAAAGGCAGCTTGTTTCAAGACGAGCGAGTTCGCCTCTACCAAGCGCAATGACGACGAGTATCAAGCCCTGCAACACTTCAAGAACGAGTTGCGTGAGAGTGGGATCTACTTTCCCTCCCGGGTTATCGAAGCTTTCCACACCTCCCTTAAATGCCAGAGCATAAATCCTCTAACCGTACTAGCCGGGGTGTCCGGAACGGGCAAGACTCTGCTGCCAGTAAAGTACGCCGAGCACATGGGCCTGCATTCTTTGGTGATTCCCGTGCAGCCTCGCTGGGATTCGCCACAGGATCTCTTTGGGTTTTACAACTATCTGGAAAAAGAATACAAAGCCACGGAGCTGTCTCGCGCCCTTGTACGCATGGATCCCTACAACTACGATCCCAAGGAGTTTCCCGATTTTGACTTTGACTGGCCCAGAGACCGTGTACTTATGGTGCTGCTGGACGAGATGAATTTAGCTCGTACCGAATATTACTTCAGCGAATTTCTTTCCAAGCTAGAATTGCGCCGCCTGGTTGAGAACCCGGCAAACACGGCACACCGCGAGAAGGCCGAAATCGAGCTGGATACTGGTCCAGGCAGCGGCCGCGGCTTTCGCATCTGGGTGCCGGAGAACGTGCTGTTCGTAGGCACCATGAACGAGGATGAAACCACGCAGACCCTTTCCGATAAGGTGCTGGACCGCTCCAACGTGCTGCGATTCGGAAAGCCAGACGAGCGGCGCAAGGATCCTAAAAGCCGAAATCAGAAAAAAAAGGCTCGCCCCTTTCTCACCCATGATCGGTGGAACGACTGGTGCAAAACGGCTAATGGCAATGAGGTATGGCAGTCTAAAATGGAAGATTGGATCCGCCGCTTGAATAACGGACTCGAGAAGGTAGGGCGTCCCTTCGGCTACCGCGTCGAAGACGCCATTGCCTTGTATCTATCCAACTACCCAGATGCTGGCCAGGACGATCGATATAAGCTGGCTTTTGCCGACCAAGTGGAGCAGAAGATTATTCCCAAGTTGCGAGGGTTGGATGTGGCCGAGCATAATACCATGAACTGCCTGCAGGAGGTCGCCACCGTCATCGATTCGCTTAGCGATGGCGAATTCTCCTCAGCTTTCAGATCTGCCATAGAAGAAAGCAAAAATTTAGGTATGTTCACCTGGCGAGGCGTTACGAGATCCTTAAAGGATGAATAAGCCATGAAGGGCGCCGTTGACGTCCAACTGCATCTATGGCCCTGGTCCGTGGGCAACGGGGACGAATCCTTTAACCTTATCCGCGGCTCTGCCAACGTCCCGTTCTACGGTAGTCCAGTACTATCGGTTTCCGAAAACGCTACTGTTTTGCTGGCCAGGCGCTACGAACGGTTTTTGCCCTTTGGGCCGAAGTTCAAGGCTGTCGATGGAGCCTATCAACTCTACCAGACGCCCCATGGCGTCGTTGCCCAGAAGGCAGCGTTGCAGAAATATAAAGCGGCGGACAACATGGACGACAGCCATAGAAAGACAATTTTGTCCATCCACAGTGAAGAGGGTGTCCGTGAGGTACTTCTATCTACCTTGTATGCAGAGGCTAGTGCGCAAAAGGAAGATGTCGGCTGGGCCGAAAGCCGACTTTTCCGAACCATCCTGGCTTGGTCCAATTTCTTCGACGAATGTATTCTGGAGTCCAAAGGCACCCAACGCCAGGGCAAACTGCCATGGTCCAATATCGCGGATTATATAAAAAAGCTCGCCCAGAGTGAAGATGAGCCGCGCATGGCGCTCATAGTGCACGTTGCAGACGCCATGCGGCAGCATTTACCCAACATTGTACATGCCGCACGGCGTATCCTTGTTCGGGAGCGTAAGATGATGCCCGCCCCGCGGGTGGCCGAAACTGACACCGCTTGTCTGCAATGGTACATGCGACAGCCCGGCACCACCTCCACAGAAAAAGCAGCCACTAACAGGCACCGGCTTATGGGTGTTTCACGTTACGAATCGCTGGACACTCTGGAGAACAAAGTACTCAAGGACTTTCTGGTTCGTTGCCGCTTGGAGTGCCGGCGTTATCTGAATTTTGACTGCAACCTGAATCAGCGCACGCATTCCGACCGCGGCAGCAAAGTCAAATCCTTCGGCAACATCTGCGCCGAACTCAGGCAACTGCCGCAGCTTGCGAATATTTCTAGACCTCCAGCCATTCCAAAACCCAATTACGTGCTGCAGAATGACGTCCGCTACAAACGCATATGGAAGTACTACCTCAGACTGCTGCGGCAGGAGGACGAGGAGGATCGATTGTGGGACTGGCAGGCGCGTACCTGGACTGACATCAGCCGCCTATTGGTGAATGCCGCCCTTATGGCCTTGCGTGGCGAAACCGCTGGAAAGGTGGGGTATCGGTTCGAGGAAATCCTGGCTTCAGTATTCGAAATTCTGTCCGAACAGCGGCTGGGCATGCGCATAGAGCGGGGCTCTGAACCCGGTCCTTTTCTCGTTCGCCCTCCTAGGGGGAGGACAGGCAGGGACCTGGCCTTGGAAGTTGTTCATCCCGACCTTGCCGAAGAGCACGGGCTGGTGAGGCACTTTGGGCGTACGGGCGGCCACCTCTACCTGGTGTTCAGCCCGCTGGACGGCTCAAGGCAATCGGTCGTGGTGGTATGGGCAGCGCATACCGCTGCCTGTACGCCTTCTGCTCGACCCTCTTGGCAGACAATCGCAGATTCTGCCGCAAGAGCACTCAAGCGGCACAGTGATTTTCTGAGTGATCGTGCACAGGGCTTCCCTCATCTTTACGCCTTCGTGGTTGCCAGTGATGTGGACGCGCTGAAACCTGATTTGATTACTTCAGAAAATGGGAATGTACATCTTGTCGAGATACCCACCAGTCAGCAGTTTTGGGCTGAGGCGGTGGATTGGATTGCCTTGGTAATCGAAGAAGTATTGGGAAGACTGGTATGACCAGAGTGTATGGCATTTCCGCTTTCGGTTTGAACGACTCTGTTGCCAGTCCGGGCGATGGGCTGAAGAAAAGCGGTTTCTACGTGGCGGACGCAGTGTTGCCTAAACGCGCCCTTGGCCAGATCCGAACCGGCAATGAGGCAGAGCAGGAGCGTGTGCATTCAGGTATCTATTGGCCTCCCGAGGCGAGGGTCAAGCCCGGTCAACCGCTTCGGCGATTGCCGATCCCGGTGGCCTGGTCGCTGCTGGTGGATTCAGGGGACACAACAGCGCCGGTTCGCTGGAACGTGGGTCATGGTGTATCGATTCCACTCGCAGACATTCTATCGGCCCACGTGAGGGGCCTGATGCATGAGAACGCGTTTGACGCCGATAATGACAGCCGGGCTGTGGTGGCCATCCCCAACCACCTGGACGAGTTCCACCAAGAGGCCATGCTGCAGGCATTCGGCACCGTCAGAGAAAGGATCTCACTGGTTTGGCGTGCTGTGGCTGCAGCTATGCGGTGGCTGGACGAGGCCATGCCTGAGAACCTCGAGCCTGGTGATTGGATGCTCGTGGCATACATGGGCGCGGATGGCATAGAGTTCACATCGTTCGAACTGCGCGAAGAGGTTTGCGAGGGTCGTCGCTTCCTGCTGCCCGTGCGCAATCGTCCCCGCCAATCACCCGGCCCTGCCGGCTGGCAGTGGGCTTGCGCCCTCGCCGTCAAGGCGGACCCCATATGCTCTAAAGATCATGGGGCATTCTGGCAAGCCTTCACCAATTTTCCTGAACTATGGGCTGCCATCGCCGGTCTGCAGTGGAAAACGCAGGAGCTTCCAAGGGCCTGGTCCACTGGTAAAGGATGGAGGTACTGGCATCCATCCCTGGACCTGTTTGATGAGGCCACCCGTTGCAGTATCGAAGGCGGGGGGCTTTTGCACGAGCTGATCAAAACATCGTGTTCCATTCCTCTTCGCCACCGCGAAAGCAAGGGAAAAACCTGGGGGCTGCACTTGATCGGGTCATTTAACGAGGCCCTACAGCAGCGCCAAGGCCGCCTGCGCGGGGCGGTTGTCTGCGGCCCGCTCTATGCTTCCACGGCTCAAACATGGCTCCAGGACGTCCACATAAATCTGCCTTGCTTACAGGAGGCTCGTCCAGATACGCTGTGGCTGCCAAATGCAGCAGTGGACCCTGTCGCCACAGGAGCAAGGCTCTTTGGCCAGCGCATAGCTGCGGGGCTTCCCACATATTTGGACACCCTGCCGGGGCTGGCTGTATATGCCGAAAAACCCGGGGGTGGATTAGAGTGGGTAGATGTAGTGGAAGCCAAAGAATGCGCGGGCGGGCAGGCTTATACTCGTAATATACCGGACCGTTTCTTCCTGAAAAAGCAAACCGATGCTTTGCATGTCTATTTGCAAAAGGAGGCTCAAGAAAACGATACTGAGACGCCGTACCGCTACGATATAGTTAAATTCCCTTCAATCCCAGATAGAGACGTTAAATTGACAATCGAAGTGGAAATGCGCCCTGCCAGCGGCCTTGCCCGCGTGGTTATTGTTCCTGAAGAAGAGGAGACTTTCCAAGGCAGGGCTAAGATCTTCGATTACTCCAGAATGAAAAAAGTGGATGCAAGGGACCTGCCGGAACCGGCGCTAAGATGGCCAGAGACGTTGCACCGCGAGGCTACAATCAGCGAAGATGCCTTTAAAGATTCCAGGTTTATAAGATTCATTGACCTTTCTGATAGTGTTTTACAAAGTGAATTCTTACAAAAATTGGACAATGTGAAAATTGCGCTGTATTCTTCTTTTTGGAATGCAGAAACAAACTCATATGAAATAAAAATTGATGAGAATGGACTTACTGGATCTCAATACGGAAACGAAGTCATGAAAGCGCTCGCCGCCAAAATTGAATCCAGGGCAGACACTTTTCTTCGCAGCCTAATTCCAAATCCCGAAACAGAAAAGTACATTGTACGTTCCACTTGGCTCTGGGCGAGAACGCCTAATGCAATAATAGATTATCTGACGCATTTTTTTATGATAAATAGTCAAAACAAATATGGCGCAACCTGGAATTATTTTGCTGAATCAGCAAGCAGATGTATGACAAAAAAGAAAAATATATCAACACTGTTCAATGCTATATTCAAGAGATCTAAAAGCGGAATCAAAAGTCTATCCCTGTTCCCAATACAATCCTCACGCTCTCTGGCTAGGGTATTGTCGTATCGAGAGGATGCATATGACGCACTGGAAGACGATATGGCCGTGCATTTCGCCATGCGGGCGGCTGAGGTAATCCGAAAGCAGGTTAGAAATAGGAATATTGCGAATAGCTTTTTCGAAGGAGCATTTCTTTTTCTTACACTACTCAGGTTCAGGATCAAGGAGCCTGACTTTATGGATCCGGAAAATCCGAGGGACGCCAATCTGTTCAAAGAAGTTGAGAATTGCATGAAGGAAGCTCGCGCAATTGTCCAAAATCAGCCCAATAGATTAGCGAAGATCGATTGGCTCATTCAGGGAATTGTGGATTTCATGTACTCCAAAGGTCAAAGTGGACTTATTAGTGCCATTGCAAGTGAGGCTGGGGGTGACAAGTAAAATGATTAGGACAGAAAGTTAGACCGGAAGTTACCCCATATATAAAGATTAGCGGAAGAGTAGCGATCTCGATAGCAACCACAATCCAAACGGTGGCATTTAGGATATCCAAGCGGAATGGACTTCGGAGCCACGAAGGGGAATCCGACGGTGGTGCTTTCTGATCTTAGGATACGCCAGGAAGCATTTCAATGGCTTGAGGCCCAACGAGCTATACACGGTGATGCCTTGCCGCGCGTAATTCTACAAGGGGGCTTTTTTCTGGAGGGCAAGAGGATTCGGCTTGTTGGACCGCAGGGAATTTTCAAGCCTAAGTGCATGGAACTGCCGCTTTCGATCACGACGGTCCCCTCAGGGCCCTATTCCGACAGCTTTACCAGTGGGGGGCTGTTACTTTACCGCTACCGTGGAACCGATCCAGAGCACCGCGACAATGTCGGATTGCGAAAAGCCATGAAACAAGGTGAGCCCCTGGTTTATTTCCATCGGATCATGGCGGGACAATATGTACCAGCTTGGCCAGTGTTCATAGTAGCTGACGATCGGGTCGGGCTGACTTTCACGGTGGCCGTTGACGAAGTCCGGCATGAATTTGCTTCAAATTTCATCGGAGTAAGCGAACCAAGCCAGGAGCGGATAGAGGAGCATTTTCGCCGCGCCTACGCTACCCGCAACTTCCGCCAGCGGCTTCACCAGAGTTCGTTCCGGGAACGCGTTTTAAAGGCCTACCATGAGCAGTGCGCCTTCTGCCGACTGCGCCACAGGGAACTGCTAGACGCGGCCCACATTCTACCGGATATCGATCCAGAAGGAGAGCCGGTTGTTTCAAACGGTCTTTCGCTGTGTAAACTGCATCACGCCGCTTTCGACCGCCACTTCGTGGGTATTCGCGATGATTACCGCATTGAGGTACGGTCTGACATTCTGAAAGACACCGACGGTCCGATGTTGGTTCACGGACTTCAGGCGCTTCACGGCCGTCGTATAATTCTGCCGCGCCAATCCGATCTGAGGCCGAACGGTGATTTTTTGCAGCGACGTTACGAACTTTTCCGAAAACCTGGATAAACCCTTTTCGTTTGCATAGCCATGATAAGAGAAAAGATCTATGCCTCATTAAATGTCATTGACTTAAGTATTTAAGTTACGGGTATGTGAACCATAGCAGCAATTTTCAGTTTCGCCCCCCTCTTTCCAGGATTTTTACGGCGCGGTCGGATAATGGATAAAGACGTACCGAGTAACGAAAGGAGGCGTAAAAGGATTTCATTGACCGGTCGCCGGGCAAAGACGCCACGCCGTTGTTTTTCCTTGACGAAAGAAAGCGCATAGGTGAAGTTGACCTGGTACTAGGGTCGATTGAGAGCGTGGCGGTAAAAGAATTCCGAGAAACAAAAATATTTGTAACGAGATCTGTTAAACTAGGGGAACATTATAGAAGGCAGTTTCTGCACCAAATGCAGGATTTTTGCTAAAATTTCCAGTCAAAATATAGCGGTTTATAACAATTTCCATTCGCTTTGTTTTATACCTTCCGCATGATAGTATAATTTTATATTTTTAAGTAGAAGCATGCTCCACGCTCTTATATTTCAATGATATCTAAATTTAACTATCTACCTACTAAATGAAAGATAGTGTTAATAGATATATTTTCTAAGCAAACAATTTATCGGCAATATCATGCCTTTATGATATTGATCATTTTCTTATATGTTATTATAAATCTGCATTTTAATTCTTTAATAGCAAGAGAAAGGAGAATCAATGAAAAACATCATATTCGGATTATCAATCATGCTTTTGCTTTTTGGTTGTGCTACTGCCTCGAAAACATATACATCTGATGGAGAGGAAGGATATGTCATAAACTGTTCAGGTAGTGCGCTTAATTGGGGCATGTGCTATGAAAAAGCTGGAGATATTTGTGGAACAAGAGGTTATGAAGTTTTAGAAAAAAGCGGAGACACAGGTGCTATGGTAACCACCGGCCAGTATGGCGTTTTTGGAGGCTCCACTAATAACAGGAGCATGGTCGTTAAATGTAAGGATTAACTTTCAGTCTGTCAATCGAGGGTTGTTGAAAAACTCTATGATGAATTCATGAAACACGTCGGCTCCGTTGAAGATTTTTGCGGACATTTACTTAGCTAAAGGTGGCCAGCTTCTAAATGAAAATGGCTCGAAGCCCCAAATACTTGATTCACCAAAGGTCATCGAATGGCTTTTCTAGGTTCGCAAAGTATAATATGCTACGCTACCAAACAATCGCCACTCGCTGTAAACATATACCGAATTGGAGGAAAATAATGAGAAATAAGTATGTTTTGATATTTCTTTTCATGCTTTTTGTTTTTGGGATCTCTAATATGCAGAACGCGCAGGCAGTGATCGAAGTATATGATGCTAACGATCAACATCTGGGTGAATTGGTGCCTAATAACAAGCACCATCTTAATACTGTAGTGAATGATCCATCGGATGCCGCTATAGTATTCTGCAATCCAAATTCTGGTTTATTTATTGGCATAAATCTTATTACAGGCGATTTATGTTTCACTGAATTGTATTTTCAAAGTGATAATTGTGAAGGCCAGCCTTATATCCCATTTAATAAAATGTATGTTGTTTATAGAAATGGTGCCCGATGCTGGACAGGAGTTCATGCAATACCATCTTATTTAACAACGAGGTATTATTTGGATATTGATGGTACATGTGCTTATACTGGACCAACATGGACCAATACAATGTACTTCGTGCCCGCTATCGAAATTCCAGAGGAGAGTTTGGGTATCAGTTTACCTGTCGCATTGCCCTTGCGATTTGAATATGTAGATTGTTGTCAAAATTCTGATCATCGGCATAAAAAGAATAAAAAGCGATAAACTAAGAACCCTGTTCAATGGAGCGATAGGGCGGACCCGAAGGTCCGCCTATGTGCTTGGATATTTGATTTTTACTAATATTGCATCATAATAGGCAATAATAATTTCTCCTCCAATGAAAGATCCTTACTGAGAAATTCTTCCGCGTCTGTCCCTCCCCTTTTCCCTGTCTTTTTCTGTTTGGCGGTTAAAACCAACCTTTAAACAAAAAAGGAGCGAATCATGAATATTCCTTGAAGAGAGCAATGAAATTCCATGATCGTGATGCTGAGAGCAGGATGAGAAAAGCTGTTACCGATGCTATCAGTGCAGCAGGAAAAACGACATTCAAAATTTTTCGCATTTTATCCTCCCCCTCTTGATCTTCAAATCGGCACGAGGAGCGCCGCCCTCGGCCTGACCCTTCCCTAGGTGCAGGCCAAAGCAATATCGTCGATTGTAGCTGTTCCTAGCTGTTTTTCCGGGGTGCCAGTCTTGTTCGAAGCGCTGTCTTGAGGCGTACTTCGTGCTCGGCGGGATCCACATGTGATCGCATCCAATCCTTCCAGCTTGAGTGCCGGCGCCATCGCCAGAATCCGTGCCGAACCGCCTCATGTTCAGGTGGCAAGATCTCATTCGGATCTGTCCTGCCGACCAGGGCGAAATATCTGTTGACATCCTCGATGAACTCCTTTGGAACATCGCAGGCCGGCGTGAAGGCTTGCTCCAGCCTGCGGATCCGAACCTCATACTTGCTTGGCATCGAAGTCTTCCTTCCTTTCGTATATGTAAAGACATGCCCTCTGTGATTTTGCAGTTCGACAACCCAGGCGTGAATGCCGCAGATGGTTTTTGTAAAAATGCGGCCTGAATTTCCGCGATAGTATTTTATAGAGACGGGGCGGGTAAATCCTGGGGGTACCCCCCCTCTAGCTTTTTCAGGCAAAATCTTCGGCCTTCGGGAACCTTTGACGCCGCTGTTCTATCGCCGCCGCCGCTTGCTCTTCTGCGGGGCGAAGCATGGCCTCTGTTAGTGATCGCCTATATAAGTCCATTATGTGATCGCCGTAATCGAGCCACTGCGTGATCGGCTTAATGAGGCCACTTGGTGATCGGCGTAATGGAGCCAGTCCATGATCGCCTTAATGAGTCCAGTCGATGATCGCGGTAATGGAGCCAATGTGGAGGAATCGTTTTCTGCCTGAAGGAAGGAAAGGGTCTCGGACCAAGAGTTCATCATAGGGTAGACTTCCTGGAAAAAATTTTCCGGGAGGGACTGCCATGGCAAACAGGAGGTTCGAGATGCATCATTACCGCCAGGTTATTTTTCGGATGCGCATGGGGCAAAGCGACCGTGCCATTGCCAAGAGCGGGCTGATGGGCCGGATCAAGTGTGCCGAGGTAGGGGCCGTTGCGGAGAGGAACGGCCTTCTGTCGGCCGTTCCTCTCCCTGAGGATCAGGTCTTGGGCAAATTGTTTGAGAGTAGCACGGAGCGAGCGGCTCAGCCGTCTTTGATTGAACCGTTTGAAAGTCAAGTCAAGCAATGGTGGCAGGAGGGTATTTGCGGAACGACGATTCACCGGGCGCTTAACAGCCACGGGTTTGCCGGCAGCTACTCCTCTGTGCGGCGTTTCCTGCAGAAACTTGATAAGCGCAACATACAGGCAAGCTGCGTGCTCGATTTTGAGCCCGGCGAGGCTGCACAGGTGGACTTCGGAACGGGTCCGACCATTACGGATGTGTTTACCGGCGAAGTGCTCAAGACCTGGATTTTTGTCATGACACTCTGCTACAGCCGCCACCAGTATGCCGAACTGGTTCTGGACCAGACGGTCAAAACGTGGCTTTGCTCTCACCGCCATGCTTTTGAGTTTTTCAATGGGATTCCCTGTAAAGTGATTATCGACAACCCGAAGTGCGCGATTACCCGTGCATGTTATTATGACCCTGATGTACAGCGCTCTTACGGGGACCTTGCGGAGGCCTACGGCTTCCTGATCAGCCCCTGCCCGCCTCGGGATCCGAAGAAAAAGGGCCGGGTGGAGAGCGGGGTCAAGTACATCAAAAGGAGTTTTTTGCCCTTGCGAGAGTTCCGCAGCCTCCGCGATGCCAACGAGCAACTCCAGCGGTGGGTGCTCGAGGAGGCAGGCAACCGGATTCATGGCACGACCAGACAGAAGCCTTTGAGCGTTTTCGCCGAAACCGAGAAAGTGTTCCTGAAGCTTTTGCCCGACGTCGCACCGGAGATGGCCGTATGGACGCACGCCAAGGTCCATGCCAACTGCCATGTGCAGTTCGAGAAGGCCTATTACTCGGCGCCCTTCAGCCTCGTGCACCGCAAGCTCTGGCTCAAGGCAACGGAGAAGACCGTGAAGCTTTACAAGGACTTTGAGCTTGTGGCGGTTCATCCTCGCCTCTACACCCCTGGAAGACACGCTACAGTGGACGAACATCTTCCACCCGAGGCCCTGGCCTATAAACTGCAGGATCCGCAATGGTGCCTCAAGCAGGCTGAGTTGGTCGGCGAGCACTGCCACCGCCTGATCCGCAGACTTTTTAGCAACCGTGTCCTCGATAATCTGCGGGCCGCGCAGGGCGTCATCCGCCTCGGCAAGAAGTATGGCGCCGGGAGGCTCGAAGAGGCCTGTGAGAGGGCCCTGCACTTCGATAACCCCCGCTACCGGGCCGTCAAGACCATCCTCGAGAAAGGACTCGATCAGGTCCCCTTCAAAGAGGAACCACAGCCTGCGCTCGCTTCGGTCTACCAGGCATCGGGCCGGTTCATCAGAAAACGCTCTGAGCTTCAGGTTCACTGACAAAGGAGGCGCCCATGAATCCCATGCCGGATCTGATCCCCATGCTCAAGCAACTGCGCCTCTCAGGCATTCTTGATTCTATCGAGAGCCGCAACCGCCAGGCTATCGACGAGAAACTCTCCTACATGGATTTCCTCGCCACCATCATCCAGGACGAGGTGGCCCGCAGAACCCAGAAGAAGTTGGCCTCGGCACTGCGCCGGGCCAACTTCCGCAATCACAAAACCCTGGAGGAGTTCGACTTCACCTTCAACCCCCACATCAACCGCAGCCTGATCATGGATCTTGCCTCCTGCCGTTTCATGCAGGAGAAGGTCTGCATCTTCATCGTGAGGCCCTGCGGGACCGGCAAGAGCCATATCGCGCAGGCCCTGGGCCATTGCGCCATCCGCGCCGGGCATGATGTCCTCTTTACGACCCAGAGCAAAATGCTCGCGCAGCTGCATGCAGCCAGGGCCATCAACGCCTTTGACCGCCAGTTCGCCAAACTGGCCGGCGTCGATCTGCTCATCATCGACGACTTCGGCCTCAAGCCCCTCAAGGGCAGCCAGGACGAAGACTTCCATGACGTCATTGCCGAACGCTATGAACGTAAAAGCACCATCGTGACTTCGAACCTCGATATTCCAGAGTGGACCGACGCCTTCCCCAACCGTATCCTCGGGGCAGCCACCATCGACAGGCTTCGGCACGGTGCCTACAAAGTCATGCTCGAGGGCAAAAGCTACAGATCCCCACGGGGGACTCAGAAAGACCAAAAAATCACCTGCTCCAAAACGCAAAAAACACCAGGTCAGAAAGGGGGTGAAATCGGTTGATTTGACAGGCGCCCCGAGACCCTTTTCCGCCACTTTTTAATGGCTCCATTAAGGCGATCATGGGTGGCTCTATTAGGGTGATCATTGACAGCCTCGAAGAATAACGTGCCGCTTTTCTCCACAATCCGGGCTTTGCTGGCCCAGGCTGTAAACCGACGATGATGTTTCCAGAAGGTGGTGTCTGCTTCCTCGAAGGCTTTTCTCTTCGCTTCAGGCACCTTCCCGCCCTGGCGCTCCAGTTCCATGATTTCGTCAAGTAGGCTGAAGCGCTGATCCGCTGCATAATCATATTCGGGCGGAGTAGGCGGAATAGCCGCAGCATCTTGACCTTCCAGCTTTCGGATTCTTGCTTCAAAGTTTCTGACAGACATAGCCTGTTCCTCCTTCCTGCTAGCTAGCTAGCGAGCTAGCATCCATAAGGGTTCATCCTGATTCGCTGCATAGCCTTTTGAACAAATTCCCCGATCAGTTCTCTTGTGACCCATTGTTTCGCTGATAGCTGGACAACCCATTGGAGTATTTTTTCAGGTGTGTTGCAACGCACATATTCGATGTTGTATTGATAGCCGGGGCATCCGGTGTCAATATCGAAGCAAGCGCTTTCATCATTCAGGGAAATGCGCCTTGCTATCCTGAAATCATCCTGACCTAATCGCTGAAGGTCACGATAAGGATTCGACTTGCCCCTTGTTTCTGACCTCTGAAAGCGCCCTCTGGCTTCCAAATCTCCACGGAGATCAACGATATTGCTTTGGTCCATAGTAGCCTGGCATGCTGGACATCTTTAGCTCCATTCTGGCGGAATTTCCGCGTCGGTGAATCGTTGGTGCCGTCCATCAAACATGACCTGCACGATGCCAAGCCGCGAGTTCCGGCCTTTGGCGATTACAAGGTTGGCGTCGGTCTCGGGAAAATTTTTCGAGTACATACTACGCCGAAAGATAAAAACGACCACATCGGCGTCCTGCTCGATAGCCCCGCTTTCCCGAAGATCGCTCAGCATCGGCCAGGGCAATTTGTCCTCGCCCTTGCCCCCGCGCCGTTCGGACTCCCGGTTTAATTGGGACAGGCACACCACAGGAACACGAAGATCAAGCGCCAAGACCTTCAGCCTCCGGCTGATCTCCGCCACCTCGCGCTCTCGGCTTTCGCCCCGCTTCCGGGTCCGCATCAATTGCAGATAATCCACAACGATCAGCCCAACGCCTTCCCTGAGGACATGGCGTTCCGCCACATCACAGACATCCTCCACGGTGAGGCTCGCTCGTTGTTCGAAAAAAATCCGACGCCCGGAAAGGCGGTTCGCGGCTGCTATGATCCTCTCCCAATCCCCATCAAGGAGATTCCCCTCGCGGATTTTCCCATAATCAACACGGCCCGCGCTCGCCAGCATGCGCTTGCCAATCTCCGAGCTGGTCATCTCCAGCGAGAAAACGAGCACCGGCTTCGAGCACCGCTCCGCAATGTTTGCAGCAAGAACGGATTTGCCCATGCCAGGTCGGGCCGCTATGATAATCAATTCCCCAGGCCGCAGGCCTCCGCCTAGCTTTCGGTCTAGCTCGATCAGGCCCGTTTCGATAGCGCCGCCGTCGTCGCCTTTGGTGCTGGCCTCGATTTCCTTCACGGCCTGGGCGACTGCATCCCTGACCGGGACGACCCCGCTCCGGCGGGCGGACACGATCTTGACTCCGGCATCCCGAATCATAGTGTTGACACTCTCGGGGTCCTCGCCCTCGTCAACCGCCCGGCGAATCCGGTCAGAAAGCTCCAAGAAGGCTCGGCGCTGCTTCGCGGTCTTGACTTCGCCTATGTGGTGATCTAGCCCCGCCGTCGTGCTCACCGCTTCGATCAGGTCAGCGAGATAGGCTTTCCCGCCCGCCGTTTCCAGGTTCCCTGACCTTTCCAGTTCGCGCACAATGGTCGGGAGATCGAGCGGAGCGCCCGCTTCGTGGATAGCCCGGTAGGTTTCGAAAAGCGCTCGGTGCCGCCGATCCGCGAAGTCATCCGGGCGGAGTTGGGCTAGGATTTCGGGAAGGGCGTCCTCGCGCATCAACGGGGCTGCAATCACAATTCTTTCGCTGTTCGTTGCGGATGGAAGGGTTTTCATGATTTACCTCTCAAGTATGGCCGGAAGAACGTGCAATCGTCCTCTGGCTCGTCTTGGATTTCATCCTCCCAGCGGCCAGCGTTTAGCCAGGTTGAGGGGTACGGGATGTATTGGCCGCCGTCCTTCTGCCATTGCGGCGAACGCTTCTGACATTCTAGGGCCGCACAAAGATCATCCAAGGAAGGCCGGATACTTGCTGTTCGCTTCCAAGCCTTCAGCGCTGCCTGTTTTCCGATCTTCCGGGGATATTTCGACCAAAACAGATCAAAACCGTCACCCCCTTGGGGGGATGTAGGTTTTTTCTTTATTTCTTCTAAGTATTTCTTCCGGTGCACATTTGGCGAATTAGGCGTTGCAGAAAATTCAGGCTTACTCTCTAAACCATTGTTTTGTAATGAATTTTCGTCCTGTTTGGTGTTGCACATTTCGCGAGTTAGGCGTTGCATCGGTGTTGCATCATCAAAGGTTTCCTCTTTGTAAGTATTCGCATTTATTACAGAAATTATGGAAAATTGGCGTTGCACCTTGATTGCAATAAACCCCATCTCCTCCAAGCGCTTCATACGCCGCCAGATGGTGACAGGGTCGCCACCTAGCTCTCTAGCCGCCGCGCTTTTCTGAAAAACGAATTGCCCAGGAAGAAGTTTTACGCTGACATGCCCGCGCCCAACACGGACGGATTCAGTTTGGTCCCTCCATGCGGCTTTGCAAAGGCACCAAATGTACAGCCGGAGCAGCTCGGCGTCGCGAAACACTGGCGACGTGGCGACGTGCCTGGGAAGTTTTACGAAACCGCCCACAGCCATTAGCCTTCCGCTCCGCCCCGCGATTGAAGCCACTCGATAAAAGCGTCTCTTTCGTAATAGACCCGACGTCCCACCTTGAAGCGCCCTGCCGGCCCTGCGCCGAGGCAGTCGGCATTTGCCAAGGCCCCCTTCGAAATTCCAGGGATCAATTTCGGCACCTCTGAGCGGGCGAATGCCGCCGGCAGCTCTGCCCTAATTTTCTTCATGATTTCAGCTTTTTCCATTGCGTATCCTCCTTCGTATATGGTGATTTCCAAAAGCTTTTCGTGAGGATAGACAACAAGAGCCGCTTTGTCGGGGGACACAAACGTACCTTTTCCGGGCCAATCAGCGTTTTTTTTCAGGCAGGGTTATTTTTTTTCGAGTTCCCGGTTGAGCAACCGGCGCAGGGCGGTTTCTTCGTTATCTTCGGAAGGGTCTCCGGCCCGCCAGGGATAATCCAGCAGGTCAAGCAGATCGGTCAGGAAGGAAAAAAAGCATGGGGTTTTTCATAGCTCAAAGGTGGGCGTTTCCCGGTAGCGTCCGTCCATAGCTCTATCAGGTCTTCCAAGAGCCTTTTCAGGTGATGATGCTTTTCGGGCGGGCCCTGTTTGCCTTTCTCGGAAAGCAGCCTTTCCAGTTCGGCCTTAGCCCGCTCCTGTATCAACGCTGTGGCCTCTGTGGAAGGCTTTTTTCTGGCAAGATATGGCTGATGTTGGGTCAGCTTCAAAGCTCGCGCTGTGGCGTAATCTAGGCGCTTCAGCCGGTCATTGAAGGTCTTTTTCCGAAGCAACTGCTTCAGGGCGGACACCCTTTCCCGGTAGGTGGGTTTCCCTTGGAATTGAGGATAGCTTATCAGGAAGGTCTCTAATGTGCGCCTGTAACGGTCCTCTTGGGCGGAGGATAATTGCAGCCCGAAGAATCGCGGAAGGACAAGGGCCTTTTCTAGCGCCTGTTCGTCGCCTACATGGCCCAGGTAGCCCCATCTATCAGGCGGATTGATTTTCTTTGGCATGGTGCGCCCCTGGTGGGATTCCCCGGCCAGCCGCCCCAGGAATGGCGGTTTTCGCTGCGTCCAGCTAGGCCGGGGAAACTGTTAAAACTTCGTCAACTTAAATCCAAGTTTGGTTTCATGTCCAATACCCATCCAAGGACGGTGAAGTTCTCGGCCATCTGCTCATATTCTTCAAGCTCATCTTGGCGCACAAAGACCATGTGGTGGTCAATATCGCAAAGGTACCATGCTTCCCATTCGGCCTTTTCGCCCCTGGAAAGCGGCACAACTTCAACCTCATCGCCCGGTAGAAAGCGCGGGGCTGACGCCCAATCATGGACAATATGGACGTAGATTTCCTTTTCTTCAGACATCCATTTCCCCTTTCAATGCCCGTTCGCTTTCCTTAGCTGGACAATCTTTTCACCCTGGACTTGTTTCGGCCTTCCCAGGCGGTTTACCGCAGCTTGAAGCGCCCCGTTCGTCAGATGCGAATAACGCTCAGTCATAGCAATGCTTTGATGTCCTAGCAGTTCCTTGACCACAGGCAAGCCTGTTCCGTCCATGACAAGCCAGCTTGCAAAGGTATGCCGCAGGGAATGAAAGACCAGCTTTCCGTTTTGGTCCGTCACATTGTCATTGAAGCCTAGCTCATCCACCGTCCGCATGAATGAAGCGGAGACCTGTCCCATTTGTCCGCCCCGTTCGCTCGGAAAGACAAGGGCGTCTTTTTCCCCCTGGTCCATCTTCGAAAACATGGACCGCATTTGGTCATTCAGGAAAGCCGCCCTCGTCCGGCTATTTTTCGTGTTCCTGAGCGTCAGCACACCGTTTTCCAGGTCTACATCACCCCATCGAAGCGCTGCAATCTCCCCGAACCGAAGGCCAGCATTTAAGCTCAAGGCCGCGATCCGCGCCAGCTGGCAACTCTTCTCTTCCAGGGCCTCGATGAGCATTTGAGCCTCCAGGGGGCTCAAGAAACGCAGCCGCCGGTTGTCGCGCCGGGGGACCTTGACATGACGCGTGGGGCTGTCGGTGCCAACGTAGCCATCCCGCCGGGCCTGGTTCCAAACCTGCCGGATGATAGCTCGGACATACTCAATACTCCTGGGGGACCGGCCAGCTTCCAGCATCGCCTTCTTGATCCGCTCAATTTGGATCGGGGCTATGTCGCGCAGCCTCATATCGCCTAGGGCAGGGTGCAACCAGGTGCGATGAATACTCCTCTCAGCTTTGATGGACCCGCCCTTTTTTACCATCTCCGCCGCTGGCAGATAATGTTTTAGAAAGAACTCACCGAAGGTCAGATTGTTTCTCTCTGCCTGATCCTTGGCTGCCGCTTCCTCCTGCCGGGCCTGCTCGTCCAGCTCCCGCTTCTCCCGAAGGGTCTTCGGCCCCTTGCCTAGCCGCTGGTTCTCCTGAAGCTCGGACAGAACCGCCGCCGCCTTCTTCTCGGTCCAACCCTCAGAACTCCAGCCCAACCCTTCCTCGTAGTTCTTCCTGTTGTAGCGAAAGTAGATGGACCAGTAACGGTCAAAGCCGACGCTATGCTTTCGGGTCTTATGGACCTTGTATCGCACGCCAGGACGCGCTACCACTCGTTTTTCCGCCATCGTCGCACCCCCGGAATTTTATCCATAATCTATCCATAAAAAATACAGGAAATAGGGTGCCTCTTGGTGACATCCCATGAAACATCTTAGTGGATAAGATATTGGAATGTCAATATGTAAGTGTCAACTGGTGACAATGCGTGAATTTATTAAAATTTGACTCTTAATCAATTGGTCGATGGTTCGACTCCTTCCTGGCCCACCAGGAAATTCAAAGGCTTACCGTAACCGAGCGGTAAGCCTTTTCTGTTTTTTGGTCCCCTATGGAACGATAGTGGAAGGTTTTTTTGGCGATGGAAGGCTTTCGAATCGACCCCATGACCGTTGCTCCTTCCCGACACTCATCCACCCGGCGGGGCACCAATATCCGGCACGGTTTGCGTAATGAACCCTGGCCGGAGCATGGCCCAATCGCCTGAATTCCATCCAAGATTTAAAAATTTGCGAAGCTGTTGCCTTAATTAAAACGGCTTTTCCTTCTTGACTATTTGTAAAAATCATCATACTTCCGTGGCCATCTTCAACCAGGGCTGCATCATCGACTCCACGCCCTGGATCGCCCTGCCGCCAAAGTCCACAAAAACTCTCGTACCGGGTAACCAGGCTCTGATCTTGCGATCATTCATGCTGGACCATGGATATCGGGGACGTAAGAATTGAGCAGACTTGAAGATCTCCAAACCCACGCAGCTTTGAGAGGAATCCTTCCCGATGCGCCGGTGACGGTCGCAAATACCTTATGGCATGGCTCCGACGTCGTTGAACTGACCTACAAGACCCCCGCCGGCAAGGTGGAAAATGAGCTGCTTTACCGCCAGGACGAAGAACGAGTCGAGGTGGTGGAAAAAGGCAGCCCCTGCGGCTCCTCATGGCCGGCCTGCTGATGAAGGAGCTGATCGCCCGGGGGGATCTGCAGCGCTGCCTGGTGGTCTGCCCCGGCAGCATGACCGAGCAGTGGCGGGACAAGCTCTACCGCGCTTCCACCTGCCTTTAGAGATACTGACCAAGGACAAGTTCGGGACCGCCCGCTCTGGGAACTGGTTTCTGGAGACCAACCTCGTGCCCACCCACCTCGACAAGCTCTCCCCCAACGAGGACATACGATAGATTGAAACAGCGCGCTATCCGTGGTTTTCGGGCATCGGCTCAGATCCCCAATTCGGTCCCGAATTGGCTTTTGCTTTCTAAAGCCAAGAAGCATTTTTCGAAAAAAAACTATTGACAAAGGACCTCTGGTGAATGAAGATAGTAATTAATTACTTACTTCATTCACCGGAGGTTCATATGCGTGTATCAAGCAAACATCTCCCCGCCGAAGAACGACGAACGGTAACTGTTGAGACGGTGGTCGAGCTGGCTGGAGAACAAAACCCAAGTGAAATTACCACGGCGGCCATCGCCAAGCGCATGGGATTAACTCAGGGGGCACTTTTCCGCCATTTTACCAATAAAGATGCCATTTTACAGGCCGTTATGGAATGGGTCGCCGAACGTTTGTTGTCTCGCATTGAAAAGGCAGTACACGCAAAATCATCCCCTCTTGCCGCACTTGAAGACATGTTTATGGCGCATGTGGACTTTATAACAGAGCATCCCGGTATTCCCCGCATGTTGTTCGGTGAATTGCAACGCTCAGAAGAAACCGCGCCCAAGCGGATGGCACAGACGCTCCTCCGCCGTTATGGGGAGCGCCTCAATCGTTTGTTTGAACAAGGAAAAACCTGCGGTGAGCTTGACAGAAAATTTAATAACGAGGCTGCGGCCACGCTCTTCATCGGCACCATTCAAGGATTGGTCATGCAGTCGTTGATAGCTGGAGATGTGAGCCATATGCGCCGCAACGCACCGAAAGTTTTTGCCATCTATCAACGGGGCATCAGGAGTGCATTATGAAAAGATTGCTTTTCCAAAAACGTACACTGGCGCTGATAGCTGTAATTGTTCCTCTGCTTGTGCTTTTTATCTATGTGGCCTTGCGTTCGGGCCCTCTTGCTCCGGTATCAGTTGTATTGGTCACAGTCGAGAAAAAGAGTATCTCACCGGCACTATTCGGCATCGGAACTATTGAGGCTCGTTACACCTACAAGATTGGTCCAACATTTACCGGGCGGGTCAAACGTTTGGATGTAAACGTAGGTGAGCGTGTCAAGGCGGGGCAAGTGCTTGGCGAAATGGACCCGGTGGATCTTGATGCAACTATTAAAGCTCAGGATGCCTCCCTAAAACAAGCAAACGCCCAATTAAGCGAAGCACAGGCACGTAAAAATTATGCGCAGACACAGGCTTTACGTTACGAGCAGTTACTTAAAGCGCGCTCCACCAGTGAGGAAGTGGTAGCCAATAAACAACAAGAACTGTTGGTTGCGGAAGCAGGGCTGACTGCGGCACGGGAGGAGCTATCCCGCTTACGTGCCGAGCGAGAAGCGTTAGAGGCGCAGCGCAATAATTTGTTTCTGATTGCGCCAGTTAACGGCTTGGTCGTTTCGCGTGATGCCGACCCTGGAACCACCGTGGTTCCAGGTCAGACTGTCGTGGAGCTGATCGACCCGAGCACACTGTGGGTCAATGTCCGCTTCGATCAAATCCATACGCGAGGTCTCGCCGCCGATTTATCAGCCCAGATCACATTACGTTCTCAGGCAGGTGAGCTGAAGGCTGGACGTGTACTGAGAGTCGAACCATTGGCAGACGCAGTAACTGAAGAAACACTGGCCAAGGTTGTCTTCGATCGAATTCCTGATCCGATGCCACCCATCGGCGAACTGGCCGAAATCACGATTACCTTACCGACGCTTGCGGCGGCACCGGTTATCCCTAATGCTGCTATCCATCACATTGATGGCAGATTGGGCGTGTGGCAGGTCATCAAAGGCGATCTTCGCTTTGCACCAGTTTCACTGGGGATTGCTGATTTGGAGGGCTTTGTCCAGGTACGGGAAGGGCTCAAGATTGGCGACCAAGTAGTAGCCTACTGCGAAAACGCCTTGAATAAGCACAGCCGGATCCACGTCGTTGAACATCTTCAGGGGGTGACCCAATGATCAGTTTAGCAGGGCGCGACATCATGCACTCTTGGGGAAAATTCGTCTTTACCGGCATGGGTCTTGGGCTGCTGATCGGCATCACACTGTCTATGGCGGGGATTTATCGTGGCATGGTGGATGACGCCAAAGTGTTGCTCGACAATAGCGGTGCTGATCTCTGGGTGGTACAGAAGGACACCCTTGGTCCCTACGCTGAGTCATCAAGCCTCTATGATGATATCTGGCGTGGGATTCGCGGCATGCCGGGCGTGGATCAGGTGGCCAATATCACCTATCTCACCATGCAGGTGCGCCAGCAAGAAGGTGACGTGCGTGCCATGGTTACTGGCGTCACTCCTGGAGAGCCTGGGACACCCGGCTGGCCGCCCTACCTGGTCGCTGGACGTCAGATTACCCGGAGCCACTACGAGGCCGTCGCCGATGTCGCTTCCGGATTTAAACTTGGTGAACGTATCAAGGTCCGCCGTAACCAATACACCGTAGTCGGGCTGACGAGGAGGATGGTCTCCTCCAATGGAGATCCTATGGTGTTCATTCCTCTTAAAGACGCCCAGGAGGCCCAGTTCCTAAAGGATAATGACGCCATCCGAGAGCAGCGTCGACGCACGGCCGAGAACCCTGCCTTCAACCGGCCCGGAGTGCCAGGTCTGCTTGATGCGGTTATTGCCTCCCAAAGCACCAACCCCTACGTCAATTCAGTTTTAGTCCGGGTTGAAGCAGGCCATGACCCGGAAGAAGTAGCTGAGTCGATCCGCCGCTGGAAGCGCTTAACCGTGTACACCCGCAGCCAAATGGAAGAGATCCTGGTTGGCAAGCTGATCGCTACCTCCGCCAGACAGATCTTCATGTTCCTGGTGATCCTTTCGATTGTCAGCTCCGCCATTGTCGCCTTCATCATCTACACCCTGACGCTCGGGAAAATTCGTGAAATTGCCGTTCTAAAGCTAATCGGCACCAGGAATCGCACCATTGTCGGCATGATCATGCAACAGTCCATCGCATTAGGTTTGATCGGCTTTGTGGTGGGCAAGATCTCGGCAACTTTATTGATGGCGCCAATCTTCCCCAAATATGTGCTGCTGCAACCACTCGACTCCGTTATGGGCTTTATCGCCGTAGTTATGATCTGTGTATTATCGAGCATTATCGCTATTCGCGCAGCGCTGATGGTCGATCCGGCCGAGGCCATAGGGGGCTGACATGACAGCTAAAGGTATTCGTATCCAGGGGTTAAAAAAACGTTACGGAAGCGGCGATACCTCCGTTGATGCCCTGAAGACGGTCGACATGCACGTTGCGCCTGGTGAGGTTGTTGGACTGATAGGTCCTTCTGGATCTGGCAAGAGTACGCTCCTTAAATGTTTGGGAGCGGTGATCGAGCCAACCGCCGGAAAAATGATACTCGGGGATGACGTCATTTATGACGATGGCTGGAAGGTCAAAGACCTTCGTGCCTTGCGGCGGGACCGGATCGGCTTTGTATTCCAAGCACCTTATTTGATTCCTTTCCTCGACGTCACCGACAACGTCGCCCTTCTGCCCATGCTGGCTGGAATGCCAAACGCCGAGGCGCGTACTCGTGCAATGGAATTATTTGAAGCGCTTGATGTGAAACATCGCGCCAAGGCCATGCCATCGCAACTTTCTGGTGGAGAACAGCAACGAGTGGCTATTGCACGTGGCCTGGTCAATCGTCCCCCGGTAATACTGGCCGATGAACCGACCGCCCCGCTTGACAGCGAGCGCGCCCTGGCTGTAATTCGGATATTGAACGATATGGCTCAAAAATTCGAGACCGCCATTATTGTCGTCACCCACGACGAAAAAATCATTCCAACCTTTAAGCGCATTTATCACATCCGTGACGGGGTGACCTATGAAGAAGAAGGTGAAGGACGTGGCTTTGAATGAAATCTACTCAAGTGAGGCCGATGAGATGAAAAATTATGAAAGACAAGAATTTTCGTAATATGAAAATTCCTCTGTTTGTGATCGCCGCAATTTCCACTTTTGCCAGTTCAGTTGCCTTGGCCAATGCCATCTGATAACAGGGACAAATCACTCGTTCTGCACGCGATCATGGAGGCATTGAATAATAATACGCTGATAGTAACTGATACCATTTACTGGGTGGACTGGGCACAGATGGCGAAATGCTTCTACGCAGATTGCCAACCATCCACAGCCGCCGATAGCTAAGAAGATGCGCATTTTGAGTTTTGTAGGTTACAGTGTGAGTAAATTTAGAAGTTTTGATAATTAGACACATCAAACCGCAAAAAAATTAAAAGGAATCGCCATGAAACAAAATAAAAAAGGCGCGATAGAAAAATTCGCAACACTCCAGAATAGTTGCCTCAGCTCTCACCATAATGTTAGAAAAACCTTCAAGGAGCATTTTTATGAATAGAAATAAAATGGCCAGTTATACATTGATTGGTGTTTATGCCATTTTACTAACAGGATGTGCAGCAGGACCGGATTTCCAACCTCCTGTTCCTCCGAATGTGGCGGACTACACTTTCATGCCACTGACCACAAATTTAGTTACCTCCCCCACCATGCTGGGTAATCCACAAAACATTATTAAAGGAGAACGTCTAACGAAATATTGGTGGCGGGTGATGAATGCCGAAAAACTGGATATGCTCATCCGCGAAGCCCTGGAACGTAATCCAACCCTGATGGCTGCAAAGGCTACTTTGCGCCAGGCGAAGGAACTTTTTGCGGCGAGGGCTGGCTCGACACTTTATCCACAAATAGAGGGTAACTTGGGTGGTCAGCGTCAACGCTTCAATCCTGAAACATTAGGACAGACCGGAGAAGCACGGGAATTCAGTCTCTACAACGCTGGCGTAGGTGTTCGATATACATTTGACCTGGCCGGAGGTAATCGTAGGGCGCTGGAAACTCTGGCTGCCAGGAGCGATTATCAGCAATTTCAATTAGAAGGTGCTCGTTTGACATTGGTGGCAAATATTGTAACAACAGCCGTTAATCAGGCTAGGCTGAAAAGGCAGACTGAGATTATAGAAAACATCTTAAAGTCGCAGGAAAACCAACTGGAATTAACCCTTGAACGCATTCGGCTTGGTCATGGAGAACCAGACGATGCGTTAGCTTTACAAACACAGTTGGAACAAACGCGCGCCAAACTACCGCTGTTACGTTATGAACTTCAACAAAACAAACATTTTTTAGCTGTTCTTGTGGGTAAATCTCCAGGAGAGAGCCTGCTACTGTCGTTTACCTTGGAGGATTTCACCCTGCCGCCTGAGTTGCCGTTGTTAATCCCCTCTGAACTGGTGCATGCAAGGCCGGATATTCTCGGGGCTGAAGCGTTGCTGCATGCCTCTAATGCAGAATACGGGGTTGCAATATCGAAACTATATCCCCAACTCAACCTTAGCGCCGATCTTGGATCGCAGGCACTCACGACCGGGGCGTTGTTCGGCGGTGGTTCTGCTGTTTGGAGTTTGGTAGGGCAACTGACACAACCCCTGTTCAATCCAGGTTTGCCCGCGGAAAAGAGAGCGGCTCTTGCCGCCTTCGATGCGGCTGCGGCAAACTACCAGTCCGTTGTTCTGGAAGCTCTTCGCAACGTAGCTGATGTGTTGCGGGCATTGGAGAATGATTCAAAAAGGCTGGAGGCTCTTTCTGCCGCTGATTTCGCTTCTGAAAAGTCTTTAGAGTCAACACAGCGTCGGTATAGGCTTGGAGCAACCAGCTATTACGATCTGCTTATCGCACAACAACAACGTCTTCAGACCGAAATCGATCTTACAGAAGGCCAGGCCAAACGTCTGGTCAACACTGTAGCTTTCTACCAGGCGATGGGCGGTGGTTTATGTGACATTAGCGGAAGCGCTGGAGTTGTTTCCAAGGCTCAAATCGGGGGACGGATCGCCTCGCGATAGTTCTGGAGGATCTGCTCGCGGGACTTCTCCATCACCTTATGCAGAAAGGGGCTGGCAGGGACATCGAAACAGCTCGACGTGCGTTTATAGCTCCTCGCAGTATTCCCGCACCTTTCCGAGAAAGGCTGGACTGATGGGAACCGTCCTGTTTTCCTTGTAATCGAAAAGGACCATCGTCGATTCACCTGACGCGTAGATCGTATCGGGATCGCCATGGTTCACGATCAGGTATTTGAAGACGAAGCTCTTCTTCCCGACCCGACCGATCCAGACCTGGATGGCGATCCGGTCCCCCAACACCACGGGCCTGAGGTAATCGCAGCTGATACGCGCCAGGATGAACGGGTACTCGGACGGATCCACGATTTCCAGCACGCGGGCAAGGAAGGCACTTCGTCCTTCCTCGAAATAGGTCAAGAAAACGGCATTGTTCACATGACCCATGGCATCGACATCCCGGAACCGCACGGTAAGATCGGCAACGATTTTCTGATGATTTTCCATGGCTCTCACCCTTCGCAGGTCGTTTCTTTGACTTCCCGACCCTATACAATCTTGAAATGCCAAGTCAACCTACCGGCCTGCCTTCCAACCCCGCATCCCTTGAACCGCTGCGATTCATCGAATCATTGCACAAGAAGACGGTTGAGGGATCGAACCATAAGATCTAAAATGGATGTGCAAAAGGCAGTCGAATCACACGGCGCCCATCTTGAGACTAATGAATGAGTGCTGTTTCTCTATCCACCCATCACAACACCTTTTTCGAACAAATCGCAAGGAGAAGATCCATGAATCATAAACCGGATGCCCCTTGGCCGGAGATGCGTCTCAGCCCCGTCGGTGTCGTGCGCAGCGGCATCACGTCGCCCATGCTTGCGGCCGGCGATGGAGACCTCGAACTGCAGGAGAAAAATGAGGCGATGCGCGAATACCACGAAAAGGTAGAAGACGGCATCTGCGAACTCGTCATTCATCCCGATTTTGCGGAACTTCTCGAAGGCATCGAGGATTTTTCCCACGTCATGGTGCTTTACTGGCCGCACCTGATCGACCCATCGAAGCGACGGCTTAGAAAAGTCCATCCCATGGGCCGCAAAGACCTGCCTTTGAGGGGCATCTTTTCCACGTGCAGCCCGGCAAGGCCGAATCCGATCCTGGTATCGGTGGTCCCGCTGCTGGAGCGCGATGGCAATATCCTGAGAGTGAAAGGGTTGGAGGCCGTCGACGGCAGCCCCATCATCGACATCAAACCTTTTGTAGAGCCTTCCCACGGCGCCAAAGACCCCAAGGTCCCCGAATGGATGAAACGGATTCACCGGGACCTTGGCATCGACACGCCCGCAGAGGCCTGAAAGGTCAGGCACTAAGCAGGTTCGCAACCGTGGCCCCTATGATCACGGCCATCCCGACCATCTGAAGGAACCGCACGACCACTTCCATAATACAGGGGAGTAGGCCCGACGTCGGCCGCGTTGACGATCGGAGAAGCGCAAAACGCCGCCCGGTGGTCCGGACGGCGGGGAGCGGTTCAGTCACGGGCTGCTGAAAGGCCCGATCCGGGCAACTCCCGGGCGCCTATCGAACCTTATGCGGTAGGAAGGGGGTGCACATGGAACGGCGCCTCCTTGATGTGCACATCGCGCTGCGGGAAGGGGATCTCGATATTGTGCGCCTTGAAGGTGTCCCAGACCGCCAAACGCAGGTCACTGCTGACGTTGGCCACACCGTTGGCGGGATCGTTGATCCAGGCGCGCAGTTCGAGGTCCACCGAGCTGTCGCCGAAGCCCATGAGCCGGCAGGAAGGCGCCGGCTTTGCAAGCACGCGCGGGATATCATTGGCCGCGGCCACCATCAGATCCATGGCCTGATGGATATCCGCGTCATAGGATACGCCCACCCCGATCTTCAGCCGGACCAGATTGTTTGAAAAGGACCAGTTGATGACCTGGTGGGTGATCAAATCTTCGTTGGGGATCAGAAATTCGAAGCCGTCCCGGGTGAGGACCGATACATAGCGGGCCCCAAGGGACTTGATCCGGCCGTAGCTGTCCCCGACTTCGATGACGTCGCCCGGCTTGATCGATTTGTCCAACAGGAGGATGATCCCGCTGATCAGGTTGCTGACCACCTTTTGGAGGCCGAATCCGATGCCGACACCCACAGCGCCGCCGATGAACGCGAAGGCCGAAAGGTTGATGCCGAGGCTGCCGAAGGCGACCGCCACCGCAATCACGAGCAGGGTCACTTTCAGCGCCTTGCTGAGCAGAACCTGAACCGACGGCGTCAGATCCTGGAAGGTGTGGATCCGCTTCTCGAACACCCCCGCAGCTCCAAGGGCCAGCCGCAGCAGGATCGTGAGGACGATCATCCCCTTGATCACCAGCAGGACCGAGATCCGGATGCCGCCGAGATCGACGCCGATCCGGTCGAGGAGGACCATGGCAGGTCCAAGCAGATTGAGGATATGTAGCGCCGCCAGCGTCCAGGCTGCCATGGCGATGAAGCGCCCCCACCTGGCGCCTCCCAGAATGGACGCGCTAAAGCGGATCATGACCCAGGCTGTGAGAAGTCGCGCTACAAGACTCAGGAAAGCGCCCGTCAGGCCATAGGCAAGGAAAGCCGCACGCGCCGCGTACAGGATGAGAATACCGGCGAGAAAAGGGGCGATATGGGCGAAGGCCGACAGAAGCCTCTCAAAGAAGCCCTCCTGTCCATCCGGGGTTGCCGCTCGGCGTTCGAGGCGCTTTTTGACCGGCCTGGCAATGAGGAAGGCTATCGGGATCAGGATCGTGATCGCGGCCGCTTCCATCAAGGTCTGCAGCGTAAACACGTGATCGAGGATCCAAGCCCACCCGCTCGAGGCGACCGACGACCAGTACCCTATTTCGAGGTATTTGTCCAAACGCTTCTAAATCCTGACGAAGATGAGATTAGACGATGAAATATTCATTGCATGGAGGACCATACTGGATCGAGCAGCATCTGACAACCTTCTTCCACCCGGTTCTATGCCAAATCTCGTCATGAAGCGCGTCCGGACCCTATCCCCCCGAAACCGGGATGTGGATATCCAAAACCTCCCCCGGCTGGAGCACATGATCGAAACCTTGCACCCGCCCGTCGATAAAGACATGGAGCATGATGTCTTCGAATTCCGCAGGGTCCCCAATGCCGGGGATGGCCTGGAGCAGTTCACCGATGGTGCTCCCGGGAGCCACATCCAAAACCAGTTCATCACCTCCGCCGAGGGCCGCCTGAAGCTTTTCAGTGGATCCCACCGCATAAAACGATTTTATTCTGACCTTTATCATCCCTCACCCTCTTTTCTAATGCGTTTCCAATCCGGAAATGGCCTTTTTGGCCAATCTCGGCGTCAATCTGCAGGTTTGCCTGTGCAGCGACCACCAGACCGCCTCAGCGCAAACGCTGGATTTCCTTGATATCGGCAAACGGGACCCGGCGCGAGGCGTGTGAAGAAAAAATTCTCATTTCCGGGTTTAAAACCGGATCGCGCTGGATAATCATTTCCGGCTGGACACTATTATAACAGTTGACAACGTATCCAATATACCTTAAATTGTAGTGTTTTGAAGTTCACATATCAATGCTTGAATTGGGTGCCCTGCATGTTTCCCAACGCATCTTTCTCCTTTCAAACGCCGCCTTGATCCTTTTCTGAGGACACCGGTCCAACTGGAGATCCCCGGGAAAAGTGATCTTCTCTGGGCGATTTTCTTGTTTCGCTAATTCCTGCTCGAAATATCAACATCTTACATAATCAGGGACAGTCAAATGAATTCAACTGCCGCCGCTCATCGGGTACCGAGAAGCTCCCTTCTCCATACGGAGATCGAACGTCGCCGTACCTTCGGCATCATCAGCCACCCGGATGCCGGTAAAACCACCTTGACTGAGAAACTGCTGCTGTTTGGGGGCGCGATCAATATGGCCGGGGCGGTCAAGGCCCGCAAGGCCAGCCGGCACGCTACCAGCGACTGGATGGCCATTGAACAGGAGCGCGGCATCTCGGTGACGAGCTCCGTCATGAAATTCAATTACCGCGATTACGAGATCAACCTGCTCGATACGCCCGGACACCAGGATTTTTCAGAGGACACCTACCGGGTGCTCACCGCCGTGGACAGCGCCGTCATGGTCATCGACAGCGCCAAGGGGGTCGAGACGCAGACCCGCAAACTGATGGAGGTCTGCCGGATGCGCAACACCCCGATCCTGACCTTCATCAACAAGCTCGACCGCCAGGGAATGGCGCCGCTCGACATCCTGGCCGATATCGAAGAAAACCTTCAGATAGAATGCACCCCGCTCTCCTGGCCAATCGGCATGGGCAAGCGTTTCAAGGGGACCTACAACCTCTACCGCAAAGAACTGAACCTCTTCAAACCCGGCGAGGAGAGAATCTCCGGCGATATCCTCACTATCCGCGACCTGAGCGACCCGATCCTCGACGACATCCTGGGCGGACAGGCCGAAGAACTCCGTGAAGACGTAGCCCTCCTGGAGGGGGCCGCCGACCCCTTCGACCTGGAAGAATACCTCAAGGGCAGCCAGACGCCGGTCTTCTTCGGCAGTGCCATCAACAATTTCGGCGTGCGCGAGATGCTCGACGCCTTTGTGGAGATCGCACCCGCGCCCCTCCCGCGCCAGACGACCACACGCACCGTCCATCCCGACGAAGAGGCGTTTTCCGGTTTTGTTTTCAAAATCCAGGCCAACATGGACCCAGCCCACCGCGACCGGCTGGCCTTCCTGCGCGTCTGCTCCGGCCGCTTCGAGCGCGGGATGCGTGTGCGCCACCATCGGATCGGCAAAGACATCCCGATCGCCAACCCGATCATCTTCATGGCCCAGGACCGCGCCCTGGTCGAGGAGGCCTGGCCCGGGGACATCATTGGCATCCACAATCACGGAACAATCAAGATCGGCGACACCTTCTCCGAAAGGGAGCCCCTTCAGTACACCGGCATCCCGAATTTCGCCCCCGAGCACTTCCGGCGCGTGCGCCTGAAGTCCCCGCTCAAGGCCAAGCAGCTTCAGAAGGGGCTGACCCAACTGGCCGAGGAGGGTGCCGTGCAGGTATTCCGCCCCCTGGATGGAAACGATTTCATCCTGGGCGCGGTCGGAGCGCTGCAGTTCGAGGTCACGGTCGCGCGCCTCAAGGCCGAGTACGGCGTGGACGCCGCCTACGAGCCAATCGGCTACAACACCGCCCGCTGGGTCATTTGTCCTGATAGGGTGCAGCTCAAGGCCTTTGAAAAGGCAAACCGGGCGCAGCTGGCACTGGATACGGGAGGAAACCTGACATTACTGGCCGAGGGTGAGTGGGAAATCAAATTCGTGGCCGAGCGCTGGCCCGAGGCAACCTTCCTGAAGACCCGGGAGCACCTCTGATCCCCGGCCCTCTTTTCAGCCGCCGAAATTCGGGTTGATGAACTCGATCCGGTCTCCGTCCCCCACGCGTGTGCGCTCATAATCCTGCGGGTAGACGAACCGGCCGTTGTGCTCCACGATGAGGTGCTTGTCCCCCTCCTTGAAATATTCAATCAGTTGCAGGATGCTGAGCGCTCTGGGAAGCTGCTCCGTCATCCCGTTCACGGTGATCTTCATGTCTGAGCCCCTTTTCATTCGAAATGCGGATGGGCCGGAGACCGCAGATGAAACCCGCCCGAACCATATTGTTATATTCTAATATTTCTATATAGATTTTCAAACCCGAAAAATCACCTGAAACATCTCCCCGCCGTTTCCGGAGAAGCAGCCTCTGGAAACCGGTCCCGAATGCAAACGGCGCAATCCCGAAGGGTCGCGCCGCAGCCCGCCACGAAGTGTCGATCCGGAACTGTTTGTCATAGCGTGCAAATATTCGGATCGGTCCCGGCATACCTCCCACCAAAATGAGCGCGCAGGCCTCAGGGTGGGTCGCCTCCCGCCGGTGCACGCCCTGCGCAGACCGGGCAGGCCGGATTCCGGGCGATTTTGATCTCCTTGAACGACAGATTCCTGCCGTTGAAGATCAGGAGCCTTTCCTTCAAAATCCCGTCGAGCCCCAGCAGAATCTTGACCGCCTCGATGCTCTGGAGGGATCCGATCACCCCGGGAACCGCCCCCAGGACCCCGATCGTTCGTCCGTTCGGCCGGTCATCCGTGGGAAAGAGACACTCGAGACACGGGCCCTGTCCGGGGAGGAAACTCGAGAGCATGCCGCCGAAGCCCTCCACTCCGCCGTAGACAAAAGGCACCCCCGCCCGCACTGCGGCCCGGTTCAGCGCCTTGCGGGCCGCGAGGTTGTCCGTGCCGTCCAGGATGAGGTCACACCCCTCCGCCAGCATCGATGCGCTTTCGTCGTGAATCTCCGCCTGAATCGGTTCGATCCGGCAGTGGGGATTGAGCGCACGGAGCTTCTCTTCAGCCGAACGTACTTTGGGCCTGCCAATGTCAGACGTCGTATGGATCAACTGCCGGTTCAGATTGCTCATTTCCACACAGTCGCGGTCCACGATCCGAAGCGAACCCACCCCGCAGGCCGCCATCTGATAAGCGAGGATCGAACCCAACCCCCCGACCCCGCCGATCAACACGCGGCAGCGCGAAAGACGCTCCTGACCTTCACGGCCGATCTCCGGCATCATCACCTGCCGGCCATAGCGGGTCACCTCCGTCCCTGTCAAATCCTTGCCCATAACACTCCTCTTCACTGAACCTTCCTGCAAGGAAACAGCTTCATAGATCATCTGTCCCGGCGTTTTTAGGCGGCTGTGGGGGCAGCGGGCTTCGGGTCGTCCCAAACTTCGAGCCCTCTTACGGACCGGGATTTAAACGCGCGCTGTAAAAAGCATTGAAGCAGATCCGAAACGCTGGACACCCTCCGAAGAATGTCTATTATTACGCAATAGACCATTCAGATGAAATCAACCCCGGCCTTGAATATTGCGGACCGTCACCTGAAGCGGTTCAGAGCAGTTCATTCCCGCGTGCTGAGAAGAAGGGCAACCATGGCAGAATCCGATATTTTTGACAAGATCTATCGCACGTACCTGGCCGACGTCTCGTCTATCGATCTGGAAAAGGCAAAAAAGAGGCTCGGCATCGATGCAGCGGAAGGCAAGATCCGCATACCCTTTTTCGGGAGCGTGTACCACGTCTCATCCGAAGGCGTCACCGACGAGCAAGGGCATAGACCGCCCCATCTCGTCAGCGTCATCCTCTGCAAGTATCTCCTGCTTTGTCCTCAGGACGACCCGGCCGGTTCGGATTGGGTCACCTATAAGGATTTCAAGGACGCCGCGCCTTTTGTCATCGGGTTCAGGACCAATGCGGAAGATCCGATCGCCCGGCTTTTCGCCGGCCGTCTCAGGGAGCTGGAAGATGCAGCGAGAAATCTCGCCGGACATCCTGTTGACATCGGCGTTGCGAGCGACCTCGCTTTGAGGTTCGACGCCCTCCCCAAGGTCCCTCTCCTGCTGCTTTTCAACGACAGGGACGAGGATTTCCCCGCCCAGTGCACGCTCCTCTTCGAAAGGCGGGCGGAAAGGTATCTCGACATGGAATGTCTCGCCATGATCGGCTGGGCGCTGGCAGACCGGCTGAAATAGAGCCGATGGAAAAAACCGCTCCTCATAGCCTGTCTCCATACCTGCGTACAAAGGGGATTCTTGAAGAACCCAACAAAAAGGCAGGGCCTACAACAGTCCCATTCCGGTTCAGCCCTGTCGATTCGAGAAGCGAGATCTTATGGGGCCGTTTCTCAAAAGTTCAGGTTGACGCCGCTCACCACACGGAATCCGTCATCGGGATAGCCGTAATGAACCTCATAGTCTCGATCGAATAGGTTTTCGACGTTGAGATACCACTCACAGGCCAACTTTTTCATGGTAAAGGGCTGGAGAACTTTCAGATCGGCTGTGGCATAGGCCTTGACCCGTTGGGTATCGAGGGCCTGCGCCGAGCTGTATTGTTCGGCGACATAGCGAACAATCCCCTCGAGACGCGTGTCCCACCCCTCGACGGTATAGGTGAAGCCGGCCCTGACCTTGTGCCTGGGTGTATAGGGCAGTTCGACGCCCGCCTTTTCATTTCGGGAATCCTGCAGGATATAACTCACCTCGATGCCGAGGCCGTTGTCTAAACCGAAGGCGCCTGCCACCTCCATCCCCTGACGCCAGGCCCGGTCCACATTCACCGGCCGGTAGATGCGATCCGGCCCGCGTTCATAGACGATGGCATTACGGGTCTCATCCCTGAAAAGCGCCGCCTTCAGAAACCGGCCTTTCCGGAATGAGTAGTCGAAACCCAGATCATAGGAAACGCACTGCTCCTCATCCAGGTCCGGATTGCCCCTTACCTGGTCGATCGAACCGTGGCTCGGCTGGTAAAGCTGGCCAAATGTCGGAAGGGTCACGGTATACCCGGCATTCGCCTTGACAAGACCCTTTTCCGTAAGCTGAAATCCCAGACCGCAGGAGCCGCCCGGGTTGAACCCAAAATCCGTACTGTGGTCCCCCCTCGCACCCACGGCGGCGGTCACGCTCCCGAAATCCCGCTCCCAATGCGCATGCGCGCCGCCCAAAACCCGGTGGTGGTCCCCTGAAAGGGTGTGGGCCACGTCATTCCGCTCGACGAGGCCCCCCAAACGGAGGGTACAAATCCCGCCCTCATCCGACCAGGTGGTATCCCCCTTCAGACCGAGCTTCAGTTCCTCCAGATCCGAGACAGACCCGGATTGAGCGGTATCGCGCGAATCGACATCGTCCGTGTATGCCTTGAGGGAAAAATCGCCCGATTCACCGGCAAACCCCTTCATCTCGAGATCGAAAGAACCTTTCGCGTAGCGCTGCCGCGCATCCGGGGTCGGGTTGTCCGTGGGACCGGGGGTGCCCTGCTCCAAGAGGTAGTACCGCCCGTTCAGATTGAATTGCAGAGCTTCCGCGGTCGAATGGTCCCAGTGTAGGCTCACCGTCCCTCTGTCCATGTCGCTGTTCGTGCGCTTCCCGTCCCGATGAATGCCGCCCGCCGTCAGCATCGCGTTGCCTCCGGCAAGGGGTGCGCCGCCGCTCAGGGTTCCCTCGGCCAGACCATAGGACCCCGCTGAGAGCTTCAGGCTGCCAGGCACCTCATCATCGACTGTTCCGCGGCCGCACCCATCATACGTGACGATGTGGATGGCCCCGTTGGCGGCACCCGGCCCAAGCCAGACAGGCACCGGCGGTTTGAAGACACTGATGGACTGGACGGTTTCGATCGGGATGCCCGCAAGATCGACGCCGCCGTATTGGCTGGTGTTCAGCGGCCTCCCGTTCAGGAGGACGAGCACCCCGCCGGCCTTGCCGGAGCCGCGGATCGAGATCCTCGCCCCCAAGCCGGCCGAATGGCTGATTTCCACCCCGGCCATCGTATTCAGGGCCTCTTCGAGATTCCGAAGGTTCCCCTCGCCAATCTCCTCCCGGGAGAGGGTCTCCACCTGCTGGGGATGATTTTTAACATAGTCTTCGAGCCTCTTTGCCGTGACAGTGACGGCCTCCAAGACAACCGCCGAACCGCCGGCATGGTTGTCCTCGGCCCAGACAACCGCCGCGTTCCCGAGGACAACCACACCTATCGCGGCCAGGACCACCCTCCACCGTCGTCGGTGGGCGGCGCAGGATGCCGCGTGTTCCTGCGGCTTTCGAGGCGGGCGATGCTGAAAAGAGAGTCCGTGCATACACCCATCGGCCTTCAATGCATTATATTCCATTCAAGATTCCGCGGCCTTTCTCAATCCGGTCCCCTACGTTCAAAAAGAACCCGCCCCGGCAGACTCGTGCGTCTCCGAAGAACGATCCGAGGCATCTCTTCCGGCGTCCTTGCGCACCAGCAGCAGTGAAAGGTAGTGAGGGGTGCCCTGGGGCATATCCCTGAGGTCTTCAACCACCACCTCGCCATCGAGCCCGCAACGGGAGACGAGGACGGAAGACGGCCTCAGGTCCAAGTGATCGAGGGTCTCCAGGATACGCCCGCAATTCCGGTAGACCTTCAGGATGACACAGCTCTCGGCCTGCGCGAGCCTCCGGCGCAGGTCCTCAGGATCACCGACGCCCGAGAAAACCGTGAGGGTCTCCTCCCCTTCCACGAGGACGCGCCCCACGCGCGCGGCAGCCGCCTGATAAGATGTCACTCCGGGGATCACGCGTATCTCCGCTTCCGGAACCATAGCCCGGATGGTGCGCATGAGATAACCGAAGGTGCTGTAGATCAGCGGGTCGCCGAGGGTGAGAAAAGCGGCGTCCTTGCCGGCATCCAGCGCATCCAGCACCTGACGGGCGTTCTCCTCCCAGGAAGCCGCCCGCTTGTCGGCGGAAAACGTCATGGGAAAGGTAAGACGCGTCACCGAAACCCCCGCCTTGAGATGGGGCGCGGCGATTCGCGTCGCGAGGGATTCCCGGTCACCCCGCGAGGCGGCGGCGAAGACCGCCCCCACCGAGTTCAGGATCCGCACCGCCTTGACGGTCATCAGGTCCGGCTCTCCAGGCCCGACCCCGACACCGTACAGGATCCCCCTCTGCCTCTGAATCTCTGGTTTCACCCATGTGCTCATCATCCACCTCGGGCGTTTCAGCATGCAGAAAAAGGCCGCCGCGACGTTACGCAGGGAGCGGAGACCCGTTTCCATCGATTATTTTCGCGGGCCGCCGGCGGTATTTGTCGAAATACCCCCGCGGCGTCACCATCCTCCCCCCGATGATCCGGGTGGAAGAATTCCCGACCAGAAGGATGCTGAGCATATCCGTTCGGGAGGGGTCGAGCCGGGCCAGATCCGTCACCTCCACCGTCTGCCCGTCCCGCATGGCGTTCCTAACGATTCCCACGGGCGTGCACCTCGAACGGACACAGGAGATGACCTCCCGCACGGCCTCGAGCTGCCAGTCGCGTTTCCTCGAGCGCGGATTGTAGAGCGCGATCACAAAATCCGCCTCCGCCGCCGCCCGGACCCTCCGAAGGATCGACTCCCAGGGTGTCAGCAGGTCGCTCAGACTGATAACGGCGAAATCGTGCATCAAGGGCGCGCCCAGAAGGGCGGCGGCGGCGCAGACGGCCGGGATTCCGGGCACGATCTCCACCTCGACCTCCCCCGTTGGATCCCGGTCTTCCAGCACTTCCAGGACGAGACCGGCCATCCCATAGACCCCGGCATCCCCGCTGCTCACGAGCACGGTCGCTTTCCCCGATCGGGCCGCCTCGATGGCTGCTTCGCAGCGCTCCACTTCGCCCCGCATCCCGGTCGATACGATGGTCTTGCCGGCCAGGACCTCCGGCGCCACCAGCGCCAGGTAGGTCCTGTATCCCACAACGACCTCCGCCGACTCCAGCGCCGCCAGGCTCTCAGGAGCCAGGTAGCGCGGGTCTCCCGGTCCGAGGCTCACCACCCGGAGGCTTCCAGGGCGACGGCCACCGTCACGTTCCGTCCTTTGGTCTTGCCCACCAGGATTTGCCCCCCGCGGGAGACCGCTATCGCCGACGCTTCGCATACGCTTGGCACCCCCATACACCGCGCCACCACCTCCGACGGGTGGGGCGCGTCCACGCCTCTGAGGACATCGGGACCGACCAGCTCGACCGGCACCGCCAGCCCGGCAGCCGCCTGGAGAATGCCCGCTTCGTCCCTTTTGGCCTCGATCGTCGCGAGGCACTTGACGGCCTGCAGGGACAGCCCGTGCCTCGTGAACACCGCTTCGATCAGCCCCCGGACCTCCGCCGCCGGCGTCCCCCGGTTGCAGCCGACGCCCACCACGAGGCAGCGAGGGTGCAGCACCAGATGGCATTCCGGATCCGGCGGCGCACAGCCCCCCCACGTCACACAGACGCCCGGCCGCCCGCGCTGGAGCGACGTCCGGTCCTTCACCCGCTCAGGCGTAGAACCCGGCCCCCAGGTCCATGCCTGGTCCAGGCGGCCCTCGGGATCCCATGCCTGGATCGGTTCCCCTTCGAGAAGAGCCATGTTGACCTGTTTGATCGCAGCCGGGTTCTGGATCGCGCATCCCCTTTGACAAGCCAGGCGATCGATGGCCGGGACACCCGCGGTGTCGGTGGCCGTCGTGATGACGGGCTCACCTCCGGTAAGACCCGCGACCTGCCGCGCCAGATCGTTCGCGCCGCCTACATGACCCGAGAGGACGCTCACCACGTACCGCCCCCCCTGGTCCAGCGCCACCACGGCCGGATCCCGCAGTTTGTGCGACAGGTGCGGCGTGATCACCCGCACCACGATCCCCACCGCCGCCACGAAGACATGCCGCCGGTACCCGTTGAATCGCTGATCGACCGCCTCGCGGAGGCTCTCGAAGGCCTCCGCCCCGTGCCGGGGCGCGAGCCGCCGGGGCAGAAACAGGTCCCCGTCGAGGGACAGCGCAATCCGGGCGCCGAGCCGGGCGCCGGCAGGGGTCAGTGCATAGACGGCCGTGGTCTTCACGGCCTGAACCCGTGCTTGAAATCCTCCGCGTAGAGCCGCGAGGCGCAGGCCGTTTCCTCCTGGCCCGGGAGCACCAGAAAGATGGCCTGGCGATGGATGCCGGCGGCCCCGACGGCTTCGGGCAGTTCGGAGAGCCGGGTGCGGATGAGCCTTTCATCGGGCCATCCCACCCGGTGGCACACGATCACCGGCGTCTCGGGGGAGTAGCCCCCTTCCAGCAACTCCCGGGCGACCCTTTCGCCCTGAGCGGCCGAAAGGTAGACGGCCATGGAGGTCTGGTGGCGGGCCAGATCCCTCAGCTGCTCGGCCTCCGGCACCAGGGTCCGACCGCCGAGCCGGGTCAGAATCAGCGACTGGGCCTTTTCCGGGAGCGTGAAGGAGACCCGTGCGGCGGCCGCCGCGGCAAAAGCCACCGACACACCCGGCACCATCTCATATGCAATGCCGTCCCGTTCGAGAAGGGCCGCCTGTTCCCGTACCGCACCGTAGAGCGCCGGATCGCCGGTGTGCACGCGGGCCACCGAAACGCCGCCCCGGACCGCGGACACCAACGCCGCGTGGGTCTCTTCGAGGGTCATGGACGCCGAATCGAGGACCTTCGCCTCTTTCGACGCACAGGCTATAACCTCCTCCGGCACCAGGGAGCCCGCGTAGAGGACCAGCCCCGCTTCCCGGATCAGCCGCGCCCCCTTGACCGTGATGAGCTCCGGGTCGCCCGGACCCGCGCCGATAAAATAGACCTTGGCTGATCCGCCCTCCGTCATGGGACCTCCTTCGCGCCCCGGCAGGCGCCTTCTTCTTTCAACCCGCCCGCGCCTCCCGGTTTTTCCGCCGTCAGCAGGAAAACCGGGTTCAGAGCCTCCAGGCGTTTATCCTCGGCGAGCGGTACGGAACGGGACGCCTGGACTGCGGTCACCGAATATGGCCAACCGGCGGACTCCATCCAGGCCTTTGCCCGCATCAGCGATCCCAGAAGGACGAGGGGCGCCACCAGACGGCCGCCCGGTGCGAGCCTCGCGCACGCAGCCTCGAGGACCTCGTCGCCCCGGCCGATGCCTCCGCCCAGGAAAATCCGGTCCGGGTCCGGGAGTTCTGCCAGGCAGCCGGGCATCACCCCCGAGCGCACTTCCACCCCGAGCGCGCCGGTCCGCCGGATATTCTCCCGGATAAGCGCCGCCCGCTCCGGCGCCTTTTCGACGGCGTAGACCCGCCCTTCGAAGGCCAGCAGCGCGGCCTCCAAGGCCACAGAGCCGCACCCCGCCCCAAGATCCCACACCGTGTGACCCGGAAGGATCTCGAGCAGGGCAAGCGCTGCCGCGCGGATCTCCCGTTTGGTGATCAGGCCGTTCTCGGGGCGATAGGCATCGTCCGGCATCCCGAGGTGAAGAGCCGCCAGGGGCGCGATGCGCCGGTGGAGAAAAAGGCAATTGAGCGGGTGAAACCTTCTTCGCGCCGCCTCCTCGAGCGTCAGACATCGGACCCGCTCCTCCGGCCCGCCAAGGTCCTCGAAGACCTGCATCTCCAGTCCCGTGGCACCCCGATCGATCAGTTCCGAGGCGATCCGCGCCGGACCGAACCGGGGATCCGTATAGACGGCGACGGTCGCATTCCCGGCTACAGCCCGGTAGAGCGGCCAGAGGTCCCGCCGTCCGTGGAGGCTCACCACCACGATCCTTTCCCAGGGGATGGCCATCCTGGCCGCCGCGGCCTGAAGGGCCGTGACATTCGGGTGAAACCGCACGGCCCCCGGCCCGAATTCCTGGATCAGCCTCCGGCCGATCCCGAAAAACAGGGGGTCCCCTCCAGCCAGTACGACCACCTTCCGACCGGCCTCGAGGCCCGCCCACAATCGGGAGATCACATCGGAGAGCGGGTCCAGGATGGGGATCCTCTCGGCGCCGGACCACGGGAAAAATCCGAGGAGCCGCGTCCCGCCCGCCAGGATCGCGGCCTCACGGATCAACCCGAGCGCCTCCTCGGAGACATCCCCCCGGCCCATCCCCACCCCCACGACCTCCAGGCATCCGTTGGTCCTCATCTCCGCTTCCCTCCCCTATCCGTTTCCGGACCACGGGCCGGCACCATTCCTCGCCGCCTGGTTTCCACCCTCCTCAGCACAGATCAGGAGCCGCCCCCCGGAGTCGAAAAGGCAAAATCCAAGCGCCGCTTCCGGTCCTAGATGCCGCCGGCCCATCTGAAGGGCGGTCTGCGTCACCCGCTCGAGAATCTTGCCGGAACACGGGGCCTCCTGGATAATGCCCAAGGCCTCCCGGGCCGTATTGGCGGCCATGACCCTGTGGGCCCGTTCCTGGTCGAGCCCCTCCGCCGAACACCCGTCGGCCAGCCGGCCGAAATCCAGGGCGGCCTTATGCGCGTGGGTATAGCCGTGCCCCTGGGCGATCTTGAGAAGTTTCCCGAAGAAACAGGCCATCCATACCGCTTCAAACCCACGCTTGCGGGCCTCCTTCAGAGAAAAGGCGAAAAAATCGGCGATCTGGATACGCCCCTCAGGAGGGATCCCGGGCCGCAGGGCCGCCAGGAAAGACTCGCTCCTGCCCCCGGTCGAAAAGGCGATGGAACGGATACCGCCCGCCCGGGCCATATCCAACCCCAGGCGGATAGTCTCCCGGTAGGCCTCGTTCGAGAAGGGGCGCACCGTCCCCCGGGTGCCCAGGATGGAGATCCCTCCCAGGATCCCCAGCCGCGGGTTCAACGTCCTGCGGGCGATGCGCTCCCCGTCCGGCACCTCGATCTCCACCACCAGACCGTCCGCCGGACCGAAGCCGTCCACCTCGTGCACCGCCTGCGTGATCTGCCGCCGCGGGACCGGGTTGATCGCCGGCTCACCCACATCCACCGGCAACCCGGGGCGGGTGACCCTGCCGACGCCTGCGCCCCCTCTCAGTGACACCCCCCCTGGCGGCCCCCCGACAGTGAATGCCACGCGGCAACGGATCCGGGCCCTGTGAGTCACATCCGGGTCATCGCCGGCGTCCTTGACGACCGTCGCCGCCGCCCCCCGGCCCTCCCATTCCACCGCCGCCAGGGGCACCACGAGGCGCCCGCCTTCCGGAAGCGGGATATCCACCGTGTCCAAGCGCCGGCCGGATAGAAGCAGCGTGGCAGCGGCCTTGGCGGCAGCGGCGGCGGCCGAGCCCGTGGTAAACCCTTCCCGCAGTTCTCTACGGCTCACCTGCAACCCCCATGCACCCTCCCCAAGCCTTTCACGAGGCCTCTTCCAAAGCGAACTCCGCCAACTGGTTCACCACGCAGGCCGCCAGCGCAGACCCGCCCTTCCTGCCGCAAAGGCTGATATAGGGGACTTTCGCCTGGTTCATGAGCCGGTCCTTCGATTCGGCCGCGTTGACGAACCCCACGGGCATGCCCACGACGAGGGCCGGCCGGCAGCGCCCGCCCGAAAGCCAGTCCAGGATCCTGAGGAGGGCGGTCGGCGCGTTTCCGACCACCCAGATTCCGCCGTCGATGTGCGGCGCCGCCAGATCCACGCCGGCCACCGAGCGCGTGATCCCTTCCCTTGCGGCACGCTGCGCCGCCTCCGGTGCGTCCACGTGGCAGGCCACCTCGCATCCAAGCCGGTCGATGCGCCGACGCGTCATCCCCATCCGGGCCATGTGGGTATCCGTCACGATCAGGCAACCCCGCCGCAGAGCGCCGACCCCGGCTGCGACGGCGTCGGGATGGAAGCGGACCAGGGTCGGCATGTCGAAATCGGCCGTGGTGTGGATCATCCGCCGCACCACGGCCCACACCCGACCCTCGAAGGGACGGGGCTCCGGCACCTCCCGGTCGATGATGGCGAACGAACGTGCCTCGATCTCCTCCGGGCGCAACAGCATCCCCTTTTCGGTTTCGGTTGAACCGCTTGTCGGCATCATGCTCCAAACCTTTTTCCAGATATCTTCACAGACAGCCGTTTTTGCCTTGCCGGGGCCTTCCGGCCGACTCCCCACAGACCTTCACGAACTGGTGCGCGACCTCGGGGTTCGATCCCCAATGCAGATGCACATAAGAACCGAGGACGCGGCCCACGGCGTACCCCTCCGGAACCCCTTCCGTCCCCTTGCGGTCGCTCACCCGGTAGCTGCAGGCCACCTCACCGGTTCTTGCGGCGATCCCGGAATAATGGAACTCATGCCCCCGGACCACCGTCCCGGCCGGCCCCAGGAGGCAGGGCCTGACGGTCACCACCTCCCTGTAGCCCAAGGCCCGCAGCCGCTTTTCCATACGCATCTCCATCGGGAAAAACCCCGCCATGGGGAACCGGCGGCCGCTCTCGTCATGGATGGCCTCGGACAGGACCATCAACCCGCCGCACTCCGCATAGATCGGGCGGCCCGCGCGGCCGAAGGTCCGGATCGATTCGAGCATGGCGCGGTTCCGGGTCAGCGCCTCGCAGTGAAGCTCCGGATAGCCGCCGCCCAGGATGAGCCCCTGGATATCATCCGGGAGTCTGCTGTCCTTCAAAGGGGAAAACGGCACCACCTCGGCCCCGGCCTCCCGCAGCAAGCGGAGGTTCTCCTCGTAATAGAAGGAAAAGGCCTCGTCCATCGCGATCCCGATGCGTATCCCCGGGCCTCCTGCCGCGCTTCCCGCCGAAGGGGCACCCGTCGCCCGACATCCCAGGCGGAGCAATCGATCGAGGTCCACCCCGCGCTCCACCCAGTCTACGAGCCGCTTCACCCCTTCATCATTCAAGGCCCGCGCCTCGTCCGTCACCAGGCCCAGGTGCCGGGACGGCATGGCGATCCGCTCCTCGCGCTCGAGGCAGCCGTAAACGGGAACATCTCGAAGGCCTTCGGCCGCCTCGGTGAGCATCTGCGCGTGGCTGCGGCTCCCCACCCGGTTGAAGACCACCCCCGCCGGCCGGAGCCCCGGGTCGAAGCGCGCGAACCCCAGGGCGACGGCCGCCGCCGAGCGCGCCGCGGCCCGCGCATCGATCACGAGGATGACCGGCAGGCCGAGCCATTTGGCCATCTGCGCCGTCGAGCCCGCCTCATCCGACCCCGAAAAGCCGTCGAAAAGCCCCATGACACCCTCCACCACAGCGACGTCGGCATCCGCCGCGTAGCGGTCGAAGAGGCGCTGATTGGCCTCCCGATCGAGCATCCACCCGTCCAGATTGTGAGACGGCCTTCCGGTAACCCGGCGGTGGTGCCCCGGATCGATGAAATCCGGCCCCACCTTGAAGGCCTGGACCCTGCAGCCGCGCGCCCTCAGGGCCGCCATGACGCCGAGCGAAACGGTGGTCTTACCGCACCCGCTGTGGGTCCCTGCGATGCAGAAGGCGGCGAGCCCCGGGCTGACAGCCGTCATCACTTCACCCCTCCACAAGTCCCAGGATGCGCGGCACATCGCAATGGGCCTCGAAGTGATCCGCCAGCCGGTCGTATTGGTGAAAGCGCCTCCGCCTGCCGGGGCCGGGTTTGCTTTCCCCAAGTCCTTTCGCCCGCCGCAGCGCATTCAGAAACGCCCCGCGAAACCCCGGTTCGTCGAGGATCCCATGCAGGTAGGTGCCGGCCGCCAATCCACCCCTGACCGCCCAGCCGTCCTGCCAGCCGTTTCTTTCCCCGGGCCGATGAAGCTCCAAAAACGCCTCTCCCTCGCCGCCGATCGGGGCCGTAAGCCCCATGTGGATCTCGTAGCCCGCGACGCGCTCCCCGCCGATCAGGGAACGCCCCGCCACCCTGCGGACGACCTTTTCCTCAGCGAGGACGGTTTTCACCGGAAGAATACCGAGGCCCGGGACCTCCGGGCGTTCGGACTCCACGCCCCAGGGGTCCTCGACGGCCTCGCCCATGATCTGGTAACCCCCGCAAATGCCGAGGACCCGCCTGCCCGATCCAAGGAATGCCCGCACCACAGGTATCCAGCCGGTTTTCTCGAGCCAGACCGCGTCCTCCATCACGTTCTTCGTCCCCGGGAGGATCAGGGCATCGTAGTCACTGGAAAGGTCCGCCGGCCGGGAAAGGTAATTGACGACGACGCCGGGCTCCCCCTCCAGCGCCTCGAGGTCGGTGAAATTGGAGATGACCGGAAACCGGAGCACCGCGATGTTCACCTTATCGGGTGCGGTCCGCGCCATGGCGCGCCGATCTTCCTGGAGCGCCACCGAGTCTTCCTGGTCAATGACAATATCCTCGAAGAAGGGCACCACCCCGAGGACCGGCCTCCCTGTGCGCTTCTCGATATATTCCACGCCGGAGGCGAAGAGCCGTTCGTCCCCACGAAACTTGTTCACGATAAACCCGGCCGTGAGCGCCCGCTCCCGGCGGCTCATGAGGTGCCAGGACCCGATGATCTGGGCGAAGACTCCCCCCCGGTCGATATCCGCCACGAGGATGCACGGGGCCCCCACCGCCTTGGCCATGGCGAAATTGACCAGATCGTTCCGTTTGAGGTTCATCTCGCAGCAACTGCCCGCACCTTCGAGGACGATCACCTCGTGCTGCGATGCAAGCCGTCGGTAGGCCTCCAGGACGGCCTTCCGCAGGCGCGGCTTGAGCCGATGGTAATCGAGGGCATCCAGCCGCCCGTAGACCTGCCCGTGCATCACGACCTGCGCGCCCATACCGGTCGACGGTTTGAGGAGGATCGGGTTCATATCCACCGATGGGAGAAGCCCGGCGGCCTCGGCCTGAACCACCTGCGCCCGGCCGATCTCCCCTCCTTCGACGGTGACATAGCTGTTGTTGGACATGTTCTGGGCCTTGAAGGGGGCCACGCGGTACCCCCGGCGCTTCAGGATCCGGCAGAAGGCGGCGGTCACGACGGATTTGCCGACGTCGCTCCCCGTGCCCAGGAACATGAGCGCCCGGCATCCCCCATCCGGCCGCATTTCTCCTTCGTTCATCAGGGCCTCCTTTCACCGGCCGAGACCGGGTGGCGAACCGGGGGCTGCACTCCGCCGATCTGCGCCTGCGTTGGAATCACGTCCAGGGCCTCCCGGATATGGGCCGCGAAACACTCCACGACCGCCGGATTCAAGCCCAAGCCATGATCATGCAGGATCACCTCCAGCCCCGCCGATTCGAGCGCCTGCCTCCAGGAATCCTCCTCCCCGGCCAGGTCTTCGAGGAAATGGGTGCCCGCGACGAGCATGAAGGGGACCAGCATCACGCGCCGGATCCCCGCTTTGCGGATGGCGTCCAGGGTCTTTTGCCGGGGCGCGTCGCCTTCCACGACACCGACAAAGACCCGCCGGTGACACGTCTCTCTGAAAAGCCCTTCGAGCGCCGGATAGGCGCACCAGATCGGATGGTCCGTGCCATGGCCGACCAGCAGAAGCGCCTCCTCCCCGCAGCAGGGAATGCCGCGATCGACGGCCCGGGCCGCCGCGCGGTAATCCGCCGGACCGGCGAGAAGGGGGAGCCCCATGGACACGCGCACCCCATGCCCCGCCACCTCCTCGACCAGGCGATAGAATTCATGGCCGCAGACAAGGTGCATGGACTGGACAACGGCCCACGAATGCCCTTCCTGCTCCAACCCGGCGAGTACCCGCCCCGGGTCCGGAAGCTCGATGCCCTTCCTGACCTTCAGGCGGCTTCTGACCATCCTGGAGGAATAGGCCCAGTGAACGGCATGGCCCGGAAATCGGCGCTCGATGTGCTCCCCGATAAAGTCATAGGTCTCGAGGGCACGGGTCGTCGTGCCGAACGCGGCCAGAACTATCGGAATGTCTTTCATCCAACCTCTTCCTTTGCGGTTTCCATCCCTGACGCCTCTCCGGCGAACCGCCCCCGGTGCTGCGGGACAGCTTATGGGTCCATTGGCCTGCCAGTCCCCGTTCAATCCCGGGCGGCGTTGACGGCGAGGAGCGCCAGGCCAAAAAAACAGGCCCCGCTCACCCCCAGAAAGACGAAAGCGGTGCCATCGGCCGGCATGCCATGGGCCGAAGCCCTGATCGCCCGCGAGGCATGGGTCAGCGGCAGAAAGGAGAGCACGCCTTGCGCCCAGGCAGGCAGTCGTTCGACCGGGAAAAAGGTCCCCCCCAGAAAGGCCATTGGGGTGATGATAAAACTGTTCAAAAGCGCCTGGTCTGCATGCGATTTCACGAGCATGGCCAGGCAGACCGCGAGGGCCGAGAAGGTCAGGCTGTTCAGGATCACCATGCCCCAGAAGGCCGGGTTGAGCGAAGGAAGGACCCCGAACCCGGCCCCCAGCACCAGGATCACCAGCACGGAGAGCAGGGCGCGGGTGATTCCCGCGCACACCTCACCGGTGACATAGGCCAGATTGCGGATCGGGGCCGCCTGGAACTCCTCGAAGATCTGCCAGTAGAAACGCGTGATATTGATCTCGCTCGAGATGGCGAAGGACTGGGTCATGGTGTTCATCGCGACGAGGCCCGGCAGGAGGTATTCGAGATAGGGACGCCCGTCGATCTCCACCCCTTTCCCCATCGCGTACCCGAAGGCGACCAGATAGAGAAAGGGCGAAACAGCCATCGATGCCAGGAGCTTCCAAAGCCGCCGCTCGATGATCAGGAGTTCCCGATAGTAGACTGCAAACCATCCACGCATCACTGCACCTTCTTTCCGGTCAGCGAAAGGAAGGCATCCTCCAGATTGACGCGTCTGAGGGTGAACCCTTCATCCCGCTCAGCCGCGGATCGGCGCGCCTCCTCCACCCTTTCGAAATAGCGGGTCTCGATCCCGTCCTCACCCACCCGGTCGAGCGCCCACGCGCCGACGGCATCCATCAGAGGGCGCGGGCGGTCCAGGGCCACGATCCGCCCCTGATCGAGGAAGGCCACCCGATCGGCCAGAAACTCCGCCTCCTCGATATAGTGCGTCGTGAGGAAGATGGTGGTGCCCAGCCGCTGCACCCGCCGAATGAGGCCCCAGATCCTGCGGCGCACGGCGGCGTCGAGGCCGACGCTCGGTTCGTCGAGAAAGAGGATCGCAGGGGAATGGACCAGGGCCCGGGCGATCATCAGACGCCTCTTGAGCCCGCCGGAAAGCTCTTTGACAAGGCTTCGGCTGCGCTCGGACAACTCGACATACTGCAGCATCTCTTCGATCCTCGCCCGGCGCTTTCTGCCTGGCATCCCGAAAAGCCGGCCATGGATGTCCATGTTCTCGAACACCGTCAACTCCTGGTCCAGGTTGATGGACTGCGGCACCACGCCGACCAGGCGCCGCGCCGCCGGCCCATTCCGATGGATCGAGACCCCGTTCAGGTGCACCTTTCCGGATGTGGGGAGCGTCAGCCCGGCCAGGATCCGGATGGTCGTGGTCTTGCCGGCGCCGTTGGGCCCGAGGTAGGCGAAAAGTTCGCCCCTGGGCACGTGCAGATCGACGCCCCGCAGGGCATAGACAGATTTGTAGCGCTTCTCGAGGCCCTCGATGACGATCATGACACCCCCTGCCCGACCGAACCCGCCCTGCGAATGGCTTTGAGATCCAGGGCGACGTCCTGCAGGGGCTGACGCCTCACCCGATGGGGAAGGGCGAGTTCAGCCGCCGCTTCGATATCGGCCCGTACGACCTCCAAGCGGCCTTCCCACGCGGCGTGGGTCTTGGCGGTCTTCAGCATGACGATGTCGCTCCGGTGGCCATCCACCCCCGCATCCAAACCGTACCGAGCGATCTCGAAAAGGAGCCCGCGGTCCACCCTCACTTCGGAGAGGCGCTCCTGCGCAAGACGGATCTTCTCGACCCATCCGCGCACCTCCGGTTCCCACTGCCGGACAAAGCGCTCCGGATCCGCATCGAATGCGGCGCGCCGCTCCATGACGGCCACCCGCTCCCCGGCATCGTGCGCCCCTTCCACATGCACGCACAGACCGAACCGGTCCAGAAGCTGCGGTCTCAATTCACCTTCCTCCGGGTTCATCGTGCCCACCAGCGTAAACCGTGCGGGGTGGGAAAAAGAGATGCCTTCGCGCTCCACGGTGCAGACGCCCATCGCCGCTGAATCGAGAAGGATGTCCACGACGTGGTCGTCCAGCAGGTTGACCTCGTCCACATAAAGGATCCCGCGGTGGGCGGCGGCCAGGAGCCCCGGCTCCACCTGTTTTTCTCCCCGTTTGAGGGCGCTCTCGAGATCCAGCGTCCCCACCACCCGGTCCTCGGTGGCCCCGATCGGCAGTTCGACCACCCGAATCCTGCGGCGCACCGTGCCCGGCACAGCACCCCCCAGAATCCCTTCCCGGCAGGCCGCCCTCGGACAATCGCGGCATATCTCCGCATCGTCCCATGGGGCCCGTTGAAAGGGGCAATCGGCCACCACCTCGATCTCGGGCAGAATCTCGGCCAGGGCCCTGACCGCCGTGGATTTGGCCGTGCCCTTTTCCCCCCGGATCAAGACCCCCGAGAGCGTCGGGTTGATCACGTTCAGGATCAGGGCGAGTTTCATCCTTTCCTGCCCGACAATGGCCGGAAAGGGGTAAACGGATTGCTTGCTCATTGCGTATATCCTTTCACGACGGATAAAAGCGCTTCGGCTTTCAGATCGTCGACCTTGAAGTATTCGGCCCGCAGCGCGGAAGCCAGGCGGCGGGCAAGGCCGAAGGTGATCATTCCCTCCTCTTCCGTGTCCACCACCATGAACCGGATCCGCTCATCGGCGGCCAGGCGCCCTGCCAAAGCCAGCGCCTCTTCCACGGGAGGAATGGCCTCTCCGAGGGGCGCATTGGCCTTGCCGTCCGTGATAACCAGCGTAATGGGACGCAGGGTCGGATCTTTGAGGAGTTGGCTTCGCAACACATCATGGGCCTTGAGAAGCCCCGCGGAAAGGGGGGTCCTTCCACCCACCGGGAGTTCACCGAGAAACCGCGCGGCCGCCTCCACCGACGAGGTGGGGGGAAGGTTCAGCGTCGCCTCACCCTTTCGAAAGGAGATCATAGCCACCCGGTCACGCTTCTGATACGCGTCCAGGAGAAGCGACATGACCGCTCCTTTGGAGGCTGCCATCCGTCCCGAGGCCCCCATGGAACCGCTCGCATCCACCAGAAAAAGGAGGAAATTCCCCAGCCGCCTCTCCCGTACCTTTTCCCGCAGATCCTCATCCCGCAGGACAAAGGCGAGACCGTTCGTCCTGTCGCGCCGACGCTGATGCGGCGCCGCTGCCCGGATGGTGGCATCGAAGGCGATATCGCCGTTTTGGGCGCCAGCGACACTCCTTACGTAGCGCCCCTGCTTCAGGGAAACCCGCGAACGGCTCCGCCGTCCCGAACCGCGCCGGAGCACGCGGTCCTTCGGCGTGCCGAATTTTTGGACGGTGAAGGTAGCGCCGACCGCGAACACCTCGTCGTGGGAGTCCCCACCTTCCCGCTCGGGCGGCGGTTCATGTCCCGCCTCTCCGGAAGGGGTCTCCGGCGGCGAGGTTTCGTTCCGCTGGTCATTTTGCCGGGCGTCCTCCTGAGGCGCCGTCTGGTTCGTCTCCTCTTCGCGACCCCCGTTTTCGCCATCTTCCCGGTCATTCTCCTTCTCCGGAGGATCGGGAAGCGGAGGAGGCGGAGGGGGCGGGAGCGCTTCCCGCCTCCGGTGCCGCAACGCGGCGGGCGCCACCCGCTGGATGTCCATCGACGTCACCTCCCCTCTTCCTTCATAGGCAGCCAAGGCGCAGGCGGCCTGCTCCATGACGAGATCCGCGCGGTGACCGGCGACGTTGTTCTCCCGTGAAAGCTCGGATACGAAGGATCGCAGACGACCGGGGAACCGCACACGGGCCAGCCGCTCACGGGCCAGCGCAATCCGCGCGGCCAGCTCCCTGTTCTGGTCTTCCCAGCGGGCGATAAACCCCCTTGGATCCCTGTCGTAATCCTCGCGCCGCTCCATCAGCAGGACGCGTTTCTCCAGTTCGCCTTCGGCCACCACCTCCACACACAGACCGAACCGGTCGAGCAGCTGGGGACGGAGTTCTCCCTCCTCGGGGTTCATAGTCCCGACCAAAACGAAACGGCAGGCATGGCGGAGGGATATCCCCTCCCGCTCCACCACGTTCGTTCCGGATGCCGAGGCATCCAGCACGACGTCCACCAGATGGTCGTCCAGGAGGTTCACCTCGTCGATGTAAAGGATCCCCTGGTGGGCCTCGGCCAGCAGACCGGGCTGCATCGAGGAAACGCCATCGCGGATGGCCGCGCCCAGATCGATCCCGCCAATCACCCGATCCTCGGTGGCGTTCAGGGGGAGCGTCACCAAAGGGGCGCAGCGCTTCTCGGCCGCGGGTTGGCCCCCGGCGATGCGGCAGCCCGGGCACCACTCCTCCGGCCGCGCCGGGTCGCAGTGAAGCGGACACCCGCTGACCACCGCGATCTCCGGCAGGATCGCCGCCAAGGCGCGCACGGCGGTGGACTTTGCCGTCCCTTTCTCCCCGCGCAGCAACACCCCGCCAGCCCTGGGATTCACGGCATTGACCACGAGGGCCAGCCTCATCTCTTCCTGCCCTACCAGGGCTTCGAACGGATACAGGGGTCTCATCATGGCGCCTTTAGGAGGAGGTCGAAATCCACGCGGTCCTGAAAACGCTTCCGGCGTGTCCGCCGGGTGTCGAGGATTTCGGAGCAAATCCCCGGACCGTTGAACACCCTTTCACTCCACCGCTCGTGGCCTTCCGGACGGCCGAAAATCCGGGCTTCGTTCCACGCGCACACCGCAACAGAGAGCCCCTCCAGGGTCCGAAGCGCCCCCAGACGGGCCTCGGCCGGGGTCAGACGATCCTCGGACGCCAGGACGATATCGCAGCCCAGTTTTGAAAAGGCGACGGCCAGTTCGGGGTGCGCCAAGGAGCTCAGGGGCGCGAGGGCGATTTTCGCCGGCCCGAAGGTCACGGCGGGAAACGGCCATTCCCCGGAAACCGCCGGTTCCTCGAGACGGAAGGACTCCAACCGCCCCCCGCCGGTGAGGATCCACTCACACCCCGGCCCACCGTTCCGGACCGCTGCCGCAACCGCTATGTTGCAGCGCTTCGCAAAGGCCTCGATCCTCTCCCGGCCGAAGTCCGCCCCCGAGACCCGGGGCAAAACGAGCAGGTCGGAATCGGATTTCTCGGCAGACGCCATATAACCCTCGATCGCCTCCAGGTCCAGACCGTCCCGCCCGGGGACCAGACAGTGCACGCCGATCTCGCCCGGTTCCGGCAGCCCATAGTGGGCCGTCATATCGTCGATCAGGCGGCAGTCGAGATACAGGGGGCGGTAACACGCCGGAGTGCGATCGGCCAGGCGCGCTTCGCGTCGGGCGCCGCTCAGACGCCCGTCGGCGTCCAGGAGCAGATCCACCAGGAAAACCGCCGAATCCGCGGAAGAAGAGGCCAGAAGCGCCTCTCCCCCCGGCCCGAAGACACACGAGACGGCTGATGAGCAGTCCATGATCCGGTCCTTTCCGGTCCGGTTGCACGCCGCAATCGTCAAGCCGTTCTCGCAGGCGCGCCCCTGCCAGAGTTCCAACGGGTCGAACCCCCCCGGCGGCCAGTTGGCCGGCACCCAGAGGAGATCGACCCCGCGCAGCGCCATCATCCGCGGCATCAGGCCATAGTAAGTGTCCGAACAGATGAGGACGCCGATGCGACCCCAGACGGTGTCGAAAAAGGCATCCTGCTTTTCCGGCCCCGGACAGGCCCAGCGTGCCTCGGCACTCACCTTTCGATAGCGGCAGACGATCCGGCCGACAGGCCCCAGCACGAACGCGCTGTTGTAGAAAATGCCGCTCGCCTCGTCCACCTCGGGAAGGCCCACGCCGATGTACACCCCGGATTCGGCCGCCAGATCCGCAAGGGCCTCGATCGTCGCCCCGTCCCGGGTCTCCACGAACGGAGCGACGTCCTCCCGGGAAAGAAATGAAAAGCCGGCAACCGCCATCTCCGTGTTCAGGATGAGGGCCGCCCCTGATCGGGCCGCTTCCCGGTTGAGCCGGAGCAATGCCTCACGATTCCTGGCGGGCTGCTTGTAATGCACGTTCAGATGGACCAGTGCGATTCTCAATGAAGGGTTTCCCGGCATCCTTTCCTCAAATCCCCCTTTGAAACCGTTGCACAGGTTTCGGAGAAGGGCGCGCGGACCAGCGCCGCCCTCGTTCGCAGCATGCAAAGTCCTCTGCCTTTCGAAAGGCTTCTCATGAAACGTCACCGTCCGATGTCATCGCCCTTTCGGCGGCGATCACCCGGCCGCCGCTGCCGTCCTCGAGGATCCTCGCCTCGATCTGATAAACGCAGGCGATATTTTCCTCATTCAGGACCTCGGCGGGCGACCCCTGGGCAAATATTCGTCCCTGGTGCATCATCACCACGAAATCCGCAAAACGTGCGGCCAGGTTGAGGTCATGGAGCGCCACCACGATGGTGAGGCCTCTGTCCCGCTGCAATCTTTTCAAAAGAGTCATGACGTCCAGCTGGTACTTCGGATCGAGGTCGCTCGTCGGTTCGTCCAGGAGCAGGATCCCGGTTTCCTGGGCCAGGGCGCGTGCGAGGAGGACCTTCTGCTTCTCCCCGCCGCTCAGTTCATCGAAAAAGCGCGACACGAAGCCCGACATGGAAAGAAGGCCGAGGGTTTCCATGACCACACTCCGGTCCCGGGCGCTGACCCGGAAAGAGAGATGCGGCTTGCGCCCCATCATGACCACCTCGAAGACCCGGGTCGAAAACAGCTGGGAGCCGTGCTGGGGGACATACCCGATCATTTTACCGAGGTCACGGCTGGCGAACCGCGCCATGCTTCGGCCATCCAGGTAGACCGATCCCTTCTGCGGCTTGAGGATACGGGCCAGAATCCGTAGAAAGGTGCTCTTGCCCGAGCCGTTCGGACCGATCAGGCAAACCAGACGACCTTCCCCGACATCCAGGCTGATGTCCTTCAGGACCGGTTCACCGCCATAAGCAAACCAAAGGGCCTCCGCTGCAATCCTCACCCCCACCAATCCTTTTTCCTCCGCCACAAGAGATAGATGAAGAACGGTCCCCCCACCAGAGAGGTCATGATCCCCACAGGGACCTCGACCGGCCAGACCAGACTTCGGGCCGCCGTATCGGCTGCAAGCAGAAGAATCGCCCCCAGCAGGCCCGATGCGGGCACCAAATACCGGTGGTCCATGCCTACCAGAATCCTGGCCATGTGCGGCGCCATGAGCCCGACGAACCCGATGGCCCCGGTAAACGCCACGACCCCGGCCGTGACCAGGGCCCCGGCCGTAAGGACCAGCAGTCGGAGGCGCCGGACCTTGACCCCCAGACTGACGGCCACCTCTTCTCCCGCCGCAAGCACGTTCAGATCCCATGCGTAGACCATCAGGAGCGCAAAGATGACCGCCACAAGGGGCAAGATCAGCATCACCGTGGCAAGACGCGCATTCCACAGGCTCCCCATCAGCCAGAACACCACGGAGCGCAGGTCCTCGTCACGGGCGACGTACTGCAGGATCGCCACCAGGGCCGAGAAGATATAGCCGACGGCGATCCCCGCAAGGATGATGGTTTCGCGGGACGAACCTTTGACGCGCGCGATGCCGTAGGTGGTGAACATAGCGAGCATCGCCGCGGCAAAGGCGTTTCCCACCACCAGCCATCGCCCGGCGCCCACCATATCCCACCCGAGTACGATGGCCAGCGCCGCGCCGAAGGCCGCTCCGGCGGATACCCCGAGGACGACGGGGCTTACGAGCGGGTTCAGGAGCACCCCCTGCGTCGCTGCGCCCGCAAGGGCAAGGCCCATCCCCGCCACCGCGCCGAGTGCGACCCGGGGAAGCCGCAAGTCAAAGACCAGGAGCCGGACCTCGTCCGGGACAGCCCAATCCGAACAGGCCCAGCCCAGGCAGGCCCCCAGGACCTCCCGGGCCCCCACCGCGGGAAGGCCGACGGATGCGCCGCCAAGCGCCACAGCCAGGAGCGCGGCGAAGAGTACGCCCAGGATCAGGCCCCTGCCTGCGCCTTCGCTGCCTCCAGTGGAAAAAGCGGCTTTCTCGATGCCGGTGCCGCTCATGGATAGAAATAACCCCCATCGAGGTCCACCCCGAAAAACGCCTTGAACAGCGAGGCGTGAACCGCCTGCGGATCGATGCCCGAGAAGCGCTCCGGGTGGATCGCCTTCGCCAGGTGAAGGGCGCCGATGAGTGTCCGCAGGCCATAGCCGATCCGGTGATCGATCAGGTAAACGCGAGCCTGCCTGACACACGCAAGGCCCCTGATCCCGGGCCTCGACATCACCTCTTTCCTCAGCCGATTCACGGATGCAGCGGATGGGATCCGGTCATCGACCCCTCGAAGATCGGCGCCGATGAGGAGATGGTCCGGCGCCTCCGCGATCACCCACTCGGGCGAAACACGCTGGAAGGGAAGCGGGAGGTTTTCGGCCACGTTCCGCCCCCCGGCCGCTTCCACGAGGCACCGGCCGCTGTTCCGGCCGAAGGTCCGCAGAAGGTCGCCGCCGAATCCTTGAAAGACACCCGGTCGCGCATGGATCGAAAGACCCGCCAGGCGCGTCTCGAGCAGCGCTTCAAGGCCCTTCAGGCAGGCCGTCAGGCGCTCTCCGCTTTCCGGGCAGCCATAGAGGCGGGCCAGAGCGGCTATGGCGGCAGGCACATCCCGAAAAGCATAGCCGTTCAGAAAAATCACCGGGACCCCGACCGCCTCCATCTGCCCCGCCGTCTCGTGAAAGTGGGTATCCGCGATGACCGCGTCGGGTTTGATCTGCCATAGAAGCTCCAGGTTCGGAAAGCTTGGGGTTCCGATGCTCGGAACGGAGGCCATGCGCCCGGGCCAGGTCAGCCAGGCCGAACGGGCGACAATCCTGTCGCTGCAGCCCAGGGCGCAGGTGATCTCGGCGGCCCCCCCACCCAACACCGCCACGCGCTCGAGCGGCCAGGGAAGACGACGTTCCCTGCCCAGGTCATCCACGTGAAGAACGGTCTTTCCCCGCTCCGGTGCCGCATGAACAGCGGCGGCCCCGGAGGAAGGCCCCGGAAACACGATCAAAAATCCAAGGGCGAAGATGCCCAAAACCGGGATCCGGAGACGGGCTGCCGACCCGGCGGAGGGCCCTCTCTTCCGCCGCATCATTCGGTCCTCTCCTCGATCTCGCCCTCGATGTCCAGATAGGCCTGGCGCAGGGACGCCTCCATCTCCTCGCCCGCCTGCCACATACCGCGCTGGATGGCCTCGAGGAGCTTGTCCAGGATGTTCTGCAGGGCATAGGGATTGACCGATTTCATCCACCGTCGCATCGCGGGGTCCAGGGCGTAGGCATCGGCGATCTTTGCATACATCCAGTCCTCGATCACCTCCGCGGTGGCGTCCCACCCGAGGACCACGTCCATCATGTGAGAGATGTCCCCGGCCCCTTTGTAGCCGTGCCGCTTCATCCCTTCGAGCCACTTCGGATTCACGAGGCGCGCCCGCAGCACGTGCCGGGCCTCCTCGAACGTGGTGCGGATTTTTATGCGCTTGGGGTCGGCGCTGTCCCCCATGACGGCAAAAGGCAGCGACCCGCGGACCGTCCTGGCAGCTGCAATCAGACCGCCGTAATAGTTGTAGTAGTCCGTACACGACATCATGTCGTACTCGCGGGAATCCTCGTTTTTGACGGTCACTTCCATGCGTGAGAGTACCCGGCGGAATACATTGGGCTTCTGACGACCGTAGCTGCCGAGGCCATAGGCATGGGAAGAGTAGCGGATGTAGTTGTTGCCGAGGTCTTCCGTCGTCTTCCAGTTCTTGGATTCCACCAGTTCGGCCACCCCCGCCCCATAGGTGCCGGGCGGACAACCGAAAACGCGGAAGGTCGCCTCCCGCCAGGCCTCCTCCTCCATCATCCCCTCGCCGCGATAGGCCTCCAAATCTCTGAAGACGTTTCGGCGCAGCAGGTTCGTCTCCGGGGGCTCTTTCAGCGTCGCCACCATGCGGACGGCCTCGTCGATCCGTTCGACGAGGTTTGGAAAGGCGTCCCGGAAAAATCCGGATATGCGGGGGACGACATCCAGGCGGGGACGCTTCAGCTCGCCTGCGGGGATCACTTCGAGCCCTGAAACATGGCCACTCCCCTCCTGCCAGACCGGGCGGAGCCCCATCAGATAGTAGATCTCCGCTATATCGTCTCCGCGAGTCCGCATGGTCGACGTCCCGAAGACCAGGATCCCGACGCTCTCGGGGTAGCGGCCGTTTTCCTGAAGACACCGTTCGATGAGGGCATCCCCCAGACGGACCCCCACCTCCCAGGCTGCAGGGGTGGGGATCCTTTTGGGGTCCACGGAGTAGAAGTTGCGGCCCGTCGGCAGGATATCCGCCTGACCGCGGCTGGGCGCACCGGAGGGCCCGGGGGGGACGAAGCCTCCCCTCAACCCTTGAAGGCTGAAGTGGATCTCGTCGGTGCAGCGGCGGATGTTGGGGACGAGGGTCCCGGCGATGTAGAGAAGGGCCGCCTGCGCATCGCTGGAACCCTCCGGGAAATGCCCTGCGACAATCCCTTCGACGGTCTCCGGCCGAAACCCCCCCGCTGCGAGGCCACGAACCATCGCCAGGGCCTTCTCGTGGGCCTCCCGCAGGATTTCACCGCCCGTGCGGTTGTCGAAACGCGGCAGTCTGCGGCCCCGGTTTTCGAGGACATCGTCGTGCTCGAAACCCATGGCTGCGAGCACGGCCTCCCGCAGGGATGGAACGCCGCCGTTGGGCAGCCGGGTGAGTTGGACGACGAAATCGACCAAACGCTCGCCCTCGGGCGGCTGTCCCATCACGTGAAGGCCGTCGTTGATCATGGTGTCGGCCAGATCCCGGAGGTAGGCGTGCAACCTCTCGAGGAACCCGTCGAAATCGGCCAGGGCCTCATCCTCCGTGGTTTCCAGGTCCTTATCGAGGTTTGCGGCGGCCGCCGCCTCCCAGAGCATGGGACGCAGAACCTCGAGCTTTCCCGGGTCCTCGGCGGCGGCAGCGGCATAGTCGTTCATCAGCCCCTCCACCTTGGCCAGATCGTCATACAGATCGGCCTGGGTCAAGGCCGGGGTGAGGTGATCCACGATGCAGGCGTAGGAGCGCCGCTTGGCCTGGGTGCCCTCGCCCGGATCGTTGATGATGTAGGGGTAGACATTGGGGAGGTCCATGACAGCCAGGTCCGGATAGCAGGATCCCGAAAGCCCGAGGGCCTTCCCCGGCAGCCACTCGAGCGACCCGTGTTTCCCGACATGCATCACCACATCGGCCTTGAAGATGTCCCGTATCCAGCGGTAGTGGGCGAGGTAGGGGTGTGGCGGCGAAAGATGCATGTCATGGTAGATTTGGTCGATCTTCTCGAGGTAGCCGCGCGGGGGCTGAATCGTGAGGAACACATTCCCGTTCACGACCCCGGGGAAAAGCATTCGGCCATCGTGTACAAAGAGGTCCCCGGGCATCCCGCCCCAGTCGGAGGTCATCTTGCGCCGAACCTCCTCCGGCAGCGCGGCGTGCCAGGGCTCGAAGCTCTCCGGCCCGGCCTGCGCCTCCGCGCGCGCCGCCATCCGCTCGGGGGTCGACCAGCGGCGGTCGGCGGTCATGCGGCTCAGCATCTCCTCCGCCAGTTCATTCCCGTCGGCGTAGCTCCGCTCGATCCGATAACCCTCCGCCTGCATACTGTCCAGCAGGGCAACGACGCTCGCGAAGGAATCCAGACCCGCCGCACACCCGATGCGGTCGTTGCGCGGCGGGTAGTGATGAAAGACAATGGCCGCACGGCGCTCGGCCGGGGGCGTGCGGCCGAGCCGCGCCCAGTTGAGGGCCAGACGCACCATCTTGTCCACCCGCTCCGGGATGGGCCTGTATTTGACCAACAGCGCCCCCGTGACAGGATCGATCACCTCCTGCTCGCGGGTAGCCACCGGAACGGTGATCAACGCCCCGTCGAATTCGGGCTGCGCCGCGGAATAGGACACATCCATGGTGGGCAGGCCCTGAACCGATGCCTCCCACTGGCTGCAGGGAGCGGAGCAAAGCATCGCCTGAATGACGGGCACGCCCAAACGAGGGAGAAGCCCGCCGTATTCAGGGGCCGCCAGTGTGAGAGAGAACATCAGCGGGTTGATCAGGACCTGGATGCGCGGCCTCCCGCCATCCATGAAGAACTGCTCGACCACATCGTCGGCGCCCCGGTTCCCTCGCTCCGCATCCTTGTAACGCAGGTGAAAGACCGGGATCACGTTGGCCCCGGACCCTTCGACGGCCCGGATGATCGCGTCGACAAAGGCCAAATTGTTGTTGAGCCAATAGGACTGGTAGAACCACAGCCCCACGGTGGGCTTCGAAGGGTCCACCTTCCGGGACAAGTACGCTTCGAGGTACGGGATACCGGCGAGGTCGGGGTGATAGATCCCCTCGTTCGGGACCTCCAAAGGCGGCCGGCATTCGGTTGTCTCCGCAAAGAGGAGATTGTGAAGGTATTTTAGAAGCTGGCAGACGTTGTCACTTCCACCGAATGTCAGATAGCGGTGGATTTTGTCCCACGGCGCCGTACCGAAATCCGGGGAGTGATCGCGTGCCAGGAGCAGTCCGTCTTCGTCCCCGCTTTGGGGATCGATGTGGAGGTAGGGGGTTCTACTTCCGGCCTTGCGCCGCTCATCCAGCGCTTCGATCAGTCCGTCGTATGCCGGGCAGGATGCCTTGCCGCCATGGAGCGTCATCAACACTGCGTCCACCTCCAGGGCCTCCTTCAGGAAATCCCGCACCCTTGCATCATCGAAAAGTTGGGTCTGCGTCCTAGCGACAACCCGCACCCTCCCGCCCTGTGCCTCATAGAGTCGCACCCCTTCCCCCAAGGAAGGAACCTCCATGCCGGTGGCGCTGAAATAAACCAACTTAAATCCTTGCATAGTTATTTTCCGCCCCTGAACGTATCTCGCATGCCGACCCGTTTCCAAGATCCGGAAACGGCGACAATCTCCTCTCCCAGTCGCCGAAGGCCCGGTACAGGTGCCGTGCCAGACACTCCGGCCCGCTCCGGTTGTAATAAAGCCTGCTGGGGCAATCCCCGGCGCATGCGTTTGCGGGCGCGGCGCGGTCACACCCGTCTCCCCCGCAGGCGAAGGCGGCCAAGGCCCGGAGACCGGCGGGGTCCGGATGCTCCACCGTGCCGGCGGCAAAGGCGGGGTCTCCAAGCGTCTGCCCGCAGGGGAAAAGGCTGCCGTCGGGGTGAACCGCGACGCTTTCGCCCGCCTCTGCGTGGCAAAAAGGTGAGGGTGCGCCCCCTCGTCGTTTTTGCCGCCAGGTCTCCCATTCCCGAAGGAGGATGGGCCTTCTGCGCATCCTGTTTACAGCCTCGAGCGTTCTCAGAAGCTCTGTCACCCCGGTGTACAAGGTCTGCGGATCGGACGGCGGCGCATCGGTCCGCCCGATTGCACGCCCCTTCGTTACCAGGAGATCCAACCCAAGGCCGAACACGTTCGGCAACCCCCCGAGGAACAGCCCAAGCCGCCCCAAATGTCGGGCGCTCTTACGGGTCACCACACTGGTGACGCTGAAGGGAACCTCGTATTGTCTGAGAAGCTCGAGCCCTTTCAGCGTCGACCTCGTTCCACCCCGCTGCGCATCCTGGATATCCGGCGGGCCGTCCAGGCTGACCCCGACCTGGATGCCGAACCGCTTGAAGATGCGGACAACAGAGGGATCGACCAGGGTACCGTTGGTCTGAACACCCAACGTAGCCGAACCGTTCGAACGGTGCAGCAGACCGCCGACCCATTCGATCATCTCCGGGACCAGCGTCGGCTCCCCTCCGCTCAGTTGCACATGAAATCTTTTTTCCCCCGCCATCGCCAGCCGGACGGCGGCCTCCGCCACCGCTCGAGACATGGTGGGGGTCTTGGCGACGATATCGCCGTGATAGCAATAAGAGCAGCGCAGATTGCAGTCGGTGGTCAGCACCAGAATCACATAGCGGGTCCTGAGCGGCCGCGCCGCCGGCTGCGCACCGATCATTTCTCCTTGCCAAGCCTCTCTCACGGTTTCCTTCCGTCCCATCGCGCGGTCCATTTTCAAACGTTTGGATCCTTTTAAAATTCAATCCCTCTTTGCGCACAGATCCCCTTCCGGAAGGGATGTCTGACCTCGACCATCTCCGTGACCAGGTCCGCCTCGGCGATGATCTCCTCCGGCGCCCAGCGCCCGGTCAAGACCAGATGGACGTCTCTCGGACGTTCCCTCAGAAAGGCAACCACTTCGGCCTGCGGAAGCAAACCCCTGTGCAGGGCGATATGAATCTCGTCCAGGATGACCATCCGGTACTCCCTCGAGACTATGGCCGATCGGCCTTTTTCCCACGCCTCTCGAGCCGCCTCCCTGTCCTTGGGCCCGGGTTCACGGCCAAAAGGCCGCATCATGCCCCGGCCAAGGGGGAGGATTTCAAACAGGGGATGGAGGTGCTTTGCCGCCTCCAACTCCCCATAGTGCCGGCTCCCCTTGACAAACTGGATCATCAGCACCCGAAACCCCTGTCCGACGGCCCGCAGGGCCAACCCCATCGCGGCCGTCGTTTTGCCTTTTCCGTTGCCGGTATGCACGATCAGGAGTCCGGGCTCCCGGGGACACGTTGCGGTCCAATGCTCGTCTTCGATCCTATCGGTCATGCTGTCCTTCTGCGCTCCTCGAACCGCACAGGAGGACACGATCCTTCCCCGCACGGCGTGATATCGAAATCCCGATCTCAGGCAATCGAAGCAACCTCCAGCACACGCCTGTCGAAGCGGCGACTCCGCTGGGATGGCCGCTGGAACGGTTCTCTGTCGATGCCGGGTGAGGGGGTTTCCCCCCTGCACCCGGACCCCCCGTGATCAGGAGAGGGTTAAAAGGTGATCTTCGTCCCGCCGTAAATCCAGCGCCCGGGCATGGTAAATCCACTCTCGGTGTACTCCTTGTCGAGTAGATTTTCGGCCCGCAGCCAGACCTCCAGCCACTTGCACACGGCATAGCTCAAGGCGGCATCCACACTCACCACGCTGGGCTCTTCATAACGAACCTTGTTCCAACTCGGGTCATAGAGCGGCACGATCCGGTCGCCGCTCCAGTTGATCCTCACCGAAGCCCTCAGATCCTCCACAGGAATCACCGTCGTGATGAAGCTGGCCTTGTTGCGGGGCAGATATTCCCGCCGGACCCAGATGTCACTGTCCTTTTCCTTGTACTGCGACGACGCATAGGTGTAGACAGCCGCAAAGTCGATCCGCTTGTTGGGTCTCACGTTCACATAACTCTCGAACCCTTCCGCCTTGGCTTCACTGGCGTTTTCATACCGATTCGCAAAACCGTCAAAGATGATCAGATCATCGAAATCGGTGCGGAACCAGGTAAGCCCCATGGTAAACTGTCCGTCCATAAACATCTGATCGACACCGAGTTCATAGCTCCGGCTTTCCTCGGGGCGAAGATCCGGGTTCCCGATGCTGATGACCTGCCCGTTCCACAGGTACCCGCCGTAGGTCTCGTAAAGGGACGGCGTACGGTACCCCGATCCGGTGTGCCCGTGGATCCGGGTGCCTGTATCGAAGGCATAGGCGGCCGAGAACTCCCCGACGGTCTTGGAATCGAACCGTTCATGATGGGTGTAGCGCCCCCCGGCATTGATCCGCAGCGCATCTTCGAGCAGTGACACACCGATCTGCCCGAAGGCATCCCAGCTGTCCCACTGCTCGTTGTAATAGACGGGATCGTAATCACCCAGGTACGGGTTGCGCGGCTCCCGGCCGTCATAGACCGATTTCTCGTAGTCCGCCCCTGCCGTCACCGTGAGCCAATCCAGCGGACGCAGATTGTGCTGCATCTCGAGGTATGTGGTTTCCCCGTCATAGTTGGACTGGTCCCCCGGTGTATCCGACCAGAAGTAGTGCCGCTCCGTTCGGCCGTAAGACCCTCGGAGGCCATAATCCCAAAACGCGGAGACGTCGTGGTTGAAACTCAGGCCCTGCTGGGTCATAAGGCTTTCACGGTGTTCGTCTTCACTGGCCAGATTTTTCACGACCTGCCCGTTGGCATCCAGTGCGGGATTCACCTCGCTCAAGGCGAGGTCGGAGTCGAAGGTGATGGAGCTGAATTCGACCGACATTCCCGGCCCGAACCGAAGACCCGCGCCAATGGTGCCGCCGAGGCTGTCATAGTAATAATCGTTCGGGCCGCCGTTGTTCTCGCCGTCGGTCGTGACAACCTGTGGATCGATATCCAGATAGTAGCGGTCCTCCTTGCCATAAAAGATACGCCCGTTCTGGATAAAGGTGTTTCTCTCCCCCACCTCGTTCCGCCACTCCAACCCGAGCCCGTCGACCCATTTTTCGGGGATCACATTGACGACTCCACCCATCGCCTGGGAACCGTAAAGGGTGCTGCTCGTGCCCTTCAGGACCTCCACCTGCTCGATATTGGAGGCGCCATAGAGGTCTCCGATGAAGTATTGAAGGGTGCTTTGTGTGTCCGCCGCATCCCTCAGGGGAAAGCCATTGTAGCGAAACTGGGTATGCTGGGTTCCGGAGCCGCGGATGCTGATGCCCGAGAATTGCCCGGGGCCCCCGTTGCGCCTGAGGTAAACGCCGGGCAGGTCATCGAGCAACTCGGGCAGAAAATATTGCTCCGCATCGTCACGCTCCTGTGTCGTCACCACGCTGACGCTTTTGGTCACGTGTTCGAGAGGCTCCTGGATCCGATCCGCCGTGACGACGGTCGGCTCCAGATACACCCTGCCGACGTCCTTCTCCTCCGATTCACCGGCAAGTTCCTCCTCAGCACCCGATGCGGTAGCGGCCTTTTCATCTGCAGCCCCTGCAGCCGAAGGCACCCCCCAGAGAAGACACAAAACCATCAAGATCTTCAGCCCGTTCCCAAAATGAATTTTCATAACGCTCCTCCCTCCTCCGTTCCTTGATGCGGGCAATCAAAAAGACGCATACGGTCCCGGCCGGCGGACTGCGTCATCCCATCCGATGAGGCCGGACGGGTGCCGTGAACCGCTGCCAACCGGGCTACACCGCCAGACCTCTTCTATCCGTAATTCGGTCAGGCGGGCGGCTCCGCGACGCACAGGGGAACTGAAGGTTCGAGCATGCCTTTCGGCCAGGCCGATCCCGGCGCAAAGACAAAAAAAATCCCCGGTCGACAAAGTCGATCCGGGGATTCCCCATTTTTATCCCTCAAGAATCTTCAGCCCCTACCCATACCACGAAATACGAGGGCCATGTGATCAGGCAGGTCTTCTGACTTCCCCCCCACTCTGGCGGCCTTCCCACCCGACTTATGACGGGCAGTGGCCATTGGTGCCAAAGCAGTTCCCTTCTCAAGCGGAAAAGGGAGGGGTTACAGCGGCGGGTCCGTCCCCGATTCACACGGGGTTCCCTCTTAAGCTCTTCACGAGCACCTGAACAACTATGGAGTTGATAGCAGGCGCCACAAACCCTGTCAAGAAAAATTTCTTCTCACAGCCAGCCCCATTCGGAACACCCCGGGCTGGAATGTGCTGTTCAAAAAGATCTGCTGTCGATCGGACGACATTCATCCACTCACAGACGTCCGAGGTCTGTTCCCTCTTTCCAGCGCAAACCATGAAAATTTCAGCATTCGAAAAGTCCGGCTGTCTCTTTCCCCGATCACAGTCTTGAAACCCTTCAGCCCTGTTCCTGGAGCACCCTTCCCGTCGCATCCAGAACCGTGTACTCCACAGGGGTAGCGCCAAAATCTGCAAATCAAAACAATCGATGATCTGCGATCGTGAGCATCGCTCGGCATGAGTTATGACAACCTTCAAATCACGGAGTTGAAAAAAAAGTTGACCGCTGATGGCTCGATGTGCCACATTGCGATCAACCGAGTCGCCATTTGCGATGGCATCAAAGGGAAGACGGTGCGAAGCCGTCGCGGACCCGCCGCCGTAACCGGGAACGAAAGCCGCAGAATGCCACTGTCCGATTGGATGGGAAGGCGCGGCCGCTAGGATGATCCGGAAGCCGGAAGACCTGCTCGGGTGGTGGTTGCAGCTTCGATTCCCGCGGAAAAGGAACGGCTGCAGTTTGGATGGAACACGGCATCCCGACTCTGAACATGGAGGGTCGGGATTTTTTTGCTTCGCAAACCTTCATCCTTCGGGGGCCGCTCACCCGGATCGCCCAAGGGGATGCACAATGGATCTTGGACATGGTGGAAATATCGGCCTGCTGGCGGCACGGGCGGGTTTGCCCAGGGATAAAATCCTCGACTTTTCGGCTTCCATCAATCCCCAGGGTCCGCCAGAATCCTTGCGCAGCCTGGTCAACCGCAGTCTGAGTGAGGCGGTCCACTATCCCGATCCTCACGCCTCCGGTCTGGCCACTGCACTGGGTGCCCATCACGGTATTTCGTCGGAGAAAATCGCGGTGGGCAACGGCTCGACAGAACTGCTCTTCTCCTTGCCTCGTGTACTGTGCGTGTCCCGGGCGGTGCTTCCCGTTCCGAGTTACCTGGATTACCGGACTGCGGTGCTGCGTGAAGGGTTGTCCGTCGAGGAAGTGGCGCTCAAAGAAGGCGACGGATTCGCCATACCCTGGAACACGCTCGAAAGGAAACTCAAGGGGGGAGAGATGGTCGTCCTGGGCCAGCCCAACAATCCCACCGGGAGGCTTTTCGAGATCAACCGTCTGGTGGATTTGTCCGACCGTTATCCGGACTCCTTTTTTGTGGTGGACGAGGCCTTTGCCGACTTCGTCCCGAACTACCAAAGCCTGATCCATGCCGAGCGTTCCAACGTCGTGGTGGTGCGCTCTATGACCAAGCTTTATGCCATTCCAGGCTTTCGTCTGGGCTACGCTGTGGCGGATGCCGTTCTGGCCGCCCGATTGCGCGAGTTTCTACCGCCCTGGTCCGTGGGTTCTGTGGCTCAGACCGTCGGCACAGGCGTTTTGCGTGATCAGGCCTACGCCGAAAAGAGCCGTTCGGATGCCGTTCGCCGCCGGGAAATATTGGCGAATGAACTGTCCGCCCTGCCTGGGTTGAAGGTCTATCCCGGTGCAGCGAACTATCTGCTGGTCCGAATCAAGCGGACGGACATCGATGCGGTCGCGTTGGAAGAACAGGTGCTGCGCCAGGGGATCGCTATCCGGGTATGCACCGACTTCGTCGGCCTGGGAAGAGACTATTTCAGGGTGGCGGTGCGGACGACATCAGAAAACCGGTGTCTCGTCGCAGCACTGGCCAGGGTACTCCAGCCATCCCGGCCGACCGCCGTCGTCAAATCCCGAAAAACACCTGCCATCATGTTTCTGGGCACCTCTTCCCATGCAGGCAAGAGTGTGCTGACCGCCGCCCTGTGCCGCATCCTTCTCCAGGACGGTTACACAGTAGCCCCGTTCAAGGCCCAAAGCATGTCACTTGATTCCTATGCGACATCCGAAGGCGGGGAAATAGGGCGCGCCCTGCTGGTCCAGGCTCAGGCCTGCCGTCTGCCGCCCGACGCGCGGATGAATCCGGTGCTGCTCAAGCCCCTTTCAGAATCGGGGTCTCAGGTGATCGTGGTCGGAAGACCGATCGGCAACATGTCGGCCTCCGAGTACATCGCCTGCAAGAAGGATTTGTGGAAAACGGTCCGCGAAGCCTACGACTCATTGGCGGCCGAGGCGGACGTGATGGTGCTCGAAGGCGCGGGGAGCCCGGCCGAGGTCAACCTGAAAACACATGACCTCGCCAATCTGGCCCTGGCCGATCATGCCCGGGCCACGTCCCTGCTGGTGGGGGACATCGACCGGGGCGGACTTTTCGCGGCCTTTGCCGGGACCCTCGACCTCTTGTCGGAGCATGAGCGGTCCCTGATCAAAGGATTCGTGATCAACCGCTATCGCGGCAGACAGGCCTTGCTCGATGACGCCATCGCCTTCACCGAGCGCCACACCGGGCTGCCGACCTTCGGAGTGGTGCCATTCCTGGAGGATTTCGCATTCCCTGAAGGAAACCCTGCCGATTACGAGGCGGCATCCCAGGCCGAAGGTGAAAAGGGACGCGTCGCCGCGCCTTATGAGGTGGAGGCCGCCCTGGAGCGCCTGGCCGCTGTGGTGCGGGAAAATCTGCATATCCAAAAAATCTATCGATCGGCGGGATTGCGATGAAATGGATCCTCTACATCTGGCTTGCCCTCGCCCTGGATTACCTCATCGGCGATCCCCGTCGGCTGCCCCATCCGGTGAAACTGATCGGCGGTTTGGCGATCCGCCTCGAGGCCCCTATGCGAGCCCGGTTCGCATCCGCCAGGATCGCCGGTCTGGTGACGGCCTTGGCCGTCATCGGCATCGCCGCCCTGACCACCTGGGCCTGCCTGACTTTAGCTGAAGGGGCGGCGTCATGGCTGGGGCATATCATGGCCGTCCTCATCCTGTACACCGCATTCGCCGCCAGGGACCTCGACCGCCATGGCCGATCGGTGCAGGCAGCCCTGAGGCAGGGCGATCTGCCTCTGGCGCGGCGGCGGGTCTCCCTGATGGTCGGGCGTGACACCGCACGACTCGACGAGGCCGGCGTGACGCGTGCCACAGTGGAAAGCGTGGCTGAAAACACGGTGGACGGTATTATAGCACCTCTTTTTTTCGCCTTTCTGGGTGGACCGGTGGCAGCCGTCGCCTATAAGGCCGTAAGCACTCTGGATTCGACCTTCGGCTATCGGAACGAACGGTATCTTCAGTTCGGCTGGGCATCCGCCCGCCTCGACGATGCGGTCAATTATCTACCGGCCCGCATCAACGTTTTGCTCACGGCCTTGGCCGCCTGGGCATTGAAAGAGGACCCCCGTGCCGCCTGGCGGGTGGCCTGGAGAGACGGCCCCAAACACAACAGTCCCAATGCCGGTCTGGCAGAGGCCTCCACGGCCGGCGCACTGGGTGTTCAACTCGGCGGACCGGTTTACCGCAGTGGGCGCTTGGAGGAAATGCCGACCCTTGGAGATCTGCGTCATCCGCTTTCCCCCACCCACATCGCGCGGGCCTGCCGATTGATGATGGGGGCGACCCTGGCCGGGGCTGTGTTGTTTTCGCTCGTGCGTGGAATCATCCTATGGGCTATGTAAAATTCTGCCTGATCTTCCTCCGCAGCTAACAAGTTTCCATCCGGCAATGGTCTTTTTTGCCAATCTCGGCGTCAATCTGCACGTTTGCTTGTGCGGCAATCACCAGGTCGCATCCGCGCAAGAGCTTGATTTCCTTGATATTGTCAAACCAGAACCCACCGCGAAGCGGCGGGACTGAGCACGCGAAGCGTGTGAAGAAAAAATCCTCATTTCCGGATTGGAAACCGGATTGTACCGGGAAATCATTTCCGGATGGACACAAACTAACGAATCCCGGTTACGCAGTTCCTTTCCTCCTCTTCAGAGTGTGTCAAAGAAACTGTCGTACTTCCTTTTCAAGACCCGCCGAAGAAGCCAACCTGAGCAGACGCATGACGCCTTTTTTTGCAGGATCGGATTGCACATAGACCCATTCACACAGTTTCTTGAGCGCCTGTCCACGTGCAACGATGCCAAGGCATGTTTCCACCCCCTGCTGCATATCGCGCACCTCTTCACTCAAATAGAGGATCGCTCCCGCGTTCAGACAGGCGAGTTCCATGCATGGGCGAGGTCCTGTGCCGGCGATAACCTTCAGGAACCGAAGGGATTCCGCATCCAATTTGCCCGTCGCCGCTATGTCATTGTATTCATAACGATTCAGTCCAAGGTCCTCGGGTTCGAGCCGGTAGGTACGATCGTTTCCATCCGATAAGGATTCATGTACAAGAGTTTGGCCGATATTGGAAAGCTCGTCCATGCCGTTTTCACGCCTGTTGTCAAAACCATGCACGGTCATCGTTCTTTGGTAGCCGATCTCACGCATGACACGCGCGGTTTTCTCTACCATGGATTCTGAGTGCACACCACGAAGGGCATGGGTGGGACGGCAAGGGCTCGCCAACGATGCTGCGATATTGAGCGTGGATCCAAAGCGAATCCGGCTGAGAATACGCGCCAGGGACCGGGGGTGCACCTTTGAACTCATCCCGTTGAAGAGTCCGATGCCGACTTCCGAAATGCTCCTCTCCACCGTGCTCATATCACATTCCACATCAACACCCAACGCCTCGGCAATGTCTACCGTTCCACAGGCCGATGTGAGAGCGCGCGACCCGTGGCGAGCCAATCTCACACCGCCCGCAGCAGCAATGACAGCTGCAGCCGTACTGACATTGAAGGTCTTCAGCTGATCCATACCCGTTCCCGAATTTTCGACCAGAGGCGATCCGAATTCGATCTTGGCGGAGACCGTATCCAGTTCCCGGATGGCGGCCCAGGCACCCGCGATCTCGCCGGCGGTTTCTCTTTTTGTCGCTAAAGCCGCCAGAAACGCGCCCTGCTGCAAATCAGGCTGCTCATCGAGGAGAATCTCCCGAAAGGCCGCATAGCTCTCCTCGCGGGTAAGATCCATACCCGAAACCACCTTCTGAATCACCGCGCCAAACGAACGAAGGGCCGCCTCGTCAAATCGCTGCATCGTCTTTCCTCCTATTCCAGGGATAAAGCAGAATCTTCATACCCGTGCGGTGAGCCACCAGATCCAGCGCCTCTCCAAGGTCGCATAAAGCCATCCGATGGCTGATCATATCCCGGACCGGAACGCGACCTTGTGCGATCCGCTCAAGGGCCTCCAGACCGTGATGGCGAGAGCAGCCATATGCACCGACGATGGTTTGCTCGAAGTAATGGATCCGGTTAAAATCAACCATCATCTGCTCCCCCAGTGGTGCGAGTCCGGAGAAAACAACGAGCCGCCCCCTGGAACCAAGGACCTGTAGGGCCTCCTCGTAAGCCTGACGATCCCCGACGGCTGCTAAGCAAACGTCGTAAGGTCCCGCACCGGCCGTTTCCCGCCCGCCGATCAACGTCCGTCGTCTGAGATCCGGCTCGATATTCACCGGGTAAGCCCCCGCGGATCTTGCAGCACGTGCCAGAAGGGTCCCCGCTGGGCCGGCACCCCAGATAGCCACACGGTCCCCTTCCGTCAGGCGTGCCATTTCAAGGGCGTTCAGGCAGCATGAAAGGGGTTCGGCAAAAACCGCTTCCTCGGCAGAGAGCCCCAGCGGGACGGGTATCAAGCTGCGTTCCGGCGCAAGGACGTACTGAGCAAAACCCCCGTCCCTGTGGAATCCCATGATCTGCATCCGGCGGCACATATTCTCCGCCCCCTTGCGGCATGCCTCGCACTCCCCGCACCAAAGCCCCGGGTAGACATAAACACGCTCCCCTTCGGAAACCTCTGCACAACCGGGGCCCTGTTTTTCAACGATCCCCACCACCTCTTCCCCGGGTATTCGCGGAAGAATGAGGTCTCGGTGTCCTTGACGGATCAGCTTGAGATCCGTGCGGCAAAGCCCGGTCACCTCCACCCGAATGAGCACCTCCCCAAAACCCGGCTGCGGCAGGGACACCCGCGTAAACTCGAACGAGCCGATCTCCCTTACCTGTATGCACTCCATATTCATTCGATTCCCTCCACCATAAAAAAAGGCTCCAACAGCTCCGAAGAACCGCTAGAACCCTTTACCATCGGACCCTATTACCGGCTTGCCTGCGTCGTCTTCTGGCTTCCCCAGCCGTACGATCGTCTTCCCACAGCGATACCTCGCCACAGTGACTTTGAATGACCGGACGGATCCCCGTCTCCTGAAAGAGCGCGGGGAGAGGGGTTACAGCGGCGGGACCGCTACGGACTCACACCGTATTCCGTTACGCAGGCAACCCTGTTTTTTTCGTGGATGCTAAAGAGATGGGAAGCAAAAGTCAAGATAAAATTCCCGCCATCGAAAGACCCTGTCAAGATCAGGGGGGCACCCCGCAGGGCTTTGTATCAGGAGCACAGAACACCCCTGCGAAGGGACGGCAATGTGCTCTCTTTGAAGGTCTCCGAGCGGGCGTTCTCGGACCTGCTGCCGGAGCGCAGGATGATCGACCCGCCCCCCCTTGACCGACGACTCATCACTTTTTGGCGCACACGATCCTAACGGCTTGTTGTGCGCAAGGCTCTCAACGTGTGCCGTCACAAGCGACTGCCTCGACGAAACCGGTTCAGCTCGAACAACGGTCCTCCGATCAGATAAACACCGAAGAGGATTGGGATCGATCTCTGGCCTTGTCGACGGTTATGATCGCAAGGGAAAAAGCCGACACGCCGATGGCGGCAAGGATCGGATAGTCGCCGATTTCCGGCACCAATCCAAACGATGATGTCCGGATCGCATCGGCGGCATGGGTCAAGGGCAACAGATACAGGATCCTTTGGGCCCAATGCGGAAGCAGATCGACCGGAAAAAATGTCCCGGCCAGAAATTCGCCCTCCTCGATCAATCATTCGCCTCCCGGCGGCATGGGTTCCGCCGGCGCAGCTGCTCGACATCCAACACGATATCCTGGAGAGGCTGCCGCCGTATGCGGTGGGGAAGGGCCAGTTCCGCGGCCTCATCGATGTCTTCCTTCATTACCTGTGTACGGCCGTTCCAGGCGGCCAGGGTTTTGCCGGTCTTGAGGATGATCACGTCGCCGCGGTGGCCGTCCACGCCCACATCCAGGCAATAGGAGGCGATTTCGTAAAGGAGTGTGCGATCCACCTGAACCTTCGGATAGAGTTCCATGGCCGTTTCGATTCTTCTTGCCACCTCCCTCGATTCGGCCTCCCACCGTTGAGAGAATGCTTCCGGATCTTCGTCGAACGTAATCCGTCTTTCCATGATGGCCACCCGGTCGTCAGGATCGCCGATGCCCTCGATATGGATGCAAAGCCCGAACCGATCCAGCAACTGCGGCCGCAGTTCGCCCTCCTCGGGGTTCATAGTGCCCACCAGGGTGAAGCGCGCCGGGTGCGAAAAGCTCACCCCCTCGCGTTCGACCGTATTGACGCCCATAGCCGCCGAATCGAGCAGGATGTCCACCACATGGTCTTCCAGCAGGTTGACCTCGTCCACGTAAAGAATGCCCCGGTGGGCCTTGGCCAGGAGCCCCGGTTCGAAACGTTTTTCGCCCTTCTTGAGGGCCTCTTCCAGGTCCATGGTTCCCACCACCCGGTCCTCGGTGGCCCCTACGGGCAGTTCCACGACACGGATGCCACGCCGGATCGTTTCGACGGGTGACTGGGGATCGTTTTTGCGGCTGCACTCCAGGCGCCCGCATCCCATACAGATGTCGGACGCACTGTCCCTCAGAAGTTGGAAAGGGCAATCCCGAATGACCTCGACAGCGGGCAGAATATCAGCCAGGGAGCGTACGGCCGTCGATTTGGCGGTTCCCTTCTCGCCCCGGATCAAGACGCCCGAAAGGGTGGGATTGATGATGTTCAATATGAGGGCCAGTTTCATCTTTTCCTGGCCGACGATAGCGACGAAAGGGTAAACGGGTCGGTTGTTCATTGGACGTTCTCCTTGGCGATGTTGGCGAGCGTGTCGGCCCTGAGGTCTTCGATCTTGAAGTATCGGGCCTTCATGGAACCGGCCAGCCTGCGGGCCAGGCCGAAATTCACCAGCCCCTGGCTTTCCGTGTCCACGACGATAAAGCGGATCCGCTCGTCGGCACCCAGCCGCACGCCCAATTCGAGAGACTCCTCCAGCGGTTTGCGGTTCCCGAGGGCGACATTGGATTTCCCGTCGGTGATGAAGATGGCGATGGGGCGGGCGGTCGGGTCCCGCACCAGGTGATTGCGCAAGACCTCGTAAGACTTGATCAGGGCGGCGGAAAGCGGCGTCCGGCCGCCCACGGGCATCTCCCGCAGGAGTCCGGCCGCAAGCTCGATGGACGCTGTCGGCGGCAGGTTCAGTACGGCACTCTCCTTGCGGAAGGATATGAGACCCACGTGGTCTCTTTTCTGATAGGCATCCAGGAGGAGCGACATGACCGCCCCCTTGGACGCCCGCATGCGGCCGCGTGCGCCCATGGAGCCGCTTGCATCCACGACAAACAGCAGAAAGTTGCCGATCCGCCGCTCCCGGATCTTTTCCCGGATATCTTCCGGCCGCAGGACTACGGCAAGCCCGGAGCCGCCCCTGCGCAGCAACTGGTGCGGAGCGGCCGCCCGCAGGGTGGCGTCGAAGGCCACGTCGCCTGAGTTCCGATTCATCGTCGCATGAACATAACGCCCCTGTTTCAGCGCGACCCGCGTCCGGCTGCGGCGGCCCGAACCCCGGCGGAAGGCCCGATCCTTGGACGAGACGATTTTTTGGACCCTGAAGGTTTCGCCCACCTCGAAGATCCGCTCGCGCGAGTCGGCAGCCCCTGGCCGTGATTCTTCCCTCCTGCTGTCCTGCCCATCCTGCGCATCTTCGGACCGAGGACCTTCCCCCGGATGGGCGGATCTTTCCGCCTGGGCATGATCCTCATCCGGCGATTCGTCTTTTCCCTGCCGCTTTTCACCGGGGCTGTCGGGAGGCCTGTCGGGCGTGTGCCGATGGCTGGGAGGCGGGGGCAGCGGGGCCGCTCCACGCCTCCGATGCGCGAGCGCGAACTGCGCGGCTTGCTGGATGTCGTCGAGGGTGACCTCCGGATTCCCGTCCAAGGCCGCAGCGGCCCTTGCCGCCTGTTCGATGACCAGGTCAGCGCGGTGCCCCGCCACGTTGTTTTCCGTGCAGATATCGGAGATAAGCCTCCGCAGGCGGTCCGGAAAACGAACATCCTTGAGGAAATCCCGTGCGGAGACGATCCGTTTGGCCAGGGTGTCGTTCTCCGCCTGGAAGCGGCGGATAAAGCCGGAGGGGTCGGTGTCGAAAGCCTCCCGCCGATCCATCAGCGCGGCCCGCTTCTCGATGTCCTTTTCCGAGGCGACCTCCACGCAGAGGCCGAACCGGTCCAGGAGCTGTGGTCTGAGTTCGCCCTCTTCGGGGTTCATGGTCCCCACCAGGATGAACCGGGACACATGGCTGAAAGAGACGCCTTCACGCTCGACCCGGTTTCGGCCCGAGCCGGCGGCATCGAGAATGATGTCCACGATATGGTCATCCAGCAGGTTGACCTCGTCCACATACAGCATGCCCCGGTGGGCCTTGGCCAGGAGCCCCGGCTGAAAACCGCGGACGCCCGTTTTCAACGCCAGATTGAAGTCGATTCCGCCGGCCACACGGTCTTCGGTGGCATTGAGCGGCAGCGTGACCAGGTGGATACGCCGCAGCCGGGCCTCGACCACCCCCCTGCGGCTGCGGCACAGCGGGCAGAAGCAGTCGGGCTGATCCGGGTCGCAGTTGCACGGACATCCGTCCACAACGCGTATCTCCGGCACAAGCTCGCCGAGCGCGCGCACGGCGGTGGATTTGGCGGTGCCCTTTTCGCCCCGCACCAGGAGGCCGCCGATGGCTGGGTTGACGACGTTCAGCAGCAGCGCGCGTTTCAGTCTTTCCTGACCGATGAGGGCGGAAAAGGGGTAGACAGGATGCTGCGTCGTCAAAGCGTTCTCTCCTCCTTCGACCGGATCTTGTTCATGACGCTCTGCATGGCCGACCGCCAACTTTCCACGTCATCCGCCGTCAGAACGTCCACGGCGCCTCCCTGAAAATCGCCCTGAACATCCCCGATGGTCTCCTCCAGCCTCGCTTCGGTCTCCAGGTAGGCATTCCTCAACTGCTCGAGCAGATCTCGGGCCGGCTGCCAAATGCCCCGGCTTTCGGCCTCCAGAAGCCGGCGGCCGATTTCCTCCATCGCCCAGGGGTTCACTGCCTCGAACCAGGCCTTCATCTCCTGATCGAGCATGAAGGTCTCGGCGATTTCATCGAATATCCAGTCGTCCACCTTTTCGGTGGTAACACCGAAACCGTAGACCCGGCCGATCCGTTTGGAGAGTTCCGCGGCGCCCTGGTAACCGTGGGCCTTCATCCCTTCGAGGTATTTCGGGTGGAGGAGCTTTGCCCTTACGACCCGGCGAAGTTCATCGGCAAAATCGGTGACAGCCACGTTGGCGGGGTCGCGGGTATCACCGTAATAGGTCTTTGGAGCATGGCCGGAGATGGACTTCGCCGCCACCGTCATGCCGCCGTAGTTTCCATAGAAGCCACAGCAGTTCAGGAAATCGCCTTCATCCGAAATATGCTTGTCGAAAGTGACCTCCACCCTCCCCAAATTCTCCACAAGCTCACGATGCGCCTCGGTTCCGTAAGTGGCATCACCAGCCCCGCCCCCGTATGCGTACCCGTTCCAGAAGACGTAGACGTCGGAAAGATCATCCGCGGTCTTCCAGGCCGAAGCCGCCACCGCCAGGTTCACACCGGCCTTGTAAACCCCCGGCTGCGCGCAGAAGATCCGGTATGTGAGACGGCGGAAATGCCCGCTGTCTCCGAGATCCAGATCAGAGCCCGCGGCCTGCTCGACGATGTGCTTGCGGATGAAGTTACGCTGCGGGTCTTCATCCTGCATGGCGACGGCCTGGACTACCCGGTCCAGGTAGGTCACCGCGTCCGGGAAACAATCCCGCGTGATACCCGAAACGCGGATATTGACGTCGATCCTCGGCCGGCCGAGCGTTTCGCCCGGAAGGATGTCAAAATCGTCTATCTGCCCATTGCCCTTCCATGTCGGCCGGGCACCCAGCAGATGCAAGATCTGGCCGATCTGCTCACCGTCGGCCCGCATGATGTCCGATGCCAGCCACACCATACCCACCGATTCGGGATAACGACCCTCCTCTTCCAGGTATCTTTTCAGCAGGGCGTCGGCCAGTTTGACCCCGACCTGCCACGCCGCGCGGGTGGGGATCCGGGTGGGGTCCACATTGTAGAAATTGCGGCCGGTCGGCAGGATGTCGTAGCGTCCGCGCGAAAGGTAGCCGGAGGGCCCGGCGGGCACATACCCCGCGTTCATGGCGTTCAGGAGAGAATCGATCTCCCTGGAATCCTCGATCCTCCGGTCGATCTCTTCGACCAGGGCCGCAAATTGTTCGAAACGCTCCTGAAGAGAGGCCTCCATCCCTCCAGGCGCGTGCTCCTCGATCAGCTTCTCCAATCGCTCGCCGCCGATCAACCGCGCAATAAGGCCCTCGGCCAGACGGTCTGCTTCGAAGATCATCCGGCCGTAAGTTTTTCCGCTCCGGCTCGCCAGACCGGGGTTTTCGAGCGCTCCAGGCAAGTCTTCGCCCCAAAGGTCGAACACCAGGCGGTGCGTGTTCAGCTTGCTGCCGCTGTCGAAGCGCAAGATGGTGTTGATGACCTCGGCGCGGCCGCCGTCCCGCGGCTGTTCACCGAAGACGTGCATACCCGTTCGTGTCTGGGAGTTCCGGATCCGTGAGAGCAGATCATGGCAGCGTCTTGCAACGGCGTTGAAATCGGGCGCCTTCAGCGCATCGATTTCCCGGCGGAAATGGGCCCGGTCAATGGCCTCGTTGATGAGGTGCTCCAGGTGATGGGCCCGAGCCGGGTCGGTTTGCTTCGCCCGCTGATGATCGTTCAGGAGTTCCTCCAGGTCCTGGAGTTCTCCGTAAGTGTCGGCCGTAGTCATCACCGCCTGCATGTGATCCACCAAGGTGGCGTAGCTGCGCCGTTTGGCCACGACGCCTTCAGCCGGGTTGTCGGCGTTGTAGATGTAGAGATGGGGGAGTCTGCCGGCGGCGATGTCCGGCCAACATGCGCCTGAGAGCCCCGCGCCCTTCCCCGGAAGCCACTCCAGGTTGCCATGGGTACCTACGTGGACGATGACGTCGGCATCGAATACGCGGTCCATGTACATGTACGTGGCGATGTACTGGTGCGGCGGCGGGATGTCGGGATCATGAAGGATCTTGCACACCTGCCCGTCGCACCGGGACCCGGCGCAACCCCGTTTGGGCTGCATGATGACATTGACATTTCCAAAGTTGAGCCCGGTGATGACCAGTTTTCCGTCGTGTACCATGGCCGCGGGCACACCGTTCACCTCCTGACCCGGGGGCTCCCCCCAGGCCTTTACCAAGGCCGACCGGGCCTTTTCTGGCAGTTCGGCAAACCATTTTTCGTAGACTTCGCTTTTCAGAAGGGCCAAGTGGCCCCCCTTGGCCACGATTTCGTCCACAGTGGTCCACCGGAACTCGGCGATGGCTTTCCGTTCCAGGATGGTCTGCATCAGGGCCTCACCCGACTCCGGCGCACCCTCGATACGATACCCTGCCTCCTGCATCCGGCGCAGGACACGCACCACACTCTCGGCCGAATCGAGCCCTGCCGCTCCGCCCACACCGGCCTCGAGTCCCGCGCACTCGTTCTTATGCAGCACGAAAACAGCCTTTCGTCGAGCGGGCGGCCTGGCCGACAACCGGACCCAGCGCGCCACACGCTCGGCAATGTGGGACACACGCCCGCCGATGATTTCACGGATCTCGAAGGCTGTTTCGGAGCGGGCATCGGTCAGCTTACGGCTGCAGGCCATGATGATCGGCTCGATGTTGCCTTCGAATTCCGGCATGGCGATCCCAAAACTGACTTCGGCGATGAGTCCCTGGGGGTCTTCTTCCCATTCCTGGATCGATTTGCTATACGAGACCACCGGCTTGAAGACCGGCACGTTGAGCGTCCTGAACAAATCCACGGTTTGCGCCGCCACGCCGGTTTCGGAAAGCCCGCTTCCCGCCTCGCGGCCGAGAAAGAAAAAATGCAGATTGATCAGCGCATCGATGCGGGGCGCACCTTGCGGATCGAGAAAAAAACGTCGGGCCGTTTCGATGGGCCCCAGAGCCCCTGCTTCCTTGTCGGGCACCCCGTGGGAGAAGACCGGCAGCACTGCCAGCCCATGCGCCTCCAGGGCCTCGATGAGGTCTCTTTCCATAGCCCCATCAGTGTTGGTGAAGGTGTGACGGGAAAAGAAGACGCCCACCGTCCGTGGATGCAGGGCTGGATGGAACCGGCGGTAGGCTTCGAACGTAGCGTGGACGGTCTGGTCCGGCGGGCGCAGGATGCCTTGCCAAGGAAGGGGAACGGGGTCCTCCACTCCGATGCCGGGATTCACCTGATGAGCCAAGAATTCAAGCAACCTGCGGCAGTTTTCCGTTCCGCCCTCGGCAAGGTAGGCGTAGGCCCGGGCGCAGACGGGGATCTCCACCGTGGCCCTGCGACCCCAGTTGGCGGGATCGAAGGAGGTGGTGACAATGGTCTTGGCGTTTGAAACCTCGTCGATCCGCGCGTCGACCTCCTCCCAGAAGCCATCGCTGGTCCAGTAGAGGAAAATGATGTCGGCCCCCCGCGCCGCTTTCCAGAAAAGTTCCAGGCAGTCGGCGTCGCTTTCGATCTCTTTTTGGGAGAACAGGGTCAGTTCGACGTGACGGCTCTCGTTCGCGGCCGCCAAGAACGTGGGGAGATACGAATTCCACATGATTGAGACGATTCGAACGCGTTGGGTATCCATCGGTCAGGTCCTTACATCGTCTGGGCACGGGGGAAATCCGCTTGCCGGGGATGCCGGCAGGTGGATGCACCGCACCGGGTGAATATGGATATATCCGTTTTCTTTGCGGATTTGAGCCTCGACTCCATAGATAGCCGCGATGTTCTCCGAGGTCATTACCTCGGAAGGGCTCCCTTTGCAGAATATCCTGCCTGCGTGGAGCATCAGGATGGTGTCGGAAAACCTCGCCGACAGATTCAGGTCGTGCATCGCCATCATGATGCCACGGTTCTTGATCTTCGACAGGTTGGAAATCAGCTCCAGAATTTCCAGTTGGTGACGCAGGTCCAGGCTGCTGGTGGGCTCGTCCAGCAGCAGGTAGGGGGTATCCTGGGCCAAAGCCCTGGCAAGCAACACCTTCTGCACCTGGCCGCCACTCAGACGGTCCATGTCCCGCGATGCCAAATTTCCCATATCCATCTCCTCGATAATCCGGGCGGTTCGCTCCAGGTCGTCCGGTGAAGGGCGCCAGGCGATATACGGCCTCCGGCCCGCAAGGACCGTCTCGAACACGGTCGTCGGAAACCTGGCGGGCATGCTCTGAGGCACATAACCGACGTGCTTCGCCATTTCTTTTCGAGGCATGCGGTGCACATCCCGGCCGTCAACAAGGATACGGCCTCCAACGGGTGTGAGGATACGGACAATACACTTGAGAAGGGTGGTTTTGCCGGCACCGTTCGGTCCTACGAGGCTGAGGACGCTGCCCTTCTCGACCGTTTCGCTGACCCCCTCGAGCACAGGCAGGCCGCCGTAGTCAAACGACAGGTTTTCTATCTTGAGCATCACCAGTACTCCCTGGAGCGTTTCATCAGGAGATAGAAGAAAAAGGGCACGCCGATAAAGGAGGTGACGATCCCGATGGGAATAACCTGCGGCGCCCAGAGGCTTCTACCGAGGATATCCGCGGTCACCACGATCAATCCTCCCACGATCCCCGAAGCCGGCAGAAGGAACCGGTGGTCGTTTCCGATCACCATACGAGTGATATGGGGGGCCACAAGCCCCACGAAACCGATCACCCCCGTGAAGCAGATCCCGCCGGCGCTGACAAGGGAAGCCGCAACGACTGCCGACATCCTCAGCCGGATGACATTCACACCCAAGGAAAGGGCCGAGTCATCCCCCGAAGCAAGCAGGTTGAAATCCCACGCTCGCCATAAGAGGAAGGGAAAAGGGATCAGGATCATCGCCGCGGCCAGGCCGATTTGTGGCCACCCCGCCTTGGAAAGACTCCCGAAGAACCAGAACACCACTTCGTGCACCTGCTCCATGGTCCCCATGTACTGAAAGAGGGACGTGAGCGAGGAGAATAGGAACATCTGGGCAATGCCCGTCAGGATCATCGTCTCGGAAGATGCCCGTTTCATCTTTGCCACCGCCAGGATGAACACCGCCGATAGGATGGAAAAACAGAAGGCACCGAGGGCCATGGGCCAAGTCTGGAAACCCCGGTTCAGGAGGAGGATCACCGTCACCGCCCCGAAGCCTGCGGCCGATCCGACTCCCAGGGTAAAAGGGGAGGCGAGGGGGTTGCGGAGTATGGCCTGGAATACGGCGCCCGCCAGCCCCATGCCGAAACCGACAAGCGCGGCCATGATGACACGGGGCAGGCGCAGCATCCAGATGATGCTATGGTTACGCCCGGTGTCTTGGAAAAGAGAGAAAACCACTTCGCTCCATCCCATGCCCGAGGCGCCGACGTGAAGCCCGGCGGCCATGGCCGTGAGGAGCAAAAGGAGGGCAAGAGCGAGAGAGAAGGCACTCGCCCCGGTGCGCGCCCGATAGAGCCGGGAAAGGTCTTCAGCCCTACGGTGCATCTTCACCCTCCCGGGTATCATCGGATACGAAATGGCCGTGATAAGGGATGCCCTGAAATATTTCGAGGTACTCCCCGTGCAATGCCTTGGGCTTTAGATCCTGGAAGAGCGCCGGGTGAATCCAACCGGCCATATACGCGATTCCGATGATGGCCCGGGGGCCGTTCCAGATGGCGCTGTCCGTGACGTGCACCCTTTTCGATGCAACAGCCGAAATATGCCGCCACGCCGGACGCCCCAGGATGGCCTCCCGGCAGAGGTCGAGAGACGCCGCATCTTTGAGGCCATAGCCATTCCCATAGGAGGCGGCCTTGACAATTACCTCGGGGTTCCGGGATACCACCCACTCCGGCGTGACCTGAGGGTAAGGAATGGAAAAGCCGGCGGCTATGTTCCTCCCGCCGGCTGAGACACACATTTCATGCCCCCCCGATCCCGGCCCCGCGGCATGATAGTCGGTGTAGCCTTCAACGTAAACCGCCGGCCGCTCCTGGACCCCACCGAGCCTCTCAGCTATCCTTCGGACATGCGATCGGTGCCATAGGCAGAAACGCGCCGCCTCCGCTTCCCGATCCAGCAGCCGCCCCAGGATCCGAACTTCTCGTTCCAAGGCTTCGACCTTGAAGAAGTCCAGACGCAGCACCTGAATTCCAAACAGGGCCATTTTCTGTTCCAGGATCGGTCCCGGGTTTCGTGCGTAGGCAATTACCAGATCAGGCTTGAGGGCGGCGATGGCTTCCATATCCGGGTCGCGCCAACTCCCCACTTTTGGTTTTTCTGCCAAACTGCCCCAGAACTCCGGCTCCCGCTTGATTTCGGAAAATACGCCGGAGATAAGATCTTCTGCCTTCAGTGTACGTAAGACTTCCAGAATATCCGAGTTTAAGGCTACCAGGCTTTGGATAGGCAAGGAGACCGGAACTTCTCTCCCCAACGCGTCTTCTACAACCACTGAAGAGCCAGAGCCCGTGGCCGGTGCCGGCGAAAAGTGCAGGATGAACAGAGCGGCGAGCCCGCCGATCAGGCATGCCCATGTGTGAAAACCACGACAAGGCATGTCAGTATCGCAACGTGAACTCGGCGAAGAACGTCCGGCCGTCACTCTTGTAGTATTCGTAGTATTCCTCATCCAGGATGTTATCCACGCAAAGGGATACTTCCACCTGTCTCAAAGGGATCACAGTGATCTTGGCATCCATGAAAAAGGCCGGCTCATAGGTGCTGTAGACCCCCTCCGCGGTGTCCCTGTTGTCCGAATCGTTATAGATCTTACTGAAATAGCGGCCTACCAGGCTTCCCCTGAACCATTTGTAACGGGTGTCGATCCCCGCATTGAAGGTGTTCTCAGGGATGCCCGTGACCTGCTTGCCTTCGCTGGCCGGATCCATCGGGCTCTCGGTGATCTCGGCGTTCGTATACGTGTAATTGCACCAGAGGGAGAGCCACTCCATCAACTGGTGCGAGGCCTGAATCTCGAGCCCATAGGTTCGCGCCTCCCCGGCATTGGTCCGGAGCTTCGTCGAACCGTCGGTCCGGTAATAGATCAAGTCCTCGATATCGTTGCGGTAGCCAGTCATGGAAACCCGGGTCTTTCCATCCAGAAAGCTTTGCTCGATGCCCATTTCGTAGGTCCAGACGGTTTCAGGCTTCAGATTTGGATTGCTTTGATAGATGGTTCCCCAGGATTCCCAGGTTCGATAGAGTTCATATAGCGTCGGAGGCCTGAAGGCATGACCGGCGGAGGCCTTGAACGTGGTCCGTTCATAGGCCTTCCACACAGCGGAGATCTTGGGGCTCAACTGGGATTCCGTATTGCTTTCGTAGCAAGTCATCGCCCCCGGAACCCCCGAGGCGCCGTCATAGACCTTCCAGGAATCGTAACGGAGTCCGAGGTAGAGGGTCAGCGGATCGGCGATCCGCCACTCGTCCTGGGCGAACAGGGCCCACGTCTTCGAATCCCCCCCGCTGTAGAAGGTGCTTTCTCCAGTGTCGTCATAGCTGCGGTAAAACGGAATTTCGTAGTCATTGGTGTCTGACTCGTCCGTCCGATAGGAGGTACCAAGACTCATGATGTGAGCTGAACCGATGGGCATGTCCCCGCGTAATTCGGTGAACCAGCTCTCGTTCTTGGTAACTTTCAGAGATCCCTCTGAGTTGTTGTAATCGTCCAACCCGCTCCCGGACTCGAGCGTGTAGCGATCGTCGACCTGAACCGTTCCCGCCTGGGCGTTGAAATGAACCGTTCCGAATATCTCATCGAAGGCCAGGGTGCAGGTGTCGTTTTCGGTCTTGCCGATCCCGGTGTAGTTGATGAAATCGTTCGGCCTGAACCGGGCACGCTGACTGGGGCCGGAGATGGCGTAGGTGGAGTTGTCGCCGAGCGTCCCCATGTAGGAGTTCGGCGCTCCGTAGTCATATTCATGACGCCCTGAGAATGCGCTCAGGGACAATTGACCCGTTTCCGAGAAATCCAGGCTGAGTTTCCCGTTCAGCGTCTTTCTCTCCGCCCCGTTTTCACCCTTGTCACCGACAACCCATTTCGTGGGGTCTCCGTATTTGTCGTTCATTGGGTACCCGCCCGGTACGTTTCCCGGCCCAGAAGAGATGGAGGCAAGGACCGGGGTAGCGGCATAGCCGTCTGTACCCTCTCCTTCATACCCGACCCTGAGGCTGAACCGGTCGCGAAAACGGGTGCCTGCGCTCATATGATAGCGCCAGGTGTCGTGGGTACCGTAGCCTCCGCCTGCCTCAAACTCAGGTTTCTGAGGTGTTTTGGTAATAATGTTGACCACCCCTCCCATAGCGTTCCCCCCATAAAGTGCGGATGCCGCTCCCCGGATCACCTCTATCCGGTCGATGTTTTCCACGGGAAGCGACCCCCATGAGACACCGCCGGTATAGGCGTCATTGAGAGGCTGCCCGTCGAGGAGAACAAGGGTGTACTGGTCGCCGTTGAACCCCCGCATCCGCAGGGAAGGTGTCGAATCCATCAAGCCCTTCGTTCTTTTGACAAAAACACCGGCAAGGCTGTCAAGCGCGTCATCGACGGTCTGGATGTCTTGGCTCTTGAGCTCTTCCTGATCAATGACCGTCACGCTTCCGGGCGCGTCTTCGACCCTCTTTTCCGTCTTGGTTGCCGTGACCACGATTTGCTGAAGTTCGAATTTGTCGTGCGTTGTCCCTTCTGCCCTCGCGACATGAACCGACGCGAAACAAACAGCCGCAACGGCTGCAATCAGACAAACTCCTTTTATTCCTCTCATCCCTCATCCCCTCCCTTGGTTTAGCGCCTCACGGTCGGTCCTGTTCCGGAACCTTCGGCCTTCCCTTTTCCAGGCAGCGAGGCTGACGAATTGACGGGGAAGAGATGCAGTGGTATTATCAATACCTGAAGCATCGCCTTCCCGCGAGCGCTTCCACAGGGGGGCGGCGAGGACCTTGGCCGGTTGTACGCCGCCCTCCGTGTTCTACCCATCTGAAGATGGATCGGCTCAGGTCGAACCGCTCGAATCGCGTTTCCGCTGAGTTTGATCCAACAAAAAAGCCACGAAGGCACACCTCTTATGAGGAGCATGAGCCTTCGTGGCTTTCGATCCGGTCTATTTGAAATTGAGCGCGCTGATATCCGGCAGGAAATCCCGTGTCCGATTCGTTGCAGCAGGATCCCCAGCCGAAAGCGGCTTCTGCCGCCGATTCAAATGGTTGCTTTTAGTCCAGAGCCTTCAATAAGTCAAGTCGTTTATCACATCCCATATCATCCTTTTCCGCCGCAACTGCATTTTTTTCTGCGTCATAACACCAGCTAAGGTTGAATGAACCTGTCCCGTTTTTCGTGTTTTTGGACAACACCATCCTGCTTCCCTGCTCGAATTGCTTCTGGATCCCAGACCACCCTGCGGCAGTCTCAAAGACCTCCTTTTCCAGAGCACCTCCCCATCGACAAAGGTGCGGTCCACCTCAAACCCCCTTACCGGAATCACCCGGCGGATGCAGTTGAACCGCGAAAAGAAGGAAATCGGCCCTCTTACACCCGAGAAAATAACCTCGATGCTCGACACCTGCAATCAGGTACGTCCGGTGCACCACGCCTTTTTAGCGTAACCTTAGAACAAAATTGATATAATCTTGATGTCTTGGTAGGCCATGAAGCCCACCCCCGCAAAAAAAGAAAAGTTAAAGCGCCAACCTGCACCCTGGAGCAGTTTTGACGCTCTAACCTTCTGAAATAGCCGGATCTGGTGCCGAAGGCGGGATTCCACGAAACGCAAAATCATATCAATAACTTATTGAATTTTCTATCCGCCAGGGTGCTTAAATCGTGTCAAATCGTACCAACTCGGGTGGCGCCCATGCAGCTCATCTGCACCCGGTTTTTGGCCTTCTATCCCCGTCTCTTCGGGGGGACAACTGGGCACATTTCGGAACCTTGTCCCAAGATGTCTTTGCCTTCCCTACCCGGCGGCCCTCGAAGACGGCCATGCCGATACCCCTGGTGGGCCACGCAGTCCCCCGACAGCATATTCTGCCAACCAACACCCCGGTGTCACGGCCTTCAAACAGAAGCGGCTCGTTGGTGAAAGATTCCTGGCCGTCATCTGCCTCCCCTCGAACCCGTCCACAACCACGGCCGTCATAGATACGACCTCTTTTTGAAGTAGACGCTGACGGGTTAAGCTGGACCCCGATGAGGGCAAGATCGAGACCGACAAAGAGGTAAGGAGTACCGGACGTATTCCCTGCAAGGTTCATTTTAGAGCCATAAACCCTACCCGTGAGGTAGCAGCAAACAGATCTGACGGATTCAGGAACTCGTCAGCAACAAGGATGATAATTCTGAAACGGGTGTTGAACCCATCCGGCATTGAGCGAGATCGAACATAAAAGCTAATTTGATTACGTTCTTTCTTAGTTAGTCTCCATCCGGAAATGATTTCCCGGTACAACCCGGTTTCCAATCCGGAAATGAGGATTTTTTGCCAATATCAAGGAAATCAAGCGTTTGTGCGGAGGCGACCTGTAGGTCGCCGCACAAGCAAACGTGCAGATTGACGCCGAGATTGGCCAAAAAGACCATTTCCGGATGGAAACTAGTTATTTTTGTTAAAAAACATTAGTTGCTTGCTTTTCTATATCAACTTACCATAGCACAAAAAGATGTCTCATTTGCAATTGCGATGCCTGCAGAAACTTTGTCGTTTTCCTATAATATTGTGAGTTTATTGCATATCAATAGATACTACCACCGCACCCAAGGATAGAAAAGGCAGAGCCTTTTGGTCCTGCCTTCTCTTATTCATAATAGTGACTCACCAGATTCATGCATACTTTTTGCGCGTCATTGAAATAGTCCTTGTATTACGTCGTCCTCTTCTTAATGAAATCAGATGAACTGAATTTTTCCATCAGATGGTCTCTGTTCCGAAGTAGTACCTAGCAAGATCAGTCAGATATAGAAGCGGTCCGCCGACCCATATCTGGGTGATTTTCATATCCCTAACAAGCTTTTCGATTCTTCCTTCCCGTGAGTAGCCATAAGAACCCATCAGTTCCAACACCCTATTAACCATCCTGTACCCTACATCTCCTGCGGTTTTCTTAAGTGCGGAAGCAGCTACCAAATTTTTGTATTCCCATGGAGGACCGTAGACTTCGGGATGGTCCAATCTTTCTGCCACGGAGTACAAGTATGCTTCGACTGCCAAAATATCTTCGGCTATCTGCCCTAATTCATACACAATAACACCGTGTTCCTTCATGGGCCTGCCAGCTATTTCCCTGTTATCTACATAGTCTTTAAGAACTTGATAAGCCCTCTTCATTATTCCAAGTGTCATAGCAACTGAAGGTGGGCGCCCTATAGTCAAATTTACAACAAGCGATTTCAAATCCTCCTTGGGATCCTCATGAGCACGGTTTTCTTTCGGGACTCTGACGTTATCAAACCATACATCTCCGTTTGTATCGATGCTACACCCCATTTTCCTATAAGGCTTGCTCGTTGATACTCCAGGTGTATCAGCAGGAACATATATTTGCGCAATATTGTTGGGAAATTGTTCTCCCTCCACGATACACACAACTCTGAACAAATCGGCATGTCTGAATGCAGATGCCCATTGTTTATGCCCATTAATTACCCATTCATTTTTTTCCAGCCGAGCTTTCGTTCTGGTCTGCGATCCCTTCAGTTTAAAATCTTCAACCGATCCTCCACCATGAGGTTCAGTAACACAGGAACAAATCTGAAATACTTTATCGCCGCAAAAGAATGGGGCAAATTTTTTAAGCAGAAATTCATTTGGCGTAGGAGGCGCTATTGGTAAAAGCCCCCAAACATTCATAAACGTTTCGCAACAAATTCCCAGATCACCTCTTGCCAATTCTTCAACTAAAGCATTCATATCAACATTGGAGCCGCCACCCATCCCCCCTAATTCCGTGGGAAAGAGTATTTTTTGTACTCCAAAATCCACATACACCTTCTTTACTATGTCACTGATAAGATTATGCTCTTCACGTTCCGTCCAGTCCCAATAATCGTCCAGTTCTGCTTCGTGAGGCAATACCTCTTTATCTACGAATTTCCTTAAAACCTCACAGAACTTCTTGATATCATCAGATAGCAAATGATCAGGCCTCGAAAAATCATCAATACCCTTTGATCTTGCATTATCAAATTTTGATATATCCAGCATTTTACCACCTCCAGCTAAATCTATTATTTTTCATCTTTGTATCTTCATCCTTTTTAACTCATAGTTTTCTAGATTGCAGGATTTTTATTAAGGGTGCCAGACCCTTCACCCCCACCGGCAGCCGGTGGCCAGCGGCTCTGTCCAACGCCGGCCCGGCGGCCTCGACATCGACCTACTTGAGAATCGCGTACCACGGTTTTTCCGGCACGCCGGTCAGGTCCACGTAGATATGCTTCGTGGTCGTGTATTCGTCGAGCACCATGGTGGAGAGATCCTTCCCCCAGCCGGATTGCTTGCAGCCGCCCCACGGGGTCTCGCAGAAGATGATCAGATGTTCATTGATCCACACTGTACCGGCCTTGATCTGTCCGGCCATGGCCAACCCCGCACGCACATCCTTTGTCCAGATCGATGCGGAAAGTCCGTAGTTCGAGTCGTTAGCCAGCGCAACGGCCTCCTCCGGCGTACTGAAACGCGCCAGTCCAACGACGGGGCCAAAGATCTCCTCCCGCATGAACGTCATGTCATTCGTGCAGCCGCCAAAAATGGTGGGCAGAACGAAAAAGCCGTTTCGGGTTTCGGGCGTGTCGGGCCGCTCCCCCCCCAGCAGCAAAGTGGCGCCGGCCTCCTTGGCACCGCGGATATAGCCCTCGACCTTGTCCCGGTGGGCCTCATAGGCCAGTGGTCCGATGACGGTTCCCATATCCATGGTGTCGCCACACCTGAGCTTCTTCGACGCAGCGACAAATTTTTCGGCGAACGCGTCATACAAGGATTCATGGATATAAAACCGGCTGGCGGCGGCGCAAACTTGTCCGGTGTTGAAGAACGCGCCGAAAACGGCCCCTTCCACAGCCGAATCGACGTCGGCGTCGGCCATGACGATAAAGGCGTTCTTGCCACCCAACTCCAACCCGACCTGCTTGACTGTATCGCTGGCAAGCCGCATGATGCGCTTGCCTGTCGCCGTATCGCCCGTAAACCCGATCTTGGCCACCTTCGGGTGCTTCACGAGGGCCTCACCGACGGATTCACCCGGGCCGGTCAGGATATTCACCACACCCGCAGGGACGCCCGCTTCCATGACGATCTCGCCCAGCTTCAACGTGGTCAGGGGGGCAACCGACGGCGGCTTGACGATACAGGTGTTGCCCGTAACGAGGGCCGCGCCGAGTTTCCAGACGACCATCAGGGCCGGGAAATTCCAGGGCGTAATGAGCCCTACGACCCCCAGCGGCTCCCTTACGGTGCATGACAGGCACCACGGCCCCACGGGCAGGGTCTCCCCTGTCAGGGCCCGGGCAACGCCGGCAAAATATTCGAACTGCTCGGCGCAGAGCGGAACATCGAAATTCATGGTCTTGCGTATCGGAGATCCCTGTTCCGCGGTCTCGAGCTTCGCCAGTTCTTCCTGATGAGCCATAATTCCTTGGGAAATCTTCAAAAGTATCTTTGAACGCTCGCCCATGGTCTTGGACGCCCACGCTGGAAAAGCTTCCACGGCCGCGCTCACCGCCTTGTCCACCTCCTCCGCACCGCATTCGGGGGCGCTGCCGACTTTCTCCCCGTTTGCGGGATTGATCACCTCGATCCGCCGGCCTCCCGCCGCCTCAACCCATTCCCCGCCGATGAGCACCTTATAATCTTTCCGCATCGATCCCTCCTTATTTCTGGTTCAGGTTCACGAAAGCTCGTTCACGCGGTCACGCCTCTAAGAACCAATCCCATGCTGCAGGCCGATCGGTTCCTCCCTGCGGCCACCCATAGTTGGACATCAGCAAGACGGATGCCAACGGCGCTTTTGCACCCGACAAGTCACCTAACCAGCTAATATATTATGGAATTGGGGATCGGAACTCTCAGAGCGGTTGGCGAACTCCGGCAGCATCGGTTTTCAAAATGACATAGGCGTGTCATTTTGAAAGATTGAACCGCTTCATTTTGCGGTAGAGGGTGCTTGTCGAGATACCAAGGGCATCAGCTACCCCGGCCAAGGTAGGTTGAGTTTTCAGCGCCTCCACAATCAGGTCTTTTGTAATACCTTCTATTGTTTTTTCTTTTTTTCTTTCATTGTGTTTGAACTCGAGGAGTTTTTCACCCAGGTCCTCCACCGAGATGACGTCCGTATCGCAAAAATTGAAGGCATATTCGATACAGTTGCGCAACTCCCGGACATTTCCAGGCCAGGCATACTGTACGAAGAGGTCCATAGCCGCAGACGTCAACCCCTGGATGGCGCGGCCAAATTTCACATTCATCTCCCGGATGAACGTCTCCACCATCGCAGGGATGTCCTCCTTCCTGTCCCGCAGGGGAGGAACCCTCTGTGTCAATGTGGGTGAGACACGCCCCCCTTGAAAATTTAGTGTAGTATCCATCCGGAAATGATTTCCCTATAGAACCCAGTTTCCAATCCGGAAATGAGGATTTTTTGCCAATATCAAGGAAATCAAGCGTTTGCGCGGAGGCGACCTGGTGGTCGCCGCACAAGCAAATGTGCAGATTGACGCCGAGATTGGCAAAAAAGACCATTTCCGGATGGAAACTATTTAGGTGTTATGTCGTTAACCAAGGTTCCAGAGCTAAATCTCTATCAAGTGACATTCCGTATCGGTGCATCAAGAAATGGTGAGCGGACACCTGAGGCTGTAGCGGCTTGGTTGCGGATGGGCGAACGCCGAGCTCACAAGGTTAAATGCAAGCAATTTGATCGGGAACGACTGCGAATGATTCTTGGCGATTTAAAAGCTTTAACCACCAAGCCTCCTGAAGAGTTCCAAGAGCCCTTACAACAGAAACTCGCGAACTGTGGAGTGGCTTTGGTTATTTGTCCGCATTTTTCAAAAACTAAGGCTCATGGGGCTGTCTTCTGGATGGGGCGTGATAAAGCAGTCCTGATGATTACTATCCGTGGTAAATGGGCAGATATCTTCTGGTTCAGCTTATTTCACGAAATTGGACATATAATTTTGCATGGCCGGCAAGAAGTTATTTTGGAAGATGATGGCGGAGACCAACAAGAAAAAGAAGCTAATACTTTTGCATCCGACATCTTAATACCTCCCGACGCCTACAAAACTTTCATTCAGAGGGACTTTTTCAGCGAGGATAATATCAAGCGATTTGCTTGTGATATGGGGATAGATCCAGGAATTGTGGTTGGGCGTCTCCAGCACGATGGCAAGTTGAGACCACAATGGGGAAACAACATGCGTTCTCGTTATGATTTGAAAAATTAATCGTTTACCCTGACAAGACGGAGCAGATTGGCCCGGATCACCCGCGCTGGAGTCCGCGCCCGGGCAAAGATGCAGATTGAGCGATTAACGCCCACTGGTCGGACTGGCCCCCGAAAAGGAGTTCCCTGCCACCTGCCAGCGGGCAGAACCATAACGAGGTAGTTTCCATCCGGAAATGGTCTTTTTGACCAATCTCGGCGTCAATCTGCACGTTTGCTTGTGAGGCGACCACCAGGTCGCCTCCGCGCAAACGCTTGATTTCCTTGATATGGGCCAAAAATCCTCATTTCCGGATTGGAAACTGGGTTCTATAGGGAAATCATTTCCGGATGGACACGAGGTATGATGGCAACGGGGATTTCCATGGGTGTCACAATACGACAAAAGGTCAAAGGCAAAGGTCAGCCGTGGTGGGTATTCATCGCCTATCAAGGGCAACGGAAAAGCGTCAGGATCGGCGACAAGGCGGCAGCCGAAAAGGTGGCTTCAGCCCTTCGGGAGCGTCTCAAAAAAACCCTGCTGAACCTGGCGGAGGAAAAGAAAGCCTCGCCTCCATCCTTCCAGGAAGCATCCACGAAATGGTTGTCCTACATAGAAGCGGCGATGCGGAAAGCTTCAACTCATGAGCGTTACGATAATACGATCAAGAAGCATATCGTGCCCGTATTCGGCCAGGCCCGCCTGGATAAGATCAACAGGGGAGAGGTCCGCGACTTCCTTCTTGAAAAGTTCAACGACGGCCTGAGCAAATCCACGATCGGGCTGCTGCGCGACATCATGAGCAGGCTTTTCAACTTCGCTATAGACGAAGGAGTAGTCAGGGAAAACCCTGTTACCGGTATCACCCGGCGCATGCAGTTAAAGCGTGAAAAAATGGAGATCAACCCTCTTTCCCCTCAAGAAATCGCCCTGGTCCTCGAGACCTGCAAGGAGATTTACCCTGAATACTACCCTTTCTTCATGCTGCTTGCCCGTAGCGGGGTCCGCCTGGGTGAAGCCCTGGGCCTCGAATGGGGCGATCTTGATTTCAACGGCAGGGCGCTATGGGTCCGTAGATCCTACCGGCGGGGGACCTATACCACCCCTAAAAACACCAAGGCCAGGAAGGTCGATATGTCGGACCAGCTCCATGCAGTGCTGAAGGCCCACATGCACCAGCAGAAAAAGGAAACCATGAAATCCGGGAAGGGAGAGCTGCCCGCCCTGCTCTTCCATCGTGGCGGCCATGTGATTGAGCAGAACTATATCCGAAGGGTCTTTGACCGGGTGCTTCTCAAGGCCGGGGTACGCAAGGTACGGCTGCACGATCTCCGCCACAGTTACGCTTCGCTGCTCCTGAGCGGTGGCGAGTCGGTTTTTTATGTGAAGAAGCAGCTGCGCCACAGCAGCATCAATATCACCGTGGACCGCTACGGACACTGGATCCCGACAGAGAAGAAGGCGGGGGTCAACCGCTTGGACGAGGTAGGCACCCCATAGCACCACCAGGTGATGCCATCCATGGGAACTCCGTTTCGATCCGGGGCTTTTTCATTTTCGGGGGTCAAAAAAGCAAAGGTTAGAGCGCCGATCTGCACCCTATATGCACCCTGGAGCAGTCTTAGCGATCTAACCTTTTAAAATTACAATGATTGGTGCCGAAGGCGGGATTTGAACCCGCACGGACGTCGTCCACTACCCCCTCAAGATAGCGTGTCTACCAAATTCCACCACTTCGGCATCGATCTACTGTTTTTCTGCCGGGGTCTGGGGAGCTTCCGGCTGGGCTTCACCCCCGGGCGTCGCCTGGTCGGTCACCGGGGGCTTGGTATCCTTCACGCCTTCCATGATCGACGAGGTTGCACCCTTTCCAAAGAAAAACGAAAGGGTCAAAGACGTCACCATGAAGAGGATTGCGACGAGCGTGGTGACCTTGTGCAAAAAGGACGTTGCCCCGGTGCTTCCGAAAACGGTCTGGCTCGAACCGCCGAAAGCCGCCCCCATCCCGGCGCCTTTACCGCGCTGAAGAAGGACGATGATAATCAGGGCGATGCACGCCGCAATATGCAGGATAATAAAAATGGGTTTCATCTAAAGATCCAATCCCCCGAAATGTTGCGCGAAAACTCGAAATGCTGATTCTACCTCACGGATTTTTTTTTGCAAGAAAAAACTTCCGACTGCCTTGATTGGATGGAACAGGGCGGGGAACGTCAGTCCATCCTCCTGAAAAACACCTCGGGCCCACCTGCAGCGCTACCGCCCATCCTCATTTCCGGTAGTGGACAATGCCGAGAAAACTTTCCGCTTTCAGGCTCGCGCCGCCGACCAGGACCCCGTCGATGTCTGGCTCGCTCATAAGGTCGGTGATGTTGTCGGGTTTCACGCTGCCGCCGTAAAGGACCCGCGTACGCCCCGAGACAGCCCCACCAAACCTCTCTGTGAGCCAGCTCCGGATGGCCTGATGGACATCCTGGGCCTGGGCCGGTGTCGCGGTGCGGCCCGTGCCGATCGCCCAGACCGGCTCATAGGCAAGGATCGTTCCGGCCGGCAGATCCCCTCCCACCAGAAAAGCGGAGAGCGAACCAGCCAGCTGCCTCTCGATGACCGCAAAGGTCTTTCCCGCTTCACGCTCTTCAAGCGTTTCACCGATGCACACAATCGGGATCAGTCCGCTCCTGGCCGCCGCCTGGGCCTTCCGATTCACGTCTTCGTCGGTTTCACGAAAGATATGCCGACGCTCCGAGTGCCCCAGAATGACGTGCGTGCAACCGGCAGCCCGCAACATCGGTCCGGAAATCTCTCCCGTAAACGCTCCGCTCTCCTCCCAGTGCATGTTCTGGGCTGCGAGCAGGATTCGGGCATTTTCCGCAAACGGCTTCGCAACGGAAAGGTTCGTAAAGGGCGGCGCCACCAGGACATCAACCTCTTCGTCTCCACGGAGCCCGGCACTGACAGCCTTTACCAGGTTGACGGATTCGAAGATATCCGTGTACATCTTCCAGTTGCCGGCTATCATCGGCCTTCTTTCAATCATCAGGCAATTCTCCTGCTGCTGCTGAGCTGCGCCCGAGGGCTGCAACCGGAAAGGCCCCGGAACGGATCCATCCGGAAAAAACCGCCGGTTGGTCCGCCCGTTTCGGTCCTGAGACCCTGTTGCCGTTCCTCGATTTTACAGCGGACCTTGGATCGCACTCCCGGAGGAAGCACCGGTCCAGGGTCCGGGACCCCCATCAATGCCCGGCCATGTAAACGGCCAGTTCCACCATCCGGTTGGAGTAACCGAATTCGTTGTCGTACCAGGCAAGGACCTTGGCCATATCCCCCACCACCATCGTCGAAAGACCGTCCACGGTGCTGGATACACGCGTCCCGTTGAAATCCGTGGACACGAGGGGCTCGTCCGTATAGGCCAGGATGCCCTTGATAGGCCCTTCCGCCGCTTCTTTGAGGGCGCCGTTGATTTCCTCGACGGCCGCAGCGCGGCCAAGCTGAACCACCAGGTCGATCACCGAGACATTGGGCGTAGGCACCCGGATGGCCATCCCGTTGAGTTTTCCCTGAAGCTGAGGCAAAACCAGGGCCACGGCCTTCGCGGCACCGGTCGTGGTGGGAATCATCGAAAGCGCCGCCGCGCGGGCCCTGCGCAGATCCTTGTGCGGAAAATCCAGGAGCCTCTGGTCCCCTGTGTAGGAGTGCGTGGTGGTCATCAGCCCTTTTTCTATCCCGAATGAATCCAGAAGCACCTTGCAGACCGGCGCAAGGCAGTTGGTCGTGCAGGAGGCGTTGGAGATCACATGATGCCGCTGAGGGTCGTAATCCGTGTGGTTGACACCCATCACCAAAGTGATATCGGGCCCCTTGGCCGGGGCTGAGATGATCACCTTCCTGGCGCCTGCTTCCAGATGCGCCGCGGCCTTCTCCCGGTCACGGAAAAGACCCGTGCACTCGAAAATCGTATCGATTCCGAGTTTTCCCCAGGGCAGACGGCCCGGATCCCGCTCCGAAAAGATCTGAATTTCTTTTCCATCTACGATCAAGGAATGGTCCGTATGACCGACTTCGACCCCAAGGGTGCCATGCACCGAATCATACTTGACCAGATGCGCCAGAGTAGCCGGATCGGTCAGATCGTTCACCGCCGTAAACTCGATATCGTCGCGCCCGAATCCGGCCCGGAAGACCATGCGTCCAATCCGCCCAAATCCGTTTACAGCCACCTTCAATGACATCGTGACCTCCTGATTCTTGATGTTTATGCTTTGATTATCGTCCGTCGCGTATTCGGACCGCGGGGCTGCTGAACCTCCCGGCTCGCCTGCGCTCAAAGTGCTAGGGGCTTCCGGCGGCGTTTTTCTGAAGGATCGGCCGGCACATCAGGATGGCATCCTCCCCGGAATCCCTGTAATAGAAACTTCTGCGGCCGACTTCCATAAAGCCGCGCCGCATATAGAGCCTCAAAGCCGCAGCATTGGAAGGCCGAACCTCCAGCCAGGCCGACCGGGCGCCTGCGTCAGCTCCCGCTGCAAGGATCCTCTCCATGAGCATCGAGGCCAGCCCGCGTCCACGCATCGGCGGGAGGAGGGCGATCTTCATGACGTGCAGTTCCTCGGCAAAGACCCAGAAACAGGCATACCCGGCAAAGCGCCCGTCTTCCAGAAGAACCCAGAGCCTCGCCACAGGATTGTCCATCTCCTGCCGGTAAGCCTCTTCACTCCATGGGGTGTGGAAAGCGGTCCTTTCGAGACGGCAGATCTCACGGCGATACTCGTCGAAATTCGCCGCTGTCAGCTCCACGTGAGCGATCATTCCATCTTGAGCAGCTTGCCGGCCAGCGCGATGCTCCGCCGCCCGGCTTCCTGTGCTTTTTCACCGAGTTCACTGAGCGACAGGCGCTCTCTATCCCCTGCAACCGCGATAACCATCGGGAGGTTGACGCCCGTCAAGACCTCGACGCGGTTCTCCTCGAGGAAGGAAAGGCTGAGATTCGAAGGCGTGCCCCCGAACATGTCCGTCAACACCAGAACGCCCTTGCCCTGATCCAGTCGTTTGATCTTTTCAGCGATGGTCTTCAGCAGCGGCTCACTCTCCGTAATCTGGGTGATCGGAATGGAATCCGCTGCGTCCAGCCGCCCGACGATCAGCTCGGCGGCGCGCAACAACTCCCTGCCCAAGTCACAATGAGAAATGATCAGGATCCCTATCATAACGCCACCCCAAAGCCCTCCCCTTCATGAACCGGATCAGGAAGATTCTTCATCGGTCCGAACAATCGCCCTGTAGATCTCCTGCTGATCACGGGCCTGCATCAAGCGTTTTCTGAAGGCGCTCGTCTTGAGGATCTTGGCCAGCCGAGCGAGCACTTGCAAATGAACGCTGGATGAGTCTTCCGGGGCAAGCAGAAGGAAAAAAAGATGGGCAGGTTGCCCATCCATGGCGTCGAAATCAACCCCCTCGAGGCTGCGTCCGCAGGATATCATCGGTTGACTGACACCGCCAAGCTTGCCATGGGGGATGGCAACCCCATCTCCTATTCCCGTACTCCCAAGCTTTTCACGCTCGAGCAATACCCTGACAAGGGTGTTCTTGTCAATACTAGGATCCTGGGCGCACACCCGCTCGGCCAATTCGCTCAGAACAGATTTCTTGTCTTTTGCCTTCAGTTCAGGAACGATGCTGTCTTCATGGAGTATTTCAGATAATTTCATTTGCCGCAACCAGATGAGAATCAGCTCGCCGGTTCGATGAGCCCCAGGCTGCCGTCTTTTTTCCTGTAAAGGACATTGACCTCCAGGCTTTTAGCGTTACGGAATACCAGAAATTCCTGCTTCGAGAGATTCAGCTGCATGACCGCTTCTTCTGTATCCATCGGCTTGGCGATCATCCTTTCGACCTCGATAACGGTCTCGGTCTCCGCCGCGGCCAAAGGCTCTTCCCCTTCGCCCTCTTCTTCGGCCCTCGCACCTTCGGGGCGGCGCTCCCTGATCTTCTGCAGATGCCGCTTGACCTGCTTCTCGATTTTATCCATCACCTGATCGATGGCGGAATACATGTCGCCGGTCTCTTCCATGGCCTTGACACGCGTCCCGTTGACGATCAGGGTTACATCGGCCTGATGCCTGAACTTTTCGACGCTCAGAACGATGTGCGCCTCGACCGGAACATCGAGATACTTCCTGACCTTTGAAACCTTTTCCTCGGCGTACACTCTCAACGCGTCGCTCGGTTCGGTGCGTCTGAAGGTCACAGTGATATCCATAAAAACTACCTCCACATTCTCAGGATAAGGTGATACAGCGGCAAAGAATCGCAAAAGCGCAGGGTTTCATCAATAAGGATCCTTCCTTTTCCTCGAAGGCAGGATGCCAGCCCCCTCACGATATTTGGCGACCGTCCGCCTCGCTACTTTGATGTTTTTCCCGCGCAGCATGTCCGAAATCTCCTGGTCGCTGTAAGGTCTCTTCTTTTCCTCCGACTTGACGATGCTGCGGATGAACTCCTTCACGGTCTCGGAGGCCAGATCCTCTCCGTCAACACTCTTGATGGCGCTGTTGAAGAAAAATTTGAGTTCGAAAATACCTTGGGGCGTGTGCACATATTTGTTGGTGGTGACCCGACTGACCGTCGACTCGTGCATTTCGATATCCTCAGCCACCTCCCGGAGCACGAGGGGTTTCAGATAAGCGATGCCCTTGTCGAAAAACTCCCGCTGAAACCGGACGATGCTCTCGGTCACGCGGTAGATCGTCCGCTGCCTCTGGTGAATGCTCTTGATCAACCAGGCCGCCGATCGCAGTTTTTCCTTGATGTAGCCTTTGGCGGTTTCGCCGACCTCGATCTGCCCTGAAAGGACCTCCCTGTAGTAACTGTTGACCCTCAGGCGCGGAAGGCCGTCTTCGTTGAGGAGAATCTCGTACTTGTCACCCACCTTGATGACGTAGATATCCGGCGTGATATAGATCGTCTCTTCGCTGGAGTAAGCCCGGCCGGGTTTTGGATCCAGCCCCTGGATGACGGTTACGGCCTCGCAGATCTCTCCCACCGTAACACCGAGTTTGCGTGAGATCTCTTCATAGCGCTTATTCTCGAGGTCGTGCAGGTGATCCTGTATCAGCGTCTCCACGAGACTCCCTCCGAGCCCGTGAAACCGGGCCTGGATCAGAAGCGACTCCCGCATATCACGGGCGGCGACCCCCACCGGATCGAAGTTCTGGACCAGACTGAGCGTCTCATCCACCTTTTCGAGCGGATATCCTGCGACCTCCGCGATCTCTTCCAAACCGACATCGAGATAGCCGTCCTCATCGAGGTTGCCGATGATGTAAGAAGCGATCGTCCGGGCATCATCGTCCATGCGGCTCATGTTGAGCTGCCAGGTCAAATGATCACTCAGGTCCGTCTTCGTAGCCGTCATGCTCTCGTAAGACGGGGCGTCCCTCTCTTCATAAGGGGCTTCAGCCCAACCCGTGTTGTACTCCGAGACGTAGCTTTCCCAATCCACGTCCTCTCGGGCGCGCTCCTCGACACGCACCTCCGTTACGGCTGGAACAGCCTCGACGACAGGCGCTTCGGTATCCTCTCTTGGACTCATCTCCTCTTCCGGATCGATCCCGAGTTGCTCTTCGAGGATCGGATTCACTTCGAGCTCCTGATAAATGGCATCCAGAAGTTCGAGGCGCGAGAGCTGCAGGAGCTTGATCGCCTGCTGCAGCTGCGGCGTCATCACCAGTTGCTGCGAAAGCCCAAGAGATTGTTTGAGTTCCAATGCCATCAGACGATTACAACCACCCCTCCATCGATTACCAGCACCCGATCCGGCAGACGCCCAACCCCCTGCCCACTTCCAGGACAGGGTCTATTAACGCCCACTTTCAGACTGCACCACCCCCGGCTCGGCGCCGGGCTGCTCATCCTTGTTGTCGGATTTCGGAAACACGACGGCCTTGACCCTCTTTTTTTCGGATCCTTCCACAACCACCCGGTCATCTTCGATGAAAAAGATGACCCTTTCTCCCTGAACCGTGTCGTTTTCCTGCTTCAGGACGGGGTTGCCCGTCATGACCACTTTGCTTTCCTTTTCGTAGTACACGGCCTCTTCAGCGGTGGCCGAACCGCCCGCGGCGCGGTCCACGCGCACGGCACCCTTGGCGACGATCCTGTCTATGCTGCTCCCCTCGGCCTCATCGCCGGCCGAACCGGCATCCTCCGAACGGACATAGTGGACCACCATCTGTTCACAGTGGATGATAAAATCATCTCTTTCGGCCTTGACCTTCCCCGAAAAGGTGATGGTCCGCTGGAGATTGTCCGCCTCGAGCGTGTCTGAATGGATCACCATGGGGCCGCCTCGCGACGCCTTCGCCGCGATGCCCGGCGTTTGCGCCGCCGCCTGCACCGCGGACATCACAAAGACCAGCAGTACAGCCCACCCAAAAATCCTGAAGGCCTGGGACTTCATCTCGCTCACCATAACCATCCTGATAAAGGAAAATCGCGGATACAACCGGCAGGCGTCATCGGATATGCGTTGTGACATCCGATAAGATCTGCACCCTCTCCTGGTTCAAATCAAAGAAGAGACCCTTTCCCTCAACGGAAAAAAAGGAACCTTCCAGCTGAACAGGGTCCTCTGTTCGAACCGTTTTCTTCCCTTCATCGATCAGAAGATGTTCTGTCAGAAGCCGGTAGCCGTCCCCTGTCTCCCCTTCTATCGCACCACGGATTTCGATCTCACCGGTATCCCGGGAATAATCTCCCTCGTTGCCTTTGAGCTTGATCCACGCGCCTTCTTCCGGCTCCACAGTGAGCAGAAAACGAGAAAACTGAACAAACCGTTGATCTTGTGAGAAGCGGACCGAATCGGCATCCAGGATCCACCTCAGGCCCCGCTCGGGATCATCCTGCGTATAGTGAATTTCATTCAATTGAATGCCTTCCTTGCCGATCACATTCTCCAGCAGGGAAGCACCACGACCCACCCATTTCGCCCCGATCAGATAGGCCGCCACGACGGCAAGCAGAAGCCCCAGACCAACAAGAGGCCAATGTCTCAGCAGAAAGCGCCGCATGCAATCCTTCTCAGTATATCAACCCGAAAAATCCATTGTAAAGACTATTTTCCGGCATAAGCCGCAACGACACCAGCCCATTTCCCCTGGCATTTGAGCAGCCATTCACTCGCCTCCCGCACAGCACCCTGTCCCCCGTTGCGCCGGGTGATAAAATCGGCGACTTCACGGATCTCTTCAGCGGCATCGTTTACGGTCATGCGCAATCCGGTCTCCATCATCATCCCGAGATCGGGCAGATCGTCTCCCATAGAGGCGACGTTTTCCGTTCGCAGCCCCCGTTCGGCGATCAACCTCCGGCAGAGGGCCCGCTTGTCGTCGACGCCCTGGTAGACGGCTTCGATTCCCAACTCCCGTGCCCGGTAAGCCAAGGCGTTCGAGGATCTCCCCGTGATGATGACGACTTCGATGCCGGAGGCGACAAGCATCTTCACCCCCTGGCCGTCCTTGGAGTGGAAGGATTTGATTTCGGCGCCGCGGTCGTCCAGCGTCACCCGCCCATCGGTCAGGACACCATCCACATCCAGAAACAGGGCCTTGATCTGCTTCGCCTTCTCCTCCATATGCTCCATCCGGGTTCCTCCATCGGCGGGATCACGTCAATTTATCCATGCTGCAAGGCATCGAACCACCTCCAGGCGGGGGCGGCCTAAAGCGGCCCCTGCAAGGTGTTTCCTGCAACCCTATCGGCAGGTTCTTCCCGGGTTCATGATCTGACGAGGGCGTGGATGTCTTTCAGCAGCCGTAAAAGAGGGCGCACGTCCTGAATGGGCAGGGAGTTGGCCCCGTCGCAAAGAGCCCGGTCCGGGTCGGGGTGGACTTCCATGAACACGCCGTCAGCTCCTGCGGCGACCGCTGCCCGCGCCAGATGCCCGACAAACTCCCGCTGCCCTCCCGAGCACGTGCCCTCCCCCCCCGGGAGTTGGACACTGTGGGTGGCATCGAAAACGACCGGGAAGCCAAACCCGCGCATGACGGCAATGGCGCGCATGTCCACCACGAGATTATTGTAACCGAAAGATGCCCCGCGTTCGGTCAGGAGAATCTGCTCGTTGCCCGCCGCGACGATCTTTTCCGAGGCAGGCCTCATCTCCCACGGCGAGAGAAATTGGCCCTTCTTGAGATTGACTGGAAGGCCCGTCCTGGCGGCGGCGACGACCAGGTCTGTTTGGCGGCATAAAAACGCCGGGACCTGGATGATATCGAGGACCTCGGCGGCGACGGCCATGTCCTCCGCCCGATGAACGTCGGAAAGGACCGGAAGGCCGGTCGATTCCTTCACCTTCCGGAGGATCTCGAGCCCCTTCTCGAGGCCGGGCCCCCGGTATGAACCGATGGAGGTCCGGTTGGCCTTGTCATAAGAACTCTTGTAAACTACAGGGATATCCAGATCATCCCCTATCTCGCGCAAACGATCCGCCACTTGCAGCGCGAGTGTTTCATCCTCTATCACGCAAGGACCGGCAATCAGGAAAAAAGGGCCTTCCATGCCCAGCAGCATTGAACCGATTTTGATCGATCTGACGACACATTCCCCCAAATCTGTTCCAACCCCCTCTTCTGACAACAAAAGAGCACCAAATCCCGCAACGGCCCTTAATCCATGATTAGCCCAACCCTATCGGGAAGTCAAGGAACCTCCATCGGGGCCACCGCCAAACAGATGCTTGACCCGCCATGAAATAGCTGCTATCTTCATAGTTTGATAAGGGCGGTTAGCTCAGGTGGATAGAGCGTTGGTCTCCGGAACCAAAGGTCGCGCGTTCGAGTCGCGCATCGCCCACCATAAGAAAATCAAGGGGTTGTGTTAATTCGCAGCCCCTTCTTTTTTGGGCTGGAAAGCCGTACCCAGCATCATACCCAGCGCCGAAAAAAGATTCATCCCCTCCTGTCGACCTAAAAAACCCGACCACCTGGTGGTGGCGGCCAAGTGATCGGGGGTATTCGAGCGGCCCAGCGCGGGCAGGTTACCGCTCAAAGCTTATGAAAACATGGTCATGGCAGTGCCGGTGGATGTCAAGCCATACACCACAAGCCCCCGTCAATAGGAGATCGTCGATCCTGGGCCATCCTCGTGAGCCCTAGCCACCTTCATCCACCCCGGAATACGGCGTATCACCGTAATGGATAAGCGGACATGGCTGGCTTGGTAGCCGGGATGCCCTCCTCGATGTTCAGCCTTGAAACGCGCCTCCTTATGTGCTATCAGCAGATCAAGAAGGATTCGCCCTGATTGCCTTTTTTAACATTGGGGGGGCTGCAATGAGCCGGAAGTCAAAAAATATGATCATTGGTTATATCGTCATAGCGATCATCGCATTAGGGATAATCGCTTGGATTATAAAATCAATTGGTGTTAATAATTTTATTCTATTTGCATTATGTACTCTCTTTATTATATTCGCTTTTTTGATTATATTCTTCGAAAAAATAATAAAAGCAGTGAAACTTCTTATCACTAATCCAAAGCATTTCTGGCAGCACATTAAATCGCGCGTGTTGACAGCCAAGTCTGGAATTATACAAATAAATGGAATCAATTTTAATGTTGACATTGACTTAGATCCTGCTATGCATAGCATGTATTTTTCTATCTATGAACCGCAAGTAACAGATATATTGAAACATTCACTTGGGCATGGCGATACATTCATAGATGTAGGGGCCAATGTTGGCTATATTTCTGCGTTTGCTTTGGGTTTGGTGGGCAAGACTGGTTCGATTCACTCGTTTGAACCAGTACCACAATTTTTCAGAAGATTACAAAGAATTAAAAATGACAATCCAAATTATAATAATATCTTTCTGAATAACACAGCTTTAGGTGAACATGATCATATAGCGCAGATTTCCGTTACGAATTTGAATAACATTGGGTGGAACACAATGGTTCCTGGTTTCATGAGTCAAAATTCAGTTAAAGAAAATTTATGGATAACAGTTACTACCTTAGACCATTATGTTTTTGAACATAATATGGAAAGAATAAATTTAGTTAAAATTGACACTGAAGGCTATGAGTTTCAAGTAATTAAAGGTTTCCAGCACTATTTGCGTTCTGTCGCCGAGTTGCCGATCTTAGTAGTTGAGATTGCCCCTGCTGCGTATCCTCTACTTAACAGCTCACTCACCGAATTTTCTGAATTTATGCAAGAGCTGGGATACGTCGCTAAAAGAGAAGACCTTGGGAATTTCGTGAAATTAGAAGAAATTGAAAAGACTACGAATGTAGTATTTTTGCCGGCTCTACAATTCAAGAATACTTAGTGCTTCTCCGTAAATAAAATGTGCTTTTCTCACGATTTTTGCTATGCTGGCAGCCATCTTGAACCTTTGCGATGGAGGCCCTATCACAAAAATTCAATCGTGGGAAGTATCGGATGCCTTTTGGGAAAGGGTTAAACCCCTTGTGCCGGCGCCAGAGCGGGATCCACAAAAATCTTACAAGCGCAAAATCGGCGGGGGAAGAAAGCCGATGCCCCCCAGGCAGATTTTTGAAGCCATCATGTACGTGCTCAGAACCGGCTGTCAGTGGAAAGCGCTTCCCAAGGAACGTTTCGGAAGTCCCAGCGCAATCCACACCCATTTCATGCATTGGATGCGCGCAGGCTTTTTTGTCGCCTTGTGGAGAACCGGGCTTGCCGAATACGATGAAATGGAGGGCATCGCCTGGAGCTGGCAAAGCATCGACGGGGCGATGGTCAAGGCTCCCCTGGCGCTGGAAGCGGTTGGTCGGAATCCGACCGACAGGGGAAAAAAATGGAACCAAGCACCATCTGCTGGTGGACGGCCGTGGTGTCCCGCTGTCGCTCGTCGTGACCGGAGCAAACCGGCATGATGTGACCCAATTGGAACTGGTGCTGGAAAAAATTGTCATCGACCGTCCCACCGATATCCAGCAGAATCTGTGTGCGGATAAAGCTTATGATGGCAAACCGGCATTGGAGACCATCGTTGCCCACGGTTATATTCCCCACGTGAAAACACGGGGGGAGGAGCGCCAGGAAAAAAAGCGCAATCCCGCATGGAAAGCCAGAAGATGGGTGGTTGAAGTGAGTCATTCATGGTTCAATCACTTCCGTAAAATCCTGGTTCGCTATGAGAAGCTCAGCGATACCTATATGGCTTTGCTGCATATGGCTGCTGCTATCATCGCCTACCGAAAAGTGGGCGTTATTTACGGATAATATCTTAGTCTTTCCCTCCGGTTCGTAAACTCCTGCTCTTCATCTGGGCAACCCCCGTTTCACGGAGCCTGGCGGCAAAACTTCATCCCTGCCGCCCGGTTTTCCGTGGGACTGCCTGCTCTCACGCCCAGCAAAATGATCTGCTTACCGTTCCTGTGAAAAAATTTCTGCGGTCGAAGACCTGCACCGTCCCGGCCACGCCATCAAAATGGGACGTTTCCATAGCTCGTGTCCATCCGGAAATGATTTCCCGGTACAACCCAGTTTCCAATCCGGAAATGAGGATTTTTTGCCAATATCAAGGAAATCAAGCGTTTGCGCGGAGGCGACCTGTAGGTCGCCGCACAAGCAAACGTGCAGATTGACGCCGAGATTGGCAAAAAAGACCATTTCCGGATGGAAACCAGCTCGTGTCCATCGGAAATGATTTTCCTATAGAACCCAGTTTCCAATCCGGAAATGAGGATTTTTGGCCAATATCAAGGAAATCAAGCGTTTGCCCGGAGGCGACCTATAGGTCGCCGCACAAGCAAACGTGCAGATTGACGCCGAGATTGGCCAAAAAGACCATTTCCGGATGGAAACTAGCTCATTACTGCCGATGCAGCCGATCCTACACCCATGCGCAATCCTGCGCCAGGTGGGTAGCTCTGACGCTTACGAAAAAACCGCTGCGCATAGTACTGCCGGGCCATCAATACACCTCGTCAAAGTTGAATGACACTTTGCCGGCAACTAATCAAAAAATTCAAACAGGCGTATCTGCTTGGTTTTTTCATACCCTTCCTGGTAGTCGCGGACTTCTATGTCAAACCTCTCAACAATTTCGTCTTTTGCCAGCAATTCGTCGGAGATATCGTAGTAATCAAATTCAACATGGATCAGGTCGATCATTTCCTGGGCCTTCGGGAAATTCAGCCGATGATCGACATAGGTCTCAACAGCCTGTTTGACGGCTTCCTTTTCCGGGATTTTCCCGTCCTGCATTTGGCGCTACAGTGTCTGGTCATTCGCAAAGAGTTGGCCCCAGCATCCCTTTTCTTCCATGGCCTGAGGATATAGGTCGTCAATGAGGGCTGTCCGGCTTTCCTTCAGCAGATCCACAAGGCTCTTCCGGATCGGTGTCCTGCCTTGCCTCTCATCACCTTTTCCCTCATGTATCAAACCATCCACGAGTTCATACACCAGGAAAGCGATACAGTTTTCAAGTGATCGAATGTTTTTCAGTTCAATCAGGGTTCCATAGCGTTTCGCATCAAAAGTATGTTTGGCGGTGACACCACTGGCTTGCATGAGAAAATCATTAATCACCACCAGGTTCTCCACATCTTCGCGGGTCAGAACATTCCAGCTGCTTTTCAGCCGTATATTGGTCTTCGGAAGCATGTTGTTGAAAGGCCGCAGGGAGATGGACTTGTTCTTGATCCGGACACCGTGCAGGGTCATTTTCAGCAGTTTATATTTATGCCGGTAAAATGTGGTCTTCCGCAGTTCGGCCGGATCAACCGGCGGATTTTTCTTGAGCACGGAGATGGTTGTCTCAATTTCCTGTTTAATCTCTTCCGGGGCTTTCTGAATGACAGGGCAGGTCTCAATGGCAATATTCATCCCTTCGATGTTGATCTCAATCGGTTCCCCCTCAATCTGCCGCAACAGACTGCCTGCTACGTCCTTCCCGCCAATAAAGCCATTGGGGAAATCAATCTGCTCTGGAACCTCTTCCCAGGACAATGCCACCGGTGAATAAACCATGACCTTTTCGTCTACGATAAGGATAGCCATCCTGATATAGTTGGCGCTCTGGACATTCAGCAGTTCAAGATTTTCATTGATCCGTTCAAGGGCTGCCTGTTCCCCGAAGCCGTAGCGGACTGAATTTTCATTGGTGTCCACATAAAGGTCGCATCGCACACCCTTTTTTGCCAGATCCAGCAGTGTTTCAATCTCGGCAATAAAATAGCCGGCCTTGGCAATGACAACCCGTTTCCTGGCCTCATTGAGGAAAGAAAGGACACTTTCTTTGGAGGCCTTAACGAACTGGACAGTGGCGGCATTAAATTGCATTTTTATGCCCCTATTATTCAACAATAGCCTTGATCAAGACGTCCTGATTATCAGAATAATACTGGATGTTGACTTTGGTGGCCATATCATCCGAGAGTTCGAAGAGCTGTTTACGTGCCGACACCGGCATGAGAACAGTCTCCGCACCCTTTTCAACAGCCAGTTCAATCGTGGCCACGGCATGATGGAGGCTGTCTATTGATCCACCGAGGTTAATCGCCCCGACAAGGACCAAGCCGCCCCGCAGGCTCCTTTCAAGCAGAGCACTGCAAAGCGCAACAAGAACCGGCAGGCTTATTCCTACACCACTTTTATCGTTGTCCATGGCCCGCAACTGGATGGAAAATTCATGCCCCCTCGGATCGCGGTCGCCCACAAGTGCTTTTGACCGGGCATAGAGGTTTAGTTCCGCATAGCGGACACTTTCGCGGAAAGAGGGGGGTACTGGATAGTTCAGGATTTTGACTCCACTCCCCGGGCCAACCGTCACCTCGATGCGATACAGACTGGCGCCGGCCTCGGCACTTCCCGGGCCAATAGCCCACACCTGTCCGGGAGGCAACGGATCGGTATCGATCTGGTCCTCACTGTGCAGTTCCGGTGTGGCGACAAACTGCTCCACCCCGTCTTCACCGATGGAATAACTGAAGTGGGTATACCTGAACTCGGTCTTCAGACATTTTTTCTGTTGCTCCTTGACCCGCCGCCGGCATTCAAGGGCCAGCCTGACGATGCTTTCCAGTTCCTCATCGGGCACAGGCATCTCCGGGTCGGGATAGAGAATTTTGATCAGACCGCTGACCGTCTTGCTCACAGCGGTTATATCTCGGCCCGACAAGGCGCCGCCAAAGTTCACCCGTCCCTGGAGGGCGGCAACCCGGCTGCCGTTGCGCAGCTGGTTCCAGCATTCGGAGAGGAAATCGCTGACCAGGCCAAAATGATCGCTGAAATGTTCATTGGGGTTCAGCTTGGGGAAGTCCCAGCCAGGCAGGAAGGCATGGAGCCTGTCCATGAAGGCGGTGTCGTTGCGCATCTCCTTCGGCAGGGGTGAGAGCAGGTGGCCAATACGCTGCTGCTGTTCAATGTCCACATCAAAATTGCCCACCATGACAATCCCGCCCGATGCACGGATGGACTCCTTGCCTCGGCTGAACTCACCGGACTCCATATAGCCTTTCAGGATGTTCACTCCATCTTTCTGATCAAAGGAAACACCGGAGATTTCATCAAAGCAGACCACATCATACTGACAGACCAGACCACGCTGACCGGTGCCCATGTGAACAAACATCTTGGCCACTGTTGCCTTGCCTCCGGAAATCAGGTGGGCATAGGGGGAAATCTGCTGGAAAAGGTGACTCTTCCCTGTCCCCCTGGGGCCAAGCTCAACCATGTTGTAGTTACGTTCTACAAAAGGAACCATCCGCAACAGGGCCACGGCCTGGCCTCTGTCCGAAAGGGCTGCCGGTTCAAGCCCGATACTCCGCAGCAGGAGATTTTTCCACTCTTCAAGGGTGAACTGGCTACGAGCCTTGATGAACACCTGCAGGGCATCGGCCTTGGAAAGCTGGATGGCCCGCAGATTGTCGATGGCAAAAGGCCGGCCACCCTTTTCCTGGGCAATGGCGCTGTCATAGCTCAGAGTGATTTCGGCATAGAATCCGTCCGTGAGCATCCGCTCGTGATTTTTTATCAGATGGTCGTCAACCCGCACGTCTTTCAGGGCCAGGCTTGGCAGTTCAGCCACAAAGCAGTCGTTTTTGGCATCGAGACGCGCCTTGACAATATCAATGAGTTTCACCGAACCTTCGTCTCTGGCTTTGGCCTTGAAAAGCTCTTCCGTTCCAGTGCGCACCGTTCTCTCTGAGAGCTGTCGTTCGACAATGGCAAGGCCTTCATTGATTTCAGCATCATCGATGCTTGCGCAATAGCGCCCCAGCATAAACTCCACCACATAGGTTGGCACCGGATACTGTCTGCTGTATTTGCGCACCAGATCCTTGCGCACCAGATACCCCTCAAAGGCCTCGGCCATCAATCGATCCAATTTGTCGAGTTCCATATGCCTATTCTCCGCCAATGATGGTGGCCTGCTTGGCGATTACGGTGTCGGCGGCATCCACGAGAACAACAACGGCCGGCGACCCCTCAAGGCTGTCGTCAATGACAAACAGGCTGGCATCACCTTCTTTGCCAAGGTTTTTCCCTTGCACTTTTGCTGGATCGGGTTCGTTGACTTTCAGACGAATATCCACGGTCAGGGTCGGATCACCATTCTCGACCTTGACCCGACAACGCAGCCCGGTCCATTTGACTTCAGTAAAAGCCGCCAGCCTGGCACCCGCCATGTCTCCGCCGTGAATAACGATAAATGGCACCAGGCATCCCTGCAGGCTCACCCCGCCGTGGGCATACTCGTTTCCTTTGCCGAAGCAGGCCGCTCCCGGCCCCACCGCCACATAATGGTGGGGATTCCAATGCCAGGGCACCACAGGACAATCCACTTTTGCCCCCTCCTTGATGGCGGCGCATCGTGCCCATCGGCTTTCGGTCAAATATTTGGGCAGGGCAACAGTCGGCAAGCCCCCGGGAACCAGAAGCCAGCCATGATCCGTGATGACATGGATCATCTTCCAGCCTGCCGCAACAAGGCCCTGCAGTCGTTCAAGAAGCAGATCGAGCTGCTCATTCACCCTGGAAGCGAGCTTACCCTGAAGAGAGTGGCCCAATCTGTCCAGTTCGCCTTGTTCGGTCCAGGCCATGCCGGTCGGGTCTCCGGTTTCTTCCACAGTCAGATACGGGATTTTGCTCTCCGCAAGCAGTTTGCGGAATCGGTCAACGGACAGACGTTTTCCTGTCTTGGTGATTGTAGGCAGAAAGGTGTCATCTACTGTATTCCCGCTCAATTTCCCCGCTACCGGGGAAACAGCGGGTTTGGCGGTCGCTGTGACCGTCGGGACCGCTGCCCAGCGGCTTGACATCTGAGCTGTCCATCCTTGAGAGTGTATTTTTTCGAGCAGCCGGCAGGCGGTATCCCAGCGCAGACCATCGGCAAAAACAACGACGCAGCCTTTGGCCGGCAAGAGTTTCTCTATTGCCTGGTGATCTGGCAACGGTTCCTTTTCAATGAGTTGCTGAAGGTGCAGAGCGCTTTTTTCCAGCCACGGCAGATAGCAACTCCTGAGCCCTACCTGCACCGCCTGGCTGTCGGCGCCGGTTACCGCCTCTGCCATGGCAGAGAGGACAGCGTCATCGATGTGCCAGCCTTCGGATATGTAGAGGTCGGCCATTGCCGCGAGTGATGTGCCGCCAAGACTCTGTTCCGTCTGCCGGGCAACAGTGGACAGGTGTGTCAGTGCCCTGGCCAGCGGGGCCTTGCCAAGCCTGGCCCATATCCATTCACGCCTCTCCCCGTGCGTTTTTTCCAGCTCCAGAATCGTTTCCCGGGCCCGATCGGCCGGCAGGCCGTCAAGCTGCAGCAGGGCTGCCCGCAACTGCTCTTCACCGCTTTCATTGTCCTGCGGCCAGGTGGACTTGTCGTCCCACATTCCCAGATCAATCGGCCGTGATTTGCGCAGCACATCGGTGACACCGTTATAGAGGGCCGGCGCCTCGGCAAGCCGGTTCCAGACGGGCTCCCATCCTTCATATTTTCGCCCGAGCCGTTCCCCAGCCACCAGTTCGCCATCCTTTTCCGGGTCAAACTTGTATTCCTTTTTGCACCGGGAGCGAAAGGTCTTCCACTTTGCCGCTGGCCACTGTTCGCGCACTTCTGCCGGCTTATTGAGCCAGGTGAGGAGATCCTTGACCGGATCTTCGATGATGAGCTTCTCGAAATCCTCGGCCTCCAGGTGCCGGCCCTGCATCTGCGCGACAGGTTTGGCAATGAGTTCGGGCAGTGCCGTGACCAAGGCGGCCCGGCTGCTGGCATCCTTGGCAAGGTCAAGCCCCAGCCCGCCGTCTCTGGAGACCAGAAATGCCTCCACGCTCCAGTCCTTCCCGTTCTTCTGGGTCCAGCACACTCCCCGGTATTGCATCGCCACCAATGGCTTCAACTCTTCCGGGCATTCATGCACGGCCCGCAGGGTCTGCCGGCTCACCCCCGGCATATAGATCACCGGGGCCGCCTCTGCCGGGAGTTCCACCTCCGGCAGGGTGCGGTCAATGACGCAGCGCAGCCAGATGGCCGGCCCGGTCTTCCTCTCAGGCTGGTACTCCCCGAGGATGAAAAGCTCCGGCATCAACGCCTGCAATAGAGGGATTACCGGCTGCCACTGCCGGTCGGCATCATTCCAGAGGATGGCCGCCGGCCTGACCACATCGTCCTGGTTGTAGCGGGCCGCTGCCAGCAGTGAATCCCGGAGTGCTTCTATGATGGTTTTGTTGCTCATTTTTTCATGGCCCATATAGGTACACAACTTACCTTCAGTACCTATTTATTGTGTACATTGCCTATTTCCCGCCTGGTCTGCATCTAAAAAAGCAAACCACTCCAAAATAATTTATTCAGTGTTTTCATATTTTTAGCAGTGCCATTCATCTCATTCTTCAGCTAAAGTCGTCTAAAATGATCTAGCATTAATATGCAATGAAATCTTTTTCATTACCCATTAAATCGGTCATGGCCCATTTTGGTGCCACTGGGCATTCGGCCCCCTGCCTGTGCAGGTCAGCTTCCCTGCATCTCTTTCCTGCCTCAATATCCTCCGGATCATGTCAATACTGACCGTGGGGCAGAGTTCCTGAATGTCCCTGATGGAAAAATCCCCCGGCATGTGGCTGATGACATCAAGAACCATTGCGGTCTTGGTACCCCTTGCGCCCTCCACCAGGCCGGCTCGACGTTCAAACTCCTGAAATGCGCCCAGGATGACCACGCCGAGAAAGTATTCCAGCCAGGGCATCAAGGAATGTTTTCCCTCATGCCAGCCTTCGGATGATCGATACAGAGTGTCGTAATAACTTTCCTTGGTCTGTTCAACGATCTGTTCAAGGCTGATGAACCGGCCAACCTCATAACCGAAATGATAGAGCAGCAAAAGAGTGATGAGCCTGGCCATGCGTCCGTTGCCATCCCGGAAGGGGTGAATGCACAGAAAGTCGAGTACATAGGCCCCGATCAGAAACAGCGGATCGATTTCACCCACCTGAACCGATTGATCAAAGCCGGTATGCAATCGCTCCATGCAGTCGGCCGTCTTGTAGGCGGGCACGGGTACAAAGCGGACAACCTTGCTGCCATCCGGACCGGTTTCCGTGATCTCATTATCCACGGGCTTCCAGTGCCCACCTTCTCCTGGTAGAAACTGATAGAGATCTCTGTGGAGCTGAAGAACCAGGTTCCGTGAAAAACGCATCGCGCCGGCATTGGCATGGATCGTATTCAAGACATCCCGGTACCCGGCAATCTCCTGCTCGGAACGATTCTGCGGGGCTGTTTTACGGGCAACAAGGTCCTTGATTCTGGCAAGCGGCGCGGTCACCCCCTCGATTCGGTTTGAGCACTCGGTGCTCTGGATTACCGCAACCTGCCGAAGGGTTTCCAGCACCTGCGGCGATTGGCTCTTGAACAGCTCCTGTTTTCCACGAAACTCACCGATCTGCCGAATAATTCTCAGCATGCCGTGCGTAATGGGAGTTTGTTCAATCACCTTGTATTCAAACGAGTTCATCGTTCACCTCCCGCCTCCAGTGACCGGCCACATATAGGTAATGTTTTGCGTTTCATTACCTATTAATCGGGTATAGTACCTATTTATTTCTCACCTTCTTTCCTTTCGCGTGCTCCTCGTTTCTCGGCGATGGTCAGATGGTGGTCGTTGATGCGGTCGCCCTTGTTGCCGCCGGGGATATCGTCGGCCATGAAGGGGCGGATGTTCAAGCGGACGCCGTCGTTGATGTCCGGTTCCCAGCCGACGGGTTGCTGATGAAGCGATTTCCAGCGGACAAAGATGTCATAGGGCGGTTCCCCTTCGAGGATGGCCTTGAGACGTTTTTCCAGTTCCAGGGCGGCGGCCAGGCGGTCTTCGGCCCCGCCCGTGCCCTGTTTCACCCCGTCCTTCTGGAGGATGATCCAGTCACCGAGGTAGCCGTAGGTGAGTTTTTCCAGAAGCTGGCGACCCTTGCCGTTTCCTTCGGCCAGCTTGTGGTAGTTGACCAGGGCGTGGAAACCGTCGCGTTTGCGGCCGTCCCAGATGTGCCAGATGAAGGGGCGGTGCTGAAAGAGCTTGCAATGTGCCTCGAAGAAGGTGTTGCGGAGCCAGTCGTCGAGATTGGATTTTTGATTTTCGATTTTTGATTTTTGATTGGCGGGAAGTGTGCTGGCCAGGAGTTCCTGTTCCTTGGCCGGCGACCAATCCGGGCCATAGGCGGCTGCCAGGATTTCCCGCAACCGTTCGTGGGCAGCGTCTTCACCTCGCAAGGAGGGGATAGGAACGATGCCGTCCTCGTCGGCCAGTTTCAGCAGGGTGTCGCACTTCTGCACCCAATCCCGTTGTTCTGCGGCCAGCTCCATGTCGGGGTCCAGTTCCGCCGGCCAGCGGTAGCCGAGAAGCCGGGCCACGGCGATCTGGAGGACCGTCTCGTCGGTGCGATAGGGGCCCTGTTCCAATCGTTTGCTCTCCTCGCTCCACACAACTGAACCGCAGGGGTGGCCGTGGAAGATCCACTGGGTGGGGTCGTTGGAATAGGGTTGCGGAAGGCCGTTGGGGTATTTTTCGGCCGCAATCCTGACCCAGTAATCCAAGTCAAATGGGACTTTTAATAGATTGCCTTCTGTTACGCTAAGCGCCTGGTCAAGTGATCGAACTGACTCAAAAAATTCTGAAGACGAACAGTACGACCAGATTGCTGAAATATTTTTTTTGTCTTTTGAGATAATGGGAGAGTTGCTTTGGTCGAAATAAGCCCCACTAAATAATGAACATGGAAGGTCTTGCATTAACCGAACTGCAATCCCCTGTTTGCCCCAAGCTGCTTGTCCTTGGATTCTTGCTTGTGAACTCTGAGAGAGATATCCTTTTCCTGACTCCCAAAAAACAATTGAATGCCTTCCGTCATAATGCTTCGTTACATTTGTCGATAATTGCATGAATTCCCATCTAGGTTTATGAGCATCAATTTCCCAAAACTTCTGAATGAATCTCGGCAAATCTCCAGTGGCGATACCTTGTGAACAGAAAGTGAACTCAGAGAGCCGGGTTGATATCGTTGAGCCTTCCGTGACGATAATTGCATCCGGATTATCCAGTTGCTTCCCCTGCTCCACCTCCTTGATTTCTCCGGTAAGCAGCAGCTCCGCCTTTTCCTGGGCAGTACGAGGTTTGGATGCATCAACACCTCTGATCAGCCCCCCAAATCGAAAATCATCAATCTTCGATCGAAAATTTCCACGGCCCATCACAAGTAGTATCGCCTTGACCACCTCACCGCTGATGGTCTCAAACGCCCCTGGCCCCAATCGCGCAATCATTCGCCAGGTATGCCGGCGCAGCAGTTTTTCCCGGAATTTTTTGTAGGTGGTCAGAAAGAGCCAGTTCTGGGGCAGGGCGATGCCGGTGGTTCCTCCTTCCCTGCACAGGCCAAGGCAACGTTCCAGAAAGACGGTGGCAAGGTCGTTCTTGGCCTCTTTGTAGTTGCGCTCGCAGAAGTGTTGTAGCACATCACCCTGTTTACCTCGGGCCAGGTACGGCACATTGGTGATCACCCAGTGATAGCGGCCGGCCAGCATTCGGGCGGCACGGGCCAGGCCCTGGGCAGCCACCCCGGCCTCATGGGCCTCCTCGCCCTGTTCCCGACTCAGTGCCTCATCCAGGGCCTGGGAGAGTTCCTCCCATTCGATCAGTTTGGCGGCGTCGCTGGCGGTTGGATCCAGCAGGCTGCCCAGAACCGGGGCCTGGGAAAAGAAATCGTGCATCCAGGCCAGGGCCAGACCCAGATTCTTTTTATTCAGACCCAGTTGTCGCCATTCCTCTCGTGCTGCGCCTACGGAAAGACCTGAACAGGCCACCGGCAGTTGCGGCAGTCTTCGGTAGCCACCGGCGTCCGGGTATTGCCAGGCCGCCAGGGCCAGGGCAAAGGCGGCAATCTGGGTGCAGCGCTCATCCAGCTCCAGGCCGTGCAGGTTATCGGTCAGCACCATGTCACAGGCCTCTCGCGCGGACAGCCCTTCCTCGGCCATGCGCAGTAGCACCAGATGGTTGAACAGGGCCACCAGGAAGTGGCCGGAGCCGCAGCAGGGATCGAGGGTTTTCAGGTCAGCGGCCTTGTCCGGCCACTGCGCGAAAATCCCGGCCGCCGGTGCCCATTCTCCTTTATCGTCCTTAACAAAACGCAGGTACTCCCAATCGATTCCCGGCAGGGCCATGGCGTTGCGCAGTTCGTCCTCTGACTCACCTTCGAGGCCCCTGCCTTCAGCCCGGAGCCGACCGAAACGCCACGCCCCCAAGGTGTTGTGGATCAGGAAATGGACCATGTAGGGCTCGGTGAAGAGCTGGGTCACGGCCGGCAGCTCGTCGGCCCCGATCTTGACCTCGGCCTGGTTCACCTCCTCTTTTTTCTTGGTCTGCCAGAACTGATACACCCAGCCCAGAGAGTCGGATGCAGTGAATGTCTCGGAAGCAAGTTTCTTGAGAATATCCTCCAGGGGGATCTGATGGTTTCTGGCCAGCCTCACCTGGAGGAGCGAATCATCGGGCCGGAAGATCTGCGGAAGCATTTTCTCGGCATAGCGGCCGGCCAGGGTCCAGGTGTCCAGCCCCTCTTCCCGGGCCAGCTCCTCGCATTCCTCAAGGGAGATGGCCACCCCGGTCTCGGGTTCGATGAGCAGATGGTTCTCCGCCAGATACCGGGCAAAGAGCATCCGGTGCCAATGCTCATAGGCGCACTCCGAAACCAGCCGGTGAATCTCCTGGCTGCCGCTGTTCGGGTCGCGCCGGTCGCCCAGTTGCCGGGCATGGGCACGGAGTTGTTTGCGCAGGCCCCGTTCTTCACCGGTCATGTGGCCATACGGTTCATGATGATGGACTGCCAGGGCTTCCAATGCCGCCCGGCTGCCGGTCTCGGCAATATCCCTGGCCGCGATCACCGCGTCTTTGAGTCGGTTGCGAAGTTCAGATGCAAGAGTAGCCATTCCGCAGACTCCCTATTTCTCGTCCAGCCTTTTCTGCTCCCGCTCCAACTGCCCGATGCCCTTTTCCGGCGAGGGGAGATCTTCAGGCATGGTGCCGCCCAGTTCCTTGATGGTCTGGCGCACCTTGGCCCCGACCTCGTAATGGGTCCGGTTTGCCGTGCTCTTGCATTGGATGTCCTCCCGGCGCAGCTTTTCCTCGGTCTGCGTAGCGCGGAAAAGGTTGGCGGCCAGTTCGGTACTGCCCATGTGATCGAGAATCTTCTGGCTCTTTTTCAGACCTTTATGTTGGTGGATACCCTTGGCATCGAGTCCGCCGTACAACCCTTTGTAGCCATGGTTCTGAAAGATGGCAAAATCCAGAGTTGTCTCCACCCCGGCCTGCTGGGCCGTTTCCACAAGCTGCTTGTTGTGTTCCCGCAGTTCATTGCGGAGAAAAAGCCGTTTTTCATCCTCTTTGAGCCTCTGAAAGACCTCGTCATCGGCCAGCTCCTGCCGCCTGGTCTGGATGGCGAAATACGTCTGGCCATTGGCGATGATGGGTTTTGAGGGGTCGGCATTCTGGACGATCAGGTAACAGGCATAACGAGAAAGAGCAACAGAGGTCATTTCTCGTTTAGCCCCGGAGCCAATTTCAACCATCTCGTGCATGTCCACGAAATGGTCAACAATCTGTTGTTCACTGTTTGCGCAGGCCGTTTTTGCCCGGTCGATGACAGGCAGAAAATTGCGGTATTCTGCATATCCAAGGACTTTGGCCAGATGCCGTGAAGACCAGAATTCCATGCCGAACTTATTGACTTGTTTTAATTTTTCAAATGTACGATGATGTTTTTTTTGAATTTCTATGCTCATTTCATTCCTCATTTTTAACCTTTAAGTGATCACGATCGGTCCATCTTCGATTCTATCCAGCAGGTCGTTACGGGTCTCCTCGACCCAGGCCTCGACATCCTCACGGGTCTTCAGGGTTCCGCTGGACAAGGGGATATGTTGGATTTTCGGCTCAAAGAGCTTGTCCGCCTGGCGCCGGGCCTCGGCAAACTGCTGGGTCAGGGCCGCTGTCCTGGTCTTCCAGGATTCCAGCGAGACGTTGCCGAGGGAGGTCAGGACCTGCTCACCACTACCGACCGGTCCCTTTTCAATCCGGGAGAGGCCAATCTCTGCAAGAATGGTCTGTTGTTCGCTCTCATCGAGTTTCTGCCAGTTGTCGGCCCTGGACAGGTCCGCCATGCCTTGGTCGTAGGCGATGTGAAACGCTTTTTCCGCGTTGGTAATCGCTGTCCGTAGGCCATCCACGGATTCCTTGATCAGATCAGGCAACGGATCAGTGGCATCGAGCAGTCTGCGGTCAGCACGGATGGCATCGGCCTGAGAACGGATCGGGTCGGCAAAGGCCAGTCCGGTTGCATGCCCCAGCAACGTGTTCAATTGCTGCCAGGATGGCAGGCGGCGCTCGGCAAGGGCGCTGAGAGCCGTCCATTCCTCGACATTCTTTTTCAGAAGATCGTGGTCCTTCAGGGTCCCGGCCAACTGCTCATTGCCGGCCATGGACTGCACGTCGGTAATGTGTGTTGTTTTGGGTCTTTCGGGCAGCGGCGGTTCGCCCCCAGCCTCTTTTGCCAGGTCCAGAAGCTTCTGCAGGAATTGACCCGCTGCTGCGCCTTCTTCGTCGGGCTTGCAGGGCACACCCGCCGTCTGATAAAGGCCGCGAAGCTTTAAGCGGTCCTTGATGCCGATGGTGGTTGTTTCGGTGCGGAAATCGGTGACCGGGATCTTGTTCTGGTCCAGTTCTTTGGGCTTTAAGGGGATACTGTTCTGGGAAGCGGTCACCTGCCCCGTGGCAAAGAGACTGATGAGCGCCCCGTCAATCGCGTCCCTCGGCCAGCCATAGGGAGCGGCCTCGAAGGTGGTGCGTATCTCCTTCCCTTTCTTCCCTGAACCGACATGGGCGAGCACGGCGGCACAGACCGGGTGCTTCTCCACCTTGTCCTTGAAGTCGATGACCTCGAGCGGGGTTTCGGAGCCGCCCCGGGCACGGGCGATGACCTTGTTCCAGCGGGCGTCATCCGCCTTTCTGAAGTCCGGGAACATGCGGTCAAGGGAGGCTGAAACCGCTTCATTCAGTTTGTCGGCCAGGGAGAGTTCCAGCCGTTCATTGCCGCCGCCCTGGAACACCTTGGAACTGTCGATGATCTCCTTGATCAGGCCGGCCAACCGCTGGCTCGACTCTGCCAGGCGGGTCTGCATGGCTTCCCGGGCCTCGATGCCCTCCTTGGTGGTCGGCACCCCTTTGAAATCCAGGGTTCCCTGGGCGGCATCCTGTTCAGCGATCCGATTCTTGATGGCCGTAGCGTGGCTCTTGGGGATAAAGATATGGATGATGGGACTGTCCGGGCTGGCGGCACGGGCATCGGCCAGCACCGTCTTTTCGTCGGTGCCCCATTCATCACGTATCCAGACCGGAATGTCCTGCTTGTTCTCAACCGGCGCATCCTGGCCGAAATGGAGAAGCAATTTGCGCGGCACCTTGCATTTGCCATGCATGGGTTTGATGGCGCCAAGGGCCTGCTGGCAGGCGGCCGCCAAAAGCTGCCCGCGCTTGCTGGCCATGCGGGCGGAGTCGTTGATGAGTTTCGTCTCCCGGCTACGGAACTCCTGCTCCCATTCGCTGGACTCCTTGGTCTGCAGGCTGTACTCATCATCCACCTTCATGAGCGCGCCCTGGGTGACAAGCTCGTCGAGCAGGCCGGGGATGAGACTGCGCAGTCGAGCGCCGTCGCTGGACAGGTTTTCCACCAGGAGGTCGGCCAGCATCTCGGGAGTGGCCCGCACCCCGATGTCAACGGCGGCTTCGCGGGGCAGTTTTCTGATCACAAAGACCATGGCACAGAGCCGGGATTTCAACCGGCCGTTTTCGGTGCCGTCATCCTGCCGGCGAATGATCTCATCGATCTCCCGAAGCAGGACACCGGTCTGCAGCAGGTTTGGCGATATTTCGTCAAAGAGGAAGTCTGCCGCCACCACGGTGCCGACCGGTGCGTCCGCTGTTTTGCGGATGGCGTCGTAGACGATGCGAAGCTGAGTGCGGAGCTGCCCGGCCGTGCCCGCCTTGTCCACGGCCCTCAGGGTGTTCTCCCAGAAACGCCGGCGGACCGGCAGCAGCGGGTAATCCTCCACCAGGACTGCTCGATCCTCGGAACGGGAGCCGATCTTTGATTCCTTGAGCTGGCGGTCGATCTCGCCGCCATGATCATCCAGGCACTTCTCCACGTCACCGATGCGGTCGGCCCGCTTAGCCAGCACCACCCGCCGGGTCACGGTTTCCACGTCATGATCGGATAGCTCGACATTGACCGTGAACCGGCCCTGCAAGCGCTGAAGAGCCGGGGTTCCGGAAAGGGCTGTCTGGCCGGTCCCGACGAAGAGAAGGCTGGAACCAAAACGCTTGCTGCAGGCCTCCACCACTTCCTGGACGATATAGGAACGGCCGGAGTCGTCACCGATGTATTGCTGGACCTCGTCCAGGATGATCACGGTGCAGGGCATCCTGCCGTCTATTCCCAGGGCATCCTGCATGGCCTGGACAAACTCCTCCGTACTGATATCTTTGGGTTTTGGAAACTGTGCCCGCAAGGTCGCCTTGACGTCTTTTTCATTGGCTGCGAAATTGGCATCGGCCTTGAGCAGCGCCCTGGCAATGACCGGGCTGACATAAAGGTCATTCAGCTCCTTCCGGAAATCACGACCGGCCGCCTCGACCTCGGCAGAGACCGGATCAAAGAAACCATTTTTTCGGAGCCAGATGCAGAAGCGGGCCTGGGGATAGCTTTCCGGCAGGTTTGCGGAACGAAAGACAATGCCAAGAAGAGACAGACGCACCGAGTCACCCGCGCCTGCACCCAAGGTGCCGGAGGCGGCATGCAGGCCACCGTATCGTTTGCCGAGAGTGGAGATTTCTATGAGATGGTCTTTGACTTCATCCGGCAGGCGGGCCAGGCCCCGGGCGGTGGCCCCGTCCTCGGGAAAGGTATAGTCGATCCAGAGATAGTGGAGCATTTTGGCCAGGTGGGATTTACCGCTGCCAAAAAAGCCGCTGATCCAGGCGGCCGGTTGCTCCGGCTGGCCCGCATTGCTGACATAGGTATCCAGGATGCGGGAAAGGCCCCGCTTGTACTCGCCCTCACAGACAAAGTGTTCGAGTTCGAAGCGCAGGGTCCGTCGTTCTTCGTCAGTAAAAACGTCGGTCATGGCGGCAACGCCATTATTGAGGAGAGTGATCTTGTCCGGGTCCCGCTGATAGATATCACGGTTTTTCATCGGTCCTTTTCTCCTGCGATGTTGTCAGACATGAAACTAGGTAGTTTCCATCCGGAAATGGTCTTTTTTGCCAATCTCGGCGTCAATCTGCACGTTTGCTTGTGCGGCGACCACCAGGTCGCCTCCGCGCAAACGTTTGATTTCCTTGATATTGGCCAAAAATCCTCATTTCCGGATTGGAAACTGGGTTCTATAAGAAAATCATTTCCGGATGGACACTAGGTAATCGAAATCTCCTCGTGCAAAGTAATGGGAACGGCATGGTAGTTCCAACCGTCCCTGGCATCCAGCAGCCGGTAGTTGGCATTTTCAAATTCGCCGGGAAAGAATAGCACCAGGCGCCCTCTGATACTGTTCTCGATCCGAAACATGATCTCCGAAATGCGTACAAAACCGAACAGGGAGGCAACGCCAAACACACCCACAACGGTCTTATGATCAACGTCTTGTCCGCTCAGGTTTTCCTGCAAAATGGCGACGACATAATCGAGAAAATCATCCTCCAGTTTCAGTTCCAGATCCTCGGGCGACTCAAAATAACTCTCCCGATAGTCAATACCTGCCATCCATTGCGAGAAGACACCAGAAAGATCGATCTCTTTCCAAGGGTGTTTTGCCTTGGCCGTTGCCAGAGCAAAAAGCTCCTTGCGGTTGATCAGCCGGCGTTCATCCGTTTTGTCGTATACAACAAAGATTGCTTTCTGGGCGCCGGCAAGACCCTTCTGCCAGGGGAGCGATACATAGCGTTCGTAGCGCTCGGCAAGTTTCTCAATCCGCCCCATGCAAAAGCTCCTTATCCGCTTCAGTGAGTAATTTCGGGAAAGAAATATCCATGAGAGAGCCTGACTGCTTGATGTCCAAAAGTCCTAATCGCTTGGCATCATCGGCTCGCTCCCGGGCTTCCAGTTCATCAAGATCAAGCACCTTGACCCAATCACAGGCAAAAAGATTCTGACCACGAATTCCTTGCAAGTAGCCCAATAGTAAAGCATAGGCTGCACCAGCCGGGGTTGCGCGGACCATTTGTCGGAATTTCCTGGCCCGGCCCTGCATGTGGCCGGCTTGGGTCCAGGATGAAGATGCGTTGCGAACGATCTTGTCCAAGGTCGAATCATTGAATCGTCCGCCGGTTCCCGCTTCAAGGGCATCGGTCATATCCTGGCGGGCAAATTCCTTCCCTGCCGGGGTTTGAAGCACCGGTGCCGCAGTGAGACGGAGGAGCGGGTCACGGGATAGGGCTACCAGAAGAGCAAGCTGCCGCCGACTATCCGGATTGCTTTGCCAAAGGCTTCGCATAACCCGAAACAATGGGACAGATGGGTCAAGTGCGTACAGCTCACTCAGCCGCTGCAACGACAGTTTTCTCGTCGAAAGTGTCTGCTTTCCCAGGCAGTTCGCTTCAAGCACGGCCTGTTCGTAATCCCCCGGGGCAACATTCCCAGGAACGGAATCAAGAAGCGATTGAAGCTCACTGAACATCATGGTCCGGCTTGAGTGTGTTCCTTTATCGCCAAAGCGAAAACCCAAGCGGATGAGTGATGAAGGAGTGTCTGAACGTAAAAGAGATGTGAACATTGAACCTCTCGTAAAATGGCGATCAATTTTCGCCGGCCAGTTAGCCGGCGCATTTCTCGCACAATAATTTTGCCTTTTCTTGTTGTCAAGCAAAAATAACTTGTTGCGCGCTGGCGGGATGGCGAAAGACCCGGGAGCCAGCCGCGGCCTGACAAGCGGTTGGCTATACTCGATTGGATGGTTGCGATGGAAGCTTGGAAACGAGAGAAGTATCCTTCGGGGCGGAGCCGGACCACGCACCCGCAAGCCGGGCAGCGGTACCTCGGAATCTCGGCAGGTTCCCCGTACCCGTCAAAACAGGCGGTGGTATACCCATGCCCCCACAGCTTCCCTTCGCATTTGGGGCAGGATGGCGGCCTGGGCCAGAGATATTTTCGGCCCAGCCTGAAAAGGCTCTTGACGCATACCTCGACAAATACTATCAATAGAGTACGGGTTGTGAGTTTTACTCACATGTTTTTCGGGGTAAAGGGTGCTGCTACATCCTTTACCCCAATTGTTTTCTATGCCCGCTTTCGCCCTATTCCCAAAGCCAGAATAATTCGACATCCGACCCCCTCTAGTCAAGCGTTTGTGAAAAATACGGCCCCCTTCCCGACAGCATATTCTGCCAACCGACAAATGTGGAACTCACGCTCGGGATGATTTTTCTCGAAGTAAAACCTGAAAAGTCATCAGGAGATGAACTTATCCTGGGTGAATCCGGGGAAGCTGGCGCAGGGAAATCCGTATCGCCACCTAGGCAGTCCCGTTCCGTCACTTCCGATAATTCGAGCTGTTGAACCGCCTTTGCGAAGGTATTCATCTGGTCATTTCATCCGGCGCAGGCTCTGCTTGTTGTCTTCGGCCTGCGCATCGAGCTTCTCGAGCCGTTACTCGATCTCGGCGGCTCCAACCCTTTCAAGAGGATATTGCGCATAATAGCTCAGTGTCCATCCGGAAATGATTTCCCGGTACAACCCGGTTTTCAATCCAGAGATGAGGATTTTTTCTTCACACGCTTCGCGTGCTCGGTCTCACCGCTTCGCGGCGGGTGCCGATTTGCCGATATCAAGGAAATCGAGCGCTTGCGCGGAGCCGCCCTGGTGGTCGCCGCACAAGCAAACATGCAGATTGACGCCGAGATAGGCAAAAAAGACCATTTCCGGATGGGAACTAGCTCAGCCTCCGTAATGATACGGAAAATATCACTCCCCCCGAAAGCCGGATCAGGCTTGCGGCATTTACTTTTCGATCGGTCTAAAGATCCCCCGGCCATTTCTTGACCGCGGCCATCCCACCCTGCAGGTTGAAGGTGTTGTGGAACCCCATTTCATCCAGAAAAACCTGCGCCTCATAAGAGCGCACACCCGTGTTACAGATCAGAACGATGTTTTTATCTTGGGGCACCTCCGAAAGCCTCTTTCGAAGCTCATCCTGCGGAATGCTCTTCCAGTGTTCCGGATATTTTTTGACATAGGCCTCGGCATTGCCCCAGTTCCGGCAATCCATGAAAAAGGTTTTCCCGTTTTCGCGGTGGTTCCACCACTCGTCAAACTGATCGACGTCCATCACGCGGTTTTTCCCATCGAGCAGGTTTTCGGCGGCGTTCCCCAAGGCGTTCAACACATCCATGGCGGATGAAAACGGCGGCGAGTAGGGCAATTCCATATTGCTGACATCGGCCGTCGTTGGCCTGTGTTTGAGGATGGCGGCCACGGCGCTGATGCGGGCCAGAAGGCCGTCCCCCTTGTTGCCGATCCCCTGGATCCCCAAGACCCGCCGGGTGCCCTTTTCCACCACCAGTTCGAGGTAGAGAAGATCCTTTTCCGGATAGAAATGGGCCCTGTCGAACTGCACCACGAAGGTGCTGACGGCATCGAACCCTTCCCGCCGGGCCACACTCAGGGAAAGCCCGCTGCTCGCCACCGACATGTCGAAGAGTTTGACCACAAAACTGCCGACGGCCCCTTCGAACTCGGCCCGACCCCCGGCGAGATTCGTCCCGACCACGCGTCCCTGACGGTTCGCGAGGGAACCGAGCGGCCAATACCCCGGTTTTCCCGTGATCAGATTCGGGATCTCCACACAATCTCCGCCGGCATAGATCGATGGATCCGAGGTCTGCATGCGCGTGTTGACCATGATGGCCCCGCGCTCCGAGACCGCAAGCCCGGCCTCACGAGCCAGGTCGACGTTGGGCGTCACACCTACGGCCATCACCACCAGATCGGCCTCCAGGGCTCCCTGCCCGGTCAGCACCCGCTCGACGCACCCTTCGCCCTCGATTCGGCGCACCTCCTCACCCATCTGAAACGCCACCCCGCTCTCCTCCATGTGGCGCTGTGCCATCCGTGCCAGCGTGGGGCTGACAATATGGGGAAGAATCTGGTCCTGAACCTCTACCACGGTGGTCTCGATGCCCCAGAGGTCGCTCATCGCCTCGGCCATCTCGAGCCCGATGGCACCCGCCCCGATTACAACGGCCTTGCCGACCTGCCCCTCTGCAATCCGCGCCTTGATCCGAACCGCCTCATCGAGGCTCGAGACCGTGAAGACCCCCTCGAGTTCGGCGCCGGGGATCGGCAGGCGCCGGGGCCTGCTACCGGTGGCCAGCACCAACTGATCATACGCGATCCCGCCTTCCTTCCCCGTCTTCAAATCGATGACCCGGAGCAGCTTGCCCTCCCGATCGATCGCTGTGGCGCGGGTCTCGGTCATCACCTCGATCCCCTTGGCCTCCTTGAAAAACCGCGCATCGCGCAGCATATGGAAGCTGGTCGACTGCAGCTGGTCTGGGTCGCTGACATCCCCCGAGATGTAATATGGAATCCCGCACCCTCCGTAAGAGATCATACTGCCCTGATCGATCATGATCACACGGGACCCCGGTTCGAGCCGCTTGAAACGGCAAGCCGCCTTGGGACCCAAGGCGACGGCACCGACAATGACAATCGTCTGAGACATGACACTCACTCCCTGAATCGTCCTCTGCGGGCTCATGCTCCGCCCGGGGACAGCAAGAGGTTTTCAACCCGAAACGGTATTTTCCCAGCCGGCTGCGTCTTCGCCGTCGTGCCGCGCACCATGGCGGCGCTGCGCTCCACGCAGACCGACCACATCGAAACGTAGCACCGACCACCGTCCACCGTAGCCCTGTCCCGCATCGCGGCAGACCGTCGGCCGGGCCAGCGGAAGGATTTCTTTTCCCGGTAGAAAACCCATTCAATACATGGCGCACCCTGTACCTTCACCAGCGCGCGCCGCAGGCAAATCGAATCGGACCTATCCTAGAGCATCCACTCGGAAGGGTTCAACTTTTTTTGTCTTTCGCCGCATTTCCTTCCGTGATATCGTAATATCGACAAGGTTCTGAGGACCTTTCGGAATGACACCCATTGCAGGAGGAAGGCTCATGCATTTTTCCTTGAAACCGGCTTGCCGCGGCGCCCTGGTTTTCGTGCTCGCCGTCACGGCGGCTGCAGTTTTCCCTTGCCTGAGCCGCGCAGCCGATCCAACCTTTCAAAACCGCTTGGGGATGATGTTCGCTCTCATCCCTTCCGGATCTTTCAGGATGGGAAGCCCGGTGGACGAAACGGGCCATGAAGCGGACGAAGCGCTTCACGAAGTCCACCTCTCCAAGCCGTTCTACCTGCAGACAACCGAGGTCACCGTCGCGCAGTGGCGCAGCGTCATGGGGGCCAGCTGGTGGAAGCGGGACCGCGAGAGTCTGAAACCTATCACCAAAGTCTCCTGGTTCGATTGCGAGGACTTCGTCAAAAAGCTGAATGCCATGGGTGAGGGAACCTACCGCCTGCCGACCGAGGCCGAGTGGGAATATGCCTGTCGCGCCGGAAGCGGGACGGCCTATGCCTGGGGCGACACCCTGACATGCCGGCAGGCCCTTTTCGGGAACAATAGCATCAAGTCTCCTGAATGCATCCCCACCGTAAAGGAGATCGGCCTCGAACCGGATGGTCCGGCACCGGTGGGGAGCTACGCCCCCAACGCCTGGGGACTTTACGACATGCACGGAAATGTATGGGAATGGTGCCTGGGGTGGTACGGCAGCTACCCGGGGGGCCCGGTGACGGATCCTGCCGGCGCGCAGGAGGCAGGCATGAAGGTCCGGCGCGGCGGCAGCTGGTTCAAAGGCGCCCGAATGTGCCGCTCCGCCAACCGGAACTTTGCCCATCCGGCCAGCCGCTACCGAACCTTGGGCTTCAGGGTGCTGAGGGAGGTCGATTGACGGCAGGCGCGGGAGCCGGCTTTCCAGGAGGCTTTGCGAAGCCTTTTTCCGCGTGTTCGAGTTCTCGGGGCTCGAGCGACCAGAGCGAGACAATCGCGCGGTCCGAACTTTTGAGAAAACCCACCTGCATTCCTACCCTGAAATCTTCAATGGAGGCAGACCGTTTCCTGAAGGTCGCACACTGCAACCCGGACCTCAGCCGGTACAGACAATCATCGATGACGATCTCGCCCTCGCCGATCCGGTTGACCATCCCTATGCCGTCGAAGCCGTCGGGATAGTGGGGCGGCAGTATCCACTCCCCTTTGATGCGACCTTGCTGCAGCGGCTGCGGCTCCGCCGCCGCGGCCTCGTCCGCTGCGGCGAAAACCACGATCCCCATTAGAAACACGACAAACAGAATGTATTTTTCAAGTTTTTTCATCGATATCACACCCCAACAACGGTTATCCGCGCTTTTGAAAGCGTGCAGAAATCCTGGAAGGTGCCCATCCAAAGAGGCTCGTCCAACGCCACCCGATTTCCCTACCGGAGAATGAGGATTCCTGCCTGACGTCAAGAAACTCCGGCGATTGCACAGAGCTGAGCCATGGGCTGCGCTGAACAGGCAAACGTGCAGATTGACGCCGAGATTGGCCAAAAAGACCATTTCCGGATGGAAACTCATCGGGCGACTTCGATCCAGTAGCCCATGCCGAGACGGACCGCCCTTTCCCTGAGCGTGACGATGCTCCCGGTCGATGAACTGAAGTACTTCACCTCGCGATGATTGTCGAGGCGCAGGATGGCCGGGGGCTGCAGTCTTCCGGGCCGGCGGAATCCCGTCGGTGAGACCCATACTGGGTTTTCTTCGTCTCCGATATTGATCCGATCCTGATCATCGATATCCCCGTCGTCATCGATATCGATCTGCGGCGTGGTCAAGCGTCCGCCCGTACAGGCATCCATCTCGTGGACGATCGAATCCCCGCCGGTCCCGCAGGGGGAAGCCTCCGGTTCGAAGGAGATCACGATGGCCTTCCCGTCGCGCACAAGTACGTCCACCACCATCCTTTCTTTGGTGAAAGGAAGGTCGAAATACCAGCCGGCATGGTTCGCCGTATCGGCGGATGGATCGGGGGAACCGTTCTCGTCGCCGTCTTCGCCGGTCGCCCATACCGGGGTGTTGTCGCTCAGGGTACGCAAGTAATTGTTTTCCACCTGCCGCCAATCGATCTGGGTCTGCTGAAGAAGGCTCACGGTGGCCGACTGGTTGGATAGCCTGTTCTCTGCGCTCCTTTCAAAAGAGCCCAGATACTCGCTGTCATCCGCATCATCTCCGTAATCCCAGATGCCGTAGACCGTCTGGGCGCCGGAATGGTAAAAGTCGGTGTCTCCCAGGTACCGGCCGGTTCCGAATATCACCATATAGCCGTGCCTCGAGCAGTGGAACATGACATCCGGCTTGGTGGTGATCGGCTGCAGGCTCCCACCCGGCCCTTTGGCCTGGAACAGCGGCCTCGGCGAAGAGCCTTCCTTGTAGGCGATATCCCAGAAAGCAGGGCTTTCGGCGGTCAAGTCGAACTTCCAGAGATTCCCCCGCAGATCCCCCGCATACACGTAATCGACCTTGCGGTCATAGTCGACATCGACAGCGACAGGCGTCGAAAGCCCGTTGCACGAGCCAACTCCGGTATCGATCGACTTGATCAGCGACCCGCTCGAAGGATCGAGAATCAAGAGCACCGCTCGACTCTCGAGGCTGTTATAACCGTTCCCGGCGATCACGACCCATCCCGCCTTTGATTCCACGATCACGGGACGGCTGTAGGTAAAGCCGAGCAGGTCCCGTTCCGCGGCCGGCGTCGCGTCGTTCGGGTATTCCCACAGCACCCTCGCGGCCAACTCGGTCTCCGTCGCAATCAGGAAGGGGTCCGTGACATCCAGGGCGTAAAAACCCTTGCCGCCTTTTCCCAATCCGCCTGCAAGCAGGGTCCTTCCTGCAACGCCGGAGAGCGTCACTCCCTCGCGCGCGGCCGGCGTCAAATCGACGTAGTATCGGTGGGTGTAGGCCGCATTGGCAAGCTGCGACAGATTCTCGAACACCAGGTTTGGGATGAAGGCAAACGCCTCATCCCCCGTATCCGGATCGAAGGCATGCAGCATTCCGTCGTTGCCGCCCGCATAGAGCATCCCGTTCTCGAAGAGCGGGGAGGAATGAACGATGTCGCCAAGGATTCGAAACCGGCTGCGGAATGTCCCCCCGTTCTCCAGTTCGTAGCTGGTATCCCCACGAAGGAAGTGCAGAAGGTGGACGGCCTCGCTGTCATCCAACTCCCAGTCCGGATCGAGGCGGGCTTTCTGCTCCGCCGTAAGCTGATCGAAACGGAACGGTGTCCCGGTCGACGACCCGTCGTAGGTGGCGATCCGCCTTTCCGTATTCCAATCGGTCTCCTCCAGCCGGTCCGCCGCCGACCAGACATACGCATTGGTCGTGACATCCCCGGTCAACGGGTTGACCGAATAAGCCTTTACATCCCCCGACCATCCGTCACTGTAGTACGTCGACTGGAACACATAGACGCCTTCCCCGACTCGCCCATAGAGTTCATCGCCATTGATGGAGACCGACGAAGCCGACCCGATGCGGGCTTCGATATCCTGCATGATGGCCGTAAACGCATTCAGCAGTTCCTCGGGGCTCGCCACGCTCAGATACCTCCCGCGGCCGTTGACGGAGGCGTGCCACAGGTCGTCGATCTTATATTGAAAAGTGATCGAGGGGTTGGGCCACTCGGGATAGGGGCCGTCCACGAGATCATAGTCGGTCGGGTTCAGGGAGCCGAAAACACCGAAAGAGACCCCGTAGGTCACCACATGCTGGTGCGTCGCATCGTCATACGGGTTGACAGGCACGAGGTCCTGCAGATCCGGGGCCAGATCGTTTTCGTAGTAATACATGGCGACGTCGGCCAGGGTGTCGGCGTACCCATCGGCGTACGGCACACCGTTGTCTCCGTCCTCGTTTCCAAATCCCGGGGCGCCGCCGTTATAATGCCCGTCGGTAAAGACCACCGCAAAATTCTGCTGGCACTCGCCACCCTCCTCGGCCGTGGCGATGGGGGAGGGACCCACCCCGCCGTCCCCCCAGGAAAAGTGGTCATCGGTCTGGTTGTAATATCGGCAGGTATCGCGGAATCCGGCCCGCAGGGGCGTAGCGGCCTGTTTGAGGACAACCCCGTAAGTGTACAAGGAATCCAGCAGCCTTGCAGTCTCGTCGATCCCGGACACCTTGATCTTCAAGACCGGCTGAACCAGGTAACCGTTGATGCTCCGGATACCGATCTGGACCCCCTGCATGTTCACGATCACGTTCGCCATGGCCGCTGTCGCAGCCAGCTCACGCCGCCGGTAGTAGGAATACCAGTTGGCGAAGTTCTGTCGTTCCGCCGCATAGCTCCGGCCGTTCACGACATCGGAGGGCGGATCGACGTTTTGGATGATCTCGCCGAACTCCACCTTCTCGTCCCGGTCGCGGTCGTCGATCCGATAATAGCGGATCGCTCCGTCCAGGACGACCAGATAGGGTTTCTGCTCCTCGAAAGACCAGGTGTAATAATGGGCCTGGGTTATGTCCAGGGTGGGGGCCCCTGCAGGCACGAACTTGACTGCATCGGCACAGGCCCGGTTATCGTCGCCCCGCCTGGTATGATGCAGGCTGACGCCGCCCGTCGCGGCAGCGAAGTCGTATGTGCCCAGAAGGACCCAGGTCCCCCCGTTCAGCCGCTGGTTCACGAAAACGGTGTCATCGCCCCCCGCATGGTGCACCGTATAGGCCACCGACTCGGAACGATAAGCGTTGCTGAACCAACGGGTATAAACCTCAAAGGTTCCGGCCGGCAGCCGGTCACCGGGCGTCCAGGACGCCGTATACTCCCCATCGTAAGGCGTCCAGTAATAATATCCGTTATAGGCACTCGAACCGCTGGCGCTGTACCAATAGCCGCTGCAGGAAAATCCCTCGCCCTGATCATCGATGATGATCGCCTGATCGATGCTGGCATAGGTACCGCCCAGATCGAGGGTCAGATCGGCATTCGTCGGATGGGAGCGCGGGTTGGCCGGATCGGCATCACTGAAAGTGGGCCAGGGTTCATAATCCGTCGAGGGGTTGTAGTACATCCTGTTGTACCCCGACCACTGGGACTTCCAGCGCATCCGGTCTTCCCCCTCCAGGATCCGGGAGTAAACGCCGGTCTTGTAGACATTGTCCCCCGGGTTATCGAAGATGTAGGAGAAGTCGTCGAAAAGGCCGTCCACTTCGGACGTCATGAACTCCCAATCCATGCTGCCGGAATCGTCCACGACAAACATGATGTTGGCCGGCGCGCCGTGCCGGCGCGCATCCAGGGGGGAATCGGCGATATCCACACAGGATTCCGGCGGCACGCTGAAGGTGGCATAAAGGGTGTGATCGGCCGCAACATTGCTGAAGGTATAGCTGGATACCGCCCCGACCGAAACACCATCCACAAGAACATCCTCGACGGTATTGCCGAAATTGGGCTCGATCGCAAAGGTCTGGCTGTCCCCTTCGGAAACCGTGAGCGTCCCCGTGGGCGTGACCGTACCGCCCTGGCCCGCTGCCACCGTTATAGAATAAAACGAGCTGCACGTGACTTGCAGCGTATACGTCCCGGTCCTGCTCGTGTTGTAGTGACGGACCAGGACATAATAGGTGCCAGGCGTTACCGTTTCTTCGATCCGGAAATTTTTGTCGTTGCCGCTTATGTTGTCGTGATGGGCGATCTCGCTGCAATCACCCGCCAAGAGATAACCGTATGTATTTGTACTTCCTTGAGTATATACAGTCAGAATACCGGAGCCTGCCATCTGGATTTCAAAGTAATCCAGATCTCCGGCTGGATAAATATTCCCAGATGCAGCACTGTTGCAGGATATCGACGTCGCCGATTCGCAGTCGTTCCCATGATCGTCCGGTGCAAACGCCGTATTCAGGAGATAACTGCCTACCCTGTCGGCGCTGTAGTGACGCACCGCCACATGATAGGTTCCGGCATTCAGGCTCGTCTGGATTGAAAAGTTGGCGTTTCGGCCATTGTCATCATCCTCCAGGAGGATATTGCACTCCGAATCGAGCAGGTAGCCATAGGTATCCATGTTTCCAGTGCTGAAAACTGTCAGGACTCCGCCGCTTTCAAACGTCAGTTTGAAATAATCCCAGTCCCCGGGCGTCTCGATCTCCCCCGCCGTAATGCCGTTGTTGCCGATCACTGCAGCCTCGCTGCATGTATCGGCATAGTCATCCGCACCCGCCCGAGTGGGGAGAAAGAAGGCCAAAAGAAAGAAAACAGCAAGTATCTCAAGACATCCGCGGGAGTTTTTCATAAAACGAACCCGTCCTAGATGAGATTTACAAATCTCAGACAGATAGAAGGCTAAAAGGCTTTGCGATATCCTGCTTTGATAATGGCATTCCCGTTGTTCACGCCGCATCGGCCATAGATCGCGAACGCATGGACTCTGGATCGACTTGCGTCAAGGGAACTGCCCGACGCGATTCCCTGTGAAACGGCAAAGAACCGGGCCCCGGACAATCCACACTCCGCTGTAGACGAGTTTTCGCACTCCCAGAAGATGTCATCGCAGACATCCACGTCAGCTACGCTTCCGAGGTCCGTCTCGAGCCAGACCGGTGGATTCCGAATGGGGTCCGAGATATTCTGCATCCGCTGCGCCGCCTCCATGACAGCCGACTCCGCCAGGTAGAAATTCTGCGCATAGACCCTTTCATTGCCGGCTATCCTGAGCTCGATAACAGCCGTGGTGGTAGCCGCGATGCCTATGACACTCATCAAAATCAGCATCACCACACAAACGATCAGTACCGACCCTTCATGATCCATTTTGGCGCCTCTCCAGCCGGAGCGGCGCGCAGCAACTGTCCTGAAAAACGCCCGCCTACCGGCCATTCTGGCTCCAAACACCTTCCCGTTCGTTTTCCCGTGGACACCGGAAGGGAGCCGGAGAGCCCTAGGCATAGATCCTCCTCCTCGAGCCGTGCGTCGTTTTCGGAGTCAAAGCTCCGGCTTGATGCAAGTCAGGCGGACCAGCCTGCTCCGATCCCTGCCCTGCCAGGCCACGACCACCCTGACCGTTTTGGCATTGGCTACGGGATCGTCTTCACTGACGTTCCAGAAGAGGGTATAGCCTCCCCGGGCCTCCGATTGGTCCGCGCCTTCCCCAGTATCATCCAGCCCCGCCCCGCCGTCACCGTCCATATCGGTCAGCACCGCGTCGTCATATTCACGAATCATCAGATCTTCAATCTTGTCCCGAGCCCATTTCGTCGCTCGCGTCACATCACGGGCATCCGCGTTGCCCTGAATGGCCGTCATCTGCATCCGCGCAATCGCCAAGAGACCTACAGCCAGGATGGCCAGGGCGATCATCACCTCGATCAGGGTGAAGCCCGCCGGCGCTCGAGGCCGTCTTTCCTTTGCGGGTCTCATCATCCATTTTTCCCTTCGTCACAGATCCTGAACAACAACCGCCATCCAGCCCCAAAACACTCAGGCCGAAAGGGGGCCGGCCACCCGCCGTCATACGTCGGAACACAAACTGCAGGTCACCGAACAAGCCAGTATGCAGTTCGAAGCGGGTATCGGCCAGATAAAGCCCCGGATTTAGACAGCTTATGACCCCGTATTCCGGCACTTTATCCGTACGGAAAGCGATCTTCGGCGAAAGTGGTCGCCCGGTGCCGCTAGGATCACCGTTCCGCTCTGATTGACATAGTTCGTCGTATCCGTGAAATCCCTGTCGATCTGACCGGTCCGTGCAACCAGGCTCACTTCGACATAGCGGATTTGCTCCGGCAGGACGGCTATCCCGCCATCATCACGAAGATACACAAGATCCATAACCTCGATGTTCTGAGCCACCGGTACCCCATTCCGGAGCAAGTCGCTCACCCCGTTGCCATCCGAGTCGCCCAGAGAATATGCAACATCTTCGTCAGCATCCAGACAGTCGCCGTCATAGAATTCATCGGGCTCGTCCACCCGACCATCATGGTCATTATCCAGGCCGTCACCTTCACCGCCCCTGACATCCATCGTGAAACGCAGACTCGAAGAAGACGCTGTAATTATCCCGGCCGGCGCAGACCCTGAAGGATTGCACCCTGCCATACGGATATCGCGCTCCAGGAAATACATGGCCGTCCGGAGGTTTTGCTGGGTCGCAGCCACAGCCTCCTGCACCAGAGAGGTCTTCTGCTGAGAGAGATACACCACATACACCGCCGATAGCGTAATCACCGAGAGGCACAGAGCGACCAGCAATTCCAACAGGGTGAAGCCGGCGCTCCCACACAGCCCTCTACGCCTGCGTGCGACGGCCCGAATGCCCCGCTCCTTTCCACCCCCATGAGCGGCGTCTCTCCTCCAGCATCCTGACAGACTCACCGCCATGCGACGCCATCCCACTGGCGCATCATGATCAGGCCGGTCGGCAGAGTACCGACGGCATAGGAACGGTCCTGCTCCTGATGCTCGAGATAAACGTAACCCGAATCGGACATGCCTGTCGGACCGAACAGAATCACCCCCTGATCGTAGGTGACATTGCCGTTGTCGAAGCCCCCCCCATTTGCATCCGCTTCTTGTGTGGCGCACCCATGGCCGAATGCGACCCCGCTGCCATATGGCTGCAGTTCCACGCGCTTCTCCACCGAATTATCCGCAATCGATGTCCACAAACCGTCCGACCCGCTTCCAGAGCAGAGGTAATAGCAGCCGTTGCCGGCGTCGAAAAGAATGCCGCAAACCGCATTGCGGCGCACAGCCTCGAGTTTCATCTGCTGCATGCATCCATACAGTTCGCCGGCGGCGCGCCGCAGACGATAATCCGGCAGCCACGCCGCTATCGCCGGGATGGCGACGGCGGCAACCACTCCGAGGATGCTCGTCACAAGCAATAATTCCAGGAGGCTGAAACCGTGCGACCGAACCATAAGACCCATTTTCCCCCATTTTCATCGAGTGCAAGAAGGATACCCTATGCCCTCGTCCATTCACGAAGAAAGTGGATGCTTTTTCTCACACCCCGCGCCGGCGAACTTCAGACTCCCGACGGCCGTATGCCGGACTTCAAAGAAATCACCCAATCTTCAGCAGAATCCATTCCTGCATGTGGTGAATGTTTTCCTATACGCCACATCGAAACGGACTTCTCCTGTTACGTCACACACCGATCATTTCGTTCTTGCAATTGCTATAACAAGAACGTAATCCAGATGTGTGCTCTCGGCAAAGCCGGTTTGATCGAGGATACATGCATGGGGTGAAAGAAACGGCCTCGTCGCCTCCGGATCGGCGAAGCGAGTATAGTTTCCATCCGGAAATGGTCTTTTTTGCCAATCTCGGCGTCAATCTACACATTTGCTTGTGCGGCGACCTACAGGTCGCCTCCGCGCAAACGCTTGATTTCCTTGATATTGACAAAAAATCCTCATTTCCGGATTGGAAACTGGGTAGTGCCGGGAAATCATTTCCGGATGGACACGAGTATGGTTTCCATCCGGAAATGGTCTTTTTTGCCAATCTCGGCGTCAATCTGCACGTTTGTTTGTGCGGCGAACTGCAGGTCGCCTCCGCGCAAACGCTTGATTTCCTTGATATTGGCCAAACCGGGACCCGCCGCGGAGCGGTGGGACTGAGCGGCGAAGCGGTGAAGAAAAATCCTCATTTCCGAATTGGAAACCGAATCATGCTGGATAAAATATTCCCGGATGGAAACGAGTATAAAATAGCGACCTATTTTGAAGGAAACATGTTAGAAGTTTTGCATCGGGTGAACTTTTTCATGCCGGCACGCCTCGACCCTAAGAGGCTGACCTTGCGGCGACACGGTCGGACGCTTTGGAGCAAAGAGCCGCTGTTGGTGGGTGGAAGCTTTAAGAGGCATCCATCCGGAAATGCTTTATCCAGCACGAACCAACTTCCAATCCGGGAATCATGTATGGGTTTGCGAAAAGGTCAACACATCGAACTCGAAATCGTCAAAGCCGCATTCGGAGGCCGGGGAATCGGCCACTTCGAGGGCCGGGTCGTATTCGTACCACACGCTGTCCCCGGCGACCTTGTTCAGGCACGCATCACTAAGAAAAAACAAAATTGGGCGGAGGCACGCTTCGAGGGGCTTTTACGCCCGTCTCCCGACCGCATCGTCCCACCCTGCCCCTACAGCGGGTATTGCGGGGGCTGTCAGTGGCAGCACCTGAAATATGAAAGGCAGCTGCTCTATAAGCGATCCTTCGTGGCGGAAAACCTGGCTCACATCGGAGGGCTGAGCAACGTCGCCATACACGAGGTCCTTCCTTCCCCCGCCCGCTTCGGCTACCGGAACAAGATGGAATTCTCCTTCTCCGACAGGCCCTGGCTCCTTCCTCACCAGATGGGCCGCGGCGTGGATCTGCCTCCGTTCGCGCTCGGTCTACACGTGCCCGGAACCTTTTTCAAGATCATCGATCTGGATGCCTGCCTTCTGCAGGGGGAAGAAGGCAACACTATCCTCTCGGCCGTCAAGGGCTTCGCACGGCAATCAGATCTGCCGCCTTACGGGCTCAAGAGCCATCTGGGATTCTGGCGCTTCCTGACCGTGCGTCGCTCCGACGCATCCGGGCAATGGCTGGTCAATCTCGTAACGGCCCAAAGCCGCCCGGATACGATGCGCACCCTCGCTGCAACCCTCATGGAGCGCACCGGCGCGGTTGCCACGATAGTCAACAACATCCATTCCGGCAAGGCCTCCGTGGCCATCGGCAGCCGTGAAGATTTGGTCAGCGGTGAAGGATTTCTGGAGGACCGAATCGGTTCCTTCCGATTCTGCATCTCCGCAAACTCCTTCTTCCAGACCAACACCGCGGCGGCCGAGATCCTCTACCGGACCGCCGCTCGATACGCCGGACTCACAGGGAAAGAAACCGTTCTGGACCTATACAGCGGGACAGGAACCATCCCGATTTTTCTTTCCGGTGAAGCGGCCCGTGTTACCGGGATCGAAATCAACCCTTCAGCGATCGAGGATGCCCGCAGAAACTGCGAAATGAACCGCGTCCAGAATTGCCGTTTTCTCTGCGGTGATGCACGTGAGGTCCTCAAGACGATCGGAGAGGTGCCCGATGTGTTGATCGTCGACCCCCCCCGCGCAGGGCTGCATCAGGATGTCCTTCAACAGATTCTCGATCTGAAACCCGAAAGACTCGTTTATGTCTCCTGCAATCCCTCCACATTGGCGCGGGATCTGGCACTCCTCGGACCGGGTTATGAAACGCTGGAGGTTCAGCCCGTCGACATGTTCCCCCACACGTATCATGTCGAATCGGTTGCACGTCTTGCACGCCGCAGGCGGTTCAGCCCCGCGGCTTCGCCTCCCTTCCCGGATTCGGTATAGGGAAAAAGGGACTCCTCCGCGAACCTTTTCTCGAGGGGCTGAGATCTCCAAAAAAAAGTTGACAGGGAGAATGAAGATTGTATGATGGTTTGTCTAGAGTTTCTCCGACGGAGAATCCCTGTCAGGGCGGTATCGTCTAAGTCATGGGTTCGAAGAAGGTTAAAGGGGGTGATTATCTATGAATGAATCCTTTCTCAAACACCACCAGGTGAGGGATTCTTTCGGTATACGCAAACCGGAAGATCATCCTTCCCGACGTGGGTGCCCCTTGCCTTCACTACAGGTCGAAACCTCTCATCAGGTAGGCTGATGTGAAAATCGCACTGTAATGGGCTGTAAAGCCCCGGAAGGTCAGGTAAGCACCTTCAGCCGTGCGCTGAGGTGCTTTTTTTATTTTTTGTGTCGAGGTACGAAATTATGAAGGTGATCGTTCACAACAACCAGATCGAGAAAGCCATCAAGGATCTGAAGCGTAAACTGACCAAAGAAGGTTTCTTTTCAGAGATCAAGGAGAGACGTTTCTACGACAAGCCAAGTGTTCAGAAAAAGAAGAAGCAGGCCAAGGCCGCAAAGCGGCGCCGCAAAAGGATGAAACGCATCTAGCTCCCGAACCGGTCTTCGGCACGGCCTTGCCTGAAATCGCCCTGAGGTTTCGGGCAGTGCCTTGCCGCGGGAGACCGCAACCCCGTCGCATCCCCTCACCGACCGGTCCAGCCCGCCTCTTCCAACCGGTTTTTCCGCTTGACAAAAATCGGCCCAATAGGTAAATACGCAAAAATTGTCAGTCAGGTAGCAGAGCAGAATCTAAACCCTTTCCGTAAGAGGCCTTACCACATGAAAAATCCAGCAGATTCCTCCGAAAAACCTTCGAAGGGTGGGTGGATCTTTTTTCTTATGGGTTTTATTGGATCCCTGATCGTGGGGTGGGTCATTTTCCCCATGGTGCTGTACTCCAAGCAGGCCCAGCCGATCAATTTCAACCATGCCTTGCACATGGATCCTGAGCGGGTATTCGGCATTGACGGCGAGACCGAGGCCGAGCGGTGCGAGTTTTGCCACGCGTTCCGGGATGACGGCACCTTTGCAGGAATCCCGAAATTGGAAAACTGCACCCAGTGCCATGACGACCCTGAGATGCCCATGGGGGAAACCGAGGCTGAACAGGCCTTTTTGAAGGAATACGTCGCCGATGAGAAGGAAATCCCCTGGCTGTCTTATTATCGCCAGCCCGATTGTGTCTATTTTTCCCATATCGCCCATGTAGAAATGGGGCAGATGGAATGCCGCGTGTGCCACGGAGACCACGGCCAGAGTGAGATCCTGCCGCCCTACGAGGAGAACCGCCTCACCGGGTACAGCCGCATGATCTGGGGCAAGCGGATCTCCGGACTCAAGGAGAACACCTGGGATCGGATGAAGATGGACGACTGTGCCGAATGCCACACCGATAAGGGACAGGAACAGAACAACGCCTGTTTCGTCTGCCACAAGTAAGGGGATGATTGCGATGAAACTAGACAGAAGGAATTTCATCAAGCTGATGGTCGGGGGCGCCGTAGGTCTTCAAGTGACACCGCTGCCCTGGAAGATCACTGACGATATCGCCATCTGGACCCAGAATTGGCCGTGGGTGCCCGTTCCGGCCGAGGGGGCCTTCAACCAGGAAGCATCTGTCTGCGCTTTGTGTCCCGGGGGCTGCGGGATAGAAGTCCGCAAAGTCGACGATCGTGCCGTCAAGGTCGAGGGGCGTGAAGATTACCCCATCAACCCCGGTGGGTTATGCCCTTTGGGCATGGGCAGCCTTCAGCTTCTGTACAACGAGGACATCCGCTTCACCGGTCCTATGAAGCGAGTCGGTCCCCGAGGCGCTGGTATATTTCAGGACATCAGCTGGGATGAGGCCTTGGAAATATTGGTGGGTCGCCTGACCGCACTGCGCAGAGACGGCCGCCCTGAGGCCGTGGCTGCGATCGATGGAAACCCGGTCGACTCTACAGTCTCCCTGATGATTCAACGTCTTCTGCAAACCGTCGGCAGCCCCAATTACCTTCGCGTCCCCTCCTTCGAAGACACGGACCGGTTGGTCAACCTCCTGATGCAAGGCGGAGACGGGCCCATCGCTTACGATCTCGAGAACGCCGATTTCATCCTCAGCTTCGGCTGCGGGCTTCTCGAAGGCTGGGGCGCTCCGGGCCGCATCCTCGGGCTCTGGGGAAAGTGGCACGATCGTGAAAACAAACACAAGCCCACCGTGGTTCAAATCGAATCCCGAGCCACGAACACCGCTTCCAAGGCTGACCAGTGGATCGCAGCGGCTCCCGGCACCGAGGCCGCCCTGGCCCTAGGCATCGCCCATGTCATCATCAAGGATGGGCTGTACGACAGGGACTTCATCGAGCAGAAAACCTTCGGCTTCCATCCGTGGAACGCCGCCGACTGGAAAGAACATCAAGGCCTGCAAGGATTGGCCCTCTCGGAATATTCACCCCAAAAGGTCCAGGAAATCACCGGTGTAGCAGCCGACCGGATCGTCTCCCTGGCCCGGGCGTTCGCCAAGGCCAAGGCCCCCGTCGCCATCTGGGGAAAAGGCAAAGGCGACTTGAATGGCAGCCTTTATGAATCCATGTGCATCCACAGTCTGAATGCCTTGGTGGCCAACATCAACAAGCCCGGAGGGGTGCTGGTCCTCGACCGGCTCCCGCTGAAGGCGCTTCCGGAAACGCCCCTCGACGCCACCGCCGAGGCCGGTCTCAAACAGGCACCTGTCGGGGCAGCAGGCGACGAAAACAGCCCCTTCGCTGCGAATCTCCTGACCCGTTTCAATGAAGCCGTCCTGGCCGCCGCGCCATCCCCCGTCGAACTCCTGATGGTCTTCGGTGCCAATCCGGCCTTTACCATGCCCGACGGCGGCTCCATGCGCCGGGCGCTCAAGGCCATTCCTTTCATCGTCAGCTTCTCCCCCTTCCGCGACGAAACCGCTTTCATGGCTGACCTCGTCCTTCCAGACCACATGGCCTTCGAGAAGACGAACGAGATCATCCAACCACGAGGGATTCAGTATCCCCTCTACGGCTTAGGCAAACCGGTGGTCAAACCGCTCTATCAGACGCAGGAAGCGGGGGAGACCATCCTGAAGCTTGCCCGCAGCATAGGCGATACCCTCCAAGCCGCCTTTCCCTGGAAAACCTTCGAAGAAGTCATGGCCTTCCGGGCAGAGGGGCTTTTCGAGGCCGGCGGGGGGCTCGTGCGATACAAACCCTCGCAGCCTCCCTGGGCCTGGAAACCCTCTACCCCATCCAATTCAGGTTTCAAATCCTCAAAGGACATGTGGCAGAAAATCAAGGCCTCCGGCCTTTGGTACCAGCCCCTCGACCATCAGCGGGCCGCCATGACCACATTCAGAACCCCGACAGGCCAGTTCGAATTTTACTCCACCCGGCTGGAAATGAAGTTGAAGGATCTGAACAAAGCCCCATCCTCCGACCTCGTCTGCACGCCGCATTATGCACCACCCTCGCCACCTCCGGACCCATCGCGGTATCCCCTGGTGATGGTGCCATATGACATGCTGAACCTTGTCAGCTCCTGGCTGCCCAACCCGCCGTTCCTGAACAAGACCCTGTTCACGGATCAACTGCAGAAAGACATCTCCTTCGCCGAGATCCATCCCGATACCGCCAAGGCCTACGGGCTGAAGCAGAACGACCTCGTACGAGTGGAATCGGCGGCCGGCGAGGTCCGGGTGCGCATCTGTCTCTTCGAGGGGGCTATGCCAGGTGTCGTCTATCTGCCTTTTGGTTTAGGACACACCGCTTACGACGAATTTGCACGCAACAAGGGCGTCAATCCCAATGACATCATCACAGCCGGGGCCGACCCTCTGAGCGGCCTGCCGGTCTGGTGGAAGACCCCTGTCCAATTAAACAAAGTCTAGCAGCGAGGTAGATCGTGAAAGAGAAACCTGCCAATGGCCACAGCTACGGCATGGTCATCGATCTGGACAAGTGCACGGGATGCGGCACTTGTATGGTGGCATGCAGTGTCGAAAACAACGTCTCGGTCCGCCCTGACGAATCGGATCCGCAGCGTCGGCTCACGTGGATGCGCCTTTACAAGGTCACCAACGGAAAACCTTTCCCGGAGACCGAGGTCAGCTATTTTCCGCGGCCTTGCATGCAGTGCGACCATCATACACCGTGCGTCTCCGTCTGCCCTGCTACAGCGACGGAAATGAGTTATGAAACCGGGATCGTGAGCCAGATCTACACCCGGTGTATCGGCTGCCGTTACTGCATGGCCGCCTGTCCCTACCATGCCCGCGTCTTTAACTGGTGGGACGGCTATTTTCCCAAGAGCAAAGGGATGACCCGCTATCTGTCACCCGAGATCTCCCCCCGGATGCGGGGGGTCGTTGAAAAGTGCACATTCTGTCATCATCGTTTGATGCGTGCCAAAACAAAGGCCTATGCCGAAGGCCGGCGTGAATTGGAAGAGGGAGAATATATCACCGCCTGTACCGAAGCCTGCCCTGCACAGGCGATCACCTTCGGCGATCTCAACAACCCCGATCACAAGGTAGCGAAGTTGATCAAGAGCCCGTATGCCTTCCGCCTTCTCGAGAAACTCGGCACAGAACCCAAAGTCTATTACCTTTCGAGCAAGGACTGGGTGCGGGAACTCGGAGACAACTTTCTGCCCGGCCAGTATGAACCCGTTACAAAGGTGAAAATGGGCTAACCCGCCCATTTTGCTGCATACCTCAACAGGAGGATCGATTCATGGATTCCGTATTGATTCCAGAAGGCGTCAAAAGATGTTCGCCCAAGGCATTCTTCTTTTGGACCCTACCCTGGCTCGCCCTGCTGCTCTGGGGAGGCATTTCGGCCCTTCTTTGCCTCTGGAAGGGCCTCAACCAGACCAACATGTCCGACTACTTCGCCTTCGCCTTATGGATCGTGTTCGACCTCGCGATTATCGCTCTCGGCGCCGGGGCCTTCTTCACCGGCTTCTTGACCTATATCGTCGGCCGTAAAGAACTCAAGGACATCATCAATGCCGCCGTGATCATCGGATTCATCTGTTATTCCGGCGCCGTTGCAATGCTCGGGATCGATATCGGCCAACCAATCCGCGGCTGGTTCATCTTCTGGCATGTCAATGTGCATTCCATGCTGGCTGAAGTGTCCTTTTGCATCACCTGTTATCTGGGCGTCCTGCTGATCGAATACATCCCCCTGATCCTCGAAAATCCCCAGATCGAAAAAGTCAAGCCTCTGCGCCTTTTCGGGCAAAACCTGCATGGGATCATGGCCATTTTCGCCGCCACCGGCACCTTTCTTTCCTTTTTTCACCAAGGCTCGCTCGGCGGTCTCTACGGGGTCATGTACGCCCGTCCCTTCGCATTCCGTGAGGGTTTCTACGTCTGGCCCTGGACCTTTTTCCTTTTTATCCTGTCCGCCATTGCCGCCGGACCTTCTTTCACCATCCTCTGCACCAAATTGGCTCAGGCCATTACCCGTAAACGCCTGGTCCCGGATAAAGCCTTTCAGACGTTGGCCAAGATCTCGGGGTCATTGCTGGGTGTCTACATCATTCTAAAAATCGCCGACACCCTCGGGTGGATCTACGGAATCAGTCCTGCCGCAGGGCTGACGTTCATGGATTACTTCAAGGAAGGCCCCTACGGTGTCTGGCTGCTCGTCCTCGAGATCGGCGTCTTCGGCATCATTCCCGCGATCATACTTCTGACCCCAAGCGCACGAAAAAGCGAAGGCTGGCTCATCACCGGATGTCTGATGAACTGCACCGGGATCGTCCTGAATCGGTTCACCTTCACCATCGTAACCCTCGCAATCCCCGTCATGCCATTCGATGAATTCATGAGCTACCTGCCCACCTGGCAGGAATGGGGCATTTCCCTGGCCGTGATTGGTTACGGTTTTTTGCTTTTCTCTCTTTCTTATCGCTACCTGCCTATTTTCCCGAAGGAAAGAGAACTGAACCCGGTCGTCGAATAGGCGCCCCCCCGGTGCCTTGAAGGGAGAAAAATATGTTTCCGTTTGTTTTTGAGTGGCTGTGGAATGCAGATCATTATATATTTCTGGGGCTGTTCTATCTCGTGCTGATCATTATCGGTACGGGTCTCACGATTGCCGCTGCAAAGACCGTCCTGCAGATGATGGGGTTTATGCGTGAAAGGCACTTCCACCACTGAGATCCGCTTGACAGCATCGATGCCGTATACCCTTTGCAGCGAACCGGCGACCTTGTGATGTTCTCGATCGGCCGGTTTGCTGCTGTTTGTTGGCTTTATCAATCGACCTTTCCGGATCACCTCCAGCAAAATCCCTGAAAACATGCGGTATCTTTCTTCGCCGGATGGCGGCAGGCGGTCTTTGTGTTTCCATAAGGCAAATTTTCATTCCGTCGGCCGTCGTTTCCGCAGATGAACATACATTCAGGTAAACCGGCAAATCGCTATGACACGAAAAGCTGCCATCATCTTCGACTGTGACGGTGTGTTATTCGACTCGCGCGAAGCGAACATGGCCTATTATAACCATCTCCTGTCACATTTCGATCTGCCCGCACTCTCGCCAGAAGACATTCCCTACGTACATATGCACACCACCGAACGATCCGTTCGGAGGATCTTCCGTCATACGCCCCATGTCGATGCAGCCCTGGCTTATCGGCATGAGGTCGACTACAGACCTTTTATCGGAAAAATGGTGATGGAACCCGGACTCTTGGAGATCCTCGAAACACTCGGACTGAACTACAGGCTGGCCGTCGCCACTAACCGCACCAGCAGCATTCATGACGTGCTGGATGCCTTCGCGCTACGTGAATTCTTTTCCGTCGTGGTTTCCTCTCTCGATGTGCAAAACCCCAAACCTCATCCTGAACCCTTGTTGAAGATCCTGGAAGCCTTCGAGCTGGAGCCGGCCATGACGGCCTATGTGGGTGATTCCGAGGTCGATTCCGAAACGGCCGCGGCGGCAGGGGTCCCCTTTATAGCCTATCGGAATCCGTCGCTCAAAACCCCCTGGCGTGCCGAGCGTTTGCTGGATCTCCCGTCGATCCTGCGGAACCTTCCGTTAGCGGCCTGATCCCTGTTTGAGGTCAGCAAATCGGAATCGCTGACCATCCGGGATAATCCGGTGCGATCCAGTTTCCAATCCAGGAATGAGGATTTCCTGCCAACACCTAGCAAATCAAGCGTTTGCTCTGAGTTCACCCCCCAAATAAAAATGGATTAATCCCAACCACTCTGGACAATCCTAGGCCGAAGCAGAATCACCAGTTCCCGGGTTGTGTCCTGCTTTTTCTCCCACGTGAAAAGCCTTCCGAGGTAAGGAATATCTCCGAGCAGCGGGGTCTTCTTTTCCTCTGTCGCTTTCAGCTTGTCGATCAAGCCCCCGATGATCAAACCCTGTCCATCCCTCAACTTGGCAAATGTCGCCATTTCTTTCAAACGAACGCGTGGCAGGCCCACCTCCGCCCCTTCACCAGACACGCCGAACTGCCTGTATTCGATCGGTTCCTGAAGCTCCGAAGTAATAGGTACGATATAAAGAATGACCTCGTCGTCATCGATGATATTCGCCATCACGGCAAGCCCGACCCCCGAGAGCACGGAAGCCGTCGTGACGGTGTACGTGACGGTCATGGTCTCTGAGTCGACCGTTGTCTCCACCTTGTCGATGTAGGTGATATTCTCACCCACGGTTATGGTGGCGCCTCGCCCGTTCAGAAGACTGATCTTCGGATTGGAGAGGATTTGAGTCTCGCCGTACTGCTTCAGTGCTGACAGCACCAGATCGAATTTGTAGGGATCCAGGCTTACCTTACTGATGAACTTGACGCCGTCCGACGGATAGATCGCCCCCCCCTGTCCAAATTCGATGGTGCCGGAAAGGACATTGTTGAAAAGTCCGTCCCAATCGATACCCATCTCCGAGCGTTGGTCCAGAATGACCTCAAGTATCTTGGCCTCGATGACAACCTGCCGGTATACCTGCCGTCTCAGGCTTTCCAGATACTCACTGACCCTTTTGTGCGTCGTCTGAGTCGCCGTAACCGTAATCGTCCCCAATGGCCGATCCGCTACGAAATAACCGCCGCCCCCGCCCACCTGGATCATCCTGGTCAGATTCTCTTCCAGCATCTTCCAGAAATCCATCGGTTCGCGAACGGAGTTGCTGATCAGCACCTCACCTCTCATTTTTCCCTTGACCTCTCCGCCCCCGAGTAAATTCCCTCCAATAGAGGTGTTGAATTCTTCATTCAAAAACGGAATCGGCAGCCGATATTCTTTGGTTTCTTTGTATTTTACGACAATGGTCTGTTCGCGCAGGGTATAGAAGCAATCCAACTGACGCAGGATGTTGTTCAAAGCATCCCAGTAATTGTCCTCCGGCCTGATATCCACATCGACCAGCTGCTCCTGATTGACATCATCCGCCCAACTAACGGAGTATCCTTTAAGGCTCGCCAATTCCTTCATCACTTTGCTAAGCGACACCTTGCCTTCGTTTGTAAAGATCTGCGCACCGGTCGGCAGATAGGGAAGCCCCTCCTTGATTTGGAAATCAAGCGCACGCAGCCGGTATGTACGGTCCCCTGCCGGTTGAGCGGCTTCTGGTTCCCTGGGACGCCTCTCTTCACTGGTTGCCGGGCCCATCGGCGTGGTTTCCAGCTCCGCCTGCGCCGACTCCTTCACCGAAGGCTGCGGGCATGTGGTCTTGCAAGCAGGAAAGAGCAGGATCACACAAACTATGCCAATGAGACACCAAAGCAAACCCTTCATCGCTTTATCTCCCATGATAACAAAGTGCCTCGATCTTCCGGCGCACCAGGTCGGCCTCACTTTCATCCAACGTAACACCACCCCGGCTGATTTCCTTGTATTTTTCACATGCCTTAGTTGTATTTCCCTGCGCTTCACTCAGCCGTGCGATGGCGAGGCTGCTCCCCGCCGAAGGTCCGAAAAGCTCTTCATATCTCTGAAACAAAAAAAGCGCATCGCCTGTATCTCCGGATTCCTCCAGAAATAGACCATAATTGTAGAAAGCTTCCGGCAGAAGAGGCCGGCCGCTCCGGATCGCAATATCGAAAAACAGCCTGGCATCATCCTCGTTCCCAAGCTTTGCGGCAGCAAGCGCCGCATAATGCGCCGAATCGGCGTCCGTCGGGTTCAGATCAAGGGCCTCGGCGGCGAAATAGCGCGTCTTCGCCGCGTTCCCAATAGTGTAAAAGAGATACGCCATCCGTTTCAGGACATCTATGTTTTCCTTCAGAAGGTTGGGATTGTCCTTCCAAAGGAGAAAAGCCCTTTCGTAAAGCGCCAGCGCTTCATCGATCGTGCGTTTCTTTTCCGCCTCCCGGGCCTCGACGAGCAAACTGAGCGTGTCCTGACGATGATCCCTTTCTTCCTTCGAGCGTTGAGCCGCCTCCAGAGATCCCTCCTCGAATCTTCGCACAACCAGGATACCCTCGCCGCCTTCCTTCTTTTCGGGTTTCGGGCGGATGATGAAGATATTTTCCTTCTCCTCCTTCATGAGATCTTTGGCCTCAAGAATGATCTCCATAGCCAGATCCCACGGGACCTCTTTCAAAGCCAGCGTCAACTCTCCGCCCACCCGTTCGTCGACGATGATATTCTTTCCGCTGATCTCGGCAAAAAGCCTGAAGACGTTGTGGATATCCGTCTTATAGAAATCGAGGGTCACCTTTTCTCCGCTGTAAGTCACAACCTGGTCGGGCGCTTCTCTCCCCTCTGTCTCAGATTGAGAAAACCGAGGAGAGGTCGGGTAATCTTCTTTGGAGAGCCACGCTGTCCCTGCGCCAACAGCTTTTTCCCTTGGTTCCACATGTGCAACGTTTGCACTTTTTGCAGGCCTGCAGGTAACCCTCAAGCGGGCGCTTTCTTCCTCGATCTCGAAGTCGAAAAGCCGGGCCGGCTCGGCGGAATAGACAACCACGCGTGTGCCCTTTTCCGTATCCCCTGCCTCGATGCGCGATACCACGCGGCCATCGACTGCGATGGTTTTCGAGACCTCTTTTCCCATTCGAGCCGCTTCCAAATCAATTCCAAGGCGGGCTGGATCAGATCTTCCATGCGCCTGATAGGCGCGATAATTCCCTTCGATTAGGATCACAACTTTTTCGACCGTCTTTTCGATCACCTGAATGCGCGATATCTCTCCGGCATGCGCCATGCCGATCCAGGATATCAAGAAGGCCGCTATGGGCATCCATACTCTGGCCATCAATCTTTCCTCCTCAAACCTCCGCGTATACAGCCCGACAAAGCACAGGTCACTTGACTATGACCTTCTCGAAGATCGCCTCGGCCTTCTCAGCCGATCGGGCGGCATTCCGGGCAGCTTCCTTAGCCTCTTGCGAGGCGCGCCGTGCCTCCTCTGCAGCCTCGAGCGCCCCCATCGCATCCTCGCTCCGGTCGCCCGACTCGAACTCCTCCCTTACAACCTGCAGCCGATTTCGGTAAGCCACCGCCGTCTGGAAAAAATCCTCCAGGAGGCTCGCTGCAGCGCGCCGCATGGATGCATCGAAAAGGTCATCACGCTCCGGAACATGATAAATCGAATGAGCCTTTGAGCGTACCTCCACACGGTTCATCCAGAATGTCTCTCCCGTCTCCGAATCCTGCGCTCGCAACCAGAGATTGACCGTGGCGTTCGGGACCCGACCCGCAGCCGCGGCAGGAAAAGGGCTTTCCTCCTGTGCCCCGTAGCTCGCCAGATCGATCGCACCAAACAAGGTGCGGCCTCCTGACTTGAAAAGCAACGGAAACAAACCGATTTGAAGGGGATCGAAACTTTCCTCCCACCGGATGCCAAAAGAAGACACCCCGCCTGACAAAACGTAGGGGGCAGCGAAATGACCACCCAACTTCGACAAGAGAACGTGATCCATGGCGACAGAACCCGGCCTCGACCTGACCCCCTCGCCCCGCATACGGTCTGCCTGCCGGTTATCTTCAATAGCCCGAATCAGTTCACGCTGCATGGTTTCGGACCAGTCGCCGCTGCGAAGTTCCCTTTGAAGAGTCAGCGTTTCACTGGACACACCTCCATACAGCTGCACAATCCCCTGCTCGGAAAGGAACGAAAGCACGTCATCCCGTGGAACAGGATAGAACCCGATCCTGTAAAGCTCCTCATACAGTATTCTGTCGACTGTCTCACCCCGCGACGCATAAGTGTAGGCGGAGGCCGAAGACATCCTGTCAGTCAGGGGCAAAACCACAACCTTTTCCATCTGATCCACGGCCGCCCCAGTAACGACAGGCGGCAGCGTCTCACGTACATCCGGAGCGGTTGAACAGCTGCTCAAAATAGACATCGCCGCCAGAAATAAAAAGACCTTATGCCAAACCGACATTTCAACCCCCGAAGGTGTAAACATTTCTCCCAATCCTACCACCTGACAGCCAAATGAAACCCTTCCCCCTGCGGATCCTACCCAGTGTCCATCCGGGAATGCTTTACCCAGCACGACCTCGTTTCCAATCCGCAAATGAGGATTTTTCTTCACCGGCTTCGCCGCTCAGTCCGACTGCTCCACGGCAGGTCCCGGTTTGGCCAATATCAAGGAAATCCAGCGGTTGCGCGGAGGCGACCTGGTGGTCGCCGCACAAGCAAACGTGCAGATTGACGCCGAGATTGGCCAAAAAGACCATTTCCGGATGGAAACTAGCCCTTCAATCCGCCGGATGGCAGGCTCATTTCGATCAATATCTCCGTCACCTCGCCCTCGCGGGTGACGCGGGGCTCCCCCACAACAATCTTTCGAACCGATACGAGCCCGAAAGGGGTCTCGCGATCCTCGCTGACGACATCTTTGACGACACCCCCCTGCATGCCGATCCCCATTCCCTTCTCAACGAAATATCCGCGCCCATCTGAAGATTGGACAAGCGCAACCAGCCGCTCTCCCTTCTTGATGATCGCACACAGGATCAATTCTTGAAGTGCTATCCGCTGCAACTCCGTTCGTGGCCCCTCCCCCTCCGATGCACCCGCCACGTGCAGGAGATCGCCGCCGACCGCATTACGATCGGCCTCTTCCTCTGTAACCAGAAAGGGCTTGAAAGGATCCAGTTTCGCCACGGGGCGGAAGTCTCCACCGCCCGCATCCTGGACATGAATCAGTTCCTTTTTTGGACGCTCTTTCTTAAAGATAAGACGATCCCCATCGCCGGCGGCAAAGGCGGACGCTGCAGCACAGATTGCCGCCATCAGGAAAAGGCGACAGTCCATCCACCTACGGACGATCTTTCGGTCTCTCTCCTTCACTGACCTCCCCTTTGAAGCGATAAGTCACCGCTGTACACCTGGTGATCAAGACCGACGACAGCGGCTTTTCAGGCCTCATGGACACATTCAACACGTTCACGATCCGCTCCATCGAACTGAGCCTGCTCAAAAAATGGACGACATCGTGATAGGGTCCCTTGACTTCTATCGCTACAGGGATCTCCACAAAGAAGTCCCCTTCGATTTCTTTCTGCGGATTGAAAAGCAGAAACTCCAGCCGCGATTCTTCCCCCTTCCGCGTGATACTGCGCAGAAGGGTGGGAATCTCCCGCGAATCGGGAAGAATCCTCAACGCCTCCTGAAACCGTGCGTCGACATTGCGCCACTCCTCTTCGAGCAGCGCAAGGTTGCGGGCCTTGATCCGGGACTGGGCAATCTGCCCCGTCAGTCTTTCGATCTCCTCTTCCAGATTTGAAATGTTCCCCGCCAACGGCATATAGACCAGATAAAAAAAGACGGCCCCCATGACAACGATCGTACCGATGAAGATACCGAATCTCTGCCACCGACCGACCCTTGCTATCTGCTCAATCAGTGCTGCACCTTTCATTACGCCGCCTGATCTCCACTTTCAAAAACCATTCCATCGATACAATAAGCCCACCCCTCGCACGGGAAAAATCCGCCGCCCGACCCCAGATCCAAGGATGAGCCCTTGGCCGCTAGCAACCCTGATCCGGAGATGAAATCCAGCACATCATGGACAGTGATTCCCGGATGGATTCAGCTGGATCATCCGGAAATGCTTTATCCAGCACGACCCCTTTCCCAATCCGGAAATGAGGATTTTTGGAAAAATGTCAACGCAATCCGCACAATTAAACGTGCGGATTGCCGCCAAGATTGGCCAAAGAGACTATCTCCGTATGCAAACAAGCTATCTCCTCTGAGGCGGTTTTTTCCCCGAAGCCGCGTCCGGGGGAGGTGGTTCCTTGAAAGCATACGTCTTGCATCCAACCGTAAAACCGACGAGATCCTTATCGTATTGGGCAAAAGACTTCAACTGCGCGCTTTCAAGATCCACAAAAACAATCGTGTTCGCCTTTTCCAGGTTGGTCATGAACGCTGCAATGGTTTCATGATCTTTGGCCGTACCGCTCAATGTACAAAGTCCGCTGTTTTCCTGCAGGGAATCGAGCCATAATCGCTGCGGGGGCACAGCCTGTGCAATGTCATCCAACAAACGAACAGGTCCCTGCTTCTGCAGTTCCAGTTCTTCTATGACTCCCAGACGGCTGCGGACCATTTCGAGCTTTTCCTTGATCTCATGAATTTGTTTGTTCACATGCGCAAATTGCTGCATCTCGCCGGTCTTGTGAGCCTTTTCATCATTCAAACGATTCAAACGGCCGGACAGATTGAAATAGGCATAGCCCATCAACGACAGAACAAAAACAATCGACAGGAGAAAGACGCTGATTTGCCGCCTGACATCTTCTTTTCGCTTGGCGGCCCTGAAAGGAAGGAGATTAATCCGGATCATTTGTCACCAATGCTTCGGAGAGCAAGGCCCACAGCAATGACCGCTTGTGAAGCCACGGATTGGAGGTAATTTGGATCGATCATCGTTTCATCGACGACGAGATTCTTGAAAGGATTGATCTCCGCCACCTTCAATCCCGTTTCTTTCTGAAGGTACGACTGGAAACCCGGGATGCGGCACGAACCTCCACAAACATAGATCTTTCCGATATCCGCTTCAGGGTAGGCACTTCTAACAAAATCAAGCGCACGGGAGACTTCCCTAATCCAGCTCTCCACCACCTTCTGGAAAATCCCGCGCAGTTTCTCCACATCCTGGACCGCCTGCCCCCCCAGTTTGATCCGTTCGGCCTCACCGAAGTTCACCCCGAATTGGGCCATGACCGATTCGGTGATCTGCGAACCTCCAAAGGAGGAATCGCGACTGAACATGGAGATCCCGTCCTTGACGATGTTGATGCCAAGTTCCTCGGCCCCTACGTTGACCAGGGCGTAGCAACCCTCCTCTCCTTTCGATGAAAGCTCGAAGGCATTCTGCATGGCAAACGCATCGACATCCAATACCACAGGATTGATCCCGGCTTCTTCGAGGACTTGAACGTAATCCTCCACAATCTTTCTCTTCGCAGCGACAAGCATCACATCCAGGACTTCCACTCCCTGCGCTCCCAACCCGGTTTCGCCAGGGCCTGTTTCGCTTCTTTCCAAAATATCGAAATCTAAATTGACCTCGTTTACATCAAACGGAATGTATTGTTCGGCCTCCTCATAAATCTGTTTTTCCAAGGGGATGCTTTCCGACCTCCTGACACTGATTTTCTTCAGAATGACGGAATACCCCGATAAAGACGTCGCAACATTGCCGTTTCGGATTTTCAGGTTTTCGAACAAAGCCCGCAAAAGCTCCGAGACGGCAATCGGTTCTCGAATGACCCCTTCTACAATCGCCTTGGGAGGCAAAACCGCCAACCCGATATTTTTGAGAATTCGCCCCTTTCGGGTCTGAGTCATCTCGACAAGCTTGATCGAGTGCGACCCGATGTCCAGTCCGACAAGTTGATTTCGTTTGGCTACCGGCATAGCAAACCAAGCCTTTGATTGGTTTCCATCCGAAAATGGTCTTTTGAGACAATTTCGGCGTCAATCCGGACGTTCGGTTGTACAGCGATCTACCGGTCGCCGCCGCGAAAACGTCTGATTTTCCTCCAATTGCCCATAAATTTTCACTTCCGGATCGGAAAGGTGTCCGTGATCGATTTTTTTTTGTGGATGGGAACTGCCTGGGAGGCACCGTAGCATAGAGGTGTCTGACTTCGGAATCGCTCCTCCTGAATGCCTATGCACCGGCCCTGAAGTGCCCTTCCATACTGCGGACTCCAAGCCGTTTCTGCAAACGCGACCGATCTCTGCAGCTTAAGGAGTACCGACTGGACTCTGGACGCCAATCTCCCGGGCATGGGTGCTCCTGTTTTGCCTTCAAACGTGCAAGTCATTATCTTCCCGGATAAGTTGCATGCCGGGTTCAAGGAGGCGGCGAGGCGGCAAACAAGACATTGCCTGCAAAAAGCGGGGAGGCAGAAGCATCTCTTTCAACCGAAGCATTGCAACCCGGCGGTCATAGCACTCAGGCCTTAGATCCGTAGCTTTGCGCCGCCGCCTTTTGGCGGTTTTGCCTTTTGAACACCTCAGTAGCCCAGAAAGATCAGCCAAAACCCTTTATTTGTCAAGCTAGTTTCCATCCGGAAATGGTCTTTTTGACCAATCTCGGCGTCAATCTGCACGTTTGCTTGTGCGGCGACCTGCAGGTCGCCTCCGCACAAACGCTTGATTTCCTTGATATTGGCCAAAAATCCTCATTTCCGGATTGGAAACTGGGTTCTATAGGGAAATCATTTCCGGATGGATACAAGCTAAAAGCCTGAGCAGCCCCCAACGTCCACAAAATGCTTGGCCGGTCCCCCCCTGCGATCCCAAAGGGATGATCCACTCCAGTGGTTTACAGGAAAAATACCTTTACATTCACCGTCATGAGGGATTAGATTTTTCGATCACCTTATGGAGGCAACATTTGGATACCGATCAGCGAAAAATCACGCCCAAAAAGAAGGGGTTGATCCGCGAATATGCCGAGGCAGCCGTCATCGCCATCCTTCTGGCGCTCTTCATTCGAACCTTTGTCGTGCAGGCCTTCAAAATCCCATCAGGATCCATGGAACCGACCCTTCTCGTCGGGGACCACATCCTGGTCAACAAATTCATCTATGGGATCAAGATCCCTTTCATCAACAAAACGATCGTACCGATAAGCACCCCGGAAAGAAACGATGTGGTCGTTTTCATCTATCCCCTCGACAAGAGCAAGGACTTCATCAAAAGGGTCATTGGACTGCCCGGAGATACCATCGAAATCATGGGTCATGAGATCTACATCAACGGGAGGCTTCTGGAAGACCCCCACGGCCATTATGGCCGCGAAGGCGACAACGGCGTTCCGGCTGTGGAAAAGGATCATTTTGGGCCCATCACGGTCCCGGCCAACCACCTCTTCGTGATGGGGGACAACCGTGACCACAGTTACGACAGCCGTTTCTGGGGCTTTGTCCCTGTCGAGTCCCTGAGGGGCGAAGCGTTTATCATTTACTGGTCATGGCCCAACTGGAAAAGGTTTCTTCACCTGATCGAGTAACGGTCGGGTGCAGATGATCGACGCCGAGATCGGCAGGAAGGACCCTTTCCGGATGGACAATCAAACACCCGCCCCGAATAGAGGGCCTTCCGGAAGGGGAAAATCCCGACCGGACGAGCGCAGGCGGACGGCAAAGGCGATTGCCGATCTGAGGGCGCCGTCCAGCCGCAGGGTATCGCTGCAATCAGATGCCGGTATGCGGCGAAGGCCATCGATATCGGAGCCCGGAATTGGCATGCCTTCTCGAAGCTCAGCCCAAAAATCCACCAACACATAGTGGTACGCAATTCGACCGGCGTCATCCGGGAAGACCTTGTCGAAGACACCGACCAACCCGCCGACATCGACTTCGATAGACAGCTCTTCCCTTATCTCGCGCTTCAGCGCCCCGACGAGCGTTTCGCCCAATTCCACAGCCCCGCCCGGAAGGCTCCACCGGCCTTTCGCGGGTGGCTTGCCGCGCCGGACCAAAAGGATCTCTTCCCGGTCGAATACAACGGCTGCAACCCCTACGATCGGGCGGGGTGGATAGGCCCTTTCATCGACTCTTTCAACCATAAGCGTCTTCCTCTGCCGAATCTTCCAGTCCTAAGCCCCGCGCCGTCCGGGAAAATAGGTCTTCAAATTCATGTCTGAAGCTGCTATAGGTCCTGAACGGACCCTCGAGGCCCTCGCAGGATCATGCTCCATCCATCAAGCGGAGTCAACCCATGCTGGTTCATCTCGGCATTTCGAATTTCGCCCTCATCGAACACGCGGAGATCACCCCAGGACAAGGCCTGAGCATCTTTTCAGGGGAGACCGGCGCCGGCAAATCGATCATTATAAACGCCATAAATCTTATCCTGGGAGCACGCGCCTCCGCGGATCTGATCCGCACGGGAGCCGATGAGGCAACCGTGGAAGCCCTTTTCACCCTGCCTGAAAACACGGGCGTTCAGGCATTGCTCGAAGACATGGGTTTTCCTTTTGACGGTGAACTGCTCGTCCGCCGATCCATCTTCAGGGAGGGACGCAACAAGATCTTCGTCAACGGCGTCATGGCCACTCTCGCTATGCTGGCAAAGCTCGGCCCTGTGCTGGTAAGCATTTCAGGCCAGCATGAACACCAGCAGCTTCTCAGGCCCGATAACCACCTCTACCTGCTGGACGATTTTGCCGGACTCACGGCCGATAGGCAGCGGTACAACGCGAAGCTGCAGACCTGTCGCAACCTGCGAAGGCAGGCGGCGGAAACCCGTTCAGCGGTTATCGAGATGGAAAAACGGGAGGAACTGAATCGGTATCAGTTCGAGGAGATCGAAGCGGCCTCGCTCGCGGAGGATGAAGAAGAGGAATTGGTCAGGGAACGCAGGCGCCTGCAAAACGCGGGGAACCTGCTCAAGATGTCAGCCGAGACCTACCATCGTCTGTACGAACGGTCGGATTCCATCCTCGCCCAACTGGCCTATTGCCGCAAACAACTGGAACGAGGCGCCGACCTGGATCCCGCTTTGGCCCCTCTCCTCGACACCCTGCTGGAGGTCGACGCGAGGCTGGAGGATGTCGCCTTCGCACTGCGGGATTTTCAGAACACCATTCCACTCGAGCCCGAAAGGCTCACCCAGGTGACAGACCGGCTGGAACAGATCCATCAGCTGAAGCGCAAGTATGGCCGTTCGATCAAGGATATCCTGCTTCTTCGGGATACGCTGGCAAAGGTTTCTGAAGATCTCGAGCAAAGGCGGAACGAGGCCGCGCGACTCAAGGAACGGGCCGACGAGTGTATGGGGGAGCTTTCTCTGCAGGCAGCCGAGCTGTCTGAACTCAGGCGGGAAAGCGCGCGGAAAATGGAGTCTCAGATGGAAAAGGAACTCCGTATGCTTCACATGGAAGGCACTCGGTTCACGGTGGCCTTTCAGGCGCCCACCCCTCTCGAGGGGAATCCGGTCGAGGGCACCGCCCGAAATGGCCATCTCCCTATGGATGGCCTGGACCAGGTTGAATTTCTCCTCGCCCCCAATACCGGGGAAGGCTTCAGACCTCTGGCCAAAATCGCCTCAGGCGGAGAACTCTCGCGCATCATGCTGGCGCTCAAAACGCTTCTCGCCCAGAGCGCCTCCGTCGAAACGGTCATTTTCGACGAGGTGGATGCCGGCATCAGCGGGGCAACCGCCCAGATCGTGGGCGAAAAGATCACGGCCCTCTCCCGGTATCATCAGATCATATGCATCACCCACCTGCCCCAGATCGCGAGCCAGGGGTCGTCTCATTTCCTGGTCCGCAAGGACCTGGTCGGGTCACGGACGCAGACCAGCATCCTGCCGCTCGATCCCGAAAGCCGTGTGAAAGAGATCGCAAGGCTTTTGGCCGGCCGGGAAATCACGCCCCACGCCCTGGCACACGCCAAGGAGATGCTCAAATAGATCCATCGGAAAAAGGCTTTTTTTGCGCGTCTCGGCCAAAAAGACCATTTCCGGATGGAAACCAGTTACCGTGCTCCGACAAACTGCCCGGTTCCGATGCGACCCCGGTCCCGCCCTATCGATCAGGAACGATGCTGCAGGATCATCCCCCCCTCCAGATTCATGTCAGACAGCGTCCTGAAGGTGGCCTGCCGGTCTGTGACCCCCGTCACTTCGATCCTGCCGATCCTTCTCCCCATCAGATCATAATTCTTTCCACCGGCGGCGGTTACCATCTCGCCTTTGGTGAAAACATCGAATGTGTCCCCTACCTTGATTCCCGTATCATGTCCGGCGGGAATCACGAGGCCCTCCCCCTCGACAAACAGGAGGGTTGTACGCCAAGGGATCCGTTTCAACGCCTCGATGGTACTGTCGACCTGCTCTTCGATGAGATCAGGCAAATTCGCATCCCAGACCTCATGTCGCAGCTCAGGCGCAATCGCCTCTTCCACACCGGCCGGGGCAGCCTCTTCTTCCGGAATGGAAAACTCCCGCCTCTCCGTGTAGGTAGCGGTAATGGCCCCCTGGGAAACGTCTACCACATTCAGGATGATCGCCGTCGTATAGAACCGCCGTGTCTCCCGGAAAGGCCAGATGCCAGCCCGCCGGACATCGGTTTCGATCGGCGCCAAACTCCAGGTCACCACCGCATGCATCCGCTTCCTGTCAGCCGCCTCGATGATCTCGCGGGGTGCTCCAGGACCGAAAGGGGGTTTGTTCGCCAAGGCAGCCTCCAGCGGATCTTCATATGAAAAAATCAGGAAATCAGGTGATTTTGCCAATTTTGTCATGAAATCCTGTTTGATGGCCGTTATCCGTTGAGGGCCCAGGGATGCCAGATCGAGCGGTGTCGTCACCATGACCCGCTTCTTGAGTTCCGACCCTCCCGGCATCACCTTCCCTGCCAGCTTGCGGCTCATACCGCATCCCGCTGATAAGGCAAGTGCCATTACCAGGATCAAAGACAGGCACGCTCTCCGACGCATCATTACCATAAAGGATACCTTTCTCTTTCCTTACCGCCTCTTCTTGCAGTCCACCCCGCCCGGGCCGGCTCCACTCCGACCAAGGCGCCCTTACCGCCTCACCCCGTCCGAACAACCAAAAGATACCAAACCTCTATAGCAGCCCCGGCCTGTGCCGCGGTCGAAACACCTTTAGCCTGATCCCCTCCGCACACTTCAGGCCATTATCCGTAGCGTACAGCAAAGGCGCCCAGGTCCCCCCGCCACGGCTCATCGTCTCTGATGACCCTCGAAACACGGGCCGCCGGCGGCCCGTGACGGCACCAGTCGGCCAGTTTCCCGACCTTGTCGGCCGCACCTTCCGCCAGGACCTCGACCCGGCCGTCAGGAAGGTTGCGGACCCATCCGCTCACCCCCAGCTCTATAGCCTGCCTTCGCGTCGAGTCCCTGAACCACACCCCCTGAACCCGGCCTTCGATGATCAGATGTACACGCAGGTTCTGCATCTCCCTACGCCCCCCAACCCGTTCTCCAAGTCGCCCCCCGTGCCGCACGAACGCGTCAACCCGAGCAGACGCACCCCGGCTCCTCCTCGAATGCATAGATCAAACACCGGCAGGCACCCGAAAATCCCTCCGCCCCCGACCCATTCGGAGGAACAAGGTCCGGCTGAATCAGAACACCCCTCACCTCATAAGGCCACTCGGACCGTTTTTCGCGGATCTCGGCGCACATGCCCAGGACCTCTTCGATCGATCGGCACAACCGCATGCCGGGCCGATCGATGCGGAACCCCCAGCCCTGAATCTGCAGCAAGCGCTCGTACAGCGAAGATGACACGGAAACCCCACCCTCATGGGCCCGGATCCGGTTGAAAAAGACGTTGAAGGGAACCCTGGCGCTATGCCTTGCCTCTCCGGTAAGAAAAACATCTGCCGCAACGGCACATCCATCCGGGAAGAGAGGGTCGCCCCGCCGTTCTCTTTCCGCATTGAGCGCCTTCAAGGCCTTTCGCTCCAGATAAACCTCCCCTCCGACCTCCATAACCTCGGGTACCTTGCCGTAGAGGCTCTCCCTCTCGACCTTCAAGGGTACGGCGAGGATGGTCTTCAAAGACCCCAGGACATCGCGCCGATCCAGGTCGCCGAACGATGCAAAAGCCTCCCTCAGAATGCCTCCCCGGTAAACCGCCTCGAACGAAACGCCTGCAACCGCCGGTTGGACACAGTAGTCAACGGAACCCGACTTCACTTCGGCTCCAACCCGCCGATGAAATTCGAGCACCTCCGATTCCTCCCGCGCAACGCAAGTATCACGAAAGACTTTCATCATACACCTGTCATTTCCGTCATTCACCACCCACCGCCTCGCCCGAAAAGCGTTCCGGGCCGTCTTTGGACCTTGACTCTGAAGGGCTACGCCCTCGTTCTTCCCCCGTGCCGATCACAAGATCGAGAAGCGTCTCGGCGGCGACCCGTGATCGCTTCTTCAACAGAGGATCCCGGAAACCTGGCCGCCACCTGTATTCGAACAGTTCATCCGACACGACGAGCAGCGCGCACATCCGGACACCGCGAAAAAGCGAGACAGCCATGAGAGCCGAGATCTCCATCTCGACAGCGAGGGCGCCCCGCTCCTGGAAATGCCTGATCTTTTCGGGCGTTTCCCGGTATGGAGCATCCGTCGTCCAGACTGCGCCTTTCCGATACCCGAACCCCGCGCCCTCCAGCCCCTTTTCGAGGCGCTCCACCAGCTCCGTGTCCGGAATCAGCTCCTCGCCCACCCCAGGATAATGTCTGCTCGTCCCTTCTTCCGGATAAGCGCACGCCGGTATCAACAGGTCACCGATCCGCGCGTTCGGACTCAACGACCCGCACCAGCCGAAGGCCCAGATCCTTCGAGCACCCAACGCGATCAGCTTCTCGATCCCCATGACGGCATGAGGCGCACCCAGAAACGGCCCTGACAATGCACAGGTGCCCCGAAACCTTTCCTTTGGAAGGTAAAGCCGGTATAAATCACTATCGGCGAATGCGACCGGTTCGGCTGAGATCCGGCCAGCGAGATGCCGAAGTTCGAACGGCGGCATCACCATCAGTACATCCGCCGGAATGATGGGTTCCCCCTGTCCACGATGAGGGCGTATGATGCCTTCCTGAAGACTCTGATCCACCTGTGGCCGCTCCTGTCCGGGATAACTGGGTGTTCTCGAGAAAAATCCGAAAAGTCTTTTGATATTAGAATTTCGAACGGAACCTGGCAACCACAAAATCCTGCTCTTCTGCGCCTGGCCCCGCTGCACCATCGACCCTGAGCCCGCTTTTTACGAACAGGTTCGAGGGATGCCTCCCGGATGAAAATATGGGTGAAAGACAACTGCAAAAATGCTAAGGTTCCAAAAGGTGTCTTACAAAAAAGAGTCGTTTTTCTTCCGAAGGAACCTTTTTTCTGCCACCGGCGGTCGCCTATGCCAAAACCAGCCCTTTGTCGATCACCCATGCTTGGCTTACCGGAAAACACGCCTGCTTCGCAGTGTTTGCCACCTTTTAAGTTGACAGAAATAGACTCTTGCGGATAAACTATTTGTTTACCAAAAGACCCGTGGAAATGGACCATGTTCGAAAATCTGACCGAGAAACTGAACCACATCTTCAAAAAGGTGACCGGCCGCGGACGCCTGACCGAGAGCAACATACAGGATGCCCTGAAGGAGGTGCGCCTGGCCCTGCTCGAGGCGGATGTCCATTACAAGGTGGTCAAGAACCTGATCGAAGAGATCCGCAAGCGCGCGGTGGGGCAGGAGGTGCTCGAAAGCCTGACACCCGGTCAACAGCTGATCAAGATCGTCAACGAAGAGCTTGTCCGCCTTATGGACGGCGGCAGGCAAGACCTGGATCTGAGCGGCAGAACGCCGCATGTCCTGATGCTCGTGGGGCTTCAGGGGTCCGGCAAGACCACTACCGCCGCGAAGCTGGCTGTGTACCTGAAGAAGCAGGGGCGCCATCCCTATCTGGTCCCTGCCGATATCTACCGTCCCGCGGCGGTTGATCAGCTGAAGAAGCTGGGCGCGCAGATCGATGTTCCGGTGTATCCCACGGCGGAGGGAGAGAACCCGGTAAGCATCTGCCGTGATGCGTTCATCAAGTCGGGCGGCGTCGGCGCGGATCTTGTCATTTTGGATACAGCCGGCCGTCTGCATGTGGATGACGCATTGATGGATGAACTCGTTCGCATCAAGGCCGCCGTCACCCCCAACGAGATCCTCCTCGTTGCGGATGCGATGACCGGGCAGGATGCGGTCACGGTAGCCAAGCACTTCGACGAAACCATCGACCTGAGCGGTATCGTCCTTTCCAAGATGGAGGGCGACGCCCGAGGCGGAGCGGCTCTTTCGATCAAGGCCGTCACCGGGAAGCCCGTCAAGTTCATCGGTACGGGGGAAAAACTGGATGCCCTCAGCGCCTTTCATCCGGACCGCGTCGCCTCCCAGATCCTCGGAAAGGGAGACGTCCTCTCCCTGATCGAAAAGGCGCAGTCCCAGTTCGACGAAAAGGAGGCCATCAGGCTTCAGAACAAACTGAAGAAGAGCAAATTCGATCTCGAGGACTTCCAGTCACAGCTCAAACAGATGAAAAAGATCGGTTCGATCGAACAGATCCTCGGCATGCTGCCGGGCATGGGACAGCTCAAGAAACTGAAGCAGCTCAAACCCGACGAAAAGGAACTCGGCAGGGTAGAGGCCATCATCAATTCCATGACGCGTGAAGAGCGGCGTAATTACAAGATCATCAACGGCAGCCGCAAGCGGAGGATCGCGCACGGCAGCGGGGTTCAGGTGCAGGACGTGAACCGCCTCCTCAAGAACTTCTCCGACACCAAAAAGATGATGGAGCGGATCACCAAAAAAGGGTTTGCCGGCATGCCCTCCCTCTTCAGTTGAAGATCGCGCATCGAAAACCGGCATTGAACCGGGGCTCGTATTGGGGGCAGACCCGCCGGAAAGCGGAGTGGGCTTGACGCTGGGAGCCCGTTTAGAGGCGGCGGGAACCATGGCAGTACAACCGGCAGCGGAGCGGCGGATCCTTGGGATACCCCGCATCCAATGGAAGCCGCAGGTGTTTTTATGGATGGCAACAGATTATCAATCTTTTAGGGAGCACTAAAAAATGGCAGTCAAAATCAGGTTGGCTAGGCTGGGTGCGAAGAAAAAGCCTTTTTACCGCATAGTCGCGGCTGATTCAGGGGCACCTCGAGACGGCAGGTTCCTGGAGATCCTGGGCTACTACGATCCGATGAAAGAGCCGGCGGTCGTCAAACTCCATGAAGACAAAGTGAGAACCTGGTTGAGCCGGGGAGCGCTGATGTCGGAATCAGCCCGGGCCCTCTTGAAAAAAGAGGGTTTGGTGGGTGTGGACACGTCTTCGAACTGAGACTTGGTGGTGGAGGCGACTTCAAACGACGGAGGTGATTTGAGATGAAGGACTTGATCACATTCATAGCTAAAGCGCTCGTGGACAAGCCGGAAGATGTTGTTGTCACCGAAATCGAGGGCGAACAGACTTCAGTAATTGAGCTCAAAGTCGCGAAAGAGGATCTGGGAAAAGTTATCGGCAAGCAGGGCAGAACCGCACGGGCGATGAGGACGATTCTCAGTGCAGCCTCCACAAAGATCAACAAACGCTCTGTCTTGGAGATTATTGAATAAATCGAGACAAACAGAGGGGGGCGATCTGGTCTCCATCGGCAGAATCGTGCGACCGCACGGTGTCAGAGGGAGATTGAAGGCCGTTTCATACTCCGGCCGAGGGGATGCGTTCTCCACGGCAGGAACCGTTTACATCAAGGATGCCTCCGGTGCGGTGCAAGCCCATGAACTTCTGGAATTCATCCCGCACAAGAACGTTTTCCTCCTGCTTCTTGACGGTATAACCTCGTTGGAACGGAGCGAAGCATACAGAAACGCCGAGATACTGGTCAGAAAAGATGCGCTTTTGCGCGAGCCCGGTGAATTTTTCTGGTTCGAACTGATCGGGCTCGGTGTTTACCTCGAAAATGGGGATTGCTTGGGGTCCATCACCGAGATCATCCCCACCGGAAGCAACGATATCTACGTGGTCAGGCATGAGAGCGGCGGAAAAAGCTTTGTGCCCGCTATCCATGATGTTGTTGTGGAGGTGGATATCGAAGGCGGGCGGATGGTCATAGCGCCCCTGGAAGGGATGATCGAACCCGATGCGGTTTGACGTGCTCACCCTGTTTCCCGAGATGGTCCTCTCCGCCGTGCGCTACGGCATCATGGGCAAGGCACTCGACAGGGGCATCGTGGATGTGAGGGCGCTGAACATCCGCGATTTCGCGAGAGGACCCCATAGAACCACCGATGATCGGCCTTATGGCGGCGGCTACGGAATGGTCATGAAGCCGGGGCCTATCTTTCGGGCGTTGCAGACCGTCGAACGGACCGGCAAGGCCCATCCGGTGATCCTCCTAAGCCCACAGGGGGAGGTTTTCAACCAGCGCCTGGCTTGGGAGCTGGCCGAACTGGATCAGTTGATTTTCGTTTGTGGACGATACGAGGGGGTGGATGAGCGGATCAGAGACCTCTGCATCGACCGGGAGATCTCCATCGGAGACTACGTGCTGAGCGGAGGAGAACTGGGGGCCCTGGTGGTCATGGACGCCGTAACACGCCTCCTGCCGCATGCACTCGGTGGAGAAGGCTCCAACACCGAAGATTCCTTCGCTGACGGCCTCCTCGAATACCCGCATTACACCAGGCCAAGCCTCTTTCAGGGGATTGCCGTCCCTGAGGTGCTGCTCTCGGGAAATCATGAAAGGATCCGGACCTGGCGGAGAATGGAATCCATCAGGAGGACCCGCGAAAGGCGTCCGGAGCTCTTGCGCACAGCCGAACTCGATCCTGACGAGATTTCCGCTCTCGCGCAGATCGGCCGCAGCAAACGGGATGATGAGCCCGGCAACGGTCCCGGCCTGTGAGTTGCCGGCGGCGTTCTCTTTACATCGGCCTGACGCATTATCCGGTGTATGACAAGCACCGGCGGCGAATCTGCTCCGCCGTCACGACTGTGGATCTGCACGATCTGGCTCGCTTATGTGCGACTTACGGCCTCCAAGGCCTTTTTGTCCTAACCCCTCTCGAAGACCAGAAGGCCCTGGTCGAAAGGGTGAAGCACCATTGGACCGAGGGGTACGGTGCCGGGTACAATCCACACCGGAGGCAGGCGCTCGAGCATTTGCGACTTGCCTCGACGCTTGAAGAGGCCGCTGCGGATATCCGCGCCACAGAGGGAGCCTCGCCGCTTTGCATCGCGACGGATGCGTCTGAGCACGGGGGGAACTGCCTCGATTATCCGCAGGCAAGGAGCATACTGGCCAGTCCGGGGCGCCCCGTCTTGCTGGTCCTGGGTACAGCGTGGGGGCTGACAGAAGAGGTTTTTGCCGCCAGCGACCACCTTTTGGAGCCCATTTACGGACCGACAGCCTATAACCATCTTTCAGTGCGCACGGCTGCCGCGATCATTTTGGACCGACTGGCCGGCCCCTTGCGAGATGGTTCGTCATCGACACTGGATCACCCATAGCGGGCAAAAAAAGCCCGATTGTTAGTAGGAGGATACATGAACATCATTGAGACAATCGAAAGAGAACAGATGCGCTTCGATATACCGGCCTTCAGGCCCGGAGATACCGTGAAGGTCCATGCGCGCATCAAAGAAGGTGAAAAAGAGCGGATCCAGGTATTCCAGGGCGTTGTCATCCGCAAGCGGGGCAGCAGGATGGGGGCGACTTTCACGGTTCGGAAGGTCTCCTATGGAATCGGCGTGGAGCGCATCTTTCCGCTGCATGCACCGTTCATCGACAAGGTGGAAATCCTGACGAGGGGGCGTGTGAGAAGGAGCCGGCTCTATTATCTCCGAAACCTGAAAGGCAAGGCCGCCCGCATCAAGGAAAAGCGATTCTAGCGGCCGCAGGTCTCCCGGGTTGACAAAGAGACAGCGAAACCTGAACCTGTTCGGTGCGCCTGCCGCGGCCGAGCCGGTGGAACCCCTCGCCCACGAGAGCGAGGCGCGAAGCAACGGCTTTCACTGTGTGGCGGGCGTCGACGAGGCCGGCCGGGGCTGCCTTGCCGGACCTGTCGTGGCTGCTGCTGTGATCCTTCCGGAAGGAGTCGATCTGCCTGGTGTCCACGATTCCAAGTGTATGACCGCCCACGCGCGTGAAGAGGCATTCCGGATCATCCAGAGGACGGCCATTGCGACGGCGATAGGGGTTGTATCACCCGCTGTCATCGACCGCATCAACATCCTCAGGGCCGCTCTGGAAGCGATGCGAATGGCTGTTATGGCACTGGATCCGAGCGCCGACTTCCTGCTCGTGGACGGAATCCACCCCGTGCCTGCCGGGATCCCCCAAAGAACGCTGAAAAAGGGGGACCGGATCTGCCGCAGCATCTCGGCCGCTTCGGTCATCGCCAAGGTCTACCGGGACCGGATCATGGGCGCCTATCACCGGCAATACCCTGCCTATGCATTCGATAGCAACAAGGGCTACGGCACCCGGGACCATCTCTCAGCCCTCAGGACAGTCGGGTGGTGCTCTATTCATCGCATGACCTTCAAGGGGGTATGCCGGCCTTGACTCGGAAACGGATGGAACTCGGCCAAAGGGGCGAAAAACTGGCCTTGGAAGCCATCGAACGGAACGGCTATCGACCCGTTCACCTCAATTATCGTTGCCCGCTCGGAGAACTGGATCTGATCGCAAGGGATGGAGACACGCTGGTTTTTATCGAAATCAAAACGCGCTCCTCGAGCGATACCGGCCCTGCAAAAGAGGCCGTCGACCGCCGGAAACAGCGTCGCCTCTCCCGCTTGGCCCTGAATTACCTGAAGACGCACGGAGGTGTAGATACCAGGTCGCGTTTCGACGTCGTCGCGGTCGGCCTCTCCGAGGACCAGCCAAAGATAGAGATCGTCAAAAATGCCTTTGAACTGCTCTATTAGCGTTCCCCGGGAAAGCCCCTTGCGGCCGGTCTCGACGTCTTTTTCGGCCAAATACGCCGAAATCGTTCGAAAAATCCCTGTCCGGAAGGATGACCGCGCGCGACAGGCGGCCGACACGCTCGATTCAGACCCGGCCCGGCCTTCCGCCGGATCGACGAATGGCTGATCCGAAGAAAAACAATCCCGTTCCCGAGACCGCCGCCAACATCGGGCGCAAGGGCACTCTTTATGTAGTCGGCACCCCCATCGGCAATCTGGAAGATATGACCTTCCGGGCGTTGCGGGTGCTCAAAGCCGTCGATCTCGTTGCCGCCGAAAGCGTCGAAAGGACCAAAGGGCTCTGCCGCCATTACGGAATCGCGACCAAGGTCGCCCGGTACAACCAGCACAATTTCCGATCCAGAGGCCCTGAGCTCATCAAGCGTTTGCAGTCAGGTCACGACATCGCCCTCGTGACAGATGCCGGCACACCCGGCATATCCGATCCCGGAGGCATGCTGGTTGCCCTTGCCCGAGCGGAAGGATTGCCGGTCACAGCCATCCCCGGACCGTCGGCCGTAACCGCCGCACTGTCGATCTGTGGTCTGCCAGCTGACCGATTCCTTTTTCAAGGGTTCCTGCCAACCCGCGCCGGTAAGAGACACAAGGAACTGGAGCAACTGCGGACCGAAAAACGCACCATGATTTTTTTCGAGGCCCCGCACCGCATCCTGGACACCCTCGGGGAGATGCTGCAGGTCCTCGGCGACAAAGAAGTCGTCATCACCCGTGAGCTTACCAAGGTCTTCGAACAGGTCGAGGGAGGGCCGTTGAGCGGCGTTCTGAAGCGACTGAAGGAAAGTCCGCTTCTCGGGGAATTCACCATCGTCGTCGAGGGCGGTGGTGGCCGGAATGAGGCGCCGGCGACCTCCTGCCAAGAGCTTGGAATGGAAATCGATCGCCTCCTGAAAGAAAGGAAAGGCGCCAAGGCGGTCGCCGAATTTCTCTCCCTCAGAGATGGCTTGCCCTATCGAAAGATATACAGGGAATGCCTTGCTAGACTGCAGCATTTCCAAAAGGTCGGTCAAAATGGATGTGGTTCAGAATTTGAAGATCATGAATAAACTAGGGCTGCACGCAAGGGCCGCCGCCAAGATCGTCGAATTGGCCAACAGCCATCGTTCCAAACTGTACCTGAAAAAGGACGGACATGAGGTTGACGGAGACAGCATCCTGTCGATCCTCACGCTTGCCTGCCCAAAAGGAAGTGAAGTTCAGGCACACATCGTCGGCGAAGATTCCGAGCAGTTCATGGAAGCGCTACAGGACCTGTTCGAGAGGAGATTCGGGGAACATCAATGAGCGTCCGTCATCCCTCAGAAAGAAAACGCCTGCAGGGGATTGCGGTCTCTCCAGGCATCATCATCGGCAAGTCACACCTGGTTGACCGCTCCAGCGTCAAGATCCTTTATCAATACCTGATCAACGACAAGCAGCTGCACAGGGAAGTCGAGCGGTTCGAAGCGGCAGTCGCCACGACAGAGCAACAGCTCAACTCCCTGAAACACCAGCTGCCGAATCATGTACGCGAGCATGCTTACATCCTCGACAGCCACACCCTGATCCTCAAGGACAGCATGCTGAAGGATTCGACCATCAAGCGTATCCTGAGCGAAAAGATCAACGCCGAGTGGGCCATCAAAAAATCCCTCGAGGAAATACGCCGCATCTTCGAACAGATCCAGGATGTCTACATCCGCACCCGGATAGATGATGTCGAAAACGTCTGCGAACGTATCCTCCGAAATCTCGCCGGTGAAAACCAGCCCAGCCTGGCGCACATCAACGGACGGGTCATCATCGTCGCCCACGATCTATCGCCTGCCGACACGACCGAGCTCAACATCAGCCGGGTGATGGGCTTCATCACGAACGTGGGCGGCCGTACGTCGCATACAGCCATCATGGCCCAGGCACTCGAGATCCCCGCGGTCGTCGGCCTCGAGTCCGCCACGGCCGAGGTCGAGGAAGGCGATCTCCTCGTGGTCGACGGCAATACGGGCGAGGTCATCATCAACCCGGATGACAACGACATCATTCTCTACCAGGAGCGCCAGCTCCAGTACGAAAAATACAAGTCCAGCATCGCCAAGGCCGGCCTTCTCCCCGCTGAAACCCTCGACGGGCACCGGATCACCGTCAAAGCCAACATCGAATTTCTGGAGGAGGTCGCGGCTGTCAGGGATCACGGCGGCGAAGGCATCGGACTCTATCGAACGGAATTCCTCTACCTCCGAAGCAAGGGCCTGCCCTCGGAAGAAGAACTCTTCGAGGATTACCGGGAAGTGGCCGAGATCATGTCCCCTGCGCCGGTCACCATCCGCACGCTCGACCTTGGCGGTGACAAGTTCGCGTCCGCCCTCGACATATCGAAAGAGATGAATCCGGCGCTGGGCCTGCGCGCCATCCGCTTCTGCCTCAAGGAAAAGGAGATCTTCAAGACGCAGCTCAGAGCCATCTATCGAGCGAGCGCTTACGGGCACGTGCACCTGATGTTTCCCATGATCTCGGGCCTGCAGGAGGTCCTCGACGCCAAACGCATCCTGGAGGAGGTGAAGGAAGACCTCGACCGGGAAAACATCCCTTATGATCCACAGATCCAGGTTGGAATCATGATCGAGGTCCCCTCCGCCGTTGCGCTGGCGGACCTTCTGGCCCGGCATGTCGACTTCTTCAGTATCGGAACCAATGACCTCATCCAATATGCCCTGGCCATCGACCGCGTCAACGAACATGTAGCAGGGATGTATCAACCTTTTCACCCGGCGATCCTGCGGATGATCCAACAGGTTGTCGATGCCGCCGGAAAAGCCGGCATCGGGGTTTCTCTGTGCGGTGAAATGGCCGGCGACCCCCTATGCATTCCCATTCTGCTCGGCCTCGGCATCACCGAACTCAGCATGAATTCCCGGTCCATCCCCGCCATCAAGCGGGTCATCCGCGCGATCTCTATGGAGGAGGCGCTGAAGGACTTTCATACGGTCGGCATGCTTGCCACTACCCGGGAAATCAAAGACTTCATCTCCGGGCGCATGAAGGACATTTTGCCCGATCTGGATATGCAGAAGCACCTCGACGCCTGAGAGCATTTCCGGCCTGGATTGAACGGATCGATATGAAGATCGTCTGTCAAAATCGAAAAGCCGCCCACGAGTATTTCTTCGATGAACTGATCGAAGCCGGAATGGTGCTTCTGGGCCCGGAGGTCAAATCCCTTCGGGAAGGCCGCGCCAGCCTCGTGGACAGTTACGGCAAAATCAAGGACGGTGAAATCTACATCTACAACATGCACATCACCCCCTACCCCTATGCGCATCATCTGGATCTCGACCCTCTGCGGCCCCGGAAACTTCTTCTGAAGAGGCGCGAAATCGGGCGGCTGATCGGAAAAACGGAAGAAAAGGGATATACCCTGGTCCCGACCAAGGTCTATTTCTCGAAGGGCCGCGCGAAGGTGGAACTGGCCCTCGCCCGCGGAAAACGCAAATACGACAAGCGCCAGGTGCTCAAGGAAAAGGAACTTCAGCGCGAAATCGACCAGGCCAAAAAACGCGAGGGTTATTGACATTTGGGTTGTACATCCTTAAAATAATAAAAGATGAAGAAAGGGGGCGAACCGGTTTCGACGGGGATGATTGAAGCTTGGGTTGCATGTCGAGGTTCTGGCTGCTCGTTAAACGGCTGGACAAACACAAACGCAGACGATTATTCGTATGCTCTAGCCGCTTAAGGCTAGCGTCCTACCGGTCTTTGCCTGCGTGATCGGATAGGGCGTCGACTAGCGGGCTAGCTGATCCGGTGTACCTGTGGGCCGGTGAAGCGAAATTTACACGGGTTAGTCTCGAGGTTAGCCTGCATGGTAGCGACCCCCGAGGCGAAATTTCTATACCATGCTATGCATGTAGAAACCTAAGTGGAATATTTCCGGACGGGGGTTCGACTCCCCCCGCCTCCACCATTTGAAAAAAGACAACCCGTCTCTCTGGGGTCATTCTCCGGGGTGACGGGTTTTCTTTTTCCCCTTGTTTCTAAAGGGTTTGCGCCCGTTTCACATCTTTCCAAAGAACCCCTCCGCACCATCGATTCTCCCCATCCTCCAGCCATTCTTTCTCTGTTTGGCCCCTGATTCTCTGTTTTCTCCGGACGAAGTCCGAAGCGCGTCCGGAAAGCTACATCCTTGATTGATATGGGTTTGCGGCTGGTTGCCGTTTTTGGCGGTTGTCTTAGGTCTTCGTTCGATGCCGCAACCGGACGTTTTTTTCGAAATCGCCCGCCTCGGCCATGAAAAGAAGCGTGGTCAACTCCGCTTTCCTACCCCCTAAAGTAGAAAAGCCGACGCTGATGGTCGGCTCTCTGTGGTGGTCTCCGGTCCGGTCGTCAGTCGGTGGCGAAGCCGAACTGGCGGCGCTGCTCGGTCCAGTCCTCGGGAAAGGTCTGGGTCAGCTTCGCCAGCGAGAGCCCGTTGGGTTCCTCGCCGTTGATCAGGGCTTCGACGATGTCAGGGGCCAGGGTCGTCAGCTTGAGAATGCGGGCCACATACGAGCCATCGACGTCGAGGGTACGGGCAAGCTCGCTGATGGACTTGATCTGGCCGGATTCGAGGATGTCGGCCCAGGAAAAGGCCCTTCCCAGCGCCTGGAGGATGGCGGACTGCACCGGTTCCTGCGCTCCGGTGATTTCTCCATCCAGGGCCTGGGGAGCGATGACCGTCTTGCGGCCGCGCATGCGCCTGATCAGCATCGGGATGTGGATCTGCAGGTTGCCGTTGTCGGCAACGGTAATGGTCGGCTTCATTTTCATCGGCTTGCCCTCCGTTCGGTGACTTCGCATGCCAGACCAGCCAGCTCGGCGATGAGCGTTGTCAGCCCGTTGGTGCGCAGCTCCATGTCGATTCCGGTCTCGCGGATCTCGACCTTATCCACCAGGAGGCGGATCAGCCGGTTTCGCTCCACCGGGAAAAGGTCCTCCCAGAAACCCTCGACATTCTGGAAGGCCTCCGAAACGTCCTGTTCCGTGATGCTGTTCCCCTGGTAGGCTTTGCAGCGCTCGCTCACATGGGTCAGTTGTTTCGAGAGCTCGACCGCCTGGCGATTGACCGTCGTCAGCATCTCGGTCTTGCCCGGCTGATCGCTGCCGGGTTTCATCAATTCGAGTGCCTGCTCCCGCGCCTGCGACAGCTCCATCTCGAGTTGGGCTTTCTGCTTGAACAACCGCTCCCGCTCTGCCTGCTCGATGTCCCGGGCCGCGAAGTAAGTCTTGGCCACCAGCGTCGGTGTGCGGAACACGGCGCTCAACTGCTCGATCACCGCCTGCTCGATGTCCCCGGCGGGAATCCGCTTGAGCGGGCATCGGCTCACGGTCCGCTTGCTGTCCTTCTGGCAGATGTAATAGGTGTAGTGGCGGCTGTTCTTGCGGGCGTAGGTCGGTCCCATCGCGCATCCGCAGTGGCCGCAGCGGATGACGCCCTTCAGCGGGGCGACCATTTTGGTCCTGGCCATGGAAACCTTGACCGGTTTGTTGTCCTCCAGGATGGCCTGCACCTTGTCCCAGGTCGCCCGGTCGATGATCCCTTCGTGCTCGCCGGGGTAACTGCGATCCTTGTGGGCGATCTCGCCGATATAAATCCGGTTGTTGAGCAGCCGGTAGATGTGGGCGGTGTTCCATTCGGAGCCCTCGCGCACCTTTCCTTTCTTGGTGGTCCAGGCCTTGGTGCGGTATCCCTGTTCGTTCAATTCCTGGCCCAGCTTCTTGGCCGAGCCGATCTGGATGAACCGGCGGAAGATGTACTGCACCGTCCTGGCTTCATCCGGGTTGACCAGCAGCTTCTTGTTGTCCCTGTCGACGTCGTATCCGAGGATGGGTACGCCGCCGCAGTATTTCCCCCGGCGCTTGGCTGCCGCCACCTTGTCCCGGATACGCTCGGCGATGACCTCCCGCTCGTACTGGGCGAAGGTGATCAGGATGCCGAGAAACATCCGGCCGGTGGGATCGGTGGTGCTGAAGTGCTGGGTGACCGAGACGAAGCTGACACCCTTCTCGTTGAAGAGGTCGATCATCTTCATGAAATCCAGCAGCGAGCGGGACAGCCGGTCGACCTTGTAGACGACGATCACATCGATCTTCCCGGCGTCGATGTCCGCCAGCAGGCGGCGCAGCCCCGGACGCTCCATGTTCCCGCCCGAGAAACCACCATCGTCATAGCGATCCGGCAGAGCCGTCCAGCCCCGCATCCTCTGGGCTTCGATATAGTGTTCCGCCGATTCCCGTTGCGCATCCAGCGAGTTGAACTCCTGTTCGAGCCCTTCCTCATGACTCTTGCGTGTGTAAATGGCGCAGCGCAGGGTCTTATTTTTGCCCAGCGCTACATTGCTGTTATCAAGCATCCGAACCTCCTTCGGCTTTTCTGCCGTAAACCTTCTTCAGTCCGAAAAAGACTTTCCCGTTCCAGCGCGTCCCGGTGATCTCCCTGGCCACCGCGCTGAGCGACCGGAAGGTGCGGCCTTCGAACTCGTAGCCATCGGCAAGAACGATCACCTCATAGCGCCGGTCGTTCCATACCCGCACCAGTCTGGTCCCGGGCAGGATCGCCTCGTTTGATTTCCGCTCCTCTGGGATGCGTCGATTGACAGTGGCGACCGGGTCCTCCTTGGCGGCCTGCTGGAGATGGACCTTGGCCTGCTCGGACAGCCCACCGTAGAAAAGCTCCTGGATGCGATAGGCCAGCCGCTTGATGAGGAATTGCTTCTTGTACTGGGGCGGCTCTTCGCCGTAGAGGTCGAGCCATTTTTCCCGGAGCTGCTCCAGGGACATGGATTGCAGCAGGGCCATCTGCCGAAGGACCGAGTTTCGGGTTCGGTCCTGATTCTTGCCGCCGGTGGCGACGTTCTGTAACTCATTCATTTTCAACTCCTTATTTTGGTTTCCGGACGAGTTGTCATGAATGAATGCTCTGTTCCGGCAATGAATCAAGTCCTTCTCCGAGCACAGGGGAAGAATCTTCGAAAATCTCTAACTCACTGCCTCCACATGCTTTTTTGGCCTTTCGGCGCAGGATCGCAGTGGCCAGAATGGAGGCGGCTGACTGGAGCCTCGCCTCACCCGACAGGCGGCCGGGTTTGCCGTTTTCGCCAAGGTCATCCGTCCCCGGTACATCATTCATTTCCTGTACATCCAACATCGAACACCTCCGGTGGGACCGGGGGGCTGGATGGTGTGGATGCCAGAAAACGGTGGCGGTCGGGATGCGCGTTCGATGGCACCCACAACCGCCTCAGCTCCGCCTCTGGTCGGTTATCTGGTTTCTAACTGCTCGTCCGGTTTCAAACCGGCTTTCTTCAGGCCTTACCTACCGAGGGGCTCATGGAAGTGTCGGAAATCAGGTGTGAGATTATTTCTTGACCTGATATGCATAAGGTTTATATTATTAGGGTTTGCTGGCGCATTGCGCCTTTTTGTCTTTCAACAGAAATGGAGACGCCATGGGCAAAGCGAAGACGGATGAGATAACGCCGTTGCAGCGGAAAACGCTCGAAGCGATATGTCGTTTTGTCGATGCCAAGGGCTTTCCTCCAACGATGAAGGAACTGAGCGAGATCTTTGAAATCAGCCCGGCGAGTGCCCACGACCGGATCAACCAACTGGTGCGCAAGGGATACCTGAAGCGAGAGGACGGTAAGTCTCGCGGCATTGCCGTCGCCCGCCGTCCCAGCGAGATGGCTGCCTCCCTGGTTTCAATCCCTGTTGTGGGTATGGTGGCGGCTGGCTGCCCCATCCTGGCGGAAGAGAACATCATCGGCCAAGTACTGGTCGAATCGGACGTCGTTCGTTCCGGTCAGCACTTTGCACTCCGTGCGGTGGGTGACAGCATGGTCGGTGCCGGTATCAACGATGGTGATTTGATCATCGTGCGGCAGCAGCCCATCGCCGAGGACGGAGACATCGTTGTCGCGCTGCTCAACAACGAGGCGACCGTCAAGCGGCTGAAAATCAAAGACGAGCTCATCGAATTGGTGCCCGAGAACCCGGAGGTAAGAAAGATCCGGATCAGGCCGGAGGATGACCTTCGAGTTTTAGGCAAGGTCGTTGGATGGAAACGGAATTAACCGAGACAGACATGGACGAATAACGACAAAACGACAGGAGTATTTGATGGCAACTTTTAACCTACGCCGCTTTTCGAAGCCGGAGATGCTCCGGCGAATCGACAGGAAGCATCTCATTGCCTTTCTGGAGCCTCATGCCGCCTATTTTTCAGCTCGCGGCGTAGAGTTGCCACCAGTCCAGCAGGAAGATGGCCTGGACTACAACGCCCTCAGCCACCTTTTGCTGACGCCGGACAGTACGACCCCAGATGATCTCGCCGAGGCGCTGTTTTATGTCAATGAAGTCTCGACCCCCGAGGGTTTTGATTCCATTCAGGATGAGATCGCCGGAACGGACATCGACGTGGAAATCGGGGAGAACGCCGCTCCGGCAGACTTGGCGATCCAGGTCTGGATGGCTGACCGGGAAATCATCGAGAAGGTACACGCCGAACAGTTCTTCATGAACGTCAGGTCTTTCGAGTATTTTAAGACCAAGAAAAACCCGCTGCCGGATTTCGTGCTGCCATCCGAGGAAACCCTCGCGGCCCTCGAAGCCGATCTCGACGAATGGTTTTCCAAGAAACGTCGGGGTAAGTATTCCAAGGTGTTCGTCTATCCCAAAGAGGGCCACACATGGTTCCTCGTGCGCCATGGCAAGCCCTATGCCCGTGAGGCGGTCATTGAGGCCGGTGAGTCCACCAGCCAGTACTTCCGTCCTGAAAAATTCGACGTGCTTGCCTACAACCCCGTGATCGGGGAAATCCGCATGAACGCTGAAACCAAGGGTGAGAAGGAGCTCTACCGCAAGAAATTCGGATTCCACCTGTTCGGAGACGAAGAGTTTTTCAACGAGCGCAGCCGATTTGATCTGGAACCTTTGCGGCAAATTGGTGAGGACGCGCTTCTATGTGACGATGTCGATGGCATCGAGTATGTCAGGCTCAAGGAAGTTCAGGTCTTTTGGGGCGGCGCTCACAAGGACGTCGAAATCCGCAGGTCTGAAGACATTTTTGCATCCCTTCGTGATCGAGGAGTTTCACTTCCGGGCGGAGGGAAAATCATCAAAGCAAGTTTTCAGATTAAGTTCGAGGGGTCCAAGACTCCAAGATCTGTGATTTTGAGTTCAGGCAACCGGGCGCAATTCAAACGTGATGGTGATGCCGAGATTATCGAGAGGTGGCTTGGACTCAGGGGTTTCATCGTCGGAGCCGGGGGCGTTTCGGATGAGTGATCCCGCCTGGGCATATCTGGAGACATTGCCTGGAAAGTCGGCGGCGCTGTTCGATTGGGATAAGGCGCTATCCGGCTGGGATCGGTATCCGTTGTTTCGGGATCACTTCCTTCAACTGACCAAGAATCACGCGACCGCCGTGGATTGTCCAACGGAATGTGGCCTCGGATGCCCACGGAGTGTGGTTACGCATGCGAAGACCAACATCCGAGCCGTCTGCAATGAAAAAGAAAGCGCGGCCATTCAGCTCTCTCCAAGGCAGACGCTGATCTACCGGCTCAAGCAGTCAGCCATCAATGGCGCTATCTGCGCGGCCTTGGGAATAGAACACCGAGAGTCGAAACTCGATGGCTTGTCCCACACATGGAGATTGGGCGATTTCATACCCACTGCGGGGATGGACTTCCCAGTTGTTCTGACGATGCAGGACAGCAAGGATGCACTGGCCGAGGTCGTTCGATCTTTATGCCTTTCAACCATTAAACCCTTTGTCTTAATCGCGCCCACGCGCCTTCATCTGAGTCCTGCTGTCGAAACACTGCTGGCGCAGAAAGACAGCCTTTTCATTGCGCTGAACGAAGATCTGTACCTGGGTGATGCTCCACGATTCCTGACCCGTCGGGACAAGACTGAGATATTCGCGCCCCTTATCGGTCAGGTGCCTGAGCCGGATTCAGGCGGCACGGTGTTTTTTCCGACACCGCCGGGCACCACATGGCCACAAATCAAGATTCAGTTCCGCGATGGTCATACCGTGACGATATGGGCGGGAGAAAAAACTGGACGTTATTCCTACGGCGAAATGGGCATGTTGAATCGAAAGAACAACAAGCCAACGGTCCAGTGGCGTTGGTTGGAGGGGTTCGCAAACTCGCACGGGGAGATCGATTGGAAGAACAAGTATTCGGCGGTCACGTTGAAGAAACAAAAGCAAGAACTGTCAAAACGACTGCGGGCATTCTTCCGGATCGAGGATGACCCCATCGAGTGGATAAAAGAAACAAAGACCTACCGCTGCAAGTTTCGCATCCTTCCGGAAGGTGACGAGGTCTACTGACCAGTCTCGTTATAGCCCGAGAAATCTAAAGCCCCGATTCAGGATTCTGGATCGGGGCTTTTTGCGTCTTGGAGGCCCGCCCGGTGAAATTTCACTGGGGCCGGGCAAAAAAAGTTAAAAAAGTTTTCCTCTGTAAACCCACCACCAATCAGAGCCTTACGGGCTTTCCTCCTCCTTGAGCCAGGGCGTTTTTCGGGGTCGCAACGAAAATTCGCCAAAGCAGGGTGACAGGTCTGGTGAACACAAAGAGTTCACGACCGCCACCCGGGAAATTCATGCCGGACCTGTCCCCCGGTCGGTCCAGAAATGAAGGAGGTTCGGCATGAACCAGACAAGCAAAGCACATCTCACCCCACCGAAGCGGCGACTCATCGAGCTGATGCAGGACATCAACTTCGGCCGCATCACAAACATTCCGGTCCGCGACGGCGAGCCGGAACTCACCCCTGACACGGTCATCGAGCGCGAGATCAAGCTGGGCGGACAAAGCGGTCCCCGGCCCGAGCGCGACCAGGATGACTTCATTCTCAAGCAAGAGGTCGTGGCGCTCCTGGAGCACCTCGCGCAGATGGGCAGCGGAAAAGTCTGTCTACTCGAGATCAAGCACGGTCTCCCGTTCCTGATGCGCATCGAGGAACGGGCAGCCTGAACACGTAACGACCTGAACCCTTAGACACTGGACAACAAGCTGGACGCATGGCGGAGGCTGTTGTGGGTGTCGCCGAGCCGAATACGGCAATTGGCGGCGTACCTGCGACCCCTTCGCCCACGCGACAGCTTTGTCCTGTGATCTGGCCCGTGCCGACACCCACGCGGACCTCCTCCTCGCTCCGAGGAGGCCCCGATGGTTTCACAGAATTCTTACGACGGCATCGACAAGTATGCCGCCGACCTCATTCGGCACAAAGCACGTCAACTCGTAGGCAAGGCCGGATTCACCGAGGACGACAGACCCGACCTCGAACAGGAACTGATGATCGATCTGCTGCAGCGGATGCGGCATTTCAATCCCGCCAAGGCCAAGAAGACCACCTTCATGGCCCGGATTGTCGAACGGCACATCTCCACCATTCTGGAGGCCCGGTTCGCCCAATGCCGGGACTGGCGGCTCTGCCAAACCTCGCTCAACGAACCCCTCGACAACGGTGAAGGCGACACCACCGAGCGGATCGACTTCCTGGACAGCGAGGGCTCTCTGGGAAGCGGCACCCGCGAGACAAGGGAACGCCTCGCCCATGAGATCCGCATGGACCTCGACCGGGCCATCGCCTTGCTGCCGGAAGAGCTCCGGGATCTGTGCGTGCGCCTGCACGACAGCACCATGGCAGAAATCGCCCGGGAGATGGGCATTCCCAGAACCACCCTCTACGACCGGCTGAGCAAGCTGCGGGAGGCTTTCAGCGAGGCTGGCCTGACCGACTACCTGTGATCTCCGACGCATCAGCCCCGGCTCCGGTAAGTAAGCACCGTGCCGCATGGTGCGGCTATCCGGGGCCTCGGAAATCAGAACCTGAACAAAAGAGGAGTTCAACCATGACTCACGACACCTACAAGTACCGTTTTGACGAGTCGGTCCCGGCCCAGGAACTGGAAGACACTTTCATGCTGGCGATGCTGGCCGTCGAAAGCCTGCATGGCCGTTCCCGTGTGCGGATGGAGAGCCGGTTCAATCTGGACAAGGCCCGACGCACCTGCGTGATCGACGCCTCCACCGATGTCGGCAGCGACCTCGCCCGCATTTTCACCGGCTTCGCCACCAAGGAATACGGCGAACGCTCGGTCCTGATCGAACGTACCCAGCCGTCGGGTTGCGCCTGTGCCTCCAAGCATCGCGCAGCGCCCGCCGCCGAAGCGGGGGTGGCGGTATGAGCGAGCTGATGACCACCACCTATTCCATGTGGCGGCTGTTCCGCAACTGCCGCATGGCCTGCAAGTGGCGCTACATCGACGAGCTGGTGCCGCTCGAGCGCGACCCCAATCTGGCCTTCGGCTCGGTCATCCACGACTGCCTGGAGTGCTGGCACGGCGAGCGGAATCTGGCCAAGGTCCTCGACCACATCGACCGGACCTATCCGAACCGGGCGCAGGACGACCATCAACAGGCCGACTGGCATCTCGCCCGGGCCATGATGAGCGCCTATGCGGAACACTACCCGGCCGAAGAGTTCGAGGTCGTCGCGCTCGAGAAAACCTTCGAAGGTCCCATCGTCAACCCGGCGACCGGGGCGACCTCGCGCAGTTTCATTCTCGCCGGGAAGGTGGACGGCATCGTCCGTCAGGATGGCCAGTATTTCCTACTGGAACACAAAACCGCCTCGCAGATCGACGCCAGCTACCTGGAGCGGCTGTGGACCGATTTCCAGATCATCCTCTACGCCTGGTACCTGGAGCAGACCCTCGGCATCACGGTCAGCGGCATCATCTACAACGTCCTGGTCAAGGCCAAGTTGCGTCAGGGCAAGGGTGAGACCGAAGCCGAATTCGAGGCCCGCCGGGCGGAGCTGATCGCCAAGTCGAAAACCGGCAAGAGCAGCGCCAAGCGCAAGCTGCCGGAGGACGACGAAACCTTCCAGCAACGGCTCCAGGAGAAGTACCTCGAGCCGGGCATGTTTCATCGCGAGGTGCTCTACATCTCCCGCGACCAGTTCGAGGAACTGCGGGCGGAGCTGTGGGAACTCTCCAAGGCCATGCTCGACGCCCGTCGGCGCGACATCTTCTACCGCAACACCAGCTACTGCTTCCAGTACGGAAGGCCCTGCGCCTACTTCCAGCTCTGCCGCTCGGGCGGCAACCCCAACGTCATCGAAAACCATTTCCAACGGATCGCCCCGCACGAAGAGCTGCGGGACGGAGCCGGTGAAGACGCCGCTCCGGTGTTTTGAAATCCCAACCATAAGGAGACGAAGCCATGCTTCCCAAGACCAAAAGCAAACCCAAACATACGCTCTCGGACCTCACCGCCCTGGTGTACGGCCCGAGCAAGATCGGCAAGAGCACCTGGTGCTCCAAAGCCGATGACGCACTGTTCCTGGCGACCGAGCCGGGCCTGAACGCCCTGGAGGTGTTCCAGACCCCGATCACCTGCTGGGACGACCTCTTGCAGGCCTGCGCCGAGATCGCCGAGGGCAAGCACGAGTTCAAGACCATCGTCGTCGACACGGTGGATAACGCCTACAAGATGTGCTCGGACTACGTCTGCAAGAAATTCAAGATCGAGCACGAATCCGACCTGGGCTACGGCAAGGGCTACGCGCTGATCAACAACGAGTTCCAGCGCGTCATCAACAAGCTCGCCTTCCTGCCCTATGGGCTGATCCTGATCTCCCACTCCCAGGAACGGGACATCGAGACCCGGACCGGCAAACACACCCGCATCGTGCCGACGCTGCCGGAAAAGGCGCGGAAGCTGGTTACCGGGCTGGTGGACCTGATTCTGTTCTGCGACCTGGACATGAAAACCGGCGAGGACGGCAAGCCGGTCTGGCAGCGCGTGATGCGCACCAAGCCCAGTCCCAACTACGACGCCGGTGACCGCACCGGCCGACTCCCCGAAGTCATCCCCCTCGATTTTTCGAGCTTCATGAAAGCGTTCAACAACACGGCAGCCGGAGCTGCGGCGAGTGCCGCCCGGCCGAAGCCGGAGCCGACCGCGAGTGCGGCGGCGAAACCCCAACAGTAAGGAGATCCGACCATGGAACACTACGAAAACCAATCCAGCAGCAACCTCGATCTGGCGCAGTTCGACGACGCCTTTGAAACCGCCGAAGTCGAGGAACGCGAGTTCGAGGCCGTCCCCGACGGCAAGTACCAGGTCAACGTCGACCGGGTCGAACTGACCCGCGCCCAGACCTCGGGCAACCCCATGCTCAAGTGGACCCTGCGCATTCTCGCGCCGACCCACAAGGGTCGTCTGCTCTGGCGCAACAACGTCATGGCCAGCAACGAGAACATCAAGTGGCTCAAGCAGGACCTCTACACCTGCGGGCTGCAGCTCCAGAAGCTCTCCGACCTGCCGGGCCACCTCGAGCAGCTTCTCAACATCAAGCTGGAGGTGACCAAGCGCACTCGCGGTGAAAACGAGAACATCTACTTCAACCGTCGCATTGTCATGGCCGACGATGCCGGGGCTCCCGGCGCGGCGATGGACGACATGATCCCGTTCTGATGATGGACCGGATCACCGTTGTCGTCGACACCCGCGAACAGGAGCCCTACAGCTTCGATAGTGACAAGGTTTCGGCGGTTCGCAAGGCGCTGCCCGCCGGTGATTACTCACTGGTCGGCCTCGAGGAACGGGTGGCGGTGGAGCGCAAATCCCTGACGGATTTCGTCTCCACCGTCATCCGGGGGCGAAAGCGGTTTCACCGCGAGCTAGAAAAGCTCTCCGCCTACGAATCCGCCTGCGTGGTTGTCGAGTGCAACTTTCGCGATCTGGTCGATGGCCGCTACCGCAGCGATGCCCACCCGCATGCGCTGATTGGAACGGTCGCCTCCATCGTCGTCGACTTCGGTGTCCCCGTCTACTTCTGCTCGGACCGGCAGGCCGCCTGCCGTTTTGTCGAGGAGTACCTGACACGTTTTCACCGGAGGATCGCGAGATGCCAAAAAGAAATGAGAGTAACCCGGCGCGACTCCGGGGAAGAATAGAGCGCGTTTACTATGCCGGACCCAAGTTCTCCGCAGGCCGACTGCTCACCCCGACCGGTGAGGAAGTCCAGTTCGCGGGCAATTTGTTCGCCCGGGAAAATCAGCCTGTGGTCCTGCTCGGGTCGTGGGCCACCCATCCCAAATACGGCCGTCAGTTCAAGGTTGATGGTATGGAGCACGACCTTGAGCTCGATCCGGAGGGTTTGGTCCACTATCTGGCCAACCATCCGGAGATCAAGGGCATTGGTCCGGCCAAGGCCAGATTGATCGTCGAGAGTTTCGGCGACGCTTTTGAAGAAACCCTTCTGAATGACCCCGAGCGCATTGCGCTCAAAGCCCGGCTACCCATGGACGCGGCCCGGCGGCTGCGTGACGAATGGTTGAAGAACCGTAGCGTCAACACCGTCATGGCCTGGCTGTCGGCATTCGGCCTGACCCATCATCAGGTCACCACCCTGGTCGAAAGACTCGGCGGCAACTGCCTCGATATCCTGAAGGAAGACCCGTACATCCTCATTCGGGAGATCCGGGGATTCGGCTTCAAGAAGGTCGACAAGATTGCCCGCAAGCTGGGCACCCCCAAGGACCACGTTCCCCGTATCCGGGCCGGTCTGCTGTTTTGCGTCCGTGATGCCCTGGACAATGGTCACTGCTGGATCGAATACGAGGATCTGGTGGACCAGGCCAATCTGCTGCTGGTCATGGATGCCCTGGACAGCCGGGTCCGTATCGAGAGCGCCCTCGACGCGCTCATCGAAGAACAGGCGCTTTCCTGCGATTCCCACGGCGGACGTTTCGTGGTCGCTCTGCCGGAGATCGTCCGCATGGAGCGGGAGCTGGCCTCGTTGTTCGGCCAGGCCGAAACACCCAACCCGCATTTCCAGTCCGTCAAGAAACTCGATGCCCTGATTCGGCGCTGCGCATCAACGCTGAACGAGAAGCAGCTCGAAGCGGTGCGCTCGGCCCTCCAGCACAGCATCAGCCTGATTTCGGGTGGAGCCGGTTCGGGCAAGAGCTACACCATTTCGGTCATCAACACCATCTGTGAGGAGAGCGATCTGGAGGTCGTTCTCGCCGCGCCGACCGGCAAGGCAGCCAAGCGCCTGGAGGAAGTCAGCGGCCGTAGCGGCACCACCATCCACCGTCTGCTCGGCTATGACGGCAAGGGTTTCTCGCGTAGCAAGGAGAACCCCATCGATGCCGATGTCCTGGTGGTCGACGAGTTTTCGATGGTCGATGTGCCCTTGGCCTGGCACCTGTTCGAGGCGGTCGACCTGTCGCGGACCACGGTGCTGCTGGTCGGGGACCACAACCAGCTTCCGCCGGTGGGACCAGGGAACATCCTGCGCGATCTGATCCAGACACGCGCCATCCCCACGGTCATCCTCGATAAGGTCGTGCGTCAGGCTGGCGTCCTCAAGGAGAACTGCACCGCCGTTCTCAAGGGCGAGGTGCGCAAGACCAGCGAGGCGTCGGTGGGCGGATGCCGGGATTGGTATCTGGTGGATCAGTTCACCGACCCGATGGCGGCACGCTCGTTCCTGCTGGAGTTGTTTCAGGAGCGGCTCGATGCCCTGGGTTTCGACATCATCAAGGACGTGCAGGTGCTGACGCCGACCCACAAGGGGCCGCTCGGCACCAAGGAATTGAACGAGGAACTGCAGCGGCTCATCCAGCGCAAGCTCTGGAACACCGAGGTGCCGCCGGTCGCCATGGGACGCCGCGCCCCGTTTCTCAAGCACGACAAGGTCATCCAGACCCGGAACAATTACGACCTGAACGTGATGAACGGGGCCATCGGCTATGTGGTCGATGTCCTCGCGAACGGCACCCTGGTCATCGACTTCGACGGCATGCCGGTGGAGCTGGAGAAGGGTTCGCCCGACCTGCAGGACCTGCAGCTCGCCTATGCGCTCACCATCCACAAAACCCAGGGCTCCGAATTCCCCTGCGCCGTGGTGGTGGTCCACAAGGCGCATTCCTTCATGCACCACCGCAATCTGCTCTACACCGGGGTGACTCGTGCCCGGCGCACCGCCATTGTTCTGGGTGATCACTGGGGCATCCAGAACTGCGCCAAACGGTGCCAGGTGGATGACCGCCGGACCTTTCTGCCCCTGTTTCTGGACGCCGCCCAGCACGCGGAGGCCGATTTCGCCCGTGTCGCGGAGGCCGAATGAGTATGGGCGGAACGGATAACGTCAGGGAGTATTACCGGCTCGTCACCGAGATGGACATCGGTGACGTGGCCCGGGCACTCCTGCCGGGACGGATCACCCAAGAGACCGGCCAGCGCTTGATGTGCGACTGCCCCAACCATCAGAGCCAGTCGCGTCTGTCGCTGCACGTGATGCTCGACAAGCAGGGCTGGTACTGCTTCGGCTGCGGAGTCGGCGGTGATGTGCTGCAACTCGTTGAGTTCATTCAGACGGGCTCGGTCACCGCCGGGCAATCCGGTCCGATGCCGGACAGCCACCGTCAGGCCCGGGACTATCTCGCCAAGAAGGCGGGCTTGCCGCCGCTGTCGCGCTATGGCCTCAGCCAGGAGCGTCTGGCCCAGACGGAGGCCGACCGCGCCTTCGAACTGCGGGTCAAGGACGCGCTGACCTCGCTGGCCAAGCTTTACCACGCCAGACTCAAAGAGTCGCCGGAGGTCCTCGACTGGCTGAAATCCAAATACGCCCTGAGCGAGGAGACCATCGACGATCTCCTGATCGGCTACGCGGACAACGCGTCCGGCGCGGTCGCCCAACTGACCGGGGGTGAGGACGGTTTTTCCAAGCGGGAGCTCGCCGCGACCGGCGCTTTCCGTCCCACCAGCCAGGACGGCCTGACGCCATTTTTCGAGCGCCGCATCGTCTTTCCCTACTGGAGCCGTGGCCGGGTAGTGTTCATGATCGGCCGCAAGACGCCGTGGACCCCGGACGTGGGCTGGGAGCAAGGGAAATACAAGAAGCTGCCTGTTCATGACGAGCACCAGCGGCCCTACGTCGCAGACTTCATCAACAACGCGCTGCTGTTCAACGAGGACTGCCTGCTGGCAAGGCCCGGCAAGGTGATCATCACCGAGGGGGTGACCGATTGCCTGGCTCTGATGCAACTGGGCCTGCCCACCGTGTCGCCGGTCACCGTCCGCATCCGTGCCGCCGATTGGGAGCGCCTGATCCCCAAGCTGCGCGGCGTCGAAACCGTCTACATCTGCCAGGACAACGAACTCTCCCAAGCCGGTCTCAAAGGGGCGCTGCAAACCGCCCGCACCCTGGCCGAACACAAGATCGACACCCGTCTGGTAACGCTGCCCTTGTCGGAGACACAAATCTCGGCCCGACAGGAGCTGACCGAACGCTTCGGCCTGACGGCGAGCGTGGGGCCGAAGGATCTGGCTAAGCTGCTGGCAGGACGGCCCGACGAGGAAATCCATGCGGCCGAGGCGCTTCTCGCCACCGCCAAGATCGACGTCAACGACTACATTGCCGCTGGGCATACCCGGGAGGATTTCGAACGTCTGCTCGCCGAAGCCAGCACGCCCATCGAGTTCGGCGTGCGCTCGCTGCCCGAGGGCGCTGAAGAGGAGGAACGCAACCGCCTTCTCGAACCGATCCTGGGGGAGATCTCCGAGCAGTCTCCCCTGGAACAGGCCCGCCTGCTGAAGCTGGTGCAGGAGCGCATCGGCGGTGGTGTTTCGATGGCCACCCTCAAAGAGCAGATCCGCGCCATCCAGAAGGACCGCAAGGTCGAGTTCCGTAACGAAAAGAAGAAGGCCAAGCGGATGTCCGGCGCGATGCCCGGATCATGTCGCGCCCGGGTCGACGAGGTGCTGATCGACACGGAACTGGAGAACGGCGCTCCCGACTACACCCTGGCCGCCGAGGCTGCATACGACTGGTTCAACGCCAACGGTGCCCAATTCTTTCACACCCTGCAGGGCGAGCCGTTCATGTATTTCGACAACGCCATCTACTGGATGGATTCACCGGACCGGGGCCGCAAGCGCCATTACGCGGCCATGCTCTACAAGCACACGGGCATGGTGCCGACCACGGGCGGCGGACGGACATTTTTCGAAGTGCTCCCCAGCCTGGCCATGATCCGTGGCCAGGTGCGCGACCATTTCTCCTGGCTGCACACCGATGTGGCTTCCTACACCGTCTATTTCAACCTGAACAATCCGGAGCACGAGATCGCCAAGATCACCCCGGACGAGATTCAGATCATGAAGAATGGCGGCAACGAGGACGGCATCATCCTGGACGGCTCGCGCAAGATGAAGCCGCTGAAATTCCTGCCCGACGCCGATCTCGAAGAGGCGGACCGGCTCCTGGTCGATCTGCTGGTGGGCAACATGACCTGCCCGCAGGGGGATCGCTTTCTCATCCTTTCCTGGCTCTCCTGTTTCCTGCTGATCGACTTTGCCGGAACGCGGCCCATGACCCGTTTCGAAGGCTCGGCCGGATCGGGCAAGACCACCGCCAGCAAGATCACGTCGACGCTGCTTTACGGCGAGCCCCAGCACAAGAAGGCCACCGACGCGGCGAACTACACCGACGGCTCGCAGAACCCGCTCATCGTCCTCGACAACATCGAGGTCAAGCAGATGACCGAGGATCTGACCACCTTCATGCTGACCAGCATCACCGGGATCGCCAAGGAGAAACGCAAGAGCGGCACCGACAGCGAGACTATCACCGAGCGGACCAAGTGCCTGCTGAACACCACCGGCATCGAGCCGCTGTGCGGAGAGCTTTCGGAGATCCTGTCGAGGTCCTTCGTCATCAACTTCGACCTCGCCAACCAGGCCAGCGACTGCTTTCTAGAGTCGGAGGTCATCTCCGCCATCCAGCAGAACCGGGACCTGATCATCTCGGCCATCATGAAGCGGACCAGCCATGTGTTGGCGATGATCCGGGACGGAGCCCAGAAACAGGTCATGCGCCTGCTGCACCGGACCATGCCGACCCATGGCAAACGCCGGTGCAACGACTATCTGAGCCTGATGTACCTGATGATGCTGGCCGGGTCCGAGGAACACGAGGTGACCACCGGACTCGAGGATCTGAGCCCGCTGTTCATCGAGCAGATCCATTCCATCAACGACACCAGCCAGGAGATGGCCCGGGAATCGAACCCAATCGCAACGGCGTTGGCGTCGCTCTTCCATGCCTACCGGAACGCGGTGGAGCTGGACGAGAAAGCCCGCTACGGCGAGGACGACCGGGCAAACCACGTGGTGGGGTTCATCGAACGCTACCAGGTGAGGTTCGAGAACGAGAACACCATGGAGCCGGTGTCGGCGGGACGGCTGCTCGCGGCGCTGCGCAGGGTCGGCCGGGAATTCAACCTCGAATTCGAATACAAGAAGCCCGCCCAGCTCGGTCGGCGCATCAGCAACGACCTGGACGTCATCCGGGACGCCGGGTTCGACATCGACCGGCAGCGCAACGCCCACACCAAGAACTTCGAGTACCGGATTGGTTGCAGAGGTGTTTAACGAGATATTTTCTCTTTTAGATTGACTTTCAGGCCGCCAATGCCTATATTAAAGGCATGATAAAGCGAATATTTCACTTTAGGAGTCGGTAAGATGATAGTCAGTTTCTCACTCGAAAACTGGATGTCCTTCCGCAACCAGGTCACATTTTCGATGGTCGCCAGCAGGGAGCGCCAGCATGGAGACAGGGTTCCCAAGCTCGGCAAGTACCAGACGAGAGTTCTTCCGGTTGCGGCAATTTATGGCGGCAACGCGTCGGGCAAGACCAACTTTTTCAAGGCCCTGAGTTTCGCCAAGGCGCTGGTCGTCAAGGGCACCCAGCCCGACAGCCTGATTCCTGTCGAGCCGTTCCGGCTGGACGCCAAGGTGGCCGATCAGCCGTCACGGTTTGGCTTCGAGCTGCTGATCGACGAGATCATTTACGAGTTCAGCTTCGCGGTGACCCGCAAGGCGGTTCTGGAAGAGAAGCTGGTGGCCATCACCAGTACCAGTGAAAAGGTGCTCTACCACCGTCGGGACGGAAAGCCCAACTTCGATGATTCCCTGGCCAAGGACCAGTTCCTCCAGTTCGCCTTCAAAGGGACCCGGGACAACCAACTCTTTCTGACCAACTCGGTCTCCCAGAAGGTCGACAATTTCCGGCCGGTCTACGACTGGTTCAAGGACACGCTCGAGCTGGTCGCGCCCGATTCTCGCTTCGAACCTTTCGAGCAGTTCCTCGACGAGGGGCATCCGCTCTACTCGACCATGAACGAGATGCTGCCGCAACTCGATACCGGCATCGCGCATCTGGGCGGCGAGGAGATCCCTTTCGAGAACATTCCGCTGCCCGAACCACTGAAGACCAAGCTGCAGGAAGACGTCAAGGAAGGCATGACCGTTCGTCTGCTGACCGAGCCGATCAACGAACGATTCGTGGTGACCCGCAAAGGTGGTGAACTGATCGCCAAGAAGCTGGTGACCTATCATCCGAAGGCGGACGGCACGGAAGCCAAGTTCGAGATCCGTCAGGAGTCGGACGGCTCACAGCGGGTGATCGATCTGCTGCCCGCGTTTCTTGAGCTGTCGGCCCAGGTCTCGAAGAAGGTCTACGTGATCGACGAGGTCGACCGCAGCCTGCACACGCTGCTGACACGCAGATTGCTCGAAGCGTACCTCGCCAATTGCTCCACGGAAACCAGAACGCAGTTACTGTTGACCACCCATGACGTGCTGCTCATGGATCAGCAACTCCTTCGCCGAGACGAGATGTGGGTAGCCGAAAGAGACGCCACCGGAGCTTCGAATCTGCTCTCCTTCAGCGAGTACAAGGATGTCCGATACGACAAGGACATCCGCAAGAGCTACCTGCAGGGGCGACTGGGTGGAATTCCCCGGATTCTCTTGGGAGGCGCTTTGACCAATCCCTGCCTCACCGAGGAAAGTGAGGGGGATGACTGATGCCACCGAAGAGACGCAGATTCCAGAGACCCCTCGGCGAGCGTCGCTACCGCAAACTGTTCGTGATCGCGGTGGAAGGCGTGAAGACCGAGCCGCAGTATTTCAACATCTTCAATGACCAACAGTCGGTGATCCGGGTGAACTGCCTCAAAGGCAGTCATGATAGCTCTCCTCCGCAGGTGCTGAAGCGGATGGAGGACCATCTCCGGCAGGAGGAACTGAGATCCTCCGACGAAGCCTGGCTCGTGGTGGACAAGGATCAGTGGACCGACGAACAGTTGGACCAGCTTCATGCCTGGGCTCGGGCACGCGACAATTACGGCTTCGCCCTCAGCAATCCCAAGTTCGAATACTGGTTGCTGCTCCACTTCGAGGACGGCACCGGCATCGCGTCGTCACGGGATTGCAGCGACCGGCTTAAGCGGCACCTTCCCGGTTACGACAAGGGGATCGACGCACGCAAGATCACCCGCGACCGGATTGATGAAGCCATCCGCCGCGCCAGGCTGCGCGACAATCCCCCCTGCGCCGACTGGCCACGCGCCCTTGGCGGCACCACGGTTTACAAGCTGGTCGAAAACATTCTCCAGGTCTGAACCTCAACCAATTCGATCCCCAATCATCCAGGACGCTCTCGGGCGTCCTTTTCTTTTGCGGTGGTGCGGTGAACACCGCTGTCCCTTGCGGTGGATGACCACCGCACGACAAACCCTTGCCAGACAAGGCGTTCATGGCCTTTGCGGTGGATGCGGTGGTAAATCCAGAGGTCTCACCCCCTATGGGCTGAAATATTTTTTCGACCCACCGATCCGGCATTCCTCGCCAGAGAAATTCCGGCCAAGCGTGAGAGACATTCCCCAAATACCACCGCAACCACCGCACTCTATCTTCTCTTTCTTCATAACTATCTAAAAACAAATAACAAACAAAGAACTACCCCCTGCGGTGGGACAAGAAAATCTTCCACCGCACGACCACCGCAGCCACCGCACATATCCACCGCAGAACCTGCCAGTTTCTCGAAAAACGTTTAGAGACCTCAAAAAACAGTTACAAAACGGCCTCTCGCTCAAAAAACGATTACAAGCGAAGGCATCGGTCCGCCGTCATCTGGCTTTGGGCTCCGGTAAGTAACGGGAAAAGCGATTAACCCATATTTCTGGAGCGTGAAGCCATGAGCCTTCTGAAAACCATGATCAAGCACACCGCCGGAGGGCAGGAAGCCTCGGCCGGAGGTGAAACCCCATCACTACCACCGCAACCACCGCAGCCCGCCATCTATGTCTCCACCGGGCTCGACATCCACGACATCGAGGACGCCCGCGATTGGCCTGAAGACAGGGAGATCGACGGCACGCTGTGTCGCCGTCTGTCGCCTGAATACTTTGCCTGGCTACGTTCCCGCATGGTCACCGCCCAAGCCGCGCACAAGGCCGGAAAACTCCCCGAGGATGCCTGGAATACGCTGCGGCAGCGATTCAACGCCCTGCAGGAACTGGCCATCCGGGAGTTCGGCAAGGAAAGCCTGCAGGAGGTCCTGCAGTCCTTTTCCCCGAAGAACTACCAGCCACCCGCGCTTCGTCCCGAGTCCCAGGAGAAGCCCGTCGAAGTTCCCAGAAAGGACTGGATTTATCCCGGGAACCAAGCTTGGAAATGTAAACAGCCGGTGACTTCCCAGGCAGTCGCCAAGGTCGACGCCATCCGTGAGGAGGCCATGGCCAAGGGCTGGTCCGAGGCACGCCTCTACCAGAACCAGGGCCGGTTTCGGTTTCCTTGCGGCGAGGACTACGGCCTGGTCTGTTTCGTCGATGGCGATCAGGAGATTGGCGAGGTCACCGAGCGTTCTATCGAAATTATCCACGGGCCGAAGTCCGGGCGTCCCAGCACGCTGCGGTTCTACAACCCGGACGTGCTGCAGCCGTGGATGAAGAAAGTGGAGGATTGAGCCGTGAAGAAAAAGAAACGCTACGCCAACGCCAAGGATGTCCTGCCCGAGGAACTCTTCGAGCAGATCCAGAAGCACTACACCGGAATTCTCTGGGTCCCGGCACCGAGCCGCTTCTACCAGGAACGCCGCGACTTGGTGCTTGCCCTTCATCTGCAGGGGATCAGCAGCCAGGAAATATCCAACCTCGCCGGAGTGACCACCCGCCGGGTCAACCAGATCATCGCCGCCGAACGAAAACAGGATCGGGACCGACAGTTGGCCGTCGCTTCCGGTAAGTAACCCCTGAACCGGCGGGAGCGCGTTTGGAGGCTAAATCGACCTCCCGCCCCGCATCCCGGCTTGGGAAAACAATATTCGGCAGGATTTCCACGTGGCACTGAACAAACCGGACAAAGAGACGCTGGACCGCTGGCACCGCAACGAGGGCAAGACCGAACCGCCCCGGCGCGGGCCTGGTGCGCCCGAGGGCAACCAGAACCGGCTACGCCACGGCATCTTCGCCGACCGTTGTCTGACCCCGGAAGAGAAGGTCATGTTCGACGCGATCATCGACCGCCTCAACCAGGACTTTGAGTTCAACAAGTCCAGCGACTTCCTGCAGGTGGAGCTGGTCGGCGTCTACTCGGTGAAGCTGGTCCGTGCCCAGATCGAGGGGAACACCGACGCCGCCGAGAAGCTCGACCGGATGATCCGCTGCCACATGAAGGATCTCAAGACCACCAAGATTGCCCGTGAGGGTGAGGAGCCGAAAGGCCCGCAGACCTCTCCGGCGGAATGGGCGGCGGCGCTGCTCGAGAAGGTGGCCGAGGCCGCCAACGCCCCGGGCACGAAACCCTCCGGCCGCAAGAAACGCGGAAAGAATTGCGGATAACACCATGGAGGGCTTTTCCGATGACCCCGACACACGGCGACTTGCGGCAGACAGCTTCACCAGGAATTGCGGATAAGACGTGTTCCTTGCACTTTCGGAATCGGCATTCACCGGCCGTCGATCATCATTTCCACTCCTCGACTTCCTCCAGCAGCTCCCGATATCCGCTTGGCATGTGTGCGCATAAGCCGAACCGCATAAGCCAAGCAGATATAGGCATGTTCACGCCGGGGCTCTCTCACACAACCCAAGTAGATATTGGCATGTCGAGACCCAGGCCGAACCGGACAAGCCCCGCAAACAGCCATTCCTTCGGCAACGGCCCTCGCATATGCCAAGCAGATATTGCCATGTGTGTTCCGCGACTGGAGCGCACAAGCCAAGCAGTTATAGCGATGTGCGGCCGACAGACAGCGAAGGAGAAATTCCGGTCAATCGATATTTCCCGCCCCACCCGGGATGTAGAGACCCTCCGTCATGATCATTCATCATCGGCGGATGTGTTCTTCTGCGGGCACTGTCATTCACTGTCTTCGACACTGTCTCGCCCAACGAAAACAGGAGCAGCCGAGGCCGCTCCCATCGTCGGGTCCGGAAGGATCAAAGGCGTTCGAGGGCTTCCTCGAGCTGACCGTCCACGAGGTGGGTGTAGATCTGGGTGGTGGACACGTCCCGGTGCCCCAAGGCCCGCTGCACCACGAGCAGGTCATTGGTCGCGCCGTAGAGGTGGGTGGCGAAGGTATGCCGCAGCCCGTGCGGCGTCAGTTCCTTTTCGATCCCGGCCTTCCGCAGCCAGTGGGCGAGCCGGTTGGCTATCTGCCGCTGGCAGAGTCTGCCGTCCCGGTTCGACAGGAACAGGGCTTCCATTTCTGGGCGGCCGTGTCGACGACGCTCGGCCAGGTAACGGCGCAGCAATGTGCGGAGGTCGGTCTTGATGAACTTGACCTGCGGCACATTCCCCTTGGCCTGCACCCGCAGATGCTTGGCGTCGAGGTCGATGTCATCCATGTCGAGCGCGGCCAGCTCGCCAAGCCTGATCCCCGTGCCCAGCAACACCTCGATCATGGCGCGGTCGCGCAGCGTGGAGAAATCGGTCCGCCCCTTGAGCTCCTTGAGCAGACGTTTCTTTTCGGCGGTAGTCAGGAAGACTGGCAGCTTTCTTGGCAACCGATGCATGCGGATGGACCGGGCCGGGTTGTCACCGACCACGCCCGTCTCGGCGGCCCAGGCGAAAAAGGCCCGCACCGCCGCCTTCATCCGATGGAGCGAGGCCGCCGAACGTGGGCCTCGCTCACTCTCAGTGACCGCCCCGGCGGAGAACACCTGGTCGAGGGACCCGACCGTGACCTCCCGGCAGACGATCCCAGGGGCCAGCTCCCCGGCCACGCGGACTACCAGGGCGAGGTCCCGGCGGTATGCGGCTATGGTCGCCGGGGAGCGTCCTTCGGCCGACAGGCGGGCACAGAACGCCTCTGTCGCGCCCGTCAGATCGAGGTCAGCCGTTCGGTTGCTCATCGCTGGACTCCTTTACCCGGCTGTGGCCCATGGGCGTGCTCTTGGGCAGCGGCAGCTCCTCGATGCGCCCCGACTCCCTGGCCCAGACCATCATCATGCGGAACACCCGGACGGTCTTGGCAATGGTGCGCTCGGCCCGCTCCTTGCCGTCAGGGAGTTTGAGCAGCAGGTCGGACTTGTAGAACTTGCCGACCTGGGGAAGCCGGATCTCGGCGAGCTGGCGATCCGCGCCGAAGAAGGCCTCCACCGCGTCGAGGTCCTTCCGGTAGGTGTAAAGGGTCCGCTCTTTCTTTCCGGATTCCCGCAGGTAGCCGATGAAAGCCTCGGCGGCTTGATGCACGGTGCATTCGGTCATGTCGATGTCTCCTTTGTCGGTGGCCCGGTGTGTTCAGGACAGGAACTCGTCCAGCTCCCGCAGCAGTTCCTCGACGTGGCCGAGGGAGCCGACGCTCGCCCAGGTGATGTCCGGCTGCTTCGCGTCCGCTTCGAGCTTGCCGCGAATGCCCTCGATCAGCCGGGCGATGTTCTCCTGCTTTTCTCGGTACGCCTTGAGTGCCTGCTGGCGGTTTCTGTCGTAGGTCATGGCCTGCCTCCGGTTCCGGTTTTCGTGGATGCGGGACCATCCCGCGTCACATCCAATGACGCTTCTATTTCGTTGGAAATCAAGTGTTTGCAGAGATCTTTCTGCATGTGCCCCAAACCCATAAACCAAAGGAGATCAACATGTTGAAGAAGACACTCGAATGGACCATCCCGCTGGTCCTGGCCGGGATCATGACCGGCTGCGCCACCTACCGGCCTCCGGCCCAGATCCAGTCGGCAGTGGCCACCGTCAACCGCCACACACCCGAGTATGTGACCGAGGCCAACAAGGCGCTACGCGAGGTCGGCCACCCGGACGCCGAGCGCCTGACCGGTGTCGGCCTGCGCCTGCAGACCGCCGTGGACGCCCTTGACCAGTGGGCCAACGGCTCGAACCAGGAGGCAGGCCAATGAAAGAGATCCTTCAGGAAAACAGCGATGCCGTCCGCCAGGCCGGTGAGGCCCTGGTCGAAATCGGCACCGAGCTGGCGGCGGGACGGATAGAGAACGCCCTCGGCCGTCTGGAAGCGGCCCAGCAGCAGTACCTGGCTTGGGCGGAGTTGGACCAGGCCATCATCGACATTCAGGAAGCTGTCCACGACCGGAAGAACACCCTGGCCGTGCAGCAGATCCTGACGGAACTGGTGGGCACCATCCTCGGCAACGCCTTGAGGACAGGAATGCACTGATGGCGGTAACCGACAAGGAGCGCAAACTCGCGGCAACCCTGAGCGACCCCGTGTTGTGGGGGCAAGCCTATCTCTACAACCGGGATGGCTCAGGCCGCGACTACTGGCCGCACCAGGTGGAGGACCTGCGTTGCCCGGCCAAGAACATCATCCACCTCGACGGCCGGGACGTGGGCAAGTCCATCGTGCTCTCGACCGACGCGCTCCATTACGCCTTCACCACCCGAGGCGGCCAGGGCCTCATCGCGGCTCCGCACCAGGGGCACCTCGATACCATCATCGAGGAGATCGAGTTCCAGCTCGACACCAACCCGGATCTGATGAACAGCATCGCCCTGACCAAATACGGCAAACCCAAAATCCACCGCAAACCCTATTTCCGGCTGGAGTTCACCAACGGTTCGGTGCTCTATTTCCGCCCGGCCGGGGCCTATGGCGACGCCTTCCGGTCCCTGCACGTGGGCCGCGTCTGGGTCGATGAAGGAGCCTGGCTGACCGAACGGGCCTGGAAGGCGCTGCGCCAGTGCCTCAAGGCCGGGGGGGCGCTACGCATCTACTCCACGCCCAACGGCCTGCGCGACACCACCTATTACCGGCTCACCTCGTCGGAGCAGTTCCATGTGTTCCGCTGGCCGTCCTGGCTCAACCCTCTTTGGACTGAGGATCGCGAGGCCGAACTGCTGGAGTTCTACGGCGGCCGCGACAGTTCCGGCTGGCAGCACGAGGTGGCCGGTGAACACGGCAAGCCCTCCTATGGGGCCTTCAATGTCGAACAGTTCAACCTCTGTCGGCAGGATCTGCTGGAGTATCAGAAGATCGTCATCACCGATTCCGAGCTGCGCGATTGCGATACTGAGGAAGCGGCCCACGACCGGCTGGAGATGCTGCTCAACCTCACGCCCCGCAGCGGGCAGTTCTGGGTTGGCGGCGACCTGGGCTACACCAACGACCCCACCGAGATCGTCGTATTCCAGGAGACGGAGATCGGCGAGCGGACGCTGCTGAAGATGATCCTGCGCGTGCATCTTGAACACGTTTCCTATCCGCACATCGCCCAGATCATCGCGCTGCTGGAGCGTTACTACACCCCGGCGGGCATCGGCGTGGACAACGGCGGAAACGGTCTGGCGGTGGTTCAGGAGCTGCTCACCCTGGACAAGTACAAAGGGCTGGAGCTGGAAGACAGGCTCAAGGGATACGACTTCGGCGGCATGACCCGGCTGGCGGTGCGGGACGGCAAGGAAATCAAGAAGCGAACCAAGGAGCTGATGACCAGCCTCATCAACGGAGCCCTACAGCGTAAGCAGGTCATTTTCCCCTCGGACGACCTGGAGGTGGAAGACCAATTCACCACCCACACCTACACCCTGCGGGACGGCAAGATCATCTATTCCAAGGGCAACGACCACATCATCGACGCGGTGCGCTGCGCCATGCTGATCCGGGAAGAAGGTAACCTCGACCCGGTCGGCGAAGAGGTGGTTTCGCTCAAACCCGTGCTCACCAATCCGGTCTTCATCTGATCGCATCCTCCGACGCTTTCCACCCCGCTCCGGTAAGTAACCGGCATCGAGCCGGGTTCGGCCCACACGGGCCGGATGTGCGGCTGTCATGGCCGAAACTACCGAGAGGATCACGTGGAAAGCACCGCCCATCAGGACGAACAACCCGAAAGCCTGGACACCACCGGCTTTGTCATCGCGCCGCTGGCCGCAGCGGCCGCGCTCGACTCGGCGGCCTTCAGCAAGGTCAACGCCGCCGAGGCTATTCCGGCCACCTGGGAAGAACGCGCCCGTAAGGCTTGGGAATACTACGTCGAGGAGCCGCTGGTGAAGAACTGCGTCAACTCCTGGCGCACCTTCGCCGTGGGCGACGAGATCAAAATCACCAGCGATGACGAGACCCTCAAGGAGCAGGCACTGGAGGCCGCCTGGCGGTTGAACATCACGCAATTCATCAAGGACATGGTTCTTCAGCTCCTGGTGAAAGGCGACGCCATCGGCTTCAAGCGCTTCACCAAGTCTGGCCAGGACATCGAGGAACTGGTCTGCGTCAACCCGGTTTCGGTCAAAGTCAAATACGCCCAGGGCGAGCTGATCGAGGCCCGGCAATTTCCCGAAGACACCCCCGGCGGCGGGGAATCCATCCCGCTACCCGTCGAACAGATGGTCCACCTCAAATGGGATGCTCCGGCCTTCTCGCCTCGGGGTAACTCCCTCGTGCTTCCCGCCTTTCAAGCCATCGAACTGCTGCGCGACTACCGCCGGGCCGAACAGGCCATCGCCAAGCGCTGGGCCACGCCCTTTCGCCTGCTCAAGGTGGGCGGCGCGTTCGGCCAGAAGATGGTGATGCCGGACCAGCGGATGCTCGAACAGGTTCGCGACATGGTCAACAAGATGGACATGAAAAGCGGCCTGGTGGTCCCGTTCTACGTCAACGTCGAAACCCACGGCACCGACGGCCAGGTCCTCAACGTCGAGGACAAGGTCAAGGAGGTGAAGGAAGACATCGTGGTGGCCCTGGGGCTGTCACGCTCGCTGGTGACCGGAGACGGCCCGAATTTCGCCACCGCCTCGGTGAGCATGCAGAAGATGATGGTCATGATCCGCGAGATCAAACAGGCCGCACGCAAGCTCCTCGACTGGGTGTTCGACGACTGGATGGAGCTGAACGGCCACGGCGACAAAAGCATCCAGTTCATCTTCAACGACCTCGACCCCAGCGACGCGGTCGATTTCAAGAAGCTCCTGATCGAACTCTACGACCGCAAGCTCATCAGCCGCTCCAGCCTTCAGCTCAAGATGGACCTGGACCCGGACATCGAGGCCGCCAACCGCGAGACCGAACGTAAGCAGATCGACCTGATGGACGAGAAGCAGGTGAAGCCGGTGGTGGATATGGTCGTCTCCGGCATTCTCAGCGTGCCTCGCGCTCGGAAGATGCTCGGGATTCCGGCCGAGGACGATGAACCCACGGCGGAGGCGGCTTTGGTCTGGTCGGGCGACCTGGAGTCCACCGGCATTGCTGCCGTGTGCGACGAATGCAGCCATTTCATTGCTGACACCAACCACTGCCGGGTCCACAACAGCGAGCGCACCTTCGACGCCCCGGCCTGTCGCTTCATCGACCGCCGGGAGCCCCGCTGATGCCATCGGAGCTGAAGCAGCGCATCCAGGCGGCCACCCTGAAGAGCCTGACGGCCCGCAACCGCTACAACGACCAGGTTACGGCCCAGCTTACCCAGGCGCTGAAACAGGCCGAAGACGAGGTCGGCCGCGCCATCCTCCAGTACCGCTCCCTCGGCTCCCTGCCGGACAACAAGCTCGCCGCGCTCAAGGGGCTGGAAAAGCTCCAGCTCGAACTCGACGACACCATGAAGCGGCTCAAGCGGGAGCAGACCCTGGTCTTTCGCAAGACGACCAAGGACTCCTTCAAGCTCGGTATCCAGCAGGGAATCGGAGAGCTCGCCGACGCGTCGCTGCCGTTCTACGCCGACCTCAAACCCGAAGGCATCGACAAGCTGGCCACCAAGGTGTTCACCATCGTCGACACCAATGCCCTCGACTTCATGGCGCAGTACAACCTCACGCTCGCCGGTGACGTCCACCGCGAACTCGCAGACGGAATCAAGCGCACCATCCTGAACGGCATCGCCACGGGCAAGGGAGCCGACGACATCGTCCGGGACATGGGCAAGGTGATCGTCGACAAGGATTCCTTTCGCCAGGCCGGAAGCCGGGTGTTCAGCAAGGCCCAGTACCGCATGGAGATGATCGCCCGCACCGAGGTACTCCGCGCCCACAACATGGGCAGGCTCAAGTTCCACGAGCGGGTCGGCATCCAGAAACTGGAATGGCTGGCCATGGAGGACGAGCGCATGTGCCCGGTCTGCGGCGGCCTGGACGGCAAGACCTTTCCTATCGACAAGTTCCCCCAGCAACCCGCGCATCCGCACTGCCGCTGCACCAATATCGTGGCCTGGCCGATGACCGTCTGCGGCAGCGAGATGGCCGCCAAGGCCGCCACCCAGGCATCGCAGGGGGACGCCTGCATTCTCCCGCCCCACGTGCTGGAAGGCATGGCCGACGCCCAGGCCAAGGAGAACGCCAAGCTCAAGAGCGCCTTTGAAAACGGCGACATCGCCGACCTCGGCTCGCTGACGGTCAAACAGCTCCAGACCCTGGCGAAACAGAACGGCGTGGCCATCGCCCGGACCAAGGCCGATTTCATCAAGCTGCTCGATCTGGCCGAACCCGGCATCGATCACGGCGACCTGGCCGGAGCGGCACTCAGCGCCAAGCTCAAGGAACACAAGATCGGCCTGCTGCGGACCAAGGAAGAACTGGTCGATCTGCTCGGGCTGAAGCAGACGGAACTCAAACAGGCCAAGCTGCTCGCCGCCCAGATGGCAAAGATCCCTCCAGCCGAGGGGCTGGAGGGCATGACCGCCCAGCAGCTCAAGGAGATGGCGAAGGAAAACGGCATCTCCCTCAATATGACCAAACAGGAGACCATCGAGCTGCTCGACAAGCTGGAACCCGGAGTGGATCACAGCGGCCTGATGGGCAAGGAACTCGCGGCGGCCAAACAGAAGCACGGCATCGGCATCCTCAAGAACAAACAGCAGCTCGTCGAGGCGCTACAGAAGAAGGCCGGTGCCGACATGGCCGAGTCGGTCAAGAAAAAGGCGGTCGACGAGGCCAAGCAGAAGTTGATCCTGGAACAGAAAACGGCACTCGAAGACGCCGCCAAGGCCGTGGTCGTTCCCGACACGCCGACCGGCTACAAGGATTTCCTCGACGCGATTGCCAAGGCGGAACAGGCGGTTTCCGGCGGCACCGATCTGCCCCAGGAACTGCTTGCGGCCCACAGCAAGGAAATCGCCCTCAAAAAACAGCTCTTCCAGGATCAGGTCGGCAAGCTGAAATCGGCAGAGCTCAAGACGCTCGCCAAGGAGACCAAGGTCCAGTATTGGCAGTGGGCCAACAAAGACGAGCTGACCACGCTCTTCACCGAGACCGACCCGGCGAAAATCAAGGCGGTTCAGGCCAGCATCGACACCAAGCACGCCGCATGGGCCGAAAAGCATGGCGGCAAGAAGAAAACCGCTCCTGCCAAGCCCGCCACGCCGAAGAAAGATCCACCGAAACCGGCTCCACAGCCGAGCCCGGTCAAGCCGCCCGAGGCCAAGATCGGCAAGAAAGGCGCGGAGTTCGCCACAGTCGATTCAGCGTGGCAGCAGAAAGGTCTGCCGTCAAAATTCAAGAAAACCGGCAAGGCCGCTGTCGGCGGCGCACATGATAAGGAGTTCTGGACCGACGAAAACGGCGACAAATGGCTGTTCAAGCCCATTGGCCGCAAGGACGATGAGTTCATCGCCTTCGGAGAGGAAGCCGCCTACAAGATTGGCCGCCTGATCGACCCCCATTCCATCGAGGTGCGCACCATCCAATTGAACGGCCGCACCGGCTCCATCCAGAAATGGCGCACCGATCTGCGGGACGACTTAGATTTTCGCAACATACTGTCCCAGGATCTGACCACCATCGAACTGGAGCAGATCCAGCGCGAGCATGTGGTCGACTGGCTGATCGCCAATCACGACGGACATTCCAAGCAGTTCATCCGCGCCCGGGACGGTCGCGTCTACGGCATCGACAAAGGCCAGGCATTCAAGTTTCTGGGCCAGGACAAGCTCTCGCTCGACTATCACCCCAACGGCGTCTGCGGCGAGGAAGAGCCGTTTTACAACAAGGTCTTCCGGGCGGCCAAGGAAGGGAAGGTACGGGTCGATCCGAACGCGACCCTTCGCTACATCCAGGAAGTCGAAAAGATCGCCGACGAGGATTACCTCGATCTGCTGCGGCCATACGCCGAGGGACGGTTTTCCAAGGACCCGGCTGGGCGGCGGCATTTCTATGATCTGGCCCTGGAGCGGAAACACAATCTCAGGCAGGACTTCGAAGGCTATTACTCCGATGTGCTGGGGGATCGGGGCTTCCGTTTCGACAAGCTGAGCGCCGCCACCGGGAAGAAAAAGTTGCTCTCCTCCGCCGAAGAGACCCTGGTCGAAGAGGCCCGCAAACTCGGCTGGCAGGGCAAGACGCTGCCCTTCGACAGTGGCGACGTGGAGGACCAGAACGCGCTGATCTTCACCGAGAGTTTCAAAGGGAAGAAGCGAACCGTGGTCAAGATGAAGATCCGGCCGGACACGGACCGCCGCATCGACGAGGTGCTGCGCAGGTATGTGCAGACGGCGGTCGGGGAAAAGGGACAACCGCTAGTCGAAGATAGCTTCTTTCCGACGATTCTGGACGCCGTCAAAAACGTCAATTTCCACGTGGGCGACGGCAAGTACAACCGGACCAAGATCGACAAGGCACTGCGCCTGCGCAAGAAACTGGAGACCCTGCAAAAGAACACCGACCCCAAGGTCAAGGAGATGGCGGACCATTATCTGAAATGGGTCAAGGAGATCGAAGAGTCCGTCGACTGGGACCGGGCCACCAACGGCGTATTCGAGCAGTACCTGCCCAAGCTCGACGCGCAGAAACCCAAGGAGAAACCGCCGTTCAAGGTGGAACGCGGCAAGGTGACCCACACCAAGCGCAGGATCGGTTCCGGCACCATTACCGTCGAGGCCGACGACATCGACAACCGGACGCTGTTCAATCAAAACTCCCGCATGCAGGACGGGCACCAGTACACCGTCACCTTCGAGGACGGCACCCGGGTCCGCTATCGCCCCTGGTCCGACACCAACCTCTATGCCCAGCGCGGCGAGCTGGAAATGATCATGGAAGGCGACGCCACCCCCGGACGGGTCGAGGCGATGCTGGAAAAGCTCGAACAGCTTGGGATCGACACCCGGGTGGCCACGGCGGAAAACGCCGAGCAGATGTATCTTGAAAAGCTCGCGTACATCCGCAAGAGCGACAAAAGCGCCGATTTCAAGCGGCTGCAAAAATCCCTCGATGACCGCAACGCCACCACCACCGAGCGGGTCCAGGCTCTGCGCGGCTATTGGCAAAAGGAACTGGGCGTCCAGGACATCACCCAGCTTTCCGGATACAACCCGCTGGGCGAATACCAGGCGGGCTTTCTGGACCGCGACGCCAAGGGCGGATACCGGCACCAGTTCCGGTTCGACATCACCGAGGAGGACCTGGAAAAACAGATGAAGGGCTATTCGCTGGTCCACGATCTGACCAACGGCGAGAGCATGTCCGGCTTCATCGACTTGATCATGGAGAACAACGGAGCCATGGTCAGCACGGTCGAGAAGATGCGCATGGGCGTGGCTCCGGGCGGAATGTCCCCGGTGGCTGACATGCAGACCGGCGGCGCGAGCTATTTCTTCACCCGGATCAAGAAGCAACCGGCCAGCGACGCCTCACCGGCCCTCTATTTCAAGAAACAGATGCTGCGGCGCATGGACGCTATCAGTTATGACCATGACGCCTACGGCAAGGTGATTGACGACTACGTGCAGCGCAACAGGGGGGCCAGCATCGACGACTGGAAGCGGTTCTCGCAGCGCCATGGCAACGAAACCATCTTCAAATACTCGGTGACGCTGCTGGACAACATCGAGTTCATCGTGGCCAGAAGCGACAACGAACGTCGGGAGATCATCCAGAGTTTCACCCGGCGCGGCATCAAGAAACTGCCCGACGGGCGCAAGGTGGAGGACATTGTCCATACCCCGCAAAGCTGGAGCAAACGCAAACAATGACCATAAAGGACTTTATCGAACAGGAGAAACGACGGCTGCAGGAAGCGCTGCACTGGTTCAACAACCGGGGCAGTCGCATGACGGTCAGAGAATCCGGGGATCTCTTTCTGGATACCCTGGTGGACAGCTTCACCGTCACCCGGATCGCACCCCATTTCGACACCGCTGGCAACCATCTGCGCACCGATTTCTGGCTGTTGTGGAAGGCACTCGGTTACGACGAGGGTTTTCAGCACGCCCACACCATCAAAGTGGTCGATGTCCGGGTCGAAGACACCCTGATGGCCGAACATGACGGCAAGGAGGCCGAAGGCTGGCTGATTGTCGAACTGACCGACGATCTGGGCCGGATTCACCATGTCGAAATGATGGAGCCGGTCTCGGAGCCAGAGCTCGCGGCGGACTGGCAACGCTGGACCGCCTACCGCCGGAAAAACGCCGAAAGATTCCACCGGATCGACGCCCAGCTTCTGGCCGAGCATCTCCGAATCGCGGAGGACTGGTCATGAAACTGCGCTATATGATCGACTCTATAGTCGCCGACCGGGAGGCCACCGTCCCGGAATACGTGCCCGTGGGCGTCTGGGTTCAGGGGCCGGGTCCCGGTCTGGATGTGGAGATGTACTACCTCGACCGGGGGCCGAACGGGCTTGCCGACCGCAAGGACGAGGCCGCCTGGGTGGTCAACCGTCTGGTCGAGGCCGAGGCCACCTCGCTTCCGGCGAATTTTCTCGAATATCACCGGCTGTCCCGCTCCCCCTATGACGGGGTCTTTTCCGAGATCACCGAGAGCGACGAATACCCCTCCCTCGACGCCTGCGGCAAGGCCGTTCTGGCCCGGCTGAACCCCACCCGCTGAAATTCTCCGTCACCCTCCGACACATCAACGACGCTTCCGGTAAGTAACCGCTGAACGCTCCCCGCAGGTCGCGGAGAGCACAGCAAACTGACCGGAGACGTTGATGGAACTGTTCGCCACAGACATGGAAAGGCTGGCGTTTCTACTGGAGGCCGATGCGGCGCTGACTCTCGATCCCGATGCGCTCGGGACCGAGGCCGCCGAACAGTCCGCTCCTGAAGAGCTCTCTCCCGAGAAGCGCCCCAAGTACATCACCAACTACATCGGCAGTAAGCAGAAGCTCGTCGACTGGATCTGGAAGCATACCCCGGAAGGCGTTGGCACCGTGCTCGACGCCTTTTCGGGGTCTGCGGTCGTGGCCTACATGTACAAGACCAAGGGCCTCCAGGTCATCGCCAACGACCGGCTCCGCTACTGCCACCACGCCGCCAAGGCGATCATCGAGAACAACTCGGTTCGCCTGAGCGAGGACGAGATCGAGGCGCTCCTGGCCGACAACGCCAAGGCGGGCAGCTTCGTTCAGGACAACTTCAAGGGCATTTTCTTCGCCAAGGGCGTCCATGCGCTGATCGACACCATCCGCGCCAACTGCGACAAGCTCTCCGGCTTCAAGAAAGACATCGCCCTGTTCGGCCTCGGCAAGACCTGCATGAGCGGCAAGGGCGGCTTCGGCCACTTCTCGTCGTCCACCGACTATGGCCGCCGCCAGGACACCCCAGACGAATTCAAGGATCGTCTGCGCAAGAACCTGCAGCGCATCAACGCCCTGGTCTTCGACAACGACAAGGAGAACAAGGCCCACCGGCAGGACATCAACGACCTGCTGCCGAAAGCCAAGGCGGATCTGGCCTACTTCGATCCGCCCTACGCCACCGAGTTTTCGACTACCAACTACGAGCGGGCCTACCACTTCGTGGAAGGGCTCATGACCTATTGGGAAGGGCTCGAAATCAAGGCCGACACCAAGGTCAAGTATTACGAGACCGACCACAAGACCGTCACCAAGGCCAACGCCAGCGAGTTCTTCCAGACCTTTCTCGGCAATGCCAAGCACATTCCGCACTGGCTGATTTCCTACCGCGATCACGCCTATCCCAACGAGCAGGAGATGAAGCGGATCATCGGCTCCTTCGGCAAACAGAGCCGGATGAAGTCCAAGGATCACCACTACGCCATCACCTCCAAGCACGGCGAGGCTTCCAACGCCAAAGAACGTCTGTTCGTCTGCGCTCCCGGGGCCAAGGCCAGCGCCGAGCGGGAGGAGAAACCCGTTCCGATGGCCGCCGCCGCGAACTTCCACACAAGCATTCCAGTGGACATCCGGCTGGGCGATGGTGAACGCCTCGCGACCGAGGCCATGGATGTCGGTTCGGCGGGCGACCCCCAGTTCAGCTTCGTTCTCTGCCGCACCGGGACCAACAAGAACGGCGACCACTTCACCGCCGAGGAGTTGTCCGGTCGGCACATGACGGCCGTGAACAAGAAGGTCGATCTGCAGCATTCGCAGGAGTTCAACGACATCGTCGGTGGCATCGTCGCCGCCGACTACCTGGAGGACGACAACGGCGGCCGCGTGGAATGCGTCGGCGAGCTGTACGTCCACGACACCCCGGCCGCCCGGCTGGCCTACAAGCTGATGAAGCGCGGGATCATCTCCCAGGTTTCCATGGAGTGCGACTACCAGGAAGGCGAATGCTCGGTCTGCCACAAGCGCTTCCAGAACAAGGCCGACTACTGCACCCACCTGCGCAAATTCAAGGGCCGTGATGTGGGCGGCCAACCCGTTTTCGAGATTCTGCACGGCGTCACTTTCACCGGACTGGGACTGCTCGACCGCAAGGGCGCGGACGAGAACGCCAGGATTCTGCAGGTGGCGTCCCTTCAAAGCCAGCCCGACCAATCCCAACCAGAAGGAGATTCCACGATGGAAGACAAAACCAAACCCACCGATGACCAGGCCGTCGAAGCGGCCAAGAAGAAACCGGCCCAGCAGGAAGGCGATCCTGCCCGCGTTACCGACCTGGAAAAGGAAAACCGGCAGCTCAAGGCCCAGGTCGCCGAGCTGCAGAAACGCGTCCAGGAACTGGAAGCCGAACAAAAGGCGGCCGCCTGCCGCTCCCGGGCCAAGAAGCTGCTCACCCGTCTGGAGAAGCAGGGGCTCTCCTTCGCTTCCGAGGAGGACCGGGAAGCCGAACTGAAACGCCTGGCCGAACTGTCCGACGAAGCCTTCGCCGCCACCGAGGCTGCTTACGAACGCCTGCCCAAATCGGCAAAAGCGGACAAGGAAGAGAAACCCGCCGACAGCGACCAGGGCGGCAAGCCCGCCGCCAAGGCATCGACGGAAACCCCGCTACGCAGCGACGCCGGTGTCCGGCCCCACGATGTGGACGACCGCAAGGTGTCACTCGAGGACCGCCTGCGCGACGGGTTCATGGCCGCTTACCGCAACCGTGTCGGCGAGGACTCTCCCGAACACTCGCAAATCAACGCATAAGGAGGAAACACCATGTCATTCATCAATCCGTGTCACCGGGGCCTCGCCTATGGCGATGGCCACATCCAGGGCGACGGCCAGCTCGGCCAGGTAGTCCGCGTGGTCGGCGATGACCTGTTCGCCGTCAACACAGATCCCGAACTTCGCTCGTTCGGCATTCTGATCAAGGACTACGCCGGAGGTGAAATGCCGGGCATTTACTGCGGCGGCGGGATCTACGAAACGGATGTTTTCGAGGGAACGATCAATCCCGGAGACAACCTCAAGGTCTCCGCCACCGGAAAACTCGAAGGCGGCAACATCGCCAACAGGCAGCTTGTTATCGCCCAGGCAATTTCCGTACAGAGCGGCGTCCTCAAATTCCGCCTGCTTGTCTAACCCAAGGAGCCAACGCACATGAAAACCAATCAGTTGAAGATCCACTCCCAGGAGTACATGGAAACCATGGCGCGGCTCATGAGCGAGGCTCTCGAGTCGCCCGAAGGCATGCGGGCGCTTGCCGCCGCCATCGCCGCGCCCATCGAACAAGAGATCAAGCGCAAGGAGATCTCCTCGCTGCTGCTCACCAAGCACACGCTGCCCAAGGGCGAACGTCCGGTTTACCAGAAGAAACCGACCGTCAAGGCCCACTGGATCAGCAAGGACGGCGACGCCCAGGAGCAGGAGGTGGGCAAGGACGAGGTCGAGTTCCCCACCAACCGCATCCACTCCAACCCGATGGTGGACGTTTCCGTCCTCAAAAACGGCAACATCGGCACGCTGATGGACATTCAGACCAGCGCCGCCGACGCCATCCGCAAGGAGATGGACCGCCGCACCATCTCGGTGCTCTCCTCGGCCATCCCGGCGGCCAACACCATCGAGGTCACCGGCGACCTGCTCACCGAGGATGCACTGAACGAGGCCATCTCGATCATCGAGGACCTGGAGCTGTCGGTGAAGTACATCGTCATGCGTGGCCGCCGTTTCAACGATATGCGCGGCTGGAACCTCGATCCCCAGACCAAGCTCGAGCTGCGCCAGAAGGGTGTCATCAAGAACTACGGCACCGGCGGCATTCTGCTCACCGCCTCCATGCCGCTGGACGAGATCATCATCGTCCCGGATGAAGAGGTCGGAAAGATGCCGGTGCGCGAAAACCTGAAGACGGAGTCCATCGATCAGAAGACCCGCTTCAAGACCGGCTGGCTGGTGTGGTCCGAAATCGGCCAGGGCATTACCCGCCCCGACATCATGGCCAAGGTCAAACTGGTTCCGTAATCCGGGAGGTGACGTGAGATGAATCGAATCAAGAACATCCGTCCCGGCGTTCTGGTGATCCCCGACGCCGGGCTGAAACTCAAGCCTGGCCAGGTGGTCGAGGTGGAACGCCTCACCAAGCAGATCCAGGCGGCTCTCAAAAACGGCCGCCTGGCCATGGCCGACAAACCGAAACAGGAACCGCTCGCCCCTCCAGAGCCCGACCAGGACGCGGAACCGGTGGACCTGAGCAAACTCTCCGCCACCGACGCCATCTCCAGGGTCAACGAGGAAGCCAATCCGGAAACCCTCAAAGGCTACATGGATACCGAGAAACGGCGCACGGTGATCGACGCGCTCAAGAGCCGTCTGGAGGGCCTGCAAGGTGCTGCTGAGTGACCTGATCGCCGACCTGCGGCTCGACCTGTCCGATCCGGGCGCATCTCTCTTCGAGGACCAGACTCTGGAGAGATGCGTCCGGAAGGCCGTTTTCCGGGTCGGCCGTGACCTTGACCAATCGCTGACGATCACGGCCGGAGAGATTACCCCCGATCCCACCGGCGAGGTCCGCGAGCTTCTGGTGATCATGGCGCAGATCCACGCCTGCCAGGTCATGCGTTCGGCCACCGCCAACGCCTTCTCCTTTTCCAGCGGCGACAAGCGGGTGGATAAAACCGGCCAGCCCGGCCACTGGGCCAAGCTCGAGGGCGATCTGCTCGCCGACTACCGCCAGCGGCTCACCGAGCTGCGTCCGGCCACCCAGCTCGATCAGGAAGCCTACATCCTGACCCCGAGCGGCCTTGCGCCGGTCATCTACGAACAAGGAAGCGAGCTTGAGCTGTGACCCTGCTTAGTGGTCCCGAGAAAGCTGCGGCCGCCGGGGACGTGAGAGAGCTGATCCTGGCAAGCTCACAGGAAGCCGCGTTGCTGCGTGCCGTACCGGGTGAGCGGTTGTATGGATCGGACGACGCATCCTTCGCCGAGTTGAAGACCTTTCCGCTCGAGTTCATCGAAACGCCTCCTGAGGACCTCGCCAACAAAATCGACGCTACGGCCTGCGGGCTCCCCGGTCTGGACGTGAGACCGGAAGACAGGGTGAAAAGCGGCGCGGACGTCTTCCGGGTTCAGACCGTGGTGGAGGAACGCCTTTTCGGGGTCGTGACCCACAAGGTACTGAAACTGGTTCGCCACCATGGGAGTTAAACGTTTCGAGGGACTTGCCACTATCCACGATCTACTTTTTAACAATCTGTTGTCTGCACTGGTTTGAGCAGTCATTTAGATTTCCCCGCATGCCGACCCCCATGCCAACCTTTTTCATAAACCGTGCCTGTATTAGGCTATTCAGCCCCTGAAAAGTTTTCCATTGTAGCGATTGCTACGGCACTCCCCGATTCCCTTTGTTATTTTAAATTGGAAGGTGAATTTGGTGACCTTACTGTAATTTGGAGCTGGAAGCTCTAAATGATTCTTTCGACGAAATCAATAGGATGAGAGCTGGATTAATTGCAATTTCTCCCCAAAAGCCGTCAATCAATCATGCAGTAAAACGTAAATTAGGGCTTAAGTACGAGGTGTTCAGTGATGTCGGGCTTACCCTCTCCGAATCTCTCGGTTTGGTTTTCGAGTTACCTCTTCGTCTGCAAAAAGTCTACGCCGCTTTGGGAGTGGACCTTCAACGAGCCAATGCAGACGGACTATGGCGGCTTCCCATGCCGGCACGGCTGATTGTTGATCGAAGTCGGCGTATTCTCGATGCAGAGGTGAATGTGGACTACCTGATACGGCCTGAACCGTCAGAAACCATCAAAAAGCTTGAGTTGATTATAATTCGTAATCGATAGGTTGAATCGATTATTGAACATGATTCCATTTTAATAAAGGAGTCCCGATTATGAGAACACAAATTATAGGTATATCTGGAAGCCCGATCCAAAATAGCAATACGGATCGATTGATCCAAGCGGTATTGAAGGCAACTGGCCTCAGTGCAGAATTTATAAAATTAAGTAAGACACGTATCGGCCCATGCATAGCTTGTTTGGGTTGCAAAAAGGATAATATCTGCAAAGTTGAGGACGATTTCCCGGCAATTGCAGAGAAGGTGCTCAACGCGGGAGCACTCGTAGTCGGTGGATACAGCCCCTATGGCGGCGTGGATGGTTTTACGAAAGCTTTTCTGGAACGTCTCTTCTCCCTTCGTCATCAAAATGGTCTTAACAGAGGAAAACTGGCTGTTGTTGTCGCTACGGGGATAGGACGTGGAGCGCCCGGTCTTAATGAGGCGGCCGATCAAATCTCTCATGCGCTTAAACTTGAAGGGATGGAGGTATTGGGCCAATTGAAAGCGGTTGGCAATCCCGAATGTATGGTATGCGGTTATGGTGAGACATGCCCCATGAGCGCTCTTCCTTGGATATTCGGTGAGGACACGACCGTGACATCCGAGAAATTCAGCAACGTTGAAAACCAAACAGAAACATGGCAGCAGGCACATGATCTCGGACGTGTAATCGCTGACCGTCTGCGTGGACAACTGGCAATGTAACAGTGGAGTGTGACCACACCCACGGAAAGGAGGTGAAACACGATAAAGACAAAGGACTTATTGCTGGCCGAATTATAGGCGTTTTCGTGTTTTAAAAACATATTATGACACAGGAGGTAATCATGGCGTCAAGTATTTCCAAAGAATTGCAGGAATTTGTAAAGGGCAAGCTGGGTTGGGTAGCCACCGCTAATCAGGAGGGCATGCCCAATGTCACTCCCAAAGGCACTATTCAGGTGCTGGACGAAAACACGATTATTTTTGCCGATCTCTTTTCTCTCAAAACCAGGGACAATCTCAGGAACAATCCAAAGGTCGCAGTAACCCTTGTAGACCATGAAAAATTCATTGGGTATCAATTCAAGGGAAAAGCGGAGCTTATCGACAGCGGTCCAATTTACGAGAAGGTAAGAGAGGAACTGAAGAAGGCGCCAAAACCGCTCCCCGAGCCCAAATACGTGGCAAAGATCACAGTTGAAGAGATTTATGATCAGTCTCCTGGTCCCAACGCAGGAAACAAAATAGGATAACGCTCTGATTATAGTCACTAATTGGTCATGTGGAAAGCATTATGTGACATGCTTTCCGAGTCCGGAGGGTGGCCTGGGGGCGGTATATCTCCTGTCTCCAGGTCCACCGCCATTTTCTGGAGTCTATAAACGCGGAAGGAGTCGATTCCCATGAAAAGTGACTTTCACGATTCCCTCGTGGTCGTATGGAGTTCACAAGACCCAGACGTCGCCCTGAACATGGTATTTATGTATTGTAAAAATTCTATGATCAAAGGGTGGTGGGGCACTGTCAAAATGATAGTTTGGGGACCATCTGCGAAGCTACTTTCAGAGGACCTCAAACTGCAGACCGAACTCGTCGAAATGAAGAAGGTTGGTGTTGAAACGTTGGCGTGTAAGGCCTGCGCTGACAGGTATGGAGTATCTGAAAAACTCGAAGAACTCGGGTGCCAGGTTATTTATATGGGAGAACCCTTAACACGACATCTCAAGGAAGGATTCATGGTTTTGACTTTTTAATTTGTAAAGTGCCGTGACCAATAATTGTACAGAGAAGGTAGGAGCGCAATACAAATAAGTACCAACAGTTTCAACCTAAAGGATGTGGTCTATGAAAGCGGACAAGGTTTTAATAGCATGTGGGATTTTCAAGGATGAGATCAATTTCCTATTGGAAAGAAAGCGTGGTTTGGCAGGCTTTAAAGTGATATGGCTTGACGCCGGACTTCATTCCGATCTTAAATTGCTTGAAAGTGAGCTATCATCTGCTATCGATATTGCCAAAAATATTGGAAAGGTGGATGTCAAGATATTGTACGGTAATGGGTGCCTTCCACAAATTAAGTCCATAGCCGACAGTAAGGGCGTGCATATTATACCTACAAAAAACTGTTTGTCAGCCTTCCTCGGAGAAGAGAAATCAATAGAATTGGAACAAAATAACACGATGCTTATGACACCTACATGGGTGAGAGTTTGGCCTGCAAATATGAAACGATTCTTCGGATGGAATGAGGTGGATTTTCGTATGAATCTTGGAAGATATGAACGGATTCTTGTGCTGGATTCCGGAGTTAATTCCTTGACAGAGGATGAAATACTCGAATTTTTCGACTTGGTACAGGTCCCCATTGAATTCATGAACTTGAACTTGGATCATTTTGATAATATGTTAAATAGGTTGCTGGAATGAAACTAACCTACAAATGGCAGGGTTCCTTCGGCTATCTGAAATGGACTATTTTTGCCACGACAGCCCAGGGAATTAGAAAATTGCTGGAAGGAGTCAGTTCCTATGAGTTGCCTATGTGAAAAGCTAAAACCAAAGGGTAGTGAATGGTCGCAAATATGCATCGGGCAGCTTTGGGTTTTTGATGGACTGCGCCAGGCGGAAGTGGAAGCGGTCGTTCGAGAGGCGTTGCGTCAAAAATATCAAGCAGGCCAATCAGTTTTTATGCAAGGCGATACAGCGAAACAGATTTCGTTGATCAAAGCCGGTCGCGTAAAATTGAGCAAACTCTTAGAGGATGGTACGGAATTAACTCTGGATATAAGGAAGCCTGGCGATTTTTTGGGGGAGTATATATTTAACGATGATTTCAACTATCCTGTGAGTGCGTGGAGTATGGAGGAGACATTGGTGTGCAGCTTTACAAAAGATCGTTTTGAAAAATTGGTTCTTGAATATCCCAATATCGGTCTCCAGGTCATTAAGAACTTGAGTGGTCGTATCGCTCAGTTAACTGATCGGGTCGGGGCCATGTCCCAAACTCACTTGGAAGAAAGACTTTACAGTGTCCTGCTCAATGTCGCCCGGGAGCATGGCGAGAAAAAAGAAGAGGGTTATGTTATTCAGTTTCCGTTAACGCATGAAGATTTGGGTTTTCTGATCGGAGCGCATCGCGTCAGTATTACTCGTGTAATGAAACGGCTAAAAGACTCTGGGAAGATCCTCCAAGCAGGTCGTAAGCTTGTACTGCCACTGGAAGCTGTGACATGATGTTTATGCCCGCAACCGTTTTTGCCTTGGCTGAAATCCAAAAGAAATTCTTTTGAAAATGAGAAAGATTTATGGGAGTTAAGCGCTTCGGAGATTGGGACAAAGCGAAGGCGAAGCTGGTCGCTAATCCCGGAGCCCGGGTCGCCCTGGCGATCCGTCAGGCGACCATCAAGAACGCCCTATTCCTCGTCCGCGAGATCAAACGCGGTATCCGCTCCCAGGCACCGGGCGGCAAGGCGTTCGTCAAGCTGGCCGAGAGAACCATCACGCGCAAGGGCTCCAGCAAGGTCCTGATCGACACCGGCTTTCTGGTCAATTCCATCACTCAGCGCCTCCTCACCGACCGGGCTTTCGTGGGGCTACTGCGCGGCACGGTCAACAAGGACGGCGACGACCTAGTGAACATCGGCGCGGTAATGGAATACGGAGCCACCATCCAGCACTCCAACGGCGCGGTGATCGTCATCCCGCCCCGACCCTTCCTGCACCCCACCATGGAAAAGTACCGCGAGCAGATCATCGAGAACTATCGCAAGGCGATCCGCTCAAGTATGTCACTCTGATATCTTCTTGCTTACCTTGAGCATACTGATAACAACTTCCGCAATTTCTTCGGGAAGAATAAACCAGGTAGGCAAGCCTCGGGATTGAGGATTTCCAATTCCCGGGAATCTTTGATCTTCAGAACCACCATTCCAGCGCAGCATAACGGCTTCTGCGCCACCCCATTCCATTTCAGCCAATGCCCAACTTTTTCCTCACCGTCATAAATGACCTTCAAATTTGACACCAAGCTCTTAGGGGACACGACAAGGTCTGGTTTTACGTAACACATTTTGGACTCCCTTGGTTGCTTTGTTCATACTCCCTTTATTCGTATGTATGTACGACAAGAAGAAAGTCAAAAATTCACATTTTTGGTTCTCTTTCTACCTCTCCGACACATCGTCAGCGCTTCCGGTAAGTAACCAGGCAGAAAACGGAGGCGTCCCTTGAGCACTATACAGACCGTCACAGAAACCCTGATCCGCCTGGCCAAGCAGGTCATCCACCCGGACACCGTGCTGGTGTTCCCGGATGACCTGTTCGAGGTCCAGCGCACCCCCAGCGTCATCCTCCAGGGGCCGAAGCTGACGGAAGACCGTTTCCGCCGCAGCCAGAGCCGCCTGTTCGAGAAGAACGTCTTGGAGCTGAGTTTCGAGGAGTGCCGGTTTCCCCGTCTCTATCACCTCGATTTCGACCTGGTGGTGACCGTGGACCGGGAGTCCGAACTGCTCGGTTTTCACGAATCGGTGTCGCGGTTCCTCCAGCTTTACCCGGAGATCGCCATCGCAGACCAGGGCAGCTTGAACCTCACCGAACTGGTTCCTCTGGGCGGTCTGGCCCGGGTGAACCTCTCCAATCTCCGGCAGAGCTCCGGACGCATCCGCATCGAATCCTGCCCGGTGTACGACGGCGACCTGCGCGACGGTCGGCTGATCCGGGACCGGACCTTCCAGTTTCACGGCGACGTGACAGAGCAACGAACCATTCAACCGTAAAGGAGAACAACCGTGATCGAGATCAGAAACCTGCAGTTCCAACCCCTGACGTTCAACCTCTCCGGCCAGGGAACCCTTCACCTCGGGCCGCGAGAACGCAAGAGCATCGCCCGCAAGGACCTCTCCGCCGAGATCAAGACCGCCGGAAAACGCGGCCTGGTGCGCATCACCGACCTGACCGGCGGCGTGGAACCGGAACCGGAAAAGCCCACGGCAACCGATGACGCCGCAGCCGATGAGGCCAAGACCACCAGCAAGCGGAGGAAATAACCATGCCGACCTATCTATCGCCCGGGATTTACACCCGGGAAACGGACTTCAGTTTCTATGTGAAGCAGATCTCGACCTCGTCGGCTGCCATGGTCGGAGTGGCCGAGAAAGGCCCGATCAACAAGCCCGTGCTGGTGACGAGTTGGGAGCAGTTCATCAACCGTTTCGGCTCCTATATCAACGAAAGCTATCTGGCCTACGCCGCACGGGCGTTTTTCGACAACGGCGGCTCGGTCCTCTACGTCACCCGCATCGCCCATCTCACCGACTCCACCGACCGGGACACCCTGACGGCGCTCAAATCTTCCATCGTGCTGCAGAACCGGGAGGCGACGCCTGCCGACGCCCTGCGGATCGAGGCCGTGAACGAAGGCGTCTGGGGGGACCGGCTCTCCGTCTCCATTGAGGACGGCTCCCTCGACCCGGCCAACCATTTCAACCTGGTGGTCCGGCATAAAGGCGATGTGGTCGAGGTGTTCAAGGATCTGAGCATGGACGAAACGCTGCCCAACCATGTGGAGCTGGCGATCAACGAACGTTCGGATTTCATCCTGGTCCAGGATCTGGCCGCAGCAATGGGAACGCCCGGCGACCGTCCGGCATTGGGCGTGTTCACGCTCAGCGGCGGCGACAACGGGCTGACCGATCTGGCCGATGCCGATTTCATCGGCGATCCCTCGCAGCATACCGGCTTCTATGGCTTTGACGAGATCGACGCCCTGAACCTGCTGATGGTTCCCGGCGTCACGACGGTGCCGGTCATCAACGCCGGAATCGCTTATGCCGAGGGGCGCAAGGATCTGCTGTTCATCGCCGACACACCCATGTATCTGGAGCCGCTCGAAGCGGTCGACTTCCGCAAGGGGCAAGGGATGTACAGCCACGCGGCATTCAACTCCTCCTACGCGGCGCTCTACTACCCCTGGCTGGAGATCAGCGATCCGGTCAACTCGCGCAGAAAGCTGGTGCCGCCCTGCGGCGCGGTGGCGGGCTGCATCGCCCGCAGCGACCAGAAGACCAACGTCTGGAACGCGCCCGCCGGTATCGACCGTGGCCGCATCTTCAACACGCTCTCCCTGGCCTACAAGACCAGCCGTGGCGAGCGCGATGTGCTCTATCCGGAAGGGGTCAACGTCATCGCCGTGTTCCCCGACACCGGCATCAACATCTGGGGCCAGAAAACGCTGCAGAGCCAGCCCTCGGCCGTGGACCGTATCAACGTCCGCCGTCTGATGATGTTCATGGAGGAAGCCATCTCGGAATCCTCCCGCTTCGTGGTGTTCGAGCCGAACCATCCCCAGACCTGGCGTGCCCTCGGCCGCCTGATCAACCCCTTCCTGCAGGACATCAAGGACAAGGGTGGCCTCTACGACTTCGCATTCCAGTGCGACGAGGAGACCAATACCCCGGCGGTCATCGACCGCAACGAAATGGTGGCCCGCGTGTTCGTCAAGCCGACCAAGACGGCGGAGTTCATCGAGCTGAACTTCATCCTGACCAGCACCGGCGCGGACTTCAAAGAAATCATTTAACGGGAGAACACGGCTATGAGAAGCGGAAACATGCCCAAGAGCCTTTACCAGAACTGGCAGTTCGCCATCGAGGTAAACGGCTTCGACGTGGCCCTGTTCCACAAGGGACAGGAGCCCAAAACCGAATTCGAGGAAGTGGCCTTTGCCCCGGCCGGTTCGATGTTCGACCAGAAGGTGGCGGGGCGGGTCAAGTTCGAGGACATCACCCTCGAGAAAGGCACCCTGCAGGACGGCTCCGACGAGGCGGCCCGCGAATGGATCAAGAAACAGGTGGACGTGAACGCTGTTACCGGCGGCCTTCCGGCCGACTACATGCGCGACATCGACGTTGTCCGCTACGACCGCACCGGCAACGAGACCCGCCGCTGGACCCTGCACGGGGCCTGGGTGAAGGCGCTCGAATACGACGAGCTCGAGGGCGGCAACACCGAAAACACCATCGAGAAGCTCACCATCTGCTTTCAATACTGGACCTAAACCGGAGGATCGACCATGTACAGCTTTGAACTGCCAAGCGGCACTGAACTCGAGCTTCGGGAAATGACCGGGGCCGAGGAAGAACTGCTCACCAACCAGCGCCTGATCCGTTCCGGAGAGGCGATCAACCAGGTGCTCCGCAACTGTTTCGTCCGGCTGGGCGAGAAGACCGATCCCGATCTCGCCGAGGTGATGAACCTGCTCTCGGGTGACCGGCTGTTCGCCCTGGTCCGCCTGCGCCAGATTTCCCTCGGCGACGAGGTGGAGCTGGAGCTGAGCTGCCCGAACAGCTCCTGCCGCATGACCAACTTTGTGACCATCAATCTCAAGGATCTCAAGGTCACCCCCTACGGCGAGGAGCGGGAGTTCGCCTTCAAGCTGCCCGGCTCGAAGAAAACCGTGCGCTTCGGATATCTCGATGGCCACAAGGAAAAGCGTCTGGCCAGCCTGCGTGAGCCCAACATCACCTCGGCCATGCTCATCCGCGTCCTCGACATCGACGGCAAGGCTCCCACCAAGAAGAGCCTGGCGGAAATGTCGATGCGCGACCGCAACGCGCTGCGGCAGGAGATGTCGCGGGTCGACGCGGGAATCGACACCTCGGTCGAGACCGAATGCGATGGCTGCGGCACCAAGATCCGCACCCGCCTGGAGGCCGAACCGGCTTTTTTGTTCCCCGGAGTTCGCTTGTAAGCGACGCATTCTTTCTCGCTTACGGCGGACTACATTGGGGCTGGTCGGAAACCCGCTCGCTGCCGCTCAGGGTCCGGCGTCAGTTCGTCGAGGCCCTCGAGCGGCAACTTGATTTTGAACGTGAGCAAACGGAACGGCGATAGATGAACGGCGATCTCGGACTGGGCATAGTGGTATCGATGAAGGATGCGTTCTCGCAGAACGCGCAGCGCATCCGTGGCTCCATGATGGACCTCGATTCCACCGTGGCGGATGCCAGCGAGCGGATGACCCGCAACCTGGACCGCATCCAGCAAGGGACCATGATGCTGGGGGCGGGACTGGCCCTGATGGCAGTACCCGCCGCCCTGGTCGCCTCCACCGCCGCGACCCAGAAAGCCCTGGGCGAGCTGGCGTCCCTCGGCGTGCAGGACCTCCGGGCTATCGAGGACGCCGCCGAATCCTTCACCAACCAATGGTCCGGTGCCGACAAGGCCGCCTTCATCACGGCCACCTACGATGTTAAATCGGCCCTGTCCAACCTCAGCGACGAGGCGGTGGGCGTCTTCACCACCATGGCCGCCATGACCGCCAAGGCGACCAAGGCCACCACCCAGGAGATGGTCGGCACCTTCACCACGGCCTACGGGATCTTCAAGCCCATCATGGCCGACATGAACGACATGGAATGGGCGACCGCCTTTTCCGGAGCCATGGCACAGACCGTGGCCTCGTTCAAGACCAACGGCACCCAGATGGCCGACGCCATCAAGAACATCGGCGCGGTAGCGGCCGCGAGCAACATTCCGCTGAACGAGCAGCTCGCCGTGCTCGGCCAGCTCCAGACCACCATGCCCGGGTCCGAGGCGGGCACGCTGTACAAGGCGTTCATCATGAAGGCGGCCGAGGCCGGTGACGAGCTGGGTCTGTCCTTCACCGACACCAGCGGCCGTCTCAAGGGCGTGGTTCCCATCCTGCAGGAGATCAAGCGCCAGTTCCCCGACCTCTCCAACGCCGCCGCCCAGGTGAAGCTGAAGAAGGCCTTCGGCTCCGACGAGGCGGTCAAGTTTCTGCTGCAGATGTCGGCGGGCATGGAGAGCCTCGAAGGCAATATCCAGTCGGTGGGCCGGGCCATGAAGACCGGCACGGCGGTCACCGAACAGATGGCCGACGCCATGAACCAGGACATCGGAGCCCGGTTTCTGCTCCTGCGCCAGCAGGTGGCCAACCTCAGCGAAATTCTGGGGCGCACTCTGCTGCCGGTGGTTACACCGGTGATCAACGGCGTATCCCGCTTCATTCTGTTCCTGCAACGCATGGCCAAATCGATGCCGGGCGTGACCCGGGTGGTCCTGGGACTGTCCATGGCCCTCGGCACCATTCTGGTCGTGGCCGGAGCCGTCACCGCCGCCGTGGGCATGGTGGGACTCATGCTTCCAGCCATCAAGGCCGGGTTCGTGGCCATCAGCGCCGCGCTCGCCGGGGTGGGTTCGGCGGTCGCGACCTATTTTTTGCCCGTCACCGCGATCATCGCGGGCGTGATCTTGTCGGTATATCTGCTCAAACGCGCCTGGGAAACCAACTTCGGCGGCATTCAGGAAATCATCACCAGGGCCTGGAACAAGGTCTCGCTGGTCTTCCAGGGGATCAGAGAGCTGGTGGGTTCGCTCAGCGGCGGCGTCGGGCAGATGTCGGCCGAACTGGCCCAGAAGCTCGAATCCGCCGGGCTGTTGGGCTTCGTGGTCACTGTTTTCAAGGCCTATTACCGGGTTCGTGAGGCCATGGCCGGATTGTGGGGCGCGTTCTCCCATGCCTTTGACCGCATCCGCGCCATCCTCGAACCGACCGTCCGCACCCTGATGAGTGCCTATGCGGCGCTGGCCAGCGCAGTCTTTTCGGTGGTGGAGATCTTCGGCGTGGCCGCCAGTGCCACCGATGGGTCGTCCTGGCGCACCTTCGGCACGGTTATCGGCACCGTCGCCGGTGTGCTTCTGCAGGGGCTGGCGTTCGCCCTGAAGATCGTGGCCTGGAACCTGTCGCTCATCGTGCGAGCCCTGGCGGTGGTGGTGCGCAGCGTGGTCTGGGTCGGCAAGGCCATCGTCGGGTCACTGGTCGGAGCGATCAAGTTCATCTACAAGTTCCTGTTGTCCGTGCGCATGATCGGCGAGGCCTTCGTGGCCGCCGGGAAGATCGTCTATGCGGTCTGGCAGGTGCTGACCGGCGACATCTCCCTGCTGGACGGGCTAAAGGCCATCGGCGGCGCGGTCTACGATTTTCTTGCCACCCCGTTCCGCTGGGCGCGGGATGTGGTGGTCGGTGTCTGGAATTTCATTTCCGGGATATTCACCTCCATCGGACGCCTGGTGGCCGACGCCGCCGGACAGATCGGCCAGGCGATTCTGAATCTGCCGATCATCAGCACCCTGCGTGAGCTGTTTGCCACCGTGCGCTCCTTCTTCGCCGGGGACACCACCTTCTTCGAGGCGGGCAAGAAGCTGCTCATCACCTTGGGCGAAGGGATCTGGTCGGCGGTGACCTATCCCTTCACCATGCTCAAAAACGCTCTGGGCAAGCTGCGCAATCTGCTGCCGTTCTCCGATGCCCGCGAGGGACCACTCGCCAGCCTGACCGCTTCCGGCTCCGCGCTGCTCAAGACCCTCGCCGACGGCATGAGCCTTACCCAGTCGCTGCCCGCGAAAGTGTTTGGCTTCGCCGCTCGCGGGATTCTCTCGGCCGCTGCGGGAGCCTGGCAGCAGATCAAATCGGCGGGCGGAAACCTCATGGACGTCGCCTCGGCTCCCTTCCGGATGGCTGGAAAACTCTGGGATGGGCTGGCCACCGGGGCTCAATCCGTCGCGGCCAAGGCCGGTGCCATCTTCGGCGGTCTCAAACAATCCCTGTTTGGCGACACGCCTGAGCTGGCAATCACGCCGCCCAAGGTCAATGCCTGGGATGCGCTGGCCACGGGAGCCGTCACTGTCCGCGACCGGATCGTTGCCACGCTATCGGCCGTGCCCGGCGCTGTCGGTCGAATCTTTACCAACGCCGGTGCCGAGGGGCAAACCCTCTGGCAGAGGCTTTCCAGCGGCGCGAGCGCGGGCATTCAGGCGATCAAGGATAGAAGCGCTGGGATCGCCAACGGTTTGCTCTCCTCCGCTCGCGCCATGCTGGGAGTCCAGACCCCGATTCCGCAGGTGGCCGAGCAGAAGCAACCGCTCGGAGTTGCGCAGCCCGCCGAATCGATTGGGCAACGCATCATCGAAAGCGTTCTGAGTCTCGTGCCTCGTCTGGACGAGCGCTTGGTGCCCAAGGCCCTGAGCGCCATGCTGATGCTCCAGCCGGTCATGGCTACGGCCGCGCCGCCTCCGCAACCGATGAACGGCACCGTGCAGACCGTCGCTGCCGCTGTCGAGCCGGTAAGTAAGAGCTATATCCAGCCGTTTGCAGTGGAACCGGTTCCGGAAACCGGCGATGCCTCTCTGGCTCCGGCCGGGATCGAGCGGCCCAAGACAACCGCGCCGACTCCGATAGCGAAGCCCCTGCAATCGGGACTGCTCGAGACGGTGCCTTCCGAACGGTTGATCGCTCCGGTCCGCACCGCTCCCGCGACACCCCTGCGGGGAGAGGAAGCCGGTCCGGGTCTGCGCGAACTGCTGGAATCGCTGCTCTCGCGCCTCGATGGCCTGGCCGACCGCCCGGTGGAACTGAGCGTGACCACCAACATCGATGGCCGGAAGGTGGCCGAGGCCGTCTACAAGGATCTTCGGGAGCGGAAGATCAGAAACTACGAAACCCTGTGAGAGGACCGATGAAACGCATCTTTGTCTGCAGCCCGTTCGCGGGCGACATAGCCCGAAACGTCAGGGTCGCCGAGGCGCTTTGCCGTCGAGTCATGAGAAGCGGTCACGCGCCGTTCGCGCCGCATCTGCTGTATCCGACCTTCACCGACGACAGCGTTCCCGAGCAGCGGGAGACGGGCATCGCCTGCGGCCTGGCCTACATGGAATGTTGCGACGAGGTGTGGGCGTTCACCGGCAACGGCATTTCCAGCGGCATGCGGCTGGAACTCGACCGGGCCGGACAACTGGGCAAGCCGATCCTCGAGATCGCCGAGGTGTAAGCAATGGCCTGGGATCAACAGCCCATCAAGGGATATCTGGTGGACGCCGACACGGGGGAGCGGCTCGAATTCCAGTACAACCCCAACTCCATCAGCGACGAGAAGTCGACCGACTACGCGACGATCAAGATCCCCGGTATGAGCCACCCGCGCTACCAGTACGTCGCCGGGGAACCGCGCCGGATCGCCTTCAAGGTCGAGCTGTTCAAGGGGCCGGTGAAGCAGAAGGTCGACTGGCTCCGCTCGCTGCAATATCCGGAACACGCCGGAACCATGCTCAAGAACGCGCCGCACCGCGTGCTGCTTATCTTCGGCGATCTCTACCCGGGCGTGACCTGCATCGTCCGGCAGGTGAAGGCGCGGTTCTTCGGCCTGTTCGACCGGGACAACCTGCTACCGCAACGGGCCGAGGTGGACATCGTCCTCGAAGAATACGTGGACCGTTCCATCAACTGGTCGGAGGTGCGCTCATGATCGGCCGCGATTCCCGATACGCCCGCTGCGTTCTCTACCGGGACAGCGACGGCACCTCCCTCGGCATGCGCCAGCGCATCGACACCACCCCCAGACACGACGACCGCCTGCACACCGTGGTCGAGGGCGACCGCCTGGATCTGCTCGCGCACCGTTATCTGGGTGACGCCAGGCTCTGGTGGATCATCTGCGACTACAACGACCTCTTTTTCCCGTTGGCGCTCGAGCCGGGTCTGGCGCTGCGCATTCCCTCCCGCGAACACGTCCAAATGCGCCTGCTCGACTGAAGCGTCCGACACCTCGCCATGCCTTCCGGTAAGTAAGCAGGGAACTGCGAACCGCCGGAGAGACGCATGGATCTGGATACCTTCAAACCGACATTTCTGATTCAGATCGAGGGGCAAGACCTCTCGAAGGACATCACCCAGGAGATCACCTCGTTCGTCTTCACCGACAACGAGGAGGAGTTGGATGTCCTCGAGCTGTCGGTGACCGACCGCAACCTGCAGTTCGTCGACGATCCGCTGTTCCAGGAAGGCAACGAGATCGTGGCCCGCTTCGGCTACGTGGGAAACCTCTCCCCGCGCAAGAAGGCGGTTATCAAGGACATCGATTACGATTTTCCGGAAAACGGTGATCCGACCATCCGCATCAAGGCCTACGACAAGGGCTTCAAACTGGCGGGCAAGGAGAACCAGAAGGTCTGGCAGAAACCCGCTCCCGGCATCCTCTATTCGGAAATCGCCGAACAAGTCGCCGCAGCCAACGGCCTCACGCCGGTGGTCACGGCCACCAAGGGGACCCATCTCCGCGTCACCCAGAGCAACATCTCGGACGCCCAGTTCCTCAAGGAGCTGGCGGAAAAGGCCCGCGACCGCGATGGCGAGGGCGTGAGCGGCTATGTCTTCTACATCCAGGACGACGAACTCCATTTCCATCCCCGCGAGCTCGACCAGACGCCGCTTCTGACCCTCGAATACTTCACCGACACCAAGGGCCTGCTGCGCTCGTTCCGCCCCAGCACCCAATCCCAGGGAGCCAAGGGCGCGGGTGTCGAGACCAAGACGGTCGGCATCGACCCGCGCAAGAAGGACGTGGTCGAGCACAAGGCCAACAACGCCACCACCCCCGAGCGGACGGCCCTGGGCAAGCAGACCTATCTGGTCGACGGCAACACCGGCGAAGGCAGCTTCAAGGAACAGGAGACGGGGCAGATCGTGCCCAGCTTCGACCGTTCCGAAGGCTTTCACGAAGAGCCGCGCCAGGAGCCCGCCCAGGACAGCGCCGAAGGTAAGTTCCGCGAGGCCGAGCTGCGCCAGGTCGAGGCGGACGCCGCCACCATCGGCATTCCCCAGCTACGCGCCAAGAAGAACGTCGAGATCAAGGGCGTGGGGCGGAAGTTTTCCGGCATCTACTACTGCCACTCGGTGCGCCACAGCATCAGCGGCGCAGGCTATCTCTGCGAACTCAAACTCAAGAAGAACGCCCTCGGCAAGGGCGCGGGCGACAAGTCCGCCGAGTCCCAGGGCAAACCCAACGACAAGGAGGCCCCGCCCACGCCGCAAAACGAGCCGCCAGCCATGGTGACCATCGACGCGGACTCCGGCGCGGTCACACAAGGAGGCGGCAATGGGTGATCTCAGCAAGAATTTCAACCGTTCGGAATTCGCCTGCAAGGGCAAGAACTGCTGCGGCCATTCGGCTGCGGTCCATCCCGACCTGGCCGACGCCCTGCAGGCGTTGCGTGACCGCATCGGCAAACCGCTGTCCATCACCAGCGGCTTCCGCTGCAACCGGCACAACAAGGCGGTGGGCGGCGCGGAGCAGAGTTTCCACACGCTGGGCATGGCGGCCGACGTGAGCTGTCCCGCAGGCGTTTCGCCCGAGGAACTGGCGGTCATCGCCGAGGAGATTCCACTCTTCCGCGAGGGCGGCATCGGCGTCTACGCCTCCTGGGTTCATCTCGACGTGCGCCAGTCGGGCAAGGCGAGGTGGCGGTCATGAGCGCCGAAGCCAAGACCCTGTTTTCTGGCACCGCGCTGGGTCTCTCCGGACCGCTTCGGGTGGAGATCCTGCCCAATGGAATGACCGCGAGGCTGACCCAGCCGTTCCGTGTCCGCACCGGCGCTGGCCGTATCATCGAAGTGCCCGCCGGGTTCGAGACCGACTTCGCCTCGGTGCCGCGCCTGTTCTGGCGCGTGGTGCCGCCCTGGGGCCGATATTCCCCGGCGGCCGTCGTTCACGACTACCTCTACCACACCGGCAAGGTCTCGCGGCTTGCGGCCGACCGCCTCTTTCTCGAACTGATGGCGGCCCTGGGCGTGCCTCTGTGGAAACGCCAGGTCATGTATTGGGCGGTTCGCTTTGGCGGCTGGCTGGCCTGGGACGCCAGTCGAAAGCGGGAGACGGAGCATGCTTGAAACCCGCGACCGTCAATCCGAGGAGCGCTACCGCAACCGCTGGTACGGCAAGTACCGGGCCTTCGTGCGTGACAACAACGACCCCGAACGCCTCGGCCGGGTCCGGCTGGAAATCCCCGCCGTGCTCGGTAGCGGGCGGGAGAACTGGTCCGAATGGGCCGCTCCCTGTTTCCCCTACGGAGGCAACGACGACACCGGCATGTTCCTGGTCCCCGAGGAAGGGGCCTCGGTCTGGGCCGAGTTCGAGGGCGGCGTCGTCCAGTATCCGATCTGGACCGGGGTCTGGCTGGCCAAGAGCAATCCCGGCGAACAACCCGAGGAATCCAAGCGCACCTGCGCGAATGCCTTCTGCCATGACTGTGAGGACAAGGTCGAGCATCAGGCCAACCGGCACGACGATCTCGAACACAAGAAGTACCACGGCCATCCGCCGTATTACTGCCCGCGCCTGAAGGTCCTGCTCAAGACCGAAACCGGCCATACCATCCTGGCCGATGATCGCGACGGCGACGAGCTGCTGCGCATCATCGACCGTGCCGGACAGATCCTCACCATGGAAGGGAAGGTGAAGCCGGAGATGCAGAGCGGCAACGCCCTGCGCCGAGGCACGAAGGACGCCGAGAAAGGCGACCAGCTCGACATCGCCTCGCAGATCGTCGGCTCCCGCGCCCGCATCCAGCTCACCGACCTCTGCCGCCAGCAGGTGATCCTCGAAGCCTGGCAGGACAAGGAGAAGGTCCACATCCTCTCGTGCGACAAGGGCCGCTCCCGCTGGCAGAAGATCCTCATCGATACCACCAAGGGTCGGGAGAAGGTTCACATCTGGGGACTCAACGGCACCCAGGAAATCCTCGTCGATTCCACCGCCGCCGCCGAACAGATCCGGCTGACCGACAAGGCCGGTCAGGTGGTGCGCATGAACGCCGCGCCCGGCCAGGAGAGCATCAGCGCCACCGACAAGTCCGGCAGCCTCGTGTTCATGGATGGGGTGGCCGGAAACATCATCATTCGCTCGACGAACACCGTCTTGATCAACACATGAAGGAAGCATTGCATGGGAGAAAGAACAACAACGCCCTCCGGACTTTCGGCCAGCGAGGAATTGCTGGCCCGGACCTTCGATCATTGGCGGGAGGAATTCCGCAGCATCCTCGAAAGTCACCGCCGGGAAATCCAGGACCGACTCGAGAAGATCGAGCGTGAAATCGAGAAGAAATCGGACAAGGAAAACGTCGAGGTGCTGGTCCGCTCGATCTACTCCGATCTGCACCGGCACGCCGAGGAGATCGACCGGCTGCATGCCCGGGTCGGCTCCAAGATGGGGACCGAGACCATGTGGAAGATCGTCGGCCTGGTGTTGACCATCGGCAGCACCATCGGCGGACTTATCGGCTTTCTGATCCATCTGTTGCTGAAGGTGAACCCATGAGCTCCCAGGCGCGACTCGGCGACATCAGCAGTCACGGCGGCGTCATCATCACCGGGGCAAGCCGGACGCTGGACAACGGCATGCCGGTCGCCCGCATGGGGGATCTGCACGTCTGTCCCATCCCGGGGCATGGCGTGACGCCCATCGTGACCGGCAGCTTCGACACCATCACCGAAGGATTGCCCAACGCCCGCATCGGCGACATCACCGCCTGCGGAGCCATCATCGTCACCGGCAGTCCCGACACCATCGACAACTGAGGGGGACGCGATGAACAATCTCGAACAGCCGCAGGAACCGCACCACTGGGATGTCTTTCCGAAACTGATCCGGGTCTCGCGATCCCCATTCGTCCAGCGCATTCCGCTCTCGATCCGTGGTCTACCCGAAGCGCCGGTGTTCGAATCGTCCAATCCCGACGTGGCCAGTGTCGATGAGGACGGCAATGTCGAGTGCGGCTTCGTTCCCGGGGCGGCCATGATCCTGATCTGGGATTCTGCCGAGCGGCTCAGCCTGCGTCACGTCCAGGTCGAGGTCTATGGCGGCGGCGTCTCCGCACCGGTGGAGGTCCCTTCATGACGGATACCCCACCAGCCTTCAGCCACTGGGAGGTTCAGCCTCGCTCCATCCGCCTCTCCGCTGGCGAGTTCGAGCAACGGGTTCCGCTCTCCCTGCGCGGAGACGTTGACGCCCCGGTCTTTGTATCCAGCAACCCGGAGGTCGCGGAGATCGGGCCGGACGGTGTCGTTCGCTGCGGCTGGGCCATCGGCAATGCCGTGCTCATGGTTTGGAGATCATCGGTCCGGGACAGCCTCCGTCATGTACTGGTGGAGGTTCGCGATCCGTCCTGGTTTGCCGACCACCCGGACTTTGCCAGCGGAGCATCGGTCTTCCTCAGCGGCACGGTAGTCAACGCCCTCAACACCAGCGGCGTCGGCAACGCGTTGATCGAATTCCGCCGCTCGGAAACCGGCCCGGCGGCGTTCCAGACCTTTGCCAACGCCTATGGCGGGTTCGAGCTGTCCGTGCCCGAGGGATTCTATTACGTGGAGGTCACCGCGCCGGGATACATCGCCTGGCATGGCTGGGTGAACGCGGACCCCAACACCTCCGGCGACATCCAGATCGTTCTCTCGCCCGAGCTCGACGGCCAGATCGCCCGTATCGTGTTGCAGTGGGGCCTCAACCCCCGCGATCTCGATTCCCATCTCACCGGACCGACGCCATCCGGCGGCCGCTTCCATGTGTTCTATTCCCACACCATCGAAAACGAGGCGGCGGAATTGGACGTGGACGACACCAGTTCCTACGGGCCGGAGACCATCACCATCCATCGGCTCATCCCGGGTGTCTACCGCTACGCGGTCCACGACTACACCAACCGCAACGCCAATCCGAGCTCCGGCCTGGCGCAGTCCGGAGCATCGGTGAAAGTGTTCCTGAGCGATGGCCGTGAGCAGACCTTCACCGTTCCCAACGCCCCCGGCACGGTCTGGACAGTGTTCGAAATCGATGGCGCGACCGGAACAGTGACGCCGGTCAACGCCATGAGCTATCAATCCCAACCCGCCAATGTCGGCATGTAATGGAGGTTGTCCATGATTTCCGAAGAACCCGCCGACTTGCAGGCCACCATCGAACAAACCGATTCCGGCGAACAGCAGTATGTTTTACGGGCGCTCTGCGATCACCTGTCAGGAATCCGTGAAGAACTTTCCGGAATCCGCACGCTGCTGGAGGCCGGTCACGCCGCCTCGGAGGCGATGCGCGGCCAGGCCCAGGCTTATCTGGAGGCCCAGCAGGCTAGGACCCAGGAGTACCTGGAGCAGGTTCAGATCGAGCCGGAGCCCGATTTCTATCCCTTCGTCGAACTGCCTGCGGGCACCGAACCCAGGGATCTGCCGGATGGCAACCGGCTCTTCACCTTGCCCGACGGCATGATCCTGCGGACCACTGACGATCAGCGAATCTGCGTCATCGACGCAGGGGAACAGCAGGTCGTCACTCCCGGACCCGGCACGGCAATCGAGGTCGCCCCGGGACGCCTTTACACCCTGGTCGAGTCCTATCTGAGCGCGACCCAGGAGGCGGCCGGTATCAGCGGACTGCCTTCCGGGACAGTGCCGACCGCCATGGGCGCGGAACGCTTCGCGGTGGATCTGCCCGGGGGCATCCGCCTCGACGTCGATCACCGGGAGCGGTTCATCGCCCTGATCAACCCGGCCGGACCAATCGACATCATCGGCATCGGCCGCATCGAGGGCATCGGCGAAACCATCGCCGTCCGTCTGCTCTCCGGCGGAGCCAAGGGATTCCAGTGCGGCCAGTCCGGCCACGGCGGGCTGATCGAGGCGGACGGAACCATCCACCTGGGGCTGGAAAATGGTCTGGATCTGGTGATCCGGTTCCAGGGAGAAGCTATCGACGACGGCGCACCGGAAAATGGCTGCTCGGGACAGTGCGGCATCGACTGCGAGGAGCGTACCTGATGAGCTATGACTTTCTCGGCAAGGGATTGCGCTACCCGTTCCGGTTTCAGTCGGTATCCGGCGGCACCCAGATCTCGGCCGCCACCTCGCGGGAGCACGAACACATCCGCGAAAGCATCCTGCAGATCCTCGGCACCCGGATCGGCGAACGGTTCATGAATCCGGAGTTCGGCTCCCGGCTGAAGGATCTGGTGTTCGAACAGAACGACGAGGTGCTCAAGGGCCTGCTGCGCCATTACGTGATCGACGCCATCAAGCGCTGGGAAAAGCGGGTGATCATCACGGAGGTGCGCTTCGACGACCGGCCGCTGAACATCGACGGCAACCTGCTGCTGGTACATATCGTTTACCGGGTGATCCAGAGCCAGGTGGACGGCAACCTGGTCTACCCCTTCTACAGAGAAGACCCGAACAATCCCGCGCCCAGCTATCCCCAGCCGGAACCCGAGCCGGAACCGCCGCCGGTGCGCAGCGTGCGCCTGTCGCCGGACGTGCGCTCACTGTTCAATCTGCTCTGGTTCGACGCGGCCGAGATGAGCCCCGATCCAGATGATTCCTTCATCTGGCCAGCCGGGGAATACGAAGTCGCCTACATCGAGGGAGCCTTTCAGGACCGCAACGGCAAGTGGATCGTCAGCGATCCAGGTGACAACCACGGCCATTACCTGACATTCGAGGGAGCGCCAGAAACGGAAGCGCCCCAGGCTGAGCACGCCCTCTATCTGGCCGCGAGCGGTCTGGGCTTCGACACCCAAAGCCAGGCGGAAGATAACGCCGCTGGCACCGTTCACCGGATCACCACGTTGGAGCCGGGCCGCATCGGTCTGTTCTATTTCGAGGGCAAGAAAGAATCCCACTACCTCAACAACACCTCCGGACAGCCCAATCCCGTCTGGCAACTGCGCGGCCCGCTCTGAGGCATCCCGCCTCCGACACATCCAGGTCCCTTCCGGTAAGTAACCGGCGTGGCGAGAGCATCAGGCGCTCTCGCATAACCGCCGAAAACCGGAGAGACTATGGGCCGCGCAAGCATCGGATACATCAACAAGGATTATGAATCGATCCGCCAGGAGTTGTTGGCGAAAATCCCGCAGCTCACCGACCGCTGGACCGATTTCAACCACTCCGATCTCGGCGTCGTCCTGCTCGATCTGTTCTGCGGCGTGGGCGACATGCTGGCCTACTACCTGGACGCCCAGGCGGCGGAGGCCTTTCTGCCCACGGCCCGCCAGCGCCAGAACGTCATCAACCTCTGCAAACTCATCGGCTACCGGCTGGATTCGCCGGTGTCCTCCACCACCACGCTGCGCTTCCGGCTCTCCACCCCGCTTGGCAAGGATCTGACCATTCCGGCGGGGACGGCCTGCCGCGCATTGCTGAGTGACGGCGAGGCGGATTTCGAGACGGTCGAGGACGGCTTGATCCCGCGAGGCCTACTCTCGGTGGACATCCCAGGTCGGCAAGGCGTGCGCCGCACCGAGACCTTCACTTCGACGGGGCTGCCATTCCAGCGCATCCGCCTGACCGGCGACGTCATCGCCCAGGGCACCATCACCGTTACGGAGGGGGACGACGCCTGGAGCGAGGTCGATCACTTCCAGGACAGCCTGGCCGACAGCCGCCATTTCATGGCAGATCTCGACGCCCTCGACATCTCCACCCTGATTTTCGGCGACGGGCAAAGCGGCGCTGTACCCGCTCAGGGAAGCGCCATCGCCGTCAGCTATCTGCAGACCATCGGGGACCAGGGCAATCTCGGTCCGAACCGGATCACTCAACTGCTGAGCCCGATCTACCTTGACGGAGGCCAGGTCTCTCTGACCGTCACCAACCCGGTGCCCGCCACCGGTGGCGCTTCGCGGGAAGCACTCGAACACGCCCGCCGACAGGCACCGGCGGAGCTGCGCAGTCTCTGGAAGGCCGTCACCCTGGAGGATTACCAGGCCCTCGCCGAGGGCTACCCCGGCGTCGCCAAGGCCAAGGTGCTCGACACCAATGCCTGTCAGAACATCCGCTATTACAACGTCCAACTGGCCATCGCCCCCAATGGCGGCGGCATGCCCTCGGCGCTGCTCAAGCGGGACCTCGCGGAGTTTCTCGAACGCCGCAAGGTCATCACGGTCGAGATCAACCTGTTCGACCCGATCTACCGGCCCGTTTCCATCGACGCCGAGGTCTACGTCTGGCCCGGTGAACCGCTGGAAAACGTGCGCAGCCGCATCGAAGCCTCGCTCACCGATTTCTTTTCCTTCGACCGGGTCTCCTTCGGCCAGACCATTCACTTCTCCGACCTCGTCGCCCTGATCGACGGAGTGCGCGGCGTCAGCCACATGCATCTCTACGCGCCGCAGCAGGATATCGAGCTGCGCCACGGCGAAATCCCGGTTCTCGGCACCGTCAACCTCGATCTGCGGAGGGCCGGTTGATGTCTGATTGGTTCAAGGACAATCTGCTCGGCCTGCTGCCGCCGCTTTACGAGCACAACGACGAAGCCGGTGACCTGCGCACCTTTCTGAGCCTTCCCGCCGGGACGCTGGACGAGCTCAAGCAGGCCATCGACGACTTCCCGACCATTTTCGATGTCGATCACTGCGACGAGCGCTTCCTGCCGCTGCTGGCGAGACTGGTCGGCCTCGAAGTGGACGGCACCTGTTCGCCGGACTGCCAGCGCCGCCGCGTGCGGGAGGCGGTCGAAATCTATCGCCGCAAGGGCACCATTCCGGCCATCGAACGCGACTTCGACGCGCTCGGTTGGCAGGGGGAACTCCAGGAAACCTTCCGCTCGGCGCTGCGTCTCAATGCCCGCTCCCGACTCAGCAGCGCCAAACTACCCGGGCTGGTGTTCAGCCTCGGCGTGTTTCGCGTGCTGTGTCTCAACCAGACCGAGGGGCTGCGCGACGCTCTGGTATTTCACCACCCGGCGGGCACGCGCTGTTTCTGGTTCCAGTTCCTCCTGGAATGGATCGAAGGCGGCGCAATGCTCGACTTCGGGCACGCCAACGCCGTGCGCCGGATCGTGCTGGCGTTTCTCGACGAGACCTTCGTCCTTGGCCGCTCCTCGCTCGGTTCCTGCCGTCACCTGACCAACAAGCAGAGGGCCTGGGAGCTGCTGCAGCTCACCAGTACCACGGAAATGGTCCCGGAAATCGACCGGGCCGCCGTGAAGGTCTCCCGTTTTCACGGCCGCCAGAACCGGATGCGCCTGAACCACAAGGCCCTCAACGACTGGCGGCTGCCGTACACCCGTGTCGGCGAGGATCGGGTTTCCTTCTGCACGCCCATCTACACCGGCCGCGACTTCGAAGGGGATGTGCTGGAAAGCGGCTTCGGGCTGGGCGAGAGCCATCTCAACCGCAAGCCGCTGACCCATGGCGAGACCGCGCTGCGCTACTGCTTTCGGCAGAAGGACTTCTTTTTCGACACGCAAGCGGAACCGGTCGAACGGGCGGAGGCCAAGTACGACCTGCGCCTGCCGCTGGAATCTCGTCACCGCCTCTGCTTCCAGCTTGGCCGTGCCAGGCTCAACGACGGTCTCGATCTCACCGCCAACCAGGGCGGCATCAGCAATCTGCTGCTCGCCTCCACCGCTGGCTGCGACGCGGACGTCACCCTGGCCGTCGACCGGATCGACCGATGGCGGCGGAGAGGGCCTGTGTTCCGGCTCAACGCGAACACCCTGAACACCCGGTATCTGAGCAATGCGAATCTGACCGGCGAACGGGCCTCGCTTGAAGTCTACGTGGACACGGGCTCTCTCCAGCGCCATCGGGTCGAGACCATGAAGCTGGGCGCGAGCCCGCTCAACACCACCGGCCTGCGCCTCTCCGTTGATCGGACCCGCCCGATGCGCGTCAGCCGCATGCGCCTCAACCAGGCCGGATTCCGCTGGTCGCGGCCGTCCTACCGTTGGCTGTTCCGTCAGCAGGACCTTCACGAGCCCACGCAGGCCGGGTTCGAGGCCGCCACCAATAACTATCGCGCCACCCAGTGGCCCACCTGAAGGAGAACCCATGGCGATTCACCTCTATCTTGACGAAGCGCTGACCCAGCAGATTTCCGAGGGGGATTTCAGCCGCCCCGAGGCCGAGAGCTACAACGGCACCGACGGCGACATCAAGGATCGGCAGCTCTACGTCGCCAACGAGCAGACGAGCCTCGCCTCGGCCATAGACGCGGCGCAGACCTCCATCGCCCTGGCCGAACCGCGCTTTGCCGACGGCGAACTCATCATCATCGACGGCGAGCAGATGCTCATCGAAAGCGGCGGCGGCACCGCCAATCTCACCGTGCAGCGGGGCGTGGCCAACACCGCTCCGGCCGCGCACGACGCCGGAACGACCGTCTATTCCGGCTACGACTACACCGGACTGGTGCTCGATCCCATTGATGAGACCGGCACCGACGAATCGGTCTGGTACCGCCTGGCCCTGACCCAGGCCGGACTCGACACCGCCACTCAGGGCGCACCGCTCAATCTCGGTGACAAGGCCTTCCAGCAGACGCTGTCTTTCTGGCGGCGTTGCACCGTGCTCCCGGGCACCCCAGTGCAAAACAAACTCGACATCAAGCTGCGCCTGACCGGCACGGAAAACCCGATTCTCTAAGGAGGCCGCCATGGCATACCACAGTATTCAAGGACTCGCCCACGGTCGGCTCGACCTGCTCAATCAACTGCGGACCTTCCTGGTGACCACCACCGGCTGGACCCTGCATGACGACCAGTCGGCCGACCCGCAGCCGTATTTCGTCTTCAAGTCTCAGGGGGAATCCGGGGCCGAGGACGTCTATCTGCAGTTCCGTATCAGCACCACCTCCGGGCGGATTCACGTCGCGGCATTCCAGTATTGGGACGCGGCCAACCACACCGGCGTCAACGAGGCTTCGCACACCAGCTACACCTACCTGCGGGTGGAGGACAGCGCCGACTTCATCTTCTGGCTGTTCGCCGACCTGGATCACGTCTTTGTGGTGACCAAGCTCGTCTCCACCTACTACGGCCATTACAGCGGCTTGCTGAAACGGTTCTGGTCCGGGGCCATCGCGCTCACGCAGGCGGCGGTCACCGCCGGAAGCGGCGTGGTGCTTCAGGTCAACGACGCCACCGTGGTCACGCCCGGACAGGACTATGTGATCAAGGACGACGCGGGCATCGAACGCGTGCGGGTAATCGCCATCGACACCGCCGTCACGCCGAACACCATCACCGTCGAAACCCTCGTTCGGGATTACGCCTCGGGAGCCAAAATCGGCGAGGACCCACAGCCGGTCGTCAACAGCTACTACAACGCGCCGGGCACCTTTTACGCCGTGAACAAGTTCGACGGCTGGACCTCCGCCTCCGGCCAGCAGGGCCGCTGCGGCGCGGCAAATGGCGGGCTCCAGGGCGAAACCGATCCGGAGACACGCTACGGCACCACCATCCTTTTTCCCTGGCTCGCCTCGATGTCCGGCTCCGCCGTCTACCAGGAACTGCGCGGCGAACTCATCGAGATCTTCTCCGTGGGCGGCGGCAACGTCGCCTCGGAAGACACCATTCAGATCGGAGCGGACAGCTACCGCGTGTTCAACCTGACCACCGGCGGCTGGTGCGCGGTGAAGGAGTAACGCCATGGCAACGCATAGCGGAAAGCTCAAAACCATCACCACGATCACCGGTCAGCGTCGCCCGGAAACGCTCCTGTCCATGAACCGTGGCCAGGCGCTCAAGCTCAGCGGGAGGATTCGCCGTGGCCGTGCATAAGGGACAACTGGCATCCATCACCACCCGCAGAGGCATCCGGCGGCCGGAACTGCTCGCCATCGGCGTGGCGCAACCCGGAGCGCTCTTCGAGCTGTTTTCCGGGGTACCGGCCAGGCGCACGGTGATGGTCCGGGCCGACAGCGCGGTGCGGGTCGCCCATCGGCTTGAACGTCGATCCGACCTCGCACTTCGCGTGAACAACCGCCTGAACCGGAGCGTCGACCTGTGGCTCGTCGTCCATGGCCGCCTGGGCGTCGATACCGACGCGGCGGTACGGGTGATGCGCCCCTGGCTGCGGAGCATCGACACCAGCGTCCGGACGTCCGGCGCACACGTCAGCCGATCCGACACCGTTCAGCGCATCGCGATCCCGGCCGGGCTGCTGGCCGACACGCGCCAGATCCTGTTCGCGGTGCTCATCGATCAAGACCACGAAATTCAGACCTAAAGGAGAACAGCAATGGCACTGGGACTCATCGTCAAAACCGGCCGGATACTGACGGCCAAACTCCTCCTCGGCCAGGCCGTGGACGGCATCACCCACTGCGCCATCGGCGACGGGGATGCCAGCTTTACCGACCCGCAGAATCCGCCCGCGCCGGACATCGGTCAGACCGGGCTCAGAAACGAACGCGCCCGCAAGCGCTACTACAAGCGGACTTTCCTCAAGGAGGACGCCGAAGGGGCGCTGCTGGTCAACGGCGTGCGCTACCTCGAAACCGGCGAGGAGACCAACACCATCGGCATCTTCTTCCGCTTTGACGAGGCAGAGGCCAACGGCATCACCATCCGCGAATACGGCTTCTTCGGCGGCGACGTGCAGTACGTGCAAAGCGTCACCGGGGATCTCGCCATGGGCGGCGTGTTCCATCAGGACACCAACCCGACCGGCGAGGTGCTGCGCCCGGGCTACCTGTACGAGGTGAAAAACATTCCCGACTTCAACAAGATTTCCGACACCCGCGTGGAGCTGGTCGGGATCATCAAGATCTAACTGGAGGATTCAAACATGAGCATCTCACGCGAGACATTCGACCCGACCAAGAACTACAAGCGCATCCGCTACCATCAGGATCGCGACCTGCTGGATTCCGAACTCAACGAGCAGCAGGACATCATCAACCTGGAGCGGCGCAAGATCGCCGACATCCTGTTCAAGGAAGGCTCCATCATCATGGGTCTGGAGGTCAGCGCGGCCGCCAACGTCCTGACCCTGGCCCCGGGCGTGGTCTACATCGACGGCCATCTGGAACAGGTGAGCGGCGCGACCCTGACCTATGATCCGGCCACCACCAGCGGAGCCGATTACGTTTACGTGGAGCTGCTGAAGTACAACTACGGCTACACCCAGGACCCGGCCCTGATCAATCCCGCCACCGGCGAGCCCACCGCCGAGCGGGAGAAATGGGTACTCTCCCTCAAGGCGACGGATACCAGCGGCCAGACGCTGCCCAACAACGTGGCCGAACGCCGGGTGATCCCGATCTACAAGTTCGACCGCGAGAGCGGCGATGTCACGCCCACGGTGCAGGAGAAGTCCAACCTCTACCTGCGGGATCTGCTGGGCACGCTGCCGGGCAGCCGGATCACCGTCTCCTCGATCACCGAGGACCAGCTCTCCTTCGCCGCCGCCGAGGGGCTCAATTCCCTGATTCAGAATCTGGCCGAGCGCACCTTCGACCAGGCCGGAAGCTATCTGGTGCGGGGCTTCGACACCTTCATCGGCGGTGTCGACGACGACAGCGTGGAGGCGATCACCAACGCCGGACGCGCCTACATCCAGGGTTTCCGGCATCAGCGCGATCTGCCCACCTCGACCCTGGTGCCCAAATCCATCGCCACCAAGTCGGTGCGCGGTGAGCAGAAAACCTTCGACATCAACAAGCGCCGCTATCCGGTCAACTCCACGCCGCTCAAGGAGACGACCCAGGTGGAGGCCATCGTCGAGATCACCCGCAACGTCACTCGCGGCTCGGTGGGCGGGGGCGAAGACCTGCTCGACCCCAATCCCGTGGTGGACATCCTCGAGGTCAGCCAGGGGGCGACCATCTTCCAGGAGGGCGTGGACTGGCAGCAGTCGGGCAACCATGTCGACTGGCTCGGCTCCGGCAACGAACCGGCCATCGGCACCACCTACACGGTGCGCTGGACCTACACCAAGCAGATGGTCAAGGGCACCGACTACGTGGACAGCGGCTGGTTCGGACAGGCCAACCATCCGGTGGCCGGAAACTATTTCTATCTGGTGACCGCCTACAACGCCACCGGCGAGACGGCCTTCAACGCCGCTGCGGTCATCGCCCGGGCCACCGCCGCCAGGGAGATGAACAAGCTTTCCTGGCTGCCGGTCAGCGGCGCGACCGGCTATCGCGTCTACCGGGCAGCCACCAACGGCGCACGCACCGACTACAAGCGCCTGATGGAACTGGGCAGCGAGGCGCTTTCCTATGTGGACGACGGCGTCGAGGAGATCGGAACTGCTTCGCCTCCGGCCACCAACACGGCCGGACTCACCATGTCGCCGGTGCAGCTCGAGCTGGGTAACCTCAACGTGATCAACTTCGGGCGCGGCAGCCTCGGCGACCAGCCGGTGAACGGCTCCAACTGCAGCCTGGATTACGACTATTACCTCGGCCGCCGCGACATCGTTTACGCCACCACCACCGAGATCAAGCGGCTGGAAGGGGCTCCGGCGGATTTTCCGAAGCTGCCCATCGTGCCGGAAAACGCCCTGGGGCTGTGCAGCATCGACTGCCCGCCCAATTCCACCGACATGGAGATCCGCAACTTCGGCCTGACTCGCATCACCATGGACCAGATTCACGACATCATCCAGGACGTCGAGGACCTGAAGTACAACGACGCCCAGTACCAGATGAACAACGAGCTGCAGAACCGGGACGCCCAGACCAAGAAAGGCATCTACTCGGACGACTTCTCGAACACCGCTCAGTCGGACATCTACCACGCCGAATGGGACGCCCGGGTCAACGAGATCGCCCGTTTCGTCGCGCCGGACCGCATTCCGCACTCCACGGTGCTCTCGGTCGATCAGGCGGGCAGCAATGCCAGCTTCTTCGGCAGTCTGGCGCTGCTGCCGGGCAACGAGACCGTGCTCGTTGAACAGAACGACTGGTCCGAGGAGCGCAACATTAACCCCTACGCGGTTTTCGACAAGCCCCCGGCCATGCTGCAGATCACGCCCAACCTCGGGCGGCGCGGCCAGACCGGCATCGCCGTCACCGGCATCAACTTTACGCCCAGCAAATCCGGCATCGTGCTGCGCTGCGACGGCCAGGTGATGGCCAGCAACCTGATCAGCGACGAGGCCGGTCGGGTCAGCGCCTCCTTCACCATTCCGACCAACGCCCGCAACGGCAACCGCATCGTGGAGATGGCCGACGGCGTCTACTCGGCCCGGGCCAGCCTGCAGATCAACGATCCGCTGGTCATCACCCGCATCGAGCGCATCATCGAAAACCGCATCATCCGCGTGCCCGTGGTGCAGGTGGTCTGGCGCACCCAGACCATCTTCGTGCCCCGTGACCCGCTGGCCCAGACCTTCAGCTTCACCCAAAACCAGGTGATCTCCAGCATCGGTCTGCAGTTCACCGCCCGGGACCCGAGCATTCCGGTCACGGTGCAGATTCGCGGCGTCACCACCGGTCTGCCCAACGGTGTGGTGTTCGCCGAGAAGGTGCTGGCCCCGAACGAGATCAGTCTGAGCGGCGAGACCCGTATTCGCTTCGACGACCCGTTCTACGCCGAGGCCAACACCAGCTATTCCGTGGTGCTGCTGACCAACAGCACCAATTACAAGGTGCGCACCGCCACCCTCGGCAAGATGGGCCGCTGGGGCATCATCACCCGGCAGACCTACATGGAAGGCGTGCTGCTGGAGAGCTCCAACGCCGAGACCTGGACGCCGCTCAACGGCTCCGACCTGGCGATGAAGATCTACGGTTACAACTTCCAGTCCGAGGGGATGATCCGCTTCCAGCCGATCACCGGCGTGCAGTTCTCCGACATCAACCTCGACGAATACTCGGCCATCCCCCAGGGCACCGGCCTCGACTGGGAATACTCCACCGACGGCGGCGTGACCTGGGACGCCATGGTTCCCGCCGAGGAGGAACGGCTACCCAACCTCGCCACCCGGGTTCAGATCCGCGTGCGCCTGAGCAGCTCGCTTGCCAATGACACCCCGGCCATCAACTTCCGCGACGTCAACCTGGTGGGCTACCTCAACAAGACCACCGGGGCCTACCTGACCCGCGAGAACGAGCTGACCCAGGGGGTGGAATCGACCAAGGCCTATGTGCAGATGCAAATTCCCAGCGGCACCACCCTGCAATGGTTCGCCAGCAACGACGGCGGCCTGACCTGGGAGGCGATGACCATCCAGGACACCCGGCCCATCGACGAGAACTGGACCGAGTACACCCTGGTGCGCACCTTCACCGACAACACCGGCAACAAGGTCCGTTACAAGGCCGAGATGACCGGCACGGCGCTGATCTACCCGCGCATCCATTCGCTGGGCGCGACCCTGAGCTAAGGAGGTACGGCCATGATCGTTCGACGCAAAGGCGGCCTGACCGAGTTCATCCCCACGCCACAGGAGAAGCGCGACGGACTGATCCGCGACCACGCCCTGGGCCTGCTGGAGAATCTGCACCAGCGCCTGGCGCGGCTGGAACGGGCATCAAAGCTCCCGACCGCCGAAGCGGAGGCCTTCACGGCGCTGCTGGCGCGGATGCGGGCCGACGAGTCGCGCAACATCGAGCTGCACGCCAGCCTGATCACCTCTGATACCGCCTCCGGCTGACCGGCTCACTGCCACCGCCAACCCAGAAACCCCGGGTACGGCCAGCCCGTTCCGGGGTTTCTGCCGCCTGTGCGCCGCCCAATCCGGCCAAGTTCGCAAGTCATTGAAAATAAACGTGTTAAATGTCGGCTTCGGCTGTTCTTCTACTTGATTTGTGTCCGGAAAGAAGCATTCATTCATGGTGTAAGCAGAGGCTAAAAAGCCTTGCCAGACAACGACTTATAAGCGCCACGAACGACGGAGGCACGCATGAACCTGAAAGAGATCCACTACGGGATCGAGATCGAGACCGTAAAACGCACCCGGGAACAGATCGCCTGGGCCGTCCACTCGGTGGTGGGCGGCACGGTCCGCCATGTCGGCATCCCCAGCAGCTATGACCCCTGGGAGATCGAGGACCTGCGCGGCCGCGTCTGGAAGGTGGTGGGGGACGCCTCCCTGACCAGCGTCCCGGCCCATCTGCGGGCCGAGGTGGTCAGCCCGGTGCTCGGTTACGACGACATCCCGCAACTGCAGGAGGTGGTCCGGGCAATCCGTCGCGCCGGGGGCAAGATCAACAGCCAGTGCGGCATCCACATCCATATCGACGCCGCGCCCTTCGACGGCAGGCACCTGGGTAACCTGGCCAAGATCATCTACAAGCAGGAACCGCTGATCCTCCACGCCCTCGGCATCAGCCGCGACCGGCTCAACCGCTACACCCGGCCGGTCAGCGACGAGCTGATCCAGCGCATCGAACAGCATCGCCCGCGCACCAAGGACCAGCTCAACCGCATCTGGTACGGCTACCACAACCGCCAGCCCCAGCACTACGACAACAGCCGCTACCACGGGGTCAACCTGCACAACGTCTGGTACCGGGGCACGGTGGAGTTCCGCTGGTTCGAGGCGACCCTCCACGCGGGGCGGATCAAGGCCTACCTGCAATTCTGCCTCGCCGTCGCCGCCAAGGCGCTCAACGGCCGGGCCGCCTCCAGCCGCAAGCGGGACTTCGACCCACAAAGCGCCAAGTACGACTTCCGGGTCTTCCTGCTCCACCTCGGCCTGATCGGCGATGAGTTCAAGACCGCCCGCAAGCATCTGATGGCCAACATGCCCGGTGACGCCGCCTTTAAGAACGGACGGCCCAAACCGGAGGACGTCCTTCCGATTGAGACCAAAACCACCACTCTCACCAACGAGGCCGGGCAAGTTCCCGGCCTCACTGTTTAAGGAGGTGCCCAATGAAGATTCTGATCCGCTCCACCACGCTGGACGGCGAACCGATCCCCGGCAGCGGGGAAACCATCCAGGCCGCCGACTGCCACGAAGTTGTCGAGCTGATGCGCGGCCAGACGCCGTTCACCGCCAGCCGAGCGCCCCGGGACTACATGACCGAGGTGCTCTCCGGCATTGAAGGCGGGCCGACCCGGCCATTGCCGGAGGACGCCGCCGCTGCGGCCGCCGAGTTTCTCACCCGTCTGGCGCGGCACGGCCTGATTGAGTTCCTGCCCGACGACAAGGCCAGCGATCCCTGGCCGGAACGCTTCCTCGAAGCCCTGGAGACGGTGCGGCTCTCCGGGCGCACCAACATGCTCGACCACCCGGAGGTGACCCGGCTGACCGCCGAGATGGGCTACCCGGAGGTGGCCGAGTGGCTGGCTGACCACCGGCGGGAATACGCAGCCTTCGTTCTCGAAGGGACGAGACCGCTCGGAAAGAACTTCGGCGGCAAGGAGGACCCGGCTCCATGTGCGGACAAGTAGGCATCATCTTCGGCCGCAAGCGCAGACGGCCCGACGAGCGGGATTACCTGCGCGAGGTCTTCATCCGCATGCTGCTGCACAGCGAGGAGCGCGGCCCGCACGCGTCCGGTCTGGCCTGGCTCAAGACCGACGGCAGCCACCGCATCTTCAAACGGCCGATGCGGGCGCACGAGCTGGTCTACGAGAAGCCGTTCCAGGAACTGCTCGGGCAGGTCGACAACGAGACCACCATCCTCATGGGCCACACCCGTTGGCGCACCCGAGGCAACGAGCTCAACAACCGCAACAACCATCCCATCCGGGCCGGGATTGTCATCGGCACCCACAACGGCACCATCTACAACGCCGATTATCTGTTCCGCCGTCTCGGCCTGCCGCGCTACGCCGAGGTGGATAGCGAGCTGATCTTCCGCCTGGCCGACCGCTTCGCGCCCGAAGGACCCATCGACCAGGAGGGACTGAAGAAGGCGCTTGCCCTCTGTCGTGGCCAGATGAGCGCCGTGCTGGCCTCACGGCTCGACCCCGGCACCATCACCGTGCTCAAGGGCAACAAGCCGCTTTGCCTGCGCATCCACTGCCAGCACCGGGTAGTGCTTTACGCCTCGGAGGCCGCTTTCATCGACTTTGCCGTGGACAACGAGAAGGGCTGGCGCGAGCTGGAGGTGCCGCCCATGACCATGCTCACCATCCGCCACGAGGATGTGCGGGCCATCGAAAACAGCAAATTCCGCTTCATACCCCAGGAGCGCAAAGGGACGGGTTGATTGATGATTTTGGATTGCGGACTGCGGATTATTTGCGGGAGCGGGCGGTTTTTATGGAGGCGACGACCATGGAAAGGATTTCATTTGCTTCGTTTTTCAGATCGGTCAAGCGCTTCTCGTTCATTAAACCGGCATCGGCGATCAACTCCATCCAGTAGATGGATTCATCGCATTCTTCCTCGACGATGGCCATTTTAGCGATGAAGTCGGCGGGGGACTTGGCGCGACAGGAGGCGCGATAGTTCGCGCCAACCGAAGTACCACAGCGGAGCAATTGGTTTCCGATCACTTTCGCGGTCTGGTTCTTCGGCAACGCTTCCACCAACCGGATCACCCTGATCGCGAAAGTCTTGGTTCTGTTTTTGAACTCATCAGCATCCATGGAGGTAACATATGACATTTTCAATCAATCCTCAATCCGAAATCCCCAATCAGCAATTGTTGCGGCTCTTCGTCTACGGTACCCTGAAACGGGGCTACTGGAACCATCAACGCTTCTGCGCCCAGGCCCGCAGCATCGAACCAGCCGTGGTCTGGGGCAGGCTCTATCATCTCCACGCCGGGTTCCCGGCCCTTGAGGTGCCGGAAGGGCTGATCCTGGCCCGGGGCACCGCCGACCCATTGGCCGACGCCCGCAGACAACAGAAGATCGACACGCCACGCTTCGGCCGACCGACCGGCGACTGGGATCTGATCCATGGGGAAGTGGTGACCTTCACCGACCCGCAACGCGACCTACCGCCCATCGACCGGCTGGAAGGATTTCGGCCCGGCGGACACAGCATGTACCAGCGGGTGATGGTGGCGGTGCTGTGTGGACGCAACTCGATTCCAGCCTGGACCTATTGGATACCGCGTGTTGAAAACGGCACCCGGCTTGATTCCGGCGTCTGGGATTCGAGGCTTTAAAATTAACATGATTTTTCAGAATGGTTAATGCGCCTTCACCCATTTCCAAATGAAACGATTTTGCGCTTTCCCGTTCATGCTCTCTTCATGATGGCGTTTTATAGTGGTGTCAACCGACAGGGCAAGGCGTTGGTCGTCTGGCCGATGTTACTGCCGAAACAACCTGATAATAGGAGGTATTATCATGAAGAAGAAATGGATTGCTGTTGTGGGAAGTGGGGCCTTGGTCGTCGGGCTTGCCGTTGCGGGAGCAAGTTTTGCCGATACGGACGATACCGAAGTCAAGAATGGCACCATCCGGATCGAAAAACAGACCGAAGCCGAATTCCCTTCGATGGCCAAGATTTCGATTGACCAAGCCGTTGAGCGAGCCTTGGCCTCGGTCCAGGGCCAAGTCCTGAAAACGGAGCTTGAGGACGAAAACGGTTTTCTGGTCTACGACGTCGAAGTGGTTTCGGCCAGCAAGGCCATCATGGAGGTGAAGGTGGATGCCGGCTCGGGAAAGGTGCTGGCCATGGAAAAGGATAAAGCGGACGACGAGGATTAATCTAATCAGTGCGCCCTGAACACCCGTCTGTCAAATTGGTGTTCAGGGCGCGCTGTTATCAACGGCGGCAATGCCGTGTCAAATTTTCAACGCGAGGCTTATGCCATGATTAATATCGAGAACCTTCGGTTACCTATCGAAGGAAAGGAAATCCTCAAGGGCATTGATCTTCATCTGCGTCCCGGTGACACGTATGGTCTGCTGGGGCCGAATGGTGCCGGCAAATCCACCACTATTTTTGCCCTTTTGGGCCTCCGTGCTTTCGGAAGTGGACGTATCAGCGTTCTGGGCGGTAACCCAGCGGACGACGCTGTTTTCATCCGCCGTTCGGTGGGGGTGATGCCGGAAAAAGCGGGGTTTTACGACTGGATGATCGCTCCCGATTATCTCAAATGGTACGGAGGGTTGTATGATTTTGCGCCCACAAAGCAGGATGTGGCAAAAATGCTGGAAAAAGTGGGACTTGGTGCAGAGGCGCACCGTCCTATCGGGACCTATTCCAGAGGAATGAAGCAGCGTTTGGCCGTGGCCCGGGCTTTAATATCTCGCCCCAAACTGTTGATATTGGATGAACCCACCAACGGACTCGATCCCAAGGGCAGGCGCGAGATTCACGACCTGTTGGTGGAATTCGCCTCCGACGGAAAGGCTGGAGTGCTGTTGTGTACCCACCTGTTGGACGATGTGGACCGTTTGTGCAACCGGATCGGGATCATCGACAACGGCCGCACCCGGCTCGAAGGCTCCCTTGGTGATCTGCTGGCGGAACAGGGGGGCGGTCAACGATACCGCCTGCGCCTGGAATCCGCGCCGGACACCACAAACCTTCCGGCCGGGGTCGCCATAGCGGGACGTGAAGGCGGCTGGTGGTACGTTCAAGTCCAGGCCGCGCCATCCGGAGGACCGTCCACTCTTTGGCATGAATTGTGGCGGCGCGACTGGAAAATTTTGGAAATTCGTTCCGAGGCGTCGAGTCTGGAGGAGCTTTACATGAGTCATACCGGCCAGGACAGGCCTCATGCTCAGGAGGCAGTATTATGAATACGATCTGGATCATTGCTCGCAAGGAAAGCGCGCAGATGCTGCGCAGTCAACGGGGCATGCTTTGGCTGCTGGCCTTCAGCGGCTTGCTGTCAGCGTTCAGCCTGCTCCTGGTGAGTACCACCGAACTGAGTCTGCTCGACAACGCCCAGGTGGTCTACATGATGGCCGGGACGGTCCTGGCCGCCGGAGCGCTTCTTGCCGTTATTCTGGGAAGCGACACCTATGCCGGTGAAAAAGAGCGGGCCACCCTGGTGCCCCTGCTGTGCGCGCCCGTCGCTCCTGACGCCTTGCTGGCTGGCAAGGCCGTCGGTATGCTGGCCGCCTGGGGAGTCATGTTTGCGGTGGCGACACCTTACCTGTGGGCGGTGGGCGCGAGCGGCCAAAACCTTGGCGCGGCCCTGTTCTATCTGGCCCTTTTTGGCACCCCGGTAGTGCTCGGGTTCGGGTATCTTGCAATGGCGTTGTCTGCCCGTACGGGGAGCTTTTTTGGCATCCCTGCTCAGTACGGTCACATTGCTGATGCTGGCCGCAAGTCCGCTGGTCATCGGACCCGGTCTGCGCGGCACTGCCGTCGGACGCATCTTGGACGCGATCAACCCGTTTGCCGGAGCGCTCAACACCTTCGATAGTGTCATTATCGATAGCGATCCGTTTTCGGCTCAGACGTCAAGACTGATCCTTGTGACGGTATGGCTGGTACTTTGCCTGCTTGCGGCCCGCCGCAGTGCCGCCCATCCCAATTTTCAATAAGGGGAACCATCATGAAAATATGGAAAACTCTGTTTCCGGTTATTCTCTCAGCGTTCCTGTTAGTGTCCGTTTCAGCGGCGGCTCAGGCCCCTGTGGCCCTCGACCTTCAGCCCGGTGGAAAAAATCCGACGTCGCCTGTCATGGGAGACCACCTGCAATTCTGGAGCACCATCACCAACACGGGGGGGACCCCCATTGAAGGTCTGGTGGCGTGGATCAGCCTGGTGGAAATCGATCCAGGCAATGAACAGCCGGTTGACCTGGAAGACTGGAGCGCGCACAAGGCCGTCACCGGAGCGAGCCTGAAACCCGGAGAGACCCTGCGGACCGATTGGCCCATGCGGCTGATCAAGGGCGGCGATTATCGGGTGGTGGTCAGCGTTACCGACCGTGGCGGCCGACAAGTATACACCAGCCCGACCATTCAGTTCCATGTCAGGCAAAAGCCGGTGCTTCAGGCAGGAAGGGTGTTGCCGGTGGCGGCGGCGATACCCTTGCTGTTCATCGGTCTGATGATCTTCAATAATACAAGGCGGCGTCATGGGAACGGGAGGCTTTGACATGTTTCACCAGGCTATCGTTTGGCTGGCCGATACCGTTGGCCAATGGGGATATCCGGGAATCGTGATGCTCATGGCCTTGGAGTCTTCGTTTTTTCCGTTTCCCAGCGAGGTAGTCATCCCACCGGCCGCCTACCTTGCGGCGGGTGGAGAAATGAACATTGGAATGGTCATCCTCTGCGGCACCTTGGGTAGCCTGTTAGGGGCCGTCTTCAACTATTGGATCGCCCTGAAGTTCGGAAGACCGTTTTTTATGAAATATGGTCGGTATCTGCTGGTCAGCCCCAAGTCCCTGGAAAATGCAGACCGCTTTTTTGAACGTCATGGGCATATCAGCACCTTTGTCGGCCGGTTGCTTCCGGGCATCCGCCAGTATATTTCACTTCCGGCGGGGCTGGCCCGCATGAATATGTTCATTTTTTGCGTGGCCACGGCGTTGGGCGCGGGAATATGGGTGTTGGTGCTGGCGGGCATGGGCTATTTTTTCGGACGCAATGAGCAGATGGTATTGGAAAACCTTCACTGGGTCACCCTGTTTCTGGTGATCGCATGTGGTGTCACTGTGTTTCTTTACTTGCGTAAAAGTCAGAGCCATTCAAGGCGGGAGCAGAAGCTTTCAGAGTAAAACCGCTCCTGAAGTTTACCAAAAAGTAAACTTGGGCGAATGTCCAGGTAAGCTTCGACCTTCTATATTAGCAGCGTCGTATGTTTTTTATTTGGAGATGAAATGAATTTTCAAGACATGGAGAAATAGCGCCCATGGGGAAAAGATTGCATGCAGCCGTCATCGTGGCTTTGACATTGCTGGTGTGTTCCTTTTCAGCTCTCGGCTCTGAAGGAACGCCTGGGGAAAATCCGGCGGTTGCTGTTGAACAGAAAATAATGACCACCCCCCAGGCCGTGGTTTTGGGCGTGGTCGAAGGACTCACGGAATATTTGCCGGTCAGCTCTACGGGCCATCTGCTGCTGGCGGAAAAGATCATGGGTATCGGCGAAGATCCTCGTCAATCTCCAGCGCAGCGGGAACAAACCAAGGAAGCCGTTGACGCTTACACCATCTGTATTCAGGCTGGAGCCATCCTGGCCGTGCTTTGGCTCTATTCCGGGCGGATCAAACAGATCTTGCGGGGGATGATGGGAAAGGATTCCACCGGCCGCCGACTGTTGTTCAACGTGGTGGCCGGGTTTCTGCCCGCTGCGGTTTTAGGCTTGCTGTTCAATAGGGTGATCAAATCATACCTCTTCGGACCGTGGCCTGTTGTCGCCGCATGGCTGCTCGGCGGTCTCGCCATATTGGCCGTGAGTTGGCGCAACCGAGCAAGGGATCAGGGAGCACGAACCGGCAGCTTGCTGGACGACATGACTTGGCGAATGGCATTGATCATCGGTTTTGCCCAATGCATCGCCATGTGGCCTGGTGTCAGTCGTAGCCTGGTCACCATTGTGGGCGGTTTGCTGGTGGGGCTGACAATGGAGGCGGCCGTCGAATACAGTTTTTTGTTGGGGGTCGTGACGCTTGGCGCGGCCACGGCATACGACACGCTGAAGCATGGCCAGTTGATGCTGCAGACATTCGATCATTTTTCGCTGATCGTCGGCGTGGTGGTGGCCTTCATCGCCGCAGCCATCTCCGTGAAATGGATGGTGAGTTACCTGTCCCGGCACGGATTGGAAATCTTTGGCTACTATCGTGTGGCCATTGCCGTGGCGACGACGGTGTTCCTGCTGACGACGAAGATGAAATGGATATGAAAAACACGCCATTCAAGCGTATCCCCGTCAGCATTTGGGCTCTCGGCCTGGTGAGCATGTTCATGGACATCTCGTCCGAGATGATCCACAGCCTGCTTCCCCTTTTTCTGGTCGGCACCTTGGGAGCAAGCACGTTCGCCGTCGGCCTGATCGAAGGAGTGGCCGAGTCCACAGCTCTCATCGTCAAAGTATTTTCCGGGACCCTCAGCGACTATCTGGGTAAACGCAAGGTACTGGTTGTTTTCGGCTACTCCTTGGGAGCGCTGACCAAGCCGTTGTTTGCCATCGCGCCATCCGCCGCCATCGTTTTCACCGCCCGCCTGCTGGATCGCGTGGGAAAAGGGGTGCGGGGCGCTCCCCGCGATGCGCTGGTGGCTGACCTGGCTCCACCCGAGATGCGCGGCGCGGCATTCGGCCTGCGTCAATCCCTCGATACGGTCGGGGCGCTCTTCGGCCCGCTGCTGGCGGTTGGCTTGATGCTGCTTTGGGCCAACAACTTCCGAGCCGTGTTTTGGGTCGCTGTCATCCCGGGTATGATCGCTGTCGCTCTGCTCCTGTTCGGCGTGCGCGAGCCGGAACGGCACGTTGGTGAAGAACGCACCAATCCGATTCGCCGCGACAATCTCAGGCGACTGAGCGGGGCTTACTGGTGGGTCGTCGGTATTGGCGCGGTCTTCGCCTTGGCGCGGTTCAGTGAAGCATTCCTTGTGCTCCGCGCCCAGCAAGGAGGTATTCCGGTCGCCTACGTCCCCCTGGTAATGGTCGGCATGAACCTCGTCTATTCAGGATCAGCCTATCCTTTCGGCAGGCTCTCGGATCGAACGAACCACGGCACGTTGCTGTCGCTGGGCCTGATCGTTCTGATCGCGGCCGACCTGGTATTGGCCGCAAACGACCATTGGCTTACCGTCGCCGTCGGGGTGTCTTTGTGGGGGCTTCACATGGGGATGACCCAGGGATTGCTGGCGACCATGGTTGCCGACGCAGCGCCTGTGGATCTGCGCGGAACCGCCTATGGCTTTTTCAATCTGGTCAGCGGCATCGCCATGTTGATGGCCAGCGCCGCAGCGGGGCTGTTGTGGGATCGCTTCGGCGCATCCTTTACCTTCTATGCGGGGGCGATCTTCGCCGCACTGGCGTTGATGGGTATTGTCCTCAAGGCGTGGCGGCAGCGACCATTTTGCGAGGTGCCCCGATGACAACGTATCTGAATACGTTGCTGACCTTTATCAGCCATCATCCCGAGTTGGCATATGGCCTGATATTCCTGATTTCACTATCGGAATCCCTGGCATTGGTGGGGCTTCTGGTGCCGGGTACGGTGATCATGTTTGGTGTCGGAGCGGTTGTGGCCACAGGCAGCTTGAACCTGTTTCCCGTTCTTCTGATGGCCATGATCGGAGCGATTGCCGGAGACGGTGTCAGTTATTGGTTGGGGCATCATTACAAAGAAAAGCTGGTCAATATCTGGCCGTTTTCACGCCACCCCGGAATGCTGAACAAGGGAGAAGCCTTTTTTCATCGCCACGGGGTCAAGAGCGTTCTTTTCGGTCGTTTCGTTGGGCCGGTGCGCCCGATGATACCGGTCGTGGCGGGAATGCTGGGCATGCACCCTGTGCGTTTCAGCGTTGTCAATGTTCTTTCGGCCATTGGTTGGGCCTTGGTTTATATCCTGCCGGGGGTCTTTTTCGGAGCATCTCTGGCGTTGGCGGGGACCGTCAGCACCAGATTGGCCGTGCTCGTGTTGATACTCGTGGCCGGGATATGGAGTCTCATTTGGATATCCACGAGAACCCTGTCTTTATTAGACCGCAAAGGACCAGCCGTTTTTGCCGTTTTGAAGCAATGGACAACGACGGAACTTCCACATCAAGGGACTGTGCCACGGCTTTTTAAACGAACTACTTCGATCCTGATTTTCAGCAAACAAGGAGAAGAACTGCTGTTCGCATTTTTAACGCTGCTCCTTTTTGCAGCAGGGTGGGGCTTTTTTGGTGTGTTGCAGGATGTTATGGCAAAAGACCCGCTGGTTGTCGCGGACCAAGCGGTATACCACTTTCTTCAATCTCTTCGTACCCCCTGGGTGGATAATGCCTTTGTCGGGGTAACCGAGTTAGGTGATTCGTTCGTCAATATCGCCCTGTTCTGCACGGTTCTGCTTGTTCTGCTCGTGAAACGCTGCCGCCGGGCGGCGACTTTCTGGGCACTGGCTGCGCTTGGCGGCCTGTTGGGGGTTCAGTTGCTCAAATGGGCCATTCATTTGCCGCGACCCGTGGCTATTTACCACGGTGCTTCGGCCTACGGTTTCCCCAGCGGCCACACGACCATGAGCGTGATCCTTTATGGATTTCTTGCCATCCTGCTTGCCCGGAGACTGACCGGAGCATGGCGCTTGGGGTTGTTTTCAAGCGTTGTTTTGATCTCCTTTGTTATCGGCTTTTCCCGTCTTTATCTGGGCGCACACTGGCTTTCCGATGTCCTGGGCGGCTATTTTGTCGGCACAAGCTGGACAGCGTTCATGGGAATAGCCTGGCTGAAGGGGGCTGATGACGAGATTCCTCGGCGTTTGCTGGCATCGACGGTTGTCCTCGTTATCGCCATTGCCGGGAGCTGGCATGTGGTTCAGAAGCACGAAAAGGACTTAGCGTTTTATGCCCCGCGCCATCCCATGCGGAACATTGCGCTCACATCATGGCAAGCCGATGTCTGGCGCGACCTTCCAGCTTGGCGGGTCGACATGGAGGGCGAACCAGAACAACCTCTCACCGTCCAGTGGGCCGGATCACCCGATGAGCTGTCCCGCTTTCTCATGAGTAAAGGATGGCGGCGACCGTTGCCGATGAATCCAAAAAGTTTCCTTGGGATGTTTGCCCCAGGCACGCCGATTGAACAGCTCCCGGTTTTGCCGCTACTTCACGACGGCAAGGTGGAGCGTTTGCGCCTTGTTCGAACGGGGAGAGGGGTCCAGCGTCTTGTGCTTCGCCTCTGGTCCGCCGATGTCAAAATAAACGGAAAAGATACACCTCTATTTGTCGGGACCATAGAGGAACAGCAGGGGCGCAGCCTGGCGGGCTTGATAACCATGGCAAAGGATACCGGAAACTATGAACGTCCGTTGCACCTGCTGGAGCAAACACTCGGTGGCACATTCAAAGTAAGGCTGGTTCATCGGGCGGATCGTGAAACGCGAACTGTCCATGAGCATCAAGGGACACAATGGAGCGGTGGTGTGTTGTTGGCAGACCAAGTGTTGACTGACTGATTTGATAAAAAACACCCGGAATCCTTTTTCCTCGCCGCTTCATCCTTTCTTCATTTTCGTCTGTTACATTCCCACCCAACAACGGATCGGATCAGGAGATCCCTTTCCGATCCGGCATATAAATGATTGAACCTGGATAGAGGGAAGAGATTATGCGGACAACATTTCTGCCGTTTTCCAAACCGTCCATCAGCGAACCCGAAATCGAGGCGGTGGCCGAAGTTCTACGTTCCGGATGGATCACCACCGGCCCCAAGGCCGCCGAGTTTGAAGAGGCCTTTAAAGCTTACTGCAATACTGAAGGGGCAGTGGCGCTATGTTCCGGTACGGCTGGCATGCATCTTTTGTTGGCGGCCCTGGGTATCGGCCCCGGAGATGAGGTGATCACCCCCTCCATGACCTGGGTCTCCACAGTGAATCTCATCAAACTCGCCGGAGCCACGCCGGTTTTTGCCGATATCGAGCGCGAGACGCTATTGGTTTCGGCGAAAACCATTGAACCGCTCATTACCGCACGTACCAGACTGATCATCCCTGTGCATTTCGCAGGCGCTGCGGTGGACATGGACCCGTTGCGGCAACTGTCTTCGGCAAACAACATTCCGTTGGTCGAGGACGCGGCCCATGCCGTCGGCACAGAATACCGGGGAGAACGAATCGGCCGACGGGGAACCGCCATATTTTCGTTCCACCCCATCAAAAACATGACCTGCGGCGAAGGCGGGATGTTTTGTTCCAACGACCCTGGCCTTATCGAACATATCCGGAGGCTGAAGTTTCACGGGCTTGGCGTGGACGCCTATGACCGCAACACTCAGGGGCGTTCTCCGCAGGCAGAGGTTCAGGAGCCTGGATTCAAGTACAACTTGACCGATATGGCGGCGGTCCTTGCTTTAGGACAATTACGCCGGTTGGACGAGTTCAATCAAAAACGGGCGCTTCTGGCGCATCGTTACAGGGAATTGTTAGCCAATGTTGATGAAATCGTGCCTCTCGCCGTTCCTTCCTATCCCATGCGCCACGCCTGGCACCTGTTTGTTGTCCGTCTGGACACAAAGCGGGTGGGTATGGACCGGGAAACCTTCATGGCGGAACTAAAAAAGCGGAATATCGGTACGGGTATCCATTTTAAGGCAGTGCACAGACAGAAATATTACCGCGAGACATTGCAACTGCCCGAAGGCGTACTGCCGAACACAGAGTGGAATTCGGATCGGATTTTTTCGCTTCCCCTGTTTCCGGACATGACCTTGAACGATGTGGATGAGGTTGTTGCGGCCATCAAGGAGGTGCTCGCATGAATGTCACACCGGATCTTTCAGTGGTCATCCCGGTCTATAACGAAAGGGACAATCTGCCGGAGCTTATTGACCGCTGTCTGGCCGCCTGCCAAAAAAACGGACGCGATTTCGAAATCATCCTGGTGGATGATGGCAGCAGGGACGGCTCCCGTGATCTCATTCTCCAGGCCGCTGATCAACACACTGAAGTCGTCGGCGTGATTTTGAACCGGAATTACGGCCAGCACGCGGCGGTTTTTGCCGGGCTGGAGCAGAGCAAGGGCAATATCGTCGTCACGCTGGATGCGGACCTTCAGAATCCTCCCGAAGAAATCCCCAGACTGGTCGATGAAATGGATCGCGGTGTGGATGTCGTGGGCACGGTGCGCGAAAATCGGCAGGACTCCCTATTCCGCCGCACAGCATCGGCGCTGGTCAACCGACTCGTCCGGCAGACCACCGGGGTAATGATGCATGACTACGGTTGCATGCTCAGGGCTTACCGGCGGCCGGTTGTCGAGGCCATGCTCCAGTGTCGGGAGCGCTCCACTTTTATTCCGATCCTGGCCAACAGTTTTGCCGGCAGCACCGCTGAAATACCCGTCAAACACGCCTTGCGGGAAAACGGTGAATCCAAGTACAGCCTCTTCAAACTGATTTCGCTCCAGTTCGATCTGCTCACCTCTATGTCCACTTTTCCCCTGCGCTTACTTTCATTGCTGGGGTTGCTCATCGCGGCCAGCGGCATCGGTTTCGGCGTCCTTCTGATGGTGTTGCGATTTGCCTACGGCTCCCAGTGGGCTGCCGAGGGCATATTTACGCTGTTTGCGGTGCTCTTTGTCTTTATTGGGGCACAGTTTATCGGCATGGGTCTTCTCGGTGAATACATCGGACGCATCTATCACGATGTTCGCAGCAGGCCCCGCTTTTTTATCCATGAAATCCGGGGCAACTCCCTCGATGATTGCGGCGACCAACCCGATTCTGCTCTCTATACGATGGTCGCAAGTCGAGCAAATCGACAAGTTTGAATTTATTTAGGAGAAGTTTATGAAAACAATTGTATTAGCTTATCACAATATCGGATGCGTTGGCATCAAAGCCCTTCTGGCGCATGGCTATGATATCCAGGCGGTCTTTACCCATGAGGACGATCCGAATGAAAATACCTGGTTCGAGTCAGTGGCGGAATTGGCGGCCGCCAATGATATTCCGGTCTATGCGCCGGAAGATATCAACCATCCCCTCTGGGTTGAACGGATCAGGGAATTGGCGCCGAACGTCATTTTTTCTTTTTATTACCGCAAGATGGTTGGCGAGGAGATCCTCGCCGTCCCCTTGAAGGGCTGTCTGAACCTTCACGGTTCGCTTCTGCCCCGTTACCGGGGCCGCTGTCCGGTGAACTGGGTGTTGATCCATGGAGAAAAAGAAACCGGGGTGACCCTGCATTACATGACGCCACGGCCGGATGACGGTGACATCGTCGGACAACAGCAAGTGTCCATCGAAGAAAGCGACACGGCCTTGACCCTGCATGCGAAGCTCGCCAGTGCAGCGGGAGAAATGCTCGATGTCCTGTTGCCGAAAATCCGGGGAAACGAGGTTGACCGCGTTCCACAGGACAAAGCGTTGGCAAGCTATTTTGGCGGGCGCGGACCGCAGGACGGGTTGGTCGACTGGACTCGAAATGCGGCAGTCGTTCGAAATCTGGTGCGGGCGGTGACCCGCCCCTATCCAGGTGCTTTTTCCTTTCTGGGAAACCGCAAGTGCATCTTTTGGGACGTTGAGACGACGGCAGCAGCGCCGGGGGCCTATCCAGGCGGCATACTATCGACAGATCCTCTGCGAATCGCCTGTGGCGACGGCGCGGTGGAGGTTCGCTACGGGCAGAGTGAAAACGGCGTTTACATGAGCGGCCGGCAACTCGCGCAGGAACTTAACTTGGCTGTCGGCATGCGATTCAACGGCCAAACCGAGACGGTAACAGAGGAACACCGCAAAAAGCATGTCCTGATCCTTGGCGTCAACGGCTTTATCGGCAATCACTTGAGTGAGCGGTTGTTGGAAAGCGGCCGCTATGAGGTCCACGGAATGGACCTGTGTTCGAGCGGCATCGGACATTTGTTGGGGCATCCAGATTTTCATTTCACGGAAGGCGATATTTCGATCATGCGGGAATGGATCGAGTATCATGTTCGCAAATGCGATATTGTCCTGCCGCTGGTGGCCATTGCCACCCCGATTGAGTATGTCCGCAATCCGTTGCGGGTATTCGAACTGGATTTCGAAGAAAATTTGCGTGTCGTGCGGTATTGCGTCAAGTATGGGAAACGGCTGATATTTCCTTCCACCTCGGAAGTCTATGGCATGTGCACAGATGATGAATTTGACGAGCAGCGGTCAAACTTTGTTCTTGGCCCCATCCATAAACAACGTTGGATCTATTCCTGCAGTAAGCAGATGTTGGATCGAGTGATCTGGGCATACGGCAAGAGTCAGGGGCTGCAATTCACCCTTTTCCGACCTTTCAATTGGGTAGGCCCGAAACTCGACTCCCTGGCATCCGCCCGGATCGGTAGCTCACGCGTGATCACCCAATTCATCCTGAATCTGGTGGAAGGCACCCCGATTCGCCTGGTGGACGGCGGCAAGCAGAAACGTTGTTTTACCGACTTCAGGGACGGTATCGAATGTCTCTTCAGGGTCATCGAAAACAAGAACGACCAATGCAATGGGCGCATCTTCAATATCGGAAATCCAAACAACGAATACAGTATGGCCGCTCTTGCCGATATGCTTCGGGAAAAATTTGACGGTCATCCACTTCGGTATCATTTCCCTCCGGCTGGCGGAATTCAACGAATCGAGGCCCGAGCCTATTATGGGTCGGGCTATCAGGACGTTCAGCATCGGCGGCCATCGATCCGCGAGGCTCAGAGCATTTTGGGGTGGACGCCGAACGTGCCTTTTGAGCAGTCCGTTGAAGAAACGCTGGATTATTTTCTTAAATCGGCGGTGGAATGCGCAGCGGAGGCATCATGTGCCATGTCGGCCTGCGAGTAGATGTCGATACGTTGCGGGGCACCCGTATCGGGGTTCCGAACCTGGTCGACCTTTTGGCCCGGCACCAAATCCGGGGCAGCTTCTTTTTTTCAGTGGGGCCAGACAATATGGGTCGACATCTTTGGCGTTTGATGCGGCCCACCTTTCTGCTCAAGATGCTCAGAACGCGGGCGGTCAGTCTGTATGGATGGGATATTCTTTTGCGGGGCACCCTGTGGCCCGGAGCTGTGATCGGTAAGCGCTGTCCTGGTCCGATTCGTCAGGTTGTGGAGGCGGGGCATGAGGTCGGCCTACATGCCTGGGACCATCACCGCTGGCAGATGGCGCTTGAAAAGATGGATCAGGCCGCAATAATCGCTGAAATCCGTAAAGGCTACGAATTACTGACGGATATCCTGGGACACGCCCCAGAATGTTTCGCGGCCCCTGCCTGGAGGGTGACACCTGAAGCGCTATTGGCGTTAGAGCAATTCCCTTTTCGATTTGAATCCGATTGTCGCGGTCGTTCGCTTTTTTATCCGCTGATCGACAACCGGCCGTCTCGTCATGTTCAGGTCCCGACCACGCTGCCGACTTACGATGAGCTCGTCGGCCGCCAATGCACACCAGAGACTTACAACGACCACCTTTTGAATATGATTCGTCCCGATCAGCTCAATGTGTTGACCATCCACGCCGAAGTGGAGGGGGTCGCTTGCCTGGAATTGTTCCGGGATTTTTTGTTCAAGTCACAACAGCGGGATATCGTCTTCGTGCCTCTTGGCGACATTCTTGGCGAAACCGGAAAAGCAAAAAAATCAAGGATGGTTAGAGGTACTCTCGCCGGCAGGGACGGATGGCTTGCCTGCCAGGATGACACGGATAGCATGGAAATTCACGATAAGGTCAGCAAACGATGAGCACATTGAATAAACGCTACATTCTATTAATTCTGTCATTCTTTTTACTGGCGTACATTCTTCCCCTGGGGGTGCGTGACCTGGTTGTTCCGGATGAAACGCGCTACGGAGAAATTCCCCGAGAAATGATTGCCAGCGGCGAATGGATATCGCCTCATCTTAACGGTCTGCGCTACTTTGAAAAACCGGTGCTGGGCTATTGGGTTCATGCCGGCTCACTTCTGATGTTCGGGGAAAACAACTTTGCCGTACGCCTCCCTTCCGCCCTATCCGTGGGTTTGTCAGCCTTGTTGATATATGTATTGGTATGGCGAACTTCCCGTCGTGAAAATGAAGACGGCGGTTTTCCGGCTATTCTGGCCACTCTTGTTTTTTTATCCTGTTTTGAGGTGTTCGGGGTGGGAAACACTGCCGTGTTAGACAGCTTGTTCTCATTCTTTCTTACGGCGACCATTACCGCTTTCTATTTTGCCACGGAGTCACCGCCAGGGTCGGGGCGAGAAAAAGGTTACCTGTTTCTCGCCGGTCTGAGTTGCGGCCTGTCCTTTCTGACCAAGGGGTTTCTCGGATTTACCGTGCCGGTTTTGGCGGTAGCGCCCTATCTGGTTTGGCAGCGCCGGTATGCCGATTTGTTGCGCATGAGCTGGCTGCCGATTCTAACCGCTATTTTGGTTTCGTTGCCATGGAGTATCGCAATCCACCTTCGGGAACCTGATTTCTGGCGTTTCTTTTTCTGGAACGAACATATCCGCCGGTTTATGGCCGACAATGCTCAACATAAAGAGTCGTTCTGGTTTTTCTTTCTGACGGCACCGGGCATGTTTTTTCCCTGGGTGTTTATGGTGCCCGCAGCCGTACCGGGAATAAAAACCCGATTGTTTGAACAGGGGGCGGCAGGCCGGTTGCTGAAATTTTGTCTATGTTGGCTGGTGCTGCCGTTTTTGTTCTTCTCTTTTTCAAACGGGAAGCTCTTAACCTACATACTTCCCTGTTTCCCGCCGTTTGCCATTCTCATCGCTTTTGGGTTGTTGCATGTGCTAAAGAAAGATACGCGGAGCAGGCTGTTCCAGGGGGGGATTGTTGTCAACACCATTCTCTTCAGTCTGATTTTAGTAGCTTTTTTGTATGTTCAACTTTTTGGTTTCAACGGGTTCCGACCATACAGCCAGGCATGGAAAGCCGTGATGGTCGTCAATGGCTTGGCGTATTTTGTACTATTTCTCGTTTGGGCTTTCAGAAGCCGGACAACGGTCAGCAAAACACTTTTACTCGGTCTCTCGCCGCTTCTTCTATTTTTTGTTGTTCACTTTACTATTCCGGACTTGACCAGAGAGGTAAAATCGCCTGGACCCATTTTGGAACAATACGCCCAAGGTATTGATAGCAAAGATATTGTCATTTCCGATAAAAATTCGATCAGGGCAGTGGGCTGGTATCTGAAACGAAACGATGTTTACTTACTGGGTGGAACGGGTGAGCTTGATTACGGGATGAAATATAAAGATGCGGCTGGCAGATTGCTTGATATGCAAACTGCGGTCGACTTGATTCAGAACAACCGGGGCAGGACTGTACTGATTGCCAGGGTGAAACATATCGCCCGATGGCGGGATCAGCTCCCCCAGCCTGTTTTCCAGGATCAGAGTGGTCCTGAAGGGTATGTTATCTGGAAATTTTGATATTGGCTCATAACAAAGGTTTGAAGGGCATCGGTAGCCCTATTGGTCATATGTTTTTAGCCACCTCACTGATCTTATTGAAATTATATATGAAATGCGCTATTTGTGAATGTCGTGAAGTGGTCTTGCTCGTATGGGTAAGACTGGCAATAACGGTTACAGCAAAAGGATGATCATGGCCAGATATCTTCCTCTCATTGTACTTGGAGTGCTTCTCAACGCTTCGGCTCAGTTGGCCCTTAAGCAGGGAATGCGTCAAATCGGCTATTTTGACTTCGGTTTGCAAAACTGCAGCCGCATTTTTTTTGCGGTGGCGTTAAACCCCTTTATATTGATCGGATTGGGGTGTTATGTCGTTAGCGTGGCGGTCTGGCTGCTGGTGCTTTCCAGGGTTGAGGTCAGCTATGCCTATCCGCTACTTTCCATCGGCTATATCGTCACGGCTTTTGCCGGTCAAATGTTTTTCAATGAGGGGATCGGCGCTACCCGCTGGGCCGGTATTATTGTCATATGCGCTGGTGTTTGGCTGATTACCCGTTCAGCATGAAAAGCCGTATTCATGGCTTGCCGGCTAAGGCGCTCAAAGATGACGGTAGATCAATTTCATGGAACGTGCGGAAATGAAAATCTTGCTTGTTGACGATAATCTCTCGTTGCTGGATCAGATCCGGCAAATTTTAACAAGCCAGCGCTACATCGTGGAGACGGTGTCAAATGGAGAGGAGGCGCTGGACAAACTCTGCGAAAACCCTTTTGATCTAATCATTCTCGACATCATGATGCCAAAAATGGACGGATTTACGGTACTGAGAGAGATGAGACAGATCAAGATCGACGCCCCTGTGCTGATGCTGACCGCAAAGGGAGACTCGACCGATAAAGTGAAGGGCCTTGATCTTGGTGCGGACGACTATCTGAGCAAACCATTTTCCATGGATGAACTGCTGGCCCGGGTACGCGCCTTGCTCCGGAGATCCGCAGGCCAGTGTCAATCGGTCCTGGAATTTGGGGAACTGGCCCTTGATACGGTAAAACGTAAAGTAACCATGGGTGGAAAGCCCGTTGAACTGACCCCCAGGGAATTTTCCATTCTTGAGTTCCTGCTACACAACAAAGACAGGGTTGTGACTCGCTTCAGCCTGGCCGAACATGTCTGGGGGGATGACTTCGATCCTTTCAGTATGTCCAATTTCATGGATGTTCATATGAAGAACCTGCGCCATAAAATTGGGGATACCGGCAATGCCAGGATCATCCGAACCGTGCGCGGGGTCGGATATATCATCGGAGACACGGAATAATGACCGTCAAGACAAGGATCACCCTCTTCATTGTCGGAGCCGGTTTTTTTTCCAGTTTATTGTTTTCTGTTGTCGTGTTTTACGAATTGATGGAGCAACCTTTCGAACTTCTGGACACCCTGCTGAAAGAGGAAGCATATCGAACAGCTACGATGCTCGTGAAAGCGCAAAAAGAATCAGATTCAGTATTTCTAGATTCTGCTTCTCAAGAAATGGATCGGTATTGGATTGAAATTTACGATGGCAACACCCGCAAAACAATTTTTCAGTCCAATCTGGCAAAATCGGTAAAGTTGCCTCTGGTGAATCCCGGTTCTCGTGCTATTGCACGCCCCCTTGTTTCTGAGGCAGAAATCAAGTCGGCCCAGTCCCGAAACAAAAATTCACCCTTTCGGGTAAGGACCCTGTCAATCGAATTGGACGGGCGATCGTTCATTGTCCAGATCGCACGGCCCATGGAAAAACTGAACGAAGAGATCTGGGAGTTGGTTCTCGGGATATTGGCCGGGCTGGTTTTTTCCTCCCTGGCATTGATCGTTATAAGTCATGTCATGGCCGGCAAGATTCTGCGGCCGATTGGTGAGATGAAAAACTTGGCTCAGGATATCAGCGAAAATAACCTTGAGCAGCGAATACTGCATGGAAAAGAGCGGGATGAATTCAGTGAACTTGCCAGAACCATCAACCAGATGTTGGATCGGCTGCAATATTCTTTTGCAAGGCAAAGGAATTTCCTATTTGATACCTCGCATGAACTGAAAACGCCCCTCACCACCATACGGCTCGCCGTCGATGAAATTGCTTCCCGTGACGACGGAAATCTGCCCCCTCTTATCAGGAGCAATCTCTTCAGACTAAAAAATCAGGTGTTGCGCATGGAGCGATTGGTCAAGGATCTACTGAACCTGTCCTCCTTGGAAACATTGTCCAGTATCGATCCTAAACCGGTCCAAATAAGCGAGTTGTTGTCATCCTTGGTTGGGGAATATAAGTTCCTGGCAGATTCCCGTAACATCAAAATAGACTCTCGTCTTCCCAAGGGGCTCGTCATCCAGGGAGATGAGCAAAAACTGCACCGCGCACTATCGAATATTTTGGATAATGCCGTCAAGTATAACGTGGATGGAGGACAGATTGCGCTGAGGGGCGATCTCTCTGCTGCCGGACTGACGGTAACAGTCGCCAATACAGGCCCAGGTGTTGCCGAGGCGGATATCCCCAGGGTGTTTGACCAATTTTACCGGGTTGAAAAATCTCGATCAATCGAGCACGGGGGCTCCGGCCTCGGGTTAAGCATCGTCAAAAGGATCGTTGAACTTCATGGGGGCGATGTAACATTCGAAAGCGAACAAGGTGGATGGACTCAAGTGACCGTCAGCTTGCCTCGGTACCGGGAGAAAATTTTGGCATGAGTACTACGGGGAGGCAAGTTGTATTGGAGACAGTTTTTTAACGAACTGTCATTATGTTTGAACAAGTTAAACTATTTGATCAAGGAAGCAAACAAGATCCCTTGGAATTCGATTCCCGTTTTGGGAACCGAACCGGCATCCGTAAAACGGATTCGAAGTTGTTGCGGCTCGACGCCAGGTATCCGGTTTTACTGCAAACCCGTCACCCTCGTCCGGTGCCGGGAAATCAGGGGAGAAAATCGTTTCTCTGGTCGAGTTATCGGGAAGTAGTTGTGTGAGATGACTTCGGCGTTTATTATCAATGAGTTACGAGGAGCGCGGGCTTTGAGACTGTTTTGCGGTAGGTCGGCGTTCCCTCCACCATTTAAGAAAATCCAGCCCGTCTTCATGGGGTCATTCTACCAGGAGACGGGTTTTCTTTTTCCCCATATTTCCAAAGGAATTACGCCCGCTTCACATCCTTCCTGAACACCTCTCCAGACCGTCGATTCTCCCCACCCTCCAGGCATTCTTTCTCTGTTTAGCCCCTGGTTCTCTGTTTCCTCCGGATCAATTCCGAGGCTCGCCCAGAAAGCTTATACCCTTGATTGACATGGGTTTTCGGCCTGTTGCCCTATTTGGCGGTTGTCTTAGCCGGAAATGATTTCCCTATAGAACCCAGTTTTTAATCCGGAAATGAGGATTTTTCTTCACCGCTACGCGGCGGGTCCCGGTTTGGCCAATATCAAGGAAATCAAACGTTTGCGCGGAGGCGATTTGTGGGTCGCCGCACAAGCAAACGTGCAGATCGACGCCGAGATTGGCCAAAAAGACCATTTCCGGATGGAAACTAGCTCATCGTTCGGTGCCGCAACCGGAAGCCTTTTTCGAGATGGCTCGAATCGGCACCGAGAAGAAGCATTGGTCACTCCGAGAAGGTGTCAGGTACGATAAGGATATCCGCAGGGGCGGCTGGGAAAAATTCCCGGGATTACAATCAGAGGAGAGGGTTCAAGCCTACGCAAACCAGTTCAGCGCCTGATAGGAACACGAAACTACAGGGCGATCCGGGGTTCACTCCGGGGGACACACCACCGGAGTCAGGGCGGTTCTCCTCATTCGGCGGAACCGTGCGGAGTGCGAATCGACAGCACCGGGCAAGGAGCCAGCCGGGTAAGACGGTCCGTGCATGAGCCCAAAAAAAGCGTCCCGAAGAGGGAATGCCCCCGGGCGCCGACGACGATGAGGTCCATCTCCTGCTCGGAGGCGTAACGGTCCAATGCCTCCCAGGGCCGCCCTTTCAGGATGGCGCTGCAGGAACGAAGGCCCGGACCTCCAATCGTGCGGATCAGGTCTGCGAGCCGGGCCTTCAGGTTCTCGGCCAGAAAGGTTTCCACCCCGCTGAGCCTCCCCGCGTTTGTCCTCGAGAAGGGGACGTGCCTGGACGGCTCCAGAACGTGGACCAGGTGCAACTCCGCGTCGAACCCTCTTGCGAGATCCACTGCATAATCGATCGCCGCTTCCGCGTCGCGGGAAAAATCCGTCCCAACCAGGATGCGCCTCAAACAGAAGCTCTGGAAATCGCTTGCGGCAAGCGGGGCCCGGGACGATCCCACTGTGATCAACGGGCGGCTGATGCTTTTCATGAGACCTTCGGCCACGGACCCGAGAACAAGCCACTTGGCCCCGGAACGTCCATGTGTGGCCACCACGACGATATCGGCATCTTTCTCCTGCGCCAGACGGCAGATCTCGGCCACGGGATGCCCCTTGACCACGACGGGCTCCCAGGTCACGGCCGGATCAATAGCGCAGTTCCTGAACCGAGATCTGACAGTGTCCATAACGAGCTTCTCTTGCTCCTCCGGGGACCGGGAGGAGTCATAGCTGTACATGAAGGCATAAGACATGTCGATGACATGACACAGGAACAGCTTCGCGCTGAACCTTTTTGCCATTTGCTGGGCGAAAGCCAGGGCATGATCCGAACATTCGGAGAAATCCGTCGCGCATAAGATGTTCCTGATGTCGAGTTTCATGGCCGAAAGCCCTCCTTCAAGCGCTTGATCCGTCGCCACGGGATGTGCGGGAGAAGAATCACCGCTCACCAAAATCCATTCAAAGAAAAAGGGGTTTTGGCTTGCGACCTTAACCCCTTGATTTTCCTGGTGCCCCCGGCGCGACTCGAACGCACGACACCCAGATTAGGAATCTGGTGCTCTATCCACCTGAGCTACGGGGGCGTAAGAGTTTTTTCTACCATAGTGTCCCGAAAAGTCAACGCTTTTGAAAGGCGGCGCTGAAAAATCTGTTGCCTATAAGAACAGAATCGTTATAATAACTAAAATAGGGTCTGATCACGGAAGAGGTCAGATGACTCGATTGCCACAACGGTGTGGGGATGTAGCTCAGGTGGGAGAGCGGTACGTTCGCAACGTACAGGCCAGGGGTTCGAATCCCCTCATCTCCACCATATTTTTTTCTGCGTAGACCTTCACAAGGCCGATGTGGCTTCTTGCGCCGGGCAACGTCCATCCGGGAGCAGCGGTGGAGCGGGAACCGGCGGCGGTTGAGACCACCGGATCGTCAACCGGGGTCTCATCCTGAATCTCCCAGCACCTTCTTCATTCCAAGATCTCTGAAACCATTCCTACCGGGGTGACACCTCATGGGCCGTACCGCTGAGATCCGCAGAAAGACCAGGGAAACCGATATCACGCTCAAGCTCGACCTGGATGGCAATGGGCAAAGCCGGATCGCCACAGCAGTGCCGTTCATGGATCACATGCTGACGCTTTTCGCCGCGCACGGATTCATGAACCTCGAGTTGACTGCGGAAGGGGACACCCAGATCGACGACCACCACACCGTGGAAGACATAGGTATCTGCCTTGGCCTCGCACTGACACAGGCACTTCAAGACAAACGGGGCATCCGCCGTTACGGCGCCGCATCCATCCCCATGGACGAGACCCTGGTCCGCGTCGTTCTCGATATCTCCGGCCGTGCGTTTCTGGCCTACGGCGTGACCTTCCCAGCCCCTTTCCCGGGCCGGTTCGATTTCGGGCTTCTGGAGGAGTTTTTCCGGGCGGTTGCCGTCCACGCTGGAATCACCCTGCACATCGACCTGCTTGCGGGAAAGAATGCCCATCACATCGCCGAAGCGGTTTTCAAGGCCTTCGGCCGGGCGCTTGATCAGGCCGTGATGATCGATCCACGCCGCGAGGGGGCCGTCCCGTCTACAAAGGGGGCCCTTTAACCGGCTCATTGAAGAAAGGAATAGGGGTTACTGCCATGGTTCACTCTCTCTTGCTGCGCATGATCTGTGCAGCGGCGTTTCTGTCGATTTGCATGACCCTTTCGGGCTGCGCCGGTGATCGGAAGCCATCCACAACGATCACTGAGCCGGTTGCCATTAAAAAACTCGTTGTTTTCGGGTTTTCCGCCGCGCTGGCACCCGGCTCGACGCCCAACGTCCTTCGCGATCCGCTTTCCGGCTCCCTTTTCAGCGCCGAACCTGTCCCGGCCGAAGCCGTCGCCTTTATGAACGAAAATCTCTTCGCGAAAATTCTCGCCCTCGACGGCTATGAACTGGTCTCGCCGAGACAGGCTGAAGGCGTTTATCAAAAATTGATCGATTCAGGATCGCTCACCGGAAAGGGGCGACTCGACATGCTGCGGGAAATAGGGCTGGCCTTCGGCGCGGATGCAGTCCTCGCGGGCTATCTCTACCGCTGGCAGAACCGGGAAGGCACCGATTTCGCCGCCAATCGACCGGCCTCAGTCGCCTTTTCCTTCAATCTGATCAGCCCGTCCAGTGGAGAGCAGATCTGGCGCAGCAAATTCGACAAGGCACAACAGTCATTGACCGAAAACATATTCGATTTCAAAACGTTCATGAAAGGAAAAGGCCGTTGGATGACCGCTGAGCAATTGGCTGATCTCGGCCTCGAGGGGCTGGTTTCGACCATGCCCCTTGAAGGTAATCGATAGAACCGCGTCCATTTGCAAATGCCGTTTTGCAGGGCAGCGCCGGTCAAGAAGAGCATTTCGGGATGGAAGCCAGTTTGGTGCCATTCCCCAAAACAGGAGAAATGAGAGATTGATTATCATACCCGCGATCGACATCAAGGGGGGTCGCTGCGTACGGCTGCAACAAGGTCTGATGTCGAAGGAAACCGTGTTCTCCGATTTTCCGGAAGAGATGGCTCGGCTTTGGGCAGGCAAGGGTGCTCAGCGGCTTCACATCGTCGACCTTGACGGAGCGGTCCAAGCTCGCCCGGTCAATGCCGAGACCATCGGCCGAATCGTCAAGGCCGCTCAGATTCCGGTCGAACTGGGCGGGGGCATCAGGGACTTTACCACGCTGAGGGCCTACTTCGATCTGGGCATCGCCTACGCCATCCTCGGGACCGTTGCACTGAAAAACCCGGATTTCGTCAAAGAAGCCTGCAACGCCTTCCCCGGAAAAATCATCCTCGGAATCGACGCACGCGGCAATCGTGTCGCCGCGGAAGGATGGACCGAGGAGTTTGCCGAGACCCCGCTGGAACTGGCCCGCAAATTCGAGCCCTATGACCTGGCCGCCATCGTCTACACGGATATCTTCAGGGACGGGATGCGCACGGGACCCAACACGGAAGCCACCAGGGCCCTCGCGAGGAATCTGACAACCCCGGTCATCGCCTCGGGCGGGATCGCCCACATCGGCCACGTGAAAGAACTGCTGCACACTGAAAAAGACGGTGTCATCGGAATGATCACCGGGCGCGCGCTTTATGACGGAACCCTGGACCTCGAGGAGGCTATCCATCTGAGCATTGATTTTTCTTCTTGACATGCGCATAAGAAGGAATAAACTGAAAGTTTTCGATGAGGGTAGATATGTCCCTGGAAGCAACTATCGCCGAAGATCTCAAGCGCGCCATGAAAAATAAGGACGAGCTGCGTGTCTCCTGCCTCCGCATGCTCAAGACCTCCTTGAAGCGTAAACGGGTCGAGGTCAACCGCGATCTGACCGATGAAGAGATTCAGGCTGTGATCGCTTCCTCCATCCGGCAGGGGCAAGAGGCCGCCGAAGAGTTCAAGGCCGGCGGACGAGCCGACCTTGCAGGCAAGGAAGAAGCTGAGATCCGCATCCTGTACGAGTACCTCCCGCGGCAGTTGGACCCGGAAGAAATCGACGGGGTTCTGAGGGAGATCATCGCCGAGAGCGGGGCAAAAGGCCCCAAGGACCTCGGCAAGGTCATGAAAGAAGCCATGTCCAGGCTGGCCGGAAAGGCCCAAGGCAAAGAAGTGAATGAGAGGGCGCGGCGCTTGCTCTCTTGAGATTCGGAATTATATTTGTTGGGCCGCGATACACCGATTCTTATGAAGAGGATCATGGCCACACTGCAAACAGCCAAGGAAGAAATCCGCCGGAAGGCCGATATCGTCGAATTCATCGGTCAGTTCGTTCAGCTCAAAAAGGCCGGCAGGGACTTTGTCGGGCTCTGTCCATTCCATGGAGACAAGGACCCCTCCTTTACAGTCAGCCCGGAAAAACAGATGTTCCATTGTTTCGGGTGCAAAAAAGGCGGGGATATTTTCGCCTTCTGGATGGCATATCATGGCGCCTCTTTTCCGGAGGCCCTGAAGGATCTGGCGGAGCGCTACCATGTCCCGATCGAGTCGGAGGTCTGGAGCCCGGTCGACCAGCGGAGGGCCGATAAACGGGAGGCGCTTTTCCGGATCAACGAAGCGGCTGCCGTTTACTTCGAATCCAGGCTGAAGGATCCCGTTGCTGGGAAACCCGGCAAAGATTATCTTAAAGGCCGTTCTGTAACGGACGACGTCCGCACCAATCTGAGGCTCGGATACGCACCGGAGAGCTGGCACGGACTGGCGAATGACCTGAAGCGCCAAGGCGCCGACCTGTCGGTCGCCGCCGAGGCGGGCCTGGTCGCTCAGGGCGAACGGCAGGGATACTACGATCGGTTCAGGGGACGAATCATCTTTCCCATTTTCGACACCCGGAAAAAAATAGTGGGTTTCGGGGGCCGCGTCCTTGGCAATGGACATCCCAAGTACCTGAACACTCCGGAGACGCCCGTATTTCACAAAAGCGCCGTCCTGTATGGCCTGCACCTCTCCCTGAACTCCATCCGGCAAAGCGGCAGGGCTGTCGTCGTCGAAGGCTACATGGATTTTCTGACCCTTTTTCAGGCAGGGCTTCTGGAAGCGGTCGCCACCCTCGGAACCGCGCTGACGCGGGAACACCTCCGTGCACTGAAAGGCTGCGCAAAGGAGGTCTTTCTGGTTTTCGACGCTGACGCAGCAGGTCGTAATGCGGCACTGCGTAGTCTTCCTCTTTTTCTTCAGGAGGGTGTGCAGGCTCGCGCAGCCGAATTGCCCCCCGGCGAAGACCCGGACAGCCTGGTCAGAAAGGGTGGGCTGGCATCCTTCAACCGTTATCTGGAGAGTGCCCCTTTGCTCTTCGATTTTTTCCTGGCCCACAAAGCGCGCATAGAACCCCCCGATCATATCGAAGCGCTTATGGCCACCCTCAAGGATGTCCTCCCGGTCCTGGCCGAGATACAGGAAGAGGCGCCGCGGCGACTTTACGTCAAACGGCTGGCGGAGCATCTCAATCTTCAGGAAGAAATCATCTGGCCCGAACTCGCCAAGGTCTCCGGCGGGAACCGGATAGGCACGGCGCACGCGGCACGGCTCGAAACCGTGCTGATCGAAAAGGAAACGGCACGGCGCTTCGGAAGTGACCTCCAACTCCTGAATCTCGTCCTTCACCACCCCGAAAAGGCCCTTGAACTGGCGGATTGCCAGTGGCGCTGCCTCGCCGCGGACCGCGTCGTCATCGAGATCGTTGAACTTTTTTTCAGACACTGCAACCCCCAACGACCGCCGACTCATGAGGAGTTGCAGGAGCGCCTCGAAAGCGATGAAGCGCGGATGGTCTTGCGCGAAACCCTCATGCGCCCTTCGTATTATTCCGAAGCGGATGCCTTGTTGGCCGTAACGGAGTTTAAATATAAGATTGAACAACGAGAAATTGCCGTCTCGATCCAAAAGGCAAAGGCGGAAACGGATATAGACATTCGTGCACTGGACCGACTCCGCAAGCTGAAGGCACAGCATCTTGCGGGGCTTACCAAGGCTTAGCGGGTAGTGTAAAAAGGCGGAGGTAGAACTGGAATGGGTAAAAACAACGACATCAACGGGTTGAAACGGTTGATCGATATTGGCAAGGACAAAGGATATATCACCTACGAAGAGTTGAACGGTGATCTGTCGGATGAGCTCATGTCTTCGGAGGACAGCATCGACGATTTGATCATGATGTTCGAAGACCTCGACATCATGGTGGTAGACGAAGCCTCCAAAGAGAGGATCGAGAAATCGAGGGACGAGGCCAAAGACACTCTGATCACGGAAGAGCGGGAAAACTACCGCGTCGATATCGCCGATTCGGCCTCCCGGGCATCGGATCCCGTCAAGATGTACCTGAAAGAAATGGGGTGCATCTCGCTTCTTACGCGTGAGGGGGAGGTTCAAATCGCAAAAAGGATCGAGGCTGGGGAAAAGGAGGCCTTGAGTGTACTCGTCGAGTGTTCGCTGGGTGTCGAGCACATCATCGAACTCGGGAGAGAGCTCGAGGAAGGTCAGATCAAGCTCAGGGATGTCATCAACGACCTGGAAGACGATGAAAACTATACCCAGGTCGGCGAGCGAAAAGGCTCGCTGATCCATCTCATCACCGAGATAGCGCAAATTCATGGCGATATTCAGGCGAAAAGGCTTGAATTCTCAAAAGGGCGGTTGTCCGACGAGGAAAAGAGGAAACTCCAGCCCGAAATAAAAAACGGGCAGATCAAAATCAAGGAACTGGTCAATTCCTTCAAACTGGAGAAAACCCAGTTGGAAGGGATGTACAGGAAATTGAGGACCCTGGCGAATGAAATCGAGGAATGCGAAAAACAGATCACCGAGTGCATGCTCGCTGCAGGCGGAAAGCCGATTTCCTATTTGAGAAAGTGCTTCGCCAAACTGCCTAAGGTTTGCACCGAAGATGAGATCATCCTGCCTATCGCGATGAAAAAAGCGGAACTCGAGGACCTGAAATGCAAGCTTGAACACGCTCAAGAGATCATTTTTCAAGCCAAGCAGCGGACAAACCTTACGCCCAGGCAACTGAAGGATAAGCTGAAGCGGGTCGAGAACAGCCTGGACAAAGCTAAACGCGCCAAATCCGAACTGATCGAAGCCAATCTGCGCCTGGTTGTCAGCATCGCCAAAAAATACACCAACCGGGGGCTCCAATTCCTCGACTTGATTCAGGAGGGCAACATCGGCCTGATGAAGGCCGTAGACAAGTTCGAATACCAGCGGGGTTACAAATTCAGCACCTATGCCACCTGGTGGATCCGGCAGGCCATTACCCGGGCCATTGCAGACCAGGCACGGACCATTCGCATTCCCGTGCACATGATCGAGACTATCAACAAGCTGATTCGGACTTCCCGCTACCTGGTTCAGGAGCACGGTCGTGAACCCACCCCCGAAGAAATCGCGGAAAAGATGGAGTTTCCTTTGGAAAAGGTGCGCAAGGTTCTGAAGATCGCGAAGGAACCTATCTCCCTCGAAACCCCCATCGGAGAAGAGGAAGACAGCCATCTCGGGGATTTCATCGAAGACAAACGGATTCTTTCTCCGGGTGATGCCGTCGTCAACTTCAGTCTTTCCGAACAGACTCGAAAGGTGCTGCGGACCCTGACCCCCAGGGAGGAAAAGGTTCTGCGGATGCGATTCGGCATCGGTGAGAAGGCTGATCACACCCTGGAAGAGGTGGGCCGGGATTTTAACGTGACACGCGAACGGATCAGGCAGATAGAGGCCAAGGCCCTGAGAAAACTGCGGCACCCGAGCCGCAGCAAGAAGCTCAAGAGCTTCATCGAAAACTAAGTTTGTTTCGACGGTTCGATTTTCTGGACCGTGTAGCGTTTTGGCCTCAACGCACAGAGCCTCGTTTCCATCCGGAAATGGTCTTTTTGGCCAATCTCGGCGTCAATCTGCTCGTTTGCTTGTGCGGCGACCTGCAGGTCGCCTCCGCGCAAACGCTTGATTTCCTTGATATTGGCCAAACCGGGACCCGCCGCGGAGCGGTGGGACTGAGCGGCGAAGCGGTGAAGAAACCGGGACCCGCCGCGAAGCGGTGGGACTGAGCACCCGAAGGGTGTGAAGAAAAATCCTCATTTCCGGATGGAAACGAGGCGAGGAGTGGAAATCCGGGCAGGGTATTCGTCTGACTGGGATTTCCCTTGACAAAAGGGCCGCAAGCCAGCATTTTAGAAACGGGTGGATGCATTCAATGGGCCTATAGCTCAGCTGGAAGAGCCACCGGCTCATAACCGGTAGGTCCCTGGTTCGAACCCAGGTGGGCCCACCAGACTTGTTCAGCAGTCCGCAGTTTGTCGGAACAGACGGGATTATATGAATCAGGACTGAGCCATTTTCACGGCAAGGCGCATAACCGAAAGGATGCGCCTTTCACATTTGTGATCCCCTGCCCCGACCCGGTTACCCCATGACCCCTACGTTGGAAGATATACTGGAGTTCATCGAATCAGTGGCGCCGGCCCACCTGTCGGAACCCTGGGATAACCCGGGTCTGCAGGTGGGCAACCGGTCGAAACGGGTCCAGAAAATCCTGCTTGCACTGGACCCCACCCTCAGAGCCATTCGAGCCGCCATCCGACATCAAGCACAACTCCTCTTCACCCACCACCCCCTGATCTTCAAGCCCCTCCTTAAGCTCGACCCAGCAGATTACCCAGGCAACGTGATTTTTGAAGCCATCCGCTCCGGTACCGCCATAGTCTGCGCCCATACAAATCTGGATAGTGCTGCAGGGGGAATCAACGATTGCCTTGCATCCATTTTGGGATTGACCCATGTCACTGTTCTGAAAGAGGTCGCCGGAAGCCCGGACATCGGTCTGGGACGTCTGGGGATGCTGGAGAGGCCGACCACGCTCGATGAAATGGCTGAAAGCATCAAAGAGTGTTTGAAGACACCGGGCGTGCGGGTCATCGGGTCATCGGATACACTGATTGAACGCGTCGCCGTCGTCGGGGGGTCCGGCAGTGACTTGGCCGAATTGGCCTCTCGCAAAGGCGCAGACCTGCTGGTGACTGGTGACGTGAGCCACCACAAGGCCCTGGATGCAGCCGCCCTCGGCATTGCCCTGATCGATGCAGGCCATTACGCCACTGAACGAGCGGCTTTCTGTGCCTTTAGGGATACGCTCGAAACCAACTTTAGAAAGAGAGAGTGGGACACCGTAATCCTCTGGGATTCGAAGGAGGAAGATCCAATCCGGCTTGCCTGAGGTCAAATTGGGATGTCCCTTTGACTCCCCGACAGATCACCCACGGTGAGCCGGTATGTTTCACGGTATTGTTGTTGCCAGAAAAAAGTCCAAGAAAAGATTAAGGAGAGGGAAAATCCATTGGAAGAAACAATCAGACTTTTGATCGGTTTGCAGGATTGTGATTTACGGATCAGAAAGGTCCATCAAAAGCGTGCCGAGGGCCCCGAAACCATCAGGCAGTTGGCCGAAAAAGCCACTCAGGCCGAGGCTGAACTCCAGGATATCCTTGAAAATCTTGAAGACGCCAAGAAAGAGCGGCGGATGAAGGAGCAGAATCTTGACGATCTCCGAAACAAGATCCAGAAAAGCAACCTGAAGCTCTCGAACATCAAATCCAACAAAGAATATAGCGCCGTTCTGAAAGAGATAGAAGATATCAAGCGGGAAAAGAGCATCCAGGAGGACAGACTTCTCGAGATCATGGAAGAACTCGAGCGCCTAGATAAAGAATGCGCTACGGCGCAGCGGCGGTTCGATGATGCCAAAAGACAGTACGAGAGTGATCAGGCGCAAATCCTGAGCGAGCTCAAAAGACTCGAAGGTGATCTTGCCGAACTCTTGCAGGAACGAAAAACCTTCGAAGCCTCGATTGACGCAACGCTCTTGCGGCAGTACACTACCCTTATGAACCACCGGGGTGGGCCTGCCATCAGCCCAGTCGTCAAGGGCGTCTGCCAGATTTGCCGCATCCATATACCACCCCAGAAATTCAATGAGCTGATCCGCGGGGAAGCCATCATGAGCTGCCCGAACTGCCATCGCATCATTTACTGGGGCGAGGACGAGCGGTTTCAGGGGTTGATGGATATATCGTGATCTTCGGGTATGTCGGAGTAGAGCAGGTGGCCGCTGCCTTGTCGACACCGGCAGGGCGGAGGAAAGTCCGGGCTCCGCAGGACAGGGTGCTGGGTAACTCCCAGTCCTGGCGACAGGAAGGAAAGTGCCACAGAAAAGACACCGCCCGCGCGGGATGGCTTCCATTCAGTGCGGGTAAGGGTGAAAAGGCGAGGTAAGAGCTCACCAGTCCCTCCGGTGACGGAGGGAGCTAGGTAAACCCCACCCGGAGCAAGGCCAAATAGGGGAACGTTCGAGGGCTGTCCGTCCAAGTTCCCGGGTAGGCCGCTCGAACCCGCCGGCAACGGCGGGTCCAGATGAATGGTCACCGGCCCGAGGGGGGTGACCCCCTTGGGACACAGAACCCGGCTTATGATCTGCTCCGGCATACCCTACCCGAAAAAGAGATGCAGGAAAGGGGCGTAGAAGCACATGGTGGAAAGCTCCTTGAAAAGGTTGACAACAACAGGAAGGCGTATCGTCCTCGTCATCGGCGCGGGGCGTTTTGGAGCCAGAGCTGTGCGTTTGCTGGGATCCCGCCGACCCGATGATGCCCGAATCGTCGTTGTGGATACCGATGACGAACGACTTTCGGCCCTCAAAGATCCCCCGATTGAAACCGTCCATGCAGACGGCGTTGATTTCCTCGTCGAGCATTTCGCGCAACTCCACCCGCATGACCTCATCGTCCCCGCTGTTCCTGTTCATCTTGCAGGCGAGTGGCTCAAAAGGACGCTTTCCGGACTGTTTCGAATCACGCCCAAACCTATCCCCAATGCCTTGGAAACGACCTTGCCGAACACATGGCGCATCGGTGAAGATGTTCTGCTGGTCAGCTACGCGGATTTCCTCTGTCCGGAGGATTGTGAGGAACCGGAATACTGCACGGTTTCAGGCGAAAAACGCGATGTCCCGATGCGGGAGCTGCTCAGACACCTGAAGGTGGAAGGATTTTCAGTCCACGTGGTTGCGAGCGCACAGCTCGCACCCGGGCTGGGAGGATACCAAGCCGAAGACCTGGAGATCCTGAAAAAAACCGTAACAGCAGATGGACAGCCCCGGAAGTGGCTGGTGGCCACGGCATGCAATTGCCATGGTGTCCTCTCTGCATTCGAAATTGGTCTGCCCCCCGGGAGGAGGCCGTCCGAAACAAGCTAGTTTCCAATCCGGAAATGGTCTTTTTGGCCAATCTCGGCGTCAATCTGCACGTTTGCTTGTGCGGCGACCTACAGGTCGCCTCCGCGCAAACGCTTGATTGCCTTGATATTGGCCAAACCGGGACCCACCGCGAAGCGGTGGGACTGAGCGGCGAAACGGTGAAGAAACCGGGACCCGCCGCGAAGCGGTGGGACTGAGCACCCGAAGGGTGTGAAGAAAAATCCTCATTTCCGGATTCGAAACTTTGTCGTGCTGGGTGCTCTTTTCCGGATGGACACAAATCATTTTCTAACTCCAAACCCATTCGCTGACCGGAGGTACCATAAAGGGTATGTTCGTCTTTGGAAATTTTCTGGCCGCCATCGCCAATGTCCTGGATATCGTCCTCTCCCTTTATATGTGGATCATCATTATCCGGGCCATCATCTCGTGGGTCAATCCCGACCCCTATAATCCCATCGTGCGCTTTCTGGTCTCCATCACCGAGCCGGTACTCTACCAAATCCGCCGCCGGCTGCCTTTTGCGATGGGCGGCATCGACTTCTCACCGATTATCGTCATTCTGGTCATTATCTTTATCAAGCGTTTCCTGGTGCAAAGCCTCGCTCAAATGGCCATGCAAATGGGGTAAAAATGCATCGGAGCAAATCCTGGCCGGCCTTATCGGCCCAAAGCACATCTGCCACAGCCGCTGTGCTCGGAAACGGAAGATATTCCCAATCCGTCAAGTCAACAAGATTCATGGGTCTGACAGTTGCGGACAGCCGACATGAAAAGGCCTGAACCCGCCCCCTCGACGGTATTGCGAATCAAGGTCATTCCACGCTCATCCTGCAATCAGTTGGCCGGGATCGAAAATGGCATGGTGAAGATCAAACTGACCGCGCCACCCGTTGACGGAAAAGCGAACAAGGCCCTATGCAGCTTTCTGGCCGATCTTTTCGGAAAACCCCAAAAAGCGGTCACAATCCTGAACGGCAAAAAGGGGCGCTTGAAGACCATCCAGATAACGGAACTGAACGCCGAAAAGGCTGACCAGATCATCAAGGAGCATATCTCGGAGGATTTCTGAACGTTCCGGTCTGAGGGAAAAGCGGCGGCGGCCACTCAGAATTCACTTCCGAGCACAGCCAGCATCTCCCGGTGCAGGACCGGGTTGGCGGCCAAAACGCTTTCAGCGTATGGTGTAAAGGGCTGCGCGCCGATCGTCGTCACCAGCCCTCCGGCCTCTTCCACCATCAGGACCCCCGCCGCGGTATCCCAGGGTTTCAATCCCACCTCCCAGAACCCATCGAAGCGCCCCGCTGCAACATAGCACAGATCGATTGCGGCCGATCCGGGCCTTCTGACGCCCTGGGCCTTCAAAACCATCTTCGCGAACCGACCGATGTGCATCTCTGGATCATCACGGAGATTATAAGGAAATCCCGTTCCCAGAAGGGCTTCACTCAGGCAGGCTGTACCGGTCACATGAATGGGAAGGCCGTTCAGACGTGCGCCGCAGCCCCGATTGGCTTCGAAAACCTCTTGCATGACCGGGCAGGAGACGACACCCACCTCCACCCGCCTGTCGACCTCCAGACCGATGGAAACGGCAAAGAGCGGGAATCCATGGGCATAGTTCGTTGTGCCATCCAAGGGATCGATGAGCCAGACACGGCCCGAATCACCCCGGTGGCGGCCCGATTCCTCCGCCAGCACATCGTCGGCCGGGAAATGGCCCGCGATTGTTTCCACGATCAACTTCTCTGCCTGAAGATCGGCATCGGTCACCAGATCGACCCTACCCTTTTTCTGCACGTGGATATCGTTCCCATACAGCTTCAAAAGCAAAGCCCCTGCCGCCTCGGCGGCTTGACGGGCCACATCGAGCTCCCGTTCATACATCTCTTTTCCTCCTGACTCTCGGGCTGAGGACCCGGTCGACCCGATCCTTCTGCTTCTTCAGGGTTTTCAACCAGATGCGATCCGGACAGAAAACCGTTTCCGCCGTCCGATACGAAGATTCCCCCATAAAATTCCCGCAGGCGACATCGCTTTCATGATATTATGCAGCAGAAGCCGTGCTCAAATGCCCTGAGGCCTCAATACAACTGTTTTGACTGGAACACCGTCTTCTTTAAGAATGAACCGCTACAGGGACTACAATACCTATCTGCAAGAGATATTCGGGGAGCGCGTTCAGAAGATCCCTCTCGATGCCGGCTTGAGTTGCCCGAATCGCGACGGAACCCTTTCCTCGCAGGGATGCATTTATTGCGATGCCCTCGGCAGCGGGACAGGGGCCTTTTCCTGCAGGGGCGAATCCGTTCCGGAGCAGATTGACCGTGCAAAGGCATTTCTTGCCAAGCGTTACCGCGCAAGGAAATTCATCGCCTATTTCCAATCTTTTACCAACACCTACGGCCCGCTGGACCAATTGAAGCAGCTCTATGATGCGGCCCTTTCCCGGCCCGACATGGTTGGGCTGAGCGTCGCCACACGGCCGGATTGCATCGACCCGGAGAGGCTTCGACTTCTCAGCTCTTACCGGCCCGATCATCTCGTCTGGGTGGAATTGGGGCTCCAATCCGCCCACGATGAGACCCTCCGGCTGATCAACCGGGGTCATGATTCGACCTGCTTCAAGGAAGCTGTCCGGTTGGCAAAAACCTATGATCTGAACGTCTGCGCGCATATCATCCTGGGGCTTCCCGGCGAAACCTCCGTCATGATGCGTGAAACAGCCTGCTTCCTCGCCGAACTCCCCATCGACGGGGTCAAGATCCACTCCCTCTATGTGCTGCAGGACACCGCCATGGGCGCCCTCTACCATTCCGGCCGATTCGAGCCGATGACACGGGATCACTACATCGAAACCGTTGTGCAGGTCCTCGAACTGCTGCCGCCTGACCTCGTCATCCAGCGGCTGACAGGCGATCCACCCAAAACGGGGCTCCTCGCCCCTTTATGGACACTTGAAAAGCAGAAAAACCTGGACATGATAAGAAATGCTCTAGAAAGGGAGAATACATGGCAGGGGCGCCTGTACCGATGATCCATTGCTGGCGGCTGAAAATAGAGCGACTTTCTCTTTATCTCGCGTCGACCCAGCGGGGCGCCAAACGCGTCAAGCTGTCCGTTGACACGAAAACCCCGATCCTCGAATCTTTCCAGCTCCTTTTCCCCGAGTCGGCCCTGGTCCTGAGTCGGGAATGGAACGAACCGTTGATAGCCGCCGTCGAGGCATCACTCGCCGGCGGATCGCCTCCCGCATCTCTGCAAATGGACATTACACTTTCACCCTTTCAGGATCGCGTCCTTTGCAAAATCGCCCGGATCCCATTCGGCTCGACCCTGAGCTACTCGGAGGTTGCTGCAGCCCTAGGAAGCCCTACTTTGGCTCGGGCAGTCGGTCAGGCCTTGAAGCGCAACCCGCTCCCCATCATCTTTCCGTGCCACCGGGTGGTGGCCATTAAAGGGATCGGGGGGTTTGGGGGCAAATCCCCGGAAAATCTGGAGGTCAAACGTTATCTTCTGAAGAGGGAAAGCTCTGTCGAGATCAGCTAAAGCTCCCTCAAAAAGGATTCCAGACTGCTCAAATCCTGCACGCTGAAGGTGCGGATCTTCTCGTCGCGACCGGCAATCTTGCGCATGAGGCCTGTCAAAACCCGCTTCGGCCCCACCTCCACAAAGGTATCGACGCCGTTATCCAGCATGGCCCGCACAATCGGATACCATCTCACAGCGCTCGTGAGCTGTCGGGCCATGATATCCTTCATGGCCTCCGGTTCGGATTGCACCTCGCCGGTTGCATTGAAGTACATCGTTCCAGAAGGTTTTTTAAAAGGTATGTCCGCCATGAAATCCCGGAACTCTCCGACGGCACCCTCCATCAAGGAGCAGTGCCACGCTCCGCTGACGTTCAAGGGCACGGCTTTCGCACCGAGCGCCTGGGCACCTATTACAGCGCGGGACACTGCATCCATCTCGCCTGTGACCACAATCTGTTCGGCGCTGTTATGGTTCGCCACCGCCAGAACCTGGCCCTGGCGGACCTCTGAAACCAAAGCCTCGACCCGCTCAATCGGCAGACCGATGACAGCAGCCATACCACCCGGGTGCGCAACCGCCTCACGCTGCATCAACCGCCCCCGCATATCGACGAGACGAAGAGCGTCCTCCGGAGTGATCACTCCCGCGGCAGCCAGGGATGCATACTCCCCAAGGCTGTGGCCCGCCGTCATATGAGGGACCGCACCCGCCTCCTGCAGGGCGTAGAGGCAGGCAAGACTTACGGCTGTTACAGCCGGCTGGAGATTCTCCGTCAGGGTCAATTCTTCAAGCGGACCATCGAAGCATAGTGTCGAAAGAGGCTTTTTGCAGATCTGGTCCATTTTGCCAAAGATATCTTCCCTTACGGCCGTGTAACGATCGAACAGATCTCGCCCCATTCCTACAAACTGAGATCCCTGCCCGGGAAAAAGATAAGCGATGGTCGCGCTCATTACCCCTCCAATGGATGAAGATTGAATCGACGCTGCTAGGGCTGCATGCCCTGACCACAGTCCTTCTGAAAATGAAAATCCTTAATTTTTAGAGGCTTTTCATCCCCCCTGCACGAATAGGCACCCGCTTGGCGCATCGGGCAAGGCGTATTTCCCCAGGCGGCTCATGAATCGGTAGGACGGGAAAACGATGCGCGGGCCTTTTGAACAGACCCGCGCGAGAAGACCGAGAATCGGCACGGTGACCGGCCGAAAAGATTCTTTTGAAAGGAAGCCCTCTAGACTTTTTGCGGTTCTCCAACCTTCTTTCGAAACAGTTCATCCATGGCGACATCGTATTCCCTGGAGCCGGCAATCAGCGCCTTGTTGTGGCTCAACTGTTCGACCACCTCCGCCTCCGCCCTCTCGAACTTGATGTTGATCTGGGTCAGGACTTCGTTGATCACACGGTATATATCCGAGTCCGTACCATACACTTCGATGATACCCGGCTCGTTCACCAACACCTCCGTCAGATACTGGGTCATATAAAGGGCATAAGGGTTGGGCCTGGGAACCAGGTTGCGGATAGGCGCGATGAAATACCTGAAATCGAATTCATTACTCTTCAGAATGCGTTTGAGACCCTTTAGAACCGAATCCGAAACGGCTGCAGGATTATCCGATTCAACGATACCTTGCATCAAAAGGGCCTGGGTGAGCCGGTTGTGGATCTCCGTCAGCTTGAACTTGAAGAAACGATCCTGGCGATAAGCCTTCTGCTTCTCCTGCCGCTCCAACTGCTTGATCAGACCATCTTGAACTCTGCCGCTATCAAAATTTTTCATAGGCTAACTCGCGGGGGAGCAATCTTTGGCCGTTCCTCCCGCATTCGTGCTTTCACATGATTGCGCCGGCTTGGATTGACCCGTGCCTTCGGCGCCGACTGTGGAGCTACTGGTTGCACCGGTCGAAGCGCTTTGAGTACAGTTGCTTGATTTACTGGCATAATCCGTAACATACCACCCAGAACCCTTGAGGTGGAAGGTGCTCTGACTGATCAGTTTTCTGAGTCTTCCCTTACATGAATCACACAGTGTCAAGGGTTTATCCGAGATTTTCTGCCAGACCTCTTTCCTTTTTCCGCACTGGGTGCATTCATATTCGTAAATCGGCATAGCCAACACCCCCTCTAATGATTTCATCGAACTTTGTCTGAGGCGACATTTCTTTGTAAGACAAACTCCTGCCGCGCCCCATGGCTGTACACGCGCGCATTCATCAGACATCGCAGAGACAAGCCTCTGGTTTTCAACAAGAAACAGGATTCCTCCCGAATCGCGCCTCGCCTCCCTGTGGAAACGCAGAATGAAGGCCGTCCGGAAAAACCCTCAACAAAGTCGGGACAGGCCGCATGTGCGGTGACCTTCGTAAGCGGAAAGCACGTGCGCGAGATTGGGCATGGGCACTTTCCGCAGAATCTCATGTGTAATGTGGTGAACCGCCCTTTCTTCCTCTTCCCGCTTGAAAGAAGGCAAGTAAAACCGCTGCAGGAAATTCGAGAACCTCACAATATGGACCAGTTCATGCGTAAAAACATAAATCATCAGGGGCAGAAGCGATATATCCACATCCCGACTTACCGCTTCGAGCACCTGATGATCTTGAACACAGATTGAATAATGGTCTTCGGTTCTAGGGATCGGGCCGCACTCGTCTCTAACGACAACACCCTTGTTGAGCAGGGCAAAAACGCCGCTACTGATTTCCTGACAACTCAACAGCGGGAGCGTCCTGACATCATAACGGTGCCTGCACCATTGGCGGTGGGAAAACTTGAAATAATTCCCTGTTACATCCTCCGCAATATCTAGCGCATCACCGACCGTATCTAGATCCGAACCTTGAAAGGACCGCAAAGCCATATGGAAAAACTCTTTACTGAAAGGGTTATCCCGATATAGGCGCGCTGTTTACGGGGAGCCGAATCTCCTCAATTGGGTTGCTTGGTGGCGGTGACTGGACTCGAACCAGTGACTCTGCGGATATGAGCCGCATGCTCTGACCAACTGAGCTACACCGCCAATATCTGAGGGTATCCGCTCATTTTACGGAATAGCTCCTTTTTGTCAATCAAATAATCGGTATTTCGCTGCCGATAAACGGATACCCCCTCCCGGCCTTTTCACGCTTTTACGCTCCGGCGCAGCGGCCCTTCAAGAGGGAAAGATCTCCGCCGCACCATACTGCCACGGCGCCGCCTTTATTCCTGCTGGGGTTGTAGAAGTAGCGATATGCAAAATTGACTTTGTTTTCATTCGCTATCTTTTTCCTGCCGTTTACGAAATAAGAACATGAATTATTGTTGCATATAAACATATCATCAGCCCAGCCGCCCTCCGGACCGGGATCCCATGGTTCCATGCCTTTGCCGCAATGCGGACAAATATTTTCTTTTTGCATCATCGTAGACCCTCCATTTTCTGAAAAAAGTAATCCTTCAAGGGGAATTGTCAATGACAGCCTCCTTCTTTAATCGAAATACGTTTCACGGATCAGAATTCTGACAAACCTCGCCGTTCGGTAGATGATTCACCACCTGAACCCCGGGAGAACCCCGAAGAGCAAAAAACCCACGGTTGACAGGTTTGGCTGAGCTATAGTAGATTTTAAATCTTACCGTGTACGCTTCTCTTTCCTGGATTTCTGCTCGACCGGACACCGGTCGAAATGCGATATAGCTCCATCCGCAAATGGCCCTTTTGGCCAATATCGGCGTCAATCTCCAAGTTTGCTTGTGCGGCGACCCATATGGCTGCCTTTGCAGAAACGATTGATCCTCTTGATATTGGCCAAACCGGGACCCGCTGCTGAGCGGTGGGCCTAAGCGGCTGAGGGGTGAAGAAACATTTTCATTTGCGTATTGGAAACTCGGGTACGCTGGGGGAAAGCCTTTCAAGATGGACAGCCTCCACGCATCCAGCGTGCACAGGCTCACACATGGAATTTCGTCCACGGGTATGCCCGCATTTCAGGGCGGGAATTTTGACGTTGAACCATTCTTCACGATCATACAGCTATGGATGTCTTCTCTGATCGCATGGAAAAGGGTATGAGAGGGATTGTGACCGCACGAAAATGCTCTCACTGCGGCCATCACGAAGTGGGGCTGGTCACCCTCGAGGGCGTCTTTCATCCACTTCTTCCCGGCATGCTGGTTCAGGTGCTGGAACCCGCATCCCTCAAACTTACCGCATCCGAGCCTCCCCACCGTGAAACGGCGCGCCCGGACGTGGTCAGAACCTCTGAGGCGGAGCCGAAACAACCTTGGGCGCCGGACCCGGTTCTGAACTCTGCGCCAATGCGCCTGAAATACGGTGTTTTGCTTTCTGAACAGGGTGGAGGACCCGCCATAGACGGCCCCCGATATATCGCGGCTTACATCGAGAAGATCGCCGCTCTTGCAGCCAAAGAAGACCATCCCTGGACAGCCGTTCTCCTCGATCAATATCTGAAAGCGGCCTATCTCGCTTACGATGATCCCAGACAAACGGCCCAAGCCCTTTGGAGTCAGATAGAAGAAATCCGGCGCCCTGCCGAAAGGGTCGCTGAGTGGCTGCAAAACCCCAACGAAGCCACGCGGAAGGCCCTGTTCGAAGCCATTGGCCCTGAAAGAGAGGACGCGTCACAGCCCATCTCCAGTGCGGATTTCGCTGCCGAAATCGAGGCACTCACACTGGAACGCTTTCTCGAGTTGCTATGACCGTAAAGATCCTCCCGGAGGGCTTCTCCTCAGCCAGCCAACACCTCCCTTCCTGAAACGGCCGGTGGGGACCTCGGCTACAGCATGTTTTCTGACACGGACTCTGCAGGTCCTGATAATAACCCGGCGGTGTCGAAGTTCCTTTTCCAACGCCCGTTCAGGGTGGACGAATGTCCGCCCTCATGGATCCCTGAAAAAAAATTGCGGCAGGGCGAAACTCCACCCTGCCGCAATTTTTTGCAGACCATAAATCTACAGGATCTTCTTGATCTCTTCTGTCAAGGCCGGAACCACATCAAAAAGGTCTCCGACTACCCCGTAATCGGCCTTCTGGAAGATGGGTGCATCAGCATCCTTGTTGATCGCGACGATCACCTTGGATGTTCCCATTCCTGCCAGGTGCTGAATCGCGCCGGAAATGCCGCAGGCGATGTAGAGATTCGGCGACACGACCTTGCCTGTCTGACCGACCTGATCGGCGTGCGGTCTCCAGCCCGCATCCACCGCGGAGCGCGACGCACCGACACTGGCGCCGATCACCTGGGCGAGTTCCTCCAGGATCCCATAGTTTTCGGGGCCCTTCATACCCCGGCCACCGGAAACGATCTTGTCTGCTTCCGTCAGGTCGACCTTGCCGCTCGCATCCTTGATGACTTCGGCGACCTTGGTTTTCAGCTCCCCATCGTCCAACTGGAATTGCGCATCGAGCACCTCGGCCGTCTTCGATGCATCCGGCTCGTTGACGCTCATGACATTCGGACGCGCCGTAGCCATCTGAGGCCAGCTCTCTTCGTATGTCACATGCGCATAGGCCTTGCCCGCATAAATGGGCCGGATCGCGACCAAGTTGCCGCCCTCTACGGCAAAAGCGGTGCAGTCCTGCGCGACAGCTGCGTCCAGCCTTGCCGCCAGCCTTGAGGCCAGATCCTTTCCCTGTACCGAGGCACCCATCAAAAGGATTGCGGGATCTTCCGCCTTCGCCAACTGAGCGATCACCGCCGTGTAGGCGTCAGTGGTATAGGTTTCGAGTCTCGGATCATCCGCCACCAGGACCCGGTCCGCACCGTATTGCCCCAAAGCCGCGGCCTTATCCTTGATGCCTTTGCCGAGAAGAACCACGGTCAGAGGTTGGCCCAGCGCATCGGCCAGACGCCGTCCCTCACTGACGATCTCATAGGTAATCTTCCGGATTTCTCCATCCCGCTGTTCAGCGATTGTCCATACTCCCTGTGCCATTTTATATCTCCTCCGAAATCTGGATTGGAATCCTGCTGCATATAGATTGTCGGCAAAACCCACCTTGCCGACCGAAGCCCCGCCACGGAATGGTCTCTTTGGGCAAACGGTCCACCGAACGCTGGATGCCAGGCCGGAACCGGCTTGGTTTCAACCCTGAACCCAAGATCATCGAGGAAAGATTCCTCGGTTCCGGACGACCAGGCTGGTGGTTGGCCGCAGCGGCTCCGAAGCGCAGATTAGATCACTTTGGCCTCGTCGCGCAACAGCTTCGCCAGCGCGGCGGCCTTTTCAGCCGGGGTCTCGCCCTCAATGGTCTTGCCCGCTTTTCTCTCGGGGGGCGGGGTCAACTTCACGATCTTCAATTTTCTTGCATTTTCGCCAAATCCAGCCGGATCCAACCCCAGATCAGCCAAAGACTTCTCTGCAAGGGGCTTCTTCTTGGCCTTCATGATACCAGGCAGGGAGGCATATCGGGGCTCGTTCAAACCTTTCTGGGTCGTGATCAGAGCCGGAAAGGGCGTCTCCACCACAAGCGTCTGCCCTTCAACCGGCCGGTGCACCCTGGCGCTCTTGCCGTCCTCGGCAACCTCCACCTTCACCGCCAGCGCCACATGCGGAATGCCCAGAAGCTCGGCTAAAAACGCGCCGACAACGCCCAGGTCTTCGTCGACGGCACGCTGGCCGGCAAAAATCAGGTCATGGGGCATATCCTTGATCGCAGCGGCCAAGGCCTTTGCGACCCCCAGAGAATCACTCCCCTGCAGGGCATCGTCCACGATCAGCACGCCCTTGTCGGCTCCCATCGCCAAGGCGGTCCGGATACTTTCGGTCACCCGCTTGGGACCGAGCCCGATTACCGTAACATCTCCACCGAATTTTTCCTTGAGCTTCAGCGCCTCCTCGACCCCGAATTCGTCGTAGGGGTTCATCACCCATTTGATGTCATCGGTCGCAATCCCTTTCCCATCCGCTGCGATCTTGATCTGCGTCTCGGTATCAGGCACCTGTTTCAAGCATACAATAATGTTCACGTCGTCCTCCTTTCGCCCGGGAAAGCCGGGGTACTGAATTTACGGCCCACCGTCGCGGTCTATGGTCCGTTTGTTACTCCTTGATTCCACACAAAAAAAACCCGCTGATCTGCTCGGCCGCCGTTTTAATATCATATTGTTTGCGACTTGACAATACCCAGAATCGCGACATTTCATCCAGGGCACCAAAAAACGCCCTCTTGGCTACGGTGGGAATCACATCCTTTCGAAACACACCGGACTCCTGGCCTTCCTTGATGATATCCTCGATCAAATCCAGGTACTGGGAGAACTTTTCGTTTTTGTACTCCTTCATAAATTTGCCGCTCTGGCGCAGCTCGACCTGGATAATCTCCGCCATATCCTTGTTTTCCTCGATCAGACGCAAATGGGTCAAGGCGAAACACCGCAGCTTTCCGATCGGATCCTTTTCCAGCGCCAGGTGGCTGAGCATGTTGTCGATGACCCCCTTCATCTGCTCCTCAAAAAGGCTGATCAGGATATCGTCCTTGTTTTCGAAGTAGATATAAATGGTGCCGTCAGCCACACCGGCCTCCCGGGCAATCTCAGCGATTTTGGCTTGAAAAAAGCCCTTCCTCGCAAAGATCTTCGTCGCTGCCCGAATGATACGCTGGTACTTTTCCCTGTTCTTTTTACGAAGATTTTGATTAATATGACTCATAGCAGTCCCGTTTCTTGTGAATGATTATTCATTCATGAAAACCCATTCATTTCCCCTTGTCAAGCATTTTAAACAGCCTCCTTCAAGGGTCGGTTATGCCATGCCCCGATGCACCTGGAAGACCATTTTTCCGTGCCTTCCTTTCCGATTGATCTTGACAGCCAAATCATGCTTTTCTATAGTTGTCCTTGACGAATCTTGGTATACAGTATTCCCTTCCGTTCAAACCGGTCTGAATGAATGCTATTCAACGGTTTTTATGTTTAAGATCGTTTGAAACATCATCTTTGCCAAAACCCGGGGAGGGTATTCAATATGGCAAAAAAGTCCTACCTTGATGGCATTTCGATCCTGGCAGTCGATGACGAAGAGGATGTTCTGGATACTATCGTAGAAGCGCTGGAAATGTCCAAAGTCGATACGGCCGCCGACTATGAAACCGCTCTTCAGAAGACCCAGAACAAGCATTACGACCTCGCCATACTCGACATCATGGGAGTAAACGGTCTTGAACTGCTTGAGAAAACGGTCGAAAAGGGTATCCCCACCGTCATGCTCACCGCCCATGCGATCAGCGCCGATACGCTCATGGCTTCTATACGCAAAGGCGCAATCTCCTATCTTCCCAAAGAAAAATTATCCGAACTCGAGCCTATACTCGACGAATTGCTTACCGCACTTGCTGCCGGGAAACCTACATGGCAGGTTCTGTTTGAAAAACTCGGTGATTATTTCGACGATAAATTCGGTCCTAGCTGGAAACAAAAAGACAAGGAATTCTGGTCTGAATTCAGCCGAACCTATCATATCAGCAAAGGGATTCAGAGCAGACTGAAACACGATAAGAGGATTTTGTCAAAAGGCATCTGAGATACGGGCAGTCTTTAACTATCTGCAAGCCCTTGTCGGAGATGATTCGGCATGTTTCGTTCGCTGATGAATAGTAGATTTGTCGTTTTTCTCTCAGTAATAAAGAGCGTCTATCCAGAAATAAAAACTGCGCTATTCATCTTTGCAAGCCAGGGTATGATGGTTTTTCTGCGGCATTGGAAAATTCCTTTCCATCCTGAAAGAGTTTTTGGGGGCAATCCAGGCGTCGAGCAGCACGTGTGCTTATGCGGCGATCTGCAGACGTCACTGTGTAAACTATTGATTTTGTTGTCATTGACTAAGGTTGGACTTACGTTGAAGGGGTGGGGTTGAGCAGCCCAAGGCGGCAAGGAAAATCCTCATTTCCGGATTGAAAACGGGTTCATGCTGGATAATCCCCTTCCGGAGGGGTACAATTCAAGGTGCTACCCAGAGGTCGCCGCGCCTGATAAGATGCCGGTCGACCGCCGATGTTGTCAAACGGGCCATGTCGGCAGGGGGTTTCTGACCTCGTGAACCATGGCTACGGCTGTTATACTCCCGATTTGCGTTATACGTTCCGCCCAACGGACGACCGGCAGGTGAGGGCTCCTTTTGTTCCGGTTCTTCGAAATGGCGGGAGTTGGCCGGTTTGTTGGATCAACCTTTAACCAGAGAAAGGAGTAAGTGTGCTTATGAAAAAGCTAGGGTTGTCGGTATTGGTCGGTCTGATCGGGACGGTGCTTCTGATCGGGGGGGCCTGGGCGCAGGCTCCTTCCCTGGATGCCTGGAAACCCAAATTCGACCCGTCTACGGCTAAATACAAATGTGTCGTTTCAAATGTTTCGCATCCCGTTTTGAAAGGCGTTTACACGGGCTTTGCCTTCCGCGACGCCTTGTGGGAGCGCTCCGGAGGCCAGATTTTCATCGATTTCAAGCCTTTTTCGATGCTCGGAGGCGAGGTGGAAGTCTTGAACCAGTTGCAGATGGGGGGTATCCAGGGCATGGGAGTCAGCTCAGTGGCTTCCACCAACCTCGGCCCCCGTTTCGGCCTCATCAACCTTCCATTTCTCGTCGATTCATTCGATAAACTGGATAAATTCGTCAACAGTGGCAAACTTTTCGACCACTTCATGATGGCCATGGATCACCAGGGCATCATAGGCCTCGATATTACCGGCTATGGAAATTACGGTTGGGCCACAACGACCCCGGTGCGCACCATCGAGGATGCGAAGAAGGTAAAATTCCGGATCGCTGAGGCCGCCGTCAACAAAATGCTCTATGGCGCCTGGGGATTCAACCCTGTGGTCATGCCATGGCCGGATGTCCCGGTGGCGCTGAAGCAGGGCGTTATCACAGGACTGGACCATACCCCTTCCGTATGCAATATCACCAAGAAATTCGAGGTGGCGAAATACTTTACCCAAATTAACTACGCTCAGGGGTTGTTCATCTGGGTCTTCAACAAGGCCTGGTTCAATACGCTCCCGCCCGACCTGCAGCAGATCTTCAAGGATACTCTGCGTGAAGTCTCCATAAAGGTCCGTGAAGAGACCGTGCAGCAGGAAGTGGACCAGATCGCCGATGCCAAGGCGAAGGGCATCGAGTTCTTCCAACTCTCTGCCGAGGAATCCGCCATCCTGAAAAAGCAGGGCAATGTGGTCCACGAAAACTACAGGGCCGAAATCAACAAACTTTACCCCGGCGATACCTACCAGCCCCAAGATTACCTCAAAGAGGTCCAGGAATACATCGGCTATACGGAATGATCGCATTCGAGGGGGGAAGCGTCTCGACGTTTCTCCCCTTTTTCATATGAGAGGTGGACATGTTTTCCAAAATCCTGGGTGTCATCGACAAGATTCTCAGCTTTATCGAGGAATGGGTCCTATTTTTCGCGACCATGGCTGCGCTGCTCTCCCTTTTTGCCGCCGTGATTCTGCGCTATGGATTCAACTATTCGCTCGCATGGTCCGAGGAACTCGTCAGGGAGGTGATCATTGTCACGACCTTTATCGGGTGCAGCGCCGCCGTCAAGGCGCGATCCATGATAAAAATCGACGCCCTGATCCAACTCGTCCCCAAGCTGAAGATCCCCCTCTTCTTTTTCAGCAACCTGGTCGCTATGGTATTCGCCGTCATGATGATTTACTACGGTTGGAATATGGCCGCCCTTCAGGTAGCCACCCATCAGAAGACCATCATCATGGAGATCCCCCTCGTTTACCTGTACGCCATCCTGCCCACCATGGGCGTGATGATGATGTTGCGACTCATCCAGGTCATGTACGAGGACTTTGTGGAATGGCGAAAGCCGGCGGAAAACGCCTAGACAGTCGCTGGTGTGCCTGCAACCATGCCGAATCTTTTGACCGGAGACAAGTAAGGCTATGGAACTGAGTCATCTTATCGTTATGCTGATCCTCGTCGGGAGCATGGCTTCCCTTGTTCCTGTCTTCATGTGCCTTTTTTTCACCGCGGTTCTGGGGTTTGCACTGTACACCGATCTGCCGCTTTTGCTTCTGGCCCAGAGTCTCTTTCGCAGCATGGACAATTTCGCGCTGGTGGTGGTTCTTTATTTCATCCTGTGCGGAAACATCATGACGGCCGGCTCCATTGTCGACAAACTCATCAAGGTAGCCAACGTCATGGTGAGCTGGCTTCCCGGCGGTCTCGGGATGGCCGGTGTCATCGCCTGTGGTCTTTTCGGCGCCATCTCGGGCTCGACAGTGGCCACCGTTGTCGCGCTGGGAGGGTTCATGATCCCGGCCCTCATGGAAAATGGCTACCAGGAAAAATATACCCTCGGGCTCATGACCACATCGCCCAACCTGGGCGTCATTATACCGCCAAGCATCGGCATGATCCTCTATTGCATGATCAGCAATGTATCCCTCGAAGGTCTGTTCATGACGGGGTTTCTGCCTGGCATTCTCATCATCGTGGGCGTGTGCATCTATTCGTATTTCTATTACCGTAAACGGACCGACTTCGTTCGGATGCCCGTCCCCAATGCCAAACAGGTCCTTGCGGTCCTCAAGGAGAGCTTCTGGTCCCTGATGCTGCCCGTCATCATCTTCGGGGGCATCTTTTCCGGTGCCTTCACGGCCAACGAGGCCGCCGTCGTAGCCTGCGTCTATGCATTCATCGTCGAAATCTTCATTCACAAATCCATGAAGTTGAGCGCCGTCAAGAAGATTACCGTCAATTCAGCCATAACCTCGGCAACCCTTTTGATCATTGTAGCCGGAGCCACCTGCTTCGGACGCTATCTCACGCTCGAGGGCATTCCCGCTAAACTGACCGAAGCGGTGCTTTCCAGCATCCAGTCGCCCTGGGTCTTTCTGCTGGCAATCAATATCCTGCTATTGTTCATCGGCATGTTCATGGACATCATCTCGGCGACCATGATTCTGGGGCCCGTATTTCTTCCAATGCTCAGTGCTTTCGGCGTCGATCCCCTGCATTTCGGACTCATCCTGACCGTCAACCTCGCCATCGGGTACTGCACGCCGCCCATGGGGGTCAGTCTTTATATAACCGGCGCGATCGCCAATCGTGACCTGATCTATGTGTCACGTGCCGTCTTGCCCTTTTTGGCGATCCAGATCGCCGTGCTCTTGTTCATGACTTATCTCCCGGACGCCGTACTCTGGCTGCCGCGGGTCTTCGGCTTTGCCCAGTAGCAGGAGGGAGGTTTTTCCTGAGTAAGATTTGTGGCCTGACGGCCGCGCCTCTGATCATCGCTTAAACTGCTCCCCAGACGGCCTTATCGCCGTCTGGGTTGTTTCATCAAACCTTAAGCCAGAAAGAAATACAGCCTCGAGGAGGATAAACGTTCATGAATTACGCAAGATATGCCACTTTGCATGCGCGCCACCTGCCCAACAAGACCTGCCTGATCGAAAGAACCCCTTCGAAGGGAGAACGCAGAACCCTCACCTGGAAAGAATTCAACGACCAGATCAACCGTGTCGCCAACTATCTTTCCAAGGAGTTGGGTATCAAGGACGGCGACTACGTCATGCACCTTCAGAACAACAGCCTGGAGTGGTTGGTTACCTACTACGGTATCATCAAGCTTGGAGCCGTTGTCGTTCCTCTGAATTTCCGTTTCGTCGGTTCGGATATTCTCTATGCCGCCAACGTCTGCAATCCCAAGGTCTTCATTTTAGGCTCGGAGTTTCTTCCCGTCGTTCAGCCGGTGCAGGAAACCCTCACGACCCTCGAGCATTATATCTGTGTCGGCGATTCTGTACCCTCCGACATGATCGATTATCGGACCATCGCCGCCTATGAGGATACGACCGAGGCCTTGACCCCTGTCGAGCCCGAGCATGCCCTGGCAATGATGTTTACATCCGGAACCACCGGCAAGCCTAAACCTGTCCTTCACACCCATTTCTCGCTCAACAGCACTGCCATCGGCAATGGCATGAGCTATTTCGTGGAGAAAAACGACAATTACGTCTTTTTCCTGCCTCTTTATCACAGCGGCACTATGTTTCTTTGGGGTCCCTTCTACGCAACGGGAGCTACCGGGACCATTCTGCGCGAGTTTCGTGAACCTAAATGGATCATCGAGGCCCTTGCCGAAGAGAAGGGAACCGATATTCTCTTTGTCGTGCCCATCGCCGTCGCGATCCTGAACGCCATCCGAAAGGGGGAGCTGCGCCTGCAGAACTATGACCTGTCCCATTGGCGTTACCTCGAAATCGGCGCCCAGCCCGTGCCCTTCGAGGTCATGAAAAACATGGTCGAGACGCTGCCCCCCAAGGTGTCGAATATATATGGCATCACCGAGGGCGGTGGCGGCGGCACCTTCAACCTTTATCCCGAGGATGTCCTGCGGAAGCCCGGCTCCATCGGCAAACCGACGTTTGGGGTCGAAGGCAAAGCGGTCGATTTCGAGGGCAAAGAAGTCCCACCCGGTGAGGTCGGCGAACTCGTTTTTTCAACACCCCGAATGATGGCCGGATATTTCAAAAATCCGGAGATGACCGCTGATACCATCAAGAACGGCTGGCTTTATACCGGTGACCTGGTCAAGCTCGATAAAGAAGGCTTCTTCTACATCGTGGACCGCAAGAAAGACATGATCACCAGCGGCGGGGAGAACATCTTTCCGGTGGAAATCGAGGACGCACTGATGGAGCATCCCAAAATCGATGATGTGGCCTGCATCGGTTACCCGGATGAAAGGCTGGTTGAAATTGTCATGGCTATTGTTCAACTCAAGAGCGGTGAACAGATGACAGAACAGGAGGTCATCGACTTTGCCAAGACAAAGCTGGCGCTTTACAAGATCCCGAGAAAGATCCTGTTCGACAACGTCATGCGTAATCCCACCGGCAAGTTGATGAAGCCGCAGATGCGCGAGAAATACACGGGCAGGCGTGAGGCATTCCGAAAGCTCGACTAGCTTCCATCCGGAAACGGCTTTTTTGCCAATCTCGGCATCTATTGAACTGATGAGAAGGGGGCGGCCTTGCAGCCGGCCCCTTTTTCTTATGTTATTTCAACGCACTGCGCCGGATCTTTCTGACGCCAATGAAGGCCTTCCGGGTAGCTGAAGGAAAGTAAATACTTTCCAGCCGGAAATGCTTTTTTGCCAATCTCGGCGTCAATTTGGTTTTTTGCTTGTGCGGCGACCTGCAGGCCGCCTTCGGGCCATACAACCTGGCGGGCCGCAACGCCTGCAGTACAACCCCCAAGCGACAAACACTGGACTTTTTGAGGGTTTGTGGCATACCCTTAGAAAGAATCGGGCAGCACCCGTTTGATGCCAGGCCTATACGCCGCGGTGGATTGTTAAATCGTTTCCATCCGGAAATGGTCTTTTTGGCCAATCTCGGCGTCAATCTTTATGTTTGCCTGTGCGCCGACCTACAGGTCGCCTCCGTGCAAACGCTTGATCTCCTTGATATTGGCCAAACCGGGACCCGCCGCGAAGCGGTGGGACTGAGCACCCGAAGGGTGTGAAGAAAATTCCTCATTTCCGGATTGGAAACTGAGTTCTGCCGCGAAATCATTTCCGGATGGATACTAAATCCAACACCGAACCGTTTCGCCGTGCTGAAGACAATTCACACGTGGGGGAGGACTAGTGGGCAATCAGGAATCCGAGACCATGTCTTGTGGATCAGGCCTGAAGAACCTCTTTGCCTTATTTTGAGAAAAGAAGACACTGGCGTTCCGAAGCAACTTTCAGCCTTCAGATAACCCGTCCGGTTCGACGGTCCTCGGTGACCCTGAAATTCCTTGTTGCCCCTCGGTCCGGTCGGCCTTGGATCTCTTCTCTGGACCCCCAAAAGGGCCTGCCCCTCATAACCCGGATTTGTATCGATGCTCTGGCCGCTTGCCACACTGACCACCCTGCTGTTCCGGGATCTCCTCTACCCGCGGTTTGGGAACACCCTGCAAAGCTTCAGTAAAGATCGTGATTCAGCGGCGAATGAAATCTCTCCCGTCGCGACAACATTTTTCACTTTTTTTCTCGGGAAAACAAATGGATCCTAATGAATCGCTCTCTACGGAACACCTCCTCGAAGAAAGCTCCTTCAAGCCGATCCGCCCTGAAGAATACGCGTCTCTTGGCGTCGATCCAGCAGACATCCTCCTCGGGACATTTCCATCCCTCAAACATCCGTCACAACTTCAAAGCCGTTTTGGTGGCAACGCGTACGGATTGGGTCTTTTCGAGATATATGACCGTCTTGACGACGAGGATATAGAATTTCTTCAGTCGATCGATCTCGACAACACTGAAGATATTCGGAACAACTTCAAGAGAATCAATCAAATTTACAAACGCATTGGACTATTGATCCGTTTTTCAGGTTTCGGACGGCCATATTATCTCATTCCGTTTCACATCCTTTCGAACACCCTTGCACATATCCGATCCAGGGTTTACCAAATAAGCAAAATCATTGAGTATCATAGCAAAAAATTTCTAAAGGAACACAGCGCTATAGGAATCATTGGACAGCAGGATGATCTCGTAGTCAACGAAATCAGCCTTACGTTCAAGGATCATGAATTTATTGTAATCGATTCAATCGATACGATGGTGAATATCAACACGACGTTCGATCTCATCATATTTACAAGTGATATTTATGAAATCATTTTATTCGAAAAATTCAGCACATTATCACGTGAAATTTTGTCAAGAAAACGGATTGATCAATATGCAATTTATGTATTGATACATGTGTATCGTCTATTGAAAGACAACGGCGAAATCTTTATCATTGCAAAATATCATACCGAAAAAACAAGTCGCACCACGGAAGTAAATTTCAAGACCCTAAGAGAGATAAAGAAATTCGCTTTATTTACCCACATTTTCAAAACGAAAAAAAGATATAAATTTAACGGATCCAAAAACGCTGTCAATGTTTCCGATTTCCAGAATTATTTAAGCGGGCTTTATATTGAACAAGAGGTTCTGGATCAGCTTACAAAAGGAAAACCCATTGACGAGATATCTATTGAAGAGATTGAAAACCTCCCATATTTTGATTTCGAATTCGCAGAACCCGCCCTTCTCCGCAACCAGTCCAGGAACTGGGAGCGGACGGTTTCCATCTTCTTCGACAAAATCTTCCTGGAGCCTCTCGTCCCAGAATACGTGGCCGAGGACTGGGCGGAGCGCTTTACCTGCAAAGATTATGAACCGGACTATCTGATCAACTATTTGGGGCAAAAAAAGGTCATCGAACCGGAAATAGCCAAGGTCCTCGAGGAAGTTTCGGAGTCCAGGCTGATCGGATGCCAAACTGAACTCTTGGCCGATTACAGAGATTCCTTCGAGTATGTCCTGCGCACTCTCAGGGTGCTGGACAAACTCAAGAAGGGCAAGTATAAGGGCAGCCCTCAGATTTATATCGACCGTCTTCGACAGCCTCTCGAAAACAAAGCCCGCCGTTATCCTGCCCTTAACGACGCCCTCAAACTGATTCAGAAGATCAACCGCCTGAAAAAGGTGCGCGAATTTCTGAATCCTGAAGGGATCGAAGGCTCCCGGACCCGCGTCCTGAAGAATCTTCCCTACCTCCGCTTCTTCGGTTTTTCACGCAACGAACTTCGGGAAATCGCCCTGATCGTCCTGAGCCACAGCGCCATGGGGCGCGTCATCTCGGGTAAGATGAACGAGAAGGCCCTCAAACCCCTCTCCGATCTGGCCAGGACTTTCGAGCCCAAACAGGCGGTCAACCTCCTCCGATACTGCCGCCTGATGACAATGGCCGAGACCGAAGCCGCCCGCCAGTCTCCGATGCCATCGGAGCAGCTCCTGGAGCTGTTTGAGCTTTATGAATACACGGTTCGAATCGTAACCAACCGCGACCTTGACTGGGATCGTCTTCTCGATGAGAAGATCACGTCCATGGGGGGAATCAAGAGCAAGATCGTTCGCAAAAGTCTCAAAATGATGAATCATTTCGAGTTTATGGAAAACTGGCAGGAACTCTGCCACAAAGGCCCCATGGAGAAGGAAGTCCTCGCCGACTACGATCCCAAAAAGATCTCCAGGATCGAGAATGCCATTCAGTTTGTCGAAACCTTGGAGGAATTCGAATCCGCCTATCTGAGATCCGACCCCATTCAAGCGCCCGAATTTTACCGCAAGTTCTTCGGCATTGAATTTCACGGAACCGGGCACCTATTCCAACGTATGGGGAGCCGCCTCGTATACCTTCTTCTGTGGATCAGCGTTCATATCACCCGAAACGAAATCATCAACTTCAACCCAATCCTGGCGGACCTCGAAACAGCCGATGCCGAAAAGCGCGTCAGAAGGGTCGAAAAGGAAGTACGCACCATCAACACCCAATATCTCAGCCTCGCTTTCCTGCATCAATTCAACCGGCAGCTTTATCTGGCTAAGGCATCCTTTGTCATCGGGACCGGCTTCCAATTCAGGGTCAACGAGCGCCTTCACACACTCGAACTCTCATACATCGACCTGGATCAGGATACCCGCGAACTGCGGGTTCTTGCATCAAAGCTGGAAGGAACCTCTCTGTCAAACATTCCTTTGGAAGAACTGAGCGCCCTCGACGCGCTTTTTTTCAACATCGAGAGCTTTTGTCAAAGCCATCAAAGGATCACGGAACAGAGCGAGAGCCAGTCCCTGCACCTTCCTGCCCGGCAAAGTCGATGGTTCAAACGCGCGGAAGAACTCAAAGAGAAGCTCCGGGCAAACTTTCTGAAAAGCATCTTCAAGCCGGACGAGGTTTACACCAACCTGGATCTTCTCCACCAACACGCCCCCCATTTACTCGCTTTCGCTCTTCCCGAACTGACCGCCCTCGAAAAAGTAGATCTATCAGGCCATATTTATCTCAAATCGCCTATACTCCACTATATCATCGCCACCACAAAGAAACTCCAGGCCCTTTTCACGCACCAGAAAGAAGGGTTTCACGATTTGTCCGTTCTGCACAAGCTCGCCAAAAAAGAGTTCGGGCCGATGGCCACCGGCATTATTGGGACGAGCGAATCCCAGATCGAGGAACTGGAAAGAACGGTCGCCCGTATCGCCGAGAATCGTCCTGTGTTCAATGCCCTTGTCAAGGCCTTCATCATGCAGGACATCGGGCGGATCCCCGAATTGCGGGAAAAGTACCACGGTCTGATCAATCCGGGGGATCTGGGGGACGCCGGGGCATACTTTCTCGCCCACGAACCCCTGGACGAACGCTACGGTATGGCCCCCCAGGAATTGGATGCCCTCATTTTCCTGGTCAGACACCATAGCCTGTTGCACCATATCCTGCGGGGAGAGTTTTCATTCCCGGCTATCCTGCATGTCCTCAAAACCCGGGACCCGCTTATTTTCGACGCCTTTTTCGTCCTTTCTTTCATTATGCTCTCAGCCATTCGGGAAGACCTCCTCCTCGAAGATCTCGCTGACTGGATGTTCCGCACACGAAGCCTCTGCCACGAAATCCTGCAGGGGAAAATCACCCTGTCCCAGGCAATGGAGGATCGTTTCGCTTTGCGCGGCGGGATCTTTTTCGCCCTCGAAGAGTATCAGCAGACCGGCCTGACGGAGGAAACGACCCCCTGGGATTATCTCGAATCCACCCGCTGGGAAAAACTGCCCAAGACCAAGCGTGTTTCCGCCGGTAAAATGATATTCTCGGTCGAACGTATCCTCCGCCTGCGAGGCATCCGCTATGTGGAATTTGTCGATATTGCCAATCTCATCCTGAAAACGCCCCTCGAGTACGTTTATAAACGGCACAAATTCACCAGCATCGGCTATGCGACCTTCGAAAGAGAGGCCTTCGAAGCCCTGAGAATTTACAACACCCTTCAGGCCCTCCCCGAATCACTCCGTCATTTTCTTCTCAATCACCTCGTCGAAGATGAGATCCGCATTTTCTGGTACGAGCGCGTAAGCAATTTTTTGAGTTATGACAACCAGATCAAACTCCTGGCCTTGGTGATTTTAGTCGCCAGGCGCACCTTTGCCCAAAAAAATCCCATTTTCCTGAATTTTTTCCCTGTCAGCCAGACAATCGAAAAACGGTATGAAGCCGTGAACGATTATCTTCACAGCATTTCGCTGGAAAAAATCTGGAACGACAAGCAGCAATTGGAGCGGCTGGTGAGCAGCAACACCGACCTCATTATCAGAAAACAGGATTTCCCCAACACGCTTTGTGTGGACTTCAAAGACCAGCTCGATATCGAAGAAAAGATCACCTACATGCAAGGTATCGACAAAATAGATCAACTCAAGGACTACTTCCACTACAGCCTCAGATCGCTGAGACGATATCCTTTTCAAACGGACGATTATGAACTGAGGCTGGAGAGATCATATGAAAAACGACTCACTGAGATAACGGACATGCTGCTGCAACAGGCCGACAGGCAAATGACCCTATGCCACGACTTTGGGGAAATGCATGCAATATTCTGTGATCTTGCAGGCCGCTCGTGGGAACTCGGCCTTCTCGAAGAACAGAAGCAGCGGCTGAACGACCTCTATGAGTTGAGAAAGGACAATCTGAGGCGGGAAAAGCTGACAGAGATCGAGAGCATCCTCAGGACAATCCACAACGGTGAAGATCTCTTGGACTATTGGAACAGCATCAAATCATTTCTCAAGAAGAACCGGGATTTCATGGGGAAGGAATTCGAGTACCTGATCGCCCGAAAGTTCGATCAGGCACTCGAAGACATGCCTTCTTCCAACGAATCCTGAAACGATCCGATCTGTCATTTGCAGACGGTCTTTCTGAAATCGACGCGACCCGGCACCTTTTCAAGCCTCGACCAGCCCGACAGGCCCTCGAGACAAAGCCGCCATCGGCAGCATATCAACTTAGCGCATCACGGAACGCGGCGATCTTCCTGGCCAACTCGACCCCATCATTGGCCGCAGTCGAGATGTAGCCGATCCGCCCTGCGTCAGCTCCAATAGACTGCAAGAGGGCCTTGACGCTTTCCACCAGCTTCTTCGCCACGACCGTGCCGATCCCGGATCGACAGTTGCCGTCATGGCAGGCCAGAACCAGAACGCCGTCGACCATCCCGGGGCGGGCAAGCAGGCGCAGAACCGAGGTGGTCCGAATCGTTCCGGCACACGAGACCTCCACCCACGCGAGGCCTCTTCTGATATCCGCATCCGCAGGTGCCGCATTCAGGATGCGGCCGGCGGATTTCGTGCAGGCGATCGCGACGATCCGTTTCGAACCATCGGTATCGAGGGGCTTCAGACCGCTCAACGCCTTGAAGAAGGTTTCCTTTTCGTAGCCGACAAGCTCCAGTGCTTCGCCCGGACAGGCGCTCGCACACAGACCACAGCTCTGGCAGGCAAGCGGCAGAAAATGCGGCCGGTCGGTAAAGTGAATAGCACCGTGCGGGCAGACACGGTAACACGTCAGACAGAATGCGCAGAAATCCCGGTTATAAAGGATCGTCTCCGGATGCTCCTCCTCTTCGATCCACCGGTAGAGCTCGTGAATCTCGGACAGCGCGGCCGCGACACTCTGCTCAGTGTCCCATTCCGTCGACGGGGCTGCGCTCGAACCGATAGAAAGGACACCCCGCCGGTTGGTCAAACAGGGCCGCCGCAGAACATTGTCGGCCTGCAGGAATCCCTGCTTGTCGCGCTCGATGCGCAGGATGCCGGCAAGACTTTCCAGCTCGGAAGAAGGGGTTTCATCTTCGGCGGCGATCACCATATCCGCATCCAGAACCACGTTTTCATCCAGAACCGGATCCCTGAATCGAACCTCGACCGCATCCTTTCCCGTCTCCACCTGAACCGCATCAGGCTTGACCACAAGCCCTCCGCCTTCCCTCAAGCGGCTGTAAAGAATCTCGAGCCCGGTCGAGGCGACCTTCACCTGCGAGGTCAAGACATAAATAGAGGCACTGAACTCGGCCTGCAGCCTGAGGGCAAACCTTAGAAGCCTCTCGTGCGATGCCGCCGTCGACAAACCGTCCAGGCGGTCCAGGATAATCACCCTTCGAAAGGATCCATGCCGCTGCCGGCCGAAAATCACGTCTTCGGCCTGCGCCATAGAACACATGCGCTCACCGAACGCCGCGCCGGCAGCCAGTGCGCCCGATTCACGCTTTGCATCCAGCGCCAGAATCACGGCCCCCGCATGACGTTCGAAACGCCCGCCTCCGGACTGCAAACGGACGGCGAAATCACCTACCTGACCGATGACATCGGTCACATGCGCACCGGAAAGCACTTCGACCCCGGGCGGCACCTCGCCCCAACCCGGCTCTCCAGGTGAAGCGACAATGACGGGCAGCGCATCCTGTACCAGGGAACGGGTCATTTTCAATGCGGTCGGTCCGCTTCCGATCACTAAAACTGTCTTATGGTATTCTTCCGCCCTCATTTCCGACCCTCCAGAAAACCCGCCACATCCCTTACGACAGCCCGCGCATGGGCGATGCTGTCGACGATACTCATAGGACCTGCAGCACTCCCGGCAACAAAAACGCCGCTGCCGGGAACCGGCTGCAGAAAGCCTTCAGCTCCCACCGGCATGTCCAACCACCCGCAGAACCGATTCTGATCCGGGGCAGGCGCCATCCCAACTGACAGCACCAGCAGGTCGAACGTCATCTCCTCGACAGCATCCCCCGTCTCGACCAGAACCCCCACCCTGTCTCCTTCGACGTTGAAATAATCGCCCGGGATCTCGCGGATAAATCGAATCTCACCGGCCAGTCCGGGCCAGACATCCACGAAATCCTTCCCGTAAGTCTGGATATCCATATAAAAGCAGGTGAGGCCTGTCTCGGGCAAACGATGCTTGATCTGCCTGGCCATCCGCAACGCGTAGCCGCAGCAGACCTGGGAACAGTAGGGATGCCCCAACCGGGCGTTCCGGCTGCCCACACACTGGACAAAGGCCATCTGCCGGGGGATCTCGCCATCACTGGGCCGAAACACCCGGCCGGAGGCCTTGAGCATCGCTTCCAGTTCATACCCGGTCATGATGTTCGGAACTCGGCCGTACCCCAGATTGGTTCGTGATCGGGGATCGAAGGGGGCAAAGCCGTGGCACAGAACGGCGGCTCTGAAAGACTGTTCGACCTCGCCGTCCGGAGTCTCGAGCACAGCCAGGAACCCGTTTTGCGATGCCGTGATCATCTTGATTGCGGCATTCAGCACCGTCTTGATCCGGGGCTGTTGCGCGTACTCCTTGAGAGCGAGGTCCACCAGGCATGCACCGCACCTTTGACACTGCCCTTCGATCGCCTTGCAGACATAGCCGGCGGCATGCCCCCCCAACTGATCTTCCTTCTCGATCAGCCAGGGATGCCAACCCTCCTTCGCCAGCCCGAGCGCCACAGTGAGCCCGGCAATCCCTCCACCAATCACCAAAACGTCTTCACTCGTCCTGTCCAAGGATCTCCCCCGTCAGTTGCTTCGTCTTGACCACATTCATATTGAGCCCCAATTCCTTGCGGTCCACCCCCATGGCAAGCCCCATGATCTGGGGAAGGAAAAGGACCGGGATCTGGTATCGCGTCTCAAATCTGTTTTCGATGCTCTTCTGGTTGTCGTCGTACATGACACTGCAGAAAGGACAGACAACGCACAGGGTCTTCGCTCCGGCTGCCTTGACATGGTCGAGTTTTCCCTTTGCCATGCCGAGCGCGGTCTCTTCGTCGGCTACCAGGACCGCGCCGCCGCAGCAGTCCCTCTCCCCCGCATAGGCTAGCGGCCGTGCACCGATCGCCTCCAGGATCCGTTCAATCGATTTCGGGGCCTCGGGATCGTCCCAGCCGGGGTAGATCTCCGACGGCTTGAGATAATGGCACCCATAGTGAATAGCGACCGGAAGACCTTTCAGATCCACGGTGATACTTTCCCTGATCCGGTCGAGCCCTACATCCTCAACCAGCACCCGCGCAAAATGCCGTACACGCGCCGTCCCGCTGCAACTGCGGCCGATTCCGGCCAGCTGCCGATTGGCCTCTGCAAGATGACCCGGATCGTGAGAGAGTCGGTGCGCCTCCTCTGTCAGCATGGAGGTACAGGCGCTGCACAGGGTGCAGATTTCCATCCCGGCAGCCTCCGCCAATGCGAGATTGCGGGCAGCCAGCAAACCGGCCGCGGCCTGGTTCGTCGCCTTCATCGGGAACCCGCAGCAGCCGAAATCCGCAATATCGACGATCTCCAATCCGAGCCGCTTTGCAACCGCGCGCGCCGACATCTCGTAGTTACGCGAGCGAGCGGGTATGGTGCAGCCCAGGAAGAAAGCATATTGGTTCATTTTCCCCCCGTTTCCAGTAAACGAGCCACTTCCTCGATCTCGGACGGCAGAGGAGGAAGCCCGGCCTTTTCGCGTTTCTTGTGGTCAAAATCGTCCAGAGGATACAGCCGGCCGTGGCGCCGGATCAGATCGGCCTGCATGGCCACGCCCGATGGAGAAAACCCCTCTCTTACCGCAATGTTGCGCACAGCTGTCATCAGGTCCGTTATTCTCACCCCTTGCGGACACCGCTCCTGACAGGTATAACAGCTCGAGCAGAGCCAGATGAAATCACTCGCCAGAACCCTGTTCTTCAAGCCTAAAAGGATCATGCGGATGATCTTTCGGGGGTTGTAGACGCTGTTGACCCGCCGCACGGGACAGCCGGCGCTGCAGGTGCCGCAAGCATAGCAGGATCGGATACCCTCCCCGCCGTGCTCTGCGGCAACCATTTCTGCAAAGTCGTCAAATACCTCATCCGGGTTGATCTGGGACACGTAGACCTCCTGTCTGCTCACGAACGGACTGAATTCAGCCTGGTTTCTGTCCAAAAACAGCCTTCCCCGTGTAATGGTCATATTATGGCTGTAATATAGCCATTCCATGGTCTGGCGGTAAAGTGAATTTTCTCTGTCCCCGAACCTCTCTTCCCCTGTTCCTTGAGCCGGAAAAGCCGGTCGAAGAGGGAACGATTCTCGGATTCTCTCTGCGGGATCTTTGAAAAGACAGGATCGAAAGCGATACCCGCTTAGGACCCGACACTCCCCCATAGGTGCAAACAACCTGTAGACAGCCATCGACTCCAAGATCTCTTGCATCCGAAAGGACAAGTTTTTATTATATCCACGAAGTTTTCTGCCACAAGGAAAAAGCGGTATACAATCCGGAAGTTCGAAGGATTCGATCGTGAAAAAATTCAACCTGCTCATCATTTCCGGTCTATCGGGCTCCGGTAAGAGTACAGCGATCCACGCCCTCGAGGATGTCGGCTTTTTCTGCGTAGACAACATGCCCGTCCTCCTTCTGCCGAGGTTCCTGGAGTTGCGCTCCGGCAGTGCTTCCGAAGTACAAAAGCTCGCTTTCGGGATGGACTTGCGCGAAAAAGGTTTCCTCCAGCATTACCAGGAGGTGTTCTCATCCTTGAAAAAGGAGGGATACCACCTGGAAATTCTTTTTCTGGAAGCCGATGAAGAAGTCCTCATCAAACGCTACAGCCAGACACGGCGTCAGCACCCCATCGGCCACGGCAAAGGATTGAGAGACAGCATCCGCTCAGAGCATAAACAGCTCGATGGCCTCAAACAGATCGCCGACCAGGTGATCGACACGTCCGGGATGACCGTTCATCAGTTGAAGAAGTGGGTCCTGAACCACACGTCCCGCCACATCCATCCCCGAGGTATGCGGATCAACGTCCTGTCCTTCGGCTTCAAGTATGGAGTCCCCGCTGAGGCAGATGTCATACTGGATGTGCGCTTCATCCCGAATCCCTATTTCATCCCCGAGCTTAACGCCTTGAGCGGGACAGACCCGCGGGTGCAGCAGTTTGTTCTCAAGTGGCCCGAAACCGATGCCTTCCTTGACCGTGTCTTCGGACTCCTGGACTTTCTCATCCCTCTTTACCAAAAAGAGGGAAAGGCCTATCTGACTCTTGCCTTCGGCTGCACCGGCGGCCGGCACCGCTCCGTGACCGTGGCCGAAAAGGTCTTCGAACATCTTCGAACCCCCGACCGCGAGGCCGTCCTCACACATCGGGACATGGACCTCGCCTCAAAAGAGAGGGAAGCTCAAAGCCAAACGGCGTAAGCCTGTCCTCTGGAGGTGTCATGCAAACATCCATCGATAATCCTGTCGAAATCCTGCAGCGCAAGGGTGTCCGAATCCCGTCCCCGGCGGGTATCGAGATAGGGCCCGAGGTCCGCCTCGACCGAATATCCGGCGAACGGGTCACCCTTCACGCAGGCTGCCGCATCTTCGGCTCCAAGACGCTTATCCTCCCCGGGGTCGAACTCGGCTATGAGGCGCCTGTTACCATCAAAGACTGCCAATTGGGAGTGAACGTCCAAATCAAGGGAGGCTTTTTCGAGGGGTCCTGCTTCCTCGCAGGAGCCGCCGCCGGGTCAGGGGCCCAGGTTCGATCGGGCTGTCTGCTGGAGGAGAAGGCCCGCCTGGCCCACTGTGTAGGCCTGAAACAAACGATCCTCTTTCCTTTCGTCACCTTGGGCAGCCTGATCAATTTCTGCGACTGCCTCATGGCCGGGGGCACGGACGAAAAAAATCACAGCGAGGTGGGAAGCAGCTACATCCACTTCAACTACACCCCGAACCAGGACAAAGCCACGGCCTCCCTGGCCGGGGATGTCCCCCACGGGGTGATGCTGAACCAGCCGCCGATCTTCCTCGGTGGACAGGGCGGGTTGGTCGGACCTCTGACGATCGCCTATGGAACCGTGGCTGCAGCCGGCAACATCCTTCGAAAGGACGTGCTGAAAGAAAATACGCTGATTCTCGGGCAGAAACCGGTGCCCCGGCAAGTTGCTCACCATCCCGGGCTCTATTCCCAACTCAAACGCATCATCCAGCTGAACCTCTTGTACATCGGGAACCTTGCGGCCCTTCGCCAGTGGTATCGGGTCGTCCGCGCCCGTTTCGTGGACAGCGGCACCATGCAGGGCGACCTCCACAGCGCCGCCATCGACACCCTCTCCAACGCCATTCAAGAACGGATCAAGCGCCTCGGAGAGGTGGCGCAGAAGCTTCCGCGGTCCATGGCCCTGATCGAACAGGCCGGCAGTGGAATGGAACTGCCGAAGGCGTGGCATCAGCAGCGCGAGTTTCATGCGCGATGGCCCGAAATTTCGGGGACCTTCGATCAAACCCTCGACTATGAGGGAAACCCTGCTCCGCGGGATGCCTTCCTTCATGAACTGGAGAAGGCAGCCGGGAGGCACGGCCGCGATTACCTGAACACCATCCGAGGGCTCGATCAGGCCTCGAGGGGATCGGGAACCCGCTGGCTGCAGGAGATCGTCGATCACCCGGTCAAAATCGCCATGCAGATGCTTCCCTTCACCAACGGGAAAGGGGCTGCATCATGACAAGATTGTTCGGTACCGACGGAATCCGCGGCATCGCCAACGAACACCCCATCACCGTCGAGATGGGCCTCCATCTCGGCCGCACCCTGGTCCTTTTCTGCAGGAAACACGGTCTGCGCCCCGCCATCGTGATCGGGCGCGACACCCGCCAATCAGGAACCATGCTCGAGCAGGCCCTTTCTGCCGGAATCCTCTCGGCGGGAGGGGACGTCTGTGCAACCGGCGTCCTGCCGACACCCGGCGTCGCCTATTTCGCCCGGCACCTGAAAGCGGGCTTCGGGGTCGTCATCTCCGCTTCCCATAATCCCTATCCCTATAACGGGTTCAAGATCTTTTCAGACCAGGGTCTCAAACTCTCCGATGACGAGGAGGCCGAGATCGAAGAACTGCTTGCAGAGCCGCCGCAGTATCCCCCTCAAAAGACAGCGTCACCCGGTTGGTATCGACAGGCTTTGCGCGCCCAAAACCGCTATGGCCGTTTTCTCGAAACGTCCCTCGCCGGGGGCCCAAGCCTCAAACATCTTTCGGTTGTAATCGACTGCGCCAACGGAGCGGCTTCATCCGTGGCGCCAGCCCTCTTCAAACGGGTGGCAGGCCGGGTTCACGTCCTGCATGCCGCTCCGGACGGCATCAACATCAACCAAGGCTGCGGATCCCAGCACCCGGAGACCCTCTGCAGAGCGGTCGTCGAACAAGGCGCCGATGCCGGGCTTGCCTTCGACGGCGACGCCGATCGGCTGATCGCCGTAGACGAAAACGGCGCCGTCCTGAGCGGGGATCAAACCCTCACGGTTTGTGCAGAGATGCTGCAGCGCCAAGGCGCATTGGCAGGAAACTCGGTGGTAAGCACCATCATGAGCAATTGCGGACTGCAATCGGCTCTTCAAGCGATGGGCATCCGACATGTCACCACCTCCGTCGGAGACCGACAGGTCCTGGCCGCCATGATGGCTGAAGGGGCCGTTCTGGGGGGTGAGGATTCCGGGCATATGATCTTCCTCAGCCACCACTCGACCGGGGACGGTATCCTTTCAGGCCTTCAACTGCTCAAAGCCATGACCCTGCTTGCAGCTCCGCTTTCGTCGCTGGCAAAACGGATGCGCATTTTCCCACAAATCCTCCTGAACGTTCCCGTAAGAGCAAAACCGGATCTGAAAACATTGGCGCCCCTGCAGGACGTGGTGGCCGAAGTGGAAGGCGATCTGAACGGAAGGGGGCGCGTACTCGTGCGATACTCAGGGACGGAGCCCCTGTGCCGGGTCATGGTGGAAGGAGAAGAGGAAAAGGCGGTCGAGGACTACGCCCACCGCATTGCACGGGTCGTACAAACGGTGCTCGGCTGAGCTTTCACTCGAACTCCTCCGATTCTTCGGCAGGGTAAAACCGCGAAAGGTTTTCACGGCGGATGTCGTCCGGGTCCCCGGCGATAAGCATCTCCTCTGCCTGCTGCCGGAACAAATAGGCGGACCGCTCCATGTCCGCGAGTTTTTCCAGCACGCCTTCCGATCGCAGCAGGGCCTTCACCGTCTGGAAAATGTCCTCGTCCCCGTAAAGAAACGCGCCTTCGTGCAGGATCTTGCAGGCCACCATCCGCTTGAAGTCGTCAAAACGCATCTGCTCCCGGACTCGGCTGAGATCCTTGACGACGTAGTCGATCTCTTCCCGCATGTGGGGAGCCATCAGGAGGCGGGATTTCTCCTCGAAGATTGCGGCATCGAGCCGGTGCCAGATCTCGGGCGGACAGCCGTCTTCCACAATCACCACCAGATCCATGTCCGACCCCTGCACCAGCCTTCCGGTGCTGCGCTCGGGGCGAGGAACATCGTGGGCCATGTTGTAGACTATGTCACCGGCGATGATGAAGCAGCACCGCCAGCCGGACTGATATTCCGACTCGAGCCACATCCCCAGACCGGAGGCGATGCGGTATACCAGGTCGACCTTTGCGCGGCTTACCGCCTCGATATGCCGACGGACCTGGTCCGCGCGTGCCTCCACCGCGTCCGGTGCAGACCGGATCCCGACCACGGAGTACGTCAGGAATTCGCGCCAGATCGACGGGGATAGACGCACCAGCCTCTCGAGCCGCCGGTCGAGCCGCAGATAGTGCGTCCCCACGCTCCGCATCAGGAGACGGCTGGATCGTTTGCAGGTCTGCCACAAAACGATGCCATCCTCCTTCAGGGCATTGTCCAGTTCGGCGCCCGTAAGGGGGCCCTTCTGTTCGATCAGACGTATGATCCGCTCCTCCATAACATCACTCATCCCAGGATCGTGTTTCCTCGACTGGCGATGAAGGCTGCGGAACCGTCACAGAGGATCTTCTCGAAGGCCGCATCGATCATCTTCTTGATCGCGATGGCCTTTTCGAGGCCCATCCGCCTTTTCCCCCCCAAAAGGCGGATAAAATCAAGGAACTGACGATCGAGTGGCAAACGATGGATGAAAGGGGTTGCTTCGTCCGCCGAGTCCAACCCGGCACGGACCCTTTCCGCGGCAAACCGGACGAAGTCCTCGAATCTGTCAAGAAAGTCGACCCGCTTCAAGGGGTCCGTCCCGGCGTGATCCAAAGCTCTCTTGAGAAAGTAGCCATGGGCCCTCGGCGTCAGGGCGGTACGGAAAAAGGGCAGCCTTTCACATAGATCCTCCAAAGACCCGATTTCCTCCGTCACCTCGCAGGCAACCGCCTCCATGGCTTCGGCGCCCCAGTCGAGCAGGCTGAAAAGGGGGTTCATCCTGCGGCTCGAATACGCGAAGCTGTCAAGCCCCTTCGTCAACTTCAGCCAGAAACGCTGCGACCCGGGCGACAGCCGTTCGAATACAGCGGCCTGAGGACATTTTTCGCGGCGGCATTTGTCCCCGTAATCGACGCGGTAGCGCAGGTCGACGCCGTCATGCCCTGCGGGGTGAAGCAGGCATCCCACCAGCCGGCATTCCCGGTCGAGGTACCCGAGGGCCCAGCAACTGAAGCCGACAATCGGTGAAACATCTCCGCTGCGGCGGTCGAAGGCGCGTGTATTCTCGCGCAGGATGCGCTGGATGATGATCCGATAGTCGATGTGCTCATAGCCCGCAGGGCGTATCGGAGGGCAGCAGGCAAAGCAGCTTTTCAACCCGTCGGGATAACAAAGGGTGGTTCCGCCGGCGGGCGACGCATCGGTTGCGTTCGTCATCGTTTACCTGACCAGTCCGGGAAACGGGGCCGGGCGATCGATTTTGTCTCCGACCTTTGTTCCGCAGAACTGGCAACGATATTCATACTTGTCCCCCTCCGGCAGAACAAGCAGCAGAAACCGCCTCACGGGGACGGCCCGGCGGCAGTTCGGGCAGTAGAGTTCCGTCGCCTCCAGTTGATCGAAGTGGGCCTGGGGTTGATTCGTTCTTCTTGCCGGACCTTGAGAAAAAACAAACGGGCGTCTATTCATCTTGAAAACCTTTTGAAAAATGTCGACGAATCATGCTAGTTTGTGTCTATCTGGAGATGATTATACAACACGATCTAGTTTCCATCCGGAAATGATTTTCCGGTAGAACTCAGTTTCCAATCCGGAAGCATCCTAGCAATCTCCGCCATTGAAAGCAAGTCTCCGAGAACCGGCATCCTAAGCTCAACAGGGAGGAAGATCCATGAAAGTCAAACACATCGACCACATCGGCATCGCTGTCAATGAAATCGCCTCTGCTGGCAAGTTTTACACCGATATCCTCGGGCTGGAGATCAAGGATATCGAAACGGTCGCCGATCAAAAGGTCAAGGTCGCCTTCCTCCCCATTACGGACAGTGAAGTGGAGTTGCTCGAATCCACCGAACCTGACGGCCCCGTGGCCCGCTATATCGAATCCCGCGGCGAGGGCATCCAGCACATTGCCTTTTGTGTCGAAAATATCGAGGAAGCACTGGAGGAACTCAAAGGCAAAGGCGTCCGCCTGATCGACCAGACGCCGCGGAGAGGGGCGGGAGGCGCAAAAATCGCCTTCATCCATCCGAAAGAGACCAACGGGGTACTGATTGAAATATGCGAACGCGGCGTCTGAGCTTCCGCCGATTCTGGAGAAGCTTCACCGGACTCCTTGCAAGAGTCCTCTCTTAAAAACGATAGGTGACCAGCCCGTGGGTTGTGTCGTAGGGAGAAATGCTGACCTGAACGCGGTCGCCCGCCATGACCCTGATGCGGTTTTTTTTCATGCGGCCCGAAAGCACACCGCGGATGGTCAATTGGTTGTCGCATTGGATTTCCATGGCCCCTCCGCCCAGGACCCTGGTTACCTGGCCCTCCAGCTTGATGAGATCATCTTTGCTCAAAATTGTCTCCCTGTGATCGTGTTGTCATGAAACATTATGCCCCAAAAAGTTCAGGTTTTCCATGTCTATCAACCGGAGGCGCCCCGCTGCGGGTTCGGCCGGCCGGCAACGAGCGGCGAACGCCTTGCTGCACCGGGGTTTCTGTAGCGCCGAAAGGGCTCCCGAATATTTCCGCTTCGATGCCTCCGGTCCACTCACTCCGCTTTTCAAGGACCCCGGGAACCGCCCCGTTCCCCGGTGTGACAGCGGCAGCCCGGGTGAGCCTTCCCTGCTGACATGCAACCAAACGCGGATATCCGGCAAACGCACGCTACCATGTACATCGAGACGAAAATATCCAAGAGTTCAACCTACCCGAAGATCGCCGACGTTACCGGAGTCATCTTGGCGGGGGGAAAAAGTCTTCGCTATGGCAGGAACAAAGCGTTAGTGGAGGTGGACGGCATCCCGCTGATCGAGCGTGTTTTCAAAGTCATGGATGCCCTTTTTCAGCAGGTCATCGTTATCACCAATACACCGGACCTCTACGGCTATCTCGGCCGACCCATGTTTCAAGACATCGTCAAGGGGCTCGGCCCTATGGGTGGTCTACTCACAGCCCTGAGCGCGATCTCTCCCAAACCAGGATTCATCGTAGCCTGCGACATGCCCGCACTCAACGCCAGCCTGATTCGTCACATGGTCATGGCGGGGGAAGGCTTCGACATTGTCGTCCCGATGGTCGGACATCACTTCGAAGCCCTTCACGCCCTATACGGACCTGCCTGCCTTGCCCCCATCAAGACGTTGCTCCTCCAAAACACACTGCAGATCAAACGGCTGTTCGAACACGTATCCGTTCGATATGTGGAAGAAAATGAATTACGGCGCTTCGACCCGCAGCTCGCCTCCTTTTCCAATATCAACAGCCCCATGGAGGTAGAAAGGTTCGTGAAAACAAAAAGGCGATAAGGAATGTGAGATTTTCTCAGCCTCCTGCATCGGTTTATACCCGGGAAAGGGCATCCTGAACGTCAGGCTCACTCCCTTTCTTCTGTCACACCGGCGTGCCCCGTAATGGGCCAAACACAGGGGATATCTTTCACTAACGCGAACATCAGGATGGTTTGTGATGCTCGGACTCATGATCACCGTGGCAATCGTGCTATTCGTATCGGCGGGCTGTTCCCTTTTCGAAGCGGTTTTCTATTCGGTCCCGCGGCGTCACATCGAAGCGAAAGCCCAGGAGGGAAGCACCAACTGGAAGGTTTTCAAAGACATGCGGAGCAATGTCGAAAAACCCATATCCGCCATACTTTCCCTGAATACCATCGCGAATACCGCCGGAGCCGCTTTTGCCGGCTCGGCGGCCAGCGCTGTTTTCGGTGCAGACGGTCTGCCCTATTTTTCCGCCCTTTTTACACTCGCTGTCCTGCTGCTTTCCGAGATCATTCCCAAAACCGCCGGCGTCGTCTATTCAAGGGCCATCGGTGCCTTCATCGGCTATCCGATCAAGGTGCTTGTGGTTGTCATGTCGCCCTTTATCTGGTTGACCGGTACGGTGACGCACCTGATCGCCAGATCCAAGGCCGAAGAAAACGTCACGGCTGAAGAATTGCTCATCATGGCACGGCTAAGCATGCGGAGCGGTGGCATCAAGGCCTACCAGGAAGAGGCGATCGAGCGCATCCTGACCCTTCAGGAAAAGCGCGTCAAAGAAGTCATGACGCCGCGGACCGTCATTTTTTCCCTCAGCGAACATCTTACCCTGGATGAGGTCAGCCTCCTCGATACAGGATGGGAGCACAGCCGTTTCCCGGTCTATGATGAAAGCAAGGAGGATGTCGTCGGCGTGGTATTGACGAAAGAGGTCTTCATGGCCTTGGCCGCGGGCAAGGGACGTCTTCATCTGACGCAGCTGATGCGGCCGGTCCACTTCGTCGCCGAGGCCGCCCCCTTGAACCGCGTCCTGATGGAATTCCTGCAGCTGCGTCAACACCTGTTCGTAGTGCTCGATGAATACGGCGGTCTTTCAGGGCTGATCACCCTCGAAGATATCCTGGAAGAAATTCTGGGCCGCGAGATCATGGACGAATCGGATCAGGTGGCGGACAAGCGCCAACTCGCAAGGATGAGGCGGCAGGTGATCGCGGCACAAACACCGAAGGGCACCCCGCCTTCATCGATCGGGAAAACCTGAAATGGAGCCGCTCGCGAAACGATCTGAGGCCTCGGCGGGATTGCACAATGGAGTTGCCGGCACCATTCAAGCCCTGCATCTGACAGGAAGGTGCGACCGCCCATTCCGCTTCGAGCGCCCGAATCGGTCTGTCGGCCAACCGAAGAAGATTTTCAGACGCGATCAGACGCCCATTGCAACCTGTCTATTTCAGAAGAAGAAATCGTCCGTCGACACATTCTCTTTCCCTTCAGGAGACCGGGCACCCGCCTCTATAGGGCTTTTCCCCGTGGGTCGAATGGAGATAGTGCCCAAACTGCCTCGAACACAGAGGCGTAAACCGATCATAGACCGTCATCATCTCAAGCCCCGGCACCAGCGCCCGATAGACCGGAATCCCCAGATCCTCCCGGGTCAGATCTACGTAGATGGGTCTTAGCCCGTTCGCTTCAAGCAGCTTTTCGATCGTCCTCAAATCGGCTTCCGCGTCCCCCGAGGCATAACAGGGAATGTCCCGCACACGCCGAACCGGCAAGGCGGGGGGCGGCGGCATGGCCCCGAACCAGTAGGGGTAAGGGTATGGGATTTCCGTCAAGGCCGAAAGGAGGGCGCGTCTTCCATCGAGATGGGCGGCACTGCCTTTGAGGACTACGCCCCCTGGCCCCACGACGAAGGCCTGGTGGCAGGGGATGCCGAACTCCGAGGTCATATCCCGAAACTGGATCACGATGCCTTTCCGGCCGAAGGCATCGATGATTTCAGCGCCTTCACTGCCTTCGAAGTCCATCAGAAAGCAGCCTCCTTCCGTAAAGGGCACCACCTTCTCGGCATCCCGCTCGATGACTTCCAGCAGCGCGCTGAGCTTGGCGGCCGCAGGCGACTGCCCGGCCCCGAAACCGGTGGACGAAAGCCCGCTCGTCAGATTGCGCTCGTCCAGATTGGGGAACAGGAAGGCAAGCTGCGCCGGCACATAGATCGTTTCGCTCCGCCCACCGACTGTCCTCTCACCATCCACCCAATACAGGGGATCGCCTGCATAAGGGACTTCCAGGGTCAACGCATCGGGATCGAGCACAGAGACACCAGCAGCCTCGAGTTCGTCATAGGTGCCCTTGATCAATGCATGTTCCAGCCTGTACCCGCGGCACATCCCGTCCCCGACCGTGGCAAAGGCCGAAAAGCGTTCCACAATCTCCATCAAACAGGAGATCCGGGCCTGATGGATGTCGAATCCCCGACCGTAGCTGATCTGATTCACATCCAGTTCAAACCGGTTTCGCTCGACCGCCGCGACCACCGCGGTCCGCCAGGGACGCTCGACCGCGTAAGGGCTCACGGTGGCCTCCGTCCGCGACTCCCAGCCTTGGAGTACCCCCAAGCCTTCCAGCGTGCGAATCAGGGCCCTGCACGTCTCCTTCAGAACGGCTCCGCCCTTGCGCTCGTTATGGCAGCTGGGGGATGCCTGCTGTTCGTGCAGTCGAACCACCGAGCCCTTCCAGACAGCCAGGGTTTCGAAATCGAAAGGAATGTCGTATTCTGCAGCATCCGGATCAGGCAGCGGTTCGTGCTGCATCATGTTCCGGGCAAAACAGCGCAGCCAGTAAAAGTGACCCGGAGGGAGATTTTGCCGGGACCATGGGATATCGATCAGGGGGGATGCCGCGCGCAGAACCGGCCAGGTCACTCCATTCAGCAGTGTCGTCAGCTCTCCGGATCGATCCTTTGCGACCAGGCGCTCCGCCGCAAGGGCCAGGAGCACGGGATCGCCTGTCAGACCTTCGCCCAGGAGCGAGCGCACCTCCCCCTCTTCCAGTCTGCCGACAACCGCGAGGAGATGCCTGTGCATGAAAGAATCATAGGGGTGATCGCGAAGATAGGCCAGCCCCTCCGGCAGACCCCATCCGGCCTCCGGCACGCAGGCGAACCATCCGACGCCCTGGCCTGTCCCGATCCGGTCCAGCCGGAATTTTACCCGTTCTCCCTTCGAAGGCATCGCTTTCAGACCGCCGCCCGTCCAGAAACCGTCTTCCGCTTATCCTCTCCGTTCGATCCACAGGCTCGGACGCAAGGCCGGTCGTGCTTTCCTCCACGCGTTATCGGCATCGATCGTACCCGCAGGGAACCGCTATTCGGGTATGAGCGCGCTGCCAACCCGGAAAACCAATGCCCGGCCGCTATCCGCATCCGCTCAGACCCTCTCGTAGACCCGGCGCACACGGTCCTGCAGGTACACCTGATTGAACGAACCTCCCGAAGCCGCTTCATCGAACCATTTCCGCCCTGTCGCCTGGCACAGATCACAAGCGTCCCGCGGGATGTGAACACCAAGGATGTGACGGTCGGTGCTGGCGCTCGAATCGATCGACAAGGCCCCCGCGCAATGGGAGCATACCCGGATCCTCTCGCGCTGCTTTTCGTAGATGACATCGGTGTCGTAGAAGATATTGCGGTTCCGTTCGACGATCTCCCCCTCGGCGTAGCTGGTCTTCTTCAGCCCCCCCTCGAGAAAGAGGGCCTTGATCTCGTCGACCACGCGGTGGATGTGCATGGTGATATCAGGAGGCTGGGGCCGATAGTCCCGATCGTAATTGGGCTCTTTGACGTAGGATGTGTCCATGCCCGCCATCGCCATGATGATCCCCAGATTGACATAGGGCAGTGCATCCTCCACGGCATAGCCCCCCTCGAGCACAGCGATATCGGGTCTTAGACGGGCATTCAACTGGGCGTAACCGCGCGCCGAAAAATTCATGTTGGTGATGGGATCGTTGAAATGGTTGTCCTGGCCGGCGGAATTGATCACCAACTCTGGCTCGAACCGCTCCAGAAGCGGCATGACCAACTCCTCGAGAGTGTAAAGAAATCCTTCCTCACCGGTCTTGGGGGGCAGCGGGATATTGACGGTGGCACCCTGGGCGTTCGGGCCGCCCGCCTCGTGGGGAAAACCCGAGCCCGGGTAAAGGGTCCGCCCGTCCTGATGAATCGATATAAACAGGGTGTCCGGGTCGTGCCAGTAGATGTCCTGGGTTCCATCCCCATGGTGGCAATCCGTATCGACGATCGCCACCTTGCGGATCCCGTAGCGGTCACGCAGATATTCGATCATGATGGCTTCGATATTGATGTTGCAGAACCCTCGGTTGCCGTGTACGACCCGCATGGAATGATGCCCGGGCGGTCTTACGAGCGCGAAGGCGCTTTCCACTTCGCCTCTGAGCACCGCATCCCCAGCCACCAGACACCCGCCGGCGGATATGAGATGGCTTTCCGTGGTCACGGCCTGCTCGTCAGGCACACAGAAATGCACCCGTTGAATATCAGCCGCCGTGGCCGGCTTGACCCGGTACTCGATGATGCCGTCCACATCCAGCAGCCCTTCCTCCATCACCTGATCCTGGGTGTAAAGGAGTCGCTCTTCTCTTTCAGGGTGGGTCGGGCTGATGGCCCAGTCAAAGGCCGGGAAAAAAACCAACCCGATCTTGCGTGAAGCTCGCAGCATGTCATCAGCCTCGCTTCCATTGGGGGATCAACCCTGGAACAACGCACAGCTTCAGGCGGATAATCTGCCCGGTGCGGGAAAATCCCCTGATCATGTTGAAGACCTGTTTTTCAGCAATCGTGATGGGAACCGTCCCTCCAGGAGCCCCGCTGCGCTCGGCCCGCGCGATGAGGACTTCCGTAGCCCTGTCGACGGCCTGGTCGACATTGAAACGATAGGGTATACTTTCCATGATATCCGCTTCCGGGATAACGAGGGTCCCCCGCTGCGTATCGGCATGAAGGTTGATCTCGGAAGTGACCCGCGCAACCGCGGCCCCGATGGCATTCGCCACGCCGGAGTGGGGGGGCAGACGGTAAGGCAGTTCGAGGGCCGCACTCACGTAATCGGCCAACTGCGCCGCAGGACCGCCGATGATGACGATCGCCTCCGGCACGATCCTGCTCTCCTGCAGCACCTCGTAGATGGTGTAAACGGGTCTTTCGTTGATGGCGAAGACAAAGGCCCGGGCAGCCTCCGCGATGGTCTTGGCCATGCGCTCGAGCACCTGCTCCGCCGCTGTCAGGGGATCCAATCCCCCCATGCGCGCACCAAGGGCCTCCATGGCCGCTCGGGCCCGCTCGCGGCTCCCCATATTCAAAAGCCCCAGGGTAACCATGGCATCGGTAGGCGTGGGCACCGGTCCACCCAGCGCCATCGGAGGGCCCTGCCTCAAAGGGCCGACCTTCAGCGCCCCGTTTTTCTGCAGCTGGACTTCGCTGTCGCCACCTACACCGATAGATCGCGTGTAGAGCGAACGGATCAACGTGCGAAACATTCCGATCTGGATCCCAATCGGGGCCAGAAGTGGAACACCGTTCAGGACAACGGCCATGTCCGTAGTCGTCCCCCCGATGTCCAGGACCAGCGATACCCCGCGGCACCCATCGACGGCCAAGGCACCCATGACGCTGGCGGCGGGACCGGACTGGGCCGTTCTGGCAGGGAAACCGATGCTCTGCTCCAGGGCTATGGTGCCCCCATCCGGCTTCAGAAGGTAGCGGGGCGCGTCAAGCCCTTTTTCCTTCAGGATCTGCGTAAGGCATCCGGCAAAGCGCTTGTGCATTCCGCTCAGGGCCGCGTTGAGATAGGTGGTCGTTATCCTTCGCGGGAAATTCAGAATGCCTGAGACCGAATGCCCCAGCGCCACCTCTGCAAACCGGTCGCCGACCCACTGGGCCATCTGCAGTTCATGCGCCGGGTTGCGCACGGAAAATTTACCTACGATCCCGATGGTGTGAATACCCTCACGGCTGATCGTGTCCGCTGCCGACTGGACCTCTTCCTTTCTGAGAGGCAGGGTTTCGAAACCCTGATGGTCCAGGGCGCCACCCACAACGTGGTAAGACGGACCGATGGTAAACCACTCCGGTTTCATTCCAGGACCTGCAGAGACGATTATACCGGTCGGGTCGAGAAGATCCTGGATAATCGCGTTCGTGGCCAGGGTGGTCGAAAAGGCCATCCGTTCGATCCTGTCGGGCGGTACCCCTTTCAGGGTCTTGTCGAGAGACTCTCTGAGGGTCTGCAGCAAATCATCGCTTGTCGGCGTCTTGGTCTCCAGCAAAACGCCGGATTCATCGATCAGGACGGCATCGGTCTGGGTGCCGCCAACATCCAATCCTAGAATCATGCTATCCCTACCCAATCGTTCGAATTATCGCACAGTCGCCACATCGGGGCCAAACCGCAGGCCAACGGCCCGCTGACCATCAAACACCGTATCTACTCCCCCAAACGGATACGATCCGCCGGACCAAAGCACGGTAACGATAGCTGAAATGCACAGAAAATCAAAGCATATTCCTAGCCCTTCCGCACCCGGGAGGACGGCGGTCCACTACAAGCGTTTCTTGCATCAGCCCGCGATTCAATGTATATTTTTTGTTTATTTGCAGCGATTTTGGGTCCGGCCAATCTCCGGGATGAAGCCGGCGCCTGACAGGCGCTCCCTGCACGATCGACATCAAAAAATCCGCTACCCGGCAAAAAGGCAACACAGAATGCACCAGACACGCAACTTCAGCATCATCGCGCACATCGACCATGGGAAATCGACCCTTGCGGACCGTATGATCCAAATGACCGGGTTGGTCGATGAACGCAAATTCAGAGATCAGATTCTGGACAACATGGACATCGAACGGGAGCGGGGAATCACCATCAAGAGCCAGGCAGTCACCCTCCCCTATGTCGACTCGAAAGGGGAATCCTTCCATCTCAACCTGATCGACACCCCCGGACACGTGGATTTTTCCTACGAGGTCTCACGCGCCCTGGTCTCATGCGAGGGGGTGCTGCTCCTCATCGACGCCTCCCAGGGGGTCGAGGCGCAGACCCTGGCCAATCTGTATGCGGCCATGGAGCACAATCTGGTCATCATCCCCGTCATCAACAAGATAGACCTTCCTTCGGCCGACGTCGAGCGCGTCAAGGAGCAGATCGAGATGGACCTCGGCCTCGATTCCGATACGGCCCTTCTCTGCTCTGCAAAAGAAGGGATCGGTATCCAGGAGGTCATGGAAGCCATCACCCGGCTGATCCCCGCTCCGGAGGGCGACCCCTCGAAACCCCTGACGGCGCTTGTCTTCGATGCCAGTTACGACCCTTTCCGGGGCACGATCGTCAGCTGCCGCATCTTCGATGGAGAGATAAAGGCCGGCGACATCATTCGGTTCATGTCCACCGACAACACCTATAAAGTGGAAGAGGTCGGGCTCTTCCAGTTGACCCGAAATCCCCAGAAAAAGCTTTCCGCAGGTGATGTGGGATACATCATCGCGGGCATCAAGACCGTCCAGGACACCCGGGTGGGTGACACCATCACGCTCGACACGGCGCCCGCCCCTAAAGCGCTGCCCGGGTTCAGGCTGGTCAAGCCCGTCGTTTTTTCTTCGGTCTATCCCATGAGCTCGGAGGATTACGAAGACCTGACGGCAGCCCTCGAAAAATACCAGCTCAACGACGCAGCCCTGGTCTATCAAAAGGATTCCTCAGCAGCCCTCGGCCTCGGGTTTCGGTGCGGGTTCCTCGGACTCCTACACCTCGAGATCTTTCAGGAGCGGCTCGAGCGTGAGTTCGGCCAATCCGTCATCATGACCGTGCCGAGCGTCCGCTACCGGTTCGTTCTCACGAACGGGGAGACCATCGAGGTGGACAACCCACTCTATTATCCTGACCCGGCGACCATCCAGGAATCCCTCGAACCCTACATCCGTACGAGCATCCTGATCCCCGAACGCTACATGGGGACCGTCATGGACCTGTGCCTGGAGCGGCGCGGGGTCAACAGCAAGTTCAATTACCCGACTCAGGGGCGCATCGAGATCCAGTTCGACATGCCTCTGGCCGAGGTCCTTTACGATTTCTACGACCGGCTCAAGACCGTCACCCAGGGGTATGGCTCCTTCGACTACGAATTCCTGGATTACCGTGCCAACGATCTCGTCAAAGTCGATATCCTCGTCAACAGCGAAAAGGTCGATGCGCTGTCTCAGATCGTTCACAAGGACCGGGCCAGAACCCGGGCGCTGCAGGCCTGCGAACGGCTGAAGGAGGAAATTCCGCGCCACCTCTTCAAGATCCCGATCCAGGGGGCCATCGGAGGCACCATTATCGCCCGGTCAACGATCTCTCCGTTCCGCAAGGACGTAACCGCCAAATGCTACGGCGGCGACATCACCCGCAAGCGTAAGCTCCTCGAAAAACAGAAAAAGGGCAAAAAGCGGATGAAAACCATCGGGTCCGTATCCATCCCCCAAAGCGCTTTCGTAGCGGTTTTCCGTTCCGAAAGCAAATAGAGGGCGCCTGATTGGAAAGACCCGGGCTCTATGTCCACGTCCCCTTTTGCCGGGAAAAGTGCCCTTACTGTGGATTTTTTTCGGTGCCCCGTCTGTCCATGCTCCCGCAATGGATGGCGGCCCTCCCGCGGGAGGCCGACTTTTACCGCGGGGCCTTCGATGCCTTCGACAGCCTTTACATCGGCGGCGGCACGCCGTCGATCCTCGGGGTTGAAGAGCTTGCCGCCCTCTCAACCGCGCTCCGCCGGCGCTTCAGCTTTACCAGGGATGCCGAAATCACGCTGGAAACCAACCCAAAGGATCTGACACCCGAAAAGGCGCGCGGCCTCCGCGCCCTCGGCTTCAATCGCCTCATCCTGGGGGTCCAGTCCCTCGATGACGATGTACTTCGCTTCCTCGGTAGAACCCACAACGCCTTCGAGGCGCGTGCGGCCCTCGACCATGCGCGGGACGCCGGATTCCCGGTGATCGGTGTGGATCTCATGTACGCCCTTGGAGACCCGGTCCTCGACCGAAGATGGGGGGAAACCCTTCGCGCCGTTCTCGAATATGAACCCGAACACCTCTCCTGCTACACCTTGACGATAGAACCACATACCGTGTTCGAAGCACGCACCCGCAAAGGTGTGCTCAATCGAACAGGTGAGACGGATGCCCGCCGCTTGTTTTTGGAAACCACCACGTTTCTCGAAGCATCCGGATATCACCATTACGAAGTCTCCAATTTTGCCCGAGAACACTCCTTGAAGGCACGCCACAACCAAAAATACTGGCGCCACACTCCCTATCTCGGCCTGGGGCCCGCGGCCCATTCCTTTCTGGGCAAACGCCGGTGGTGGAACCCTTCATCGATCAGACGGTATTGCAAGGCCATTGAAGCCGGAGTGCAGCCCGCGGAAGGATGGGAAACCCTTACGGACGATCAGATAGCTCTTGAAAAGGTGGCCTTGGGACTGCGGATGCGCGAAGGCTTCCGCCTCGATCCGGCGCTCTCCCGCCGGATACCGGCCGAGCGTCTCCTGCGCCTGGAGGAGGAAGGGTTGATCGAGCTGCATGGAGACCGGGTTCGACCGACCCTCAAAGGGATGCTCGTTGCAGATCATCTGCCGCTGGAGCTTCTTCCCTAGCGGCCATCCGGAAATGATTTCGCGGTAGAACCCAGTTTCCATCCGGAAATGGTCTTTTTGGCCAATCTCGGCGTCGATCTGCACGTTTGCTTGTGCGGCGACCACCAGGTCACCTCCGCACAAATGCTTGATTTCCTTGATATTGGCCAAAAATCCTCATTCCCGGATTGGAAACTACCTAGCGGCGTCCGGGAAATGCCATCCGGTTTCCATCCGGAACACGGCCTTTCCGGCAAACCTTTTCAATTTCGTGCCGCTGCGCCGCGCCGCAAAAACAGCCGAGCCTAGCGGAAAAGCCATCGGAAAGACCCGTCCATTCCGAATCGGGTTAAGGCTTTTGTGGAAAAAAGGTTTTCAGGATCATGCCAAATAAAGGATGATAGAGGATGAACCGTCCAACACAAGTCCATCGTTTGGTCGGCAAGGGAGATCATCATGCAGAAAACCGCTGTGGCGCACCTTTTTTTGTCCATGCTTTTTCTCGCCGTCTTTCCCCTGGCGGCGCCGGCGGAAGAATCCGTCGACACCGACCGCCTCAGAAACGAGATGGTCGAAACGCAGATCCTCGGCCGCGGCCTCACACAACCCCGCGTGATCGAAGCGATGAGGAAGGTTCCGCGACATCTCTTCGTACCCGAATCCTGGCGGGCCCAAGCTTATGAGGATCACCCCTTGCCGATCGGCATGGGTCAGACGATTTCGCAACCCTTCATCGTCGCCTTTATGGCGGCAGCGCTCGACCTGAAACCGGACGACAAGGTGCTGGAGGTCGGCACCGGATCCGGCTATGCCGCCGCCGTCCTCGCGGAAATCGCAGGCAGCGTTTACACCATCGAAATCCTGGAGCCCCTGGCTGAAAAGGCCCGGGTGCTCCTTGCCGAACTAGGGTATGAACGGGTTTATGTCAAGACCGGAGACGGCTATCTCGGCTGGCCGGAGGAGGCACCCTTCGATGCCATGATTGTAAGCTGTGCACCGGACAAGATACCGGGCACCCTCCTCGAACAGCTGGCCGAGGGAGGCCGGATTATCATCCCGGTGGGTGAAGCCGGCGGCGTGCAAAAACTGGTGAAGGGGATCAGGCAACAGGGGCGCCTCAGCATCACGGAGGCCATGAACGTTCGGTTCGTTCCCATGATCCATGCGCCCGCCGCCCCATCCGTTTCACCCTCGGTTGGCGAATAGATTTCCCTGCAGATCGACTTCTTCCACCTTGCCCGTTTCGCCGGTCCTGCCGGCCAGACCAGCCTCGCCTTTGAGGAAGTAGCGCTCGAACATCCGGTTGAATTCGGTCCAGGCACCCTCCTTCCGATCCCGGTCCATAAAACGATGCAGACCGTTCATCTTGGCGTCCAAATCGTCGACCAGGTGCAGCGCGAACCCTTCCAGGAATTTGGGGCGCTTGGGGGAGCCGAATTCAAACTGCCCGTGATGGCTCAGGATCAAATGCCTCAAGCGCAGGGCCAGGTCCTGCGGAAACTGTCTCAGTTCGCCGATCTTTTTGTCCAGGATGGCTATCCCCAGCACCACATGGCCGACCAAGCGCCCTTCATCGGTGTAATCGATCTGGAGATCATAGCTCAATTCCCGGATCTTGCCGATATCGTGCAGAAACGCCCCCGTCAGCAGCAGATCCCTGTTCAGATAGGAGTAATGCTCTGCCACCGCGCGCGCCATACGACACACGGAAAGGGTATGCTCCAGAAGGCCGCCCAGATAGTTGTGGTGCATGTTCTTGGCGGCCGGTGCTTCCTTGAAGGCATCCATCAGAGGCTTGTCGGCGAAGACCCGGTCGATGAGACTGGTCAGGTGCCTGTCCCTGACCGATTTCAGGCTATCCCGTAAACCCACCATCATTTCGGATTGCGGATAAGGCGACGATTCGACGAATAGCGACCGGTCGAAGCGTTCTCGAGGCACGTTCAGACGGTTTATCCTCAGCTGGAGGCGATCCCGGTAAGAGCCGGTATCCCCCTCCACTTCGATGACATCCCCACCTTGAAACAAGGCCCCCAAGGATTCGGCCTGGTCCCATACCTTGGCCTCTATCTCGCCGGTCCTGTCGCCCAGGATGAGGCTCAGAAAAGGCTCGCCCTTGCGCGTGGTGCCGAGCGATTTTTCCTTCACCAGGTACAGCCCGGTGATCCTGTCGTTTGCGCCCAGATCCTTCAACCATATGTGCGGTGCAGGCACCCGGCTCAGGTCTGCCTCCATGCGGAGCCGCCTCCTCCTGTTTGGTATAGGGTGTCTTTCAATCCTCGAAATGCCCGGTCGGACCTTTGTCCCCGCCCAGCTGCTTGCCCATCTCGTGGATCTTCGCCTCGGTCCATTGCGCCGGATCTTCAATGCGGCGCCCTTTGGGGCCCAGATCGTAAGAGCCGGCGTCGAGAATGGCATCGATGCCCAGCGCCGCCGTATCCTCCGCGTTGAAAACCTTGGTCAGCAGATCGAAAACGAAGTCCTCCACCCCTTTCGCCATCCGTTCGCGGACCTCGGCCGGCTGGCTCAGGAGCTTGTTTTCAAACGGCAGGTTCAGCTTCTTGTAGTCCCCGGCCTTGAGCCCCTTGCCTTCAGCGTAGGCGACCATCTCGGTCCAGAGCGAATCCACCATCCCGCGATCCGATTCCTTGATGAAGCGCCCCGCTTCATCCAACTGAGCGTTGCCATACGCATTGACCTTGACGCCCCATGTGAGCATCTGCAGGGCCGTGGCGACATTGGCTTTGGTCGTCCGCGTCTCCTGGGCGATCCGCTTCAGACGTTCGGAGCTGTTGCCGGAGGTCCCGTGCTGAGCGCCCGACACCTTGTATTTCACCAGAGCCTGATGGATCTCGGCCGTCAGAGGAACCTGGATCCCGGCGTCACTCTCCTCGATGCCGTGGGTGGTTCCATTGTTGAGAGCGATCCAGTCCGGGAAAATACTGTGTGCATTGAGACCGCGGATCAGAAAAAGGGCCTCCTCGACCGTCGACAACCCGGCTTTCCCCTTGATTTCACCAACCTCGGTCTCATGCCCAGCCCAGCTCGGCACATACTGACTGAGTTCGATGCTGGCCAGCAGGTTTTCATCGTCAGGCAGGTGGGAGGCATCGATGGCGATCGATGTCATGCCCGCATCGAAGAGAGACGGGATTTCTGTACGGGCCACTGCGATGTCTTTTTCTCCCTTGATCCCGTAGTGATCGGCGTGGACCGCCACAGGCACCGTGATCCCCAGTTCGTTGCATACGGCATCCACCTGACGGGCGATATTCCAGTAGTTGACGGCACAGTATGCGCCGGTCCCGCCTTCGGATTTGGCGATCTCGATGATGATGGCGGCATTGGCCCGCTGTGCGGCGCGCAAGGCGCCGCGGATCACGAAGTGATTCCGCCCGTTGGCGGCGATCGTCATGGCCTTGCCTTTGGCCAGCATGGCCCGATCGATAACCTTTCCGCTGACCAGCAGCGCCCTCGAATGCGGAAACAGCTTGACCACATTGGGGGGACGACCGACCGCCAGCGCCTTGTCGAAATTCGACGATCCTTTTCCCTTCACATATGTCATCATAGGATCCTCCTGTCGTAAGTGGGATGAAAGCGGCTTTTCCGGATACAAAGGCCCGACCGTCCGGTTTTTGTCTTCAAACAACGCTTCGGCGACGTTTCCTTACCGGGCGAAACACGAAAATATCTCTGTGGCATCAGGCGCAGGGCACCCTTACCGAACCAGAATTTTATACGAGAAACGATGTTAAGGATAGGGAATAGACGCAAGGGTTGTCAAGCGGACGTTTGCCGGGCTCCACCCTCTACCGTTGCCGGGAGGCCGACTTTCTGATAAGGTTGGAAGCCACTTTCACGCAAACCCTCTCTCGAAGATCGGCACAAACGGATCGCGGGGGTGAAAAGACAGGCTGACAAAACCATCCGCGGACTGCAAGGTCCGAATTTCAAACGCAGCCAGACCCGAAAACCGCAGACCTCGATCAGCGTCATCGTGCGCCGCCGTCTGCAACAATCTGGAAGGGATAGACACCGACCATGGAAAATCGGAACGAAGCCGGCAGTTCGCCCGAACAGGGGCAAATACCACCCCCCTGCATGATTTATGTCGATCTGGAAGGAAAATGGTACCACAAAGGCGCAGAAATCATTCGGCTGGACATGATCCGGCTATTCTGTGAAAACATGACCCTGGATGAAGCGGGCCGATACATCATTACCTGGGACGGCAAACCGTGCGTTCTGGATGTCGAAGATACGGCCTATGTCGTCCGCTCCGTCACCTGGTCATCTCAAAAAGGAATAGAGAACGGGCGATTTCTTCTCGAGCTGAACGATGAGAGCAAAGAATTCCTGCGGCCCGAAACCCTGAAGATAAGAAAGGACAACGTCCCTTACTGCCAAGTCAAGGAAGGCGCCTTTCCAGCGCGCTTCAGCCGACAGGCCTACTACGAAATCGCCCGGCATATCATCGAGGTCGACGGGAGATTCTATTTACCGGCCGAGGGCGAACGGCACCCTCTCTGAACGGGCATATCCCCGGCAGCTTCGACCGCACGATATCGGGCAAAAAGACCCTTTCCGGTTGGAAACTATCTGTTTTCCACCGGTGAAACAATCTCGATCTTTGCGTGCTTCCTCAAATCGTCCAACCATCCTTCAAAGGCCTGACGATGCTTGACCTGGATGAGGGTATGGCGTAAATCCTGGTTATCCTTTTCGAACAGCTCCATATCGACAGGCTCCACCCCCTCCCATCGCATCACATAAGCCCCGCGCTCGTTGGTAAAAGCCTCTTGCGGATAAGGATTTTCCCGGCTCAAACGGAATGCGGCATCGTTGAACGCCTGGTTGTACCCTATCCCGATCACGCTTCCCCGGCGTGTAAAGGCAGGGGGCGTCTCGATGGTGACGCCTTCTTTACCGACCAGGGCGTCCCATGACTCCCCACCCCGCAAGGCCTCGAGAAAGGACTCGGCGCGCTTCTTCGCCTCATCCAGGAGAATCTCCGCCTGATAGTCCGCCTTCACCTTGTCCGCGACCTCGCCGAAATCAGGCAAACGGGGCTCTTTACGTTCCACCACCTGGAACAGATAATATTTGCCGCCTATCTCGACCACTCCGCTAACTTCGAGTTCTTTCAAAGCAAAAAGCGTACTCAGATCCCGCTTGGGATCGGGGCCAAGCTCCGGAAGGCCGGTCCTGGAATCAAAAAAATCGGACTCTTTGGCCGACAAGTTGTTTTCGGCCGCGAATTCGGTCAATCGGATATCATAAGGCATCCGGTCGATCAGCGAAAGCGCCTGGTCCTTCGCCATCTCGGAAGCGGCGTTTTTGATCAGGGTTTCCTCGATCCTCCCTCTCACCTCATCCAAGGGTTGAACACCCTCTGCCCGGCGCTCCTCCACCTCGATGAGCTGATATCCGGTCGGGGTTCGAACAGGCTCGCTGATCTCCCCGGCCTTCAAACCGAAAACCATATCCCGGACACCTGCCAATTCAACGGGAAGCTTTTCCTTGGAAAAGAAACCGAGTTCGCCCCCCTTGGACCGCGTCTCGCTCTCCGAATAGGTAGCGGCCAACTCGGCAAAATCCACCCCCTCCAACGCCTGGGCGCGGACCTTCCCGGCCATTTCAAGCACTACTTTTTCCTCCGCATCGGTTGCATCTGCAGAGACCTTGAAAAGGATATGCCGCACCCGGACCTCTTCCGGTTTGGTAAACAATTTAAGGTTGTTTTCGTAATAATGGACCACATCCGACTCGTCGATGTCCACCTGCTCCCTTAAATCATCAGGATTGAACTCGATATAACTCACCTTTATTTTTTCGGGCATTTTGTACTTCGGCCGATTTTTTTCGAAATATTCCTGAACCGCTTTTTCATCCATGCCCACATCGGCGTTTTCCTTCGGGCTGAATAGGGCGTATTGGATCCTCACCTTTTCATTGTCAAACAAGAAATGCTCCATCAGCTCCTTTTCGGTCACTTCGGTGAAGGCAAAAATAAACTGTTTGAGCTTCTCCTGAAGCAGATCCTGCCGCAGCGTCGCTTCGAAATCCTCCGGCGCCATCCGATTGTGATTCAAAAGCATCCGGTACCGGTTCAAATCAAAGCGCCCCTCGACCTGAAAGGCGGGATAAGACATGATGGTCTTCTGAATCTCTTCTTTCGTTACGCTGAAACCCAGTCGTTCCGCCTCCTGAACCAGCAGTTTCTGTTGAATCAGGAATTCGAGCGCACGGGTCTTGAGCTGCAGCGCCTCGATCATACCCTCGTTCCAGAAATCCTTATACTGGGAACGCATTCGCTCGACGAAGTCACCATAGGCCTTCTCGTATTCGAGCCCGCTGATCAGTTCGCCGTTGACGTAGGCGACCTTGACACCTTCTCTGGAGGTAAAGGAATACCCGAAATAAAAAACGAAGACCAACGCGATGATGGTTATCAAGAATTTGATCAGCCATGATTTGGCGTGCTTCCTCATGAGACTCAGCAGCATCCGGTGAACCCTCCTGGAACCTCGATATTCTTGGCGGTCCTTGATTTGGCAGAGAAAATCTCTTCTATCCCCCTCCCGTTCGCTCAACTCGCCGGGAAAACGGAGTTCTGTTTGATAACACGATCTTTTTGGGATGTCCATGACAATTTGGGCGGTGCATGGACGCTCCGCCGCCGGTCACTATCCGCAAGACATGCCGCCATCCGGTACCTTTCCGGATCTCAGCGGGAAACATCGGGAACACCCTCGACCCGCTCGAACATATCCCGAAGATTCTTCGACAGATACCATCTCCCGTTGGCAAAGACGCCGTAATCCGCTCCCGCCATGGCCGAAGCGAATCGGATGGAGTTGGCGTAAAACAGCCATTGCTCGACCCACATCTTTTCAATCGACTCGTTGAAGAGACTGTCGCCTTTGTCCAGCCCCTTGGCCAGCCCTTTCTTCCAGGCCGACATGAGCACGTTGGTAGCCGCGAGGGTCATGGCATCCGTCGTCTTCAGACTCTCTTCGAAGCGATTGAAATGCCCGGCGACCCAGCCGCTCGAATGGCAGCCGAGGCAGGTTTTCTGCATCCTTTCGAGGCGCAAGGCCTGCTCCTTTTCCGATATCAGAAAGGCCGCCGCCGGCTCTCCGGTCAGCTCGGTCGGCAGCGTCTGCCCTGCCGCGTTCCGTATGATGGTTGTGTCCGCGCTGATGGGATGCGGATGGGAATAAATGAGTCCGAAGATCCGCTGCGGCAGCCGGTCGTTCATCCGGTGGGTCCGTTCGACCAGCACATCGCCTCCCGGCCCGATCAGCAGGCTGACGTGGCAGGTTGCACAGGTGGGCGCCGTCAGATCCCTGCCGATAGCCCAGGGCACCGCGTCGAAATTCCAATCCCCGCTCTCGGAGGAATAAATGCCTCCGTGCTTACTGACCTGATAGACTGAATAGGCAGGCACATCGGGTCCCTTGTGGCACTCTGCGCAGGTATGCGGCTTGCGGGCCATGGCCATGGAAAACCGATGGCGGGTGTGGCACGCGCTGCACGCGCCCTTCGTCCCATCCGGGTTGATCCGCCCGACACCCTGGTTCGGCCAGCCGGAAAGGACCGGGACCTCCACTTCCCCGAAATCCGAAGCGACAGTCCGTTTGCCTGCCACCGTCACTTTCGTGCCGTGGCAAAAAAGGCAGGAATCGGCATGGGTCTCCGCAGATGGAGGATTCAACTTCATATGGCTCCCCTCGATCTGCGCCACGGCGTTGATGTTGTCCATCAGGTCCCGGTAAACCGGGTTTTCGAGAAGGTTCCCATTGGCGTGGGCCATCAGATTCTCACCATACTGGTCCACCTCTTTCGGGTGGCACACGGCACAATCTCCAGGGGTCACAACGGTATGCACCGTATAGCCGTTGTGTTCGAACGCGTCCGGATGCGCCTCCGATCGCATCGAGTGGCATTCCGCGCAACCAACGACGCGCTGGAGCAGGCCTTCGGGTGGAGTTGCGGCGGAGACCCGCCTCTCGAGCGGCTGTTTCGCAAACGCCTCAGCCGACGTCACCCTCCCGTGCCTGCTCTTCTGCCATTCGGCAACAATCCCCGGGTGCAGATGCGTATGACACTCGAGACAAGCCTGCGTATCACCGCTCGGCCGCACCTCGGCCGCAGCCCCTCCGGCAAGACACAGGACCATGGCAACCGCTGTCAGGCTTGCGCGCATCTTCCTCTCCTTTCCTTCCGAGCCGGCGGTTGCCGCCCGGGCAGCGTGGATCGTCGTTTTCCTATAATCGGAGACCGGGATCGATTTGTCCCGGGAGTCGCCGCCGGTCCGCCCAGGCCGCCTCATCCTTCAAAAAATCAGACAATAAGGATAGACGCCGGCCGGAGACCCACGCTCAGGAGCCGCCGGCTCCCGGTCCAACACTCACCACCACGTATCCTTCAGGCTTGAACACGCTCCGGACCGCCCCCAGGACATCCGCCGACGTCACCTTCCCGATCGCCTCGATGAACCGCGCCTGGTGATCATAGCCGAGCCCGTAAAGCTCGTCCAGAGACATCTGCATCGCCTGGCTGCCGTTGGTCTGCCGGTCGATCGCCATCTGACCGAGCAGATATCTTTTGGACGCCCCCAACTCCTCTTCGGAGACCCCCTCATCCCTCAGCCTCGCCAGTTCCTTGAAGATCATGTCTCTGCCGGTTCCGGCCTTGGCCGGATCACAAGCCAGATAGACCGCAAAAAGCCCGGTTTCGAGGCCCGGCCTCCGGAAGGCCGTCACCGAATAGGCCAGGCTCTGCTTGTCGCGAAGCTCACGAAACAGCCTCCCTCCCATCCCTGAAAGAATGCCGTCGACAAGCGCCATGGACGCATGGGCCGGATCTTTTATCGAAACTCCAAGATACCCGACGGCGAGGTGAGTCTGCGCGCCGGCCCTCTCCAGGTGGGCCAAGCGGGGTTCCGCCAGAGGTGCTTCGCCTGAGACCTCCGGCACGCCGGATGGAGACGAGGAGGTAAAGGAGGAAAAAAGCGACTCCAAAAAGGAAAACAGATCCTCCGAATGGACATCGCCGACCACCGCAAGGACAAAATTGGCCGGAAAGGTCATACGCCCAAACCATTCCGTCAAATCAGAGCGCCGGATGCCGGCGATACTCTCGGCCGTCCCTGTCTCGGGCCGGCCATAGGGGTGCTGCCGATAAAGGGTCGCCTCGAGGAGGTCGAAAAGCAGAGCGGTTGGACGGTCTTCTTTGGATCGGATCGCCGCCAGCAGGTCTTCACGCACCTTTTCGATCTCCGCCTCCGGGAAGCTGGGCTTCAGGAGACATTCAGAGAACAGCAGCATTGCGGGGTAAATCTCTTTGCTGAGGAACCGGCCGCTCAGGCCGAAACTGTTCCGGCCCGAAAATCCCTCGAGCTGCCCCGCCCATCCATCCAGGGTGGAGGCGATGTCCTTCATCGTCCGGTTCTCGGTCCCCCGGGTCAACATGAGGGCCATGAATCTGGAAAGCCCCGCTTTATCCGCCGGCTCGAGACGCAATCCTCCCAAAAAAACACCGACAGCCGAAAATACGGGCAGTTCATGATTTTCTTTGACGATCACCCGCATGCCGTTCGGAAAGACCCTCATGGAAACCGGCTGGGGCGCCGCTTCGCGCTCTTCGCCGCCGGCCGCTCGGCTCGAAACGGGCTCGAAGAGCGCCGCGATCTCGTCAGGGCCGATCTGAAAGGTCGTCTCCGAAGGCAGGAGGATCCCCATCGAGAGGTTCTGCGGCCTGAGATACCGCCTGGCGACCCGCTGCACGTCCGCCGGTCCGACCGCACGCAGATCGGCGAGATAGGTTTCCACACGCTGGTACCCGCCCCCCAGCATCTCGAAAAATCCCAAGGTACGGGCCTGCCCCGATACGCTTTCCATTCCGAAGAGAAAATCCGCCTCCACCTGGTTTACCGCCCGCTCCAGCTCCGACGGGTTCACCGGCTCGGTCCCAAGCAGCGCCGTCTCCTCTCCTATGATCGTCAGGACCTGGCCGAGATGCTCCGGACTCAACGTGGAACTGACAAAAAAGAGACCGGGATCCTTCAAGGCGTATGCCCCTGCTGAAACCGAGTTCACCAGCCGCTCGTCGATCCGCAGCCGTGAATGAAGCCTCGAGATCTTCCCGTCTCCGAGGATCGCGCCGAGAAGATCCAGCGCGGGGATATCCCGATCCAGGAGCGGCGGAATATGCCAGGCCATTTCCAGATAGGCCTGTCCGACCTTTTCCTGCATCATCAGCGTTCTGGCTTTTTCCTGAGGCGGCTCCGCGGGCCGCGCGGCCTTACCTGACCCCGGCCTCTCCGGGAAATCCCGGGTGAGGTCCTGGACCCGGCGCAGGATTTCTTTCCGATCGAACTTTCCGATCGCCACCATAACCATATTTTCGGCTGTATACCACTTATCCATATACCGTATGATGGCCTCATGATCGAAGGCTCGGATGGTGTCCATGGTGCCGATCACCGGCCGTCCGTAGGGGTGCTTCTCGAAACAGAGGGCCATCATCTCGCGGCCAAGCCGCCTGTCCGGGATATCCTCCATGCGCCGATACTCTTCGAGGACAACCTCCTTCTCCCGGGCGATTTCCTCCTCATCGAAAAGGGAAAACTGCACCGCATCCAGCAGGACATCCACAGCCGTATCGGTTTCGGAAGCTGGTATCTCCGCGAAATAGACCGTCCGGTCCAGGCTGGTATAGGCATTGATACTGCCGCCGGCCGCCTCGATGGTGCGGGCGATCTCCCCGGTCTGCCGCCTGGGCGTGCCCTTGAAAATCATATGTTCGATAAAATGGGTGATCCCGGCTTCGGCCTCCGTCTCGTTGGCGCTGCCCGCATTGACCCAGACCTGCACCGAGGAAACGGCGGAGCTTGGAACCTCCTTCAGGAGCACCGTCAATCCGTTTTCGAGCCTGATACGGTCTACGCCCTCCACCACCGTGGCGGCCTGGAGGCCCGCAGCGCCCATCAGCAGGATCGTTATGGCTAGAAAGCAACTACGCATTTTTCGCAAGGGTCTCAACATCTCCGTCCTTTCCCGCGCCGACGCACCGCCTCCAGGAGGACAACTGCACTCTTCGAGTGTCTCCGGGAGGTTATCGGCCGAAACCAAAAATGGCATTTTGAATCTAACATATAGCGTTTGTTTTCTGTTGACACACAATATATAGTTAGTAATATAGATCCAAACTTCAATCTGCAGCCCACTTCCTCCTAGCCTGAGCAGACAGCCCGGACTCATCGGAACATCGTTCCAGCAGGGTTGATTTTACATGATCGTTACCCGGGACGTAAAGATCCAGGGAAAAGATGCGTGAGGGACCCATAAGGACCGGGAACGAAACAGGGGCAAGCTTCGGGCCGACGGCCTGATTTTTTCCATGGGCGGGGCGAGCGGATGTGACCACCTGAAACGCTTGAAAAACCACCAAACGGGGGGAGAAGACCAATGGGGGAGAAGGGAAAATTCCTGGTAACGGAGGACGGCAGCCTGGACCTGGCCGCCTACAGGCTGGACGATCATCGGTTCTCGGATCTGCTCGTCAAGGCAAATCCCATCGACGCGACCCGGGCATTGGCCATCAGCCGCTTTTTGCGGGAAGAGCTGATCAGGATGGAGATCCAGACCATCACCATCCCCATGGTCGAAAAGCTGATCGAATCCAAGCTGATCGAATTCGGTCTCACCAAACCCTCCCCCGTCCGCATCGACAAATCTCTCTTCGTGAAGGATTCCATCAGCCTCTCTCAAAATGCCCGCACGGTGCTCGAAAGGCGCTATCTGCGGAAGGACGAAGAGGGCAAGCTCCTCGAGACCCCCGAGGAGATGTTCCGCAGGGTGGCCCACCATATCGCCCTTGCCGAGGAACGCTACGGCGACGGCGCCAAGGTGGCCGAGATGGAGGAAATCTTTTACGAGATGATGACGGAATTTAAATTTCTTCCCAACTCGCCCACCCTCATGAACGCCGGGAGAAGACTCGGCCAGCTTGCCGCCTGCTTCGTGCTCCCGGTTGAAGACAGCATGGAGGGCATCTTCGACGCCCTCAAAAACGCCGCCATGATTCACAAATCCGGCGGGGGGACCGGCTTTTCCTTCTCGCGGCTGCGCCCCAAGAACAGCCGGGTCGGAACCACCGGGGGCGTCGCTTCCGGACCGGTTTCCTTCATGAAGATCTTCAACACCGCCACGGAGCAGGTCAAACAGGGGGGCACCCGGCGGGGGGCCAATATGGCTATCCTGCGCGTCGATCACCCCGACATCCTGGAATTCATCTCCAGCAAGAAGGAGAACAGGGAACTGAACAACTTCAACATATCGGTCGCCGTGACGGATATCTTCATGGATGCCCTCCGAAAGGGAGAACGCTATGACCTGATAGACCCCAGGGAAAAAAGCCCAATCGGCAGTCTGGACGCCCAGGAGGTTTACCATGCCTTAGTCAAACAGGCCTGGGAGAACGGCGATCCCGGCATCATCTTCCTCGACCGGATCAACCGCGACAACCCGACCCCCTCTTTGGGTGAGATCGAAAGCACGAACCCGTGCGGCGAGCAACCGCTCCTTCCAATGGAGGCCTGCAATCTCGGCTCGATCAACCTCGCCAAATTCGTCATCGAAGACGGCGGGAAGACAGCGATCGACTTCGAGGGTCTGGGCGTCTTGATCCACGACAGTGTGCATTTCCTCGACAACACCATCGATATGTCCAAATATCCGCTACCGGAAATCGACCGGATGGTCAAGGGCAACCGCAAGATCGGGCTGGGCGTGATGGGCTTCGCAGACATGCTTTTCAGGCTCGGCATCCCCTATCATTCCGAAGAAGCCCTCGACACGGCTGAGCGGCTGATGGCCTTCATTCAGAAAAAGTCCCGCGACGCCTCCCGTGCGCTCGCCGAGGAGCGTGGTGTTTTCGAGAATTTCGACAAGAGCATTTTCCGGGGCAAAAAAGGGGCGACCTATCGCAATGCCACCACCACCACTATTGCGCCGACCGGAACCCTCAGTATTATCGCGGGCTGTTCGAGCGGCATCGAGCCGCTTTTCGCCCTGAGCTTCATCCGGCGCGTCATGGACAACGACGAACTACTGGAGGTCAACCCCTGCTTCGAAAACGTCGCCAGAAAGCGCGGCTTTTACACCCGCGAACTGATGGACACCATCGCACACAAAGGGTCCATCCAGGACATAGAAGAGATCCCGGAAGACGTGAGGCGGGTCTTCGCAACCGCACATGACATCACCCCCGAATGGCATGTGCGCATGCAGGCTGCCTTTCAGAAGCACACTGACAACGCGGTCTCCAAAACCGTCAATCTGCCGCGGGATGCCACCGTGGAAGATGTCCAAAATGTCTATGACATGGCCTACGAAATGGGCTGCAAGGGGGTCACGATCTACCGCGACGGCAGCAAGGAACACCAGGTCCTTTCGGTGGCGCACGAGGAAAAACGGGCGGAAGGCTTCATGACGGCCGTCAAGGAACGTCCGGAAACCCTCGAAGGATTCACCACGAAGATGGTGACAGGCCTGGGAACCCTGTATGTTACGGTTACGGACTACGAAGGCCAGCCCTTCGAGGTCTTTGCAACCATCGGAAAATCGGGGCGCTCGACCACAGCCAAGACCGAAGCCATCGGCCGTCTCGTATCCCTGGCCCTCCGTTCAGGGGTCAAGGTCGATAAGATCGTCGACCAGCTCAAAGGAATCGGCGGAGAGCATCCGGTCTTTCAGAAGGACGGGCTGGTGCTTTCCATTCCCGATGCCATCAGCCGGGTATTGGAAAAACGCTATCTCGAAGGCAGGAGTGCCCGGAAAAACGGGCGCTACGCCAACAGCCTCATGGGCGAGACCTGCCCGGAGTGCGGTCAGGTCATCAGTTTCGAGGAAGGCTGCATGACCTGCCACTTCTGTGGATTCACCAAATGCGGCTGAGGCCCGGCCGTCGTCATGAACCCCTACCTCGCCTTTATACTCATCGTCCTGATCGGGTCCTGCTGCCTCGACCTGCTGGTCGAACGGCTGAATCTGAAAAGCTTCGAGGCGACTTTGCCGGCGGAATTCCAGGGTTATTACGATGAGGCTGGATACCGCCGGTCGCAGGCCTATCTGAGAGCCAACGCCCGACTCGAGATGGTCTCGGAGATCGTCCTCACGGTGTTGATCACTGGATTTATCGTCTTCGGCGGGTTCAATCAGGTGGACGGGCTGGCGCGTACGTTCGGGCTCGGTCCGATCTGGACCGGCCTGATGTTCGCGGGGCTGCTGTTGCTGGCCCGCGATCTGTTGGAAATTTCGCTTTCCGCCTATCAAACCTTCGTGATCGAGGAGACATTCGGCTTCAACCGGACCACCGTGTGGACGTTCTTTCAGGATATCCTGAAAGGTTGGGCCCTGGCCGCCTTCATCGGGGGTCCTGTTTTCGCCGTGGTTCTGTGGTTTTTCGATCATGCGGGACATTTGGCCTGGTTATACTGCTGGGGCCTCATCACCGTTTTACAGCTGCTCTTGCTCTTTGTCGCACCGGTCGTCATCCTGCCGGTCTTCAACCGCTTCGAGCCGCTTCCGGAAGGCCCTCTGCGCACCGCGATCCTCACTTATGCCAACTCCCAGGGATTCAAGCTAAAGGGCATTTTTACAATGGACGCCTCCCGGCGCTCGACCAAATCGAACGCTTTTTTCATCGGCTTCGGGCCTTATAAACGCGTCGTCCTCTTCGATACCCTGATTTCAAGGCACAGCGAGGATGAAATCGTAGCGATTCTGGCCCATGAAATAGGCCACTACAAACAGCGCCACATCCATAAAACCCTGATGCTGTCTATCTTCACCACGGGTCTGATGCTGGCCCTCCTTTCTCAGTTCATTGGAAATCAGCGTCTCTTCGAAGCATTCCGCATGCAGCAAACCTCTACGTATGCGGCCTTCTTTTTCTTCGGCCTTCTGTACACCCCGCTCAGGATGCTCTTCGGTATATTCGGCAACTTGCTTTCCCGCCGATTCGAGTTCGCTGCCGACACCTTCGCCGTCAAGACCTCTGCCAGGCCCTTGGCCCTTATCGAGGCCCTTAAGAAGCTAAGCGTCGAAAACCTTTCAAACCTCACGCCCCATCGCCTTAAGGTATTTCTTTCCTACAGCCACCCGCCTGTCCTGGCACGGATCCGGGCGATCCATGAAATGCCCCCTTCCCCGATCGGCAGCCCCAAGATCAGTCTTTCTTGAACTGGAAGATCGTTCCCTCCTCGAAAAGCTCTGTCGGACTCTGCTTGAAAAGGGCCGCTGCGGCCCGCTTGAAGTCCTCCAGCGTGTATTCCACCGCCATCTGTCTGGCGATCGTGCCGTGAAACATCTCGACCGGCTCCGGGTCGAGCCCCACCAACTTGCCGCCCTTGTATATCTTCCCCTCCACCAGAAACATATAGAGCGCGTTCATGATCCCTCCGGCAGCGGTGTCCAGATAGGAATCGAGCCACTCCGGCCTGGCGATCCTCGCGTTGAAAAGCGCGTCGATCTTGCCCAGGGGCTCCGGGAATTCAAAGACCCACAGCGCCAGGGGGATCGGATCCAGCCTTTCGAGGTAGCTGTATCTTCCGAAACCTGTTTTATAAGCAGCCAGTTCATCATCCTTCAGCCTGAATTTCTGAGTCAGCATCACCAGTCCGATATCCCACAGACCCATGACGGTCCCTTCGTTTACGGGGACGGGATAGGGGAAGGCCTTGCCCTCTTCGATAGCGCGGATCCGTTCTTCATTCATGTCGTGTTCGTTCCTCCAACGGTTATTTTATGACCCTTAGCCGATGGGTCTCTCTGAGGTGGTGCCATAAGTTCCGGATAATCAACGCAGATGCCTCTTCTTCGGACAGATCGGCGCGTCCGGCCATGCGGCGGCACGCATCGAGCAATGCCTGATTGCCCGAACGGAGACCGAACTGTTCACGGATATACTCAGCCAGTGTATCGTCGAGACCGGCGACCGCCTCCTCCCCCATGTGGGCGATCTCGATCCTGTCCTTGAGGGAAAGATCCGCCGCGAGGCGCCTCACCGCCTCCCCCACCGAGGCTGGGCCGTCCACCAGGGCCCCATTCCTGCCCGGGCGAGTATGGCCGCCGCCTGCCTCATGCACAGTTCCCGCGCCCTCGACCAGATCGAGATACAAGGCAGCCTTCAACACCTTGCGGGTCAACGCGTAGATCTCGGGATCCTTGCTCGCCCTCGGCCCGGCGACATTCAGGGTTCGAATGCCGTACCGCCTTATGAAGTTCTGAATCGCCTGAGCGGCCTGAAAGCCGTTTTGCCTGGCAAGATCACTATGCAAGACCGGGCGCTCGTATCGAAGCGCCAAATCCAGGGTCAGCTTGGACCCCCCTTCGAGATCCCCCCGGGAAAGAATCAGCGTCCCGTCCGAGTCTTTTACGTTTTGCTCGGTTCGGTCCGCATAGCAGTCCGTGGGCATCTCCTGGACGTGGTAACACATCGGGATGACGCCGTCTTCAGCCTTCCGCCCTTTGGGGACCCACCCGCCATGCGGGATATCCCATTCGATGGCGACATCCAGGGCGGCCCGGTCGACGCCCGTCTGGCCCCCCGATACAATCCTCAAGAGCATGGCGGCACTCCTCGATCACAAGACAATATCCGTGTCACAACGACCATCATCGTTTTCACAGCCCTCCTCCACCTTACATCCCTCTTAGCGCTCAATACGCCGGGACCTTCCTCCGGAAGCGGACGACACGGATGATACAATCGAATGCCTCTCCAGTCCAGAGGGGAAGATTCTGTACCGCAACCAGCTCGGGACCTGTGTCCGAAGCAGCCGTTCGACCGATTTATGGCCCACCGGTGACCGCTTCAAGCCAAATCAGCCCAGTTCACTTCTTTGCTGACAGAAGTGTAGATTTGTTCTAGATTGATTTCCACTAGGAAATGGTCTTTTTGGCCAAAAATCTTCATTTCCGTATTGGAAACCGGGTCGCACTGGATAAGCATTTCCGGATAGAAACCACACCGGGAAATCGGATCTCCCGAAGCACAACCCGGGCTTATGGTGTATGCTGCGCGTCTTGCACCTCATAAAATGAGGTTTTTCCCAAGAAGGAATCTTTTGAAGGCACACGAGATGGTATTCCGATCTTCTGGGGATCGAGCCCGTCTGTGCGGTTTGCTGAACGATCTTTCTGCGTGAAATAAGAGAACCCCCTCATGAACAAGACCTCTCCCCTGAAATCAATCCTCGACAAGATCCACGACCCTGATCTCCGGTCCGAAATCGAAGCCTCCATCGATCGACATACCCGTGAACTGAAGCTCAGCCAGCAAGAGATGCGGTCGGAAATCGAGAAGCACAAACTCACCCTGGCCGCCCTCAAGGCCAATGAGCGGAAGTTCCGCGACATTTTCGAGGGGGTTTCGGACCTCCTCCTCTGTCACGATTTGGAGGGCCGCATCACAGACGCAAATCCGGCATGGAAAAAGGTCTGCGGGTATGAAAGCGACGAATGGCGCGGTATGAACATTCGGGACCTGTTGCCCGAGGATCTCGCCCCCGAATTCCCCGAATACCTTCGACGCATCAAGCGGAAAGGGGCCGCTGCGGGCTTGATGCGGATCAAGGATAGAGCCGGGCATGAACATATGCTGGAATACAAGACGTCTCTTGCTTACGATGGTTCAGGGGTCCCAACCGGGGTGAGGGGCTCCGGACGGGACATCACCGAGGAGATCGCGGCCAAGGCCGCCCTCAAGGAAAGTGAACGCCGGCTTTCCGCCCTCCTGAACGCGATCACCGAAGCCGCGGTCCTCTTCGACTGCAACGGCATCGTCCTCGCTGCCAACCAAATCGCCTGCAAACGGCTCGGTAAATCCCTGCAGGAACTGATGGGAGCCTGCATCTTCGACTTTTTTTCGCCCGAGGTGGCCGCCCGGCTTTGGAGCACCGCCAAGCGGGTCATGGAAACAGGCCTGCCGGTCAGAGAAGAAGATCGTCGTGAAGGGCGGATCTTTGACAACCACTGGTTTCCCATTCCAAAAGCGGATGGATCGGTCAGACAGATCGCCGTTTTCGCAATGGACATCACCGACACACGGCGCGCGGAAAACGAGCGGATTCGGGCCGAAAAGCTGGAATCGCTCAGGATGCTTGCAGCCGGCATCGCCCATGATTTCAACAATCTGCTTACCGGAGTCCTCGGTTTTCTCGAACTCGCCTCAATGAGTGGAGATGGCGGGCCCGCTCTCTCAGATCACCTGGAAAAGGCGAAAGCGAACTGCAGACGCGCCGTGCATTTGACCCAACGCTTCCTCACCCTTTCAAAAGGCGCTGCACCCTGTAAGCAAAAGGGCTCTTTAGCGCCGATTGTGCGGGATTACAGCTCTCTGGTCCTCGCCGGGTCTCCGGTGTCGTTCCAGCTCCATGTGGATGAGAATCTCTGGCCGGTCGCTTTCGATGAAGTGCAAATCGCCGATGTCTTGACCGCCGTTCTTACCAATGCCCAGGAAGCGATGCCGGGAGGAGGAACGATCGAGATCGCTGTCCGGAACACGCTTCTCGATCCGGAGAAGGCCCCGACGTCTCATTACAACCCGCGGGTTCGATACGTGACGATCCAGGTTCAGGACAAAGGCATCGGAATCCCGCCTGAGCATATCCCCAAACTTTTCGATCCCTATTTTTCGACCAAATCCCGCGGAACACAAAAGGGCATGGGGCTGGGCCTCGCCACATCCTATGCCGTAATCCGCAATCACAGCGGCTTTATCGACGTGCAGTCCGTGGTCGACGGCGGGACGACCATAACTATTCATCTTCCCGCAGACTCCGAAACACCTCTCGAGTTCCTGTCGGGCAGCACCCTCAGGCAGGCACCGGATCACGGCACGCCCTCCCACCCGGCCGCAGTGTCCCGCTGCGGCAAGATCCTCATCATGGACGATGAAGAGATGATCCTGGATATCCTGAAGCAGATGCTCACCCTGTCAGGCTACGAATCGGTGACTGCCGGCAACGGGGAAGAGGCGATCCGGCTTTTCGAGGGCGCAAAAAACCGCGGCGAACCCTTCGATGCCGTTTTGTTGGATCTGACCGTCCGGGGGGGCATGGGAGGAAAAGAAACCATCGAGGCACTCCTGAAGATCGATCCCGGCACCAAGGCCATCGTTTCAAGCGGGTACGTGGAAGATCCCCTCGTGCAGGACTATCGGAAGTTCGGTTTTTCCGCTGCCGCATCGAAGCCATACGATATCAAGAACCTGCAGCGGATCCTCGAAGGTGTTCTGGCCCAACCCTCAGACCGGAGCACGACCCCCAGAAACACCTGACCAGCCGGACGGAGGAGTAACGGCTTGGACCGACGGAATTTCCTCAAGAAAGCAGGCGCCTTTTGCGCTCGCCTGGGCCTGGTGCTGGCGGTCGGCTATCCCGCATTCGCATTCGTCCTGCATTCCAGCCGTCGCACCGTCCACGTGATTTTCCTCCATCAGGAGCGGCTAGGCCGGGTATCGTTCAAAAACGGCGTTTTCCTGCTCCAGAGGGAACAGCGTCTCAAAGCCGTTTCTGCACGGTGCACCCACCTCGGGTGCACCGTGCAGCATGACCCGGTCTCGGACCGTTTCGTCTGTCCCTGTCACGGGAGTGTTTTCGACGCTGAGGGACACCGTATCAGAGGACCTGCGGAAAAGGACCTCGAGATCCTGCCGGTCACAATCAGCAAGGAAGGGGATATCACCGCCTCCTATACCCTGTAGGACTATGCCGGCTCAGGGCCATCGGATAAAGGGATCGCCACATGGAAATGCCTCCTTCCCGCCCCACTGCCTGCGCGGCGGACAAGGACAAAATAAAAGGTCCGCCCCTCTTTCCCCGTACCGCTCGGCCCAACCCGGCACAGCCGACCAAACCGTTGTGAGGCAATGAGGCACTCTTGCAACTGAAGCACCTGGTTCTCTCACTCTCATCCCTCCTTCCCCGCCTCGGGCTCGCATGCCTCGCCGTCTGCCTGGCCTCGGGAGTCGTCCTTTCCATAAAGTACCGCCCCATGGGGGACGTTTTCCGGACAGTCGAGGAGATCACCTCGGGAATCCCTTACGGGGCCTTCCTGCGCCAAATGCATTTTGGTTCGGGGCAGGCCTTCGTCATTCTCATGCTGCTCCACACGGCTGATCATTTCATCCGCAGGCGCTACGCAGCCTATCCCTGGCGGACATGGTGCCGTCTGATCGCCTCCCTCCTGCTCTGCTTCTTTACGCTCTTTACCGGATTCATCCTCGAGGGCGACCTCGAAGGGATCTTTGCCGGGCGAATCATGGCGAGCTGCCTGAATGCCGTTCCGCTCGTGGGATCTGTTCTGTCCGGCTTGTCGATCGTAGAGGGAGAGGCTTTTTTCTACCTTCCTTTTCTGTACCATTGCCTCTTCCTGCCCATTCTCACGTGTTACCTGATCCGCGACCATGTGCGGGCCTGGTTTCCCGATTGGGCCTATCTCGGCACGGCCCTCCTGGGATTGACCGTTTACGCCCTGGGGGTGCCGCCCAGCCTCGCCATCCCCGTGCACGCAGCCGTCGAGCGCATCCACGGGCCATGGTTCTTTTTTGGCATCCAATATCTTCTAAGGCACCTTCCCGCCTTCTGGGCCGGGATCTTCATCCCCGCCCTCTGGATCACGGGCCTCCTGTTCCTGCCGGTCCTCCGGCAACCCTGGTCTCATCGGGTGCGGAGCGCTATTATGGGCGGGGGTTTGGCATATATCGTCCTGAGCTTTCTAAATCTTGCCTGATCTTTGACACGCTCCCCCGGTTTCGCGTTATAATCCGTTTTCATCCGGAAAGGGTTTTTTTGCCAATCTCGGCGTCAATCTGCACGTTTGCCTGTGCGGCGGCCTACAGGTCGCCTGCGTGTAAACCCTTCATTTCCTTGATATTGGCCAAAAATCCTCTCTTCCGGATTGGAAACTGGGTTGTACCGGAAAATCATTTCCGGATGGAGACTAATTTGCTTGATATGGGCAAACCGGAACCCGCCCCGATGGGGTCGGACTGAGCACGCGAAACGTATGGGGAAACCGGGACCCGCCCCGAAGGGGTGGGACTGAGCACGCGAAGCGTGTGAAGAAAAAATCCTCATTTCCGGATTGGAAACCGGGTTTTCTTTCCGGATGGACACTCATTCATCCCTGCCCGGCAAAGGCCGGCGGAGGGCTGCGCTGTGCCGCCTTCCGGAAGACCGTTTCCGCCATGGCAGAAGCTCATGACAGGTGAAAATCCCCCCTGCCATGATGGAAAAACAAGCCTTTTCGGGGTTCGACGGTCCTATGAAAACCACCTGTCCCATCGTCCTCGCCCACGGCATCTGCCCCTTCGACCGCCTTCTGAACCCCTTCGTCCGGTCGAACGGAACCCGTGAGGAACGCTTCCAGTATTTTCACCACATCCCCGGCGCGCTCCGGGAGCATGGCTACGAGGTCCTCTATGCGCGCGTCGCCTGGGCCGCCTCGTGCGACCGGCGCGCGCACGATCTCTTCGAGCAGATCCGGCTCTTCACCCGCGATTTCAAACGCCGCCCGCGGGTCCACATCATCGCCCACAGCATGGGCGGGCTGGATGCCCGCAACATGATTCACCGCTACCGGCTCGAAGACCGCGTCGCATCCCTGACGACCATCGGAACCCCTCATCTGGGCACCTCCCTCGCGGACTGGGGGACGCGGCGCCTCGGCTGGATCCTTTCCGCCGGCAGGGCCTTCGGACTCGACCTCAGCGGGTTCCATGACCTCACCCGCGCGGCCTGCCGCCGGATGAACCGCCGCCTGGCCGCCTTCGAGGATCAGTGCGGCGTCCGCTATCAAACGGTCGCGGGCGCCCGTCCCTATGAACTGATCCGGCCGATCTTCAAACCGTCTTTTCGCCTGATTCAGCGGGAGGAGGGGGAAAACGACGGCCTGGTGGCGCTCCGGTCCGCCGTCTGGGACGAGAGATACCTCATCCGCCGGATCGATGCCGACCACCTGAACATGATCGGGTGGTGGGGCCGGCGGGACGCGTTTCGCGGCCTGAACCGGAAAACCTTCAGGGAAACAATGAACCGGCTGTATCTGGACATCGCCGACGGCCTCGGCGATTGAGGAACCGGACCGGACAACCTTCAGCGCAGGAGGTTCAAAAGCATGGAGAAGAAGATACGCATCGTGGAAGGGGACATCACCGGGCAGACGGTCGACGCCATCGTCAACGCCGCCAACACCTCCCTCCTCGGCGGGGGCGGCGTTGACGGCGCCATCCATCGGGCCGCAGGCCCGGAGCTGCTTCAGGAATGCAGACAGCTCGGCGGGTGCCCCACCGGGGAAGCCAAAGCCACCAGGGGATACCAGCTCCCGGCCAAATGGGTCATCCACACGGTCGGCCCGATCTGGAGGGGAGGCACCCGGAACGAGGACGCCCTGCTGGCCTCCTGCTACCGCAACAGCTTCAAGGTAGCCCGGGAGCTGGGCGCCCGCTCGATCGCCTTTCCGTCCATCAGCACCGGGGCGTACGGGTTTCCGCTCGAGCGCGCAACCCGCATCGCGCTCCGCGAGGCCAGGGAAACCCTCGCCGCTGACGACCGGATCGAAGAGGTGGTGTTCGTCTGCTTCGGGCAGAAGGCCCTCGAGACCTATCAGGCGGTCTACCGAGAAGCCTTCGGGGAGGAATCGGCGGGGGGCTCCTCCTCGTCCCGCAGAAAATAGCGGTGATACTCCGGCTCGCTCAGGTATTTCTTCATGATCTGCATGACGAGGTTTGCGAGGGCGTCGATGTCCTCCTGCGAGATGCGGCGGCGGATGAGCGCCATCAGATCGTCCTGGGCGAAGCGCTGCAGGAAATAGGTCAGGGTCGAGGCGTCCACGTCCCGGTCGAAGCCAAAGCCCAGGAGCCCGTCGTAGCTTTCCGAAAAACAGTGGCGGTTTTTTTCCATTCAGAACCCCATGGATCGGCCGATCAGGATGATGGTCATATCGGTCAGGAGCGGGCGCCGCTCGAGGATCGTCGTGATGCGGCAAATCCGCTGCGGGGCGCTGCAGTCCGAGCAGATGCCGGTCTCCGCACAGGGCGTTTTCATGCCGAGGCTTCGGGCGCGCATGGGGGCGGCCACCTCCTTCACGCGCCGGAGGGCGGAGGGCAGATCGGGCGTCAGCTTGTTGACACCGGCCGCCACGATGACCTTGCGCGGCCCGAACGACATGGCGGCGGTCCGGTTGCCGATCCCGTCCACGTTCACGACCTCCCCGGTAAGGGAAACAGCGTTGGCGCTGCATAGGAAACAGTCCGAACGCCCCTGCTGCAGGCGGATCTCCAGATCGGCCTCCTTAGAAAGCCCCGCCTGCCAGTGGTCATAGACCGTCTTCCCCTTTTCCCGCAGCGCCTCGACGAGCCCCAGGGCCCGAACCGTGTCGGAGCCCCCGAAGCCGAAGCTGTCATACGGTTCGACCATCGCGAGGATCCGCTCCCGCGCCTCGGCCGCGGTTTGGACGAACACGGCGTCGAAGTCGTGTTTCTTCAGGTTCGCGACCGCCTTTTCGGCCCATCGCTCCATCAACCAGTCACGATGTTCTTCCACCCTTCACCCCTCCTTCGACGGCGATCCCGCGCGGGCCGCGATCAGTTCGGCCACGATGCTGACCGCGATCTCGGCCGGGGTCTCAGCCCCGATGTCCAACCCGATCGGCGCGTGCACGCGCGCCAGGTCCTCTTCGGTGAAGCCCTCTTCCAGGAGCTTCCGGTAGATGATGTCGCGCTTCCGCCGGCTGCCGATCATCCCGATGTAGCGGGCGTTGGTCCGGAGGGCCTGCTCCAGGACGGTCTTGTCGTGCATGTGCCCGCGCGTGACGATCACCAGGTAGGCGGCCTCGTCGATGGGCAGCTTCTGCATCACGCCCGGGAACTCCATCGCCACGGTCTCCTGGGCATCCGGGAAAAGCCGCGGGTTGGCGAACTCCTCCCGGTCGTCGATAACCACCACCGGAAAATCCACCCGTGCGGCGAATGGCACGATCTGCTGCGAGACGTGCCCCCCGCCGAAGACGTAGAGGACGGTGCGGCCTACGACCGGCTCCACGAAAAGGTCCAACAGCGCCCCCGAATCATCGGCTGCCGAGAGAAGCACCGGCTGCGGCTTCGCGAGGATCGCCTCCAGCCGGGGCTCCAGCGCCGCCCCGAGCGCGCGGTCTTCGGCCCCGTAGCCTGTCCGGGTCCCATCCCCCGCCATGAAGAACTTGGGAGCCTGGTCCGCCCCCCATCTTTCCGGGTTGAGGACCGTTACCAGCAGCCCGCCGCTCCCGCCCCGCTGGAGCGCCTTGACGACCCTGCCGGCAAGCGCCGCATGGGCTTCGTCCCGCGCGGAAACAGGCTCCAGAAAAACCGCCACCTCGCCCCCGCAGAGCATGTCCGTCTCCGCGACGTCCACCCCCGTCAGGTCGAACTCGAGGGTCTCGGGCCGTCCGGCCGCGAGGACCTTCGGCGCCTCGGCCATCGCCTGCCCCTCGAGCGCGCCGCCGCCGATGGTCCCGAAGATGGAGCCGTCCGCCATGACCAGGAACTTGGCGCCCAGCCCCCGGGGCGCCGGCCCGGCCTGCCGGATGATGGTGCCCATGACCGCCGGACGCCCCTCGCGGGCGAGTTCCCTAACCTTGCCGTAGATGTTGATCATCGTTTTTCCCGATAAAGACGTTGAATGTTTTCTGTCTGACGGCGCCCACGACCACCCGCTCGATCCCTCCGCCCGACGCTTCCAGGATCGCGCGGCAAAGCGCCCGTGCCTCCGCCTCCGACCCGAGGAGATCGAGCTTGTTCAGGAACACGACCCGTCTCGCCCCCGACGGGCTGCCTTTGAACAGGCCGGCCTCGGCCAGAAACACCCGCGCGAGCCGGGGCGCCGTCATGATCTCCGAGAACTGCATGCCGGTCAGGGCAGCAAAACGATCGGCCCGGAAGACCCAATTCTCGCTGAACGGCTTCCCGAGGGCCTCGAGTCCCATCACCGCCACGACGAGCGAGGCCCCGCCGGGGATGACCGGTTCGTGGTCCGCCGGGGCCTTGAGCGGCCGGCCGGCGGCGCCGTCCGCCTCGACGATCAGATAATCCACCTCCGGGCGCCGGATAAGGGCATCCGCCTCCTCGGGGGCAATCCCGTCCACCTTGCCCGAAGGGAGAAGCCCTTTGCCCAGGAAAACGGCCCCGTGCCGTTCGAGGCCCTGCACGAGGGCGGCCTCCCAGCCTTCGCCCCCCGCCGTCACCGATTCCGGAAGCAGCCGGGCCTCCTTCTGCCAGACCTTGGTGGTGGTGCTGACCACCACCCGGGCGCCCGATGCCTGCAATTCCCCGGCAAGGGCCAGCATGAGGCTGGTCTTGCCCCCGCCCCCAACGACCGCCACGAGTTCCTTTTCCTTCAGGCCCAGGGCCTCCCGAAGCCCGCCAGCCGCCGCGCCTTCCATGCCGCTCCGCCCGTTCATCTCTTTCTCAGCACCCTGCTGTCCCCGACCCTGACGGTCACCTGCGTGCGGTCGAAATATTCGATCAGCGGGATCGTGTATTTGCGGGAGGCGTCCGTCATGTCCTTGAACTGCGGGGTCGTGATCTCGCCGTGCTCCCTGAGGAATTCGATCAGGCGCGCCTCCAGGTCCTCCATGACCTTGCGGTGGAAGAAGAGATCCTCCTTCACTTTGACGAGCAGACCCTCCTGGACCATGACGTTGAGCACCTCCTCGGCGGTTTTGCCTGGGAACTGATCCTTCACCTCCTTGAAGTAGGGGGGCTGGAGGTCGCCCTTCAGGTACAGCTCCTCGAGGTCCCGGCGCACCTTCTCCTGGTCCTCGGCCAGGGCGACCCGATGCTCGGCCAGCCGAACGACCTCCTTTTCCTGGACCACCCGCCCCTCGGCCGTCAGCTGCGCCATCAGGAACTGAAAGAGCCGCGGCTGTTCGGACCCGACCGTGCGGGAGCGCAGCTCCTCCTTCATGAGACCGGTCTTCAGAGGAAAGTCCCGGTGGTAGCGCTCGAGGGTCTGCAGCAGCTCCTCCCTGGCCCGCTGGTAGAAGTCGGCATGGATGAGCAGCCCGCGCTCCCGGTCATACTGGACGACCCGCTTCTGCGCCTTGAGGGCCTTCAGGCACTCGTCGATCTTCTTCCTGCCCGTGTTGGCCAGAAACGGCAGCTCGCCCTCTTCCACGCCCTTGAAGCGCCCCAGCCGGACGAAGACCTCCGCCACCTCGCTCAGGTCGCCGGTGTGCAGCTTCTTGAGCTCCGCCAGCGGGGCCTCGGAAAAGCGCTTTTTCTTCCCGGGCAGGGCGTTGAGGATCTCCCCGCCGCCGATGGTGCGGACCGGCGAGTAGCTGCGCAGGACGTAGTGGTCGCCTTTGAGGACCGCCGTGGGGGCGTCGAGCCGGACCTGGGCGTAGCAGCTCGACCCGGGTTCGAGCAGATCCCGGTCGAGCAGGACCACCGTCGAGATGATTTCGGAGGTGCCGGTGTGGAAACGGGCCTTGGCGCGGTTCTTGAGCTTTCGGGAGGCGCTCGAGAGCAGGTTCAGCTCGACGTCGACCATGAAGGTCGGCCTGAGGCCGTTGCGCGTCGCGAGCACGTTGCCGCGCTCGATCGAGGCCTTCTCGACCCCCTGCAGATTCACCGCCGTGCGGAGCCCGGCCCGCACCTCCTCCACTTCCTTGTTGTGGACCTGTATCCCCCTGATCTTCGAATCGATCCCCTGGGGATAGATCGTGACCTCGTCCCCGAGCCGGATGCTCCCGGAGATGGTGGTCCCCGTGATGACCGTCCCGAACCCCTTCATACTGAAGACCCGGTCGATCGGCAGCCGGAAGAGATGCCCCATGTCTCTTTCAGGGATCCGCGAAATCTGATCCTCCAATACCTTCAAAAGCGTGTCCAGCCCCTCCCCGGTCTGGGAGGATACCTCGACGATCGGCGCATCGGCCAGGAATGTCTCCGCCAGATACTCCCGCACATCCTCCCGCACGAGTTCCAGCCACTCCTCGTCCACCATGTCGATCTTGGTCAGGACGACGACCCCGTGCCGGATCTTCAAAAGTTCGCAGATCTCGAGATGCTCCCGCGTCTGGGGCATCACCCCTTCGTCCGCCGCGATGACGAGCGCCACCAGGTCGATCCCCGTAGCCCCCGCGACCATGTTCTTGACGAATTTCTCATGCCCGGGGACATCCACGATCCCGATGAGCCTCCCGCCCGGCAGCTCCAGGTGGGCGAACCCGAGTTCGATGGTGATGCCACGCTCCTTCTCCTCCTTGAGACGGTCCGTGTCGATGCCCGAAAGGGCCTTGATGAGGGAGGTCTTTCCGTGGTCGATGTGGCCGGCGGTGCCGAGAACGATCTGCTTCATGAGGGTGTTTCTCACCTTGATGGTTTAGACGTGCAAGCTACCTGATACATAGAGACTCTGCCCGCACCTGTCAAGCGGATTGCCCGCCCGCCGCCCCCGGCCCAAATTTTTTGTTGACCTCCCGCGCAATTCCTGCTAGAAAATTTGCTTCGAATCTCGCCATTCCCCGGTAGCTCAGTTGGTAGAGCGGGTGGCTGTTAACCACTTGGTCGGCAGTTCGAGTCTGTCCCGGGGAGCCAAAATTCAATCCGTCGATTTCGACGGTCATTTGTTAGCACAAAACCCCGTGGGATGATCCCTTCGGGGTTTTGTCGTTTCAGGCGTGTCCACGCCGACTTACGCCCGCCCGAACATTCTCTCCGATTCTCCGTTTTCCTCACAGCATTCGAGTTTCAACCAAGGACGTTGACGTTCGCGCCCGCCGCTCTCTGATGTGTCCCTCGGATTCTCCGATTCTCCGTTCCTTTTTCGGACGCTGTTAACGCCCCCCTGGTCAACTCGGCCCGACACCCCGATGGGTCATCCGGTAGGTATCGAGCGAAGCCGGGTGAATACGCCCGGCGGAAGAGAAACACCAGACAGCGGAATCGGCCGTAAGAATGGAGACCGTTGTGGGTGCCGGCGAGTCAACCCTTCGGGGCGGACCAATGGACTCCGCGGTCGATACCCTCGCGGCTGACCCATCCCTCCTCGACGGCATCCACAATAGCTCAGCGGTCGCCGCAAGGAGGGCACGATGGAATTCAGAGAATCCGCAGAACGCGATCTCGCGGAAACGATTGCCGAGATCGCCTCGATCCTGGGGGAAGGCTACCTCCGCTACCGAGCGGGGCGTCGGTTGCCGACATCCACTCCCGAAATGGCCGGCCATGTGACGCAAACCAAAGAATCCGAGGCGTTTACAGAGAACCGACTTGATTGTTCCGCCAATAGAAGCCTTCATTCATGCACCGGTTAACGCCGCGAGACGGCCGGAGCACAAGGTCGGTTTTGGATACTGATCATATACTCTTTGGAGGTTGCCATGAATGAAACGACGTATCAGCAGGTGCAGGCCCTTTCCCGAATGACTGTCGGGGAGCTCCGGGAAAGGTATATCGATGTCTTCGGAGAGGAGACGAGGTCCCACCACAAGGATTTTCTTCGGAAGCGTATCGCCTGGCGGTTGCAGGCCCTGGCCGAAGGCAGCCTATCCGAACGGGCCAGACGGAGGGCCGAGGAGATCGCCAATGATGCTGACCTCCGAATCCGCATGCTGCGGGACCCTATTAAACCGGGATTGATGGAAGTCAGGGAACGGTCGGTGAGCGGCAGGCTGCAACCGCAGCGCGATTCAAGACTGCCGCTTCCGGGAACATTGCTCGTCAGGGAGTTCCGGGGCCGGGACATCGTGGCAAAGGTGCTGGACAAGGGCTTCGAATATGACGGCCGGTGGTTCAAGTCCCTGTCCGCCGTTGCCCAGGAGGCCACCGGAAGCAAGTGGAATGGCTTCCTCTTTTTCGGACTGGTGGAGCCCAAGGGACCGCAAGATCAAGGCGACGAGCCGGACGGGAGGAACGGATGAGCAGGCAATACGAAAGAAGCAATACACCCAACCACCAATCTATGGATAACCGGCGAGCGACCGTTCGCTGCGCTATCTATACCCGGAAATCCACCGACGAGGGTCTCGACCAGGACTTCAACAGCCTCGACGCCCAGCGGGAATCCGCGGAGGCATATATCGCGAGCCAGCGGCACGAGGGATGGCTGTGCATCGCCGATCGGTATGACGACGGCGGATTTACCGGCGGCAACATGGAGCGGCCCGCCCTCAAAAGACTCTTCGCCGACATCGAGGCTGGTGACATCGATTGCGTGGTCGTCTACAAGGTGGACCGGCTGAGCCGCTCCCTTCTCGACTTCGCCCGCATCATGGAGCTTTTCGACAAGCATGCCGTGAGCTTCGTCTCGGTCACCCAACAGTTCAACACCACCAGTTCCATGGGACGGCTAACCCTGAATATCCTTCTGTCCTTCGCCCAGTTCGAGCGGGAAATCATCTCGGAGCGCACCAGGGACAAAATGGCCGCCGCCCGGAAGAAGGGCAAGTGGGTCGGAGGTATGCCGGTTCTCGGCTATGACCTGGATCGCAAGGGAGGGCGGCTGGTCGTTAACGAGGAAGAAGCCCAGCGGGTGCGAGCCATCTATGTCCTTTACATGGAGCACAAGGCTTTGATGCCTGTCGTCCAAGAACTCGAGCGCCGCAAGTGGGGTGTAAAAAAATGGACCACCCAAAAAGGAGAGGAACGCGGGGGGAATCTTTTTACCAAAAGCAGTCTCTTCCGACTGCTCACCAACATCATTTATACAGGGAACATCAGCTACAAGGGCACCGTCTACCCCGGAGAGCATGAGGGTATCGTAGCCCCGGACCTTTGGCAGCGGGTCCAAGATACCCTTCGGCACAATGGCCGCTCCGGCAGCAAGGAAATCCGAAACAAATACGGCGCGCTGCTGAGGGGGATGCTTTACTGCGCGCCTTGTGGAACCGCCATGGTGCATTGTGTCCTTTCGGCAGCCGTGCAGAGGTCAATAAATTTTCGGCTTGTGGAAAATTTTTAGCGTGCGAGGATGAAGCGGAGGGCGGGAGGCCCCAAGAGGCCCCCGGCCGGGATGGGGTTAGCGGTTTTGATCCTGGTAATGCCACGGCATGAAGGTGTGCGGGGAGGACTGCAGGGCTTTGGTATTCTTCAGGAGCCATGTGAGGTAGTCGAGCGGGTTGACGCCTGAAAGTTGACATGTGTGGATGAGGCTCATGAAGAGATCCCCGACATAGGCGCCGCGTTGCGTCTTGTAGAAGAGGGAGTTTTTCCGGTGTAGGATGGCGAACTTCAGGGCCCTTTCACAGATATTGTTGTCCAGCGGGGCTCCAGGCACCCTGAGAAAACAGGTCAGTTCCTTCCAGTGTTTGAGGAGGTAGGTGATCGCCTTCCCCAAGCCGGAGTTGGGCTCCACGGTCTTCTCCGCAAATTGCTGATGGCACCACGCCTCGAGAGCTGTCATGACGGGCTCAGTGTTGAGCCGATGGTAAGCCAGTCGATCCTGTGGAGACATCTTTTCGCTTTTGGCGATCGCCTCATGCATATAGACCGTTGCCAGCTCGTTGATCACATGAGCGCAGTCGTCCGGGAATCGCTCGACCAGTTCCACGAACTTCCTGCGGGCATGGGCGAGGCAGTTGGCCAGGATCGTCTGAAAGTCCTTGGATACGTTCCGGCTCAGGGCATCGCACATCTGAATCGGTGGTGGGAGCCCCGTTGCCCGGCGTTTCAACAGGTCGTGCAGGTTTTCCCCGGCATGCTGCCTGCCGGTCATGAACATGGCGACCTGATGGCCCTCGGATTCGGTGACCATCCCTGTGGTGAAGATCCCTTTGCGTTTGCTGTCCGGATCCTGCTCTTTGAGGAAAGCGAGCACCTTCGCGGAGGTGTCATCATTGTGGAGCAGCGTGCCCTGCGCGGCGAATGAGACCATGGCATCCATGACCGGGGCCAGAGCTACGGCTGCGGTATCGAGGATATCCCACTGGGTGGAGGCGGGCAGAGGTTGGCCCAGATTCCTTTGAAGGGTCTCGATCCGGTTGAAGGGCATGCCGCAGCCATACTTCAGTATCGCCAGCATGGGCGTAGCGGAATCGTCGTATTTTTGCTCGGATATCCCTTCGGGCAGTTCGGGGGTGAAGATATCTCCGCACAGATTGCAGCGTAAGCGGATTCGCTCATAAACGGTGGCTTTGAGAGGGGCTGTTCCAACGATATGAACAAAGACCGACGGCATGGCCAGCTCGTATAGTTTACCCTTCTCACAGCTTGGGCAGGGGTCCCCCGAGTTCAGAGCGGGGTGTTCGATGCGCACCCTGGCAGCGCCGGTGTACTGGCCTGCGCCGTTTTTCCCGTGCCCCCGGGGTTTTGGTTTGGCGCCTTTTTTCCGGACCGGTTCGGTTTTATCCTTGAGGATGTTTCGGGCTGTCTCGGTCGGGGCCCCCAGCAGGTACTTGCACAGCCGGCCGATGGAGGTTTCTTTCTCGGCAAGCACCTCCCGCAGACGCGCCACCATCTCGGCAAGCCCCAGGAGCACGTCGTAGTCCGAGTCGGTCAGGTTCCGTTCTTTGATGCGGTCCTGGAGCGCTTCGAACTCGCCGGCGGATATCACCAGCTTTTTGGGTGATTTTTTCATCGGCACAAGACCTCCCTGAACCGGCGCTCAAGCGGATAGAGCCAGATCGTCTTGACCGGTTTGTCACAGGCCTTTTTCCGGTCCCACTTGCCTCGCCCCTGCGTCTGCCCCACGCAGACCCAGTTGGCGGCCTTGTACGAGGCGCCGGTGAAACGCTGCTTTTCGACGAAGGTCTCGAGCAGGGAAGGCCGGTAACGGTAGCGCTCTTCCCACCGATCGGGGAGCAACCGCGCCGTGCGCGCAAGGATCTGTGAGGCAAGATTGAAAGATTTTACCCAGGGCAAAATGAGGAAGCGGCTGTTGTCGATCACCCGGTGTAGATTCTCTATACGCTGATCGTCGCTCCAGCCGATGAACTCGTCGCGCGGGGCGACACGCCAGGCGGCGGCCGAGAAACCCAGAAGCGCAACCAGATGCTGTCCGGCCCAGACCATAAAGCGCATCTGCGCCCCGCCCATGCGGGCATAGCCCAGGTAATGGTATCGGTCGATCAGCTCATTCCAAAGAGGGGATGATCTCCGGTCGACCGGCTCGATCGAAAGGCTTATGCGACCGGGGCCGATCTCGATCGGGGATTGGGGTTCTCCTGTCAGGGTGTGTTGGATCCGCTTGGGCACGACGCGCCTTTTCCTTGGCGCTGGAAGCGGGATGACACCGGCCCGGTACAGGCGCAGCAGGGCAACCCGGCAGCTCATGTCCTTCAATCCGCCGTCGGGCTTTCGCCACTCGGCCCATTCGCAGAACATGCGTGAGAGCTGTGCACGGTTCAATCCCGGCACGCTGGTAACTTGACGGCGGATCCAATCCAGATCGGTTGGCGTGAAGTCTCGACCACAAATGAGCAACCTCTGTAATCCTCCTCTTGGTAAAGGTTGCCCTGCTTATAGCAAAGAACGTTTTTTGTGGCCAGTACTTTTTTGAGGGATGGGTCGATTTTTTTCTATCCGCCGAAAATCCTCCGGGATTTTTTTGAACGGATCGGCGTTCCACAAAAGCTGTTGGAGTTGAGCAGCCGCCAGATCGCGGATGGTGCCCGGGCCGAACTTCCACAAGAAACGACCCCGAGACAAGCGTTTATGGCACAACCAAAATCCCTGGCCATCATAAACCAGGATGCGCAGGGCCTGACGGGACTTGTTGGTAAAGATGAAAAGGGTGCCGCTGAATGGATCCACGGCCAGCTTCTGCCGGCATACTGCCACCAAACCGTCGATGCCTTTGCGGAAATCCACCGGGTCCACTGCCAGCAAGATCCGCATGTGGGCAGTGATCTGGATCATGAGAGAAACTGCCCGAGAATGCTTTCAGGATCGGGCGGTTGACCGGTGCCCGAGAGCCTCAGCCTGCTGCCATCCGCGCGTTCGCACTCGACGACCCATTGGCCGAAGAGGCAGGTGGTGTCCAGCTGGATCAGCTCCGGAGTGGCATGATCAGAGGAGAGACGCTTCTTGAGCTCTGTGAAGGAAAGCCTCAGTCTGCGGCATACCTCGGAAACAGAATGCCCTCTGCATTGCTGTACCGCAGCCTCCCACAACTCCTGCGGGATCAGGGCGCGCTTCTTGCCGCGCTGCCGGCGCCACTCGGCAAACCGGCGTTCGACCTCGACGAGGTCGGGCTGGGAGTGGCTGCTGTATGGGACAGGGTTCCTCGAAGTGGTTTCCATCGCCATCCTCCTTATATAATCCAAATGGGATGGCGCTACCTTATAACATCCCGGCCCCGCGTGTTAAGCACGCCTGCCGGAAGGACACAAAAGAACTATCTCCGCAAGCGATTGCCAGGCGGCACGATCCGCCGGGCTGTATTCAAGATCATGTTCCCCGACGACCGGCGGGGGAAACGAATCGAACTCTCCGGTACCAACAAGATCAAGTTCAAGCGGGCTACGCATGCTGAAGATGTATTCCGATATCTGAAGAACTGGGGGATCGTCGTTGACTGAGACGCTCCTCCACTTCATTCTCCAGCGCCTCGATCAGATCGAGTGCCCTGTATTTCTGCATAGGGAGTTGGAGCGGTTTCCGGAAGAGCAACTTCGCGCTCTTCGTGCGGATGGAATCCTGCGGGAAACATCGAGAGCCACTGAGATTCCACGGCCCAAAAATATTCCTTCTGGCGAAGATCTGGTTGTGCGCCATACCTCGAAGGGGATATTCGGGGTTGCGGATGAGGAAGATTATTTCGATCCGATCCCGCTCACCGAGGACGACGTCCGGCAGTATGAAATTTCCCTTCCAAAACTCACGGCGGTGATTCGCCAAGCGAATGGAATTGGAGACTCCGGGTTTGTGAATCATCACGGCCTGATTCCCATGGGAAAAAAGGCGGTTGATGGCTCCGGGAATATAGATGTCTTCTTTTCGATGCCAAACCTGGATGAAAATGAGTTTATCGCTCGGTGCAGGAGGCTTGAACAATTGTGCGATCCTTCCGGGATCGTGATCTTAACCCCACGCACTATCGCGCTTTCCCCAGAAAACCGACAGCAAATGAAACGACTTGGAATTATCACGGTCGCCATCACAACAAACTCGTCCCCTAATGCGTTATCCCTGGACTGGCTTGCCATTTCGAGGCAAGCGAATTCGCAGGTGGTCCATTATGCAGACGACGGCGGTCAAGTATCGCTGGAGGATGAAGCCATAAAGGTCCCGGTCAACACGATTACCGAAGAAGACAAGATCGTTGTTGAACGCAAAAAGGTCGGCGAAAGAATCCACTGGTTCGTGAACGGGGTGGATAAAGGACACATTTTTGTCCGCCAGGAGTCCATCAGCGCCAAGATCACGGAAATCCTTTACGATCAGATCGGCCACGGATGGGTGCCGCATAAGACGTTCATGAATGCGTGTGCGTGGAAAGAAGATGAGTATTTCCCCGCTTCGGGAGAGCCCGGCCGCATGCAGAGGCAACTGAATATAATCCGCAAAAATCTTGGCGTTGCCATAGAATTCCGGAAGGGAAAAGGTGTCCGTTTCGCCGAAAACATAGTCAAGTCCAAATAACAGTCCAAAGAAACATTTCTCAAAAAATATTTCCGCTCCAATGAGGCCGTAGGCGAAAAACCTGACGGCCTTTTGTTTTTTCCGGCCGCCCGGTTGGACAGTCCAGGAATAAGTCCAGAAAACAGGTTCCCCTGAAATCCGGGTTTATTCTGCCTTCCATGAAGATCATCAACCCATTCATAGGAGGCGGAATAATGACCAAAAGCGATCTCTCCCCACCCAAACAGCAACTCATCGGCTTGATGCAGCGAATCAATTTCGGTTGCATCGAGGGACTTGTCGTTCATGACGGCGATCCGGTTTTCGCGCCATCACCCCGCGTCATCAGGGAGGTAAAGTTCTGCGCGGAAAACGGCCCGCGCCCCGAGGCCGCCAAGCAGGATTTTGCGCTGAAGAAGGAGGTTCGCGATCTGTTGGCGCGAATCGAAGATTTGCGGAACGGGACCATTCTCGCGTTGGAGGTCAAACACGGACTCCCGTTCAAGATGACCCTTGAGGAGGATGCTGCCTGAGAACGGGGTCGGCTCCCTCCTTTTGAATCAGTCTTTTCACTTTTCCAAACCTGACAACTAACCGGCCACAAAGTGGAGGTGTTGTGGGTGCCGCTTACGCGGTGAACCTGCAACGCCTTCTTGGCCGGTCGCTGTTTAAGTCGGCACCCACGCCCTCCTCGGCCCCGAGGAGGCTCAAATGGGTTTCGACAAACGCTACAAAGGAATCGACGAGTATGCCGTTCGGATCATCAAGTTCAAGGCGAGACAACTGGTTGGACGGGTGGGTTTCACCGAGTCCGACCGCGAGGACTTGGAGCAGGAAATGATGCTCGACCTGCTCCAACGTCTGTCCAAATACGACCCGGAACGCGCCCAGCGCAACACCTTCATCGCCCGCGTGGTGGACCACAAGATCGCCACCATCATAGAGGCGCGGAAGGCAGGCCTGCGGGACTACCGGCTCTGCCGCTGTTCCCTGGATGATCGATTCGAGTACGGCGAGTATGAAGACAGCTTCTGTATCGAGCGCATGGAGATCATAGACCAGGAAGACTATCTCATGCGCACGGGCAAGATTTCACGCCCCCCTTCAGAGTTGCGCGACCTCTCCATCGATGTCAGCCAGGCGATTGAAAAGCTGCCGCCGGAGCTGCGTGAACTGTGCCGACGTCTCGACACGGACACGGTAACGGAAATTTCCCGCGACACCGGAATACCCCGTGGAACGATCTACGAGTCCATCAAGAAGCTGCGCGCGATCTTCGAGGACGCCGGGCTGAGGGACTACCTCTGATCGTCCGACGGTCCGGGTCCGCCTCCGGTAGGTAATGAGCGGGTCGGATGCACGGAAGGCGTCCGAGAGGCAGCCGAAAGCATCCGGCCCGGGCGCGCCCTCCAACAGACCTAACTGAACGGAATGGAGGCATCAAACATGAACCGAGAACTTTACCGATACAACTTCGACTCCAAGGTTCCGATCCGGGACGTCGAGGAGTCCCTTCTCCTGGCGGTGCTCGCCGCCGAGAGCCTTCACGGCCGATCGCTCGTGCGGCTGGACGCGTCCTTCTGCCTGGATTCGCACAAGCGCTCCTGCATCGTGGATGCGGCGACCGAAGTCGGCCGCGCCATCGCCCGCATCTTCACCGGTTTTCTCACCCGAGAGTTCGGCGAAGAGGCCTTCAAGGTCGAACGAGTGGGCGGGCCCCCGCCCGTCGGCCCCGAACTCAAAGCCACGGGGGCCGCGTGATGAAAGCGAAAACAACCACCACCTATTCGATGTGGAGCCTGTTCCGCAACTGCCGCAAGGCCTGCGAGTGGCGCTATATCCAGGAACTGGCTCCCCTGGAACGGGACCACAACCTGGCCTTCGGCACGGTGATCCACAAGTGCCTTGAGATCTGGCACAGCGGCAGGGACCTGGGACTCGTCCTCGATTTCATCGACCGGACCTACCCCAATCGCGCACAAGAGGAGGACCAGAAGCGGGAATGGCATCTGGCCGCGGCGATGATGAAAGGCTACGCGACCTGCTATGCGAGCGAGGAGTTCGATGTCGCCGCCCTCGAAAAGACCTTCGAGGGGGGCATCGTCAACCCGGCCACCGGCGCTTCATCCAGAAGCTTCGTGCTGGCCGGAAAGGTGGACGGCGTGGTCCGGATCGGCGACGAGCATTTCCTGATCGAGCACAAGACCGCCTCGCAGGTGGATGCGGACTACCTGGAGCGGCTCTGGACCGACTTTCAGATCGTCCTCTACTCCCGCTACGTGGAACAGACGCTCGGCATCCGCATCGCGGGCGTCCTCTACAACATCCTGGTCAAGGCCCGTCTGCAACAGGGACGCGGTGAAACCGAAGCCGAGTTCGAGGCGCGGCGGGCCGATCTGATCGCAAAGTCCAAGACCGGCAAGAGCAGCGCTAAACGCAGACTGCCGGAGAGCGACGACGAGTTCCAGGCACGGCTGGCCGCCAAATATACCGAGCCGGGCATGTTCCACCGGGAGATGCTTTACCTCTCCCGCGACCGGTTCGAAACCCTGCAGTCCGAACTCTGGGAACTGACACAGGCCTTTCTCGACGCTCGCCGTCGCGGCGTCTTCTACCAAAACACAGCCTTCTGTTTCCACTACCGCCGGTCCTGCGCCTATTTCCCGCTTTGCCGCGCCGACGGCAGCACCAACGTCATTGAAAACTTTTACCGCAAAGTCCCCCCGCACGAAGAGCTGCGGGACGAGACCTCGTTCGAAGAGGCTTCGGCTTTTTGAGGACCCCATAGAAAAGGAGAACCGACATGTTGCCTACGAAGAAAAGTCCCCCCAAGCAAGATCACGCCGATCTGACGGTGCTGGTTTACGGCCCGAGCAAGATCGGCAAATCGACCTGGTGTTCCCGGTCCGAAGGCGCGCTGTTTCTCGCCACCGAACCGGGGCTGAATTCGCTGGATGTCTTTCAAGTCCCCATCAGGAACTGGGAAGAGTTGCTGGCCGCCTGCGGCGAAATCGCCGAGGGCAAACATCCTTATAAGACCGTCATTCTCGACACGGTCGACAACGCCTACCGTATGTGCAGCGACTACATCTGCACGAAGTTCAAGATCGAACACGAGTCCGATCTCGGCTACGGCAAGGGCTGGGCGCTGATCAACAACGAGTTCCATCGTGTCCTGACCAAGCTGGCCTTCCTGCCTTACGGACTCGTACTGGTATCCCACTCCCAGGAAAAAGAAATCGAGACGCGGACAGGCAAGTACATCCGCATCATCCCGACGCTCCCCGACAAAGCCCGCAAGATCGTGCTGGGCATGGTCGACCTGATCCTCTTCTGCGACCTGGAAGTGTCGAGCGACGAGAGCGGAAAACCGGTCTACCGCCGCGTCATGCGCACCAAGCCCAGCCCGCACTACGAGGCGGGCGACCGCACGGGACGGCTTCCCGAAACCATCGACCTCAATTTCCAGGCTTTCATTGAAGCGTTCAACAGGCCGGCGGCCGCGCCGAGGGCGAGTGCCCCGCGGTCGGTGCCGGCACCGGGGGACGGGCAGGACAAGAAGCCCGCACCCGCCGGTAAATAAAACCCATAGATGGAGGAACAGACAATGCAGAACGAAGACTACGGACATTTCGACGAGCCCCGCGGCACCGAGGACATCGACCTCGCACAGTTCGACGACGATTTCGCGCATGCCGAGGTCGAAGAACGCGAGTTCGAGACCATCCCGGATGGCAAGTACCAGGTGAACGTGGAGAGGGCGGAGCTGACCCGTGCCCAGACCTCGGGCAACCCAATGCTCAAGTGGACGCTGCGCATCCTCGCCCCGAAGTTCCGGGGAAGACTCCTGTGGCGCAACAACGTCATGGCCACCCGCGAGAACATCAAGTGGCTCAAGACGGACCTGCACACCTGCGGGTTGGATCTGGACAAGCTCTCCGAGCTTCCGGCAAGCCTTTCGAAGCTCATCAACGTCAAGCTCGAGATCACCAAGCGCACGCGCGGCGAGAACGAGAACGTCTACATCAACCGGCGCATCGTGCTCGAAGACGGCGGAGACGAATACGACTCGGCGGCTCGTAACGCCCTGGCCCCGTTCTGACGTGAACCGGGTCACCGTCGTCGTCGACACGCGGGAGCAGGAACCCTACGCCTTCGAATCCGGTTGCACGGAGGTCGTCCGCCGCGCCCTCCCCGCCGGGGATTACTCCGTCGAGGGGCATGAGGATGCCGTGGCGGTGGAGCGAAAGACTCTCGAGGATTTCGTCTCCACCGTCATCCGCTCCCGCAAGCGGTTCACCAGGGAGCTGCGCCGTCTCTGCGAGTACGACGCCGCATGCGTAGTGGTGGAAGCGGATCTCCGGGACATTCTCGGCGGCCGCTACCGCTCCGGAGCGCATCCCAACGCCGTCCTGGGAACTCTGCTTTCCATCGTCGTCGACTTCGGCATCCCCGTGTTTTTCTGCTCCGACCGGCAGGCTGCCTGCCGGTTCGTGGAGGAATTTCTACACAGGTATCACCGGAAGGTATCGAGACGATGCGAACAAGATCAAACAACCAATCCGTAACCGTCCGCGGCCGCGTCGAGACGGTCTTTTACGCCGGGCCGCGGTTTTCCGCAGGCCGTCTCACGACGACCAACGGCGACGAAGTGCAGTTCGCCGGAAGGCTCTTTGCCCGTGAGAACGAACCGGTCGTGTTGAACGGCCGCTGGGTGACCCACCCGAAATACGGTCGACAATTCGAGGTCGAGGGAATGGAATACGACCTCGATCTGGACGCCGACGGTCTCGCCAACTACCTGGCCAACCACCCGGAGATGAAGGGCATCGGCCCGGTCAAGGCCCGTCTGATCGCCGAACGCTTCGGTCACGATTTCGACCGGATCATCACCGACGAGCCCGGACAAATCGCCGAGGCGGCCAGGCTGTCGCCGGATGCCGTGCGGAAGCTCCGCGCGGAGTGGCTCAAGACGCGGGAGACCAACAAGGCGATTACCTGGCTGGCCGCCTTCGATCTCACCCATCACCAGGTGACGAGCCTGGTCAAAAAGTTCGGCAACGACGTGCTGGGACTGCTCAAGGCAGATCCCTACATCATCGTGCGCGAGGTCCGCGGTTTCGGCTTCAAACGCGTGGACAAGATCGCCCGGAAGACGGGCACCGCCAAAGACGATCCCGCGCGCATCCGGGCCGGTGTTCTCCACTGCGTGAACGAATCGCTGGATCAAGGCGACTGCTGGATCGAGTTCGAGGAGCTGGTCGATCAAGCCAACGTACTGCTGGTCATGGACGTCCTCGACAGCCGGGACCGCATCGAGCAGGCGCTTGACCGGCTCATCGACGAGAAGGTCTTGGTCTGCGTCTCCCACGGCGGGAGGTTCCTCGTCGCCAAACCCGAAATCCGCGCGATGGAGGAGGACCTGGCCAAGGTCTTCCGGAACGGCGGAGCGCCCAACCCGCACTTCTCCGACCGAGACCGCCTGCCCGACATGGTCGCTGAAACCGCGCCGCAGCTCAACGCGGGTCAGCGGCAGGCCGCCGTCACAGCGCTTCGTCATTCGATTTCGCTCATCTCCGGCGGAGCGGGCAGCGGCAAGACCTTCACCGTATCCGCCATCACCGGCGTTTACGAGGAACAGGGGCTGCGCGTCATCCTGGCCGCGCCCACGGGCAAGGCCGCCAAGCGTCTCGAACAGGTCGTCGGCCATCCAGCGGGCACGATCCACCGGCTGCTGGGTTTCAACGGCAAAGACTACGCCCGGGGACCGGCCGATCCCCTCGACGCCGACGTGATCATCGTCGACGAGGTCTCGATGGTGGATGTGCCCCTGGCCTGGCACCTCTTTCAGAGCATCGATCTCGAGCGGACCGCCGTTGTGCTGGTTGGAGACCACAACCAACTGCCTCCCGTCGGACCGGGCAATCTGTTGCGGGACCTGGTCCAGTCGCGGATGGTTCCCACGGTGCTCCTCGACCAGGTGGTTCGGCAGGCAGGCATCCTGAAGGAGAACTGCATCGCCGTCTTGAACGGCGAGGTCCGCAAGACGAGCGATGCCGAACCCTCCGGCCGCCGCGCCTGGTACGTCGTGGATCAGTTCACCGATCAATGGGACGCGCAGCGGTTCATACTGGACCTCTTCGAAAATGTACTCGTGGAACGCCTCGGGTTCGACCTGTTGACCGATGTCCAGCTTCTGACTCCGACCCACAAGGGCCCGCTGGGTACGCGCGATCTCAACTGCGAGCTCCAACGTCTGGTGCAGCGCAGACTCTGGAATGTCGAAGCGCCCTCGACGCCCCCCGGTCGCCGGCCCAAGTTTCTCGCGCATGACAAGGTCATCCAGACCCGGAACAACTACGAGATCGGCGTCATGAACGGCGCGATGGGCGTGGTGCTCCACGTCGGCCGCGACGGTTCCCTGAGCGTGGACTTCGACGGCATCCCGGTGGAGATCGAGGCCGGTTCGCCCAACCTGCAGGACATCCAACTCGCCTATGCCCTGACGATCCACAAGGCCCAGGGCTCCGAGTTTCCATGCGCCGTGGTGGTGGTCCACAAGGCCCACTCCTTCATGCACCACCGGAACCTTCTCTACACCGGCGTCACGCGGGCCAGACAGACGACGGTCCTCGTCGGGGACCGCTGGGGCATCTCGAACTGCGCCAAAAAGAGGAAACAGGACGACCGCCGAACGTTCCTCTCCCTCCTGCTGGACGCAGGTCGCCTTGAGGAATCCCGTGTTCCCGCGACGACCGGCCGGTAGCGAATGGACATTCTTGGAGCGGAGCGCGCATGGCATTCGAACGTCAGGACAACGTGAGGGAGTATTACCGGCGGATCACCGAGGTCGACATCGGTGCGGTCGCCCGGGATCTGCTTGGCGCTCACGTCCTGCATGAATCCGACCGCCTGCTCCAATGCGACTGTCCGAACCACAGTAGCCAATCGCACCGGTCCCTTCATGTCATGCTCGACAAGCAGGGTTGGTATTGCTTCGGCTGCGGCGTGGGCGGCGATGTGCTCCAGCTCGTGGAGTTCATCCAGTCGGGCCAGGTGACTCGGGGCCAGTCCGGCCCCATGCCGGAGAGCCATCAGCATGCCCGCGATTTCCTCGCGGCCAAGGTGGGCCTGCCGTCTTTGGCCAAGCACGGACTCTCGCCGGAGGAACTTGCCGAAGCTGAGGCGGAGCGCCTGGTCGAACTGCGGGTCCACGATGTGCTGACGGCCCTGGCGGAACGCTATCACGGGCGGCTCAAGGACAATCCCGAAGTCCTCGAATGGCTCCGGTCCAAGTACGGCCTTTCCATGGAGACAGTCGACAGGCTCCTCATCGGCTATGCGGACAACTACGGCGACGAGGGCATCGTCCGGAAGTTGACCGGCAAGGAGCGCGGTTTCTCCCCGCGGGATTTGGCGGCATCCGGCGCGTTTCGTCCCACCAACCAAGACGGACTCAATCCGTTCTTCGACCGGCGCATCGTGTTTCCCTACTGGAGCCGCGGCCGGATCGTGTTCATGATCGGCCGCAAAACCCCGTGGACACCGGACAAGCCATGGGAACAAGGAAAGTACAAGAAGTTACCGGTCCACGACGAAAACACCCGCAAACACATAGCCCCGTGCATCGACAACAGTCATCTCTACAACGAGGACTGTCTGCTCGCCGGACCGGAGCGGTTGATCATCACCGAGGGAGTGACCGACTGCATCTCGCTTATGGAACATGGATTCCCGGCCGTGTCGCCGGTGACCGTCCGTATCCGCGAGGCGGATTGGGAGCGGCTGCTGCCGCGTCTTCGCAACGTGAAGACGGTCTACATCTGCCAGGACAACGAGATCTCGCAGGCCGGGATGAACGGCGCGCTCAAGACCGCAACGGTCCTTTCCGAACACCGGATACAGACCCGGCTTGCGGTTCTCCCCCTGGACGAAAGACGCGAGAACGCCCGCCGGGAGTTGCGGGAGCGGTTCGGTCTCGACGCGGTGGTGGGACCCCGCGAGCTCGCCAAGCGTCTCGACGGCCGGAATCCGGAGGAAATCCGCGAAGCAGAGCGTCTGCTCTCCGAAGCCAAGATCGATGTCAACGACTACTTCGTGGCGGGTCACTCGGCCCAAGACTTTGAAGATCTGCTGGCGAAGGCCGAGACGCCCTTGGAATTCGGTATCTCCCATCTGCCGACCGACGTCTCGGAGGAGGAGCGCAACCGGCTGCTCGAACCGATTCTGCGTGAAGCCGCGTACCTCTCCCCGCTGGAACAGAACCGCCATCTGAAACTCGTTCAGGAGCGGTACGGCAAAACGGGACTCTCGCTGGCCACGCTGCGCGAACAGGTGCGGGCGGTGAAGAAAGAGCAGAGGTCCCAGGCCAGACAGGAACGAAAGCGGGAGAAACGTTCGTCGGATGCTTCTCCCGGATCGTGCCGGGCGCGCATCGAGGAAGTGCTGCTCGCCACCGAAGAGGAGCGCGGCGCACCCGATTTCACGCTCGCCGCCGAGGCTGCCTACGATTGGTTCGCGGCCCACGGGGCCCGGTTCTTCCGCACGCCGCAGGGCGAGCCGTTCATGTTCTTCGAAGACGCGATCCTGTGGATGGATACGCCGGACCGCGGCCGCAAGCGGCTCTACGCGTCCCTCATGTACAAGCACACCGGGATGGTGCAGACCACCGGTGGCGGCAGGACGTTCTACGAGGTGCTGGCGAACCTGGCGGTGGAGCGCGGGCAGGTGCGGGAGCATTTTTCCTGGCTTCATACGGATGTGGCCAGGGAAACGGTCTACTTCAATCTGAACAACACCGACCACGAGATCGCCAAGATCACTCCCGAGGGGGTCGAAATCCTCAAGAACGGCGGCAATGCGGACGGCGTCATCCTGGACGGCTCGCGGAAGCTGGCACCGATTCGCTTCCTTGCCGACGCCGATCCCGCGGAAGCCGACCGGCTTCTTGTGGACCTGCTGCTCGACAATCTCACCTGCGCGCCGGGGGATCGGGTGCTGATCCTCTCGTGGCTTTCCTGTTTCCTCTTGATCGATTTCGCCGGCACAAGGCCCATGACCCGGTTCGAGGGTCCCGCGGGCTCGGGCAAGACCACCGCGAGCAAATTGATCTCGGCGCTGCTCTACGGCGAGCCCCAGCAGAAGAAGAGCACCGACGCAGCCAACTACACCGACGGCTCGCAGAACCCGCTCATTGTCCTCGACAACATCGAGGTCAAGCAGATGACCGAGGACCTGACGACCTTCATCCTGACCAGCATCACCGGCATCGCCAAGGAAAAGCGCAAGAGCGGCACGGACACCGAGACGGTCATCGAACGGACCAAGTGCCTGCTCAACACCACGGGCATCGAGCCGCTGGGAGGGGAGCTCGCGGAAATCCTGTCCCGCTCGTTCATCATCCGCTTCGACATGGATGAGCAGGCGAGTGACTGTTTCCTCGAAGCGAAAATTCTGGCCGCGCTCCGGGAACACCGCGATCTGATCGTCTCCTCCCTGATGAAGCGCACGAGCCACCTGCTGGCCATGCTCCGGGCCGGCGCTCAAGAGAAGGTGATGCGGCTGTTACACAGAAGCCTCGGCAACCACAGCAAGCGGCGATGCAACGACTACCTGAGCCTCATGTACCTGATGATGCTCGCCGGTGAGCATCAGGAAGAGATCGACCGGGCGCTGGAAGAACTCCATCCGCAGTTCGTGGGCCGGATCGCCACGCTCAACAGCGTCAGCCTCGAGACCGCCCGCGAGTCCAATCCCATCGCCACCTGTCTGGCGGCGCTCTTCAAGGCCTACCGGCACGCGCTCGAAGCGGACCGGGAGAGCACCGCCATGAACGTCGCCAAGACCAACAAGGCGGCATTCCTCGAGCGCTACCAGATCGATTTTCGGAACGAGACGACCATCGAGGGCGCTCTGGCCCGCGACCTTTTCGTGGCCATCAAACGGCTGTCCAAGGATTTCGGTTTGTCCTTCAGCATGAACTCGGTGCAGCAGTTCGCCCAACGCTTCTCGAACGATCTGGACACCATCCGCCAGGCCGGGTTCGAGATCGCCGTCAACCGGTCGGAGCATTCCGTCCGGCGCACCGCCACCTACGACGTCACCTACCTCGTCTGATCCATTTTCCCGCCGACTCCTCCTTGTGCGAAGGGTACCCTTCGCAAACCGCGAAGGACCTTCGCGCCTGTAAACATCGTTAAATCAAGCTGTTGTGACGGGACTGCGAAGGTGCGAAGGGTTTCAGGGGTCCACCCCCCTTACTCAGAAAAAATACATCGCATGCCGTGACCGCGGGTCTCTCCTCGGACCACCTGCTTTTTTCCGCTCATACGTGAGTAATTCCCCCGGTAACCTTCGCACCTTCTTCTTCCTTCTTCATATCTAACAGCAATATCAATCATCTACAGCACCGCGAAGGCTCCTGCGAAGGTTCGAACCGCATTCATAGACCTTCGCACCTTCGCATCCCGGCGGTACAGGCTCCGCTCCGGTAGGTATCCCATGAAACGGAAACCACCCGATTGGAGCAGGGAACGTGAGCCTTCTCGAACTCATGATGCAACAGACCGCCGGAGGATCGGCCCCGGTCGATTCGAACGGCCAAGTCCCGATTGTCTCCGGGCAAGAGACAACGGAAGAGCAGCGCAGGGACGATCCTCCCACAGTCGAGCCCTCCGGAGAGACCGCGCTCTATGCGGCCACGAACCTGGATTCTTGGGAAACCGACAAGCCTCGACACTTCGCGCGGGACGTGGGCATCAACGGCGTCTGCTATCGCCGTCTGGACCCGGAATACTACGCATGGCTCCGGCACAAGATGGCGATGGCCAAGAAGGCGCTGGAATCAGGACGACTCGATCCCGCCGCCTTCGACGGATTGCGAACCCGCTTCAACGACATTCATGCCTGGGCCGTCGCGCGTTTCGGCGAGGACGACCTTCTCGCCGCCGTTCGGAGCCTTGACCCCAAGACCTATCCTCCGCCGACGCTCGGCACGGTTCAGCAGGACCAGCCGTCGTCCGTTTCACTTTCCCGTCCGGTCCCAAACCCTTCGACGCCGCCGGTCGAGCGATACCTGTACCCCAAGGACGGGGAGTGGCGCTTCACGGAGAAGGTCCCGCCTTCGGCCGTCGACAAAGTCGATGCCATCCGGGACCAGGCACTTTCCCTCGATTGGAGCGAGGCGCGGCTTTACCAGAACCGGGGACGGTTCCGCTTCCCCTGCGGCGAGGATTTCGGACTCGTCTGTTTCGTCGATGCCAACGAACGCATCGGCGAAGTGACCCGGCAGTACATCGAGATCATCGGCCCGCCACCGCGGGAGAACCGTCTTCGTTTCCACAACCCGGACGTGGATCAGCCATGGCTCAAGAGAACGAACCCCAAAACATGAAACGGCCCTACGGCAACGCCAGGGACATCCTGCCGCCCGATGTGCTCGACGCCGTCCGGCGGTATTTTACCGGTCTTCTCTGGGTGCCGAGCGATGTGGGCTTCTACGAGGAACGCCGCAAGCTCGTGCTGGCGCTCAAGGGACAAGGCGTGCCCACGCGCGAGATCGCCCGGCTTTCCGGCGTCACATCGCGCCGGGTGCGCCAGATCGTGGCCCAAAGCCGGGCCGAATCCACACCGACGCATTGCGATCCGCTCCGGTAGGTATCGAAGGGGTTTTCCCTGAAAGAGGGCGAAATCCGCCTTCCGCCCCGAACCCCGAGATGCCGAAACGAAAAACGCGGTGACCATGGCAGACGACAAGGCCCAAGACAGGATCGGAAAACACGACGCGGGTCAGCTCAAACGCTGGCACCGCAACGCCGCGCCCGCGCAGGAAGTACGGAAGGCCGCCAAGGCGCGGACCGGCAGCGGCGCAGTCCCGGGCAACCAGAACAGTTTGCGCCACGGCATCTACGCCGACCGCTTCCTCTCTGCAGAGGAGCGTCCCCTCTTCGAGGCCATCATCGGCCAGCTCTACCAGGACTTCGTGTTCAACAAGAGCTCTGACTTCATGCAGGTCGAGCTGGTGGCGGTCTACTTCCTCAAACTGGGCCGGGCCCAGGAGTCCGGCGACTGGGACGCAGCCGAACGGCTGGACCGAATGATCCGCTGCCACCTCAAGGACCTCAAGGCCACCAAGATCGCCCGTGAGGGCGAGGCATCCCAGGGACCGGAGACGACGCCGGCGGAGTGGGCCACGGCTCTCATTGAGAAGCTGGCGGAGTCGCAGAAAAAACCGGCCAGGAAAACGACCGCGGGAGGGAAAACGCGTAAATGAGGTCGGATAACACCACCGCCCGCCATGCAGCGACCCGCGAAACACGCGGACTTGCGGCCACCCCCGGCATGGGAATGTCGGATAAGACGTGTTCTCTGACATTCCGAAGCCGCCGGTCGGCGGAAGGTTCTGTCAATCAATGCTTCCGCCCGGCATCTCAAGGCTTCGATGCTGCCCGCATCATTGTCTGCGGATGTGTTCGGGGACGCGACTGTGGGCTGACTGTCTCTTGCCTCTGTCATTGCCTGTCCGAAGGCGGGAATGGAAAAGCGGCCCGGATGGACCGCTTGGTTTCCATGGTCGGTTGCGGTTCAGAGGCGCTCGAGGGCGTCCTCCAGAGCGCCGTCCACGAGGTGGGTGTAGACCTGGGTGGTCGACAGGTCCCGGTGACCGAGGGCGCGCTGGACCACCAGGATGTCCCCGGTCCGGCTGTAAAGGTGGGTGGCGAAGGTGTGCCGGAGCGCATGCGGGCTGAGCTTCTTGTCGATGCCCGCGGCCTTGAGCCAATACTCGAGCCGCCTGGCCACTTGCCGCTCGCAGAGCCGCTCTCCGCGGTTGGAGAGGAACATGGCCCGGCATTCGCCGTCGCCCCGGCGTCGGCGCTCGACCAGGTAACTCCGCAGGAGGGAGCGCAGGGTGGACTTTAGGAACTTCACTTGCGGGACGGAGCCCTTGGCGAGTACGCGGAGATGCTTGGCGTCGAGGTCTACGTCCTCGATGTCCAGGTCGACGAGTTCCTGCAGCCGGATGCCGGTCCCGAGGAAGAGTTCGATGATGACGCGATCCCGGACCGCCAGCGAGGATGCCCTGCCGCGAAGTTCCTTGAGCAGACGGCGCTTCTCGGCCTCGGTCAGGAACTTGGGCGGAGTCCGGGGAAGCCTGCGAAGGGTCAACGACCCGGCCGGATTCTCCCGGACAATCCCGTTTTGCTCGGCCCAGGTGAAAAACGACCGGACAGCCGCTTTTAACCGGTGCATGGACGCCGGCGACCGGACGCTGCCCCTGGCCGAGATCGCCACCAGCGGCGAGGTCAACGCCTCGTCGATCATGGCGCTGGTCACCTCGTCCGGGGCGGTTCCCGGATGGTTTCGGAGGAGAGTGTCGGACAAGTATGAGAGATCGCGCAGGTATGCGCTGATGGTGTTCTCCGAACGTCCCTCGGCGGTGAGCCTTCTGCCGAAGGCTTCCAAGGCGTCGGTGAAACAGGACCGCGCGTCTGAAGGCTCAGGATTGCTCAGCAACCGGAGCCTCGATGGCATCGTGTTCATCATCGCGCTGTCCTCCCTTCTTGGCGCTCCGGCCCATGGGCGTGTCCTTGGGCAGGGGCAGCTTGTCGATGCGACCGGTCTCCTTGGCCCAGATCAGAAACATGCGGAGCACCCGCTTGGTCTTTTCGACCGTGGGCGTGGACCGCTCCCGCCCGTTGGGCAGCTTGAGCAGCGCATCGGACTTGAAGAATTTTCCCACGTGCGGAATGAGGACGCTGGACAGCTTGCGCTCGGAACCGAAGAATGCCTCGATCTGCTCGAAGTCCTTGCCGTAGGTGTAGAGCGTCCGCTCCTTCTTCCCCTGGGTCCGCAGGTGTTCCAGATAGGCCTGGGCGGCCTGATGCAGGGTCTCGTTCATGACTTGTTCTCCTTTCGTTTGTTGAGTTCAGGTTTCCCGGACCGGATGCCTTGGAGTCGAAAACGCGCATCCGGCGTCTTCCTTCAAATGGCTCAAAGTCTTGTAATTCAAGGCTCCGCGCACATTCACATACAGGCTTCGTGTGCGCAGGAAGTCAAGGCGTTCCATCGGTATTTGCATGAATGTACAAACATTGCAGTGAAAGGCAGGCATTCGTGAAAAAGGAATTTGAACTCATATTGCGGGCGATTGTGGTTGCAATCCTGGCGGCATCGTTGGCCATGTTGTTTAAAATGGTCCCCTGGGGATTTTTTATGGCGAGGCCGTCTTAATGGCCCGCATGTCCGCCAAGGAGCGCAAACTGGCGGAGACCCTGGCGGACCCGGTCCTCTGGGGACAGGGATACCTGCGCAACCGCGACGGTGGGCAACGCATATACTGGCTTCACCAGGCCGAGGACCTTCTCTGTCCGGACAGGAACATCATCCACTTAGACGGGCGCGACGTGGGCAAGAGCGTCTGCATCACCACCGACGCCCTGCATTTCGCCTTCACCAACCGTGGCTGCCAGGGGCTCGTCGCCGCGCCCCACCAAGGGCATCTCGACACGCTGATCGAGGAGATCGAGTTCCAGCTCGACGCCAACCCGGACCTCATGGTCAGCGTTGCCCTCACCAAGTACGGCAAGCCCAAGATTCACCGCAAACCCTACTTCCGGCTCGAATTCACCAACGGCGCGATCCTCTACTTCCGTCCCGCCGGAGCTTACGGCGATGCTTTCCGCTCGCTGCACGTGGACCGAGTCTGGGTGGACGAAGGGGCGTGGCTCACCGAGCGGGCCTGGAAAGCCCTGCGCCAGTGTCTGAAGTCGGGCGGCAGACTGCGCATCTATTCGACGCCCAACGGGCTGCGCGACACGACCTATTACCGCTTGACCGGCTCGACCCAGTTCCGGGTGTTCCGCTGGCCTTCCTGGCTGCACCCGGCGTGGACCCAGGAGCGCGAGGCCGAGCTGCTGGAATTCTACGGCGGGCGGGACAGCGCGGGCTGGCAGCACGAGGTGGCCGGCGAACACGGCAAGCCTTCCTACGGCGCGTTCAATGTCGAGCACCTCAATCTCTGCCGACAGGACGTAGTCGAGTATCAGAAGGTCGTCGTCACCGGCGAGGAACTGCGCGGCTGCGCCACCGAGGAGGAATCCCACGACCGCTTGGAGATGCTGCTCAATCTCATGCCGCGGACCGGCGTCTTCTGGATCGGAGGAGACTTGGGATACACCAACGACCCGACGGAGATCGTCGTTTTCCAGGAAATCGAACTGCCCGAGCGCAGGATCGTCAAGCTGGTCCTACGGGTCCGCATGGAGCACGTGGCCTATCCCCACATCGCCCAGACCATCGCGCTTCTGGACCGGTATTACACAGCCGCGGGCATCGGTGTGGACAACGGCGGCAACGGGATGGCCGTCGTGCAGGAACTGCTTACCCTGGACAAGTACAAGGACCTGGCTCTTCAGGGACGGCTGCGCGGTTACGACTTCGGGGGCATGACCACCCTGGCCGTGCGCGACGGCCACGAGGTCAGGAAGCGGACCAAGGAATTCATGACCAGCCTTATCGCCGGGGCGCTGCAGCGACGACAGCTCGTGTTCCCCATCGAGGACCTGGAGATCGAGGACCAGTTCACCACCCACACCTACACGCTGCACGACGGACGCATCGTCTATTCCAAGGGCAACGATCACGTCATCGACGCCGTGCGCTGCGCCATGTTGGCCCGGGAGCAGTCCACCCTCAACCAAGTGGGCGAGGAGACAGTCTCCCTGGTGCCCCTGACGACCGAGCCGGTGTTTATCTGACCGAAACGTTTCTCTGAAACGTTTCTCTTGACATGTTACGGTCGTTACATTTAATTAGTTCCATGGAAACTAAGAACTGGCTGTTGCTCACATATAAAGTCCCTGCGGAACCCGCCAAAAAGCGAGTCGCCCTCTGGCGCCGGCTCAAGGGCATGGGAGCCGTCTATTTGCAGAACGGCGTTTGTTTGTTGCCCAGAACCGACGACCACGCTCGTCGCCTCAAAATGGTCGAGAATGAGATCTCCGAAATGGCGGGTGAGTCGGTCCTTCTGGAAACCGTTGCTTTGGACCAGGCGCAAGAAAACAAGGTGATTGCTCGCTTCAAGGCTGACCGCGACGAAGAGTATGTCGAGTTTCTCGGCAAATGTAAGGATTTCGAAGCCGAGATCGCCAAGGAAACCGAGGCCAACCATTTCACCTATGCGGAACTTGAAGAAAACGATGTCGACCTGAAGAAGCTACAGTCCTGGCTCGAGAAAATCCGCAAACTTGATTTCTACGGTGCAAACCTGGCGGACGAAGCCGAGCAGCGCTTGAAACATTGCGAGGCATTGCTGGACAGCTACGCGCAGCGGGTTTTCGATGCACACGACGAAAATCAGTAAATTGAAAGGGGATAAGAGGCATCCATGAAACTGACTGTACTTACCTACAACACGCTCTTCGCCGGACGCGATGGCAGCAATGACACACGCGCCAAGGCACAGATCAGCCTGATCAACGATCTAAAGCCCGATGTGCTCCTGATGCAGGAAGCCAAGGGATTTGACGCCAACGGCGGCGCGTGGCTCTATGCGATGGAACAGCAGATCGGCATGCGCGGCTTTCTGGCCGTTGCGCCGCGCACCGGGCAAAACATCGCCATCTTCATTCACGACTCGCTGCGTCCTCTGAGCTTCGATGCCGATGGCGTGCACTTCCACCATACGCTGGCCATGCTCAAGGTGGCCGTGCCCGGTACCGAACAGCCCATAACCTTCATCAGCGCCCATTTGTGCCCCAATGGCCCCGAGGTACGCCGCCGCGAAGCGGCGTATCTGGCGGTGCACGCGGCTCCGGAGCGGCTGACGCTAATCACGGGGGACTTCAACTCGGCTTCTCCACACGATCCGGAACCGAAGGACTGGTCCGCGCTCGCGACGCATCACCGCGCCCGTTACCTATCCGATGACCTGCATGGCATCGACCACAGCGTACTCGCCCATCTGGAGGCGGCAGGCTGGGTCGATCTCGGTTACAAACTGGACGCCGACAGGGTACCTACCGTCCCGACGGCAGCCTACCGCGACGCCGAGTTCGCCACCATGCGCTGCGACTACCTGCTGGCGTCCAAGGCGCTCGCAGCCTGCGCCAGCTCTTATGAGGTCATCCGTACACCCGCGACTGACATGGCTTCCGACCACTATCCTGTTTTGGCCACTTTCGAGGTGCAATGATGAATGAACCAGAAGAATTCATCATTGCCCCCATAGGAGACAACGTGGCAGACACAACGGCCACGAAATCTTCACGCTGGCTCAACCGTACTGTGGCCGGAGCGGGCATCACCAGTGCATTGGGTGACTTCTGCTATGAAACCACCACAGTGATCCTCCCCGGCTTTCTCGCCGTGCTTGGAATTCCAGCAGCGGCGCTCGGTATTATCGAAGGCATCGCCGATGCGGTGGCCAGCTTCACGAAAATGATTTCCGGTTACATCGCTGACAAACTGGGCCATCGGAAACTGTTGGTGCTGGTCGGGTACGGGCTGACCCCCGTCGGACAGGTGCTGATCGCTCTGGCGGCAGGCTGGCCATTGGTCCTGTTGGGACGGCTGGTATCGTGGTTTGGCAAGGGGCTGCGCGGCCCCTTGCGCGATGCCATCGTGACACAGTCCGTCACCCCGGAAACACGTGGACGGGCCTTCGGTTTTCACCGGGCGACCGACACGATTGGCGCGGTGGCAGGCCCTCTACTGGGGGTTGCGCTTCTCGGCCTGGCCCAGGGCTGGCATTGGAACGGTGCCGACGGACCTTTCCGCCTTGTGTTGTGGATGTCGATCATCCCAGGTCTGCTGGCGGTGCTGGCCTTTCTGACATTGGTCAAAGACCCGCAACATTCACCAAATCCCGCCCTGAAGTTTTTCAGTTCGTTGAAGGGATTGCCGGGACGATTCAAGCGCTATCTCGGTTCAGTCGGTCTATTCGGCATCGGCGACTTTTCGCACAGCTTGCTGATTCTGGCCGCCACGACGCTGTTGACATCCTCGCTGGGTGTTGTGAAGGCTGCCCAGGTGGCTGGGCTTCTTTATGTGTGGCGTAATGTCGTGCAGGTCGCGTTGTCCTATCCGGTGGGCATCCTGGCTGACCGCATCGGCCATTTGACGGTACTGATTGTCGGCTATGTGTTGGGAGCGCTGATGGCGATTCTGACAGTGTTGGCGTTCTGGATCGGCATCGACAGCATTCCCTTGCTGGCGGGTCTCTTCTTTGTCGCCGGACTGTATATGGCTGTGCAGGAAACGCTGGAATCGACCGTAACGGCGGAAATGGTTCAGCCTGAGACCTTGGCGATAAGCTATGGCGCTCTGGGCACCGTCAATGGAACGGCGAAATTCATTTCGAGTTCCTTGGTTGGGGTGTTGTGGACGGCATTTTCTCCCATGATCGGCTTCGGCGTCGCCGCACTTTTCATGGTCGCCGGAACAGTGGCTTTGATCCGACTTTCTCCACGATAATCCGATTAATCCTGCCTGAATTTGCGGCTCGGCCCACCCGATTCGAATGCTTCCTTATCAGACAAGTTGTAGCCAGCCGAGAAGAAGTGGCGGCAGTTTGTCTGAAAGGGCTGTTTATACCCACACTGTCGGGGAAAATGCACCCTAGGCATTTTTTCTCAAGTGCAGATGGTCTGCATTTGGATTACATACCAACTGTCATTCCCGCCTCTCCTCTCAACCAAGTGGGCGAGGAGACGATTTCTCTGGTGCCGCTGACGACCGAGCCGGTGTTTATCTGAATTACACGAGCGGAGCTTTCACGATTCTTCGTTGAGATATTCGGTGCTTGACGCAAATACATAAAACCCAGCTTCCCCTCTGGGTTCACCGTGTCAAAGTCAAGCGAAGCCGGTTTCTCTGGTCAAGACCGAAACCCACCCACCGACGTTCCTTCCCCGCCTCCGGTAGATAACCCCAGGGGCGGGCTTTCCCCGCCACACGGCGCGAATGTCGCGCCCACAAGGGCAAGAAACCGAGAGGACCCCGGTGGAAACACAAAGCAACCCGACATCCGACAGCCCGGCATCCGTATCGGGCGCTGAGCCAACACCGCTTTCAGCGGACGGTCTGGTGCTCGTTCCTCTTGCCGCCGCCGCAGCCTTGGACCCGTCCGTGTTCAGCAAGGTCAACGCGTCCGAAGCGATCCCGGCTTCCTGGGACGACCGGGCGCGCAGGGCCTGGGAGTATTACCTCGAAGAGCCGCTGGTGAAGAACTGCGTCAACTCCTGGCGCACCTTCGCCGTGGGCGACGAGATCAAGATCGCGAGCGATGATGAGAAGGTGAAGTGGGAGGCCATGGATGTCGCCGACCGCCTGAGCGTCTCCGAGTTCGTCAAGGACATGATCCTGCAGCTCTTGGTCAAAGGCGACGCCGTCGGATTCAAGCGCTACACCAAAGACGGCAAGGACCTGGAGGAACTGGTCTGCGTCAACCCGGTGTCGGTCAAGGTCAAGTATGCCCAGGGACAACTCGTGGAGGTTCTGCAGGTCCCCGAGGACAATCCGGGTGCGTCGGATGGTCTGGACCTGCCCGTGGAGCAGGTCCTACACCTCAAGTGGGACGCGCCGGCTTTCTCTCCACGGGGCAATTCGCTCGTCCTTCCTGCGTTTCAGTCCATCGAACTCCTGCGTGATTACCGCCGGGCCGAGCAGGCCATCGCCAAGCGCTGGGCTACGCCGTTCAGACTTCTCAAGGTCGGTGGCGCGTTCGGCCAGAAGATGGTCATGCCCGACCAGAAAATGCTCGAACAGGTCCGGGACATGGTCAACAAGATGGACCTCAAGAGCGGCTTGGTCGTCCCCTTCTACGTCACGGTCGAAACCCACGGCACCGAGGGGCAGGTTCTCAACGTCGAGGACAAGGTCAAGGAAGTGAAGGAGGACATCGTCGTGGCGCTTGGTCTCTCGCGGTCGCTGGTGACCGGCGACGGACCGAACTTCGCCACGGCCTCGGTGAGCCTCCAGAAGATGCTGGTGATGATCCGCGAGATCAAGCAGGCCGCCCGGATCATCCTGAACTGGGTATTCAACGACTGGCTGGAGCTCAAGGGCTGGGAAGACAAGACGCTCCAGTTCCTGTTCAACGACCTCGATCCCTCGGACGCGGTCGACTTCAAGCGCCTGCTCATCGAACTCTACGACCGCAAGCTCATCAGCCGTTCGAGCCTGCAATTGAAGATGGACCTCGACCCTGACATCGAGGCCGCCAACCGGGAGACCGAGAAGCGCTCGGTGGACATGCTCGACGAAAAGCAGATCAAGCCCATCGTCGATATGGTGGCCGCCGGGATCATGGGCGTCGAGACGGCCCAGGAGATGCTCGGACTCGATCCGGCGAAGAACCCGGCGGGAAGTCGCGCCGAGGCATCGTGGGCCGGGCCGTTCGCCCGCGCGAACATCGCCGCCGTCTGCGACGACTGCGCGCATTTCGACGGCGATCTCAACCACTGCCGGGTCCAGCGCAGCGAAACCACCTTCGATACCCCGGTCTGCCGCTTCTTCGACCCGAAGTCCCCCGCGATGGAACACGGCTCTGACCGGAAGGAAGAATCGACGTCCCGGCAGGCGGCGTGTCGGGAGTGCGCGGGATGATCGGTGCGCTCGCGGCCAAACTTCCGCTCTCCCAAGCCGAGGCCATCCGCCTGGCCACGGAGAAGAGCGTCCGCGCTCGCAATCTCTATACGGAGCAAACGGTCGCCGAGCTGACCGGGATGCTTGCCGGGGCTGAGGAGGAGGTCCGCCGCGCCATCCTCCGCTACAAGAGCCTCGGCTCTCTCCCCGACAACAAGCTCGCCGCTCTCGAAGGTCTCAAGAAACTGCAAGCCGACATCCAGGAGACCACGAGCCGCCTGCACCGGGAGCAGACGCTGCTTTTCCGGAAGACGGCCAAAACATCCTTCCGCCAGGGCATCTACCGAGGCATCGACGAGTTCGCCGCGGCCCAGCTTCCCTTTTACCGCGACTTGACCCCGGTGGGCATCGACAAGCTCGCCACCCGAGTATTCACCCTGGTGGACACCGATGCCCTCGATTTCATGACCAACTACAACCTGGTCCTGGCCGACGATGTCAACCGCGAGCTGGCCGACGGCATCAAGCGGGTCGTGATGGGCGGTGTCGCCACCGGCAAGGGCGTGGAGGACATCGTCCGCGACCTTGGGCGAGTGGTGAAAGACCCGGAGTCCTTCCGCTATGCCGGTTCCAAGGTGTTCACCAAGGCGCAGTATCGCATGGAGGTGATCGCCCGCACGGAGGTCCTGCGCGCCCACAACCAGGGGCGACTCAAATTCCACGACCAGGTCGGAGTCCGGAAGCTCGAATGGATGACCATGGAGGACGAGCGGGTTTGTCCGGTCTGTGGGCCTTTGGACGGCAAGGTGTTCGACACAAATCGCTTTCCCCAGCAGCCGGCCCATCCCAATTGCCGCTGCACGAGCGTGGTCGCGTGGCCGCTGGTAATCTGCGGAGGAGAGCTGGGGGCGAAGGCGACGGACGAACCCGCCGCGTGCATTATCCCGCCCCAGACCATCGAAGAGCAGGCCAAGGCCAAGGCCGCCGAGGAGGCGAAGCTCAAGGCCGCCTTCGAGGGTGGACAGATCGCCGATCTGAACACTTTGAGCGTGAAGCAACTTCAGACCCTGGCCAAGCAGAACGGCGTCTCCATCGCTCGGACCAAAGCCGACTTCATCCATCTGCTCGACGCGGCGGAGCCGGGCGTGGACCACTCCACCCTCGCCGGAGCCGCGCTCGATGCCAAGCGCAAGGAACATAAAATCGGCCTGCTCCGCGCCAAAGACGACCTGATCCAACTCCTGGCGCAGAAACAGGCGGCCCTCAAGCAGGCGCAGCAACTCGCGGACCAGCTCAAGAAAATTCCGCCGAGCGGCGGACTGCATGACCTCACCGTGGTCGAGCTCCAGGGGATGGCCAAAACCAAGGGCGTCTCCCTCAACATGACCAAACAGGACGTGATCGACCTGCTCGACGAACTCGAACCCGGTGTGGATCACACGGGGCTCAAAGGCGCGTCCCTGATCGACGCGAAGAAAAAGCACCACATCGGCCCGCTCAAGAACAAGCAGCAGCTTGTCAAGGCGCTGGAAAAAACGGCCGGTGAGGAGCTGGCGGAAAAGGCCAAAAAAGAAGCTCTCGAAGCAGCCGAGAAGGCCGCAATCAACAAAGCGAAGCAGGCCGTCGAGCAGACCGCGGCGAAGGTGGTCGTGCCGGACTCCCCCGCAGGATACGCCGACTTCCTCTCGGCGGTGAAAGAGGCGGAGGCGGCGATCTCTGCATCACCAAGTCTGCCAAAGGAAATGCTCGAAGGGCACGCCAAAGAGCTCGCCCTCAAGAAAAAGCTTTTCCAGGACCAGGTCGCGTCCATGAAGGTCGGCGACCTCAAGACCCTGGCCAAGGACACCAAGCTCAAGCACTGGCAGTGGGCGAACAAGGACGAACTGGTCACTCTGCTTACGGAGACCGACCCGGCCAAGATCGAGGCCGCCAAGACCGGCATCGAAACGAAACACGCCGCCTGGTTGGAAAAGCACGGCGGCAAAAAGAAGGTCGCCGCGCCCGAATCGGCGAAGCCCGCGCCGACTCCGAAACCGACACCACCATCTCCACCGACTTTCACGAAGAAAGGCACGCAGTTCGAGGAGGCGGACGCGGCCTGGATCGCCAAGGGAAAGCCGGGGAACTTCACGTCTGCCGGCAAGGCGCAGGTCGGCGGCGCGCACAGCAAGGAGTTCTGGACCGATGAAGCGGGTGACCGCTGGCTCTTCAAGCCGGTGGAACGGGCCGGTGACGAGTTCATCGCCTTCGGAGAGGAGGCTGCCTACAAGATCGGGCGGCTCATCGATCCGGACGCCGTTGAGGTCCGCACCATCCGTCTGAACGGACGCCTCGGCTCAATCCAGAAGTGGAGGACCGATCTCAAGGATCGCTTCGACTTCGCCGGATTGGACCTCACAGACCTCACCACCCTCGACATCGAGCAGATTCAGCGGGAGCACGTCGTCGACTGGCTGATCTCCAATCATGACGGCCATGCCAAGCAATTCCTGCGGGGTCGTGACGGGAAGGTCTACGGCATCGACAAGGGGCAGATCTTCAAATACCTGGGCGAGGACCGTCTGGCCATCGACTATCACCCGAACGCCAAGTACGGCGAACAAGAACCTTTTTACAATACGGTTTTCCGCGCCGCCAAGGAAGGCAAGGTCAAGGTCGACCCCGCGGCGACCCTTCGCTACATCCGCGAAGTGGAAAAGATCGCTGATGAGGACTACCTGGCCATCCTGCGCCCCTATGCCGAGGGACGGTTCGGGAGGGACGAGTCCCGCAAGCAGGCATTCTACGACACCGTCCTGGCGCGGAAACGGAACCTGCGCCGCGATTTCGAGAATTTTTATGCGGACGCGCTGGGCCGTCGGGATTTCCGCTTCGAGGATGTGCTGGAGGCGCTGCCGAAAACGCGCCTGGGTCCGACCGAAGAGGCGCTTCTTGAGGAGGTCCGTTCGCTCGGCTGGCAGGGGAAGGTCCTGCCCTTCGACGAGGATGATATCGAGGACCAAAACGCCCTGATATTCGTCGAGACCTTGAAGGGAAAGCAACGGACCGTGGTCAAGATGAAGGTTCGGCCCGAGGCGGAAGGCAAGCTCCTGGAGACATTGCGCAAGGCGGGAGTCGATACTGCGGCCGCGCGGGTGGGCGAGTCGCTGCCGCAGGACGTCTTCGCGCAGGATATATTGTCCGCGGTGAAGACGGTCAACCACCACGCTACGGACCAGCAGTACAACCAGGGGTCGCTCAAGAAGGCTACGGAACATCTGAAGGCCTTGAAGCGGTTGGCCGACTCGGCCGACCCGGACGAGCGGGCCATGGCCCGAAGCTACATCGATTGGATCGAGAAGGTCCAGGAAGCCGCCCGGGAACACAAACCGGTAGGCGGGCGCTTCGATGCCTATCTCAAGAAACACGCCGCGCCGGAAAAGAAATCGAAGGACGCTCCCTTCACCGTGCGGCGGACTAAGGTGCTTCAGGCCAAACGGGAGCTCAAGAACGGCGAACTCGTCGTCGTGGACGAAGCGGCGGACAACTCGGCACTCTTCCGCGGCCGCGCCATGAAGGCCGGCGAGCAGTACGAGATCGATTTCGGCGACGGCACACGCGCCGTGTATCGCCCCTGGTCGGACAAAAACCTCTATGCCCAACAGGGCGAATTCGAACTGGTCCTTCCGGACAGACCGGACGCCAAGAGTCTCGAGCGGGCCATGGAACGGATGGAATCGCTGGGCATCAAGGCCGGTGCGGCCACACCACAGGATGCCGAGCTTCTCTATCTTCACAAGCAAGCATACCTCGCCAAGGTGGGTCGCGAACCGGACTACAAGCGGCTGGTCGAGGATCTGGATCGCCGGGCCGCGGGCAAGGAAGAACGCGTCCAGGAAATACGCGGCTTCTGGGAAAAACGGCTCGGGGTGAAGGACATCACCCGCATGCCGGGCTACGACCCCATGGGCGAATACCAGGCTGCATTCAAGGACCCCGCCAAGCGCGCCGGCTACCGGCATCAATACCGCTTTGATATATCCGACGCGGATATCGAGAAACAGATGAAGGGGTACGGCCTCCACCACCGACTGACCAACGGCGAGGACGCGGTGTCGTTCATCGACGCGGCGCTGGGAAACAACGGAGCCATGGTAAGTACGGTCGAGAAGCTACGCGCCGGAGTGCCGGTGGGCGGGATGTCTCCGGAAGCCGACATGGACACCGGCGGAGCGAGCTACTTCTTCACCCGGATCAAAAAGCTCCCGACGACCGGAGGATCGTCCGACACAGGACTCTACTTCAAGAAACGGATGCTCCGGCGCATGGACGCAATCAGCTACGACCACGACGCCTTCGGACGGGTGCGGGACGAGTACGTCTCGAACCACCGAGGGAGCAACCCAGAGGAATGGAAGCAGTTCGCCCGTCGCAGCGGCAACGAGACTATTTTCAAATATTCGGTGACCTTGCTGGACAACATCGACGTGATCGTGGTCGGAAGCGAGCGGGAGAAGCAACGACTGCTGGAGGTGTTTCGCAACCGCAAAATCATGAAACTGCCCGACGGCCGTAAGGTCGAGGACATCGTGCTGGTGAGGTGAGCATGAAAGAGTTCATCGAAAAGGAGAAGGCCCGTCTGCAGGCGCTCTTTGAGCCGTTCAATATGGACGGCTCCTGGATGACGCTGGCGGAGAAAGGCCGGACACCGGTCCGGGTCGGACTCGTGGATGGGTTCACCGTGACCCGTGTAGCTCCGCACTTCGACGCCGGGGGCGAGGTGACGCGTGTCGATTTCTGGCTGCTTTTGAGAATGCTCTGTTACGACGAAGGCTTCCAGCACACCCACACCATCAAGGTAGTCTCCTGGTCGCAGGGCGACACCTACCTGCTCGATCTGATCGATGACCGGGACCGCAGGTTCCACATCGAGCTCATCTTCCCGGATCAGGAACCCGACCAGGCCGCGGACTGGAAGCGCTGGAGCGGCTACAAAGCAAAGAACCGGGAACGTTTCGAGCGGATCGACGCCGAGCTTCTGACCGAGCACACCCGCATCGCGGAGGAATGGGAATGAAGCTCAAGTACATGATCGAGTACACGCTCCGCGACCGTATCCGCGAACCGCGCTACGAACCCATCGGAGTCTGGGTTCAGGGCCCTGGACCGGGGTTGGACCTGGTGATCGAGTTCCTGCCCGGAAATGCAGACGCCGAGGAAGACGCTCAGTGGGTGGTCAACCGACTGGTGGAGCAAGGCGTCCGCAGCCTGCCCGATGATTTTCTGGCTTACCACCAGGGCACCCTTTCCCAATATCGGGGCATGCGCGGTCCCGTACTCGAAACCGACAAACACTTCTCGGCGGCGGATTGCGTCAAAACGATCCTTTCATAATTAGGGAAAGTACAATCGTTTCCAGAACCGTGGGGGCACTTGCCCATTGTGAAACAAATTAGCAAGGCGGTTGGGAAAAAGGTAATTTTCGATTTAACCCAACTGGATAGCGCACTGCCTTGTTTTAATACCCAAAAAACGAAGCCATGTATTTAAGAGCCGTGAAAACGATGATGCCGGCTAACATCCATTTGATAACCTTGGCGGGTACGAATTTCTGGCAACGCGCGCCAAGATACATGCCCGCCATTCCACCTATTCCAAACAATACCCCCAAATGCCAATCGGGAGCCACCGACATATTCGGGTAAAGGGGCGCGATGGCCTGGTAAAAAGCGACTCCGGCCACCGAGGTGACGAAGGTGCCCATCAGAGCCGCTCCGGCCACGGTATAAACCGGCAGACCGAAAAAGGTTACAAAAAACGGGGCGATGATGGACCCGCCGCCGATACCGTAAACGCCGCCCACAATGCCCACGATAAAGCTGAGGGTGAAGATTCCCCAAAAGGAAACATCGAAGGATTCGTTATAGAACGTGTAGCCCAGCCGTTTCAGGTTGAAATGGGTAACCGTCGTGGGCCTTAAACGCTTTTCCTCGGCGGTTGCCTCGCCGCCGGTTTTCGAACGGTAGCTTCTTACCAACTCCTGAAACCGCCGTTCACTGTTCGCTTTGTTGTCATTTGCCGCATTTTTTTTCATCAGGTCGCGTATCATTTTAAGCCCGATATAAAGAAGGACGCCCGCGGCAAAGAGTTTGAAATGTTTTGGATTGGGCAGGTAGGCCACGCGCACGACGGCCCCGATAAAAACACCCGGCAGCGTGCCAGCGATCACGACCCAGGTCAAAGGCCATACCATCCGCCCCTCGCGCCAGTAGCGATACACGCCGCTGGGGATGGCCACGATGTTGAACACCTGATTGGTGGCGCTGACCGAAGGATTGGTGTACCCGAGAAACGACATCTGGAAGGGCAGCAGCAAGAAAGCACCGGAAACTCCACCCATGGAAGTGAAAAAGGAGACTACGAATGCCACCAGGGGGGGTATCCAGAGCGCGACTTCGATGCCTGCGGTTTGAAAAAACATTTTGGCCTCCGGCGATAAAGGCGTTGACACTATAATCACGAATATTATATTTTACGTGACTGTATAGCAAGTGGGCCATTTGAATGTCAAGAAATATTGATCATTCTGGGCACGGGGAGAAATAAACGGTAAGGGATCGCGGAAGTTGCCAATCAATCATCTTGGGGATGCTAAAAATGCAATCAAAAAGAAAGGTGAATCAGTCCCGGTTCGCTCCAAAACGTGTGGATTCACGCGAGGCAAACCATGGACGCATTGTCTCAATACCGAAGGAAGGCCAATGCCTAGATGCGGTCCAACTCGGCAGGTTGGAGCAAGCCTTCAGGAAGTGGGCGGACGATTCGCCGCGTGAGGATGTTCGAAACGCCCGGCAGCGCATTCTAATCATCTTTTTACTTATTCGGTTCACAGGGGCCAAATTGAACGAGGTACTGGCCTTGAATCCGGTAGAGGACATCGACATCAAAGGCAACGCCGTCGTGCTACACAACTCGGATGCAGACAAGGATAACAAACACAGAAGAGTGCAGATCTCCGAGACTTTATCGAAGGAAATTCAGGCCGTCCTTTCGAAACCTTTTCTTCAAGAATCTCCTCTCGACCTGTTTGACATTGATCCAGGTTTCGTGCGCCGCAAGTTTTACGAGCGCGCCCAAGACTGCGGTTTTCCCAAACGGTTGGGCGGACCGGAAATGATCCGCAAGGCGCGCGCTGTGGAGATGATGCAGGGAAACCTGCCCCTGCCGGCAGTACAAAAAATGCTCGGCCACTCGACGCCCAACCTGACCTCATCCTATGTGTCCTTTTCCGCAGACGACATTGAGCAGGTGACCAAACTATTCATGGATCGGGAGGCAGCGCGCAAGACCAGTGCCCGAAACTCCTTTTTCGGAAAAATTCAGGCTATCCAAAGGGGAGATATCCAATCCCGCGTGGTGCTGACCACAATAAGCGGCTATTCCATCACAACCGTTATCACCAACGACAGCTTGGAATTGCTTGCGTTGAAAGAAGGACGGCTGATTACGGCGGAAGTCAAGGCACCTTGGGTCATCCTGCACGGCGGGGATGAAGAACCTAAGTGCAGCGCCGAGAATCGATTCAACGGGGTCGTCGAACGCATCAGCAAAGGCCAAGTGAATACTGAATATTCCGTCCGGATTGCCGATGGAACAGTGTTGTGTGCCGTTGTTTCAACAGAGAGCGCCCAATGCCTATCCATCGAACCCGGCGAACAGGTGTGGGCTTTATTTAACTGTTTCTCAGTGGTTCTCCATTTGGAGTGATATTCTGTGGCGACTTTATTGTTAAGAGCCTTGCTTAAACCGATTATGAACAAGATAAAGTAAGGGCAGCGCCAACAATTGGGTGACAACGGAAAATGTCACTAAACCGATCAAAGATCGGTCGTACAGAAGACCCATTATGGCGCTGCCGGCAAACCAGGCGATGCCGAAACCCGCATTGAAAACTCCATACCCCGTGGCTCGCCGATCTCGAGGAACGATGTCGGCGACAACGGCACGGATGATTGATTCCTGCGCGCCCATGCCGATACCCCACAAGGCCATTCCCAAGATCAAGAGCACCGGTCCGGTCAAGAAAACCAGGGGCGCGCTCCATGCCGATACCGTTATCACGACTAATAAGACTGGAACCCCTTTCTTGTCATACAAGCGCCCGAAAGCGAGTGCGCTCAAAGCGTCCACGCCCATGGCTCCGGCATAAATCAAGGGTATCCATTTGTCCGCCATGATTCCTTCGGTTTTCATATGGAACGCCACCAAAGGGTAGTCGGCAAACCCGAGAGCGATGCAGGCGACGGCCATGAGATAGAGCCAGAAGATTGAACGAAGGCCGCTCGCTTCGGGCGCACGGAACGAAGGTTCGAGGTCGTGTGGCTGAGGGTAGCTAATCCGGGCAACTGCAAGCACAGCCAGAGCCAGCAACGCCGGGACGGCCAACACGGCGAATCCATACTCATAGCTGCCTTTCCACGCCAGGACAGCAGCGACGATTATCGGGCCGATCATGGCTCCGATCTGGTCCATGGCTTCATGAATACCGAACGCCCATCCTCGGCCTAAGCCGTGAGCCGCATGGGAAAGCATAGCGTCCCGGGCCGGAGTCCGAATCGCTTTACCGAAGCGCTCGGTCATGATGAGGACGGCGGCGATTTCCCAGCTTCCCGCCAGGGCCAGGGCCGGTACGGCGAGCAGGTTAACCGCGTATCCCGCGATGGTGATCGCCCAGTATCGGTGTGTTCGGTCGCTGATGAGCCCTGAGACAATTCTCAACCCATAACCGATGAGTTCCCCCAAACCAGCGACTACGCCGACTACAGTCGCGCTGGCTCCGAGGATGGCCAGGTAGGGGCCGGTGATACTTCGAGCCGCCTCATAGGTCATATCCGCGAAAAGGCTGACGACCCCCAGGAGGATCACGAAACGCAAAGCAACCTGGTTGTTTCTATTCCTCATGTGTGTCGCGCCACCCGGCATTGCGTACGTATCAAATGTCTTTAGCCTTCATCGCTGAGCCCATTTTCCCGAGGAACCGCCTCTGCTGGTTGTTCGGGTTTGGGCAGGAGATGTCGAGGCAAGAAAGCGAGTCCGGCAATCAACGTCGGAACCACGGCACTTGTGATGACAACCGCGACCAGAAAGGAATACTGGTCTTGCGTCACGATGTTGTGTGAAAAACCGTATAACGCCGAGATCGTTCCAAATGTCAGCCCTGTTGACATCATCAAGGTGTAATACCATCTCTCGTCACGCCTACGACGGAACTGTCCGATGATCGGATACAGTCCGAATATTTTCGATATCACCTTCCCTCCCAACAAAAGCAGAAAGACTATTGGGGCGGAAACCAGGGCAGGCAAGGAAACAAAAGTCCCGGCACGAATGAAATAGAACGGAGTGAGGAATCCAACGGTCAAGGTCCGGAGACGGCGAACCCAGAAGGTGTCTCCGTTCGAGAATTCTGCCAGAACAATACCCACAAGATAGGCGGGAAGCACCGCCTCGCTTCCGGACCAAAGCGCCAAGGCACCTAAACTGAAAAGGATGAGGATGACCCATTTGGTCCTGATCGCGGCAGTTCTATTGGCGTACATGCGGGTCAACCACCGGCTGGTGAAGGGCAGTATTGCCAACACGAAGACCGTAACTGCGATGAAAATGACGGTTTTGTATGTGAAGGGTGCGAATAATAATCCGAGGGCGATGACTGTTCCGAGATCGTTGATGAAGCAAGCACCGAGAATGCCCTTGCCGAAGTCGGTTTTGTTGAAGCCGGTTTCCAGCATGACCGCGTAAACAACCGCCATCGATGTGGTTGAGAGAGCGACACCGCAGAGCAGACTGGCCTGGAGATTCCAGTCCAGCAGGTAGCGTGCAATAGCCGCGCAGCCTAAGAACGGCGTAAAAAAACCGACAAGACCGACGACCGTCACCTCTTTGAGTTTCTTTCGAATCACCTCCGGCTCAAGTTCGGCCCCGGCCAGGAAAGTGAGCAGGACAGCTCCCGAAGCTGCCAGAAACTTGAGCCACTCCAAATTGGAGCCCAACGCGTCCAGCTTCCCAAGGTAGCCCGCGACGGCGGCCGCGATTACGCCGACACAGATTTCAACAAGGGCGATGGATACCCGCAGGTGATAGGCGACAACCGCGGAGATTACTGCCAACCCAAGCCACAGGGCGGCGATGGTGAAGATATGTTCCATGATGGAGTCCTCCTTTCTCTAAAAAACCATCCGGGCCATGGCGCAGGCACAAAAAAACCCGCTTTGCAGCGGGTTACATCTCGCACCGTATCGACCCTACCGCTGCATCAGCCTGCGCGGTAGGAGTCATCAGCCCAGCCCGGGCGGTTGTTCGGGGGACTCCATCCCCACAAATTTTCAATAATTTATCACCCTGTTTAGAAAAAAGCAAGAAAAAAGCCAACTCCACCAACCCTCTCCGACGCTTTTCAACGGTCTCCGGTAGGTATCCAAGCGACAGGGCTACCGGCCCGATTTCGGGGTTCTCCCCGAGCGCGGGTTGACCGCCCACCGGCATTAACCGGATTTTGTCGCGACATAACCGGAGACCCGAATGGAGCTTTTCTCAACCGACCGTGAACGGCTGGCTTTCCTTTTGGAGACGGACGCCGCCCTTGACCTGGACTTCGAGGCGCTCGAGGCCCAGGCCGAGGCGGCTGCCGAAGAGCCGTCGCCGGAACAGCGGCCGAAATACATCACCAACTACATCGGCTCGAAGCAGAAGCTGGTCGACTGGATATGGAAACACACTCCGGAGGGGGTGGAATCCGCGGCCGACGCCTTCTCGGGTTCGGCTGTCGTGGCCTACATGTACAAGACCAAGGGCCTGCAGGTCCTGGCCAACGACCGGCTGCGCTACTGCCATCATGCGGCCCGAGCGATCATCGAGAACGACAACGTCCGGCTCGGCGACGAGGATATTGAAGCGCTGCTCGCCGACAACCCGAAGGCGGGCACCTTCGTCCGAGACAACTTCAAGGGCATCTTCTTCGCCAAGGGCGTCCACGGTCTGATTGACACGATCCGGGCCAACGTCGACAAGCTCTCGGGCTTCAAGAAAGACATCGCCCTGTTCGCTCTGGGCAAGACCTGCATGTCCGGCAAGGGCGGCTTCGGGCATTTCTCGTCGTCGACCCGCTACGGCAAGCGCGAGGACACCCCGGAGGAATTCAAGGAGCGGCTGAGCAAGAACGTGGCCCGCATCAACGCCCTCGTTTTCGACAACGGCAAGGAGTGCAAGGCGTCCCGCAAGGACATCAACGATTTCCTGCCGGAGGCCAAGGCCGACCTGGCCTATTTCGATCCGCCCTACGCCACGGAGTTCTCGACCACCAACTACGAAAAATCCTACCACTTCGTGGAAGGGCTGATGACCTATTGGGAGGGGCTGACCCTTGTCAAAGACTCCAAGACCAAGCACTACGAGACCGACCACAAGACCGTGACCCGCGCCAACGCCGCGGAGTTCTTCGAGTCCTTCCTCGGCAACTCCAAACACTTCCCGCACTGGCTCATTTCCTACCGGGACCACGCCTATCCGAACGAATCGGAGATGCGGCGGATCATCGCCTCCATGGGACGGGATTCGTCCATGCGCTCCCACGATCACCATTACGCCATCACCTCCCGGCACGGCGAGGCGTCCCACGCCAAGGAACGCCTGTTCATCTGCCGCAGAGCCGAGGGCGCGGAGCGGTCCGCCAAGGCGTCCGCAGAGGACACCTTACGGGCAGAAGCCATCTGGGAGGAAACCGAGAACGAGGTGCGCTACCGCGTCCGGGACCCGGAGGAGTTCGAACCCGACAGCTTCCGCCACAAGCCCTTGGAGGGCGTCGACGGTGTGGCGATCATCATCGGACGCTTGAAGAAGGAGTTCGTGCCCGAAGGCGGCAACCCGCGCTCGATGGTGTTGCAGGCCTACCGGTTCGTCCGCAAGACGGAGAAGAACCCGGACGGCTGGACCATGGAAAAGGCCAAGGAGTGGATCGACAAGCACGAAGCCGGACGGGCCGTCGATGCCGCCCTGCGCGTGGAGGAAAACCTGATCGCTCTGGCGGACGCTCCGCTGGGCGAATCGCTGGACCTATTGAGCTGCCAGGCCGGGAAAGCGGAATCGGTCCGCGTCACCGGCTTCATGGGCAGCAAATACCTGATGCTCGGCTGGATCGAAAGCCATGTCCCCAAGGACGCGGAGAGCATCCTCGACGCCTTTTCCGGCGGCGCGAATGTCGCCTACCACTTCAAACGCAAAGGGCTGAAAGTCATCACCAACGACCTCCTGCGCTATCCCCACCATCTGGCGCGAGCCGTGGTGGAGAACTCCAACGAGACTCTGAGCGACGAGGACGTGGATCGAATCCTCGCCCCAAATGCGGACGCGGGTACGTTTATCGTCGATCACTTCTACGGCTACTACTACACCAAGCCGGTGCTCCGTTGGCTCGACCAGGTCTGGGCGAACATCCAGAAGCTTCACGGCTACAAGAAAGATCTGGCGCTGGCCGCGCTCGGTACCACTGTCAAGGCCAAGAGCGCCTTTGGTCAGTTCTCGCGGTCCAAGATGCACCGCCGGGCCGACCTCGACACGGATGCCAGCCTGGAGCAATCCCAACTCTCCAACCCGCCGCTGTCCAAGTTCATCGAGTCTTTCAGGCGCTCGGTGGGCCAACTTAACCGGTTGGTGTTCGACAACGGCAAAGAGTGCAAGGCCTTCAACCTGGACGCGGCGGAAGCGGTCCGGCGATTCGGCGCGGACGTTCTGTATCTGGACCCGCCCTACGTCACCGAGTTCGGCAGCAACGACTACGAGGACTCCCTGCATTTCATCGAGGGTCTCATGACCCGCTGGGCGGACAAGGAACTCCAAGACAATCCCCGCCGCAGTTATCCGTCGCGGACGCGCTACACCAAGGAATCGATCCGTTCCCTCATGGAAACATTGGCGGCCGACGCCCGCGGCAAGTACGGCACGGTGCTCCTGTCATACCGCGACCGGGCTTTTCCGCGGGAAGAGGAGATCAAGGAAATCTTCGCCGAGCACTACGGTCTCGTCCGGGTGCGGGGCATGGAGGTGGACTACAACATCGCCAAGGACATCGGCCGGGAAGGCAAACACGCCCGGGAACTGCTCTTCGTAGCTTCCAAATCACGCGGCGCGGCGCGCTCCAAGGCCGACACACAGACGCTGGCGGCATGTCACACCTCGTTTCCGGTGGAGCTGTCGCTCGATACGTTCGCCGGGCTCCAGACCGAAGCGGCGGCATTGGACCAGGCCGCGGGCGATCCGCAATTCACCTTCATCCTCTGCCGGGCCGGCACGAACAAGAACGGCGACCATTTCACCCCCGACGAACTGGCCGCCCGTTACATGTCGGCGGTCAACAAAAAGATCGACCTGAAGCATTCCCAGGATTTCACCGACATCGTCGGAGGCATCGTGGGGGCGGATTACGTGGAGGACGAAAGCGGCGGCCGGATCGAGTGCGCGGGGGAACTCTATGTCTCCGACAGCCCGCACGCGCAGTTGGCCTACAAGCTCATCCGCAAAGGGATCATCTCCCAGGTCTCCATGGAGTGCGACTACGAGGAAGGCGAGTGCTCGGTCTGCGGCAAACGCGTGGTCTTGAAGAGCGACTACTGCGTCCACCTGCGCAAGAACAAGGGCGGCGAGCTCCAGGGGCAGCCCGTCTACGAAATCCTCCACGGGGTCACATTCACAGGGCTCGGGTTACTCGACCGCAAAGGCGCGGACGAGAACGCCCGCATCCTGAAGGTCGCCGCGGCGGAAAACGATGGTTCGACAACCCACTCTGAAGGAGGTCCGACTATGGACGAGAAACACAAGGAAACCGAGGAACGGGCGGTGGAAGCCGCCAAGAAGAAGGACGACGGCGGCGGCGGGATCGCGCCCGATGACAAGACCCGCCTCAAGGAACTGGAGCGAGAGAACAAGGAGCTCAAGCAGCAGGTGCTCGGCCTGCAGAAGCAGCTCGAGGAATTTGAAGCTGAAAGGAAAGCCGCCGCGAACCGGAGCCGGGCACAGAAGCTTTTACGCAAGATCGAGAAAAACGGTCTGGCCTTCGAGTCCGACGAGGAGCGCGAGCAGGAACTCACCCGTCTGGCCGGACTTTCCGACGACGCCTTTGCCGCCAGCGAAGCCGCTTTCGAGCGGATGCTGAAGGCCGGGCCCCTCGCCCACGCCGACGACAAGGACGCCAATGACCGCGGTGCTCCCGCGGAAACCGCGAAGGGTTCACGCGCATGCGACGATCCGCCCCTGCGCAGCGACGCGGGTGTCCGTCCAAAGGACGTGGAAGACAAAAAGACGAGTCTCGAGGACCGGTTGAAGAGTGGCTTCATGGCCGCCTACCGGCAACGAGTGGCGTCCGCGACCGGCGAACCGGTTTCGACCAACTGACAAAGGAGGAATGACCATGGCTTTCATCAATCCCAATCACCGGGGCCTCGCTTACGGCGACGGCTACCTGCAGGGGGACGGCCAACTCGGCCAGGTGGTGAGGATCGTCGGCAACGACCTCTTCGCCGTGAACACCACGCCGACGGCCAAGTCCTTCGGCATTCTGCTCAAGGACTACAAGAACGGAGAGATGCCCGGCATCTACTGCATGGGCGGCGTCTACGAGACCGACGTCTTCGAGGGGACCGTGAATCCCGGCGACGACCTGAAGGTCTCAGGCAGCGGCAAACTCACCGCGGGCGTGCAGGCGGGCGAAGAAGTCATCGCCCGGGCCGTCTCCGTCTCCGGCGGAACGATCAAGTTCCGGCTGCTCATCTGATTAAAGGAGGAAAACGAAATGGAGACGATCCGTATGAACGTGCACAGCCAAGAATACATGGAGACGATGGCGCGCCTGATGTCCGAGGCGCTCGAGTCCCCGGAGGGGATGCGCGCGCTGGCCGCCGCCATCTCCGAGCCCATCGAACAGGAGATCAAACGCAAGGAGATCTCTTCGCTGTTGCTCACGAAGCACACCCTGCCCAAAGGCGAGCGTCCTCTCTACCAGAAGAAGCCCAAAGTGAAGGCCTACTGGATTTCCACCGAGGGCGAGGCTCAGGAGCAGGAGGTCGGCAAGGACGAAGTGGAGTTTCCGACCAACCGCATCCACTCCGCGCCCATGGTCGACGTCTCGGTGCTCAAGAACGGCAACATCGGCACCCTGATGGACATCCAGACCGCGGCCGCGGACGAAATCCGCAAGGAGATCGACAAGCGGACCATTACGGTGCTTTCGGCGGCGGTGCCCGCGGCCAACACCGTGGAGGTGACCGGCGCGACCCTCACCGAGGAGGCGCTCAACGAGGCGATTTCCATCATCGAGGACCTCGAGTTGACGGTGAAGTACATCGTCATGCGGGGCCGGCGCTTCAACGACCTGCGGGGCTGGAACCTGGACCCGGAAACCAAGGCCGAGCTGCGGGCTAAGGGCCTGATCAAGAACTACGGGACTGGCGGCATTCTGTTGACCGCCGCGCAGGCCATCGACGAGGTGCTGCTCATCCCCGACGAGGAGGTGGGCAAGTTGCCGGTGCGCGAGAACCTCAAGACCGAGGCCATCGAGCAGAAAACCCGCTTCAAGACCGGCTGGCTCGTCTGGTCGGAACTGGGGCAAGGCATCACCCGCCCGGACATTCTCGCCAAAATCAAGATTCTCGGCTGACGGAGGTGAACCGTGACGTTGAAACTGAAGAACATCCGCCCGGGAGTCCTGATCATCGCCGACGCGAAGCTGCGCCTCGACCCGGGCCAGACCTTCGAAGCGGAGTCCATGTCTCCCCAGATGGAGCTGGCGGTGTCGGCAGGGCGGCTCGCACGTATGGACGAAAAGGACGATCCCCTGAAACAGAACGAAAGCCCTGCGTCTGAAACTCAAGATGAAGACCTCTCTGGGCTCACCGCCGCCGATGCCATCTCCCGGATCGGCACCGAGGGCGATCCCGACAAACTCAAAGCCCATTTGGCGGGTGAAAAACGAAGGACGGTGATCGAGGCCCTCAAGAAACGGCTGACGGAGGTGGAAGGTGGCGCTGGCTGATCTCGTCGCCGTTCTCCGGACCGACCTGTCCGATCCCCAGGGTGAGTTGTTCACCGATGACGTCCTTTCCCGCTGCATCCTGAAGGGCGTGCATCGGCTGGCGCGCGACCTGGAACTCTCCCTTTCCGTCGTGAACGGAGAGGTGGTTCCGGAACCGGAAGGCGAACCGCGCGAGCTGCTGCTCCTGCTGGGCCAGATTCATGCCTGCCAGGTCATGCGGGCCCAGACCGCCAACGCGTTCTCCTTTTCCAGCGGCGACAAGAGGGTGGACAAGACCAAGCAGCCCGAGCATTGGGCCGGACTCGAAGAGGACCTCAAGGCCGTGTACAAACAGCGGCTGAGTGAAATCAAACCGGGAGCAGCCGCATCCCCCGAGGACTACATCATCACGCCCGGCGGACTCGCGCCGGTCATCTACGATCAAGGAAGCGAGCTTGAGCTGTGACCCTGCTGAGCGATCCCGAGAAAACTTCGGCCGCCGGGGATGTGAGAGAACTGATCCTGGCATGTGGGCAGGAAGCCGCGTTGCTGCGTGCTGTTCCGGGCGAGCGGTTGTACGGATCGGACGACGCATCCTTCGCCGAGGTGGAGACCTTTCCGCTCGAGTTTATCGAAACGCCGCCGGAAGACCTCGCCAACAAGATCGACGCCACGGCCTGCGTGCTCCCCGGACTGGACGTGAGACCGGAAGACCGGGTGCAAAGCGGCGCAGACGTTTTTCGGGTTCAGACAGTAGTGGAAGAGCGCCTTTTCGGCGTCGTGACCCACAAGGTGCTGAAGCTGGTGCGCATCCATGGGAGTTAAGCGTTTCGGTGATTGGGAAAAGGCGAAAGCGAAGCTGGCCGCCAATCCCGGAGCCCGGCTCGCCCTGGCGATCCGGCAGGCGACCATCAAGAACGCCCTTCTCCTCGTCCGCGAGATCAAGCGCGGCATCCGGTCCCAGGCTCCTGGCGGAAAGGCGTTCGTCAAGTTGGCCGAGAGCACCATCGCGCGCAAGGGCTCCAGCAAGGCCCTGATCGACACCGGCTTCCTCGTCAATTCGATCACTCAGCGCATCCTCGCGGATCGGGCGTTCGTGGGACTCCTGCGCGGCACGGTCAACAAGGACGGCGACGACCTGGTGAACATCGGCGCGGTGATGGAGTACGGAGCCACCATCCAGCATCCCAACGGCGCTGTGATCGTCATCCCGCCACGTCCCTTCCTGCATCCCACCATGGAAAAGTACCGCGGGCAGATCATCGAGAACTACCGCCAAGCGATCCGCTCAGCTCTCTGATCCCCGCCGACACTTCCCGTCCGCCTCCGGTAGGTATCCAGCGGAAACAGTCGCTCGAACCGGAGGAACCGGACTTGGAAACCGTTCGCACAGTCGTTGAAAACCTGATCCGCCTGGTCAAGGCGGAGATCGACCCGGACGCGGTGCTCGTCGCCGCGGACGATGTCTTCGAGGTGCCGAACGTGCCGAGCCTGATCCTGCAGGGACCGACGCTGGCGGAAAACGGAGACCGGCGCACCATGGCCCGTATGGTGGAAAAGGACATCCCGAACCTCGCTTATGAGCAGTGCCGCCATCCCCGACTCTACCACCTCGATTTCGACGTCATCGTCACCGCCGGCCACGAAGGTGAACTGCTGGACCTCCAGGAGAGAGTGGCCCGTTTCTATCAGCTCCACCCGGTCCTGGCCGTGGAAGACCGCGGCTCCCTCAACCTGACGGAGACAGTCCCCTTGGGCGGATTGCGACGGGTGAACCTGTCCAACCTGCGCCAGAGCAGCGGCCGCCTCAGGATCGAGGACTGCCCCGTCTACGACGGCCTCGTCGAAACGGGCCCGCTCATCAAAGACCGGCGGTTCGAGTTCCGGGACGGTGTCGATGAGGATCGGCTCCATACCCCATGACACAAGGAGGAACCACTGTGATCGAAATCAAGAATCTTCTTTTCCAACCGCTCACCTTCCACCTCGCGGGAGGCGGCCGGGGGCTGCATCTGAATCCCCGCGAGCGCAGAACGCTGGGCGAGGACGACATTTCCCCGGAGATCGACGTTGCCGCGAAGCGTGGCTTCGTGTCGCTGACGCCGGTGATGCCGACGACTCCCGTACCCGAGCCTCCGCGGGAAGAGCTGGTCAATACAGGAGCCGACGGCGAAAACAACGGCAAACGCCGGAAACGGAGGTAACCCATGGGCACGTATCTTTCACCGGGCATCTATACCCGCGAAGTCGACTTCAGCTTCTACGTCAAGCAGATATCCACCTCCTCCTGCGGCATGGTGGGCGTGGCCGAACGCGGCCCGATCAATAAGCCCGTGCTGGTCACGAGCTGGGAGCAGTTCATCAACAAATTCGGCTCTTACCTGCAGGCCGGATACCTCGCTTACGCCGCAAGGGCGTTTTTCGATAACGGCGGCTCCATCCTTTTCGTGAACCGCATCGCCCATCTGACCGATCCCACGGACCGGAACACTCTGACCGCCGTGAAGGCGCAAGCCGTCCTCAAGGACCGGCGCGCCGCGACGGCGTCACTTGTAACCGGCACCGTCGGCACGGATCGTATCGCGTGGCGGGCGATTCAGCTTGGTGCCGCGGGAAACGCCGTCTCCGTCGAACTCGTCGCTGCGGGAAATGACACCCCTTTGTCTATCGGCGTCCTCGGACAGGCCGTCACCGTGAACCTGGCCACCGACGGGGCTGGCGATCCTGTATCCACAGCGGACCAGGTGGTCGCGGCGGTCGTTGGGTCTCCGGAGGCCTCCGCGCTGGTCACTGCGGAAACGCAGGACGCGGGCATCGTACAAGCCGCAGCCTCGGCAAACATGTCCGGAGGCATGGACGCGATGGACACGCTCAAGGTGCGCGCGGCCGATGAAGGAACCTGGGGCGAGCGGCTCTCCGTCCAGGTCGAAGACGGTTCTCTCGATCCGACCGGCGCGTTCAACCTGGTGGTCCGCCACAAGGGTGAGGTCGTTGAGGTCTTCAAGGACCTCTCGATGGACGAAGCGGCTCCGAATCATGTGGAGTTGGCTGTCAACGAACGGTCGGATTTCATCACCGTCGAGGACCTTGGAACCGCATCCGGCGTTCCGTCGGACCGGCCGGTGATTGGTCTGTTCGATCTTTCGGGAGGAGACGACGGTCTTACGGGGCTAGACGACGCCGACTACTCCGGCGATCCCTCCCAGCACACCGGGTTCTACGCCTTCGACGAGATCGACGCGCTGAATCTGATCATGGTTCCCGGCGTCACGACCGCCGAGGTGATCCACGCCGGCATCACCTATGCGGAAAACCGCCAGGACCTCATGCTCCTCGCCGAAACGCCTATCCACCTTGAACCCCTGGAAGCGGTGGATTTCCGCAAGGGCCAGGGAATGTATTCCCACGGTGCCTTCAACTCGTCTTATGCGGCGCTCTACTATCCCTGGATTGAGATCAACGATCCGGTGACCGGCAAGCGCAAACTCGTTCCCCCGAGCGGAGCCGTGGCCGGGTGCTACGCCCGCAGCGACAAGAAAACCCACGTCTGGTACGCGCCCGCGGGCATCGACCGCGGCCGGGTCTTCAACGCCTTGTCCTTGGGCTACAAGACCAGCCGCGGCGAGCGGGATGTGCTCTATCCCGAGGGGGTCAATGTAATCGCCTCCTTCCCCGACAGCGGCATCAATATCTGGGGACAAAAGACCTTGCAAAGCCAGCCCTCGGCTCTCGACCGCGTGAACGTGCGGCGGCTGATGATGTTCATCGAAGAGGCCATCGCCGAGTCCTCGCGTTTCGTGGTCTTCGAGCCAAACAATCCGCAGACCTGGCGCGCGCTGATCCGGCTGATCAACCCCTTCATGCAGGACATCAAGGACAAGGGCGGGCTCTACGACTTCGCCGTCCAATGCGACGAGGAGACCAACACCCCGGCCGTGATCGACCGCAACGAACTCGTGGCGCGCGTCTTCGTCAAGCCGACCAAGACGGCGGAATTCGTCGAGCTCAACTTCGTGCTCACCGCCACGGGGGCCGATTTCAAAGAGATCTTCAAGACCGGGTAAGGAGGTAAGTCATGCGCAGCGGCAACATGCCCAAGAGTCTGTATCAGAACTGGCAATTCGCCGTCGAGGTGAACGGCTTCGACGTGGCGCTCTTCAAGAAGGGCCAGGAACCCAAGACCGAGTTCGAGGAAGTGGCTTTCGCGCCCGCCGGTTCCATGTTCGACCAGAAGGTGGCCGGGCGAGTCAAGTTCGAGGACATCACCCTGGAGAAAGGGATTCTCCAGGACGGTTCCGACGAAGCCGCCAGGGAGTGGATCAAGAAACAGGTGGACGTCAACGCCGTGGTCGGCGGCCTGCCCAACGACTACATGCGCGACATCGACCTCGTCAGATACGACCGAACCGGCAACGAAACGCGACGGTGGACCCTGCACGGCGCGTGGATCAAGGTCCTGGAGTACGACGAACTCGAGGGCGCGAACACGGACAACACCATCGAGAAGCTCGCCATTTGCTTTCAGTATTGGACCTGATCCAAGGAGGTAGACCATGCACACCTTTGAATTGCCGAGCGGCCTCGAGATCGAGCTCCGGGAGATGACCGGAGCCGAGGAGGAACTGCTCACCAACCAGCGTCTCATCCGGACGGGAGACGCCGTCAACCAGGCGCTCAAGAACTGCATCGTGCGGCTGGGGGACAACGACGAACCGACGGTGAAGGACGTGCTCGACCTCCTCTCCGGGGACCGGCTGTTCATTCTGGTCCGCCTGCGTCAGGTCTCTCTCGGCGACGAGGTCGAGCTGGAACTGACCTGCCCGAACACCGCCTGCCGGGCGTCGAACGCCGTCACGGTCAACCTGGAAGAGCTGGAGGTCACGCCATACGGAGAGGAAAGGGAATTCGCTTTCACGCTCCCCGGCTCCGGGCGCAAGGTCCGGTTCAGCTATCTGGACGGCAACAAGGAAAAACGCCTGGCCGCTCTCAAGGAGCCTTCCATCTCCTCGGCCATGCTGATCCGGATCATCGACGTGGACGGCGCGCAGCCGACCAAGAAGCTTATGAACGATATGTCGATGCGTGACCGAAGCGCCCTCCGGCAGGAAATGCTGCGGGTGGACGCGGGTGTCGACACAACCGTGGAGACCGACTGCGAATCCTGCGGGATGCGTATCCGCACGCGGCTGGAGGCGGAACCGGGTTTTTTGTTCCCCGGAGTTCGCTTGTAAGGGACGCGTTTTTCCTCGCCTACGGCGGGCTCCACTGGAGTTTCTCGGAAACACGGGCGCTGCCGCTCTCGGTCCGCCGCGAATTTGTGGAGGCCCTGGAGCGGCAGCTCGCTTTTGAGCGTGAAGAACTGGAGCGCAGGCGCACATGAACGGAGATCTTGGACTCGGCATCATCGTTTCGATGAAGGACGCGTTCTCGCAGAACGCGGGCCGGGTCCAGTCGTCCATGCAGTCGCTGGACGCGACGGTGGCCGCCTCCAGCGAGCGCATGACGCGCAATCTCGACCGAATCCAGAAAGGCACCATGATGATCGGCGCGGGCCTGGCGCTCATGGCTGTGCCCGTCGGACTCGTGGCCTCCACCGCCGCGACCCAGAAAGCTCTGGGCGAGATGGCATCGCTCGGAATCAAGGACCTTCGCGCTCTCGAGGACGCCTCCGAGAGCTTCACCAATACCTGGGCCGGTTACAGCAAGGCCGAATTCATCAGCGCGGCCTACGACGTCAAGTCTGCTCTATCCGCCTTGAGCGACGAAGCCGTGGGCACTTTCTCCGCCATGGCCGCGCTCACCGCCAAGGCCACCAAGGCCAGCATCCAAGAGATGGTCGGCACCTTCACCACCGGGTACGGAATCTTCAAGCCGATCATGGCGGACATGACCGACATGGAGTGGGCCAAGGCCTTCTCCGGGGCCATGGCCCAGACCGTGGCATCCTTCAAGACCACCGGGGCGCAGATGGCGGAAGCCGTCAAAAACATCGGCGCGGTGGCCGCCGCCTCCAACATTCCGCTGCAGGAACAACTCGCCATTCTCGGACAATTGCAGACCACCATGCCCGGTTCGGAAGCCGGAACGCTTTACAAGGCTTTCATCATGAAAGCGGCGGAAGCCGGTGAGCAGTTGGGGTTGTCCTTCGTGGATTCCACGGGGAGACTCAAAAGGGTCATCCCCATTCTCCAGGAAATCAAGTCGCGATTTCCTGACCTTACCCAAGCCGCCGCGCAGGTGCAGATCAAGAAGGCGTTCGGCTCCGACGAGGCGGTGAAGTTCCTGCTTCAGATGTCCCAGGGGATGGAGTCCCTGGAGGGCAACATCAGCTCCATCGAACACGCGATGAAGACCGGCACCGCCGTCACTGAAGAAATGGCGCGGGCCATGAATATGGATATCGGGAGTCAGTTCCAGCTTGTGCGCCAGCAGGTCGGAAACCTCGCTGAAATCCTCGGCCGCACACTCCTGCCGGTGGTCACGCCGATCATCCAGGGGATATCGAAGGCCGTCCTGTTTTTCCAGAAGCTCGCACGTTCGATGCCGGGGTTGACCAGAGTCCTCCTGACCTTGTCCATGGCCCTGGGTGCCGTGCTGGTCGTCGTCGGTGGAGTGATCGCCGCGGCCGGGACCATCGGCCTGATGCTCCCCGCCATCAAGGCGGGGCTTGCCGCTATGGGCGCGACAATCGCCGGTGTGGGAAGCACGTTCGCCGCATATTTCCTTCCGGTGGTCGCGATCATCGGCGGTGTGGTGCTCGCCGTCTATCTCCTCAAACGGGCTTGGGAGACCAACTTCGCCGGCATCCGGGACACCATCCTCGGCGCGTGGGAAAAGGTGCAACTCGTATTCCAGGGGATTCGGGCGCTGGTCACCTCGCTTTCCGGCGGTGCCGGGACCATGTCGGCCGACCTGGCACAGAAGCTCGAACAGGCCGGGCTGATGGGACTGGTGGTCACGGTCTTCCGCATCTACTACCGGGTGCGCCAGTTTCTGACCGGCTTGTGGGAGGCATTCTCCGATGCGTTCGGAAAGATCAGGGCGATTCTCGAACCCGCGGTCCGTGCGCTCATGCAGGCTTACGGCACACTGTACAAAGCGATCTTCTCGATCCTTGAAATCTTCGGCTTGGCGGCATCTTCCGCCGATGCCTCCTCCTACCGGAGTCTCGGCGAGACCCTCGGCACGGTACTCGGTGTGATCGCCAAGGTCGGAGCGTATCTCCTAAAGTTCGTCATCTACAACATGGTGGCCGTCATCACGGTGGTCGCTTGGGTGGTGCGCGCGGTCGTTTGGCTCGGCAAGACCATTGTCAACGCTTTCATCGAGGCGGGGAAGTTCATCTACAAGTTCTTTCTGCCGGTCCGGCTTTTGGTCGAGGCACTCCGCGCCGCGGCCCGGGTGGTTTACACGGTCTGGCGGGTGCTCACCGGCGACCTCTCTGTGCTCGACGGACTCAAGGCCATCGGTGGAGCTGTCTTCGATTTCCTGGCAACGCCGTTCCGCTGGGCCCGGGACGTGATCGTCGGTGTCTGGGATTTCATCAAGGGACTCTTCTCCGCCGTTGGAAGTTTTTTCGTTTCAGCGGCATCGGCTTTAGCTGCAGCCTTCATGAACCTGCCTCTGGTCCGAACGCTGGCCGATATCTTCGGCGCGGTCCGGGGATTCCTTTCCGGCGACACGACTTTCTACGAGGCGGGCAAGGCGATCCTCGTGGCCATCGGCAAGGGCATTTGGTCGGCGGTCACCTATCCGTTCGAGATGCTCAAGAAGGCTCTCGGGTGGCTCCGCAGTCTTCTGCCGTTTTCCGACGCGGAAACCGGCCCCCTGTCGGACCTCACCGGCTCGGGAACGGCCATCCTCAAAACCCTGGCCAAGGGAATGCTCGGCGTTTTCTCCCTGCCGGGCAAGGTGCTGGGTCTGGCGCTGCGAGGAATGGTGGACGCGGTCCGTTGGGTATGGGTGGGCTTGAAAAGCATCGGAGGCGGCATCCTCACCGCGGTTACCTGGCCGTTCAGAAAGGGAGCGCAATTTGCGGCAACGGTCTGGCGCACCGTGACCTCGGCGGCATCGAATGCTTGGGACGGGCTCACGGCGCTTGGTCTTGGAGCTGCGGGCATGTTGGCCGCGCCCTTTTCGTGGATAACCGATTCCGCGGGATTGGCCTGGGACCGGATCAAAACCTCCGTCGGCGCAGCATGGGATGGAATCGGCAACCTTCTGCAAGGTGGATGGAGCCGGATCGGTTCGCTGTTCCAGTCGTCCTGGTCGCTGCTTTCCGCACCCTTCGATTGGATCGCCGGGGGCGCTGCCTCCGCCTGGAGCCGGATCACCGGAGCGGCATCGGCCGCATGGGACTCCCTCAAGACTATGGCGCAGAGCGCCTGGGAGTGGATCAAGGCCCCGTTCGAGGGTTTGGCATCGGTCGCGTCGTCCGCATGGGAACAAATCAAGACCGCCGCATCGAGCGCCTTCGGGTCTCTGGCGTCCAGCGTGTCCTCGTTGGCGGGATCGGCGTTCGAGAGCGGCAGGGCGTTCATGACCGCGGTGGGCGACGGCATCAAGTCGGCCGTGAGCGCACCGTACCAGGCGGCAAAGTCGGCCCTTTCGTTCGTGCGGAATCTGCTGCCGTTCTCCGATGCCAAGGAAGGCCCGCTCGCGGACCTGACCCGAAGCGGTGCTGCGCTGATTCAGACCCTGGCCGGCGGCATCACCAAGGCGGCGTCCGCACCAGCCGAGGCCATGACGCGCGAGTTCGGATTCATGACCGGACTGACGGGCAAGATTGCCGCTCCGGCCCTGTTGGCGGGAACCCTGGCGCTCACACCGGTCATGGCGGGAGAAGCTCCAACGGTCGCCTCCAAGATGGAAAGCACCATAGCGACTGCGCCGATGGAGAGACCGGCCGCTCATCTCGCCACCGGACAGGCCCGTCTTCTCGGCGAGACCAGGGGCGTGCTCGGTCCAGAGTCCGGCATGCCCGCATTACCTCCGGGGGAAACGCTGCGCCCCGTGCTCGAATCCTTGCTGGCGAAATTGGACCAGCTTGGAGAGCGGCCCATCGAGGTGTCGGTGACCACGATGCTCGACGGACGTCAGGTGGCCCGTTCCGTATACCGGGACCTGCGCGAGCGCAAGATCAAGAACTACGAGACGCTGTGAGGAACGTATGAAACGGGTATTCATTTGCAGCCGGTACGCCGGGGATGTCTCTCGGAACGAGGCGACTGCCGAGCGGCTTTGCCGGAAGGCGGTGGAGCGCGGTTGCGCGCCCTTCGCGCCGCATCTTCTCTACACGCGCTTTCTCGATGACGCAAAGACCTCCGAACGCGAAGCAGGCATCGCCTGCGGCCTGACGTTCATGGAGATCTGCGACGAGGTCTGGGTGTTCACCGGCGAAGGCCTTTCTGACGGCATGCGCCGGGAAGTCGATCATGCCCGGCGTCTGGGCAAACCCGTGATCGAGGTGGGGGTGCTGTAACCGTGGCCTGGGATCAGAAAGAGATCACCGCATATCTTGTTGACGTGGATACGGGCGACTACCTCGATTTCCAGTACAACCCGAACGACATCATCGACGAGAAAAGCACGGCCTACGCGGCCATCAAGATTCCGGGTATGAGCCATCCCCGCTATCAGTACGTGGCCGGCGAGCCACGCAAGATCGGATTCAAGCTGGTCTTCTTCAAGGGGTCCGTAAAGGAGTCGGTGGACTGGCTGCGCTCTCTGCTCTATCCCGAACACGCGGGAACCATGCTCAAGAACGCTCCGCATCGGGTGCTTTTCATGTTCGGAGACCTTTACCCGGGCGTGCTCTGCGTGGTCCGCCAGGTGAAGGCCCGGTTCTTCCACATGTTCGACCGGGACAACCTGTTGCCCCAGCACGCCGAGGTGGACGTGATGCTCGAGGAGTATATCGACCAGTCCGTGGACTATTCGGAGGTGCGCGGATGATCGGACGTCGATCCAGATACGCGGCATCCATTCTTTACACATCGGGAGAAGGGGATTTCCTGGGCACGCGTCTTCCGACCGAGGGCAAGCCACGCCCCGACGACCGGTTTCACACGGTGGTCGAGGGGGACCGGGTCGATTTGCTCGCCCATCGCTATCTGGGGCAGGCCGATCTCTGGTGGATCATCTGCGACTACAACGACATTTTCTTTCCCATGGAACTGACGCCGGGGACCATCCTGCGCATCCCCTCGGCGGAACACGTCAGCATGCGGCTTCTGGAGTGAACAGGACAATCCTATCGATTTTTTTCAATTGACATCGGCTACCGCGTGGGATAAAGTATCTGCGTGGTTACTTAATCATAGGAGATGTCGTGACCGATTCAGAAAAGCAGGCCCGCATCTTCAAGGTGCTTTCCGTAAGTACACGGGTGCGGATGATCGACCTGTTGAAACGTCGCTCCCTTTGCGTAAACGCTCTCGCCCGCGCATTGGACATTACGCCCGCGGCCATATCACAGCATCTTCGAGTAATGCGAGACGCGGACATCGTAATCGCCGACAAGCAAGGCTATTTTGTACACTATCGGGTCAATGAGAAAACTTTGGCGGAATGGGGCAAAACAACCCAAGGCCTTTTAAGTGTGGCGGATTAGCGGACGCCCCGCTCTTTTTTTGCCTTATGAAAAAGTGTCCGCGCGGCAACTTAAACAAATAAGGAGGTCGACGATGTGTAAGAAAGGCGAATGCTGTCAGAAACCGGAGAAGCTCAGTGGGAAACCGCAGGATTGCACCCCGGAGCAGATCAAGGAATGCCATGGCGATGTAAAAAAGCATCCCTGTACGCCGAGGAAGAAGACAAAATGAACGATGCCATCGCCGTTGAAGGCTTGAGCAAGCGTTTTGCGGAGGTTCAAGCAGTCTCCGATTTGTCGTTTAGTGTCCACCAGGGGGAGCTGTTCGGTTTTCTCGGCCCCAACGGCGCTGGCAAGACCACAACCATCAACATGCTCACGGGACTGGCACGGCCGGACTCGGGGACCATTCGGATTGGCGGCATCGACTGCACGGATAGACCGAGGGCGGCTCAGCATCTCATCGGTGTAGTTCCGGATGAGAGCAATCTATATCCGGAACTTACCGGCTTCGAGAATCTCTGTTTTTGTGCGGCGCTCTACGGGATAGGTAAGGCCGAGCGCCAAGACCGAACCAAAGGGCTGTTGGATCAATTCGGCCTTGCCCAAGCCGCAAACCGTAAGTTCGGCGGATATTCCAAGGGGATGAAGCGCAAGCTGACCATTGCCGCCGGAATCATCCATCAGCCTGAAATCCTTTTCCTGGATGAACCCACCACCGGCATTGACGTAGCCAGTGCGCGGCAACTTCGTCAGCTCATCGCCGATCTCCACAGGGCCGGAACCACCATCTTTTTGACCACCCACTATATCGAAGAGGCGGAGCGCCTCTGTGGCCGCATTGCTTTCATCGTGTCCGGTCGCATCGTGCGGACCGATACGGTCGAGCATCTGATCCAGCCGGTTCAAGAGAAGCATGTGGTGCAAATCTCCTGCTCAAACATGCCGGATGACATGGGAGGCAGACTGTCAGAGTCCTTTTCCGGCCTGGTATTCACGACCCAAGGGCAAGAATTTATTCGAGTGGAGGCCACCGAACCTATTCGCGTAGGTCCGTTGGTTCGTTTTCTGGAAAATCAGGGTGCCGAGGTTGCCGAGGCTCGAAGGATGCGGCCGTCCCTCGAGGACATCTTCGTACAAATCACCGGCATCGAGGCTACTGCCATGCGCAAAGAGAAGGAAAAAGCTGGAGGCGGCCAATGAAACTCTGGACCGCCTTCTGGAACATTCTGGTCAAGGACATGCGGACCTATTATCTGAAGCCGCCGAACATCAGTTGGGGGCTAATTTTCCCCGTCGCATGGACGGGAATGTTTTTCATCAAGTCCGGCAGCGGCCTGGAAAGCGTACTGTTGCTGCTTCCGGGTGTGGTGGCCCTCTCTATTCTGTTCGGCACAACGTCGATGCTGGCGGTGACGGTAACCTTCGAGAAGAAGAACCGTTCCTTCGAGCGACTCCTGCTGGCTCCAATCCCATTCGAACTCCTCATGCTGGCCAAGACCAGCGGAGCCATTCTATTCGGTGTGGCCAATGCCTTCGTGCCTGTCATCATGGCGTTGTTTCTCGCTGACCTGTCCCAGGTAGTCTGGAGCGTGTTCGTTCCCGCAGTTTTCATGATCGCCGTGGCTTCGACTTTTCTTGGCCTGTTCATCGCTGTGGCGGTCAGCGAGGTGTTCGAGGCCCAGACCTTTTCCAATTTCTTCCGCTTCCCCATGATCTTCCTATGCGGACTTTTCTTTCCCATCGAGAAGCTGCCGGTTTTTCTGAAACCACTCTCATATGTGCTGCCCCTAACCTACGGAGCTGACATGCTCCATGGGGCCGTGCACGGCGGACATGCCATGCCTTTTTTCCTCGATCTATCCCTCCTCGGCGCATTCTGCGTCGGCTTGTTCGCGGTAAGTCTCTGGAACATCAAACGTAAATGGATTCTCTGACCGACACCATCCCCTAAATCCCCTCCCGACACCTCGCGCCGCGCGCCGGTAAGTATCCGGTGGAGTCCGTCTTTCAGGCGGGCCGACTGGAGACCGGCGCATGGATATCGACACCTTCAAACCGACCTTTCTGATCCAGATCGAGGGGCAGACCCTCTCGGCGGATATCACGCAAGAGATCACCTCCTTCGTCTTCGAGGACAACGAGGAGGAACTTGACGTGTTGGAGCTCGCGGTCACCGACCGGAACCTCCAGTTCGTTGACGATCCTCTGTTCCAGGAAGGCAACGAGATCGTCGCCCGTTTCGGATATGTCGGCAACCTTTCCCCGCGCAAGAAGGCGGTCATCAAGGACATCGACTACGACTTCCCGGAGGACGGCGATCCGACGATCCGCATCAAGGCCTATGACAAGGGCTTCAAGCTGGCCGGGAAGGAGAACCAGAAGGTTTGGCAGAAGCCCGCGCCCGGCATCCTCTATTCCGAGATCGCCGAAGAGATCGCAGGGACCAACGGCCTCACTCCGGTGGTCATGGCCACGAAAGCCCGTCATCTGCGCGTAACCCAGAGCAACGTTTCCGACGCACAGTTCCTCAAGGACCTGGCTGGAAAGGCGCGCGACAAGGACGGCGACGGCGTCACGGGGTACGTCTTCTATATCCAGGACGATGAACTGCATTTCCATCCCCGCGACCTGGATAAAAAGCCCGCCGCGATCCTCGAGTATTTCACCGACCGCAAGGGCGTTCTGCGTTCCTTCCGTCCCTCGACGCAATCACAGGGGGCGAAGGGAGCGGGCGTCGAGACCAAGGCCGTGGGCGTGGACCCGCGCAAAAAGGAGCCGGTCGAACACAAGGCCAACAACGAGACCACGCCGGAGCGGACATCGCTCGGCAAGCGGACCTATCTGGTGGACGGAAACACCGGCGAAGGGGCTTACAAGGAGCAGGAGTCCGGGCAGGTGGTCGCCACCTTTGACCGCTCCGAGGGCTTCCACGAGGAACCCCGGCAGGAGCCGGCCCAGGACCTCTCCGAGGGGAAATTCCGCGAGGCCGAACTCCGCCAGGTTGAAGCCGACGCGGTGACCATCGGCATCCCCGCGCTGCGCGCCAAGCAAAACGTGGAGGTCAAGAGCGTGGGCCGCAAGTTCTCTGGCGTCTACTACTGCCATTCGGTCCGCCACGTCATCGGCGAAGGCGGATATCACTGCGAACTGAAACTCAAGAAGAACGCCCTGGGCAAAGGGGCCGGCGACAAGTCGGACGAGGCCAAGGGCAAGCAGAACGACCAGGAAGCGCCGCCCACGCCGAAGGAAGAGCCGCCGCCGATGGTGACCATCGACGCGGACAGCGGGCGGAGGCTGTGAGGAGGAAAGATACATGGGAGATCTGAGCAGGAATTTTTCAAAAAGCGAGTTTGTCTGCCGGTGTTGCGGCAGAGTCGAGATCGATCCCCGCCTGGTGGAGGCGCTCCAGCGACTCCGCGATCTTGCGGACACGCCCGTCCGCGTCACCAGCGGCTACCGCTGCCCCGACCACAACCGTGCCGTTGGCGGCGCGAAACAGAGTCGGCACCTGCTCGGACACGCCGCAGACATCGTGATCAAAGGCTTGTCCATCGCCGGGATGTACGAACTCGCCGAGCGGGTGGCGGCTTTCCGCGAGGGCGGGATCGGCGTCTACCCGGAGCAGGGATTCATCCACGTCGACATCCGCGAGGGACGGACCCGTTGGGGCCATCTCGGCGGGAAATACGTGTCGTTCGAAGAAGCCATGAAAACCAACGGAGGTGACCGCAATGCAGCAGTTTGAACAGATTCTGACTTTCATCCTGAACCACAAGGAACTCATCGCGACCCTGATCGTGACCCTGCTCACCGTCATCAAGCTCACCACCTGGGGCCAGGCCAAAGCCGCCGCACTGGAAGCGGTGATCGGCGTCATCGAGCGGGTCGGCGCGAAAGAGGTCAAGACCGGCGTCGCCGGCCAGGAACTCAAGCTCGACACCGCGGCGCAGGACGCCTTGCGTCATGCCGTGGCCAAAGTCGATCCGAAGAAGACGCCGGACGGAACGGTCACCCGCATCGTGCGCGAGGTGCTGCGGGGCGTTCTGCCGCTGAAGTAACCCGGAGGACGAACCGTGATCGAGACACAGGACCGCCAGCACGAGGAACGCTACAAGAACCGCTGGTACGGAAAGTACAGAGCGTTCTTGCGGGACAACAACGATCCGGAGCGGCTCGGCCGCTGCCGACTCGAAATTCCTGCGGTGCTCGGCACCGGCAAGGAAAACTGGTCGGATTGGGCGTGGCCATGCTTTCCCTACGGCGGCAACGAAGACATCGGCCTGTTTCTCGTCCCCGAAGAAGGCGCGTCCGTCTGGGCCGAGTTCGAGGGCGGAAACGTCCAATACCCGATCTGGTCCGGCGTCTGGCTGGCCAAGAGCAACCCCGGCGAACAGCCGGAGGAATCCAAGCGCCTGTGCTCCGATCCGACCTGCCATGACTGCGAGGACAAAGTCGAGCACAAGCCCGACCGGCGGGACGACCTGGAGCACAAGAAGCACCACGGTCACCCGCCGTACTACTGCCCGCGCCGCAAGGTTCTGCTCAAGACCGAGACCGGCCACACCATCGTTCTCGACGACCGGGACGAGGAGGAGTTCCTCAAGGTCATCGACCGGGCCGGCCAGATTCTGCACATGGAATGCCGCGTGAAGCGCGACGTTCAGACAGGCAATGCACGCCGCCGGGGAACCAAGGACGCCGAGCAGGGCGACCAGCTCGACATCGACTCGGACATCAAGGACCAGAAGGCCCGGATCGAGATCACCGATCTGTGCCGCCAGTTCGTGCGCTGGGAGGCGTGGAAGGACAAGGAGAAAATCCATATCCAGTCCTGCGACAAGTCCCGCGCCCGCTGGCAGAAGATTCTCATCGATACCACCAAGGGCAAAGAGAAGGTCCACATCTGGGGTCTCTGCGGCACGCAGGAAATCCTCATCGATTCCACCGCCGGGACCGAGATGATCCGCCTCACGGACAAAGCCGGCCAGGTCGTCGTGATGAACGCGGCTGCCGGCCGGGAACGCATTCAAACCACTGATAAAGCCGGAAGCGTGATCCTCATGGACGCCGTCATGGGGAACATCGTCATCCGCTCGACGAACAAGGTGTTGATCAACCCATAGAGGAAGAAGCGATGCATCCATCCGTTTCAATAGTTATCCGGGGATTCAACCGGGATGGCTACATCGGCAGAGCCATCGAAAGCGTTCTTGCCCAGACCTACCAAGATTTCGATCTGCTCGTTTGGGATGACGGTTCGACCGACAAGACCGCGAAGGTGGCCATCGAGTACGCCAAGAAGGACCGTCGGGTCCGCATCGCAGCTTATGACCACAGAGGAGCCGTCAAGTCCTTGAAATCCGCCTTGGCCGACACCTTCGGGCCATATCTGTGCTGGGTAGACAGTGATGACATGCTCGCACCCACGGCTTTGGAGGAGACGGTCGCGGTCTTGGAAGGAAATCCGACCGTCGGAATGGTTTATACGGACTACCAGGTCATCGACGCCTCCGACCGAGTCACGGGTTACGGCAAGCGCTGTCGGATTCCCTATTCAAAGGACCGGATGCTCCTCGACTTTATGACCTTCCATTTTCGTCTCATCCGCCGTTCGGTTTTCGAGCAGGCCGGCGGGATCGATGAGAGCTTCCTCTGCGCCGAAGACTATGATCTCTGCCTGCGCCTCGCGGAACTGACCGAGGTCCGCCGCATCCCCAAACCGCTCTATTTCTACCGCATCCATGCGGACTCGGTGTCCCAGCGCATGCGCATTGACCAGATCCATTGCGCCAGGGACGCCGTGAGCCACGCACTGGAACGGCGAGGTCTGTCCGACCGGTTCGAGATCGATCTGCAGATACGCGGCCGCTTTTCGCTGCGAAGGAGAAAGCCGAATGGATGAAACCCGACATGACAGCGCCCCTTGCGACTGGAACCAGAGCGAGCGGATGCTGGCCCGGACCTTCGAATCTTGGCGGGCCGAATTCCGGAGCATCCTCGAAGACCACCGCCGGGAAATCCAGGCGCGCCTCGAGAAGATTGAACGCGAGATCGAGAAAAAGTCGGACAAGGAGAACGTGGACCTTCTGGTACGCAGCATCCAGGACGACCTGCGCCGCCATACCGATGACATCAAGAACCTGCAGTCGGGCATGAACGAGAAGATGGGCGTCGAGACGATGTGGAAGGTGGTTGGGCTTGTGCTGACCGTCGGCGGGGTCGTGGGCGGCATTGTCGGCTTCCTGATCCACCTCCTGACGGGGAAATGACCATGGCGCGACCTCAGGCGAGACTCGGCGACATCTCCAGTCACGGCGGCGTGATCGTCACAGGAGCGCTTCGCACCGTGGTCAACGGAAGACCCGCGGCGCGCCTTGGCGACCTGCACGTCTGCCCGATTCCGGGTCACGGCGTGACGCCTATCGTCACGGGAAGTCTCGACACGGCGACCGAAGGGCTGCCGAACGCCCGCATCGGCGACATCACGGCCTGCGGCGCGATCATCGTGACCGGCAGCCTGAACACGAACGACGACTGAGGACCGAAGATGGATTTTGAGGAACCGCAGTTTCACTACTGGGACGTCTTCCCCAAGACGGTGAAGGTGTCGCTCACAGGCTGGCCGGTCACGATCCCGCTCTCCGTGCGCGGCGCTCCCACCGGACAGATCGAGTTCGAATCCGCCGATTCCAACATCGCCTGGGTGGACGAAGACGGGAGGCTAAACCTCGGCTGGCAAGCGGGTGCAACGGTCCTCATGGCTTACGACTCGGAGAATAGGGACAGCGTCCGCTACATCCAAGTGGAAGTCGTCGATTACGGACAAGGCGGGGGCGGAGGATACGACGGGTATGGCTATGAATACCCCGCATAACCTTCCAGCTTCTTTCTGGGAAGTTGCTCCCTCTCTGATCCGGGAACCGTATCGAGGGATGGAACAAGCGGTCCCGGTGGCGGTGATCGGATCTCCGGGCGGTGAGGTGCGGTTCGAGTCGGTCCATCCGGAAATCGCCAGGGTCGAGAACGGTGTGCTGCGCTTCGGCGCGACACCCGGCGCGACCATCATCGTGGCCGAGGCGGTCCAGGACGAGGTGGTGTCATCCCGCAGATACATCCAGGTCGACGTGGAGAAGCCCAAAGCCGCGGCGGTGCTCGACTGGAGGTCATCCGGCTATGTGGAGCTTCTGCCGGCCGGAACCTGGCATTTTTACTATTTCTCCGGCTGGTACGACGCTTCCGGCAGCAATATCCGCGTGACCGGAGAGCTTGCATCGGAGGTGACCCTGGACCGGGGCTACCTTCTCCGCTTCGATGTCTGGGGCGAGATCGAGAGCGTGGACGGGCCTTACTTCGATACGCTGGAACTCTATGTAAACGGATGGTTCGTAAGGAGCTTCAACCCCACCTACGACGTGAACGGCGCACCGCTCCAGCCATACCCTATCCCACGCAGGACCGAGATCATCGACCTTTCCCAGTTTGCGGGAAGCACGGTCACGTTGCGGTTTGTTTGGGACACGGGCGACGGACAATACCAGAAGTTCGACGGCTGGTTCATCCAGAACATCGAACTCATACCCATCGGAGGCTGACGGAATATGGTGGTCGGAAACGGATACGGTTACGGGTACGGAGAGGAAGGTGGCGGGCCGATCATCGAGCAAACGAGTTCGTCGCCGTCCCATTACGAGATCATGGCGCTGGTGCGTCTGCTTGCGGCCGGTCTCGGCGTGACGGACGGCGAGGGTGATGAGCCCTATCTCCGACAGATTCGAGACAGCCTGGCCGAGATCAAAGGCATTCTGCAGCAGAGTCACGACGCATCCGAAGTCCTGCGGGCGGAAGCCCAAACAGTCCTGGAGGCGCACGCCGAGAGCGCGCAGCAGTACATGCAGGTCGTGGATCAACCGACGCCACCGGACTTCGACCCCTTCGTCGCCATGCCGGCGGGCACTGTCGTGAGGGACCTTCCCGACGGAGGACGCCTTTTCACCCTGGCTGATGGCGTCATGGTCCGGTTGGGACCGGACGGAATACTGACGGCCATCGCATCGAGCGGCGAGGCGACCGTTCTCGAACCCGCGCGCGGCGGCGTGGTGACCCTTCCCGATGGGCGGGAGCTAACGCTCAAGCCTGAGGCGGTGCAGGTGACCCATGAGGCGGCCGGGATAGAGGGGCTTCCCCTGGACATTGATCCGGTATTGACCGCGCAAGGGCGGTACCGCGTGGAGCTGCCGGGCGGATACCGGCTGGATGTCTTCCAACTTGAGCGCACAGCCATGATCGGCAACCCCGCGGGCACCTCTGTGGTGATCGGCATTTCCCGGATCGAAGGCGTGGGAGAGGATATCGAGGTTCGTCTGGTACCCGGTGGGGCCAAGGGATTCGCGGCGATGGAAAGCGGCCACAAGGGCGTCATCGAGGCTGACGGGACCATCCATATCGCATTGGCGAACGGCTTGGACCTGGTCATACATTTCCCGGACGGCGATGACGCCGGCGGTGTCCCAGGCTCTGGCGGTCCGTCCGCCGGCATCTGCGAGGAGCGTGACTGATGGCTCTGGACTTTCTCGGACGCGGGTTGAAGTTCCCCTTCCGCTTTCAGCGGCGGTCAGGGGGCGCGCAGGTCTCCTCGGCCACCTCCACCGAACACGAACACATCCACGAGAGCATCATCCAGATTCTCGGCACGCGGCCGGGTGAACGCTTCATGCGCCCCGAGTTCGGCTCCAGGCTCAAAGACCTGGTGTTCGAGCCGAACGACGAGGTGCTGAAGGGCCTGATCCGCCATTACGTGATCGACGCCGTGAAACGCTGGGAGAAACGGGTCGTCATCACCGGAGTCTCCTTCGACGATTCCCCCTCGAACAAGGACAGCAATCTTCTCCCGGTCCGCATCGCCTATCGTGTCATCCGGAGCCAGGTGGAAGGCAACCTGGTTTATCCCTTCTACCGCGAGCCGCGTCAATCCGCTCCGCCCCGACAGTTCCGCTCCGTCGCCGGTAAGTAACAAGCGGGTCCTCGTCCGGCTCGTCCGGTGGGACCACTTGTGACCGAACCGCAACGGACGAACGGAAATGGGCAGAGCGAGCATCACTTACACGAATAAGGACTACGACTCCCTGCGCCGGGAACTGCTGGCGCGGGTGCCGCAGCTCACCGACCGCTGGACGGACTTCAACGCGTCCGACCTCGGCGTGGTGTTGCTGGAACTCTTCTGCGGCATCGGCGACATGCTGGCCTACTATCTCGACGCCCAGGCGGCGGAAGCCTTTCTGCCCACCGCCCGCCAGCGGCAGAGCGTCATCAACCTCTGCAAGCTCATCAGCTACCGGCTCGACGGGCCGGTGGCTGCGACGACCGCTTTGTGTTTTTCCCTGGCCGCGTCGCTCGACGCGGACCTGGTAATCCCCGCAGGAACGACGTGCAGGGCCCGTCTGGAAGAAAACGACATCGTGTTCGAGACGGCCGAAGACGCGACGATCCCGAGGACCCGGACGAGCGTTGATGTGGGCGCGCGCCAGGGGAAACGCAAGACCGAGACCTTCACAGCCGATGGGGAGACGGATGGTCCGATCATCCTCGCCGGGAAAAATATCGCCTACGGCTCGATACGTATGTGGGTGCAAAACCAGGAATGGATCGAGGTATCCCACTTCCAGGAAAGCGGCTCCGATTCGCGCTACTTCATGGCCGAGACCGATGCGCTGGACATCACTCGGATCGTCTTCGGCGACGGATTGCGCGGAGCAAAGCCCGACACCGGCGCGGAAATCCGCGTCGAGTACCTTGAAACACTTGGGGCCGAGGGCAACCTCGGTCCCTATCTCGTCACGGAGCTTCTCTCGTCCATCTACCTCGAAGGGGGTCTGGTTCCCCTCGCGGTCACCAACCCGGTTCCCGCGACCGGCGGAGCCGACCGCGAGACCATCGAACACGCCCGCCGACAGGCCCCGGCCGAGGTGCGTTCGCTCTGGAAGGCAGTCACCAAGGAGGATTACCTGGCTCTGGCCGAAGGATTTCCCGGCGTGGCCAAAGCCCAGGTCCTCGACGTCAACGATTGCAAAAACATCCGTTACTACCAGGTCAACATGGCCGTGGCTCCGGACGGTGGAGACTTACCGTCGACGATCCTCAAACGAGACCTCGCGGAGTACCTGGAATCGCGCAAGGTAATCACCGTCGAGATCAACCTGTTCGATCCCGTCTACCGGCCGGTTTCTATTGACGCCGAGGTGTATGCCTATGCAGGCGAGGACCTCGACCTTATCCGAAGCCGCGTTGAACAGGCATTAGCGGATTTCTTCGCCTTCGAGCGCATGACCTTCGGAGCGCCGGTTCACTACTCGGACCTGGTCGCGCTCCTGGACGGCGTGCGGGGCGTGAGCCACGTGCGCATGTACACGCCCATCCAGGACGTTGACATCCGCGCCGGCCAGATCGCGGCGCTCGGTCAGGTCAACCTCGACGTGAGGAGGACGTCCTGATGTCATCTTACTTCGAGAGAAAACTCATCGACCTCCTTCCACCGCTCTACCGGGAACGGGACGAGTCCGGTGATCTGGAAACAATTCTCAAGGTGCCGGCCGCGAGTCTGGACGAACTCAAGGTATTGGCCGAGCGTTTTCCGGAGGTCTTCGACATTGATCGTTGCGAGGCGCGGTTCCTGCCATATCTCGGCGAGATCGTCGGCCACCGCTTCGATCCCACCGTCGACGCTGCACTCCAGCGCAGGCTTATCCGCGAGGCCATCGAAATCTACCGGCGCAAAGGCACCATCCCCGCCATCGGCCGCTCGCTCGCCGACATAGCATGGGAAGGACGAATCGAGGAGACTTTCCGCAAGGCGCTGCGCCTGAACCGCCGCTCCGTCGTCGGACGGGCGAAGCTGCCGGGGCTGATCTACAGCCTGGGCGTCTACCGTATCGACAGCGACAACCTCGTTCAGGGAGTCCGGAACACGCTGCCATTCCATCATCCCTCCGGTACGCGGGTGTTCTTCCTGCAGTGGCTCTACACGCTGCTGTCCATGGAGTCGGATTTCGAGGCGGTCATCAAGAAGGTCGTGGAGCGCGTCTGTCTCGGGCATCTGCACGAGACCTTCGTGGTCAGCCACAACGCACTGAACACGGATTACCACCTGACCCGCAAGAACAAGACCTGGGGATGGTGGCGGCTCACCGACAGCACCACGCTCATGCAGGACATCGAGCGCGCCGCGGTGTGCGTTTCACGCTGGCACGGCCGCTCGCCCCGGTTCCGCCTCAACACCGGCAACCTCAACATCGAACGTCTACCGAACCTGTGGGTCAGCGAACGGCGGGCATCGTTCTGCTGCGAGATCGAAACCAAGCCCGCAGTGGAACCGGGCGTTTCGTTCATCCGGCTGGCTGGCCAGGACCTGAATCGTTCGCGCCTGAATCGTTCCGCTCAGCCTTGCCAGATCAAGTTCCGCCAGAAAGACATGCTCTCGGAAGCCGTCCAGGATGCGCCCGACCTCGCGGGAGACCGCCGCACGCACCGGTACGGGAAGCGGTCACGGCTCTCCCATTGGTTCCGCGTGGGGCATTCGAGGCTCGGACGGGACGACAAGGTCTCCGGCGCGACCGTGGGCCGTCATCTGTTCATCACCGCCTACGCTGACTCCCAATGGTCGGAGGTATCCGGGGCATGGGACGTCGTCGACCGCTGGCGCGCCCGTAGGCCCGGCTTCTCCCTGAACAACAAGGCGCTCAACCTCGCTGAATTGACCGACGCCTATGTAACCGAGGCCCGTGCATCCTTCGAGATGGACGTGGACACGGGCATACCGCGCCGCAGACGCGTGGAGACGCTCTTACTGAACCGCCGCAGACTGAATCACACGGGGCTGCTCCTGTCCGTGGACCGGACACGGCCCATGCGGCTCGGCTCCATGCCACTCAACGCCTCGGGCTTCCGAATGTCGAAGCCGTGCCTTCGCTGGCGTTTCCGTCAGCGGGACGATCACGCCGAGGCGACGGCCGGTTTCGAGACGGCGGCGAACCAGTACACGGTCACGCAATGGCCGGCGGCATAGGAGAGATCGATGGCGATACATATTTACGAAGATAACGCACTGACCCTCCCGCTTTCGGAGGGCGACCTCGCGAACCCTGACGACGACACCTACAACGGAACGGACGGGGAAACGAAGGACAAGGAGCTGTTCCTCGCCAATGAACAGACCACCCTGGCTGCGGTCTTGGCCTCGGGGGAAACGTCCTTGGAACTCAGCGAGCCTCGATTTTCCGACGGCGAAATCATCATCGTCGACGATGAGCAGATGCGCATCCTGAGCGGAGGTGGAACAACCGTCCTCGCCGTGGAGCGCGGCTACGGCGGCACTGCCCCGGCGTCCCACGATGCGGATACCGTGATCTTTTCCGGATATGACTACACCGGGCTTGTGGTGGAGTCGGTGGACATTGCGGGCGGCGACGAGTCCGACTGGTACGCATTGGCCTTGACGCAGGCGGATCTCAATACCGCCGTCGAAGGCGCGCCGCTCAACCTGGGCGACAAGGCGCACGATGTGACCTTTTCGTTCTGGCGTCGGTGCACTGTGCCGCCCGGAACGCCGGTGCAGAACAAGACGGATATCAAGCTCCGGCTCACCGGCACGGAAAACCCGATCCTGTAGGAGGAACGTATGGCCTATAACAACATATCCGGGACCGCTTCGAACACGGCCGACTTCCTCGTCCGGCTTAAGGACTTTCTGGTGGGAACGGTCGGATGGTCTCTCCATGACGACAGGTCCGGAGACGCCGAGCCCAGCTACGTGCTGACCTCCACGGGAGAGAGCGGTTCCGAAGACCTTTTCATCCGTTTCGTCAACGACACCGCGGCCGACCGCATTGCGGTCCGAGCCTACCTGTACTGGGACGCGGTGACGCACGCGGGCGTTAAGGAGGCGTTTCAAACCAGTTACACATACATCAAGACCGTGGACGCTTCGGCTTTCCTGTATTGGATTTACGCCGATAAGGATCACGTCTTCATCGTCACCAAGATCGTCGCCACCTACTACGGGCAGTACAGCGGCCTGATCAAACGTTTCTGGTCGGGGGCGGTGGCGGTCACCCAGGCGGCGGCCGGACCCGGCACGGACATCACGGTGCAGGTCAACGATGCCTCCCTTTTCACGGTGGGCTCGAACTACATCATCAAAGACGACGCCGGGATCGAGCGCGTCCAGGTATCCGCCGTCGATACGGTTTCCACCCCCGATACGGTCACTCTGGCGAGCCTCGTGAGCGCCTACGCGGTGGGAGCAAAGATCGGCGAAGATCCGCAGCCGGTCGTGGTCGGCCACTACCAGTCTCCGGGCAGTTTTTACGCCATCAATAAGTTCGACGGCTGGGCGAGCGCAGCCGGACAGGCCGGTTCGTGCGCCGCGGCCCACGGCAACTTCCAGACCGCCGCCAATCCTGACCAACGTTACGGCCTGGTCACCATGTTCCCCTGGCTCGTCGCGCACACGACTGCGGCATACAAGGAAGTGCGCGGTGAGTTGATCGAAGTCTATGCCATCGGCAGCGGTGCGGCCGACTCGGAGGACGTGCTCACGTTAAACGGTGCCTCCTACAAGATTTTCAACCTGTCCGGTCCGGGCTGGTGCGCGGTGAAGGAGTGATCCCATGGCGGTGAAACCTGGAAATAAGAAGGAGATTGCGGCGAACCCCGGACGTCTGACCCAGATGTTCCGGGTGATCCGGAATGCCGGCAAAGCGAACAAAATCACTGGGAGGCTGAGACGTGGCAATCCGTAGCGGAAACATACTCACCGTCCGGCCCTTCCCGGGCTCCGTGGTTCCGATGAACCGCGCCCAGATGCCGGCCTTACCGGCGGTCATCTTCGAAGCCGTCGGAGCGGCGTCGACGACGCGGACCATCCGGCACGAAGCGGATGCGGCCCTGCGGATCACGGCGGAGATGAACGCCTACGCCGACATCCAGGCCGTGGTCGCGAGATTTATCCTGCGGAGCTTCGACCTGCGCGGATGGGTGGTTCGTTTCCCGGCCGTCCTCTCCGACGCAGTCGTTCGGGTTCACCGACCTATCGAGCGCCGCAGCGATACCCGGTCGGCGGTATTCGCTGAGATGGAGCGGGCGGTGGATTCGCAACAACTTGTGGTGCGCGAGACAGCCCGTCATGCGGAAGTGCGCCAGACCGTCTTCGCCGTGCTGATCCGCGAAGGCCACACGATACAGACCTGAAGGAGGAATACGAATGTCACTTGGACTCATCGTCAAAACGGGCCGCATCCTCACCGCGCGGCTGCTCATGGGAGACCCCATTGAAGGCATCACCCATTGCGCCATCGGAGACGGTGACGCCACGTTCACCGATCCCATCAATCCGCCCGCGCCGGACATCGACCAAACGACGCTCAAGAATGAGCGGGCCCGCAAAAAGCACTACAAGCGGACCTTTCTTAAAGAAGACCCGGAAGGAACGCTCATCGTCAACGGCATCCATTACATCGAAACCGCCGAGGAGACCCAGACCATCGGCGTCTTCTTCCGCTTCGAGGAGAACGAGGCCAACGGCATCACCATCCGGGAATACGGGTTCTTCGGCGGTGACGTAGCCTACATCGCCGGACTGCAGTCCGATTATGCGGCCAACGGGGTTTACCACGCCGACACCAACCCGACCGGCGAGGTGCTCGATCCCGGCTACCTGTACGAAGTGAAGAACATCCCCGACTTCAACAAGACCTCGGACACGCGGGTGGAGCTGGTCGGGGTCATCAAGATTTAGGAGGAAAGACCATGTCCATTTCGCGCGATACGTTCGACCCGACAAAAAACTACAAGCGGGTCCGTTACCACCAGGACCGGGACCTGCTCGACTCGGAGCTCAACGAGCAGCAGGACATTATCAACCAGGAGCGCAGGAAGCTCGCGGACATCCTCTTCAAGGAGGGGGCCATCGTCAGCGGCTTCGGCGTGACGGTCGCGGCAAACGTGCTCACCGTAGCCGAGGGGCTGGTCTACATCGACGGCTGCCTGGAGCGCGTGCCCGGCGCGGTGCTTACCTACGACCCGGCCAAGACGAGCGGCGCGGATTACGTCTACGTCGAGCTGCTCAAGTACAACTACGGCTACAACCAGGACGCTGTGCTCATCAACCCCGCAACGGGCGAACCCACCGCAGAGCGGGAAAAGTGGATTCTGTCGCTCAAGAATCATGACACGAGCGGCGAGGCGTTGCCCAACAATGTGACCCAGCGCAAGGTGGTCGCGGTCCACAAGTTCGACCGCGAGACCGGCGATGTGACGGCGACCGTCCGCGAGAAGTCGAATCTCTACCTCCAGGACCTGCTCGGGACGCTGCCGGGAAGCCGCATCACCGTGGCGTCGATCACCGAGGACCAGCTCGCCTTCGCTGCAGCCGAGGGGCTGAACTCGCTTCTCCAGAACCTGGCAGAGCGGACTTACGACCAGGCCGGCAGTTATCTGGTCAAGGGACTCGACAGCTTCATCGGCGACAACGACGGCGAGAACGTCGAGGTGATCACCAACGCGGGCCGCGCTTACATCCAAGGCTTCCGCCTGCAGAAAGACATGCCCACCACGACCCTGGTGCCCAAGTCCACGGCCGTCAAGTCGGTCCGCGGCGAACAGAAGACCTACGTGGTCGGCACCCGGCGCTATGCGCTCAACAACACGCCCCTAAAGGAAACCACACAGGTCGAGGGCATCGTCGAGATCGTCTCCAACATCACCCGCGGGTCGGTGGGCGGCGGCGAGGACCTGCTCGTCCCCAACCCGGTGGTGGATATCATCGAGGTGAGCCAGGGAGCGACGGTCTTCCAGGAAGGCGCGGACTGGCAGCAATCCGGCAACTATGTGGACTGGCTGGGGTCGGGCAACGAACCCGCCATCGGCACCACCTACACCGTCCGCTGGACCTACACCAAGCAGATGATCGAAGGGACGGACTATGTGGACGGAGGCTGGTTCGGACGCTCAGGCCATCCGGCGGCGGACGAGTTCTTCTACCTGATCACCGTTCAGAGCGCCACCGGCGAGACTCAGTACGATTCCGCCAAAGTCGTTTCGCGCGATACGCTGACCGGGGAAATCAACCGCCTCTCCTGGCTGCCGGTCAGTGGAGCGACCGGATACCGCATCTATCGCGGCACGCAGAATACGGTCCGCGCGGACTTCCAGCGGCTCAAGGACGTGGCCGCCGGGGTTACATCCTACACCGACGACGGCGTGGACGAGATCGTGGGCGGCAACCCGCCTGCTTCCAACACGAGCGGCCTGACCATGTCCCCGGTGCAGGTCGAACCCGGCAACCTTTCCATTATCAACTTCGGCCGCACCAACATCGGCGACGAGCCGGTGGCCGGCTCCAACTGCAGCATTGATTACGACTACTACATCGGACGCAAGGACATCATCTATGCCACCACCCGCGAGATCAAACGGCTGGAAGGCGCTCCGGCGGATTGGCCGAAGCTGCCCATCGTCCCGGAAGGTACGCTCGGACTTTGCAGCGTCGATTGTCCGCCGAACTCGGTGGACTTGACGGTCTTCAATTTCGGGCTGACCCGCATCACCATGGACCAGATCCACGAGATCATCAAGGACGTCGAGGACCTCAAGTACAACGACGCCCAGTTCCAAATGAACAACGAGCTGCAGAACCGGGACGCCCAGACCAAGAAGGGCGTCTATTCCGATGACTTCTCGAACGACGCCCAGTCCGACATCTACCACAGCGAGTGGAGCGCCCGCATCGATGAGGTACGGCAGTTCGCCGCCCCGAACCGAGCGGCCACGCCGCAAGTGCTCGATGTTGACTCTGCCGGGAGCGACGCCATTTTCAAGGACAGCCTCGTTCTCCTGCCGGGCACGGAGCGCGTGCTCATCGAGCAGACCGATTGGTCCGAAGACAAGAACATCAACCCCTACGCCGTGTTCGAGAAACCAGACGCCGCCGTGGAGGTGACGCCGAATATCGGTCGGCGCGGTCAGACAGGCGTGGCTGTGGTCGGCTCCAACTTCACCCCCGGCGCGACCGGCGTGACGGTGCGTTGCGACGGGAAAGTGGTGGCTTCAGGTCTCAGCGGCGACGCGGTAGGCAGAGTCATCGCTTCCTTCGTCATTCCCGACGATGTCCGCAACGGCAACCGCGTGGTCGAAATGACCGACGGCACCTACTCAGCGCAAGCCAACCTTCAGGTCAACGATCCCTTGGTCATCACGCGCATCGAAAGGGTCGTGGTCAACCGCACCATCGTGCAGCGTCAGACCATCGTTCAGCAGGTGCCGCCGCGCATTATCCGCGTCCCCGTGGTGCGAACCGTATGGCGCTGGCGTTGGGTGACCCGTCGCCGGGACCCGCTCGCGCAGACCTTCAGCTTCGAGCAGAACCGGGTCATCTCAGCCGTGGGGCTTCACTTCACGCAGAAAGACGCTTCCATCCCCGTAACCATTCAGATTCGCGGCGTCACGACCGGGCTTCCCAACGAGGTCATCCTGGCCGAGAAGGTCATCGCCCCGAGCGAGATCGCCCTCGGTTCCGAGACCAAGGTCGTCTTCGACGATCCCTTCTACGCGGATGCGAACACCAGCTACGCAGTCGTGCTGCTTACCAACAGCACCAACTACCGGGTGCGTATCGCCACGCTGGGCCGCCTGGGGCAAAACGGGGTCATCACCCGGCAGACCTATACCGCCGGGGTGTTGCTGGAAAGCTCGAACGCCGAGACCTGGACGCCGCTCAACAGCTCCGATCTCACCATGCGAATCTACGGCTACGATTTCCAGCCCGAAGGCGAGGTCCGCTTCCAGCCTATCACCGGAGTGCAGTTCAGCGATCTGAACCTGGACGAGTATTCTTCCATTCCGGAAGGCTGTGGCATCGTGTGGGAGTATTCCACCGACGGCGGCGTCATCTGGGACGCCATCGTGCCGGCGGAGGAGGAGCGGCTACCCAACCTCGCGGCGCAGGTGCTTGTGAGGGCGATCCTCTCCTCCAACGTTCCCAACGACTCTCCTGTGCTGAACTACAAGGACGTCAACCTCATCGGTTATCTCAACGACCCGACGGGCGCGTATTTGAACCGTGAGAACGAACTCACCCAGGGTGTCTCTTCCACCAAGGTCTACACCCAGATGAACATCCCCAGCGGGACCACCATCGATTGGTTCGCCTCCAACGACGGCGGGTCAACCTGGGAACCGATGTCCATCCAGACGACGCGGGAGATCGACCAGGAATGGACCGAATACACGCTCACCAGGACGTTCACCGATCCGAGCGGAACCAAGGTCCGCTACAAAGCGGAGATGACCGGCAACAACCTCGTGTACCCGAGGATTCACACTCTCGGCGCGACCCTGAGCTGATCGGAGGGATGTCATGATCGTTCGAAGACAAGGCGGATTGACCGAGTTCATTCCGTCACCACAGGAGAAGCGCGACGGTGTCCTGCGGGACCACACACTCGAACTGCTCGCCAACCTCGACGCCCGCATGCGGCGCATCGAGGAGCGGCACGGCATTGAGCCGGACGCCGCGGAGGCGTTCGCAGAACTCATGGCCCGCATCCGGCGGGAGGAGATCGAAGCCGGGCGGATCAACCGGGAACTGATGGACGCCGGATACCTGCATGAAGACCTGTCCGCCGCGGCGCTTGCGGCGCAGGCCGGGAGGACCCAATTATGAGCATCACCATCAAGAGCAACACCGATACGATTCTGGAATTGCCCGGGCTTACGGGTACGCTCGGCCCCGGAAAGAACTCCGTCGTTCAGGCGATGACCCCGGACCTGCTGCGCGCCGTTGACCTCGGCCTGCTGCTGGTCCCTTCCGGAGCTGAACCGCCCGAGGGGCTGCCGCCGGTGGTGTTCGACCACCGCTACCCGCACGTCCTGCCTCTTACGGCAGCTCGTGCTTACTACGTCCGCGTCCTCCGGACCCCGGGCGCTTTCCACGACGGAACCCGGCCCCGGAACTTCATCGCCTATTACGGCGACGGTGCGGGTACGACTTGCGCCTTCTCCGACGACGGGCTCATCTGGGACACGGAGAAAAAAGTCACCGGCATCGCGGCCAACGGCTATCACGTGGTCTGCGCGCTGGAGACCGCTGACCGGCTGCGCATCCTCTACTGGAACCCGGACGTACCCAACCAGCCCTATGCCATGGCAGGTCTGCGCACAGCGGTCTGTGATCCGTCGGTCGACCCCGCCGCGTTCACTGGCGACACCCCGTGCGCCGGCAACCTGGTCACCGAGGGAAGCGTCCAGGTCTGGAACCGCGGTCATTACGGGCCATCCTTTCTCTGGTACAATCCGCTGCCGACCTCGGTCGAAGGGAGACCTTTCACCTGGCGCCACGCCATGTATTTCATCGCGTCGACCGGCGGCAACGACAGCCTCGGCTTGGCCTGTTCCGACGATGCCGTCGAGTGGAAACTGATCGGAAACGGCCCGATCCTTTCCGGCTTGATCGACCCGCAGCCTTGGGAAGGCGCGAACGGCTACGTCTCCGCGGCCCACGTGGAGCGGCTTCCGGACGGGAGATGGTGGATGCTCTATTCCGGGGGCTCCGCGGGAAACGCCGGCATCGGCTACGCATGGTCCTGGGACCGCGTCCACTGGCGCAAGGCCGAGATCAACCCCGTGTTCAAAAACGGCAGCGGGCCGTTCCTCGAACGCTGCTACACGCCGAGCCTGGTCCGGGACGCCGACGGCTCGCTGCTCCTTTACCGGGCGGCCAAGGACGCGACCGCCTACCGGACCTTCGTTTCCTGGCTACGGGCTCCGGCCCTCGGTTGGAGCGACCTGCTCGGACCTGACCGGCTCGGCCAGGGGCACACCTCGCGGGAGGCCATCCATCGTGGCGTCGGCACCGAGGCCGAACGCGACGCGGCCGTCCCCAATCCCTCCATGGGCGACGAGTGGTTCAATACCGACCTCGCGGGCGGCGGCAAGTGGGAGAAACACACCGGCACCGACTGGAAGCGGAGCTGATCCCCCGAACACCTCTCTTTTCTTCGGACGCCAGGGAATCCCGTAACCCCGCGTGTTTCCGCAGGTTGCGTCTCCATGTACATAAGCCATTGATATCAAATGAGTTATACGTCTGAATCGCCTTGCTTTCTGTTCGGAAAGAAGCCTGTATGTGTGTGAACACAAGAGCCAATCCCTTGCCGGGAAAGGGCTTACAGAACGCAAGGAGAGACCATGGACTTACGCCGGCTCAACTTCGGAATCGAGATCGAGACCGTCAAACGGACGCGCGAGCGGGTCGCCCAGGCGATCCAGTCGGTGGTGGGCGGCCAGGTCCGCCACATCGGCAGCCCGGGGAGCTTCGACCCCTGGGAAGTCACCGACAACCATGGACGGGTCTGGAAAGTGGTATCCGACGGCTCGCTCATCAATGTGCCGGTACACCTGCGGGCCGAGGTGGTGAGCCCCGTCCTGTCCTACGAGGACATCCCCGTCCTCCAGGAGGTCGTCCGGGCGCTGCGGGCCTGCGGAGCCAAGGTGGACGACCGTTGCGGCATCCACGTCCATGTCGACGCCACAGCCTTTGATGGCCGGACCCTCGGCAACCTCGCCAAGATCGTCTACAAACAGGAAGCGCTCATCCTCACCGCCTTGGGTGTGAACGAGACCCGCCGCCGGAGCTACAGCAAACCGGTGAGCGACGATCTCATCGCGCAGATCGAGCGACGCCGTCCCAGGACCAGGGACCAGCTCAACCACATTTGGTACGGCTACCACAATCGGCAGCCCCAGCACTACGACAGCACCCGCTACCACGGGGTGAACCTGCACAACGTCTGGTACCGGGGCACGGTCGAGTTCCGCTGGTTCGAGGGGACGCTCCACGCGGGCAAGGTGAAAGCCTACGTCCAACTGGTCCTCGCCGTGGCGGCCAAGGCGCTCAACGGCCGGGCCGCATCGAGCCGCAAGCGGTCCTTCGATCCTCAGAGCGCCCGATACGACTTCCGGGTCTTCCTGCTCCACCTGGGGCTCATCGGCGACGAGTTCAAGACCGCACGCAAGCATCTGATCGCCGCCCTGCCAGGAGACTCGGCCTTCAAACGCGGCAGGGTGAAACCAAACGAACAATCCGCCCCAAAGGTGGAACCCCTCTCGGAGGCCGGGCCCGAAACCCGGCCTCCGGCATTTTCGGGGGGCGAAACCGGCGGGACGCAAGGAGGCGCGTCATGAAAGTGCTGATCCGAAACACCGCCCTCGACGGGCGGCCGCTGGAAGGGGATGGCGAGGTCTTCACCGGGGAGACGGTGACCGACGTGGTCCACGCCATGAAAGGAGCCACGCTCTTTTCGGACCAGCGGGACCTCGAGGATTACATCGACATGGTTCTGCGCAACGCCAAGATGCTGGCCGGTGTCGAGCTGGCGGTCCGGGGCGACACGCCCGAGGAAAAGGCCGCATCTTTCCTCGATGCGCTGATCAAACACGGTCTTGCCGAGGCGCAGGACGACAAACCCGCACGGATACCCATCTCCGCCTTGGTCTGGCAGGGCATCGACGCGGTCCGGCTCTCGGGGCTTACCAACATGCTCAACCGGCCGGTCGTTGCCCGGCTGGCCGGGGAGCTCGGCTGGCCCGACGCCGCGCGCTGGATCGAGGAGCACCCGAAGGAATATGCCGAGGGCGTCTTCCGCGGTTTTGTCGTCGACCCGCAGGGAGGGAAATCCTGATGTGCGGGCTCGCGGGCGTCATCTTCGGGAAAAAGCGGCGGCGCGCCGAGGAGCGGGACCACCTCGCCTGGCTCTTTACCCGCCTACTGCTGCTGAGCGAGGAGCGCGGTCCCCATGCCACCGGCGCGGCTTGGCTCGATATCGACGGATGCCACCGTCTCTTCAAACGCCCGGTGACGGCCGAGCGGTTTGTGATGGACAAGGCCTTCGCCGAACTCCTCGCCGGCATAAACAACCGCGCCACGCTTCTGCTCGGCCATACCCGGTGGCGCACCCGAGGGGACGAGCGGGTCAACAGCAACAACCACCCTATCCGCGCCGGGGAGGTGATCGGCACCCACAACGGCACCATTTACAACGCCGACTACCTGTTCCGGCGCTGGAAGATGCGGCGCTTCGCCGAGGTGGACAGCGAGATTCTGTTCCGCCTGGCCGCGAACGCCGCGCGGGACGGTGCCATGGATATCGAGCGGTTCAAGGCGCGCCTCCGGCGCTGCCGCGGGCAGATCACCGCCGTCATCGCCTGCCGGACCGATCCGGAAACCGTCATCGTGCTCAAAGGGAACCGGCCGTTGGAAATGCGGTGGCATCCCCGCCGCAAGGCGGTCCTCTACGCGTCGGACCCGGCGTACCTCGACGCCGTGCTGGCGGAGGAACAAGGCTGGAGGGAGCTTCCGGTCCCGCCTATGAGCCTGGTGGTGTTCCGGCGCGAGGACCTGGCCGCGCATTCGGTGGAGCCTTTCGAGTTCGTCGCCCAGGAGAGAAAGCGGGCGGAACCATGACAGACACCCCGATGAACCAGGCAATGAACCCAACAGAACCCTCGAACGCGAACACAAGCAGAATGCTGAGACTCTTCGTCTACGGGACACTGAAGCGCGGTTTCTGGAACCACGACCGCTTTTGCCGGGGCGTCCTGACGGTGGAGGACGCCGTGGTCCGCGGCCGCCTCTTCGAGACATCCTCCGGAATCCCGGTTATGGAGGTTCCAGAGGAGGACGTCCTTGCCATCGGGACCACCAATCCACTCGCCGACGTGGCCACACAAGCCCACGTGACGGCCCGGATGTCCAATCCCGAGCCACCCCCCGACCGGCTCCTGAGGAAGGGCACAGGCGCGCCCTGGGCCCCCGTTTACGGGGAACTTCTGACCTTCGACGATCCCGAAATCCGCCTTCCGGCCATTGACCGGCTGGAGGGGTTCCACCCTGGCGGTCCCTGCCTCTATCGCCGCGTTCTGGTCCCTATCCGGGCAAACGGAACCGTGTTCCCGGTCTGGCTTTATACGGTGGGGGATCGGTGGACTGGGAGCTTCAAGGAGCTAACCGGCGGAATCTGGCGCTGATTTTCCCCTCTGCGATTCCAAAAGCGCTTGACAGCAACTGTCAATAACTGTAAATTATGTGCTTAATATGAGGTATGCTGGGTCGAACTTTGCCTTGAGACCAGAGAGGTGCGCTTGATGGATGAAAAACCAGGTGACGTACTGACCATCGAAGAGTTGGCCGCCTACCTGAAAATACCGAAGTCGACGCTCTACAAGCTCGTTCGGGAAGGCAAGATCCCCTCCCAGAAAATCGGCCGGCACTGGCGTTTCAGAAAAGGAGCCATTGACCACTGGCTTGAAGAAACGCGAGCAAACGAGCCCGGTTCAGGAGGAGATCGCTAATGGCGGAACCACTCGCCGACAGAGTCATACGAAGAATTGGACAGGCTGCCGAGCTGTACCACCGGCTTGTCATGCTGGTGGCACCGGCCGGTGCGGGCAAGACCGCCGCGCTCCAGGATGTTCATGAGCGCATGATGGCTCCGCTGGTCAACGTCAATCTCGAACTTTCCCGGCGCATGCTCGATCTCACCGCGCGACAGCGGGCATTACAGTTGCCCCGCATCCTCGCGGAGATCGTGGGCGCATCCGCAGCCGATGTGGTTCTTCTGGACAACGTCGAGGTCCTCTTCGATGTCTCGCTCAAACAGGACCCGTTGCGGCTTCTGCAGGGGCTCTCCCGGAATAAAACCGTGGTTGCGGCCTGGAGCGGCTCCATCGACGGCGAGCACATGGTCTATGCGACGCCGGACCACCCCGAGTACAAACGATATCCCTTACGAGATTTCCTGGTAGTGAACCCGGAGGCCGTTGCATGAAGACAAGGAACGAAAGCGCAGGAGGGCAGAAGCGATGAAATACGGAGACCTGATCCAATTCGAGCCTATCGAGTCCGTGGTCCAGCTACGGGACGCCGACGAGGCCGCTGCTGCCCGGCAGCTTGTCCAGACCTATGTCATCTCCGGGGAGATGGCTGAGAAACTGGTCAATCTCGTCGTTCCTCAGCTTCAGTTCGACCAGCCCATGGACAACAAGGGGCTGCTGGTCGTCGGCAACTACGGCACCGGTAAGTCGCACCTCATGTCCGTGATCTCCGCCCTGGCCGAAAACGGCGATCTCGCCACGCATCTTAACGACAAGAGCGTGGCCAGCGCCGCAGGCAAGATCAGCGGGCGCTTCAAGGTGGTCCGAACCGAGATCGGCGCGACCACCATGTCCTTGCGCGACATCCTCTTGGCCGAACTGGAGGAGCACCTGGCCGCAATGGGTGTGTCTTATTCCTTTCCGCCCGCGGACAAGGTGTCCAATAACAAGCGTTCCTTCGAAGAGATGATGACCGTCTTCCACCAGGAATTTCCCGACCACGGCCTGCTCCTGGTAGTAGACGAACTGCTCGACTATCTGCGCACCCGTAAGGATCAGGAACTTATCCTCGATCTCAACTTCCTGCGCGAGATCGGCGAGGTCTGCAAGGACCTACGATTCCGTTTCATCGCCGGCGTCCAGGAAGCCATTTTCGATAGCCCTCGATTCTCTTTCGTAGCCGACAGCATCCGTCGGGTGAAGGACCGCTTCGAGCAAATCCTCATCGCCCGCAAGGATGTCAAGTTCGTGGTGGCCGAGCGTCTGCTCAAGAAGACCGCCGACCAGCAGGTGAAAATCCGGGAGTACCTGACCCCCTTCGCCAAGTTCTATGGCCGCATGAACGAGCGCATGGACGAGTTCGTGCGCCTCTTCCCCGTGCATCCGGACTACATCGACACCTTCGAGCGGGTCACCGCGGTGGAAAAGCGCGAGGTGCTCAAGACTCTGTCTCTGGCCATGAAGAAGCTCCTCAACCAGAACGTACCCGACGACAGGCCCGGGGTCATCGCCTATGACGGCTACTGGACGACCCTGCGTGAGAACCCGTCCTTCCGCGCCGTTCCCGATATCAAGGCGGTCATCGATTGCAGCATGGTGCTTGAGTCGCGCATTCAGCAGGCCTTCACCCGCCCGGCCTACAGGCCCATGGCGACCCAGCTCATCCATGCGCTGTCGGTCCACCGGCTCACGACGGGCGACATTTACGCCACCTTGGGCGCGACGGCGGAAGAACTGCGCGACGGGTTGTGCCTCTTCCAGCCGGGCATCGAGGAACTGGGCGGCGACCCCGCTGATGACCTGCTCTCCCAGGTGGAGACTGTCCTGCGGGAAATCCACAAGACGGTCAGCGGGCAGTTCATTTCCTCCAACCCGGACAACCGCCAGTATTACCTGGACCTCAAGAAGACCGACGACTTCGACGCGCTGATCGAGAAACGGGCCGAGAGCCTCGATTCCTCGCAGCTCGACCGCTACTACTACGAGGCGCTCCGGCGAGTCATGGAGTGCACGGACCAGACCTACGTCACGGGCTACAAGATTTGGCAGCATGAACTCGAATGGCTGGAGCGCAAGGCTGCGCGCCTGGGATACCTTTTCTTCGGCGCGCCCAACGAACGCTCCACAGCGGTGCCGCCGCGGGACTTCTACCTTTATTTCATCCAGCCCTTTGACGCGCCGCATTTCAAGGACGAGAAGAAACCCGAGGAGCTGTTCCTGCGCCTGACGAACACGGATGAGGAATTCCGCACCGCGCTTCGAAGCTACGCCGCTGCCCTGGACCTTGCATCCACCGCGTCGGGCCACGCCAAGTCCACCTACGAATCCAAGGCGTCGAACTTCCTGCGCGACCTCGTGCAGTGGCTCCAAAAGAACATGACCACAGCCTTTGAGGTCACCTACCAGGGGCGCGCCAAGTCCCTGACCGAATGGGCCAAAGGTAAGTCCATCAGAGAGCTTTCCGGCATCGGCTCCCACGAGCGCATCAACTTCCGCGACTTGGTGAACACCACCGCGGGCATCTGTCTCGGGACGAAGTTCCAGGACCAGGCTCCCGAGTACCCATTCTTCTCGGTGCTCATCACCGGAGCGAACCGGGCCCAGGCGGCGCAGGACGCCCTGCGCGCCATTGCTGGACAGAACCGCACCAAGCAGGCCACCGCGGTGCTGGATGCCCTGGAGCTTCTCGACGGTGACCGGCTCGATCCTTACCGGTCCAAGTACGCCAAGCACATTCTCGGTGTCGCCAAGAAAAAGGGCCACGGACAGGTGGTCAACCGCTCTGAGCTGATCCAGGACGTCCTCGGCGTGGAATACCTCGCGCCGCAATCGCTCCGCCTCGAACCCGAATGGGCCGTGGTAGTGCTGGCCGCGCTGGTCTATGCCGGTGAGGTGGTCCTCTCCATCCCGGGCAAGAAGTTCGATGCCACGGGTCTGGCGCAACTGGCCGGGACAGGCATTGATGAACTTGCCCAGTTCAAGCACATCGAACGGCCCAAGGACTGGAACCTTCCGGCGCTCAAGGCGCTTTTCGAACTTCTTGGGCTCACGCCGGGAATGGCGCAACTGGTCACCCAGGGCAAGGACGAGCCGGTTCAGGAGCTGCAGAAGGCCGTCACCGCAGCGGTGGAGAAATTGGTGCTGGTGCAGCAGAGCATGCAGACCGGATTGTTCTTCTGGGGCCGCAGCCTGCTGGCCGATGATGAGATCAAGAAGCTCCGCGCGAAACTGGACGAGACTAAGACCTTCCTCGAATCCTTGCAGGCCTACACGACGACCGGCAAGCTCAAGAATTTCCGCTATGACGCCTCGGAAGTGACCGCTCATCGGGATGGGCTGAGTTCTCTTGCCGAGATCAAGTCGCTCGAGGAACTGGTGGTCGACCTCGGGTCCACTGCCTCGTACCTCTCCACCGCCGAGGCGGTTCTGCCCACCGGCCACGAGTGGATCGACAAGATGAAGACGGCGCGGGACGAGGTGCTCGCCCAGATCGGCGACCCGGCCAAACGGAGCGCGGCGGCATTCCGCCAGCAGACCCAGCGCAAGCTCGGCGACCTCAAGAAGGCCTACTTGCTAACCTACCTTTCCATGCACGCCAAAGCGCGCCTCGGCGTGAACGAGGACAAGCGCAAGGCCCAGCTCATGGGCGACGAGCGGCTCAAGGACCTGCAGAAGCTCTCCACCATCGACCTGATGCCGCGCCAACATCTCTCGGACTTCCAGAACCGGCTCGCCGGATTGAAGAGCTGTTTTGCGCTCACCGAGCAGGAACTGGAAGCATCGCCGGTCTGCCCGCACTGCAACTTCAAGCCGGGTTCGGAACCGCCTGCCGCTCCCGCGGCGACGATGCTGAACGCCCTGGACGGCGAGCTCGACAAGCTGGTCGAGAACTGGACCCAGACGCTGCTCGCCAACCTCGAAGATCCGACCACCAAGGGGAACCTGAGCCTGCTCAAGCCCGAGCCGCGCAAGCTGGTGGATGGCTTCATCAAGAAACGGGCCCTGCCGGACGACCTGGACCAGGACTTCATCCATGCCTTGCAGGAGGTTCTCTCCGGGCTCACCAAGGTCTCGGTCAAGATCGCGGACCTGCGCGACGCCCTGCTCTCTGGCGGCTCACCAGCCACCCCAGCGGAGATGCGGAAGCGGTTCGAGGAATACCTGGACGGACTGACCAAGGGCAAGGAACCCGGCAAAGTCCGGATCGTACTCGAGTAAGGAGCGGCAGATGGCAAAGAACCCATACGAGCAGAGCATCTTCGACATTCAACCTGCAGCCAAACCGCAGGGTCCTGTGGAGTGTCTCGGCATGACGTTCCCGAACGACGAGGAGCGGCGGACGCATTTCCTCGGCCGCCTGCGCGAGAAGCTGAAGGACCCTGAGTTTCGGAAGATCGAGGGGTTCCCCATCGGCTCCGAGGAGGACATCCTGGCTCTGTCCGACCCGCCGTACTATACTGCCTGCCCCAACCCGTTTATTGCCGACTTCATCAAGCACTACGGCAGGCCCTACGACCCGAGCAAACCATACAGCCGCGAGCCGTTCGCCACAGATGTGAGCGAGGGCAAGAACGATCCGATCTACAACGCCCACACATACCATACTAAGGTGCCACACAAGGCCATCATGCGGTACGTCCTGCATTACACCGAGCCTGGGGATGTGGTCCTCGACGGATTCTGTGGGACCGGCATGACAGGTGTCGCTGCCCAGGCCTGTGGTTCACCGCCAGGTGATTTTCGCTCAATGGTGGAGGCTGAAAATGCAGAAGCCTCTATGCCAAAGTGGGGCGAGCGAAAGGCAATTCTTTGCGATCTTTCACCCGCAGCTACTTTCATCGCAAACAACTACAACCTCCCCATCGACATTGGGCTGTTCGAAAGAGAAGCCACAAGGATAATCAAGGAAGTCGAGACTGAACTTAAATGGATGTGGGAGACGGTCCACTCGGACGGAAGGACCAAAGGAATTATCAACTTCACCGTCTGGTCCGACGTCTTTATCTGCCCTCAGTGTTCAAATGATGTCGTATTTTTCGATTCTGCCGTAGATGAAGAATCTGGAAAGGTGTCTTCGATATTCCCCTGTCCTCACTGCTCAACCGAGCTGACAAAGCGTGGACTTCAAAGGAGAATCGAAACCCACTACGACAAATGGTTGGGCAGGAATATTAAGAGGTCAACGCGAGTACCAGTCTTGATTGAATATCACGTCGGGAGGCGCTCATATCAAAAAAGCCCTGATGCAACCGATCTTGAGACCTTGCGCACAATCGAAAAAGATATCCCACCTCACTTCGTGCCCATTCCAGAATTGATGTTCCGTACTTCCGAATGGGGAGATCTCCAGCGTGGCTATCATGAGGGCATTACACATGCTCATCATTTCTATTTTGAGCGCACTTTATGGGCACTGTCAGAACTCGAGAATAGATTTGAAAATTCGGGGGTCCCCAGGCTTCTACGCCTTCTGTTCACAAGCCAATTGATCAATATCAGCAAAATGAATCGCTACCGTCCGGGCGTTTCGTTCCCTTACAACCCAATGAGCGGAACGCTATATGTCGGAAGCCAGATATGCGAGTCGAATCCTTTTACGGCCTACCGCAACAAGATAAAGAAGTTCGTCGCTGCAAAGGCGCAAACGTTAGTGTCGGGCGCTGTAGCAATCTCAACGCAATCTACCTCGTTCATCTCAAAGCAATTACCTCCAAATTCCATTGACTACATTTTTGTTGATCCACCCTTCGGAGACAATCTGCCCTATTCCGAGCTGAGTTTTTTATGGGAATCATGGTTGCGTGTTCACACGAACACCGATCAGGAAGCAATTATCAGTGGGATACAAGGTAAAGGCTTACCTGAGTACTTATCCCTGATGCAAATCTGTTTCAGCGCCATGCACGGATGCTTGAAACCTGGGCGATGGATGACTGTCGAATTCCATAACTCGCGCAATAGCGTGTGGAGCGCAATTCAGGAAGCCCTTGGTAAGGCCGGTCTTGTAGTAGCCGATGTTCGAGTGCTGGATAAGGGAAGCAAGACGAAGAAGCAAATCAGCGGCGCGAACGCTGTAAAACAAGACCTGGTCATCTCCGCATATAAGCCTAATGGTGGGCTTGAAGAGCGTTTCAAGCTTGAAGCGGGTACGACAGAAGGTGTCTGGGACTTCATCCGCACCCACCTTAAGCAGCTCCCAGTCTTCGTCTCCAAGGATGGACAGGCCGAAGTTATCGCCGAACGCCAGAATTACCTGCTGTTCGACCGAATGGTCGCTTTCCATGTCCAGCGGGGAGTGACCGTCCCGATGTCCGCTGCGGAATTTTACGCCGGGCTTGTGCAGAGGTTCTCCGAGCGGGATGGGATGTTATTCCTCCCCGAGCAGGTGGCCGAGTACGACAAGAAACGAATGACCGTCCGAGAGGTTCTGCAGCTTCAGCTCTTCGTCACCGACGAGTCCTCGGCGATTCAGTGGCTTCGGCAGCAGATCCTAAGAAAACCCCAGACGGCAGGAGAGCTGAAGCCCCAGTTCATGCAGGAAATTGGTGGGTGGCAAAAGACAGAGAAGCTGCTCGAGCTCGACGAACTACTCGAACAAAACTTCCTCCGCTACGACGGCAAGGGTGAGGTGCCGAACCAGGTCCACAGCTACCTCTCCTCGAACTTTAAAGAGCTTCGGAACCTTTCAAAGGAAGACGAGAGCCTGCGCGGAAAAGGCAAGGACCGCTGGTACGTGCCCGACCCTAACAAGGCCGGCGACCTGGAGAAGCTGCGCGAGCGGTCGCTGCTCAGGGAGTTCGAGGAATACCGGGCATCCAGCCAGAAGCGCCTGAAGGTGTTCCGCCTTGAGGCCGTCCGGGCCGGATTCAAGAAGGCATGGCAGGAGCGTGACTATGCCACAATCATCACCGTGGCCCGGAAGGTTCCTGAGAACGTCCTCCAGGAAGACCCGAAGCTCCTCATGTGGTACGACCAGGCTGTCACACGTAAAGGAGAGGATATATGATTACCAAGTGGACCGTCTCGAATTTCAAATCCATCGTCAAGGAGACGCCGCTTACGCTCGCGCCACTCACTTTATTCGCCGGTCCGAACAGCAGTGGCAAGAGTACAATTCTGCAATCACTTTTGCTTGTAAGCCAGACTCTGGCCCACAAAGTGGGTAGCCGGTCTGTGGTGCTGAACGGGACCTTAGCGAGACTTGGGCAATTCGACGACCTGCGGTCTTATGAAGGAGAGTTTGACCAAATCACCATCGGCTGGGAATGCCATCCCACCGAAGATGCGCAGATGGCCATCATCGAAAACATGCGCCTCCCTGGCCCGGTAGTAATCTATGGGCGGCGTATCGATTCCATTAAGGAAATTGCCTGCAAGCTGTCCTTTGATACGAATCCAGGAAGCCCAGAACGCGAGTTGTATCAACTTCAGCCACACCTTTTCCTTTTCACGATGTCCCTTCTGGCCCGCGGCGAGGACAATACAGATAGGCGATATGAACTCACCGTCACAAGAACCAAGGATGGCAGGGCGAAAATTGCCAACCTCAATGTAGAAGAACCGGACAATGAAATCTCTCGCGCCAGTTTGGAATACGACATTGTCCTTGATCAAGACTCGTTAGACGAGCTACGCGAGGAACTCATAAGCGCCGAGCCAGTCGGGTGTATCTTGCGGCACTTTCTGCCAGACCGACTTTTCATCCGGGTCAACATGGTCGAGGAGATTGCTCGGTATATTCAAATGGTATTAATGGACGATGCACCACGATACCGCCGTGCGCCATTCTTGGATCGGGAACTCGTGATTCCTGATGCATTGATTATTCAACTGCAGACGGAACTGGGTGAAAAGTACGCTGCGTTGTTCGCCAAACAACCGGCGCTCTTCGAGGTGGGAGCGGGTATGCCCATCCGTGAATGGATCGACCGTACTCGGAAACTGCCACCGGACAAAAGACGCGAATTGCGTCGCGTATTGAGCGAATGGACAGATTTGCAAGCAATGATCGTGGACGTTCTGCGGTCTGAACGGAAGGCCACCGAGTCAGAGTATCAGTTGCTCCCGTATCGCCCACCGGTTGACTTGATGAACGCATCAGCTTACCTGGCAATGTTCTTTTCCAACTCGGTGAAATACCTCGGACCGTTACGTGACGAGCCGAAACCTTTGTATCCACTGGCGGCGCATGCAGACCCGACTGACATTGGACTTCAGGGTGAAATGACAGCGGCTGTCCTCAACCTTCACCGCGAACGGCTCATCCGATATATCCCTTCAGCGGTATTCGGCAAGACGCCTTTCGATCCAAGTCCCGTGCCTCGATCACTTGAAGCGGCGGTTACCGATTGGCTGAAATATCTAGGCGTTGCCGAGACCGCTCATAGCGTGGACAAGGGCAAGTTGGGACATGAACTGAAAGTCTCTCTGTCCGAGGGGGGACCCAATCATGACCTCACTCACGTGGGTGTCGGAGTTAGCCAAGTGCTGCCGATCCTTGTTATGTCTTTGCTTGCTGACCGTGACACCACACTCATTTTCGAACAGCCTGAACTTCACCTTCACCCGAAGGTTCAAACACGACTGGCTGATTTCTTCCTGTCAATCGTATTGTCGGGCAAGCAATGCCTCATCGAGACGCATAGTGAGTATCTCATCAACAGGCTTCGCTATCGGGCTGCTGCGGAAGACAAAAACAATCGTGTAACTGAAAACTTAAAGGTCTACTTCGTAGAAAAGACTGATGGTTCGTCCGTTTTTCGGGAAGTTAAGGTTAACGAATTCGGGGCCATCTTGGATTGGCCGGAAGGATTTTTTGACCAGAGTCAGTTTGAATCCGAGTCGATACTGCGCGCAGCAGCAGCCAAAAGAAAAAGGCAGAGAGGTAAGTAGACCATGCCCAGCGTAACCATTGACGCGGGAGTGTTGGCAGCTCCACCGGAACACGGGTCCGCTGACGATGTCCATCGTTATTTGGAGACACTGCTCGACTGGAGCCAGTTGCTGGACGAGCCATGGGTAGCTATCTACATGAGCGAACAGGCGTCCGAGGCGCTCTTCGCTGACGACTTATTTCCTCTACGGGATCAGCTCAAGCGGCTGTTCAGCGCAACCGGAATCGTTGAATATGACGTCAACACCGTTGCCGCGGTCGTGGACCGGATTCTCCAGTTGACACCATCCTTTGAAACTTACTTCCGCATCCGGGATGTTCTCACAGAAGGACTGACGACCGAACCAGACATTCTCCGGCTGTGTTCAGGTACACGGTTGCAATCCGATCTGGCCCGATGCGTTGTATTGATCGCTATCCTCCGTCGTCACTGTCAGGAGTCGGTGTCCGATCATTCGTTGATTCTGCGCCGCGCCCCGGATCGGATCATCCGGGTTCGTGCCATCATCCAGATGCTCGAACATGAACGTGACGACCTGGGTACGCCACCTGCACCGCCAGAATATTTCGAAGGCGATGTGCTGGTTTGCGATGATTTTAGGGGCCTAATCGGGTGCCTTGATGAAGCAACCATTCTGCTTAAGGCAGCGGATGCTGTCGGTGTTGAAACGGCCGTTCACATTGCAGTTTACAAAGCGCGTTTGGCTCGCGGCATGGACCCAGACTGGGACGACGTTCCACGCTTTAGTGTGGGCAACTGGTTTCTGAATTCATTCCAGAGCCACAATCCGTCACAGACACTTTCCTCCAATTTGCTGCACTCGGTTGTCGACGCGCTCGAAGGCACCAATATGGCTCGAACTCACGCACTGAGAACCGGTGCCGGTGGTGGAAATCCCCAACGAGTGAGAAAGAGTGATCGGGCCAAGGCGTATCGACGCGACATCGATAGCGAGCACCATCTGCACTACTGGGTCTGTGAGGAAGGCATTGTGGAGCTGGCGTCTATGAGTTTCCCGCATGACGACTTCAAGATTCCTGAGTGAGAAGCAATGAACATCACATGGGCATACAGCGAGGAATACGGGCAGGTTGGCAAAGTCATCGAGACCCAGACACTTTGGGGCGAGACGACCTGCCGCGTCTGGCTGCCCGGCCGCGACTCCGTGGTCCGCATCCCGGCTTCCAGGCTCAAGTCCCTGGAGAGCGCGGGCACCGGTTCGCCGGACAACATCGCCTACATCGCCGCCGCCGCGCGGGTAGCAGATGCCCTGACCCAGGACGTCCTGCTCGCGCCCATCGAGTCCTCCGTCATTCCGCTGCCGCATCAGATTCGTGCTCTGTCCCGCGCCATCGCCAATGACCGGGTGCGCTATCTCCTGGCGGACGAGGTCGGTTTGGGCAAGACCATCGAGGCCGGACTCATTCTGCGGGAGCTCAAGCTTCGCGGGCTGGTCAAGCGGACGCTGGTCATCGCCCCGAAGGGGTTGGTGAGCCAGTGGGTCAGCGAGATGCGCTTCCACTTCGGCGAGACCTTCCAGCTCGTGCTCCCCGAGGACATCAAGACCCTGAAACGGATCGCCCCGGTGACGGGCCCGGGAAACGGCGAAAAGGTCAATTCCGACTTGGAGGTTCTGCCCGCCAATGCCTGGCAGATGTTCTCGCAGGTGGTCGTGCCGATGGATTCGGTCAAGCCTCTGGACAAGCGGCGCGGCTGGAGTGCGGCCCAGGTGAGCGAGCACAACCGGGAGCGGTTCGAGGACCTGATCTCCACTGGCTGGGACCTGGTCATCGTGGACGAAGCACACCGTCTCGGTGGCAGCACCGATCAAGTAGCCCGATTCAAGTTGGGCCAAGGCCTGGCCGAGGCTGCGCCATATTTCCTGATGCTTTCGGCCACCCCGCACCAGGGTAAGACCGACGCCTTTCATCGGCTGGTTTCCCTGATCGACGCCCAGGAGTTCCCGGACGTCGGCAGCGTCACCTGCGAGCGGGTCCAGCCGCATGTCATCCGCACCGAGAAGCGCCGCGCTATCGATGCCGATGGAAAGCCCCTGTTCAAACCGAGGCGCACGCAGCTTGGCCCGGTCTCATGGGGAGAGCAGCACCGCAACCAGCAGCACCTATACGAGGCGGTCACCGAATACGTGCGGGAAGGCTATAACCAGGCCATGCGGGAGAAGCGGAGCTACATCGGCTTCTTGATGATCCTGATGCAGCGCCTGGTGGTCTCCAGTACCAGCGCCATCCGCACCACGCTTGAAAGGCGGCTCGAGGCGCTCGCCGCACCCCAGGAACAACTGACATTATTCCCGCTCACCACTGAAGAGGAATGGGCGGACCTGGACGGCCAGGAGCAAATCGACGTGTTGCTCCGCACCCGCCTCAAGGCGCTCAAGAACGAGCGCGCCGAGGTCAAGCTGCTCTTGGAAGCCGCGGCCCGCTGCGAGCAGATCGGACCGGATGCCAAGGCCGAGGCGTTGCTCGATTGGCTCTACCGCCTTCAGTCCGAGGAGAGCGACCCGGAGTTGAAGGCGCTGGTGTTCACCGAGTTCGTTCCCACCCAGGAGATGCTGCGTCGGTTCCTGACTGAGCGCGGGTTCTCGGTCGTCTGTCTGAACGGCTCCATGGACATGGAAGAACGTAAGCGAGTCCAGGAGGCATTTGCCAAGGATGTCCGCATTCTCATCTCCACCGACGCCGGCGGAGAAGGCTTGAACCTCCAGTTCTGCCACGTGGTGATCAACTACGACATCCCCTGGAACCCGATGCGCCTCGAACAGCGGATCGGCCGGGTGGACCGTATCGGCCAGGCCCATGCGGTGCGCGCGGTCAACTTCGTCTTCGAAGGCTCTGTGGAGCATCGGGTCCGTGAGGTACTGGAGCAGAAGCTTGCCGTCATCTTCGAGGAGTTCGGCATCGACAAGACCGGCGACGTCCTCGACTCGGCCCAGGCGGGCCACATGTTCGACGAGATGTATGTCGAGGCGATCCTCAATCCCGAAAAAGTGGAGGAATCCGTGGAGAGCGTGGTCGCCCGCTTGCAGGAGCAGGCCCGCGATGCACGCACGACCGCATCCGTCCTTGGCGCGACGGAGGACCTGGAGCCTGGCGAAGCCCAGCGGCTGCTGACCCACCCCTTGCCCCATTGGGTCGAGCGCATGACCGTGAGCTACCTGAAGGCGCATGGCGGCCAGGCCGAGAGGAGAAGCCAGAGCTGGAAACTCACCTGGCCCGACGGCGAGACATACGAGAATGTGGTCTTCACCGGTAAGGAAGCCGAGAGGCTACCGGCCGCCCGTCACCTTACCCTTGAAGAGCCGAAGGTCCGCGGACTGGCCATGCGGCTCCCGCGTTTTGCGCCGGGCCAGCCGGTTCCCATCGTGTCGATCCCAGGTCTCTCCGAGGAAGTTCAGGGCGTCTGGTCCTTGTGGCGGATCGCGATTGCCACCATGGAGTGGAACCGTCGACGGATCATGCCTCTCTTCCTGGCCGACAACGGCATGGTCTATATGCCGACGGCCAGACACGTATGGGACCAGCTCCTCGCGGCAAGCACAAAGGTCCGGTCCGTTCTTGACGCCGAGGTCTCCCAAGCCGCTTTCGCAAAGCTGCAAAGTGCCGCAGAGGAGCACGGGAAGCCAATCTACGAAGCGCTCGTGCAAGAGCACCGGGGCCGCATCGCACGCGAGCGCGAGAAGGCCGACTACGCCTTTGGCGCGCGCCGCAAGACCGTCGAGCGGATCGGCCTGCCCCAGGTCCGTAATTATCGCCTGAACCTTCTCTCGCAGGAGGAGCGGAGCTTCCAGGAGCAGCTCGATCAGAAGGCCCATGCCTATCCCGAAATGGTGCCGCTGCTTGTGATTCGGGTGGAGGGCGGTGTTCATGAGTAGCTGGCGCGATCAAATCCTGAAGGAATTTACCCCGAAGGTCGCCCGACTCACCCTGGTGGCCGATCCGGACGGACTCCTCCTCGAAGAAGGCATTCTCGAAGGCGTCCGCGAGCGCGGATTCGAGCTGATCCCGTTTGAGGACCACATCGCGTTCCGTTATGCCTACGAGTCGAAGTTCCGCTCCCGCTGGGACCGTGGCGAGCACATGGACCTGGTCGTCGTATTGCGCTCGCAAGCAAGCGACCTCAGTGGGTTGCCCTATGATCTCCTCCAGGCCGGTCGCAGACTCTCCTTCAACCTCGGCGACATCTTCCCGAACCTCAGTTACCCGGTTGTGACCGCCCTGGATCGCGGGGACCTCGATGCCTTGTATGAGGCGCAGAAGAGACATGCACCCGGTCAATTGGGCGACAACGCCACCAAGGAATTCGTCCTCCGGCACGTCTTTGAAATCGCGCCCGAGTTGGTCAAACAGCCATCGGACCTCCTGCGGGTGCTGCTGCGCCGTCACTACCGCGGCCAAAGAATCCCGGCTGACCTCGACGGACGGTTCATCCAGCTTCTGCGCCAGAGTAACGTCTTCGACGACTGGCCACTTGAGACCCTGGTGGCGGACAGAGAAGCCTTCTTCGCGTTCCTGCAAGAGCGCTGGCCGATCTTTCTTGACCGTGAAGCAGCCAAAGGGACGTCCGGCGTTCGTGAGGACGAGAAGCCCTACGGTCTGTCCATTGAGGGACCCATCGAACTCCCCTTCGACCACCATGACATCCGGGTCTACATCGATAACCTGTTCGTCGAGGGGTTGCTGCATTCAGTTCCGCACGAGCATGCGGACACCTTGTCCAAGACCTGGGTAGGCATCGGCGTTCGAACCGCTCCCATCGAAGACAGGTCCCGTCGCCTGGGCAAGCTCATCGACAGCCTGGAGGCATCCATTCCGGCCGAGGACGCGAAGCACACGGACTGGTTCCACTTTGCCCGCGGATGGGCGGAGGCGATCCTGCTGGCGAACGATCAGGCCGAAGCGATTTCCGAACCGACTGACACGCGCATCAAGAACTTGCAGGCACAGGTGGATGCCGGTTTCGCAGCCTGGCTCTTCAAGCGGTATGCCGGCCTGGTCAATCTGCCACCGGTTCCTCCGGTCATGTTGCATCACCTCCCGCGATTTCTTGCCCGCCAAATGGGAGAAGACCGCACCGCCAAGATCGCACTGATCGTGGTGGACGGCCTTGCCTTGGACCAATGGCTGGTGGTCCGCCAAGCACTTGCCACAAAACAGCCCGGGCTGCGATTCCGGGAGCAGGCGGTCTTTGCCTGGATTCCTTCGCTCACCTCCGTTTCGCGCCAGGCAACCTTTGCCGGCAAGGCTCCCATCTTTTTCCCGAACAGTATCCAGACCACGGACAAGGAACCCGCTCTCTGGGCGCAGTTCTGGGCGGATCAGGGCCTTATGCCAAACGAGGTCGTCTACCTCAAGGGCCTGGGCGACGGCGGCCTGGAAAACGTTTCCGAAGCGCTTTCTCATCCCAAGGCAAGGGTCGCCGGGCTGGTCGTGGACAAGGTCGACAAGATCATGCACGGGATGGAAATGGGCACTGCCGGGATGCACAACCAAGTGGGCCAGTGGGCCAAGCAGCCGTACCTGAACACACTCCTCGATCTGCTCTTGGATCGGGGCTTCCGTATCTTTCTGACTTCTGATCATGGCAACCTTGAGGCGGAAGGTTGCGGTCGTCCATCCGAAGGGGCTGTGGCGGACCTGCGCGGCGAACGAGTCCGCATCTATCCCGACGCAGCCCTTCGCGGAAAAGTGAAAGAACGATTTCCCGATGCGCTGGAATGGGGAACCGTTGGGCTCCCCGAAGATTACCTCGCCCTGCTGGCCCCTGCTCGGCGGGCGTTTGTCCAAGAAAAGCAGCGCGCCGTGAGTCACGGCGGCGTTTCAGTCGAGGAACTCATCGTCCCTCTGATCCAAATCGAGAGGAGGGGCGGATGACCAGACGGACCGACCAGATCGGATTCAGTCAGCGGGTACGTCTGGAATGGCTTGAGCAGACAGCCAACCTGATCCTGGCTGGGAATGACAAGGCTGCGGTCAACGATGCCTTGCAGGAGCTGCTGAAGGACAAGGTTTCCGTCGGCGGTCAGGCTGAACGCGGCAACCGCGAGAAGATCATTACGATTCTTCTTAAGACGTGGCTGACGGTTCCGAGCGAACTCGATTCGTTGCGCGTCGAAGGACTGCAGCTCCTCAAACGTGTTCCTCGATGCGATCATCTGGCCATCCACTGGGGGATGGTCATGGCCGTCTACCCGTTCTGGTCGGGTGTAGCCACCCAGACCGGCCGTCTTCTGAGGCTTCAGGGCTCCGCTGCCGCAGCTCATGTCCAGCGCCGGGTCCGCGAGCAATACGGCGAGCGGGAGACCGTTTCCAGAGCAGCCCGCCGCGTGCTGCGCTCGTATCTGGACTGGGGCGTGCTTCAGGAGACCGGCGCAAAGGGCATCTACTCTGGCGGGACAACGCTGGCCATTGATGATTTCCGTCTGATCGCTTGGCTGGCCGAAGCGTCTCTCCACGCCCGTGCCAACGGCTCGGCTCCGCTGAAAGATCTGATCGACAGCCCGAGCCTCTTCCCGTTTCGGATCAAGCCGGTCCACGCCGAGAGCCTTGTGGCTGCGTCATCCAGACTCGATCTTCTCCGCCATGGGTTGGACGACGACCTCGTCATGTTGCGGAAGCAGACGACGAAGGGGGGCGCACCATGAACCTGGCCCAGCGTGTCTCCCAGACCAATCCGCTTTCTGGCGAACCTGGTCAGCAAACGACTTTTACCGCATTTCCAGAAGGCACTCTGCTTGAATCGGGCAAGGTCCCTATTGCCGAGATCGCCGAGCTCGCTCTTCGTGAAGGTCAGTGCACCAATCCGATCTACCGGGTCCATCGCTGGTTTGCACGGCGTCTTGGCTCGCAGTTCAGGGCCATCCTGACTGGCCTATCCCTAAAACCCGAGGAAGCCGACCGGTTCTGGGACCTGTATCTCGGAGACCTGTCTCTGGACGGTGCGGTCGTGCTCGATCCCTTCGTGGGCGGAGGCACCAGCCTTGTCGAGGCCGGGCACTGTGGTGCCCGCGTGATTGGGTACGACATCGATCCGGTTGCCACCTTCATCACGCGATTCGAACTTGAAACAGCTTCTTACGATCCTTTGTCACCGGAAATCGCCGCTCTTTGTGAAACGGTGTCCGCACAGATTAGCCCCTTTCACCGGACAACCGTTCCAGGTACAGGCGAACGCGTGGTTCTCCATCATTTCTGGGTCGAGTGTCGAACCTGCAAAGCCTGCGGAACAACCTTTGAAATTCATCCCCATTACCAGTTGGCGTACAGCAAGGAAAAAGGTCTTCAATGGGTGTTCTGTAAAAGCTGCCATGAGGTCTCGGAGATTCCTATTGCCCGCAAGGAAATCCGATGCGGATGCGGGACGCGCACCCGCATCGCACAAGGAACCCTTGACCAGGGAAAGGTCAGATGCCCAGGGTGCGGTGACGTGTCGGGACTCGGCGAGCGTGGGGATGCGCCAATGCGGCCTGAATGGCGACTCTTTGCACAGGAGTATCTTGAAGAGACACGGACCGGTGTCACTCGCCACTTCAAAACGGCGAGCAAAGGCGACCGTATTCGCTACGGTCGGGCGCGCAGTCTTCTGGAGGATGTTGAAAAGGCCGACGGTGGCTTCGCACCCAGCCGCGCCATTCCGGCAGATGGTCGGTCCGACGCGAGGCCACTGATCCACGGCTTCACCCGATACCGCGATCTCTTCAACGACCGTCAACTGCTCCACCTGACACTGTTGGGCCAAGCCATCACCAGAGTCGAGGACCCGAGGTCGCGCAGGCTTCTGGCCATTGCCTTCAGCGAACACCTTACAACGAACTGCATGTATACGGCCTATGCGTTTGGGTATCGGCGCATTAGCCCAATGTTTTCAATCCACGGGTACCGGCACATCACCAGGCCGGTGGAAATCAACCCATGGCTCGACGGCATCGGACGCGGCACTTTCCCAAATGTCCTCGGCAAGATTGCCAAGGCAGTGGCGTTCGCCGCAGCGCCCACCAATCTGGACCCAAAGGGTGGACGAAAACCAGCGATGATCTATCGCCAAACCGCCGCGAAAGAAGTCTCAACGCACCCATGGAGAGTGCTGGGAGGATCATCCCGGGCTTCGATATCCACCAAGACCTCCGAAAGCCTCGAAGGGATTCCGGATGGCAGTATCGACCTAATCCTCACCGATCCGCCGTATTTCGACAATCTCAGCTACTCAGAACTTTCCGACTTCTACCTGGCTTGGCACCAGTCCCTCGGTATGGCCGAACCTCCTTACGACAATCCGGCCATTGCAGCCCCGATTAAGGAGAACCTCGCTCTAACGGATCGCGGCGACCAGTCTATCGAAGTCTACCGGAACAGCTTGCACCGCATTTTCTGTGAGTGCCGCCGCGTGCTCAAAAAGGACGGAATTATGGTTTTCACCTATCACCACAAGTCACCCGTGGCTTGGGGAGCTCTCGGGGACGCACTTGTTCGTTCCGGGCTGAAATGTGCGACCGTTATGCCCCTGCGCGGTGAAGGTCAGGGTGGACTGCATTCCTATAACGGCACCATCAAATGGGATGCCGTGTTTGTCTGTCGTAAGGGCAATCAGGTGCCGTCAGAGAGTTCGGACAATGTGACGGTTCCGCGTACCGCAATCAAACAGGCTAAACAGCAGGCATCTGCATACGCTGAAGATCTGGGTAAGACTCGACAGATCGGTTTCCGCGACCCGGATCGCCTGAACCTTGAACGCGCCATGATCGTGGCATCGGCTGTTATCGGGCAGGAGAATAGCGATCTGCTGTCACTCCAGGGCGCGCTTGATCTTACGAAAGAACATGGAGGCAGGCAATATGCCGAAACTCGATAAAGGGACGCTTGCCCTAACATTCAAGTTTGACTGTGACCGGTTTCTTAGGTTCAGACTCGCCTCAGATGCAGAAACAGCTTCCCTCGGGATTGAGTCTGACACATACAAACGGCCTGGTATTGAACTTATCAAGGCGGCGGGCCGACGATGGGAAGCCGATAAATATCAGGACCTGATCGCCACGTCGCCGCCTGACACCATCGAGTACGTTGAGCAAACTGACGTTGATGATCTACTCGGCCGCAGACCATTCGACAGAGTCGAAAATCTGCTCAGCATTTTGGAGCGGGAGACCCCGCCGACTGCAATCGTTGAAGGCGAATACGAAGTACCATCGAGCATCACTTCCGGTCTCCAGCAGGCTTACGATACTTATAGGCTGGAGCCGGTAAGAGCGCGGCCAGACATCATTTGGATTAGGTCTTACGGTACTGGCGCTCCGCTAATCGGAGACCCCGACCCTGCACCAGAATATGAGATTCATGTCATCGACGTGAAGATGGCTGCAGAACCGTCGCTTCGCCACTTCACCGAAGTTACCTATTATGCGCTGTCCTTGGCAGCGGCTCTGGTTGAGCGTGGGTTGTCCGGTCGATATGGCGTCAGTGCAGAAGGATTCATTTGGCCAGGTAGCCATGACGCGAACGCATTCAGGAACTTGGTTAGGGATATACAGGCAAAAGGGGAATCCGATCCTGTTACTTTGGCTTTGCTAAAGACACTGGTTCCAGTTCCATACGAGGTCTACCAAGTTCATGTGAAACAGTTTTTCGAGGAACGACTTCTTCGAGTTCTAGGCCAAGCCCCAGGGGATTCTCCGTGGCATGTGGGACCCAAATGCCAGCTTTGCGATTACGTTCGCTACTGCCGACAGGATGCTGAGAATTGTGATCATCTCTCCCGCTTGCCATGGCTCAACCAGGGGCAAGCCGAGTTGATCCGCCAGAACGGAATTGTTACGACCAACGCACTCAGAAATGCCATCGTAAACAATTCGCCCCAGTGGCAGGCAGCGGAATCGTCAAGCCATCAGCTCCGTGCAGATGCATCCATCCTCTCGGTCAGGGCAGAAGCCCTCGCGACGGGCCAGCCCGTGCCCATTGAGGGACGCAGGTGTGCGCTCATGCCTGCGTGGAGCGATCAGAACATCTTCATCACGATCCATTTCGATCCGGGCTCTGGCATCACCTTCGCCATAGGTGCTGCCCGCGTCTACTTCCGGGCCGGAAGAACTCAAGGCGATCCACCGCAGACAGAGGAGCATGTGTTTGTTGTGGACCGAGTGGATTCAATGAATCCCGACACAGAACGGGCCCGTTTGGTGGAATTCATCACACTCGTCTCGGGATGGCTTGAGGATGTTTCCACTACCAATGAAGGATTGCCTGCGGGTCAGCGCGTCTCCTCTCACATCTTTTTCTGGGACATGCTTGAAGTTCGTCAACTGCGTCGGGTATTCGAAAGACACATGAACCACCCAGAGGTCGTTAACCTCATCGAATTACTGATTCGACTTTTCCCGCCTGAACAAGTGCTTCCTGACCCTGACCTCTTCAAGTCTCAGCCGGGGACAATCGTCAAGGATGTTGTGCGGTTGCTACTTGGGCTTCCAATCCCACACGACTACTCCCTTTTTGAAACGGCAAACACACTTTTTCCGGTCAGGAATGAAAATGGCGACCCATATGAGTTCCGGCTGCCATTTGGATTCAGAACGCCCATGAGCGATCAGATTCCGTTCGAACGTGCATACGAGCTTTGGCAAGACACGATCTTCCTTCGTCACTTTGATTCCAGATTCCCGGGCAATCCATCACGATGGAGGAGGTACACACGCGACGAACTTTATGAGGGCATCAAGCATGCGACCAGCACTCACCTTCGCGCGCTTCAGCATGTGGTCCGAAGACTGAGGGAACAGTATCGTGACCGACTCATCTTGCGCAAGGCTCCATTCCGTGCGGCTCCTCCAGCGCAAACGAGAATTCCAGAACGCGCCCGGAGCCTGATCGCTTTTGAGAAGCTGAATGTGGCATGCCAAGAGATCGAGAATCGACAACGGCGATTGCTTCCAGTTGAAGAGCGTGAAGCCCATTTCTTCTCAATACGCGGGCTTAGTCCAGCGATAGGCGCAGAGGTCGAGGCCTGCATTGATGAGATAAGAGCAACTGATGCGAGATTTGTTAGCGCAGAGTTGCGGGCGTTCGCCTTTGCTCCTACATCGCGAGATGCAAGGATTAATGATGGTGACTTCCTGTTGGCGTTATCGAACGAGGATGACGGCATCGAACTCGATGTGCCATGGCGGAACTATCTGGGGCTATCATTCCCGGACGCCCAAACATTGCTCGCCACTGCAGGACTACCTGACAACTGGATGGTCAATATATCCCTCGGAAGGATGCTTCAAGTTGAGGTTGTACGTCTGGAGGCGATGCGGGAGCCTCCCTATTTGGTATTGAGACCCGGGCACAGCGGCCTATTCGGATTCGCTATCAATCAGGGGCTGCTTAATCTGCAACGACCGCTTGTCCTGGACCCACTCTTTCACGATTTCTCGAGTGAGCGGGTTGCGCAAGCGTTGCAAGCAGTGGGAGGCAACCCTCCTCCCATGCGGCGACGAAGGAGGAGGGATTAACCATGGCAGCGCGCAAACAGTATCCACGGGTTGAGCCAGCTCACGGATTGTTGTATGAGCCCAACGGTCTGCAAATGTCCCGCCCTGTGGACCAAGTCGATAACCTGCTGGTAGAGGCGTCTAATTATCTGAAGAACCCTTTTAATCCGAGACAAGAGGAAGCCTTCCGGGCTTCATTTACTCAACGCCTATCCCTTCTTTGGGGACCGCCTGGCACCGGCAAGACGACCGTCCTGGCAGGCATTATCCTCGGTTGGATTGAACAGTCGTGGCGATCCGGCCATTCCATCGTTGTTGGCGTTGGCGCGAGCAATTATAACGCTATCGATAATGTTCTCAGGGAGGTAGCAGATCTTCTTCAACGGCGGCAGGACCGTCAGGGGAATCCCCCATGCCATGTGCGCGTTATACGTCTTCGCAGCCAGTCAGCCAAGCCCCCTTTAGACGGACGGATTGAAGATGTGGCCAGGACGAGACCTGCCGCCACCGCCTTGCCAAGTGCTATTCATGAACGAGCGAGTTGCATTGTCGTCGGCGGAACATGGCAACAGATGGGACATGTGGCGCAGGCTGTATCAGGGAACGACACTCCTGTTGCCGAGTGGTTCGACCTGCTGTTATTGGACGAAGCATCACAGATTCCAGTCGCTCACGCTGCGGCCTATTTTTTGCTGATGCGCGAAGATGGTCATCTCGTCTTAGCCGGAGACCACAAACAATTGGGGCCGATATACGGATTCGAGATGAGGGACAGCGCGCAAGGGCTTTTCGACTGCATCTTTTCGTACATGCGTGAAACCCATGGCAAAGACCCTGTTGCCCTTGACCGAAACTATAGGACAAACACCGAGATATCGGGATGGCCAAGAGAACGCTTCTACAGCGAAGGATATGAGGCGTTCTTCCCTGAGCGCCGACTCTCCATTGTGGTTCCACCAGCGACAGGACAGCCCCCTGCCGATTGGCCTGCGAATCTACCTTGGACTGATGTGTTTCTTCGGCTCCTCGACCCAGAGCTTCCGGTTGTGGTGGTGAGCTATGGGGTACATACTTCGACATTGTCGAACCCATTCGAAGCCCAAATGGTTACGTGTCTGGCTTTGCTATACCGGCGCATCCTGGGAGCCGGCGGACAAGGTCCAGGCGATCAAGAATTCTGGACGGAACACCTCGGCATCGTGACCCCGCATCGAGCGCAGATGTCTACAATCCGAAACCTCTTAGTGGATGCTGCCGGCATGCCGATGGACCCGCCGCCGTTTGTCGATACCGTTGACAGGTTCCAAGGACAGGAACGCGACCTTATGATAGCCAGTTACGTGGTCGCAGACCGCGATTTCGTAGCTGCCGAGGAGGCGTTCATCCTAAACCCGCGCCGGTTCAACGTCACACTTACCAGAGCCCGCAGCAAATTTATCATGTTTGTAAGCGATGCCGTTCTGCAACATCTGCCCGCAGATGCCGATGTGGCCCGGGATGCGGCTCATTTGCAGCTTTTTGCTGAGAACTATTGCACGACAAATAACGAGGAGATCACGCTACCTTTTTTAGAGCGGGGCGCTCTTACGTCCATGCGCTGCAGACTGAGAGGGAAGAGGGATGTCCCGTGACGCTACCAACACAACAGAAGCTGATATATGTCAAGACGAAGAACCTTGCGTCCGAAAGGCTGACGGAAATACTAAACAACGCCGCTTCCGTTCCGCTGGGAACGGCCTGGTATTTGATAGCTTATTGAATCACAACGGTTTTCGGTTAACAGCCGGAGAACGAGAACGGTTATGAAAAGGGTTGCACATGGGGAGCCAGACAAAAATACGGTCGATTAAGCACCGATTTTATTTAAAAGGAAGCCTTGAGCAAGAACAGCTCAGGGCTTTTTCTTTGTCCAAACGTTTCCGGCCCCTTCCAGCTTCTTCCCCGCCCGCCCGGCCATCTCTGTTTTTGGCCGGTTTTTACTGTAACTGGACATAACCCCATGGTTGCGCCGCTATCTGACTGACCGTAGGCCGCATGCCGCCCCGCGATGCGAGGCGCTCCTTGCCTCCAGCCTTTGCCGGCGCCGGATTGCCAACCCCGTTTCCTACCGACTCCGCAAGGCCGGGATTGAAAAGGAACGGACGGCCCACGGCCTGCACACCCCTTTGCCACCCGCCTCTTCAAGGTCACAAGCGACCTTCTGGCCGTTCAGCGCGCCCTGGGGCACCCGGACGTGTCAACCACGCAGATCTACACCCACCTTGTAGATGGACATCTCGAGGAAGCCCTCGAACTCCTCTTAGTGAGTGAATTCGGGTAGACCCAAGCAGGCCAAAGGCGAGCGGTCCTTGACAAACCGGCACTTTGGTAATACATTGGATTCACAATGAACAACCCGGAGGCGCACCATGATCAAGAGACTAACCAAACACGGCAATAGCCTCGCGCTGGTGATTGACCGGGCCGTGCTGGAGCTTCTGAAGATCGATAAGGAAACCCCTTTGGAAATATCCACAGACGGCCAGTCTCTGGTGATCACACCGCTCAGGGACACAGATCAGAATGTAACCTTCAAGGAAGCGCTCGAATCCGTGAACACCCGCTACGGCCGGGCACTCAAGCGGCTGGCGGAATAGGGCGTGCGTCCAATTTTTCTATCATTTGCAGAGGTCCTCGACATTCACCAGGATCAGATCGAACGCTACGGCGGAGAACCCGGCATACGTGACCGCGGGCTTTTGCAAAGCGCCATCGCAACGCCAGCAGCCGGATTCGGTGGGCGCTACCTCCACGAAGACCTGAACGCGATGGCTTCCGCCTACCTGTTTCACATCGTTAAAAACCATCCCTTCATAGACGGCAACAAGCGCACCGGAGCTGTAGCAGCTCTCGTCTTCATGCTTCTGAATGGAATTCAGGTAGGAATCAATGAGGATGACTTGGAAAAAGCCGTACTCGCCGTAGCCGAGGGGAAATGGGACAAGGCGCTCGTCACCGAGTTCATCAGGAAAAACTCCCGACTTGACAGAAAATAGCTGATAAGCCATCCCCTGACCACCTATCAAAAATGTGCAAAGAACACGTCGTATCAGCAATTCTTCCGGCTGCAGGTTGGAGTAGAGTACCGTCGGCTGAGTACATCAAAAAAGACCTTTCTGGTGTTATGCGAAATTCTTTCCGTATTTTCTTGCGCCGGGGTCTTGTTGGCCAGTAAAGCGCTGAAAATTGTAAGGACAGGTACACGCGGTCTTTGCAACCTCGCCCACTTCTGTCAAAGCGTCTTGACCGTCAATGACGCCGTCCAAGCCCAAATCCAGGAGCGCGTTTCAAGGAAATGACTTATGCCCAAGCTAAAACGCCTTCTCGTATCCGCCTGCTTTGAAACCGCCCAGCGCAATAGAAGCTGTTGCCGGAATCGCGGACATGAGATCTGCAAGGGCGACAAATGCTTGATCGTTAAAGAAAATATGTCGTATCGCAAGTACTGCATGGAGTGCGCAAGGTTGATTCTTCAAAATGCACGCCAGGAATCGAACTGTTTATGTGATGAGATCGAGGCGTAGTAACCCATGACGGCGAAAAGTCAAAGCAACACTCAAGGACTTAATGTCCTGATCGTCGATGACGAGGCCAATATTCGCAAGACACTCACGGTCTGTTTGGAGTCGCGCGGCCATCGCGTGACCGCTGTCAGTAATGGAAAGGACGCCCGGGTGGAGTCCGACAGACAGGTGTTCGACCTGGCGTTTGTGGATTTGCGGTTGGGCACGGAAAACGGCCTTGACTTGATTCCCCCCATCCTCGGCGAATGCCCCTGGATCAAGATCGTCGTCATCACGGCTTATGCGTCCATCGACACCGCCGTCGAAGCCATGCGGCGGGGGGCAACTGATTACATTCCCAAGCCATTCACTCCCGAGCAGGTCCAACTGGTCACCGAACGGGTGGCAACCGTTCGCGGCATGGAGCAACGCATTGCGACCTTAAAGGAGGACCTGGAGCGGTTGCATCCGGAGGTTTCGTTCACCTCACAACATCCCGGCATGCAACGCGCCGTGAAACTCGCGCGGCAAGTGGCCGCCTCGGAGGCGGTTGTCCTGCTGCGAGGTCCCAGTGGAACGGGAAAGACAGTACTGGCTCGCGCCATCCACGGTTGGAGCCACAGGGCGGATAAGCCGTTCGGGACCATTTCATGCCCAACACTGAGCCCCGAACTCCTCGAGAGCGAGCTTTTCGGCCATGTGAAGGGCGCCTTTACCGGTGCGCTCCGCGATAATCCAGGTCGGGTCGCCGCCTGCGAGGGCGGGACCTTGTTCTTGGATGAGATTGGCGATTTGCCATTGGCGCTTCAACCCAAACTCCTGCGCTTCATACAGGATCGTGAGTATGAGCGGGTGGGCGATCAACGGACGAGACGCGCGGACGTCCGCATCATCGCGGCAACCAACACGGATCTGGATAAAGCGGTTCAGGCGGGGTGTTTCCGCGAAGACCTGTACTATCGCCTGAATGTGATTCAAATCGATTTGCCACCCCTGATGGATCGCCCGGACGATGTGGAACTACTGGCGGGAAACATGTTGGAGTTCTTCGGCGCGCAAAACCACAAGGTGCTGAAAGGCTACAGCGACACGGCCATCGAGGCCCTGCGCCAATATGCGTGGCCGGGCAATATCCGCGAACTGCGCAACGCGGTCGAGCGAGCCGCGATCCTGTGCGCCAGTGATGTTGTTCAAGTTGAGCATCTTCCCGCGTCCATCGCGCCGCATACTCCACCGCTCCAATTGGGTGACCACGTTTCCTTGAAGATGATCGAGGAACATCACATCCGCCGAGTTGTCGCCTCGACCAAGACCCTCCAAGAAGCCGCCAATATTCTCGGCATTGACCAGGCCACCCTTTGGCATAAGCGAAAGCAAAGCGGAATCTAACAGGCCAGACCTTTCTCTTCCCCGCCCTTGACCTTGCAAAACACAAGGTCGATTCGGAGCCGCCCTTGTCCATCACAAGGGATTTCTTTCCCAACAATGCGTAACCTGTTGCATTTACGCCGACTAAGCGATTGGCACAGCTTGTGCTTTGTTAGTGGGTGGAGGTCTTGGTCATGATTGGAATAAGACAAAAACTGATGCTGGGCTTTGGCGGGTTGCTCGCCGTCATTGCGATTGTCGGCGCGCTGACGATGGTTCAGATCAATGGTGTCCTTCCGGCAGGCGTGCTTAACACGCGGGGCCGGGATGTTATAAGGTAGCGCCATCCCATTTGGATTATATAAGGAGGATGGCGATGGAAACCACTTCGAGGAACCCTGTCCCATACAGCAGCCACTCCCAGCCCGACCTCGTCGAGGTCGAACGCCGGTTTGCCGAGTGGCGCCGGCAGCGCGGCAAGAAGCGCGCCCTGATCCCGCAGGAGTTGTGGGAGGCTGCGGTACAGCAATGCAGAGGGCATTCTGTTTCCGAGGTATGCCGCAGACTGAGGCTTTCCTTCACAGAGCTCAAGAAGCGTCTCTCCTCTGATCATGCCACTCCGGAGCTGATCCAGCTGGACACCACCTGCCTCTTCGGCCAATGGGTCGTCGAGTGCGAACGCGCGGATGGCAGCAGGCTGAGGCTCTCGGGCACCGGTCAACCGCCCGATCCTGAAAGCATTCTCGGGCAGTTTCTCTCATGATCCAGATCACTGCCCACATGCGGATCTTGCTGGCAGTGGACCCGGTGGATTTCCGCAAAGGCATCGACGGTTTGGTGGCAGTATGCCGGCAGAAGCTGGCCGTGGATCCATTCAGCGGCACCCTTTTCATCTTTACCAACAAGTCCCGTCAGGCCCTGCGCATCCTGGTTTATGATGGCCAGGGATTTTGGTTGTGCCATAAACGCTTGTCTCGGGGTCGTTTCTTGTGGAAGTTCGGCCCGGGCACCATCCGCGATCTGGCGGCTGCTCAACTCCAACAGCTTTTGTGGAACGCCGATCCGTTCAAAAAAATCCCGGAGGATTTTCGGCGGATAGAAAAAAATCGACCCATCCCTCAAAAAAGTACTGGCCACAAAAAACGTTCTTTGCTATAAGCAGGGCAACCTTTACCAAGAGGAGGATTACAGAGGTTGCTCATTTGTGGTCGAGACTTCACGCCAACCGATCTGGATTGGATCCGCCGTCAAGTTACCAGCGTGCCGGGATTGAACCGTGCACAGCTCTCACGCATGTTCTGCGAATGGGCCGAGTGGCGAAAGCCCGACGGCGGATTGAAGGACATGAGCTGCCGGGTTGCCCTGCTGCGCCTGTACCGGGCCGGTGTCATCCCGCTTCCAGCGCCAAGGAAAAGGCGCGTCGTGCCCAAGCGGATCCAACACACCCTGACAGGAGAACCCCAATCCCCGATCGAGATCGGCCCCGGTCGCATAAGCCTTTCGATCGAGCCGGTCGACCGGAGATCATCCCCTCTTTGGAATGAGCTGATCGACCGATACCATTACCTGGGCTATGCCCGCATGGGCGGGGCGCAGATGCGCTTTATGGTCTGGGCCGGACAGCATCTGGTTGCGCTTCTGGGTTTCTCGGCCGCCGCCTGGCGTGTCGCCCCGCGCGACGAGTTCATCGGCTGGAGCGACGATCAGCGTATAGAGAATCTACACCGGGTGATCGACAACAGCCGCTTCCTCATTTTGCCCTGGGTAAAATCTTTCAATCTTGCCTCACAGATCCTTGCGCGCACGGCGCGGTTGCTCCCCGATCGGTGGGAAGAGCGCTACCGTTACCGGCCTTCCCTGCTCGAGACCTTCGTCGAAAAGCAGCGTTTCACCGGCGCCTCGTACAAGGCCGCCAACTGGGTCTGCGTGGGGCAGACGCAGGGGCGAGGCAAGTGGGACCGGAAAAAGGCCTGTGACAAACCGGTCAAGACGATCTGGCTCTATCCGCTTGAGCGCCGGTTCAGGGAGGTCTTGTGCCGATGAAAAAATCACCCAAAAAGCTGGTGATATCCGCCGGCGAGTTCGAAGCGCTCCAGGACCGCATCAAAGAACGGAACCTGACCGACTCGGACTACGACGTGCTCCTGGGGCTTGCCGAGATGGTGGCGCGTCTGCGGGAGGTGCTTGCCGAGAAAGAAACCTCCATCGGCCGGCTGTGCAAGTACCTGCTGGGGGCCCCGACCGAGACAGCCCGAAACATCCTCAAGGATAAAACCGAACCGGTCCGGAAAAAAGGCGCCAAACCAAAACCCCGGGGGCACGGGAAAAACGGCGCAGGCCAGTACACCGGCGCTGCCAGGGTGCGCATCGAACACCCCGCTCTGAACTCGGGGGACCCCTGCCCAAGCTGTGAGAAGGGTAAACTATACGAGCTGGCCATGCCGTCGGTCTTTGTTCATATCGTTGGAACAGCCCCTCTCAAAGCCACCGTTTATGAGCGAATCCGCTTACGCTGCAATCTGTGCGGAGATATCTTCACCCCCGAACTGCCCGAAGGGATATCCGAGCAAAAATACGACGATTCCGCTACGCCCATGCTGGCGATACTGAAGTATGGCTGCGGCATGCCCTTCAACCGGATCGAGACCCTTCAAAGGAATCTGGGCCAACCTCTGCCCGCCTCCACCCAGTGGGATATCCTCGATACCGCAGCCGTAGCTCTGGCCCCGGTCATGGATGCCATGGTCTCATTCGCCGCGCAGGGCACGCTGCTCCACAATGATGACACCTCCGCGAAGGTGCTCGCTTTCCTCAAAGAGCAGGATCCGGACAGCAAACGCAAAGGGATCTTCACCACAGGGATGGTCACCGAATCCGAGGGCCATCAGGTCGCCATGTTCATGACCGGCAGGCAGCATGCCGGGGAAAACCTGCACGACCTGTTGAAACGCCGGGCAACGGGGCTCCCACCACCGATTCAGATGTGCGATGCCCTGAGCCGGAACGTATCCAAGGACTTTCAGACGATCCTGGCCAACTGCCTCGCCCATGCCCGCAGGAAGTTCGTGGAACTGGTCGAGCGATTCCCGGACGACTGCGCTCATGTGATCAACGAGCTGGCAACGGTCTATATGCATGAGGCGATCGCCAAAAGCGAAAAGATGTCTCCACAGGATCGACTGGCTTACCATCGGCTCAACACTGAGCCCGTCATGACAGCTCTCGAGGCGTGGTGCCATCAGCAATTTGCGGAGAAGACCGTGGAGCCCAACTCCGGCTTGGGGAAGGCGATCACCTACCTCCTCAAACACTGGAAGGAACTGACCTGTTTTCTCAGGGTGCCTGGAGCCCCGCTGGACAACAATATCTGTGAAAGGGCCCTGAAGTTCGCCATCCTACACCGGAAAAACTCCCTCTTCTACAAGACGCAACGCGGCGCCTATGTCGGGGATCTCTTCATGAGCCTCATCCACACATGTCAACTTTCAGGCGTCAACCCGCTCGACTACCTCACATGGCTCCTGAAGAATACCAAAGCCCTGCAGTCCTCCCCGCACACCTTCATGCCGTGGCATTACCAGGATCAAAACCGCTAACCCCATCCCGGCCGGGGGCCTCTTGGGGCCTCCCGCCCTCCGCTTCATCCTCGCACGCTAAAAATTTTCCACAAGCCGAAAATTTATTGACCTCTGCACGGCTGCCGAAAGGACACGATCAATGAACTCGGCGAGGCCATCGGAATGATCCTCAAGGAAAACTACCGTAGTGTGGCGGCGTGCCAGGACATGAAGGAATCCTTGGAACGAATGGACAGTGGCATGCTGTTCACACTTGCCGGGAATGAACTTGAGGGGAAACATCTCATTGAGGAAAACACCACGAAATTCCAAGACGCCTTGCATGTGCAACTTGGCAATATAACGCTTCCCGGTGAACGCGAAAAGGCTGAGAAAATCCAGGCCTTGTTTGAAGGGTACGTCAAAGTCATACCGCTTGTGACAGAGGTCGGACGATCTATCGAAGAGAGGAAGACCGAGTATTTCTCGAACGTGCAGCCGCTATTCCACGAGATCAAGGACATTGCACAAGACATTTTATTGATGAACCAAACGAACATGAGCGAGGCCAGCAACACCGCGAGAAGCCTCGCGGATACCGCCCATCGCCGCATGTTGACAGCAATCATGGTCTCCGCGTTCCTGGCGCTGCTATTCAGCTATCTCGCTCACCGATGGATTCTACACCCGATCAATCGGCTGATTGAATCCACGAACCAAATACGAGGCGGAAATCTTGACCTGGTTCTTGAAGGCGGCTCGAGAGACGAGCTCGGTCGGCTTTGGGAATCCTTTAATGAGATGGCGGCCGCCCTGAGGCAGGTGCGCAAGGAAGACAGGGTCAACCTGATGCGGACAAGACGTGCGACAGAGGAGGTCTTCAAGGCTCTCCCAACCGCCATCGCCTTGCTCGATCTCGATGGAAAAGTGGAGGTTTCAACTGAAACGGCCGACCGTCAGTTCGGCCTCAAGCCCGACGTTCTAGCAGGCGAGCTTGGATACGATTGGCTGCTTCCCCTGACCCGGAAAGCCCTCGACGAGGATAATATCGTCGAGCGCGACCCCAAGAACGGTTACGTCCAACAGTTCGTTGACAATCGCGAATACTTTTTCCAGCCGATGGTGGTTCCGATTCCAGTCGGCCCGGAGCGTCGAGAGCCCACGGGCCTGGCGTTGATTCTCAAGGACGTGACTCAAGTCCATGAGCAGCAAGAAATGAAGCGCGGCGTTGTATCCACCGTCTCGCATCAACTCAAGACGCCTTTGACCTCCCTTCGCATGTCCATTCACCTTCTGTTGGAGGAACGGATCGGATCTCTGAATGAAAAGCAGATCGAACTCCTCATGGCCGCTAGGGATGACAGTGAAAGACTGGTGGGGATTCTTGACGATCTGCTCGATATCAACCGAATCGAGTCCGGAAAGTCGAGGCTTGCGCTCGATCTCGCCACTCCGAGAACCCTTGTCCGCGACGCTATGGAGCCCTTCCTCGTGGATGCCAAGGATAAGGGAGTGACCCTGGTGAACGATGTGTCGGACGACTTGCCCGAAGTCATGGCGGACTCCGAAAAGATCCGTCATGTGTTCGCGAACCTCCTCTCAAACGCACTTCGATTCACCGGCCCCGGAGGCTCGGTGACCATCAGGGCTAAGCAGGAACAAGATCATGTGGCGTTCCTTGTTGAAGACACCGGCAAGGGCATCCCGAAGGAAGAATTAAAACATGTGTTTGAGCAATTTTATCGAGCGCCCGGTCAGGATGAGAATTCCGGTGTGGGACTGGGCCTGGCCATCGTGAAGGAAATCGTCCGCGCCCATGGCGGGGATGTGGGCGCTGAAAGCGCGCTCGACAAGGGGTCGACGTTCCGCTTCACGCTCCCCCTGAAAGCGGACGCGACAGGAAGCAAGCCGGTTAAAACAATGGAGGAGTAGCCATGCTGTTGGCATTGTATCTGATTCTTGGATTAGTCATTTTCGTCGCGCTGGCGGCCCTTACAGTTGCTTGCGACAAGAAATAAGGAGGCTGGCATGCCCTATCTTTCAGCAATCGTCCTGGTGTTGTGCATGGCGTACCTCGTTTACGCCATCATCGACCCCGAGCGATTTTAACGGAGAAACATCATGTGGATTGTTTTCATAGCGATAATTCTTGGAACAGCGGTATTGCTGTCATGGCCCCTGGGTAAAGCCATGACTTGGGCGATGAACCCCGGCGGCAAGATCGGTGGTGTTCGTGGCGGCGCTGAGAGACTCTTTGAAAAATCGGCGGGCAAGGTTATCGCCAAGGAGCAGACTTGGAAGGAGTATGTGTTGTCCATGCTCCTTTTCAACGGGTTCATGTTCCTTGTCGTGTTCGCGATTTTAGCGATGCAACAGGTGCTTCCCCTCAACCCGGATGTCAAGGGCGCGCTTTCACCTGATCTAATCTTTCATACGGTGGCGTCATTCACATCGAACACGAACCTTCAACACTATTCGGGGGAGGTCTCATTAAGCTATTTTTCGCAGATTTTCGGCTTGATGTGGTTGCAATTCGTTTCCGCCGCCACGGGAATCGCCGCCTTGACCGCCTTGGCCAGAGGGCTCGCCGGCAAAACGTTGCTCGGAAACTTTTATCGCGATCTCATGCGGGCGACCTTTCTCGTGTTGCCGCCACTGGCTGTGGCTGTGGCGGTGTTTCTTCTGCTGGGCGGTGTTCCCATGACCTTGCAGGGCTCAGCTACTGTCAAAACACTTGAAGGCGTTCTGCAAACCATCGCCAGGGGACCGGTCGCGGCTTTCGTGGCTATCAAACAATTGGGCACCAATGGCGGCGGTTTCTTTGGTCCCAACTCGGCGCATCCCTTCGAGAATCCGTCTTTCTTCACCAACATCGTCGAGTGCCTGAGCATCATTCTGATTCCAATGGCATCGGTGTGGATGTTCGGCCGCATCACGGGCCGGATGCGACACGCGGTTATTGTCTTCGCGGTTATGAGCGTGTTGCTGGTTGGAACGGTTGGACTCGCCGTCCATTTTGAAAGCGTTCCAACAGCCGCCTTTAGCGGATTGCCGATTCAGGCAACCGGAAACCTCGAGGGCAAGGAACTCCGCTTCGGTTCCGCCGCCGGCCCGCTATGGGGAACGCTCACAACCGCCACGAGCAACGGATCGGTCGACAGCATGCACGACAGCTTCAATCCGCTTACCGGTCTCATTCCATTGGCGGGAATGTGGCTAAACGTGACCTTTGGCGGAGTTGGCGTGGGTTTGATCAACATGTTCCTGTACATCATCGTGGGCGTGTTCATCTGCGGCATGATGGTCGGACGAACACCGGAATATTTCAATCGCAAGGTTGAAACCCGCGAGATGAAGCTCGCCCTCTTGACGCTTCTGATTCACCCGCTGTTCATCCTGGGCGGAACGGCCTTATTCGCCTTGACCCCATGGGGTGCCTCGACAGTGCACAATCCCGGCGCGCACGGGTTCACGGAAATCCTCTATGAGTTCAGTTCCGCGGCGGCTAACAACGGGTCGGGTTTCGAGGGCTTGGGCGACAACACGGTTCCCTGGAACGTGGCCACCGGCATCATCATGCTGCTGGCCCGATTCGTTCCGATCATTTTGCCCTTGGCCATCGCCGGGGCCTTGGCCGCGAAGAAACCGGCACCGGAAACCACAGGAACCCTGCGAACGGACGCCTTCCTATTCGGCATGGTCATTTTGGGCAGCGTGGTCTTCATTGGGGCGCTGTTGTTCCTGCCGGTGGCCGTCCTGGGTCCGATCGCGGAGCATTTGGCGGCCGGGCTATGAGCCGGGGCATGGGAAAAGAGGGTTGAAGCATGAATAATCATATAAATGAAAGCGTACAATTAAAGCTTGACCGTCGCAAGGCTCGACGGGCCTCGATCCTTGAGAGAGACCTGGTGCGAACCGCCGGGAAACAATCCGTGGTCATGCTGAAACCTTGGGTCATGGCGCGGAATCCCGTGATGTTCGTTACCGAGATCGGGGCGGCGCTGACCACTCTTGTGCTGATTGTGGATCTGTTTCACGAACAGTCGGCGTTCTTCTATACATTCGCAGTGACGGCCATCCTCTGGTTGACCGTGCTCTTGGCCAATTTCGCAGAGGCCTTGGCCGAGGCCCGGGGCAAGGCCCAGGCGGATACGCTGAAACGGACCCGGCGCAAAACCCTTGCCCGAAGAGTGATGAATGGCGTCGAGGAACAGGTGAGTTCCGACGAGCTTCGTAAAGGCGATGTCGTGTTGGTTAGCGCCGGTGAATCCATCCCCAGCGATGGCGAGGTGATCGAGGGAGCCGCGACCGTGGATGAGTCCGCGATTACGGGTGAGTCCGCGCCCGTGGTCCGGGAAGCCGGAGGTGATCGATCCGGCGTCACAGGGGGCACGCGCGTCCTTTCCGACCGGATCAAGATTCGCATCACCGCGGGGGCGGGCGAGTCCTTTCTCGACCGCATGATTGCCCTTGTGGAGGGGGCGGTCAGACAGAAAACCCCCAACGAGCTTGCCCTCACCGTGACATTGGCGGGGCTCACACTTGCTTTTCTGATGGTGACCGGAGCCCTTTGGCCGATCGGTCGATACTTTGGCGTGGACCTTCCGATCCCGACGTTGATCGCCCTGCTGGTCTGCCTCATCCCCACCACCATCGGTGCTTTACTTGCGGCTATCGGGCTTGCAGGCATGGATCGCGCTCTCTCGGCCAACGTGCTGGCCAAAAGCGGCAAAGCGGTGGAATTGGCCGGCGACATCGACACGCTGCTTCTGGACAAAACCGGCACCATCACCATGGGTGATCGCCAGGCAACTGCCTATCATCCGTTGCCCGGGGTGACGAAAGAATCGTTGGCCGAGGCCGCCATGTGTGCATCCTTTGGAGATCAGACACCCGAGGGCAAATCCATTGTCCGGCTTGGAGAGGGGACTCTTGGACCCGGAGCGCCGGGCGAATCGCCACAAGCCAAGGTCATTCCCTTCACGGCGCAGACACGCTTGAGCGGCCTTGATTTGCCCGATGGCCACAGCTACCGCAAAGGCGCTTCCGACGCTGTTTGCGCCTATATCCGTGAACAAGGCGCCTTGATTCCCGAGGCAACCCAGCGACTGGTAGATGATGTCGCGCGCCAGGGAAGCACGCCCATTGTCGTTGCCGAGGGCAAAAACATCCTCGGAGTGGTCGCGCTTTCGGATGTCCTGAAACCCGGCATCCGAGATCGATTTGAGCGGCTGCGGGCCATGGGGCTGCGCGTCGTCATGGTGACGGGCGACAATCCCCTAACCGCGGCGGCTATCGCCAGGCAGGCGGGTGTGGATGATTACATCGCGGAAGCTAAGCCGGAGGACAAACTTGAGTACATCCGGAAAGAACAGCGCGCGGGAAGACTGATCGCGATGATGGGAGACGGCACGAACGACGCTCCGGCGCTTGCCCAGGCGGATATCGGCGTCGCCATGAACTCCGGCACCCAGGCGGCCAAGGAAGCCGGAAACATGGTGGATTTGGATAGCGACCCCACCAAGCTGATCGAGGTCATCGAGATCGGAAAACAACTGCTCATGACCCGGGGCGCGCTGACGACATTTTCCATAGCCAATGATGTGGCGAAATATTTCGCCATCATCCCGGCCATGTTCATGCTGGCGATTCCACAACTGGCGGCCCTCAATATCATGAGATTGGAGACGCCGGGAAGCGCGATTCTTTCGGCCCTGATTTTCAACGCCATCATCATCCCGCTTCTGATTCCCATCGCCATCAAGGGAGTCAAGTATCGTCCCATGGGAGCGGAGAGCATCCTGAGACGGAACCTCCTGGTCTATGGGTTGGGAGGTGTAATCGCACCCTTTGCCGGCATCAAGTTGATCGACCTGGCCTTGAGCTTGACCGGATTGTTTTAGGAGGGATCATGGACGATACGATTGAAAGAACCGGCTTTATCACCCAGGCGGGCACATCGATCAGGATCGTGCTTGTTACGATGGTGATTTGCTGTCTTATCTATCCCTTGGTGGTATTGGGCATTGGGCAGACCCTGACGCCGAATTCTGCCAACGGGTCGCTGGTAAGCAATGGCCGGGGAGAAATCGTCGGCAGTAAGCTCGTTGCCCAGAAGTTTGACCGGCCCGAGTACTTCTGGCCGCGACCATCGGCGGTTGACTATAACGCGGCGGCCGCGGGGGGCAGTAACTTGTCACCCACCAATCCGGAGCTCCGCGAGAGGGCAAAGACCCTGGTCGCCAGGTTCAAAGCGACCGCCGAAGATCCTATTCCCGCAGATTTGGTAACCGCTTCGGGAAGCGGCCTCGATCCGAACATCACGCTTACCGCCGCCAGATACCAGGCGGGAAGGGTCGCCGCGGCCCGAGGTTTATCCAATGAAACCATAATGGAATTGCTGGACAGATATGCGCGCCGTCCGGGGGGAATGCTTACCCCGCAACCGCTGGTAAACGTATTGCTTGTGAATATGGCCTTGGACAGGTTGGGCAAATGAGATGAACGGAAACCGCGCGGACAACTTCCTGCGTCTGATCCGCCGCTCGCAGCGGGGCAGGTTGAAAATCTACCTCGGCTATGCCGCCGGGGTGGGTAAGACGTACCAGATGCTCCAGGAAGGTCACCGCATCAAGGAGGATGGCATCGATCTGACCCTCGGTCTTGTCGAAACGCATGGGAGGGCGGAAACCGAGGCCTTGATCATGGGATTGGAGGTGATTCCACGCCGTAAGGTCACCTATCGCGGGATCGAGATCGAGGAGATGGACCTCGACGCGATCCTGTCCAGACGTCCGAGCGTTGTCCTAGTGGATGAATTGGCCCACACCAACGTGCCGGGTAGCAGGAATGCCAAACGCTACCAAGATGTTGAAGAGCTTCTTGCCGCGGGCATTCACGTCATCTCAACGCTGAACATCCAGCATTTGGAAAGCCTGTATGAAACCGTCGAACGGGCCACGGGGGTCAAGGTGCGCGAGCGAATCCCCGACCGCGTGGTCGCCGAAGCCGACCAGCTTGTCAACGTCGATATTACCATCGAGGACTTGCGGCGCCGCTTAAAGGAAGGAAAAGTCTACACCAAGGAGCGGATTGAAACCGCGTTGGACCATTTCTTCAAGCCGACCAACCTGGAACAGCTTCGTGAGCTGACCCTTCGTGAGTTGGCGGCCCAAATCGATTCGCGCAGACGCGATCCTCAGGCCGAGGATGTTCCCGCAAGCCCGGATCAGGTCATGGTGTGTTTAAGTTCCAGGGGACCGAACAGCGAGGCCTTGCTGCGTTATGCGTCGCGCCTGGCCGGGCGGCTGAACCGTAACTGGTATGCCGTATATGTGCAGACATCCATGGAACAACCCACTGTCATCGACGCGGCAACCCAGCGGATGCTCTCCGACACTCTGACCCTTGCTCAGCAATTGGGGGCAACGGTCTTCACCTACAAGGGCGACGATGTCGTCAAGACCATCCTCCAATTTGCCAAGGAGTATCGTGTCGGGCACATTGTGATTGGTACCCCTGGGAAAAAGGTGCCTTTCTGGAAGCGATTGCGTGGGGAAGGCAGTATCCTGGATCGGTTGGTTACCGAGGGAGCAGGAATTACCGTCATTGTTCTGGACACGAAGGCCATACGGGAAGAGCGACCATCCCCTGAAATAATCCCTCCGGCTGTTGAATCGGATGAAGGACTCAAGGCACGTAAGGACTTCATCGGTGAGGGCGGTGCGGCGCTTTCGAGGACGACTATTCTGGTTTGGGAAAAGGTCATTGAAAAAGAGGATGCAATCAAGCGTCTGCTCGATTCCTGTCGCGAGATTGGTAAGGGGCAGATGGAATCGGCATTGGAATCCGTTCTCGACCGAGAAAAACAAGGCGGGACGTTCGTGGGCGAGGACGTGGTGATTCCTCATGCGCGGATAGCGGGTTTATCTCGCCCTATAATGGCTATTGGCGTCGGCAGAGAGGGTATCCAAGACCAAGAGGCGGGACGGAAGGTTCGGCTAATGATTCTACTGTTATCCCCCATTGCTCCGCCGGAAAGCCATTTGGAGGCGCTCGGCCTGATCAGCAGGATGGCTCGGGATGACCAGTGGCGTAAGGATGTGCTTGCCGCCACGAAACCCGCCGAGATCACGAGGGCCATTCAGATATGGGAAGCTGGTCAACAGGATTCCGTCGAGACGTGACACCGTCAGGATCATCGGGGCCAATATTTTGTCCTACTGTCCCAGGGCCCGACTCGTTGAGCAATCAGAACTCCGGGGATGGCAACCCAAGATGATTTATCTCCATAGTGGATTCACGGAAATATGACTTGACACCGCATCCGGTCCGCCGGGAACGGCCCGCTCTTTGATAACTCGTTGAATGATAAGCGCTTTCGGATTGACATCCGAATGGAGAACGGTTATGAAAAGGGTTGCACATGGGGAGCCAACAACGAATGCAACCCTCTTCGAACCGGTTGCTTAACGAATAGAGCCCCGTATCAGTGATGCGGGGCTTCGTTTTTAATAGAGTTGTAATTACAAAAGGTTACACCGCTCCCGACATTCCCTTCCAAGTTCTCCATTCTCCAGAAAGCCTGCTTTTTCATGTACATCACCGCTTTTTGAGTTCGAAGATGGCTTTTGGACCCCGAAAGGAACGCTGAATTCTCCCGTTCTCCGTTTTTCGGGTCGTCTTGTTTAACAGCCCGGTTGCATCTGGGTGTCCGAATTTATCTTTACGAACAAAAAGAGGTTGCGAATATTTTACCGGATGATATAACATCTGTAATCAAGTTCATTATTACCGTTGGATATCACTCTAAAGGATGACGTGATGAAACCAATCCATCCGGATTACCCGGCATTGGTTAAGGAGGTGCGGCGACAGCTTGCTATCAGCCAGGAGGATTTGGCTCGCGAGTTGGGGGTCAGCTATGCCACGGTCAATCGCTGGGAAAATGGTCAGGCCAAGCCGTCAAAATTGGCCCGGGCGCAGTTGGATGCTTTCTGTGAAAGAATGAAGACGGACGGAGCGTTGGATCTTTCGGGGAGCAAAAATGGTTAAAGGCCAAACTAAATCCAATGGGGCGCATAAATCTGAACGTCAAGCTATCAAGGATTGGCCTGTAACCGAACGTCCACGGGAGAAACTTCTCCAAATAGGGCCTGAAGGGCTCTCAGATGGGGAATTGCTGGCGGTTTTGCTTCGCATTGGGAAGGTAGGACAGTCCGCCGAAGACCTGGCTCGACAGTTGATTTCCATGTTTAACGGCATCAGCGGGATCGATCGCGCTCACGTGGAGGAGCTTCTTGCCATCCCCGGCATGGGCATCGCCAAGACGGCGCAACTGAAAGCCGCCATTGAAATTGGCAAAAGAGCCCGCAGGCAAACAGCCCGACCCAAGGATTTCAGCAATTCGGCGGAGGTGGTTGCTTATATCCGCCCGCGATTTGAAGGCCAGCGCCAAGAATGCTTTCTATCCATCCTTCTGGACGGTCAGAACCGCCTGCTCGCTGAAAGGCTCATTACGGAAGGCATTCCGACGCAAGCCACGGTCTATGTAAGGCGGGTGATGGAAGAAGCTTTGCGTGTATCGGCAAGCGCATTCGTTGTGGCTCACAACCATCCATCGGGGCATCCGAACCCTTCCCCCGGCGATGACAAGACGACGCAGGAACTGAAGCAAGCCGCCGGTCTTCTGAATTTGGTGTTTCAGGATCACATTATCATTGGCGGCGGAACCAGTTACTTCAGTTATGCCGAAAACGACAAATTATAATCGATATTGGGAGTGATGCGTGGCCAAAAAAAGCTATGTAAAAGCAGATGAAATCCAAGTCAAAGGCAGCCAAATTTTTAGCCCTGTCCGACGGAAATGGCTGCCGCTGACCCCTGAAGAACGCGTACGCCAGGAATACTTGCGCGTCTTGACCGAGGCGTATGGTTACACCCTGGACCAGATTTCCGAGGAGATGGATGTATCCGGTCGCGGCAGCGCCCAGGCACGGGCGGATTTTGTGATATGGCGCAGCCCCCTGGACAAGACCAATCAAAAAGCGCCGTTTATCATTATAGAGTGCAAATCGGACAATGTGACCATTAAGGCCCAGGACTATGCTCAGGGAGAGCACTATGCCCGGATGACCCATGCACCTTTTTTCGTGACACACAATTCGCGGGAAACCAAATACTGGCGCGTCAAAAAAGACCGGATGCCCGGATACATTGAAGAAATCGAGAACATCCCCCATGTCGATGCCACGGACAAGGAAATCGAGGAGTTGTTCTCGAAATTGCGCGTGTTCAAAGAGAAAGAGTTTGCCGACCTGCTGCACCAATGCCACAACGTGATCCGCAACCGCGAAAAAAAGGACCCGGCCGCCGCCTTTGATGAAATCGCCAAGATCCTTTTTGTAAAAGTATATGTGGAGCGCAAACTGCTCACCCGCCGCAGCAAGGAAAATCTCTTCACAGTGGATGTGCTCAATCGGCAGATTGCCGAAAACCCACTGGACACGTTATTCCAGGAGACCAAGAAATCCTATTCCGCAGATAGAATTTTTGACGATGATGAACGGATCAACCTGAAACCGGCCACGGGTGAGGAGATTGTTCGTAAGCTGGAAAAATACAACCTTTCCGATACCAGCGAGGATATCAAAGGTGTGGCTTTTGAACGCTTTCTGGGCCGCACTTTTCGCGGAGAAATCGGTCAGTTTTTTACTCCTCGAACCATCGTGGAGTTCATGGTGCACATGATCGACCCCCAGGAGGGCGAGGTGGTCTGTGATCCGGCCAGCGGGTCCGGAGGATTTCTGATCCGCGTGTTTGAGATCGTACGTGAAAAAATCCTGGCTGATGCCGACAGACAGTATAACGATTTTCGGGCAAAGGTTGAAAAGGACAAATCCCTTACAGACACCAAGCGGGCCAAGCTGCTCCAGGAAAAATTCGACGAAATCCAGCAGACCATCGATCAATCCAACGAAGGCTCGCGCCTCTGGAATCTGGCCAACCGCTGCATCTTCGGCACGGACGCCAACGACCGCATGGCCCGTACCAGCAAAATGAACATGATAATGCACGGCGACGGTCATGGCGGGGTCCATCATCATGACGGCTTTCTAAACGTCAACGGCATCTTTGAAACCCGCTTCAATATTGTCCTCACTAATCCGCCCTTCGGCGCAAACGTAGAGCCCTCGGACAAGGTGCTTGAATCCGACATTGCAGTGAAGGATTCAGATGAGCGCCGCTATGTGCGTGAGTTCGGCGAGCCTTATAAAGAAGCCCAGGCGCGGGTAAAGGCCGCCATCAATAAACCCATTGCCAGTCTGTTCGACTTGCCAAAGAGTAATGAATCCAAGATAAAAACCGAAATCCTTTTTATAGAACGCTGCCTGGACTTGCTCAAACCCAGGGGACGCATGGGCATCGTGCTCCCCGAAGGGGTCTATAACAATCCTTCCCTGACCTATGTGCGCCAATTTGTCGAAGATCGGGCTTATCTTAAAGCTGTGGTCAGTCTGCCGCAAGAGACGTTCATCTCTTCAGGTGCCAGCGTCAAAGCCTCGCTGCTTTTTCTCCAGAAATATAGCGATGAGGAAAAGGCGCAGTTCGACCAGATCTATTCGACTGCCAAAGCGGAGATTGAAGCCAAATATGGTGACGAGATTGCGACTGAAATCCAGCGGCTTGAAAATGCCATTGCAGAGGCAAAGGAAAATAAAGATGCCGAGAGCCGAAAATCGCTTCAAAAAGAGCTGAAAGATTACATCAAACATATGGAGGAGAAGAAAGCCGCCGAATCTCGACAGCTATTAAAAGAGCGTTTTGATTATCCCATTTTTATGTATGAGGCAGATAAGGTCGGTATATCCGCCACTGGTGAGGAAGGGCAGAACGAGCTTTATCCGAATGCGAATCAACCGAAAGGGATCGAGAAGAGTTGTTTGGAGTGGTATCGGGAGTTTCTGGCTGATCCAGAATCCTTTTCCGGGACGATAGGAGCTGAAGTATGAGCTTAGCGGATCAAATTCGCCCAAGAGTTTTCTCTATTGGTTTTCAAGACTTGACAACTTGGAGTGTCGCAGCTCAATTTTCCGCTGAATGGAATTGTCCTGTAGAAATCATCAAGCCGTTGGGTCGAATTCTTAAAAGACGGAGTGAAGCAGCGCTCAAAACATTGTCTCCAGAAGCAATGGTTACGTTGCTCACTATTCGTTTCGATGGCTCAATTGAGGCGCGCGAACCGATTCAAATCAAAGATATAAAGGGAAAATTGTTTCGCGTTCATCCTGGAGACGTGGTTTTTTCTAAGATTGATGTGCGCAATGGTTCAATTGGCTTAGCTCCTGACGATATCGAGTGCATGTGTGTAACCTCAGAGTTCCCCGCCTATTCGGTTAAATCTGATAGAGCGCTTCCAGAATATGTAAAACTTCTCTTTAGAACAAAAGCTTTTACAATTTTACTTAATTCAATGATCAGCGGTGCATCAGGAAGAAAGCGCATTCAGCCGTCGCAACTCGAGCTGGCCAAAGTCCCCATCCCCTCACTACATGTTCAACAAGAAATTGTGGCGCATTGGAAAGAGGCGTGGCAACATCAGAAATCGGCAGAAAAGGCGATGATTAAGTTGGTCATCGATCTCCAATCGTATCTTGTCAGGCAGACCCTTTCTTTCAAACAGGTAGCCCGTTCTAAGGTGTTTCTCGCCAACTACGCCGAAATCCAACAATGGGATGCAAAGGCTGGTCGTGCGGCGGCTTTTATTGCTGCCAATCCTGGCTTTGTGAGGCTGGGGGACTTTACGGAAGAATGCTCGGAAACCGTCAAGCCGTGGGAGGCGCCTGAAAAGGAATGGCCTATTTACGGCGTTAATAATAAGGAAGGGGTTTTCCTAAGCGCACATCAACGAGGCGCCAAATTTAACGCACCATATAAAAAAATCGAAAAAGACTGGTTCTTTCATAACCCAACCCGCGCCAATGTCGGTTCTCTTGGCATTGTCCCTAAGGTGCCAGACGATGCAATTACCAGCCCAGAATATCAGGTGTGGCGGCTAAAAGGCGGATATCTGCCGGGCTTCATGGCTTTGCTGACCCGCACAGATTACTTCTTGGCGCTTGTAGCGTTCAATCGGGTGGGAGGTGTCAAGCAGCGGATGTATTATGCAAATCTCGCTGAAATCAGACTGCCCATGATTAAGACTGAAATCCAACAAAAATTTGCGATAAAACGACAAGAGATCCTAAAACGCATTTGGCAGGCCAATGTGATGCTAATGCAAAGAAAAAAGGAGATCGAAAAAATGATCCTCGGCAATCGCTCCGTGGAGGATTTTTAAATGCCCACAGTCAGCCAAACCATCGAATTCGAAGGTTACTTCGCTGAAGGGGTATTGGGTATATTCAAAATCATTCGAGGTTTTGCCGATTTGCGGGATTTGGCGGCGATTTCGGTTCCCTATGAACTAAATGAAGGACCCGAGGCGGGGCGGGTAGTTGGCCACCAGCGCCAATTGAACGAAAAGCATGCTCTGGACATCAAGAAATACCTTGAACAAAGCGACAACAGATTAATACCGGAAATCATTCTGTCCGTTCGTGGTGAGTTTAATAACGTCACCGAGCAAGAAAGAGTTATCGGTGTTGGAACCGGTGAAGGGGCGCTGATTGCCGTCAGTCGCCGATTTGCGGGCAAGCATCAACGGGTTCAACAGATCAGGATTCAGCGCAGCGATCTGGAGGCCGTCAAGCTACAAAAAATGGTTCGCCGTATCGACGGCAATCACCGGCTGGCAATGGCCGAAACCCTTGAGGAAGATCAAATCGTTCCCACCAAGTATTTAGCCCCCTTTTGTCTTATCTTGTTGGGGCCCTCTGAGAATGATGCTGACGATTACGCCGAATCGCTGATCTTCCATACCATCAACAGCACCGCCCTAACGCTTGAATCGGAACACGGATTGCGGCTTTTACTGGGGCAGGACCCGGCCCATGCCATGACACCGGACAATGAGTTCGCGTACAGCCCCGACTTGCACCTGACCCGTCTGCTTTGCAGGCATTTGAACAACTTGCCTGAACAGGTCCGGCAACGGTTTGGTGTTCGTCCATTGAGTTCGCTATGGGAAGCGGCACGGAATCTGATTCAAATGGAGCCGACAATTACAGGAAACCGCGCAGCTCTGACCACCTTTGCCGATGAGCTTTTTGCAGCTCTGGCCGACATATTGACCCGGTTAACATTCCAGCACCCCTCACTCTGCCAGACTTACGCTTTTCTGGAATTGGCCGCCCGCGTCTGGCGTGGGAGCACCGGGAATACCCACGACGAACGAGTGAATGCCGCCGTGGGTTTGTTGGATCGCATCGGCCTATGGCTTGGTGCAGAGGGAATTACCAGCCTGCTTGATCCGCTTTCTCCAGCCAAGCAACTTCTGGAAACCTTCAAGGCTGCTCAACAGCGGGTACCCAAACGGGTATTTCTCGCGCGCTGGTATCCATCCCAAGAGGCAAAGCATAACGCCTTTAACAAGGCAAACTTGCGTTTACAGCAGTTGCAGGAAACGCTTACGGCCATCGAACGGGACCATGGGGTTCGGCTTGATTTGATCGATATGGGTACGGAAGAAGGCGGTGCATTCCCGATTCATAACCGTATGTACGATGCCATTAGATCATCTGATATTATCATCTGCGATTTGACCGGGCAACGCCCCAATGTTTTTGTCGAGGCAGGTTTCGCTCTCAAACACCATGAAAAGAATCGCCTTATTTTCCTTTTCGAACCACGCAACCGGAATGATAAAGTGCCTTTTGATCTGACAACATTTAAGTATGTGCCTATTACGCAAGCTGCTGAGATTCCGAACAAAGTGAAAGCCGAGATTGTTGCCATTTTGCGTGACACAGGCGCGCCAATTTGATCGAGAGGATTGAGACATGAGTACTTTAAATACAATTGAGGATGCCCAAAACTTGCCTTCCGGCGCTCGATTTTATCGCTGCGCGCTGCAGGTCAATCCGTTTGAGTATCTTGTGCGTCACAACAAGCCGACGGCCTTCAGCAATGAAGCGGATTACAATGCGGCGATCATTGACGCATGCCGCCGAATCGGTATCGAAGCTATTGGGATCACAGACCATTATCGCGTCCGGTCGGCACAGTCGCTCATCAAGGCTGCGCAGGCCGCGGGCATTATTGTATTTCCAGGCTTTGAAGCGGTCAGCAAGGACGGCGTGCACCTGCTTTGCCTGTTTGACCCCTCCAAGGATGTCCATTCCCTGGAACGTATCCTTGGGGATTGCGGCATTCATGGCGATGAAACCGTCTCCCCGGCAGGAAAGTACGATGTGATTGAGTTTTTGAAAGAATCCCACGAATGCTGGGGAAGTATTTGTATCGCGGCTCATGTCGCCAGCGAAGGAGGGCTCTTACATCGGCTTTCCGGGCAACCAAGGGTAAATGCATGGACCTGGCCGCACATGTTGGCCTGTGCGTTGCCAGGCCAGGTTAATGACGCCCCCGATGGTATGCGGCCGATCATACAAAACAAAAATCCAGACTATCGTCGTGATCGACCGGTAGCGGTGATCAACGCGCAGGATGTCTCCAGTCCGGAGGATTTGGAAAAGCCCGGTTCGTCCTGCTGGATTAAGATGTCAAATGTTACACTGGAAGGATTGAGGCAAGCCTTTCTCGATCCGGTTTCCAGGATACGCCTGGCCAGTGACCCATCCCCGGAAGAGCATACCGAGTTTATCGCCATGACCTGGCAGGGCGGCTTTTTGGATGGCGCGGCCATTCATCTCAATGAGAACCTCAATGTACTCATTGGTGGACGGGGTACCGGAAAATCGACGATCGTCGAAAGCATCCGTTATGTTCTCGGCATGGAGCCTCTTGGCGAGGAGGCCCTCAAATCCCATAGCGGCATTATCCGGCAGGTCCTGAAAAGCGGTACAAAGATATCCATGCTGATTCGATCTTATCACCCTGATAAGCGTCATTACCTGATTGAACGGACGATTCCCAATCCACCGGTTGTAAAAGACGAGACCGGTAACGTTCTCAATCTGACACCCACGGATGTAGTCCCCCAGACTGAAATATACGGGCAGCACGAGATTTCAGAACTCACGAAAAGCCGGGATAAACTGACCCGGCTTCTGGGCCGTTTTATTGAGCATGATACCGACATCGCAAAACGAAAAAGCAGCGTTCGCCGACAATTGGAGCGTTCGCGCACGCGCCTGCTTGAAACGCTAAAGGAACTTGCCCAAATTGAGGAACGCTTGGCCTCTCTACCGGCGCTTGAAGAAACGTTGCGCCGCTTTCAGGATGCCGGGCTTGAGGAAAAATTGAAGGAGCAAAGCCTGCTTGTGCGGGAAGAACGGGTGCTAAAGACTGCGGAGGAACGCATAGCGCCCTTCAAGGAGTTGCTCAGTCACCTCAATAATTCACTGCCCATCGATATCGCATTTCTTTCTGAAAAAGCCCTCGCCGATTTGCCGGGGAAGGATATCTTGAGTAGAGCAAACGGCATATTGAATCAATTGGCCGAAGAGATGAAGCGAATCGCTGAAGAAATAAAACAAGCGATTGAAAGATCGCAGACCGGATTGGGCGAGATTCGTAAGCGCTGTGAGGAACGGAAAATCGCGGTCATGAAAGCTTACGAGACTATCTTGCGTGACCTGCAGAAATCCAAAATCGATGGCGAAGAATTCATCCGCCTGCGACGGCAGATTGAAGAGCTTCGTCCGCTGAAGGAAAGACAGACTCTGTTGACGCGCGATATGCAGGCACATGAGTCGGAGCGACGCAATTTGCTCTCCGAATGGGAGGATGTCAAGGCCGAGGAGTTCCGGAAAATTGAGCGCGCCGCGAAGAAAGTCAGTAAGAAACTCGAGGGACGTGTTTTGGTCGATGTGGCTGCGGGCGGCAACCGGGAGCCGTTGTTTCAACTCCTACGTGATCAAATCGGTGGTCGATTATCCGAAGCGATCGAGACATTGACAAAGCGTGCGGATTTTTCATTGCCGATTTTCGCATCAGCGTGCAGGGGTGGCCGGGAAACGCTTTCCCGTCAATTCGGAATTCCCTCCAGCCAAGCCGAACGTATTGCCCAGGCAAAGCCCGATGCCATCATGCAAATCGAGGAGCTGGAATTACCGCCGACCACAGCCATCAAATTGAATGTGGCCGCTGACAATCAGCCCCCCATGTGGCAGGCCCTGGAGGATCTTTCCACAGGCCAGAAAGCGACGGCGGTTCTTCTTCTTTTATTGCTTGAGTCAAATGCACCTTTGGTCGTGGACCAACCTGAAGACGATCTGGACAATCGCTTCATTTCCGATGGCATCGTTCCGAAAATGCGTGAAGAAAAACGTCGTCGTCAATTCATTTTTGCCACCCATAATGCCAACATCCCTGTTTTAGCGGACGCCGAATTAATCGTGGGGTTGACAGCTTATGGCGAGGCGGGCCAGGGTAAAGCCAAGATGCCTCAGGAACACATGGGCTCCATCGACACACAGGCGGTCCGCGAAATGGTTGAAGAGATACTCGAGGGCGGCAAGGATGCCTTTGAGATGCGTCGCCTAAAATACGGATTTTAGAAAATTTAGGAATAGCGAGATGACTAAGACAGAGCTTTTAGAACTGATCAAAAATGGCGAAAACTCCGGAGTGGAGTTCAAGCGCGATACCATCGACAACCGGGCAATGGCCAAGGAACTTGTTGCATTTGCTAACCATTTTGGTGGCAGGGTAATCTTGGGCGTGGATGATGATGGTAGCATTGCGGGTTTAACCAGGGAGCGCCTGGAAGAGTGGATCATGACCGTCTGCAGGGATAAGATTCGCCCTGAATTGATCCCTTTTTTCGAGATCATCCGAGATGTGGAACCGGGCAAAGATATTGCAGTCGTTCAAGTCGATCGAGGCTGGGCGGTACATCACATGTGGCATAACAATCACCGTACCTACTATATCCGTGTGGGCACTCTGAGCCGAGAAGCTAGTGCCGAAGAATTGGAGCGATTGTTCCAACAAAGAGGCGCCTTCCGCTTGGAGGTGCGCGGCGTATCCGGCTCATCTATGGCCGATTTCGATTACCGTCGGCTCCGCGACTATTTCGAGAGGGTCCGGCAACAAGCTGTTCCACCAGGCGAGCCATTGCTGGGAGATATTAAAAACCAATGGTGTACACTTCTTGTGAACACAGAATTCCTGATCGAAGATGTCGATTGCAGACCAGCAACTGTAGCAGGTCTATTGCTATTCTGTGCCAATCCGAATCGCTTTTTGCCTCAAGCTGGAATTGATGCAGTCGCTTATCCCGGCAAGGAAAAAGATTATGCCGCGAAGGAACGTTTATCAATCCGGGGCCCGATGACGGCCCTTCTTGGAGATGAAGGCATTGTTGAAAATGGACTTGTTGAACAGGCTGTTGAATTCGTAAGGAGGAATACCGGGGTCGCTTCCTCACTTGCCGCCGGCGCGAGACTCGAACAGAAATGGACATATCCGGAAGAAGCGGTCAGGGAGGCCATCGTAAACGCCCTGGTGCATCGGGACTACCTTCTGTCTGGTACGACAGTGGAGTTGTCTATCTACGAGGATCGATTGGAGGTGATTTCCCCAGGACGTCTTCCTAACGGCATCACCCCCCAGCGAATGCTAACAGGTTGCCGTGCAGCCCGAAACCAATTGCTCAAGGATGTAATGAGAGACTATGGTTATCTTGAACACATGGGCATGGGGGTGCCTCGTAAAATCGTCAAAGAGATGCAGAAACATAATGGGACAGCGCCCGATCTGATCGAGGATGGCGAACTCTTCACGGTAAGACTTTGGAAAAAATGAGCGAAATGAAACCACCGGCAACTGTTGCATTTTATGCAATAGCTGCCGGTAAAAACATTATGTTTGGCACCGGTTAGCAGTTTCCCCCTATTCTCATCTAAAAGGGAATCACCGAGGAATCCTCAGCAGTTCAAAACCTAAGGGCTATGACATATATGAAACCGACCTCTGACAAATGCTTTGATATCGGACTTTTGCTCCTGGTTGACCGGAAATGTGATTCAACATCGTTTCCAGTCCGCCAATAACGGCTTTTATCGGATAATCCCTTGAATATATTATTGTTGCTGATCAAAAACCGAATGGAGAATGGTTATGAAAAGGGTTACGCTCGGGGAGCCAGTTTTAAATCCGCTGATTTCAGCGGTTCTTGTTTAACGCAAGCCCCCGTGGGGTGATCCCCTCGGGGTGTTGTCGTTTCTGGCGTGTCCACGCCCACTTACGCCACCTTTCACATCCTTCCCGATTCTCCGTTTCGAAGCCCGCGGTCCGGGGGCCGGATGCAACCCTGCGGGTTTCGCGCGCTCTCCGAAAATGTCCTTCCCGAATTCTCCCGTTCTCCGTTTTTCGAGTCGCCTTCTTTAACAGCCCGGTTGCATCCGGGCACCCGCTTCGACGTTTCGAACATACCTCTGGCAGGTATCTGCCGAAAGCCGGACCAGTGGGTCCGGCGCAAACGGATTACCAGACAGCGGAAACGGCCGTAAAAACGGAGACCGTTGTAGGTGCCGGGCGAACTCCAACGACGGCCGATGAAATCTTAATTTTCCTTGAATGTTCAGCAATGACCAGACATACTGTTATCACTTAAAAATAAGTGGAAACGTTTTGTCTGGAGCCCAACATGAAAGAAAGACCTGAAGAAATCTTCCGCAATCGTGCCAGAAGTGGCCATAGACCATTTAACGAGTTGCTTCAATATTATGCCATGGAGCGATTCCTCTACCGGCTGTCCCAATCGGTTCACGTCGACCGATTCATTCTCAAAGGGGCTCTGATGTTGAGGGTCTGGCGTTCCCCAGAACTTCGTCCGACCATGGACATTGACATGCTGGGAAGAACGAACAACGAGGAGACAGACATCGTCGCGCAGGTCCATGACATATTGACTGTGGATATTGAAACGGACGGGCTGGCCTTCGATCCTGCTTCCATTCAAGCCGAACGGATTAACGCAGATGCGGATTACGAAGGGATCAGGATTCGGTTCCTTGGCGCATTGGGCTCAGCGAGAATCAATATGCAGATTGACATCGGCTTTGGTGACATCGTTTATCCGGAGCCGGAAAAATTGGATCTACCGACCATGCTGAATTCCCCGGCGCCAAGGTTGCTCTGCTACAGTCGCGAAACCTCTATAGCGGAAAAGTTCGAAGCGATGGTCAAGTTGGGTATGCTGAACAGCAGGATGAAGGATTTCTATGACATCTGGTTATTGTCTCGACAGTTCGATTTTGACGGTCCAAGACTGACCGAGGCCGTTCGCCTGACTTTTGAACGGCGCGGCACGGAGTTGCCCGCGGAAATAGATGCGTTCTATGAACCTTTCGTCGAGAACAAACAGATCCAGTGGGCGGCGTTCAGGAAAAGGCTCGGGCAGGATCACATTCCGGTTTCGTTCAGAGAAATCGCGGCCTCGGTGGACAGCTTCCTATCGCCCATCGTCGCGGTCCTTTCTTCCGGCAAACAAAGCCCCACAAACTGGACAGCACCCGGGCCATGGGCCTAACCTGTTAAACTTCCATCAATAAAACACCTCCCAACCGGTAATCCTGCAAAAGCGGCCACCGGCTCTTCAAGCGCCCGGTGACGGCCAAGCGGTTCGTCACGGATAAGGCCTTCGCCGAACTCCTTGCCTCCATGGACAATCGCGCCTCGCTCCTGCTCGGCCATACCCGTTGGCGCACCCGAGGGGACGAGCGGGTCAACAGCAACAACCACCCGATCCGCGCCGGGGAGGTGATCGGAACCCACAACGGCACCCTCTACAACGCCGATTACCTCTTACGCCGCTGGAAAATGCGGCGCTTCGCCGAGGTGGACAATATGATTTCGGATTTCGGATTGGCGATTGCGGATTGAAAAGAATCTGTTTCGAATACTCACTGTTTCGAAAATCCGCAATCCACAATCCACAATTGTTGCGGCTCTTTGTCTACGGCACCCTGAAGCGCGGTTTCTGGAACGACGACCGCTTCTGCCGGGGCGTCCTGACGGTGGAGGACGCTCTGGTCCGGGGCCGCCTCTTCGAGACACCCTCCGGAATCCCGGTCCTGCAGGTCCCGGAAGAAGACATCCTCGCCGTCGGGACCACCAATCCACTTGCCGACGTGGCCACACAAGCGCACGCGACGGCCCGCATGTCCTATCCCGAGCCAACCCCCGACCGGCTTCCAAAGAAGGGCACAGGCGCCCCCTGAGCCCCAATGTATGGGGAGCTACTCACCTTCGACGATCCCGAGACCCGCCTTCCGGCCATTGACCGACTGGAGGGGTTCCACCCCGGACGGTCCCTGCCTCTACCGCCGCGTACTGGTCACCGTTCGGACAAACGGTGCCGAACTCCCGGCCTGGCCCTATTTGGTGAGGGATCGCTGGACTGGAACATTCAAGAGCGCTAACCAGCGGAATCCGGGGCTGATTTTCCCATCTGCGCTCCTAAGAGCATTTGACAGCTACTGTCAATAACTGTAAATTACGTGACTGCTACAATGCATCCTGGGTTGAATTTTGCCTTGAGGCCAGAGAGGTGCACTTGATGGAAGAAAAACAAGGCTATGTTCTAACCATCGAAGAGTTATCCGCCTACCTATAGATACCGAAATCGACGCTCTACAAGCTCGTTCGGGAAGGCAAGATCCCCTCCCAGAAAATCGGCCGGCACTGGCGTTTCCGGAAAGGAGCCATTGACCACTGGCTTGAAGAAACGCGAGCGAACGAGCCGGGTTCAGGAGGAGATCGCTAATGGCGGAACCACTCGCCGACAGAATCATACGAAGAATCGGCCACGCTGCCGAGCTGTACCACCGTCTTGTCATGCTGGTGGCCCCGGCCGGTGCGGGCAAGACCGCCGCGCTCCAGGATGTCCATGAGCGCACGATGGCTCCGCTGGTCAACGTCAACCTCGAACTTTCCCGGCGCATGCTCGACCTCACCGAGCGCCAGCGGGCGCTGCAGTTGCCCAGGCTCCTCGCGGAGATCGTGGGCGCATCCACAGCCGATGTGGTTCTTCTGGACAACGTCGAGGTCCTCTTCGATGTCTCGCTCGAGCAGGACCCGTTGCGGCTCCTGCAGGGGCTCTCCCGGAACAAAACGGTGGTCGCGGCCTGGAGCGGCTCCATCGACGGAGAGCACATGGTCTATGCGACGTCGGACCACCCTGAATACAAACGATATCCCTTACGAGATTTCCTGGTAGTGAACCCGGAGGCCGTTGCATGAAGAAAAGGAACGAAAGCGCAGGAGGGCAGACGCGATGAAATACGGAGACCTGATCCAATTCGAGCCTATCGAGTCCGTGGTCCAGCTACGGGACACCGACGAGGCCGCTGCTGCCCGGCAGCTTGTCCAGACCTATGTCATCTCCGAAGAGATGGCCGAAAAGCTGATCAGTCTTGTCGTTCCTCAGCTTCAGTTCGACCAGCCCATAGACAACAAGGGGCTGCTGGTCGTCGGCAACTACGGCACCGGTAAATCTCACCTCATGTCCGTGATCTCTGCTCTGGCTGAAAACGGCGATCTCGCAACGTATCTGAACGACAAGAGCGTGGCCAGCGCCGCGGGCAAGATCAGCGGGCGCTTCAAGGTGGTCCGGACCGAGATCGGCGCGACCACCATGTCCCTGCGCAACATCCTCGTGGCCGAACTGGAGGAGCACCTGACCGCAATGGGCGTGTCTTATTCCTTCCCGCCCGCAGACAAGGTGTCCAACAACAAACGTTCCTTCGAAGAGATGATGACCGCCTTCCACCAGGAGCATCCCGACCACGGTCTGCTCCTGGTGGTGGACGAACTGCTCGACTACCTGCGCACCCGCAAGGATCAGGAACTCATTCTCGATCTCAACTTCCTGCGCGAGATCGGCGAGGTCTGCAAGGACCTGCGGTTCCGCTTCATCGCCGGCGTTCAGGAAGCCATTTTCGACAGGCCGCGTTTTTCCTTTGTAGCCGACAGCATCCGCCGGGTGAAGGACCGCTTCGAGCAAATCCTCATCGCCCGCAAGGACGTCAAGTTCGTGGTGGCCGAGCGTCTGCTCAAGAAGACCGCCGACCAGCAGGTGAAAATCCGGGAGTACCTGACACCTTTCGCCAAGTTCTACGGCCGCATGAACGAGCGCATGGACGAGTTCGTGCGCCTCTTCCCCGTGCATCCGGACTACATCGACACTTTCGAGCGGGTCAGCGCGGTGGAAAAGCGCGAGGTTCTCAAGACCCTGTCCCTGGCCATGAAGAAGCTGCGCGGGAAACTGGACGAAACCAAGACCTTCCTAGAATCCCTGCAAGCCTACACCACGACCGGCAAGCTCAAGAACTTCCGCTATGACGCCTCGGAAGTAACCGCCCAGCGGAGTGGGCTCGAATCCCTTGCCGAGATCAAGTCGCTCGAGGAACTGGTGGTCGACCTCGGATCCACGGCCTCGTACCTCTCCACCGCCGAGGCGGTCCTGCCCACCGGTCACGATTGGATCGACATAATGAAAGCGGCGCGAGACGAGGTCTTAGCCCAGATCGGCGATCCGGCCAAGCGGAGCGTTTCAGTATTCCGTCAGCAGACCCAGCGCAAGCTTGGCAACCTCAAAATGGCCTACCGACTGGCCTACCTTTCCATGCACGCCAAAGCGCGACTCGGCGTGAACGAGGACAAGCGCAAGGCTCAGCTCAGGGGCGACGAGCGGCTCAAGAACCTCCAGAAGCTCTCCACCATCGACCTGATGCCGCGCCAGTACCTGTCAGATTTCCAGAACCGGCTCGCCGGATTGAAGAGTTGCTTTGCACCTACCGAGCAGGAACTGGAAGCCTCGCCGGTCTGCCCGCACTGCAACTTCAAGCCGGGCGCGGAATCCCGCCTGAGAGGAACTCCCGCGGCGACGATGCTGGACAACCTGGACCAGGACTTCATACACGCCTTGCAGGGGGTGCTCTCCGGGCTCACCAAGCTCTCGGTCAAGATTGCGGACTTGCGCGACGCCCTGCTCTCGGGCGGCTCACCGGCCACCCCGGCGGGCTGCCAGGCGGAATTACGCCGGAGAACATCCTCCGCCACGAGCCCGTTCCCCGAAATCCCGCGCTTGTGGATGCCTTGACCCGCCTCCGGCTCGTGAATCGGAGCAATCTTGGCGTACGGAGGATGTATCAGGCCCTTTTGATGGAAGGCAAAGAGCCGCCCACGATTCTTGACGAAGGCAACGCGGTACGCGTTATTTTTCGGGCATCCCGGCTTTCGGCCCCTTTCCGGATGTTTGTGGCTGAAGAATCGGATCGAGGGCATCTGCTATCGCTGGAACGGCTTCTCATCATTCAACATCTGTTGCGTTACCCGGAAATCGACACGGCGACCGCGGCCCGCATCACCCAGCAAGGAGAACCCGACGCACGGGATGTGTTGACCCATATGGAAACGGCTCTCGGTTATCTGGAACGCGGCGGAACAGGGCGGGGAACTTACGTGTCCTTTCGGCAGCCGTGCAGAGGTCAATAAATTTTCGGCTTGTGGAAAATTTTTAGCGTGCGAGGATGAAGCGGAGGGCGGGAGGCCCCAAGAGGCCCCCGGCCGGGATGGGGTTAGCGGTTTTGATCCTGGTAATGCCACGGCATGAAGGTGTGCGGGGAGGACTGCAGGGCTTTGGTATTCTTCAGGAGCCATGTGAGGTAGTCGAGCGGGTTGACGCCTGAAAGTTGACATGTGTGGATGAGGCTCATGAAGAGATCCCCGACATAGGCGCCGCGTTGCGTCTTGTAGAAGAGGGAGTTTTTCCGGTGTAGGATGGCGAACTTCAGGGCCCTTTCACAGATATTGTTGTCCAGCGGGGCTCCAGGCACCCTGAGAAAACAGGTCAGTTCCTTCCAGTGTTTGAGGAGGTAGGTGATCGCCTTCCCCAAGCCGGAGTTGGGCTCCACGGTCTTCTCCGCAAATTGCTGATGGCACCACGCCTCGAGAGCTGTCATGACGGGCTCAGTGTTGAGCCGATGGTAAGCCAGTCGATCCTGTGGAGACATCTTTTCGCTTTTGGCGATCGCCTCATGCATATAGACTGTTGCCAGCTCGTTGATCACATGAGCGCAGTCGTCCGGGAATCGCTCGACCAGTTCCACGAACTTCCTGCGGGCATGGGCGAGGCAGTTGGCCAGGATCGTCTGAAAGTCCTTGGATACGTTCCGGCTCAGGGCATCGCACATCTGAATCGGTGGTGGGAGCCCCGTTGCCCGGCGTTTCAACAGGTCGTGCAGGTTTTCCCCGGCATGCTGCCTGCCGGTCATGAACATGGCGACCTGATGGCCCTCGGATTCGGTGACCATCCCTGTGGTGAAGATCCCTTTGCGTTTGCTGTCCGGATCCTGCTCTTTGAGGAAAGCGAGCACCTTCGCGGAGGTGTCATCATTGTGGAGCAGCGTGCCCTGCGCGGCGAATGAGACCATGGCATCCATGACCGGGGCCAGAGCTACGGCTGCGGTATCGAGGATATCCCACTGGGTGGAGGCGGGCAGAGGTTGGCCCAGATTCCTTTGAAGGGTCTCGATCCGGTTGAAGGGCATGCCGCAGCCATACTTCAGTATCGCCAGCATGGGCGTAGCGGAATCGTCGTATTTTTGCTCGGATATCCCTTCGGGCAGTTCGGGGGTGAAGATATCTCCGCACAGATTGCAGCGTAAGCGGATTCGCTCATAAACGGTGGCTTTGAGAGGGGCTGTTCCAACGATATGAACAAAGACCGACGGCATGGCCAGCTCGTATAGTTTACCCTTCTCACAGCTTGGGCAGGGGTCCCCCGAGTTCAGAGCGGGGTGTTCGATGCGCACCCTGGCAGCGCCGGTGTACTGGCCTGCGCCGTTTTTCCCGTGCCCCCGGGGTTTTGGTTTGGCGCCTTTTTTCCGGACTGGTTCGGTTTTATCCTTGAGGATGTTTCGGGCTGTCTCGGTCGGGGCCCCCAGCAGGTACTTGCACAGCCGGCCGATGGAGGTTTCTTTCTCGGCAAGCACCTCCCGCAGACGCGCCACCATCTCGGCAAGCCCCAGGAGCACGTCGTAGTCCGAGTCGGTCAGGTTCCGTTCTTTGATGCGGTCCTGGAGCGCTTCGAACTCGCCGGCGGATATCACCAGCTTTTTGGGTGATTTTTTCATCGGCACAAGACCTCCCTGAACCGGCGCTCAAGCGGATAGAGCCAGATCGTCTTGACCGGTTTGTCACAGGCCTTTTTCCGGTCCCACTTGCCTCGCCCCTGCGTCTGCCCCACGCAGACCCAGTTGGCGGCCTTGTACGAGGCGCCGGTGAAACGCTGCTTTTCGACGAAGGTCTCGAGCAGGGAAGGCCGGTAACGGTAGCGCTCTTCCCACCGATCGGGGAGCAACCGCGCCGTGCGCGCAAGGATCTGTGAGGCAAGATTGAAAGATTTTACCCAGGGCAGGATGGGCGAAGGATGCCCATAAAGTTGATTTCGTTGAAGTCCACTATATCTTTCACCCCTATTTTGGGCAAAGGCTGAAGGTCAAGCGTATCTTTAAGGAGGAGCTTATTGTGGTTTCTCCTGAGGGCAGGAGACTTAGAGGAATACCCTTATGGATGACAGACAAGGAGGCCTGTAAACAGATCAAGATATCCCCCCGACCCTACTGTAGTTGTGACGCCCTAAGGAACTTAAGGGAACTGCTAAGCCATATAGGCGAAGAGTCGTAACCAAGCCCTTGGTCCTGTTTTCGTAACATAGTACCATGCCGCAAACTATGTCGGAAACAGGAGGGATGCAAATGCCAAAGCAGTTACCTTTAAGGTTTGGCGAGGAATGGTCGGTCAAAGTTCTTGCCTCGCTTTCCGATAAGGAGAAATACGAAGCGTTGGATGCCTTGAAAGAGATGCTGTTGGCAGCCTTTGAGGCAACAAGGAAGGGGGGCAAAATAAATGGGTAATGCCGAGATACAAAATGAGCACCTCTTGCGTACAGCTTATGTATATATCCGCCAATCCACTTCGTACCAGAAGGAGCATAACCTCGAAAGTCAAAGAAGACAATATCAACTTGTTGACAAGGCATATGCTTTAGGTTTTAAGGATGTTCAGGTCATTGACGAAGACCTGGGTCAATCTGGAGCCATTGGTTCTGAAAGGAGTGGTTTCAAGAAACTGGTGGCCGAAGTCAGCATGAACCGGGCTGGGATTGTTTTCGGCCTGGAGGTATCAAGATTTTCAAGAAATAATCGAGACTGGTACCATTTGGTTGACTTATGTGCAATATTTAATACTCTTATTGCGGATCAAGAGGGAGTTTATCACCCAGGCAACCCTAATGACCGCATGGTACTGGGTCTCAAGGGAACTATGAGCGAAGTGGAACTTAATCTGATCAAAAGCAGGCTTCATTTCGGTGCCGAAAATAAGGCAAAAAGAGGTGAATTGATTTATCGCTTGCCTGTGGGTCTGGTTAAGACTGATGAAAACAAAATAGAAAAAACCCCTGATTTGAGAATCCAGAAGTCAATCCAGCAAGTTTTTATTAAATTCAGTGAATACCATAGTGCAAGACAAACGTTTTTATGGTTTATACATGAAGAAATTTCATTTCCTGCAATAAGTAACGGGCACTATGGGATGGAGGTTGTATGGGGAAAACCCCGATATCGTGCGATTTACGATGTATTGAAAAACCCTTTCTATGCGGGCGCCTATGTTTACGGCAGGCGCGAGAGCAAGGCCTATGTTGAAGAAGGGGAGATAAGAAAAAGTAAGGGCCATGCTTTAGATATCAAGGACTGGAAAGTCTTAATAAAAGACAATCATATAGGCTATATAAGTTGGGAAGAATATACAAAAAACCAGGAAATCCTCAAAGAAAACAATGCGCGAATGGCTGGTTCCCGCCGAGGCCCCATTTTAAAAGGTAACGGTCTTTTAACCGGTATTTTGAGGTGCAAGCGCTGCGGGAGAAAGCTGTCCGTAGCCTATGGCGGCAAGAGAAATACAGTTCCCAGATATCAGTGCATTGGTGATCGACTTCAACGGGGAGGAAGCGATTGTATAGCATTTGGAGGTCAACGTGTCGATAATGCTATCAATAGGGCCGTCCTTGAAGTGGTGGAACCACTATCGATAAAGGCTTCATTAAAAGCCATTGAAGGTTTACAGAAAAATATCGAGGAACAGGTTAAGCTCATTGATATGGAAATTGAAAACGCTGAATATGAAGCTGAACGAGCTTATAGGCAATACAACAAAGCCGATCCAGAAAACAGGTTGGTATGCCGTGAGTTAGAAAATAAATGGAATATATGTCTTGAAAAAACAGAAGAGATAAAAAGAAAACTAGCTGCCATGAAAGCGCCCATACGGCCTATCACTGAACAGGAAATACAGGAATTGATGCGGCTTTCTGATTATTTGCCCAAAATATGGAACTCGCCTAGCACAACGAATGAGATAAGGAAAAGGATTATCAGAACACTTATAAAAGAGATAATCTGTGACGTTGATGACGAAAAGCACCTGATTCTTTTGGATATTCACTGGGAAGGAGGTGTTCATACCAACCTACAAGTGAAAAAGAATAAAACTGGGGAACGTAACAACAGCACAGACAAGTCGATTGTCGAATTGATAAAGCAGTTAGCGCGACAACTGCCGGATAAACATATCGCTCCTGTTCTTAATAAACTTAAACTGAAGACTGGGATAGGCAACACTTGGACTGCTTGTCGAGTAAAAAGCCTGAGGAACTATAATGAGATTCCACCCTATTGTCCCGGCGAGGGAAACCCCTTTTTAACGCTTGAAAAAGCGGCCGATCAACTGGGGGTGTGTGCTCAAAGTGTCAGAGATCTCATCAACAGGAATGTGATTGTTGCCGAGCAGGTTGTCCCCTACGCTCCCTGGGCGATACAGAAGCAAGAGCTCGAAAAAGAGGAGGTCAAAATGGCGGTCAAGGACATAAAAGAAGGGGCCAATCGGCGAAAGCAGTGTTCACAGTGTGAGAACCAAGCCAATCTTTTTCAATAATATCAACTAGGTGGTGAGGTGAAGTATCATGCAGGGATCCTGGGCAAAATGAGGAAGCGGCTGTTGTCGATCACCCGGTGTAGATTCTCTATACGCTGATCGTCGCTCCAGCCGATGAACTCGTCGCGCGGGGCGACACGCCAGGCGGCGGCCGAGAAACCCAGAAGCGCAACCAGATGCTGTCCGGCCCAGACCATAAAGCGCATCTGCGCCCCGCCCATGCGGGCATAGCCCAGGTAATGGTATCGGTCGATCAGCTCATTCCAAAGAGGGGATGATCTCCGGTCGACCGGCTCGATCGAAAGGCTTATGCGACCGGGGCCGATCTCGATCGGGGATTGGGGTTCTCCTGTCAGGGTGTGTTGGATCCGCTTGGGCACGACGCGCCTTTTCCTTGGCGCTGGAAGCGGGATGACACCGGCCCGGTACAGGCGCAGCAGGGCAACCCGGCAGCTCATGTCCTTCAATCCGCCGTCGGGCTTTCGCCACTCGGCCCATTCGCAGAACATGCGTGAGAGCTGTGCACGGTTCAATCCCGGCACGCTGGTAACTTGACGGCGGATCCAATCCAGATCGGTTGGCGTGAAGTCTCGACCACAAATGAGCAACCTCTGTAATCCTCCTCTTGGTAAAGGTTGCCCTGCTTATAGCAAAGAACGTTTTTTGTGGCCAGTACTTTTTTGAGGGATGGGTCGATTTTTTTCTATCCGCCGAAAATCCTCCGGGATTTTTTTGAACGGATCGGCGTTCCACAAAAGCTGTTGGAGTTGAGCAGCCGCCAGATCGCGGATGGTGCCCGGGCCGAACTTCCACAAGAAACGACCCCGAGACAAGCGTTTATGGCACAACCAAAATCCCTGGCCATCATAAACCAGGATGCGCAGGGCCTGACGGGACTTGTTGGTAAAGATGAAAAGGGTGCCGCTGAATGGATCCACGGCCAGCTTCTGCCGGCATACTGCCACCAAACCGTCGATGCCTTTGCGGAAATCCACCGGGTCCACTGCCAGCAAGATCCGCATGTGGGCAGTGATCTGGATCATGAGAGAAACTGCCCGAGAATGCTTTCAGGATCGGGCGGTTGACCGGTGCCCGAGAGCCTCAGCCTGCTGCCATCCGCGCGTTCGCACTCGACGACCCATTGGCCGAAGAGGCAGGTGGTGTCCAGCTGGATCAGCTCCGGAGTGGCATGATCAGAGGAGAGACGCTTCTTGAGCTCTGTGAAGGAAAGCCTCAGTCTGCGGCATACCTCGGAAACAGAATGCCCTCTGCATTGCTGTACCGCAGCCTCCCACAACTCCTGCGGGATCAGGGCGCGCTTCTTGCCGCGCTGCCGGCGCCACTCGGCAAACCGGCGTTCGACCTCGACGAGGTCGGGCTGGGAGTGGCTGCTGTATGGGACAGGGTTCCTCGAAGTGGTTTCCATCGCCATCCTCCTTATATAATCCAAATGGGATGGCGCTACCTTATAACATCCCGGCCCCGCGTGTTAAGCACGCCTGCCGGAAGGACACGTTGCGTTACCCGGAAATCGACACGGCGACCGCGGCCCGCATCACCCAGCAAGGAGAACCCGACGCACGGGATGTGTTGACCCATATGGAAACGGCTCTCGGTTATCTGGAACGCGGCGGAACAGGGCGGGGAACTTACTGGATTATGCGGCATAACCTTCATCGCCGCCTTTCCGCATCCGGGCATCCAGAGCGTGATCGGCGTATCGCCTGGGAAGCGGCCAAGACACGAGTGTTGAGCATTCTGATGGATCGGGCCAAACGAGGCGAGCCGGGACTCACAAACAAGGAAATCCGCCAAATAACTCGTTTCAACCGGCATCAAGCAACCCGAATGCTCCTTGAAATGCGCGGTGAGAACCAGGAGCTAAAGGCAACCGGCCACGGCGCCGGGGCACGGTATGAATGGAAGAAGGAATGATTGTCAATTGCTTGCCGGGCAATTCCGCGGTATTTAAACCGATAATTGCTCAAATAATTGCTTACGCCCAATATCTTAAGCAATTGACCACGGAAATGGCTCACGGAATGATCCTGCGCCATTTCCAGCCTGGATTGGAACCAAAAATGGGAAACTACCATTGCCTTTCCATTGGACAAAAGGGCCGACATGGTTTCGCATAGAAATGCGCATAGAATTGGCTTCTATGCACGAACAGAGGTGAAATCGCATAGGAGAGCGCATGGATGAGCCGACATATCGACGGCGATAATAGGCCCATTTCCGCTTTAATCGATTTTCCTCCCAGATTGTGGGGATAATGCCCACACAAATGCAAAACATGGAAATACAGCACGTTATCGAGTCAAGGGTCTGGAAAACGAGATCATGATGCCCTTAATGGGATCATCAACGACTGTTTTCGGGTTAAAAGTGACCAAGTAATGCCATATCCCCTGTGAACTTAGTCAGTGGGACAGTGACCAAGTTGATCGCGGACCGGAAATCAAAGGATCCTGAAATGGAGTTTACGGATGGTTAAGCACAATCAGCCACATACCCAAAGGACCATGTTGGAAATGGAAGGTCCCGAGACCCGCGACTCGGGACCCGTGACCTGCTTGGGCATGACGTTCCCGAACGACGAGGAGCGGCGGAAGCATTTCCTCGGCATCCTGCGCGAGAAGCTGAAGGACCCAGAGTTCCGCAAGATCGAGGGATTTCCCATCGGCTCGGACGAGAACATCCTGACGCTCTCCGACCCGCCGTACTACACCGCCTGTCCGAACCCGTTCATTGCCGACTTCATCAAGCGTTACGGTAAGCCCTATGACCCGAGCAAGCTATACAGCCGCGAACCGTTCGCGGCGGATGTGAGCGAGGGCAAGAACGACCCGATCTACAACGCCCACACCTACCACACCAAGGTGCGTCACAAGGCCATCATGCGATACATCCTTCATTACACGGAATCGGGGGATGTAATCTTCGACGGATTTTGCGGTACCCGGATGGCGGGAGTAGCAGCACGGCTGTGTGGAAGCAAACAGGCCATGGCGTCAATGGGCTATCAGGTCAGTACCGATGGAGCGGTTCTGGATTTCAGGAGTAATCGCATATCGCATATAGGAGCACGCCGGGCTATCCTGTCGGCTCTGTCTCCAATCGCCACCTTCATTGAGAGCCTTCGTGCCAAGGGCAAGGATCGCTGGTACGTGTCCGACCCGAACAAAGCGGGCGACCTGGAGAAGCTACGCGAGAGATCTCTGCTCAAGGAGTTGGAGGAATACCGGACGTCCAATCAGAAACGGTTGAAAGTGTTCCGACTCGAGGCGGTCCGTCCCGGGTTCAAGAAGGCCTGGCAGGAGCGCGACTACGCCACCATCATCACCGTGGCCCGCAAGGTTCCCGAAAACGTCCTGCAGGAAGATCCGAAACTTCTCATGTGGTACGACCAAGCGCTCACCCGATCTGGGGAGGAGTGATCCAGGGATGAACACGGATAAACAACGGCTTAAAGTCAACGATTGGAGGTTGACATGGCACACATAGAAGGAATTCGAATCAGAAACTTTCGCGTCTTGCGCGATATCACGCTTGGCAAGCTCTGGAATCTGCAACAGGCGGAACCCTTGACCCCCATGACTGCCGTCATTGGAAAAAACGGGGTTGGGAAAAGCTCATTGTTCGATGCCTTTGGCTTTTTGGCCGACTGTTTGAAATCAGGGGTGGAAGAAGCCTGTGATCTGCGTGGCCGCGGAGGTTTCCAGCGTGTCAGGTCCCAAGGACAACAGGGGCCTATAGAATTTGAGATATACTATAAAGAGGAAGGTAATGCCCGGCCAATAACCTACGAACTGGCCGTGAATGAAAATTCGGCGGGCCGTCCTTATGTGCAAAGAGAGAGACTCAGACAACGGCGAAAAGGACAGAAACACGGCTGGCCGTTTTCATTTCTTGTTTTGAACGATGGGAAAGGAGTTGCATGGAAGGGAGAACAAGAGGGGCGTAAAATTGACGAGGCAAAAATCCAGATTGACATCTTGGAGTTGATTAGGTCCGTTGAGGATATGGAAAAAGAAGAAAGTCGTGAAACGGAAATTGTTGAGCTGGAAGACCCACGGAAACTTGGCATTGCAACTCTCGGATCACTCAAACAGCATCCCAGAATATCCGCATTTCGACGCTTCATTGAAGGATGGTATTTGAGTTATTTCGCGCCTGATGCCGCACGAAGTCTTCCTCTTGCCGGTCCGCAGAAGCATTTGAACATCCACGGTGATAATCTTGGCAATGTCGTTCAGTTTATGGAACGTGAACACCCGAATAAATTTCAGGCCATTCTTGACCGCATCGCTGTTAAGATCCCGGGCATTCAGAAAATTGACACCGACAAAACAGCCGATGGTCGCCTATTGCTAAGATTCAATGACAAGGGCTTCAAAGATCCCTTTTATGCGCAGCAAATGTCCGATGGAACGCTTAAAGTCTTTGCCTACCTTCTGTTATTGGAAGATCCAACACCTCCGCCGTTCCTTTGCATCGAAGAGCCGGAGAACGGACTCTATCATAAGCTGCTGGAATCGCTTGCGACGGAATTTCGTAGTCATGCCACAGGACAAAAAGGCAGCTCTCAAATATTTATAACCACCCATCAGCCCTATTTCGTTGACGCGTTATCCCCGGAAGAAGTCTGGATTCTGGAGAAAGGGGAGGATGGCTTTTCCGATATCAAACGGGTCAGCGACATTGATATTGTGGGACAAATGGTCAAGGAGGGCCTACCTTTAGGCGGGCTGTGGTACAGCGACTATCTGGATGCGAGGTGAATATATGCATTTCGAGATACTCGTTGAAGACCAGTCCGGCAAAAAGGCGCTCGATATACTTGTTCGTGTCCTTTCGGCAGCCGTGCAGAGGTCAATAAATTTTCGGCATGTAAAATTTTTTTAGCGTGCGAGGATGAAGCGGAGGCCGGGAGACCCCAAGGGGCCCCGGGCCGGGATAGGGTTAGCGGTTTTGATCCTGGTAATGCCACGGCATGAAGGTGTGCGGGGAGGACTGCAGGGCTTTGGTACTCTTCAGGAGCCATGTGAGGTAGTCGAGCGGGTTGACGCCTGAAAGTTGACAGGTGTGGATGAGGCTCATGAAGAGATCGCCGACATAAGCGCCGCGTTGCGTCTTGTAGAAGAGGGAGTTTTTCCGGTGTAGGATGGCGAACTTCAGGGCCCTTTCGCAGATATTGTTGTCCAGCGGGGCTCCAGGCACCCTGAGAAAACAGGTCAGTTCCTTCCAGTGTTTGAGGAGGTAGGTGATCGCCTTCCCCAAGCCGGAGTTGGGCTCCACGGTCTTCTCCGCAAATTGCTGATGGCACCACGCCTCGAGAGCTGTCATGACGGGCTCAGTGTTGAGCCGATGGTAAGCCAGTCGATCCTCCGGAGACATTTTTTCGGTTCTGGCGATCGCTTCATGCATATAGACCGTTGCCAGCTCGTTGATCACATGAGCGCAGTCGTCCGGGAATCGCTCGACCAGCTCCACGAACTTCCTGCGGGCATGGGCGAGGCAGTTGGCCAGGATCGTCTGAAAGTCCTTGGATACGTTCCGGCTCAGGGCATCGCACATCTGAATCGGTGGGGGGAGCCCCGTTGCCCGGCGTTTCAACAGGTCGTGCAGGTTTTCCCCGGCATGCTGCCTGCCGGTCATGAACATGGCGACCTGATGGCCCTCGGATTCGGTGACCATCCCTGTGGTGAAGATCCCTTTGCGTTTGCTGTCCGGATCCTGCTCTTTGAGGAAAGCGAGCACCTTCGCGGAGGTGTCATCATTGTGGAGTAGCGTGCCCTGCGCGGCGAATGAGACCATGGCATCCATGACCGGGGCCAGAGCTACGGCTGCGGTATCGAGGATATCCCACTGGGTGGAGGCGGGCAGAGGTTGGCCCAGATTCCTTTGAAGGGTCTCGATCCGGTTGAAGGGCATGCCGCAGCCATACTTCAGTATCGCCAGCATGGGCGTAGCGGAATCGTCGTATTTTTGCTCGGAGATCCCTTCGGGCAGCTCAGGGGTGAAGATATCTCCGCACAGATTGCAGCGTAAGCGGATTCGTTCATAAACGGTGGCTTTGAGAGGGGCTGTTCCAACGATATGAACAAAGACCGACGGCATGGCCAGTTCGTATAGTTTACCCTTCTCACAGCTTGGGCAGGGGTCCCCCGAGTTCAGAGCGGGGTGTGCGATGCGCACCCTGGCAGCGCCGGTGTACTGGCCTGCGCCGTTTTTCCCGTGCCCCCAGGGGTTTGGTTTGTCGCCTTTTTTCCGGACCGGTTCGGTTTTATCCTCGAGGATGTTTCGGGCTGTCTCGGTCGGGGCCCCCAGCAGGTACTTGCACAGCCGGGCGATGGAGGTTTCTTTCTCGGCAAGGACCTCCCGCAGGCGCGCCACTGTCTCGGCAAGCCCCAGGAGCACGTCATAGTCCGAGTCGGTCAGGTTCCGCTCTTTGATACGGTCCTGGAGCGCTTCGAACTCGCCGGCGGATATCTTCAGCTTTTTGGGTGATTTTTTCATCGGCACAAGACCTCCCTGAACCGGCGCTCAAGCGGATAGAGCCAGATCGTCTTGACCGGTTTGTCACAGGCCTTTTTCCGGTCCCACTTGCCTCGCCCCTGCGTCTGCCCCACGCAGACCCAGTTGGCGGCCTTGTACGAGGCGCCGGTGAAACGCTGCTTTTCGACGAAGGTCTCGAGCAGGGAAGGCCGGTAACGGTAGCGCCCTTCCCAACAATCGGGGAGCATCCGCGCCGTGCGTGCAAGGATCTGCGAGGCAAGATTGAAAGATTTTACCCAGGGCAAAATGAGGAAGCGGCTGTTGTCGATCACCCGGTGCAGATTCTCTATACGCTGATCGTCGCTCCAGCCGATGAACTCGTCACGCGGGGCGACACGCCAGGCGGCGGCCGAGAAACCCAGAAGCGCAACCAGATGCTGTCCGGCCCAGACCATAAAGCGCATCTGCGCCCCGCCCATGCGGGCATAGCCCAGGTAATGGTATCGGTCGATCAGCTCATTCCAAAGTGGGGATGATCTCCGGTCGACCGGCTCGATCGAAAGGCTTGTGCGACCGGGGCCGATCTCGATCGGGGATTGGGGTTCTCCTGTCAGGGTGTGTTGGATCCGCTTGGACGCGACGCGCCTTTTCCTTGGTGCTGGAAGCGGGATGACACCGGCCCGGTAAAGGCGCAGTAGGGCCACCCGGCAGCTCATGTCCTTCAATCCGCCGTCGGGCTTTCGCCACTCGGCCCATTCGCAGAACATGCGTGAGAGCTGTGCACGGTTCAATCCCGGCACGCTGGTAACTTGACGGCGGATCCAATCCAGATCGGTTGGCGTGAAGTCTCGACCACAAATGAGCAACCTCTGTAATCCTCCTCTTGGTAAAGGTTGCCCTGCTTATAGCAAAGAACGTTTTTTGTGGCCAGTACTTTTTTGAGGGATGGGTCGATTTTTTTCTATCCGCCGAAAATCCTCCGGGATATTTTTGAACGGATCGGCGTTCCACAAAAGCTGTTGGAGTTGAGCAGCCGCCAGATCGCGGATGGCGCCCGGGCCGAAGTTCCACAAGAAACGACCCCGAGACAAGCGTTTATGGCACAACCAAAATCCCTGGCCATCATAAACCAGGATGCGCAGGGCCTGACGGGACTTGTTGGTAAAGATGAAAAGGGTGCCGCTGAATGGGTCCACGGCCAGCTTCTGCCGGCATACTGCCACCAAACCGTCGATGCCTTTGCGGAAATCCACCGGGTCCACTGCCAGCAAGATCCGCATGTGGGCAGTGATCTGGATCATGAGAGAAACTGCCCGAGAATGCTTTCAGGATCGGGCGGTTGACCGGTGCCCGAGAGCCTCAGCCTACTGCCATCCGCGCGTTCGCACTCGACGACCCATTGGCCGAAGAGGCAGGTGGTGTCCAGCTGGATCAGCTCCGGAGTGGCATGATCAGAGGAGAGACGCTTCTTGAGCTCTGTGAAGGAAAGCCTCAGCCTGCGGCATACCTCGGAAACAGAATGCCCTCTGCATTGCTGTACCGCAGCCTCCCACAACTCCTGCGGGATCAGGGCACGCTTCTTGCCGCGCTGCCGGCGCCACTCGGCAAACCGGCGTTCGACCTCGACGAGGTCGGGCTGGGAGTGGCTGCTGTATGGGACAGGGTTCCTCGAAGTGGTTTCCATCGCCATCCTCCTTATAGAATCCAAATGGGATGGCGCTACCTTATAACATCCCGGCCCCGCGTGTTAAGCACGCCTGCCGGAAGGACACGGAGAATGGGATTGTCTGGATTTCCGGCCTGCCGGGGGCCACATGCTCTTTGACAGTTCATTGAATCACAACGATTTTCGGTTAGCAGCCGGAGAACGAGAACGGTTACGAAAAGGGTTACACCCGGGGAGCCAGATAACCAATGCAAGCCTTTTGGAACCGGTTGCTTAACGAATAGAGCCCCGCATCAGTGATGCGGGGCCTTACCTTTATAATAGCTGTTATTTCCAACACTTACGCCATTTCGACATTTCCTGCCCATTTCTCCATTCTCCTGAAAACCTGCTTTTCCATGTAGATCACCGCTTTTTAAGTTCGAAAATGAGTTGTCGACCCCGAAACGGACGCGAAATTCTCCCGTTCTCTGTTTTCCGTCTTGTCTTGTTTAACAACCCGGTTGCATCCGGGTGCACGAATAGTACTCGGAATCAGCAATCTTTAGTTGCTCCCATATCTCACTCGTTATAACATGCAACAACTTTTTCACGACGAGATTCGCGCAAGCAAATTCAAAGGAATTCATGATGCAGCTGGACCAAAAGGATCTTCCCGCATTGTTCAAGAAAGTCCGCAGGCAATTGGCATTGAGTCAGGAGGGGCTGGCGCGGGAGCTGCGTGTGAGTTTTACCACGGTCAACCGGTGGGAAAACTCACAAGTCAAACCTTCCCAACTCGCCAAGGCGCAATTCGAAACGTTTTGTTCAAGAATGATCAAACAAGGGAAGCTAAAGCTTTGAGCCTCACCGACTACCAGGCCAAGTATTACGCCCATGAGCTGACACGTCGCTTTCCACCTGATAGTGTGGAGAAAGTCACGGTAGCGTTTGCCGGTGCCCAAGTAGACCTCAATCCTCATCAAATCGATGCAGCCCTTTTCGCATTTAAGTCGCCGCTTTCCAGAGGCGCGCTACTGGCTGACGAGGTTGGGCTGGGCAAGACCATCGAGGCCGGCTTGGTGCTATCCCAAAAATGGGCTGAGCGAAGGCGAAAAATCCTTATCATCACGCCATCCAATCTGCGTAAACAGTGGTATCAAGAGCTGACTGAAAAGTTTTTTCTGCCTTGCCGGCTGCTGGAAACCAAATCTTATAATGCCGCTTCCAAACAAGGTGCCCTGCGCCCTTTCGAAACGCCTGAAATTATCATTTGCTCCTACCATTTTGCCAAGAACAAGGCCGAGGACGTTCATTCGGTTTCCTGGGATCTGATCGTGATCGACGAAGCCCATCGGCTGCGTAATGTCTATAAACCATCCAACGTCATTGCCAACACACTGAAAATCGCGCTTGCCGGTAAGGACAAGCTCCTGCTGACCGCCACACCGTTGCAGAATTCGTTGCTGGAGTTGTTCGGCCTGGTGAGCTTTATCGACGAGCACACCTTTGGCGACCTCAAAAGCTTCCGGGAACAGTTCGCCAATCTCAGCCGGGAGCAGGTGTTCAATACCCTCAAAACACGGCTGAAGCCGGTTTGTCACCGCACCCTACGCCGCCAGGTAATGCCTTATATCAAATACACCCAGCGTCTGCCGATCCTTGAAAAATTCACTCCTGCGGAAAGTGAGGACCGGCTTTATCATCTTGTGTCCGACTATCTGCGGCGCGACAACCTTCAAGCGCTGCCGTCCGGCCAGCGTTCCCTGATGACGCTGGTCCTGCGCAAATTACTGGCCTCATCCACCTTTGCCATTGCCGGCGCAATGACAACCATGGCCAACCGGCTGAAAGCCAAGTTGCGCCGCGCCGAATCCGCCAAATCCCTGGAAGAAGCACTGGATAAGGATTATGAGGCGCTTGCCGCCATTGCCGATGAATGGGACGAGGAGGAACCGGTGGAACGCCTTTCCGAGGCGGACCGTAAAGCCATCAAACAGGAAATCGCCGATCTCGATGCCTTTACGCGGTTGGCCACTTCTGTCGAACACAATGCCAAGGGCCTCGCCTTGCTCAAGGCGCTGGATATTGCTTTTTCCAAGGCAGTCGAAATCGGCGCGGCCCAAAAAGCCGTCATCTTCACAGAATCGCGGCGTACCCAGGACTACTTGCTGCGCCTCTTGGCGGACAGCGCATTTTCCGAAGGCATTGTCCTATTCAATGGTTCCAACACCGATGAGCGTTCGAAACAAATCTATGCGGATTGGTTCGAGCGGCACAACGGCACGGACCGCGTGACCGGCTCGCGAACAGCGGATATACGCTCAGCCCTGGTGGATTACTTTCGGGAACAGGGGCGCATCCTGATCGCCACCGAGGCCGGCGCCGAGGGGATCAACCTGCAGTTCTGCTCGCTGGTGGTAAACTACGACCTGCCCTGGAACCCGCAGCGCATTGAACAACGCATCGGCCGCTGCCATCGCTACGGCCAACACCATGATGTGGTGGTGGTCAATTTTCTAAACAGCAAAAATGCGGCCGACATCAGGGTGTTTGAGCTTCTATCCGAAAAATTCAAGCTTTTCGAAGGCGTCTTCGGCGCCAGTGACGAGGTTTTGGGCGCCATTGAATCCGGTGTGGATTTTGAAAAACGCATCGCCGCCATCTATCAGCAATGCCGCAAACCAGACGAAATCCAAGCTGCCTTTGACGAGCTCCAGCGTGAATTAAGCATGGAGATCAACTCGGCTATGACCCGCACGCGCCAGCAGCTGCTGGAAAATTTTGACGACGAGGTCAGGGAAAAACTGCGGATTCGCGATGAGACATCCAAAGCCTATCTCAACCATTTTGAGCGCCTGCTGATGCAGCTGACCCGGCATGAGCTGAACGGGCACGCCGAATTCATCACAGAAGGGGGCTTCCGTTTGTTTTCCCAGCCCTTTGCAGGGTTGGGTGACAAAGTACCGCTGGGCCTTTACGAATTGCCGCGCCGCTCCGGCGAAGCCCATCTGTACCGACTCAGCCACCCATTGGCCGAGGCCATTGTCGCCCGGGCAAAAACACGCCGGTTGCCTTTGGCTGAAATCCGATTTGACTATGGGCGCCATGACGGCAAGGTCTCCATTCTGGAGCCTTTCATCGGACAATCCGGTTGGCTGAATGCCTGGGTTCACACCGTGGAATCCTTGGATCAGGTCGAAGATCACCTCATCCTCGCGGCCATCACGGACCATGAGCGCCCCTTGGATGAAAAGACGGCGGCCCGATTGCTCAGTCTTCCAGGAGACGTTGTCGGGACGATAGCCAAGTCGCAAACCAACGGTGCCTTGCAGGCGGTTTTACAAGAACGTCAGGCCTTGATCCAAAAAGAGATATCCGAGCGTAACGCCCGCTTTTTCGAGGCCGAAGCCGACAAGCTGGACGGCTGGGCCGATGATCTTAAAATTGGTCTGGAACGCGAGATCAAGGAACTGGATCGGCAGATTAAGGAAGCCCGCCGAGCCGCCACCGCCGCATTGACCTTGGAGGAAAAGCTGGCCGGCCAGAAACAAATCAAGGCCCTGGAAGCCCAACGTAATCAGAAACGACGGTTCCTTTTCGATGCCCAGGACGAAGTGGACCGTCAGCGGGAGAAATTGATCGCGACGATTGAGGGCAAGCTGCAGCAAGAGACGCAACTCGTTCAGCTCTTTGAACTGCGATGGAGATTAATATGACGGTCGAAACCCCCATCGAAATGCTTCAACTGCCTGAACAGTTGCGAAATAGGTTCGCGGGGAAACTGCCAGAGGCGGTATCCGGCACTCCACAGGAGCGTGAAAGAAATTTTCTGTCACGGGCATTGGCTGCCTATGCCATTCATAAACTGGGTGGCACGGAATTGGATGTGGCTGCCGCTGCAGTCGTCGATGGCGGTGGGGATGGCGGCATTGACGCAATTTTCCATTCAGCCACGACCAATACCTTATGGATCGCCCAGGCAAAATTTATCTCAACTGGTCGTGGTGAACCCGATCTGGGAGCAGTGGGCAAATTCAAGACCGGCTTGGAAAATCTGATGCAGGGCAACTTCGACGCCTTTCGTTCCAACACGCTTTGGAATCGCATGCTTCCGCAAATCCAGTCGATCTTTGAGCGCGGCGGCTTGCAGATACGCGCCATCCTTGTGTATACCGGTATCAATCTCGTCTCTGAGGACAGAAAACGGCTGTTCGAAGACCTTAAACGTCGCTTTTCAGCAGAATCGGACTATTTTGATATCCTGGTTTGCAATCTCACGACAGTTCATGACTGGTTGATCGGCCTCGACCAAGGCCCCGGCATCCCCAAAGCTGAATTGACCCTGATGAAGCCTAGTTGGATCAGGGAACCCTATGAAACGATTTTCGGCATCATCCCGCTCAAAGAGATTGCCGGACTCTATGTGCTGCACGGCAAGCGGCTGATCGCAGCAAACATAAGGGCATATAAAGGCCGCACGGAAGTCAACGATCAAATCCTTGAAACCGTGCGCGAAGAACCACAGCATTTTTTCTATCTGAACAACGGATTGACCGCCTTTTGTGAACGTCTTGAGGTTCACAATCTCGATCGCGCCAATGCTGAAGCCAAACGCATTACGGCTTACAGCCTATCCATTGTCAACGGCGCACAGACACTTGGTTCCCTGGTTAATTATTTTAAAGAGTTGCCCGAGGCTACACCCCAAGGTTTCGCATTCTTAAAAATCATTTCTCTTGAGCGTTGTTTTGACGAACGTGAATTTGCCGAACGGATCACCCGCAGTACCAACCTGCAAAACCAGATCGGCTCACGAGATTTCGTTGCCTTGGATGAACAGCAGGAAACCATTGCCAATCAGCTCAAGCTGACCGGCGTCGCCTATCATTATAAAACGGATGTTGAACGGCCGGCACCAGATGAGACCAACTTCTCGTTGGAAGACGCTACAACAGCCTGTGCCTGCCTGGACCAGCACGGCGACTGTGATTTTTGCACGAGGGTGCTGGCCAACCGGCAATCCCTCTGGTCCATGGATGAGATCTATCCACCAGAAGAACTGATGCGTAGCAGATACACCAGGGTCTTTCGCCCGGATCGATCCGCACGAACTGTTTGGCGCGCAGTTCAAACCCAACGCTTGGTGATTGCAATCATGCAAGATAGTGCTCGTGCCGAGAGCGGTAGCCGAAGAACGTTTTTTGAAAACGCACGCTGGCTGGTTCTCAATCTGGTTTTTCTCAAACTCCGTTGCGAAAATGGGGCAGAACTCACCTTATCCCAAGAGGAAAAGCACCAAATAACTCGGAGAACTATTGAAATTGCCGAAACGCTATGGCGTGCATGCGAAGCGCTTGGCTTTATAACACGAAGAACGGATATACAACCCGGTTACGATGTTTACGAACAGCCGCGGCATTTTCGATCCATCTTCAGTGCGGCAGCCGATTGCCAGCAGCTTCGCGCCAAAGCGCTATCTTTATTGGCCCAGACGGTGTAGGCAAATGGAGGTTAGAATGAAGACGCCGGATCAGGCAGTAGCAGACAGAATCCTTGAAGAATTCAGGAAAAAGCAAATGCTTTCTGAAAAAGGCCTTCGCAGCATCAGCCATTCATTGCCGACCGGATCGCTGAAATCTGAAGATTGGCGTTTGCTGTTTGAAACAGACCGTTTGGAGAAAGAGACGGACCATGGCGGTGAAAGTCAATAAAATCAGTCTGCAGGGGTTTCGCGGGGCGACGGCGCCCATTGAGATCCCCCTGGATACGACCAAACCCGTGATCCTGATTTTCGGTGAAAACGGTACCGGCAAATCCACCATCGCCGATGCCTTTGACTTCGTATGCAATTGCGGATTGGGATCGCTGGAAGATCGCAGCATGACGGGTCAAAAAAAAGGCTATGTCGCGGCGCTCGGTGGAAGCTCAAACAATCCTAAGGTGGCGCTTTACACCTCAAACGGAAATTTCATCGCATCAATGGCCCGCACCGGCCCGACCGTTTCCCCAGAAAGGGGCTGCCCGGATGCGCGTATCCTCAGACGCAGCAATATCCTTAAATTGCTGAACGCCCAACCCAAGCAACGCTTTGATGAACTAAAGGCGTTCATCACGGTTCCGGGCATCGAAAAATCGGAAAATGCGTTACGAGATGCCCACCGAAATATTAAGGCCGATGTAGACGAGACTGTTAGGGCTCATACACAAGCAAAAGCTGAATTGGACAAGTTTTGGGTTGCCGAAGGCAAGCCCGGCAAAGATCCCCTGCAATGGGCGCAGGCTGAAGCCAAAAAGAATGTCGCGGAATTAGAAAGCGCCATTGATTCAATAGATACAATCACCGAACATTTCAGGGATACCGACACATCGATGCGGTCCCTCAAACTCGACGAGGAGGCGTTATCGAATGCACGAAGCGCCCAGGAAAGCGCCCAGCAGGAGCAGCAAAAAGTGGAGGCTGAGCAACCCAAGGTGGACACACCACTGCTCAAGCTGCTTCAGGATGCAAAGTTTTTCATTTCCGGCAAAAAGCCAGGACAGTGCCCGGTCTGCGAACAGCAAGTCGAACCAGATGCACTATCCGCCCGACTCGATGAGCGTTTGTCTGAGATGAGCGGGCTTTCCTCGGTTGTGAGGGCCGTAACCCAGGCCACGCATGATGTTAAAGGCAAAGAAGCAGTCGTTGCACAGGCGCGGAAATCATTCATTGAGAAATCCAGCGCCCTTGCCAAGACCCTGAAAGAGAGCAGTTTAAAGGAAATTGACGCGTTAAAGCTCGAATGGTCTGAGTTTCAAAACCTGTTGGTCCCTGAGGAATATACAGCAGACCATGAAAAGAAGGCACGCGACTTTTTAATAGCGGTGCAGTCGTGCCGCCAGCCCCTTGAAGCCTCCAAACAAGCCTCCCAGAAGTCAATCAATCAGCGCAATGCCGTCAAAGGGCATCTGGAAATCCATGCCGAAAAACTTCAGGCCGCCAAGGAGCTGACCCAGTTATCCCAAAAGCTTGAGAAAGCAGTGGAAATAGTATCCAGACAACGCAAAAACTACGTGGAAGAGATTCTGGCCGCGATTTCCGGAGAAGTTGAACGGCTCTATACAGCACTTCATCCCGGCGAAGGCATCGGCAAAGTGCGTTTCTATCTCAAAGATAAAGGTATCGGGTCGTTGGAGTTTTTCGCTAATTTCCTCGACATTCCCGATGTTCCGCCCCAAGCTTACTACAGCGAATCCCACCTGGACACGCTGGGCATTTGCGTTTTTATAGCCCTTTCGAAATATTTTATTACGGAAGACACGATCGTTATCCTCGACGATGTTCTGACCTCAGTGGATGGGCCGCACCTAGACCGGTTCATGAACCTACTGCATGCGGAAGCCGGAAATTTCAACCAGGTCATTGTGACCACCCATTATCGCCCCTGGCGGGACCGCTATCGCTGGGCCAAGGGACCGACCGCCAACATCCAGGTTATTGAACTCGGCCCATGGACCCTGCAAAGCGGCCTTCAGCTCGGATATTTCATGACTGCCCTGGAAGAATTGAAAGCCGCTCTTGCCCAGCCGGTTTGGGACCGACAAGCGATCGCTTCCAAAGCAGGCATTGTATTGGAATCTCTGCTCGATTTTCTAACTTTGAAATATCGTTGCTCGGTGCCGCGTAACGCTCGCAACGAATATACTTTGGGGGATCTGGCTGGCGGCATCGATGCCAAGCTGGCCAAGACGCTTTGCTGCTGTCTGCCATCCGGCAATAATGGTGATAAGGTCGAGCTTGCGCTCAAACCATTAATCGATGCCGCCACTAGTGCCCACTGGGTTCGCAACTGCGTGGGCTGCCATCTTCATACGCTAGGCAGTGAAATTACAAACAATGATGTGCGTGCATTTGGCCAAAGCGTCCTTGTACTGGCGGATGCACTGATTTGCAAATCTTGCGGCGCATTGCCTTCCCGCAGACCCTCAGGCAGTCACTGGCAGTGCACCTGCGGCAATCTTGAACTTCATCCCCTGGTCAAACCAGGGGCAGACCTGAGGACTGTTGCTGATGAATTCTAAACAAAAACTGGGACTCACCTGGATCGGGAAAGAGAATCGGCCGAAGCTGGAGCCGAGGATTCTACTGGAAGATCCCGAGAAGTCTTATCATGCCAAGCATAAGGTGTCCGAAAAGGATATTTTCGACAACCGGTTGATATTTGGAGACAACCTGCTGGCATTGAAGGCCTTGGAGCAAGAGTTTTCAGGAAAGGTGAAGTGCGTTTATATTGACCCCCCATTTAATACCGGACAAGCATTTGAACACTATGATGACGGAATAGAACATTCTTTATGGCTCTCATTAATGAGAGATAGAATACAAATTCTTTTCAATTTATTACATCCAGATGGAACAATTTGGGTACATATTGATGACAACGAGGTCCATTATTTAAAAGTCATGATGGACGAACTGATCGGCCGTCAAAATTATATTACATCAATTGTGTGGCGAGCAGCAGATTCTTCAAACAACGATGCGAAACAGTTTTCGATTGATCATAACACAATACTTGTATATGCAAAAAATTTTAATTGGTTATCCAAATTACTTCCTAGAAAAGAATCAGATAATAAACATTATAAAAACCCAGATAATGACCCCCGTGGCGCTTGGTTCCAAGGTAACCTTTCTTCTCCGAACCCGCGGCAGAATTTGCGTTATAATATAGTTTCACCAACTGGGAAATCAATTTCCCCACCGGCCAATGGTTGGCGCTGGAGTAGGGAACGAATGAATGAAATGATCGCATCAGGAGAAATCATTTTCACAAAAGATGGGGAACGTTTAATCAAGAAAACGTATTTGGCTGACCAAAGTGGACTGTCACCGTCTTCCCTTTGGTCTGATATTGATCAGACTGGGCATAATCGACAAGCAAAATATGAACTAAAAAAGTTATTTCCAATGGTTAACACATCGGATTTGTTTAAAACACCTAAACCAGAAAAACTTATTAAGCGAATATTGGAAGTCTGCACCGACTCTAATGACCTCGTCCTAGACTCCTTCGCCGGCTCCGGCACCACCGGTGCAGTAGCCCACAAAATGGGACGGCGCTGGATCATGGTGGAACTGGGAGAGCACTGCCACACCCACATCATCCCCCGCATGAAAAAGGTCATCGACGGCGAGGACCCCGGCGGCATCACCAAATCTGTCAACTGGAACGGCGGCGGCGGATTCCGCTACTACCGCCTGGCGCCGTCGCTGCTGGAAAAGGACAAATGGGGCAACTGGGTGATCAACAAGGCCTATAACGCCGCCATGCTAGCTGAGGCCCTGTGCAAGCTGGAGGGGTTCACCTACGCACCCAGCGACGCGATCTATTGGCAGCACGGCCACTCCACTGAACAGGATTACATCTATGTAACTACGGCCAGCCTGACCCACGACCAGCTCCAGCAGCTCTCCGACGAGGTGGGGCCTAATCGGACGTTGCTGGTGCTATGTACCGCTTTTCGTGCGCGGGCCGACCGCTTTCCCAACCTGACGGTCAAGAAAATCCCCAGGGCGGTTTTGGCCCGCTGCGAATGGGGCCACGACGATTACAGCCTGCGGGTGGAAAACCTGCCCCAGGCGCCGCCGTCCAAGGGACAGATGGATTTGTTTGGAGAGGAGCCGGATTGATGGATGTGATTCTTTACCGCTCTGCTGACGGTGCAGTGCACTTGGATGTTCAGTTGGAACGGGAAACCGTCTGGTTGAATCAACGCCAGATGGCGGAACTTTTTGATAAAAACACAGACACCATCGGGTTGCACGTTCGCAACATCTACAAGGAAGGTGAGTTGCCCCGCAAAGGAACTACCGAGGAATCCTCGGTAGTTCAAAATGAGGGGGGACGAAAGGTTTGCCGCCAGGTATCTTTTTACAACCTGGATGTCATTATTTCAGTAGGTTACCGGGTCAAGTCCAGGCGCGGCACCCAGTTTCGCCAGTGGGCCACGCGCGTGTTGCGCGAGCATCTGGTGCGCGGCTTCACCCTCAACGAAAAGCGGCTTCAGGAGCAGGAACAGAAACTGGATGATCTGCGGCGCACCGTCGGCCTGTTGGAACAGACCCTGGTCCATCAGGCCATCGGCCTGGACGAGGCCAAGGGGCTTTTGCGGGTCATCACCGATTATGCCTATGCCCTGACCACCCTGGACCGTTTTGACCACGGGACCCTGGCCATTGAGCAGACCACGCGCCCGGCGGCATACCTGATGACGTATGAGGTGGCCATAGAGATCGTCGCGGCCATGAAAACCGGGTTCGGGGGGTTGTTCGGCCTGGAAAAGGACCAGGGGTTCAAAAGCGCCCTGGGCGCTGTCTACCAGACCTACGGCAGCGAAGAACTCTATCCGAGCATCGAGGAAAAGGCCGCCAATCTGCTTTACTTCGTGGTCAAGAACCACGCCTTCAGCGACGGCAACAAACGGATCGGTGCCGCCCTGTTCATCGCTTTTCTGGCCGGCAACCATGCGCTTTATCGAGACGACGGTTCCAAGCGCATTGCCGACAATGCGCTGGTGGCCTTGACGCTGCTGATTGCCGAGAGCCGGCCTCGGGATAAGGATACCATCGTTAAAGTGATCGTGAGCCTGATCAACCGGGCCAACGTGTAATGGGGGATCCTGGAATGAACCGAGATGTGAATGCCATCTGCGGGCGCTTGAGCCTGCGGCCGCCCCAGCGCACCTCGCTGGAAATCCTCCAGCGCATCACCGAGATCGCTCCGCCCGGCAAGGGGACCGCTACGGCCGCCCTGCTGGCGTCCATTCAAAGCGAATTTGCCACGGTAACGGATTTTGAGCGCGAATTTCCCTCCCTCTGTTTTGCCCTGGCCACAGGGGTGGGCAAAACCCGGTTGATGGGCGCTTTTATCAGCTATCTTTACCTGGATCACGGCATCGGCAACTATTTTGTGCTGGCGCCCAACCTGACCATCTACAACAAGCTGATCGCTGACTTTACCCCCAACACGCCCAAGTACGTGTTCAAGGGCATCGCCGAGTTCGCCGTGCACCCGCCCACGGTGGTGACGGGTGACACTTATGAGAGCGGCATCGGTGTGCGTGAGGCGTATCGTTCGCACTATTCCTTGTTCCCGGAACTGGATGGCGTTCATATCAATATCTTCAACATCTCCAAGATCAACTCCGAATTGCGCGGCGGCAAGTCGCCCCGCATCAAACGGCTTTCCGAATACATCGGCGAGAGCTACTTCGATTACCTGGCCGGGCTCCCAGACCTGGTGCTGCTGATGGACGAATCCCACCGCTACCGGGCCAGTGCCGGGGTGCGGGCCATCAACGAACTCAAGCCCATTTTGGGATTGGAATTGACCGCCACCCCCTTTGTGGAGTCCGGCCGCGGGGCGATACCGTTCAAGAATGTGATTTATGACTACCCCCTGGGCAAGGCCATGGCCGACGGCTTTGTCAAGGAACCGGCCGTGGTGACGCGCAAGAATTTCAACCCGGCCGGCATGTCGGCCGAGGAGATCGAGCGCTTGAAGTTGGAGGACGGCATCCGTCTGCATGAAAGCGTCAAGGTGGAGCTGGAGACCTATGCCCGCGAGAGCGGCAATGCCATCGTCAAGCCGTTTTTGCTGGTGATCGCCCGCGACACCACCCATGCGGGGCAATTGCTGCAATTGATCCAGTCAGACAATTTTTTTGAGGCGCGTTACAAAGACAAGGCTATCCAAGTGGACTCCAGCCAGACCGGCAGGGCGGAAGAGGAGATGATCGAACGGTTGCTGAAGGTGGAGCATGCCGATGAGCCCACCGAGATCGTGATCCATGTGAACATGCTCAAGGAGGGCTGGGATGTCACCAACCTTTACACGATTGTCCCGCTACGGGCGGCCAATGCACGTATCCTGATCGAGCAGTCCATCGGCCGCGGTCTACGCCTGCCCTATGGCAAACGAACCGGTGTGATGGCTGTGGACCGATTGAACATCGTGGCCCATGACAAATTTCAGGAAATCATCGACGAGGCCAACCGGCCGGATTCGGCTATTCGCTTGCAGGCGGTGGTGCTGGATGACTCGGATCTTACGCGCAAAACCGCCACCATGGTGTCGCGGCCCAGGCTTGAAGAAAAATTGGGCCTAAAGCCCGCACAGGTGACGGCCAATACGCAAATGGCCGGCAAGGATGAGCCACCGGTATTCACCAAGCCTGAGGAACAAAAGGTGGCCCAAATGGCCTGGGAGGAGATCCGCAAGCTGTCCAATCAGCCTCAAGTACTGCCGAGTATCGAGCATTTGCAGAAACCGGAGATTCAGGCCGCCATCGTCAAGGCGGTGGTACAACGCCAGCCGTCACCAGAACAAATGGCGCTGGAGGGTTTCACGGAAAAACCGGATATCGCCGCAGTGGTAGCCAAAACCAGTGAGCTGGTCACCCAGCAGACCATCGACATTCCGCGCATCCTGGTCGTGCCCCAAGGGGAGGTCAAAACCGGGTTCAGGCCTTTCACTTTGGATTTGAAAGGCCTGAATTATCCCGCTGTTTGCGATGAACTGTGGATTCAGCATCTGCGCACCAACCAACTGGAAGTATTGGCCTTGGGAAAGGGTGGTGTCGAAGAGACGCGTTTGGAAGATTACGTTGTTAGCGGTCTGATCAACTTCGATGATATTTCTTACGATGATCACGCGGATCTGCTGTACGATCTGGCCGGACAGATCGTCCGCCACTTTCGAACCTATTTGTCCGAAAAAGAAACCCGCAAGGTTTTGCGCTGCTACCAGCGTGACATCACTCGCTTTGTCCACTCCCAAATGCAGGCCCACTACTGGGAAGAGGCGGTCGGCTATGACGTGAAGGTCAGCAAGGGGTTTACCGAACTGAAAGAGAGCGCCTATTCTTATTCCGTGACAGAACCACCGGCCGATTATCGGGTATCGCCTGAGGACAAAAGCAATATGTCCAAGTTTCTGTTCGGGGGGTTCCAGCGATGTCTGTACTCGGTGCAAAAATTTGATTCCGAGGCAGAACGAAAACTCGCCTTGATCCTTGATCGCGACTCGCTCAAATGGCTCAAGCCCGCTAAGGGGCAGTTCCAAATCTTTTATCGGCACGGTGCCGACCATCTCGAATACCAACCCGACTTCGTGGCTGAAACCGCCGATACCATATTCATGCTCGAACCCAAAGCCAGTACACAGATGGAAGACCCCATCGTTCTCACCAAAAAGGAAGCCGCCGTTCAATGGTGCGTCAATGCGACCCGCTATGCCCAAGGCTATGGCGGTAAACCATGGAAGTATGTGCTGATTCCTCACAACGAGATCGCTGCGAACGTAACCCTGGATGCACTGGCGGCAAGGTTTGGCACCTAGAATTCATTCTTCGATATAGACAGGCTTAATTTGTAATCTTTTCATCTTTCAGACGGTTATGAAGATGAGTCCTGACGATGGATCGTTAAAAAACACACACCCCAAGCAGGGAAGCCTTTTTGAGGGGGCTTCCTCATTTGAAGTACCGGAGCTGCCGGCGGAAAACCGGTCCCTGCTTCCAGTCTGGGACCGTGCACTGACCCATCGTCTGAGGGTTTTACTCCACACCGCACCGCTGCATGAGCTGAGGTCGGGCGACAGTCGAAGGGACCCGGAGCTGCGTCATTACGACTCAATCGCCCTGACGATGAAGGTCTTCGATCTGATTATCGACAGTGCCGGACTGGATCGGGAAATCGATCGCGATCGCGTTGAAAAGGAACTGAAACCGCTATTGACTCAGATGGATGTTGCTGCAGGGCTGGCCCCGGACCCCTCCAGGCATGACGCCATGGTGGACCGCGTTCTGGGCGGCTTAAGGAATGATGCGAACAGGCGTCGCCCGTTTGAGGAGGTCTATACAGATTTCGAGGATGATCTCAGTGCCCAGCCGCGTAAACTGGAGTTTCGCATTCTCGTGGACTATCACCATCCTTCCGGCGGGACGGTTCTGCGGCTTTCCAATGAGGCCATCAACCTCTACCTGAACGCGCTCGAGCTTGACATCGAGGACGCCCAGGCGGCCGCCGAAGCGGTGGTCAGCTCTCAACTATTACGGGGGCGGTTCGATGAGGCGGTCCAAACCGCCCGCAATGCCCGATGGCAGTCACTCCGGTTTGCCGAAAAGGTCTCCGCCATCATCCGAGAAACACGGCGCGACCTCTCCAGAGTGGATTGGAGGGAGGCGGTCCCCAAGCTCCTGGAAGAAGCGCTCATCCATCTCGATACACGCCTCACCATCGAACAGAACATCATCAACGCTGCCAACGAACGCCTCGAGATCCTGGATCAGGGAGATTCCGCCGCATCGGCCGTAGCGGAGGTCTCTCGCCTCATCCGCGATTGCCGGCTGCGCCATGTCGAATTGCATCATCAGCTGATGGGGGCGCGGAATGTCTTTTTAGACGAACAGGCGCGGCAATCTTTTTCGTCGGTTCCGCTGACTCCCCATCCCAACCTGCTGGCCGGCATTCTGGACCCGGTACTCAGGCTTGGCAGAAAAGATTCCAAGACGGTCACGGATGACGTTTTTCCGAGCTTTTTCGGCGGGCAAGCCCCCTCCGTCCTTTCGCTTTCGGACCTGGTCCCATGGCTCCTCCGGCCTCGAAGGGAGTCGCCTCAGTTGGAGGTGGAGGTCCGTGGGACGGATCTGGCAGCGGGCGGCATCGATCGGGCGCGGTTTCATCCTGCCGATCGGGCCCGGGTAGATGAACTGTTGTCCGAACTGGGGGGACCGGTTACCCTCTCGGTACTCATCGCGCGTCTTCGGGAGTCAGGGGCCTCTCCCGCTGCCGTAGAGCTCACGACCCTGACCGCTCTGCATGCATTTGCCCCGGATCACGCGGAGAGCCTGCCTCTCCGGGTGGAACGGTTGCCGCAAACGTTTTCGGTGAGCGGGTTCTACGGTGACGACCTGACCTTGAGTCCCGGGGGGGTTGAAAACGATGGCGGAGAATAACGACGCCTTCCTCGCCGGGAGGCTCATTCAATGGGGTCTGGACCCCCGGGCGAGACCGGCTCAGGAGGCAGAGTACCAGCGGCTCGTGGAACGGTATATGGATCGGGAGGAGTTCCGCGGCCTGGTCCGGGAGGTCTCTTATGGGTTGGGCCTCCTCATCCTCGACGTGGGAGAGCACGGACTGATCTTGGCGCCGGCAGAGGAATCCCTTTTCGCGTTTCGCCCGGCCCAGTTCAGGCCCGCCTCCGCCAGCACGGACGACCGCCTTGTGGACGGATTGATCCAGTTGGCCATTGCCGCAACCATTTTCCCACGGGACCGCGATCTGGACGAGGATTCGTCAATTGCCCGGCCCGCTACCACAGTCGAAGAGGTGGAAGAGACCCTGAGGACCATCTGCCAGAGATTGGAGGAGGAAAGCAGAGGAAACCCGGACCCCTCAGCCTCCGATGAGGACATGGGGCTTTACGAGGCCTGGCGTGTGTTCAAGCGCCGCTTGAGGGCCATGGAGACCAGGGACGATCGGAAGGCCCAGCGGACCACCCTCCGCGCAGTGGAATACGGGCTCGAGCGGCTGAGAGAATTCGCCTGCTTCACGAAGGTCCAGCATAAGGATGAGGTCGGCTTTCAACCCACATATCGCTATCAGGTGCTGGTCAAGCAGATGGCGGCGACCGCCGCATTCCAGGCCCTCCAGCGCATCATGAAAGGAGATGGGCTTGCCTAAACTGGCAAGAATCCGCTTCGTTTCTATCGGTCATCCCAATGCCCGGTTTACCGATATGATCCTCGACTTTCGAGATGCCGGAGACGATGCCGTGGATTCCACCATTTGGCTTAGAAACGGCGGGGGAAAATCTTCCATTTTGAATCTCTTCTTCGGCATGGTCCGGCCCGACCGCCGCGAGTTTCTCGGTGGCCGCGCCGAGGCCAGGCGAAGGCGCATCGAGGACTATGTTCAAAAAGAGGATCATTCTGTGGTGGCGGCCGAGTGGCAGCTCGATACCCCTGCCGATCAACTGACGTTCAACGGATCGGCCCATCGCTACGTGACCGGCACCTTTTATGAGTGGCGAACCGCCGCTGGAGGCCCCTCTCTGCGCCGGCTTTTCTTTTCCGGCCGCGTTCCGGAGGAACTCTCAGCCATACGTCTGGAGGACCTACCCCTTTTTACTGAGACGGACGGGGTTCGCCGTCGTCGGACCATGGCAAGTTTCCGCCAGGAATGGATGGATCTCCGGAATCGGTATCCCCACCTGGGTATCGTGGCGACCGAAAATCAGGGTGAATGGCAGGATGTGCTGGATGCAGCCGGAATCGACCCGGAGCTATACGCGTATCAGGTTCGTATGAACCAGCGCGAAGGAGGAGTGGATGAGTTGTTTCGTTTCGACAGCCACGAACAGTTCGTCGATTTCCTCCTCGAACTGGTGATCGATCCGGCCCTGGGCGCAAGAGTGAGCCGCAATATCGGGGCATACCGGAGAGAGCTCAAGGAGAGAAAGGACCGCCTGATCCCGGAGCGCGAATTGGTGGAGGGGTTATCCCTGCGACTCGCACCTCTCGAGAAACTGGCCGAAGAAAGGCGGCTGTTGAGTAGCCGCTCCATTGAGTTAGCCGCTACCTCGAGAGGACTGAAGACCTACATCACCGAACACTCCGAATCCCTCAAAAATGAAATCGCCGAATTCGAAGAAAAGGCCAAGGCCGCAGAGGCGGAGGCTTCAAGCAATCTGGCCCAGGCCCAAGCAACCGAGCGAAGAGCGGCCGCCTTGGGACGCTTTGCGGCCCGGGGGAATCTCACTTCAGCCCAAAAAGAACTTGAACGGATGAAGCAGGAGCTGGCGGAAGCGCAGCGGCGCCTGAAAATCTGGGATGCAGCCTTGCCGCTCCGAAACGCCCTTCGTGCCGAAAAGAAGGCGAAAAACCACCAGGAGGAACTGGAGCGAAGGCAGAAGGCCTATGCGCCCGATCTCGTGCGGCTCGAGGAAGCAGCGGCAAGGTATGCCAATGCGCTGAAGAATCGAGCCACTCGGCTACGCCAGGAGGAGGCCCGCGACCTTGGATCGGAAAATGAGGCCCGCGAGGAGGCGGCTCAGTGCAATCGATTCCAAACCGAATGCCGAGAGCGCCGTGCAGTTGCTGAAACCCAGATCAAGAGCATAGAGGAATTCCTAAATGAGGCAGATAGGGAGAAGGAGCGGCTATTGAACGAGGGATTCCTCCTTGCCGGGGAGGACGGAAGGACCGCCCTGGAAAGACTTGGGAAGGAAATTTCCGATCTGAAGGAACATCGTGAGACCCTGGTCAGGGCCCTGGAAGCGGCACGCAACAAGGTGAAGGGCATAGGCGAAGAAAGGGTAAAAACTGCTGATGAAGCTGGCCGGATAGGTTCCCAGGTGCAGGAATTGGAAAGACAATTGGAGGAGGCTCTGCAACTCAGGACTGAACTTGAATCCGATCCGACACTCTGCCGGCAGCTGGAAGTAGAATCCGTAGATCTGGAGCGGATAACGGATGCGGCCTTCCTCCAGCTTCAACAATTTATGAGACGGGTGCTCGACCAGGTTGTCCGGTTGAAGATCGAGCGGGCCGAGGATGAGCGCGCAGTCATGCATATCGAAGAAAAAGGTTTGCTGCCGGCTGGGAGGGATACCGAGCAGGTCATCGAGTTTTTGCGTGAGAAGCTGGCGGCCGTATGGTCCGGGTGGGGCTACGCTGAAGCCAATACCCCGGGCCCGGAACGGATGAGGGAATGGCTCAGGCGATGGCCGCAGCTCCTAACCGGGGTGATCGTGCGGGACGATGATTTCCAAAAAGCGGTCGAGATGCTCCAAGACGGGGCATGCAACCCTGAAACACCGGTAGCCGTAGCGCCTCAGAGCGCCATCTACAGCGACTCCTCTCCCTCCTGGATAGTGGTCGGCCCCTCCTCGGAAGGTTTCTTCAACCGAAAGGCGGCCCGGGAAGACCTGGCCAGACGCCGAAGCCGGTTGGAAAGCACGGAATCTGAGATCCGTCTGCAGGAAGGCTGGCGAGAAGAGGTGGAAGAGGTAACCGGCCGGTTGCGTGAGTTCAGAAGACGATACCCGTTGGGTTGGTTTACCGACCAAGAGACGCAGTTGGAAGTCAAGAGGAAAGGGCTCGAGAACCTTGAATATCGAATAAAGGGACTCGAACTGGAGGCGGCTCGCTTCGAATCCGAAATCGAGCGGAAAGAATCGGACATGAAGAAGGCCGATAAGCATCTCTCCATTCTGGAGAAAAAGCAGATCAGAATCGGACAGCACGTGAGCCGCTACGAGGACGAACTCGAACAGCACCGCCAAAGACTCTCTGAGGCGCAGCAAACACTATATAGGGCTGACGAGGAGTCCATTCGCTGGGAGGAGGAGGGGAAAGAAGCGGTACAGAAGGCCGCGAAGCATGCCGAAACGGCTCGGCAAAAAGGGCAAGAGGCTCGTGCCGTGGAAGAAGAACTCCGAAACATCGCATACCTCTCTCAGCCCCCCTCACCCGTAGCCGGTCCGATTGACGAGCTTCGCGACCAGTACCAACAAGCCAAATCGGTCTATGAAGGAAAGATCGGGGAAGAGACCTTGCTTCAGCTTCAAAAGCGGGAGCTGGTCCTCGCCAGCGAAGAGCGCCGGAAGCTGGCGCAGAAGCTCGATTCCAGCCTGGACGAGGCTGCCGTACTGGGTGCACTCACCACCTTGTCGGACCCGTCCGACGCGGAAGCGAAGCGAGATGAGTCTACGCGCGCCTTTTCTTCCGTCAGTGGGGCTGTGGGCCGACAGACTCAGATAGAGGAAGGCTGCCAACGCAGTTTGGAACAGGCTGATGACCGATGCCGGTCGTTGGGCCATGTGCCGGAGTTCTCAACGGAAGAGGAGCCGCGGGGGCCCATTCAGGCTGAAGAGGAGGCAAAAGCATTAGACCGGAAGGCTACGGAAAACCGGAACCGGGCGGCCATTCTCAAGGAGGAAGCATCGGTCTCGTCATCACGGGCAAGGGAGTCCCGGCATCAGGTGGATAGTTTGAAGAAAGACGGCGACCATCTCGGCACCGTTCTTGAGAGTTATCGCAAGTTTCTCCCTTCGGATGAGGAGATATTGCAGGTGATGACAGAGCTTCCAGCCGACGAAGGGGAAGTCGCTGATGGGATCAGAAATCTGGATATCGGCTTGCGCGAGATCAGTGAAAAAAGCGAGAGCCTGAACAACGAACGTCGGAATGCCATCAGTAAAGTTCGTTCGTGGGCGACGGAGAAGCGTTTTGAAGACCTGCAGAGTCACATCGCAAGACAATTTGCCCTTTTCCAGCCAGAAGAACTGGAGGAGCGCGCTGGAACCTGGCAGGAGGAACTCCGGCTTCGAACGCAAATGATCGACAGTCAGCTCTCCGACATGAACCGGCACCGAGATACTCTAATATCAGAAGTGCTGGCCGCAGCCGAAGAAGGTCTGGCAGTCCTCAAGTCGGCGGCTTCCCGTTCGCTCCTTCCGGATCATGTGCCTGGGCTCGGGGGTTCCCAGTTTCTGCGGATCCTGACGCATGTTCCGGAGCAGGATGGGGAGCGGCGCGGCCGCATCGGCGAACTGGTAGACCTGCTGGTCGACTCGGGAGAGATGCCCAGCGGTATGGGGCTGGTGCAGCAGGCCGTCCGCCGCCTGGCCCGCCCCATTCGCGCACGGGTTTTAAACCCTGATCCTGATCTGGAACGCCAGTCCGTCGATATTCCCGACATGGCGCGCTTCAGCGGCGGAGAACAGCTGACCGGCGCCATCCTGCTTTACTGCACACTTGCTCAGCTTCGCGTCCGGACCCGGGGCTTATCGCGCAAGCCATCGACGGTCCTGCTCCTCGACAACCCCATCGGCCGTGCTTCCCGCGTTCGATTCCTCGAGCTCCAACGCGAGGTCGCCCGCGCCATGGGTGTGCAGCTGATCTACACGACGGCCGTGAACGACCTTGAAGCTCTCCGCTCACTCCCGAACATCATCCGTATACGCAATCAACGAATCGACCGGAACACGGGATATCGGGTGATCGAGCAGGACAACTTCGAGAGCAGGCTCGAGGCGGCAAGAATCGTGAGGAGTGAAGACGAAAGAGCGGAGGAATAAGGAGGAAAAACAGGGATGAGCCGTCATGCTTGATTCCAAAAGGCTTGAGCGCCTTGCGAACCTCATCCGGCGCCATTCCCGCAACCGGATCGACCGTGAAGACTTGTGGCGCATGTTCGCCACCGCTTTTCCGGCCCGCCCACAGGGTTCGGAAGAACGCCATTTGTTTCTCGAAGCGCTAAACGCGTTGAAACGGCAGGGACTTCTTCGCCTGCCGCCCCCGCGCAGCCCGCGATGGGATCGAACCTTGGGCCCGGCTGTCCCGGCCTCCGTAGACCGGGTGAGTGCCCCCTTGCCGGGCAGAGACAACAGCTGGCGCTCATTCCCCTGGCATCCGGCACTTCAGTGGGTTCCGGATCTGGTTCAGATCAGTCGTCAGCGGATCGAGTTTCTTCATTCGGTCCACGAAGCCATGGTTGGCGGCTGGTTGGAAAAGCCCGCGCCGCTCAAGTACCGCTCCCTTCAACTCACTGGAGATGAGAAAGGGTTGACCCGTCTCGTCAGCACGCAGCTTTTCGGGCCAGGGAGGTTGAGCCTTGAGTTGCTCGGTTGTGTGCGGGAAGCCATCCCTTTGGCCTGGGAGTCCGTTTCTGATCATCCCTCCATACTCATATTCGAAAACGCAGGACCTTTCTGGTGCGCCCGGCAAGCACTGGGCAAGATGTCTGCCCCTCCCTATGGCATGGTGGGATACGGCGGTGGGAAGAGCTTTCAGGCGTCGCTGAAACATCTCTTGACCATCGGGCGCCCGCTCGAGTCGATTTTTTACGTGGGCGATATGGATTCTCCCGGCCTCAGGATCGCGGAGGCCGCGCACCATGCAGCAGCCGAGATCGGTCTGCGGCAGATCCTGCCGGCCCCTGGCTTTCATCTGGCTATGCTCGAGACCGCAGGCCGGTTTGGACATGCCAAAGGCTGGCCTGCCGAATCCAGAGGAACCCCGATAGAACCTGGTAGCGCTTTTCTCAGAGGCCTTTCACTGGATCTTCAGGAGAGAATCCTTGCCATAGTCAATTCCGGCCGGCGGATCCCCGAAGAAGTGTTGGGCCCTGACGAAATGGAGGTCATCTGGAGGAAAGGTGTGAATCATCCTTGACAAATCTCGAACGAAAGTTTTCACACACGATATGGCATTGTCCCACCTCAGTGAACTAAAGTGCAGCGGCGCTCATTGTGGCAGTATTGGCGCCAGCGGCTTTTTAGGCGGTTTTCCGGTAAAAAGAACCTTCAATACGAGCAATGGTACGGCACAAATTGACCAGATAATTGGCTCCGATTTAGCGTGCCGGCGGACGAAATTTCCGCAGTCATTCTCCGAGTCAAAATATAAGGCCCAATGCGCTCTGATGATGGAATAAGCAATATCGATGGATACAGATGATCTATCTGAAATGGCGTGGAAGATTATCGATCGGGACGCCCAAATTTCCGATACCTTGAAGGTAGATCTCGATGCTCGGAGCAGCAGATATCGCAACGAGGATGATTGTTCCACGGGATGCTAAAATTTCTGCAGAGGGTTGTTGGAGAGCCTAATGACTATGTGTATTGCTGGAGCCTTGAAGAGGAGGAAGGGGTTATTGCAGTCATAATGAGGTAAATCGTTTTGGAACTGTCATGCCAGGCAAAGGACCAGGTTAAATGCCTTGGAGGCGGCTATAACGCCCGATGGCAAAAAATCGCCGAGTGGTAATTCGGTAACGTCGAATGAATTGGGTAATGAATTTGGAAATTGCCATTAAATCCGTTTCTCTTGGAGAAAGCGTCCCGCTCTTTAAAAAAATTATAAAATTACAATTGGTTGGCTTTACCCACCAACCGGAGAATATTATGAAAAGGGTAGCACACGGAGAGCCAGCCAAAAATACAGCCAATTAAGCACCGAGTTTATTTAGTGTCCATCCGGAAATGATTTTCTTATAGAACCCAGTTTCCAATCCGGAAATGAGGATTTTTGGCCAATATCAAGGAAATCAAGCGTTTGTGCGGAGACGACCTGGTGGTCGCCGCACAAGCAAACGTGCAGATCGACGCCGAGATTGGCCAAAAATCCTCATTTCCGGATTGGAAACTGAGTTCGACCGCGAAATCATTTCCGGATGGATACTAATTGGGCTCTTGCGGAAAAACGTCAACCGCGCAAATCAGTCTGAAGTGGCAAAAAAGATGATAAAGTCATTTATGGAACATACGGAGCATTATAGAAGCCCGTCAAAAATCATCTCTTTATAGACGGCAACAAGCGCACCGGAGCGGTCGCAGCCCTCGTCTTCATGCTTCTGAATGGAATTCAGATAGAAGTCAGTGAGGATGGCCTTGAAAAGGCCGTACTCGCCGTAGCCGAGGGGAAATGGGACAAGGCGCTCGTCACCGACATATTCCGCTGTTACGAGACGGCTGCGCACAAACCGGGTATTCTCACCTTGACGGAGTGTTCCCGGCCATCGTCAGTGAGGGGAATCGTTTTGTCGTGTCGTTCAACTCCATCAACAGTCATGCTGGCCCCAACTTTGTCTTCGCGCGTTTGCAGGACCTCGATGTGGTAGACGGTCTCCCGATACCGGTAGTGAACCTTGAACGCCTCCCAATCCACGGGGAGGCAAGGCGCAACATACAGCTTGTCCACTTCCAGCCTCAGCCCAAGAAGTGATTCAATGATCAACCGGTACATCCAGCCGGCCGAGCCTGTGTACCACGTCCATCCACCGCGACCGGTGTGGGGCGAGAGTGCATAGACGTCGGCCGAGACAACGTACGGCTCTACTTTGTAGATCGCAACCGCCTCTGGAGACCTCGCATGGTTCACCGGGTTGATCATCGCGAACATTTCCCATGCGCGGCGGCTGTCACCCAATGCAGCGAACGCCATCGCCACCCAGATCGCCCCATGGGTGTATTGCCCGCCATTTTCTCTCACACCTGGGACATATCCTTTGATATAGCCAGGATTCAAATCTGATTTGTCAAAAGGCGGATCCAACAGCTGGATCAGCGAACGTTCCCGGCGAACGAGACGCTTATCCACCGCCTCCATGGCCAGGCGAGAGCGTTCGGCATCTCCCGCACCGGAAAGAACAGACCAGCTTTGCGCAATCGAATCAATCTGGCATTCGGGGTTGCTCGCCGACCCAAGCGGCGAGCCGTCGTCGAAGTAGGCGCGGCGGTACCACTCTCCATCCCAGCCATCCTGATCAAGATTCCGGCGCAGTTGGGCCGCCTCCCTCTGGCAACGTTCGACGAAAGGCAGGTCCCCGCGCGTACGGGCAATCTCAGAAAACTGCATGAGCACTTCATAAAGGAAAAACCCCAACCAGACGCTTTCGCCCTTGCCGTGTTCACCCACAATATTCATGCCGTCGTTCCAGTCCCCGGAGCCAATGAGCGGCAGGCCGTGCTCACCGAATCTGAGCCCTCTCAGGACCGCTCGCCGGCCGTGTTCGTAAAGACTCGCTGCTTCTTCCGACCAACTGGGTAGATCGTAATAAGAGTCCTCCTCCGGGTTTACCGGGCGGCCCTCGATGAAGTGTATAGACTCGTCCAGCACCCCGGTGTCCCCGGTGCTGTGAACATAGCGGCAGGTCGCCAGCGGCAGCCAGAGGTAATCATCAGAGCAGTGGGTACGCACGCCCCGTCCCGAGGGAGGGTGCCACCAGTGCTGGACGTCTCCCTCGCGGAACTGACGGGCCGCGCAGCGGAGTAAATGTTCGCGCAAAAGGCGCGGTTCGGCGTGGACGAGGGCCATCCCGTCCTGCAACTGATCGCGGAAACCGAAGGCGCCCCCCGGCTGGTAGCTTCCGCTTCGCGCCCAAAAACGGCACGCCAGAGTCTGGTAAAGGAGCCATCCGTTGGCCAGCACATCGAGGGACGGGTCCGGTGTTTCCACCTGCACGGCGCCGAGCGTCTGATTCCAGTAATGCCAAACCTCTTCGAGCGCCTGGCGTGCCGCGAAGGATCCCCGGAAGCGACGCGTCAGATTGCGGGCATCATTGGCGTCCCTTCCTACGCCGAGCGTAAAGATGATCTCACGCTCTTGCCCATCGCCCAGATCAAAGGGAACCTGGATCGCGGCGCAAGGATCCATAGCGGCCCCCACCTTGCCGGAAAGCCGCGACCGGGTCATGGCAGCCGGACTCCGAAGCGTGCCGTTACGACCAATAAACTCCGTCCGGTCGCCGCTCACGGTCCGAACCGCATCGTCCGCGTCGAAAAAACCCACCCGGCCGGCAAATTCCGTGTTGTAGGGGTTCCGCGCGAAGAGCGTCCCACTCCCTGGGTCGACTTCGGTGACCACGTGCATGGCCGATTTCGGCCGCAGTTCGCCCAACACCCATTCCACGTATCCCGTGGCCGAAAGTCGCCGGGATCGGCCGCACTCGTTGCGCACTTTCAACACTGTAAACTTGACCGGCGCGTCCAGGGCAACATAAACCCACAGCTCGGAGCGGATGCCAAGTTCCACGTGCTCAAAGACGCTGTAGCCGAATCCGTGCCGGCTGACGTAAGGCCTCGCTCCGCCGCTTGGCAACACAGTAGGGGACCAGAAGTGGCCCGTCTCTTCATCTCGGAGATAAAAGGCTTCTCCGCTCAAATCGCTCACGGGATCATTGGTCCAGGGGGTGAGACGAAACTCGTGGGCATTTTCGCTCCACGTGCAGCCTTGGCCACTCTCCGAGATGAGGGTTCCAAAGTGTGGGTTGGCGAGCACATTCACCCACGGCGCCGGAGTCACTTGCCCACGCCCGGTCGTAATGACATACTCGCGCCCATCCTTGGTAAATCCTCCCAGCCCATTGAAGAAGGTCAGATCGCCACGAGGCAAAGCGGCGACCGGCGCCGGGTCGGCGTCGGTCAGGCGGGTTCGGGTCGGCGTGAGACGCGGCACGGTTACCTCTCCGAGACGGCGGCGGCTGATCTGGTCTGCCAGGGCCCCCCGACTGTCACTGAGGATGGCTCGAGCAACCGTTTGGATCAGAATCCGGTCCTCGTTCGATATCTGGTCCGCAGGTCTTACAAAGATGCCACCGGGTCGATCGGTTACATTGGCTTCGATGCCGGCGGCTATCAGTCCCATAATCTCTTCGTTGAGGAGCTGCCGATATCCGGCATGATCTTCGTTCCAGATAACCAGGTCCACCGCCAATCCTTTCAGGCGCCAATACGCGTGGGCCTGGACCAGTTGGCGTGCCAGACCGATATTTTCCGGGTCGCCAATCTGCAGCAACACAATCGGCAAGTCGCCGGAAATGGAGTAGCCCCACAGACCGGATTGTCCGCGACGGTTCTTGATGAGGAGCGCCGGATCGGCCCGCAGCGAGGAATCGGCATAAAGGATCGCACTGGCCAGGCGCTTATAGAGCTGCGCGTCGGCCTCAGTGGCGCCGATCTGCCGCAAGACTACCTGGCTGTGTGACCACGCCAGATCGAAGACGCGATCTGCCAGACGCCGATCCTGGTACTTCTCGACCAAACCCAGGCAAACTTCACGAGTGTCCCCGACGCCGGAAACCATGTTGATCGTTGCCTCTTCTTCCGGATCGAGCGTGATGCGACGACGGATGGCGACAATCGGATCGAGTACCGAGCCCTCGCTGCCCGAAAGCGAAGCAGACCCACTCATAGCCCATGGGTCGGCGGCAGTTCTGCCGCGGCCGATAAACCGGCTGCGGTCGGTCTCATAGGAAATTTCTCCGGTGTCCGCCCCGTGCACGGCCATCAGATGAAACATCCATGCGGTGGGTTCACCGGGGGAGCGGGGCCGGCGGGTACAGAGAATCGCCCGCCGCTCGCGGAGGATTTCGGTTTGAACAAAGAGGTTGCTGAACGCCGGATGCGCGGCATCCGCCTCCGGCGAGGCCATGACGACTTCCGCATAACTCGTGACGTCGATCACCCGGCGCGTGCGAGAGCGGTTGGCGATCCGGATTCTGCGCAGCTCGATGTCATCCTCAGGTGAAACAGCGATCTCCGTATGGGTGTCGAACCCGCTATAGCTGCAGCGGAACTCCGCCCCCCCCTCCGAGAAAATCGCTTCGTAAGGGTCCGATCGTTTAAGCGTCGGCTGATAGGCGGTCGACCAGAACTCCCCGCTTGTCTCGTCGCGGAGGTAACAGAAGGTGCCCCAGTTGTCGCAAGTGCTGTCTTCTCGCCATCGCGTGACGGCCATGTCTTTCCAGCGGCTATACCCGCCACCCGCGTTTGTGACCATCACGTGGTATCTGCCGTTCGACAGAAGCTGCACCTCAGGTATCGCAGTGTCCGGACTGCGGAAAACCCGCACCGGCGTCTCCAGCACCGTGGATGTCGCCTGCGAATCGGAGAGTTCGGCGGTGTGCCAATAGAACGTCGAGGCCTTGGGAATACGCTCCTGGAGCAACAACGTGGTCGCCTGAAACAACGGGTCCGACTCAAATCGCCTCTGCATCGGCCGGTCCAGGAGCAGATAGGCCAGGGCGAGGAAGCTCATGCCCTGGTGATGGGCCATATAGGACCGGACCACGGCGCTCGATTGCCCGCGCGGCAGCCGCGACGGGGTGTAGTCGATAGCTTCATAAAGTCCGTATTTCCCAGCCAGCCCTTCCGCAGCGAGTCGCTGCAGATTCAGGCATGCCTCCTCGGGCGCTACCATCAGGGCGAGCGCCGAGGCATACGGCGCAATGACCGAATCCTCTGCGAGCCCGCGTTTAAGCCCCAGGCCGGGCACACCGAATGCGCGGTATTGGTAGTTGAGATGAATGTCGGTTCTATTGTAGCCTGACTCCGAAATACCCCACGGCAGCCCGCGGCCCTTTCCATACTCAATCTGCCTTCCCACCGCAGCCTGGCAGGTCTGGTCAAGCAGGGTCTCTTCGTAGGTCGGCATCACCAAGAGCGGCATGAGGTATTCAAACATCGAACCGCTCCACGAAAGCAGGACCGGTTTTCCGCCGACGGTGGTGAGCAGGCGGCCCAGGGCAAACCAGTTCTCCTGGGGCAGTTTGCCCTGGGCAATTGCCACGAAACTGCACAATCTCGCCTCTGAAGCCAGCAGATCGTAGTAACTCGCATCCCGGCGCCTTTCCGCAACGTTGTAGCCGATCACCAACAGATGACGCGCTTTGTCGAACAGGAAATCATACTCCATATCGGCCAATTCGCCGGATTGCCGCACCAGGCGTTCGATGACCGCAACCCTTGCTTGCGCGCGGCGACTTGACTGAGTGATGAGCCGGCGAAGTTCACTCAGCCGCTCGTTTTCCTCGGGGGTTGCCTCCGAGCCGAGGCGGTCTTCAATAGCCGGCAGCCACTCCCCCTCAAATCCGGCCAATTCGCGCAGGGTGGGAATCTCATCGAGGCCGTCAAAGTTGTTTCGTCCGTCCCGAGTGGGCAACGGCAGTAAGGACCACGGCGTGAGAAACGCCAGCTCATCGAGGGCGTCCTGGCATTGCCGGGCAAAGGCGCGGGCCCACCCGCCCGCTTGGCTTGCAGGATCCGCGTCAAGGCTGCTCGCCACCTCCGCGGCGGATGTCACCAACCGGCCAAGTAACAGCCGCGCCGCTGCGAGCTTATTTGGCCGGGCAACGGATGCCGACGTCAGTTCCTTCCGGAGTTGACCGAGTTGGACTGGAGCGGCTTCTCCAGCAGCATCCACGAGAATCCGCAAGGTGTCACTGAGTCCGTCAAACCATCGCACCTCCAGGATACGGTGCTCGGGAAGGGCGAGGAGACCCGGCCGCAAGGTCAGCAGGTGACCCGCGAGGTTCCCGCTGTCCACCGTCGAAATATAGGTCGGTTGCAGCGGCTTCAGAGACTGGGTGTCATACCAGTTGTAAAAGTGGCCTTGGTGGCGTTCCAGGGCTTCCATGGTGTGGAATGCATTCGCCGTGCGTTCGATGAGTTGTCCGGCCGAAATGTAGCCGAAGTCGTAAGCGGACAGATTCGCCAGGAGTGCAAGTCCCATGTTGGTGGGCGAGGTACGATGCGCGACCACGGGGGCAGGATGCTCTTGATAGTTGTCCGGCGGCAGCCAATGATCTTCCGGGCCGACCAATGTCTCGAAGAACGCCCAGGTCTTTCTGGAAAGCGTTTTGAGAAAGAGGGTCTGATCAGCCGTCAGCCTTGTTCGCCGGCGGGTAAGAGGCCGGCTGATCCACCAGGCGATCGCAGGAGAGGCAAGCCAGAGGCCCAGGATGGGCCACGCCACACCGAGCGCGCCCGGCCTCGAAACGGCCAGGTAAATCCCGACGGCAACGGCCAGGACGGGGGCAAACCACATTGTCCGCCAAGAAGCGGCAAGATCCGCGCCGTTTTGGCGATACGCGTCGGTCGATGGGTTCCACTCCAGAAGTCGTTTGTGGCTGACCCACATTCGCCAGGCCGTGCGCACAATCGCATCCAGGCTGAAGTAGGCCTCATAGGGGAGACAGGTGAGTGTGAAAGCCGCCTGAGCGGAGTGCTGGCCAGCCGCGCGCATCGTGTCCGCCAGATGCTGACGCAGCCGCAAATCGCCCGGTTTCTGAAACAGATCCAGTAAAGAGACCATCCCGGGGGGGATCAGGACAATGCCGATTACGGCGAGGGTCCATAGCCAGGGCGGGGACAAGACAGCCCAGCCGAGGAGCAGCAACGAGGTTAACGCCGCCGAAACAAGGCTCCGGCGAAGATTGTCGAAAATCTTCCATCGGGACACCCCGGAAAGCGGATTCTTGCGGTGGTTTCCCCCGTGACCGGGAACGCCCGGCAGCAGCCAGCGGGCGATTTGCCAATCCCCGCGAATCCAGCGGTGCCTCCGGTTCACGTCCGCGCTGTAGCGGGATGGATATTCCTCGTACAGGAGCACATCGCTGAGCAGCCCCGCCCGCGCGTAGCATCCCTCCACAAGGTCATGGCTGAGGATGCGGTTCTCGGGAAAGCGCCCCTTGAGGGCCCGCTCGAATGCATCGATATCATAAATTCCCTTGCCAATGAATGAACCTTCACCGAACAGGTCCTGGTAGACATCGGAGACAACGCGGGTATACGGGTCGATGCCTGGCTCACTCCCACACAATCGCGCGTATCGCGACCGGTTGATTCCCGGCAAGCTCCCAGCCACCCGGGGCTGAAGGATGCCGTATCCCTCATCGATCCGCTGCCTGTCCTCATCGTAGCAAGGCCGATTCAGCGGGTGAGCCATGGCGCCCACAAACTGCCACGCCGAATCGCGGGGCAGCTGCGTATCCGTGTCCAGCGTGATCACATACTTCACGTTCGATAACACGGAAACATTCCCAACGATGAGGCAGAAGCGATCCGTTGTGCCGCCGCGCAGAAGTGAATTCAAATCCGCAAGCTTTCCTCGCTTCCGCTCGTAGCCCATCCAAATCTGCTCCTGCGGATTCCAGCGGCGCGGACGATGAAAGAGAAAGAACGTATCGGCTTTAGGGTCTCTGTACTTTTCGTTCAGTTCTTGAATTCTTCTTTGAGCCAGCCCCAACAGAGGTTCATCCTCCGGAAGCGTTTCCTCAGGTGCATCCCGGAAATCCGTCAACAGACCGAAGTGAAGGTGTTCGTCCCGATTGGCCAGGAATCGAACTTCCAGTGCCTCGACCAGATCCTCGACGTTTTGCGCGCTCGTGAGCATCGTCGGAATCACGGCCAGAGAGCGCGCTTCCAGAGGAATTCCTCCGGAAAAGTCCATTCGTGGAAGCAGGCGCGGCGTTGTCATTAACGTCGCCAGCCAGTTTACGAGTGCCACAGCCAGATGGCTTGCGCCCAGCAGCAAAGGGAGACCTATCAGCGCGACCAGCCAATCCTGGTATCCCATGGTACGCGCCTTCAACAATAGACTTCCGGTGAAAACAGCCGTAATCAGGGTGATTGTGCCCAGATAGAAGGGCAAGGGGAACTGCCGGCTCAATCGCTGAAGCGCCTCCAGGTGAGATCGGCGCACCTGCGCCGCCCCTTCGAGTTGCTTTAATCCCTTGTCGATCAGGTAGAACCCGACATGGGCTGCTCGATCGTTGCGGTTGTTTTTGGCTGCGGCCTCGCAGGCCAATCGGATCGCTTCACGGGCCAACTCGCTTTCGGATTGTCGGCTGCGCTTTGCGATCTTTTCCACGGCGTGACGGTAGCGATCTCGGGTGGCAAAATCCATCCTGCCGTAGACGCCACCAGGATCCGAACGTAGGGTCTGTTCGACGGCGCTCATCGTTTCGACGAACCTGCGCCAGTCCGTCGCTCCCAGAAATCGAAGGCTGCCGATGCTGTTGCTCAGGGAAACCTGATCGGCGGCCTGTTTTTGGTTCTCCGCCTGCACCAGGTGCTCGATCGTCAGGCCGGATTCGGAAAGGCGCTGTTCAATCCAGGTGAGAGGCAAAGCCAGGGCGGGACTTTGTCCCTGCAAGCGGCGCGAAAACTCCGCAACAAATGAACTCACCAGCGGCGGGTTCGACCGGGCCATATCTGAAATCACGAGAATCAGGCTCTTCGGGTCTTTCTCCGCAATCTCCGTCATCTGGTCCGCCCAGTAGTCCGCGCTGTTGCGATCCACCCGGTCGGCGGCAATGCGCGCCCCAACACGACGCAGGTTTTCGATCAGGGCAAGGCGCAACATGATCGGGACAGCCCACAATTCGCCAAGCTTCAGAATGGTCACTGTCTGGTAGGCAGCCACAAAACTGCTGAGACTTTCCGGATCCGCCCTCCCATCGCCATGCGAAATAATCTCCAGCGCAATGTCATACACGCGTGGACGCCCTGCCGACGGACCGTTCAGCAAGCGCGGCAGTTCCAGGCTGTAACCCTTGGGCAAATGCCGCCGGGCCAGCCGTATCTGTTCTTCGATCAGATAGAAGTTGTCGAGCAGCCATTCCCCGGCCGGTACAATCCGGCGGTTGGCCTTGACTGCCTCCGTCAGCAGGTTGCGGGCTCCAATCAAGGCACCTTCATTCTCAGCCAGACGCGTAAGAAGTCGGTCCGAAGCACGTCCCAAACTCAGCTTGTGCATATCCGCCAACGCCTTGCCGTGCCGCTTCATCTGGTCGCTGCTGAGCAGTTCCGCTCGCAGCGGCGGCTCGCCGCCGGCGTACTCTTGTGCCAGGCCGGCTTTGCCGGGATGCGCCCTCAAATGGAGCAGGCTCCGGAGGATCCTCCTGCCGCTTAGCCTCACTCTTGGTATCTCCTTTGAAGCAAAAGGATGTCACAAATCCCACCCTTTTTGCTTTTGATTCAACGCTTGTGCATTATGAATGAGACCCCCAAGGGCTCCCCTCGACGTTGCCTTGAAAGCATGATGGGAGGCTCGCTTGGCAGAGAGCATCCTCAGGCCTGCCCTCAGCATGCAGGAGGTTAACAGGCCGTTCAAAAACACCCATCTGCTGCGTTGCGCTCGGATTAAAGCTTTGCTTGGACACGGTTGATCACCGAAGCTCTCAACTGGTCAACTTACCGATACAGCTCGATAAATCCCATTGCAAGCTGACTTTTTTACATCTATTTTTCATTTTCCCAAACTGATTTACTTTTATCCTTTTTTTCTTTCCGCTTTTCTTTTGGCGTGGACTTGCTCTTTTTCTGTTCTTCTCGTTTACCTTTATCTTTTTTCCCTTTATCTCCCATCTCAACACCTTTTCCTTCAAAGAAAACTATTTATTTGATAAACACAGATATTTACTTACATAACTTCAGGATTTCGCAAGTTCGCAACAAACGCATTATCCACAAGCAACCACCTGATTTCCTTGGTCTTGGCTAATGTCCATCCGGAAATGATTTCGCGGTACAACCCGGTTTCCAATCCGGAAATGAGGATTTCTTGTCAATATCAAGGAAATCAAGCGGTTGCGCGGAGGCGACCTGGTGGTCGCCGCACAAGCAAACGTGCAGATTGACGCCGAGATTGGCAAAAAAGACCATTTCCGGATGGAAACCAGCTTACTGCAATGTCCAAAGCTCATTCAATCACCCATCATTTGCTCGCTTTTTCCAGATCTAATGTTGCTATTCCGGATGTGGCTGCCGACAACATCTTTCTTAGCTCCTCTCCCTGCACACTTTCCTTCTGCGAAAGAAGATGGGCCAACTCATCAAGCACCGCTCGCCGCTCCGAGAGGATCTTACGCACGCGTTGGTGGGCTTCCTCGACAAACCGCGCCACCTCTTCGTCGATTTGAGCGGCTTTCGCTTCACTGTAATTTTTGCTTGGAGAAAAACTCTCCGGAAGAAACATCGGCTGATGAGGACGCTCATAGCTCACCAGTCCCAGGCGATCGCTCATGCCATATTCCGTGACCATGGACCGGGCAATATCCGAGGCCCGCTGCAAGTCGTTCTGGGCACCGGTTGAGATTTCGTTAAAAACCAGTTCCTCCGCTACCCTGCCACCTAAAAGAACGGCCAAGCGATCTATCAACTCCGAGCGCGTCATTAAATAACGATCCTCAGTGGGCTGTTGCTGGGTATATCCGAGCGCCGCAATCCCACGGGGGATGATGGAAATTTTATGCACAGGGTCGGCATACTCAACAGACTCGGCCACAATCGCATGTCCGGACTCATGGAAGGCGACAATTTCTTTCTCCTGAGCATTCATCATCCGGCTCTTTTTCTGAAGACCCGCAACCACCCGCTCAATGGCCTCATCGAAATCCGCCACCCCTACCACTTCTTTATTATTTCGGGCAGCCAACAGCGCGGCTTCATTGATGATATTGGCCAGATCCGCTCCCACGAAGCCGGGGGTGCGGCCGGCTATCATGCGGAGATCTACTTCGGGACCTAAAAGCACATTTCTGGAGTGGATTTTCAAGATGGCTTCCCGTCCATTGATATCTGGCCGGTCTACCAGGACCTGCCGATCAAACCGTCCCGGACGCAACAAAGCGGGATCCAGAATTTCCGGCCGATTGGTGGCGGCCATGATGATGACCCCTTTATTCGTTTCGAACCCGTCCATCTCCACCAGAAGTTGATTGAGCGTTTGCTCTCTTTCATCGTGTCCACCCATGACATTCATCCCCCGGGCCTTGCCCAAGGCATCCAACTCATCGATGAAGATGATACAGGGAGCCTGATTGGCGGCCTGAGAGAAGAGATCACGGACGCGAGCCGCTCCTACGCCGACAAACATCTCCACAAACTCAGACCCGCTGATGCTGAAGAAAGGCACTTTGGCCTCCCCGGCCACGGCCTTGGCCAGAAGGGTTTTGCCTGTCCCCGGCGGGCCGACCAGAAGCACCCCTTTGGGTATCCTTCCCCCCAGTTTCTGGGATTTTTCCGGAGTGCTCAGGAATTCAACCACTTCCCGCAGCTCTTCTATAGCCTCATCGATGCCTGCTACATCACTGAAGGTGACCTTTGTCTCACTCTCGGCAAAAATCTTGGCTTTGCTCTTGCTAAAAGACATGACCCCCATCCCCGGCCCCATCTTTTTCATGGCAAATCGCCAGATCACAAAAAAAACGGCTAGTGGAAGAACCCAAGAGAGCAGGCTGCTCAAGAATTTGCTTTCGTACCGCCCCGAATAACTGACATTGCGTCCATCAAGATCCTTGACCAGATCCGGATCATTCACGCGAACGGTCGTAAACTCCTGAACTGGCGATCCTGTCAGCGTTCCTTTTATATTTTCAGGGCCGATGACTATTTTGTCTACAACCCCTCCGGCGATGTATTGTTTGAATTGACTGTATGGAATCGTCTCCACTTTTGAAGAAGAGAAAAACGGCTGCAGATAAGAAAGAAAAAGCATGGCTAGCAGGAAATACCAGATGCTGAAACGAGTCTTTGGCGGCAATCCAGTCTTATTTTTCTGATGATCATTGGAGCCGAATATGGAACGAAATTTATCTTTCAAGTTGACTATCGGATCTTTATTTCCATTGGATGCCATTTCATTTCCCTATATTTTCCTGCGAATACATACCCTAACTTATTGAAGTTACGAATAACTCCATTTGACTCGCGAATGATTAACTACTTATAATAAACTATAATGTTCCAAATTTGATTGAGCGTCCACTGTTTATTCCAAGGTTTTCGATACCGATCGGAAAAGATGGTTCTTTAAGCCCAGCGTGGCCTTCATAATATTCTTACTCGCCTCGGCCATGCCTCAGCGCTAAGGAGATTACGGTTTTTATTCTGGATTTAATGACATTCCGTGAAACTGCCCTCATCGGGCGCTTCGATTCCCACAAAAACTGTATCAAATCAAGATTTTACCATCATATCCAGGAGTTCAGGGTCATCCGCGAGATTAATGGAGGCTTCTGTGAAAAAGACACATCCCTTTTTATCTCTGCGCCATTCGATCAGGGCGGGAAATAAATGGGTTTTGAGGTATTCGGTGTTCCCAATAAAATTGTCGTCAACAAAGAATATACTGCCCCGCCAGCCGCAGGCATCAATGAGGTCCAGTTCCGAGATGACTTGTTTAGGTCTTTTTAGTCGTGCCCGATGGCCGAATAATGTGGTCACATTGCAGAATTCACAGTTGAACGGACACCCTCTCGAAAACTGAATGTTCATGGACGCATAATGTTTCATCCTCTGGAGATCCCATGAGGGGGACGGAGTATCACAAAGATCGCAGAAACCGGAAGCCCTGTAGATTTTTTCGGTTTTCCGTTTTCCAAGTCCGACAGAAAGGCGGGAAGTGTCAGTTCCGCCTCGTCGAGCACGAGATGATCCACCGCTTTGAATTCATCAGGTTCAGAAGTAAAAAGCGGACCGCCGGCCACGACTCTTAAACTTGAAGCGTTACAGCGGGTGATGATTTCTTTGGCCGATTTCCGCTGAATCGCCATGCCTCCGATAAAAGCCATATCCGCCCATAAAAGGCCTTCATCCGTTAGGGTATCCGCATTTACGTCCACAACGCGCTTGAGCCATTTCTCTGGTAACAGGCTGGCGACGGTGAGCAAACCAAGCGGTGGGAAGGCCGCCTTCTTCCCGATAAAGCTTAACGCGAAAGTGAACAACCAAAAGGTATCCGGAAATTTCGGGTAAATAAGGAGAACATTCATATTAACAGGACCATTTCTGCTTAGATATATTAAGATTCAATCTATTTTTTCCTTACCGAAATGACGGCTTCGATTCCTTCAGACTCTGAAATCGTATAGATTTTGATTTTTAACGGCTCGCGTAAGAGGCTTTTTGTTCCGAGCAAAACACCGAATATCTCAGATTTGATATGATCGTCCAGGTCATGCCTGTTTTACCATTCGAAAATCAGGTTAAAAACATTCTTGTCTCCGATATCACAGAAAATCCCATAACTCAGATATCCATTTTTTTCTCCAGTGGTTCAACCATTGACAATAGAGTTTGCATAACTTCTTTCTGTTTTTCCGGAAGCACAACCATTATTATTTTTATTACAAACATTGAGGACACCAAGCGGCAATATCAGCCTTTTTGTGATTTAAATTGCTTTTAATATCGTTCAATATGAAGGTGACTGTAACACAATCACTCACCACCATGAAATGAATTTAGTGAAGCCAAAACGGGAATACTTCTGACGCTGTGAACTATATTTTCACATTCAATCCTTGTGCCAAGTCGCTCACTTTGTTGTTGCACTACTCATCCTTTTGATATTTATTCAAAATTAGCTTGACAAGTGCTACCAGTTCCCCCATTGGCAAACAAATAAAAACGGTCATATATATCCAATGGCCAAATATGGCCTATTTAAACTTTTTTTGCTGTTGCGAAGGGCAATGAAGAAAGGCGGGGTTACATCACAACAGAAATTGGCCCTGCAGAGTATTTCTTGGGTGGAGTCGATGCATTTGGTTTATTTTCGCAGGTTGCTCCATTGAAATGAGAATTCACGGTTTTCCAATCCCAAATTTACGCAATCGAGCGCGCAAGGTGCTCCGCTTGAGCCCAAGGATAACGGCTCCGCTGCTCTTTCCGCTGACCTTCCAGTGGGTCCCCTCAAGTACCACGAAGGCTTTCAGTGCCAACCTGATCAAACGCGAGTTTCTACTGGACCGGAGAACCGTGCACAGTTCCACCCAGAGGATTTTTCAAGGGATTAGGGTCAAAATCAGGCATGATGAACGGATTGGGGAACAGCGTCGAGCGACATCTCTTATCGACCGAGGGTCAGGACTTCTTGGACGTCACCGAGCGCCAAGAAGTACGTCAGGGGTAGCAGCGCAGAAAGGCGAAATCCCGTATGCTCATAAAATTGGGCGGCCTTCTCATGCAAGGCATGACCAAGCAGGACCCGGATGCCTGCAATTTCTGCCGCTTGCAACGTCCGAAGCACAGCGTCACGAAGCACAGCGTCACGAAGCAGGCCAAAGCCAAAGCCTCGCCCTCGCCACTCCTCGTCAAACGCGAGAGGCGGCCTAACACCATGATGGGAATGGGACCGGGCATGCTGCGCCGCACCTTAGACGGGGCCTCGGAGGCGGCCACGGGGCATGCGAGCATCGAATGGGGCATAAGGCCGAAGACATCGAGAGAGGTGCGCCTCGATCGAAGAATTCAACCGATTCGAGGGACCGCCATCAATCATCGTTCGAAGTTCTGTTTCCGTAGGCCGCCAGAACCGCCTGTTCCATACGGGCGATTTCCTCGTCCGACATAAAATCGAAGTGGCTCGCGCGTTTGCGTGCCGAAAGTCTGCCATTGTTTTCCAGGCAGAACCGAATGAAAAGGTCGATCTTCCGGTCGGGCATGTCCACGATCTCCTGGATGGCATTCTTTGTTTCATCGTAGTTCGCCCGGAACGCCAATTCTCGAGCGAGTTCCATCTCGATGGTCTGATCGATGAATCGGAAGAGCGCCTCCACCTGGGGGGTCATATCGATATAGCGGTACCACCTGGCCGTATCGTTGTAAACGGTCATGCGGCCTTCTTGATCGAGCGAGTATTCCACCAGGACCATCAGATCCCGCGAGAACACTTCGAGAGATGCGTCATAGTCGGCAGGGTTTCTCAGCATGGATGCCGAAATGGGAAACATGATGCCTTTGGGTGTAAATCCCCGGCGGGAAAGAATGTTGTGGATCAGGAAACGGTGGATCCGGCCGTTGCCGTCTTCGAACGGGTGCAAAAAGACGAACCCATAGGCGATGACGGCGGCGTGGACGACGGGGGACGCATCGCTCGCGTCCATGCGCTTGTGGGCGGCTACCAGACCCCCCATCAGGCCGGCCAAATCCTCAGGCTTCGGACATGCGAAGTGTATCCTTTCCTTCTGCCAGGCGATTGTCTCTCCGACATAGTTCTGGCTCGTCCGGTAGTCCGAATCGCGAAACCGTGGATCGACGATGCGACTCTGAAGTTCGATCAGGCGCGGTTTTTCGCAAAAGTCCTCCTGCTCGGCCAGTTGAAGCAGCGCTACGAACCGCTCGGTCCGGGTCGATGTGGGCTTGATATGTTCAATCTCAAAAGATGATTTTGTCTCCTTAGTGTAAAGATAGCCAAGCGCCCTCCTCAGCAATTCCGGGGAATAGCTGGACACCAAGTTGCGGCATCGCTCGGGAAGATCGGCTGCTTCGAAGTGGCGAAGGGTGTCAGTACGGCGAACGGTTGGGCAAAATCGTGGGTCGCCCAGCAAATTGTCGTTGATTCGTTGACGACGGACCTGGCGGGCTGGGCTGACCGCGTAGTATTTATCCGGATCGAGCAGATCGATGTAGTTGCCCCGCTTCACATCACGCAGCGGAAGCCTTTTGCCGCTCAGAAACTCGCAAAGATACCACAGCCTTCTCGCGTATTTGCCGGTTGGTTTGGACCGGACATATTCGAGGAAATCTTCCTCTGCAACCTTTTGAAACAGGCTGGCGAGTATCGCGAGATTCGTACCATCATACTTGAGCGCAAATTCGAGATGACCGCCCAGTGCATCCCCCGGCCAGTACTTGGGCGGGTATACCTCCTCGACGATGCCCCCGCTCGAGTCGATCCGGTGGATTCCGCTGGTAGTCACCAGGGACCTGTGCCAATTGGGAAAAACATCGAGGTCGTATCGCTCGATAAGAGCCGCATACCCTGCGGGTCTGTCAGTCGATCTATCCTGATCGATTTCCGCCATGGCTTCTCCCGGAAAAATGATTACTGCACTAGAATTATCGTTATTTTTTGACATAAATCAAGAAAAATCATTACGGGATGCCGTTCCCTCTCATTCCCAACCCACCAGGAAAAATGAGTACGGCACCAGAAAAGCAGTTTCAGAACCAGTTTGTAAGGGAAATTTCGTTATGCCAGATTCGTTCGGGCTCTTTCCAGTGAGGGCCACACTCGCAACTCAGCCTCCCGCCAAACCAACGTCCCTTCCCCTCCTACGATGGATAAACCGAGCGGCGGGCCCATCCCGCCACACAGCGCAAATGTCGCGCCCACAAGGGCAAAAAAAGCGAGAGGACTCCGCTGGAAACACGAGCCGACATGATACCCGAAAGCCCCGTATCCGGGGCAAGCGCTCAGACACCGCCGTGGCGACTAAGGCGCCTTTCCTGGCCGGAATACCCAGCCAGGGGGCAAACCCCTGATCGGCACCCAGAAAACGATACAGGCGCGGCCTGGGGCCCCGTGTACGAGGAACTGCTGACTTTTGACGACCCCTAGCTCCTCCCGGCCATTGAACGGTTGGATGGGTTTCATCCCGGCTTGCCCTACCTTGGCGGCGGGGCTTTAGCCTTCCCAAGTCAAGGACCTCCGTTTCAGCCTGGCTCAGTCTCGCTGACTGCAGTGCCAGCAGCCAATTCGAGCACTAATGGTGATAAACCTGCCTATTTAATACCAACACTACTTCTTCTGATGGACGACAAGAAAGCGTTTGAAATTATAAATCGTTCGTACGATACTTCAATTTTCAAGTGACCGGATATGAACATCATTTCTTTCAGGTTCCCTTTGGATCTGAAGGGAGGATGATGTTTTATATCCAGGTTGGCAGATCCCGGCTAGTCCGTGCGCTTCGTAAACAAACGGGGCTCACTCAGGAACAATTCCCGGCCAAGCTCGGCCTCACTTTCCCAGCCATCAACCGCTGGGGAACTCCCAAGTCAAACCTTCAAAGCTGGCAATGGCGCAATTTGAAATTTTTTGGCTGAAGATGATGAAACAGGGAAAGCTGGATCTTCCAGGGATGTCCAAATGAAAAAGACCGAACCGCATTATGTGGGACATCGGGCACGCTTGCGTGATCGCTTTCTCAAGTCAGGCATACAAGGCATGGCCGACTACGAGGTCGTAGAGCTGCTTTTGACCCTGGCGATTCCGCGCAAGGACGTGAAGGAACCGGCCAAGCGACTGATCCGGAAATTCGGCAATCTGAAGGGCATCCTCGATGCGCCGGTGGAGGAATTGCGGAAGGTCGAGAAGATTGGAACAGTCACTCCGGTTGCGCTGAAGATTATCCGAGCAGCGGCCACCACCTACCTGCAGCAGAATGCCGAAGGCCGCGAGATCCTGTCGGATGCTGCAACCATGGGTGACTTCTGGCGCATGAAATTGGGAGGGCTGACCAACGAAGTCTTTCAAGTGGCGTATCTCGATTCCGCCAGCCGGCTGCTGCGCGACGGCGTAGAGACGCTGGAGGAGGGTACCATCGACCGCGCCAATGTGTACCCACGGCGAATGGTTGAGTCGGCCCTACGTTGCGGCGCGGCGGCTCTGGTGCTGGCGCACAATCATCCCAGCGGCAATATACAACCCAGCGAGCAAGACAAACTGCTGACGCGCGCCTTAGTCCTGGCAGCCGAAGCAGTGCAGTTGAAGATCGTCGACCACCTCATCGTGTCGGCGGACGACGTGTTCAGCTTCCGCAAGGCGGGCCTGTTATGACCGTTGCGCCGGAAATTCTGAAGCATTACCCGGATCTGAACGAGGCCCAGCGCAGGGTCATCGCTCACCAAGATGGGCCGCTGATGGTCATCGCCGGTCCCGGTTCCGGTAAAACCTACAGTATTGTCTTGCGTGCTTTGAATCTGTTGCTGCTCGGTAAAGCTGAACCCAGCCAAATGGTGCTGTGCACCTTCACCGAAAAGGCTGCCTTTGAAATGAGGGATCGCATTGGTGCGGCGGCCCGCAAGGTCGCCTTTGAAAACGACCTGTCGGAGCTGCATGTTACGACCCTTCACGGCCTATGCAACCGATTCATCGCAAAACATCGCCATCATTCACCACTGGGAAATAATTACGAAACCCTCGACGAACTGACGCAGTTGCTTTTTATTTTCGAACACTTCGACCAGATCGTCGGAGCGCCGGAAAATGACCTTTTCCTGCATCGCTGGAAAACAAAGTGGACCGCCATCGAGGGCGCGCGCAATTACTTTGACAAGATCACCGAAGAACTGGTGGAGATCGATCAACTGGCCGGGTCGGCCGATCCATTCCTTCGGTCCATCGCAGGAGCCTATCGGGCTTACGAGTCTGCCCTCTACCAGAACAACCGCGTGGATTTCGCCCACCTGCAACGGATCGCCTATGATCTCCTGGCAGACAGAACCATTTGTGTCGACTTGACCAAAGACATCCGGTACGTGCTCGTCGATGAATATCAGGATACCAACACGGTTCAGGAACAGCTTTTGCTGAAGCTAACCGAGCATTCCGGCAACCTGTGCGTAGTCGGCGACGAGGATCAGAGTCTCTATCGGTTCCGGGGTGCCACGGTGCGCAACATCCTCGAATTCCCGACACGGTTTTCTCGGTGCCCGGTGATCAAGCTGACCCTCAACTATCGTTCCCACCGCGACATCGTTGAACGATACGACCGCTGGATGGCTTCTATCGACTGGTCCAACCCTAATGGAACCGCCTTTCGCTACGACAAAACCATCCAACCTGCTCCAGACGGTGTGCATCCGGGGTATCCGGCCGTCATGAGCATCTGGGGCCGGGACCATCGCGATGAAGCCCAACGCTTTGCAGACCTGGCAGCCTTCTTGAAAAAAGAAGGTGTCGTGGAAGATTACAGCCAAATTGCCTTGCTGCTGCACAGCGTAAGGGAAAATCACAGCCGATCCTATCTTTCCGCACTGGAAGCACGCGGCATCCCGGCCTTCTGCCCTAGAGCGCGGGCCTATTTTGATAACCCTGAAATCGGGCTTATTTTGGCCTGCTTTGCCCTGATTTTCGGGTGGCACGGAGATGGTGGCCGCGGGCAATTGGCTGGTGCGGCGGCGGATCTAGCCCGTTATGTGGATAGGAACCTTGTAGAACTGGCCGCTAAATTTGCTCCACCGCTCCCGCTGGCACACCAACTGCGCCGTTGGGTAGATGAGATCGCCGCGCTTGAATCGGGGCAATCCCTGGACCTTCGGCCGGCCGACTATTTCTATCGGATTCTTGCCATCGATCCTTTTCCCGGTTTCCTGAAAAACGAGAATCGCGCCCGCAACCTAGCCATTTTCAGCCAGTTGCTCAACACCTTTCAGAATTACTACCATTACAACATTGTTACTTTCGGCAATCGGGAGTATCTGCGCTTTCACCTATTCAACAGTTTCTTTCGCCTGCTTTATGACGGCGGCATCAATGAGTACGAAGACCCGGACCGGCCCTTTCCAAAAGGCCATGTTCAGGTCATGACCATCCATCAGGCCAAGGGTCTTGAATTTCCGGTGGTGGTGGTCGGCAGCCTCAGCAAACAACTCTCCACGTCCAAGAGGATTGACCGTGATCTTTCGCCATTTTACCGGCGACCGGTTTTCGAGCCGGAAAACCGGATCACCCTGTTCGACCGCATGCGTCTGCATTACGTGGCATTTTCCCGCCCCCAGAGATTGTTGGTACTGACCGCCCATGAACCGCCCAAGGATCATTTCGCATCGATCTGGCAGGGGCTTCCCCAATGGCCCTATGTGGAAACAGAACTGCTGGCAGCCCAGCGTTTTACCCTGCGGGAGCGCATGCCGGTGAAGAAATGCTACAGCTTCACCGGCGATTTGAAGATCTACGAGACTTGCCCTCGGCAATACCAGTTCTTCCGGGAATACGACTTCACGCCCTCCCGTTCGGCGGTGATCTTTTTCGGGCTGCTGGTCCATCAAACCATTGAAGACATCCATCGCACAGCAATGGATGGACAGCTCGACAACCTTAATCAGCCGCAAATCCGGTTCTTTTTCGAGCGCAATTTTAGGTTTCTCTGCCTGAGCGATGTGCGCCCTATCGGCGATGCCGCCAAGGAAGGAGCCTTTACCCAGGTAATGAATTATTTCCGCCAGAACCAGGCCGAAATGCGCCGGGTCATCCAGACCGAGGTGGATGTCTCCCTGGAAAAGGACGGCTATATCCTCGTCGGCAAGGTGGACCTGTTGATGGGGCAGGACAACAAGCTGGAGTTGCTGGATTTCAAGACCAGCGAGCGCAGCACCGACCCTACACTTCTGTCCACCTACGAGGATCAGCTCTGCACTTATGCCCACGTGCTGGAGCGGCGACACGGCAAAAATCCTGAACGCCTCTTGCTCTACTGGACCGCCGAGCCGGACAAATCCGCCGCGCTGATGGAAATCCCCTATCGCCCGGATAGAGTGGAAGCGGCCGGACGGCGGTTTGACCAGGTGGTAACCCGCATTCAGGCGCGGGATTTCACCGTGAACCGAACGCCGGAAAGCAAGGTGTGCAAGGAGTGCGACTTGAAGGCCTTGTGCGGGGCGGAAGGAAAAATATGATTTTGGATTGCAGACTTCGGATTTTAAAATCGGATGGCCATTATGACCATTGAACCCTTATGGAAGCAGCCCGAAGGCAAGACCCTCGACTTCAAACGGGACATATCCTCCCCCAAAGGCTTGATAAAAACACTGGTGGCCTTTGCCAATACGGCCGGTGGCAAGGTCATCATCGGCGTGGATGACAAAAGCCGTGCGCCTGTCGGCATCACCCACCCTCTGGATGAGGAAGAGCGCCTCTGTAGCATGATCGCCGATGCCATCAGTCCGAGACTCGTCCCGAGTGTGGAGATGGTTACGGTCGAGAACAAGACGCTGTTGGTGGTTGAAGTCTTTTTGAGCGGCACCCGGCCCCACTGGGTCAAAGCCGAGGGACCGGAAACGGGCGTATACCTGCGCCTGGGGTCCACCAACCGGCAGGCCGACCGGGAGTTGATCGCCGAACTGCGGCGTTTGGTGGAAGGCATTGCCTTTGATGAACTGCCCATGGCCGACTTGAGCGTTGATGATCTGGACCTGGCGGCGCTCAAATCGATGTTTCGCGGCAAGCATGATCTGGACGAAAAGGAAATGCTGACCCTGCGGCTGCTGACAAAAGACCAAAGCCGGCTGGTTCCCACCAAGGGCGCTGTCTTGCTTTGCGGCAAGGAGCGGGGGCTGCATTTCCCCGATGCCTGGGTGCAGTGCGGCCGGTTCATCGGCCGGGACAAGGCGCGCATCTTCGATCACATCGACCTCAACGATCATTTGCCCCAGGCGGTGGAGAGCATTATGCTGTTTCTCAAGAAACACGCCATGCGCGGCGCCGATTTCTCCGAGGTGCGACGCAAGGATGTGTGGAGCATTCCCCTTGGGATTCTGCGCGAGGTGGTGATCAACGCTCTGGTGCACGCCGATTATTCCCAAAGGGGCGCCCCCATCCGGGTTGCTTTTTTCGATGATCGCATCGAGGTTGAAAACCCGGGCATCCTGCTGCCCGGTATGACCATCGAAGACATGCGCCGGGGCGTCTCCAAGATCCGCAACCATGTCATCGCGCGAATTTTTCGGGAGCTGAACCTGATCGAGCAGTGGGGCAGCGGCATCCCCCGCATTTTGAGTGAGGCCGAAGCGTTGGGCCTGCCGGATCTGCAAATGGAAGAGATCGGCATGCGGGTGCGGGTGACCGTGCGTTTGGCTGAACAAATCAACATCCAATCCCCGTCTCCCGAATTAAAGGACCAAGCCAGGACCAAGTCGGGACCAAGTCGGGACCAAGTTAATATCTTGCGTAACTGCCTTGAAGAAAAACCAATAGTAGATCTCATGGCCCTGTGGGGCCGAAAAAACCGCACCAAATTCAGGGACCAAGTTCTCAAGCCGCTGATGGCCATGGGCCTGATTGAATTGACCATTCCGGATAAACCCCGAAGTCCCAAGCAACGGTATCGGCTCACCGCATTAGGAAAAGAATTCTTGCGCAAAACCAATCGCGATAAGGAAAGCGGATAGATGAACCTGAAACAGGCCATCCTGGCGATCATGGACCGTGACACGCTCAAGGCGGTGGTCGATGACATGGAAATGGAAGCTGTGGACCGCCGAAGCGTTGAAGATATGCGGGCCAAGGTATCCCACAGCCGGCGGGCGGAACCGGAAACGCTGCTGGCGCACCTGAGCGAAAAGCAGGTCAAGGCGGTGTGCGAGCAGATGGCCGTCAGTTCCAAGGGCCGGCGCAAGAAATTGATAGAACAGCTTTTGAATCCAACTGGGGCGGCAGCACAGATACCGGCAAAGCCATCGCAGCCCAGTTCGATGAAGACCGTGAAACAGAACAGAAAACAAGCTCAAAAGGAGTCGCCCCCCATGGCGGATAAGCAGAACAATGGCAATCAGAATGAACAGAAACAGGCCCCCGTGCTCCTGCCTGACCCGCCGGCTGGGATGATGCGGGTCACCCGCACCGAGCTGGTCTGGCCGGGCAAGTACAACGAGGACGGCACCCTTAAGGAGGTGCCACGGGTGAGCCTGCCCTTCCAGGTGATCGAGACGGTCAACGAGACACGGGCGACCCGGGAGGCGAAAAAAGGCAGCATCCAACAGGGGCTCTTCGATGTGTATGAAGGCAAGGAGGGCGACAGCTTCGAGGAGGGCTGGAAGAATAAGCTCATTTGGGGTGATAATTTGCTGGTGATGGGGTCATTGCTGGAAAAGTTCGCCGGGAAGATTGATTTGATTTACATTGATCCGCCGTTTGCGACAGGAGCGGATTTCTCGTTTGAAGCTGACGTGGGAGATGTAGGTTTCGAAGTGCATAAACAGCAATCAATTATGGAGGAAAAAGCTTATCGAGATACTTGGGGAAGAGGGTCTAATTCATATATGATAATGATCTATGACAGACTCAGATTAATTCGCGATCTTTTATCTGAGACCGGTAGCATATACATTCATTGCGACTGGCACGTTGGTCATAGCCTGAAAATAATAATTGATGAAATATTTGGAATTGATAATTTTAACAATCATATCACTTGGAAGCGAAGCACTCCTCGTGGAAATGCAGGGTCACGCTATGCAGAACTGACAGACTATATTCTATTTTACACAAAAACCTCTGACTCGATTTGGAACCCTCAATATGGAAAGTATAGGGAAGAGTACGTTGAAAAGTATTATGGCTACAAAGATGAAAAAACTGGCAGATTTTTTCAACCAACTAGCCTGTTGGGGCATACTGGGATAAATCCAGTGCGACGTTGGCGTGGTATTTCAAAGCCATGGCGATACCCACCACACAGATTAGACGAATTAGATGCAGCAGGATTATTGTATTGGCCACCAAAAGGCGAAGTACCAAGGTTGAAGCGCTTTTTAGACGAACAAAAAGGAACTCCGATTCAATCCTTATGGGATGATATACCTCCGGTAAACTCACAAGCGAAGGAGGATACGGGTTATGATACTCAGAAGCCTGAAGCGCTATTAGAGCGTATCATCAATGCTTCATCAAATGAGGGCGACCTTGTCGCCGACTTCTTCTGCGGCTCCGGCACCACCCTGGCAGTGGCCGAAAAGCTCGGGCGCCGCTGGATCGGCTGCGACCTTGGCCGCTGGGCCGTGCATGTGACCCGCAAGCGCCTCCTGGGTATCGAAGACTGCAAACCATTCGAAGTCCTCAACCTAGGCAAATACGAGCGGCAGTACTGGCAGGGAGTCACCTTTGGCGAGAAGAAGGATAAGCATATAACCGAACAGGCCCTTTACGAATACCTGGCGTTCATCCTCAAGCTCTACGGCGCCCAACCGGTGGCAGGTCTCACACACCTGCACGGCAAAAAAAGCCGGGCCATGATTCACATCGGCGCGGTAGATGCGCCGGTGACTATCGCCGAGATCGACGCGGCGGTGGAAGAGTGCGTTCAGCTCAAGCAGCACGAGCTGCACGTGCTGGGCTGGGAATGGGAAATGGGGCTCTACGACCTGATGGTGGAGGCGGCCAAAAAGAAGGGCGTCAAGCTGGTGCTGTTGCAGATCCCCCGAGAGGTCATGGAGCAGCAGGCCGCGGCCAAGGGCGATGTGCGCTTTTTCGAACTGGCCTACCTGGAGGCCGAGGTTCAAAAGCCGGAGATTCGACCCGGCGTTAAAATCAAAAAAAGTGATCCCGCCGTGCAGGTGGCCCTCAAGGATTTCGTAATCCCCAACACCGAGCTGATTCCCGAGGAGGTGAGGTCCAAGATCAAGAAATGGTCTGATTATATCGATTACTGGGCCGTGGATTGGGATTTTCAAAACGACACCTTCATGCAGGGCTGGGTGGCCTTCCGCACCCGCAAGGAGCGCAAACTGCCGCTGGTCTCCGATCCGCACGTCTATGACAAGCCGGGCAGTTACCGCATCCTGGTCAAGGTGATCGACATCTTCGGCAACGACACGTCCCAGGCCATGGACGTTGAGGTGCCTCTGCCATGAAGGGGGAGATATCGGAGAAACTGCATGAATTGATGAATCTGCCGGCGGAAACCGAATGGATCGAGTTTAAAGAGGCCAAGAACAACATTGATTCAGATGAGCTGGGCCGCTATTTTTCCGCCCTGAGCAATGAGGCAAACCTGAATGCCCAAACCGCCGGTTGGCTGATCTTCGGAGTAACCAATCAGCCACCGCGGCAAGTGGTGGGATCGAATTATAGGCTCCAGAAACCGGGGTTGGAAAAGCTCAAACATGAAGTTTCAAGAAACACCAATCATCAGATGACGTTCACTGAAATTCACGAGATGATAATAGACGGCCGGCGTATCCTCTTATTTCAGATTCCACCGGCTCCCCGGGGGGTTCCGACCACTTGGCGAGGCGTTGCCTACGGCCGCATTCATGATTCTCTCGGGCCTTTGAGCCTCCATAAAATCGATATGATCCGCAGGCAGGTGGTGGAGGACTGGTCGGCCGGTATCTGTGAGGGGGCAACGATCCATGATCTCGACGATCGCGCTATTATGCAGGCAAGGGAAAATTTCATCCGGAAACATCCAATGTTGGCCCAGGAAGTGGGCCAATGGGATGACAGCACTTTTCTGAAAAAAGCCAAAGTATGCATTTCCAGAGGCATCACCCGGGCCGCCATTATCCTGCTTGGAAAAAATGAAGCTGAGCACTTTTTGTCTCCTGCCATCGCCAAAATCACCTGGCTGCTCAGAAATGACCAACAGATTGAAAAAGACTATGCCCATTTCGGCCCCCCTCTGTTGATGGCAGTCGAGCTGTTGTTTTCAAAAATCAGAAATTTAACATACCGGCACTTGCCCAGCGGGCGGTTATTTCCGATCGAGTTGTCTCAATACGACGTCTGGGTGATCCGGGAAAGCCTTCACAATTGTATTGCCCATCAAGATTACCTGCTGGGAGGGCGCATCAACGTGGTTGAGGAACCGCATTCGCTCCTCTTCACGAACCTCGGTGATTTTCTGCCCGGAAGCGTGGATGAAGTCATCCGCAGGGATGCGCCGCCTGAATTTTATCGCAACCGTTTCCTAGCCGAGGCCATGGTGAACCTCAACATGATCGACACCATCGGCAGCGGCATCAAACGCATGTTCACCAAGCAGCGGGACCGCAATTTTCCCATGCCGGAATACGATTTAAGTGAACGAGGAAGGGTGAAGGTTCGTATCATCGGCAAGGTCATTGATGAGCGATATACCCGGATGTTGATGCAGCGAACCGACCTCAGCTTGCAGGAAGTGATCGCTTTGGACAAGGTTCAAAAAGGCAAGCCGGTCACCGACGATGAATTTAGGATGCTGAAGAAGAAAGGGTTGATCGAAGGCCGCCGCCCTAACCTTTTCGTGTCGGCGGAAGTTGCCGCGGCAACGGAAACAAAAGCCGATTACATCCGAAAACGAGCATTCGACAAACAGCATTACATGAAGATGATCGAAAGCTACCTGAAAAGGTTTCAGGTAGCCACGCGAGCCGACTTTGATCAGTTGATTCTTGAGAAAGTGTCGGACGCGCTGACGACCGACCAGAAAAAAAACTTGGTTACCAACCTTCTGCAAGAAATGAGGCGGGCAAAAATCATCAGGGTTGTCGGAAACAAACGAGGCGTAGGAACGCAGTGGGAATTATATAACAAGCATGAAAATGGTCCTGGTTAAGCCACGATTTATGCCATCGGCTGGACAGCTGTGCGCATAAACATTTTAAAAGATTAAATTTTTTAAATGTATAGCGCTATTTAAACTATACTGATTATACAATTCTGCCTTCCAGGACCGAGATGGCGTTACCGCAACAGGCTTGTATTGATGAACTTTTTTTATCAATATTATTAAAAAATGATGTTTATTGAATATATATGGATTTTATAATCCAATACTTTGTTTCAATATCAATAAATCCATAAATAAAGTTTGAGAAGCAAAATTGGAGGCCCAATGTCCCGTTCGGTCATTGCCTATGATAAGGATCTGCCGGAAATCCCCGGGCGCCTGCCCTGGCTTAAACCCAATGCCCATCTGGTCAAAGACGGAAGGACCGAAACCGGCTGGCGCGTAGCACCCAACCGCAGAGAGAGCAGACTGCTGCTGGTATCCAAAATCCGCAAGGCCGTGGACAACTGGCGGGATCAGGGGTATCCGGGCGCATCGGAGGTCACCCGGCGGCTGTTTGAATACTGGTTCGAAGAAGACCATGATGTGTCCGGGTTCGTGGCGCCTTTCCGCTATTACTTCTGCCAGCGGGAAGCCGTGGAGACCCTTTCATGGCTGGTGGAGATCGCCGGCAAGCGGGATGCCGCGGACCTGATCCGAACATACGCCGAAACCTACAAAAAGGACCTCTTTTCCGACAACATCGTCTTTCAGACCACCATGGACGGCCGCCGCCAGATTGTACGCTATGTGCCGGAGCTGGACAAGGAGGGGGTTCAGGATCTGCCGCCGGAAAACCTCTGCCGCATGGCCTTCAAGATGGCCACCGGTTCCGGTAAGACCTGGGTCATGGCCATGGTCATGGTCTGGTCGCATTTTCATCGCAAAATGGTTCCAGGATCGACGCTTTCGACTAACTTTTTGGTGGTCGCCCCCAATGTGATCGTTTACCAGCGGCTTGAAAAGGATTTCGCAGCCAACCGGGTATTTTATCAAATCCCGCTGATTCCGCCGGAGTGGCGCGCTTTATTCAGCCAGAAAGTGATCCTGCGTGGCGAAGCCTCCGAACCCGATCCCTCCGGCAATCTGTTTTTGACCAACATCCACCAGCTTTACGAATCCCGCGACCAGACCTGGAGCCCCGCCAATGCCGTGGAAACCCTGCTGGGGAAAAAGCCTTCCCAGGATCTGGCCGCTTCGGGACAGCGATCCATGCTGGAGCGGGTCAAGTCCTTGAAAGACCTGGTGGTCCTCAATGACGAGGCCCATCACGTGCACGACGAGGACCTGGCCTGGAGCCAGTCACTATTGGCCATTCACCGCGTCCTGCCCAAGGGCCTTTCCCTTTGGCTGGATTTTTCGGCCACGCCCAAGGACCAGAACGGCATGTATTTCCCTTGGACGGTCTGCGACTACCCGTTGGCCCAGGCCGTGGAGGACCGTATCGTCAAGGCGCCCCTGATCGTCACCAAGGAGGATGACCCCAAGCAGCCAGCCCAAGACCCGGACAATGTGACCAAGGAAAACGTGGCGGAAAAATACGGGTACTGGTTGCGCGCAGCGGTCCAGCGCTGGCAGGAGCATGATCAGGTTTACAAGAAATTGGGTCAACGGCCGGTGTTGTTCATCATGGCCGAGAAGAACGTGTTTGCCGACGCCCTGGGAGAGTATCTATGGAAGACCAAGGAGTTCGGGTTAAGGGAAAACGAGGTGCTGGTGATCCACACCGACGCGGCCGGCGAGATTACAAAAAAGGATCTTGAAAAGGCTCGTGAGGCGGCCCGGGACATCGACAAAACCGGAAGCCGCATCAAGGCCATCGTCAGCGTTATGATGCTGCGGGAGGGATGGGATGTGCGCAACGTCTCGGTCGTCCTCGGTTTGCGGCCCTTCACTGCCAAGGCCGAGATCCTGCCCGAGCAGGTCATCGGCCGTGGACTGCGCCTGATGACGCAAATCGGCCCGGACAAAACCCAGACATTGGAAGTGCTGGGCACCCGCAACCTGCTCAAGGTGGTGCGCGACCAGCTCGAAGCCGAAGGCGTGGGCGTGGCCACCACCGACAAGAAAGACCCGCCGCTGCCGGTAATCATTGCGCCGATTCAGGAGCGAGTGGCTTACGATATCAACCTGCCGATCACCAAGCCGCGCCTGGTGCACAACGTCCGCAAATTGGCGGATCTGCGCGTTGAAGGGCTGGACGCCATCTATGAACAGGCAGAGCTAGCGGAAGTCTTTCGGATTCGGTTGAAACTGCAATTTGCTACCACACAGACCGAAGTGCACCAGGCCGAAATCACCGGCGATCTGCCCCAGGCCCGGCAATTGATCGCTTCCATTGCCAATAAGGTGATCGAACGAGCCAAGCTGCCCAACCGATTTGCAGAGCTGTACCCCATTGTGCGCGACTATGTCGCCGCCCGCTGTTTCGGCAACCCGGTCGATCTGGAAACGGAAGCCTTGCGGTCCCACCTGGCTCGGCTCGAACTCCAGGAAGGCATCGCCAAGTACCTGGCTCGCAAGATAGCTGAACTGACCTTGGAGCGCCGGGCCATCGAATTCGAGAAAGCGGATTTCAAGCTGTCTCAAACCCAACCCTTCAGCTGGCGGCGCAACCTCCCACCGCTTGCCGCGGCCAAAACGGTTTTCAACTACGTGGCCACCTACAATGATTTCGAACGTCGTTTCGCCGAGTTTTTGGACCGCGCCTCGGACGTGTTGCGGTTCGCCGCACTCGGAACCACCGAACAGGGCGAGTCCGGAACCCAGTTCCGGGTGGATTACATCAAGCCCAGCGGGGCCATCGGCTTTTATCACCCGGATTGGGCAGCCGTGCAGGAAGCAGGCGGCAAAGCAGTGAACTGGATCATCGAAACCAAAGGCCGGGTATGGGAAGGCACCCGGGCTAAAGACGAGGCCATCGGTTCCTGGTGCCGCCGGGTCTCCGAACAAACCGGCGAACAATGGCGCTTTATCCGGATAAACCAAAAAGATGTGAACCTGCTGAAATCCATTTATCTATCCGATCTGGTTGACGGCCTTCAAAGCCGCGCACCCCTCATTTTCAAGGGTGGGGAATAGATTTCAAGTCGCTTCCAACAATGTTTCGGCCAATGGCGAATCGTGGAAATGAAAGCATGGGACCACGAATACGTCAACATGGAAGTTCCGAGACACTTCGGGTTCAGCAAAAACGGTTCATGCCATTTTCAGTTAGGTCTGGTCCAAGCGGGGACGGATTCCGACTGCATCCTGCTCGATGAGGCCTCACGGGTGGATGTGGCTCACTCGGTTCTTCCGTTTGCAGCTCTGGCGGCAAGTGGTGTCGTTGTGGTTGGGGGTGATCCAATGCAACTCCGCCGATCCACCAAGCAAAAACACCAGTGGACATCGAAGCGATAATCGGCTTTGTCTTTTCCTCTGTGTCCATGTAAGTGAAACACGCCCCCCTTGAAAATTTAGTCTAGGGCGGGTAAGGATAATGGCCATGAGGGAGATGGATGGCGATTCGGGGTGGGAATATGAGATCGCACTCCATGCGGAAGCGCTTTTTGGTAAAGAACGCGAAGAGGATAAGGGCTGAGCTGAAGCGATGAGCGAATATCAATACTACGAATTCCTGGCCATTGACCGGCCCTTGACACCGGATGAGATGGCCGAGCTGCGGGCGATTTCGACACGGGCCAGGATTACGGCGGTCAGCTTCACCAACGAATACCATTGGGGTAATTTGAAGGGCGACCCCCTCAGCCTGATGCAGCGCTATTTCGACGCGCATGTCTATGTGGCCAATTCGATGACCTGTTTATTCATAATGCGGTTACCTATCGATGCCTTGACTGAAGAGACGTCCAAAGCCTTTGCCGTGTCTTACCGGTTGGATATCAAGGCCACCAGAACCCATTGGATCATGACCTGGACTTTGGCGGAGTCGGAAAATTACGACCGTTTCGGCGTGGAAGACGGCCACGGCTGGATGGCAAGACTGGCACCGCTGCGGGATGAACTACTGCGCAGGGATCTGCGCAGTCTATACATCGGGTGGCTGGCGGCGGCCGCCGGGGAAATGATGGATGACGATGCGACGGAACCGCTGTCCTTGAACGGGCTGGGAAACCTGAGCGCAGCCCAGCAGGCCCTTGCCAAATTCCTCGAGGTTGACCCCGATCTGCTGGCAGGAGCCGGGATGGGCTGCCCGGCAGCGCCGAAGGCGGAATTTTCACGCCAAGAAATGGAAAAATGGATCGATGCCTTGCCCCGGGAAGAGGTGAATTCGATCCTGAAGCAGCTGCTGGAGGGCGAAGGGCAGCAGGCCGAACGGTCGCTCAAGAACCGGTTCGCATCATGGCGGCGAGGCCTTCAGGCAGCCGAGACCGGCGCATCTCGGCGTACTTTGGGAGAGCTGCGGCAGAATGCCGAAATGGCCCGCCAAATAAGGCTCGAAAGGCAAGAACACGACCGCAGGCAGCGGGAACTCAAGCGCCGAAAGGAGCGGGATGCGTATCTGAGGAGATTGTCCAACGATTTTCCCAAGGCATGGGCATCGGTTCGGGAACCCGTCGAGCGCGGATCCGGGCTCGGGTATGACGAGGCCTGCCGTGCGCTTGTCGACATTTCCGAAGCCTACACGCTTTATTCGACCAAGAAGCGATTTCAACAGGAATTGAAAAAATTCATGGCAAAGCACCTGCGGCGCAAGGCGTTGATTCAACGCCTGGTAGAGGCCGGAATCTGGGAGGATCGATAAAAAATGAGCACGCGAAGCCCTAAAAACGATCGGGAACTCCGCGCCCTGGATGAGTTGATCGAGGAAATCACGGTCGACCCCTACGGTGATGATGAGCAGCTCTGGGCTTTCCGGCAAGCCTTCGAGGATGAGGTCCCACTGCCGGCCGACGGGTTCGTCATCGGTGAACCGGTTTCGCTGATGGCGGTGGACTACGATGGCAATGAACGGCGCGGTTTGACAGCAAGATGCCGTCGCGAGGATGGGTCCAAATATGTGGTCGCGGCCCCCGATGTCGTGTTGCCGCAAGCCTCGGCAGGTGCACGCTATATCGCCGCCTACCGGCAACCGTCCCTTTCTGCGCTGCATGCACGGCTATGGATTGTGCCTCTGGCGGCTTGGACGTTTTGAAGAGGCGGAGCACCTATTGCAAAAGATGCTCTGGCTGAACCCGTCCGACAACCTGGGCGTGCGCTTTGTCATCGATGACGTGAAGGCAAAAACAGCCTGGGAGGATCGTGAAAACGAGTGAGGAGGTGCGGCAAGCAGCCTGCCCAAAAGAAGATGATCGTCAAGCAGCCTATCCTGTTTCATCGGAATCGGCCTGATCTTTGATACCCCATTGATATTCAAGGGCTTCGGTAAACTCTGGAAAAAAGAGAACGATTACGAAGAATATTGCATACGGGGAACCGAAGATACATCCGCTGATTTCAGCGGTTTTTATTTAACGCACGCCCCCTTGGGGATCACCCAACGGGGTTTTGTCCGTTCGGCCTGGTCCTCCGATTTCATCCCACCTTGGAAAAGTACCGCGGCCAAGTCATCGAGGCACACCCGCAGGCTATCCGCTCGGTTCTGTGATGTCAGCGGGCGCGCATCGGCTCGAAGGCCGGGACTTTGCATTTTTCGGCAGCCTTTGCGAGGGATGCGTCCTGTGTGGCGAGGGGAAGATCGAAGCGCATGGCGAGGTCCAAATAGGATGCGTCATAGATGGAAAGCCCGTGTTCCCGAGCGAGTGAGACGATCTCCTTGAGCATCCGCTCGGGGGTTTCCTGTTCAACCGTGATGGGCAAGCCGCCCAAAAGGGCGAGAAAGCGCACGATCGCTGCGCGACTAAGTCGTTTTTTCCTTTCAGCCACAAGCAGTACATTGCCCACTTCAAGGGGCCAGATGGCAGGCACCAAGGCCTCCGCGGATTCGAGGCTTTCGAGGACGGCCTCCGCGTAGCTGTTTCCCTCATCCTCGAAGCACCATGACATGACGACGGAGTTGTCGACCACGAAACGCGCGGACATCAGCGCCTTCCCTCGTCGATCATGTCGCGAACCGAAAGTCCGTCAAGGCGGTGGGCGCTTCGAAACTGTTTCAATTGATCGATGACGTCCCGCACGGGAGTCCTTTTCGAGGAATCCGCAGGTTGCAGGGTCGCGACAGGTACGCCGTGCTTCGTGATCGTTATTTTCTCACCCTTGGCGACACGCTCCAGAAGTTGCGGGAGATGTGTTTTTGCCTCGTAGGCTCCGATTGTCTCCATAAGCTCCCTCCACAAATAAACCAGTCTACAACTAGTCTAAAAAAGTCCGCCCCGAAAGGCAAGTTTTTTTCATACAATAAAAACACTAAAATCGTTCAGCTTTTATGATTAGAGCAGGGCATCTTTTTCGTATCTGATCGTAAAAATCCTCTGTTCTGCAATGCTGCCCTCTTTCGATTGAGAAGAATGAAAGCGCTGGAGGGTAAGACCTTTTTACGCGGAGGGCGGTCGGCACGGCATCGAGCAGGTCGGCGGATCCCGTCAGAACACCGTGTGAATCCTTTGATCCCCAGGCGGAGAACAACTCCTGGGCCTCCTCGAGGATCTTCCGGCCGAGGACCAGTCTGAATTCGACATGGCCAAGGGAGCGCTGATAGGGACAGAGAAATGCACAGGCAAGGGGGATCGCCTTTTGCCAAAGGAGGGGCTCCATTTCCGTATACAACCGGAAAAATCAGTTCGTGAAAAACGACACCTCTCGCGGTGCCGCCCGGGATGACCGGCAATGCATCGTGTGCGGCACGTTCTCGGCCCATTTTTTTGCCCGGGTGGACGGTGCCCGATACGAGCGCTGCGGCACTTGCGGTGCAACGTTTCTGAATCCGGCCCAAAGGTTGTCGAGCGAAGAGGAGTCCGCGCAGTACCGCCTGCACCGAAATGATCCGGATGATGACGGCTACCGCCGATTCCTGTCGAAGCTTGCAGATCCGCCGCTGCAACGGTTGCCTCTACAGGCGAAAGGGTTCGACTATGGATGCGGTCCGGGACCGGCGCTTGCCTGCATGTTGAGTGAGGCGGGGCACCATGTGCGATTGTTCGACCCGCTTTTTTTCCCCGATTCAGAAGCGCTCGAAGATCTCTATGATTTCATCATCTGTGCAGAGGTCATCGAGCACTTTCATCGGCCGGCCGAGGAATTCGCCCGGCTGGACCGGATGTTGCGCCCCGGCGGGTGGTTGGGCCTGATGACCTGCTTCCAGACGGACGATGAGCGTTTCGCAGCCTGGCATTACCGCCGGGAACAGACCCATGTGGTTTTTTTCAGAGAGGCCACGCTGCGTTACATCGCGCGTCAGTACCGGTGGCGCTGTGAAATCCCGGTAAAAGATGTCGCCTTGATGCAAAAGCCTTGTGATACGGAAGCCATGCACAGAAAAGCCTGATCTGGATCGTCTGCGGCCGGGCCGAGGGCGGACGATGATCCCCGGAGCGTCGGCGAAGACGCCGCCTTGCGCCGGGAAGAGCTGAACGAACCGGCATCCTTGTGCGGTGCGAGGCTTCAGTCGTCGAAGAAAACGAAGCCCCCGGCGTGGATCACCGCATCGGCCCCGACCTGGCCGGCCGGTTCGTCGATCACCCCGAGCCTCCGATGAACTCGCTGATCAGCAGGCATCTGAACCAGCTATTCTGCCGATTCCGGCAGTTCGAGCAGAAACCGCCATGCCGGCACCACCTCGATGGTCCCGCCACCGGTCTCGATCCGTTCGTCCTCGTTCCGGGTCACGATGGTTCCAGTTTTCAGGCCCATTTCAGCCATGGCTTCACTCAAAGCCGTAATCTCCCATTTCCGCGTCTGCGGCTCCGCCAGAGACTCGCACACCTGGACCAGCATCCGCGGTCTGCCGCGCACCGGGGCGATGAAATCGACCTCCCGGCCGTTAGAATTTCCGGTTACCGCCATATCCGGTAATAATTATCGCCGGTTGCAAGCCCTGGTTTTCAAGAAATACTCCCGGTAGGAGGCTCTTCCGCTGACCCCAAAACCCGACCATTGACGTTCCTTCCCCACTTCCGATCCATAACCCCAGGAGCGGGCTTTCCCTGACACACGGTCCGAATGTTGCGTGCGGAAGGCCTGGAAGGATGAACTCGAAGAGCCGCTGGTGAAGAGCCGCCTCAGTTCCTGGCGCACATTCGCCGTGTGCGATGAATTATACCGAGAAGCCCTGCTGCATCATTGTGCGCCAAGTCCCGAGTATCCCGGAAGTCGTTCCCACGCCGGTTGCCTGTCTTACGAGGAATCAAGGCTGGATTGTCCCCTCGCCCTCGACCACCAGGGCGATCAAAAGAGGATTCATGTGGCAATCTACCCCGATATACGCTACTTTTTCGGGGCTGTCCTCCGTTTTAGGATTTTTTGCCGGCGTGCATCTTACACCACGCACCCGCCCGTTTCATATTGATTTAAGGAGAAACAAGAAATGGATTCTTGATCAGATGAAGCATGCCGTATTCAAAGGAAAGACCGTAAAGCCGCCAACAATTGGAGCATATAGAAAGGAGCGCCGTGAGCCCCAAAAGACGAAAAGAGGTCGATCCCCTGGAGCGAGCCATCGAGGAGGTCCTTTGTCCGGGAACGTTCATCTCCTACAACGCCGCAGGGAGATTTATGAACGAGGTCCAGCGAATCGCTGAAGACATCGAGAAGATGATCGAGCAGGAACCGCAGCGAGCTGTACACCTCTGCGAGCTTTTTATTGCAGCGTGCCATGAAAAGGCCGAAGAAATCGACGACTCGAACGGTGATTTCGGGATGCTGGTCGAAGATTTGTTTCGTGGTTGGATCCAAGCCCGCCAGGCATTGAAGGCCGACGCAAATGACACAGCAAAGGCCCTGCTTTCCTGGATGGAAGACGATCCCTATGGGCTAAGTCATGATCTCGATCGCGTAGCGGTCGAGGTGCTCGATGAACAAGGCCTGGACGCACTCATGCGGCAGGTTCGAGCCCGATTCGATGCCGCTCCGGCCCTCGATGAAAAGGAGAAAAATACCGGGGCATACACCCGCCGGAGGTGGCGTAACGTCCTGAAAACCTTGCTCGCCGGTTTGCGGGACGTCGAATCCTACATTGCAGTCTGCGAACAGACCGGCATCGAACCTAAAGACTGTAAGATCATCGCTGAATTATACCGGAGCAGAAAGCGTCCCGAAGCCGCCCTTTCCTGGGTCGAGAGAGGCCTGGAGGTTAAACGGGCGGAGAAGAAAAAATCCTTTGAAGCACCTGAACTGCCCGGAATAAGGAGAACCCTATTGGCCAAGCTTAAGCGGTCCGATGAGGCGCTTCAATCCGCCTGGTCAGAGTTTCAAGACTACCCTTCGCCATACACCTACAAGGAGCTGATGCGCTTCGTACCTGCCAAAGAAAAAACGGCTTGGCATCAAAAGGCCATGGAAGCCTCGGAGAAGGCGGATCTGACCACGCAAATCGATCTCTGGCTCGAAAAAAAGGAGATCGAACGGCTTGCAGCGCGCGTGCGCAAGGCCACCGATGAAGAACTGGAGGCCTGCAGCCACTTTTCGACAGAACCATTGGCGCGCAAACTGGAGCGTTTAGATCCCGAGATCTCCGCCAGGGTATACCGTGCGCTTTGCATGCGGATCGTCAATGCGGGCAAGAGCAAGTACTACCACGCCGCCCTCGACCATATCCGTCGCGCAAAAAAATGCTACGTCAAGGCAGGGCGTGATGCCGAATGGCAGGCGGTGATCGCAGATGTGCGCGAGAGACACTCTCGGAAAGCCGGGTTTATGCCCGGATTCGAAAACATCGTTTCAGGAAAACGAAATAAGGTCACCCCCCCGTTTTTAGATCGTGCAAAGTTGCGGTGGTCGAAAAAAACGACGAAAAAGTGATCGAATCGGATGATGGAGGCTATGGCCGGACCCATGAATGGCCGCTGTTGTTTGTTGGTCCATCCGGCAACCGGGAATGAGCTGGGATTCATCACTCAATCGACGAAATCCATCCGGAACCTAAACCCGTTGTTGTATACTGAATCATTGAAACCCACGACAGGCACCGTATGGATTGAACCTCCATCGACACGTTCTGGGCGGGACACAGGGAAAATCGCGATTTTCACTGTGAGGGCATCTTGGAGTAGGCCACTGTCCCGGCGGTGCTGCATCATGGACCCTACGGCGCTTTCCCCTGCCGTAAACTGATGGGTTCCCGGGCTGGGAACCAAAGGGCGTGGAGCGGCTTTCCAGTTGCAGCCGGTCTGACCTGCACGGCGGGTTACCGGTCCATCCACACCCGGCGAACCGGGGCTTTCTGAAAAGGAATCCGTATCATGCGGCAGGATCTTGTCTCTGAATACGACTACGTGGTGATCGGTTCGGGATTCGGGGGCTCGGTTTCGGCCCTCCGGCTCGCGCAGAAGGGCTACCGGGTGGCCGTCCTCGAAAAGGGCAGACGCTACCGGACCGAGGATTTTCCGCAAACCAACTGGAATCTCCGCAAGTACCTGTGGCTCCCACGCCTCGGCCTTTACGGCATCCAGGTGCTCACTCTTTTCAGAAACGTCTTCGTGCTCAGCGGCACCGGCGTCGGGGGCGGCAGCCTCGTATACGCCAACAACCTCCTCATCCCTCCCGACGAGGTCTTCCGAAAGCCCGAGTGGGGGCCCGGAGACTGGAAGGCGAAACTGGCCCCGTATTACGCCAAAGCGCGCGACATGCTCGGGGCCGTGAGATGCCCTCAGGTGGGGCAGGCAGACAGGCTGCTCGCCGAAGTGGGCCGGGAGCTCCGGGGCGAGGACACCTTTCACGTCAACGACGTGGGCGTCTTTTTCGGGCCGCCCGGGAAAACCGTGCCGGACCCCTATTTCGACGGGGAAGGGCCGCCGCGCACCGGCTGCACCCACTGCGGCGCGTGCATGATCGGGTGCCCGGTGGGAGGCAAGAACACCCTCGACAAGAACTACCTTTACCTGGCCGAACGGGCGGGCGCGAGGATCTTCCCGGAGACCGAGGCCACAGCGATCCGCCCACGTGCCGGAGGCGGCTACACCGTATTCACCCGGCAGCCCACGGGCCTGCGTCACCCCCGCCGCACCTTCACGGCCCGGGGCGTCGTCCTGAGCGGCGGCGTTCTCGGCACCGTGAAACTCCTCCAGAAATGCAGAGATGCCGGCTTTCTCCCCGGCCTCTCCCCTCGGCTCGGGGACGGCGTCCGCACCAACTCCGAAGCCCTGCTGGGGGTCAAGGCCAACGACCCCGGCGCCAACTACTCCGACCAGATCGCCATCACCTCGGGCATCAACCCCGACCCCACCACCCACATCGAGGTGGTCCGCTACAACCGGGGCTCCGATGCACTGGCGCTCCTCACCACCCTCCTCACCGACGGCGGCGGGCGGATGCCCCGCGCCCTCAGGTTTCTCGGCACCGCCCTCAGGCGCCCCGGGGCCTTCCTGCGATCCCTCTGGCCGTTTGGATGGGCCGCCCGCACCCCCATCCTGCTGGTGATGCAGACCGACGAGAATCAGATCCGTCTGGATTTCAAACCCCGCTGGTGGCGGCTCGGCTGGGGAAGAACACGCGAGATCTCCACCCTGCTCCACCAGATCATCGAACGGGAGGGGTTCGGGGACATCCTCGCCGATGGGGTGAAACGGGCCGCCCTGAGGCTGGGGAAAGGAACCGAGTCGCTGGCGGTTCACGCGGGCGGGCAGGAACTCCCCATGCACGACTCCCGGCTCGACCCGGGCTACGCCATCGCCTACCAGTGCGAACCCACCCCCGGGAGGCACACCATCTCTTCCTATCTCTACGCCGACCTCTTCGGGGTGGACCGACGCTTCCCGCAGGCACGCCGCCGGATCCGGGCCGCACGCACGCGCACCGCCCGCCATGTCGAGCGCTACCGCGCCGGTTCCGTCTACATGCAGCTGATCAACGGCGCCGGCCTGTGCCTGTTCGGCGCCCTGACAAGCCCCCTCCCTGTAGTGGACTACCTGAACGCCGCCACCGGATGGGATCTTCCGGCTGACGCCTACTTCGACACCGGAGAAAGGATCCTTTCCCTTCGAAAAGCCTTCAACGCCCGCGAAGGCATCAAACCCGCAGATCAACGCCTCAACCCGCGTGCCCTCGGCCACCCGCCCCTGCAGCGCGGCCCCCTCAAGGGCAGACGCCTCGACATGGACAGGCTCGAACGGTGTTTCTACGAAACGATGGGCTGGGACCTCGAGACAGGCGGACCCACGCAGGAGACCGCGGTGCGGCTTGGCCTCGAGAAAATTTGCAGTATTTGATGGGAGTTGACGAGTCAGCTGGCCATGCACCGACGGCATTCAGGCTGCTCTGCCTATGAGTTCTTTGTGGTCCGCCGGAAGAGCTGAATGACTCAGCACCCTTTTCGAGAAATCTGCGGGATGCAGCGCCGCCGCAGGCACTCCGCGTTTTGCGATCGGTATCCGCTCACCCCTGGCGATACGCGCCAGGAGTTGTGTAGCGCGGGGCGAAGAACTCTGCCCCATTACTTACCCGCACTCCGGCGGCGCTCGATCAGAGCCAGCAGCTCGTGCCCTATCGTCTGCTCAGGATGTGCGGATACCATTCTTTCCGCCACCTTTCTCGCTTCGGCCAAACGGTTTAGGTTGAGGTAGAGACCAGCCAGCGCATAGAGATAGTCCATGTTGACAGGTTCCACATTCAAGGCGCTTCGAAACGCTGATTCAGCTTCTGAATCCCGGTGCAGCTTTTGGAGAAGCAGACCGAGATTGTATTGGATCCGCGAACGCGCCGGCAGGCCTTTGGCCGCCCTCACCAGATACTCCAGCGCCTCTTCATTTTTCCCCAATTCGGCAAGAAGGAGGCCGAGGGAGTAGGCAACATCGTAGAGTTCAGGGTGGCTGTCGACCACATCGCGGAATAGGCCCTCAGCCTTCTCGTTTTCCCCTTTCGAATGGTATAGCATGGTGAGATTGACCTTGGCCGGGTAAAAGAGACCGTCGATTTTCAGGGCCGCCTCGTAGTTCCGGATGGCCTCGGCCGGGCGGTTGAGGACGGCACAGAGGTTGGCCAGGTTGTAACGACCGTAAGCGAAGTCGCCGGCGTATTCCATGGATCCGATGTATTCCTGCAACGCCTTCTGAAACACCTTCCGCTGATCGGCGCTCAGAGTCTTGGAGGGCTCGCCCGCGAGCGCACTCGCCGCTTCCATGCGCACGGCTGCAACAGGATCATAAAGGAGCGGTGCAAGGAGTTCGGTCTGTCCTTTCGCACCGGAACGAGAGAGGCTCTCAACTGCGGTTCGGCGGATCAGGGCTTCATCGTCCATCAGTGCCAGTTCAAAGGTTTTTGCTGCGATATCCTCCCACGGGTAGCCTGTCAACAGCGACAGGGCCGTGGCCCGGACAATCACGGGATAAAGCGGATCCGCGGCAAGGCGGATGAGATCTTCCTTCGCCTCCGGGTGCCGCTTGCGCCCCTTTTCGATGATGGTACCGTAGTGCGGCCTGTTGCCGGGGCCATACCACCTGGTTATGGCATCTGCGGACCACTGCACGGTTTTGTCGATGTGGCAGCGGTTGCAGGCATTGGGCGTGCCGATCTTTGTGCTGAGGTCCGGCCTCGGGATGCGGAGGCTGTGATCCAGGCGGTAATGAATCCCCATGTAGGTGCGGCCTGGCATGTGACACTGGACGCACTCGGCGCCGATGCCCACCTCGAAGAGCACCCTGCCGTCGTCCGATTTGACGGGATCCCCACTCTCCCCCTTCTGCTTGTGAAAGTGGTGCTCCCGGGAATCATATTCCGCCCCCCGGTGACACTGAAGGCAGAGCGTATTCCCCTCCTTGACCACTTTCAGACTGTGGACATCGTGACAGTCGCTGCACCGCACATCCCGATGGTACATTTTGCTCTGGGTGAAGGAACCGTAAACATAGACCTCGTCCAAGATCTGGCCGTCAGAAAAATAGAGATCCTCGGTCAGCAAGCTGGGGAGCAGGGTGTCCAGCAAATCCGCTTCCGCGTGGGTGTAATCCCCCAATGCCGCACGCCGAGAATGGCACGGGGCGCAGAGTTCCACCTGTCCGCGCGACGCGATCCCGGATGTCTTCACCACGAGTTCATAGTTCTCCACCCAGGGCCTGGCCATGTCCGGCATCTCGGCCCACTGCACGTGGCGGGAGCCGGGTCCGTGGCAGGCCTCGCAACCGACATCGATGTCCGACCACGTCGTCTTGTATGTATCGGTCTCGATGTCATAGTCCTTCTTCAAGTTCGTAGAGTGGCACTCGGCGCACATGCCATTCCAGTTCTGTCCGGCATTGGTCCAGTAAAGCCAATCTTTCGGGTCCAGAGGTTCCTTCGGGTACAGGTGATACCACTTTTTCTCCCTCACATCCCAGGCAATGGGAAGACACTGGAGCCGGCCACCGGGAAAAGGCACCAGATACTGCTGCAGCGGGAACCAGCCGAAGGTGTAGGAAACTTCGAAATCACCCATCTCCCCCTCAGGTCCCTGCGTATACACATAGAACCTCCCATCCTTTCGGGAAAAGCGGGAAATGATCCCGTGGGCCTGAAAAATCGCGGTCTTGAAATCGCCTAGGACTGTCTTTTCATTGGCCACGTCCATGGCATGATCATGGTTGGAGTTCAGCCATTTGTCATACTCCTTCTGGTGGCACTCCTTGCACTTCAGGCTGCCGGCAAACGTGGCCGTCCCCCCCTCGACCTTCCCTGTTCTAAAGACGCCCGCCTTTTCGATCCTAAAATAGTAGATCGGGATCGAGAAAACGATCACGAGGGTTGCCAGGAATCCAGCGATTCTCCAGTTTCTCATATCCACTAGCACAAATAAGAGGAAACAGCATACAGATCGCCATCTATGAAGGCGTACACTTCCTTTATTTTCAAACCCATCTTATGACTTAGGTTCATCCGTGTCATCGACTCTTCTCTGCGTAAACAACCTGCTCTGCGCGAAACACGCTGCGTTTGATCACCTGGTTCGTATCCACCTTCACAATGTCGTTCTCAATGAAGACGGGGTGCAGATCCAGAGGCCGTGGAGCAGGTGCGGTCAACACCTCGCCCCGGATGTCGTAGACTGACGCGTGACAGGGGCACATGAACTTCATCTCTTTTGATACCCATGGCACCGTGCAGCCCAGATGAGTGCACTTGCACGACAGAGCGAGGAATCCCCCATCCTCCAATCGCACGAGATAAAACCGGCCTCTTACGAAAGCCGTCACGGAAGTCAGGGCGAATTTGTCCACCGATCCCGCCTCTAGGATCCCCTGGAGGTAGTCGCCTTTTTCCCCTGTCTTTCGAGGGTGGAAAAAGGCAAGGACCAGCCCCAGCAATTCCAACAGGGCGAGGCCTCCCAGAATGACCCAGAGCTTGTTCAAAAAACTTCGACGCAACGCATCGGGCCCTGGAGGGTTTTCTTTCTTTTGGTTAGCGGTTCCCGTTTTCTTCACTTTTTCATTCGAATGTGTTTCGGATTTCGATATTCGGATTTCAAATTACCTCTGAATTGCCGTTGTGCGGAGGCGACCTGGTGGTCGCCGCACAAGCAAACGTGCAGATTGACGCCGAGATTGGCCAAAAAGACCATTTCCGGATGGAAACAAATTCTGCTTCTGACCCATTGTAACCCAGTCAAGTTCCTATGCTCCAAGGCCACATCAGTTTCATACCCTCTCCTCTGAACCATATCCCTGTGACGGTCAAGACGAGGAAAGCCACCAAAAACATGACAAACAACATCTGAACAGCCTCGGTGCTGCTAGCCACAAACTTCCATTTCAGAAAGACATAAAAGGCCGCTACCGCAGCCAAAACCGCCGCAAGGGGAACCAACCCGTTCGTGATCCATGTGGGGGCGGTAGGCAGTCGGCCTGCGGCTTCGATCAGGTACTCATCGGCCAGAAGGGCAAGCGGCGTCCCAATGAACGTAGTCAGACCCGCAACCAACGCCATGCTCCTTCCCTTGGTTGATGCAAACCACACTCCTGCCGTGTTCATTTCATAGTTCAGGTAGGGAATAGCGAGGAGCGCGATAAGCATCAGTATGGGAATGAAAAACAAAGCAAAGAGCGGATGAAAATGCAGGAGGATTTCCTGTATCCCCATGAAGTACCAGGGGGCCTTGGTCGGGTTCGGGCTGAGACCGGGATTGGCCTTGCTCCCCAGCGGCGCGTTGAAAATCATGGAGAAGACCAGCATGAAAGCGAAAAGCGCCAGGGCCACCACGACCTCCCTCAGGAGCAGGTCGGGAATGGCCGGAACAGGTTGACTGTGTCGTCCGTAACGCTGGCCGGGCGACCGAGGTACGACCAATCCTCCCGCTTTTCGTATGCGCCAGAAATGAAAAGGCAGAAGGATCAGAAGGGTTGCCGGGAGTATAGCCGTGTGTATGGCATAAAACCGCGAGAGGGTGGCCGGACCGATCTCAGACCCGCCCTGAATCAGCCTTTGGAGCCAGAGGCCGAGTCCAGGAACATATTCCAGCATGCCCGTGCAGATTGTGACCGCCCAGAAGGCGAGCTGGTCCCAGGGCAGCAAGTATCCTGTAAAATTGGAGAAAAGAATGACCAGAAAAGAAGCGGTGCCGATCACCCAGTTGAACTGGCGCGGCGCGTGAAAAGCGCCCGTGAAGAAAACGCGCAGCATGTGCAGAAAAGCCACAAGAATGAGGGCGTTTGCGCTCCAGTAGTGGATGTTCCTGATCAGCCGTCCGAAAAGGACTTCATTCTGGAGATAAAGGATGGATTCGTACGCTTTTTCCGGAATGGGCCGGTAAACAAACTTCAAGAGCACACCCGTGCCCAGGAGCATGGAAACCAATACAACGGCCATCCCCCCCAGCCCCCACGTGAGGGTCCACCGGAGAGTTTCCTGCGGAACGGTCCGGGGCCGGAAATGAAGGATCAGGCTGTTGAAGAACCTGCGGTATCCTGCCCCTTCTGCCCGAAGCGCGCCTGGAAAAATGGAATAGCGGATGCGCTGAAAGAGGCTGGGCCGATTCGGCATCTCGTTTTGCTGCGGCATATGACGCTCTGTAGCAGGCCGTTGAAAAACGTTCCTCTGCTGCGTTACACACCCGTGTCACTGCCGCGCACTTATAGGTGCGCTTCATTCCACGGAATTTCGCAATCCTTGCATCCGGCCCTTTTTCGATGGCCTGCAACAAGGAGTTTTTCAACACGCTGCCAAGCAAACCTTTGAAAAGAGGATGTTACTTTGTGTCCATCCGGAAATGAGCATCGGGCACAACAAAGTTTCCAGTCCGGAAATGAGGATTTTTTGTCAATATCAAGGAAATCAAGCGTTTGCGCGGAGGCGACCTGGTGGTCGCCGCACAAGCAAACGTGCAGATTGACGCCGAGATTGGCAAAAAGAACATTTTCGGACCGAAACCAGTCTATCTATACAGTGAACCTGCGGCGTTGTCACTCCACAATGCAATGAATCTCAGAATCGGTAATTGACACTGATGCCGACAATATGGACATAATTGGAAGAATATTCGCCGGATACCGTCCCCGCCAACGGACCCCGGGTCTGGTTGATGGGAGCATTTCCCGCATCCAGAAAGGTGTATGCAAATCCGAGGGTCACTGTCTTACTGTAGTCCCAGATCAAGCCTGCGGAGTATCGCCACGTCCTGTCCAGGGCCATGTCCACCGTACGGTATTCGTCGGATACGGGCGATGTGTCATGGGCAACCCCTGCGGTGACACGCCACTGGGGATGAAAGCGGTAGCGTGCGCCAAGAGCGAAATGCCATGTGTCATCGAAATTGCGGTCCTGGGTAACGGTGGCCGACGTGGTTGAGCTGATGCTCAACGGAATCTGCCCGAACTCGCTCCAGTCCTGCCACCCGATGTTGCCCATGACGGCCCACCGGCTGTCGATCTCATGAAAAAAGCTGAACATCACGCTTTGAGGAATGGTTATCTCCATGCTCAATTCAGAGCCGACAAGACCGAGGCCTGTGAGGATTGCGCTCATTCCGGGGCTCAAGCCGTTGAAGTCAGGCACCTCTTCGAAGGACAATTTGACCGGGCTCGAATAGGCGAGACCGAAACGGGTGCCCTTACTCGGCTCGGCCAGGACGCTCAGTGTGCCGCCGACCCCGAGATCCTTGTCCTCAAACTCGAGTTGTCCGTCGGAGCCGGCCAGGTTGTTGATAGCAGCGCGGGAATAATACTCTGCGAACACGATGCCCACTCCGCCCCCGAGGGACAGCCAGTCGTTCACCTTATAGGCTAAAGTCGGCGCGGCTGAAAGGGTGAGGAAGTCACTTTCCTGGACGTAATACCGGCCCACCCAGTCGTCTTCGTACTTCACGCCCAAGCCGAAAAACGAGGCAATGGAAAATCCGAGGCGCCACTGATCGGCCAGGGGGTGAACGTAAAAGAAACCCATGCCGGGGATCACACCGTCGGCATTGCCGAAGCTGCCCGACGGGGTGGTCCGTGAATCCGGGGAGAATTGGATATCCAGAAACAGGGACTGAAAACTGGCCATGCATTGGGGCGTGTTCAACCGGGTCATGCCGGCGGGGTTGCTGAGAGCTGTGGAAGCATCCTCGGCTCTTGCCGCGACCCCCGCATTCGCTGTGCCCACCTCCGGGGTTCCACGCTCGTACAACCAGAGCCCGGCTCCCAAGGCCGATGAAGGCAACAGACAACAAAAAAGCAAGGTCAGAAACCCATGCCGGTAAGGAAATGCCATCGCCGATCCTCCCTTCTGTTTTCCCTAGATTCGATCCACGTTCCGTCCGCCGCAACCCGCTCGCCTGGCACGAATCTTATGAAGCCGTTGAAAAATCCTCTTTGCACTGGCCGTTGAAAAACGCCCTGTGCGGCGTTACGCTCATCCCGCGTCACTGCGGCACACTTATGTGTGCGCCTCATTCCACGGGATTTCGCAAGCCATGCATCTGGCCCTTTTTCAACCGCCTGTTATGCCAGGGCGCGCCTGGACAGGGGTCATTTCGGGTAAATTTCCTTCCAGTCCTTTTTCATATCGACCACGGTCCAGCCCTTTGCCTGCGCCTCATCGAGCCCTTTGTCGAGGCGGCCGATGGGCGACCTTCGATCATAGGCCCACTCACGGTCGGCGTCCGTGTGGTGGACATAGAGACAAAAGTGCAGGCCCTTTCCGGCAGCCGTGTACTGGAGCATTTGCAGGTCGCCGTCGGAGTTGCCGAAGGCCGCGATCGGACGCCGGCCGATGTGGGAATCGATGCCGATGGGTTTCCCGGGTCCGTCGTCAATGAAGTCCACTTCCGGCAGCCGCACGAGCACGGGCCTGCCTTCACGAAGCTCGAACCTTGTCTTGATGCTGGAGCCGATAACCTGCTCCGGCGGAATGCCGTACACCTCCTCGGTCCAGGGCCTCATGAACTCGATGCCGCCGCCGGAGACGATGAAGGTCTTAAAGCCGTTCCCTCGAAGGTAGACAAGCAATTCGAGCATGGGCTGAAAGATGACGTCGGTAAAAGGCCTGTTGAACCGGGGATGCTTGGCTGTAGCGAGCCACTCTCTGACAGCCCCTTCAAACTCCTCCGTGGTCACACCGGCATGGGTAGCCATGAGCACTTCGACCGCCCCTTTTTCGCCGGTAGCCGCAAGGGCCTTCATGTCGTTTTCCAGTACCGCCTTGAAAGGATTTTTCTCTTTCCACTCCGGATGGTGCGCTGCAAGCGCCTTCACCCGGTCAAAGGCAAAAAAGGCCTGGAAGTACATGGGCTGCTCGGACCAGAGGGTACCGTCGTTGTCAAAAACGGCAATGCGCTCGGTGACCGGCACAAAAGTCGGGGAATCCCGCTTTGTGACACTTTCCACGAAGGCGACGATGGCCTCCTTTGGCGCGGTGTCGTTCCAGGACGGCAAGGGATCTTCCGCTGCCAAGGTTTTCGCGGGCAAGACGATAGAGATTGCGGCAGCCAGCAACAGCAACGGAACCCAAATATTCATCACTGAACGCTTCATAGTGTTTCTCCTTTTCGAGGATTCAGCAAGGGCAATGCCGATGCGCTTTCATGGACCATGTGAGCTTTCTTAGCGGTAAGGGTTTTGCGAAAAGCCCGGGCCAGTTTGTCTCCCTGCCAGGGAACCCCTTCCATGGAGCCGAAAAGATGACGCTGCAATTCGAGGACGGCATAATGAAGCTCAGGGTCGAGCTGAAACGAAGCGTCCTGCGTTTCCCGCCACGCGATCCACGCCCTTTCGGCAACGGGGGCATCGCGCCGGCGGCAGCCACGGAGGAGCTTGCGCCCGGCCGCGCGATCCGGGGGATTGAACGCTTTCCACCATGGCCTCACCCATGCCGACAGGCGCCGACGCTGCCAGGAGATTAGGGCGACGGCCGAAACCGCACCGAACAACAAGGGCCATGCGAGGCGCGCGGCATCAACTTTTCCGGCCGCCGCTGAGAGGGCCGGCGGAGCCACGACGAAGGTCGCTGCCGGCAGCGTCTTGGACTGAAGCGTCTCCGTGTTCGGGTTCCACCACACGTAGGTGAGCGCGGGCACCGTGAAGGTGCCGGGCTTCGCCAGGAGATAGGTGAGCGTGTCCCGGCGCAGGCCCAGGAACCGGCCGCGCTCCGTGTCGTCGCTGACTTCGGGCCGGCCCGCATAGACGCGGATGCCCCCGGGCGCCGCAACCGGCGCAGGAGCCAACGCCATGCCGGTCATTTGCGTGGCGCGCTGGACGATGGTTCGTTCGAACGCGGCGCCGACCTGCGCAGGGCCGGGCTGAGGGTTCCACGTCTCGGTGATGTCCATGGATTCCGTGGTGACGAGGAAGCCGATGCCGTCGCTGCCCGGCGGACGCCGGATGGCGACCTCCCAGACAGGGGTCTCGGACTGCCGGTCCTGCGCGGGTCCGGTGAAGCCTTCGCGGCTGGCGAAGCGCACGGAGAAGGCCGGCACCGTCAGCAGCCCCGCCTTCTGTGAAAAGAGGGCGAATTCGTGCTCCTGCACGAACCAGCTCTCCCCCTCGAGATCCTGCGACGACACCACCGGACTGCCGATCTTCACGAGGAGGGCAGCGGGGACCTGCGGCAGGTCGAAGCCGGCCGTGCCTTCGAACGGACCCGGGGCGCGCAGATCGACATAGAACCGCACGCGCTCACCGACCCAGGCCTCTGTTTCCGGCACGCGCACGATCACCGGCGCCACCTCCGCCCGCGCCGCGGAGCCGAGCGCAACAAGGGCCATCATCAGCACCAGCAGGCTCTTCATGGGCGCCCTCCCTGGGAGCGCACGGCTTCCTGGTAGGCGAACTTGGCCTTCAGAAAATCCGCCGGGCGCGTCTGCACGCGGCGGAGCCAGAGGGCCTGGATTTCCTCGTCCGAAAGCGGTTTGCCGCCGGCGGTCTCGGTGGTCTGCGCATCGGAGCCTTTCTTGCCGCTGTCGAAAAGGATCTTGTCGGGTTCCACCTTGCCTTCGCTCACGTTGCCGCCTTCGATGTCCAGCGCCTTGGCGCGGGCAGCGGCGAGAGCCCTGTTTTCGTCCGCCTCTCTCCATCCGAGCCGCTTTTCCAGGGCCCGTTCATAGCAGGAGATGGCGGCCTCGTACCTGCCGAGCATCACCCGGGCATTACCCTGATTGTACAGCGCCTCGGCGGTGTCGCTTCGGCCGAAGGCCTGGGCGGCCTTCTCGAACTCCCCGGCACGATACCACGCGACGCCTTGCCAGCGCGGATCGTGAAAAACCCGGGCCGCCTCCACGAACCGGCCGCGCTCGAAATCCCGCCGGCCTTGCTGGTCCGGGGTGAACCACAGGCCGGCCCAAAGTCCCGCCAGGACAAGAAGCGTCTCTTTCATGACGGCCCCTCGCCGCCCTCCACCCGGCGGAAGGATGCCAGCAGAACCAGGCTCACCAGCGGGACGAGCCAGTAGCCCGCCTCCTGCCAGCGCCCGCCCTGATCGCCCCGCTGGGCCAGGGGTGCTCTCGCGGCGTGGCGCACGAGGGCCGTCACATCGCGGCCTTCGACGTCCAGGGGTTCGACACGGGCCTCGAGCATTCGGGCGGCCTTGCGCAAGGCCTCGCTCTGGGCCGATTCCGGAGCGCAGAGGGCGATGAACTGCACCGGAAACGGGAAGTCCTTCGCCAGGGCCTGGAGCGCGGCCGGATCGGTGTCCACGCTGTCGGCCAGGACGGCGAGGCTGCCTCCCTGCCGACCCTCGGCGAGCACGCGGGCGGCTTCCCGCAGGGCCAGGTCGAGGCGATCACCGGGAAGCGGCATGATCTCGGGGCTGACCTCGGCGGCCATGCGGGCCACCACGCCGGTATCCCGCGTCGGCGGCAGCACCAGGTGGGCCGAACCGGCGTAGGCGATCAGGCCGAGGGGTTGGCCTTTGCGCGCTTCGGCCAGGTCTGCGATCTTCAGCCGGGCCCGTTCGAGCCGGGAGGGCGGAGGATCGGGCGCGGCCATGCTGACGTCGGCCTTGAGCAAGACCAGGAGCGGCGTGGCGTCATCGGCAAAGGGGCTGGGCTCCAGCCGCCACGTCGGCCCGGACAGGGCCACGATGGCCAGCAGCCAGGCCCCGAGGACCCAGCACCCGGAAGAGCGACGGGGCGGGCCGACCACCAGGGCCTTGAGCAATCCCGGGGCGATCTGCTCCCGCCAGCCGCGGAGGGGGTCGGAGCCGCGCCGCCAGGCCCACCACACGCCGAAGGCCACCGGCACAAGCAGCAGCCCAGCGGGCCGGATGAAGTGAAAGTCGGCCAGGATCGCCGTCATGCCTGCACCTCCAATCGACCGCTGATGGGATGAACGCGCACGGCAGCAGGCCGTTGCATCGGAACGGGGGCCCGCAGCTCGAGGAGGACCTGCACCGACCTTTCTCCCAGCCAGAGGAGCAGCGCGGCGAGCAGGGGCCAGAAATACAAGTCTTGCCGCGGCCGGTGGCTGACGACCTTCACCTGTCGCGTTTCGATCCTGTCCAGCTCCTCGTAAATACCCTCGAGTTGCTCCCGGTCGGCGGCAAAGAAATAGGAGCCGCCGCTGCTTTTCGCCACGTTGCGGAGCGTCTCCGCGTCGAGTTTCTCCTCGCCCACCGTCGCTGGATCGCCGATGGCCACCGTGTGGATGCGGATGCCGCGCTCCCGGGCCACCCGACCGGCTTCGGCAGGAGGCACCTGGCTGGCGGTGTCGTTGCCGTCGGTCAAGGCGATGATCGTCTTGGCCGGGGCGTCGCTTTGATCGAAGAGACCGATGCCCAGCCCGATGGCATCCCCCAAGGCGGTGCGGGGTCCGGCCATGCCCACGACCGTCTCGTCCAGCAACCGCTTCGACAGACTGAGATCCGTGGAGAAGGGCGACTGCAGGAACGGCGCATCACCGAAAACCACGAGTCCCACGCGGTCACCCTTGCGCCGGAGGAGGAAATCGCCCACCACCGCCTTCACGGCGCTGAGACGGTCCATCTTCACCCCAGCGGCGTTCTTGAAGTCCTCCTGCCGCATGGAGCCTGACAGATCCACGAGCAGCAGCAGATCGCGCGTGGGCAGATCACGCTCCAGCGGGGGTCCCAGCCACTGCGGGCGGGCAAGCGCGGCGAGCATCAGCAGCCAGATCAACAAGGGGATCACGAGGGGCCCCCACCCCCGCGTGGCTTTGCGGGCGAGGGGTTCCCCGGCGAGGGCGACCCGGATGCGCTCCCCAAAGGGTACGCGCACCGCCACCCAGGCGGCACGGCACGGCGGCAGGACCACCCGCACCAGACAGGGCAGGGGCAGCAGGGCGAAGGCCCAGGGATGAGCAAGGGTCAGCATGTCCGTCCCTCCCCCTGCCCTTCGGGAGAAACCAGGCGGTGCCCGGCGATCCAGCGGGCTGCATACTCGCGGAGCGCACCGAACTCACCATCAGATCCCGGACGTTCATAGATGCCGACGCTGAGCAGCCGGCGCACTTCAGGGGGCATGACCACGGTGCTCTGCATGGACAGCCAGTCGGCCCAGCGGGTCCCCGTCATGGCCGCGACGACGGGCCGAGGCACGACGGCGAGCGCGGTGCGGCGAAGGAGTTCCGCGACTTGCGGCGCGCCCTGCAGGGCCGCCAATTCCCGCAGGGCGGCGCGGCGGTAGGCATCCGCCCGCCACCGTTGCCACCCGCGCCACGCCAGCCATCCGACGCTCAGGAGCAGCAACCCGAACAGGACATACCAGCCTGGGGCGAGCGGCCACCACGGTGCGGCCGGCGGAAGCACGAGATCGTGCAGACGGTCCAGGCTGGTCGGGTCGGGGCTCATGGCCGGTCGGGCCTCCGGCAAAAGCGCGCGCCGAAGAGGTCGCGCAGTTGGTCCACGGCGGGAAAGGCTGCCGAAACGGGAAGCACCGGAACGCGCAGGGCGCGAAAGATGTCCATCCACGTATCGAGGCGCGCAGCGGAAGCCCTCTGGAATGAAGCGGCAAAGGTGTCCCCCGGGGGAAGCGCCCAGGTCGCGCCGCGGTCGGCCGCGACCATGCCGGGCCCGCCCTGCAGCGAGACCCCGAGCGGGTCATAGACGGCGATGCCGAGCATGTCGTTGTGGCCGGCCAGCAGGGTGGCCAGGCGTTGGGTGTCGGCGTCCGCACCATCGAGGTCACTGATGAGCACGACAAGATAATCATGGTCGGCACGGCGCAGTGCGGCTTCGAGCACCTGATTCAAGGTGTTCCTGCTCGTCCGGGCAGGACTCGTCCCGGGTCCTGCCGCGAGCATCTGATTGAGCCGCACCACCTCGTGGAGCAGTCGGAGCACGCGGGTGCGGCTGCGGTGTGGCGTGATGTCGATGATCTCATCGTCGTTGAACACGATGCCGCCCACGCGCTCCCCGGAGGAAAGGGCACGCCAAGCCCCCAGGGCGGCGACCTCGGCGGCGGTCACGGACTTCATGGCGCGGCGGCTGCCGAAGAACATGGGGCGGCGCTGGTCCACCACGAGCAGGACGGGCCGCTCGCGCTCCTCGGTGTAAACGCGCACGTACGGGGAACGAAGCCGCGCCGTGGCCCGCCAGTCCATCGTCCGGATGTCGTCCCCCTCCCGGTAGCAGCGGAGTTCCTCGAAGGCGAGTCCGCGGCCGCGCAGGCGCGAGGCATGGCGGCCTGCCAGGAGGGAGGTCACGGGTTGACGGGGGAGGAAGCTGAATCCGCGCGCATCGGCCTTGAGGCGGATCAGATCCTCGAGACCGACGGTGACACGGGTCCCGGGGCAGTCAGCCGCAGGCCGTGAGAAGGGGTTGGATGTCGCCTCTTTCATTGCTTTCGGCTTCCCTGGTGTTATTCCCCTCGTCATACGGACGCCACCTGTGCCAGCAGGGTTCGAATGACGTCGTTGCGGGTTTTTCCGGCGGCCTCCGCTTCGTAGGAAAGATGCACCCGGTGAGCAAGGCAGGCCGGTGCAACGGCGCGAATGTCGTCCGGCGAAACGAAGTCCTGCCCGTGTAGCCACGCATGGGCGCGGGACGCGGCATCCAGGGCCAGCGTTGCACGCGGGCTGGCCCCGAGGCGGATCCAGCGGGCCAGGTCGCCGCCATGGCGCTCCGGTTCCCGTGTGCCGATCACCAGGTCCACCATATAGCGCTCCGCAGCCTCCGCAACGTGCACCGAGTTGACTTCCTTGCGTGCGGCAAAGATCAGTTCCTGCGCGACCTTCGGCGGCGGCTCGGCGGGCGCACCGGATTTCTCGCCGCGCACGAGGCGCAGAATGGCCGCCTCGTTTTCCGGGGGCGGATACGGCATGTGGATGTAGAGAAGGAATCGGTCCATCTGCGCCTCGGGCAGCGGGTAGGTCCCCTCCTGCTCGATGGGGTTCTGCGTCGCGAGGACGAGGAACAGGCCGGGCAACGGGTAGGTCTTTCCAGCCACGGTGACCTGCCGCTCTTCCATGGCTTCGAGCAATGCCGCCTGCACCTTCGCCGGCGCGCGGTTGATCTCGTCGGCGAGCACGAGGTTGGCGAAGATCGGACCCGGCAGGAAGTCGAAGGCCCCCTTCTGTTCGCGGTAGATCTCAGACCCTGTCACGTCGGAGGGCAGCAGGTCCGGGGTGAACTGGATGCGGCTGAACCGGCTTTCCACCAGACGGCCGAGGGTCTTGATCGAACGCGTCTTGGCCACGCCGGGCAGGCCTTCCACGAGGACGTGGCCGTCGGCGAGAAAAGCGATGAGCAGGCGCTCCACCACGCTTTCCTGTCCGATGATGGCCGCGTTCATGGCGGCGGCGATGCGCTGAAACGCTTCCTGGGGATTCATGGTGCGCTCCGGAAGAAGGTTGGGACGGTCGGCTGAGGCCGGGCGCAGCCGACGAGAGTGGGGCGCGCCCGGCCGGATGGAGTCAGCGTTTCACTTGTTGCCGCCCACGCCCTTCGTCATCATGTCCATCACCTGATCGATGGTGTAGCTGGAGGGTCTTTGCCGGGGCGGAAACTCCTTGAAGGTCCCCAGGAATTTGCCGACCCCCTGCTGGGCCGGAACGATGACGAAGGCATGCCGGAAAAGCCAGTCAAAGTAGGTGGCGGAAACCTCGGGGGCACGCTCGAACGGGTCGGCGCGAAGGTTGTACAGCTTGGGTGCCCGCAGCATGACGAACGGTTCAAGCCACAGCCGGGCGCCTTCGGCGCGCTGCTCGGCAAAGACGAACTTCCAGTGGTTGTACCGAAGTGCCAGGAGGTCCCCGTCATCGCTGAAATAGAAGAACTCCTTCCGGGGCCACTCCTTGGCATCGCCCTTGAGTGCCGGCATGAGATTATAGCCGTCCAGGTGCACCTTGAAGGTCTTCGTGCCGGCCTGGTAGCCCTTCAGGAGCTTCTCCTTCACGTCCGGCACCCCGGCTGCGGCCAGCAGCGTCGGCAGCCAGTCCTCGAGCGAAGAGATCTCGTTGATGACCGTTCCCGGCTGGACCACCCCCGGCCACCGGACCACGCAGGGCACGCGGAAACCGCCCTCCCAGTTCGTGCCTTTTTCACCCTTGAAGGGGGTCGTGCCGCCGTCAGGCCACGTAAACACCTCTGCGCCATTGTCGGTGGTGTAGACCACGATGGTGTTGTCGGCGATCTTCAGGTCCTCGAGCTTCTCGAGGAGCTGGCCCACATGGCCGTCGGTTTCCACCATGCCGTCCGGGTAGACCCCCGATCCGGTCTTTCCTTTCGACGCCGCTTTGAGATGCGTCCAGATATGCATCCGGGTGGTGTTGAACCAGACGAAGAAGGGCTTGTCCGCCTTGTGGGCGCGGTCGATGAAATCGAATGTCGCGTTCAGGAATTCCTCGTCCACGGTCTCCATCCGCTTCGTGGTGAGGGGGCCCGTGTTCTCCACCTTCCCGTCGGCGGTCGACTTGAGCACACCCCGGGGGCCGTACCGCTGCCGGAAGGCGGGGTCCTTCGGATAGTCCTCGGATTCCGGCTCCTCCTCGGCGTTCATGTGGTAGAGGTTCCCGAAGAACTCGTCGAAACCATGGTTCGTGGGGAGGAATTCGTCCCGGTCACCCAGGTGGTTCTTTCCGAACTGCCCTGTCATGTAGCCGAGGGGCTTGAGCAGTTCGGCGATGGTCGGGTCCTGGGCACGGATGCCGAGGTCAGCGCCGGGCAGACCGACCTTGGTGAGCCCGGTGCGAAAGGGCGTCTGGCCGGTGATGAAGGCGGCCCTGCCGGCCGTGCAGCTCTGCTGGCCGTAGAAGTCGGTGAACATCGCGCCTTCCCTCGCGATACGGTCGATGTGGGGCGTGCGATACCCCATGGTTCCGTGGCTGTAAGCACTGATGTTGAACCAGCCGATGTCGTCGCCGAAGATGACCAGGATGTTCGGCTTCTGCCGCTCGGCCAGGGCAGACCCCATACTCGCCCAGAGCGTAACCAGCATGAAGCACAACACCTCTTTCCATGGGATCCTCATCGTGTTCTCCTCTCTCTATCCTTCGTGGGTCCAATCCAGACAGCAGGCGACACCGCGCCGTCTGCTCCGGCGGCTAGTTCCGCGGCCTGACCAGCGTTTCGATCTTCAGCAGGCGCTTGAACGCATCTGCAGCTTTCAAGGTGGTGTAATTGACACCTGCCATGTTCAGGCTGTTCCCCTCCTGGAAGGGGTATTGAGGAATCGTGGACAGAAACCGCTTGACCTCCATCTGTACCGGCACGAAGATCCACATGTTGTCGGCCGCCCAGCGGTTGTACCCGGCATCGGCCTCGAACGGAGCCTTCTCGTAAGGGTCTGCGCGGAGATTCACGATGAGCGGCCACCCGGGCACGGACCGGGTGCCGGTGGCGATGTTGCCCTGCAGCGTTGCGAAATGGATCTTGAAATCGCTTACGCGAACGGCGTTCAAGTTGCCGTCGGGATCGAAGTAGAAGATGGATTCACGCGGCCCTTTGGTAACCTGGTTCTGGAAGTATGGCAGGAAGTTATAGCCGTCCGCGTGCACCTTGAACGTGCGCCCGTTGGCCTGGCAGCCCTCTTTCAGCTTCTCCACGACGTCGGGCTCGCCCGCCGCCGCCAGCAGGGTCGGCATCCAGTCCTCCTGGGAAATGATGTCGTTGTAAACGCTGCCGGGTTTGATCACACCGGGCCACCGCACGAGCATGGGCACGCGGAAACCGCCTTCCCAGGTGGTGCCCTTCTCGCCGTGGAAAGGCGTGGTGCCACCGTCGGGCCAGCTCACCGTCTCGGCGCCGTTGTCCGTGCTGTAGATGACGATCGTGTTGTCGGTCAGGCCGAGGTCGTCCAGTTTCTTGAGCAGCCTGCCCACCATGTCGTCGTGCTCCGCCATGCCGTCCGGGTAGATGCCGATGCCGGTCCTCCCGTAGGATTCCTTCTTCAAATGGGTCCACACGTGCATCCGGGTGGTATTGAACCACACGAAAAAGGGCTTTTTCGCCTGGGCGTTGCGATCCACGAAGTCGACCGCCCGGGCGAGGATCTCCTCGTCGATGGTCTCCATACGCTTGGTGGTCAGCGGGCCGGTGTCTTCGATCTTCCCGTCGGCGGTGCTGCGAATCACGCCGCGCGGGCCGAACTTCTTCCTGAACTCGGGGTCCTTGGGGTAATAATAGGTCTCCGGCTCCTCCTCGGCGTTGAGGTGATAGAGGTTGCCGAAAAACTCGTCGAAACCGTGGACCGTGGGAAGGTGCTTGTCCCGGTCGCCCAGGTGGTTCTTCCCGAACTGTCCCGTGGCGTAGCCCTGCTCCTTGAGCAGATCGGCGATGGTGGGGCTCCAGTCCGGGATACCCTGCTCGCTGCCCGGCATGCCGATGGTCAGCAGCCCGGTGCGGAAGGGGTGCTGCCCGAGGATGAAGGACGCCCGGCCCGCCGTGCAGCTCTGCTGTCCGTATGCGTCTGTGAAGAGGGCGCCTTCCCTGGCGATGCGGTCGATGTTGGGCGTCCGGTACCCCATGACGCCCTGGCTGTAGGCGCTGACGTTGTGGACGCCGATGTCGTCGCCCCAGATAACCAGGATGTTGGGTTTTTGTCGCTCCGCCGACGCGGGTCCTGCAACCCACAGGACTGCGACAGCTATGAAGCACAGCGCTGTTTTCCAATAGATTCTCATTTCCTTCTCCTTTCCGCGTTCCGCGAATGAGGCGTTACGGTGTTTTCCTCATTCGCCTCAGACTGTCGATCCCCTCCCACGGTAAATCGTGGCCGAACCTGACCTTTGCGGTTTCGCTCAGCACGTCCAGCGCCCCCAGAAGCGCGGCCCCGCTGGCGGAACGAACATAATGTTCAAGTCTTTCCCGCGCCTGCCATCGAACCGAAACAAAGAAGACCTCCCCATCCTCCACATTGAGCCAAATCCTGCAGTCCCTGCATCCTTTCTCCCTGCGAATCGTGGGAAGGATGGCCTGCAGCGTCTGATAGAGTTCCCGGTACTTGCCCGGCCTGGCTCTTATCTCGATCGTCAGCTCCATGGATAGCCGTTCTCTCTTGGGGGCCTTGCGATTCATGGGGGCCGCGCCCCGTGTCTGAAACAGGAGATCCAAGAAGCGTTCCGAAAGGCAAAATCCTGAAGAACAGTCCTGGAATGGTTGATTTTATTGATTTATCGGTGGGCTAAGAAATGGAGGGAATTCAGGAAAACTCTCAACATGCTGCGGATCCTCAATATATTGAGAGCTATCACAGGGCTTTTTCAGGGCGCTGGATACCCAGCTTATTGATCCGGAATCGAAGGGTGCTCGGGTGCAGCCCGAGCAGGGAGGCGGCTCCCCCCACCCCGTCAATCTTCCAGCGGGTCTTCTGGAGCACTTTGAGGATATGTTCCCTTTCTACGGCGACGAGTTCTTTGACTGAGTCCTCCCCCGCTTCGACAGACTCCCCTTCAAGCCGGTCCGCAAGCCTCAGCACCGGTCCTGCGCTGGTGATCACGGCTCTTTCGATCACGTGCTCCAGTTCCCTCACATTACCGGGCCAAGAGTACGCCTGAAGGGATTTCATAATGCTCTTCGGGACGGTCTCGATCTGCCTGCCGATCTTCCGGCCATACTTATCGACAAAGTGACCGACCAGCTGCGGGATGTCGTTGGCCCGCATCCTGAGAGGCGGCATCGAAACGGGGAAAACGTTCAAGCGATAAAAGAGGTCCTCCCGAAACCGGTTTTTGCGCACCTCAGCTTTCAGGTCCCGGCTTGTCGATGCAATCACCCTCACGTCCACTTTTATCGTCCGGGGGCTTCCCAGCCGCTCGAACTCCCCATCCTGGAGGACTCTCAAAAGCTTTGGCTGGAGTTCCAGTGGCATCTCGCCGATCTCGTCCAGGAAAATCGTGCCGCCGTTTGCAACCTCGAAGCGGCCGACCTGTCTTGCATGAGCCCCCGTGAAGGCACCCTTTTCTCTCCCGAAGAGTTCGCTCTCGATGAGGTTCACCGGCAGGGCGGCGCAGTTCACGGTGATCATCGGTCTGTCCTTGCGAGCGCTCATTTCATGTATGGCATGGGCCACCATCCCTTTGCCCGTGCCGGTTTCGCCGAGAACCAAAACCGTGGCATCGGTCGGGGAAACCTGCCGGACCTTGAAAAAAACATACTGGAGCGCCTCGCTGTTTCCGACAATCTTCTGGAAACCCTTCCCTTCCTTGATTTCTTCGCGGAGACAAAGGTTCTCTTTCTCCAGCTGCAGCTTCAACCGCTCGATCTCTTTCAGGCGTTCCCGGAGTTCTTCCTCCATCTGTTTTCGTTCGGTCACATCGATGGATACCCCGGTCAGGCGCTTTGAAAGTCCCGATCCGTGGGAAGGCGGATTGCCGCGGGACGAAATCCAGCGGATCATCCCGTCCGGCTCCACAATCCGGTATTCCATGTCGAGAGCCTCTTGCCTTTCCAGACTCTCCCGCACCAGCAAGCTGACGCGGCCGCGATCATCGGGGTGGACCGCAGCCAGGAACCGATCAAAAGCCATTTCCTCGTCCGGTGCAACATGGAGTAACTCCCGGAGCTTTTGAGTGGCCCAGACGACAGATCCATCCATCTCCATCATCCAAAGACCCGCTTCCGCCGCGGAAGCCGCGATGCTCAGGCGCTCCTCGCTTTCGCGGAGGGCCGTCTCGCTTACGCTCCGTTCCAGGGCGTTGACGAACACATCCCCCAGCAGGCGCAGCTGGGGGATGTGTTTCTCCGGGCAATTTCGACCATTTTCGGCAGAGCTGGTGCCGAGGGTGTATTCCGAGGATCTCAACGCCGCGATAGGAATATACAGGCCGGAGCGAATGCCCCACTTCTCGAATGACTGTTTGTCGATCGCAGCCTCCTCCGGCAACTCCTCGAGGCTTGCAAAAGAAAAAGAATTCCGCTCCTCCGCCAGCTTCTTGACCGCCCAGGGGAAAAGCGAAAGAGGAAGAATCGTTTTGACGGGAAAGGCAGAAACGCCCGCAGTGTCGGCGCTATGGGTAATCTGCCAGGACGTCTTTCCGGGAAGAAGTCGAAGCAGGGAGCAGCGATCTATCCGAAAAAACTCCAAGGCCGCCTGTAAGGCGCTCTGGATTTCATCATCGACTCGCTCGGGAGGAAGGGCGATGAATCTCGCGGAGAAGTCAGCCAGCAGCTTTTCAAACCCCAGGCGCTTGCCGGGCGCTGACCGCTCAACCGAGTCTTCGAGATTCTTTCCACTCACCGAAGTCCTCTTCTTTTACGTCAATCCTGACCACGGATCTTACGGGCGAAACCGATCCTCGGAACACAGAAGATCCTGAATCGTTTTTCTAACCTGGTTCTCAGAGAAGGCCCTTTCTGAATCGCCTCGGCAAAAAACCTGCCCTTCGGTTGAGAGGGCCAATGGATGGAAAATGTAGCACAGATGGGGACTTATGACAACTACAATCCATCACAGAGTGCAGGGTCCATAGCGGAAGAATGGAATGGTCAGTAATGAGGGCATCTGTTTCGAACACGACCGCTTTGAGCACGTCCTCGAGCACCTTGACTGCAAAATATAAGGATCTTGATCATGCTGCGTCGCCGACTGCATGAGGACAAGAAAAAAACCGGAAAGCGGACCCACGTGCACCTCGGAGCGGATCAAGCCGCATAGTCCATCGAAAGAGCGGCGCATGTCGTAGGGAGACCGGTAAAGATCGATGCACGTGACAGCGCTCAGGGCAAACATGCGCCCTGACAGATTCTTGACAGCGTTTCGATGGTGGAAAGGAGTACCGGCGGGTGGAATCCCTTTTCGCTTGAATCATAAGAAACCCAAAAAAGGGCTTCGACACTCACGCCGACTTTTGTATAATATTCGCTAATTTCTTATGATCGGACCGGATGGGGACCGATGGGGCAATCCTGCACCGGAATTTTCGCTTAACCGAAGGACTGAGGCCGTTCCGGATGAGACGAGACCCTGTACGACCGGAGTCAATGATGGAAAACCGATGGCTCTCTGTAAATGAGATTACAGCTTATCTCGGCATAATGCGGGATACTGTCTACAAGTGGATATCTGAAAAGCAGATGCAGGCACACCGTGTTTCACGAACAAATAGCACCGTTCTTGCCTGGGCGATCCCCAATTCGAGAGATGATTCCGTAAGTTCCATCACTTTCGGGACCGTTCCGAACGTGTCGTCCTCCAGATCCCGGTGGGATGCGACAAGACAGATCCGATGCCCTTGGTCCTTTCTTCCGACGCAAGAATCGGGAAGGCCTCGGAGGTCCCGATAAATTCTATGGAGGCAACGCCTTTATGACAAAGCACATATCCCGTAAAGGCATCTGGGGAGGCCGCCTGTGGCGGCCGGCTCTCCTTGCGGCAATCCTCATAGGCGGCGCGCTCTGCGCCTGGTGGTTGACCGGCCGGGCCGACCGTGACATGCGCGAGAACCTGCTCCGCCAAGCGCGACTCGTAGCCAAGGCGGTGGATGTCTCACATATCCAGGCCCTCACCGGCACCAAAGCCGACCTCGACTCGCCCGAATACCTGCGGCTCAAAGCACAGCTCGGCGCGGTCCGTTCGGCCAACCCGCAATGCCGCTTCCTCTATCTCATGGGGCGCAGAACAGATGGGACGGTATTCTTCTTTGTGGATTTGCAGGATGATGCCAAAGAGGATACTCCCCCGTGTCAGCCGGGCGAACCCTATGAAGACGCAAGCGCTGAGCTTCAGGATTGTTTTGTTTCCGGGAGATCGTTCGTTGAAGGACCTATGCCGGATAAGTGGGGCTTTTGGGTCTCTGCCATCGTCCCACTGACCGACCCGAATACCGGTGAGGCCATCGCCGTGCTGGGCATCGACATCGACGCCCGGGACTGGAAATGGAACGTGGCCGCCGGGGTTGCGCTGCCCGGGGGGCTCGTCCTGATACTACTGATTGGCCTTACCGCAGCATTGTTTGCCTCCGGGCGCGCTTCCGCGTCGCCCAAGCCGGTCCTGCGGCGTTTGCTGCCGGCCCTGGCGGTCCTGCTGTCGCTGCTGTTCGCCGCCGGGGGGGCGCTTTTGTGGTACCAGCATCGCGAACGACTGAGCGGGAGAGCGGCGGTGGTGTGGGCCGAAGTCGAGCACGAGCTGCAACGAACCTTGGAGCAGCAGGCCCGGGAGCTGGCCGCGGCAGCGCAACCCATTGCCATGGATGCCCGTGTGCGCCAGGCGATCCTGAGCTGTGACGCGGAGCCACTGCTTTCCGACTGGCGCGACTTGTACGAAACGCTGCACAGGGAAAACAACCTCACCCACCTCTCTTTCTTCGATCAAAACCGCATCTGCCTGCTGCGGGTCCATAACCCTGACAAACGTGGAGACACCATCGACCGTTTTACGGCCATCGAGGCCGAGCGCACCGGCCGGACCGCCTCGGGCATCGAGTTGGGGCTACCGGGTACCTTCACCTTGCGGGTAGTGCAGCCCGTCCTCGACGGCCGGACATTACTCGGCTACGTGGAATTGGGCAAGGAGATCGATGATATCCTGGAGACGATTCTCCTGCACCGGCCCGGCACCGAGGTCGCTGTAACCATCAGAAAGGAAGCGCTCGAGCGCGAGACCTGGGAAGCGGGCATGCGCATGCTTTCACGCGAGGCCGATTGGAATCGCCTGACCCACTCGGTGATCATCTACACCTCGCAAGGCCGCCTGCCCGACGCCTTCGCGCCGCTGGCCGACCACGACCCGGCGGGCGGTCCCGGCCAAGGCGCGACGGATTGGGAGATCGCCGACGAAGGCAAAGTCTGGCGCGTCATGGCGTCACTCCTCAAAGACGCCTCTGGCAAAGAAGTCGGCTGCCTTCTAGTCATAAACGACATCACCGCCATGAAGGCCGCCTTCAACCGCGATATGGCCCTGACGGGCGCGGCCAGCGCGGTCCTACTGGCGGCGCTCCTGGCACTGGTTTTCGTGATGCTGCGCCGCACCGATGCAGGCATCCGCGCTCAACAAGCGGAATTACGTAGGAGCGGGGAGCACCTCACGGCCACGCTGCGCTCCATAGGCGATGGAGTGATCGCCTGCGACGATGAGGGGCGGGTTACGAGCCTCAACCTTGCTGCCGAGGCCCTCACCGGCTGGAGTACCACCGAGGCGGCGGGACGGCCCTTGGAAGAGGTTTTCCATATCATCAATGCCCAGACCCGCGAGACAGTCGACAACCCGGTGGCGCACGCCCTCAAAGAGGGGGTGAATGTGGACCTGGCCAACCACACCGCGCTTCTCGCCCGGGATGGTGCGGAATACCAGATCGCCGATTCTTGTGCGCCCATTCGCGACGCCTCCGGGGCCGTCATCGGCGCAGTGCTCGTGTTCCGCGACGTAACCAAAGAATACCGGCGGAGGGAGAAGGCTCGCTTCGACTTGAAGTTTCGCAGCCTTGTCGCCGAGACGTCGGCACATTTTGTAAACGTGACCGACAGCGATTCCTTCGACGAGGCGGTTGACGCGATGTTGGCCGGACTCGGCGATCTGTTCCAGGTGGACCGCAGCTACCTTTTCCGCCTCTCCGAAGATCTGTCCACCATGGACAATACCCATGAGTGGTGCGCCTCAGGAATTACAGCGCAAGAGGACCGTATCCAGCGGTTTTCCTTGGACGGGCTGCCCTGGTGGAAAGCCCGAATGCTCGAATTGCGTCCCGTACAAATTACCCAGGTAGGTACGCTCCCCGCTGAGGCGGCAGCAGAAAAAAAGGAGTTCCAATTCCAAGGTATTCAGTCCCTGCTCTGTCTGCCGATCTGTGACAACCATAAGAAGCTGATCGCATTTTTGGGGTTCGATGCCGTATACGCACCTCATATCTGGCCGGAGGAGCAGATCGACATGCTCAAGGTGCTCGCGGATATCATCGGCATCACCATCGTCCGCATGGAAGCCGCTATCGCCCTGGCCGAGAGCGAACGGCGTTTCATGGACGTGTTGTACGCCTCCGACGATGCGATCCTGCTCATCAGCAAGAATACGTTCGTCGACTGCAACGAGGCCACCGCCAGGATGCTGGGTTACAACACAAGGGAAGAGTTCCTCCAGACCCATCCATCGGAATTGTCACCCCCGGAACAGCCTGACGGGCGAAGCTCCTTCGAAAAGGCCGAGGAGATGATGCAGTTGGCCTTAGAGAAGGGGTTTCACCGGTTCGAATGGATACACCGACGGGCCAATGGTGAAGATTTTCCCGTCGAGGTGTCTTTAACTCCGATTGTTCATGAGGGACGGACTCTCCTCTATTGCATCTGGCGCAACATTACCCAGGAGAAGAAGTCCCAGACGGCTCTCCACAACGCCCACGCTCGCACGCGCGCCCTGATGGAGTCCGTTCAGGCTGGGATTGTAATGATTCGCGCTTCGGACAGGATTATTGTCGAGGCCAATCCGGCCGCGGCGCGTATGGCGGGAGTCGAAGTCGATGACCTGGTCGGGAAAATCTGCAACCAGTACATTGGTCCCGCCCAGCCGGGCAATTGCCCCGTTTTTGATCTTGGCCAAGAAATGGACAACGCAGAGCGAACCATCCGCCGGGCGGACGGCACGCTTGTTCCAGTCTTGAAAACGGTCACACGTGTTCGTCTCGAAGGCGAGGAACACCTGCTGGAGAGCTTCGTCGATATCACGGATCTGCAGTCGGCGCGCAATGAGCTTGAGAAAACCAACACCGCATTGAAGGCGTCCATTGCCCGTGCCAACGAAATGGCCAGGCAGGCCGAGATGGCGAGCATCACCAAGAGCGAATTTCTAGCCAACATGAGCCACGAGATCCGAACGCCCATGAACGGCGTGATCGGCATGACCGAACTGCTCCTCGACACCGAACTCTCCGAGGAGCAACAGCGTTACGCGGAGATCGTCCGGTTCTGCGGCGAGTCGCTGTTGTCGCTCATCAATGACATCCTGGACTTCTCGAAGATCGAGGCCAAGAAACTCGATCTGGAAACCCTGGACTTCGATCTGCAAAGTCTGCTGGACGACTTTGCCGCAACCATGGCACTCAAGACGCACAACAAGGGCTTGGAGCTGATCTGCGCCGCCGATCCGGACGTGCCGACGCTGCTTTCGGGCGACCCGGGCCGTCTGCGCCAGATCCTCACCAACCTGACAGGCAACGCTGTCAAGTTCACGCAGCAAGGGGAAGTCGCGGTGAGGGTTGCCCTCGCACACGAACAACCACAAGACGACAAGGGGGTCCTGTTGCGTTTTTCCATACGGGACACAGGCATTGGCATCCCGAAGGACAAAATCGGAATGCTGTTTCAGCAGTTCACCCAGGTCGACGCCTCGACGACGCGTCAGTTTGGGGGCACGGGTCTGGGCTTGACCATTTCGAAACAGTTGGCCGAGATGATGGGTGGATCTATCGGCGTTAACAGCGTCGAAGGAAAAGGCTCGGAATTCTGGTTCACAGCGCGCTTTGGCCTGCGGGCGGAAACGGCGCAGGCGGAGACGCACCTCACCGAACTGCGAGGAGTGCGCGTGCTGATCCTGGACGACAACGCCACCAGCCGTGAAATCCTCACCATCCGCCTCACTTCCTGGGGCATGCGCCCGGAAGAGGCCCCCGACGGGCCATCGGGACTGCAGGCACTCCAGCGCGCCCTGAGCGAGGGCGACCCCTTCCAGTTGGCTGTGGTCGACATGCAGATGCCCGGGATGGATGGCGAAGCCGTGGGCCGAGCCGTCAAGGGGGACACCAAACTGGCCGATACGCGCCTGGTGATGCTCACTTCGCTGGGGACCCGGGATGACGCGAAACGTTTCCAGGAGATCGGCTTTTCCGCATACGCGGTCAAGCCGATCCGTCATGAGGAGCTTAAGGAGGTCCTATCGCAGGTTCTCGTCAGCGGCGCAGAGCATACGATTCAGCCCATCGGGACGCCCCACACGGCCCGAGAGGCAATGCCCCGGTTTGCGGACGGCAAGACCCGCATCCTGCTGGCCGAGGATAACATCACCAACCAACAGGTAGCCCTGGGCATTCTAAAGAAGCTGGGCCTTAAAGCCGACGCCGTAGCCAACGGGCGCGAGGCCATCGAGGCGCTCAAGACCCTGCCTTACGACCTGGTGCTCATGGACGTCCAGATGCCCGAAATGGACGGTTTGGAAGCCACCCGGCAAATTCGCAATCTCCAATCATCTCGAATCCCGAATCGGAACATTCCCATCATCGCCATGACCGCCCACGCCATGCAGGGCGACCGCGACAAGTGCCTTGAAGCCGGCATGAACGACCATGTGACCAAACCCGTTTCGCCTCGAGCCTTGGCACAAGCGCTGGAGAAATGGCTGCCGAGAGAGGCATCAGGCTTTAGGAGTCAGTATTCAGGATTCAGAATCCATGAAGATTTATCACCAAGTACTCAGCACGAAGGAGTGATTTTCGACCGAGTCGGCATGCTGGAGCGAGTGATGGGAGATGAGGAACTGGCCGCTGAGATTATTGAAGCATTCCTGACGGACATGCCCCGGCAGATCAAGGGCCTGCGGGAATATCTGGAGGCCGGAGATGCCGCAGGGGCTGAGCGCCAAGCCCACACCATCAAGGGCACATCGGCCAATATGGGCGGCGAGGCCCTGCGGGCCTTGGCCTTCGAACTGGAGGAAGCAGCCAAGGCTGGTAACCTTGAGAGTATGAAAACGCGTCTGGATGAGCTGGTCGCGACCTTTGAAGAGTTGAAGCAAGCCATGGAAGGAGAAACATCATGAAAACACTGCTTGTCGGGGACAGCTTCACCGTCTGACTGCTGCAGGGCCTCCTGAAGAGTTGCGGGCTATGCAACATCGCGGTTAAGGGCAAATAGGGACTGAAGGCTGCGCGCGAAGTGGGAAAACTCTACTTTAGAACCTCCCATCAAGGTAACAGTAACCACCACTAGCGAAAATTTTTCACAAAAGATATGCCATGTAAAGAACCATGAAGTCGACCATTTTATGAGGGAGACTAAAATTCTAACCTGCTTTTCAAGTTTCTAAGCCAAATCAGCCTATTGACACATTTAAGGGAAAAGGATGGGGAGAACTCTTCTTTGAAGAGCATAAAAACAGGGACTTCAATCAGATCATCATCGATATCATATGGGAGAAAAAAGTCAATTTAAGACGGGAGGTATGTTATAAGAGATTCGGCGGCAAAATCCTCGAACTCTCTGTGACCGGTTCATTCCTGAGAAAACTCAATAGGATGGCCGGCATGGTCGTGCTGATAAACGATGAGACCGAATTGCATCTGGCCCATGAGAAGGAAAAGGCTGCCCTGGAGGAAAAACAGCGATCGAGCACATAAGGGCGATCTGAATGTGGACAGTATGCCTGGGAAAGGGACTCGAATGATCATACGTATCCCAGAAGGTGTGCCCGTGCATGCGTGATGAGAGGAACCGGGGAACACTGTAAGGAAGGATGAGTATGAGAATTGCGAGTTTCGAATAAACAATTGGAGTTCCAAGCAAAAGTCCATTTTAAAACTTGTGGTACAGCAGTTTTGATTCGGTCTATCTTGATACTCGCTTGATTTGATCATAGACAAAGAATAGATTGAAAATCAGCTAAAATCTTGCATATTACAACGAAACACCCATTGATAAGATGAGCTGGATCGAATGGACATCATTGTTGAGAGCGTCGATGGTATAACGCTCATTCAGCCATTATTTGAATCCATCAACTTCGGCAATGTTGGGGAATTCAAATCCAGAATCAAGGGACACATGAAACCCCACAGCAGAATAGTCCTTGATATGCAGGAAGTGATGTTTGTGGACAGTTCCGGAATTGGGGCAATCCTTTCCTTTAGCAAAGCCATGGCCGCTGCTGAAGGTTCTCTGAGTCTCTGTTCTTTGACCGAACCGGTACAAAATCTGGTCAAACTCGTTCACCTGAATCGGCTTCTAGAGATCTACCCCACAAGGGAAGCGGCTACGAGATCACTGGCGACTAAACCCTAAGAGGAGTGACATATCGTGACGCCGTGCATTGTCATGCGATCTCACAATGACATGCCCCTCATTCAAGAAACTCTCGAGGCGCTTCACCGGCAGGACCATCCTTTTCGGCTCATGGCCTTCGACAACGATTCCACGGACGGCACCCTCGAAGAACTTAAACGATACACCGCCGACATCGAGACCGTTCCTCGGGGGACCTATGTGCCCGGCCGGATTCTAAACCGTGGCATGGCCATGTCCACAGAAGAAAGGGTGGTTTTTCTCAACTCCGATTGTACGCCACAGCATCCGGAATGGCTTCGGAACCTGCTCCGGAGCTTTGATGCAGACCGGGTTGCTGCGGTCTTCGGAAGGCAAATCCCCCGTCCGGGCTGCCACCCGCTCCTTGCCAAAGATACAGAAAACACCTATGGGGATGGCTCTCGGCAGGCCTACTGGCGGCATTGCTTTTCCATGGCCGCATCGGCCATTGACAGATCCGTCTGGGAAAAAATGCCTTTTCGGGAAGAGATCCAATATTCGGAGGACATTGACTGGACTTGGCGCGCAAGGTTAAATGGGTGGCACATCCGCTATGTACCGGATGCTGTGGTGATGCATTCCCACAATTACACTCTCAAGCAGTTTTACCGAAGGCACTACGGAGAGGGTAAAGCAGAGGCCATTATATTCAATTGGTCGCCTTGGGAGAGATCTTTGCTGAGATATTCTTTGGCACCGTATGTCAGCCAGGTTATGAGCGACATCCGATACAGCGTCGTCAAAGGAATCTTGGGGGCTGCGGTCTATTCACCCGTCCTTCGCATGGCCCAGTTGCTGGGCCGAAGAAAGGGCTTCCGCGCTGGGCTACAGGAGCATGTACCTTGACGATACCTTATACCAGGGATGGGTCCCCCCAATTCAACCAATGGTTGGACCAGACACTAAGGGATTTTGCCGATGAGGTGGCAGGGGTCCTGCGAGACAATCTGGTAGCCTTGATCCTTGGCGGGGGCTATGGTCGGGGTGAAGGCGGGCTCTTGCTCCTCGAGGGCCGTGAGCGGCCTTACAATGATTTAGACTTCGTCCTCATCGTAAAGGATAAAGCCGGTCTTCCCATGCAGCCACTCGATGCCATCCGTCGCAGGTATGCCCAAAAACTCGGCATTCACGTGGACTTCAGCCGACCCTTGACCCTGCGGAATGTGGAGCGATGGCCCCACCGCCTCGTGTGGCATGACTTGGTCAACGGTCACGTGGTATTGAAAGGCCCTCAGGATATCCTCGAAAAACACGCGCCGGCTGTACTGCAAGAGCCACTTCCCCTCATCGAGGCCACACACCTCCTTCTGAACCGCGGAAGCGGGGTCCTGTGGGCCAGAGCCGTGGTTCGGGGAACCAAACATACCTCAGAAGAGGATTTTATACGCCGCAATTTCTACAAATGCGCTCTCGCACTGGGGGATGCCCTCCTTATCGCCTATGGACGCTTTCAAACGGCCTATTTCAAAAGGGATCGTATTTTTTTTGGGCTCTCCGGCGATCATCCGGATGTGGCCGCCTTGGAACTTCAGGGACTTTATGAAAAGGCCTTGAGATTCAAATTCCGACCCGATGCCTTTGCCTCTGAAAACCTTGAGGAAAAGGACCTCCAAGACTTAGCCCATCGATGGGGCGCCGTATTTCTGCACGTTGAACAACGCCGAACCGGGAGGCTGTGGAAAGGGCTGGACCAATATGTTCACTGGAAGGGACTTCGAGAACCTGAAGAACATACATTGATGGGAATCCTCCGGAACATCCTTCGAAATCGTCAGATGGGGATCTGGTCATGGCGTTATCCGCGTGAATCGCTCTACCGTCGGCTTCCCGCTCTCCTGGAACTGACCCATGGATCTGTTTTTGACTGGCCCGGGGAAACCAGCCGTTTTTTACAGGTTTGGGACCGTTTCAACTGAGGATGGCCATGACAGTCGACTTAATGCGGAATTTCGGAGAAGTCCTTGGATTTCCCGTGCTCTCACTTCAGTTCATTCAGGAAAACAAATACTGCGCCATTTATCGGGCAAATACGCCGAATGGCCTCAGGATCATCAAGAAATACCATGGTGGAGACCCTACCCTGGCCCGGGAGGAAGCCAAGGCCCTCGATTTCTACCATGATCTGACCCTCCAGGATCCAGACCTTCTGAGGTCCGGGAAAAGCCTCCTCCGGGAAGGCAGGAACCTGCTGTGCATTGGCTTTGTGGAAGGGGATCCCATGAGCGATGTTCTGTGCCGGGCCAGACGCGACCCGGTGTTGCAGGCTCAGATGGTGAGGGTTATGGGGATCCTGGGCCGGGTCCTTCGCAAGATGTACGACCAGACCAGGGCACCGGGGGCGGAAACATCCCCTTTTATTTTCGAATACATGGACTATTGCTCCGGAAGGCTGGAACAGGCTGTTTTTTTTTCAATGTTCTTCAGGGGACTCCAGAAAGAGGCCAAAGCCCTCGGATGGGAACTGGCGGGCGCCGACATCGACCCATCTTTTGTACACGGTGACTTTGTTTTCAAAAACATCCACATTCAGGGGGACCGAGTGGGGCTGATCGATTTTGCCAACACCAACCCCCGCAGTCACCCGTTGAACGACATCTACAACCTGCGCATAGCTCTCAGCAATATGGTGCTTCCCATTCGTTTCAAAAAAAGGCTAATGACGGGTCTATACGAGGGCTTCGGCAGGGTTTTCTTCCCGGAAACAGCCCATCGTTTCTACTATGAATACCATCGCAGGCGGTGGCTGATGCTCAAGCTCCTTTCCAAAGGGATCCGTGACCGTGTTCAGGGCATCCGGGGCCATTTCACTTTTGCCCGGCCCTTTGCGGAGCACGTTAGTCGAATCTGTGCAGACCATGCATAGCCCGGTGCTCTGAAATATCACCCACTTTCCTTTCCGCTATGCCAGGCGGGCGAATACGGAGGCCGAAGGCCCTTGACAGTCGCTTCTTTATTGGGCATCGCCACCTTCCTTCTGGGGGTCCCCTTTGTAACCGGGGCCCTGTACGCCCTGCCGCAGCTGCGCCGACTCATGCTGGGCATCATGGTATTCACCACCTGCCATGTAAAAAAACCCTTCTACATGGAAGTCTTTTTTGAGGCCTATCGGGGGGTGGACAGGGGGTTTGCCGTCACCATTCCAGATCTCCTCTTTTTCGGTTTCTTTTTCTGGTTGCTCATGGGGGGCAGCCATCAGAAACTGATCCTCTGGCCGTACAATTCAACCCTGTGGCTGCTCTTGATTGCCATCTCGTTCTTGTCTCTCATGGGCGCCAAGATGCCCTATTACGGCCTCTTCACCATCCATAAATTCATCCGCGCGCTTATCTTATACTGGGTAATAGTCAATATCGTCCGGGACAGAAAGGACGTGGATATTGTACTCACGGCACTCATAGCGGCGGTCCTCTTCCAGGGCCTTAATGTGTTTTTCGACAAATACCTCACTCGGGCGGTTGTGAACCGTTCCGTTGGAAGCTTTCCGCATCCCAACACCCTGGCCATGTACATTGATCTCATCATTCCCACCATCCTGTCGCTGATCCTTTCAGGCTTCCTCACGAAAATGAAAAACCGCTGGGCAGCGGCGGCGTTGTTTGCAGGGATGCTCTGTGTGGTGTTTTCCAAATCAAGGGCCGCTCTAGTGATCATGATAGGCGCGTTGTGCGGGGTGGCGATTATCTCCATTCTGATCAAGCCAACAGCCCGCAAGATGAAGATCATATTTATCGGATTTCTCCTGGTGGATATGGTCGGGGTCGCCGTGGCCCCGCGTGTCATCAAGCGCTTTCAGAGCGCTCCGGAAGCGTCTGAACAGACCCGGAAGTATTTCAATTACGCGGCTCAGGCCATGGCCCGGGACAACCTCTTCGGCACCGGTATCAATTCCTATTCGTGGATGCTGGAGAATACGGATTACTATTGGTATGTCTATCCAGACGCCCTGAACACCGTTGACGACCCGGATGAGTTCAAGGAAAGCAAGCAGGGGCAAAGCCGCCTGGGAACGGCCCATCACATCTATTTGCTCTTCGCCGCCGAGACCGGCTGGGCAGGGATGTGCATCTTCGTCTTATTCATTGGTCGCTTCTATCTCTGTAACATCATGTTGCTTTTCAAGACCCATAACGAATATTACCAGACGATCCTGTTAGGTCTGCTGCTTGGGTTTACGACGCTCCATCTCCAAGGACTTCTGGAATGGATCTTTCGTCAAACTCAGGTCCTGTATCTTTTTTTCCTTTTATCCGGGCTCATGGTGGCCATTGGCAATATGCCAAAGTGGGATTCGGCCCAGATGTCCGCCTGATCTGACCAAAGAAAATCAAATGAACGACCAACAAGAATCCAAATCCGCATCCAACCATACCTCACCAAGTACACGGACCCGAAACCGTTCCCGCTACATCCTTACCAATACCCTTTCCAGCTATGGCAGGGACCTCGTTGACACCATCACCTTTTTGGCCCTGATCCCCTTTATTATCAAGGCCCTGGGAAGCGAGGCGTTTGGGCTGTGGTCCCTGATCTGGTCTTTTCTGGCTTTTTTTGAACTGGCCGACTTGGGGTTTGGGGCCTCCGTTGTCAAGTATGTCGCCGATGCGAGGGGTCGGGAGGACTCGGGCCGGCAACAGGCTGTTGTCTGCACCCTCTTCTGGATCTACGTGGCCCTTGGGGGCCTCGTGATGGCCGGAGTAGCCGCGAGTCTTCTCTTTTTCAACGAGGTCTTTAACATTCCCGTGAATCAGGCTGAATCGGCTAAATCGGTCCTCCTGATCATCGGCGCCCGTTCAGCCCTTTACATGCCTTTGGGCATGTTCCGAGGGGTCCTTGTAGGACATCAAAAAATGAAAGTAGCCAACGGCTACAAGGTGTTGGGCGGACTCGCCTACTTTTTCGGTGTCATCCTGTTCCTGAGCCGAATTCCCGATCTATGGGTCCTGGCAGTCATCAATGCCGTCATGGGTGTGCTCCCAATGTTTGCCATGCTGGTCCATGTGAGGATCACCGTACCGGACATGAGGCTGCACCCCAAATACTTTGACACGTCACTGGTCCGGGAGCTTTCCTCATTTTCCATCTATTTTTCGCTGATACAAATCGCCGGGCTTATCGCGACGCGCGTGGATGCTATCGTGATCAAGCTGTTTATGCCCCTTGAGATGGTGGCCATCTATTCGGTTGGCATTCGTCTTTCCGGAAAGGCGGAACAATTCTGCTCTCACCTGGTCAAGGCCCTGACGCCGGTAGTGGCCGAACTTCACGGTGGACAGGACCATCAGAACATCCGCGCGCTCTGGTATCGAGGCAGCAAGCTGACGATCGCATTTGCCACGCCGCTCCTGTTGGGCCTTGCGCTTCTGGCCGAACCCCTGATCGTTTCGTGGACCAGCCCGGAATTCAGTGCCTCCGCCCCTGTCTGCCAGTGGCTGGCAGCCGCTGGCATGGTGGCAGTCGTTCACGGGAATACGGAAAACCTGCTGAGCATGAGCGGGCACCAGAGGTTTTTGGCCTTTTCCATACTCGGATGCCAATTTCTCAACTTGGCGTTGTCTCTTGTCTTCATCCATATCAACGGCATCACTGGGGTGGCCATGGCGACATTTATAGCGTATGTACCTGTTTATGTAGGATTGATTCAGATCCGTGCCTGCAAAATTCATGGAAAATCCCCGTGGGACTTTTACCGCAGCACCTTTTTTCCCAGCGTCGTTCCCGGACTCGCCATGGCCGGTTTCCTCATCGGGATCAAGCAATATTGGCTCTTGACTAGTTTGTTGAAAGTAGCCATAGTGGAATGCCTTGGCATACTGGTCTTCGCCGGACTATTCTGGATGATCGGTTTCAATTCGATAGAACGAAACTACTTTAAGAAAAGGATATTTTATCGCATATTTCGCCCCAGATCTTGAAGTTAAAGTGTCATACTGTCACAAAATAAAAAATCGTTTAGTTTTGTTCGACACAAAAATCATATTTTAGTTTAAATATTTTTCAATCTTTACATTTTTTATCTTCCTACGTTCATTTGCAGATTACTTACTATTAAATGTATGATACCAAGTTATCATATAAATATCATCATTTACTAATCCATTTAGCGTAAGAGGAAAAGGGGATGGCGGATACTCCAACGCCTGAAACACTAGGGACTACAAGCGGCTTTGCTTTCGAACCGCTGACCATCCTCATTGGGGTGCTGCGTCATTGGAAAATTTTCGTCCTTTTTTTTATCTTATCAATCCCTCTTGGCGTATTGGCAGCCATCACTTTCGGCACCCGCATCTGGGAAGCCGAAACTGTCATGCTATACAACCCCAGGGATCTGGGAGATGACAGCGTTCTTAGAAATCCGCCCCTTGAAACCCAGATCCATATGGTAAAGATCCTATCCAATCTTGAAGTTGTAAGGGAAAGACTGCAGCTCGCCACCTCTCTCAAGGCTTTGGCCGCCGCATGTGATATTTACGTGCAACGAAAAACGGCCCTCTTCTTTATCAAAGTCAAATGGGACGATGCTCAGCAGGTTGCGGCTATCGCCAACACCCTGAGAGACGTTTTCCTGAATCACCAACTTGAACTGCTAAAGAAGGCAGCGGCCAGGGAGCTGCTGGCGCTGGAGGTTCGTTTTCGCAATGTCACCGAACAGCTGAAGAGAGACGATCAGAGGCTTCAGGAATTCATATCCAAAAACAAGATCGTTGATCTCGATCTGGAGGTAAAATGGAATCTGGAACAGTTGACGTCCCTCGAACTGCTCCTATCCAACTCAAGGGTCGATAAGGATACGCTGGCCTTGCAGCAGGCCAACCTCGAGGAGAAAATACAGTTCTTGCAAGCGGAGGCGGCAAAGGAAAAGGCAGCGGCTGCGCAGACCACCGGCCTGGCCGACCTGAACATACGCATCGAACGTCTTCGAAGGGCTATCTATGACGACAAAGTCCAGCGGGCGGATAACGCTGACCTGGTCAAGACCGAGCTCGCCTTCCAACGAGCGAAAAAGTTGTATGACAAGGGACTGATATCCAGGGCCGACTATGACGAAACCCACGCTGATTACGAAAAGGCGCAGGTCAACGCCCTCGACACAGAGCAAATAACGGAGTGGAAGCGCCAGCTCGGCGTTCTTGAAAAAATGGTAATCCCTGAAAAGGAGAGCTTCAGGTCGGAGGCCGGTACCATGCTTCAGGAACTGCAACTCAAGGCCCTCTCCATGGAGCTTGAAGCAGTTTCCCTTGCACAAAAGGTAAGCCATTTGGAGCAGGAACGGCAACGGGTCAAGGCAAGGCTCGGTGTGTTGACAGACCTGCAGCGACATTACTCCGAACTCATGCGCGAGGTCACGGCAAGGGAAACAGAGAAAATGGACCTGGAAAAGACACTCGCGAAAGTCCGCAGGATCTATGAATCCAATACCTCTGACTTCACTGTGATTTCGCCGGCCAAGGTCCCCCTTTACAGGTATAAATCAAACCGGAAATTGATCGCCATGGCCGTCGTCTTCCTCGCGAACATGATTGGATTGACCATCCTGCTGGGTCTCGAGCTGTTCGATACGACCATCAAATCCGCTGCAGAGCTATCGCAGAGATTCTCTCTCCCTGTGCTGGGGGTCCTTCCCCATATGAAGAATGCGGATAGGCTCTTTCCGGATGACAGGGACTTCGCCCTTATCGAGCCGTTTCGCATTATCTCCCATCGCCTGTTGCAGCATGTTCCGCAGTTGGGAGCCCGCATCATGATCGCAAGCGCCGAGAAAGCCGAGGGGAAGACCATGGTGGCTGTCAACCTGGCAGCTGTCCTGGGCCGTCAGGACAAGCGCGTGCTGGTGGTAGACGCTCAGGTACGTGCGCAGGAAAGCGAACGTGATCTTCGATACCTGATATCGGAAAAGAACAGGCCTCTGACCGGTCTCGGCGAATATCTTTCGTTTCAGGCGGATAGTGTTCAGGACATCATCTGGCCCACTATGCTGCCGGGTGTTGAGTGTATTCCCCATGTGGAACAGGCTGTTATACCTGATCTTTTGGCCTCCAACCGTATGCGGGAGCTACTTGATGAGACCCGTCAGAACTTCAGCACGATTATTATTGACGCACCTGCGGCGAATCTCTATGTGGATGCCGAGCTGATTGCTGGATTGTGCGATGCCATCCTTTTTGTGGTGCGCAGTCGCACCTGTCCGGCATCACTCCTGAAAAAGGAGATTGAGCGGCTTAACGGATCGGGTACGCCCATTATTGGATTTATTTTAAACGGTGTGGATAATCTCTATCTCAACAGGGTTTGAACGTAATGCCGAGTGCTGGACATACTCTTGATATTGGTTACGGGATGCTGATGATAGGAGTTCAATCCCTCCTATTCCCTGCTGCTCCCTGCCGGCTGGATGATCGCTTGTATGGGTAGGATGAATCGGGCACTGTAATGCCTTGAATCGTCAGACTTCGGCTCGACCGCATTGAGCCTGCCATTCCGAATTTTATCGAGAAAATTCCTATGAACATTCTACAAATACCACGACGCTTTGTCAGAAGCCACTGGGGGGGCACGGAGACGGTAATCCTCGAGACCTGCAAACGTCTTCTGGAAATGGGGCATCATACCGAGATCTTCTGCTCCAATGCCCTGGCGAAGGCGGATAGAGAGATCATTGGGGGCGTTAAAATCAGCCGCTTTCCTTACTTCTACCCCTATTTCGGTCTGTCTGCAGACGCTAAACATCTTCTGGACAGAAAAGGGGGCAACCTCTTCTCATTCCAATTGATGCAGGCGCTCAAGCTCTATCCGGAGCTGGATTTGGTTCATCTGCATACGGCCAAACGACCCGGTGGGATCGGCCGCTACGTGGCCATAAAACGCCGCATTCCTTATGTCGTGTCTCTGCACGGCGGTGTCTTTGATGTGCCCCATGAGGAGGCAGGCTCATGGACTGCGCCAGCCACAGGGGCTATCGAGTGGGGCAAGATCTTGGGATGGTGGGTGGGTTCCCGCCGTGTGCTCGACGATGCGGCCGCCATTCTATGTGTAGGACTTGAAGAACAGCGGCAAATCCGCCGGAGATATCCCCAAAAAAAGGTTCTGCACCTTCCCAATGGCGTGGATCCTGACCGGTTTGCCATAGGAAATGGGACGGCATTTCGGAGACGCTTCGGGATTTCCCTGGATGCATATGTCATACTGACCGTAGGTCGGATCGATCCCCAGAAAAACCAGGTGTTTGCCGTAGAAAGTCTGCCTCAGCTAATGCAGATCCATCCTGAAGTCCACCTGGTCATGGTTGGTCCTGTGACCAATGATCCCTACAAAGAAAAGCTGTTTGGACGGATCGCGACGCTTGGCTTCACTGATCGGGTCACGATCGTCGGTGGTCTGGATGCCGGAAGCCAGGAACTGGTGGATGCCTATCACGGGGCCGATGTCTTTTTTCTTCCGTCGGTCCATGAGCCTTTTGGCATCGTGATTTTGGAGGCTTGGGCAGCCGGCCTCCCCGTCATCGCGACCCGGGTCGGTGGGATACCCTCTTTTGTCGCCGACGGCCAGGACGCTCTCCTGTTTGACGTGAATGACACGGCAGGCCTGTCAAGGGCGGTCCGGCTATTGAAAGAACAGCCGGAGACATCTTGCAAACTCTCGACCTCGGGCCGGTTGAAGGCCAGAAACCAATATAGTTGGGACGCCGTTACTCGATCCCTGGAAAGGATCTACGAGGAGGCCGTGCGTGAAAATCCTTTTCGTCAATGAAATCTGCGGCTATTTCGGCGGCGTGGAGCAGAACCTCGCCGACACCGCATCAGGGTTACGCGCCAACGGTCACATGTGCTTCCTGGCTCACGGAAAAACTTCAACCCGCGATCCAGAGGCGTATAGGGTCCTCTTTCAGGGGGTGATCCCTTGCCGTGATTTAAACACCAGCCAAGAGACACCTTCAGCGCGGCCTCTTGCCGATATTATTAAGCGCGTCCATCCCGATGTTGTTTACCTTCACAAGGTCCCCCACATCGCACCATGCCTAAACCCTTCAGTAGCGCCGCGTGTTGTGCGAATGGTCCATGATCACGACCTCTGCTGCCCGAGACGACACAAGTATTTTATCCACAGCGGCCGGATCTGTCACAGCCCAATGGGCCTTCGATGCTGGCTCGATGGAGCGTTTATCGCAAGAAGCCCTGCATCCCCGACAGGGTTCGCCTTTGTCGATATCCACCGAAAACGCCGTGAAATGCGGCGGAACTACAGGCTTGACGCCATCCTGGTAGGAAGTCGTTTTATGAGGAACGAACTCCTTCAAAACGGTTTTCCTATGGAAAAGGTCCATATCCTGCCGCCAGTCGTAAAAATGACACCCGTCCATGTGACGCCCCTTCCGAACGCGCCCCGAGTCCTGTATGTTGGTCAACTGATTCGCGGCAAAGGTGTGGACCTGCTCATCAAGGCCTTGCATCGGTTGACATGCGACTTCACGGCCATAATCGTGGGGACCGGCAATGCGGAGCCCGGACTCAGGGCGCTCTGCAGAAAACTAGGTCTTGACGGCAGGGTGAGTTTCCGGGGTTGGATCCCGAACAATGCGCTGAAGGCGGTTTATTCGAGCGCCAGGGTCGTCGTCGTCCCGTCGCGCTGGCCCGAACCCTTCGGTATGATCGGGCTCGAGGCCATGCAGCATGCAAGACCCATTGTGGCCTTTGCCGTAGGGGGCATACCGGATTGGCTCGAGCACGGCGCCAACGGACTATTGGCCCCCGAACAAGATGTGGGGGCCCTTGCCGCCGCCATAGAAGCGATCCTTACCAATACCTCCCTCGCCGCCCAAATGGGGGAAGGGGGGCTTCATTTGGTCCACACCCATTACGCCTTCGACCGATATTTATCCGATGTGGAAGCTCACCTGAGGGGAGACACGAAGTGACCGGAACGGCAGACAAAGACCCTTACCTCCATGCGGTGATGCAACGGCTCAGCCCGAGCATCCGCGATTCTCTGACCCCAGCACAAAAGGCTGCCATTGAAGAAGCCCTGATGGAAAGCCACCCGAAAAAAAGCCATCTTTTAGATCTTCGTCTCAACATTCCACTCTTTTTTGGGCGGTATTACCTGGTTTTCCTGATGGGAAGGGACCGCCGTATCGCAACGCGCCGGTCGGAAATGAGGCGGCAGAAGAGCCTCTATTTCTCTTCGATTGCCCTCTTTTGTCTGATGTTCTTATCTCCATTCGTCATAATTATTCTGTTGATTGTTTATGCTGTCAAATCCGCTCTCGGCATCGACTTATTTCCGGATTGGCATTTTAAAGATATGCTAAGGCTTTGGTAGGAACAAGGCATATGTCAACATAGGAGTGCCTCCAATGAAGATCGGCATAACCACCTTTGGCGGTGACGGCGGAAAGTCAGGCATCAGCCAGTACATCATTCGACTCCTAAGGACCTTTGACCTAATGGCTGAGGGGATAGAGTTCGAAGTCATGGTCTATGAAGACGAGCAGTCCCTATTTGTACCGTCTTCATCGGGCATGCAACCTCTCTGCTTTACAAAGCAGCTCCGAAACCCCGTCGTTAATCTGGCATGGCATCAGACGGCTTTGCCTGGATGGTGCCGGAAAAAAAGATACGACGTCCTGTTTCTCCCCGCGGGCAACCGGCGACTTCCCCTCAGGGTCCCGTGCCCAACTGCGGGCACCGTCCATGACTTTTCCAGCATCCATGTGGCGGAGAAATACGATCCGCTCCGAATGTTCTACATCAAGCGGCTTCTGCCATTCTTGATCCGCAGACTTACCATGGTCCTGACTATCAGTGAGAGTAGCAAGCGGGATATCGTCCAGTATGCCCGCGTGCCCGAGGATCGGATAATGGTCATACCCCTTGGCGTAGACATGAACACTTATCTCCCAAGAGATCGGCAGTATTGTCTGAAGGGGATAGATCCAAGATACCGAATTCGAGCCCCCTATGTTCTTTATATCTCCAGGATCGAGCATCCCGGGAAGAATCATGTGCGCCTGATCCAGGCCTTTTCGCGTCTCAAGTCCCGGACCGGAGCCCCTCATCAACTGGTCCTGGCCGGCAGTGACTGGTTTCGAGCCGAAGAAGTCCACCGTGAAGCGGAACAATCGCCTTATGCCCGCGACATTCTTTTTACCGGATTCGTGGCGGCGGAAGATCTCCCGCTGCTCTATGGAGGCGCCGATCTGTTTGTGTTTCCCTCCCTTTATGAGGGATTCGGCATGCCGATCCTGGAATCCATGGCCTGCCGCATTCCAGTGGTCTGTTCCAATCTCTCCTCCCTGCCGGAGGTGGCAGGGGATGCTGCACTGCTCTTTGATCCGTATGACGTGGAGGACATGGCATCGATTATGGAAAAGGTCCTCCTCAGCAAGGAACTTAGAGAAACCTTTGCAGAAAAGGGATGGCGGCGGGCACAAGGCTATACCTGGGAAACCACGGCCCGAATGACCATCGATGGCCTTCGCCGCGCTGTTGAAAGGGTTCTCTGATGGGCAATCGGCCTTACATGGTGGGAATCGGAGGACCTTCATGCTCCGGGAAATCATCCATCGCCCAACACCTCAAGGCGGTCTATGCCATGCAGCAGACCGTGGTCCTCTCCCTCGATGCCTATTACCACAACCTTTCGGACCTGAATTTAGAAGAGCGTGAGCGGCGGAATTTTGACCACCCCGCGGCCTTCGAGATGAATCTGCTCTACCGACAGGTGGAAACCCTGGCACGGGGAGAAGCGATTGAACAGCCTGTTTATGACTTCACGACCCATACGCGCTTACCGGACAAAACACGGGTAGTCCCCGGGGCAATAGTGGTGGTGGAAGGGCTTTTCTCCCTTTACTGGGAACCTGTCCGTCGCCTTTTCCACACCCTGGTCTTTGTGGCAGTACCAGAGGATATCCTTCTTCGACGTCGGATCGATCGGGACCTCAGCGAACGGGGCCGAACCAGGGATTCCGTGCTGCGTCAGTATGAAGAAACCGTAAGGCCCATGACCTTCAAATACGTGCTTCCCACCCGTCCGTTTGCCCACGTGGTGGTAAGCGGCGCAGATCCACTTGAGACGACTGTAGGGCAAATTATCGCGCATATTGGGGCCGCATCGGGAAATCCGTTGTCGATCGAGCCTTAAAGATGAAAAAAGGACCCTTTCCGAATAGTGATTATTGACAACATGTCGCCCCTTGAAAGGCCCTGAGGCCGTCGCCTGTAAACCTATGACCGAGGATACGATGTGGACTGAAGAAAATGATCGAGCCGTTCGTCCGGTTCCCGACGCGCAGCGGGTGATCCTCATGGAGGAACTTTACCAAAGATACGGCGCCCACACAGGCCCTGGCGGACTTGGGCTAAAGCTCCGTTACTGGCGGAAAAAATACGCCTGGCTCCTGGTGGTGGGAGGTGCCAAGACACTCAAACGGGGCATGGACATCCTCGTTGCAGGGATTTCCGTTCTTCTCTTATGGCCCCTCTTTTTTGCTATTGCTCTGCTCATCAAGTTGACCGACGGCGGGCCGGTCCTCTTCTGGCAAACCCGTGTTGGACAGTATGGACGCGAATTTCCCTTCCCGAAATTCCGGTCGATGGTTGTGAATGCTGAGCAGTTGAAGGACGCGCTTCTGGATCAAAGTAACCACAAAGACAGCATTACTTTCAAAATGAAAAAAGACCCGAGAATTACCTGGATCGGCCGCATCATACGTAAACTGAGCATCGACGAACTGCCGCAGCTCTGGTGTGTTCTAAAAGGGGACATGTCTTTGGTGGGACCCAGGCCACCCATACCCAGGGAGGTGGCGGAGTATTCTCTGAGAGACCGACGACGTCTGGATGCCGTACCGGGCCTGACGTGCATCTGGCAGGTCAGCGGTCGGGGGGATATTCCGTTTCGGGAACAGGTGGAACTCGATGTTCAATACGTCGAGAGCCAGAGTCTGTGGCTCGACCTTCGACTGCTTTTTCAGACAATTCCGGCAGTGCTCCTGGGTAAGGGGGCCTATTGAATCGAGGATACCGCCACCATGACCGAAGACAAACACTTCTCTGATGAGAGGACCCGGGAAGTCGAAACCCTATATCGGCGTTTTTCCAGGGTGGGCCGTGCCCGCATGAGGGCGCGGCGTGTCGTCCGCACCGCCATCTGGACCCTGATAGTGCAGCCGCTTTCCGGGACCAAACGGGCCCTGGACCTTCTGGTCTCCTTGTGCTGTCTGTTGGGACTTTCTCCGGTGCTGATGCCTGCCTATTTCCTATCGGGAGGCCTGAAACGGATTCCCCGTTTAGGCCGCTACGGGATGCATTTCGATGAATTCGCGTTCGACGGCGAAAACAGCGCGGGGGGGGAAATTCTTCGGATTTTTCATCTGATGCGCTGGCCGGTACTGTTGAATATCCTTTGCGGACACATGTCCTTTGTTGGGCCCAGACCCGTATCCGCAGGTGAATTGAGTCCGACAGAAACGGCGGTATGGCGCCGTTACAATGTACGTCCCGGTCTTATTTCCCTTTGGTGGGTCCGTCAACGGGCTAACATCGCCTATGGGGCCGAACTGGAGGCAGACCTGGAATATGTTGAAACCCATGGTTTCTGGGCTGATGTTGGACTCTCACTGCGAGCTATCCCGGCCATGCTTTACGGCGGCGGGGTGCCTACAGCCCAGAGTCGAATCACTCTTCTTCGAATACCCATGCATAATCTGACCATGGCCGAGGCCATCGAAGACATCCTGGCAAGGCTGGGCTGTGAAAAACCATCTCAAGTCTGCTTTGTCAATGCCGATTGCGCCAATATTGCCCATAAGAATGCTCGATACCTTGAAGTGCTTCAGAATGCAGATCTCTGTCTGGCGGATGGCATCGGCCTCAAGCTGGGGGCCAAGATCCTGGGACAGGACATTAGGCAAAATGTGAACGGCACAGATCTGTTTCCCAGACTCTGCGAATCCCTCTCAGGAACCGGAAAGGGGATCTTTCTGCTGGGCGCGCAGCCAGGGATTGCAGAAGCCGTGGCCCGTTGGGTCGCAGAAAACGCCCCCGGGACAACCGTATCAGGTTTCCGACATGGATATTTCCCTCCAGAGGAAGAATCCCACCTTCTGGAGGAAATCCACCAATCCGGGGCAAGCCTCCTCCTTGTGGCCTTTGGGGCGCCCCGCCAAGACTTGTGGATCAACGAGCACCTCCATGAAACAGGCGTCAGACTGGCTATGGGGGTGGGGGGGCTGTTTGACTTCTATTCCGGTCGCCTTCCCCGTGCCCCGCTGTGGATGAGGGAAATGGGCATGGAGTGGATCTACCGTCTGATCCAGGAGCCGGGTAGACTGTGGAAACGATATCTCATTGGAAATACCGTTTTTCTCTTCCGAGTCATCCGTGATCGCCTATTCGGGACTCACGGGCAAGCTCAGGACTCTGTCAAGGAGGCGTAAAGAAATGCTGGCTGTTGTCATCTCGCCCGGGTTGTGTCCGGATCTCAATGCCCTGAACGAACGGTATCCCACTCCCCTGCTGCCTCTGGTGGATCGGCCGTTCATCCAGCATGTAGTGGAATTCCTCGTCCAGCAGGACATTACCGATTTCAGATTTGTCCTGAGTCATCTTCCGGAAAGGATAGAGAGGTTTTTAGGGGATGGATCCCGTTGGGGGAGCAAGTGTCAATACCATCTGACCAAAGACCCCCGACGCCCATACGAATCCCTCAAGGCTTTGCGCCTGGACCGGGAGCAGGGGCCGGTCCTTCTATGCCAGGGGGACCGGATGCCCCAGATCTCTCTGAAAGAGATAGACCTGACATCCGGCACCCCCGTTGGCTTTTTTCTGGACAGGTCGCGTAAGAGTAACAACGATCATGAGGAATGGACCGGATGGGCCTTGGTACCGTCCTCATTTTTTTCGGAAGGGCCCATCTCCGGCACTGAGGAAGAGATGGTGCAAAAGGTCCTCGCAGCGTGCCTCGAGGGTGGAACCCGGGCAACGGTTCCAACGATGCTGGATATCCGTTCCTGTAAGGGCCTCGTCGATGCTCATCGCATGGTCCTGGACAAAACCTTCGGAGGGCTTCTTCTGGCCGGACGGGAGGCAGACCCGGGTATCTGGATCTCCCGCAATGTCAACCTTCACCCTACCGCAAAACTCGTTCCCCCGGTCTTTATTGGCGGGGATACGCGCATCGGCCCTGGAACCCGGCTTGGACCTTACGCGGTCATCGGACAGAACTGCATCCTGGATTCTGGTTCCTCGGTTGTCAACTCGGTCGTCTTCCCGGGGAGTTATGTGGGAGAAGCCCTGGAACTCTCCGATGTGATAGTCGATAGAAACCGTCTGATTAACTTCCGCCTTAGCACAGCTGTCTCTATTACAGATAACTTTATTCTTGGCGGTCTCACCCCCAAACACGTGAAGGCACGTCTCTTCTCCCTTCTGTCCAAGGCCACAGGCGCCGTCCTATTATTGGTCCTTTGGCCCCTGATCCTCCTTACGGCTCTCTTTCTCAAGGTCTTCCGTAAGGGCCCTGTAAGATACCACAGGGAAGTGGTTCGCATCCCTGCCTCCACCGATCCTTCGCTCTGGCGCACCTTTTCTTACTGGACCTTTCTTCCTGACAGAAAAGAAACCTCAACCAGGGGGGGAACGCTTCGATCAGGATTCAGAGACATCTTCCTTCGTGCCCTCCCCTCCCTCGTTCATGTGGTCCTGGGTCGGATGCGGATTGTGGGCTTGGATCCCCGCACCCGGGAAGAAATCCTCGGCCTGAGCGAAGACTGGAGGGCCTTGTACCTCCACGCCAAATCAGGGATCGTCTCCGAAGCCTTGGTTCATTGCGGCGCTCAGCCTACAGAAGACGAGACATACTCAGCCGAGGCATTCTATTCGGCCATGGTTGGATTCAAGCACGATCTCCAGCTACTCTGGGGCTATGGTACACAGCTTTTTGTCGGGAAAAAGGGCTGAGACAGTCCAAGGCGGCATTCTCTTATCCCTGGAGCTTCAGGAAGTCTGCTTCGTAGTGTTCGAGATCGACCTCGGTTCTGTTCATATGGCCCTTATTCATGAGACAAGACCCCCAGGACGCCGGCAGCAACGGCCATGTCCACGATGGTGAATTCGGACATGGGGACCAGTTCGTGGGCATCCCAGTAACGCCGCAAAATGGGGTAGGGATCCGCGGGGGCCTGACCCCGTGGGTACAGGTTCTCCGGATCCTGGGCTGCCCGATAAAAGGGGTTGTTCCGGGTCAGGTGGGCCGCCACCCCGAAGACCGGAATGCCTGGGACAGGTTCCTCCACTCCATCATACAGGGATGGCATGTGGAGGGGATCCTGGGGGGAACGGCTTCCCATGCCCGTGACAAAACACACGGACAAGGGGTTGGCCCCAAATTGCACGTCCAGGTTCTGAAACGCCCCGTTCAGGTAGCTATCGTCTTTTGTCAGAAACCAGGCCTGTAGCAGGAGAAAGGCATACTCTGCGCTCTGGGAAAAGGATCCCCAACCGATCCACTCCGGCACGTCCAAACGGGCCGAGCTGGCATAGGGCTGAATAGCACCTTTCTGCAGCGATTCCTGGGCCTTTCGAAGGAGATGCTCGCGGATATCTTTCTGGACGTCCGGGCTCGCATCCGGCCAGCGGGACTGCAAGTAGGCCCAGCAGGCATAAGGATAGGCGTGCTGCCAGGGGCTCCAGCCCCAGGCGTGGTCATGTCGTTTCCACCAGGATATGAACCAGGTGCCGTATTCCGCCTTTCCTGTGCTCCGGTACAGTTCTGCTGCGGCCCAGAGCCGGTTGTCCCCATCCTCCGGGTCGTTGTATTCCCCTGTCACCACCCCTTTTGGATTGCGAAAGCCTCCCGCGGGGAGGGCCTCGGGATGGTGCTCCAGAAATTCCCACCCCAGCTCGGCCCTTTCCAGGAAGGTGCGGGAGGCCTGTTCATCGTATGCCCGCCAGAGCCTGGCGGCAAGGGCCAGCACGGCTGCAGCCATGGCCGTGTCGTGGGTGGTCATCTCGAACAGATAGCGGGGGTTCTCTTCCTCCTCAGGCATTCCCTTGAACCAGCTTTCGGACGTGACCTTGTGGTAGAACCCACCGTTGGCGTGCTGCATGCGGCAAATCCAGTCCAATTCCCATCGGGCCTCATCCAGGATGTCGGGGATTCTGTTTCCGCTCTCCGGAATGCCCATGTCCCCGTCTGAAAAAGCCTTTGAGTCGAGCTCGTAAGCGGTCAGAAGATGCCACAGCGCTGCGGCGCTGGTGGGCATGTATTTTCCGTAATCGCCCGCGTCGTGCCACCCGCCGTGAACGTCTGCCATCTTACCCGGGATTTCACCCGCATAAAGGGGCGATTTTAAAAGAGATTCGTGAAAAAGCGCGTCTATGCGCCTGGCCTCACGGTCCTGTTTGTGGCACAGGGGCCGCGCATGAACCCCAGCGAAGGCGTTGCGAAGGGCGGTCCCGCATCGCTGATAGTAGAGCCCCCTGGCCATGGTTCGGGCCGGCTCTCTCAGAATGTCCGGGTCCACGGCAAAGGGATCTGAAAGCCCGACCCCGGGCACATGGGCCTGGTAGATCCCCGGTGTTTTCAGGGATGAGAAATCAAAAGAATAGACGTCCTCGCCTGAGAGAGGCCAGTTGGCAACCTCCTGTTTTAAAGGCACCCGGAGGACTGTCGTAGAACTGGAGACATCACGGATCGAAACCATGGGGAGGTCTTTAGGCAGGCGAATGGGGCCGTAGCGGAGGGCAAAGATCCCATGGATGGAATCTCCGATCTGAAGATCCTCCAGTTCCCAGGAGTCAGGGGTACTGCTTAGGACAATCCCGTTTTCCCCCACGGCCCACATCCTGCCCTCATGCTGTCTGGCTATTCCTAAAAGACCCTTTGAGGTCCCGGTTCCCAACGCTGCGAACCCGCTGCTGCCAAATCCCTTCTTGTACCACATCGACCCCTGGTCTCCCGTGATCCATACATCCCCCCCCAGGCTGGCGATTACGGATCGAAGGACAAGGGATGTGGGTGGTGTGGGCCCAAAGAGGCGCCATCGGCCCTGCCGCTGCACCAACACTGTTCCTTTCTCCCCTACGGCCCAGAGCCAGTCTTCGTGGTGTCCGTTTATGCCATAGAGCGCCGCTGTCGTGGGAGAATCCTCCTTCACCCATGCCTGGCCGCTCCACCGAAAGAGAAGACCCCCGTCCCCCACGGCCCATGCCGTGTCCTGCGGTCCAGCCCAGATGCCCCTGAGAACGCCGATGGTCGGGGCAGCAACGGGCATCCAGGCCCTGTTTTCGTAGCGAAGAGTGGTTCCGGCTGCGCCGACGGCCCATCCGATGCCCGTTGGGCCGAAATAAATGGCGACAAGGTCTTCCGTCGTCGGAGAGGCAACCTGTCGCCACCCGGATTTATCTGAATGGATAATCACGCCGCCGTCGCCCACTGCCCAGACATCGTCCTCACGGGTCGCACAGACCGCCCGCAGGGTCGCATTCGTCAGGGCTGGGACCTGATTCCATTTCCCCGCCCGGTCCCACGTCAAAACGAGTCCCCTTTCTCCCACGGCCCAGGCGCCGCCCCCGAGGTCCCCGGCATATCCCCCCACATATCCCCGCTTAGGCCGCTCCGGATGGTACCCGATCTGATTGACCTTGACATTGGGGTTGCGAAGAACCTCGTCATCATAGACGAAATCGTATGACGCAGAGGTCATGGGATTCCGGAAATCATCCGTAATCCATTGAACTTCCAGATGATAACAGTGGCCATTGCGTAAGGGAACGGCGAATTGAATGAAGACATGATACCGCCCGACAGGACCCCCGTTGTCGCTGAATCCCTTCAACTGGGACTGAATCCCCGCAGCTACGGGGTGCACAGGGAGTTGATACATCGGGTCTGTGGAACTGGTCAGGAGATAACAGGCCATCTGCCGAGCGCTTTCCTTAAGAAAGGGGCGATCAAAGGTAAGTCTCAGCAGTCGGTTGGTTTCGGGAAACGGGGCATCATTCCCGTCAACGATGACCACCGGCCCCTCCTGTTTTACCAGACAGACACGGTCCAGAAGCAAGGCCCTCCGATCCTGATCCGTTCCAAAAGTGATGGCCTCCACATTGCTCAGATCCCAGTTGTCCGTGACCAGGTCCGCCAGCGGGATCTCCGCCTGTCGCCATTTCTCATGCTGTCTGTTCCCATTCAGATATTTCTTGATGGATACAGTCTGGCTGCTGCGGTCCCAGGTCTTCAGGGTGATGCTCTGGTCTCCAAGGAACGGATCGAGATCCTTGATATGGAACACGAGGGCGTCAAAGGGCCGAAAGTCCATTCTCCCCTGGCCGCCGCAGTAAAGCCGTAAGACCGGCCGGTGCCACGGATCCGGGAGAAGCCGAATGCCCCACCCGCCATCCATGCCTTCCTCCGAGACTTCCTCGGCATGGGATAGACAGGCAGGGTCCATGGGTCCTTCGTAAAGGACCTGGCCCCTAAGGCATTCCTGGGCCACAGCAGGGAGGGGCACTCCTGCCATCAAAGCGGTGATGTTGCCCACGAGGAAAACCGCCGCCCAAAGGATTCCGAAGGCCTTTGGCCTTGTCGAGCTTGTATGCCGATCCATCAAATCACACTCCCGACCACGGATGCACTCGAATAAACACGGATAGAAAACACGGCTTGCCGATGCCAATCGGACTTTCTCGGTGTTTCTCTCTCCAACCTTTCACCTATAACCCTGAACAGGGATCAATCAGTCGAATCCTCTTTCTCCTCAATGATCCTGGCCGGATTCCCGGCGATCACGACATTATCACAGAATGCGGCAGTGACTACCGACCCGGCACCAATGACTACATGATCGCCGACATCACCTTTTCCGGTAAAAACAACGCTGTCGCCAACCAAAACATCGCTTCCGATTTTTGGGACATGATTCCAGCTTCTGGTAAACCTGACATTACCATAAATGGAAACCCTGTTGCCAATTTCCATTCCTTTCGTGAAAAGAACGCCCCGAGGGTGAGAAAGCCTCAGCCCTTCACCAATTTTCACTCTTTTGGCCATTTCCAAACCATGAACGTGATAAAGGTATCTATAGGCAATAAATGTCGGTAGATGCATCCGCTCCAGCCACTGGTAGATCCGAATCCAGATCACGGCATTAAAAGAATTGGGCACAATCAACGCTTTCACAAAACTTATACGCGTGACCTTGTTGAATGCTCTATCTACTCGAATCACAATTGAATCATCCTATCAGCTGAGCTCAATTCCTTTATCTGCATTCCATTTTAGATCAAGAAAAGCCCCAGCGTTAGATTTTTGATAAGACCGACGGCGTCGGGCCATAACTGCTTGCAATTAATAACCACTAACTGGTCTCCATCCGGAAATGATTTCCCGGTACAACCCGGTTTCCAATCCGGAAATGAGGATTTTTGGCGAATATCAAGGAAATCAAGCGTTTGTGCGGAGGCGACCTTTAGGTCGCCGCACAAGCAAACGTGCAAATCGACGCCGAGATTGGCCAAAAAGACCCTTTCCGGATTGGAAACTGAGTTTTTCTTTCATAGCGTTTCTCGAAGGGAGCAGTCGAGTTCCCTCGTCAAGCGATCCACCCAGGGTTTCCTCAAAATCGTCAGATGGTTCCCTGGTATCTTGAAGGAGCGCACATTCCGGCTGGTCCGCAACCAGAGGTTCTGCGGATCCGGGATAAATCCTTCCTCTAATTCTTCCCCATTAAATAGCCGAATCGGGCAGCGGGGCGTTGTGGACATGCGGTAGCGCAGCACGGCCTCCTGATTCATCCGGTAGACACGGTCCCGGTTGGCCAGGGGACCGGAGGCAAGCCCCAGAGAAAAAAGGCGATCGATGTTCCCGTGCCGGGTGTTTTGCCAGTAGCGGTAGCGGTTCCGGACATAGGAGAGCCAGCCTTTGGGCCCCATACGGACCAGGGAGAAAAACCGATCCACCTGGTAAGCTGCTGCAAAAATGTCCGTTCGGGGGAAAGGGGTCTCAAAGAGAAAGAGCACAACCTCGTCGTCCCCCTGCCGCTGGATTTGGACCGCCATCTCCGTTGCCACAATACCCCCGAAGCACCAGCCAGCCAGGAAGTAAGGACCAGCCGGTCGAAAGGCACGCAGCTCCTTCAGGTAGCAGGCTGCCATGTCCTCCACACGGGAGTGGGCCTTTTCCCGGTCCCTGAGACCCAGAGATTGAAAGCCATAGCAGGGTTGGTCCGGTCCCAAGCCCTGCACCAGGTTCATGTAGCCCAGCACATCTCCCGGTGTGGAGTGAAGAAAAAAGAGGGGGTGACGTTTCCCATAGGGTTGAAGTTCCACCAGACACGTCCGGTCTTCTCCCGAAACGAGCTGGGCGGTCTGGACCACCTGGGCCAAACGTTCAATGGTAGGGTTTAACATAAACTGGGCCGGAGTCAACCAGAGACCTGCCTGATTGACCCGGTCAATGATCTGTAGACTCAGAAGGGAATGTCCCCCCAGGTTAAAGAAATTGTCGTGGATACCGATAGGTTCCCTGTCAAACACCTCTTCCCAGATGCGGACCAAGACCTCCTCGATGGGATTACGTGGAGCCGCCACGTCTATTGAATCTCTCTCGGGACGAGAGGATGGCGACGGAAGTGCTCGAAGATCCACCTTTCCCCCGGGGGTGAGAGGCAGCGCATCCAGGAACACCACCTCGGAGGGAACCATAAAGTCGGGGAGGGCCTGCCCCAGCAATGATCGAATCCCGGACTCGTCCCGCTCCCATCCGGATTCCGGCACTACATAAGCCACCAGGCGCAGCGTGCCATCCTGGGATGGTGCAGCGGTCACTGCCGAACCAACTACACCCGAAAGCCCGTTGAGCGCCGCTTCGATCTCGCCCGGCTCCACTCTAAAGCCCCGCACCTTGATCTGCCGGTCCACCCGCCCCAAAAACAGCAGGGATCCGTCCGGAAGGTATCGCACCCGGTCCCCGGTCCGATACAGGCTGGCTCTTTTGTGGAAAGGACTTGAGACAAAACGGATCCGATTTTGCTCCGGCCGATTCAAATAGCCCCTGGCCAAGCCTTCGCCGCCAAGACAGAGTTCACCCGGTACACCGGCAGGAAGAAGCGTCATTTCCGGGCCAAGAACATAGGCCGCCACATGGCTTAGAGGTCTTCCGATGGGGACCCTTTCCACCCCACCCCTCATGCACCGCAAATCCTGGGCCGTGGCCACCACCGTCGCCTCTGTGGGGCCATAGGTATTGATGAGGCGGACCCGAGAACCCACCATCCGCTGCCAACTTACCAGCCGGTCGGCCCGCGCCTCTTCCCCGCCGATAATGACCATGCGGAGCGAGGCAGGGACCATGGTTTCGGAACATGCTTCCATCTCCGCCACCCATGCGTGCCAAAAGGCCGAAGGGAGGTCCAGGACCGTCACGCCCAGGTCGGTGCAGATTTGCACAAAGTCGGGGAAGGTCCGAATCATGGCCTCCGATCGAAGGACAAGGGCGGCTCCAGCAGCAAGCGTCGGAAAGATCTCCTCCACACTCGCATCAAAGGTAGGTGAGGCAAACTGAAGAATTCGATCCTTGGGGGTGAAACCGTAAAGGGATAGGGCCGCCTGGGTAAAAGCGGCAAGGGACCGGTGTTCGATGAGCACACCTTTGGGCGTCCCTGTTGAGCCGGAGGTGTAAATGACATAGGCCGGGTCTTGCAGATCGGGGGAGAAGTTGAGGTCCGCCGAAGAAAGCTTCGCTACCTCCGGCCAGACCTCCTCCGCGCAGATGATTTTAAGTGACGTGCTGCCAAGGGACTGCGCGAATTCCACGTTGTCCCGGTCCGTCAAAAGGATCGGGCTCTCGGTATCCTTCAATATGAAGCGGTTGCGGTCTGTGGGATGGTGTGGATCGAGAGGCACATAGGCCGCCCCGGCCTTATGGATGGCCAAAAGCCCGACGATAAGAAGAGGGGAGCGATCCATCAGGACCGTCAACAGTTCGTCCGAACCAGCCCCCTGAGCAACCAAATAACGGGCCAACTGGTTGGCCCGTTCGTTCAACTGTGCATAGGTCAATCTTTCGGACCGGCCTCTGCGGATCCCAGGGGCTTCCAGGGCCGTCTGGTCCGGCCTTTGCCTGGCTTGAGCCTCTATCCGTCTGTGAACACAGAACGGCTCGCTGATCGGCGCCTGTGCCCCCCTCCTGCCGCTCCAGACCTCAAGAAGCTGCTCTCTTTCAGAAGAAGAGAGCATGGTGAGACGAGAAATCTGCACTTGGGGACGGACACCTGCGTCGTCCAAAAGGTTCCTGAGGTGTTGGAGCATCCTCTCGATGGTGGTCGGTTCAAAAAGGTCTGTAGCATATTCCAAGACGAGTTTGATATTCGTTCTGGTTTCATAGCACCAGAGGGTCAGATCGAAATTCGATCGAAAGGTCTTGAGGTCCATAGGTTGACAATGAAGCCCGGTCAGTTTGAGAGGGGGAAAAGGCATGTTCTGAAGAACCATCATGACCTGAAAGATGGGCGTGCGGCTCAGGCTACGCTCGGGGTGGACCTCCTCTAAAAGCCTTTCAAAAGGTAGGTCCTGATGGGCATAGGCCCCAAGTGCAGTGTCCTTGACGCGCTGAAGGAGATCCTCAAAGGGAGGGTTCCCCTGGAGGCTGGTCCGAAGAGCCAGGCTGTTGATGAAAAAACCCACCAAGTCTTCCATCTCGGACCGGTTGCGGTTGGCGATAAAGGTCCCCACACACAGGTCTTTCTGATGGGTGTACCGATACAGAAGGACTTTGAAACCAGCCAGCAGGACCATGAACAGGGTGACGCCCCGGGCCCGCGCCAGGACACGCAGCTGATCGCATAGCGCCTCGCCGAGAAAAAGAGTCTGGCTGTCTCCTCGGTAACTTCGAACGGCAGGCCGGGGGTGGTCCAGGGGGAGGTCCAAGGGCTCGGGCAAGGACCGAAACCGGTCCTTCCAGTAGCACAACTGAGTCTGCATTCGATCGGTCACCAACCAGTTCCTTTGCCACTGGGCCACATCGGTGCACCGGATAGCAAGTTCCGGCAGCAGAACAGTCTCTTTCTCAACCGCCCCCCTGTAAAGGAGCATCCATTCGCGGATCAGCACCCCCATGGACCATCCATCCGAGATAATGTGGTGGATCGTCAGCACCAGCACATGACGCTCCGGATCCATCTTCACCAGCAGAACCCGGTAGAGGGGCCCTTGGGTGAGATCGAATCCGCGATGGCACTCCCGCTCGGCCAGCATCTCGGCTTCGAGCCCCCGGCCCGCCTCAGGGAGATGAGTCAGGTCCAGCATCTCCAGAAACAGAGGTTGGGGTTGCGAAATGCTTTGAACCGGCTGCCCCTCCATTTTCTGGAAAGTCGTGCGAAGCGATGGGTGACGGGCGATAAGCCCGTCAAAGGCCTGTTTGAGGGCCGGGACCTGAAGGGGACCTACAACCCGGTAGGCGAGACAGATATTGTAGGCCGGGGTGCCGGGTTCCAGTTGATCCAGGTACCAAACCCGAAGCTGGGAGAAGGAAAGGGGCGGTGGGCCGACATCTTCGACAGGTTTAAGGGGGAGGGCCTTCTCTAACGACAGGCCCTGTTGGAGAGCATCTATTTCCCGGGCCAGCGCCTCAGGCGTAGGGGCCTCGAACACGGTCCTGACAGGAAGATCCAGCCCGTAAACGTCCCGAATGCGGGAGACGAGGCGGGTGGCAAGGAGGGAATGCCCACCCAGATCGAAGAAATGGTCCTCGACACCCAATCCAGTGACCTCAAGAACTTCCTGGAAAAAGCCCAGGATGGCGGCCTCGAGAGGGGTGCGGGCCTCCCCCCTGGCGCCTGCGGATACCGACGGGCCTCTCACCCCCGGATCGGGGGGCGGTAGGGCGGCTCGATCGGTCTTCCCGTTGGGCGTCACCGGCAGGCGGTCCAGAAACACAAAGGCCGTGGGAATCATGTATTCGGGAATGAGATCTTTGAGATGCACCCGCAGGTCCTGGATCCCAACCATCTCCCCTTGCCGGGAGACCAGATAGGCCGTTAGTTGCAGACGCCGATACCGATCCTCCCGAAGCAAAACCGCCGCATCGAGGACCCCGCCATGGAACCTGAGCGCGGTTTCGATTTCGCCCGGCTCGATCCGAAATCCCCTGAATTTGATTTGAAAGTCTGTCCTGCCCAGAAACGCGAGGTTGCCATCCTGCAGAAGGCGGACCCGGTCACCGGTCTTATAGAGGCGGGCACCCGGGTCCTTGGAGAAGGGGTCCGAAACAAACCGTCCGGCAGTCAGCTCTGGACGGTTCCAATAGCCCAGGGCCAGCCCTTGGCCGCCGATGTAGAGTTCCCCGGCGCTTCCCTGCGGCACAGGGAGCAGCTGTTCGTCCAGTAAATAAAGGACCGTATTCTGGACCGGCCGACCAATGGGCGTATTGTCATGGATGGGCTGATCCGGAGAAATCGGGTAGAGGGTAGCACATACCGTGGCCTCGGTGGGGCCATATCCATTAATGATTAGAAGACCAGGGATCGCCTCCTGGATCCCCAAAAGACTTTTTTCAGGTATGGGCTCCACCCCGACCAGGAGCCGCCGCAAGCGGCTCTCTGTAGGGTTTTTCCGGGTCCAGTCCAACAAGTCCGAAACCATGAAGGGAGGCAGATAGGCACTGGTAATTCGCTTCTCGGCCAGCCACGACACGAAGCGGGGGCCATCGGATCTTATGGCCTCCGGTACGATGACCAGGGTGGCCCCATTTAACAAACATGAAAAGATCTCATAGACCGATACATCGAAATTGAGGCTGGTCCACCAACTGCAGCGGTCATCCGGCCCCACGGGCTGAAATGTCTGAAAATGGCTCAGCAAGTTAACCACTCCGCCATGATGGCACACCACCCCTTTGGGCCTCCCTGTGGAACCGGAGGTATAAATGATATAGGCGGGCGTATCGGGTTGGCAGGGAGCCTGTGCCGGAGCGGAAGGCCCACCGCGCTGAATCGGATTTTCGTCGATGGGCCGCACAACAGCCCCAATACCATCGAAGAGGGGCGCGTAGGCCAACCGGGTCAGGATCAGGGAGCTTTGGGTGTCGGCGGTCATATCCTGAAGCCGGCGTGCCGGATAAGAGGGGTCGAGGGGCACATAGGCGCATCCGGCCATGAGCGTCCCCAAAATCGCTGTGATGACATAGGTCGAACGGTCCATACAGATACCAATGAGTGACCCAGGCGCAACGCCCATGGCCCGGATTTCGCCGGCCAGGGCCAGTGCTTGATCCTTCAGTTCCCCGTAGGTCAGCTCGTCCTGCCCGTATATTACCGCCACGGATCCCGGCCATGTTTCCGCTTGGGTCAGAAACCGGTCATGGATGGAGACAGGATGGGGTAACTCCCTTTCCACCCCCGACATACCGGGGGAATTTTCTCTGGACACGGCGATCATGTCTTTTTTGCCTGCAGTCATTCCTTTTTCCGCTTAAGGCAGATTACTCAACGCTCTCGGTTGATAGTTGCTTTTCAAAATACAAATCGCGGTTTATCCTGTGCCCATGACGCAGCGTCCGTTGTCAGAATGGGCAAAACCGAGTTCCCCGCCTCCGCTTGGAAACAGCGAGGTCCATATCTGGCGAGTGCACCTTCCCGCTGTCGTGCCCTCGCTTCATGTTTTAGGACGAAGCCTTTCCCTGGAGGAGCAGGTCAGGGCGGCCCGGTTTCGCCATCCCTGGAGCAGGACATCCTTCGTAGCAGGAAGGGGCATCCTGCGACAGCTTCTGGGAAGCCATCTCGGCCTCGACCCTGAGGCGGTACCCATATCTTTGTCTGTTTACGGAAAACCCGAATGCGCCTTTTCGGGATCGGGCATCTCCTTCAGCCTTTCCCATTCAAAAAACCTGCTCCTTCTAGCCCTGGGTAGAGCCAGATCTTTGGGCGTGGATGTGGAATATGTGGACCGAAACGTCCCCGCCCTTCAACTGGCACGGCGGTTTTTTGCAGATGAAGAGGCACTAGCCATCGCTTCGCGGAAAGGCGACGTCAGACACCGCCTTTTTTTCGAGATCTGGGTCCAAAAAGAGGCCTGTCTTAAGGCAGTGGGCCGGGGGCTCTCGATTCCGCTCGATACATTCATGACTACACTCGCCTGCAACCCGCAGATTTTTCATGTTCCAGGCATAGAGGGCCATCACAAGGCCATGTTTCTTCGCGGGTTTTCACCTTTCGCCGAATACGTTGCGGCCCTGGCCACAGACCCGCCACGCCCCAGGCTGAACCTTCTGGACTGGCAAGGCCCTAAGAAATGAAATAAATGCCGTCACACGTTATTTTGGTGAATATGACCCAACATGTCAAGACGCTCGGGCTTATAAAAAATCATCTTGTACTTTTCCCCTAGGGCTCAGTGTGGTATAGAACTTTACGAGCGTTACAGGTTCAAGGTACAGTTCTGCCTCTTCCCGCGGGGGCATCCGATTTGATCTTTGGAAAGACTTATCAGAGGAGGAACATTGGTAGATCGAACGTCAACATTGAACGTTGAATGAAGGGGCTGGAACAACTGTTAACAGATAGCCACATGGTTTTTCATATCATGAATTCAAAATCTGACATTCAAATCTCAAAACGAAGTCGGTTTCAGGCTCTAGACCCCACCGAGGATGGATCATCCGGCACTTTACATGCCCACCGGTGGAAATGGAAAAATTTGTTTACGATTTCCATTGCCGCGGCTGCGGCCGGATCACTGATAGCTCTGCTGACGGGATGTCTGGTACCGGCACGGGGACCTTCCAACAACCTTATACATCCTGAAACGAGTCAGGAAGAAAAAAAGGAAGGTCTTCCCATCCCGCCACCGTTCGAGCCGATCGAAAAAGTGCCCCCGGCCTTGGGCGTTCCTCCCGCAGGACCTCTGGAGCTATCGCTGCCCCGGGCCATCCTCTTCGGACTGGAAAACAATCGGGAATTTCGGGTCGAACACCTGGTACCCCAGATCCAGTACACTTATGAAGTTGAAGAACAAGCGGTCTTTGATCCACTCATTTGGGCCAACGGCGGCCTCGGTCGGGAAAGGACCAAAGCCAGGACCGTGAATCGATCCTTCGGGGCCGACGCTGGGATCTCACAGCCCCTTCCCTTCGGCACGATTCTCGATCTCACTGTGGGGGCGGACCGGTCCCTGGACGACCCGAATACTCAAGATCCCGACGATACCTATCGCAGCTACGCAAACATAGGAATCACCCAGGCCCTGCTGCAGGGGGCTGGACAGGACGTGAATCTTGCCAGCCTTCATCAAGCCCGGATCGATACGCAGGCCTCGGAATATGAACTACGTGGACTGGCCGAGGCCCTCACCGCGGCCATTGAAGATGCCTACTGGGATTACACCCTGGCCCAGGAAGAACAAACGATCTACACAAAATCCCTGGATCTTGCCAACCGTTTAACCCAGGAAACACGGGAACGGATCGAACTGGGGCAGGTAGCCAGGACCGAGATCTACTTTGCCGAAGCTGAGGCCGCAGTGCGTCAACAGAATCTCATCGATGCGCGAAGTCGTCTGGAGACCAACCGCCTCATACTCCTTCGCCTCATCAATCCCCCGGGGAAATCCCTGTGGAATCGGCAACTGCGGATCCTGACCCCTCCGGAGGCCCCGGATGCCCGAATTGCGGATATTGAAGCTCATCTCGCTTTCGCCCACCGAATGCGGCCTGAACTCAACCAGGCCAGACTGGCCGTGGAGCGGGGAGGTCTGGAGCTAGTCAAGACCAAGAACGGGCTCCTGCCGAGGCTGGATCTCTTCATCACCCTGGGCCGATCGGGCTACTCTCGCTCCTTTGGCAATTCTTTAAACGATATAGGGCATAGCGACGAGGGCATGAATGTTCTGGCAGGATTCCGCTTTGAATTTCCACCCATCAATCGGGGGGCAAAGGCTCGGCACGAAAGGTCTACGCTGCATTTGGCCCAGGATCAGGAAGCTCTGCAAAACCTGACCCAACTGGTGGAAGAGGATGTGCTCTCCGCAGTGGTGGAGATCAACCGGGCCTGGGAGCAGATTCGGGCATCGGCGCTTAGCGTGACATACCAGACGGAAAAACTGCAAGCCGAGATTGACCGGTATCGACTCGGCAAATCCACCATGTACCGGGTGGCCCAAGCCGAACGGGACCTGGTGGAAAGCCAGGTCTCCCAGGTACAAGCCCGCATCGACTACCTGAAATCCCTCACGCGGCTCTTCCTGGGTGAAGGCTCCCTTCTCCTTCGACGCGGGATCGAGGCACCAGGTCGGGAACCGGTGAAACTGGCAAAACCGGAAGGCACTGCACCATGGATACATTATTGACAACCTGATGATCGTCTTCAAAATACCATCCTGGAGAAAGCCGGAATCCAATCCGTTTCCGGATGCCTTATCGAGCCCAATATGAGGAAAATGTCTATTTTATTTCGCCGATTTTATAAGGGGAGAGCACGTCGCTGCGCCCTTTCCTGCCATCCGTTCAATTCTTGGTCAAAATGGAGTGGGAGACATCGCCATGAAGAAGATTGCCATTTTCATGTTCATCGATGCGATGGGATGGGAGATCATAAAGGACCGGCGGTTTCTTGAGGATCTACTCCCGCACCGCCTGCCGGTCCAGATGCAGTTCGGCTACTCGTGCACCGCCATTCCCACCATCCTGACGGGCGAGCGGCCCGTGGTTCACAAACACCTCAGTTTCTATTATTATGCACCGGACAAATCCCCCTTTAAGTTGTTCCGCCGTCTGGGTCTCGGCCTTCTCCCCCGGTCCATCTTCGACCGATGGTGGGTTCGACACCAGCTTTCCAAATTATTGAAGAGGCACTACGGCTACACCGGCTATTTCGAGCTGTATGCCATGCCCTTTGACCGACTTCCCTATTTTGACTATATCGAAAAAACCGACCTTTTCGCGCCCGATGGGCTCCACCCGGTCAAGAACCTTGCCGATGTTCTCGAGGAACGGGAATTCCCCTATCATATCTCCAACTGGCGGCTCCCGGAGGAAGAAAATATCCGTGCCCTCATCCGGGATGTGGAAAAGGGAGACATTCGGTTTGCCTTTCTCTACACAGCGGCCATGGACGCCCTGCTGCATCGCGTGACCAAAAACGGCCCGGAGGTAGATCTCAAGCTCAACTGGTATACCGGACGGATTCGAGGCCTTTTAAAGGCAGTGGAACGATCGTATCAGGACATCAGTCTGACGATATTTTCCGACCACGGCATGACCACCCTGGCCGGGGTGGTGGATGTGCAGCGGCAAGTGGAAGGTCAAGGTCTTCGATTCGGGAAAGATTTTGTGGCCACATATGATTCCACCATGGCCCGGATCTGGTTCCTGAACCAGGGAGCCATGGGCATCCTCATGGATGTCCTGCAAAACATCCCCCACAGCCGTCTGCTGACTTCAGAGGACAAGTTGCGCTACGGGATCGATTTCGAGGATCACATGTATGGAGACGAGATCCTGCTCATGGATCCAGGATGGCAGATCGAGCCCTGCGACATGGGACTCAACGCCCTGCCGGCCATGCACGGATTCGCCCCCGAGCATGAGGACTCCTATGCCGCCATCCTTTCTTCCGATCCCCTGAACATGCCTTTTGACAACGTAGCCGACTATTTTCGCCTCATGATCAGCAAGATGGCATAACGGAACCGCGGAAGTACGCGCGCTCTTGGATGGTATATCATCTACGGTCGGGCGATTTTTCGACTAAAAACTCATGGCAGCAGCCGTGCTGTCGTCATAGATCCCGAAGATCCGGTGCAACCGCGTTAGTTCAAAAACCGACCTTACCTGGTTCTGCAGGGCCGAGAGCCTGATGTCTCCCCCCTGCTTGTTGACCGTACGAAGGGATGACACCAAGCTCCCGAGTCCCGAGCTGTCGACGAAATCCACTTCCGCCATGTCAATGACCAAGTTTACCCGGTTTTCCTTGCTCAACAAACCGATCTTTTCTTTGAAATCCCTGGCCGAAGCGGCGTCCAAACGCCCTTTGAGTTTCAATACAGGCACACTGCTAATTGTTACCTCACCTATTTCCATTTGTTGCCTCCTTAGCTTAACGTTGAGCAGTAATCAATTGCTGAGCCGATTGATAAAATACTTCACGACGGACACCCATTGGGATCCCTTTAAAAGCCTACATCGTCTCGTCAACAATTCTAATCCGATTATGTGGTCTCTTTCTGAGGAAGCCTTTTCTTGAGTGTCAAACAATTGACTCCTCCCTCGGATCGATAGGCCACACTGTCCATGATTTCCCTCATGATGCCCAACCCCCTTCCGCCCTCTGGAATATCCTCGATGCCGCAGTCATCATCGACCTGGTGTTGAATAGCCGCCTTTTCCAACAGACAGGCATCCATAGAAGGGCCGATGTCACAGATATCCAGCACCACATCTTCTGTCGTAAATGTCAATACAATCTTTACCTCATGCCCCGCCTTTTCTCCATAGCAGTGTCGAATGCTGTTGGTGACGGCCTCAACGGTACACAGTTCAATATTAAAGGCATCAATGGTAGAAAAAGAGGCGGCCAGGCACAACCGGTTCAGCGCCATCCCAACGAGCGGAACATTCTCCATACGGCTGTCAATCAGAAACGTAACCCGTTTAAAATCCATTAGCCACCTTGATTTCTGTTTGCCTTATCCTTTATCTCGATCCCTAAAAGGGTGACATCGTCTCGCGGTGGATGGTTATTCCCATAGGCCATCAGGGCATCGATCACCCCATCCACGACCTCGGCAATCGGTCGTTCCCTCAATTGCAGCAATGCCTCAACAAACCGTTCTTGACCGTAAAGTTGCCCTGTCTCGTCCTCATACTCCGGTATTCCATCCGTATAGATGAAGAGTTTATCTCCCGGATCGACGCGTTTCTCTCCCTCTTCGAAAGGGAGTACACCCCCCATCCCGATAATTGTGCCCCCCTCTTCCAATAACTCCAATCGTCCATCTCTGCGGAGGAGGATCGGAGGAGGATGGGCCGCATTGCTGTAGCGGATAAGGCCCGCTTCCACATCCAGTATCAGGTAGGTGATGGTAAAGTACTTGTTAAACCGCTCGATAGGGTACTCCCGGTCCAGCAGATCGAGCACCTCCGACGGGCCCCGAATCTCATAATAGGGGGGAGGTTGGATCGCCTTCTTCATGAGCAATCCCCTTTGGGGACGAAGCAACTGAGAAGCCGATACCGTCACCAGGGCAGAAGGGACCCCATGGCCGCTCACATCCAGCATGTATATTCCCCAGCGGGTCTCATCCAGTCGAATCACATTGAAGATATCCCCTCCGATGCTGTCACAGGGCATGAACCGCCATGCGACCGACACGTTTTCCATTTCCGGGGCACCGTGGGGAAGGAGGCTCTGCTGAATCCCGGCAGCCGCCTCGAGGTCTTCGTTCAACCGCCTCTGCTTTCGCATCAACTCATCGTTGGCCTCCACAATCTCCCTCGTGAGCCGCGCAATATTCAACTGGGTCCTGACGCGGGCAAGGACCTCCCCCCTGTCAAAGGGCTTGGTCACGTAGTCGGCCCCTCCGAGATCGAGGCCCTTGATCTTGTCTTCCACCTGGGTCTTGGCAGAGAGAAAAATAACGGGAATGTGCGTGCTCCGCGCATCTTTTTTCAGTTCCGCGCAAACCTGGTATCCATCTTTTTTGGGCATGATGATATCCAGTAAAATCAGGTCGGGCAATTCCTTCATTGTCAGTCCAATAGCCTCTTCCCCGTCTGCTGCCTCGATGAGTTCGTAGCCTTCCTTCTTCAAAATTCCAGACAGAAGCTTCCGATTCACCAGATTGTCATCGACAATGCAGATTTTTTCAGGCACAAGGTCCTCCTTTGCCTCACAGGGTCAAATTTCACTCTTCGTGGCTTCATCAAACCCTCGAGGGCGTTCTTTGTTGTCCATCCGGAAATGGCTATCCAGCGCAACCCTGTTTCCTATCCGGAAATGAGGATTTTCTCCCAATCTCAAAGCAATCAAGCGTTAGTGCCGAGGCGACCAGGTTAACCGCACAAGCAAACGTGCAGATTGACGCTGAGATTGGCAAAAAAGACCATTTAAGGAAGGAAACCCTCTAGATTCGCACACAAGCTCGCCCCAGCCCGGTTCAGGCATGTCTCCGGGTCGAGGAACCATCGGCTTTCACAAGCCCCTCAAAGATGCCTCCATCTTGTCATCGGAAATCCCTATGTCCGTATCAACAACCACGATAATCCCCCAGGAGCTGAAAAAATAGCTGAATCCGATCAGAATAAACAGAAAAAAATGGGGCTTGTGAAAGCGATTCATACACTTACCATTTGTGGCTCAGCAGCAAACATGATATGGGTTCTGATCCGATCTTGCGGATCGACAAGAAGTGGGTCAAACTGAGCCGATACCGGGCCGTCTTGCAGACGTTGACTCCGATCGCCTTTCACCGTAAACGTAAGCCCATAACGCTCATATCTCATACTCTGAGCTATTTAGTGTCCATCCGGAAATGGTCTTTTTGGCCAATCTCGGCGTCAATCTGCACGTTTGCTTGTGCGGCGACCACCAGGTCGCCTCCGCGCAAACGCTTCATTTCCTTGATATTGGCCAAAAATCCTCATTTCCGGATGGACACTATCTTAACGGCTCAGGATTTCAGGTGTTTTCAGTTCGCACCCTACAACAAGCCAGGGAAACGATCAAACGATCGCCCCCTTTTGCCGTCATCCTCGACATTCTGCTCAAGGGCGAGGATGGCTGGGGATTTCTGACGAAACTCAAGTCCGACGAGGCGACCCAGCATATCCCGGTCTTTGTCGCCTTGAGGTTGGAGGACCAGCAAAAAGGTTTTTCCATCAGCGCCGAGGATTTCGCCACCAAGCCGGTGGAGCGCAAGTGGCTTCTGGCCAAGCTCCGGGAAGTGGCACAGCGCCTACCTATCGAGAAGATACTGATCATCGACGATGACGAGGTCGCACGCCACATCTTCAAGGGACAGCTTGCCGACACCAAGTATAGGCTACCGGCGGTAAAGAGGGCCTGATACGGGCCGACGAGGAACAGCCGAGCATCATCTTTCTCGACCTCATGATGCCGGATATAGACGGTTTCGAAACCCTCTCGCGGCTCAAAGCCTCGCCCAGAACCGAACATATCCCGTAATCATCCTGACTTCCAAGGTGCTGGACGAGGCCGAGCGCCGGGATCTCAACGCCCGGGCCTTGGCAGTGCTTTCCAAAGAATCCACATCCCGGGAGGCGGCGGTCGTCAGGATCCGCGATACGATCGCGCAAATCGCAGAGGGGCAATAAGGAGAAAAACAGGCAGCATAAGGATAAGCCGACTATCCTGGTAGTGGACGACAACGACGCGGGCTGTTACGCCATAGTCAGGGTGATACAGAAAGAAGGGTTCCCGGTCATCGAAGCAGCCACAGGCGGCGGTGCCCTGGAAAAGGCGGCTACAGGGCCGGGCTTGATCGTCCTAGACGTGAACCTTCCGGATATCAATGGATTCGAGGTCTGTCGCAAGCTAAAGGAAAATCCCCTTACAGCCCATATACCGGTCCTGCACATCTCGGCCACCTATCTGGACAACAGGTCCAAGGCACAAGGATTGAATATGGGCGCGGATGGCTATCTGACTCAACCCGTAGAACCGCCGGTCCTGCTTGCCACCATCAACGCCCTGCTCCGAATAAAGCGGGCTGAGGAAAACCTTGCTGAGCGGTTCCGGGAACTGCAGCGATGGCATAGTGTAATGCTCGACCGGGAGGATCGAATCATCGAACTGAAGCGAGAGGTCAATGCGCTGCTAAAGCAGGCCAGCAAAGAGGAAAAGTACAAGATCATGGAATGACGGACTTGTTTCAGCAGACACTTTGTCTGAGGCACAAGATCCAGGAGGAACCCATGGCAACCACGGTGCAGATCGCCGATATCAGGACCGGCCGATACGCGAATCCGCTGTTGCTGGCGCTGATCGCCGCCGGTCTGGCCGGCAATCATTTCACTTTCTCCATCCTGAACGTCCATTTCATCTTCGGCAGCATCTTTGCCATGCTAGCCCTCCAGATCTTCGGCTGGGGCAGGGGTGTTATTGCCGCCGCCGTCATCTCCAGCTACACCTATTTGACCTGGAACCACCCGTGGGCCTTTATCACAATGACTGGGGAGTCGGCAGTCGCGGGCTGGCTCTTCACCCGCCGCCGAGTCACCCTGGTCACAGCCGACGCCCTCTACTGGATGATTCTCGGCATTCCGATGGGATTGTTCTGCTTCTATATCCTCTCCGGGTTTCCGGCCAGCAACAGCCTCTTCCTCATCACCAAACAGGCCTTCAACGGCATCGCCAACGCCTTGGTGGCCCGGCTGGTCTTCACCAGCTTCAGCCGACCTTCAGAGGCGGAACGAATCTCCCTCCGTGAGGTCTTCACCAACCTTGTCCTTCTGTTTGTGTTGCTGACATCCATTATTCTGATGATCCAGAACGCCAGGAGCGATCTGGCCGATACAGACAGGGAAATCCGTCTGATTGTGGAGCGAAACAGCCACAATATGACGGACAGACTTCAGAGCTGGGTCGCAGGGAAAGAAGCAATAGTCGTCCATCTAGCTCAACTGGCGGAAACGCTATCCCCTTTAGAGATGCAGGCACGCCTGGAACAGGCCGATATCTCCGACCCGGGCTTTCTGCGCATCTGCCTGCTGGACAGGGAAGGCATCGCCGTCGCCTACTCCCCCACGGTGGACGAACTGGGCCGGCCCAACATCGGGAAGTCCTTTGCGGACAGGCCCTATGTGCCACTCCTCCGCCAGACCTTGAAGCCCATGCTCTCCGAGGCAATGCCCTCGCGCTTCAGCCACACCGGTTCGGAGGTAATCCTCCTGGCCCCCGTGCTGGTAGACGGCGAGTACAACAGCGCTGTGGGGGGCATTATGGATTTCGACCATATTCGGACGATTCTCGAGAACCATGCCCTCGGCCGGGATTTCCAATACACCCTGGTGGATAAGAACGGCAGCGTGATCCTGACCAACCGCGGGGATCAAGAGGTCATGAAACCCTTTTCCATGGGAAAGGGAAGTTTTGAACCAATCACCGGTCTCCACAGAAAATCCTTGCCGCCTGCAACGAATAGCAAGGCGTCTCCAAGCGACATTGAAAAGGGGATCCGGCAGTGGGTCCCTCAGCTTGCCCCCGGCGCCTCCACCATCGACCTCTGGGGTAAATCCATATACGTGGCCGAATCCGCCGTCGGAGATCTAGCCGAATGGCGCCTTATATTGGAACAGCCGGTTTCATCGTTTCAGGAAAGGCTCCACAACGAATATTCGGGGAAGTTCTTCCTCTTGTTCAGCATCCTGATCGTCTCATACGTCGTCGCCGCGTGGGTGACCCGGCGCATGGTTGCGGGAATTGAAGAACTTGGTCTGGTCAGCCACAACCTGCCGGCCAGACTCGAGTCGGGCGAGCAAATCGTCTGGCCCGAGAGCACCATCCGGGAAATTCATTACCTGACGGACAACATCCGGGAAATGGTCGCTTCCCTGCGGGAGCGGTTTCACGAGATCCAGCGTCTCAACGTATCTCTGGAGCAGCGGATCGAGGAAAGAACGGAGGACCTGCGCAAAAGCGAAGCGTTTCTTCGGAATATTCTCGAAAACATCCCGGTCGTGATCTTCCTGAAAGACGCAGACACCCTTCGTTACGTGATGTGCAACCGGGCCGGAAAAGAACTCATAGGATACTCCCGGGAGGAACTGGTAGGTAAAAACGATTATGATCTTTTCCCCAAGGAGCAAGCGGATTGCATAGCAGAGAAGGACCGGGAGGTCATTTCCGGCGATCAGATGATCGATATCCCGGAACAATCCATTCAAACCCGGCATCTCGGTAAGCGGATTTTGCACACCAGGAAGGTTCTCCTCTTCGACGGCCAAGGTAGGCCGGAGTATTTACTTGGAATATCGGAAGACATCACCGAGCGCAAACGAAGCTATGATGCGCTTCAAGAGGCGAATCGAAATTTGCGGGCGAGCCAAAACGCGATGCTCAGCATCCTGGAAGATCTGAAAGCGGAAAACCAGGTCAGACAGGCGAAAGAGGCTGAACTTCAGAAGGTGACCATGGCCGTCGAGCAGGCCGGCGAAATGGTCTTGATCACCGATCCCGAAGGAACGATCCTGTATGTCAATCCGGCCTTCGAAGCCGTCACCGGTTATAGCCGGGAAGAAGCCACCGGACACAATCCACGGCTGCTCAAAAGCGACAAGCAGGACAAAGCCTTTTACCAGGGCCTCTGGGGAACCATCTCCAATGGCCGCATCTGGAAAGGGCGTATGGTGAATAAGCGCAAAGACGGCAAATTCTATACCGAGGAGGCGACGATCTCACCGGTCAAAGATGCATCGGGTCAGACGCTCAATTACGTGGCGGTCAAGCGCGACATCACACAGCAATTGCGTCTCGGTAAGGAAAAAGACACGCTTCAGGAGCAATTTCAGCAGGCCCAGAAACTCGAATCCATCGGCCGGCTGGCCGGCGGCGTGGCTCATGATTTCAACAACATGCTCAGCGTTATTCTCGGTTACGGAGAGATTATCCTCGAAAAACTGCACCAAGGAGACCCCCTGCAGGAGGATATCAAAGAAATAGTGGCGGCCGGTCACCGGTCAAAGGCCCTGACCCGGCAGCTTCTAGCCTTCAGCCGCAAGCAGGCCCTGCAACCCGAGGTACTGAATCTGAACGATCTGATCCTGGACCTTGAAAAAATGTTGCGCCGGTTGATCGGTGAAGACATTGAACTGGAGCTGATCCTTGGCAAAGACATCGCCCGGGTACCGGCCGATCGGGGACAAATCGAGCAGGTGATCCTGAACTTGGCAGTCAATGCCCGCGATGCCATGCAGCAAGGCGGCAAACTGCTCATCGAAACCGCCGATGTGGAACTGGACGATACCTATGCAGAGAAGCATCCCGGGGTCGAACCGGGAGAATACGTGCACCTGGCCGTAACAGACACCGGGTGCGGCATGGATAAGGAGATCTTGCGTCATATTTTCGACCCGTTTTTTACCACAAAGGAAAAAGGCCGGGGAACCGGCCTGGGGCTTTCCTCGGTCTACGGCATCATAACCCAGTCAGAGGGCAACATCTGGGTTTGCTCCGAGCCGGGCCAGGGCACGACGTTCAAGATCTACCTCCCGCAAACCGAGGCCTTGCAGCGGCCGGCAGCCGCCAAGCACGAGGCGGTTTCGCACGATGGGGGCGGCAAACATATCCTGGTAGTGGAAGACGAGGAGAGTCTGCGCAAACTGATGGCAAGCCTCCTTTCACGTTTAGGTTATAAGGTGACCTTGGCCGCCAACGGCGGCGAAGCGTTACTGCTGGTGGGAAAAAAGGGGTTGCCGCCTGACCTCATCATCACCGACGTGGTCATGCCGAACATGAGCGGCAAAGAGTTGATCGACCGGCTGCGCCGTAACCATCCTCATCTCAAAGTCCTTTATATGTCGGGCTATACGGACAACGCCATCGTTCACCACGGCGTATTAGACCCCGGTATACCGTTTATCCAGAAACCGTTCAACATCCGTAACCTTGCAGAAAAAGTGCAGAGCGTTTTGCGGGGAGAAGCGTGAGCCTTCCAGGCCTGGACACGGTAAACGAAGCGGGTAGCGCATGAAGCCCGGAGACTATGACGATGCCGCCGACATATGCGAGCCGGACCTGACCCTGGCTCGCGCCGACGTTTATTCCGCTGCGGAATTCGCCAACGTCCGCCTGCGCCACCTCGAATCCTGTTTCACCCAAAAGGGCGGCCGGGAGGCCATCCTGGCCCGGGGCTTCGAAGTCTCATCGGCGAAGACATCGACCTGGCCTGGAAGCCCAGCCGTAAACTCTGGCCGGTCAGGATGGACGCCGCCCGAAGCGGCCGCGGGCGGCAAAACCTTCATTCTGCGTGTCCAAGGGGCATTGTTCGACAAGTCTTCTGAATGGGATCCATACCTTTTTGCCAACCGGTCAAAACAAGACCATTCTCCAGGCCGTGCCGACCCTGACCGAGCGGGGAATGCTCTTCTTCGCGTTTCTCACACTCCTGGCTGCCCTTGGTTTCCGCAGGTTCCGCATCGGGTAGAGAAGTGAGCGGGATATGCGGTTTTCCCGCACACCGTTTCGGGAGGATCTTCACCCTTCCTCTGCACTCCCGCCCAAGCCGCCAGCACCCATCTGCCCCTCAATCCGGGCACAGACGCCACCCGGTGTTCTGTCCCCTTCAGGCAAGGCACCACTGTCTCATCCGCATAGGTTGAGATACGCCCCGAAGTCTCTCTTCTACGCCTCGCCTGTCCCGGATCCCGTCCGCCTCGTTCCAGCAAATATCAAGGTCCTCGGTTGAAAGGGGCGCCGCCCCATCAGCACCCGGAGACCAGGGTCCAGGCATATGGCTTCGTATCCATGGCGAGCTGCTGCCTCGAGTGGCATAGGCGGCCGGCCGTAAAAAAATTCGTTGATCCTGACGACGGCGGAACCCGCTGGACAGGGGCTTCAAAAAACCCATCCGGAAAATCCGGCACGCGAGCCCCCTGCATGGTTATAAATGGTCATAAATAGATTCACGGCGACCGACAATCCCTGTAGACTATGGGACAGCTATGAAGGATGCTGCGGTGGTTGCCTGACATGCCCATCCTTTTCTGGATCGGCATAATGCTGTGCATTTCCCAGTCAGCCATGCTGTCCGGACTCAATTTCGTCTTTTTTACAGTCAGCAAGCCGGAGTTCGAGATGTGGGCAATCGAGATGCACGCCATGTCATGGCTTTGAGGCAGGACGCCAATTTTCTCCTGACCACAATCCTCTGGGCCAATGTCGCGGTCAATGTGCTCGTGGCCCTACTTTCGGGGTCGGTGTTAGCCGGGGTCACAGTGTTTCTGCTTTCCACGTCGATCATCACCCTCTTCGGGGAAAGCTTCCCCCAAGCCTATTTTTCAAGGCACGCCCTGAAATTCGGATCCGTGCTCTAGAACAGCACCCGGCGGATCATCACCGGCGGTGATATTCTCGGAAGGCGCTTACGGGCATTGTGCAAAACCCTTTCCTGGACTGAAACATGCTCGGCCATCTCGGGGGGGCATGCCCGGAAAGGAAGTAGGGTTACGATTGGTTGCAGCATTGCTAACCACATGAAATATCGAAAGAAACGGGGAGGTATTTTATGGATAGAATCAACCTTGATCGACTTCGGCGAGCGTTCATCGACCGGCATTTCGGCTGGTGTGTTTCCCTTTATATGCCCACGCACCGGGCTGGAAAGGAAACGGAGCAGGACCCGATCCGCTTCAAAAACCTCCTGCGCCAGGCGCAGGAGCGGCTGCAGGCCGAAGACATGCGCTCAGCGCAGATCCAGGATCTCTTCAACGCCCCTCAGCGTCTCCTGCAGGATCAATCATTCTGGAGAAAGCAGAGTGACGGGCTGGCGGTGTTTTTCTCCGAGGATGCCCTCGAGTTTTTCAGGGTCCCGATCGATTTTCCCGAATTGATCGTCGTCTCGGACCGCTTTCACGCCAAGCCTCTGCTGCGCCAGTTGACCAGCGACGGCACGTTCCATATTCTGGCGATCAGCCAGAACCAGCTCCGGCTGCTGGCAGGAACGCGCCACACGGTCGATGAAATCGAGCTGGAAGATGTGCCGCTGAATCTTTCCGAGGCCTTTCCGGAGGGCATCCCGGAAAAGCAGCTGCAATTTCATACCGGGACCCGCTCGACTTCAGGGGGTAAACGCGCCGCCGTCTTTCACGGACACGAACTCGGCAACGAAACCAAGAACCGCATCCGGCAATGGTTCCGAAGGGTCGATAAATCCCTGCGCGATTTGCCGCCGGAGGGGTCCTCCCCTCTGGTGCTTGCGGCGGTCGACAACCTTTTTCCGCTCTATAAAGAAGTCAACACCTACCCCTTCCTGATGGATGAAGGCATCCCGGGAAACCCCGAACGGATGAAACCCGATGAGCTTCACCAAAAGGCCTGGGCCATTGTCGAACCGGTATTCAAACAGGAACGTGAGGATGGCGCCGCCCGGTACCGGCAGCTGGCAGGCACCGGGCAGACGACGGCCGAGGTCACCGAGGCGGTCCTGGCGGCGCTTCACGGGCGGATCGAACTGGTCTTCGTCCCCGTCGGGGTGCAGGTCTGGGGCAGGCTCGATCCGGAGGCTCAGACCGTCGACGTGCACAAGAGCCATGAACCCGGCGATGAGGACATCCTGGATTTTACGGCTATCCAGACGCTCCTCACGGGGGGCAGGGTATACGCGGTTTCGCCCGAAGAGGTCCCGGACCAGGCCCCCCTTGCAGCTGTGCTCCGTTATTGACGTCACGGCACATTCCAGTAATGACGTCCCATCAGGACAACCCATTCAAGAAGGAGGCGACACCATGACCATCACCCTGCCCGAACTTCCTTTTTCCAAAGAGGGGCTTTCCCCGGCGATCAGTGCCACCACGTTGGACTTCCACCATGGGAAGCACCACCAAACGTATGTGGCAAACCTCGACAAACTTCTGGAAGGGACGGATCTGGCCGGAGAGACCCTGGAAAACATCATCGAGAAGACCGCCGGGAGCCCCGACCGGGCCGGCATCTTCAACAACGCGGCCCAGGTCTGGAACCACACCTTCTACTGGCACTCCATGAAGCCGGGCGGCGGCGGGGCGCCCTCGGGCGCCGCAGCCCAAAAGATACAGGCGGATTTCGGCGGTCACGATGCCTTCGTGAAGCAGTTCAAAGATGCCGCCCTGACCCAGTTCGGCAGCGGCTGGGCCTGGCTGGTCCTGCGGGAGGGAAGGCTGGCGGTCATGAAAACATCCAATGCGGACACCCCCATCGCCCATGGACTGAAGCCCCTTTTGACGGTGGACGTGTGGGAGCACGCCTACTATCTCGACTATCAGAACCGGCGCGGAGATTACCTGGATGCCTTCATCCAGAAACTCATCAACTGGGATTTCGTAAACGCCAACCTGGGCTGAGGAACAGGCGAGGGGCCTTACGCCGCCATAGCAAAGGGATAAAAAGGTTTTGAGGTCCTGAGAGAGTTATAAAGAGGCGCCTTGACCGGTTTGAGGAACGTGAAGCTGGAAAAAGGGCTCCCCGCTTTGGATCGCGCCAAGCTGCGCCGTTCGGAAAGACGGCGAAAAAACGATTGAATCGGATGATTGAATCAGGATCCAACCCCTCCAGCATCGAAGATGCCTTTGACCGTCATGACAGGAGGACAACCAATGGAGAATCGTGATCTGATACCCGACCATCAACTGGATGAGGTCGGTCTCCACCACCTGGGGCAGGTGTACTGGAACCGTTCCACCCCGGAATTGTACGAACATTCCATCCGCCGCTACGAGGGGCAAATCGCGCACCTGGGGCCTTTGGTGGTATCCATGGGCCAGCACACGGGCCGGGCGGCCAAGGACAAGTATGTTGTGGACGAACCGAACACGACCGGGGATGTCTGGTGGGGCAAGGTGAACGTGAAGTACCCGGAGGAGCGGTTCAAGGCCCTCCACGAACGGATGGCCGCCTACCTGCGCGGAAAGACGGTCTTTGTGCAGGACTGCTACGCGGGGGCGGACAAGACCTACCGGCAGGCCGTGCGGGTCGTCTCGGAGTTCGCCTGGCACAACCTTTTCGCCCGCAACATGTTCATCCAGCTGCCTAGGGAGCGGGCCCCGATCAAGTCCTTCGTTCCGGATTTCACCGTCCTGCACTGCCCCCAATTCCACGCCGACCCGGACGACGACGAGACCCGCAGCGGGACCTTCGTGGCCCTCCACATCTCCAGGAAGCTCGTGCTGATCGGCGGCACCGCCTACGCCGGGGAGATCAAGAAGTCCATCTTCACGGTCCTCAACTTCCTGCTGCCCGAACGGAACGTGCTCTCCATGCACTGCTCCGCCAACGCCGGCAAGGCCGACCCGGACGACGTGGCCATCTTCTTCGGTCTGTCGGGTACCGGAAAGACCACGCTGTCGGCGGATCCGGAGCGCCTGCTCATCGGCGACGACGAACACGGGTGGTCGGACAAGGGGATCTTCAACTTCGAGGGCGGCTGTTATGCGAAGGTGATCAAGCTTTCGAGCGAATCGGAGCCCGAGATCTACGAATGCACCCGCCGTTTCGGAACGATCCTGGAAAACGTGGCGATGAACACGAGACCCTGCGCCGCCTCGACCTGGATGACGCGAGCCTGACCGAAAACACCCGCGCCTCCTACCCGTTGAGCCACCTGCCCAACATCGTGCGTTCCGGCATGGCCGGCCACCCGCGCAACGTCATCTTCCTGACAGCCGACGCCTTCGGCGTCCTTCCCCCGATCGCCCGCCTCACGGAGGACCAGGCCATGTACCACTTCGTCAGCGGGTACACGGCCAAGGTCGCCGGGACGGAGAAGGGCGTGAAGGAGCCGAGCGCCACCTTCAGCGCGTGCTTCGGCGCCCCCTTCATGGTGCGCCATCCCTTCGTCTACGCCGAACTGCTGGCGAAAAGGATCAAGATACACAAGGCGAACTGCTGGCTGGTCAACACCGGCTGGACGGGAGGCCCTTATGGGGTGGGATCGCGCATGAAGATCGAATTCACCCGCGCTCTTTTGAAGGCCGCACTCGACGGCTCGCTCGAAAAGGCCCGCATGCGGCCCGAACCGGTCTTCGGGTTCCAGGTGCCGACCGAATGCCCGGGGGTGCCCTCGAAGATCCTCGATCCCCGAGCTACCTGGCCGAATCCGTCGGACTACGATGCACAGGCAGGCAAGCTGGCCCGGCTTTTCCGGGAGAACTTCGCCCAGTTCGAAGATCAGGCTGCAAAAAGCGTCATCGATGCGGGGCCTCGAATCGGCTGATTCAGCAGGAGGTAAAGCCACCCTGCCGACTGACCGCAGCGACGCGAACCTCGGCCGCTTGCGAAACGGGATCGGACTCGCCGGAATCTGCGAGTCCGATCCCGTTTTCCTGTTTTTCTCTACTGCGGACGATCTGAAAAGGCTGTCAGGCGTCTTTCCGGTAATGACGGGCTTCCGCCGACAGGAGGTCGAAAAATGCCGGCCCGGCCCTTTCCACCAGGGCCGCGAACCTTTCTCCACCCTTGCTGTACTCCTTATAGTACCGAACACAACACTCCAGCAGATGCAGGATTGTATCCGCATCGTAGAGGCCGGGGAGTTCTTCCGCCAGTCTCGGGTGACGCCCGAGCTTGCCCCCGATCAGCAGCCGATACCCCCGCTCCCCGCAGCCTATGGTGCCGGTGGGACAGGCTCCGATGCACTGTCCGCACCGGACGCAGCGGTCCCACTCGAACACCGGGCCGTGGCCGACCGGGTCGACCGCCACGGCCGCCTCCCGGCACACCTCCTGGCAGGCGCCGCATCCACTGCAAGGGATTTCCGTTCGCAACGGCGCAGCCGCACCGATCAACCCGATATCCTTGATTTGCGGCTGGGAGCAGGCATTCGGGCAGTCTGCCAGGGCAACGCGGAATTCATGATGAAGCTTCAAAGGGCCGGGCACCGTTCGCTCCAGAAAGCCCCGCAGATCCTGATCGAGGAAGACCTTTTCAATCGACTGCACCAGGCCGCTGTCTTCGATGACCCGATTGGGGCACCCTTGCGATCCGAAGCAGGCCTCCACCTGAAAACCCTGCACCTCTTCGCCCATCCGGCTCAGAAAGCGCTTCTTCGCCGCCTGCACGTCGTCCAGCGTGACCACCTGGCGTCCTTCCGCCGAAACCTGCGCCTCCACGCGCTGGCGGACCCGCTTCCGAACAAAAAACGGCGCCTTTTTCACCTCTGCCTCGGCATCTGCCTGCCACTTCATCATCTGCATCCACCCATCTCTCGTCTCTCACCGGCTATCGAACGTTCACCTTCGACTCCTTTACAGGCGGCTTCAGATCACACCGGTCGCCAACGCCAGGGCAATCACCACCAGAAGCCCGCCGGTCAGGGTCTGGATCGTCGCCATGGTGATCTTGTGAAGGAAGCGCTTGCCGGCCATGACACCGAGAAAGGCGGCGAGGGTCCCCGTAAGAATCAGGGGCCACTCTTCGGGCCCGATCGGATTGGCGGCCCTTGCCATCAAGAAGGTGGCCGCATAGGTGGCGATCCGCGCCATGTCCACCATGAACCCGATCAGGGCGTTGGTCCCCACGAAGGCCTCGGTGGAAATCCCCACCTTGGCCAGAAATGCCGATCGCAGGGCGCCCTGGTGCCCTGAAAAGCCGCCGAAAAAGCCTGAGAGGAGGCCGCCCAACAGGAGATGCCTGCGGTCGAATTTCAGCGCCCGCAGCTGCGGCAGAAGCTCGAAACAGGCAAACCCGAGCATCAGGACCCCCATGACCAGCTTGATCGGCGTGATGACGGCGGTCCGCCCTCCGATCGCGTAGCGGGCTATCTCTCCCAGATGGGAGACATAGCCGAGGGCGGCCGCCCCGGCAAAGGCGGCGAGGATGGCCGGCACCCCGAAGCGGACGACGAGCGCCCTGTCAGCGTGTTTGCCGACCACTGCGATCTTGAAGACGTTGTTTGCGCCATGGACCACCGCCGTGGCGGCGACCGCGACCTCGAGGGGAAAGAACAGGGCAAAGACCGGCATCAGAATCGTACCCAGGCCGAAACCGGAAAACAGCGTGAGCCCCGAGACAAATAGCGCGGCGACCCCGACAATCACGAAATCCACTGGATCCCCCTCTGCTGCCTGCAATGGACCACCGGATTTGCCCTGCCCGTGGGCCCCCCCGGGCGGGGTGAGTCCGATGCCGGGCCAGCGCAAAACAAACCCATCATTGAGTCAAAAGGTCAAGACCTTATCGGCGTCCATGGAAAGTCCATAGAGGTCATCCATCCATCCGATAGGGCAGGAGGCTGATCCCACAAGACTGTGGGATTTCATGCAGACGCCTCAGACATAGAAATCACCCTCGAACTGATTCATCTGCCCCATGACGTCGAACTGATCACTGCCGGCCTGTTCGAAAAGGACCCCTTTGCCCAGCATGAAGACGCTGACCTCGTCCCCCTTCTTCACGCCGACATTGGCCAGCCTCATGGCGTTGTAAATGGTCTCCCCGTCCTCCGTGGTAATGATGAACAACACCTTCATGGTCGACCTCCGTTAAGGTTTTTTGATAAGAATTCCTCCATCTTTTGTCTATCCGTCGCTACATCGAGAGGCAGCCATTCATCCTCGAACAGAACGTTGGTCGAGCTCCTGAAAAGATACCCTCTGGCCTCTTCGGAATCGATCGTGTAGATGTTCACATCCAATTTCCCGTTGAATTTCTCTTTCATGTCGTTGGCTACGCCTATAGCCTTTCTGCACGAAAGTCAACCTGGGTTGCCGCTGTGAAATACCATCAATTTGGGCATGCTCCGTCACTCCTGATATCTATTCATCCGATTTGTATGCAAACACGGTCTTGATGCTGACCCTTCAAAAATCACGCGGCATCCGGGACACCCCAGAGAAAGGATTGCCGTCGATCCAGCCGCCCATGCTCATCCGGGAAATCTCCCTTCCCTTTCAAGTTTGGACAGCAGAAACGTCGCGCCCCTCAAGGAGAGACCGAGTTTTTCAGCCAGCATTTCGTTATCCAACCGCCCGTGCTTTTTGGAAAGCGCCAGCACCTCCGCCTCCAATTCATCCAGCCAGTCTTCGAAAAGCACCAGCAGCTCCGGATCCGCAATCGAAAGCAGCAGTTCCGATTGCGCAACCTTGTTCACCAGACTCTGACACATCTCCGTCGGGTCGACACCTTCGCCCATGCATTCCGCCAGTCACAAATGCACCATGCTGGAAACCTTGTCGCCCTCCGACCGCTCGATCAGATTCATCAGAAAACGTTCCCGGGCGTCCTGATCCAGGTCCTGCAAAAGCCGTCCCAGGATCCTGGTGATTTCCGGCAGGGCTTCTTCCGGGGCCATACCGGCGATACTCTCGAAAAGTTTATCCATACCCTCAAGCTACCTCGTGTCCATCCGGAAAGGATTTCCCGCCAACCCATCGACCAATCCGGAAATGAGGATTTTGCTTCACACCCTTCGGGTGCTCCGTCCCACCCCTACGGGGCGGGTCCCGGTTTCCTCACACGCTTCTCGTGCCGGGATATCATCCCCGGAATCCCTGGCCTTCGGCCGACAGGCCAAGGGCCATATCGCTTAACATCTTCAACACATTCATAATTCTCTTGTCCGCCAAATCATAGTAAACAAAGGGGCCTTCCCGCTCCACCCTGACCAGCAGGGATCGTTTCAACTCCTTCAAATGGTGTGAAACCAGCGGCTGCGACAGATCAACCTCCTCGACAATCGCGGACACCGATTTTCTGCCACCGCTGATAGTCATCAGGATTTTCAGACGATTGCGGTCCGAAAGACTCTTCGCAAGAAAGGCGGCACGCTGAAGTTCTTCGTCGCCCGGCTGGTGCTGCGGCGCACACGCATCGCTGCAAATGCCAGACGTCCGATCCGGGGGCTTCCTATGCTCCATTTTGCCTGTCATTCAAAGCCGCACCTCAATCGCGCCTCCACCTCCGGGCCGCTCCCTGTCGCACACTGTCAAGGTTTTTTCCTATTCGGTCCGGAGTTTCAAAGGCGACGGCACCCGCAACCTGTCCCGATCGACAATACGGGTCACAGGGCCGGCCGGCGCAAGGAACGAACCATGATATGTTATCGTTTGGAAGGACAGTTCCTCCGCAAAGGCAACCCTGCAAAGAAGATCCGCCTGAACCCGACAGAGGCGGCATGTCTACCACGCCCAGTATTGCTGCCGGAGCGGACAATATAAATGTTCGTTTATATGTTTATCTCCATTTTGTCAAATGGATTCGGCAAGGAGGAACCTTGCGAGCAACCCCCTTCTTTTCTGGAACGATTGAATCTTAGTGGTTCCGGTTTCGGTAAAAAGCCCTTGGCCCCCCCACTTCGACGGGTTCTCAAGCCGACGGCCGCGCATGGCACTCTGCTCGCGGACCGGGCGCCGGGGGTCAAACCGCTTCCGCGTCCTTTCTGTACTATCTTCTCTCACGAAAAAGAATCCCTCGCGAAAAGCGGTTTCCGCCCGGCCTCGAGGAGGGTATGATAAAGGAAAGCGGCGCGGTACGAAGCGCTGACAGTCGTATTCTTGGCCCGTTTGGACTCAAGCGGACGCTTGCGGCGCGCAAGCCAGGATCCGACCGCTCAGACGCCTCCGGCCCGGACATCCCGAGCAGCGAATCCATTACAGAGGAAAAAACATGTTGACTCGCTCGAACATTCTGATCGGCATTTCGGTGGCGATCCTCACCATCTCCCTCTGGGCATTCATGAACCGCCCCGAGCAGGAGCCGCGCTGGCCTCCACGGATCCAGGGCTTTTCCTTTTCCCCCATGCGGGCCGGAGACGACCCGGTGCGATCGATCTACCCGAGCGAAGAGGAAATCGATGCCGACCTGGCCCTTCTCTCCGGCACGACCCACGCCATCCGCACCTACACCGTGGATGGCGTCCAGGGCCGGATACCGGAACTCGCTGAAAGACATGACATCAATGTGGCGCTGGGGGCCTGGATCGACGCCCGGCTCGATCGGAACGAAGAGGAGATCCAGCGACTTCTGAAGATCCTCGCCAGACCCCGCAACATCGTGCGCGTCCTCGTGGGAAACGAGGCCGCCCTCCGAAACGATGTTCCGCTGGAACAGCTGTTCACCTATCTCGATCGGGTGCGCAGGGCCACCGACATCCCCGTCAGCACGGCGGAGCCCTGGCACGTCTGGGTCAAGAACCCCGAGCTTGCGGAGCACGTCGACTATCTCGCCGTCCACATGCTCCCCTATTGGGAAGGCATCCATGTAGACAGGGCTGTGGACTACGTCGTCGAGCGGATCGATGAACTGAAGACCCTGTTTCCCGGTAAACCCATCGTGATTGCGGAGGTGGGCTGGCCCAGCAACGGGCGGACCCGGGTCGCAGCGGTGGCATCGATGTCCCACGAGGCGACCTTCCTGAGGCGCTTTTTGGATCGGGCCGAAAAGGAAGGGTACATCTACTATGTGATGGAGGCCTTCGACCAGCCCTGGAAACGCAGCACCGAGGGGGCGGTCGGGGCCTATTGGGGGGTCTATGACGTCGAGCGCAGGGTTAAATTCCCCTTTGTCGAACCGATTGTGCCGATTCCGCGGTGGTATATCCTGGCCGGCATCTCGGTGCTCATCGCGGCCATAGTCCTTGCTGTGCTCTTCATCGACAGCCGGACGCTCCGCAAGCGGGGGCGCAGCTTTCTGGCCCTGATTGCCTACGCCTCGGCCACGGCCGGCGTGTGGATCGTTTATGATTATCTCCATCAGTATCTGACGCTGACCACGATCATCGTGGGGATCCTGCTCTTCTGCGGGATGGTGGGGGTCATTCTGGTCCTCCTGACCGAGGCCCACGAGTGGGCGGAGGCGATCTGGATCACCGGGAGGCGGCGATCCATCGAGCCGGTTCTGGACTGCCCCGATGCCGACCTGCCGTTTGTCTCCATCCACGTCCCGGCCTACAACGAACCCCCGGAAATGCTGAAACAGACCCTCGATGCCCTGGCCGCCCTGGATTATCCCCGCTTCGAGGTCATCGTCATCGACAACAACACCAAAGACCCCGACATCTGGAGGCCGGTTGAAGCGCATTGCAGGGAACTGGGCCCGCGGTTCCGCTTTTTTCACGAGGATCCCCTGGCCGGCTTCAAAGCGGGGGCGCTGAATTTCGCCCTTCGACAGACCGCCCCGGAGGCCCGGGTCATCGGCGTCATCGACAGTGACTACCGGGTCAATCCGCAGTGGCTGCGTGCCCTGGCACCGCACTTCCGGGGAGATGCCTTCGCGCTGGTCCAGGCTCCTCAGGATTACCGCGATGAGCACGAAAGCCTGTTCAAGTTCATGTGCTATGCGGAATACCGGGGCTTTTTCTACATCGGCATGATCACCCGCAACGAGCGCAATGCCATCATCCAGCACGGCACCATGACCCTCGTGCTCAAGAAGGTGCTGGAAGGGGTCGGAGGATGGAGCGAATGGTGCATCACGGAAGACGCCGAACTGGGGCTTCGAATCTTCGAGGAGGGATATCAGGGCACTTACATCCCTCAGAGTTTCGGCAAAGGCGTCATGCCCGACTCATTCCAGGATTACAGGAAACAGCGGTTTCGCTGGGCCTACGGCGCCGTCCAGATCCTCCGACGCCATTTCCGCCATATCTTCGGCCTGCGCAGGAGCAGGCTGACATGGGGGCAGCGGTATCACTTCCTGGCCGGCTGGCTGCCGTGGATTACCGACGGACTCAACCTGATCTTCAATCTGGGGGCGATCGCCTGGTCGATGGCCATGATCACCAATCCCCGGAAAATCGACTCGCCGCTGATGGAACTCTCCCTGCTGCCGCTCGCCTTCTTCGCCTTCAAGGCCGCCAAGATGCTCTACCTCTACCGCACGCGGGTGAATGCCACGCTCCGGCAGACCGCTGCAGCTGCCCTGGCGGGCCTGGCGCTCTCGCACACCATCGCCAAAGCCGTCATCACGGGGTTTTTCACCAGCGGTCTGCCGTTTTTCCGCACGCCCAAGTGGTCCCGCAAGAACGCCTTTTTCCAGACCCTGGGCTCGGCCTGGCAGGAGGCCTGCTTGGCCCTGGTGCTTTGGGGATCGGCCGTCGGCGTCCATCTTTCCAAGCCGGTCCGAGACCCGGACCTCAACCTCTGGATCGTGGTCCTGCTGGTCCAGTCGCTGCCCTACTGCTGTGCGGTCGTCGTCGCCTTCATCAGCAGCCTCGGAAAACCGACTGCGGCGGTTTCGAGCGGGAAAACGGAGGAGAAGGCACGGGCGGCAACCTTTCAACAGGGAGATGAAACCTTGAAATCCTGAAGGCGCATCCCGGCTGGATCGTGTCCAGCCGGAAATGGTTATCCCGCGCAAAACGACTGCACTCGGATTATTTACGGCAACGGCCTGCAGTCCAGAAACCTGCTGCGGGCTGAAATCGACACGCGGCGCGGTGCCATCGCTCTGACAGGCAATGATGAGGTGAATTATCTGTTTGTCCAAAAGGCGAAGGAACAAACCAGAGGGATTACCCTCTGGGCTGCCTTGAAAATGGACTCGGAGACCCTGACCAGGAAAATGTTGCACAGATCCGGGATCCACCTCATTTTCGGCGCGCCGATCGACGTAGAGATCTGGGATCGCCGCTTCAATTCGAACCAGGTGTACCTCCAGCAGTGGCAAAGCCGATCCAACCCTCCGCGACACGCTGACGGCTGTCATCTGATGACGGGGTATCCGGGCAGCGGTTTGATTGCCGCCGCCATGCGCAGAGAAAAACGGCTGTCACCCGTCGCCGACGGCACGCGCTTCAAGAAAGGAGACGACGTCTATTTTTTCGTGTTCGAACCCGAAATAGACGCAGCTCGAGAATTTTTGAAGCGCACGGGTTGGCGATGCCTCGACCGCAGGGACCAAGAAGCTTTCACGACCTCGACCTGCCATCTCCTTCAGAGAAAAACCCAGCCTTCCTGCGTTCAGCCGGAACCGGAAGACGAAATCCCAGGCCCCCTCAAATGAACGGGCTGGATTACCGAACGGCGACGGATTGGAGACGAGTTGAAAAGTCCTGTCACGGTGTGCATCTCTGCCCGACGAACAAAAGAGTCCTGCTGAAGGGCAAAAAAATTGACGTCTTTCAAATGATATGCTATAGGGTGGCTTCTGAAATCTGCGGCCGAAGCCGCTCATATTTGGATTTAGGGCTGGTCCCGCACATAGCGTATTCCTGCCGCAAACCGGCAGGACCAACTTGAACAATACGGCCACGAAGGTCTATGCACCCGATAAGAGGGGGCGCTTTCGTGGTTTTTTTTGTTTGCAGGGCTGACGAATCACAAGAACGTCAGGCAGGGATCTTCGGGCCATAGACTTGGCTTATGCCTTGCGATCTGCGGCCGGCCGCAGATCAAACCAGCCCGTGCCCGATTCGGGGTGCTCCTCGAGAGGGCATGAGCATTTCCGTCAGCGCATTTCCAGGGAAAGAGAATACGATAAAGCACCTCATGATGTTGGTTGCCGTTGCAGTCGGCTCGATGCTTGCGACAACCAGTTGGGGAGGCCAAGGCACCCTGCAGACGGCAGGCCATTCATCAGACCAACCGCTCGAAGAACGGGATGCCGCTCCCACAGCTTCTGGATCGAGTTCTCCCAGGCTTTTCAAGAAAATCGTCGACACCACGACGTTCAACTGCATCATGGCCGGCGCGTATCAGTACGAGAGCCCGGGCGGGGCCGGCGAAGCAGATGACTTCGGGCGCGGCGCCCTGGCGATTCAGCCGGAAGTCAGCATCAGTCCGACCCCGGCCGACGAGATCTTCTTCAAGCTGGGCTTTGGCGCCGGAAGCGGTCTTAACATCGAAAAGCATTCGTTCGCCCTCGCCCCCTGGGCCGCGGACCTGGAAGACGACGTCAAGGATATCAACGGCCGCAATCGGGATTACCTCCTGACAGCCTGGTACAGGCACCTGTTCACCTTCGGGGAGGGGCACACGCTGGGCCTCACGGGCGGCGTCATCGATGCCACCGATTATCTCGACGAGAATCGATATGCCAACGACGAATATTCCCAGTTCATGAACGAGGCCCTGGTCAACGGTCCCAATGCATTTCTGCCCTCCTACGACATCGGAGGAGCGCTGGAATGGGAGTACAGCATCTTTGCTTTGAAGGGGGTGATCATGCAGATCGGTGAAAACGACGAAGGCGATGCTTATCATTTTTACGGCCTCGAACTGAACTATAAGCTGGACACCCCCGTTGGGGAGGGCAGCTACGGAATCCTCCTAGATACGACCGGCAGTGATTTCAGCGAGGCAGAGGGGCCCGGCAAGGAGGGCCTGAAAGGTGCCGGCATCTCGTTCGCTCAGTCGCTTGGGGATTGCCTGGGGGCCTGGATTCGCTTCAGATGGTGTGACGACAAGGCGGCCGTCGACTTCAAAAACCTGTACTCCGGAGGATTCGACATCAGCGGCAAGCTCTGGGGCCGGGAACAGGACAACATCGGCATCGGGTATGCGCGGCTGGGCGGCGGCAACCAGGATATAGACCGGGTCCAGGTGGCTGAGGCCTATCTGCGATGCGGGCTGAGCGAGATCTTTGCCGTGACCCTGGATGTGCAGGTTCTGGACGACCGCTATAAGGAGGGTACCGGTGAGGATGTCGACGGATGGATCACCGGTGTGCGGTTGACGGCGGAATTCTAGCCCACCATCCGGCCATTCATTTCATCCAGAAAAATGGATATCGACTACAAACCGCTTTTTGGCTCGTGCCTTCTGTGGACACCCGAAATAGGATCGTATTTGCAGGGAACCATGAATCCATCCAACACGAGGTTACACATCATGCACACCATCGTTTCTTTTTTGACCGCTGCGATTCTGACCGTTTTGATGACGGCATCCAATCCGGCATGGGCCCACTTTGGCGCCGTCATACCATCCGACGACATCGTGACCAAGGATGATCCCAAGACGTTGAGGCTCCAGGTCAAGTTCATCCATCCCATGGAGATGCATTACATGGAGATGCTCAAACCCAGGCAATTCGCCGTTGTCCACGGCGGCAAAAAGACCGATCTGCTGGACAGTCTCCAGGCATCCAAGGGAAAAAGCCCTGATCAGACAGAAGCATCCACCTTCTGGACCGCCGATTTCGAGATCCGCAGACCGGGGGACTACACCTTCTACACGGAGCCTGCCCCTTACTGGGAGCCGGCCGAGGACCGTTTCATCGTTCATTACACCAAGGTATGCGTCAATGCCCTGGGTCTCGAAGAAGGCTGGGATCGACCGGTTGGGTTGGAGACGGAGATCGTGCCTTTGACCCGCCCATACGGGTTGTGGACCGGCAACGTCTTTACAGGCCAGGTGCTGCTCAAAGGCAAACCGGTCCCGTTCGCCGAAGTGGAGATCGAATACCTGAATGAATCGCCCGGGAATCGTCATGCCGTCGTCCCCCCGGCGGACCCTTACGTAACACAGGTGGTCAAAGCGGATGCCGGCGGCTTTTTCACCTACGCCATGCCGAGGGCCGGCTGGTGGGGATTCTCGGCCCTGACAAAGGCCGATTGGACGCTCAAACAGGACGGCCAGGAAAAGGAAGTGGAGATCGGGGCCGTATACTGGGTGCATACTTTTGATATGAAATAGTTTCCATCCGGAAATGGTCTTTTTTGCCAATCTCGGCGTCAATCTGCACGTTTGCTTGTGCGGCGACCCACAGGTCGCCTCCGCGCAAACGCTTGATTTCCTTGATATTGGCAAAAAATACTCATTTCCGGATTGGAAACCGGGTTGCACCGGGAAATCATTTCCGGATAGATACGAAATAGTTTCTATCCCGGAAACAGCCCGTTTATCCCTGGGATGGATGCAATATCTATGGAGGACCACATGAAGGTCATGCGTTACGGGGTTTTTACGGTGGTTACGCTTCTGCTGCTCCATGGCGCGGCACTGGCGCACAGGGTGAATGTCTTTGCCTACGTCGAAGCAGGCAAAATTTACACCGAAGGCTACTTCCCAGATGGCAAACCGGTGGTCGGCGGCAAGGTGCTGGTTCATGACAGCACAAACCGACTGCTTCTGGAGGGGACGACAAACGATGAGGGGCTGTTCAGCTTCGACATCCCCCTGGACGATGACCTGACCATCGTCATCGACGCAGGTATGGGGCACAGAAACAGCTTCGAATTGAAAAAGGCTGACGTGGAGGCCGGCAGATGACTTTGGTGCAAAGAGGCTTCATCATCAGCCTTCTGTGTCTTCTCCCGATCGGCCTGCCGGGCTCCCTTCCCGCGCAGGACTCTCCGGAGAACCGGACTGAGGCCCTGGCTGCGCTCCTGAAAGAACAGAACAGCGCCTTGTCAGGGGATCTACGGCGCATTCAGCGTGAAATCGCCGCATTGCGGGCCGATCTCGAGAAGCCTGGGGTAAAAGACATCTTTGGCGGTATCGGCTACATCTTCGGCCTCTTCGGGGTCGCTGTCTTTGTCGCCGCCCGGCGTAAAGGATAGCCTGTTCAACCGCCGGTCGCTCCCGGGGGCGGCGCGATGCCGATATATTTTTGATGCCGGCGCGTTTCAACACCCGAAAACTCCCATTTTCGGTCTTCCTCAGGCCTCCTGAGTGCTCACCATTCAGTCTCCGAAGGTGCTTCGGCCGATGCCACCACGCCTTCGACAGCGCCATGGAAAGCCGCGCATTGCGGCCCATGCAGACAAAACCGCTTGGATCGACGCAGGCATCCATCAGAAAGCGCCTCTCTAAACAAGAACCGTTTCGATGGGGGTTTCACGTGAAACACGCGCCGGCCCCCCGGAGGATTTCAATAGCCCGGAAGCTGCGGCTATGGATTCAAGGTCCGTTTCAATGCGCGGCCCATGGTTCATGAGGGGCCGGATCCCGGGCCTTTGCACCGTCATACGCCACAACCCCTGTTTTGTCCAAAAACCCCCAACCTATCCAGCCTGTACCATCATTCTTATTTGTGGATTGCCCTTCACGTAATGCCCTATAATGCCTGTTGCATGGCCCTTTGGTTCAGGTCACCCTGGAACGGCCTTTTTGCACGATTTCGGCGGCCATCTTCACATCTCTTCCGCCTGTGGGCCGTCCTGGTCAGGACGTCTGTGCAGCAGGCGCTGTTTCCTTACGGAAACCCGTTTGAGCAAACGCACTGAATTCTTATAAGTCTCCGAGGAAAATCCGCTTGACGCTCGAGATCATCATGCTCCTTGCGATCGTCGCCGCAGCCTTCGTCCTTTTTGTCGGCGGCTGGCTGAGGGTGGATGTCGTCGGACTGCTGGTGCTCTCCGCCCTGGCGCTGACGGGGCTGGTAACCGCCCAAGAGGCGCTGGCCGGGTTCAGCAGCCCGGCGGTGGTCACGGTATGGGCCTTGTTCATCCTGTCCGCCGGGTTGACGCGCACCGGCATCGCGCACCAGCTTGGGAGGCCGCTGCAGCGCTTCGCGAAGGGCGGCGAGGCGCTTCTCATGACCGCCCTGATGGTTGCGGCCAGCCTTCTCTCGGCGCTCATCAACACGGTCACCGTCGCGGCCATTCTGCTCCCCGCAACCATGGACCTGGCCCGCCGCAGCGGACGCCCGCCATCCAGACTGCTCCTGCCGCTGGCGCTCGGGTGCCTCCTCGGGGGTCCGTTCACCGGCATCTCCACCCCTCCCAACATCCTGGTGACCGACGCCATCCGCAGCGCCGGCCTGCGCCCCTTCGGGCTCTTTGACTTTACACCGATCACCGGCGCCATCGTGGCGGTCGGCATCCTGTTTATGGTGCTGATCGGCAGGCGATTGCTCCCGAACCGCACCGCGCCCCAGGAAAGCGCCGACCACCATTCCATCGGCTCGTCCTACCAGTTCGACGCCCATATCTTCACCACCCGCATCCCGAAGGGGTCCCCGTTAGACGGCCGCACTCTCGCCGAAAGCCGGCTCGGCTCGGCCTTATATTTGACGGTGCTGGCACTTCAGCGGAAGCGGGTGCTGATGCTCGCCCCCCGCCCGAACGACATTCTGCAGGCGGGAGATACGCTTGTCGTGCACGGCAGCCCGGAACTCCTGCAGCGTTTTCGCGCCAGCCAGCACCTGCAGTTGGAGCCCGTCGAACTCGCTAAACACCTCTTCCCGCAATGCCTACAAATCGCCGAGGCGCGCATTCCCGAAGGCTCGCCGCTGGTTGATTCCACCCTGGCCGAATCTGGTCTGCGGCGGCAGCATCGGGTCCATGTGCTCGCACTCCACTCTTCGGCTGAAACCGAGGTCAAGGACCTGGGGCGCCATCGACTCGCCGACGGGGAAAGACTGATTCTGCAGGGAGAGCCCGAAACCCTCGAAAAGCTGACAGCCCTCGGGCTTATCTCGGACTTGCATATCGTGCCGGAGCACGAGGCAGGAATACTTGCCGGCGAGCGCACCGAACTTCTGCCTGTGCGCGTTCCTCCCGGATCGGTGCTCTCAGACCACAACCTGATTGAGAGTCGTTTGGGAAACGGGTTCGGTCTGACGGTGGTCAGCCTCGCACGCGGAGAGGAAGTGCTGTGCATGCCATCGCCGGACGAGAAGATACAGGCCGGCGACCTGCTTGTGCTGCAGGGCTCGGCGCGTGATCTCGAGGTGCTCGAAGGCCTTCAGGATCTTGAAATCTCGGAACGGTCCCCCAGCCTAACCGCCGAACTGGAATCCCAACAGATCGGCGCAACCGAGGTTCTGCTCTCGCCCAGAACCAGCCTGGCCGGCCGAACCCTCGCCGACCTCCTTTTCCGCGAGCGATACGGCATCAGCGTTCTGGCTATTTGGAGAAAGGGCCGGGCCTATCGGACCGGCCTTCAGGACATGCCGCTCCAATTCGGCGACGCCCTGCTGGTCTACGGACAGCGCCGGAGTCTCGAAAACCTGGCCCGCGACCCCGATTTCCTCGTACTCGACGAAACGGCCGCCCGCGCACCACGTCTCGAAAAAGCGCGGATTGCTGTAGCCATCATGCTCGGAGTCCTCGCAAGCGCTATCCTAGGCCTGGTGCCCATCGCCATTGCTGCGCTTACCGGCGCTTCGCTCATGGTGCTCTTCGGCTGCCTGAGCATGGAGGAGGCCTACCGGGCCATCGAGTGGAAGGTCGTCTTCCTCATTGCAGCGATGCTGCCTCTCGGAGCGGCCATTGAAAACACGGGGGCGGCCCAGATGGGAGCCCAAGCCCTGGTCGCCGCAGTCGGAGATCTCGGGCCGCGCTGGGTTGTGGCCACGCTCTTCATCGTCACCGTGCTCGGCACCCAGATCATCCCCACGGCGGCCCTGGTGGTCCTGATGGCGCCGGTGGCGCTCAGCGCGGCCGCGGCGCTCGGCATCTCACCCCACCTCCTGATGATGACCGTAGCCATCTCGGCCTCGTCGAGCTTCGCAAGCCCCCTCTCCCACCCCGCTCACCTGCTCGTCATGGGACCCGGCGGCTATCGCTTCATGGACTATGTGAAGGTCGGGGTCCCGATCACCCTCATCTCGCTGCTTGTCTCCGTCGCATTGCTGCCGATCCTGTGGCCCCCTTTTGGATAGTCTTCGTTCACAGAAGTGAGCCAATAGGTCCGGTCGAGGCCCGCTAAAAGCTTTTTCGATCGGTCCAGAATCATGGCGGCGACATCAGCCGGAACCCCGTCTTACCTCTCCTACAACCGGAAGATTCCGAAGGTCGACCAATGCACCGCCTTTTGCAGAGAACATCTGTCAGACCTTGTTATTCACCACATAATATCTTGATATTTTTACACTTAGCGATATTGAAGTAAAGTTTCCCTGCATATTGCTGCTTCGTGAAATCCTCAAGAAAGCACTCGATCCCATAACATCGTGGCTTGCCAATGTGTTTTTCGCCGTAAGAAACCGGTTGACATATACTCCAATATGGAATACTCCAATATGGACATCAATCCCGCGATCCGTTCCACCAGCTATTTGAGGCAGAACGACTCCAAGGAGAAGAAACAATGGGCTTAAGAATAACAGCAGTATTGTTCGTGTTAGCCTGGGCGGCGGTATCCGCTGAAGCAATGCCCGCGGATCAACCCGATGAGGAAGTGTTTGAAATAGATCCAATTGTGATTTCGGCGACTTTGGCAGAGCAAAGATTGTCTCAGGCACCTTCCTCCATCGAGGTAATCACCCAACGGCAAATCCAGGAAATGGGAGCCACAACGGTGGCCCAAGCCCTGGAAGAAGCCGTGGGCCTGATTCTGACCACCGAATCGGGACGTGTGGTACGTCCCTCCATACGGGGTACCGATATGGACCATACACTTTTGCTTGTGGATGGCAGGCGGTTGGCGCCCGGATTTCGAAACATGTCCGATATCAACCAGATCCCGACACTTATGATCGACCGCATAGAGGTCGTCCGAGGTCCCACATCCGCTCTGTTTGGCAGCGATGCCCTCGGCGGGGTGATCAATATCATCACTCGCAAGCCTCCCACCGAAACCATGGCCGCGGGTGTGGACCTGCGCGCTGGGAGCAACACCCATGCAGGCGGTGACACCGTTCTCCCCCAGGCCTATGGGAGTGCATCCATCAAACCCGTTCGTTTTATCATCGGTAGCCAGTACAAAAAGGTGAACGGCTGGGACTATGACGGTGCGCCTCCCGACGACGGAGATGACCTGGAACAGGAATATGTTTCGGGCCAGGCATCGGTGGACATAATCAAGGATCACACCCTCAGTTTTGGAGGATACTACAATCGCTTTGACCGTAATGGACTGAGATATCTGGAAAATACAACGAAAGAACGCGCTGCGCGCGACGATACGAGTGATGTGTTCCTCCGTTATGACGGGAGATTTGCTGAGGATTACGATCTGATGCTCCAGAGCTACAACGGAGAATATCAGAACGAGGTTGATGTTACACCTTCGACAGGGGATACTTCCGTTGAAAAAAACCAGCTCAATCAGCTGGAGGGGCGATTTGCGGCAAGATTTTCAGACTCTGCGATAATGACCATGGGAGGCGAGTACCGTCAAGACAGCACCAAAGTGTCGGGCAATCCCTCTCAGAAGTATGAGACCGACAATACTGCCGGATTCGGGCAGATAGACCTGACCTTCTTTCAAAAATTCAATCTGGTTGCGGGATTGCGTCTGGACGATCACAGCGACTTCGGATCGGAGTGGAGCCCCAGGGTGATCGGGAGCTGTAGGCTCACAAAACAACTTCGCGTGAAGGCTGGTTACGGACATGGATTTCGTGCCCCGGTTCCGTATGAACTCTATGAGACATCCTACAGAAGGCAAGCTAAGGACATATACCTGCCGAACGAAGATCTTCAACCCGAAGTAGCCGATAGCTATGAAATCGGCCTGCAATCCAGTTTTCCGGTGTTAAGGGGGCTTTACATGGAAGCAACCTACTTTCATGAAGAAATCGAAGACATGATCGAATCGGTATTACAGTCCGTTTCGGGCAAAGGCAAGTCAGAAACAAGAACATACAAATACCAAAACATATCCCAGGGTGAATCACAAGGGATCGAGTTCTTGGGGAACCTGCGAATTCCCTATGGATTGAAAATCGGCGCAGGTCTGACCTTTCTCAAGACGGAAAATGAGGATACCGGATATCAACTCACCGGTCAGCCCGATTTCAAAGGCAACCTCAATGCAGCGTGGCACAGTCTGAAATGGGGTTTGCGGGCCAGAATCGGCTACACCTGGTATTCGGGCGCTGAAGACGGTCAGGGCGGCCCATTGGACGACCATTCGACTCTTGACGCCTACCTGGCCAAGGAACTGGGCCGTGGCTTGGCGGTCTATTGTGGGATGAAAAACATCCTCCACGATGATGATTGGCCTGTGTTTGCTTACACGGGTTTGCATTGGGAATATTGATGTCGTTGAATTGCTGTAACCCTATCAGGATCTGGTCATTCCCGCTCCACCATCTGTGAGGAGTTTGCAATGAAGACGTCCGAATCTTTGGGCCGCTCCACGGCCAAGCGTTTCATGCTGGCATCCTTGGCGTTTCTTATTCTGGCGTGTTTGGAAGGACTGATGCACCCCACGAAGTTTGCCTTCAAAGGCATTTATGCCAATCTGTTTGGTCTGGATCCACAGTACATCAAGCCATTCTTCGCCTATTTCCTGACCAAGATTCATGCCCATATGGCCCTGGCGGGATGGGTAACGACCGCTCTTATGGGACTTTTCTACTATGCAGCCGAGGGCATTACGGGGTGTCATCGCTACTCTTCCTGGGTATGCGCAGCCAATCTCGCCTTTCAAATCCTGGGCGTTCTGGTACTGTGCCTGGGCTGGCACCTGATCGGGATCGCATCGATTCCCACCGGTTATGAAGCGGGCAGCCCGGGGTTTCGGGCTGCAGCGCGGAATGTCATACCCTTGGTAGTGGCAGGTGGCCTCATGTTGCTTACCTCCTGCCTGCTGTTCACTTACAACATCACCGCCACCCTGTCGATGCGGTCTTCGGACACACGGAATCCTTAGAACCCGCGTCGCCCGCGTGTGATGCCCCAGAACGACGGAGGAATCGAATTTTCCATGAAGGATGTGCACCAGAAGAGAACCTCGACCGCCTATCTTCTGCGCCTGTCCAAGATCCAGTGGGGATGGCTGGCAGGAAGCGTGTTGGTCTGTGCTGCCATGGTAGCAGTCGGCTGGTTCATCGAGCCGAAGGGCGGCCGGCCTGTACCGTCTCTAGCGACGACAATGAGCATCCGCGACATCGCGCCGAAACTCGGCGTGACCGGCAAGGCGCTCGCGCGCGAACTCAGCCTGCCACTCGACGTTCCGAAGGGAAAGTCTCTCAAGGAACTGGGCGTCGCCCAAAACGATTTGGAACATGCAGCGGCCCACCTCCTCGGACATCAATCCGGAACGCTCAAGTACTACGTATTTGCGGCGCTGGTCTTATGGGCTCTCGTCTTCCTCACACGGCTGGGACGTCCCGACGATTCGCCCCCTTCAGAGCGGCGGGTATGGTACCCGCGAGCACCCTATATGGCCACCCTGACGATCGCCGTGGCAGTCTGCGGGTTTGCCCTGGGCAAATCCCCGAACCCGATGGAAGGCGCCGTCAAGCTCTTCAAGTCCATGGTCGGGCTCTATCCCTCGGTATGGGAAAAAGGTGCCGCGCTGGCGTTTTTTCTCGTGCTGGCCGTGGTGGGAAACAAGCTGGTATGCGGCTGGGCGTGCCCTTTTGGGGCCTTGCAGGAATTGTTCTACAGTCTTCCGTTTTTCAAACGGATCAAACGCCGGAAGATCCCTTTCCTGCTTTCGAACGCGATCCGCGGGACCCTGTTCGTGGTGATGTCGTTCCTGTTGTTCGGCATCGTAGGCGAACGAAAAGGCTTTGTCGTCTATCACTACATCAATCCCTTCAACCTCTTCAATTTCGAGTTTGATCAGGTTTCTGTCGCGGTCACGATTTTCGCGGTATTGTCCGCGGCATTTGTGGTCTATCGGCCGTTTTGCCAGTTTATCTGCCCTTTCGGATTGATTTCCTGGCTTGTGGAAAGACTGAGCCTGACACGGGTGCAAATCGACGCCGACCGTTGTACTCACTGTGGTGCATGCACTCACGCGTGTCCGCTGGAGGCGGCTGAGCACAAGGTGGCGGGCCGCATCTTTGCCGCCGATTGCTACAGCTGCGCTCGGTGCCTCAACATCTGCCCGGAGGATGCGATTTCTTTCCGCCCGGTATGGCCACGCGCCCCGAAGCGCCGGACCATCGTACCTCAAGTCCAGAAAGATCGGTCCATCCGGCAGTTGGAAGGAAAACCTTAGAAACATCTTTTTTTCGCGGGGCCTCGAACCACCCGCGAGCGCGCATGTAGGGAGGAAATGACTCATGAGGCGGAAATTTGACTCAGGAATGTGGATCCTCATTGCCTCGATCTTCATCGTGATATTGGCCTATGCGCCCACCTCTGCCCTAGAACCAACCCAAGGCAAGGGTCGTCTATTTTTGGTGAGCATGGGCACCGGCGACCGTGACAACATGACAATCCGGGCACAGAAGGTCGTTCTTGCCGCTGACGTGGTGCTGTCCAGCAGACACCTTCTCGAAACGTTCGCGGATCTGCTCGAGGGCAAGGCGGTCCATGAAATTAGACATGCATTGTTCAAGAAAAACTGTCCGCACCGGCTTGAGAACCCAGGAGCTTTTGAGGCCGAGGAGCGTAAGATCCGCAATCTGGTGAGGGAAAGCGTGGCCACAGGCAAAACCGTGGCCGTGCTGGACAACGGGGATCCCACCATTTATGGCCCACACATCGCGTTTTTGACCGAGTTCCCGGATCTCAATCCCAAGATCATACCCGGCATCTCCTCCTTCAACGCGGCCAATGCGGCCCTGGGCAGGGGGGTTACCAGCGGCATCGTCAGTCGCTCGGTGATTCTGACCGGCGGCATCGGAACCACCGGGTCATCTGATTGCCGAGACACCCTGTCCAAGCTTGGCGAAACCCAGTCGACCATGGTCATCTTTACCATGCGCGTAAAGCTGCCCAAGGTGGTGGAAGAGCTCAAACTGAACTATCCCGGAGACACCCCCGTGGCCATCGTGTGCCAGGCCGGCTACCACGATAAGGAGAAGGTGCTTCTGGCCACCCTGGACACCGTTCTCGATACGATCAAAGACATGGAACTGCCCTTCGAGCATTTGGTCTACGTGGGTGACTTTCTGAAATAGCCGCCAAGGCGGCCGGCGTCCCGCTCCCCCTTATCTCCTTGTTCGTCTCGGTCTCACTGCTGCCGATCCTGTGGCCACCTTCCGGATAGTCTTCGGTCATAGACGTGAGCGATGGGTCCGGTCGAGGCCTGGAAGAGGCCTTTTCGATCAGTCCGGGATCAAAACGACGCTCACCCTGCACACCAGCATCGAAGGCCGCCAGGCCGGACACCCGAAATTCCTGCCGCGAGCCAAATCCTGGAGCAGCCGATCCGCTCGCCCCCGGATCGAACTGGAGGATCGAGCAGAGCGCGGAACACCTTCGGAGCTGCATACCCAGGATATCCTATAGAATATCAGCATGATGGCCTGGATATCACCTTCGCACGCCCCCCCATATCCCTCGAACGACCAGCGGTTCACTCTCTCCTATCTGACACACCGACCGGTTTCTTTCCCTCCCCTTCATAACCACACCGATATAATCATTCCGAAGGCTTCATCTTTAAATATCGGAATTTCCAGTTTGACAGATCGGCATCATCTTCATATGATGCTCATAATACCTTCTACAAGGAGTTCCTGCATGGATTGGTTTCCTGGCTTCACCTGAGCGTATAACGCGTTTCTGCCCGTGCTTGGCAGGCGCAAGGTATGGCCGGAAAACTGATTTATCCGCTCTATTCGTTTCATTCATATCCCACTGTTAGATTCCAGCCATCCAACCTGCGCTCGAGGCACATTCCCAAAAACTCTGTCCAAAAAACAGAAGCGATGCCGCCCATTGTGCAATGGCATTTTCCGGGATGGTTACCTCAAAAATCAGCGGTACAGCCTAAGAAATTGGCATGGGATACGTGCAACCATCCAACAAAGCACCATCTCTTAATGGATATCATTGGACATGTAACGCAATAGTAGGAATAAACACAGGCGTCGCTTATACATTTTCCTGATTATTTTTCCCAATGTAATGGACACAGGATGAACATATCGATAGGTTATAAGCTTTTGCTCGTGCCCATTCATTCCTGCTCTTTCACCGCCATCTTTTTCTGTAACTTTGAGGGAAGACAGTTGCACAATGTCAGCACTCAAAAAGCTATTGAATTTTTCTATAGTTACAAACGGTCAGTTGATTTGAATCATTGGGTTTTAGCTGGGAAGGCGTAGCCCACTCTCCAGTTTCTTCAATGGCGGGCTATAGACTAATCTAAACAATTCATTAAAGGAGGCAGCATGTCGGTTATGAAAAGAAAAGGATTCTTGTTGTCGGCATTGTGTTGTGCAATCTTTTCCTTTGTGTTCCTGTCGAGCGCCAATGGACGCTGCGCGGAGATCAACGAGGTCGAAACGGAAAAAATTGCAGTCGACTTGGTCAGAGACGTTCAGAAAGGGGGGTACGGAATCGTACGGACAGATGAGCTGAAACAGTGGATGGATCAGAAAAAAGATGTCCTCGTTATTTGCACCAGTCCCGAAGAAGGCTACAAAAAGGGACATTATCCAGGCGCGGTAAATTTTGCATTCCCTATACCTGAGCTGAAGGACATGGGCGAAGAAGAAAAGGCCGCCTTCGTTAAAGTGCTGGGGCCCGAAAAGGACCGTGTACTCGTATTCTACTGCGGATTCACCAAGTGTACCCGCTCCCATAATGGTGCGATGTGGGCCAAGAAGTTGGGCTACCATAACGCCTATCGATGTCCGGGGGGTATCAACGGGTGGATCTCGGCCGGCTTCCCGGTTGAAAAGGCGGATTAAACGATAAAACCCGGTGAATGTCCCAGCGTCTCATTCCGGGGAGAGTTCCTTCATCCCCGGATTGGCATTTTTACGAATCACAATAGCTCCGTTGCTGGTTGCTCTTGAGGCTGATGATATGGCAGTCTTTATACATCGGAGAACAAGATTTAACAGGCGTCTCGAAGTGCTGAGGCGTGGTGATAAAAAGTCCGCTATCGCTGCAGAAAAGGCAGACGCATTAATTAAGAAGCTCTTCGAAGAAGATCTCGCGTTTTTGGCAGAAACATACAGTCAAACCAAACACGGGGAACTGCGAATCGATAAATGCAGAAAATACGACTTGGGCAGCGGTTACCGCCTGATCTGCATAGAATATGGCGGCGATCTTTTCATTACTTATGTGGGTACACATGACGATTGCGATCGCTGGATCGAGAACAATAGGCGCTTCGAACCCGATTTAAGTGACGTCATAGAAGAAAACACTCTAACAAAATGCGAAGAGAACGGCAATGCGCCCATCGACCCAGGACGCGATGAAGACATGGACTATGACGATATACTCATGAAGCAGATCGATGAGAATGTGCTCAGAAAGATTTTCTGTGGTCTGTGCGGGAAAAATTCCGAATAGAGAATCTCCGCAAGAGCTTCTAACTCCAAGAAGCCTGCCGGATCCCTCAAGAGAAGAGCATGAGAAATTCGATCAGAAAACCTGTCTTTTTGCAGGGCATGCACCGATGGACGTCGGATCACACGGACTTAGGACATGCAGTGATGAGAAGGCTCACATATCGAGCATATCCCAACCCTGCACTCCTTTCAAGAGGCGGTGGAATGCAACTTTTCATGGATATCCACTCGATGCGATCCTTGCGCCTCTGCCGCGTGCGTGGAAGTCGCTATTCTATGCCCTGTGTTTCACATAGAGCATCCGCGGACTACGGACTGTATCCCTGGAATATTCAATAGTGGCGCAATACACAACTTCAATATGGGGAACCATATGGCTATTCGCCAAGAAGGCTATTTTCCCCTTCCGTCCGATCCACTCCGGCAGACGGGGGAAGAAGATCGCCTCGTTTATGTGCCGTTCGATACAAATGCACCAGACTGTTTTATTTTTTCGGCTCTCGATACGCCGAGATCACGTTAAAGGAGCGGGAGAAAATCAGTGACGCGGTTCCTGGGCGAAGTCGGGACCTCCGTTTCGAGATGATTACCGATTCCCGGGCGATCGCCCAAGGCTCGCTCCAAGGCAGCTCCAGCTTCTTAACGAATTTTACAATAATGGAGATACTGTGCTCTAAAGAAGGCATCCCCTTCACAGCTTGAGCAGGCCTTTCCATTTCATTTGCTCGAATACAGATGAGGATCGATATCGATGAAACAGAAGCCGCTTGAAGCGCTGTATATTGGAGACGTCATGGTAGTTGGTGGAGGGATCAGCGGCATACAGGCCGCGCTGGATCTTGGCACTGCCGGTTTTAAGGTCTATTTTGTCGAGAAATCGCCCACCATTGGCGGTAAGATGGCCCACCTTGACAAAACATTCCCCACGAATGACTGCTCCATGTGCATTGAATCTCCCAAGTTTGTTGAATGCAAAAGGCACCCCAATATAGAGATGTTGACCTATGCGGAAGTCGATCGCGTGGAAGGGAGAGCAGGGGCATTTACGGTAACCGTCATCAAGAAGCCCAGATATATTGATGAAGCCAAGTGCACGGGCTGTACAACGTGTATGGAATACTGCCCGGTCCTGTACCCTGATGAATTCAACCAGGGGATATCCAAAAACAAAGCCATCCACATATACTTTGCTCAGGCTATTCCTCTTGTCCCATATATCGATGAAAGCTGTCTTTATCTAAAAGAGGGAAAATGTGGAATTTGCAGGGGGGTCTGTCAGTCAAACGCCATTGATTTTACCCAGAGACGGGAAAAAGAAGAGATAAAGGTTGGCGCTATCATTTTGGCTCCCGGCATCGAGGCCTTTGATCCAAGGATCAGAGAGGAATATCGCTATGGAAAATACGAAAATGTAGTCACCGCCCTGGACTATGAACGGCTGTTGTGCGCTACAGGCCCATTTGAAGGCGAGATATTGCGCACTTCAAACAGAAAGCATCCCCATAAGATTGCCTGGATTCAGTGCGTTGGTTCGCGGCGGGTTACCCCCGGCGACAACAGTTATTGCTCCGCAGTATGCTGTACCTATGCTCAAAAGCAAGTCATCTTGACAAAAGATCATGACGAATGGGCGGAGTGCACCATTTTTCATAACGATCTTCGGTCCTACGGCAAGGATTTCGAACGTTTTCAACAGAGGACAGCAAGCCTTCCGAACATTCGCTTCATCAGAAGCTACGCATCTATTACCAGAGAAGATCCAGAAACCAAGAATGTGATCATACGATATTCCACACCTGACGATGGCGTAAAGGAAGAAGAATTCGACATGGTCGTATTATCCGTCGGTTTGGCCCCTCCTGCAGAAGTGGACGGTTTGGCGGAAACATTCGGCATCGAACTCGATTCCCACGGCTTCTGCAAGACCAATCCTATGAACCCGATGGAGACCACCCGGCCGGGGATATTTGTAAGCGGGGCCTTTCAGTGTCCCATGGATATCCCCGAGTCGGTCCTGAGCGCCAGCGGTGCGGCTTCCCAGTGCGGCGAACTCCTTGACTACCGTCGGGGCAAACTTGCCAGGGAAAGGGTGTATCCCCCGGAAAGAGACGCATCCCAGGAAGAGCCAAGGATCGGCGTTTATGTGTGCCATTGTGGGGCCAATATCGGAAGAGTGGTCAATGTCCCTGAAACGGTACAATACTCCCTAAGCCTGCCCAATGTGGTTCACGCGCAGGAGAGCCTTTTCATATGCTCCACTGAAGCCGCCGCCATGCTGGCAAAGGATATCCAGGAAAGAGGGCTGAATCGCGTCATTGTTGCCGCCTGTACCCCGAGGACCCACGAGCCGCTATTCCGGGATACGCTCAGGGAAGCGGGAATCAATCAGTATTACTACGATATGGCAAACATCAGAGAGCATTGCTCCTGGGTTCACTCCAAAGAGAAGGAGGCGGCCACTGAAAAGGCAAAAGATATCATCCGCATGTCCGTTGCGCGGGTTCATCATCTGGAGCCATTGCAGGAATTTCATTTGCCGGTCAACAAGAGGGCGCTGGTGGTCGGAGGCGGCATCGCCGGCATGGTAAGCGCACTCTCCATTGCCAATCAGAACCACGAGGTTTACCTGCTGGAAAAGGATGCCGAACTGGGTGGAATGGCGAGACGGCTTTATTACACCCTGGACGAGGAGATGGATGTTCAAGCCTATTTGACCGATCTCATAGGAAGGGTATACAAACACCCGTTGATTCATGTCTATACTAAAGCAACTATCACCGAAACAAGAGGATATGTGGGGAATTTTACAACCGAGATCCAATCGAAAAGAGGGCTTTCGACGATAAGACACGGTGCGACCGTCATCGCCATCGGTGCCGATGAATCCACGCCCGCTGAGTACCTTTACGGTAAAGATGACCGGGTCATGACCCATCTTGGTCTGGAAGAGAAGATCGCGAAAAACGAGGAAAGGATCATTCATGCTCAAACCTTGGTGATGATCCAGTGCGTTGGTTGCAGAAATGATGACAGAAATTACTGCAGCCGCGTATGTTGCAGCCATGCCATCAAGAACGCATTGAAGCTGAAGGAGATCAATCCACAAGTAGACATCTACGTCCTCTATAGAGACATGATGACCTATGGATTTTCTGAGGACTACTACCGGCAAGCATCGAATAGCGACATCAGGTTTATCCGCTACGAGGCGAGCACACGACCTCAGGTGGAGGCGGTCGAGCAGGGCGGTCGGCGCTGTCTGAGAGTAACGGTGACAGATCCCGTACTTGCCGGGGAGTTGGCCATCGACGCGGATATCCTCTCCCTGGCGGCCGCTGTCGTTCCTTCTGCCGAAAGTGAGAACATATCCAAGAGATTCAAGGTGTCTCTGGGGACCGACGGCTTCTTCCAGGAAGCCCATGTCAAATTAAGGCCCGTAGATTTTGCCGCAGAGGGGGTATACCTGTGCGGGATGGCCCATTACCCCAAGCACATTCAAGAAACGATCAAACAGGCATACGGGGCAGCCGGGAGGGTTTTAACGCTCCTTTCAAACGACACGGTCGTGGCCTCGGGTTCTGTTTGCGAGGTAGCTGAAAGGCAGTGCATAGGGTGCGGGGCATGCGCTTCGGCATGCACCTATGGCGCCATAGAGATCCTCGACACCAGACAGGGCAAAAGGGCGACGGTCATTCCGGTTTTGTGCAAAGGCTGCGGCCTTTGTAACTGCAAGTGCCCGACAGGAGCGATACAACTCAAGCACTATACCGATGATGAACTCTGCAGCCAGATCATCGCGGCCGGCTCCAGGTGGACGGGACCGGAAATGCTGCACAGGGAGGCATAACAGAAATGGGGACGGAACTGAAGTTCAAGCCAAGGATAATCGGGTTGATATGCAATTGGTGCTGTTATGGAGGCGCGGATCTGTGCGGCGTTTCTCGTTTTCAATATCCACCCCACATCAGATTGATTCGCGTGATGTGCTCCGGAAGAGTGGATCTCAAGCATATTCTACTGGCCTTTTCAACCGGACAGGACGCGGTCTTTGTTGGAGGGTGCCACATTAACGACTGCCATTATAATCCCGAAGGCAATTACGATGCCCTCAGCATGGTGAATTTGTGCAAAAAGTTATTGGAGTACATAGGGATAAATCCTAACAGGCTAAGGATCGAATGGGTATCTGCCGGAGAGGGAATTCGCTTTGCCAACATTATGAATGAATTCGGCCGGGAAATAGAATCCTTGGGACCTCTTGGTCAAAGCGAAGGGATCGACCCCGTTGAGCTGAGGTCCAGACTGGAACAACTGACTCGGCTGATCCCCTATCTCAAACTGACCATGAAGGACAAGCTGGCGTTCCATGATAGGATTCAGGCCGATCAAGAGGGATATGCCGGTCTTTACACGAGCGAAGAGGTAGAGCGCTTGCTGAGCGAAGTGCCGACGTATTCTATTGACGCGGATAAGTGCCAGGGCTGCATGATCTGCGCCCGGCGATGCCCGGTAGAGGCCATTTCGGGGGGCAAGAAAGAGTGCCACGTGATCGATCAGGAAAGATGCATCAAATGCGGCACCTGCCTTGAGGCCTGCCCCCCGCGGTTTTCAGCCGTGAGAAGGAATGAAGTCCTCTTCCTCTGACGACATCTCACTTGAACCGCGAGAAATAAATGGCGGAAAAAGGCGGGCGGGCGTAATTGGAAAACGGGCGGAAAACCAGGGTCCATTCGGGCACAGCCATCACCGGCATCCTCATTGTTTTCATGGAAACCCAACGCCTGGAACCCGGTGAAACCGCGCGACTCGCCATGCAGTAGACGAGGCCCCTTGCCTCACTTCCGGGATGATCCAATCATCGTCACGTCCCTGTTGAATAAACCCTGCGCCATCGCCGCCGGGGAGCTCCTGGGGACCCCTTGGAGAATACCGGGGAAACATTATCAGATGGATCGGCCCGTCACTTCTTCCTCGAGCCGCTGGAGGATATGATCGGTGAGTCTCCCGAACAGCGGATTCGCGCGGCTTCGCGGCCTCTCCATATCAATGGGCAGGACCTCCCTGATCCGACCCGGTCTTGCCGACATGATCACAACCCTGTCCGCCAGATACACGGCCTCGTCCACGCTGTGCGTTACAAACAGGACGGTTTTCCGGTGGCTCTCCCAGATACGGAGAAGCTCTTTTTGGAGCAGAATGCGGGTATGGGCATCGAGTGAACCAAACGGCTCGTCCATCAACAGGATTTCCGGGTCCTTTGCGAAGGCCCTGGCAATCGCCACCCGCTGGCGCATGCCCCCGGACAATTCGTGCGGGAATGCGTGGGCAAACTCGGACATGGCCACCACATCGAGATAGTGCCTCGCAATCTTCCATCGCTCACGCTTCTTCATGCCCGAGAATTCAAGCCCTACGGCTACGTTGTCGATGACCTGCAGCCACGGAAAGAGCGAATAGTCCTGAAAGACCATACCGATCTCGGGACCGGGCCGTTTGACCTCCCGTTCGCGAAACAGAACGCTGCCCGTGCCGGCAGGTTCGAGGCCGGATATGATTCTCAGGATGGTGGATTTTCCGCATCCCGACGGCCCGACAATACAGATGAAATCGTTTTTCCCGACGGAAAGATTCACCGAATCCACAGCCCGGATACGCTCTCCGTTCTTCGTTTCAAAGGTTTTGGAAACGTTCACCGCTCTCAGGATCACTGTCATACCAGCCACATTCCATCAAACCGCCCATTTTTGTGATGTCACGCGGATGTGTTTTATTTCGCCATCCGCCGCCAGGAATACTTCCTGCTTTCGACGTAGGAAAACAGCCGGTCCATTACCGCTCCTACGATCCCGATGCTGATCATTCCGGCAATGACAATATCGGTCGAAGCAAGGGTATACGCATGGGTAATCAGATACCCCACCCCGGAAATGCTGCCCGGCAACATTTCCGCCGATACGAGACACATCCACGAAATACCCAGGCCGATCCTCAAACCATTGATGATAGAAGCCATAGCCGCAGGCAGAAGCACCTTGCAAAACACCTGGTACTCGCTCGCGCCCAGGATCCTTGCCGAATCGATCAGTGTTCGATTGACACCCTTCACCCCATGGATCGAACTGGTGAGAATCGGATAAAACCCCCCGATAAAGATGATAAAAATCATCGAAAACTTCAGATTGTTCAGGTAAACATACATCCTGCCGGTTTCGAGGCCCAAGGCCGTCGCCATGGATGCGACTCCAAACCAGGCCATCACCAGCGGGACCCATGCCAAAGGGGGGATGGGGCGAAAAAGGTTGAGAAAAGTGTCCATCAGTCTGAAAACCAAGGCGTAATAGCCCATGACGACACCAAGGGAGACACCAAGGGCCGCTGCCATCATATAGCCCATAAGGACCCGGACCAGGCTCACAACGACATTGCTTGCCAGCGAACCCATGCTTATCAGATCGTCGGTTGGATTGGACAGGAGGGCAATTACGCTGTCCACCCGGGGCAGAATGACCTGATTGCCGATCCGCCAGGCGAAAAGAATCCAGACGATGAACAACAAAACAGGAGCTATAGTTGGAACCAGCAGAAAAGCGATTTTTCCCTTCATAGACCTTACAGCAAATTAAATGAGGCCCCGGCTGCCGCCGGGGCCTGGATAGACGGACGAAGACAAAACCAGAATCAATTTTTGGCGAGAGACATCTTGACGAAACGAAAATCATAGATCTCCGTATCGATTTCCTCGAACGCCTTTCCCTTCAAACGGCCGTTCAACTTATCCATACTATTGAGCATATCCAGAAAGATGGCTTCTCCCCGCATCCAGTTCTGACTTGGGTTCGTCGTATAGATAATGGTCGATTTCTCAATCGCCTCAACGGGGACACCAATCCACTTGGAGGTTATTTCCGCTGCCTCACGCTTGTTCCGATTGCTCCACTTGCATGCCGCGGTCATCAAGTCGGTCAAGGCCTGGGCAATTTCAGGGTGCTTGTCGATCAGTTCGTCACTGGCCCCCATGACGCAGCACGGGAAATCGTGCCATTCCCCTGGAGGCTGTTTAGAGGACTTCGCTCGTCGGCCGCCAGGGCCAGGACCTGGTTCATTTCCCGGCGCATTTGATTGTGGAGTTCGATCTGATATGCCAGCCGTTCCCCTGCAGGAGCCGTTCCCGATCTTTCGGCCAGAAAAGCAGCGAAACGCCCGATCTCGCTGCGCCAGAAGGCCCTAGCCCCGCTCTCCTCCTGGGAATACGGCAGGTGCATGAGGTACAGGGGCTTCAGTTGCGCGAGAAACTCATACATCTTTTTTTTCCCGTCACAGGTCGTTTCACCTATTACAAAATCGGAGAAGCTGAAAAAGGGGCACGTATCGCTTGCGGCGTACCCATAGCTCGACTTGATCAACGGACAGAGACTCGAAGGCAGAACCTTCTCGGCATACGCGATCGGAGCTTCCTTTTTGCCGCAGAGCCCGACAGGGATCATGCCTGCCGCCCGGATCAACTCGGTCGGAGCATAGATACAATAAATCCCGGCAATCGGTATGCCGCTGTGCCGGCACATCTCCAAATCTCCAAGGGATCGTTCGGAAAGGCGCTCGAAATAGCTATAGCTCTCTGGGATCATAAATCTATTCCCCGGCCAGCAGCGCTGCGCCGAAGGCGCCCACGGACTGCGGATCCTCCGGGACGAGGACCCTGCGGCCGAGCCTTTCCTCCAGCAGCCGGCGCATGCACGGATTCTTGGCAACACCGCCGGTGAACACGATATCCCCCCCGGAAGAAACCCGGCTGATCATGCTCGCAGCCCGGCGTATGACGCTGGCGTGCAGGCCGAGGGCGATCTCCAGCCGGTCGTTGCCCTTCGCGATCAGGGAGGTGACCTCCGATTCGGCGAATACGGTGCACATACTCGATATGCTGAGTTCTCTAACCGCTTTGAGGGCCTCCCGGCCGAATGCGTCGATGGCGAAACCCAAGGTCCTTGCCATAATCTCCAGGAACTTCCCGGTACCGGCCGCACAGCGGTCGTTCATCTCGAACTTCTTCACCTTGCCGTTTTCGAACAGCGCAATAGCCTTGCTGTCCTGCCCACCGATGTCGAGCACGGTTTGGGCCTCGGGGAAGATCGCCCGTGCACCCCTGGCATGAGCCTTGATCTCCGTCACCGTCGGTGCATCGAAGGAGATCTCGAAAAGATTTCTGCCATAGCCGGTGGCCATGATCCGGTCGAACGTCACCTCCTCGGTCAGCCGCTTCGCCTCGGTCATCGGGTCGAACCCGGTGTCGGCCTGCAGGCTGGAGACGACCTCCCCCGCTTCATCGACAACCACCAGTTCAATGGTACGAGAACCAATGTCGATTCCTGCAAAATACATGTGTATCCAAACCCCTCTTCGCCCAGGATGCATGCACCCTGAAAATGCCTGTGAAAAACACCGGCCTTCCCTTCTGGAAGAAATGGCCCACCGGGGAAAACCGGCAGTCGGACAGCGGTCTTGCTCCAAGATAAAAGATGGGACAGCCCGAACCGGAAACAACTCGAGGCAACCCTTGAGATCAGCGAAAAAACCCGTCTAAGAGACATTGCCGGCAGGATGGCCTACCGAAGCTGTTCGATGAACGCCTCCACCCGCGTCTTCAACTGGCCGACGTCCTCCATGCTGTAGTCGGTCTCGATACGCAAACAGGGAATCTCCATGTCCTCCAAGGCCTTTTCGACCGGCATGGACTCCATCAAATAAGGCTGGCAGAACTGGAGTCCATAATGGATCACACCATCCGCATTGTAGGCGGCGACCATCTCCCGGATGTGCTCGAGCCGATCGGGATTCGGCGTAAAGATGGCGCAATCGATTTCGAAATATCGATCGACGATCGCATCCAGCATGTCATCCACGGTTTCACCGGATTCATCCGTAAGATTGCGGGTGCCGCGTTCGCCCACGCAGGACTCCTCACCCACGATCACCGCCCCGGCGCCTTCGACGATCATGGGCAGCTTCCAGTTCGGGACCGCCTGCGGACAGCCGGATACCAGGATACGCGGGGTCTTTTCGGGGAAGACGCCTTTCTTCAGCTCGATCCGCCGCTCCAGTTCGTCGCAGATCTTGTTCACGGATTCGGTAAACCGCGCCGGATTGTCATAAAAGAAGACCTGGTTGACCAGCAGGGCATCCAGGCCCGATACGGGCGCCGGGTCGGCATTCCGGAGCACCGACAGCCGATGAACAGCGGCGCGCTTCGCATTGACCGTACGTATCGCCTGTTTCAGCGATTCGCCGGTCACCGGAATCCCGGTGAGATGCTCGACGGCATCCTTGAAACACAAATACTCCGCCTTCAGAAGGGCCTTCCCGTTTTGGGATTTGACCTGCGGAAGATCCATGACATAGAGATTTTTGACGAGATCTTTCAAGGACTCGTAGGCCTTCTTCTTGCCGTCGCAGGTATTCTCCCCTACGATCATGTCCGCGCTCTCGAGGTAGGGACACACTTTGCCGATCTTGAAGCCGAAAGACGATTTGATCAGGGCGCAGGTATTGCGAGGCAGGAGTTTTTCCACATCCTCCATGGCAAAGTCCGCCCCCGAGCAAAGCCCCACCAGGGTGGCATTGGCGGCCAAGATGATTTCCTCCGGCACGAAAACGCAGTAGGAGCCGATGATCTTCCGCCCGGCTGCCTTCTCATCCACCAATTCCTTGATCCTGAGTCCATGAACCTCGCTCATGACGAAGTCGAAGTAACCCATCCCCTCCGGACGGTCTTTCTGCGACATATAGATGTCCTGATACGCCTGTCCCAACACCGCCAGCAACGCATCGTGAGCCCCCAGGTCGAGCCCCAGGTCCGCCCACATGGATCGGTAATCCTCTGCCATGGTATGCTCCTTTCGATTTTCTCTTCGGTTGAGCTTCCGCTTTTTGCATCGGTCATCCAAATGGAACGACCCCTATACGTTCCGATGCCTGTTTGCCCGCCGACAGCGTTCGGCCATATAGCCCCATGAAACGATGCCTCCGGCGGCCGGCGGCGTGCAGGACTGACGGGCAGGCTCGCGGCGCGCGGTTCCTCGGCGCGAACCTGCGCAGTACGATCGAGCCCTTCGCCCGATTACCGAGCCTCCAAGAGACCGCCGGAACGCGTGAACAAAAGGGTTTAATAGTATAAATTTTACCGATTTGTCAAACAGGAAATATTAATACGTAAATCGATCTTCATCGGAGGACACAATGGTTTGCCTTACACCTGCCGACACCTCGAAACCCTTGTGGGAGTTCAGTTCATACCGGACACCTCTCGGACCTCGGGCAGGAAAGCCTTGCGGGGAAACGGGATTCTCTGCGGCGCTGTCAAAAAGGCGCGAATTCAAGCCTCCCGGGGCGACATCCATTGAGACCCGGTCCTCGGCATTTGTCTCCATGCCCTTCGGACGACAAGGGGCTTCTTGCATGGCAGGCCTTTCAGCCTATCAGACCTGCCCTTTAAAGATTCACTCGTGTGGAGGTTCGTTGGACGCACGGCAGAAAAATCGGCCTTGCCGGGCGGGATTTTCATGGTATGGTATTCGGGGTTTCAGATGGGTCTTCGGCACCCGTCCGGGCCAGCCGGGCATAACCGCTCGCCGGGCCGGAACCTGTGCCGACATCCGCTAACGGACAGTACACGGGTAAGAACAGATGACGGAACCGTCGCCGATCATTGAAGTCGCCGGCCTCGCCAAGCGCTTTGGCGATGTCACGGCCGTTGAATCTGTGACCTTTGACATCCAACAAGGCGAATTGTTCGGTTTCCTGGGCCCCAATGGCGCGGGCAAAACGACGACCATCAACATGCTTACGGGTCTGGCGCGCCCGGACTCGGGGACGATCCGGATCGGCGGCATCGATTGCACAGGCCGGCCACGGGCGGCCCAGCACCTGATCGGAGTCGTCCCCGATGAAAGCAACCTCTATCCCGAACTCACCGGTTCTCGGAACCTCACCTTCTGCGGGGCCCTTTACGGCATGCCCAAGCAAGAAAGGTACGAGCGAACCCGCGAGCTGCTGGACCTCTTCGGCCTGACCGCAGCCGCCGACCGCAAATTCAGCGGCTATTCCAAAGGGATGAAGCGCAAACTCACCATCGCTGCGGGGATGATTCACCAGCCTCGGATCCTTTTCCTGGATGAACCGACGACCGGGATCGACGTGGCGAGCGCCAGGCAGCTGCGGCAGCTCGTCGCCGAATTGAACCGGGCCGGCACAACCGTCTTTCTGACCACCCATTACATCGAGGAGGCGGAGCGTCTCTGCCACCGGATCGCTTTTATCGTCTCGGGGCGCATCGTGCGGGTCGATACGGTAGAGAGCCTGATTCAGCCCATCCGGGAAAAGCATGCCCTGGAAATTACCTGTGAGAACGATTCAACCGATCTGCGGGGCCGACTCGGAGCATCCTTTCCGGGGTATGCCTTCGCAAGGCCGAGGCAGGGGCTGATCCGCGTGGAGGCCGATGAACCGGTTCGGGTTGGACCGCTGGTCCGCTTTCTCGAGGATCAGGGGGTCGAGGTCACAGAAGCGCGCAGGATGCGGCCGACGCTCGAGGATATCTTTGTTGGAATCACCGGCATCGAGGCGGACGCCATGCGAAAGGAAAAGACCAAGGCGGGAGGCGGCAGCCGATGAAACTCTGGATCGCCTTCTGGAATATCCTGGTGAAAGACATGCGGACCTACTATCTGAAACCGCCGAATATCAGCTGGGGGATCGTCTTCCCCCTCGCCTGGACCGGGATGTTCTTCATCAAATCCGGAAGCGGCCTCGAGAGCATCCTGCACCTACTGCCGGGCGTGGTGGGCATCTCCATCCTCTTCGGGACGACCTCCATGCTCGCCGTCACGGTGACCTTCGAAAAGAAAAACCGCTCGTTCGAGCGGCTGCTTCTCGCGCCGATCCCTTTCGAGTTCCTGATGCTCGCCAAGACCAGCGGCGCCATCCTCTTCGGGATCGCCAACGCCTTCGTGCCCGTTGCAATGGCCGCATTCTTCATCGATCTGGCCGGCATAGCCTGGGGCATGTTCACCTGCGCGGTCGTCCTGATCGCCGTCGTCTCGACCTTTCTCGGACTATTCATTGCCGTGGCGGTAAGAGAGGTCTTCGAGGCGCAGACCTTTTCCAATTTCTTCCGCTTCCCCATGGTCTTCCTGTGCGGGCTTTTCTTCCCCATCGACAGGCTCCCCGTATTTCTGAAACCCCTGTCCTTCATCCTACCCCTGACTTACGGGGCGGACATCCTGCACGGGGCCGTGCACGGCAGGCACATCCTCCCCTTCGCCCTGGACTGGCTCATCCTGGGGATAGCTTGCGCCTCGCTCTTCGCGGTGAGCCTGTGGAACATCCAGCGCAAGTGGATCGTCTAACAGGCCGTCCCGAGCCTCTTCGCCTGATGCCGGATGGGGACCCGAAACCCCTTCAAAACCCCGGAAGTTTGAACTTCATGGTGACTTCCCCCGTCCGCCGGTCCACCTGGATCATGTTCTGACCGTCTGAGAGCGGGCTCAGCTTTTGGCCTGTCGCCATTTCGAGCAGGCCGCTGATGAACTGCAGCCCCGAATTCATGACCACCTCGAGCCGCTCCGGCGACTGGGTTTCCGCGGGCACCGGACCAGCCGCCCCACGCGGCGCCTCATTCGAGGCCGTCCGACACTCGGGAGCGTTTTCGGCGGACGTCTCGGCCTTCGCAGCATGCTGATCCTCCGGATATGCCTGCGTCTCCTCTGCCTCGTAGGTAAAGGGCGGAGCGTCGTCCTGGAGGGCCTGGGGATTCAGGTAGTGGGGCGTATCCTCCGGCAGTTCCTCGGAGTGCCTTTGCTCCGGTGAAACGATCACAGGCTCTTCCCCCATCATCTCCCGGAGTTTGTTGAGGATCTCCGCACGCTTTTCCCGGCTGAACTCCACGGTGTCGGGTCCGCCTTCGAAAACACCTTCGAAGACATCCCGTTTGAGCTGGAGGCCTGCCAGGATCTTCTCTTCGATGCTGTTCTTCGCGATCAGGTTCACCACGTTGATGCACCTGCTTGCCTGGCCGATGCGGCTCACCCGCCCGATCCGCTGACTCAGCCTGGCCGGATTCCAAGGCAGCTCCACATTGATGATGCAGTCCGCCGCCTGCAGGTTCAAGCCTGTCCCCCCCGCATCGGTCGAGAGAAACACCTTGCAGTCGGGATCGTTCGTAAACCGGTCGATCAGGTTCTGGCGTTTGCCGACGGGGACCTTGCCCGAAAGCTCCACAAACGGTATGGCCGCGCGGGACAGATGCTTCCCTATCAGATACGTCATCGTCGTCCATTCACTGAAGATCACCGCCTTGCGACCGTTCTGGATGATGAGTTCGTCGAGGATCCCCTCGAGTTCGACCATCTTGGGGGAAAGATTGGTGTTCCGATCCACCAGATAGGTCGAATCGCAGACCATGCGCATCTTGAGGAGGAGTTCCTGCATCCGCCGGATATCCATCGGCGTGAGGAATTTTTTGTTCAAAAGGGGCAGCAGGCTCTGCAGATAGCCATTGTGGATCTGGGCCTGTTTCGTGCTCAGTTCGACGTAGTAGTTATTGACGATTTCATCGGGCAGCTCGGACAAGACCTCTTTCTTTCGTCTGCGGATCACAATCCCCTTCAGCCGCTCGTGCAGCCGATCGAGGTTGCGGTAACCGAGGATCCGGCCTTTCTTGTCCCGGCTCAGCATGAAGTGGTCCGCGGCGAACTTCCAGAGCGGGGCGAGCAGGTGCGGATCGAGGAACTGCACAATGGAGTAGACGTCCTCGAGCTTGTTTTCAAGGGGGGTACCCGTCAGGACCACGGCGTGTTTGCGTGGGATGGATTTGACCGCCTCGGCGGTCTTGGTGGCGAAGTTCTTGATCCGCTGTGCCTCGTCCAGGATCACCAGGTCGGGTTTGAAACGGGCAAGAATCGTGATGTCCCTCAGGACCGCCTCGTAGTTGGTGATCTTGAACAGGGCCTCCGAATCGTAATACAGGGCGCGGCGCCGCTTCGCATCGCCCGCCACCACGACAGCCTTTTCCGAACTGAAACGTTCGATCTCCCTTTTCCACTGCTCCTTGAGAGAGGCCAGCGTCACCACCAGGATCCGATCGAATCCAAAGATCTCCTTTTTGAGCACTCCGAGGGTGATCGCCTGGAGGGTTTTTCCGAGCCCCATCTCGTCCCCGATGAGAGCCGCCCTCCGGTAGAGGGCGAACTGCACCCCCTTTTCCTGATAAGGATAGAGAACTGTCCGGATCTTCTCGAGGGAAGGAACGCCGTCCCCGGCCAACTCCTCCAACTGCTGCGCCATGAGGTAATCATCGATATGATTCAACACAGACTCCTGGACCCGGCAACCTTTGTTCCCTTTGAGTCCGGAAAGGAGCCGAAGAAAATCAGCCGGATCATCGCATGAAAACAATCCTTCGGAATCGAAGTATTTTCGCAGTACGGGCTGAATGTCCCGGATCTCGTCTTCAGGGCGCTCGCAGAAAAGCCGGGGCTTCTCATGGACCGAATCCCAGTAGATATCCACAAAAGGAAACCGCTCCCTGCCGATCCGCTTCGACAAACCCGGTATCCTTTTGACATGCTCTTTCAGTGCGATCAAATGTTTGCACGTGCCAAGGCGGTTCGTCAGGAAGTCCGCGCAATTGCAGTGGCCGAGGCCGGTCTGCGGCTCGTGCAGCGTGACCGTGTATTGCTGGCCTCTCGTCGTTTCGACGAGGTGCTCGCCCTTGATCATCTCCCCGAGAGTAATATCGAAGCTCTCCGTCCTGGCGCGCTTTCTCCGGTCTTCGAGCGCCTGCTGCCTGATCTCCTCCGGGCCCAGCCAGGGCTCTGTCATCTCGGCATCCCCGACAGGGACCATGGACATCTCACGCGTCCGGAAATCCAGCCGGTCCATCAGGTCGAGCAGCACGGCCACCGTATGTTTGCACCCGTTACCCGGATAGGGACAGGAGCAGGAGGAGCGAAGACCACCGTTCGCAAATTGCAGGGATACGATGTAATCTCCATAGCTTCCATCCACTTCATAGATGTAGGCCCCTTTCTCCTCGTCGGCTTCCCTGCAGCAGAAGGCGCCGTTCTCGAACAGTCTCCGGCCCCTCAGAAAGATGACGGGGCTGTCGGCGATGCAGTCGCGGATAAACTCCTCGGTCAATTCGAGCATGAAATCTCTCCCTTCCTCACCCTTTCGTTCTTTCCTTCAGCCTTGTCCGGCATCGCCGCACGCGGAGGGAAACCGGCCTTCGCGGGCCGGGCTCTCCGAGCGCAATGGCTTGAGGCTGTATGCATTTTCTCTTTCAAGACCCGAGCGGTTTTTTCGTTTCCACCCCGCATTCCGCCGGCGGATGCTTTTCGCCGCCCGGCTGCGCCGCCCCCCCACCGTTCAATCCCGGAAGAACGTCCCGGAAGGCCTCTCCGTAGATATCCCAGATGGTCACGAACAGGGCGGCGATGATCGGACCCAGGATGAATCCGATCACCCCGAAGAAGGCAATGCCGCCCAGGGTCGCGAAGAATATCATCAGATCGTGCATCTGGGTGTCCTTCCCGACGAGCCGCGGCCGCAGCAGGTTGTCCAGGCTGCCGACCACAACCCCGCAGAAAACCACCAGTCCGACCGCCTTTAGATAGCTTCCGCCCAGTGCCAGTATGATGGCCGCCGGCACCCACACAAGGGCCGAACCAACGGCAGGGATGATCGAAAGCACCGTCATCACCGTGCCCCAGAAAACCGCGGCATCGATGCCCACTACAGCGAAGGCCAGGCCTGCCAGGATCCCCTGCAGCATGCCGATCACCGCCGTACCTTTCAGCGTCGCCCGGGTCACCGAGGTGAAACGGTCCAGCAGCCGTCTTTCGTCCCGCTCTTCGAGCGGCAGGTAGTAGAGGATCCGATCGAGGAGTCGCCTGCCGTCGATCAGGAAAAAATAGCTGACGTAGAGAAACACGAAAAACATGAAGACGAAGTTGACGGTCCCGATTGCCCCGGCCGACAGGTTGTTGACCAGCAGCGAACTGGCTTTGCCGGCGAGTTCACCGGCCTTGCGCAGGATCTGATCATGGTAAGGCAGGATCTGCTCGTAAAAAGGGATCTTCTGGAGATAGGCCGTCAAACCGGCCGGTTCGGCGATCTGCCGCTGGACCCAGGGCGTGACCGTCTGGCCCACCTTCAGGGCCTGGGCCGTGATAATCCCCGCCAAGCCGGACAACGGCACCAGGATGACGAACCCGAAGAGCAGCAGGGTCAGAACAGACCCGGCCCCGGGGCGGTCGCCGAGCAGGCGGGTGAACCGACGAAAGACCGGCTGCGCCATCGCGGAAAAGATGCCCGCCAACAGGATCGCCATCAGGAACTGCCGGATCATAGCGATAAAGAGCGCCGATATCAAAACGACCAGGAGCAGCAGAACGAAGATATTGACGGTGCGACGCGGCATGGCATTCCTCCGTTTCATCGCCTCGGGTGACTTCTCCCGCTGATGGGTGTCATCCGGGAAGGGATTACCGGCGCGACCAGGTTTCAAATCCTGGAATAAAGCTTCTTTCTTACAAGCTGCATTGGTTCGGTCCCCCCTTCGGGCTGGGTCCCGGTTGAGCCAAGACCATGAAAACCGAGCACTTGCGCCAAGGTGATATGCAGGCCGTCCCGCAATCAGAGATTCAGATAAAAGCCCGCGATCGGCCGAAAACGTTCTTTTCGGAGGGACATGAATCGGGGCCGGACCCAGCCTCGATCGGACGACGCTCGGACATGCCCCGGGCAGGGAGCCGACCGGATCCCATCAGCGGAACACTCGCGAAATACTATCGGCCTGAAGCGAATTTATCAAGAAAGGAGATAGGGGACGCGCCGAGGCTGACTCGGGTCAAGGAGGCAAGGACAGGACCCTGCGATCCTGAAACCTCGCGGAATCGATCATTCAAGAGGAAACGGGGGTCTTGAGGGCCTCGCGGAGGTAAAACCCGGGCTCGTCGATCGAGCGGCGGACCGCGAGCCCGGCCTCCCCGAACATGCTCCGCATCGCGCCGGCCTCGGGCAGGCGGTCATGCATGACCGGCGTCCCCGCCTTGCGGTGGTGGTCGTTGATCTCGCGGGATGAATGAAAGTGTGCCACCGACAAGCTTCCGCCCTCTTTGAGAACCCGGGAGAGGGCCGCCAAGGCCAGCGGTTTGTCGTCGAAATGCGGGAAACAGGCATAGCAGATGACGACATCACAGGCAGCGTCCTCGAGCGGGATGTCCTTCACGTCGGCCACGATGAACCGTACCCGCGGGTCCCGGTGAAGCTCCCGGTTGACCGCGATCATGCGCGGGGCGTAGTCGAGTTCGAAGACCAGGCCGTCGGCTCCCACCCGCTCGAGCAGATGCGGCACCAGCACCCCGGGGCCGCACCCGACATCCAACACACGATTCCCTTGCCGGATCGGGATCTCTTGAAAAAGCCGCGTAAATTGATCGCGATGTCGATCGAGCCTGCCGGTCGCAGGATCCCGGTAAAAGGTGTCCATCCACCTGGGGGCCCTCTCATCGAAAAAGGCGCGGCGTTCCTCATAGGCCGCGTCCTGCTTCTTCGAACTCATCTTTCCTCCGTCCATTCCATCCACTGGCAGGCGCGCAGGCCCTTGGCCGTCTCCCGGTCCACCCCGTACACCTTCTGATAAAAATCCAGGATCCACTCGGCAAGATCCACCTCCTCGAACCGTTCGGGATAGGCCGCCTTGGCCATGACCATGACGTCGATCGGATATTCGAGCCGCTTGTCACAGTTGCACGGGGTCCAGGGCAGGGCCAGGACCCGGCGGTTTTTGACCGCTTTCAAGTCCTTCAGATGCCGGTAATACGGGGCATCATAGAGTTCCTGCGGTGGATGATAGCCGTAGGCGGTGATGAGCACGATCACCTCAGGGTCGAGCGCCAGCACCTGTTCGGTGCTGAGGACATACCAGGCCCCCTTCTCTCTGAAGGCATTCTTCGCCCCTGCGTATGCCTCGAGGAGGAGCGAATCGATCGTCCCAAGGCCGCGTACATTGCCGGCCCCGCCGGCATCCCGCGCTTTTGGCGAGAGGCCGAAAAGAAGCACACTGGGCCGCTCGGCCTCCGGAATCCCTTCCGTACGCCGGCGCACCTGTTCGACCTCGTGCTCGAGGACGGCCGCCAAGCGCTCACCCTCGGGCCCTTTACCGAATGCCCGGGCTATGATACGGATCTCTTCCGATAGCGTGCGCAGATCCGGCTGCTCGAACGTATTCGGCGCAAAGAGGACAATGAGAGGGATGCCCAACGACTCGATCACATGGATCGTCTTCTCGGCCTTTTCGTCACGCGCTCCAATCGTGCAATCGCCGACCCGCAGCAAAACGAGGTCCGGCCGGAGGGCAGCCAGCGCTTCGTAGTTGATGCCCGTGCCGCTCTGGGCCACCAGCGGCAGATTCAGAAAACCGGGATTCAAACAGCTCAGTAGGTTCATCCCGCCGCGGAAATGGAAGGAGCCCCCGTCGGCCGCAGGATAATCGAATTCCCAGTGTTTCGGAATGCAACTCGACCCGAGTCCCACAATCCTGTCCGCCACGCCGAGCACCGTCATGACACCGGCAACGAGGCCATCGTCGATGGTGACCACCCGCTCGATCCTTTCCGGGAAATGGACCATCACGCCCCGGTGATCCACTACCATACGCCGACCCTGCGCCCCATGGGCCGGAACGCCGCCGAGCAGCTGCATCATGGCGCAGACGGCTGCCGCAAAGAGCATTCCACCGCCGCTCCGCCGCCAGAGTCGCGGGAATCGGCGGCCGCCTCTTCCAAGAACGGATTTTATGAGAACTTGGAGCCTCGATGCCTTCATGTCTTCCCCTTCCTCTTCATTTTGAATAGCTACCCCGCTTCATCCGGTCATGGATCTGCACCCCTGTTTATGCAGCGATCTGCGGCCCTCCTCCGCATAGACGCTCCGTTTCAGGATCAACGCTCAGCTTCAAGAATCTCGGCGGAGCCAGGTCCGCACCTGCAGCGAGAAGGCCTGGCAGACACAGCCTGCGAAGAGGATCCCCCATTATAGATTGGAAACCCGCCCCCGCCCTGCCACTATTTCCGGATACAAACTCCCCTGAACATGTTTTCGATCGGCCGCGGAGGGCCCGTCGATCGAGCGTCGCGTCAACCGCCTCCGATCAATCCCCTGGGAGGCGGCATCCAGGTCATAAAGGCCTTCCCGATCCATGCCTTCCCTTCCCGCGAGGCCGCTCGGCAGCACCATGCGCACGGTCCCGACACGGTGCACCGAACAGGTGCCCTCGTAAATGCGGTCCAGGGTCTCCTGGGTCATCACCCTGGCCGGAGGCCCGTCGGCGATGACTCCGCTCTGGTCCATCACCACCACTCGGTCACAGAACCAGGACACATGGTTCGGATCATGGCAGCAGGCCAGGACTGTGATACCCCGCGCAGCCACACTGCGGAGGACCCCCCAGATCTTCACCTGGTTGTTGAAGTCGAGGGCGGAGGTCGGCTCGTCGAGGAAAATCACCCTGGCCTCCTGGGCGATGGCCCTGGCAATGAGGACCAACTGCCGCTGCCCCCCGGAAAGGGCGTTGTAGGGTTGGTCGGCCCATTCGCCGATGTCGAGGAGTTCCATGGCCTTTACGGCCTTTTTGTGATTGTCCCGGTCGATGCCGAACATCCCCCCAAGGTGCGGCGTCCGCCCCATCAGGACAACCTCCGCTACACGATAGGGAAACGGAGGTTTGTGGTCCTGCGGCACGTAGGCAGCCAGCTTCGCCATCTCACGTACCTTGAGCTCCCTGATATCGCTCCCGGCCAGGCATATCCGCCCGCCTTGCGGCCGCAGAAACCCGAGGCAGCATTTGAAAAGCGTCGTCTTGCCGCAGCCGTTCGGGCCGAAGAGTCCGCACAGCTCGCCGTGCCCGACCTGAAGCGTGATCCCGTTCAGGACCGGCATGCGATGATATCGAAAACGCACCTGTTCCACTTTCAGCATAATCCCACCTCTTGCTTCGGCCGAGGCAACGCCCCCGCCCTCGACGGTCGGCCCTCGTGGCGCACGTCCCGCGACCCGGCAGGGTTCCAGCCCCGAGACTCACTCATTCAGCGGCTTCGCCGCGCTGCGCCCCCGCGGCAAGGGGACCTGTGTTTCATCGGCCTGCCGTAAAGCAGGAGATTCGGGGGAAGGCCGCCGATCGACACGGGGATCGGGACAGCAAACCCTTTCGGGACGGAAAAAGGCTAACCAAAAACCATCCTCCCCCTGCTCCGAAGCAGATAGAAGAGGTAGGGCGCCCCAAGCAGCGACGTCAGGATCCCGATCGGGATCTCGGCGGAGGTCAGCGTCCGCGCCAGGGTGTCGCACACCACCAGATAGATGGCCCCCAGCAGGGCCGCCGCGGGAAGGAGATACCGATGGTCCGGGCCTACCATGAGCCGGGTGGCATGCGGCATCATGAGGCCGACCCAGGCGATGACCCCCACCGATGCGACGGATACCGCCGTTGCGAGCGTGGCGAGGGCGATGAACAGACCTTTGTAGCGCTCAGGGTGCACGCCCATGGCGCGGGCCTCCTCGTCGCCCATGGAGAGGACGTTCAACTTCCAGGCATGCAGCCACATCCCGGCAAAACTGACCAGCACCACCGGCGCGACGATCTGCACATCCCGCCACCCGGCGTAATAGAAGCCGCCCATGAGCCAGAAAACGATCTCCCGGAGGGCCGCATCATGGGCCATATACTTGAGGACGCCCACGAGAGATGAAAACACCGACCCGATGATCACCCCGGCCAGGACCAGACCGACCACGGAGGTCTCGTTGCGGACGCGTCCCAGGCCATAGGCGCCGCAGACCGCCAGGGCGCTGAAGACGAAGGCCAGGCCCTGAATGGAAAGGGCGAAACGCGGGAACACGATCCCCAGCGCCGCCCCGAAGGCGGCCCCGGAGGACACCCCCAGGATGTAGGGTTCGACCAGCGGATTCCGGAAACACCCCTGAAAGACCGCCCCGGCCGAGGCCAGGGCCACCCCGACACCGACATTCAGCAAGACCCGCGGCAGCCGGAGATTCCAGATGACCGTCCGATGCAGCGGGCTGATGCCGCCGTCGTCCAGGCCCGGGAAAAACCGGCCGAACAAGGCCCTGAATACCTCGCCGGGTCCGATGTCATAGGCCCCGACGGTCATGCCCAGGACCGCCGACCCTGCCAGCAGCACCAGAAGAACCAGGAGAATGAGATACCTGTTGCGCTCCGCGGCGCCTGCACCGCCGGGACGTTCCCAGCCCCTATTCATCGGCCGGGCCTGCCTCCGCAGCCGCCCCGCTGGCGCAGCGGAGTCTTTTGAGGCTCGCTTCGTAGGGTTTGCCCTCCAGGAACCGTCCGATGAACAACAGGCCCATAAAGTCTTCTTCCTCCCTGGAAAGGTCGGCCGGCATGCAGTCCAGCCGACCACGGACCACGCGCTGGCGCTCAGGATAGCCCGCCCAGTAGACAACGGCACAGGGCATATCCCCCGGCATGATCTGCGTCAGGGCCTCGAAGACGCGCTCTGTGTCGCGCAGGGCCATGTAGAGGACCAGCGTGCAGGCATGGCGCGCGATATCTTCCAACGCGGCGCGATCCAGCCGCCCATCGACCGTCAGGCTGTAGGGGGAGGTCTGCACCAGGTAACGGGCGTCGTTCGCAGGGATCGTGCTTTGCCCAAGAGCAGCCATCGCAGCGGCGTCACAGCCCATACCCGGGATGATGACCACCTCATCTGCGTCGAACGGCTCTTTGTACCAGTGACCGGGGCCGAAAAGACAGGGATTGCCTGTATCGAGCAGACCGAAGTCCTTCCCGGCGGCAAGAACCTCCCGGATCAGGCCGACGCGTTCATCGCGCACGCGGAAACGCTCGTCCTGAAAACACTTTCTCTCCGCCTCGCTGAGATCCCAGATCCGCTTCCCTTTGAAATCGAACAGCCCCTTCCAGGGGTCGAAAAGCACGGGCTTCCCGGCGATGTAATCGGAAAAGAGCCCAACCTGCTGCTCCGGGGCCGCCAGCACCTGCATGCGCTCGAGCGCCTCCAGCGCCTGCAGGGTGGAGGTACGGGGACCGGCCGGCCCCGTGCTGATCACGTACAACCGCCCGGACCCCCGTTCCTTGGGTGAGGCGTCGGTCAAGACATTCCTCCACTCCCCGGCTTTGCCAGGGTTATCGCGGGGCGCGAACATCAGAAACGCGCCCCAAGCTGCATGCCCCAAACATACTTCGGCATGGTATAGCCCGACTGCTCCTGATAGTCCGTGCCGGTTACGTTGCCCATGAAGAAACTGGCGGTATACTCCATGCCCTGAAAACGGAAGGTCTGCTCCAGCCCGAGATCCAGGGTGATGTAGTCATCCAGGATTGTGCCTTTCTGGGCCTCGCGCTCGTAGACGTAACGTGAACTCAGCTGGAACCAGCCGCCCTCCCAGACATTGTAGCGCGCGAGGAGTTTGAGCTTGTGTTTGGGCAGGAGCCCGGGAAGGTAATAGGTCCAATCCTTTTCAAAGACCGAGTCTTCCTCTACATCATACTCCTGGTAGACATAGGCCAGGGTTGCACGCAGTCTGGGGCCCAGTCGGACGGCCCCCTCCAACTCGCCGCCATAGAGCTTGAAGTGATCGATGTTGTAAAGACAGCTGCTGCCGAGCCCCATTCCCGGAGCGGTGATGCCGTTGTCGTTGATGAAGTCCTGAATGTCGTAATACCAGACAGCCGCCCTGACCGTCGTCGCCTTGAAATCCTGAATGAGACCGAGTTCATACTCCCACGCTGACTCGGGTTTCAACTCCGGGTTGTCCTGTGAGGCGCACCGCGCCCACCAGTAGTAGTCTCACGGGCACGGCAGGCGGTATGATCGGCTCACGGCGGCATAGAGGGCCGTGTCTCGTGCAGCCTGGTAATCCGCCTTTAAACTGGGGTAGAAGCCGCTCTCTGTCTGCTGTTTTCCATCGGTCGGAAAAGCAGGTTCGTCGACCCCCTGTTCCATCCAGGAGTAGTAGGTATCCATGTCTACATTGTAGTAGCGCACCCCCGGGGTCACACGCCATTTCTCACCCAGGGTGATCACATCCTGGGCATAGGCTGACTGGACCTTGTAAATGATAGGGTTGCTCGGAGGGCTCCCCAGTTCCTGGTATTCCAGCCCTGCGGTCACCAGGTGATGTTCGCCCAGCTTCACGTCGCCATATTGAAAGATATACCCCTCGGTACGATCGTTCACCTGGACATCGTTCGTGAAATTTGTCCCCGAATAGCTGCTGACCCACCGGCGGCCTTCCTGGTTGAAGGCGTGAAACTTCAGTTCCCCAGGCCCCACCGGCATACGGAAGATAGCATCCAGGTAGGTGGTGTGTTTGGTCCATTGGGGGATTCTGCCGTCCGGATATTGGATCGAGGTTGGCAAATGCCTCAGGCTGTCGGCATCCGACGGAATAAAAACGGGGTAATCCGGATCGTAATCCGGGCGGGAAGGATCGTTGATCACGGGAAAACCGTAGTTCACGTCCGTATATTTGGCGCCCAACTCGAGGGTGGCATCCTTCGGCATGTAAAAGGTGAGATGCCCGTTGTAGCTGTGGTTGTCCTGAAAGTTGTTTCTGAGATAGCCATCGGTCTGCTGCCGGCTCGCCGAAAAATTATAACCTACCCAATCGGCTGCCCCTCCATTGACCGATGTAGATACATTATAGGTGTCGTATCGGCCGAGTCCGGCACCGACCCTCGCCTCGGGCTTGAGGTCCGTTGTCTTTTTCCCCTTTTTGGTGATGACATTGATCACCCCGCCGATAGCAAAAGGGTGGAGCACAGAGTGGCCGCCCCGGATGATCTCGATCCGCTCGACGTCGTCCATATTGATGGTGGACCAGTCGACGATGTACCTGCCGTTGTGGCCCGTCTGATTGATCCGGCGCCCGTCGATCTCGATGACCATCCGGCCCTCGTTCAGGCCCCGGATGGAAACCTCGTCACCCGGACTGGCCAGGAGCGGGTTGATACGCTGCACATCGATGCCGCCGATCTCGTTCAGCACATCCGTCAGGGTACGCACCTCTCCGGGCTTCCGGAATTCATCGATGCTGATGATCGTCTTTTCCGTGGTGATCTCGACGCCCGGCTGAGGCGCCATCACCGTGATCTCACCTATGTCGTGAGCCTCGGTTTCCTCCTCTTCCGCTGCACTCGCCTGCGTAACTGCCTGCCAGCACAGAAGTAAACCAAATAGGATCAAACGGAACCATCTTCCTTTTCCTGCCCTCACAGCACCATCCTCCCTGTAAAATCAGTGATTTGGACTCGGATCAGGGAGAAGCCCCGCAGGACAGATAAACCTTTTCAAGCGGAAAGACGCACTTGACGGCCGCACGATTTCTGTTTAGAACTATGGCCGAGGCTCTCGCACACCGCGGGGCTTCACCCCATGGAAGGCAGCCACCCGGTTCTTGGCGGACAGGGGCTGCCTTCCTGCTTTTATGGATTGTCCTTTGTATTGCGGCTGAGGCATCACCCCTTTCCAATCGTAAATCGTTTCCATCCGGAAATGGTCTTTTTTGCCAATCTCAGCGTCAATCTGCACGTTTGCTTGTGCGGCGACCTACAGGTCGCCTCCGCGCAAACGCTTGATTTCCTTGATATTGACAAAAAATCCTCATTTCCGGATTGGAAACTGGGTTGTACCGGGAAATCATTTCCGGATAGAGACTAATTCGTTTGCACAAAAAGAAAAAAGCCACAAAAGCGCTTTGGATTCCAACCCAAAACAGCCTTCGTGGCTTCAAATGACCTCTGCTCTTAAATTCCGGTCGCCCGGATGGGGCCGGCAATTTCATATTGCCGTGTTACGCTCGTGGTACTTAGCAAAAGGCCTGTACGCTGTCAAGCGGAATTCCGCCTTGCGCTAAAATACCTTCTTTTGGCACGACCACAGCCGATGGGCGTCAAAACCCCTGGACGGGAAAGGCGAAGCCCAGTCATGGTGCTCAAGCGCCCGAGCCGGGATACTCCCACAACCTCAAAGGCTGGACCTCCTTGGAGCACAACGCTTGATCCTCCCCCGCGGCCTGGTGCCTGCCCCTGCTGTAGCCATCGGGCCAATCCAGCCAGAAAGATTTGCGTCCCATCAGAGGAGCCAGAGACGTCTCCATGGCAAAAGCCATCCGTCCTCAAAAAGAGAGGCCTCAGATTGACTGAATTGCAGGTGCAATCTATATTGGAGACGGATCCTTCCCGCCGGCCCATTTACCGGCAAAAGACTGAACCTTTCAGAAAGGAGCATGCCATGCCCGAGAAACTCGAAGCCGCCATGCAGGAACTTCAACGAGAATGTCCATCTCTAATGGAGCCTTTCGGCCTGCTTCATAAAGCCGCTGTCGAAGACGGCGTGCTGAGCGCCAAAACGAAAAAGCTGATGATGATCGCTGTATCCGCCGCCACCCGGTGCGAGCCCTGCCTTCGATTGCATGTGAAGGGCGCGCTCGAATTGGGAGCCACCCGGGAAGAAATCCTCGAAGCCGCCGGGGTGGCGATCCTCATGGGCGGGGGGCCGACCGCCGCCTATTGCGCTCTGTATCTGTTGGACGAGCTGGAGCGTCGAAAGGAGTAAGCTTCCTCCGTTTTCAAGATATTTTCTTAGCGATCACAGTGTCTGGATCAAACGGCGTGCTGCCGGGGGAAATTCACGGCATCTTTCTCTCCGAGCTTGAGCGACAGCGCGCGGAAGACCATCTCTTTAAACTGCCCATTCGTTTGCCGCGAGTCCCAATGCTCAGAGAGCACCCTGGAAATTGCGGTTTGACCTCGTTCCCGGTGCCAGGACCTGGTATCGTGGATATACGTACGGTCTTCCTCCTTTAACTGGTTTCCATCCGGAAATGGTCTTTTTGGCCAATCTCGGCCTCAATCTGCCCGTTTGCTTGTGCGGCGACCACCAGGTCGCCTCCGCGCAAATGCTTGATTTCCTTGATATTGGCCAAACTGGGACCCGCCGCGAAGCGGTGGGACTGAGCACCCGAAGGGTGTGAAGAAAAATCCTCATTTCCGGATTCGAAACTGGGTTCTACCGCGAAATCATTTCCGGATAGACACTAGCTGTTATCGCCGCTATCTTATTTTGGCGCATCCATTTTGTTTATGACATGCTTTTTGCTCACTATCCCAATGAGTCGACAACGTATTTCAGCGCAGTGAACATCATCACCCCGGCGAGCATCCACTTGATGTGCTTGGCAGGGACAAATTTCTGACAACGGGCTCCCAGATACATCCCTGCCATGCCCCCCAATCCAAAAAGAAGCCCCAGAAGCCAGTCCGGCGCAACGGACATCTTCGGATAAAAGGGAGCGATCGCCTGATAAAACGCGACGCCTGCCACCGACGTGACAAAGGTACCCATCAAAGCCGCACCCGCTACGGAATATACCGGCAGCCTGAAAAAACTTACGAGAAAAGGAGCGATAATCGCACCGCCGCCGATCCCGTAAACCCCCCCGACTATCCCTACCAGAAGGCTCAAGAACAAGATGCCCCAAAAGGGGATCTCGAAAATTCCCCCGTTGAAGGAATAGCCGACGTATTTCAGGTCGAAGCGCGTCGCGGCGAGCAGTGGGAGATCACCTTTTACAGAAACCTCCTTCACACCTGGGACCAAACGAGACCGGCTCACCCTTTCCCGAAAAGTCTTTTCACTGTCAGGAACGTTGCCTTTCTCCGGCCTCCTCTTGAGCAAATCGCGGAGCATCTTGCCCCCGATATATAAGAGAACACCCGCGGCGAAAAGCTTGAAGTGCCGGGGGTCGGGAAGATAGTTCACGCGGATCAGGGCCCCAAGCAAAACTCCCGGGAGCGTCCCGATGACGATCACCCACGTGAGCGGCCAGGCCATCCGGCCTTCTCGGCAGTAGCGATAGACCCCACTCGGGATCGCCACGATGTTGAACAATTGATTGGTGGCACTGACCGACGGGTTCGTATAACCAAGGAAAGACATTTGGAACGGCAAGAGCAGAAACGCGCCCGAAACGCCCCCCATCGAAGTGAAAAAAGACACCACAAACGCAACCAAGGGTGGAATCCATGGGGCCACTTCGATGCCGGCAACGGGAAAGATCATGGCAATATCCTCGCGAGCGGTTCTGGAATTATAGACACGAAACTTATGATTTTCGTGTTAGTATAATCAAGACAGTGAAGCGACTCAAGTTTTGATGCGGGAAAAACCCTTTTCCGCGCCGGCTTCGCCCCTCAGTCCCACCGCTTCAGGGTGGATCACGGTTCGTTCACACCCTGCGGGTGCTGATTTCCGGCCCTTCGAAGCCGGTCCTTGTCTCATTGTCGGCTGATCCATGCGGATCGCAATGATGGGAATGCAACAGGCTGTCAGGGGCTTCACCCTGGCAACCATGAGTTAGTTTCCATCCGGAAATGGTCTTTTTGACCAATCTCGGCGTCAATCTGCACGTTTGCTTGTGCGGTGACCTACAGGTCGCCTCCGCGCAAACGCTTGATTTCCTTGATATTGGCCAAAAATCCTCATTTCCGGATTGGAAACTGGGTTCTATAGGGAAATCATTTCCGGATTGGAAACTGGGTTCTATAGGGAAATCATTTCCGGATTGGAAACTGGGTTCTATAGGGAAATCATTTCCGGATTGGAAACTGGGTTCTATAGGGAAATCATTTCCGGATGGATACGAGTTAGTGGCATGTGTTGAAGGGGTTGGAAACTTTGCTCTGCTTGAGATATGGTCGATATGCGTTTTTGGAGGATTTGTGAATACGGCCCCTATCGGCCGAAAAGCGGCTTGAACGCCACCCGTGGTATGCGGTAAAGACGTTCTGGAGGCAACGGAACCAGGAAACCATCCCCAACGCCCGTGTGAATCATGAACCAAAAAAATCACCGAAAAATAGACCCAAGCGCATCTCCGCTTCAGGCGAGGGATCATGCGCGCATCCTTTCGATATCCGATGAGGGGCAATACCTGAACAGTCTTCAACTCGAGCGACTGGAAAGATCTTTTCGTGAATGGGCCGAAGCCTCGCCTCGCTCCGATGTGCGGCTGAGTCGAAGGCGCATCCTGCTGATCTTCCTTCTAATCCGATATGCCGGCGCCAAGCTGAACGAGGTACTGGCACTAAACCTTTCGAAAGATATCGATCCGACTCGCCATATAGTCAGCTTTCGCGGCTCGGAGTCCACGCACAGAGAACTTTTCATCTCAGAGACCCTGTCACGTGAGATAGCTTCTGCAATAGGAGATCCCTTACTTGAAGATCTGGGGGCATCCGGCTTTAGGATCGACCCCGGATTCGTACGCCGCAAGTTCTACGAAAGAGCCCGCGCCTGCGGGTTTCCCCAGAGGCTCGGCGGACCGGAAATGATCCGCAAGGCGAGGGCTGTCGAGTTGATGGAAGGCAATCTGCCTTTGACGGCTGTTCAATGGATGCTGGGCCATTCCACACCCAACCTGACCTTGTCCTACGTCTCCTTTTCCGCTGAAGAGATCCAGCAGGTGGCGAAACTTTTCATGCAGAGGGAATCTTCCCGCAAGACCAGCGCCCGCAACGCTTTTTATGCCAAAGTTTTGAAGATTCTGCGCGGAGACATACAGGCCTTGCTGGAACTGGGTACCCTGGGTGGGTATCTCCTGAAGGCGGTGATTACGAATGACAGTCTCGAGCGGCTCGGCCTGAGGGAAGGCCGGCTCATCACCGCCGAAGTGAAAGCACCGTGGGTCATACTCTCCAGAGAAAACGCCGACCTTCGGTGCAGCGCTGAAAACCGGTTCAGCGGCATCGTACGCCGGATAAAAAAAGGCCGCATAAACACGGAATGCGTGCTGCTGATTCCAGACGGCACCGAGCTTTGCGCGCTGACTACCACCACCGCTTTCAGCCGGCTCGGTCTGAGGCAAGGGGACCCGGCCTGGGCATTTTTCAATGCCTTTGCCGTCGTGCTGCACGTCGATTGAAGCCACCGAAAGGGTCTCGACCGCCTCGCTCGCGTCCCCCCACAAGCCGAAAAAACTTGACAGGCTCCCAGTCTTTAGACTATCCAAGGATAATCTTTTGCCGGGGATCGCTTTATGCGCCCATCCTTGTTTGAACCGGCAATCCGCGCTCCAGGCGGTCCAGGGTGACCGTATCGCATCGGCATCCTCCTCGATCCGAACGAGTGAGGCAGCCCGTTTCCATAGAGCATCGAGGAAATTATTCTGAGAGTGACTGGAAAAATACAGCCTAGGCCGCCAGAAACGTCTCCTTCCATATTGAATTTTACGGATCCGGCGAAATTCTGTCTTCGCCTCCCTTTTCGGGCGTTTTTGTGGCTTGTTGCGGCGTTGCTTTTCGTGGCCCCATCAGCGGACTGCGCAGCTGCCGAGTGGCCCCTCTCTCATACAGATTCATCCTTCTTCAAGCAGTTCGAATCCGCGTTCGCCTTTTCACCTCCTCAGGAACCCGTGGAAAAGATCAAGCGCGAGATGAGAAAATTTCTGGGCATACCCTATCGTTGGGGCGGCGAAAGCCCCAGGGGGATGGATTGTTCCGGGCTAACCAAAAAGGTTTACGCGAGCATCTTCGGGGTCGAGCTGCCCCATAACTCAAGGGAACAAAGCAGACTGCACGGGCTCAAAGAGGTCCCGGCCACCAGGAGCGAACTCCGCCTGGGCGACTTGCTGTTCTTCGGACCGAAAAAGAAAAGGATCGATCACGTCGGAATCTACCTGTCAGACGGGAAATTTCTCCATTCCTGCAGATCGGAAGGCGTCACCATATCCAGCCTGAACAAGGCCTATTGGAAAAACAGGCTGATCACCTCCAAGCGTTTGAAGAACGTCGAAACCTCTCTCTCGCCCGAGACCTCCACGCTTTCGAAGCCCCAGTGGGCTGAGGCGGCTCCCGTTTACGATCCCTTCGAGGATACACCGCCATCCTTCGAGATCGGCTATCGAAGGACCCTGTCGGATTTCGCCAATCTCAACCTGGATACCTTCATGCACATGACGGCATTGGACAGGATCTTTGTGCAAGGCGGACAAAGCACTGACCCACTGTATCCGGACCAGTCCGATGGAGGCCTGTTCTTCGAATCCCGTCACGGTTTCCGCCTGTTTGCAGATTTCACCCCGTTCGGATGGCTGCACATCACTCCGTCTTTTACCCGCGTGAGCAGCCACATCTTTCAAACAGAAAAAGAGGGATCGCTGCAGTCCTTCGGGCTGGAGACCCTTGTAGCGCTGCCGGATTCGCGGTGGGTATTGGCCCTTTCCGCCAAGGCCGACCATCAGAAAACCGTGCCCGGATGGTTGTCGAACAAAGACCAGGACACGATCGATATCACCTTTGGTTTACGCTATCGCTATTCCAGCTCGATCAATTTTTCCATCCTTGGCACACACGAACCAGACGCCTTCCGGGAGATCGAGCCTGGAGATGAAGACCCGGCCGGAAACAGCCGCTTCACGTTCAAAGTCGATCTCGCCTTCTAGCCGAACGGAACAACCGGCATCCGGGGGCTCGAAACCCTCCCGGATCATGGGGAACGGCCGCGAACTCAAGGTTCCAGCCTGGTTTCCATCCGGGGATAAATTATCCGGTACAACCCAGTTCTCAATCCGGAAAGCTCTAAGGAGAAGGAGTCTCCCGCCGATGATCTCGCTCTTGGCGAAGGGCCTGGTAGACGTCTTCGGTCACCTGTCCTGAGAGGGTTCGCATAGCGCGGCTCATAGCGGCAGCTAACCCCGCAGGGGTTTTTTCCTGAAAGCCCTCCTTTACCCTGTAGGTCTTCTGGGAGATCACCTTCCGACTGGCATCCGGCTCCAGGGACTTCGTCAACGTAACCGAAATCGTCAACACAGCCTCCCATTGCTCTTCAGAATCCCATTCGAAGAATTCTTCGACATAGCCTTCCACGGCGTGAGTGGCGCCCGCCTGGCTGTTGCGCGGGACAACCGCTTTGAAATATCCGGAGTCCCGGAGATCCCTCGCCAGGAAATAAGAGACCAAATCTCCTGGATTGTCCCGCCATTGGCTGTAAAAATAGGCATCACGCTTGAAATCACCGTCCCGGTAAACCATCCGCCTCGTATCGTACGTCGGTGCGACCCCGAAGCGGTTTACCTGAAGAACGGAGCCAAGCGGCTCATTCAGCCGGAGATCCGGCGCTGCATACTCCAACGTGAAAAACCGAACCGGCTTTCCAGGTCTCTGAAGCTTCAAGCAGCCCCCAAGAAGAAGGAGCACTCCCAGCGCAGCAACAGCACCGTAACGGAATTTCAGCATCAGTCCATTCCTTTCGCACGAGGAAAAACCATCGCATGGCTAGAGAAGCCTGTACACGCATCGACCTTACCCGTCGGGCCGGCAGAATGCTTCAGGCATAGTGTTTCCGCCGTCGCGACGACGCCCGTCAGCAACAACCTCGAGGGGGTCGAAAACCCTCCTTTCCTGCGATACTCAGCAAAAGCACTCCCCAGCGGAGACGGAAAGCGCTCAAGGCTGCGACTCCAACTCCCGGGGTGATGGAGGTTCGGCCAACAAGAAGCGGGCCGGCTCGCTGGCCAGGTTTTCGAGGACAATATTCAGACTTTCACTGGCATGTTCCAAGTTCTGGCCGATGGTCAACAAATTGCTTCTCAAATAGGAAAACCCCGATCCTGCGCCATCCACCAACACGATCCCTTTCGAAAAGAGTTCATTGGCGCGGTCAACGGCTGCCCGCAGTTCCAGAACGGTTTCCTCGATCGGTTCTTCACTGTGCTCGACGATACGGTCGACGCGGGCAAGCGTCGCCCCCATCTGCTCCACCGTTGTGTGCCCCTTGTCAAGCAGCATCGCGAACGATGCTGCGGACTGTTCGAGGGAAACACCGATCCGTTTCCATCGATCGCCTTTCAGCATCCGGTTCACCTCCTTCAGGGAGGATTCGATCTCCGCGGCGATTTCGCGAATGTGCGCGTCCGCCATCAGATCGTTGGCATGATCGAGAGTCTTGACGATGCGGTTGGAAACCGCCTCGAGATCCAGTTTCTTCATCTGGCCCAGGATCTCGTCAATACTCCTGAAAAGCTTGCTGATATCGGAGGGTTTAGATTCTACGACCGGATATTCGGGAGAAAAATCGATGCGGGGTGAAAGATCCGCATCCCCGGGGTCCTTGCGGTTCATCTCGACAAACACGGCCCCTGTAATTCCCACAGGATTCAACTGCGCCACCATGTCGTGATCGAGGCTCAAACCGGTTTCGATGCTCATGAGAACCTGGATCAGCCTCGAATCGGGCGCCACATCGATCTCCACCACTCTCCCGATGGAAACCCCCCTGTATTTCACCGGTGAATCACGCCCCAAGCCCTGCACCGATTCATCGAAATACGTCACATAGTAGCGGCCCTTTTCCAATACGCGGCTCATCCCCAGCCAGACAAACGCTACAATGACCATCGCGATTCCAGAGGCAACAAAAAGCCCGACCGTAAACTTGGTCTTTTGAGATGCCATCAGCCGTTTTTCTCCTCAGCTTCACGGTTGAAGAACTGCCTGACAAGTGGATCGGGATGATGGTCCCGAAGATGAACGGGATCGCCCTCCGCGATGATCCCCTTCGCACGTTTGTCCAGCATGATCACCCTCTGAGCCACAGCGAAGATGCTTGCCAGATCATGGGTGACGATAACCATGGTCGTTCCAAGACTCCGATTGATCTTGAGGATCAACTGATCCAGCTCCGCAGCGCTGACCGGATCGAGACCCGCAGACGGCTCATCGAAAAAAAGGATTCTTGGATTCAGGGCCATAGCCCTCGCGAGGGCGGCCCGCTTTTTCATGCCACCGCTCAGTTCCGAAGGAAGGTGGTTTTCATAGCCTGCCAAATGGACCAGGCGAAGCTTCATTCTGATCAGGGTCTCCATGGCCTCCTTCGGCAGATCCGTATTGGCCTCGACGGGCAGAAGGATGTTCTCGGCCAGGGTCATGGAACCAAAGAGGGCCCCACTCTGAAAAAGCACCCCGAATTTCTTGAGAATTTCCCGGAAACGGATCTCGCCGCATTGTACGATATCCTCTCCTTCGACCAGGACCTCCCCGGAATAGGGGTGCATCAGCCCGATGACGTGCTTGAGCAGTGTACTTTTTCCGCAGCCGCTGCCCCCGAGGATTATGAAGATCTCTCCCTCCTGCACTTCGAAAGATACATGGTCCAGGATCGTATCGTCGCCATAACGAGCCGTCAGATCTTTTACCTGGATGACGGGTTCGGTTGTCGCCATGTGTGCTCAGCCCCAATAGGTCAATATCACCGCAAAGATGGAGTCAAAGAGGATAATGAGAAAGATGCCGCTCACAACCGCGGACGTGGTGGCCTGACCAACCGCCGCTGCCCCGCCCCGGACCTGAAACCCCCGCAGACAACCTACCCAGGCGATCAGGAGGCCGAAGACCGCACTCTTGAAAAAGCCCCAGCTCACATCGAAGAGGGTCAGGGTGCGGATGGTCTGATCGATATAGGCGCCGGCCGTCAGGTTCAGCATGAACACCCCGACAATCAGCCCACCGAAGATGGCAAAAAGGTCTGAAAACAGAGTCAGCACGGGTACCACCAAAATGGAGGCTATGACCTTGGGAAGCACGAGAAACCGCGTCGTGTCGAAGCCCATGCTGAAGAGTGCATCCACCTCTTCAGATATCTTCATGGTGCCGATCTCGGCTGCATAGGAAGACCCGGAGCGCCCGGCTACAAGGATGGCCGTCATGATGGGCCCGAGTTCACGCACCATGGCCAGGCTCACCAGGGAGGCGACATAGATGTTGGCACCGAACTGCTCGAGCTGCACGGCCGACATGAAGGCCATGATCAGACCCATAAGAAGGCTGATCAACCCGACAATCGGCACGGCATCCACACCTGTGCGCTGCATCGCCTGGATCGTGTCCTCCCCCCTCAGGTTCCGCGGGTGCAAAAGAACATAGCCGAGGGCCAGGCATACGTCTCCGACGAAAGAAAGGGCAAAGCGGCCTTCGGAAAACTGTCTGATGCCTGCCTCCCCCAAGCGCACCAGCGCATTCGGAGGGCGCTTCTTCTTCAAAGCGGCGTGCTCCGTCGCCAAGGCCTCAAAATCCATCATGTCGAGGATTTCCTGAATCTTGGGCCCAGGGTTGAGGATGCGAAAGGCGCCCTCACCGCTTGGGGCCTGGCGCTTCAGCTCGAGCAGCACCAGGACACCGAAATCATCCATATACTGGATGCCGCCCAGATCCATCGCAAGGCGCAGGGGTTTCTTTTCCCGCAGCAATCCTCCGATTTCAGACAGGATCCGCGCTGCATTGCCGGCATCGATGCGGCCCGTCAAAGCGAAGGTCCACTGACCCTCGGCGGATTCCCGCGCCTCATAGCCCCACTCCTGAAAATCACCCCCCGTCATGCGGCCCCCACGGTCAAACACGGATCCTTATCCTCTTTCACCCCGATACGTTGCATCATGTCACCACTGACAAGAAATTGCCTTGATCTTTTCACGACGTCCCGCTAGAAAAGGGGCGGAGGCCGCTGCAGCAATGCAGCCTGTCATATCATCCCTTTCACGCCCTTCCTAGGCACAGACAAAACGGGATATCCCGCGAAAAAGAGGATGGCTGCCATGGCAAAAATTCTGGCCATTTACGGAAGCCCCAGAAGAAAAGGAAACACCGCCACCCTCCTCGACCACGCGGTGGAAGGGGCGGTCTCGGACGGCGCCGAGGTTGAAAAGGTGATTCTCAGAGATTGCAAGATATCACCCTGCCTTGAGATTTACGGCTGCAAGAAAGACGGGCGCTGCGTCATTCAAGACGATTTTCAAGCCCTCTACGACAAGATGCTGGAAAGCCAAGGTCTCATGCTCGCCTCGCCTATATTCTTTTACAGCGTGAGTGCCCTCGCCAAATGCCTCATTGACCGCTGCCAATCGCTCTGGGTCAAAAAATACTGGATCGACAAGGTGTCTCCGGGCCGGTGGACCGCCACGCGCAAGGGCCTGTTCATCTCTGTAGGCGCAACGCAGGGGAAAAAGCTTTTCGACGGCCCCTTGCTGACGGTGAAATATTTTTTCGATGTCCTGGATATGGAACTCTATCGGACGGTCTTGTTCAGGGGACTGGACTTCGAGGGCGACGTTCTTCAACACCCTGAATACCTTTCGGCAGCGCGGGAGGCAGGCCAAGACCTCGCAAGGGCACTGAGCCGTTAGCCATCGGAGACCGAAGCCTCGATCCCCCGGCTTCCAAACCGCAGGGGATGCCCAAGGCATCGATCGGATGCCGCCTCACGCACCCGCTTCCGCCATGAGACTTTTAAGCGTCTCTCCGTCGATCTTCTCTTTTTCCAACAGCAACTTGGCGGCCCGATCCAGCACAGGTCGCCATTTCTTGAGGATCTCCAAGGCCTTTAGATACTGCTGCTCCACGATCTCCCGCACCTCGGCGTCAATCAACTGCGCCGTCGCCTCGCTGTATTCCTCCTGCCCCCGGAAGCCGGTTTCCAGGTACAAGGGCCGTTTTTCGCCCGCAAGGTAAACCTGCCCGATCTTGGTGCTCATGCCATATTCCTTGACCATGCTTCGAGCGATATCGGACGCCTTGGAAAGATCATTATGGGCGCCGGTAGAAATATCACCAAAGACGATCTCCTCGGCCGCCCGCCCTCCCAGGAGCACGGCGATCTTATTCAGGAGTTCGGTACGCTTCATCAGAAACCGGTCTTCGGTCGGAACCTGCATGGTGTAGCCAAGCGCCGCGATGCCCCTCGGTATAATCGATATCTTCTGCACAGGATCCGTCCCCGGCAGCGACAGTGCCACCGTGGCATGGCCCAGCTCATGATAGGCCACGATCTCCCTCTCACTCTTGTTGATCAACCGGTTTTTCTTCTCGAGGCCGGCCATGACCCGTTCCACCGCCTCTTCGAAGTCCGACATGTCCACCTGTTTCTTTTTGTGCCTCACGGCGAGTATGGCAGCTTCATTCACGAGATTCGCCAGGTCCGCTCCAACCATCCCCGGCGTCATGGCCGCCAGCCGCTCGACATCGAGATCTTCGGCCGCCTTGATCCCTTTGAGGTGAACCTTCAGGATGTCCTCGCGCCCTTTCTTGTCCGGGCGGTCCACCAGGATCTGGCGATCGAAACGTCCCGGCCGCAACAAGGCGGGATCGAGGATTTCAGGCCGGTTGGTGGCCGCCATCAGGATAACACCCACTTTAGGGTCGAAACCGTCCATTTCGACCAGAAGCTGGTTCAGGGTCTGCTCCCGCTCGTCGTGGCCGCCGACAGCACCGAACCCGCGCACCTTCCCAAGCGCGTCCAGTTCGTCGATAAAGATGATGCAGGGGGCCTTCTGTCTGGCCTGAACAAATAAATCCCGCACCCGGGCAGCCCCCAAACCTACGAACATCTCGACAAACTCGGATCCGCTCAGGCTGAAAAAGGGCACCTTGCTTTCGCCCGCCACGGCCTTGGCAAGCAGGGTCTTGCCGGTACCCGGCGGCCCTACCAGAAGCACCCCTTTTGGCAGCTTTCCACCCAATTCGGTGTATTTGTGCGGGTCTTTAAGGAATTCTATCACCTCCACCAGTTCCTGCTTGGCCTCGTCCACGCCTGCTACGTCATCGAAGGTGACATTCAGTTCATCCTCCATGTAAATTTTGGCCTTGTTTTTCCCCAGCGTCATGAAACCGGCCTGCTGTCCCGTCATACGCCGCATCATGAAATACCAGACGCCCACGAACAGCAGTATCGGGAAGACCCAGGACATCAAATCCCGCAAAAAGGTCGATTCCACCTCGCCTTTGAACGTGACATGGTACTGCGCCAGCAGATCCGACAGCTCCTGGTCCACTCGGACCGTGCGGAACGGCTCCCCCTTGCCCTGCCCGTCTCCGTTCAGCAGGGCCCGACCCTGGATCTGGTTGGCCGTTACAGCCACTTCGGTCACCTTGTTCTCTCTCAATAGCAGCAGAAACTCACTGTAAGGGATGACCTTGATGGCAAAAACGGAGACCAGGTACTGCTGCAGCAGGAGAACCACCCAAATGCCCAAAAGGACATACCAGATAGAAAATTTGTGGTGCTTTTCCATGACGCCTCCCTATGCCAAATCGCTTTCCTCTGCAGAACTCCTTCTGGCGCACCGCCACGTTCCTCATCCAGGGACAATTCATCCATCTGAAGAAAAAACAAGTAAAATCGAAAGAATGCATATCAGCAAACAAACGAAAAAGCCCCTTGCAGCCTTCATCAGGGATCTGAAGATTCAAACACTCGGCTCCCTGCAAACGGAAACCTGTCCGTGCGGGGCTAGTTTCCATCCGGGAATGCTTTATCCAGCATGACCCGGTTTCCAATCCGGAAATGAGGATTTTTCTTCACCGCTTCGCCGCTCAGTCCCACCGCTACGCGGCGGGTCCCGGTCTGGCCAATATCAAGGAAATCAAGCGCTTGCGCGGAGGCGACCTGGTGGTCGCCGCACAAGCAAACGTGCAGATTGACGCCGAGATTGGCCAAAAAGACCATTTCCGGATGGAAACTAGGCTAGCCTTTCCGGATCGTAACCATGCTATGTTTTTCAGCCTCTTTCATCAACCAAAAAGCAGAACTTGCAATACGCCTGGCTGTATTCTATGTTAGCTTGTGTCCATCCGGAAATGATTTTCTTATAGAACTCAGTTTCCAATCCGGAAATGAGGGTTTTTGGCCAATATCAAGGAAATCAAGCGTTTGCGCGGAGGCGACCTGGTGGTCGCCGCACAAGCGAACGTGCACATTGACGCCGAAATTGGCAAAAAAGACCATTTCCGGATGGAAACCGGCTCTCATCCGTAAACCTACCCTTCGGGTAGTCCAAGGGTGATCCGGGTGAGTGTCTGAGCTGCGATTCCGGAAGGATTCTTTTGCGCCATGGCTCGATCACCGCTGAGACGGGAGCCGCGCTGAAAGGCTGGGAGTGAGCGGGGCATCCTGCGGCCGGAACCGATCGCCCTATGAAATCCCGATGGTATGCTCCCTGTGTGTATATGAATCCAGTTCCCCTAAGCCTGTCCTGGCAGGAGATCCTCGCCGAAAGCATCACCGATGTAGACCTGATCGCTGAGCGTTTCGACCTCGACGCCGGGGAACTCGCGCGTGTCGCCGAACGGTATCCGATGCGGATCAACCCATATTACCTGGGATTGATCCGCCGAAAAGAGGATCCGATCTACCGGCAGTGCATACCGGATATCCGGGAAATCAGGCTCGATGCCGGCATGGACGATCCCCTCGCAGAAGAGGAGACCTCGCCTGTACCCGGTCTGACGCACCGGTATCCGGACCGGGTTCTGTTCCTTGTCTCGGGTGCCTGCGCCATGTATTGCCGGTTCTGCAACCGGAAAAGAAAGGTCGGCCGACCCTCGATGGTGACCGACGCCACCATCGAGGACGGTTTAAAATACATCCGCCGGCATGAGGAGATCCGCGATGTGCTTCTGTCCGGCGGGGACCCGCTCCTTCTTTCAGACGAGCGGCTGAGAGAAATCCTGACAGCCCTGCGGGCGATCGGGCACGTCCAAATCATTCGGATCGGCAGCAGGGTCCCTTGCACCCTGCCGCACCGGATCACCCAAGGCCTGACCGATCTTCTCAAACAGTTTCACCCTCTCTACATCAACACCCACTTCAACCACCCGGAAGAACTCACGCCGGAGGCAGAGGCGGCCTGTAACCGCCTCGCCGATGCCGGCATCCCGTTGGGTTGCCAGACCGTCCTCCTTAGAGGCGTCAATGACGATCCCGATACTATGCGTGATCTCATGCAGAGGCTCCTGATGATACGTGTACGCCCGTATTATCTTTTTCAGGCGGATCTGGCCAGGGGGACCTCTCATTTCTGGACCCCGCTTGACAGGGGCCTCGAAATTCTAAAAAGGCTCCAGGGGCATACCTCCGGTCTGTGCGTGCCTCATTTTGCCGTAGACCTGCCGGGCGGAGGAGGAAAGATTCCACTTCTTCCCAAGTATATCGAAAAAAGCGGATCGAACATCCTCGAAGTGAAAAACTATCGAGGGCAAATTTTCCACTATCCACTGAATCCATTTTGAGCTGGGAGGGCCAAACCCGCAGCCTCCAGAGAAAGGAGCGGTATATGATCAGAATAACCTGTTTGGGCGGTGCAGGATCGGTCACCGGGTCCAATTATCTTGTCGAAACCGTCCAAGGGAAAAAATTCATGGTGGACTGTGGACTCTTCCAGGGCGGGAAGCAGATCGAACTCCGCAACTGGCAGCCTTGGCCCTTCGACCCGAAAGACCTCGACACCCTCTTTCTGACCCACGCCCATATCGATCACAGCGGCCGCATCCCAAAGCTGGTCAAAGACGGTTTTCAGGGCAAGATCATCACCTCTCCTCCCACTGCGGAGCTTTGCGAGATCATGCTCCTGGATTCAGCCCACATTCAGGAGATGGATGCCGAATGGCAGACCCGCAAGAACAAACGGCAATCCCAGGCTCCCATCGAACCCCTCTATACCCAGGCGGATGCCGAGGCAAGTCTCGAGCTTTTCGCTCCGATCGAGCGGGACCGGATGGTAGAAATCGAGCCCGGGGTGCGTGCGCGGCTCAGGAACGCAGGCCACATCCTCGGATCCTCGATCCTCGAGATCTGGGTGGAAGAAAACGGGCGAACCATCAAGATCGTGTTTTCCGGCGACCTGGGCAAAAAAGATCAGCTGATCGTCAAGGATCCCCATGAGATCTTCGATGCGGATTATCTATTCATCGAATCCACTTACGGAAACCGCCGCCACCGCTCCTTCGAAGAAAGCGAAGAAGAACTGCTGGAGGCCATCCGCTACAGCACCCGTCACAACGAAAAGATCATCATTCCCGCCTTTGCCGTCGAAAGGACACAGGAAATCCTCTATGTCCTAGGGCAGTTTCAGCGCGAGGGAAAGCTGCCGGATATCCCGATTTATCTGGACAGCCCCCTGGCCATCAAAGCCACTGAAATCTTTCGTAAAAACAAGAAATACTATGATGCCGAGGCGCTCGCCCTTGTCTCTGAAGGGTACGATCCATTCAACATGCCCAACCTTCATTTTACACAGCAGACAAAGGATTCGATCGCGATCAATGAAAAAGGCGGTTCGGCCATCGTCATCGCCGCAAACGGAATGTGCACCGCAGGGAGGATCAAGCATCACCTGAAACACAACCTCTGGCGGGAAGGCGCCAGTCTGGTGATCGTCGGCTACCAGGCCAAGGGAAGCACGGGGCGGAAAATCGTAGACGGCGCCAAACAGGTCAAGATCTTCAGGGAAAATGTCGCCGTGCGGGCCCGAATCTTCACGATCGGCGGGTTTTCGGCCCATGCCGACCAGGGTGATCTGCTCGAATGGGCCGGCCACTTCGAAAGCAATCCCCGCGTATTTGTCGTCCATGGTGAGGCAGAGGCCGCGGAGACCCTGGCTCAAAAGATCAGGGAGCAGCTGCATTTTCCGGTTCATGTTCCGAAATGGAAAGAGCGCCTGATCCTCAAAGCGGTGGAAGCCACTTATGAAGAACCCGCCGTAGAGGAGGCGCTTCCGGATGTGGCCTCCCAGACCCTGAACATGGTGATCAATCTCGAAAACGAACTCAAGGATGTGAAAAAGCGGCTCAAGGCCAGAGAGCTGGAGGGAAAGATCGGCGAGGAAGACCTCGAGAGGCTGGAGTATATCCAGGAAGAGCTGCGGTACTTACTGAACGTCTGAGCCTTCCGGGAACGTCCGGATGGATTCAAGATCCCCTCCCGGGTGGGGATCAGCGACGCAGCCAGTGAAGGAAAAACCATTGCAGGATAAAAATCGGAAAAGGGCCTGATGCCCTGTGGGAATGCTCTCTCAGCGCATCAGGCTCGGCAGGAAAAGAGCGATTTGGGGAAACAGGATCAGCAGGATGTTGCAAATCAGGAGCGCCGCCAGCATCGGGAGCACCCCCTTGAAGATCGTTTCGAGCGGCACGTCCTTGGCGACCCCATAGACGACGTACACATTCACCCCGACCGGCGGTGTAATCACACCCATCTCCGTCACCAGCACGATGATCACACCGAACCACACGGGATCGAACCCGAGGCTCTGGGCCACTGGGAAAAAGATGGGAATCGTGAGCATCACCATGGCCAGTGAATCCATGAAGCAGCCCCCCATGAGATAGACCAGGATGATCACCAGCATGACGGCGTAGCGAGGCAGCGGCAGGGCTCCGACCCAATTGGCCAGGTCGTAGGGGAGTCTCGTGATAGCCATGAAGTGCCCGAAAATGACGGCCCCCATGACGATCACCATCACCATGCAACTGATGCGCGTGGTGTCGGAGAGGGACCGGACAAAACCCTCCCAGGTCAACTGGCCTCTCAGGATGGAAATCGCCAGGGTCAGGAAAGCCCCTATCGCCGCCGCCTCCGTCGGCGTGAAGATCCCCCAGAAGATCCCGCCCATGACCAGCGCAAAGATCAACAACGTCTCGCCTACCCCGGCAAAGGAGTGCAGCTTTTCCTTGAAGGTGCTTTTCGGGCCTGGCGGCGCAAGCTCAGGGTGAAAGCGCACCCGGAGCATGATCACCAGCATGAACAGAAGGCACAGGAGAATCCCCGGCAGGATGCCTGCCGCAAAAAGCTTCCCGATCGACTGCTCGGTCATGATCCCGTAAACGATGAAGATCACGCTCGGGGGAATCAAAATTCCGAGGCTGCCGGCCGCTGCGACCGTCCCTGTGGCGAGGCCGAGATCGTAGTGATAGCGTTTCATCTCCGGCAAGGTTACGGTGGCCATAGTGGCCGCAGTCGCGTTGGTCGACCCCGAGATCGCGGAAAACCCGGCACACGCACCGACCGTCGCCATGGCCAAACCCCCGGGCCGATGCCCCAGGACGACATAGGCCGAATCATAGAGCCTGCGGCTGATACCCGCATGAAAGGCGAGCTGCCCCATGAACACGAAAAGCGGAATCACCGTCAGGCTGTAAGAAGAAAAGATGTCCCAGACATCCCGCGCCAAGAGGGTCAGGCCCGCTTGAAAATTCACGACATAGCTGAACCCGAGCAAACCGAGGAAGCCCATCACGAACCCGACGGGCATGCGGGAAAAAAGCAGCACAACCAGAAGGCAGAGGCCGATGATTCCGATGGTCGTGAGGCTCATGCAGCGAAAACCTTTTTGATCTGCCGGGCCAGATCCCCCAGAAGCACCGGACAGACGGCCCCGGCGGCGAAGGCGATGCCGTAGACAAAGGGGTGGAACGGGAGCTGAAGCGTCAAGGAAACCTCCCCGGAACGGCGTAATTGATCAGCGTAAGACCAGGATTGCCAGCTGATCAGGATAAAGAACATCAGACTGAAGAAAACGGTGACGGAAGCAATGATCCCCTGTGCCCTCCTGGGCAAAAGTCTGACCAGCACGCTCACGGCCACATGCCCTTTTTCCACAGAGGTGTGGGCCATGGCGAAAGCCACCCCGAGAGCGCCAAGGTAGCAAACCAACTCATAGGTCCCCGGAATAGGCATCCGAAAATAGCGCAGAACCACGTCTGAGCACGTCAAAAGCATCATGAACACAATGGCCGCCCCGGCAATCCAGAAAAGCCCGCGGGCGGCCACTCTACCGGCCTTTTCAAACCATTCCATCAGCAGTTCCAGACACGTTGCATCGTTTCAAACGGAAACAGGGACTTCCGGGAAAAAACACATCAGTTCAGGGTTGATATTTGTTCAGAATACCTTGGATCCGGTCTACGTGTGTCTGACCATCGGGGGTCGTCCTGATGTAATCCTCAATGACCGGCTTGACAGCCACACGCCATTCAGCGCTTTCTTCAGCCGAAAGCGGGAGAATCTTGTTCCCGAGGCCCAACGTATATTCACGACCTTCCCGATCGGCGTCGTCCCAGGCGCGTCCATGAACATCGACCCACTCCCGGCTGGTTGCATCCATGATCTTCTTGATATCGTCGGGAAGCGCATTCCATTTCTGCAGATTCATGACAACGAACATGGCGGTGGTGTATCCGACATTGAAACACTCGGTCGTGTACTGGACCACCTCGCCCTGTTTCCATCCTTTCAGCACCTCTATCGGGCCGAAGGTGCCCTCAACCACCCCTTTCTGAAGGGCTTCGTAGGTCCCACCCTGCGGCATAGCCACGGGGACAGCCCCCAGGGCCTCGACGATCTTGGCGCTAAGGCCTGTTGCACGAATCTTCATCCCCCTGAGGTCCTTCAAGGTCTGAACCGGCTTCCTGGTATGAAGAAGGCCCGGCCCATGCGCATGCACGTAAAGGACCTTGACGTCTTTGAGCTCCTCGGGCCTGGCCGCCATCGCAAAGCTGTCCGCAACCCGGCTCGCCACCAACCCATTGAGATACCCCAGCGGAAGATCGACCACCGCCATCGCAGGAAACCGTCCCCGCGTGTAAGCAAAGCAGGAATTCCCCAGATCCGATATGCCGTTGACCACCCCATCGTAGACCTGAGAGGCGCCTGTCAGGGTTCCCCCCGGGAAACAGGTGATCTCGACGCGGTGGTCAGTCCGCTTTTCGATCTCCTTCGCAAAATCCATGGCCACCTTCGCTTGCGCATGCGTCGGCGGGAAAAAGATGCTGAAGGTCCATTTCTCAGCCGCCTCCTCCGCGCCGACTCCCACCACCATGACACCGATCAGACCAAGCAAACAGAGAAACAACTGGATCAACCGTTTAACCATCGTCAGACCTCCTGCTGAATTCTTTACCCGAGATTCCGGGAACAGCCATACCGGCGCTGTCGGCCCTTCTCAGGGGATGCACTCCTTCGCCGGAAAGCTGCAAAAATCTATAACCGTTTCCATATCTCACAACGAGCGGCAAAACAAGAAAAATGCAACCCGGCCCGACCCGCTTCATGTAAAGACGCCCCTGGGCAATACGGTTTTTCCAGCCATTCCGGCACAAGGCTTTATTTGCCATCGCTTTTTTGATATGAAGGATCCGTGTTACCATTCGGAGATAGTCGTCCAACACAATGAAGTCTTCATTGAGGAATCCGTCCTGAACACCCAATGATCGAACCTCTAGAATCGACACCGGGCGCGGCCGGGTCTTGCCGCCGCTTCCAGACAAAAGACCGGGCCCGGCTGTGATCGGGAAAGCCGTATAAGCCGCAAAGGGGGAATCTTGGACACAGCTCTAAAAGGTCGTATCAGGATCCTGGGTGTCGACGACGAGGAGGTCATTGTCGACCTGTACAGGCAAATCCTTCGATTTAACGGGCATTCGAATGCCTACATGCAGGCCATTCCTTATGCTTTCGAGACGAACACCTGCCGGCAGGGTGACCAGGCGGTAGAGCATGTCCGAACCTCCCTGCTGGAGGATGACCCTTATGCCCTGATTTTCCTCGACATCAACATGCCGCCTGGTCCGGATGGTATCTGGACGGCTCAGATGATCCGAGAGATGGATCCCGAGGCCAACATCGTGCTCGTTACCGGATACAGCGGCATCGATCTCAAAGACATCTCCCGCAAAATTATGCCGCCCGATAAATTGATCTACCTTCAGAAGCCATTTCATCCTCAGGAGATTCTTCAGCTTGCCGCCGCCCTTGGAGGAAAATGGCTGGCAGAACTCCAATACCGCCGAATCCAGGATGATCTCGAAGCCCAGGTAAAGCGCCGTACCGCGGCCCTGACGCAAAGCAACCTCCAACTCCAGGAAGAAGTCAAAACACGCACCAGAACGGAAGAGGCACTCCGCGCCAGCGAAGCCAATTTTCGAAACATCATCTCGAGCAACGCCGATGCGATTGTCATCCTTTCTCCCGCCTGCAAGGTCCTTTATGTCAATCCTGCTGGCCTATCCCTTTTCGGCAAGGCAGAAGCAGATTTCAAGATGCCTTTTTGCCTGCCCCCGAAGGTGGGTGGAGAACCTGTCGAAATGGAGGTAGCACACGACGGTGCGGTTCGTATCGCCGAGGTGCGGTTTGTGGAGACCAAATGGGAAGGAAACACCGCCTTTCTGGCCTCCCTGAGAGACGTCACACAGCGCAAGCAAATGGAAAGAGAGCTTGAAAACAATCTCCTGCAGCTTCAGACCACTATAAGAGGCACCATTCAAGCGATGGCCTCAGCTGTCGAAAAACGCGATCCATACACGGCCGGGCACCAGCAGCGCGTCGCAGATCTCTCCAAGGCTATCGCTGAAGCCCTGAATCTCCCCGAGGAACAGATCCAAGGCCTTTATCTCGCCGCCCTTATCCATGACGTCGGCAAGATCTCGATCCCGGCCGAAATCCTGACTAAACCCGGCGGGTTGACGGAGCTTGAGATGATGCTCATCCAGACCCATTCACAGAGCGGGTATGAAATTCTCAAGGAAATCCCTTTCCCTTGGCCGATAGCGGAGATCGTCCTGCAACATCATGAAAAGATCGATGGTTCGGGGTACCCTAAGGGTCTTGCCGGACACCAGATCCTGATGGAGGCCAAAATCCTCAGTGTAGCCGACGTCGTCGAGGCGATGGCGTCGCACCGTCCTTACCGCCCTGCCGTCGGTATTACCGCAGCGTTGGAGGAGATAGAAAAGAAAAAAGGGATCCACTTCGACGAGGAGGCTGTGGACGCCTGCCTTTCATTGTTCGCCCGGAACGCATTTCAGCTTCAGGCATGAGACGGGCTTCGTGCGATCCCGGGGTCCCCTCCGAAGCCCGTCTATGGTCTGCACCCCTCGCGTTTCGGCACATCCATGCACCGGAAAGATGCTGTTCTGCTCTCAGGATGCAGATCTAAGCGGGCTTCTCGGCGGCGTAGTTCAGCCAGACCAGAAAGAGCACCAGAGCAACCGCGATCATGATGCCCTGAGCCACATAGATATGGAGATATTCAAAATATTCTTTTAAATACACCCCGCTCAGACCCAATCCCGCAATCCTCAATACATTTAGAATTTGGAGGACGAAAAAACCGCCGATGATGCCCACGAGCTTTTTCCTTGCCCGCGTCGGAAAAGCGAGGATTGCGACCGTATAGATCAGAAAGGCCTCCAGCCCGTTGCATCCGAAGCGCACATCCATCGGGAGTCCTTTCACGTTGATGACGGAACCGCTGATCCCCTGAACAATGTTGAAGGGTTTGAGGATCAATGCAGTGAGATAGATGATCATTTCGGTGTAAACACCGTTGATGTCCAGAATCTTCTTGACGGGTTCAAGGCCGATCAGCAGCAAAAAAAAACCCATGAGAAGCACATAGGTCAAAATGAATTTCCATATCCGGATATCCTTTTTCACTTCGAGTTTCTCTTCGGCCATCGATTCTCTCCGTACAAAGCCTTTTCACGTTTTTCAGACGACAAGGCCTGAAGCGATGCCTCTTCAAGCCGGGTCCTGATCCGTGAGAGGGAACGGCAAACGCCTGGAAACCATTCGGCCCAGCACCGCCGACAAAAGGAGCGTTCCCCAAGCCAACACGAGGCCGATCGAAAAAGCCAGCCCGATAAAACCCAGGTGTCCGGCATCCAGACCGTCCGATCGCCACTGCATCTGCCCCAGAAGCAGAAAAAGGTCGTCGCTGACGAGGGCTCTATAAATAGCCTGCGGACCTTTCCACAACTGAAAAAGCGACAGTGAACCCAGTTCGTAAAAGTCGCCGCCAAGGCTGATCAGTGGCGCAAAGGTGCAGGGCAACCACGCCCCGAAAAGGAGGTAACACCTGAATCGGGCGGCGGTCTCGAGCACGGCGTATCCGGGAATCGTCAGAAGATAGGGGAAAAAAACCGTGATCCCGTAAATCCAATCTGAGCCATGCGTATCGAATCCGCTCAACCGTCCGGCATATTCGCCTCCAGGAACGACGAAATCAAAGCATCGAGCCAAGAAATTCCCGCCATACAGCCATGCAATTTCCAACCGGTGAACATCTCCGCCGGCCACAGCGCACCCGACTGCATGGAGAAGTTCATGAATCGGAACATAGACCCACCACCCAGCTACGAGACCTACAAGGAGGGCTGCCACCCTCCCCCAACCAGCCTGTGCGAGAAGCGCGAAATAGAGATCTTTGAACCGCAGCAGCGGATACAGCAAAACATTCCTCATTCGGCTCACCCGGCGTAACTCGGGGCCATCGCTCCTGGACCGCGTGAAACGTTCCCAACCCGGCAAGAAAATAACCCATGCCGAATAAGGTGTCAATCTTCCTCCTTTCGGGCCAAAACAACCAGCCCGCCGAAAAATTGCTGAAGCAAGCAAATTTTTATTGACGTCCGCTGGCATTTCAATTATGGTCCGAAACCGAGTGAGTACTCAGTATAAATTTTGAGAAGAGGATCTATGCCCAAGAAACGGGACGCCATTTTACACACCGCTTCAAAACTATTTTCAGAGCAAGGTTTCAAGGAAACATCCGTGGCGGATATCGCGCGAGCGACTGGTGTCGCCGAAGGAACGATCTTCTACCATTTCAAGAGCAAGGAAGATTTGTTCCTGGCGATCCTGAAAGAGGTCAAGGAGGACATCCTGCGGGAGTTTGCCGCCTACCGAAAAGAGAGCGAGCCTCAATCCGGGCTTCAGACGATGGAGCAGGCCATTTCTTTCTATCTATATCTGGCAGCAAGAATGGATGACCGGTTCCTCCTTCTCCACAGACACTATCCCTACAAGCTCGCCGAGGTGAATCCGGTCTGCCGCGGCTATCTCGAAGATATCTTCAATTGTCTACTGGACATCTTCGAGCAGGCCGTCGAACTGGGGCAGAAAGACGGAAGCATCGCCCCCATGCCGGCCCGCAAGAACGCCCTGATCGTTTTAACCATGGTGGACGGGTTGGTCCGCTTCCGGGATTACAATCTCTACGATGCGGCGGCCCTCCATAGCGAACTGCTCTCAGCAGTTCGACGAATGCTTCGTAACACATCTTTTTAAGGCAGGTGAGGCCATGTTGCGTAGAATTTTTCCCTTCATCGTGTGGTTCAAAGAATACAACTGGAACAGCTTTCGCCTCGACGCAATTTCAGGGTTGACCGTAGCGCTCGTGCTAATCCCTCAGTCCATGGCATATGCCCAACTGGCGGGGCTGCCAGCCTATTACGGTCTATACGCGTCCTTCCTTCCGCCCATGATAGCCGCCCTTTTCGGCTCCAGCCGGCAACTCGCCACAGGCCCCGTGGCCGTGGTCTCTCTGATGACCGCCGCATCCCTCGAACCGCTGGCAACCGCAGGGAGCCCGGGTTACATCGCCTATGCAGTGCTCCTGGCGCTCATGGTGGGAGCCTTCCAGTTCTCGCTGGGGGTGTTGAAACTCGGTCTGGTGGTGAATTTTCTCTCGCATCCGGTCGTGAACGGTTTTACGAACGCAGCGGCAATCATCATCGCCTCTTCACAATTGTCCAAGATGTTCGGCGTCTCTGTGGACAGCGCCGCCCACCATTATGAAACGATCATCGCCGTCATCGAGGCCGCGCTGCATTACACCCATTGGCCGACCTTCATCATGGGCGCTTTTGCGTTCGCCATCATGTATACCCTGAAGCGGATTTCGCCCAAGATCCCGAACGTTCTGGTCGCCGTCGCGGTTACGACCGTCATTTCCTGGGCGACGGGATTTCAGCACGATGCCACAGTCCCGATAAACGCCATCGAAAATCCTGATGCCCAGGCGCTGATCGGGCGGTTTAACCGGACAGTCGAAGCCATCCCGCCTATTGCGGAAAAACGTGCCCAGGCGTACAAAGCCCTCGAGGAGGTGCAGCAAAGCCATGACATGGTCAGCATCCTCGAACGCGAACACGCCGTGAATATCCTGAGCATCGAAATGGCTCAACTCAAGAAGGAATCGCAGGACTACCGGGAGCAGCTCCGGTCCATGCTCTTTGCCGGCATCCGGGAAAACGGCGGGGTTCGCTTTTTCCTCCCCGATCAGATGCCAGCAAACGCAGAGAGCGACGGACGAACCTGGCGCATTCGAGTCGGCAACAAACCGCTGGACGAGCACAATCTTCCCATGATGGGAGGAGGCGCGGTCGTCGGCGGCATCCCGGCCGGGCTCCCGGCTTTCCGCATCCCGACACTCGACTGGAAGGTCCTCCTCCATCTCCTCCCCTATGCCGCGATCATCTCGCTCCTAGGATTCATGGAGGCCATCTCCATTGCAAAGGCCATGGCGGCCAAGACCGGGCAGCGCCTGGACCCCAACCAGGAACTGATCGGCCAGGGCCTCGCCAATGTACTCGGTGCCATGAGCCGGAGCTATCCCACCTCCGGTTCATTCTCTCGCTCGGCGGTCAATCTGCAATCCGGGGCACAGACCGGCCTGTCCAGTGTCTTCACCAGTCTGGCAGTGGTGATCGTGTTGCTTTTTTTCACCCCTCTCCTCTATCATCTCCCTCAATCCGTTCTGGCGGCGGTCATCATGATGGCGGTGATCGGACTTATCAACGCAACCGGCTTCATTCACGCCTGGGAAGCCCAATGGTACGACGGGCTGATCTCGATCATCTCGTTTGTCTGCACCCTGGCCTTCGCTCCTCACCTCGACCGGGGCATCATGGTCGGGGTGGTCCTTTCCCTGCTGGTCTTTCTTTATAAAAGCATGCGCCCCAAGGTCGCCGCCCTTTCCCGGCACGAAGACCAATCCCTGCGCGACTGCCTGACCTTCGGCCTGAAGGAGTGCAAATATATGACCCTGATCCGGTTCGACGGACCGCTCTTCTTCGCCAATGCCAGCTATCTGGAAGACAAGATCATGGAGAGGATGCGCGAAATGGAACACCTCAAACACATCGTCATCGTCTCCAACGGCATCAATGACATCGACGCCTCCGGGGAAGAGACCCTCTCTCTGCTCGTCGACCGGGTGAGAAGCGCAGGGGTCGATATCTCACTAAGCGGGGTCAACGAGTCCGTCATGAAGGTCCTGAAGCGGACCCATTTTCTCGAAAAGATCGGAGAGGATCATCTGTTCCCGACCATGGAAAGGGCGATCCAGGAAAACTATACCCACGCTCACCGCGACGGCCAGGAGGAAGCTTGTCCCCTCCTGACGGTGTGCCGCCTGAGATAAAGGCACTTTTTTGTTGCCTTTCGACAACAAACATGTTCTCAAAATCAGGTTGTCTCGGGGATGTATGTTCGTGAGATGATGTTTTCGAACGACCAGGCTTCCAATCCGGTAGCAAGGGTTTTGTCCCCAGGCTTCGCCAGGTCAGTCCCATCCCTGCGGGATGGATCCGAACCTGTCAAACCGAAGGAAACCGATCGTTTGCATGGAGGCAACCCGGCGCTCACCCCGGGAGCAATCGTGCAGATTGATGCCGGCATCGGCCTTAGAGTCCATTTCCGGATGTAAACATCGTAAGTATTGCCATCACTTCTCCACGAATGGGGGGTCATATCATGTCCATCATCACTGTTTTCAACGGTACCTTCTGCAATGAAGCCGGTGTGCTGCAGCGCCTGATCGAGGCAACCGGGGCGGAGCAAATCACGGATGCCGATGTGGTCGCAAGTGCGAGCCGAATCTCGGGCCTGGATGAAGAAAAACTATCCAAGGCCTTCAGCCCCAAGACATCCATCTTCAACAAATTCACCCATGAAAAGGAACGGTCCATCGCCTATCTCCGGCTGGCCCTGGCACAGGTGCTCGAACGTGACAATCTGCTGATCCACGGTTTTTCGAGCCTGCTGGTCGGCCCGGATATCACCCACGCCTTGAGGGTCTGCCTCATCGCCGATATGCGGTTCCGCCTGGACAATGTCGCCAAAACGGAAGGGCTTCACGAAAAAGAAGCGGTCCGCCTGATCCACCGTCAGGACGAGGAGCGCGCCATCTGGGTGGACACCCTTTTCGGCAAAAAGGATCCGTGGGACGCCTCCCTCTATGACATCGTCCTCCCCATGGACAAGATCGGCGTCGATCAGACGGTCAGCCTCGTTCAGGAAAATCTCGCCAAGGATGTGGTGAAAACCACTTCCCTCTCCCGGAAGGCCGTCGGGGATTTCCGGCTCGCGGCAGAGGTCGAAGTGGCGCTTGCCAAGGAGGGGCACAACATTGCGGTCAGAGCGGAAGAGGGCCGCATCATCCTCACCATCAACAAACATACCCTGCTCCTGAGCCGCCTCGAAGAGGAACTCGGGTCCATCGCGGAGCGGGTACCCGGAGTCAAATCCGTCGAAACCAAGGTCGGAGAGGGCTTCTATCAGGCGGATATCTACCGCAAATACGACTTTCAGGTCCCGGCAAAGGTCCTCCTTGTAGATGACGAACGGGAATTCGTTCAGACACTGTCCGAGCGTCTGCTGATGCGCGACATGGGCTCGGCCATAGCGTATGACGGCGAATCGGCGCTCACGCTGGTCGAAGAGGAGGAGCCCGAGGTCATGATCCTCGATCTGAAAATGCCCGGCATAGACGGCATCGAAGTCCTGCGGCGCGTCAAGGAAACACAGCCCGAAATCGAGGTGATCATCCTGACAGGCCACGGTTCCGAAGCCGACCGGAAGGTCTGCATGGATCTCGGCGCCTTTGCCTATCTGCAAAAACCGGTGGATATCGAACTGCTGAGTGACACCCTCAAACACGCCAACGAGAAGATCCAGAAACGCAAGGCGCAGAGCGGCACCCAGGACAGCTGAGCCTGAAATTTCCAGATCGCACGAGAAAGGGCACGATTGCCCCGCGGAAGTATACCCTTATGCCAGCGCCCATATCGATCAAACCCAAATTCTGGGACCACCGGGACATAGCCGCCGGCCCCTACAAACACCTGTTCAATTTCAGGCGCATCTGGAAGCTTACCGTTTTACTGACGGCCGGCGTAACCATTATCCCGCTCGTTTTCATGGCCTTCATCGATTACAAGGTCACCCAGAAGGCTATGGAGGCCGAGATCCAGTTTCGGACCTCCAGGCTGGTCTCCAATACCCGCCGCGCCATCTCATTCTTTCTGGCTGAACGAGGAGCCGCCCTCGAGTTCGTCGTTCAGGACAATTCTTTCGAGGCCCTTCACGACCCCGTGCGCCTCGCGGAGTTGCTGAAACACCTGAAGGAGGCCTTCGGCGGTTTTACCGATCTCGGTGTCGTCGACGCGCTCGGCGGCCAGCGGACCTATGTGGGACCTTACGAGTTGGAAGGAGTCGATTACTCTCATGAGGCGTGGTACCAACAGGTCGTTGAGCGCGGGATGCATGTCAGCGACGTCTTCCTGGGTTTTCGGCAGGTGCCCCATCTGATTATCGCCGTCAAGCACTCCCTCCCGAACGGTTCTTTCTTTGTGCTCAGAGCTTCTATCGACACCCAGGAATTCAACAGCCTGCTCTTCGATATGGAGGTCGGCGGACAGGGTGATATTTTTCTCATCAACCATCAGGGTATCCTGCAGACGCCTTCGCGTTTCTATGGAGATGTACTTCAAAAAATTCCCTCACCCACGCCTGAATTTTCAGACAAGACAACCGTGGTCCAGTTCAAGGCTCCCAGTGGAAATCCGCTTGTCGCCGGCTATGCCTATATCACGGACACCCCGTTCATCCTGATGATCTGCAAACACAAGCGTGAACTGATCGAGTCGTGGACGCGAGCCAACATGCAGTTACTCGGGTTTCTGGTCATCAGCATCCTCATTATACTTCTGGTTATCCTCGGGGTTTCGACCTATTTGGTCGAACAGCTTTTTACAGCTGATCAGCGCCGCGTCGCCACCCTTCATCAGGTCGAATACGCGAACAAAATGGCCTCGATCGGGCGGCTGGCAGCCGGGGTGGCACACGAAATCAACAATCCGCTCGCCATCATCAACGAAAAGGCAGGTCTCATCAAAGACCTCTTCGCCTTCGATCAGCGGTATGCCCAGGACCAAAAACTCCTCGGGCTGCTGGATGGCATCTTGAGATCCGTCGCCCGGTGCGCCACCATTACCCGTCGCCTGCTGAATTTCGCCCGCCACATGGATGACAGCCAGATCGTGCCTCTCCATCTGCAGGAGACGATCCAGGAGGTCCTCGGTTTTCTCGGAAAAGAAACCGAGTACCGTTCCATCAAGGTTTCCTTACAAGTCCCCGACGAGCTGCCTGAACTCCAGATGGACCGGAGCAGACTGCAGCAGATCCTTTTGAATCTCATCAACAACTCGTTCGCCGCCATGCCCGACGGCGGCCATTTGTCGATTGGCGCTACCCTTGCGGACGAAAAACGTGTTAGAGTGACTGTAGCCGACGACGGCTGCGGCATCCCGGAAGGGGATCTCAAGCGGGTATTCGAACCCTTTTTCTCCACCAAAACCAAACAGGGGGGGACCGGACTCGGGTTATCCATCACCTACGGTCTCGTTCAGGAGTTGGGAGGTCACATTGACGTAGAAAGCCAATTGGGCAAAGGCACCGTTTTTACCATCACGTTACCCCTAACCCAAAAACGGAAGGGAGGAGAGGCGAATGCGGGTGCTGCTTGTGGACGATGAGGAGGAACTGGTCTCCACGCTGGCTGAAAGGCTGAATATGCGGGGGATAGACGCTGATTGGGCCACTAAGGTCGATGACGCTATTTTGCGCGTGGAAACGTCCCCATACGATATTGCGGTTTTGGATATCAAGCTGCCCAAGATGAGCGGGCTGCAGTTGAAAAAGAAGCTGGAGGCCATACGCCCGCAGATGAAATTCATCTTTATGACCGGGCACGGCTCAGAGGCGGATTTCCGTACAGGCACCGCCGAGGCGGGCGAGTCCTTTTATCTTGTAAAACCCGTCGGGATCGAACTCCTGGTCGAAAAGATGCAGGAAGTGACACATTTGGAGGAAAAGCGGCCATGAACCGATGCGACACCATGGCTCGGACAGGGCTGACGTTCTTCGGCACCATTTCAGCGTCCATATCTCATGAACTCAAGAACGCCCTGGCCATCATCAATGAATCCGCCGGCCTGATCGAAGATTTCACCGTGATGGTCCAAAAAGGCCTCCCCCTGGATCCGGAGCGCCTGAAAACCGTTGCTGTGCGCATTCAGAAACAGATCCATCGCGCAGACGGCATTGTAAAGAACATGAACCGCTTTGCCCATAGCGTGGATGAGCCTTCCAAAGAAATCGATCCTGAAGAAACCCTTGATTTTATGTCTGTATTGGCTCACCGGCTTGCCGAAAGACAGGGGGTCGCTCTGGAGGCGGTCAAGGCGCAAACCGGTGTGAAGATCGTCACCGACCCATTCAGGCTCCAGAATCTGCTTTGGCACTGCATCCGTTTTCTCCTGCCTTTCGCCGGAGCCGGAAAACACATCATCATGGCGGTGGAGGATGGTGCGGAGAAAATCCGCATCCAGTTCAGCGGCGCGGAAGGCTTTGCGGAACGGATCCCCGTGGATTTTCCCGGCGAGGAGGACAAACCCCTGCTCGAAGCCCTCGGAGCTCGGTTGATAGCGGAAAACGGGAGCGAAAGGCTCATCGTTATTCTGCCTAAACGGCTACAGCCCTGACACCGTGGAATGGGGAAACGTAAGATCCGATCTTTCTTGCCAAAACCTGTGCAGACAGCTCTTTACGATCCGGCCGTGAACGAAGGCATGCAACTGGAACATTTAAAGACCGAGGAGGCAACCCATGGCGGAAAAAGTTTTACTCGTGGACGATGAGGAGGATTTTCTTGACAGCCTGGCCGAGCGGATGCGGGCGCGGGGCATGAACGTGGAGACCAGTCTTTCAGCGAAAGAAGCCCTCAAGAAAGCCGAAGCCGAATCCTTCGATGCGATCGTTCTGGACCTCATGATGCCCGAGATGGACGGGCTGGAGGTCCTGAAAGCCCTCAAGGAAAAAAGACCCGAACTGCAGATCATCCTGTTGACAGGGCACGCAACCGTCGAAAAGGGAATCGAGGCCATGAAACTGGGCGCCACCGATTTTCTCGAGAAACCGGCGGATCTCAAGTCTCTTACCGAAAAAATCCAGAAAGCCCAGGCCAAAAAGATGATCCTCGTCGAAAAGCAAACCGAGGAAAAGATCAAGAAGATCATGAGTGAGCGTGCATGGTAAATCCACGCGTGGCCATGCACGAGGCGAAGGAGTGACTACGACTACCGCAGGGCGAGGGCGGTTCCTGAATTATCAGGAAATTTCCTTGACGGACGTCTCGAATTTCAAATGATACTTCTCGATCTTGGAATGGAGGGTCGGGCGGGATAAGCCGAGCAGTCTGGCCGCCCGGGACCGGTTGCCCCCTGTTACTCGCAGGGCTTCGCTGATCAACATGCTCGCAAAACGGTCCACACAGGCCTCGAAGAGATTGTCACTGCCCCCGGCTGTCAGCGCGTTCACGATCCATTGCTGGATCCCTTCATCCCCGGCGAAAGCGCCCCCGCCCTCAACGTTGCCCTGTCCGCTGATGGCCTGGCTGATGTCCTCCGGCGAGATAGGGGCGCCTCGGTTGAAGATGAGCGTTTTCTGGATGCAATTCCCCAACTCACGCACATTGCCCGGCCAGGGGTATTGCCTGAGGGACTGCACTGCCTCCGCCGTTATGCCGGGGTTGTCAACTCCCATCTCGCGGGAATATCGCGAAAGAAAATACCGCGTCAACAGCTCGATGTCGTCCCGTCGTTCCCTCAAAGGGGGGAGCCAGAGCGTTACGACCTTCAACCGATAATAGAGGTCCTCACGAAAACGGCCTTCGGCCAAGGCCTTTTCGAGGTTCCGGTTGGTCGCCGCCAGGATCCTCACATCGACCGATATCGTATCACGCCCCCCGAGTCGCTCGATGCTCTTTTCCTGAAGAAGCCGCAGGATCTTGGCCTGGATGCTCGACGGCATGTCACCGATCTCATCGAGGAAGACCGTCCCACCGTTGGCCTGCTCGATCTTCCCGACGCGGCGGTGCGAGGCACCGGTGAAGGCCCCGCGCTCATACCCGAACAGCTCGCTCTCCAGGAGATTTTCCGGGATAGCTACGCAGTTGATCACCAGGAAAGGCTTGTCGTTCCGCAAACTGTGCTGATAAATGGCACGCGCAACCAACTCCTTTCCCGTGCCCGATTCCCCCCGGATAAGCACCGTCGCATCGGTTGAAGACACCCGTCCGATTGCCTTGTACACGTCCTGCATCGGCTTGCTTCGACCGATGATCGCCTCCCGGTAGCCTTGCTGCCCTCCAGGCACAGCATCCATTTCCACCGGGGAGCGCATGAAGCGCCCGGCCTCCAGGGCCTCTTCGATGACCACCAGCATGTCCGGGATATCGAACGGCTTGAGAATGTAGTCGAATGCCCCGAGTTTGGTCGCCTCGATCGCTGTTTCGGTGGTTCCGTAAGCCGTCATGATGATGACGGGAAGCTTCGGTTCGATTGCGTGAATGGCCTCGAAGGTTTCGAGCCCGTTCATACCCGGCAGGCGCATGTCCAGAACCACCAGGTCCGGACTTTCCGCCTCGACCAGCCTGAGTCCCGCCTCCCCCGAGGCGGCGCACCGGATGTCGTACCCCTCCGCCGAAAGCAGCTTTTCGAAGCTTTTGCGCAGCTGATCGTCATCGTCGATAATCAAAATCGTACTCAAGACACCTTACTCCCGGATAGGCAGCGTAATGGTGAATGCACTCCCCTCCCCCTCAGTCGAAGACAGATCGATGCGCCCTCCGTGCTCCTCCACAATGCGTGCGGCGATGCTGAGGCCCAATCCTGTCCCCTCCTCCTTCGTCGTGTAAAAAGGTTGAAAAACCTTGGCCTGGACGGCCTCGGACATGCCCGGACCGTCATCTGTCAGCCGGATACGCACCACCCGCCCAAGCCGATCGTCAAAGGCCGTCACCTCGTAGATGTCGATCAGCCCTCCCCCCTGCATCGCTTCGCAGGCATTGACGATCAGGTTGACAAAGACCTCTTTCAGCTGCTCTGGATCCAGGGGAATCCTGGGCAGCACCTCGTGCCGATGGAGCCTGACCGCAACGTTATAGGATTCCAGGCGGTGCCGCATCAACTGGACCGCCAGATCCACCACCTCCGAAGGACTCGCCTCCTGGATCTTCAGTTTCGGCGGCCGCGAGAATTCCAGAAAATTCTGAAGGATGGTATCGATATGGCGGATCTCCTGCGAGATTACGTCCAAATCCTCTTTCTGTGTCGGAGTGAGATCGAGGGACCGGTTCAGGGAAAAAAGGCGCATTTTGACCGATGTCAAGGGATTGCGGATGCTGTGGGCGGTCCCTGCGGCGAGTTTTCCCACCAGAGCCATCTTTTCCGCCTGCAGGAGGGTTTCGCGGCTTTTGCGCAGTTCCGTATGGGTCTGGTCGATATCTTCCATCAACCCGTAAACGCGGCGGCTCAAGGCCTTGACCTCGTTCTTGGACTCAGGGAGGTTGGATTCCCCCGAGGTCAACCGCGCAAGCCGCTGCAGAGGCGACAGGATGTGGTTGATCAGCATGAGACCGAACACAAGGCCGAGAACGACGACGATCACCATGGCCGTGCCCGCTACGGTCCTCAAACGCCGCGCCTGCACGAGGCTCTCCTGCTTTACCTCCTGAATCTTCTGGGCATGGATGGCCTTGTAGCTTTCACACAACTCGAGAATCTTGAAAAAGACCTGCCGGACATCGTCATGAAGCTGTGCACCCCTCTCACGCTCACCCGCCTGGTAACATTCGATCACGACATCTTTCGCGCTTACGTAATGTCCGTATTCTTCTGCGATTCGGGCTATCGCCTGTCGTTCCTCATCGGTAGAGGTGTGAATTTCAGCCTGCGCCAATCGCCCTTTGAATATCTGCCGGTATTCTCCCAGCTGTTTGAGCCAGTCGGGATTGCCGTCCAGGAAATAGTAGGAAACGAAGCCTTTCTGATTGACAAGGGCGGATTCCAGATTTTCGGCCACCTGAAACGCGGCCATGTGCCGTTCGATGACGTCGCTGGTCAGGTGCTCCATCTGGTAGGTGTACCAGATCATGACCACGCCGCCGAGAAGGGTGATCGAGACCAGCGCCCCCAGGATCGAATAGATCCGAACCCGCAGGCTGATCTGATTCCAGAAATCCATCATGACGCAGATTCAGGGCCGGATATCGATGCTTGGATAGAGCCCCTTGAATCTTCCCTTCGGGTAGGGCTGAATCATGTTGAAGGAGATGTCCTGGTCCTTCTGTGCATGACCCCGGTTGCTTCGGCCGTCGAAATAGGCACCGTTCGCCTCGAGGATGTGCTCGATCCGATGGCGGAACGCCTCGACGAAGAAAGCCCCGTCTCCTTCGAACCGCATCCGCCCGAGGTCATAACGGCCCTCGAGCCTGGCCCAATCGTCGAGGTCGAGGCAGTGAGCCTTCAGGTCCTCCCGGTTCCGGATCAACCCCCATATCAGGTGGTTCGGCGGGATCTCGAGCGGTTCCTGGATATCGATGATAGTATGGGGCATCACCACGGAGCCCCCGCCGATGGTCAGGGGCGCATCCTCCATGCCCCTCAGAAAGGAATTGAACCCCACGAAGACCTTCTTCCCCAAGCGGGTCCGGACCAGTTTCCCGCCATGAGCGGTGACATTTTCCCCCTCGAGGCGGGAGTGGACGATGCAGCAGTTTTCCTGGGCGTTGGCCCCTTTTCCAAGCCAGGCATCCTCCAGGTAGGCCCGCTGCGCTACGAGGACATTTGCACCGATATGGGTATCCCCCTTGACGACGGCGTACCGGCTGAGCGACGTCCCGGCTGGAATCGGAACCGGCGCCTTGAGGTGAACCACGTCGAAGATCCGCTGAAATTCCGTCTTGCGCTCCTCCATAAAATCCATCAGGATCCCCTGCGGGGTCATCCCGGGTTCCATATGGATGTAGGCCTTCAGAGAATCCGCGTCGAAGTGGTAATTGAAGCGGAAACGATCCCCCGCCTCGATGCGGATCTCGCCGGCGGGAACCCATTCATGCGACATCTCCCCCACCTGCACATAGGCAAAGGCCCCTAGGACGCAATCGTGAAGCGTGGTCAGATCGACCGTGCTGAAAGGCCCCAGAAAGCATCCTTCCACGGTGGAGCCGTGGATATTCGCATAGTGGGTGGACGCCGTGTTGCAGATCAGAAATTCTTCCAGATTTTCAGGATCATGGGAATAGTTATGCACCAGGGTTTTGATCAAATAGCTGTCTTTGATATGGATCACTTCGTCGTCATGGAGCGGGATCTCCAAGCCGCCGTACCGAAACACATCCCCTTTGCATTTGAGTTCATCGCCCCGGATATCGCTCTTGTAGAGCACGGAATGATCGACGAAGCACTTCCCCAGAAAATAGCTCCCTCCCAGACTCGATCCGTGAAACCGGAAATGCAGCGGATGGTGAGGCGTCAAGGCATAGAAGGCATAGAACCGTCCGAACTGCTTGAGCGGCACGATGCTGCGCAGATATGGGCCGCTATCGAAAGCCGGTTCTCTCAGATTGATGTCGATACGGTTGATAACCCGCTCGATCAATTTCTCCAGCTCTTTCATTCCCGTCTCCACTCAGCTTTCATACCGTCATCCAGTCCTGGCCTTCATGTTACAACCTTCTCCAATGCGGCCCTTTTCCCGGCCCCTTTACTGGATCGTCACCGGCATGCCCATGATTGGCCATAAAACGGCAACCGCGAACGCTACCACCACCATCAGAAGGATGCTGGCCGGTATGCCCATCAGGAAGAACTCCCCCGGTGTAAACTGCCTGGAATCATAAGCAATTGCGTTCGGTGCAGCCCCTACGAGCAGGAGGAACGGCATCCCGGCCGTCACCAGGGCGGCAAAGAGGATGACATCCGCAGCCACCCCCAAATAGGGTGCAATGACAAAGGCCACCGGCAGCGAGATGGCGATGGCCGCCACGTTCATGATGAAATTCGTCATGACCATGACGAAGAAGGCGATGCTCATCACGAAAACAAACCAATTGGCTTCTTTGAACATGGCCAGCCAGTTCACGGCCAGCCACTTGGCCGCCTCGGTCTCCCAGAGGCAGAACCCGATGCTCATCGCCCCGGCGAAGAGCAGGATGATGTTCCAGGGGATCTCCTCCAGGTCGCTCAGGGTCAGGATATTGAAGATGAAGAAGAGGATGGTGGAGATCAGGATCAGGGCCGTCTTGTCAATCGGTTCCAGCGCTGGAATGAAGGAGCGCAGCGACATCGTCACGATGCAGCCGAGCACGATGGCCGCCGCCAGGATCTCCTTCCCCGTGATCCGCCCCAACTCGCTGTTCAGCTGCCGGGCCTTCTGACGCAGCCCCGGGATCACTTTCTTTTCCGGTTTGAAAAAAACCAGAAAAAGCCCCCACAGCAGAATGGTCATCAGCCAGCCGACCGGAAACATGTAATAGGTCAATTCGAAAAAGGAGATATTCCGCCCGACGATGTCGTTGAAAAAGCCGAGCGCCACGGCGCCACGCGCCGCCCCAAGCAGGGTGACGATGCTGCCGGCACCGGCCACGTAGGCCATGCCCATGAAAAGGCCCTTGCCGAATTTCGTGGGTTTATCCCCCTCGCCATACAGGTTGTAGATCGCCAGAAGGAGGGGATAAATGGTCGCCGCCACCGCCGTATGGGCCATGATATGGGTCAAGGCGGCCGTGACCAGAAAGCACCCGAGATAGATCATGCTGGTCTTTTCGCCGACGATGTCGAGCATCTTGTAGGCGAGCCGTTTTGTCAGGCCGGTCTTGGTAAAAACCAGCCCGATGACAATGGAGGCAAAAATAAAGAGGACCGACGGGTCCATGAAATCCTTGAAGGCCACCTTGGCAGGCCGGATCAGAAAAAGGGCCTGCAGCACGCCGATGGCGAGGCTCGTCACCCCGATCGGCACCACCTCGAAGACCCACCACGTCCCGGCCAGGAGAAAAACCGCCAGAGCTCCTTTCCCTTCTTTGCTCAGAACGAAGTGTTTGCCTTGGGGGTCAATGGCATCGGGCCACGGCGGCGAATAGTACACCAGCGCAAAAAGAAACACCCCGGCAAACAGAAAAATCAGCCTGCGCCAATTGATCCTGCCTTTATCGACGGCATCACCATAATCACCTGACATAGGGGATAACCTCCCGTTACGTTAGTCACCGATCCACCCTCAAAAGCCGACGGGGGCTCCTCCCCTCATTCGGCACCACCCGGTATTTCACAGGCCTTGATGGCCTCGCAAACCTCCAAGAAGACGTCCGACAAGCGCAGAACACCGACAATCGCGGCATCCGCCAGTACCAGGAGGGATTGATGACTCCCCATGATCAGCTGATGGATAGCCTCGTCCAGCGTTGCCTCCGCCTTCACATACTCCCCTTCCGTCGGTTTGTACATAATGCCCTTGACCCGGATCCGGGAGGCCTTGGCGCAGATATCCGTCAGCGGTTTGTCCCACAGGGACAACTGCTCCATCATGGCCTTCAGGTGGATCTTGGTCAGGCCGAACCGAGCGAAAGAGTCCTTTTCCTTCACCTCCTTATATTTCGGCTCAAGCCCCCGGAGGACGTCCAATTGGCTGACCTTGCCAACGATCTTTCCCTCCGCGTCCTTGATCAGCACCGCCCGGTGGCGGTATCGGGTCTGATCGAAGGCCTTCTGAGCGCTTTCAAGCGCCATCACCGCTTCGTATAAAGTAGCCTCCTCCGAGACGGTGGCATACTCTTTCAAAGGGACCATCAAATCTTTGACCAGGATCGTCTTCATCGCTCTTCTCCCGATAATGCGTTTTATCCATTGACAAGGCGTACCAGGGTCCCGTCATCGAAATAATCGATGATGTTCAGGCAGCCATAGTCCTGCTGCATTGAATACATGGAGGCCAGCGGCAGCCCCAGCGCATCGCACAGGATCACGCGGTTCACGCCGCCATGCCCCACCAGCACCCAGTCACCCGGACCCTGACCCAGAAGGCGCTGTTTGAAGCATGTCAAAATCCTTTCAGCGAAACCGGCCAGGGATTCCCCTCCACCCGGTGCAGAAAAATTCAGCAGGTCGGCCTGGCGCTTCGCCAACTGCTCCGGAAAACGCAGGCGAACCTCCTCCAGGGTGAGGCCTTCCCACTTGCCGAAACGCATTTCGCGCAGGTCAGGGACCAATTCCACCGGGGCGTCGTGGTAGCGCGCAATCAGGCGGGCACCGGTAGCCGTGCGGTCGAGATCGCTGGAAAAAATGGCCTTGATATCCAGAAACCGGAGCCGCTCTGAAAGGGAGTGCATCTGCAGGACACCGATCTCGGTCAGACCCACCTCCGTCTGGCCGTGGATACGGCAGTGCTCATGTCCGTTTATCTGGCCATGCCGCAGGAGATATAAACGGTTGCGTCGCGCCATAGCAGGCGATCATAGTGAGCATCATTTTTTATGTCAAATAAATTTGGGCTTTATGTAACGTCTTGGATATTGTATATACCTACGATTAAAGGGTCTCCGATCGGAAGCGTACTTCCGGGCCGGCTTCGGCCTCCATCTGCGCCTTCGCTTGAAGGTGACCGCAGGTCGCCTCTCTGGATGAGCTTGATTTCCTTGATCTTGCCCAACAACCCTCGTTTCCGGCTTGGCGATCCGCCGCCGCGGGAGAATCATCGCCGGATCGCCGCGCAATGTTTTTGTCATGAGGAGAGCCGTTCGGTTGAAGTCAGAGAAGGATTGTTTCGGGATATTGGAAAAGGTGTTTCCCTTGGGCGAGGGCGGATTGAGGGAGATCACGGCCGCCTGTTTCGAATGCCCGGAAAAAACGGCCTGCCTCAGGGCCGCCCTGGACAGCAGGGAAGGGCTCTCCCTCAGAGCCAGAATGCTCGACCGCTCCCCCGCCGAGGGTGTCTGGGACCGCCTCAAGCGATGGTCCTACAGAAAAGAACTGAGCAGGCGCTTCCGAGCCAAGGAAGGGAACAATCGATGACGATCCAACTCACCTGCCCTTATTGCCGGTTCTCGAAGGAGCTGCCCGAAAGCGCCATCCCTGCCACCGCCAAGCGGGCCGTATGCCCCCAATGCGGCCAGCAGTTTCTTTTTTCACGGACCGAAGCGGAGGAAACTCCGAGTGAACCCGTTTCGCCAGCGCCGGAGACCTTTCCGGCCCAAGCGCCAGACGAGGCCGAGGCACCATCCGAATCGGCTGTCCCTTGGGAAAGGAAAGACGGCCCCGGCTTCTGGCCATCCTTTTTTCAGACCATCAGCGGTGTCCTCTTTTGCGGCAAGTCCTTCTTCAGTCCGGATTTTCACCCTGCGGGAAAGGGGCTCCGCGACCCGCTCGCCTTTGGGGTCCTCACCGGGGTCCTCGGCAGCATGGCGGCCTTCTTCTGGCAAACCTTGCTGATGCTGGCCGGCGTCTCATCCCTGGGTGGTCTGTTTATCGGTCAATTGACTTACGGGCTGATTTTTGTCATCCTGGTGCTTGTCATCCCTGTGATCGTTTTCCTGGGGCTGTTCATCTACGGAGCGATCCTCCATCTGCTGATGAAGATCACCGGTGCCGGCAAACGCCGTTTCGAAGCAACCTTTCGAGTGGTCGCCTACTCCCAGTCCGCCCAATTGCTGGCATTCGTCCCGTTCGTAGGCGGCTGGATCGCCTGGATATGGCAGCTCGTCGTGCAGATCGTGGGCCTGCGCACCATTCACGAAACAACCTATGGCCGTGTCATCCTGGGCTTTTTGATCCCTGTCATGCTCTGCATCATTGTCGGCGTCGTCACCGTTCTTCTCGTCCCGCTTGTTTTTCTGCGACTTGCCTGAAGGTTATCTCATCCAATGATTTTGAATTTCTTCTTCCTCAGCCTCGGTATCGCGCTCCTTTACTGGGGCTCCGAATGGATGGTCAAGGGTGCCGCGTCCCTCGCGCTTTCACTTTCCATCCGTCCTCTGATCGTAGGCCTCACGGTGGTGGCCTTCGCCACATCGGCTCCTGAACTTCTGGTGAGCCTCGTGGCGGCTGTCCAAGGGTCGAGCGGCATCTCGCTCGGAAATATCCTCGGCAGCAACGTCGCCAATATCGCCCTGATCCTCGGTCTCAGCGCCCTTTTTCGCCCCCTGTCCGTCGACCCCATCCTGGTGCGGCGCGATATCCCCTTCCTGGTCGGCATTTCAGCCCTTTTCTGGCTTCTGTGCCTCGATGGTGAAATCGGCCTCTGGAAGGGCGTTTTATTGGTAGCGAGCCTGGTTCTTTTTGTCCTGCTGGGTGTCTTTACCGCCGCTCAGCACCCCCAAAGTTCGGAAAATCTTTCGGCAGAGGCGAAAGGCACCCTCTGGAAGGACGGCATCCTCATCATCGTCGGGACAGCCGGTTTGATGGTCGGGGCTCACCTGGTGGTTCAGTCATCCATCTTCTTCGCGAAGGTCTTCGGGCTGAGCGAAACCTTCATCGGGCTGACCATCGTGGCTGTTGGAACCTCTCTCCCCGAACTGGCGACCTCGGTAGCGGCGGCGGCCCACCGGGAATCCGACATCTCCATCGGCAATGTCGTCGGCAGCAATGTCTTCAACCTCTGCATGGTCATGGGGGCCGTGGGGATTTCCAATCCGATGTCGGTCGACACGGGACTGATGCGCTTCGAATTCCCGGCCATGTTCGTCCTGACCCTGCTTCTCTGGATCTTCGCGAGGACGCGCCTCGTTCTCGGAAGGCGGGAGGGAGCTCTTCTCATTGCCTGCTATCTTGCCTTCATAGGCCTTTCCTACTGGCGGACCACCGTCTGAAACCTTTCTCCCTGGAAGAGCGATACATTGAAACAATCCATCGACTATGCCTGTTTTCTAAACCCATCCCAGCTCGAAGCGGTGATGACCCTCGACGGTCCGGTTCTCGTCGTGGCAGGCGCCGGCAGCGGCAAAACAAGGACTCTGGTATACCGGGTGGCCCGCCTGGTCGATATCGGCATCGCCCCGGAGTCCATCCTGCTGCTCACCTTCACGCGCAAGGCCGCCATGGAGATGCTCGAGAGGGCTGCAGGGTTGGCGGATCCCCGCTGCCGGTTCGTCTCGGGCGGTACCTTCCATGCCCTGGCCTACCGTGTCCTCAGGCAATACGGCGAACGCCTGGGATTTCCGCCCGGGTTCACCATCCTGGACCGCTCCGACATGGAGGAGGTTCTCCGCTCGCTCATCCCGGATCTCAACCTGCCCAAAGGCAGCACCCGCTTCCCCAAACGGGCCACTCTGGCGAACATTCTCAGCAAAGCGGCCAATCTCGAGCAAACGGTCGATGCCTTTATGGAAGAGGAATACGGCCAGTTCCTGGAATTTATCCCCGAGATCCGGCGGTTAACGAATCTCTACGCCCGGTACAAGCAGGAACACGCCCTCATGGATTATGACGATCTACTGATCAATCTGAGAAAGCTTCTGGCAGACGACCCAGAAGCCAGGCAGACCCTGGGGCGGCAATACAGCCATGTCATGGTGGACGAATACCAGGACACCAACGCTATTCAAGCCGACACCGTCAGTTGGCTCGCCCATGAACACCACAACGTCATGGTGGTCGGGGATGATTCCCAGTCCATCTATTCCTTCCGCGGCGCCGATTACCGCAACATGTTCGCGTTCCCCAAGCGGTTCCCGGGTGCCAGAATCATCAAACTCGAGGAGAATTACCGCTCGACCCAACCCATCCTGAATCTGACCAATGCCGTCATGGCACAGGCCGGAGAACATTACACCAAGTGCCTCTTCACCCGCCGGGAAGGCGGCGAAAAACCGGCGGTCATCGATACCCGCACCGAACCGGAGCAGGCCCTGACGGTGTGCCGACTGATCAGGCAGGAGATGGACGCCGGCCGCTCTCCGGAGGATATCGCCGTCCTCTTTCGAGCGGCCTACCATTCGTTCGAACTGGAGGCCGAATTGACGCGGCAACGGCTCCCCTACGTCAAGTACGGGGGCTTCAAATTCCTCGAGTCCGCCCACATCAAGGATTTTCTGGCCCATCTGCGCGTCCAGGTCAATCCGGAAGAGGCCGTGAGCTGGAGCCGCATCCTGTGCATGGTCAAAAACATCGGCCAAGGAAAAAGCCGGAGCATCTTCGAATGGATCAAGACCAACCGGATCAAGCCCGAGAAGCTCTCCGAATGGCCGGGGATGAAGAGGCGGGAGTTGGGTCTCAAACCGCTCTGCGACCTGATGCAGCAGCTGAGCAGCGACACACTGTCTCCCAGAAAGGCCGTGGAAACGGCCCTGGATTATTATACGCCTTTCCTGAAGGAGCGTTACGACGACTATCCGCGGCGGCTGAAGGAACTGCAGCAACTGATCACGATGGCCGAACGGTACCAGAGCCTCAGGAGTTTCCTGGCGGACCTCGTCCTGGATCCGCCCAACAGCTCGCTCGATACCGAGCCCGAACGGGATCACGGCTCACTGACCCTTTCCACGGTACATTCCGCCAAAGGGCTGGAGTGGCCCGTCGTCATCGTCATCTGGGTCATGGAGGGGCGGTTTCCTTCCGCCCGTGCCTATCGGAACCCCATGGAGCTCGAAGAGGAAAGGCGACTCATGTACGTGGCCGCCACCCGCGCCAAGGACCGGCTCTTTTTCTGCTACCCCGGACAGGAATACCAGCAGACATGGGACACCATGGGTGGGGGACCGACCTACCAATCCGGTCTTTCCTCCTTCATCAGCGCTTTACCCCAAGAAATCGTCGTCTACGAGTCGGCGAGGACCTCCGGACGGTTCAATCCGTTCTCGAAGCCTCATGACAACTTGTCCGAACCGGCGGCCGCTTCCTTGCACCCCTTTCAATCCGGTGATCGGGTGCGGCACCCGGCATTCGGTCCCGGCGTGGTCTCACGGTTTCTTGACGAAGACAAGGTGGAGGTCTTCTTCAGCCAGGCCGGGCGCAAACTACTCCACCTGGGGTACACGACCCTTGAAAAGATGTGATGCAATTCGATGGGTCTGAAAGAGGCTCCCGGCATTTTTCCACAGGCTTAAAACGCTTTTCGCGGCGTGTCGATATGGACCATCAACCCCGCACCATCGAAGGAATCCTGGGACCCGGCGGCCTGCTTGCCCGCAACCTGCCGGGCTTTGAATTCCGCCGCGTCCAACTGGAGATGGCCCTGCTCATCGAGGAGGCCCTGCAGAAGAATCTGCCCGTCATAGTCGAAGCCGGGACCGGAACAGGCAAGACCTTCGGTTACCTGACACCCCTTATCCTGAGCGGCCGTAAGGCCGTGATCTCCACCGGCACCAAAAACCTGCAGGAACAGATCTTCCTCCGGGATCTCCCCTTGCTGCTCGACTCGACCGGCCTCCGGGCGGAGGCCGTCATGATGAAAGGGCGCAAGAACTATCTTTGCCTCCATCGCTACCACCAGCGATTCATGCAGTCATCGCTCCTGCCTCCCGAAGCCTCCGATATCCGCGGGCGCCTCGAAACCTGGATCCGTAAAACGCAGTTCGGCGACCGCGAGGAGCTGCCCTGGTTGGCTGATCAGGACACTCTCTGGGACAGCCTCTCTGCCGGCTCGGACCAATGCCTCGGAAGCGAATGCCTCTTTCTCGATCGATGTTTCCTGGGCAGGCTGCGGAGCAGGGCCGCCGAAAGCCGTCTCATCATCGTCAACCATCACCTCTTTTTCGCGGACATGAAGGTCAAGGAGGGCGGCTTCGGAGAGATCATCCCGCGGTTCGAAACCGTGGTCTTCGACGAGGCCCACCACGTGGAAGAGGTCGCCACCGGCACCTTCGGAGAACGGCTCGCCACCGCTCAGATTCTCGAATGGGCAGCCGATCTCGAAGCGGCCGTCGGTACATCCATGAAACGGCCCCGTGCGAACTTCCTGCTTTTTCTGCAAAAACTCCGGGCTGCTGTCGGAGACATCGAAAGGGCTCTGGAACCGCTCAGTGACCGGGAACGCCTCGCCCCGGAACTCCTGGCAGGTCTCAAGACGGGTCCGGGACTTGAAATCCGCAAGTGTCTTCAATCCATCCGGCAGGAGGAAATCCTCCTTGCAACGGAAGCCGGAGGGATCGAACCGCTTCTTCTGCGGGCGCGGGAAATCGAACGGCTGGTCACGGAGACCCTTGAGCCGCGGGAGGCCGGTTGGCTCAACTGGTTCGAGAAACGCAGAAGGGGCATCCTCTTTTACGCCTCTCCTCTGGATGTCAGCAAGGCCCTGGAAGGGAGCCTTTATCAGAAATGTCCGCGGGTGGTCCTCACATCGGCGACCCTCACCGCAGGGGGAAATTTCGACTACGTCGGCGCCCGCCTCGGCCTGCCCGGGAACGCTCTGAAAGGGATCTTTCCTTCCCATTTCGACTTCAAGCGCCAGGCCCTGCTGTATGTTCCGACGGACCTGCCCACTCCCAACCATCCGCGCTTCAGCGAGGCCGCCGCGGAGCGTATCCTCCAGATCCTTCAACTGAGCGAAGGCCGGGCCCTGGTGCTTTTCACCAGTTACCAGAATCTCTTCAGTGTGCATCGCCATCTGCAAAACAAACTACCGTTCACACTTCTCAAACAGGGAGACGCGCCGCGCTCCACACTTCTAGAAACCTTCCGGGAAGACATCCACTCTGTCCTTTTGGCCACGGGGTCCTTCTGGCAGGGGGTCGATGTCCCGGGCGAAGCCCTGAGCTGCCTGGTCATCGACAAACTCCCCTTCAGTTCTCCCGGAGACCCTCTGGTGGCCGCCCGAATCAACCTTCTCCAAGAGCAGGGGAAGAATGCCTTTATGTCCTATCAGGTTCCCGAAGCCATCCTCGCTCTCAAACAAGGGCTGGGGCGCCTTATCCGCAAAAACACGGACAGGGGCGTCATGGCGATCCTGGATGTGCGGCTCAAAAACGCCCGGTACGGCGAAGCCTTTGTCGAAAGCTTGCCCCCCGTGCCCGTGACGGGGCGTATGGAAGATATCGCGGATTTCTTCGGCCGAACAGCCGCAAAGGGCAAGGACCTGTCAGAATTCACGGCGATCGAGACGGACAACCTCCATCTCGTATCGAAAAAAGGTTGATTCCCGGCCGCCGTTCCATCAGAATCGGCCGCATTCATATAGAGCGGGATCCGGGATCAGCGGCCAAAAACCCGCTACGCACATCCATCAACCGGAAAAGGAGCCCCGAACCATGTCTCCCAAACACTGGGAAATTCTGTCGAGCATCCTGGACAGATCCTATCGTGTCTTCAGCATCCGAACCGACCGCGCTCGCTCCCCACGCACCGGAAAAGCCCACGATTTCTTTGTGCTGGAATCCTCGGCCTGGGTCAACATTATCCCCATCACGCCCAAGGGCGAGGTTGTCCTGATCCGCCAGTACCGGCATGGGATCCGCGACGTCACCCTCGAGATACCGGGTGGACTCGTGGAGGCAAACGACACCCCCGAAACCGCAGCGCTCAGGGAATTGCATGAAGAAACAGGCTATCATGCCGCGAAGGCCGCCGAACTCGGCACCGTGCATCCGAACCCGGCCATCCAGAACAATATCTGCTACACGTACCTGGCCACCGATGTCTTTCCGGCAGGGCAGCAGGAACAGGACGACAAGGAGGATATCCAGGTCCTGCTGAAGCCGATCGACGAAGTGCCGGCCCTCATCCGGGAAGGCGCCATCACCCACGCCCTGGTCCTGGCTGCCTTCTACCGTTATTTTATGGAATACAGACGCATCTGATGCCCGGCTTTATCGGAGCATGACCGGATCGACCTCCGGGCTTTGCGGATCGGCACGGTTGGGCGACGGAAAGGCTTTCCGGGCACCGTCTACGTTTCCAACCCGGAAATGAGAAGCTTTCTCAACAAGATGCGCGGGCTCAAGCACGTGCATCAATGAATCGATACCGGGATGAGCCGAAAAGCCCCTTTCTGGGCGGATCTGCCTAATCCAGGTCTACGGGCGTACCGCACTGGTTGCAGCGTTTGGCGCCGCGGAACAACTTATGCCCGCAGGCCGGGCAGTCGTAGCGGGCCTCTTCGTCGGCCACCCACTTTTCGGTGCCGTGCTCCCGCCGGTAGGGGACGGCCCGCAGCATGACCTTCCGACCCAGCGGTATAGGAAATTCCTCGATCAGGCGGCAGGGGAACGCGTCGCACTGGTGGCAGCCCGTGTACCCCTTCTCACGGGTGCAGGCCTTTATGGCGCATTCCCGGCAAAAGAGAAAGGGCTCATCGGACAAACAGCCCTTGCAGCGGATGTCGTCAGCCATCAGATTCGCGCTGTCGGGCAGCTTTCCCTTATAGACATCCACCAGCCGCTCCTTGAATTTTCGATTCCCGTCACGATCGGCGTACAGGACGGCGCATACTCCGCAGTATAGTCCGCAGGGTGACAGGTATTCAGGCCTTACCTCCATGGTTGCCCTCCTTATGAGTCATCAGATTATCTCGTGTCCATCCGGAAATAATTTCCCGGTACAACCCGGTTTCCAATCCGGAAACGAGGATTTTTCTTCACCGCTTCGCCGCTCAGCCGAAGCAGCTCCTCACGACCGGCGCTCTGTCCTGAAAGCCCGGATTCTCTTCGACCTCCCGCAGCAGAGGAGACGGTCCGGAAAAGCCTTTATTTCTGTCCTTTCAACTTTTAATATAGATGATGGCCTGCAGGCAAATGCTTTTCGCTGCCCGACCGTTTCCAGCTCTATGGAGATCGTCCAATGGTCAGCAAACCGGGTTATTGCACGCTTCAAACGGGCAGGTTATCCGGCAGAAAACCGGCTGGGCCTGCGCGCCAAAGAACCGGCCGGAGACTCGCCGCAGCAGTACGAGGATGAAGACGTGAAGCGCCTCATGGAAAACGAGCGCTCCAGCAATGAAAACCGGCTCATAGATGACCCATGGATTGCACCAACGGGCCGTTCCGGCAGCAGGAGGCGCTGATGAGTCTGCGAATCCGTGTGCTCTGCCTGTGCATTTTTCTGCCGGCATGCGTTGTCGCCGCTGCCGCTTGTGCGCCGGTGATTTCAAGGCAGGCCCTCGACAGCGCAGACCGCTCCGTGTCCTTCAAGGCGCTCGCAGCCGACCCTGGTGGTTTTCTGGGCAGAACAGTGCTTTTTGGCGGACAGATCATCCAAACCAATAACCTTCAGGGCAAGAGTCTCATTCTCGTTGTGCACCGGCCTCTCGACAGCCGGTACAAACCCAGGCCGGACGGCGAATCCAGGGGGCGTTTTCTGATCTCGGCCGAGGGCTTTCTCGATCCGGCCATCTACCGCTCAGGCAGATGGATCACAGTGATCGGCACCGTCGTGGGGAGCGAGACGCGCCCATTGGGCGGGATCCATTACACCTATCCAATCGTGGCGGAGACCGAACGGTATCTATGGCCTGTAAAAGAGCCTTCCTCCGATGCACAGATCCATTTCGGAATCGGAATCGGGTTCGGATTTTGAACGGCATTCAGGACCTAACCGATCCGACGCCGATTCCCTGTTTTCAAGCACTCACCGCTTTGAAAACGTGCCATGATCGATGCGGTCTTCCATCACCATCCACTCCAGGAGGCAGAATATGTTGGACGATATCAAAAAGGGTTTACTGGCCGGCCTTGGCATGGTCTTCCTCACCAAGGACAAGATCGAAGAAACCGTGCACAAGATGGTGGACGACGCCCGCATGAGCAAGGAGGATGCCCGGCGGCTCACAGACGAACTGGTGGAAACCGGTGAAAAGCAGTGGTCCAGAGTCGAGGAAAATGTCACGGAAACCGTCCGCAAAGGACTCCGGAACCTCGATGTGGGCAGCCGAAAAGAATTGGACGAGCTGAAATCGCGTATCCGGAACCTCGAAGAGCGCGTTAGCCTGCTGGAGACGGCGAAGGAACCGACCGAGGTATGATCCTTGGAGATCAAGACACTGGCCAATATCAGGCGGTTCAAAGACATCGTTTTCACGCTGCTGAACTACGGTTTTGTCGACCTGGTGGACCGGCTGGATCTGCCGGGCAAAAAGCTCCTTCCAAAATCAAGCCGTAAGGATCTGCAGCTCGGGACGTGGGAACGGATCCGGCGCGCGATGGAAGACCTCGGGCCGACCTTCGTCAAGTTCGGGCAGATTATGAGTCTCCGGCCCGATCTTCTCCCCGGCCCTCTGATCGAAGAGCTGCAAAAGCTGCAGGATGAGGTCCCGCCTGAAAAGCCGTCCGAGATCCGCAAGGTGATCGAGAAGGCCCTCGGGCGGCCTTTGGAAGAGGTTTTTCTGTGCTTCGAATCCGAACCGATCGCCGCAGCGAGCCTCTCCCAGGTTCATCGGGCACTCCTGCGCGACACTCGCCAGGTGGTCGCCCTCAAGGTGCAGCGTCCCGGCATCCGATCGAAGATCGAGAAGGACCTGGATATTCTGGCCTTTCTCCTCGGCCGGCTGCACGAGCGTATGGAAGAGATCCGCATCTACGATCTGCCCGGCCTCCTCAAAACTACCAGGCGGAACCTCCTGCGCGAGCTGGATTTTTTGAGAGAGGCCCGCGCCATGCAGATTGCCAGAGCGCAGCTGGCGGATATGCCCGGTGTGTACATACCCGAACCTCTCACCGCCTACTGCACCGAGCGTCTGCTCGTTATGGAATTCATCCGGGGGAAAAAGCTCAAGGAACTCTCCCCAAGACATCTCGACGAAGCGGAAACCCTCGCGAAACTCGGCCTGAGAATCACGATCAGCCAGGTCCTGGAACACGGTTTTTTTCACGCCGATCCCCACCCGGGCAACATTCTCATCAGAGAAGGAAAGGAACTGTGCCTGGTGGATTGGGGGATGGTGGGCAGGCTGACGGACGAAGACCGCTTCGACCTCATCGATCTGGTCCGCTCGGTCGCCGAAAAGGACGGCAAGCGGCTGCTGGACACCCTCCTGCTGATTACATCGATCGACGGGCCCTTCGACCAACGCGCCCTTGAAAGGGACCTGCTCGACATCCTCGACGCGTACACGTCCGTCCCCTTGCAGGAAATCAACATCGGGCAAGCCCTGCTGGATATCACCGCCCTCCTGCGCGAGTACCGGCTGCGCGTACCGAGCGACCTCGCCGTCATGATCAAAGCCCTGGTCACCGCTGAAGGAACCGCCCGGATCCTATACCCCGAACTGAACGTCATCCCGGAAATCGAGGATCAGGTGCGGCGTCTGGCCTCCGAGCGCTACCATCCCGGTGTCGTATGGAAAAACCTGCGCAGCAACGCCGGACACTTATTGAGCCTCCACCGCAATCTCCCGAGCCATCTCTCCCAGATCGTCGACAAAATCAACCGCGGGGACCTGACCATCCGGTTCGAACACGAAAACCTCGGAGGGCTCAGGAAAACCCTGGAAAACATTTTCAACCGCCTGACGCTCGGCGTCATCCTGGCTGCGATGATCATCGGCTCGTCCATGATCATCACGACCGGCGTCAAACCGTTTCTCTTCGGGTACCCCGCGCTGGGGGTCATCGGCTATATCATATCCGGCGTTCTGGGGCTTTGGCTGGTGTTCAATATCCTCCGCACCCGTCGCTTCTGACCGGGGCCTTTCCGCAAGGAGGTTTGCATCGTGGCATGCTTCCCATTCCTTTCGAGCCATAAAAAACGCCGGCGGCGGATCGTGCCGGCGGTTCTCTCGTCCCTGCTCCTCTTCGTGTCGCTTCTTACAGGCCGCGCGAGCGCCGATGCGAACCGCCCCCAAATTCTTCTTTCGGCGGTCGGCGACAGTCTGACCCAGGGCACCATGGATGCCGCCAACCATGCCTTCAACACCTGGAATGCCTATCTGCATCGTATATCCGAATCCCTCGCGCAGGTGAGCGTGCCGCTGTTTTCAGAGCCGCTTCTGAACCTCTCGGGGACGCGCCTTTTCCCTTTCCGCACCCCGACCAACCTCGGTGTCGACGGGGCGGACATTTTTTCCATCGAAGGCATCGAATACTACAAGCGGGTAGGTGCCAAAGACTCCGTCGTAAGCCCTTCCTACCTCTGCGACAAAAGGTTCCCTCCAGGATTGAAGGATTCTTATGACAAAGTCCTTTACCCCTTGAACCTCCTGGCCGGTCAACCTGTTTCCCAAATGGACGCATTGCGGGTGCTCCTCGATCGCCTGGCCGCCGAAGGAGCTTCTTCAGCGCATGCGCTGGTGATCTTCTGGGCCGGAAACAACGACTCCAGCCTGGCCGCCCTCGGGACCGGGGGGGCCAACCCCGTCTTTCTCCCCTTCCCGCTCGAACAGATTGCGCCGCAGCTCTCACCGGGCCTGCGGGACCTGCTCGACTACGGTCGGGAAGCAGGCATCCTCCGTTTCGATCCATACACCGTGGATGCCATTGAAAGAAATCTGACCGAACACAGCGATTTCACGGACCAATACCATCACATTCTCACCCGGCTGGAAGAGGACAGTCTCCTGCCCCCGGAGCGGCGGTCCATCTTCTGCCTGACCCTTCCTCACTACAGCGCTGTGGGGTATCTCTTCGATTCCGAGGACCTTGAATACTACCTCAGGAAGATCGACCCGGATTATACGGTGCCGCCCACCTTCTCCCGCGTGGCTCCGCCGGGGGAACCCGTAACGGATCCCACCCGCGGTGACAGGATATCTCTTTTTACCTTCGGTTTCATGTACATGCTTCTCCACACCGGCTACTCGGCGGACTACGTCAATCAGGCCCTCGAGATCGACGGCATCCAGAATGACGGCCTTGTCCTTTCTGAAGCGGAGCAGCGGATGATCATGGATCGCGTCGACGGTTTCAACAGGACGATCATCGATGCGGCGGCGGCCGGCCCCTCGGTGCAGGTGCTGGATATCGCGGGGTTTTTGAACGCTGTGTTGACGGGGAAAACACCGATCGAGCTCGACGGCCGCATCCTGAGCCGCAAATGGTCACGCGGCGGCAGCTTCTGCCTCGATGGCGTCCATCCAGGCTTCACGGGTCACGCCCTCATTGCCAACCGGATCCTCGAAACCCTGAATGAACGTCTTGGACTCGCCGCGCCGCTGCACGATCTCGAAGCCGTTATGCTGACAGACCCGTATGTTGACCGCGATGGAGACGGATGGGTCCCGGGTCCTCTCTTGAGCTCAGAGGGTCTGACGGAGCTGCTCCTTCTCTTCAGGGATCCGGATGATACGGATCCGGCCCGGCAGGTGGAATTGCCTCCCGACGTCTGGCAATCTGTCTCCAGGATCCTGCTGGAAAAGATGCTTGCCGTCCCGACTCTTCCTGTAGGACCCCTGCGAAGGCCATCATCGGGCCGGCCGGCCACAACAGGAGAACACCCTCGTAGCGGAAGACCCGTCCAGCAAAGCCATATGCATGCCGAAGGGTAGTCGTCTCAGAAACAGAAAGGGGTGTTTGCGTCGCCCGATCGGGCGGCTCCAGACCCCGGCGGGCACCTCGAGGCAAAGCAACCGCACGTGACAATAGTATGGAAATACGCAGGATACTGATAATCATCGGGCTCATGCTGGTCCTTACGGGCCTGCTCTGGCCGTGGCTCGGAAAGATACCCTTCGGACACCTGCCGGGGGATATTCTGATCGAAAGACCGAACTTCAAGATCTACATCCCGATCACTACGATGATCTTGATCAGTCTGGCCCTTTCGATCCTTGTGTGGCTGTTCAGGCGGTAGCCGCGCGGCGGCGGCAAAACCGCCGAGAACCGCTCTCGATCCGTAAACGGGATCGGGTCCAAAAAACGATTGCAGGGGCAGGGATACGACCTGGCGGAAAGATGCCCATGCAACCCTATCGGGTGCCCGAAAACACCAACGGAAGCGCCTCGGCGTAGATCCTATCCCATAGCGCCTCACCGCCGAAACTTTCGATGTAGACCTTCATCTTCGGCTCTGTCCCCGAAGGCCTGACGGCGAACCAGGAGCCATCCTCCAGGATGACCTTGACGCCGCCGATCGGAGCACCGTTGCCCGGCGCCCGGGTCAACACCTTTCTGATGGCAAGCCCCGCCACACGCCCCGCATCGATGGACTCCGGTTCGAGCCGTTTCAGGACGGCCTTTTCGGTTTCCGTGATCGGGCTGTCGACCCGGTTATAGAAGGAGGCCCCGTAGGCTGAAACCAGCTCGTCGCGATAGATCTCGTCAGGGCTCCTTCCGGTCCTGGCCATGATCTCGGCAGCGAGGAGCGTCATGCAAAACCCGTCTTTATCCGTCACCCAGACCGAACCGTCCTGCCGCAGGAAGGCCGCCCCGGCGCTCTCCTCCCCGCCGAAGGCCAGGCTCCCCTCCAGCAATCCGGAAACGAACCATTTGAAGCCGACGGGCACCTCGTAGAGTCTCCGGCGGAGGCCTGCCACCACCCTGTCGATCATGCTGCTGCTGACCAGGGTCTTGCCGACCCCCAGATCATCGCGCCAGCGGGGACGGTTCTGCAGGAGATACCATATCGCCACGGACAGATAATGGTTCGGATTCATCAGCCCGCTCGAACAGACGATTCCGTGGCGATCGAAATCCGGATCGTTGCCCCACGCAATGTCAAAACGCCCGGCCATGGCGATCAGATTGGCCATGGCGTAGGGCGATGAGCAATCCATGCGGATCTTTCCGTCCCCATCGAGCGGCATGAAGGCAAAGGTCGGGTCGGTATGCGGGTTGACCACGTCCAGGTTCAACCCGTACCGCTCGGCAATCGGGGCCCAGTAGTGGATGCCCGACCCCCCCAGCGGGTCGACGCCGATCTTGAGGCCCGCACTGCGCACGGCATCCATGTCCACGACCTGGGCCAGAGCCTCCACAAAAGGGGTGATGAAATCCATGAAAGAGGTGTTTTCGGCCTGAAGGGCCTTTCGGTAGGACAGCCGTTTGATCGCGTCAGAGGGCCCGTCCTTGATGACATTGGCCCTTTCCTGGATCCATGCCGTTATATCGACGTCAGCCGGTCCCCCCTGAGGCGGGTTGTATTTGAAGCCGCCGTCTTCCGGAGGGTTGTGGGAGGGCGTAATGACGATCCCGTCGGCCGGCGGCCCTTTTCTGCGCCGGTTGTGCTCCAGGATCAGGAATGAAATCACGGGCGTAGGCGTGTATTCCCGCCGATCGTGAAGCACGAGCTGCACGCCATTCCCGGCCAGCACCTCTGCTGCCGTCCGGTAGGCCGGCTCCGAAAGGGCGTGCGTATCGACGCCAAGAAAAAGCGGGCCCGTGATGCCGTTCTGCGTGCGGTACTCGCAGATGGCTTGAGCGATGGCGGCGATCAACGGTTCGTTGAAGGTTCCGTTCACAGACGACCCTCGGTGGCCCGAGGTGCCGAAAGACACCTTTCCTGTCGCCTCCTCCGTATAGTATGCCGAGATCAGCGCGGGGACATCGACCAGCATGGAGCGCGGCGCCGGCTGGCCGGCCAATGGATGTATCGTCATGGTTCAACTCCTGTGTGCGGACTGCAAACTCGTTCTCAGGAATCTTTCTTCACGGCCAGCCCCTGAAGTTTGGCAAACGGGCTGTGGGTCAGCTTCGTTTCCCTGTTCTGACCCGCCTCCGCACCGCCGCCTTCCACGTAATCGAGATAGCGTCGGTGTTCGTTTTCGTGGCAATAGACACAAAGATTTTCCCAGTTGCTCCCATCCGCCGGGTTGTTGTCATGGTTGTGGTCTTTGTGATGAACGGTCAGCAGGTGCAGGTTCTTACGGGTGAATTCCCGGCCGCACCGGGCGCAAACCCACGGATGGATCTTCAGGGACTGCTCGCGGTAACCCTTTTCCCGCTCCGCGGCAGCCTTGCGGGCCTCCGCTATGGCACGCCTCATCTTCTCCTCATCGACGCCGCTGCCCGGCTTGCGTGGACCGCTTGTCGTACTCGCCATGGATCCTTCCTCTTCCGCTCGTTACAACCGTGCTCATGATCCAGGAACATCCTGGATTGGAAACCTGGCTCCTGCTGGATAAACCTTTGCAAGCCGGGAACGTACCCTGCTCGATCAACCTCTTCGGATGGATGTTCTCCCGCTTTCCATGCGGGGACAACAGGCCTATTCACCGACCTCCCCTGAAAGCAGGCATCCCATCGGACCCGCAGACCCCGCAAAAACAGGGGACGCCCGCTTTTTACACGAATACCACTTCGCGACCAAAGCTTCAAGCCATAAAGGAATGCCCTGCAGTCCAGCCGATGGGCTTGACACGGGGTGCGCTTCCAGGCTAGGATTATGCTCACAGGCTCAAAACAAAGCACGAGAGGAACCCCATGCCCCGTCCGAGAAAGAGGCGATTCGTTCAACATCCCCCGGTAGTGACCGGTTTTCTCCCGAACAGCGTCCCTCCCTGGGGGCGCTGCGAGGTCTTCCTGACTCTCGAAGGGCTCGAAGCCCTGCGCCTGAGCGATTTCGAAGGGCTCGACCAGGAAACGGCCGCGGAAAGGATGAACGTCTCGCGCCAGACCTTCGGCCGCATCCTGGCCGGGGCCCGACGGATCGTCGCCGAAGCGCTGGTCCTCGGAAAAACCCTGACGATCGATGGGGGCGATTTCCAGTTCCCCGCACGCCCTCCCGGAAGGCACCGGCGGCGGGGCGGCAACGGTTGAACGGTTGCCGCCGCGGCGGGACCGGCATCGGCATGGCCCTTTCCCGGACCCGCCCCATCCGGTCTACGAGCAGGCCGTCCCCCAGCGCTCCATGATATAACCGAAAATCCGCCTGGCAGCCTCTTCCGCTGATAGCTCTCCGATCGGGATCTCGAGTTCGGGCTGGAGCGGCTCCTCATACGGCACATCGACGCCCGGCATCTGCCCGTGGAGACAGCCGTCGCGGGCCTTCCGGTACAAGTCGGACTGGACGAGCGTCGCTTTACGCCCGGCTTCGCGGACCTGGCAGATTTCGACCGGGCAGGCCAGATAGACCTCGGCGAATTCGGAGACCAAAGAGCGCGCCAGATCGCGAAAATGACGCCGATGACCCGTGGCGTCGATCACGACCTGCTTTTCGCCACGCTCCACCAGCAGCTGCGCCATCAAGGCCAGGGCCCGATAGACAATCGAACGCTCCTCTTCCGTATAGGCCGGTTCGGGGGTCAGGATCTTCCTGAGCCTGTCCAGGCTCAACACCACCGCATCGATCCCCTCCGCCTGCAGCAGCGCCTGAAGGCACCCCGTCACCGTGCTCTTGCCGCAACCCGGCCTGCCGGTAATCCAAAGACAAAACGGCCGCATCATATTCCCTGCCGCCTGCGATCGAACGCAGGCATTCCGCTACTCGAGGACATGAATATTCTTCCTGGCGCTCATTTCCTTCAGCACCCTGGGCCAGACGGTCACACTCACCTCCCCCAGATGGGCCTTCTGCAGCAGCAGCATGAACGTACGGGACTGGCCGATGCCGCCGCCGATACTGAGCGGGATCTCGTTTTTCAGCACCGCCTGGTGATAGGGCATCTTGAGGAGGTCGAGCTGGCCGCATATTTCGAGCTGCTGGCGCAAGGTTTCCGCATTGACCCGGATGCCCATCGAGGTCAGTTCATGCCGCCTCTTCGTAACGGGATTCCAGACGAGGATGTCGCCGTTCAGACCGTGCATCGGCCGCCCATCCCGCGAAACCGTCTCCGTCGCCCAGTCATCGTAATCCGCAGCCCTCATCTCGTGCGGATACCCGTCCTCCAGAACCCAGCCGATGCCGTAGATGAAGACAGCCGGATATTCCTGGACGATGCGGGTCTCCCGCTGCTTGCGGGGAAGATCCGGATAGCGGTCCAGGAGGTCCTCCGCGTGGATGAACGTGAGTTCGTCCGGCAGGTCCGGATACCGGCCGGATTTGAGCGCCGGGAACAAAGACTGGACATGCTGTTCGGCCCCCTTCAGAACGGTCCAGATCTTGCGGACCACCTCCGTCAGGAAATCCAGATTCCGATGCTCCGCCGTAATCGCCATCTCCCAGTCCCACTGATCCACATAGGCGCTGTGGTCATGATCCAGGAAGTAGTCCTTGCGAACCGCCCGCATATCCGTCAGAACCCCTTCCCCCACCTGCATCCCGAACTGCCGGAGGGCGATCCGCTTCCACTTGGTGGCGGCCTGGACGATCTGGGCGTCGACCGGGTTCTTGTCCCGGTCATTCGAGATATGAAACTGGACCGGGCTCCTGGATCCGTCCCGGTCCAGATAATCGTTCACGCCGCTCTCGACATCGACGATCAAGGGCACCGTCACCCGCAAGAGGTTCAACTGGCGGCACAGGTTCTCTTCGATGTAATCCTTGGCTGCATACACGGCCTCCTGGGTCTCCCGCGGAGACAACAGGGACGTGTAATCACCTGGAAGAATCATCTCGAGTTCATCGTAATCACCGATGCCTGGACCGGCCAAATCCTGCTGCTTTTCGCTCATCACTGGCTCTCCTTTAAAATCTGAAGTCACTCCCGTCATCCGCACAAACGCTTGATTTCCTTGATATCGGCAAACCGGGACCCGCCGCGAAGCGGTGGGACTGAGCACGCGAGGCGTGGGAAGAAAAAATCCTCATTTCCGGATGGAAACGACCTAGTGTCCATCCGGAAATGATTTCCCTATAGAACCCAGTTTCCAATCCGGAAATGAGGATTTTTGGCCAATATCAAGGAAATCAAGCGTTTGCGCGGAGGCGACCTGGTGGTCGCCGCACAAGCAAACGTGCAGATTGACTCCGAGATTGGCCAAAAAGACCATTTCCGGATGGAAACGACCTGATTCCCCATCGGCAGAAAGGTTCACGGACACCGCTTCCATCGCTCCACAATCGACATCCGACCGCACCCGCTTTTTGAAGTAATGCGAAGGAGAAAACATCATGGCTGAATGGAATCAAGTTCGATTCGTTTATCATAAGTTCCGGCATGATCAAAGCAAAAATATTGCTTGCATACAACGCCTCCTCTCTGCAACCATGGCCGATATGTTCTCCCTGCTCTCATTCCGGGAGGGGAGTTTCCGGTCGGGCCCCGAATCACTCGGCGTCCTTGCACCTGCAGCGGCCTGGCCTCTTTTTTCCAGACCGCTGCGGCTGTCATCGAGCATGGGCAACAAGGCTGTCTTCCCGGCCGGATGACGGTTGAAACCGGAATACGGAACGAAACTCCAGGGTGAAATGAAGCCAGTTCATATATCCTCGGTTTGGATCCTGCTCTTGTTGTCCTTTCTGATTTTTCCCGGGTGCCGTTCGGCCGAGCGCTACACCTACCATTCCATTGCGGCGGCTTACCCGTCCCCTCGTGCGGGCTCGGGAATCTCTTCCCCGCGGATCGACCCGGAAGAGTTGCTTGCACCCATACCGGCGCCCTTGACCCTGAATGCCGCCATCCGTATAGCCCTCACGAACAATCCGGACATCTCCATGTCTATCGCGCGAATGCGGCAATCGGAGGCCATGATCGCAGAGGCCGCCGCGGCTTTCTGGCCCACGATCGGCGTATATGGCGAATACCTGCAGGGGAATGCGCCATCGGCCTTCCTTTTCAAGAAAATCGACCAGCGCCTGTTGCCGCCGGACGCCGATTTCAACAACCCCGGCTGGTTCGAAAACTACGAGGCCGGGATCCAGGCGCGCATCAACCTGTTCAGCGGCGGCCGCGACTACCTCCGAAAACGGATGTCCGAAACAGGGTTCGAGATCGAGCAGTTGGATCGTCTCAGCATAGAGAACGCCCTGATCGCCTCGGTCATCGACGGCTATTTCAATCTCCTCGCAGCCGCCGATTTCGTGGAGGTGGCCGCTGAATCGGTCGAAACCGTCGAGGCGCAGCTGCGGACCATGCAGGCCCGGTACCGGGCCGGCGGAGCCCTCAAGTCCGATGTCCTCTCCCTGGACGTTCGGCTGGCCCAGGCCAGGGAAGAACGCATCAGGGCCGAAAACAGCCTGAGCCTGGCCGACGCGGCGCTGGCCAATCTGCTCGGGCACGACCCGGATACCCGCCTCGATCTCGTGCGGGGCGAAAAAGTCGCCCTCTCCGTTCCCGAAACCTATACCGCGGCACTGCCGGAGGCCCTGGCGAACCGCCCCGAACTGCGGGTGGTCCGTTGCCGGCTCGTGCAGAGCAGGATGGCTCTCGACGCGGCACGCGCCGACTATCTGCCGCGGATCGACGCGCAGGGGCGGTATTACTTCGACGACCCCGGGTTGGACTTCGAGCGTGATCGTGAAAACTGGACCCTGAGCGTGATGGTGAACTGGGACCTCTTCAGCGGTTTCGGCACCAGGGCCCGGGTGCGGCAGGCCGGCTGGGCCCTTCAGGAACTGCTCGCCGCCGACCGCAAGACGACCCAGGCCATCCAGTTGGATCTCAAAAAGGCCTATCTGGATCTGGCCCAGGCCAAAGCGCGCCACGAGGTCACCCTGGCCGCCGAAGCCCAGGCGGACGAGGCCTTGCGCATCGTCAAGATGCAGTACGAGGGTGGATCGGCGGACGTCACACGGTACCTGGATGCCGAACTGGCCCGCAACCGGGCCCGGATGCTGTCCAGGGCCGCTTATTACGACGGGGAAAAGGCCCTGGCCGCCGTGGGCCGTGCCCTCGGACGCTGGGGATATCCGAATGACAACCGGGAGTGACGCGATGCGCAAGCCGTCGAAAAGCCGCCTCAAATGGGCTGGTTTCGCCGGAGGGACTCTGGTCCTGATCCTGCTGATGCTTTATATGACCGGATTTTTCGTCCCTGACAAGGTCGGCCCAGGCACCGGCCCCGCATTCGTGCCCGAGCGGGCCGGCGCCAAATCCTATCCCACCGCCGTCGCGGAACGGACGACGATCACGGAATTTTACGAGGCCGTCGGAACCGTGCGTCCCCTGACCGAGACCCGGATCGAATCCCTCGTGCATGCCCGGATCAGAGAGATCCTAGTGCGCCCCGGCGACAGGGTCGAACAGGACGAACCGCTCGTCCTGCTCGATTCCAGGGAGATCGAAGCACGGCTGGAACAGACCCGCGAGGCCTACGGCGCAGCCCAGGCGCGCGTAGCCGGGGCACGCCAGGAAATCCTGGCCGCCGAAGCCGTCTTGGAACAGGCCCAGGCCCATCACCGGCGGATCGAGGCCTATGCTGAAGCGGAGGCTGCGACGGCGCAGGACCTGGAACAGGCCCTTTCGGGTCTTCAACAGGCCAAGGCCAGACGGGAGCAGGCCGGGCAAGCCCTGGCCGAGGCTCAGGCCGGCGCCCGGCAGGCTGAGGAGGCCGTCCGGGCCGCCGACGTCCACCTGGGATACACCCGCATTCTGGCGCCGGAAGACGGGCAGGTCGTCGAGCGGCTCGCCGACCCCGGCGATCTCGCCTTCCCGGGCAAGACCCTTCTGACTTTGCAAACGCCGGGCCGTCTGCGAATCGAGGCCTACGTCCGCGAAGGACTGCTGCCATGGGTCCGCATCGGCCAGGAGTTGGCCTGCGTGATCCCGGCTCTCGCGCGGAGGCTGCAGGTGGAGATTCAGGAGATCGTTCCCGCCGCCGACCCCTCGACCCGATCGATCCTGGTCAAAGCGGCCCTGCCCTCAGATCCGTCGCTTTTCCCTGGCATGTTCGGCCGCCTCCTGGTGCCGGTCAAGGAAAGACCGGCGATCCTGATCCCGCGCGCGGCCCCGCGCATGGTCGGACAGCTTCACACCGTCCTGATCCAGATGGACGGCCGATGGCAGGAGGTCCTGATCAAGACCGGCCCTATTCATGACGATCGGATCGAGGTCCTCTCCGGGCTTGAAGGCGGAGAGGTGATCGCCGTGCGGGGTGAACGGGAATGAACGATCTCGAAACCACCCCGAAGGGTTTTATCCCCCTCGTCGTCAAGCAGTTTCTGAATTACCGTCTTTCCATCCTGTTCCTGGTCTTCGCCATGGCCGCCGGCGCGGTCGCCGTCCTGATCACTCCGCGCGAGGAGGAACCCCAGATCGTGGTTCCCATGGCCGACGTCTTCGTTCACGCCCCGGGCGCAAACGCCCAAGAGGTGGAAAAACTCGTCGCCACCCCCCTCGAACGGCTGCTCTGGCAGATTGAAGGTGTCGAATACGTGTACTCCATGTCGCGTCGGGATATGGCCGTCGTGACCGTGCGTTTCTTTGTGGGGGAGCACCGGGAAAACTCGCTCGTCAAGCTGCACAACAAGATCGCGATGCATATCGACGCGGCGCCTCCCCTCGTCCGCGGCTGGGTCATCAAACCGGTCGAGATCGACGACGTTCCCATCCTCAACCTGACCCTGCACTCCGATCGGTACAACGATCACGCCCTGCATCGAATCGGGGAGGAGGTGCTGGCCCGCCTCGCCGAGGTCCCGGACATTTCACGGACAGGGGTCGTCGGCGGCCGGGCGCGCGAGGTCCGGGTGGAGGTCTTGCCGGAAAACCTGGCCGCTTTCGGCATCTCGCTGCTGCAGGTGGTTCACGCCCTCGAGGCAACCGACGCCGCGGTCACCGCCGGGACGATCGTGCATAACAACCTTGAAATCACCGTGACGAGCGACGCATTCGTCGCCGACGCCCGCGAGGTGGAAAACCTAGTCGTGGGCGTGCACGACGGGAAACCGGTCTATCTGCGCGACCTCGGCACCGTTTCCGACAGTCCGGAAGAACCGGTCCGACACGCCCGCTTCGGCATGTCCTACCACGAGGCCCAACGCCTCGGCCTCGAGACCGAGCCCGTCACCCACTCCGCCGTCACCCTGGCCCTCGCCAAGAAACGGGGAACCAACGCCGTCGATGTCGCCCGAAACATCCTCGAGCGTATGGAAACGCTCAAGAAAACGGTCATCCCGGACGGGGTCGAGGTGGTCGTGACCCGCAACTACGGCCGCACGGCGCAGCAGAAGGTCGACGAACTGCTCAGTTCCCTCGTTTTCGCCATCCTGACGGTGGTCGGCCTCCTGGTCCTCACGCTCGGCTGGAGGGAATCGCTCGTCGTAGCCGTGGCGGTCCCGCTCAGTTTCGCCTTGGCGCTTTTCGTCAACTACCTCTTCGGTTTCACCATCAACCGGGTGACCCTCTTCGCGCTCATTCTCTCGCTCGGCCTGGTGGTGGACGATCCGATCATCAATGTCGACAACATCCAGCGCCACATCCTCGCAGGACGCAGAAAACCCGAGATGGCGACCCTCTTCGCGGTCAAGGAGGTCCTGCCGCCTGTCATCATGTCCACTTTGGCGATCATCGTCTCGTTCACCCCGCTCTTCTTCATCACGGGGATGATGGGCCCCTATATGGCGCCCATGGCCGCCAACGTCCCCCTGACCGTCTCTTTTTCCACCGTTTGCGCCCTGACCGTGGTCCCCTGGCTGAGCTGGGTCCTGATCCGCAAACGGGCGCCGCAATCTCCGGGTGAAGCGGAGGTGGAAACCGACGCGGCACCCGGATGGATCAGGCGGGTGTATCGGCGGATCACCGGTCCGTTCCTCGCCTCCCGGCCCATGCGCTGGGCCCTGGCACTCGCGGTCGTTCTGCTGCTGTGCGCCTCGGCGGCATTGGCGCTCTTCAGGCAGGTGCCGCTCAAGATGCTGCCTTTCGACAACAAGGATGAATTTCAGGTGGTGATCGACATGCCCGAGGGCACACCGCTCGAGGCCACCGACCGGGCGGTGCGGGCCTTCGAGGAATACCTGCGCGGGGTCCCCGAGGTCACCCACTTCGTCTCCTATGTGGGGACCGGATCCCCCATGGATTTCAACGGGATGGTCCGGCATTATTACCTCCGGGAGGCCGGCAACCTGGCCGACATCCGCGTCAATCTGGCGGGCAAGAAGCGGCGGGTGCAGCAAAGCCATACCATCCTTCTCCGAATCCGGAAAGACCTGGAAGAGCTCGCCCGCCGCGAGGGGGCCCACATCAAGCTGGTGGAAGTCCCCCCCGGCCCTCCGGTCCTTTCCACGATCGTCACGGAGATCTACGGCACGCCCGACCAGACCTACGCGGAACTGATCATGGCCGGCAAGCAGGTCCAGGAGGTGATGGCAGAAGAACCGTTCGTCGTGGACATCGACGACAGCACCGAAACCCCGCGCCAGCGCCTGGACTTCCAACCGGACAAGGCCAAGGCCGCTCTGCATGGCGTCTCGACCCACCAGATCGCCCAAACCCTACGGACGGCGCTCGAGGGGGGGCAACCCGCGACCGTTCACCTGGCCGGAGAGCGTCAACCTCTTTCCATCCGGATCGTGATGCCCAAAGAGAAGCGATCGGACACCGAGCACCTTGCAGGCCTCCCGATCCTGACCGCGGAAGGGATGCACGTTCCGCTCGGGGAACTGGGCGTCTTCAAGGCCGTGGCCGAGGATCAGCCCATTTATCACAAGAACCTCGAACGGGTGGTGTTCGTCTATGCCGAAACAGCAGGGAGACCCCCGGCCACCGCGATCCTCGACATGCAAAGCGAGCTCAGGAACAAGCCCCTTCCTGATGGGATTCGAGCCGAATGGGCCGGCGAAGGGGAATGGAAGATCACCCTCGACGTCTTCAGGGACCTCGGAATCGCATATGCCGCGGCAATGCTGGGCATATACATCCTGCTCGTGCTCCAGATGAGTTCTTTCTTCCTCCCGCTCCTGATCATGATATCCGTTCCCCTGACCCTGATCGGCATCATGCCCGGGTTCTGGCTCCTCAACCTGGCCTTTGCGCCCCCCGTGGACGGCTTCCAGAACCCCGTTTTTTTCACGGCGACCAGCATGATCGGGATGATCGCCCTCGGAGGGATTGTCATCCGCAACTCCCTGGTCCTGATCGAGTTCATTCAGGACGCCCTGAAACAGGGCGTTCCGTTGAAGGACGCCGTCCTCGAAAGCGGCGCGGCCCGCATGCGGCCCATCCTGCTGACAGCCGCCACGACGGCCCTCGGCGCCTGGCCCATCACCCTGGACCCGATCTTCAGCGGCCTGGCGTGGGCCTTGATCTTCGGTCTGTTCGCTTCGACCTTTTTCACCTTGGTGGTCGTACCGGTGGCTTTCTACGCCTTGAACTTCAGCTCCCACCGCCCACGGTAGAACACCTGTTTTCGGCGATGGCCGGCTGTCATCTTTTGAATTGACAAAGACCCAGCCATTGAAGAATATACGGACCACCTTGGCGCAAAATCCCCGCCACGGGTGTCTCCCTCAACGCTTGGGCTCCCGCCGGGCCGAAGACCGTATCCATGGCGGCGCGAAGCAAGCCGGAAACCGCGCCGGAACCCTCTATAACCTGAATAAAGACTATGCAACCACCATCCTACCAGGAAGCTCTCGGTTCCCTCTACCGTCTGCAGAAATTCGGCATCAAGTTCGGGCTGTCCCAGACCGCCCATCTCCTCGAGGCCTTTGGAAACCCTCACCTCGGAGAGCGTTACGTCCACATCGCGGGCACGAACGGCAAGGGGTCCGTCTCCGTTTTCCTGGCCGGCATCCTGGAAGCAGCCGGATACCGCGTCGGGTTTTATTCCTCGCCCCATCTCGTCCGCTTCACGGAACGCTTTCGCATCAACGGCGAGGAAATGCCCCCTGAGGAGGCGGTTTCTCTTATCGGCGAAACCCTTGAAGCCGTGGCTCCCGAAGAGCCGCCGACCTTCTTCGAGGCGGTGACCGCCATGGCCCTTGTCTATTTCAAACGCCGAAAGACGGATCTCGCCATCCTCGAAGTGGGGATGGGCGGACGGTTGGATGCCACCAACCTCATTACGCCGCTCGTTTCGGCCATCACCAACATCTCCCTGGAGCATCAGACATACCTGGGAAGGACGCTCCGGCAGATCGCCAGGGAGAAGGCCGGCATCATCAAGCCCGGCGTGCCTGTATTCACGGCCGCCGAACAGCCTGCGGTCCTCTCCGTCTTCGAAGGCATCGCCCGGGAAAGGGGAGCCCCTCTCTATCGCATCGGCAAAGAGATCCGCTACCGGAAAACAGCCGGTGGACTGAACTACTACGGCCGCTTTCAAACGCTCAGGGACCTGCAGCTCGGGCTCAGGGGCACCTATCAAAGCCGGAACGCCGCCCTTGCCCTCGCGTTGGCGGAGGCACTTCAGGAGGCCGGGTGGGCCCTTTCAGAGGATCATATGCGCAGGGGCCTTCAAAAGGCCTTCTGGCCCGGAAGGATGCATGTGGTATCGGAGGAACCCGTCATCATCCTGGACGGAGCGCACAATCCGGCCGCCATGCGGCACCTGGCCGCCGCGGTTCGGTCGGAATTTCCCGGCAGACGCCTGATCCTCGTAATCGGTATCATGGAGGACAAAGATATTCCGGGCATCCTTTCCGGTATCCTGCCCATCAGTTCGCATGTCATATACACCCGGCCGGTTTACGCCCGCGCTGCGGACCCGAAAAAGCTCATCTCGGAGGCTCGAACCCAGGGACCTCCGGGGGAGACCGCCGCCACCATCCCGGAAGCCATTGACCGGGCCCGTGCACTGGCCGGCAAAAACGACGTCATTCTGATCTGTGGATCGCTCTTTACGGTCGGGGAGGCCCTTGCCGTATTCGACCCGCTCACAAACCGTCCTGACCCGCCTTAGCAAGCCATCTGCGGACAGGCCGTGAAGGATTTTGCCATGTCTCATGCTGGAATATGCCGGCTTATCGCGCGCCTTCTCGCCGTGGGCCTTTTCTGGTCCGTATTGGCGGCCGGTGCACCATCCGGCCGGTGCGAGGAATGGGGACGAAGGGTCGATACGGTCCTGTCGCCCGATATCCCCTGGGAGATCTTCGGCGATGAACTCGGCTACGACAGCAGGACACAACAGTACAGGGCTAAAGGCAATGTGGTCATCACCAAAGGGGCCCAGTCTCTGTATTCGGACGAGGCCTTTTACGACCTGAAGACCGGTATCGCCGAGGTCTGGGGCAACGTGCGGCTCAAGAGCGGCGGGGACACCTTCAATGGCGACCACGCGGTCTTCAACCTACAGACGCAGACCGGAAGCATCACGAACGGCGTCCTTTTTCTGAAGCAGAACCACGTGTACATCAGTGGAAAGCATATGGAAAAGATCGGGCCGGATACCTATCTGATCCATGAGGCCCGATTGACGACCTGCGACGGGCCGGACCCGGTCTGGTTCATTACCGGCAAAAAGGTCAAGGTCACCGTGGAAGGGTACGGAACAGTCGAAAACGCCTCCTTCCGGGTCAATGGCCTGCCGGTGCTCTACCTGCCCTACATGATCTTTCCCGCCAAGACCAACCGCCAGACCGGCCTGCTGCCGCCGCGGATCGGCTACTCGAGCCTGAACGGCGCCGATATTGAAATCCCGTTCTTCTGGGCCATCTCGGATCAAGCCGATGCCACTTTCTACCAGCGCTATCTGAGCCAGCGGGGCTATATGCAAGGGGTCGAGTTCAACTACATCCTGGACCCCCGATCGAAGGGCACCTTCCTGGCGGATGTCCTTTCCGACGATAAAAGTCCCAAGAACATGGCCGACGGTGATGCACTGGATGTCAGCCCGCTGCCGCGCACGAACGAAACCCGCTACTGGCTGAGGGGGCGCGCCGACCAGGCCCTCCCCGCAGACATTACGGCAAAAGCGGATCTGGACTATGTGAGCGATCAGGATTACCTGCGGGAATTCGGTGAAGGCCCGATGGGTTTCGACGCAAGGCCCGATCTCGCCGACGATTGGGGACGCCCTTTCGAGGAACGGTACGCACCCCTGCGTCGTTCGGCCCTGCGACTCGACCGGGACGGCAGCGGCTACAGCCTTCAGGGCGGAACCGCCTATTACCAGCGGCCTGAAGACCTGAGCGTCGATCGCACCGCGCAGCCCCTCGGGGACCTCTACTTCAATCTGCTGCCGCGGAAATACTTTGCCTTTCCCCTGTTTACCGCCCTCGGCTCCGACTACGCTTACGTGTGGCGGGACGTCGGGGATAAGGGGCATCGTCTGTCTCTCGCCCCCGAGGCCCGGCTCCCCTTTTTCCCGGGCCGATATCTGGAGTTCGAACCTTCCCTGCGATACATCTACAACGCTCGATGGGTCGAAAACGACTCGACCAGAGAGGACAACCGAGACTCGAATCAGGCTTACGAAATGGCGGCAGACCTGTCCACCAACCTCGATCGTATCTATGCGGTCGACTGGCTGGGGGCCAAAAAGCTGAAGCACAAGATCAGGCCCTCTTTCGGCTACCGGTACCGCTCGTTGAAAGAAGAAAATCAGGTCGTGCCATGGTATGAGGACATCACGCGCGAGCGCCCGGCCAACGTGTTCGAGGTCAGCCTGGAAAACTTCCTCGATGCACGCCTGGAGAATAAAAAAGGAAACGTCTCCTACCGCCAGTGGGCCACCTTCGACCTGATCCAGGGATACGACATCGGAGAGGCCCGCCACCCTGACGACCCGGATGACGAAAGACCCTTCACCCCGCTCGAGGCCGACCTCGTCCTGCATCCCCTTCCCAGGATGGATCTGCGGGGAAACGCCCAGTGGAACCATTACGACAAGGAAATCGCATCCACGACCGTTTCCCTGGATATGGCCCTCGACAGACGCAACGGCCTGCGCGACTATTACCGGCTCGATTATGCATACCTTCGGGACGGGCAGAAGAACGTGAATTTTCTGGTGGACGTAAACCTTTTTTACGGTGTGTGGGCGGGGACATCCCTTGAGCGGGACATCACAGCCAAGGAGAATATATCCAGCCGGTACTGGCTGGGGTATCGAAGCCAGTGCTGGGCCACCAGCCTCTTTGTGGAGAATACCGACGCCGACTCGCGGGTGGGAATCATGATCGAACTCATGGGTCTGGGCGAAATCGGTGCACACAGTTCGTGGACAAGGACCGACAAAGAGGACCGCTTTTAGGCCGATCGAACCGCCAGTCGATCCAACCCCAAAACGACCATAAACCCGAGCATCATCAGAAAAGCGGCCCCCAGGACCTCTCCATTCCATTGAGGGGGGAGGATGTTGACCTGTGCCGCCGCCTCCTTCCACGGCCACACTTTGCGGAGCGATCCAAGCATCAGGCCCGTCAGAACCGCCACCATGGCATCATGGTACCGGTCGAGCAGCCAGCCCAGAAGACGCGAAAAGGCAGCAAGCCCAACACAGGCGCCCAAGGCCACCAGACCGAGAACCATCATGTCACGCCCGTTGACCGCATCGAGCACGGTCTGATATTTGCCCAGCAGCACCAGGACAAAGGAACCTGAGATCCCCGGAAGGATCATGGCGCAGATGGCGACCGCCCCGCTCATGAAAAGGTACCAGGGGGCATCGGGCGGAGCGAGCGGTACAAGACCCACCAGCCAGTAAGCCCCCAAGAGTCCTGCCGTGAACATCAAGAACAACGAGGGGCGCCACGCCGAGACCCGGCGGCCGACGATCACCACAGACGCAACGATGAGTCCGAAAAAAAAGGACCAGATAAAAATCGGGTGCTCTCGAAGCAGCCAGCTCAGAAGGCGCGCCAGAGAGAAAATCGCGGTCAGGATGCCTATTCCCAAAGCCAGAAGGAAGCGCCAGGCTACATGGTCCAAAGCCCCTTTGAAATCCCCCCTGAGAACCATCCTCAACGCGGCTGCGTCAAAGGATCGGATGGCATGGATCAACTTTTCGTAAATCCCCAGGATGAACGCCATGGTTCCCCCCGATACACCTGGAACCACGTCGGCGGCGCCCATACAGATGCCTTTGAGCGCCAGAAGGGCATCCTCCCTCAAAAGTGCCGTTGAAGCAGACGGCGCACCCGCCGTCTTACGGTTGTCCATTTCGCTTCTCTCCCCGAATCCCTTGTGTCAACCCCGATCCAGTCTCCATCCGGAAATGCTCTTTTTGGCCAATCTCGGCGTCAATCTGCACGTTTGCCTGTGCGGCGACCACTAGGTCGCCTCCGCGCAAGCACTTGATTTCCTTGATATTGGCCAAACCGGGACCCGCCGCGTAGCAGTGGGACTGAGCGGCGAAGCGGTGAAGAAAAATCCTCATTTCCGGATTGGAAACTGGGTTGTACCGCGAAATCACTTCCGGATGGATACTCATCAATATCCATCAAATCACGTGCAGATAGACGCCTATGTTGGCGAAAAAGACCATTGCCGGATGGAAACAACCTGCTTTACCATTGCATCATTCAACCGGCCACACCGGAATCCGTCGGTCCGGCATCCTTATTGGAAGATAAGGATCATCATCCCAAGCGCAAAACAGTAGGGTGCGAAATAGGCCAGTCGACCCTGCCGCACCACGGCCATCAAGATTTTCAGTGCAAAAAGGCCCACCAGGGCCGCCGTGCAAAAACCGGCGGCGATAGGCAAAAGGCCCGCGCTTCCAAGCTCCTGAGACCCCAATTGGAGAAGAAGCGCCCCGAAGATGGCGGGAATAGCCAGCAAAAACGAGTACCGTCCAGCCAGTTCGCGGTTCAATCCGAGAAAGAGCCCGGCTGCTATGGTCGCTCCCGAGCGGGAGATGCCGGGCGTAATGGCCAGTCCCTGCGCCGCTCCGACAGCCAATGCTACATACCAGGGAATAGCGGAGAGCCTGGTATAGCCTCTCGGTACCAAACCGGTCAGGGTGAGCACGATACCGGTCATGATCAACATCATCCCAACGGTCGAGACAGACCCGAAAAGGGCCTCGAGGGGCTCTTTGAAGATGAGGCCGATCATCGCTGTGGGAATGGAGCCGATCAGCACAGCAGCAACCAGCCGGGCCTGCGGGTCCCCCATCTTGAGGCGCAGGGTAGCCATGGTCATCTCCTTCAGATCCTGCCTGAAAAAGATGCAGACCGCCAGGAGTGTCCCTACGTGTAACGCGCTGTCAAGAAAAAGCTCAGGCTCCCTGAATCCCAAAAGATGCTGAAAAACGACCAGATGGCCTGAACTGCTGACAGGCAGAAATTCCGTGAGGCCCTGGATCACACCCAATAGCGCTGCTTCAAAAAACCCCATGATCCCCTTTGTCCTTTGGCAATGAATTGATTCCGGTCTGCGCGGCCATGCCGGCGCATGGGTCCATTTCTTGACAGGCCGGCACTTTTTGCATTATGCTTTTCGTAGAAAAACACCTTCGATTATACAGTTTATCATTTTTAGGCGGGAGGCCTCCAATGAAAATAAAAGTGGGCGTTTTGTCGGCAGGTGGCGACTGTCCGGGAATCAACAGCACCATTCACTGGCTGGTCAATTCCGCCCTGGACAAGGATCTTGTGCCGCGGCGCGGTGTCATGTTCGACATCGTCGGTATCATCGACGGCTGGAAGGGTCTGGTAGATATCAAACCGGAGAAACCCGAAAGCGTCAAGCAGTGGACGATGCCTCTCAACCTCGACAATGTGCGAACCTGGGACCGCTACGGCGGCACCCGCCTCGGGACCACCCGCCTGAACCCCTTCGATCCCCAGAAGGATGAATCCGCCGTGCTGATGGAGAATTACCAGAAGCTCGGCCTGGATGCATTGGTCGTTATCGGCGGCTTCGACAACCTGGGCGTCGCCTACAAATTTTACAAGCAGGGGCTCAAGGTCGTCGGCATTCCCAAAACCATCGACCGGGACCTCTCTGAAACCGAGTACACCTTGGGCTTCGATTCCGCCCTCAACACCATCACCTCGGACATCGACCGGCTCCGTACTACGGCCGGCTCCCACAGCCGGATCTTCGTGGTGGAGTGCATGGGTCGCAAAGCCGGCTGGCTGGCGCTCGAAGGCGGCGAGGCATCGGGTTCGGCCGTGATTCTCATTCCGGAACACGACTTTCTTTTGGAACGGGTCATCGAGATCCTCAAGCAGCAGCGCCAGACCGGCAAGCGGTACAGCATCGTTCTGGTGGCGGAAGGCGCCAAACCCAGGGGCATGGCCGAGGTGTACGAAAGGCGTGGAAAGGATGGATTCGGCCATACCTATCTCGGGGGCATCGGCGGTTTCATCGCCGAGGAGATCCAGAAGCAGACCGATATGGAAGTGCGCTATGTGGCTCTGCGGCACCTGCAGCGCGGGGGGCCGCCGACGGCGCATGACCGGCGGATGGGGCGTAAATTCGGGATCGCTGCGGTCGACATGATCGTCAACGAAGATTTCGGACGGATGACAAGCCTGAAACACGGCGAAATCACCAGCGTTCCACTCAAAAAGGCCCTGGAACGGCTCCATCTCGTCGATGTCGAAAAATATTACAACACCAAGGATTACAAGAGTCTGGACAAAATCCTGTAATTTTTACCAGCCCTTTGACGGATCGCCTCCAGACCTCACGCTTCGAAAGCATCCGCGTCGATCCGTCCGACCCTCAGGCGGAGGCAACGCAACGAACCGGCTGCCTTATCGTTTCGGACCGAAGCGGGCGCCGCCCGAGGGGCTCCCCGCTCAGACACCGGATCCCGGTGCGGCCTTCGCCCGGGACTCGTCCTGTCGTTTTCACTGCAGTTTCCGACACGTTCAGGTCATCATCTTGCCGGGGTTCAGGATGCCATGCGGATCGAAAGCCTTTTTGATCCGCTGCATGAGCGCAATCCCTGCCGGAGAGATTTCCATCCCGAGATAGGCCGCCTTGGTGATCCCGATACCATGCTCCCCTGACAGGGTCCCCCCCATGGCGATCACCTTTTCGAAAAGGGCCTTGACGATCTCCTCCGCTTTCGAGCACTCCAGCGGGTCGTTCTTGTCCAGCATGATATTGACATGCAGATTGCCGTCCCCTGCGTGGCCGAATGCAGGGATCGGCAAACCATAGCGCCGGCTCACGGCGTCCAGGAACATCACGAGTTCTGCCATGCGGCTGCGGGGCACGACGATGTCTTCGCTCACTTTATGCGGCCTGAGTTTGTACAGGGAGGGAGAGAGATTACGGCGCGCCTCCCAGAGCGTCTCGGCCCCTTGACGGTCATCCGCCGTCAAAAACCCTGAAACGCCGCTCGCCTCGCAGACTTGGCGAACCCGGAGAGCGTCCCGCTCCACCTCTTCCCGCCCCCCGTCCACCTCGATCAACAGCAGCGCCTCCGTCCCGGCAGGCACCCCAAGGGCGATTTCGTCCCGGACACAGGCAATGCTCCGGCTGTCCATCAGCTCGAGAGTCGAAGGAAGGATCCTGCTCCGAATGATCCGACTCACGGTCTCGACCGCCCCTGTCACTTCCCGGAAAAAAGCGATCATCGTCCGTTGGGTCTCAGGCCTCGGCACAAGCCGCACCGTGATTTCCGTCACCACGGCGAGCGTCCCTTCCGAGCCGATCAACAGGCGTGTGAGATCATAGCCCACGACGCCTTTCATCGTTTCAACGCCCGTCTTCAGGATCTCGCCGGTTGGAAGGACCGCGGTCAGGCCCAGGATATAATCCCTGGTGACACCGTATTTCACCGCCCGGAGCCCGCCCGCACACTCGGCCACGTTACCGCCAATGGTGGATATATCGCTGCTGGCAGGGTCGGGGGGGTAAAACAGGCCGCATTTTTCGACCTCGGCCTGAAGGCGAGCCGTGATCACACCCGGCTCTACCTTCGCGATCAGATTGTCCTCATCGATCGACACGATCCGGTTGAAACGCTCCATCGACATGACCAGCCCCCCGCTGACCGGCAGGGCGCCCCCGCTCATGCCAGTGCCCGCCCCACGGGGGATGACCGGAAATCCCTCCTGATCGGCCAGAATGAGAATGGCTGAAACTTCTCGGCTGTTTCCTGGAAATATCACGGCATCCGGCATGAAGCGAAGCTTGGTCCCGTCGGTCGCATAGGCCTCGAAATCCGCCGGATCGAGTCTGAGATGTTCGGGTCCGACAATGCCGCTGAGGGTCTCTATGACATGGGGCAAGATCATGACCCGATGGCAACCCGGCTTTTCAAGGCATGCTGCAGGGTCATACGGTCCATGTATTTCAGGTCCCCTCCCATAGGAACGCCCAAGGCGATACGGCTGATCCTGACAGCGGGATTTTTTTGTGCAATCACTTTGCCGAGGTAAGACGCCGTAGCTTCCCCTTCCGTCGTGGGATTGGTGGCCAGAATCACCTCCCGGATGCCTTCCGGGTCGAAACGCCTGAGGAGTTCCCCGATCCGCAGTTGCTCGGGACCGACCCCGTCGAGCGGAGCGAGCACGCCATGCAGGACATGGTAGCGGCCTTTATAGATTCCCGATTCTTCGAGCGCCATCTGATCGCCGGGCGTCTCCACGACGCAGACCGTCTCCGAATGGCGATTCGGGCTGCTGCAGATAAGGCAGGGGTCCTGATCGGTCAGATTGCAGCATATCGAGCAGAACCGGATCTTTTCCTTCACATCCATAAGGCTGCGGGCCAATTCTTCCGCCAGCGCCGTCGGGCTCCGCAGGATGTACAGGGCCATCCGGGTGGCGGATTTCTGGCCGATACCGGGTAACCGCGTGAAATGTTCGATCAGTTTTTCAAGGGATGCAGGGTAGATACCCATCTGGCTCCGTCCGGAAACACCGTCATCAGAACAGACCGGGAAGTCCGGGCATGTTCAGTCCTTTGGTCAATTTCCCCATCTCTTCGTTCACCATGTTCTTCGCCTGCGTCAAGGCGTCATTGACAGCCGCCAGAACGAGATCCTGAAGCATATCGATGTCATCCGGATCGACGACCTCCCGATCGATCCTGACAGAAACCAACTCCTGGCGGCCGTTGGCGGTCACGGTGACCATTCCGCCCCCTGCCGAGGCCTGGACCGTCCTGTCGCCGAGTTCTTCCTGCATTTTGGCCATCTTGGCCTGAAACTGCTGGGCCTGCTTCATCAGCTGGCCCATATTGGGGATTCCTTTCATGTCTCGACCTCCTCATCTGTCTCCAGCGCCGGGCCCCCCGTATTTTCCATTCCCTTGGAATCAGCCTCGATCCGTCCTTCGAAAAGGTTGAGAATATCCTGAACCGGCGGGGAGACTTGGGCATATCGTTTCCGGCTCGTACTTTCCGGTCTCGAAGGAGGGGCATTCGGTTTGAGCGCCTGCTCCGGGGGATCGATCAACCGGATCTTCAACTGCCGCCCGAAAAACGCCTCCACATGATCCGAAAGCTGCCGCGCATGATCGGCATCCTCGAAATAGGAGGCCGTGAAGGGCTGCCTGCTCTTGAGGAGTTCGACCTCATGATCGCCGATGGAACGACAGGTCCAGTCCTTCAGGATGTTCCCCATCGGCCTATTCTTCGCGGAAAGGAACATCAGAAACTTCGGCCAGGCTTCTATCCCGGCCGTTTTATTTCCTTCGACGGGAGCATCCTCGCCACCGATGAAATCCTCGCCCGCCCGGGCAAAACGGTCAACCGGCCCGGGGGGGGCATCGCACGCCGTGCCGACACCGACCGGCAGCCCATTCTGCAGCACCTCCAGGCGCTGGAGAATCCCTTCGAAGGAGAGATACTCCCCCAGTTGGCACAATTTGACCAGCAGGGTTTCCAGAACCAAACGCGGGGAAGAAGCATAGCGCAGGGTCTCTTCCCGCAGAATCAGGAAATTCAGGATCATCTGAATCCGGGCTTCCCCGGCCTTTCGAGCCTGCGCTCGGGTCTCTTCCCTCTCACTCGCGCTCATCTCCAGGAGGCCTTCATCCGCCGAAACGAGGCTTACCATCAGGTTTCGGAAATGCTCCATGAGGGTGCGGTAGAATTCCTTGATATCGTAGCCGCTGTTGTAAACCTCATCGACGATTCGAAGGCACGCTCCTGGGTTCCCTTCGATCAGCGCCCGGCCGGTCTCGAAGACCAGCCTCCGATCGACCACACCAAGAATGTCGACGACCCGGGCATCGTCGACGGCCTGTCCGGTAAAGGCGACGACCTGATCCAGCAAGCTTTGGGCATCCCGCATACTGCCGCCGGCTGCACGCGCAATGACCGTCAGAGCCTCCGGGCTTATGGAGATCCCTTCCTCCCGGCTCACATTTGCGAGATGGTCCACGATCTTCGGGAGAGCAATGCGCTTGAAATCGAAGCGCTGGCACCGCGACAGGATGGTCACCGGGACCTTGTGAGGCTCGGTGGTGGCGAAGATGAACTTGACGTGCGGCGGCGGTTCTTCCAGGGTCTTGAGGAGGGCGTTGAATGCCTGAAGCGTCAGCATGTGCACTTCATCGATGATATAGACGCGGTAGGGGCTGGAAGAAGGCATGTACCGGATGTTCTGCCTCAATTCCCTGATCTCTTCGATGCCGCGGTTGGAGGCCCCGTCGATCTCCTGCACGTCCACGGAGGATCCGTTGGTGATCTCCAGGCAGGAGCGGCACTGGTTGCAAGGCACCCCGCGTTCGCCTGCTTGGCAGTTGAGCGCCTTTGCGAAGATCCGTGCCACCGATGTCTTGCCGACCCCACGCGCACCGCTGAAAAGATAGGCCTGGGCCAGTCTCCCCGATTTGATCGCATTCATCAGGGTTTGGGTCACATGCTCTTGACCCACGACCTCCTGAAAGACCTGCGGCCGCCACTTTCGGGCTAGAACTTCATAAGACATAGACGATCCGGTTCATTCAAACAAGCAGAACGGCCCCGCCACCTCACGGCAGCGGCGCAAGGAAACCCGCTGCGCCTTCCCGGCAGCACACGTGAGGTTCGAAACAGGACCTCTTTAACAAGGCGCGGAAATCTTCGCGGGGAAGGGCCAGGGGTGGCATCCCCAAGGAAGAGGGCGGAAAAATATGGCGGAGAGAGAGGGATTCGAACCCTCGGTGCCACTTTAGGTAGCACACGCGATTTCCAGTCGCGCTCCTTCGGCCAGCTCGGACATCTCTCCGGATTGGAACCCTGAAACAGGATTGAGGTGTACCGGCAACCTCGAATACTGCAGTCGACCATCATTACCCGGCAAAACATGGCGGAGAGGGTGGGATTCGAACCCACGTGCCCCGCTATTAACGGGACAAGTCGATTTCGAGTCGACCCCGTTACGACCACTTCGGTACCTCTCCAAACCGGCTCAGGCGACCTTTTTCCTCCGCATCCTGAAAAAGGACTGCATCAAGGCTCGGCACTCCGGTTCCATCAGGCCCCCCTGCGTATCCATACGATGGTTCAGCCTGGAATCCGAGGCCATCTCGTAAAGCGAGGCGACCGCACCCCATTTCGGATCGGAGGCGCCGTAAACGAGGCGGGCCACCCTGGCATGGATGGCAGCACCCACACACATGGGGCAGGGCTCCACGGTCACGACAAGAAGGGCACCTGTCAAACGGTAATTGCGGCAAGCCAGGCATGCCTCACGAATGGCCAGGATCTCTGCGTGGGCCGTTGCATCGCTGAGGCCGACCATCCGATTGTGAGCCCGGGCAAGGACAGCGCCCTCACTGCTCACCAACAAGGCCCCTATGGGCACCTCACCTTCCTCGAAAGCGGTCTTTGCCTCCTCGATAGCCTGGTGCATGTAGTAGGGGAGATCAAAACCCATCTGTTTATGTTTATCACAATCATTTTTTTGCAGTCAACCGGAAATGACGATCTGCGCCCCGAGAGGGGCCTTCAAAGGGTCGCCGCACAAGCAAACGTGCAGATTGACGCCGAGATTGGCAAAAAGGACCATTTCCGGATGGAAACGAATGACGCTCGTCATCGAAGCGCGTTGCTGCATACCCATCGCCCCATTCCGGACCACCCCCCCCTGAAAAACTTTAAAAAATTGACAAATTCCCGGCATTTAACTATCTTATACCTATTACCGAATGCGCATCCCTTGTAGATCCTCGTTTCAGGATCATTCTCGGATCCAATGGACCCGAAACCCCGCTTTTTTCGACGCAGAAACAGGCGTTGCAAGCATTCGATCGATGGAGGGACAGGGCTATCCAAGTTTTTTACGAGACCATCTCCACGGATGAGATCCGGCGGGAAAAAGAAAAGGCGAGACGACTGCGAAAGACCCAGTGGTGGCAGAACCGGATCCAGAAAGGTGTGTGCCACTACTGCCATCGACAGGTAGGGCGGGAAGCCCTCACCATGGATCATATCGTACCATTGAGCCGGGGCGGCAAGAGCAGGAAGGGCAATATCGTGGCCGCGTGCAAGGACTGCAACAACAAAAAGAGGTATCTACTGCCCGTCGAATGGGATGCTTACCTGGAATCGCTGAAAAGCCTGCCCGCGCATGAGTAAAGCGCTTCCCGTCCGAGAAAGACCACGCTCCGGGTACCGATCATCTCGTTCGTCATGCGGGGCTCACCCGTACTGGGATCCCTTCCGAGTCTCCATTCCGACCCACGAGCGCGGAGGCCCGCCCCTGATTTACGGCAATCTCCAGGTAACCCGAACTCCCCAGAAGGGCGAGCATCTCACCGCGCGGCACATTGGAATAGGTCCCGCTAATGCCTCGAATCGTCAGACCGCCGATCGTCACCTTCAACCCGGTCAAGCAACTCAAGTACCCTATATCCCGCCGACGGATGTTGCTTATGAGATTGCCGAAACGGTCCACTCGGACAACCTCTCCCACTACGGCATCTTTCGAGCGCTTGACAGTCGGCAACTCGAGCCGCACGGGATTCTGGATAGGACTCCCTATATCGAACGGGTCGATCCCCCGAGCCAAATGCCCCGCTACGGGGGCGAAGATGTCCCTCCCATGAAAAGTCCTGCTGATCTTGGGCAGGAAATACGTTTCAGAAGTGAGGTGAATCACCGTAGCCTCCCCGGCAGCCTCGATGAGAGGCCAAAAAATCCCATTGTCGGGGCCCACGAAGAAACTGGATTCGGTGCACACGAGGATAGGTCTGCGTGCCCCTCCCACTCCGGGGTCCACCACAGCGAGATGGACCGTGCCCGCAGGAAAAAAGCGAGTCGACTCTTCCAGCATCCATGCCCCCTGCCGGATATCACCGGGCCGGATCCCATGCGAGATGTCCACGACCGTCGCTCCCGGGTGGATCCCGAGGATGACCCCTTTCATGATCGCTGCGTAAACGTCTTCCCACCCAAAATCGGTTGTCAGAGTGACGATGCCGGAAGGTTCCACGAAATCCGCTCCTTGTAAAAAGGTTGTTTCAATTCCATCGGCCGCGCTGGATAAGCATTTCCGGATGGACATTCGATAAGCATGAATTCATTGATCTCAAGATCACTTTGCACTATATAAACAGAGAACGATTTTCACCGGATCGCATCCCGTCAGGAAAGGAGGCCACACCCAGTAAAGGAAAACGGATTCCCAGGCATCACCGTCATTTCCCGACCCAGGAACAAATCGACCATTTTCATCACAGGGCGTTAGCCTCAACGCGCCTCATCGTTCGAAAAGGAGGACACGGATGAAAGGAATACGATTTATTTTCGGCCCGATTTTGATGTCTCTGGTCCTGGCGCTCTTTCTGGTTGCGGAGGTCTCGGCACAGACGCCCATCGTCATCGGCGTTCCCACCTCGACCGGGTTTGTTGAGGGAAAGGAAGCCCTCCAGGCGGTCATCATGGCCACTGAGGAAATCAACGCGAAAGGCGGTGTACAGGTCGGCGGTGAAAAAAGGATGCTGAAGGTGGAATCGATCGACATCAGAGACGCCGCCCCCGGGGTGCCGGTGCCCGAAGCCCTCCTTGGCCTCGAAAAAATGATCCTCGACCAGAAGCCGGCAGCGCTCGTGGTCGGTCCTTTCCGGTCCGAGGCCCTCATGGCCGGAATGGATATCATCGCCAAATACAAAGTTCCGATCATCGGCACCATTGCCATGTCCCCCGCCTCGGAAGAAAAGATCAAACAGGAGCCGGAAAAATACCGGTACGTCTTTAGAACCTGCTTGAACGCCAAATACCTGGTCAAGTACCTGATCGGAACTATGGCATTCATCAACGAGCAATTCGGCTTCAACAAGGTTTACATCATGAACCAGGATGTCGCCTGGGCCCGCAAGACAGCCGAATTGATGACGGAGCTTTATTTCAAGAAGGCGGGATGGGAGGTCTTGGGCTCCGAAAGCTATCCGACCGGCACATCCGATTTTTCGTCGGCCCTCATGAAGATCCGGGCGCAGGGCGCCCAGGTCATCCTCCCCATCTTCGATATGCCGCAGAGCGGGATCCTTGTCAAGCAATGGCATACCATGCGTGTACCTGCCTTGATGGCCGGTTTCATATCACCGCTCGCGGGCCCCGGAGCCTGGAAGACCTTCGAGGCCAAGATAGGGGGGGCAATCAACTGCAATTTTGAGTTGGGCAGCGCCATTGCCTCCTCCAAGGTGCCTGCCTCCGAAGCCTACTACGCTGCATACCAAACCCGATGGGGCAAGGCGATGGAGGCGGGGCATGGACCCGCGCCTTCTTATGAATCGGTCTATATCCTGGCCGAGGCCATCGAGCGCGCCGGGACTTTGGATCCCGATATCCTGGCTGCGGAGATCGCCAAAACCGACCGGCAGGGGGTCATGGGTCGTATCCGATTTGACGAAGGCCACCAGGCGGTTTACGATTACGATCCGTCGGAGGCTGCCATAGCCGTTGTCTTCCAGTGGACGGCGGAAGGCAAACGGGTCATCGTTCTGCCCGAGGCGGTTTCCGAAGGCCGGATACAGCTGCCGGAAGGGCTCAAGTCGCTCAAATAGGTTTCTGCCCGGGTCCGTTTGTATCCTGAATCGGTCTTGTGGAACACACAACCTTCCGATCCGGACACCGGCCCGCACCTTCCATCTGCATCCAGGCGGTCCGCAGACCAGCCCGCATTATCCGGCCCTTGTCTGCAGGGCCGTCGGCAGGCCGCCCTCTAAACAGACCGGCTGATCCCTTGCGATGGGGGCTGAAAAGGCTCTGCATGGTTTGAAGCCGGCGGATTTCAAAACGGTTGCAGGAATGCGGCTGTCAGGCGGCAATACAAGCGTTACGCTGTTCCAAACCATTTTGGAATCAGGCAAACTGCCGGGAAAGGCACCATCATGTTTGTCGGAACAGTCATTTATGCGGTCATCAACAGCGTTATCCTGGCCTTGATGGCCATTGGATTCAACCTCACCTTCGGCATCAGCGGGATCGCCAACTTCGCCTACGGCGCCCTTTATATCCTGGCAGCCTTCGTCGCCTGGATGCTGGTCTATCTCATGGGCCTGCCATACCTGATCGCAGCCGGATTCGCCGTGGCCTTGAATCTCCTGCTGGGCGCCCTGATGTACCGTTTTATCCTGATGCGCCTGCGGGGACAGGCCCTTTCGGAAGTCATCGCCACCTTCGGCATCGGCCTCGCACTGCTCGAGGTCTTCCGCTATCTCGGCTTCGTTGGTTTCGAGTACAATCTCCCTGTTCTTATCGACCGGAGTTTTTTCATCGCCGGAACCTACGTAGACGCTCAGCGGATTTTCATTGTTTTTCTGAGCATTTTCCTGGTCATCCTTCTCTATCTTTTTACCCACCACACGGCTACAGGCCTCGCGTTCAGAGGGATCGCCCAGGATGAACGTACCGCTCTCACCTTCGGGATCGACTCCGACAAGGTCGCCACCCTGAGCGTGGCGCTCGGGGCCGGCCTTGCAGCACTCGCCGCCCTTGTCATCATTCCGCTGGGCAGCATCTCGGTGGGCGAGGGCTACGACGTGCTGGTCAATGCACTGGCCGTCTGTATCATAGGTGGCCTCGGCAGTAACGGAGGGCTCGTTCTCGCCAGTTTCTTGATAGGCTTCGCCCAGCGTTTCACAGACACCTACATCGGCTCGCACTGGACCATGATCGTCAGTCTGGCAGCGATCCTGCTGGTTCTCGTCATCAAGCCCTCCGGCCTTTTTGGAAAACAGAAAGAACTCGAAGAAAGGATCTGAGGCTCACGAGGCAAGACCTCCCGGTTTTTTCGATCTCTCCAACCCCCTTTTTCCTCTAAATAAATAGGTTTTTCTTCCTTTTTTCACAAAAAATGCTTGACAGCAGCAAAATCAGACGCTAGAAATTTACCGAACGCTCGTTAAAATTAACAGGAGCACAAATGTCTCGCCCCAAAAACTATCAAAAAATTGAGGAGATGGATCGGGTTATCGCCCGCCTTTTCGCCCGCAACGGTTACCACTCCACCTCCATACGCGAGATCGCTCGCGAACTCGGGATGACCCAGTCTTCCCTCTACTATTACTACAAGAGCAAAGAAGAAATGCTTTTTCGCCTCATCAACGAGGCCGTAGACGAATCTCTCGCTACCGTCGAAGGGATCTCTTTCTCCGATCTCGCTCCTGAGGAAAAACTGAAGCAGGTTTTGGGGTTCTACACCCGGTATTATGCCGGAGACCAGGAGAGGGAAATCCTGCTGCTGAACGAAATCAATTCCCTCAGTCCGGAGCACCGTACCATCCTTACCGAGAAGCAGCGGCATTATGTTCGACTCTTTTACGGCATTTTGCGTGAACTGACCGAACAAAAAAAGATGAAACCGATCAATCATACGGTAGCGACATTCGCCTTTTTCGGCATGGTGCATTACACCGTCAAATGGTATCACACCGACGGGTCGATCGGATTGGGCGCTCTGGCCGATATGTTCGTCGAGATTTTTACAAGGGGAATTTTCGCCGATTGAATGTTTGAAGCAAAAACATCGGGGTGTGCCGCCCGGAAAGGCCGGACAACCGATGACACTACGTCGGCCGCCTGGATTTCCGGCCTCGCGACCTGGATTGTGTGTCAACCTTTTACCCGTATCCCTGTAGGAGTCTGTCATGCCGTCTATCCTTCACCCCGCTGCATCCCATTATCTTGGAATCCCGGGCCTCGTTTTCGGCTGGATCATCGTCGTTGTCGCCGTCGGCCTCTTCGGCTACACGATCTACAAACGCCTCATCCTCCTCAGAAGCGCCCAGGCCGATCCCCGTTTTTCGGAGATCGGGGAGCGCGTGAAGGGACTCCTGACCTTCGGGATCATCCAGAAGCGGCAGCCGCGTTACCTCTGGGCAGGGATCCTGCACATCGTAATCTTTTGGGGTTTTGTGGTTCTGGGGCTTCGATCCCTGGACCTGGTCGTCCAGGCGCTGGGGATCCCCTTTCTCGACCCCCTGATGAAGGGGCGCTTCGGCGCTTTCTATGGCTCTTTGAAGGATCTGTTCGAACTCCTGGTCCTGGCTGCGTGCATCTTTTCCATCCTGCGGCGCGCGATTGCGCGACCGGCCCGTTACGCCGGCAGTCATCAGTTCGAGGCCTATCTCGTCCTCGGGCTCATCTCTTTCCTGATGATCACGGACATGCTTTACGAAGGGAGTCTGCTGCGGATGGGAGCCGGGGCGCACGGCTGGCTGCCTGCGGCACGGATCGCCACCGTGTTTCTGCCCGAAGGAGACCCTTCGGCGCTCAAGGCGATCCTGCAGTCCAGTTACTGGCTGCATATCCTGGCGCTTTTTTGCTTCCTGAACCTGCTGCCTCTCTCGAAGCACTTTCACATCATCACGGCGCTTCCGAACGTTTTTTTCCGCAAACTCAAAAAGGGCGCCATCAAGCCCCTCCGCTGGGACGTTGAAGACATCGATGAGCTCGAAAGCTCCGGGGCCGGGAAGCTCGAGGATTTCACCTGGAAACACATCCTCGATTTCTATACCTGCACCGAGTGCGGCCGCTGCTCCGACAACTGTCCGGCCTACGCCGTCGGGAGGCCGCTCTCCCCCAAGATGATCACCATCAAACTGCGGGATTACGCCTACAGCCAATATCCGGTTTTCGGCCCGGGCAGGAAGACGGCGGGAGGAGAAGCCCGGAAGGAGGACGACGATGAGTCCGGCGCCATCATCGGGAACATCATCCAACCGGATGAGGTCTGGTCCTGCACGACATGCGGGGCGTGCGAGGAGGAATGCCCGGTCTTCATCGAATACATCGACAAGATGATCGACATGCGCCGCTATATGGTCGAGACCGGCCAGGCCCCCAAGACATTCAATCAGGTCCTGATGCAGGTCGAAAAGACGGGGAACCCCTTCGGAAAACCCGCCGCCAAGCGGGCCGATTGGACGCAGGAACTGACGGACGTCCCGGTGAAGATCCTGAAAGAGGGCGACGAGGTGGATGTCCTCTACTTCGTGGACAGCTACGGCTCCTATGACCCGCGCGTCCAGGAGATCACCCGGGCGATCGCCACCGGTCTTCACCGGGCGGGGGTATCCTTCGGGGTGCTCGGGCGCCGCGAGAAGGACTCGGGTCACCAGGTCCGCCGGATGGGTGAGGAAGGCCTCTTTCAGATGCTGATGGAAGAAAACGTCGAAACCCTTCGGGGCGTGACGTTCCGGACCATGATCACCACCGATCCCCATGCCTTCAACACCATCCTGAAGGACTACCCGGGGGCCCTCCCGGTGACCCACTACTCCGCGTACTTCGAATCGCTCGTCCGCACCGGGCGCCTGAAACCCGTAAACCCGGTCGAACCCCGCGTCTACACCTATCACGACCCCTGCTACCTGGGGCGCCACAACGGTTTATACGACCCCCCGCGGAACCTTCTGCGGGCCTTGCCGGGCATGCGCCTGGTGGAAATGGAGCGCTCCCGGGACCGCAGTTTCTGCTGCGGAGGAGGAGACATCATACTGTGGCACGAGATCGAACAGGAAGAGGTCCGAATGGCTGCCAAACGCATCGAGATGGCCCGGAGTGCAGGTGCGGACTGCTTGGTCACCGCCTGCCCCTTCTGCCTGATCCATTTCGAGGACGCCATCAAGACCGCAGGCCTTGAAAGCGAGATGAAAGTCATCGATCTCATGGAACTAACCCTATCAACCCTTTAGGAGGTCTGGCAGATGGATATCATTGTCTGCATCAAGAGGGTCCCCCTCACCCAGGAGGTGGATCTCGTCATCGATGCCGGAAAAAAGGACATACGCAAAGACGACCTGGCATATATCCTGAACGATTGGGACAGCTATGCCATCGAGGAAGCAGTGCAACTGAAGGAAAAATACGACGGCACGGTTACAGCTGTGACGGTCGGGGATGAAGAGGACGAAGAGATCCTCCGGCGCGCCCTGGCGATGGGCGCGGACCGTGCCGTTCGCATCGATCCGGGCAGCCGCCCGCTGGACGGTTTCGTCCTGTCGGGCATCCTGGCCGCCGTGGTGAAAACGATCCCCCATGATCTCGTGCTGACCGGCGTACAGGCCGACGATGACAATGCCGGCCTGGTGGGCGTGATGCTGGCCGAGAGGCTTGGCCTCTCCCATGCGGCCGTCGTGACCCGTATCGAGACGGAAAACGGGACAGCGCGGCTTCACCTCGAACTCGAAGGAGGCATGGACGCGGTCTGTCAGATCCGGTTCCCGGCCCTTCTCACCATCCAGACGGGCATCAACGAACCCCGCTATGTCTCGATCATGGGCATCCGCAAGGCCGGAAAAAAGGAGTTGAAGGTCATTGCGCTGAACGAACTGGGGCTTTCCGAGGCAGATCTTCTGCCACAGACCCAGGTCGAGGAGCTCTTTCTGCCGCCTGAAACAGAAGGGGCCGAGATCATCGAGGGCGATCCCGGAACCATCGCGGAGACGCTGCTGCGCATCATCAGGGAAAAGGGGGTGAATGTTTAAATGAGCGACATCTATGTGGTGGCGGAACATCGCCAAGGAGAATTGAGGGATATCACGTTCGAGATGCTCACCAAGGCGCGCGCCTTGTGCCAGGCGGGCGGACACAGCCTGACCGCGGTGCTGCTGGCCGACGAGCCTGGCGCACTGCTCCCGCCGCTGGCCGAACGCGCCGAGAAGGTCCTCTTTTTCCAGGATCCGCGCCTCGAGGTCTTCGACCCGGATCTTTATCGTGACGTCCTGGCCCATACCATCAGCCAAGGGAAGCCCCTGTTAACCCTCATGGGCCACACGCCGAGCGGCCTCGACTATGCACCGGCCCTCTCGATCCGGACCGGGTTACCACTTGCAACCGATTGCGTGGATATCCAACTCGAAGGGTCCAGGCCGAAGCTCAGCCGGCAGATCTACAGTGGGAAATTGTTCGCGAAGGTCGGATGCCGGGACGCCGAAAGCTATCTGATTACGGTGCGCCCGAGCGCCTTTCAACCAGAGGAGTCCACCCCGGTTCAGGCCGAGGTGGTCCAGCAGCCTCTTCCCGGCGGGGTGGGTGAGCCGCGGAGAACCTTCATCGAATTTGTCGACACCAGCGCCGGGGCCGTGGATATCGCCCAGGCACCCTTCCTGCTTTCGATCGGCCGGGGTGTCGGGGAGGAAGAGAACATCACCGTGATCCAGGAACTCGCTGAACGGCTGGGGGCGACCCTTTCCTGTTCACGCCCGGTCGTAGACAAAAACTGGCTGCCGAAGTACCACCAGGTGGGAACTTCGGGCAAGTCCGTGAAGCCCAAGGTCTATCTGGCCCTGGGAATCAGCGGTGCCTTTCAGCATGTCGCCGGGATAGCCGGGGCAGGGACAGTCATTGCCGTCAACAAGGACAAGAAGGCGCCCATTTTCCGGGTGGCCGATTACGGGGTCGTGGAAGATCTCTTCAAGATTGCTGAGGCCCTGAAAGAAAAAATCAACGGTTGAAGAGGGGACATCGAGCATGGATTTTCAGCTGAATAAAGAACAAAAAGATATCCAGAAGGCGGCGCGGGAGTTCGCGGAAGGCGAATTCAGAGACATCGCCCGGGACTGTGACCTCAACGAAAGCGTACCCCGATCGCTGCTCAAGAAAGGGGCCGACCTCGGTTTTGTCGGCGTTTTCATCCCCGAAGAATACGGCGGCGCAGGGCTCGGGTTTTTCGAACATGCTATCATCCTCGAGGAGTTCTGGCGCGTGGATCCCGGTATCGGGCAGATGTTCTGCAGCCTCACCTTCGGTTCCGAAGAGCTGATTCTTTTCGGCACAGAGGAGCAGAAAAAGACCTATCTGCCCCAGCTGGTCCAAAACGAGGCCATCATGGGATTCGCCATCACGGAACCGGGGGCGGGCAGCGACGCGGCCTCGGGAACCACCCAGGCCGTACTGGATGGTGACGAATGGGTCATCAACGGCAACAAAGTCATGATCGGCGGCGGAACAGTGGGGGATTTCCTGGTGGTTTTCTGCCTGACGGACCCGGAGTCCCCCTCCAAATCCAAACGGCACAGCATCATCCTTGTCGAAACCAACCGCAAGGGTTATGACGCCCAGAAGATCACCGGCAAGATGGGCCTGAGGGCCTCCGATACCGCGAACATCTTCTTTTCGGATGTGCGCGTCCCGAAAACGAACCTGATCGGCACCCAGGGCGCCGGGTTCTTTCAGCTCATGAATTTTTTCGATCGCTCGCGCAGCTACGTTTCCGCCCACGGGGTAGGCCTTTCGCAGGGCGCCCTCGACATGGCCATCAAGCACGTCAAGACCCGTGAGCAGTTCGGCCAGAAGCTGGCGGCCTTCCAGGTGACCCAGTTCAAGATCGCAGAGATGGCCACCAAGGTGGAGCTTGCCCGCTCCCTGGCGCATCGTGCGGCGTCCCTCCTCGACAGCGGGGTCGTGGATACGAAACTGATCGCCATGGCCAAGTGGAATGCCGGGCGGACCGCGGTGGAGGTCGTGGATGAAGCGCTGCAGCTCCACGGCGGCTACGGCTATATGGATGACCACGATATCGAGCGCTTTTACCGCGCGGCCAAGGTGCTCGAAATCTACGAAGGAACCAAAGAGGTGGAGAAGATCATCATCGGTCGCCGCTTGTTGGGCCGATTTTAGAATCCACCTCCGTTAACGATTCCGCCGCCAGGCCCTTGCCTCTACCGGGGGGGACGGCGGCGGAATCTCCCGGTTTCTTCACCACATACCGATTTCCCGTGCTGCATCGGCACCGCGAACCCGAACTCTTTCGGGGAAAGGAAGAGGCATGACGCAATTCAGGATTCACCCGATCGTCATGGGGACCAAAATCTTTGACAAGAGCATGATGACCTACCAGTACGGCGCCGGCGAACGGTACACCATCCCCATCTACTGCTGGTATCTGGAGGGAGGGGAGCAAAAGATCCTCGTGGACACCGGCGAGATGAACCCTATTCAATCAGAGGACCGTGAGGCGGCGATCGGCGGAAAGATCTACACCTTCGAGGAGGGGCTGGACCGCTGGGGTCTCAAGCCTGAAGAGATCGATATCGTGATCCACACCCATCTTCACAACGATCACTGTGAAAATGACTACAAGTGTGTCAACGCGCGCTTCTTCATCCATTCGAAGGAGTTGGAGACCATCCATGCCCCCCACCCGCTCGACTTTCGTTATCTCGAGGATTATATCGACGAGATCGAAGCGAACGATCAGATCGAACGTATCTCCGCGGACCGCGAAATCGTCCCGGGTATCGAGGTGATCCATACACCGGCGCACACGGCCGGCGGTCTGACCGTGATGGTCTCGACCTCTGCGGGGCAGGCCGCGATCACGGGTTTTTGCGTCATCATGGAAAATTTCGAACCCCCGAAGGAAATCCGCGCCATGGAAATGGACGTCATTCCTCCCGGGACACATGTCAATGTCTACGAGGCATATGACTGGATGGTTCGTGTGAAGGACAGGGCCGATATCCTGATCCCGCTCCACGAACCTTGCTTCGCGGGCGTGGATACCATCCCGTAAATCGCCCCCTCGGCCGCCCGGCCAACAGTTTCGCGACGGGTCGCAAGGTCGACGTCTTGGCTGCTTCCCGCAAAAGGCCTCGCCTCCACCATCCCAAGGGCAGGAGGCCAGAAGATCTTGCCGGTTCAAGAAGAGGGAGGGCGGCATCGGTTATTTTGCTTGCCTTGCCTCTCCAATTTGCTAAAGTTCAACATAGTATTATGCCCACTTCAAGAGCGCTCTTCAGGTGATACCTTAACGGAAGGCGAGCATTTTCAGCCGTGGGTGTCCGCTCACCCGAGTTTCAGGTTTCGGAACGTATCCCGATTCGATCAGGCACCGGAAGGTCTGCAGATAACCGGCAGGAAGCATGCAGGTCTCCTTATCGGCAACCTCCTCGACCGATCAGCCGGGCAGGGCATTACCATCCCTATCCGAACGAACATCGGGTACACCCCTCTTCATGCAGTCAGGAAAGGAATCCATATGACCGTGAAACCTCAGGGACCTTCGATCGACGAACTGGCCGACTTCGCCATGGACCTCGCCCGCAGGGCAGGCAGCGAAGCCTTACCCTTTTACGGAGAAGGCGCCCCGCAGATCAAGTTCGACGAGGGCCTTGTCACCAAGGCCGAACTGCATCTCGAAAACTTTCTGCGCTCCGGTATCAGCAAGCAGTTTCCGCAGCATCGCGTCTTCAAGGGGGCTGAACCGGAAGAGGCTTATACCCACGATGAAAAACGCTATGTCTGGATCTATGACGCACTCGACGGGATCTCCAATTTCCAGGCCGGCATTCCGATCTGGGCCGTCTCCATAGCGCTCTTGGAAAATTTCTGGCCCGTCCTCGGCGTCTGCTTCTTTCCGGCGACCGGGGACCTGTTTCACGCCGTCGCCGGGCAGGATGCCTACCTGGGAGATCGGGTCATACCGAGGACGAAACCCTCCGAAGTCAACGACGAAAGCGTCCTGTTCACCTACTCACGCTTCCACCAGCACTATATATCGAGCTTTCCCGGCAAGATCCGTAACCTCGGCTGCACGGTCGCCCACATGTGTTATGTCGCCACCGGACGGGCGGATGCTGCGCTCACCGCGCACGAGACCTACGCCAATCTGGCTGCTGCACGTGTCATCGTCGAAGCGGCCGGGAAGAAGATCTTCCGCATGGACGGCAGTCCCTTCCTCTTTGACGGAAGCCCCGAACAGGAGCTGATCGGCTCCCACCTTCTGGTAGCAGATCCGGAGATCGCCGCAGAGATCCTCCAGCACCTGCAAAACAAAGCGACCTAGTTTCCATCCGGAAATGGTCTTTTTGTTAATATCAAGGAAATCAAACGTTTACGCGGAGGCGACCTGCAGGTCGCCGCACAAGCAAACGTGCAGATTGACGCCGAGATTGGCCAAAAAGACCATTTCCGGATGGAAACTGGGTTGTACCGGGAAATCATTTCCGGATGGAAGCGACCTAGTGTCCATCCGGAAAAGAGCATCCAGCGCGGCAAAGTTTCCAATCCGGAAATGAGGATTTTTGGCCAATATCAAGGAAATCAAACGTTTACGCGGAGGCGACCTGCAGGTCGCCGCACAAGCAAACGTGCAGATTGACGCCGAGATTGGCCAAAAAGACCATTTCCGGATGGAAACGACCTAAGGTGGTGTGGGGGTTTAACGGACGCTCATGCTCCTGGATGCATACTCCCACGCCTACCAGGAACGGGGTATCCGCCTGATTCGCGAGCGGACGGCCCTTCTGGATCAGGAACTCCCCGATTCCGATCCGAACAAGTGGCAAATCTATCAAAAGGGTTCCCTCGCCACCATAACCGGACCCTTCCCTTCAAGCGGCCCTATATGGGATCCTTACCCAAACCTTCCTTCCCGAACCTTGGCCGGCCCTGCATTCGATCTGTGTTCGAGACACCGAATCGGCGGATTTCATATCGCGGTCTGAATCTCGGCAGCGCCTGAAAAGTGACCCGGAAAGGCCGGTGTGCAGCCGGTATAACCCTTGACAAGGTCTAACGGGGTGGCTACAGTCTCCATCAAACGAATTCGGACAGAGGTCATTGTAGAATCATGAAAATTCTGGAAGATTTACTGGGCTCCCTTGATTGGGATGCGCCGGTGAGGGATATCCGGCAAGGGGTTTTCCATACCGGTGTGCTGACCCGGTCATGCGGACTGGCTGCAACCCTTCCGAAAGACGCCCTGAGGCAGAAGCCGCCTTTGGTCCAGCATCCAGGCGAATTGCTGCTTCGTTCGGCCAGGGAGCTGGCGCATCTGGTCTATTCGGAAAGCATCCTCGAGGCCGCGATCGGGATGGCAACCATCAATTCCCTGCTGGAAATTGACGAGACGGAATGCATCGAACAGAACGCGGCCGAACTGATCCTCCAGAAGGGGGAAAACCGTCGGGTGGCGATCATCGGGCACTTTCCTTTCATACCGCGCCTGCGTGAAAGGGTACGGGACCTCTGGGTCATCGAAAAAAATCCACAGGAAGGCGACCTCCAGGAAATGGCCGCCGAACAGGTTTTGCCGATGGCCGACGTGGTGGCGATCACGGGAACCGCTCTCACCAACCATACCCTGGAAAGCCTGCTGCAGCTGAGCACAAAAGCCTATACGCTTTTGTTGGGCGACACCGTGCCGATGTCTCCGGTCCTGTTCGAATACGGCGTCGACGCCCTGTGCGGCAGCAAGGTCATGGACCCAGCCCTCGCGCTGAACTGCCTCAGCCAGGGAGCCAATTTCAGGCAGATCAAGGGGTTGAAACGATTGACCAAACTCAGGTCCTGACAGCGGTCCCACGCCGCCCTTCTCATGGCTCGATGAGCCGGCGCTCATGAAAGGGGTTTGCATGACGCTTTCCATGGGTCGGTGCGCATCCGGCACGGGTTCGAAACCGTGAGCGAAACCCTTTACCCGATCGATGCGAACGAGTCTTCCACGAAGACAACCATCCATCAGGGCAGGCGCTTCGCCCGGGTGGGATTTCTCGCTCAGCAACCACACATGTTTTCAAGGTAGCGACGCACCCATGAAAAAGATTGTCCGCATGCGTGAAATGGCCAACAACCAGAAAGGGCTCATCAAGAAGGTCACCGCCACGGGTGAAATGGGCAGACGGATACGCGAAATGGGCCTGGTGCCCGGCAACGAGATCCAGATCCAGGGACGTGCCCCCCTCAGGGATCCTGTGGCCGTGAGAATCAAGGATTATGTCCTTACTCTGCGGAACAACGAATCGGACCGCATCCTGGTGGAGGTTGAGGTCCCTGACCTTTGACTCAGGAATCTAGAATGCAGAAGAAGATCACCATCGCCCTTTCTGGGAACCCCAATGCCGGCAAAACCACGGTCTTCAATGCCCTTACCGGAGCCCGGCAGCACATTGCCAACTATCCGGGGGTCACCGTTGAAAAAAAATACGGAATCGTCAGGCACGGCGAATATGAAATCGAGGTGGTCGACCTGCCGGGAACCTATTCCCTGACGGCCTATTCCCTCGAAGAGATCGTCGCACGCGATTTTCTGATCAATGAGCGGCCTGACCTGGTAGTCGACATCGTCGATGCCTCCAACCTCGACCGCAACCTTTACCTCACCGTGCAGTTCAGAGAGTTGGGTATCCCGCTCATCGTCGCTCTGAATATGGTCGATGTGGCCGAATCGAGAGGGATCCGGGTCGACCATGCCGCCCTTTCGAAACTCCTGGAAGTCCCTGTCGTACCCATGGTGGCGCGTTCCAATCGGGGAATCCGGGCCCTCCTCGACCAGATCGTGTCTTCGGCCGAGGCGAATCGCGACTGGAAACCGGCGGCCATTTTATACGGGCTGGATATCGACCAGAGCATCGCGCAGATCACGGGGTTGATCGAAAAATCCGGGATCTACGACAAAAAATACCCTGCCCGGTGGAGGGCCTTGAAATGCCTTGAAGGGGACAGCCAGATCATCGGCCTGCTGCAGAGGGACCCCGCGATCGGGGCGGATATCCTGGAGATCTGCAAGAACACGCACAAACACATGATGGCCACACTCGAGGATGAACCGGAAGGGGTAATCGCCGACCACCGCTACGGTTACATCAACGGGATAACGAAACAGGTGCTGAAGCGCAGGATAGATGTGCGCCTGAACCTTTCCGATCAGGTCGACAAGGTGCTCACGAACCGGGCGCTCGGTCCGCTCTTCATGATCGCCATCCTGTACGGTATCTATTCGTTCACCTTCTGGGCCAGCGAAGTGCCCCTAGTCGTCCTGGAATCGTTCTTCGATTGGATCAAGACCACCCTCTCGAACGCCTTGCCGTCCGGCAATCTCCAGTCCCTGATCGTCTCCGGCATCATCGACGGCGTTGGAGGCGTACTCGGCTTTGTCCCACTCATTATGTTCATGTTCTTCGCCATTGCCATCATGGAAGACAGCGGTTACATGGCCCGAGTCGCGTACATGCTCGACCGGGTCTTGAGGTGGTTCGGCCTTCACGGCAATTCCGTCATGGCCTTGATCATCAGCGGCGGCATTTCCGGAGGTTGCGCCGTTCCAGGTGTCTTCGCCACCCGTACATTGAGGGACCCGAAAGAGCGGATCGCGACCCTGCTGGTAGTGCCCTTCATGAACTGCGGCGCCAAGCTGCCCGTATACGCTATCCTCATCGCGGCCTTCTTCGCGAGGCGGCAGGCCCAGATGCTTTTTCTCCTGACCCTGCTCTCCTGGGCCTTCGCACTCTTTGCGGCCAAATTCCTTCGGATGACTGTCCTCAGAGGCCCCAAAACGCCTTTTGTGATGGAACTGCCCCCTTACCGCATCCCAACGGTCAAGGGCCTGTTGATCCATACCTGGGAAAGGACCTGGCAGTATATCAAAAAGGCGGGGACCGTGATCCTGGGATTTTCGATCCTCATCTGGGCCATGATGACCTTCCCGGGGCTCAGTGAACAGCAGGTCGACACCTTCGAAATGCAACGGGATCGGCTGATCCAGGAAACCCTGGCTTCTCCTGCTTTGAAAACGCTCATCCCGAACGGGGAAGTCCTGATGGAACTCGATTCGCTGTACACCTCCTACCGCACCGCAATCGAAGCCAGTGACCGCGCTACCCTGGACGGCATTGCGCGAAGTCCTTACCACGCCCTTCTCGCGGCGGCCGCCCATCTGGAGGAGAGCATCGCACCCACCCTTCGGCTGACTGTCGAAACCCAACAGGCTGCGGCGGCGCTTCTCGATTTTCGCCGACGGATGCAGTCCTCTCATTTCGAAGAGCAGCAGGCCCACCTCAAACATACCATCGCCGGATGGCTTGGGGTGAAACTCGAGACCATCACCCGTCCTCTCGGGTTCGACTATCGACTCAACATTGCACTCCTTGCCGGATTCGCCGCAAAGGAGATGGTTGTGTCGACGCTTGGAACCGCTTATTCCCTGGGCGATGTGGACACCGAAGAGGCCAAATCCCTGACCGAGCGTTTGCAGCAGGACCCCCGCTGGAATCCGGTCTCGGCCTTTACTGTCCTGGTGTTCACCATGCTCTACGTGCCATGCTTCGTCACCGTGATCAGCATTCAGCGGGAAAGCAGCTGGCGCTGGGCCGCATTTTCGATCGGATTCAACCTGCTGGTGGCCTATAGCATGTCCTTGTTGATTTATCAGATCGGGTCGGCCCTGGCGGTTTGAACGGGTGCCGGTTCTTGAAACGCATTTTCCGAACGGCACTCCGGACCGTGGGGCATCGGCCGAAGGCGGCAAAAGAGGCATGGCCCGGCGGGCTAACCCCGGGTCCACCTGCATAAACCCACTCGATGCCGTGATCGACCGTGAAGCCCCATGGCTGGCAGATGTGGGTGAAGCTATGCGCCCCGGAGCCTCTTCCGAGGAAGATGGGCGGGAAGTGGCACCTTTCCAGCAAAAAACCCTGATAGGCCCGAAAATGAGGCGGGTTAAAGACGGTTCCTGTGCTGGACCCGATGGTTCCTAGGTGCGGATACTGAACTCGAGTTGTTCCAGGAGCCTGAGATCCTGGTCGAGCGTCCGCCCCTTGGTCGTCAGGTAATTTCCTGTCATGATCCCGCTTGCCCCGGCGTGAAAGATCAGGGGGTGGAGTTCTCGCAGATTCGCCTCCCGGCCCCCGCAGATCATGATCTCCTTGTCCGGCAGGACATACCGGAAAATGGCGATGATCTTCAGGCAGCGCAGGGGCGTCAGGTTGCGTGCGTCTTGGAGGCGGGTGCCGGGGATCGGTGTCAGAAAATTGAGGGGAACGGCGTCCACATCCAGGGCCTTCAACGTGAGCGCCAGTTCCAGCACCTGCTGGTCTGTTTCCCCTATCCCGAAAAGCCCGCCGGCGCACACCGAGAGCCCGGCGTCCTTGGCGGCCTGAATGGTTGCAAACCGTTCCCGAAAGGAATGGGTCGTACAGATATGATCGTAAAAGCTTTCGCTCGACTCGAGGTTGTGATGATAGCGGCTGACACCGGCCTGCTTGAGTCTGCTGCAATCTTCGCGGTCCAGCGTACCGAGGGAGGCGCAAAACAGCAGGCGATTCTCACCAAGCTCACTTAACGCCTCGCACAAAGAGATCAACTCGGCCTTGGATAGACGCTTTCCGCTCGTAACGAGCGAAAAGCGATGGACCGGAGTTTGAGACACCTGTCGGACCGAAGACTGAATACGCTCCTTGCCCACAAAAGGATAAACCGGCGCCTCGGTGCGAGCGAAGGCCGATTGTGCGCAAAAAGCGCAGTCTTCCGAACATTTCCCCGACTTGGCGTTCAAGATCGTACACAGATGCACCGAACGTCCTGAATGCCTCTCCCGGAGCATATCCGCCCCGGGCAAAACGTTCATTACGTTTTCGTCCGGCAAGTCCGCCAAAGCCTGGTAGGCTTCGGCACCCGGGTTCTCACCCGCCAGAATCCGTTGTACCAAATCGATTGACTGTCGCGTTTGCATGCATTCTTATACTGATCTTGCGGCCGGCGGTCAAACGCTTTTTGGGGTGAAGATCCCGATTTCGATGGAAAACCGGTTCTGAAGGTGTTAGAAAGAAGAGTCTTGGGAAAATATTCGCCCAAACGGGCTTTTGCCTGTAATCTTTTGAAAATGTGAGGAAGTATCGTTTCATGGAGAAAGTTCCCTTTACCAAAGAAGGCCTGGCCAGACTGAAGCAGGAATTGACGCATCTCGTCAATGTAGAGCGTCCTCAGAATATTCGTGCCATAGCAGAAGCTCGGAGTCACGGAGATTTGAGCGAAAATGCGGAATACCATGCCGCAAAAGAGAAGCAGTCCTTTCTGGAGGGGAAAATCAACGAACTGACCGACGTCATCAGCAAGGCGGAGGTGGTTTCTGCTGACAGCCAATCCGGTGACCGGGTCGTCTTCTGCACAACCGTTTTGCTGTACAACCTGCAGACAGATGAAGAAACCCGCTACCAGTTGGTTGGCCCCTACGAGTCAGACCCCGAAAACGGCAGGATTTCCGTGACATCTCCGCTCGGCCAGGCGCTGATCGGGAAGCGGATCGGCGACGAAATCCGCGTTCAGGTCCCTAGAGGTGTTCAAGAATACGAGATCTTGGAGATCTCCTGACAGCCTATTTTTGTCAGTCGCTGCAACACACCGGCAAGGCGAGGCAAGCCGTATGGAAAGAATCGAGCCGGAATCCGCACTGACCATTCGATACGCGATGGTCACCCATCTCCCTGACGGCACCGATAAGCCAAGAACGGAGGAAACGGTGTCCTTCATTTACAAGGTCGAACGGCAGGTGCCGACCCTCGAATCCGCCTTGAACGGCCGCAGCGTCGGTGAGCGATTCACGGTGCATGTGCCGGCCGACGAGCTTTACGGCGAGCGCGATCCCGACCTGATCCGCGAAATTCCCAACGAGGGGCTTATCAGACAGCGCCTCCGTAAGGGTCAATACTACCGCCAGATCAAGCGGTCCTGCCTCGTATCCTTCAAGGTGCTCGAACTGCGGTCGGATGCCGTTCTGGCGGATTTCAACAAACCGATGGCCGGGATCACGGTCACGCTGGAGGTTGAAATCGTCGCCATCCGTCGAGCAGGCAAGGACGAGATTGCGGCCGCCCTGGAAGCCGAGCACAAAAAATCGATCGGATGCGGGTAGGGGCAATCATGCCGCACGGTATATTCATTCACGGTCTGGAAAGTGGGAATCAGGGGACGAAAGCCGCCTATTTCCGCGAGCGCTTCCCCGACATGCTGACCCCGCAGTTCGACGGGTCGCTCATGGAACGAATGCAGGCACTCGAAGACATCCTGATGCCTCTGGAGCACATCACTCTGGTGGGTTCGAGCTTTGGTGGTCTCATGGCGGCCCTTTTCGCCATGCTTTACCCCGAAAAGGTCCGGCATCTCGTCCTTCTCGCCCCTGCCATCCACTTCATCCCCATGTCCCCATATCCCATGCGACCGATCCCTGCGCCGGCCCTTTTATTTCACGGCCTGCAGGATGAGGTGATTCCCATCGACAAGGTGGAACCTCTCAGCCGAGGGCTTTTTCACCATCTTTCTTTTCACCGCGTTGAAGATGATCATTTCCTGCATCGCACCTTCAAATCCATCCCTTGGCCGCTTTATCTCGCTCCCTTTCGAAGATAGTCGGATCCGTCCCGATCTGAGAGATGTTCCACGTGCAACATGCGGATCGCGACAGGATTGAAGCGCTGCAACAGGTTGGGATCGGAACAGAGAGACCGGACGGCTGCACCCGAAGGTCAGTCCTCGCAGCGCGGTTTCAAAGCCAGCATCCCCAAAGGGGGAAGGGTCAGATCGAGCGAGTAGGGCTGTCCGTGCCAGGGCAGGGCGTCCGCGCAGACCTCCGTTCCCTGTGCATAGCCCGATCCGCCGAACCGACGATCGTCGGAATCGACCAGGATCCGGTAATGACCCGGCTTCGGAGCCCCGATGCGGTAACCAGTCCGCGGCACCGGCGTGAAATTGAAGGCAAAGAGCAGCATTTCTTCAGGGTCGAGCGCGCGCCGTATAAATGCGACCACCGTCGCGTCCGCATCCTTGAAATCGATCCACTCAAACCCGGCCGGCTCGAAATCCCTCTGGTGGAGGGCGGGTTCCGCGACATAAAGGCGATTGAGTTCTCTGACAAACCGCTGCAGCCCCCGGTGAGATTCATATTGCAGGAGTCCCCACTCAAGCGCCCCATCGTGATCCCATTCCTTGCGCTGCCCGAACTCCCCGCCCATAAACAGGATCTTCTTGCCAGGCTCGGCATACATGTATCCGAACAGCAGGCGCAGGTTGGCGAACTTTTGCCAATCATCCCCCGGCATCTTTTGGAGAAGCGATGATTTTCCGTGCACCACCTCGTCGTGGGACAAGGGGAGCATGAAATTCTCGTGGAAGGCATACAACAGTGCAAACGTGAGGTTGTTCATGTGATAACGCCGGAAAATGGGGTCCGTCTGCATGAAACGGAGCATATCGTGCATCCAGCCCATGTTCCATTTGAAGAGAAACCCGAGTCCCCCCAGGTGAACCGGCCGTGTGACACCCGGCCAAGCCGTCGATTCCTCGGCCACAGTGACAACCCCCGGGAACCGTTCACAAACAAGCGTGTTGAACTCCTTAAGGAAGTCGATCGCCTCCAGGTTTTCACGCCCCCCGTAGCGATTCGGGATCCAGTCTCCTTCCGACCGCGAATAGTCGAGGTAAAGCATGGACGCGACGGCGTCCACCCTCAGGCCGTCGAAATGAAACCGATCGAGCCAGAAGAGCGCGTTGGCAACCAGAAAATTTTTCACCTCATTGCGGCCGTAGTTGAAGATCAGCGTATCCCAGTCTCGGTGATGGCCTTTGCGCGGATCGGCGTGTTCATACAAATGCGACCCGTCGAAAAACTCGAGAGCGTGCGGGTCTTTTGGGAAATGCGCAGGAACCCAATCCAGCAGGACCCCTAACTCCGCCCTGTGGCACGCATCGACGAGAAACATGAGATCCTCAGGCGGACCGAAACGCGACGTGGCTCCATAATAACCCGTCACCTGATAGCCCCAGGAACCGTCGAACGGGTGCTCCGCCAAAGGCATAAACTGGATATGGGTAAACCCCATGTCCTTGACATAGGGGATGAGTTCATCGGCCAGTTCCCGATAGCTGAGCCACCGCCCCCCTTCTTCCGCCCGCCGGCGCCATGAACCGGCATGCACCTCGTAGATCGCCATCGGCTTCACAAGGGCCCGGGTCCTGGACCGCTTCTCGATCCATGCCTGATCCGACCAGACAAATCCACCCAAGTCATGCACGACGGATGCCGTTTTCGGGCGTTGTTCGAACCTGAAGCCATAGGGGTCGGACTTGAGGAGCAAGACGTTATCTGTGGTGAGAACCTCGAATTTGTAAAGGGCCCCCGAATGCACATGCGGCACGAACAGCTCCCATACGCCCGAACTCCCCCGGCTTCTCAGGCGGAGCCGACGGCCGTCCCACTGGTTGAAATCACCGACTACGCTGACGCGCCGGGCCGTCGGCGCCCATATGGCGAAAAGCGTTCCTTCGATGCCCTGATGCTCCATGACCTGGGCGCCAAGCGTCTTGTAAATCTCGTGGTGCTTGCCTTCGTTAAAAAGATAGAGATCATACTCGGTCAAAACAGGCCAGAAACTATACGCGTCATAAAACGTCGATTCGATCTTCCCAGGGAAAACCGCCCTGATCCGGTAAGGGTTAGGCGGCTGACTGCCCGGCGTGACCAACTCGAAAAAGCCGCGTTCGTCTCGCATCGGAATATCCATCGACCCCGCGCCGCATCCGTCAAGCACGGTTACCTTTGCCGCACCAGGCATCAGCACCCTTATCACAACGGCCGGATCGGACCCGGAGCGCACGTCATGGATACCCAACCAGACAAAAGGGTCCGCTACCTCTCCATTGAGCAGCGCCTCCAGTTCCTCCGGCCTCAATCGACCCTTTTCACGCATCCTCTGCACCCTATGCCTTCCTCACGCCCAGCTCACCAGTCCGAAAACGAAACGGTTTTCCAGCCGGTTCATACTGGGAGTCACCCGCACCGTGTAGCCGAATCGCCCGGTTCCGTCGGCCGGGATTTTACCGTTATACAGATAACGATCCTCTTGCGTTTCGGCCACCTCGAGCGGAATGGTCTGCCGTTCGGCAAATTCTCCATTGTGGTCCAACTTGCCGTAATAGGCCTCCACCGTAACGTCATCCGGACTCAGACTCCCCAACCTGACACGGGCTGAAACCTCTGTGAAGTCCCCCACCTGCATCTCCCGTCCGTCAGCGGAGAGAACCTCCTCCACCGCGACCTCATGCCATCCGGTCATGAGCTTCTGCCGCCACACCGCCAAGTCTTTCGCTCCGGCAAAATCATTCCCGATCAGTTCGGTGTGCCGCTTCGAACAAGGCAGGTAAAACCGGTTCAAATAATCCTGCACCATCCGGTGGGCGTTGAAGACCGGCACCAGACGCCGCAGACCCGAGCGCATCTTCTCAACCCAGGCCCTTGGAATCCCGTCATCGCCCCGGTGGTAAAAGATCGGGATGACTTCTTTTTCGAGCAGATTATAGAGGTCGCGGCTCTCGATGTCGTCCTGTGCTTCATAATCGCTGTAAACCTCACCATGGCCAATGGCCCAACCGCTGTCACGATCATAGCCCTCATCCCACCATCCATCCAAAACGCTCAGATTCAGGGAGCCGTTGGCCAGCGCCTTCATACCGCTGGTTCCGCAGGCCTCGAGCGGCCGCCTGGGGGTGTTCAGCCAGACGTCGCTGCCGGAGACCAGATGCTGGGCGACGTGCATGTTGTAGTCTTCCAGAAAGACAATCCTTTTCCTGAAACGCTCCTGTCGGCTCAAATGAATAATGCGCTTGATGAACTCCTTGCCGGCGTTGTCCTGCGGATGTGCCTTGCCGGCTATAATGAGCTGCACCGGCCGCTCAGGGTCGTTGACGATCCTGGCGAGGCGGTCAGGGTCGCGGAAAAGAAGGGTGGCACGTTTATAGGTGGCAAAACGGCGTGCAAACCCGATCGTAAGGGCATCAGGAGTCAGGATTTCGGCCGTGCGCAAAACCTCCGCCTCGGAAGCTCCCCGCCGCTTCAGTTGCTCCGCCAGGCGGCGGCGTGTGAAACCCACAAGCCGTTCTCGGCTCCGCTCGTGTGTCCGCCAGATTTCCGTGCTGGGAATCTGCTCCACCTGCGACCAGACCCGTTCATTGTCCCTTTCCTCAGGCCAGTTGGGTCCGAAGTAGCGATCGAGCAGGAAACCCATTTCCTCGGAGATCCAGGTCGGGACATGAATCCCGTTGGTGATATGGTCGATCGGGATGTCCTCGACGGGATTGTGGGGCCACACCCTCTGCCACATCTGCCGCGCAACCCGACCATGAAGCCGGCTCACGCCGTTGCTGTAGGCCGAAAGCCTCAATGCGAGCGTTGTCATGCCGAACGGTTCGGCGTTGTCCCGTGGGTCCAGGCGTCCATATCCAAGAAGAACCTTGAAGTTCAATCCCAACTCCTTGGTGTATTCCTCGAAATAGGCCCGCACCAGCTCCGGATCGAAGACATCGTTTCCGGCGGGCACAGGGGTATGCGTGGTGAAAACCGAACTGGCCAGCACCACTTCCCGGGCGGCATCGAAGGTAAGGCCTCGTTCTCTCCGGAGGATATTGATCCGCTCCAGGGCGGAAAAGGCCGAATGTCCTTCGTTCATGTGGATCACCGTCGGTTCGATCCCCAAGGCCTTCAAGGTCCGTACCCCTCCAATACCAAGCACGATCTCCTGTCGGATCCGCATCTCCCGGTCACCGCCATATAGTTGGGCCGTCGTCTGCCGAATATCGGGCGGGTTGGTTTCGACGTTGGTATCCAGCAAATAAAGCGGTACACGGCCGACGTCGGCGCGCCAAACCGCGACATCTACGGGCTGCCCCTTGAACTGAACCGCCACGTTCACAGGGCGACCTTCCGCATCGAAAACCCGCTCTACCGGGATATTACCGAAATCATTGACAGGATAGGTCTCCATCTGCCAGCCGTCCGAACTCAGATACTGGCTGAAATATCCTTCCTGATACAGCAGGCCGATACCGACGAGCGGCACATTCAGATCACTCGCCGATTTCAGGTGGTCACCGGCCAGGACGCCGAGGCCGCCCGAATAAATGGGCAAACATACCGCCAGACCGAATTCCGCAGAAAAATAGGCGACCTGAACACGCCCCTCGGCGGAATAATCCATCGTTTGGACTCTCGGCTGCGAGAGGTATCGTTCAAAGTCGCCGCTCACCCGCTCCAACTGGGCCACAAACCCCTGATCCTTTGCCAGTTCCTCCAGCCGATCCTGACTCACCAGACCGAGCATCAAAACAGGGTTCTCACCGCAAACCCTCCACAAGGCCGGATCGATCCGCTGGAAGATTGCCCTGATATCATCCTTCCAGCTGAAGCAAAGGTTATAGGCCAAGCGCCTGAGACTCTCGAGCCCGGCGGGAAATCGAGGAACAACCTGATACTTGATCTTCGGCCGCATGGATTCTCATCCTCATTCGATAGGTGTCAATATCCCTGCCCCGGCGGTTCTCCCGTCGGAAAACGGACTCTAGGGTCCATCTCTGCGCCGACGCTCCGGCGGCCACCTTACCGTCTTTCACGTCGTTTGTGTGCCGATGCATGGATGCCATTGAATATTCTGCCTCCGGTTTCCAGTCCGGGAAATCCCTGGTTTCCATCGATCCCCCGGTAAAGCGGAGGGTAGTCTTGGATGGGAGGCGTTGTGCAGACGCTGACGCCGCTGAGGACCCTCCCCGGCTTTCCAGTGCCACCCCTTCTCGATGGAAATCACCGAAACGTCTAACCCTTGCACATCCGTGGGTATTTTAAAGGCAGGCCCCCTAAAACGCAAGGTCCTTCCCCCAAAACAAATTTGTTGACTAAAAATTTGCCTGCTGTGTATTATGGCAGTTTTCATCATGGGGGTTTTCGGCTGATGGAGGACGTGAAAAATCTCACAACGTTCTGTGCCATCCCTTTCACGTTGGTCCACAGCCCTTCGCAGGGAAGCACCTTTACCCGTCTCTGACAGAACCGATCTCCAAACGGGCCGTCAACCTCTCACGTAAAAGGGATGCTCGCCGTACCGAGCTTGCCGAATCGTTCGCGGTGTTCCACTCATCGAGAACCCGACCGGCACAGACTGCCAGAAAGAAATGGGAGAAAGGAAAAACCATTATGACTGTAACAAAAAAGACCGTTGAAGGAAACGAGGCTGCGGCCCATGTGGCCTATGCCATGAGTGATGTGGCGGCCATTTACCCTATCACCCCCTCGAGTACCATGGGGGAATACTGTGATGAATGGGCCGCGCACGGGCGCAAAAACATCTTCGGCCAGGTGTTGAAGGTAGAGGAAATGCAGTCGGAAGCCGGTGCCGCCGGCGCAGTTCACGGGGCCCTCTCAGCCGGGGCGCTTGCGACGACCTTCACGGCTTCGCAAGGGCTGCTCTTGATGGTCCCCAACATGTACAAGATCGCAGGCGAACTCATGCCCGCCGTCTTTCATGTGTCGGCCCGCGCCCTGGCGACCCATGCCCTGTCCATTTTCGGTGACCATTCGGACATCAACGCTGTCAAACAGACGGGTTTTGCGCTCCTCTCATCCTCGTCCGTTCAGGGGGTCATGGATCTGGCCCTTATAGCCCATCTGGCCTCGATCCGGTCAAGCGTACCTTTTCTCCATTTTTTCGACGGCTTCAGGACTTCCATGGAGATCCAGAAGATCGACGTCATCGATTATGCCGACATGGCGAAACTCGTAGACTGGGATGCAATTGACGAGTTCCGCCGCGGCGCCATGAACCCGGAATACCCCCAACTGAGAGGGACCGCCCAGAACCCGGACATTTTCTTTCAAAACCGCGAGGCGTGCAATCCCTTTTACCAGCAGGTCCCTTATATCGTCCAGGAAGAAATGGACAAGGTCGCGGACATCACCGGTCGACATTTCCATCTCTTCGATTACATCGGCGACCCGGAGGCCGACCGGATCATCGTGTCCATGGCCTCGAGCTGCGATGTGATCGAGCAGACGGTCAATTACATGAACAAGCTCGGTGAACGCGTCGGACTGGTGAAGGTCCGTCTCTATCTACCCTTTTCGAGGGAGCATTTCCTCAGGACCGTTCCCGCCACCGTCAACCGCATCGCCGTTCTCGATCGGACCAAATCCCCCGGTGCGATCGGTGAACCCTTGTACCAGGACATCTGCACCGCCTTCTGGGCCGAGAGCAAACGGCCGCTGGTCGTCGGCGGTCGTTACGGCCTCGGCAGCAAGGAATTCACCCCCACCATGGTCAAGGCCGTCTTCGACAACCTCAAAGGCCACACCCCCAAAAACCATTTTACGGTGGGCATCAAAGATGATGTCACCCATACGTCCCTGCCACTAGAGGAATACGTCGACACCGCTCCGGAGGGGACCGTCCGCTGCAAATTCTGGGGTCTGGGCGCCGACGGGACGGTGGGAGCCAACAAGAATGCCATCAAGATCATCGGGGAAAACACCGATCTGTACGCCCAAGCCTATTTTGCCTACGATGCGAAGAAATCCGGAGGAATCACCGTAAGCCATCTGCGGTTTTCGCCACACCGCATCCGATCCCCCTATCAGTTGACCAAGGCGGATTTCATCGCCTGCCACAACCCGGGCTTCGTCAAAGAGTACGATATCCTGGAAGGCATCAGGGACGGTGGTGCATTTTTGCTCAATTCTCCGTGGTCCATAGAGGAAATGGACACCCAGTTGCCGAATGACATGAAACGCACCATTGCGCGCAAGAAGCTGGATTTCTACAATATCGACGCTGTCAAAATCGCCTCTCAGCTCGGGCTTGGCGGCAGGATCAACATGATCATGCAGGCCGCCTTTTTCCACATCGCCAATGTCATCCCCCCTGAGGAGGCCTTGGGCTACATCAAGGATGCAGTCAAGAAGACCTACGGTAAAAAGGGCGAAAAGGTCGTCCAGATGAACATCGATGCCGTCGACAAGGCAATCGGCGCACTCGAGAAGATCGATGTCCCTGCATCCTGGGCCAGTGCGGGCCGGGAACAATACGACAAACGGGATGAACCCGAATTCGTGGAAAAGATCATGCGCCCCATGCTGGCGCAACAGGGCGACAAGTTGCCGGTGAGCGCCCTGCCGCCTGACGGGGTTTTTCCGACGGCTACGACGCAATATGAAAAAAGAGGCATCGCCATCAATGTGCCCGAATGGCAGCCGGAAAATTGTATCCAGTGCAACCAGTGCTCCTTTGTCTGTCCTCATGCCGTCATCCGGCCCGTGCTGGCTCGCCCTGACGATCTCGAGGACGCACCGGAGCACTTCGTCACGGTCGAGGCCAAAGGAAAGGAACTGAAGGGGTACCGATATCGCGTTCAGATCAGTCCGCTGGACTGCACGGGGTGCGGTAACTGTGCTCAGGTATGCCCCGCCAAGAAGAAGGCCTTGGTCATGAAGCCGCTCGAGACCCAAAAGGAAAACGAGGTCCTCAACCACGCGTTCGCCAGCGATCTGCCGAACCCGGGAGATCTCATGCCGGCCACATCGGTCAAAGGCAGCCAGTTCCGCAAACCCCTGTTCGAATTCTCGGGGGCATGCGCGGGCTGCGGTGAAACCCCTTATATCCGGCTGGTCACCCAGCTCTTCGGCGATCGCATGATGATCGCCAACGCTACGGGATGCTCCTCCATCTATGGGGGATCCGCCCCCAGCTGCCCCTACACGGTCAATGAGGAGGGCCATGGGCCCGCCTGGGCCAACTCCCTTTTCGAGGACAACGCCGAGTACGGTTTCGGTATGGAACTCGGCGTCAGCCAGAGACGCGAAAAACTGGCGGACATTGTCCGCCAGGCCATCAGTCGCGACATCAACCCCGAGCTGAAAGAATCCCTGAACAGCTGGCTCGAGAATATGAGTGACGGTGACAAGTCCAAGCAGTACGGCCGCGCCGTCGTCGAAGGGATCGAGCATGCGATGATTGATTCGGAGGAAGACTTTGATCCGATTCTCCTGGAAATCCTGGAGCGCCGTGATTACCTCACGAAGAAATCCATCTGGATCATAGGCGGAGACGGCTGGGCTTATGATATCGGTTACGGCGGTCTCGACCACGTCGTGGCCACCGGTCACGATGTCAACATCCTCGTCCTCGACACCGAGGTCTATTCCAATACCGGCGGACAGGCTTCCAAGTCGACGCCCACCGGCGCGGTCGCTAAATTCACCGCCGGGGGCAAATTCACGGGTAAGAAAGACCTCGGACGGATGGTCATGATCTATGGCTATGTCTACGTAGCTTCGGTCGCCATGGGCGCCAACAAAAACCAGCTGCTCAAGGCCGTGCTCGAGGCCGAATCCTATCGGGGTCCGTCGCTGATCATCGCCTATTCCCCCTGCATTAACCATGGCATCAACATGGGCCTGAGCCAGGAGGAGGAAAAGAAGGCCGTTGAAACGGGATACTGGCCGCTTTACCGGTTCGACCCCCGCCTGAAGGAAGAGGGCAAAAATCCCTTTATCCTTGATTCGAAGGATCCCGAAGGCGACTTCAAGTCTTTCCTGATGGGCGAGGTTCGTTATTCGAGCCTTATGCGGACCTTCCCCGAAAACGCGGAAAAGCTGTTCGATAAGGCCGAAGCGGATATGAAGGACCGGTACGAGGCCCTTAAACAGATGGCCGGTGAAGGACGATAGCAAGACTGATTCCCGAAGGGACTATTCTGCACGGGTCCGCCGCCATCCTTCAAACAGCGGTGGGCCTGTGCTTTTGAGTCTTTCCAGCTCGCTGTGGCAGGTCAGATCGTAATGGATCGGGGTAATGGTAATGTAATCATTTTTCAAGGCCATCCCGTCCGTATCCGGATTCCCGATTTCAACTGGGGTCTCGCCCGTCAACCAATAATAGGTATGCCCACGCGGATCAGTTCGTTTATCGAACCGTTCAATGAATCTCGAAATGCCCTGCCGCGTCAAAACCACTCCCCTGATCTGCTCCTCGGGCACCGCTGGTATATTCACGTTGAGCGCCGTGCCTACGCGCAGCTCCGCGCTAAGGAGAAATTCGATGATCTGCCTGCTGAATCTCGCCGCGAATCGATAATCGGGGTTCCTGATTGTCCCAAGCGAAAAAGCGGCCGACGGCACACCAAGGAAAGCCCCTTCCGTTGCCGCGGAAACCGTCCCGGAATAGAGCACATTGACACCTACGTTGGCACCGAGATTGATCCCCGAAAGGACCACATCGGGCGGACGTTCCAGCAGTTCCTGAATGGCGATCTTGACACAGTCGGCGGGGGTGCCGTTCACGGCGTAGCCGTAGAAACGGCGGGCTTTGCGGATCCGCCGGACCCGGAGAGGCGTTGATAGGGTAATGGCATGCCCCACAGCGCTCATCTCGACCTCCGGTGCGACGATGGTCAGGTCGAAATCCCGCTTGAGCGCTTCATGCAGGGCATAGAGCCCCGGAGCGTGAATCCCGTCGTCATTCGTCAGGAGGATATGGAGACGCGGACCGTTCATAAGAGCCTCCTTCTTCTCTTTTTATTGCTTCCCCGGTTCCGGTTTTGTATATTATTCGAACCGTACGGGAACGTGGATTCGGCCAGCGGATGAAACCGCCTATATGTAACGCTCCGAATCTCAAAAGTCAAATCGCGGGGGCCAGGAATGCGCCACATAGAAGCTCATGCTGTCACCGAAGCGGTCAAGGCCGCAGTCATCGAGGCCAATTATGAACTAGGTGAGGATGTCATACAGGCGTTCGAAAAGGCCCGGACCGAGGAGGCCTCTCCCGTCGGCCGGGAAATCCTCGAACGGCTTATCGAAAACGCCCGGATCGCCCGCAACGAGCGTATCCCCATCTGCCAGGATACCGGCCTCGTCGTCGTGTTCGCCGACATTGGGCAGGACATGGCCGTAGCGCACGGCGGCTTTGCAGACGCCGTGGCGCAGGGCGTAAGAGAAGGGTACGAAGAGGGATACCTGCGCAAGAGTGTCTGTCATCCTTTTTCGCGCAAGAACACCGGCGACAACACCCCCGTCATCATCCACGCCAATCTGGTGAAAGGATCGGCGCTTCGTCTCTGGGTGGTGCCGAAAGGAGGTGGAAGCGAAAACATGAGCCGTCTTTACATGCTGCCTCCATCCGCGGGTTGGACCGGCGTGAAGGAAAAGATTGTCCAGACGGTGGAGGAGGCCGGACCCAATCCCTGCCCTCCCACCATTGTGGGGGTCGGGATAGGCGGCAACTTCGAGCAGAGCGCGATCATGGCAAAAAGGTCTCTTCTTCGGCCTTTGGGTGAACTCAATCCAGACGCCGATCTGGCCGCTATGGAGCAGGAGGTACTGGAAGCCATCAACCGGACCGGCGTCGGCCCCCAGGGGCTCGGTGGACGCATCACGTCTCTGGCGGTGCATATCCTGATGATGCCTTGTCATATCGCGAGTCTGCCTTTGGCCATCAATGTTCAATGTCACGCCAGCCGCCATATAGAGATCACCCTTTAAGCACAGGAGTTGCCAATGGATCGATCCATACACCTCAAGACTCCCCTGACGGCCTCCGACGTCGCTGCCCTGCGGGCCGGTGACCGGGTCCTCCTGAGCGGCGTTCTTTACACCGCGAGGGACGCGGCCCACCGGCGCCTGGTCGAACTGATCGAGGCCAGAGAGCCTCTTCCCATTCCACTGGCAGGCCAGGTGCTTTACTATGTTGGGCCCTCGCCCGCACCTCCCGGCCGCCCGATCGGCGCAGCCGGCCCCACCACAAGCTACCGGATGGACCCCTACACACCTCAACTGCTCGAAAAAGGGTTGAAAGGCATCATCGGAAAAGGGAAGCGCTCAGATGCCGTCAAACAAGCCTTGATGACATATGGTGCCGTCTATTTCGCAGCGATCGGCGGAGCAGGAGCCCTGATGTCCCAATCTATCCGCAAAGCGCATGTCGTCGCTTATCATGACCTCGGTCCAGAGGCCATTCGTGAACTTTACGTGGAAGAAATGCCCTTGGTCGTCGTTAACGATACAGCGGGAAACGATCTTTACGAAGAAGGCCGTAAGGCATATCGCATTGCTTGACTGGTTTCTATCCGGAAACAAGCCTGTGTTTTACCAATGATTCCGTATGGGCGGACCGCGGAAAGAACATTGTACGATCGCTGGAAGAAACTCTCTTAAATTTCAGAGCATCAGTTCTCGAGGTTTAAACCGTTTTTCAGAGGGAACTACCTACCGCTGGATAGATTCACATGAAAAAGCCTTCGCGCCTCCCATGGTTGATTTTCCTTGCCCTGCTGGTGATAGGGCTTGGTTCCGGATACTATTTCTACTCCCACCGGCAACCGCCCCACCAGCATCGCGCCGCCATTCAAACGGCCGTAGAGGATGAGCACCCGGCTTCAGGGGCGCAACTTGAAGAACCTTCCACTCCTCAAGAGCCGGCAAAAATTGATGAATCCGAAGCCGAGACACCCGAGCCCCCCGAAACGGAGGAGCCTTCGAACAACGCCACCGCGCAGCCGGATCCCTGCGAAGTCTTGTTTTCAAGGTTGCAGAACTATTTTGAATATCTTGACGGAACGGAATATTTTCAGCGCTTGAGTCCCGACGTCAGTGCCTACGAGCGTCTCAAGGTCATCCTTAAAAAACTGATCAAGCACCCTCCCGTGCCGGCCGAAGAGGCCAGCGATCCACGGATCCTGCTCGCCAATTTGCACCATTTTTTCAGGACACTCAAAGCCCAGGATCTACGTCTCGCCAGCGAGATCCTAACCAACGAACCGGATAGTATGGAAGACACCTTCGACATGCTGTTCAGTTGGTTGATGCTGCCGGCCCCCTGTGCCGATCCGGACAGCATCCGGCCCTCTTTTCAAGTCACTTATACCTATGCCGCCTTCTTTGTAAATACCGTAGGAGGCAGAGCCTATCTCTTCCGACGCACGCCGAGCGTTCGGGTCGTTGTTCAGTATTATGCCCTCATGGTGATTTATGAAGCGGATAAAAGAAAGAACAACACCTACGGGGTGGATCTCCTGCCGCTGCTCACACCTCTTCGCAATGAGATCAGCCGCTTCGACGACCTGATCTTCCAGCAGCAGTACCTGACGAACCTGGACCGGATCGAATACGAATACCGCCGTTTGCGCTAACCTGTCCCTCCCTCGACAACACAAGGTCGTCAGGTCTACCATTGCCCTTCGACATCCGCTTCGTCCGCCAAGGGCAGGCGGCCATCGAGATAAGCCTGAACGGCCTTCCTAACCGAGCCTTCGGCCTCCGCGTTGTTGGCTACGCGAACATGCCCGGCCTGCAGCGCCTTGAACGCGTTCGGACCGCAATGCCCGGTCAGCAGCACCTCCACGCCCTTTCCGCTGATATTGGCCGCAGCCTGGATGCCGGCCCCTTTCAGGGCGTTCAAATTTTCGCTGTTATCCCACACCTCGAATTCCCACGTATCGGAATCCACGATGAGGATATAGGACGCACGCCCGAATCGAGGGTCCACATCCGCGTTCAGATCTTTTCCTCTTGCACTCACGGCGATTTTCATCTTCAGGCCCTCCAAAACCGGAAATACCTTAGCCGGCTGCGGCCGTTTTTTCAGCGGCCTTTTCCTCATATTCTTTGATGGCCTTCTGCAATGTCCTTAAAGCCAATCGTGCACAGTGCACCTTTTGATCCGGAAGCTTCTCCAGTTCTTTATAAAGCATATCGAGATCGAACTTTGCAGCCTCATCCAGGCGCTTTCCTTTGGCAAGGCCGGTCAAAGCGCATCCGGAAGCAACAGCCCCCGGACAGCCGAGTATCTGGATCTTGGCGTCTCGAATTACACCTTCGTCGACCTTGAGCGAAAGCTTCATCGAATCGCCGCAAGGTCCCGTAAGATCCGTCACCTGATCGGCATCTTCCAACACGCCCATATTGGCCTGGGTCCGAAAATACTCTATGGCTTTATCCGAATACCCGGATTCAGAAAGCATCTTGTAAACATCGTCAGTCAGTGTCTTGTTCTCCATGACCCCAAAAACCTCTTCTTATGCTGAAATGCACCTTAGCGGCCGCCACCGCCGCCGCATACCTGCTCCTCGCCGATGAGAGGCAATCGGCCGGCGATCAGATCCTCCACCACAGGCCTGATGGCAGGTCTTTCTACATCATAATAAACATCGATCCCCATCTGCCTGAAACCCATCAGCGGGCGCATGCCGATTCCCCCCACGATGAGTGCATTGACATTATGCTCGGCCAACAGATTGACTGGCACCATACATCCACCCTGCACATGTGCCTCATTGGGGATGGTGATGATATCCTTTACCCGGCCTTCCTCGACATCGATCAAGGTAAAAACATCGCAATGACCGAAATGTCCTGACCTCTGTCCATCCATTCCCCCCGAACCCATAGACGGAACGGCTATTCTTCCTTTCTCCATACCCTGAACCTCCCTCAAGCATTCCCTTTCAAAACGGCGTCGACCAACCCATCATAGGCGCGGTTGACTTCCAACTCATCCATGGCGAGGAGCGCATCCAATTTCCCGGCATCAGCCAGTTCAACCATCTTGGGCTCGATCGGAATTTGACCGAGTAGAGGCACACCCATAGCCTTGCTCATCCTCTCGCCCCCGCCTTTTCCAAAAAGATTGATTTCCTTTCCACAATGCGGACAACTGAACCCGCTCATATTTTCGACGACACCCAGAATCTTCATTCCCACCTGACGGCAGAAATTGATCGATTTTCTGACATCCGCCAGGCTGATCTCCTGCGGCGTTGTCACAACGAGCGCCTCGGCTTCCGGGATCGTCTGTGCGACCGTAAGCGGTTCGTCCCCCGTGCCCGGCGGAGAATCAGCGATCAGAAAATCCAGCTCCCCCCACGTAATATCGGAGATAAACTGCCGTATGGCACTGATCTTGAGCGGCCCGCGCCAGATAACCGCTGCATCTCGGTCACCCAGCATCATCTCGAGGGATGCCACCTTCAGATTCTGAGAGAAGGCGCATGGCCGAATAATACCCTCACCCTCCATCTCAAATCCCCCGTGCACATCCACCAGATGAGGGATACTGGGCCCATGCAGATCGACGTCCAGAAGGCCGACCCGGTGTCCGCGGGCACTCAGCCGCAGCGCCAGATAGGTTGCGACCGTACTTTTTCCCACGCCCCCTTTGCCGCTCATCACGAGAATCTTTCTGCCGATCCTTTGCAGGTTCTCCTGAATGAGGCGGTCCTGTTCCAAACGCTCGAAATCCGCCGGGGTGCTGGGTTTCTCCTCCCTGCTGCAAGAATTCAAATCCTCACCTCTCAATTTTCAGCTCAGAACATGCCGCAAATCGTTCAAGCAGACATTCAACCGCCATATTAGACGGAATATCCCCAAACGATAAAGGAAAAAATCCTTTTGGGCCCGCCGACCAAAAAAGAGAACCTCCCCATCCCTCATCCGTCGACCAGGAATGGAGAGGCTCTTCTCTGAGCCATCGTCCTGCGGGGCCACTGCACCTACGAAAAACCTCAACGGCTGACCGCACTCGCCGGCCTGCGCTTTCCCCCACGGCCAACGAGGCTGCGCCTGCACACAGACACAGCCCCTCGCGTCTGCAAGGCCTGGAGAAAGCACTTCCCACAGACCAAAGAAAGCGCAGACTCGAATCAGAAAACCCCCTTGATCAGGCTGCTTACGTCCATTCCGGACAGCCTGATCAGGGAGCCTAGATCTCGAGCCACGAATCAGAATAGAGCGAGTGACCCAGAATAACCCTCGCAGTCTTCGCGTAATCCTGAAGCTCTTTCGAGACGCTGTTCATCTCAACGTTTTCTTTGTCCATGACCTTGTGGATAACTTCAACGATATCAGGACGCTTCCCACGGGCCATCGCGACCAGACCGTCATCGTATGCGTCGGCGATACAGGAATACATCCCTTTCCGCTCCAACATGACCATGTAAGTCTGATTCAGGATCGGTCGCAGATGGTCAGGCGGCCCGTTGGAAACGTTCGACAGCCCACAGGTCGATTTGCAGCCCGGAGCGATATCCTGCAGCATTTCCTGGAAAGCCAAAAGACTCATCAATTGAGGCTGCTGGATATTGACCGGCGTCACGATGCCATCTACAAAGATGTCTTCGTTCGGCACCCCAGCCTCGTTGGCGGCATAGATCAATTCAACTGCTAGAGCGGCCCGCTCGTTCTCGTCCCGAGGCAACCCGTCAGGCCCCCACATTAACGCGATCATGTTGGCCTTGTACTTCACGGCCAGAGGAATCATTTTCTCATAGCGCTCCGCACGGCACATGATCGAATTGATGATCGCTTTCCCCTTGTGTGCAGCCAATCCAGCTTCCATAGCCTCCACATTGGACGTATCCAGACAAAGGGGAGGGCTGTCTCCAATGGCCTCCTGAACCGTCTTCACGACGAACTCCATCAGTTCAGGGCCACCTTTCCTGGCAGGACCCAGGTTGATATCGATCCAGTCCATGCCTTTTTCCTTCTGCCGGATCGCTTCCTCGACAATCGGACGCGGGTCTTTTTCCCTGAAAGCCTTCCCTATCTGCCGGTTGATGACATTCAGGTTTTCTCCAATCAATAACATTGGTCTACTCCGTCGTTTGAGATTAAAACCATCGCCAGCTCTTGGCTTATTTATTCATTTCCTTGAGAAACTTCGGTATCAAGGAAGCGTCCCGGGGTCCGATCAGAATCTCCCAGCCAGGCAGTTCCTCCTCCATGTCTCCGCTGATGGAGGCGGCATAACCAGGAATGATGATTTTCTTGTGTTTTACCTTATCCGCGATACCGCATTTCTTCACGAATGCCCCGACTGCATCCCCCGAGAACTTCCCCGCCGCCCAAGCGGTCATAACGGACAATCCTTCGGTATCCATGATCAGCAGCCAACTGGGAATACGGCTCCCTTCTATCTCTCCGCTCACAATGAAGTAGGTGAGGGAGAAATTGGTGGTGATCAGAACCGGCGAGTTCTCATCCGGAGAACCGATTTCGTAGATGCCCTGCGTCACCGTCATCGGGCGCTGCGGGTCGGTAAAGATATTGAGCCGCTCGAGCAGCAACGGGAAGAGACTCGCTCCCGTAAAATCGGAAAGCACGATGATCCCCGCATATTTGGCAATCAAAAGCGCACCGAACAGGGTCTCCATATGGAGGTTGCCAGCCATCTCGCAAGGGAAGGCAATCGTCGGAAAACCGAGGGACCGGTTTGCAGCCTTGAGGGCTGCCCGGCGGATCGCCACCTGGTCCTGGAGAACCTGTTTCGATTCGCGCGCACCCGAATCGAGAACCAGATCCTTCAGGCCCATGCCGGTCAGTTTGTCACTAAGGCTGATCAGCCCGTCAATATTGTCGGCCCGCACAGCCAGCGGCAGACCCTTTTCTTTCGCGAGGGCGCCCATAGCATCCACGTTCTCTGCCGTAGCAGCATACAGGAGCGGCTTCTTGAACGCGCAGGCCTCGACCCCTGCCTTCATGACGTCACTATTTTCCGTCATGAGAATCAGGTTGAACTCGCTTTCCTCAGCGATCTTCTTAGCCGCAGCCGCAAATGCACCGGCATCCCCGTTGACATCTTTGAGGGCGACCAGCTCGGGCCTGAGGTTCAACCCCACACGCTCATACTGGAGGGCATTCCAAGCCTTGAGCTTGGTATCCAGCGTTGTGGCGTCCGTATCCGACAGAACCAGAACGGCAACCGCGGTCGGGTTGTAAAAGGTTTTCTCATGCCTGAACAGGACGGTTTCACCGCCTGTCTTGAAGGCCCTCACACCGGCGCCGACCGCTACAGGGCGGATCGGCGGTGCGGAGGCCTCCGCCAACTGCTCACGCGCCTCATCCGACACGTAAGGGCAGGCATCGAGTTCCGCCTTGCCCGAGGCCAAGTTCATGGCAAAGGCAAGGCAGGTAGGAACCCCGCATTCTCCACAATTGGTCTTCGGCAGCAACTTGAATATCTGAATTCCAGTTAATCCCATAATTTTCTCCTGATCACGATTGAGAGGGCCAGGGCCGCGGCGCGGCCCTGGCACCGGGTTCTTTAGATGTGGACGATCAGAATTACCCGACGATGGGCTCCATCTTCAATGCCGGATGATCTTTCTCCTTCAGAAAAGGCATGATCTCATCCTCGGTGATCCCGACCGTCTCGTCCGCAATCCTGTCCACCAGGTCGGGGATTCCCAGCTCTTCGCCCCGTTTCACCAAGCGGTCCCGGATCTCTTCCTTGAGCGACTTGGGCAGCCAAACGAGCCTGTGCAGTCCGCCGTCCCCGACAATGAACTTCCGCTGCGTAATATTGTATTTAGAGTGCCCGACAAACCCCGGAGAAGATTGACCGCCGCCCATGACACCGGCGAGGGTCGTAAATTTCATGCCGCAGGGGGTCTGACCTGTGTAATCTCGGTGAACCGTCATGATACCATTACAACCCGGCAGTACTGCGGCAATGCACTCGCAGCAACCACAAGTGGTCATCGGGTCATTGACCAGGCTGTAAAAGTTGTAATGGGTAATGGCCTGGCGAGACGCCTTGAAGACAAAGTCGTTGACGCCTTTCCACTGTCCCAACTTGGGGTCCAGACATTCCCCTTTCTCTACCGGCTGGTTGGGTCCAGTGGGATTGATCTCAAAGGACGCCTTGCAATCCATCCAGTTGTAGGCACCGCAAAGGCCCGTCCGCTCAGGGCTGACCATACAGACATGGCTCGGAGCGAAGGACTGACAGAGTGTGCAGGAGTAATACGTCTCGACACTCTCATCCGTCATCTTCTCGACGCGGTCATCACGCACCCGGTACTCCTTCCGGGCCCGATCGGTGAGTTTGGCGACGTCTTCCTTCTTCGTGTAAAGGGTGACGGCGACCTTATCCAGGATGCTGCCGAAATCCTGATGAAGTTTCGCGTGCAGGATTTTGCCGATATCCTTGATCGTGAAACCCTTCTCGATGGCCTGCTGACCGACGCGCACCCAGGAGATGTCGCGTTGCCCAATGTGCATGATGCCCTGGGCATAGTTGATCAGATGGTGAATCTGCCGCTCCAGAATCGGCTCGAAGTCGGGCTGCATCTTTCGACCGGCCACCTGGACATAAATGCCGAGAGGCAGACGATCGCCTTTCTTGCTATCACTCACATCCGGTCCGACCACTTCGACATGTCCGTCTTCGATGTCGTTCATCTCGGCCATCTTGACAAGCTCGGTACACTGCGTCTTACCGCCGCCCATCTCGAGGTAAAGATCATCTTTACGAACACGCTCACCCTCGAAGGCAGGTCCGTAGGCCAGCGGGATATCAATCTTCGAGATGGTGACCTTCAGCCCGCGCACTTCGATGGACTTCTGGCTCATCTCATCGATCGGGATATTCGCCACGACGTGCTCGTATGTGCAAACCCCGGTCGGCAGGATTTCAGGGATATCCGTATCTGCAAGCGTCGGGAAGCCCCAGTTGACGCAGCCGGCGGCATTGGCCGCCCACTCGGCGTTCACCTCGCCCAGGGCATTGACGAACGCGAAAATACGGTTTTTCTGATAGGCCAGCATCTTCTTGTAATCACCAGGCTGGATGCCGCCGAAAGACAAGCCCGCGCGGTTCGCGAAACCGAGCGCGAAGACTGCCGCGGAGATATCCGGACCAAACGGAACGAGCCGGGTGTTCCAACCAATCTGGACGCCTTCCTGAATCAGCTGTTCGGCGAAGGTCGTCCCGTTCTGGTTCGCGGCCATAAAAACGTAAATGCTCTTCAGCTGATATTCTTCGGCAAGCTTCTTGGCCTGCGCGGAATCGTTCGCGGCACCGACTATGGCTGCGAAGCCAGGGGCCGTGCCGTCCACGAATTCCACCCCGCGCTTGCGCATGATCGCGTCATCCGCGGCACCCAGCCAGATTTTCCCGTTTTCGACATCGGGATCCTCCACCTCAGGCTGATAAAAACCCGGGTCTTCGACGTACCGGATCGCCTCGGCGATTTCTTCGGCGAACAGGGCACCCATACCGGCATCCAGCAGCGGGCCGAGGTAGGGGAGATGGCAGTCCTTCTTCACGTGGGGCGGCAGGAGTTTGCGTGCAAACTCGAGCGGTTTTTTGGCTGAATCGAGGTCGGTCACCTTTATGCCGGTCAGCGAGTAGATGATCGGCAGGAAATACGCCGTGTTGGGAAATTCGAGTTTCTGGCTGCCGCCATAGGTCTCCAGGGCCTTCTTATACTTGCCTTCAGCCTTGGAAACGATATTGTAAGCACCTTGGATCGCTGCAAATGCTACTAATTTAGACATAAGACACTTCCTCCCTTCTTAAGAGGCATTATTCCGGTTCACGTTTACTTAAGCGGCTTCCAGATCACGGCGTGCCGCCATATCAAACAGGACACGCTCCCTGGCTTTGTCGATGCCAAGGGCCTTACGTTTCTTGTCGATATGGGCGATCATCTTCTGGGCATGCTCATAAGGATCGACGACCAAATCCCACATGCCACCATAGATATTCTCGAGTTCCTTATAGAGATGGTTCTCGAAGACAGGCGCGCCACTGACGGGCAGGGTTACCCCAAAGACCGTGTAAACACCCGACACTACAAAATAATGCCCAATGCTGATAGCCTTTTCACTCATCCACTCAGGTGCGGACCCTGCGGCCGGCAAGTCGCTGATGTCGTTGCCGAGTCCGCCGGCCTTCACAACCTCTGCAGCCGCCATCAGAATCCGGCTGTTGTCGACACAGGAGCCCATGTGCAATACAGGGGGAATGCCGACCGTTTCACAGACTTCCGCCAGCCCCGGACCGCAGAACACCTTCGCGGCTTCGGGGGTGAGAAGGCCGGCTTTCGCACAGGCGATCGCATTGCAACCGGTCGTCAGAACGATGACATCGTGTTTGATCAGCTCTTTGACAACCGTCAGGTGACCCTCGTTATGAACGGTACGGGCGTTGTTGCACCCAACGACGCCGCCGATCCCGCGGATCCGGCCATTGATGATATTGTCGTTCAATGGTGCGTAGGAAGCGCGGAAAGTTCCGCCCAAGTGATAATTGATCGCTTCATAGCTGAATCCCGCGACAAGATCTGACTTTTCGTCGGGAATGATAACCGGCTTAGACCGGTTGGGGAAATTTTCAATACCTGTTCTTACGATTTTCTTCGCATCTTCGAATGCAGTATGTTCATCGAACTCGATATGAATGGTATCTCCTGAAGCAATTTTTGCTCTCGGGTTCGTTGTAATAACTTTGGTATGGAAACATTGCGCCACGTTGGCAATATTCTCCATAATGCACTGCACATCCACCACCATAGCATCTACAGCGCCCGTCACGATAGCCAGTTCCTGCTGCAGGAAGTCTCCGCAAAGCGGGATCCCATGCCGCATAAGCAGTTCATTCGCAGTGCAACAGATACCGCTCAGCTGGATCCCATGTGCACCTTTCGATTTTGCAAGCTCAACCATTTCCGGAAGTTCCGCCGCCTGAACGATCATTTCGCTTAAGAGCGGTTCATGGCCATGGATGACGATATTGACATGATCCGCTTTGAGAACACCGAGGTTAGCAGTACTTTTCACAGGATACGGGCAACCAAACAGAACATCCTGAAGGTCCGTGGCGATCATGGATCCGCCCCAGCCATCACCGATGGCGGCCCGGGAACATTGCTCCAGGATATTCTCATAGTGCTGATCGACACCGATATGGGTCCGGTGCATGATCTCAACGATCTCGCGGTCGATCCCGCGGGGAAGAACACCAAGTTTTTTCCAGAGTTCATAGCGCGGCGCCGGGGCTCGTTTGGCCGTGCAAACCTCACCCTGCTGCTGGCCCCACTGAGCGAGAGCGGCTTCTCCGACTTCGACTGCGATCTCATCGATATCGCGGTCGAGGACTTCGCCATTCTCACCCTGAACCGTAATCTCGACGCCAAAATCAGGGGCGATTTCAAGAAGTTTCTTGGTGTCGCGAATGTGGTAATCGTGCGTTTCCTTCCTCGCGGCGGCAAGGAACGTCTCTGCAACACCCCGGCCATGATCCGAGTGCGCAGCGGCACCGGCCGCAACCATTCGGGCAAAATTCCGCGCGGCGATCGTCTCCGCGGTCGCACCGCAAAGCCCCTTACGGGTATCTTTTCCTTCGACCCCACCCTTCGGAAGCGGCAGGCGGCAAGGACCCTGAGAACAGTTCTTGCAGCAGGTTCCCTGAACGCCGATATTACAAGGCTTCATGCTCTGGGCACGATCGAAAATAGTTTCGATCTCGAGGTCCCAGGCCCTCTCGATCATTTGAGCGCTCGCGGGATCAACCGTCAGATCTTGTGCCCTCACAGGGGCTTTTTCTTTCTTTACTGCTTTCTTGACTTCTTCAGTCGTCATTTCGGGGTTCCTCCCTTTATTTCCGGAATCGTCCGTACTAATTAAGTGTGGTTATCGATCAGATACGCTTATGTATTTTGTCAATGTTGGCTATCATGCGATCAACCAGGCCAAGTTGCTCTTTTGCAGCCGTCTTGGCAGCCGAGGTGCTGACAGCCCGCTCTGAAGCCGCTTTTTCCCGTTCCAGCGCCCTTTGGTAACGCAGCGCTTGCAGATCCTCTTTTTCCTTCGCTTTGCTTTCCTCAAGGGCTTTGGCTTCCGCTTCCGCCTTTTTCTTGGCTTCCGCTTCCGCCTTGGCCTTCGCCTCGGCTTCTACCTTGGCCTTCGCCTCGGCAGCCGCTTTCGCTTTATCTTCGGCGTCCGCTTTAGCCTTCTGTTCAGCCTCAGACTTTGCCTTCGCTTCGGCTTCCGATTTCGCTTTCGCCTCGGCCTCAGCCTTCGCCTTGTCCTCAGCGGGGGCGGCCGGCGCGGCCTTCGGTGCTGCGGCCGCCGGGGCCTGTTTCACTTCCTTCTTCGCGGCTTCGGGCTTCGCTTCCTTCTTCTCAGGGGCAGCCGCTTTGGCAACCTTTTCCTTGGCGGGCGCAGCCCCTTCCCCGAATTGCAGATCCGGAGCAGGTGACAAGGCGATCAAATCCGCTTCCTGGAGTTCAAGCCTTTTGGAGATCGGTTGAACGTCCATTGCCATGCCGCCGTTCAAGGTCAAATCGATGAAGGAGCGAACAAGGCGGACAGACTCCGGGTGCCGAAGGATAACGATGTCGGACCCGGCAAGAAGGTAACAGACCGCAGCGACCGACTCCATCAGGATTCCACGATTTTCCGGATCGCCCAAAGTGGGGGCGTCCTGGATGGGCTGCCCGGCTTCTTTGCACTTCCACACTTCGTTGCCGACGTTGTTGATAAGGGGCAACTGCAGCTTGTCATCTTCCTGAGTCAAAGCCGCCATCCGGATCCGCTCCATGACGGAATAGCTGTACTCCAACCCGTATCCGAGACCACCGGTGGTCGGGTCGATCACTATCTTCTCGCTCGGAACTCCGAGATTTCCGAGAAGGATATTCAGCTGTTTCGCAAGATTCACATCGATGGGAGAGGAAGCTACGATACAGTGGCCATATCCGAGAGCGCTTGCACCGACCCCCTTGTAGTTGCCTTCTTCCACGGGACCAAGGCCGACATTCTTTCCCGTGCACAACTCGGAAATCTTCTTGAGGACCAGTTCATCTTTCTGGTTATTGGCGGTACCCCAAACAACCAGAGGCACGTCAATGGCGTCGGCGACCTTTTTGACCACCTGCGCTGCCTCTTCCGGGGCGCGGTCCATCCCATTGGGATCCGTGCTTTTGAGTTGGATAACGATCAGATCCGCGCCATATTCGGCGACACACTTTTTAGCCCATGCTTCTGCGGAGGTTATGACATCCTTAAACGGTTCCACCGCTGCGGCTGGCCATTCTTTGCTGGGATCATAGTCCCAAATCTCCATGGCGATCTTCGGCGGGTTGGGCACACTGCCTTCGAAGGTGAAAAACGGATAACTGTCCTGTCCACCGAATTTCAGTGCACCGGAACCGCTCCCAACGGTTGTTACCCCTATCCTTCCTGAATAGGGTTGTTTTGGAATTTCAAAGGCCAATTTTTTCTACCTCCTTCTTGGATTTAATCACTACGCTTGTGACTGCCCGTTAACGTGGTTTTCATTCTGAAAGAAAACGATTCCCGCTCTGTAATAAAACGCTTGGCCCGCGCGAATCTCCAGCGAGGCCTGCGCATTGCTCGAGGGGGCTCCCCGCGAGAGTTCGCAGAAGGAAGATGCCAGGGTCTTTTGATATCGGCTTCCACGAATTCCGAGGATGCATGATCACTACCGCCAGGTGGGAAAGGCGCTTTCTCGATCAGACCGGCTGTCGTTTCACGATACGATCGCCGGAAAGGCCTCCCAATCCATGTATCAGGAGGAGACAGGCTGAAAGATCTGTACTGCACAAGATTACGTCTCAATCAGCTTCCTTTCCCGAGATCATTGTGAAAAATAGAACAAAACAGATCAAAAAAATATGTCTCCGCCACAATTCGAAGGAGACCTTCGGGGCTGTAAAGTATGACGAAGGGAACCAGCTTGTCAAGTCATTTTTACTGTAATTCAAAGGGTTTTGTCCGGCCTCAGCAATCCAATATGTAGTGTTTTTTAGACTCTCAATACAACATATTGTTCAAAATCTCCCGGATTTTGGCATTCCCCTTCTCGACTGCCCTTCGCTCTTGGGAGAAGGGCAGCTAGATGAAACAAAGAAAGGTAAATTCAACCTATTGCGTACTCGGATCCAGATCTGGAACAAATAGCGGCAAAAACGCCTCGTTTCCGGATTGGAAACTGCGTTGTACCGGGAAATCATTTCCGGATGGACACTGACAGGCTCCATCCGGAAATGACAAGCCAGCACGATCCAGTGCGACCCGGTTTCCAATCCGGAAATGAAGATTTTTAAACAATACATATAAAATCGATAGCTTGCTTGTGCGGCAGTTCACATCTCGTCGCACAAGCAAACGTACAGATTGAAACCGGTATTGGCCAAAGAGACCATTTTGGGATGGAAAAGGATTACTCACTGAACAAGCTACTGAACGATTTTTTCAAAGATCGCATAGGAGGCCTGCAGGGCTTTGCTCTCCCGATCCAATTCGTATGTGGCCCGTCCCTGCAGATCGAAGGCTTGAACGAGGGGATCCTCAGGAACGATGCCGAGCAGATCGAGATTGTAGCTTCTCACGGCCTGCCTCACAGCCTCTTCCTGACCGTCCCGGGCCTGATTGACGACTAGGCATTTTCGAGCGATCCTGAGCCTCAACTGCTCAGCAAGTTCGATGATCCGGGCCGCGGCCTGGATTCCGCGGCGCGTGCTATCCGACACAGCCAGAAGGACGTCGATATTGTTGGTCGTAAGCCGACTCAAATGCTCCATCCCAGCTTCGTTGTCTATGACCACATAGGGATAATTGCCCAGCAGTTTTTCGAGATATTGCGTCAGAAGGGTGTTTGCCGCACAGTAGCAACCTGCCCCCTCCGGCCGGCCCATAACCACCAGATCAAAACCCGGAGCCTCCACCACAGCCTGCTGGAGCTTCATCTCCATGAATACATCTTTCGTCATTCCAGAAGCTACGCCCTTTTTCATCTCCTCTCGGGCTTCTCCCAAGGTCCCCTCAACTGTGAGCCCCAAAACTTCGTTCAAGTTGGCATTGGCATCGGCATCAACCGCGAGAACCGGCGTTCTGCCGGTTTCCACCAGAAATTTGATCAACCAACCAGCCATTGTCGTCTTGCCTGTTCCACCCTTTCCCGCCATTGCAATCGAATAACTCATAATCATTCCCCTCTCCAAAAAAATATTTGATTTTATAGCATAAATTTGCTAAATTTCAAAGATGCAAGAAACTTTTCGAACCCCTTTGAAATCACCTCGGAAACCATTGACTGCACTATGTGGAACCATGTCTATCATGCCCTGGAACAGCAAATCGATCCAGATGAATTTCATACTTGGCTTAGTCAAGTAACCTTGACAAGCCTGAAAAAGGAACGTCTGATCCTCTCGGCGCCCAACAAATTCGTGGCGAGGTGGATAGCGGAGCATTATATTCAGATAATACAGGATGCATTCAAGAAGATTTTCAATTTTTCCCCTGAGGTTCAAATCGAGCAACGCTCCTGCCCACCGCCGGAGAATTCCTCTTCCACTGCTTCATTCGCCTCCCCTCAAAACCGCTCGAATCACATACCTGCTCAGCAGCATCTCCAAACCTTCGAAACCTTTCTCGAAGCCGAGGAAAACCGGTTTGCGCGCGTACTCTCCACCCAGGTCACCGAACAGACCGGAAAGGATTATAATCCGCTTTATATTTTTTCTGCGCTGAGCACGGGAAAATCCCATCTTCTCCATGCCATCGACCATAGATTGCGTTTGAAATCGCCTGGGTTCCACTCCGAATGCCTGACCGCAGATGCTTTTACCCATTCCATGGTACTTGCCTCAAGAAATCATCGGCTCCACGAATGGAGGATAAAACTCGAAGCATTGGATGCACTCTTGCTCGACGATATTCACGCTTTCGAAGGAAGAAAAACATCTCAAAAAGAATTCTTGCGAATTTTCGATCAGTTTCAACAGACAAACCGCCAAATTGTCCTGACCGGGAAACAGCCCCCTAACCACTTGACGACAATCATGCCGGAACTCAGATCGAGGCTTCAATGGGGAATATTTGCCGAGATTCTTCTCCCGAGTCAAACGCTTAAAATGAAAATTCTGAAAGCGAGTCCACATTTGAGCCTGTTTGACATTCCTGAGGATGTTTTATTTTTTCTCGCAGGAGATGCACAGGATCTCAAAACCCTGGTCGAGCGCTCCATAGCCCTTGCAAGCCATCTTTCTCTTCAAGAAGGCCCAGTCGATCTTGCAACTATTCGAAACGTCATTAATCGAAAACATAATAAATCGACCACACTGGCACATATTCAGGAAGTCACTTCTCGGCATTTCAATATCCCCGTTTCCGATCTGATTTCCGGGAGCAAAAGCAGGCGTACTGCCTACCCAAGACAGATAGCCATGTTCCTCGCCAGAAAATGGACCCGCCTTTCTTTCAAAGATATTGGCAGGGCTTTCGGGAACAAAGACCATTCGACCGTAGTCTATGCTGTACAACGTATTGAAAAAATGAAATTGTCCGGAACAGCGGTCCTGGACGATATCCGCAAAATAGAAGTGATCCTGTTCTAGGAGTTTCTTCAGGACCTCCCATGCAGGATCCGTTTAATGGATTGATCTTACCATGTCATCAACGGGTAGATCTAGGTGCTGATATATAATATTTTCAATTATTTATAAACCTAATGCAAACTTTCTGTCTAGGGGAATATTTGAAGATTTCCTTTCAGTTGAAGGTTCAAAAGGTTTCGATAATCGATTCAGGTTCGTACATTCCACAGTCTCTTCGTCTATATTGTTTGAGGATGATCGAATCTGTACAAAATACAATTGTATATATTTCAGCTATTTATTATGGTTTTAGACAATTCAACCCCTATGGTTAATTTTATGAAGTATGAATATATAGACTAATAATAAACTACGTAACGACGTAAAGCGACCGGAGGGAAAATCATGGAAATCAGTATTGACAGGGATGAACTTTACAAATCGATTGCCAGAGCACAGAGTATTATCGAGCGAAAGAGCAACATGCCGATCCTGTCAAACATTCTTCTGACCGCCAGAAACGGAAATATTATTGTTTCAGCCACTGATCTTGAACTGGGTTTTCAAAGTGAAATTCCGGTTCAAATCACTACAGAAGGAAGCATTACCATTTCAGGTAGAAAACTATTTGAAATATTAAAAGAAGGAAAAAATAATGTTATTCACATAAAAGAGAAAGAGAATAACTGGGTTTTTATTACAGATGGTTTTACCCGGTTTGATCTTGCTAGCTATCCGGCGGATGAGTATCCTGTTTTTTTCGAACCCGATGACATCGAAATGATCGAGATACCCGCTGCTTTATTATCCGAAATGATTGAAAAGACGGTTTACGCTGTAAGTCTGGATGAGGCAGGATACAAGCTTTCTGGAATTTTCATCCAGCGTGTTTCACGGCAGGGCAGAATTTTTCTCAGAATGGTGGCAACGGATGGTCATCGACTTTCCCTTATTGACAAGCCTTTTCCTGGGGCGGAAAATCTCAACCTTGGAAATGGGCTGATGGTTCCCAAGAAAGGGATGGTCGAACTAGCCAAAATGGGGCAGGACGGCGGGACGGTCCTGTTGGGGTTCAAGGATAAGAACTGTGTGGCACGGAAAGAAAAAGCGCTGCTGCTCATACGGTTGCTGGAATCGAAGTTTCCGGATTATGATGCGGTTATTCCGAAGGATTCCATTTCTTCGGTGGAGGTGGCGAGAAGCGATCTCCTGGATGCGATGAAACGAATGGTGATTCTGAGCAATGAAAGATACCGGGCTGTGAAAATCGGTTTCGAAGACAACAGAATGGAGCTCGTGTCAACGAATCCGGATCTGGGTGAGGCGCAGGAGACACTGGATGTCGTCTTTCAGGGGGAGCGCGTCGAAGCTGGATTCAATCCGCGTTATTTCATCGACATTTTACAGACGATGGAAAGTGAGCGAGTTTCGCTTGGTTTTTCCGATGAATCGAAGCCTTGCACATTGAAAGGCGAAGCGGATAAAGGATTTTTGGGTTTAATTATGCCAATGAGGCTATAAGGATGAACAAGCAGATGAATTCGTATGGTGCCTCGGATATCAAGGTTTTGGAGGGACTGAAAGCGGTCAGAAAACGGCCGTCCATGTATATTGGGAATACGGGTCCGGAGGGGCTTCAGCACCTCGTATATGAAGTGGTGGACAACAGCATCGACGAAGCGCTTGCGGGCTATTGCGACCAGATCGATGTCCGGCTTTTTGCTGACGGAAGCGCGGAGGTTCTCGACAACGGGCGAGGCATACCGGTCGAGATGCATGAAGGCGAACATCTGCCGGCGCTCGAAGTCGTCATGACAAAATTGCATGCCGGGGGAAAATTCGACAATAAGACGTATAGTGTTTCTGGTGGGTTGCACGGTGTTGGTGTATCTGTTGTGAACGCGTTGTCGGAATTTCTCGAGGTGGAGGTTTATCGGAACGGGCATGTTTTCCATCAGCGCTACGAAAGAGGGGAGACAAAGACCAGTCTGAGGGAATTGGGGGAAACCGAGCGTACCGGCACGAAGATATGGTTCCGCCCCGACTCTATGATTTTTGAAAATGTCGATTTTGATTTTGAGACTTTATCCAGAAGAATGCGCGAGCTTTCGTTTTTGACAAATGGTGTCCGCATCAAAATAGCGGATGAAAGGATCGGCAAAAAGAAAGAATTTCTTTATCATGGTGGGATAAAAAGTTTCGTCGAGTATCTCAACAAAAACCGAGAAGTATTACATCCAAAGCCTGTTTATATTAGCGGTGAAAAAAATGCAATTATTATGGAAGTTGCATTCCAATATAATAACTCCTATAAGGAAAATTTATTCACTTTTGCAAATAATATCAATACGCGTGAAGGGGGAAGTCATCTTAGCGGATTCAAAGCTGCACTTACCCGTAGTATTAATTTATATCTACAGAATTCCCCCCTGTCAAAGAATTTTAAGGAGAAGCTTTCAGGAGATGATGTCCGCGAAGGTTTGACTGCTGTTATTAGCGTAAAATTGCCAAACCCCCAATTCGAGGGACAAACCAAAACAAAGCTGGGCAACAGCGATGTCAAGGGATTCGTGGAGACCCTCGTCAATGAGGGTCTTGGGGCATTTTTCGAAGAGAATCCGTCGGTGATCAAGTCGATTCTGGCGAAGGTGATCGACGCTGCCAGGGCGCGGGAAGCGGCACGAAAAGCCAGAGACCTGGCGCGGCGCAAAGGTATTCTTGCGGATCATTCCCTGCCAGGTAAATTGGCTGATTGTCAGGAGAGGGATCCTGCAAAAAGCGAGATTTTTCTCGTCGAGGGGGATTCTGCCGGGGGTTCCGCAAAACAGGGGCGTGACAGACGCTTTCAGGCGATTTTGCCTTTGAAAGGTAAAATCCTGAATGTGGAAAAGGCTCGATTTGACAGGATGATCTCGAGTGAGGAGATCAGAACGATGATTGCCGCGCTTGGGACGGGCATAGGTGAAAAGGATTTCAAGGTCGAATCCCTGCGGTATCACAAGGTGATAATCATGACAGATGCCGATGTGGATGGCGCGCATATTCGTACCCTGCTTTTGACTTTCTTTTTCCGGCAGATGCCGGATGTGATCGAGCGGGGGCACCTTTTTGTAGCTCAACCCCCGCTTTATCGTGTGCTCGATGGGAAGGTGGAAGCCTTTTTGAAAACGGAAGTGGATTTACACCGATTGTTGTCGCGAAGGATTGCGGATAGAGAGGCACTGGTGGCGGAGGATGGCGAAAGGATCAGCGGGGAGCGGTTGGGCGCATTGCTCGAAGGGCTCGGAAAATTCTATGACGGCGTTCGCAATCTGATGCGTAAAGGATATAGTGCCAAGTTTATCGAATTCCTGGCAGAACATGACGCTGAGGACAAGCGACAGTTCAAAGAGCCGGACGCTATGCTTTCTCTGGTTGAAAAACTCGAGGAAAAAGGATTCCACGTAGATGGTTTGAAGCAGGATGAAGAAACGGGTTATTACCAGTTTATGGTCAGAGAGGTGGCAAATGGGGGACAGCCTTTGATCGTTGATTGGGAATTTCTCTCGTCCCCGGACCTTCGTAAGGTCTTGAGCGAGGCAAGGCAATTCAGATTTCTGCTTGGGAAGAGATTCAAATTGGAACGGACCGAAGAACAAAAAGAGATTGGAAGTCCGAAGGATATTCTGGACGAACTAACAGAGCGGGGAAAGAAGGGCTTGACCATTCAGAGGTATAAAGGGCTCGGGGAAATGAACCCCGAACAGCTCTGGTTAACGACGATGAATCCAGAAAGACGAACGCTTTTGCAGGTAAAAATTCAAGATTTTGTCGAAAGTGACGATATTTTCACCATACTGATGGGGGATAAAGTTGAACCGCGAAGGGATTTTATTCTCAGGCATGCTGGAGAGGTGACGGATCTGGATATCTAGAGCGTTCAGAGGATGATTTCCTTATAAATGTATTTGCCAGCTTATTGATTTGATGATATATCACTCTAGTGAAAAATTTAAATTATAAGGTAGAATATGGATCTTGATACGCATATTGGTGCTGTGAACATAGAAGAAGAGATGAAGCGCTCATATCTGGAATATTCAATGAGCGTTATCGTTGGAAGGGCTTTGCCGGATATTCGAGACGGATTGAAGCCTGTTCACCGACGTGTTCTGTACAGCATGTATGAATTAAAGAATTATTTCAATAGGCCATTCAAGAAATCAGCTCGTGTAGTTGGAGACGTGATCGGAAAGTACCATCCGCACGGAGATTCTGCCGTTTACGATACGATCGTTCGTATGGCACAAACATTTTCGATGCGGTATTTGCTGGTCGATGGCCAGGGAAATTTTGGTTCAGTCGATGGGGATCCTGCCGCTGCGATGCGTTATACCGAAGTCAGAATGACGCAGCTTGCTCAGGATTTCCTTTCCGATATTGATAAGCAGACGGTTGATTTCAGCGAAAATTATGATGGATCGTTGCTTGAACCGGTCGTATTGCCGACGACGATACCGAATCTATTGGTAAATGGGTCTTCCGGTATTGCTGTCGGTATGGCGACCAATATCCCTCCGCATAATCTTTCTGAAGTTTGTGACACTCTGATTGAGCTGATCGATCATCCGGAGATGAAGGTACGCGATCTTACACGATGGATGCCGGGTCCCGATTTTCCGACGGGGGCTTTTATTTTGGGTAGGGCCGGTATTCTGGAGGCTTACAGCACAGGGCGTGGAATTATTCGAATTCGGGCCCGAGCTTTTATTGAGAAAGCCGGGAACGGCCGTGAAAAGATTGTCATCTCGGAGATTCCTTATCAGGTAAACAAGGGAAAGCTGCTCGAGAAGATGGCGGAACTCGTCAAGGAGAAGAAGGTAGAGGGCATATCAGAAATCCGGGACGAATCCGACCGCGAGGGGATGCGCGTGGTTATCGAGGTGAAACGGGACGGCAATCCTATGGTTGTTCTCAACCGCCTCTATAAGTATACGCAGATGGAGGTTTCGCTCGGCATCATAATGCTCGCGATTGTCAACGGTCAGCCCGAAGTGCTCACGTTGAAGAAGGTCCTTGAACACTTTATTGCGTTTCGCAGGGAAATCATCCTCCACCGTACCATCTACGATCTCCGCAAAGCGGAGGAGAGGGCCCATATCCTTGAGGGCCTTCGGAAGGCGCTCGATTTTCTGGACCAGGTTATTGAAATGATCCGATCTGCCTCGGATCCGAAAGAAGCGAAAGAGCGTTTGATGGGTGAGCTTGAGCTATCGGAAAGACAGGCTCAGGCGATTCTCGATATGCGCCTTCAGCGGTTGACCGGTCTCGAGCGTGAAAAAATCAACAGTGAATACGAAGAGCTTATCAAAAACATCGAGCGCTTCAGAGCGATTTTGGGAAGCGAACAATTGGTCCGGGGGATCATAAAGCAAGAGTTGGAGGAAATCCGCGGCAGGCATGGAGACAGGCGGCGGACCGAAATTCTTGAAGATGTGGAAGATCTGGATATCGAGGATTTGATTGTCGATGAAGAGATGGTCGTGACGATCAGTCATACAGGGTATGTCAAGAGAAGCCCAGTTAGCCTATACAGGGCTCAACGACGGGGCGGAAAGGGGATGACGGGGGTCAAGACTAAAGCGGAGGATTTTGTTGAACTCCTCTTTGTTGCTTCTTCTCATGACTACCTCCTCTTTTTCACGAATAAAGCGCGTGTTTACTGGCGGAAGGTACACGAAATCCCAGAAGCCGGCAGGATGTCGCAAGGGAAGGCGATTGTAAATTTATTGGAATTACAGAAAGATGAAAGAGTGGCCACCATTCTCCCCGTTCGTGATTTTGAACAAGGGAAGTATGTGGTGATGGCTACCCGGCAAGGCTTTGCCAAGAAGACTGATCTGACGGCCTACAGTAGACCGCGCGCCGGTGGAATCGTCGGGTTGAAGATCCGGGAGGAGGATGAATTGATTGGTGTTCGATTGACTAACGGAAATCAGGATGTTTTTCTCACCACTCAGCTAGGGAAATCCATCCGCTTTTCGGAAGAGGAACTACGGCCGATGGGGCGCGTCGCTGCGGGTGTGACCGGCATCCGTATGGATTCGGAAGACCGGGTCGTTGGAATGGATGCGCTGGATGAGGGGGCTACGATCTTGACCGTCACAGAAAATGGGTACGGGAAAAGGACCAGGACGGAAGAATACCGACGTCAGAGCAGAGGCGGGAAAGGTATTCTAACCATAAAGGCTTCGGAGAGAAACGGTCAGGTTGTTTTTGCGTACCAGGTGAGTGACCAGGATCAGTTGATGCTTATGACAAGCCAAGGAAAAATCATTCGGATGCGGGTGGCCGATATATCGACGATCGGTAGAAATACACAAGGCGTTAAATTGATCGATTTGCCTGAAGAGGAAAAGGTCGTGGGTGTTGCCAAGGTTATGGAGGATTGATCACATAGGAAATATCTTCTTTCTCACAGTTTTTTGTGGTCTCGAATTTTTTCATATGGTGACTACGTGTGGTCTCAATTTTTTTCTTGCTCAGGCGCGTGGGAACTAACGAAGGGAGGGCCCTACCGGGATGCCTGATATATCCAAAGTTGCTGTTATCGGCGCTGGAAGCTGGGGAACGGCACTGGCGAATTTGTTGGCTGAAAAGGGGTTGGATGTCACCCTATGGGTGAGGGAAGAAGAGATCTTCGAACAGATACGCGAAGAGCGCTTCAATCGGATCTTTCTGCCGGACATCTTTCTCTCGAAAGGGCTTAAGCCTGTTCGTGAATTGGATGAAGCAGTTAAGGATAAGGAGGTTGTCCTCCTGGTGATACCTTCCCATTTTTTTCGTGGTGTCCTTGAGCGGCTGAAGAAGCATCTCAGTTCTGAGATGATATTGATCGCCGCCACAAAAGGAATCGAAAATGAGACATTGATGCTCATGTCGGATGTTACTGATCAGGTACTTGGAGAGACATGTATGGATCGCTTTGCGTGTCTCGCCGGGCCGAGTTTTGCCAAAGAGGTTGCACGACATTTGCCGACGGCTGTTACCATCGCGGCTCGCAAGCTGGATTGTGCACAGAGATTGCAGCCAGTCTTCAATACAGAATGGCTGCGGGTGTATGGGACCGCAGATCTTGTCGGTGTGCAGTTGGGCGGCGCCCTCAAGAATGTGATTGCAATCGCAGCGGGTGCAGCCGACGGGCTGCATTTTGGCCACAATGCCAGGGCCGCGCTGATTACACGCGGCCTCGCCGAAATGACGCGGCTCGGTGTGAGCATGGGGGCCAACCCTCATACGTTTGCAGGGCTCGCGGGGATAGGCGACCTGGTGCTGACGTGCACCGGCGATTTGAGCAGAAATCGTACGATCGGGCTTGAGATAGGGCATGGGCGGAAGATCGGCGAGATCATCGCCGGGATGAAAATGGTGGCGGAAGGGGTCAAGACCGCACGCTCTGCCCAAGCGCTTGCAGAGAAAATGGATGTCGATATGCCGATAACGTCGCAGGTCTATGAGATTTTGTATGAGGAGAAGGATCCGCGCTCGGCTGTGCGAGAACTGATGAGTCGGCAACTGAAAGTGGAACTCGAGCACTGAAGGTGGAGAGAAACGAGAGGGAATTTGATGATCTGCTGAACGCGGGGGCTGTGGTCCGGCGGCTTTGCGGGTCTACGCTGTACAAACGCGTATATTGGCTCGGTAGTGTGGCGTCGACGCAGGCGATCGCCCGGCAATTAGGGGAAAGTGATTCTCCCCACGGAACCTTGGTATGGGCTGAATATCAGACCGGAGGACGTGGCCGGCGGGGTCGTGTGTGGGAGGCAGCGAAGGGGGCGAATCTCATTTTCTCCATTCTTCTGCGAAGTGTGCTTCGTGCAGAGGATCTTTTTTGGGTCACTGCGTGTTTGTCTTTGGCCGTATGCGAAGGGATAGAGGCGGTGATGGGTTTGGCTGCCAGGATCAAATGGCCCAACGATATCTTCCTCCACGGAAAAAAAGTGGGGGGGATCCTCACCGAGGGGCGGTTTGACGGAAGCATAAGCCGCTATATTGTGACAGGACTAGGGCTCAATGTAAACTGGGAGCCTGGGGAGGGAAAGGAAATGCCCTATCCGGTAACCAGTCTCAGCAGAGAAGCTCAGGCCTTTATCAAACGTGAAGACCTGCTCGGAGTGATCCTGAGGGGATTCGAACGTCAACTCTCGTTTTTGGCGTGCGGGCAGCGGCATCGGATCCAGGAGCGTTGGATGGATCTGTTTATGCTTGCCGGTAAACGGGTTCTCGTCGTGGGGGATGAGGCGGATTTCGAAGGTACAGTTTCAGGCGTGCGGCAGGACGGTGCTCTGTTGGTTCAGCGTGTAGATGGAATGGAAGTCACTGTTCTTGCCGGGGATGTTTCGATACGGACGTAAGTTTGTTTCCATCCGGAAATAGTCTTTTTTGGCAATCTCGCCGTGAATTTGCACGTTTGCTTGTGCGGCGAGCACCAGGTCGCCTCCGGGCAAATGCTTGATTTCCTTGATATTGGTAAACCGGGACCCGCCGCGAAGCAGTGGGACTGAGCACGCAAAGCGTGTGAAGAAAAAATCGTCATTTCCGGATTGGAAGCTGGGTTGTACTGGGAAATCATTTTCGGATGGAGAGAAGTTTGCTTTGTTTGCTTGTGGTGGGGAGGAGCATGGCTACGATTCAGTTGAAGGGTGAAGATGTACGGCAGGCGGTAAAATGGATCTCGGAAGTCCTCAAGACGGAACCTGAAAGATCTTTTGCCAGGTTAATAGAAGAGGCTTCTATGAGATTCAATCTGTCGCCGAAAGACGAAATGTCTCTCAGGAAGTTTTACGAAGAGGATAATTTTTGATACCTATCAGACCTGTTGGGAGGGATAGAACGGATCCGAAGAAAAGGAAGGAGCGGCCGTTGATTTTCTAAACCTGTCAAAAAAGCGGGAAATACCGTAGAGAAATAGTGATGCAACGAGAACGATCCCCAATATACCCGCAATCATCGGCATCCAGAATGCAGATCGATACATCTGAGCGATACCAAACCAGATAGATATTATGGAAAGCAGAAAGAAATAGAGCAAAACACAGCATATGCCAGTTGCAAGGATCGTTAATGTGGTCTTCGTAATGATTGAACGATTCATGATTTCATCAACTCTTCGAGCTTCTCAGCAATAAATGCAATCTGCTTTTGAATGCTGTTGTCCGTTCGCATTTTCTTCTCGATAAGCTCCGAAGCATAAAGCACCGTGGAGTGGCTGCGATTGATTCTTTTCGCAATACACTCTAGGGTTTCATCCGTGAGTTTCTTGCAAAGATACGCATAAATATTTCTCGGAAATGAAAGAACTTTTTTTCGCGATTTCGATTGCATCATTTCGGGATCGATTTTGTAATATTGACAGACGATCATTTGTACATCAGCAGAGCTGACGGATCGGTGGATCGTTACGAGCGATGCGAGGATTTCCCGCACAAGTTCACGGTTGATTTTTAGATTCAGGAGTTCCGATCTCGCTTTGATGCACTTAAGGGCACTTTCCATCTGGCGGATATCCCGCTTGAGAGCATCTGCAAGCATGTCAATAATCTCGTGATCGAGCTTGAGGTGATGCTCGTCGGCTTTTTTGGAGATAATCCTCGTCCGGGTCTCAAAATCGGGCCTTCCGATGGTTGTGACAAGCCCGGAGGTGAGGCGGGACGACAACTCTTTCGACATGCTTGGGATGTCTTTCGGGGGCATGGCACTGGTGAAAATAATCTTTTTGTTTTCGTTGGCCAAGGCATCCAAGGTATGGCCCAATTCTGTCTGGGTCTTCTCCTTGCCGCCAAGAAAGTGGATTTCTTCGAGCAAGAGGACATCACAGGTTCGACGATATTTCTGCTTGAATTGATCGATCTGATTGGTTTTGAGCGCCAGGACCATTTCGTTGGTAAAGTCCTCTGCGGTGACATAATTGACGCGCAATGCGGGATTTTCACGAAGGAGTTGGCATCCGACGGCCTTTGCAAGATGTGTTTTGCCCAAACCCGTATTGGCCAGCATCAGAAGAGAGTTATAGTCCCAGTGTTGATTCAAGGCCATGGCCTTTGAGGCCGAGTAAGCGAACTGATTGCATGGGCCGACAACAAAGGAATCGAAGGTGAAATCACCGAGACGGGTCAATTTTTTTAGACCTCTCGGGGCGTCGATTTCAGGCAATGGGAGTTGAAGGGGTTCTTTTTCTGTGTTTTGAGGATTTGTTATAGGTCCAGGGAGTTGAACCCGCAACTGAATTTCGGGGATTGCCCCCCCGATTTCATGAAACTTCCGCTGTATGAGCGTAAGATAGTTTTCAGTCACCCACTTTCGCGAGAACTTGTTTGGGCAACCAAGGACCAGTTGCGTAGGATGATGGTTCAAGCAGGTAAGCGGATTGATCCAAAGGGTGAAATGGTTGTTTGGAAGTTCAGATTTGAGCAGATTCTTGACCTCCTCCCAAGTGGACTTCATGCGCTACTCCTGAAAACTGAAATGTTTTGGATTTCTGAAGAGGGGAGATAACTGATAGCAACCCATCGCGTGGTGACAGTTCTAGAGGAAAGCATCTTAGGTGTCAAAGGATGTCCGAGGCGGACAGGATTTATGGCACGCACCGTTTTGAACAAAAAGTAACCTCCCTTTTTCTATAGAAGAATTTTGGTCAAAGGGGGTAACTGGGCGGTTCATAAGGACAAATTTACATCCAAGAAAAGATTGGAAAATCACATTGTTAGGATATTGTTCGGATTTGTTGATCCAATTTTTCACAATTTAAATCTCATTTTTCCTGCGTGTTTCTTCATTTTTCTTTGAATTTCTTTTTTTACTGCTTACAATTCCGGACACAAGCCCAAGTATTTGAAGAAATGGTGGTTTGAGGAGAAGAGGTTCCCAGGAGATGGTGCGTCACGGAGTCATTCCAGACGCAAATGGTCATCTTGGCCAATCTGGGCGTCAGTCTGGACGTTCGCGCGGAGGGGACCAGCAGCTCTAGGCTGTAAAAGACCCCGATTGCATTGATATTGGCCAAAGCGGGGCGCGCCGGGGCCGGTGAAGGAAAATCCTTCTTGCCGGATTGGAAACTTGTTCCCTAGTGAGAACCGGTTGCGGATAGACATGATTCTTGATTTTTCCGGTTTGTGGAATGAAATGCGTGAAGTTGGAATGGGGGGGATGAGCACAGGATGATGCAGAAGATAAAGGTTGCCTTGCTGGCTGGTGGGTGGTCGAGGGAGCGGGAAGTTTCGATGGCGAGCGGTGACGCCGTTTATGAAGCCTTCGAGAAAAACAGGTACGAGGTCGAAAGGATCGACCCCGCTGATGATTTAAAACGCCTCATCGACGATGCGGGAAGTTTCGACGTTGTATTCAGTGTGCTGCACGGGAAGAGGGGAGAGGATGGATGTATGCAGGGGCTCATGGAGATCCTCGGTATTCCGATGGTCGGATCGGGGGTGCTGGGCAGCGCCGTTTCGATGAACAAACGGATTGCAAAGGATGTCTATGACAGCGCAGGTTTGAGGGTTGCGCCGTATATCGCGCTGTCGAAAGGTGAACGGGTGGATGTGGGAGAAGTTGTCGAGAAGCTCGGCTTGCCGGTGGTCGTAAAACCCGTCGAAGAGGGATCGAGTATCGGTATGTCACTCTGCCGAAACGAGAAAGAAATTCAAACTGGGATCGATGTCGCCTTTGAGCATGGAGAGGAGATCATGCTGGAGATCTTCTTGAATGGACGGGAAATTACGTGCTGTGTGATGGGTGGAAAATCGCTCGAGACGCTGCCGTTGGTCGAAATTGTCTCCAGATCCGGTACGGGGTTTTTCGATTATGCGGCAAAATATTCCCCGGGAGGCGCATCGGAGATCTGCCCCGCCCTCCTTCCGCAGAGTGTAGCCGAGCGGCTTTCACTTGCCGCGAAAACAGCCCATCGTGCGCTGCACTGCGGGGTGTGGAGCAGGACCGATATGATCCTGCAGGGGGAGGATGTATTTGTTCTTGAAACGAACACACTTCCCGGTATGACCCCCAACAGCCTTTTTCCATTGGCGGGCCGTGCTGCCGGGTTGAGTTTGGGGGCTCTGCTGGACAGGCTCGTAAGCATTGCGCTTGAGTCAGCAGATGCGCGGGAGTTGTTGGCCGGTTAGCATAGGCAAAATGCGGGTGCCACCGACCCGAGTCTGCAAAAGAACTTTGCTCGGGAATTGATCGATCACCTCGCCGATCAGGCAGGCGCTGCACCCCTCGGGAAGCCGATGGAGGGAGGAGAGGGCGCTTTCGGCGGCCTCGGGGGCCGTGATGACAAGGGCAGTCCCTTCATTGGCCGAATAGAGTGGATCGATTCCGAGGATCTCGGAGGCTGCGACGACGCCTGGGTTGAGGGGGAGTGCCCGTTCGTATAGCTGGATGCCGGCATGGGAGCGCTGGGCAATCTCGTTCAGAGCCGTTGCAACCCCGCCGCGGGTGGGATCGCGCAGCACGTGGAGCTGTGGACCGAGGCTCGAGAGGTTCTCCACCAGTTTGTTGAGTGGAGCGGAATCGCTCCTGAGGGGTGTCTCAAGTCGAAGACCTTCCCGCTGTGTGAGGATGGTGAGTCCGTGGTCGCCGATAGAACCGGTTATAAGGATGCAATCTCCGACTTGGGCGTTTTCCACGCCGACATGAACATCGCGATGGATCATGCCTAAGCCGGCGGTGTTGATGAAGATCTTGTCCGCATGACCCCTGGGGACGACCTTCGTATCCCCGGCGACGATCTTGACGCGGGCGAGATCGGCTGCCCGGGCGATACTTTCGAGGACCGCCGAGAGTTGATCCATAGGAAGGCCCTCTTCCAGGATAAAGGCAAGTGTCAGAAAAAGCGGCTGGGCCCCTTGCATCGAGAGATCGTTGACCGTTCCATTGACCGAGAGGGAACCGATATCCCCCCCAGGGAAAAAGATCGGATCGACCACATAGGAATCGGTCGTAAAGGCCCATCTTTTCCCCTCGATGACCAGCTCCGCGCTGTCATCCATTTTTTCCAGAAAAGGATTGGATAAATATTTCAGGACGAATTCCTGAACGAAGCGTTGGGATGCCTCTCCCCCGCTTCCGTGGTCGAGCAGAATCTGGTTCGGCGACATGTGTTTCTCCGTGCAGGTAGAGGGGGGCGCCGGAGATGGTGAGTTCCGGTTTCAGGTTTGCAGGGTCGCTCGGAGTATATCTGTCCTGTAGACAGGCGATTTTGAAACGCTTTGCATGGGGGGATGAAGACTCGGTTTCTAAATTATGGCCATAACTATCTGATTTACTACGTAATGATCTATCATCCCCGTCCCGGGAAAGGTACGTGCACGAACACGGGATCGAGGATAAACGTCTACTCCGACAATATTGCACGATACCCGCGATGTCCTCAGGATGTCAAGAAGGAAGACCGGGGCATATTTCGCGGATTTTGCCTTCCTGGCCCTCCGTGGATGAAAACGAGCTTACAGGGGCAGTTTCACGTGAAACAGGCTTTAGCCTTTTCAAGGGATTCGGTTTGTGTTATCAGATAAGAAAGCCTTGAATCCGGGCCTGAAGTGCATCCCGATTTCTCGGGCGCCTTGGGGAAGGCCGGAATGGACTGTTGCAGTTTGGAGAGGTACCCGGGTATGGGAGTGGTCATCGCCATTGTCAACCAGAAGGGGGGGGTAGGAAAGACGACCACGGCCGTCAATCTGTCTGCATCCCTGTCTGCGGTTGACAAGGCCTGTCTCCTGATCGATTGCGACCCGCAGGGCAACGCCACAACCGGACTCGGATTCGACAGAAAGCACATCGGGAAAGGGCTTTATGATCTTCTCACGGTTCCCGGGCATGAGGGGGAGGTCGTGATGGCTACCGCGCTGCCAAAGCTCCATCTGATGGCGGCCACGAGTCATCTCATCGGCGCTGAGGTCGAGATCGCTACGATGCCCCATAAGGAATACCTCCTTCGCGAGAGGCTTTCCGCGGTTCGAGCGGGCTTTGACTACGTTTTTCTAGACTGTCCGCCGTCACTGGGATACCTGACGGTCAACGCCCTGACCGCGTCAGACGCGGTTCTGGTTCCGCTTCAATGCGAGTACTACGCGCTGGAGGGACTTTCGCAGCTTCTGCATACCATCCGGGCCGTAAAGCAAACCTTGAACCCCACCCTCGCGATTGCCGGTATTTTGCTGACCATGTACGATCCGCGGAACAACCTTTCCCAGCAGGTCGCCGAGGAGGTAAGGGGCCATTTCGGAGAGAGCGTCCTGCAGACAGTTATCCCCCGAAATGTCCGGTTGAGTGAAGCCCCGAGCCACGGCAAACCCATTTTGCTCTATGATATCCGCTGCAAGGGGGCGCAGAGTTATCTGGAACTAGCGCAGGAACTGATCAAGAAAGGAATCGCTGACAATGGCAAAAAGAAAGGCGCTCGGCAGGGGACTGGCGGCCCTGATACCGGAGGCCGAGAACCTCGAGGGCAGTAGGGGCCAGCACTTCTTCCTTTGTCCCATCGCTGCAATCGTGCCGAGCCCCTACCAGCCGCGGCAGGCATTTTCCGAGCCGGAACTCCGGTCTATGGCAGAATCCGTCCGCGAAAACGGAATCTTGACCCCTCTGCTGGTTACAAAAACAGATCACGGTTATCAACTGATTGCCGGCGAGAGGCGGTGGCGGGCGGCGCAGCGGGCTGGGCTCGATCGGGTGCCCGTTGTCATCCGTGATGTCAGCGGAGCGGAGGCCCTCCAGCTGGCCCTGATCGAAAACATCCACCGCAAGGACCTCAATGCCATCGAAGAGGCGCTGGCCTGCAAACGCCTCCTGGAAGAAACCGCTTCCACCCAGGAAGAGCTGGCCAAGCGGCTGGGGAAGGATCGGACCTCGATCACAAACCTCCTGCGGCTTCTCAGTCTGCCGCAATCCATCCAGCAGGACGTCATCGACGGATCACTCACGATGGGGCATGCGCGGGTCTTGGCGGGAATCAAGGGCCCCGCACAGCAGCTTGAGCTGAGGGACCGAGTGATCCGGAAGGGCCTTTCTGTCCGACAGCTCGAAAGCATGGCCCAGATGGAGAAGAAAGGAGTGGCGCCCCGCAGGCGCGATCCTTATTTGGATGCGCTGTCGGAGGATTTGAAGCGGTCCCTCGCAACGCAGGTCGAGATCAGGAGGCGCGGAAAGAAGGGTAGCATCGTGATCCATTTTCACTCCAATGAAGAACTCGACCGGCTGCTACAACAGCTTGCCTGAGACGTTTTGCCCCCATTTCGGCTCGTGGCCGTGGATCAGCCTTTGGATGTTTTGGTGATGCCGCAGAAAGATGAATGCCGCGCCGATGACTGCGCCCAGGACGACGGGAAGGGAAAAGCCCTGCAGATAGAGTATGATGGGCATGGAGAGGGTGGCACCCAAAGAGCCGAGCGAGATATATCTCCATTTCAGGACCAGAAGCGCGAAGATTCCGAGGCCTATCAGGCAGGCAAACGGGGAAAGAGCCAGAAAAACACCCAGCGCCGTGGCTACGCCTTTGCCTCCGGCGAACCGCTGAAACACGGAAAACTGATGACCCAAAAGGGCTGCGAGGCCCACAACGATGCCAGAATAAACGGCTGCATTCCCGGAAACCAGTTGGTCCGCCCCTGACACCGGGGCAAACCCCTTGAACATGTCGAGGGCGAGCGTCAAAAGGCCCCATCCCATCCCCAATTGACGGGCGACGTTTGTCGCACCGATGTTCCCGCTGCCTGACTTCCGGATATCGATATGACCGGCGAAATAACCGACGATACGGCCGAATGGAATGGAACCGAGAAGAAAAGCACCGATGCAGAGCAGCAACAGGATGAACATGAATTTTGATCCCCTGCGAAGTTGAAGGCCGGGTTGAGCAGCTTGTCATAGCTCAACCGGGAAAAAACCGGATGCCGACCAAATCTTTCCCCTTGTGAAATATGCCATATTGTAATACAGATTGGATCTGGTTTTTGTCAATGTGTTCCACTCCATTTTTCCTGGTAAGGGAGCAGCCGTGAAGATCATGATCATCGATGGGCAAGGAGGAGGGATTGGTGCCGCCATCATCAAGGGCATCCGCGAGAACCTGGGGCATGAGTTGGAGATTCTGGCTCTGGGCACCAATTCGATCGCTACATCCAGAATGATGAAAGCGGGTGCCAATCGGGGGGGAACCGGCGAGAATGCGATTGTCTCAAGCAGCCGAAAGGCCGACATCATAGCGGGGCCATTGGGGATCCTGATTACAGATGCCATGATGGGTGAGGTGACCGCAGCCATAGCGGCGGCTGTCGGCTCGTGCAACGCCAGAAAGATTCTTATTCCTTTGACCCAGGAACCCGTCAAAGTGGTCGGTGTATCCGCGGATCCTCTCCCCCATCTGGTCTTGAAGGTGGTGGACATGATACGGGAGGTGCAGGTAAATGTGTGAATCGAAGGCATATCTGCTTGAATCAGGGCAGGAAAAGCTGGTGCTTGAAAGCGTCGATCTGTTGGAGGACAAGCCGGAGGGGATTCGGATCGTCAATCTCTTCGGAGAGGAACGCCTTCTGAGGGCGCGCGTCAAGACCCTTTCGCTTGTGGATCACAAGATCGTTCTCGAGCCCCTTTGAGGATGCCGAAAGGGCGGCAGGCAGATCCGGAGCCGGGCAAAGCCATCTGCCTCACATGTCGAGGCTCGATTTGCAGCGCTGCCGCTTTATAGCCCGTCCATAGCCTTCGGCAGGTTCAAATAGAAGGTCCCCTCGATCCGTTTTCGGCGGCGGAGGCAACCGTTGCCGTATATTGCACACTTTCTGGCCATTTCTGCGCATGCCTCCCGCCTTTGGTCGAGGTCGAGCGTTCCGCTCTGCAGGATCTTCGCAAGAGCCAGAATGCGGAACCGGTCCATGCCGTAAAAGCGGGCGGATAACTGGTCGGGATGCCCGCCGTAGCGCGCGACCAGCTTCTGCGGGATAAGGTGGACCGGATAGTGTGCACTGATCCGGAGCCACAGGTCGTAGTCTTCACAGGCCGGCAAGGTCTCGTCGAAAAGTCCGACCTGGTCGAGGAGGCTCCGCTTCAACATGACCGCCGACGGGCTCACCAGACAGCGCTCGAGGGAAGGCCGGAAGATATACCCATCCTGTTTCAGATGCTTTTTTTGGGGGTTGACACGTTGCCCGTTTCTGAACCAGATTTCATCTGTTTGGCTGATCAGCGCCGCGGGCCTTTCCTGCATGAAAACCGTCTGGACCGTGAGCTTTCCCGTCAGCCAGCAGTCATCGGAATCAAGGAATGCGATATAGGATCCGCGCGAAGACCGGATGCCTGTGTTGCGCGCCGCCGAAACACCCCGATTCCAATCGTGGGTGAGCAGGCGGAGGCTGTGTCGAAAAGGTTCTAGGCGTTTTTGGGTGTCGTCCGAGGAGCCGTCGTCGACGACTATCAGTTCAAAAGGGCAATCCGTTTTTTGCCCGAGCACGGACGCAATGGCCCGTTCGAGAACGGCGCCCCGGTTGTAAGTGGGGATGATAACGCTCAGGACGGTCATGGAAAAAGATCAGCGCAGAATGCAATGATTCCGGCAAGGAAGAAATTGCTTTCGACCAGCGCCTCCATGATCAGGGCTGAGCGGATCCAGTGCCTTTCAAAGGCTGCCAGACACAGAGCCATTCCGGCAACAGGTATCAGCATCCAGAAGGCGAAGACCTCCACCCAGCCGGCGATTGCACTGACAACCAGAAAGACACCCAGAAAGCCGAGTACGATCCGCAGCAGTAAGGTGGCCTGCTTTTGACCGATGGTCAACGGCAGGGTTTCCTTTCCTACGATCAGATCTCCCTGCAAATGAAGCAGATCGAAAAGCCCAGACCTCCCATAACTCAGTAGCAGGACGAAGACCATGGAGACAGCGACCGCACTGTATGGACCCGGATCCGTCGAAAAAAGCGGCAGGACGTTGATGACGGCTACGCGTGCGAAGGCGTCGGCGAGGCTGCGCGAACCCGGAATGTCCTTGATCCGGAAGTAGGTGCGCCGGCTGCGCAGCCGGTCAGGAAAGATGGGGAGGCTGTACATCAGACCGATGACGATAAATGCAGCCAAGGCCAGAAACGTCGGGAGGCCCCGGGAAAGGGCCAGCGCGAGTGCCGAGGCTGCAGCCGCTATCCCGCTGCCGACGAGAACGCTTCGGTGGGCGGTCAGAAACCGGGCCCCTTCGGGGTCGTTGTAGATGCCGGCACCCTTGTCGACAATGCGATTCAGCCCATGCACAGCGTAAATATAGAACATGGCAATAAACGGGAAAACGATCTCAGGGGGTGACCCTGCCAGGAATCCTGCTGCGTAGGCGAAACACAAAGCCCCGCCGGCGACGAGGCTGCTGGCCAGGACGAGGGTTTCGAAAACCTTGCGGCACCCGTTGAGAACCCTCGGCTCTCTTTGGCCGCGTATTCGCTCGATGGTCCGCACGACGTTTTGGATCATCCAATTGGGGGTCGACGCGCCGGCGGTGACACCGATGCAGCTCATGGGTTCGAGTGCCTTGAGGTCGAGATCCTTTTCCGTCTCCACATGAAACGTCTTCAGACCTACCTCGCGGGCCACCTCGGCAAGCCGCTGGGTGTTGCCGCTGTGATACCCTCCCACGACGACCATGGCATCCACCTGGCCTTTGAAGGAGCGTACCTCCTTTTGTCGAAGGTGGGTGGCATTGCAGATCGTATCGAAGACCAGCAGGTTGGGGAACCTTGCCCTCAGAGCGGTCACCACGTCGCTGAAAACTGAGTCGTTCTGGGTGGTCTGCGCGACGACAAAAGGTTTTTGAAGATCAGGGAGGTTCACAACCTGGGAGACCTCCTGGATGACGAACGGAGGCGTGACGCTGTAGCCCATCAAGCCGATGACCTCGGCATGGTCTGAATCACCTACGATGATGCATTCATGACCTTTGCGGGTGTGAAGGCGGATCAGACTCTGAACCCGGGCCACCTTCGGGCAGGTCGCATCCAGGATCTCCATTCCGCTCTTTTTGAGTTTATCGCGCTCGGCGGGTGGTATCCCGTGGGCCCGTATCACGATCCGTCCGCCGCTGACACCTTCCAGGTCCTTCAACACCGTGACGGACTTGGTTTTCAATAGATCGAGAACCTGAGTATTGTGGATCAGCGGTCCATAGGTGTGAAGCGGCCGGTCGTCCTTCCGATTGGCGGCGGTCAGGACGAGTTCCATGGCGCGCCTGACACCCATGCAGAACCCCGCTGTTCTGGCAAGCTTGACTTTCAATGGGTCGCTCCTGCCGCAGCCAGCTTGTCCAAAAACAGGTCCAGCGCAGCCATCAGGCTCGACATATCCGTAATGGAAGTGATGGCGCCGCGGAAGCGGCTGCTGAACGGCAGGCTCTTGGTGTACCAGAGGAGCAGCCCGCGCATGCGGCGAGCCGCCCGGGTGCTGCCTTCGAGTTCGCTCAGGAGTTCAAAGTGTGACAGGATCGCCTCCCGGCGCTCTTCGGGGCTCGGTGCGCGGGGTGGCAGACCGGCACTGAGCGCGAGCACCTGACTGAAAATCCACGGGTTTCCGATGGCGGCGCGTCCGATCATGACTCCGTCGCAATCGGTTTTCTCCATCATGGCGATGGCGTGAACCGGCTCCGTTATATCGCCGTTGCCGATGACCGGAATACGGAGGCGGGTCTTGACCTCCCCGATGATGTCCCAATCAGCCTTTCCGCCGAACCCTTGCGGCACCGACCGGCCATGCACCGTGATGGCGTCGACGCCGCATTCCTCAGCCATCCGTGCCAGATCGAGCACAACGGGAGAATGGTGCGACCAACCCGTGCGCATCTTCACCGTGAGGGGGACCGAACAGCGACGCCGGACACGGGCAAGGATCCTCTCGAAGAGTTCGGGTTGTTTCAACAGGGCTCCTCCGGCACCGGTCCTGACTACTTTTCGTACCGGGCAGCCGGCGTTGATGTCCAGGACGGCGGCCCCTGCATCGACGGCGATCCGGGCGGCTTCTTCCATGACGGCGGGCTCGGCGCCGAAGATCTGAACGGCCAGAGGGGATTCTTCGGCCGAGGTTCTGAGATAGGAGAGGGTTTTTTTCTGCCTCTGGATCAAACCGTGGGCGCTCACCATCTCTGAAGTGACCATTGCGGCCCCGTGACGCCGGGCGAGTATCCGGAAGGCGAGGTCGCTGATTCCGGCAAGGGGCGCCATGACCACCGACGACTCCAGAGAGAGGGACCCGATCTGGAGCCCTTTCAAGAGGCCCGCCTGCTGAAGTCTCTGTGCCGGCTGCAAAATGGCCGGAGGTGCCGAAGTCATATCCATTTCCCTTAGGTCTCCATCAGCCGCGGGCCTCATGCCGAACAAGGAGTTCCCTCAGAAAACGCACCCAGTTCCCGCCCATGATCTGTTCTACCTCCGGGGGACTGTATCCATGGGCGCCCATCAGCCGGGCCAGTTGCCCGATCTGCCCGATATGTTCCATTCCTCGACAGAAGCTGTCAAAACCGAAGAAATCGGATCCCAGGGCAACCCCGTCCGGTCCAAAGGTCTGCACCAGCAGATCCACATGCCTGAAGATGTCCTCCAATCCACAGGGCCCTGAGCCTGTGAGCATTTCAGGGTTGAAGGTTACGCCGATTACACCGCCGCGGACCATGATCTCGCGGGCCTGGTCCAGGTCGAGATTTCTTCTGAGAGGACAGAGTTCCCTGATGCCGGTATGGGAGCTGACCAGCGGACCGTCGAAAGATCCGACGAGTTCCCAGAAACAGCGCGGGTGCAAGTGCGCGACATCGATGGCGAGCCCGAGGCTCCTGATGTCCTCGATAACCCTGCGCCCAAGGCCTGTCAAACCTGCGGCCGTTTCAACGCCGTTCCCCTGGGCGAAACGGTTCGAAGCAGCGTGCGTCAATCCAATCAGAAGCAGGCCGTTTTCCCGGAGACGGACCAGGCTTGCCGGATCGTCGGCAAGACCGTCTGCGTTTTCCAGAATGAGGAAGGTCCCGGAGAGGCCGTCGGTTGTTTGCAGGGCCTCGAGGTCTGCCCGGGTCCTGAGGATGCGCAACCCCTGAAGCCTGTCGAGCGCAAACGAAAACAAACGGTCCAGGTGGCCCCCGGCCGACCCCCGGCCGTTGAAGACATCTTCACAATACAGGGCGGTGCCAAAGAGACGGACACCCCCTTCGGCGGCCCGCTGAGGCGTAAAGGGGCCTTGGGCGAGGCAGGCGAACGGAAGATCATGCCCACCCCGCGTCATGTAATAAGGCCAGTCAACATGGCCGTCGACCCAAAGGCGTTTCGGACCCATGGATTCAGCCCCTTCTTTCGGGCGGTCGAGTCCGGTCTGCAGGGATGGGGGCGATCCACACAGACCGGGGTGCTGTCAACGGGTGTGACGTGCGCATGCCCCCCCTCAATAGTCGACACTCGGAAAAAGCCTCCGATCCGTGTGCGGCAGGAAGAGGGAGGCGATGTATTCGTCCATGAACGGCTGGTAGTTCGAGAGTTCGATATTGGTCATGGACCGGGAGATGGTCATGGATTTCTCCATCGCCGACTCGGACAGGAGGCACATACGGGCGCCGGTCAGAGAGCTGTTTCCGATAAACTGGATTTTCTCTCGCTCGATATCCGGCAAGAGACCGATCGCGACCGCCTTCGGGATATTCAGAAAGCTACCGAAACCTCCTGCGACGTATAGGCTCTCGAGCTGGTCGAAGGGCATCCCGATATAGTCCATGAGTGCTTTGATCGCCGCGAAAACGGCACCTTTCGATTTCATCAGATTGTCGATGTCCGATTCGGTGATCACGAGGGTATCGCCGGTTTCGGTTTCATTGCGGTCAGCGATGGTATACTGGGGGATGTCGTCTACCAACGTCAGTCTTGGGTCGGACAGCCGGCGATGAAACTTTCCGTCCGGGCTGATGATACGGTTCCTGACCAGTTCGTAAATGATGTCGATCAATCCGGAGCCGCAGATTCCACGGGGAGCGGCATTGCCGATCGTCTGATACTGAACCTTGCCATCCTGGATCTGGACCTTTTCGATGGCGCCCCTGGTGGCGCGCATCCCGCACCGGGTCCCGCCCCCCTCGAATGCGGGGCCGGCCGAGGCCGAGCAGCAGACCAGCCAATCGCGGTTCCCGATGGCTATCTCTCCATTGGTTCCGATGTCGATCAGACCTCGGACCGCCTCGCTGTCCGCGATGCCGGAGGCCAGCACCCCTGCCACGATATCCCCGCCGACGTAGGATGCTACACTCGGGATGGTCTCGAGGATCGCGTTTTCATGGGTGTTCAGCCCGACATCTCGGGCCGAGATTTGTGGGTAGATGTAGGCCGTGGGGACGTAAGGTTCCAGCCGGATGGAGCACGGCGTCAGACCGAGCAGAAAGTGGCTCATCGTCGTGTTCCCGGCGGCTACGATGGCCCGGATGGCCTCTGGCTCGATGCCGTTGCGGCTGGTCAGATTTCGGATCAGCTGATTGATGTTGCGGATTACGGCGGCATGCAGGGGATCGAGGCCCCCTTTTCCACAGGCGAAGATCATGCGCGAAATGACGTCCTCCCCATAGGAGGCCTGCATGTTGTGGGTGCCGTCCACATCGAGGACCTGCTGTTTGCCGAGATCCAGCAGTTGGGCGACCACGGTCGTCGTGCCGACATCCACCGCCAAGCCGTAGCAGGGTTCCGTGCTCGAATCTCCGGGCTCGATATCGACGATGCGGTAGCGTTCGATCTCCCGCGCCAGACTCACGGTCACCTTCCAGTCGTTCTCACGCAGCTTTTCGGACAACTTTCGGAGACACGTGAGCGTGATTTCGTACTGGTGCCAGCCGAGGACTTTGCGTATCCCCCGGAAGAGTCGTTCGACGTCGGCCATGTTGTCTTCAAGAGAGGGTTTCGGGAGATCGAGATAAATCTTACGCACAAGCGGTCCTGAAGGACGATCCTCGGTTTCTACGGCGCCGGCGGCGGAAGACCGGCTGCTTTCTCCGGTCATGATCTGTGCACCCTCGATCCGGGATTCGGGAGGAATCAGCACGTCCAGGTCATCGTGGATTTCCGTCTGGCAGGCGAGGGTGTATCCCTTCGCCAGTTCCTCCTCCGAGAAAAAGGATCTGCTCTGATCATCCGTCTCGATTCTCCCTCGGGTGATCTGGACGCGGCATTGCCCACAGACCCCCTGACCACCGCACAGGTTGTTGATAAAGACACCGGCGTCCTGAGCCGCTTTGGCGATGGTCGTACCTTCCTCCACCTTGATGGAGATGTTGTCGGGCTGAAATGTTATGGTAAAGTCAGTCATGATCTATGGCCCCCTTTGGTGTCGGTATCACCTGGATGCTCGATTGTAAGATCCTGGAATTTCATTTCCCAATCTTTGTCAAAGTAAGGTATGGTTATGCTGTATACAGCATTTATCTGGTGATAGAAAAGGGTTTTTGCTCCAACGGTTTCAAAGTGATTCTGCACCTCGATTCTCTGTCGACAATGGTTCCCTCATTGAAAAGTCCGCAAGGCATGAAAGGTGTCCCGGGGCGGATACCCAGCCCGGACGGTATTATGCCAGTAAACAGGTCAGTGAGGCAATATGCATCCGCAAAATAAGCCGATCTTCGGCATGCGGCCGGTCATTGACGCCGTTTTATGCCGGGGGAGGCTCCGCATCGCAAAAACGAAATCGTTTCCAAGGAGGGGATGAGATGGTGTCGGACGCGTTGGGAAAGGCCCTTAGGTACCGTTGGTTGATCTTCTGGATTTTGGCATTCGGCTATGTGCTGGTCTATTTTCATCGGCTTTGCCCGGCTGTGGTGGCGGTTGACATGATGCGCGACCTGAAGGCGGGCGGAGCCTTGACCGGACTTCTGGGCGCCGCCTACTTCTATCCCTACGCATTGATGCAACTGCCGGCGGGGCTCCTCTCGGATTCCTGGGGTCCTCGAAACACGATCACGCTCTTCTTTCTGGTGGCCATTGCAGGCTCATTCATCCTGGGTTTTGCCCCCTCGGTCTTCCTCGCCATTGTAGGGCGCACGCTGGTCGGTCTCGGCATCGCCATGCTGTTCGTGCCGACCATGAAGGTGCTGGCCGAATGGTTCGAGACAAGGGAATTCGCTACCATGACCGGGATCCTGATGGCCATGGGGGGGTTGGGGTCGCTGATCGCGGCGGCTCCGCTGGCTTGGGTCAGCACCCTGATCGGTTGGCGGATGTCTTTTGTGGTCGTCGGAATCCTGACCCTCGTCCTGGCGGTTCTCGTGTGGCTCTTCGTCCGCGACAGGCCGCAGGACATGGGCTTCGAGCCTCCGATGGGCGCACCGAAAGTGAAACCTGAGGCGATAGGGCTCATGCAGGGGGTTGCAAAGGTCGTCAAAGAACCCTTTTTCTGGCCGGTGGCCATCTGGTTCTTCTTCGACTGCGCGGTATTTTTCTCTTTTGGAGGGCTCTGGGGCGGACCGTATCTCATTCAGGTCTACGGTATGAGCAAGGGGGAGGCCGGCCGCATCCTTTCCATGCTCGCCGTCGGCATGATTGTAGGCAGCCCGCTCTTGAGCTATGTATCCAATCGGGTATTGAAAGGCCGCAAACCGATTCTTGTCCTCTCGAGCGCCATTCTCGTGGCACTGACCGCAGTCCTTGCCTTTGCTACAGCATCGATCCCGATCCTCGGCCTTTATGCCGTTTGTCTTGGGCTCGGGATTTTTTCGAGTGCGGTGGTCGTCATCGGTTTTATCACCACGAAGGAACTTTTTCCGGTCCAGATGGCCGGAACGGCAACGGGCCTGGTGAATCTTTTCCCCTTTGCCGGAGGAGCTGTTTTTCAGCCTCTTCTTGGGTATGTCCTCGAAAAAGGTGGCCGGGTGGAGGGGGCCTTCACCGTTGCCGCCTACCGCCAGGCCTTTCTGGTGCTCTTTGCATGTGGTGTGATCGCCTTCTTGGCAAGCCTGTTTGCCAGGGAAACTCTGGCAAGGGAGTGATTCCGCTGAACGGGTGCTCGATGGTGAGGCGGCCGCCTGCGCCTTTGTTTAGAGGACCTGAACGATATCGAGGCTCCGGGGAAGCTCGGATTGCGCTTTGTCGATGGCCTCCCGAGCCCCCAGGACCTTGATGAAGGGCGAGGTCCTGAGAGCATCCAGGATCTCGCCGAATTCTCGGAAGTGTCGCAGTTCGGTGCCCAGAATCTCTTCCCTCATCTGCTGGCGCGAGGCGTCGGAGTCCCCCGTCAGATGCCGCAGCAGCGATACGAAGCCCTTTGCGTCGGGGAGCAGGTGGCTGTCCAGTTCTCCGATGGTCCCAATGATCGCCTTCTCACGTTCGTCGTCGGCAAGCGCACTCTTTTTCAGAAAATCGGCGCTTTCATCGAAGGCCTTCAGCGTGGGGAGGATATTCGGGTCTCGATAGGATACAAAGGTCAGTGCGCCTGAAAAACGTTCCAGGCTGCAGAAGGCCCCATAGGCTCCTCCCAGGACCCGTACCTGATTCCAGAGCCAGGCGTTGCGAAGATAGCGGGCGATCACCAGTGCGGAGCCGTGAAAGCGGTAGCCCGACCGGAACAGATCCGCGCCTTTGCCGACGTAATTGACCTGAGAGGGAACGGTCATCCCCTCGGCCTCGGGAAGGTTCTCCCATTTCCAGGGGGCTTCCGCCACAATGCTGTCGGGCATTTCAGCCGCCAGTGCCTCGAGTGCGGTCTTTGTCCTGTCCAGTAAACCCTCTTCGGCTGTCAGATTGAGCTGCAGAAGCCGGCGGTTGATCAGCGTTTGCCGGATACTTTCCAACCGTCCGAGAATCTTCGGCCAGTCCTCTTGAACATCGCGGGCGAGGGTCCGCAGAAAAAGGATATAACTGATGCCGCCCATGCTTTCGGCGGCACGGTGGGCCTCGCTGAAATGGGCCTTGAGGCGCAGGGCCACCGCCTGATGGCCTGCAGGAATCAGGTGATGCTCCGCCCGGGCCTTCTCCTCTAAGACCATCTGCCGGAACCGTTCACGGTTTTCGAAAGCCGGTTCGAATAGAATGTCTTTGAGGATGGCGATCAGCTCGGGGATTTGGTGCGGCAGCGCCTTGGCGCGCAGAAAGAGGCGGGCCGCGGCTTCCCGGCGGTCTTTCTTCGTAGACAGGAAGCGTTCCGGCCGGATGCCGCCTGTCCCTGCGCTGATCCGCCGCGACAGGGCGGCGAAGTCTTCCTTCCGCGTGCCCATTTCGAGCAGCGCGCGGCTGAAGAGCGGGACATAAGGGAGTGTTTCGGGTGGCAGCGCGTGGAGGTCCAAACCCAGATCGAGGTAAAGGATTCCATTGGTCGGAAGCTCATGATAGAGCAGTGGAATGCCGTCGAGGTCCTGGGGTTCAGCAGGGATGAGCTTGTTCCGGCTCTCGAGGTCCTCGAGGCGCAGCCGGGGGATCGAGGCCAGGTGCTCCGGAGGGTCCGGGCGGGTTTGTTCGGACTTCAGGCTCTTCGATTGGGCAGCCAGTTCCTCGATTTGCCGCTCATCCAACGCCTTACGGATGTGATCGAGTTCGGCCGTTTCGGCCTTCTCCATCCGTTCCGCGAGTTCCGGGTCGGGTTTGAGCGTCAAGGTCACGCGGTGCGGATTATCGAGGAAATGTTCCGTCAGCAGGTTTTCGAAGTAGCGCTTTTGCTCTTTGGTCCGGGACTTGACCGTTTCCAAAGGCTCTTCGAAGGCCAGGAGGGTAAAGGGATCCCCGTCGTACAGCCATGTGGTCAAGGCCCGCAGCATGAGTAGCAGGCCGCGGGGGTAGTGGCCGCTGTTGTTCTCACGGAGGCGGAACTCGATGGTGTTGAGGGCCGCCTCCGTCATCAGCGGGTCGATCCCTCTGCACGACAGGCCTTTCAGGGTATCCAGCACCAGGGCTTCCAACCGGCCGGTGTGCTCCGGAGCGATCCCTTTAAGACCTGTCGAGAAATAGATCTGGCAGAGTTCGGTTCCAAGCCCCTCCCCTGCAAGATCCTCCCCCAGAGAGGATTCGATAAGGGCCCGGCGCAGCGGTGATCCAGGCATGCCGAGCAGGATGTACTCGAGGACCCGCAGGGCGAAGTTGGGCTCTCTTTGAGTGGTTTGACCGAGGAGCCAGTTGATCGTTACCATCCCCTTGGAGCCGGCGCCCGATTCTTTTCCAGCCATGACCGGGCGGGTAGCCCGCCTGGGACCGGGAAAGGGCTGCTGCAATGCAATCTCCGAATCGATTGCAAGCCGGTCGAAATCCTCCAGGTATTCTTGCAGCACGGGCATGATCTCCTCGGGGGGCATGTCGCCGTAAACGAAGATGCGGGCATTGGAAGGGTGGTAATAACGGCGATGAAAGGCTAGAAATTGCTCGTAGGTCAGGCGGGGAATCACCCGCGGGTCGCCGCCGGCATCAAAGGCATACGGGTTGTCGGGAAAGAGTTCTTGCAGGGTATAGGTCCCCAGGAGATTGTCCGGAGAGCTGTAGGCGCCTTTCATCTCGTTGAAGACGACGCCCTTCAACTGCAGGGGCACATCGGGGTTGTCGAGCTCGAAATGCCACCCTTCCTGTTTGAAGGTTGTTTCGGTGAGCCTCGGGTGGAATACGGCATCGAGATAGACATCGATCAGATTGAGGAGATCCCGCCGATTCTGGCTGGCGACTGGATAGCAGGTCCTGTCGGGATAGGTGAAGGCGTTCAGAAAAGTGTGCAGGGATCCCTTCAAAAGCTCCACGAACGGTTCTTTCACCGGATATTTGCGCGATCCACACAGGACCGAATGCTCCAGGATATGGGGCAGGCCCGTGCTGTCGGCAGGGGGTGTTCGGAAGGTGATGCCGAAGACCTTGTTCTCGTCCTCGTTCAGGAGGTAGAGAAGTTTTGCGCCGGTCCGGGTATGTTCATACATCCGCCCGCGGGTTTTTATCTCTTTGATGTCGCGTTCATGGGTAAGCTCGAAGCCGTATTCAGGGGACATAAGGACCTCCGGAGATGATGTCGGTGTCCGTCGAAGTCAGACGTACGCTTGGATAGAATGCTCGGACGGGGCGGTCTTCGTCAAGAGAAACATCCGATGCGGCGAGCGGGGTACAAACTTTTGCTTGAACACGAAAAAAATACCTCCTATGATACCGGCTTTACCAGCATATGTGGTGTCCATCCGGGGACAGGTTGAGCCTAGGTGTTTTGGATCTGAGCGGTGGGTCTTATCTTCCTTTCGGGTCCGGCTCGTGCCGGTTCTTTAAAAGGGCGGCACAAGGGTCGGGGCAAGTCCCATCACAAAAACGGGCGTTCGGTGGCCGCACAAGGAGCAGTGCTGATCCGATCAGCGCCTGGGAGTGCAGAGGGCTTTCCCCCGGACGGAAATCAGGGGGAGGTTGACGGGTATGGCGACCAGAGAGGCTACGAGAACCATTCAGGAAATCAACGAAAAGATCAGAAAGGGTCAGGTCGTTGTCGTTACAGCCGACGAAATGACCGAGATCGTCAAGAGCAAAGGGGTGCGGAAGGCCGCTCGAGAAGTGGATGTGGTGACGACCGGCACTTTTTCCCCCATGTGTTCTTCGGGCGCCCTGATCAATTTCGGCCATACCAAACCGACCATCAAGGCATCGCAGGTCTGGTTGAATGATGTGCCGGCCTATGCCGGACTGGCGGCGGTCGACATCTTCATAGGGGCTACGGAGCCGGCCCTGGACGATCCACTGAACCGCGTGCACCCCGGGCAGTTTAAATACGGGGGCGGCCATGTCATCCAGGATCTCATCGCGGGCAAGAAAGTGAACCTGGTGGCGACCGCCTATGGGACGGATTGCTATCCCAACCGCGAGGTAAAAAAAAGGGTCAGTCTGGAGGATCTGCCATACGCTGCTCTGCTGAATCCGAGGAACGCCTATCAGAACTACAACTGCGCGGTCAATCTGAGCGGCAAGACCATATATACCTACATGGGTGTACTCAAGCCCAACGCCGGCAATGCGAATTATGCTACGGCCGGACAGGTGAGCCCCCTTTTCAACGACCCATTGTATCTCACGATGGGTCTGGGAACCCGCATCTTCCTCGGCGGGGCGCAGGGGTACATCATCGGGCCGGGGACCCAGCACAACCCTAACGCGAAACGGCACGCAAACGGCACGCCACTGACCTCCGCAGGGACGCTGATGGTGATGGGAGACATGAAGGCAATGAACCCCCGTTGGGTCGTCGGGGTGAGCATCCTTGGCTACGGATGCTCCCTGGCGGTGGGACTGGGTGTTCCCATACCGATCCTGAACGAAGACATGGCGCGGTACTGCGGCGTTTCGGATGAAGAGATCTTCACCCAGATCATCGACTATGGGGTCGATTATCCGAAAGGTGAATCGAAAAGCCTCGGACAGGTCAGCTACGCCGAGCTGAAGAGCGGGACGGTCCGTTTCAACGGCGTCGATGTCCACACCGTTCCGGTATCCTCCTATGTTCGTGCGCGGGAGGTGGCTCAGACTTTGAAGGGCTGGATCGAGAGCGGCGAATTTCTGCTCACGGAGCCGGTGACCGGCCTGCCCGGTCCCTCGCTTTGACGGGTGCTCCGGGGCCTCGATCTACACGTGCGAATCGGGTCCTGAAAAATGACGACGAACGACAGGGCAACAGAGGAACTCCGTGATATACTGGATCTGGGCATAGAAACGCTCGGACCCTGTCGCATCCCTTCTCCCATGAGGGAGATCCAGTTCGTGGAAGACAACGAGCGGATCCTGTTTCATTCCAATCTGAAGGACTACGACTGCCGGTCCGGGATGCTGAGCGATCCGCCGTGTTTTGAAATGGCGGGGCCGCGCAGGGAGATCTATTTCGATCCCTCGAAGCTCAAGTGCGGCGTTGTGACCTGCGGCGGCATCTGCCCCGGGCTGAACGACGTCATCCGGGCCACGGTCCTCAGCCTGTTCCACCATTACGGGATTCAACGGGTCTTCGGTTTCCGGTATGGTTTCGAAGGGCTGATCCCCAAATACGGGCATGCGCCGCTGGAACTGACGCCGCGGATGGTCGCGGAAATCCAGCAGAGCGGAGGCACGATCCTCGGAACCTCGCGCGGGCCGCAGGACATCTCGGAGATGGTAGACACCCTGGAGCGGATGAATGTCGGCATTCTCTTTGCCATCGGCGGAGACGGCACCCTCAGGGCGGCCAGGGCCTTTTCGGAGGAGGTTGCCCGCCGGCAATTGAAGATCAGCATCATCGGCATCCCGAAGACCATCGATAACGACATCTCATATGTGGATCAATCCTTTGGTTTCGAGACTGCCGTCGCCGAATCCCGCCGGGCCATTTATGCGGCCCACGTAGAGGCGCTCGGCGCCCGGAACGGGATCGGTCTGGTCCGGCTGATGGGCCGGGATGCCGGGTTTATCGCCGCCAACGCGACGCTGGCCAACAGCGAGGTGAATTTCTGCCTGGTTCCGGAGGCGCCATTCGGCCTGGAGTCGTTCCTGAAGGCGTTGCACGAGCGTCTGATCCGCCGTCAACATGCCGTTATCGTCGTAGCGGAAGGCGCCGGGCAGGATCTTGTGGGGGGGACCGGGAAGAGGGATGCCTCCGGGAACAGGAGGCTCGGCGATATCGGTCTTTTCCTCAAAGAAAAGATCCTTGCGTATTTCGCGGAAGTGGGCATGGAAGTGACCCTGAAATACATCGATCCGAGCTATACCATCAGGAGCACGCCCGCGAATGCGCACGATTCCGTCTTCTGTCTGCTTTTGGGGCACAATGCCGTCCATGCCGGCATGACGGGACGCACCAACATGGTGGTCGGCTACTGGAACGGAGAATATACCCATGTGCCCATCCCTTTGACCGTTTCGCAGGCCAAGCAGATCGATCCCGGGGGCCGGTTCTGGAGCAGTGTGCTCGAATCGACCGGGCAGGGGATTGGAAGAGTCTGACGTTGCTGCGCGCTTGAAGTGGCTATTCGATGGGATTCCCCCTTTTTCTTCTCCTTCGGAGAGGCTTTGTCGGGCTTTCGAAACGTATGTTGCCCCTGGGGTCGGCTGCCCGAATCCGTGCCGTGATCTCATGAGCGCGGCCCCGTTCCCGCTCCCTCCTACCCTACCTTCATTTTCGGACGTCATGCAGGTTCCCGTATCATAACCCTTCGGTGGCAAGCCCGCCCGCTGCGAGTCGGCCGATGATCCGCGCTGCCGCCGGTCCGCAGTTGAAGAGCAGATCGAGGACCGAGAGGTTGGGCAGGAAAGGCCCCCATAACTGCGGGTAGACGGGGGGTCGGGTGTGGATGGATGCAAGTCCTATCCCTGCTCCCTCAAAAAGTGAATGGTCCAGATACTTGAGGGCACCCCCGTGGGCGAGGAAGGTGGTGGCGCCCAAGGCTTGGGCCACGGCCACCGAAAGGAGCGGCTCTCTTGCCTCGATATCCAATTCCGAAAGCAGGGGCATGCGGGTAGCGATCCCCAGGCATTGCATAACATACCGCAGCAGTTCAAGATTCTTATCCAGCAGGAAGACTTGGTTTTTCCTGTAAAGTCTTTCCAGAAACGGTTCGTGTTCCTCTAGATAGGGCGCCCGATCGTAGGCCGTCCGCAGGGTCGCCAGGTGTTTCGCGCGCCAGCGCCCTTCGTTGCAGATGCGCACCTCCCGAATCTTCTGAAGGCCCAACCCCCTTTTCCACACCGGTATCGAGAGCCAGACCAGGCCCTGATCGTTCTTGAAGCGGTTGCGCGAAAGCCAGGTGCTCCCCTGCGGGAATTGGACGTCGTCCAGGAGCACCATCACATCGGAACGGGCGGCTTTGGCGAAAAAGGCTGCGTGAGGAGCAAAATAAGGCCGGTAAGTCGAGACGATCATGGCAATCTCCGTTCTTTCATGAGGGAATCTCCGCCGTTCTTATCGGGCGGCGTCCCGGGGTTTCACCCCGTGCCGGATCGCAGGGCTGCCAGGATCCCCCTCGATGTGTACTCCGCGACATCCGCCAGTCCGTCGAGAGGCATGAAGGCCGGCGCATTGGACGAGAAGAGGCAGGTGACGGATGGGGGAAAATCTTCATCCGGCAGGTAAAAGATATAGCCGAGCGCGATCTTGGGCAAAGGGCGCAGCAGGAAGGCAAAGTCGCCTCCCGTGTCAGGGTATGGCCCCCCGTCGAAAAGGGCGATGATTTCCGTTTGACGCTCTTGGATGGTAGTGACAAAAGGCAACAGAATCATCTCGGTATGGGTCCGGAAGGCCCCCTGGTAGGGCATGCTTCCGGGAAGATCCTTGAAGGCGCGCAGCGGGTGGATCGATGGCGCCTCCTTTCCGGCATGACGTGCGTAAAGCGAGACCAGGAGCGCCCTGGGATCGTCCGGTTCGCGTCCACCGAGCGTGATGCGTCGCGGTGTCACGCGGCAGGGCTCTCCGAAGGCCTTGAACGAGAGCGTGCCGTCGTTTTCCATGCGTGCATCCATGGAGGCGGCGAGATCCGCAGGCGGCCGCTGGAAGGTCCGTTCCAGATTTTTTCTCATGAGTGTTTTGTACGAATTCATCGGATTGCACTCCTGTTTTACACCCTGTAAAAAATTTCAACGCCTGTGATGCCGCCGCAGCATGCCCTCCCTACTCCTATACATCGCTTTCGCTCTTGATTCAAACCCCTTAGGCTTTTTTTCGTCTGCCCCGAAAAATGGCACTTCCTTTGCTTCCTTGGAAAAGCTTGACAAGAGAGCCTTCATCCGTTTTAGGTGTGCGAAACGCCTGAGAGGATGAGTCTGTCCGGACGCGTTTCCACAGGGAGACCCGTTCAGATGGACTGAAAAGAGCATCAGGAAGGAGGGTATCGATGGAGAAACGCTGGGGTTTTCTCATGATGTTGACCGCGCTGCTTTGCGTATGGGTGATGTTGACGTCTGCCGCTGCGGCGGGTGAAGCGAGTCAGGAGGAGCTGCTCGAGCGCCTCGATGCATTGACCCGGCTGATCGAGCAGCAGCAGCAGGAGATCGAACGGCTGCGGCAGGAAGTGCAGGGCCAACGGGGGGCGATCACGCGGGTCGAAGAGACTCAGACCCAACTCGAAGAGACTCGCAAGAATGAAGTTCAGCAGGCCGTGGCAGCCGAGGTCGAGAAGCAGGAAAGCGCCTGGAAGGACTATATCCCGCGGTGGATCAGAAGCATGAAGGTTTCGGGGGATCTGCGGCTTCGTTATGAGGGTATTTATGGCCGGGGGGAAACGCAGGCGGACGGCTCAGTGAAGGATTTGCCGAATCGGGACCGTTTTCGCTTGAGGGCGCGGGTCTTTTTCGACGGCGATATCACCGAAGAAATCTCGACCCACTTCATGATTTGCACCAACCAGGATGCAAACCGGGAAGCGACAACCACGAACCAGAGTTTTACGGACGACTTCAACGACAAGGGGATTTATCTCCATCGGGCCTACGCCAGCTATGAACCAAAATGGCTGCCCGGCCTCGAGCTGACGGGTGGAAAGTTCAAGAACACCTTCTTGCACACCGATATCATGTGGGATCCGGATGTCAACCCGGAGGGATTCTATGAGCGCTATCAGTACGGCGGACTCAAGAACGTTACGCCGTTCGTCCAGTTCGGGCAGATGATAGTGAACGAGGTCAAGAATGAAAGTGACGATGCGATGCTCTACATCTATCAGGCCGGCTATGTGTGGGACATCGGTGGCGTGAAATGGAACATGGCCGGCAGTTATTATGACTGGTCCAACCTCCAGAATTCGAAGTACCTACACACTGCGGATTACGCGAGCGGGGGCGGAAATACCTTTGTGAAAGATAAAAACGGCGTGCTCCAATACGCCTATGACTTCAATCTCTGGGAGGCCTACACGACGGTCGATTTCACCGTGAAATCCCTGCCGGTGCAGCTTCTGGGTGACTATGTCGTCAACGTGGCCGACCGCGTTCCCAGTGATGAGGATACCGCCTGTTATGCAGGCTTCCAGGTGGGCAAGGCCAAGAAAAAGGGTGAGTGGGCGGTTATGTACAAGTATGCGAGGATCGAGCGAAACGCCCTCGTGGGGTCCATGAACGATCAGGATTTTTACGGGGCCAACCGCAAGGGTCACAAGGTCAAACTGATGATTCGCCCCTTGAATCACGTTCGTTTCGATATGGCATATTTCTATACGGACCCGGTCAAAGACTGGGATCCGAGCGATATCACATTCAGCAAGAACAAAGAACGCATGCACGAAGACCGGATCCAGGTGGATTTGATCTTCGATTTCTAGACCATTTCCGGATGGAGACAAGCTCGTTTCGAGGACGGTCACGGTCCCGCAATGGTTCAGAAGCTTAGATTTCCCGGGGTCCTCGGGAAGGGGATGACGTCGCGGATGTTACCCATCCCGGTGATGAACTGCACCAGGCGCTCGAACCCGAGGCCAAAGCCGGCGTGCGGGGCGCTGCCGAAGCGGCGGAGGTCCAGGTACCACCAGTAATCATCGATATGGAGGCCGCTTTCCACGAGGCGCTCGAGGAGGGTATCGTAATCGTCTTCGCGCTGACTGCCGCCGATGATCTCGCCGATCTTGGGAACGAGGACGTCCATGGCCCGGACGGTTTTTCCGTCCGGATTCAGCTTCATGTAGAACGGTTTGATCGTCTTCGGGTAATCGGTGAGAATGACAGGTTTTTTGAATGTCTTTTCACAGAGATAGCGCTCGTGTTCCGACTGGAGGTCTGTTCCCCACGCGACGGGAAATTCAAAGTTCTCACCGCTCTTCGACAGGATCTCGACCGCCTCGGTGTAGGAGAGCCTTTCGAAATCCTGGGACACGAGGGTTTCAAGGGTGCCGATGACGCTCTGGTCGATGAAGCGGTTGAAAAACTCCAGATCGCTCCGGCAATATTCCAGCACCTGACGGAAGAGATACTGGAGGAATTCGACGGCAAGGTCCATGTCGCCGTCGAGATCGCAGAAGGCCATTTCGGGTTCCACCATCCAGAATTCGGCCAGATGGCGGGAGGTGTTCGAATTTTCCGCGCGAAACGTAGGGCCGAAGGTGTAGACGTCCCCGAGGGCCAGGGCATAGATCTCCGCCTCCAGTTGGCCGCTGACCGTCAGGTTGGCGGGTTGCCCGAAAAAGTCCTCCGAAAAATCCACCCGACCCTCCTTGACGGGGACGGAGTCGAGGTCGAAGGTGGTTACGTGAAAGAGGTCACCGGCCCCTTCACAATCGCTGCCAGTGATGATCGGGGTGTGGATGTACAGGAAGCCCCGCTCCTGGAAGAAGGTGTGGATGGCATGACTCACGGCGTTGCGAAGCCGCGCCACGGCTCCAAAGGTGTTGGTTCGCGGCCTCAGGTGGGCGATGGTCCTCAAGAATTCGAAGGAGTGGCGCTTTTTCTGCAGGGGGTACTGTTCGGGGTCGGCCCAACCGAAGACATGCAGCGCCTCGATCTTCAATTCGACCCGCTGGCCTTTGCCCGGGGAGGGCTGCAGGACGCCCTCGACCTCGAGAGAGCACCCCGATTGGAGCTTTAGCACCGTGCCCTCGTAATTCTCTATCTGCGTATCGGCAATGAGTTGAAGGTTTTCCATGCAGGATCCGTCATTGAGTTCGATGAACGAAAATCCGCCCTTCGAGTCCCTCCGGGTCCTGACCCATCCGCAGACCCTGTAGCGGGTTCCGACTACCCCGCCGGACAATAGGTCTCTGATCCGTACCCTTGCCAATGGTTCCCCCTGAATGTTGCGTGCTCCGTCCATATAAATCCCGACGGGAGGGGGCATTTCGCATGAGGCCCCTCCCCGATCCGGAAATCGAAGTCGGTGTGAACAGCTATGCCTTGCGCTCGAATTCACGCATGAATTCCACCAGGGCCCTGATCGCATCCAAGCCGGTGGCATTGTAAATCGAGGCGCGGCAGCCGCCCACCGACCGGTGGCCTTTGAGCCCGCCGAGACCGGCGGCCTGCGCATCGGCAATGAAGCGCTTTTCGAGGTCTTCGCTGGGCAGACGGAATGTGACGTTCATGAGGGAGCGGCTGTCCTTGGCCGCCGTGCCGCGGTAGAAGTCCGACTGGTCGATCAAATCGTAAATCGTCTTCCCCTTTTCACGGTTGAGGAGTTCCATGTTGGCCAATCCTCCGACGGTTTCTTCCAGCCACTTGAGGACGAGGTCGATGACATAGATCACCACGCAGGCGGGGGTGTTGTACATGGAGTTCTTTTCAGTGAAGGTCGTGTATTTCAGCATCGATGGGAGATCGGTGGGGACGCGCTCGAGCATGTCTTTGCGGATGATCACCAGCGCCGTGCCGGCCGGGCCGATGTTTTTCTGGGCGCCGGCATAGATCAGACCGAAGGGTTTGGGGTCGAACGGGCGGCTCATGAAGTCCGAGGACATGTCGCATACGAGCGGGACGGTGCGTGGGCTCGGGAATTGCGCCCACTGAGTCCCCTTGATGGTGTTGTTGGAGGTGAAGTGCAGGTAGGCGGCATTTTCGTCGATTTGGAAGGTGTTTGGGATGAACGAGAAATCCTTGTCCTCCGACGAGGCGATCACGCGGACCTGCTTCTTTAGCGTTTTGGCCTCCTTGATGGCCTTTGTGGACCAGGTCCCGGTATTGATGTAGTCGACGGACTTGCCTTCCACGGCCAGGTTCATCGGAATCATACAGAATTGGAGGCTCGCGCCGCCCTGGATGAAAACGACCTCGAAATCCTCCCCGAAGTTGAGGAGGCGTCTTGTTCTGGCTACGGCGTCGTTGATGACATCGTCGAACCACTTGCTGCGGTGGCTGACCTCGAGGATCGACATGCCTGATCCCTTGAAGTCCAGGAGTTCCTGCTGCATCTCCTCGAGGACCGGCAGGGGAAGGGCCGCCGGGCCGGCGTTGAAATTATGGATGCGATTTGTCATGTTTTTTCTCCTTGTAAAATAAAGTTTCCATTCGGAAATGGTCTCTTTTCACCCTTCACCGATCCGAATCGGTTCCTCGTGCCTTTTCGGAGGGCGCCTGCCTGCAAGGACAGGGCGCCGGATCCGCTCAATTCTTCTGCAGTTCTTTCAGCATGTCTTTGACGAGGGCCATCGTTTCGCTGTCCTTTTCGTACGGGGGTCTGCCTTCGAGGTCGGCCTCGATGATCCCTTTCCCGTATGGAATGAACCCGAGAAAGTGAAAATCGGGCATCTGCTCCAGCAGGAATTCCCGATCCTCGGACGAGCGGATCTTGTTGCCGACGAAGCTCAATCTCTTGATCCCGATATCCGCAGCAAGCGAGCGGATCTGATGGGCCGTTTCGATGCTGCGCCGGCCGGGCTCCACGACGACGATCAGGCGGTCGACCGACATGGCTGTACCCCGCCCCAGGTGCTCGAGGCCTGCTTCCATGTCGAGGACGACAGCCTCGTCGCGGGAGAGGACGATGTGTCGGACCAGGTTCTTCAAAAGGGTGCTTTCGGGGCAGATGCAACCCGCGCCGCCCTTTTTGACCCCTCCCATGACCATGACCTTGACCCCGTCGACTTCGACGGAGAGCCTTTCCGGAAGGTCATCGACCTTGGGGTTCAGCTTGAAAAAGGAACCCATCGTACCGACCTTGGCCTCGGTCCGCTCCTCGATCAATTCCTTCATGTTGGATATGGGGACGATGTCTTCGCTGTTTTTGACACCCAGTGCCTGGGCGAGGTTCGCGTCCGGGTCTGCATCGATGGCCAAGACCCTTTTGCCTTGATCGGCGAGGGCACGGATCAGAAACGCGGCGAAGGTTGTTTTCCCGACTCCGCCTTTTCCACTGACGGCGAGTTTCATTGCTGCCTCCTTAGGCTGTTTTCGGTTCAGAAGCGCTATGTCGGGCCGATCGGTGCGTCCCTTCCTAGCGCCGTAAGGCGGTCCAGGACGGATCGTCCCACACCGTTCGGGAGGGTTTCCGCCGTGACCGAAGCCGGCTGGCCCAAGGATGGGTGTGTGAAGCCGGTCGCTGCCGCCGGGTCTCTTTGATATGGACAAGGTCGGCGGCATCCGAAAAGCGCTTCCGGGAAGTTATCGAGTGTCCATCCAGAAAGGGTCTTTTTGAGCAATCTCGGCGTCGATCTGCACGCTTGATTGTGCGGCGACCTAGAGGTCGCCTACGCGCAACCGCTTGATTTCCTGAATATCGGCCAAGAATCCTCATTTCCGGATTGGAGACGCGGTCATGCTGGACCGTGATTTCCGGATAAACACTGTCAGATAAACTATCAGATTAAGAGATAGGCCTGGAAAATTTCAAGTGTAAAATAGCGGCCATTCCCTTGACACCCCAGGCGGGTTCTTTTAAGGTTGCGCTGGGCTGGTAGGAAATCGGCGTTCATATGCAGAGCGGGTATATGAGCCTCCCGGTGCCGATCATTACAAAGACCCCGAGCGTTTTCGCACGAACCTGAATCATTCGCCCTATCACTGGAGGAGAAAAAGACACGGCATGCCCCTTTTTTCGGTCGATCCCCAGAAATGCAAAAGAGACGGCATCTGCGCCGCGGCATGCCCGATGAAGATCATTGATTTCGCTGGGGATGGGTCGCCGCCACGGCCTGCATCGGATGCCGAAGAACTTTGTATTGCCTGTGGTCATTGTGTCGCGCTCTGCCCCCATGGGGCAATGTTCCATCGGGAGATGGCCCCGGATGCATGTCCGCCGATGGGGAAGGATTGGCCGCTTTCGCCCGGTGCCATCGCGGGCCTTATGCGCGGACGGCGGTCCATACGCGCTTTCAGGGGGCGGCCGGTAGAGCATCGGCTGGTCGAGGCGTTGATCGGACTTGCGGCTTACGCCCCGTCCGCACACAACAGGCAGCCCGTCAGGTGGATGGTGATTTCCGGAGTGGAGCAGAATCAGCGGATTGCAGGCCTGGTCATCGATTGGATGCGGTCTCTGATCGCCGACGGATCCCCTTTGGCTGAAACGCTCCACATGGCGCGGACCGTTTCGCAATGGGAGTCGGGCCATGATCCGATCGCCCGGCGGACCCCCTGCCTGGTGGTGGCGCATGCGGCGAAAGAGGAGCGGCTTGCAGCTGCCGCCTGCACCATCGCGCTGACGTATCTCGAGCTGGCTGCTCCCGCCTACGGACTCGGTGCATGCTGGGCCGGTTACATCAATACAGGCGCCAACCTCTGGCGACCGGTTCTGCAGGCGCTCGGTCTGCCGGAGTCCCACCTTCCTTTCGGGGCCATGATGCTCGGGTATCCGAAATACGCTTACTACAGGGTCCCGAAGCGCAATGCGCCTTCGATTACCTGGCGTTGAGCCGGAAACTGAGTCCTACCGCAAAATCATTTCCGGATGGATACCAGGCTATGAATGCCTGCTTCTTTTCCGGGGCTGCAGGAGTCCATCCCGTCCCGGATGCCGCTTCTGCTGGCGGTTGGGTAGGGCCTCCGCGGCGGTAAGGTTGCAGGGGGTATCTGTCTGCGAAGAATTTTTCCAGAGGGGGGAAGGGGTGTCGCTTGTGAATCTTTTCTTTTGACAGGTCAGGGGCAGTATGTTAAACCGCATTCGGTGAATTTCACTCTAAATTCTATGGAGGTGCAAGATGTTCGAAATCTTGAAACGGCAGGAGATGGCCGGCGGGACGGTCGTTCTGAACGAGATCAGTGCGCCCGCGATTGCCAGGAAGGCCAAGCCGGGACAGTTTGTCATTCTGAAGGCCAATGAAACCGGAGAGCGTATTCCTCTGACGATGGCCGATACGGACCCGAAAAAGGGCACCCTCACGATCATTTATCAGGTGGTGGGCAAGTCCACCACCCTGTTCAAGTCGCTCCAGGTAGGCGAGCGCTTTCAGGATGTCATCGGGCCGCTCGGTCAGGCGACCCATCTCGAAAAGCTCGGGACGGTGGTATGCGTGGGGGGGGGTACCGGCGTGGCCGTCTTGCACCCCATTACGCGTGGATTGAAGGAAATCGGCAACCGTGTCATCGCGATCATCGGTGCACGCACGAAAGACCTCCTGATCCTGGAAGACAAGATGAAGGCGGCTTCGAACGAGCTGCATGTGTGTACGGATGACGGCAGTTACGGCCACCACGGATTTGTGACGGATGTCCTGAAGGACATTCTCGAGAAAGAGGACGTTAAACTGGTGGTCGGTATCGGCCCGGTCCCCATGATGAAGTTTGTCTGTAAGGTGACGGAGCAGTACAAGGTCAAGACCCTTGTAAGCCTCAACGCGATCATGGTCGACGGCACGGGGATGTGCGGCTGCTGCAGGGTGACCATCGGGGGCGAGACGAGATTTGCCTGTGTCGATGGTCCGGAGTTCGACGGCCACAAGGTGGATTTCGAAGAGTTGGCGCAGCGCCTGAATGCCTATAAGGAAGACGAGGCCGTTGCCATGCAACAGTACGCCTGCAAGTGCCAGGCGGGCTGAAAGTTGTCCCCTGTGAAAGACGAAGCGTAAGTCCCTGAAAGGGTTTGAGATAAAATGGAGGATAAGATGGCGGAAACGACGGAAAAGAAGGAAAAAACACCCAGGCAGGCCATGCCGGAGCAGGCCGCAGAGGTAAGGCGGAGGAACTTCCAAGAAGTTCCTGAAGGATATACGCGCGAGATGGCGATGAAGGAAGCCGAGCGCTGTCTGCAGTGCAAGAATCCGGCCTGCATGAACGGCTGCCCTGTGTCGATCGAGATACCGGCCTTCATCAAGCATATCAAGGAAGGTGATTTCACCAAAGCCGTCCGGAAAATCTGGGAGCGGAACGCTCTGCCGGCGGTCTGCGGTCGTGTGTGCCCCCAGGAGATCCAGTGCGAAGGCCAGTGCATCCTTGGGAAAAAGGGCGAGCCTGTCGGGATCGGCAACCTGGAGCGGTTTGTGGCCGATTGGGAGAGGGCCAATGGAAAGGGCGATCTGCCGCCCAAGGCCGAGCCCACGGGAAAGCGGGTGGCCGTTGTAGGCTCTGGACCTTCAGGCCTGACCGTTGCCGGCGACTTGATCCTGAAGGGTCATGACGTGACGATCTTCGAGGCTTTTCACAAACCGGGCGGCGTGCTGGTCTACGGGATTCCCGAGTTCCGGCTCCCCAAGGAGATCGTTTATTCAGAAGTCAATTTTCTCGAAAGGCTGGGCGCAAAGCTGCAGTGCAACTCGGTGGTGGGGCGTACGGTCTCCGTTGACGAACTGTTGGAAGAGGGGTTCGATGCCGTCTATATCGGGGTCGGTGCAGGGTTGCCGAGTTTCCTCAAGATCCCTGGTGAAAACCTGATCGGTATCTATTCGGCCAACGAGTACCTTACGCGGGCCAACCTGATGAAGGCCTATCTTTTCCCGGAATACGATACGCCGATCGTACGCGGCAAGGACGTGATCGTGCTGGGAGCGGGGAACGTCGCCATGGACTCGGCCCGCACCGCCATGCGTCTGGGAGCGGATCGGGTGAGGATCGTATACCGTCGTTCGCGGGAAGAGATGCCTGCCAGAAAGGCCGAGATCCACCACGCTGAGGAGGAAGGGATCGAATTTTTCCTGTTGACGGCGCCGACACGCTTCATCGGGGATGAAAACGGCCGGGTCAAGGCTATGGAATGCCTCAAGATGGAGTTGGGCGAGCCGGATGCTTCGGGCCGCCGCCGCCCGGTGCCGGTGGAAGGGTCCAAGTTCACCCTGGAGTGCGACCTGGCGGTCATTTCGGTCGGAGCGGGAGCGAACCCGTTGTTGACCCGGAGCACGGAAGGGTTGCAGCTCACGAAATGGGGCTATATCGTTGCCGATCCTGAAACGGGAAAGACCACCAAGAAGGGTGTGTGGGCAGGAGGGGATATCGTTACCGGGCAGGCCACCGTTATCCTGGCCATGGGCGCCGGGCGTATGGCATCCGATTCGATCCACAAATATCTTACCTGGGGCTGGTAGCCGGCGGCTTGATCCGCTATGCGGTTTGCGTCCGGGTAGGGCTCTTTCGATCCGACGCCGCTCCGGGTGCTTATCCATAGATGGTTTCCATCCGGAAATGATTTCGCGGTAGAACTCAGTTTCCAATCCGGAGATGAGGATTTTTCTTCACCGCTTCGCCGCTCGGTCCCACCGCTGCGCGGCGGGTCCCGGTTTGGCCAATATCAAGGAAATCAAGCGTTTGCGCGGAGGCGACTTGGTGGTCGCCGCACAAGGAAACGTGCAGATTGACGCCGAGATTGACCAAAAAGACCATTTCCGGATGGAAACTAGATGGTTTTCGGCTTGTGGATGAGCGGGAAAAACTTGTTCCAGGATTGTAAATGCGTCTGTGCGGCAGGTTGGCCCCTTGAAGGAAACGAACGGTTCGAGCCGGATAAGATGGACGAGCCGGCGGGGCACCGGATCATGCCGGTGCCCCGCCGGCTTGCGTTTCAGGGGAGTTTGCGGTGTGGGAGGCTTCCGGAACTACAGCTGTGTTTCGAGATCCTCAAAGGCGTCTTCCAACTGGTAGAGCAGGTGGTCGAGCGCGACCAACTGCTGCTCGAGCAGCGCTTCCCGGGCCTTCCTGCGTATATCGAGCATAGTGGGGAGAAGCCGCTTCAGAGCGGGTTTCATATGCTCCGGCACATGAGGGTCCCGTGCGAGCATCTCCAGGCGGTCGACCAAGGCATAGAGCGATGGTTCGGGTTCCAGGACTTCACCGTAGCCGGCGAGCCTCAGGAAATCTGCAGTGCGGGGGAAAGGTGAAGCGAAACCTGTTTCGTATACCGGCTGGATACGAATCTCGATCTGCATGAGTCGGCTCATGGCGATCCTCTTGTCTTTGCGTTGGGAGTCCGGGGCTGTGGAACAGCCCCGAGGCTGCAGTAGCGACAACATTGAAATCGGTCCGGATCATGTTCTTCTGTGATTTTCAATGCATCTATGCCCGTTGGCCGGAAGAGCCGGGGCTGGACGGGGCCGGGAGCTGCCGAACCTTCCAGGCGGTCTATTGCGGGAAAAAAGGACGGTATGTCCACAAGAATATGCCCTGCAGGGAGAAGATTCCACGAGCCGCAAAATCCGAGTCCGACGGGCAACCGGATACCCTATAACGTGATTCCGCTCAGATACTGCGAGATCGCGCCGTCATAGCGATGGGTTAGGGCGAAGACCTTTTTTGCCAGATCGAAACGTGTTTTCAGAGTGGTTTCTCCGCCCGATGCCGCCATTTCATCCAGGACCCGGCGATAATCCGCTGGATCGACGATGACCGTGACATCCCGGAAGTTTTTCGCTGCAGAGCGCAGCATGGCCGGTCCCCCGATGTCGATGTTTTCTATGGCCTGGTCCAGAAGGACTTCGGGGTCCGCCACCGTCTTTTCAAATTGATAGAGATTGACGACGAGCATTTCGATGGTCTGAATGCCATGGCGCGACATCATGTCCCTGTGTTGGCGGTTGTCTCTCAAGCCGAGCAGCCCGCCATGAACCTTGGGGTGCAGGGTCTTGACCCGCCCGTCCAGCATTTCAGGGAATCCGGTGTATTCCGAGATGTCCGTGACCGTGAGGCCCCCTTCGCGCAGGGTTCGGGCTGTCCCGCCGGTGGAAAGGATCTGGACCCCGAAAGGGGTAAGAGCCGATGCGAAGTCTACGATACCGGCTTTGTCAGTGACGCTGATGATCGCGCGCTCGATCTTAGCCATGGTTTGCCTCCTGAGATGATTTGTGTCCAAGCCCGGTAAGGATCTTCAGCGGCTGCGCCGGCATCAGGGGTGATTCGCCGCTCCGACTTACCGGGTTGAAGCGCAGCCATCATGGAAATGCCGTCCCGGAAGGACGCGGGTTCTCATTCAAATGAATCGACGTTTTACGACCGCCCCGCCTCCGAGCCTGAGAGGCGTCCAAGGCGAGCACCCTGTATAATCCAAAACGACGCTTTTGGCAACCGCCTGATCGGATTTGCGCCGTGGAGGAGGACAGCCTTGCGTTTCCGGGAAGGGATGCAGAAGACGGTATAGGTTCAGAAGAAGGGGAGGCACAGGGCTTGCTCTGGAGGCGGCGGAGGGGCGTTCCACGGACGGGTGCAAGGGAGAATCTTCATGGCATGTTCAATCCTGGTCGTTTATCATTCGCAGGGCGGCAACACGCGCAAAATGGCGGAAGCCGTTGTGGCTGGGGCCCGAGAGGTGGAGGGTGTCCATGTCGTCCTGAGAGACGCATTCCGGGCGACGCTTGCGGATCTGATCGAATGCGACGGGCTGGCCCTCGGCTCGCCCGAGTATTTCGGGTACATGGCGGGAATGGTCAAAGATTTCTTTGACCGGACCTATGAACCCGCCCGCCGCGAAAAAAGGGTGTTCAAGAAACCTTACGCAGTCTTTATCAGCGCCGGGAACGACGGTCGCGGCGCCCTTGCGGCGATCGAGCGGATCTGCATCGGCTACCCGTTCAAAAAGGTCTATGAGGCGGTCATCGCGCGCGGAGAACTGACGGAAAAGATCCTGGCGGAATGCCGCGAATTGGGCCAAACCCTCGCGGCCGGCTGTGATGCGGGCATTTATTGAGGGTGATCATCCAGGAAAGGTCGGCTCGACCGATACTTGTCAGGGCTGGAGGCGGCCTCACCGTTACCGGGTGAGAATCAATTGGTCTTTTGGCTGTCAGGGCTTCCAGGGACAGGGAATTTAAAAAATTCGACGCCCTCTTCCTTGAGGATCTTTTCCTCTTCATCGGTAGCCGAACCCCGGATGTTCCGCTTTTCCGATACCCCGTAATGGATCTTGAGGGCCTCTCCCGCAAATTGTGTGCCGACATCGTCGAAGGTATCGTGGATGTGCCGAACGATCGCCATCGCGAGTGCGTGGTAATCGATGGGGTGGGATTCGTCGCGCGCCGGTTCGGGAGAGGTCTTTTTGATGGCTACAGGAGACATGAGCCTCCTGATATTGCAGTCCTCGCAGTAAGGGCAGGTGATCAAGTGTCTGGCGTTTTGATCCTCGAAGGCCTCGAGGTTGTCGAACCAGCCTTCGAAGACGTGATCTCGAGAACACTTGAGATCGAAAGCGATCAATACGGGCGCCTCATCGTTCTGTGTAGAGAACGGCGAGAATCCTCGCCGGTTTGTCACCGTGACACTTCACCAGGTGGGGAACGGTCGAGTCATAGTAGATGGCATCCCCGGTTTCGAGCACATATCGTTGGTCTTCCAGGTAAACCGCCATTGCGCCTTCGAGGACATAGATGAACTCCTGCCCGTCATGGGTCGATCGGTCTTCTTCGGTCTCGGCGGGTGCCAGCACCACGATGAAGGGTTCCATGTGGCGGTCGACCTTGTGCGGGGCAAGGGAGATGTATTCATATCCATAGCGTTTGCCTTTGTTGGAATCGTAGCGCGATACGACCTTGCGGTCGTGGCTGCGCACAATGGTAAACGGGCGGTTTTCCTGGCCGGATATGAAATAGCCCATCTTCATTTCGAGCGCCCTGGCCAGCTTGATCACCGTGCCGAGGGGCGGCACCACGGCGCCGTCTTCGATAGAGGCGAGGAGACCCACATCCAGGTCGGTTCGCCTGGAGACGTCTTCGAGCGTGAGTCCCCGTTTCTGCCGCACTGCACGGACCCGCTGGCCGACGTCGACTTCCTCATCCTCATCCTCGACCGGCTCGCCGGGGATGCTGTCCATGAAATCCTTTTCCTGGCTCTGCCTCGCGAATTGCTCGTTGATATCGCTGAGGAAGTCCTGGTAGGCATCCCGCGCCTCATCACGGTTCCGATCCTTGTCCATAACGCCGACCTGCCTTTCCTTTTTTTACGGGAAGAAGGGCTTCATCACGGATGCCCATTGTCTGCAGCGAAACGGGCGCCCAGCTCCAGAGCTTTACCATTCAAGTCTATCATGTTATGATAACGCTGGTCAAGAGCACCGTAAAGGGCTTTCTTGAGGGAGCGGACCCTGACGACGGCCGTGCGCCGCACGGCCGCGCCGAGGACCACCATGTTGGCCAGACGTTCGTTTCCGAGTTCCAAGGCCAAATCGCGGCTGGGAACCAGGAGGCAATCTACCCCGCGGAACTGCACCGCTTGTTCGGGGATCAAAGAAGCATTGACTACCAGTGTTCCGCCTTTGCGGACCCGGGGTCCGAACTTGTCTAGAGAGGGGCGATTCATGACGATGGCGGAGACCGGCCGCTGGATGATGGGCGAGCCGATTTCCCGGTCGGAGATGACGACAGTGCAGTTGGCCGTTCCTCCGCGCATCTCGACGCCGTAGACCGGCATGTACGTCACCTTTTTCTTTTCACCCATGGCGGCGTAGGCGAGGATGTTGCCCATGAGAAGGACGCCTTGGCCCCCAAAACCCGCTATGATCGTATCGAAATACATTAGGCTTCACCCCCCTTGAAGATGCCCAGCGGAAAATAGGGGATCATTTCTTCCTTGACCCGCCGGTTGGCACGCTCGGGAGACATTTTCCAGTTCGTCGGACAAGCGGAGAGAACCTCCACGAAGCCGAACCCCTCGCCGTTGATTTGAACCTCGAAGGCGCGCTGCATGAGCTTGCGGGTCTTCAGCAGGTTCTTGGGCGTGTCGACGGCACCGCGGGCGGCAAAGGTCGTGCCGGTCAATCCGCCCAGAAGTTCGGCCATACGGATGGGAAAACCGTTTACGGCCGGGTCTCTTCCGAAAGGCGTCGTGGTGGTCTCCTGGCCCGGCATGGTCGTGGGGGCCATTTGGCCGCCGGTCATTCCGAAGACTGTATTGTTGACAAAGATGACCGTGAGGTGTTCTCCGCGGTTGGCGGCGTGGATGATCTCGGCGGTCCCGATGGCCGCCAGATCGCCGTCGCCCTGGTAGGTGAAGACGAAGCGGTCGGGGCGGGCCCGCTTGACGCCTGTCGCAACGGCCGGTGCTCGACCGTGCGGGGCCTCGAGCACATCGACATCCAGATAGTCGTACAAAAACACCGAGCAGCCGACCGAGGCGACCGCAATAGACGTCTCCTGCAATGCATACCGGTCGATGCATTCGGCCGTCAAACGGTGGATGATGCCATGGTGACACCCCGGGCAGAAGTGAAATGGCACGTCAATGAGGCTGCGGGGTCTTCCAAAAACCTGCTCCATTTATGCGGTCCTCTTTTTGTAGACTTTGGCGATTTCATGAAAGAGTTCGTCCGGTGATGGGATGGAACCGGGTGGCCTGCCATAGAAATCCACCTGGTTTTTCTTGTGGCCGACGGCAAGCTTTAGGTCTTCCACCATCTGTCCCGTACTCAGTTCGACCGCCATGAAATTCCTCACCTTCCGGGAGATCTTTTCCAGTGCGGCGTAGGGAAATGGATAAAGGGTAATGGGCCGCAGGAGGCCGATCTGCATGCCCTTATCACGCGCCATTCCGAGGGCGCTTTTCACGATGCGCGCCAGCGATCCGAACGCCACGACCACCAGCCTTGCATCATCCAGGTTCTGCGTTTCAAAGCGGATCTCGCGTTTCATCTGCTGGTACTTGCGGTTGAGGAACCAGTTGTGGTCGGTGAGTTCACCCTCGGAGAGGTAAAGGGACTTGATGATCCGCTGGGGCCTACCGGCGGCACCCGTGAGGATCCACTCCTTTTCAACGGGTTTTCCCTTGTACGGGCGCGTTTTCAAAGGCTCTTTCATCTGGCCCAGCAAAGCGTCGCCGAGGATCAAGACCGGGTTCCGGTACCTGTCGGCCAGGTCGAAGGCGCGCATCGTGAGGTCATAGGCCTCCTGGACGGATGAAGGGGCCAGAACGATCGTGCGGTAATCCCCGTGTCCGCCGCCCCTGGTCGCCTGAAAGTAGTCGCCCTGAGACGGCGAGATCCCCCCGAGGCCCGGGCCGCTGCGGCTCATGTTGACGACGACGCCTGGTATCTGGCTCCCGCACATATAGGAAAGGCCTTCCTGCTTGAGGGAGATGCCCGGGCTCGACGAGGAGGTCATCGCACGGGCCCCTGTGGCGCTTGCCCCGAGAAGCATGTTGATGGAGGCAATCTCGCTCTCGGCCTGTATGAAGACCCCCCCGACCGCCGGCAGATGTTTGGACATATACTCGGGGATATCGTTCTGCGGGGTGATGGGGTAGCCGAAGTAAAAGCGGCATCCGGCTTCGATGGCGCCCATGGCGATGGCTTCGTTGCCCTTTACGAACAAAGTCTCCAAACTGATTTTCTCCTCGACTCCGCCGCTTGCTCAAGCATCGGGAAGCGATGAGCGTCTCGAACCGGATCTTTTCCAGGCGCAAGACGACGGTTTTTCTTTTAGGCCAAGGCCTCTTCAAATCCTTGAATTGAAGACGGCCTGTTCCTCCGGCCCCGGTGGACATCGGTGTTATAAATTTGCGAATATCCGAAGCGGCGGCCGGGTTCCTTGCCGAGAGGTCTTTTTGCCGGTTGCTGTCAAGGCCTGATGACCTTCAGGTATTTGGCCGGCACCGCAGGCCGCGCACCCGATCTTCGCGAGGTGAGGGCGATGAACAGGCAGCCCGTTTCTGGAATGACAACCGGGCAGTTTCCATCCGGAAATGGTCTTTTTGGCCAATCTCGGCGTCAATCTGCACGTTTGCTTGTGCGGCGACCTGCAGGTCGCCTCCGCGCAAACGCTTGATTTACTTGATATTGGCCAAAAATCCTCATTTCCGGATTGGAAACTGGGTTGATCTGGATAAAGCATTTCCGGATGAACACCAGGTAGTATCCAAAGGAGGTTCCGGACGAAAGTCCGCCGCATGAACGGCCCTGCAGAACAATTCGGTTTATGAAAATGGGTTCTGAACCGGAGAGCGAACAACGCTTTAAAAGCCTTTACGGATAAACGTCACTTATAAACAGTAATCACCACATCAGGGCACATCTCGGCGCACAGTTTGCATCCGGTGCATGCGTCCATATCGCTGATGTGCGCGGTGGGATAACCCAACAGATTGAGGGAGGAACTGATGCGGATAAGCCCTTTCGGGCAGGCCAGTACGCAGAGCCCGCATCCCTTGCAGCGTTCTTCTCTAAATTCGATCGAGGCCATGATACAGCGAGTCTTTCTACTCTGTTTCCAACCCCTCTTTGCAGGATCGGGGACACTCGGTTCGACCGGGTTGAATCCGGGATCGAGACCTTTTAGGTTTCGAGGACGAAAATGACCTCGAGGCGCACACGGAACTCTTTGATTTGTCCTTCTTCTACGGAGACACGCTGCTCGATGACCCGCAACCCCGTTATTCCCCGCAGGGTGCGGTTCGCCCTTTCGAAACCGACCCGGAGCGCTTCGTCGAAACTGTGGGGCGAGGCTGCGATGATCTCCGTTACCCTTGCAACACGTTCCATATCTACCTCTCCTGTTTCCAAATCGAATCCCCTTGGCGCTCTTTAATCTCCGTCTTCCCAATCGACGGGTGTGAGCAATCGCTCGTTGGTCCGCATATCCTGTCGAAGAAGTCTGGACAACCGGGCATAGGCGGGGCCGGGAAGGCCGTTGCCGATGGTGCGGCCGTCGAACCGGACGACCGGCAGGATGTCGAGAGATGTTCCGGTCAGGAAAACCTCCTGGGCCTGATAAGCTTCCTCGGCTGATATCTCCCCAAAAGCGGCACCCTTGAGGTGCCCTTCTTCCACCAGTTGCAGGGCCAGTTCGAAAACCCGCTGCTCGGTGATACCCGAAAGTGTGGTATCCAGACCGGGGAATTTCAGGACGCCCTCCGCCGTGACCACCCCCAGATTTTCTGTCGATCCCTCCGCAAGGAATCCCTTTTCATCCAACCCGACGGAATACCCGCACCCCGCCTTGATGGCCTCCATCTTCATCAGGACGTTGGGCAGATAGTCGCACGACTTGATGGTGGCGAAAAAGGATTTCTTGATGGGGATGTGGCTTGTAATGATGGGGATTCCCTGGAGATACAGGGCTTCAGGTACCGCCTTGAATCGGATCACGTTGATGTATAACTGGCTCTGCGGACAGTCGAACGGATTGGCGGTGAAACTTCCAGGTCCCCGTGAGAGCATCAGCCGGATCAGGCATTCTTTTTGACGGCCTTTCCGTACGAGAAATTGGATCAGGTCTTTGATGTCGGCGTAGACTTCGGGTGGGTTCAGGGCGATGGCCTGGGCGGACCGGTTCAGCCGCTTGAGATGCTCCTCCATCTGATAAATACTGCCGTCGACGCAGCGCATGACATCGAAGACGCCGTCGCCCCGGTGGACGAGGTGATCGTCGATGGGGATCAGCATCAGAGCGGGATCCGTCGTGAATCCTCCCCACTGGGTCGAGTACATTGCAACATACTGATGCTGCCAGGGTTTTTCCCGGGCGACCAGACGGTCGAAGAAATCGGTCCTGGTGATCTCTGGAAGTTTCATCATCGATAACGAAAAAACCCTATGGTTCGCGGTGCGCAGATCTCTGGCACCGGAGCGCTGAATGCGGTTGGATGCCTTCCTGCAGAAAGGCGGAAAATGAAACCCTCCGGCTGATACCGACGGTGACTAGTGCTTGACACCACTATATCCAAAAACTACTATGCTAGCCGATCCGGCCAGAAAGCTAAACAATTAAATTGCAAAAAGCAATTATTTTTTAGTTTCCGCTTTGAAAGGGGATTGAAGCGCACGGGTCGGCACCCGGGGCCCGGCCCTGGAGAATCGGAGTGCCGCTGATCGTTCACGGTTGAGGCGTGGTCCCGCTGCTCGACCAAACCAGAAAGGAAGCTTTCCCATGACTGAGAGGCAGTATCTGGTGGATGATATCACCGTCAGGGATACCTGGCGTATGTTCCACATCATGGCGGAGTTTGTCGAAGGCTTCGATGTGCTGCCGGAGGTGCACCCGGCGGTCAGTATTTTCGGATCCGCGCGCGCTATGCCCCAGAGCCAGGCCTACAAAATGACCCTGAAGACCGCCCGCCTCCTGGTCGAAAACGGTTTCAACGTGATATCCGGCGGCGGGCCCGGTGTCATGGAGGCGGCCAACAAGGGCGCGGCCGATGCAGGGGGCAAGTCCGTCGGTTTGCACATCCAACTCCCGAACGAGCAGCAGGCAAACCCTTATTCGAATGTCAGGCTGAATTTCAAGTATTTTTTCATTCGCAAAGTGATGTTCGTCAAGTATGCCGTCGCTTACATCATTATGCCGGGTGGATTCGGCACGCTGGACGAACTCTTCGAATCTCTCACCCTGATCCAGACCCAACGGATCCGATCCTTTCCCGTGGTCATGATCGATTCCAAATTCTGGGGGGGACTGGTCGACTGGATCAGAGACACCATGATCAAGGCGAAGACCATCTCACCGTCGGACCTCGATATATTCCGGGTTGTGGACACCCCGGAGGAAGCTGTGGGGATCATCAAAAGGCGCGTCATTGTCTGATCTGACGTCTGAAGAATGCGGGATGGTGACTGCATGGGCCGAGGCCCTCGGCCGTCCACTGGATGATCGGGCGCTGGATCTCATGGGGATATACCTCTCTCAGCTTTGGGAGTGGAATCGGCGGATGAATCTGACCGGCCTGCGCTCACGGGAAGAGGTGGTCCGAGAGTTGCTACTCGATTCGCTCATGGCCGGGTCGATCCTGTCTGCAGAAGGGAGTCTGCTGGATGTCGGGTCTGGGGCAGGATTTCCAGCCGTCCCGATCAAGATCTTTCAGCCGGGCGTGACGGTCCACCTGCTGGAAGCCAATGCACGGCGCGTCAGTTTTCTGCGGCATATCATCCGGGTAACGCGGCTCGAGGGGATCGAGGTGTTCAGGGGCAGGGCCGAAGAAGCCCGGTCGGGATGCAGAACGGGCGGTTATGCCTTCGTCACCGCAAGGGCCGTGGCGCCGCCGCCGGAGGCCGTACGGTTGAGCGCGCCCTATCTGGCGCATACGGGAAGGATGGTGCTTTTCGCGGGGCAGGACATAGAACCGGTGCTCGAGGGGATCGATCCGCAGATGCAGGCCTTTTCCCTCCGTGTAGAAAAGGTGTTTTCCTACCGCCTGCCTCGAAAACCGTTGCTCCGGCATCTGTTAATTCTTGCGAAGAGGGGCTGACGCACCCGACGGGGAAGGCCATAACTCGTTTCCATCCGGAAATGGTCTTTTTGGCCCATCTCGGCGTCAATCTGCACGTTTGCTTGTGCGGCGACCAGTAGGTCGCCTCCGCGCAAACGCTTGATTTCCTTGATATTGGCCAAAAATTCTCATTTCCGGATTGGAAACTGGGTTCTATAGGGAAAGCATTTCCGGATGGATACTAACTCATATCCATCCGGAAATGCTTTAACCATCGCGACCCGGTTTCCAATCCGGAAATAATATTAGGATTGACGCCGAGATGGGCCAAAATGACCATTTCCGGGTTGGAAACTAATTCGAAATAAGGAAGCGGATCTCTGTCGGTTGTTTCGAGAAGGAGGGCGATCGTTGCGCTTTCACTCTCAAACCCCTTGTTTTGTCCTGGAGATAGGCGTACCCGCCGCACTCCCTATGGGAAACGGCTTTCCCCGGCGAAAAAACCCGCACTGACACTCGAACGTGCAGCGGTCGATGGCCCGGCTTCAGATAAGAACCAGGCTTCGTTGCGGAGAGACGCAGAGGCGATCAGACGTCAGTGCGACGATTCCAGCGCATGGAAGACCGTTGCCAACTGATTGTCGATGTACTGGTCGAGGGTCAAGCGGTTTTTGAAATGCCAGTGTTTCAAAACCCACATATGGGCCATGATGATGATGTTGTAGGCCATCAGATCGATATCGACCTTTCTGAAAAGGCCCTGCGTGATGCCATCCTCCAGAATAGCCGCGAAGATCCGGCTGATGTCCACCTCCATTTGCATGATGCGTGTCTTGGACGTCCGATCGAGAGAGGCGGATTTCTGATAGAAAAGGAGAACCTTCTCTTTTTCGCGGTCCAAGATCCGATGGTAGATGATCAATGCGATCGCCAGCTTTTCCTCGGGGTCCCGAATGTCCGCGATCTCGCGGGTCAGGTTTTCACGGAAGGCTTCCAGAAGATCTTCCATGATGAGGCGCATGATCTCCGATTTGTTTTTCACATAGTGATAAGTGACCGGCAGGCTTACGCCGGCTGCCTCGGAGATTTCCTGTATCGATGTGGACGCGAATCCTTTCCTGGCATAAAGATTCGCCGCTGTATCGACAATCTGACGACGCACTTTGTCGGATGAGGTGATTTGATCGAGGACCGTCAGCTTTTTGTATGTTCTATACATGGAAACTCTCTCGTGAAGGATTGAAATGGATCGGTAAAAAGGAGATGCGGAGATTTCGCCATGTCGAACCATGCACCGCCCGGTTCCTGTCCAGAAACGGTCTTCGGGCCCTTTGTTCCGGTGACGCTGCGAAGACGCCTGTGCGGCGATCAGGAGGCCCGCACCTTCGATTTTCCGGACGATTTCTTCGAGCCTGGTTGTCGTTTCTGGACTGAACCGCGCCGGTGTTCAAGATGCATTGCAGGACAGAATCCGCCTAGTCTTTGGTATATTTAAAAGAAACGTTCAGCCTCGCCCGATAGGATGTAATCTTTCCGTTTTCCACGGTAACATCCAGTTTGATGATTTCAGCGATCCGAAGATCCCGCAGCGATGAACCGGCGGTTTCGAGGGCGGTCTTGGCCGCCTCTTCCCAGGACACATCGCTCGTGCCCACCAACTCGATAATTTTATAAGTGCTCCCAGCCATTTCGTGTCTCCTTTCCTATGATGTGAAGGTTAGCGCCGACCAGAAGACCTGAAAAAAGTGACCACCTCCTTTCCCGCCGAGGATGGTTGGAGTATGGCTCCAGCATATTATACAAAGCGTGCGGACAAAGCTGCGACCCATCGAACGAGCTTCAGTTTAGCACAAAAACCGCTCTTTTCAAGGGAATCTTTCCAGCGAGAGTGCCGTTTCCAGCAAAACTGCATCCGTCACGCTGCGGCAAAGCCCCAGGCCGCAAGCTGCAACAGCATCCTTTCACGGTGAGTTCCGGGCCAGAAACAGCGCCGGCAGACCGGACAGAAGCGGATGGCTCCATGGTGAATGGTGTAGACATAGTCGGGCACCGTTTGGGAGGCATCATCCGAAGCGGGCATCAGAAGGACGTTGCACCGGATGCAGCGGCTGAACCACTGGGATGGCGGGGGATCGATCCCGAGGGCATCGCACACTTCCCTCAGTTGAGGCCCGGCGCGCTCGGCCCGGATAAGCAAGCCATTCGGGCGGCCTGCCACGCGCGCTCGCTGCCTCGAAAGGAGGATCCGATCCTCCATGGGAAAGTCAGCCGGAAACCCGGGCGTGTATCTCGATCGATAGATGGTATCGAAACCGAGCACCCTCAGCCATTTGGCGAGGCTGCCGAGCATGCTGTCCGCGACGAATCGCATATCTCACCTCTTTCACAGTCTATCTTTGTTGACCGGTAAAAACAATTGTTATAAACCGTAAGGCGTTCGCATCTGAGTGAGGACGGGATGGAGGATGTCCACCTGCTTGGGGTCGAGGGAAGTCGCTTGTGGTGGAAGCCGGGTGCAAATCGAAAAGAGGAAGAGGTCCGGGCCGGTTCCGCCGCAGCGTTTTCCAGCGGCGCGGTGCCGCTGGCGATGTACCTCGGGAAATGGCTTCGCCGACCCATCGGTTTGAAGTTCTTTTCCCTCCGGAAACGGCCTTTTTTGCCAATCTTGGCGTCAATCTGTATGGTTTGGTTGTGCGGCGGCCTGTAGGCCGCCGCACAACCGCTGGATTTCCTTGATATTGGCCAAAGATTCCGGTGTCCGGAGTGGATGATTTGTAGTGCCGGATCATCATTTCGGGACGAAAATCCGTTCGTCTCCATCCAAAAAGCCCGTTTCAGGGTGAAGAAGGGTTCTGGTTGTCGGGGAAGGTTGCGCTGGTTTGGAGGTGGTCATGAGAGAGGCTGGTTCAGGGCCGTCTGGCGGCTGTGCTGAAACATGAGGAAAGAAGAATGGATAAGATGGTGATAGAAGGCGGCCGCCCCCTGCGAGGGGCGGTTTCCGTGAGTGGATCGAAGAACGCTGCCCTTCCGATTATAGCAGGCTGTCTTCTCGGCGGCGGGCGGCATATTCTGCGAAATGTTCCACGGCTGCGGGATATTTCCACGATCGTCAAGATTATGCAGCAATTGGGGGTTCGCTTCGAGGAGGGAGGAAATTTCCTGGGGGTGGACGCCTCTGGGTTGAGCGGGTACGAGGCGCCCTACGATCTCGTGAGGACGATGCGGGCATCGATCCTGCTTCTCGGTCCGCTCCTGGCCAGGCAGGGGAGGGCCAGGATTTCCCTGCCTGGAGGATGCGCCATTGGTGCCCGTCCGGTCAATCTGCATTTGCGGGCCCTGGTGGCCATGGGCGCCGACATGCATCTCGATCAGGGGTATATTCATGCTTCGGCCAGCCGGCTGAAGGGGGCCGACATCTTTTTTGACATCCCGACGGTGACGGGGACCGAGAATATCATGATGGCCGCAGTCCTGGCTGACGGGCGGACCGTTCTGCGCAATGCGGCCAACGAACCCGAGGTGCGGGATCTGGCGGATCTTCTGCGCGCGATGGGGGCGCAGATCGAAGGAGACGGCGGGGATGTCATTACCGTCGAAGGGGTGAAGAGCCTGAGAGCCGTCGAACATACCATCATTCCGGATCGTATCGAGACCGGGACATTCATGATTGCGGCGGCCATGACGGGAGGGGACGTGTCGATCTGCGGCTGCCGGCCCGAACACGTCGGCGCCCTGATAGAAAAACTCAAGGCTGCAGGGGCACTTGTGGAGATCGTTCCGGGGTGCATCAGGGTCCAGGGCTCGGAGGAGATCCGCGGGGTGGATATCAAGACGATGCCCTTCCCGGGTTTCGCGACCGATCTGCAGGCGCAGTTCATGGCCCTGATGTGCGTCGCCCGGGGATCGAGCCTCATCCGTGAGACGATTTTCGAGAATCGTTTCATACACGTGAGCGAGCTCAAGCGCATGGGCGCCGACATCGAAATCAATGGCAACCAGGCGCTTGTCAGGGGGAGGGAGCGTCTCTCGGCGGCCCCGGTCATGGCAACCGACCTGCGCGCCAGTGCCTGCCTGGTGCTGGCGGGCCTGGTGGCCGAAGAAGGGCGGACCGAGGTCAGCCGGATCTATCACCTCGACAGGGGCTACGAAGACCTGGATGTGAAGTTTCGGGGTTTGGGCGCTGCGATCTGGCGCGAGAAAGAATGAACGATGCGCCGGCCGCTTGTTCCCATTCTCTGTGCATGGGTGGCGGGCATCTGGATCGGGCATCGGCTCCAGGTCCCCGGCGTGATCTACACGGCGGTTCTGGGAGGGGCGGCAGCCGGTTTTCTGGCCATGACCCTTCTTTCCACGAAGGGCCGGCGCGTCACGTTTCTGCTCGCGTCCGTCATGATGGCCGCTGCCTTGATCGAGGTTGTCCATCGTCCTGTGTCGATGCTCGATGACTTGGCCTCCCAGGAGCCGGAGGTCGGCCTGGCTGGGACGGTCTTGAACCCTGTCAGCGTCGAAGATGGGCGCAGCCGGTTCGCTCTGGACGTCGATCGGGTCGTGGTCGGCCGGACCGCTCTGAGAGCCGATGAGAAGGTTCTCGTGTCCATTTACGCGAACGCGGTTCCATTGAGGGCCGGGGACAGGGTTCACGTGCCTGCCCGGCTGCGGCTTTTTCGTAATTTTGCGAACCCGGGCGCGTATGATTACGCAGGGAACATGGCCTGTCAGGGGTTCAGCTGCCGCGCTATGGTCTCGGACGGCCGTTTGGTGGTGCCGCTCGGAAGAGGGCATTTGCCCGGCGTGACGACGTTTTTTGAAGAACAGCGGGCACGTTTTCGCAGCCTGTTGACCGGACGCCTCGATCAGCGGACGGCGGCGTTTTCGCAGGCGGTCCTCCTGGGGGATCGAAGCGCCGTGGATCAGGAGATGCAGGACTGCTTCAACGTGAGCGGTCTGGCCCATATCCTCGCCGTCTCCGGGCTGCATATGGGCTTGCTGGCGGGTTTCGCCTTTTTTGGCATGCGCCGGGTACTGCTCTATTCCCGTCATCTGGCCCTCCGTGTCCCGGTCCGTATTCCGGCTGCGGCGGTGACGGCTCTCACGCTCTTCGTGTATCTTGCGATGGCTGGCTTTCAGGTGTCGGCCCAGCGGGCTGTCCTGATGGTCCTGATTTTTCTGGTGGCCGGGATCTGGGGCCGATCGCGGGATATGTGGTCGACCCTGGCGCTGGCTGCTCTGATCATTCTCGCTGTGGACCCGCACGCCCTCTTTTCCATCTCCTTTCAGCTTTCCTTCGGGGCGGTCGTCGGCCTCTTGTGGTTCATGCCTCTTCTCACCGAGAGGCTGCGTCTCGATGCGCCTCGAAGGGGTTTTGAGGGGGCGGTGTTTCGACGGTTGCAAGGGTATTTTGTCGGACTCATGCTGGTTTCTCTGTGCGCCACCCTGTTCTTGATGCCCCTGACGGTCCATTATTTCCATCGCCTCTCCCTGGTGGCGGTCCCCGCCAATCTTTCGGCGGTTCCCATCCTGGGATGCTGGGTGCTTCCATTGGGGCTGCTCGGGGCCTTTGTGTTTCCAGTTTGGGAGGGGGCGGCCGGCGTTTTGGTCGAGATGTCCGCCTGGGGGCAGACGGCTGTGCTGTGGCTAGTCCGTTTCTGGGCGGATCTCCCGTCGGCGGGTGTGTGGCTGCCCACCCCCAACGGGTTTGAGATCCTCCTTTTTTATATGGGGGTGCTGTCCCTCTATTTTTTTCGGCGAAGTCCCTGGGCGAAGCGGCTGGCCGTGCTCGTCGCTCTTCTGGGCTTGTTCGACGCCGTCTATTGGATCAAACGGGTCCATTTCAACGACGATCTGCGCATCACCTATCTGGACGTAGGGCAGGGCAACGCCGCTTTGATCGAGTTCCCCCAAGGGAAAAAGATGCTGATTGACGGGGGCGGTTTCAGCGGAGGAACTTTCGATGTCGGACGAATGGTGGTGGCGCCCTTTCTGTGGCAGGCGAAGATCGGTCAGGTCGATTACCTGGTCCTGAGCCACCCGGAAGCGGATCATATGGGGGGGTTCCCTTTTATCGCGACATCCTTCTCACCCGCCGAATTTTGGTATAACGGAGACCGTGCAGGCAACGCCCTTTACGAGCAGCTCATGGATACCCTGGAGGAGGAGCTGGTCTGCGTGCGTCTTCCGCCGGCCGGGCCGGACGCGGTGACGATAAACGGGGTTCATGTGGAGGCGCTTCAGCCGGGGAAAGACGGGATGGCTCCGGAACTGACCGGCCTTGGCCTCAATAACCGCTCCGTCGTTTTGAGGCTGTCCTATCAGGGGTTCGTTTTTCTGTTTCCGGGAGACATCGAAGGGCCGGCTGAGGCGGTCCTCACCGGGCGCCGCAGGGAGGCCCTGAGGAGCGATGTGCTTCTTTCACCGCATCATGGGAGCGCTACATCGAGCTCTGATGCCTTTCTGGATTGCGTTTGCCCTCGGGTATGCATCATTTCGTGCGGCCCCGGCGACGATTTTCCGGCTGCGCGCACCCTTGCAAGCCTTTCCGGCAGAGAGTGCGAGGTGTTTCGAACGGATCGGGACGGCGCTGTGGTCTGCACCGTTCGAAAGGGGAGGTTGTCGATACGGACCTATTATGGGAGGCGTTTGGAGCGGGGGCCTGCTCACGGCCCGATCCGCGCCGTGCCTGCGGGCCTCCGGTCGTAGGCCGTGCGCACGATTCCGGATTCGGCAGCGCCGTCGTCGCGGGGTTTTGGAGGGGATGGCATGGTCCCGGAAATTTGATGATCCCGGAGGAAAGCCATTCTCTTCAAGATCGATCGGTGCGGAAGGAAAAGGACGGAGGAGATCTTCGAAGGCCTGGCTCATGCGTTTTTTGGTTTTTTTGAGTGGGAGTGATAGCGTACCGGCTTCGGCCTCTTTCAGGGCCGCTTCCATCCGGTGCTGCCGGTCGAGAAGCGCGCAGACGGCCAAAATCATTTCGGGATGGGTGTTCATCATGGGAGCAGGAAAAACGAAGCATCTTTTTGTCTGCCGCAGCTGCGGCTATCAGGCGCCCAAATGGCTCGGGCGCTGCCCGGATTGCGGATCCTGGGACAGCCTTGTGGAGGAGACCGAGGCGGGGGGGGCGGCGGGCCGCTCGGGGGGACGCCGGTCGTCCATGGGGCGGCCGGAGCCGATCGGGTCTATTTCTCTCGAGAGGGAGATGCGTTATGTCACAGGCATCCCCGAGTTCGACCGCACGCTCGGGGGAGGTGTGGTGCCGGGTTCGGTGATCCTGATCGGGGGTGAGCCCGGGATCGGAAAGTCGACGCTGATCCTGCAGATCCTTGCACGGCTGGCCGAAGCGGGACTCGCCACCCTGTATTTTTCAGGGGAGGAATCGGCCCAACAGATCAGGCTGAGGGCCGACCGGCTCGGGATCCGGGCGGATCAGCTTTTTGTCCTGACAGGGACGTGTATGGACGAACTGCTCGACCGGGTTGGAGAGCTGAAGCCGGCGCTCCTCGCCGTCGATTCGATCCAGACCGTTTATTCTCAGGATCTGGGGGCCGCGCCCGGGAGCGTCGGCCAGGTGCGGGATGCGGCCGTGCGCCTGATGGACCTGGCGAAGGGATCCGGCATCCCGGTTTTCCTGATCGGGCATGTCACCAAGGAAGGGGCCATAGCGGGCCCGAAGGTCCTGGAGCACCTGGTGGACACGGTCCTGTATTTCGAAGGGGATCGCGGGCATCTCTACCGTATCCTCCGGGCGGTGAAGAACCGTTACGGACCCTGCAACGAGATCGGCGTCTTCGAGATGAAGGACGCCGGCCTCTGCGAAGTCGGAAACCCGTCCCGCATCTTTTTGGAGGAGCGGCCGGAGAATACGTCCGGATCCGTTGTGTTTCCGTGTCTGGAGGGGACGCGGCCGCTGCTGGTCGAAATTCAGGCGCTTGTGGGGCCAAGCTCGTTCGGGGTGGCGCGGCGAACGGCTTCGGGCATGGATCAGCATCGCATCGCGCTGCTGGTGGCGGTGCTCGAAAAGCGTCTGGGGATGCAGCTGGCGGAGCAGGATATCTTCGTCAATGTCGCCGGCGGTCTGCGGGTGGACGAGCCGGCTGCAGATCTTGGACTCGTTTCAGCCCTGATGTCGAGTTTTCTGGACCGTCCGGTGCCCCAGGACTGGGTCTTTTTTGGAGAGGTCGGTTTGGCGGGAGAAGTGCGCGGCGTGAATCAGCCCGACCTGCGCATCCGTGAGGCGCGAAAGCTCGGCTTCGGCCGCTGCTGCCTGTCCCGCAGCAATCTCGAAGGGCCTCAGCCGGTGGAGGATATGCAGCTGACGGGGGTGCGATCGATTCAGGAACTCTTCGAAGTGCTCTTCGGGTAGCACAGGGCTGTCGCCGCCGTCCGCGTCGGACGGGAGGGTTTTTCCTGATCGAAGAAGGGCTTTTGACCCACGCTTGTCACCTTCCGGCAGCTTTGCCCGAGCGTGGATGGAAGCCGGGTTTCTCACCTGAAAAGGTCCGGCCTTTCCATTCAGGGCCTGGATGCCGCCCGGGTCGTCAGGCCTGGCGCTTCGCTATGCCAAGGCCTTTCAGCCGGAGAGGACTCATGAGGCGTTTTCCAGGCTGAAGCGCCAGGCGCAATACCATTCCTCGGGGTGTGGACCCGGCGGACAGCCGAGGCACTCGGTCTTGATCCGGGGATCGATGGCCTCGGCGAAATAGGTGTATTCGACCAGTCCGACCGATGTGCACGGGTAGTCGTCCAGGCCTTTGCGTTTGCGGGCCGACTGAACGCGGCAGTCATTCATCTGGAAGACGAAGCTTTGTGGCCCCTCGTCGATGATGGTTTGAACGTTTACCCGGGCGTAGGTGCGAAAGTGCAGGGCCGTCTTCAATCCCTCCAGCCCCGGACGCTCGGGCAGTTGAAGCAGGTTGCGGATGGACCAGGCCTCGAAGGGCGAGTAACGCGTCCAGCAGGAGTCGTTGCAGCGCTTGGCGTCGTTCATCCCGTGGGCGAACTCGACGGCCTGAAACCAGAGGCCGTCGTTGGCGAGCCAGTTCTTGGAGACTTCGTCCGCAGCCTCGAGGAGTTCTTCCCGGGAGCGTTCCAGAAGAGGCTTGGGTATCCCATCTACAAGGTCGAAGTTGAACAGTTTGGCAAGCCGCTTCATTTGCACCGCATAGCTCTCTTTGTAGGCCGTTCCCAGGACGGCCAGGGCCTTGGGCATACCCATCTGATGCTCTACTTCCCTGAGCCAGAGCGTGTGATGAACGGCTATGCGGTGGAAGATATCCAGCACGAACCGGGCCAGGTCTTCCTTGCTCATGTCTTCGGGTCTCGTGACTTCCTCTGCCATGGTTTCGTCTCCTGGTGTGATGGAATCGGCGGTGGGTGCATGTTTCATGTGAAACATCACCGCTTCATACCATGAACCCGCGTTCTTTGGCAAATCGATTTATCTGTCGAGCAGGGTCTCTAGATACTATATATTGCCTTTTGTGTGCCTGTCCGCCACAGGATATGGTATTTCTTCTTTACAACGGAGCTCAGATAGGCTATAAAATCAAACCGATAGCCATTTCCTGCTGATGTACTGCTCCGTCTGAAGGAGGTATCGGCCTTACAGGAGGCGCACATGCGTATCAAGAAGCTCTCCATCCGCGGATTCAAGTCCTTTATGGACAGGGTCGACATCGCTTTCCCGAAAGGGATCAGCGGGGTGGTGGGGCCGAACGGCTGTGGAAAGAGCAACATCATCGACGCCATCCGCTGGTGCATGGGGGAGCAGAGCCCCAGACAGCTGCGTGGCCTGCGCATGGAGGACGTGATTTTCAACGGGGCCGGCGATTACAAGGCCTTTGGGATGGCCGATGTGTCTCTGCTTTTCGACAACGAGGACGGGGCTGTGATCCATCCGGCCTTCCGGCATGATCCGGAGATCGCTGTCACCAGGAGGCTTTACCGTTCCGGCGAGAGCGAATATCTCATCAACGGCGCCGCCTGCCGGCTGAAAGACATACAGGAGCTGTTCATGGATACCGGCCTTGGCAATAAGGCTTACTCCATCATCGGTCAGGGGCGGATCGGCAACATCCTGGAGCAGCGGCCGGAGGAGACCCGGGTGATGCTCGAAGAGGCCGCGGGAATTACCAAGTTCCGCAGGCAGGTGGAGGTGACGGGGAAAAAGATAGAACTCACCGAGGAGAACCTGCGGCGGGTCGAGGATGTCCTTGGCGAGGTGGAGCGGCAGATGCGCTCCCTCCAGCGCCAGGCGGCCAAGGCAAGGCGCTACAAGGAGATCTCGGAAGAGATCGGCGAACTCGAACTGACCTTGGCGTCCAACGCCTATCAGCAGATGCTCGGTGAACTGGAAGATCGTCTCCGGGCCACCGAAGGCCTGGCCGAACAGGAAATCGAACGGACAGCGGCGCTTGCCCGGGCCGATGCCGAGACGGCGGCGCTCGAGGGGATGAAGCAGGAGGCCGAAATGGCGCTCAAGGATCTCAGGCGCCGCCATGATGCCTTGAAAGAGATGGTCCACCGGCAGGAATCCTTCCAGGAGTCCCTCGGGTCCGAGATCCGGGTGCAGAATGAGATGGGCGAACGTCTCCTGCAGGAAAAGGCCGACATCGAGCGGCGCTGCACGGAATTGGCCCTAGAGCGGCAGACCCTCGAGCGGAGCGCGGAGGAAAAACGCCTTGCCGGGGGTGAGTTGGAGCAGGAACTCGTCCTTCGCCGCAACCGGTTGAAGGCGCGCCGGGAGGCGTTCCAAACGCTCAAAGCCGAGTTCGAAGCGGCGCGGGAGGAGATCCTGTCCCGGGACAAACGGCGGGCGGGCCTGAGCCAGGAGTCGGGCTACCTGGAGAAGATGATTGCCCAGATCGTCGATCGTCGCTCGCGACTGGGGGTGGAAAGGGCCGCTCTGAAGGAGAAGATGGAAAGGGTTATGACGGCCTCCGAGACGCGGGCGCTTGCGCGGGAAGCCGTCGCGGAGCGGCTGGACGAGATCGAGGATGCCATCGCCGGGGAGTCTGAACTTCTGGATGAGCTGAAGCAGGTCGGAAGGCGAGTAGAGGCGGAGTTCAGGTCGGCCGAAAAGGAATGGACGGTTTCCCAGACCCGGCTGGGGAGTCTCCAGACGCTTCTCGACAATTACGAGGGGTACCGGAAGGGTGTGCGAACCATCATGCGCGCGCAGGACCTCGTTTTGCAGAGAGAAGGCAGGATTCTCGGTCTGGTCGCTGATATGATCGATGTCCAGCCGCGCTACGAACAGGCGGTGGAGGCGGTGTTGGCCGATAATCTCCAGTCCGTGATCGTTGCGACGCAGGAAGACGGGCGGCAGGCGATCGAGTATCTCAAGAAAGAGGACCGCGGGCGGAGCAGTTTCGTACCGATCGAGGACCTGAACGGGGCGGACGGCAACGGTCGCAAGACCTATCCCGGCGCCCGTCCCCTGATGAGCTTCATCTCCTGCCCCGAAAAATACGCACCGCTCTTTGGCACGCTGCTTGGACGGACGCTGGTGGTGGATGACCTCGAAACCGCTCTCAAGGCCTGGAAGGCCAACGGGAAAGATTGCTGTTTCGTGACGGTCGACGGGGACATGGTGGATGCGCGGGGCGTTATCAGCGGGGGACGCCTTTCGCGGGTCACACAAGGGCTGCTCGCGCGCAAACGGGAAGTGGTGGAGTTGAAGGCGACGGTCGACGCGGGGCGCACCCGCGTGGAGAATCTGAAAGGGCGCCTCGAACAGATCGAATCGGAGATCGAAGACCGGCGCCTGGCCGTCGAGGCCCTCGAGGAGCGCAGGTGGGACCTGCGTGATGAGCGCAATGAGCTGGACAAGGCAGTCTTCCGGCTGAGCCAGGAAGTCGATCAACTGCAGAATATGTCCGAAAGGGTGAACGAGGACCTCGAGCGGAAGGACAAGGAGCGGATAAGGCACCAGGCGGAACTCGATAAGGTCAAGGCGGCCCTGGATTTGTGCACCGCCCGCCAGGCTCGGGAGGAAGCGGCTTTCAGGGAGAAGGAAGCGGAGGTCGAGGCGGCTGCGGAAGAGGTCGAGCGGCTGAAGGATGCCCTCGCACAGGCGGAGAGCGACGATCGGCTCTGGCGGGAGGAGCGGAGGGGGATCCTGCGCGACATCGAGCGGTTGGATGCCTACGCGCAAGAGGCCGCCGGCCGGCTGGCGCGCATCGATGAGGCGCTGGCCGAAGGCCTCGAAAAGAAGGCGCTGGCCGAAGAAAGACGCACGGCGGTGGCCCGTGAACTCGGTTTCGCCTATGCGGATCTGCGCGAGATGCAGGGCTGGATGGAGGAGAAGGAGCGCGCGTTTCTGGCGCTCCTGGAGGAAATGAAGGCTGTGGAGGCCGCCGCCGGGCGAATCAGGGGTGAGATACAGGACCTCAGGGAACGGATCAACCGTCTCCGGATGGCCCATTCCGAGATCCGCCTTCAGATGCAGGCCCTCGTGGAAAAGATCCTGGAGAATTTCAACCTGGATCTGTCCGCTGTTTTCAGGGGCCACCTGCGGGAGGCGGTTTCGAAGACCGACCTCGAGAACGAGATCAAAGAGAAAAAGGCGCGTCGCCTTGCCCTCGGAGAAGTGAACCTCGTGGCCATCAGGGAGTATGAGGCCCTGAAGGAACGGTATGACTTCATCCAGGGGCAGCGGCAAGACCTGATCCAGTCCATCGACTCCCTCAGGGCAGCCATCCGGAAGATCAACCGGACCTCGCTCGAGAGGTTCCGCGAGACGTTTGAACAGGTCGACGCCAAACTGAAGGAGATCTTTCCGATCCTGTTCAACGGCGGGGAAGCCGGTTTGAAGCTCACCGACGAGGAACGGCCGCTCGAAAGCGGTGTCCTGGTGGAGGTGAGGCCTCCGGGCAAGCGGTTGAGCCACATGGGGCTCCTTTCGGGCGGAGAGAAGGCCCTGGTGGCGATGGCCCTGATCTTCGCCATCTACATGATCAAACCCAGTCCTTTTTGCCTTCTGGACGAAGTGGATGCACCCCTGGACGAAACGAACGTCGACCGGTTCAATCATCTGCTGCTCGAGATCAAGCGCGCTTCGCAGATCATCATGGTGACGCACAGCCGGAAGAGCATGTCCATCAGTGACCGGCTGTTCGGTGTGACCATGGAGCAGGCCGGGATATCGAAGCTTGTGTCCGTGGATTTGGAGAGGGTCGGACGGCATTGAATCGATGGACGCCTGAGCGGGCCTTTGCCTGCGGTGTCGTTGCGGCGTCGCTGGCCGTTGCGGTCGTTCGGGCGGTTTTCCAGGCGCGATTGGCAAAAAAACCCCTTTCCGGGTTGGAAACTCATGGAAATTAATTGAGGCATAGGCAAGAGGCTTGAACAACCATGCTCAAATTTTTTTCGAAGAAACAAGACCATAAGGATCAACCTCCTGACCAGCGGGACGCAGTCGCGGAGAACCGTGTTCACGCGCCGCGGCCGGTGGACGAGCAAGGCTTTTTTTCGAGGCTCAGGGAAGGGCTTTCCAGGACCCGGACCGGTTTTACCGGGAGGCTCGACCGCCTGTTTCTGGGAAAAAAAGAGATCACCGAAGATCTCCTCGAGGAACTGGAGGAGATCCTGTTTACATCCGATATCGGGGTGGCGACAACCCAGGAGTTGATCGAAGAGGTGCAGGCGAAGGTTGCCCGAAAGGAGCTGAAGGATCCCCAGAAGCTGAAGGAGGCCCTGAAGGAGATGATCTCGTCCTTTCTGGAGGTTCCACTCCGGCCGCACGGTGCTCCGATGTCCGGTGAGCCGCTGGTGATCATGGTGGTCGGTGTGAACGGCGTCGGCAAAACGACGACTATCGCCAAGGCGGCGCATCGCTTTCGGACCGAAGGGAAGGGGGTGATGCTGGTGGCGGCGGACACGTTTCGCGCCGCAGCCGTCGAGCAGTTGTCGATCTGGGGGGAGCGGGCGGGGGTCCCCGTGATCAAACAGCAGAAAGGGGCCGACCCCTCGGCGGTCGCCTACGACGGCGTGGCGGCGGGCCTCGCGCGCAAGGCGGATGTGGTGTTGATCGACACGGCGGGGCGGTTGCACACCCGGACGAATCTGATGGAAGAGCTTCAGAAGATCAACCGCGTCATCGGCAAGAAACTGCCCGGGGCCCCTCACGAGGTCTGGCTGGTCCTGGACGCCACGACGGGGCAGAACGCCATCTCGCAGGCGGAGCTTTTCAACGAGGCCGTAGGGGTGACCCACATCGTCCTGACCAAGCTCGATGGCACCGCGAAAGGCGGGATTGTGGTGGGTATCTCGAAACAGCTCGGCATCCCCATCAAATTTATCGGCATAGGGGAGAAGATGGACGATCTGAGGCCTTTTGTCCCCCGTGATTTCGTGCAGGCCATCTTCGAATAGGCTGTTCGTGAATGATCGTCCGCATCCCGCCCCGTCCGAGAGCAAAAACCGAACAGGCCCCGAACGGGGTGAAGATCGGTGCCTGGGACGGCCAAACGGCGCTTTCCGAAGGAAGACCGACCCGTTATCAGATCAAAAGGATGTTCACAGGGCCCGCATCCACTCCGGCCGCAAGCCAACCTCTCCTTTCAGAGCCGCATCGATGGTGTCGAGAGCCTCCTGTTTGCCGCGGGGCAGGCGGGCCCTGACCGGCAGGTAATTGGATGCGTGGTTTGAAAAGAAAAGCCCTCGCGTCAGATTTGTCTCGGCGATCATTTCGCGCAGCTCTAAGAGGGTTTCACGCTCATCGAGGAGTTCGAAGCGGCCCTGCCGGTATTCCTCGTGCAAGACGGTTCCCGGAATGAGCATCACGGTGAGCGCGCCGATGTAGTCCGGATCCATGGCGCTTAGCAGTCTGCCGGTGGCGCGGGCGTGCTCCAGGGATTTTTCCCGGCCGGCAATGCCGAGCAGGACGGTGACGGAAAGCTTCATCCCGGCTTCCTTGACCTTCCTGCCCATGTCGATCAGGTTCTGCGCCGTCGTCCCTTTGCATATCCTCTTCAGGGTCTCATCGTGGCCGCTTTCCACCCCGAGGTAAATGATTCCCAGGCCGTTTTCACGCAGTGCGACAAGCTCCTCCAGGGATTTCATCTTGATGCCCTTGGCGTTTCCATAAGACCCGATCCGTTTTACCCAGGGAAGGTGCTCCCGGATCCGGTCCAGGATCCACATGAGGCGTTTCTGGGGGATGATCAGGGCGTCTCCATCCATCAGGAAGACCTTGTCCTGGCGCTTCATATATTTCGAGGCGAACAGGATGTCGCTCAGGATGATTTGGTCGTCTTTGATTTTGAAGCGCTTGTCTTTGTATGTGCCGCAAAAGGTGCACTTGTTGTGGGAGCAACCGGTCGTCACCTGCAGCAGAATACTGTAAGCCTCGCTCGGTGGCCGGATGCAGCTGCCTTCATAGTGCATTCCATCTTGTTCGGTCGTGCAATCCATCGTATGGTCCTCCTCAATATCCGGCCCGCCGGCCGGGGGATTCGGTGCAGCAAGGCTTTCGCCTCAGCCTGGGCCGGCTTCGATGCCGGATCCGCTCGACCATGCCGGGCCCACCCATTGGGCCGGGTGGCCTGGGTCTCTTCGCCGCCATTTCCGCAGGCGCGATATCGAACGGATCAAGTCAATTCAATATAAACGTTCATACCTGGAAGTCAAACCATCCGGGTCCCTATTATCCTTATCCGGAGGTTCCATAAGATCGGTCCGAAAAGAGAATCCCGGGTCTTCAGGGAAAAAATGCGGAATTCCCTCTGAAGCTCTCGAAAATCATTGCACTGCGGACTGCTTCACCCAGGGGGCACCGTTGTGCGATGCGGGATGCAATCTTCTCGTTCCCCATCCTTATGGTCCCGAACGGGTCGGGGTCTGTGGCCCTGGCGGACGAGGGTCACCGGTTTGCATCTCCGCCGATCAGGCGGCAGGTTGGGTCTCTGCACCGGTGAGAGAAAAGGGAAGATTGCCGCCGGCCGGCTGTTTTACCGGCGATCGAAGGCCAACCGCTTCGATCCGTCGTGGAAAAGAACCTCCATTTTGCCGGGTTCGACGATTCGGGTCACGAAACCGATGCCGAAGGCCGGGTGTTCCAGGACATCCCCCGCACAAAAGGTGCCCTGGATCGAATAGGCCTTGGGGGTGGTGTCAGGATACCTGGCCAAATGTTCCTGCCATTTGGCGGATTCCGGCTCGGGCCGTTTCCGGACCGGGGTTTTGAGCTTTTTCGCCCGCGATTCAGGTGTTGCACCTTCATGCGGGCGGTGGTAAGCATGTTCCTTGTGGCATGTCAGACAGATGACCCTAACAATCTTCTGGCCGTCGAGGGCGACGATGATGTGCATGAGATCCATCTTGCAGCTCGGGCAATGGGCGACGATTTCCTGTGCGACCTGATAGGGCATCGATTATTCTCCTGGCAACGCCTTCTCAGGTAGGCGCAGCGGCGTTTGAAAAAAACAGTTATCCCTCGCTCGCCGCTCAGGGTGGACGTCGAAGGTCCTGGTTGTTGGGGACAAGTCCGGAATGCGGTGCGAAGGGCGTGTGAACGTAGAATGTCCTTCTTTATAGACGCTGTTGAGCAGGAGGTCAAGCCCTCGGCCAATAGGCGGGGGTCGGTCCTCCCTGACAATCCCCTGTGCGCGGACGGAAAAGGCTCGCTGTGCTCGACGGCAAAGGCGGTTCGGCTCGAGCCCGGCGACGCAGCCGGATCGGATGCGGTTCTCGGTTCTTTCCCGACTTTGCCTGATGCTGCGGTGGACTTGCCTTGCCGTTTACGAACGATACCTGCTCCAGGGCGCCGTTTTTTGGAGTGACGATTGAAAGGACCCGATTGGTTCATGGGTTGCGACGGAAGAAAGATAGCGATGACACTGATCGATTTGTCGTTCGAGATTGAAGAGGGTATGCCGGTTTACCCGGGAGATCCCGAGACCCGGATACGGGCTCTGGAGACCCCGGACCTGCCGGCGGAAGGCTGGACCACTCACGTCATCCGGATGAGTCTCCACGCCGGGACCCATATCGAGGCTCCTGCGCACAGCATACCGGGCGGGAAGACTCTCGGCGACTATCCCCTCGAGGTGTTCTGTGGTCCGGCTGCAGCCATTCGGCGCGAAGAGATTGGACAGTGCGGCATCGACGCACCGATTCTGCTGGTTTGTACGGGGCTCGACCCGTTTCAGGAGAAGCAAGGCCGGACACTGCCGCAACCCTTTACCGTGGACGAGATGCGATGGATTGCGGATCGAGGCGTGCGCATCGGGGGATTTGACGTGATGAGTGTTGGAGATATCCGCGTTCACCGCGCCCTTCAGGAAAGAGAGATCCTGATCATGGAATCGATGCGTGGTCTCGAGACAGTGTTGCACCGATCTTTGAAGGTCTATCTTTTCCCCCTCAGGATCTCCGGCGCTGAGGCATCGCCTGTCAGGGCGGTGGCGGAAATCGTCCGGTAGAGGATATCGACCCCGAACCGACGGTACCCTGGGGCGGGGGTTCAATCCGGCAGGGGCATTTTGTACAGACGAGCGCCGAAATGATTACCGGGCCGTCGCACAGAGGGGTGGGCGCGTCGACCCGGGCCGTTTTCGGAAAATGCGTTTCGGAAGGGGAAAGCGGTAGGCTTATGAATGAAACCATGAACGAGGAGGTTCAGTATGGCGACGCAGCCGCCGAAAGAAATCAAGGTCAATTTTCCGCAGGACCTATATGCGGGAGTGTATTCCAACAACATGGCCGTAGGGCACAACCGTGAAGAATTCATTATGGATTTTCTGATGGTTGCGCCGCCGGCCGGGGCTGTTACCGCGCGCATCATCGTCAGTCCGGGGCACATGAAGCGGATTGCCGCCGCGCTCCAGGACAACCTGCGCAAATACGAAGAAAAATTCGGTGAAATACGGCAGGCCGAGGAACCGAAGTCCGACATCCAATTCAATTGAAGACCCGGGTGACGGGACGAGAAGACCCGCACGTCGCGCTTCTGGCGGCATGCGTACTCCGCGCTGATTTCGCGGGCTCAGAGGTAGAGGTAAAAGATCAGGATGGAGGTCGTGAGCGAGACGATAGCCGTTGTGATCGCCTCGGTACGGGCCTCCGGCGAACGCCCGAAGATGGCTATGGCGCCACCCAGCAAAGACAAGGCGAAGGCGATAAGGCAGGCCCCTTCGAGGATGAGGACGGCCTCTTTCTCTACGTGGATGAAAAAAGAGATCAGGAAGGCAAAGCCCACCAGTGCGGCGAGTGTTTGCCGGTCACGGGGTCTGCCGAACATGGCGGCGAGGCCGCCGGTGACAGCCATGGCAAACGAAAGAACGGCCATGAGGTTCTGCATGCAGGCACTCCCTGAGGTTAGCCGGTCCTGAGCCCGGCTGTTCATTCGACCGGCTGATGCAGTGGCATGGGCTTACCGAGCCGAAAACGTCATCTTCCTTTGCCCCGGCGGATCAAAGCTCGGAGCCGTTCGCCTCCGGGTGGGACGAGGCCGTTGTCTTCTCGGGGAACAGGGTGACCGTGAACGTCGAACCTCCCGATTCAAAGCAGGAGACTTCGTCGGCGACATAGGGGCAGCGGTCGACAGCACCCGGACAGAGGTCTTTTTCGTCGGGGATGTACCGGCAGCGTGTGCTTTGGCAATCGACCCGGAACCCGAACATCTCTCCGTAGATCCTGGTCCGCAGGAGGTCGAGACCTTTGCCTCCGGCGCCGAAAAGATAGGGGCTCTTGGTGGCGTAAAGATCGGTTTCCCGAGCGTGGTAAAAGCCGCCGAAGATTTGCTTCAGGCTTTCGTCGGTAATGCCTGTCCCCGTATCTTGTACGCTGATGCGGGCCTCATCGGGGGTGACCTCGAGCGCCACGCGGATCCGTCCCCCGTCGGGCGTGTTTTCGACGGCGTTTCGCAGTAAGCTTAGGAGGACCTTCTCGAGCACGGCAGGGTCAATGACGACGATGGCGTCACCGGCGATCTTCTCTTCGATCTGCAGTATGCGTGGGGCGGCTTTCTTACGGGTCAGGCCGATGGATTTTCGGACAATCTCCGCTATCCGGACGGGGCCCGCCGCCGAGGTCTGGAATGAGAAATCTTTCTCGATACGCTCCCGGATCAGATCGAAGGCGCGGTTGTGCTCCGGGTTTTCCTCGGCCACAAGCTCGATCAGGTCGAGGGCCTGGTCGACCCATGGGGACAGGCTGCAGGATCGTTGCAGGGGACGGCCTTTGACGATGTCCTCGACCTCCATTTGAATGGCGAGCAGCCGATCGAGATTGCGTTGGACCCTGTCTGCCGCCTTTTCATCCCCCGGTCTGACGAGGCGTTTGATGGAGGCCAGGACAATCGACAGCGGGGTCTTCAATTCATGGGAGAGATGTGCCAAGACGCGGTTCCGGGCACGGTTCAGGGCCTTCAGTTCGGTGATATCCTTGAATACGACCACGATGAACCGTTCCTCAGGCGATTCCGCGGAAACGCCGAGGAACGACGTGGTCACCGCGAGATCGAGCAGACGTCTGTCCCTGCGGCGAAACAAAACCTCTTGATAGCGTCGGGTTTCCCGGTTCTGGATGCCCTCGAAGAGGATGTCGTTGAAGGCGTCGTTTTCCTGCTCTTCCATGAAGAGTTCCAGGTAGGTTTTGGTGAACAGTTCTTCCGGTCGAATGTTCAGGGTTTCGAGCGCGGCCGGGTTGGAGTGAACGATATATCCCCGGGCGTTCAACACCAGGAGCCCATCGCTCATGCTTTCAATAATGGCCGCAGACAGATCTTCTTTCATAAAATATATCGTTTTTAAGTTTAATTATGGAAGATTTTGCGAAAGTATAATCGATAAAAAGGATCCTGTCAAGATTGCTCGATCAACCTTTTCGCCAAGGATATTCCGTTGTTGATCCGCTCATCGTTTCACAAGAGGGAAGCCCTGCTGCACGGTTTTCCGGTTCCGGATGGAAGCCGGCCTGTGTTCATGCGCGAAATGCTTGTGAAGCAGGGGCAGATGTCGAGGCAGGTTTCGGGTCTGCCGCCGCGGAATGAGAGAAAAGCCGTTTCTGGAGGCAAAAATTTTGTCTTGACAGGCATTCAGCGTTGTCTTAGGGTTACTTCATTAAACAGCGATTCTTTAGCCTTACCACGACGAACGAATGGAACGAATGAGTCTTTTTCCCTCGACGATCAGGATGACGGAGCTGGCTAGCTGGGCCGCCGCGGCTATGACTGCCGGGTGGCCTTCGGTCCTGGAGGGTGAAGATCCGCTTTGAGGGGTAGGGTAGATCGTTTCAGGGCTGTAGGCAAATGCGCCGCAGCCCTTTTTTTATGGCGGTAGGCATGAAGGACAAACGAAGGCTCTATCGGGAGAGGCTCATTTTCGCGAGTATGACTGCTCTCGAAGGCCGATCGCCTGGCTGGATCGTCCGGTTTCCCGTGCGTTTCGCGCCGGCAGATTGCTGAACGATCTTCGAGCGGCGGGCCGTGGGCAGAGCCGCCATACCGCCTGGGCTTGAAAAGGCCGCGAAGGCGTCTCGGAGTGACGAAGCTGTTATTTCTAGAACAGGAAAGGAAGAAGGTATACCCCTATGCGAACCAATATTATCCATATCGGCGCCGGTGAACTGAACTACGAGATCCGGAACATCATCCGTGTGGCGGAGCGGCTTCAGGCGCTGGGCGTAAGAATCAATCTGGAGAATATCGGTGATCCGGTTGCCAAAGGGGAAAAAATCCCGGAGTGGATGAAACGGATCGTGGCGCGTTTGGCCATGGAGGACTGCTCCTATGGGTACTGTCCGACCCAGGGCATTCTCGAGACGCGTCGATTTCTGGCCGAGCAGAACAATCGCCACGGCGGGGTCCGGATAGCCCCTGAGGACATTATCTTCTTCAATGGGCTGGGGGATGCCATTACGAAGGTTTACGGGTTCCTGGCCCGGACCGCACGCATCATCACGCCTGCTCCGACCTACACGACCCATTCGGCTTCGGAGGCGGCCCATGCCGGTCTCCCGGCCATCACCTACGGGCTCGATCCGCACCGCGACTGGCGCCCCAACCTGAGGGAGCTTCGTCAGAAGGTAAGGTATAATCCGACTATAGCGGGCATCCTCGTCATCAACCCGGATAACCCGACCGGCGCGGTCTACACGGATGAAGACCTTATCGAAATCGTACATATCGCCAAAGAGTTCGATCTTTTCATCATCGCAGACGAGATTTACCAGAATCTGGTCTTTGAAGGTCACCGGACGCTGCCGCTTGCCGAGGTGATCGGAGATGTCCCGGGTCTCGCCATGAAGGGCGTGTCCAAGGAACTCCCCTGGCCTGGTTCCCGCTGCGGCTGGATCGAGATTTACAATGGCGGGCTGGACCGCGATTTCGCCGTCTATACGCGAAGTATTCTGAATGCCAAGATGGTCGAGGTTTGTTCCACGACCCTGCCGCAGAAGGCCATCCCCGATATCTATCGCCACCCGGAATATCCTCTGTATCTGGAAAGCCGCCGCCGGCGCTATCAGCGGTTCTCCGATCTGGCCTATGAACGGTTGAGCGCCATTCCGGGGGTAGTGGTCAATCGAACCAAGGGTGCGTTCTATATGTCGGTGGTCTTCGAGTCCGATTTACTGAATGGCCGGCAGTCTCTGCCTTTGGAGAATGAAGGCATCCAGAAACTGGTCGACGAACTGGTCGAGATCCCGGGTGTCGCCCTCGACAAGCGCTTCGTCTATTACCTTTTGGCTGCAACGGGCCTTTGCGTTGTGCCTTTGACATCCTTCAATTCCGATTTGAACGGCTTTCGATTCACCCTACTGGACCCCGATGAGGAGCGTTTCCAAAAGACGGTCGAGACCCTGGTCTGGGGGGTTCGGCAGTATCTGTCCTCGACCGGCGAAGACGCAAAGATCTCGGGGGAGCCGCTGGTATTGAAGGCGCATGCTGCGGCCCGATGATGGGATTCGCTGAAGCTCCGGACGGGGCGGGCATAACCTGTTATGCAGCGCCTTGCTTCGCGTCCGCCCTTGAGCCAAAGAAGGCGTGGAACACTCCAGCCCTGAAGGTTTGTGGGACTTCGGGCAGGGTTCCTCTGGGTCACTGCTCCGGCCGGGTGCGGTTTGAGCGGCTTCGGTCGAATGCCGTCCGTCCTCCTCATACCGCCTTTTCTTCCCCCTGGATCTTCAAAAGGCCCGCCCACAACGCCCCGGTCAGGACCAGTGCTCCGGTGATCATCATGCCGGCGGGAAAACGCCCGCTGTCACCCAGCATACCGATCAGAAGCGGGATGCAGCCTCCGCCCAGGATGAACGCGGCGGGAATCGTCAGTGAAACAGCGATATTGCGCGTGCTCGGCGGTCCGATGGCGGAAAGGGTCGCAAAGGCCGGCGGAAAGAAACAAACCGCCACAAGGGGCTGTACGAAGATCACGAGGACGAGCCAACGGCCAGGGGCAAGGCCGAGCAGAATGGTCGTCAGGCCGGTCAGGATGAAGACCGTTCTCAGGGTGCGTTTAGCCCCCAGGCGGTCGCATGCCCACCCGGCAATGAAGGCCATGCCGATGCTGAGGATGCGCGAAAGGCCGATCAGGCTGTTGGCCACACTGCGATCCATACCGTGTTCCGCCACCAGGTAGAGGGGGAGCATGGTATAGACCCCCATGGTGGCGCCCAACCCAAGCGTGAAAAGAATGACCATCACCCAGAAATTTGAAAGGACGAGGAGGTCCTTGATGGCCGCGGAGTTCGGGGCCTTGCCGGGGAAATCACCCCCCTTGCCGAAGCGGGAAAAGGCCGCCGCCGAAAGAAGCGTCGCAGCCCCCAAGGCAATCACCACATTCCGCCAGGAAAGCCACTGAAGCAGGAGTTCGGCAAGCAGGGGCGCCAACACGAAACTTCCGTTGGGTGCCAGTTCATGGATCGCGAGGGCCTTTCCCCAATGCCTCGGGCTTACAAGGGCGGTAATGGAAGCGATCCCGGATGGCAGGTAAAGACCGGCGGCCATTCCTACGACGAAGAGCCCGAGGCGGATGCCCCAAAGGCCCCGGCTGAAAGCGATGAAGAAAAGCGCGGCGCTCAGGCATACGGCGGAAAGGATGATCGTGCGTCTGTGGAGGATGCGGGCGGATATGAACCCCGAGGCGAGCAGCGTTGTAAAATAGCCGAGGGAGACCAGGAGAAAAAGCGACCCCGCGTCCCCGTGCCCGATGCCTAAATCCTGTTCGATCGTGGGCAGCAGCGGCGCGAATATGATGCGAGATAAAAAATTGATGAAGAACATGCCCGTCAGGAGAAGGACCGGGCCCAGATAGGCGGTGAAACGGCTGGCGCCTTCGCTTGCCGAGGAAACAGGTGGCTGCATGAGCATCCTTCTTGTTTGTTTTTAGATCTGGAACCGGTCTCCCCGGCCGCCGTCCGGGCCGGCAGCGGCACTGCCACCCGGGCGGCGCGCTGAACACGTCCTGCAGACACTTCTTGCCTGAAAGGTTGCTTGGTTTTCCTGTTCCGCCTTCCTTCAGCCGATCCATGCCAAGACGTCGACATTGCGCGGGGCAGACAGCCGACCGCATGATTTCGGCTGCTTTTCGGGCGTGACCGTGAGCTTTCAGCCCCTCGAATGTCTCGACATCAGCCCCGAAGTGCAAGGGTCTCCGGCCTGTAAAATAATGGGAACTGCCAGGCTGCGGCTGGATGGGGTGAGCAGGTTCCGGGATCGAGGGACGCGGAAAAACACCCTGCTGGAGGATAGCCAAATCGGCCGCAGGGGTCAATCCGGAAGTCGTTCATTCCGGATTTGGCCGGAAGGGTATGGGTGCTCTGTTCCGCCGCCGCCCTGAAGGGTCCTGGGTTGTAGTGAAGCCCTGACGGTCTTTGACAAGCGAAGGAGTAGGAGGCAAGGTCAGGCTGAGACGGGGCCGAGGCATCCGGCGTTTGATGGCCGAATGATAGGGGCCGGTATTTCTGAAAGGGGCGGCGTCAAAGCAGGGTTCTCAGCACCAGCCCGAGGCCACACAGAAAGATGAGCCCTCCGGCCCCATGGTTGAGACGGCGTATTTGAACCGGGTTGAAGCGCACCTTGAAGAGGCTGACCAAGGTTACGAGGATGGGGGCCCAGGATGTCGAGCCGGCAAGGACGCCGGCTACGAGCAGGGCTGTTGCCCGGTAGTCCCCGCGCCAGCCATGGATGCCCGTGGCCGTAAAGAGTGCAGTGAAGAGAATGAGGGGCATCGGATTGGACAGGGTGACGAGAAAGGTTCCCGTAAAGGCCCTGAACAGGCCCTTTCTCGCCGGAGAGTGAGAGGGCTCCGATGGAGCCGATGCTCGAAGGATGTGGATGCCCAGCCCCATCAGGATGAGCCCCCCGCAGAGCTCGAGCAGGAATTTTTCTTCGTGGAGGAACGTCGAGGCGTAGGCGACACCGAAACCCGCGGCGGAGCAGTAGAGCGCATCGACGGCCGAACCCCCGAGCACAGCGAAAAGGCCGGCCAGGCGTCCTTCGAGGAGGGTGTGCCTGGCGCACAGGATGCCGATGGGTCCGACGGGCGCACACATGATCAACCCCGCCGCCAATCCCTTCATGAGAATGGTGAGACTCTCCAATGTATTCGACCCTCCCTGAGCGCATGTTTGATACGGGCATGCCCTTGTTTGATTAGCGCCGTTTCGCTGAAACGTTCCTATCCGCTGCCTTGCAGTTTTGAACTGCTGATTTTCAGAAATATCCTTCTCTCAGGCAGCTTTTCACCACGGCGCCACGGTCCCCGCCACGCCGTCTTCCCCGATGACTTCAGGAAGGCGGCGTGGTGCCTGGCATGGGCGCGTCCGTTGCAGCCCGCTCCCGGTGAGCGTCTTCAGGTTTGATACGGGGCCTGGCTTCTGACAGGGACGGCGACCGCCGAAATAAGCCCCGTCCGCCGCCAGCCGCCGGTCCGGGAACAGCAGGTCGTCCGCTTCCCTGATGCCGGTCTGAACGGATCACGGGCGGATGGCCTCGATCTGCTCCATCGGGATCCAGCCACGCTTTTTGTCGGGAAGATGGACGAGGACCCAGTCGCCTTCGCATCGCTCCGTCTCCAGGATCGCCCCTTCGTAAAGCCTGAAAAGCGCGGTGTCCCCCTCAGCAGGCCCGGCCAGGACATCGGCCTCCGATACCAGGACCACCGCCCGGCGATCGGTTGAGGCCGCGTGCCATTTCAGGGCGAAGGACAGGCCGACAACGAGCCAAAGAACCCCGAAGGTCATCAAAAGGTAATAGATCCACTCCCGCGAGACCCAGAAGCGTAAAAGAACGATGCCCCAGAAAAGGGCGTTGATGACGGCGAACCCCCAAAAGACCTCCCCCGGAGAAAAGGTGCTCAGCCAGAAAAAAACGGCCTGCAGCGAACCTTTTGATTCGCTGGGAGGATCGACCAGCCGTTCGCGTGCAAACTCCAGATTGTGCACCAGATCGGGGTCGCGGGGGATTAGATCGCGCGCCCGTTCGTAATGGAGAATCGCGCGGCCGAGCTGGTCCAACTTCAGGTACGCGTTGCCGAGGTTGAAATAGAGATCACCAGAGCACCATCCGTCGTGGATCAGCGCCTCGTATCCTTGTGCGGCTTCAGCGAAGCGGGCCTCGCGGTAGGCCTGATTCGCGGCGTAAAAGCGCTCTTCGGGGCTTTGCAGGATCGTGTCGGCCGCGCCCGAAAAACCGGTCGGCAGGAGGAGCGCAAGGATCAGGGCGCAAACGGTCGAACGTCTCACGGCAACTCCTTTTCGATCTGCCTGATCAAGGCTGTAATGTCTTCCCGGGTTTCGAGGGCGGTCTTTGCCTTTCCCGTGTAAAGGGCCCGATCGACTTCGGCTGCGAGGGCGCCGAACCGTGCGGCAAGGTCCTTCCCGACCCCGCGGCCTTCGAGGATCGCAGCCGCTTCATGGGGTGTCAGGACGCCCAGGGCGAGCTGAAATCGATCGTTCAGGTAATCCCTCAGGGCGGCCTCGAGTTCTTCGGCGGGAAGATCGCCATCCCGGACGCTCGCAAAAAAGCGGCGGGCGGCCTTGCGGGCCCTCACCCGGGACGCCATCCGGCTGGACCTCTGACGGAAGCGGACCAGGATGCCCATTCCCCCGACGGCCAGGGCAGGGCCTAGGAGGACCAGGCCTGCGTGCAGGGGGTTCGGCGGGGTCCGGCCTCCTCTGGACAGGGCCAGGGGGGTGGTGTGCACGGGCAGGATGTCCTGCCCCAACGCAGCGGGCCCTGTTCCGTCTTCGGGCGGCGGAGACGATCGGGGCACAGGAATCTGCGATTCTGCCTCGTCCTGGATGCCGGGCGAGACCTCCAGCACCAGGGGCAGGGTTTCGATCGTGCGGTAACGGCCGGCGGGTGGGTCGAAGAAGTCGAGCGCGAGCGGCGGGATGTCATAGCGGCCGGGCCTCTCCGGGACCAGGGCCCACTTCATGATCTTCACCGCCTCCGGGCCCTCGCGTCCGTCGCGATGCTCCAGCGAAGGCTGGTCGCCGTAGGTTTTCACGTGTTCGATCGCGGGCAGGCTCAGATCGGGGATCCGTTGAACGTTGCCGCGCCCCTCGATCGTGACCGTCAAGGTTGCGGATTCCCCCGCCTTCAGGGAGGCGGGGTCGAGCCGGGCTTCCATGCGGAAGGCCCCGACCAGGCCGCTGAAGCGGCTGGGCCGCCCATCCTCCGGTAGCGGGGAGACCTGGAGTTCAACGGGGTCGGAGCGGACTGTCACAGGCCTTGCGCGGTTGAAGGATAAGAGGGGATCGTCGAAGCGGCCGCCCCGCGGATTCCGGCCCGCTTCATAGAGGGTCAGCTGGATGCGGGACGGGGGGATTGAGTAGTGGCCAGGGGCCGAGGGGATGACGGCATAACGGACCTCGACGGCCTGCCAAGGCTCTCCTTCGATCGTCGTTCGGTATTCCGAAGGTTTCCCGAGCTGCTGGAACGAGAGATGGTCCGACTCCGGCAGGGCGAGGGACAGATCGCCGGCCCTGGCCTTGAGATAGAGCCGGAGGATATACACCGCTGTCTGTTCGACGTAGACGTGGGGCCGGTCGAGTTCGGCCGTTAGAAAAACGGGCCCCGAAGGGGTCTGATCGTTGCCTGGCGGGTCTTTGATGGTCAGCGTCAGGGTGTTACTCGAGTGCAGGGTGCCGTCGATGGTGAGGCTGGCCGGCCCGATGGTGAACCGGCCGGGCTTTTTCGGTTGAATAAAGTACACCTGCTCGGAACTCTTCAGGACGCCAGTGTGGTCCATCTCGATCTGGCTCGAGGTTCCGCCGCTGGTCACGATGAAGTCTTCCAGGCCCGGGATCTCTGCCGGGCGGGGGGAGTCCTCTGCGCCGGTGATGCGGACCGTCAGTCTGAGGGTGTCGTTGAGGGTTGCTTCATGGCGATCGAGTTGCAGGGAAAGCGCGGATCCCCCGGCCAATCCGGTGGCAGGTCCGCCGGACAGCCAGAGCCAGGCGATGAGCATGACCGCGATTCTGAACAGAGGCACCATTCTTACCAATCCTTTCCCGATGCAGCCCCGCTTCGCCTGCCGGACGGGATCTGAAAGCGGAGCGCCCTGCCGGGGTCTTCCCTGACGTTGTCCAGGAGGGCCCGGGCCTTCTCTCGGTCCATGGCGGCAGCCGACTGGGGCGCCGTGTCCCGTTGGGGAGGAGGCTCCGGCATGTCCTCCCGAAGGGAGAGTTTTCCTTCCGGAGTCGGCTGCCGGTCTTCCGGGGCTTGGGCTTCACTTGCATCGGGGGGCTTTCGAGCAGGATCCTCCCCCTCTGGTCCTCCTTTGGGCGGGGCCTCCTGCGGCGGGCCTTCCCCGGCATCGTCCGTCGCCCCGTCTTCGGTGCTGCCGGGAGCCTTTGCCGGATCCTCCGTCGAATCCGATCTTTCCGGGTCCGGATCTCCATCGGTCGGATCTGTGGGTGGCGCCTGATCGGATTTTCCTTCTCCTTCAGACGGATCCTTGTCTTCGGCTTCCTCCTGCGGCTGCTTGCCCTGCGGGTCCCCGGATTCCTTTTGTTTCCGGAGCGAGCGCAGAGCGAGTTCGAGATTTTGACGGGCGTCTCCATGATCCGGGTCGAGCCGCATCACATCCCGGTAATATCCGGCGGCAGATGCGAAGTCCCCGTTTTTCAGGGCGACGTTGCCGAGGTTGTAGGCCGCACGGGCGCGCAGCCGGGGATCCTCGGTGCGACGCAGGACGCTCTGGAACGCAGCGGCGGCCGCCTCCAGGTCGCCGGCCTGGAATGCGGCGCAGCCCCGATTGTAGCGATAGCGCAGGGACTTCGGATGGTCCATGTCAAGGGCGGCATAGCGCTTTTCCGCCTCCTCGAAGCGTCCGGCGCGGTAGAGTTCGTCCGCGTCCCGGGCCTGGGAGACCGCTCCTGTCCCCAGCAGAAACAGGATCGCCAGGGCTTTTACCAGGGCGAAACGGCGTAGCGGCCTCGAGCGGCTGGGATGTTTCATGCAGCTCTTGCCTGGACCAAAGGATAATCGTGATTTTTTCCGTAAAACGATGGTCGCCTCCATCAGGGGATCCTCCGCTCCGGGATCAGCCCCTCCAAGATCAGAAGTACAGCGGCGAAGGCCAGGAAGATCGCAAATTGTTCATCCTGGACCTTGATCTTTCCGCTCTTCAGGGTGCGGGCCTCCGTACGGCGCTTGATGCCTTCGAAGTAGAGGATGTCCAGGTCGAGGTCCCCGGCCACCGACCGGACATAGGCCCCTCCGGCCGCTTCCGCGATGCGGCGCAGTCCGTCTTCGTCCAGCTTCGAGAGGACGAGGTTCCCATCCCGGTCTTTCAGGAAGCCGCCCCCGTTTTCAGCGGGTATCGGGCCCCCCGTGGGATCGCCGATCCCGTAGACAAAAAGCTTGATTCCGTTTTGCGCCGCCGCCTTCGCGCGTGCAAGACCCCTGCTCTCATGGTCTTCCCCGTCGGTGATGAGGATGATCACCTTGTCGGTGTGGTCCTGCCCGTCGAAGGCCGACGCAGCCGTTTCGATCGCGGCCCCGAGATCGGTGCCCGGGACCGGCAGGAGGTCGGGCCCGAGGGTCTGCAGGAACATCCTGAGGGCCTCGAAATCGAGGGTCAGCGGGCACTGCGTGAAGGCGGCGCCGGCAAAGGCCGTGAGGCCGACGCGGTCTCCGGTCACCACGTCGATGAAGTCCAGGATCTCTCTGCGCGCCCGTTCGAGCCGGTTCGGCTGGACGTCCTCCACCAGCATGCTGCGGGAGACGTCCACCGCAAACATCAGGTCGACGCCTTTGCGCTCGACCTCCTCGTAGCGGCTTCCCCAGCGCGGGCCGGCGAGGGCCACGAGCATCAGGGCGATGGCGGCGAGGAGCAGGGAGGCCTTGATCCATTTTCGACCGGGGAGGGCGGTCCCGGCGATCCTGGCCAGCAGAGGCGGGTCGGCGATCTGTTCGAGGGCCCTTGCCGTGCGGCGGTGTCTGACGGCGATCAGAAAGGCTGCCAGAGGTACCAGCCACAACAGGTGCAGGGATGACAGATGGGCGAAGCTCATGGGAGGACCCTCCAGACCGTGGCGGTCAGAATGAGCTCGATCAGGATCAGCAGGATGGCCGGGATCAACAGGCAGGGATAGAGGTCTCTGAAATGAAAAAATTCCTTCACGGTCGCCTCCGTCTTTTCCTCCCGGTCGATCACATCGTAGATCTCGGCAAGCTGCCGGCTGTCGGCCGCACGGAAATACCTTCCGCCCGCGATCCTGGCGACCCTTTCCAGCGTTTCCTCGTCGAGATCGACATTCTGCTGGACCAAGCGGGGCCCGAAAGGGGTCTCGACCCGAAACGGCGCCGGCCCTTTGCCTCCGACGCCGATTGTGTGGATCTTGATCCCCAGGGCCCGAACCGCCTCGGCCGCGGTTTCCGGGGGGATCTCCCCGGCGTTGTTCCGGCCGTCGGTGAGGAGGATCAGGAGGCGGGTCTTGGCATCGAGGTCGCGCAGCCGTTTGCCGCCCACCGCAATGGCGGATCCGACCGCCGTCGTGTCCCCGGCCATCCCGACGGCCATCCGGTCGACCAGTTTGAGCAGGAGGCCTTTGTCCATGGTGAGGGGGGCTTGGGTGAAGGCCTCGGCGCCGAAGACGACGAGGCCGATCCGGTCGGATGCGCGCTTCCCGATGAAATCGGCGACCACGTTCTTGACGGCGTCGAGGCGTGTGACCGGTTCATCGCCGATGGTGAAATCGAGGGCCTGCATGGATCCCGAGGTGTCCAGGCACAGCACGATATCGACCCCCGGGGAGCGGACCTCGCGGGAGACATTGTAGAGCTGGGGCCTGGCGGCGGCAAGGATCAGGAGGATCAGAGCGGCGGCCCGGAGGAGGCGTGGAACGTGGACCTTCACCCTGGCGCCTCCGCCGGCCAGGCGCGCCAGATCCGAGGTCATGGAATGGGTGACGCGGGGCGGTCTGCGGCGGGCGGCCGCCGCCAGATAGATGACCACGCCCGGGAGGAGGATCAGGAGAATCGGGGTCGCGAAGCGGAACATCATGGCGCGGCCTCCGGCGCCGGCGAGGTCTGGTGAATGTAGCCCCGGACCGATTCCAGTGCGGCCTCTTTCGCTGCGGGCGTCGGCCGGTGACCGGCGAACTTGGCCAGATCGGCCTGGCGGAGGAGAGGGAGAAGGTCCCGGTCCAAGGTCGAGAGGGGCTGACGCGCGATCTCCTCCGTCGTCATTTCCGCCGCCGGAAAGCCCCGGATGTCCTCCATATAGCGCCTGACGACTTCGGAGAAGCGGAAATAGAATGCCTTGACGGCGCCAGACTCGTAAAGGCCGGACGCATCCAGGGCCTGCAGGTCCGTCAGGGCGCGGATATGCGGAGGCGGAAGGACATCGGCCGCGATGTCCCTGTAACGCCGTTTTCCGAGCCACCAGACGAGCCCGGCAACGAGCGCGGTCAGGGCCAGCGCGCCCGCGGCCCACGGCAGGGCCTTTACCCAGGCGGCGCGCCCGGGAATGATGTCTGCGATCGGCCGGGGCTGCGCTTCCTCGGGTTTGTCGCCGAGGACCGAGAGCACTTCGGCGGAGACCGGCGGGGCCGAGAGGGTTTGGACGGTGCCGTCCGCATCTTCGTATTCGAGACGGAGCGGTCCGGTCTGCCAGGTGTCCAGGTGGTCCACCAGGAAGATCAGCGTGATCCGGTCGGCCTCGACGCGGCGGGAGCATTCGGACAGGCCTTCCAGGCCGCTGATCCGGAGCGGAGTGGGAAGACTCGCCCCTGCAGGCAGACGATAGTGGAGGGTCAAGGTGATGCGTGTGCCGAAGGCGGCCGGGGAGCGGTCGAGGGATGCTTCGATAGCCGGCTCCGTATAGCCTGCGGCGGCATGCTCCGGCGCGGAGGCTCTGCACGGCCAAGGCCGCTGCAGGAGGGCGACCGCGAGCACGAGCAGGGGCAGGAGCCGGACGGCAGCGGACCGCAGGATCAGCCTCCGCCGGGAAGGCGATCGGCGGCAGGGAGCGCTCCGGGAGGCGCGGATCATGATCTCAGCCTCCGCATGTCGAAGAGGCGCGCCAGCGGCTCGACCACAGGACCGTCGGTCGAGAGCACGACCTCGTCGACGCCGGTCCGCTGGAAGAGCGAGCGGAGGACGGCGAGCCGTTCCCGGCGGGCGGCCTCCCAGCGCTTCCGGAGGGTGCGGTTGCTGGTGTTGATGAGCACGGTTTCGCCGGTTTCCGGGTCGCGCAGATGGATGCGTCCGACATCGGGGAGCGTTTCTTCGGCCGGATCGGTGATGCGGATCACCGTCAGATCGTGCTTGCGGGCGGTGAGGCGCAGGGGCCTTTCGAAACCGATGTCGCAGCAGTCCGAGATCAGGAAGACGATGGCGTGGCGTTTGACGATGCGGTTCAGGTAGGAGAGGGCCGCTTCGAGGTTCGTGGTCGGCTCCTGAGGTTCGTAGGTGAAGATCTCTTTGATCAGGCGCCACACATGGGCCGCGCCCTTTTTCGGCGGGATGAACTTTTCGACGCGGGAACTGAAAAGGAGCGCCCCGACCTTGTCGTTGGTCCGGATGGCCAGGAAGGCCAGCATGCCGGCGGTTTCCGCCAGGAGCTCCCGCTTGAATTTCCTTCGGGTCCCGAAGAGATGAGATCCCGAGAGGTCCAGGAGCAAGAGGACGGTCAGTTCCCTCTCTTCGTGGAAGACCTTCACGTAGGGGTGGCCGAAGCGGGCCGAGACATTCCAGTCGATCGCGCGGATGTCGTCGCCGGGTTGGTATTCGCGCACCTCCGCGAATTCCATTCCCTGGCCCTTGAAGGCGCTCTCGTATTGCCCCGCGAACAGGTCGTTCGCCAGGCGGCTCGTGCGAAAATGAAACCGCTGGATCTTCTTGAAGACGTCCTCGGTCAGCATCTCAAGGGACCTCGATGCGCTCGAGCAGGACCAGGATCAGGTCGTCGGTGGTCTTTCCTTCGGCCTCCGCTTCGTAACTGAGGAGGATGCGGTGCCTTAGGACATCCGGCGCGAGGGCTTTTACGTCCTGAGGGGTGACGTAACCCCGCCCCTGCAGAAAGGCGTGGGCGCGGGCCGCCTGGGCGAGCCAGATCGAGGCCCTCGGCGATGCCCCGTAGTGGATCATCGGCGCGAAGTCCAGCCCATAGTCAGCCGGCCTGCGTGTTGCCCGTGTGAGGCGCACGATGTAGTCCACGATCTTCTCTTCCATATGGATGGAGGCCATCACATCCTGGGCCTTATCCAGCCGCGGGGTGTCCAGTACGCCCTCGACGGTGTCCTCGGGGTTGTGAAAGGCCCGCAGCAGGATCTCCTTTTCGTCCTCGGCCGTCGGGTAGTCCACCCGCACCTTGAGCATGAACCGGTCTATCTGCGCCTCCGGCAGAGGATAGGTGCCTTCTTGTTCGATCGGGTTCTGGGTGGCGAGGACGAGAAAAGGCCGGCCCAGGGCGAACGTCGTCTCGCCGATCGTGACCTGCCTCTCCTGCATCGCCTCGAGAAGGGCGCTTTGCACCTTCGCCGGCGCCCGGTTGATCTCGTCAGCCAGGATGATGTTGTGAAAGAGGGGGCCCTTCCGGATTTCGAAGGAGGCGCTTTCCGGACGGTAAATCTGGGTCCCCAGGATGTCGGCCGGGAGAAGATCGGGCGTGAACTGGATCCGCTGGAAACTCGTGTGGATCGTCGCGGCCAGGGTCTTGACCGCCGTGGTTTTCGCGAGTCCCGGCAACCCTTCGACGAGGAGATGTCCCTCGCATAGCAGGCCGATCAGCATCCGTTCCATAAGAGCCTTCTGTCCCACCACCACCTTTTCGGCCTCGGTGAGGACCCGGCGCAGCAGGATGCTTTCTCTTTCGACTTGTTCGGTAACGGCTTGAATATCTGTCAATGTCTGGCCCTCCAGATGGAATATCCCGGCCTCCCTGAGGTTTGCCGGTTCTGCACCCGGCGATTTCACCGAACGGGTGCGTCTTGTGGATTCTTGATCAGGAGAATACGGGTCCGTCTCATGGCATCTCCCAGGAAAACAGTCCGACTGTCACGCGGACGCGGATTGTTTCCACCCGGAAACGGTCTTTTTCTTCAGGGGCTTCGCCTGCCGGGTTCAACCCCTTCGGGGGGGTCTGATTCGGTTGATTTCGGCGTCGATCTGCACGCTTGCCTGTGCGGCGATTGCAGGTTGCCTCCTTACAAATGCTCGATTTTTCGGGTATGGACAAAAAACCTCGTTTCCGGATGGGAAAACCGGTCGTGCCTCATCCTCATTTCCGGATTGGAAACAGAGTTCTGCTGGGAAATCATTTCCGGATGGACACAACCTGATATTCTGCATGTTGAGGCTTGGCCTTGTCAAAGGGGTTTTGTCGATCGGAACACTCTCCCAGCAGCGGCGGAAGGACGGGGCTCTGTGCCGGACCCGCGGCGCCCCCCCCGCCCTCTTGTTTTGGATGGCGGGTGCGGATGGCGCATCCCCGATTTTTTCATAGTCGAGGACAGCTACAGCATCCCATTTGGCTCTTATCGGGGGGAGGTCTCTGACCGCGCGCAGACCCGCTTCGCCCACAGCAGCCCAAGGCGACCCCAAAGGTTATAGACGGGCAGGGCCCAGGGCAGGATCTTCTCGGTCGTGGGTGTCAAATAACAGAGGCGGATCAGCTGGAGGTAGAGCTGGTTCATCTCTTGGGCGTGAAGAACGATCCGACCGCCATCGAGGCGGAACCCCCAGCGGCGAGCCAATTTGCGGGCTGCGGCAGGGCCGTCCCGCAGAGTGACCGCGGCGTGGAAGGGTCCGCGCGGCCGAAAGGGAGGGGTGCGGAAATTTGCAAGGGCCGCGACCGCAGCCCTCGCAAGGCCGCTGCGCCACTTGGCGATATCCGGGGGCGGCGCTGCTTTTGGAAAAGGAAAAGTCTCAATCCCTTCGATAGCCTCCGCGGCGTTGCGGCAGGCGACGGGGCAGCCCGAAAAGAAAACCGGTCTCACCCCGTAAGGAGCCAGGGAGGCGGCGAAGAGCTCGGCCTCGCTCAGGAGATGACCGTCCACCACGATCGAGGATATCCTCGAGGTGAGCGTGTGGGCCAGGAAGCCGTCCGTCCCGGAGGCGGCGTGCATCCCCAGAAACATCGCGGCCTCCGCTCCCTCGGGATCGCCGATACCTGGCACCGGGCCCGGCCGGTACCCTTGGATCACCCGGGCTTGCGGAGGAATTTCCTCTGGAAAAAGATTCCAGGCGGTGCGATGGAAGTCCTTCACCCGGATCTCCTCCACCCCGGCGTGAAAGAGGGCGTTTACGACGGCCGCGACGTCGAGGGTCATCCCCCGGCAGGCCAGCGCCCACTCGCGGGTCAGGAAAGCGGCCGCCCTCCGGTTGCTGCAGCGGGAACTCCCCTCGATGTCGGCGATGATGAGGATCCGCCTCCAATGCGGGGTATCCGGGCAGTCAGGATCGGCCATCCGCTTTTCGTTGGTTTCCATTCTGCATGGGTATTTTGCGCTCCCGCGCCCCTGCTTTGAACAAAGACGTTCGAGCCCCTCGCTGGTTTTCATATCGACAGGGTGTTTTGCGCCGATCCCGGCGTCCATCGACTCCTTGACACGGTTCGAAATCTTCAGGTCGTCTCCATGCAATCGCTTGATTTCTTTATGTATTAATAGTAAGATCCCCTCTATGGATTGGACAAGTGGTCGTAATGGATGTTTTCCTCCGGATGGGTGCCCGGTCATCCCTCGCCCAGAACGGCCGGGCCATCAACGCGCATCTCTCAGAGGGTTGACGGTCTGCATCCTCTCGGCGTCTTGGATCGAGGCTCCTCGATCCTGCGAAAGAGCTCGATGCGGGCATCATTATCCGGCAAAACGCAGAGGGACGCAACGGCTTCCGGACCGAAAGCAGAACAGAACCCCGGTCCGATGCCCGCCCTTCAGCGCCCTCGACGGGAGGGCCGATCCGCGCTTCGCCGTCGAGGTCCTCTTGTTTGGATTCATGGACTTTTCCGTGGCGAAGACCGGTCTGGGGCAGGTGAGGGGAATGGGAGAAGAAGGGGTCTTTTCGTGATGAAACCCGATGAAGAAGCGCGCCTCCACCGCTATGAACTGCCCGGCGGGTGGGTCGTCCTGGTTGGGCGCACTGACCGGGACAACGAGATCCTGAGCCTCAAAATCGCCGCGCCCAATGACTGGTGGTTCCACGTCCGCGGAGTGCCCGGCAGCCACGTGATCTTGAGAGCACGGGCGGGCGAGGATCCGGACCGGGGAACCCTCAAACAGGCGGCGGCGATCGCCGCCTATCACAGCAAGGCCCGCCATGCCGGAGATGTGGCGGTGTCCTGCACGCGGGCCCGCTATGTGGGAAAGCCGCTGGGGACCAAGCCGGGTACGGTCAGCATCCGCAAGGAAAGCATCATCAAGGTCCGCCCGTCCCTGCCGGAGGAAGGTTCCGTGAACTGAAGAAGGAAGCACGGGGCTTTGTCGAAGGAAGAGCCCCTGCGGGCGGGGGCACCCCCCGTGGGCGGACCCTCATGGACGTTGCGGCCCGGTTCCTGCGGAGATCACGTCGATCGGCGCAACGAGAGGCCCGGGAAGGAGCCCGCCTCCGGTCGCGGCGGACGTCACTCATCGATGAATTTGGGCGGCAGGGTCTCCTGTCCGGCCAGTTTCATGGAGGAGAGGACCATCATGGTGGCGGTCCCGTGTGCGATCAAGAGTCCCTCGGGGGTCTCGATCGCAGCGTCCGCGAGGCAGATGGTCCGGCCTGCCTTGATGCAGCGCCCCCTTCCGATCATCTTGCCCGCCGATATGGGGGCGAGATAGTTGACCTTGATGTCGACGGTGGTGAGGCCGACGCCCTCCTCCACGCAGGCATAGACCGCCCAGAAGGCCGCTGCGTCGACGATCGCCGCCGTCACGCCGCCGTGGACGATGCCGTAGGGCTGGAGGTGTTTTTCCTTCAGGGCGATCTCCAGGTGCGATGCGCCCGCTTCGAAGGAGTCGAGCTGCATGGACATAAGTTCGAAAAACGGGCAGGTGTTGACCCGTTCTACCAGGGTTTGAACATGATCGGGATTCAATCTTCGCACAGGCAAGGACCTTTCCATGACAGGTTGAAAGCGGATAGTTTCGGTGGTCGATAAGCGCTCCAGCCGCGTCCTCTCCGTCGGCGGGCAAACAGGGATTGACGCCGAGATTGGCCAAAAAGACCATTTCCGGATGGAAACGAACCTAAATCATTTGCAGTGGGTTTGGCAAGGGTTCGCCGCGACGGTCCTTTTGCGCCCCCTTTTTGGGAGGGGTGAGGCGTGCGGCCGGTTTGCCCGGTTGACGCAGGCGACGACTTGCAATAGGATGAAAACAGAGTGTATTTCCCGCCTGTTTTTTTGCCCAACCCCACGATCTCGAGAGGAATGAGGAGCCGATGAGGATCAATCTGGTCTTTCCCCCCTTTTATCTGGAGCCCATGTACAATCTACCCCCGCTGGGGCTGGTCAATCTGGCGACCGCCTTGAAAGAAACGCCCCACGAGGTGAGTTGTCTCGATTTCGTTCTCGAGATTCGGACAGGCGGCCTGAAATTGGGGCCGCACATCTACGATGACTGTGCAGAGCGCATCCTGTCCGAATCGCCGGATCTCGTGGGGTTCTCGGCGCAGTGCACCACCTACCCGGCGGTGCTTCAGATCTGCCGGCGGCTCAAAGCTCGCCGCCGGGATCTCAACATCGTTCTTGGCGGGCACAATGCGGCCTTCGCCGACGAATGGACGCTGGAGGGGTTTCCCGAGGTGGATGCGGTGGTCCGCGGCGAAGGCGAGCGGACTTTTTGCGATCTGGTCGCGCAGTATGCAGCCGGAGGGAGAGGGGAAGGAGTCGAAGGCGTGACCTGGCGCGACGGTGGCCGCGTCATGCAGAATCCGGACCGGGATCTGGTTGCGCACCTGGATGCGCTGCCTTATCCGGACTACGGCTTTCTCCCGCCGCTCGAGGTGTACCGGCGGGCCTGTAACCTGCCGCGCAGCATCGCCATCCTCGAGGCGGGTCGGGGCTGCCCTCATCGTTGCGTGTATTGCTCCGAGTCGCTCATGTGGCGCGGACGTGTGCGGACTTACTCGGTCGAACGTCTTGTGGGGGAGATGGAGAAGGTCCATCGCCTTTACGGGGCGGAGTGTTTCCTCCTGGCCTATGATCAGTTCACGGCGACCCGCTCCTTTGTGGAAGGATTCTGCCGGCTGGTCCTGGAAAGGGGTCTGGAGCGCATCCCGTGGTACTGCATCTCGCGTTTGGACAGCGTCGACCGGGATCTCCTGGCCCTCATGCGCGAGGCGGGCTGCGAAAGCATGTGCTACGGAATCGATTCTGGCTCCAAGAAGACCCTGGCCTTCATCCGCAAGCGGATCGACCACGGCATCCTTTATCAGCGTGTCGTGGAAACGGCAGAGCAGGGCATCATCCCTACGCTCAGCTTCGTCATCGGTTTTCCGGAGGAGGAAAAGGAGGATGTGGACGCTACACTGACGCTCGCACTGCGGGGGGGGATCGTCGGCAACAACAATCCGCTGATCCAGCTGCCGACGGTCCTGCCCGGGACCGAGCTGCACGCCCGTTATGCGGATCGGCTGGTGCGGGAGGTCGACACCTACTTCGCGCTCGGTCTCGAATTCGACGGGGGGCGGAGGCTCGAAGCGGACGAAGCGATGATCGATGCGCATCCCCTGCTCTTCAGCAGCTTCTACAACCTGCCCACCCGTGCGCGTCCCCTCGCGGAGCTGAATGCCGTCGCGAGCTACTTTCCCCTGATGGTGAGGCTTCTGCCGAAGACCTTCCTGCTCCTCGGTCTGGAAGTGGAGATCTCCGTCTCCGATCTGTTCATGGACTGGCTGGAATGGCTGCGGCTTCGGACGGCCCGCGAGGCGTGGAGCCTGTCTCCCCAGGACTGTTATCGGCATTTCGAGCCGTTTGTCCTCGAGAGGCTGGGGTCGCGCAAAACGGTCCGGATCTCCCACCTGAAGGACATCCTGAAATATGAGATGCTGTCGCTCGAGGCCGGCAAACACATTTCTAACAAAACCCATTTCGATATCGATTTGAACCGGTTGTCCGATTTGACACCGAAAAGGGATCAGGGAATCGTGATCGGCAGGTTTGATTTTGATCTCCCCGTGATTATAATAGATCTGAAATCCGGGATCTTTGACAAGGTCTACCAACCCCAGGAGACGCTGTTGGCCTTCAGGCAGGAAGACGATATGCTGGAAGTCAACGAGATCAATGCGTTTGGCAGGGATTTCCTGGCGCTTTGCGACGGCGGTTCACCCCTGGAAACGATCGCGCGGGAACTTTACGATCGTTATGGCCAGGGCATGACCCGTGAGGGATTTATGAAGTCCTGTGAAGAAGCGCTCGAAATGTTGGCTCGGAGCCACCTCGTTGAATTCAGGAGCTGACCGCCCCTGAATCCCCTGCCCGCCTCGATGGCTGAGGCGACGATGAAATGAGTCGGTCCAGAGGTTAACCCCCAGCTGTGTGTGAAAGGAGGTGAAGGCCTTGTTGAACCTCAAGAAAGTGGAGAAAAAGGTGTCGTATGCCGCTGGTTGTCATGCGCCCGCCTGCCACGCTCCGGCTTGTCACGCGCCCGCATGTCATGCGCCCGCCTGCCATTCCCCGGCATGTCACGCGCCGTCATGCCATGCCCCGGCATAAACCTTTTTGGATGATGCATCGAACAGGGGAAGATCGCAAAAGGTCTTCCCCTGTTCTTTTTGTGCGCCCGGGTCGATGCGAAGGCCGGTATCAGGCCCGGTTCGGTTTCATCGAGCGGTGAGGTTGAGCACACGAAGGGTGTGAAGAAACCGGGATCCGCCCCGCAGCGGCGGGACTGAGCACCAGGAGGGTGTGAAGAATCGCCCCCATTTTCGATGGGGTTCTTTCGATGAGGGAAGGCCGATGAAGACCCGGATGCTGGATATTCTGATTTGCCCGGGATGCCTGCCGGAGGAGAGGCCGCTTACCCTGCAGGCGCGGGAGCGGGGTCTGGAAGGCGAAGTGGTCTACGGGGACCTGCTTTGCCCAGGCTGTGGTGCGTGCTACCCCATCTTGGAGGGAATCGCCCTCCTGGTGCCGGATGGAGGCGCAGCGGTCGAGCGTTCGGTCAAGGCGGAGCCCCGCTACGAAAGCGCTGCGGCCGTGGCTGCCTACCTTTGGAGCCATTACCTGGACCTGCTCGAAGAGGCCGGCGAGCCGACGGCCTATGCGGCGTGGGGGGATATGCTGAGCGGCGCGGAGGGGCTTTTCCTGGATGCCGGATGCGCCGTGGGGAGGCTCGCCTTCGCCATGAGCGGCCGTTTCGATTTTTCGGTGGGGGTCGACCTGTCGTACAGGTTCGTCAAGACCGCTCGCCGGCTGATGCACACCCGGTCGATCACCTTCGACCTTCCCGTGGAGGGGCGATTGTGTGAGCAGAGGGCATTCCATCTGCCGGCCGAGTGGAACCCGGAGCGGGTGGAGTTCCTGGTGGCCGATGCCGCGCGCCTTCCCTTTCGTTCGGATGTCTTTGCGGGGCTCGCGTCCCTCAACCTGGTCGACAAGATGCCGAAGCCGCTGGACCACCTTCGCGAGATGGATCGGGTGGCCAGGGCTGCGCAGGCGGAGTGGCTCTTTTCCGATCCCTTCTCCTGGTCGACCGACGTCGCAAAGGAAAGCGACTGGTTGGGCGGGACGGAAAGCGGCCGTTTCGCGGGAAGGGGTCTGGAAAACGTATGCGCCCTTTTGCGTGGGGACGGACAGGAACTGAGGCCCTGGCGGATCGAGCGGCCGGCGGATGTCTGGTGGCGCATCCGCAACCACGAGAATCACTTCGAAACGATCCGGAGTAGGACCGTCAAGGCGGTGCGATAGAAGGTCCCCATCGGCGGCCGACCCGCCGGCGGCTTGACCCCGGTCATCCGGAAAAGGATGGGTGCGGGAGAGGCGCCGGTCAGTCTGGAGCCGGATCCCCGATGTCGAACGGGGCGTAGTCCGTCGGGAAAAAGGGCCGCCTGGCCGGCCCGAGGCAGTGACTCACGAGGGCGGATCGGTCGGCGTAGTTGAGAAGGGTGAGCAGGAGTTCGCCGCCGCGCAGAAAACCGAGGCAGCCGGCTGCGGCGCTGATTTCATCGAAGCGGACCACCGCGTCCCGGCGGACCCCTTGCCCGGCAAGGGCCACAGGCACCGGTTCCCCGGAATGGATGAGACGGGATTCGCAGGGCGTCGAATGATCCGCCGTCACGGCCAGCAGGAGATCGCCACGGGTGGCGACGGCGCCGAGGGCCTCGGAGAGGGCCCCGTCGAGGTCTTGAATGATCCGCTTCTTTGCGAGGGGGTCCCCCCTGTGGGCGGCCTCGTCGGGGGCCTTCGTGTGCACGTGGATGAAATCATGAAAGCCGTCGTCGAGGGCCATACGGATCCGCCTCCGCAGGTCCTCGCCGGGGGCGGCGGTGTCCTTCTCGGGGGTGAAATCGAAGCCGAGTTCGTGGGCCAGGCCCGCAAAAACCGTGCCCGAGCCGATCAGGCGGGCGGTCATCCCCCACTTTTGGGGAAAAGGCTCCTGCCGGATGCGTCGGCCGCAACGCTGCGTGGCCAGAAAATTGGCAGGGGCGCGGCCGCTGGCGAGGCGGGTGCGGTTGATCGGATGCCGGGATAATACGGCGTGGCAGTGACGGAGGTAGTCGTTCAGGACCTGTGCGGTGCGCTCGGCGCGTTCGGGCTCCGGGCTGTCCGCGAGCGGGTGGATGCAGGCCATGCTGCAGCCCCGCAGCATCGGGTCCGAATCCGACACGAAAGGGGATACGGGGCCCTTGATGACCAGGATGCCGTTGTTCCCGTACGTCCGGTGCAGCTCGATCCGGATGGGGCCGGATTCGTATGGCGACAAGGCCGCGTATAGGGCATCCCGCTCTTCCGGGTCGAGGTCGATGGTTTTGTGCGAAACCGCGAGGATCGGGATCCCGTCTACGAGGCGGACGTGGGACAGATGGGCGAGACAAAGGACGTCCTGGTCCTGGAAAGGCACCGACGCTCCCACCCCTTCGAGAAGCCCCCGGCCGGGAAAGGCCTCTCTTGCATAACCGAAGATCAGGTGGTGGGCGATCTCGCTGGGGAGGCATTCCCCCGGGCAGGAGGCGTGGAAGAGTCCGTTGCTCCCGAGGGCGGCGAGCCGGTCGAGATTCGGTGTCTGGGCGGCTTGAAGCGGCGTCCTGTCCTGAAGGGACGGGTAGGACCGATCCCCGAGGCCGTCCAGCAGGACGAGTAGGATTTTCATGGTGTCACCTCGTATCCATCCGCAAATGACGCTCCGGCACGACCCGGTTCCCCCTCCGGAAAGGGTCCTGGTTGTCGACCGTTAGGCCGAAGGGCCGTCGCGCCTCGAAGGGCCTGCAGGCCGCCTCCGTCCAGGCCTCTGGATTTCCGAGGAATGGACGGGAAATCTCGGTTTCGGACGAAAGCGATGTCGCAGGGGCCTTGAGAAGGATGCGCGCCCCATCCAACGGGAAAAGGGCTTGCGGACAGCCGGCCGAAGACCGGATGCGGTGCCGGAGTATAACCGACGACGGACGGCGGCACAAGGTTTTCGATGCCGCGGGAGAAGGAAGGGGCATGTGTCCGGCGCAGCACCGAGAACCGCGGGCGAGCGCGCCTCGGGAGCACGGGCGCCTGCGGCCGGTAACAAGGGGAGGAATGAATGGAGTTGACGGCAACCTACATCTGCCCGGTGCGGGGCCTGGACGGTCTCGAGGCGCCTGAGCCGTCGCGGATTGAGACGGCGGCGGGAATCGCTGCGGACCTCGGGCTCAAGAGGCTGTACCTGCCTGTGCTGGAAGAGGCGCTCTTAGGGGCCCCGCGGGCGGTCACGGCCTATCTCGACGGCCTGGTGGCAGCCCTCGATCGGATGGAGAAAAAGGGGCTCGGAGCCATGCTGACGGCTCCGGCCGGTCGCCTGCTGGGGCTTGGGTGGGGGGCGCCCTATCTTGCTTCGGGCTGGAAGGCCGCGGGAACTCCCCCGATATTTTTGGATGGCAAGGTGCGGCGTCTCCGGCCCTATGACTGGTGGGCGGATCCGGCCGTCATGGAAAAGCGGATCCGGGTCTTCAGTGAATGTGTGAGCGCCTTGAGCGGGCATCCGGCGCTCAGCGGGTGGGTTTTGATGGATCGGGCCCTCGAGTGGAATCGGCCGAGTGCGCAGGTCGCCGATTGGATGCTGCGATCCTGCCTGGGGGAGATCCATGATAAGGGTTCAGGCGCGGTGGTCTATCTGGGCGTAGGGTGGAGCGAGTTGCTCGATCCGCAGATCGTCCGTGGGCTCGCGAAGGAAGTGGATGGCCTGCGGCTGGGGGGCATGGAGCACCCTCCGGAGGCCCTGGGCCCCGTTCAGGATTTCTTTACCGAAAACCTGGCCGCAGGATATCTCGGCATCATGGCACGCTGGCTTTTCGAGCGGCCCGTCGAAATCGAGATCGGCTATCGGGTTCCCGCCCGCTCTCCAGGTGCCGAGGAAGGCGCGGAGGCGGCACAGACCCTGACCACGAGTGGCGTCGCCGCTGTCAGCCGCCCCAGCCTGGCGGACCCCGAACCCGCCCTGCGGCAGAGGCCGCCCTGGGTTCTCCGTCCGGGGCTCGACCGGGTGGGACTCCTCGATGCGGGCATGGAGCCGAAGGCCTGGGTCCCCGCCTGGCTCGACACGTTGAAGCGTGGGGCCGAGGCGGGCGAGCCTTTCGGCTTCATCGACCTGTCCCGGAACGAGTACCTGGCCGATCCAATGATGCATTTGCAGCGGCTGTGGGGGCATTTTCGAGATGACCGGGTCCGTCGTCATCCGCTTTGAAGACGTGGAGTTCTCCTTTTCACGGGACCGTCCGCTCTTCGAAGGGCTTTCTCTTTCTCTCCTCCAGGGGGCGTTCTATCTGATCGGAGGACCTTCCGGGTCCGGGAAATCGACGTTCCTGCGTCTCATCAACCGGCTCGAAGAGCCTTGCGCGGGAACGATCCGCTTCAAGGGGCGTTCTTTGAAGGATTTCCCCCCACCCGTCCTGCGACGGACCGTCCTCTTCATTCAGCAAACGCCGACCGTTGTCGAGGGGAGTGTACAGGAAAATCTTCTGCTCCCCTTTTCCTTCCGGCATAACCGGGGCCTGGTTCGACCTTCGGACCGGGAGCTGCGCGCTCGTCTGGACCGGTTTCTCCCGGAAGGGGTGCAGCTGGAGGCGCCTGCCGAGGCCCTGTCCGTGGGCCAGCTCCAGCGTTTGTGCTTTGTCCGGGGCCTGCTGCTCGCGCCCGAGGTGCTTCTGTTGGATGAGCCGACGAGCGCCTTGGACGAACGGAGCGCGCGGATTGTGGAAGAGGAGACGGAGCGGCTCTGCCGGGAGTCGGGGATGACCGTCGTCATGGTGAGCCATCGCCGCTTCGAGCCGCGGATGGTCGAACCGGTCCGGGTGACCCTGTTGAACGGACAATGGAGCGAGGGCGCATGACCGCAGCCGTTCCTGACATATCGCTCTTTCAGTTGGTCCTGGGATGCGTCTTTATCCTGGCTGCGGGTGCGGTGTCCTTTCTGCACGGACTCAGGCTCGAGCGCGATCTGCTGGTGGGTGCGGTCAGGACCTTCGCGCAGCTTTTCCTGCTGGGGTATGTCCTCAAGTTCGTCTTCAATGCGCAGGACATCCGGCTGGTCATGGCGGTCTTCGCTTTCATGATCCTCTTTGCGGCCTGGACCATCCGCGCTCGGGCCCGTGAAAAACAGATCGCGCTCTTCTGGCCGACCTTCCTCTCCATGCTGCTCAGCTACTGGATCATTTCCTATCTGGTGAGCGGCGTGGTCGTCGGCGCCACGCCCTGGTGGCGGGCGCAGGTCTTCATCCCGCTCGGGGGCATGGTGATCGGGAACTCCATGAACGCGGTTGCCGTGTCGCTCGAGCGCCTTCTGAGCGATCTTCGCGGGCGGAGACGGGAGGTGGAGATGATGCTTTGCCTCGGGGCCGACTACCGCGAGGCCAGCCGGGAGATCTTCAGAAACGCGATGAAGGCCGGGATGATCCCTTCCATCAACTCCATGATGGCGGCCGGCGTGGTCTTCATCCCGGGGATGATGACCGGCCAGATCCTGGCCGGGGCCGATCCGCTGACAGCCATCCGCTATCAGATCGTGGTGATGCTGATGATCGTCGGATCCACGGCCATCGGGGCGTTCCTCGTGCTGATGCTGGTGCGCAGACTCTGCTTCGGCGCGGCGCATCAGCTGCTGCTGCCGAAGGGCGGGTGATCCGCCCTCCCATTCCGGTCAGATTTCCAACAGGGAGGCGCCGGATGGCGGCCGGATGTTTCACGTGGCACATGACGCGTGCCGTCGCTCTGCCGTCAGGATGCCGGTGCAGCGCTTGGACGGCGAAGAGAGCCACCGGGGGCTTGGGGCGAGGGAGGCCGGGGGGCGGAAAAGGCCCTGGAAAAGAAGCGGCCGGGAGCAGGGGACGGGGCAGGTCGTTTTTGATAAATAATCAGCAAAAACAATGGTTTGGTTGTCGAGAACCACGGGGAGCCTTCACGGGATGCGACCCCGCTTCGGTGTGAGTTCGAGCGGGGTCTCGAGGCGTCTGAGGGCCTCTTCGACGGAGCGGTTCTGGTGCACGAGCATGGCGATGGCGGCGACCATCCGCTCGGGCTGTGCGTGCTGGAAGACGTTCCGCCCCAGTGCGGTCCCGGCTGCGCCGGCGGCCATCGCCTCCGCGACCATGTTGAGCACCGCACCGGACGACCCCATCTTGGGCCCACCGGCCACGACGACGGGCACCCCGCACCCCCTGGTGACCTGGCGGAAGGATTCGGGATCCCCGGTGTAGGGTATTTTGACCAGGTCCGCCCCCAGCTCGGCCCCCAGACGTGCGGCGTGGGCGATCAACTGTGCACGGTCGACGGCGCCGCTCAGCGAGCTTTCCGGATAGAGCATGACGAGAAGAGGCATCCCCCATCGTCGGGCCTCTGCGGATATATAGGCGAAATCGCTTAACATATCGGCTTCGTGAGCGCCGCCGATGTTGACGTGCACCGAGACGGCGTCCGCGCCGAGGCTGACGGCCTCTTCAACGGAGCAGACGAGGATCTTTCTCTGCGGATCGACGCCGCAATGGGTACTCCCGGAAAGATGCACGATAAGGCTGATTTGGGGAGGAAGATTTGGGGCGCATCGGCCCGCGGCCCCTTTGTGGAGGATGACGGCCGATGCGCCGCCTTGGGCGGCGGCCTGTGCGGCCTTTTCGATCTCGGCGATCCCGGTGATGGGCCCCATGGTATATCCATGATCGAGCGGAACGATGACGGTTCTTCGGGAGCCCGGATGGAGGATTCTTCTGAGCCTGGTCTGTTTTCCGTTCATGACGTCTTCACCGCCGGCAAAATGCTCATCGTGGGAGGCAGGCCGCAAGCGCTTGAAACAAGGCCGTTTCGCCCTGCCGATGTTGACAGGACATGATTATAACCACCTCCCGCGAGGATGACAAGCACCGCCTTTCGGTCCGTGCGGTGAGCGGCGGGTTTCGGATGGACAGCCTCCCGAACAGGTGGAGGCAGGGGGGCCACTTTAAAGACCGTCAAAGAGGGCCCAGAAGCCGGGAAAGGATTTCTGGACGCAGTCCTCGTTCAGGATGCGCACGCCGGGCGTGCGAAGACCGATGACCGCGAGGCTCATCGCGAGCCGATGGTCGTTTTCGGGGTCTACGACGGCGCCGGTGAGCGATTTTCCTCCGTCGATTTCGAGGCCGTCGGGCAGCTCCCGGACCTGGGCGCCTAGGCGACGCCATGCCCGGGTGACGGATCGAAGGCGGTCGCTCTCCTTGAAGCGGAGGTGGGGGACATTGCGGATCGTCGTTCTTCCCTCTGCAAAGGGGGCGACCGCCGCCAGGGTCGGCACCATGTCCGGCATGCCGTTCATATCCGCTTCGATCCCCTCGAGCGGCCCGCCCTGGACGGTCACGGCATCCGGTTCCTTCAGGACGGCGCATCCCATGGCCTCGAGCAGATCCAGAAAGCCGACATCCCCCTGGCAGGTCTCGAAGGGCCGGACGTTGCGGATGGTCACGGACCCCCCGGTGACGGCGGCGGCGGCCCAAAAATAGGAGGCGCTCGACAGGTCCGCCTCGATTCTGAAACGCCGCCCGTGATAACGCCCTCCTTTCGGGACGAGAAAGGACTGCGGGCCGGAGGATTCCACCCGGACGCCGAACGCCTCCATGACGAAGCGGGTCATGTCCACGTAGGGCCTGGACAGAAGCGGCCCGACCGCTTCGATTTCGACGGCGTCGCGGGCATACGGGGCGGCGAGGAGGAGCGAGGAAACGTATTGGCTGCTTTCGGCGGCAGGGATCTTCACCGTTCCGCCGTCGAGGCCGCAGGCCTCGAGCCGGACGGGAGGGCAGCCGGCCCTCCCGCTGTAGGAAATGGCGGCTCCGAGCGCCCGGAGCGCCTCTACGAGGGGGGCGAGAGGGCGCTCCCGCATGCGCTCGGAGCCGTCGAGGGTGAGACGGCCATGGCCGAGGGCGGCCACGGAAAGCAGCAGCCGCATGGACGTCCCGGAATTGCCGAGGAAGAGGGTCGCCTCCGGTGAGGGAAGCGCGACGCCGCCGCTGGTTCCGGCGACGGCCAGGTCGTCCCCGCTGGGTTGGACCGAGGCGCCCATGAATCGGAGGGCGTCGAGGGTGTAACGGGTGTCTTCGGAGAAAAGCGGCGCCTCGACCAGGCTCGGCCCTTCGGCGAGGGCGGCTGCGATCAGGGCGCGATGGGTCATGCTCTTCGAGCCCGGGAGGTCCAGGGCGGCGTGGACGGTCCGCTTGGGTTCGATCGCTTTCATGGGTGCTCCAGGGCGGCCAGGACGGCTGCTTCCATCGCCTCGAGGGGGGGTTCTTTGCCGGTCCACAGCCGGAATTGCGCGGCGCCCTGATGAATGAACATCCGCAGGCCGGGGATGACGGCGGCGCCTTTTCGACGGGCAATCTCGAGAAGGCGCGTTTCCCTCGGGTTGTAGATCAACTCCATGACCACCGGGGCCTGGATGAGCGCCTCGTCGAGGGGGCAGCGGTCTCGGTGGGGGTGCATCCCGACCGAGGTGGCCTGAACCAGGAGGTCCGCGGGGATGCCCCGGAGGTCGTCGATCGGAGCGAAGAACGCGTTCAAGGCGCGCGCCAGCTCTTTCCCTTTTTCGGGTGTCCGGTTGGCGATGGTGAGCGCGGCTCCGGCCTCCTTCAGGGCGAAGCCCGCTGCGCGTGCGGCCCCGCCTGCCCCGAGGATGACCACCCTGCTTCCGGACGGCTCCATGACCTCGCGCACGGCGGCCAAGGCTCCCGCCGCATCGGTGTTGTAGCCTGCGAGCCGGCCGCCCCGGTTCACGATGGTGTTCACCGCGCCGATCGCCCGGGCGAGGGGGTCGACGTCATCCAGGAGGGGCATCACCGCGGACTTGAAGGGCAGCGTGACGCTGCAGCCGCGGATCCCCAGACCGCGTAAGCCGTTGACAGCCTCTTCGAGGCGCTTCGTCTCAAAGGCCATGTAAAGGGCGTTTACCCCCGTCGCCTCGAAGGCCCGATTGTGCATGACAGGGCTCAACGTGTGGCCGAGGGGGTGGCCGATCACGGCGTAAAGGACGGTATGCTGGTCTATTCGCATAAGGCCAGGGTCTCCTGGAGCGCCTTCGTCTCCGCGACGGTCATCTGTCCGTCGGCTGATTCCTCGCCCTTTTCGAACGCGGCGAAGGTCAGGAAGCCGCCCATCGGCACACAGGCGATCCGGCTCAGGCTTCCGATCGGCCCCATGCAGAAGGCGATGATTTCCACCCCGAGGTCGCGGGCCTGAGGGATCAACCCCAGCACCGTCAGGTTATCCTCCGGCCGGTGCGCCCGGGTCACGATCTTGATCACTTCGGCTCCGCCGGCCGCCATGTTCCGGAGGCGGCGTGAAAGCTCCGCCGGCTCCGGGGTCCCGTTCACGTGATGGTGGGAGAGGATAATCCGTCCCGGCCGGCATCGATCGAAGAGCTCCTCTCTGATCTCCAACGGAAGGCCGTATTCAACATCGATGTAGGATGCCCCGGCCTCGGCTGCGGTGATCAGGACCTCGGATCGCGCGCGGTTGTCCAGCGTGCCGAGCCCGCCCTGGCGGCGGGACCGGTAGGTTGCGATGACCGGCAGAGGGGCTGCAGCCAGAAGCCGCTCCATATCGATCTGTTCCATCCCGTCGAGGCGGATTTCGAGGAGATCGGCCTCGCTCGATGCCTTCTGCATTTTGGCAATGGCCTCGTCAGTGGCACGGGCCATGATGGGTACTCCGATCACTTCCGGTTCCTCCTGGCGATGTGTCTGCAAGAATCTGAAATCTGGATCTGAAATTTGCGCGATCGGGAAAGCGGTTTCCCGATCGCTAAGCCCTTATGATCACGCCTTCCGATTCCCACCGCGGGCATCTCAGTCCTGCAGGGGCGCAGGTGCTTCTTCAGGGTGCATCATGCAATCAAGCATAGCCTTCGCAGGTCTGCCGATGCAAAGCCCTCCGTAAATCTTTCTCCGAGTGGCCGGCCCCGGTCGCTTTTCAGCGCTCGGTGATGGTTTCTTCGATCGGGTGACCGAAATGCCGCCCGCCGGTCTCGGTGAAGCCCAACACCTGGTCGCCGGGCTCCAGATGCACCACCGAAACGGCCCCGCCTTCGGGGGTCACCAGCCGGATCGTCTCGGCGTTCTGGAGGATGATGCCGGCCGTCTTACCATCGGGGTCCTCCGCCTCCACCAGGAGGAGGGGGCGCTTTTCGACCTTGGCCCGCCCCACCACGAGATTTTCGGTGCGGCCGTCGGCATGGACTCCCAGCACCTCGTCGCCGGCCTTGAGCTCGGAGAGGTAGCGGGTCTTGCCGCCCGGCACCCGGACGTAGGCGTGCACAGCGCCGGCGTTGACGCGAAAGGGGCGGGGGGCCACGTAGGGGTTTTCGAGGCTTTCGGCATGCACCAGGAAGAGGGCGCGATGGCTGTTGCCGACGAGGATCCCGTCGCCGGGCCCCATCATGGAACACGTGTCCACGCATACCCGGTCCCCCATGCCGAGGTGGTGCACCCCGGTGACGGTGAAGCCGGAAAGAGACAAGGTCAGGTTCATGCCTTGGATCTCCTGAATGATGCTCCGCACCTCGGCCGTATCGCGGCAGGTGATCAGCAGTCCGTCCATCCCTTTTTCGAGGATCCCGGCGGCCAGCCTCGCGCTCTCGATCCCGTCCACCTCGGCGAAGAGATTGGGGGTCCGGGCCACGAGGTTCTCGAGCGGGATGACATGCCAGTCCGAGGTCCGGACGACCACCCGCTTCCCGGCCGCCATGGCCACCACGCGTTCCTGGTCTTCGGCGGAGGTGATCTCCATCGTGACCACATCATCGCCCCAGCGGAGGTCCCCGTCCTCCGAGACGGTCTTGATGCGGCCGAGCGCCTTGACTTGAGGGGTGTGCTCCTTCGGCACCACCACAGCCGCCGCCCCGCTCTCGAGGGCCGTTGTCACGAGTGTCTTGTCCCACGGGTCCACCTTGACCCAGATCTCTTTCATCCGGTTTCTCCCTGTTGGGCCTGCGGGTTGAAATATCCCCACAGCACGTTGAATTGTCGGTTGAATGCGGCCCTGTCACATCCGCGGATCTGCGCCATCAGTTGTTCAGCGGCCTGGATATAGGCCTCCATGCAAGGCTCTGCATGAGGATTGTCCATCAGGAGCCCTTCGAACAGATTGGATGGCTGCGCCAGCAGGCCCCGAATGCGCCCCACGGCCTGTTCGAAGTTGGGAGTGGCGCAGGCTTGGATCTCATCCAACCCCCAACCGGAATCGGCGAGGCAGCGGGCAAGGGCCAGGGTCGTAAAATGCAGGACCCCCTGAATCATCCCCATGCGCCGATCGTGCTCTTCCGGGGGCATCAGATATGGCTGGATGTCGCCCGCTCGAAGCTGCGCCTGCAGCCAGCCGAGCCCCTCCTCGCCCCGGCCGGGGCAAAGCACCATCCGCAGGTTATCGGCGTCGCCGGTTTCCGGGCCGAAGAGCGGGTGGGCGCCGACCACCTGGCATGTCCCCCAGGCAAGCATGGCACGGAGCGGTTCGGCCTTGATCGACGTGAGATCCATCAGCAGGGCCTCAGTTCGCACCAGCGGCGCCAATTCCCGGATGACCTGCACCGTGGCGGCGATGGGTACGGAGAGGACCAGGACATCGCAGCTCCGCGCCAGTTCCGCGGGGGAGGGGCTGTCTCCAGGCCCGGCGGTCAAAACGCTCAAGCCCTGCCGCTCGAAGAATCTTCTGAACCAGGCGCCCATTCGCCCCTTTCCGCCGACGATCCCCACGAGGGGGGCGGTCAACTCCACGGTTCACCGCCTTTCGGATAGGAGCCCAAGCGCTTCAGAAAGGCGCATTGCTCGTCCATCGCCAAGAGCGCATCCCGCAGGGGTGATTCCCGCTCATGCCCCTCCAGGTCGGCGAAGAAGAGGTATTCCCAGGTCTTGGTCTTCATGGGCCGCGACTCGATGCGGGTCATGTTGATCCCTTTGCGCGCGAGGGGCTCGAGGACCTCGTAGAGGGATCCCGGCCGATGGCGGAGGGAAAACAGGACCGAGGTCTTGTCATGACCGCTCGGGCGGTTTTCCCGTTTGCCGATGGCGAGGAACCGCGTCACATTGTCGGCATAGTCCTGGATGTCCTGGACGAGAACGGAAAGGTCGAGATGCATCGCGGCGAACTGTCCGCCCACGGCCGCCGCCTCCGCCTCTTCGGATGCAAGCCGGGCCGCTGCAGCGGTGCTGGATGTCTCGCGGCACGGCACGCCCGGCAGGTTGCTTTTGAGCCACCCCCGGCACTGGGCCAGGGCCATAGGGTGCGAGTAGACGCAGCGGACCTCCGAAAGCGCGCTGCACCGGCTGAGAAGGTGGTGCCGGATGCGCAGGAAGGTCTCGCCCTGGATCCTCAGGGGCGATCGGTAAAGGAGGTCCAGTGTGCGGCTCACGGAGCCCTCATACGCGTTTTCGAGGGGCACCACACCGTCCTGACAGACGTCCTTTTCTACGGCCGCGAAGACGTCATCCAGGGTTTCGACGGGCTGGAAGGCGGGTGCCTGGCCGAAAAAGGCGATGGCTGCCTGATGCGAGAAGGTCCCCGGGGGGCCGAGATAGGCGATCGTCATATCCTCCTGAACGGAGCGGCAGGCGGAGATGATCTCCCGGAACACCCGGCGGATGGCGTCGGGGGCGATCTCCTCCCCGCCGATCTCCACCAGCCTCCTGAGCACGTGTCCCTCGCGCCCCGGGTCCATGACAGGCAGCTCGAGTTCCTTCTTCGCGTTTCCGATGGCGCGTGAAACGGTCTGACGCCTCGCGAGGAGCCGCAGGATCGCCTCATCGATGCCATCGATTTCGCTCCGCCGCTTATGAAACTCTTGCCAGTTTGAGTCCGAGCTGTTCATTTTCTCCATCCGCCTGCTCTTGTTGATTCAAAAATTCAAGCGCTTTTTCCACGCCCGCGCCTTCATGGACGATCATGGCAAGGGCCCTCACGATGCGGGTGGGGTTCTGGTGCTGGAAGACGTTCCGGCCGATGGAGGTCCCGGCGGCCCCGGCATCTATGGCTCCCCTGACCATTTCGAGAATGGCCCGGTCCGAGCCCATCTTGGGCCCCCCCGCGATGATGACGGGGACGTGGCATCCTTCAACCACCTCCCGGAAGGTCTCCGGGCTGCCGGTGTAGCTGACCTTGACCATGTCCGCGCCCAGTTCGGCCCCGAGGCGGGCGGCATGCTTGATGACCGCCGGGTCGTATTCGTCCTTCACCTTCTCCCCGCGCGGGTAGATCATGGCGAGGAGCGGCATGCCCCATTCCGCAGCGCTCAGGGCGACCTTGCCGAAGTCGGCCAGCATCTCCTTTTCGTGACCGTTGCCGATGTTGACGTGGATCGAGACGGCGTCGGCGCCGAGTTTGATGGCCTCCTCGACCGTGCAGACGAGCGTCTTGGCATTGGGGTGCGGGGAAAGGGACGTGCTGGCGGAAAGGTGCACGATCAGGCCCATGTCCGGACCGCTCCGGCGGTGGCCGCGGGCCACCATGCCCTTGTGCTCCACGACGGCGTTGGCGCCGCCGGCCGCCACCTGACGCATGGCCTCCTTCATGTTGGTGATGCCCAGGATGGGCCCGGCGGTGACGCCATGGTCCATGGGGACGATGACGGTCTTGCCGGTCTTCCGGTCCATGATCCGTTCCATTCTGATTGCTTTTCCGATCATGATGTAGTTCCTCCTTGGGATTTTAAGACAGTTTTTTTCCGATTCAAAATACTTATGGCATTATTGCTTAAGATGCGCGGCTTCTCCCGTTTGAAAAAACCGGGAATCGCTCCGCGGAACTCGTTCCTTGAACCATTCTATTCAGGGTCTGCCGCCGTCGCTTCGGGCGCCATTTGGGCGGCATATCCGCCTGTGAAACGCAGATGCAGTGATTGCGTCTTCAGGCCGCTCAGGTTATGAAGAAAATGATCCCTCCCGAAGGGATCGAGATGCTCGAGACAGGTGGTGTGGATAAAAATCTGCCGTGATCCGCTGCCGAGCCTCTGAAGAGTATGGAGCAGTTCGCAGGCAGAGCTTTTGTCGAAATCCCCCTCGAGCCTGAGATGCAGATTTTCGCTGTTTCGATGGATGCCGATGTGAAAACGGTTGCCCATACACTTTGCCCTCCTGACCGCGGGGGTGATGGATGGTATCCCGACTCTCCGGGATGCCGGCTCTTCATCTCTCCGCCCCGGAAATGGTTTCTGTTCGATTGCGACGCTGATCGGCGCGCCTTCCCGATGGCCGCTCGAGAGTCCTCTGTCCGTGCTCTCCTGCGCCCTGCAGTGTAAACGCATCCCTCTTTCAGTTCTGAAAATCTGAGCGCGGATGCCAATCATTGCAAACCAGTCTCTCTGTAGGCTCAGGATGCGAGTGCATCCCGAGCTGAAAGGGTGCCCCGCGAAGGTTGATCTTCCAGGGTCCGGTTGGAGAGGACGCGCTTCACGGTGCGCTTGAGTTTTCCCAGATTCAGGCTTGCTACCAGGTAATTGTGGGCCGAGACCCAACGGGGCGGAAGGTCAAGCCACGGCTGGTCGGTGAACAGGATCGCCGGCAGCCTAGAGTTGTTCTCTCTGACCCTCTGCAGCCAGTAGAGCCCTTCGGCATACCTGGGACTGATATGCCAGACAAGGAGGTCCGGCCCGATTCGTTGAATCAGCCGGTCGAGCCCAGCCGGATCTTCACAGGCAAAGACGTCGTACCCCTCTTCGGCCAGGAGGTCTTTCAGAAGGATGCGCACCGGCCTTTCATCGCCTACAAGAAGAACTCTGTTCATAGATTGCCTCCCTTTATGTTCGATGGATCACCTGCGAAATGGTTTGTCCTCTACGGCAGATACGTTCGGTGCAACAAAAAGGCCGTGGGGGATCTCTCCACCCACGGCCTCCTTGCGGTTCAAAGCTCAAAGGCGCATGGGCGGACCTGTCCACCAGTAATAAAAATAAAAGCCCGCCTGAATCCCGCGGTTCACGAAAAGCGCCATGACAGAGCGACCGGCCGCCGATCCGAGCTCTCTTTCCGCTTCAGGGCGGCGGGGCATGCCTTTGATAAAGGTCCGTTGCGCTAGGTGGGTTGAAGAAACCATTGAGCTATCCTTCTTCAAAGAAACCGGGTTGTGGATTGTTTTGAAAGGGGCCTGTCATCTGTGCGCGCGCCCGCAGGTAGTGATCGGCCAGGACGAGGAGGACCATGGCTTCCAGGACCGGGACGATCCGGGAAACGGCGGTGGCATCGTGCCTTCCCGACAGTTTCAGACGGACGGGTTTTCCGTGACGGTCGATGGTTTGCTGCTCCATCAGGATGGACGGGATCGGTTTGACGGCGGCTCGAAGCACAATGTCGGCACCGGTCGACACGCCGCCGAGGATCCCGCCGGCACGATTGGAGGCGAAGCCTTCGGGCAGGATCGCATCGTTGCTCTCGGACCCCGTCATCCGCGCGGAGTCGAATCCGGCGCCGATCTCCACCCCCTTGACCGCGCCGACGGACATGGCGGCCTTAGCGAGGTCGGCGTCCAGCTTGTCGAAGACCGGTTCCCCCATCCCGGGCGGGCATCCGGTGACCAGGATCTCGATGATCCCGCCCGCAGAATCCCCGGTTGTACGGATGGCTTCGAGGGCCTCGGTCATTTGGGCTGCGGCCGCGGGATCAGCGCAGCAGAATGGGTTTCCGGCCGCGCCCTCGATATCGCCCTTTCCTGCACGGACACCTGCAAGTTCGACGGTGTAGCCGCGCACGGCAATGCCGGCCGGGTCCAGGATCTTACCGGCGATGACGCCCGCCGCGACACGGGCCGCCGTTTCCCGGGCCGAAGCGCGGCCGCCGCCCCGATGATCCCGGTGGCCGTATTTCAGATGATAGGAGATGTCGGCATGACCCGGTCGGAAGGTGTCGCGGATGGGCTCGTAGGGGCGGCTGTCGGCGTCCTGGTTGTGGATCAGAAGGGCGATCGGCGTGCCGGTGGTGCGGTTCTCGAACACCCCGGACAGGAGGATGACCTGGTCCTTTTCGCTGCGGGGGCTGTCAAAAGGGCGCGTTCCGGGCCGCCGCCGCGCCATGACCTCCGGAAAATCCGCTTCGGAAAGCGGCAGGCCCGGAGGGCAGCCGTCGACGACGGCCCCCACGGCCGGGCCGTGGGATTCTCCGAAGGTGGTCACTCTCAACGCTTGTCCGAAAGAATTACCTGGCATGGCGGCCTTCCGTTTCCAAGGGTTTCAAGAGGTCGGATCGCCCCGAAAGACCCTGTCCGGCCCCGCCGCTCCAAGACAGCAGGGCGAGGATTTCGTCTGTGACGACCTGCGGGGTCTTGCAGGTCGTATCGAGAATGCAGTCGCCGGCGCTTTCGTAAAACATGCCCCTCGTCTCGAGGACGTGCTCGATCTCGCCGCGAGGGTCGTCCCCCGTCAGTGACGGTCGGGTGAGGGCTGAATCCGGGTCCTGCTGCATCCGGCTGCGGATGGCGGTGGCATCTGCTTTGAGCCAGATCACCCATCCATTCGTTTTCAGGTCGGCGATGTTTTCGGGGTCGAGGACAACCCCTCCGCCCGTGGCGATCACCAGGTCATGCATGACGGCAAGATCCCGAACGGTCTGCCTCTCGATTCGTCTAAAAGAAGGCCAACCGGCTTGGGCAATGAAATCCTGAATCGAGCGTCCGATGCGGTTTTCGATCACGCGGTCCGTATCGACGAAAGGCCTTTCCAATCGTTCGGCCAGAAGAGAGCCGACGGTCGATTTTCCGCTGCAGCGATAGCCGATCAGGACGATGTTCATCACGTTTCTCCGGCCGTTTTGCGGGCCATGCTCCCAAGAGCGGGTGAGAGGGCCTTGATGGCCCCGGGCACCCCCGGGTGTTTCATTGGCTTGAATCCAAAAAAAAACCGTGAGCCCTTAGAGGTGCCCACGGTTTGAGATGCCTGGAAAAGAACATTTCAGCCCATGGGCGGATTCCACCCCCAAAAGTAACGATAGGCGCCAGCGTAATAGCAGGCAACAGCGGGCTGAATATGATGGTCGATAAAAGTCATGGTCCAATCCAGAGTATGATTTTCCCCCTTTGTAAGAAATAGCGGGGGTCTTTGTCAAGGAAAATTTTCAGGATCTCGATGCCGAAGCCACCCGACGTGATTCGACCTTAGGACCCGATTTTTTTTCTTGACAAACGCCGGCGTTAATCTCTAGGCTAATCAGCATGAAAGTATCTTACAGCAATCGAGCGCTCGCTACGAGCAGGCAGAACTGGTGGTGGCTCACCTGACAGGGAGGTGAGCTGCGCCGTCTGATATGATTTAAAAAACCATGGACCGCAGGCCCCTCCCAGGGGACCTGCGGTTTTTTTGTACCGTCCGAAAAAAAAGCCGCGGGTTAAACCCGCGGCTTTTTTTTTCGGAGGAAACGAACGATGAGCATGCCCCTTGAAACATCCTTTTCAGAGAATCGGAGAATCAGGCTGGTTCCTATTCAGGTGGACCTTCCCTCAGAAGGCAGAGATCCCATAGCGGTTTACGCAAGGCTGCGTGAACGCTTTCCGGGTCATTCCTATCTGCTCGAAAGCGCCGACACCAACCCGGCGGGGGGCGCGGGCGGATCGCCCTGGGGGCGCTACAGCTACATCGGCTTCCTGCCGTTTATCACCTGCCGGATATCGGGTGAAGGGATGGAAGTGAGCAAAAGCGGTGCCGGCCGATCCACAGTGCTGAGCGGCACCCCGGTCGAAGGGTTGCGCGCTGTCATGGCGGGCTATGAGACGGACGGGCAACAGCAGGGCTTCGGCCCTTTGGCTGCCGGCGGTATGGTGGGCTACTGCGATTACGATCTGATCAGGACATGGGAGCGTCTGCCCGGGCTTGGACCGCTCGACCCGTCTGTGCCCGAGGGGGCCTTCATGGCCGCCGGCGGGATGGTCATCTTCGATCACTTCGAAGGCCGGGTGAGGGCAGTGGCCTTCGCGCAGGAGGGGCGGGGCGCTTCGTCCTCGACCAGCCTGGAGGAAGCCCGCGCGGTTCTGATCGATGTCCTCGACATGCTTCAGGACGGATCCGGTGCCGAAGGGCGCGCGGGCGGGCTTAAGGTCGGGAGGTTTGTCTCCAACGTCACCCGGGATGCATTTATGGAGCGCGTGGGCCTTGCTCAGGAGAAGATCCGAGCCGGCGATGCCATTCAAGTCGTGCTTTCCCAGCGGTTTTCCGCGAGCCTCGAGGGTGATCCGTTTCGTCTCTACAGGGCCTTGCGGAGGATCAACCCCTCCCCCTACATGTTCTATCTGGAGTGCGGGGCGTTGCAGTTGATCGGGGCCTCGCCGGAGATGCTCGTCCGGATCCAGGATGGACAGCTCGAGGTCTGTCCAATCGCCGGCACGCGCCCGCGGGGTGCCGACGCGGAGGAGGATGGACGGCTCGCGGAGGAACTGATCGCGGACCCGAAGGAGCGGGCCGAGCACGTGATGCTCGTCGATCTGGGCCGCAACGACGTCGGGCGCGTCGCTGCGGCGTGTTCGGTGACAGTGCCCATGTTCATGAACGTAGAGCGTTATTCCCACGTGATGCACCTCGTCTCGCGCGTCGAAGGCCGTCTCAAATCCGGCAAGGACTGTTTCGACGCCTTTATGTCGGCTTTTCCGGCGGGCACGGTGAGCGGGGCGCCGAAGATCCGGGCGATGGAGATCATTCAGGAACTCGAGGGTGCGCCCCGCGGGCCTTATGCAGGAGCGGTGGGATGGTTCGGCTTCGGCGGCGACGCGGATTTCTGCATCACGATCCGGACGCTCGTCTCAGCCGGAGGAAGGCTGTTTATTCAGGCGGGGGCCGGGATCGTGGCCGATTCCAACCCCGCGGCCGAATACGAAGAGACACTCAGGAAGGCCGCGGCCCTCTTCCGCGCGGTCGAGGAGGCTTAGACGGATGCTGGTGCTGATCGATAACTACGATTCGTTTACGTACAACCTGGTTCAGATGATCGAAGGAATGGGCCGGGAGGTGGCGGTCTACCGCAACGACGCGGTTACTCCCGAAACGGTCGAAGGACTTGCGCCGGAGGCCGTACTGATTTCCCCTGGACCGGGGGCGCCCGAGGGAGCCGGGATATGCATGGACCTCGTCAGGAGGCTCGGCCCCCGGGTGCCTATCCTGGGCATCTGCCTCGGGCATCAGGCCATTGCGGCGGCCTTCGGGGGAGAGGTCGTGCGGGCCGGCCGCATGATGCACGGGAAGACTTCACCGGTCTTTCACGACGGCCGTTCGCTTTATCGGCGCCTCCCCGCGCCCTTTACGGCGGCGCGTTACCATTCCCTGCTGGTCAGGAGAGAAAGCCTGCCGGAGACCCTGGAGGTCAGTGCCTGGACCGAGGAAGGCGAGATCATGGGGCTCAGGCACCGTAAGTACCGATGCGAAGGGATTCAGTTTCACCCGGAGTCCATTATGACGGCGGTCGGGTGCAGGATTATCGACAATTTTTTGCGCAACAACGGAGGACGGAACGATGATTAAGGAAGCGATTGCCAAAGTGGTCAAGGGCGAAAACCTGTCCCTGGAGGAAATGGAGCAGGCGATGGGCGAGGTGATGTGCGGGGAGGCGACCCCGGCGCAGATCGGCGCCTTTGCGGTGGCGTTGAGGCTTAAGGGAGAGACCGTGGAGGAGATCACAGGCGCCGCGGTGGCCATGCGCAAACGCGCGTTGAAGGTGCACCTCAACAACCACCTGGTCAATATCGACCGAGACGAGATCAACATCGAGGACGAGACCATCCTGGATACCTGTGGCACGGGAGGCGACGGCACCCGGACCTTCAACGTCTCGACCGCCACGGCCTTTGTTGCGGCCGGCGCGGGCGTCAGGGTGGCCAAGCACGGCAATCGCGCTGTTTCGAGCCTGTGCGGGAGCGCCGATGTCCTCGAAAACCTGGGCGTCAAACTGGATCTGACCAGCACGGATGTGGAGCGTTGCATCGAGGACGTGGGGATCGGGTTCCTCTATGCGCCCCTCTACCATGGGGCCATGAAATATGCAGCCGGCCCGCGGCGGGAGATCGGCATCCGAACCATCTTCAACCTGCTGGGTCCCCTCACCAACCCGGCCGGGGCCTCGGTTCAGGTGCTGGGGGTGTACGATCCCTCTTTAACGACAAAAATCGCCCAGGTGCTCGACAATCTGCAGAGCCGGGAGGCCTTCGTGGTTTGCGGCGAGGGCACCTATGACGAAATCAGCATCTGCGGGGTCACCCATGTCGCACACCTGAAAGGCGGGAAGATCAGGGCCTTCGACATGACGCCGGAGGATTACGGTTTGGAGCGCTCGATACCGGAGGCCATCATGGGCGGCACAGCCCGGGAAAACGCGGAGATCGTCCGGGCGATCCTCGGCGGGGAAAAGGGGCCCAAAAGGGATATGGTACTCCTGAACGCGGCCGCCGCCTTCATGGCCGCGTCCCTCGACAGCGATTTCAGAGCGGGCATCGAGCGGGCCGAGGCGTCCATCGACTCGGGCCAGGCAAGGGGGAAACTCGAGCAGTTGGTGCGGTTCACCCAGGGGTGTCATCCGTTTGTGCGCAAGGAACTCTAGGGCGATGGACGTCTCTTTTCTCGATGCCATTCTGGAGGAGAAACGCCGCGAGGTCGGAGAATTGATGCTGCAGGGCCTTCCTCGAACATCGGCCAACCCTGTGGGCAGACGGGATTTTGCCGGAGCGCTGAAGCGGGAGGCCGGGATATCTCTGATTGGCGAGATCAAATTCGGATCGCCGTCGGCCGGCTCCATCCGCGCGCCAGGCGATCCGGTGCCGATTGCATCGGGGTATGCCAGGGCCGGAGCCGCGGCCCTCTCGGTGCTGACCGATCGGCGGTTTTTTCAGGGAGACCTCGCCTTTTTGCCGCGGGTCAAGTCTGCGGTTCAATTGCCAGTCCTGCGGAAAGATTTCATCATCGATCCGCTGCAGGTGGAGGAGTCGGCCCGTTGCGGCGCCGACGCATTCCTGCTGATTGCGCGCATCCTCAGCCGGGAGCGCTTGACCGATCTTCTAGGGGAGGCGGAACGCTTCGATCTGACCGCCCTCGTGGAGGTCCACAGCCGCGAAGATGCGGAAAAGGCGCTGCAATGCGGGGCAAAGGTGATCGGCATCAACAACCGGGATCTCCGGACGTTCCAGGTGGATCTGAGCCGGACCCTCGAGATCGGGCCGCAGCTTCCGTCGGACTGCATCGTAGTCAGCGCCAGCGGCATCGCGGGGCCGGAGGATGTCCGCATGCTTGCCGCCGCCGGGATCGATGCCGTTTTGGTCGGGAGCGCCCTTATGGCGGATGGGGATCCGGCCGCCAGGGCCAGGACCCTGGTGGAGGCCGGGCGCAGGGGGTATGTGCCATGCGCGTGAGAGTGAAGCTTTGCGGGGTGACCAATGTGGACGATGCCTTGATGGCCGCGGCCATGGGGGTCGACGCCCTGGGGTTCATTTTTGCGGCAAGCCCGAGGCGGATCACCCCCGAGGCGGGCGTGGAGATCATCCGCGCCTTGCCGCCGTTCGTTAAAACGGTGGGGGTTTTCGTCGATGAGGACGTGGTCGAGATCACGCGCATCGCGCGGTTTTGCGGCCTCGATATGGTCCAGCTTCACGGCCAAGAAACCCCGGAGGTGTGCGCCCGCCTGATGCCGCGTTCGATCAAGGCGTTTCAGGTCAAGGACCGGGCCAGCCTGGATTCCCTGCAGCACTACCGGGGCCGGGTGCGCGGGGTTTTATTGGACGCCTGGGCGAATGGCAGGCGCGGGGGTATCGGCGAGCCTTTCGACTGGCGGCTGCTTGAGGATTTTCCCATGCCGGGGCCTTTGATCCTGGCCGGCGGCCTGGGCCCGGAAAACGTGCGGGAGGCCGTAATGGCGGTCCACCCCTACAGCATCGACATTAACAGCGGGGTGGAATCGCGGCCGGGCCGGAAGGATCCGGCCAGACTGCAGGCGGTGATCCAGGCGATTACAGCGGTTCCGCGGACCGATGGAGAGATTGCATGAGAGTTGGATACTACGGGGACTACGGCGGTAGGTTCATACCGGAGATTCTTCACGCCACGTTCGAGGAACTGACCGCCGCCTTCGAGGCGGCGCGTGGCGACCCCGGCTTCGGGACCGAGTACCGGGCCATCATGGAGGAGTATTCCTGTAGGCCGACGCCGCTGACCTATGCCGGCAATCTGACGCGGCACCTGGGCGGGGCGCGGATCTATGTGAAACGTGAGGATCTCAACCACACGGGTGCCCACAAGGCCAACAACGTCATGGGGCAGGGCCTTCTGGCCAGGCGCATGGGAAAGTCGCGCGTCATCGCGGAGACCGGGGCCGGGCAGCACGGCGTTGCGACCGCCACTATGGCGGCCCGTTTCGGTTTCCGCTGCACCATCTACATGGGGGAAAAGGACGTTCAGCGGCAGCGCCCCAACGTGTTCTGGATGGAGCAGCTGGGGGCCGAGGTCGTGCCGGTCGAAAGCGGAGGCCGGATCCTGAAGGACGCCATTAACGAGGCCTTCCGGGATTGGGTGACCCATATGGAAGATACCCACTACGTCTTGGGGACGGCCTGTGGACCCCATCCATTCCCGGCTATGGTGGCCTGGTTCCAGTCGATCATCGGTGAGGAGGCGCGGCGGCAGATCCTCGAGCGCGAAGGGCGGTTGCCGGATCGCGTATACGCCTGTGTCGGCGGCGGATCGAACGCCCTGGGGATCTTTAGCGGGTTCCTCGACGACCCGGTGGAACTGGTCGGCGCAGAGGCGGGCGGTCGGGGCCTCGAAACCGGACTGCATGCGGCCCGGCTGGCATCCTCCATGGGGGTGCCGGGGGTAGCGCAGGGGTACAAGACCTATTTCCTTCAGGATCCTGACGGTCAGATGCTCGAGACTCACAGTGTGGCGGCGGGCCTCGACTATATCGGCGTTTCCCCGATCCTCGCCGATCTCTATGAACGGAAGCGTGTGCGGTTCGATGCCGTCACGGACGAAGAGGTTGTCGAGGCCTTTTCGCTGACGCTCAGGACAGAGGGGTTGATCCCGGCCCTCGAATCGGCGCACGCATTCGCCCTGGCATTCAGGGAGGTCCCGCGTCTTCCGGAAGACGCGGTGGTGATCGTCAACCAGTCGGGCAGGGGAGACAAGGACATCTTCACGGTGGCGGACGCGCTCGGGGATCTCAAATGGCGTGATTTCATCTGCCGGAAAGCGGAGGGGTACCGTGGTGCTTGAAGGACGGCTGAGGGAACGGCTCGAAGAAAAGGATCTGCTCATCATGGCCCATCTGGTGGCGGGCTATCCCTCCTTTTCAGAGGGGCTGCGGCTGATCGAGGCGATGCAGGGGGCCGGTGTCGACATGGTGGAGATCCAGATCCCCTTTTCGGAGCCCCTGGCGGATGGTCCGGTGATTGCGGGGGCCAACCAGAAGGCCCTCGATCGGGGTGTGACGGTCGGGCAGTGCCTGGATTTCGCTGGAGAGGCGGCCCGGGCATTCGACATCCCCTTTCTTGTGATGACCTACTACAACATCCCCTACCAGTATGGGTTGGAGGCCTTTGCGGAGGCGCTCCTCGCAAGAGGGCTCCAGGGGGCCATCCTGCCCGATCTGCCCGTGGAGGAAAGCTCGGCCTGCTTCGGGGCGCTGCGGCGGAGGGGTCTGTCCCCGATCTTGCTTTTTTCACCCCTCACGAGTCCTGAAAGGATGGGTGTCCTTGCAGAGGCCGCCGACGGTTTCGTGTATTGCGTCGCCCGGAAAGGGGTGACCGGCGCCGTCACCTGTTTCGATGGCGGCCTGGCGGACTATCTCGTACGCTGCCGCGAGGCGACGCCTCTCCCGCTGGCCGTCGGTTTCGGTCTGAAAGATCGGGAGGACATCGGCTTCCTCAGGGGGCGGGCCGAGATCGCGGTTGTGGGCAGCGAACTGATGCGCTGCGTGGAGAGAGGCGGGCCGGAGGCCGCCCGTGATTTTCTGGAGGGCCTCCGTTAGTCTCGTATCCATCCGGAAATGATTTCCCGGCAGAACTCCGTTTCCAATCCGGAAATGAGGATTTTTCTTCACACCCTTCGGGCGCTCAGTCCCACCGCTTCGCGGCGGATCCCGGTTTGGCCAATATCTAGGAAATCAAGCGTTTGCGCGGAGGCGACCTGTGGGTCGCCGCACAAGCAAACGTGCAGACTGACGCCGAGATTGGCCAAAAAGATCATTTCCGGATGGCAACTAGTCTCAGGAGTGCATGACCGGAAAGCGTCTTTTTGCCCATTTCGGCCTCCATATGCATTTCCGGATGGAGCCAACGCACAGAAGATCGAGTGCTTTTGAAGAAGCGGACATACGGATGCCGTTCGGGCGGAGGTAAGGAGAGGCGCAGGGATCGGCCGAAGCTCTTCGATTCAGGATGGAAGCGTTCGGCGATCAAAAAGGCGCAGCCGTTCACAACAGGTTCTCGATTGGCGTACAGGGAGGGCCCAAGGCCTCGGATACGGCCCGGTAGGTCAGCTTGCCGTCGCAGGTGTTGAATCCTTTGGCGAGGGCTCGGTCGCAGCGGGCGGCCTCCAGCGCACCCAGGGAGGCGATTTTGACAATATAGGGAAGGGTGGCGTTCGACAGGGCATAGGTGCTGGTGCGTGGGACAGCCCCAGGCATATTGGTTACACCGTAATGCAGGATCCCCTCCACGATATGGATGGGATCCGAATGGGTCGCAGGGCGGGTGGTCTCGATGCATCCGCCCTGGTCGACCGATACATCCACGACGACGCTTCCCGGCTTCATGTTGCGCACCATCTGCCGGGTGACGAGGCGCGGCGCCCGGGCGCCTTTGATCAGAACGGCGCCAATCAGGAGATCGGCGCGGGAAACGGCCTCGGCGATATTCAGGACGTTCGCGCTAAGGGTGGTGAACCGGCCATGGAGCGTCTGCTCGAGCTGCCGCAGACGGGTGGTGTCGATGTCGAGGAGGATCACGTTTGCACCCATTCCGAGGGCTATCTGAGCCGCATTGGTCCCCACGACGCCTCCCCCGATGATCGTCACGTCGGCGGGCCGCACCCCGGGAACGCCGCCCAGGAGTTTGCCGCGGCCGCCGCAGGTCCTTTCGAGATACCGTGATCCTATCTGCACCGCCATGCGGCCGGCCACTTCGCTCATAGGGATGAGAAGCGGTAGGGAGCCGTCGGCTTCCTCGACGGTCTCATAAGCGATCGCCACGACGGAGCGACGCAGCAGTTCCATGGTCAGGTCCGGCTCTGCGGCCAGGTGCAGGAAAGTGAAAAGGATCATGCCCGGCCTCAGATAGGGATATTCGGCGGGCTGCGGTTCTTTGACCTTGACCACCATCTCTGCCTCCCAGACGGGGTCCGGCGCGGGAATGATTTTTGCACCGGCCCCCCGGTAGGCGTCATCGATGAAGCCGCTTCCTTCGCCCGCTCCGGTCTGAATCCTGACTTCGTGGCCCGCCGCGGTGAGCTGCCATACCCCCCCGGGTGTCATGGCTACCCTGTATTCCTGATTCTTGATTTCTTTCGGTACACCGATGATCATGGCGAATTTCCTTCCATGCAGGAGGCCGTTCGTTCAGGCGCGGGCTCGAGGACGCTCGCTCACAGAGATGGGCGCGGGAAGAAGGTATGTTTCACGTGGCACAACATGTGGCCATGAGGCCCGGGTCCTTTCCCCGGTATTTCGTGGAGGCCGCCCGCTGGAGGAATTCGACCGAGATGCGGAGGTATTCCTCGGGCTTGTATTCGTAGGTGTTGTGCCCGCAGTAGGGCAAGACCGCCAGTTCTCCGCGTGGGAGATGCCGGTAGAACGCGACCCCCTGCTCGACGTCGAAAAGGGCGCTTCGATCCGGGTAGAGCACCAGGGCAGGGCAGGTAACCCGAGGGAGGAGCCCACGCAAGTCGAACATCCCCGTACCGTAGGCCCCGCCGTTTGTCCGGCATGTTTCATAAAGGGGTTCGGCACGGTCCCGCCCGTGCCAGTCGATGAATTTCGCCTGCATATCGGGGGGCAATTCTCTGAAAGCCTTGGGGAACTTTTCTATATTCCATTCGGGCATGGGTTTGGGGCTGAAACACTGCGTGCTCGAGATCACGAGGCTCTTGACGTGGATCGGATAGCGCGAGGCGTAATCGACCGCGACGACACCGCCTTCGCATTGGCCGATCATGTGGAACCCCGTAATCCCCAGGCCCCCCATCAGGGAGGCCAGATCCTCCGTGTTGTCAGGGCGGAAGCGGTCGCTGACGAAAAAAGCGGGGAAATCCGAGCCTTCGTCCGAGCGGCCATACCCGCGGCGGTCGTATAGGATGACCTGGTAGCCCTTTTCTGCAAACGCCGGAAAGAGTTCGTGCCACATCTTGCTGCATCCGAAGCCGTGATGGAGCAGGACAAGCGGTTCACCCTTCCCGTGGATCTCGTAATAAATCCTGCGGCCTTTTATGTCGAACCATGACATGGAGGCTCCTTTCGAAAATGGCCTCCGAGGCGATGCAGGGCAAAAACCCGGGCATGATCGGGAGGCCTTATGAAATATCGTCTTCCGGACTGGTCGAGCTAAAAGGTCGAAGCCGAAGCGAGACCCATCGGGACCGATCGGAACGACCTCGGTTGCATTCGTGTCGTTCGGTGAAGAAGGTCCTCTCTGAACTGCGTTTACAAAACCAGCAAAATATGATTTTGTCAATAGTCCATGCGCGTCCGGAGGGGATCGAGGGGGGCCGATCCCCTTTTTTCTCCCGCATCTTTATGGACGGAGAGCGGTCTCGCTGCCGGAGTGTTTTCTCCCGATGCCCGGGATGTATGAGCGGTGACGCAAAGGGTGGATCGCTGTATGCGCCGCCCGGGGGACCGCCGTCAGGGAAAGAACCAAAGCGGTGTTCGGATCTTGAAGAAGGGTGGGCCGGGAAGCCTGCGGCTCGGGTGCCCCTTTCTGGGGAGTTGCGCAGGTCTGCCGGGGGAAGGGCGGGTACGCGGCACAGTCCGCTTGACCGGGCTGGGGGGACATGTCATCATAAAATGAAAGCGGAGGGTGCCGACCATGGAGACATTTCCAGGACGGCTGACCCTGGCATTCGGCGCCGGATGCCTGGGCGGTCTGGTGAACAGCGTGGTGGTTTGGTTCTTGGGCGATGCGGGCATTCCGGAACGCCTCGGCGTTCAATTGGCCCCGGCCTTCACTCTGGCCTGGCTTTATCCGCGGATCGTCTGGGGCGGAATCTGGGCGGTTCTTCTGCTTCTGCCCCTTGCAGCCCGATCCCACATCCTGCGCGGGTTGCTCGTGAGCCTCGCCCCTTCTGCCGCGACGCTTCTCTGGCTTATGCCGGAGGCAGGCAAAGGGCTTTTCGGGTTGCAGACGGGGTGGCTGACACCCGCGTTCGTCATGGTTTACAATGCCGTCTGGGGGATCGCCGCGGGCTTCTGGTTTGCCTTGGCGAGCGGGCAGACGCGGCGCCTCTGAGCAGAAGCAGGGATGTCCGGATGGTCTTACCGTGGAGACGGAGATGGAGATAAGGTGGATCCTGCAGAAACAAAGGTTGCGGAAAATAGAAAAACGCCGGATGCCGACAGCGAGGGGGCTGCCCCTCTCTGCACGAAGAGGGTTTTATGGAGGCGGGCGAAGGGTTTTTTCCTGCCGGGGCTTTTGGGGCTTTCAGGGTTTGCCCTGACCCTTTACATTTGTTTGATCCACTACGTCTATACGCCGGCGGGTGGGGCGGGTGCAGAAGAGATCTACATCATTCGGCCTGGAGCGGGATTCGATACGGTGACCCGGGAACTCGAAGCGAAAGGCCTGATCCCCAAGGCCTTCCCGGTGCGGGTGTGGGCGGCGGTAAAAGGCTATGACGGCAGAATCCAGGCGGGTGAATACCGCCTGAACCGCGGTTGGTCACCTGCCCGGATTGTCGAGGGTTTTGTGCAGGGCGCTGTCGTTCAGCACACCATAACGATTCCGGAAGGCTACAATATAGGCCAGATCGCCGAATTGCTGCAGGCGCGGGGCGTCGCCGATATGAGCGGGTTCCTCGCCTTGGCTGAAGACCCGGCCGTCGTCGCTGAATACGGTCTGCAGGGCGACACCCTGGAAGGTTATCTCTACCCGGATACCTATCGTTTCAACCGGGGCACCCCGCCGCGCCTCGTCTTGAATACGCTCGTCGGGCGTCTGCGTGAGGTGCTCGACCCACTACGGGAGGCGATCGATGCTTCCGGCATGTCTCTTCACCAGGTGCTTACCCTGGCCTCCATTGTCGAAAAGGAGACCGGGGCACCTGAGGAGCGTCCCCTGATCGCCGGTGTTTTCCTGAACAGGCTCGAGAAAAATATGCGCCTTGAAAGTGACCCCACGGTCATTTACGGCCTGGAGGATTTCAACGGAAACCTCACCCGGGCTGACCTGGCGGAGCCTCACGCATTCAATACCTACGTCATCCCTGCCCTTCCGCCGGGCCCGATCGCCAATCCGGGTCTCGAGGCGATCCTGGCGGTGCTCTGCCCTGCCAAAACCCCCTTTCTCTATTTCGTTTCCAAAAACGACGGGACCCATTATTTTTCCAGGACCTTTTCGGAGCATGCCCGTGCGGTCGTCCGCTACCAGAAAGCGGGTCGGCGTTCGTCCGGAAAAACTTCTTGACAGGTGATTTTGTATACAGTATACGGAATTTAGGCTGCCGGGCCTGCATCCCGCCCAGGATTTGTGCGCAACTGGCCATGTATGCCGCCAATATGGCGTGCCTCCACCAATGGGTGTCGACATGGCCGACTGGCGCCACCACCGCTTGTTGCCGCTGCCGTTTGTCGATAGAAAAGGGTTGAAGTTCAAGCCCCGAGCGAGGACCCTCATGGATCTATTCGAAGATTTGACCGTTCTATCCTTGGAACAGGCCACCGTATTGCCTTATCTCACCTACCGACTGGCGCAGGACGGGATGCGGATTGTCCGCCTCGAACACCCCGTCTATGGGGATCCGAACCGTCTTATCGGGGACGAGGTCCTCGGTGAAGAACGGATGAACAGCTATTTCCTGTGTATCAACGCCGGGAAAAAGGCCTTGACGCTAGATCTGGCGGCCCCTGAGGGACAGGAGATCTTCAAGCGGCTCATCCGGGAGATGGGGGTGGACATCTTCGCTACCAATCAGCTGCCGCGCAATTACCGAAAGCTTGGGATCGATTATGAAAGTTTGAAGGCCCTCAAATCCGACATCATCTGGTTGGGAGTCAGCGGCTTCGGCCCCGACAGCGATGAGGCGGCGTACGATCCGATATTGCAGGCGCGCTCAGGGTTGATGGCCCTGACGGGTGAGAGGCATGGCGACCCGCAGGTACTGGGTGTTCCGCTGCCGGATCTCGGGACGAGTGAGCATGCCTACGGGCTGTTGATGAAAGCCCTCTATCGGCGGCAGGTGACCGGTGAGGGTTCATGCCTCCACGTGTCCATGTTCGAGTCCTCGGTATCTTGGCTGTCCGTCCCCATTACGTTGACCAAGAGTTTGGGCAAGACCATCCATCGGCGGGGAAACACCCACGAATTCTTCGCCCCTGTTTCGGTTTACCCGACAAAAGACGGCTACATCTATCTGGCCGTTGGCAATGACCGCCAGTGGCGATCCATCGTTTCCCTCGATAGCTTCAAGGAACTCGACAGGCCCGAATATGCCAGGAACGCAGGTCGGATCGCCGATGTCGAGAACCTCAACCAGGCCATCCAGGCCGTGACCCGCCGCTTCAGGGCCGACGAATTGATTGCGGTTTTCCGCTCCATCACGGTGCCCGTCGGAAAGATCCAGTCCATCCCGGAGGTGATCGAGGATCCTTTGGTCAAGCGGGTTCTGCTTTCCGCCAGGGATGAGCGCACCGGCATGGAGATTACGCTCGCTCCGCCTCCCTGGATGACGCCTTTTCTGAAAGCGAGCGGGCAGCGGATGAGCTTCCCCCCGCGTTTCGGCGAGCACAACGAGGAGATCTACGGAGGCCTGTTGAATCTAGGTCGGGACAGGCTCGAGGCGCTGGGCGAGAAGAAGGTCATATGAGAGGGGAACGCGTTGCTGATCACGGCGTCCTGCGTCTGTGAAGGCGTTGTCTTTCTTTCTGGAAATGATTCTGTGGCTGGCGCCGGTTCTCGGGTCCGGAGAGGGCTGTTTTTTGGCAACGGCGGAGGAAAGCGAAGGGTTCTGAACGGGCGTGGGCAGGAGGCCGGTGTGTGAGCGAGGAAGCGCGCAGAGGCCGGATTGGAAACTGGGTTCTATAGGGAAAGCATTTCCGGATGGATACTAAGGAGTATCGTTCATGAAGATTATCGTGCTGATAAAGCAGGTCCCGGACACGACGGATGTCCAACTCGATCCCAAGACCGGCAACCTCGTCCGGGAGGGCATCGAGAGCATCATGAATCCCGACGACCGTCATGCGGTGGAGGCGGCGGTGGGATTGAAGGAGATGGTGCCGGCCCGGGTGACCGCCGTTTCGATGGGGCCGGCCCAGGCCGTGGATGTGCTCTCCGAGGCCCTCGGGATGGGGGCAGACGAAGGGGTTCTGCTGTCGGACCGGGCCTTTGCGGGTGCGGACACGTGGGCGACCTCGACGACCCTGGGGAGGGCGGTCGAGGTGATCGGGGACTATGCCATGGTGATCTGCGGCCGCCAGGCGATCGACGGCGACACGGCCCAGATTGGTCCGCAGGTGGCGGACTACCTGGGTCTGCCTCATGTGAGCTACGTCAGCGCGATCGAAAGCGTCGAAACGGACGCCGTCGTGGTCAGGCGGCGCCTCGAGGACGGTTACGAGCGGATCCGTTGCCGGATGCCGGCGCTCCTGACGGTCATCGGCGAGGTGAATGTTCCGCGCTATCCGCATGTGGGCCGATTGATCGATGCATGCCGCGAGAAGGCCCCGATCACCTTCTGGAACGCGGCCGATCTGGGTCTGAAGACCGCAGAGGTGGGCCTGGAAGGGTCTCTTACCCACGTTGTCAAGACCTTCGCGCCCAAATTCCGGCGGCGGAGTGAGATCCTTGAGGGGGATACCCGGAGCGTGGTGAGCGGGCTGCTCGACAGGCTGAAGGAAAACCGGCTGATTTAGGAACCGGCCCGGACCGGGTCTCCCATGTCCATCTGAAAGGGGAAGCGTCGATGACGGTTTGGATCGAGAGGGAATTGTGCAACGGCTGCAAACGCTGCATTCAGGCATGCCCTTACGGGGCGATCGAGTTGGAAGAGGGCAAGGCCCGCATTCTCGATCGGTGCACGGGCTGCGGCGCGTGCCTGGCGGTTTGTAAACAGGAGGCCGTCAAGAGCGACACGAGGCCGCGGGAGGTGCCGGATTTCAGGGATCGATCGGGGGTGTGGGTCTTCGCGGAGCAGCGGGAGGGCGTGTTGCACCCCGTATCCCTGGAGCTTCTGGGCAAGGCGTGCGAACTGGCCGAGGCGCTCGGTCAGGAGGTTGCGGCCCTGCTGCTCGGCGACGGGATCGGACCACTTGCCGAGACGCTTTTCCGGTACGGCGCCCAAAAGGTCTTCCTGGTCGAGCACCCCATCCTGACGCATTACCGGACCCTGCCTTACACGAACGTCATCGAAAGGCTGGTCAGGGAACAGAAGCCGAATGTCTTCCTCCTGGGCGCGACGCACATCGGCCGGGACCTCGCCCCCCGGGTCTCCCGGCGGATCGGTGTCGGGCTCACGGCCGATTGCACCGAACTCGCGATCGATCCTGAAGAGCGGATTCTGCTGCAGACCCGGCCGGCCTTCGGGGGGAACGTCATGGCCACCATCGCGAACCGGTTTTCCCGCCCGCAGATGGCCACCGTGAGGCCCGGCGTGATGGAGGCCCGGGAGATCCCCGAAAACCAGGGGGAGGTGATCCCCTTTCCGGTGGAGCTTTCCGAGGAAGAGGCGGGAACGGTCGTGCTCGAACGGGTGAAGGAGGAGAAAAAGCGCGTCGATCTGTCGAAGGCCCGGGTGATCGTCGCCGGGGGGCGGGGGGTCGGCGATAGGGCAGGGTTCGAGGTGCTCGAGGCGTTGGCGGCGCTTTTAGGGGGGGTGACGGCGGGGACCCGGGTGGCCGTCGAGGAAGGGTGGATAGCCGCCGATCGCCAGGTCGGTCAGACCGGTCAGTCGGTCCGTCCGGAGCTCTATGTCGCCTGCGGGATCTCGGGGGCGATCCAGCACCGGGCCGGCATGATGAACGCGCGTTACATCGTCGCCATCAACAAAGATCCGCGTGCGCCCATATTCCAGATTGCGGACTGGGGCATCGTCGGTGACCTGCGGGATGTTGTTCCCCAGATGATCGAACAGCTGAGGGGCGGGCGGCTCCTTTAGCGGCTGCGCCCGAGCTGCGCCGCCTTTTGAGTCGGCCACCGGAAAATCGGATGGCTCCTGGGACTCTGTCTGGCAAGGACGCCGTGGAGGCAGTGTCCATCCGTAAATCGGTATCCAGCACGACCCGGGCTCCAATCCGCAAAGGAGGATTTTTCGCCGGTGTAAAGGAAACCAAGCGTTTGCGCGGAGGCGAGCTGCAGGCCGGCGCACAGGCAAACGTCTGGATTGAGGCCGAATTCGGCGAAAAGGGCTATTTCCGGATGGAGAGCGGGCAAAAGGGCGGATCGACAATAAGATCGGCCCCGGAGCCCATGTCTTGAGGAAACCGGCTGTGGTGGGAGTCGTCACACCTGTAAAACGGATTGCCAGAGTGCCCTGCTACAAGGGAGGAGTGCATGATAAGGTCGAATGCGGAGAAGCTGATCCGAAAAAGCATGGCCCGTTTTGTGGACCAGGAATTGATCCCTCAGGCCCAGGAACTGGATGAAAAGGGCGCATTCCCGATGGAGATGTTCCGGCGGATCGGGGAGATGGGGGTTTTCGGGCTGCGCTATCCGAAGAAGGACGGCGGGTCCGGCGGGAACACGACCCTGTTCTGCATCAGCTGCGAGGAACTGGCGCGCGGGCTGATGAGCATGGGCGCGATTACGGCGATGCAGTGTCTTATGGGGACGAATTTTCTGTTTCACTTCGGCACGGAGGAGATGCGGGAAACCTACTGGCGGCCCGCCATGCGGGGGGATCTGGTGGCCTGCTTCTGCCTGACTGAGCCGGAGGCGGGTTCAGACCTGGGCAACGTGAGCACCCTGGCGCAGGAGACCGCGGACGGCTATGTGCTGAACGGGATGAAGACCTGGGTCACGAACGGGCCATTGGCGGATTTCTACACGGTTCTGTGCCAGACGGATCCGGCCAAGAAGCTCAAAGGCCTCAATTTCTTTTTTATTCCTGCGGACACCCCCGGGTTTTCGCGCAGCAAAGCATTCGATCTGCTGGGTACCCGGACGACGAAGATCTCCGAGATCGCGTTCAACAACTGCCGGATTCCGAAGACGCACCGGCTGGGGGGGGAGGGGCGCGGGCTCGGCAACCTGATGAACATCCTGGCCGAGATCCGGGTCATGACCGCAGCCCTGGCGGTGGGCCTTCAGCGGGCATGCCTGACGGATTCGATCCGGTATGCCAGGGAACGGGCGCAATTCGGCCGGGTCATCGGGAACTATCAACTGATCCAGGCGAAGGTCGCCAACATGGCCACCGACCTGGAGGCCTCCAGACTGTTGACCTACAAGGCGACCCATCTGATAGACGAACGGGTTGCGTGTCTGAACGAGGCATCGATGGCGAAATATTTTGCGACCGAGGCGGCATGCCGCGCGGCGGACGAAGCCACGCGCGTTTTCGGTGCCTATGCCTACAGCATGGAGTACACGCCGCAGCGATACTACCGTGACAGCCGGTTTCTGCTCTACGGCGGCGGGACGCACGAGATCCTGCAGACCAATCTGGCCCGATGGGCCGGGCTCTAAGAGCCATTCAAACGGGAACACCCGATCGATGCGAAAACGGACCAAAGGCGAAGAACCCCTGTTCAAGGCGCTTGCTTCCGTACCTGCCAGAAAATCGCTTGGCCAGTACGTCTATGAGAATCTGAAAAAGGCAATCGTCAAAGGTCAGTTGCCTGCCGGGAACCGGATCGTCGAAAGCCGGGTGGCCTCGGCCCTGGGAATCAGCCGGACCCCGGTCCGGGAGGCGATCCACAAGCTCGAGAGGGAGGGTCTGCTGAGCCAGAACCCGAACGGTGGCTTCTTTGTCACGGGGCTCAGCCGGAGCGAGATCGAGGAGACCTTCGGGATCCGCTCCGTCCTCGAAAGCTACGCCGCGCGGTTGGCGGCGTTGAAGCACACGGAGGCGGATCTCCTGCCGCTGGAGGAAAAGGTCAGAGAGTACGAAAAGGCCCTCGAGAAGCGGGATCCGGAGGCGCTGGCGAGGATCAATACCGCCTTCCACGACCTGCTTTACGGACTGAGCCGAAGCCCGCGGTTGATCCGGATGATCAGCGGTTTGAGAGATCAGATTTTTCGCTACCGCCAGGTCATCCTGAAGATCGAGGACATGGCGAAGGCCAGCAACCAGGATCATCGGTTGATGCTCGAACTGATCCGGCGGAGGGATGCCGAAGGGGTCGAAAAGGTCGTTAGAGAGCACATCCTGCGCGGGCAGGCAGTGGTTCTGAGCACGATCGAGACCCAGGACTCGGAGGCGGGAGAAACCCCCGCCCGCCCGCAAACCGGCGGGCGGTAGAATCGTTTCCCATCCGGAAATGGTCTTTTTTGGCAATCTCGGCGTCAATTTGCACGTTTGCTTTTGCGGCGACCCACAGGTCGCTTTGAGGCGCCTCCCGGGGGAATGGGCGGATGGACGTCGAGAGCGATTGAAAAGCCCCTTCCGAATGAAAACGAAGGTATGAGGCGTTGACGAAGACAAGGGAGAAGGCAATGGCAGAAAGGAAAGTTCGCGTTTTATTGGCCAAACCGGGATTGGACGGCCATGATCGGGGGGCCAAGGTCGTGGCTCACGCCCTTCGGGAGGCCGGCATGGAGGTCATTTACACCGGTCTGCACCAGACCGTGGCGAGCATCGTCAACCAGGCCATGCAGGAAGATGTGGATGTGATCGGCCTGTCCATCATGTCTGGAGCGCATATTCCGATCTGCCGAAAGTTAATGGCCCTCATAAAAGAGGAAAACATCGACGATAAGCTGGTTTTGGTGGGTGGGGTCATCCCGAACCAGGACATGCCGCGACTGGAGGAGATGGGGGTCAAGGGGGTTTTCCCCGGCGGCGCCCGTTTCGAAGAGATTGTGCAGTTCATTCGTGAGCATATCCCTGCTTAGGTTGAATGCATCCGGAAATGAGCGTTCGGTGCGGACAGATTTTCCCTCTGGAAGGAGTGATTTTGGTTGGCACGGGGTATTCGCCGCTGGAGTATGGAATGTGTCGCAACGTTCGTTATAGGTTTTGTCATCAGCTTGGATCTCGGCTTCACATATTTGCTGTTCGAATGACAGCTGAACGATGCGAATTGATGATAGAATGGTTTTCTTACAGTTGAATGGATGCGTCACTCTCTGAGTGGATGGAATGAAAGAGAGGGGATCATGGGAGTCGCCACATATATCAAGGACGATAAGGATGCGATCAAAGAGGTTATCCTTCAGTCCGGCATCAAAGTGAAGCCGGTTTATACACCGGATGATCTCGAGCGTATCGGCTTCGATTACCATAAAGACCTGGGTGATGCGGGTGAGTTCCCATTCGCGCGCAGCCTGCATCCTATGGGGTACCGCAGCCGCAACTGGACAACGCGGCAATATACGGGATTCGGCACGCCCGATGAGACGAACGAGCGTTTCAAATTGATGATTTCGCACGGACAGACGGGATTGAACGTGGCCTTCGATCTGCCGACGCAGATGGGTTACGATTCGGACCACCCGATGGCCGAGGGCGAGGTGGGCCGTGTGGGGATGGCCGTCGATTCCCTCAGGGATTTCGAGATCGCTTTCAAAGATATCGCACTGGACCGGATCGGTTCGGGATTGACCATCAACGCCGTGGCCTCGGTCATGTTGGCCATGTATCAGGCCGTCGCCGAAAAATTCGGCTTCGACCGGTCGAGAATTTCGGCCACGCCCCAGAACGACATTCTGAAAGAGATCGTCGGCCGTGGGGCGTGGATCTATCCGGTCGAGCCGGCGGTGCGTCTGATCGGGGATACCATCGAATATGCGATGAAGGTGCTGCCGAGGTGCAATCCGGTCTCGATCTGCGGTTATCATATCCGGGAATCCGGCTGTACACCGGCGCAGGAGATCTCCTACGCGTTCATGATCGCCTTCGCCTATATCGATAACGTCATCGCCAGAGGTTACCGCGCCGAGGATTTTGTAGGCCGTTTCTCCTTCAATCTCAATATCTATGGGAACCTCTGGGAAACAGTGGCGAAATTCAGGGCTGCGCGCAAACTGTGGGCGAGGCTTCTGCGCGAGCGCTATGGGGTTCAGGACAGTAAGGCCCTTTTTCTGAGAGGGATCTTCGGCGGCGGCGGGTCGGGCATGACCAAGCAGCAGCCGGAGAACAACATCATGCGCGGGGCTTATTATGCCCTGGCTGCGGCGCTTTCAGGCGCCCAGACCACGGCGCTCTGTTCCTTCGACGAGGCCTACACGATCCCCACCGAGCGGGCAGCGCTGCTTTCGCTGAGGACTTTCCAGATTCTCATGGACGAAATCGGGCTGAGAGATACGGTCGATCCGCTGGGGGGGTCCTATTTTATGGAGACCCTGACGAAGGAGATGGAAGAAAAGATCTTGGAAGAGATGGAAAAGATCGAGAAGGTAGGCGGGATGGTCGAAGCGGTCTCTTCGGGTTTCGTCCAGCGGGAGGTGGCCCGACAGGCCTATGAGTATGAGAAGAAGCTCCAGAACGGCGAGGTGATCAAGGTCGGCGTCAACCGGTATACCGAGGGGGTCGATATGGAAGTCGAACTCCATGCCTACAACGAGGAATGGGCCAGACTGCAGATCGATCATTTGAAGGAACTCAAGCGCTCACGTGAAGGTACAGCCGTGAGCCGGACGCTGAAAGCCCTTGAAAAGGCCGCCCAGAAAAAGGAAAATGTGATGCCATACCTGGTAGATTGCTGCAACGCTTACGCCACTGTCGGAGAGATGGCCGACGTGTTTCGTGCGGTGTTCGGAGAGTATGTCGAGCCGAATATCTTTTAGGCTTTAATCCGGGAAGGGTCTTTTTGGCCGATCTTGGCGTCAATCTGCACGTTTGCTTGTGCGGCGGCCTCAGGTCACCTGCGCGCAGCCTCTTGATTTTCTTGGTATTGCCAAAAATCCTCATTTCCGGTTTGGAAACGGGGTTGTCCCGGGAAATCATTTCCGGATGGTTTGGAATCGCGATGTACATGAGCCGTTTCGCGTTTTAAAAGGGGTTTTCCGATTTTCTTTGACGGATTCGAAATGGAAAGGAGGTGAAGCACTGCCGTTCGGGGCCACTGGAACAATCTGTCATCCACTCTTTTAGGTCGTGCCCTTGCTTGAATCACGAGGGCGCACCGGCAGGGTTTCGACCCGGGAACACGGCTGGATTTTCCCGGTTGAAGCTGAGGAGGTTTGAAAGATGTTGAAAAGGGTATTTTTTTTGATGGCCGCCGTTATTTTCGCAACCTTCGCCTTAACCACATTCATGTCGGCCCCCGCTGCCGCTGAGCCGATCAGATTGAACTATGCCAACTTCCCACCCGCTCCCACCTTTCCCTGTGTGCAGATGGAAAGATGGAAAGAGGAGGTGGAGAAAAGAACGAGCGGCAAGGTCGCCATCAAGACCTTTCCGGGTGGTACGCTGCTGGACGCCAAGGCGATGATGGATGGCGTCATCGGTGGACAGGCCGATATCGGATGCCTCTGTATGGCCTATCAGCCCGGTCGTTTCATCGTCACGAACGCCACCAGCCTGCCTCTGGATCTTCCGAACGCAAAGGTCGCAAGTCTGACGCTCTGGGATCTCTACAACCAGTACAAGCCCGATGAGTTTTCCAAGGTCAAGGTCCTCACCATGTTCGCCACGGCGCCTTCCAATCTGATGACCAAGAAGGCCGTCCGGACCCTTGCGGACATAAAGGGCATGGATATCCGTGCCTCGGGCGGTGCGGGTGAGATCCTGAAGGCCTGGGGCGCCAACATGGTCGGTATGCCCATGTCCGCGACCCCGGAGGCTCTGCAGAAGGGGGTTGTGCAAGGTCTTTTCTCATCCCTGGAGGTCATGAAGGATTTCAAATACGCGGAACTCTGCCGCTTCGTCACCATGACCGACACGGTCATCTATCCGTTTGCCGTTGTGATGAACATGGATTCATGGAATCGCCTCCCCGACGATGTCAAGAAGGTGATGGACGATCTCGGGACCGAGCAGGCCCTTTGGACGGGTGAGTACATGGATGCGCACGTGAAAGAATCCATGGATTGGTCCAAGGAAACCTACAACGTGGAAGTCATCCAGTTGTCCGATGAAGAGAAGTCTGAGTGGAACAAACTGCTCGAACCGATGATCGACAAGTGGGTGGCGGATGCCACGGCAAAAGGGCTTCCTGGAGATAAAATTATTCAGGATATTAAGAGTTTATCCAGAAAACACGCTGAATAGGCGGCCCGCGATTCCCCGCAAGTCCTGCGGGGAATCCTGAACCTTTCGGATGGCGGCGACGGCCCATATCCCTTCTAACGGATAGGATTCCCGCCGACCCACCAGGCAGGATTTCGGGATGCGCAAGGCTTCCAAGTCGTGTTCGGTATGAATACCAGACAGGAGACGGGAGGCGTTACATGGAATTTCTGGACAAGGTGAGCCGGGTCCTGAACCGCGGCCTCATCTGGATCGGCGGCCTGTTCCTGGCGGCGATGATTCTCCTTACCTGCGCCAACATCTTTCTGCGCATCGTCTGGGTGCCCGTGCAGGGCGCTTACGAACTGATGGGGTACTTTGGCGCAATAGCGGGGGCGTTTGCGCTGGGAAGCACCCAGATACGGCGTGGACACATTTCCGTTGACGTGCTCTACAATTCGTTTCCGCCCCGAGTCCGCAGAGGGCTCACCTTCCTGAACAGCCTCCTTTGCATGGTTTTCTTCTGCATGGCCGCCTGGCAGATTACCCGTTACGGGAGCACCCTGTGGCGGACCGGCGAGGTCACCGAGACGCTGCGGATCCCTTATTTCCCGTTTGTCTATGGGATGGCCCTGGGATGCGGGGCCCTCGCCCTGGTGTTTCTCGTGGATCTGTTGCGGTCGCTCTTTCCCCGTGAGGAGGGTCAAAAGTGAGTCTAGCGATGATCGGCGTTACAGGGATTCTGGTCCTCCTGGCGGCCCTGTTCTTTCTGGGTATTCCGGTCGGTTTTGCCATGGCCATCGTTGGGTTTTGCGGATACGTATACGTCATCAACTTCAAGGCGGGCCTGGGGATGCTCGGAACGGACCTGTGGGGGACGTTTTCGAGCTACGGACTGACGGTCATTCCGCTGTTCATCTTCATGGGGCAGGTGGCCTTTTACTCGGGTGTGAATTCGAGGCTGTACAATGCCGCTTACAAATGGGTCGGGCAGATCCGCGGCGGGATCGCCATGGCGACGGTGATGGCGTGCTCGGCGTTTGCGGCCATCTGCGGATCCAATGCCGCAACGGCGGCCACGATGACGACCGTCGCCCTCCCTGAGATGAAAAAATACAAATATGATCCGATGCTCAGCACGGGGGCGATTGCCTGCGGTTCGACGCTCGGCGTCGTGATCCCGCCAAGTGTCGTGCTGATCATCATCGGCCTTTCGACGGAGCAATCGATCGCCCGGCTTTTTTACGGGGGGGTCGGGGCCGGCATCCTGCTGGCTTTGCTGCTGATGCTGACTGTGTACATCTGCTGCTGCATCTACCCGGAATGGGGTCCGGCGGGTCCCAGGACGACCTTGGGTGAAAAATTCAGGGCCCTCCCCGGCGCCTTCGAGATGCTGCTTCTGTTCCTGCTGGTTATGCTCGGTCTTTACTTCGGGTATTTTACGCCCGCCGAGGCCGGTGCCGCCGGTTCCTTTTTCGCCGTGATGATCGCGCTCGTGCAGCGCAGCCTCAGCTGGAAAGGGTTTATTGCCTCCTTTACCGATACCCTGAGGATATCCTGTATGGTGATTACGATCGTTGCGGGGGCTATGCTCTTCGGCAAGTTCCTTGCCGTAACGCGCATCCCGTACAATATCGCCACCTGGGTTGCAGACCTGCCTGTGTCTGACGTTGTCATCATCAGCATCATCTTTGCCATTTATGTCGTCGGGGGGGCCGTGATGGATGCCCTGGCGTTGCTGCTGATCACGATCCCGATCTTTTTTCCGGTGGCGATGGAGCTTGGGCATGATCCGATCTGGTTCGGTGTCACCATTACCGTCATCACGACCATGGGTGCCGTGACGCCTCCCGTGGGAGCGACGACGTATGTCGTCGGTGGGATGGCGAAAGACGTGCCGCTCGAAGATGTTTTCAAGGGCGTGGCCTATTTTCTGCCTGCTTATATCCTTTGTATCATTCTGTTGATGGTTTTTCCGCAGATCGTGACCTTCCTGCCGAATCTGATGCGATAGGAATCCGCCGGATGTGTTCTCGGAGGCATCGGGATGAAGGGGAGGTCTGTTCTCGGTGCAGACGCATGCCGCAGACTGGATCGATCGTTCAGGAGGTCATCCGGGTGCTGGAACGACAGCCTTCCGGATCGGAAAGAAGCATGGCTTGAACTAATGAGTCTCCATCCGGAAACGAGATTTATCCATCACGACCCAGTTTCCAATCCGGAAATGAGGACTTTTTGTTGATACCAAGAAAATCAAGCGTTTGCTTGTGCGGCGACCCATAGGTCGGCTGCACAAGCAAACGAGCAGATTGACGCCGAGATTGGCGAAAAAGACCATTTCCGGGTGGAAATTGATGAGGGATGTCAAACATCCGGCCTGCGAAGAGGGGTACAGGAAAACATGACGAAAACGTTTATGCCTACCGTAAAGACGCAAGAAGAGCTGAAGGCGCTGCAGCTGGAGGGTCTCAAGTGGACCGTCGGTCATGCCTACCACGGCTCCCCGGTGTACCGCGCCAAGCTGGATAAGGCCGGGGTCAGGCCGGATGACATCCGGTCTTTGGAGGACCTTCAACGTCTGCCGCTGACCATGGCGGACGATCTGAAAGAGGGCTATCCTTTCCCGCTGCTTTCGGTGCCGTTCGAGAAGGTGGTCCGTATTCACGCCTCGTCGGGGACCACCGGCAAGAGGAAGGTCCTTTCCTACACGCAGAAAGATATCCGCGATTGGGCCCATTTCTTCGCGCGGTGCTACGAAATGGCCGGGCTTACCGCCGAAGACCGGGTCCAGATAGCGGTCGGATACGGGGTCTGGACGGCCGGCGTCGGTTTCCAGTTGGGGTGCGAGACCTTCGGCGCCATGGCGATTCCAGCGGGCCCGGGCAATCTGGATATGCAGTGCCAGTTTCTCGTGGATTTCAAGACCACGGTCTTTTGCTGCACTGCCTCGATGGGGCTTCTTCTGGCTGAAGAAGTCAGACGCCGGGGGATCCAGGACCAGATCCACCTGAAGAAGATGATCTTCGGGTCGGAGCGCTGCAGCCAGGCCATGCGGGACCGGATCCGGGAACTCCTGGGGGTGGAGCATATGTTCGATATCCCGGGCATGACGGAACTCTACGGACCCGGAACCGGCCTCGACTGCGTGTATCACACGGGGATCCATTACTGGGCGGACTATTACATCCTCGAGATCCTGGATCCTGAAACCCTCCTGCCGCTTCCGGAGGGGGAAACGGGTGAGATGGTCGTGACCACCCTCGCCAAGGAGGCGGTGCCTCTCATCCGCTATCGCACTCGGGATCTAACCCGTCTGATCCCCGGGACCTGCCCCTGCGGCTCCATCCTGCCCCGCCACGACCGTCTGCTGGGTCGATCGGATGATATGATCATTTTCCGCGCCGTCAATGTCTACCCCGGGCAGATCGACCATGTGCTCTCCGGCGTGCGCGGGATCGGGAGTGAATATCAGATCATCCTGGATCATGGCTCTGACGGCCGGGACTATATGCTTCTGAAGATCGAGCGGGAGCAGGACGGCGATTCCTCCCGGGATGAATCCCTCGCGCGTTCGATTGCCCAGGACATCAAGAAGCAGATCATGGTGAGCGCCAACATAGAGGTTGTCGATTACGGATCACTGCCGCGTTCGGAGCGGAAAAGCAAACGGGTCTTCGATAACCGCGATTTCTAGGGGGCTTCCATCAGGAAAGGGTCTTTTTTGCCCGATCTCGGCGTCAACCTGCACGTTTGATTGAGCGGCGATACCCGGCCGTGGGATCGCCGCTCAAAAAGGGGCGTAGCTAAAGATGAAAAAGTTTGAATACCATCAGCCTCAGACCCTCGAGGATGCGCTGAAGACGATGGAAAAACAGGGTGGTGAAGCCAGGTATATCGCCGGGGGCACCGACCTCATCGTGCGCTTGAAGCAGCGGACGATGGCCGTGGATGCGCTGGTTTCCCTGAGGGGGATTGCGGAGCTGCACGGGATGACCCAGAACGGTGCATGGCGATTTGGAGGCATGTGTCTTTTCAGAGAGATGGAAAGATCGCCCACCCTTGCGCGCGCCTTCCCAGCATTGTTTCAGGCGGTGAGGGTGCTGGCCAATCCGCAGGTCCGTAACGTGGCCACAATCGGCGGCAACCTCTGCAACGCCGCCCCCTCCGCCGACTGCGCCCCGCCGCTCCTCGTGTTGGAGGCGCGGCTGAAGCTGGAAGGCCCGGGTGGGGTCCGGGAGGTGGCGATCGAGGATTTCTTCACCGGGCCTGGGCAGACGTGCAAGGAGCCGAGGGAGATCCTGACCGGCATCCAGGTGGCGCCGCCGGGCGGAAAGACCGGCACCGCCTTTCTGAAGATCGGACGCGTGAGTCAGGATATCGCCGTGGTCAACGCCGCCGTCCTGGTCGAGATGGAGGGCGGCGTTTGCCGCCGCTGCCGGCTGGCGGCCGGTGCCGTGGCGCCGGTACCGCTCCGGCTGCGCCGGACGGAAGAGCTGATCGAGGGGCGCAGGATCGAACCCGATCTCCTGGAGGCCGCCGCCGCGAAGGCCGCCGAGGAGGTCCGGCCCATCAGCGATGTTCGCGCCACGGAGGAATACCGACGGGCCGTGGCGGGTGTTCTGGTCAAGAGGGGTCTGCTGCAGGCGCTCGAGGCGGTCGGCGGCTCCATGTGATGGAGGGTGTTTGTCCGACAATGGCTGTCCATACGGCCAGGCTTCCAATCCGGACACGAGGATTTTTCTTCGAAGGCTTTGCCGGCGCAGCTCCACCCCTTCGGGGCTGCGTCAAAGGGGTCAAGCGTTTGGGAGGAGGGGGCATGGGGTAGTTCGGAGTAGAAGCAAACGCGCAGATTGGCGGCGAGGTATAAAGGCCATTTCCGGGTGGGAACGAGGGGGTGCTTTGATGAAGCGTCCGGCAAACCGGGTGTAGATCCGGGATGATCTGAAAGATCGCGTCCGGATGGCGGGGTTATCCAGGGGAGGAACGATGAAGAAGGAAATCCGGTTTCGTTTGAACGGTTACGAGGTTTCCGCCGAGGTGGAGGCGCACAGGGTGCTCGTGGAGGTCTTGCGGGAGGATTTTCAGCTGACCGGCGTGAAGGTGGGATGCGGTCAGGGAGAGTGCGGGGCCTGCACGGTTCTGGTCGATGGGATCCCCGTGGATTCATGCCTCTATCCTGCCTTCGAGATCGCGGATAAAACCGTTACCACGATCGAAGGTCTGGTCGGGGAGGGAAACCGCCTCCATCCCGTTCAGGCGGCCTTCGTAGCGCATGGCGCCGTCCAATGCGGCTTCTGTTCGCCGGGTATGATCCTGTCGGCCAAGGCGCTGCTAGACGAAACGCCGCATCCGGATGAGGCCGAGATCCGGCGGGGGATCTCCGGCAATCTGTGCCGCTGCACGGGCTACCTCCAGATCGTGGACGCCATACGACGGGCGGCGGAGGAAGGGGCGGCCTGAAAAGGCTTCATGAGGGGTACGCCCTGCTGGTGTGCCCGTCCGACCGGGACTTCCGGATGTGAGGAGACGAGGGGAGAACATGACGCAGTTCGATTATATCGGCACCGAGCTTCCAAGGCCGGACGCCCCTGACAAGGCGGCCGGCAAGGCCGTTTACATTCACGACTTCATGAGGCCGGGCATGCTGTTTGGCAAGATCAAGTACAGCCGATATGCCCATGCCCGGATCAAGGCTATCGACACCTCCAGGGCCGAGCGCCTGCCGGGGGTCCGAGCGGTGATTACAGGCTTCAACACGCCGCAGGTCCGCATCGGCTTCATCAAGGACAACTTGGCCCTCAAGCGGGACAAGGTGCGGCAGTTTCGGGACGAAGTGGCGGCGGTGGCTGCCATCGACCCGGACATTGCGGCGGAGGCGGTGGATCTGATCGAGGTCGAATACGAAGAGCTTCCCGCCGTCTTCGACCCGGAAGAGGCCCTTCGGGAAGGGGCCCCGCTGATCCACGAGACGGATACCAGGGGTCGGCCTAAACAGGACAACCGTGTGCCCGTCCCGTGGAAATTTGTCTCCGGGGACGTCGAGAAGGCGAAGCAGGAGGCCGCTTTCGTGGCCGAGGGCCGCTTTTCGACGCCGCTCATCCAGCAGTGCTGCATGGGCACGGCGGGGTGCGTGGCGGAGTTCGACCTGCAGGGCAACCTGATCATCCACACGAAGACCCAGATCCCTTTTCTGGCGCAGAATGACTTCAACGCCGCCCTGGCGGCCATGGGGCTGAAGGGAAAGAACAGCCGTGTGATCGTGCCGGCGCTGGGGGGCTCTTTCGGGACGGGCTTGGACACCCATGGCTATGAGTACATCGCGATCCTTCTCGCCTACAAGACCGGAAGGCCGGTGAAGATCGTTCTCAACCGGGAAGAGGAGTTCGCCTATCTTTCACCCCGGCAGCCCACGCGGACGCAGATCATCCAGGGGTGCAACCGTGAGGGGAAGCTGACCTTCCGCGAGATCCGCATGCTGCTCGACAACGGGGCCTACACCTCCTGGGGGGCGACGACGCCGAGCGTCATGATGCTGCCGATCTCATCCCTGTACCGCGTGCCCAACGTCTTTTACGAGACGACCATCGTCTACACGAACAACACCTACTGTCAGGCCATGCGCGGATACGGGAATCCGCAGGCGGCCTGGGCGCTCGAGAGCAATCTGGACCAGCTTGCGGAGGCGGCGGGGATCGACCCTTACGAGTTCCGGCTCATGAACTGCAACATCCCGAACGATATCACGCCGATGGGGCTCCATATCACCTCCTGCGGGCACGAACAGTGCCTGAAGACGGTCGCTGAAAAGCTGGACTGGAAGGCCAAGCGGGGGCAGCAGCGTGGGAAGGCCCGCGGGGTGGGCATGGCCTCGCTTTTTCACGTGGGCGGCTCGGGACGGGTCTACCGCTCGGACGGCACCGGGATCATCATGAAGCTGGACGACTTCGGCCATGTCTCGGTGATTACGGGCGGGGTCGAGATGGGGCAGGGGTTCAACAGCGCACTGGCGGTGGCGACCGCCGAGGCGCTGGGCGTGACCCCGGACCGGGTCATGGTGGTGTCGGGAGATACGGCCACCTGTCCGTGGGATGTCGGGACGCATGCGAGCCGGGGGGCTTTCACCTCCTGCAACGCGGCCATCCAGGCGGCCCAGAAGGCGAGGAAGAAGATCTTCGAACTGGCGGCCGAGCACTTCATGCCGCGGGTCCACTTCCGGATGAAGCTGCGGAAGAAGAAGGAGCCTGATTTCGAGATACCGGACCTCGACTACGAGCGCTACTGCGACCCTTCGGAGTTCGACCTGAGGAAGGGCATGGTCTTTTTCCGGGAGGAGCCGGACAACCCGGTCCTGCAGTTGAGCCTCGAAGAGATCCTGCGCGAGGCGCACTTCAAGGAGCAGGGGACGATGATCGTCACGGAGGCCTTCTATGACCCCTGCAACCAGATGATCGATATGAAGACCTGCCGGGGCAACATGTCGGCGGCCTATATCACGGGGGCCCAGGGCGCCGAGGTCGAAGTGGACACCGAGACCGGCCGGATCAGGATCCTCCGGTTCGCGGCGGCGCACGACGTCGGCCAGGTGATCAATCAGCAGACCATCAAGGGGCAGATCTACGGCGGGATCGTCCAGGGCCTCGGCTACGCCCTCTGCGAGGAATACAAGACGGACAAGGGCCGCAACATGAATCCCAACTTCCTGGATTACAAGATCCTTTCGGCGCCCGACGTGGATTTTCCGATCGACATCACCTGCGTCGAGACGCACGACCCGGAGGGGCCGTTCGGGGCGAAGGGTGTGGGCGAGCCCGGTCTGGTGCCGACGGCCCCGGCGATCGCGAACGCGGTATACGATGCGATCGGTCTGAGGATCACGGATCTGCCCATCACCCCTCAGAAGATCCTGGCGGCCTTGAAGGAGCGGAAAAAGGCGGCGTAAACGGGGTTATCCGTGGGTGGATGGCTTCTTCAGCCGGGTTGGCAAGAAACTGCAGGTGAATCGCGGCTGGACGCCCAACTCCTGCTCGGAGCAGGAGCGGCGCCGGCCTCGAGGGTCCCGCGGAGGAAGGTTTCAGTTTTTTGGTTACTGCTCGGGGCTGAATCCACCCGGCCGGTGCCGGCCGGAGGCCGCTTATCTTTCATAGACCGGTTTCCGTTTTTCCAGGAATGCTGAAATCCCCTCTCTGGCTGCATCCAGGCAGGCGATTTGTCCAAAACCGCGGTATCCCGCTTCGAGGGCCGCTTCGAAGGTCGTTGCGGCTGCCCCGGCTTCGATGGTTTCGATCATCACGGACAGGGCCTCCCTGCTCAAACGCAGGGGCCCGGACCTGGGTTCGTCGGGGAGGTTGAAGGGCGGCAGCGCGATCTTTCCATCGGGGATGCGCGGGATGCGGCCCTGGAGGGCCTTGGCTGCAGCGGCGGCATCCTGGATCAAGGCGGCATAGTCGACGGAGAGGCTCGTCACGATCGCCGCCCCGAAGGCCTCTTCGGCGCTGAGCGGTGTTGCGAGGCACAGCATGTCGTGGAAGCGGGCGGCGCTTTGCGGCCATTTACGGTAAGGCACGATGCAGCCGCCGATGCCGGGCAGGATGCCGAGCGTGATTTCCGGGAACTGGAAAAAGGCGTTGCGGGTCGCCACCATCGCGTGGCAGCGGATGGCGAGTTCGAGTCCGCCGCCGAGCGCCATGCCGTTTACGGCGGCCACCACGGGTTTGTCCATCCGGTCGAGGAACCGTTGGACCTCCGCCCACTCGTGGGCATAGGCGATCGAAGCGTCAAAGCGGCCGAGAACCTCTCGAAACCGGCCGATATCGGCGCCCGCTGAAAAGACGGTTGGTCCATAGCCCGTCAGAACGAATCCCTTGACGGCCGGATCCCGGGTGTACCGTTTCAGGACGGCAAGGATTTCCTTCATGATGGAGAGGTTGAGGGCGTTCCTGGCCTGCGGCCGCCGGATGGTGATGACCTTGACCTCGTCCACGTCGTCGATCAGGAGGTAGCGGTTGTAATCGAGATACAAAGGAAAGGGTTCCGTTGCCCGGGGGAATCCGGGGCGCTCCGCCTCGAATCTTTTCATGATCCGTCCAGCCTCCGCTTCACCCTGGTCCGCCAGGAAGTCAAAAGGTCCCTTCTTGAAATCCAGGGCGACCTGGCATCCAAAATGCAAATCCTCCTTTGTGCCGATGCCTCGGTCGATAATGTCAAAGGCCTGCGAAAAAAGGACCCCGAGAAGCCGATCGCGCACCATCCGTCTCACATCGGCCGGGACATCCGGTCCGCTTCCGGGCCGAGGGGTGTTCCACCGCTCGACCGACTGAAGGATGGAGGCCGGTCGGTAATGAGTCCCTTCCTCCATCTGGAGGGTATTGGCCTCGACGATGATGGGATTGCCGTTCGCCAGGTTCAGGACGAAAAACGGGCCCGCAGAGGCGAATTCTTCGGCAATGCCGTCGATTTGCGCAGCGGTCGCCCGAGGGAGGAGCAAGGCGGCTTCGTTGCACCAGTTGTCGAAGACGCGGTCCAGCATGAAGCAGATGACATTGTCCGTGACAACGGGGGCCTTGCCGGTCATGGCGAATAGCCAGCAAAGGTAGGCCACGGTCTCGGGGTCGGCCTTCTCCCAGCGGATCACCTCCACAGCCGGGTTGCGCCAGGCCGGTGCGAAGAAATGGGTGACCGTGGCGCGCTCCGGCCGCCGCAGTTCGGAAAAGATGCGGTTCGCAGGGATCGAACTGGTGTTGGAGGTGATGACGGCTCCAGGGGAAACGATCTCCTCGATCCGGGCGAAGATCTCCCGTTTGAGCGGGATCCGCTCCGAGGCGGCCTCTATGACCAATTGACAGCCTTCCAGACAGCGGTAATCCGTCGTGTAGCGGATGTTTTCGAGGATCCGGTCGGCCTTTTCCTGAGGCATCCGGCCTCGCTGAACGGCTTTCCAGGCGTAGTTTGCGAAGCGTTTTTCGGCTGCTAGGAGCGGAGGTTCGGCCAAGTCGACCAGGATGAGCGCGCTTCCTGGGAGGGCGCTCTTGAGGTAATAACCGATGTCCGGCCCGATGGTCCCGGCGCCGACGACGCCGATCGCATCCGGCAGGGGCCGTTCAGGTCTGTGGAAGAGGGGATTGAAGGCAGCCGGGTACAGCCTTTTTGCATGATTCATCGCCGATCTCCTGAGGGACGGGGCCCCTCGACTCGTCTAACCGGGGGCGGGAGTTTCCGCCATTTTTTCCTTTACTATAATCTGTATACTGTGTACAAGAATGGTGTCAAGCGAAAAACCGGGGATGACGGACAGGCAGCGGGCGGGACGGCGACGGAGGCTGATCGGGGGTGGCTCGAATTTCCGGCCGGGCCCTGACCGCCTCGGGTCAGAACCTTGAAAGGGAGGAACGGGCATGTCCCACAAGCGTTTTCGATTGGGTTGTGACATTGGGGGAACGTTCACCGATTTCGTTCTACTCGACGACCAGACCGGCGAACTGACGATCAACAAATGTCTTACGACACCGAAGGACCCTTCGGATGCCGTGGTGCAGGGCATCCGGGAAATGGAGCGGCAGGCCCCCGCTTTTGTCGGTCAGCTCGACGAGGTCATCCACGGAACGACCCTGGTCATCAACGCCATCATCGAGCGCAAGGGAGCCAGGGCGGGGCTGATCACCACCAAGGGGTTCCGCGATGTCCTGGAGTTGGGCCGCGAGATCCGCTACGCGCCGTATGACACCTTCGCTGAATTCCCCAAACCGCTGATCCCGAGGCGGTACCGGCTCGAAGTGGACGAGAGGGTCCGCAGCGACGGGACGGTCCTGAAGCCGCTCGACCCCGGGGAGGGCCGCGTGGTTATCCGCCGGCTGCTCGATGCGGGGGTGGAATCGATCGCGGTCTGTCTGTTGAACTCGTTCGAGAACCCCGCCCACGAGCAGATGCTGAAGGCCCTGGTCCAAGAGGAGGCGCCCGGGCTGCCTGTTTCCATCTCCTATGATGTCCTGCCGCAGATCCGCGAATACGAGAGGACGAGCACCACGGCCACCAATGCCTACGTCAAACCCCTGACCGGCCGTTACCTCTCCCGTTTATCAGGGCGGTTGAAGGACATCGGCTGTGAGGGAAAGCTCTTCATCATGCTGTCGAGCGGGGGGATCACGTCGGTGGAGACCGCCGCCGAATTCCCGGTCCGGATCATCGAGTCGGGGCCGACCGCGGCGGTGATTTCGGGGCAGTACTACGGCCGGCTGTTCGATCTGCCCGAGATGTTCTGCTTCGACATGGGGGGGACCACCGCCAAGTCCTGCCTCATTCAGGGGGGTGTGGCCGGGGTGGTGCCGACCTTCGAGGTGGGGCGTGTGCAGCGCTTTATGAAGGGAAGCGGCCTCACGATCCAGGTGCCGGTGGTGGACCTGATGGAGATCGGCGCGGGCGGAGGCAGCATCGCCAAGGTGAGCCGGATGGGGACGCTCCAGGTCGGTCCGGAAAGCTCGAGCGCGGACCCCGGTCCCATCTGCTACGGCCGGGGAGGGACGGATCCCTGCGTGACCGATGCGGATCTGCTGCTCGGGTATCTGGACGCGGACTACTTCCTGGGCGGCGAGATGAAGCTCGATCTGGAGGCCGCTCGCCGCGGGGTGGAAGAGAGGATCGCCCGGCCGCTGGGGGTCAGCTTTCTGCAGGCCGTCTGGGGGATCCACGACCTGATCAACGAGACCATGGCTGCGGCGGCCAAGACGCACATCGCCGAAAAAGGCGGCAATCCGAACGTGGTGACGTTGGCGGCCTTCGGGGGAGCCGGGCCGGTGCATGCCTACGGTCTGGCCAGGAAGCTCGGCGCGCCGCGGCTGATCGTGCCGCCGAATGCCGGAGTGGGCTCGGCCCTCGGGTTTTTCACGGCCCCCAGGGCCTTCGACCTCGTGCGGAGCCACAAGGTGACTCTGGAGCAGGCCGATTTCGCTTCGCTCGAGGCCATCTTCAGGGAGATGGAGGCGGAAGGCGCCCGGACGCTCCAGAAGGCCGGGGGGGAGGCGGTCGCGTTTCAGCGCTCTGTGGACGTGCGCTTCGTCGGGCAGGGTTCGGAGACCAACGTCCTCGTGCCCGGGGGCGATTTTGCCAAGGTCGAAAAGGGGTTTATCCGCGCGGCCTTCGACGAGATCTATGAAAGGCTTTACGGCCGGACCTACAAGGATTCGCCGGTCGAGTTCATCAACTTCAAGGTGCGCGCGAGCCTGCCCGAGCGGCTGCTGCAGCTCCCGAAATGCCCTCGGACGGGCGGAACCCTCGGGGACGCCGTAAAGGGGAAGCGCCCGGCCTTCTCGGGGGTCAGCCGGGACTTCGTTCCGTACACGGTCTATGACCGCTACCGTCTCTTTGCCGGGGCGGAATTCGAGGGCCCCGCGATCATCGAGGAGCGCGAGTCCACCCTGATCGTGGGAGAAGATGCCCGCGTGGCGGTCGACGATTATGGTTTTCTCTGGATCGACATGGAGGAGGTGTAATCATGGGGCAGACCTTTGATCCCGTCACCCTGGAAATCCTCTGGCGGCGTCTGATCTCGATCGTGGACGAGGCCGACAGCTCCGTTTCCCGCACCGCCTTCTCGAGCCTTCTGCGGGATGCCCATGACTACACGTGCATGTTCACGGACAGCCGGGGCCGGGAGCTGGCCCAGGGAACCTTCGCCACGCCCGGGCAGTCAGGCGCCATGGCCCTCGGTATCAAGCGGCTGGTCGAGCGGATCCCGCGCGAAAGCCACAAGGATGGCGATGTCTACATCACCAACGACCCGTGGGCGCTGGCCGGTCACCTGAACGACGTCTGCGTCATGAGCCCGATCTTCTATCAGGACAGACTGGCGGCGTTCACGGCGTGCGTCTTCCATCACTCGGATATCGGGGGCCGGGTCTCTTCCGACAACCACGATGTCTTCGAGGACGGGCTGTTTATCCCGCTGGTGAAGCTTTATGACGGGGGCGTGGTCAACGAGGCGGTTCTCGAGATGATCCGCTGGAACGTCCGCACCCCCGAGGAGGTCACCGGGGATATCCGCTCCCAGATCGCCGCCAACCACGTCTGTTCCCAGAAGATACGCCAGATGTTGGCGGAGTACGGCATGGAAAGCCTGGACGCCCTGGCCGACGAGATCATCGGACGTACGGAGAAGTCCATGCGGGCGGCGATCGCCAAGGTCCCCGAAGGGGTCTACCGAGCCGAGGGGATCGTGGAGCAGATGGAAGGGAAGGGGGACATTGTCATCAAGGCCGCGGTGGATGTCCGGGGAAGCGACATCCATGTAGATCTCGAGGGCTCTTCGCCCCAGGTGGACTGGGGCGGGAACGTGGTCTACAACTTCACGTATGCCTATGTCTTCATGGCCATCAAGAGCATCTTCGACCCCGACATCCCCAACAACGACGGGTGTGCGGCCCCGATCCACCTGGCGGCGCCCGAGGGGAGCGTGGTCAACTGCCGGTTTCCGGCGGCGGTGGCGGCCCGCATGCAGATCGGGCATTTTGTGACGGAGATCATTTACCGCGCCCTGGCCGGGGCGGTGCCGACGCGCGTGATCGCCGGGAGCGGCGGGACCCCCGCCACGATGAATGTCTTCTATGGCCGGCGCAAGGACGGCAAGCCCTGGCACTCGGTGATCATCCGGGGCGGCGGCATGGGGGCGAGCGCGGCCGACGACGGCAACTACGTCTATATCTTTCCGGCCAACGGTGCCAACACGCCGGTGGAGATCTTCGAGAGCGACACCCCGCTCATCGTGGAGCGGCGGGAGTTGCTGCCCGATTCAGGGGGCGCCGGCCGCACGAAGGGGGGACTCGGGCGGCGCGTGGTCTTCAGAATTCCGGACGATGCCTATGCGCCTCTGCCGCCGGTCAAGCTCGGCATCCAGTCCGGCCGCTACCGCTACCCGCCTGAAGGGCTTTTCGGTGGGCTTGCGGGGGGGAGGGCCCGTTTTCTAGTCAATGGGGAGCAAGGCAACCCGTATGGCCTGACCCAACTCAAGCCCGGGGACGTGGTGACCATGGACGCGGCCGGCGGCGGCGGCTACGGCCCGGCGCATGAGCGCGAGCCCGAAAGGGTGCGGGAGGATGTCGAGAACGGCTATGTTTCGATCGAGGCCGCGCGCGAAAGATACGGCGTTGTGATCGACCCCGGGACGCTCGCGCTGGACCTCCCGGCGACCGAGGCGCTTCGTGCTCGGATCATCAGCGGAGGCAAGGCCGAGCGGTAAGGGAGGCTTCGCCGTCTTCTCCTGAATGAAGGGAGTTTCCCGCTCGTCGGATTGACCGTTCTCATACGCGATCGGTTTCGGCGCTAACGCGTCTTCTTGTGAGTGAGGATGTTGCCGAGGGTCTTGAGCAGAAGGCGCTTGTCCTCCTCCGAATAGGATTCGAGATACCGTTTCACGTTCCGTTCCTTGTCGGCTGCGATGTCCTGTAAGACCTGCCGGCCTTTCAGCGTGATCTGAAGGCGTTTGACCCGGTCGTCGTCCGGATCGCTTTTCCGCATGATGAATCCCGCTTTTTCGAGGCGTTTGGCGATGCCGGTCATGTTGGCCCCCGAAACGAGCATGATGCGGTTGACGTCCCGCATGGCGTTCTGTCCGTTCCGTGAGGCATCGAGAACCCGCAGTACATTGTATTGCGGAAAGGTGAGGCCATGGTGCTTGAAAAGGGCCGACGCCTCTTTCTTGAAGCGCTCGGCTACCCGGACGATTGCCATCATCACCTTTTCGTCGATGCTCATGTCGTTTTTATAGTCGCTGTCTGCCATATTCGTTATGCCTTCCCTTTTCTTCTAATAGCATTGTTAAGCTATAAATAGATAAATTGTCAACAACGAAATCCACTCGTTTTGCCTCCCCAACCGGCATGACGGCGCTTTTCGAGGGAACCGACAGCCTATTTCCAGCGCATCGGCGTCAACGACGATGCGCGTTTGCCATCTGTGTACCCACGTTCGCCCGACCTGGCCTGCTTTCCATCCGGAAAGGGTCTTTTTTGCCAATCTCGGCGTCAATCTGCACGTTTGCCTGTGCGGCGACCACCAGATCGCATCCGCGTACACGCTTGATTTCATTGATATTGGCAAACCGGGACCCACCGCGAAACGGTGGGTCTGAGCACCCGAAGGATGCGAAGAAAAAATCCTCATTTCCGGATTGGAAACTTTGTCGTGGCGGATGCTCTTTTCCGGATGGAAAATAACGCGTGGAAAAACGGGCATCGGACCCCTTAAAATTCTTGACATAGATTAATAGTTAAAGTATTAACAATCAAGATGCAAATGATTGATGTCTAGATTTTGTGGATTCAGTGCCGGATACCGTTCCCTCGAGCGCCACCCCCTGGAGGGAAATCTTGCGGCACAGGATGAAATGAGAATCACCTGATCACCAGAAAATGGAGGGAGCCGTGGACGTAAAAGGAAGATTGTCCGAAGTGGTCGGAGCGGAGAATTTCTTGGATGACGCGGCGAGGCTGCAGGTTTATGCCGGCGATTACAGCTACACGCGGGCGGCTGCACCGAGCTGTGTGGTGAAACCGAAGAGTTCGAGCGAGGTTTCGGAGGTCATCAAGGTTTGTAACGAGGCGAGGCTGCCAGTGGTGCCCTGCAGTTCGAAGGTGCATTTCTTCGGGGCGACCATCCCGAAGGAGGGCGGCTTGCTGATGGATCTGACCGGTATGAATCAGATCCTGGAGATCGATGCGGACAACCGGCGGGTGCGCTTCGAGGCCGGCGTGACCTGGGAGAAGATGACCCGGGAGCTCAAAGCGGCCGGCTATCGGGTGATCATGCCTTTGACGCCGCCGGCGGAGCGCTCGGTCCTGACCGATTTCATGGAGCGTGAAGAGCCGACGAATCAGGTCTACGATTACGGCGAGCCGCTTGAGGCGATGGAGGTTGTCTGGCCGACGGGTGAGATCTTCCGCATGGGGTCGGCAAGCGTGAACGGCTACCCGGACAGCCCCTCGAAGGGGGCGAATCCGTCCGGCCCGGGCCTCGATTTCTACCGCTTTTTTCAGTGCGCGCAGGGAACGATGGGCGTGGTGACCTGGACGAACCTCAAGATGGAATCGATCCCCCGCAAAGACAAGGTGCTGTTTGCGCCCGTCAAAGACCTGAACTACGCCATGGAATTTCTGCACCGGATCCTGCCCAGGCGCATCGGTCAAGAGGTGCTGCTGCTGAACCAGGTCGATCTGGCGGCGATTCTGGCGGAGAACTGGCCTGCGGATTACGAGCGGATGAAGGCCGCGCTGCCTCCCTGGACCCTGATCCTGGTGGTGAGCGGGCTTCTGCGCCGGCCGGAGGAAAAGATCGCCTACGAGATGAACTTCCTGGCCGAAGTGATCAAGAACGAGTTTTCGGAGATGCACCTTGGGGAGAATCTCCCCGGTTTCCCTGGCCTGCGCCATCGGGTCCTGTCGGTCCTGAGGAACCCCTGGCCTGCGGATGTCCCCCACTGGCGAAACCAGGTCAAGGGGGCCTCGCAGAGCCTGTTCTTCCATACGCGCCCGCTCACGGCGAACCACTTTGTAAAGCGGATCCGGGAGATTGCGACCCGGCACGGGTACCCCGCGCAGGAGATCGGGATGTACATCCAGCCGATCGAACACAACCGGGCCTGCCGGCCGGAGTTCACCTTCTTCTACGATCCGGGGGACGATGCGGCCAAGGCCGCGGTGCGAAGCCTATACCTCGATGCAGCGGCGGCCTTCCTGAAGGAAGGCGCAGTGTTTACACGGCCCTACGGGGAACTCGCGCCGATCGTCTACGAGCGGGCCGCCTCCTATGCCGCGAACCTCAAGCGGCTGAAGAAGGTGTTTGACCCGAACAACATCATGAATCCCGGGAACCTGTGCTTCTAAGGAGGAGGGGACAATGAGCAAGGAATCAGCTGTCAGATATTACAAGCCGAGGGCGGAGTTCAGTCTGGACGTCACCGATATCCAGAACTTCGTCTACGATATGAGCCGCTGCATCAAGTGCAAGGGCTGCACGTGGGTGGACCACACTTATATGCCCGGGGCGCGGTTCATGACGCGCTGCCCGAGTGCGACGAAATTCGAGTTCGATGCCTATGGCGCCTACGGCAAGATGCGGATCGGCCACGCCATGGCGGAAGGGGTGCTCGACTGGAACGAGAAGGCCCTGGAGATCATCTATGCCTGTACGCTTTGCGGCGCCTGCGATGTGGGCTGCAAGCGCAACCTCGACCTCGAGATCGAGCTGAGCCTGGAGGCACTCCGGGTGAAGGCCGTCAAGGACGGGGTCGGACCGATGCCGGCCCACAAGAAGATCGCCGCCAACATCGCCGAGACGCACAACTTCTTCAACGCGGCGCACGCGCAGCGCCGGGACTGGGTGGCGGCCTCCGGGGTGACGCCGGCCGAGAAGGCGGATGTGCTCTACTTCGTCGGGTGCAGCGCATCCTACACCAACAAGGAGATCGCCCGGGCGACGGCGCGGATCCTGAAGGCTGCCGGCACGGACTTCATGCTTCTGTCCGATGAGTGGTGCTGCGGCAACACGCTGTTTTCGGTCGGGCTCTACGACGAAGCGAAGGCGCTGGCAGAGCGCAACGTGGAGGCTGTCCGCAGGACCGGGGCCAAGATCCTCCTGACGAGCTGCGCCGAGGGGTACCGCATGTGGAAGGTGGACTACCCGAAGCTGCTGGGGATCGCGACCGCGGACCTGGGCTTCGAGGTCCTCCACCTCGTCGAATACGTTGACGAGAAGATCAAGGATGGGGCTTTGACCCTGGACAAGCCCTTCGAGACGCGCATGAGCTATCACGATGCGTGTAGCCTGAGCCGCCTGAGCGAGCCTTGGACGCCTTACGAGGGCAAGCGCGGCTGGATGGGATGCGTCGAACCGCGCCTGAAACGCCGCCGCGGGACGAATGGCGTCTACGCTCAGCCGCGGGAGATCCTGGAGGCGATCCCCGGCGTGCAGCTCGTCGAGATGCCCCGGATGCGGGAAAACGCCTTCTGCTGCGGCGCCGGCCGGGGGACCGGAGAGGCCTTTCCGGACTTCGCTCGCTGGGCGGCCGCCGAGCGCCTGGAAGAGGTGAAATACGTCGGCGCCGAGACCCTGGTCTCCACCTGCCCGTGGTGCAAGAACAACTTCAGCCGGGTTGTGAAGGAAGACGGTCTGCCGGTGCAGGTCATGGATATCTCGGAAGTGATCTTGGCAGCCATCGAGGGATAGAGGCGGGTCTCGCCCCCCGGGAAGGCAGGCGTTCGACCTGGAACGGCCGCGGTTCGGAAAAGAAGCGGTGAATACCGTCAAGAACCGCCGCCGGCCCGAGGGACCTGTAAGAACAGGATTGTTTCGATCAATGGACACCCAGGCTGAAGGAGGTAAATCATGCCAGCCATAGCGAAGGAAATCTACCAGGCGCTCGCAGCCGTTGTCGGGCCTGAATACATCTCGGACGATCCGGTGATCTGTGAAAGTTACCGGAGCGGACCGGGCGGATATGAAAACGGTCTTGGCTACGAACGGGTCATGACCAAGATCCCGGGCTGCATCATCATGCCGCGGACGACCGAGGAAGTGCAGCGGATCGTCCGGATCTGCTACCGCCACGACATCCCGTACGTGCCTTACAGCACCGGCTTTTATGGACCGCGCTCCCACCCCCATGTCGAAGATGCGCTCCTGATCGACCTCAAGCGCATGAACGACTTCATGCTGGACGAGAAGCATTTCTATATCGAGGTGGGGCCGGGCATGGTCTATTCCCCCATCCAGGAGGAGTGCATGCGCCATGGGGCCTATGTGGTGATCGGCGGCGGCGGTGCGCAGGCCTCGGCCATCGCGAACCTGATCGGGGACGGGTGGTCGCCGCTGAGCCATCGGATCGGATTGCCGCACCGGCGGATCCTCGGGACCGAGGTGGTGATGCCGGACGGCGAAATCCTGCGGATGGGCTCCCTGGCCACCGGCGACGATCCCTTCTGGGGTGAGGGTCCGGGTCCGGACCTGCGCGGCCTCCTGAGGGGCTACACCGGTCTGCGGGGTTGCCTCGGGATCGTGACACGGATGGCGATCAAGACCCTTCCGTTCCAGCCCGAGCGGCTCGAGCCGACCGGTATTTCCCCCAACACGGCTTTGGCCCTGCCTGAAAAGCGCATCAAGTGGATCAACTTCACGGTGCCCTCCAAGGAGGCGCAGGTGACGGCCATGCGCAACATCGGCCATGCCGAGATCGCGGGCGCGGTCACGAAGGTACCGCTTTTCTGGCGCGCCATCGCCAAGGCGGAGTGCAAGGAGGAGTTCTGGGACATCTGGGGGAAGGAGAGCGAGGAGAGCATCGCGAACTTCTTCATCGTGCGCGTGCTCCTGATCGGCTTCACGTCCGAAGAGCAGATGGAATACGACGAACGGGTGCTGATGGACATCATGACGGAGGTCGGCGGGGTGGCCCGGCGGACCAAGCCCTCTGACGAGTCGTGGATCAAGAACGCCGACTCGGCCGGCATGTGGCTCATGTGTGGGGGGTATGTCTCGGTCGACTATGTCATCGAGTCCCTCACCCAGGCGCCCGACCACGGCCCGAGCTACGCGGAGCTGAAGAAGAAGTACACCCCGCCGTTGATGCCGGACTACGGCGATCCGGGCTGGTTCCAGAGCTTCGAGCTCGGGCACCAGGGCTACTCGGAGTTCCTGATCTACTGGGATCAGGACGACGATACGGACCCGGTCGACCAGTTCTATGTGGACACCTCCAAGATGAACATCAAGAACCGCACCTACACCTCGCTTCTGGGCCCCCACCAGCCGCTGTACCTGACGGGTCCGAAGTATGGCCCCAATTACCATGAGTTCCTGCTGAAGGTCAAAAACGAGTTCGACCCGAAGTGGCGTTCGCACCCGCCGGTGCCCCTGGCCCACGACCTGTTCGTGGACCGTGCGCCCTGGATGCACGCCATGCGCGACTGGGATGCTCCCGCGGACATCCTGGGAGAGTCGGGCGGCCGCGAGTAGCAAGAAACAGCCTTTCGGGATCCAGGGGCCCGGCCGCGCGGGCGGAGCCACAGGTTGTCGGGGGACGACTGCACCGTGCAGCGCCCCCTCCCGCCGGATTGAGCCCAAGGGTTCGGGCGAACCCTGAGCGAGGTTCGAGACCGTAAGCAGTGGCTGTCCGGTTTTACGGGATCCTTATCGACATCGTGGTTGATGGAGAGGCATCCATGGGCGGATCGCATGGGGCGGCCCGGCTGTCGGCTTCCGGGAGGGTTGGCGGGAAAGGATCCCAGCCTGCAGACGGGATGCCGAGTGGTTCTCATGGTGCAATGGATCACTGAGCTGAAAAAGGGAGGTTTAAGGTCATGAAAAGAGGATTTTTGACCCTGCTGGGGATTGTCGTGATGGGTGTCGGGTTTATCGCCGCCAACGCAACGGCCGCTGAATACAAGATGCGCCTCGCCCATATGACGCCGCTCATCGAATCGCATGCCAAGGCAGGGGTTTGGATAAAGGACGAGATCGAAAAACGCTCCAAAGGCCGCATGGAGGTGCAATATTTCCACAGCTTCCAGCTGGGCAATACAATCGAGATCACCAAGAAGTGCCAGATGGGGATGATCGAGGCCGCTTACACCAACGGGAATATCATGCCCGACATGGCGCCGGAATTCGGGATCGGTTACTGCCCCTATGTCCTGGACTCCTACGAAAAATGGACCAAGTTCCTGGCCAACGACGAGCTGCGAAATGAACTCTTCCAATACGGAGAAAAGCGCACCGGCCTCGTTTTTGTCGATCAGATGTGGTTCGGGCGATATGTCATCGCCAGCACCAAGCCCATCAACACCTTCGAAGAAGTCGGAAAACTGAAATTCCGCTGCACGGAATCGCAGATCAACCTCGACTGGTGGAAGGCTTGGGGGGTGAACGCCGACACCATGCCCTGGCCTGAGGTCTACCCGGCGCTGAACCAGAAGGTGATCGACGGGATCGAACAGTCGAACACGGCGATCCATTTTCTCAAGGTGGACGATTTAACCAAGTACATCCTGCCGACCGACCATGTGATCGGCACCTGGTACATTGTCCTGAACAAAAAATGGTACGACAAACTGCCGGACGATCTGAAGACCCTGGTGGTCCAGGTCATCCGTGAGGCGTCAGCCCAGGCGCGCGTGGCGCAGCTCTATGACGAATGCCGAGTGATTGGACCGATGAAGGCCAAGGGGGTTACGTTCACGCCGCTGACACCTGAAGAGGACGCGAAGTTCAAGAAGGCTGTGCAGGAGAAGGTCTGGCCGAAGTGGCGCGATCAGATCGGCGCGGAGTGGTTCGACAGGGTGCTGGAATTTGTGAAGGATGTCGAGAAGAGCTCACCGATCGAATAGAAGAGGTCGGCCGCCGAAGAGGCCGGAATGGATCGATCCGTTTCCCGGCAGCCGAAGCATTACTGAAAAGCGGAAAGAAGGATATCCCCTGGGACCTGGACAAACGCACGGCGGAGAAGGGCTTGATCGCTTTCTTGCGGGGTCGCCGTTCTTAAAGCAAGGGAGGTGTGCCGCATGATACGGCAGATCGATAAGATCCTGACAATATTTGAAGAATGGGGCATCGGCATCTGTATGGTCGTTTCGCTGGTGGTGCTCGTCCTCAATGTCATTCTTCGTTATATCTTCCACGCATCCCTTTCCTGGCCGGCCGAATTTTCCACCTATCTGATGATCCTTCTCGTGTATCTGGGATCGAGCGCCGGGATCAAGCACGACTCCGAACTCAAGGTCGACTTCATCGTCGATATTTTTCCACGCAGCGGAAAGTTTTTTGCCCTCTGGTTGAATATTATCCGCCTGGGGGCCTGTGTGATCTTTTTTTGGGCGGGGATGTCGGTGGTCCAGATGGAGTACGCCTTTAGCAATGTGAGCCCTACGCTGCGCCTCCCTCTCTGGATCCTCTTCGGTATATTACCGTTCGCGGCGGTGCTTTTCGCCATCAGGACACTGTTGAGCTTCCGTGAAATCTTTGCAGGCCGGTCATCCGGAAAACAAGAGGGTTAGACGATGCTGCTGCTTGCCTTTGCCATCGGGTTGTTGCTGATACTCATTTTCATGCGGATTCCCGTCTTCCTGTCCCTTTTCCTGTCGGGGTTTGTCTGCTTCATGCTCTTTGCTCCGGTGCCCATGGCGGTCATCGGTCAGATCCTCATCAAGAAACTCGACAATTACTCCTTGATCGCCATACCCTTCTTCATCTTCCTCGGCAATATCATGGTGCGGGGGGAGAGTGCGAAACGGCTGGTGGATCTGGTTTTCGCGATCGTTTCCCCGCTGAGGGGCGGGCTGCCGATCGCGGCGGTCAACTCGTGCGGGCTGTTCGGAGCGATTTCCGGGTCGAGTATTTCCACTCTGGTTACCATCGGGGGGATCATTCTGCCTGCCCTCGACGAGAACCGCTACGAACGGCGGTTCTCGGTCGGGATCCTGACGGCGTCCTCGATCCTTGGTATCATCATTCCGCCGAGCGTCCCCATGATCATCTTCGCGATGATCGCCGGCACCTCCGTCAACCGGGTTTTCGTGGCGGGGATTCTGCCGGGTGTGCTGATCATGGTGCTGCTTTCCCTTTATGCCTATGCTTACGGGCGGGTCCAGAAACAGGTGGCGACGCAGTTCATGGGGCTGGCGCATATGGGGCGGGCCTTCTGGAGGGCGGGATGGTCGCTGCTGCTTCCCTTGATCCTTTATGTCGGAATTTATACCGGTGTCTTTACGGTCACCGAGGCGTCCGTGGTGGCAGCCGCCTACGCCATCCTGATCGAGACACTTCTATATCGGAAGGTCACCTTCAAAGAGATCTGGCGTCTGGCCGTCCAATCGGGGATTCTGAGCGGCACGCTGGTCATTATCATCGCCGGGGCCATGACCCTCGGAGAGTTCATCGTGCTGCAGGATCTGCCGAACGTACTCGTCGATACCACGATGCGCTACATCTCGCAGCCGTGGGTTTTTGTGTTTATGACGGTTGTGTTGGTGCTGGTCATCGGCACGTTCCTGGATATTATCGGGGCCCTGGCGATTCTGACACCGGTGATGCTGCCGCTCTCAAAGGCCTATGGGATGGACCCGGTGCATTTCGGCATCATTCTTTGCCTGGGGTTCGGGATCGGTTATATTACACCGCCCCTTGGTCTGCTCCTCTATACGGCCGTTGCGGTGACAAAGGAGAAGTTCACGTTTATCTGTCGGTCGATCATGCCGGCCTTGTTGGTGTATGTCGTGATTTTGTTCCTGGTTGCGTATATTCCGCCATTATCGCTGTGGTTGCCGCAAATTCTATATGATTAAAGTGCATTCTGAACAGTGAAATAACAACCTCCGATCATCTTGACAAAGTAAATGCGATATACATGTGAAAAGTTTTTATATGTAATTCGAAATCCAGATGTAGGTGGTTTCCATCCGGAAATGGTCTTTTTGGCCAATCTCGGCGTCAATATGCACGTTTGCTTGTGCGGCGACCTACAGGTCGCCTCCGCGCAAGCGCTTGATTTCCTTGATATTGGCCAAAAATACTCATTTCCTGATTGGAAACTGGGTTTTATAGGGGAATCATTTCCGGATGGAAACTAGGTATTCCATGGACTGTATATTCAAATTACAAGCAATGAAAATAGTGGTTATCTGATGAAGGGAAAGAATTTTTTGGAAGGCAAAAAGGTCTTGCTGGTAGATGACGAGCAGGATGTCTTGGACGCCTTGTCCGAATTGTTGACGATGTGTCATCTCGTGACGGCGAGCCATTTCGAAGAGGCTAAAAAAAAGCTCGAAACCGAGTATTTCGACATCGCCGTCCTGGATATCATGGGGGTGGATGGCTATGCCCTCCTGGACATCGCCATTCAGCGGGAAGTGATACCCGTCATGCTGACGGCGCATGCCTTGACGCCTGAGGATGCTGCCCGGTCCTGGCGCGGCGGCGCGGCGTCTTACCTTCCGAAGGAGGAAATGGCCAACATCGAGATCTTTCTGAACGACATCCTCGAAGCCAGGGAAAGGGGGAAAAGCCTCTGGTGGCGGTGGTTCGAGAGGCTGGGTTCCTACTACGACCGGAAATTTGGTCTGGGCTGGACGGAAAAAGACAAGGATGTCTGGGACAAGATCAAATATGGAGTATGAGGATGTTCGAGCCGCGGTTGCCTGGCGCGGAGCCGGCTTCGGTGTAGCGCCCGGGCCGGCCAGCATGCTGAAGTGCCACTTCGAATGTTTCCGGCAGGCGGTGGCATCTTGGCTGCCTCGTTTCGGCAAACCGGTTTTTAATCACGATACCTGGCTATCCTCTTCGGGATGGCGGGGTACGATAACAGCTTGAATCGAAAGCCTGTGAATGGGGGAAGACAGATGGGCCTGGGAGATATTTTGAGGAGGAGTGCTGCAAGGTTTCCGGAGAAGGAAGCGCTGGTATTCGGTGATCGCCGGTTGACCTACGGGGAATTCAATCAGCGGGTCAACCGCTTGACCGACAGTTTGCTGGGGATGGGTCTCAAGAAAGGCGATCGGGTGGCCTTGCTTCTGCACAACTGCCCGGAGTTCATAGAACTTTATTTTGCCTGTGCCAAGTCCGGCGGTATCCTGGTTCCGATCAACAATCTGCTCAAAGAAGGGGAACTGAGTTACATTTTCGACTATATCAAGCCTCGATTTGCCTTTTTTGACAAAGAATTCATACCGTTCATTCAGAGCATCGGACCGAAGGCGGCCTTCATGGACCATCCTGTGATCCTGAGCGGCCCGGGCTCCGGATTCACCGTCTACGAGGAACTATTGGAGAGGGGCTCTGCCGCCGAACCGGATATCCCGATCTCACGGGAAGACATCTTTAGCATCTTCCTCACCTCGGGGACTACGGGCCGTCCTAAGGGGGCCATGCGGACCCACCATCACAATTTGACGAATATCATGAGTTGTGCTATTGAATTGGGGTTGAACTACGATGACCGGGTTCTGCTTCTGTCGCCGTTTTACCATGTCTCCTTCGAGGATCAGATCCGGCATGTGCTCATGTCGAACACGATCGTGATCAAGAAGGAGGGCAGTTTCGATCCGCAGGAGGTCCTCGAGATCCTGGCTAAGGAGCGCATCACCACCGCTCAATTTGTGCCGACCATGATCAATGCCATGCTCCAGGCAAAGGACATCGAGACTTACGACCTGAAGCATTTCAGATTGATGCCCTATGCCGCCTCCCCCATGCCGGTCGAACTGCTGAAGCGGGCCATGCAGCGCTTCAAGTGCGGGTTCGTGCAGCTTTACGGGCAGACCGAAACGGGTCCGGCTACTACCGCGCTGAGGCCGGAGGACCACGTGCTCGATGGGAGCGAGGAACAGATGGCTCGCCTGGCCTCGGCTGGCCGCCCGATCGTCGACTGCGAGGTCCGGATCGTCGATGACGATGGGAGCGATACGCCGGTAGGGGAGGTGGGTGAGATCATCGTGCGCAGCGAGGCCATGACCGTCGGATATTGGGAGTTGCCGGAGGAAACGGCAAAGACCATCCGGAACGGCTGGTTGTACACCGGTGATTACGGGCGGCGCGACGCGGCGGGCTACGTCTTCATCGTCGACCGGAAAAACGACATGATTATCAGCGGGGGCAAGAATATCTACCCCCGGGAGGTCGAGGAGGTCATCTACGGCCACGAGGCGGTTCTGGAGGTGGCGGTGGTGGGGATCCCCGATGACTACTGGGGCGAATCAGTCAAGGCCCTGGTGGTGCTGAAGGAGGGGATGCATGCCACGGAACGGGAGATCATCGACCTGTGCAAGCAGAAATTGGCCAGTTACAAGAAACCCAAGTCGGTGGAGTTTCGGTCCGATCTCCCGCGTAACCCAACGGGCAAGCTCCTGAAGCGCAAGATTCGCGACGAATTCTGGCAGGGGCGCGAAAGGCGGGTCTGAACAGCCGGCTCATTCTATATCTTGGACAGGGATGGAGGTAAACGCATATGAAACAGCAGATTGAATTGATCGTGAACGGGGATCGCTATTCCCTTTTGGTGGAGCCCTGGCGGACCTTGAACGAAGTCCTGAGGGACGATTTGAATCTGACCGGTACCAAGCTCGGGTGCGGGTCAGGGGACTGCGGGGCCTGCACCGTTATCGTCGATGGCCGCAGCGTCAGCTCCTGTCTGACCCTGGCGGTCTCGGTGAGCGGAAAGGACATCCGCACCGTGGAGGGGCTCGCGGCGTCGGGGGAAGAGCTGCATCCGATCCAGGAGTCGTTCATCGAGGATGGAGCGATCCAATGCGGGTTCTGCACGGCGGGGATGGAGATGTCGGCCTATTATCTCCTGAGCCATAACCCGGCTCCCAGCGAAGGCGAGATCCGTGCGGGTCTGTCGGGCAATCTGTGCCGCTGCACAGGCTACAACCAGATCGTGGATGCCATCGGGGCGGCCGCCAAAAAGATGCGCAACCAATCCAAAGCGGGGGGCGAGCGATGAGACTGCCGAAATTCGAATACCATGCACCGGAAACCTTGGATGCCGCCTTGCAGCTGCTGGCCGAAAAGGGCGCCGACGCCCATCTCCTGGCGGGTGGGACGGACCTCGTGGTGAAGATGAACCACGGCATGTTGAAAGCGAAGGCCCTGATCGCCCTGAAGGGGATCCCCGGGTTGAACACCATCGAGGTCGATTCCAAGAAAGGCCTGACGATCGGGGCGACCGCCCTCCTGGCGGAGGTCGCCGCCCACCCCGACATCCTTCGTGACTATCCGGCTGTGGCTTATGCCGCGAACAAGACGGCCAATGTCCAGATCCGCAATATGGGCACGGTGGCCGGAAACCTCTGCAATGCCGCTCCGTCCGCCGACAATGCGCCGACCCTCGTGGCCATGGGGGGGGAGGCCGTTCTGGTAGGGCCGAAGGGCGAAAGGAGACTCTCGCTCGATCAGTTTTTCAAAGGTCCGGGGCAGACGGCTATGGAGCCGGGCGAGATCATGACGGCCATTCATGTCCCGACCCCGCCTCGGGGAGCGGGTGTTTCTTATCAGCACATCTCCGCGCGGGGCAAGGTGGACATATCGGCCGTATGCGTCGGGGCCATGGTGACCATGGAGGAAAACGTCTGCCGTGAAGCGGTCGTTGTGCTCGGAGCGGTTGCCGCAATACCCATGCGGGCGCGCAAGGCGGAGGATCTGCTGCGCGGGCGGGAATGGAGCGCTGCGCATGTCCGGGAAGCGGCTGCAGAGGCCGCCGCCGAGGCGCGTCCGATATCGGATGTGCGGGCGAGCGCCGAATATCGGAAACAGATGGTGGCGGTACTGACCCGCCGGGCGCTCGAAGAGGCCCGGGCGCGGGCTGCGAAACGGTAAGGAACGAGGAAAGGGATAATCCGATGAAACGATTCAATATGGTTGGCAAGGATGTACCGCGAAACGATGCGCGCGCCAAGGCGACGGGTACCGCTACCTATACCGACGACATGAAACTGCCGGGTATGCTCTACGGGAGGATCCTGCGGAGCCCCGTGGCCCATGCGCGTATCGTCCGGATCGACACGAGCCGGGCCGCGGCGTTGCCGGGGGTCAAGTGCGTCATTACGGCCGAAGACACTCCCAAGATCAAGTACGGCAACTGGCGTTTGTTCCCTGAGACCCAGGATGAATATCCCCTGGCGGTGGACAAGGTCCGCTTTATCGGGGACGAGGTGGCGGCCGTGGCCGCCATGGACAAGGATACGGCCGAAGAGGCTTTGGAGCTGATCGAGGTGGAGTACGAGGAGCTTCCGGCCGTCTTCGACGTCAACGAGGCCGCCAGGGAAGGGGCGCCCGTACTGCATGCATACTGCCCGAACAATATCAGCGTCAATCGCAAGATCCAGTACGGGGATGTGGAAAAGGCGTTCGCCGAAGCGGACTATGTCCGGGAGGACACGTTCAATGTGCATGGGGTGAGCCCCGCCTATCTCGAGCCGTGCTCAGCCCTGGCGCAGGTAGACCTGGACGGGCGGATCACGCTCTGGACCTCCACGCAGGTGCCGTATATCGTCCAGTGCCTTCTCGCATCGACCCTCGGGATGCGGGAAAACGACATCCGGGTGATCAAGCCCTTCGTCGGCGGGGGGTTCGGGGGCAAGATGGAACTCCGGACCTGGGAGTTCTGCGCCGCCTTGATGGCCCGCAAGACCGGCCGCCCCGTGAAGTTTACCCTCAGCCGGGAAGAGGAATTCCTGACAGGGCGTCGCCGCCACCCGATGCAGCTCCATTCGAAAGTGGCTTTCAAGAAGGATGGCACCCTGGTCGCCAAAGACCTCCGGATTCGGCTGGACGGCGGGGCCTACAACGCCATGGGGCCCACGGCCACCTTTCTTTGCGGCAATTTCGGGGCCATGCTTTACCGCTATCCGAACTATAGGTTCCACGGGGAACATGTCTACACCAACAAGCCGCCCGCAAGCGCCATGCGCGGTTTCGGAGCGCCGCAGTCTCTTTATGTAAGCGAGATCCAGATGAACATGGCGGCTGAGGATCTGGGGATCGACCCGGTCGATATCCGGCTCAAGAATGCGCAGGTGAGCGGCGACAAGATTCCGGATGTGGCGACCATCTCGAGCTGCGGATTCGTCGAATCGATCAAGAAGGCCGCTGAGATGAGCGACTGGAAGAACAAGCGCAAAAACCTCAAGCCGGGGCAGGGGATCGGGATCGGGTGCTACAGCTTCATCTCCGGCGGCGTTTTCAACTGGTTCAATACCCAGTATCCGTTCTCGGCGGCCGAGGTCCGGGTTTTTTCGGACGGTACGGCACACCTGCTGACCATGGCCTCGGACATTGGCCAGGGCTCCGACACCACACTCAAGCAGATTCTGGCGGAGGAGTTGGGTTTGAAGATGGAGGACATCCGGGTCACATCGGCCGACACCTCCATGACCCCGCAGGCCGACCTCGGCGCCTGGGGCAGCCGGGTGACCCTTATGGCCGGCAACGCCGTGATCGACGCGGCCCGCAAGATCAAGGCGGAGCTCTTCGGCGCGGTCTCGGCGCGCTTCAACTTGAACGTCATCCATGAGATCGTCTGCCGGGACGGCAAGGTCTTCCCGCAGGGGCGGCCCGACCGTTTCATGACCTTCGGCGATGCGGTCGCGATGGTCCAGAAGGCGCGCCGCGGTGAGCCGCTGGTGGCGCGGGGTTCCTACACGCCGCGTGGCAAGGGCCTGGTGACGCCGGCCTTCAGCTTCGGTGCCCAGATCGCGCAGGTGGAGGTCGATCAGGAGACCGGTCTCGTCGAGGTCAAGCAGATGTGGACGGCGCATGACATCGGAACGGTGGTCAATCCGCGTGCAGTCGAAGGGCAGTTGGCCGGTTCGATCCAGATGGGGTTGGGCTACGCCCTCTCGGAGCAGTTCGTGATGAAGGACGGCAAGACCCTGAATCCCAACTTCCTGGATTACAAGATGCCATCGGCCCTAGATATGCCGCCCAGCGCCCTGGAGCACATTGAAACGTATGAACCGGAGGGGCCCATGGGGGCGAAGGAATGCGGTGAAGGTCTTGCTTCGCCCTCGGCGCCGGCCATTTCGGATGCCGTGTATCACGCCGTAGGTTATCGCTGCAAGGACCTGCCGATTACACCGGAGAAGATCCTGGCGGCCATAGGCAAAAAGTAAAGACCCTTATGGGGTTGGGAGTCCCGGCTCTGCGGTTTACAAGCTGCTTTGCCCAGCTGTCTGCCGCAGGGTCGGGATGCACAGGTCATCAACCGGAACGATCGGCGCGGAGCGTAAGATTTTAAAGGAATCCTCATCTGTTACAGACTCCGGACTCCAGGGGGGATGCTCGAGGGATGATCCGGATGAACCAGGATCGCGATATAGGCACCAAAGAAGCCAGACTGGATGAGCTGATCGGGATGCTCTCCAACAATGAGCTCCTGATCCCTTCGTTTCAAAGGGAGTTCGTGTGGGAGCCCCAGGAGATCATCCGGCTCTGGGACAGCCTCTACCGGTTTTACCCCATCGGGAGCCTGTTGTGCTGGGAGACCCACATCTCCCTGCATGTCCATCGAAAGATCGGGGGCTACATTCTCCCGGACAACGGTGCTGCCAGCGGGCGGAAGGGCCCAAGGCACTACATTCTGGACGGCCAGCAGCGGGCCACGGCGATCATGATCTCCGTTCTTGGGGGGGAAGGGCGGGTGCGCGGGAGGCAGGAGCCCTGCCTGGCGCATGCCCTCTATTTCGATGCGGTCGACGGCACGTTCTTTTTCGGGTATGAATTGAAGCGCAGAAGGCGGAAAGTGGATCCCGCCTTCCTGGTCCCCTTGAGGGAGATCCTGACGGATGATGCGAAGATGCAGCGGGCAATGTCAGGAGCGGAAGGCTGCGACGAAGCGATCCTTTCACATCTGAACCAGCTTTTGCGCGTGTTCCGCGAATACCGGATTCCCATCATCTGGATCAGGGGCTTCGACATCCCGGCCGTGCGCGACATCTTCATGCGCATCAACCAGGAGGGGCAGGACCTCAAGCCGATGGATATCATGATCGCGAAGACCTTCCAGGATTATGAGTACCTCGTCGAGGACGACCTCTGGACGCCCGCCGAGGCCCCACCTGAAACCCGCTGAAGACCCACGGGATCTCGCCTCGCAGCTGGTGTTTCCTGAATGTCCCTTCCCTCAAGAGTGACCTTCCATAGTACGCTGCTTGAGGGAGGCAATGGCAGGGCTCACCAGGGAGGGGCTTATTCGATCGTGATGCGAGACCCGACGCTGTTCAGGACAAAGGCCTCGGGGAAGGCCTTCTCGAAGGCCCCGATGGCCTTCCAGCCGGTGCAGTGCATGGGGGCGAGGAGTGCGCAGTTCATGGACTGCAGGGCATCGATCGTCGGGGGGATCACCTGCTCGAAGTAGGGTCCGGTCAAATGGAATCCGCCCAGGACGGCATGGATTGTTTCCACGCCCGTCAAGCTGCGTGCGTAAAGAATCGTATTGATGATCCCTGCATGGCTGCAGCCGGAGATGACCACCAGACCGCGGTCCTCGAGGTGCATCACCAGGGCCTGGTCATCCAGGATCGGATCGGGCTCGAGGGCGCCGTTTCTTTCGACCATTGCCCCCGGAAGGCCCCGCTCGAAGGAGGTGATGCGTTCCACCTCGCCGGTGACAAGCAGGTGATCGCCGCAGAGCAGGGAGGGCTCTTTTGTCTCACGGAGAATGACCGGATGCTGCTGCAGTTCGGTTCGGTCGATCTTTTGCGGGAAAAGCAAGCGCCTGCCGTCCGGGAGCTGCAGGTAACGCGGTTCGAGGAAGGCGTCGGGGTGAATCACCAGCGGGACCTTGTTCGGCAGGGTGTCCAGAAGCGGGTAAAGGGCGCCCGTGTGATCCATGTGGCCGTGGCTCAGGACCACCGCCTCCACCGCCCCCAGAGTGGTGCCGAGGATCTCCAGGTTGTGGGGCACAGCCACGCTGCTGTATCCAGCATCCATGAGAACGGTGCGCCTCGATCGGTTCGCTTCGAGCGTGATCATGAGCGAGAGTCCGTGCTCGGCCAGGAGCGTGTCGGAGGGGATCAAGCCGCTCTTGGCGAGCGGCGGTCTTTGCACCCGTGCGTCGCTCTGGAGCAGAAGATCGACATAGTTGTCGGCGAGCGTCAGGACCTCGATGCGGTCGACGCTCCGGATGGGATAGTGCATGGTCATAACGTCGCCCTCCCTCAACACCCGCCTCTCGAGGCGAGTCTTTCTGCCTGGAGTGTCTGCAGGGTTTTCCAGAGGTCTTCCACTTGTCTGCGCGTCTCTTCGATCGATGTGTCGTTGCGGATGACATAGTCGGCATAGGCGACCTTTTCATCGATGGGGAGTTGTGATTTCAGGATGTTGGCGGCCTCCTCGAGGCTGATGCCGTCCCGTGCAGCCAGCCGCTCGACCTGGACGGCCTCCGGCACGTAAACCACCAGCAGCTTGTGGAACCGGTGCTGCAGATTGAGCTCTATCAGAAGCGGGATGTCCACCTGGATGACCGCCCCGGGGTGTTCGCGGGCCAGCCGCTCGACCTCCAGGTGGTAGGCCTCGAAGATCCGGGGATGGGTAAAGGATTCCAGGCGTTTGCGTTTTTCGAAATCCCTAAAGACGATTTTGGACAGGGCTTTGCGATCCAACTGCCCGTCAGCTTGCAGGACCTGACGTCCGAAGAAATTGACGATCTCGTCATAGGCGGGTTTTCCCGGTTCGACCACTTCACGGGCCAGGACATCGAAGTCGATGATCGGCGCCCCGAGCTCCTCCAGCATGGTGGCCACCGTGCTTTTTCCACTCCCGATCCCGCCGGTGACGCCGAGAAGAAGGCGATTGTCGTCGCCGCGGATCTCCAGGATCTGGTCCAGGCTGCCGTAGGCACCCGGGAAGCCGCTGGTGACGTCGAGTTCGGCGCCGGCATAGCTGATGGGGTAGCGGATGCCCTTTCGGTAGAGTGTCTCGAGGTTTCGGTGGGCCTTTTCGAGGCTGGCGGGCGGCAGCGCCATAACCAGTTCGTCGTCCTGGGCGTGGCCATAGCGCCGTTCCCCGTAACAGGGGATGGTCAGGGACGGTTTGCCGGTCAGGTAACAGCGCCCGATGGCATCGGCACAGGAGGACTCGCCGATACAGTGAAAGGTCATGACCTCGTAGTCGTCGAACTGCAGGGCATTGATGAGAAGCATCATCTGTGCGGGATTGGCGTAGATGAGGATCATGTCGGGTTCGAAGGGGTTGTAGACCTGGGGTGCGAGGGCGACGGCCTCGAATTTTCCCAGGGGAATGCGTGGAACCGCCGCCTCGTAACGTTTTCCGTCCTCCCGGGTCCTGACCCAGACGATGCTCCGGAATGTCCCGTCCTTGTAAAGTGGCGGGATGTCGGTGAACCCCAGAATGGACGGGCAGGAGACGTAGATGAAATCCTCCCGGGTAGCGCCGACCGTCCAGTCGAAATTCCGCACGAGATTGGTCATCTGGCAGAAGGTCACTTTGTGGTCCATACGGCGCAGAAACGGAATCGTGTCCAGTTCCTCTTTCTTCTCGAGCAGTTTCATCCCTACGGGGAAGGATTTGAGGCGCAGGAGCAGTTCGAGACGACGGATCGGTTTTTCCCAGTCTCGTTGCGGTTTCATGGATGTCACTCCTTATGCAGGTGAGTGGTTGACACGAAAAACGACGGGGTGAAAGCGGCCGCTTCGAAGCGCGGCTAGAAGTTCCGCCTCGTCGTGGATCCTTTCTTCGAAATGCGTGGCATAAAGCCCCACCTCGGAAACCTCATGGGCGTCACTGCCGCCGGTCGCGGGCAGGTGCAGGGCGTCGGCGACCTCGCGCGAAAAGGCGTTTTCCTTTTCCGTCACCTTGCCGTTCAGGACCTCGACGGCGTCAACGTATCGAAATAGCAGCCGCTGCATAGCCTTTTCGGGGGTCAGGCCCAACCGGCCGACTCCGAAGGTCAGAAACCCGCGGAACGGGTGGGCCGCAATCATAAAGGCCTCCGGACCCGCCTGCTCCCTCAGTTCCTGAATGGTGACGATGCCGGGGAAATCCTTCTCCCCACCGAAGACCAAAATGTCTCCCTGGTCGGTGGTGACCTCATTGCCGCCGAGGACGAGAAAATCGTGGGCGTCGGAGAGGCGCGCCAGGGTCTCCCGATCCCACCGGTGATGGTGATCGGTCAGACAGATGCCGTCGAGGCCGACCCGTTTGGCTTCCCGGATCAGATCATCGACGGAGACCGAACTGCAAGGCGATGCCGGATAGCTGTGCAGGTGCAGATCGATGATGCACCCGCCTGGTTTTAGTGACGGTGCGGGGGCGTTATCGGCCTTCAGGGGCCGCGTCTGTTCCAGTGCTGGAGCAGACGCGGCGGGGGCCTCCGCAGGCTCCGAAACGGTAGCTGTTTCGGGTGCCTTGAGCGGCAGTTCCGCCGCCTCCCGTGCGGTGTCGCAGCACTCGAGGAGCAGATTGGCGAAGTGACGGCAGGAAAGACGTCCCACGGATTTTTTGATCTTCTGGCTGAAATCGCTGTCGAGGATGCAAGCTCCCACGGCCTGCTGGAGTTCAGCAATCGCCCGATGGCATTCCGGCGTCGTCCATCGGTTCCATTGCCCTTGGAGGGAATGGATCGTCATGCCGGCAGTCTCGATATAGACCTTGATTTCGAGACCGTAGATGTCGTCTGCCAGCAGTCCGCGGGCGAGCAAGGTCTTTTCGTCCAGGGCTTCGACCGTCACGATCTTGTTGCGAATGAAGGTAACCTCAGGCATGTTCGATATCCCGTGGCAAGGTGAAGGGAGTCATGGCCCGCCTGCAGACAGAATCTTCTGGCTCAGGCGCTTTCAGCGCCGTTGCCCTGGATGTCGATGCCTTCGACCAGAGGGCTTCCTTGAGCGAAGGCTGCACAGCGGTTGTACAGTCGGATGTTTTCCCTCACCATCTCGTTGTAAAAGGCCCTGGAGGCGTCGGCCTCAGTGGGCCGGGGTGATTGTACGAGGACTTCCTTTGTAAAAGAGAGGATGATCGCCTGGCAACATTCTTCGAGCATGAAGAAGAGCTCCCGATAGGTCTGCTGATTTCCGCCAAGTCCCTGGATGATCTTCAGCATCCCCGGCCCTATGCGGACGCCGAGGGCGTGCTGCAGCATCGCTTCCGCTTCAGGCCCGATCGGGTGCTTCGAGCGGCGGATTTGGTGGTGCACCTGTGTGATTTCGAGGTCGGGCAGTTCGACGGTGACTTCAATGCGGGCGTCGGTCAGGGTGTCGCGCATGACGCACGACGATCTCATGCATTCGGCAGAGACTTTTTCGACTACAGTGGAGCGGTTTCTTGAAAAGATCAGAAGATGGCCCATCAGGATTGCCTCCGAAGTGGAACATGAACGGTGAGGCGGACAAGGTGACCCTACTCCCCGGTCGAACCGGTTGTCAAGGATCCTTTGGCGCGCTTCTCCAGTCTCCATCCGGAAATGATTTCCCGGTACAACGCAGTTTCCAATCCGGAAATGAGGATTTTTTGCCAATATCAAGGAAATCAAGCGCTTGCGCGGAGGCGACCTATAGGTCGCCGCACAAGCAAATGTGCAGATTGACGCCGAGATTGGCAAAAAAGACCATTTCCGGATGGAAACTCTCTAAATTGTTTCAGCGGTTCCCAGGATGCTTCGAAGCGGTCTCCATCCGCAATTCTGCTTGACCCGCCCGGGCGAGGTCGCTATCCTGAACCGGTCGAAGTACAGGAGTCAACAGGTAAGATCTCCGGGAAGCATAGAACTTATGCCGAGTATCCTGATCATTGACGACGACGACCAGATCCGATCCATGTTGAGTCAGTTTCTGGAAATGAAAGGCTACGACGTGGACGATGCCAATGACGGGAGCGTGGGAATTGCGCGGTATCGCAGCCATCCGGTCGACCTGGTGATCACGGATGTCCTCATGCCGGGGAAGGAAGGTATCGAAACGATTTGCGATTTGCGCCGGGAGTTTCCCGAGGTGAAGATCATCGCCATATCCGGAGGAGGTCAATTCGGCCCCGATACGTATCTTCACATGGCCGAGGCCTTGGGCGCCAGGAAGGTATTCACGAAACCCTTTGCCTTGGATGAGTTCCTCCAGGGTGTCGAAGAGGTGTTGGGTGCCCCGTAACCCAACAAATCGATCAGGATCGACCAGGCTGGTCTCGATGTGAATCCCGAACCCATGCCAAACCACCCCGCCCGCTCCAGACAGATCAAGACCGAAATGGCCCGCGTATTCAGTGAGATGGATACAGAGGCATGCCGAACGTTCCTTGCCTCCCTTTCTCCGCGTAAAGCCGTGAATCCCCTTTTTTCTCTGCTTCTTCATCCCGAACCGCTCGTAAAGTGGCGTGCGGTTCAGGGATTCGGGATTGTCGTGGAGCGGCTTGCAGAGGAGTCCATGGAGGCGGGGCGAACCGTCCTGCGGCGGATGATGTGGCAGCTGAACGATGAATCGGGCGGTATAGGGTGGGGTTGCCCGGAGGGCATGGGAGAGATCCTCGCCGTCCATGCGGGCTTGGCCGAGGAATTCCACCAGGTGCTGATCTCGTATATCCGGGAGGACGGCAACTTCCTGGAGTACGGGCCTCTGCGCCGAGGGGCTCTCTGGGGCGTGGGCCGCGCGGCGGAGAAGCGGGCGGATTTGATGGAGAAGGCCTCCGAGCCCCTCCTCGGTTTTTGCCGGAGCGAGGATGCCGAAGAGTGCGCGCTGGCGGCGAGGGCGCTCGGGCGGCTGAAGGCCCGGGCTGCATTGCCCCTGCTGGAGGTCCTTCGGGCCGATACCCGTGAGGTGGTCCTGTTTCTGGATGATACGCTGCGACCCTGGCGTGTAGGGGAGGTGGCGGGCGAAGCCTTTGATCGACTGCGCCGGGTGTCCGCCGAAAAGCGTGTATAAGGAGTGTTGGCCCGATGGTGGGATATGCGAGTTTTCAGGCGCTGCGGTTGGAGCAGGCCCTGGGCAAGGACTACGATATTCAATTCAAACCCGCTGGATCGACCGGGGTCCTGGTCATGGCGTTGCACGGAGGCGGGATCGAACCGGGGACCGGCACGCTGGCGGAGGCGATTGCGGGGGACCTGCATGGATTTTACTGTTTCAGGGGGTTGGGGACAGCCGGCAATGCGGCCCTTCGCATCCCGAGCCACCTATTTGACGAGCCCTGCGCTGTGGAGCTTGCCCGTGCAGCCGAGGCGGTTGTCTCCATCCATGGGTGCCGTGGTTCGGAGTGCTGCGTGTATCTCGGCGGCCGTGATGAAACGCTCAAAGAAGACGCGTGGGAGGCCCTCACGGCGGCCTCCTTCACGGTCAGCGAGTCGGCGCGTTTTCCCGGTGTCAACCCGATGAACCTCTGCAACCGGGGGCGTTCCGGGAAGGGCCTGCAATTGGAGCTTTCGGCGGGGCTGCGCCGCGCGCTTCTGGGGGGAGCGGACAACGGCACGAAGCGAAATGGGGCCTTCGGGCGGTTCGTAAAGACCCTCCAGGATGTTCTGGCTGCACGCGCGGAAGAGTCCGACCGGGGTTGATCCGGGGCGGCGCGAGGCCATCGCCCGCCCGGCCGGGATGTTTCGACGAGGGGCGCGTGCAGGGGGAAAGGAAGGGTGGAAGGGAAAGGCCCTTCACAAGGGGTTGTTACGATGATTGAAGTCATGGCATTGACGAAATGGTTTGGACAGAAACGGGCTGTGGACGGGGTGTCTTTCCAGGTGGAGCGGGGAGAGGTCCTGGGTTTTCTGGGCCCGAACGGCGCCGGAAAGTCCACGACCATGCGCATGATCACCGGTTTTCTTCCCCCGACTGCCGGGCGCGTGCGGATCGCCGGGGCGGATATTCTGGAGGATCCCCTCGATGCGCGGCGCAAATTCGGTTATCTGCCGGAGAACGCGCCGGTCTATCCTGAGATGACGGTGGACGGCTTCCTGAAATTCATAGCGGAGATCAGGGGATTCCGGGGGCGGGCGGCGGCCGGCCGGGTGGACGGCGTCATGGAAAGGTGCTATCTCGGCGAGGTCAGGCGGCAGCCGGTGCATACCCTTTCAAAGGGCTACAAGCAGCGGGTGTGCCTGGCGCAGAGCATCCTCCACGATCCGGACTACCTGATCATGGACGAGCCCACCGACGGGCTCGACCCCAACCAGAAGCACGAGGTCCGGCAGATGATCCGGGAGATGGCCCGGGAAAAGGTGGTCATCCTGTCGACGCATATTCTGGAGGAGGTGGATGCGGTCTGCACCCGCGCCGTGATTATCGACCGGGGACGGATCGCCGCCGATGATACGCCGGGGGTCTTGCGATCGCGTTCACCCCGGCACGGAAGCATCCGGATCACCCTTCAGGGGGACGGCGTGAGGGACCCGTCCGAGATTCTGCAGTGCGAGGAGTGGGTGCGTGCGGTCGATCGCCTGCCGCCCGAGGGTGTGTGGACGGCGATCAGGATCATGCCTGACGAACCGGGAGACGGGGCCGTCGAGAAGGTCCTGGCCCTGTGCCGGGAGCAGGGCCTCCGTGTGGGCTCGATCATGGTCGAAGAAGGACGTCTGGACGAGGTCTTTCGGATGATTACGACTTCCGGAACGTTGGAGGAGCGCGCATGAGCGGGACATTGCGGAACACATGGACGGTCGCCAGGCGGGAACTCGGCGGGTATTTCGGCGCCCCGGTGGCTTATGTATTCATTGTGATCTTTCTGCTGATGAGCGGGTTTTTCACCTTTTCTGTGGGCCGGTTTTACGAGATGGGGCAGGCCGATCTGGCGCTTTTCTTCGTCTGGCACCCCTGGATCTTTCTCTTTCTGGTGCCGGCCGTGGCGATGCGACTCTGGGCGGAGGAATGGCGGACGGGGACGATCGAGTTGCTGATGACTTTGCCGGTGAGTATTCTTCAGATCGTGCTCGGTAAATTCCTGGCGGCCTGGCTCTTCATAGCCATCGCGCTGTTCCTGACCTTCCCCCTGGTGCTGACGGTCGCCTATCTCGGGGATCCCGATCTCGGCACCATAGTGTGCGGCTATGCGGCCAGTCTTTTGCTGGCGGGGGCCTATATCGGCATCGGCGGCATGACCTCTTCACTGACCCGCAACCAGGTCATCAGCTTCATCGTTTCGCTGGTGATCTGCCTGTTTCTGGTCCTGGCCGGTTGGCCTCCGGTCACGGACATGCTGGCGGGCTGGGCGCCTGCCTGGTTGGTCGATACGGTTTCGGGCTTCAGCGTCATGCCCCATTTCCTGGCCATGCAGCGGGGGGTGTTGGATCTGAGGGATATCCTCTATTTTGTCTCGGTCATCTTTTTCATGCTGGCTGCAACGGGGGTGATCCTCCGCAATCGCCGGGCTTTTTGAGGTGCAGGCACCTGGCCGTGGAAACGGGTCGGGATTGACCCCGGACGGCCCTGTTGGAAGTGAGCGGGAAAGACCGGTTTGCGCCTGGTGAAACAGGAGATGGTTTCTATGGAAAAAGGTTACGATTTCAGGAGGACGGTTACTTCGGCCTTAGGGCTTGCGGCTCTTTTCCTCATCGTGATCCTGTTCAATGTGTTGCTGTCGTTTTTCCCCGTGCGCATCGACGCGACGGAGGAAAGGCTTTATTCCCTGTCGGAGGGGACCCGCAATATCCTGGCGGGGCTCGACCAACCGGTGACGGTTCAATTCTATTACAGCCGGGAAAGCGCCGACCTCGTCGGACAAATGAAGCTTTACGCGCGTCGGGTGAGCGATTTCCTGTCGGAGTACGGGCGCGCCGCCGATGGGAAGATTTCGATTCAGAGGGTGGATCCGGAGCCGGACTCCGACGCGGAGGACTGGGCCTTGCGCTACGGGCTGAAGTCGCTACCCACCGGCGGAGGAGAGCCTTTCTATTGCGGTTTGGTCTTCCTGTGCCAGGATCGTGAGGAGATCATCGAATTTCTCGACCCGGGGCGGGAGGAGCTTCTCGAATACGACGTGACACGCTGCATTCAGCGGGTGGCGGCCGGCGCCGGTGGCGTTGTGGGAGTGGTCAGCCCCCTTCCGGTCTTCGGAGGAGACGCGAGTCAGTCCATGATGGGGCTCCCGCAGCAGAATTCACAGCCCTGGTTTTTTGTGGAGGAGCTCGGGAAGAGTTACGAAGTCCGCGAGATCCCGCTTTCGGCGCGGAGGATCGATCCGGACGTGGATCTCGTTCTGCTCGTGCATCCGAAGGAGTTGCCCTCCCGGTTGGAATATGCCCTGGACCAGTATGTGCTGCGTGGCGGAAACATGATGGTCTTCGCCGATCCTTTCTGTGTGTCCGACACCGGCCAGCCGATGATGCCCGGGGCGGTGCCGTCGTCTTCTCTCCCACGCCTTTTCGACGTCTGGGGCATCACCATGGAAAGCAGCCGAATGGTGGTGGATTTCGAGAATGCCACCGCTGTCCGGGGCGCGGCCGGTCAAGCCGAAAACAGTCCGATCATCCTCTCCCTCGGGGAGGACGGCTTCAACGGCGCGGACGTGCTGACCTCGCGCCTCGAAAAGATGCTGCTGCCTGTGTCCGGGGCGATTGCACGCAAGCCCGATGCCAAGGCGGATTTCGAACCGCTCCTTTCGTCCGGGAAAGAGGCATCACTGGTGGCGACGACGCGTCTCAGGGAGGATCCGGCCGGACTGCGCAGGGGCTTTACCCCGGGCGGGCCATACCATCTTGCGGTGCGGATCGCCGGTCTTTTCGAGACCGCCTTTCCCGGTGGACCACCGGCGGAGGAAGAAGGCGGTGAAAGGGCCGCTCCTCAGGAAGATGCATCCGAGCACCTCGATCACGCACGGGAGAAGGCCGCCGTCGTGGTGGCAGGCGATGTCGATTTCCTGGCCGACCGCTTCAGCGTCCAGCGCGGCAGCGTTTTTGGGTTCAACGTCGCTCAGACGTTCAATGACAATCTCAACTTCCTGGCCAATGCCTGCGAAGTCCTGACGGGGGGGGATGACCTGATCGGCATTCGGAGCCGCGGCACCTTTGAGCGGCCGTTCGACAGGGTGATCGCACTCGAGCGGGCGGCGGAGGGCAGGTGGCTCGACAAGGAAAACGAACTGCAGGAGCGTGTCGAGGCGACTAACCGTAGGCTCCAGGAACTCCAACAGCAGAAGGAAGAAAGCCAGAAGCTCGTTCTGAGTCCTGAGCAGGAGGCGGAGATCGCGCGTTTCAGAGAGGAGAAGCGGCGGATCAACCAGGAACTGAAGCGTGTGCGCAAGAATCTGCGGGCGGATATCGAAAGGCTCGGGGTGGTGCTGAAGGGGGTGAATATCTTCCTGATGCCGGCGCTGGTCGCTCTTTTCGGTTTGGGGTATGCGTATCATCGGCGAAGAAGGATGAGGGAAAAATGAAGGTGAAACAGGCGATGACTCTGGTGCTGGTGTTGGCTGTGCTGGCAGGGGCGACGGCACTTGTCCTGCGGCTGAAGCAGCCGCCTCCTCCAGCGGAGGGCCTCCTGGGCCGCCCGCTCCTCGCGGATCTGTCTTGGCAGGACGTCGCGGCCGTTACGATTCGTGGTCCGGAAGGCACCGTTGGCCTGGCGGAGCAGGACGGCCGGTGGGTGGTGTTGGAGCGCGGGGGTTATCCCGCGGATTTCAGCCGTATCGCCGCCCTGGTCAAGGATCTTCGCGATGCATCGATCGGGCGGGTCTTCGAACCCGATCAGGAAAGTCTTGGGCGTTTGGGTTTGAAGGATCCGGATGATGCGATAGCGCCTGCAGCGGAGGCGGCGACGCTGCTTGTGCTGATGGATGAACAGGGAGAAAAACTGGCGGAAATCACCTTGGGAATGAATAACCCGTCCGATCGGGAGCCCGCTTCAGGCAGCGGCCGGTACGTGCGGTTGAGTCGAAAATCGACCGTTTACCGTGTGGACAAATCACTGGCCTTCAGCGGAGCGCCGGCTGACTGGCTGGATAAGCGCCTCCTTCAAATCCGATCCGTCGACATCGGCGAGATCGTTTGCCGCGGCGTCGAAGACGGGCGGGTCCGCTACCGTTTGAAACGCAGCGAACCGGGGGTCTCTTTCACCCTGGAGGGTCCAAAGGCTGATTTGTCCGGGAGCCCCGAGAAGATACGGCGTCTGGGCGATGCAGTTTCTTCTCTGCAGATGCTCGATCTCGAAGGTGCTCCGGGAAGTGAGGGGGCAGAGGTCTACGGCGTTTCATTCCCCGTCAGAATCGAGTACCGGCTTTTCAACGGGATGGTTTACCGGATTGACGCAGGCGCCGCCTGCCGGGGTGAGAAGGGCTGTCCGTTGCAGGTATCGGTCACCCTAGAGGACCCGGATGGCTCGGAAAGCGGAGAGGCCGAGTCTGGGAGCGAGGCGGGTCCCCCCGAAGACCCGCCGCCGGAAGATCCCTCCACGAGGGCTGCCTCCGAAGCTGCGAGACTGGAGGGGAGGGTCTTTTTCGTCCCGGAATGGCAGTACGCCGGGTTTGCCATGGAGGTGGGAGACCTCTTGGAAGAGCAGGATGAAAAAGCAGCGTCCGGACCTCGATAGGGCCAGGACCGAGGAAAAATTCTCGGTTCTTGTGGATACCCTGAAGGATTTGGGTTCCCTGGTGGTTGCCTTTTCGGGGGGGGTCGACAGTACGCTGCTCCTGGCCGCCGGCAAGGCGGCCCTCGGGCCTGAGCGGGTGCTCGCGGCAACGGCGGCGTCCGCGATTCATTCTGCCGATGAAACGGCTTATGCGGCGGAGATGGCTGGCCGTCTGGCGGTTGCACACCGGATCTTCGACCCCCGGGAAATGGATCTGGCAGCCTTCAGGGCCAATGACCGGGACCGGTGCTATCACTGCAAGCGACTTCTTTTCCGCTGTATCCGGGAGATCGCCGAACAGGCCGGCCTTACCCATATCGCCCATGGGGCGAACCGGGACGACCTCGAAGACTATCGCCCCGGTTTTCGTGCCGCGGCGGAAGAGGGCATCCTCTCGCCGTTGATGACGGCGGGTCTCGGGAAGGCTGAAATCAGGGCGCTGGCCGCCCGGATGGGCCTCCCCAACTGTCGGAGGCCCGCCATGTCTTGTTTGGCCACCCGGATCCCTTACGGGGAGCCTCTCACGGAACGGATGTTGAGGCGGGTTGAGGCGTCGGAAGCCTATCTCTGCAAACGGGGATTTTCCGGGATCCGGGTCAGAAGCAGCCGGGGAGTCGCCCGGATCGAGGCGTCTGTGGAGGATCTGCCCCGGTTTCTGGATCCTGGCTTGCGCGCCGGCCTGGTGGAGCAGTTTCGGTCGCTCGGCTTCAGCCACATCTCGATCGATCTCGAGGGGTATCTGCCGGGGAAGGTGAACCGGGCGCTTGATTGAAGCGGATTGCGTCCGAAGGTGGACAAGGTCGTTTTCCGGCATTATACTGCTTCCGACTCGGAAACGGACTCGCCTCACCCTGCCGGCCCCCCGGGTTCCACCCTGCCATCGACGCGGGGCCTGTCTGAGACTCGCCTTCGATCTACGAGGTCCGGCGCTGTTGACCTCGCGGCTCTGCTGGCGACCGCGCGAGTCTGCGATCGGCTGACAATCCCATTTCCACCTATGCAACTTGAAGGAGGCCAATGACCTACACCGTCACCTTGAGGGATGCCTACAAGCACTTCACGCTGGACCAGGACAAGGTCCTGACGCCCGAAGAGACCGTGGCGCGGTTCAGACGGAAGCTTGCTTCGCTGGATCTGGATATCCTGGCTGAGACGGTTCGGATCGATAACGGCCGCATCGGGATCCCCGTATATTTCAGCGTCTGCGGGCGGGATGCCGAGGCGGTGACGGGCACGCGCAAACAGATGGGCAAGGGCGGGACACCGCAGCAAGCCGAGGCGAGCGCGGTGATGGAGCTGGCCGAGCGCTTCAGCTTCTTCAGTTTCTGGCGGGACGATTCCCATTTCCTGGTGGATTGCTGGGAAAACCTGAAGGAACGGGCTGTCCCTCTCGGGATGATCGCCCGCTCCGTGCACGACACCTCGAAGGATGTCGACAAGGCCCTCGAGATCTTTGCGCGTCTTCCCCTCAAATGGACATGGGGGTACAATCTGACGCGAAAAGAGGCGGTTCTGATCCCCTTCGATTGGTTTTTCGCGATCAATGAGTTCAACGGCCCCTCGGCGGGGAACTGCGTCGAAGAGGCGCTGCTCCAGGGCCTGTGCGAGGTGGTCGAGCGGCACGTTTCGAGCCTCGTCAGCAGGGGGCGCCTCAACGTGCCGGCGATCGATCTCGATTCAGCCCGGGATCCACTCGTGCGGGAGATGCTCGGGAAGTACCGCGCCGCGGGGATCGAACTGGTCGCATCCGATTTTTCCCTGGATACCGGCATCCCAACGGTCGGGGTTCTGGCATATGACCCGAAGACCTTCCCCCTCCGGAGCGAAATCGTCTGGACGGCGGGGACCACCCCCGACCCGGAAAAGGCCCTCAGCCGGGCCCTGACGGAGGTGGCACAGCTCGGCGGCGATTTCAACACCGGTTCGAACTACCTCGCGAGCGGATTGCCGAAGTTCAAGGTGCTCGAAGAGGCGGCCTTCATCCGGAAGACGGAAAAAACGGTTGCGCTGGACGAACTACCCGATCTTTCCGACGTCAATATCCGTGTGGAGGTCGAAAACTGCGTGGGTGCTCTGGCGGCGCAGGGCATGGAGGTGCTGGTGATCGACGTCACCCACCCCCGCCTGGGTGTGCCCGCTTTCTATACAATCATACCCGGTGCCCACTTCAGGGAGCGCGCTGCAGGGACCAGTGTGGGGATGTTTACCGCCAAGATCATGGGCGAAAGGGGCGACCCGCTCCGGGTCCTGGGGGAACTTGGCCGAATGGAGGAGGTGCTTCCCGGCAGGTATTACGTCAGTTTTTACAGAGGGATGGCCTATCTCGAATCCGGGCTGCATAGCGAGGCGCTCGAGGCGTTTGAGCGTGCATTAGCCCTTGATCCGAAGGAAGAGGATATCCCGACCATCCTTGTCTATGCGGCGGTTTGCCTGAGGGAGTTGGGGCGTTACCGGGAGGCGATCGCCGCCGCACGGCGGGCGGTGGGGTATGATTCCGAAAGGACGGACGCCTTCAACCTGATGGGATTTTGCCATTTTAAACTGCGGGAGCACGACAAGGCCATTGCGTGCTTCGAAAGATCCATCGAGTTGGATCCGTCCTCGGCCATCGATTACGCGAACATCGCCTCCAACTACCGCGATCTGGGAGATCGGGAGCGGGCTATCCACTATTATCGGCTTGCATTGGAGATCGATCCGGGAATAGGATTTGCCAGAGAGAACCTCGATCGGCTCACCAAAGAGGAGACTGGCGAAGGCGCCGGTTAGAAGCGGCCGAAATGGGCAGCCTGAAGTTTCCGGGTGGTCCGGTTGAAACCGGCCGGATGCCCCTCCCCTTCGAGGCCGATCGAACGGCCGGCTCAGGCCGTTGCAGTACTGAATTTCCCATAACGCCCCGCGGGGTGGGCTGCAAAGGTGTCATCAGGCCAGTGCACCCTTCAGGTGGAGAAGACACCGTGCATCTGCCGCCGGATGGCATGGCGTCTGTATAGCGTGCGTACGTGCGATGTGATGATGGGATGGAAACGGGGGAGGATTGAGCTGTCATGGACAGGATCAGGATTGCCATCGCCGGTTTGGGGAATTGTGCAAGCTCTTTGATCCAGGGGATCGAATATTATCGGAGGAAGGAGGAGCACGAAGCCATCGGCTTCATGCACTGGAAGATCGGTGTTTACCGGCCCGGAGATATCGAAGTGGCGGCGGCCTTCGATATCGATGCGAGAAAGGTCGGCCGGGACGTTTCATCCGCTATCTTCGAACTGCCCAATTGTACGCGCACGATCGAAGCGAATATCGCGCCCACAGGCGTCACGGTCCGGATGGGGCGCGTGCTGGACGGCTGCGCCGCCCATCTGAGCCGCTATGACGAGCGGTTCCGTTTCGTGCTTGCGAAGGAAAAGGAGCCGGACAAGGAGGAGGTCGTCTCGGTTCTCAAGGCGTCCGGGGTCCACATGCTGCTGAATTACATGCCGGTCGGTTCGGAGCAGGCGGCGCGGTTTTACGCCGAATGCGCCCTTGAGGCTGGGATAGGGTTCATCAACAACATGCCGGTGTTCATTGCCAGCGACCCGGTCTGGGGGGAGCGTTTTGCGGCCAGGGGCGTACCCGTGATCGGGGATGACATCAAGTCTCAATTGGGGGCGACTATCGTTCACCGTGTGTTGACCCATCTCTTCGCCAATCGGGGGGTGAAGCTCGAGCGCACCTATCAGCTGAATACGGGCGGCAACACGGATTTCCTCAATATGCTCGACCGGAGCCGCTTGGCCTCCAAGCGGGAATCCAAGACCGAGGCGGTGCAGTCTCAACTGGGGGCGAAGCGCCTGGAGGACGAGAATATTCACATCGGGCCGAGCGACTGGGTGGCCTGGCAGAAGGACAACAAGGTCTGCTTCATCCGGATGGAAGGGAAGCTTTTCGGCGATGTGCCGATGCATCTTGAACTGCGGCTTTCAGTCGAGGATTCGCCCAATTCAGGCGGGGTGGTCATCGATGCCATCCGCTGCTGCAAGCTGGCGTTGGAAAGGGGGAAGGGCGGCATCCTGTATTCTCCGTCGGCCTATTTTATGAAGCATCCGGCGAGGCAATACACCGACGAGGAGGCCTGGCAGATGACCGAGGATTTCATCGCCGGACGGAGGGAGGATTGACTGAGGATCACCTGTTCCCGGGTTTTTCCCGTTGACCCGCGGGTCGGCTGAGTGCTATTCGTTACACTGGTTTGAAACGCTTTCCAGGAGAGGCTGGTTCTATGAAGCGCGTTTTGTCGAAGTTCCTTTTGGTGGCCGTTGCGGCGGCCCTTTTAGCCGTGGTGCCCGGAATCTCAGGGGTCCCGGCCGCGGAGCGGCCCGTGAAGATCGCTGTCCTGCCGTTTACGATCAATGCCGAGCGAGACCTTGGGTTCCTCCGTGAGGGCATTCAGGATATGCTCGCCTCGCGCCTTTACTGGAAGGACCGGGTCGAGGTCATCGAGAAAGGGGTTGTGCGTGAGGCCGTCGCCGAAGAGAAAGGGCCGCTGAATGTCGAGGCGGCCGAGGGCGTGGGGCGGAAGCTGGGGGCGGATTATGTCCTTTTCGGCAGCCTCACCGTATTCGGGGAGAGTGTCAGCATGGATGCCACCATGGCGAGCCTGACCAAACAGGGGCCGCCTGTTACGGTATACGTCCAGACGCAGGGCATGGAGACCGTCATCCCCGAGATCGACCGCTTCGCCCAGAAGGTGAACGGGCAGATCTTCGGGCGCGCGCCCGAGGTCCAGACCGCTTATGCACCAGCGGCAGGGGGGCCTGGCCCGGGTGTCTCGCCGTTGAATCCCAACTTCCAGCAATTGCAGCAGGTGGATGTCATGCAGCAATCCTTCTGGAAGAGCAAGATCCTCAGTACAGAACTGCGCGGTCTGGATGTGGGGGATATCGACGGCGACGGCCGGAATGAATTCGTCCTCCTCGAGGGGATCGATGTGGTGGCCTATCGCTGGGAGAACGGCGCCATGCGCCGTCTCGGTGTGCACACCTCCGCGGACAAGAGCCGCTTCATCGCAGTGGATATCGCAGACATCAACGGCAACGGCCGTGCGGAGATATTCGCCAGCAGGGTGAGCGGGCTGAACGTGACCTCCGTCGTGCTCGAGCTGGGTCCGGGCGGTTTGAAGCCGATTGTGGAAAATTCCCCCTGGCTGTTCAGGGTCATGTCATGGCCGGGCCGAGGCAAGATCCTCCTGGGGCAGAGAAAATCTTCCGGAGCGGCCGGAGGTTACAGCGCCCTCATCCGGGATTATTTTCAGCCGGGCATCTTCGCCTTGGCCTGGAAGGGCGGGAGTTACGAAACGGGAGAGGATGCTCCTCTCGTCGATCAAGAGGGTATTTTTATCTACAATTTTGCCGTTGGAGATCTGGACGGAGACCAGGCGGCGGAGATTGTGATGATCGACCGCGACTATCAGCTGCATCTGCGGGATCTTTCAGGCGCTGTCCTGTATAAATCCAGCGACGCCTACGGCGGCAGCCTGAACTATATCGTGACCAACCCGGAGCCCGACGCGACGCGGGAGACCACGGCAACGAGCATGAAAACCACCTATCTTTACATTCCCGCCCGGATCCTGATCGAGGACCTCGATGGCGATGGCCGGAACGAGGTGGTCATCAACCGGAACAAGTCCATGACCGGGGGCTACACCGAACGTCTTCAGGCCTTCAAGGACGGGCGGATCGTGGCGCTTCTGTGGAATGGACTCGCGCTCGAGCCCATCTGGGAATCGCGGAAACTGAGCGGCGCCGTGTCGGATTACCAGGTCAAGGACCTCAACAACGACAGCCGCCCCGACCTGGTGGTCGGCCTGCTGGAAGACCGGAAGGTCTCCCTGGTGACCCAAGGCAGAAGCATGGTGGTGAGCTATGAGTTGCAGGTTTCTGCTGAGGGGGACGGGACCGTGTCGAGGTAGTTCCTGTGCAAAGGCTAATTTATGCTTGACAATCAGTTGTCAAGATGTTAAAAATTCGCAACTATTGTGTCTAGAGTTTTGCCGCGAAATATCAGGCCCTTAGCTGGAGACGGGGCGATTCCGGAAAGGAGGTGGTGCTGAGTACAGCCTTTGAATGCTTCATTTTTTGGGTGAGGATGAAGTAAGAATTCAACCATTCCTTAGGAGGAAAGAGTGATGAAAAAGGTGCTTTTGGGCGTAATGGCCTTGGCCATTGCGTTTGTCCTGGCGATCCCTGCCATGGCCGAAGTCAAGCTGACGACGACCGGCTATATGGATGTCAAGGGGATCATGGTCAAAGAAAACATCGTCAATGACCCGACCTTCGAGGCCGATTCGACCAATGCCTATTACAAGCAGAAGATGGTGATCGATCCTATTCTGCACATCAACGACAAAGTGCGGATCCATGGCCGCGTGACCGTGATGGAAAGGTTCTGGGACGGTAGTTCAAGCCTTTCTGCAACAGGGGCCGGTGATGATGTCGTCAGGTCGGATGACAGGGTGAACTATCGTGCGCGAAACAACAATTTCTGGTGGGAGCGGCTTTACCTGTCTTTTCCCCTGCTGAGCGGGCATCTCTACGTCGGGCGTCAGTCCGGTGGCGCCTGGGGTACCTGGTTCCAGGACTGGGACAGTAACCGTGACCGCGTCAAGTGGGTCGGCAAGATTCCTACCACGAATATCGTGTTCGCAGCCGGTCTCGAGAAGCTGAACGAAGGCGACGGCGGGTTCGTTGGCGCCGACTATAAAGGTTACCGGGCTCTCACCGTCGATCCGATTCCGAACCCTGCTTGGCCGCTTACGAACGACGTCTGGAGCAAGAGCTACGATGACACCAACGCATACTTTTTGGGTGCCGTGATTCCGCTTAGCAAGAGTCTGGTCTTCAAGCCTCTCCTCTATGGTATTCAATTCCAGGCTTTCGAAGGGTGGGATTATCTTTCCTGCAACCAGATTACCTTCACATCCGGTCCGTTCATGTTAGATTCCGAGATTAATTATCGTGTTCGTGACTGGGACGTAGGTAACGTCGAAGGCGCGATGTTTTCGGGATGGTTGGAAGGCAACTACGCGATGGGTCCCTTCACCATGGGGCTTGGCGTCTTCTATCTGCAGGGCGAGGACCGCGCCACCGGTACCGAAAGCGACTCCATTTGGTCAGTGGGCCCCGAGTTCCAGCCCTACTTCCTGTTCTTCAGTGAAGATGTTGGCCTCCTGTGGGATACCACGGGCGTTGAGAATGGGAGCGTGGGTAGGAGTGGGTATGAATCCCTTTACCTGAAGGCTTCATATAAAATGAGCGAGACGATGAAGTTGACGGGCGTCGTTGGTTATCTACAGGCCTCGAAGATGGAGCTTAGCGGTGTGGACGACCAGCTCGGTATGGAGTTTGACCTGAACTTCGAATGGAAGCTCATGGACAACCTCAAATACGTGGTCGACTTGGCCTATCTGAAGGCCGGCGATTATTTCGAAGACAGATACACTGTGGGCGGCGTGGATTTGAGCAACGATCCTTATGGTATGCGGCATATGCTGGTCATTCAGTGGTAAACGTCTAAGAAGGTTTTCAACCTCGAAGGGCTTCGGCCCTTCGAGGTTTTTTTATGATGAAGATCTCGATTCTCACGCTTGCCTGCTTTTTCTTTTCCGGCCTGGCCGGACTGATCTACCAGGTTGTCTGGGTGCGGCTCCTCGACAAGGTCATGGGAAGCGCCCCGTTCGCGGTAGCGACGGTTTTGACCGTGTTCATGGGCGGATTGGCCCTGGGAAGCTACTGGGCCGGCCGGCTGATCGACCGTGACCCGGACCGGCGTCGTCTTCTGCTGCTTTACGGAAGACTGGAGGGGTCGATCGGTCTGTACGGTCTGTTGATTCCCGTGCTTCTCGTTATGCTGAGGCCTCTGTATGCACTCGCATACCGGAGTTTATTCGATTCCTTGTGGCTTTATACGGGAACGGCCTTCCTCGGGTGCGTGCTGGTCCTTTTGGTGCCGACCACGCTGATGGGGGCGACCCTGCCGATCCTATGCCGGTTCTATATCGAGGCGCTGGATCATCTGGGAAGGCGGGCGGGATCGCTCTATGGGGTCAATACCCTTGGGGCTGCCCTAGGCGCCTTCCTGACCGGCTTTTTCCTCGTTGAGGCTGTCGGCGTGTGGGGCTCGATCTGTGTCGCTGCGGGACTGAACGGATTGGTTGCGCTGGCCTGTTTCGTAATCGGTCGAAGAGGAATCGGGGTGAGCCCGGAAAGAGCGCGGGGTCCCGGGCGGGCTGCGGCTCGCGAAGTTGCTGCTGCCGCCGATGCGGGGCATCACCCTGTCTGGCCGCTTTGGGTTTTCGCAGTGTCCGGGTTTTGCGCCATGGCCTACGAGGTCTTCTGGACGCGGCTTCTGGGTTTGCTGTTGGGGCCGACACCCTATTCATTCGCCTTGGTGGTCGGTACGTTCATCGTCGGGCTTGCGGTTGGTGCGGTTGTCTTTGGCTGGGTGGCGGACCGCGCTGCCTGTGCCGGTGGCTGGCTACTGGGAACACAGGCAGGGGCTGCGCTGTCTGCTGCGCTGGTGAGCCAAGTGGTAGGCGGCAGCCAATTTTTCTTTGCAAAGTTGATCTATACCTTCCGGGAGGATTTCGGAGGGATGGTGTGGGCCCAGTCCGCGATCCTCTTTGCCCTGATGCTTGGCCCCACGATATTCTGGGGGGCGGCCTTTCCACTGGTGAATCGGTTGACCGCCAGATCGCTGGAAACGGTTGCGGGGAGTGTCGGCAAGGCCTACGCCTTCAACACGGTCGGGGCGATCTGCGGGTCGCTCTGCGCAGGGTTCGTGCTGCTGCCTTTCCTCGGGAAGGCTGCGGGTATTCGTGCGGTCAGTGGATTGCAGCTTGGCGTGGCCATCGTCGTGTGGCTTGGATGGGCGGTACGTTCCGGAAAAAGGGGTACGTTTGCGGCCGGTTTTGTCGGAATCGTGATGAGTGCTTTGGTGTTGATGCATTTTCCGGCATGGGAAACGCGGCTTCTTTCTTACGGGAGGTACCATAACTTCGGGACGGTTGCCGCCGATCTTGTCCGGACCGGTTGGGTGGATGCGCTTCTGCACGGCGGATGGCTGCTTTCGAGACATGAAGAGGGGCGGGAAGTTGTTTTTTTCGCGGACGGGCCGGCTGGTTTCACGACGGTCGAGCGCTTGGTGGACAGCCTCGGGATCGAGCGGTTTACGCTTTTGAACAGCGGCAAACCGGACGCCTCTTCGCATGGAGACCGATCGACGCAGACTTTGCTGGGCCATGTACCGCTGATGTTTCACTCCGGCGCGAAGACGGTGATGGTGCTCGGTTTGGCGAGCGGCATGACGGCCGGGGAGGTGCTGCACTATCCAGTTGAAAGGGTGGATGCGCTGGAGATCAATCCTGCGGTGATCCAGGCCGCGCGGTTTTTCGAGCCGTGGAACAACGGGTGTCTTGAAGACCGGCGGTGCAACGTGATCTCGCAGGATGGGCGGAACCACCTCGCTTTGAGTGATGAGCGCTACGACGTCATCATTTCCGAGCCCTCGAACCCGTGGATGGCCGGCCTCGCAAACCTTTACACGCGCGAGTTCTTCTTGATCGTTCGGGAAAGCTTGAACGACGGTGGGATTTTCGTGCAGTGGATCCACTCCTATGAGATGGACTGGGAAACCTTTGCGATGGTCGGACGCACCTTTGCGTCGGTCTTTCCGGAGGGTGTCCTCTTCACAGCGCTGACCGGGGGCGGTGATTATTTGCTGGTCGGGGGAAAAGACGGCCCCCTCCTGGATTACGATGCAGCCGAGCGGAATCTGGAGTATGCCGCCCGATCCCGGAATATGACGCTTCCCGATGCAAGGGTCCTTTTCAACCTGGTTGTGGCGGAGGACCTTCAGGCGCTTTTCGGCCCCGGGGTCATTCACACCGACGACCGGCCGCTGCTCGAATTTGCCGCTCCGAGGGTGCTGCATGTGGTCGATACGACCATCGAAGAGCGGATTGCCACGCGGGGTTCCATTACGAGCCGTACCCGCGCGGTATTGGAAGAAGGTGAGGAGAGCAGGCACATGCTCGATCTTGTCGAATTTGCCGCCTCGGTGGGGAGCCCTCTTTTTGGTCTTGTGGATCCCGAGGGGTTGAACGCGTCCGATCGGGCCCGCTATGCCCGCATCCTGGATGCCTATTGCGGCAAAGAGGCCATCAGCGACTACACGGTGCTTCCGGAGGGCATCCTGAGGCAGGAGTGCGCCGAGGGGCAGGCGGAGCTGATCCGGGCCCACTTGGATCGGTCGCCGGATGATGCCGGGGCCTGGTACAGCCTCGGCCTGGCGCTTGGCGTGGCCGGTAAGGAGGAGGGTGAGTTGGCTGCCTTTGAGGAGGCGGTGAAGCTGGATCCTCTGCATGCCAGGGCATGGAACAATCTGGGGATTGCTTACATGCGGGACGGTTTGCTGGACAGGGCCGAGAATGCGTTCTTGAGAAGTGTGCGCGCCGCGCCGACACACGCCAACGCCTATTTCAATCTGGCGCGGATTCAGCTCGAGAAGGGGGACTTGAATGCTGCCGAACGGTATCTCGAAGAGGGGTTGAAGGAGGAGGAGCATCCAAGGGCAAGAGCCTTGCTGGAAGAGATTCGCGGTCGGTGATGATGGGCCCGCCACCCTGATCGAATTGCTTGACAAGCGCCTATGTCGCGCATATCATAAAAGCTTTTCGTAAATGCGTTTGCAGCTGTTCCGGCGTTGCCGGGCCCATTTCAACCTGGTCAGAAGGAGAATGGAGACATGAAGGTTTTAATAAGCGATCCTATGTCAGAAATCGGCATCGAGGTCCTGGAGGAAACGCCGGGCATCGATGTAGATGTCAATACAGGACTCACGCCGGAGGAGTTGAAAGGGATCATCGGGCAGTATCATGGGCTGGCCATCCGGAGCGCGACGAAGGTCACCGCCGACATCATCGCCGCCGCTGGGCAGCTCAAGGTCATCGGCCGGGCCGGCATCGGGCTGGACAATGTGGATATCCCCGCCGCCAGTCAGCGGGGGATCGTGGTGATGAACACGCCTGAAGGGAACACCATCACGACGGCTGAGCACACGATCGCCATGATGATGGCCCTCACGCGCAATGTTCCTTTGGCGACCGCCTCGTTGAAGGCAGGCAAATGGGAGAAGAAGAAGCTCAAGGGTAGAGAGGTCTTCAACAAGACCCTGGGGCTTATCGGAGCGGGGCATATTGGAAGAATCGTCGCTGACCGGGCCAAAGGCCTGAAGATGAAGGTCATTGTCTACGATCCGTATATCAAGCCCGAGAGCATCGAAAAAATGGATCTGGAGCCGGTTTCCTTCGAGGAGCTGCTGCAGCGTTCCGACTATGTAACGATTCATACTCCGAAGACCGACGAGACGGTCAACATGTTCAACGCGGACACGTTCGCGCGGATGAAAAAGGGTGCGATGCTGATCAACTGCGCCCGCGGCGGAATCGTGAACGAGGCGGATCTCTATGATGCCCTGGGGTCCGGGCAGCTCGGAGGCGCGGCCCTCGATGTGTTCGCGACGGAACCCCCTGGGGCGAGCAAGCTTTTGGAGCTTCCCAATTTCATCTGCACCCCTCATCTCGGGGCATCCACGACCGAGGCGCAGGATAACGTCGCCAAGGACGTTGCGGAGCAGATCGCGGCCTATCTCCTGCATGGAACGGTCAAAAATGCGGTCAATGTGCCGAGCATCAGCAGTGAGCTGATGAGCATCCTGCGGCCTTACGTGACGCTTGTAGAACGGATGGGCGCCTTGCAGTCCCAGCTTGCCGAAAGTGCGGTCCTCGAGGTCAAGATCCATTATGCCGGGGCTGTCAGTCAGTACGATATGGCCCCTCTCACGACAGCGGTGTTGAAGGGTCTCCTCACACCGATTCTCAAGGATGACGTCAATTTTGTCAATGCACCCTACATTGCATCCGAGCGAGGGATCAAGGTCGTGGAATCCAAGAGCCAGACATCGGAGGATTTCGCGAGCCTCGTCGCCTTGACGGTCAAGACCCTCGAGGGCGAAAATATCGTGTCCGGGACGATCTTCGGAAAGGATCGTCCAAGGATCCTGAGGATCAATAATTTCTATATGGAAGCGATACCGGAAGGGCACATCCTGCTGATCCAGAATCAGGACAGCCCGGGGGTCATCGGCCAGATCGGGACGACGCTCGGAAGGTTCGGGCTCAATATCAGCCGGATGCATGTCGGTGAAGAAAGAGAGAAAAAGCAGAACGTCATCATTCTGACGACCAACACGATCGTCAACGATGACGGACTGGAGGCCCTGAGGGGGCTTCCCCATGTTTTTGCGGTGAAGCGGATCGAATTGTAATCTTTCAGCGTTTGAGGAAGGCCATGGAAGAGGAAGAAAAGGGTTTTGTGATCAAGGACCGCCGTGCCTTCGATCAGCAGGGCGAACTGAAGGAGAAGACGACGGCCGGCGAACCGAAGGAAGCGGCAGGTCCGAAATCCGGACCGGAGGAGATTCTCAGGGATTCGGGAAAGGCCAGAAAGGCAGAGACTCCGCCTTTACCTCCTGTAACGTTTTCGACGTTGATCCTGAGCCTGAGTTCGTCGGCGCTTTTCAATCTGGGCGAGATTCCGGATCCTCAGACCGGTGAGAGAATCAAGGATCTGGAGCTGGCCAAACACGGCATCGACACGATCGGCATGTTGAAGGAGAAGAGTTCCGGCAACCTGACGAAAGACGAGCAGAATCTGCTGGAAAGCATCCTGACGGACCTTCGCTGGAGGTACGTCAAGGCCGTACAGTAGGGATGAGCGAGCGGATAACGGCGGTTTCCGGCCCCGCACGGCTTCCTATCTGTGCACGGGGCGGGTAAACTGGAGGTATACGGCTGCTTTGCCAGGCGACGAACGGGAAAGGGGCAAGCCGCCCCACGAGGGCCGAAGAGATCGTGTGCACCTGCTTGCGCCGGCTAAACTCAATCTGCGATTGAAGGTGATCGGGCGACGGCCCGATGGGTATCATGAACTGGTCTCTGTCATGGTCCCCGTCGGGCTTTTTGACGAATTGGATATCCGCCTGCGCTCCGTGTCGGGGATTGAGCTTGTCTGTAAAGGCGGGATCGCTCTCGCAGCGGGGGAGCACAACCTGGTGCATCGGGCGGCCGAGGCCTTCCTCGATGCTGCAGGACTCAATGCCGGCCTCGCGATCGAGCTCACCAAACGCATCCCTGTGGCGGCGGGGCTCGGGGGCGGCAGCAGTGATGCGGCGGCTGTGCTTCTGGGGCTCAGTCGCTTATTCGACAGTCCGTTGAGCCGTCGCCGCCTTCTCATACTTGCAAGGTCACTGGGCGCGGACGTCCCCTTTTTTCTGGAACAGAAGCCATGTATTGCCAGGGGAATCGGCGATATCATCGAGCCCATCGAGGTTCTGCCGCGGTACTGGTATGTCCTCGTGAACCCCGGGATCGCGGTATCGACGGCCTGGGCCTTCGGGCATCTGAAATTAAGGTTGACAACAGGGGAATATGCCTTTATAGTAAAAACCTTGGAAAAAAAGCCTCTTGAGCTGTCTGAGCTCCTCGAAAACGACCTTGAAACGGTCACCGCCGCCCATTATCCCGCCGTCGGAAATTTGAAGGATGCCCTCAAGCGGGCCGGGGCTTTGGGTGCACTGATGTCCGGGAGTGGCCCCACGGTATTCGGGGTGTTTGAATCCGAAAGACAGGCCTCTCTTGCTGCAGAGCGACTACTTGACGAGGGTTGGCCGCACGTCTTTGTGGTGCGAGGCACGTAAATCCTTGGGGTGTCGTCAAGCGGTAAGACACGGGCCTTTGGAGCCCGCATTCGGAGGTTCGAATCCTCCCACCCCAGCCATTTTTTTTGGATGTTTGGGAAGACTGATATGAAGCTTTTTGGCGGGACCTCCAACCCAACCTTGACCCTCGAAGTCTGCAACTACCTCGGTATCGAGCCCGGAAAGATCACCACCAGGACCTTCAGCGACGGTGAGACCCTCGTAGAGATCGGCGAAAATGTCAGGGGGCGGGATGCCTTTATCCTGCAGTCGACATGCACACCGGTCAACGACAATATCATGCAGCTCCTGATCATTATGGACGCGCTGCGGCGTGCGTCCGCCGAAAGGATCACGGCTGTCATCCCTTACTACGGCTACGGGCGTCAGGACCGTAAGGTCAAGCCGCGCGTTCCCATCAGCGCCAAACTCGTCGCCGATCTGATCACGGCGGGGGGCGCCCACCGTGTGGTGTCGATGGACCTGCATGCCGGGCAGATCCAGGGATATTTCAATATCCCTGTCGACAACATCTTTGCCGCTCCGATCCTGCTGAAGTATATCCGGCGGCACTTTCACAACAACCTGGTCATCGTTTCGCCCGACGCGGGCGGCGTCGAGCGTGCCCGGGCGTTTGCGACGCGGCTGAACGCCTCTCTGGCCATCATCGACAAGCGCCGGGAAGCACCGAACGTAGCACAGGCAATGAACATCATCGGCGAGGTGCGGGGGAAGACGGCCATCGTCCTCGACGACATGGTGGACACGGCGGGGACCCTGACGCAGGCCGCACAGGCCTTGCGCGACCGCGGTTCGGTTTCCATTCATGCCTGCTGCACGCATCCAGTCCTCTCGGGTCCTGCCGTTGAGCGTATCGAGGCCTCGAGCATCGACAGCCTGGTTGTCACGAACACCATCCCTTTGAATGATAAGGCCAGAACCTCCAAGCGGATCGTCGTCCTTTCGGTGGCGGAGCTTTTGGGGGAGACCATCAAGCGAATCCACAATTCCCACTCGGTCAGCACGCTTTTCGTTTAGGGCAGAACAAGAGATCGCCCGAGGATGACGTCTGGGTGGGTTTGTGAAAAAATTAATTAGTACCGGAGGAAACCATGTCAATGCTTACGCTCGCTGCCGTGTTGAGAGATACCAAAGGAAAAGGGGCAGCCAGGAAACTCAGGAGACAGGACAATGTACCCGCCGTGTTTTACGGCCCTTCATCGAACCCAATGATGCTCCGCATAGAAAAATCCGCGTTGGAGCGGCTTCTGAGGGAGGCTGGGGGAGAGAACATCCTCCTGAATCTCGAGATCGCCGGTGCGGAGGGGGCGATCGACCGGCGCAGTGCGATGATCAAGGATCTGCAGACCGATCCGCTGAAGGGCGTGGTGCTGCACGCTGACTTTTACGAGATATCTATGGACAAGGCAATCAGCGTGAACATCCCGATCGAGCTGAAGGGGATCCCCGCCGGGGTTGAGAACGGCGGCGTTCTCCAGCATGTTCGCCGGGAACTGGCGATTTCCTGTCTGCCGAATGCCTTGGTTGAGAAGCTGGAGTTGGACGTCTCCGGGCTGGATGTCGGAGACGCCGTGCATATCAGTGATATTCAGCTGCCTCAAGGGATCACGGCTCTGGATGAGGGGCACCTCACCGTTGCCGTTGTCGCCGCTCCGACCGCACAGGCCGGCGAGGGGGCCGAAGAGGAGTTGCAAGAGGCCGGAGGTGCTGAAGCGTCAACCGCTGGGAAATCCTGAAACCTTGGTAGAGAAAGGGGGTGAGTTCCGATCCGAGGAGGCGTACCTGATTGTGGGGCTTGGAAACCCCGGCGAGGTCTACCGGCATACCCGGCACAACATCGGTTTTCGGGTGCTGGAAAGCTGGCTCGGGGGAATGGCCGGCCAATGGCTCGAAGGAGCCTTCCAGTCCAGATATGCCCGGGCGGCACTGGAAGGTGAGACGTTCATCCTCCTTTGTCCCCAGACCTGCATGAACCTGAGCGGGCTGGCCGTAAGGGCAGCCGTGGATTCACTGGGAACTCCGATTGGGAAGATCCTGGTGGTGCACGATGATCTCGATCTCGACTTGGGGCGTGTCAAGGTAGCGAGAAACGGGGGGCCGGGGGGGCATAAAGGAGTCCGATCCGTCATAGCGTCTCTGGGTGTGAAGGATTTCACCAGGGTCAAGGTGGGGGTCGGGCGGCCGCGTTATGGGGAAAGAGTGGAGGATTTTGTTCTCGGTCCCTTTTACGAGGATGAGCTTGCCAACGTAGATCAGGTCGTCCGCCTTGCCATTCGCGCCTGCGAATGGTTTCTTTTGAAGGGGGTTGAAGCGGCAATGAATTGGACCAATTGCCAAAATCTAGCAATTAAGGAGGAAAAAAGCTGATGCAGGGATTAACAATCTACGCTCCCTTTTTGGGGATCCTGAGCTTGGTCATCGCCTTCCTGATCTATGGCTATGTCAAGAAGCAGCCGAACGGCAGCAAGATCATGCAGGAACTGGAAGGGATGATCCACGAGGGGGCCATGGCCTTCTTGAAGAGGGAGTATTCCGTTCTGGTCGTCTTTATCGCGATCGTCTTCATCCTGCTGGGGTGGGGGATCAACTGGCAGACCGCTATCGCCTTCCTGACCGGGGCTGCCTGCTCCATCATGGCCGGCTACGCGGGCATGACCGCCGCGACGCGCGGCAACAGCCGCACGGCGGAGGCCGCCAACAAGCACGGCCAGGCAATGGCTTTGAACGTTTCCTATTTTTCCGGGTCGGTCATGGGTCTGGCGGTTGCCGGGCTGGGTCTCCTTGGTCTTGGAATCTGGTTCTATATTTACGGCGGCAGCCCTGACACCGCGCACTATATCAACGGGTTCGCCATGGGCGCCAGTTCCATCGCGCTCTTTGCCCGTGTGGGCGGCGGCATTTACACCAAGGCAGCGGATGTCGGCGCCGACCTGGTCGGAAAGGTCGAAGCGGGCATCCCGGAAGACGACCCGCGTAACCCGGGCGTCATCGCAGACAACGTCGGTGACAACGTCGGCGACATCGCAGGGATGGGCGCCGACATCTTCGAATCCTTCGTGGGTTCCGTGATCGCCACCATCGCCATCGGGGCCACCCTGGCGATTACCCCGGGATGGCTCGCCAGCCGGCCCGAACTGGCCGGTCTGGACGAACTGGCCATCCGGCTCAAGTACATGTCGATGCCGCTCCTGGTCGTCATGGCCGGATTGGTGTCTTCCTTCGTAGGCGTCTTCTCGATCAAGGTCTTCCAGAAGGGGAATCCCGCCGGGGCCCTGCGCTACACGACCTTTGTGGCGGCGATCATCTTCGTCATCCTGACCATCCTGGTGACCAAGGGACTCGGGATGCCCATGGGCGCCTTCTGGGCGATCCTCTCCGGGCTTCTCTGCGGCATCGCGATCGGCCTCCTGGCGGAGTATTACACCTCCGGGAAACCCGTCAAGGTGATTGCCGAGCAGTCCAAGACCGGCCCGGCGACCGTCATCATCTCCGGTCTGGCCATCGGTATGCAGTCCACCTATCTTCCCATGCTCGGCATCTGCGTCGCGACCTTCATCGGATACAAGATGGCCGGCATTTACGGCATCGGCCTTTCGGCGGTCGGTATGCTGGCGACGGTCGGTGCGACCATGACGGTCGATGCCTATGGCCCGATCGCTGACAACGCCGGCGGTATCTCCGAGATGTCAGGGCTCGGCCCCGAGACCCGGAAGATCACCGACAGCCTGGACGCCCTCGGCAACACCACCGCAGCCATCGGAAAAGGCTTCGCCATCGGTTCGGCGGCTTTGACCGCTCTCGCGCTGTTCGTGGCCTACACCCAGGCCGCGGGTTTGAAAGTCATCGACATCACCAACCCGATGGTCGTGATTGGCGTCTTCCTGGGCGGCATCGTCCCGATGCTCGCCGCCGCGATGACGATGACCTCCGTCGGTAGGGCGGCCTTCAGCATCGTCGAGGAGATCCGGCGCCAGTTCCGTGAGATCCCCGGCCTGCTCGAAGGGAAAGAAGGGGCCAAACCCGATCCCAAGACCTGTGTGTCCATCGCCACCGGCGCGGCCCTCAAGGAAATGGTCGCCCCCGGGCTCCTGGCGGTTCTGGCCCCCGTCGTGGTGGGCTTCCTGCTGGGCAAAGAAACCCTGGGCGGCATGCTGCTCGGTGCCACCACCATGGGCGCCTTCCTGGCGCTGTTCATGGCCAATGCGGGCGGCGCCTGGGACAATGCCAAGAAGTACATCGAGGAAGGCCACCACGGCGGCAAGGGTTCCCCCAACCACAAGGCTGCGGTTGTGGGTGACACGGTCGGCGATCCCTTCAAGGATACCTCCGGCCCTGCCATGAACATCCTGATCAAGCTGATGTCCGTGGTTTCGCTCGTTATCGCGCCGATCCTGCCGATGCTCGGCTGGATCGTCGGCTAGCAGGGCCTGCCCTAAGAGGCGACCCCGGCTTTTTGATGGATCCTGGAGACAGGGGCGTGGTTCCTGTCTCCAGGAAAATGTCCACCGACTGAAAACCTTTTACCGAAATACTCGCCCTTCAGACCGATGCCCATCTTTCAAAGCAGGCAAACATCAGGTTTCCAGTGTTTTGTATGGGGGGTTCAATGTTCAGTGTAGGAGATTTGGCTGTGTATCCCGCTCACGGTGTGGGTGTGATCGAGAAGATCGAGACCCAGGAGATTTCCGGGTGTCAGATGGATTTTTATGTCATGCGGATCCTGGACAACAACATGATCATTATGATTCCCACAAAAAACGTCAACAATGTCGGCTTGCGTGAGATCATAGACCAGGCCGAGGTCCGCAAGCTCTATTCCATTCTCGAGAAGCGGGATATCAGTGTTGACAACCAGACCTGGAACCGGCGGTACCGCGAATACATGGAAAAGATCAAAACCGGGTCGGTTTTCGAGGTGGCCGAAGTCTACCGCGACCTGTTGATGCTGAAGCTCGAAAAGGACCTGTCTTTCGGTGAGCGCAAGATGCTGGACACGGCAAGGACCCTGCTCGTAAAGGAAATCTCGCTGGCGCGCAATGTCGAAGAAGACCAGGTCGAAGACGACCTGGACCGCATTTTTGCATAGGGTTTAAACCGACCTGCAGTGGTATCCGATGCTCATCATCACTGCATTTGCAGCGCACCCGCCGGTCGTGGGGGCATCCGGCTGGATGTCTTTCTTTCTTCCCGCTTTCCTGAATTATCCCGCTCGCGCATTCAGACCTTGATCAAGGGTGGAAAGGTCGATATCAACGGTAGTCCGGTAACCAAACCAAGCCAGGCGATCAGGCCTGGAGACAACGTTTCCATTACGATTCCGCCTCCGAAGCCCCTGGGACTCGAACCCGAGGCAATCGATTTCGATATCCTTTACGAGGATGAATCGCTTGTGGTGGTGGACAAACCGGCCGGGCTGGTGGTGCATCCCGCTCCGGGGCATGATACGGGAACGCTGGTCCATGGACTCCTTCAACGCTGCGATGATCTGTCTGGGATCGGTGGAATGGCGCGCCCCGGGATAGTTCATCGCCTCGACAAGGATACCTCCGGGGCGATGATCGTTGCAAAAACGGATGCCGCTCATCATCTGCTTTCGTGGCAGTTCAAGAACGGTCTGATCGGCAAGGAATATCTAGCACTCGTGCACGGCATCGTACATTTGCCTTCGGGCGCGATCGAGGCACCGATTGCACGGCACCGCATGAAGCGCAGGGAAATGTGCGTGCCGACCTCTGGGGGGCGCTACGCCCTGAGTCTTTGGGAGCGGCGGGAAGTGTACCGTGTGGGATGCTCCCTGCTATCGGTCAGGATCAAGACCGGCCGAACACACCAGATCCGCGTGCATTTGGCGTACATCGGTCATCCTGTGGTGGGCGACGCGGTTTACGGCAGGGGGAGTGCCGGGTGGAGACGGACCTGGTCCCATGCGAAGGCTGATCCGCCAGTTGTCGAGCGTCAGATGCTCCACGCATTCCGGATCACATTCGACCATCCTGTAACCAGAAAGAGACTACTGATCGAGGCCCCTTTGCCTGAAGATATGGCGACCGTTTTGGAGGCCCTGAGAGCGGCGCATGCTGAGATCTGACGGATCAGAAAAGGATTGACAAGCAGGAAAAACAGCCTATATTGTCCCTAACATATTCTTCCTGCCCTCAGGAGGAATCCTTTAACACCACTTATCCCGTTAGCGTCGTGTGCGCGATCCCGCTGAACCCATTTCTCACCGTTTCTTGCAAGGACTCCTGATAGAGAGTGCCCAAGCGGAAGTAGAATGAAGGCGCGGGCAAATTCCATATCCACCACGGTCTGTTGATTGATGACGGCCTACCATTTGCTGACATCCGGAGGTGCATGGCCGCAGGAGCCCGGTCACCTTCCGACGCGAAGCACTCGGTGCTTTGACTGCAGAATGGCATGTTTGCCGAACCCCACCCATTCGATGACGGCAATGATCCCTTGAAACGGAGATGACGCATGAACCTTGTTGAATTAAAGAAGATGAAGATCAACGAATTGACCAATATGGCCAGGGAGTTCCACATCGAGGGGGCTTCGGGTATGCCCAAACAGAACCTCATTTTTTCGCTGCTGCAGGCGCACTCCGAGCAGAACGGGTTGATTTACGGGGAAGGGGTTCTGGAGATTTTGCCGGACGGTTTCGGGTTTCTGAGGGCGCCGGACGCCAATTACCTGCCTGGACCGGATGATATATACATCTCTCCATCGCAGATCAGACGGTTCAATCTGCGGACGGGAGATACCATCTCCGGACAGATACGACCTCCCAAGGCCTCTGAACGGTATTTCGCCCTGCTCAAGGTGGAAAAGGTCAATCATGAGGATCCGGAGGTGGCAAGGGAGAAGATCCTCTTCGACAATCTGACTCCGCTGTATCCGCAGGAAAGGATCAACCTCGAGACCACTTCGACGAATTATTCGGCTCGCATCATGGATTTGATGACGCCGATCGGGAAAGGGCAGAGAGGGTTGATCGTGGCGCCTCCCCGGACAGGCAAGACCATGCTCCTCCAGAATATCGCGAACAGCGTCACGGCCAATGACAAGTCGATTCACAAGATCGTGTTGCTGATAGACGAGCGCCCGGAGGAGGTCACCGACATGCTGCGCTCGGTGGATGCCGAGGTGATCAGTTCGACCTTCGACGAACCGCCCCAGAGGCACGTTCAGGTGGCGGAAATGGTGATCGAGAAGGCGAAGCGTCTCGTCGAGCACAAGCGGGATGTGTTGATCCTTCTCGACAGCATTACACGATTGGCGCGGGCGTACAACACTGTCGTGCCCCCGAGCGGGAAGATCCTCTCCGGCGGGCTCGATTCCAATGCCCTGCACAAGCCAAAGCGCTTCTTTGGGGCTGCCAGGAATGTAGAGGAAGGGGGCAGTCTGACCATCATTGCGACGGCACTGGTCGATACGGGGAGCCGCATGGATGAGGTGATTTTCGAGGAGTTCAAGGGGACCGGCAACATGGAGATCCATCTGGACCGCAAACTGAGCGACCGGCGGGTCTTCCCTTCGATCGACATCAATCGGTCCGGGACCCGGAAGGAAGAGCTGCTGATCCCGGAGGCGGACCTGAATCGCATCTGGATTCTTCGGAAGCTGCTTTCACCGCTGACCCCGGTGGACAGTATGGAGTTTTTGCTTGATAAAATTAAAGGGACGAAGGATAATATAGAGTTTCTAGCTTCAATGAGCGAATAAGGTTCAGGAGATGAGAATATGAAAGAGGGCATTCATCCGGAATATCATAGGGCAACGGTTCACTGTGCCTGTGGCAATGAGTTTGAGACGGGTTCCACGTCGAAGGAGATCCGCGTGGAGATCTGCTCCAGTTGCCATCCATTCTTTACCGGCAAGCAGAAGCTGGTCGATTCGGCCGGCCGTGTCGAGCGCTTCCGCAAAAAATACGCAAAGTTTCAGTCAGGCGGCAAGGAATAGTTCTGCGCTACGAAGACTCCTTCCTGGCTGGCTCGGCTCCAGGCCGGGCGTGTCTTGCACAGCGCAGGCAGTCGCTCTGTTGGAGCGCCGGGGGGGATTCTGTGGAAATCTGCGGCCGACCCGATGCGTCAGAGCGTTATGCCGCCAAGGGGTTGTATGGGGTGCGGCACAGCGCCGCAGGCTCGAGATTGGAATTCTTTAGGTCCGAGGCTGTGGGGCGGCGGTTCAGTGAATGCGCCTGTCGCCCTGGCGTGAAAGTGGCCGGCCCTCGCGGTGTCCACACAGTTTGCTTCGATGGGATCCGCTGGCGGGGTATGTCGGCCGAGGATCAGGTGACAGGCGGCCGGGTCGCCCCAGGCTCCGGAGTCTTTGCACCGAGTGGCCGCTGGTGCGCTTGTGCCGTTTATCTCCTGGATCGGCGGAAGCAAATGATCCCTCGATAGGGACGTCCCCGCCTGCATTGCGCCGAGCGATGCCCGCATTTCAACGCAGTTTGTTGCCCATAAGTCTCTTGGTTGTCTTCTTTCAGGCCGTAATGGTCCTGTCTCCATCGACTGAGTGATCTATGTGCGTGAGGCCCCGAGGGGATGCCTCGATGAGAGTCCGCATCGGGATCGGTTTATCGTTTGGCGAGAGGAATAGGTAAGATGTTTGCCAAAGTGAAGGATATCGAAACCCGCTTCGAGGCACTCGAAGAGAAGCTGGCTCAACCCGATATTCTGAAGGACCAAAAGGCCTATCAGAAATTCATGAAGGAGCACAGCCAGCTCAGCCCGATCATCGAGAGCTTCCGGCGGTATGAGGCTATCCAGGAGGAGATCGAAAACAATCGTCCGCTGCTGGACGATGCGGATCCTGAGATGCGGAAACTGGCCAGGGAGGAGATCGAGGCTCTCAAGACAGAACTGCAGGATGCAGAGCACGGCTTGACCCTTCTGTTGCTTCCAAAAGACCCCAATGATGAAAAAAACACCCTTCTCGAAATTCGTGCCGGAACAGGCGGAGAGGAGGCCGCGCTCTTCGCGGCGGATCTCCTCAGGATGTATGGCCGCTACGCCGAACTGAAAGGCTGGCGGACGGAGATTTTAAGCCAGAGCCAGACCGGCATGGGCGGCTTCAAGGAGGTCATCCTCCTGATCACGGGGGATCGAGTATACAGTCGCCTCAAGTATGAGAGCGGGGTCCACCGCGTCCAGCGGGTCCCCGAAACGGAGGCCCAGGGCCGCATTCATACCTCCGCCGTGACCGTCGCTGTATTGCCCGAAGCCGAGGAGATCGACGTCGAGATCGATCCGGAGGATCTGAGAATCGACGTTTACCGGTCGTCCGGGTGCGGCGGACAGCATGTCAACACAACCGATTCGGCGGTGAGGATTACCCATCTCCCGACCGGTCTGGTGGTAACCTGCCAGGATGAGAAATCTCAGCACAAGAACAAGGCCAAGGCGATGAAGGTGCTCCGTTCGCGGCTCCTCGACATGGAGCAGGCGGAGCAGCAGTCCAGGATCTCCGAGGAGCGGCGCCACATGGTGGGGTCCGGCGATCGGAGCGAGCGCATCCGGACCTACAACTTTCCGCAGGGGCGTATCACGGATCATCGCATTGGACTGACCCTGTACAAGATCGATACGGTGCTGCAAGGGGAGTTGGACCTGGTGGTCGAGCCCCTGATCAACCACTTTCAGACCGAAGCCCTGAAACACAGCACTTCGATCCACTGATGACCGGCCGGATATGACTGCGAGGCGTTGGACCATTGGAGAGCTGCTGAATGTCAGCGCCCTCTATCTGAAGGATAAGGGGGTGGAAAGCCCGCGTCTGACGGCGGAACTCCTGCTGGCCTTGAAATTGGGGCTGGAGCGTGTGGCGCTGTATCTTCGGTTCGATCAACCCCTCCAGGACGAGGAGGTCGCAGGGTTCCGGGAGCTCATTCGGCGCAGGCTGCTGGCTGAACCCGTTGCCTACATCAGAGGGGAGAAGGAATTCTGGTCGATGGCTTTCAAGGTCGGTCCAGGGGTGCTCATCCCTAGGCCTGAAACGGAACTGCTGGTGGAGCAGGTGCTGGACGTGGTTCGTGGGAGTCCGGAATCTGCGACGGAGCATATCCGGATCCTCGAACTGGGGACAGGATCGGGGGCGGTGGCGGTGGCGCTCGCAAAATCGCTTTCTTCCGCGCAGGTCTGGGCGACGGAGATCTCTTCCGAGGCTTTGGGTTACGCCGAGGCCAACGTGGGGCGGCATGGGGTTGCAGAAAGGGTCCACCTCCTGCAGGGGGATCTCTGGGAACCCGTGAGGCCCCTCGGCATCCGCTTCGACTTTGTCGTCAGCAACCCCCCCTATGTAGCCTCGGAGGTCTATGACACGCTGCCTTCCGGGGTTCATGATTACGAACCGCGGGTCGCTCTGGATGGAGGCGAACGGGGAATGCACTTTGTGACGCGGATCATAGAGGGCGCCCCGGAATTTCTGGTTCCGGGCGGGTGGCTCCTGATCGAGATGTCCCCTGAGCAGACGGAAACGGCGCTGGATCTCGTTTCACGGCAAAAGGTGTACGACTCGGCGCGGCGGGTGGAGGACTACACGCATCGTTACCGGGTGGTCATGGTCCGGCGAATGTAAGGGGATGGTCCGAGTCGCTGCTCCGACCTTTGCGGGATGGCCGGTATGGCGCGTCAGGGTGGACTTCAGAGCGAACCGTCGGTGATTTTTTCTCGCGCGGGCATCTTCAGGATTTCCGGTTCTGCAGAATGGTAAACCAGGGCATGCGGATCTGGCTGTCCATATGCTGCCGGTTTCCCTCAAAGAGATTTCCGGCGGTAGAGCAGGAGGCTGTTGCTGACGACTGTTACGCTGCTTGTCGCCATGGCAAGCGCCGCCAGGATGGGATGCAGGTGGCGCAGAAAATCCGGAAATGCGGCGAAGGGTGCCAGGATGCCGGCTGCGATGGGGATCAGGGCCACATTGTAAAAAAAGGCCCAGAAAAGGTTTTGCCGGACGGTGCGCATCGTCAGGCGGCTGAGGGCGATCGCCCTCGGCACCCCTTTCAGGCTGCCGCTTGCCAGGATGATGTCCGCCGTCTCGATAGCGACGTCGGTGCCTGTGCCGATGGCCATTCCAACGTCGGCCTGCGCCAAGGCCGGCGCGTCGTTGATGCCGTCCCCCACCATTCCGACCCGATGCCCGGCATCCTGCATGGTCTTGATCCTCGCAGATTTATCTTCGGGCCTGACCTCAGCTACCACATCGTCGATCCCGACCTCGGCCGCTATGACCTCCGCTGTTTCACGATTGTCGCCTGTGAGCATAACAACCCGCATACGGGCGGCGTGAAGCGCCTGAACAGCGGCTGCAGCCTCCGGTTTGACGCGATCCGCCACAGCGATTAGCCCTGCCGGACGTTCTTCAACCAGGACCAGCATGACCGTTTTCCCCTCGCTGCGCAGAGCATTCAGGGCGTCCATGACAGGCGCCAGATCGAAGCCCTGATCTTTAAACCAGCCCGGTTTCCCAACCATTACCGGACGTCCATCAACGCTGCCGCTCACCCCCATGCCGCGAGACGCCCTGAATGTCTCAGGGCTCAAAAGCTCGATGCGTCGATCCTCAGCTTCCCGGACAATGGCGCGGCCCAAGGGGTGCTCGGAGCCTCGTTCGAGGGATGCGGCTATTCTCAACAGGGCGTCGCTGTCGAAGGATGATGGTTCCAAGGGGACAATGTCGGCTACAAGGGGCTTGCCCAGGGTGAGGGTCCCCGTCTTGTCGAATACGATGGTGTCGAGCTTGGTCGCGGTCTCCAGGGCCTCGCTTTTCTTGAAAAGCATCCCCTGCTCCGCACCCTTGCCCGTACCGGCCATGATGGCGGTGGGGGTTGCCAGGCCGAGTGCGCAGGGGCAGGCAATGACCAGGACCGCCACCAAACGGATCATGGCTGGCACGAACGCCCCGCCCAGTGTCCACCAAAGGAAAAAGGTGAAAAAGGCGATCAGGATGACAGCCGGGACGAAGACCGCCGCCGCACGATCCGCCAGGGCCTGAATGGGCGCTTTGCTGCCTTGGGCTTCCTGAACCAGGCGGATGATCCTGGCAAGTGCTGTGTCGCGCCCGACGCGCGTCGCCCGGAAAAGGAGCATTCCCTCCCCGTTGATCGTGCCGCCGGCCACCGGGTCCCCCGGGGCCTTGTCGACCGGCAAGGGTTCGCCGGTCAGCATGGATTCGTCGACCGCGGAGGCGCCTTCGAGGATGACCCCATCGACAGGGATGCTCTCTCCGGGCCTGACGACGAGCGTATCGCCGACCTGTACCATGGTGAGGGGAATGGTCTTCTCTTCCTGCTCCAACCGGACCGTTGCGGTCTTCGGGCGCAGGTCCATCAGCTTCCGGATGGCGCCGCCGGTCTTTCCTTTGGTCCGCGCCTCGAGCATCTTGCCGAGTTTGATCAGGGTGATGATGACCGCGGACGTCTCGAAGTAGACATGCTCACCGAGCGGCGGATAGAACAGGAGCGCAAGGGAATAGAAGTAGGCTACCGAGGATCCCATCGCCACCAGCACATCCATGTTGGCGCTCCGGTTCCGGAGGCTCTTCCAGCCGCCGGTGTAGTAATCCCAGCCGGTGAAGAACTGAACGGGCGTCGCCAGGGCGAGCAGCAGCCAGTTGACCCAGGCGGCATGGCTCCACAGGCCGAGAATGCCGAAATCCCGCCCCATGCTGAGGAAGAAGAGAGGAAGGGTGAAAGCGGCGCCCACCGCAAATTTCCGGGTCTGATCCGCAATCTCGGCCCTGCGCGCCGCCTGTTCGGCATCCTCGTCCTCTGGGGTGTCAGCCGGTCGTAGCGCTCCGTACCCGGCCGCTTCGACGGCGGCGAGCATCTCGTCGATACCGGTCAACCCCGGGACATAGTCCACATGAACGCGCTCGGCCGCGAAATTGACGGCGGCGCCCAAGACCCCGGGGACCTTCTTCTTCAAGGTCCGTTCGATGTTTGTCGCGCAGTTGACGCAGGTCATCCCCGTTACGGGGAATTCTGCTGACGCCTTCGCGATTCCGTACCCAACCTGTTCGATCTGCCGGATGATTGCGTCGAGGGTGACCGCTTGGGGGTCATAGGTGATGGTGGCCCTCTCCGAGGCGAAATTGACCTGCGCCCGCTGGATGCCTTCGAGTCGTCCAAGGGCCCGTTCGATGGTCAGGGCACAGTTCGCACAGGTCATGCCTGTGATCGGCAGATCGATGGTCTTCTCGGTCATGGTAAAGCTCTAATCGCTTGCGGGATAATGGATCTCCTCGAGCGTCGCCTTGATGGCCTCGAGCGTTGCAGGGGGTTCCCAGCGGACGACGACCGTCTTGAGGCCTGGATCTCCTTCCACGCCGGTCACACCCACTATTTCCTTCAGTTCGCGCTCGATCGTTTTGACGCAGTGGCCGCAGCTGATATTGGGGATCGAAAACGTTTTCTTCTCCATCGTTCATACCTCCCAATCCATGTCTGGCGCGTTCTTGACTCTCAGGGCGGCCTTTCGGGCGATCCTGGAACCGCCTTGCGTGTCTGCCGCAGTGGCGATCGGCAGGCCGTTCGGGCGCAACCCATTGGAATCCTAAAAATGTGTCTGAAACAAGGCCCTGTGAAGCCGGGACTGAGCGGGGCCGTCTGTGAAGAGATTGGCACCCGAATCCGATCTCTTTTTCATTGCGATCGCTCATGGCGATCGGACCAGAGCGGAGCCGGTATCCAGCCTTGCACTGAAGCTGTCCCTCCGAATCCTCCACGTCTGCATACAAAATAACATAAGACCCGTAACCAGGATTGCAACACCGACGGGCGACAGGACGAGAAAAGGAAAAACCTGTCCGGGGAATGGTCGCCGATGCCCGAGAAGGGCCCTGTTCCGGGGGATAACCCTTGATTTCGGGTGCGACCTCTTTTAAGATCACACGATGATAGAAGGCAGGGCAGACGACCCAGCATCCTTTTTCCCCGCCGGGGAGCATCGGACCGGAGCTGCCTTTGGGTGGAAAGAGGGTGCAGACAGCGTCGGAGTCAGCCCTCGTGCTTGTAATCCCGCCCTATGAAATGGAATGAAACGACCGGGGAAGAGGCGGCCGGGGTGCGGGGTGTGTCGCCTGATTACCTGGATAGGGCTCATCAGGAGGAGGTGTTCTATGGGCAAGAAGGTGCTGGTCGCGATGGATTATTCCGAAAATTCGATGAGGGCGGTTCTGTTTGTCTCCGAGACCTTCAGCAAGGACCATGATGTCACCCTTTTCAGTGTGCTCCCGAATCTGGCGGCGGCATGTGAACTGGAGGGCGGCGGCGTAACGCCCTATTTCGCGACGCAGAAAAACGCGTTTTGTGAGGTCGAAGAGCAAAAGCGTCAATTGGTCCAGACGGCCGTGGCAAAGGGGAAGGATGCGCTTGTGGAGTGCGGGTTCCAACCTGAACACGTCCACATGAAGATCGAACCGCAGAAAGAGGGCGTCGCTCGAGATATCATCCATGAGGCCGAAGCGGGCTATGATGTGGTGGTGATGGGCCGAAAGGGCCTTTCGGCTTTCAAGGAATTCTTTCTGGGAAGTGTTTCCCAGAAGGTGCTGCAGGGTATCAAGAATCTTCCCATCCTCCTTGTTGGATGAGGCCTGAATCGGGCCCACCAGATTCAGGCCTTGGCCTTCGGTCCGGATCGCTGCCGGGATCCGATTTGTGGTGTCGATGAAAACCAGGATCCCGAAGTCAGCGAGATCCGGGATAGAACGGATTGATGTTGCGTCGTGTCATGATTTCTTCACTGAACCGGGTCTTTCGGATTATGCCGTAAGACCCGGGCTCGAGTGTGATCACCCTCAATCCCAACAGGAGCCGTATCCGCCTCTCATGCCTTTCCCGTACCCCTTTCCGTTTCTGAAGCCCCCCGCTTCAGGAGCGATCTTGCGGGCCTCTATATCGTAGTCCAGGCGCTTTTCGGCCATCTGCCCCTTGAGGCCGTTCAATTCCCGCTGAAGGGCCTTGGCCTTTTCGAGATCGGGCGAGTCGGCGTTCATGACGGTGCTCAACTCGCGTTGCCTGGTCCAGATCTGATTTCGGATTTCATTGGTTTCATTGTAGAATTTCTGATGCAGTTCATCCAATTGGACCCGCTGCTCGTCGGTGAGATTCGCCGCGGCCGCTCCTCCATCACGGCAGGATCCAAAACCGCCACCAAAGCCCGGCATGCCGCCGCCTCGTCCAGGGCCCCAGGCGAATACGGGGTAGGCCAAGGCTCCGACCAACAAGAGAACTCCCAGAACCATTCCTGTCTTTTTCATGATAAAACCTCCTTGTGATTGAGTTTGAAGTCATCATGAAAGAGGTGCAATCAGTGTGCCAAACCTTTGGACAGCCGTGCTTCGAGGACGGCGGTTCCAGGACGAAGGGGAGACTGAACGGCTGTAATGGACACACGAGGAATGGGCGGCCGCAGCGGGGCATGCTTGAAAAATAGGGCTGTAAAATCAGTCCACTTAAGCATGATCTGCAGCATCCTCCTCAACCGACAGGTCGGTTCATGGATGGTGAGAGGGAGAAAGTCGCTTCGTGATTCAAGTCGCGAGTGATTCGGTGGTGTGCTGTGGTCTGCGGGAGAGCGGGTGGGGATGACAGCAGGGCAAGGCCGTGGAAATCTGGATCATTTCTATCCACTGCAAGAGGATAGCTGGCTAAAAAAGATCCATCCCTGATCCATCTGGGCATAGGTGGAAGAAAAAAGCGCTAGGAAGATCCATAGAAGGCGCCCCAGACTTGAGGGATGGGCCTTGGCCGGAATTGCGCCCCACCTGTTTATCGCCGAGGCACCCCTGCTCCAGCGATAAGGGTGTCCCAGGGCGGCGGAGTGCTCGGTCCGTGCCTCGTGGAAAGCCATGGCAGCCCATTCGACCGTTATCGTTAAGGGGAGGCCTCTGCGGCGCATCCATTGGCGGGGTTTGAAGATCAAGAGAACGGGCGGATCTCTGCCCGCATTTCCACGACGACATGCCCCCATCCGCCGCAGGCAGGTCCCACGTCAAAGCAACCGGTCCGATTGAACATCACCTCGTTCGGATCGCGGCCGTTCATCAGGTTTTCGAAAAAGGCATTGATCAGGGTGGTCAGGTTTGGCATCAGGAAGGCGCAGATGCGCTCCGGCGACTCCCGTGTAAGGAGGTTTCCCGATGAATCGAAGACCAGGCGCTGTCCGACGAAATGGCCTGAGTGGCACCCTTCCGATTGAATGACCTCTGCAACCAGTTGATATTTACTGGCTTCCAGTGCATTGGCGAAGAGGCGCTGATATTTTGGGTTCGCGGCAATCCGTTCGAAATCTTCCGCTGGCAGTCTCAGGCGCCGCCGGATGATCTCTATCAAACCGTTTGGGTCCATTCTCTCTCCTTTTCTTGAAGGAGCAGGCGCCCGTCGGAGGATCCCGGGCGGGAACAGGCCGAAAACCTCCACGCCAAAGACGGGGATGATTTTTCGCAGACTCAACCTGCACAGCCCAACCCCTTCGAAGGGGGCCCCGATAGGGGCAGGATGACGAAAATCACCCCCTCGCAGGGGATCGCTCTGAAGCGCTCGGCATTTCCAGAAGTGCTCAGGGGGCCGTAGCCGGTTTCAAGACCGTTCCCGAATGGGAACAGGATGCAGTCGGGAAGAAGCGATTAGGCTGCCGGCTGCGCCTTGCCCTCTTTTTTCTTCTGCTTTTTCTGCTGCCTTTTGCTGACGGCCTCCTCTTCGGCCTCCAGTTTCCTTCTTTTCTTGTCGCTTTTGTCCTCTTTGGGCTGGGCGAGTTTTTCAGCTTTCAGGCGTGTCATTTCTTCCTGCTTCCGCTCCAATCCGTCAATCACATTCAGCCGGTTTTGGGTGGCTCGCAGAGTGGCTCTCAGTTTGCGGACCGCTGCATCCTTGGCGATGCCGGCCGGATCGAGGCCTGTTTCCCCCAGTTCAGCAATCCGCTGACTCAGCTTGGTCTCCCAATAGATCTTCTGTTGGGATCGGGCTTCTAAACTCTTGGATGGCATGGATTTGAACTCCTTTCTTTATTCGCAAACGCCTGACGGCTGGTGTCATAACCGGATCTATATCCGACCATCTCGGCTGGTCATCCACATGGCTGAAGGGTTGAGAAGCGGCCGGCATTGACCTATAATCAACCTGCTATTGAGCTATGCAGCTCCAGCCGGGACTTATTTTAAACCTTCTTTAATAGCATAAACGGATCGGAATAAGAAACAGAAAAATGGGCCGAACATATCTTTCTCTCAAACCGGTTTTGCCTTGGATGGATCTGGAGAGGCCTCTCCAATGGGCCCGAATATTCGGGAACGAGCGAGCCCCGGTCATTGAGATCGGTTTTGGGCTGGGGGACTATCTGGTTTCCCAGGCCGGAGCCCATCCGGAGACGAATTTCGTCGGCATCGAAACGGGTTGGTTGCCGGTCAAACGCACGCTAAGAAAGATTTCCTTTGCGGGGGTTTCGAACATTCGGATTATACGGGCAGATGCCGCAGCGGCCTTGGAGAGGCTCTTTGAGCAGCGTTCGGTGTCCTCGATTCGCTGTCTCTTCCCCTGCCCCTGGCCGAAGCAGCGACATACCAAGAACCGGTTGTTTTCGCATGAGTTCCTGTGCCTCCTGAACAGTCGTCTGATCGATGAGGGCGAGGTTGTCATTGTGACCGATGACCCGGAATATTTTGTGTGGCTCCAGGAACAGGTGCCGGACACCGGCTTCGGAAAGAGCACCCGGCGTGTCGGGCCGCAGTTTTCCACCAAGTATGAGAAGAAGTGGCTCTCGGCGGGGCAGGAGGTGTTTTACGGGCTTTACCTGAAGAAACACAGTCACCGGACCTGGCCTTTAAAGGAGGATATCGGCTTGATCACCTATCGCGTGGAGCATTTCGACCCGTCGTGCTTCGAACCGCAGCGTTGCTACGGGAATCCGGCGGTGGCCTTCAAGGAAACCCTTTACGACCCGGTGCGGAAAAAGGCCATGGTTCGCATTGTTGTCGGGGAGGATGGTCTCATGCAGAATTTCTGGGTAGAGGTTGTCCGGGAGGATGCCCTCTGGCATGTCAGGCCGGCGAAGGGGTGCAGTCTGCTGCCGACACACGGGGTCCAGCGGGCCTTGGATATCGTTTATGCAGCGATTCGGTAGGGACTGGCGGAGAGTGTTAAAAGTCCCTTTAAGGGTTGGCTCTTGTCCATCCGTCAAGGATGCTCCAGCGCGACCCGTTTCCAATCCCGGGATGAGGTTTTTCTTCACATCCTTCAGGTACTCAGTCCCATCCCTTCGTGGCGGGTCCCGGTTCTGCTGACATCAGAGACATCAAGCCTTTGCGCGTAGGCGATTTATGGGTCGTCCCGCAAGCAAACGTGCAGGTTGACACCGAGATTGGTAATCAAGCCTATATCCGGATGGAAAGTTTGGATCGACGACACACAGGATTGGCTTATGCTGACAGACCTTGCAACCGAGCTGGCTAAATGAGTGAACTGCCTTGACCCAGGGGATGGGAAGACGTATATTCCTCGTGATTTTCGTAAATATTCGGCCCGGAAAGGAGGTGCTCTGTCGGTGAGGGCTCTATCGATCCGTCAATTTCGTAGGGAGGCTCGCAAATGAAAAAATGGATTGTTTCTGTTGTTGCGTTTACGTTTTTGTTTTGTGTTGGTGCGGTAGCATCGGCGTCCGACAACCCCCTCAATGACCAGGAGAAGGCCTACCATAAGGAATTTTCAAGTATCATTCCTGCGGACAAGATCATCGACATTTTTAAACTGCACGAAATTTGGACCAAGGCGATGGCCGATCCGGAATACCGAAAGAAAATATATCTTCTGGATGTTCGCAGCCATCCGGAATTCTACGATTTTCATATCCGTGGAACCGATCATATTCATGCGGGGCATATGTACACCATCCCGAAGCAGATCCCCGATCCGAACGCGGAAATCTATGTCTTCTGCCGAACCTCACACCGCACAAAGTATGTGACCGCTTTTCTTTATCGCTATGGTTACAAAAATGTGTACTGTGTTTCTGATACAGTCAAGGACGGTAAGAAGTACGAAGGCGGCGTGGTTGGATGGGCTATGGCGGGGTATCCATTTGTGAGTCAGTTTGCCGGTGAATTCGTTATCACGACCTATTCCAAGCAGACGGTGGAAAAGGGTGAATACAATGTCCGTGAGTTTCATCCTTATTAGAGAGGTGCAGCCCATTTTGGGGCATCAGTTTGTGACGGTTTGTTGATTATAATAAGAGAAGGCGCTTCAAAAACCTTTTTAAACGTTCTGGTCTCCGCTTACTTGTACAGGCGCGCAGTTTGCATACTTCGCCACTGCACGGATAAGCGGAGGCCCTGCCTCAGGATTCCATCACTCCTATTCCCATGCATTTTTGGCTTCGCCGCAGGCAGACGATGCTACTCGACACCCATCTGTTTGAGTTGCGCTACGATGTCCGTCTCCGCCATGAACCCTGTGTGGCGGTACACCTCCTTGCCGTCCTTGTCGAAAAAGATCTGCGTCGGAATGGCGCGGATGCCGAACCGCCGGGCTGGAGCCTGATCCTTCCAGACATCGATGAAAATGATGGCGGCTTTGCCCCGATAGGTTTCCTCCACGCGTTTCATGATGGGGGCCATCATTTTGCACGGAAGGCATTTATCGGCCCCAAGGTCCACCATCGTCACCATCCCCTTTACCGGTACCTCCGGAACCGAGGCTGCGTACGACGAAGCAAGGAAGCGGTAACCCAACAAAATGGTCAGAAAAAGAAAAACCGCAAGACTTTTTCTCATGATGACTTTAATCATAATCTCCTCAGTTAGATCAGCTCGAATACGCTTCATCATGGGGTTTCATCAGGCCTTCGACGCGATGGAAACCGCCCAAAGCCCTTGATTTCACTCTCGATATCCCGCCGCCTCTTTGAGCAGTGCCGCCAGGCGCGCACGGGGCGGTACACTGCCCGACGCCATAACCCGACCGTTGATGACGAGAGCCGGCATTCCCATGATGCCGTATGCCCCGATTTCCTTAATGTCTCTTACATGACGTAAATCGGCAGGCAGGGCGAGTTCTGTCAGGAGGTTCATGATCTCCATCTCCATCCGGTTGCACTGCGAACACCCTGGGCCGAGAATCTTGATCTCGAGCAATCCGTCCGCCTCGTCTTCAGAGGGCATTCCGCAGAATTTCCTGTACTCGCGAAGGAAGGCGTCCGCATAGTCCTCGCGGACCTTTGCCGGTATATAATTCTTGGCGCTGAGCCTCCGGAGCAATTCCTGTTTGATCTGGTCATCCGGTGCATCCCGAAAGGCTTCACGCACGGCTGCTAAGACCGCTTCGAGACCTATGATGCCGACGAACTGGTTTTTCACCCTTACTTGGGAAATCTGACGTTCATCCATGATCCGTTCATCCTTTGCCTACAGCCGAGAGCGGAAACGCCATGTTTCTTACCGAACCAAAGCAAGCGTGCCGGGAGGCCGTATCTTTTAGGGCAACCTGAATCCGTCCAGCGAGGCAGGTTGGCGCCACGAAGCCGATGAGATTGACATATGCCAATTTATAAATATACTGCTCATCAGTGGTTGTCAAGGTCATTGTCATCGAGGGGAGTGATTCCTTTGGATGAGATCGACCAATTTTCCCAGGGACCTCGATGGTCTTTTTGAAAGACCTTCCATATGAAATCGGGCAAGCGTCGATCGGTGCCCCGCAGTGCCTAACGGATTGCTTCGATCCAGCGTCTGCCCCTCTCTTGTTTAGACCCTCCAAGCCTTGCGCGTTGGCAGAAAGGCGCTGCGTGGTTCAGGGTGGAGGCGCTGCTGCCGGATTGAGCGCGATCCTCCGCCGGCTGCGTTAACAAAACCCACCCCTCCTGGAGGTTTATGCAATTGAAACGCCAGATTGATGAGATAAGCATGCCTCCCTGCCTGAGAATTCAGAGTCGAATTGGTTTTTTTAGTTGACAAGGAGAGGACGTAAAGCTATATTGCCATATAGCGATATGGAGATTTCATGAAAGATTTTATCAAAGTGGCCAAGGCCTTATCCGACCCAGGTCGAGTGAAGATCATCAAGATTTTACAGCGCCGGATAATGTGCGTATGCGAGATCCATACGGCTCTGGACCTGGCCCAGTCCACCGTCAGCAAGCACTTGAAAATCCTGGAAGAGGCGGGCCTGGTTACTTCCTGCAAGGACGGCCTGTGGGTGAATTACCAACTCGCGGGGAACGACGCAAGCCCTTACGCCCACGCTCTGCTCGGCCATCTCCACGGTTGGCTCGAGGAGGAGTCCGAGGTGAGGGAATTGGTGAAAAAGCTTCCGGAAATACGGAGGGAGATGATCTGTGGCGGCTGATTTTGCTCGGCTTCCCGATGGGGTCGAGCAACCAATGGGCGATGGGCCCAGTGGCGGGGCGAGACCGGCCGGGCGCGGGGACGCTGGAAAGGAACAGGGATCATGAAGGAAAGAACCAAACTCTTGTTGATCGTTGGAACGTTTGTAGCCGCTTATTATGTGCCGTGGGCCAATCCCGTCGTGCGGCAGTCGGGGCTCGAGGCCTTCATGATGCTGCAGGAGTATGCCCGGGAGCATGTATTGACTTGCCTCATCCCGGCATTCTTCATCGCCGGGGCCATCGCTGTGTTCGTGTCCCAGGCCTCGGTGCTGAAGTACTTCGGGGCCCAGGCGAGCAAGATCCTGTCCTACTCGGTGGCGTCTGTTTCAGGCACCATTTTGGCGGTGTGTTCGTGCACGGTCCTGCCGCTTTTTGCCGGGATCTACACGCGGGGCGCCGGCATCGGCCCGGCCACGGCCTTTCTGTATTCAGGGCCGGCCATCAACGTCCTGGCTATCACGCTGACCGCCAAGATCCTGGGTTGGCAACTGGGTTTGGCCCGGGCCGTGGGCGCGGTGCTTTTTGCGATTGTGACCGGGCTCTTGATGGCCCTGATTTTTCGGAAGGACGATGCGGCGCGCACGGCCGGGCAAATCTATGTGCCCGAAGCCGACGCGAACGAGCGGACCCTTCTTCAAGACACGCTTTACATTGGCACCATGGTGCTGATCCTGGTGTTTGCCGCTTTCGCCAAACCGGCCCCCGGTTCGACGGGAATCTGGCCGGCCATCTTTGCCGCGAAGTGGTACATCACCATCGGATTGCTGGTCCTTCTGGGGTTTATGCTCAAGGCCTGGTTTACGAAGGTTGAGTGCAAGAACTGGGTGGACGCCACCTGGGGCTTCATGAAACAGATTTTTCCGCTTTTGGGAGGCGGGGTCCTCGTGGCCGGCTTCATGCTGGGCCGCCCGGGGCACGCAGCGCTCATCCCCGAGCAGTGGATCCAGGCGCTCCTCGGCGGGAACTCCCTTTGGGCCAACTTGATTGCATCGGTGGCCGGGGCCTTGATGTACTTTGCGACTCTGACGGAGGTTCCCATCCTTCAAGGGCTCCTCGGGGCAGGGATGGGCAAGGGCCCGGCCCTGGCGCTTCTGCTGGCCGGCCCGGCGCTGTCCCTCCCCAACATGCTGGTGATCGGAAGTGTCATGGGTGTGAAGAAGACGGCGGTCTTCTGCACGATCATCGTGGTGATGTCCACCATCGCCGGTATGATCTACGGATCATGGATCGGCTGATCCTGTTGATGGCCTTCGGGAATGGCGTACCACTTGGACATGGAATGGCTTCATCCCGATAGGCGCGGCAAAGCGTGCCATCGCTATGCCGACACGGGGAAAGCGGTCCGCGGGGTCTGAGAGATCCTGGTCGATGAACGGAACCGAGAGGATGGAACCTCGCGTTGTGAGAAACGATTCCGGCTGCGGATGAAACCCCTGCAGCCCCTTTTGGTCTGCTGAACGGAATGCTGTTCGAGCAGCGGCCGCCCGACGCAGATCCTTCCAAAAGCGACAGTCGCTTCTGCATCGAGGTCGTTGGAATGCCCATGAGGGACCGCAGGATGGATTGGAACGGGCGGATTTACGAGGCGATCCCCACAGAGTGGATTCTGGAGGCGGCGTCTCGGGTTTAACAAAACAAACACAAAAAGGAGAACATGCAACCATGGAAATCAAGGTTCTGGGGCCAGGCTGCCCCAAATGCCAGCAAACGGAAAAAGTGGTCAAGGAGGCGATTGCCGAAGCAGGTGTGAACGCCGAGGTGGAAAAGGTCACCGACACCATGAAGATAGCCAGGTACGGCGTCTTCGGCACCCCGGCTGTGGTGGTGGACGGGGAGGTCAAAAGTGTGGGGAAGGTCCCTTCGAAGGAAGAGATCAAGAAATGGATCGGTAAGTAGTTCAACGGTCGACTGGTTGTCGGCATAACCGGGAGCGCATGCTATGAGACCCCCAGAGGATGAGATCCATGATCTCGTGAAGCAGAAGTACGCTGCCGTTGCAGATGGGAAGGGCGGAATCGGGGCCGCCGCCTGCTGCGGCGGTCCGTCTTTGATACCAGACATCCAGAAGGCAGGCATACTCCTGGAATACCGGGATGAAGACCTGCAGTTGGCGCCCGGTGAAGCGAATCTAGGGCTTGGCTGCGGGAACCCCGTCGGCATGGCGGACTTGAAGCCCGGTGAGACTGTGCTGGACCTCGGGAGTGGTCCGGGCTTCGATGCCTTTCTGGCGGCCCGGCGGGTCGGGACGTCGGGGAAGGTGATCGGCATGGATATGACCAGGGAGATGGTCCTGAAGGCTCAGCGAAATGCCGAGAGGATGGGCATCCCAAACGTCGATTTCCGCCTGGGAAAGATCGAGGCCCTTACGGTTGAAGACCGCAGCGTGGATGTGGTCATTTCCAACTGCGTCATTAATTTGTCGCCCGACAAAAGGGCGGTTTTTGCCGAGATCTTTCGTGTGCTGAAGCCGGGGGGACGCGTTATCATCTCCGATATCCTCCGGTCCGGGGAACTTCCTGAAGCCCTGAAGAACGACCCTGCCGCCTATACGGGTTGAGTGGCCGGGGCGATTTCACCTGGCGAGGTGGAAAAGATGCTCTCGGAACTGGGTTTTCAGGAAATCACCGTCCGGAAAAAGGATCAGAGTGAAACAATCATCCAAGGCTGGGGCGTTGCAGAAGGGGCTGAGAGAATAGTCTTTTCAGCTTACATTCAGGCGGTCAAGCCGGTTGGATGGCAGGAGAGGGTTGCTCAACGATAAAGAATTCAGAGGATATCGGGGTCTTTAGACCTGCTGGATAGATCCTCCAGAAGAATCGAAGAGGTGGACATATGGCTCAGGGATGTTGTGGGGGAAATGGAAACGTGATGCTGCTGACGTGTTCGGGCGGATCCAATGTCGGGCAGCTTGCGAACCAGGCGGCGATCGAACTCACGCAAGAGGGGTTCGGCAAGATGTTTTGTCTCGCGGGGGTCGGCGGGCAGATTTCCGGTTTTGTTCAATCGGCAAAGGATGCCCCCCTCATGATCGTTATCGACGGCTGCCAGATAGGCTGCGCGAAGGCCATTTGTGAAAAAGCTGAGGTGCCTTTGAGGCGCTATCTGGTTCTCACTGACGAAGGCATTGCCAAGAACAAGGATTTCAATCTCGATCGGAGCGAGATCGAACGGGTCAAAAAGGCTGTCAAAGATATCTTGAATGAAAAGGAGATCGGCGCTGCCGTCACCGGAAACGCTGGGACGGGATGCTGTTGCAGTTCTTGTTGAATGAAGCCGTCCAGGACGCGAAATTTATGGATTCGATCGTGTTTTTGAATAAGGATATCCGGAGCGCTCCCGATGAAGAGATGGTTTGTTATTGTTCGGGCGTGAGCAAGGGGGATATTTTGAGGTCCATAGCCGCTGGTGCCCGGTCCTTGGATGATATAAAGGCCGCCACCGGGGCATGCACGGAAGGGCGCTGCCGGGAAAAGAGCCCGAGGGGAAGGTGATGCGCGCGGGAAATCCGCCTTCTCCTCGGCGAGGGGATCGATGCGCATCCAAGGATGGATTTTTGAATGGAGGAATAATCCGTGCTGTTGTCAGGTTACACCAGGGAAATCTTTCGGCCGGAGTGCAACCCGAGCTTCACCTCTCTTCACTGCATCGCGCATCTTCGGGAAGACGTGAGCGAGGCGTTGCCCTATCTGAACGCCGTACTGGGCGGAACACAGTATTTCGTGGATCCTCCGGCGGTGATGTTCCATCATCAGGGCAAGATCATCCGGGTGGGGGCGCGGGAAATAGCCATCAACGCCCTGAAGGACGAGGAAGAGGCGGACCGGATCCTCGAGTGGATGAAGAATGAAATCAACCAGGCCTGGAAGGACCGTGAGGGCATCACGCCCTGTTATGCGGGCAGGGCAAAGCCTAAGTTGCTGGAAATTCTGAGACTGTTGCCTAGGACCAACTGCGGGAAGTGCGGTCGGCCTACCTGTATGGCCTTCGCGGCCCTCGTGGTGGAAGGGGGGCGGGGGCAAGAGCACTGTCCCGAGCTGATCGAAGAGAACAGACTGAAACTGTCCGATTATCTCGGGCGATTTGTGTTCGATTGAGAGAAAAAGGAACGGCTCATGGAAAACAAGCCGAAGGTTCTTTTCCTTTGCACCGGAAACGCCTGCCGCAGCCAGATGGCCGAGGGATGGGCGCGACACTTGAAATCGGACGAGCTGGAAGCCTTTTCGGCCGGCATTGAAAGGCACGGCCTGAACCCGCTGGCGGTGAAAGTGATGGCCGAGGCAGGGGTGGACATTAGTGGACAGGCGTCCAAAACCATTGAAGAACTGCCTGTTCAGGATTTCGACGTCGTGATCACGCTCTGCGGCCATGCATATGAAACGTGCCCCCTTTACCTGGGATCGGGCAGAATCGTTCATGTCGGCTTTGATGATCCGCCGAAGCTCGCCGAAGTCGCTCGCAGCGAGGAGGAAGCGTTGGGACATTACCGCCGTGTACGCGATGAAATCAGATCCTTCGTCGAGCGTCTGCCGGGGGCCGTTTTCGAAGAGGGCGACGCGGAGTCGGCGGCATCCAAAAATCGGCCCCAGTAATCTTCAAAATAGCGGTTTGAGCCCATCTTTCGAGATGCGCAATTCTTTGACGTGCGGGTTCCATCGGTTCCAGCTTTCACCGGCCTGCGGAAGCAGAGCCTAAAAAGCCCTCAGACAGTTCTCCCGCTCCAGATGAGATAAGGCGGAAGAATGGTAAGCGTAATTATGCGGAATGCCGGTCTGCGGCATTGCGGTTCATTTCGATGGAGGAGAAATTGGTACTGTCTATCACGGAAAAAGAATTCCAGGAGATGAAGGCTGTCGCCTTGGATGCGGATAAGGAAGCTGCGATCCGCTTGATTCGTGGATTTGTCGCCCGGATTGAACAAAGCGGGCGGAGCGGCCTGAAATCTCATCTGGATGGGTGAGTCGCGAGGGGGGGGACGACATGTTCGAAAAAATACTCTATCCCACGGATTGCTCCGAGATATCCTTGAAGGCCGTTGACTATATCAAGAACATGCGCGGCGCAGGGGTTCGGAAAGTCGTTTTGTTGATGGTAATCAGCCGTAAATGCAGGGATTATGTGGCGAAAGGGATTGCCTTGGCGGGGAAAGATGTCGCGGCATTCCTGCAGCAGGCCTGTGAGGTGCTTTCGGATGAGGCCTTGAAAGAGCTCAAGCCGGTCGAAGGGGAACTCAGAGCGGCTGGTTTTGACGTAAAGGTCCGCGTCGAGGAAGGGGTGCCGGCAACCAAGATACTGGAGGTTGCAGAATCTGAAAATGTATCAGCCATTGTGCTGGGCTCCCATGGCAGAAGCAATGTCGCCGCGGCGCTTCTCGGATCCGTATCGGACCATGTTATCCGCCACTCGAAAATCCCGGTCCTCGTGATCAAACGGGACTAGCTCGAGTGAGGTTGCGGTCGAAAACCGGGTGTCCGCGTCTTTGGCGGTAGCTTGGTGCATCATCGCCGCGGGGAAATCGGGTGCATTCGTACAAAAGGAAGCAAGCCAACGGTTTCGCTTATGTTTATACCAGGACCCACTCTTGAGAACCTGGCAACTCACGCAAAAAGCGTGGTTCATTCCCCAATCTTTAAGGCGCCCGAAAAAGGCGGTTGCAACCTTTGAAATCGGGGGATAAAATACCTTTTTGAAAGGATCTGGCGTTTATGGCTGGTAGAGGGCCCCGTGTGGTGATTTGGATGTTGCTGGTGCTGATTCTGGGCTCCGGGTGGCCCTGCCCCGGCGGGGAGTCCAATCACCTGAAAACCGATTGCCCGAAAAGCGACGTTCTCGACGTTGATGGCAGCCCTTTGCCGCCTCACCACTGCAAGCTGTTGCCTTGTGGATCCGGCGGCGGCCGATTGTTCATCCTGCCCGATCGCTCAAGTACCTCAACTGAAACGGATTTACGCTCCTATAGGAAAGATTTCCTTCTGCCAGTGGGTCTCGAGAGGCCCGACGTCGCTCTTTGTTCGTCGCGAACCAGTTTGCATCTGCTTGATTTTTTGCCTTTCGCCAAACCCCCGTTTTTTCTGCTGAAGTGCTCTTTTCTTTGTTGAAGATTCTTTCTTCTGCGATTCAGTCTTGGAATGCGTCAGGCCGGTTTGCTGCAGCCCGCAGGTTTAAGGGGAATAAAGCTGCGGCCTTTCGATACGCGCGAACCAAACGAAAGATATTCGAATCTTAGAGGAGAGACACATTGCTTTTCCATTTCGAGCGGAGCATAGCTCCGTATCCGTACCCACGTATCCTAAGGGCCCTGCTCCTTGCGGTGGTGATTTTCCTGCTCTGGGCGGGATCGGCATCGGCTGCGGAGGCAGTCACCGTGAAGACAAAATACCCGGATCTCGCTTCCGGCATCCTCGCCTCCGCCATACTTGCATCCATGCCGGATGAGACCTTGCTCCTTGCGGATGACCTTGAAATCAGCCGGGCGGAGCTGGTGGAAACCGTCCAGAAGGAGGAAAAGGCGCTGCGCGCGCAGCTCGAGAAGAACCTCTTCTTCCTTCTGGAGCAGGAGGCCACGAGACGAATCCTGCTTAAGGAGGCCCGCAAAGCGGGGGTGGCAGAGGCTGCCGGGGATGATTCCGAGACCATTCAGGCCTTGTTCGAACAGCAAACCGGGTCACTGACCGTCTCTGAGGCTGATGTCCGCGCCTTTTACGAGCAGAACCAGGAAATGATGGGAGGTGCGCCCTTCGAGCGAGTCGCCGAGAACATACGCCAGTACCTGCTTCAAGACAGGAAACAGGCGGCTGTTTCCAAATACATCCTGGGTCTTGGCGACTCCGTGAACCTCCGTGTCAATGAAAAGTGGGTGGAAGAACAAAACCGGCTGGCAATGGACAATCCCGTGGAACGCGCCAGACGCTCCGGCAAACCTACGATGGTCGAGTTCGGGGCCTCGGGCTGTGTCCCGTGCGACATGATGCAGCCGATCCTGGAGAAATTGCGCAAAGAGTATCCGGAAAAGCTGAACGTCGTTTTCGTCCATGCGGGCGAAGAGCAAGTCCTTGCCGCCCGCTATGGGATTCGCTCCATCCCGGTCCAGGCCTTTTTCGATGCAAACGGCTCGGAGACCTTTCGCCACGTCGGTTTCTTTTCTGAATCCGAGGTGCTCAAACAACTGGCCCGAATCGGTGTCGTCCAATGAAAAGGAGATAGACCATGTTCGAAGAGTTCATGATAGCGGTCAACACCTGGATGGGTGGCGGGCTGGTCATCGCGGGCGGCGCCGCATTTCTATGGGGGATGGTGAGCGTGCTTTTTTCCCCCTGCCACCTTGCCTCCATCCCCCTGATCGTGGCTTATGTGGGCGGGCAGGAGAATGGGGTGAATCCCCGGAGGGCCGGATGGTACGCCGGTGCTTTCACGCTCGGGCTGTTCATCACGATTGCAGCTGTGGGCATTGTCTGCGCGATGCTCGGCCGCATGCTCGGCGATGTGGGGATTTGGCTGCAGGTTCTTGTCGGGGTGGTGCTCATCTGGGTGGCCATGGGCATGTTGGGGGTTGAGGCCTGCTCCATGTCGGGCTCTCTCCTCTATCGCCTCAAGCTGCAGGGCATCCACGGCGCTTTCGGCCTGGGGCTTGCTTACGGCATTCTTTCCGGGTCCTGCACCTTCGGGTTCATTGCGCCGATACTGGCTATTGTCACCGTGCAGCAAAAGATTTTTGCGGGTTCCGTCATGATGGTTCTCTTTGCTGTGGGTCACTGCCTTCCCATTGTTGCGGCCGGCAGCTCTACGGCTTTCGTCCGCAGGCTTACGGAAAGCGGTTCGTGGCAGGGGGCCGGCCTGTGGTTTCGCCGGAGCGCCGGAGTGGTTATCGGTCTGCTGGGCGTTTATTTCATCGTCAGCCCCATTGTCGGCAACGCATGAAAGGCCTTAACGGCTGGATTCGGCAAAGGTTCTTTCTCGGCATCCTGAACGGATCCAGGTGAGTGGGAAGAATGAAACCTGCAAGCGATGGCAAACCGTTTTCAGAACCCTTGAAGCAGGCTTTATGGCAGCTGCCGGCCATCCTGCTGCTGGCCAGTTTGGTCGGGATCGGGTTCAACCTGTGGCGGAACGACGGTATCCCGCTTATCGGGGCCTGGTCGCCGGAGGCGCGGCTCTCCGATGCCGCCGGAAGGAGTCTGGTGATCAGCCTCGATGACGCTGCAAGGCTGTTCCAGCAGGATGACGTCCTGTTCCTCGACGCTCGTCCGCAAAGCCAGTATGCCGAGGGCCACATTCAGGGGGCGCTGAGTCTTCCCTGGCAGGAAGTGGACGGCTACATTGCAGAGAGCGTCGACCGTTTGGCCGAAGCCCGGACGATAATCACCTATTGCGACGGCGAAAGTTGCGATTTGAGCCATGAACTGGCCCTGTTTCTCATCAACATGGGTTTCAAAAGGGTCTATGTGCTCGTCAACGGCTGGAGCGTCTGGCTCCAAGCCGGTCTGCCGACAGGATTTGGGGGTTGACATCATGCGCGAAGATGTTCCCGGCCGACATCGTCACAGTGAAGGCTGCTGCTCCAGTCATCATCACGGTCCGGAGCTGAAGGATACAAGCGGGTCCAGGCTCCTGATTGTTTTAGGGTTGAACCTGGTCATACCCGTGGCGCAGGTCATCGGCGGTCTGCTCGCCAACAGCGTGGCTCTGATCTCGGATGCCGTACACAATTTCAGCGATTTCACTGCCGTCCTGATCTCATATATCGCCTTTCGGATCGGCCGCAAGGGCGCAACCTTGTCGAATACCTTCGGCTACCGGCGGGCCGAAATCATGGCTGCCCTGATCAATGTGATTCTTTTGACCGGCGCTTCCGGAGTCATTCTTTATCATGCCGTAGAACGTTTTTTCCACCCTGAAAAGGTCGACGGTTTGACGGTGATCATCCTGGCCGGGGTCGGGGTGGTCGGCAATGGCGTGTCGGCATGGATGCTCCACCGCGATGCAGCGCACAGCCTGAACGTCCGCGGCGCTTTCCTGCATATGGTCGGAGATCTGCTGACCTCGGTGGCGGTCCTGGTCAACGGCCTCCTGCTGCTTTTTTATCCGTGGTACTGGCTCGATCCCTTCCTATCGCTGCTGATCGTGGCCTTCATCTTGAAAAACGGATGGGGTCTGCTCAAGGAGTCCACGGCTGTCCTGATGAATGCCACGCCCGGATTCCTCGATTTGGAAGAGGTCCGGGACTTTCTGGTGGGTCTGCCGGGTGTCCAAGGCGTCCATTACCTGCATGCCTGGCACATATCTTCCGCCAACACGGCCTTTTCTTGTCACGTGGTGGTGCCTGATCAACTGGTCAGCTCCACCGAAAAGATTGCAGCAAGAATCAGACAGGGCTTGCTCGAACGGTTTCGCATCGACCACCCTGTGCTGCAATTCGAGACCGCGGACTGCGGGCAGGGCGCCATCCTGTGCGAATTGGCGTGCAACGGGGACAAAGGGCGCGGCCAGAAGGTGGAATGCGGTGGAACCAGGCAGCGCGTGAATAGTGCTTCTGAAAGGTTCGGTCCCGCCTTGTTTCACATACTGCGTTTGATGCTGGGTGCCCTGTTTCTGTTTGCCAGCTTCGACAAGATTCTGCATCCCCAGGCGTTTGCGGAGGCAGTCTACCATTACCAGATTCTTCCCGATGCCTTGGTCAACCTGGCGGCGTTGATCCTGCCGGCGCTGGAGCTTCTGCTGGGGGTGTTCCTGGTCGCTGGATGGTGGCTCCCGGGCACAGCCGTTTTAAGCAGCGGGCTTCTAGCCGTGTTCATCGGCGCTTTGACGTTCAATCTCATCAGGGGATTGGATATCCATTGCGGGTGTTTTTCGACGGAAGCAGCCACCGGGCCGGCCGATCTGTGGACCGTGGCCCGCGATGCCGGTTTCCTGGTCGCATCAGTTGTCCTGACCATCAAGGTCTACCGGAGCCGGCCCGGCACTGCGAAGGCGCTTTTGCAAAAGCTCCCGCTTGAAGGTCGTCGTTGACCATCCCGAATGAAAGGAGATTTTCGTATGCTGAAAAACCTCTCGTTTATGATAGCGGTCGCTTGCATCATCCTCCTGCCGGCTTTCGCAGCGAGGGCGGATGTCCCTTCCAAAGGGCCGCAGGCCTTTCTCCCTGATAGCACCCATGAATTTGGATCGGTTGTGGAGGGCAGCCAGGTGATGCATGAATTCATGCTTCACAATCGCGGCGATGAACCATTGGAGATCGTCAAGATCGCGTCGGGTTGAGGGTGTACGGCCGCATCCAGTGCGAGCCAGATCCCGCCCGGGCAGGCGGGCAACATTCGGGTCACGGTCAATACGCGCGGCTACGGCGGAAGATCGATTAAGGAAAAGGTGCACATTGAAACCAATGATCCGTCTCAGCCTTCGCTCTCTCTTTCTGTTACCGGTTTTGTGGAAAAATTCGCTGAAATCAACCCCGAGCGCGTCAGGATGGTGGGTCCGGCAGGAAGCCTGCTATTTGCTGAAGTCCGAATTGTTCCCAGAAAGGAGTACCCGTTTACCGTGGGTGAGGTCACGGTCAAAAACGGCACGCATATCAAGTATTCTGTAATCAGGCGCTGCACGGATGACGATAAACGCTGTGTCATCCGTTTGGAAAACACACGCGTGGAAAAAGGAGGCTATGCAGATGTGCTGTATGTCAGCACGGACAGCAGTCTGCGTCCTACCATCCCGATATACATAACGGGCATGATCCAGTGACGGGAAGGGAGATAGAATGAATCTTAAACCGGTTCAGCTGCGGTTGGAAGCCGGGGAGGTCCAGCGTATCTTGCAGGTTACTCTTGATGAAGATGCCGAGGAGGCGCTTGCCCTGGTCCAAGGGGTCTTTGCCGGAAAGGTCGAGAAGGCGCTTCAGAGGCGTTGAATGCCGGTATTCGAGGCCGGGTACGGCCCTAATCAGAAAGATCACGCGTTTTGAGGAGGTGGAGCATGTCCGCTGGGAAAGACGATATGCCGGAAGATTCGAAAAAAGCGGCATCGAATAACCCGATGTTGCCGATGCACGAAAGAGAGGGCGGGTGAAAAGACGGGTGAGAGTTCCCTCAGCCGGCAGTTGGCCGGCACGTGTTGAAATTTCCGGATGATACCCAAGTGGCTGTTGTCGGCCTGGGCCAAATAATGGCTGACCTCTATGCCGAGGGCGGGAAGGCGACCGATGAGACCGCCGAAGAGATCATCCGCAGACTCGAAGAAAAGAAGAACTACATCCCTTTTTCAGAACGTGCACGCAGGGACTACGCGTACGCCTTGCTGAAAGAATATAGAAGATACATCGCGGACCGAGAAGGCGGCGACCGTTAAACGCTTTGAAGTTGGTTGAAACGAAGCGTGGCATGGACCGATGCTTTGGTGAACAGGGGCATGAATAAGGGGAGAACATTCAGGCCGAATTCGAGGGTGTGTCGGAACGCGGATTGACATGGAGCCCATTGGGCTGAATCGTTGCGGAAGGAGGAATAAAATGAAAAGCGTTTTAGAGCAATTCAAGGCCTTTACTAAAGAGGAAAGGATTGCCTTCATGAAAGAAGCGATGCCCTTGATGCTGGAGGATTTTGGACGCGACCCCAAGAAAATGATGGCCGAAATGATGCCAGTCTGCATGAACATGATGGGGTCCACCGGTTTTGGGATGGATAGGATGCGCGATATGATGAAGACGATGATGGGATAGCTGCAGCCTCTTTCTCCCAATGGATTCCTTCATTGCGCTGGAAGCGTCTCAGCACCTTCGTTTCCCGGTGTCCGCTTCCGAGCGGTTGCCGGAACGTCCCTGGATGCTTTTTGACCCCCGTATGGGCATATATGGATATAAAGTAGGCGGATCCGGCTTCCGTCAAAAAAGCCATTGGGGCTGATCTGCATTTGTGAAGGCCCTCCCAAGGGTTTCTAAGGGGCATGCTGATTTTTGGCTTATTTATTGCTGCAGCATCCTGTCAGATTCGCGCTGTAAATTGCTCTTGAATGATAGGCATAGGCGTCATTTTGGTGCAGGGCGAATCCGAAAGGGTAGAAGGAATCGGGCGCTTCCTTTTTGGGGGTCATGACGGCAGCAGGTAGGTCGGTATTAGAGGTATGTTTCAATCCAAGGGGGCGTTTCAAGGAGAAGAGAAAGGAAACGGGATTTTGATTTTCAGGCTTTTGAATTCTATTGTCTCCATCCTGCTTCTGCTGACCCTGAGTTTCCACTGGGTCTGTCCGGCCTTGCACCATGCCCGAGGAGAGCCTCTCGGCCGAAGAGGCGGCGATGTACATTCTTACAAAGAATTGCAGATGGATGCAACTGCGGAGATTCCACCTTGCTGCCTTGGATGCAGACAGGTAACGGTCTTTAGGGATGTCGTCGCACCACGTTCCGATACGGAATTCTCCTCCAGTCAGATGACAAACAACCCCCAAGTTGCAGTTGGGGCCCAAGAACCTCATATCGGATCGCTTTCCCGATACGCGCCCGGTTATCTTCGTTCCCGCTGCCGGGCCTTCCTCCCTCCAATTTTTCTTCTGAACGTTTCCCTTCTTTGCTAGGGAGACCTCCCTCCTATCAGACCTTTTCGTTTGCCGGTGACATTCATCCCATTTTGATGGATAGCCTCGTCGACCATGCGTCTATCCCGAAGAGGAAAAGTGCGGCTGAGCACAAGGAGAGTCAGTCCTTTATGAATTCGTTTAAGATCGATAGGGAAACAGCCCCTGTGGCTGTTAACACATTGAAATTTATGAGGGTGCTTGCATGCTGCATGGTGATCGCCACCAACGCCGCTCTGTCTTGCGGCCGAGCCTCGGCCCAGTCGGCTGAACCCGTTGAGGGCTTATCATCCGGTCAAAAGGCTTATTTCGATGATATCGCGACGCAGGCTCCTGAAACCCGATCAGGCTCCAATTCGATGGAGAGGCCGCTGACGCTCGATCGAGCGGTTGAAATCGCATTGGCCAATAATCCTGAAATCGCCGCGATTCGGTGGAGTGTCTCGGCGGTTGAAGCAAGACTTTCCGGCGCAGGGGCCGGTCGGTGGCCCAGCGTAAGCGCGGAGGCCGGTTACGGGCATTTTCTGGATCCGCAACGGCTGATCCCGACCCGCTACAACGGCGAACCCGGCGTCTTCGGCCGGGATATTTACCGGGGCGACCTGGTTTTGAGGCTGCCTTTGTTCACGGGGGGTCGTATAACCAATGAGATCGAGGCCGCGGAATTGCTTTTGCTGTCGGAAGAGAAGAGGTTGGCTCGCAGCCGGGAAGAACTCGTCTTCAACCTGGCCAGCACTTTTTACGCTATTTTGAGCCAGCGTGAAGTGATCCGATCCGTGAAGTTTTCGGTAGAGGCGATGGAAGAGCACCGAAAGCAGGTGTCCGATCTCCTGGCGGTTCAAAAGGCGGCGCGCGTCGATCTTCTGCGTACAGAGGTCCGGCTTGCGGATCTGCGGCAAGGCCTCTTGAGGGAGCAGAACATCCTGGCTGTCCAAAGGCGTTTGCTGGTGAATTTGATGGGCCTGGACACCGATGGGGCCGGGATGGAGATTGAGGGAACGCTGTTGACGCGACCTGGCGCTGGCCTGTCTATGGAAGAACTCATGCCGGTTGCCTTGAAGATGCGCGCGGACTATCTGGCGGCCAAGGCCGCAATGGAGGCCCAATCCAGGCGAGTTGATTCCGCCAGGGCGGGATATTGGCCGAACATCAACTTGGTGGGGAGCTATGGTATAAAGGGTGCTTTGAGGCCGGAAGACGAGGGGCGAAACACGAAACAGACGGAAGATGTCGGCTCCATTGGACTCGCGTTGACGGTGCCCCTATTCGACGGGGGGCGCATTGCGGCGAAGGTCCACGAAGAGGCTGCGTTGCTTGCGGCGGCCCAGGAGCGCCTTCGCAAACTCGGTCAACAGATTCGCAGGGAAGTGGAAACAGCTGTGTTGAATGCGCAATCCAGCGCCGAAAGAATAGGTGTGACCCGTCAGGCCATCGAACAGGCCAGAGAGGGTCTGCGCATCGAGCGTATGAAGTATGAGCTAAGCAGCGGTTCTCTGACCGATGTGCTGGATGCGCAATCGGCGTTGCTTCAATCCGAAACCAACTATGCTCGCGCTCTGGCGGACTATCAGATCGCCAGGGCCAAATTGAGATTGGCGACAGGGGAGGATGTCTTATGAAAGTGGGGGCTTGGATTACGATGGTCTTGGCGGGGTTGCGCCTGATCGGCTTCGGCGCCGTCCATTCCCGCACATCGGTTGAGGCCATTCCAGGGGCGGACAAGGGTAAAGAAGGGCTGCATGAGGCCGCGTCTCAGGAGGCTTCTAAAGGCAAACTCGTGCCCACGGTACGGGTGGAAACCATGGCTAGAGGTTCGCTTTCCCGTACCGTGGTTTTGAGCGGCACCGTGACGCCGACACGGACTGCCCGGCTGGCTTCGCCGGGGGAGGGGCCGGTCGAGGCGTGTGCGATTGCCAACTGTATGGTACGCGAGGGGGATCGGGTTCAGAAGGGGCAAATCCTTCTCCAAATCAGCCGCAACAAGGCTGCTCAGGCTCAGGTGTCGGCTGCCGAGCAGATGCTGAAAGAGCAGAGAAAAGAGCTTGAACGGATCGCGCAGTTGGTGCAAGGCGGCGCGGTGCCTGGGGCTCAATTGGACGGAGCGCGCTCGAAATACGAAAACGCGCGCGCTCAGTTGGCTAAGGCAATCGAAAACGCCGAGGATTATTTGGTGAGTGCACCGTGGGATGGCGTTGTATCCAAGGTCTACGTGGCCGAAGGCGACTACGTAGCGCCGCGGACCCCTTTGATCGAAATTTTCGATCCGGCCAGCCTGGTGGTGCAGTTCGCCATTCCCGAAAGTCAGTCTACCGAGGTTCAAGAAAAAATGCCGCTCCAGATCGAATTCGACGCCCATTCCGGGCAGGTCTTCCGTGGGGTCGTCAGCCGTGTCTATCCGCAATTGGACGATCGCACGCGCACGCGCAGTGTGGAGGCCGCTTTGACGGATGAGGTGAATTTGATCCCGGGCATGTTCGCGCGTATTCAGGTGGTTCTGGCCAGGATCCCCGATGCTTTAACCGTGCCTGCCCACTGCCTTTTGGCCACCCAGGAAGGCGGGTTTTCGGCATTCATCGTAGAGGGAGGAAAGGCGGTGCGGCGCAACCTGCGCACCGGTGTGGAAGTGGATGGCCGCAGGCACATCGTTTCCGGCCTCGATGAGGGCGACCGGGTTATTGTCGCCGGCCAGGAAACACTCAAGGAAGGCGCTGAAGTCAAGGTGGTTGAAGAGGAGGCCTCCCACGCCGATGCGGCGGTCAAAGGCGAGGGCCGGTCATGAGGATTACGGATTATACGGTCCGGCGGCGTCTCGGGACCGGTGCTTTGGCACTGGCGCTGGTGGTGCTCGGTCTTTACGGCCTGTGGCGTCTGCCCGTCAATTTCCTGCCGGACATGACCTATCCGATGATCAAGCTCAACATCTTCTGGAGCGGGGCCACGCCGGAGGAGATCGAGCGTAACCTGGCAGACCCCATCGAGCGTCAGATGATGACGGTGGATGGGCTGGATTACCTGGAATCTTCCTGCATCGAAGGGATGTACAGTTTGACCGCCAACTTCGGCTACGGGCGGGACATCGACGTCGCCTACCAGGATGCCACGGCTGCCTTTGCGCGCGTGGCGCGCAGACTTCCCAGGGACATCGACCCGCCGGTGATTTTCAAGGCCGATCCATCCCAGATCCCGATCCTGCAGCTTACGGTACGTTCCGGTCTCTGGGATCTGGTGCAGTTGCGCACCTGGGCCGAAGAGTGGCTGCAGGAGCAGATGCTGGCGGTGCCTGGGGTGGCCGGGACCGAGATTGTCGGGGGATTGGTGCGCGAAATCCGCGTCCACCTCAGACCTGACGCGCTCGAGAAATACGGCCTTACCATCGGAACGGTGCTCAAACGCCTGCGTGAGGAAAACGTCGAGCAGTTTGGAGGGCGCTTAACGGTCGGCCCCCAGGAGATTATTGCCCGCACCATGGGGGAATTCGCTTCACTGGACGATATTCGGCATGTCGTCCTGCTGCGGGAGGGGCCCAAACGCGTGACGCTGCAAGACGTGGCTGAGGTGATTGACGCGCACCGGGAGGCAAGGGTCATCACCCGCCTGGATCGGCGACCTGCGGTCAAAATCAGCGTGATGAAGCAGGCGGACGCCAATACAGTGGAGGTGGCCCGGGCTGTGGAGCGGCGGCTGAAAGAACTCAAATCCGCTTTGCCCGAGGGGGTCGCCCTGGGCATGGTGGAAAATCAGGGCATCTATGTGAGCGACGCCCTCAGGGGGGTGCGAACGGCGGCCGTCGAGGCGGCCGTACTGGTGGTCCTGATCGTCTGGTTGTTTCTGGGTTCGTGGCGGCAGGTGGTGGTAATCATCACAGCGTTACCGTTTATCCTGATCCTGAATTTCGGTTTGATGCAGACAGCCGGCTTTTCCCTAAACATTTTCTCCCTGGGTGGCCTGGTGGTTGCCATCGGTGTGCTGGTGGACAACTCGATTCTGGTGATCGAAGCATGCTCGCGCCGGCGCGAGGAGAACCCCCATGAGCCGATTGATGAGCTGGTGATCGCCGCCACTGAGGAGATCGGTCCGGCGGTGATCGCGGCAACGATGGCTTTTTTGGCCCTTTTCGTGCCCTTTCTCCTGGTACCCGGGCTGGTCAGCCTGCTGTTCAGGGAGTTGATCCTGGTGGTCGCGGGCATTGTGTTGATCAGTCTGGTGACGGCGGTCAGCCTGACGCCCATGCTGACCGCCGTCTTGCTGGGCCGTGGTAAGGGTGGGGGAGCCAAGAGTCGCTTCGAAGGCCTGGTCGACCGCATCGCAGAGGGTTACAGGCGGTTGTTGGAAAAGGCTCTGGCCTATCGTTACGGCGTCGTCGCTTTGTTCTTGCTGCTTCTGGCCGTTGGCGGCTACGGCGCGGCCCGGCTGGGCAGCGAGTTCCTTCCGCAAATGGATGATGGACGTGTCATGGTCAAGGTCAGACTGCCCACCGGTGCGTCCGTGACGGAGACTGATCGGGTTCTGGATGCGATCGAAGCGGAAATCGGAGACGATCCGCGCATAGAGAGCTTGTTTGCCATGGCCGGCGGCCGGCCAGTGGGAACCATTACTTTTGAGATCGCCAATGAAGGCGAGTTGAACCTGCAACTGGTGCCTCGTGAAGCGCGCAATATCAGCACGGCCGAATATATCCGGCAGTTGCGGCCGCGGGTGGCACGGGTGCCGGCGCCGGGCGGCAAGGTGAGTGTGGCCCAGACGAAGGTCAAGGGAATGCGCAAACTGGGCGATGCGGATATCGAGGTCAAGGTTCAGGGAGACGATCTGCAGCAGTTGTTTGAGACGGCCGGCAAGGTTGCCCAGACGATGAACGACCTCGATCAGTTCACCAATGTCTATGTGGCCATGGATCTCTCCAAGCCGGAGCTGCAGGTATCCGTAGATCGGGTGCGGGCCGCGGAAATGGGCGTATCGGTTGCCGAAGTGGCCGATGCCTTGCGCACACTCGTGGCCGGCAGTGTCCCCACACGCCTGCGCGAGGGAGACAATGACTACGACATCCGCGTGATGGTGCCCGAGTCGCGCATCCGGCATCGCAGTGATTTGGAGAACCTCCTCGTGGCTACCCAGCAGGGAGGGTTTGTCCGTCTTGGGGACTTGGCGGAGGTTCGGGCGGCCAGCGGCCCAGTGGAGATCGTGCGTGAAGATCAGGTCAAAATGGTGATCGTGCGGGGGGATGCGGTCGGCGTCAGCGTGGGGGAGGCCTTGGCCGGTCTCCGGGCGGCCATGGCTGCGCTGGCTCTGCCGCCTGGATACGAGATTGCCTATGGGGGGCAGGCCCAAATGATGGCCGATATGACCCGGGACGTATTGTTGATCCTCGCCTTTGCGCTCTTTTTTTCCTTTATCGTCCTGGCGGTGCAGTTCAACAGCCTCAAGCTGCCGGCGCTCATCCTGGGGAGCATGCCTTTTTGCCTGGTTGGATCCGTCGGACTTCTCCTGGCCAGCGGTAAACCGTTGGGCGCCACCGTCATCATCGGCATCCTGGTGGTCCTGGCGGCGGCGGTCAATGCCGGTGTGCTGCTGTTCACCTACGCGCGCCGTCTGCAGGAGAAGGTAAGTCTGCCGGTGCGGGAGGCGATCCTCACGGCTGCAAAGCTGCGTCTGAGACCCATCATCATGGTCTCCACCGCTATTCTGTTCGGGCTCGTTCCATTGGCGCTGGCGCTCGAGGCCGGCGGCGACATGCTGCAACCCATGGCCATCGCTGCCATCGGCGGTTTGCTGATGGAAAATGTGGTCGCGCTCTTTCTCATGCCATGCCTGTATGTTATATTCACAACGGAACATATAGGAGAGGCCGCGCGGCCGGAGCTATGCGGGTTGCATCCGGCAGGCTCTTCGATCCCCGCCGGCTGAAAGGACAGAGAGGCTGTTTATACATCGGCGAGACTTTCCCGAAACAGCGCCCCCTCTGTGGATCAGGAATAAACTGCTTTATGCGGATGGGGCGGCTTCATCCGGAACCATATGGAATCGCGTGCGATTGGTTCCCATATCTTTTTCAGGCCCTCTTGACTACAAGGACCGGCCGTTTGGCGTGGCGGATGACGTGGTCGGACACCGATCCCAGGAGCGCCGAACTGACGTTGCTCCTGCCGTGGGAGCCCAGCACGATGGCCGACACATTCTCGGCTTCGGCGATCTCGAGGATCCTGGTTTGTGGGAGGCCATGTTCGATCCGGGTCGTGACGTCAAGGCCCTGGGCCTTGAGTTCTTCCTCGATCGGCCTGATGCGCTGCCGGGCCTCTTCCTGAAGGGACTGAAGCACTTGGGCGAGGAAGGTGGATACCTCCCTCCCGGCCAAGGCAAGGCCCTTGCTGATGCATTCCATGCTCTTGTCGTTGATCACCCGCAGCAGGATGACCTTTTTTGTTCCGGCCCCCTGCAGACCTTTGACATAGTCGAGCGCCTTCAAGGAGACATCTGAAAGGTCGGTTGGGTAAAGGATGGTTTCGAACATGTTCACCTCCGCAAACCGTCTGTGGTTGAGGGGCAGAGCTACAGGGGCAGCTTCAGATAGGCGAACGCACCGCACATCTTGAGCCCCATGTAGAACATGACGATGATGAATAGATATTTGAGCTGTTTGGCCGGGAGAAGGTGGGCCGTATTGGCCCCCACCACGGCCCACGGGATGCTGACCCCGGCCAGGATGGCCCATTGATACCAGTTGAGGTAGCCGGTTGAATAGGGCGGCAATCCGGGCACGCCCGATCCGTTGATCCAGTAAGAAAGCGCGCCTCCGGCCGCCGTAAAGATCATCAGGGCCGTGGAGGTGCCCACCGCCTGGTGCATTTTGAATTTCAGGAAATAGACCATGATCGGAATCATCAGCACCCCGCCGCCGATGCCGATGATGCCCGAGAAGATGCCCAGGGGTATGCCCCAGAGAATAAACGCGCTCAAGCTATTGGAGGGCTCGTCGGTGATCTTGGGCGGCTTGGCCGTCAGCATCCGGATGCCACCGAGAATGACGGCGATGCCGAATGCCATGGTCAACACCCTGCCCGGCAGATGAGAGGCGATAAAGGCACCGCCGAAAGCACCCAGGGCGCCGGCAATGCCGAAAGTGAGTCCTGCGTTCCACAGTACGGCCCCTTTTTTATGATGGGTCATGGCGCCGCTGAAGGCAGTGGGCAGCACCACCAGGAGATTTGTGCCGAAGGCGATGCGGATGGCGATGGTGGGGTCCACCCCGATGGATTTGAGGGCCCAGAACTGGACCGGGACCATGATGAAACATCCTCCCACACCCAGTAGTCCGGAAGCGAACCCGACCCCTATGCCGGTGGCTAACAACGCGATCACCTGTACGGCTTGCATTTCCATTTTTTGCTACCTCCTTTGATTGAGCTGTTTGGCTTCTTGAGCGATCATCTCGGCTACCCGTTTTTCTGCCGGGCCTTTCAGGTTATCCACAACGCGTATGCCGTTGTCTTTCAGCCATTCCTTTTGGCTGCTCTGAATCCCCCCGCATAGGATGGTATCTACCTCGAACGACGACACAAACCGGGCCATTTGCTCCGGACCGCCGCCTCCGAAGTGTAAGGTGGATCGTTTGGCGACCGTCGGGCCTCGGGTTTCAATCAGCAGGATTTCGGAAGATGCGCCGAAGTAGGGGGAAATCCTGTCTCCGAACAGTGGAACGGCGATTTTCATCATCTAATCCCATCTTTTCCTTGCCGGCTCGGGGTTTCGGACCAAAGATACATCGAGAAACCACGAGCGGCGTGATACGGACAAAGAGGCCGGCGGCCATCGGTAAATCTACAAAGCAAATGAGATGCCACGGTATGGAACGGAGACGAGGCATTAGAATATTCTATGTATTACAAATGATTAGCGAAGCGGAGGGAATGCTTGGGGAAGGCGGGGATCTTCAGGTGTGTTTCAAATCATGAAACCGTTTCAGGCAAGATTTCGTTTCGATGGACTAGAAGACTGAATTTCTTCATTTTGCGCCAGAGAGTGGTGCGGCTGATCCCCAGCGCCCGGGCGACTTCCGGACGGTTGTTTGGATGGCGCTCCAAGAGGGAGAGGATCTTTTGGCGCTCCGCATGTTCGGCATCGGACAGAAGAGGCCGAGCTAGGCAGGCGTCTTCCAGGAGCTCTTTGGGGAGGTGCCCTATCTCAATGCGATGGCCCTTGCACATGATGAAGGCGAATTCGATGATGTTTTCCAGTTCACGGACGTTTCCCGGGAAAGAGTGGTTCATCAAGAAGTTAAGCACGTCATCGCTGACCCCCTGGATATCCCGTTCTTTACGCAGATTGAACCGGCGGATGAAATGGTCGGTCAGGAGGGGGATGTCCTGTATTCTCTCGCACAGAGCGGGCAGGCTGATTTTGACCACGTTCAGCCGGTAATAAAGATCCTGACGGAATCTTCCTTCTCGGACCAGCCTTCCCAATTCCATGTTGCTGGCCGCCAGGATGCGGACGTCCACGGTGGTGCTGCGGTTGCACCCCAGAGGCGTAATGCGGCTGTCCTGGAGGACGCGCAGCAAATCTGCCTGGAAATTGAGGGAGGTGTTCGAAATTTCATCCAAGAAGAGGGTCCCTCCATGGGCCGATTGAAACCGTCCAGGCTTGTTGCGTGTCGCGCCGGTGAAGGCGCCTTTGCAATAGCCGAAAAGCTCGGATTCGAGGAGGCTGTCCGGCAGGGCGGCGCAGTTGAGGGCGACAAAGGGCCCATCTCTGCGCAGGCTGAGCTGATGAATGGCCCTTGCAAAGAGTTCCTTGCCCGAGCCGGTAGGTCCTTCGACGATGACGGTGCTTTCGCTTTGGGCGATGTCCGGCAGGAATGACTGAATTTCACGGATCCTCGGATGGGTTCCGACGATGTCTTCCGGCGTGAAACAACGGTCGGCACAACGCCTCAATGTCTCCAACTCGGTGACGTCCCGGAATGTTTCAACGGCACCGATGACCTGACTGTTCTCGTTTTTCAGGATTGCCGTGCTGAGCCGGATCTGTTTCGTATCACCGCTCTTGGCGATGATGCGGGCCGGCAGATTGATCTGCGTTTTTCCGTCGGCGAGGGTCTGATCCAAGGCGCAATTCTTTTCACAGATATCGGCGCGGAAGATATCGAAGCAGTATTGGCCGAGGGCCTCGGTGGTCTTGAACCCCGTGATGGCCTCCGCAGCCCGGTTGAAGGAAATGATACGTTTGTCGGCATCGATGGTAAAAACACCGTCGCTGATGCTTTCGAGAATTTTACAACAGGGTGAGCGGACAAGGTGGGTGATGTCGCAAAAAGGGTTTGCCGCTTGTCCTTTCACAGCCAATTGCGTGTGTATAGTTCGTCTGTTGCTCATTTCTGAAACCGCTATTCAGGCGCCGCCTTTTCTTTTCTGTCTAGGCTCCGTTTTTCAGACCGGAAAAATCGCCGTCGGTGACATTCTTCAGGCCTAATAAAATTGGATATTTAAAATTATCCGGCAGATCGGAGCCGGCTCTATAGGTTAGGTGAGGTGCAGTCATAATGTCAATGTGCTTTTAAGCCTCGTTGATCATCTTTTTTTCTCTCGTAAACAGGTTTCACAACTGTCACATATAAAGTATTTGAGAAGGTTGATCAGAAATGGGATACAGTCATTTTCGATTCACGAATTTGACGAAATCTCGCGCCCGGTCTCCTCGCAGGTATTCGGCAAGCCCTACGAGTCCGTCCACCAGGTACTTCGACCGATACCCTTTGGTCCGCAAGTAAACCATGGCCAGTGTCGCCCGATCTTTGTGCGGACAGGCTGTGACGATAATTTTGTCCTTTTCCAGTTCGCCCAACCTGCCAGGCAACTCATTGAGCGGGATGTTGACGGCAAAACCGGTACGCCACGCCTCGTATTCTTCCTTGAAGCGGATGTCTATCAGTTGGATCTTATCTTCCATGATACCATTGAGGAGTGCTTCGTTGTCGATTTTCATGTCTTTGCGGGCTTGGTAATCGAAAGACGAAAGATAGCTTTCAAGGGATATTTCCTCCGCGTGAGCGCAAAGGCCGCAGTTCACCAAGACGAGGGTCAGCACAATGACAAGATGCCTTTTCATAATTCTTCCTTTTGGCCGTGAGCAAATGGCTCAGTTCCATGTTTCAGAAGAAATGCGTCGCTGCGGCATTCGCGTCCGTCGGCATCGTGGGCCGGGGGCTGCATGTCCCGGCGGCCGAACTGGATGAGCGGATGTGCCGCCGCAGGGGCCCTGCGTCCATCGGCTCAAGAAATTCCGGCGGACGAAGGTGGACCATAGCAGGCTGCAAAAATCCCACAGACCTTTTGTGTTGACAGCCATCAGATTATACTTGATCTCTGTTGTTCTCCGCAAGAGCCCTTGCCCCTGGTGCCTCGACCTGCCAGCAGCGATGGCTGGGTGTTGCGGTGGTAAGGACGGATGTATGCGCTGACGTCTCTGGCCGTCTGTTTTGCGATCAAACACCTGGAAAATTTCGACCTATGGGGCTGGAAACCTTATTGCTGCTGAAGTTCTTTTCTCCTTCCTGTTCATCCGGAAATCATCTTCGGATGGATACAAGATGGAAACACTTGAGATGGAAGAGCGGATCTGGAGGCGATTTGGGCCTTGACATTCTGTGCGTTCCCGCTAAAATTTACATTACGATGATTGGCTAAATATACAATCAATAAGGATCCTCGAATGGAATCGACGCTTCGAATCACCAAGGCCCTGGCGGACGGGAACCGGTTGCGGGCCGTGATGGCCCTGAGTTTTTACGGTGAGCTATGCGTTTGCCAAATCACGGAACTGCTCGATCTTGCGACCGCGACGGTTTCGCGGCACATGAGCATGCTTCAGGGGGCCTTTCTAGTCACGAGTCGGAAGGAGGGTCGTTGGGTATTTTACAGCCTTTCGAAAACGTTCCCTCAAGATCTGCTTGCCTGGCTGAGAAAGGCCTTGGGCGGGTCCGGGGACATAGTGGCGGATCGGGAAAGACTCAAGACCATCATGTCCTGCGACATGCATGAAGTTTGCAGGAAACAGAAGGAAAGAAGAAGAAAAAGAAAAGAATAGTAAGTGAGAGCATAGACCGGAACCCCTGCGAAGAGACGAGGAGGAATGGGTGCCATGAGCAGCGAATTCAGTCCGGCTGACGAGCGGAAGATGACGAACATCTTCGAGAGGTACCTGACCCTGTGGGTCGGGTTGTGCATCATCGGGGGGATCATACTCGGCAAACTCGCTCCGGGCCTGGCCAGGGCCCTTGATGGAATGGCCATCTACGTCAACGAGGCCCCCGTGGTTTCCATTCCCATCGCCGTTTGCCTGTTTTTCATGATGTACCCCATCATGGTCAAGATCGATTTTGGCGAGGTCATCAAGGCCGGAAAAAGCGGCAAACCTGTCTTTCTGACCCTCTTTGTCAACTGGGCCGTCAAGCCGTTCACCATGTATGGCATCGCCCTCTTTTTTCTGGGGACCGCTTTCTACGGATTCATCGGTCCGGAGGCCGTCGATTTCGTGAAAATGCCTTTCGGTCTGGACCTGCCGGTGGGCGCGGTTCATGGGGCAGGGACCGTGGTTATGCACGAGGGGGTCAAAATGCTCCAGGTGCCGCTTTGGCGCAGCTACCTGGCAGGATGCATCCTTCTCGGCATAGCGCCCTGTACGGCCATGGTCCTGGTATGGGGCTATCTCGCCCGCGGAAACGACGGGTTGACCCTCGTGATGGTGGCGATCAATTCCTTGACCATGCTCGTGCTCTATGGGGTGCTGGGTGGTTTCCTGCTAGGGGTGGGCCGGCTTCCCGTCCCATGGCAGGCCTTGCTGCTGTCCATCGGAATCTATGTGGCCCTGCCCCTCGTCGCCGGGTATTTGTCCCGCAAATGGATCATTTCCGCGAAGGGTGCGGTCTGGTTTCAGGAGAAATTTCTTCACGTGCTGACGCCGATCACGATCATCGCGCTTCTGGTCACACTCCTGCTGCTGTTTTCCTTTAAAGGGGATGTCATTGTGGCCAATCCCCTGACGATCCTGTGGATCGCGATTCCCTTGTTCATTCAGACGAACCTGATCTTCTGGCTGGCCTACGCGCTGGCAAGGGTCCTTGGTTTGCAGTACCGCGATTCTGCGCCGGCTGCCATGATCGGTGCATCGAACCATTTCGAGGTGGCGATTGCCACGGCCACCATGCTCTTCGGCCTTTCCTCGGGCGCGGCCCTGGCTACGGTGGTCGGGGTTTTGATCGAGGTCCCGGTGATGCTGATGCTGGTCAAGATATGCCTTCGAACGCAGAACTGGTTTGGGGTGCCACCCATTGGGAGCCCTGCTTCCATTGGCGGCAGAAAATAGCGGATCAATCAACAAGGGTGAAAGGCATGGCAGTTTGATTGTTTATAACCGCCTTGAGCCGTGGAGGAAATCATGCTGGAAGTTTTGAAAGCGCTGGTCGGAGCGATAGAAAACCGTGAGCCGGTTGTCCTGGCGACCGTGGTTGACGTGCAGGGTGCCTCGCCCGCCCGGGTGGGCTTCAAACTTCTGGTGTGGCCCGATGGAAAGTGTGTGGGCAATGTGGGGGGAGGTGAACTCGAAAAACGCGTCCGTGAAGATGGACAAGAAGCCCTCGCGAAGGCAATGGCAAAGGAAGTGCGTTATTCCCTCAAGGAAGCTGGGGAGTATGCCATTGGGACCCTTTGCGGAGGAGATGTCACGGTTTTTTTCGAACCGTATTTGACGATGCCGGTGCTGCTGATCGTGGGCGGCGGGCATATCGGCCGGCCTTTGTCGGAGATGGCCCGCATCGCAGGGTATCATGTCAGGATTGTGGACGTGAAAACAGAAAGGGGTGATCTTGATGTGCTGGCCCCTGAGAAAATCACTGGGGATACCTATGTCGTACTCATCACCGAAGACCACGTGACAGACGAGCAGGCCTTGCGTGATATATGTCCCACGCCGGCTCCATACATCGGAATGATCGGCAGTCGGCGAAAGATCCAGACGGTCTTGAGCCACCTCAGGGAGGATGGCTTTGCGGAGGACCAGTTAGGCAGGCTCCATGGCCCCATTGGTCTAGATCTCGGGGGAAGAGAACCGGCCCAGATCGCCTTGGCCATCCTGGCCGAGATCGAGATGGTGCGGCATGGCGGAAGCGGAAGACCAAGGTCAGAGGCCGCGAAGGGGCGTGAGAACTGAGGTTGTCATGCCGCGTCCGGAAATGATTTTTTTGGCTAGGCCGGGATTTGCCCTGAAAGCGTAAAACTGGATCAGCTGAACACTTGAAGCGAATCTCACGTTCCGGATCGCAGCATCAGCCGGGCCTCCAAATCCTTATCCTGAAGGGAAAGCGATAAAGAATCCCTGTTTCGGGTTCAGCCCTCATTTAGCTTTAGCCATTGCCATAAAACGGGTGTACAAGAAAATCGGACACGAAAGCGGCAAGCTCCTGAAGATTACTGCAGGGGCGCAGCTCCTGAAGATGGGGACGGTAAGCAAATATTTCGCTGTCTCCGTCACCCCAGAGGGCTTCGGGCTCTGGGTTCAGCCAGATGATCCGCCGGCATTTCTCTTTCATTTTCTTGAGGATGTCGGCCCCTGGGGGGAGAAAGTTGTTCCGGCCGTCGCCGAGGATCATCAGTGTGGTCCGGCGATCCAGGGTGTCGGAAAATTTTTCCAGGAATTCCGCCAAAGCACTCCCGTAGTCTGATATCTCGGGGTCCGCATCGAGGGGCACCTTTTCGGTCTCGCCGCCGTATACGGCGCTGCGCGGGTAGTGCAGTTCGTATGAGTCCATGACCTGGTCGATAGCCGCCATGGTTTCCAGGCGGGCGAAAATATCGCTGACCGGGGCGATGCGGGCGATAAAGACGAAGCTTTTCACCTGCCGGAAGCAATCCTGAAGTGAATAAAGGATATTCAGCATAAACGGGACGGCGGCCCAGACGGAATAGGACACATCGCAGAGGGCGACGACCTTTGGCTTTTTAGGCGGGCGTTTACGCCACGCCAATTTCATCGGCAAGCCTTCATATTGAGCTGATTTGCGGATGGTCTTCCGGATATCCACGAGCTTTTTCTTTTGAAGACGCTCGCGGCGGGTGATTCGATCCTTGTATTTTGCGGCCAGGCGCGCGATAAGGGTGTGAACCGCCCTTGTTTCCGCCGCCGTCAGTTGTTGAAAGGGGATTTCGCCGAGGTTGGCGGGACCCCGGCGCGCCGGTTTGCGGTGGAAAGGCCTGGGGACAAGGGAATGAGCCCCCTTTCCTGCCCCTGGCGGTCTTCCATTCGGAAGGGTGTCGACAAGATATTCTTGGCAATAGAGACGCAGCGATTCATCCCCGAAGGGAAAATCCCTGCCCCAAAGCTCCCTGATCCGCGCTTTCATCCGGTTGCTTCGAGCAGAAGTGAGGGACCCTTCCCCAGCGGCGAAGCAGGATGGGTGAAGCTGGGTGATATCCAGATCGGCCGATTGAATCTTCAGCAGCAGATCAAGATGAGCCAAGGGGTCCCAGGCCAAGAGATCCAGCAATTCCTCACGGGATGCTCCTCCCGTTGCGCTGTCGCGGGTGATGCCGCGGAGGGGCAAGGTGCCTTTTCCGGCCGCGGGGGGCCGCCGGGTGCGCTTTATGTTCGGCAGGTGATGGAAAAAGTAGTTATAAAGATTGGCAAAGATGGCCTGATGGTAAAGGTTCTTGGCAAAATTGGCTTTGAGAACTGTTTCGAACTGCTTTTCCTCTGCGAGATCAATCCACTCCAGTTGGCCCATGGCATCGAGGACTTCCGCCGAAGATACGGGCATGCCCGCCGCCCTGCAGATCTGGGCAAACTGGATGATTGTCGCTGTCATGTCCATAGTCATCCTTAATGCGGCGCGTTTGTTTTTTCCCGATGGCCTCCGGGTGCACCTTCCTTCGTCAAGAGATGCTCTTTGACCCGTTCGAGGTCGGCGCGATGTTTACACAGGACGCTCAATGTTCTGATGATCAGATCGAGAGGGATTTCCGTCGATTCGAGGGCCAGCAGGGTGTGCGTCCAGTCCAGGGTCTCTGAGATGCAGGGTTTCTTCTTCAGGTCGAGGCTGCGTATGTCCGTCACGGCAGCTACGATCTTATTGGCAAAGCGCTCGTCAATGCCGGGATATTTCAACATGACGATGTCCCGCTCTCGCTCCGGGGAGGGGAAGTCGATGTAAAGGTAGAGACAGCGGCGCTTCAAGGTGTCGCTCATCTCCCGGGAGCTGTTGGAGGTGAGGATCACGAAGGGGATATGTCTGGCACGGATGGTTCCCAGCTCGGGGATGGATATCTGGTAGTCGCTCAGCAATTCCAGGAGGAGGGCCTCGAATTCCGGATCCGATTTATCCACTTCGTCGATGAGAAGAACGACGGGCTCCGGGGATGTGATCGCTTTGAGGAGGGGACGGGCCTGAATGAAGTGATCGGAAAAGAAAGCGTTTTCCTGGGCGGCGATCTTTTTAACGGCGGCGGTCAGGGAGTCCTCTGCGTCAACGATGTCATGAATCTTTTCCTTGAGCATCTGGGTGTAAAGCAACTGCTTGGCGTATTCCCACTCGTAGATGGCCTTGCCCTCGTCGATGCCTTCATAACACTGGAGGCGAATCAGCTCTCTGCCCAAGGCGCGGGCCACGGTCTTCGCCAGTTCCGTCTTTCCAACGCCGGGGGGGCCTTCGATCAGAAGAGGCTTGCCCGTGACTCCGGCCAGGAATACGACGGTGGCGATTTCCTGAGAACTGATATAGTCATTCTGCTTCATCTTCTCTATGGTATCTTCGATGCTTTTAAATTCCATCGATCCACCCTTTCTGGCGATTTCCATCGCAGAATACAACCAGAGAAAGTCAAAGCGGCATAGAGGCCTGCTGGGGCAGCATAACTCTCTATCCAGAAACGGTCTTTTTGGCCAATCTCGGCGTCAATTTCGACGTTTACTTGTGCGGCGACCTGCAGGTCGCCTCCGCACAACCGCCTGATTTCCTTGATATTGGCCAAAAGCCCTCATTTCCGGATTGGAAACTTTGCCGCGCCGGATGCTCTTTTCCGGATGGACCCAACCTTAAGATTCCAAAATAAAAAGCAAAAATCTGGGTAAAATGAAAAACTCAGGATGTGACGGACCAACGGGTTAAGACAATGGGGTTGATCATTACCCATTCTTTTGCATGTCATCTATCAAGCGTATTTCCAATCCTACGCTTTTTCCCCATTTCTGTATAAGCCATCCATTTTCTCTTGCTTTCTCCAAACGAACTTTGCGTTCTACCTCTTGATTTTCTTGTGGTTCATAGGTCAAGCAGCAAAAATAATGCCAGCCGCAATAGCCTCCAAATGGTGTCCCGTCATCGGGAGGAACCCAAGCCATCAGACCCCGGGCAATCAGGCGGTCCACGGGAACAACGACATGATAGTGAAGGCCATCTGGTGAGATCCCTATAAATCCTTCGTTTCGGCAATCATCAACCAATGTCGCTCGAAAGAGATCCGAGAGGTTGATGCCGAGGACCGGCTTCACCTCGGTTGCATCAATGCCCATCATGATTCACCTCCTTCGATTCCGGCCTTAAGATTCGTAAAAGCCACACCGCCCCTATCACGCACGGCCAGGACAGCACCGCCAAGCGATTCAGATGGTTTGCAGAGGAAGGATCTTGCCGAATCAAACGGCCGACGTGCATAAGGGGTAGAGCGGAGATTTTGTTCGTAGATCGGGTCAAATCCATTCGAACTAGAGATTAATGGCGATGGTTTTAAGGTGGAAACCTCAAATATCCGGCAAAATAGAATGAGAAGGGCATTTTCTGAAAAATTTTACAATATGATTATATTGCTATATGGAAATATAAGCCTTCAGCCGCGTTTGTCAAAATAAAAATATCTCAATCGATACCCAATAAGCCCTGCCGTTTTTTCATTCATCAGGAGGGATCTTCTTGGCCGGGCCGAGCGTTTCTCGATGAAAAAGCTGCTTGTGATGTGGGCTGAGAAATTGCCTTTCCTGGCTATGGGTCTTTGGCGGTGGTCCTGCGTGGCCCTACTCCCATTAAGGTTCGGTTGGAAGGTCCTGCGCCTTCCAAAGCGACCAGCCGTTTATCAGGACCCGCACATTCCGGTACCCTCGGGCACGGAGTGCGCGCGCCAGGGCGATTCCCAGACCGCAGGTTTCGCTGTCGCAGTACGTGATGATCAACGCCTCGGAAGGGATCGGGCCCATGATCGGTTCGAAAAGGATATCGAACTGCTCCCAGGGGAGGCTGACGGCTTCCAATATATGACCGTGTAGGTAGGCATCGGTTGACCTCGCATCTACGAAGACGGCTGCACCGTTTGCAAACGCCTGTTCAGCCTCTTCGAGCGAGATGGCGAGGATTTCGCCGTTTTCGAGCTGCAGCCGGGAACCTGGCGACCATTCGCCTCCAACCGGGAGGGGATTTGGGCGCAGGCTGTTGACGCACCAGGCGAACGCGGCTGAAAGCAGGAGGATGGCAACGCTTTGCAGCAGGGCACGGCGTTGGAAAGAACCCCGGGATTCTTCCCGGGAAGCGGCGCCTTCGGCCGAATGTCTCGTCCGGTACAGCAAAAAGAAGGCGGGGATCAGGAAGAGGGCGTCCCGTATGATGTACCACACCATATCCGCTTGGCTGGTGGTCGCCGTGGACGATGTAAAGCATCCGCAATCGATGTTGAGGCCGCGCGCAAAATTGAAGGTCACGGCGAGGAAAAACACGCTGAGGAGGACGCTCGAGAGCAAAGCTCCTCCGGGCAGCCAGTGTCCCAAGATCAGCAGGACCCCGAGGACCAGCTCGAAAGAGGGAAGGGCGATAGCGGTCGGATTGATCAGGTTTTCGGGCAGGATATGATAGTTGAAGATGACTTCGGCGAATGCGGAGGGGTGCAGAATCTTGTCGATTGCAGCATAGATCAGAAGCCCTCCAAGGAAGAGGCGTGCAGTCCGAACGGCGGCGCGGTCTCTTCTCTCCAGGGGATCCGGCCGGGAGATTCGGGTGGAGGAATGATCAGGGGCAGGTTTCCCGTTTCCCATGGGTGCCAATGCTCCTCAGCTGACAGATATCCTCGCGCCGAATTAGGGGCAGGCGAGCGGTGATGTCGGCGATTTCCCGTTCTTCGTTCAGCCAATGCGCAAGGTTTCTGCGCATGGTCTCGGCAAAGGGATTGGTGTTGTCCTTTGCCGGAAAATAGTTGACCCACAGGCCATCCTTGCGGGAGTCCACGAGTTCGGCCTCCGCGAGGATCTTCAAGTGTTTCGAGACCGTTGGCTGGCTGATGCGCAGCGCTGCCTGTATCTCGCATACACACATTTGACGGTGTTCGAGCATCTTGAGGATCTTGACCCGATTCACGTCTGACAAGGCCTTCATGACCCTGATGAACATTTTCATGGTGGGATCTCCTGTGGGATGGTTGACCAAAAATGTAGTCAGCGAAGCGATGGGAGTCAACAGCAAACGGCATGGGCATGGCTTCGATCGGTTCTTTCGACCCGGGTCCGGCACCATGGGGTATGGAAGGCGATGGCTGGACCCGGGACGGTCTTCAAGGTGTTCAGCATTTTTCTTGACCCTCTGAACACCCTCTTCTATACTACTATATTTCAGTAAAAAGGAATAATCGGCACCGACAAAAATCGGTTTCAGAAATCCGCCGCCCGGCGATCGGTTTTTCTGAATCGGTTTTGGGGTAACGGGAAGTCTTTCTTGGCAGCGCCGATCAATTCTTTTATGGACGGCCGGAAGGCCGACGATTCTACGGGAGGTCATTTATGGGAAAAGTAGCGATTATCGGAGTGGGACAGAGCGCCTTCGTCAGAGGTTATCCGGGTTCCATCAGGGAACTGGCCTTTGAAGGCTTCAAGGATGCCATGCGGGATGCGCAGATCAGTACGAAGGACATCGACGCATCCGTCGTCTGCTCGGCGCCTGAGTACGACAAGCAGCGTTCACCGGCGGGGGTTCTGGCCGAATATTTCGGCCTGACTCCGCAGCCGACCTTTTACCTCGAGAGTCTGTGTTCGTCGAGCAGTATGGGCCTGAAGGTCGCCTATGCCCTCGTGGAATCCGGGCTGCATGATGTGGTGGCGGTTGTCGGGTTTCAGAAGATGTCGGAGATCTCTTCGGCCGAGTCCCAGGAGCGGATGGGGAGGGGCGCCGACATCCAGTGGGAAAGTCCTTTCGGGACCATGATGCCGGCCTATTATGCCATGTATGCCCGCGCCCATATGGCCAAATACGGGACGACATCCGAGGATCTGGCCCTGATTCGCGTCAAGGCGGCCACCTACGGACAGATCAATGAAAAGGCGGTCTATCGCAAGCCTGTAACGTTCGAGATGTTTTCAGATCCCAAGAGCCCGATGGCCTCACCGGTGGCCAGCCCTTTGCGCGTCGGGGATTGCTGTGCGAATGCGGACGGCAGTTCTTGCGTGATCGTCGCGAACGAGGAGAAGGCAAAGGCCTTCTGCAAGAAGCCGGTCTGGATTCTGGGCGTCGGCAGCGCCTCCACGGCCGTGAATCTGGCCGGAAGGGATCTGTTTACGGGTCTGACGGTTGCCCAGCAGGCGGGTGAGCAGGCATACAGGATGGCCGGAGTGGGCCCCAAGGATATCGATGTAGCAGAGGTCCACGACTGTTTTACCATCGCGGAGATGATGGCCTACGAGAACCTTGGCTTCGCCAAGCCCGGCGAGGGCAAGGATTTGATCCGTGGCAAGGAAACCTATAAGGAAGGAAGCATTCCGGTCAACGTTGACGGCGGACTCCTGTCCAAGGGGCATCCGATCGGCGCCACAGGAGGTTCGCAGCTCCGAACCATCGTATTGCAGTTGAGGGGCGAGGCGGGGCCGATGCAGGTCAAGGATCCCGAAATCGGCCTTGTCCACAATATCGGCGGTGTCGGCCTTTATGGCAATGTCACCATTCTGGGGAGGTAAAGGACATGGCGGGACAGAAAAAAGAAATAGACGATCGATTCAAGAAGTTCGGGACGGTAAGCTTTACCTCCATCACGAAGGTCAACGATTTCATCGACTACCTGGAACAGGGCAAGGTTATGGGAACGCGGTGCAAGGGCTGCGGGCTCATGTTTTTCCCGCCCCGGGCGGATTGCTACAAGTGCCTCGGAGGGGAGATGGAGTGGTTCGAGGTTGCGGGCACCGGAAACCTCGTGAGTTACAGCAAGCTCGAGTATGCACCGGTAGGCTTCGGGGACGATCTGCCCTACGCTATTGCTCTTCTGGATTACGGTGATTACAAGGTCTTCGGGAGGATTGCATCCGATATCCCCGACGGGGAGATCCAGGTCGGCATGGCCATGCGGACTGAGGTGAACCACCTGCCGAACGGCCAGCTGAACTACGTCTTTCACAAGGCCTGATCGGCATCAGGGAGGCTCCCGCTGATGGGGGTCTCCCTGAGAGAAACAGAGAGGGCCTGTGAGCGAGGAAGCTGCGCATCGTAAGGAATGGATTGAACTGTCCTTTCGTATCGATCCTGTTGCCCGCGAGGCTCTGAGTGCCTTCCTCTTCGATTTGGGTTGTACCGGGATCGTTACGGAGGATTTCGAGGACCAATCCTTGCGGGCCTATTTCACGTTTGACTCAGACCCGGAAGATATCACGTCCAGGACGGATCTTTTTCTCGGGGAACTGACGCGCGTTTTCCATCGGATGGAAACCCCCGTGTGGGCTTGGCATCGAATAGCGGACGAGGATTGGTCCCTTGCCTGGCGCCGCTTTTTCCATCCTACCCGCATTACGCCCAACCTGTTGATCCTGCCGGCCTGGGAAACCGATGCGGCTGGAGAGCCCGGTCATATCATCCGGATCGATCCAGGGCTTGCCTTCGGGACCGGCCAACACCCCACGACGCAGATGTGCCTGAGGGCCTTGGAGAGGGTTTCCTCCCATGGGTCGTGGTCCATGCTGGATTTGGGCACCGGGAGCGGTCTCTTGGCCATTTACGGGGCCGTGCTGGGCGCGGAGCGCATCCTTGCCCTGGATGTGGATGCCGATGCCCTGGCTTGGGCTGCGAGAAACCTCGAACTCAATCAGGTGCAGGAGAAAATCATTCTTTCAGGGTCGCCGGTAGAGGCATGTGCCGAGGCCTTTTCCGTGGTGGCCGCAAACCTGATCCTCGGTGAGATCATGCGGCTGTTGCCGCATTTCCCTCGGATTCTGGCGCGTGACGGCCTCCTGATTCTTTCAGGGCTTCTGGATTCGCAGTTGGACGAGGTTGCCCGTGCCTTGACGGATCACGGCCTCACCGTGCGGGATACCCTCCTTCAGGATGAGTGGGGGTGCCTCCTGTGCAGGGCCGAGGCGGTGCTCTAGGTTGTTTCCACCCGGAAAAGGGCATCCGGCGCAGCAAAGTTTCCAATCCTGAAATGAGGATTTTTGGCCGATATCAAGGAAATCAAGCGTTTGTGCGGAGGCGACCTGCAGGTCGCCGCGCAAGCAAACGTGCAAATTGACGCCGAGATTGGTCAAAAAGACCATTTCCGGATGGAAACTAGGTTGTTCTGCTGCCGCCGGCGCGATGGAGACGTCATGGATGTCCGATAGGAGTCTCAGGCGTTTCTTTGTCAAGAAGATCGATCCGGATTCCGGGATGTGCAAGGTCTCCGGGCCGGAAGCGAGGCATATTCAAAGGGTGCTCCGGATGGGTGAGGGGCACCGTCTCCTGCTGGTCGACGAAGACGGCCGGAAGGCCCTCGGGCGGATCGTTTCAGTGAACCCGCAAGAAGTCAGCGTTCTGTTGGAAGAGGTGTTCCCCTCTGCCCCCGCCCCGCTGATCGAGGTGGTCCTCTGCCAGGCAGTGCTGAAGTCGCAGCGGATGGACTGGGTGATCCAGAAAACGACGGAGCTGGGCGTCTGCAGGATCGTCCCCTTTTTCTCCGAAAGGACAGTGGTCGATCTGACCGGGGCGAGGAGCGCGAACAAGGTCCGCAGATGGCGCGAAATCGCCCGCATGGCCACGACCCAATCGGGCGGGGATCGTCCCCCCGAGCTCGATCCGCCGCATAGCTTCGCTGATCTTCTGGCGCGGTACAGGGATGAAACCGCCTTGAAAGGAATCTTGTGGGAGAAGATGGGTGGAAGGCGGAACCTCAAGGCTTTTCTGCGCTCTGCCGCCCCGCCGCCACGTTTTATCGGCATGGTCGGTCCCGAGGGCGGTTTTTCGAGGCGGGAAGCCGAGGAGGCTGTGGCATGCGGGTTTGTCCCGCTTGGCATCGGAAGCCGTATCCTGAGGGCCGAGACGGCCGGGATGCTGTTCGTCGGGATCGTACAGGTCGAGTGGGGCGATCTCGGAGACGAAGCCGATTCGCAGGTGGATGAAGCCGGGCGGGACGGAAAAAATCCATGGCGCGGCCGTCCGGATGCATGAAGGAGAAGACATGAGCGAGGAGATAACCCGACGTTTGTCGCGATCCATCACCGGATGGATCGTGCTCTGGTTTTTACTGTTGACGGCAGGCATGGTTGCCGGAGGGTGGTGGGTCCTTGAAAGCCTGAAGGCTGGTGCCGTGATGGAAGAACAGACGGTGCTGAAATCCCTTTGGGATGCCAGGTTGGTCCTCGGGGCGGTATTGGCGGGTGGTATTCTTGCGACCGGAATCTTTCTTCGCCTCTGCATCGGTGGGGCGGTGGGGCGCCACCTCGCCGAATGGCGGCCTGCGGCCCCGGCCGCCGGGAAACGGGGTCGGGCGGAGCGTCCATCGGAGGCGGTGCCTCAGCCTGAATCGGCCAAGGAAACAAAGGAAATGGCTGTACGGCGCGCGCTTCAGGTCTTGGCCCTGCTGCAGCGGGAGGGCCGCCTGGTCGACTTCCTGAGCGAGGATCTCGCTGCCTATGATGACGCGCAGATCGGCGCGGCGGTCAGGAGCATCCAGGAGAGTTGCCGGAAGGTTCTGCGGAAGCATCTGGCGCTCGCCCCGGTGATGGACCGCGAAGAGGGGGAGCAAGTCACGGTGCAGGCGGGTTTTGACGCCGGATCCATCAAGCTCACCGGAAATGTCACCGGGGATCCCCCCTTTTCGGGCGTCCTGCAGCATCGGGGCTGGCGCGCCGCGCGCTTGGATCTGCCGACGCTTTCGGGGGCGCAGGATCCCGGGATTATTGCCCCTGCAGAGGTCGAACTGCAGTAGGATAAGCAGGCAGAGGGGCGAAAATCTCGAGTTTTCAGGGGGATATTTCGCGGGGCCGGGAGAAGGCGGCTTCAGCCCGATATGTCTAGGAAGCTGAAAGGGAATAAAGATTTGGAGAAGCCGAGCTACATTGTCGGCATCGATCTCGGGACAACCAACAGTGTCGTTGCCTACACGGAGGCGGAGGCCGAAGGGTCGGAACTCCCGGAGATTCGTGTCTTCAAGATTCCGCAGCTGGTCGGGCCGGGATCCGTTGCCGAGCGGCCCGTTCTGCCGTCCTTCGTGCTTGTGCCGGGGCCCCACGATGTGCCTGCGGGGGCCCTTTCATTGCCCTGGAACCCCGATGGCGACCTGGCTGTCGGCGAATTTGCGCGTGACCGCGGCGCGGAGCTTCCGCACCGGCTGATAGCGTCTTCCAAATCCTGGCTGTGCCATACCGGCGTGGATCGCCGCGCGTCCATCCTGCCCTGGGAGGGGCTTGAGGACGTCCGGAAACTGTCGCCGGTGGCGGCCGAGGCCGCCATCCTCTCGCATATCCGTGAGGCCTGGAACCATGGGTTTGCCAGGGGGGACGAGAGGCTTTCCCTTGAGAACCAGGAGGTTTTTCTGACGGTCCCGGCATCGTTCGACGCGGTGGCGCGTGATTTGACCGTCGAGGCAGCCGGTCTGGCGGGTCTCCATCGGATTGTCTTGTTGGAGGAGCCCCAGGCCGCGTTCTACGCCTGGATCGAGGCCTCACAGGACGGTTGGCGGAAGCGGGTTCGAAAGGGAGACCTTGTACTGGTGGTGGATGTCGGGGGCGGAACCACGGATTTCAGTCTCATCCGGGTGTCGGAGGATAGCGGCGAACTCGTGCTGGATCGGATCGCCGTCGGGGAGCATTTGCTGGTGGGCGGGGACAACATGGACCTGACCCTCGCGCACGTCGTATCGCGGTCTATGACCGAGCAGGGGCGTAAGTTGAATGCCTACCAGCTGCGCGGTCTCTGGTCGGCCTGCCGGTCGGCGAAGGAAAAACTGCTCACCGAAGAGGGAGAGGAAAAGGTCCCGGTAACCGTGCTCGGCCGAGGGTCGAGCCTGATTGGAGGGACCCTCACGACCTACCTCGATCGCGCACAGGTAAACCAGATCCTCATGGAAGGCTTCTTCGGCCTTTGCAAGCGGGAGGCCGAGCCGCGGAGCACGGTCCGCACAGGGATGCGGGAACTCGGGCTCTCCTATGCTGCCGATCCGGCTGTCACGCATCACCTGGCCGTGTTTCTGCGCCGCGCCGGGGCGTCGGAGGTGGGCGGAGGCTCGGAACGGCTTTTGCCGACGGCGGTGCTCTTCAACGGCGGCGTCATGAAGGCGGCGATCCTGCGCCGGCGGATCCTCGATGTGCTTCGGTCCTGGGGGTCGGAGACCGATGGGGTGCGCGAGCTGCCGAGCGAGGATCTCGACCTCGCCGTGGCGAGGGGGGCGGCTTACTACGGTTTGGCGCGGCGTGGAAGGGGCATCCGGATCAGAGGCGGCCTCGGTCGGAGTTATTATATCGGCGTCGAGGCCGCGCTGCCCGCCGTCCCGGGGATGCCTACCCCGCAGAAGGCCCTGTGTCTGGCGCCTTTCGGCATGGAGGAAGGCACGGAGGTGACGCTCGAGGGGAAGATCTTCGGGCTGGTGGTAGGCGAGCCGGTCCGGTTCGACTTCCTCGGTTCGCTGACGCGACGTCAGGACACCGCCGGGACCATCGTGGAAGATTGGGAAGCTGAAATCGAAACCTTGACGACCCTCGAGACGGTTTTGGATGGGGAGCCGGGAACGATCGTCCCGGTCGTTCTGCAGGTCAGGGCCACCGAGGTAGGTGCGCTCGAGGTCTGGTGTCTGGCCCAGGAGGGTGGCGGCCGGTTCAGACTGGCATTCAACGTCAGGGAACACGCAGATCAGGAAAATGGTCGATAAGCGCTTCATCGTCGGGATCGATCTCGGAACCACCAATTCAGCGGTCTCTTATGTGGACCTGGAGAGCGGCGAACGTCTGCCGGCGGCCATCCGCCTGTTCTCCATCCCGCAGCTGAACGCCCCGGGGGAGGTGTCCTCCCAGGACATCCTTCCCTCGTTTCTGTACCTCCCGGGCGGACACGAAATCGATCCGGAGGCTGTCCGCTTGCCGTGGTCCACGCCCGTTGCGGAGGGTTTTGTCGGTCTCTTTGCGCGCGAACAGGGTGCCAGGGTGCCGAAGCGGCTGGTTTCGTCGGCCAAGAGCTGGCTCTGCCACGGCAGGGTGGATCGCAGGGCCGCCGTTCTGCCATGGGGCGTCGATGAAGGCCTGCCGCGGGTCTCGCCGGTCGCCGCCACCGCTGCCTATCTGCGGCATATCCGGGAGGCATGGAACCACCGCAACGGCAAGGACGAGGCCCTCCTTCTCGAAGATCAGAGCGTGGTCGTGACCGTGCCGGCCTCTTTCGACGAGGTGGCGCGGGACCTCACGGTCGAGGCGGCGGAGAGCGCCGGCATACCGAAATTTCTGTTGCTCGAAGAGCCCCTCGCCGTCTTCTACAGCTGGCTGGTCCGTCACGAGGCCGACTGGCATGAACAGGTCCATCCCGGGGAACTCGTGCTGGTCTGCGACGTCGGCGGGGGCACCACCGATTTTACGCTCATCACCCTGCGGGAAAAGGAGGGGGTCCCCGAGTTCGAGAGAATCGCGGTGGGTGATCACCTCATCCTCGGAGGGGACAACATGGACCTCGCCCTGGCCCGCCTCGCTGAAGGCCGGATGCAGCGCGGGGGGAAGACGGCTCCGCTTCAGCTGCACCGCTGGCAGGCCCTTTGTCATCGATGCCGAATGGCCAAGGAAGAGATCCTGAGTGGGGATGCGGAGTCTCGCGATATCACCCTGGTCGGCGAAGGCCGGCGGGTTATCGGCGGCACATTGACCACCGCGCTGGAGCGGGAAGAGGTCGAGCATCTGATTCTGGACGGATTCTTTCCGCTGGTCACCCCCGATGAGGACCTCTCCGAGCGGCAGCGCCGGGGCATGACCGAACTCGGTCTTCCCTATGCCCAGGATCCGGCGGTTACACGGCACCTGATCCGTTTTCTCGAACGGCATAGGCAGGATATCGCTCAGGCGTCCGAGCGTGAGATGCCCTATCCGGATCTGATCCTCTTCAACGGCGGAGCACTGAAACCCGGGATCATCCGCGACCGGATCCGTCAGGCGATTCGGTCCCGGTTCCGCCTGGTGGATGAGGGTGTGCCGCGGGTGCTCGAGAACCCGCACCTCGATCTGGCCGTTGCCATCGGTGCGTCCTATTACGGGTTGGTCAAGGCCGGGCACGGCGTCCGTGTGGGCAGCGGAAGCCCGCGCGCTTACTATCTGGGGCTTGGCGCGGCGTCCGGGAGCGGGGCGCAGGAGAGCGCGGGCGGGAAGGCGATCTGCCTCATCGAGCGGGGTATGCACGAGGGGGCCGACATCCGGGTTCCGGACCGGAGATTCGAGGTATTGGCCAATCAGCCGGTACATTTTCAACTTTTCAGTTCGAGCTTCCGTACGGGCGATCATGTGGGGGACGTCATCGATGTGGACGAAACCCTGACGGCGCTTCCGCCGATACGCACGGTGATCCAGTTCGGGAAAAAGGGGCGGGAAACGGCCCTCCCCGTTCAGGTGGAGGCCTCCTATACAGAGATGGGAACCTTGGCCATCTGGTGCCGATCGCTTCTGACCGAGCATCGGTGGCGCCTCCAGTTTCAGTTGCGCGACGCGGATGCCGCGATGCCGGTGGCGGACCATGCCTTTCTCGAGGAGTCTATCGTAGAGGAGGCACTGGGTGTCATCCGGGAGACCTTTGCGGGCAGGGGCGAGGGCCCGGCGCCGGAGCGCCTGGTGAAGACGCTGGAAGAGCAGATCGGCAAATCGAAGGATCGTTGGCCCCTCAGCGTCATCCGTCGTTTCGCCGACGCCTTGATGGAATGCCCCGATGCCAGGGAGAGGAGCCCCGAGTATGAAGCCCGCTGGCTCAATCTTTTGGGGTTCTGCCTGCGACCCGGATTTGGGGATGCCCTGGACGAGCACCGGCTGCAGAAGGTCTGGCGGTTCTACAACCGGGGGCCCTTCCATGCAAATCACCCGCAGGTGCGCCCGGAATGGTGGTGCCTCTGGCGGAGGTTGGCCGGGGGCCTGACGGTCGCCCAGCAGCGGCAGGTGGCGATCGATTTTGCGGCGCTCGTTCGTCCCAAGAAAAAGAAGGACCAGAAGAAACTGCCGTCCCAGGAGCACCTCGAGTTGTGGATGGCCTTGGCCAATATGGAACGGTTGGCGATCCCCGATAAGGAGTTCTGGGCTCGCGCCCTGCTCGATGGATTCAACCCGAAGAGCGTCAAGCCGCAGTATTGGTGGGCGCTGGCGCGGATCACGGCCAGGGAGCCTCTTTACGGCCCGGTGGATCGTGTCGTCCCACCGAAGGCGGTCGCTGCAGTGGTCGATACGATCCTCGCTTCGGCCTGGCGGAATCCGAAACCGGTCGGCGCGGCTTTGGCCCAGATGGGTCGATTGACCGGGGACCGGACGAGAGACCTGGACCCGGACGTCATCGCACGCATGACCGCGTGGTTGGAGCCTCACGATTGGGCCTCCGATTGGATCCGATGCCTCCGGGAGGTGATTCCGTTGGCCGAGCAGGAGGAGGAAGCCCTTTTCGGCGAGGCTCTACCTGCGGGAATCCGGCTGCACCAGGGGTGATGGAGAGAAGAAGGGGACCGATTCATGATGGAAGACGACGAGGAGAACAGCATGCAGGAAACGGCCAAACTCATTGTGGGCGGCAGGACGTTCGAATTGCCCATCGTCCGTGGAACGGAAGGGGAAAAGGCCCTGGACATCTCACATCTCAGGAAGGAAACCGGCCTGATCACCCTCGATCCCGGGTATGCCAATACCGGCAGCTGCGAAAGCAGCATTACCTTCATGGACGGTGAAAAAGGCGTCCTGCGCTATCGTGGAATTCCGGTGGAACAACTGGCCGAACGGTCGAGCTTCGTCGAGACGGCCTATCTGCTGATCAACGGAACATTACCCACACGCCATGAGTTGACGCGGTTTTCGGTCATGTTGAATGACCATTCCCTTGTGCATGAGGATATGCGGGCGTTCTTCGAGAACTTTCCCCGCCGGGCGCACCCGATGGGCATCCTTTCCTCGATGGTGAATGCCTTGCGGGCCTTTTACCCGGAACTCCCGGAGCGCGGCGAAGAGGAGGAGATCAACATCACGTTCGCGCGCCTGCTTTCGAAGGTGCGGACGATGGCGGCCGCCTCCTACAAGATCTCGCGGGGGCACAGGGTGGTCTATCCGCGGCATGATCTCAGTTATTGCGCGAATTTTCTCAATATGATGTTCGATTCGCCGGTCAAACCCTATGTCCTTGACGACGATATTGTACAGGCGTTGAATGTTTTCTGGATCCTGCACGCCGACCACGAACAGAACTGCTCGACGGCGGCGGTCCGGTTGGTCGGAAGTGCACGAGTGAATCTCTTTGCAGCCATCTCTGCCGGGATCTGCGCCCTCTGGGGGCCTTTGCACGGGGGCGCCAACCAGGCGGTGATCGAGATGCTGAATCAGATCTATACGGCGGGGGGCGATCCAGCCCCGTTCATCCTGCGGGCCAAAGACCGCAACGACCCTTTCCGACTGATGGGTTTCGGGCATCGTGTTTACAAGACCTACGATCCGCGGGCCAAGATCATGAAGGCCATGTGCGATCGCATCCTGGAAAAGCTCAATCTGAACGACCCGCTTCTGGATATCGCCAATACGCTCGAGGAGGTGGCTGTCAACGACCCCTATTTCATCGATCACAATCTGTACCCGAACGTCGATTTTTACAGCGGGATCGTGTTGAGGGCCCTCGGTATTCCTTTGAACATGTTCACGGTCATGTTCGCCATCGGACGGCTGCCGGGCTGGATCAGCCAGTGGAAGGAAAGCGTGGACGACCCCAAATGGAAGCTTCATCGGCCGCGCCAGGTTTACGTGGGCCTACGGGAAAGGGAATATGTTCCAATCAAGGACCGGGAATAGGGTAAACCTCGCAGGGAGGAGATCCCCATGTATCTTTTGAAGGTTCGGATGGACCGCAACCCCGAGAAGTTTCACGACAAGGTCAATCGGCTGATGGACGAGGTCATGAATCTGCGGGGTCCGGTGCTGAACGCCACGAGCGCCGATTGGGTGCCTGAGGCGGACCTGTATGAAACAGCGGAAGAAATCGTTCTGCTGGTGAATCTGTCCGGGGTCCGCAAAGAGGAGATAGAAGTGACCTTTTTCGAAAACTATCTCCGGGTTGCTGGATTCAGGAAGTTGTACGGGGGCGATGTACCCGCCCGTTACCACCGTCTCGAGATGGGGCATGGCAATTTTGAGCGGATCTTCCGCGTACCCGCCTGGGTCGACGGGGATCGGATCGAGGCCGCCTTTTCGGAGGGTCTTCTGACTGTTCGGATGAAAAAGGGTCCTATGCCGCTGCCACGGTTTATCGAAGTGGATCACTGATCCTTGGTCGGGGCGCGAATCTGGGGCCATGGACCTCTTTGAGGAGGTATGGATGGATTTTTCGGACAAAAAGATACCGGATACTTTGCCGGTGCTTCCCCTGAAGGATGCCGTGATCTTTCCCCGGATGGTGGTTCCTCTGGCCATCCGGGAAGAGGCGCATCGCCGGCTGGTCGATGACGCTCTCCAAGGGGATAAGATGGTCCTGACCGTCATGATGAAAGACGGGGTGGAGGAAGAAGCCGCCGGTGTGCCGGAGGTGCGGCGGATCGGGACCGCATGCCATATCATGAAGCTCTCGAAGATGGACGAGGGCACCGTCGTTGTGGTCCAGGGCCTAGCGCGCGTCCAGATCAAGGCTGTCAAGCAGGGCGAACATTACAGTCTGGCCGAGGTGGAGCGGCTGGAAGATGTCGGCCACAGCGGGAAAAAGATGGACGCGATGACCTTGAGCATCATGAATCTGTTCAAGGAGATCGTGGATTTGTCCCCCCACCTGCCGGACGAACTGATCGAGCTTGCCAAGAACATCGAAGAGCCGGGCTCCCTGGCGGATATGATCGTTTCGACGCTCAATCTCGACCGCCAAAAGAAGCAGGACATCCTCGAGTCCCTGGATGTCAAGACCCGGCTCGAGCGGATCACGCGCTATCTGAGTGAAGATCTTGAATTGCAGAGGATGGGGCGCCAGATCCAGGACCAGGTGAAAAAGGGCATCGATCAGCACCAGAGGGAATACTATCTGAAGGAGCAGCTCAAGGCGATCCAGAAGGAGCTCGGAATGGGGGAGGATGAGGGTTCCGAGATCGATGAACTGCTGGAGCGGCTCGAAGGCAAGGACCTCCCGGAGGCGGTGAAGACGGTGGCGGAAAAAGAACTGCGGAGGCTTTCCGGGATGAATCCCGCATCCTCCGAGTACACCGTTTCCCGGACCTACCTGGATTGGATCCTCGATCTGCCCTGGAACGAGGGGACGGAGGAGACCCTGGATATACGCCGTGCGGAGCGGATCCTGAACAGGCATCACTACAATCTCGAAAAGGTCAAGAAGCGGATCCTCGAGTACCTGGCTGTGCGGAAGCTGAATCCAGCCCACAAGGGCCCGATCCTGTGCCTGGTGGGTCCGCCGGGGACGGGCAAGACGAGCCTCGGGCGGTCGATCGCCGCGGCTATGGGCCGGAAGTTCGTCCGAACCTCCCTTGGCGGGGTGCATGACGAGGCCGAGATCCGGGGGCACCGCCGAACTTATGTGGGCGCCCTGCCCGGCAGGATCATCCAGGGGATCAAACGGGCGGGCTCCAACAACCCGGTTTACATCCTGGACGAGATCGACAAGGTGGGGACCGATTTTCGCGGGGATCCCTCCTCGGCGCTTCTTGAGGTCCTCGACCCCGAGCAGAATTTCAGCTTTTCCGACCACTACCTGGAGGTGGAATTCGATCTGTCGAAGGTCATGTTCATTGCCACGGCAAACCAGCTGGATCCAGTGCCTCCGCCCCTTCGGGACCGCATGGAGGTGCTCGAACTGGCCGGTTACACCGAAGACGAAAAGCTCAACATCGCCCGGAAATTTTTGATTCCCAGGCAGGTGAAGGAGCACGGGCTCACACGGGAGCGGATCCTTTTCCGGACGCCGGCTGTCCGGAAGATCATCCGGGAATACACCCGGGAGGCCGGGGTGCGGAACCTCGAGCGGGAGGTCGGCGCAATCTGCAGGGCCGTGGCGCGCGGGGTGGCGGAAGGAAGCGAGGGGCTTTTCGACATCTCGGCTGCGATGGTGCAGGAGTACCTCGGGAACCCGCGTTTCACTTTCGACCTGGCCAAAAGGACATCGGTTCCCGGAGTGGCCATAGGCCTGGCCTGGACCCCTGCAGGCGGGGACATCCTCTTTGTCGAAGCGACCATGATGCCAGGAAAGAAATCGTTGAATCTTACGGGTCAGCTGGGGGATGTGATGAAGGAGTCCGCCCACACGGCGATGAGCTACCTGAGGTCGAAGACGGCTCATTTCGGGATCGGAGAGGAGCTTTTTGCGGAGCGGGATTTTCACATCCATGTCCCTGCCGGCGCTATCCCCAAGGACGGTCCGTCGGCCGGGGTCACGATGTTGACGGCGTTGGCTTCTCTCCTGACCGGAAGGCCTGTGCGGCATCGGGTCGCCATGACGGGTGAGGTGACGCTGCGGGGGATGGTCCTGCCGGTCGGCGGGATCAAGGAAAAGGTCCTGGCGGCGAGCCGGAGCGGCATCAAAGAGATCATCCTCCCCGAGGGGAACCGCCACGATCTGGACGACATCCCCGAAAAGATCCGCAAACAGCTGGTCTTCCATCCGGTTGACCGAATGGAAGATGTCCTTGCGTTGGCGCTCGAGGAAATGAAGGACGGGACGGGGAAACGCCCCCACGAGGCTTCTACGGTGAAGCAGGCACCTCAGGAGGAAGGAAGATGACGGATCGGGAAGAGCCATCGAACCGGTGGGTGTGGGTGATCGTGCAGAGTGCGGGAGGGCAGGAGCAGTTTCTGGGGCAGGTCGATGCTGAGGTGAATATTTCCTTCATTCCGGCTTTTCCGGAAAAGGACGCCGCCCTGATGGGGCTCGGCCGGCTTGCGCGGGGAAAGGGCATGACCTACGAGGCCCAAGCCATCCGGCTCGACGACTTGAAGTCCCGTGCCGGACAGAACGGCTTCGGCGTGTTCATTCTGGACGGGGACGGCCGTATCGTCGAAAGACATTGATCGGCAGCCGGACAATATCGGCGCAGTGCCGGCAGGACTGACCCTATTTCACGAAATGGAACAGTTTTTTGATTGCGGTCCAGCCCATCTTGCGCCGCAGGATGCCGAGCTGATCCTGGAGCGGCAGGTTTTTGGGGCAGACATCCTCGCATCCCAGCAGCCCCATGCACCCGAAGATGCCTTCGTCGGTCCCGATGACGTCAAAATATTCCTTCTGTGTTCTTTGGTCCCGGGGATCCAGCATGAACCGCGCAATGCGGTTCAACGCCACCGCCCCCATAAAGTCTTCTCGCATATTGGCGGTGCCGCAGGCCGCAACGCAGCATCCGCACTCGACGCAGCGCTCGAGTTCGTAGATCTCCTCGGCGACCTGATTCTCCATCCGCTCTTCCTCGGCATCGGGGTCGAACGCCTTGTCGGTGTGGATCCATGAGCCGATACGTTCGTTCATGGTCCTGAACCATGTGCCCGTATCGACGGACAGATCTCCGATCAGCTTGAAGACCGGCAGGGGCATCAGGGTGATATCGTCGGGCAGATCCCTGGTGAGTGTCTTGCAGGCGAGGCCGGGACGGCCGTTGATGATCATGGCGCAGGAGCCGCAGATCCCGGCGCGGCAGCAGAAATCGAACTGGAGTGAGGGGTCCAGCTCTTCCCGGATCCGCGTGAGGGCGATAAAAAGGGTCATGCTGTCGGTTTCTTCCAGGCGAAAGAGATCCGTGTGGGGCGAGGATGCGGGATCCTGCGGATTATAGCGGAAAATATTGAAGGTGAGCCGTCTTCCCATGGTGTCAATCTCCTATGATTTCCCCATCGCAGCTGATGATCTTGCAGACGCCGTAGCCCCTTTCGCCTGGGGGGAGATCGAAGAGCTTCGAGGCCGGTTCGTAGTCGAGCGTTGGAAGGTCACGCCCTTCCTGCCATGTGGCCAGGGTTCGGGTCAGCCAGTCGCGGTCGTTCCGAGCTGGAAAATCCTCCCTGGCATGGCATCCGCGGCTTTCGGTGCGCTGCAGGGCCGCGTAGGCGACGCAGATGGCGAGCCGCAGCATCCCCTGGATCTTCAGCGCCAGACCGAGTTCGGGATTGGCCCCGAGGCCGTTGGAGCGAAGCCCGACCTTTTGCGCGCGGGTATAGATTTCCTGCAGGGTGTCGACCGCCTTTTGGAGATCCGTGCCGTTACGGAAGATGCCGACATGCTCCATCAGTTCGTTTTGCATGGCGTCGCGCACCTGGAAGGCATTCTCCTTTCCCGCACCCCTGTTGCGGAGCCGTTGGATCCGGTCCTCCTCATGGGATAGACGGTCGCGAACCGTCGCTGTCCTGAACTGGGTTTCATACCCCTCGAGAAATTCGGCGATTCTCTCCCCCACGATCTTGCCGGCGACGATGGTCTCCGCCAGCGAATTGCCGCCCAGGCGGTTGAAGCCATGCATGTCCCAGCAGGCGGCCTCCCCGGCGGCAAAGAGGCCCGTCAGACCGTAGACGGCCCCGTCCTTGTTCGTTCGAACCCCGCCCATGCTGTAATGTTGCGCGGGGCGTACAGGGATGAGCTGGGTGACAGGGTCGACGCCGAGGAAGTTGTTACAGATCTCCTCCACCTCCCTCAGCTTCGTTTTGATGTGTTGGGCGCCCAGATGGCGGATGTCGAGCCAGAGGTGATCGCCGTATGGGCTCTTGACACCGAACCCTTGGCGGATGTGGTGGGTCATCCAGCGTGAAACCACGTCCCGCGAGGCGAGTTCGGCCTTCTGGGGTTCGTACTGCGGCATGAAGCGCTCCTCGTTGACGTCCAGGAGGGTTCCCCCGTCACCCCGGCAGCCTTCCGTCACGAGTATATTCGTCGGGACGATGCCTGTCGGGTGAAATTGAATGGCCTCCGGGTTGCCGATGGGAACGACCTGCGTATCGAGAGCGAGGATGGCGCCCGATCCGTCATTGATGACGGCGTTCGTCGTTTCGCGGTAGATTCTTCCGTAGCCGCCCGTCGCGATCAGGGTCGCCTTGGCGAGATAGACCCGCAGGTCCCCCGTTTTAAGACAGCGGGCCACTGCACCTGTGCAGGTTTCCCCGTCGTGGATCAAGGCGATGGCCTCGACCCTGTCGTGAACGGTCACCCCCAGTTCCACGACCTTGTTGTCCATGGTGTACAGAAGGGTGTGCCCGGTGCCGTCCGAGGTGTAGCAGGTGCGCCATTTGGCGGTTCCGCCGAAATCCCGCGCGGTGATGAGCCCTTTCCGTTCGTCCGGTTCGACCTTCTCGTGCTTCTGGCCGCCTTTGTAATAGAAAGATTTTCCCGGAACGACGCGGTTCCACGGAATGCCCCAGAAGGCCATCTCGCGGACCGCGATCGGCGCGGTGTCGACGAATAGCCGTGCGACTTCCTGGTCACACCCCCAATCCGAGCCTTTCACCGTGTCCAGAAAATGCACGTCAGAGCAGTCGCCCGCCCCCATGGCGCAGTGACCGAGTGACGCTTGCATACCCCCCTGGGCCGCGGAAGAGTGGGATCGTCTCGGGGGTACGATGCTCAGGCAGATTGTGCTGAATCCGTGGGAGGCGACCTCCACGGCGACCCGTTCGCCGGCCAGGCCGGCACCGATACACAGCAGATCGGTCAATACTGTTTCCACAGGCAGGACTCCTTTATGACCATTAAGCGGTATTGTCTCGGCAATCGTACAGGCCCTTCGCCGGTCGGGCATCGAACGGGGCCCGGCAGACGATCGGCGTCCAATCGCCCGATCGAGGAAGCGGGCGACGTTCCGGGGGGTCAGACCGAAAGGGTCAAAAAGCGGATGATGGTGATCAAGCCGATCAGCACGAAAATACCGGTCAAGATATTTTCAAATTTTTTCAAGCCTTTGCGGTTCCTGCGCTGAATAAAGCCCCATTTCACGCCGATGCGGTAAAAGCCGATGCCGACGTGCAGTTCGACCATCGGCAGGAGGATCAGATAAAACACCAGCCAGAAGCCTCCCTGGATGCGGGCGGCGCTCTTGACGGCGGTGATGGGAAGGTCGGTCAGGACGGTCCACATGTGAATGGCCCCCATGATCAGGATGATCATGGCGGTCACGACCTGCACCAGCCAAAGCCAGGTGTCCTGATGATGAAGCGTGCGGCTGTGCTTCCAGATGGCGGATTGCTGTTCGACCCTGAAAGGGACCTTCCGTGCAGCCAGGATGAAGTGCATGAGGAACGTGGCGCCGATGAGTGGGCCTCCGACCTGGGCCATATAGGTGGCCTCGAAGAAATGGGCGATGGCGTTCATGGCGCCGGCTCCGAAGTTGACGCTGGCCACGAGGACCATATGGCTCCACATGAAGAGGACCAGACCGGCACCGGTCAGCATCTGAAGCAGGTCGAGACAAGCGGGGATCCTCCCCGGGGAATGGACGAAGATCGTGGTGTCGATGGCCATGGCGCCTCCTGTTCTCAGCCTGTCCCCGTCGCTCGGCGGGGCCTGGGGAAATGGGGCAAGGTACGGCACGGGGGGATGCAAACGCACGGTTTCTGACCTTTTAGGTGAAAAGAGGCCGGTCTGTCAACCATTATCCGCAATCGCGAAGCCGGACCCGGCCTCTTTGCCGGAACCATACGACAGGCCCTAAACCGGGCAAAATGGCTCGTAATCATCTGCGATACTTGAATAAAATCCCTTCAGTCACCCGAATTTTTTTCTTGACAGGGCACAGCAAGTTGACTATAGACGTCCATCATTGTCGAGCATCCGGAAGCCCCCCGAATCCGCGGATTCCGGGGAGTTATACTTTTTGCAGTTCAATACAGGGAAACCTTCATGCATCTGACCGCTTTTCTAATCGAGAAAAGATCATCCATCGTCAAGCGATGGCAAGACGCCCTCTTCGAGAGCTATGAACCGGAGGGACGGGATTTCCTCCGCCGGCAGAAGGATCCGTTTTCAAATCCCGTCGGCTCGACCCTGAGCGGAGAGCTGGAAGCGCTGTATGATCATCTGGTTTCGGGGGGGGCGGCTGAAGAGATCGCGGCCTGCCTGGACCGGATCATACGGATCCGGGCTGTTCAGGATTTCAGCCCTTCCAGAGCTTTGGTTTTTCTCTTTCAACTCAAGCCGGTCATCCGGAGGGAGCTGCAGGGCGCAAAGTCCGCGGGTGGTGCGGCCTCGGCGGACCTGCAGGAGATGGAGGAACGGATCGATGCCTTGGCGCTGCAGGGTTTTGACATCTATACGGCATGTCGGCAGCATCTACATGAGCTGCGTGTGAGGGAGGTTCGAAACGAGGTGGGGAAGTTACTGGAAAGAGCCAATGCCAAGTTTGCCGGATCGGATCGGCAGGTATCGGACACAACGGCCTAATCATCGGGATTGTCATTGGAGGTGAGGTAGCAGCCTATGAATTTCATATTGAGCATCGTCGTTTCGTCATTGGCAGTGGTGCTGATCGTTTTGATCCCTTGGGTGGGGGTGGGGGCGTTCGATCTGCAGTACCTTTTCGGTGTACTGATACCCTATGCGGCTCTGGCCACCTTTTTCATCGGGATCGTGGTCCGGGTCATCGACTGGGCCCGCTCCCCCGTGCCCTTCAGGATCCCCACCACGGCCGGGCAGCAATGGTCCTTTCCCTGGATCAAGCACAGCCGGATCGACAACCCGAAAGGCACCACCGGTGTGATCGTCCGGATGATCTTCGAGGTCCTTACCTTCCGATCCCTTTTCCGGAATACCCGCCTGGAATACCGCCTCAAAGGCGATGGAGCGCCGAAGATCGACTACGAGTGGGAAAAGTGGCTCTGGCTGGCTGCGCTCCTTTTCCACTATTCCTTCCTGGTGATATTCCTCAGGCATTTCCGTTTTTTTGTCGAGCCGATTCCGGGGTTTGTCCATGTGCTCGAGAGCCTCGACGGTTTCATGCAGATGGGTGTGCTGCCGTTGAATGGGCTCGGCCTTCCGGGGGTCTACCTGACGGATATGCTCCTCATGCTGGCGGTGACCTACCTTTTCGTCAGGCGGATATACGTTCATCAGACCCGTTATATTTCGCTCCCAGCCGATTATTTTCCGCTGTTTCTGATCCTGGCTCTGGGGACGACCGGAATCCTGATGCGCCACTTTATCCGCGTCGATATCACGGCGGTCAAGGAACTAGCGGTGGGTCTCTTCAAATTTCACCCGACGATTCCGGGCGATATCGGGGTGATCTTCTACATCCATTTATTCATCATCAGTGTGCTGATCGCCTATTTCCCCTTCAGTAAGCTGATGCATATGGCCGGGATATTCCTGTCGCCGACGCGGAATCTGTCGAACAACAGCCGTATGAAGCGGCATATCAATCCCTGGAATTATCCTGTGCATTACCATACCTATGAGGCTTACGAAGACGATTTCCGTGAGGCCATGGTGGAAGCTGGACTCCCGGTTGACAAAGAGCCTGAATAACCAGCAGGGTAGAGAGATAAGGAGTAGACATGGCTAAAGATCCAAAGGCAGGTGAGACCGCCAAGATCAAGCACACCCCACCGCTGATGGAGGGGTGGATGGATACGCCGGTTGACATTCGCGATGGCATATACTGCTATGGTGGCAAGCCAAAGAACCTTGAAGCCGTCGGTATGCCGAACCCGCGTGATTGGAACCCAACAGAGGAAGACTGGCAGTTGCCTGACGATTGGGAGAAGGTCATCGACGATGGCTTTCGGCTTCGGCTGGACCGGTTCAGATCCTTTAAGCTTTTCATGGATATCTGTGTCCGGTGTGGGGCGTGTGCGGACAAGTGCCACTTCTTCATCGGCTCGGGCGATCCCAAGAATATGCCGGTGCTTCGGGCGGAGCTGATCCGCTCCGTCTATCGCAAGAAATATACGACCGGAGGGAAGCTTTTCGGCAAACTGGCCGGCGCAAGGGATCTCACGGTCGATGTGCTGAAAGAATGGTGGTACTACCTGTACCAGTGTACGGAATGCCGGCGTTGCTCACTTTTTTGCCCCTATGGCATCGATACCGCTGAAGTCACCATCATCGGCCGTGAGCTGACCAACCTGATCGGACTCAATACCGACTGGATCGCGGCGCCCGTGGCGAATTGCAATCGCACCGGCAACCACTTGGGGATCCAACCGCACGCCTACAAGGACATGATCGATTTCTTCGTGGACGAGATCGAGGATATCACGGGGATTCGGGTGGAGCCGAGTCTCAACCGCAAGGGAGCCGAGATCCTGTTCATTACCCCGTCCGGGGATGTCTTCGCCGACCCCGGCACGTATACGTGCATGGGTTATCTCATGCTTTTCCATTATCTGCAGAGCCAGGGCCTCGACATTACATGGAGCACGTACGCCTCCGAGGGCGGCAACTTCGGGTATTTCACCTCACATGAGATGGCGAAGAGATTGAACGCAAAGATGTATGCGGAGGCGAAGCGGCTCGGGGTCAAGTGGATCCTGGGTGGAGAATGCGGCCACATGTGGCGCGTCCTGAACCAGTATATGGATACCTTCAACGGACCTGCGGATTTCCTGGAGGAGCCCGTATCGCCTTTAACGGGGACGAAATTCGAAAACGCCAAGGGGACCAAGATGGTTCACCTTGTCGAGTTTACGGCGGACTTGATCAAGAATAACAAACTCAAACTCGATCCGAGCCGGAACGACCATTTGAAGGTCACTTTTCACGATTCCTGCAACCCGGCGAGGGGCATGGGATTCCTCGACGAACCGCGGTATGTGATCAACGCCGTGTGCAACAATTTCTACGAAATGCCGCCGCAAACCATTCGGGAGCAGACTTTCTGCTGTGGCAGCGGCGCAGGGTTGAACGCCGGGGAGAACATGGAGTTGAGGATGCGCGGGGGCTTGCCCAGGGCCAATGCCGTCCGGTATGTGAAGGAAAAACACGGGGTCAACATGCTCTCTTGCATCTGCGCTATCGACCGCGCGGTGTTCCCCACCCTGATGGATTTCTGGGTTGGGGATGTGGGGGTCACCGGCGTGCATGAGATGGTAGCCAACGCCCTCGTCTTCGAAGGGGAAAATGAACGGACCACCGACTTGCGCGGTGAACCCCTGGCTGGAATGGAGGATGATGACAATGTATGATGGAGGGAAAATCATCACCGGCCTGATCATCGGCCTCGGGTTGCTGCTCTTTCCGTTTTTTTTCAATGCAGGGAAGGCTGCCAAGGCCCCGGACCCCGAGCTGACCCCCAAAGCGCAGGAAGCCAAGGTCTGTGTGATGGATAAGGCTTATATGCAGAGTTCTCACATGAATTTGCTGGACGATTGGCGTCACACGGTCGTGCGTGACGGGGATCGCTATTTCAAGGCGAAGAACGGCACCGTGCACTATAAAAGCCTTCAGGTAACCTGTTTGGACTGTCATTCCAACAAGACGAAATTCTGCGATCAATGCCACGACTATATGGGCGTTGCGCCGTACTGTTGGGACTGCCATCTTGAGCCGGAGGAGAAGAAATGAAGGGCATTGACAGAAGGGAGTTTCTGAAGATAGGTGGCATGGCGGCCATAGCGGGGCTGGGGGGGAAGGCTGCATTCGAGATTCTGGCGCCCGGAAAGCTCGAGGCCGCCCAGGAGGTCCCTCTGACGGGGGGAAAACACTGGGCGATGGTCGTCGACACGACGAAGATGGACGATGCCTTGATGGATGCCTGCATCGATGCCTGCCATAAGGAGCATAACGTTCCGGATCTCGGGAGCCCGAAAGAAGAGATCAAATGGATCTGGAAAGAGACTTACGAACACGCATTTCCCGGGCAGGAGCACGAGTTCATCGGGGAGCGTTTTCACGGGTTGAATTTTCTGCTGATGTGCAATCATTGCACCAATCCACCGTGTGTCAGGGTCTGCCCGACGCAATCGACCTGGAAGCGTGAAGACGGCATCGTCATGATGGATATGCACCGGTGCATCGGGTGTCGTTTCTGCATGGCGGCGTGTCCCTACGGTGCGCGAAGTTTCAATTGGGGTGATCCGCAAAAGGTCCGGACCGATGAGAAGCTGATGCCTTTGAATCCGGGTTTCCCTCAGAACAAAGACTATCCGACGCGGAGCAAGGGCGTGGTCGAAAAGTGCAATTTCTGCGCGGAGAGACTGGCCAGGGGAGATCAGCCCGCCTGCGTCGAAGCCGCCGGCAAGGTGCGAAAAGGCGCGCTGGTCTTTGGGGATTTGGCGGACCCGCATTCTGAGGTCAGGAAGGTCCTGAAGGAGCATTACACGATCCGGCGTAAACCCGAACTGGGAACGGGGCCCAACTTATTTTTCATAGTATGAGGTGGTTATGCTTGATACGGCGCTGAAGGGAACACAACGATACTGGGGGTGGCTGATATTCCTGCTGGTCTTGATGGGCATCGGATTAGGTTGCTATCTTTACCAGTTTCAGGAAGGATTGAGGATCACAGGGATGAGCCGCGATGTGTCCTGGGGCTTTTATATCGCCCAGTTCACTTACCTGGTCGGTGTCGCGGCCGGAGGGGTGATGGTTGTCCTTCCGTATTATCTTCATGACTACAAGGCCTTTGGGCGGATCACCATACTGGGAGAGTTTCTCGCTATCGCAGCGGTCGTGATGTGCCTGCTGTTTATTTTTGTCGATCTCGGCAACCCGGTGCGTATCATGAACGTCATCCTGTATCCGACGCCGAATTCGATCCTTTTCTGGGATATGATCGTGCTGAACGGTTACCTGCTGCTGAACGTCCTGATCGGGTGGAATGTGCTGAGCGCAGAGCGGAAAGGGATTCATTACCCGGCGTGGGTCAAGACGCTGATCTACATCTCTATCCCATGGGCGTTCAGCATCCATACGGTGACGGCATTTCTGTATGCCGGTTTGCCAGGTCGGCATTTTTGGCTTACTGCGATCATGGCCGCCCGCTTTCTTGCGTCGGCATTTGCTGCAGGGCCGGCACTGCTGCTGCTGTTGTGCTTGATCGTGCGGCAGGTGAGCCGGTTTGACCCGGGAGAAAAGGCCGTGAGAACCCTTGGGGGGATTGTCACGTATGCCTTTATCCTGAACATCTTCTTCCTTCTCCTGGAGGTTTTCACGGCATTTTACAGCCAGATCCCGGGGCACATGCACAGTTTTGTGTATCTTTTTGCCGGATATGAAGGTTTTGGAAAGCTGGTGCCCTGGATGTGGACATCGGTCGGGTTTGCCGTTGTTGCGTTGATCCTGCTGATTGTGCCGGGCACGCGGCGGAAGGACGATACCCTTGCTGTCGGCTGCGCGGCCGTTATCATATCCACTTGGATCGACAAGGGTTTGGGACTCGTAATCGGCGGGTTCGTGCCCAACACCTTCGATCGGGTGGTGGAATACTGGCCGACAACGCCTGAGATTCTGATTACAATCGGTGTGTGGGCGACAGGGTTCTTTGTACTGACGGTGCTTTACAAGGTTGCCGTGTCGGTCAAGGAAGAGGTCGGGGCTTAAGCAGGGTTTGCAGCAGGAAGGGTGTCGGAGTAGATGCCAATGGATGGCCTTGTTCTGGGTGGGCAAGGCCATCTGATTTTGACTCATGATGTTCTGGGCGTCCGGTTTTGTGTTTCAGGTGATAGACCGCTTTTGGTTCGGAGGGCGGGTGACGCCGTTTTCGGCTAGGGTAAGGTGGTTCCATCCGGTTGATTTGTTTGAGATTGGCAGAAATTGCCTGTTTCAAGATCGGGACTTTTCGCTGAGATAATGACCATGTGTGGATGGATACTAAAAAGCTTGACAGTGCCGGGTTACTCTGTTACATAACGCGCTGACGTTCAGGGGTGCGGCAGCCGAGGAGACCAAATCACCGGTTATTTCAAGAGATTGGGTGTTTCATATCACAAAACTAGGAGGGTTTGACAGATGGGTTATGAAGTAGTGGTTGACCACGACAAGTGCGAAGGCTGTGAGGAATGCGTCGAGGTTTGTCCTGTCGACGTGTACGAGATGGAGGACGGGAAATCCGTTCCGGTCAATGCCGAAGAATGCCTCGGTTGTGAAAGCTGCGTAGAGGTTTGTGATCAGGAAGCCATTACGGTTACCGAAGTTTAGCAGTTTTCTTGAAGATCGAAAGGCCGCTTGGGCACGGATTTCCGTGCGCAGGCGGCCTTCTTTTTTGTGCGCGAATCAGGCCGGTCCTGCCTCTGTTCCGAAGGGGGGCCTTCGGGGAATACCACATGAGCCGGTGTAATATTTAGGGGAGCCTTCGCTTTTCCCCCGCGGGGGAGGATGTGGCGAGGGCGGGTGCAAGAAGACCGATGACGTGAAAGCGTTACATCATGTACGAGGCGTTTGAGGTGATGCCCTTCATATGCCGCCAATCAGGACAGGTGGTGCATAGGCGCTGTGGTAGCTTGTTAGAGGGAAAAGGCTCCGAGGGTCGTGGGCCAGGAAATCGGTCAATGAAAAAAACCGCATCTTCTCGGAAACGAAAAGATGCGGTTCGGGAAGCCTGCATGCTAAAGTGGCCATTGCAGAGGCGGCCAACAGATGAGATCAACCCTTCTTTTCATGACAGCCATTGCACTTTTTGAAAGGAGCTTTGGCATCGTCGTTCTGTTCTTTGTGACAATCCTTGCAGTTTTTATGAAAAGCATTCTGCAGCTTCAGTGTTTCCTTGTCCGGTGGATCGGCCGGATGGCATTCACTACATTTCTGGACAGCGTCACCTTCTTTCCAGACGTTTTTACCATCCTTGTAAAGATGATGACAATCGTCACAGGTGGCGCCGTATTCCTCGGAATGCTTCTTATGGCTGAAGTTTACCGGCCCTTGCTTGTCTGCGGCATATTCATGCTGAAGGACGACCTCGTCCGGGACATCGGCGGCGGTGAGAGCCCCGACCGCGCAGAGCATAAGACCGCAAAAGACAACCGTCAGAAGGCTTAGGAATTTCTTGCTCATCTCGCTGTTTCACCTCCTTTCACCGTAGGTTTGTAAACGCCCATTCACAAATAGAACCAGTATATAGCCAAAACCAATTGTCGAGAAATTATAATCCCTGCGCCGAAAAGGTGTCAAGGAAATACGGGTTTTTCAGAGGAGAGGGGAAACCGCCCGAGATTCTGCCGCCAGGCCTCGGCCAGCATGCCAAGGGCCAGGACAGGGCGGTTGTCATTGGTGATCGGCGAGATCGGCCATCTCTCGAAGGAGGGTCAAGGCTGCACGGGCATCCTCCTCGTCGATGCGGTGAATGGCAAAACCGGCGTGGACAATGACATAATCCCCGACAGCAGCATCTTCCAGGAGGAGAAGGCTTGCGTTCCGACGGGTTCCGTCGAGATCGATGAGGGCGATCTGGTCTTCGATCTGGATTATTCTTGCTGGGATGGCCAGGCACATGCTTTAGGATCTCCTTTCGTTTCGGGGACGCAGCCCAGGGCCTCAAGCTCCGTGAGAACCGCGGCGACCAGTTCGGGGATCCGGTCACGGATCGGCAGAGTTGGTTCGAGGCCCAGAGTTGTGACATCGAGGGGCTCGAGTCCCAGTATGACAGTGGAAGGGGGAGCGCCGAGGGCTCCCGCCAAGGTAAGGGCCTCAAGCAGCCCTACCTGGTGAAGAGAGTTTTTTTGAAGGACCCGCTTGGGGATCTGGTCTCCCGAAAGGCGGTATAGCGTTCCAGGGGAGCCGCCGCTCCGAATGGCGTCGATGACGATCAGATGGCGGGAGCCAGCGATGGCACCCAAGAGATTCAAACCCTGCACGCCTCCGTCGAGGAGTTGTACGTGCGGGGGAAAGGAATAGGTTTTTTCCAACGCGGTGATCGCATGGATGCCGATTCCATCATCGGTAAGGAGGAGATTACCCACGCCTAGAACGAGAATAGGGTTGGTCATTTTCATAAGAGGAGGATCCGCCAAGCAGTCGATGGGGCTGCTGGGTCTTGAGTTTGCGCGCGGGTCGAGACCCGGAAGGCGCGTCGTTTACCATGATGGCGCTCAATTGCCCGGAGTGGGAGAGCGCATTTGCGGGGTTGAAGCGCGTTTTCCAGGTCGGCAGAGGAAGCGTAACCCCTGCTGCCGGCCCGGCTTGGGTGGATGCCGGTTTCCTAAAGCGGAAATCGGCAGTCAAGTGCAGTGATGTGAATCCCTTGAGGAAAGGGGGTTAAAGGACTTGGATCCTGTAGACCTCGTTCGATCGAGGATCGATCATGTGCACCGCGCAGGCGATGCAAGGATCGAACGAATGAACGGTTCTCAAGACTTCGAGCGGTCTTTTGGGGTCCGCGACGGGTGTGCCGATCAGTGCTTGCTCAACCGGTCCAAGCTTTCCATTGCTGCAGCGTGGGCCGAGGTTCCAGGTCGATGGGACGACATACTGGTAATTTTTTATCTTCTTGTCCTCGATTTCGATCCAGTGGCCCAGGGAGCCGCGTGGAACGTCGTTGAGGCCGCACCCCATCGCCTTGTCCGGCATGGTCCAGGTTTGATAGGTGGTGTCCTGACCGGACTTCAGGTTTTCCACGAGTTTCATGATCCAGCCCTCCATGGCATCGCCTACCAGAACAGTCTCGAGGGCGCGGGCGGCGGTCCTGCCGAGGGTGGAAAAAAGGGCTGTGACGGGGATGGCGAGTTGGGTGAGTGTGTCATCGACCAGTTTGCGGGCAGTGCTTTTTCCGCTCCCATAGGCGACGAGCATCCGCGCGAGTGGTCCTACCTCACAGGGCTCGCCTTCATAGCGCGGCGCCTTGATCCATGAATACCGGTCATCGGGGTTGTAATCGCCATGCTGCGGGTTGGTTTGGCCTTGAAAGGGATGCAGATCGGCATTTCCCACGTACCAGGAGTGGGCGACGTGCTCGGTGATCTTGTCTTGCTCGGCCTGTTTGACGGTGCTGATATCGCGGTTCATGATCAGGCCCCGGGGCATGAAGAGGCTGTCGGGTTCCCTCTCGCCTTCAGGAAAATCGCCCCATGCCAGAAAGTTCGAGGTGCCTCCGAGGGCACCCCAATCTTTGTAGAATGATCCGATCGCTAGAACATCCGGCAGATAAACGTTTTTGACGAAGGTCTGGGTCTCCTTCCAGAGATAGAGGAATTCGGCGATCCGGTCGGGTGTGAGGTCCATGGCGCAGGTGACTCCTCCGACCACCAGGGATTGGAGGTGGGGATTCTTGGCGCCGAAAACCGCGTGCATCTGGGCGGCTTTGGCTTGCAGGCGCAAGGCCTCCAGATAGTGGGAGACTGCCATCAGGTTGGCTTCCGGTGAAAGGACGTAGGCAGGATGGCCCCAGTAGGCGTTGTTGAAGGGCCCCAGTTGCCCGCTTTCCACAAAGGTTCTGATCCGGTCCTGGACCTGCTTGAAATAGGTTGTTCCCCCCCAACGGGCTTGGCTTACGTTCTCGGCGAGACCGGCGGTTTTTTGGGGATCGGCCTTCAGTGCACTCAATATGTCGACCCAGTCGAGGGCATGAAGATGATAGAAATGAATGATATGATCATGCTGGTATTGTGTCCCATGAAGAAGATTCCGGAGAATACGCGCATTTTCCGGGATTTGGACGCCGACAGCGGCTTCGATGGCCCGGACGGAGGAAAGATAGTGCACGTAAGTGCAGACTCCGCAGGAGCGCTGTGTAAAAAGGGGCGCATCGCGTGGATCCCTCCCCTTCAGGATCATCTCGATGCCTCGGAACATCTGCCCGGAACTCCAGGCATTGACGACCTTACCGTCGGCGACTTCCACTTCGATCCGCAAGTGGCCTTCAATCCGGGTAATGGGATCGATGGTGATTCGTTTGGCCATGGCGACTCCTTTCAAAATGATAGCAGTTGAACATGGAGGATATTCCGTAGATTTCAAATCATCGAGAGGCAGCCGATCTTATGTCTGCAGCCTCTGTGGATGATAGATCCCGTGGTCATCATCGTCTTGCCGCTGGACCCGGATGTCCTGATCGTTCGAGTCCTTCAGGAGGTGTGCCCCGGAATCTCGCGGCAGGCATCAGAGCGGTTCAAAAAACGGACCCATTTCGTCCCAGAATCCAGGTTCGCTGCAGCCGATGCATGGATGGCCGGCTTCCACCGGCCAACTGGTGCCGGAGTTGTACTTCGCGATCGGGCAGTTATTGTAGGTTTCCGGACCCTTGCAGCCCATCTTGTAAAGGCAGTACCCCATCTTGGCCTCCGGCGAACCGAATGATTCGACGTATTCATCGTTTTCGTAATGCGAGCGCCTGGGGCACTGTTCATGGATGGTACGCCCATAAGCGAAGAGCGGACGCCCTTTGTCATCCAAATCCGGCAGTCGGCCGAGCAGGAGATAATTGACCACGGTTCCGACGAAATTGACGGGGTTCGGCGGGCAGCCGGGAATATTGAGGGTCTTGATTCCAAGGGCATCGGCGACGCCCTTGTATCCGCCCGGGTTGGGGGAGGCCGCCTGGATTCCGCCGTAGCTCGAACACGTCCCGATGCAGATGACAGCCCCGGCCTTGCGGCACACGTCGTTCGCGATGTCGAGGAATGTGCGGCCTGCGATTTTCCCATAGGCCCCATCGTGAGCCGTTGCGACCGCGCCTTCCACCACGCAGAGAAATTGCCCCTCGTACTTCTTGACGGCGGCCTGGAGGTTGTCCTCCGCCTGGTGACCGGCCGCTGCCATGATGGTTTCATGGTATTCCATGGAAAGGATCTCCATCAGCAGTTCGTCGATCCAGGGATACTGTGATCTCAGGACAGCCTCCGAACATCCCGTACACTCGGCGAAATGAAGCCAGACGATGGGCGGCCTCTGTTTCGGGGCGGCGAAGACCTCCGCAACCTTCGGGACAAAGGAAGCCGAAAGCCCCATGGTAGCGGTCAGCATGCCGCAGTAGCGCATGAAATCGCGTCTGGAGATCGTTCTGGCAGCCAGTCTGTCATAAAACGCCTGCTTGACCTGTTGATCCATGATCGGTCACCTCCTGATGATGTGATGCTGAATGTAGCCAAGAACTGAATCCGAAAACCAAATCTCCGAAAAATCGGTCCGAGGGGCTGTCGGGTTAGTCGCAGCAACACGGAGAAAAGGCGGACAGGTTTTTCATCGGTCCCCCTTTCCCGGAAGCACTGTGAAAAGAAGCCTCTTTTCCGAAACCATCGAGCCACAGGACGATCCGGTTGCGGAGTATGCAAAGGCAGTATGCTCGGTTGAATGGCTCATTTGCCGCAATTCGCAGGGGGCTCGAGGCGTGATGGACTGTTGGCCGGACATGAGGTGAGTTCCAAGGCGTACGGCTCGCCGGGCGTCGGAAATCACCGCGATGCACTGGAACCCTCAGCTCCTTGAAGACAGCGCCTCAGATTTCTTCCATAAAGGCAGTTCCATGACGTTTCAGCCGGTTTGAAATGGTTGTGCTCCTTTGATGAGGACAGACAACACAATCTTGCGGATTCATAATCAAAAGAAAGCAAACCGCCGGGGAGGGCCTGATGGGGGGGCAGAAGACGGCCCAGGATGGAATTAGCTTATAGCGGTTCTTACAATGCGTACTACTGATATCCGAGGTCGAAAAAAAAGTCAAGTGTATCCATCAAAATTTTATTATAATCGGCCAATACAGGTTTTTTATCGAAAAAATGCCACTGCTGGCAGGTTTTCCGGTCAGGAGAGGGGATCTTTTTTCCGGTGTGAGCCTGCCTTCGCGAGGTTATCATCTCCGGATGGATATCCCCTGGTGTCAGGCTGACCCGGACGGTTCGAAGCGAAGGCCGGGAGGAAATCTGGAACTTTGTTGGAGGGGTGATGGGACGGACAACCGTGGTATGGTTCCGATGGGGACTTTCCTTGGGAATCTTGGCGCTCATGTCGGCTTGCGATGCGCCGATGGGGGTGGCAGACCGGCAGCCCGCATCCTACCAGGTCGATGAAACGAAGATCGTTCTGGGTTCTTCTCTGGCCCTGGGGGGGCATGCGGGCTATCTGGGCACCCAGACCCTTCATGGTGCGCTCGCCTATATCCATCACGTCAACGAGCAGGGTGGGGTGCATGGCCGCCGGATCGAACTGATCGCTTACGACGATGCCTACGATCCGCCGCGATGCGTAGCCAATACCCAGAAGCTGATCATCCAGGACGGTGTATTCGCACTTTTCAGTTATGTCGGTACGCCGACGACGGTCAAGATCGTGCCACTGGTCGAAAAGGCACGGATCCCTCTCGTGGGTATGTTTACGGGGGCCTATGCACTTCGCGAACCCGTGAACCGCTACCTCGTCAATGTCAGGGCTTCGTACTACCAGGAAACGGCCGCTGCAGTGAAGCACCTGGCCGGCGACCTGGGTATTCGGCGTCTTGCTGTCTTCTACCAGTACGACGCCTACGGCTTCGACGGCCTCAGAGGAACGGAGCTTGCCCTGCGGGCTTACGGGCTGACGCCCGTTGCCCGGGGATCCTATATACGGGGAACCCTCCATGTCGAAGAGGGACTTGAACGGATTCGGGAAAGCGGTGCCGAGGCGGTGGTGATGATCGGGACCTATGAGCCCTGCGCCAGATTTATCCGGGAGGCAAGGGCGGCAGGGTTCAATCCCGTCTTTTACAACGTCTCGTTTGTCGGCGCCGATGAGCTTGCCCGGCGCCTGGGCCCCGATGGGGACGGGGTGATGGTCAGCCAGGTCGTGCCGCCGCCGGAATCGGCCGAGATGCAGGCCCTTCTTCCGGGTGTTTCGGACTATGTTCGCCTCCTTAGCCGATTTTACCCGGATGACAAGCCCAACTTCGTCAGTCTGGAGGGCTACATCAACGCGAGGGTCCTGGTAGAGGGTCTGGAGCGGGCGGGAAGGGGCGTCGACCGGGAGTCGTTCATCGACGCAATCGAGACGATCCGGGACTGGGATATCGGGATCGCGAACACCATCTCGTTCAGCCCGGCTGATCATCAGGGGCTCGAAGAGGTTTATTTCACCTGCATCGAGAATGAGGCCTTTTTCCTGATTACCGATTGGAAGGCCGTAGGGTTCCTGAAGCCTGCCCTTCCAAAATGACGCCCCTGAATGGAAGAGCGATGGAGCGATTCGAAAACATCAGCCTCAAGAACAAGATCCTCTTCTCGATTCTGGCCATCATCCTGATGATGAGCTTTGGCAGCGCCCTGGTGACGCGGGCGGTGCTGGTCTCGAGCATGACGGAGGAGCTTCGGCAAAGGGGGGTGGCCATTGCGCGGAGCGTCGCCGATACGGGCCGGGGCTACATTCTTACGGAAGATTATCCCAATCTCACCAGTCTGCTCTTCGATGCGGCCCGGCTCGAAGAGCGCAAACAGCTGATCGCCTACATCTTTATCCTGGATGACAGGGATCATGTCATCGCCCACAATTTCATTCGTTCCTTCCCCGAAGGCCTGATCGGCGCAAACGCGGTAACCGCCGCCGAGCCTTACAGCATCCGGCTTCTGCATCTGGAAGGGATGAGTGCCTATGACATCGGAGTCCCGATCCTCGAGGGTATCTATGAGATCGGGACGGTGCATGTGGGACTGGACAAACAGTACATCGACGGTGTGATCGCCAATCTGAGGATCACTTATTTGGGGATTCTTTCTTCCATCGTGGTGATCTTCTTCCTGGTCAGTCGGTGGCTATCGAAGTATATCACCCGCCCGATCTGGGAGTTGACGCAGCTTGCCGATGAGATCAGCAGGGGGAATCTGGACGCCAAATCTCACCTCGGCAGCCGTCCGCGATGCTGGGAGATGCTCCGATGCCAGGAATACAGCTGTCCGGCCCATCACAATATCGAGGTCCCCTGCTGGTATGTCGACGGGACCGAATTCACGGAGACGCCGACCAGCAAGTTTCCCGAAAAGCTCCAGGTCTGTTATGACTGCGTCGTCTATAAACGGCGGGCCCGCGACGAGGTCAAGCAGCTGGCCGACTCGCTGATGAACATGACTTACCGGCTGAAGGCTTCACAGCAGCGATTGCAGGAATCCGAGGAGAAATACCGCTCCCTTTTTACCAGCGGCCCAAACCCGATTTTCGTTCTCGACCGGGGAAGCCTGGATATACTGGATGCGAACCCCAGCGCCGAGGATGTTTACGGTTACGAACGTCATGAACTGGTCGGACGCTCGTTTGCCGCCCTTGCCTGCCGTGCGGATGGCTGGACGGAAATCGAATTCTTCCGACCGGATTCCGAGGGGAACGTAAGATGGTCCTACTCGAAGGTCTGCCATTACAGAAAGGGCGAAGATCCTTTTTACGTCAATATCCATGCCGTACCGTCGAAGGTTCAGGACCGTGACGTTATGATTGTCGCCGTCACCGACGTTACAGAGATGATCGAGAAGGACGCGCAGCTGATTCAGGCCAGCAAAATGAGCACTCTTGGTGAAATGTCCGCCGGCATCGCCCATGAGTTGAATCAACCCCTCAATGCTATCAAGATGGGAAGCGAATTTCTCCAGATGATGCTCGAAAAGGGGGAAACTGTTTCGAAGCAGGACCTGGACTGCGTTGCGAAGGAGGTGAGTGGACAGGTCGATCGGGCGACGGGCATCATCAAGCGTCTTAGAGAGTTCGGGCGCAAGGCCGACTTCGCCCGCGAGAAGATCGACATCAATCTTCCGATCCATAATGTCCACGAGATGATCGAAAGACAGTTGATCATCCAGAACATCACGATGGAACTCGATCTGACGGAAACCCTCCCGCTGATCTATGGCCACGTCAATCGTCTGGAACAGGTCATCTTCAACCTGATCGCCAATGCAAGGGACGCCATCAACCAGAAGCCCGAATCGGGCGGCCTTTCAGGGGAGAGGAGGATCCGGGTCCGCTCGTTTCTGGATCAGGGGCGGGTAGCCGTAAGTGTCTCCGATACAGGGATCGGCATACCGGAGGCGCTCCGTCGGCGGATTTTCGACGCCTTTTTCACCACCAAGCGTATGGGACAGGGGATGGGGCTCGGCCTCTCCATTTCTCATGGCATCGTCAAGGACTACGGCGGGGAGATCTCCTTCGAGAGCGAGGAGGGCGTTGGAACGACCTTTACAATGACTTTTCCTCAGGCCGGGGTGTGAGGGGCCCGGTATGAGACCTTCCATTCGGAAAACACGGTCTGGTGCAACGATGGATTGTGCGCAAGGGTTAGACGGCGTTGAGGCCGACTGCCGCCCGCCTTCCTGGGGGGGACAAGGATCGATCCGGGGATGATCGCCTCTTACTATAGATCTGCTTTCAAACAGCAGTGGGTTCGCCTGATTATCGGCTATCCTCTCTGGACGATCGGTATTGTCCTGATGCTGACCTTTTTCTTCGGTTGGCATATCCCCAACCTGCGGTTCCAGTCTTCCATGTACGATCTGGCGGTCGAGGACCTGCCGGAGACCCGCCGTTACGAGACGTTCAAGGAGATTTTCGGGACGGAAGAGGCCATTCTGGTTGTAGTCCGGACGGGTGGGGTCCTGGAGCCGGCCGCCTTCGATGCGGTTGAAAAATTGGCGGATCGTCTGGGCGAAATCGATGGGGTCCGGAGGGTGATCAGCCTTCCCGGCATCAAACGGGATGTGGCGGTCTTCGGCGTTCAGAGTCTGAAGGAATTCGAGGAGGTCCTTCAACCGGTCGAGCTTATTTGGAAGAGCCTCCTTTCCGAAGACCGAAAAAACACGTCCATCATGCTGGTGCTCGAAGACCTGGAAGACCGGCGCGCAGTGGTGAGTGCGGTGGACCGGGAGATCACACGAACGCAGGCAGGAATCGATCTGTATCAGATCGGAATGCCGGTCGTTTCGGAGGCCCTCTCCCGCTTTACGGAGAGGGATTTCCTGCGCTTGCCCCCCATGACGTTTTGTGTGATCGCCTTGTTGCTGCTGCTGTTTTTCAGAAACCCTCGGGGGATGCTGATTCCGCTCGGCGTTGTGTCGATCGTGCTGATTTGGGTGTTCGGCCTCATGGGTATTGCAGGAGAACCCCTGAACATGCTGACCATGATCGTGCCGGTTTTTTTGATTGCCGTAGGGACTGCCTACTGCATGTATGTGTGGTCCATGTATCTGGAGGCGCTCGAGGAGGCGGATTCGAACAGGCAGGCGGTGATCCAGTCTTTTTCCCGCAGCGCCCTGCCGATGGTTCTGGTGGTCGGCACGACCATCATCGGTGTAGGTTCGCTTTTTGTCAACCGGATCGAGGGAATCCGATCTTTTGCGCTCTTTTCGTGCTTCGGAATGGTCTGCCTTCTGGTTATGATGCTGATCTTTCTCCCTGCCCTTCTGACGGCGCTGCCGACCCCCCGGAGCCGTTTTTCAGCGATTTCACGCCCCCATGCTGGCGTTGCCCGCTTCCTCGAGGCGGTTGTCCGCATCGATATTGCGCACCAGAAGATCACCCTTCCGCTCCTGGCGGCGATGATCATCCTTGCGTTCTGGGGGATGACGCGCATCCGCGTCGAGACGAATCCCGTTGCCTATTTCAAGGCCCAAAGCGAAATCAGCCGACATTTCCATGAGGTTTACCAAGATATGAGCGGGAGTTTTCCCGTGAATGTGGTGGTGGAAGGAGAGGGGGAGGACTATTTCGAAGACCCGGCCAACCTGAACAGGCTTCAGGAGATCGAGCGTTATCTGCAATCGCTGGAGGGTGTCGACAAGGCCCTTTCGTTTCTGGATTACCTCAAACTGGTCCGCTATGCCCTCAACCGGTTCGATCCCAGCTATTATGCCCTGCCGGAGGAATCCTTCGAGGTCCGGATGCTGGCGAACAGTTATCAGACAGTCCTCGGAACGGACATGCTGCGCTCCAATATGAGTGAAGATTTTTCGAAGGCCAATATCCTTCTCTTGACCCGCCTGTCCAGTTCTGCGGATTTTCTGCGGCTGAAATCGCGGATAGAAACGCATTGTGAAGCGGTCTTCGGGGGGTCCCCCCGGGTCGATGTCACCGGTTTCGGTATGGTCATATCCGCCAGCAGCGAACTGGTGACGCGGGGGCAGATGACCAGTCTCTGGATCACCCTCGCAGCGGTGCTCGGATTGATCCTGGTGTTGTTCGTTTCACTCAAGGTGGGCGTCGTCGCGATTTTGGCCAATTTTTTCCCGATCATCGTGAACTTCGGCCTCATGGGGTGGCTGGGGATCAAGCTGTCCATGGTGACGAGCCTGATAGCGGGGATAGCGATCGGACTGGCGGTGGATGACACCATCCATTACCTCGTGGGGTTCAGCCGTGAGCTTAAAAAGGATCTGAACAAGCAGCGCGCCCTGACCGATACCCTCTTGCGCGTCGGGCGTCCGATGGTTTATACCACACTCACGATCGGGTCGGGCTTCGCCGTCCTGCTGTTTTCCCACTTCGAACCGACGGCCGTTTTCGGCTTGATGATGGCTGTTACCCTGCTGGCCGCCCTGATAGGAGATCTCATTCTGCTGCCGTCCTTGATGCTGCACGTCGACCTGGTGACGGTGTGGGATCTGTTGAAGCTGATGCGGCCGCTCGGCGGGGTTGCCAGCGGATTGGCGCATGAATTGAACCAGCCTCTGAATGCCATCAAGATGGGCAGCGAATACCTCAAGATGGCGCTCGACCGTGGGGCGGAGATCCCCCGGGAGCAGCTCAGGCTGGTCGTTCAGGAGATCGACGAGCAGGTCGACCGCGCGAGCGGTACGATCAAGCGGCTTTGCAGATTCGACCAGAAGGCGGATGTCGATTGGGAGGAGGTAGACCTGAACAGCGCCGTTCAGGAGGTGCTGGCGATTCTCGGGCATCAGATGGGGCTCGAGAATATCCGGCTCGAGCTGAAATTCGAACCGAATCTGCCCCCTGTGCTTGCCAACGCGAATCGGATCGGCCAGGTGGTCTTCAACCTCCTGAACAATGCCCGGGAGGCCGTCCTGAGCAAGCGGCGAGCGGGGGGTGAAACGCCCGAAGAGCATATCGGCGTACGCACCTTCAGGTCCGGCCGGCGGGCCGTGGGGTTGGAGGTATCGGATACCGGGGCGGGTATTCCGGAGGAGAGTATGGGCAGGGTCTTCGAACCTTTTTACACGACCAAGCAGGGGGGTGAGGGATTGGGCCTTGGACTTTCCATCGTCTATGGTATCGTGAAGGCCTATGGGGGCCGCATCCGTATCCGGAGCGAGGAAGGACGGGGAAGCACTTTCAGGGTTCTTTTCCCTTTGGCGGGAGACGAAAGGGGGCAAACCGATGGACCGTAAACCAAAGGTTTTGGTCATCGATGATGAGAACGCGAATCTGACCATGTTTCGCCTCTTTCTCTCGGCATATGGCTATGACGTAAAGTTGGCCGAGAACGGCGCCGAGGGGTTGAAGCTTTTCGAGAAAGAGAGGCCCCGGATCGTCTTTACGGACATCAAGATGCCCGGTATCGACGGGTTCGAGGTCTTGAAGCGGATCAAGGAATTGGACCCTGTGAGCCAGGTGATCGTGATTACGGGCCACGGTGACATGGACCTGGCGCTGCAGGCGCTCGATCTCGATGCCACGGATTTTATCAACAAGCCGATCAGCCGCGCAGCCCTCGATTCGGCCCTGGAAAGGGCGCAGAAGCGGCTGAGCCATGCGGGAAAGCCCTCCGGTCCGGCCTGTTCCAGCCGAAAGGAGGGCGGTTTCGCCGTCTTTGAGGTGGACGGGCGACTGGACGAAAAAACGGGGGTCGCACTCCTGCAAGACTGGCGGAGCGCAAGAGACGAGGCGGCCGGGGTCCTCATCCATTTTACGGACACGGCCTGCATGAACAGCAGCGGAATCGGGGTGCTGATCCGACTCCTTTCAGATGCCGCAAAAAGGGGCCGGAAGGCGGTCTTGACCGGGATTACCGAAAACCTCAGGGAGATCCTGACCATGGTAGGCATCACCCGCCTGACGTCCGTTTTTGAGACAGAAGAAGAAGGGTTGCTGCACCTGAAAAAGGCGACCTCGGGGGGATAGCGGCCCTGAGGATCGGGCAGGGTCCGACCGCTTTGCCCGTCTGGCGGCATGCAGAACCGAGTCGGTTGGTATTTTTATTTTCGCAGCGTGTGCGAGCGCTGAGGGCATCCGTCGCGCGATCGGCCGACTTGAGTAAAGGAGCGTTATGATGGGGCTTTCCGTATGTGTAATCTGCTACAACGAAGAAGACAACATCGGTCGCTGCCTGAAAAGCGCCGCTTGGGCGGATGAACTGGTGGTCGTCGATTCCCTGAGCCGGGATGACACCGTGGGGATTGCGCGCTCCTTCACCGGGACGGTTTATGAAAGGCCATGGGAGGGGTATGTCAGCCAGAAGAATTTCGCGGTGTCAAAGGCCACGCAGGACTGGGTCCTCAGCCTCGATGCGGATGAGGAGGTTTCTGGTGCGCTGCGGGAAGAGATCCTCACAGTCATCGGCCGCCCCCAGGCAAAAAACGGCTACGGGATGCCCCGCCGCTCTTTTTATCAGGGTCGCTGGATCAGGCACAGCGGCTTCTACCCCGATCACCAGACACGGCTCTTCCGCCGCGGCAAAGGCCGCTTCGTCGGCGGCCGTGTCCATGAGCGTTTGGAGATCGAGGGACCGGTCGGGCGGCTGATCCAGGACCTCATGCACTACCCCTACCACGGGGGGTTGAAGGGGCAGATCGATACGGTCAATCGGTTCTCGTCCCTCCTGGCAGCGGATCTCCATGACCGGGGGAAGCGGTACGGTGGCCATCTGCTCCTGCTGCGGCCGGTGTTCAAGTTTCTGGAGGTCTTCGTGCTCAAACGAGGGTTCCTGGATGGTACGGCGGGTTTTATCATTGCGGTGACGTCGGCCTACGCCCTTTTTGCCCGTTATGTCAAACTGCGCGAGATGGAATCCGCCTCCTCCTGGAACGTAGGGGCTGCCTGGAGGAGGGGCCCCGAGGGTTCGGGAGGGGGGCGGTGATGGCACAGGAGATACCCCCTTCAGGGGCCCTCGTCTGCCTGCCTCCTGGCTCGCATCCCTCCGCGCCGATCAGCGTGGCGGTAGTGATCCCCAAATACGGCCTGCTCGGGGGGGCCGAAGCCTTTGCCTTCGAACTGGGGGAAAGGCTCTCGGGTGGAGGGGAGTTCGAGATTCACGTCCTGGCCAACCAATGGCGCTCCGGCAGGGGATCCGTGATGTACCACAAAATCCCGATGTTCAGGTTTCCCCGATTTCTGAGACAGCCGAGCTTCGCCTTTTTCGTCAAGCGTGCCACCCCGCCGGGGAGGTTTCATCTGGTCCATGCCCATGACCGGATTGCGCGGATGGATCTTTTCAGCATGCATGGCATTCCGCACAGGCAATGGGTGGCTCGGGTGCGCAGAAAGAGGATGAGCCTTTTCGACCGTAGTATGGCATGGGTCGAGGCAAAGGGTCTCGAAAACCCCCTCGCGCCCCTTGTGATGCCGGTTTCCCATCTTGTCAGGGAGCATCTTCTCGAACACTACGCCTTGCCGGCCGAACGGATTCAGGTGGTCCATCCGGGGGTGGCCCTCGAGCGCTTCGAAGCCCTGGATCGGGAGGATTGCCGCGCGGAGGTTCGGCAGCGGGCCGGCCTGAACCGGGAGGATGTGGTAGCCCTCTTTGTGGGGATGAACTTCGATGTCAAAGGCCTCGATCTGATTTTGAAGGGGATGGCCGGTTTGCGCCATGGGACGGAGAAGATGCCTTCACTCAAGCTCCTCGTGGTTGGCAAAGGCGATCGGGACGGCTATGCACGTCTTGCAGGGGAACTCGGCCTCGACCGGCGGGTCGTTTTTGTTGGACCGACGCGGGAAATCGAAAAATACTATTTGGCCTCGGATTTTTTCGTGATGCCTTCGAGGTTCGACACCTTCGGCATGGCCGTGCTCGAGGCCATGGCGGCCGGGCTCCCGGTGGTGATCAGCTCGACCGTAGGGGCACGGGACCTGGTGCAGGCCGGAGAAGAAGGATTCGTGCTCGAACAACAGATGGAGGCAGCGTCCCTCGGAGCGGCACTGAGGGCGTTGATGGATCCGGAAAACCGCAGGCGGATGGGTGCGTGCGCCCGTCTGACGGCTTCCCGGCATGACTGGAAGGTGGTGGCTGCTGCGCTCGCCGAGATCTATCGGTCTAGGGTCGCACTTCGAAGAGGATCATCCTGCCGGTATCCCGGTGTTCCCACTGACCAAGCATCCTGAGATCCCGCCGATTCATGCTTTTTTCCAGATCGTAGCCGCAATCGGGCCAGCGCTTTTCTTCCCAGAGGAGGTAGGGGATGTGCTGCGCCCTCAGGTTCTGCAGGAGGTTTTTGTAGGAGGATCCCACGAGGGCCTCGATGCGAAAATGGCTTCCCTTGATCGATGTCGGACCGTTGTAATGTGGATTGGCGTAAAAGGTGATCCAGCGCTGGACAGGTTCGGATGCGCCGACGGGCGTCAGGCTGTCCGGATCTGCCCTCGAGGCGATAAGGGCCCCGATATCTTTGAAGATGCGCTTGTCCGCTTCTCTCTCCTTGAGATCATTCGGCAGCGCCAGGGCCATTGCGGCGACGGCAACGAGAAAAAGCGCCGTTCCATTCTGGAGCTGGAACCGGAAGGACAGGAAGGACAGACACCTCTCAAGCCCCAACCCCAGGATGACGGATGCAGGCAGAAGGGCAAGGGCGAAGAAACGTGCCTCGCTGATCCACAGGTCGAGCAGGTGGGCATAGAGGACGCCCAAGGCGGCGACGGAGAGGAAGGTGAGATAGAAAAGGCGCCGGTTCCTCCGAATCTCGCGGCGCAGGGGGGTATAGGCGGCGATGAACAACAGGGCGAAGGGGTAATGGACGGACTTCAGGAAGGTTGAGAGGACTTCGCCGAAAGCGACCAGAAGGACATGCCCCCGCGCCGTTTCGAGGAAGAAGCGCAAAGGGCCTACAGCCTGATCCTGCGCAAGATCCGAAAGCCCCTTGCGGACCAGCCGATAACCCACGAAAGGCCCTCCCGGTTTGGCCTTGATCTCGTTCAGCCGCAAGGCATTGAGATCGGGGGTGTGGCTTGCCATCGACATCCCGAGATTCACTCCTGCGAATGCGAACAGAGGAAGGCAGAAGATCAGGCATTTCTTGAAACGGGCTTCTTCCTCGATCATGGCCAGATAGAGGAACGACACACCGAAGAAGAGCGCCATCTCCACCCGGGCCCAGATTGCCAGCACAAAACAGGCTCCAGCCAGAAGCACCGCCCACCAGCATTTGGTCCGGGCCTGATGGACCATCAGAAAAAGCCCCCAGGCACCGAAAAACCACGCCATGGGGTCCCGGACGACTTCGACGCTGTTGATGACGAATGTCGGCATGAGGGCGAGCAGCAGGATGAGCCCCAACGCTGTTTCGGGCCGGAGGAACCTGCGGGCGAGCAGGAAGAGCGGAATGAGGGTGAGGGTGCCGAAAAGAAGTGAAATACCGCGGGCTGCCGCCTCCCAGTCTCTCAAAAGGGGGTAGGAAGCAGCAATGGCGAAAGGGTACGAGGAGAGAAAACGCAGATCGGCCAAGGTGGTTTCCGCCGTATACCCCTGATAGATCATTTTGGCTTGGTCGATATAGAGGGTTCCGTCAGGGTTGATGATGTGCGTGTGCTGCCAATTGTACCAGCGGATGATGAGAGAAAGGAGCAGGATCAGCAAAAATATCCGCCGGTGGGGCAGAGGCCGCGGCGGAGTCGTGTTTGATAATCTCTTCCCCCTGACGTCCCGGGGCTCGGATGTCCATGGTTCCATCATACCATCCGTTCGATCGATGGGTTGGCTCGGCAGGGTTCCCGGCGGGTTGTGAATGCGAGGAGAACCTTTTCCATAACGGCCTCCACCGGAAGCGTCTGCAGGCAGCGGCTGACCTCGGAATCCTGGCATCCCTTCCTCCGGCATGGAACGCAGCTCCAGGGCTGGCACACGATATGGTGCTGTCGGCCGCGTGGTGCCCAGTTGACGGGTGAGGATGGACCGAAAATGCTGACGGTCGGGGTTCCAGCTGCTGCAGCGATGTGAATCCCGGCGCTGTCGCATCCGATCAGAAGGTCGGCGAGGCTCAGGACCCCGGTAAGTTCGTCGAGGGTGGTCATTCCGGCCAGATGGAAGATGTCACCACGGGCCTTGGCGGCAAGGGCGGCGGCCCGCTCCCGCTCGACCAGCGTTCCCACCAGGACGACCGGTCTTTTGAGTTCTGTCGCCATCAGGCTGATCATCCGGGCAAACCGCTCTGCCGGCCATTCCTTGTATCCCCAGAGAGAAAAAGGCTGAACGGCGATGAAATGCCTTTCGGGTGTGAGGCCTGCTGCGGTCAGGATAGACCAGGCACGTTTGCGAAGAGTGGGCGGGACGTCGAGCTTCGGCTGCCGCTCCTGTGTCGTGATGCCGAAGGGGGCCAGAATGTTCAGGGCATGCTCCGCGCAGTATTGGGTTTCTTCATGCCGAGGGGCGACAAGGTGCGTAAAGATCCGGTTGCGCCAGAAGGTGTCTGTCTCGGAATAACGTCCGATCCGTGTGGGCGATCCAGATAGAAGCGCCAGGATGGCCCCCCGCGTCCCGGTGCGCAGGTCGATGCAGAGGTCCAGCGGAGCGCGTCGGAGCCGGCCGAAAAAGTTGCGTTGCGTCTGGATGGCTTCAAGGAGGGAATGGGCTTTCTTCTTCACGTAGAAGATTTCGTCGACGGCCGGGCAGCATTCGAGGATCCCGTGGGCCTTGTCCCGAACCGCCGCATTGATGCGGGCCAATGGGAATGTTTCCCGGAGTGCCTGAAAGGCGGGCGTCGTCAGTACCACATCGCCGATGTCCCCCAGCTGGATCAGGAGAAGGTTGCGGATGTTCGCCGGCAGAGGGGTTTTTCTTGTGATCAACATGTTCCGCACTTGTTCAGGGTTCAGGGCATCCTTTCAGATGCCAGAAAATCAGTTGAATGTATGTCTGCAGCCGATGGCGCAAGGCGCGGGCGGTCCCGAACGACAGGAGCACGCCCGCCCCTGAAAGCAGGGTGTTTACGAGCAGGCGCAGAAAGACCAGGGCCCAAAGGAGCGGGAAGGACCGCGGGTGCCATTTTCGCAGGTAGTGGTACCTCGATCGGTAAAAATGGATCCTTGCACGGACATTCTGCCCGACGCTCTTGCCTTGATCATGGACGATGTCTGCCCGGGGAATGAGATAACTTTTCCACCCGGCATTTTTCATCTGTAGCGCCCAATCCGTTTCCTCGAAGAAAAAGAAATAGCGTTCATCGAAGCCGCCCACCTCCCGGATGGCGGAAGACCTGACCATCAAACAGGCGCCGATGCACGAATCAACCGGGTGGGGAGAGGTGGATGCCCTGTGTTTACCCGGGTACTTGCGAGGGAAAAGGAGATTCAGAACGGTTTCGTTCGCGACCAACGTCAGCCATGAAGGAAAGGCGGCAGCGGATCTTTGGCGGGTTCCATCCCGGTTCAGGAGCTGCCCGCAGGCCATGGCGGCATCCCCGTGCGTCTCCATGAAGGTATGCAGCGCCTTGACCGCACCGTCAAGGAGGACCGCATCGGTGTTGAGCAGGAGGGCGTAGCGGCCCCGCATGCACGCAAAGGCCTGGTTGTTGGCAGTCGCAAATCCCCTGTTCGTCGGATTACGGATGATCTGCACCCCGGGGAACCGGCCCTCCACGGCCTCGACGCTTCCGTCCTGGGACGCATTGTCCACCAGGAGGACCTCGAAGGGGATATCGGTCACTGTTCGGTGGATGCTCTCGAGGCAGGCCAGGAGGTATTCTCGGGTGTTCCAGTTGACGACGACGAAGCTGATTTCCGGGTTGGTCGATATTGTGGGCATGGCTCACTCCGGAGCCCGCCGCTCGAGCTCCACAGTCCGGTAATCGGAAGGGACCTGCAGGGAGAAGACAGGCTCCGGCAGCGTTCGGTTGAAGGTGATGTCGTCCAATTGGATTTCGATGAATCGGTCGCCTGATACGGTTTCGATCCGGCAGCGCTTCGCGTATTGTATAGACCCGGCGCGGGTCAAGCGGTCAAAATGGATGGTGAGGCCCTGTTCCGGGAAGGTGACCAAGGTGGGGGCACCGTCTCGAGCGTCGAAAGAAAAGGTCTGAACGATCTTCCCTGCGTCGTGGAGTTGGATCTCCTGCGGCCGCAGAGACAAGGCCTTTTCATGCCCCCTGATGTCGGGGTATCCTCTTAGAAGGGTCCAGAGTGCCGAAGGATCCAGTATGCCGGGCAGATAAGGTTCGAAGACAGGGTCCTGGAGGTTCCCGATCAGCAGACGTTTGTCACGAAAAGAAAGGACCTGTACGGTGTTGTCACGGACGAGGATGTGGAGAAGGGGATTCCCCCAGAGGTGTGTGATCTCGATCTTGACGGTGAGCGGCCGGCGATAGCCTGCCATGAGGAGACTGACCTTGGAGGTGTTCCCATTTTCCCCGACGGTCAAAGTGCCCGTGTAGACGGCGGATGATGCCAAGTCCTTCTGGTACTCGATTCCGGCGATGAGGGATTCGACCATCGGTGGGGCATAGGGCGATCCGATGGGTTCGATCGGCGGCCGTGTACAGCTCGCAGCCAGAAAGAGCGCCAGCAAAGCCGCCGCGCAAGGGATCATTCTCCGGTATCCGAGGAATCGCTTCACTCTTCCTTTCCTAGCAGGTCCTTGGTCTGAACGATTTTTTCTTCGAGTCCTCGCTTCTTCGTGGGGCTCAGGGACAGGGCTTTTTCATAACGCTCCAATGCCTCGGCGTAGAGACGTTTGCGGAAATAGGCATCCCCGAGGTGCTCGTGGATGGTCGGATCGTTGGGTTCCAGTTCCGCAGCCCTTTGAAGGTGTTGGATCGCTGTCTCGTAGAGGCCTTTCTGGAAGTACACCCAGCCGAGACTGTCGATGATGTATCCGCTTTCCGGTTTGATCTCGAGCGCCTTTTGGACGAGTTTCAGGGCCTCATCGAGCCGGATCCCCTGTTCGGCATAGCTGTACCCGATATAGTTGAGGGCGTCGGCATGCTCGGGTTCGATGCGCAGAATCCGCTGCATTTCGGCGATGCAGGCGGCTTTGTCCCCCTGCTGGTCAAGCAGAACACCGAGCCGGTAGATCAGGTCGATGTGCTCGGGGCTCTGCTTCAAACCCTCACGCACTGCCTGCTCCGCTTCGTGGATCTGCCCGCCCTTTTCGAGTACTGTGCTCAACATGATATACAGTTCAGGCTGCGCAGTATGTTGCAAGGCATCCCGCAGCAGATCGGCGGCCTTCAGATAATCTCCCCCGTTTTCCATTGCGAAGGCCATATGCAGCCGAGCATTGGTGTAATAGGTCGATTGGGGTTTGATCCTCGAGAAGTATTTCTCGGCCTCTTCGAAATCACCCCTCTCCTCGTAGGCGGTGGCAAGGTAATAAGCGGTTTTGTCGTCGTCGGGCCAGGCCAGGAGGATCATCTTCAGCTCTTCGATCGATTCGTCCAGCCGCCCCTGCTTCAGATAGATCAAGCCGAGGGATTGGCGGCCGAGCTCACCGGGTTCCGAGTGTGCCTTGATCTGTTCAAGCTGTTGTTCGGCCTTTTCGTTGAGCCCGAGCTTGAAATAGAGGTTTGCCAGCCGTTCGCGTGCAGAGCTGTTTTCGGGATAGACCGACAGCAGCGTTTCATACATGGAAGCCGCCTGGACGTCGCGGCCGGTCATCTGGTAGAGGGTCCCCAGGTCGAACAGTGCAGGCTCGAAGATTTCGTTGAACTGCAGGGCGTTCTGGAAGGCGTCCTCCGCTCCCTGGAAGTCCTCCATTTCAAGGTACACCCGTCCTTTGTAGTAATGGGCGAGGATGAGATCCGGTTTTTCAGCGAGAAGCAGATCAAGATGGTCCAGGGCCCTGGAATATTGGCCTGTGCGGATAAACAGGGTTGCGAGCAGGAAGCGCACCCGTTGATTCCGTGGATCGGCCTGCAGTATTTTTTCATAGGCCTCTGCCGCCCGTTTTTCGTCCTCCAGCATCCTGTAAAGGTCGCCGAGCAGGATAAGCGGCTCCGTCAGGCCGGGGGCGGCCTCGGAGGCTTTTTGGGCATAGCCCAGGGCCTCCTGCGGGTGATTCATCTCTTTGAGCAGCAAGGCCATCTTGAGGTTTAGATAAGCCGAATCCCGGTCATGTTCCAAGGCCTCCTCGATATGCCGCGCAGCCTGATCGAATCGACCATGGGCTTCGGCAAAAGCGGCCATGGCAAAGGCGGCGTAGGCGTCCCTCAACGGGTCGTCGTGCCCTCTCTGCGCCGCTGCATCGCCGGCGTGACGGTCTTTGGAGACGGGATCCCCCGGTGTTCCTGTCGCCGGCTTCTCAGGAGTCGCCGGAAGGGCCTCGGTCCGGGTGGGGACGGCATGGGTCGGCACTGTCTCACACCCGCCCAGGAGGATAAGGGCGGCAGCCAGAAAAAGCGCCGGGCCGGCGAAACATCGGTCGAGCCGGCGGCTGGGTCGCGTAGGGGGTCTTCTCGGATGCATAATCTGTTCTTGATGAATGATCAGCCTCGATATGGATCTTTCCGAATGATGAGGCGGGTTCGCCTTGCTGCGCCGTTGTCGGCACGGCGTAAGCCGGATGCGCCTTTTAGATGGAAAGTCATTATGTTATCGAAGGAAAAGGTTTCGTTGTCATTTGAGGAAATCGGAGTATTCTTCTTCGAAATTCGGGATTTCCTCCTTGAGCCAGGATTTGATCCGCTTGATGATTTTTTCCTGTATCTGACGGACACGCTCGCGCGAGATGTTGTATTTGTCACCGAGATCCTGCAGCGTCAGCGGTTTTTCGGCCATGATGCGGTGATCGAAGATGTCTGCTTCTTTACCCGAAAGGGTCTTGCGGAATGTCTTCAGTTTTTCGGCGAGCCGGCTGCGGCTTTCGGCCTCGGAGATCTGTTCGTCAACGCCGATGCCGGGGTCCGGCAGGAGCGCGCTGAACGGCTCCCGTGAATCCTCTCCGATCGGCGAGCTCAGGGAGACCTCCCAGCCGCCGAGCCGCTGGCTCATTTCCACGACCTCCTCTTCTTTGACATCCAGCCGTTCGGCGAGGAGGCGCGGCTCTGGATCGAAGCCTTGGGCGATCAGCTTGTCCCGTTCTTTGGCCAGGTTGAAAAAAAGTTTCCGCTGGCTCTGAGTCGTGCCGATCTTGACCAGTTTCCAGTTGTCCATGATGGACTTGAGGATGTAGGCCTTGATCCAGAAGGAGGCGTAGTAGGAAAACTTGATGCCGCGGTAAGGGTCGAACTTCTTGACCGCGTGCAGCAGCCCGACGTTTCCCTCCTGAATCAGATCGAGAAGGTTCCGGGTCCAGAAGCGGTGAAAATCCATGGCGATTTTCACAACCAGACGGAGGTTTGCGGTCACAAGCCGGTAGGCCGCGTCCTGGTCGTTCTTTTCCCGGACACGGATCGCCAGTTCCATTTCCTCTTCGCGGGTCAGCAGTTGGTATTGCTTGATCTCCAGAAGATAGCGCTGAAGGGGATCATAGGCCGCAAGCGAGCGCTCCGTAGCCGGAGCGAGACTGAACTTGCCCGGTACAGGCGAAAGATCCTCCCCGCCTTCCGCTTCGTCTTCCAGCAGGCTGTCTTCCAGTTCCTCTTCTTTCATAAGGTCCTTCATCGGGCCGGCGCATCTTCACGTCACCGGAACATCGCTCCTTCTGCAGGAAAGAGGTGAACCTCAAACCATGACGATGTGCATGTAACGCTTTTTCCCTGCACGCAGCAGGAGGCGCTTTTCTTTCAGGTCTTTGGCGTCGACGATACGATCGAAGACATCCAGCCTTTCTCCATTCAGGTAGGCCCCCCCCTGGGTGATCAGACGGCGGGCGTCCCCTCTTGTTTTGCACAGACCGCATTGCTCGAAAAGGATGAAGGCGGGGATGCCCTGTTCCAACTCATGGATAGGAACGGTGAATTGCGGTGCGGACTCGGCCAGGGCGGTTTCATCGTCCCCGAAAAGGCTTTTGGCCGCCTCACGCGCGCGATCGGCTTCCTGTTTTCCGTGGCAGATGCGCGTCGCTTCGTAGGCCAGGACCTCTTTGGCCGCATTGATCTCGGCGCCTTCCAGCTGCGACAGCCGACGCACTTCATCCATCGGCAACAGGGTGAAAAGGGCCAGAAACCGGGGGATATCCGCATCGTCCTGATTGACCCAATATTGATAGTAGTCGTAAGGGGACGTCAGATCCGGATCCAGCCAGACCGCCCCTTTGTGTGTCTTTCCCATTTTGATGCCGGCCGACGTGGTCAGAAGCGGAAAGGTCAAGCCAAATACGGTTTCCCCTTCGAGGCGGCGGATGAGGTCTTCGCCGGCGAGGATGTTGCCCCATTGGTCGTTGCCCCCCATCTGGAGGCGGCAGTCGTGGTATTTGAAAAGATGCCAGAAATCGTAAGCCTGAAGAAGCATGTAGTTGAATTCGATGAAGCTCAGTCCGGTTTCGAGCCGCATGCGATAGCTTTCGGCCGCCAGCATGCGGTTGACCGAAAAATGCTTTCCGATATCCCTCAGGAAGTCGATATAGCGCAGTTCGGTCAGCCAGTCGGCGTTGTTCAGCAGCAGGGCCCGTTCGTTCGAAAAATCGATAAAACGGGACAGCTGCGCCTTGAGGCCTTCGGCGTTTTCGTCGATCTGCTCGCGGGTCATGATGGGGCGCATTTCGGTCTTGCCGCTCGGGTCGCCGACCATACCCGTCCCGCCGCCGACCAGGGCGATGGGGCGGTGGCCGGTCTGCTGCATGTGGACCAGGGACATGATGGGCAAGAGACTCCCGACGTGCAGACTCCTTGCGGTTGGATCGAAGCCGATATAGCAGACTGCCGGCCGGCTGAGAAGATCCCGCACGCCGTCGAGATCCGTAACCTGTTCAATGAAACCTCTTGCCTGCAAAATATCCAGAACGTTTTCCAATTTATCTCTCCTGACGCTTTCTTTCGTAGCCCGCGGGAAGGTTCAATCGAATGACCTGCCCCTCCCTACCCAGATTCTGCACCGCTTGACCGTTCAGTTCCAAGCTGATGCCTCCCGCGTTTCCGATGCGCATCTCAAAACCCTTTTCGGCATGCCACGCCTTTTCTTCGCCGGGCAGAAAAATCCGTTCCTCCGGGCGCTGATCGTCGACGAAGACCTTGACCCAGGTCCGTTTCAGAACCTGCATCTTCAGGGTCAGTTGCGCGGGTGCGGATTGGGGGTCGGCAGACGTCTCTCCTCGAACGGGTTCGGACAGGGTGCCGGTTGTAGTCTCCTCGGGAAGAGTCGGCTCAGGCTGTGCTTCCACTTCGGAGCGCGGCGCTGGCGCCTCAGAGAGGAGTTCCTGGGCTTCTATATCTGCAGGCGGTGTTTCTGTGCCGGTTCCGGGATGGCCATCGGTCTTGGGGGGAATGCGACCGTCGGGCACGGAACCGGTTTCGGACGGCGCTACGGAAACCGGATCTTCTGGGCTGTCCTTGGATCCGTTGGACAAAAGGAAAAAGCCGAGCAGGCACAGCAGGAGCAGCCCGCCGATCAGCAGGAACGGCCCCGGGCCCCGGTGTCTGACTTCCCGGGTGAGAGGCCTGAGGGGGGTGGCCCGCTTGGGAAGCTCGTCTCCAAAACGTTCGATGACGGTCGCCGGATCGAGGCCGAGGCTGGAGGCATAATTGCGCAGGAAACCCTTGGCGAAGGCGCGGGAGGGAAGCCGGTCCCAGTCCTCGGCTTCGAGTGCATCGAGGATATGGGGCTGGAGCCGGGTGCGCTCCAGGATATCCTGAAAACTCAGCCCCTGCCGTTCACGCTCATTGCGCAGATAGGCACCGATACCCTCCCCGGGCATGGACCTGCGGTCGCCGGCGGGCGCCTCAGTTTGAATGTCTCGATCGTTTTCCATCCCTGTCACGGTTTAGAAGATGATTTTCGTGTAGGCCTGATCCCTCAGCTGTTCGAGCCACTCCATGTAACGCTTGTTGATTTCTTCGCGGTAGAGTTCGCTGTATATGGCATCTTTGACGTCTTCGTATGCCTTGGTATCCCCCGGCTGGCGGTCGATCAGCTTGATGATCTGAAAACCCGAGGGTGTCTCGATGGGCGTACTGATCTGCCCCGGCTGCAGCCTTTCGACTGCCTCCAGAAGGGCATTGTTGAGCTGGCTTGTCTTGAACAGGCCCAGATCACCCCCCTCCCTGGCACCGGGGCCCTGGGAGAATCTGCCGGCGAGTTCACCGAAATCCTCTCCGGCGCTCAGGCGTCTGTGAATGTCTGCGATCTGGGATTCGAGCCTCTGCTTTTCCTGCCTGTCCGAGGTGTTGATCATGGGGAGGATGATCGCGGCCAGGTGAAGGGTCTCATGGGTGATAAACTGTTCCCGGTGCTTGTCATAATAGGCTTCCATGGCCTCTTCGCGCACGATGATCTTGGATTTCACCTCGAAATTGATCAGTTGCATGCGCTCGATCTCATCCCTTATATTATCCCGCAGGGTTTCGTACGAGATCCCCTGCTGTTCAATCCGCGCCAGAAGATCCTCCTGGGTCAGATTGTTGTCCCGCTTCATCTTTTCAACGGCCGCATCGATGTCGGAAGGCGAAACCTTGATTCCCAGTTCGTCTATTTTTTTCTGCGCAATTTTATCGTCGATCAGGAAATCGAGGATCTTCCGGCGCGCGTCCAGAAAAGCGGCTTCATCCTGGCTTCGGAGTTCTTCCGGTTCCATGCCGGTCAGTTGCTTGATCTTGTGGTTGAGTTCGTAAAGAGTGATTACGTCCTCATTGACGATGGCCACCACCCGGTTGCAGACCTCCGCGTGCAGCCTCGGGGAAAAGGTGATGAACATGAAAAAACAAAGAAACAGGATACCTGTCCATCTTTTCCGATCCATACAAAAAGCTCTCCGTCCTGAATGTTCGCTTGCATCCGATCCGGTCAAATGGTGCATGGAACCGCTAGACTCCGGGTTGTGGGCCTTTCCCACAGCCGGTTACCCCGGCCGCTCCAACCGTTGCCGGAAGGTGCCGGCCGTGACCACCAGGTTTCTCTCCAAGGGCCAGATCGGCATTTTAACCTATTAGCCTACCATCTCAATACCATCATGCAAAGAAAAATCATGGGTTTTATCCTTTTCCTGCCCGCAGTTCCCGCGCGGATCTTCGATAAGAAAGATTTTCGCTGTCCATCGGGTCCGGGGGATATCGGCCGTTGTCCCCGCGGGTTGTCCGGTTGTCCAGACGGAGGGCTTCGATGTGTTCCACGATGCGTTTGCGGTCATCCGGCAGGGAAATGGGACCCATAAGGATACGCAAGCGGCTTTCCCCGAGGAAACGATAGCGTTTCGGGAGCGTGCCCACCCTGTGCACCAGCCTTGCCGGGTCGGCCAGCCGATCGGGATCGAAATGGAGCGTTACGCTGTCGGCGCCGACCTCGAGGCGTAAAATCCCCAGATTTTTGGCAAGGATACGCAGTCGCATCATCCAGAGGAGGTTTGCCACAGGGGGCGGCGCCTTGCCGAAGCGGTCCACCATCTCCTGTTCGATGCCTTCCAGATCCCGGATCTCGTTCAGGATCGAAAGGCGCCGGTAGAGATTGAGCCGGACATCTGTATCCATGATATAGCTTTCGGGAAGGTAGGCCTCCATGTCGATATGGATCTCGGGGTTGATCTCCGGCAGCCATTCTTCACCCTTGAGTTCCGCTACAGCCTGTTCGATCATTCTCAGGTAGAGTTCGTAGCCGACGGCGGCGATCTGGCCGGATTGGACAAATCCCAGGATGTTGCCGGCCCCTCTGATCTTGAGGTCGTGCAGGGCGAGGTGCAGGCCGGCGCCGAGGTGCGAAAAGTCCATCAGCGCCTTGAGGCGCTTTTCGGCTTCCTTCGTCAGGTTGGCTCCGTCGCTGATCAACAGATAGGCATAGGCCTTCTCCTTGGATCTGCCAACGCGCCCCCGGAGCTGATAGATCTGTGCCAGCCCAAGGCGCTCGGCCTCGTTGATGATGATGGTGTTGGCGGAGGGTATGTCCAAACCGGACTCGATGATGGTGCTGCAGACCAGAACGTCCAATTCCTTCCGGAGGAAGGCGAGCATGGTCGATTCGAGGTCTTTCTCTTTCATTTGGCCGTGCGCGACCGCTATTCGGGCCTCGGGTACGATCACCCTGAGGCGCTCCGCGATTCCGTCGATGGTCTGGACGCGGTTATGGACGAAAAAGACCTGCCCCTGACGCTCGATCTCGAAGCGTACGGCCCTCGCGACGAGATTTTCGTCAAAGGGCGTGAGGTAGGTCTGAATGGCCAGACGGTCCTCCGGCGCGGTTTCGATGACGCTCAGATCTCTTACGCCCATGAGTGACATCTGCAGGGTCCGCGGGATGGGTGTCGCGGTGATGGCAAGGACGTCCACCATGCTGCGGTATTTCTTGAGGGTTTCCTTCTGCTTGACGCCGAAGCGTTGCTCCTCGTCAATGACCAACAGTCCGAGATCCAGGAAGGCGACATCTTTCTGAAGCAGCCGATGCGTACCGATCAGGACCTGAATCTTGCCCGAGCGCACCCTGGCCAGGATTTCACGCTGTTCGGAGGGTGGCTTGAAGCGGCTGATGAGGCCTACTCCGATCCCGTACGGGGACAGGCGACGCTCGAAGGTTTGGTAATGCTGTTCCGCGAGGACCGTTGTGGGGACGAGCAGGGCAACCTGTTTGCCGTCGGCCAAGGCCTTGAAGGCGGCTCGCAGGGCGACTTCGGTTTTCCCGAAGCCCACATCGCCGCAGATGAGCCGATCCATGGGGCGCTCGGAGGTCATATCGTCCAGGACGTCTTCAATGGCCTTGATCTGGTCGGGGGTTTCCTCATGCTCGAAAGTTGCCTCGAATTCACGGTAGTAATGATCGGGGTTCGAAAAGGCGTAGCCTGTTCGATATCGGCGCAGGGCGTAAAGCTGCACGAGCTGCTTTGCGATCCGTTTGACGGATTTGCGGGCCTTTTCCTTGGCTACGTTCCAGGATCGCCCCCCCAGTTGATCCAGTCGGGGGCCTGCCTCATCGGCGCCCACGTAGGTCTGCAGGCTGCTGACGCGATCGGCCGGGATATAAAGTTTGTCGGCGTTGGCGTATTCGATCAGGATGAAGTCGTTGACCCTGTTCTGGATATCCATTTTGAGGAGACCGCCGTATCGTCCGATGCCATGCTCTTCGTGGACGACGAGGTCGCCCTGTTTGAGCTGACTGAAGGTCGACCAGGACAGGGCGTTTTCCCGTGCCTTCTCCCTGTTTTTGCTTCGCCCCCGTTTTTGACCGAAGATTTCGTCTTCACTGACGACATAGAGATTTTCAGCGGGCCAGATGAAACCCCGCCCGAGCCGTCCCAGGCATATCCACAGCCCCGGCTTCGGAGGAAGTCCATTCCATGATTCCGCTGTGTCCAGTACGTGCACATCGTAGTTCGAGAGGATCTCCGCCAGACGGTTTGCCTGTTTCGCCGTGCGGCTGACGATGACCACCCGGCCGCCGCTGGAAATCCAGAGGGCGATCTTGTTGGCGAGAGGGGCCAAAGACACCCTTCCCTGGCCGGTCAGCCGGACATCGGTCTCGATGTCGATCCCGAACGGGCCGTCGAGCTGGATCCGTATATCGTTTTCCTCCTGGGACGCCCCGGGCGTCTGCAGGTCGAGTTCGCTTACGTCGAGTCGCTGGAAGCGATACAGGCCGGAGAGGATGTCATCGCTGTCGTTGACGAGGCCATCGGTTTCAGGGAAAGGCAGTCCTCTGTCCACCGCCTCCTCGCGGAATCGCTCGAGATCGATGTGAAATCTCTCCGCCAGCCGCTTCATGCCGGTTTGCAGCCGCTGCGGATCGAAATGGGCGATCAGCGTATCAGCCGGCAGATAGTCGAAAAGGGAGTCGAGCTGCGGGTAGAAGTGGTTCAGCCAGGCTTCCTGCCCGGGGAAATTCGAACCTTCGGCCCCGGGGGCTGGGAGCCGGCCCATGGAACGCGCTCTTCGAACGGCGGCTTCGTCCATGATGATCTCGTTGTTGGGCAACAGGATCCATTCATCCAAGGCCCCCTCCGAACGTTGGCTGAGGGGTTCGAAGAGGCGGATGGATTCGAGGTGATCCCCCCAGAACTCGAGTCTGACCGGCATTGGGCTCAAAGGGGGAAAGATATCCAGGACCCCTCCGCGGACGGCGTAATCGCCCCGCTCCTCCACCAGGGAAACCCGTTGATACCCACAGATCTCCAGGTGTCGCACGAGCTGTTCACGGTCGATTTCTTCCCCCGCCGCAAGGTATTCGAGCGCCTGGATCAGACGGCCCTTAGGGGGCAGCTTGTAGAGGAGGACCTCCTGTGAGGTGATCACGACGGGGTTGTCTGCGGACGTGAGGGCGTAAAGAGCTTCGATCCTCAGATTGACGATTTCCCGGTGAGGGCTCAGGCCTGAAAGTGGTGAGATGTCATAAGGCGGGAGAAGATAGATCCGGCGTTGTCCACCGGATCGTTGGCAGTCCTGCTCGGCCAGAAAAAACTGCAGTTCCTGGTAAAAATGTTCGGCCTCCTTTTTGCTGGACAGGATGGCCAGACAAGGGCGGTCGAGCCGTTGCGCGAGGAGGGCGAAAAGATAGCTCAAGGCTGGGCCGGCAAGACCCCTCAGCCGGATGGGGTTTATCCGGGCTGCAATGGCCCCTTGCAGTCGATGGATCGGATGGATCAACGCTTCGTTCATGGTTGGTTGCTCAATGGGTTCCATCTCCGGATCGGCTTGGGGTGGCTGGTCCCTCGCGATTTGAAGCGAGTTGGGCGCCTCGCCTAAGCCAGACGGTCGATGCCCCGGGGGACTGTCTTCTTTTCCGGGCAGGCGTGGCCAGCCCGGAAAAAAGGGGAGCCGCTCCGGTTAAAGGCAATGTTTTTCGTGGCTTTCAGGAATGTCAGGTGGTTCTTTTATGGGCATCTCCGCAATCTCGAGGATTCCAGCCGAGGTGTCCAGTCTGGCCTCGGCGCCGATCGGCAGCAGGATATTCCTGTGACCGTGGCCGGATGGAAGCCCCATGGTGCACGGCACATCCAGTTCGTCGGCCAGCTCGAGCAGCAGGTCGCCGATGGTCCGGGGAGCGCCGCATTGAATGAAGTCTCCTCCAATCAGGCCGGAGATCCCGCGCAGCGCGCCGGACAACGCCAGATGGCGAAGCATTCTGTCGACCCGATAGGGTTGTTCACCGTGGTCCTCGACAAAGAGAATGGCGCCGGAAAGATCAGGGAAGTACGGCGTCCCCACCAGATGTGAAAGAAGTGTGAGGTTTCCGCCGACCAGCGGGCCTCTTGCGCTTCCGGGCCGCAGGGCCCCTTCCGCAATGAGGCGGATCGGCCTGGGAGCGGCCCCCTGGAGCACCCCGAGCGTTTCGGCTACGTCCTGGCGGTCCACTTGGCCCATCTGCCTGACCACGGGCCCGTGGAAGGTGATGAAATGCGCCCGTTGCCAGATGGCCAGGAGCAGTGCGGTCAGATCACTGAACCCCATGCAGATCTTCGGGTTGGCTGCAAGGAGGGGCCAGTCGATCTTTTCGAGCAGGCGAAGGCTGCCATAACCGCCGCGCGAGCAGAAAACCGCCTTGACGTCGTTGTCCGCAAACATGGCGTGGAGGTCTTCGAGCCTGGCTGCGTCAGACCCTGCGAGGTAACCTGTCCGATTCAAAAGAGAGCGGCCTTCACGGATCCGGAAGCCTTCCGCTTTCAAGAGGGAAATCCCCGCCTGCAGATCATCCCCTTTGACGGGCCCGGCCGGCGAGATGATCCCGATCAGGTCTCCAGGGCGAAGGGCCGCAACGGTTTTTCGACAGGCGGGTTCGGGGTGGTTTCTGATGATGTGCATATCTCCATGTCCTGAGATGTTGTCGGCAGTTTTCATGCAGCAGCAGAGATCAGCCACCTGGTTTCCTTCCGGAAAAGGTCCTTTTGGCCAATTTCGGCGTCAATCCGCACGCTTGCTTGTACGGTGGCCCACAGATCGCCACTGCGCAAACGCTTGTTTCCTCGATATGGGCCAAACCGGGACCCACCGCTACGGCGCGGATCCCGGTTTCTTCACCGGCTGCAGGGGGCCTGGCTCAACCGAACCGCAATGCTCTTCGGACAGCCTCGAGCGTGAAAAACAATCCGCCTGCTTCCGAGGCGATCTGGAGCCGCCGCGTGCGCCGAGGTCCTGACAGGCCCCGATAGGCGGAAAACGCCGTTTCGGTATGGAAGAGCAGACGGCATCCGTGCTGCTTTATCCAGACAGAAGAACGACCCTCCCCCCCGGTACCTTCGGGGGCGGTCCGTTTCGCAAGGTTTGGGCAATGGGCGATCGGGGTGTCCGTGCGGATTTGCGCATCGAAAGCAGGAGGCGTCTGGTCGCGGCCGTCGTCAGGCAGGCTCAACCCTGCCGGAAAGAGACAGGCTGCGTCTGAAAATGGCCGTCAGCCCCTCGAATGTCAGCAAGGGTTCTATGGCGTCGAAGTGCTCCGATACATCCTGGATGACCGGGGCGATCCCGCCGGTGGCGATGATCATCGGCCTGCCGCCCATTTCCCGCTTCATCCTGGCCAGGACCCCGTCCACGAGCCCGGCATATCCATAGAGGAGGCCCGAGTTCATGCTGTCCAGGGTGCTGCGGGCGATCACGGCCGGGGGCCTGGAAATCCGCTCCAGTTTGGGCAGCCGGGATCCCCGGTTGACGAGGGCCTCCATGGAAATCATCAGCCCGGGCGCGATAGCTCCCCCAAGATAAACCCCTTCCGGGGAGACGCAGTCGAAGGTCGTTGCCGTTCCCAGGTCGACGACGATGCAGGCGCAGCGAAATTTATCATAGGCCCCCACCGCATTCACGATCCTGTCGGCGCCCACGTCGGCCGGGTTCTTGTAAGAGACCGGCATTCCCGTATCCGTTTCATGGTCCACGAAAAGCCCTTCGATCTGGAGGTACTGTTCGAAAAGCGATTGCAGGGCCCGGTTGACGTGCGGGACGACGGATGTGACCACGGCGTGGGTGAGGTCGCCCATGCGGCGCTGCTTGAGCTGGAGGAGTCCATCCAATAGAACCGCCGCCTCATCGGCGGTGATATCCTTGTGAGTCCGGATTCTCCAGTGCTCGATGATATTTGCCCCGTCGCTGAGGGCGAGTCCGGTATGGGTGTTGCCGACGTCGACGCACAGCAGCAGCATGTCATGATTCCGCATTCTGATCGATGGATCCTCTCTTGATGGCATCCACTATGGCGACGGTTTCGACGGCCAGGCGGACGTTGTGCACTCGGACGGCGGCGGCGCCGTTCAGGACACAGGCCGCCACCGCCGCCATCGTGCCTGTGTCGCGCTCGTGGGCCTTTTTCTTCAGGATGTGCCCGATGAAGGCCTTGTTGGACGGTCCCGCCAGGATCGGCTTTCCCAGGGAGGCGAAGCGCGAGAACTGCTGGATGAGATGCAGATTGTGCGTAAAGGTCTTGCCGAACCCGATTCCCGGGTCCAGGATGATCAGATCCTCGCGGATCCCGGCGCGGAGGGCCCGCTCGACGGCCTCCTGAAGAAACAAGCCGATTTCACCGAACAGATCGTCATAGTGTGGATTTTCCTGCATGTTTCTCGGAGTTCCCTGCATGTGCATGAGCACGACCGGCACGCCGCGGGACGCAGCCAATGGGGCCATCTCCGGGTCGAAGCGAAGGGCGCTGATGTCGTTGATGATCGATGCGCCCGCATCCAGCGCCTCGCGGGCCACGCCGGCTTTGTAGGTGTCGATGCTGATCGGTACGGGGACCCGCTTTGCCAGGGCCTCGATAACGGGTACGACCCGTGCCGTCTCGGTCTCGGCATCGAGTTCGGGGGCGAAGGGTCGGGTCGATTCCCCTCCGATGTCGATGATATCCGCCCCTTCTTCGACCATCCTCAATCCGCCGGCGATCGCCTTTTCAAATTCGAAATGCCGGCCCCCGTCAGAGAACGAGTCGGGGGTGACGTTCAGGATGCCCATCACGAGCGTACGCCGTCCGAATTCCAGGGTGTGGTTCGGCCAAATCATCGTCCAGAGGGTCATTGTGCGGTGCTTTCTGACGAAAGGGGTTCTTTGTGCTTGTCCTCCTGCTCAACCGGGTCGATCCCCAGCAGTTTGTCGATGGCCCGGACATCCAGCGTTTCTCTTTCAAGGAGGGCCTGGGCGATCTTGTGCAGGGATTCCAGGTTCGTCTTGAGGAGGTTGGTGGTCCTCTGGTAGGCTTCGTTGATGATACGGCTGACCTCCTTGTCGATCCGCTGTGCCGTAAACTCGCTGTAGTCGCGGTGCTGGGTGATTTCCCGACCGAGAAAGATCTGCTCGTCCTTTTTGCCGAAGGTCAGAGGTCCCAGTTCTTCGCTCATGCCGTAATCACAGACCATCTTGCGGGCGATGTCGGAGGCGCGTTCGATGTCGTTCCCCGCCCCGGTGGTTTGCATGTTCAGTACGATCTCCTCGGCGGCCCGTCCGCCCATCAGAATGGAAAGGGTGTTCAGCAGGTAGTCTTTCGCGTAGGTATGCCGCTCGTCTATGGGCAGCTGTTGCGTTAGACCCAGGGCTCGGCCTCTGGGAATGATCGTGACCTTGTGAATGGGATCCGTATTCGGGATCAGTCTGGCGACCAAGGCGTGTCCGGCCTCGTGATAGGCCGTGATGCGCTTCTCCGCATCGCTGATGATCATGCTTTTGCGCTCTACCCCCATGAGGACCTTGTCTTTGGCGTCCTCGAAATCGGCCATTTCGACCCGGTCTTTTCCGCGTCGGGCGGCCATGAGGGCGGCTTCGTTGACCATGTTCTCCAGATCGGCCCCGGTAAAGCCCGGGGTGCCGCGCGCGAGGATCTGGACGTCCAGGTTGTCCGCCACGAGCTTCTTCTTGAGATGTACCTTGAGGATTCCTTCTCGACCTTTGAGATCGGGCACCGACACGATGACCTGGCGATCGAAGCGGCCGGGCCTCAACAGAGCGGGATCCAGGACATCAGGGCGGTTGGTGGCCGAGATCAGGATCACCCCCTCGTTGGATTCGAAGCCGTCCATCTCGACCAGAAGCTGGTTCAACGTCTGTTCCCGTTCGTCGTGCCCGCCGCCGAGCCCGGCCCCTCTGTGCCGGCCGACCGCATCGATCTCGTCGATAAAGATGATGCAGGGGGCATGCTTTTTCCCCTGCACGAAGAGGTCCCGCACACGCGAGGCGCCGACGCCCACAAACATCTCCACGAAATCCGAGCCGCTGATACTGAAAAAGGGAACCCCGGCCTCCCCGGCAATGGCGCGAGCGAGCAGGGTTTTCCCCGTTCCAGGGGATCCGACCAGCAAGACCCCCTTGGGGATCCGCCCCCCGAGACGCGTGAATTTCTTGGGATCGCGCAGAAATTCCACCACCTCTTCGAGTTCGTCCTTGGCTTCATCGATCCCTGCAACATCCTCGAAGGTGACCTTTTCCTGGGAGTCGCTCATCAGGCGCGCACGGCTCTTGCCGAATGAAAGGGCCTTCCCGCCGCCCACCTGCATCTGGCGCATGAAGAAGATCCAGACCCCGATCAGGAGCAGCATGGGGACCCACGAGAGGAACACCTGGAACCACGAGGAATCCTCTTCGGGTTTGGCCGTGATCTTGACGTCTTTCGACGTCAGCAGTTGGATGAGTTCCGGGTCGCGCGGGGCATAAGTCTTGAAGGGCCCCTGAACGGACGATCCCGAAATGTTGTCGCCCTGGATCGTTACCCGGTCGATATGGCCTTTTTCGACCATTTCCAGAAAATCGCTGTAGCCGATGCTTGCGCTGCTGCCGCCGGGATTTTTGAAGATCTGGAACAGCATAACCATCATCAGGGTGATGACGAGCCATAGCGCAAGGTTTTTGTAGAAAGGATTCAATGAAATCGGACCTCCATATGGGACTTGACCGAGGGATCGGGTTTCTGCTCAAAAAGGGTTTTCTGATGCCTATGCTGCGTCCAACGGTAAACCACCTGTCCGGCGACCTGCCGGCCTGCATGGTCGGAGCGCCTTCTACGGACGATGTTGGCCAAAACGAAACCCTCCGAAGCCTTGAAACCGGACAGGCTCGGCTGTTGAAAAACCCTCGATCTTATCGCGGAAACGTACCAGGAAGGAAAGATCGTTTCCATGAGAATCGCAAGGATCGAACCAACTGATTCAATATAAAGATATTCGTCTAAAATTCCACAAAAATTTGATCCGCTCCTTACCACCGCGATTCGAGGTCGAATTTTTCGCGAGAAGCGCCTTCCTGATTTCGGACCTCGCTTCTCATCCGGAGATGATGAATCAGCACGACCCCGTTTCCATTTCTGAAACGAAACCAACTTTTCGGCAAGCCCCGCAGTGTTTCATTTTCACACAGACTCTGTTGACACTCAAGGGGTTTTCCCATAGATTGATGCGTAATGAAACCATCCTGTTAGGATGGCTGTTTCGTTGTCGAGTCCATGCACTGACGGGGCAGTCCTCGAGGACGGGAGTCGGCCGAACATTTTGCGACCAGGTGAAAGGGGGATATGAATGCCATTCGATACCTTCGATGAAATTATGACGTACGCCATCGAGAAGGAAAAGGAGGCGGCGCAGTTTTATGAGGATCTGAGCCGGCGCGAATCGGCGCAGGGTGTAAAAGAGCTTTTTCACGAATTTGCCGACGAGGAGCGCCGTCACCGGAGGATGCTCGAAAATTTCAGCCATGAGCAGGTGGACAGGTATTCGATCAGGAAGATTCCTGATCTGAAGCGCAGCGACTACCTGGTGGATCTGCAATATGTCCCGGACATGGCCTATGCCGATATCCTGCGCCTTGCCATGAAACGGGAGGAAAAGGCCCATGCCTTTTACCGGGATTTTGCCGCAAAAACCGCCGAGGCGGAGCATCGAAAGCTCTTCGAGATGCTGGCGCAGGAAGAGGCGAAGCACAAATTGCGGCTGGAAACCATGCTGGATGATTACCTGGCTGCCATGGGGGATTGACGCCCATCCGGACGCCGAACAAGGGCACTTGAAATAGGGAGAATTCAAGAGGGGACACTGTTTTCAGGTCCTTTATTTTCAGCCCTTTACTCCGGGCAGCCTGTTTCTCCCCGGAGAACGGGAACCCGCGACGCTTCCGAAGGTTTCCGCATGGAAGCAGTCAGCCCTTCGCTTTCGAGCCGATACAGGTCAGAATTCCACGCCCGTTTTGCTTTCGAGGAGTGGCCGGTCATGGTCGATCTGCGCCTGGATCCCCCACCTCATGATGGAAGCCCCCCAAGTCAATCCTGCTCCGAAACTGACCAGCAGCAACAGGTCGCCATTCTTGATCAACCCGGCGCGGTTGGCCTCATCCAGCGCGATCGGGATCGAGGCGGAGGAGGTGTTGCCGTAGCGGTCCAGGTTGGTGTAAACCTTTTCCATGGGGATCCCGATGGCCTGTGCCATGGCAAGGATGATACGCATGTTGGCCTGATGGGGGATCATGAGGTTGATATCGCTGCTCGACAGGCCGTTTTCGGCCAAGGCCTTTTCGGCTATCGTGGACAGGCAATTCACCGCACGTTTGAACAGCCGGTTGCCCTCCATTTTGAGCTGAAACGGTTTGAGATCGATGCAAGCCAGGCTTTCGGGGAGATAGCAGCTTTCATAGCTGGCGTAGAGCAGGTCCCAGAAGGCGCCGTCCGATCGAAGGTGGGTGGAAAGAACGCCGCTCCCGTTTGCGGAGTTTGTCAGGACGACTGCGCCGGCTCCATCCCCGAGCAGTACACAGGTGCTGCGGTCCTGCCAGTTGACGATGCTCGAGAGTCGCTCGGCGCCTACGACGAGTGCACAGCGGGATGTGTGGGCCCTGATGGCGTTGTCGGCCATGGTCAGTGCATAAAGAAAACCGGAGCATCCGGCCGAAACGTCGAAAGCGGCCGCCCGGGATGCCCCGATAGCGGTTTGGAGCATGCAGCCGGTGGACGGAAACTGCCGGTCCGGCGTGACGGTTCCGACCACGATCATGTCGAGGTCTTCGGCGGCGATCCCTGCCATTCGAAGGGCGTTTTCGGCTGCCTGGGTCGCCAGATCCGTCGTCGATTCGCGTTTGCCTTTCGAGGCGATGCGCCGTTCCTTGATCCCTGTCCGTCGGGTGATCCATTCGTCGTTTGTCTCGACGATCAATTCGAGTTCATTGTTGGACAGGATGCGCTGCGGCACAAATGATCCTGTACCAATTATCCTGGATTTTGGCATGATAAGGGTTCTCCTGGTAAGCCGACGAACCTGCTTGTGCTGCCTGAATGGAACAGGTTTCGAATCTTGCTGCCTGGCAATGGCCGACAGGCTGCGCGTGAACCGGCTGTTTGGGTCTGTTGCCGTTTCAAAGCGGACGGCCCCTCTTCGGTGAGCGGATGGATCGGCTTCGAGGCGGGCAGGGGAGGATGGAGGACCAGGATGGAAGACCAAGGCCCGCCAACCATCTGACGCGTTTTGTCGTGCACTCGACCGGTTTCATGATGGATTCGCGGTTTGCTGAGACGAGGGGATCATAGGGACAGACTATCCCCTGCGTAAAGCCGCCTGGTTGTAACGCTTGTCGCGGCTGCTGCGCTGTCCGCCGACGGTCAACACGGGTTCCCCCCGGCCGATGTGGCTGTGAAAATTTCCGCCGGAGGTTTTCCTGACGGCGGGTCGCTCAAGGGTGCGCACACGCTCGAAAGCTTCGTGAACACGCAATTTCCGGTATTCGAAAGGCGCCCCGTCGAGGGCCTGCATGGCGGCATCCGCGGCATCGGATTCCATTTCCACAAAACCGAACCCGCGGATTCTTCCTGTTACGGGATCGGTCAAAAGCTTTACCGAATGCACCTCTCCAAACTGGGAGAAGACCTTGTGGACTTTTTCTTCCGAAGCGCTGAAGGGCAGGTTCCCTACATAGATCTTTTTCACGTCGAGATTATACTCCTTTGATTGCTGGATCGTTCGAATCGATAACATGCTAGAATCCCTGTTCCGGGCAAATCCAATGGATCTTTCCGGGCAGTGCTGATAGAGCCCCTCGATAAGCCTGTGTCAAAGGCAGGTTGACCGGGCGGATCGGCCGAAGAATGCTTCCTGGATGTGATGATCGGTGAAGCGGTCTTCTTGTTGACACAATCCCCCCCCTCGAATCTGCTTTCTGTGCAGATGGTCGGGGGTGCTTTGGAATCCGTTTTAGGGAAGGATAGAAACGCGGCCACGGAATGGCAGGCGCTTTGACTTCGATCTTCCTGATGACTATTCCTGGATATTTGACAGTGCCGGAGTGCTTCGGCCGAAAAACCACAATATAAATCGAGGCTGAGGCAATTTAATTTAGTATAAATACTCCGGAACCAAAGTGCAAGGGGTTTCGCAAAAAATAGTTGGTATTCATCCGGAAATGGTCTTTTTGGCCAATCTCGTCGTCAATCTGCACGTTTGCTTGTGCGGCGACCACTAGGTCGCCTCCGCGCAAACGCTTGATTTCCTTGATATTGGGCATTCGACTCCCCGCCCCTATGGGCTTTCCCCATCAGGGGCGCCCGCACTCGAGCGCTCGGGCGGCGAATCCATGGGCCGAGGGCCGCATTGTTCGGCATGAAAAGGCGGCCGGCCGAGCGGGAGAACGACCGGGGGAAAAGCTGCAGACGCAGGGGCCGTCAGATCGGGAAGCCTATTCACTCAGGGCCTGAATCCACCGCAGCTTCAAGATAATATGAACTTGGGAGCCCTGGGTAAGCCGCATCATCTCGCACACCTTCCTGGGCAACTCGGCCAGGACGATGTGGCCCCGGACATCCAGAGAAAGTCTCGCGGTGGAACCATCGCATCGCAGGTTTTGTACTACGCCCCTGAACCGGTTGATCTGCGGACCGGCAGGTGCTTCGACGGAGACATAGATATGCTCCGGCAGGATGACGAGCCTGCGGATCGGCCTCCCCTCGTAGGGGGCGAAAATGGGCAGGTCACCACAGTCAGCTATGGCGAGTCCATTTTCGACGATGCGGATCGAGTGGCAGTCAAAGATATTCGGCTCCCCGATAAAGCGACGGACGCTGTCTTCGGCCGGGGCGAAAAAGATCTCTGCTGGAGTTCCCGTCTGCAGCAGTCGGCCGTTGTCGATCAGGGCGATACGGTCCGCCATTTCAGCGGCCTCGGTCAAGTTGTGGGTGACGAAAAGCGTGGTGCAGCCGAGTTCACGCTGCAGGCGTTTGAAGTCCATCCGCAGGTATTTGGCGGATCTCAGATCCATGCTGGCAAGGGGTTCGTCCATGAGGAGAATACCAGGACGGGTTGCGACCGCCCTGGCCAGGGCGACCCTCTGCCGCTCGCCGCCGCTCAGTTCGCGGGGGTATCGATCAGCGAGATGGGTGATGTTGACCATCTGAAGGAGCGTATCCAGCCTTTCGGAGAGGTGCCTATTCTTGCAGGTTTTTCTTACCCTCAGACCATAAGCGATGTTGGATTTTACATCCATATGCGGAAAGAGCGCCAGGTCCTGAAAAAGATACCCGGCGTTCCGTTTTTCCGGGCGAAGGGTATCGACTGGTTTTCCATCGAAAAGGACTGTTCCTTTGTAGTCGATCAGACCGGCGACGATATTGAGAAGAGTACTTTTCCCTGCACCGTTTTTTCCCAGGAGGACCATGAACTCGCCGTCGTCGATGACGAGCGAAACGTCCTTCAAAATAAAATTACTCAGTGATTGGAGTTCGATCCGCGGCAAATGGGCCTCCTTTCGTTATCCTTTCTACGACCGGAAACAGGTCGATGGAGTGGAAAGCGGCCACAGATGGAGGCACCTCAGGCCCACCTTCCGGTTGTCTTTCTTTCGAGAAAGAGGAAGAAGCGCTCGAAACAGAAACACATCAGGGAAAGCACCATCAGGCACACAATGACGATGTCCAGGCGGACCAGGCTTTCGGCCCGCATCAACAGCGCTCCGATTCCGGTCGGGATAGCCACCATCTCGGCCGCGATGATTACCCGCCAGGCCATACCGGACTCCAGGCGAAGACCGGTGAAGATGTTCGGGAGGGCCAGCGGAATGAGGATGGTCGTGAGGATCTTGAGGTCTGAAGCCCCGAGGGTCCTGGCGGCTCGGACAAGGTTCCTGTCGACGGAACGGATGCCTGTTTGTGTGTTGTAAACCATGGGGAAGAAGGAGCACGTGAAGATGATGGCGATGGGCAGCATTTCGCCGATACCGAACCAGAGCATGAACACCGGCAGCCATCCGAGGGCCGGGATCGGGTAGATCAGGCTCATGACGGGATGCAGTGTGCGATGGATGGCGGCCTTCCAACCCATCAGGACACCCATGAACAAACCCGCCGCAGAGCCTGCCACGAAGCCGATGATCACCCGCAGGAGACTGCGAAGGAAGTGCCTCGGCAGGACGCCGCTTTCGAGGAGTCTCCAGCATTCGCCGATCACGTTCGAAAAAGGCGGCAGAAGCGCCGGATTCTCGATCCAGAGGCGGGCAATGATTTCCCAGAGACCGAGAAAGACAAGGATCGGCACGAAGGACCATTGAAAGGCGATCCGCTGCATCCCGTGCCTCTTCCTCAGCGATGGATCGCCAGGATCTGATCGGCTTCGAAGCGCTGCCGGATATATCCCAGTTCGACAAGATAATCGATGGTTTTCTGGACCTGGTCCGGATCGATGCGGGTGGTGCAGACGAGCCGTTCGGTCAAGGATCGCTGCAGGGCCTGAGGGGTTGCATCCAGGTCGGGGCTCTGCTCGACCTGCTCCGGGAAGATCCTGCCGCCTGTGATGCGCAGGGCCTCGGAGAGAAGTTGGGCGGCCGCCTTGGGGTTCCGGTTGATCCAGGCTGTAGACCGTTCCGTCACCTCTACGAGACGTGCAACGGCTTGAGGGTCGCTCTGGAGGAATCGCTCGGTCACGATCAGAACGCTCCCCTGCATATCCGGCCAGAGGTCCTGCGCGGTCACAAGAATCGGAAATCCGGCCGATTCGGCCATGCTCGGGTACTGCTCAGGCATCACCGCGGCGTCGAGGTGGCCCATCCTGAGGGCCAGGAGTTGCTTGGGCGGGCTCATCCGCCGGATATTGTCGGCCACCTTCTGTTTATCCAGCCCATAGACGCTGATCGCTTTTTGAAGGAGGGCATCGGTCGGGCTGCCTTCCCGGGCGCAGCCGATCCGGACCCCGGGTCTCTGGAGGTCGGCAGGGGTTGTTATCCGGTCAGGGTTGATGGCAACGGCATAACCGTAATGGTGCGTGCCTGCCACGATCTTCAGGGGAACGTGTGCGTTGGCGTAGGCGCAGATCGCAGGGATCAGGCAGATGTAGGCGGCATCGATCTCTCCGCGCGTCAATGCGGCGGAAAGGGCCATCCCGGTTACATAACTGTCAAAGGCCTCGATCGGAACCCCTGCCTGCCCGTACCAGCCTTTGGCCTTGGCGACATAGGCACAGGCTGCATGGGAGCAGAATTCCACTGCAAGAACGATGGTCTTTTCCGGCGAGGGGATCTCGGATGAGGGGGCACCGGCGCCGGCTTCGCTGACGGATGCTGCCAGAGCCAGCGCAAGGACTCCAAAGAGGGTGAAGACGGTTTTTCGAAACATACCCGAAGCCTCTTTGTTCATGCAGGAAATCGATGGATTGCCATTCCCGGTGCCGATATGACTCCGTATGGCCTTTGAGCAAAATGCCTGAAAAGGGGCATTCTTTAACCATGGCCATATGACAGGGGGTATCATCGGCAGTGCTTTGTAAAGGCTTGCCGTTATAAGCGGCCGCTTCCATCGGGGATGACCTACTGAATGTAATATTACAATATGAAATAATCCGTCAAGAAAAATATAGCCTCTCGAAGCAGTTGCAAAACGTTCTCAGTTCGGCTTTATGATTCGAAGTGATCCAATGAGGGATTACTGCGCGGGTTCACTCCGCCGGGGAGCGTCATGCTCGATCTCATTTTTCAGATCCTCGATCTGCTGGGTGAGCCTCTCGAGTTCGGTGCATTTCTGCTGGTAGAGCTGCTGGGCCATCCGATATTTTTCTTCAAGCCCCTCGGGGGTCAGGACATAGAGATAGTTGGTCTTGGTTTGAGAGGCTTCGGCACGGTCGATCTTGAGGAAGCCTTTGGTGGCAAGGTCCTCCTGCCGGTAAAGATTCCGCGGAATACGCAACGGGTTGACCTTGACGAGTTTTTTTTGAATCAGTTCGGAGAGGCAGGCATTGGTTTTGCCAAGACTGATCCCCATTTGTTTGGCGATATCGCGCTGGGTCAGATCCAGATCGCCGCTCAGAATGGTAAGCATTTGATGATACGTCTCAATCCGTGTTTTCGTGCGCATAGCGGATCCGCTTTGATAAGGGTGTATACGTTCGACCCAGCCCAGTTCGACGGGTTGAAAGACCGCTCTCCCGAATTGGAAAGTCGCCCTTGCCTTCGTCAGGCCATTGACTGTGTCCGGTTGCCGGGACCGGATTCCTGTTCCACTGCAGACGGCCTGCCAAGGTGACCGGGGAGCCTCTTCTTTCCCGCATGATGGGCCTGAGCATAAATTAAAGACCGATTTTTCACAATCACTACATAACACAATTCGGTGGCCTAATGAAATATTTTCTGTGATGATCCTGAGCTATTTCGCCGGAAGATCCGCTTCGTCAATGGAGGCAAGAATTTCCTGAGATGCGGATAGCACATCGATTGGTGCGGATTGGGGTACGGAATGGATCGAGAGGTACCGCTTGAATGCATCGTGGATGTCGCAGTCATCCAGTGTCTTGCCGGGGTGAATAGGTTCGAGAACGCGGAGGCGACCTGCAGGTCGCCGCACAAGCAAACGTCCAGATTGATGCCGAGATGGGGAAAAAACCATTTCCGGATGGAAACCCACTACAGCTGCTTCAGCGGGACATCCGCGCCGGATTTTTGGATGAGTTCCCGGAAGGTTTTCAGGATCGTGTGGATCCGCCGGGTGTCCGGGGATTCGGAGAACGGAATGTCTTGGGACCCGCTCTCCTCCAGCCGATCGAGGATATAGCTCACCGTCAGGATTTCGGGATCCCGGGCGGGAAGGTAAGTCGGCGGGTTTTTCCGATCTCCGGGGCGCTCCGTAATCAGATCCGCCTCGAGCAGGTCATCCAGTACCTCGTGGACGCAGTGCAGCGGGGTTTCGAGCTGCAGGGCGATCCGCTGTGTGTCCCAGCGTTTGTCATGCGTCGAGAAGTGTTTGAGCAGGGTGCGCATGATCGCGAGAGCCAGGAGCTTGCGGAAGGCAATCGGCATGGAGCGGCAATCCGGACCGAATTCACAGGTTTTGACATGCTGATGGGCACAGGCGATTTCGGCCCCGAACAGGACCAGCAGCCAGCTGATCTGCAGCCAGAACAGAAAAAGGGGGAGGGCGGCGAAACTGCCGTAAATGGCATTGTACTTGGCGACGTTGATTTGAAAGGTGATGTAGGTCCACTGAAAGGTCTGATAGAAGGCTGCCCCGAGGAAGCCGCCGATAGCTGCGGAGACTGTCTTGACCTGGGTGTTGGGGATGAAAACGTACAGAAACCCGAAGAGGAACCAGATGACGGCAAACGGCAGCAGGCGCAGCATCTTGAAAATGAGGGGGTTTGCAGGGCCGAAGAGGGTGATATGTTCGGCGAACATTCGGATCTGGCTTTCGATAAAGACCGTCAGGGCGCTCGCAAGGACGAAGAGCAGGGGGCAGATGAGCATCAGAGACAGGTAATCGCTCACCTTGCGTCCGAAGGGCCGCCCTGATGGCACCTTCCAAATGGTGTTGAAGGCGGCCTCGATATTCGAAATCATCTTGATGATGGCCCAGAAGAGAAAAAACAGACTTATGCCGGCGATAAGACCCCCCTGCGTCGTCTCGAGAAGGGCATCGGAAAAGGCGATTGCACGCTCGAGAACATCCTCCTGGCCTTTGAGCTGCTGCAGGAGCTGATTCCGCAAGGTCTTCTCGAAGCCGAAGCCCTTGGCGATGCCGAAGACCATCGCAAGGACCGGTACGATGCTGAGGAGGGAGTAAAACGTCAGGGCCGACGCTCTCAGCTGGCATCTGTCCTTGAAAAATCCGTCAACCGAGAGAACGATTGTGCGCACCAGTCTGAGCAGCAGGGCGTGGCTTTTCGGCAGTTCTGCCTCCCGGATGCGCCAGAGGTTGTCACGATAGTACTGGATCGCTTTCAGGAGCGGACGGGCAGGCATAAAAATTCGTCTCCTTTGACCGGTTGCGGAAACAGGCTGCGGGCCTGTTATGGCAGAAACGGGCGGATGCGTGCTTCCAACTCGGCCTTGGGCAGCGCCCCTACGATCTGATCGACGACCTGGCCGTTGCGGAAAAGGAGGAGTGTCGGGATGCTCCTGATGCTGAACCGGGATGATGTTGCGGGGTTTTCGTCCACGTTGAGCTTGGCGATTCGGATCTTCCCGGCATATTCCCGGGCGAGGGCGTCGAGGATGGGCGCGATCGATTTGCAGGGGCCGCACCAGGGCGCCCAGCAATCCAGAAGAACCGGCAGGGAAGAGCCCAGGACGTCCTCACCGAAGGACCGATCCGTTACAGTGAGAGGCTGATGGCTGGACTGCAGCGACTCGGACAGCCGGGAATGGCATTTTCCGCACAGGGGATTCCGGTCCAGCTTGTTCGTGGGAACACGGTTTTTGGTGCCGCATTTCGGGCACCGGATCAGGACATGGTCGGTATCCATCGCTTGACCTCCACGGATTGACGGTTGAAATTCAGAGGGTTTTCCCCGCATCGTGGTAAATGAAAACATAGGTCTGCCGATTGATGTCGACACTCAGATCCGCGCCGCGAGACTCGGCGTAGACCACCCATGAGGGCTTTTCTTCTCCGCAGCACTCCACCTGAGGAGAAAAACGGCCGGTATCTCGTTCGTACCAGGCGAGGAGCATCGGCTCGGAAAGCACCTCCTGTGCCTTTTGGTCGGCAAGCAGCCTCGCGGCCTTCAGGTCGAGGGGGGTGTCCTCGAAATCGAGGCCGATGCGGTTGGGGAGCATTTCACGGCTCAATGATCGGCAGGTTCCCATAGAACACTCTCCTTTCAGTGGGCAGTGATACCTGCGGCGATGAGTCAGCGCAGAAAGGTTGATATCGAAAAGCGAAAAACTTATAAATCATTATAGGTACATGATGTGCAATGTCAAATGGGCGGAGCGGGAAGTCCCTTCATGTTGGTTTTTGCCCTTGACTTGGTGCCAAGAGGAAGCTATCATCCCAAATTCACTAGTTTCCATGCAAAGATCGCTTTCAAGCGTCGGCGAATTGCGATCGGGGAAAAAGGGTTTTAGACCGCGATCCGGACGATCGGGGTTCGGCGAGTCGCCAGGCCGCAGGCCGGTGCACCAGGAACGGTGCAGATCGATCCCGGGTTCGGCCGTCGATGTCATTTGCGGGTGGAAACGCACTATATTCGAGGAGCAGGGGTCATGTACGCAGTCATTAAAACGGGTGGAAAACAGTACAGGGTAGCCGCGGGTGACGAGCTGAGATGCGAGAAGCTCCCGGGGGCGGTTGGCGACACGGTGGTTTTCGAGGATGTCCTTCTGCGCTCCGAGGGCGATTCGGTCGTTGTCGGGCAGCCCGTTCTCGAGAACGCAAAGGTGACCGGCCGTATCAAGGGCCATGGTCAAGGCAGAAAGGTCCTGGTTTTCAAATACAAAAGACGCAAGAATATCCGCAAGCTCAGAGGCCACCGGCAGGCATTCAGCCTGGTCCGCATAGAGAACATCGAGTGATTCGGGCGGCGATTTTTTCGAAATAGAGGGATAAAATGGCACATAAAAAGGCAGGCGGGAGTTCGCGCAACGGGCGCGACAGCGCGGGGCAGCGGTTCGGCATCAAGCGGTTCGGAGGCCAGCAGGTAAAGGCGGGCAATATTCTTGTCCGGCAGAAGGGGACGAAGATCCACCCGGGCACGAACGTAGGCCTCGGGAAGGATTACACGCTCTTTGCGCTGGTCGATGGTGTGGTTGCCTACGAGCGCTTTGGCAAGACCCGCAAGAAGGTCAGCATCGAGGCGGTCTGATGGATCGCCTGTCCCATCCCGCCTGAGAGATGGAAGATGGATTTTCTGGATGAAGTGGTCATTACGGCCAGGTCGGGTGATGGGGGTGCGGGTTGTGTCAGTTTCAGACGGGAAAAGTATATCCCCAAGGGAGGCCCTGACGGGGGTGACGGCGGCGACGGTGGCTGTGTCATCCTGCTGGCCGACAAGACCTGCCACAGCTTGTCGGATTACCGGTCACGGAGATCCTTCAAGGCGGGAAGCGGCTCGCCGGGGGGAGGCAACCAATGCACCGGCAGGAGCGGCGATGACCTGATTCTCCCCGTGCCTTTGGGGACCGTCGTTGAAAATGCCGAGACCGGTGAATTTATCGCCGATCTCGTCCAGGCCGGAGAGCGGTTCATGCTGCTTGCGGGCGGTCAGGGCGGGAAGGGCAACCGGCATTTCGCTACCGCCACGAACCGGGCTCCACGCATGGCCCAGCCGGGCATTCCCGGTGACGAACTCAAGATAAGACTCTCTCTCAAGCTGCTCGCCCATATCGGGTTGGTGGGGCTTCCCAATGCGGGGAAGTCCACACTGCTCGCCTCGTTGACCATGGCGCGCCCCAAAATCGGGAACTACCCCTTCACGACCCTGATTCCCAATCTCGGAGTGCTGGATCTCGACACCGACCGCTCCGTCGTCCTTGCCGATGTGCCCGGGCTGATCGAGGGTGCGAGCGAGGGCCGAGGGCTCGGGCTGCGTTTTTTGAAGCATATCGAGAGGACAGGCGTCCTCTTTCACCTCCTCGATGTGTCAGAAGCCCCTGCGGAAGGCGTCCTGGAAGATTATCGTCGGATCCGAAACGAGCTGGGGGCTTACAGTCGGGCCCTGGCGGAAAAGCCTCAGCTCGTGCTTCTGAACAAGGTGGATCTGCTGGATCCTGGTGAGACAAAGGTGGCTCGGATCGGGCAGGCCCTGGAAAAGGAAGGGGTGCAGTGGATCGGTTTGTCGGCGCTGAAGGGGGAGGGTGTCCAGGAGTTGAAGCGCCTGATCCTTGCCAATTGGGATGCCTGGAGACTGGGCGGCCTCGATCCCCGGCAAGGGGTACCCGAGATTAGGCCGGAGGTGGGTGGTTGATTCCTGAATTGCAGAAGAGTGCTGTGGAGCCTGTGGATCGCGAAGCCTTGTTTCGGGGGATCCGAAGGATCGTCGTCAAGGTCGGCAGCGGCGTGCTGACGGCGGTCGACGGGTTGAACCAGGCTGTTATCGAGAGTATCACCGACGATATTGCAGAACTCCGACGGAAGAAGGTCGAGATTATCCTGGTGTCTTCAGGGGCCATAGCCTCCGGCCTTAGAAAGGTCGGTCTCAAGAAACGCCCGGAATCGGTTTCGCAGCAGCAGGCCCTCGCGGCGGTGGGCCAGAGCAGCCTGATGCGTGCATATGAAGAAGCATTCGGCAGACATCGTCAGAAAGTCGCGCAGATCCTGGTCACACGGGATGATCTGACGCACCGGCGGCGCTACCTCAATGCCCGCAATACGCTGTTGACCTTGCTTTCGTGGAGGATCGTGCCGATCATCAACGAGAACGACACCGTGGTCGTGGACGAGATCAAGTTCGGCGACAACGACAATCTGAGTGCCATGATCACTTGCCTTTCGGAGGCGGGCCTGCTGGTCAACCTGACCAATCTGGATGGTCTGTTCGACAAGGACCCGCGGGTTCACGAGGATGCGCGTCTGATTGACGTGATCGACAAGGTGGATCGGCGCGTGTCCGGATATGCGAGCACCATCCCGGGCTTTCTGGGAAAAGGCGGGATGGCCAGCAAGGTGAAGGCTGCCCGGAAGGTGGCGCTCCTGGGAGTGCCGACCGTCGTCGCCAATGGGTTCAAGGCGGGCATCCTGAAGCGGGTCCTGAAAGGGGAGGCGGAAGGGACGCTTTTTATGCCGCGTCCGGTGTCCCTCTGCCACCGAAAGCACTGGATCGCCTTTACCAAATCGCCGCGGGGGCAGATCGTGATCGACAAGGGGGCGGAGACCGCGCTTCTGCAGAATGGCAAAAGCCTTCTGCCGTCGGGTGTCAAAGAGGTGGTGGGGAGATTCAGTCTAGGGGATGCCGTTCTGATCGTGAGTGAAGAAGGAGAGAATCTTGCGGTCGGAATGGTCAATTACCATAGCGGCGATCTCAGGAAGATCATGGGTGTTCGGACATCCGGGATAGAGGCTATCCTCGGTTTCAAGCACGAAGACGAGGTCGTTCATCGCGACAATCTCGTGTTGGCGCGTCAACTGGACGAAGGAGACGATCTATGTCAGTGGAGGGGATGATCCGTACGATGGCCTGGGAGGCCGGGCAGGCTGCCCGGTCCCTGCGCAGCAAAGGCAGGGCCGACAAAGACGCCGCCTTGATCCGGATGGCCGGGCTGCTGCGCAAACACTCCGGCAGGGTGAGAGAGGAAAACGCGAAGGATGTCGCCCGGGCGCGCGAGTCGGGTCTTTCAGCGGCCCTGATCGATCGGCTGACCTTGAGCGGCCCCACGATCGAAGGCATGGCGCAGGGACTCGAAGAGGTCGCGGGCCTCCCGGATCCGGTCGGGGCGGTCACCGGCATGTGGCGGCGGCCGAACGGGCTTCTGGTCGGTCGCGTGCGCATCCCAATCGGAGTCATTGGATTTATCTATGAATCGAGACCCAATGTAACGGTGGATGCGGCCGCGCTCTGTCTGAAATCCGGGAACGCGGTTATCCTCAAGGGCGGGTCCGAGGCGATTCAGTCCAATATGGTCCTCGCTGAGATCCTGGCCGAGGCCCTGCAGGAAACCGGTCTTCCTCAAAAGGCCGTTCAGGTGGTGCCTACGACGGACCGCGAGGCGGTGTCGATCCTGATTGGACTCGACGAAGCGGTGGACCTGATCATTCCCCGAGGCGGGGAAGGGTTGATCCGGTTCGTGGCCGACCATTCGAAGATCCCCGTTCTCAAACACTATAAAGGGGTCTGCCACGTCTACGTGGATGAAAACGCCGAGATCCCCATGGCGGAGGAGATCTGCTACAATGCGAAAGTGCAGCGTCCGGGTGTCTGCAATGCCATGGAGACCCTTCTTGTGCATGAAGGCATCGCCGCAAAGTTCCTGCCCGGTATGTTCGCACGGTTCGAGACGGCCGGCGTCGAGATCAGGGGATGCGAGCGGACCCGGTCGATCGCGCCCCAGGTGAAGGCGGCCGTAGCCGAGGACTGGCCGGCGGAGTTTTTGGATCTGATTCTGGCTGTGAGGGTGGTGGCGGATCTCGACGAGGCCCTGGACCATATCGAGCGCTATGGTTCGAGACACACCGAAACGATCGTGACGAACGATTACGGGCGCGCCCAGCGTTTCCTCGGCGAGGTCGATTCTTCCGTGGTGCTGGTGAACGCCTCGACCCGTTTCAATGACGGGAATCAGCTGGGGCTGGGGGCGGAAATCGGGATCAACACATCCAAGCTGCACGCCTTCGGTCCGATGGGTCTCGAAGAGTTGACGACCACGAAGTTCATCGTTTACGGCAACGGTCAGATCAGAGGCTGACCGGCGTGTCCAAAGGCGGAAGCCGGCAGAGAAGAACTGGCGCGGCAGGAACCGGCAAGGAAAAAGGAAACGCTTTGAGACTTGGATTGCTGGGTGGAACCTTCGATCCGATTCATCTGGGCCATCTGCGTACCGCCGAGGAGGTTCGAGAAGCTCTGGATCTAGACAAGGTCTACCTGATTCCCGCCGCCGTGCCTCCTCACAAGACCCGGGAACCGATAACGGCCTTTGCGCACCGATACACCATGGTGCGCTTGGGCATCTCTACATCCCCGCACCTCGATGCACTCGACCTCGAGGGGAAGCGGCCCGGACCTTCCTATTCCATCGAAACGCTGAGAGGCTGCCAGGCGATGTTCGGTCCCCTGGCCGAGATCTTCTTCATCCTGGGAATGGACGCCTTTCTGGAGATTTACACCTGGAAGGCGTATCTCGAACTGTTCGATTGGGCGCACTTCGTTGTCATCGGCCGTGAGGGCAGCGAACTGGAAAAGCCTGCGGCATTCCTGCGATCGCTCGGTATCGCAGGCGTTTCCGAAAACGGACGGGGATTTTTTACGTCGGATTCCGGCAAGTCGATTCATTTTCTGCAGACGACGCGCATGGATATATCGGCCTCGCGGATCAGGCTATTGTGTCGGGAAGGGAAATCTCTGCGTTTTCTGATCCCTGAGCCCGTAAGAGAATACATCGAGAGGACGGGGCTGTATAGAAATCATGGACACGCTTGAAAAGGCACGGAAATGCGTCGGGTATCTTCTTGAGAGAAAGGCCTTGAACCCGGTTCTTGTTGAGGTCGGAAAGATTACCTCGCTGACCGACTATTTTCTGATTGCGAGCGGCGGCAGTTCCAGGCAGGTGCAGGCGCTCAGCCGGCACCTGCAGCGCAGGATGCGGGAGGCCGGATTTCGGCCCTACGGCATAGAAGGAGAGCAGGAGGGGCAGTGGATCCTGCTTGACTTCGGGGATATCGTGGTTCATCTTTTTTATGAACCGGTGCGCACATTTTACGATCTTGAAGGGCTGTGGGTCGAGGCCCCGCGCATCCCCATCGAGAATGCCATGCCGCCGGATTGATCGGAGGTCCCATGCGCAGGATCATTGCCGTTTTTACCATGCTGCTGGTTTTTGTCACGACGGGTCTGTGCCCGAGATTGCCGTGTTGCGCTCGTTCAGCCTGGGCCCTGTCGGTGGACGAGGAGCAGGAAATCGGCCGGGAGTTCATGACTCAGATCAAGGGATATTTCTCCTTTCTCGAAGATGATTTCGCCAATCGATACCTCAACGGCCTGGGGCGATACCTGCTTGCTCAGGTCGATACCCAGCCGTTCCCGTTCAATTTTTATATCATCAAAGATCCCACATTGAATGCGTTTGCCGCCCCGGGGGGGCAGATATTCGTCTTTTCCGGGCTCATCGGCGCCCTCGATCAGGTCGATGAACTCGCTGCGGTGATCTGCCATGAAATCGGGCATGTCACAGCTCGGCATCTGGCCCAGCGCATCGAGCAGAACAAGAAGATCGGTCTGATTACCATGGCCGGTATTCTTGCAGGGGCGCTGCTGGGCGGTACGGCGGCCGAGGCCCTGATCGCCGGGTCCATGGCGGCCGGTATTCAGGCACAGCTGCATTACAGCCGGGAAGACGAGCGGCAGGCGGATCAATTGGGGTACAAGTACATGTCCGGCAGCGGCTTCGATCCGCGGGGGATGGAGAGCACCCTTCAAAAGATCGCCAAAGGCAACTGGCTGGGATCGGATAAGATCCCAGCGTACCTTCTGACCCACCCGAGCGGGCCGGAACGGATGGCGAACCTGGAAGCTCTGTTGAGCGGTTACAAGGGGCATAGCCTATCGCCCGAGGCCGAGCAGTTCAGAAAGGTCTATCCGCTCTTCAGGACCGTTGTGATGGCTTACAGCATAGACCATGCTCAGGCGGAGCGAATGTTTCGGGCCGATCTCGAGAAGGATCCAGCCAGTCCACTCCCGCAGGTAGGTTTGGGGATTCTTGCGTTGGAAAAAAGAGATTACCCGAAGGCAATCGGGCTCATGGAAAAGGCCCTGGAGGATGGAAAGGACTATCGTTTACCGCTGTTGACCTATCTTGGGCAGGCCTACCAGTTGAGTGGACGCGATCAGGATGCCGTGCGCACCCTGAAAGAATCGTTGGCAGAGATGGGCGAGAACAGTACGGCACTCTATTATTTGGGGCTCTCCTACGAGAATTTGGGCCAATACACTCAGTCAGCCGAGATTTTCGAGCGTCTTGCTGTCTCGCCCTCGGCGAGGGACGATGTATATTATCATCTGGGGATTGGCTATGGGCGCCTGAATCGGTTGGCTGAAGCGCACTACAATTTTGGTATATATTTCAATAGATTGAACCAAATAGGCAAGGCGCGGTTCCATTTTGAAAAGGCGCAGGAGCTTTCAGCGGGTAACAGCGCCCTCGCTCAAAAAATAGGTCTGCTGCTTCAGGAATTGGAAAAGGTCGAACGTCACTGATTCTGGTGATCACTTTTTTCATACTGCTTCTTCGGTTCCGTTTCTTCTGCGCTCTCTTTCTCTCGATGGTCAAAAGTTGCCAGGACGATATCCCGATTGTGGATGATCTCACGGTCGTTCGGCTTCAGCCGAAGGGCGGTGTCGTAATCCTCTAGAGCGAGTTCCATCCGGCGGGTGAGAAAACGGACATTGCCGCGGTTGCACAGGGCATCCGCAGCATCTAGCTCCAGACGGATCAGTGCATCGAGGTCCTCCAACGCCTTTTCGTATTCCTGCAGACGGATAAAGGCCAAGGCCCGATTGTAGAGGGCGTCTCCATGTTCCGGGTCGAGATCAAGGCTGTTGCTGTATTCGGCCGCCGCCAGCTGGTCTTCTCCCGCAGCGGCATAAAGCCAGGCTCTGTTGTAGAAAAGATCGGGGTCGCCGGGATCTGTCTCAATGGATTTCGTCAACCGGTCGATCTCCGCTTCAATCGGCTGTGGGATTCCCGAGGCCTTCGCCACAGCCTGGATCTCGTCCTGCGAAGCCTTGCTTTCGGGGGGATGCGCCTCGGTGGAGAGGGGTGGCCTTGTCCGAGGGAGTGTCAGGGCGGGTGGTTGCTGCATGACAGCGTGCATGTGATCCCATTGCGACTTGACGAACCAGCCGATGAGGGCGTAGGGGATCAGCCCTATGGCGACGGCAGCGGCGACCAGGGCAGGTCGGGCGCGTGTGGCCTGGAAATGGCGGATGTCAGGTGTATCCCCGACCAGGAGACCTCCGAGCTGCCATCGATACAGCATGCACATGGACCAGGGTGAATACAGGTTCAGGGTCAGAGTGTTCAGGAGGCTGCTGATGAGGGTGATCTTCAGGAACTCCATAAAGCCGGCCCCGAAGGATGTCTTCTCCCCGCCGTAAAGGATGTGCTCTTCCTTCCATGCAAAAAACAGATACATGCCGTAAAGAAAATAAAGGCCGAAGGTGATCATCGGCAGGATGAAGAGGTGGATCACATAGAGAGGAAAGAGACCTCCCCCCGTGCCGTTGAACCGGCTGCGCTGGTCTCCTACGAAGGTGTTTTCCGCGCGCCACTTCAGGATGGCGCAGATCGCCCATGGGCCGAAAAACCCCAGGGTAACGAGGGTCAGAATCCCGTAGCCCAGAGAGAGCTTGAAGAGAACAGCCCCCGATCCGTCGAAACGAACCGGCAGTCCTCGGATGCGGGTATGAGAGGCCTTCAATCGGAGGAGCTTCACCCAGGCCCAAGGAGTGTAGATGCCGAAGGTCAGGACACTCAGCAGAAAAAGATGGATGAAGACCGTCGGAAAGTATTCGACGCCTTTTCCGGCAAAGCGGCAATTTCCTTCTGACATGGAACTCCTCCTTTTGGAGAGACGCTTCCGGTGGGAAACGATCTGAGCCGGTTATTCGAAATCCTTTAGAAAAGGCAGGGGGTCCTGAAGAAAATCCTTGTAAAAACAATAGGATTTTGTTTCGTGATAGTCGATTTCCTTGATGGGTACGTGATCGCAGCTCAGGATTTGGGCCTTTGGATAACTCAAGAGAATGGGTGAATGCGTGGCGATGATAAACTGCGTCGCCGGGCGGGCAAGGGCCCGATGGAGCATGAAGATAAAGTGGAGTTGATTGCGGGGCGAGAGCGCCGCTTCTGGCTCATCCAACAGATAAAGCCCCGGCAGGCGGCAGCGATATTCGAAGAATGCTAGAAACGCCTCTCCATGGGATTGCTGGTGCAAGGAACGGCCCCCGTAGTAATCCAGGAGGTTTCTGTCCGTGACGCTCATATCGTCGATAAAGGCTGCGAAGTTGAAGAAGCTTTCGGCCCTGAAGAAAAATCCCTTTACGATGCTGTCCCACTCCCATGTGCCCTTCATGCTGAGAAAGTGATGGAGGGATTTGCTGAAGGGGTTGCGGTGGGCGATATGGGATTTTTCGCCCCCCCAGACCGTCAGGCCGTAGTTCCGCGCGATGGCTTCGAGCAGGGTCGATTTGCCGCTTCCGTTATCCCCGACCAGGAACGCCGCGCGGTTCCGCAGATCGAGGCGGTCGCTTCCGGTCAAGGCCGGGACGTTGAATGGGTAGGATTCCCTTCTGGGGAACCGGTTGTGCAGGATGGTAATGGTGTCCACGTACACGCGGGCCTCGCTTCCTTCATATGGGTTGCAGGTTGGGCGAAAAAAGGGCGCATTCAGGGGAGATAGTCTTCCCTCACCGGTGAAAAGACCTCCACAACAACGGCATCCGCAAGGACCTCGGCCTCGTGGGGGACATCTTTGGGGATGCACCAGCTGTCCCCCGGTCCCGCCTCGAAAGAATCACCTCCCGCGGTCAGAGCGATCCGACCACTGACCACGTATCCGGTCTGTTCGTAGGGGTGGTGGTGCAGGGGGATCTTCTCCCCGCCTCCGATCCTGAACTCGCAAAGGATCGTGCATTCACCGTATACCAATGTTTTCATCCGGATGCCATTGGCCAGGGACCGATAGCCGTCCTCGCTTCTATGGTAAATCAAGGCGGTCTCCTCCCTCAGTATTCATCCAAAAATGATTACCCGGCACGACAACGTCTCCAATCCGGTAATATGGATTTTTTCTTCACACGCTTCGCGTGCTCAGTCCCGCCGCTTCGCGCCGGGTCCCGGTTCGCCGATATCGAGGAAAACAAGCGTTTGTGCGGAGTCGACCTGGCGGTCGACTCACAAGCAAATGTGTAGATTGACGCCGAGATCGGCCAAAGAGACCATTTCCGGATGGAAACTCCTTATGCAAACGTTTTGATCAGGATGTCAATCACCTTCAAGTCCGGCGGCGGAAATGAAAGCCGGGCCAGTTCCTGAACGCTCACCCACCTGATCGCCTGACCCTGGCGTGCGGTAGGCTGGCCTTCCTCCCGGGTGCAGAGAAAGAAATGGAGGGTGACCGTCTTGGAGGTGTAAGCGTGGTGGATGGTTGCAAGAGGGCGCTCCATTCTTACGCGGATGCCGAGTTCCTCCATCAATTCACGCTTCAGGCAGACCTCCGCGGTTTCCCCAGCCTCCTGTTTTCCTCCCGGAAATTCCCACAACCCTCCCAGGTGGGTTCCCTCGGGACGGCGGGTGATGAGGATCCTCCCTCCCTCTGTGAGGATACCTGCGGAGACATCGAAATGAGGCTTGGTTATATTCATCGGAAAAACGTCATCGTTCAGGCGAAGCGTCCAGGTTCAACAACCGCAGGCGAAGAAAGGCCTCGGAGGCTTCTTCGTGTTGGGGGACCAGTTGGAGGACCTGCCGGTAGGCTTCCATGGCACCCTTCAGATCCTGGTTCTTTTCTCGCAGCCGCGCAAGATGCAGCCATAGTTCATGGTTTTTGGGGTCGAGATCGAGAATTCCCTCCAAGGTGGTCATGGCTCTGTCCTCCCTACCGAGCTCCAGAAAGGCCACCAGCAGGTACTGGCGGAGCGCCTGCTCCTTGGGATTGGTGTCGACCGCCGGTTCCAGAATCTCCACCAGGCCATCATAATCTTTCTGGTCATGAAGCGTTTCGAAAAGGTAGGAGTAGGCGGCGATGTTTTCAGGCTGCAGGCGGATCAGTGTCCGTGCGGTCTGAACGGCCTGTGGCATATTCTCCATCCGGCGGTGAAGGTCGAAGAGGATCGTCTGCGCCGAAACATCCTCAGGGTGGCGTTCGGCAAATGCGGTCAGATGTTCGAGGGCCTCTTCGAGCTGTCCGCTCTGGTACTCGATTACCCCCAGGTTGAAGCGTACCGTATCATTCTGTGGATCGAGCGCCGCAATACGGCTGTAGATCTCCGCGAGCGCCTGTTCATCTCCCAGTTTTTCGAGGACCTGTGCCAGGAGCAGGAGCCCTTCCTGATCCTTGGGATCGATGGTTAGAACCTCTTCCAGGCGGCGCTTCGCCTCCGTCCACTGCCCCTGTTCAACCAGGCGATGGGCGAGCTTGAGGCGGCCTTCGCGGTCTCGGTCATTCAACAACAGGGCTTTTTCCAGGTAACGACGGGATGCTTCCGGTTGACCTGCCTTTTCATGGAGATATGCCAGGTTGTAATATAAATTGGGGTCATCCGGTTGATGGCGGGCGATTTGCAGATAATGGCCGATGGCCACCTGGTGCCGGCCGGCCTCGGCATGGATGAGGGCCAGCCTCGAATGAACCGGCAGTCCTTCCTCCTCCGGTATGAGCCCGAGAAGGGCCTCATAATAGCGGACGGCCTCTTCCGTCCTTCCGGCATGGTCGAGATCCCCGGCCAGCTCCCTGAGCGCCGAAATGTCGGCTGGATCCTGCTCCGTAATCTCCCTCAGGAGCCTGATCACGGTCTCCGAGTCGCCGGCGGCGGAATAGAGGTCGCAGATCTCTCTCAGGACGGACGGATCCCGCGTGCCCTCGTTCATCCTCTCCATCGTTTCAGCGGCTTTCCGCCATTGCCCCGTCTCTTTGTATGTTTCGACGAGACATTGCATGAGTGTCTTTTCACCGGGGTGGAAACGCAGGGCCTTTTGGAGGACGGAGACCCGTTCTTCGTGGGATATGGTTCTTACGGCCTTGTCCACCCAGTCTTCCAGGAAGGGCCTGACATCCAGAACGACAGAACCGATCGTCGCATTGCGGTACTTGACAAAGACCTCGAAACGATAGTGGTCGTAAATGTTCCGTTCGGGCAACAGAGAGGCTACAGGAAGCTCTTCGAAGCGCAGAGCGCCGATATCGAATTCAGGGCTCACCAGACGGAGGTCATGGTTGAAAGGAATATTGGTCAGGGTCTCCAGGATCCTTGCCCGGTCCCCGGGATGGAGCAAGAGGGTCCCGTTGGCGGCGATCCGCTTCGGCTCCTGGTTGACCTGGATGACGAGCGCATGGAATTGGGCACCCCGCTCGAAAAAACTGCGCCAGAAATACCACCCTGCACCGGCGCCTCCTGAAACGAGCAGGATGATTATCCAGAAAAGGGGCCGGGCAAAAAGATGTTTCTTTTTCCGTGTCTTGACCAAAGAGCTGCTCTCATTTGGACTGACCCTGCGCTCCCTTGGCTTTTCCGCCAGCACGGCCTTCCCAAAGGAGCAGGATCGGGCTGGCGACGAAGATGGAAGAATAGGTGCCTACCCCGATTCCAACCAGGAGCGCAAAGGCAAAGTCATGAATGACGCCGCCGCCGAGGACGAACAGCGCGATGACTACGACAAGGGTGGTGGAAGATGTTAGAATGGTGCGGCTCAAGGTTTCATTGATGCTGGTGTTGATGGTTTCGGCCAGGGGGCGGCGCTTGAAACGCCTCAGGTTTTCTCGGATACGGTCGAAGACGATGATCGTATCGTTCAGGGAGTAGCCGGCAATGGTCAGGACGGCGGCGATGATAGCCAGGGAGATCTCCCGGTCTGTCAAGGCGAAGGCCCCTATCGTGATGGTGACGTCATGGATGAGGGCGATGATCGCCCCAAGCGCATATTTCAGATTGAGGAACCAGCACATGGCCAGACTGACGAGCAGGGCCAGGACGATCAGCCAGGTGACGCTGACCCCGAAAATGGATGCGACATAGACGATGAAGATCAGGGCGACCGCCATCACGCCGCTCATCAGCCACTTCAGTTCGAAGCGACCGGAAATGTATATGGCGATGATCAGGATCGTGTAGAAGAGTGCAAACAGGGCCTTCTGCCGGAGGTCTTCCCCGACCTTCGGTCCGACCATTTCCACACGGCGGATGTCGGCAGGCTTTCCAAATTCGGCCTCGAGGGCGGATTGGACCTTTTCGCTCAGGCCGCTCAGGTCCAGATCCATTTTGCGCACGCGGATGAGGTATTCCTGCTCGGCCTCCTCACCGAATTCCTGCACGACGCTGTCCTGCAGCCCCAAGGGGTCCAATGCACGCTTGATCTCCGCCGGTGTCCGCTTCTGGTCGAGCTTGACCTGGATGAGGAGGCCGCCCGAGAAGTCGACGCCGTAGTTGGGTCCGCCGTGCCAGATGAGGAGGGCGATCGTGGCAAGGATCATAAGAAGGGAGAATACATAAGCGATTCTGCGCCTTCCAATGAAATCGAAATGAGTACCCGGTTTGATGAATTCCATTCAATAACTCCCGCAATGATTTAGATGCTGAGTTTTTTCATGCGCTTTTGGACATAGAGCAGATCGAAGATGATCCGGGTCACGAAGATCGCGGTGAAGAGACTGGCGACGATGCCGATGCTCAAAGTGACGGCGAACCCGCGCACGGGCCCGGTTCCAAACTGAAACAGGATCAGTGCGCCGATAAGGGTGGTGACCTGGGCGTCAAGGATGGTCACCAGGGCCTTTCCGTAACCGGACTCGATAGAGGCCCTGGGCGTTTTTCCCAGACGTGACTCTTCCCGAATACGTTCGAAGATCAATACGTTGGCATCCACTGACATGCCGATGGTCAGAATGATCCCGGCGATGCCGGGCAGCGTGAGGGTTGCGCCGAAAAACGAGAGCCCCGCCATGATGAAGATCAGGTTCAGAACGAGGGCGAGGTCCGCGATCAACCCGGAAAGATTGTAATAAATGACCATGAACAGGATGACGACGAGGCCGCCGATGAGCATGGATTTGATCCCTTTTTGGATGGAATCCATGCCGAGAGAAGGTCCGACGCTCCTTTCCTCGAGGATCTTCACCGGGGCGGGCAGGGCGCCGGCCCGCAGCACGATGGCGAGGTCCTTGGCCTCCTCCATGCTGAATCGGCCGGTAATCTGCGCCTTGCCGCCGGCGATCTTGTCCTGGATGACCGGGGCGGAATAGACATTGTTGTCCAGCACGATGGCCAGCCGCTTCTTGATGTTTTCCCCGGTGATCTGTTCGAAGAGCCTGGCACCGCGTGTATCGAAGGATAGCGAAACGTATGGTTCGTTGTATTGGCTGTCGATGGCGACACGGGCATCCGTGATGTACTCTCCGGTGAGGACCGCCCGTTTCTTGAGCAGATAGGGAATCCGGCGCCGGTCCGGTGATTCGGCCGCGGGGGCGGTTTCATAGAGGATCTCGTCCCCGGGTGGGATGTTCCCCTCGAGGGCCTCATCCAGGCTGTGATCTTCGTCCACCAGCTTGAATTCGAGCAGCGCGGTCTTGCCGATCAGCTCGATCGCCCGCTTCGGATCGCTCACCCCCGGCAGCTGAACCAGGATCCGGTGGTCTTCCTGCGGGCGGATTTCGGGCTCTGTGACGCCGAACTGATCGATCCGGTTTCGGATGGTCTCCAATGCCTGATCGACCGCCATCTCCTTGATCCGTTTTCGCGCGTCCGAACCGAGCTGCAACACCATTACCGGGTGGCCGTCCTGCTCGCCGCCCGTCTGGATTTCGAAGTCGGAATAGGCCATCTCGAGGGTTTCCGTGAACGGCTGAACGTCTTCAGCGCGCATCAGAACGACTCTGATCCCCTCGAGGCCGGTTCGCTCGATTGCCTGATAGCGGAGCTTCTCCTCCCGCAGATCGCCCTTCATCTCTTCGACTGTCCGCTCCAGGTGGCTTTCCACGGCTTTATCGACTTCCACTTCCAGCACCAGATGGATGCCCCCCTGGAGATCGAGCCCCAGGCGGATCCGGTCGTCCGGCAAGATCCGCGACCACCAGTCCGGAAGGGTGTTCGTGAGAGAAGGGGTCAAATAGATCAAGGCCGCCATTACAGCGAGCCCAACCAATGCGCTGCGCCAACTCAAGCTCTTTGCCACGGTTTACTCCTGGTTAAGCTGGTTTCCATCCGGAAGGGTTCTTCTTGGCCGATCCCAGCGTCGATCTGCACGTTCAATTGTGCGGCGACCTGCAGGGCGCCTAAATGTAAACGCTCGATGTCGTGGGTATTGTCCAAAACCCCCCTTGCCGGACTGGAAAGGTGTCCATACCTGATAAGCCTTTCCGGATGACATCTGGTTCAGCCAAGGAATTGCCATATTGCGCGGCAGCCGGAAAGGCTGCACCGGAGGATCCTAGGCGGATTCTCTGCCGATGATTCCGGCAATGGAGCCGCGGGATACCTTGACCCTTACTTTGGGGGCGATTTCCATCGTGACGGCGTCATCGGTCAAACCGGTGACGACGCCGTGCAACCCGCCCGAGCTGACCACGCGATCGCCTTTTTTGATGGATGAGAGAAGCTGTTTGTGCTGCTTCGCCTTTTTCTGCTGCGGCCGAATCAGCAGAAAATAGAAGATCACGAACATCAGAATCAAAGGGATGAAGGCGCCGAAGCCCCCTCCCTGCCCGCCGCCTGTGCCGTTCGTCCCCATTGCATGGGCCAAAAAATCCATCATGTATCCTCCTTCTTTTGATTGATTCCCTGAGATTGGTGGAACGTTTCTCTGAATAAGGCCATTTGTTCCGTTCTGAGAGCTTCTCTGACCGCCCGCATGAGATCGATATAATAGGCGAGATTGTGTATCGTATTCAACCTGTAAGCCAGTAGTTCACGCGCCATGAAAAGGTGCCTCAGATAGGCCCGGGAATAATGCCTGCACGTATAGCAGCCGCAGTTGGGATCGAGAGGCCTGTCGTCATCGGTATAACGGGCGTTCTTGATGGTCACGCGGCCGGTGGATGTAAACAGGGTGCCGTTCCTGGCATTGCGTGTGGGCATGACGCAGTCGAACATGTCGACGCCGAGGCAAACGGCCTCCACGAGATCTGCGGGGGTTCCCACGCCCATGAGGTAAACCGGCTTGTCCTCCGGGAGGAAAGGCCGCGTGGCCTGGATTACGGCGAGTCTGGTCGCTGCATCCTCGCCGACCGAAAGGCCGCCGAGGGCGTAGCCGTCGAAGTCGAGGGCGACCAGTTCCCGGGCGCTCAGGGCGCGCAAATCGGGGAACATCCCGCCCTGAACAATCCCGAAAAGGGCCCCGCTTCCCTCTTCTTTGCAGCCTGCACACCGTTCCGCCCAAAGGGTCGTGCGTTTGACGGCGTCCAGGACATCGTCATAGGCTGCGGGGAACGGCACGCATTCATCGAAGGCCATCATGATGTCCGATCCCAGCGCCTGCTGAATCTCCATGGCCTTTTCCGGACCAAGAAAGTGGCGGGAGCCGTCGATATGCGACTGAAAGACGACGCCGTCGGATGAGACAGTCCGCAGCCTGGCCAGGCTGTAGACCTGAAAGCCTCCGCTGTCGGTCAGGATGGGCCGACTCCAGTGCATGAAACGGTGCAGCCCACCGAGCCGCCGGATGAGGCTATGGCCAGGACGAAGGTACAGATGGTAGGTATTGGCGAGGATGATTTCCGCACCAATTTCCTCGAGTTCCTCCGGCGACACCGCCTTTACGGATGCCTGAGTTCCGACCGGCATGAAAGCGGGGGTTTCGATGCCCCCATGAGCGGTCTCCAAACGGCCGATCCGGCCCTCGCATTCCCGAGATCTATACTGGACGCTGAATCTCAAAAAGCATACGCTCAAGCGGGCCGCCGCAAGCCCCGTGCCTTCCCTCTTGATCGAGCCGGCGGCTGGCTTGATGCCGGTTTGTCACAGGATCAGCATGGCATCGCCGTAACTGTAAAACCGGTATCGATCTTCTACGGCCTTTTTGTAAGCCCTCCGAATCATGTCGTTCCCGCCAAATGCACAAACCAGGAACAAAAGTGAACTTTTCGGCAGATGAAAATTGGTGATCAGGGCGTCGACCAGCTTGAAGGAATGCCCGGGCGTAATCAGTAGACGCGTCCGGCCTTCGACAGCCCTTATGGATCCGTCTGCCAGCGCAGCTGTCTCGAGCGCTCTCACCACGGTGGTGCCGACCGCCACGACCCGGCCCCCGCGCTGCCTGGTTTTCGCAATGGACTCAGCGGTGCCGGACTCGATCCGATAATACTCCTCGCCCAGTCTATGACGGCGGATATCCGGGGTCCGAACCGGTTGAAAAGTCCCAAAACCGACGTGCAGAGTCAAGGCGGCAACCGCAACGCCGTTTTCCTCAAGCCTTTGGATCAGCTCCCGGGTGAAGTGGAGCCCCGCCGTCGGAGCGGCTATGGCACCTTTTTGGGCCGCATAGACCGTCTGGTATCTTTCGGCATCCAGGGCGGCGAAGGCATCGGGCGAGGTCCGCTTGATGTAAGGAGGCAATGGCACCCTGCCCCGTTCGTCGATCAATGTCTCGAGGGCTTCAGGGGAGTTGAACCGGATTCTTACAACCCCGTTTCCCTGGACCTCTTCAACCACCCCTCTGACCTGATTGTCCAGGAGGATCTGCCCTCCCGTTCGGGGTGGTTTGGAGGATTTCAGCAGGCAAAGCCGCACAGCCTCCGGCCTTCCGCCTTCGCCGTGCTGCAGAACCAGCAGTTCCACCCGGCCGCCGGTGTCCTTTTTCCCTTCGAGACGGGCGGGCACAACCCGGGTGTCGTTTACGACCAGCAGATCTCCGGGGTTCAGGAGCGTGGTAACATCATGGAAATGCCGGTCGTGGATTGCCCCGTTCCGACGGTCAAGCACAAGAAGGCGAGAGGCGTCTCTTCTCTCACTGGGAACCTGGGCGATCAATCCTGCCGGCAAATCGAAATTATAGTCATCCAGATCAAACATTGGTTATATTAAACCTGAAATTCTAAAAGAGCTTTCATTCAAAGTCAAATGCTTTTATTCATTGAAGAGATAAGCCAACAGAAGACCCAGGGACATCGAGATCACCCCCAGTATCCGAAGCTGGCCGTCCGGGATCTTTTGGATGGTCGACATCCATTTTTTCACCCTGTCAGGGCAGGCAAAGTAGGGAAGACCCTCGACAATCAGCAACAGCCCCAAAAGGCAGAAAAGCCAACGCATCCTGTTTACCTCATGGCCATCCGGGAATGATCTCTTCCTCCGCGCGGGTTTCGAACTGGAAATCCACCTGTCATCGACATTCGTTTCAGGATGGGGCGCCGCCGTTCCGGGCGGGCGGAGACCATGCCGTGAACAACCTGTCAACCAGGCGAGGGAGAGCCGCAGGGACTCGGGGATGGCATGGAACCCTTTCGAGATGGGGGGCAATCTTCTTCACGGAACCAAGCCCCCCGCGCGCCCGCATCAGGTTTGTGCATCGATAAGGGAACCGGCACGAATGCCGACTCATGATAGAGATCGAACGAGGGACTGTCAAGGCAGAGTACCACGGGTAGGCTGCAATTGCGCTTGAACTATCCGTGAAGATCAGTTAGCTTGTTTCCATCCGGAAATGGTCTTTTTGACCAATCTCGGCGTCAATTTGCGCGTTTGCTTGTGCGGCGACCCGGCAAGGTCGCCTCCGCACAAACGCTTGATTTCCTTGATATTGGCCAAAAATCCTCATTTCCGGATTGGAAACTTTGCCGCGCTGGATGCTCTTTTCCGGATGGAAACTAGCTTGTTCCCAATCCGGAAATGGTCTTTTTGGCCAATCTCGGCGTCAATCTGCGCGTTTTTTTGCGAGGCGGCCCGGCAAGGTCGCCCTTTGAATCCATGCGTCGATCGATGCCGAAATTGAAAAAGAAATCCACTTGACGAGGGAAGGTGGCTAGGTGCCGCATCGGGGGGTTTGAATCGGGTGGAGAATCAAAGCCGACCGAATCGTGTATGGATCGATCTGAAAGCGCTCAAAGAAAATTTCGAGCGGCTGAAGGATGCCGTGGGGGCTGATGTCCGTATCCTGGGCGTCGTCAAATCGGATGCCTATGGCCACGGGATGGTGCCCGTGGCGCGCACCCTGCTGGCATGCCGGGTGGATAGCCTTGGAGTGGCTTTTCTGCATGAAGGCATCGAACTGAGGGAGGCGATCGCGGGTTCTTTTCCCGTGGTGCTCCTTTGCGGGCTCTGCTCGAGGGAAGAGGCGTCTGCGGCGGTGGACATGGATCTGACGCCCGTGATTTTCGACGCGGACATGCTCGAGGTCGTCGATCAGGAGAGCGGCCGAAGGGGTAAAATCACCGGCTTCCAACTGAAGATCGATACCGGCATGGGGCGTTTGGGCATCCGGCCGGCCGACGCGGCTGCGTTTCTGGATCGGGTGCGGCGGATGCGGTTCCTTTCTTTGCAGGGGCTCATGTCCCATTTTTCATCCGCAGGAGAGAAAGACAGGACCTTTACCGAAAGCCAGATCGCTTGTTTCGAGGATGTAGTGAAAAGGGCCCGCTCGATGGGTTATACCCTTCCTCTGAACAATATCGCGAACAGCGCCGGGATGATGCTCTACCCCGAATCGCTTTCGAGCATGGTCCGGCCCGGTATACTGCTGTACGGGGGAAGTGCGGGTCGGCCTGCCTTCAAACCGGTGATGCATTTCCGAGGGCAGGTTCTTCAGGTGAAAACCGTGCCTGCCGGGACACCGGTCAGCTATGGGAGGACGTTTTACACGGCGGCGCCTGCGACGCTGGCGGTGCTCTCCGCCGGGTATGCCGACGGCCTGCCGCGCGGTCTCTCGAATCGGGGGCTTGTGCTCCTCCATGGCCAAAGGGTGCCTGTGGTAGGGACGGTATGCATGAACCTTACCGTTTGTGATGCGAGCTATTGCGGCGGCGTTTGCCCCGGGGATGAGGCGGTCTTCCTGGGGGCCCAGGGTGATGCCGTCATTACATGCGATGAAATGGCCGAATGGGCGGGAACCATTTCCTATGAAATCCTCTGCTCTATAGGATCGCGCCATGACAGGGAATATTTGGAATGAAAAGCAGGATCGAACAGTTACTGAAAGATACGATTGCAGATTGCTTCAAGAAGGGGCTTTTGAAGGATACCGAACCACCCAATTTTGTCATCGAGGTCCCCAACAATCCCGATCATGGCCATTTCGCCACGAATCTGCCCATGACCATGGCGTCCTCCCAGAGGCGCTCCCCACGGGATATCGCGGCTGTCATCCAGCAGAACGTGAAGGATGATGAGGGCTTCATCGAGCGCCTGGAGGTGGCAGGGCCCGGATTCCTCAACTTCTGGATCCGAACCACCGAGTGGCATGCCTTCCTTGCCCGTATCCTGGAAGAAAACGAGGGCTACGGGCGGTGCGCCCTCGGTCAGGGCCTGCGGATACTGGTGGAATTCGTGAGCGCCAACCCCACCGGTCCGCTCCATTTGGGCCATGGGCGGGGAGCGGCGCTTGGGGATACCTTGTGCAGGATCCTGGAGTGGTGCGGCTATGATGTTGTGCGGGAGTTTTATGTCAACGACGCCGGACAGCAGATTCAGATGCTGGGAAAGTCCATATACAGCCGCATCAAGCAAGTGTCGGACCCCGCCTACCCCTTTCCCGAAAAGGGGTATCATGGCGAATATATCCGGGATCTGGCCGACACCGTCAGCAGCGGGGTGCAGATCGATGCCATGCCGGAGGAGGATGCCTGCGCCTGCTGTGCCCAGGCGGGCAAGGAGATCATGCTGGAGGAGATCCGCCGGGATCTCGATGCCTTTCGAGTGCGCTTCGACGTCTGGTTTCATGAAAGTGAGCTGTTTCAATCCGGACTGCTCGGTGCGACGCTTCAGGCATTGAAAGACGGCGGCAGGCTCTACGAGAAGGATGGGGCGCTCTGGATCAGGACGACGGAGTTCGGCGACGACAAAGATCGGGTGCTTCGCAAGGGGGACGGCCAATTCACCTATTTTGCGTCGGATATCGCCTATCACCTCCAGAAGCGCGCGCGCGGCTTCGACAAGGCTATCAATATCTGGGGAGCGGATCACCACGGCTATGTTCCTAGGATCCAGGCCGCGCTGCAGGCCTATGGGCTGCCGCCGGACTGGCTCTCTGTCATGCTGATCCAGTTGGTGAAACTCTGGAAAAGCGGTCAGGAAATGAAGATGTCGAAGCGGGCGGGCTCCTACGTGACCCTCGAGGAACTCCTGGCGGAGGTGGGCGTGGATGCCGCTCGATTCGTGTTTTTAACCAAGAGCCACGATTCCTCCCTGGATTTCGACGTGGATCTGGTCAAGAAACAGGAGAGCGATAACCCCGTCTACTACGTCCAGTACGCTCATGCGAGGATCTGCAGCATCTTCAGGAAGGCCGAGGAATCCCATCTGGAGCGGTTGCCGGTCGGCCGGACCGGCCTCGATCGTCTCACCCTGGAGGAGGAAACGGGCCTCATCAGGGCGATGGCCGAATTCCCCATGCTTCTGCAGGATATCTGCCGAGCGCTGGAGCCCCACCGCCTGACGTATTATCTGACCGATTTGGCCGCCCGGTTCCACAAGTATTTCAATCTGGGGACGAAGCACCAGGATTGCCGCGTCGTAGGCGACGACGCCCTGCTGAGTCAGCAGAGGCTCCATCTCGTGGAGGCAATCAGGATCACCCTGTCGAACGGTTTGAGGCTTCTCGGTGTCGCGTCACCGGAGAGGATGTGATCGGCAACGGCTATGTCTTCCAGCAGGGGATCCAGAAGGGTCAAGCGAACATATCGTCTCGAACTGGGGATCGGCTCTTTTCTGTTCTGGATGGCCGGCCTGCTCGTTGTGCTGGGTTGGATTTTCATCCTGGGGATCATGGTGGGGCGTGGCGATGGTCCCGGATTCCTGAAAAATTTTCTGCCGAAGGGGCAGACCGGGGTGCCGCTTGCACGTGACCCCGCTCCTGTCAGCCAGGCGGTTATCCCGCCCTTGGACGAGGGGGCTGAGGACCCGGAACTGCGATTCTACGAGGAGTTGGCGTCGAAAAAAAACAACAGGGCCAGAGAGGAGCTGAAGCTTCGGAAAGATCAGGTCCAAAACGCAACCAAAGCGGCGGAAAAACCGCCGGTTCGATTGGTGCCTGAACAGGAAGGCGCGGGTTATGTGGTCCAGGTGGCCTCGCTCGACACAGAGGAGGGGGCGGCCGAGATGGTCAAGCGATTGTCCGCAAAGGGATTTCGGTCCTATTTTACCAAAGCGGCGGTCAAAGGCCGAGTGTATTACCGGGTCAGGGTCGGGCCTTTTACGGGCGCGGCGGAGGCTAAACGCTCCATGGAGGAATTGGCGGGCAAGGAAGGATTGGACGGTTTCTTGATGGAGACGGGGTTCTAATGAAGACGGACATGCATCTCAGGAAGGCCAGAACGGGCGACGTTCACGGCATCTACGATATTCTTACGCACTATGCCAAGCAGGGGCTTCTCCTTCAGAGGCCTTTGAGTGAACTCTACGATCATCTGAGGGATTATGTTGTGCTCGAGCAGGCCGATGCAGAGAAAACCCGTGGTCCTTCCTCAGGCCCTCAGGTCGTGGGGGTTTGTGGTTTAGGTGTTTGCTGGGAAGATCTGGCCGAGGTCCGGTCCCTCGCCGTCATGGAGGCCTATCGGGGCCGCGGGATGGGGCTGCGGCTGGTGGAGGCCTGTCTCTTGGAGGCTCGTGTGCTGGGTCTGAAAAGGGTCTTTACCTTGACGTACGTCCCGGCCTTTTTTGGAAAAATCGGCTTCCAGGTTGTCGATAAAGCGGTTTTGCCGCACAAGGTCTGGGCGGATTGCCTGAAGTGTCCCAAGTTTCCGGATTGTGACGAAATAGCGATGATGCGCGCTCTTTGATGCGTTTCCGGAGGGTCTTACCGGATGGCAGTTGTTTAGGGGGGGTATATGTTCGGCATCGGAATGCCAGAATTGATCATCATTCTGGTTATCGCACTGATCGTGATCGGCCCCAAGAAGCTCCCAGATCTGGCCAGGGCGCTGGGACGCGGGATGGCCGAATTCAGAAAGGCGACCCAGGAGATCAAGGAAAGCCTGGCGGTGGATGAGGATCTCGAATCCGTAAAAAAGGACCTCGTCGATGGGGTGAGCGGTCTGAACGGTAAGCCCGGCGCGCCGGAAACCAAAAAGCCGACTTACGAGGGATATGACCAGATGGTCGAGGAATACCGGCAGTCGAAGCAAGAGACCGGACAAAGCGACGAGCCGCAGTCCGCAAAGGAAAAGAATTCGGGGTCGACCACAGATGGATGACGACGTGAAGCAGCCTTTTATGGGCCATCTGGAGGAGTTGCGGCAACGACTGATCGTTTGCGCCATTGCCGTGGGCGTCGGTTTTGTGGGCGCCTATCTTTTTGCGGAACAGCTTTTTCAGGTGTTGATCCAACCGCTCAAGGCGGTGATGCCAGAGGGCGACAAGCTCATTTTCACGAATCTGCCCGAGATGTTTTTCACCTATCTCAAGGTTGCTTTCGTGACGGGCCTTCTTGCGGCTGCCCCCGTGATCTTCTACGAACTCTGGCTCTTCATCGCACCGGGTCTTTATCACAACGAAAGACGCTACGTCATCCCCTTTGCCGCTTCATCGACGGTGCTTTTCGTCGGAGGTGCGCTCTTCGGCTACCTCGTCGTGTTCCCTTTCGGGTTTCAGTTTTTTGTCGGGCTCTCGAACGAATACGTCAAGGCGTTGCCCTCCGTACGCGAGTATTTCTCTTTCTCGATCAAGCTCCTGCTGGCCTTTGGATTGGTCTTCGAACTGCCGGTCGTGATTTTTTTCCTGTCCCGGTTGGGGGCGGTGACCCCGGAAACCCTCAGAAAGAAGCGTAAATATGCCATCCTCATGACATTTATCGTCGGCGCGATCCTGACGCCCCCTGATGTCATCACCCAGTGCATGATGGCGGTTCCCTTGATTGCGCTCTACGAAATCAGCATCATCATCTCGAAGTTCGCCCAGAGGAAGGAAAAGGCAGCGGCCGATGATCCCGAGGCGACCGGCGGTAAATCGGAAGATAAGCCGGATAAACGGGCTTAGGGGAGCAGGACGGCCCGATCGCCCTGAATGGTCAGCAGAAAGGGCGCCTTGTCTACCTCGCCGTTTTGCCTGAAGGCGGTTTTTCCGGTAACGCCGTCGAAATCCCGTACCTCGAGCAGCGCCCTGCGCAGATCGTCACGGTTTTGGACGTTCCGTTGCCGGAGCACCTCCGACAGGAGCATGATCGTATCGTACCCTGTCGCGGCAAGGAGGTCCGGTGCCTTCATGAAGGTTTGCTGGTAGCTCGAGACGAAGGCCTGTGTCCGAGGATGGGGGTCAGCGGGGAAAAAGCCGGCCGGAAAAACGCTTCCCTGGATGTAATCCGCAGCCAGAGAAATGAGTTGGGGTGACTGCCACAGGCTGGTGCCCAGGAGCTGGACCCCTGAGATGTTGTGGTAGACGAGCTGTGGTGTGATCATGGCCACGCTCTGAGCATTGTCCGGAATGAACACGGCTTCGAAGTGGAGCGTGGGACGGGTGTTTTTGTCGGCTCCGGAGCGGGTTTTTAAAGCCGCGACACCTCCGAGCTTCAGGATCTGCTCCGAAAAATCGGTCTGCCCCGGTCTGTAGGACTCCATGACGCTCACCTCGCCGCCGTTCAGGTTGACCTGCTCCCAGAAAAGCTCCGAGAGGGTCCGCCCGTAAGGGTTATCGGGATAAAGCACGGCGAACCTGCGCAGGCCCAAGCCACCGAAGGCCTTCGTGATAAGAGTTTCCACCTCCTGGCGGGGAGTTGACATATTGCGGAAGACCCAATCGCCGAGGTCAGTGATGCCCTCCTTCTGGGTCAGGGTGATGATCGGGATTTGGAGTTCCTGAGCACGAGCGGCTACGGCGGAGGCGGTTTTGCTCGCCAAAGGCCCGATGATGGCTAACACGCGCTCGTCATGAACCAGTTGCTCCAACCCGAGAAGGGCCTCTTTCGGGTCCGCTCCTGAGTCTCGGATTACCAGTTCGAACGGGGCGCCTGGTTCGGAGGGGGCGAAAATACCCAACGCCAGCTGCATCCCGTTCAGGACTTCTTGACCGTAAAGGCTGTAAGGACCGCTCAAGGGAAGCACGCAGCCGATCAAATAGGGTTTCACCCGACGGGCGGATTCGATTCTTGCCAGTAGATTCTTTGCATCTTCGGCGGTCTTGGGATCATGGCTTTCCGCCGCAAGGACGCGCGCGAGGTCTGCGGCCTTTTCCAGATCATGGCCTTGGAAGTAAAGCTCTGCCATCCGGTACTGGATTTTTTCCAGGTAGTTTCTCTCGGTTGTAGACCGCCTCATCCTTTCCAACTGCGCGGCATCGGCGCCGTTGATCGCCTCCAAAGCCTTCGCCCGTGCCTGCTCCATGGATTCCGCATCTCCCTGGAAGGCATCTTCGGCTTGCAGATATCTGGTGAAAGCCTCCGGCAGGTCCGCGAGCGCCCTCGAATCCTCCCCAAGCAGCAAAAGAACTTGAGGACGCAAGCCATGAGAGGGATACATGGAAAGCCATTGAAGCAGCTCTTTCTGGGAGGTCTGGTAATCCCCATTGAGATACAGGACGCGGCTCAACTCATACCGCACCTCGGCGGCCGCAGGGTATTGCGGCGTCGATGCGAGCAGCCTGCGATAGATCTCCGCTGCCTTTTCATAGCTCTGTTGCCGGGAATACAGGCGTGCCAAACGATGCATGGACAGAGCCGTGTAGGCTCCGCCTGGGTGCTCGGACAGGTAACGCTCATAGGTGCTGAGGGCCGCTTCGGTTTGGCCGAGCTTTTCATAGGATTCCGCCTTGGTGATCAGGAACGGCTTTTCGGCGGTCTTGTGCGGGGTGGTCAAGGGCAACTGGGGTCTGCAGGAGAACAGAAGAAGGGCCATGCCCGCCAGCAAGGCGGGCATGGCCCTTCTCACGGATGACACGGGGATCATTGTTTTATTTTTTGACTTCCTCGAAATCGGCATCCACCACGTCCTCGTCTTTTTGCCCGCCGCCCTGGGGCCCGGCTTCCTGCCCTGTTTGCTGGGTCTGCTGCTGGCTGGCCTTCGCGTACATGGCTTCGGCGAGCTTGTGGGAGCTTTGGGTCAAGGTTTCGCTCAAACGCTTGATCTCCTCGACATTATCCCCTTCCATCGCCTTTTTCAAGTTTTCAATGGCCTGGTGAATGTCGGCTTTCGTAGATTCGTCTACCTTGTCGCCGACCTCTTTGATCGATTTCTCGGTGCTGTAGATGAGGGAATCGGCCATGTTGCGGGCATCGATCAACTCCCTTTTCCTCTTGTCTTCGTCGGCGTGCAGTTCGGCATCCTTGATCAGTTGGTTGATCTCCTGTTCGGACAGGCCGCTCGAGGCTGTGATCTTGATCGACTGCTCCTTGCCGGTGCCCATGTCCTTTGCAGAAACATTCACGATGCCATTGGCGTCGATATCGAAGGTGACTTCGATCTGGGGGAGCCCACGTGGAGCAGGCGGTATCCCGACCAACTGGAATCTCCCGAGGGTCTTGTTGCCGGAGGCCATCTCACGCTCTCCCTGAAGGACGTGGATCTCGACGGCAGGCTGGTTGTCCGCTGCAGTGGAAAAGATCTGACTCTTCTTGGTCGGAATGGTCGTATTTTTATCGATCAGTTTGGTAAATACGCCTCCGAGGGTTTCGATCCCAAGCGAAAGCGGCGTGACGTCGAGTAGGAGAACATCCTTCACTTCCCCTTTGAGGACACCGCCCTGGATGGCGGCGCCAACGGCGACCACCTCGTCAGGGTTGACGCCTTTGCTGGGTTCTTTGCCGAAGATCTCCCGGACCTTTTCCTGGACCTTCGGCATCCGGGTCATCCCGCCTACGAGGATGACTTCGTCGACATCACTGGCCTTCAGCCCGGCGTCTCTGAGGGCTGTCTGACAGGGTCCGACGACTTTCTGGATCAGGTCATCCACCAGGGCCTCGAGTTTCGCACGGCTGAGCTTGATGTTCAGGTGTTTGGGGCCGCTTGCATCCGCCGTGATAAACGGGAGATTGATGTCCGTCTCCGTCGATCCGGACAACTCCATCTTGGCCTTTTCGGCCGCTTCCTTCAGCCTCTGGAGCGCCATCTTGTCGTTGCGCAGGTCGATTCCCTGATCCTTCCTGAATTCGTTGGCCAGATAATCCAGGATGCGCAGGTCGAAGTCCTCCCCCCCGAGATGGGTGTCTCCGTTGGTGGATTTCACCTCGAACACCCCTTCGCCGATCTCTAGAATGGAGATATCGAAGGTTCCGCCCCCGAGGTCGAAAACGGCTATTTTGCGATCGCCTCTCTTGTCGAGCCCATAAGCGAGAGAGGCCGCCGTCGGTTCGTTGATGATCCGCTTGACCTCCAGACCGGCGATTTTCCCGGCGTCTTTGGTCGCCTGTCGCTGGCTGTCGTTGAAGTAAGCCGGCACCGTGATGACGGCTTCCGTCACCTTTTCGCCCAAATAATCCTCGGCGGTCTGTTTCATTTTCTGAAGAATCATCGCCGATATCTCAGCCGGACTGTAGTCCTTGCCCTTGATCGATACGTGGCCATCGCCGTTTGGGGCCTTGCTGATCTTGTAAGAGAGAACGCCCAGATCTTTCTGGACCTCGGCGGAATCATACTTTCGGCCAATGAGCCGTTTGACTGCAAACACGGTATTTTCCGGGTTGGTAACGGCCTGGCGTTTGGCCGCCTGGCCGACCAGCCGCTCTCCGCTATCTGTAAAGGCAACAATGGACGGCGTCGTTCGTGCGCCTTCGGCATTGGCGATCACCACCGGATCGCCGCCTTCCATGACGGCCACACAAGAGTTGGTGGTACCGAGATCAATTCCTATGATTTTTGCCATTTCCCTGCCTCCTGATTTTCAAGCACAATATTTTATGACGAGTACGGAACAGCCCTTTTGGAGGAATCAACCCTCGCTGTTTTTTCTGCTGACGACTACGGTAGCCGGTCTCACGAGCCTTTCGTTCAGCAGGTAACCCTTCTGCAGTTCATGAATGACGGTACGGGGCTCGACAGAGGCGTCTTCCTGTTCCGATATAGCATCGTGAAAGTGGGGATCGAAAGGCTCCCCGAGCGCTTTGACTTCGGAAACCCCTTCTTTGTGCAGGGCGTCCCTCATCCCTTTGAGGGTCAGCCTGACACCCTCGCGCAAAGCCTCCAAGGCCTTTTCGTCCTCAGCGTGGGTCAGAGCGGTTTCGAGATTGTCGACGACCGGCAAAAGCTGCTTGATCAGCGCTTCGTTTCCAAATCGGATCAACCCATCCTTTTCTTTCTGGAATCGCTTCTTGAGATTTTCGATCTCGGCCTGTGAACGGAGATAAAGATCGAAATGTTTATCGGCTGTATCCTGAGCTTCCTCCAGTTTCTGGAGGAGTTCTTCGCGGCTCATCTCTTCCACCGGTTTCGACTTGGTTTCCTTCCCGCCACCTGCGGATTCATCGGATGCCTGGTGATGATCCGCCTTTTCGCGAGAAGCTTCCCGGTTGCGATCAGCCTCAGAAATATCGTTCATTCTTCCTGTCCGCTCCCATTTGTTGGAGTTGAAACGGTGCCGCCGACCGTTTCGGACGGCTAGAAGCAAACCTAAGCATCTTGAAAGGCTTGTCAAGTTGAAAAGCCGAAAGATTTTTCCAGCTTGCACAGGATTGGGCTGTGTTTTACGGGCAGAAAGGGCAGGAAGGCATGGCGCGCAAGGATCAGAGGAGGGAAATGCGGGGGCTCAGGCCCTGCGGAAAACCGCGCCGCAGCCCCGTGTGCAAAGCCGCTGCAGGGCCAACGGAAGGCCCATTGCCGAGCGCAACTATGGACGGTTCGGAAGGATACGGGTTTCGATATCTCGAAGCAGGGCAGGGGCAAAGGCCCGCGTCAGCGAGCGGGTCTCTTCGTCCGTCGAGCCGGTCGGTTTGATGAAAAGCCCGTCGGCGGCGGCCTTGAAAAGGGCCACGGCGTCGTTGATCAGGGATTTCCGGGTGTAGAATACCGCCGGTACTCCGGGGTAGCGTTTTCTGGCCTGTTCGAGGTTGTAGAGGCCGTATTCACGGTTCTGGCCGACACGGGCGCACACCTCTTCGAAAAGGTGTCTCCAGCAGTCTACGATCGTGAAAAAACGCTTCAGATATTCGTTGTTGACATCCCCCGAAAAGCCTTCAAGCCCAGCATACACCTGATCCAGGCCCGGGAATCCGGCGACTTTCCGCTCGACTTCCTGCCTCGGGGTGATGGAAGGGGATGCAACGGATGGGTCCTGGCCCCATAAATCCAGCAAAAACAGGGCGGGTATCCGTTCACTCAGACGCTGACAAGCCTCTTCGAAGGTCTTGGCCTGCACGAATTCGAAGCGGGGGGCCTGCGGGGCGATTTCCTCCCGAACGAGAGCGTGCTCGAAGTCGGAATCGTCGATAAAACAGATGATCGGTTTGTTTTCCATGCCGCTTACCCTTTCACGATGTCCGTAAGACCCTGTCCGGTGATCCTCTGAAGGGCCTCGAGATATTTTTCCCGCGTCTTGAAGATGATCTCCTCCGGCAGGGGGGGTGGGGGCGACTTCTTGGGCCATTTGATCCCGGTCAGATAGTCGCGGAGAAACTGTTTGTCGAAGCTTCTCTGAGGGGCACCGGGCTGGTAGGAATCCATAGGCCAGAAACGGGACGAATCGGGCGTGAGGACCTCGTCTATCAGGATCAGGCGTCCGTCGACATGCCCGAATTCAAATTTGGTGTCGGCGACGATGATGCCCCGTTCGGCGGCGAGATCCCTTCCGTACTGATAGATCCGAAGGCTCAGACGCCGGACGGCCTCCGCGGTTTCCCTGCCGATGATCCGGCTGGCCTCCTCGAAGGAGATGTTTTCATCGTGCCGGCCGTCTTCGGCCTTGGTGGACGGCGTAAAGATGGCCTTCGGCAAGGGTGAGGATTCCGTAAGCCCAGCCGGAAGCGCGATGCCGCAGATGCTTCCTTTTTCCTGATATTCCGCCCAGCCGGAGCCGGAGAGGTAGCCCCGGACGATGCACTCGACAGGGAGCGGACGAGCTTTCCTGACAAGCATGCTGCGACCCTGCAGGGCATCCGTGTATGGCCGGCAGATTGCGGGGTAGAGGGATGCGTCGGCGGTGATGACGTGATGCTCGATGATCGATTCCAACTGCCTGAACCAGAAAAGGGAAAGGGCTGTCAGGATCTTCCCCTTGTCCGGGATAGGATCGGCCATGACGACATCGTAGGCTGAAATGCGGTCACTTGCCACGATAAGGAGTTCATCCTCGATTTCATAGACGTCCCGAACCTTGCCTCGACGGAGGAGTTTGAGGCCGGGAAAAACGCTCTCACGTAGGATTTGATCGGCCATAGGATAAAGCCCTCGCTCAGTTCATCGTTCGCCGGAACCGAAAAATCATTTTCGGCCGTTCGTTGGATATACGCCTGCACCCCGGCGATTTTCGAAACGCTACCTTTATGTTCAAAACGCGGTTCTGTCAAGCAAGTTTTGGGCGGCGCCCGAAGTGGGCGTTTGTGCGGAGGCGACCTGTGGGTCGCCGCACAAGCAAACGAGCAGATTGACGCCGAGATTGGCAAAAAAGACCATAGTAATTTTAACGAAGATGCCCTAGTTTCCGATCCGGAAATGAGGATTTTTTGCCAATATCAAGGAAATCAAGCGTTTGTGCGGAGGCGACCTGTGGGTCGCCGCACAAGCAAACGAGCAGATTGACGCCGAGATTGGCAAAAAAGACCATTTCCGGATCGGAAACTATCGGGTATTCCGAAAGCGCTGCACATACTCGCCATAAAAGCCCAGGACGCGGTTCCGGAAGGTCACCGTTTCCGAGTAGGGGGGGATCCCTTTGTACTGCCTGACACGGTGTGGACCTGCGTTGTACGCGGCCAGCGCTAGGCTCATGTCGCCGTCGAAATCCTTCAGGATTCCGCAGAAATATTTTACGCCTTCGGTGATGGCCTTTTCAGGGTTCAAACGATCGTCCCGGCGGTGTTCGAGCAGGTCTTGCCGATACCGCCCCAGGAGGATCGTACGCTTCTTTTTCAGTGCCAGAGACTCCTGCATGAGACTGCGGGCGCGGCGGGCGGCGGTCAGGTCGTCTGCATCCCTGATTTGCATCAGGATCTGCAGGGCCTGTTGGCGAAGAGTCCGTTCCCTGGAAAGCAGGCTTGTGGCTTCATCGAAATAAGCGGGCTTGAAAATGATCTGCATGCCAAGACCCTCGCCTGTAGCAGGCATGATCTGCGTGAGGCCGGCGGCACCTACGTAAGACACAGCGGAAGGGTTGAAACTGGATTCGCGTCGGATCAAGGCCATGAACAGCAGCGGGTCGACGCACGGGTTTTCCTCGGCGGACAGTTCAAAGAGCGGGCGTAGGCAGTCCGGTGCGGCATTCTGTATGCGTGCGAGGATGGCCTGCCGCTCGCTAGGGTCTATGTCGGCCGGGGGCCGGTAAAGATCCAGATCCAGCTCTTCCTGCAGGGCATGCGGCGCCTTCGCGCGGAAAGCGTTGAAAACGGCGTTGACGAAGCGGACGTTTTCCGGTGTCAGGGGGTCGCTTCCGCTCTTCAATCCCCGGCAGCGGTTATAAACTTGAGCGAGGGCGTCCCGGAGGTTGCGGCCGTTGGCTTCCAGGGCCTGACCCAGCAGATCTTCGAGCAGGCTGATGACCGTGGACTCTTTCAGTCGGTCGTCGTTTTCAAAACTCAACCGCGCGCGATAGGTCATCAAATGATTCCAGGCCACGGATTTTTTCAGATTGTAGGCTGCAGCCTGCAGGGCGGCTGTGCGGGCATGGCCTTCCGGCTGATCTTCGGACTGCTTCGTGATCAGGCTTTGCCTGGCGTTTTGGAGGTGCGCCGCCGCTTCCTCTTGCAGGGTCATGGCATCCTCGTAAAGGGGATGGAGCAGGACCTCGAGTCCCAGGGAACGCCCCGCTTCCGGAGTCAGGCCGAGAGGCCCTTCTTCGCCTTTGTAAGTGCCGTCGAGAAGACTCGCCTGGTGCTCCTTGAGGTTGTACGCAATGATATCCGTCTTCAGGAACTCGATCGTGCCCGCGGCGTGGGGTGCGCGGGCGGGTGCGAGCAGCAGGACGATGGAGAGAAAGAGCAAAATCCGGCAGATCATGGGTATCTCATGTCAGCGGGGCAAACGCCCCGTTGATGAAAGCGTGATCGAGGAGTCCGAAGGTTACGGTTCAGAGGCGGGCAATCGACCTCAAACTCTTTGACCGGCCGGGGTTCGGATTACCAGGGTGCACGGCCGGTCCGATACGAAAAACGGCATCCATGGCGGGTGCGCGGCGGCGCCTGTCTCGATCGAGGCACCGAAGACCCGTTCCGGACATTCTACCAGAGCATACGGTTGGATCAAGGTTTTTCGGGTGTTTTATCGAAAGTCGCACCAGTCTGTTTGCCGAGGTTGACTGCAGGGGTCCCGGGTTCGAGGCGGCAGACCGGATTTTCCTGCGCTCGGCTCTACCAGGGAGGTTTGTTGCCGGGCGGATTTGATGTCTCCGCACGATTGGGGGACCTCCCGGCTGCTTCTACCGGTCCGGCGACGAGTCTCGACCACGGGTCCGTTTCCATCTGGAAATATATCCTTCATCCTTCACCGGCTTCGTACGCGCAGCCCCATCTGGTATCCATCCGGAAAGGCTCTATCCAGCACGATCCGGTTTCCCATCCGGAAATGAAAATTTTTTCCTCACACGCTTCACGTGTGCAGTCCCACCGCTTCGCGGCGGGCCCCTGTTTGATACTGTATAGGAATTCAAGCGTTTGTGCAGAGGCGACCTGTGGGTCGCCGCACAAGCAAATGTGCAGATTGGCGCCGAGATTGGCAAAAAAGACCATTTCCGTATAGAAACCATCTATGTCATTTCCGGATGGAAAACGGCCTTGATCCCGGAGGGGAACGGGACTGCCCTTTTGGTTGGCAGCGCATCCCTGTCCGATAAGAGATGGTGCTTGCAGTGGAAGCGTTTATGCGTCAAAATACCCCGCTGTGTGAATGGTTTTCTATCCGGAGATGAAGGTTTTCGGCCGATTGCGGCGACTCCCTCCGTGTCCGCTTGTCCGGCGCCTTTGGGCGGCCTCCGGATAAGCCCTCGATTTCAGTGTTATCGGACAAAAAAGCGTTTTTCCGGTTGGAAATCCCCTTGAGCCCGAAAAGCATTTAGGGACGCCCGCACCGGCTGCCGTCAGGATGGGGGATTTCGGCTGGGTCCCGGCATCGATCAGCGCGGAAACGATGGTCCGACCAGGGTGCATCCCGGTCAGCGATTTCCCCTTCTCATCCAGCGGTGACTTGCCCTGAGACGGGCTTCCGCCCCCGGGCATTGCGGTCCTCCGGCCGAACAGGTGGTCGATGGCGGGAACTCCTGTTGAATGGTGCCCCGGAGGTTTTCTATCATAGAGATAAGGTGGTGAATCATGGTCGATATCCCCTCAGATCTGGAATGCGTCTTTCACCCCCGTTCGGTGGCGGTTGTGGGCGCTTCTTCGTCTTTCGGCAAATGGGGGCAGATGATCTTCAGCAATCTCGTGGCTGGGAAATTTCCTGGGAGGATCTTCCCCGTGAATCCCAAGGAATCCTCTTTGTATGGTTTGAAGGCCTATCCGCGGGTGCAGGATATCCCCGAGGCGGTGGATCTGGTGGTTGTTACCACGCCGGCAGCGACTGTACCGGCTGTGCTGTCCGCCTGCGGTGAAAAGGGGGTCAAGGGTGTGGTGCTGATAACCTCCGGTTTCGGGGAGACGGATGCAGCCGGCAAACAGATGGAGAAGGAGATCGTCGCGATCTGCCGCGGGAAACAGATCCGCCTGGTTGGTCCCAACACCATGGGCATCCTGAGCACGCATGCCGGGCTTTTTGCCACGGGGACGCATTCACGGCCCCGTGCGGGAGATGTGGCCTTTGTCTCACAGTCCGGGAATCTGGGGAACCAGCTGATCCATTGGGCGAAGAACCAGAATATCGGGATATCGCTCTTCGCGGGTTCCGGCAACGAGGCCATGATCTCCTGTGTGGATTACCTGTATTATCTGGAGCGGGACCCCCGTTCACGGTTGATCGTGCTCTATCTCGAGAACATCGCGGATGGGAGGGCCTTTCTGGAAACGGCGGCACGGGTCAACCGCACCAAACCCATCATTCTTTTGAAGGGTGGGCGAACCGAGGCCGGTATGCGGGCCGCGGCCTCCCACACCGGGTCGATGGGCGGCCGGGACGCGATTTTTCGTGCTGCGTGCCGCCAGGCCGGGGTGGCGGTCGTCAATGAACCTATGGAACTGTTGGACCTTTCAGCGGGGTTTTCTTCGCTGCCCTTGCCGAAGGGCAATCGGGTGGGGATTGTGACGCTCGGGGGCGGGTGGGGGGTGGTCACGGCAGACGCCTGCAACGAAAGGGGATTGAAAGTCCCTAGGCTGCCGGACGCGATTGTGACCGAAATCGGCCGGCTTTTGCCCGACTTCTGGAGCCGCGGCAATCCGGTCGATCTGGTGGGGACGCGTGATCTGGAGGTGCCGCTGGTCGCGGTCGAGGCCCTGCTCAAGTGGGATGGGATCGACGCCGTGATCAGCCTCGGCATTGTTGGGCGCGTGGAGATGGTCAGGCTCCTGCTTCAGTCGACGCGCGAGGTGGATCCGCAGGCGCAGCCCGGGCTTCTCGACGAATTCGAAGAGATGGCCGAGGCGTATGAGGTGCAATATATCCAGCGTATCGTTGAACTGATGGAAAGGTACCGGAAGCCCGTTTTGGGGGTATCCTTCGTGAGGACCGACAAAGGACTCGTGCGGAGCATTCCGGGGAAGATATACAGCGGCGTCTTCTATCCGAGCCCCGAGAGAGCTGTTTGCACACTGGCTTCCATCGTGGCATATGCCCGGTTCCATGAGAGGTCGTACCCATCCTGAAAGGACCTTTCTTGCTGATCTTGGCGTCGATCTGCACATTTCTCGAACGGGGGCCCCGGGTTGACGGATCTCTGCATCGTGGATTTTTTTGCCGGGAAATCCGCCGTCGGCCTATTGCCCCGTCCGGAGCTTGCGGTAGTATGTTATGAAGATCACAGGAACCTTTTGAGCGCGGCGAGGTATTCAGCGGACCGATCCAGGTAGAACGCAAGCGCCCGTGAAAAATTCTTCCCGACGAGGCCGTCGACGAAGAGCAGGCTGATTTGCCGCTGATTCTGGAGGACGAACTGGGTGTTGAGCAGGATCGAACGCTCTTCCCGGGGCATATTTTCGAGGAGCGCCTTGAACGCGGTTCGAGACCTCGGTTGGTACATCCAGAAGTAGAGCAGGTCGAGGGCATTGATGACGAGGATCCTGTGGAGGTCCTCAGCCTCGCCTTTCAGCCGTTCCCCCGATTCTTCCGAGGCGCGGAGCAGGTCGAGCGCATCCTTTTCAGGCAGCAGCAATTCGAGCTGTGCGTAGATGTCGAATATCTGCGCGATCTTGGTCCGGTAGTCGCGCCAGCGCATCTGGATGTTCTGGTAGCGGTCCACGGTGCCTTCGATCAGTCCGGCCACCAGGTCCGATGCCAGCTTGGAGATGATTGCGGCCCATTTCTGCAGGATGAGGTCGACGGCGGTGTAGCCGAAGATCGTGAGCAAGCTGCCTGCGGCGGCGTTCACCCCGAGGGCGATGGGGATGGAGAGCAGCGTCCTGAAAAGATTGCCGAAGATGGCGCTCTTGGGCAGGCCGCGAAAAATATTGTGACTGCTGAGATAAAGTCCGTTGGCCAGGGCGATGCAGGCGTAAAGGGCGATGGGGTTTGTGGCGGTGTTGATGCCGAGCGTCCGGTCCAGCACGAGGGTCTTGACCACGTAATCGAGGAGAGGGACCGAAAAACCTGTGTAGAGCAGAGAGTCGGTGATCCGCTCCCAGCTGAGATAATCGTTCCATCGGAGGAGAGGCGAGCGGCGGATGCCGCCGCCTCCGAGCACCGACTGGAGCACATTGCGCAGTCCCGTGATGCCGAACCAGATCACGGCGCCGAAATAGGCGAGCAGCCACCAGTCCTTTGTCAGGAAAAACGTCAGAAATGCGGGGATGAAGCCGATGAGCACCTTCAGGGTGTTCTTGACACCGGTGTTGAGATACCGCCAGGAGAGTTTCGGCCGGGCCTGCGCCTCCTCCCGGGGGCTCAGCCTCAGTCCGTTGTCCACCGCCTTCTGGATGCCTCCGAGCGTTACGATATTGCCGGGCGATTCCATATGGATGGACTGTTCCTGAATGACCCAGTCCTTCAGGCGCTTTTCGAAGAGCAGGCTGAGGCCCGGCAAGGCCTGCATCAGCCTGAAAAAGGCTCCTCTTCTCGTCGATGGGTTCCCGCGCGGGATGAAGGTTCTTCGCCTGAAGACCTCGACTCGGATCGGGATGATCATCCGGGTTGCGGCCGAGGGACGGGTGATGGCTCTTCGCGCCCGCATCGGCAGGGTCTGTTCGACGGCGAGCCCCATACCGTGAACGTGGGGGGCGCGCCCCGTGGAGTCGCTCCCGATCCGTGCCTTGAGCGGTGTTCCCCGGTAGGCGTCCTTGAGCGCGGAGATGTCGTGAAGGATCATCGTCAGCTTTTCGATCCGTTCCCGGTTGCCGCTTCCCGCCTTCAAACGGGCGATCATCGTGCGGAGCATGCCCTTCAGATGGATCACATTCCCGCCGTTGATGGCCTGCTGGAGTTCATGGATTTGAGGGAGATGGGCCGTTTTCCCCTCCGAATAATCTTTGAGGTTGAAGATCTCCAGACGGGTGATCGCCCCTTCGCAATCGTACAGGAGTTCCAAAACATCCTCGACCCGGAGGTTGCTGAGATTGAGGGTTACACGGTAGGCCGAGTGGAGCCTGGCGAGGCGGTTGATCAACTCCTGAGCCGACAGTTCGAGGAGGGGAGGAAGATCAGGGCCCTCCGCCGGTACGGCTGGATCCGGGATTTCCGGGTTCTTGGATGGGTTCAGGTATTTTTCGATCAGGGCCTCGGAATCGAGCCGATTCATTTCGTCGACCAGACCCTCCATCTCGAGGCGCCGCTCCGGATCGGCCGATGGGTAGCGCTCCCGCATCGCGGCGACGCAGCCCTGCATGGCGCCCAGCATCTTCTTGTGGATGAATTCCCCCAAATGGACGATGGAAGGCTGGCCGGCGCCGACGAAGGCGGCGAACTCGGCCGGGTCGATGGGCTGCAGATCACAGCCGTAGGCCTTGCGGAGCGCGTGGCGGTGGCGGTCGTTGAAGACCTTGATCATATCCCACACGTATCGTTGCTGATAGCGGGAGACCGCCTTGCCTTCCGCCATGAAGGCCGCCACCTGATCGTCCGCCAGAAAACACAGGAAGGACTGGGTGTCGGGAAATCCGCGCGGCACCCAGATCAGCTGCGCATAGCGGTTATGGATCCGGGTGTAGAACTCGATGCCGATCCGCACGGTGATGCCCATGATCGCGGCGGCTTCCAACAGCTCCACGGCGAATTTGGCTTCGACATAGTTGTAATAGATGACCCTCAGACGTCGGATGCCTTTGATCCAGGCGTCCATGATGAGATGGCTGGAGGTCTTGCGGCCCTTCGTATTGACGTCATGAACGTGGTCGTCGAAGGTAGCCTGGTTCCATTCCTCAGGCATTTCGAGGAGATGATACCGGCAGAGCTGTTTGCGGATGATGCGGGGGTTTCCCGTGGCCGCGGTTCTGAAATCGTGGGCGAGTTCGAGTTGGCGGCGCCCGTTTCCGTGGGCGCGCACCAGCTCTTTCATGATCGTCAGGAGGACCCTGGCCGTGTTGATCGTCAGGGCCCCTCCCGCGGTGCCCAGGATCTCTTCCCTCAAGGAGCGCAGGGCGCTCAGGCGGTCATCCACGCCACCCGCCTCGAGCGATTCGAGCAGATGGATGACGGCAAAGGCGATGCGCAGGCCCTTCGATTCAGCCATCTCCTTGATGCCGTGGGGGTGGAGGTAGGGCAGAACCAGGTTCCGTGCCCCTTTGCGGGAGCTGTCCCGGGTGAGCACGTCGTTGACGATGTTCAGGAGATAATCGTCCCGTTTGTCGAAAAGCAGTCGGGCCATGAGGTCACGGGTGCGTCAAGACGTAGAGTGAGATGGGTCGTTCTTTCTGCCGAAGGGGCCTCCATTCGTCTGAGCCCCTCTGTCCGCATATTGCCTGTTGCGGGAGGTGCGCAACGTCATTTCGGGCTGTCCCCCGGTGGTCTCCACACTGCGACCGTTCAGCCCGTCTCTCTGGTTGGAGGATTCTTCGCCTCGAATGCCTCGTCCACAAACCGGGCCGCCCGGTTTTCACGCAGGGCGTGAATGCCTTCGATGACGTTGGGCCCTTTGAAAAACCGGCTCTGCCGCTCGGATTCCATGCGCAGGATGTCACTCAGATGGTTGTGCGGCGCAGCCCGGACGATTTCCTTGATCGTCCGGATCGGCATCGCGGGCTGGACGGCGATCCTGGATGCCAGATCCATGGCGTGTTCAGACAGGGATTCCCGCGGCGTGACTTGGTTCAACAGGCCCAGGGACAGCGCCTCTTCGGCGGAAAGGATATCCCCTGTCATAAGGAGCTGCATGGCCCGGCTGGGTCCCACCGCTCGCGAAAGCCAGTGTTCGGCCCCCATGCCGGGGTTGAGTCCCAACTTGATGAAGGTGAAACCGATGATCGCCTCCGCGGCGGCGATCCGCAGATCGCATGCCATCGCCAGGCAGGCCCCTGCGCCGATCGCCGGGCCGTTGACGGCCGCAAGGGTGGGGATGGTCAGTTCGGTCAGAGAGAGAAAGCGGCCGTAAAAGGCCCTCAAAGTCTCCTGGACGGCGGCGGCCTCTTTCCGGGTCCACTCCGAGAGCATGTCCAGGTCGGCTCCCGCACAGAAAGCAGGGCCGGCGCCTGTCAAAACCAGGACCTTGATGCGAGGGTCCGTGTCGACAGCCGCCACGGCCGACTTGAAATCGTGGGCCATCTGCACGGTCATGGCATTCCGTTCATCGGGGCGGTTGAGCGTCAGAATCCCGACGTGGTCTTCGATCTTCAACGAAACCGTCTGAAAGTCCAAAACGACCTCCGTTAAAAGAGCCATAACCTTGAAGAAAGGCCAAGTTGAGGGCCAAGATACCATGATCTCTGTTATTTCGAAACCTTAAATTCATGCCGGCGGCCGGGCTGCAGCGATCGTTTCGCGGTTGACAAACGGGCCGTCGAATGGCCATCTTTTGGTCGTGTCCGTAAGAAGATCCTGAAAAGGATGCCGATGGATCAGAGGGCTGGGCGGGCGAAGCCGGTGAAGAACCCGTGACCCGCCCCGAAGCGGTGGAACTGGGCAGGCCAAGCCGGTCAGGAAAAAGACCATTTCCGGGAGGGGAACTTGTACCTCTAATGGACAACCGTTTCCGGATCGACACCGTGTTGATAAAGACCATCGCAAGAAAGGTTCCACCCGGAATATTTTACCAAGCACGGACACGCTTACACTCGGGAAATGAGGATTTTTTGCCAATATCAAGGAAATCAAGCGTTTGCGCGGAGGCGACCTGGTGGTCGCCGCACAAGCAAACGTGCAGATTGACGCCGAGATTGGCAAAAAAGACCATTTCCGGATGAAAACCAGGTAATCCGAGTCCAAGGCCGACAATCCCCTCGGGGACATGAGCGGGCCTGACGGGAAAAGAATTATTGGCGAAGGAAATGACCCGGTCGAACATACCCGGATCCGCCTACGGAAGGATACGGCGCATCCGGCAGGACATGGCGGGCGCCATGCTGGTGGACCAGGTGGCCCTCCCGAAAGGGATCGAGGCTGTCCTGGCCGTCCTGAAGAGGGGCAACGGCCAGCAGGAACAGGTCGACATCCGGCTCGAGCGTCTGGAGAAGCGGCTTTCCGCGTCGGTGCTCAAACGGGAGCGCCGGCGGGCGCAGCTTCCCCGGATCGATTTTCCGGAGAGCCTCCCTATCACCTCCCGGAAGGATGACATTATCCGGGCCATTCAGGGGCATCGGGTGGTGATCGTCGCCGGGGAGACAGGTAGTGGGAAGAGCACCCAACTCCCGAAGATGTGCCTCGCGGCGGGCCGAGGTGTTGCGGGGCGGGTCGGCTGCACCCAGCCGCGGCGCATCGCCGCCGCCACGATCGCCCGGCGGATTGCCGAGGAGCTCGGAGAGGAGTTGGGTCGGTCGGTCGGCTACAAGGTGCGCTTCAAGGATCGCACCGACCCGCGGGCCTACATCAAGGTCGTGACCGACGGGATGCTGCTGGCCGAGACCCAGGGGGATCGCAACCTGTATGAATACGACACCCTGATCATCGACGAGGCCCACGAACGCAGCCTCAACATCGATTTCCTCCTCGGGATCCTGCGGAACCTGCTCGATGTGCGGCCGGAACTGAAGGTGATCGTCACCTCGGCGACGCTCGACACCGCCAAGTTCTCCGCCTTCTTCGACGATGCGCCGGTGATCGAGGTGAGCGGCAGGATGTACCCGGTCGAGGTGGTCTACACGCCGCTCGACCCCGAGAGGGAGAACGAAGGGGAGGTTACCTACGTCGATCTGGCTGTGGAGGCCGTCGATGGGCTGCGGCGGAGCCGCTCACCGGGGGACATCCTGATCTTCATGCCGACCGAGCAGGATATTCTGGAGACCTGCGAGCGGCTGGAGGGGAGGGCCTTTCCCGGTGTGACGGTCCTGCCGCTCTTCGCCCGCCTGCCGGCCTCCGAGCAGGGCCGCGTCTATGCGGTCAGCGGACCCAAGATCGTGGTGGCCACCAATGTGGCCGAGACTTCCCTGACGATCCCGGGGATTCGTTATGTCATCGACACGGGCCTGGCGCGGATCTCCCGCTATGTGCCACGGACGCGGACGACCAGCCTCCCGGTCAGTCCTGTCTCCAGGAGCAGCGCCGATCAGCGCAAGGGCCGCTGCGGCCGTGTGCAGAACGGCGTCTGTATCCGGCTGTATTCGGAGGAGGACTATCTGTCGCGGGCCCCCTTTACGCCGCCGGAGGTGCTGCGCTCGAACCTGGCGGAGGTGATCCTCCGGATGATCGCGCTCGGGCTGGGGGACATCGCGGCCTTTCCCTTCGTGGACCGACCCAATCCGCGGAGCGTCAAGGACGGCTTCGACCTGCTGGAGGAGCTGGGGGCGATCCGGCGCAAGGGAAGGAAGGTCGTTCTGACGGAAAAGGGCCGCGTCATGGGGCGTATGCCCCTGGACCCGAAGATTGCACGGATGATGCTCGAGGCGGTCCAGGAGGACTGCGTTGTCGAAACGGCGGTGATCGCGGCGGCGCTGAGTATACAGGAACCCCGCGAGCGGCCCCTGGACAAGGCCGCTCAGGCGGACCAGGTGCATGCCCCGTTCAAGGATCCGGATTCGGATTTTGTGACCCTCCTGAACATCTGGAACCGCTACCACGGTTTCTGGGCCGGGATGAAGACGCAGAACCAGATGCGCCGGTTCTGCAAGGCGCAGTTTCTGTCCTTTGCCCGCATGAGGGAGTGGGTTTACATCCATGAGCAGATCGTTTCCATTCTGAAAGAGCAGCGGCTGAAAGGGCCTGCACCGGCCGCCGCCGAGCGGGACCCGCTCTACGACCGGTTGCATCGGGCGGTCCTGAGCGGTTTCCTTTCCAATATCGCGCTTCGAAAGGAGAAGAATCTCTACCAGGCCGCGCGGGGTCGAGAAGTCATGGTTTTCCCGGGTTCGAGCCTCTTCGACAAAGGCCGCCCCTGGATCGTGGCGGCGGAGATCGTCAAGACCTCGCGGCTGTTCGCCCGCACCGTGGCCCGCATCGATCCGGGATGGCTCGAGCCCCTCGGCGGGGACCTGTGCAGCCGAAGCTGGGCAGAGCCCCATTGGGAAAAGACGCGCGGGGAAGTGCGGGCCTATGAGAACGTCACCCTCTATGGACTCCCCATTGTGACCAGGCGGCCGGTTTCTTACGGTTCCATCCGCCCGGAGGAGGCCCACCGGATCTTCATCCGTTCCGCCCTGGTCGAAGGGCAGATCAGGGATTCCCTGCCGTTTCTGAAGCACAACCAGGCCTCGATGGAGGTCGTTGGCGCCATGGAGGACAAGATCCGCCGCCGCGGTCTGATGGTGAACGAGGAGGCCATGGCCGAATTTTACGCCTCCCGGCTTCCCGGGGTGTTCGATGTACGCACCCTCAAAAAGGTGATCCGCGAAAGGGGCGGAGACGCTTTTCTGCGCATGCGGGAGGAAGACCTGGTGCAGGAGTTCCCGGATCGGGCCGATCTCGAGCGGTACCCGGACCAGATGGCGCTCGGGAACAAGATTTTTCACTGCACCTACCGGTTTTCCCCCGGCGCGGAGGAGGACGGCGTCACGGTCCGCGTACCGGCCGGGGCCCTGTCGGAGGTGCCGGCCGAATACCTCGAATGGGGGGTGCCCGGACTTTACCGCGAGAAGATCGCGGCCCTGATCAAAGGCCTTCCCAAGCGGTACCGGAAACAGTTGGTCCCTGCTTCGGCCACGGTGGATATCATTGTGGCGGAGATGGAACGGGGGAACCGCTCGCTGCTGAGTTCCCTGGCGTACTTCGTATACGAGCGGTTCGGTGTGGATATCCCGGCCGCCGAATGGGCGGCGGTGGACCTGCCCGAATACCTCAAGATGCGGGTAGCCGTCGTGGACGAACAGGGGAAGGAGCTGGAGGCGGGCCGCGATATCCGCCTGCTCGAATATCCCAAGGGGCCGGTGGCGCGTGCGGTGGACACCCTGCCGCAGTGGAAGGACGCGCAGGCGCAATGGGAAAAGGATGACCTCAGAGACTGGACCGTGGGGGATCTCCCGAAGCGCATCCCGCTCGACGACTGCCTCGATGCTTACCCGGCCCTGGCGCCCGACGACGGCGGCCGCGTGAACCTGCGCCTGTTTCCGGACCGCGAACAGGCCGCCGCGGTGCACCGACAGGGGGTCAAGCGCCTGCTCGGGATTCGTCTCGCAAAGGATCTGAAGTATCTCAAGCGCTCTTTGTCGCTTGCGAAGGACGCCTCGCCCGGCGCTGTCTATTTCGGCGGCGCACGCAGCGTGGAAGAGCAGATCTACGAGGCCGTCCTCGAACGCTCCCTCGCGTTGGACCTTCGGAGCCGGGAGGCGTTCGATCGGCATGCCGCTGACCTCCGGGAAGGCGTATTCGAGGATGCGACCGTGCTGTGCGAGCAGGCCGAAAAGGTCTTGAGGTCCTTCGAAGAGACCCGCGGCGCGCTCTATGACCTCGAGCGGGCCAACGCGAAGAACGAAGAGGTCCTTGCCCTTTGCGCCGGCCTTCGCCGCGAGCTCGATGCCCTCTTGCCGCCGGATTTCATCCGGCGGTACGCCCCCGATCAGCTTTCCAACATGCCCCGCTACCTGAAGGCGATCCAGTTGAGGGTTGAACGCGGGGCCTACGACCCTGCCAAGGACCGCCGGAAGCAGGCCGATGTCGAACCCTTCGTCGATGCCTTACGGAAGATGACCGACGCCCTTTCCCTGCATGCCTCCCGGGAAAAGCGGGAGGCCGTCGATGCGTTTCGCTGGATGGTGGAGGAGTTCAAGGTGTCGCTCTTCGCCCAGGAGCTGAAGACCCCCTACCCCGTCTCGCCCAAGCGTCTCGAAGAAAAGTGGAGAGAGATCGAGCGGATGATCTGAGGTCCCGATTCTGGAAGGAAGAGGGAGTGCACGCCGGCAACGCATGCCTCTGCGCGGATGCTTGAAGAAGGCCCATGAGTTGTTTCTGGTCCGGTCCGCAAGCATCCGAACGGAAGCGGGCGCTTATGGAAAAGCGACCTCGAGCTGTTTGGCCGTGTAACCGCGTGCCTTGAGATCGATATCGAGGGGGAACGATGGTTTTCCGACCTCGGGACAGGAGATATGCACCCGGTCGGGACGGATCAAACATCGGAGCGGAGGCGGCTCAGCTTGTAATAGATTCCCTTGCGGGCCATGAGGGCGTCGTGGTCGCCCTGTTCGCAGATCCTGCCGTGGTGCATCACCAGGATGCGGTCCGCGTGCCGAATGGTCGAAAGGCGGTGGGCCACGATCAGGGTCGTCCGGCGGGAGGCCATCCGGGTAATGGCCTCCTGGATCAGCCTTTCCGTTTCCGGGTCGACGCTCGATGTGGCCTCGTCGAGGATCAGGACCGGAGGGTCGGCGGCGAGGGCCCTCGCGAAGGACAGGAGCTGCCGTTCCCCGGCGGAAAGCGTCGCGCCCCCCTCGCCGATTGTCTGGCTCAGGCCTCCCGGCAGCCGCTCGATGAAGGACAGGGCGTTCGCCTTCGAGGCGGCCTCGCGGACTGCCTCCGGTCCCAGATCCTCGCGTCCCAAAGCGATATTCTCGGCCAGTGTGCCAGCGAAGATGAAGACGTCCTGCATGCAGAGGCTCATGCGCCGGTGCAGGGCGGATGCGGACCATTCCCGGAGATCCTTCCCGTCGACGACGACAGCCCCTTCATCGGGATCATAGAACCGCTCGAGGAGATTGATGATGGTCGTTTTCCCGGATCCCGTGGCCCCGACGATCGCGAGGGTCTCACCCGGGTTGACCTCGAAGGAGACATGTTTGAGGACCGGCTGATCCTTTTCATAGGCGAAGGAGACATCCCGGAAGGCCACCTCGCCGCGCAGGGTCTGCGGCTCGTAGGGCGTGGGGTGCTCGGGTATGGTCTCATCCTGGTCCATGAATTCGAAGATCCGCTCCGTCGAGGCCATGGCCGATTGCATGATGTTGTATTTTTCGGAGATGTCCCGGATCGGCTTGAAGAACATCTGCATGTAGCCGATGAAGGCGACGAGGGCCCCCAGGGTCAACTCGTCCTGGACCACCTTCCCCCCCCCGTACCAGATCAGGATCGCCACCGCCAGAGACGAAAAAAGTTCCATGAGGGGCATGAAAAGGGCGAAGACCTTGATCTGTCGCATGCCGGCCAGGTAATTGGCCTGGTTGATCTCCCGAAAGGTCTCCATCTGCCGCCTTTCCTGCACGAAGAGCTGGATGACGCGCATGCCGCTGATGCGCTCCTGTAGAAAGGCGTTGATTTTTGCCACGGTCGCGCGCAGTTCCCGGAAGGCCTCGCGGGCCAGGCGGCTGAAGAGCAGGGTGATGCCGAAGATGAACGGGAGAAAGATGAAGGCCACCAGGGCCAGGCGCCAGTTGAGGCTCAGCAGGACGATGAGGATCCCCGTCAGCAGAAAGAGGTCCTTGAAGACCGTGATGACCACGGATTTGAACATCTCGTTCAAGTTGTCGATGTCGTTGGTCATGCGGGTGACGAGGCGCCCGAGCGGGTGCCGGTCGAAAAAGCGCACCGCCTGTCCCGTCATGGTCTTGAAGAGTTGAACGCGGATGTCCTGCATGACGTGCTGACCTACGTATTCCAGGAGGACGTATTCGAGGTAGCTCAGCCCGAACGAGAAGAGCAGCAAGACGAAGAAGAAGGCGGCAATTCTGAGAACTCCCGTAAGATCTCCCGAACGTGTTCGCTCAACGGTTTCAGGCGGAAGCTGCTCCAGGGATGCATAAGGAAGAATGGCGCCGCCGTCGCTGAGCGGCACCCCCTCCCCTGCCGGTATTTGGGAGGCGATCTCTTTCCAGACGGCGGCGTCGACCCGGTAAAAACGGCCGGTCTCCATCGCACCGCGTGACTCGAGCGCATGGCGCAGCGCCGGGTCCATTCCCTTCGCCGCTTCGTGGCTCAACACCCATAGACTCCCATCGCGGTTTTCTTCCAGCGTCCCGGCGAACCGATCCTCCAGGGCCTTGCGCTCGGCCGGCGCAAGGCTTTCAATGTCCAGGGTGTACCACGCGGCCAGGATGTAGCGGTCGATGGCGATCTTGGTGAGGTAGGGGACCGCGAGGTCGATCAGGGTGATGACCAGCGTTAAACAGAGGGCCAGGGCGGCGGTCCTTTTGTACGGCAGGGTGTAGCGGGCCAGACGCCTCAGAAGCCTGAGATCGTAGGGTTTACCGAGGTGCCCCTCCTCCATGTAGCCGTATTCCCCGAAAGCGGTCATGAAGGGGCCTCCGCTTCGTCGAGGGATCGGGACAGCAGCTCCTTCTCGTAGAGGGCGGCGTAGAGCCCCCGGCGGTGCAAAAGCGCGGTGTGATCGCCTTCCTCGACCAGCCGCCCCTCGTCGAGTACAAGGATGCGGTCTGCCCGGTGGATGGTGGAGACGCGGTGCGACACGATCAGGTTGGTTCTGCCGCGCCGCATACTGAACAGGTTATTCAGGATCGCTTCTTCGGTGCGGGTGTCCACCATGGCCAGGGCGTCGTCGAGGATCAGGATCGGGGCGTCGAGAACGAGGGCCCGGGCGATGGTGAGCCGTTGGCGCTGTCCGCCGGAAAGCGTGATGCCGCGTTCGCCGAGGATGGTGTCGAGGCCTTTGTCGAACTGGTCGACCTCCTCGAGGATGCCGACGGCAGCGAGGGCGTTCCGGACCTGCTCCTCCGTGAGCCCCTGGCGGCCGAAAAGGACGTTGTTGCGGATCGTGTCCGAGAACACGAAGGGCTCCTGGGTCACGAAGGCGATCTGCCGCCTGAGCGTTGCGGTTGGCAGGGTCTCGATGGCGTATCCATCCAGGAAGGCCGTCCTCGGCGGCGGGGGCATCAGGCGCGGGATGATCTGAAGCAGGGTGCTCTTGCCCGATCCTACGCGCCCCACGAAGGCGACGGTCTCCCCCGGCAAGATGTGGAGGCGGATGTCCCGGAGGGCCGGCCGGCCCTGGGACGGGTAGGTGAAGGTCAGGCTTTCCATGCGGATTTCGCCCCGGAGGGCCTCGGCGGCGGCCGGGGCCTCCGGCTCTTCGATCTCCGGCTGTTCGTCCAGGACGCCGTTGATGCGCCGCATCGAGGCCGAACCGCGCTGGATGAGATTTGCCACCCAACCCATGGCCATCATCGGCCAGGTGAGGAGATTGAGGTAGCTCGTGAAAGCGACGAAGTCGCCCGTGGTGATGTCGCCGAGGATGGCCAGCCGGCCGCCGAGCCCGATTACGACGGCGAGACCGGCGTTGGTGAAAATGGCCATCAGCGGAAAGAAGAGTCCCAGGATCTTCGCGAGGCGGAGGTTCACACCGATATAGTGTTCGCCCTCCCGCTGCACCCGCTCGTGCGCCCATCGTTCGCGGTGATAGGCCTTGAGGACCCGGATGCCCGCAAAGCTCTCCCTCACCCTCTCCGTCACCTCCGAAAAAGAGTGCTGGACGGCATCGAAGCCGGCCGACATGCGCCGGGTGAGGATGCGGGTCAGGATCACGATCAGCGGGGCCGGAATCAAGGAGATGACGGCCAGCTTGACATCGATGGCCAGCATGAAGCCCACTGCGGCCAGGCCCAGCACGAAGCCGTCGGTGAGGGCCACCAGGCCCATCCCCGCAGCCATACGCACGGCATTCAGGTCGTTGATGGCCCGCGCCATGAGATCCCCCGTCCTCGTACGGTGGTAGAAGGCGGGGCTGAGCTGCTGCATCTTGGCGTAGAGGCGCATCCGCAGCTCCTGTTCGACCCTTCGCGAGTGCCCCATGATGAGGAGTCTCCAGACGTAGCGGAACAGACCGATGGCCAGGGCGAGCCCCAGGATCAGGGCCGCCTGCCGCATGAGGATCATCGAGGTGGCGGTCCGGTGCGTGAGATCGTCGACAGCGCTCCGGATGACGAGCGGGATGAGCAGTTGCAATCCGTCGACGATCAGGAGGCTCGTCAACCCCATGGCGATGGCCCACCGGTTCTCGTAGAAGATCGGTTTGAGGGGCGCGAACGGACGCACGGCCCGTGAGAGGGTATGAGGCATGGCGTGCATACCGACGAGATACCCGAGGCAAGCGCATGCTGTCAACGCTTTCTTTGTGCGGGGCGGTCCCTTTCCGATTAGGACACATGTGTCCGGGAAAGTTCTAAGAAGACCTGTGAAAAGCGGCATTGAGTAAGAAGTGAGACGGCGCAGATAATCAAATAGAACTGTTTTATATTTAAATGGGGAATACGGTTCAAAATACGCTAAATTTAGAATGCAATGTGCCAAAAATTTGAAAAACTTCCTTCCAGTGTGACCGGCGACTTAAAAGGGAACCATTTCCGGCGGTGAAAAAGGGATCCACCTCAGCTGTCCATACTGAGAAGCTCAATGAACCCAATTCTCCTAACCACGTTCTGGGAACTGTGAACTGGCATTCAGAGGTGTAGTGACACGGATTCTTGGCCCATGGTCTAACCTGCCGGATTTTTTATCGTTTTTGGCTACCCTGTGACTGCCAACCGAAACCCCCAGGCAAGAGATTATTGGCCAAACTGCCCTAAAATGATTTTTTTTATCTTTTTCTGGGTTCTGGATCAAAGGGCTTTCATAAAAGCAGGCAAGAGGATGGCCCGGCGGGCTGGCCAGACCGTGGAGAAAAAAAGCGAATCGAAATAAAAAACACTTGACACCCTACCAGAGCTAAGTTAGCGTTAACGAAACACCGCGCCAGACAATTAAACAGATGAGTCAGCCAAATAAACGAGCACCAATTTAAATCATGCCCCTTGGAAGACCTTAAAATTAAAGGAATTTATGTATTCACTGTCGATTGCAATGGTTTTCTCGAACTACGCCGAGGAAATATGCGTATGTCTCAACATGCAAGGTTCCGAAACGCCTCTTTTCTAAACCTCTTTTCTAAACCTCTGATCTCTTGATCCTGCTTAGTTATCGGTGTGGAGACTTCGGAAAACAGGGAACCAACGACAATGATGGGGGGTTAGACAGTCAAAAAGCGTGGCATTGATGCACAGCCAAAAATAGCCTCTCGCAAATTGTCGCAAACCAGTAATTGTAAAGTATAGGATTTCCTCCGAATTCATACAAAAAATAAAACAGTAAGGCATCTACATATAGGATACATGTAGGCCAGTGTTTCGCATGTTTAGAAAAGACGGCTTCTGAATCATCCAAAAATTGCTTGGCTTATCACGTAAGCTGTCAATGTTTATATAATGTATTTTCGTTGAGTATTAATTTAGATTGAAATTTTCAAAATCTGCAAGTTGCGCACGCGATTGTGAACTTATCTACGCTACAGTTTATCCTATTGAAAATATCACGGCTGCCCAAATTAGCCGCGGATCCAAAGTGCAATGCTTAGAAGCATTAAGATCTTAGCCAGTATTTACAAAATTTTCAAATCAAATTGGGTTTTTGACATGGATGCTGTGCCGATTAGCAACACGCGAAAGCGGTCAGCTCATGGTTTGTGACGAGGGGAGGTGTACCCTAAGATTCGTTCAACAATCTCCAAAGATCTCAATAGGTAACAAGGCTTATCCTTAGGAAGTGCAACCAAGTTGGAGATTCACCGCGTGAAACTGGCTGTTCATTTAAAGTGCTTGAGAGTAAGCATGCTGATCAGTGCTCTCCCGATCAAACAAAACATAACTAACAGGCTGATTCTGATTTGTATAAATAGTTTTAGTAATAATTAATGCAATAATATTAATAATCAATCAAATGACAGTAGCCGAGTGCAAGATAATTTTTTTAAAAAAGATGATTTCCGCCGTATGAAAGTTTGAGGACGTCCGATTTCGTGGAGAGGCTTCTAAATATTTTTAATTCATTTAACTATCATTGGCAATCTAAGAAATGGGTTGATGGTTTTATCTCTATTGTTACAGATACGATTATTCCATCTTATCCGTTTTTAGCTGCTAAAATAGACTACAATAAGACGATATTACCTAATGAGTGGTTTCGGATAGTCGAAGCTTTAAAAGATGCAGGAATTTTCAAGTTGTTTATTCCACTTGATTGCTATGATGATGACTATGGTGCCAATTGTAAATGTACCAAGGCTCCAAAAGAACTATGAAGTGTGAATTCTAAGCGGCTGGCATGGAAAGCCATCCGGCATTAGTGCCATAGCTCAGTAAAATTTATTTTTGGCCATTTTAAGAGTCAAATCGAAATTTACACTTACGACAAGTCAAGAAGGAAGACTGTTCTTGTGGAAAAAATCGAGCCACTCCGTAGCTCATTTGTCGATCTGTCGCTGGCAGGCGTGTTGACGGGTGATGCGCGATGGTTCCGAGTTTTAAGTGTTGGTAATTGTGGAAGGCCGTTTTTCACCGGTTGTTATGTGTGACAATCAGCTTGCGAAAATGGTGCTTTAGTTATTGAATTTTTAATGTGAAAGCAGGAACTCTTACTTTATGAATTTTCTTGAGCAAGTGTGTTGATAGGATCCGGTTTGCATTACTGAAGTTTTAGAGAATTTTTTATCTGGTTGCGCTTTTTGTGCTGCGCTTGATTTTCGTCAAATTAATCTCATGTTTTCTAAGCTTTCGGAGGTTCTCATTGGCGTTAAGCTTTGAATGGATGATAAAGCATTTGGGTGCTTTCTTTCTGTTTCATGTGTCTAGAAAGATCAAAATCGTGTTATACAATCGGCTTTATAGATAATGGTGCTTAAGTCCTGTCTCTGAGCAACAAAAAAAGACTCCATTGGTGGTATTAGCAAAGCAATGCAAAGGGCAGTTTTAAGGGCTTTGTTACTTTTCACTTACCAATTGTTTTCTACATGTGACTCGCGAATGAGGTTAAAGCGATTATATGCGCAGATCTATAGGTTACTCGATGCTAGGTGGGAGGTACGTTAAAATCTAGCGGCCTCTTATGGGTCGGGAAGGGGGTTAAAAATGGGCCTGTAAATCGATTCGCTTTTTAGGAGGTGGGAAGATGGGTTTCGAGTGATAATGCGGTTTGTGGGATAACAATGTGGGCAGGGGGAAGGAAAGATGAGAGCAGAAATCGGAAAGAGAAAAGCGGCAACCTTGCTGTTGGAATTCTCGCTAAAGAAATGCGTTTGTAGAATAGCTTTTGCGACGGTTATGATGGTCACCGGTTTTTTGTGGTTGGAAATGGCTCAAGCTCATAAACTGACAACCGGTCCGAAGTGGGATGTCAATATAGATAATACAGTGCTATACACTATCGGATTGCGGGCCCAGGATATGAATGACAATATTGGCAATCACCTGTTTTTCCAGCAGGGTGACTACAAGTTCCCTGACCAGGGTGATGTGGTGACTAATCGGATTCAGGATTTAATTGAATTTCAAGCGGTTTATGAAAGGAAAATGGGCCTGCGTGTTTCGGCGTCCCTCTGGAAGGACTTTGCCTACAACGAAGATGCTGAAGTCAACCCTAAACATCCGGCCTTTGCTATGTTCAATACATACCCGTCGGGTAAGTACACCGGCTACACCAAGAAGTATTTCGAGGAGGGCGGTGAGTTCCTGGACGCTTTCGTGTTTGCGAATACAACGATCCTTGGCAAGCCCAATTATTTCAAAGTTGGGCGTTTGACCCAGTACTGGGGCAACGCATTCTTCTTCGGTTTCTCCAACATTGCCTATTCGCAGCACCCGATTGACTATATCAAGGGCTTTACCCAGCCTGGCTCGGAGGTGAAGGAACTTTTCCTCCCGCGCGCGCAAGCTCTCTGGGCGACCGAGTTGACTCCCTCGCTTTCCTTGTCAGCCCAGTACTTTTTTGAATTTGAGCCTAACCGCTATCCAGAGGGAGGAACCTATCTAGGCTTCTTCGACATCCTGTTTGACGGCCCTCCAGGTACAGGGCCACTGAGCGCGTATGGAATCACCGAAAACGACGGTTATGTGGAACCAGACCACGTCAATGGGAACTTCGGCGCGAAACTTTCCTGGTCGCCGGAATGGGCCAAGGGGGATTTGGGTTTCTACTTCCGGCAATTTGACGAGACTGACCCGTGGGTGGCATTGGTCAACCCTGAAACCGGGCACCTTCAAGCCACATTTGCCGAGCGCGTCAAGCTGATCGGCTTGAGCTATGAGAGGACGTTGGGCCTGTATAGTTTCGGTTTCGAGCTGAACACTCGTTTCGACACGGCCCTGAACACGCTAGCCCTGATGCCGACCAACGAGGGGGCAACGGGCACTGTCACCAATTTCCTTGCTAACGTCCTTATTCAGTTGGGCACAACGCCTCTCTGGGACTGCGGTACCCTGATTGCGGAAACAAGCTACACCCACCTCAATGAGGTTACCGGCAACGAGGACTTATATAATGATGCCGACTTGCCTGGCCACTCCTGGAAAGACGGCTCCGCAACCGATGACGCGGTCGCCCTTGCCGTGCTGTTTACGCCACAATGGCTCCAGGTGTTGCCAGGGGTCGATTTTGAGATGCCGATTTCCTTGACCACGGGTCTGTATGGAAACCCAGCCTATCGTGCAGGCGCTTTCTATGCGCGGGAATCGTTCATATACTCCATCGGAATCAAAGCGAACATCAGATCCAGGCATTCCATTTTGCTCCAGTATAACGGCTACCGCTGGCGGCCCGGCGGAGTGGCTGACAATGGCCTGGGCGTGGGTCTGCCGGCCTATGAGGGATTCGGAGGCAATGGTCCGGTCAGCCTGAACGATCGTGGATGGGTGATGCTTCAGTTCAAAACCTCGTTCTAGCAAATGGCCTAGTGCAGGAGTAGCTTATGAAGATGGTCAAAACACCCTTGCTGATAGTAATATCCATCTCTTTTTGCTCGTTGTTGATGGTGGCGCATTCGTCGATGGGCGCCGTGTTGGCTGAAGAGGCCAAGCAACTCGGGACGACGCTGACTGAGTTCGGGGCGGAGAAGGCAGGGAACGCAGATGGCTCCGTGCCGGAATATACCGGGGGACTCACCAAGGCGAGGGGCATGGGCCAGTCTTACGAAGATCCCTTCAACGATGAGAAGCCGCTGTTCACCATCGATCAAAGTAATGCTGCCCAGTATGCCTCGCAATTGACGGAGGGGACCAAGTTCTTGCTGGAACGTTTTCCCACCTACCGGTTGGATGTATACCCAAGTCACCGTACGGTGTGTTATCCCTCCTGGGTGCTCGGAAACACCATTAAAAATGCCACGACAGCAAATCTGGGTGGCGAGATAATGGGTGACGCCATAACGGGCACGGACGCGAAAGGGCTGCCTTTCCCTGGTATCCCATTCCCGATTCCTAAGAACGGCTACGAGGTGATGTGGAATTATTGGCTGCATATTGCTCCTCCGTTCGGCTGGATTTCGAGCTTAGGCGCGATTTTCGATACGGCAGGTAAGCTGAGCCGGCTTCCCGACGTATGGCACGGGATGCTGCACCCGTGGTACGACAAAAGCGGGAAGATCCGAGAGCTGACAGACGACGCGGTCTTCGGATTCAGAGCAGGTTTTACGGCGCCGCCCGCAGCCGCCGGTACGCAGTTTCTCAATTTGTACCTGCCCAGCGCTGCCGACAGGAACCAGAAGGTCTGGTTCTATACCCCGGGTCAGCGTCGCGTTCGAATGGCACCGGAGTTTTCGTACGACGTCCCGGTGGCCAGTTACGGGGGGACGATTCTTTGGGATGAAATTTTCGGTTTTCTTGGCCGCATGGACCGCTTTAATTTCGAGCTGGTAGGAAAGAAAGAAATCTACATTCCGTACAATGTGTTTGGCCTCACAAATCAGTTGACGTTATCGGAGGCGTTCGGTCCCAGGCATGTGAATCAGGAGGCAATGCGATGGGAGAAACACCGTGTCTGGGTCGTGGAAGCAACGCTTAAACCTACTGCCCGCCACAGCTGTAGCAAACGCGTATATTATGTAGACGAAGACAGCTGGGCTATCTTGTCTTTTGAATCCTATGACAGCGCTGGCAAGATGTGGCGTGTTTACTATACATTCCTGTTTCCAACCTATGACATTTTTGGGGTGAATAACGATTCATTGGCCTGTTATGATTTATCTAAAGGAAATTACTTTGCGATCATGGTCGATAGAAAAAGTCCGAATACCTTTGTTCACAGCTATGAGCATTTGCCTGACATCGGCCCTGCTTCGCAGCTTACACCGAGGTCAATGGAGGCGGGTAGTGTCCGCTAGGGTGGCGTTTGCGGGGGCAGGCCCGCCGCTGCATGCGAGCTCTGCCCCCCGCACTGAAGCCTGGTGGAGCTTGCAGCGTAGATCGATATTCTTGATCCAGAGTGTCGTGCGAGGCATGTATATGTAATAGAGGGGTCATTCTCTAATCGTTTTCAGGTGGAGGCAAAAATGGAAAATGTGAAAAGCTCCATGGGCGTTATGATGTTCATCTTCGCATGGTCGGTGCTGCTTGTGCAGCCGTCCTGGGGGGCCGTATCGGCAGAGGAGGCCAAGCAACTCGGCACGACGCTGACCGAGTTCGGGGCGGAGAAGGCAGGCAACAAGGACGGCTCGATACCTGCCTATACGGGTGGTGTCGAAAAGGTGCTCGGCTATGACCCCGGGACCTCGCGTAAATATGTCGATCCCTTTGCGGGCGAGAAGCCTCTGTACTCTGTCGACGCGAAGAATATGGAGCAGTATGCGGACATGTTGACCGAAGGGACCAAGGCCGTGATGCGTCTGCATGATGATTATCGGATTGACATATATCCAACGCACCGCAGCATCCGGTATGCCGATTGGGTGCTCGAAAACACCCTGAAGAATGCAACTACCGTTAAATTGGCAGGGAAGATCGAGGGAGACACGGTGGAGGGCGCCGATAAAAACAATCTGCCGTATCGCGGGATTCCCTTTCCCATTCCCAAGAACGGCTACGAGGTGATGTGGAACAACTACATGAAGCATCGTCCTGCTGTCGTGCATTTGCTTTCAACTGCCTTCCTCGTCGATACCTCTGGCCGTGTAAGCAGTCTGCCAAATACGGATGAATGGTATCTCCATCCCTGGAACGACGTAAAGGACTATCTGCGCCCACAGACATACAATTGCGTGTGGGGCTTCTCAGCTTTGCTGACAGCGCCACCCGCCTCTGCTGGTATCGTATTCCTGAACTTTTACACGCCGGACCTTGCTGGCCAGAAGGTCTGGTTCTATACACCAGGGCAGCGACGCATTCGGAGGGCACCTGAATTTGCGTACGACGTGCCGGTTGCCAGTTATGGCGGCGCGCTCCTCTGGGACGAAGTCGGGTGCTTTGTCGGGCGTATGGACCGCTTTGACTTCAAGCTTGTGGGGAAAAAGGAGATGCTGGTCCCCTACAATGTGTTTGGTCCCACAAACAACATCAGTCATGAAGAGTATCTTGGACCGAAATTTGTGAAGCCCGAGACTATGCGTTTCGAAAAGCACAGGGTCTGGGTAGTGGATGCAACTCGCAAGTCTAATGCCAGACACGTCTACTCGCGGCGTACCTTTTATCTTGATGAGGATTCCTGGTCGATTGTGGCGACAGAGTCGTATGACGATGCCGGGGAAATCTATCGAGTCTTTCATTCTCTAATTTATCCGACCTATGATATTGGTGGCATCAATGCAATCGCGTGGATCTGCTATGATATCATTAAGGGCAACTACGCTGTAATCAATGTAACGGGAGATGAAGGCGATGCTGTCCGCAGCTATGACACTGGGGAGGGCTTGCCAATCAACCTCACTCCGGCAGCAGTGGAAGCTGCGGGAGTTCGCTAATCCGGATCTAACGGGGCAACCCGCACGAAACAGGTTGCCCCGTGGACTTTTTTGAAGGCAAGAAATATGCGTACATATTCGTGCTGGAATTCATTTCGTACTATCTGCCTCTATGCACTAGCCGGCACATTGATTTCGGCTGTGCCCACGTGGGCTGCCCCGACGTTCCAGGATCCACTGGACGTCCCTGCGCAAATGCGCACCGCAATCAACACCCGGCCCCTGATGGCCATCACGCATGCCGGTTCGTCCCTGGTGGCGGTCGGCTCGCGGGGGATGATCATTCGCTCGGAAGACGATGGCAAGAGTTGGACCCAGTCCGCGGTGCCGGTGCAGAGCGATTTGCTCGCAGTGCACTTTCCGACCCCAGAGGATGGATGGGCAGTGGGGCACGAGGGCGTTATTCTGCATAGCGGCGATGGCGGCAAGAACTGGACGAAGCAACTGGACGGCCGAATCGCGGCGGATGCCTTCCGGACTTACTATGCGTCTGCCCCACGTGATGTTGTCATGCGAGAGGCCGCCGCTCAGATCGAGCTGAATTACAAGGCGGGGCCCGTCTTGCCGTGGCTGGACGTATGGTTCGAGGATGACAGAAAAGGGTTCGTTGTCGGGTCCTTTGGCATGATTGCGGCGACGACGGATGGGGGAGAGACCTGGGAGCCGTGGTTACATCACGTCGACAACGCTATGTGGCTCAATATGAACAGCATACGAGGGGTGGGCGGGAACATCTATATTGTAGGCGAGCGTGGCATGGTGTGGAAGCTGGAGCGTAAAAACCGTTGGTTCCTGGGGACTGCGACCGGATATGGGGGGAGCTTCTTCGGGATTGCTGGGACAATCCACACGCTTGTAGTGTTCGGCTTGCGCGGGAATGTATATCACAGCGTCGATGGAGGTATGGCCTGGGAGGAGGTGAAGGTGCCCGCCGCGGCTACCATAACGGCCGGGACGGTCATTCCAGATTCGGACGGCTTGGTGCTGGTCAACAGTGCTTGCCAGATCCTGCAGGGTGACGCTCAAGGACGCTCTTTCAGGTTGGTGGGACCCCTTGGCGAGGGGATAATGCGTTGCACAGGTATCGTGATCAACAATCAGAGGACGGTGGTTGTGAGCGGTCTGAACGGAGTTCGAACCGAAACGCTTTCGGGCGCCGCCAAATAGTCCGGCGCTAAAGGACTTTCTCCTGAAAGGTTTTCAGTTATGGCAGCATCGGCCGACCAATTTGACGCGATGGAGGTTATAGCCTCTTGCGGAGACTTCGATAAGGCCTCGGGCTCCAGGCTTGAGCGTCTGATTTTTAACAATCGTCGTCTTATACTCGTGGTGTGCCTACTGGTGACGGTGATTTTGGGTTTTCAGGCTTCTCGTTTGGAGATCAATGCCAGTTTCGAGAAAATGATGCCAGTGACGCATCCATATATTCAGAACTATCGCGAATATGCTCATTCGCTGCGCGGACTTGGCAATTCCGTACGGATCGTCGTCGAAAACACCAGGGGCGATATATACGATCCGGCGTATCTGGAGATCCTGCGCAAGATCAATGACCAGGTCTTTCTAATTCGCGGAGTGGATCGGTCGTTTATGAAGTCGCTGTGGATGCCGGTTGTGCGATGGACCGAGATCACCGAGGAAGGCTACGCGGGTGGCTCTGTGATGCCGGATACCTATGACGGGTCTGCGGACAGTATCCAGGAACTTCGTTTCAACGTACATAGGTCAGGGATTGTCGGTTCGCTTGTGGCAAATGATGAGAAATCGAGTATGATCTTTGTCCCTTTGGTCGATATTGATGTAACTACTGGCAAAGGGCTTGATTACCGAGCTTTTCGGGACGAGCTGAATGAGATCCGCGCCTACGAAAAAGAGGGAGTGCGTATTCACATCATTGGCTTCGCGCAGCTTGTTGGAGACCTCATTCATGGCATGATTGAGGTGTTTACCTATTTCTTCTATGCGGCACTGATCGCGACAGCTTTTCTCTTCCTATATACACGTTGCATAAGAAGCACGCTGCTTGTCGTAGCTTGTTCTCTGCTGGGCGTGGTGTGGCAGTTGGGTGCAATGAGGTTGCTAGGGTTCATTGTGAACCCCTATTCAATCCTAGTACCATTTTTGGTTTTTGCCATTGGCATGAGCCACGGGTCGCAGAAGATGAACGGTATCATGGAGGACATCGGACGTGGTACCGACCGGTATGTTGCTGCTCGCTACACGTTTAGACGGCTATTCTTGCCTGGCCTGACCGCTCTGTTGAGTGACACGATTGGCTTTGCAGTGCTCATGGTGATCGCCATCCCTGTTATCAGGGAACTGGCACTGGGGGCCAGCATCGGTGTGGCGGTGTTGATCTTCACCAATCTGATCCTGCTGCCGATCCTCTTGTCCTATACCGGTGTCAGTCTAAAGGCGGCCCGGCACAGTTTGAAGAGTAAAGAGGCGGGGCAACCCTTTATACGGCTGATCGGTCGATTTACTCAACCGCGGTGGGCGATAGCAGTCATCGCTGTTAGTGCAGTTCTGGCCGGATGGGGTCTCGTGGTCCGAGGGGGACTGAAGATCGGGGACCTGGATCCGGGGGCTCCCGAGCTCAGGCCGGATTCCCAATACAATAGGGATAATGCGTATATCACCAGCCATTACCATTTGTCGAGTGATCAATTCGCGGTTATCGTCTCGACCCCGGAGCAAGGACTTCTGGAGTTCGAAACACTGGTTGAAATGGACCGCCTGGAGGAGGAACTGCGTGACCTCCCAGGTGTGCAGACAACGGTTTCGGCGGCAAGTCTTGGACGGTTTTACACGTGCGCAGGTTTTGAAGGATGGGAAAAATGGATGACGATTAGTCGAGACACGTTCGTTAACAACGATGCGATCAATTATGTTTTCGATTCAAATCCTGAGATCATAAATGATTCCCGCTCCGTTGCACCGATGATTAGTTTCTTGGCTGACCACAAGGCGGAAACACTGTCGCGCGTCGTCCAAACCGTTGAGGCTTTCGCCGCCAAGCACAACACACCGGAGAGGAAGTTTCTGCTGGCGGCCGGTAATGCTGGCATCGAAGCTGCGACGAATATCGCTGTTAGCCATGCTAATCGTACGATGCTTCTGTATGTATATGGTGCCGTTGTATTGCTGTGCTTCGTCACGTTCAGAAGTTGGCGTGCGGTGGTGGTGGCTATCGTTCCGCTTATCGTCACTTCGATTCTCTGCGAGGCCCTGATGGTAATCATGGGTATCGGGGTCAAGGTCGCAACCCTTCCAGTGGCAGCACTGGGCGTGGGTATCGGCGTAGACTACGCGCTTTATCTGCTTAGTGTCCAACTGACTCAGCAGCGTATGGGCAGATCGTTGCCTGATGCCTACCGCAATGCACTGGCATTCACGGGCAAGATCGTAGCCCTGATCGGCGTGACGCTGGCGGCTGCAGTCATCACTTGGTACTGGTCGCCGATCAAGTTCCAAGCCGATATGGGCATTCTTCTTGCGTTCATGTTCCTCTGGAACATGGTCGGCGCTTTGATTCTCATGCCAAGTCTGTCGTCGTACTTGCTGCGCTCGTATGGCCGACGGCGTACAATGCTGGCTGATGAATTGGTATATGGCATCTCGGGCCAGAAATGATAGCGTTAACAGCCACGCTCGAAAAGGAGGCGAAGGCATGTACCCGAAGATCAAAACTGTTCTCTTTGCTTCGGATCTGACGGAAAACTCTCGTGAAGTGTTTCATTATGCGGCCATCATGGGTATGTTGTACAAAATTGAAATCATCATTCTCCATATAATAGAGAAGATTCCACTTGGAATGCGGTTGAGACTGGCGGGTCTCGAGGGAGAAGAGACCTTACGTCAATTGAGACAGGCTCATGAACAGGCCGCGCGGAGGATTCTGATAGGGAAAAAAAGCGATACGCGCCTCCGGCGAACTCTGGTTGAGTTTTATTCGGCAGCAGAAATAGATGTGAGCAAGTCGGACATCGAGATCAAGGATATCATCATCAAGGAAGGGAATATTGCGGAGGAAATCATCAATTCCGCCGTCGAGCATGAGTGTGGTCTGATTGTGATAGGGGCACACAAAGGCCTTCTGGGTGCGACAGCGTTGGGAAGTGTGACAAGGACCGTTTTACAAAGGTCTAAGGTTCCTGTACTCGTCGTCCCGCCTAGCGCCCCAAAGTGAGAGTAGAGGCCGAGTTGAAAGCAAAAATTGTGACCGCCCGAGAGGCGGTGTCGAAGATTGAGAACGGGAGCCGCGTTTTTATTGGATCGGCATGTGGAGAGCCTCGTCATTTAATTCAGGCAATGATCGGCGACCAACGCTTGCAGGATATCATGATTTACCAAATGCTGGCTATCACGCTGGCCGAATATTTGGTAGACGATGATGTTGCTCAGCGCTTTGCCATAAAACTCTTCTTTACCAGTCCTACGATGATGCAGGCCTGTCTCGAGGGTAAGATTGACTACGTTCCAACTTATCTTTCGGAGATTCCGCATCTTTTCGATAGCAACCAGATTGGTCTTGATGTCGCTCTTGTGCAGATCAGCCCCCCGGATCAATTCGGGTATGGAAGTTTGGGCGTTTCCATCGATGTCACGCGTGCGGCAGTCAAGAATGCAGGATTTGTGATTGCCCAAGTGAATCCCCGCATGCCTCGCACTTTCGGAGATGGGTTCATCCACACGGACGAAATCGATTACCTCGTGCCGTTTGAGGAGCCGCTGGTTGAGTACACCCCAACCATCGCCGATGAAGAGGCAGCCATGCGGATCGCCTATTACGTTTCAGAGCTGATCGACGACGGGAGCACCCTTCAAGTAGGATATGGGCACCTGCCATACATGATTCTTGGATTTCTCAACAACAAGAATGACTTGGGCATTCACACCAATATGATCACCGATGCATTCATTCCTCTATTCAAAAGCGGAGTGATAACGAACCGAAAGAAGAATTTCCTCCCCAACCGGGCCGTAGCGTCGTTCTGCCAGGGAACCAGGAGCACCTACGACTTCATCGACGGTAACCCCAGTTTCCTATTTGAAACCGCGGACTTTGTCAACAGGGCCAACATCGTTGCACTCAATGACAATTTCGTATCGCTGAGCTCGGCCATTCAAGTCGATTTGACCGGGCAGGTCTGTTCGGATTCTTTGGGAAGGAGATTTTTCAGCGGTACCGGCGATCAGGCGAACTTCATTCGTGGCGCCGGCCTTTCCAAGGGCGGAGTTTCGATCATAGCCCTGCCCTCAACGGCAAAAGGCCGAACCGTGTCTCGCATCGTGGCGAACCTGGGGGAAGGTGCCGGAGTGGCCGCGCTTCGAGCAGACGTGAATTTTGTCGTGACAGAGTACGGGATCGCTCACTTGAAAGGCAAGAGCATTTACCAGCGCGCCATCGAGCTCGCGCAAATTGCCCATCCATCGTTTCGTGAAAGCCTGATTGAGGGTGCGAAGCAGAGCGGTTATATATTTAGGGATCAACTGCCGCCGCCGGCTATCGACCTTATGTTCACCGAGGAGTACAAGAGCAGAACCCGATTAGGCAATGGAAAGACGATATCTGTGCGTCCTCTTCTTCCATCGGATGAAATCTCCTATCGAAAATTTTTTTACTCATTGAGGGAAGAGACCATCTTTTACAGGTTTTTTGCAAAGATGGATCTTTTCACGCATCGGATGGCGCAACGGCATTGGGCTAATCTGGACTACCGGAAATCCCTCACCTTGATCGGACTGGTGCGAAATAAGGGGAGCAAGGAGATCATGGCGATCGCTACCTATGCAAGCGCCGAGAAGGACCGTGCAGAGGTGGCTTTGGTTGTCAGGGACGACTTCCAGAATCTAGGGGTTGCAAAGTACCTGCTGAAGCAATTAGAAGAGATTGCGACTAAAAATGGATACAGGGGGTTCTACGCGACCGTTCTTCCCGAAAACAAAGCCATGCTGCATGTTTTCGAAAAGGCATATCCAAACGCTGTCATCCGGTACGATCCGGGTGAGGTTAGCCTGACGATGGATTTCATGCAACAGGCTCCGCAAAAAGAGGTTGAAACGCTGGGCTGAAAGAGGCGGGCCCTCGAGGGGCTGAAAAATAGGAGGAACTTGGATGGGGAATGTACTGGAAGGGAAAGTTGCTATCATCACGGGTGCGGGGTCTGGTCTGGGGCTTGGCATTGCCAGGGCCTTTGCCAAGGAAGGCGCGACCATTTCCACGATAGGACGCAGGTATGAGAAGGTGGCCGCGATGGCCGAAGAGGTCAAAGGCATGGGCGGCAAAGCCCTTGCTGTCAAAGGGGATGTAGGTGAGAGGGTCGATGTTCAGGCCTTGGTTGATGCCACGGTAAAAGCGTTCGGCACGGTGGATATCCTTGTAAATAATGCAATGGCCTACGATATAAGGAAGCTTGAAGAAATTACAGATGCAGATATCGATAAAATTATGAGATCTGCTCTTTATGGTTCCATTTACTGCATGCAGGCCTGTTTTCCCTATCTTAAAAAACATGGAGGGAAAATCATTAATTTTGGTTCCATGGCCGGCTTGTATGGATTGAAAGCACATGCTCACTATTCCGCCGCAAAAGAAGGGATTATTGGGCTGACAAGAACAGCGGCTCTGGAATGGGCTCAATACGGAATTCAAGTGAATGCTATTGCACCTCTTGCGACTTCTGATGCTTCTGAGAATTTTAGAAAAACAGACCCTGAAGCGTATGTAGATTTTCTAAAACAGATTCCTTTGGGTTACATGGGTGATCCGGAAAGACATGTTGGGCGTGTCTGCGTTTTCTTGGCTAGCCCTGATTCTGATTGGATTACGGCGCGCACGCTTTTTGTTGATGGCGGGCAGGCTGCGATACGATAGGCGGGCAATAGACAGAGGAAGCCCCAGGCAATCGGATAGATGCAAAACCATATGTTTCTCTAGTAAGGAGGAGGATAAATGATTTCGGAGAAAACGAATCTGATTTGTCAGAAGGTCTGTGCATGGCTGGGACCGGTTTATGCAGCAGGGTTCATCTTTTTCTGGGCATTCATCGGCCTCAATTTGCCGCCCCCGTACGCAACACTCGGGCCAGAGCAGCTAATGGCAGAGTACTATGGGCCACATCACGACAGGCTTATGTTTGGTATGACATTGGCCTGCATTTTTGGTATGTTTTATTGTATTTGGTCGGTACAACTGACAGTCATGATGTGGAAACGGGAGCGGGTGCCCGTGTTGGCTCTTGTTCAGCTTTGCGGCGGATTTTTCACCGGTTGGTTGCTCACCGAAGTACCGGCGATGTGGCTAACCGCTGCGTTTCTCGCCAAGACCGGCGAGGTAACCCCACAGATTATCTATTCGATCCACAAAACCGCGTGGTTCATTTGGCTGCAAACGTACTGGATTACAGTGATACAGGTGTGGGCTATCGGGGCGTTCACCTTGGTTGAGCACGGGCAGCCGCGCATTTTCCCTAAGTGGTGCGGGTGGATCGCGATTCTATCCGGGGCGGATCTCTGTCTCCTCACCCTTGTCCCCTGGTTCCGCTCTGGTCCGTTTTCGATCGGGGGTCTGGTCAACTTCTGGCTGGTCTACACGAACTGGATAATGTTTTTTGTTGCCTACTCGATACCGATGCTCCAGCACCTCAACCGTATGAAGGTTGCACCGGAGCTCGCCAAAGCAACGGGTTGAGCGACGACCTTCGATCAGGCTAGCGGCCGCTCAGTCGCGCTTATTTAGGAGGTGATACCGGAAGTCCTTCGCAACCCTTCCTTGAGTCACTGTCTACAACCCCTCTGTGTCGATGTGTCTGACGCTGGCCCCAGCCGAATATTTCAAGGGGTAGTGTTTCGGCCACATTGACCCAGAGGCTGATTGGAAGTGCTTAATATGAAAGAGAGGGAAAAGTCCAAGGAGCGCGGGCTTGCTCATGTACAAAAAAAGGAGGAAAGGGATTTGGGTGGGAGCTCTGATTTCGCTTCGGGGTTTGTTCTCTCCGACCTGTCAACGTTCGGCATATTGTACGTGTTGTATGCCTATGAGAGAAGCAAAAACGTTGATCTCTTTAATTCCTGCCAGAAATTACTAAGTGCCGATGTCGGGGCAATAAAATCCATCCTACTGCTGACGGGTTCATGGCTTGTTGTTGTCGCTGTTCAATTGGTTAGGCGTGACAAGAGCAGAGTTGCCTCTTTCTTGTTTTCTAACGTAATTGGCTGTGGCGTTTTTTTTCTTGTGATAGTGGCTTTTGAATATGCGGGAAAGTTCAGTTCCGGTATTTCGATGGTCACCAACGATTTCTACATGTACTATTTTGTGTTTATAGCGTTGCATGGTATTCACGTTTTGATCGGAATGTTTGTTCTGGCACTATGCCGGAGCAAGATGCGCATGGCCGATTCTTGCAAAGAGGATATTAATTTCATTGAAACGTGCGGGACGTTTTGGCATGTCGTAACCGTTATATGGATCATGCTTTTTCCCCTCCTGTATCTGTCAGGATAAGAGCGTCTGCCGTGTTAGGCGGGCAGACGGCAGTTGAACCTGGCTTATCATGAGCACGAAGAACTCCTTGGAAGTAGTAAAGAAGGACGTGTTTTTCGATAAGGCAACACTAGTGATCGTTGTCATCGCTCAAGTATAGAGAACAATACAGATCTGGAATTTGTTGACTTATGCAACCATCGGATTCTATCGCGGTCGGCGTTTAAATGCAGGTGAGTCAAGTAAAAGGAAATCCAAAACATTGAAGTGAATGGTTGAGCCAAGGCGGTTGCTGAATTATTAGATCTAATGGTGAAACGACAATAATGGTAAAATGTGGCAGCCTATAAGCGGGAAATGGATAAGCCGATGGGACTTCCGATGATCGAGAGTACGAAGGACATTGGAGTGAATTTGGTGGGGGATATTCATATGGAGACCAAGGTAAGGCATCTGCCTGCGGGTCCTGCGTTGACAGCGATCATGCTCTACGATCTTTTCTTGTTCGGTGCTATTTTTGTATCGTATACGTTAGATAGAAACAAGGATGTCGATCTTTTCAATTCCTCTCAGGAAGTAGTGAATGCCAATGTTGGTGCTATAAACACGATTATTCTGTTGACGAGTTCCTGGTTCGTGGTTGCCGCTATTGAGATGGCCAAGGAGGAAAAATGGAGGATTTCCTCTAGATTGTTTTCGGGCGCAATTTGCTGTGGCGTATTGTTTATGATGGTAAAGGCCTTTGAATATGCTGTTAAAGTTAGTGCTGGTCTCTCGATGGTAACAAATGATTTCTTTATGTATTATTTCGTGCTTACGGGGTTCCATGGCCTGCACGTCTTAATTGGAATTTTATTTCTAGCGTTCTGCCGGTGGAAAGCACGGACCGCCGTCTCGTCTGGAGAGAATGTGCTCTTTTTCGAAAAATGTGGCACGTATTGGCACGTCGTGGACGTTATATGGATCATGCTTTTCGCACTTCTGTATCTGGTGAGGTAAAAATGTATTCATTGGTTCGCAATCAGATGTTCTTGGTTTATGTGCTGCTTGTTCTTGCCACTTTGTTTGTATGGGGAATGGCAGAGGGGGGCGCTGAATTGGGTACGGCAACTGTCGTTGTTGTTGTTATCGCTGCAATCAAACAGGCGGCGGTTGTCTTGTACTTCATGGAGTTGCGCAATGCGCCGGCCTTCTGGCGCTTGTTATTTGGAGTCGTTATAGTGCTCCCGGCAGCAGGGATCCTTTGGTGCTATTGGGTGGGAGGGGCTTGACTTTTATAGGTTCGCACTCTGACTATAAGCGTGCTGCACCTTTATTATAGGGTACTATACAGAGCGTCTTAAATAATTGCGCATAGACGTCGAAGCGTTTGGTTCGGATCATACCAGTCGCGGAATTGCTGAAATACCGATTTGGCCAACTCTTCCAAGCTTGCAAAATACCGGTTATGGGTCTTGAGACGGCGGGTCAATTTCCAGATCCTTTCGATATGGTTAAGCTCCGGGCTATAGGGTGGAAGATAGTCAAGACGAAGATATTTTTTATGGGCTTTGAGCCAGGGCTGGAGTAGCCTTGCGTGGTGCCAACGGGCATTATCCACGACCAAAACCATTTTCTTTCTTTTCGCCCTTCGCCTGAAAAGATTCTTTAGGAAGATGAGGAACGACTCCGCACAGAATTTTTCGGCCCGTTGCACGAGAAAGCGCCCATCACGAGCGCACACAGCGCCATATACCGCGATGTTTTTGCGTGTCGGTGCATGCAGCACAACAGGGTCGAGGTCTTCCGGCGGGACCCACATGGTGCAACGGGAACCGTGTTGCTGGAAGTGGCATTCGTCCTCGAACCAAATATCAAGATCCCGACGTTTAGCCATCCGCAGCAGTTTTTTTATATCTCCGCTGCGCCTCAGCGTCGGATCGTGCAATGACCGGGCGTGGCTTTCTCCGTCTGAACCCAAGCCTGTGAAAAAGGCGCTGGCATTGACGTACGCCGAGATCGACCCCGTACCGGGTGGCAAGGTGATGGCTGAGCAGCTTACCGTCCCAGAGATTCTGGCGGTAGCCAAACGTCTCGGTCGATTTCCGCAGGTCAGAGGCAACGGCACTGATGGTTTTCTCATCCAGGGATTTTGGCCGGCCAGGTCTCTCGGTTTCTTGCAGCCCAGCAAAGCCGCTTTCCTCAAAGCGCTTCACCCAATACTGAACCGTACGAGGGCTGTGGCCCAAGAGGTCTGCAACCTTCGCACAGCTGAATCCCTGGCTGACCAGGAGAACACCATGAAGCCGATGATCGTATCGCGATTCCTCGGATCTCATGATCTCGTCCTGGATCGCCAGCCGCATGATTTCGGGATCTGTAATTTCCAGCTTGCGCATGCTTCACCTCCTTTCGGAGGCTAGCATAGCACAGGTCTCCATTATGCGCAAATATTTATGGCGTCATGTATAGAAGGGAATGTAGATCCAGGATGGGGGAACCTTGTCCTAAGAAAATTGCCCCGACCCCTAACTACCGCTTGAATCACACCCATTCTTGGCTTGGTGGGATGGTTTCGAAGAGGGCGCATACCTCGAGAGGCCTCCGTGAGCCGAGGCAAAGTTTTCCTCGCCCCCCAATCAGCCTGGACGAGAAAGAAAAATAGCGTCGAGAGAAAAAATGATTGACACATGCGTCAAGATGTGTGTAATTTAGCTAACCGCCGCGACAGTAAATCAGACGGTACAGTCAGACAAAAGATAAACGGCTCCAATTCCAAGATGGTTGTGCGCGGCCTGCAACGGGATGGACCCAGCGAGGGGCCGGACCCGGGAAGCAACACGCATGCGAGCGTGAAAGCAGGGGAACCGAAAATGCAGGAGAAAAAATGGAAACGAGAGGAGGAGAAATGGAAACGATCGGCTTTCATACAAAGTTCAAAACACTGAAGGAGAGGATCGAGGCGCGCGACCGGATCAGCAAGGAGACGGGCCACTATTGGGGGATCGAGAAGTTGAGCTTGAGAGACCAGGACCCCGTGAAGTTCGACCGCTTCAATTCCCGGTTGGTGTCGGCGGTTTTGGGGGCGCGCGAAACCGGCAAATATGTCGCCGCTTCGCCAGCGGCGACAGGCATGGGCGAGTTGGTCTTCGGCCTTCAGACCCGGGAGGGGGATGTTCCGGCCGGTTCGCTGGGATTGGCCGGTCATAACGCCACGATGCCGGTTGTTGTCGAGTCGTTCGCGAAACTGGGCTATGACCAATCGGCAGGCATCAACCATGGTGACATATGGGAATGCAATGATCCGTATTACGGAGCTCCGCACGCCGCGGACTGCTTTACGTTTACGCCCATCATATACAAAGGCCAACATATCGGTTGGGCGGGCGGGGTAAATCACATTTCCGAGGTCGGCGGGTTGATTCCTGGCGCGGTGCCTACCGTGGCGCCCAATGTCTTTGTCGAAGGTTTTGACTATCCCCCCCTTAGGTCAGGCCAGAACGATGTGCTTTTCCCGTGGTGGGAGAACCAATGGAGAAGACGGACGCGGTTGGGAGACGTTAACGTCCTGGACTGCAAGATGCGCATGACCGGATGCATCATGCTGCGGGACCGGATTTTGGAGGTTTGCGAGGAGTTCGGCCCGGACTACGTCATTCAAGGAATGGCCGAGGTGATGGAGCGCGAGCGCGCCGCAATGGAAAAGCGCTTGCGGGATTGGACCCTGCCGGGCATTTATAATTTTCCTCTGGTGCAGCCGGTAAGATATAAGGGGAAACTGGGGCTCCTTTTCCCTGAGGCAAACAAGGACTGGCTGCTGCACTTTCCGCTCGAGGTAACTCTCGCGGATGGCCGCTTGAAGTATGATTTCAACGGCGCAAGCGCCAACGACTGGCATCACTACAACATGTACTACGGGTCCTTCCGGTTCGGCCTGAACCTTGCCTGGTATCCCGTGTTCATGTCTGGGGAAAACTTCCACACGGGCAATATTTACCTCATGGAGTTCGATCGTCCTTACGGCAGTGTGACGAACCCCTCCAACCCGTTCGTTGGCACCCCCTCATCGGCGGTCATGGGGTGCAGGACGGGCAACGGCTTGTCGATTCGTATCCTCTCGAGGGCTTTGTTTGGGAAGGGCTATCTCGAGGAAACCTTCGCTCACGAGGCTAGCGATTTCAACATCTACGGCATGTCCGGGGTCTTTGAGGACGGTGGGGCGTGGGGCATGAGCAACTTCTCCCTCGTGGGTGCGCAGGTTTCCGCAGCGCGCGCTTTCATGGACGGCGGTATTGCCGATTCTTCCGGGCAAAACCCGGAGACCGACTATGGCGAGTCCGAGGAGTGGGAGACCCTTGAGCCTCCACTCCTCACCATCATTCGCGGTGTCACGACGAAGGACAACTGTTGCCACGGTAAATACAGGGGTGGCATGGGCTACACCTTGGCGTTCGTTGTGAATGAGCCGGGGCTGTACTTCTCGGCCAACGATGGTTGCGCGATGAATGCGGAAGTTACGGCTCATTGCTGTGGCAGCAACGGGAGCTATCCCAGCTTGGGCCATGCGTCGCTTTTTATTCGCGGCACCAACATGCCTGAGCTGATGGCGAAGGGCGAGTACCCGGGAACGCTTGATGAGATCCGTGAATGGCTCGAGCAGGGGAAGCTCACGGCGAAGGAGGTCTTACACTGCAAAGGCGAGACCGTGGCCAACAAACTGGAGCACGGGGACCTGTTCGTTATTCTCGCGCATCATACCGAAGCCTGGGGCGATCCGCTGGATAGGACGGCCCGGAATATCGAGGCGGATCTGGATAGGGATCTTATTACCGCGGAGACAGCGGTGAAGATTTATGGCGCGCCGGCCTCAAAGGAGAACGGCAAGTGGAAAGTTGACACTGCCGCAATGGAAACGAACCGCCAGGCGATGCGCGAGGAGAGAGAGGTGGTCTCGGTTCCTGCATCGGAGTGGTGGAAAACGGAGCGGGAAGCTGTCTTGAACAAACACTTTCACGAGACCGTTGAGGTTATTTATAGGGACGGCCTTGCCAACGAGAAGTGGGGCCGGAAGTGGAGGGGGTTCTGGGCCCTCCCGAAGTCCTATTCCCTTTAAATGAAATGCACTTCTTGAGGAGAAAGAGAAATGGCGAATCAGCAAGAGAGCGGTAATGTAGCTAGCAAGGAGAATCTACGCCGGTTGATTGACGGTACGCTTGCATGGGATACAGCGAAGCGGCTGATGCGGATGGAGCCCAAGGACGAAGACCGGTTCTTGAAGTATATCGAGGTTTTGCAGGAGCGTGTCTCTTGGCCAGAGAAAATTCTCGTCCGGATCGCGGAACACCTGTATGTGGTGCGGAAGGATGATGGGTCGAGAGTGATCAAATGCACCTGTGGCCAGGAATTAGGGGACTACAGAATCAATTGGAAATTGAGCTGCAGGGTGAGGGTGCGCAAAACGGAGGCCGAGTTCGCTGAGGTGATCAGCTTGCGCTATAGCCTTCCGAACCCTGATTTGGTTGAGGCGAGGGAATTCTACTGCCCGGGCTGCTTGACACAGTTGGCTGTGGAGGTTGTGCCGCTGGGATATCCGGTGATCTTCGAAGTACTTCCGGACATCGATCGGGTCTATCGCGAGCAGGGGCATCCCCTGCCGGATGAATCCCCAGAGTGGTTGGAGGACAGAACCAACGAACTGACCGGGCAATGGGGGGAAGGAGGGAACTAATGGGAGCAAGGACTGAGAACTGCCTGATGGCATTCGACGCGGGCGGTACCATGACGGATGCGTTCGTGGTACTAGAGGATGGATCCTTTACCCTGGGCAAGGCTCTGACGCACAAGGTGGACCAGTCGATCAGTTACCTGGAGTCGGTCGATGACGCCGCAGCTCACATGGGCTTGACATCGGAACAAGTTCACAAGGATGCAGTCAACATCGGGTACACGGGAACCCAAATGCTCAATGCCATCCTGACTGGGACCGGTCGAAAACTCGGTATATTGACCACCCGTGGTTTCGAGGACATGGCGGTCATGGACCGGGGGCTGACCTGGCTTGGGATGTCCTTCCACGATCGAATGCGCGTTTGTATTCACGAGCATCCGCCCGCGCTTGTGCAGAGGAAGAACGTCAAGGGCATCTGCGGGCGGGTGGTGGGCCCCAGCTTTTGGCAGCACTACCATCTGGAACCGGGCACCATAGCCATTCCGTTGAACGAGGATCAGGTCCGGCAAGCCGTCAATGAGCTTCTGGACGAAGAGGTGGATTTCATCGGGATCGTTTTCCAGTGCTGCTATGCCAATCCAGCACATGAGCTGATGGCAGCGGAGATTGCCCGTGAAGAAGTCAGTAAAAGAGGCAAGACGACGATTGTGGAAACCTCTTACAATATCTCTCCGCGCAGAGGGGAGAACATGCGCTTTAAAAGCCTATGCTTTCAAGGCTATGGCGCGGAGTTGACGCGTGAGTCACTGACAAAAGTGGAGAACGCGGCAAAGAGCAAGGGGTTCAGATATCCAATTCAAACCATGCTGGCTTACGGCAGTGTCGTGAACAGGCATTATCCGAGACTGTACGAGGCGGTGGTCTCCGGGCCGATCGGCGGTTTGATCGGCGCCCGGTATCTGCTGACCGAAAAGCTCGGGATCGAAAATGTCATTGCCGCTGATTTGGGGGGTACGACCTGGGATGTCGGACTGATTGTAAGAGGTCACATCGACATCAAGGCGGAGTCGGATTTCGCACGGCACAGGATCAACGTGCCGGTCATGAACATCGATTCCATTGCCGGCGGAACGGGTCAGGAGATCCATGTGGATGCGGAGTTCAAGAAGATCACTTTGGGGCCTGAGAGTGCTGGCAGCCATGTAGGCACTTGCTACCAATGGCCCAACATTACGATTGGAGACTTGGATCTGGTAGTGGGCTACCTGAACGAGGACAACTTCTTGGGTGGCAGGGTGAAACTCGACAAGGCGAAGGCCTTGGAGGAACTCCAGAAGCATCTCGTCGAACCCCTTGGGTTGGACGTTTACCAGGCGAGCACGGGTGTGCTGGATCTTCTGCACAGCCGTATGGCGGATCACGTCAGGGATGCGATTCTCTCAAAAGGATTCTTCCCAGGGGACTACACGCTTATCTGCTACGGCGGCAGCGGACCGATGCACATGTGGGGGCTGTTGGACAAGCTGGACGTGGCGGCAGCCTGCACGGTGCCGTGGGCTGCGGCCTTCTCCGCTTTCGGGGCTGCCTGTGCCGACTACAGCCACCGCTACACCAAGACGGTCAATTGCACTTACCCACCGGATATGCCGGATGAGGAGAAGGTCCAGAAGTCCATCCGCCTGAACGAGGGTTGGCAGGAGCTCGAAGAAAAAGCTTATCAGGATTTTGCAGAAGAAGGGTTCGCCAAAGAAAGGGTTCGTCTGGAATACGGCATCGAGGCCAGGTATATCGGGCAGCTCGACCATTGGCCCGCAATGGTTCCAGTAGGCAGGGTGAATAATATCGAGGACCTGAATAAAGTGATCGGTGGCTTCGAAAAGGTCTACACGTCCATTTATCCGGTAGGCGCCAGGTTCCCCGAGGCGGGTTACGCCATCACTGACGTGCTGCTTGTTGCAACGGTAGATCAGACGAAACCGAACCTGGCCGAATATCCCTTGGAGGGGCCGAAGCCGTCGGCCCAAGCCAGCAAGGGGCAGAGAGACGTTTGTCACAAGGGAAAGTGGATGAAATTCGACATCTGGGATATGGATTCTCTGAAGGCCGGTAACCAGATTCAGGGTCCAGCGATCATCGAGCATCCGATGACAACATTTGTCGTCACGCCCGAGCGGTATGTGGATGTCGATAAGAACCTGGTGCTTTGGTACAAGAAGAAGGCAGCTTCTTGATGTGCCCCGGCAGAAACATAGGTGAAAAATCTGACTAGGAGAGGGTGTGGGGCTTTTTAACAGATTTATTCAAATTAACGGCAGCCATACTCTCTGAACAAAAACGATTAGAGACAAGCCGATTGATTCAAAAAAATTGGATTCAATCTCGAAGAAATCCTAGGCGGATGCCAAAACATTGACGATAGAGTGTTACGGAGGCAAAAGGAAGAATCATGACGAAAAAGAAGGCCAAAGACAGACCTTTGACGGTAATCACCGGGGTGATCGGTAGTGACGGCCACAGCATTGGAAGTTGGCTTGTTTCACATACCCTGAGCGAGGCTGGGGTGAACGTGGTTCGGCTGGGCTCGATGGTGCAGCAAGAGGATTTTATTAAAGCCGCCGTCGAGACTGATGCGGATGCTATCCTGATCACCTCGGTTTATGGCCAGGGCTATCTGGATTGCCAGGGATTAAGGCAGAAGTGTGACGAGGCGGGCCTAAAGGACATTCTCCTCTATGTAGGAGGGCAACTGGTAGTGGGGAGTGAGGACTGGCCGAGTGTGGAGAAAAAATTCAAGGCGCTGGGAATCAATCGAGTCTATCCGCCGCGGACCTTGCCGACAGTAGCGATCGAGCATCTCAAAGAAGATTTGGGAATGGCGTGAGTGCCATATGTCGAGCTTTCTGATGTTAGGCCGAGTTATATGATGCTGCGCACAAGAAAAGGCGCCTTAAGGAGGGATACATGAGCAGCAAAGTACAGAACAAGAGATGGACTGATGGGGAATTTTTCGAGAAGCGTAAAGAAGTGCTGACTCGCTGGCCGACGGGCAAAGACTTAGAGGAACTGGACAAAGCGGTGGCGTATGGGAAGAGCCAGCCGGACACCAAGAATTTCGCCAAGAAGTTGGCAAAAGGCAAAACCTTGGGGCAGATTCTCGCCGAGCCGGGCACGGGGATAGCCAACGTGAACGAAGTGATGGCGCATATGAAATACGTTGCAGAGGCTGGGGCTGACTTCTTCCTGTTGCACACCGATTCCTATACCCGCTCGGGCAAGTATGATCTGGCGCAACGTGGGATGGAAGAAAGCGAAGCGACGGGCAGATCGCAGCTTAACGGGCTGCCGATTGTGAACGTTGGCCTCGAGAAACTTCGGAAGGTCAATGAGTCCCTCAAAATTCCCATTCGTGTCGTCGGTTCGCCGGATCAGGATACTGAGCTTAATGCCGAGATGGGCTTGGCCTCTGGCTTTTTGGCGACTCCGTCCTACACGCTGCACTGCGTCGCCCAGCATTGCAGGGATTATCCCCTGTCCAAGAGAACCCAGGTGCAGCAATACATCAATCGGCTGGCAGGGTATTACATCGAGCGTGACGTGCCCGTCGAGTTGACAATCGTCGGCTGTGTCAATGGGTGGACGCCGCCGAGTGTGTTGCTGGCGACGGTTGTTATCGACAGCATCATCGCGGCGGAGCAGGGGGGAACGCATCAGAGTGTAGGTACAGGCCTGCAACTCAATATGGTCCAGGATGTCGCGCAGCTCGGCGCGGTAACGGAACTGGTCAGCGAATATCTTGTGAAGCTCGGCTACAAGGTTGCGAAAACCCCGATACCCGCATCCAAGGACGAAGTGGTGCTGTCTCGGTGGATCTGGTCCTGGATGGGCGACTGGCCGGAGGATATCTCCCAAGCGGCTGGTATGGTCGGGCTGTGTGCCACGACTGCCGCTATGGCCAAGTGCGACTGGACTGTGGTGAAGTCGGTCCAGGAGGCTATCGGGGTGCCGGCCAAGGAAGCGAATGCCGCAGGGGTGAAAATGGCCAAGCAGATCTACCGCCTTCTGAAGAACCAGGATCTGCTGAGCGACCAAGCCGTGTTGGCTGAAAAGGAATGGATCAAGAAGGAGACGCGGGCCATTGTGGACCGGGTTCTCGAACTGGGCGACGGCGATGTGGTAGTAGGGCAGATGAAAGCCGTGGAAGAAGGCGTTCTGGACTTTCCGTTTTCCCCATACATGCCGCTGAAAGCCAAGGTCTTGGGAGCACGCGACCTCCAGGGAGCCATCCGCTATCTGCAGACCGGCAACCTGCCTTTCAGCAAGGACATCATCGAATACAACCGCGAGAAGCTTGCGGAGAGAGAGAAGGCGGAGGGCAGGAAGGTGGATCTCAATATGATTGCCGGGGATTTTTGCGTACGTTCTGAGCCGATCGGTGCGAGTGTCCTATAGATCTGGGCTCAAGTTTGGCGGCGGCGACCAAATGGACAGAACGTTCGGTCGTGTTGGTGAAGCCGAGCCGGTCGCCGCTGCATGGCTCGATGGGGTGGGCCACGGGCCCTCGGTGGTGCCGGAAACAGTCCGCGCTGATTGGAGCGAATGGGATCTGGGTCGGAGTTCAGAGTAATGCTTGCAGCCGAAGTGCGCGTAGAACTGAGCGGCGGCTTCGGGGTGCCTGGCTGAGTCGGGATGGAGAGCGATGAAGGTAATTGATTTGCAGCTTGCTTTGATGAGCAAGGAAAACGGGGCGATGATTCGCGATCCCGAGCTGCTCGCGGAGCTGAGCAGTTATTTCAAGTCACCTGATGCACTGTTGAAATCTGAAGAGGAACTGACCCAGGACTTACGACGTTATGATGTGAAAAGCGTCATCCTCGGTGGCGGATGGAAGATCCTCGGGTGGAATGACTTCGATTTGATTCGAGACAGAAATGACTATATCGGCGAACTCAAGCGGAAATACAGCGATGTCATCGCCGGGTTTTGGCTGGGCATTGATCCGGATTGGGGATGGAAAGGATTGCGCGAGTTGGAGCGGTGCATCCAGGATTTGGGCTCATATGGCATCGCTGTGGGGGGGGCTTTGACCGGTGTCCCTGCCAACGATAAGGCTTGGTATCCTTACTATGAGCTATGCATAGAAGCAAGGGTACCGGTCAAGATTTGGGTTGGGCATCTGGCTATCCGAGGAAGGGTGCCATTGTGGACGGAGAATCCCATTCCTTATGTGGATGACGTGGCCTGGAAATTCCCTAAGCTCACGATTATCTGCGCCCACCATCCTTGGCCCTTTGAGAATGAAATGGTTTCTGTGCTGATTCACCACCCGAATGTTTACAATGAGCAGCACGGCACGGCCCCCCGATATTTTGGAGAAAGGTTCCGAAAGGAAATTAATTCCAGGATTCAGGATAAAGTGATGTTTGGGTCGGACTATCCGCTCTTCAACTACGAGCTGCTTCTTCAAGATTGGGAGCGGGGCGGCTACAAGCCAGAGGTGCTCGATAAGGTATACAGGACGAACGCCTTGAGGGTTTTGGGATTGGAAACCTGAAAGGCCGCGCAAAGGCATCCCGATCCGTTTGATAGCAGTCTGTCCCCTTTTTCACGGTTAAAGCGAGAGAAGACATGAATATTTGGACTCCGAACTTTGAGAAGGATGAAAGAACGATTGGTTACCTATTGAACGACAGGGCAGCCAGGTACCCAGATAAGGTCTTCGGTTATGTCACCGGAGAAAAGATTACCTACCGGCAATTGGCGAAGCGAGTGAACCGGGTGGCCAGCGCGTTGCTTGCGCTCGGGATTAGGAAAGGTGACAACGTCAGCATAATGATGTCCAATTGTCCGGAGTATATTTACACATGGTTTGCTTTAGGGAAGATTGGCGCTGTTGAAGCGGTCATCAATACCGCTTTTAAGGGGGACACTCTCGAGTATTTCCTCAATTATGGTGGCGCCGAGCTTGTCGTGATCGACGAAGACCTTGTGGATCGGGTACACAGGATTGAGGGATCCTTAAAAAGATTGAAGAAATTGGTCATAAGAACGGTGCCTACGGAAGGAAAACTCGCGAAGAGCAGGTTCGAGACCATCCCTTACGAAAGCTTGCTTAGCCATTCTGCAGATGAACCAACGTGTAGTAAGCCGCGTTACACGGATCCGGTTGCAATTATGTACACATCTGGAACGACCGGGGCATCGAAGGGGGTCGTTTACAGCCATAACTACTGTTACGTGAATGGAGCAAATTACATAAAGAGCTTGGGGCTTACACCAAAGGACAGACTCTATAACTGTATGCCGCTCTTCCATATGAATGCCCAGTTTCTCACCATTATGGCGACGCTCATTTTAGGCGCAACCTGTGCCTTAGTCGAGAAATTCAGTCTAAGCCGCTTTTGGGCGCAAATTAGGGAGTATGATGCGACGGTGTTCAACTTTCTTGGACCGATGATCACCCTGCTTTGGAATCAACCGCAGAGAGATGACGATGCGCTGGTTCCGGCACGCATCGCTCTGGGTGTTCCGGTTCCCTCGGATCTCGAACGTCCTTTTGAGAAGCGATTCGGGCTCAAGCTTATCCAGGCGTTCGGTGCAACAGAGACCGGGCTTGTCGTGACGACACCTTTGTACGAGGAAACTCCCGTCGGGAGTTGTGGGAAGCCGCTCCCAGGTTATGACGTGCGTATCTTCGATGAGGATGACAATGAGGTCCCCTCGGGTGTTCGAGGAGAATTTGTCTTCCGCCCTTTGGAACCTTTTACGATGATGTCCGGTTATTACCAAAAGCCTGAGGCGACCGTGGAGGTAACCAGGAATCTCTGGTATCACTATGGGGATTATGGTCGAAGAGATGAGAACGGTTTTCTGTACTTTATCGATCGCAAAAAGGAATGTATGCGGCGAAGGGGTGAGAACGTTTCCGCGTCAGAGGTTGAGTCGGTCGTAAACAGGTATCCGGGGGTGCTTGAGTCCGCGGCATCCGGTGTGTGGTCCGAGATGGGCGAGGAGGATATCAAGATCTCCATCATTCTCAAGGAGGGAGCGAGCATAGACCCGCTTGAATTGCTGCGCTTCTGTGAAGAAGGTATGCCGTGGTTCGCCGTGCCGAGGTACGTGGAATTCCGGGATGATTTTCCTCGCACTCCAACGGGGAAAGTCGCGAAATATCGCCTTAAAGAAGAAGGGATTCACCTGCAGCTATGGGACAGGGAAGCAGTTGGTTATCAGGTAAAGAAACGGTGAATCCTGCCGTTCGAATAGAGGAGGTTCCAATTGAGGCTCAGCCTTCTGATTGATTTTGGAAGTACCTACACGAAGCTGGTGGCGGTCGAGCTCGACAGTGAAAAGATTCTGGCCGTTGCTCAATCTCCCAGCACTGTCGACACGAATGTCATGGACGGGTTGCACAAGGCGGCCGAGATATTGAAGAGAAAGCTGAAGCTCAAGAAAATGAACGCCGAAGTGAAGCTTGCCTGTAGCAGTGCTGCAGGAGGGTTGCGCATGGTGGCGATCGGATTGGTGACGGAACTTACAGCCGAAGCAGCAAAAAGAGCAGCCTTGGGTGCCGGTGCGAAACTGATGCGTGTTTTTTCATACAGATTGAATAAACGCGAAGTAAAAGAAATTGAGGAGATACATCCCGACATGATCCTTTTGGCCGGGGGTACGGATGGCGGTAACCAGGAAGCAATTTTGCATAATGCACGGTTGTTGGCGGAGGCGAACCTGGTTTCACCGGTTGTTGTCGCAGGTAATAAGGAGGTAGCTGACGACGTAGCGGATTTGCTGAAGTCTGCGGGTAAGCCGGCTTATATGACTGAAAACGTGATGCCTGATTTGGAGAGCATCAATGTCGAGCCTGTCCGTCAGCTGATTCGTAGCATATTTATGGAGAGGATCGTTCGGGCAAAGGGGATCGACAAAGCGCGTGATTTTGTCCACGAGATTATCATGCCTACCCCTATGGCTTCGCTGAATGCGGCCAAGCTTCTGGCTGATGGCACCAATGGCGAAGCGGGTCTGGGAGAACTCATGCTGATTGAGGTGGGGGGGGCAACCACTAATGTACACTCCATATCCAAGATGGACACACTGCCGGGTCTGATTCAGAAGGGGTTGCCGGAGCCATATTCGAAGCGAACCGTAGAGGGGGACATGGGGTTGCGCATTAACGCGGCGTCCATACTCCGTATCGTTGGTAAAGATAGAATTGCCGCCGAAGTCGGAACAGACGGTGCGACAGTGGAAAAAGCAGTCCATGCTTTGAAGACCGATATTTCGCGAGTACCGACTACAGATGAGGATTACAGGCTCGATAACGCATTGGCTGGTGCAGCTGTAGAGATCGCGGTGCAGCGGCACGCCGGGGAAATCCTGACCGTGTACACAGCTAACGGACCAATCCTGGTGCAGTACGGTAAGAATCTGAGCGAAATAAAAACCATTATCGGCACAGGGGGCGTGTTCGCTTACGGACGTGAGCCACGGAAAATATTGGAGAGGGCGCTTGAAACGTCTGATGTAAAGTATACTTTGCGGCCGAGACGGGCCGTATTCTATGTCGATCGGGAGTATATCATCTTTGCAATGGGTCTGCTTAGCCAACGCTATCCAGACAAGGCCCTTAGGATTATGAAAAACTGTCTGACATGTGTATAAACCCGGTGACTTGGGGCCAGAGGTAAGTGTGCCGCTGACGCGGGGTTGCTCAAAAAATGGGAGAACTAGTATGGGAATGGCGTTGGAAGGAATCAAAATTCTCGACCTATCTCGAATGCCGCCAGGTTTATTTGCGAGCATGATGCTTGGTGATCTGGGTGCTTCGGTTTTGAAGATTGATTCTTTTGATTCTGAAAGTGGAGGCGCAGACAAAAAGGACTCTATGGCTTTGGAGAAGGAACGGAGAGAGGCTGCCTACGATTCGCTTAACCGAAACAAAAAAAGTATCGCCCTCAACCTAAAAAGCGATGCAGGGCGTGAAATATTTTTTCGGTTGTGTGAAACGGCGGACGTTATTCTTGAAGGCTTCAGACCGGGAGTCGTCCAGAGGTTGGGAGTCGACTACGAAACCGCAAGAAAACTGAACCCTAGGATCGTTTACTGTGCGATATCAGGTTATGGGCAGGACGGTCCCTATCGTCTTCTGCCGGGGCATGATTTGAACTACATCGGAATTGCCGGGGCGCTCGATACGTTTGGTAAGCCTGGATGTGCTCCTGTCCCTCCGATGAACCTTGTCGGCGACTATGCGGGAGGCTCCCTGCATGCTGTGATCGGCATCCTGGCGGCCCTTTCGGCAAGGCAGGCGACGGGCAGGGGACAGTATGTCGACATCTCCATCGCGGATGGCGCCGCCCAACTCCTGGCAGCTTTCTCCCGGGCCTATTTTCGGGAGGGTTTAGTGCCTGACAGAGGGATGGCCAGGGCCAATGCCAATGATCCCGATTACACCATCTACCAGACCGGGGACGGGGGGTACATCACCCTGGGTTGTATCGAGCCGGTGTTTTGGGCGAACCTTTGTCGCGAGATTGGAAGGGAGGATTTCATCCCTGATCAAATGGCCAGGGGCACTAGGCGCGAAGAGATATCGACGTTCCTGAGGGAACTCTTTTTGACGAAGACGAGGGACGAGTGGTTCGATCAGATGTGGCAGAAGAACGTGCCGATCGGCAAAATCAACAACTTCAGCGAGGCCGTCGAGGATCCGCAGATGAAGGCTCGTAAAATGGTAGTGGAGATCGATGACCCTCGTCTTGGCGCGGTAAAGCAGATCGGCATAGCGATCAAGCTATCCGATACTCCCGGCAAGGTCAGAACGGTTGGACCGATCATTGGCCAGCATACCGACGAGGTCTTGTTGGGGTTGGGTTATAGCGAGCACGAGGTGGCGTCATTGCGCAAGGCCGGCGCTGTTGGATAACTACAAAAGACTTGAGAGGAAAGAAATGGCCGTAGAATTTGGTCTAACCGCGGAGCATGAGGAACTGCGCAATGCAGCGCGAAAATTTGCATTGAAGGAGCTTGCCCCAGGAGCGAAAGAGCGGGCACGCGAAAATAGAATTCCGGCCTGGATGTTCAAGAAGATGGCTGAACTAGGATACATCGGCATGACGGCGGATCCCCAGTATGGAGGTGTGGGGATGGATATGACGTCAGCCGGCGTTGTAATTGAGGAACTTGGTCGCTACGACGTAGCTGCAGCGCATGTGGTCATCACGCCGACGCAGTTCGCTCTGCTACTTGGCGCCGGAACCGAAGAACAGAGGCAGAGATGGATACCGCCTCTGTGTGAGGGAAAGGCGATTTATTCGATAGGCCTGACGGAACCGGGCTGCGGAACGGACGTATCGGGTATCAGGACCAAGGCTGTGCGCGATGGGGATTCTTACGTTATCACCGGTGAAAAGACACCGGCGACGCGGGCGATGCAGGCTGACGGCGTCTTCGTGTTCGCCCGGACAGGTTCCGAGCCTGGGGCGAGGGGGATCAGTTGCATTTACGTGCCTCTAGATGCGCCTGGTGTGTCGCGGTCGGAGATGCCGTATGCGGGGATGATCCAACTGAATTGCGCCACGCTCTTCTTTGATTCCGTGCGGGTGCCGGTGGACTATCGCATAGGCGAAGAGGGCAAAGGGCTTAAGATGATTATGCAGCGATTCGATGTTCTTCGCGTATTACTGTGTCTTGTTGCCTTGGCGCAAGCTCAGATCTCGTTGGAGGAGGTGACGGATTACCTAAAGCAAAGATATGCCTTTGGACAGCCGATTGCGAAGAACGAAGCGATTTCCTTCCGTATTGCAGAGTCGGCTACCAAGCTCGATGCGGCGCGGTTGGCTTGTTACCGAACATTGTGGATGTGTGACCAAGGTTTGAAGCACAGCAAGGAGTCGGCCATGTGTAAGTGGTTTGCTCCGCAGATAGCATTCGAGGTGATTCAGGGGTGCATAACGATGATGGGGCATCTTGGTTATAGCACCGAGGCACCGTTCGTACAGCGAATGCTGGATGTGCTGGGCTACCAGATTGGGGATGGCACGGCCGAGGCGCAGAAGCTTACCATCGTACGGGAAATACTGGGACGTGAGTTTTTACCTTACACGTGAGAGATGATTGCAGATCGGGCGAGTTCCGGCATTATGGGCGCCCGGCGAGCGAACTTAAGCCGGACGTTCATTAACATCCTATTGAAGGGAGGCAAGGACATGGATTTGGGGTTGCGAGACAAGGTAGGAATTGTGACAGGTGCCGGCTGGGGCATCGGCAAGGCGGTTGCTGTGGGCTTGGCGGAGGAAGGGGCTAAGGTGGTGATCGCTGACCTCGATGAAAAGCGCGGGGCCGCTGCTGCGGAGGAGATCAAGAGCAAGGGCGGTCAGGCGCTTTTCGTCAAAACCGATGTGACGAGTTGGGAAAACGTGGAGCAGTTGGTGTCTGCGACATTGAAAGAATTCGGGCAGATCGACATTCTTGTAAACAATGCCGGCGCATGGACCATTGACTTCTTCGCACGGATTCCACGGGAGAAGTGGGCTGTGGACATCGGCGTCAATTACTACGGAACGTTGAACACTTGCAAGGCTGTAATAGACCATATGATCTCGCGGAAGACCGGGTGCATTGTGAACGTTGGATCCGATGCGGGCCGTGTAGGCGAGCCGAACCAGCCGGTTTACTCCGGTGCGAAAGCGGCGGTCATCGGATTTTCGCGGGCGCTGGCGAAGGATGTTGGCCGGCATAACATCAGGGTCAATGCGGTTTGCCCGTCACTGACGGTGGGAGAGCGTAGGCTCGAGATGGAAGAAAAAATGAAGCAGGAAAATCCTGAGGCGTATGCCAAGTATGAGGAACAACAAGCGAAAGTAGTAAAGCTTTATCCCCTGCGAAAAGTGGGGAAGCCCGAAGATTTGGCCAACATGATCGTCTTTGTCGCCTCGGAACTCAGAGCCGGGCATTTGACAGGGCAGACCATCAGCGTCAACGGCGGGTATTGCATGCTCTAGTCGCTGGAACAAAACACTGAAGTCATGGAACGGAGGGAAAAGAGAAATGGTGGATCTGAAAGCATTCCCGTCGATCGACATGTCGGTACCCCTGCGTTATTGCAGAGGAGAATATACGAAGGCCCCCTTTGAGTTTTACGAATTCAAGGTGATGGCGAAAACCACGTTCGCGGGAGTAGCTAGGAAGCAAGGCTTGCAGCCCGGTGAAGAGTGGAAGGTCCTGGCGGCTACGAACCGGAAGGGTCCGGAGGACATGGTCGCTGAGATGGATGAAATCGGCGTGGAGCATTGCGTCATGCCAGCAATAAAGGTCTGGTCACAGCACGATCATGGGCTCATGATGAATTACCCGGTCGAGGCCATTGCCGAGTTGGTAAAGATCACCAAGGGGAGAGTGGTCGGAGGCTGCGGCTACAACCCGTTCCGGATCCAGGAGAGCCTTGAGGAGATTGAAAGGGCGGTGAAGGAGTACGGCTTCAAGTATGCTTGGTTCCATCCAATCAGTTTTGGCTTGCGGCCAGATGACAGAAAGTGCTACCCGCTTTACGCAAAGTGCTTGGAACTGGGCATACCGGTCGGCTACCAGAGTGGGCACTCTGCAGAAGTTGTGACGAGTGAGCCGGGTCATCCGATGTATGCGGATCGGGTGGCGATTGACTTTCCTGAGTTAACCCTGGTGCTCACTCATACGGGTTGGCCATGGGTGGACGAGTGGATGTCCATGCTGTGGCGGCACCCGAATGTTTACGGTGCAATCAACGCCTATTTCCCATCAGCGATAGAGCAGTCCCAAGTCCGTTTTTTCGACAGCCTGAGGGGCCGACATAAAGTCATCTGCGGCTCTCACGGATTTGGCATGACGCGGTTCAAGAAAGAATTTCTGGAACTGCCGATTGACGATAAGACAAAAAAGGCGGTCCTGTACGACAACGCAAAGAAGGTCTTCAAACTGTAGTTCCGTAGATATGGTCAGAGAGAGGGAAGCCATAGTGGAAGGTGCGTTGACAGGGATAAGGGTGCTGGACATGGGGAGGTTTTTGGCCGCCCCATGGGCCGGCGTCCTGATGGCGGAACTGGGTGCCGAGGTGATTCGTCTGGAGAGACCGGGCGGTGAGAGTGACAGGTTTCTCGGGCTTACCGCCCTGGACGGCCAGGGTATGAGCTTTCACATCGCGAACCTGAACAAAAAGGCCATCACTTTGGATATCCGGCAGCCCAAGGGGAAGGAGATATTGCGGAAGCTGGTCCAAGTTTCCGACATCGTCCTGGAGAATTTCAGCCCTGGCGGTGCCGAGATGATGGGGATTAATTACGATGTTCTTAAAGAGATGAGACCCGACATCATTTATGTCTCGGTGTCTGGTTTTGGCAACAGCGGTCCCTATTCGCAGCGCCTGGCCTTTGATCCGATCGTAAAGGCCATGTGTGGTACGATGAGCATCACCGGGTACCCAGGGACGCCGCCGACGCGGGATGGCTCGCCTTGGGTGGACTTCGTGACGCCGACCAATGCTGCGGTAGGTGCCTTGGCGGCGCTGCACTACCGGGACAAGACCGGCGATGGCCAAATGGTCGAAGTCGCCATGATCGATTCGGCACTGGCGGTTGCCTGTAGGGTCTTCGTGGATTACATGGTGAGGGGTATTGTTCGGCAGCAGATGGGCAACCAGAGTCCCTACGCCAGCCAGAACGCTTACCAGACCAAGGATGGTTGGATGTTCATTGGTACTGTGCAGGCGATCTGGAAGCGTTTCTGCCGCATGATAGATCGAGAGGATATGATATCCGACCCGCGTTTCGAGACCGATGACCTTCGCTTCCAAAACCGCGCCGAACTCGACCCGATAATCCAGGAGTGGATGAGCAGCAGGACGAATGCGGAACTCCAGCCGATGTTTGAAAAGGCAAGGATTCCGCATGGGCGGGTCTACAACGGTGCGGAGGTTGCAGCCGATCCGCATTTCCGGGCGCGGGAAATGATCGTTGAGCTTGACTATGCAGGCGGTCAGTTCCCAGACAAGAAACTGGCAGCTCCAGGGGTGCCGATCAAATTATCGAAGACTCCTGGCAAGGTTGAATCGGCCGCACCCGTGGTCGGGCAGAACAATGAGGAGATTTATTGTGGCTTGCTCGGCTATTCGAAAGCTGAAGTGGGTGAGCTGCAAGCTGAAGGAATCATTTAACTTCGTTTAACAGAAGGATAAGAAAAATGGCAAAAAATGTTGGCGATGCTCGCATCACCGCTGAAGGTTTGGCCGAGCTGCGGAGTCGGATAGGCGTGGAGCGGCCTTGTTTCGCCTGGAACGAGGAAGCATCGAAAGACGCGATTTGGCATTTCGCCGAAGGGGTGGGCGACGACAATCCTCTATGGCGTGACGAGGAATACGCCAAGAATAGTCGCTGGGGAGGCATCATCGCGCCCCCGCATTTTCTGCATTCTTGTGTGATGCCCTTAGGGGGAGCGCCTGGCGGCGGCCTGCCCGGCGTGTTTTGTATGTGGGCGCAGGATCGGTGGGAGTGGTATCAGCCGATACGGGTCGGTGACCGGATCAAAGGCAGCGGAAAGCTCGACTCGGTGGAGGAGAAGGAAGGCCGCTTTTCCGGAAAGATGGTTGAACAGACTCTGCTCAACACCTTCGTGAATCAGCGCGGCGAGGTTGTAGCCAGGTACTGGAATACCGGCCTGCGCTTCGAAAGGGTCGCCGCGCGCGAAAAGAAGAAATACGAACATGTAGCCTCGATTTTCAAGTATACAGACGAGGAGATGCGGGCTATTACCGAGGCGTATCGCAAGGAGAAACGGCGCGGTGGCGAACCGAGGTACTGGCAGGATACAAAGGTAGGAGATGAGTTGTCTCCTATCGTCAAAGGGCCCCTGACGGTGACCAGCATGGTCACGTGGCTAATGGGTTGGGGGTCGCCACTGTGCAAGACTGATCGTATTGCGCACCTTTATATGGACTCGCATCCTGGGGCCAGGATAGTAGACCCGGATACAAATGTACCGGATCTGCCTGAGTGTTCACATTGGAATGAGAAGCTGGCAAGACATAGCGGTTTGCCTGGTTTGTACGATATCGGTGCCCAACGGGTTTCGTGGTGCGGTCATCTCATGACCGACTGGATGGGGGACGACGGCTTCCTGAAGGGGATCACGGTTCAGCTGCGCAGCCCCAATCTGGTCGGCGACACAACCTGGCTTAAAGGCAGGGTCACGGGAAAGCGCATAGAGGGCGATGAATACCTTGTTGAATGCGAACTATGGGGCGAAAATCAGAAGGGCGAAATGACGACTCGCGGCACGGCTCTGGTGGCTTTACCTTCGAAATGATTGCAATCTGGGTAAAGATCTGGGGGCGGGTGTTCGCTCTGCACTGCGAAAAGGATGGATATTGAATGTTTGAGGAAATGATCGTTTTGGAAATTGCCGATGCCTGGTCGGGGCCCACAGGCGGGTTGTTGCTGTCCGACTTCGGCGCGCAGGTGATCAAGCTGGAGCCACCTGTCTGGAAGCGTCCTTTGGAGGTTCGCGCTGCGCGCAGAGACGACCCGGTGTTTTTGGCCGCCAATCGGGGCAAAAAGAGCGTGGGTCTCGATGTGACGCTGCCCCAAGGCAAGCGGATATTCGAGGATTTCGTGCGTAAGTCAGACGTATTATTGACAAATAGCCCGCCTTCCGTATACAAGAAGCTGGGGTTTGATTACGAAACGCTGAGCCAGGTCAATCCCCGCGTTATCTGCTGCAATATCAGTGGATATGGCTTGGTAGGGGATGGTGTGGAGCGGCCAGCCTACGACATGGCCATTCAGGCAGTGTCCGGAGTGATGAGTGTCACAGCAGGCGAGGGCAAAATTCCGATTCCCGCCGGCATCCTAGTGGCTGATGAGAGAGGCGGAATCATGGCGGCGCTCGGGATACTGGCGGCTTATATCTCCCGGCTCAAGGACGGTAAGGGGCGGCAGGTGGATGTCTCGATGGTCAATAACCTCTTGTTCAGTTATTCTCGCGAGGTCGTCGATTACTACATGCGAGGCAAAACGGGGCGGGTCCTGCCTTACGAGCAAACGCGAAAGCGGGCCGATTACCGAGCCTATGAAACGGCGGATAGCTATATAGCTATCACGGCCGGGAGAGGTCAGGATAAATGGCAGGCGCTCTGCAAGGTGCTGGGTGTTCCAGAGATGGGCTTCGATCAGCGTTTCGATTCTTATGAGAAGAGGATAACGCCGGAAATCAGGATGGAAGCGGAGCGGATCCTGGAGCCGCTCTTCCGAGGCAGAAAGACCGGGGAATGGCTGCAGTTGCTTTCGGCGGTCGGCATTCCCTGCGCCAGAGTGAACAGCATGCACGATGCCGTGATGGACGCTGCGAAGACGGGCATGATCGTCAAGGTCCAATCGCCGGCTGGCGGCGTATTTGAAAGCATGGGAAGCCCGTTGAACCCGGGTATCAAAGAAACTTTGGCAGCGCCGCCTCGATTTGGGCAGCACACGAAAGAGCTTCTGGGTGGGCTGCTCGGCTACAGCGAGAAGCAGATCGATATGTTGGCTGGAGAGCGGGCAATTGTCGTCGAATCCTGAAAAGATGGCAACGATGGCGTTGTTGGTTGAAAGATACGCAGGTTAAGGAGATACGATGAACAATTGGCGTGATGATTACGAAGGGAGATTTATCTCGGCTGAAGCTGCGGCCGCTATGGTGAAATCAGGCGACAGGGTTGCCTTTACGTCGGGTAGGGAGGCTTTTGCAGTTGGTCTGGCGCTTGCCGCGCGTATTGGGGATTTAAGTGATGTCCGTGTCCTGGTACCCTCCCCGACATTTGATTTCGGTTGGTACGACGAAGGATGGCAAGAGTCGTTCGATATTATTGTTCGGGCTCCGACGGCCACATGTCAGGAAGCGGTGGATGCCCGCCGGGTTGACGTCGATCCGGGAACGATGATTCCCTTTGTAGAACTTGCCGGGGCTGCTGCCGCTGATGTGGTTATTACGGAGATCTCAACTCCTGACGAGAATGGTTTTAGCAGTTTTGGATCATCGCTGTGGGCCAAGAAGAGGCAGGTCGAAAACGCCAAACTGACGATCGCTGAGGTTAACGAGAATTTGATTCGGACCTATGGCGATAATTATATTCACGTCTCGGAAATCGATTACTTCGTGGAGCATGTCTCCAGTGGCGGCGGTGGAAGGACCGGGTCACTGGCAGGGAGGGAGTTGAAGGACCCGGAGCCTTGGCTCAAGGATATCGCCGGATACGTCGGGCAGTTGATCAAGGACGGTGACACCCTGCAGATTGGGGTGGGCAGAACGACGGAGCCGCTGGTGGAGTTGGGGATGCTTGAGGGTAGGCAAGACCTGGGATGGCATTCAGAGGCGACTCCGCCCGGTATTATATCGCTAATACGGCAAGGAGTGATAAACGGCAGCCGCAAGACACTTCATCCAGGCAAGGCGGTTGTTACGTCCATCGGAGGCAGCAGCCGGGAAGAGATGGCGTGGGTGAACAATAATCCCCAAGTCATGTTGGTGGACGTCGCTTATTTGGAGGATCTCAGGGTCATTGCTGCTCATGACAATATGGTTGCCATCAACAATGCTTTGATGATCGATCTTACCGGGCAACTTTGCTGTGAGACTTTGGGCCACCGTCAAATGGCAACCGCGGGTGGCCAGATTGCTTTTGTTTTTGGCAGTTGGCTTTCAAAGGGTGGGCGATCTATTACAGTGCTACCTTCCACCGCAAAGAATGGCTCCGTATCCCGGATTGTTCCTACGTTGCCCGAGGGTTCTGTGGTAACGATCCAGCGCAATTGCGTGGACTATGTTGTTACAGAATATGGCGTTGCTCAACTCAAAGGTAAGACACGTAGAGAACGAGCGGAAGCGCTCATTGAGATCGCCCACCCGGAATTCCGGAAACAATTAACGCAGAAGGCAAGGGAGTTTTACTGGCCATAGACCTCCGGCTTTGAGATGAAAAACGTTGTTTTGTAAGTAATCCGTTTTTGAGCAGGGAATAGTGACAGATCATAATGAAGGAGGAAAAATCGTGGCGGCAGTGAATATTGACAGGATTGGCAAAACGGCCGTCGTCACAATCAATCGGCCGGAGGCAAGCAATGCTTTGAACATCGACGTTTGGACAGGTTTGGCGGATGCGTGGGATTTGGCGCGTGAGGACGACGACATTTGGACGGTTGTGGTTACTGGAGCTGGAACCAAAGCCTTTTGCGCCGGGGCTGACTTGAAGGAAACGACGCAAAGAAAGCTGCAATCAGAAAAGGAGGGGCGTCCATTCACTTCGGCGATGCCGCTGAGGACCCCGATGCGGGGCATCGATATGCCAAAACCGGTGATTGCGGCTATTAATGGCGTTGCGGCCGGGGGAGGTATGGAACTGGCGTTGGCATGTGATATTCGCATCGCCGCGGACCATGTGCGCATGGGTTTGCCTGAGGTTAAACGAGGACTCATTTCTGCTGCGGGAGGATGCGTGCGACTGCCGCGCTTGATCCCGTTCGGTTTGGCCATTCAAATGGTCTGTACCGGCGAGTTCGTTTCTGCTCAAGAAGCATATCGCATTGGGTTGGTGAACCAGGTTGTCTCGGGAGATGTTTTGATGGAAACGGCTATGACGCTTGCAGAAAAGATAAACGAAAATGCTCCGCTGGCCGTAAGGGCTGCAAAGGAGGGGGCGACATCGAGTTTGCAGATTCCGCTTTCGGAGGCGTTGAAGTTTGAAACCCTTTTATTGAGCAGAGTGCGGCAAAGTGAGGACTCCTGGGAAGGCCCGAAGGCCTTTGCGGAAAAGAGAAAGCCCGTGTATAAGGGTAGGTAATTATAAGACCTGTTAAGGAGCCATTGTAGAAAAGTGAGTAAAATGAGGTGAGCAAATGAATGAACGGAAAACGGAAACTGTCCAGGAGGATCAAAAAAAGGTCATAGCAGTCGGCACGCGTCTTATTTGTGCAAAGTGCGGTGCCGAGTTTATTGTAACCCGCAGTGGCGTTGGGGAGCCTCGATGTTGTGGTGAACCTCTTGCGCCAAAGAAGTGATAAGGGACGCAAATTCAAAGAAAGGAATGGCTATGAACCAGCTCGGTAAACGTTATCGGTGCGAAGTATGCGGGATAGAGATTCTGTGCACCAAAGCCGGTAATGGAACGGTTGAATGTTGTGGTAAAGAAATGAAGGCTCAGGAGCCTAAACCGTTACCATCAACCGATTGAGTCCACGTCGATACTCGTGTGGAGTGAATAGCCTTGACAGGGTTCAAAAAAAGTGTTGGCTTTTGCACTGATTTTGTTGGTTTATCCGGCAAACGGGATTTAAGGCTTTGATCGGAGCGATAGCAGATACCAGCATGGCGCTACTGCAACGTTTGCGTATGATAAAAGAAAAAAGCCCTCGAAGCTGCTCGCAGCCGGATGATGGCATCAAGAGTGTTCCGAAACGGTTCCCGTCCGGAGGAATGCAGATGGCGCAGGGTTAATAAGTGAAGCCTCGCCGAGGAAGGTTATTAGAGTGCGGCTTTCCTCAAGGCGCAATGTTTGCTCAGGACCGGTGCTGATCAGAAAATTGAGGAACTGCAGATATGAACACGACTGACTTTTTGCAGATTGCAGTTGCGATCTGCCCCGAGAGGGACTGTGTGCTCTTTGAGGGCAAGCGATATACGTACGCTCAGGTGAACGACCGAGTAAACCAGCTTGCAGGTGCTCTCGAGCGCATGGGAGTGCGGAAGGGGGACCGAGTTGGAATCCTCAGCGTGAATTGCAACCAGTTTGTCGAGGCATACTTTGCCACGGCAAAACTTGGCGGGATCTTCGTGCCTTTGAACTACCGGGCCAAGGCGGAAGAGCTGAGATACATGCTCGAATGCGCGGGGATTGAGGTCCTCTTCGTTGGTGAGCGGTATCTTGACCTGATACGTTCAATCCAGCGCGACTTGCCCAAAGTGCGGCGCCTCGTCTCTATCGAAGGCGGTGGCGAAGATTGTTATGAGGCGTTACTACAGAGCGAGAGTACTGCGGAACGAGCATCTGATGCGGACGAAGAGGACACCACGATCCTCCTCTTCACATCGGGCACCACAGGCCGGCCTAAGGCGGTCCCTTTGCGCCATTCCGCCTTCGTGGAATATGCGCTGGAGAACGTTGAACCCGCGAACCCCGACTTGGAAGAGCGCAACGTTCTTTCTGTGCCCCTTTATCATGTGGCGGGAATTCAGGGTATGTTGCCTGCTATCTATGGTGGGAGGACGCTGGTTATGATGAGGCAGTTCGAACTGGAGGAATGGTTGGAGACGGTCCAAAGGGAGAGGGCGACGCGCGCTATGCTTGTTCCCACAATGCTGAAGTGGATCGTTGAGAATCCAGAGTTTGACCGGTATGACCTCTCGAGCCTCCAAGTCGTGACTTATGGTGCTGCGCCTATGCCTTTCGAGGTGATTCGGAAGGCCATCGACCTGCTGCCCCACGTAAACTTCTTCAACGGCTACGGGCAGACCGAGAGTGGAGCGACCCTGACCACTTTGGGGCCCGAAGACCATCGGCTGACGGGGAGCGAAGAGGAACGGGAGAAGAAGCTTAAGAGGCTGCAGTCATCCATAGGGAAGCCCTTGCCGGATGTTCAAATTCGGGTCGTGGGAGAGGAGGGGGAGATTCTGGGACCCGGTGTTTCTGGCGAGATTCAAGCCAAGGGGCGGCGGATTATGAAAGGGTATTGGGAGGATGCAGAGAAGACCGCGCAGACCCTGACCGAAGACGGTTGGCTCCGGACCGGTGACGTCGGATATGTCGATGAGGATGGATACGTTTTCTTGACCGGGCGTATGGACGATTTGATCAACCGTGGAGGTGAGAACATCTCACCGGCGGAGATTGAAGAGGTGATCAACGGCCATCCCAAAGTCAAGGAGTGCTGCGTGATCGGTGTGCCCGATGCGGAATTTGGACAGCAGCCCTTCGCCTACTGCGTGCTCAAGGAGGGATTGACGGCTTCACCTGAAGAGGTTATTGAGTTTTGCCGGGACCGGCTAGCAACTTTCAAGCGACCAAGAGGGATTGCCTTCATCTCCGATCTTCCCCGGAACCAGGTCGGAAAGATCCTGCGAAAAGATCTCAGGGCCAAGTACATGCGGCAAGGCTAACCGCATTAACTTGAGCGACTGCTTGTTCAGGGTTATGAAAAATTGTTTTTGCGCTTGGGGTCCTTTGTGCTTGGCATTGGTTACCGCCCTGGATACTATGCCGGCGATGACGTTCGGCCTATTAGCGTGGATCCCCATATGGCAATTTCCTCTAACCTTTTGGAACAGGGTGTTTTTGTTGAGAGCGTAGCCAGCCACTATAGGTTATGCATTATGGGAATGTTGGAAAACATCAATATCACATTCAAATCTTGGCGGTAGTTCTGAGGATTCAACTCAGTGAAACAGGTACAAATGGCCATATTTTCAGAAGAAGAAATTCATGCAATGTTTTACAGAGTTGTAGCTATTTGAGATTGTAACTAGATGATTATCGGTAAGTCAACAAACCCAACTGATTTTGCGCGCTACTTTTTGGAGCCTTCCAACTCTACCCATCGTCAGTATGAGGCACTCCGAGCATACTTCGTCGATGGGCTTGGCAACAAGGAAGCCGCGCAACGCTTTGGTTTCTCTGAAGGGAGTTTTCGCGTACTCGTCCATCATTTCAGACAAAATCCGGAAAGGCAATTTTTCCTGCCGCCGGGTAAGGGGCAACAAAGTGCTCCTGGGGCGGGCCCCGTGCGCGAACCGGTCATTGCACCACGAACGCAAAACCTGTCTATCTATGATAATAGCCGCACGCTGAAGACCATGAGCCACAGCCTCAACCCTATCAGTGTATCGAAGATGATCAAACAAGAGGGCTTCGCCCGCCTGCCACGCAGGATAGCTGGTGAAAGGCCCCAAAGGCCCCAACCGATCCATGCTGAGCCCGCCGATGTCAGAATGTTGGATCTGAGCCCCAGGACGTTTTACACCAAGTTCGGTGGCTTGTTCCTCTTTATGCCACTTCTCGCACGCATTCCGCTCGACCGTATTGTGAAAGAGATTGATTTCCCAAGTTCGATCATGATCCCAGCTGGACATGCCATGCGCTCTTTACTGGCCTTAAAACTTTTCGGCTCGGCACGCCATAGGCATGTCATGAGCTATGTCCTCGACGAAGGCCTTGCCTTGTTCACTGGGCTCAATATCATACCCAAGCGGGCCTTCTTGACAGAGTATAGTTGTCGTGTTGACCCGCAGACCATTCCCAAGCTGATGACCCGGTGGTTCGATGCTGTTGCTGCAATTGGTATGGAGCAGGGGGCTTCTTTCGATCTCGATTTTCGTACCATCCCGTTTCACGGCGAAGAAGCTTTTACGGGAATACACAATGTTTCAAAGCGTAGCCGACGCCAAAAAGGCATCCTTGCATTCGTTGCGCAAGATGCTTCAAGATGCATATTCTGCTATGCCAATGGCGAGGTCCGCAGAGACACACGGAACGACGAAATCATCAGATTTGTTGAATATTGGATTGACCGTACAGGAAGACAACCCGAGGAGCTCATCTTTGATAGTAAACTGACGACCTATCGCAATCTAAATCATCTCAATCAACATAGTATTAAGTTCATCACACTAAGGCGTCGATCTTGTAAAATGCTGCAAGATGTCTCTATGTTGCCTATTGCAGCATGGAAGAAAATCGAAATTGAAGGCGTATCTAGAATATACAAAAATCCACGTATTTTAGATAGCTCTGCAGAGCTGAAGCACTATAATGGACATATCCGTCAGATCGTAATCACTGGCTCAGGTTATGAAAATCCGACATTCCTCTTAACTAATTATTTGAAAAAATCTCCATCAAGACTCATTGAGCGTTATATTCAAAGAATGATTACAGAAAACAATATTGACGATGGTATTGATTTCTTTCATGTGGACGCTCTGTCTTCTGCGGTGGCTATGAAAATGGATTTAGATCTCCAACTGACGCTTATGGCGAGCAGCCTCTATCGACTTTTTGCACAACAGATTGGCCAGGGATATGAAAAATCCGGTTCATCCGACTAAAGCGTACTTTGCCTCGTGCAGGGCCATGATTTTGAGTTTGAAGAAATCCATGTCCCTGAACCCATATGCCTGTTTCTGTAGGGTTTTGATTTTGTTGTTTGTACCCTCGAGCGGACCGGTTGAAATCGGATAGTCGTAGTAGGCCAATATTCCGCTTTGGTGGAGAAGCAGGGAGTTGGCCATGCGGATGAGGATGGCGATGCCCGATGCTCTTGCCCTGCTGGCCCAGCTGGCCAGGAACGCTTTAGCGGTCTGTTTGTCGCGCTGCTTCCAGAGTTGACGGAGTTCCTCCTTCATATAGTAGGCCGTTGCGAGGGGCTGATTCAACTCAAGGGCTTCACGGAGCCTTCGCGGTTCATCCCGCGCAGCATCGAGATTTTCAGGGTTCTTCAGGAGCAGCCACCGGGTTCCCTTGATGACCCGCTTTTGAAGGACGTCATGGACCTCGTGAAACCATTTCCGACGCAGATCCGACAGCTTGTCGTTGAACATCTTGATGATATGGAAGTGATCGAAGACGATCTTTGCCTCTGGCAAATGAGCCGAGACAGCTTGAATGTAGGCCGGAGACATGTCCATGGCAACCGCTCGGATCCTTGCGCCCGTGGCGCGGAGCCGCTTCCAGAAAGGTTCGAGCGCCTCGGCCCCTTTGCCCTCTCCGATGAAAACCACTGCCCCGCTCCTGAGGTCGAGAACGACCGTCAAATACCGATGACCTTTGCCGATGCTGATCTCGTCGATGGCGATCAGCTTCAGCCCGCGGAGCTTTGGCCGGGAAAAACGGCGTTTCAAATAGCGTTTCTGGATGTCTTTGATTACATCCCAGCTGACGCCCAGGTGCCGGGCCGTGTCCCGGATCGTCATCTTTCGCGACAGGTCGAGGGCATAACGTTCAAAGGCCCGCGTGTAACTTCTGCGTGGGTCCGCAAACCCCAGATTGACTTGCCGGACAAGCCCACAGGCAAGGCAATGCACCCGCTGCACAGCGAGCTTGAACCAAACCGGTTTTCGGCCGATGGGCAAAGACCGGAAAAGACGTGTGACCGTGCCCCGGCGGATTACTCCCTGACCTCCACACGAGGAGCATCTCAGTTCGAATGGTTTCGGTCGCAGGGTGAAAATCACAGCCCCTTCCTGGTATTTTGTTCTGACGTAGTCATAGCCTTTGACGTTGAACCCATGGTACAAAAGACTCGTGGACATGATCGGTTTCCTCCTTCTTGGCGAATTGGCGTTCACCAGAAAGGAAACCGTCATCGTCCACTTTTTTCAACCCTCAAGTACGCAAAAACCGGATGAACCAAAAATCCCAATTCCATCATATTTTTAGAGACTTTATCGATGCTATTGCAGAAGTTTCCCTCCGCAAAAGCGAAATATTTGTGCGTTTTCAAAAACGGGCCCTGCATCATATGCTCATCGCGGCAGGTTTTCAGAATGTCGATTTGAAAATCCCTTGGCTTGGGGATAAAAGACTCCGCTTTCAATTTGGATAGCTGCTTTTTGCCATATGATGTTAACGCAAACATCTAACCTAGGGATATAGCGGAGGTATCTTGCGTATTCACCGCAGGGAGGATCTCTCGGCCATCCACTTGCGTGGGCTTTTCCGAATCAGCTAAGAAGTTTTGCCGGTGGTGATTCACATGTGCCTATAGTGATCCAGATAACGTTCTTATGGGCGGATTTGGGTTTGACGAAAGTGGCGACAATTGCCGTTTAGGGCACATGAGCGACACGGACATCGGGATGGGGAAAAAGGCCTCTTTGAGGAAGCACGATGCAGAACCTATTTGCGTTATCAAGGGTTAGTGAAGTAGGATGGTGGAGACCAGATAGGTCTAAAAGGTTTAAATTTTGCTGTTTTCTCACACGATTATCTGTCATTCATCTACTCAGGTACTAATCCAAGATTGAGTAGCTTGCCCAGTCAAAACAACTTCGGCGGGCGGGGCGGTCAAGTGTTTATTGCGAAGCAGAGGGAGTTTCATGACAGATGGGTGAGGAATTTCTGGGAATTGTTACACGCAATGGCGACGACGGAACCACGGTTCTGGGAGACGGTCGCCGGGTGAGCAAGGCCGACCCGCGAGTTGCAGCCTTGGGAAACGTAGATGAGCTCAATTCTGTTATCGGTATGTTAATCGCAGTCAGCGCCCCCGGGGATGAATTGGGGATAAGCGCTTTGCTGGCGGGGATTCAACAAGATCTGTTCTGTCTTGGGGCCGAACTGAGCCTTTATCGCTCTACGCTGTTGAAGGTCGAGAGGCTTGCAGCGCTCGAAACATGGCTTGAGGCGGCAAATGCGAGGTTGCCAAGACTAAAGGAGTTCATCTACCCGGGTGGCACAGTGGCTGGCAGTCAGGCACATGTTTGCCGAACGGTCTGTCGTCGTGCGGAGCGCGCTGTAGTCGAGCTTGGCCAAATCGAAGCTGTGAGCAATACGGCGCGGCAGTACTTGAATCGGCTATCGGATCTTTTCTTCGTTATGGCGCGTGTGATGAACCGAGGGAGAGAAGAGGCGAAATTTTAATAAATGCCTTTTGAGGGAACAAAGAGTCGGTTCCGTCAGTTTCTATTATCGAGTGGAAAGCTTTAAAATGCGGTTAGTTTCCAGATAGGCTAAAAAGTCTGATATTTAAGTGCGTTGAAATCGAAGGGATAGAGAAAACATATGACAGAGCGAGATGAGTTTAAGGAGTTGGATAAGAGTCTTCGACGGGAAAAGATCATAGATACCGCTATTGAAATATTTCACCGGCTAGGATATCGGGCAGCCACACTGGATAATGTAGCCAGCGAGTTGGGCCTCACAAGATCGGCACTGTATCACTATTTCCGCAGCAAAGAACAGTTGTTGTCGTCTATCTATTTGAAGGCATTGGACCGCTTCTTCGCACGGGCCTATGAGATAAGTGAGTCAGAGTTGAGCACACATGAGAAGTTATGCTCTTTCATAAGGCACCATCTGAAACACATCCATGAGAACCTCTCGTTATATGGGGTGTTTTTTTCGGAAGAGGCTGAGTTGTCGGATGAGGATGCTCGTCGGATCCGCGAGGCAAAGAGAGTTTATACAAAAGCAATTGAGCAGGTACTTAAACAGGGAATGTTGGAAGGGGTTTATCGCCGTGCTTCCCCGCAGCTTTTGGTGGCCGCGATTCTCGGGATGGTCAACTGGACTTACAAGTGGTACAAGCCCGGTCGGATTGGACAAGGCTGCGAAGAAATCACCGATGAGTTCATCGCATTCATGGAAAAAGGCATTCTTGCGGACGATGGCTGTGAGGGTGGGCGTGACAAGCAGAAACGGAAAGAGGCGATGCGTCTTATCTTTGGTGAACTGAAGGAAGGTAGCGAGAAATTAAATAGGTTGATCAGCGAGCTGAAGGCGATCCTCCACTGTTGAGGAAAGGTGCTGGTGAAAAAAGGATTTAATTGAGGATTAAAGTGCTGAGTGATATCTGTGAGCCTTTGTTATTAGCAGCTTCTATGACTTGGTGAAGATTTTGCTGCAGGCCTCAGACAGCCTTGGTCGGTCAGCGTATAGCCTTGTGAACTTTCGAGCCGGGTAAAAGACCTGCGAAAAAGGGCAGTCGACAATGTTTTCAAGGGCGTGATCGATGCTTGCCGGTTAATTACAACCTCGATTCTCCCATATCGTTACCCGATTATTCGAAGAGCGAGAAATTGAGAACACGAGCAGTGTCAGCGAAACTGTGTCAGTTCGGAGTCGGAAAATGGAAGTAAGAAAAATCACTGTGTTGGGCACGGGTGCAATGGGTGCAGGGATTGCTCAAGTCTGTGCCCAGTCTGGATTTCGGGTCTGCGTGTATGACGCGGACCCGGTTCAGTTGCGGACTGCAACTTCTAACATCGCGAAGTTCATCAACAAAGGCGCCGAAAAGGGAGAGCGTACTGCAGCGGAGGCAGCGGAGGCCATCGCACGGGTGAGCACGTCTTCAAGCATGGGCGAGGCGGTGCGCGATTGCGACTTGCTGATCGAGGCTGTCCCCGAGGACATGGGTTTGAAGAAAAGGATCTTTCGGGAGTTGAACGCGATCTGTCCTGGCCGCACCATTTTAGCGTCGAACACGTCTTCGCTTTGCGTCACGGAAATGGCCGTGGCGTCGGGAAGGCCGGGGAAGTTCGTTGGCATGCACTTTTTCAATCCAGTGCCCATCATGCGCCTTGTGGAAGTGATCGCAGGAGCGGATACCTCCAAAGATACGGTACAGACGGCGCTCAATCTGTCGGAAGCGCTCAAAAAGACGCCGGTATTGGTGCAGGACTGGCCGAATTTCATCGTGAACAGAGTGTCGCGGCCTTGGTACTACGAAGCCCAGTTCATGTTAATGGAGGGTGTGCCAGCTCAGGATGTGGACGCCGCCATTCGCACCGGTGCGGGGATGCGCATGGGTCCGCTCGAGTTGACGGATATGATAGGCTTGGGTCCTCATCTGGCGTCTTCCGAGACAGCCTTTCGGGAATGGGGAGACCCCAAATGGCGCCCCGTACCGATTGTGAAGAAGCTTTTCAGGTCTGGACATCTTGGCCGCAGGACGGGCAAAGGGTTTTACCTGTATGCCGACGGAAAGCAACAGCCGCGTGTAGCATCAGCCGACTATAGTGCTTTAGAACCATTTCCGATACAGTCCGTGGCGGTGATCGGTGATGGGGATAGAGCCTCTGCGTTGGCAGAGAAACTGAGTGTGGGAGGGTACGACGTTTCGCATTATGCGCTTCTGCCCAGCCTGGACAAAGAAGTCCGCAGCGCGCAAATGGTTATCGAAGCGGTCGAAAGCCCGGAGCATAAGGTTGGCGACGACCTGTTCAGGCGATTGGGCGATGTATGCTCGCCCAGGGCTGTCCTTGTCTCAACGTCGACCTTCTTTTCTCCGGGAGAATTGGGGGCTGTGGCTGGCAGGCCAGAGACGACCATTACGATTCATGAACCTATGCCGTTTATGAACAATCGGTTTTTCGAGATCAGCAAGGGGCTGGATACGGGTGATCGGACGGTGGCAACGGCCCTTGCAGTAGCCGAGCGTCTCGGGTATTCCTCGGTTGTCATGGACGAGAGTCCTTGTCAGATCGTTTATAGATCGATCGTGCCGATGATAAACGAAGCTGCTTTTTCCCTCTTCCAGGGGCTGGCTTCGGCCAAGGATATTGATACGGCAATGAAGCTGGGGCTCAATCATCCCCTGGGGCCGCTGGAATGGGGCGACAAGCTGGGCATCGACACAGTCCTGGCTGTCATGGAGCATTTGCAGAAAGAATTTGCAGACCCGCGATATCGGCCATGCATGCTCATCAAGAGAATGGTTCGATCCGGGCGCCTAGGTGAGAAAACAGGGCAAGGCTTTTACAGGTATTAGACGGGGATATCCCAGCGTCAGTGCCCCCTTGGGATGGGTCAACAACAGGTGATTTTTCGCCAAAGTCGAATAAATTGCTTGTAATGCCCTGATTGCTGGCTAGCCTCGTTCTTTGGATGAGGATGGAAAAGAGTTTGGCAAAATTTTTCTTCCAAAATTGATTCGACTGAAAAATGGCGACAATTGATTTTTTTGATCGCGGTTGTTGCATCAACCCGAACGGCGATTATTTGGTCTTTGGTGATCAACGCATCACATATCGGGAAGCGCAGAAATTCACCCATCGTGTGGCCAACGGACTGCTGGCACTGGGTTGTACGAAAGAATCCAAGGCTGCCGTGTGGGCTCTCAACGATCCGGTTGGCTGGTTATGCACCCTTTCAATATGGCGTGCAGGCATGAGTTGGGTGCCGATCAATCCTCGCAACTCATTAGAGGATAACCGTTATGTGCTCGACACTTTCGATTGCGAGGTGCTCTTCTTTCAGTCTTCCCTCACGCCGCAGATCAGCGCTTTACGTCCGAAACTGCCGAAGGTGCGCCACCTCATATGCATAGACGGTGAGGCTTTCGACGCTTTTGGACTTAAATCATGGGTGGATAGCCAACCGGAAGGCCTATGTGAGGTTCTTCCGGGCATGGAAGACATTTGTGCTATAATGCCTACCGGTGGCACCACGGGCAGACCGAAGGGGGCGATGTATACTCACCGCAATGTGCAGACGATCGTCGCCAATTGGCTGTCGGCTTTGGCTTATCCTTCCGATGTGTGGCCAGTTAATCTGGCGGCTGCACCGCTCACTCATACCGCTGGAATATTTTCCCTTATGGCTACTCTTCGTGGTGGTACGGTGGTGATACTGCCTCGTCCAGAGTCTGGAATGCTGCTGGACGCCATCGAACTACATCGTATCACCGAGCTTTTCCTGCCGCCGACAGTGATTTACAATCTGGTCGATCTGCCCGGTATCTCCGACCGTGATTTTACATCGATCCGTTATCTCATGTACGGTGCTGCTCCGATGTCGACGGCAAAACTGCGGCGTGCGCTGAAAATCTTCGGGCCAGTGATGATCCAGGCCTTTGGCCAGACTGAGGCGCGCACCATGAGTTGCCTGCATCCGGAAGAGCATTTCGTGCTGGGCAAGATTGCCCCGGACGAGAGACTGACTTCCTGCGGCCGGCCTTTTCCTTTCACCCGCGTATCAATCCGCGATGAGACTAACCGGGTGCTCACGGATGGGCAGGTGGGTGAAATTTGCGTTATGGGCGACACAGTCATGAAAGGCTACTATCAAGCGGCGGACAAGACTTTAGAAACAATTGTCGGCGGCTGGTTGCATACCGGGGATGTTGGTTATATAGACCCCGAAGGTCGCCTGCACGTTACCGACCGCAAGAAAGATATGATTATCAGCGGCGGTTTTAATGTGTTTTCTTCCGAAGTTGAGGGCGTGATTAACAGTCATCCGGCGGTACGGGAATGCGCCGTGATCGGCATACCGGATGAAAAGTGGGGAGAGGCTGTCAACGCAGTGGTCGAGCTGCGTCCTGGCATGTCGGTCAGCGCGGAAGAAATTATATCGCTGTGCAAGGAAAAGCTCGGCAGCGTGAAGACGCCAAAATCGGTTGACTTCGTAGATGAACTGCCGCGTAACGCGGTCGGCAAGGTATTAAAACGAGAATTGCGTGCAAAGCGTTGGGTTGGCAGGAAACGACAGATCAATTGAGACTGAAATTTAATGTGCCTGACTGAACCAGATAGGGGGTCAGAAAGGGTCCTGACGTTCATATTAAACAAAATAAAATGCTAGAAAATATATAATGTATATGAATATTGATATGGATAGATAGAAATTATATCTAGAGCGAGATTTTTTGCATTCAAAGCACACCAAATGGATTGAATGGGAATTGGTGAAGTGGACGTAGCGAAAATCTGCGAAATTATGGGGCCATTATTCGGTGCAATTGCGTCCGATGCTGTGGCGGTGATGGCGACGCTGGATCTGCCTCATGACGCTGATATTCTCGATGTCGGGACGGGAGAGGGATATTTTGCCATTTTCCTGGCCGCAAACGGTTATCATGTTTTGACTGGCGAGCCGGAATCTGATTCCTCGCGCTATGCAGGTAAGAAGTGGCAAGAAGTCGCTGAGAAGCTCGGGGTACAGGATAAAATTAAATATGAATTTTTTACCGCTGAGAAAATGCCATTTCAAGAGAAGTCCTTCAACGCTGTTTTTTTCTTTGGAGTGCTGCATCACATTAATGTAAATCTCAGAAAGGATGCTTTCCGCGAAGCTGTGCGCGTGGCAAAGGATAAGGGAGTCGTGGTTTTTTTTGAACCTAAAAGGGAAACGCTTGAAAAAGTCTGGGTGAAGGATCCAGAGCATCCGGATGCTGCTTGCCCGGAGCATTATGCATCGGGGCTCGAAATAACTGAAACAAGAATGACCGGGTCGCTTATGGACGTTTTTATTTTTAGGAGGAGCTGATATGCCTGGATCTCCGTCAGCGCCACCAGGAGTACAAGCGGAGCAGAAGAAGAAAGCGCCTGTGGGAAAAATTCCAAGCAGACCAGATTATACGGCTAACCGGCGTGATTTTTGGAATGCCTGTCAGAAATGCCACTTTTAGTATATTGACTCTACAAGTAAGCATCATCTTAGAATCGCATGGCAGAACTGCACTCTGCAGCATTACAACAACACAGGCAGATCCGGACGGAAACGGATTGTGAAGGGCGATAGGTTTATCGATTGCATCCGGCTTAGGGAAATCGGGTTTTTGGAAACAATAGCAATAGCCGAAAATTGAATCGAATGTCCTCCTTCAGTCCGTTTTTGACAGAAATATCTCGGCCGATGGAAAGCATCAACTGAGTGCGTTTATTAGTAAACGTCGCCCCAGTTAATATCCACTTGTTTGTTCCTATCCTGTCGTTCTGAGGAATGCCATCTATTGACGTCATGCCACCACTCGTCCTCGAAAATCCGAGGGCAAAAGTGGTTGTCGGAGTATAGTGCCAATTAAAATATCCTAAAAACTGATACAATGGATTTTGCGCTTTAATTGCATTTTCCGCATTGGCCTCCTTATTTTTGCCAAACCACATGGCGTCAGCAGTTGCTTCAAGGCTGAAATGCTTGCCAATGCCATAGACTGCGCCGACCTGCAGATCGGTTTTAAAACGGTTTTCGCCGAGGTTCAACGCCTGGTATTTGTCGTAGCTGCCGATTGGCAGTATCAGATAGGGTGATATTCCCAGATAAATTCGCTGGGTGGGCTTATTTACGATCCAGATCGGGGCGGTAAGCAAGAGGTCGCCTATTCCGGTGGCTTCGCCAAGCGCAGCTAGATTCCCATCCGTCTCAAGTTTTCCGAATGGCAAAACGAAATTCGGATTCACGACGTAGCCGGCTAATGTGATGGGGTAGGCAAAACGAAGCATGGTCACATCGGAGGTCAGGACAGCATTGTCCGATACCTTGTCGCCATTCTTATATAAATGTTTTCGGGTCGCGTGTTGCTGGTAGATCAGACCGAGGCTGACGTTTGGTGTGGGCGCGAACCAATCCCCTGAATCCCAATCAATGGCATAGGCCGAATGGGCACCGGCGATGCAAAGTATCGCAAAGAGCAACATGGTGGCATTCAGGCCCTTGGCGATGTCCATGAATCCTCTTTGGTTTCAGAATAATTTTTAGCTGAAGGTTGCCGGAAAAAGGGCGAATCTCCACGTGAGTTATTGCTCACAGCGTAAAAACATTTCAGGTGTCAATAACCTTGGCACCTGCCGACGGTGCGGATATCCCCGGCGATCACCTTCTCGACGACCTCGTTCATCGGGTTCAGGCCTCCCTCGGGGTGACGTGGTCCCTCACCCATTGGACGATCTGGTCGAGCGGCGTGCCGGGCGTGAAGATCTCCCTGATCCCCGCGGTCTTCATCCTCGGGATGTCGTCTTCCGGGATGATCCCGCCCCCGACGACGATGATGTCGTCGACCCCGCTCTCTTTCAGAAGCTCCACCACGCGTGGAAAAAGATAGCGATGGGCCCCTGCGAGGCTCGAAAGCCCGATCATGTCCACATCCTCCTGGATGGCGGCCTCCACGATCTCTTCAGGGCTCTGATGAAGGCCGCTGTACACCACCTCGAAACCGGCGTCGCGATAGGCCCTCGCAATGATCCGCGCCCCCCGGTCGTGACCGTCAAGCCCCGGCTTCGCCACCATGACCCGAACCCTTCTGCCGCCTGTCATCTTCTCCTCCTCACGCTAACCTTGGAGCCAAACCGCTGTAAACGCACATCGCGATCTTCAGGGGGCCGCCGAACGCCCGGACCGACGGGCCCCCACCCCTTCAACCCGCTCCATCCAGCAGCCCGAAGGCTGCGGCCCGGGCCCCAAAAAGTCCAACCAGGCCATCTTCAGCAAACCGCCCTCTTCCGCCGAAGGACACAACCCGATCGAGGTCAGCCCCTCCCGTCGCTGCGAGATCGGAGCAGCGGTGCTTCGCCGGCCTCTGCCTCAGTAGATCCCCGGATCCCGGTAGGTGCCAAACACCGAGCGGTACACGTCGCAGACCTCCTGCAGGGTGGCCTGCGCCTTGACGGCCGCGATCACCGGTTCCATCACGTTCTTCTCGGCGGCGCACGCCTCGCCCACCCGTTCGAGGCACTCCGCCACCCTGGCCGCATCGCGCAGCGACTTGACGCGGTCGAGTTTTTCGATCTGGAGCCGCTCGAGCTCTTCGTCGAGTTCCAGGATCTCCACCGGGATATCCTCGTCGGTGACGTACTTGTTGACCCCCACCACGGTCTTCTGGCCGGCGTCGATCTGCCGCTGGTAATGATAGGCCGCATCGGCGATCTCCTGCTGCGGGTAATTGCGCTCGATCGCCGCGAGCATGCCCCCCATGTCGTCGATCTTCTGGATGATCTCGAAAGCGTCCTGCTCCATCTTGTCCGTGAGCGCCTCCACGAAATAGGAGCCGCCGAGCGGATCGATCGTGTTGGCCACCCCGGATTCCTCCGCGATGATCTGCTGGGTCCGGAGCGCGATCGTGGCCGCCTCCTCGGTGGGGATCGCGAGGACCTCGTCGAGCGAATTGGTGTGCAGCGACTGAGTCCCCCCCAGGACAGCCGCCAGCGCCTCGAGCGCCGTCCGGACGACATTGTTGTAAGGCTGCTGGGCCGTCAGCGAGCAGCCGGCCGTCTGGGTGTGGAACCGCAGCCACCAGGAGCGCGGATTCTGCGCCTTGAAGCGCTCGCGCATGATCTTGCCCCACATCCGCCGGGCCGCCCGGAACTTGGCGACCTCTTCGAAGAAATCCAGATGGGAGTTGAAGAAAAAGGAGAAGCGCGGCGCGAACGAATCGACCGGCAGGCCGCGTTTCACGGCCTCTTCGGTGTAGGCGATCCCGTCGGCCAGGGTGAAGGCCAACTCCTGCACCGCTGTCGAGCCCGCCTCCCGGATGTGGTAGCCGCTGATGCTGATCGTGTTCCAGCGCGGGACCTCCCGGGTTCCGAACTCCACGGTGTCGGTCACCAGCCGCACGGAGGGCCGCGGCGGGCACATGAAGGTCTTCTGGGCGATGAATTCCTTCAGCATGTCGTTCTGGATCGTCCCCCCGATCATCTCGCGCGGTATCCCGCGCTTTTCGGCCATCGCGATATACATGGCCCAGATGACGGAGGCGGGCGGGTTGATGGTCATGGAGGTGGTGATCTGATCGATCGGCAGACCTTCGAAGAGGTCTTCCATGTCCTTCAGGGTGTCGATGGCGACCCCGCAGCGCCCGCATTCACCGCGGGCCTTGGGGGCGTCGGAGTCGTAGCCCATGAGGGTCGGCATGTCGAAGGCCGTCGACAGGCCGGTCTGGCCGGCGTTGACCAGCAGGTGGAACCGGCGGTTGGTGTCCCTGGCCGTGCCCAACCCGGCGAACATGCGCATCGTCCAGAGGCGTCCGCGGTACATGGACGGCTGCACGCCGCGGGTGAACGGGTACTCGCCCGGGAAACCCAGGGCTCCCATATACCGCTGATCCCGGACATCGAGCGGCGTATAGATGCGGTCGATCTCGACATCCGACACGGTAGAGAACCGCTCCAGCCTCTCGCCGTGCTCCCTGAAGATCTTTCCCAGCTCTTTCCGCCAGCGCTCTTCAGCCTTCTCGATGTCCCTGAACACCTTCGGGTTGAAGGTCGTAGACATACGGCACCCTCCTATTTGGACCGATGACCCCGTCGAACCAGCCGGCGGATCGACGATAATTGACTCGGCGCCTGGAACCCGGCATGCCCGAGAAAAAGCGCGGGACAGCGGCCGGTCTTCGGCGGCCGATCCCTATACCCTTGAAGGGGCCGCTCCCTCCCTGGAAGGAGCGCCCCTACTTGCCTTTGAGGAGGTTCCGGGCCACCACCAGGCGCATGATCTCGTTGGTCCCTTCGTAGATCTGACAGATCTTGGCGTCCCGCATGTGCCGCTCCATGGGGTATTCCCGGGAATAGCCATAGCCGCCCAGGATCTGGATCCCCTCGATCGAGGCGCGCATCGCCGCGTCCGAAGCGAACATCTTGGCCATGGCGGCCTCTTTTTCATAGGGCATGTGATGGTCTTCGAGCCAGGCCGCCCGCAGGGTCAAGAGCTCCGCGGCATCCAGCTCGGTCGCCATGTCGGCCAGCTTCCACTGGATCGCCTGGAAGGTCGAGATGGGTTTGTTGAATTGCTCACGCGTCTTGGAGTATGCGAGCGCCTCCTCCAGCACCGCCCGCCCGATGCCCAGGGCCTGGGAGGCGATCCCGATGCGGCCGCCGTCCAGGGTGCTCAACATCTGCTTGAACCCCTCGCCTTCATGGCCGAGCAGGGCGTCGGCAGGCACGCGGGCATCCTCGAAGACCAGTTCGGCCGTGCCGGAGGCGAGGATGCCGAGCTTTTCCTCAACCCGCCCCACCTTGAAGCCGGGCGTGTTTTCGAGATCGGCCACGAAGGTGCTGATGCCCTTGTATCCCTTGCCCTTGTCGGTCACGGCGGCGAGCACGCAATAGGAGGCCACATTCCCGTTGGTGATGAACTTCTTCTCGCCGTTGATGATCCAGTGATCGCCGTCCCTGACGGCCGTCGTGCGCATCGCGGACGGGTCGGAGCCGGCCCCGGCCTCGGTCAGCCCGTAGCAGCCGAGCTTCGCCCCCGAGGCGCAGGGTTCCAGGTACTTCTTCTTCTGTTCGTGGGTCCCGTAAGCCATCACCGGGAAGCAGTAAAGCGAGTTGTTGACCGACATGATCACGCCGGTCGATGCGCAGGCCTTCGACACCTCGATCAGGGCCAGCACGTAGCTCACGTAATCCATCCCGCCGCCGCCGTACTCCTCGGGCACAGCGATGCCGAGCATCTTCAGCTCGCCCAACTCCCGGACGATCGCGGCCGGGTGGGCATGGGTCGCATCCAGTTCGGCGGCCTTCGGTTTGATCTCCGCTTCAGCGAAGCGGCGCGCCATTTCACGGACCATCTGCTGTTCTTCAGTCAGTGCAAAATCCATAACTGGCTCCTTAACCCCTTCGAAAAAAAGATAAATGTACCAAGATTCTCCCGGCGGGAAATCATGCTGAACTTTTCTATCGTGCGGAGCTTTCGGGCCGAGAAAACCGGCCCAATATATAAGTATGTCAGAGTGATTGCCGCCAAGGCGAATTTCTTGAGGCGGACCAACGGTTTAAAACCCATTTTCTTCGCGTTTTCTACGGACATGATCAAGCTTGGCGTAGCCCTCATCGTCGATGCTTGAAGCATTCCCCACCTTAAACGCCTTCCAGGGGGGGACGAGCACGAGGCGCGTTGACAGTAAGGGCGCCATGAAATTCCCCTTTCCCTTGTGCGAGGGCTGACCCAGAAGGGCGTGGACATCAGGGGATGAGCACAGGAGATATGTGCCTGACGCATCGGACAGATTAACTGTTGCATAAACCAAAGCTAAAATTCGCACTTCCGAGCTTAGTTGTCAAAGGTTTTTTAATGGTTTTGCGCGGCAAATAAGCTTTTTGGCTTAGGCGATATCGAAAAGGGATTTTCCTCTGCTTCCCGCCTTGCCAGTCATGAGCAGGAATTGGCGTGGTGAAGGAAATTCTATTTTTTCCGCTTTTCCGGGGTTTTTGTTGGCGCCATTCCAAAGACAAAAAATTTGGGAATGAGATCCTCGAGAGCGGAAATAAAAAATTTTGCGTAATATTGATGAAATCAATATATTGCATTTGTGCAGCGTAATGGTCGCCGCCCAAGCAAATTTGGAGTGGCACTCAGAGCACAAAAACTCCTTCCAGAAAGTAATTTTGTTGGCAGTTCATCTATCCCGATTCCCTATATTTGGCATTCGTGCTATATTGAGATTTATGAATAAACCGCATGCTTTATCGTCCCCGGATCTGATTCTCAGCAATGGAAAGTTCCTGACCTGTGACCCTCTTATGCCGATAGCAGCAGAGGTGGAAGTACGGGACGGTAAAATACTGCGTGTCCGCAATAGAATAGCGGAAGCACAGAAATCGGAAGACGTCCCTCCCAAGATTTTGGATCTTAAAGGAAAGGTTGTAGTTCCTGGCTTTGTGGATCCGCATCTTCATTTTTTCTCTCTTGCGGAGAGTTTTGTAACTCTCAATCTGGAGCCACGCAACAATATCAGCTCTATTGCTCATATCAAGGAGAGAATCCATGAACGAAGCCAAAACGCAAAACCTGGGGAGTGGATCAGGGGGAGAGGATATAATGAGTTTTATCTCGAAGAAAGGCGCCATCCGAACCGGTGGGACCTCGATGATGTTGCGCCCAGCCATCCTGTGAAGATCGCGCACCGCACAGGGCATGCCCACGTGCTCAACAGTCTGGGACTTGAACGAGTTGGTATTTCAATCTGTACGTCTGATCCTTCCGGTGGAATAATTGACCGGGATATAAATACAGGGGAGCCCACAGGGTTGCTGTACGAAATGGGGAGGTTTCTGTCCGAACGTATATCCCCCTTGACTGTGGAGGAATTCGAGCCAGGAGCGAGGAGGGCCTCGCAGGAATTGCTTTCACAGGGGATCACTTCCATGCAGGATGCTTCGACTTTGAATGATTTTTCGCGCTGGGAGTCCTTTCGCGTTCTGAAGAAAAGAGGCCTCATCAGCCCCGACCTTTGCATGATGCTAGGAATTGAATCTTTTAACACATTGGATGTTCAGGATTTTCGAGCAAATTTTGATTCGGTGCGAATTCAAGGGATCAAGATCATCCTCGACGAAACCACTGGTAGACTGTATCCTTCTCCATCAGAACTGAATGATTCGGTCCTGCGGGTTCATCAAGCAGGGTTTCAGGTGGCGATTCATGCGGTAGAGGAGGGAGCGATCAAGTCTGCCTGCGACGCCATAGAAAATGCACTAAGGAAATATCCGAGATTAGATCACAGGCATCGCATAGAGCACTGCTCCGTGTGCCCGCCTGCCTTAGCAGGTAGGCTCTCCTCGTTGGGTATTCGCATTGTTACACAGCCTTCATTCGTTTATTACAATGGAGATCGCTATCTCGAGATGGTCCCAGCCAATCAATTGTCGCACCTTTACCCAATCGGAACTTTTTTACAGACCGGCATAAAGGTCGCTGCTGGTTCAGATGCTCCTATTGCGCCGCTTAATCCGATGATAGGAATATATTCGTCGATATCGAGAAAGTGTAAGAGTGGAAAAGTTATCAATGTTAAAGAGGGGATCAGTCCTCTAGAGGCTCTTAAAATGCATACTTCTCATGCAGCGGAAGTTCTTTTCGAAGAAGATCGAAAGGGTTCCATAACTCCGGGAAAGCTTGCTGACATGGTTGTGTTAAGCGGAGATCCTACAAACCTACCTGTTGAGCAGATAAAAGAAATCAGGGTAGATATGACAATCATTAGAGGCGATATTGTATGGACCCGTGATGTGATTATCCAATAACACCATTTTTTTCATAGGCGACAAGTTCATTGTGGGTTAGGCCAAGCAGTTGGCAAAAGACATAACGATTGTCTTCTCCTAAGGCAGGGGCCGGTTCCCAATTCATTCTGTGCTCTTCCGCGAAATTGATAGGTGTTCCGTCGGATGTTGTCTTACCCAATAATGGATGATTCAGGCTTACAAAGAAATTTCTGCTCAAGAGGTGGGAGTCATGGGCCAGATCCTCGGCATTCTGAACAACGCCGGCAGCGACACCGATCTCTTGAAAATATGCCACCAGTTCATCGGCCGGGTAATTAGATGTCCATTCCCCGATTAACGTATCCAATTCTTCTTTATGTTCCATTCTCTTGTATTGCGTAGAAAATCTGTTTTCCTTACACCACGTAGGGTTGCCAATGATATCGCAGAGTTTTTGCCACTCCATATCGCTGTACACTGCGACCACACACCACTTATCCACCCCTTGGCATCTGTAGCAGCCATAAGGGGCTGCGTTGGGATGGGACGAACGGTTGGCCTCGGGCAGGATTTCCTCGGTGTCGAGGAATGTCTTCATCAGCGATGGTCCCAGAAGCGCACACACGGCTTCGTATTCTGAAAGATCTATGTATAAGCCCTTGCCGGTTCTGTCCCGGTTATCCAGGGCGATTAAGACAGACAAGGCGCCGAAAAGGCCCGAGAGGATATCCGCGTGGGCATACCCCGGTCCTACAGGAAGATTCTTGTCATAAGAGGTCAGATAGGTCAGGCCGGCAAGCGACTGGATGGTAGGCCCGAAAGCGATATGATCCTTCCAAGGGCCTGTTTGCCCCATTCCCGACATGCTGAGCATGATGATGTCGGGTTTGGTTCGTCGGAGGTTTTCATACCCCAGGTCCCAGTTTTTCATGACACGAGGCGAAAAATTCTCGACCAACGCATCACTCATGGCTACTAACCGCAGGAGGAGCTGCCTCGCCTCCGGGTAGCTAAGATCGAGGGTAATGCTTTTTTTGTTTCGATTCCACGCCTTGAAGTATCCGCTTATGTTTGCCTCGGCACCGCGTGCAGTCTTTTTTGTCTGCACCTTGATGATCTCGGCACCAAAATCCCCCAATGTCCGTGTCGCATAGGGCCCGGCAAGTACTCTGGTCAAATCAAGGACCCTGATGCCTCTAAGGATTCCTTCTTTCACATTCACCTGCCTCAAATAACTCCCAGGCTGGACAGTTTTTCAATCTCTTCAAGAGACATACCAAGTTCATTGTGATAAATGTGAATGTTATGTTCACCAATCCGAGGTGCGCTTGCGTGTCGGATTCCGGAAACCCCGGAGATGCGTGCCGGAAATGCCGGACAAGTGATTTGGTATCCTGACTCAGTGTGGTCCATGGTATAAAAAAAATCCCGTGATGCGAGCTGATCACTTTCTATAACTTCTCTAGGAGAATAAACGGGTGCCCAAGGAAATCTCATTAGTTGACCGAGTTGGAACAGCTCTTTACAGGTATGGGTTCTTGTCCATTTTTCGAGAAGCACGATAAAATGCTCAAAATGTGCAAGCCGATACGCTTCATCACGATACTTCTCTTGCTTAAGGTCCGCTGCCATTCCCTCCGCGTCCATCCATTCCACCAAGGTCTCCCAGTTATCGAAGAGGGTCAACTGTAGAAACCCATCCTTACACGGCAAGATGTGGAAAAGATGATTCCAGTGTAGACTCCCCTGCCGGCGGGAGACGGCCTTTTCGGTGAAAAAACGTACAAGCACATGCTCTAGTGTTGCAGTCACCGCTTCCTGGAGAGAAATGTCGATGTGTTCTCCCCTCCGTTTCTCACGCCGCTTTCTAAGGGCGAGGATGATACTTATTGCCCCAAAAAGAGACGCAGCTAGGTAAGACTGGTCGCCGAAGTTCTTGAGAGGTTCCCTGTCCGCAAGGCCGGTGACGTACATCTGACCCCCAGAGGCCGCTGCCACCAGATCACAGCTCTTGTGGGATTTCTTAGGGCCACTCTGACCAAATCCAGTGACCGATGTCAGGATGAGGCCCTCATTTATTTGCCGCATGCATTGGAAACCGATACCCAAGCGGTCAAGATGCCCTGGTGAAAATGTTTCCACCACCACGTCACAACGTTTTATCAGTCTTTGAAAGATTGCTATTCCCTCGGCACATTCCAGGTCAAGGGTAATGCCGCGCTTGTTGATGTTGTTGTATAGGAAGGAAAGGCTCAGAGGATTTTCATTCGCCCTTTTTAGAAAAGGTCCTCTTTTTCGCGAAGGGTCCCCGCTGGGCTTCTCTATCTTAATGACTTGCGCACCCATTTCAGCCAGGAGTTTAGAACAAAAACTCGCCTTTTCGTCAGCAAGATCAAGAATTCTTACCTCCCTGAGAAGTTCCGGCGGTTGTCTTTCACCATTTATGGCTAGCTGTGACCTAGAGGGATTTTCCATAGGGCGGTTTGACTTGTGGCTTTCAAAAGCTCTTATCAGCTCGTTGCATCAGCGATCGGTTTTCTGATGATTTCTTCGGTTCTGCCAGATTTTCAGGAGGACCAGTTTGCAGATTTCTGGTGATTGCGATGGCCCGGCACATGGCCTTTCGGTCTCTATTTTCTGCTAATGGTTGATGTGTAATACTACATTCCTATTGATGTGAGCCTTTTCATAATTCGGATTTAGTTTGAGTGCTTGCTCATATTGCTCCTGAGCTCTTCTATGTTCACCCAAAAGGAATAACTCTGTGCCGAGACTCTCATAGATATCAGCTACCAGTTCCTTCTCTTTCCAGATGATTCTATTTGAATTCCCTAGATGTCCCTGATAATCGAATCCATCTGCAAAAATATTTTCCACGTCGGTTGTTCTGCCAGCGTATCGCAAGAGCGTGAATACGTGAGGGCCGTAGCCAAATGCATCTTCTAAATACACAGCCTCTGGTTTAATTCCTTCATACACCAAAAGACAATGATAAAACACTGTGAGGCCAAGACAGTTGGCTCTATATCCATTTTCTATATTCAACTCCGAGTCGATAACCTCGTGGAGTTTGTATGTGCCTTTTCGTTTGTATCGATGCGATCTTCGCGCCCAGAGCCAGTCAAAAAGCGCTCGCGCTTTCAATACGGGATCCTTTGATGCGGGTACGTGTAACTGAGATTCTTCGTGCAACCGCAGGAGTTTAGTTGTATACGTTAACATCAAGTTTTGTTTGACCCCTGAAGCTTTCAGGGCTTCTCGTTGAAATGTAAAGTCCACTACATGATCCGTATGCGGCGATGAAGAACAGCGCTCATGACCGGTTTTCCAAGAATGAAGAGACAAGGCTCAGAAAGGCTTTAGGGTTTTCCAGCGCCGGCATGTGCGTAGCCTCCAGGATTTCTCCCCAAGTGGCATTGGGCATAAGTTCCGACATCTCCTTTGCTTCCTCCCGCGAGACGAATGGGCTATCCCCACCCCTGACAACCAGGGTTGGGCAGGTCACATTCTTCAGAAAAGGGCGTAAATCCAGAACAATAAACCCCGATTTCGCGGCATCAAAGGTCATTTTTGGGTCATAACAACATACAAAGGTGCGCCGGCTCACCCGGCGGAATCCGAAACGTGCGATCCGCCTGCACTCGTCAATGTCAATGCGGGGAAAAAGTAGGCTGATGGCGGCCATGGCTTCATCCAGTGATTTCACTCTGTGAGGGAGATGGGCCACGATCTGGCGGAGAGAAAAGGAGGCGGTAGGATTGTTACCCAAACGTGCTTCGACGAGAATGAGCCGACTGACTGTATTAGGGGAGAGGGCGGCAAAGAAAAGGGCGTTTCGGCCACCCATGGAATGCCCCATAAGAATTAAGTCAGATAGCTTAAGTGTGTCGAAAAATGCTGTAATATCAATAAAATGATCGTCAAGCGCATATGAACCCCTAGGGCAAGGCTGGCTTTGACCGTGGCCTCTTTGGTCAAGGGCGATCACGTGATACCTGTCCATAAAAAAAAGTGCAACGTTGTCCCATAAATGGGCATGCCCCATCACGCCATGAAGCAACACCATGGGTTTACGGGTCTCATTGCCCCAATCAAGGTAGTGCATTTGCAAACCGTGAATAGGGAGGAAGTGGCTGGATGGTACTGAGTTCTTCATATTTCTAATCGACTTAAAAAACCAAATCCAAATCGGTAATTCTTCATAACTGCAGCGCAAACCATGCCATTTTGTTTTTTAGTAAAAATATTACTTTTTTTGCTGTTTCTCTAATTGGTATACTCTGTGATAAAGGCGCGAGGCGAGCTGCTTTTCAAGATCCAATCCTTGGGACAAGGTAAGACCCGATCCTCTCCTAACTGCCTCTTTGGCGTATCTCAAAGCCAAAGGGTCCAATGAGCAAATACTTTGGGTTATTTCTCGGACTCTTTCTTGAAGAAAGCTTTTTGAGACCACCTCGTTGACAAGGCCTAAACTCCAAGCCTCTTGCGCATCCACCCAGCGGTTTGTAAGCAACATCTGCATGGCCTTGGCTTGTCCTACAGTGCGCGGCAGCGTTTGAGTTCCTCCAGCACCGGGAATTATTCCCAACCCTACCTCAGGCAAGCCAAAACGCGCGTCATCTGCCGTAATCCTTATATCGCAGCAAAGGGCCATTTCAATACCGGAACCTAAGACATAGCCGTGAAGGGCGGCGACAGTGGGTTGAGGAATGTTCAGGAAAAGACCCCAGATATCTCTTTCCCAGCGTACTTTACGGGCTTCCACGGGGGATTCTGATGTGAGAAACTCGCTAAGGTCGGCCCCGGCGCAAAAGGCTTTTTCACCAGCGCCCTTGAAGAGCGCAACCAGCACCTCGGGGTCATCGCTGATGGCTCTTAATACCTGGGAAAGGTCGTCTCTCATCTGGATATTATATACATTCAGCATGTTCGGGCGGTTGAGGGTCACGCATGCTACTTGACCCTCCTTTTCATAGATGAGTGTTTCAAAACTGTTCATGGCTACCCGAAAAAATTATTTTCCCTTAAAAGCAGGCGTTCGTCGCTCGCGAAAGGCATGTATGCCTTCCGCACGGTCTTCCGTTGTTTGTAGTAAGAAATAGAGATCTGACTCCATACGGAGTCCCTGTTCAAGGGTCATATCCATGCCTTTTTGAACCGCTTCTTTCAGGTACATCAGAGCAACGGGAGCGGCTGCGCCGATTTCACGGGCGAGTTCAATGGCTGTTTGCACCAGCTGCTCGGGTTTTATGATTTCACTTACTAAACCTATAAAGTGGGCCTCCTTCGCATCGATGATCTTTCCTGTCAGAATCAGCTCAAGCGCTCTGCCTTTCCCCACGATAGCAGGCAAACGCTGTGTCCCGCCATCGCATGGCATGAGGCCTGTCTTAATTTGGTCCAGGCCAAAGTGGCTTGCTGCACTGGCGATCCTTATATCGCAGGCAAGCGCGATCTCCAAGCCAAAACCAATGGCATTTCCGTTGATTGCCGCGATAACGGGCATACGAATACCTGCTACCGCGTCGGCAATTGAAGGGAAATCAGTGTGGGGCAGTTGGTTGTCCGAGAAGCGGTGTAAATCGGTAGTGTAAGAGATTAAGGGAAAAAAACCCTTTTCATCGCTTGTAAGCACTATTACCCGAACTTCTTTATCTGAGTTAATCTCATCACAAAGGTCACTAAATTCCTGAGAGAGAACACTCAAGGTGGTATCGAGATCTTCTCTGCAAGCAGTGCTTATCAGAACGGTTCGATCATGCTTTTGGTATAAGAAATTTCGATGATTCACGGGACCTGATTCGCACCTCCATATAATATCTTTTTCCTTGAACCCGTGGATGCTTTTCTGGAGGAAATCCATCACACGTCAGCGCTTCCCCGAAAACCTCCGGCTGCTGGGACTCGGGCAAGTTAAGCCGAAAGCTTGCTACGCTTTCCTCTTTCGCTCGAGAACCCGGCGGATCTCCTTCCGCAGCCCGACCAAGGGGTGTCCTCCAAAATCGGCCGATGCTCATGCCCTCATCGGTTTGCTAGCTCGAGATACTTGCCGAGCATGCTGCGCTTGTTGATGAAGCTGTCCTGCGCAGAACCGGTCCGAAGCGAGCTTGCAAGACCTCCAGGGCTGGGATTATTCCGTTTATACCGATCTGAAAGCACGCTAGCACCGTGCGACGGATTAGGTCAAGGGTATTTTCCGGCTGCGCACCTAGTGCACTTGGCGCCGCAGGGGCCTGCCTTTTTTTACCGACTGGAGGAAAATCGAATAACGTATGCACATCCCTTATCAGCCCTCTTGTCGGGGTGGGGTTTCCCGATGCTCGTCGGAGCAGATATCCAGACGAGCGGTCCCGCAACGAAGAGTTTGACGTCGATATTGGTCGGTCCCTCCTTCTGCTCTATTGGAGCCGGCGCGGCCGGTGCTTAGAAGCAGGCTGTCAGGCCGATAACAATAATCGGGCTTTGTTCTCATCTGGTGGCACTGTACAACCGTGCAAATAGAGGTTGCCGTAACCTGTCGCTACGCTGAGAGAAATATCGCTTGGCCGAGACCTCGGGCAAAAGATCGTAGACCCGCGAGAAACCGTAGCTCCGGAGCATATCCACAGCCTCGGAGGGCAAAAGTTTCGTCAACACGGGTTCTCCACGTGCCGCAAGGTTCGCTGTGAGAAACTCGGCAACCTTGAGATCAATGCCGCTCAGCGCGGAATCAGGCATAAAAGTCGACAACACGATGCCGTTCGGGGACGGCAGGGATGCTACGAATCGTAATGTGGATTCAATTGCGGAAGGTGTAAGGTACGCCAGCACTCCGAGCCAGGAGAAAAAGGTTGGGAGCTCCTGATCGAAGCCCTTTGAAACGAGTGCATTTTGAAGATCCATCCGTTCGAAATCAACAGGCACGAACACAACGTTCTCCGGAACGTGGATATCCGCAGAGCTGAGGCGGTCCAACTTCGCCTTCTGGCTTGCGGGATGATCTACCTCGAATATCTGAAGAGGCGCTGCAAAGGGCGGTTGACGGTACGCGAATGTATCTAGGCCTGCACCCAGCACCACATACTGCCGTATCCCCCGCTGAACAGCCTCTTTCAGTTCATCCTCTGCAAACCGGCTTCGCATGACAACCAGAGCCCTCAGCACGGTCAATAACGGGTCATGTAACTTGCCAGGGTTTTTATGGATCAAGTCGACTGAAGATTGATGGATCAGCCGTATCGCGACTGGATCGACAAGGATCTTCGGCTCACCATCAAGGATCTGATGCGCCGCTCGAAGAGTCGCGACAAGCTCAGCGGTCGAACTTCCCCGTCCGTCCTTCATTCTTTCATCCTCGCATCATTTCCAGATATCAATGTAGTTAAGTTTAGAATGAACGTGTTCTGGGATGAAATTGTCTTCAACCGCTCTATGTGACACAGGATCTGAAATCCACCTGGATTTAGATTACGGCTTCTTAGTCTCGCTAGGACGTTAACTTTAGGCGTTTGACAGGTTGTCCTCACGCCGAGCGCCTCGTAGCTTGGGCAAGACCTGCGGCAACTCGATCCTTAGCAGGATTCGGTCCTCGGATTCCCTCTCTACTGTGACTCTCCCTGCGTGTCGGTGGACGATGATTTTGGCCAGCGGCAGTTCCTTGATGTCTGAGCTGACTTTTCCTAATATCCGGGGGAAGAAAAACTGTTCTAGGTCATCCTCCGCGAGACTTTCAGCGCGCTGGCTGATCATCACGATACAGTTCCCGTTTTTTTTCTTCGTGCGTACAATGAGCGTCTCGTGTTTAGGCGAAGATATAATGGCATGCTTGAGCATGCACTCGAAGGCGCGTTGCAGAAGATCCACGTCGCCTTCCAGCGGTTTGATGGCCTGGTCGAAGAAGGTTTCAATGTGGAGATGCCTCAGGATTATAGATTCCTTGAGTCCCTCCAGACAGTCGGCAAGTGTTTTGTTTAGGTCAACCTTGTTGACGTTGAGGGTGAAAGGCTCGATGGAGGAAATAATGATCTGTAAAATATCCTCCAGCCTGCCGACTTCCTCCAGTATGATCTGGGCAAACCTATAACTGGGGTATTCCGGAGAGAGGGATTTATAGAGCCGCCTTGCAAAACCGCCGACGATCGTGAGGGGGTTGCGGATCTCGTGAGCGAAACGGGCGGATATTTCTCCGAGGAGCTTGATTTGTTCAGTCTGCAGCGTCCTCTCCTGCAACCGCTTGAGCTCGGTAATATCCACCATCGTGCCGTCAATCCATTTCACGCGGCCGTTTTCATCCAAGGCGGGAATGGCGTGGTCAATAAAAACGAGTTCCTCTCCCTTTTTGGAATGCACTATCCGCTCGATGTGCAGTTCCGCACCTTCTTCCCAGCACTGCTCTGGAACCTTGTTTCCTTCCCCCGTGCCTTTGCCGCAGATTTTCTCGAGCCAGAATTCTCGGTCGGCCATCGCTTCTTCAATGGAATAACCAAGCTTTTCCGTAAAATAGGGATTGATGAACACGGGGGTCCCGCCATTCAACAGACGGTAAACTATCAGCGGGATATGTTCCACGAGAGTACGATATTTTTCTTCGGACAAAACCAGGTCGCCGGTCCGCTCTTCCACCATTCGCTCGAGGGTATGGGCATAAGCGGCGATTTCCCGCCTCCGTTGCTGGAGGGCATCCAACATGGTGTTCAGGGAGAGCGTGAGGATGCCCATCTCATCGAGCGGCCTCAGCTTCAGGCGATTTTCCCGCTCGCCTTGGGCGATTTCCCGGGCGGAGCGGACAATCTCTTTGATGGGCCTGATGAAGAGGTGAGCGATCAGGCAGGTGAGAGCGAATGAAAGGAACATCCCGATACCGCCGACCAGAAGCATGAGATTCCGGGTACGTTGGAGCCGGCTCATAATGGCTGAGCGGTCCGACTCGATCTGGACCAGAGCCACCATATCCCCACGATAATCCGTGACGGGGCCAAGAAGGATCGACTTGTCCGTTGCTTGTGCCGGAGCAACCAGAATGACGGGAGCATCTTCCTGCGGATCGTGTTCGAGCGGAAAGGGGTTATAGAGTTTCCACCAATCGGTCGTGGAAGCGAGAGGAACGTAGATTTCTTTACCGCCTTTCTCGTAGAGCGCAAAATCTGCCTGCCATTGCTTCTTGATCTGCTCGAGAAAAGGGGCGTCGAAGCGAAAGCCGATTTCAATCGTCCCTACTAACGTGTCCCCGTCAAAAACCGGTGCAACGCTGCGGATAGCCAGCCCGGTCAAGCCCCACTCGGGTCCCGAAACCGTCTTGCCGGATTTTATGGCCTCCATCACCTCGCTGCGGTAGGAAATCATCTCGCCGGATTCTCCAGGCAGGTGTAATCTGAGGAAAGATCTTGCCGGAGGGATATGAAAATGGAACTGGCCAATCCCAAACTCCCTTTCGAGTTCTTCATAAATAGGCATAAACGTGCTGATCAGCGATTCACGATTCATTTCAGCAAGGGAGGATTTGGCGACAGGATTTGAGGCCACCATAATCGCGATGGAGAGTGCCTGGACTTCGCGGTGGTCTATTACGGTTAAAAAAATCTGATAGATCCGCTCAAGCTCTTTCTTTTCCTGCTTTTTGATTAAAGTTTCCTGGGATTTGAGTCCGATGTAGACAATTACCGTTGTCCCGACGAAAGACAAGAATAGAAACGGAATCAGCAATTTCCATCTAAGGCTGATCGTAAGGATCCAGTGTATGATGGATGAAACGATTTTCATGGCACGAGAAGCATTAGCGTCATATCCCGAATGATGCTAGGAATGGTCTAACAAGCCATCTATTTAAAATGCTTGTTTGGTTGTAGCCAATCCCAGTATGGTTATCTGCAAAATTGAAGATGACTCTTTGGATACTCTCACAATATTGGGAGATGTTCTCACGGATAATTTTGAGGTATTTCGCGTCTATTTGACGGTCATTGGTATATTAAAATATTAAGTGGTTTCGACAACCGTGCTGACTTTTCGTGCAAACCATCCAAAACAATCGAGCTGTTGACATTAGCAGAAAATGTGTTCCGTCAGCGAATGTGAGTCGCTCACCAGGTTCTGGGTCGGCGAGGCAAAGTAGCTCAAATCGCCCTTCTCTTCAAAGAACCGGGACTTTGGCTGGTGCAGAGGCGGTTCAGTCGCTGCGGGTTTATAAAGTAGCAGAGAATGACTACGACGGCCATCGTCGAGACGACATATCCGAAACAGGACTGGTAGGATGCTTCTGAAGCATAGCTCGCATTCGATCCCGGCAGACTGACGCGCGAGCTTGCGAGTATGGTAGTCATGATCTGGGTCCCCATGGTGAAACCAATACCGCGCAGCACCGCGGCCAAGCCGGTCGTTTCGCTGGTTCTTTCGAGGGGAGACGCTTCTAGGAGCATGTTCGGCACTGCCGCCAGCAGCATACCGATGCTAAAAGCAGCCAAGACAGTACCAAAGATGACGAGCGAAAGGCTGTCGTGGAAAAAAAGCAGAGATGCCCAGCCCAACAAGCCGACGGCGCCACCCTGCATTACGGCCTGGTGGGCGCCATATCGGCCGGCAACCCAGCCACTGATCGCGGCGGCGGCGGCCGTCGCGATGTTGGCCGGCAGCTTGAGGTAGCCAGCCAACGTGGCGCTTACACCCAGGCCGACTCCGGTTGCCTCCGGCTGCTGCAGGATCATCATGGCGATCAGCCCCACCTGGCTTCCCCCCATGCCAGCTAGCAACATGCAGACATTTCCCATGGCAATCTTTGGTTCGCTCAGCAGCCTGACATCGATCAGCGGATCCTTGTGCTTCGACTCATACCAGAACCAGTAGACCAGCAAGGATGCACCCAACAACAGGAACAACAGGGTATTTGAGGATTTCCAGCCAGCCTTTCCGAGCAACATTACGCCGTAAAGCAGGCTGGCGACAGCAGGCATGAAGAGCAGACCTCCGATGATGTCGAGATTCCTTGAGATGTTCGGATTCCTGAACTCGGGGACGATCAGCAAGAGCAGCGGTAGAATCGCCGCGCCGTAAAACGTGGTGAACCAGAAGATATAGCGCCAACTGCCCATGTCAGTCAGGTATCCGGCGACAATGTAGCCCAGCGCCGCAGCGAACGCGTAAGCGCCGGTCATGCAGCCGATGAAAAATGGAGTTTTTTTGGGTGTTGTCACCTGGCGCACGATTCCGTAACTGAGCGGGAGAATCGCACCGGAAACGCCTTGTACTGCGCGACCGAGGATGATGAGCTCAAGGTTGGGCGCAATCGCGCTGACCAGAGATCCGAACGCGCAGATCACAGAGATGATCACCAGAAGCAGCTTGCGCCCGAAGATGTCGCCGAGGCGACCACCCACCGCTGCTGTGCCTGCTTGGACGAGCAGGAACGAGGTCAACAGCCATCCGGTCATGTGCGGGTCGTTGAATTCTTGCTGGATAGTCGGAAAGGCGGTGAAGACCATGCTGATTTCGAGTGAACTTAGTACCTCGACTATCATCAACACGGCGACAATTTTATACATACGGTAATCCGACATGTCGCCTCGTGCCGTCTTCCCACCTGCCTTGGACTGCTGCTTACGGCGCGTTGGCTTTTTCAATTTCAATAGGGATATCAAAGTCTTCAGACCGTATCTTTAATCCGCGAATGATTATTGGGCATGAGCAGGCTTCCATCCGTAAAGGATCTTTTTAGCCATCCTGGGCGCTAATCTGCAAGACTGGTTGTGCAGCAACCCGCAGGTTTTTATATGCAGAAACTAACGATTTTCCAAATCTTAATGAAAAACCTCTATGCCCGGATCGGAAACGAACAAAGGAAGAATAAAGATTTGGGCGGCCGGCTGCCTCTTTGGGTTTCCTCTTGCTTTATTTCTATGTATATTAAATTTAGAATATTTATGTAACGCGCGCACTTATTATACTGTCTCATGTGTCATTTAAACAATCGCATATTATGACTTTCGTGTCAAATATTTCTTCCTTCTCGTCGGTCGTTTTATAATTTTTGTCGGAATCGAGGATCATAAGGTATTTAGTTTTGTTTTTCAGTGGCTTGCATGGAAATTTTTGCCATGCCTATATTCGTGTTTTCTACGACAATTTCGAGATTTCCAAGAGACCTTTGATGCCGAAATATCTAAAGTTTTCTATAACTTTTAGATATGCCACCAGGTCTTGGGAGAGCACGTCAGGCCGAGAGAAGCGATCTGGCTGGCGCTCAGTTTAACCAGCGTGGTGCTCGTCGAGCATCCGCCTCTATTTAAGAAACCTTAGAAAACCTCAATCCCTCGCATTAAAATGAACTCTCGCTTCTCCAAACTGAGCCCGCCTATTTTGCCATTTGCTTTATGATCCATGGCCAGTATCTGCTATGCATTTCCACGGTGGATTTTTTCGAGCGAAAGAGGATCCATTTTTTGAGAGTCCAAAGCGGGGGGTGGCTTGACCATCACCAGGCTGTATAGGTGAGTCTATCTCGGGATAACAAGAGCACGTGTAGGTTGATGGGACTTTCTTCTCTATGGGAGTGGATCGTTCTATATCGAAGGTACAGATTCTGGTTGTTATCGGGGTCGCCACTGCAGGACATCGCACCACCTTGGTGGTGCAAGCCGGGGGCAAGGAGTCCGCAACCACATGGCGTGAGTTGTTCAAAGAAATAAATGGGCAGGGCCTTGATGCTAGCCAAGTGGTGTTTGGCATCATGCATGGTCTGCCAGGGGTAAACAAGGTCTTCTTGAAGGAATTCCCCTGTTGAATCGTCTAGAGACGCCAGATCCACGTTGGCCGCAATATGCTGGCAAAGTCCAGAGAAAGGTGGAGAAGAAAATTACGGATGAGCTCCGTTACATCTTTTAAACCTCTTCATGGAAAAAAACTCTCGAGTTTCTTGAGGCTTTTAAAGGTAAGTGGGAACAGGATTAGCCATCGGCAGTTAACTCTCACGAAAGATTTCTTGCCTCACGCCAGACATATTTACCCGTTCTCAACGGAAAAGTGGATATGCCTTTGGACAAGCAATGTTATGGAGCGAGTGAATATAGATCTCAAGAAACGTACCAAGCCGATATAGATGATTGCAGGAGAAGGAGCCTGCTGTATGCTTCTCACTTTTGTGTATCTGAAGATGGAGGTCCACTGGCGGTCAAAGCCCATCGCGTATGTCTCCTGAAATCTAACATCCAAGAATGGCAGAAGGAGAATTCACTCAAAATGATTGCCACCACAAGGAAAAGAATGCATCGAACGGGAGCTCAGTGAATCTACGGATTAGGGTTTATTGTCGAGATTTTTCTAGAATACAGGGAGGGCAACGAGATAGGTTCGAGGGGTTCTTAGATCGGCTGACTTCCTGTAGGTACTTCTCTGGACAAGAATTCAATGACTGCATTGCCGAACACATCGTTTCGGTCTCCAGCCACCATATGTGCTGTGTCGGCAACGTTGACGTATTCGCTGTGAGGACACAGTCTCAGGAAAGCCTGCGCGCCACTTTCGTTGAGCAAATTAGAGAGGGCGCCGCGAACCAGCAATGTAGGCAATTTTAGCCTAAGGGAACAGGCCTCCAGCCGTAGCCGGCGTTGCTCAAGGGCATATTTACCGGGGCGGTCGCGGTAAAGGGGATCCCAGTGCCATCTATACATGCCATCAGGAGAAAGACGAATATTCTTGGATAAACTATCCAGGTTCCTTTCGCGTTTGCGGTGGGGCTGGTATTTGGCGATTGCCTCGGCTACCTCTTCGAGCGAAGCAAAACCCTCTGGTTTCTGCCTCATGAATTGGTCGATATTGGTGACTCCATTTTCTTCTATGTGCGGGGCGACATCAACTAGAACCAAGGCAGTGGCGTCGACGTGACCTTCACCAACAGCGATCAGGCTGGTTGCGCCTCCTTTGGAAGCACCGACAAGAACCGGACGACGGTTGCCAAGTGCAGCGACAACAGATTTGAGATCCTGAACCAGAACATCCTCCCCATAAGAACCATCGACAGCCCACTCCGAATCGCCGTGACCTCTGATGTCAAAGGCTACGACGAAATACCCGGCATTAGCAAGTGCTTTGCCTGTCTTCTTCCATGCATGTCGGGTTTGCCCTCCACCGTGTTGAAGTATGACCAATGGGCCGTCTGGGCCGCCCCAGGAATCCCCCGCTAGTCTTAGCCCGCCAAAACCCTCCCAAAAGTGCATTGGCTCAGGTGTTCCTGGTAGCTTCTTGCCTGCGCTCATTGAATTTCTCGTTTTGGGTCAGATCCATTCTCTTGTGAGTTATCCCTCTTCTCAAGCTTCGTCGGCACCCCTATCCTAGAGAGGGAATAATCAATGCCGATTTTAAAAGGCCACTCATTTGAGAGGGATTTTCCGTTGCATATTTGAATGATAAGGATTTCGACTGCGAGGACTCCCGCTTTACGTGTTGCGTTTACATTCCAGGCTTTCTTCCTTATGGTTCATCGGCAGAACTGTGGTTCAGCGATCTGGGCGGAAGATAGGTTCGCCACGGTACGTGTCGCAGTTGCTACGCTTTCAGCCGAGCCAGAGTGCGGATTTGCAGCTTGAAAAAGCTACTGTTTTCTTTCGTTCATTGGTATTAGGGAGTCAACGGTAATCTTCCGTGATTTGAATTTCCACTCCCCTTCGACTTTAACATATGCGTCATCATACCAGGCTACCATTTTCCATGGATTGCCGTCACGTAGTAAGCATACCTCCAGGTAACAGTATCCTTTGGCTTGATTCGGACCTAAAAGTTCGACTACGTGGTTATGAATGAAAGGTTTAGATTTCATAGTTTCCAGTACATCAGTGATCATCTTGCGCAGTTCATTACTGCCCTGCGCATCAGGGAGGGTTGGGTCACTAGTCGATACTGATCCATCGGCGGTAAAAAGGTTTACAAATCCGTCAATATTTGCGTGCCAGATGTAATGACAATAAAGTACAGGGAGGGTACGGATCGCTTCCCGGTCTATTATATCCTGCAATGAGCTTTCGATGCCTTTATTCTTCATGCTTTACTCCTCTAGCTGATGCTCGCGATAGAAGAAGTCCCAAGGCAGCCAAGTCCGAAAGACTGCCAAGGTTAGATGCAACTACAATAGTGCCAATTTAGATTTAGAATGGCACGACGCGGGAAATAAGGGTGAATTTTTTCCGGGGGCAGCGCCGAGCCAATGAGAAAGGTTATCGATGAGTTGCAAAGCGTTCGATCTCCCGGTTCACTTCCTCGGGTTTCTCCAGGAGCACCATATGACCTGCATCCGCAATTGATACCATCTCCGAACCCTTAATAGCATGGTTAAGATACTCGGAGCAGTATGGCGGTGTCAGTTGGTCGTCTAACCCGTGGATGATCAACGTAGGGATTTTTATCTTCCCGACCTCTTCTGTAATGTCTGTCTGATCACAGGCAAAAAAATCGCCGAACATCGTTTCCGGGGATACCTTCAGCATTTCTTCAACGGCATACCTTACAACAGCCGGGTGAGTTTTCTTCGAAAAGGCCATAAGAGCAATGACATCAATAATCCGCTCCTTGTCCAGCATGATCCATTCCAGGATCTCCGGGGATACTCGCAGATGCGCCCCTGTCGCGATAAGGACAAGGCCTTTGATCGTCTCAGGATGGGTAAGCGCGAGGGACATCGCTATAAGGCCGCCCATTGAGTGTCCAACGATATAACACGCCATGAGATCTTGCTCGTCGATGACCGTCCTCACGATCTCGACGTATTCGGGGATAGATCGACACCCTTCATTTCCCGATTTTCCACGGCCTGGCAAATCGAAAAGAGTAACTTCGAAACAATGCTCAAGGTATTGCTTCTGAAAATAGAATGAAGCAGAACTTCCTCCTGCCCCATGAATGAAGAGGAGCTTTTCGCCGTCTCCATATTTTTCCACAGGCAAATTCACGCAGTCCCCCCGATAATCTCCATGGAGTTAGCATCCAGAAATGGTCTTTTTGGCTAAGCTCGGCGTCAATCTGCACGTTTGCTGGAGCAGCGACCCACAGATCGCCTCCGCGCAAACGCTTGGTTGCCTTGACATTAAGCAAAAATCCTCATTTTCGGATTGCAAACCAGGTCGTGCTGAATAAATATTTCCGTATGAACACGGTTATGAGGGATTGGTAGGCCGCTATTATAAATTGGCCTTTTTCTGAAATCGGAATAGCCGATGTGCAGCACAACAAGTGGTGCAATAGCGAAAGAGATGCGCGCTCTAGATCCTGGCTCCAAATTGACTGACGGCATTTTTCGTTTCTTCGTTGGATTTGGTTTTAACCGGCCGATGAGTCGACACAAAGAGCATAAATGAGAGCCTATTGGAGTGTCGTTTTCCACGGGACATTTAGGTTTCGCTCAGTTATATCTTGATAAGGAAGAAGGACATTGCCCAATTACGGCGCGCCGAAACCGCCTTTAAACCTATGGGGTTTTTTCCTTCGAAAAGCGCTTTTATCTCGACTGGCCTCACTTCTATACGGCCCCTTTGGGCACGGGATTCAGCAAGTGGATGAGGTTTGCCCGCCTTAATACCGAAGACCGTGGAAGGCTTTCCGCTAAGCGATTAAGAGAGTACCCGCATCGCATCCTTCGCTGATATTACGGCTGCCTGCAGTGGGAAGACCTTTTCCATGAGGATGCGATGGACTTCAGGATCGATATCCGCGCAACAGTCGCTCACGACAATAATCCGATAGTCAGCATCTGCAGCATGTCTGACCGTCGAGAGCACAACGCCACTGGTTGATATTCCCGCAAGGATCAATGTATCAATGCCTTTTGCGCGTAGGATAATATCCATGTCAGTGCCAGCAAATGCGTTAATACGACGCTTTGTGACTATGACATCATCTGCCATTGGAGCAACACTCGGATGCACTTCATTTCCGACTGATCCAGCAAGAAGGTGTCCACTGCCCCTGAGAGGTCCGAAGGATTGGTTCCGCGGGTTGACCTCTGGATAGCCTGTGCGGAACCCAACCACGACGTATATCACATTCATATCGACGTTGCGTACAGCCTTAATGAGGTCAGACATTCGGGCGAGCAGCTTTAGGCAGTCACTTGCATAGCTTTCTACAATGGCGCGCTGATAGTCCATGACCAAGAGAGCCGATGACTTTTGGTCAATCAAAGGATTACTGCTCATGAGAAGCATACCTTCTTTACAGTCAAAGATATTTTGCTGTTAAGAATTTAGTAACATCGATTGTGAGACACCAGATAAAGGCTTTACCATTTGCCGATACACCTTGTGGCAGATCATTAGGGCGAAACTGAGGGTGACACCGATCAACACTGTAATCTTGTGTGCTATTCAGCAGAATTCAACACATTCAACCACGGCATCAAAGGAGTCGTCGAAGCGTCAGAAGAATGAGTTAACGAGATAGAAATGAACAAGGCTTCCCAGGTCCAAGCGCCAATTGGGATTACATGAGAATTCGCGCTGCAAATGACATCTGAAGCGGAAAGTTTTCTTGGAACTTGAACAGTGGATCAGCAATCCTATATCATCAGCGGGGCAGCTCGCGCTGGCCCCAAGTTTAGCTTGGAAGGTCGCATGGCCCCCTTTCCCAATGCCTGACACAAATTAACATGACGCAGGTTAGCACGGTGCAACAGGGTGGGTCAAGCGGATTCCCTGGGTTTGTGTGGTGGATTGCGTGTTGAAGCAGGATCAGCTTTTGCTGCCGGTGGGGGCGCAGGTGATTTGTGTCCTGGGGTGCCTGGAAGGGTGTTGAGTTTGGTTGTTGGCGTAGGTTGGTATTTCATGGCCCGACAGCAAATTGTCGTATGCGGGCGCTTCGAAGGAGGGGTGACGTGGACATTGTGGAGGAAACTTTTCATCGCCTGGAGTATGATAAGTTCGTTCAGGGCGTCTTTGATGGTTTGCCAGCGGAGCGTGAACAGGAGATTTCAGAGTTAATTCAGAAGTACGGCGAACGAGCCCTTCGGATGGAGCACTACAGGCGGATCTGGCTTCTGAAAGAGGAACCGGCGGCGATGTCATGCCGCTCTTACTATGTAAAGACCTATGGCGTAGCGGGTGTGCGGCGATATGAGACTTCAAGCGGGCATACGGTCTACCGCATCCCAGTCCTGAGCTTTCGCAAGGGTGCTTTGTGCTCGCATTATACCAACTGCTGCCTCATCTTGGGGCGGGAACTCACCCTGGTTGATTGCGGAACGCGTCATTCAGAGGAATCTCTGAGAAAGGGTTTTCAGGTTGTAAGCGAGTTCTACGCGGAGCGGATCGGGTTGAACGATGTGGCGAATATCGTCATCACCCACGCCCACATCGACCACTTTGGCGGTTTGGCATTCCTTACTCGTGGGCGGCGGCGAAACATCTACGTGCACAGAGACGACGTCTGGTCAGTTGAGAACATTCAGTCCGCGCTTGTTCAACTCCGGGAGACGATATCAAGCTTCTTGAAGAAGGCTGGGCTTGGAGGGGAGATCCTGGGCGAGTTCATAGAGATGTACACGAGCGGGAAGCGGTCGTTGGAAGGATTTCAGGTCTCTCACCCGGTTGAAGACGGGGATCGGATCGTCGAAGGTTTTGAGGTGATCCATGTGCCGGGTCACTGCCCCGGCCAGATCACGCTGCAAGTTGGCGATATTCTTATGCTTGGTGATCACATTCTGATGGATATCACGCCGCACCAGTTTCCGAAGTTCTACATGAAAGGAATGGGGCTTGGTCACTATATACCCTCGCTTCTGAAGATCTGTTCGCGGACCAAGAGGATCCGGATTGGGCTTGGCGGCCACAACGAGGATGTGCTCAATGTGCGCGGCCGGGCCCTCGAAATCATCAATCAGCACCACAACCGCCTTGCCGATTTACTGTCGCTTCTTGAGGAACCCCAGACACTGGTTGAGTTGACGGACCGCTACTTCACCGAGATCCAAGGGAAACCCCTGGAGGGCTATGACCGTATCCTCGCACTTGAGGAGGTTGAGGCCCACATGGAGTACCTTGCGGATGCAATGAAGTGCGTGGAAAGGGTGCCAGCGGGCGATGGCGAGCCGGGTGCGATGCGCTACCGCGTGAAGTGAGACATAGCTGATAGTTGATAGGAAGTTTTTTTGGACTGGGACGGTTGGAAGATTGGCTGAAAGGATGTCTATGGCGGTAATCTCATTGCAGGAAGACGTAGAGAGGCCTGCGGTCAATATCTCCCATGCTAAGAAAATTCCAGGGCATAAGACCGATGTGAATTAAGTTTTCTGTTTGATAATTTTACTCAATATCGTATCTATCCGGGTGCAAAATGTGCTAGGAGGAATTTATCTATTAATGATTAGATGTTAAGGATTAAGAATAGTTTAGAAATTTGGTTCTAAGATGAAATCATTGGGAATAACATCTAAATAAGTATGCTTTTCTGTATCCTCTTGACATTTATCAATCGCTAACAAATTGCTACGCCACATTTAAGCTACTATAAAAATATTATAAATTTCTTGCAAAACAGTTGAGACTTGTAAAAACACATACCATCCATAATTGGAAGGTCTCTCAACAAAAATGAGCGTTACATATGTGAGGCGGACCCTTTTGGGGTCACCCCATGGATCTGAACCAGCGAAAGAAAAGGAAGACGATCCGTCTCTGCAGATGAAACAATGTTGTGATTTTGTGATGAGCCGGTATCATGATACAGAATCTATGAGGTTGCCTGGGGTTTTGGGTAAAGCGGGGAGCCCAACCGGCTGCCCGGACATTGACGTTCGAGCGGCGACATCTATTCGAACGAGCCGTCGAGGTTTAGCATGGCAATCCAGTCTATCACCGATCCATGCAGCGGGCGTGGTTCATCTGACACGCGTGAGAGGTATTGCGTGGATATAGACATCGGGGGGACCTTCACCGATGCAATCTTTTCGGGCCGACGGCTTAGGAAACTGATCAAGGTGGATACAACGCCTCATGACCTGAACGTCTGCTTCAGGAGAGCCTTCGAAAAGGGGCAGGAAGCGCTCGGTTTCGAACATCTGCGAGCATTTCTTTCCTGTGTCCGGGTGATCCGGCTTTCGACGAGCCTCTCCATCAATTTGCTCCTGGAGCGAAAGGGACTCTGCATCGGATTGATCCTGGAAACAGGGGCAGCGGAGGACTTCCTGCGGCAGAAGTCCTTCCCCGAGGGCGTATGCATGCCGGTGGTACCTGGAATGATGATCGAGGTGGGGGTTGATGCGGGGGTGGACGAGATCCGGAACGCGGCCTATCGACTCATATTGGAAGGTGCGGACATTCTCGTTATCAGTTTGAAAGGTGGCAAGGGAGGGTTCCTGCGGGCCGAAGAGCGCGCCAAAGGCTTTGTTCACCAGTATTACGCCAGTCACTTTATCGGATCGATCCCTGTCGTCACGGGGGGGCAGTTGAGCCGGGTCCGGGACTATCGGGTTCGCTCCAACCGAATTGTCTTCAACGCCTATGTCCATCGGGCGGTGGCGGGTCCCTTTCTGGAGATCGAGGATTTCCTGCGCGAGCAGGGGTATCCCTATCCCCTGCTGTTGGTGCATGCCGACGGCGGGAGTTCGCGTGTATCGAAATCGACGGCGGAGAAGACCATCAGTTCAGGGGCTGCGGCGGGGATCTTTGGCTCCCTCCAAATTTCAAAGCGGTACGGGCTTCGGAACGTCCTTACGGTGGATATCGGGGGGACCAGCACCGAAATCGGCGTGATTCGGCAAGGCGAGATCGTCCGGGGAGCGCCGGTGAGCGGGGCCTATCCAATGGGTGGATTGCCCATCGCTTTCACCATTGGGATCGGCGGAGGTTCGGTTGTGCAGATGGACGGTATGGGTGCGCTGTCGTTGGGGCCGAGCAGCGTCGGGGCGTTTCCGGGGCCTGTCTGCTATGGTCTTGGGGGGGCTGAGCCTACATTGACGGACGCGTTTCTGCTACTCGGGTATTTCGACGAGGGCTATTTCCTCGGGGGCGATAGGCGGTTGAAACGGGGGCTGGCGGAGCGGGTCTTTGAGGAGTGGATCGGCGGGCCTTTGGGGGTTTCCTGTGAGGAGGCCGCCTGGCGTGTCAGAGAGGAGGCCGTGGGGCGGATTGCGGAGGTGCTCCAGCAGGCGATGATACGCTTCGGGCTCGATCCGGCGGACACGTCGCTTTTTGCGGTCGGCGGGTGCGGCGGGTGCCTTGGCTGGGCCCTCTGCGAGGCTGCAGGGCTCAAGGATTGCCGCGTTTTTAGGCTGGGTTCGGTCTTTGGCACGTACGGGACAAGTGGGATGGATGTTGTGCATCGCTACGAAGAAGAGACAGATCTGCCTATGGGTCCATCAGCGGAGTGCGGGGCGGGGGTGTGCGAGAAATTGAACGATGTTATCCTTACGCTCCAGCGGAGGGCTTTTCGAGATATGGCAGCCGAGGGCTTTCAACCTGAGCGGGTTCAATTCAAGGTCTGGCTGGAGGTCGAATCCGGGGCCTTCGGGGGGCGGCGGGGCTGTGATTTCCCTATGGTATTCCTTTGGCCAGGAGATTGGAATGCGATTTATGGGCAGATAGACCGGCTTTTCAGTGCGCGTGGTGCCTCGAGGGCCCTTCGCCTGGCGCGGGTTGTTCTCACCGCTGTCGGGGAAATGCCGCATGCGGAGGTGGATGCCCTGGTGAGTTTCGATGGGATGAGCGGAGTCGGCGGCGAGCGGATGATATACGGGGGAGGCGGCGAATGGTTCCGTGCACGAGTGCACCGCTGGGATGGGGCGGAGGTTCCGATGAGTGTGATGGGTCCTTGCATTCTCGAAAGCCGTGATACCACTGTCGTGATTCCCGCGGGGATTCGATCAGCGCTCGATAAACGCAGGAACGTGAGGCTTTCACGGTCCGGCACGGCATAATCCGGTTTTTGGGCGGAGGCTCATCGTGAAGATTTCCATTACCGAATACCTCGACATCGATCTCGAGGCCGAGCAGTGGCGCTGCAGCCGATGCGGGTACGCACTGGGTCCTGCCAGGGACAACTACAAGAAAGGATGCCTCATCTTCGATCGTGACCCGCGCTCCCTGTACCCCCCGGTGATCGAGGGGCCCTTTACCTTCTCTCCGGATCCGGAATGGATCCGGATCATCGAGTTTTACTGCCCGGGCTGTGGCACCATGATGGAAAACGAGTTTTTGCCTCCCGGACATCCCGTGACTCACGACATCGAGATCGACATCGATGCACTCAAACGCAGACACTGTTCTTAGGTCGAAGCCATGTCCGTGAATCGAGTTCAAGAGGGTAGGGCATGTTGGCCCATCGGCTCCGGGGCGCCTAATACCATCGATGTGGATATCGGAGGGACGTTCACCGATTGTTTTCTGCAGATGGCAGAGCGTCGGGCCTACGGCAAATCGCCCACGACGCGGTACGACCTGTCGGTCGGTTTTGCCAGGGCCTTGGCCGATGCGGCGCAGCAGTTCGGCGAGAGTTCGGAAACCGTTTTGCCGAGGACGAACATGATCCGATACTCCACGACCCTGGCGATGAACAAGCTCATCGAACGGACAGGGCCGAAGATCGGCCTGATTGCAACCGAGGGGTTCGAGGACGGGATCCTGATCGGCAAGGGGGCGCAATGGGACGACGGGCTTTCGAAGTCCGAGACGCGGAACCTCGCAATGGTCAGAAAGCCTACGCCCATCATACCGCGGGAGCGCATCGCAGGGATCAAGGAGAGGATGGATCACCGGGGGGAAGTGATCCGTCCTCTCGACGAAGAGGATGTGAGACGGAAGGTGCATCGTCTGGTGGATCAGGGAGTCCGGGGGATCGTGGTGTGCCTCCTCTGGGCCCATGTGAATGGCGCGCATGAGATCCGGGTCAGGGAGATCATCGAAGAGGAATACCCGGAGGTCACTCTGGGGCGTATACCCGTCATGCTTTCGCACGAGATCCAACCCAAGAAGGGTGAGTACCAGCGGGCGATGACGGCCATCCTCGATGCCTACCTCCACCCGTCGGTCTCGAGCGACCTGGCCGGTTTCAGGCGGGAGCTGAGGCAGAACGGCTACCGCGGCCCGGTCCTGATGGTCCACAACTCGGGCGGCATGGGCGAGGTCCTGAAGACCACGGCGGTGGATACTTACAACGGCGGCCATATCGCAGGCATCGCCGGGAGTCTGGAGATTGCGAAGCTGTATGGCCTGCCGGACGTCGTCACGACCGATATGGGCGGCACGAGTTTCGACGTGGGCATCATCCACGACGGCCGCTGGCACTACACCGAGGTGCGGCCGCTGATCGACCGTTGGATGGTGAACCTCAATATGGTGGACTGCAGGACCATCGGCGCCGGGGGCGGCTCCATCGCCTGGACCAACGAGGCCATGGGAGGGCGGCTGGAGGTGGGGCCGCAGAGCGCCGGTGCGATGCCCGGGCCGGCCTGCTACAACATGGGCGGCGTGGAACCGACGGTGACGGATGCGGACGTGGTCCTCGGCTACATCAACCCGGATTTTTTCCACGGGGGGAGGATCCGCCTGGACGGCGACCTCGCGCAGCAGGCGATTCTGGACCGCGTCGCAGGCCCCCTCAAGATGGATGCGGTGGAGGCCGCCGCGGCGGTGCGCCGGCTCGTGGACGGATTCATGGGAAACAGCCTGTTCAATGAGACGGTGCTGCGGGGGCATGATCCACGGCGTTTTGTGCTCTTCAGTTTCGGGGGGGCGGGGCCAACCCACTGTTGCGGTTTTGCGGGGGCGAGCCATATCCGGCGGCTGATCGCCTTCCCCTTCTCGCCGGTTTTCTGCGCCTTTTCCGGGTCCCTCATGGACGTGCGGCACATCTACGAACTCTCGCGCCGGCTGCTGGTGGTGCCGCAGGGAGACGAGACGCCTGTCCTGGACACGGGCCACTTCAACCGCATCGTGAACCAGCTCATAGAAAAGGCCGGGCAAGACGTCCGGGCCGAGGGGCTGAACCCCGAAAACCTCCGGTTCCGCCTGGAGCTCGACATGAAGTTCGTCAAGCAGCTCCACGTCAGGCGGATCCTGAGCCCGACGCTGCGGCTCGCGGGACCGCCGGATCTCTTGGCGCTCCTGGATGTTTTTCTGGACGAATACCGGCGGTTTTTCGGACCGGCGGGAGTCTACTCGCAGGGTGGTGTGAGCATCGAAAGTTTTGTGCTCCACGCCATTTACCCGTTGAAGCGGGCCGTTTTCCCGCGCTTGAAGGACGGCCGGTCTGTGCCTTCTCGCCAGGCGCGCAAAGGCAGTCGTCCGGTTTACTGGGAATCGGAAAAGGGGTTTGAGAAGACCCGCTTATATGATGGGGAGGCGCTTCGGAGCGGGAACGTGATCGAAGGGCCTGCCGTGGTGGAGGCCCGGAATACGACGACGGTTCTCCCGAGAGGGGTGGAGCTTTTTGTGGACGGGTATATGAACCACCGAATCGAGTGGCTCGATGAACGAGCCGCTCCTGCTTGAGAGGGCGCCGTGATCCTGGACATGACCTTCACCGAGCGGTTGAAGCCCGAACCGCTCACCGAGGAAGAGCGGACGTGCATGGAGGGACTCGACCCCATCGATTACGGGGTGGCCCGCGAAAAACTCAACATGATTGTGGAGGAGGCCAAGGAGATCTTCGTCCGGAGCGGCGTCTCCAGCATGCTGCGATCCGGGGACGTGAGCGTCGGGTTGTACACCGCCAGGGGGGACATGGTAACGGCTGCCTGCGGTTCCTACCTCTACGCCGTGTGCGGCCAGCCCCAGATCAAGTACATCTGCCACCGCTGGAAGGACCATCCCGACGTCGGGGTGCGGCCGGGCGATATCTTCTATGCCAACGACGCCGTTTACGGGGGGGTCCACAATCCCGACCAGTTCGCCTTCGTCCCCATCTTCTGGAACGGGCGCCTGATTGCATGGGCGGCCGCCGCGTGCCATCAGCCGGAGACCGGGGCCTGCGAGCCGGGTGGGATGCCGGTCAGCGCCAGGACGCGCTACGACGAAGGGCTCAAGATGAGCCCCATGCGGATCGGCGAAAACTTCAGGCTGCGGGAAGATCTCCTGGAGATGATGGCCAATATGGTCTCGCGGACGCCCCACATGCAGATGATCGACACCCGTGCGCGGGTGATGGCCTGTGACCGGGTGCGTCTGAGGATCGAGGAGATGGCGGCCGAAAAGGGCGGCGGCTTTCTGATCGGGGTCTTTTCGCGGATCCTCAAGAGCACGGCCGAGGCCGTGCGCCGCCGCATCTCCGGCTGGGTGGACGGCACCTTTCGAAGTGTCGTCTTCACGGACCACATCGGGGTGGACGAGGGGCTGGTGAAGGGCGCCTGCACGCTCCGGAAACGGGGCGACCGATTGAGCCTGGATTTTACGGACACCTCCCCGCAGACGCCCGGACCCTACAACGCCTTCAAGCACACCATGATCGCGCACAACGCCATGTACCTCTACGGATTCCCGTTTCACGATCTGCCGCTTTCGGCCGGGATCTGGGAGCCGATCGAGACCATTGTCCCCAAGGGCACCTGCTTCAATGCACACCCGGAGGCAGCGGTGGCGAATTCGGTTCTCATCTGCAGCCTCGCCATGTGTCTGGTGCATTTGACCATGTCGAAGATCCTGTTTGCATCTGGGGTACGGGAGTTGGCCACGGGGCCTTTCGGAAACAACGGGGATGCCTATATCATGGCCGGTGTGAACCAGTGGGGGGTGCCCTTCAGCGACATGTTGGCCTACCCGCTGAACGCGGAGGGGGGAGGCGCCCGATGCGATGCCGATGGCGTGGATGCCTGGGGTTTTCCATGGGGGCCCTGGGGTCGGGGGCCTGACGTCGAAGAGGAGGAGGATGAAAAACCGCATATCCACCTTTTTCAGAAGCTCCTGAGGGATTCCTGCGGGCACGGGAAATACCGGGGCGGAGCGGGCATCACGGTGGCCTGGGCGGTGCGGGGCGCGCCGCGGGCCGTGTATCAGTCCATCATCAAATCGTCTCGGGTTCAGGCGCTTCAGTCCTTTTTCGGGGGTTATCCTCCTCCGACCCATCCGGGGATACAGGTCCGCGGCACCGATGTGCTCGACAAGTTCGAGCGGGGAGATGCCGATCTGCCGACGGATGTCTACCAGTTGATCGAGGAGCGGCGGATAGCGGGGACGTATGAAACGACGACGAACCTGCGCGCGGCGGAGACCTTCGAGGAAGGGGATATCTTTGTCGGCTGCTCCCATGGCGGGGTCGGGTACGGGGATGTCCTGGAGCGGGACCCCGAACGGGTGGTCCAGGACGTGGAGCGGGAGGTGATCTCCGATTGGGTGGCGCGTAATGTCTACCACGTGGTGTATGACCCTGTCACGAAATCGGTCGATGAGGATGAGACTGTCAGGCGGCGGGAGGGCGTGCGGAAACAGCGGCTCGTCCAGGGGCTTTCCTGGCAGGCCTTCATGCAAAAGTGGTCCGTGAGGCGGCCGAAGGACGAGATCCTCAAATATTACGGTCCATGGCCGCAAAGCCGATGGGGCGGAGGCGAGACACCGTGATGGAGAAGGCCGGGCTTCAAGGGGAGAGGAGTGTCCTTCTTGTCGAGGACGACGGGTACTGCGGCTATTTCCTGACCGAGGTCCTCCGGCTGCCGGGTCTGCGCGTGACCTCCGCGGCGAAAGGCTCGGACATCCTGGATGCGGCGGCGGACACGGCCCTGGATGCCGTCATCGTTCATTTTCAAGACCGTGTGGAGCAGGCGCTCGTTTCGATGCGGCGCCTGGCCGAGCACAATACCGTGACGCCGATCATCGCTGTTTCCGAGGAGGCGGATGTGGACGTGGCCCTGGCGGTGGTGCATGCCGGGGCCTTCGACTATCTCGTGCGCCCTTTCAACAACGCCGCACGGGTGGAGCAGGCCCTGCGGGGGGCCTTTTCGAGGCGCGATGAACTCCGTAAACAGGCCGAGGCGGGCCTCGGCAGCGGCGCCGGATACGGCATGATCGGCAAAAGCTGTCTCCTCCTGGAGTTGCAGAGGACCATCCGGCAGATCGGCCCGATGCAGGTCAACGTCCTGATATACGGGGAGAGCGGCACGGGCAAGGAGTTGATCGCGCGTGCCGTCCATCTCGAAAGCGAGCGAAGGGATGGGCCGTTCGTAGCCGTAAACTGCGGGGCCGTCCCCGAGGCGCTCTTCGAGAGCATCTTCTTCGGCCACGAGAAGGGGGCCTTTACCGGTGCGACCCGCAGGCATGCCGGGTTCCTGGAAGAGGCGCAGGGCGGGACGCTTTTCCTGGACGAGGTCGGCGAACTTACGCCGAAAGGCCAGGTGGCGCTGCTGAGATTCCTGGAGAATCAGGAATTTACCCGTGTGGGCGGCTCTGCGGCGCAGAAGGCGGATGTGCGGATCATCGCCGCAACCAATCGGAACCTCGATCAGGCGGTCGATGAGCGGCGATTCAGGGCGGACCTTTACTACCGTCTGAATGTGGTGTACCTGCGGGCGCCGTCGCTGAGGCAGCGGACGGAGGACATCCTGCCTCTGGCGGATTATTTCCTGACGCGTTTCTGCCTGAAAAACCGCCTGGACCCCATTCAGCTCTCGCCGGAGGCGGTGCGGCTTCTCGATGCCTATGACTGGCCGGGAAATGTGCGCGAGCTCGAAAACCTCATGGAGGGCCTGGCGGCCACGCTGCCCGATGGACAGCGCCTCATCACGCGCAAACAGATCTCCCAATACTCCGGAAAGATCCAGGCGGCCCTCGGTCGAGAGGATCCCCTGTCTGAGGTGCACCCGGGCGATTCTGCAGACAGCAGGCGATCGGCTGATCCGTATCAGGCGGGCCGTGCCGACTATGCGTCCCGGCCCGGGGGGCCTGGCCCTTTTCCAATCGAAGACTCTTCATCGAGCAGCCCGGCGGAAGCCGGCACCATGGAGCCGGAACCCATGCTTCAATCCTACCGCGAGGCCTGCGAGGCTTTCGAGGCCCGCTATTTCAAGACCCTTCTCGAAGCGAACGGCGGGAACGTGGCGAAGGCCGCCCGCCAGGCCGGCATTCACCCCGTCACGCTTCATCGCAAGCTTCGTAAACTACGTTAGTCCCAGGCACCATCTTCATCCGTTCGGATCGAAGAGCACCCTCGACCCTGTCGGCTCGGTTCAGTACGTGGGTATGGTCTCAAAACGGCTCGCCGCGTGTGAATATGTGAGCTTTCTTCGCCGCAAATCGAGACCGCGGAGATTAATCCGCATCCTTTGCCAATTTGCCCCGCCTGAAAATATGGTTGCAGACCGACCGTTGGGTCCCCTGATGGTCGGCCAAGCTGTGCGCCCCTCTGAAGCGACGGATCTGAAGTGCTCTATGACACTAGCAGATTTGCAACGATTCAGGCTTCTCAAATAAACAGAAACGCAATTACAGTTGCGTTTTGACTAGGATTCCCCCGCTGCACACCCCATGAAGGCGCCCTCCACTTCTGCGAATACTACGGTCATGCTCATGTAAATGGCTGCATTTTATTAAGGTATTTAGATGCGGGATGCCCTGGCATGAACGTTGCTCATTGCACCTCATGGGTTCCGGGATCGGCCCGGGGGATTCGACCGGTTGCTTTTTGGATGTTCGCGGAAGAGGAGGGGAAAGATGGGCTTCACAGTCGATATTGACACGGGGGGCACCTTCACCGACGGCTTGTTTACCAACGGCAAAGAGATCAAGCGGGTCAAGGTGGACACCACCCCCCATGACATCACCATTGCGTGGCTCAACGCGATGCAGGAAGGAGCCTCCGCCTTCGGGTTTGCCGATCTCGAGGGCTTTCTGGAGCAGGTGGATATCGTCCGCTGGTCCAACACGACGGCGACCAATATCCTGGCCGAGAAAAAGGGCCCCAAGCTGGGGATTTTCGTCACGGAGGGTTACCGGGAATCCCTCTACTCGGATGGGAAGCGGAGTCCGGCCTTCGGCCGTCTGCTGGAGGGGGAAAACGTCGAGGCGGTCGCTTTTCCCCTGGATGCCAACACCCTGGTGGTTCAGCTGAAGCGGCTTTTGGAAAAGGGGGTGCGCAGGATCTGCATCAGCCTGAAGGACGGGTTCAAAAACCTCCAGAGCGAGATGGAAATCAAGGGCCTCTTCGAAGAACAGTATCCGGACCACTATCTCGGGAATGTCCCCTTTCTGATGGCGGGCGATATCTGTAAGCACCCCGATGAGATGAACCGGACGCACATGGCGCTGATGAATTCCTATGTGCACGGCCCCATGGCCCGTGCCATGTTCAAGGCCGAGGACGAATTGAGGGATCGCGGGTATCTGCGGCCGCTGCTGCTCGGGCACACCGACGGCGGGGTCGCTCGGGTCGCCAAGACCAAACCCGTCGACACGATCGAATCCGGCCCGATCTTCGGTATCCACGCCGGTGCCTTCTGGGCCGAGCAGTACCACCTGCCGCATGTCATCACCCTGGATGTGGGCGGGACGACCACCAAGATCGGCCTCGTGGAGCATTTCCGGCCGGCCATGGTCCGGGAGGCGGATATCCTCGGTGTGCCGTTGAAACAGAACATGCTCGACCTTCGAAGCATTGCGCTTGGAGGAGGGACCGTCGCTCGCGCGGTGGACGGCAAGCTGAGTCTGGGCCCGGAGAGCATGGGGGCCTATCCCGGTCCGGCCTGCTACGACCTGGGAGGAACGGAGGCGACGCTGACCGATGCGTACCTGGTCAAGGGTTTTCTGGATCCGGATTATTTCTCCGGCGGTGGGAAGAAGCTCCAGAAGGAGCGCGCACGGGCCGTGATCGCAGAGCAGGTTGCCGGCCCCCTCGAGGTGGAATCCGAAATGGCCGCTTATCAGATTGCCAACCGGGCCACGCGCATGATCGCCGACGAGGTCAACGCACTGATCCGGCGGCAGGGAAAGCCCGCGGAGGAGTATGTCCTCTTCGCCTTCGGCGGCAACGGCGCCATGGTGGGGTGCGAGGTGGCCCGCAAGGCCGACATCCCCTCGGTCTACGTCTTCGATCTCGGCTCTGTCTTGAGCGCATTCGGTTCGTCGGTGGCGGATGTCTCCCACACGTATGAATACTCCCCCTTCCTGCCCATCGGCGAGGCGGCTGCGCTGCCGCGCATCATCGGCCGCATGATGGCCGACGCCAGGCGGGACATGGCCGGGGAAGGATTCCCCATGGATACCGTGGAGACGGAACTGTATGTCGAGCTGCATGACAGGGAAGGATCCTATCCGGTGAGTTGCGAGTGGACGATCCGATCCCTCGATACGGCCGGTCTTCTGAGTCTGTTCAAGGAGCGGCTGGTGGAGCGGCTGCCCAAGAGCAGCGACGGGGAGAGGGTGGTCGAGATCCTCAGACTGCGCGCGAGGGCGAAGGCCGCCAAGATGCAGCCGCTCGCTCTCCCTCTGGGGAGGGAGGATGCCTCCGACGCCGCGAAGGGCGAGCGTGAGGTTTACCGGGGGACGGAACAGGTCCTGAGCAGGCTCTATGATTGGGAGAAGCTGGAGCCCGGCAACCGGATCGAAGGGCACGCGATCCTGGAGAGCCGGGACAGCACCTACATCGTTCCCCGAAACTGGACTCTTTCCTTGGATGCATATCGGAACGGCGTTTTGACCAGGAGGTAACGGCCATGGGAGATAGAATCAGAGTGACGGAATACCTGGACCTGGATCTGGGAGAAGAGCAATGGTACTGCAGCGCGTGCGGCAAGCCCTTGATCGGGGCTGCAGAGAATTACAAGCGGGGATGTCTGGTCTATGCCCGGGACCCGAGAGAGGTGCACAACGCCGTTTATGAAGGGGAATATACCTTCGCCCCGGACCCGAATTGGGTGCGGATCCTGGAATTCTACTGCCCCGGCTGCGGCGTTCAGATCGAGACGGAATATCTGCCCCTCGGCCATCCCATCACCCATGACATCGCCATCGATCTCGCCGGCCTGAAAAGCCGGATCGAAAGCGGCGAACTGCGTGTCGTGAACAAGCGCCTGGAGGTGAAAGCATGAATACCATCGACATTGACGTGGGAGGCACCTTTACGGATCTCGTCCTGAGCTTCGAAGGGCAAACGATCATCAAAAAGGCGCAGACTACGCCCTACGACCTTTCGGTGTGCTTCCTCGGCGTGATCGAGGAGAGTGCGCGCGAACTCGACATGGCGCTGGACGAACTCCTCCCGAAGATCGACCTCCTGCGCTACTCGACCACGGTGGCCATGAACCGCCTGATCGAGCGCAAGGGGCCGCGGCTTGGGCTCATCACGACGGAGGGACACGAAGACGGCATCCTCATCGGACGGGGGGCCCAGTGGGTCGACGGCACCCGGATCACCGAGCGGCGGAACCTGGCGGTGCAGAACAAGCCACAGCCCATCATCCCACGGGAGTTTATCGTGGGCGTGAAGGAGCGGATCGACTCCTTCGGGCAGGTGGTGCGTCCACTCGACGAGGAGGATGTCCGTGAGAAGATCAATTTCCTGGTGGACAAGGGGGTGAGGGGGTTCGTCGTCTCGCTCCTCTGGTCGCCTGCCAACCCGGAGCACGAGCGGCGCATCAAGGCCATCATCCGGGAGGAATACAAGGACTACTATTTAGGCTGTCTGCCGGTGGTGCTGGCAAGCGATGTGGTCGGCAGGTCCGGTGAGTACCAGCGGACCATGACGGCGGTGCTGGACGCCTATCTGTTCCGGGCGATGCAGATGGAGCTTTCCGCCATGTGGGACAAACTGCGCGAGTACGACTACCGCGGCCCCTTCATGATGGTCCACAACTCGGGCGGCATGGCCGAGGTCTTCAAGACGGACGCGGTCAGGACCTACAGCGCAGGTCCCGTGGCGGGCCTCATCGGGTCCTACCGCCTGGCGCAGGAACTCGGATACCAGAACGTCATTGCGAGCGATGTCGGCGGCACGAGTTTCGACATCGGCCTCGTGGTGAAGCAGAGCGTCCGCAACTACGACTTCCGCCCCATCCTCGACCGGTGGATGGTGGGGATCACCATGCTCCAGACCATGTCGATCGGGGCGGGCGGGGGCTCGATCGCCTGGGTGAACGAACTGCTCGGGAACAAGCTCGAGGTGGGACCGCAGAGCGCCGGCTCCTATCCCGGCCCGATCTGCTACGACCAGGGGGGCGAGGCCCCGACGGTGACCGACGCGGACCTGGTGCTGGGATACCTCGATCCGGACTATTACTTCGGCGGCCGGATGCTCTTGAATAAAGAGAAGTCCGAGGAGGCCATCCGAACTCAACTGGCCGAGCCCTTGGGGCTGAGCGTACCGGAGACCGCCATGCTCGTCCGGAAGATCGTGGACCAGCACATGGCGGCAGCCATCCGCAAGGAGATCCATCTGCGCGGGTATGACCCGCGGGAATTTGTCCTCTTCGCCATCGGCGGCGGGGGGCCGACGCATGTGGCGGGGTATATGGGCGAGATCCCGGCAGCCATGGTCTTCCCCTTCTCCCCGGTCTTCTCGGCGCTGGGATCGTCGGTCATGGACATCATGCACATCTACGAGACCTCCCACCGCTACATGGTCATGGAGCCCGTGACCAGAAAATTCAACAAAAACTACGACGACTTCAATGCCACGGTGGAGGTGCTGATCGAACGGGCGAAGAAGGAGCTTCGGGGCGAAGGCCTCGACCCGGCCCGGGCGGTGTTCAAACTGGAGCTCGACATGCTGTACGGGGGGCAGGTGCACCGCAAGCGATCGAGTTCTCCGCTCCTCTATGTGCGCTCGGAAGGGGACCTGACAGCGGTTTACAAGGAGTTCGAAAAAGAATTCAGCGAGACCTTCAGCCCCTTGGTCGTGCACCCGGCGGGCGGATGCTACGTGGAAAGCTTCGTCGTGACGGCGGTTATCCCGACGGAAAAGCCGGTGATTCCCACCTTCGAGATGGCGGGCACGGACCCCGCCGCGGCGCAAAAGGGGGTGCGCCAGTGCTATTGGGGCAACGGCGGCTTCGAGGAGACGCCCGTCTATGAATACCTGGATCTGAAGCCCGGGAATGTCGTCAAGGGGCCTTCCATCCTCGAGACGGAGTACACGACCCTGGTCATTCCGCCGGCCCTGACCTGCTCCATCGACCAGCACCTGTTTGCCCGCATCTCGCGGGGTTAACCCTAGAAGGAGGTGAGTAGCATGGCGATTCCAACCGCTGAAGAAAAACTCTCCATGATCAAGGTGGAACCCGCGGACGCGGACGAAATGCGGTGCGTGGATACGCTGAACCCCGGGGATTATGAAGTGGGTTTCGAGCGCATCAACAATATTCTCGACGAGGCGATGGAGGTGTTCATCCGCTCCTCGCGAAGTTCCATGGGGGTCGCGGGGGATTCCATGGTGGCGGTTTTCACCGCCAAAGGCGATATGGGCAATGCCAGCAGCGGCACCTACCTGCACGCCATCATCCAGCCGGCCATCATCAAGTTCATCATGAAAAGCTACAGCGAAAACCCGGGCATACGGGACGGGGACATCTGGTTTACCAACGATGCGCTCTACGGGGGGATCCACAATCCGGACTGCGTCATCGTCATGCCCGTGTTCTTCAAGGGGGAGCTTATCGCCTGGACGGGCGCGGCTTCCCACACGACGGAGACGGGTGCCAGCGAGCCCGGCGGGATGCCCATCAATGCCACCTCACGGTTCCTGGAAGGCGGCAACTTCCCGCCGATCAAGATCGGTGAGGATTTCCGAATCCGTGAGGATTTTCTCGAGCTGATGGCCGCCTTCGGCATGCGGGCGCCCCAGATGGTGGTCATCGACCTCAAGGCCAGGGCTACGGCGGCTGACCGGACCCGCAAACGGCTGGTGGAACTGGCGCAGGAAAAAAGCCCCGATTACGTCAAGGGGCTCATGCGCAAGATGCTCATCGTCGCGGAGGAAGGGGCGCGGAAGAAGATCGCCTCCTGGCCGGACGGCACCTTCACGTCGGTCAACTTCGCCGACGGCGTCGGGATGGAGGTAGGCCTCATCCGCTCCTGCTTCATGACGGCGACGAAAAAAGGCAGCCGGCTCACCATGGACTTCACCGGGACCTCCCCGGAGAATCCCTATTCCTATAACGCCCACGTGCAGGCGGTGGTGGGGCACATCTCCAACTTCATCTACGAATACATCTTCCACGACCTCCCGGTGAGCAGCGCCACGTTCGAACCCTTCGATTTCAACTTTCCCGAAGGGTCTTGCCTCAATCCCGATGCGCGTGCGGCCACCAGCTGTGCGGTCATGATCTCGACCGGCGTGATGAGCGCGCTGCACACCGTGTTCGGGAAGATGATGTTCAGCACGAAGGAGATGTGGCAGCAGACCTCGGCCTCGCAGGGCAACGCCGGGAACGCCATGGTGCTGGCTGGCCTTTCCCAGTGGAATCTACCCTTCGCGGACATGCTGGCCTATTCCCTCAACAGCGAGGGCCAGGGCGGGCGCCCCACCATGGACGGCGTCAACGCCTTCGGCTTTCCGTGGTGTGTGTTCGGACGGACGCCGGACGTCGAGGAGATGGAACTCGACCTCCCTCTGCTCGTTCCGCTTTCCAACCACTGGAAGGACTCCTGCGGGCACGGCAAGTACCGCGGCGGGGTGGGAACCGTGCAGATGTGGGTGGCCCACCATGTTCCGCAGGTCTTCTTCATGGCCATCTCGGACAACAGCAAGATCCAGACACCCCAGGGCCTCTTCGGCGGCTACGCCCCCTGCACGGTTCCGGGCATCAGCATCCGCGGCGCCGACATCATGGAACGGATGCAAAAGGGAGAAAAGGATCTCAAGCTGGAGCTGTTCGACATTTTGACCCGCAAAACCGTCGGCGGGAAGTGGCAGAACGAGTTTTTCGGGCGGCCTACCACCATGTTCCAGCAGAACGACGTGATCACGTTCGGGTTCGCGACCGGAGGCGCCGGGTATGGGGATCCCCTCGACCGGGAGCCGGACCTGGTGATTCAGGACCTGAAGGACCAGATCATTTCGGACTGGTCGGCCCTGCAGGTCTACAAGCTCGCCTATGACCCCCAGACCCTCAAGCTGGACCGGGAGGGGACCGAAGCGGCGCGGAAAGAAGAGCGCCTGGCGAGGCTCGCGCGCGGAAAGCCGTTTGACGAGTTCACCTCTGAGTGGACCGGCCTGAAGGTGGACGATGCGATCCTGAAGTTTTACGGGACTTGGCCGGAGGCGCAGTGCATCCAGCCCATCTTCCGACCATAAGAGGTGCTGAGGAATCGTTTCTGCGCCAAATGCCCACGATGTCCAACATGGAACCCTGATCGCCCTGCCGGGGGCCCTCCCGGAGGATGGATTCCAAGGGGCGGGCAGCCCCGGCATGGTCGATAGGGGATGAAACGAGATGTGACAACGGAGGCGAGGACTCGGATGGCGAGACTCAAAGGAGGATGGGTATGTCCCGGGTAAAGAAAGAAGGGCTCAAGAAGGGGCGCATCTTTGTGCCGTGGATCTTTTCCTTCGGGGCGCTGCTGGAGGACCTGCCGCTGAACACCTTCCTCCATGACCCGACCAAGGTCTCGAACGCCCTCCGCTCGATCCAGAGGCATTTCGGTCTGGAAGCTATCTTCGCTTATGGCGATGCGAAGCTTCTGCCCGACGCTCTGGTGTCCCTCTGCGGATCGGCGGCCGATCGATCTCTGAGCCCGGAAGAGTGCCACGGACTCGAAAACCGGATGGATGAGGTCCTGCGGAACGATAGACTGATGGTCGCGCTGGATGTGACCAAAAGGCTGCAGATGCTTCTGCCGGAAACGCTGCTGACCGGATGGTTGAACGGGCCCGTGACGCTTGCCGTTCGGTTGACGGGGCTTTCGGCCGGAGAGGTCATGGCTCAACCGAGGCTCCTTTCCGTTTGCACGAAGGCGGTCCTGACGTTTGCCAGGGCCTTGGGCGAGACGGGCATCGACATCATGATCGTCGCCGAGGACGCATTGCCGCCCATGGATGCGAATCTCGCGAGGGTCCTGACCCGAGTCTACTCGCCTATCTGGAATACGGCGAAGTATTACGGGTTTCCAGCGCTTCTGATGCAGAAGGAATTTGGAAAGGAGAACGTTGCGGTTCTGCGGCGGACCGTCGAGGCGTTGGTCTTTCCGGCCGATGCCGAACCGGAACTCTGGGGACCGGCGAAAAAGATCTCCTTCTCGATACCGGTGTCTGTGATGGAGAAGCCCCCTGGGGAGATCGCCGCGTATCTGGAGCGGAGCGGAGTGGGCCGGGCGCTGGATGCCGCGGATCTCTTTCTGCTGACGACGGAGGGGGAAATCCCCGCCGATGTCGACAAGGAGGCCATGATCCGCGGCATCCAGGCTATCCGCGAGTATCTCCGATAGCGGCTGACCGGTTGGCAGGAGGCCGGGGGACACAATTCATCTTTCGACATTTCTTTGTCAAGCAGGGGCGGTTTTCCGTTTTTTGAGACTTTTCAAGGAGGGCCGGCAGGTGGATGCCGCCGGCGCTCAGATCTGGCAGATGGCTTTCCGATCAAGCTGCCGGGGGCCGCAGTGGCGGCTTCGGACGGTGATGCCAATCATTTGAAAAATCTGGGATCAAGGGCGGATACGGGCTGCCGACGAGCGGTTTCGCGCGCTGCGGAACTCGGGCTTCGAGGCTGTCCTGCCGCTATGGATTCCCAGTGATGGAGGGATGCAAGGATGGGTGATTACTGGAACCAACGGTTCGAGACCATGCCATGGGCGGATGTCCACCGATACTGGCTCGAAAAGTTCAACCTCCTGCTCGACTACGTGAAGTCGAACTCGCCTTTTTACCGGAAGCACCTGGCGGAAACGAAGGCTGTTGCTTCCTTCGATGACCTGACAGCGGTTCCGGTGATGACCAAGAGCGAGATCCGTGAGGCGCAGTTGGCAGGTGACGCCGAAAACCCGCTGGGGACGATCCAGGTCGCCAGGACGGAGGACATCGTTCAGGTCATTTCGTCATCCGGAACGACGGGGCGTCCGGTTTATTACGGGATTACCCGGAAGGACCTGGAGTCCTGGCGGGAGTCGCTGGCCGCCTTCACCTATACAGCGAACATACGAAAGAGCGACGTGGCGGCGCACGTGGTGGGCATGCCCATATTCGCCGGAGGGGAGCCCTACTTCGAGGGGATGCGCCATATCGGGGCGACGGTTGTCTGGGCGGGCGGACTCGCCACGGAAAGGCTCTTCGAGACGCTGCGCAACCTGCACTGCACGGCGATCCTCGGGACGACCAGCTTCGACCTGTACCTGGCGGAGAACTGCCGCAAGTATCTCGGTGTCGACGCGAAGGACCTGGGGGTCCGGAAGATCCTCGGGGGCGGGGAGCCGGGCCTCGGCGAGGAACCCATCCGCGACCGGATCAAGGAGCTGTGGGGCGCCGAAAGCGTGCGCGAGATCATGGGGCTGGCCGACATCATGCCGGGGATGTGGGCGGAGTGCGACGAGGAAAAGGGCATGCACTTTACGGCGCAGCCCCATGTCATGGTGGAATTGACCGACCCTGAAACGGGCAAGCACCTGCCCTGGGAGCCCGGCGTCTGTGGCGAGCCCGTCTACACGACGATCACCCGCGAAGCGACCCCCATCATCCGGTACGCTTCGCATGACTTCATCCGGGTCGAGGCGGTCGAGTGCTCCTGCGGGCGAACATCGCCCAGGATGCGCTGCATCGGCCGGGTCGATGACATGCTGATCTACAAGGCCATGAACGTCTTTCCTTCGGCGATCCGCGATGTGGTGGTGACCTCCTTCAAGGACGTCCTCACAGGTTACCTCCAGGTGGTCAAGGATTCCGCCGCACAGATCCGGTTCGACAAGCCCATCCCGGTGGACATCGAGGTGCTGCCTTCGGTGGAGGACAAGGCCAGACTCAAGAAAGACATCGAAAACAAGGTCAGGGAGATCCTTGTCGTGAAGATCGAGGCCAACCTGGTTCCCCCGGAGACTATCCCGAGAACGGTCTACAAAACGCCGCTCGTGCGCGTCAGGTGAAAGGTGCGGTGTAGGTCGACGTCTATTCAGGTTCCATCCGGAAATGGTCTTTTTGGCCAATCTCGGCGTCATTCCGCACGTTTGCTTGTGGGGCGACCTGCAGGTCGCCTTTGGGCAAACGGTTGATTTCCTTGATTTCGGGCAAAAACCCTCATTTTCGGATGGATACCATTTAAGCCGTGGAATTTGCTGTCTTGATATGGTAGCGTTTCACCGGAAGACCACCGGACAGACGTGATGGAAATCCGGCGCCCCGAGCCTTCGTCATGCGTTGGGCCGGGCGGAGGAATCCGGTTCTCACCGGGTTCGGAGCAGGTGCCGGAAGCCATTTTATATGGCAGGCTGTCAAATGCTCACAGCCGGCCCGTGGCCCGGTGGATGGTCTTATGCTCATGCTGTAGGATGCCCGCCGTTCCACCCGGTGGCGGGGTGGTGGAACAGGACCGGTGGCCGGTTTTGCGTATGAAGGTGATTCGAAAACGTCTGGCGGAGGGGGCGCGGGGGGCGCGGGGCACGGTGGTCGTCATCGATGTGTTCCGGGCCTTTTCCTGCACGCCGCTCTTTTTCTATTTCGGGGCCTCGAAGGTCATGCTGGAGGCGGATCCCCTGAGGGCCGTGGAGTTGAAACGCTTCCACCCCGATGCGGTGTTGGTAGGGGAGGTTGACGAGGTCCCCATCGAAGGCGGGGACATGGGGAACTCCCCTTCCCGGATCATCGCCGAAGGCGCGCGGCGCTTCGAGGGCAGGACCGTCATCCACCGGACCACCGCCGGGGTGACCGGGGTGAGCCTGGCGGCGGCGAGCGCCGACGAGGTCATCCTGGGCAGCTTCGTAACAGCCTCGGCCATCGCGGAATACCTGAAGGGCTTGCAGCTCGGGGAAGTCACCCTCGTCGCGATGGGCGACCGGGCGCTCAGGCCTGCCCCGGAGGACGAGGCCTGCGCCGATTATCTGGAGCACCTCCTCAACGGCACCCCCTACGACCCGGTGAAGGTGTTCCGGGAGGTCGTTTTTCAACCGACGGCACAGAAATTTCTGACGCGATCGAGGCCCTATCTGCCGCCTGAGGATCCGCTCTTCTGCCTGCAGCGGGATCTGTTCGACGCCGTGCCGATCGTGGCGCGGGATGGGGACAGGCTGGTGGTCCGGCCTCCCGGGTGCTGAGTCACAGGCTTGAAGAGGGGGTGGCCGTCACCAGATCTCTTGTTGAAATGGATGATATTGCTGGATCAGTTCGAAATCCTGCCGGTTGGAATGGATCAGCCAGGCGCCGTGGGATCTCGCCGTCAACGCGATCAGGACGTCGAAATGCAGGTCGCGCAGCTTTCCCGTCGAAAAACCTCTATCGGCCCGTATCTTGGCCAGGATGTGACCGGATTCGAGCCAGTTCTTCTCTGTGGGTGTAAAAACGGGATGGTTTCTCTCCAACTCCTTGAGGAATGCCTTTTCGGCGGTCTTTGTCGCGCCGCGCCACAATTCGGCCAGGACCACGGATGACATCCTGATCAGCCCGCTCAAGGTCTCGATCCGCTCCGCGTGACGCCCAGTTCGGAGGTGATCGATGAGAACGGAGCTGTCAAAGAGGATCAGCCTGCTCATCCATCCCCTCGAAGGAGAGTTTCCCGGCATGTCTCGCCATGAGGGCCTTGAATTTCTGCAGGGCGACGATTTCCCTCAAGGCCACGTGAATGGCCTCCGTCCTGCTTTTCACACCCAGTATCTTCGCGGCTTCATCGGCAAGACGGGTATCGAGCCGGATGGATGTCACTTTTTTCGTCATGGGGTTTTATTTTCTCCAGGGACCGAAACATGTTTTGCGGTCGGTATTTCCAGGTTGCATTTATATACAAAATACATGCAAACGATATACAGTGTCAAGCGTGGCGTTCCAGTAGATCTCCAGACATGATCCAAACAACTGGGGAACAAGAGGATTGCCGACGATGATGGATGAGTGGGGGCTCGAGGGGCGGCCTGAATCGGCTTCCACCGGCCTCGGCGTTGAAAGGATACAGACGGGGAGGATGAGATGCGTCCGTTGACGGGGTGCAAAGTGATCGAGATGGCGGGGCTGGCGCCCTCGCCGTATTGTGGGATGCTGCTGGCGGATTTCGGGGCCGATGTCGTGGTGGTGGACCGGCCGACCCGCGGGGCGCCCGAGATCCCCCACATCATGGACCGCAACCCGTTTGATCGGGGGAAGCGCTCGATCCGGGTGAATCTCCGGGACGAGGCCGGGAGGGAGATCGTCCGGAGGATGATCGAGCAGGATGATGTCCTGCTCGAACCCTATCGCCCCGGAGTGATGGAGGCCCTGGGTCTTGGCCCCGATATGGTCTTCGAATCGAACCCCGGCATAGTCTATGCGCGCCTGACGGGATGGGGGCAGACGGGCCCCTACGCGAACATGGCCGGCCACGATATCGACTACATCGCCGTTTCGGGGGCCCTGTCCTTGTTCCGGCGCAAGGGCGAAAAACCGCTTCCGCCGTGCAACCTCCTGGGTGATTTTGCCGGCGGCGGCCTCCTGGCCGCCTTCGGAATCCTGCTGGCGCTGATCGAGCGCGGCCGATCCGGAAAAGGGCAGGTGGTGGATGCCGCCATGGTGGACGGCGCCTCCAGCCTCTGCACGTTCCTTTACGGCCTCATGGGCCACGGATTAATGAGCACGGAGCATGGGGTGAACGACCTCGACGGGGGAGCGCCCTACTACCAGGCCTATGAGACAGCCGACGGCCGATTCATGGCCGTCGGGGCGCTGGAGGAGCGGTTTTACCGGGTGCTGCTGCAGAAGCTCGGCCTGGATTCGGAGGCGCTCCCGCGCCAGGACGACCGATCCGGCTGGCCTTTGCTGCAGGAGCGGTTCACAGCGGTTTTCAAGACGCGGACGCGCGACGAATGGACGGCGGTTTTCGAGGGCACCGATGCGTGCGTCGCCCCCGTCCTCGAACCTTTCGAAGTGGGGGAGCATCCGCACGGCAGGGCACGGGGGCTGCTGATCGAGCGGAAGGGCCTCAAGCAGCCCGCACCGGCTCCGAGGCTTTCGAGGACGCCCGGTGCAGCGGGCGGACACCCTGGGCCGCGTGGGTCCGACACCCTGGAAATCCTGCAAGGCCTCGGTTATTCAGGTTCGAAGATCGATGCGCTGACCCGGGACGGGGTCATCGAATAGCCTCGGCATCCCTGCGGGTCAAAACCGGACCTCATTGCCGATCAGCACCTGGAAGCCGTCCGCCTCGTCCTCCTTGACGAGGGGGTAGGCCACCGTGAGGAGGATGACCCGGCCGAAGGCGCTCTTCAAGTTCCCGAGGCGCAGCCCTCCCCCTACGTCGGCGTAAATCTTGCTCCAGCCGCCCCCGTCCGGGCTGTGAATGGCGCCCGCTTCGGCGAACCCGACGAAGCCGAGTTGGACGATTCCCCAAAGGTCCCACGGGAGGACGACACGGTCTTCCAGCGCGAACACCCAGCGTGCGTCCCCTGCCCTGAAGTGGGAGGGGTAGCCTTTGAGGCCCTCCTCGGCGCCCAGGTAGATCATGTTTTCGGGGTCCATTTCGTATCCCCCGGTCAGATCCAGATTGGCCGCCAGGGTTTGAAAAGGCCATGCCTGATGGTAGCCGGTGAATTGAAGGCTCCCCAGCGCGTCGCGGAATCCGTGACTCTCCGTACGGGTGTGCCCTGTCGCTTGCGCCAGGAAAAGGGATTCCGGGTTGGGGCGCAGCCCCTTTTTCACCGAGGCCTCGAAATAGCCTGCGTGGGTTTCGCTTCCGAGTGCGGTCGAGAAGTAGCCCCCGGCGAGCGCCAGGTCCCATCCGAGATTGTAGTTCTCGGTGACGCTGACGGCCTTGAGGTTCCGGAAGGATCCGTAGCGGTCCTGGTTGAGCGAGAAATGGACGAGCGGGCCGCCGTAGGTGCGGTCGGTGAGTTCCGGGGGAGAGAACGTGGGCGTGGAGACCTGGTTCAGCTCTCCATACATTTTTTCGATGTGCCGGTATTCGACCCCTGCCCGGATCGCTGTGCGATGCCGGAAACGGAGCAGCTTCCAGACCCCGACAGAGATCTCTTGCGGGCTGAAGCGGAAATTGTAGATTTCCCGGTCGCGATCGTAAAGGGTGTGAATCTTGCTCTCATCCCGGAAGGCGAAGCTTGCCGACCAGGGGGTCGTGTATTCGAAAAAGCCTCTTTCCAGGCGGAATAGCTTGAGATCCCCATCGGACAAGTTTTCGTAGGCGGTTTCGAGGGCCCACCGCGTGTTGAAAAGGAGCGGGTCGGTGTAGAAGATCTGCTGCGTGGTCCGTTCGCTGTCTTGACCATAAGTTACGAAGAGCTCTTTGCCGTAACCGAGCAGATTGACATCCCCGAGCCTGACGCGCCAGTCCTGGTCTCCGCCTATATCGCTGAACTTCCCTCCTACACGGATGCTCCAGGCATCGTGCACCTTGACCCTGGCGGTCACCGTGCCGTCCGCCTCGGTTTCGGGCAGGATCTCGGCGTCGATCAGATAGGGCAGGTTTCTCAGGAGCCTTTCGGTTTCAGCGATGATCCGGGCATTGACGGCTTCCCCTTCCTTGAAGAGCAACGTTTTGCGGATGATCCTCTGCCGCGTGTTGATGTGGAGGACATTGGCGGTCCGCCCCAGCCAGTGGTTTTCCTTCGGGTTGTCCAGATCGAAGACGTCGTCCACTTCGATCTGGATCCGGTCCACGACGGCGCCCTTTTCCTCGAACGGGATCCAGGGGCTTTCGCCCGCCCGAACCGAGCCGTGCGTCGACAGCATGCCGATCAGGCAGATGAGAAGAACCCGCAGGGTGCAAGGCATCTGAAGCCTCCTTGTATTGGTCTGCAAGCCATTTTACCTGGAATCGGGCAAGAGCGGAAGCTCTGTTGAGGCATAAAGGGAGTATTTTAGATAGTGTCCATCGGAAATGATTTTCCTATAGAACCCAGTTTCCAATCCGGAAATGAGGATTTTTGGCCAATATCAAGGAAATCAAGCGTTTGCCCGGAGGCGACCTATAGGTCGCCGCACAAGCAAACGTGCAGATTGACGCCGAGATTGGCCAAAAAGACCATTTCCGGATGGAAACTAGATAAAACAAAAGCTTATCCCCCAGCCTGCCGCAGGGAGATCGCTGCACCAAAGGAGATGAATGAGTCGAGACTTTTCTGATCGAAGATGAGGCTCGACCATTTGCGTTGCCAAACTGTATTTGCATTGATGTCCAGACTACCTCTCCGCCAGTTTCTTGATTCCGGAAACAAGTATATTGAAACTCCTCGAGCAGTTGGTTTCCAAATTCAAGAAAGGTGCTATGGCGCGAGAACCCGCCACTTTATCATATGCGTTACCACTCAATCTCCGGAGTTCGATTGCAGGCCCATTCAACGCATCAGGATTTCTAAACTTTCGACTCTGCTGCCGTGATCTTAGATTTTTAATTCCAAGCCCTTGTTCTATAGCGGCAAGGTCACCAAGATAGAAACTTTCTAATTCCCGGCAAGCAATACGAATCAGCACACCGTCATGTCCGGCTTCTCGACAAAGATTTACCAATTTTGCCTTAATTTCTTTGCAGTCACCGGAGTCCTGATCCCGTATTACAACAAAAGTAGATTCAGGTTTTCGCCATCCACGCAGCTTTTTCAGGAGATTTTTTTCCAGGTCTTGCTTCCCTTGAAAGACAAGGTAACGTACGGCGACATCCTCAGGAAGTAAACGCGGTAGAACTCCTTGGAGCATTTCTTTTGCGGACGGTTCTTCGAGAAAAAAGGCAATGGTTCTCATCGAGGGTCCGCTCCTTCAAAAAAGCCTTGCTCCCAGAGATACCCCATTTGGTCCCCTTCGGCCATATAGGTGCGGAGCTGCTCATCATCTTTGGCCCTAAGTACTTCGGTGTACCCGTCTTTTTTAACGAGCCAGAAAACCTCTTCCAGCCGGGCCGCATTGAGAAAATCCGGAGAATGGGTGGATACAAAAACCTGTCCCCCTCTATTCGCATATGCACGGAATTCTTCGGCAAGTTCCCATAAGAGCTTTGGATAAAGTTGATTCTCCGGTTCCTCTACGCACAACAATGGATGAGGATTTGGATCATAGAGCAGGGTAAGATACGCAAGCATTTTGATAGTGCCATCCGAGACATAGCGGGCGAGAAACGGATCTTCGAAGGCGCCATCCTGAAATTTTAGAAGAACCCGCCCCTCTTCGGTAGTTTTAGATTCGACGTGGTTAATTCCAGGAACCCGCATTTTTAACAAGGCGAGTATTTTATCAAAGGTTTCCCTTCTATTGTTGTAAAGATACTCAATGACCAGAGATAAATTCTCGCCCTCACGCGACAAATGTTCAGCGTATCCGGCCTCCTGCTCCGGGCGGGCCTTGCTGATATGGAAATCCGAGATATGCCAATTTTCAATGAGATCGCCGAGTGCCATGACCGCTGGAAAACGCTCAAACTGGGCCAAACCCTTGATGGCCAAAATATCCTGTGACTTCAGGGTTTGTTCTTCTCGGTTCAATTCTTTCACATCCTTTACCGTCTCCAGCTCATTGGTGACCGCAGCACCCTTACCTCTTGAGAAGTCAAGAAAATGCCACGGCTGGCCGCTGCTGCCGCGCCGATATCTGAGAATCTCCCGTTCGACAATCGCCTTTCCATGGGCTTCATTGATCTGCAGGAAATAGGTTGTGAGTGGGCTTTCTTTTCCTGCGCGAAATTTTAATTCGATTTCAATTGCCCCTTTGGAGTTCCTGCTACGCACTTCTTTGAAGCCACGGCTCCCACCCAATTTGGCTAAAGCCGCGTTGACATTGCTGGTCATCGCATCACGTAGAAACCCAAAAACCTGAAAAATTGTTGATTTACCTGTACCGTTTGCACCCACAATCACACAAAAGTTGGGTAAATCGGCCAATTCCGCATCTTTGAATGATTTGAAATTCTTCAGACGAATTGATTCTATCTTCATAGGTGGCCTCATTATTCCATTTTCAATCGCACAAAAAATGAAAGCTGGCGATATGGTTCCGGATGATCCTTGCGGATCGGCCAATATTCGATGAGCTGGGCCGCCGTCTTTGCTGCCATGCGATTAGCAGAATGCTTGGCCACTTCGCCATTTTCTTCTAGCCCGTCATGGGCGATTAATTTTTCTTTCCACGCCAGAGGCGGTAATGGGGATGCTGGACAAAACTCCCCAAACTAAAATATCTTCTATTTAGTCAGGGTCGATTGTCAAACGCTTTCGTCCGGATAAAGGTGCAAAAGTGTGCTCACGGGGGTAACCACTGCCCGCTGGAAATTCTCTCTATGTAAAGCGGGCATGGCACCCAGTAAGTGCACACCCGGATCGAAATGCGTCTCCATTGCAATGCCTCCATCAACCGCTGATACATGCAGTGCCGCTTGATCTGACCTATGCGTCAAGACCGGTACGTTTGGCGAGCAAGAGCATGCCACGGTGGCGTGACGGCAAAAATTTACAGCTCGGCAAAAACGGTTGCGGATGGCTTTTAGGTTTGTAGCAAGGCAGGTCTCAGGGTGTCTGTGTCAAGGCGCTCTGCCAGGCATGGCGCTCAAGGCAAGTTGCCATGGATAAAAGGGTGGAAGCTGGCGGAATGGACAATGTGGTGGAAATGATGCCGCCGTATCTGGATGTGATAGGATGAACCGGAAGAATAAATGACCTTTTACATTCGGCGATTCTCCAACAGTTTCTGGACTGTGCCAAAACCAGCCGTCCCGGACGTTCAGGCCGTGGCGCAGTCGGAGGGGTCCCCCTGCAGTTTGGCGAGGGCGTGGGGCAGGGCGGGGAGGAGGACCTCCAGGTTTTCCCGGGCCCCCCTGGGGCTGCCGGGGAGGTTGACGATCAGGCAGGATCGGCGGACGCCCGCCTTGGCGCGCGAGATCATCGCGTGCGGGGTCTTGAGGAGGCTGGCGGCCCGCATGGCCTCGGCCATGCCCGGGACCTCGTAATCGAGGACCGCGTCCATGGCCTGAGGGGTTACGTCCGTCGGACTCAGGCCGGTGCCGCCCGAGGTGACGACCAGGGCGAGATTTTCGTTGTCGGCCCAATCGGTGAGGGTGCCGCGGATCTGTTCGACATCGTCGGGGACGATGCCTCGCTTTACGACTCGAAACCCCGACTGCTCGAGGATGCCCGCAACGACTTCGCCGCTTTCGTCGGTTCGGTCGCCGCGGGAACCCTTGTCACTGATCGTCAGGACGCCGGCCTTGAAGGTCTGCTGCATCTACTCCTCTGTCTTGAAGGCCGCCACGATCTTATCGGCCAACTGGGCGGGCACTTCCTCGTAGTGGGACTGCTCCATCCGGAAGGTGCCGCGTCCGCCCGTCAGGGAATTGAGGTCCAGGGCGTAGGTCAACACCTCCGCCATGGGGACCTGGGCCTTGATGACCTGGTAGCGCCCTTCGCTGTCCATCCCGAGCACACGGCCGCGCCGGCTGTTGAGATCCCCCATGACGTCGCCCATGTAGTCTTCCGGCACCACGATCTCAAGCTTCATGATCGGTTCGAGCAGGGTGGGGCTCGCGTCCTGAACGGCCTTGCGCAGGCACATGATGGCGGCGATCTTGAAGGCCATTTCAGACGAATCGACCTCATGGGATTTGCCGTCGTAGAACCGGACCTTCAGGTCCACGACGGGAGCTCCGGCCAAGGCCCCTTTCTGGATGGCCTCCTGGAGCCCCTTTTCAACCGCCGGAACGAAGTTCCGGGGTACGTTCATGCCGACCAGGGCCTCTTCGAACTCGAACCCCGCCCCTCTCTCGAGGGGCATGACATCGAAATGCACCTCGGCGAATTGCCCGCGGCCGCCGGTCTGCTTTTTGTGGCGGTAGACGACCTTGGTGACGGGCTTCTTGATCGTTTCCCGGTAGGGGATCTTGACCGGTTTCAGATTGACCTCCACCCCGAACTTACGCTGGAGCTTGTCGCAGGTGGTCTCGAGGTGGATCTGCCCCGCGCCCGAAAGGATGATCTCCGCTGTGGTCTGATCCCTCTCGAGCCGGAGTGTAGGGTCTTCTTCCAGCAGGCGTGCAAGTGAGCTGAAAAGCTTGTCTTCGCTCCCTTGCACCTTCGCTTCGACGGCATAGGAGATGACGGACGGCAGCGGCTGCACCGGCTGGTAGACGATCGGATCGCTCTCTATGCAGAGGGTGTCGCCGGTGGTGGTCTCTTTGAGTTTGGGAATGGCCACGATGTCTCCCGGACCGACCATCTCGAGAGGCTGCTGTTTTTTACCTTCCATGAGCAGCAGTTGCCCGAATTTTTCTTTGGCGTCTTTGCCGGGATTGTAGATGGTGCTGTCGGCTTCCAGCGTGCCGGAAAAAACCCGGATCAGGCTCAGTTTCCCGGCGAAGGGATCGGCGATGGTTTTGAAGACGAGGGCCGAGAAGGGGCCGTCTGCGGAGGGAGTCCGCTCGATCGTCTCGCCTGTTTTCGGGGACGTGCCCTTTTTGGGTGTCTTCTGAACGGGGGAGGGCAAGCCCTGAACGATAAGGTTCATGAGATGCGGTACACCCATGTTGAGGGTTGCCGATCCGCACAAGACGGCGACCAGTTGCCCGGAGTTGACGCCCCGGATGAACGTCTCTTCGATTTCCTGAGCGCTCAAGGCCTCGCCTTCCAGGTATTTTTCCATCAGTTCGTCGTTCACCTCGACGACGTTTTCGACCATCTTCTCGCGGTATTCCTCGGCCTGATCGGCTATGTCAGCCGGTATGTCGACGGTTTCGAAACCGCCGCTCGTGTCCTTGCTGTACAGATAGGCCTTCATCCTGACGAGATCGACGATGCCGCTGAATTTGTCCTCTGCGCCGATGGGAAGGAAGATGGGGGTCATTTTGGCCTGCAGGATATTTTCCGCTTCTTCGAGGACCTTATAAAAATCGGCACGCTCCCGGTCGAGCTTGTTGATGAAAACCACCCTGGGGAGGGCCTGCTCTCCCGCGAACGCCCAGACCTTCTCGGTTCCGATCTTGAGGCCGGCGGTGGCGTCGATCAGAAGGACGGCCGAATCAGCCGCCTGGAGGCACAATTTTGTATCGGAGAGGAAGTTGTCGTCGCCCGGTGTGTCGATCAGGTTGATGATATTCTTCTTCCAGGCACAATGGTGAAAGGCGGTGCTGATCGTAATGCTCCTCTTGATTTCCTCGGGCTCGAAATCCAGATTCGAGGTGCCTTCATCCACTCTGCCCAGCCGGGTGGTCGCCTTGCCGTTGAACAGGATGGCTTCGGCCAGAGACGTTTTCCCCGAGCCCCCATGTGCGATAAGGGCGACGTTACGAAGTAGTTCGGATTTTCTCTCCATACTTTAACCCTCTCCTGATGAATCTTATAGAAATGAATTGGTTCCTACCCCAAAATGGGCTTCTCGTCCAATTTCGGCGTTTGCCGCCCCTTGGCCTGCAATGGGGCCCTCAGGCTGCCTGGGAGCAACCGCCTGAGTTCCTGAATTGTGGCCATACCGCAACCCGCCCGGAAGGAGTGGGACTGAACAGGCGGAGCGGGTGGAGGTAGCCCTCATTCCAGGACGGAACACGAAGGATCGATGCCCCCGGGTTCTCTTTGCTGAAGGGCCCGAAATGGGTGCGGCTGCATTCCGTTTGCAGGCGAAGACAGCCATAAGGCCTTTCTCAGGCACCCCATTCTCCGAGCCATGCCGTTATGGGCAACCGTTAAGCATGCAAACGCTGAAAGTGCCCGCAAAAGCGAATGCCGGTAAAGGCTTCTTCGTCCGGTTTTTTCCGCCGGTCGGGGCGTAAAGATAAGACGTTTCCGGAATCGGGCCTCGGTTCTCCGGTGCTTATGCACCGCGGTTCAGGGCCGGAATTTTCAGCCTGAGGTGAAAGGCTAAGAAATTAAGGCGTTTGGTCTGGGAAACTACATCAATGCCCGGTTCAAAGTCAAGCTCAGAATGAGCGTCCCTATTTTTTAATTGCCAATTCCGCGAAAGATGTTAATATACACATTTTTTTAGAAAAAATGAAACCGCCGTGGGTGGGCGGCGGATTTTGATGGAGCTGAGCGTGTCGATCAGGGAGCTGAAAGCGCGTTTTCTGGATTATTTGCGGGATCAGAAGGGGTATTCCCCTCATACCCTGCGAAACTATGCGATCGACCTGGATCAGTTTCTCCAATTTCTCGACAAGGAGCAGGGCGGCGGGCCGAAGGGTGAACCGGGCCGCTCTTCTGAAGCCGTTTGGGTCGACCCGGATCTGCTGCGCCGCTATGTGGTCAGAATGCACGGCCGCCTCAAGAGATCCAGCATGGCAAGAAAGCTTTCGAGCGTCCGGTCCTTCTTCTGTTTTCTCGAGCGGCATGGCCATCTCCAGGAGAACCCGGCCGCCGATCTTTCCACGCCCCGGATGGAAAAGCGCATCCCCAATTACCTGCCGGTCGATGCCATGTTCAGGCTCCTCGAAAACGCCGCCGTGCCGACCCCTCTGGGGATGCGGGACTTGGCCGTTCTGGAGGTGCTTTATTCGTGCGGGCTCCGGGTGAGCGAACTGGCGGGTCTGAATATCGGGAGCCTGGATGCCGCTGAGCGTCTGGTGAAGGTCATGGGCAAGGGGGGCAAGGAGCGGATCGTCCCCATTGGCCATCAGGCATTGCGGGCCGTGGAGCGCTATCTTTCGGCCGCCGGACCTCTCAGGAAAGAGCGATGGGAGGATGATCGCAGGGCGCCCCTCTTCGTCAACGCCCGCGGGGGCCGGCTTACGGCGCGGAGCGTCGGCCGGATCGTCAAACACTATGCCCTCGAGGCCGGCCTGCCGGCGGAGATCAGCCCGCATTCGATGCGTCACAGCTACGCCACGCATCTACTGGACGGCGGGGCCGATCTGCGGTCCGTTCAGGAGCTGCTGGGCCACGCGAGTCTTTCCACCACTCAGCGCTACACGCATGTCAGCCTGGACAAGCTGATGGAAACCTACGACAAGGCGCATCCCCGGAGCCGCTGACGATCCGCTGTCGGACCGAAAATGCCGGGCTTTTTGAAGTGGGGATGCCCCACGGTGTGGAGGCGGATCCCGGGGACGTGAATGGAGCCTAGATGAAAGACATACGAGCGACAACGATCCTGGCCGTTCGAAAAGACGGCCGGGCTGTGATGGCCGGCGACGGACAGGTGACCCTCGGGGACACCATCATGAAGCACAAAGCCAACAAGGTGCGGCCGATGTACGACGACCAGGTGCTGGTTGGTTTCGCCGGCGCGGCAGCCGATGCCTTCAACCTGTTCGAGCGGCTGGAAGGCAAGCTCGAGGAGTACCGCGGGAATCTCACGCGCGCTGCGGTCGAACTGGCCAAGGACTGGCGCACGGACAGGATCCTGCGCCGCCTGGAGGCCCTGCTTCTGGCCATGGACGAGGAGCACACCTTGATTATTTCGGGAACGGGCGACGTGATCGAGCCGGACGAGGCGGTGGCCGCCATCGGTTCCGGCGGACCCTATGCTTTGGCTGCCGCCCAGGCTCTGGTGAAGCATTCGCCGCTGGACGCAAAGACCATTGCGATGGAGTCGATGAAGATCGCTGCGTCCATCTGTCTCTATACCAACGAACAGATCATTGTGCATGAACTTCAGCCCTGATACGGCCGGGGCGAAGCGGGCATGGACGGGTCGCCGGAAAGCTGTGGAACGCCGGGCGGGCGGGTGCGCACAGGTTTCGAGCGGTCTTCGGGGGAACCGGGCGATAGGATGAGAGGTCGAAAAGATTCGAGGATGAAAGTGCTCACGCCGAGAGAGATCGTTTCCGAACTGGACAAGTATATCATCGGCCAGGATCAGGCCAAGCGCTCGGTGGCCATCGCGCTCAGGAACCGGTGGCGCCGTCAACAGGTGCCGCGGGACCTCCGTGACGAGATCGCACCCAAGAACATCATCATGATCGGTCCGACGGGCGTGGGGAAGACCGAGATCGCCCGGCGCCTGGCGCGGCTTGCCGATTCACCCTTTCTCAAGGTGGAGGCGACGAAGTTCACGGAGGTGGGCTACGTGGGCCGCGACGTGGAATCCATCGTGCGTGATCTGACCGAGCTCGCCGTCAATATGGCCAAGAAGCAGGAGCAGGAAAAGGTCAAGAGCAAGGCCAGGGAACTCGCCGAAGAGCGGCTCCTCGACATGCTGCTCCCCAAACGCAAGGAAGAGGTGCGCGAAGAGGAGGGCGAGAAGGAAAAGATCCTCGAGGTGGTCCGGGTGGACAACTCCGAAAAGTCCTCCACTCGGGAGAAACTGCGCCGAATGCTGCGGGACGGCAAGCTCGACAAGCGCTACGTGGAGCTGGAGGTGCAGGATACCCAGCTTCCGATGGTGGAGATCTTCTCGAGCGGCGGGATGGAGGAGATGGAATTCAATATCAAGGAGGTCTTCGGCAACCTCTTTCCGGCCAAGAAGAAGAAACGGCGGGTCAAAGTCCCGGAGGCCCTGGAGATCCTCTTCCAGGAAGAATCGCAACGCCTGATCGACATGGACAAGGTCATCGAGCAGGCCGTGCGGATGACCGAGCAGAACGGGATCATCTTCCTGGACGAACTGGACAAGGTGGCGGGTTCGGAGTCGGGTTACGGACCGGATGTGTCGCGCGAAGGCGTGCAGCGGGACCTGCTACCCATCGTGGAAGGTTCGACCGTGATCACCAAGTACGGGATGATCAAGACCGACCATATCCTGTTCATCGCGGCCGGGGCCTTCAACGTCAGCAAGCCCTCGGATCTCCTCCCTGAGCTGCAGGGCCGGTTCCCCATCCGCGTGGAGTTGGATTCCCTTTCGGAGGAAGACTTCTACCGCATCCTGACCGAGCCCCGCAACGCCCTCATCACGCAGTACAAGGCCCTTCTCGAGACCGAGGGCATCGAGCTGCAATTCGAGGACGACGCGATCCGTGAGATCGCTTACATGGCCAACCGCGTCAACGAGCAGATGGAGAATATCGGTGCGCGGCGCCTGGCGACGATCATGGAAAAGCTCCTGGACGAGATCTCGTTCGAGGCGCCGGACATGGAGGAAAATTCGGTCACCATCACCAGGGAAACGGTGAGCGAAAAACTTGCTGACATCCTCGAAGACGAAAACCTGAGCAGGTACATCCTATGATTACCCAGTCGGATCGCGCCAAGGTTCTGATCGAGGCCTTGCCTTACATCCAGCGCTTCAACGGCGCCACCATCGTCGTCAAATACGGCGGGCACGCCATGGTGGACGAAAAGCTGAAGCGCGATTTCGCGCTCGATATCATCCTGCTCAAGTACGTGGGGTTGAACCCGGTCGTGGTCCACGGCGGCGGCCCCCAGATCGGCGAACTTCTGAAGCGTCTGTCGATCGAGCCGGTCTTCGTCGACGGCATGCGGGTCACGGACCCTCAGACGATGGACGTGGTGGAGATGGTCCTGGTCGGGAAGGTCAACAAGGAGATCGTGACCCTCATCAACACCAACGGGGGGCGCGCTGTCGGGCTTTCCGGCAAGGATGGGCAGCTGGTGACGGCCGAGCGCATGAAATACCTGAAAAGCCGGGGGGAGGATCAGCCCCCCGAGTTGATCGATATGGGGCTCGTCGGGGAGATCACCGCGGTGGACCCCATGATCCTCCTGAAGCTGATGGAGGATGCCTTCATCCCGGTCATCGCCCCCGTGGGCGGTGGGGCGGAGGGGGAGACCTTCAATATCAACGCCGACCTCGTGGCCGGTGCGGTGGCCTCGGCCCTCAGGGCCCGGAAGCTGATCCTCCTGACCGATACCCCCGGGGTCCTGGACCAGTCGGGCGGCCTCCTTTCGACCCTGAAAGAGGGCGAGGCGCGTGAGCTGATGAGCCGGGGGGTGATCAAGGGAGGGATGATCCCGAAGGTCAACTGCTGCCTCGGCGCCCTCAAGGGCGGGGTCCGCAAGACGCATATCATCGACGGGCGCCAGGAGCATGCGATCCTGCTCGAGATCTTCACCAAGGAAGGGGTGGGGACGGAGATCGTCCCCTGACCCGCAACGCAAACCAACCAAACGGAACGAACTGAAAGATCGGAAGATGACCATGTCAGGCACGGAAGAGAACAAAAAGGAACAGCCGACGATCGCTTTGGCCGATCGGTACATGTTCCCGACCTACGCCCGGTTTCCTATCTGCCTCGTGCGGGGGGAAGGCTGCCGGGTCTGGGACGAGGCCGGGAAGAGCTATCTGGATTTCGTGGGCGGCATCGCCGTCTGCGCTCTTGGGCACAGCTCGCCGCTGGTGGCGCGGGTCCTCGAGGAGCAGTCCCGAAAGCTGGTGCATGTATCCAACCTCTATTACACGCAGCCGCAGACGGAACTGGCGCAGCTGCTGGTGGAGCACAGCTTCGCGGACCGGTGCTTTTTCTGCAACAGCGGGGCCGAGGCGAACGAGGCCGCCATCAAGCTTGCCCGGCGCTGGGCCCATGAAAAATACGGCCCGGAGCGCTATCACATCGTTTCGATGGCCAACTCCTTTCACGGGAGGACCATGGCGACCCTCTCGGCCACCGGCCAGGCCAAGATCCAGAAGGGGTATGACCCGCTTCTGCAGGGATTCAAATTCGTTCCCTTCAACGATCTGGAGGCCCTCTCTCAGGCTGTGGACGAATCGGTCTGCGCGGTTATTATCGAGCCCATCCAGGGCGAGGGCGGGGTGGTGGTGCCGGCGCGGGTCTATCTCGAAGGGGTGCGGCGCCTGTGCGACGAGCGGGGCGCCCTTCTGATCTATGACGAGGTTCAGGTCGGGATGGGGCGGACCGGCAGGCTTTTCGCACACGAGCATTTCGGGGTCACACCGGATATCATGTCGCTTGCCAAGGCCCTCGCCAACGGCCTGCCCATGGGGGCCATGCTGGCCCGCGAGGCCCTGACACCCGCCTTCGGCCCGGGCAGCCATGCCACGACTTTCGGCGGCACCCCGCTGGTGTCCGCGGTCGCCAGGGCCGTTCTCACGAGCATCCTCGAAGATGGTTGGCTCGATCATTGCCGTGAGGTGGGGGACTATTTCAAGGGACGGCTCGAAACCCTGCGGGGCAAGTACGGATTCGTCAAGGAGGTGCGGGGGATCGGGTTGATCGTCGGAATGGAACTCGATGTTCCGGGCGGCCCGATCGTCAAGGCCTGCATGGATGAGGGTTTTTTGATCAACTGCACCCAGGACAAAATCCTGCGGTTCGTCCCGCCGCTGATCGTAAAGAAAGAGGAGATCGACCAGCTGGTCGAGGCCCTTGACCGCATCCTCGGAAGCGTGGCGTCACCCGGTTAGGACAGCCAGGTCATTTACGGTGGACAAACAGATGAAAAAAAAGGATTTTCTGACCATCAGGGATTGGACCCCGGACGAGATCATGGCCGTCGTCCAGCAGGCCCTGACGTTGAAGCAAAGCGGCCGGGATCTGGCTCGCCGGCCGCTGGAAGGTTATACCCTCGGCCTCATGTTCGACAAGGCCTCCACACGGACCCGCGTTTCGTTCGAAGTGGCCATGCTCCGCGCGGGGGGAGGAACGATCTTCCTGAGCCGCCACGATACCCAGCTTTCCCGGAACGAGGCCTTGAAGGACACCGCCCAGGTCCTTTCCAGGTACCTGGATGTCCTGGCGATCCGGACCTATTCGCAGGAGTGGGTGGAGGAGGTGGCACGCTGGGCCGATATCCCCGTGATCAATGCCCTGACGGACCTCTATCACCCGTGTCAGATCCTGAGCGATCTCATGACCGTCAAGGAAAAGAAGGGTTCGGTCAGGAACCTCAAGATCGGCTGGGTGGGAGACGGCAACAACGTCGCCCATTCCTGGATCCACGCCGCCCGCAAACTGGGCTTCGAACTGGTGCTGGCCTGCCCCCCGGGGTATGCGCCGAAACCGGAGGTTCTGGGGGAGGGTGCGCCCAATATCCGGCTTACCACCGATCCGGCCGAGGCGGTGCGGGGTGCGGACGTGCTGAACACGGATGTCTGGACCAGCATGGGGCAGGACGCCGAACGGGAAAAAAGGCTGCAGGATTTCAGTCGTTTTCAGGTCAATGAGGCGCTTGTGGCGCTCGCGCGCCCGGATGTCATCGTCATGCATTGCTTGCCTGCCCACCGTGAGGAGGAGATCGCATCGGGGGTCCTCGACGGGCCCCGGTCGGTGGTCCTGGACCAGGCCGAAAACAAGATGTATCTGCACCAGGCCCTGCTCGAAACCCTGCTGCTCGCCTGAGACCTCTGGCGGGGGTGGGGTTCTCGCTGTTCCGGGCGGCGCCCGAAGGTGCCTTGGAAGGGGTTGCCGCCCGGTTCACTGGATCCTTTTGCGGATGGCGGCGATTCGGGTTCGATGGCGGATCCGGGCGGTTGAGAATCCGTCAGCCGGAGAGATGAAAGGGTGGATGATAACCGCCGCTCCAAGCGGCTGTGATACAAGGGAGAACGACTTTGGGTAAGGATATCGAAAAGATCGTCCTGGCCTATTCCGGGGGGCTCGACACCTCCGTGATCCTGGCCTGGCTCAAGGAAACGTATGGGTGTCCGGTGGTGGCCTATGCCGCGGATCTGGGACAGGGAGAGGAACTCGGCGGGATTCGGGAAAAGGCCCTCAAGACCGGCGCCGACGAGGTGATCATCGAAGACCTGCGGGAGGATTTCGTCAAGGGGTACGTCTGGCCCGCCCTCAGGGCCAACGCGATCTATGAGTCCTCCTATCTTCTCGGTACCTCCCTCGCGCGGCCCCTCATCGCCCGCGGGCAGATCGAGGCGGCCCGCCGGACGGGCGCCGACGCCGTTTCCCACGGGGCCACCGGCAAAGGCAACGACCAGGTCCGGTTCGAACTCGCCTACATGGCGCTCGAACCCGGCATGCGGATTGTCGCCCCGTGGCGCGAGTGGGGGTTCAGAGGGCGTGAGGATCTGATCGATTTCGCCCGCAGCAAGGGGATCCCTGTCCCGGTGACGAAGGAAAAGCCTTACTCGAGCGATCGGAACCTGCTCCACATCAGCTTCGAGGGCGGGATCTTGGAGGATGTCTGGAGCGAGCCGCCCGAGGACATGTTCGTGCTGTCGGTGTCGCCGGAAAAGGCGCCCGATAGATCCACCTACGTGGAGATCACCTATCGGGAGGGAGATGCGGTGGCGGTGGACGGCGAGGCCATGACCCCGGCCGGCCTCCTGGCGCACCTGAACGATATGGGCGGGGCGAACGGCGTTGGCCGGGTGGACCTGGTAGAAAACCGCTACGTCGGGATGAAGTCGCGGGGCGTCTACGAGACCCCCGGCGGGACGATCCTGCGGGCGGCGCATCTGGCGATGGAGTCCATCACGCTCGATCGGGAGGTGATGCACATCCGCGACGGACTCGTTCCACGCTACGCGGAGATGATCTACTACGGGTACTGGTTCGCTCCGGAGCGGGAGATGCTCCAGCAGATGATCGATCTTTCCCAGAAGCGGGTGAGCGGGGTCGTCAGGCTGAAGCTCTACAAAGGCAACTGCACGGTCGCGGGAAGAAAGTCCGAGGCGAGCCTGTACCATCCGGATTTCGCGACCTTCGAGGGAGACGAGGTTTACAACCAGAAGGACGCGGAGGGTTTCATCCGCCTGAACGGGCTGCGTTTGAAGATCGCGCGCCTGCTGGAGAAACGCTGATCGAACGGCCTCCGGCTGTGGCATGACGCCGGCCGGGGGCGCGGGAGACGATTCGAGGGAGGAACAGCCGTCATGGTTCGCAAGACCTGGGGAGGGCGGTTCAAGGAGGAGACCGACGCCCTCGTGAACCGTTTCAACGCCTCCATCGGTTTCGATCGCCGTCTCTACGCCCAGGATATCCTCGGGAGCATCGCGCACGCGCGGATGCTCGCCCGGCAGGGGATCATCCGGGAGGAGGAGGCCGCACGTATGATCGAGGCCCTGGGGGAGATCAAGCGCGGCATCGAGCGCGGGGAGATCCCTTTCAGCGACGATTTCGAGGATATTCATACGCTGGTGGAGAAGAACCTGATCGAGCGGATCGGCGCCCTCGGGGAGAAGCTTCATACCGGCCGGAGCCGGAACGACCAGGTGGCCCTGGACATCCGACTTTACGTGCGGGACGTCATCCAGGAGGCCATCGTCCTGATCGGCCGGGTTCAGGAAAGCCTGATCGAGCTCGGCGAGAAGAACGTCGGCCTGATCATGCCGGGCTACACGCACCTGCAGCGGGCGCAGCCGGTCCTGGTGGCGCACCACCTGCTCGCCTATGTCGAAATGCTGGGGCGGGACCGGGCGCGCCTGGCCGAAGGCCTTCGGCGGGTGAATGTGCTGCCTCTCGGGAGCGCCGCCCTCGCCGGCTCCACCTTTCCCCTGGACCGGGAGGGCGTGGCGCGGGAGCTCGGGTTCGAAGGTGTCAGCCGCAACAGCATGGACGCGGTGAGCGACCGGGATTTCATCCTGGAGTTCCTGTTCGCCGCGGCGACCGTCATGATGCACCTGAGCCGCATGAGCGAGGAGTTGATCATCTGGTCGAGCCAGGAATTCGGGTTCATCACCATCTCCGACGGCTTCTGCACCGGGAGCAGCATCATGCCGCAGAAGAAGAACCCGGATGTGCCGGAGCTGATCCGCGGCAAGACCGGCAGGGTCTACGGCCACCTTATGGGGCTCCTGACCACCATGAAGGGGCTGCCGCTCACCTACAACAAAGATATGCAGGAAGACAAGGAAGGCCTCTTCGACGCCGCCGACACCTTGACGCTCTGCCTGGAGATCATGGCGAGGCTGCTGAGGGAAGTGACCTTCAACGCCGAGCGACTGAAGGCGGCGGCTGCGGAAGGGTATCTGGTCGCGACCGACCTCGCCGACTATCTGGTCGGCAAAGGGGTCACGTTCCGGGAGGCCCACGGTGTGGTGGGGAGGATGGTCCTGCACGCCATGGAGCGCGGCCTCGAACTCCACGAGCTGCCGCTCGAGGAGATGAAGAGCTTCAGCCGGGTGATCGACGAGCAGGTCTACGGGTGGCTCAGCGCCGAGGCGTGTGTGGCGCGGCGGAAGCTGACCGGCGGCACGGGTCCCGAGCGCGTGCGGGAGGCCTTGGCCGCCGCACGGAAGGAGTGGGTGTCGTGAAAGGGGTTTTGAGACCGTTTCTGTTGCTGACCTTTTTGACGGTGATCCTGGTTGGTGCGGCCTGCGGCAAAAAGGGGCCGCCTTTTCTGCCCAAGGCCCCCTTCACCCTCGTGGTGATCCAGCCCGAGGCCGTCTGGCAAGACGGCGTATTGATCCTGACCGGAGAGGTTCCGGTGCAGGAGGGGCAACCTCAGCCCGAGTGGACGGCAGGCTGCCGCGTACATTATGCCCACTTCGCTTCGGATGCCGCGCCTTGCGAGGGCTGCCCGGTTTCCTACCACGGGTACCGGGAGATCCGGGGCAGCGTTGTCAAAGGACAGACCTTCGAGAGCCGGGTGAACATCCCCCCGAGCGTGGGTGTTCACTATTTCGAAATTCAGTTGATTGCCCCGGACGGCCGTTTGGGTCCGGCATCGGAGCGGCTGAAGATCGCACTGCGGGACGCCGAATAAAAAACCTTCGGATTCGGCCCCCGGCCCTTGCCCGGTCGGCGGATTCATGGGGGGTGTTTCTCGTCACGGCCGGTTGTTGAGGGAACCCGCCAGACTCTCTCCGTACGCAATCAGGCGGAGGGCCTGTCGATGATGAACCGGGGTGTGCTTTGGGGCGTCCCCCAGAAAGACGCAGAGAGCGAATGCATCATTTCAACTATGTCCAGGATGAACTGTTTTGCGAGGAGGTGCCTGTCGCCCACATCGCCGAGGCGGTGGGGACGCCGTTCTACCTCTACTCCCACGCCACGCTGAAGCGGCACTTCAGGACGTTCGACGGGGCCTTCGCCGGCCTGAAGCACCTGACCTGTTTTTCCATGAAGTCGAACTCGAACGGGGCGATCCTGAACCTCTTCGCCCGGGAGGGCGGCGGGGTGGATATCGTCTCCGGGGGGGAGCTTTACCGTGCACTGCGTGCGGGGGTCGAGCCCGGGCGGATCGTCTATTCCGGGGTGGGCAAGAGCGAGGAAGACCTGGCCTATGCGCTGGAGGCCGGGATCCTCATGTTCAACGTGGAATCGTCCCAGGAGATCGACCGCCTGAACGAGGTGGCCCGGCGGGCGGGCAAGAGGGCCCCCATTTCCCTCCGGGTCAATCCGGATGTGGACCCCAAGACCCACCCGTACATCTCGACGGGTCTCAAGGAGAACAAATTCGGGATCGACATCGACGATGCGCCCGCCGAGTATGCCCGCGCGGCCTCCCTGGTCCATCTCGAAGTGATGGGGATTTCCTGTCATATCGGCTCCCAGCTGACCCAGGTCCTGCCCTTTGTGGACGCCCTCCGGAAGGTCCTCGGGCTGATGGATGCCCTCCGGTCCTCCGGGATCCGGATCCGGTGCCTCGACATCGGAGGGGGGCTGGGGATTACCTACGATCGGGAGACGCCGCCGCCTCCGGAGGAATACGCCGCGGCGCTCAAGGAAACCCTCGCGGGCTCCGATGTGACCCTGATTTTGGAGCCGGGCCGCGTAATCGTCGGGAATGCCGGTATCCTGGTGGCACGTGTGCTCTACACGAAAACGACCGGGCTGAAGCATTTTTTCGTGGTGGATGCCGGGATGAACGACCTGATGCGGCCGAGCCTCTATCAATCATACCATGCCATTCAGCCTGTTTTCCGCCGCGAGAGGCCGAGGCTGACGGCCGACGTGGTGGGCCCCATCTGCGAGTCGGGGGATTTCCTGGCCAAGGGGCGGGAGCTGGAGGCCTTCGAGCCCGGGGACCTGCTGGCTGTCATGAGCGCCGGTGCGTACGGGTTCAGCATGTCATCCAATTACAACTCGCGGCCGCGGCTGTGCGAGGTGATGGTTCAAGGCGGGATCTTTCACGTCATCCGCCGGCGCGAGACCTTCGAAGACCTGATCCGGGGCGAGAGCCTCCCCGGGGAGGCGGCCTGATCCGGAGGGAACGGAACGTGGCATGCGGTGCGTCCGAGAGCTATGAACACGATCGAATTCTGGAAAATGAGCGGCAGCGGAAACGACTTCATCCTCATCGACAACCGCGAAGGGGTGGTCGCTGAAGCCGAGATGGGCCGCCTGGTGGAGCGTGTCTGCCGCCGGCGGGAGTCCGTCGGAGCGGATGGGGTGATCTTCGTGGTGCCTTCGAACCGGTACGATTTCGCCTGGCGCTTTTTCAACGCCGACGGCGGGGAGGTGGAAATGTGCGGCAACGGCGGACGGTGCGTCTCCCGTTTCGCGCATTTAAAGGGGATCACCGGCCCGCGGATGACCTTCGAGACGCTCGCCGGCCCGGTTTCGGCCGAAGTGAGCGGCCGTACGGTCAAGGTCCTGATGCCCCGGCCGAAAGGGCTGACCCTCGATGTCGCGATCGATCGGCTGCCGGGATGGGAGCGCGCGGACTTCGTCAACACCGGGGTGCCCCACGTGGTGGTGCGCGTGGAAGATCTCGAGCGGCACCCCGTGGTCGAGCATGGGCGGGCGGTCCGCTATCACGCGCACTTTGCGCCGGCCGGTACGAACGCGAATTTCATGCAGGTGCTCGGGCGCCACAGCGTGAGGCTCAGGACCTACGAGCGCGGTGTGGAAGACGAGACGCTCGCCTGCGGGACCGGGGCGATCGCCTCGGCCATCACGGCGGCGGCGCGCGGGGAGGTCGCCTCCCCCGTCGAGGTGACGACCCGCGGGGGAGAGATCCTGACCATCCATTTCGAGCGGCAGGGGGATGTTTTCGAAAGGGTCTGGCTCGAAGGGAACACGGCCGTCATCTACCGCGCCACCCTGGATGCGGAGGCCCTCTGACCCCCGGTTTCGGGCGGCCGCAGCCGGCGTGCGCATCACGTAAAGGCTCGGACACAGGGGGGACAAGACAGACTGCGTGTCCGTCCATCGATCATTTTCAGGTACTGTAGATTTCTAGGAGGAGAGCCATGTTTCAGGGATCCATCGTAGCGATCGTGACACCCTTCAAAAACGGCAAGGTGGATGAAGACGCCTTTCGGCGGTTGATAGAATTTCAGATTGAAAACGGGACGAGCGCGATTGTCCCTTGCGGCACGACCGGGGAATCGGCCACACTGAATGTGGAAGAGCACAACCGCGTGATCGATATCACCATCGAGGCGGTCGACAAGCGCGTTCCGGTCATCGCCGGAACCGGGGGCAACAGCACCATGGAGGCCGTCGAGCTGACTGCGCACGCGAAGCGGGCGGGCGCCGACGCCTCCCTGCAGGTGACCCCTTACTACAACAAGCCCACCCAGGAAGGGCTTTATCGGCATTACAAAACCATCGCCGAGGCCGTGTCCCTGCCCATGATCCTCTACAATGTGCCGGGCCGGACGAGCGTCAATCTGCTGCCGGAGACCGTGGCGCGGCTGACGGAGTTCCCGGAGGTGGTGGCCATCAAGGAGGCCTCGGGCAACCTGGCCCAGATGGCCGAGATCGTCGAGCTGGTGGGAGACCGGATCACCCTGCTTTCCGGGGATGACAACGTGACCCTGCCGCTTCTCGCCCTGGGAGGGAAAGGGGTCATCTCGGTGGCTGCCAACATCGTGCCGAAGGACACCGCCGGCCTGATCAAGGCCTGGGAGACGGGGGACATCCCGGGGGCGCAGGAGCTTTTCTACAAGCTGCTGCCTCTGTGCAAGGCCATGTTCTATGAGACCAACCCGATTCCGGTCAAGACTGCCCTGGCGATGATGGGGATGATCGACGAGGAGTTCAGGCTGCCGTTGTGTCCGATGGCCCCGGCCAACCGTGAAAAGCTCAAAAAGGCCCTCGAGGCCTATGGGTTGATCTGAGGGGTGGATCCCGAAGCGGCCGGCCGGTTTTCCGCTTTTTTATTGGGGCCGGCGGTCCTCCGAGGACGAGCGAGGCGCGCCGGGTATTTTCTTCCGTGGAAGAATGCGTTCCGGCCGGAGTCTGCGAGATCGGCCGTATCGTGTGAAGGTGCTCGGCCCATCGCTGCACAAGCGGTGGGGCGGGACGGCCTTGGCGTGGGCCGAACAGACCGTCTCCGGACGGAGAGGAGTCAACCCCGGATGGGGTTCAGAAGGAGTCGAGGAAGATGATTCAGGTAATCGTCGCCGGCGCGGCCGGCAAGATGGGAAAACGCATCGTCCACATGATCCACGAAGACCCTGACGCTGTGTTGGCCGGAGCCTTCGAGCGGCCTGATCATCCCGACCTGGGCGCCGATGCCGGCGCTGTAGCCGGCTTGGGTGAGATCGGGATCCCGATCGCCGGATCCCTCGAGGCGGCCGCGGAGCGCGGCGAGGTCCTGATCGATTTCACGGCCCCTGAGGGGACGCTTGCCAACCTGCGCCTTGCGGTTTCCAAGGGCCTGGCCGTGGTGATCGGGACGACGGGGATTCAAGGCGCCCAACTGGCCGAAGCGCAGGATCTGGGACGCCGGACGCGCACGGTCATGGCCCCCAACATGAGCGTCGGGGTCAATGTGATGTTCCGCATTGCGGGCGAGATGGCCCGCATCCTCGGGAAGGGCTTCGACTGCGAGATTCTCGAGGTCCACCACCGGCTGAAAAAGGATGCGCCGAGCGGCACGGCGATGCGCCTTGCCCAGGTTCTGGCCGATGCAAAGGGAAAGGACCTCGAAAAGGTCGCGGTCTATGAGCGCAAGGGCATCGTCGGTCCGCGCACGGATGACGAGATCGGCATCCAGACCTGGCGCGCCGGTGATATCACCGGCGAGCACACCGTCATGTTCGGCGGGATCGGTGAACGGCTCGAGTTGACGCACCGGGCGCACAACCGCGACAATTTTGCCAAGGGGGCAGTCAGGGCGGCCCACTGGGTGGTGCGTCAGCCCCCGGGACTTTACGACATGCAGGACGTGCTGGGGCTGAGAGTCCATTAGATTCTTGGTACGCGGCGGTCTGCAGCGGATCTTCGACTGGATGGATGGAGGGTCCGTGCCCCTTCCATAAGGCGGTACCCTCGGTCCGCGTGAACCATAGGGGTGAGGATGGGGGTACGCCCCTTTCCCGGGAGGGCCGGGGATGATGTGAATCTGCAGGGAATGGAGTTTTTTCGATCATGGAACGATTTGAAAGGGCGGAGCGCCTCAAGCGCCTCCCGCCTTACCTCTTCAAGGAAATAGACCGCAAGAAGGCCGAGGTGAAGGCCCGCGGTGTCGATATCATCGATCTCGGCGTCGGGGACCCCGACCTCCCGACACCCCCGCACATTATCGAGGCCCTGAAGAAGGCCGCTGAAGATCCCGGTAATCATCGTTATCCCTCTTATTCAGGGATGGGCGGCTTCAAAGAGGCAGTGGCCGAGTGGTACGGGAGGCGCTTCGGTGTTCGGCTGGATCCGAAAAGCGAGGTGGTCTCCCTCATCGGGAGCAAGGAAGGCATCGCCCATTTCCCCCTGGCCTTCATCGACCCAGGGGACGTGGCGCTCGTTCCCACGCCGGCCTATCCCGTTTACCATATCGCCACGATGTTTGCGGGCGGCGAATCATATTTCATGCCCCTGGTGAAGGAAAACGACTTTCTGCCGGATCTGGAGGCTATCCCCGACGATGTGGCCGCACGTGCCCGGGTGATGTTCATCAACTACCCGAACAATCCCACCGCCGCCGTGGCTGACAGGGCGTTTTTCGAGCGGGTGGTGGCCTTCGCGAAGGAGAAGGACATCATTGTCTGCCACGATGCGGCCTACACCGAGATGGGCTACAACGGGTACCAGCCTCCGAGTTTTCTGGAGGTCCCCGGGGCAAAGGATATCGGGCTGGAGTTTCACTCCCTTTCGAAGACTTACAACATGACCGGCTGGCGGATCGGCTTCGCGGTGGGGAACCCGGAGGCGGTGGACGGGCTTGGCGCAATCAAGAGCAACATCGATTCGGGGGTCTTCCAGGCGGTGCAGATGGCGGGGATCGAGGCCATTGCCGGGGATCAATCCTGTGTGGGCGAGATGCGGGCCGTTTACACCCGCCGGCGCGATCTGATGGTCGAAGGTCTCGAGGCGGCGGGTTTCAGGCTGCGCGTGCCGAAGGCAACCTTTTATCTGTGGGTCGAGGTGCCCGCTGGTTACACTTCGGCCCGACTGGCTACCCGGTTGTTGGAAGAGGCAGGTCTGGTGGTGACGCCCGGAAACGGTTTTGGTGAGCCTGGCGAGGGGTACTTCCGCATCGCTTTGACCCAGAACCGTCAGCGGCTCGCCGAAGCCATCGAGCGCCTGCAGAAGCTGAATCTTTGATGGGGAGTTCCCCTTGCGGCAGTGGATCCACCCGGCGCGGCCATCGATCCGTTGAGAATACCCTTTGTTCTTTGATACGGGTATCCGGACGCTGATGGAGGCTGTAACGATGCTCCGGTGGGAGGCCCGCTTGCCTGTCTTCCTGAAGGGGCGGGGGATCGGCGGTTTATCCGGGACGGAGAGTTGAGATATGTCTGGTTCCAGAACAGCTTTCATCGGCGTGGGATCGAACCTGGGTGAAAAGGCCGGGCAGTGCCGCATGGCCATCGAGCGGATGGACCGTATCCCCGGGTGCCGGGTCGTGGCGGTCTCGCCCTTTTTTCGTTCGGAGCCGGTCGGTGTGGACGGTCAGGACTGGTATGTCAATGCCGTTATAGAGCTGCGGGTCGGGATATCTGCGCGTAAACTTCTTGAGGTCCTCTTGGCGATCGAGGCGGACATGGGGCGTGTGCGGTTGAAGAAGTGGGATTCCAGGCCGATTGACCTCGATATCCTTATCTTCGGGGAGGAGATCGTCGACGAGGAAGATCTTTCGATTCCCCACCCGCTGATGCACATACGACGGTTTGTGCTTGCCCCGCTCGCGGCGCTTGCGCCTGCCTGGGTGCACCCGGTGCTGGGCAGGACCGTGCAGGAACTCCTGGATCGGCTGCCGCCCGACGAACAGGCCGTTTCTGCGCTTGAGGAGTGATCCGATGCGCATTTTGCTCCTTGCATTACTGCTTTATATCCTATACCGTTTTCTCCGGAAGCTGATTCAGGCGCCGGTTGAAAAAGCGACCAAGTATGACGCCCCTGCCGGCCATGTCGACGAGATGGTGCAGGACCCTTTTTGCGGCACCTATGTCCCCCTGCGCGAAGCCGTGAGGCGCACCATTGGAGGCAAGGATCATTTTTTTTGCAGCGAGTCCTGCGCGGATCTTTTTGAAAAGGAGCAGAACAAGGCAGAAAGATCCCGGTAGTTCGGTTTGCTGTGGTCTTCGCGGCTGCTACTGGTACGGATCTTGCTTTCTGCTTATCCGGGAATGATTGTCCAGCTCGACCAAGTTTCCGATCCGCGAATAAGGTTTTTTGGCTAATATCGAAAAGAATCAACTGGTTGTGCTTAGGTGGCCTGGTGGTCGCCGCACAAGCAAACGTGCAGATTGACACCGAGATTGGCCAAGAAGCCCTTTTTCCAGATGGAAACTACCCTAGTATCCATCGGGAAATGATTTCCCTATAGAACCCAGTTTCCAATCCGGAAATGATGATTTTTGGCCAATATCAAGGAAATCAAGCGTTTGCGCGGAGGCGACCTAGTGGTCGCCGCACAAGTAAACGTGCAGATTGACGCCGAGATTGGCCAAAAAGGCCATTTCCGGATGGAAACTACCTTAGAAAGTGAAGGAGATACTGAATGAAGTTTTTTATCGATACGGCGAATATTGACGAGATCAAGCAGGCCCATGCCTTGGGCATGGTGGACGGGGTGACCACGAACCCGTCTTTGGTGGCCAAGGAGAAGCGGGAGTTCAAGGGATTGATCAAGGAGATCTGCTCCATCGTAGAAGGTCCCGTAAGTGCCGAGGTCATCGCCGTGGAAAAGGACGGCATGCTCAAAGAGGCGCGGGACCTGGCCAAGATCGCCGACAATATCGTGGTCAAGATCCCGATGATCGAAGAGGGGCTGAAGGCCGTCAAGATCTTGTCGGCCGAGGGGATCCGCGTCAATGTGACCCTCTGCTTTTCGCCCGTGCAGGCCTTGATGGCCGCGAAGGCCGGGGCGGCCTTCATCAGTCCGTTCGTAGGTCGGCTCGATGATATCAGCCATGTCGGGATGGACCTGGTGGAGCAGATTGTCACCATTTACGACAATTACGGCTACGAGACCGAAATCATCGTTGCCAGCATACGCAATCCGACCCATGTCGTGGATGCGGCGCTGATGGGAGCGGATATCGCCACGATCCCTTTCAACGTGATCAGACAGCTCATCAAACACCCCTTGACGGATATCGGGTTGGAGAAGTTTCTGGCAGACTGGCGCAAGATGGGGTAGGCGTATGAGAACGTCCTGGAGGGCCGGTGCACTCGTGGCAGGGATCGTCCTGTTTCTGGCAGGGGGCGGTGCCGCCTGGGCGGACATCTACCGCTACGTCGACAAGAAAGGGGTCGTGCACTTTACGAACGTCAGGACGGACCCCCGATACAAGCCGTTTATCCGCAGCGGAAAACGCGTCGCCGCAAAAGGCCCTCAGAATTTCGATCCCATCATCCGGCGCGCGGCTGAGCGGTTCAATCTGCGGCCTGCGCTGATCAAGGCCGTCATCAGGGCCGAGAGCAACTTCGATTCCCGGGCGGTTTCCGACAAAGGGGCTCAGGGGTTGATGCAGTTGATGCCGCCGACGGCGGTGGATCTGAACGTCCTGAATCCGTTTGATCCCGAACAGAATATTTTCGGCGGGGTGCGTTATCTGAGCGAACTGCTCAAGCGTTTCAACAACGATACGGTTCTCGCGCTGGCGGCGTATAATGCGGGGCCGGAAAAGGTGGCGGCATGCCAGGGCGTGCCGCCCTTCAAGGAAACCCACGATTTCATTGCGCGTGTCAAGAAGTTCTACATGCAATACGGGAAGGCCGGAGACTGAGAGCCTCTTCAGAGGGTGATCTCCTGTCGGGGACTGTCAATATTCCAAAGGGATGAACGTGCAAGCCGAGGCCGAAAAAAGGATCATGAATCTGCCGAACGCCCTGACCGGGTTTCGGATCGCCTGTATCCCGCTGGTGGTTCTCTGTCTGCAGTTCCAGGGCAGGATGGCGGCGTTTCTGGCCGCCGCCTTTTTCGGTCTGGCTTCCATCACGGATTTTCTGGATGGTTTTCTGGCCCGTAAATACGGGAATGTAACGATTTTCGGCAAGTTCCTGGACCCGCTGGCGGACAAGATCCTGATCTCTCTGACCATGATCGCACTGGTTCCGCTGGACAGAATCCCACTCTGGATCGTGATGCTCATCATCGCAAGGGAGATGGCGATAACGGGCCTGCGGGCGATCGCGGTCAGCGAGAACATTGTCATCCAGGCAAGCCAGCTCGGCAAGTACAAGACGATCTTTCAATCCGTGTCCCTGGTGGGCCTTTGCCTCCACTACTCCTACCTGGGCATTGATTTTCATTTTCTCGGCCTGATTTTGCTTTATGGTGCGCTGATTTTGACGCTTTGGTCCGGATGGGACTACTTCAGCCATTTCAAAAGGCTGTTCATCCGCTCGAAGGGTTGATTTTCGAAGGCGCGCGGGGCGCAGATTTTTTGTTGACAAACGTCCCCTGTAATGTAAAATAAAATTTCACCAAGCGGGAATAGCTCAGTTGGTAGAGCCTCACGTTGCCAACGTGATTGTCGCGGGTTCAAGTCCCGTTTCCCGCTCCAGCGTAAGCGACGGGGCTGATCTAACCATCAGCCCTTCTGTCTCTAATAGGGCGGCATAGCCAAGTGGCTAAGGCAGCGGTCTGCAAAACCGTTATTCACCGGTTCGAGTCCGGTTGCCGCCTCCAGTGAAATCAAGGACTTAGGGAGACCCCTTAAGTCCTTTTTTATTGGTGGGTCCTGCTGGGTGCACAGATTTGGGTGAGGTTGACTTGGGAGTGGCCACGCTTTGTTGAATTTGCCCGGCGTGCAACCCGTGATCGGGCGCCATCTATGTAACGCGCATACTGCGGTCAATTCCGGTAGCTGTTCCACTGATCGAGGTAAGCCGATTCAAATGACCGATTTTTCATGTATGCACGGGCCTTTGCCCTCATGGTCTCCAGCTTGGTACGGTCGTTTACGATCCCGAGTATCGCATGCACGAACGTCGTGCAGTCTCCGGCCGGTACGACGTAGCCGGTTTCTCCGGGTATCACGTTTTCCTGCGGGCCTCCGGAGTCCGTAACGATGACGGGCAGCCCGGATGCCTGCGCTTCGAGGACCACGTTGCCAAAGGTGTCCGTCGTCGATGGGAAGAGGAAGACGTCGCTCGACGCATACGCCTGCTCCAGGTCTTCCCCTTCCAGATAGCCTGTGAAGGAAGCGTTGAAGCCGGCAAGCGCACGGCGCATCTCCGGCAGGTAAGGACCGTCTCCGACCACCACGAGATGAGCGTCCTCCCTTTGGGCGGCCACACGTTTGAAGACCTCGACGAGGAACGGGAGATTTTTTTCCCGCGACACCCGCCCGACATACAGTAATTTGATGGTGTCGGCCGTCAACCCCAACCGCTTCTTGAAAAAACCGTTGCGTTTCGAAGGATGAAAGCGCTCGATATCGATGCCACGGTCGTATAAGCGCAGCTTTTCACGTGGAATGCCATGAGCGGCGAGTTCCTCACCGGTGGCTTTGGATGGGACATAGATGGCCTCCATCTGGTTGTAATACCAGATCATGTACCGCCACATCAGATCTTCCATTGCGTTGTCCTCTGTCAGGTGCATCACATATTGGGGCAGGGCGGTATGGTATGTGCCGTGAAAAGGAAGGCGCAGAATGCGTGCGATCACCAGTGCCGCCAGGCCCACGGGACCAGGTGTCGCTGAGTGGATATGGGTGAATCCCTGCTCGAAGCAGGCGTTGAGCATCTTCAGAAGCGGGGGGTAATACAACTTCAGCTCAGGGTATTCCGGCATTTCATAGACGCCGATAGGCGCGAAGTTGACGACGCCTGATGCGTCGGGCCTGAGGTCGCAGGTGATGATCGTCTGTTGTTTATGGTTCTTGAGGGCCATTTGAAGCTGCATCTGCAGGGTCAAAGCCACACCATTCACCTCATAGAACGTATCGGTGAAATGGGCGATCTTCAATCGCTGCCGATCCTTCTTTCGGTGTTCGAAAAGATCGCTCTGGCATAGGCGCGCGAACTCTCTGTCTTTGGTAAAGAGGGAATAGGATACGAAATAGGGCGCCAAGAGGGTGTAAAGGGATCCGGCAGAGCCGATCATCTGAAAGATATCGATGACATTCGCTCCTGAGAGATTGTCGAAGATCGAATCGGCCAGTTTCTTGATCACCTTTTCTGAGATCTGGTTGACAAAGCTGAACCATACCTCGTCCATCTGCTCGAGATGAATGACATCTCCCTCCAGAACCTGTTTCAGTACACGGTCCTCGAAGATCACCTCTCTGGCCTCTTTCAGGAGCAGGTCCTGAAGCCTCGTTGTCCCGGAAATCATCCGTGCGCCGGGCCGGCGCAGATTCCAAGCGGCCTGCTTCAGGCGCTGCAGGAACCCGTCCTCCGACCGGTCCCGTTTGGGCGTGAGCACGTGGTCCGTGAAGCGTAGAAAGGGCTCATGACTTACGGCCTTGTGAAGGTTGAACCGACTTCCGTAATACTGGTAGCCTATGCTGTAAAGGTTGTGCCCCATGGTCTTCGGAGTTGAGACGCGCTCCACAACGGTGATATTTCCCATGCGGATCGAATCGAGAAAGATCTCTTTGGACCATGCCCCTGTCACTTCGGAATAGGTGCGTGCGATCGTGAGGGAAGAGTGGTCATCCGACCCGCCTATCAGGACCTTTTTCCAGGGCTCCCTCCCAATGGGTTTTATCCCGGTTTTATTCGCAAGGCGCTCCATATCCATTTTGCCGATTTTTTCGACGATCGCCTTGACACTGTCATTCTGATGGCGATCCCTCGATCCGTTGATCTCGAAATGCGTGAAGAGCAGCATCAGTTTCTCGATCGTTTCCAGGCTGAGCCGGTCGTTCACGGCATAGAGCGGATGGGCGAGCGCATGCAGAATACCCGCTTTGTCCAGATAGGCGACCAGATCATAGACATTTTCCCTGAGGCGGGAAATATCCGCGTGCTGTACCTCGGTCAGGTCATAGGCAAGTACGTGCAATTTGCAGCGATCTTCGGGGAAATAGGTGGTTATTTCTTCGCTGACGAACGTCCCTTCCAAGTGGGCGATTTCCAGGCTCCCGGACAGCGTGTTGTGGTCGGTAATCGTGACAAAATGCATGCCTCTTTCACGGGCCGTTCGGTATAGTCGGTGCGGGTCGGTGTAGCTCTCGGAGCAGCCGATCTTACGTAGGATCCATTCGGAAGGCCGTTTTGAATATTTAGAGTGAACATGCAGATCAGCCCTCATTGTCATCGGTTCCATTTCAATCCTCCCTGGTTTTTATCCGGAAAAGGTCTTTTCGGCCGATCTCGGTGTCAATCCAACCCTTTGCTTGTACGGCGACTTGTGGATTGCCTCCGGGCAAACGCTTGATTTCCTGGCGATCGGCAAAATGGGACCTGGCGCGAAGCGGTGGGACCAGGCGGCGAAGCCGGTGAAGAAACATCCTCATTTCCGGATTGGTAACCGGCTCGTGCTGGATAAGGCATCTCCGGAGGGATGCTCCCCGATATACCTCAGAGACCAAAACGATGTAGGAGTCGACTTTATGCGTCGAATTGCCCCCCCTGCATCAAAAAACAACCCTGAGCGCAATCTAAACGATGAAGACGGTCTCGCCGGCCCGGACTCTATCGCCGGGTTTGACGAGTATCTTCATGCTGTCGTTCCAAGTCACGACCAGATCGACTTGCGATCCGATGCGAATCATTCCAAAGACCTGCCCTTTTTCCAGATCTTGGCCTTCATAGAAAAATTGGTCGATTCCTGAGACCGAACCGCCGGCGATCTGAACGACATAACACGAAATAGGCATCTCTTTGAGGGATCCTCGGATCACCGTGACCGTTCTTTCATTTTCAACGATATGAAGACTGTTTGCATAAAGCGGCAAACGTTTGAAAAGAGTTCGCAGATGCATCGATCCCATGTGAAAATTTTTGCGTTTGGCGGGATGATGCCGAATCAACTCGATATTCCCAGAAATGGGAGCACGATTATAGTGCACATCGAATGGACTCATGAATACGCCGATAATGACTTTCGTATGCTCAAGATCCTCCTTGACGATTTCATTCACACTGACGCTGTGACCTTGTTTAATACAAATGATGGGTTCTGAAGGAGAAATTTTTTCCACATACACAATCGTTCCGTCCGCGGGACTCACCACATTCAGGCCGGCCGGCGTTCGCCGAGGGGGATTTCGAAAAAACCAGACATAGCGCCAAAATGCGAAGGCGCCCAGGAATGTCCCCAACAAGAGGGAACCGGCCAAGGCTATTCGGGTAAATGCTTCCATGCCTCGACCTTCAGTATGCGTGCAATCGCCACCCCGGATGAATAGGGGAAATCGACCAGCTCGAAGTGCTTATTGTCTCTCACACATTTCAACCACCTCTTGACCCCCGTATTCCTTATAGCTTCCCGCATATACACATTGGTGTCGTGCAGAAGAATATAACTGTTTTTCTTGGACCTTTTCAGAATATTTGTAAAATCGAAACGGACATTTTCAAATGAGTGATTACCATCGATGAATGCTAGATTTATTAAAGGCAACTTATAATTATCATATTGTCTGAAAAAATATTCAGATGTCATTTTGTAATGTTTTACAATATTTTCTACATTGAACTGACTCAGATGTGCATGCACAGCTTCTGGATTATCCCAATTGCCACGCCCACCAATCGTTTTTATAGGGCCATCTTTAATTATGTTATAGGATGGATCTATAAAGCTCATTGCGCCAAACCCATTGTCTTTCATTGCGATAGCCATGCAGACAACACTGAATCCATAACCGGAACCTATGACAACAGCATGTTTAGGACGCAGACATCTCACGAGTCCATAATATAAAAATCCGAATCCAAGGTTCAGACTGTTTTTATCTGTGTAATGTCCGAGGGGTTTTGCTTGGGTTAGGATTTTTAAAATAGTATCTTTATCTATGCTGAAACTTTGCAATCCAGTCTCCTATTAAGCATTGAATTGTATGCAATCTTATATATGAATTGTTTTACTGGTATAAGGAGTTGGAAAGATTTGTGTTTAAATCACTCGGGCTAGAAATTTTCGCAAATTCGCTCGGTTCGTTTTGAATGAATTTCTTACGGGAACATCATCCGATGCTAATCAAGCGGACGTACCTTAACCCCATAGAAGGCGCGGTGCACGCATCGAAGGCCGGATGTGTCGTTCCTGTCCGACTGCTGCCGCTCCGCGCCGGAATCCGAAGCAAAAGGGGATTCTCCGCGAATCATGTCAACAAAGGGCCTCTTCATCATCCTGCTTGCGCTTTCAGCCGCCGCCTACTGGCTCGGTCTGCGGCGGTCCCAAACCGTCGCCCGGCGCGCAGGGGCGATGGGGGGCCTTCATTCCAGGCCCGTTTACTACGGTCTGCTGACCGCGCTTTGGTGCGGGATTCCGGCCCTTATCGTTTCCGGCGTCTGGTTGAGCGCGCAGACCGGCATCATCACCCATCTTGTCGTTGCGCAGCTGCCGGAGGAGATCCGAGCCTTGCCTGCCGATCGGTTGAGCCTTGTTGTCAACGATATCCGTAATCTGGTGTCCGGTAACATCCTATCGGGGCAGGCCGACCCGGTCATGGAGGCGGCCGCCGCCCATTACCTGGATTTGAAGGACACCAGCAGCGCCGCCCTGAGCGTCCTCGCACTCCTGTTGGCGATCGGGAGTGCGCTCATCGTCCTGCGTGCCATCTCTCCCCGCCTCCGCGCCCGAAACCAAGTCGAGAGCGTGCTCAAGGCGATCCTGATTGTCTGTTCGACTATCGCTGTTTTCACCACTATCGGGATTGTCCTTTCGGTGCTTTACGAAGCGATCCGGTTTTTCAAGGCGGTTCCCGTCACGGAGTTTCTCTTCGGACTCGAATGGAGCCCGCAGATGGCCATCCGGGCCGACCAGGTCGGGTCGTCCGGGGCCTTCGGCGCCGTCCCCGTGTTTCTCGGCACGGCGCTTGTCTCGGCCATCGCTATGGTGGTGGCGGTGCCGATCGGACTCATGTCGGCCATATACCTTTCGGAATACGCCGGCAAACGGTTTCGCGCGGCTGCAAAACCTCTCATGGAAATCCTGGCGGGCATTCCGACCGTGGTCTATGGGTTTTTTGCGGCCCTCATGGTGGCGCCCCTCATCCGCGAAAGCGGCTCCTTCCTTGGGCTGGCCATCTCATCTGAAAGCGCCCTCGCGGCGGGCCTTGTCATGGGCGTCATGATCATACCGTTCGTCTCGTCCCTTTCGGACGACGTCATCAACGCCGTGCCCCAGTCGCTGCGGGACGGAGCCTATGCCATCGGCGCCACGCGATCGGAAACCATCCGCCAGGTCATCATTCCCGCCGCCCTGCCGGGGATCGTTGGAGGGATCCTGCTGGCGGTCTCACGGGCCATCGGTGAGACGATGATCGTTGTGATGGCCGCCGGGCTTTCCGCCAACCTGACGATGAACCCGTTCAAGACCGTCACCACGGTTACGGTCCAGATCGTGACCCTTCTTGTTGGCGATCAGGAGTTCGACAGCCCGAAGACCATGGCAGCCTTTGCCCTGGGGCTGGTCCTCTTTCTAGCAACCCTCTGCCTGAACGTCATAGCCCTGCACGTGGTGCGCAGATATCGGGAGCAATACGAATGAACCTGAATGGATCGCGGACCATCGATATCGTCAATCAGGGTCTTCGACGACGTTACCGCGCGGAGCGGCGTTTCCGCTTCTATGGCATCACGGCGATTGTTTTCAGCCTGGCCTTTCTCTCTTTTCTATTCCTCTCCATCATCAGCAAGGGCTACACCGCCTTCAGGCAGACGGTCATCCAACTCGACGTTTTCTTCGATCCCAATCTGGTGGACACCGGTAATCCGGCCACGGACAATTACCCGGCCCTTGTTCGCGGCGCTCTGCACAGACAATTTCCCGAGGTGCAGAGCCGCAGCGAACGGCGTCAACTGGCGGCCCTCATGAGTTCGGGGGCAGGCTTTCTCCTGCGCGATCTGGTCCGGGAAGATCCGGATCTGATGGGGCAGACCCTTCCTGTGTGGCTGCCGGCGGATGACGATGTCGACATGTTCTTCAAAAGTCCATCCAGCCGAAGCGTTCCCCAGAGCGGGCGGCGTCTGAGTGACCGTCAGATCGAATGGCTCGATCGCCTGGCGGACGATGGCCGTATCCGCTCCCAGTTCAACAAGACCTTCTTCACAGCCGGCGATTCGCGCGAACCGGAACTCGCCGGGATCTGGGGCGCCGTCTGCGGTTCCTTCTTCACCCTCGTGGTGACCCTGGTGCTGTCCTTCCCCATCGGGGTGGCCGCAGCCGTCTATCTTGAGGAATTCGCACCCAAAAATCGGTGGACCGATCTCATCGAGGTCAACATCAACAACCTGGCGGCCGTGCCATCCATCGTCTTTGGACTGCTCGGGCTCGCCGTTTTCCTCAATTTCTTCGGATTGCCCCGCTCCGCGCCCATCGTCGGGGGCCTGGTCCTCACCCTCATGACCCTTCCCACCATCATTATCGCCGGGCGCGCCGCACTCAAGTCCGTGCCGCCATCCATCCGGGAGGCCGCTCTCGGTATCGGGGCATCCAAGATGCAGATGGTTTTTCACCATGTACTGCCGCTTGCCATGCCGGGCATGCTGACCGGCGCCATCATCGGGATGGCCCAGGCCCTCGGGGAGACCGCACCCCTGCTGATGATCGGCATGGTGGCCTTTATCGCGGACATCCCGCAGGGGCTGAACGATCCGTCAACGGTTCTGCCCGTGCAGATTTACCTCTGGGCCGACAGCCCCGAACGCGGTTTTGTCGAGAAGACATCGGCCGCCATCATGGTCCTGCTCGCATTCCTGATATCCATGAATGCGCTGGCCGTTGTGCTGAGGAAGAAGTTCGAGCGGCGCTGGTAAATTGCCCGCGCCATGGGAAACCCAAAACATTCAGACAGAAAAAGGAGACAGAGGTATGTTCAGGAAAATCGCTACACTTGGTACAGCATTGGCAATGGTTGGAAGCATGGCGGTTGCGCAGGTCCATGCGGCGCGAGATTACATCAGCATCGTAGGATCCTCGACGGTATACCCGTTCAGCACCGTGGTGGCGGAACAGTTCGGCAAGGCCACCTCGTTCAAGACCCCGAAAATCGAGTCCACCGGGTCGGGCGGCGGCTTCAAGCTGTTCTGCGAAGGCGTCGGGGTCCAGCATCCGGATATCACCAACGCCTCCCGGGCCATCAAAAAGAGTGAGTGTGAAACCTGCATGAAGAACGGTGTCACCGAGATCGTCGAAGTGAAGATCGGCTACGACGGCATTGTCATCGCCAACTCCAAGCAGGCGCCGGCGCTGAAGCTCACGACGAAAGACCTCTTCATGGCCCTTGCCAAGGAAATTCCCGATCCGCAGGGAAGCGGCAAGCTCGTCCCGAATCCGTTCAAGACCTGGAGGGAAGTCAATCCCGAATTGCCCGACAGCCGGATCGAGGTCATGGGCCCCCCTCCCACCTCCGGGACGCGGGATGCCTTCGTCGAGCTGGTCATGGAGACAGGCGGGCTGGAGATGCCCATGCTGGCGGACCTGAAGAAGGCCGATAAAAAGCGGTTCAAGTCCGTCTGCCATACCCTGCGCGAGGACGGGGCCTACATCGAGGCCGGTGAAAACGACAACCTGATCGTTCAAAAGCTGGTGTCCAATCCGAAGGCCCTCGGCATCTTCGGCTTCAGCTTCCTCGATCAGAACATGGACAAGATCCAGGGGGCCTTCGTAAACGGTGTCGCGCCCTCCTTCGAAGGTATTGCCTCGGGTGAGTATCCTGTATCGAGGCCGCTCTTCTTTTATGTGAAGAAGGCGCACGTGGATGTCATCCCGGGCATGAGGGAATTCCTGGCCGAGTTCACCAGCGAAAAGACCTGGGGACCCGAAGGCTATCTGGCCGAAAAGGGGCTGATCCCCATGCCGGATGCGGAACGGCAGAAATACACTGGAGCGGTCAAGGCTTTGCAGACCTTCTCCTGTGAATAGCGGCGCCCCACCCCCCTCGCCGCAACGGCCGGGACCCGGGAAACCGGGGCCCGGCCACTTTCGAAAAAGCAAGGATTGGGCTGCGATCAAACATCTGCTGTTTGACCTTTTCTTTTCGGATCGGACCTTGAAGAAAACCGCCAACCCTCCAGCACCGAGGCTTGCATGAAGAACCAGGCCGCCCTGCCGTTTCGGGGAAAACGCGACCAAGGGCCTGCAACGGCAAACGAGACCCAGGACCCGAAGGCGTTCCGCACCATTGGGGATATTCACGTGCCGAACGCGCGCATGACCTGTCGGGATGTGGATGTGTATTACGGGACGAAACAGGCCATCTTCAACGTCTCCCTCGACATCGGCCGCAATGAGGTGATCGCCATGATCGGGCCGTCCGGCTGCGGCAAATCCACGTTTCTGCGCTGCCTGAATCGGATGAACGACACGATCGAAGGCTGCCGTGTCACGGGGAACATCCGGCTCGACGAAACGGATATCTACGATCCCGCCCTGGACGTGGTTCCTCTGCGTGCACAGGTCGGGATGGTCTTTCAAAAACCGAACCCTTTCCCCAAATCCATCTACGACAACGTGGCCTATGGGCCCAAGATCCACGGCCTGGCGGAAAAGCGGGTGATGCTTGACGAGATCGTCGAGACCGCGCTCCAAAAGGCGGGTCTCTGGGAGGAGGTGAAAGACCGCCTCGACCAGCCTGGAACCGGGCTTTCCGGCGGGCAGCAACAGCGGCTGTGCATCGCCAGAACAATCGCGGTGAGCCCCGAGGTCATCCTGATGGACGAACCCTGCTCCGCCCTGGACCCCATCGCGACCGCCCGCATCGAAGATCTGATCGATGAACTGCGCAGCCATTACACCATCGCCATCGTGACCCATTCCATGCAGCAGGCATCCCGCATCTCGCAGCGCACCGCCTACTTTCACCTCGGATATCTGGTCGAGATCGGTCCCACCCCCGAGATGTTCACCAAGCCCAAGCACCGGCTCACCGAAGACTACATCACCGGCCGCTTCGGCTGATGGAACATCGTGATCCCGGGTGAGACGCGCGCAGGACTTTGCGAGGACTCTTCAAGAAGACCTTCCCTTCGGCGCAGACCGCCCTCCCGGTACCGACGCAGGTCCGGTCCGGTGGCCCGCCTGACGTGCAGGCCGCTTGGAGGAATACCCTTTTGATGGCCACCGCTGAGCAAAGTGAGAAAATCCATGGACAAACGACATATCGTCAAGGCATACGACAGAGAACTCGAACTGCTGAAATCGAAGGTCCTTGAAATGGGCCAGGCCTGCGGCCGGCAGTTCGCTGGCGCGATAGAGGCCTTCAAACGCCGCGATACGGATCTGGCCGGCAGGATCTTTCGAGCGGATGCGGGCATCAACGCCCTCGAAAGCGAGATCGACGCGTTCACCGTGTACTTGTTGGCCAAACGACAGCCCATGGCCGTCGATCTGCGGCAGATCATCGGGGCGCTGAAGATCGCGGGCGATCTCGAACGGGTAGCCGACTATGCCGCCAATATCGCCCGACACCTTCTCGAATTGAATGACCTGAACGTCCAGGCGCCGCTTCGAACGATCATCGAGATGGCGGAGATGGCCTCGGCCATGCTGCATGATGTGCTTCGCGCCTACGCTGAGCTGGATGTGGCGCAGGCCATCGAGGTGTGGCACCGTGACCAGCGCATAGATCAGGCCTACGCCGGCCTTCTCTCGGAGCTTCGGGGGGTGATGTCGGAGGATCTGGAGAGCATCAAGGCCTGCACGACCCTCCTTTTTATCGCCAAATCCTGCGAGAGGATCGGCGACCACCTCATGAATGTCGCCGAAAACGTGCACTTTATATCCGTGGGGAACCCATACCGCGGCGAGGGTCAGGGATGAATGAGCTGTCCTGAACCGGGGCGCGGTGCCCACGCGCAGAGAGCGGGAGGGTTGACATCTAACAGAATTCTAACAGTACCGCCGTTCGATCTGTGGTATGAATAGATTCAGGGGGAGTATGTCCTTCAGCGGCTTTAAGACCAGCTAAAGCAGCCGCGCAAGGGGCTGATCCACTCGTCGGCCTTTTGCAGCGTATTTTGTGTGATAGGGAGAAGCGACATGATTTCAGAGTCTTCTGACTTGGAAAGCTTCATCGATGCCATCAAGGGAATGGACTTTGAAAGCATCATTCTTGCGGCGGATAAAGAGGCCCTCGAAGCCTGGCGGGAGGCAAGAAGGTGCTTGAGCCGCGAGCGGGCTGATCGACATACCGCCCTCACGGAATATGAGGCGAATCTGAAAAGATTGGTAGCCTTCCTGCGTTACAGTGCACGCCGCGCTCCAGGACATAATGGCGAGTTGTTGTTCCGGAGACTTTGCACCGATTTGAATACGAAAAAAATGTAAGGTATTGCAGCGGCGGTCGTTCGCTGATTCGTGCCCACCCAAACGCTGTTTCCAACAGGGCGGCGTTCCATCGCTTTTTTCAGAACAGCAGCCGGCTACAGATGTTTCAAGGCACTCGAGAGGCTTTAGCCCATGTGCCCGGCAAAAGAAGACTGCAGGCTGTGACAATGGATACGTCAAGGAAGCGGTTTGCTGCACGATCAAATGAATGACCCCAACCAGGCAGCATCATGGATGTGATCCGCATACCCAGTCCTCCCAACAGGCTCATGAACAAGAGGGGGTTCCTTTCTTTCCGATAGGGGCTTCCATGGTGATCGCTGCGGCAGATCAGCGCGTAAAGCATCTGATTGATAAGCACGCTGTTCAGAAAAAGCCCGCCTGCCGTTGTTCCCCATCCGTATCGCAGCACGCCGTATGCGCCCGCCGGCAGAGCAGCGGCGCATAAAGCAGCGGAATGCCAAAAGCTCATTGAAACCTCCTGATCCGTGAGCAGGTGTTTGCCGTACTCTCGGGCTGGTTGCATGGATGCAATCGGTCCGGGAGTGTCGTAGGCGAGTCCGAGAGCCAGAAGGTTGGTCGGGATGCTGGTCCAGGCCCCGACGGTTGGACGGAGTAGACCAGCCCCTGCCAGCATTTCGAGCCCGAGGTCGACCTGGTTCACCGTCATCGTGAATCGGAGAGCGTTGCGTGTGTTGTTGTAAAAGGCCCTGCCATCCAACACCGCCGTCATCACGCCTTCGAGATGGTCGTCCTCCAAAACGAGATCCGCTGTTTCCTGCGCAAGCATGGAGCCTTGGCGACCCATGGCGATCCCCACATCAGCGACCTTGAGCGCCAGCACATCGTTGACGCCGTCGCCGACCATGGCTACATGAAGGCCGGCTCTCTGGTAAGCTTGAACAATTTGGAGTTTTTGGGTGGGATTGAGCCTTGCGAAGACGTGGGTACGCTTGACGAGGGTTTCCAGGGTCCCCCGGGGGGATGGCCTTCCAGATCGGCCGAATCGAGAATCCGTAAAGGCTCGTCCCCGCTCAATTGCAGTTGCTCCGCAATGTGCTGCGCTGTCAGGCTCTGGTCACCTGTAATCAAAACCGTCCGGATACCGGCTCGATGAAGATTTTGAACCAGCCCGTGCGCTCCCTCTCTCACCGGGTCCACAAGCTCCGCAAAACCGGTCCAAATGAACCCTGCCTCTTCCCTGCCGGTTTCACCGGGGTCGCCACCTGTTTCGAACTGGTATGCGAAGGCCAACACACGAAGCCCGGCGGCGGCTGCGGAGGCGTTCTCGATCTCGATGCGCCGTCGCCCTTCCTCCGTCATGGGGAGGATGTGGTTGCTTTTGCGAAGATGCCCGCATCGAGCCAAAACCTCCAGCGGACTGCCTTTGACGACGGTCAGAACGACTTCACCATCCGCAAGATGGCTCGTTACCATCAGCGGCAGGTCCGATACGCGCCCCGTACTGCGCAATAGGGGATATTTCGTCCGCACACCCTCTATATCGACTCCGCCTCTTTCAACCATCTCGAGCAAGGCCTTTTCGGTCGACGAGCCTTCGATCGATTGCACGTGTTCGGGTGTTTCCAGCGCTGCCTCGTTGCAGAGCGCAGCAAGGATCAGAAGCCATTCCATCTCGTCACCGGGGTTGGATAACCGTTTGCCGGTTACATCGGTGAAGCCCTCTCGGCTGATCCTTCAGATAGAGATTATGCGCCTCGATCACCCTGGCATCCGCGGGAATTCGACTTCCCGGGGTCAAATCCACGACATCTCCTGGAACGACGTTCTCAAAGGGAATTTGCAATAGACGCCCGCTGCGCAACACGCAGGCGTTAAGCCTTATGTTCATCCGGGTTGCTTCGAGATCCCGGTCGGCCTTACGCTCGGCATAGAAACCGACCGCCGCATTGATCGACACCACAGCCAGGGTCACGAACCCTTCGATGATCCGGCCGGTGAAAATAGACAGTGTTGCGGCCATCCCCGCCAAAGACATCGGCACCGGGGAAAATTGATCCTTCAGAACGCGGTACGCTGACCGCGTCGCAGCACCAGGTAAGAGATTCCCCCCGTAGATTTCGAGCTTTTTGCGGGCTGCCGCAGGCGACAAGCCCTTGGAGCGGGAGGAGCGGAAATGGGCCAGCGTTTCGGCCGTTGTCCGGCGATGCCATGGCTCTTCCTCATCTGTCCGCAACAGCGGCTTTCCGCGTTGTCTCGCTCTTTCAGATTTCTTTTCGTTCCCGTGCCTTTTCCTGGCAGCTTCGACCGAGGAACCGCAGGCCTCTTCGAACTCGCCGCAAAAAACAATGATGTGCTTCCGGACTTCATCGAAAGACCAGCGCTTGTCGAATTGGACAAGGATATTTCCTGTCCATGCACTTGCGGAAACGTTTCTTACCGGACTACAATCCAGGAGTCTGCCTTCAAGATAACGTCCTAGTTTTTCACATTTTTTCAGTCCAATGACATCGAGTCGCACTCTACCAGGCAGATGGTGCAGGATTCTTCCTGCAGGTTTCTTATCCGCATTCGATTCACGATGTCGAGTCAAGGCGCCCTCAGATCTTTTCGACGTTCAGCGTATCGGTGCCAATGCTACCCTTTCCATTTTCAGTGGTACTCAATGAAGAATCAAGGTTTATCCACCTTCCGATCCATAACCCCTCTCATAGGAAGGCAGGCGGGAACCATTAGGTCCGAGGGAGGGATACCCCGACCAGCCCGAGGTAACGTGCCGATCGCCATTCTCAGATGGACAGAGATGGACGAAGAATACTCTCGGATCTATCTGACGGATATTCTTGCCCGAAAAATTAATTCAAGGCTAATCAAAATCAAATATTCAGGGATCATCCTCATCAGCATGCGAAAGCAGGAAAGGTTGTGCCAGGCGAATATCCAATGCCCCCGGTGCGGGTCAAATGCTTTGAACCGCTACGGAAGGTCTCCTCAGGGAAAAGAGAGGTATATCTGCCTTGTCTGTAACCGTCAGTTCGTCCCCTCAACGAACCGGGGGGTGACGAATGACCGTCCGCAATGCCCGCTATGCGGAAGTTCGATGCATATCTACATGCGGGAGCCGGGTTTTATCAGGTTTCGCTGCTCACAGTATCCGGCCTGCAGAGGTTATTCTAAACGTGAGGAGGAGATTCCGGAAAAATGACTCTTTGGGCGCAGGTGTCCCTCGCACATTGCGCGTAAGGGATCCGGACATCAAAAATCGACAGGGGCCTGTGCACAGGCAATTTTTCAACACGCGCCAAGGGCGATGTTCGGCAGGCCCTTTTTCGGTTGGGTGGTAGAGAAAGTTCTGAGGTTGCAGGTCTTTCCTTTCGGGTGGCATGGATCTGAACCTGCAGGAGCGTTCAGATTTTTCCACGGACCGGTTTTATATGTCCCCTTTTAAAATCTCCACCTTGTCGGTTTTTTCCCAAGGCAGATCGATATCGGTTCGGCCGAAATGGCCGTAGGCAGCAATCCGTTGATAAAATCCTTCCGGATGCGCAGCGGGCAAATGCCTCAAATTGAACTGCCGCAAAATGCCGGCGAGCCGAAAATCGAAATTTCTCCGGACGATTTCCCCAAGATCTTCATTTGAATATTTGCCGGTGCCAAAGGTCTCTACCTGAAGGCTTACCGGTTGAGTAATGCCGATTGAATAACTGAGTGCAACCTCACACTCCGTTGCAAGCCCGGCTGCGACAACATTCTTGGCGGCGTACCGGGCTGCATAGGCCCCGATCCGATCGATGCGCATGGGCCCCTTTCCGCTCAGGGCATTTCCGCTGTGGCGTGAAAAATTACCGTAGGTGTCGACAGCGTTCTTCCGTCCGGTCAGGCCAGAGTGATGCGAAGGGCCTCCTGTAAACACACCGTCAGGGTTGATGAAAAGCTTCGTTCTATTCAAGGGCTTGATCTCTTCATCCTCAAAGCTCGGTCCGATCACACGCTCGACGATATCATCGCGCAGCATTTTCTGGGCGGGCGATTTAGGGTCTCTCTGGCTGGCGGTCACAGCGATGCTGTGAATACCAAAAGGCCGGCCCTTTTTAAACTGGACGCCGATCTGGACCTTTCCATCCGGCATGAGATAGGGCAGGTCCTGATTTGTCCTCGCTTGGGTCAGGCTGTAAGCGAGTTTATGAGCCAACACGATGGGCAGCGGCATCAGGACGGATGTTTGATCACAGGCAAAACCAAACACCGTACCCTGTTCTCCCGAGGTAATGCGATCGATTTCCGCCTCGGTAAGGGCATGCTCGTCAAAGAGGGCCTTTTTTTCGGGCGGTCGGCCTTGAGGCGCTGTCAGGATGCTGCAGGTCTTGGAATTGAAATCGGGTTGGTCATAGCCGATTCGTTTGATAACCTTGCGTGCCACGTGCGGAAGATCCACCTTGGCGCTGGTGGCGAAATGCGCCCCGATGAAAAGAATGGCGCTCGATACGGCGCACTCCGCCCTGACAAGGACACAAGGATCCTGCACGAGGAAGTGGTCGACGATGGCGTCGCTGATCTGGTCGCAAAGTTTATCGGGATGCCCCTCGGTCACAGATTCCGAAATGAATGTATAGTCTTTTCTCATGGCTCTTCCGCCTTCTTTCGGCCCTTGGCCGTTTCATTGACAACCAACGGGATCACCGCACTGCCCATGACAACGGCGAGATCCGCGAGTCCCAGGGTCGCCACTCCGAGGAAATTCCTCAGAGGCGGCACGAAAAGTGTCATGGCCTGCAGGAGAAGGGACCCCCCGAGTGCAATTGCAAGATAGGGGTTCGCCGGCATCTTATCTTGTCCCGACAGGTGACTCGATTCGGAACGGCAACTGAGGGCGTGCAGCAGTTGGCCGATGGTCAGGCTTTGAAAAGCGAGCGAGGCGGCCCGAATACCCATGCCATATCGAAGAATTCCAAAGCCATAAGCTCCCAATGACGCTGCACTGATCACAGCGGATTCCCGGACCATCTGTTTGAAGTCGTTTCTGTCGAACAGCGGCGCCTGCGGGTCCCTGGGGGCCTGTTGCATGACATCCTGCTCGGGCGGTTCCATCGACAAGGCCAGCCCGGGAAAAATATCCGATATGACGTTGATCCAGAGCAGTTGCATCACGCTCAGGGGAAACCCGATTCCAGCGGCTACGGCCAGGAACATCACCATGATCTCGGTCAAATTCGTAGAAAGAAAAAAATGCACGGATTTTCGTATGTTTCGATAGGTTGAACGGCCATCGGCAATGGCGATGACAAGCATCCTCAAATCATCACCCTCCAATACGACATCAGCCACCTCCCGTGCAACGTCCGTCCCGCTCTCACCCATGGCGATGCCAAGATCGGCGGCCTTCAACGCAGGCCCGTCATTGATGCCATCCCCGGTCATGGCCACCACGCGTCCGGCGCCCTGCAAGGCCTGGACGATCCGGAGCTTGTGGGCCGGGCTGACCCGGGAGTAGACATGCACCTTCCTTGACAGGGCCTGCATGAGCTTTGGATCGATCTTGACCAGTTCGATCGAGTCGAGAATACCCAATGGACCTTCCTCATTGAGGTTCAGCTGCTCCGCGACCGCGTAGGCCGTTGCGCTTTGATCCCCGGTAATCATGATAGTCCCGATACCGGCTCGATGAAACACTCTCATCAATTGTGCCACCCCGTCCCGGATAGGATCGGCCATCCCCACGAGACCGAGCCACACCAGACTGCCGTTTTCGGCCGGCTCCGGCGGAATACCGTCGTCATGGAGGGCATAGGCAACCCCCAGTACGCGCGCGCAACGTCTGACCGGCCATCCGTTCGTTTTCCATCTCGATCCGGCTGCGGGCGACCTCGTCCAATGGGACTATCTCTCCCCTCATGAACTGCCGGCCGCAAAGATTCAGGACCTCGGCCGGGCTTCCCTTGACCGCCAGGAGATGCCCCGCAACCGGCCTCTTGTGGAGGGTGGTCATGTACAAGCGTTCATCCGACCGGTAGGTGATCTCGAGCAGGGCATGGTCTTGACGGAACTGGACGGGGTCAACGCCGGCAATCCAGGCTAGACGGATAAGCGCTTGCTCGGTGGGCGACCCGTTGAGTTCGAAACCGCCGGTCGACGGATCGACGGCGATCCGGGTCTCGTTGCAGAGCGTACAGATTTCGATCAGCTTCCTGAGGGCGCTCCCTTCCTGAAAATTCACTGTGCCGGTTTCCGCAGCGGGCCCTTGTTTGCGGATATGAACTTTTTCGAAGGCTGCGTAGGTTTCGGTGACGGCGATGCGGTTGAGCGTAATGGTACCCGTTTTGTCCAGACAAAGGGTCTGTATAGCCCCTAGGGTTTCAACCGCCTGCAGATGGCGGATCAGAACGCCGTGTTTCCGCATCTTGTTGATGCCCATCGCAAAATTAATGGTTGCGGCGGCAGGTAGTCCTTCCGGCACAGCGGCTGCGGCCAGCGAGACGCCCGTCCGGAGCATCTGCAGAAATCCGTAGCCTCGCAGGAAACCGATCAAAAAGACCGCGCCGCAGATCAGCCCGCAAAGAATCACCAGTTGATCGCCCATGACCCGCAGCTGTCTCTCGATCGGTGTTTCGGGCCGCTCGGTTTCATCGAGAAGGATCTGAAGACGGCCGATCTCGGTGTGGGCACCCGTAGCGACCACCACGGCAAGTCCCTCACCGCCTGTCACCAGCGTTCCCATATAGGCCATGTTGAAACGCTCGGCCAAGGGGACACTCTCGAGGGTAACGGCATCGGGCCGCTTCTGGACAGGCATGCTCTCACCGGTCAAGGCCGACTCGTCGATGCTCAGATGGGTGACTCGGACAATGCGGCTGTCTGCCGGTACGTATGTTCCGGGTTTCAGAACCACGGCGTCCCCGATCACGACCTCTTCGATGGGCACTTCGGCGGGCTTGCCTTCTCTCAAGACCGAAGCGACCGGGTGTACGATCCGTTTGAGCGACGCGATGGTCTTCTCGGCCTTGCACTCGGTTACATATCCGATGATGGCATTGGCAACCGTTACGCCGGCGATCACCAGAGCGTCCAGCAGGCCTCCGGTCACCAGGGCGATGCCGGCGGCACCGCCGAGCAAGGCCACCGGGAGAGAAAGAAACTGTCCGGACAGGATATCCCACCTCGAACGCGGTTGCGATTCCGGGAGGGTGTTGGGGCCGTATAATTTCAGTCGCCGCGCGGCTTGTTCGCGGGAGATCCCCTTTTCTCCGCTTTCGAGGATCGTCCATACCGCCGCTGCATCCAGTGTGTGCCAGGGTCTTGAAGGCTGCGCCTCTTCGGAGGGGAGGAATTCGCGGATTTTGTCCTTCACTGAGCGAACGATCCCGGATGCGAGGCCTGCCGTTCGGGAGCGCTCTGTTTCCCTGCATTCCCCCGCGCTGCAATCCAGTGTTCCAGAGATAAGCGAAACGTTCTCGCCGCGGGCGTGGCCGACGAACGCTGCCAGCAAATCGGCTGCATCCCGAAAGTCGAGATCGGCGCTGAATTGGAGCAGGATGTTGCCGGTTACCGAGTTGGCCGATGCCGAGAGCAGCTTTGGATGGGCATTCAGATGGGATTCCAGGAACCGCTTCAGGGCTTCGGAACCTCTCAGTCCGTCCACCTTTAAGCGCGCCCTCCCAGGCACCTTCGTATGCAAGGGATGGATCATGGAATCGTCCGCAGATTGGTTTGCGCCCGATGCGTCAGACAACAAACCCTTGCAATCGCCTGACGACTGCAAGGGTTGAAGACCGTGATCCGGCCGCCGGACACGCGCTTTAGACCGCTTGATTATTCATCGCCGTGCATCTTGTCGACGATGGATTTCGAGAAGATGCCCATGGCGTACCAGAAAGCGGTGTACCAGGGGGGCGCACGCAGGTTGCCACGCAGGATCTGCACAATGCCCACGGCAAGGAGGGCCATGAAAGCCAGTCCCGGTAGATCCACCTCGCCGCGCGTGAAACGCCTGACCGACCGGCTGAGGTCTCCCACGGGTTCCACCAGCCGCCGGGAGATGGGAACGCGCCATTCAGCCGTCGAAAGGAGCTGAAAAAGCCCGGCCTGAGAAGCGATATCACCGATCCTGCCGGCCTCCACAGTTTCACCTTTGAAAAGCAGGCTGCCGGTCAACGGATTGACCTCCAGCGTGAGGTCTTTCGTCTTGGCGGCAAACACCTCTTTTACCCGGGCAAAATACGAATGATCCCCAGTTCTGGAGGAGACCTTGATCCGCATTCGACCGGGTGTCTTATGCGTGAGGCAGGCCTCGGGGATGGCAGGTAGAAGGTCCGGCACCGGCGGCCCCGCTATGTCGTTGTGACGGCCTTTTTGGCCTTGGCAACCGGAGCGGCCTGCTCCCCGGCCAGTTCGGATTTGGCCTCGGCGGTCAGATCCTCGAGGGTTTCCTTGGTTTCTTCCGTGCCTATCCGGTTAACTCCCAAAGCATGCTCTTTCCAAGTTTTGGCCCATGCTAAAGCCGGAAGGCAGACCGGATCAGCCTCGCTCTGCCATAGGAAATGGCAAAAGAACCCTTAAATAAAGGCAAATCTCTTGCCGTACACGGGCAAAAATTCTTCTTCCTGCCATTGAACACCAGCCTGCTTCCACGGTTGCTGGGAAGAGTTTGTTTTGGGTGCCAACCGGATAGGCATGGATTTTTGATCATTGCAAGGGGATCACTTGGTTGAGCGAAGGGTTTTCCAGGTTGCGTCCAGACCAACCGCACGGATTGGCGTCGCTACCGGGAAAAATGATCATCAGAGGTCGCTCGTCCGGAGGTGACGTTCGAACGACTCTGATCGAAAAACGATCGCTCTTTGCAGTGAAACGGGAGGGCGCGATCATGAAGAAATTTGTACGTATCAAGGTGTGCCACGCTGTCCCGGGGCGGTTGCGGCTGAAAGTGCCTTTCGTAAGCAATGTCATCGGCGCCCGCGACAGGTTCGAAGGGCATCTCGAGCAAGTCCCGGGTGTCCAGCGCATACTGATCCGTTCCGGGACCGGAAGTCTCATCGTCTTCTACGACAGTGCCGTCTATACAACGTCCCAGATGTTGGATTGCATCGAGCGACACCTGTCCTCCTCCTCTGCAGCGGCGGAGTGTCCCTCCGCAACGCGCCGGGAACGCTCCCAAAATGCCCTGCAGCCGTCCGCGTATCGTGGGTTCATCGGCTGGAGCCTTTTCAACGCCCTCGCTTTGACCGCTTTTATGGGGTATTTCTTTTTACGCCGTTTGTTTACCGGCGCAGTGCCCGGCCCGGGGCTTTTCAGCGTGACCGGCTTCGTCGCCGCGGGGTCTGCCTTACCGCTTTTAATCAGGGGTGTCAAAGAGGCTATATCAACCCGCAGGATGGGCCTTTTTCCATTCCTCAGCGGCGCCTTGATCCTGGCGGTCGTTGCAGGTCAGGCCTGGACCGCTCTCGAGATCCTCTGGATTCTCAGCATCGGGCTGCTTCTCGAAGAAAGCGCTGCCGAACGGGCGCGCAGGCTGATACGGGATCTTCTTCCCATCCCGCCTGAGCGGGTTCTTGTCGTCGAAGAGCCTCGCAGCTTGATAGTCTCTGAAGCTGGAATAGCCTTCGACGCCCATGTACCGCTTGAGGAGAGCCGGCTCTGTCCTGAAGAGGTTAACGAGAATCAACCCGTCGAGAGCATTTCCGAAACAGCGGTCAAGATTGAAGCACAGGAGATTTCCTCCGAGTTTGAGGTACTGGCGCAGGAGGACCGGCAGGCCCTTGCCGTCGGGTTCGATCTCGGCGATCCAACTCGACAGGTCTTCGATATCGACCGGCCAGGTTTTGCGACGGCGACCTCTCCGGCCCTGAAGCAGCCGGGCCTTGTACTTGAAGGGTGTACGGGGCTGGACCAACTCCGAGAGTTCGTTGGAGATGTGGCGGGAATGCAGGTAGGCAGCGATCAGGCGCCGTGAGTCGCTGCGATAGTCGCTGGTGATCGAGACCGGACCAAAGAGTGTCGTGTAATGAGGGTTGCACGCGACAAAACGCGCGATGCCCTTCCAGAGCATCAGAAGTGGTGCATAGGATCGTTGATATTTTTCTCTTACGAAGGAGCGTCCCATTTCCAGGGCCGGGCCGATCTTCTCGAAGAAATGCTCGCGGTAATGGAAAAGGGTGTTGGTGTACAGGCCTTCCCGGCCGAGGCGGGGCAGGATGACATCGGTGGGTCCGATCCGGTAGGCCCCTACTACCTCGGAGTGCTCCCGGTTCCATAAAAAGAGTTGGAGGTACCAATCGTCGAATGGGTCAAGGTCCAGAGCATGGCCTGTTCCTTCGCCCGCCGCCCGGAAAGTGATCTCTCGGAGACGGCCGATTTCCTCGAGGAGTTGGGGAATCTGGGCGGCCCGTGCGACGAAAACCTCGAATTCACCGCTGACAAGCAGGGATTGCCCCTCGGGCAACGCCTGGATTTCAGCCGCAATGGTCGTCTTGTCTCCGGCGTTGATGATCCGGGCCGGGGGAGCGGCGTGACGGCGCGGTGTTTTGAAGCGGAAGGGCAGCATCCTTGTCGCTGGTCCCATGGATTTGCCGAGCCGGCAGGTGCGATGCCTCAGGTAGTCGGAAACATCTGACGGCTTGCTGAATGCTGCAATCTTGTGGGGGTCGATGAGGCTGCCGATTTTGACCTGGATTTCGGACGAGCTTTTGTTCAGGACCTCTCGCGGCAGAAGGGCCGTTCGGAGCATGGGGTGGAGAAGGCCGGCCATTTGAAAGAGGCTGCTGTTCCTCCCCCTGAAGAAAACGGGTAAAACCGGGACGGAACTGCGCTGGATAAGCTTTGAGAGCGTCTCATTCCACAGGGGTTCCGCCACGTGACCGTGCCGAAGGGAAAAATGGGCGACCTCACCGGCGGGGAAGACCGCCAGCATGCCTCCGTTTCGCAGCAGTTCCAAGGCCTGCTTGACCGGCGCGATGTTCTTCGGTGAAGTCCGTTTCTTCTGAAAGGGGTCGGCAAGCAGAAGCAGCGGCCGCAGCTCTTTGATTGTGCCGAGGATAAAGTTGGCCAGGATTTTGAAGTCGCCGCGCACCGAAGAGAGGATGGCGGCCAGAATGATACCGTCGACACCGCCGAATGGATGGTTGGCCACAACAATCACCGGGCCGCTGGAAGGAATGGCCTTGGCTTCTTTGCCAACAAGAGAGTACCGCACCCCGAGCACCTGCAGGAGATGGTCCAGAAACTCTTTGACACTCTCACTGCGGGGAATTGCAGCGTAGGACGCCCTTATGCGATCGATGCTCAGGGCATGCTCGAGGGAACTGCTGGCCAGCGCGGCGAGTTTCCTCCGGATAAAAAACTTTTGCGAATCAACCGTCGACGGTGAAACATCCAGTGTCTCTCGGGCTAACACGGGCACTCCCTTTATTGCGAGATCAAATGTTTTTGTTCCAGTTTGTGCTGGCATGCAACACAAAGGGCGGTTTCCGGTACGGCATAAATGCGCTCTATAGGAATCAATGCACCGCAGTGCTCGCATAAGGCAGATTCATTATTTTCTTTGATCTTATTCAGGATAGAATCCAGTCTGAGAACATAAGCTCTCTTCCTTTCGATTAATGTGTAAATTGTATTTAGAGAGATCATATACTGGGCTTTATCACATATCTCCGATGGACTCCCATCTGAGTTTTCCGCGTGATACTGTTTTCCCATGCTCAGAAGCTGCCTGAGCTGGCCTTCAGCTTCTGATTTCAGTACGAGAACCTGGTCGATGAATGGCTGGCTGATGATTTGCATTTCCTTGTACCTCGCCGAGATCGAATGGCTGCGGTGTTCCGTATTGGTGCATAAGACCCGAATGCAGTAAATCGGCATGGCCGCCGGAGAAAGATGACGGGGGCGTTCTCAGGCGGCGTGGGCATGGAAAGGGGTTGTGAATCATGGGAGATATTTAGCCGAGGAATGTTTGGAACATTGGAGAGTCATGCAAGACTTTGATGAAGGAGGACCGGTTGGGAGGCATGGGAGATGGGAAAAGCGGGCGGTGACGCACTCTGCTTCAAGCGCCATCCTTTTTCATCGGCGCCTGGTTCGCTGTCAGCGTCAAGACGGATATTCCGCACGCTGCGGCTCAGATCAGGGCCGCAAGAAAGGAGAGGCCCGTCGGCTCCAGGGCCTTGCCCACGGCCCAGCCGAACAGGGCCTTACCCACGACGCCGCCGACCTGCTCTGAGACCTGGGTTTCGGGATCGGCTTGGGTGCGGATGAATCGGCTGTCCAGGAGTCCGGATCCTTCGAAACAGGCCAGGATTTGATCCGCGTTCAGTACATCCGTTTGGTATCTGATGGTGACGCTGCCCGTGACCGGGTTGATGGTGATGTGGTCGATGCCGGTCAGGCATTCGAGTTCATCCGTCAGGCGCTCGGATAAACCGGACTGGGCCTTGAGCATGGGGATCTTGACACGGAGCCTGCCGGGAATGCTGTGCATATAGACCGTCATCATCTTTTGTCTCCTTCTTTCGCTTGCAGAAGCTCCTGCTTGCTGGGTGTTGCGAGCATCGAGACTTCGGAGCGCCAGTTTCCTGCACGTATACGTGCTCACGTTCCCGGAGGTGCGGCAGAGAGGGCGCTCTTCGGTGTTTTTCCGCCTCGTCGTGAGGTTGATCTGAGGTTGCGGACCAGATAGATGAATCTTTCCCTGCCGTTCGGTGTTTTTCCGCACCGGTGTAACGCCGGTAGGCTGCATCAGGAAAAGAACTCCTGCGGCACGCACGATGGATTGTGATCGATCATGCCGCATATCCTGGAATGGGCGTATTAGGTTTTCATTAGGCGTTTATTAAAAGTAGGCTCGCCAGTAGGATGGCCTTCAGGCAGCGTCTCTGTAAGGGCATGAGACTTTTTCAAGGGCCTCTGATCCTGAAGAAGGGCTCGCCTTCGTAAAGGGTTTCCCCCCGGGAGCGCACGTGTGAGTCCGTTCTTTGGTCCGTCGAAAGATCCATGCCGCTGCTGCCACTGGTCGAGATCTTGGCCAAGAAGCTCAGCCTGAGCGTGCACAGCACGGAGGTCCCAGGCTGCTCCGCCCGTTCGCTCCGGTCAGGCCAGTGCGGTGTTTCCGACTCCCGATGATCAATCCGTTCCGGGTCGCCCGCCGAGACGATCCGACCGCCCCGAGTCAGCAGTCTCCGGATCATGGTTGGGAAGCGATTCCGGATGTCGCCGTAGATGCTGCGCTGTCCTGCAATGCTTTCTCCGCGGATCGGGTTGCGTCCATCATCTCGAGCTCAACGCTTTCCCGCCCGGTTTGTCGATAGAGCAGGGCGGCGCAAAAGGCGGTGAGGGGAGCCACCGTCACCAGTCCAAAGCTTCCAACCAGGATATTCAGCACCTCGGCGGCAACGAATGGGGCGTTCAGGATGTTGACCGCCGGGAGACCCTTGGCCATAAACAGCAGGAACATCGCTATGTGGCTGCTGGAATAGGCGAGGAGAAGCGTGGTCGTCATGGTCCCGACGACCGCTCGACCAACGCGCAGACCCGAGCGCAAGTGCTCGAAGGTGGCAATGTCCGGATGCCTGCGCTTGATTTCGTCCATGCTCGCGGCAATGTCCATGGCGAGGTCCATGACGGCACCGGAGGAGGCGATAAAGACGCTGGCGATGAAAATGCCCGTCAGATCGAGTGTGTAATGGCCGGAGTAGAGGAGGGTTTCGGCAAAAGGCCGCACCGCACCGTGGAGCGCGAACGCCTTGGTAAAACCGACTGCCAGCGCACAGGTGAGCCCGACGCCGAGCATGGAGCCCAGAAAGACGGCAAGGCCACGCCGGTTGATCCCACCGACCGAGAAGGTGATCACCGCAGTGAGAAGGGCCGCGATGGCGAGGCCCGTCGAAAGAGGAGGAAAGCCGCGCAGCAGCAGTGGGAAAAAGAGCTTCCAGAGAATCATCGCCGCGAAAAGGAAGGACAATACGGCCTTCAATCCGGTAACCCCGGCGACAGCCAGAAGGAGAATGCCGAAGATGCCGATGAGAAGAAGCTGCATCTGAAGGCGGTCGTAGCCTCGTGCAACCCCGTGGGCGGGCCGCCCGTCGATTGTGTCGTATTCGACAAGGATGATTTTCCCGGTCTCATAGAATTCGTCGAATTCCATCCTTCCGGTCAACATATTGACAATTTCGATGGTTTGTCCTTCATTGGGGCCGTTGATCAGCCGCACGGTGAGGAACTGCTCCTCGGTCTTGACGATGAGATTTTGACGTACGCGGCTGTTGTCCACGGCCTCCACCACACCGCGTGCGTGGATCCCTTTTGGAGCGCTGGGGATGCGGGCGAGATCCAGGAATGAGAGCGCGACGCAGATGCCCGCGATGATCAGCGAAAAAATCCATTCATGGTGCTGCTTGGTTGACATGTAGCTTCTCTCCCGCCGAAAAAAAGCGGCGGCGCCTCTCCGGCACCGCCTGTCACGTTATGGATTCGAATAGGACCGTCAGGGCCCCCTTTTCACCGAGGCCGTGCTGCCGAATTCCTGTGCTGGGCAGCACATCGAGTCATGAGCAGGGCTGCCGGATCCAAGCCGGCCGGATGGGAAGTGCCTTCGCACTTTTTCCAACCGGCGATGAGATGCGGCCTGGAGAAAATGGATGGAGCCAGAAAGCATTCCTATTTTTCGATGGGCAGGCTCGGGAGGTTCATGGCCTCGCCAAGCCGCTTGGCGATATCGGTGTTGTCGTAGAAACCTGCAAACCGTTCGGCTTCCCGGCCATGGGCGAAGATCGGAACCGGCACGCCGGTGTGGGAATAGGAGGTCCACCCGATGCTGGCGCGCTCGTTCAGGATATGGGTGATGGTCACGATGATCGGTTCGTAGCCGCCATAGAGATAGCGGTTTTCGTCGGCCGTGTTGTCATTTGTCCCGCAAAGCGATTGGTCATAGGCGTCCTCCAGCTTTTCCTTCTGGTATTCGTTGAGGTCAGCCCAAACCAGACCGAAGGCATTTTCCATCAGAGCAAGCATGTCTCCATTCGAAGACAGGGTTTCAGGGTCGGAGGCACAATCAGGACAGCAACCAGAGTAGGCGTCTTTGTGATCTGTCCACCCATTTTCCCGGAAGTATTGAAAGCTGTTGGTCTGTCCGAGCAGTCGATCGTAATAGGCCTTGTACGCCGTGGTGGCATGGCCGATCGTCATGCCGCCCGTCTCGTGGTCGCCGGTGACGACGATCAGGGTCTGTTCGGGGTGTTTTCTGTAGAATTCGAGGGCTACGCCGACGGCGTTGTCGAAATCGAGCATATCGCCGATGGTCGCCATGGCGTCGTTGGCGTGGCAGGCCCAGTCGATCTTGCCGCCTTCGACCATGATGAAGAATCCTTTGCCGTTGCCTTCATGTTTTCTTCCCCAGCCTCTGAAGAAATTATCGCGGGCGGGATTATTGGATCTGCCGTCATAGAGGTTGGCGATGGCGACTTCGGTCATTTCGGCGAGCGACAGGTTGGTATCGGGTCTATCGATGGCATAGGGCATGGCCGAAGAGTCTTGCAGCCACGGGTTGATGCAGACGACCCGGTCTCTGGGGGCGTCCTTGAGCGCGAGGATCGATTCGCGGGTATTGCGGACTTCGTAACCGTTGTTTGTGAGCAGTTCATAGACATCGTTTGGAGCATCGGGTTTGACCAATCCTCCGCCCCCGAAAAACTCGTATCCGGTCGCAGCCAACTGGGTGCCGATGGCATTCATGTCGCCGCGGCTCGGGACGCTGGCATAATAGGCGGCGGGTGTGGCATGGTCCAAAGAAACGCTCGAGATGATGCCGACCTTCATGCCGTTTTCGTGGGCAAGCTGGGCGACGCTTTTGTAGGAATGGGTCTTGGTGTCATCCATTCCGATGGTCCCGCTCCGCGTTTTGATTCCACAGGCGAAGGCCGTGGCCGAAGACGCCGAGTCGGTCATCAAGGCAAAGGAATCATAGGTGGTTTGCATCCCCGCCACCGGCATTTTGCTCATATTGAGGCGGTTTTCATCGGCAAGTAGATACTCGGCCTCTAATTCGCCGTAGTTCGGGCCTGGAGGCAGCCCCTTATCGATTGCAGATTTGGTAGCCAGATAGGCCTCGGTTGCCTGGATCTGCGAGGCTGACATGCCGTCCCCGAGGAAGAAAAAGACATATTTCGGTTGAGCCGCACAGGCCAACGTGGCCGCGAAAAGGATCAGCATGGCCAGGAGCGCTGCTCCAGCTTGTTTTCCGATTTTCATGGTTTGCCTCCTTACTGTTTAATGATAGTCGAGTGGTCGGATGGTTATGGATGGACGCCTTTAGTCAATAGTTTCATAATGTTTTCTAATTCTTGCCATCACCCCCTTTCGAAGATTCGACCGGAAAATCGAACCAGAGAGCCCCTTCCACAGTTTCTGGCCGGGGATTCTTCGTGGACTGGGTGTTCAACTCCGGTTCCTCTATTTAGTTTCCATCCGGAAATGGTCTTTTTGGCCAATCTCGGCGTCAATCTGCACGTTTGCTTGTGCGGCGACCACTAGGTCGCCTCCGCGCAACCGCTTGATTTCCTTGATATTGGCCAAAAATCCTCATTTCCGGATTGGAAACTGGGTTGTACCGGGAAATGGTCTTTTTGGCCAATCTCGGCGTCAATCTGCACGTTTGCTTGTGCGGCGACCATCAGGTCGCCTCCGCGCAAACGCTTGATTTCCTTGATATTGGCCAAACCGGGACCCGCCGCGAAGCGGTGGGACTGAGCACGCGCAGCGTGTAAAGAAAAATCCTCATTTCCGGATTGGAAACTGAGTCCTACCGCAAAATCATTTCCGGATGGACACTAGATACTATTTGATGGCTCCGGGCAGCACGAACCGCTCTGCCTGCGCTGGAGCGCCAGGTGTTGAAGATGGAGAGACCCAACAGGGTTGCCCGGCTGCTCCTTGGAAGACTTGCCTTACGCTCGGACAGCCGCGGCCCGATATCGGGGGCCTCAGCAAGGAACTTTGAAATCAGAGATTAGGGAGGGATTGTTGGGAGGATCTTAGGGTTTGTTTTTGATTCGGATAGAAATGCATGCAGGAAAGAATAGAGAACTGAGTCCTTGAGGCCGGCCTGCCGGTACCCCCGCTGCGGGGTTCGTGGTTCTTGAATGATGTCAGCCGAGGATGCATGCGGCGCTTGTAGTCGCTCGGCGGGCGTTTTCCGGGTATTTCGTCATGCGCAGGGAAAAATCTAGGTTTTATGCGCTCTTTGAGTATAATCCCCTTCAATTCATTCTTTCTTGCGACCCAATGCTGTTCGGCGGCTGACCTTCGCGGCATGCAGGCGGCTGTATAAGACGTCCAAGAAACTTCAACAACCGGACAGCCGCGGCTGAAAAGGGTTTTCTGGTGTTCATCTGGAAATGATTGTCCAGCACAATCCGGTTTCCAATCCGGAAACGAGGATTTTGTTCGCCGGCTGCGCCGCTACGTTCCAACGGCTCGCGACGGCTCCCAATTTCTTCATACGCTGGGCGTGCTCAGTCCCACCCGTTCGGGGCGGGCCCATGTTTTTTAAATACTCGCAAAATCAAGTTGTTAGGTGCATGATACCTGGAGGTCGCCGCGCACGTCAACGTGCAGCTTGACGTTGAGATTGGCCGAAAAGGCTGTTTCCGGATGAGAACTTTCTACCCTCCCCTCGGCGGGGATTCATAAGGATGCAGGGGTCGGGGAGGATATGGCGAAAGGGGTTTTATGACTATGGCGATCGAGACGGGGGTATCTTCGAGACGGGAAGGGGTGGAATCTGGGCGGGACATGCAACGGCTTATGGACACGGCCTTGGGAAAAAGGCCTGCGGATCTGGTGGTCAGGGACGGGACTCTGATGGATGTGTATACGGGGAGGCTGCTTCCGGGACGCTCCGTGGCGGTTTCGGGGGAGTGGATCGCCCAGGTCGGGCCTGACCTCGGCTACGCCGTGGGGCCGGAGACCCGGGTGATCGAGGCGGACGGGCGAGTGATCTGTCCGGGGTTCATCGATGCGCATACCCACCTGATCAACTACTTCAATATCCGCGAGTTCCTCTCATACGCCGTCCCCTCGGGTGTCACCTGTCTGATCGCTGAGATTGAATGCTACGGTTTCATCCTGGGGGCCGAGGGGGTGAGGATCTTCATAGAGCAGACGGAGGCCAGCCCCATCAAGATCTACACCCTGGTCCCGCCCATGGTTTCCCTGAGTCCGGCCGCGCAGTCCCTGATGATCACTCCGGAGCAGTTGGCCGGGCTGTTCGAAGACCCCCGGGTCATCGGGCTGGGGGAATCGTTCTGGCAGGCCCCTGTCCTGCAGTCGGACCAGCGGATCCTGGCGTTGATCCGTGAAACGCATAAGGCCGGGAGATCCGTCCAGGGCCATGCGGCCGGAGCCTTTGACAGAAAGCTGGCTGCGTATGCGTCCATCGGCGTGGAGTCGTGCCACGAAGCCATTTCCACCGAGGATGTGCTCAACCGCCTCGAGATGGGGTTCTATGCGATGATCCGGGAAGGGGATATCCGCCGCGACCTGGAGATCATCCTTCCCCTGAAAGACAAGATCGATTTCCGCCGCGTGATTCTGGTGACCGACGGGACCAACCCGAGCCTGCTGATCGGAAACGGTTATCTGAAAGATGTGGTGCAGAAGGCGGTGGATCTGGGAATCGATCCCATGGAGGCGGTCCGCATGGTGACCCTCAATCCGGCGGAGCATCTGGGGCTCGACAAGCTGACCGGCGGCATCGCTCCGGGCCGCCATGCCGACCTCCTGATCCTCCCCGACGCCCGGACCATCAGGCCGCAATGGGTGATCTCCAAGGGCCGGGTGGTGGCGCAGGAGGGGCGGATGACCGTGCCGATCCCCGCGGCTCGATACCCTGACAGGCTGATGAATACGGTCAGGGCACCGGCGGTGCCGTCCTCCGCCCTGGTGGTTCCCGAGTCCTGTGCAGATCGGGAGGGGATGGTGCGGACCCTGGACATCCAGCCGGGGGGCTTGGTGGCGCGGGAGGGCAGGGCGCGTCCCAGACCGGTCTCAGGGTATCTGGCGGCGGATCCGGCTGACGATCTGCTCAAGATATTCTTCATGGAGCGGATCAGCGGCCGGGGAGAGGCGTTTATCGGATTCGTCCGGGGTTGGGGCCAGAAGCGCGGAGCCGTTGCCAGCACGCTCTGTTGGGACACGGGGGGCATCATCGGAATCGGCGAAAACGACGAGGATCTGGCTTCTGCCGTCAACCGATTGATTGAGATTCAGGGGGGATCCGTCATCGTCGTGGACGGGGAGCGGAAGCTGGAGATCCCCCTTCGCGCCGGGGGGTATGTCTCGGAACTGAAGATGCCGGAACTGGCCGAACGACAGGGGCGCTTTCAAGAGATCATGACCTCCCTGGGAACAGGCCTCGATTTCGCTCATCTGACCCTGAGCGTCCTCACCACGCCCGCCATCCCGTTCATCCGCATGACGGAAAAGGGCTACTATCGGTTCAGGGAAGGCGATATTGTCGGGCTCGGATCTTGACGCTCCGCATTCCGTTTTTTTCTTGACACGTAGTTATGTTGTGGCTAGATTGTAACCACATTCTTGAGGACTCAGAATCAGAAGACGTTCCAAAATTGTTCGTCAGATCGACCTGTTGCTTTTCCTCACGCGCCTTGGTGCTTTTGCTCCTACAAGAAAGGCGAAAACAAAAAATGCCCGTCAGCAAAGTCATACACCCCACCGCTGGAATGGATCGCTATGATCCGGCCGGCTGGAGCTGTTTTCCGGCAGAAAGGTGTTTGGGATTAAGTCGTTTGCTTTTAGATAGTCTCCATCCGGAAATGATTTCCCGGTACAACCCAGTTTCCAATCCGGAAATGAGGATTTTTTGCCAATATCAAGGAAATCAAGCGTTTGCGCGGAGGCAACCTGTAGGTCGCCGCACAAGCAAACGTGCAGATTGACGCCGAGATTGGCAAAAAAGACCATTTCCGGATGGAAACTAGATAGATAAAGTCGAGATTGCCCTACAGGGATCGGCGGGCGGGTTCTCTGGCGGGATGATGAGGGGGGTGCGGTAGGACTGAGAGGGTCGGCGCCGCCCATCCCAGTGGTTCATAAGGACGGAGTGTTGACCAGTCCGGTTGCCGGCTGACCTTTGAAAGGGGGTATCCCGCCCGACCGGGGTTGCCCAGAGCGCGGCAGCGGTTTAGAAACAGCCCGGACGACTATATCGCAAGTTCAGGACAAGAGGTAGAAAAATGAGGTACGCGGAGACAGGGTTCAATCTGGAAATCGATTTATCACACGGAAACATCGAAAGGGTAGAAACTGACCCGAGAGACACGGAACTCTATCTGGGGGGGCTGGGTACGAACGCCAAGATTCTGTGGGATAGGGTTCCCCCTGAGGTCGAACCCTTTTCTCCCGATAATCTGCTCATATTCAGCGCCGGCCTTTTGTGCGGCACCCCGGCCACCGGCTGCAACCGGACGATCGTGTCGACCATTTCCCCTCAGACCCGGTTGATGCAGTTTTCGATGATGGGGGGTTTCTGGGCGCCGGAATTGAAGTATGCCGGTTACGACAAGGTGATCCTGCGAGGCAAGTCACCCAACCTGGTTTACCTGTATATCAACAACGACAAGGTGGAGATCCGGGATGCCTCTCACCTGCAGGGGAAAGGTGCGGTTGAAACGGCCGAACTCATCCGGCAGGAGCTGAAGGAGCCGAGGGCCCAGGTGGCGGCCATTGGTCTGGCCGGTGAGAACCGGGTGTACTTCGCTTCCATCGAGCAGGGCCGGTCGAGCGCAAGTCGCGGCGGGATCGGAGCCGTCATGGGGGACAAGGGTGTCAAGGCGATCGCCGTTCGAGGAACCAAGGACATCAATGTGGCGCGGCCGGCGGAGTATATCGAACTCTGCAACGAGGTGCTGGCCTATATCAAATGGCGGGAAGAACATCCCATCGAAGGGGTGATGACCATTCTGAAGGGCCTAGGGTCCCCGCAGGAGATGGCGGTTCATGACGAGAAATGGCATACGGAAAATTTTGCCTGGGGCAATGCGCGGGTTCGCAGAAAGGACTTCTGGAACGAGGAGGTCGCAGAAAAGTGGACCGAAACGCTCGAAACGATGCGGACGCGGCTGATCAGCTGCTACAACTGCCCGATGAAGTGCGGGGCGACCGTATCGGTTCCAGGGCTTTCCACTTACATGATGAAATGCTTCTCGAAGCTGACGTACACGATGGCGGCCATGTCCGACCTCGATTTCGGCTTGACGATCGCACAGCGTGCGACGGAGTACGGGGTGGATGGGTTCTCGACCCCGCAGGTGATGGCTTTCGCGATGGAGCTTTATGAGGCCGGCATCCTGACGGATCAGGACATGGCGGGGATGCCCTCCGACAACGACGGGAAATTTTACTGGCTGCTCGACCGGATCGTTCGTCGGGAAGGGATAGGCGATGTCCTGGCCAACGGCACCTACTGGGCGGCCCAGCAGATCGGCAAGGGCGCGGAGGCCTACGCCCACAACAACATCAAGAAGCATGAGCAACTGCCCCTCAAGCTTGGCATGCTTAATCCTATCTATTTTCTCATGTACGCCACCGGCGAGAAGATCAACATCACCCAGATCGAAGGGCAATTCCCGCAGGCGCCTTTCCCGACAAGGGAAGAAAGGGAGGCCTTCGTCAAGGACTGGATCCAGGTTCCGGACGATAAGTTCAAACAGTATTTCCTGGACTGGGAACTGCGGGGAGAGAAATCGATGCCTTTCTATCCGACCGTCGAGATGTGCTGTGACATCGTCGATTGGCAGGAAAGGATGCATTACATCGACGACGCCCTCGGCATGTGCGCTGGCCTGTCTTCCTTTCCGCTCAAGCCCCCGTACCACATTCACAATTATCCGAAATTCATTTCAGCAGGGGCCGGGATCGAGATGGACGAGGCCAAACTGACGGAGGCAACCAAGCGTTACCGAACCCTGGTACGGGCGAACAATATCCGGAGGGGCATGCGGAGAAGCGACGAGAAGCCGCCAGAAGACCACTGGAAGAAAAGATTCCCCGAGTTGGAAGAGAAGCTCCTGGACACCTATTACACCTTCAAGGGGTGGAACAAAGAGGGCATTCCTACCAAAGAATCTTTGCATGAACTCGGTTTGGATTATGTCGCCAAAGACTTCCTGGAGAGGGGAATCTTGACCGATAATGAAGGCACTCCTTCTAAAGAGACTTCGGCGGAAAAAGAGCCGAAATAGGCTGGAGGGAACGAATCGTGGCTGGTGAGAAGAAGAAGAAAATCGTCAAGACGATCAAGGTCGACGCGGATAAATGCAACGGCTGCCGGGCATGCGAGGTGATCTGCTCCGCCTTTCACGCTACGCCGAAATACAGCAGCAACAACCCGGCGAGGTCCCGCATCCGGGTGATTCGTGAACCGATCCGGGACATCTATCTACCTGTTTATGCAGGAGAATATGCGCCGGCGGAGTGTATGGGGCGCGACAAGTACGTGATCGACGGGAAGGAGTACGACGAGTGCGCCTTCTGCCGGGCCGCCTGTCCGTCCCGGGATATCTTCAAGGAACCGGACTCCGGCCTTCCCTTGAAATGCGATATGTGCGAAGGCGAGGACGAACCGTTGTGCGTCAAGTGGTGTCTGGTGGACGCCCTGACGTATGAGGAGCGGGAAGAGGAAGTCGAAGAAGAGGCCGAGGAGCGTGAGGACCTCGAGATCGGTTTGGAGGCGCTGGCCGATAAATACGGGTTGGATACCATCATGGAAACCGTTGCCAAGATGTCCATGTCGAAAAAAGGCTGAAACGTAACGGCAAAAAAGAGGATAGAAGAAGACAGTGGAAGCGGTAGCCGATTATAAGGAAATTATCGATGTCATCAAGGCGAACGGGGGGGACGCGTTCAAGCGGTGCTTCCAGTGCGGTCTGTGCGACACGGTGTGTCCGTGGAACCGGGTCCGGAACTTCAGCATCCGCAAGATCGTCCGCCAGGCCGCGTTCGGGATGACCGAGATCGAGAGCGACGAGATCTGGCGCTGCACGACGTGCGGGAGGTGTCCGCAGCAGTGTCCGAGGGACGTCAAACAGATCGAGTCCGGGATTGCCCTGCGCCGGGTGGCGACGGAATACGGGGTGTTCCCGACCTCCGTGAAGGCTATCCGGACGGTGAGCGCGAGCCTGGTGGGGGAAGGCAATCCGCTGAGCGAGGAGCGGAAGAAGCGGGCGGACTGGGCGAAAGGCCATTCGGTGGAGGCGTTTACCGAGGAGATGGACGTCCTTTATTTTCCGTGCTGCTATCCGAGCTACGATCCGAGGTTGAAGAAGGTGGCGCAGGCCACGGCCGACATCCTGAACCAGGCCGGCGTGAGCTTCGGGATCCTGGGCAGCAAGGAGAACTGCTGCGGGGAGAGCATCCGGAAGACCGGGGACGAGGAGTTGTTCAAACGCCTGGCGAAGGAGAACATCAAGACCTTCATCGACAGCGGGGTGAAGAAGATCCTGGTCTCCTCGCCGCACTGTTACCACACCTTCAAGAACGAGTACCCGGAGTTCAGCGTCCACTTCGAGGTGATCCATGTCTCCGAGTTTGTGCACCAGTTGATCGAGGAGGGGCGGCTGACGATCCAAAAGGAGTACCCGAAGCGGGTGACGTATCACGACCCGTGCTATCTCGGGCGGCACAACGGGATCTACGACGCGCCGCGGGAGGTGCTGAAAAAGGTGCCGGGCCTCGAACTGGTGGAGATGGCGGACTGCCGGAGCGACAGCCTGTGCTGTGGCGGGGGCGGGGGCCGGATCTGGATGGAGACGCCGAAAGGGGAGCGGTTCTCGGACCTGAGGCTGGAGCAGGCGATGGACGTGGGCGCCGAGGTGCTGGCGACGGCCTGCCCCTACTGCATCGCGAACTTCGAGGACAGCCGGCTGACGCTGGATGTGACGGAGAAACTGGAGGTCAAGGATATTACCGAGATCATCCGGGAAGTGATGTAGTTTCCGGCCGGAAAGGGTGTTTTTGCCCAATCTTGGCGTCAACCTGCGCGGTTGCTTGTGCGGCGTACCGGTCGTACGCCTTCGCGCAACCGCTGGGTTTCCTTGATCTTGGCCAAACTGGGACCCGCCGCGAAGCGGTGGGACTGAGCACCCGAAGGGTGTGAAGAAAAATCCTCCTTTCCGGCCTGGAAACCGGGATTTTACGGGCAAATCATTTCCGGATGAAGTGAGACGATTTGCAGTCCTGCAGGAGAAGGGCCGGGGCGCGGCCTTCCCGGCGGAAACGATTCAGTGCAGATGAGAAGGCCCCTGCCCGGGGGCCGCAAGCGATCTGCTGAGGTGAAAAAGTGGAAAAAGAAGAACACGTGCTGGAAGAGAAGATTCGATACCTGTGCAAGGGTCTCGGCAAGGAAGATTTCGGGGACGTGATGGTTGTCGGCGGCGGGATCAGCGGCATTCAGGCCTCGCTGGATCTGGCCACGGCCGGATTCAAGGTGTACCTGATCGAGAAGTCGCCTGCCATCGGCGGCCACATGGCGCAGCTGGACAAGACCTTTCCGACCAACGACTGCTCGATGTGAATTCTCTCCCCGAAACTGGTCGAGGTCGGCCGGCATCCGAACATAGAGGTCCTTACCTACACCGAGGTGGACCGAGTCGAAGGGGAAGCGGGGGATTTCAGGGTGACCCTGAGGAAGAAGCCCCGGTACATCATCGAGGAGAACTGCACGGGGTGCGGCACCTGCGCGGAGTATTGCCCGGTGCAGTATCCCGACCGATACAATCAGGAGATTTCCGAGAACAAGGCGGTTCACATCTATTTTGCACAGGCGATCCCGCTGATCGCCTATATCGATGAGAGCTGCCTGTATCTGAAAGAGAAGAAGTGTCGGATCTGCGAAGGGGTGTGCAAGAGCAACGCGATCGACCTGAACCAGAAGGAAGAGAAACGGGAGGTGAAGGTCGGGGCGATCTTGCTTTCCTCCGGCCTCGAGCCGTACGACCCCGGCGTGAAGCATGAATACGGCTACGGGAGGATGCAGAACATCGTGACGAGTATGGATTTCGAGCGGCTGCTGTGTGCCACCGGTCCATACGAGGGGGAGATCCTGCGCGCCTCGGACAAGAAGCACCCGCACAAGATCGCCTGGATCCAGTGCGTGGGCTCGCGGCGTGTCACGCCGGGGGACAACAGCTACTGCTCGGCGGTCTGCTGTACCTACGCCCAGAAGCAGGTGATCCTGACCAAGGATCACGACGCGGATGCGGAGTGCACGATCTTCCACAACGATGTGCGCTCGTACGGGAAGGATTTCGAACGCTACTACGAGAGGACCTCGCAGCTGCCGGGGGTGCGGTTCATCCGGAGCTACGTATCGATTGTCCGGGAGGATCCGGTCACCGGGAATGTCTTCCTCCGCTACGCGACGCCGGACGAGGGGGTGAAGGAAGAGGAATTCGACATGGTGGTGCTCTCCGTCGGGTTGAACCCGCCGGTGGATGCGCAGGCGATCGCGGAAAGGTTCGGGATTGCGTGCAATGCACATGGGTTCTGCGAGACGCACGCCACGAACCCGATGGAGACGAGCCGGCCCGGGATCTTTGTGAGCGGGGGGTTCCAGGGTCCGCTGGATATCCCCGAGTCGGTCTTCAGCGCGAGCGGGGCCGGGTCGCAGTGCGGGGAGTTTCTGGACCGCCGGCGGGGCAGGCTCACGACGGAGCGGGTCTACCCGGATGAAAAGGATGTTTCACAGGAAGAGCCGCGGATCGGCGTGTTTGTGTGCCACTGCGGGGCGAACATCGGCCGGGTGGTGAATGTGCCCTCGGTGGTGGATTACGCCCTGACGCTGCCGAACGTCGTCTATGCCCAGGAGCAGCTTTTTTCGTGCGCGACGAACTCGGCGAACCAGATCACCGACATGATCAGGGAAAAGGGGCTGAACCGCGTGGTGGTCGCGGCCTGCTCGCCGAGGACGCTCGAGCCGCTGTTCCGGGACACGCTGCGGGAGGCGGGCATCAACCAGTATTACTACGAGATGGCGAATATCCGGGAGCACAACTCCTGGGTCCACTCGAAGGAAAAGGAAGAGGCGACGCAGAAGGCGAAGGACATCACGCGGATGTCGGTCGCGCGCGCGTGCCTGCTGGAGCCCTTGCAGGAGATCGACCTGCCGGTGAACAAGGCGGCGCTGGTGGTCGGCGGGGGCGTTGGGGGCATGACCTGCGCGCTGTCGATCGCCAAACAGGGCCACGAGGTCTATCTGCTCGAAAGGGAGGCGGACCTGGGCGGGATGGCGCGGCGGATCCACTACACGCTGGAGGGGCTGGATGTGCAGAGCTATCTGCACGATCTCGAACGGGAGGTCTACCAGCACCCGTCGATCCACGTCTATACGGAGGCGGAGATCACGGAGGCGACCGGTTACGTGGGTAACTTCGTGACCCGGGTGAAAACGGGCCGGCGCGAGGTGGAGATCCGCCATGGGGCGGCGGTGATCGCGACCGGTGCGATCGAGTACCGGCCGACCGAGTACCTCTATGGGGAAAACGAGCAGGTGGTGACGCAGCTCGAACTCGAGGACCGGATCGCGCGCCGGGACGAGGCCCTTGCCGGTGCGCAGAGCGTGGTGATGATCCAGTGCGTCGGCTGCCGGCAGGCGGACCGGAACTATTGCAGCCGGGTGTGCTGCAGCCAGGCGGTCAAGAACGCGCTGAAGCTGAAGGAACTCAACCCCGAGATGGATGTCTATGTCCTGTACCGGGATATGATGACCTACGGGTTCCGGGAGGATTATTACCGGGAGGCGTCGAACCGGGACGTGAAGTTCATCCGCTGGGAGCCGGAGCGAAAGCCGCAGGTGAGCGAGGCCGAAGAAGGTGGCCGGAAGGTGGTGCGGGTGGTGGTGCCCGACCCGATCCTCGGGGAGGAACTGGCGATCGACGCGGACTACCTGGCGCTGTCGGCGGCGGTGATCCCCGCTCCCGGGGCTGTGGAGCTGTCGCGGCAGTTCAAGATATCGCTCGGGCCGGACGATTTCTTCAAGGAGGCGCACGTCAAGCTGCGGCCGGTGGAGTTTTCGACGCAGGGCGTGTATCTGTGCGGAACGGCGCATTATCCGAAGCATATCCCGGAGGTGATCAACCAGGCCTACGGGGCCGCGGGCCGGGCGTTGACCCTGCTCTCGCACGATGTGGTGACGGTGTCGGGGGCGGTCTGCGAGGTGGAGGAGAAGAAGTGCATGGGGTGCGGGGCGTGTATCGCGGCGTGCGCCTATGGCGCGATCGAGTTCCGGGACACGCGCCAGGGGCCGAAGGCGGTGGTCAACCCGGTCCTGTGCAAGGGGGACGGGTTGTGCAACGCGGCGTGTCCGACGGGCGCGATCCGGCTGAAGCACTTTACCGATGAGGAGATCAGCACCCAGATCGATGCGGCGATACCGGAAGAAGAGGCTTTGCAACCCATGGATGCGGCGGTTGGAGATGTGTAGGATAATCGAAACGGATGAAGCCGGGATGAGCGGTGAAGGGGGTGAGAAGGAATGAGTGCAGGGGCCAAATTTAAACCCAGGATGCTCGGGTTTGTATGCCACTGGTGAGCGTATGGCGCCGCTGATATGGCTGGAGTTTCCAGGCTACAATATTCGAACGAGATCAGGCTGATTCGCGTCATGTGCTCGGGCAGGGTGGATCTGGAGTTTGTGCTCAGAGCCTTCTCGAACGGGCAGGACGGGGTTTTCATAGGTGGCTGCCATTTAGGCGAGTGCAATTACATCACGCACGGGAACTACCATACGCTGAGCATGGTGCTGCTGTGCAAGCGGATCATGGAGCATATCGGTCTGAACCCGGAGCGGCTCCGGATCAAGTTCATGTCGGCCGGGGACGGGATTCCGTTTGCCGAATACATGACGGATTTCAGCCGGACGATCAAGGAACTGGGCCCGATCGGCAAGGGGGAGGGCCTGGACCCTGCGGAGGTGAAGGAGAAGCTCGACGCGGTCCGGAAGCTGGTCCCCTATATCAAGGTGGTGAAGCGGGACAAGCTCGAACGCCGTCTGACGGACAAGGCGGACTACGAAGGGTTCTACACCCGGGAGGAGATCGAGGAGCTGTTCCGGGACGTGGCGTCCTACTACATCGATCCGGAGAAGTGCCAGGCCTGTATGACGTGCTTCAGGCGGTGCCCCGCGGAGGCGATCATCGGTGGGAAGAACCTGATCCATGTCATCGACCAGGACAAGTGCATCAAGTGCGGGACCTGCTTCGAGGTCTGCCCCCCGCGCTTCGGCGCGGTGCAGAAGCTTGTCGGCGAACCGGTTCCCCCGCCGATCCCCGAAGAGCAGAGAAAAATCGTCAGAAAAGGCAAAGAGAAATAGAACCACGTGCAAAAAAAGGGCGCCTTCGGGCGCCCTTTTTTATGGCGCGCCAGGCATGGCGCGAATCTCATGAGATGAACGTCGTTTACAGGTCGGATCCCTTTCGCTCCGACCAGGCGCAGAAGCGATCAGGATGGGTTGTCCTGCAGCACACGCCCGTAACCGCAGTAAACGTAAATCCCCTCAGATCCGTGCGACGGCGAGGCCAGGGTCATGTTGAGGGACCGCGCCAGATCGATGGCGAGGGCCGTCGGCCGGGAGGCCGCCAGGATGAATGGGATGCCGGCCCGGGCCGCCTTCTGGACCAGTTCATAGCTGATGCGGGAAGAGAGCACCAGAAGCTTGGCCCGAGCGAGGGTCCCCTGGAGAAAAAGCCTTCCGACCGCCTTGTCCAGGGCGTTGTGGCGCCCGACGTCCTCGGCCAGGGACAAGCGCTCGAAAGAGGCGTCGAAGAGGGCGGCGGCGTGGGCTGCGCGCGTCAGCCGATAGAGGGTCTGGTGGTCCTTCAGGGTATCGAGGCATCTGCGGGCCTCTTGAAGGTCGAGCTTCGGTCCATCCGGGAGGATGTGCACGACCTGGGAGAGATCCTGGATCAGCTCTTTCCCGCAGATGCCGCAGCTCGACTGGCTGAGGAAGCCCCGGCGTTCGAGGATGGGCCTGATGATCTGCAGCCGTGAAGGGGTGACGGTCAGGGTGACTACATTGGTCTGCTCCCCTTCACAGGATGCCAGGGTTTCGATGTCAGCCGGCCGGTCGAGGATGCCCTCGGCGAGGCAGAAGCCCGCGGCGTGCGCCTGCTCGTCGCCCGGGGTGCGCATGACGACGGCGTAAGACTGGCCCTGGACCCGGATGGACAACGGCTCTTCGCGGATCATCTCCAACCGGGCTTCCTCTTTCTTCTTTCCTTCCTGTAGCTGAACCTTCAGTGTGATCGTGTTTTCAGTCAAGGCCCCTCCTCAAGTCTGCAGGCGGCACCGATGTCAGGATTGCCCTTTACAGCGCTCCGGCCGGACGACCGCCAATCGGATCGCCAGAAGGCGGCATATATCCTATATGCCTGGCCGGGCCGAAACCCCCGGCAGGGCTTCGGAGTTCTCGGAGCCGGGGCGGCTCATGCGAATCCGGTGATTCGTCGATCCCTCCACCTGTCCGTTCAGGTAACACCATCCAAACCGCATCGAATGTTTTCAAAACCATCCACAAGGTGTATAAAATTATCATGAACGGCATCCCCGCGCAAGGTCTGACCGGGGGGACAACCTCCGGGGCGGCGCCCGAAAAGGAGGGTTTCGATGCACTGGAAATGGTTCTTGGGCATTTTCGCGGCTGTGATCGTCCTGGTTGTCGCCGCTGTCTACATCTACGCCGCGACATATGACTATGACCGGCTCCGGCCGAGGATTGTCCAAGCCGTCAGAGAATCGACGGGCAGGGATCTCCTGATCGGAAAGCCTCTGGCCGTCGAGATCGGTTTTTCACCCATCATAGCCCTTGAAGATGTAAGTTTCGGCGATCCGCGACACGGCTCCGGCACGGACATGTTGAAGGTCAAGCGCTGCGAGATCCAGATCGCTCTGCTGTCTTTGCTGAAAGACGTCCTCGAAGTTAAGCGCTTACAGTTGATCGAGCCCCAGCTTCTCATCGAGAGGAATCTGCCGGAGAGGTCCAAAGCGCGAGGCGGTGCCAAACCCGAGACCGGCGAGGGTTCGCGGACCGTCGGCGCAGAGGACGAGGTTTCCGGGCAATCGGGCGGGTCCGATGCTGTTGCGCGGCGGTTTCCTGCCTTTGGATTCAAGGATGTCGAGGTGCTCGACGGTGTTGTCGAGTACCGTCGCCGGCCCGACGGCGGGCTGCATACCCTCCGCCTGCAACGTTTCGAGGCGCGGAGCGGGGGCGTGGATGCCGACATAGAGCTCGAGGCGAAGGGGGACTATGAGGGGCATGTCTTCGATCTCAAGGGGCGAACGGGGAGCCTGCCGGCCCTGGTCGATGCGGAAAGACCGTGGAATGTCCGGCTGGATGGGCTTGTCGGCGGGGCCGTGGTCTCGATCGAGGGAGAGATAGAGGAGCTTTCAGGCATCCGCGGGGGGCGCTTAACAGTCTCCGCCCACGGTGAGGCCATCGAGCGACTGCCGTTTGCTGCGGCTTCTGGCATACCCGGTTTGCAGGGGTCGTTTGAGGGGCGCTTCGAGATTGCCGGCAGCCCGGCGGGGCCTTATCGAATCTCGGGTTTGAATGTCAGGCTTGCGAAGAATAGGATTGCAGGCGATTTGGAGATCGATACGAGCGGGTCTTTCCCGGCCGTAAAAGGGGCGCTGTCGTCGGAGTACCTGGACCTGAGGCCTTTTCTCTTCAGAGGGGAGGCGAACGCTCCGAAGACCGGGGCTGGGGCCCCTGCGAGCGGAGGGGTCTCGGGCGGCGGGCGGGTCTTTTCGTCGGAGCCGATCCGCATCCCCGTTCCCGGGGGGCCGGCCCTGGATGTGAACTGCATCTTCAAGAACGTGTTCATGCCTCGATGGGCGTTTACGGATCTTCATGCGCGGATCCGGCTTTCGGACGGGCATCTCCGGATCGAAGACCTGAATGCGGTTACGGAAGCGGGTTCAGTCGGCGGCCGATTCCATTTCAAGGCGGCTGAGCGTGGGATAGCGGTCGACGCCCTGTGCAAGATAACGAAGCTGGATGTCGCCCGGATGATCGAGAAACTGGGCAAGAGGCCGTCATTGGAGGGGCAGCTCGATGCGGACCTCGACCTGCGGGGCCAGGGTGCTTCGGTCGCCGAGATCATGGCGGGGCTCGATGGGAAGATCTCCATGGTGATGGGTGCGGGGCGGATCGATTCAGCGACCGTCGATTTCTGGGGGGCCGGTGTCGTTCAGAGTCTTCTGCAGGTTCTCGATTCCGGCAAGAAAGCCCGATCCTACACGGACTTCAACTGCCTGGTGGCAGGCTTCCTGGTGACAGGGGGGATTGCGCGCAGCACCGCGCTCGTGCTGGATACGGATGTCACGAGCCTCGTAGGGGCCGGGCAGGTGAACCTCCGCCATGAAACCCTCGATCTCGAGTTCGCCCTTATACCGAAGTCGGGCATCGGAGTGCCCGGCCTCGCCAAGGTCGGAATCAGCATCGGACAACTGACCCGGCCGTTCAAGCTGGGCGGCACCCTCAAGAAACCCTCCGTTCTCTTCGATGTTCACGAAACGGCCTGGATGGTGGGGAAGGCTGTCGGCGGCTCGGTCCTTTTCGGGCCGGCCGGCATCGCCGCCGCCCTGGCAACCGGGGCCTCCGGCTCCGAGAACCCGTGCCTGGCGGCCGTGCAGGCGGCGGAAGCCGGGGTGCCGGTCAAGGAAGACAACACCCTGCCGGAAGACCTCCTCAAAGGGGTGGTCGATCAGGCCGGGAAACTGCTCGATCGCCTTTTGGGGAGATAAACAAGGCCGCCGGCGGAACCGGGTCAGCGGGGCGTTTCCGGAGGAGAAGAAGCGGTTTTCCCGGGGGTTGCGTCCCCGGACCGACTGCAACCTTTTTCATCGAGCCAATGGCATTGCCATGACCAGAAAGATCGACATCAACAGCGATATGGGGGAAAGCTTCGGGGCCTATACCCTCGGGATGGACGCCGAGGTCATGTGCTACATCACCTCCGCCAACATCGCCTGCGGTTTCCACGCGGGCGATCCGGGCGTCATGAACCGGACGATCCAGTTGGCCCGGCGCCACCGCGTCGGGATAGGTGCCCATCCGGGGTTCCCGGATCTGCTCGGCTTCGGTCGCCGGAACATGGATTGCAGCCTGGATGAGATCAGAGACTACGTGATCTATCAGGTTGGCGCGATGGAGGCGTTTTGCCGTCTGTACGGCATGCGTCTCCAGCATGTGAAACCGCACGGGGGGCTCTACAACATGGCGGCGGGAAATCTCGACATCCTGCGGGTCTTGGCGGGGGCCGTCGCCGCCCTGGATAGGGAGGTTCTGATGGTGGCCCCGGCCGGCGGGCGTGCCGAGGCGATGGCGCGCATCGGGCGCGAGGAAGGGGTCCGGGTGGTTTTCGAGGCCTTTCCCGACCGGGCTTACACCCCGGAAGGCGCGCTGGTTTCGAGGCGGTTGCCCGGGGCTGTCATCCTCGATCCGCAGGAGGTGCTCGACCGGGCCCTCACCCTGGTCAAGGAGGGCAGGGTCGCCGCGTTCGACGGGAGCACCGTTGCGATGGAGGCTCAAACGCTTTGCGTGCACGGCGACAATCCGGCCGCCGCGGAGATGGTTGCGGGCATCCGCAGGGGGCTCGAGTCGGAGGGGATCGAGGTGGCCGCCATGGCGGAGTGGGTTTGAGGCGAAGGTGATGGTTGGCGTGCTCTATGAGACGGCCCGGTTCAGGGTCAGCGGCGATTGCGGGCTTCTGGTCGAGTACGGGGACGGGGTGGACCTCTCCGTGAATGCGAAGGTCCACAGGATGGCCGCGCTGCTTCAAGCATCCTTGCCCGACGGTGTCGAAGCCGTCATCCCCGCTTACCGCTCCTTCTGCATCCTGTACGACCCTTGTAAGAGCGGGCCGGCCGCCTTGAAGCGGCAGATCCTGGAACTCGAAAAATTGCAGGATTTTGCGGCGGACGAGGCCGCTCGGACCGTGGGGATCCCGGTTTGCTACGGGGGCGCGTTCGGTCCGGATATCGCTTTTGTCGCCGCTGGTCGCGGCCTCTCGGAGGAGGAGGTCGTGCGCCTTCACACCGCTCGATCCTACCCCATCTATGCCATCGGGTTTGCTCCCGGGTTCTGCTACCTGGGGGAACTGGACGAGCGGCTGCACACCCCGCGGCTCGAGACCCCGCGCACGCGGGTCCCTGCCGGATCGATCGGGATCGCCGGAGAGCAGACGGGCGTCTACCCGCTCGAGACGCCCGGAGGCTGGCGGATCATCGGACGCACGCCCCTGAGGCTTTTCGCCCCGGAACGTATGGATCCCTTCCTCTACCGTGCCGGCGATCGGATCCGGTTTTTCCCCATCTCGCAGGAGGAATTCGAGGCGATCGCGGGGGGTGAACAGAGATGACGATCGTCTTGGAGGTCATCGCCCCCGGCCCCCTGACCACGGTCCAGGATGCCGGTCGGGGCCGCTTCCTGCACATGGGGGTCCCGCTCTCGGGGGCGCTCGACCCCTTCGCCTATCGGGTGGCGAACCGGCTCGTGGGCAACCCGGCAGCAGCTGCCGTCCTCGAAATGACGTTTGCGGGTCCACACCTCCAGGTGTTCGACGAGGTCGATCTGGCGGTGACCGGCGCCGACATGGCGTGGGCCGTGAACGGGGTTCCCGCCCCGTGCTGGCGCACCGTGAGGGTCGGCAGGGGGGACGTGGTGCGGATTGGACAGGCTCGGAGCGGCTGCCGCGGCTATCTGGCGGTGACCGGCGGGATCGATGTGCCGGTGGTCCTGGGCAGCCGGTCCACCTGTTTGAACGGCCGGCTGGGTGGCATCGAAGGCAGACCTCTTCGAAAAGGCGATCGGATCGCGCGGGGGGCGGGGGAGCCGCTGCAGAGGGGGCGCAGACTGCCATGCCCGCCGGTTCACGGGGGCGCCATCCGGCTTCGGGCGGTGCCGGGGCCCCAGGACGAGTGCTTCCGCGGGGCGCTGGATCTCTTTTTCGAGGCGGTCTTCCAGGTCACCCCGCAGACCGACAGGATGGGATGCCGGCTGCACGGCCCGCCGATCCGGCACGATGAGGGGGCCCCGCAGGGCATCGTCTCGGAGCCGTCCCTGCCGGGCAATGTGCAGGTGCCGCCGGACGGCCGTCCGATCCTGCTGCTGGTGGAGCAGACGATGGGAGGCTACACGAAGATCGCCACCGTGATCTCGCCGGACCTTCCCCGGATCGCGCAGGCAAGGCCGGGGGACGCCGTCCGATTCGACCGGGTGACGATCGAAGAGGCCCACGCGGCTTTCGAAGAGGCGGCCCGAAGGATGAACGATATCGACGCCCTCTTCGCCTCACCTGTAAGCTGCCTGGAGCGCCTGGGGCTTCCTTTTTGAGCTTCTCTCTCCGGAAAGGGCCTTTTTCGCCCGGCTCGGCCGCGATTTGCACGTTTGCCTGTGCGGCGACCTGCAAAGCGGTCTCGCGCAGACATTCCTGACTGACTCGATTCCCGGGCTTTGAATCTTCGTTCACTTTTCCCTGCGTGGGTTGTCTGATCGCTGGCTCCGGCAGATCCTCAAACGGCGAACGGGGCCGCGATCCCGCGGCCGAGGGCGAAGGCCTCCAGGTTGATGTCGAGGACGCCCGGCGGGATCCTGTTCTGCAGCACCTTCTGGATCGATCCCGGCTGCACCACGCCGGTCAGCTCCACCACCGCGCCGAGCATGCAGATATTGTAGACGATCGGCTTCCCGATCCGGTCCATGACCTCACGGTACAGGGGCAATTGTAAGAGCCGTGCGTCGACCCTGCTGCCCTCCGGCTTCACGTAGCGCGGGTCTGTGAGCAGGATGCCCCCCGGTCGGATGATGCCGAAGAATTTGTTGTAGGCCTCCTGCGTCAGACAAACCAGCACGTTCGGCTGGTTGGCCTTGGGAAAGCGGATAGGCGAATCGGAGATGATCACGTCCGAGCGGGTGGCGCCGCCGCGGGCCTCGGGGCCGTAGGATTGGGACTGGGTGGCGACGAGGCCCTCGTGGAGCACCGCCGCCTCGGCGAGGATGATGGCCGCCGTGATGACCCCCTGGCCGCCGGACCCCGAGAAGACCAGCCTGCATCGCTCCATCACGCACCCCCTTTCATCGCTTTTTGGATGAGCCCGTCGTATTCGCGGCAGTATTCGGGTTTTTGTTCCTGGATGAAGATGCCCCGTTCGATGAGGGCCGGGTTCCGCTGCTTGGCCTCGGAGCCGATCGGCGTCGTGTTATCCTTGAACCACTCCATCATGTCGGCTGCGTCGCCCATCTGGTTCTTCCGTCCGTAATAGGTCGGGCACTGGCTCATGACCTCGACCACCGAGAATCCCGGATGGGTGAAGGCCTTTTTGAGGATGTCGACCATCTGGGTCACGTGGTAGGTGGTGGTGCGCGCGACGAAGGACGCGCCCGCCGCCTTCGAGAGGGTGACGACGTCGAAGTCGTGGTCGATGTTCCCGTATGGGGCCGTGGTGGCCTTGCTGCCGTATCCGGACAGGGGCGAGTATTGCCCGCCCGTCATGCCGTAGATCCGGTTGTTCATCACGATGGCGGTCATCTCGATGTTGCGCCGGGCTGCGTGGATGAAGTGGTTGCCGCCGATGGCCAGGGCGTCCCCGTCCCCCATGGGGACGATGACGTTCAGCTCCGGCTTGGTGATCTTCACCCCCGTGGCGAAGGCGAGCGCCCGGCCGTGAAGGGTATGCAGGGAGTGGAAATCGACGTAGCCGGAGATGCGGGAGGAGCAGCCGATTCCGGAGACCATGACGATGCTGTTCTTGTCCCAGCCGATCTCCATGACGGCGGTGATGAGCCCCCTCAGGACGATTCCATGGCCGCAGCCGGGGCACCAGATGTGGGGGAAAAAGCGTTCCCGGATGTAATCGTTGATTTTAGGCATGGGTCAAACCCCCTTTCCCTGGATGATCCGGAGGATGTTGCGGATATCGGTCGGGTTGATAAACTGCCCGTCGATGCGGTTGGCCAGGGCGACCCGTTGGGGGTCGGAAACGGCCCGCTTGACGGCCCGGATAATCTGGCCCATGTTCATCTCGACGACCACGATGTGCTTGGCCGCCGCGCATTTTTCCTCCACCAGGCCATAGGGGAAGGGCCACAAGGATTGCAGCTCGAGCAGGCCCAGCCGCTCGCCCCTGGCCCTGCGGTTCTCGACGACATGCAGGGCGGAGCGGGCCGAGCATCCGTAGGAGATCAAGACCGTTTCGGCATCCTCCATGTGGTATTCCCGGTACCGGGTGATCGCCTCGACGTTGTGCACGATCTTGTCCTTCAGATGCCGGAGCAGTCCTTGGACGACTCCGGGGTTGTCGGAGGGAAAGCCCCACATGTCATGGAAAAGGCCCGTGACGTTGTAGCGGTGCTCCCCGCCGAAATCGGACATCGGGATCCGTCCGTCTTCCCTCGGCAGATAGGGGTGGAAATCCACGCCGGCCTTGACGGAGGTCCGCAGGCGCTGCACCACCGGGATGGCGCCCTCCTCGGGGATGACGAGACCCTCGCGGAGATGGCCGATGACCTCGTCGAAGAGGAGGATCACCGGCGTCCGGTAGGTTTCGGCCAGGTTGAATGCGTGGACCGTCATCTCGAAGACGTCTTGATGGTTCGACGCCGTAAGTGCGATGATGGCGTGGTCCCCGTGGACCCCCCATCGCGCCTGGTAGACGTCCCCCTGGCTCGGCCCCGTGGGAAGTCCGGTCGACGGCCCTCCGCGCTGCACATCCACGATGACGCAGGGGATTTCCGTCATGATGGCATAGCCGAGACCCTCCTGCATGAGGGAAAACCCCGGGCCGCTCGTGGCGGTCATCACCTTGTGCCCTGTCAGGGATGCCCCGATGATGGCGCAGATAGAGGCGATTTCGTCTTCCATCTGGATGAATTTGCCTCCGCGCTGGGGGAGGCGGTAGGACATGTGCTCTGCGATCTCCGTCGAAGGGGTGATGGGGTACCCGGCGAAAAACTCCACCCCTGCATAGAGCGCAGCCTCCACGCAGGCCTCGTTTCCCTGAACGAATCGAATCGACCCTTCCATTTAGCTCCGCTCCTCCTCCGGCATGGTCTCTATCGTCAACGCCAGGTCCGGGCACCGCATCTCGCACATCCGGCAGCAGATACAGTCCTCCGGCCGTACGGCGCAGGCCTTGTCCTGATCGTCCAGCTCCAGGACGTGCTTCGGGCAGAAGTGCACGCAGATCCCGCAGCCTTTGCACCAGTCCCGGTTGATGACGAGCCCTTTCAGTTTCGGCTTTCCTTTCGGCATAAGAGGTTCCTCTCAGGAATTTCGAGCTTAGTACCGTTTGAAGGATGAGGCTATCGAAAAACAGGCTTGATCAAACTGTGTCACGGGGTGCTATTGCCATCCGGCGATATCCGCCGGGCGGCTATGTATTTGCAGCCTCAGCCCGGTTGGTCAGTTGGAGAAGGCTCTTAAGTTGTTCCCATGCGGAAATGATTTCCCAGTAGAACCCGGTTTCCAATCCGGAAATGAGGATTTTTCTTTACACGCTGCGCGTGCTCAGTCCCACCGCTTCGCGGCGGGTCCCGGTTTGGCCAATATCAAGGAAATCAAGCGTTTGCGCGGAGGCGACCTGGTGGTCGCCGCACAAGCAAACGTGCAGATTGACGCCGAGATTGGCCAAAAAGACCATTTCCGGATGGAAACTAAGTTGAGAAGCCGCCTTCGGTCTAAATAAAGGCTCCACGCGGAGATACACCGCCAGAACGACCATGTTTTCGATCGGGAACCAATGAACTCCCGCTCTTCACGTATACGGGAGGGCTCCCCGATGTCAAGCGTTTTTGGTGAGACGGGAAACATCGTTGGGGACTCGACATCTCGACGCGCCCGAAGGTTATGTCGGGCTGGCCGGTCTCTGGACCGCCCAGCCGAAAACGCCCAAAAGTCAGAAACGTTTGCATAGATTTATGGGCGCTGCATCCTGCAGGTCTTTGGTTCAGGGGAGCGGTACGGCAGCGGCTCTTCGGGTTGCGATTAAAAAAATATTTGATTTCAATGTCTTGTATGAACCCCCATCAGCTTGTCCATCTTTGCCCGATGTTCAATGTGACGAGGGAATTCCTGGCACACGTGTTGCTATAGGATAGTGCCACACAAAGGGCCTGTCATCCCCATCTTATGACGGGGGTGAAGTCGGTCCGTGAATCGAGCGTCTCGAAACGACCGGACTGTTCACAGACGTCAGTTCGGGGGCATGGCACGCGGATGGATCCTGGGGGTATCGCGGTCTTACGATGGATTTTATAATGAAGTTTTCAAAAGGGTGTCTGGGGCTCTTCATTTTGGCGTCCCTTTTCCATTTCTGCCCGGTCTCTCATGCAACGGCGGAGGGTTCTCCTGTTTTGCCCGCCGGAGGCCGGATCATCTGCGGTGACGGACGCATCCTCGAGGAAGACAGGGGCACCCTGACAGTCCTTCAGCAAAGCAGCCGGATGATCGTCGAGTGGGATACATTCCACATCGGGGCGAAGGCAAGGGTCGCCTTCCGGTACAGCGAGGGGAAGGGACAAACGCTCATCAGGATTACGGATCCCGGTGCCGCCCGGATCTCGGGAAGCTTGTATGCCGATGGGGAGATCCTTCTGGTCAATCCTGCCGGGGTTTTCTTCGGACCCTCGGCCCGGGTGGATGTGGGCGGGATGGCTGCGTCGAGCCTGGATATCCGGGATGATGCCTTCCTGAGAGGGGATCTGATCTTTGACGGAGAAGGGAGCGCCGGTGAAATCGTCAACGAGGGTTCCATCCGGGCTGCCGACGGTGGATACCTCCTGTTTTTTTCGCCTGTAGTCGAGAATCGAGGTGAACTCCTAAGCCCGAGGGGAACCGTGTTGTTGGCAGCCGGGGAGTCTGTCACCTTGGACGATGCTCTCGATGTGCGGATCCGAGCGGGTTCGGCCGGCGCTTGCATCGACAACCCGGGGGTCATACAGGCTGACGGCGGCATTGTCCTATTAAAGGCCCGATCACCGGATGGTCTTCTCCCGGCCCTCATCGACCATTCCGGCGTGATCGAATCGAAAACCCTGGACGGGGTCCCCGGCCGGATTCTTCTGCTATCCGACCTATCACACGGTCAGGTTGTCGTGAGCGGCCGGCTTGACGCCTCGGCGTCAGGTACAGGCGATGGCGGGTTCATCGAGACGTCGGCGGCGGAAGTTTCGGTGATGGACGATGCTCGGATTTCCACCCGGGCGGCTGGCGGCGGGACGGGTCTGTGGTGTCTCGATCCCGCCGATTTCATCATTGCACCCGAAGGCGGTGATATGACCGGTCGCCAGGTGTCTGACTTCCTGCGTGATTCCAATCTCGAAATACGAAGCACTCGAGGGGCTGCGGAAGGCAAAGGCGACATCCGGATCGATGATGTCATTAGCTGGAGCGCCCACACCCTGACGCTTTGCGCCTTCCGCAGCATTATCATCGACCGGCGATTGAACGGCTCCGGCCAGGCCGGGTTGGAGTTCGTCTTCGGGCAGGGATCAGCGGATGGAAACATCGACGGGGAAGAGGCGGATTACGTTGTAAACGCGAGCGTGAATCTGCCTGCAGGCGGCCATTTTCGGACAAAGCTCGGCAGTTCCGGCGAATGGGTGCCTTACAGGGTCATCACCGAACTGGGGGCTGCGGGCAGCCGCTCCACAACCGACTTTCAGGGGATGCTGGGGGATCTGACCGGCCGGTATGCCTTGGGTGCCGACATCGATGCCTCCGCCACCGGCCAATGGAACAACGGGGAAGGATTCGAGCCGATCGGCGGAAATAGTCCGGATTTTCCGTTCGATGCGTCTGCTTTTACGGGACGGTTTGCCGGTCTTGGACATGTCGTCAAGAATCTTTTCATTTGTCGTGAAACGAATGCCATCGGTTTGTTTGGAATCGTCCAAAATGGAATTATCCGAGATATGGGGCTCGGGGATGCATCCATAAGCGGGGGATACTATTCCGGGGGGCTTGCCGGTGTCCTTAATATAACGGCTGTCAAACACTGCTTTGTCACAGGTGATATCACCCTTTTGGGAGACAGAGCTTTTGCCGGGGGGCTTTTTGGTTGTGTGAATGGCAGCAAAATCTACAACTGTTTTAATTCAGCAAAAGTCGAAGATACAGAATGTCTAGGTGGAAGTATTGGAGGGATTGCCGGCGTTATCACTTCTTGTTATTTTATGAATTGTTATAATGCGGGAACAATAGACGGCGCGGACCTTGTCGGCGGATTGGTAGGCTGTGTGGGCAACTGTCTGCCAAATGGCCTCAGTTTGGCTAATTGCTATAATTCGGGAAAAATCATTGGGAAATCAAGGAGCGGCGGCTTAGTAGGGGGATTCAGCTGCACTTCTTCGGTTTCATCCGTGAGAAGCTACTGGGATATCGAGTCATCCGGGCAGGAGGACTCCTGTGGCGGGATCGGTTTATCCACTGCACAGATGAAGCAGGCGTCGACCTTTTCAGGTTGGGATATCGATGGAGAAGGTCACACGGGTAAACTGTGGCGGATCTATGAGGGTTGTACCTATCCCCTCCTGCGAAGTTTTTTGAAGCGGGCGACCGCTGTTCTGCCCGGTACAAAGGTTTACGACGGCACGAGAAAGGTGGACGTTGGGTCCTTTGTTTGGGCGGTCGATTCGGGGGATCCTTTCGATCCTTCAGCGATCTTTTGCGATCAAGTGAAAACCGAGAGCGCTGATGCAGGGACATACCCGCTCGATCTGAGCGGTTTCTACTCCGTCCAGCTGGGTTATGATATCAAATTCGCCGGCGTTCCGACGTTTACCATCACGAAAGCGCCCCTGACGGTCACCGCGAAAGACGATCGCAAGACGTATGATGGAAAGCCGTATTCCGGCGGTAGCGGCGTCATCTACGCCGGATTGGTTCATGGAGAAAGCGAAGGGGTACTGGATGGCTCCGTCATGTATGGCGGTTCCAGCCAGGGGGCCGTTCGGCCTGGAACCTATGCGATAGCACCATCGGGCCTGAGTTCGAAGAATTATGACATCGTCTATTGCAATGGGACGTTGACGATCGAACCTACTACCGCCCGCCACACGATCATCGTCTCAGCCGATCCAGCTGGCGGGGGAATAGCAGGCGACGGCGGGGTATTGGATGCAGGTACGCAGGCGACGGTCTCAGCCGTTGCCAATCCGTGCTACACCTTTATTCACTGGAGTGAAAACGGGCGGATTTTTTGCACGACACCCACCTACACCTTTTGGGTTACCGAGGACAGAAATCTCACGGCCCATTTTCAGATGGCCGAACCGGTTATCAGCGGCCTGACACCGTCCGAGGCGCTTGCAGGAGGAGAAGAATTTTCTCTGAGCGTCAAAGGCAGAGCGTTTTGCCAAGGTTCTGTGGTCTGTTGGGATGGTTCCGAACGAAAAACCGCCTTTGTCTCACCTGAAAATCTGACAGCTGAAATCTATGCCTCGGATATTGCGAAGCCCCGAATGGTGGCGGTCGCCATCGTCAATCGGGCGGCGGACGGAAGCTCGATCCAGTCGGAGCCGAAATATTTTGTGATCCGGGACGCGGAAAAAGCGGCCGAGGCCATCCCGACCCTGACAGACTGGGGCGTGATCTTGTGCGCTTTTCTGATGTTCGCAATCGCGATCAGCGTTTTGAAACGAGGTCGGAAGGCTTGAGTTTGTTTCGGAGGTCGCTGGCTCGGGCCGGTTCCCCGTATGCTTCATCCAACAGAAGGCCTCCGAAAGCGGAGGTGCTCTGTTCTTCATGGCTCATGCTCTTCTCCTGTCGGCGTGTTGGAAGCGAGATGCTCACAAATAATGCCTCTCAAATCGGCGGGCATAAGGCTGCAGGAATAAGGCCCTGGCGATAGCTCGGGCCGCGCCGGTTGTCGACATCGCTCGCAAAAAGAGAAAGGTCAGCCGGGTGATGGCAGGTCGGATGCCCCTCAATAGATCTTTTCATCCTCGGCGAAGGCCTCGGGCGCGTCGCTTTCATAGTCCCGCTCGCGCCCGTCCTTCTTGCGCCGTGCGTATTCCCGGTACCACTCGTGGGCGGTGATCAGGGCCATCACCTCGTTCGATCCGGTCCAGATGGAGGCCAGCCCGAGGTCGCGCACGATGCGCTCGATGGGGAAGACATTGGTGTACCCGATGCCTCCCATGACCTGCATGGCCTTGCGCGCTGCCTCCTGGCACGATTCGGTGACGAACTTCTTGGTTTCGCTCACCAGGCGGCGGATCGTGTTGGGGTCTTGGTTCGAGTCGACGGCACGCGCGGTGGTGTAGACGAGTGAGCGGCTTGCGTCGAGGAGGGTGGCGGCCTCCGCCACCTGGAAGCTGACCCCCTGGAACTGGTTGACGGGTTGGCCAAAGGCCCTGCGCCGCGTGGTGTACCCCGTCGCGATATCCAGGGCGGGCCGGGCGGCGCCGATGGTCATGGCGGCGGTCCCGAGGCGCTCCGGGATCATCATCGTGTTGAAGACCTCATAGGCCCCGTTCAGCCTCCCCACGATGTTTTCCCTGGGCACCACGACATCCTTGAAGACCAGGCGGCCGGCCCCTCCGCCCCGGCACCCCATGAGGCCGTAAAGATAATCGACCTCTACACCCGGCCCCCGATCTACGACGAAGCAGGTCAGGGCCTTGTGGGGGTGGGCCTGGGGGTCGTGATCGGTGCGCGCGTAGACCAGGAAGTAGTCGGCGCCCTCCGCTCCGACGATGAAGCGCTTCTGTCCGGTGAGGAGAAAATGGTCGCCGCTTTCGACAGCCGAGGTGGTGGTGCCGAAAAAGTCAGAGCCTCCCCGGGGTTCGGTCAGGCACTCGGCGGCGAAGACTTCTCCTGCCAGCAGCGGTTTGACGTATTTTTCCCTGAGGTCATCGCTCCCATGGAGCACAATGGCGTCGCAGACGAGCTCCGCGCCCACCCCGAAGGTGCAGGCGAAGATGTAGCCGAGGGTGCCGATCTCTTCCATGACTGCACAGGTGGCCACCCAGTCCAGGCCCCGGCCGCCCCAATTCGCGGGGTAACGGCAGCCGAGGAGGTTGCGCCGTCCGGCCTCCTGCAGAAACTCCCGGGGGAAGACGATCGTTTCCCGGTCCATGCCCAGGATCATTTCCCGCGGCACCCATGCCACGAGGTCCCTGGCTTCCTCCACGATCTGTTTCTGGGCCTGGCTCAGCAGGAATTCGTACATCTTGGATTTTCTCCTGTGACAGACGGATCGGTCTCAGACAAAGACCCTTCGGATTTACCCGCCTTCCGGAATCACGGTTTGCTTCAACGGCCTTCAGCAGCGCTGCATGGACAGCGGCTTTTTATGCTGTATGCGCGGCCGGCTGAGGGCCTTGAGGCGAAAGCCGGGCCCGGCAACCGCCCTGATCTTACATGCACCGTGTGGGAACTGCAAGCCCCGCCCGTGCATGCAAATGACAGGACCGGAAGCCAAGGAAACGACCAATGGAACCGAAACATGTCCGGGGCAGGACTCGCGGCTCGGCGGACCATGTTGAGACGTGCCCTTCCTTTTTTTGTTCGAAGATGGTCCTGACGTTGTCGATTTCTTACCGACGGTGGCTCCGTGAATCCCTATCCATATCCTTTTTAAACCGGATGCACACCATTCAGAGCAATCCGCCCATTTCGCGATAGAGGAATCCTGTTTTCTGCAGGATACGAGATAGATCTGATGGGCACACCTATGGCTATGAAATTGATCTTTATTTTAAAATCAATAATTTATACAGCTTCTTCATCTTCTTGGTATGGATGTGTTTGCCTGGATGCGCTCCTTCACTACTTGGCATCTTTCTTGCTTTACCAACCCATCCAGGAAAAACTCATCGGATCGGCGGGCTCGAACCTGGGGGTTGGAGCCCGCTTTTCGGTTCTGGAGAGGCGGGAGACCCGTACCAAGTTGGAGTGAATCCAAAAACGGACAGGCTGCACGCCCTTGGGATCCAGGCCAACGGGTCCCATTACTTGTCGGAGCTGCATGATGCATTGGATGGCGCTTATTTCAGAATTCATCATCCTGGTCTTGTCGTTTGCCTTTGCTTGCGCCGACGGTTTCGCCGATCCTATTCCTCCGCCCAAAGACAAGCATCCTCGGGTGGCATTCCCGGGGATGCCTCTACGATTTGTTGCCAATGCAGGTCAAGTGGATCCACGTGTCATGTTTTATGCCCGGGCCTCGGGCTTTACGTTGTGGGTGACCGCAGAGGGCATGGTCTTTGACGTGGTGCGGGCCGAAGCGAACAAGACAGCGCCGGCCGGGGGTGCATCGCCTGGGCCGGCAAAGGAAGCGATGAAAAGGGAAGTGGTCGGACTCTCCTTTCCAGGCGCTGTGAAGAGGCCCGAAGTGGAGGCCCTGGAGGAGGCGGAATGCCGCGTAAACTTCATCAGGGGGCTGGACCGCCAACACTGGAAAACCGGGGTTCCCACCTTTCAGTCCGTCATGTACCGGGGGATTTATGAAGGGATAGACCTCAAGGTCTATGGGATCGGGAGGCAGGTCGAGTATGACTGGATTGTGAGGCCGGGGGCGGATCCCGGGCACATCTGTCTCCAATACGCCGGGGTACGCGGTACCCGCATAGACGACAAGGGCGACCTGAGGATCGAAACGGCTCACGGAGAACTGATCCATCGGCGGCCATCGAGCTATCAAGAATTCGAGGGCCGCCGTGTGGCGGTGGCATCGGCCTACCGGAAAACGGGGGAAGATACGTACGGTTTCGAGGTGGGCTCCTACGACCGCAGCCGACCGCTCGTTATCGACCCCGTCGTCGTGGTGTATGGAGGATTCCTGGGCGGCGCGTCGGACGATTTTTTGAACGGCGCCGCGGTGGACTGCGACGGACAGGCATATCTTGCAGGCATTACGCTCAGCAGTGATTTCCCTCTGGAAAACGCCTGTCGGGTCGATCCCAAGGATACCGAGATCTTTCTCGTCAGGATCGACACAACCCGGGTAGCGGGTGACAATCTGATTTATGCAACCTATCTCGGCGGGAGCGGGCAGGAATTCGGCGGATGGATCGCGGCCGGCGACGATGGAAATGTCTACATCACAGGGTGGACGGACAGTCCTGATTTTCCGGTCTTGAACGGGTGTCAGTCAATTCTCCGAGGGGATGCCGATGCCTTCCTGATCCGGATCGACACAAACCGAAAGGGCATCGAAAGCCTCATCTATGCAACCTATTTCGGGGGAACCGGGAGCGATCTCGGTTATGCGGTAGCGGTTGACGGTGGGGAGAACGCGTACATCGTCGGCTCTACGGGCAGTCCGGATCTGGCGGAGTTGTACGAGCGGTTCCGCTCGGGATTCCAGCCGCAGCCGAACGGCGGCCAGGATGCCTTCCTGGTCCAACTGGATACGCGTCTTGATGGCTCCGAAAGCCTGGTTTATGCCACGCATCTCGGCGGCAGTCAGGATGAGAGCGGTTTGGGCGTTGCGGTGAGCAGCCGCGGCTTGACCTTCGTGACAGGCTCCACCTTCAGCCTCGATTTCCCCGTTCTCAATGGTTGTCAGCCCGAATTGAAGGGGGCGTGCGATGCCTTTCTGGCCTGTCTGGACACGGCCAAAAAGGGAAAGGAAGGCCTCGTCTATGCCACCTTTTTCGGAGGGGAAAAGGCGGAAACAGGCTATGGCGTGGCCGTAGACGACAGGTGCGGAGCTGTTCTGGTCGGAGACACGGAAAGCCGTGATTTCCCGGTCCTGAACGGCTGTCAAGCGGCCTCGAGGGGAGGGGTGGACGTCTTTGCGGCCAGAATCGACACCGCCCGCAGCGGTTCAGAAGGCCTTGTCTACTCGACCTACCTCGGGGGAAGCGGTATGGAAGCCTGTTCGGCTGTCGCGCTGGATTCCGACAAACAGGTCCATGTGACAGGACAGACGGCCAGTTCGGATTTTCCTGTCCACGACGGGTATCAAACTGGACTCGAGGGCGAGAGCGACGCTTTCGTGGCGACCTTGGATACAGGACTGAGCGGCGCGGCAAGCCTGGTTTTCTCGACCTTTCTGGGTGGAGGAGGCCGGGAGTACGGAAGCGCCGTCGCGGCGGGTTCCACCGGTACGGTCTATGTGGCCGGGGTGACGGATGGCCTGTCTTCGGGTGATGGCGTGCCGGCCGCTGGAGGACCTGCCGGCATGCGGCACGATATGTTTCTGATCGTATTGGATGAGAATTCGGCCTCCGGGGTGGATTTGAGCATAGGGAAAGACGTCAGCAACGCCAACCCCTCGAAGGGCGAGGAAATCACCTTCACCCTTACGGCAATGAACCACGGCACGCAGAACGCCACGGAGGTCGCCGTGGAAGATTTTCTCCCGGCGGGGTTGGTGTTCGTGTCCGCCTTTACGGCTGTCGGAGGCTACGACCCCCAGAGGGGCCTCTGGCATATCGGCGACCTCGCCGCGGGTGGGAGTGTTTCATTGGATATCGTCGCCCAGGTGTCCGGCGGTGCGGCGGGTCGAATCGAAAATAGGGCCGAGATCCGGAGCGCTGAAAACGATGTGTATATGTGGAACAACACCGCCGTCGCCACGGTGGATGTTTGTCCCTTTCACGTGATCAGAGCGACGGCCGGACCGAACGGCAGGATCGACCCGGCCGGTGAGAGCTGTGTGCTCCCAGGTTCGGCTTTGACCTTCACCATCACACCGGACGCTGGATACGTTATCAAGAACGTTCTCGTAGACGGTGCATCCGTCGGGGCGGTGGCCCGCTACACGTTCTCTTCCGTGGCGCTCGATCATACCATCCATGCGGTCTTCACCGAAGAGGGCTTGATCAACGGCGATTTGAATGAGGACGGCGAGATAACGGCCCAGGATGCAAAGTGCGCCTTGGACGTTTCCCTGGGGATTTGCCCCACCGATTGCGGGGCGTGTGACGAACTGCCTTCCGCGGATGTCGACCGGGACGGGAGCGTGACCGCGGCCGATGCGCAATGCATTCTGGACAAAGCGATGGGGCATCCGAGTTGCCTCGATTGATGTGTCCGCGGTTCCTTCGTTTCCATCCGGAAATGGTCTTTTTGGCCAATCTCGGCGTCGATCTGCCCGTTTGCTTGTGCGGCGGCCTGCAGGCCGCCTTCGCGCAAACGCTTGATTGCCTTGATATTGTCCAAACCGGGACCCGCCGCGAAGCGGTGGGACTGAGCACGCGCAGCGTGTAAAGAAAAATCCTCATTTCCGGATTGGAAACTGGGTTGTACCGCGAAATCATTTCCGGATGGACACTCCTTAGTCGAGATTCGAAGGTGCCGTCGGTAATGGGCAGGCGACATGGTTTGGTTGTCATTTTAGAAGACCGAAAATATCAAAAACGAGGGAATGGTGATGGCGTTGGACGGCAAGGTGATCCAAGTATCGAAGGAGTGGACTGCTCTCTTTCTCCTTCTGCTGCTGAACGCTGCAACGGCGGTCGACGTCGGTGCAGGAACGGTTGAAAGGGGACTCTATCTGGCGGACAATGCTTGTACCTCACCGGGACAGTACGTGTTCGAAGTCCATGTGGTCGACGCCCCCAACGATTTGGGCGCTTTCATGTTCGAAGTCCGGTTCGACACGGCTGTCTTGTCATTTGATGGGGGAGAAAAAGGTCCACTGATATCCGGATTCGTCTCGGATCATAACGAGATTGTACCAGGTGTCATAAGGGTCGGGGGCTATTATCTTTCCAATAAAATGCCGAGCGGCTGTTCAGGGGTGTTGTATCGGCTGGTGTTTACCGCCGCTCGATGCATATGCAGCCGTTTGGAATTGATCAATTTGAAGGACAGTGTCGCGGGCTGGGATGTCCATGGTGCCCTTCTGAAGGTTGATCCCGTCATCGGGCGTTTCATGGCGACACCGGAATGCATAGAGCCAGGGGGAAGTTTGACCTTATCCTGGGCGGTGGAGGGTGCGGAGAGCATGTCGATCACGCCCGATCCGGGATCTGTGGATCCATCAGGGGGGAGTCTCCAGGTCAGTCCTTCGCAGTCGACTACCTTCACCCTGAGGGCCCTGAACGTCTGCGGCGAGACGACCGCCGCGGTCAAGGTGAGGGTGGAGCAGGATGCCTGCGCCGTTCCTGCCTTGAGCAAATGGAGCGCTATGATCGTCGCGGTTCTCCTCGGAGGTGTCTGCGTTCGCTTTCTAAGGCGTCGAAAAACCGGGGAGATGGTGAAATGCTGACGGCGCTTGGAAGGGTCGCGAGAGGCTGGAAAAGAGGTTTGAAGCCCATGCTTACGATTCTGCGGGGCGCATGCCATCGGTTTGCCTTCTATATCGCCTTCACAGGCCTGTCGGCGCTGATTCCCGGCGGGGCGTCCGCGGCTCCCGAAGTGGAAACCGCGGTCCTCCCCGTCAATGGGCGGATCGTTTTCGGAGAAGGGCATATTCAGGCGGTGGGACAGACTCTAACGATTAGCCAGACCTCCAGCCGGATGATCATCGAATGCGAGAGCTTTGACATTGGGGTTGGGGCTGCGGTCATCATCCGGCAAAGCGATGCCCTCTGCGCTCTTTTGATCCGAACCGGCAAATCCGAGCCGAGTGAGATTCACGGCCGGCTCAGCGCTGAAGGAGCCGTAGTCCTGGTGAATCGCTCGGGTATTCTCTTCGGCGCGATGTCTCAGGTGAAGGCGACGGAGTTCATTGCTTCCAGCGGGTCCATAAGGGAGAAGGAATTTTTATCGGGGGAAACGGTTTGTACGCTTTCACCCGGCCTTTCCGGGTCTCTCTGGAACGCGGGGAGGATCGAGGCCGCCGCAGGCGGCCTGGTGGTATTTATTGCCCCGCGGATCGAAAACGAGGGGGTGATCGAGACCTCCACCGGGTCGGTGCTGATGGCGGCGGGGGATTTAGTACGTCTGGCCGGCGAATGGACGGAGATCCTGGAATTCCATGCAGCACCGGGGAGGATCGACGTCCGGATCGAGAACCGGGGGGTCATCCGGGCGGATGGCGGTACGGTGGCGTTAAGAGCTGCAGCCGTAGAGGAGGGTAGGACGGCTATGGTCATCAATTCAGGGATTATTGAGGCGAACGCCCTGTCGAATCGTGCCGGACGGATTCTGCTCTTGTCGGACGCCCTACGGGGTGAGGTCATCGTCGGAGGAACGCTCGATGCGTCTGATTCGGAGGGAACCGGCGGAGGGTTTATAGAGACGTCGGCTGGCAAGGTTTCGGTAGAAGATAATGCCCGCGTTACGACGGGGGCGCACGGCCGATCCGGGGGGCTGTGGCTGATCGATCCTGTGGATTTCACCATCGCTTCCTCCGGAGGAGACATGACCGGAGAGGCCCTTTCCGGGGCCTTGGCCGAAGGCAGCGTGAGGATTGAAAGCTCCGCCGGTGGCAGGAGCGGTCAGGGCGACATTTTTGTCAATGACAAAATCATCTGGGCTCGGAACACTTTGACCCTTTCCGCTTTCCGCAACATCGAGATCGACAGCGACCTGTCCGGTTCCGAAGAGGCGAGGCTGATACTGGAGTATGGCCAAGGTTCTGGTGACGGGATGATCGACGGGACCCGAGCGGAATATCTTATCAGGGCCTCCGTCAATCTGTCGGCGGGCGACCACTTCCAAACGCGCTGCGGGAGTGAAGGCCCGGCGATGGATTTTAGGGTGCTCACTCGTCTGGGAAATCCAGACAGCCGCACGGCCGAGGATCTCCAGGGGATGCTGGGGGATCTCACCCGCCATTATGCCTTGGGGGCCGATATCGATGCCTCGGCTACACGGAGCTGGCATGATGGTTCCGGGTTCGAGCCTGTCGGCGGGGACGAAATCGATTATCGCGTAAGAGATCGATTTACAGGTCATTTCGATGGGCTTGGGCACACCATCAGGGGGCTTCACATCGAAAGGCAGGGCAGGAATTTTATCGGCCTTTTCGGTGCCATCGAAGAAGGCTGTGTGGGCCATGTACGTTTGGAGCAAGCTTCTATAAGAGGAAGTTTCGGAGTGGGAGCCCTGATCGGGACAGCCGCGAAAGCACGGATCGAGAACGTATTCAATGACGGTGACGTCATTGGAGAGCAAAGTGTCGGGGGGTTGGTTGGTCATTGCAGTGGTTCCAATATGTATTCATGCACCAGCGGGGGTTCGGTGAGCGGGGCGGTAGAAGCCGGCGGGCTTGCAGGTTCGGCATGGGAAGAGACACACATCGAGGATTGCAGCAGCATGGGGACTGTGTCAGGCAACGGGATCGTCGGTGGGCTGGTGGGAAAGGCGAATGGGTCGGAGATTCATGGTTGCAGCAGTGGCGCAGACGTGGCGCTCAACGGGCAGGTTGGGGACAGGTGTGGGGGCGGCCTTGCAGGAGAGATTAACGGTAGCACGATCAGGGGCAGTGAGAGCACAGGGAATGTCATGCTTACCGGTTTATATGGTTATGGGGGGGGGCCTGGTTGGTGCAGCCGTTGGTTCGACCATTTTCTCGAGTTGGAGCACCGCCGCCGTGATCCAGAACATCGATGAGGAAAATTCGGGTGTCCTCGGCGGTCTGGCGGGAATTTCCAGCGACAGTTGCATCGAAAACTGCTGGAGCGTCGGCAATGTTCTTGGCAAGTGCACGGCGGGCGGATTGGTGGGTGCGCTGACCCTTTCAAGTATTTCTTGGAGTTGGAGCAGCAGTGAAGTGAAAAGCGGGAGGTGGACCGGTGGCCTTGCGGGGTATTCGGAGGATTCGACTATTGTATCGAGTTGGAGCAACTCTCACGTGGAGGGTGATGGCGGTCTGGGTGGTTTGGTGGGGTACTTCTGCAAGGCAAGCGAAAAGGATTACAGGATAGGGACCTGTTGGAGCAGTGGTTCCGTAAATGGAACTCATTCAATTGGGGGGTTGGTCGGGATTCTTCAACAAGGTTGCGTGGAAAACAGCTGGAGCAGCGCTTCTGCAGGGGGGAGCCGATTCGTCGGCGGTCTGGTGGGATTGATCAGTAACGGCCGCATCGAGAAAAGCTGGAGTGGCGGTAAAGTCATTGGGGAAGAGCATTTTGGCGGATTGGTGGGAAGTACGTATTGGGGGTCTGGTTTTGTCTCCAAAAGTTTTTGGGACATGGAGACCTCGGGCCAGATGACTTCGGCCCTTGGCACGGGCCAGACGACGGCCGATATGAAAAAATTATCCACCTTTGTAAACGCGGGTTGGGACATCGACGACGCAGGGGGCTCCGGAAAGGTGTGGCGCATTTATGAGGGATGCAGCCATCCTCTCCTGCGCTGTTTTCTTGCTCCCATAACTGCTGCTTTCACATGTCAGCAGAAGGGCGATGGATCATGGGTGAAAATATACGACGGAACAAAATGCCTGCCCGACGGTTGCGAGTGCAGCGTATCCTGGGCCGACGAGCCGGAGGGTTTCGATGAAGGGAAGATCCTCGGTGAACCTATCTTCACGACCGAATGCAAAGACGTGGGATTGCGGTCCGTCGTCCTTGGCGGCCTTTACAGTGATCAGCAGGGATGTGATATCAAGTTCCGAGGGAACCAGGCGGTCGATATTTTCCCTCGGCCGATTACTGCGTCCTGTGCAGTCGAAGACAAGGTCTATGACGGCACGACTGCGGCGCGAGTGTCAGGCTTTCTGACAGGAGTCGTTGTGGGGGATGACGTAGACTTTGAATGCGGCGCTTACTTCGCTGACCGGAATATCGGCACTGGCAAAACGGCCAGGGTAAGGGATCTTGAATTGACGGGCCGGGACGTCAGCAACTATGTCTTGGAGGAGGCCGATGTGACGGCTATTGCCGACATCGTCCTCAAAAAATGAGCGGCGTTGCGTGACCCGCTGTCAAGCGTCCTCTCAATAGATCTTTTCATCCTCGGCGAAGGCCACGGGCGCGTCGTTTTCATAGTCCCGCTCACGCCCGCCCTTATTGCGCAGGGTGTATTCCCGATACCACTCGTGTGCGGTGATCAGGGCCATCACCTCGTTCGATCCGGTCCAGATGGAGGCGAGCCCGAGGTCGCGCACGATGCGCTCGATGGGGAGGACATTGGTGTACCCCGTGGCGATATCCAGGGGCGGGCCGGCGTGTCGTTCGTCTGAAACGGCTCAGCTCCCGGCAAGCAACAGCCCCCGGATCCGGTCTGCGGCATTGTGCAGGGGCTCAGGGATGATCTGGTCATCGATCCGGGCGGCGGGGATGACGCCGATCAGCGCATTGAGCACCCAGACGGTGTCAGCGTTTCGCAGGTCCGCTGGCCGGGCGGCAAGGGTATCCACGACGGTTCCGTCCCGGCCGAGCAGGCGGCGGACCTGCTGGAGGGTGATGCCAGCGAGCTGGTGTGGGCTTTCAGGGCTCCACCAGGACCCCGCACTGCGGCACAGGAGCGAGCCCGCCGCGGTTTCGCAGACCCGGCCCTCGGGGTCGAGGACCACGGCCTCGTGGCATCCGGCATCCAGCGCGGCCTGGCGTGCACAGAGATAGAACAGGTAATTCAGTGACTTGTATCGGGCCAGGGGCGGCGCGTAGGCGTTCAGCCCGCAGTGCAGGCGCCAGCCTTCGAGATAATCCCGGGCCGAGGGGGGCTGATACCGTTCGGCGCTCAAGAGGAGTGTCGGCCTGCGCGCTAGGGGAAGGCCCAATTGGGGCTCCTTTCCGCGTGTGACGATGATCTTTACCCGGGCCGCGCCTTCGCACAGGCCGTTGACGTGGAGCAACCGGACGATGGTTTCATCCCAGCGAAGGTCACCGGGCAGATTCAGGTGCAATTCGTCCGCTCCTCGTTTCAGGCGGTCCAGGTGTGGAGCGAAGTAGAGGGGCCGGCCTTCTTCCGCCCGCAGGGTCTCGAAGAGCCCATCGCCGTATAGGAACCCGCGGTCCAGGGGATGGATCGCCGGCCGGTCTTCCGGTACGAAGCGTCCGTTGAGCCAAAGCTGCGTGCCTGATGGTGTGATCGATTCGCTCATGCGTCTCTCCGGCCGAACTGCCGGTGTGCCTCGAAAAGGGTTCCGGCCTTGTGGAGGGTTTCCAGATACTCCATCTTCGGGTCCGAATCATACACGATACCGCCGCCTGCCGAAAAGCGGCATGTCCCCTGATGCACGATGGCCGTGCGGATGGCGATATTGAGGTCCAGGTTCCGGTGAAATCCGATGTAGCCGATACAGCCCGTATAAACATGCCGGACGCACGGTTCGAGTTCGTCGATGATCTCCATGGCCCGTATCTTCGGACAGCCGGTGATGGAACCGCCCGGGAAGGCGGCGCGTAGGATGCCTGCATGCGTGAGGTCCGGGATGGCTTCACCGGCCACCGTGGAGACCAGGTGGAAGACGTTCCGGTAGGCCTCCACCCGCTTGTGCGATAGGACACGGATGGTGCGTGGCTGGCAGACCCTGCCCAGGTCGTTTCGCAAGAGGTCTACGATCATCGAGAGTTCCGCATCGTCCTTGACGCTTTCCTGGAGTTCCCTCCTGAGCCGTTTGTCCTCTGCCGGGCTGCCGCCCCTGGGCCGGGTGCCTTTGATCGGCCGGGTCTCGATGTAATCGCCCCTTCTGAGAAGAAACCGCTCCATGGAAGTGCATAGCACCTGGTGGTCGTCGGCGTTCAGGTAGGCGTAGAAAGGGGCCGGGTTCCGTGCGAACAGCCGCTCCCAGAGGGCGAATGGATCCCCTTGCAGCGGGAAGCTGAAGCGCTGGGAGAGGTTGACCTGATAGACGTCCCCAGCGGCGATATATTCCCGGATCGCGGAGACAGACGCGCGGTACTCCTCGCGGGTAAAATTGCTCTCGGCCCGCCCTACGCTGGGAGGGGGGCTTGGCCTCAGGATCCGGCGGTGAAGAGGATTCACATCCAAATCCTGATGGTTTCCAGTGCCGAGGACAAGATATCGCAGGATTCCAAGCGAGCGGTCATGGGTCAGGACCTTGGATGGGAAGGTCAGATAGAGATCGGGCAGTCCCAGGTCGTCGGGGGCGGTCTGGGGGAGGGTTTCGATCCGGTTCTTGAGTTCATAGGCCAGATAGCCGACGGCTCCGCCGCCAAAAGGGGCGGCCGGCAGGTTGAAATCGGGCTGCAGCCTCCAAAACAAATGGTCTAGGCATTCCAGCGGGTCGCTCTGCTTTTGCCGGGTTCCAAAGGGCGTCTCGATGGTGATGGTTTCGCCTTTGGCTTTGAAGGTGAGAAAAGGGTCCCAGGCGATGAGTGAATAGCGGCTGCAGTCCAGATCTCCTCCGCTTAGAAGGACGCAGCAGCCGGGCATCCCTGCGAGGCCTCTGGCCATCTCCAGGAAAATGGCATCCGAGGCATTTTCGCAGAGGATCTCGTTCTTGAGCAGCTCGAGAGCGGGCTGACAGGGGAAGGTTGGTGAAGGTTTCATGGCGCGATTTCTCCGGGGGGCGGTTGATGTTCAGCGCACGGCTGCTTCCAGCGGGGAAACCGCTCACCCAGCGGCTGGGGTATGATCTCGTGGGCGGGGAAGCCGGGGGCGAGCCTCAGGAAGTTTTCGGCCAGTTGCAGCCCGTACGCACTGAAAAACGATTCCGGATGGAACTGGACCCCCCAGATGGGCAGGCGGCGGTGCTGCAGCCCCATGATGACGCCGTCTTCGGCATACGCCAAAGGCTCCAGGGAGGAGCCCGGCACCACCTGAAGGGAGTGGTACCGAGCCGCCCGGAAGGGCGAAGGCAGCCCTCGGAAGATGCCCCTTCCTGTGTGTTGGACCAGGGAGGCCTTTCCGTGGATCGGCAGCGGGCTTCGGACGGTTTGCCCGCCAAAGACCTCATTGACGATCTGCATGCCGAGGCAAACCCCCAGGATCGGGACTTGCCCGGCAAGGCGCTTGACCAGTTCTTTCGTCTCTGCCGCATCTCCGGGGGTGCCGGGCCCGGGTGAGAGACAGACCCAGTCAGGCCGAAGTCTGTCCAGCGTCTGCTTGTCGATGGCGTCGTGGCGAAAGACCGGGATGTCGATGTCGAATTCCCGGAAGAGGTGCACCAGGTTATACGTGAAAGAGTCGTAGTGGTCGATCATGACGAGCAGCATGCGCTTTGTCTCCCCAAAAAACAAAAAAAAGCCATCCAGATCGAGCCTGGATGGCCTGTGCCTGACATAACTCTTCTATAGATTGCCTCAGATCGTTCCCGATGTCAAGGGATCCCATGCGCGCCCGCGGCAGGGGCCCGGATCCGGCGGCTTTGGGCATCGAAAGCCGGAATGGGAGTTGGCCAAGATAAAGGGACGATCCCGGACAAGCCCTGGTATGACGCCGGGACTGCCGGGTATGAAGTGCGCTGGGGGCCCTGTCTGAGCCTTCCATATAGTCGTTGACAAGACGCCGGATTGCGGGCAGGCTGAAAAACGCCGACCAGGCGGACAGTTCTCCCCGAAGTCTTTTGGCCATGGATCTGCATGGATCGATCATACCGTATGAAACAGCCCAGCATGCAGCCCGAGGACAGGGGTCTTCCACTGAACCGCGAGGCCCTGCACAATCGCCTGTATACCCCTTCTTTCCTTATCATGGCGTTTGCCAGCTTCAGCATGGTCTCGAGTTTGGCATCCTTTTATCTGTTTCCACTTTTTATCACCGCGCGCGGCGGTTCGAAGATCGACATCGGCGTCATGATGGGTGTGATGGCCCTGGCGGCGGTGTTTTGCCGTCCCTGGGTCTCCCTGATGGTGGACCGCGCCGGCCGCAAGCGGAGCTACACGGCGGGGAGCTTCATCATGGGATCGGCCCCGCTCGCCTATCTCCTTCTGGATGGCCCTTTGACCGGCTTCTATTGGCCGCTCGTCGTGCTCAGGCTGTTTCACGGCGTCGGCGTGGCACTCTGTTTCACGGCTTCCTTTACCTATATCGCCGATATCATTCCTCCCGGACGCCTCAACGAGGGGATCGGCATGTTCGGCACGTCCGGTCTGATGGGGATGGCGGTGGGCCCCCTGATCACCGAGCCGATCATCCACCGGTTTGGGTTCGATGTCTATTTTCTGGTTTGCGCAGGCATGGGGTTCCTGAGTTTTTTCCTTCACCTGCCGCTGCGTGAGACCTTTGTGTACCGTGCAGACGAGCGTCAAGCGGGTTTTTTCGAAGTGCTTCGGCGCAGGAAGATCCTCATGGTCACAGTGCTGGCGTTCCTGTTCGGCATCGGGCTGGCGGGTTACGGAGGGTTCGTCGCGCCTTTCGCCCAGGCGCTGAGGCTCGAGCACATCTCGGTCTATTTCGTGGCGTACACCTTTGCGGCGGTGGTTACCCGGGTTTTCGGGGGGCGCGCGGCAGACCGGGTGGGGGAGGAGCGGATCGTTCCCTGCGCCCTTTTCATCACAGGGGGCGGACTCCTGCTGCTGACGCAGCTGGGAGGGCATGTGCTGCTCGCGATCGCGGGGCTGGTGAGCGGCTGCGGCCATGGGATTCTCTATCCGTCTTTGAACACCCTGGCCCTGCGCCGTGAACGGTCCGAGGTCAGGGGTAAGATCAACGGCATCTACACGGGGGGTATCGATCTGGGGATCTTTCTGGGTTCCGTCCTGCTCGGGTGGATCGGGGAACATGCCGGCTACCGGGCGGTTTTTGCCGTCGCCGGCGGGTCGCTCATGCTGGGGCTGGCGGTATCCCTGTTGAAGATGCGGGGGGCGCTGAAAGAAACGGACTGAAGGAAGACGATGACTGAATCTGGCTGGGGCCGGAGGACAGGGATTGACAGCAGGATGTCGACCCCTTAGTCTGAACGAGTCCGGAAGGCGAAAGGGACTGGCTTTACCCCGATCGAAGACGGCTGACCTTGTTGCAGGGATGGATGAACCTGTCGAAGGGATCTCTCATGAAAAAAACGGGATTCAGAAACCATTGGGTTGTCGTTTTGCTGGCGGGGTGTATCTCCATCCTGTCGGCCTGTGCGATTGACCCGGTTACCGGGCGGACCCAGCTCATGCTCATGAGCGAGGAACAGGAAATTCAGATGGGGAGGCAAAGCGACCAGGCGGTTTCCCGGGAATACGGCCTTTACGACAACACGGCCCTGACGGCGTATGTGGCGGGAATCGGTCAGCGGCTCGGGGGGCTTTCCCATAGGCCGCATCTGCCTTATCAGTTTGCGGTTCTGGATACGGCCGTGGTGAATGCCTTCGCCGCCCCCGGCGGGTATGTCTACATGACGCGGGGGATCCTCGGGTTCCTCAACAGCGAGGCGGAGTTGGCTGCCGTCCTGGGGCACGAGCTCGGCCACGTCACGGCCAGGCATTCGGCCGAGCAATACAGCCGAGCGCAGTTGGCCCAGATCGGCTTGGCCGCCGGTATGCTGTTTTCCCCGACCCTCCAGCGCTTCGGGGATGCGGCCCAAACAGGGGTCCAAATGCTCTTTCTGCAGTTCAGCCGGGACAACGAACGGGAGGCGGATGACCTCGGGGTGGAGTACGCCAGCAAGGCGGGGTACGACGCAAACGAGATGGCGGTTTTTTTCGAGACCCTGGAGCGGATGAAGCCCTCCTCGGACCGCAGCGGTCTGCCTGAATGGTTTTCGACCCACCCGAATCCCGACGACCGGATGGGCGCGGTCAGACGCAAGACCGCTGAGTGGCAGGATCGGCTGGGGACCCGGCAATACCGTGTGGATCGTGAGCGTTACCTGATGCGTATCGACGGGCTCGTGTTCGGGGACAATCCGCGCGAGGGATATACCGACGGCGGCGTCTTCTACCACCCCGATCTCCGGTTTCAGTTCCCCTTCCCGAGCGGATGGAAGCTGCAGAATACCCGGCAGGTGGTCAGGGTGATGAGCCCCCGGAACGATGCCGCCCTCACCCTTTCGATGGCTGCCGCCGATACACCGCGGGATGCGGCGGGGGTTTTCGTGAGCCAGTCCGGCGCCCAGGTGGTCGATTCGGGCGAGGAAACGGTCAACGGGCTGCCGGCTGTCCGCCTCGTGAGCCAGGTGCGGACGAACCAGGGGGTGCATGGGGTATTGTCCACCTTCATCCAGAAGGATGGCAAGGTTTACGAGTTCCATGGTTTTTGCGCTGCCGGCAGCTTCTCCTCCTACAGCCCGGTTTTCCGGCAAACCGTGGGAGGATTCCAAACCCTTCGGGATTCTACCAGGATCGATGTCCGGCCGGACCGGATCCGCATTGTCAAGGCCCCCTCCTCGGGGACGCTGGGACAGGTCCTGAGGGCCCTCGGCGCCCCGCAGGACAAGGTGGAGGAGTGGGCCCTGCTGAACGGCGGATCGGTGAACACCCCGGTTGCGAAGGGTGCCCTGGTGAAGGTCGTCCGCAAATAGGCTTTTGCAGAGGCTGGAGGGATGAGGAATTATGCCGGAGCTTCCCGAGGTGCAGACGATCGTAAACGACCTTTTGGAGGCGGGTCTGACGGGCGCCGTCATCACAGGGGCGGAGGTCCTCTGGCCGCGCACCGTCAGCGGGCTCACGCCGGAGCGGTTTTGCAGAGGGATTGTGGGTAAAGTCGCCGCGGCTGTTCGCCGGAGGGGAAAGTTTATCGTCTTCGACCTGGCCCCTCATGGACACCTGCTGGTTCATCTGCGGATGTCCGGCCGACTCCATGCTGCATCCCTGTGGGAGGCACGCTCGCCTTACGACCGTGTCGTTCTGCGGTTCGGATGCGATCGCGAGGTGCGGCTTCACGATACGCGCAAGTTCGGACGCTGCTATCTCGTCGAGCATACGAACGGGATTCTCGACCGGTTGGGGCCCGAACCCCTCGATCCGGACTTCACCGTGCCGCTCTTGGCCGAGAGGCTCCTTTCCTGCAGACGGCGGTTGAAGCCCCTTCTGCTCGATCAGTCTTTTCTGGCTGGACTCGGGAATATCTATGTCGACGAGGCCCTGTGGGAGGCCGGGCTGCATCCCTGCCGGGTTTCGGTCACCCTTACCCGAAAAGAGATCCGGGCCCTTCACGGAGCGATCGTCAGGGTGCTCGAAAGAGGCATTCGGAACGGCGGGACCTCCCTCGGGCGCGGCAAGGCCAATTTCAGGTCGCTGGGGGAGATGGCAGGGAGAAACCAAGCGCATCTGAAGGTCTTCCGTCGAACCAACGAACCCTGCCGGCGCTGCCGCTGCCCGATCGAACGGATCGTGGTGGGGCAGCGCAGCACTCATATCTGTCCGCGCTGCCAGGCCTTGTGAAGGCATTGCGTGGCGGCATCCCGGGTGCATGGGCCGTAGCGCTTCAAAGATTCAATTTTCCCGGTCTGAATGGGGGATTGAACCCCTGTCACGGATGGCTTGCTCGATGGCTGCGGGGATGCGTACCGGCTTCTGCTGTTCATTCAGGCAGGCATGGGTGGTGTGACCACTGACGAGCAGGCGTCCCTCTTCGTCCAGGATCCGATATTCGAAGCGCATCCGGACCTTGCTCAGCTCCGTGACATTCGATCGGGCGCGGACGAGTGCGTCATAGCCCACATTGCCATGGTACTTCGCCGCCGCTTCGATCACCACCAGACTATAGCCATCCGCCTCTAAACGGGCATAGGAAAACCCGAGATCCCGCATGAATTCCGCCCGGGCCACCTCGAAAAAGGTGAGATAGTTGCCGTAGTAGACGACGCCCATCCGGTCGGTGTCTTTGTAACGGACACGGATTCGGCACTCGTGCCAGCCGTCGGGCGGTAGTTCGTTCGAATGTAATTTCTGGTTCATTCCAAAACCTTTCAGGCTGCGCGGGCGCCGCTCAGGCGCGTGGCCTGATCGATGTGGCTTGGCGCCGGCCGTTTTGCTGACCAGGGGCCGTGGCGAGGCTGATGGTGGCTCTGCGCAAAAGTCCCTTCACGGTCGAAAGGATGGGGATTCCCCATCGTCGGGTCAGCCGATTGGGCGTTATTGTATGTTCAGCAGGGGATGTGTCAAGCCCTTAATGGTGTCAGCGGATCGAATGCGGTGCGATCCGCGCCCGGTCTGCCGCCGGCATCCGGTTCGGGGCTGCGGGGCAGCGAAGACCGCAGGGGTGGATTACGGGAAGGCCTCGTCCCAGCCGCACAGGGTCAGTCTGTTTGTGTGAATCCAATATTTTTCCGCTGCTTGTTCATCGTAGAAGAGGGTTGCCCCGTCTCCAAGAGCGGCCGTATCACTCCAGATCGCCCCATACAGGGCGGCTTCCGCCCCAAGCGAAACGTCGGCGTAAGGGGCGTAGACGAGCCCCATAACCGTGCACCCCGCCCCGATGGAGAGGGGATCGCCCGTACTGCAGAGAATGGTGAAGTCCGCCGGACTGCCCAGGACCTCGATCGTGGAACCCGGCTCACAGAGCATGGGCCCGACCAGATACAGGGTCAAAGGTCCGTTTCGTACGTCGACGGTCAGAACCGCACCGGTCTTCAGGGTGAAGTGGGTCAGGAGATATTCTGTCCCGCTGCTCCTGCCGGTGAGTGTAAGATTCCCATCGATCTCCAGGAACGAACCAAGGGAGTCCGTTTGGTTGTCGAAATCCGCCAACGGGGCGTTGAATCGGGCGCCGTAGGCGCCGGCCCTAAGCCCAAGCGGATCCGTGTTCATCCTGCCGGCCTGGATGCCTTTTTCTCCTGAAATATTGTTGTTGGAAGGGTCGGCTGCCCAAATCCAGGCCTGGATGCCTCCGATGCCTTCTCCAAGGTAGACATCGCCGTCGATGACGGCATTCTCGCCCAGAACGATCGATTCGTTCGAGGCAATCGAGCCTTTATGGGTCAAGGCAGCCGCATCGGTTCGGGAGGGTTTCCCCGTGCCCCTGGAATCATAGCTGTAGGCCCCCGCGGTCGCGTAAAATTCCACCCGCCTGTTGCCGAAGACGCCGTACCGAAGGGCGGGCGCCGTGTCTTGTTTGAAAAGAACCCTGATTCGGGCTTGAGCGCTTTGGGGTCCGAACCCCTTGCTTGTAAAGGTATAGAGGTTTTGGCCCGTCCTGATGAAGCTCCCCGGCTCTATCTGAAAATCGAGTCCTGCCGGTGGTTCTTCGATCGGCAGGGGCACCGGGGTATCTTCTGCCTGAGGGAGGCTGAAGGCTTTATCCTCGAGTCCCTGCTCCATGACCTCGAGGGTGTGCTGGATGCCGGCCTCTGCATTGTAGAAGGCGATGGCCTGATGTCTGAGGCTGCCGGCCATCAGGATCTCGTTGGTGGAGGCCCGCAGGGCGGAGAGTCCGAGTAGGCTGAACAGGGCCAGAAAGACGAGCGCGAGCAGCAATGCGGCCCCTTCTTGGCGGGGTCTTGCAGGGGAATGAATGGCAGGACGATGAACGGGTGGAGGATTCATGGCGGTCTCCTGAGGGAGTGCAGTTTTATGGAGTGGGTTCTGTTTTTGTGCTGCCAGGTGACGTTGACGGTCAGGCGCAGGCCGGCCGTATGCCCTTCCAACGGTTCAGCGGCGGATGTTACCGAGAAGCCCAGGCGATTGATGACGGGAGAACCGTTCAGTGCTTGGAGGGTCGAGTAAGGCGCGGCCAGGAACTCCTCCATGCATGTTCTGGCGATGGCCGTGGCTTTGGAAAGGTCTCTCGCATAGGCGTCGGCTCGCATCGCCGTGATCTGAAGGGACGCGAGGGCGAGCAGACCGAAGGAAAGGACCAGTGTGGCGGCCAGGACCTCGATCAAGGTCATCCCGCTCGAATGCCGCAGAGCGGATGAAATCAACCGTGCGGGATCGAGCCCGTGTCTACGATCGGGCATCATGATCCGCCAGCCCCAGATTTCTGCAGTACACCGTTTCGGTCAGATAGGCCCGGCGGTATGGGACTTTTGCGGCGGGCAGGATCCGTTGGCCCTGCAGATTGAATATGGCTGAGCTGTACCGGTATGTTCGGTCTTTCAACTGGCTTCTGACGGCCAGCAGGACTTGGATGCTGTGAATCCGATCGAGTGTTTTCGTGACGTTGCCCCGTCCGTCGTCATCGAGGACCTTCCCGCTCGCGTCGAGATAGACGAAATCGAGCGCCTCGACATGATTGATCACCGGCTGAAAGGTAGCCTGACCACTGAAGGAAGCCTTGCGCTCAAGTGCCGGTATTCCGTCGGAATCCTTGATCAGATAGGTCACGTCTTCGTTCGAGTCCTCGGCATCTCCGTCGCGGTTCAGGTCCATGGCTACCCGGACCCGGTCTTTGCCGGCGAGCAGGATCCCGTTTTGGACGGCTGGCTGCACCGGCAGAGGGTGCGGATTGTACCCTGCCATCCGCAGGTCTTCCGTGATGAGGGTCAGCGTCGAACGGAGGTCTTCCTGCATTGCGCGTGTCAGCGTTTGGGCGACATAGGCCCCGTGCTGGGACTGAAAGTTCACCCAGATCAGCGAAGAAAGGAGGACGGAAATGGCCATCGCAAGCAAGATCTCAGGAAGGCTGAAGCCTCTTGTGCCGGAAGCCGCCGGTTCCCCGGCGACAAAACGGCCGGAAAAGGCCCAATCGAAATAGGGATCTGGGTCTGGTTGGTCCATTGAATCACTCCCCTACTCTTCGGCGATCCGCAGCCGGCCGGCGCAGGAGAGGATCACGCCGAGGCGGAGGCCGTAGCGGTTCTCGAGAATAATGGCCCCCATGCCGAGCCCGCCGGTGCTGGAGATGGGGATCCCGTTCGGCCGGAACCCGACGGCCGGATGCTTGTCTGCATTACAGGCGAAAGAAAGCTTTTCCTCCCCGCCTTGTTCGCGCGCTACCGAGATCCCGGGATAATTTTTCCAGCGGACCTGCTTGATCACCCGCTCTTCCTCATCGTGACTCAAATCGGCGTCGAGATCCGAAAAGACAGTGAAGCCGCCGGAAATCCCGACGGAGTTCCGATCGAAGATCAGGGCCACGACTGTATGGCGCAAGGCGGCGGAGGTTTTTGCCAACTGGAACCCCTGGTATACATCTTGGACCGCGGTCTTCAAATGCCAGTGGTGTATGGTTTGGGATAGGGCGGGTGCGGCCATGGCGGCCGTGATCCCCGTGATGGCGAGGATGGCCAGAAGTTCAAGGAGTGTAAAGCCTTTGCTGTGCAGAAACATGGATTCACCTCACGGCGCTCCGGAGAGAAGGGGGCAGGCAGGGTCAAAGAAAACAAATCTGCCTGGGGTAAATCAGCAACAGGTATGCCAGAGGGTGCCTCACCCTTTTTTGATTAATGATATGAAAGGCATAACGATTAGTCAGGAGGGCCCGATCGCGGCGTCATGCACAAGCGGGGGTGCGTTTTGCACGGGCTGATGTCGGGATTGGGCAAAGAGGCCTTTTGGGATGGAAGCCAGACAGGTGTCCTCGATGGCTGTTCGGCTGGTCGGTCTCCGCTTGCAGGGCGGATAGAGACCGTTTCCGTGGTGCACGGTCGGGGCATAAAAAAAGGCAATCCGCCCGGTGCAGCGGATTGCCTCGTCAAAGTCCTGGGTGCTTAGATTTTTTCGACGTTTTTCGCGGCGGGACCTTTCGTGCCCTGTTCAACATCAAAACTCACGCGGTCGCCTTCGGCGAGAGACTTGAAGCCGGAGCCTTTGATCGCGGAGAAGTGAACAAAAACGTCTGAGCCCTCATCCTGCTGAATAAAACCGAATCCTTTTTGGTCATTAAACCACTTGACGGTGCCTTTTGCCACAGTGCCCAACCTCCTTTCAACAAAAGTTCAACCTGTTCCCCATCCGAGGTCGTCACTCTGACAAATGGATCAATACCTGCGAATGAAGCCGGCCCGGATGCCCTACCGGGATAATTCAGGGAAAGAATATAAATTATCCCGCAAAAAACGCAAGAGATATTTTCAAAAATTTAACGAAGAATATGGTTTTTAGAGGTCGCTCTTTCGGGATACTCATCTTTATCGGGAGCGCATTTATGGATGCACCAGGCATGTTGGCCCTTATCTGCCGCGTACTCACTGAATGCTCAATTTTCTCGTTCGCCGGAGTCATTCGGGAAGATCCCCGAGGTCAGGCCGTCTTTCAGGTTTACGTAGCCTTCCTCGCAGATGCGCAAATAGGGGATGGCAGCCCCGGTCAGCGTGACGAATGAGAGCGCGGGATCCGGAAAGGTGATCCCCATTTTTCGGAGGGCCAGGGTTGTCGTTTTCATTTTTTCGGCCACGGTTTCGATAGGTTCGAGGGACATATAGCCAAAAACCGGGAGGGGGATTTCTTCGATGATCCTGCCGCCTGCGCAGATGACCAATCCGCCCTGCAGATCGAGGATGCGGTTGACCGCCATGGCCATATCGCCCTCATCGGCGCCTGCGACGATGATGTCGGTGCAGTCCCATGCAGCGCTGATGGCTATGGCACCGTGCGTCATGTGAAGGCCTTTGATGAACCCGGTAAAGCTCTTGCCCGGGATGATCCGGCGGTCAATGGCGGCTATTTTGACGATGTCTTTCTGTGGATCGGATAATATCCGTCCTTCGACCACGGGAAGATCCAGGTGGCGCTCGGCGGTGACAAGATCCGTCACCATTTCCATGACGCGCACGCGGGCGCTGGGGCCTTGGATGGGGCTGAGCAGGTCGAAATCAGCGGGCGCCATCCGTCTTGGGAGGTGGATGGTGTTGAGGCTCGCCTCGGAGAACCGGTGGCGGCGGGGCTGTATCAGGAGTTCTCCGCCTTTCGCGATGATCCGGCCGTTCGAGACGACCCATTCCGCCCGGATCGTACGGGGGTCCGGGATGACGAGCAGGTCGGCATATCGCCCGGGTGCAATGCCTCCGATCAGGTGATCGAGATGAAAATGCTCGGCTACGTTCAGGGTTGCCATGCGGATGGCATCCACCGGTTCGAAGCCGCAGTCGATGGCCTTCTGGACGACGCATTCCAGGTAGCCGTGCGAGACCAGGTCATCGGGTGTGACGCTGTCGGTGCAGACGGTCACCCGCCGCAGATCGACGCCCGTTTCCAGAATCCCGGCCAGCACCTCCAGGTCTTTCCGAACGCCCCCTTCCCGGAGCATGACGTTGACCCCCAGGCGCAGCCGTTCGAGCACTTCAGCCGGTTTGACCGGTTCGTGGCACGAGGTGATGCCCATGGCGGTGTAGGCCTGAAGCTTTCGAGCGCTCGCTCCAGCCGTATGGCCCTCCAGCACCATACCGCGTCTCCGGGTTTCGAGCAATGCGGGGAGATAGACCTCTGGCGATTGAATCACCGCCTGCCAGTAGGATTCGCCTATCCCTACTGTCCCGGGTAGTTCGGCCAGTATCCCGAGATCGTCGAGCGCTATGGCGCGGCATGCATGGCTGATGGAGACCATGGCGGGCATCGTGGTGAAGAGCTTGATGGGTTGATCCTCCAGGGCCGCGGCGAAATCGAGGGCTCCTTCTATGCCGGCCACGGGATAGGGCTCCATCATCTCCCCGATCAGGCTCGTGGTGCCGCCCCTCATGATATACCGCAGAAACTCGAAGGGCGTGCACGGGTTCGATATATGGGTGTGTCCATCGATGAGCCCGGGGATGACGGTCTTGCCGGCGGCGTCGATGACGCGGGTCTCCTCTCCGATGGAGGCCCGGGGATCTTCCCCCGTGTAGGCGATCCACCGACCGCTGATGCAGACCCCCTGGTTTGGGAGGATTTCACCGGTGTAGACGTTGACGAGATTCGCGTTTACGATGGCGAGATTGGCGGGCCTCCGCCCGAGGGCTGTGTCCATGAGCCTCGTGGCTTCGTCGAGGGTCATGGCCTGCATGGCGCTGACGATGTCGTTCATGTGGGTACTCCTTTGAGGGAAATGTCTACTCCATGCATGGATGCCCTGTCAATGGGTGGAATCTGGTCTGCAGAGAAAAATATGGCGAGCCGGCCGCGTTTTTCCCGGCGGTGTGAGCCAGGCCCTGAACACGTGACCCATTTATATCTAGTTTCCATCCGGAAATGGTCTTTTTTGCCAATCTCGGCGTCAATCTGCACGTTTGCTTGTGTGGTGACCACCAGGTCGCCTCCGCGCAAACGCTTGATTTCCTTGATATTGGCAAAAAATCCTCATTTCCGGATTGGAAGCTGGGTTGTACCGGGAAATCATTTCCGGATGGAAACTATCCATCCGGAGTTGCTTTATCCAGCTCGACTCGGATTGGAAACCATTTTGCTTTTGGAGGTTGCTGGTGGAAAAGACGCTGTGTTTTTGGGCGACACGGGTAAACAAAAAAACAAACCCCCTTGTTACCTCTTTACGAGCGTCCGCTGTACCTTTGGCAGCCTGTGGGTCGCAGGGCAAAAAGCCTTGCAAGGGGGGCGTGTCTCACCCACATTGACACAGAGCGGTCTTGAAAAATTATCTCCCGCATTTTCTGATTTTTTGCCAAGTCGTTGTTTGCGAAAAACATACGACGACCTGTATGATATATGATATAGGGCTCGTGAGAAAGGCAGGGGGTGTCCATCCGGAAATGATTATGCAGCGCGGGCCGGTTTCCAATCCGGAAATGAGGATTTTTCTTCACGCCCTGCGCGTGCTCAGTCCCACCCCTCCGGGGCGGGTCCCGGTTTGAGTAATAGTAATGAAATCAATCGTTTGTGCTGAGTGGACCTGCAGGTTGCCGCAGGAGCAAACGTGCAAATCGACGCCGAGATCGGCAAAAAGGGCTATTTCCGGATGGAAATCAGGGAGGATTCCCAATCGTGAAAGAAGAGGAGGACATTTGATGGAGGACGAGAGGATCGGTGCCGAATGCGTTGAAAGGTTTTGACCGAGAGTCGATCCCGACGGTTCGTCGGATCGTTTAGGCCGTTTTACCGGTAAGGAGCCGATCAACTGGGATAGGTTGATCCTGGGCATGAAAAAGACCACCAAGGAATTCATCGAAAACGTCCTCGAAAATATCATCGAATCCATCGTAATTACCAACCTCGAAGGGTATCTCGTCTTTTTCAACAAATATTCGGAGCAGATGTTCGGTTTCGAGGCGTCCGAGGTCCTGAACCGCCACATCGTCGTGCTGGGAGCCAGTGAGCCTGATGTCCTCGGTTGTATCCGGATAAATGAGACCTACAACGGCGAAATCATTTTTCGCACCAAGGGTGGCAGACGCTTCCCGGCCCACGTGAGGTGCGTGCCCCTGAGGGGTGAACAGGATGAACCCATCGCTATGGTGGGTGTGGCCCGTGACCTCACGAAGGAGAAGGAAAAACAGAGGATCGATCAGGAAATGGCCCGCTTGAAGGCCTTCAACGAGAACCTGATAGCGTCCCTCAACGACGGGATACAGATCATCGATCTTTCAGGGAAGATCACGTTCGTCAACAAGAGGCTTGCCGATCTGCTCGAATACGAGCCCGGGGAGCTGCTGGGGCGCCACTACACCACGGTCGTCGATGCCGAAGATCATTCTCTGTTCGAGCGCTTGACGGCGTCCACGGAAGAAAGCGCCGGGCAGTCATCCTTCGAGACCAGCTTCATCACGAAGAGCGGGAAAAAAGTCCCCTTCTTTGTCTCCAGTTCCTACCTGTGTGAAGGAGGGGACATCGTTTCGGGCATTGTCAATGCGGTCACGGACATCTCAGAGATCCAAAGACTCAAGGAGGAGCTTTTCCAGTCGGAAAAGATGTCCCTGATCGGCACGTTGGCGAGCGAGGTGGCGCACGAAATCAACAATCCCCTGGGCGGGCTCATCATATCCGTTCAAATGCTCTTGGAGGATATCCGTAATGGAAAACTCGATCTCGAGATGGCGCTCGAGGAACTCGTGGATATGGAAAACGATGCGCGCCGGTGCAAGAAAATCACGCAGAAGCTTCTGGACTTCTCCCGCAGTATTCCGGAAGAGCGGAAACCCCTCGGCATTACGAGGGTGATCGACGACAGCCTGATGCTCGTGCAGCGTCAAGCCGAGATCGAAAACATTGAAATCGTCAAGCGGTACCGGGAAAACCTCCCCTCCGTCAGGGGCAATTCCAACAGTCTTCAGCAGGTCATCATGAACGTCGTCAAGAACGCACGGGACGCGTTGATTCAAGGAGGGCGAATCACCATTTCAGCCGAGCCTTACCGGTTCCCTGGAGATGCCAGAAACTGGGTGCGTTTGTCCGTAGCCGACAATGGCCCCGGGATCCCTTCGGATCTGATGGATCGTGTCTTCAAACCGTTTTTCACCACCAAGCAGGACGGGAAGGGAACCGGTCTGGGGCTTGCGGTCAGCAAGAGGATCGTGGAAGAGCACGGAGGGCGGATGATGGTGGAAGACACGCGAGGCGGCGAGGGTTCCGTGTTCCGCATCCTCTTGCCGGCCCTGGAAGCAAGCAAGGAGGGAGGCATCCGTTGAAGGAGCATTTTCGCATACTGGTGGTGGACGACGAGGTGTCCATCCGCAAACGCTGCATCAGGCTGCTTTCGAGGCAGGGCTACCAGGTGATGGGGGCGTCGGACAGCACGGCTGCGTTGGATCTCATCGAGAAAAACGGGCATCTGTTCGACCTCCTGCTGGTGGATATACGGATGCCCGGGATGGACGGCATCACCCTGATGGGGAAGGTCAAGACGGTGAGCCCGGCACTGGAGATCATCATCATGACGGGCTATGCGACCGTGGAAACCGCTGTAAAGGCGATGAAATACGGCGCTTACGACTATCTTTCGAAACCCTTCGATGCAGATGAGCTGCTCCATGTGGTGGACAAGGTCCATGAGAAAAAGACGTTGCAGGAGGAGATCGAGGACCTTCGCAATCAGTTGAAGGACAGTCGGGAGCGGTCTTTCGTGTTCGGATCTTCCGTGGCCATGAACCGGGTCATGAATGCGATCGAAAAGATAGCGCCCGTCGACTGCAACCTTCTGATCTACGGCGAGAGCGGGACAGGTAAGGAACTGGCTGCAAAGGCCATCCACGACCGGAGCGGCCGCAGGGATCAGCCCTTTGTCGTAGCCGACTGCGCGGCCCTGTCAGCAGGTATCCTCGAGAGCGAGCTCTTCGGACACGTCAAAGGGGCCTTTACCGGGGCCCACACCGACCGTAAGGGCTTTTTCGAGAAGGCCCACAAAGGCACGCTTTTCCTGGACGAGGTGAGCGAAATCCCTATGGATCTTCAAGGCAAACTGCTGCGGGCCGTCCAGGAGCAGACCATCGTCAGGCTGGGATCCGTCGAACCCGTGAAGGTCAATGTCCGAATCATCGCCGCCACCAACCGCGATCTCGAAGAAAGGGTCAAGGAGAATGCATTCAGGCAGGATCTTTTTTTTCGCCTCAATGTCGTTGCCCTGATCATGCCGCCTCTGAGGGAGCGGTGCGAGGATATCCCCGTCCTGGCCGGCCATTTTCTGAAATATTACACGGCGCGGCTGAACCTCGACCAACGCCTTCATATCCCGGATGAGATCCTGAGCATGATGTGTGCGTACGATTGGCCCGGGAACGTAAGGGAACTCGAAAACGCCGTTCAGCGGGCAGCCGTACTGGCGGAAAACGGAAACATTCGAATCGAACATATCCTGCCGTCCGGGCTAATGAAAGCCGGATTTCCGCATGTTCAAGCGGACCAGGAGATCACTTTTCAGGAAATGCGCCGGAAGATTGTGGACGATTTCACCCGCCAGTATCTTGCCCGGTGCCTTGCGCTCAACGAGGGCAATATCACGAAAACCGCCCAGGCGATGAATATGCGCCGCACCTCTCTTCAACGGCTCATGAAGCAATTCGGGATATGCGGAAAATCGTTCAAAAGGGCATAACCAGCCCGCAGAGGCTGTCGAACGCCACGTTTAAGCTTGCAAGGAAAGAAGTCCAGCGGATTTGCCGATCTATCTTCAACCGCTTGGCCGCTATCAGCGATAGATATCCTTCCTGTGTCCGACTTTCACCACGGTGACAATGCGCTCTTCGTCCTGAACCGAGTATACCATGCGGTACCGCCCTTGTCGCAGTCGGTAGCGGTCCGGGCCAGTGAGTTTTTCGCATCCTGCAGGGCGCGGATTAGTAGCAAGGGATTCGATTCTACTTAGTTTCCATCCGGAAATGGTCTTTTTGGCCAATCTCGGCGTCAATCTGCACGTTTGCTTGTGCGGCGACCCACAGGTCGCCTCCGCGCAACCGCTTGATTTCCTTGATATTGGCCAAAAATCCTCATTTCCGGATTGGAAACTGGGTTCTATAGGGAAATCATTTCCGGATGGATACTACTTAGTTTCCATCCGGAAATGGTCTTTTTGGCCAATCTCGGCGTCAATCTGCACGTTTGCTTGTGCGGCGACCCACAGGTCGCCTCCGCGCAAACGCTTGATTTCCTTGATATTGACCAAAAATCCTCATTGCCGGATTGGAAACTGGGTTCTATAGGGAAATCATCTCCGGATGGACACTGCTTAGGATTCTCTTCAAATCCTTTCTGGGGATGCCATCGAGATCCTTTTGAACGGATTCCTTAAAAAAGAGACTATATTCGGCCATCTTTTCTGAGTCTCATGACCATTTCGTCGTAGGGGATAGCAGTCTCTTCCGCTCGCTCGTCAAAGGCGGCCAGGTCTTCGGCATCCTCGGCAAGCGCCTCTCTGACGGCATCGTTTACAAGCTCAGACAAGGATTGGTTTGTCTCTACGGCCTTAAGCCGCAGCGCCTTATGCAGATCGGGCTCGAAGTAGATGGTGGCTCTTTTGCTCAGTGCTGCCATAACGTTCCCTCCTTGTGTTAACCCGGGAACACTGTAACCACTTGTCGCTATAGCGTCAAAGCGTTCGTTCAACAAATTCAGTGTGCATCTGTTTCATCCAAGGAGACGTTCCTGCCTCTTATCAGGAGACATTTAATCAGCTTTTCATTAGGAAGAAACCCCAATTTCCCTGTGTTTTCAGCTAAATGATCCGCTGGAGATTTTTCGGCACGCCTCTTGCTCAAAATCCATCTCAAACTCCACCAACCAAAGATGCACGTGTGTGCATCCAATGCGCAACCCGCTTCAGAGAATCGATTGGGGGCGACCGCAGGTCCAGGTTCCATTTGGAGGGACGGGTCGTCCCGATGGTGCGTTTTTGCAGAGAAAACCTTTTTCATTCACGGAGGGATGGACATGTACCTTCCCAGATTTGCATTCGAGAAACCGGCCAGCTTTCAGGAGGCCTCGACCCTCTTGAGGGAAAACGCTGGCAAAAGTGCCCTGCTGGCCGGAGGAACGGATCTGCTGCCCCGCATGAAATACGGGGTGGCCGATCCAGAGCGCCTGATCAGCCTGAAAGGCCTCGGGGCTTCAGCTCCAAAGGTCCTCCCGGAAGGGGATTTGATCCTGGACGGCACCTTGACCCTGGCGGCCGTAGCATCCTCCCAAGAGGTGGCGGAAAAGGCGCCGCTTCTGGCCGCAGCCGCCGCCAAGGTGGCAACGCGGGAGATCAGGAATGTCGCCACCCTGGCGGGAAACCTCTGCCAGGATACCCGATGTCTCTATTTCAACCAGCGACACACCTTTCAGTTTGTAGAGCCCTGTTTCAAACGGGGAGGAGATTTCTGCTATTTCATACCGAAGGGAAAAAAGTGCTGGGCTGTTTACATGTCGGATACGGCACCGGCCCTCATTTGCCTAGGCGCGAAGATCCGGGTCGAAGGGGCCGGGGGCGGCGAGTTGCTGGATCTCGAAGCGCTTTATAGCGGCGATTCCCTGAGCCCTTTGGCAATCGACTCCGATGCGATCATTTCCGGCATCCGGGTGCCTCCGGCAGGAGGCACCCGGGGGTGGGCCTTCTCCAAACTGACCTTGAGGGACGGAATTGAATTTGGGGCCTTGAACGTGGCGGTGCTTCTGGAGACCGGCGAGGATTCGAGAACCTGCAGCCGGGCGCGGATTGCCGTTGGAGCGTTGTCTCCGGCCCCTGTACGGGCGCTGAAAAGCGAGGGATCGCTGGTGGGAGAGCGATTTTCGCCGCCGCTACTGGCCGAAACAGCGCGGCGCGTGGCAGAGGAGGTGACGGTGATCCCGCATCACGGTTATTCCAAATGGTATTTGACCGAGGCCCTCAAGGTCGAAACACTGAATGCTCTGACCCGCGCGGTTGATCAGTTTACAGGCGGCGGTCGATAACAGGAGTGCGTCATGAGAACGAAGCTATTGAGACGATTGTTGGAACTGACGGTCAATGGTGAGACCTATGAACTTGCCGTGGAGCCCCAGGAGACCCTGCTGGAAGTCCTGCGCAACCGGATCGGTTTGACGGGGGGCAAGGAGGGCTGCGGAACGGGCGAGTGCGGTTCCTGCACGGTGCTGGTGGAGGGGGAGCCGGTTCTTGGGTGTCTGCTGCTGGCCGTGGAATGCGAGAAAAAGCGGATCGAAACGATAGAGGGGCAGGCCCACGAAGGTGTTCTGACACCTGTCCAGCAGGCCTTTCTGGAAAAAGGCGCCGTTCAGTGCGGGTTTTGCACCCCGGGCATGGTTTTGGCCTCGACCGCCTTGCTCAAACGGAACCCCGCCCCGAGCGGGGAAGAGATCCAGGAGGCGCTGGAAGGTCATTTATGCCGGTGCACCGGCTACAACAAGATCATGGAGGCCGTGCTGCATGCGGCTTCTCTGCCGGCCGGCAAGTGCTGAGCCATCTCAAGGAGCATCAATCATGGGCGATCTGGAATATGTGGGAAAACGGATTCTAAGGAAGGACGGTCCGGAGAAAGTGACCGGACAGGCCGTTTATACGGTGGATCTTCAGCTGAAGAACATGCTGGTGGGGAGGATACTGAGGAGCCCTCATGCCCACGCGCGCATCCTCCATGTCGATACGACACGAGCACGGCAGGTCCCGGGGGTCAAGGCGATCATCACCGGGAAAGACACCCTGGGCATCAAACACGGCTTTGTGGAGACCCCCAGATATCCTGCGGACCAGTATCCCCTGGCCATGGATAAGGTGAGGTTTATCGGGGAGGAAGTCGCGGCGGTGGCGGCCACGGACGTCTACGCGGCGGACGAGGCCCTGAGGCTGATCGAGGTGGAATATGAGCCGCTTCCGGCGGTTTTCGATCCGGAGGAGGCGATGAAGTCCGGTGCGCCGGAGATTCACCCGACGCATCCGAAGGTGAAAGAGCCTCTGATGAACATCGGTGGAAAGACCACCTCGGAGTGGGGGGATATCGAAGCCGGTTTTCAGGAGGCGGACTATGTCCGGGAAGATCGGTTCGAAAGTCATCTTCGGACCCATGGGTATCTGGAGCCCCAGGCGACGGTCGCCAGCTTCGAGCCCGATGGGAAACTCAACGTCTGGACGTCGTCTCAGGGGCCTTTTCTCAAGCGGGCGAAACTCGCCAAGACCCTCGGGTTGCCTTTTTCGTCCGTGCGGGTCCTGAAGACTTACGTCGGAGGGGCCTTTGGCGGCAAGATCGATCTCTTCTCCCACGAATTCTGCGCGGCGCTCCTCTCCATGAAGGCCGCCAGGCCGGTCAAGATCGTGGCGACCAGGGAAGAGGTATTCACCGCGTTCAGGCACGGTCAGCCCCTGATCGTGACCGTGAAGACAGGCGTCAAGAAAGACGGGACCCTCGTGGCTCAGCAGTACCGCGTGATCAACAACGCCGGTGCCTACCGCGGCAGCGGTGTGGTGGTCATATTCCTGGCGTGGGGTTTTGCCATGGCACCTTACCGGGTCCCGCATTTCAAGTACGAGGGCTACTCGGTATTCACCAACAACCCGGTCAGAACCCCCCAGCGGGGGCATGGTGCGCCACAGCTGCGGTTCGCGGTGGAATCCCAGCTGGATATGATCGCGGAGGAACTGGGGATCGATCCCATCGAGATCCGCCTGATGAACTCCCGGGAATCCGGGGAGCAGCTTCCCAATGGGGACAATGTCCACAACTGCGGACTGAAGGACTGCATCAAGGAAATTGCGAAGCACACGGATTTCCATAATGCCCGGGGCAAGCGCGGAGGGAATTCCGGCCAGAGATACAAAAAGGGCATCGGGATCGGCGTCAGTTCTTACTTCGGGGGGTCTCTGATCTATCCGAACAGTTCCTCGGTCATCGTCAAGATGAACGATGACGGGAGTGTGACGCTCCTTACCGGTGCGCTGGATATCGGGCAGGGGGCCGAAACGATTCATTCTCAGATCGTGGCCGAGGAGTTGAAGATTCCGATGGAGGAGATCCAGGTGATCGCCGCGGACACGGAAACCACCCCTGTGGATATCGGCTCGTGGATCAGCGGCAATGCCTATGTGTGCGGCAATGCCACCCGGGTGGCCGCCGGCAATGTCCGGAAACAGCTGCTCGAACTGGCGTCGCAGGAGCTGGAGGCGAGCATCGACGACCTGGTGTTTAAAGACAAAAAAGTTTATGTCGCAGGGTCCCCCAGCAAGAGTCTGACTTACGGGGAACTGGTTGCGTTGAGCATCCGGACACGCAGGGGCGATCCGATCATCGGGGAAGGCCACTGGCGGACCATGCGGGACGAACCGACGCATCCGAGCCTTGCAACGACCAAGGGCAGATGGACCGAGAACTACGCCTTCGATACACAGACAGCGGAGGTGGAGGTGGATACCCAGACCGGAAAGATCAGGCTTCTGAGGGCGGTCACGGCCCACGATTGCGGGTTTCCGATCAACCCGCTCCTGGTGGAAGGCCAGATCGACGGGCAGGTATCCATGGCGCTCGGTCACGCCTTCATGGAAGAGATCATGATGGAAGAGGGGCGGACCCTCAACCCGAACTGGCTCGACTACCGTATGCCCTGCATCCGGAACCTCGCCCCCTCGGAGCATATCGACGTGATCACGGAGCAGTACAGGGTCGGACAGCCCTACCGCACCAAGGAGGTCGGGGAAGGCTATGTATCCGCCATATTGGCGGCTATCGCCAATGCCATTTACGATGCTGTGGGTGTCAGGCTCTTCTCTACACCGTTTACGCCCGAGAAGATTCTGAAAGGCCTCGGCAGGCTCGGCTAGGTTTTCATCCGGCCGGTTCCGGGAATGGACCCTGCCGGTGGAAAGGTCGCAATATGGTGCCGCGCCGGCAATCTCGGCGCGCACGGGGAAACATCAATCGGGGAGGCTCTGAATGGATCAGGTGAGCTATTGGAACAAGCCGTTGGAAACGCTGCCGCGCGACCAGCTTGGGGAACACCAGCTGAAGCGTTTCCAGGAGCGTATGGCTTATGTGTATGAACGAAGCCCCATGTACCGGAGAAAATTCGATGAAGCCGGTATTAAACCTGCAGATATCCGGAGCTTGGAGGATATCTCGAGAGTCCCGTTTACGGTCAAAGAGGAGCTGCGGGAGAGCCAGGCGCAACATCCCCCTTGGGGCGACTTCATGTGCGTGCCCCCGGAAGAGGGCGTACGCGTCTTCCAGACGACCGGCACCACCGGTATCCCGGTCAGGGTGATGCTCAACAAAAAGGACTGGACGGTTCACTTCTACGAGCAGTTCATGTATTTTATGCATGCCTACGGCATCAAGACCTCCGATATCCTTTTCGTTCCCTTCGGGTATAGTCTTTATATCGCCTGGTGGGGGTTTCAGGCGGCGCTGGAGCAGGCGGGGGTCATGATCGTCCCTGGTGGAGGTCAGTCTTCCAAGGACAGGGTCCGAAATATCTTCAACTGGGAGGCGACGGTGGTGTGCGGAACGCCCACCTATCTGCTCTACCTGGGTGAAACTGCGAAGAAGATGGGGGTGTCCCTGCGGGATTCGAAGGTTTCGATCGTTGTGGCGGCAGGCGAGCCCGGGGCCAACGTCCTGTCGACCAAGCAGGCTATCGAAGAGACCTGGGGTGCCAAATGCTATGACGACATCGGCTCGAGCGAGATCTCGAACTTCGGCTTCGAGTGCATTCGTCAGAAAGGCACCCATGTGAACGAGGCCATGTTCTATGCCGAGTGCCTTGATCCGGAGACACTGCAGCCGGTCGAGAACGGGCAGGTCGGTGAGCTGGTTTTGTCCAATTTGTGCTGCGAGACCATGCCCCTTCTCAGATATCGCATAAAGGACCTGGTAAAGTTCAACCGGGAGGGGTGCGATTGCGGCAGGACCTTTTTGAGGCTCGAAGGAGGGATCCTGGGACGTTCGGACGACATGTTCCAGTTTGCCGGGGTAAACGTATTTCCCTCGGCTATCGAAAACCTTATCAGGGAGGTGGACGCCTTCTCCAATGAGTACCAGATCGTGGTGCCGAAGATGGGAAGCGGAAAACGCATTCGGATCCGCGTCGAACCGGTCTCGGAAGGCATCTCGGAGGAAAAACTGAAACGGGCTGTCCATGATTTCATCGAGCACTTCAAATATGTCGTGACCTTTACACCGGACGTCGAGATTGTAGGCGTGGGGGAATTGCCCCGATTCGAGCTGAAAGCCAAAAGGGTCATCCGGGAGACGTCATAACGCGTGTCAATGGAACTCTGAAGTAAAAAGACGGGGTTCCACTTTCTTCAATATCGGTTTTTCAACAGAAAGGGAGGGGTTGGAGATGAAAAAGTTATCGATCGAGCGTCGGTTTTCGCTGGGTGCCGCGTTTTTGTGCCTGTCTTTCCTCGTCATGCTCCTGACGGGCTTTGTGATCCCGGGTGGGGCGGATGCCGAAGATGTCATCCACCTCACTTACAGTGGCTTCATGCCCCCTACCCACTCACAGAGCAAGGTGGAGGCGGCCTGGTGCAGAGAGGTCGAGAAAAGGACCGACGGACGGGTGAAGATCGCCCATTACCCAGGCCAGACCCTGACGGATGCCTCGCAGTGTTATCAGGGGGTGAAAGAGGGCCTTTCGGATATCGGGTGTTCCGTTTTGCAGTACACCAGGGGACGTTTCCCCCTCATGGACTTCATCAATCTGCCTTTAGGGTTCCCAAGCGGGCAGGTGGCCACGGCTATCATCAACGAGGTGTATGAGAAGTTCCAACCCACCGAACTGGATGAGGTGAAGCTGCTGTACCTCCACGCCCATGGGCCCGGCTTCATCCACACCAAGGACAAGCCCGTCCACAAGATGGAGGATCTCAAGGGATTGAAGATCCGTTCCCACGGCCCGACAGCCAGTATGATCCAGGCGCTTGGCGGGACACCGGCCGCTTTTCCCATGAACGAACTCTATCAGGCCCTTCAAAAGGGCGTGGTCGATGGTGGATTGTACCCGCTCGAATCCAACAAGGGCTGGAAGATGGCCGAGGTGACGAATTACGTCATCGCATGCTATCCGACCGCCTACTCCCTCGGGTTTTTCGTCGCCATGAACAAGGACAAATGGAATGCCCTTCCAGACGACATCAAGGCGATTATCGAGGAGATCGACGGCGAGTGGGTATTCAGGCATGGCAAGGCCTGGGAGGCGGGGGCCTTCGAAGGCATCAACTTTCTCCTGGATTACGGGAACACCATGATCGGCATCGGGCCGAAGGAATCGGCGCGGTGGACCAAGGCTGTCGAGCCGGTGCTGGACGAGTATATCACTGAAACCAAAGGGAAGAACCTTCCGGGAGACGAGGTGCTCGAATTCGTGCAGAAAAGGCTCGAAGACGCCAAAAAGGGAGAGTTCAAGAGCAAATATAAAGAGGCGGAATGAGGTTTAATGGAGGTTCGTGGGAAAACATCTGATAATTTTTTACAAGCGAGCCTTTTTCGAGTAGATCGACTAGTCCAAAAAATGTCATGACTGCCGAATATTACGATATATTCATGCACTTTTTAGAAACGTATTGAAATCTGAACGGCAACTAGCGGGGGGATCGAGAACTGTCTTTTCGATCCCCCACGAGTCAGGAGCGCGGTACATGAAGATCGCAAAAGCGCTTTCGGATTTTCTGGTTAAGTTGGGGGGAATTTGCCTCTTGGGAATGATGCTTCTCACGTGTGCAGATGTTGTAAGCAGTCTCTTCGGATATCCTCTGTTAGGTTCGGAGGAACTCGTCGGTATGATGGCCTTTCTGCTGCTGTCCTTTGCGTTGCCGTATACGGAGATCGAGAAAGGCCATGCAGGGGTGGATCTTCTCTATATGCGGTTTCCGAAAAAAGTCAAAAGGATCAATGACAGCGTGGTGACCTTGGTCACCACGCTGTTCTTTTGCCTGGTCGGATGGCAATGCTATTTGTATGCCCGCGAGATGGGCCAGGCGGGGCAGGTCTCCCCGACGCTTCAATTCCCTACGTTTTACCTCATTTACGGTGTCTCCTTCGCCTGCTTCAATTTGGCGTTGATCATGTTTATTGAATTTTTGGTGTTCGTAAGGGGAGGCGATCAGGATGAGTGATTTTACGCTTGTAGGAATCATCGGCATCGTGCTCCTGCTGTTCCTGTTTTTTACACGGATGGCAGTCGCGTACGTCATGGCCATTGTGGGGTTCCTCGGGTACAGTTATCTGACGAGCCTGAAGGCGGGAATGAAGCTTCTGGCCGTGGACGTCTTCAGCGTGTTTTCCTCTTACGGTCTCACCCTGATTCCCCTATTCGTCTTCATGGGGTATATCGCGTTTTATGCCGGGGTCAGCCGTTTCCTGTACGACGTGGCCTATAAATTCATCGGCAGGGTTCGGGGGGGGTTGGCCATGGCAACGGTCATGGCCTGCGCGGCCTTTGGAGCGGTCTGTGGATCGGCCACCGCCACTTCGGCCACTATGGGTACCATCGGCCTTCCGGAGATGAAACGATACGAATACGGCCCGCAGCTTGCGACCGGCTGTGTGGCTTCGGGCGGGGGTTTGGGTTCCCTGATCCCTCCGAGCGTGGTCCTGATCATCTATGGAATCTTGACCGAGCAGTCCATCGGGAGCCTGTTCATCGCAGGCATTGTACCCGGCATATTCCTCACGTTTCTTTTTATGGTCGCCATTTGGGTCTACTGTCTGTGGAAGCCGGAGCAAGGTCCCAAGGGGGAAAAGTTCAGCATCAAGGAGATGGTGTATTCCCTGAAGGACTTGTGGGAGACGGTCGCTGTCTTTACGTTCGTGATGGGAGGTCTGGTGATGGGCCTGTTTACCCCCACGAAATCCGGGGCCGTGGGTGCGATGCTGATTCTCACCATCGTGGTGGCGCAGAGGAAACTTTCATGGGAAAATTTTCTGAATTCCATTTACGGGACCTTGAAGATATCCTGTATGGTCATCATGTTGATTGCTGGAGCTACCATCTTCGGACACTTTCTGGCCTTGACCCGCATCCCGATGGATATGGCCACCTCCGTCGCCATGATCCACTGGCCCCCATGGGCCATCATGGCCTTGATATGCCTCATTTTTCTTGTTGGAGGCTTCTTCATCGACTCGATGGCGCTTATCATGCTGACGATACCCATCTTTTATCCCATTGTGGTGAATCTGGGATATGACCCGATCTGGTTCGGCATTGTCATCGTGCTCGTCACGCATATGGGCACCATCACCCCTCCGGTGGGCATATGTGTGTACATCGTGAGGGGTATTGCGGGGGACGTTCCCCTGATGACGATATTCAGGGGGTCGGTTCCTTTTCTCCTGGCCCTGATTGTGGGTACGGCGGTTATCATTGCGTTTCCCGCCATCGCGACCTTTTTGCCGGAGTTGATCGAGTAGAATTTGCGCGAAAAATCGTTGAGACAACATCTTCCTGTCTGAAAGGGTGCACATTTTTTATTGGAGATGAACCCATGGACAAAAAGGGGTCTGAGAACACCGGCAAGTCATCGAGATTGAAGGGTAAGAGGATCCTTATCGTCGATGACGAACCGGATGTGCTCGAAAGCCTGGAGGACCTGCTTCCCATGTCCTCCGTCACGGCCGCTTCCAGTTTCGATGAGGCCGCGGAGTTGCTGAATACCAGGCATTACGATCTGGCGGTCCTGGACATCATGGGGGTGGACGGCTTCAATCTGCTTCAAATTGCCAGAAGCAGAGGCGTGCCTGCCGTGATGCTCACGGCGCATGCCTTGTCTCCCGAAAACACCATGAAGTCTTTGCAGGAAGGCGCGGCATCCTATGTCCCCAAGGAAAAGCTGAGCGATATCGCCCTGTTTTTGGAGGATGTCCTGGAGGCTGCAGAAAAGGGTCGGAGTCCGTGGTGGCGCTGGCTCGATAGACTAGGTTCCTATTACGAGAGGAAGTTCGGAAAGGAGTGGAAAAGGGAGCACGAGGATTTTATCCATAAGCACATTTCATATTGAAGGGTGTCTCGCAGTTGCCCCTGATCGCCGAAGCACATGAGTGAATACCTGGGGACGCTGGTAATGGAGTAGATCAATTTCTCCGGGGATTCGTTCACTCCGTTATCAGCGTCCCCTGAAGGTCTCGCGAAAAGGGCTTCACGCGGCTGCTTAGCCGCCTGCAGCAAGGATGACCAGGCGGGTGGTTGACCAAGGATATTCGGTTGATTTCGTTGGCGTTTATCCTGGAATGATCGTTCAGCACGACCCGGTTTCCAATCCGGAAGTGATGCTTTATTCTTCGCACCCTTCGGGGGCTCAGTCCCACCGCTTTGCAGCGGGTCCCGGTATGGACAATGTCAATGAAATCAAGCGCTTGCGCGGAGGCGACCTGTGGGTCGCCGCACAAGCAAACGTGCAGATTGACGCCGAGATTGGCCAAAAAGACCCTTTCCGGATGGAAACTAGTTGGTGTAGCCGAGCAGGTGCGGCAGCCAAAGAGAAAGAGCGGGGAAATAGGTTACGAGCAGCAGGATGCCTATTTCGGCCGCAATGAACCAGCCTGCGTCCTTCATACAGGATTCGTAAGGGATGTGTGCGATGCGCGAAGCGGTCATCAGGCTCATCCCCATGGGCGGTGTGGCGTTGCCGATATTCAAGCCGAGCATCATGACCATCGCGAAGTGGATCGGGTCGATACCGAGCTGCGTCATGGCGGGCGAGAGCACCGGGCCCAGCACCAGAGCGGCTGGAATGACGTCGATGAACATGCAGACGATCAGGATGAATACATCCACGAGTGTCAGGACGACATAAGGGCTTGCATCCAGTGAAGCCACCCACCCGCCGGTCTTTTCCACAATGCCCGAAAGGGTGATGAACCAGCCAAGGGCCGCAGCCGCACCAATGAGAAGGAAGATCACGCCCGAAAGCACGACGGTGTTCTGCATGGCCGCCCAAATTTCCCGCAGACCCAGGGTCCGGTAACCCAGCCAGCCGAGAAGGATCGCATAAAGAACTCCGCCGGCGGCGGCCTCGGAGACATCCGTGATCCCGAAGAGGATGCAGCCGAGGATGAAGATCCCCACGCCCATGGGCGGGAAGGCGCTAATGGCCGTTTGGCAAACCGCCCGGAAGGGAGCGCGGTTCGATTGGGGGTAGTTGCGCCGCACGCTGAGGATCCAGCTCTGCACCAGAAGGCCCGCCCCGCAAAGGAGGCCGGGGATGAGGGCTGCGGCGAAAAGGGCCGGGACCGAAAGCCGCAGGATGCTGGCGTAGATCACCATCACGACGCTTGGGGGTATCACGGGGCCGATGACCGAGGACGCGGCGGTGACGGCGGCGGCGTAGCCGGCGGTGTAACCCTGTTTTTTCATGGCAGGGATGAGGATGCCGCCCACGGCTACGGTATCGGTGACCGCGGTGCCGGTCAAACCGGCAAACAGGATGCTGACGAAGATATTGACATGGCTCAGGCCACCGCGCAGATGACCGAAGAGGCTGTTGGCGAAGGCCACGAGCCTGGTGGTCATGCCGGAGCGGTTGAGGATCTCCGCAGTCAGAACGAAGAAGGGGATCGCTACGAGAATGTAGCTGGAGGTGCCGGAGTGGAGCGATGTGGCCACGGGCTCGAGGTATTCCCAGCCGCCCATCCGGAACAGGCCGACCAGGGAGGAAATCCCCATGATGTAGCCGATGGGGACTGCCAGAATCAGCAGCAGGAAGAAGAAGAGGAAGACGATCGTCATGGGCGGTCCTCGCCCCTTTGTTTCAAGGCTGTATCGATGATCGCGGGGCAGGCGAGGATGTGGATGAGTTGGACGGCGGCGCTGGCCGGCACGGCCGCCAGCCGCCACTTGAAGGAGATCTGGAGCTTCGACGAGATCATCATAAGCTGATCGGCCGCGGCGGTCGCGAGCCAGCCATGCCAGAGGACCACTGCCAGCCAGACACCCGTGACGCCATAACCGGCGATCCTGACATATCTTTCGTATTTCAGAGGCAGGGCACGAACGGCCCCTTCGACGGCAACGTGTTCACCCGCCTTGAGGGCGACACTGATCCCGAGGAGTGCGATCCAAACGAGCAGGATGCGTGAAATGGGCAGGGGCCAAGGCAGGGGATCGTTCAGGGCATAGCGGAAGAAGACTCCGTAGACATTGATGGCAAGCAGCACCGCCACCATGGCTCCGCAGACGCGGAGCACGATGCCGTTCAGTTTGTCGCTGAGGGAGACGAGCAAGTCCATGGCGGCGGGTACGGCTCGTGCTAAAGGCCCCACTTGTCGCGATATTCCCGGTCGAGCCCCTTGCTGATATCGTCTACCGTGGTCCAGACCTCGTTGAGCAGTTCCGGCGTCAGGCCAAAATCCTCTGTCGCCCACTTGAAAAAGGCCGGCCGCATGAGCTTTTTGAAGGCCTCTTTTTCCTGGCTGCTGGGGATGTAATGGCCCTTGTATTTCCGGGTGCCTTCCTTCCAGCCCAGGTAGCAGAGGTGGGCCGCGACCCCTCTGGCATACCCGACGGCCTGGCGAGCGGCGCGCAGGATGATTTGTTGATAATTTTCAGGGAGATTCTTGAACCACTGGTCGTTGACTACCCAGTTGCCGGTGTTGTAGATGTGGCCTGTCCAGGTGGTGTAATCGCAGGTGTCCCAGAAGCGCATGGCGGTGTTCAGGCCGGGCGCGTTGAACTGTCCGTCGGCGACCCCGGTCTGAAGGGCGGTCGGGACCTGCCCCCACTCGAGTGGAACGGCCTTTGCGCCGAGCGATTCCATCACTGCGATGTGGGCGGGGTTCTCTTCGACGCGGATTCTCAGCCCTTTCATGTCTTCAGGCGTCTTGATGAGGCGCTTGTCGTTGGTAAACGCCACGAACCCGCCGCCTTCGTCGAAGGTCCCCAGCCAGCGCAGGCCGGTCGCCTCCCGCATCTCGCGCATGAAGCGTGCATACCATTCGCTGTCGAAAAAGGCCCAGGCGGTGTTGTAGTCGTCGAAAAGGAAAGGCGTCGTAATGATCTGGTACTTCGGGAAAAAGGAGGAAAAGGCTCCGGAGGAGAGCACCGCCGCCTGTACGGTTTTGCCCTGCTGGACCTTGGCGGTGTATTCGACTTCCGTCCCCAGCTGCAATGCACCGAAGATCTTGACCTTCACCGCACCTCCGCTTTGGGTCTGGACGATGTCGGCGAACCGGACGAGGGCCGGATGCACCTCGTTGCTCTCCATGTCGGCAGGATACAGATGAGCGATCACCATGGAGTATTGGGCCTTTTCCGCCGAGACAGGGGCTGCCGCAAAGAAAAGCAGCACGGCCGACAAGAAGACCGGGAGGTGGTGGTGCAGGCATCGCAACGGGTTTTTCGTCATTACAGAGTTCTCCTTTGTGCGTAGTCATCCCTCCAGTCGTTCGCGCGGTTGGGGTGACTGGAGAGGACTGGAACGGGTTTGGCGGGGCGGGGTCCTTTCGCTGCCGAATGTGTCAGGGGACAAGATGAGGCAGGGCCTAGTACGCTGTCAAGTGGAAAGAATGAAGGATCAGTCTTCTTCGAGCCCGAAATCATGGATCTCGAGACGCACCTGATCGAACGTCGCTTTGGTTTTCCTTTCGTGTTGAAAGGCGACGAAGCCCCCGGGTGGTATCCGTTCGATTTGAGAGAAAAAAAAGCTCTCCTGCCGGACGGCGTCCTGCAGCAGGGTGGCCTTGATGCCATAACCGGTCAGGGTCCGGTCGCCCGAGTTGAGCACCCTGGCCGAAAGGGACACCCCCGCGTCCGTCTTCTCCCACACCACCGCTTCGAAAAGGAGGTGGCGCCGGTAGGCATCCTTTTCGGTGCGGTCGCGGTCGATCGCGATGGTTTCGAGCAGCACCATGAGCGTAAGCTTGTCCGTCGCAAAGTGCTCGCGCGCTTTCGCAGCGGCCTCATCGAAACGTCCGGCCTTTGCATCCTCCCGTATTTCCTGTTTCAGCCGTTCATCGTCGGAGCAGCCTGAAAACAGCGCCAGCCATGCCGCCGCAGCGATGCAGGCCAGGAACCGCCTGGTGATCTTTTTCCGGAAGGGGCGATTCTTCATGACGGAGGCCTTTCGGTGTTCAGGTCATGCTTTGCCCCGCGGCGCTGCGGTTTGCCTCGAATCGAGCGATTCGATGCCGCGGGCGGGGCCGAAAAACCGCTTTCCCGAATGGGGGCATCTGATGCGCCGAGCCTCTTTCCCAGCCGCCTGCTTTACTGCCGGCCCGTCCCGAAGGGGTGGACGGGCCATCCAGCGGTATGGCAGGCCTGGGTTGTGCCGGGAAATCATTTCCGGATGGAGACTGGCTAAGCCAATTTTTCCAATAGATGAATGCTCGCGCTGTCCATGATCCTGCCGCTTCTACCGCAAGAAGGAGGCCGGAAAGGGCTCGATCGGGCTTTGGGTTGACAATGAGAAAATAGCAAGTAGAATCCGATAGCGACCGTTTCCTCATGGTTGACCGGCAGATTGTGGGATGGAGACCGCTCGATGGAAAACATGCAGGATATTCGCAGGCACTACCGCTTTTCCTCTCTCGACGAGAAAAATCTTGAGGAACTTGCGGCGATCCTGCTGCCGTATGAAGACCAGCTGGCGGAGGATTTTTACGCCTATCTTCTGGAAAACCCCCAGACCGCCGCCTACTTCACCACGGAGGCGGCGGTCGCCAAGCGCAAGCACACCATCAAGACCTGGCTCCGGGATCTCTTCACGGCGGATTACGATCACCGCTATCTGCTCCGCCTCCAGCGGATCGGCAAGATCCATGTCAAGATTGGATTGAACGGGCATTATGTCAACGCCGCCATGAATTTCATCCGAACCTTTTGCGTCAGCCACCTCGTCGCCGGGGTGCAGGATGCCTCACGCCGCCAGGACCTGTTGGAGACGATGGACAAGGTCCTCGATATCAGTCTGGATGTCATGACGAGTTCCTATCGGGAGGCCGAACTCAAGAATGTGTTCATCTCGCACCGGGCTGAACTCTGGCTGGTGCGCTGGGCCGAGCGGCTGCTTCACGGCCTGAACCTGGTCCTCATGGTCGGTCTGGTGCTTATGGCCGCCGCTGTGGCGGGGCTCCTCGTCTCGGACATCCTTTATGCGCTCCGGGAGACCCTCGAGACGGGCATCATCCGCGCCCTCGGTTCGCTCCTGGTTCTCTGGATGATGATCGAACTCCTTCACACCCAGGTGGAGCACTTGCGCGGGGGGGTGTTCCGTGTCCAGGTCTTTGTGGAACTGGCGCTGGTCGCCTTCATCCGCAAGCTGTTCGTGGCGGCCATCGACGAGAAGGATGCCATCACCTTCGCTCTCTTGATCGGCGGCCTGCTGGTCCTCGGCATCGTCTTCTATCTGACGGCCAAGGTCGAGCCCCGCAGCCGGTCTTGAAGCATGCAGGCCTTCCCCTCCGACGGGCTTTCCCTGTAAAGGGCCTCCGGCTGTTGGAGGGGCTTTCGGGTCCTGGGGTGCACCGGCGGTTTTGTGTCGATGCCTTTCCAGGTGCACGTTTCCTTTCGTTTCTGCAGACACCGCTATGGGATGGCTGCAAATGGGAAGGATCATCTGCGGGGAAGCTTTCTCATCCATCCCTTCGGCCGGGGCACCTCCGCCCACTTACTCGGATCAAGCCACCAGGGCCGGAGTTCGCCGGGATTTTCAACCGCCTGTCATGTTGCGGAAGGCCGCTTCGTCCAGGATCGTGATCCCCAGCCGTTGCGCTTGGTCGTATTTCGAACCCGGGTCGCGTCCGACCACCACGTAATCCGTCTTGCGGCTGACCGATCCGGTCACCCTGCCGCCGAGCTTTTCGATCAGCTCCCGCGCCTCGTCCCGCGTGTACCCGTTCAAACCGCCAGTCAGTACGAAGGTCTTCCCGGCAAGGGATGCATTCCGTGACCCCGCATTTTCCACGGGAAAGGTCAGCCCGCCCCGCTCAAGTTTTTCGAGGAAGGCGATGTTTTTGGGGTTTTGAAAAAAGTTGGTGACGCTCAGGGCGATGATGGGCCCGATCTCGTGCACCTGCTCGAGATCTTCCTGGTTTTGCCGGGCGAGGTTTTCGATGGAATGGAAACGCTGGGCAAGCACACCGGCCAAATGCCTCCCGACGTTTCGGATCCCCAGGGCGTAAATGAGGCTCGTGAGCGTAGGATTCCGGCTGTTTTCAATGGCCGCCAGGAGGTTTTCAGCCAGTTTGTCCCCCATGCGGTCCATCTTCATGAGGTCCTCCCTGGTGAGGAAGTAAAGATCGGCCGGATCGGTGACAATCCCTCTGTCCACCATCTGCTCGATAAACTTGTAGCCGAGTCCTTCCATGTCCATGGCCCCTTTGGAGACGAAATGGGCCAGATGCTCTTTGATCTGCGCGGGGCAGGCAATGCCCGTGCAGCGATGGATCGCCTCTCCAGGCAGCCGCTCGACCTTGGAGCCGCATACCGGGCAGGTCTCCGGCATCGCAAAGGGCGGCGGGTCGCCCCGGCGTTTGGAGTGGATGACCTTCACCACCTCGGGGATGACATCCCCTGCCCTCTGGATGACCACCGTATCCCCCACCCGCACGTCTTTCTTGTGGACCTCGTCTTCGTTATGGAGGGTGGCGCGGCTCACCTCCACGCCGCCGACCCGGACCGGCTCGAGCAGTGCGACGGGTGTCAGTGCCCCGGTGCGCCCCACGCTGATGATGATGTCCCTCACCACGGTATGCTCCTGCTGCGGGGGAAACTTCCATGCGATGGCCCAGCGGGGGCTCCGGCTGAGTTCCCCGAGGCGCTGCTGAAAATCGAAGGCGTCGACCTTGATGACGATACCGTCGATTTCGTAGGGGAGGTTGTCGCGGGTTGCCAGGATTTCGTGATAGAAGGCTTGCACCTCGACGGCGCTCCTACAGAGGCGGATGTGAGGGCTGACCCTGAAACCCAGTTTTTTCAAGACCTCGAGCGTCTCCCACTGGGTCGCCGGCTGGTGAGATTTGATCCGGCCGATGCCGTAAGCGAACATCCCCAAGGGGCGGGAGGCGGTGATGCGCGGGTCCAGCTGTCGCACGGAGCCGGCCGCGGCGTTTCGCGGGTTGGCGAAAAGGGGTTCTCCGCGTTCCGCACGGTCGCGGTTGAGCGTTGCGAAATCCTCCTTGCTCATGATGATTTCACCCCGCACCTCGATCGCTGCGGGCACCGGGTTCCCCATGAGCCTCAGCGGGATCGACTTGACGGTCTTGAGGTTCTGCGTTACGTCTTCCCCCACCGTCCCGTCTCCGCGGGTGGCCCCGAGGGAATAGACCCCATTCTCGTACAGGACTTCGACCGCCAGTCCGTCGAATTTCGGCTCGACGGTGTAATGGATATCCGTTTCAGGGACCTTCAGGAGATCCTTGACCCGGCGGTGAAAATCCCGGAATTCGCCCTCGGAGGTGCACTTGTTGAGGCTGAGCATCGGGATGGTATGCCGGAGGGTCCTGAATTTTTCGAGCGGAGCCGCCCCCACCCGCTGGGTGGGGGAATCGGGACGGACCAGTTCGGGGTGCTTCGCCTCGAGCGCTGTCAGTTCATCGAAGAGCCGGTCGTATTCCGCGTCCGAGATTTCGGGATTGTCGAGGACGTAGTAGAGATGGTTGTGCCGCCGGATTTCGTCTCGCAAGTGCCTGACACGCTCGATTTCCCGGGGGGTGGGTTTGGTCATGACGCTGTCCTCGGGTTTTTCAGCCGATCGATTTTGCGCGATATTTCGGATATCCCGGCTATTTGGCGACGTCCTGAATGGTTTCTCCGGTCCGCTCGACGTCTCTTCCGAAGCCCTTGATGGTGTTGCAGGCGCTGACGGAAAAAAAAATGAGGCCGGCCAAGACCAAGATCAAAATCTTTTGCGTCGCAGACATGATTTTCTGACTCCTTCTCTGGCTGTGGTTTAAGCGCCTCATACCGGGTCCTGAAGGAAGGGCGGGGCTGTAAATCGAGGCGCAGGCTGCACACTGTCCGTTTAAACGATTTTTTATCATATCATATCCATTGTGATGGATACACCCTGGAAACCGGGTTGCGTTGGATAATGATTTCCGGATGGATCTAGATGATATCCATCCGGAAATGATTTCCCGGTAGAACCCAGTTTCCACCCCGGAAATGAGGATTTTTCTTTACACGCTGCGCGTGCTCAGTCCCACCCCTGCGGGGTGGGTCCCGGTTTCTTCACACCCTTCGGGTGCGCAGTCCCACCGCTTCGCGGAGGGTCCCTGTTTGTCAAATATCAATTAAATCAATATTTTAAGCGGTGTGCGGGCCGATTTGCGAATGGGCGCCCGTTCGTTTATTCGGCAGGGATTCTCCCGGGAAGCCTTCTGAAGCAACGCAGCGGTGCGTCAGACGATCCCGGCCGGATCGAGCCCCTGTCTGCGCCGGATGGCTTCGAGCAGCCCCCCGCAGCCGGTCATCATATTGTCCCCGAAAGGCGCCCCAAAGACGACGGAGAGGCTGGAATCCTTCAACAACGACCTTTTGGGGCCTGTGACGATGATCGCCTCGACGCTTTTATAGGGGAAACGCCGCCGGGTATAGGCCCCGTGCCCACCTTCGCGGAGGATTTCCTGGTGGGTGATCTTTCCCTCGGGCAGGTCCTGCAGCAGCCGTTCGAGCCTGCCGGCCGTGATGTCGCTCGTGTGGTACTCGAAAAATCCGGCGATCTCGTCTTTTTCGAGCGCAGCTCCCACGGTATGGGAGGTGGCCACGTCCAGCACCAGGATCCTTTCTTTACCGAAGGCGGCGCTGTCACGAGAGGCCCCCAGGATGGCCGCCATGCCGCTGTCCATGACGTAGATTCCTTCTGTCACCGGCAGCTTCCCAGCGGAGCCCGCAAGGGACTTCAAACGGTTCATGGCGTCCGGCACCTCTTCGGCACGGTAGAGAAGCGCGTAAGGGGATGGGTCGAGATCCAGGATCTCCCTGAAGTGGCGATGGCGGAAATCGAGGTGCGACACCCCTGGGGGCGCCATCCCGTGGTCCTGGGCACAGAGGCCGACGCAATCGAAGGCGAAGGGTACCCCGAAGCTCTCGATGAGCTTCCGGATGCGCTCCGGGTCGACGTCCGCCAGTTCGAGGTGTGTAAACCCGGGGTCTTCCGCCAGTTCCGCGGCTCGGGTTGCGTCCACGATCTCGATTCCCCAGGAGCGGACCTTTCCCGGGTCATGATTGAGGGTTGCAGCCGCCTGGGTGGTGATGACCACGCGGGCCGCACCGGCCTTCCGGCGCAGAATGCCTCCGAGAGCCCCGCCGCCCATCTCGCAGCCCGTTACGAGGATGTCCCCCTCGATGGCCGCCGCCTCCTCGGCCAGCCGCTGGACCGGTGACTTGACGACAGCCTTGTAGTGGATGCCGAGTGAGGCGTCATAGTAGAGCACGTCCATCGTGCCCGCGCCGACATCGATCAAGAGATAACGTCCCATATTCGGATTGTCTTCCTCCTCCTCGTCAATCGGTTTCACCCATGACCGGTTTTCTCACGAACGACACCAGGGCGACCGCCAGGACGGCCGTGAGGGTGCAGATCACGAAGGCCGAGTTGTACCGGCCGGTTGTGTCCCGCAGAAAGCCTGTCACCCAGTTGGCCACGATGGCCCCCAGCCCGTAAAACGGCGTCCACATCCCGATGACGCTCCCCATGTACTCCTTCGGAAAGTAATCGCCTGCCGATGCCCCGTAAATCGGAAAGGTGACGCCGTAAAAGACGGCCATCGTACCCACGAACAGATAGAGCCATTGCCACGAGGGGCCGCTCAACAGGATCCCTGCCAGGCTGGCGGCGATCATGCTGTTGGAGATGATGATCGTCCGTTTTCTGCCTAAATAGTCCGAAAGGGGCAGCATCGTAAGAACGCCGATCACCTGGCAGGATCCGTGCACCGTCGCGAGCAGACTCGCCTTTTCGATGGGCAGCCCGAGTTGGTCCTTGGCATAGTCCACCATGAAGGTGGTGATGCCGTAAAGGCCGTAGGAGGCGCAGAAGTAACTGCACCCGATGAGCCAGAAGTTCCGGTGTTTGAAGACCTTCCGGAGCGGGATCTTCCGCCTCGAATTCCCCGTCGTCAATGGGATGCCGATATCCTCGAGGCCCCAAGGCACGGCGCCTGCCGCCTCGGGGCTGCTCCGGAGGAGTCCACCGTTCAGAAAGACCATGCCAAGGGCCCCGGCGGCCATAAAATACCAGGCATGCCGCCAGGTGAAGTTGGCGACGATCCATGGGAAGGCCGCTCCCATGGTCGCAAATCCCAGGCCGTAGCCCGTCGAAAGGATTCCCAGGGCGAGTCCGCGCCGGTGAGGGGCGAACCAGCGCTGCACCACTGTGATGACCGGCGTCCACATGCCTGTCGCTCCGAGTCCCACGACGGCATAGGACAACATGACCGTCCAGAGCGAATGGGACCGTCCCATGGAGAAGAGCCCGGCCGCCAGGATGAAGGCGCAGGCGGTGATGATGCGTCTTGCCCCCAGGCGGTCGGTGAGATAACCCGTCAGGGGCGTGAGGGCGATATAGGCAAAAAGATAGGCATTGAAGATGGAGCCGCTCGCGGTGCGGCTGAGGTCCAGATCCTTGATGATTTCGGGTAAGACGACGCCGTAGCCGAGGCGGGCGGAGTAGTTGACGAAGAGGTCCAGGAAGCAGGTCCCCAGAATGACCCAGGCCCAGTGAAAGGATTGCCGTTTCAGCGCCGGTCCTCCCTGTATTGAAGGTTCCAGGTTTTTTCCCGGAAAGATATAGAATGCCCCCACTTTTACCAGAAATTCATGCTCCAGGCCAGAGGCTAATACAACATGGCCGATCGATCTTCCTGAAGCGCCGGGCCGTAAGGGACCTGGCGGAGGGTATGCAGACGTCAAATGAAGGAACTTTCTTCGGCTCAGGGCAACTGCGCGGCCAGAACTTGCGGGGTGATTCCCGCTCGAGGCTTGAACCGACAGGGTTGACTTTCAAGGAACCCTCAATGACATTGGAGCAACAGGGAGAGTGTGATATACTTTCACCTGAAGAGGCTGAAACCCTTTTCGAATCAGGAATTGGCTGTGAAGATACGGGAAGCGCTTGGGAGATGATCCGTCCGGTCTACAGCTTCAGGCCAAAAAAACGGGGAAAGCGACAGCAGACCATCTTGGCTAGAAATGAGACCTTATGAAAGACGATGCCATGAATATCAGACTCATGAAGGCCGATGACTTCGACGCCGTCGTCAGAATCGATGAAAAGGTCCTGAAGGATTCGCGTCACGATTACTATAAAGCGAAATTCGAAAAGCTCTTCGATTCGAAGGATTATGTCCCGGTGTCGCTGGTGGCCGAAAAAGAGGATGGCACCGTCGTCGGTTTTGTCATGGGGGAACTCTACATGGGGCAGTATGGCATCTTCCAGGAGGAGGCGACGCTGGACACCATCGGCGTCGACCCCGATTGTCAGCATCAGGGGATCGGTGCCCGGCTGATTACGGAATTTGTCGATCACCTGAAGCGGATGGGTGTCAAGAAAATCAACACGCTGGTTACCTGGAACGACTCCAGGTTGATCCAATTTTTCAGCGCCAACCGGTTTTATCCGTCCATGACGATCAACCTGGAGCGGAGTATTTAGGTTCCACCCGGAAATGGCCTTTTTGGCCAATCTCGGCGTCAGTCTGCACGTTTGCTTGTGCGGCAACCACCAAGTCCCCTCCTTGCAAACGCTTGATTTCCTTGATATTGGCCAAACCGGGACCCGCCGCGAAGCGGTGGGACTGAGCACCCGAAGGGTGTGAAGAAAAATCCTCATTTCCGGATTGGAAACTGGGCCGTGCTGGATAATCATTCCCGGATGGGCAGAGTATTTAGCGGCGGCTGGATCCGCCCAGAATGCCCCCCAACACGCCCCGGAGGATCTGTCGGCCGATCTGGCTTCCGATGGTGCGTGCAGCCTGTTTCGCCATGGTCTCCAGCATGCCCTGCCGCCGCTTGGTCCCCCACAGGAGCCCGCCGAGCCCGCTGCGGTCTTCACTGGGGGCTTCCGCCCGGCGCCCGGGAGTCTGCGGCTCGGATGCCTCTGTTGCAGCTGTCCGGCGGGCAAGGATCTCGTGGGCGGATTCGCGGTTCAGCCGCGTGTCGTACTTCCCGCCGAGCGGACTGCGCGCCCTTACAGTCAGACGTTCTTCAGGGGTGATCGCTCCCATGCGGCAGCGCGGCGGACAGATCAGGGTGCGCTCCACCGGCATGGGCAGCCCCTTTTCCTGAAGCGTCGAGACCAGGGCCTCTCCGACGCCAAGTTCGGAAATGACGCGGGCGACATCGAGCTTGGGATTGACGGCGAAGGTCTCGGCGGCTGAGCGAACCGCCTTCTGATCGCGCGGGGTAAAGGCCCGCAGGGTGTGCTGGATGCGGTTGCCGAGCTGGCCGAGGATGTCATTGGGCAGGTCGTCCGGGTACTGGGAGCAGAAATAGAGCCCCACGCCTTTGGAGCGGATGAGCCGGACGGCCTGTTCGACCCGGCGGCGCAGGACCGGAGGTGCATCGTCGAAGAGGAGATGAGCCTCGTCCAGGAAGCAGACCAGCTTCGGTCCGTCGAGGTCGCCTGCTTCGGGCAGGTTTTCGAACAGCTCCGACAGGATCCAGAGGAGCAGACTCGAGTAAAGGCGCGGTTTCAGGATCAGCCGGTCTGCGGTGAGGATGTGGATGATTCCGCGTCCGCTCAGGTCCGTGCGCATCAGATCCGGGAGTTCGAGGGCCGGTTCGCCGAAAAGGGCTTCCGCTTCCCGGTCGCCAAGGGAAAGGAGGGCGCGTTGAATGGCGGCCACGGATTGGGCGCTGACCAGGCCGTAAGCCGCCGAAACCTCTTTGCGGCTGGCTGCAACGAGCCCTAGCAGGGCCCGCAGGTCGTCCAGATCGAGCAGCAGCAGACCCTGCTCGTCCGCCAGCCTGAACACGATTTCGAGCACGCCCATCTGGACCTCGGTCAGTTCGAGGATCCGGCCGAGCAGGGTCGGTCCCATCTCGCTGATGGTCGCTTTGACCGGATGGCCGCACTGACCGTAGACATCCCAGAAAATGACGGGATTGCCTTCCTGCGTGTAATCGGAGATGCCGATCCGGTCAACGCGCTCCCGGATCTTTTCGTTCATCACTCCCGGCACGGCAAGACCGGCGATGTCGCCTTTGACGTCGGCGATGAAAACGGGCACGCCGAGGCGTGAAAAACCCTCTGCCAGCACGAGGAGCGAGACGCTCTTGCCGGTGCCTGTTGCGCCGGCCACGAGGCCGTGACGGTTGGCATAGCGTGTGAGCAGGTGAACGGGCCGCTCCCCCTTGCCGATCAAGATCCGATTCACGGATGACCTCCTTTCAGATCCCGGGATGGGCAACATGCCCCGAAACGGCCGCGTCCGCCGCCCGCCAGGAGCCGGTAAGTCGCCGTACAAGTAAATATATAGATCGAGGCCGGGATCGGGCAAAAAACCCCTTTTGGGATGGACGTCAGGTCGTCGACTGAACTATCAAGGGATCGGCAGAGCCCTAAATGTTCAGGTACCCATCCGGGGCCAGGCTTGTAGCGAGCATCACCCGGTTGATATCGAGATGTTCTTTCCATGTGAGGGTTTCCTGATGGGCGGGATCGAGCCAGAATCCCTCGATTTCTCTACCGAGCGGCGCGTATTTCATCAGGCGGTTGACCAGTCCCTGGAGTTTCCGGGTTTTGAGCGGCAGATCGGTTTCATGCAGCAACAGCCGTTCTGCACGCTCGAGCCCGTGCAGGCCGATGGAAAGACCCAACTCCCTGAAGGCCAGTCTTTGTTCGGCTGGTTGTTTCATCGGGGTGCTTTTGGTAAAAATCTTGAGGCCTTGGAGCGATGCATCCAGGATGGCCTCGAGCAGCCCGTTTCCCAGGAAATCCCCTCGGGCCGTCAGCTGGGCCAGGCGGAGGCTATCGCTCAGAAGCCCGCCGATCCCCAGTGGATCGTCGGTTGCCCAGTTTTTCGCGGCGCACAGGTCGGCCAGTTCGGCGATCTCGGTTTCGAGGTCGGGCCATTCGTCCCTGGCAGTCTGTCGACCGGGATTGGAATCGAGCTGCATGAAGGTGATGAAGCCATCCAGAGGGTCGTGGTGCCCCATGGCTTTTACGAGGGGATAGCAAAGATCGATGCTCATCTTCCAGTACATGCGTTTTTCCAGGCCATGCGCCGCGGCATAGGTAAATCGGGCGTAGGCGATCTTGGCCAGCTCCGCGGCCCATCTTCCGTAATGGTTTTCTTGGAGGAGACGGCCGGCGCGGTCGAGGGCGTGCATCCACTTGGTCAGATAATGGAAGTACTGTCCGTCCCGATTCCACTCCAGACGTTCGTCGAAGGGTGCGGATGGGCCTCTCTCGTTCAACTTCTTTCCGATGCGAAGTCCGCCCGCCGTAGGATGGTCTTCACCCTTCCGGTGGCTGAGACCGCTGATCCAGCCCTTACGGGAATCGTCCTCGCGGTGTCGGCCCAGGACGTGGTGAACCTGGTCGATCAGGTTCACGGCGAGCTGCCGGTGTGAGGGACTGCCGGTCGCCTGGTAAAGGCCCAGGAAATTGCACACGGCAAAGGCGTCCGTCCAGAGATAGCGCACCGGAGGGTGGTCGCCGGCAGGCGGGATCCCCGTTTCCGTGGCGAATTCCGCCATGGTCGCTCGCGCTTTTGCAACGGCTTCGGTTTCGGGCATGAGTGGTTCCATTCGAAAGAGGTGATTCCATTTGGGCGGATGCATATCCTGCGATTCGGACCGGATCCTACAGTATTTCTAACTCGTTATCAACCAGTTCGAACAGCTCCTGTCTCCATGTCCTGAAACGGAAGGTCTCGTTCGAGCCGAGTCATCGCTCTGGAGAGGGTTCCACAGGCTGCGCGGAGCTGTATTCCGGTAGCTCGTGTGGATCTGCCGTCGTGATCGGGGCTTCAAGGGGTTGCTCGAGGCCGGTCCTTGATCTCTTTTTTCTTGTCCGGCCAACGCTCCATGTACCAGTTGGCAGTGGCTGGCGCCTTCTGGAACAACACGACTCCGATGACTGCGGTTGCAAAGATGTAAATACCGCTGAAAATCCGCAGTTGGGGTAAGGCCAAGCTGGCAATGACGGCGGAAAACTCTCCGCGGTGGACCATGGAAAAGGCCGCTCGGCAGGCCGTTTTGCGGCTCAATCCGAAGAGGCGCCCCCCGAAAAAGGCGGTCAAGATCTTTCCTGCGACGGCCCACCATGTCATAGCCGCCATCAGGGCGATATACGGCACGCCCTCACCCAGCGTGATGGTGGTTCCGAACCAGAAAAAGAAGAAGGGAAGGGTGATGTCCCGGATGGGCGCGATCAGGTGCTCGAACTCGGTGGATTTCCCGGTTTCGGAAAGCATCATGCCGGCCAGAAAGGCCCCCAGAATTTCGGAAAGCCCCAAAGTCATGGCCACGCCGGCGTAGGCAAGTGCGATACCGGTGGCCAGGAGTGGCATGAAGTCCTGCTGCATGTGACTGGCCAGAAAGCCTTCCATCCGTTTGAAGGCATAATGGCCGATCAGGATGGCCCCCGTCATGAGCAGGATGATTTTGAGGAGGAGTGCTCCGAGAAAGCCGAGGGTCATTTCTTCGCCCGTCCGCGCAGCAGCGATGAAAGAGACCAGGATCGGGGAGACCAGGTCTTCGAAGATCAGCAGGGCCAGGATGAACTCCGTCTCCGGGTTGGCAAGGCGTTTCTGTTCCTCGAGCAGTTTAGCCGAGATGGAGGAACTGGTCGCATAGGCGACGGATCCCAACACGAAGGCCGCCAGAGGATTCAGTCCGAACAGGAGGGCCAGCAGCATGGCGCCGCCGATGTTCAGCAAGACATCCAGCATACCCGCCGGCCAGATCCGCTGGGAGATCTCGATCATACGGGCTAGCGGGAACTCGAGCCCGAGGATGAAGAACAGGAGGACGATCCCCACTTCGCCGGCCAGGTGGATGGCTTCGATTTGGCGGAAAAAAGACGTCAGTGCAATCCCGAGCACGATATAGATCAGAACGGACGGAAGGCGCAGCTTCTGAGAACTGAAACTGACGAGAAAAAAACTGCAGAGGATCAGTCCTGCGAGGAGCAGAAAGGGCAGTTGGGGCATGGCTTTCTCCCTACGGGACTGGGTGTCGTTGCGGCCTTGCAGGCTCCGCTCAGCCCTGACACAGGGACTCCAGGCTCTTGGTCTGGTCGCGCGTACCAATGGACATCAGGATATCCCCGGGCTGGATCACCTCGTCCACATCGGGGCTGCCGATCATCGTCTCGGCGCGCTGGATGGCAATGATGGTTGCGCCCGTTCGCTTCCGAACTTGAGACTGCAGGATCGACTTGCCTGCCAGGCAGCTCGCGGGGGCGACCTTGAGCCAGTCCACCCGCAGGTTTTTCATCAGGAATTCCATCCGGTCGTCGGTTATCGGCTGATAGTCCACTCCCAGGAGGATGGTCCCGAGCTGGCGGGCCTCCTCGTCGGTCAACAGGAACGTTTGATTGGGGTCGTCCTGGTCCGGGTCCTCGAAATAGTAAATCTCCCGGTTGCCCTGGTGATGGACGATAACAACCAGACGTGCACCTTCGGCTGTCTCGAAAGAATAGCTCTTGCCGATGCCCGGCAGCTCACTGGTTTTGACCTTCATAAGGGCTCCTTTCATTCAGGGGCATGGTGCGGGATAGCATACGCGCAAAAAAAACCGCTGCTGCACCGGTCAGGCCTTCATTCGGGCCAATGTCCGGGGCTGCTCACCGGCCGCCCATTTTGAGCGGGGGGTTCGGGCCGATGGAAAGCATAGACCTGATCTTCTCCACCGGAAGATAACATATGCGGGTGCCCTCGAAAACATGAAAACATCCTACTCGTTCCGGGTCCGCTCCTCCGGTTCCATCCACGCTTCGGCGACAGCCGCGCACGTCAGGCCGAAGGGCAGATACCCGGCATATCCGAGGACCGGCATGGCGAAGATCCTGGAACCCTGGACAAAAGGCACGGTGTATTCCCAGCGGGCAAGGCTTCCTACGTTCCACATCTCCCAAAAAAAACCACACAGAAGGGCGGCCAGGGCCCAGCTGACGACTTCCCGCCAGTTCCCCTTGGGGATCCCTTCGAGGGGGTGCCGGCTGCCCGTCAGGGACTGCAGGGCGACCATGATCAGGAGCGGTGCTACCCAGAGGCCCGCAAAGAGGATGTCCGGCCAGACGCCGATGCCGGCGAGAACAGCAGTGGACAGAAGCATCGTCGCTGCGGCGAGGCATGCAGGGTGTCGGGGTCGGATGGGCATGACTCCTTCAAAGGCCCTGCGGATCCATGGAAGGGTGCGCAGCCAGCGCTGTGTGGAGAGAACAGCCGGCAGAACGGTCGAAAAGGAGAGGGTGGCGTACAGGGCATAGCGCCAGGCGTCGTATTCGCTGCCGATATAATGCCAGTTCTGGACAAATCGGTTGAGGTATTCGAAAAACCACCAGAACACCGCACTCAGAAAGAAAAGGAGCAGAAACCGCCCGGGCCGCTCGCAAAACGGGCAGCGGCCTTCCTGCTTGAAGATCAGGGCGTTTATCGTGACAATAAAACCGAGCCAGAGGGGGAAGAAGGTATGCGGCTGAAAGGGCTCGAACCATGGGAAGCGCGTCCAGGCGAGCAGCCAGGTGACGGCTCCCCAGCCGATGCCCGCCCAGCCCCACCAGGGAAAGGGGCGTTTCGTAGAACGGGAGCGGGCCGAGCCGCTTCTGGACCGGGCCCACAGAAAGAGGATGAAGGCAAGCGCGGCCGTCCCGATGAGGGTGTAGACGCAGAAGACCATCCATGAAAAGGGTGCGTGCGCCACGAAATCCGTCCGCGGCGGGAAAGCGAGATAGGGCTCGATCGGATGCCCGGCCAGCATGACACCCGCCGGTGGAAGCCCCAGGAGCATACCGGCCCCCAGGGCCCATTTCAGTGTACGGAAGAGGGGTGATTGCGGTATCATGCCAAGACAGTACCGTAATTTTGAAACAGGGTCAATTCGCTCCGATCCGCTTGCGCAGCCAGGCGCGCCGGGGCATGACCGAGTTCGAGGATCATGCGGACTTCGGCCGGGAGGGGGAGGTCATGATCGGTGCCATAGCGGGTGATATCATAGGGTCGGTCTATGAGGGAACGCGCATGAAGACCAAGAACTTCGTTCTGTTTTCGGACCTGTGCGTCTACACCGACGATACGGTGCAGACCGTCGCTCTGGCAGACACGATCCTGACGGGAACGCCCTACGTGAAAAATCTGAAGACCTTCTACCGGTGGTATCCAGATGCCGGATACGGCGGAAGCTTCCATCGTTGGGCCCGGGGCGAAGACTCCGAGCCTTACGGCAGTTGGGGAAACGGGGCCGCCATGCGCATCAGCCCGGTCGGGTATGCCTGCGACGATCTGGCGACCGTTCTTGAAAAGGCACGTGGGTTTACGGCAGTGACCCACAACCACCCCGAAGGAATCAAGGGGGGGCAGGCAGTCGCCGCCGCGGTTTTCCTGGCTAGAACCGGGCGATCGAAGGAGGAAATCCGGACGTTTGTCGAGACGCGGTTCCAGTACGATCTGAGCCGGTCGACAGGCGAGATCCGCCCGGGCTACGCCTTCGACGTGTCGTGCCAGGGGACCGTTCCCCCTGCGATCCGGGCCTTCCTGGATTCCACGGACTTCGAGGACGCGATCCGGACGGCCGTCTCCCTCGGAGGCGATACCGATACACTGGCCTGTATCACGGGCGGCATCGCACAGGCCTTTTACGGCGGGGTCCCCGAGGCGCTCGAGAGAAAGGTTTACGCAATCCTCGATGAGCGGCTGGGAACGATCACCGGAACGTTCATGGGTCGCTATTGCGAATCCCGTTGATTTAAGGCCTTTGCGCGGGCACGTCGCTGGGTTCCATCCGGAAATGGCCTTTTGAGGCGATTTCGGCGTCGATCTGCCCATCTGTTTGTGCGCCGATCTGCAGACGCCCTAGCGCAAACGTTTGAGTTTCTTGATATTGGTCGAAAATCCTCATCTCCGGATTGGAAATTGGGTTGTGCTGGATAAGCTTCTGGATGGACACTTGATCGTGGCAAAGAATCCTCTTTTCGGTTCGAGATGGGTCGGGGTGAAGGTTTACGTTCCGATGCGCGTCTGAAAGATCAGGGGGAAAAGGCATATTGTGTTGCACTCTGTTTTCTGGCACATTACGCAGAAGTATCGAAGGCCTTGGTTCGACAGATGGATTCGATTCGGGAGGGGGGCGATAGGGAGGTAATCCTGTAGGGGTGAAGATGGGAGAAATGTTTTCCCGCCAACCGCTCGTTGCGCTGATGGATCTCCGGTGAAAGATGTGCCCGGGTGGTTCCGGCACGGCTACGGGAAGATGGTTTCAAGATGGATGCCACGCGAGTGGTCTGTTTGGCCTCCGGCCGTGCAGTGCGGGAGGGGCCGCCGAGAAAGTGGAGGATGCATGGAGAGGATTGCGACCGACAAGGCACCTGCGGCCGTGGGGCCTTACGCTCAGGCGGTGAGATCGGGGGGGCTGCTTTTCTGTTCGGGGCAGGTCGGGATCGACCCGCGCACGGGAAAGCTCGCCGGTGAGGACATCGAGGCGCAGGCGGAACAGGCGCTGAAAAACGTGGAAGAGGTCCTGCGGGCGGCAGGCCTGGGGATGAAGGACGTGTTGAAGACGACGGTCTTTCTTGTGGACATGCAGGAGTTTGCCGTGGTGAACGCCTTGTACGCCAGGGCGTTCGGGGACCACCGGCCGGCGCGCTCCACGGTGCAGGTCGCCGGACTGCCGCTCGGCGCCAGGATCGAGATCGAGTGCATCGCCGACGTCGGTCTTGCCGATTGACTGCCGGAATGAGCGGGATGATCCATTCATCCCGGGCTGATTTTCCGGCCTTGGCGGAAGAAGGCTCGAGGGCGACGGCCGCCGCCGAGCGTCTTTTTCCGCTATCGAGGGAATCAAGACGTCGGATAGACGCTGCGGGCCGCCCGTTTCATGCGGGCGGTGCCGATTGGGAACACGGGTTTCGATGGGGTAAGGAGCAGGGGCATGGGATACGGGACAATCATCGTGGAGATCGGGGATGATTTTGTCGCAGATGTGACGCTCAATCGTCCAGACAACCTCAACACCTTTAACGTGGCGCTTGCCACGGAACTCGGGCAGGCGCTTCAGGAACTGGATTCGGATCGGCGGGTGCGCGTGATTGTTGTGAAGGGCGCCGGAAAGGCCTTTTGTGCGGGCATCGATGTCGGTGATTTTCACGGCAAGAGCGCGCTCGAATACCGGGAGTGGATCGGGTGCATGGAGCGCCCCCTAGCCGCGATCAGCGGCATGTACAAGCCCGTCATCGCCCAGGTTCATGGAGTCGCTGCGGCGAACGGCGCGGGCCTGGTGGCTGCCGCCGACCTGGCTGTCGCGGGCGAGTCGGCGCGTTTTGGCTTGACGGCCATCAATGTCGGGCTGAACTGCATTGGGCCCGTTGTGCCGGTCGCACGGTCCGTCGGCAGGAAGCGGGCCCTCGAGATGCTTTTTTTCGGGGACCTCATCCCGGCGCGGGAGGCCCTGGCGATGGGGCTCGTAAACCGGGTCTACCCCGAAGAGGTCCTTGAAACGGAAACCCGCCGATGGGCCGCCGTTCTGGCCCAGAAAAGTCCGGTTGCCCTGCAGATCGCCAAAAAGGCCTTTTATACGGCGGAGGACATGGGATATCACCAGGCCTTCGAATACATGAACGAGGCGTTTGCCCGCCTGTGCTGCACCGAGGATGCCCCTGAAGGCATCCGGGCCTTCAAGGAGAAGCGGACGCCTGTCTGGAAAGGGAGATGACCGTTTGCCGGGGGTGGGCCGGGTGGCCTTGGGTTGCCCCCGGGCTCGTCGCCCGGGTTTTTGAAGAGGGCCGTTTCCGGATCGAGGCCGAATCAGCGATGCAGTTTGGGCCGGTGCACGGGGTTCAGGTTCGCATGGGCGATCCATTGCCAACTGGTGCCGCTTTGAAGCCAGACGCTCTGGCGCATCGAGGCCCGCCTGGGCTGGCGCTGGCCCCCGAGGGTTTCGCCCACGGCGGCCTTGTAGGAGACCACGATGACAGGGCCTGACCGGGTGACGGCAAATTCCGTCAGTTCGTATTCATCCAGGTCCAGTTTTCGGAGCAGGTCTTTTTCGTCCTCGGCCAGGCTGGCGCCGTCCTGGTGGACCGATTGGAAGGCCGCAGCGATTCGGGGATCGACCCGGTCCCAGCGTTCGTTCCGGATATCTTCCCACAGGGTCCGTTCGAGTTTTTCCCCAAGCGCGGCATCTTGCGCGGCGCCGCCTTCCGTGGGGGCCCCCTCGTACACACCGGTGCCGATGAAATAATCCGTCCCTGAGATCGGTTCAACGTAGCCCAGCTTCAGCTTGTCCCCCTCGGAGCCGGGCTTGATCCAGTGATAGGTGACGAATCCGCCGCCTTTCCGTGCCGCCTCGGCGAGCTCCCGGATCACGTACTTGCCTTTTGTATCCTGGTAGTCGTAGAGATTCCTGCCGACCAGATCCTTCTGGGTGGCGTGCGCGATGTTGCGGCAATCGAAATCATAGACGTAAAAATAGCCGGATCGATCCGGGTAGAATCGGATCGGCTCGATGTAAGTGCGGATCGAGGCGATGCGTTGTGCGGGATCTTCCTGGGCCCGGCAGAGCGCACCGAGCCCTTCGGCCGCGCAATGTACGGCGATTACCGCCCCCTGGGCCTCGCCGGTATCCGAGCGGTCGTCGGCTTTTGCCGTCCGCGTCATCGGAGCATGCATCAGGATGAGATACGTTAGCGCGATCAGGCACATAGGCAGCGGGATTTTTTTCTTTGCTGAGATCATTTCCGAAACCTCCCTCTTGAATGGTATACTAAAGACTGAAGTCTTTGCTTCGCATTAAAGGGCGGCCCTCCGCGCGATATCTTTTGACCAGCCGACTTGGGCTACGTAACATATTTCCAGGAAGAGGCCAAGGGTAAATCTGTTCTTTGCCTGGAAGCGTCACGAAGAGCCGCGCTTCGAAAGAAACCGGGCCGCGGCCTGATGGGAGGTTCATGATGGCTGGAAGAGTCTGTCCGCCTTTTATTGGTTATATCCTTTTGAATCCTCTGAGGCGCCTGATCGAGAACCCTGAAACGATGCTGGGCGGTCTCGTTCAGCAGGGGATGACCGTTCTCGAGCCCGGGTGCGCGATGGGGTATTTCACGCTTCCGCTTGCGCGCATGGTCGGCCCTACAGGCAGGGTCGTGGCAGTCGATATTCAGCCCAAAATGCTCTCGGCCCTCTCGCGGCGGGCCCGGAAGGCCGGGCTGGTGGGGCGGATCGACATCCGTCAGGGCGGACCCGGGGGGATGGGGCTTGCGGATCTCGCTGGAAAGGTGGACCGGGTGGCGGCGATTCATGTGGTCCATGAAGTGCCGGAGCCGGCGCGGTTTTTCGAAGAAGTGACAGCCGTCATGAAGCCGGGCGCGAAGATTCTGATCATCGAACCGAAGGGTCATGTTTCGGCGGCTCGGTTCCGCGAGACCGCCGCACTTGCCGAGGCCGCCGGTTTGGCGGCGGTCGAAGGTTTTCTGGATATTCGGGCGCGGAGGGCGCTGCTGCGCAAACCGTGAAAAGGTGCGGTTTACGTCAGTGAGCGGAGAGTGTTTAGAGGGGTGAAAACAATGCGGATGCTGCCAAAGTGGATAGGGTATGCGGTGTTTGCGGCCGCATCGATGTGCGGGTGTGCAGGGCTCCTGCGCTCCGTCGAGTCGCCGCGGATCACGCTTTCCGACCTTCGCATCCAGGAAATCCGGCATTTCGAGACCCTGTTGGAGGTGGATCTCAGGGTGGTGAATCCGAATGACTTTCCTTTGATTGTCCGGGGTGTTGCCTGCGATCTTGTATTGAACGGGCAGCATTTTGGTGCGGGTGTCGGCAAAGAAGAGGCGACCATCCCTGCTTTCGATACGGGGATAGTCTCGATCGTGGTCTACTCTTCGATGATCGATCTTTTCAGGGGATTTCTGAGAATGCCTGAGCGCGAGGAACTGGCCTACAGCGTGAAGGGTTCTGTACGCGTTGCCACGGAAGGCGATGGAACGGTGAAGGTCCCCTTTGAGAGCGAAGGCCGTTTCAGGATGCAGCCTTCTGCCTCCGAGAAGGTGCGTACGGAGCGTGGACTTTCCCGCAGCTCTTTTGAAGCGCGTCATTCTGCAGGATGAAAGAAGGCACCGACTGCATGGCACTGAACCAATCGAACCGGAATATCGTCCTCATCGGCATGCCTGGCGCCGGGAAGAGCACTGTGGGAGTTATTCTCGCCAAAATGACGGCTATGCGCTTCGTGGATACGGACGTCCTGCTGCAGGCCTCCGAGGGCCGGTCGCTCCAGGAGATCGTCGACAGCGAGGGGTTCATGGCGCTGCGAGCGATCGAGGAGCGGGTCCTGCTCGGACTCGACCTGCAGGGCCATGTCCTCGCTACGGGGGGAAGCGTGGTCTACAGCGCGGCCGCGATGGCGCATCTCAAGATGTCGGGGATTGTGGTGTTTCTCGATGCGGCGGCTGAGACGCTCGAGCGGCGCATCGGGGACCACGCGACGCGGGGGATCGCCAAGCGGCCGGATCAGAGCTTCACTGAACTGTACGGCGAGCGGCTCGCCCTCTACAACCGCTATGCAGACATCCGGATCGACTGCGCCGATTTGACGCAGGAAGCCGTCTGTGTTTGGATCATGAATGCCCTCGATGGGAGGAAGATGTGAGTCATATGAGGCCATCCCCTCTCGTCACGTTGACCCGGGTCACCCTCGCCTTCGGAGGGTTGCCGCTGCTTGCGGACGTGGATCTCCAGGTCGAGCGCGGCGAGCGGATCTGTCTGATCGGGCGCAACGGCACGGGGAAGTCGACGCTGCTCAGGCTGATCCACGAAGAGCTGCAGCCTGACAGCGGCACGACCACGCGCGCTTCGGGTCTCAGGACCGCGCTTCTTCCCCAGGAGGTGCCCCTGGACATGGAGGGAAGCGTCTATGACGTCGTCGCTTCCGGGCAGGGACCTCATGCGCCCCCGCTGCAGGAGTACCATCACCTCGCCCTTGCCCTGCGCGGACATCCGAAGGAAGTGGATTCCGCTCGCCTCGAACAGATCCGGCAGGCCCTGGAGGCTGAAGGCGCCTGGGAACGCCATCAGCGGGTGCAGGAGGTCATCTCGCGCATGGACCTCGATGAGGCGGCCGCCTGCGGGACGCTCTCAGCCGGGCTCAAACGGCGGGTCTATCTGGCTCGTGCCCTGGCGAACGACCCGGATATCCTGCTTCTGGACGAGCCCACCAATCATATGGATCTGGACGCCATCCTCTGGATGGAACAGTTTTTGCTTCGCTCGGTCAGGACGATGCTGTTCGTGACCCACGACAGGGTCTTCCTCGATCGTCTGGCCACCCGCATCGTCGAACTGGATCGGGGGATGCTTACGTCTTTTTCCGGCCGCTACGAGGATTACCTGAGCCGCAAGCAGACGGTGCTCGAGGTCGAGGCCAACCGGAACGCGGCTTTCGACAAACAGTTGAAACGTGAGGAGGAGTGGCTCAGGCAGGGGATCAAGGCCCGGAGGACCCGCAACGAAGGGCGGGTGCGGGCCCTCATGGAGATGCGGGGCGAAGTCGCCAGGAGGCGTTCCCTGAGCGGCTCTGTCCGCCTGGCTCAGAACGAGGCGGAGCGATCCGGTAAACTGGTCGTCGAGGCCCGCGGCGTCTCGTTCGGCTATGGGGGGGCTCCCGTGGTTCGGGACGTTTCCACCACCATCCTGAGGGGTGACAAGGTGGGGATCATCGGGCCCAACGGCTGCGGCAAGACGACCCTGCTCCGTATCCTGGTCGGGGATCTGGAACCCGAAGCCGGCCGGGTGCGTCAGGGGGTGAACCTCGATGTGGCCTATTTCGATCAACTGCGCGCCCAACTGGATCCGCACAAGACGGTCCAGCAGAATGTGGCCGGGGACAGCGACAAGGTCATCGTGGGCGGCAAGGTCCGGCACGTCATCGGATACCTGCAGGATTTCCTGTTCACCCCCGAGCAGGCGCGTGCGCCCATTACGCGGCTGTCCGGCGGGGAGCGGAATCGCCTGCTGCTGGCCAAACTCTTCACGCGCCCGGCCAACCTGCTGGTGCTGGACGAACCGACCAACGACCTGGACATCGAGACCCTCGAACTTTTGGAGGCGATGCTGGTGGAATTCCCCGGGACGGTGTTGATCGTGAGCCATGACCGGGCGTTCCTGAATCATGTCGTCACCTCCGTGCTGGCTTTCGAGGGTGGAGGAAGGGTGAGCGAGTATGTGGGCGGGTATGACGACTGGATGAGGCAGCGTCCCCAGGATGGGGCGGCCTCGGGCCCGGAGAAGGGGAAGCATCCGAAGCCCCGTCCACGCAAAGAGGGCCCGCGAAAGCTCACGTTCAAGGAGCAGCGTGAGCTGGAACTTCTGCCTGACCATATCGAAGGCCTCGAGGCGGAAAGGCGCGACCTCTTCGCCACCATGGCCGATCCCGAACTCTATCGATCGGCTGGGACCGAGGTGACGCGGCTCCAGTCCCGGCTCCACGCCCTCGAGGAGGAGATCGAGGCGGCCATGGCCCGGTGGGAGGAACTGGAGGAGGTGCATCTCCAATCGGATCAATGAGCCATTTTCCCTGAACGGGCCGTACGTGCAACCATGGCGGGAAAAGAGGCGCCCACAGCCGCCGTTGCTGGACAGATCGACCTTTCTGCACAGACCTCTTATACGCCCTGACTCTTGATCCGGGGCGGACAGCCGCCTGCCTGTTTGCCCCTTCTTCGGGCGATGATGATCCGATCGCGGCTAGCCGACCACCCCTTCTATCTTCCAACCGCCGGTCTTTACAAATCTTCGACAGGTCTTATTTTATAATCGTGATCTTCGTTGGGGTTCCTTCAGAAACAATGAACGAGCGCCGGCGGATCTCGGTTGGACAGGAAGAAGATTTACCGGATGCACTGGCCGATGCTTGCAGCATATCGGGCGGAGGACAGTCCTGAAACATTTGAATACAAGGAGTCTTGAAACGATGGAACATGAAAAGGAAAAACAGGGTGCGGTGAATCTGCCCCGCGAGCTTGCGATCCTGCCCTTGCGCAACACGGTCGCCTATCCTTTCATGGTGATTCCGTTGGTCGTTGGCATCAAACGCTCCGTGAAGCTGGTGGAAGACGCGCTGCAGGGGGACCGGATCATTGGTCTCGTCACTATGAAGGACGGCAATATCGAGGAGCCTCAGCCGGGCGAGATCTATGAGGTCGGGACCCTCGCGAAGATCGACCGGGTCCTGCGGGCGCCGAACGAGAACACCCTTCAGATTGTGGTGCAGGGGCTCGAGCGCTTCCGCGTGACCCAGTGGATCGGTTCGGACCCCTATCTTCGCGCCCAGGTGGAGTCGGCCTCCGACATCATCGAGAAGGATGTGGAGATGGATGCCCTGGAGCGCAGCCTGCGTGAACTGGCGCAGGAGGTGATCCATCTGTCCCCCAACCTGCCGAAGGAGGCCGCGGCGCTTCTGAATCAGGTTCATGACCCGCAATATTTGGGTTATCTCGTCGCGGGCAACCTGAGGCTGGAGGTTGCCGAGGGTCAGTTGGTCCTCGAACTGGATCGGGTCAAGGAGAAGTTCCGCCACCTGATCGCGTATCTGGCACGGGAGCGGGATATCCTGAGCCTAGGCAAGAAGATCAAGAACGACGCCCAGGAGGAGATGGACAAGGCCCAGCGTGATTATTACCTGCGCCAGCAGCTGAAAGCCATCCGCAAGGAACTGGGCGAAGACGAGGCCCCCGAATCGCCAGCTAACGAGTACCGGGAGAAGATCGATAAGGCCGGCCTCCCGGAGGAGGCCGAAAAAGAGGCCCTGAGGGAGCTGAAGCGGCTCTCCACCATGTCTCCCCACTCGGCCGAGTATCCCGTGATCCAGACCTACCTCGACTGGCTGTGTGATCTTCCCTGGAACGAGGTGAGCGTGGACGAGACGGATATCACGGGCGCGCGCCGGGTGCTGGACGACGACCATTACGACCTGGAGGAGGTCAAAGACCGGATCATTGAATACTTGGCCGTGCACCAGTTGGTGAAGGAACGCGGTGCGGGGTTCGATGCGGCGGAAGGGAAGGAAGGGTCGGACGGGACCGGGGTGATCCTCTGCTTTGCGGGGCCTCCGGGAGTCGGCAAGACGAGCCTCGGGCAGAGCATCGCGCGGGCCCTTGGCCGCAAGTTCACCCGCATGAGTCTTGGCGGTATGCGGGACGAGGCCGAGATCCGCGGCCATCGCAGGACCTACATCGGCGCCATGCCGGGGCGGATCATCCAGGCGATCAAGCGTGCCGGGACCCGGAACCCGGTCTTCATGCTGGACGAGGTGGACAAGATCGGCACCGATTGGCGCGGCGACCCGAGCAGCGCTTTGCTGGAGGTGCTCGATCCGGCGCAGAACCACGCCTTCCGGGACCATTACCTGGACCTGGACTTCGACCTGAGCGATGTCATCTTCATCACGACCGCGAATCAGCTCGAGACCATCCCGGGACCCCTGCGGGACCGCATGGAGATCCTCCACTTGGACGGCTACACGGAGTACGAAAAACTCCATATCGCCAAGCGGCACCTGGTGGACCGGCAGCTTCGGGCCAACGGACTGCGCCTGGAGGAGGTTACCTTCACGGACGAGGCCCTGTTGAAGATTATCCAGGACTACACCCGGGAGGCCGGTGTGAGGAACCTGGAGCGCCAGATCGGTGGGGTGTGTCGCAAGGCGGTGGTCCGGATCGCGGGCCGTGAGGCGGATCACATCACCATCACCCCGGAAATCGTCAGGCAATACCTGAAGAAGGAAAAGTTCGATTCTGAGACCTCGGAGATCATCGAGATCCCTGGTATCGCCACAGGCCTGGCGGTGACTGCCGTCGGCGGGGATATCCTCTTCATCGAGGCCACCCAGATGCGCGGGAAAGGGCAGCTGACCCTGACCGGCCAACTGGGTGACGTGATGCGGGAGAGCGCGCAGATCGCCCACAGCTTTGTGCGATCCAAGGCCGACCGCCTGGGGATCGCGCCGGAGCTGTTCGAGCAGACCGATGTGCATGTGCACGTGCCGGCAGGTGCCATCCCGAAGGACGGCCCCTCGGCTGGTGTCGCCATGGTGATGGCGATGGCGAGCCTCTTCAGCGGGCGGTCCGTCCGCGGGGATGTCGGTATGACCGGGGAGGTGACCCTGCGGGGCCGTGTCATGCCGGTCGGCGGGGTCAAGATGAAGGTCCTGGCTGCCCACAGGGCCGGCCTGAAAACGGTGATCCTTCCGAAGCGGAACGAACGTGATTTAGAGGAGCTTCCCGATGAAGTTCGCAAGGCCATGCGTTTCGTGTTGGTCGAGCGGATCGACGAGGCCCTGAGCGTTGGGCTTGAACCCGCGGAGGGCGCGGGAGAGGTGCAGCGGGCCGCCCACGCGTGAGGGTCGGATAGACGGTGATCATGGTTGACATGGGGCCGCCGCCCGGCAGGAAAACCCTGCCGGACGGCGGCCCCTCTCTTTTTCAAGAGGGATTCGTTTTGCGTCCGTCCAGATAGCGCTCGAGCCATGCGGCTGTGTGCGAGATCTCGGTATGGTCGAGGATCTCCAACGGAGAGCCCGCAGCCACGACCTGCCCCCCGGCCTCCCCGCCCTCCGGCCCGAGATCGATGATGTAGTCCGCCGCCGCGATGACCTCCATGTTGTGCTCGATCACGGCTACGGTGTTCCCCTGGTCTACCAGGGCCTGCAGGACCCCGACCAGGCGCTGGACGTCATGGAAGTGCAGCCCCGTGGTAGGCTCGTCCAGGATGTAGAGGGTGCGGCCGCGGGAGGCCTTGCCCAGCTCCTCGGCCAGCTTCATGCGCTGCGCCTCCCCGCCCGAAAGGGTGGGGCTCGCCTGGCCCAGCCTGAGATACCCGAGACCGATATCTTCCACCGCCTGGATGGCGCGTCGTATGGCGGGCACCGCCTCGAAGAAGGGTGTGGCCTCGCTGAACGTCAGGTCCAGGATCTCGGCGATATTTTTTCCCTTGTAAGTGATGTCGAGCGTTTCGGGTTCGAAGCGCCGTCCGCCGCAGACCTCGCAGTGCACATAGACGTCCGGCAGGAAGCTCATGACCACCTTGACGGAGCCCTGCCCCTTGCATGCCTCGCAGCGCCCTCCCTGTACGTTGAAGGAAAAACGGCCGGGGCCGTAGCCCCGGGCGCGCGCCTTGGGGGTCATGGAGAGCAGCCGCCGGATCTCGGTCAGGCACCCGATGTAGGAGGCGGGCACCGAACGCGGGGTTCTGCCGATCGGGGTGTGGTCCACTTCGAGGACGCGTTCGATCGCCTCCCAGCCTTCGATCCCGCGGCACAGCCCGCCGCCGCCCCCTTTGCCCTGCAGCCGGGCGTGCAGTTCACGGTGAAGCGTTTCCTTCAGGAGCGTGGACTTCCCCGATCCCGAGACCCCGGTGACGGCGATGAGCGTTCCCAGGGGAAACACGGCGTCGATGTGCTTGAGGTTGTTCGCGGAAGCCCCGCGGACGGTGAGTGCCGGTGCATCCCTGTAAGGCCGGAGGCGCGAGGTCAGCTCCCGCCTCCGGCCGCCGAAGGCCCGTCCGGTCAGGGACTCCGGGACGCGGTTCAATTCTGCCAGGGTCCCGCTCGCCACGATCCGCCCTCCCGCCTCTCCGCCGCCCGGCCCGAGGTCGATGATGTGGTCGGCGGCCCGGATGGTCTCCTCGTCGTGCTCCACGATCAGGATGGAGTTGCCGCGCCCCTTGAGGGAGTCCAGGGCGTCGAGCAGGAGACGGTTGTCTCGGGCATGGAGACCGATCGTCGGTTCGTCCAGGATGTAGCATACCCCGGTCAGGTTGGATCCCAGTTGCGCCGCGAGGCGAATCCGCTGAGCCTCGCCCCCTGAGAGGGTGTCGCCGCTCCGGCTGAGGGCCAGATAGCCGAGCCCGAGCCGGTCGAGGAAGGCGATGCGGGTGAGTACCTCCGCCATGATCGGGTCGGCGATCGGGGCTTCGGCCGACGAAAAGGAGAGCCCCTGCAGGAGGCTGCGGATCTCAGATGCCGGCCGCTGAACGATGTCCCAGATGGAAAGCCCCGCGATGCGGGCGCTCAGCGCCTCCGGTTTCAGGCGGCTCCCGCCGCAGTCGGGGCAGATTCGCCCCGCCGCCGTGTCTTCCCCGCCGATGGAGCCCAATCCGTCACAGCGGGGGCAGGCGCCCTGGGGGCTGTTGAAGGAGAAGAGCCTCGGGTCGGACTCCTGCAGCCCGATCCCGCAGGCCGGGCACACGCCCCGGCGGCTCAGGGTCTCCTCACGGCCGGCCCTGTCCACGATGATCAGGGTGCCGTTCCCCTCCTCCAGGGCCGTCAGGACGAGGGCTTCGAGGTTGGAATGGGGGATTTCGCCAACGACCAGTTCGATGGTATGTTCGTGGTAGCGGCTCAGGCTCAGACCGCGTTCGATGGGCGTGAAGCGGCCGTCGATGCGCGCCTCGCGGAAGCCCTTCTGGTAGGACCGTTCGAAGAGGATCTTGTGGAAACCTTTGCGGCCGAAGACCTTGGGCGCCAGGATCCTGGCGTGTGTACCGCCGAAGCGCCGTGCCATGGCGGCGATGATCTCTTCGAGTGCAAGGGCCTTGAGCTGCCGGCCGCAGGCGGGGCAGGACTGCCCGCCGAGTTTGCTGAAGAGCAGGCGCAGGAAATGGTAGACCTCCGTCAGGGTGGCGACGGTGGAGCGGCGGCTGCTCCGGCTGGTGCGCTGCTGGATGGCGACGGTGGGGGGAATGCCGGTGACGGCGTCGACGGCAGGCCGTTCGAGGATTTTCACGTATTGGCGCACGTACGGCGCAAGGCTTTCCAGGTAACGCCGCTGCCCTTCGGCAAAGACGATGTCGAAGACGAGCGTCGACTTCCCCGAGCCCGATACCCCTGTCACAACGACCATCTGCTGGCGCGGGATCTTCAGGTGCAAGTCTTTCAGGTTGTGCTCCCGGGCGCCGCGCACCTCGATGGCCCCGCCCCCGGGAGCGGGAGGGGCCTCCGCCCAGCGGGCGGCCTGTTCCCGGACGCCCGGGGTCAAGCGGTCGTGCCCGCCGAGGTACTCCGAGAGGAATCGGCCCGTGTGTGAATCCGGGCAGCCGGCCACGGCCTCGGGGGTCCCGGCGGCCACCACGCGCCCGCCCTCGGATCCACCTTCCGGCCCGAGGTCGATGACCCAGTCCGCGGCCTTGACGATGTCCATGTTATGTTCGATGACGAGGACGGTGTTGCCCGCGTTGACCACACGTCTCAACACCTTCAGCAGGGTGTCGATGTCCGCGAAGTGGAGGCCCGTGGTCGGTTCGTCGAAGATGAACAGTCGATGGCCGGACCCGGTTTCCTTCAGATGCCGGGAAAGCTTCAACCGCTGTGCCTCGCCGCCCGACAGGGTGTTGAGTGGCTGCCCGAGTTCCATGTAGCCGAGGCCCACCTCCTGAAGCGGTAGAAGCGCATCGGCGATGGCGGTGTGGCCCTGAAAGAAGACCAGGGCCTGATCGACAGTCATGCACAGGATGTCGTCAATGTTTTTCCCTTCATACGTGATCTCCAGGATCTCGGGTTTGAAGCGTTTGCCGCCGCACTCCGGGCACGAGACGAAGACATCCGACAGAAACTGCATCTCGACCTTTTCGAACCCGGCGCCCTGGCAGGTCTCGCACCGGCCCCCGGCGACATTGAAGGAGAAGTGGCGCGGTTCGAGGCGCGCCGCCTTCGCGCTGCGCGTCCTGGCGAGGAGGCTGCGGATGGGGTCCATGGCCTTCGTGTAGGTCAGGCAATTAGCCCGCGGCGTGCGTCCGATCGGCCTCTGGTCCACCAGCACGACATCGCTCACCCGATCGGCCCCTTGGATGGCGCGGTGGGCGCCGGGGCGGCCTTCCGACTGCCCCTTGAGGCGCTTTATCCCCTTGTAGAGGATCTCTTCCACCAGGGTGGATTTGCCGGACCCGGAAACCCCGGTCAGGCAGGTAAGGCAGTTGAGCGGGAGGCGGATATCGATGTCCTTCAGGTTGTTCTCCGCGGCGCCCTCCACGGTGAGCCAGCCGTTTTCGGTCGGGCGGCGCTTCGAAGGGAGGGGGATGAATCGCTCGCCTCTCAGGTATTGGGCGGTGGCGGTGTCACGGGCATCGGCGGTGGGTCCGAAATACATGATCTGCCCGCCATTTTTGCCGGCGCCCGGTCCGAGGTCCAGGAGAAAGTCACTGCGAGCGATGATTTCAGGGTCATGCTCGACCACGACGAGGGTGTTCCCGAGGTTTCTGAGCCGGTGGAGGATCCGTGACAGTCGGTGGTTGTCGCGGGGGTGGAGCCCGATGCTCGGTTCGTCCAGGACGTAGAGAGTGTTGACGAGGGACGAGCCCAAGGCCGATGTGAGGGCCACGCGCTGCACCTCCCCGCCCGACAAGGTGCGTGACTGCCGGTCGAGGGTGAGGTAGTCAAGCCCGACATCTTTCAGGTATTTCAATCGGCTACGGACTTCGCCGAGGACCATGAGCGCGGCCTTGTCTACGTCCGAAACGGGCAGGGCATCGAAAAAAACGGTGGATTCCTTGACAGAGAGGGCATAGATCTCCGCGATGCTCAGCCCGTTCAACCGGTATTGCAGGGCGGCTTCCTTGAAGCGCGTCCCGCCGCAGGCGGGGCAGGGAGTGTAGCTGCGGAAACGCGAGAGGTAGACGCGGACATGCATCTTGTAGGTTTTGGTCTCCAGCCAGTCGAAAAAGCCCCGGATGCCGTACCAGTCCTTGCCGCCCTCGACGATGAGGCGTTGCTGTGCGGGGCTGAGCGCCTCGAAGGGGACCGTCGTAGGAATCCGTTCCCTCAGGCAGAAGGCCATCAGGTCCTCGAACTCCATGCGGCCGTCCACCGCACGGCCCCAGGGTTTGATTGCTCCCTCCTCCAGGGACAGGCCGCGGTCCGGTATGATGAGGTCGAGATCGATGTCGATGATGCGCCCGAACCCGCGGCAGGTGTCGCAGGCGCCCAGAGGGCTGTTGAAGGAGAAGAGGTTGGGGGTGGGGGCGGGATAGGTGATGTTGCACTCCGGGCAGGTGAGCGAAGAGGCGAAGGGAAGCGGCCGCCCGCGTTCGACAACGACGCTCAGACGACCGCCGCCGAGGCGGAAGGCCTGCTCCACCGAATCGAGGACGCGCTGGCGCTCCGAGGCCTTGAAGGGAAGCCGGTCCCCGATGACGAAAAGCTCGGACTCCCCCGGCTGGGGCACCCATTCCTCGATGGGCAGGATCTCCTGGTTACGAAGGAAGCGCGTATACCCCATACGGCGGAGTTCGGCGGCCGCCTTGGCAGGGTCGCCGTTGTTCAGGAGGATCGGAAAGGCGACCAGTACCTCGCTCCCTGCCGGTGTTCCGGCGAGGGCTTGCCATACCTCCTCGGGGCTTTGGCTGTGCACCGGGCGGCCGCACACGCGGCAATGGAGGATGCCGAGGCGGCCGAAAAGGAGCTTGACGAGGTCGGTCAATTCCGTCATGGTGCCGACCGTGGAGCGTGAGGTTCGCACCGGGTCCTTCCGGTCGATGGCGATGGCCGGCGGGATGTTCTCGATCCGATCCACCAGCGGGCGGTCCATCCGGTCCATGAATTGCCGCGCGTACGGGGAAAACGTTTCCACGTAGCGCCGCTGTCCCTCGGCGTAGAGGGTGTCGAAGGCGAGGGACGACTTCCCGGACCCGCTCACGCCCGTTACCACGGTGATCCGGTTGAGGGGGATTTGGAGATCCAGATTTTTCAGGTTGTTCTGACGCGCGCCGAAGATCTGGAGGGTGGGTTGGCCGGATGCTCTCTGCAAGGGCGGTGATTTCTTCAAGGCACTCAGGGTTCAGGATCTCCCGGCCCTATCGGGCATGCGTCTAACCGTTTGATTTTTGCGGTCACGATCAACTGTTTGGCAAACAGAGCTTCGCAGGGTCTTGGCGTCGCGCGGTTCACGCCCTTCTGCTCTTCAGGGCGTCGCCGGTTTGACACCTCAAGGTCCCAAGGCCTGTTGGCGGATTGGTCCGGGCGAATGCCGCGGCTTTATCCTGAAAGGAGTTTCCGATGGCTCCAGGGCCTCGATGTAACAGCGCGACGGCTTTTTAAGACGTACCGTCTTTTGGGTTGATCGCGCCGAGGAAACGCTGGACTGCCCCGCTGATTTTTTGCATCAGGGGTTTTCTGAAACGGACCTTCAGGTAAAGGTCGCCCGGTTCGCCCCCGCCCTTGCCGAGGCCCCCCATGCCCTTGAGGCGCAGTTGCCCCCCTTCCGGAAAACCGGCGGGGATGTTGACCAGGAGCGTCTTGGAAAACTCTCTCAGGTTGTACGGTACCTTACTGCCGTGTTCAGCTTCCTCGGGTGGCAGGGTGATGGTGTCGTGGCGGTCAGGGCCGCGCTCGGGGATGTTGACCCCGAACGTTTTTCGAAGCCCGTAGGACAGCATTTTGCCGATCCCCCGGTTCAGCAGCGGCGATGAAGGTCCGCGGTTTCGCCCCGGCCGGGAGGTGAAGACATATCCCTTTCCGCGGTAGCCCGGGCCCCCGAATTCGAAACTGCGGCCGCCGGAATGGCTGAATTCCGTGAAAAGATCTTCAAAGCTCCGGTAGCCGAAGGTCCGGCTCATCTCATCGAAAATGGTTTGAATATCCGAACCGCGGAAGATGTCTTCCTGCGAATAGTGTTGACGGAACCGGCCGTAGGCCTCGGGGCCGAATCGGCTTCGGATCTCGTCGTATTCTTGGCGCTTCACCGGGTCCGAGAGGACCGCGTAGGCCTCGTTGACGGCCGCCATCCGAGAGGTCGCCTCCGGATTGTCCTGGTTCCGGTCCGGATGGTGCTCCAGGGCCAACCGACGAAAGGCCTCCTTGATCTGCTGCGAGGAGGCGCCGGGGTCGACTCCCAGGATCTTGTAGTAATCTCTGGATCCGTTCTGGTTCATCGGGATGTCGGGATGGGTTGCGTCGGTGTTGACAGGGGACTCGAGAGCAGGCGGCTTCGATCGGGCGGGTCGCGCTGATCGGGGACTGTTCAGAGAGCCTTATCATCAACGGTGAAAAAATACGATCTGTGTATCAGAATATAGAATAACGGGAGCGGCGGCAAGTGCAAAACCGGAGCGGGCCGGGGTTGGAAAAGCGTGCACGGCGGGAGATAGTCCAGGGGCTTGCAATGGGCCTGCATTTGAGATAGTTTCCATCCGGAAATGGTCTTTTTGGCCAATCTCGGCGTCAATCTGCACGTTTGCTTGTGCGGCGACCCACAGGTCGCCTCCGCGCAAACGCTGGATTTCCTTGATATTGGCCAAAAATCCTCATTTCCGGATTGGAAACTTAGTCGTGGCGGATGTTCTTTTTCGGATGGACACGAGATAGTTTCCATCCGGAAATGGTCTTTTTGGCCAATCTCGGCGTCAATCTGCACGTTTGCTTGTGCGGCGACCCACAGGTCGCCTCCGCGCAAACGCTGGATTTCCTTGATATTGGCCAAAAATCCTCATTTCCGAATTGGAAACTTAGTCGTGGCGGATGTTCTTTTTCGGATGGACATGAGATAGTTTCCATCGGGAAATGGTCTTTTTGGCCAATCTCGGCGTCAATCTGCACGTTTGCTTGTGCGGCGACCTACAGGTCGCCTCCGCGCAAACGCTGGATTTCCTTGATATTGGCCAAACCGGGACCCACCGCTTCGGGGCAGGTCACGGGTTCATTTCCGGATCAGCCGCATCCGTATGGAATGTACGGGGCGGCGCCCTGCCGGGTTGATTGGGATAAACGATGTCGTCATGACGTCGGATCGAGCGGGCTGCCGCGTTCCGGCAAATGTCGGCGGAGTGGTGCAGGTCCGGTGTTTCGGAGCGATAAAAGGAGAGAAAGGGGGGTAGGTTGCTCACTGGATCAGAGAAGATGCGGGGCGCCGAGGATTGGCGGAACCTGAACGATACACTGGTTTCAGCTCTGAGCGCCCTCCGGTTCAGCGCGCCGGTCACCCATGTATACAACCCGCTGGTCTATGCCAGGGCCCCCTACGACCTCTATCTGGAGCGCTACGGCATGGGGCTGAAGGAAGTGCTCCTGTTGGGGATGAATCCGGGGCCTTGGGGCATGGCCCAGACCGGCGTCCCGTTCGGAGAGGTGGGTGCAGTGCGGGATTGGCTGAAGATCCATGCGCCGGTTGGGCGGCCGCGGCTGGAGCATCCCAAACGTCCGGTTGAAGGCTTCGGCTGCAGGCGGAGCGAGGTGAGCGGGCGGAGGCTCTGGGGATGGGCACGCTCGCGCTTCGGCGAGCCCGAACTGTTTTTCAGTCGGTTTTTCGTGGCGAACTATTGTCCCTTGCTCTTTATGGAAGAGAGCGGCCGGAACCTCACGCCGGACAAGTTGCCCGCGGCGGAGCGGAAGCCCCTGCTGGCCGCCTGTGATCGTGCCCTGCGCGAGACGGTGGGCCTGGTTCGTCCGAGGTTCGTGATGGGTGTGGGCAAGTTTGCGGCGCACAGGGCCGGCGAGGCCCTGCGGGGAACGGCCGTTATCGTCGGCGCCCTGAGCCATCCGAGCCCCGCGAATCCGAAGGCGAACCGAGGTTGGGAAGCCCTGATCGAGGCGGAGCTGGCAGACATGGGAATCGGGTTGTGAAGCAGGCCGCAGGTTTGGCGATTCTGCAATGGGGTGGTGGTTGTTCGGCTTGCGGGATTCATGGTCGTGATGGTATGAGGTGGATGCGGTGCCCGAACCCGTGCCGTCGGGGCGGCAGGTGGGATGGCAGATATTCCGGAGACAGGAGGTGGACGCCCCGCTGCTCGGTTTCAAGGCCATGATGGAATGGTTTTTGGTCGATGGCGATCAGCCGGGCGGTGTTGTTTCAGGGGTTGAAAGGAGTACAGCCGATGATTGAGCCTGGTTTGAGGGGTTTTGCGGAGTTGGTGGTTTCAAGGCAGAATCTGGCTAGTTTCACCGGGAATCTGGGCGCCGAGGTCCTCTCCACTCATCAGGTCGTTCTGCTCATGGAGCAGGCCTCTCGCAACGCGATTGCCGGCCGTTTGCCGGAAGGCCGCATCAGTGTCGGGACGGAGATTCATGTGCACCATTTTGCGGCGACCCCCATCGGCGTGAGCGTGCGTGCCGAATCCGAGCTGACTGTCTTTGAAGAAGGCAGAATGGTTTTTCAGGTGGTGGTGCGGGACGAGTTCCAGAAGATCGCCGAGGGGGAAAACACCCAGATCCTGGTCTCGGTGAAATCCTTTCTGGACAGGGTCCGGCGCAAGATGAAACCGCAGCGGGACTGGGGGCCCGGCTGAGGATCCGATGTTTTTTTCTCAATACCCAGGGCGTTCTCACCGCTCTATACGCCGCCGCTGCGCGTCGACCCGCGCCCGCCATTCCCGGTCTTTTTGCAGATGGATGCCGGCCAGGCGGTTGAACGATTTGGCCTGCCGCCTGTTCCCTTTCACCATCCAGGCCTCCGCCAGGTAGTAGCAGGCCTGGCCGTTGCTCGGATTCAGATTGAGGGCCCGTTCGAGGACGGTGATGGCTTCGTCGGTCTGCCCGTCTTTTAGAAGCATGCGCCCCTCTTCCGTGATCTCGAGGGCGGCGACCGCCCTGGGATCGACTTTGGGGGTCGCTGTGGCCCGGGGCGGCGGAACGCTGTCGATCGAGCGTTGCTGCGGCGGAGGGGACGGGGCGCGAGGGGGCGCTTGGGCGGTCGGTGCCGGCTTAGGCACGGATGCCTTTACCGGTTTCGCCGCCGGCTGCGGGGCGGTTGCACAGGAGGTGATGAACAGCAGAAGGCCGCTCACCATCACGAGGATCCGTGTTTTAGAGGTTTTCGAATACATCTGTGAACCACTCCAGGATTCCGGTTTTTTTCTTGGGCGTGTGCAGCGGGCAGGTCTCTCGGGGGGTGTTTTCCACCAGGAAGATTTCGTCCTGCGGCGATGGACACGCGCCCGGCAGGGCAAGAAGCCCGCTTGCCGGGCAGATCTTTTTCGTCGTGACGCCCTCCGGGGGCGTGAACCAGTTGCCGGCCGCGAACTGCGGCAGGGATCGCATGAGATCGGCCCAGATAGGGAGGGCGATCGAAGACCCCGTCCCGTGCAGTGTGCCTCCTTCATCGAACCCCACCCAAACCAGGGCCAGGATATCCGGCGTATAGCCCACGAACCAGGCATCGCGTGAATCATTGGTCGTGCCGGTCTTGCCGGCTGTGGGAAACGGAATGCCGAGAGCAGGGAGTCTCCGGGCCGTGCCGTCCTGCACCACGCTTTGCAGGAGGGACGTCATGAGGTAGGCCTTCGCCGGGCTGGTGACCTCGGTGATGTCCATGTGGCGTCTTTCGAGCGTTTCCCCACCCTCGTCGATGACTTCCCGCAGGGAAAGCGGCTGGGGCAGGATGCCGTCCCCCGCGAAGACGCAGTAGGCGCGGGCCAGCTCCAGCGGGACGACCTCGGCGGCGCCCAGGGCGAGGGATGGATAGGGTGGAAGCGGGGTCGAAAACCCGAAGCGTTTCGCCGTTTCCACCACCTTGCTCAGACCGACCTGCATCGCCAGGTCCACGGAGGCCCGGTTGACGGATTTGGCGAGGGCCGTTCGCAGGGTGACCTGATCGGCCTGCAGCGGGGCGTAGTTTTTGGGCTCCCAGGCCTGACCGTCGATCGTGTAGGTCTTGGGCTGGTTCGATAGGAGACTGGCGGGTGTGAAACGGTCGAGGGCGCTCAGAAAAACGAACGGCTTGAAGGCACTGCCGGGTTGGCGCCGTGCATGGGTGATACGGTTGAACTGGCTGTCGCCGTAATGGCGTCCTCCGACCATGGCCAGGATGGACCCCGTGCGGGGCTGCATGACCACGATGGCGCCCTGGACCTGCCTTTCCGGGGAGGAGCGCTTCAAATCGGGATGGTGTGATTCGATCCGTTCAAGTCCCTTCTTGAGGGCCTTTTCGGCCGCCTCCTGGACCTGGGTGTCGAGGGTAGTCTGGATGGAGAGGCCGAGGCTCGCCAGGTCGTCCGGCGAATAGAGGGTTTTCAGCTGCGAGACGACGAAGTCCAGGAAATAGGGTGCGGTTCGACCGTAGGCCTGGTAGCCGATGGCATCGAGCGCTGTGCCTGAGGCCGAGGCCCTTTCGTCTTCGGAGATCCATCCCCGTTTGTGCATGGCCAGCAGGACGTGATTGCGCCGCTCCACGCAACGCTTCGGGTCTTTGTAGGGGGAGTAATGGTTGGGAGCACGGATCAGACCGGCGAGGGTGGCGGCCTCCGGAAGGGAAATCGCCTTGACCGGTTTCCCGAAATAGAACCAGGACGCCTCGCCGATGCCGTGGATGGCGACGGACCCCTTCTGCCCGAAGTAGATCTCGTTCAGGTAGATTTCGAGGATCTCGTCTTTGTCGTAAATCATCTCCATGGTGACGGCCAGCAGCCCTTCCTTGAGTTTGCGTTGAAAGGTCTTTTCAGGGGTCAGAAAATAATTTTTCGCCAGCTGCTGCGTGATCGTGGATCCCCCCTGGCGCAGTTCGCCGTGTTTGAGGTCTGTGTAGACCGCGCGCAGGATTCCCTTGATGTCCATGCCCGGATGGTCATAATAGCGGGCGTCCTCCGCGGCGAGCACGGCCTGGATGACGTGCAGCGGGATCTCGTCGATGGAGACGAGTTGACGGTCTTCGCGTTCGAGGCCGAAAAAGAGCATCAACTCTTCGGGTTCGAGTTCCAGGAACTTCAAAGCAGCGGGCTGATCCGTCCTCCGGATGGCGCTGATACGCCCTTTTTGGAGTTGGATCTCGACGGGATAGCCGGTTCTGACCCTGCCGGGGATGTCGATGTCGTGCAGGAAGATTCGCAGGGTCGTCCCGCTGAAGAACAGTTCGCCTTTTTGCCGGGGAGGTCGGTGCACCAGCCGGTATTGGAGACGCTTCAGCTTGTTCCTGAGGGCATCGAGGTTTATGGGTTCTCCGGGGTAGAGGAGGGTAGTGTCCGAATAGATCTTGGAAGGCACCGTCCAGCGACGACCTGAAAAGCGGTGCTGGATGTCCTGGGCCAGAAAAACCCCATAGAGGGCCAGGCCGGCGGCGATGAGCAGCAGGGCGGTGAAGCCCCAGGTGAGCAGGCGCCGCCTGACGGATTTTTTTCGTTCAATCCTTCGGCGCTTCGGGGTGGTTTTTTTTGGGCTGGTTTTCTTGCGCATGCTTAAAGTTGGCCTAACATATCGATCTTTATGGTGAATACAGTTCTGTGATCCGGAAAAGCCGCAAGAGGTTGAGGGGTGTCGAGAGCAGGGCCGAGAAATCGGTTCTGCTCGCGCGTAGCTCTACCACCATGGAAGCATAGACAATTCAGGGCGAGAGTGCAACGGCCTTCGGGCGCGATATCCAGCGTAAACGAGAGATAAACGCGCTCATCGTTGCGGAGCGTGAGAGAGGGCGAAGGTCAGCAGATCCAGGTCTGTGATCTCGAAGCGCTTTCCTACTCGGGTTGCCAGAAGAGAAAAGTCCCACAGGACCGTTTCCAGGCCCATCTCTTTCATCATTTCGAACGGGCCTTGCTTCATCAGCAGGACTTCCTTGACGGCAAGATCCAGGTCCTCGAGCGAGGCCTTTTTCTGCTGCAGGCTGTAAAGGGTGCCATTCAATACGGCATAAAGAAGTCTTTTGGCCAGCGGTTCATCCTGCGCAGGGTGTCCGGCCGCCGCTTCGGCGTCAGGCGGATGCCTATAAAAGCCTGGCGCGTCATCCAGGGCCCTGTGGCCGTCATAGAGGTATATCCCGCGCGAGACCTTCTTGCCGGTCCGTCCCTGAGAGAGCAGTCTTTCAAATAGTACCGGTGCCCGCAGTCCTTGTTTTTCGTACGGCAGGCGGCCTTGCCCGTCCCAATCGACCGGGAGCAGACTTCCCGGTTGACCGGCGCGTCGCATGGCGGCGAGAAGAAAATCGATACCGATGACGTCTATCGATTCACACGGGCCGACATAGAACAATGCGCGGGCAGCGGCATCCACCGCACTCGGCAGGGCCAGGCCTTCTTCCAGGATGTAAAGCGCCTCGAGGTAATAATAACTGAGGATGGCATTGACAACGGAACCTTGTGCATCCTTTGCGAGGATGGCGTTTTTGCCCAAATCGCGGCACCAGGACTTGAGGTAGGCGGGCAGTTCAGGGGATGTTTCAGGCCCTTCCAGGATTTCGATCAGATTGATCAGTTCGACGGGGTAAAAAAAATGCAGGCCGCAAAATCGCTCCGGATAGCGGAGGTGTTCGGCCAGAGAAGCAATGGAGATGGAAGACGTGTTGGATAGCAGCAGGGCCCTTGGTGAAAGAAAGGATTCCAGTTGTTTGAAGAGCGTTGTTTTGACCACAGGATCTTCGTAGATGGCTTCGACGACGACATCCGATCCGGCGAGATCTTGCACGCGCCAGGTGAAGCGGACGCATTCCTTACAGGTCTTGTAGGCCGCTTCGGTCAGTTGTCCGCTTCTTGAGGCCCGTTCGAGGCGTTTTGTGTGCTTCTTGCCGGCGGTGTGCGCCTCTGTTTCATCGATGCAGAGCACGGTTATGGGGTGCGGCGTTCCGGAAAGCAACCGGAAGATGGACGCGCCCATTTTGCCATAGCCTGCCAATCCGATTTTCATCATCGATCCTCCTTTTGGAAGGAATGGACGATCAGTTTCCGGTCGATGTAATTGGTCAGCCGCGCCATTGATTTCGGCGGTCCGGTTTCATGACAGGCTGAGACACCGTGAATCCGGACGGCGTTCTGAATGGCCCAATCGAAATGAAGAGGCGTATGTATCGACTGCACGACGACATCGGCTGCGTGTCCTCGATCGATTGGTCGGCCGTCGATCAAAGAGAGCACCGTTCTCTTCGGGGGGAGCATCCTGCAACCTTTGACGAATGCGATAAACTCACAGGCAATGGGCTGCAGGTGAGAGCTGTGATAGGGATGCGCCGTGTGAATCGGCCTTGTGCCCAGTGCCCCCAAGTGCAGCGCCTTTTCGAGACACGACTCGAGGGCGGCACGCTCACCCGCTATGACGAAGTTCCGCTTGCCATTGTGCATGGCAATCTCCAGCCGGCTTTCGGCCGTGGATAGGAGAAGGTCGCGGATTTCAGGAAGGGTCAAGCCCAGGATCAGGGTCATACCATAGGCTCTACCGCTCTTGAGGCACCATTCCGAGGCCAGTTCGTGGGCTTTTTCAAGGATGGAAAGGCCGGTTTCGAACGAGTAAAATCCGCCGTGGTAAAGGGCTGCATAAATCCCCATGCTGTATCCGATAACCAGTTCTGCGGTTATCCCTCGGGCGGCGTAAAGATCGCACATGGTGCAGTTGATGGCGTAGGAAAGCCTTTGGTTGTCGAGGGTGTCCATCAGCGCCGGGCCATGGTCTTCCGATTCGGGGTCCATTTGTTCGACGATCTGCGTGATGCGGGCTTTCTCGCAGTTTTCCCGGAAAAGCGGACTTTTCGAGACGAGCGGAAGGGCCTTCAGATAAGAGGTGCCGATGCCCGGAACGAGGATGCAGGCCCGACGATTTTGTGCCGTGGGATCAGTCATGATGATGTTGGGGTGCCGTTACATCGAGTTCCGATAATCGCTCTAGCAGGATTTCTGGAAGGGGTACCGGATAGCCCGCATTGCTGACGGCCGCAAGCGCGGAGCCTCCTTTGGCGATGACCCGGTCTTCCTTTTTGATCAGAAATAGAAAAGAAAGCCTGAATTTGTTCCATCTTTCTAAAATGATATGCACTTGGAGGAGATCGTCGAAAGTTGCCGGTGCGCGATAGGTGCAGGAGACCTCCGTGATCATGAGTTGGGTGTCCCCGCCTTCGATCCGGGTAAAAGGGCACCCGAGAGCGTCCAGCCAGGCCATACGCGCGACTTCCATGTAGCGGATGTAATTGGAATGGTGGACGACCCCCATCTTGTCCGTTTCATGGTACCTCACGCGGATGGGTACTTCCAGATCTGGAAAACAGGGTCCTTTCATCCCGTCATCCTTTCCAGGGATGTTCCGTCCCCGGCGCCCGCCTTTGGCAACCCTTCGGCTTGGGGTCTCGATGCGGCGCCTGATCGGTCGCGTGCTGCCTGCGAAACGGTTCTAGAAGAAAAGAAGAGACCGCCGTAAGTCCCGTATTTCGATTGCACCCGGTGGGCTGTTCCACAAGGTGGCCGCTCATTCCGGGGCCGTCTGATGGTGGCTCAGGACCGCCGCGGCGTTATGACCCCCGATACTGAATACGTTGACCATGGCACCTTCCACCCCGTTCAATTTTCGCATGACGTTCGGTATATAGTCGAGATCGCATGCCGGATCCGGAAAGGCATAGTTGATGGTTGGCGGCGCCATCTGGGTTTCGAGGGCCAGGGCGGTTGTGGATAACGCAATGAGACCCGAGGCGGCCATGGTGTGACCGATCATGGATTGGACGGCGCTGATGCCCAGTGCTTCGGCGTGGTCTCCGAAAACCTTTCGAATGGCCTGCGATTCAAGCGCATCGTCGATGACGGTCGATGTGGCGGAAGCGCTCAGATACCCAATGGATTCTTTGCCCATCCCGGAGTCCTGAAGGCCCATCTCCATCGTCCGAGCCATTTCCTTCTCTCCGGGTCGGGGTGCCGCATGGGGTTTGTAAGACTCCGAACAGGTGGCATATCCTTGTATCAACGCATAGATGTGCGCGTTTCGGGATTGGGCGTGGGGAAGAGATTCCAAGACGACGGCGCAGGCCCCGTCCGAGAGCAGACATCCGTCCCTCCTGGCATCGAAGGGGCGCAGGGCTTTTTCGGGTTCGGCGTTGCGGGTGGAGAGCATCTTGAAATAGTTGCCTTTGATGAGGCTGTTCTTTGTCAGAACAGTGTCTACGCCGCCGACAATGACCACATCCGCCCATCCATGACGGATGAGATCGACGCCTGCGGCCGCTGCGTAAATACCGGATGCGGCTGCGGCGGAAAGGGTGAAGGCCGGCCCTTTGAACCCGAACTCGATGCTGAGCCAGGCTGCCGGAGCGTTGGCCATATCTCGGATGATCCTGAAGCGTTCTGTTTCGGCATCCGCCAGGTCCAAAGGGCTTCCGACGCTTGAACCGCTGGTGCCGACGATGATGGCGCAACGGGTTGTATCCAGACCCCCGACGTCGACGCCGCTGTCCGCCATGGCGTCTTGAGCGCACAGACGTATCAGACGGCTGGGACGGATCGTCTGTTTGAAGAGCCGCTTTGGTGTCCGTGCCTTTTCTATCCGGGAGGCCGCCTCAGGGAGTTGCCCACCGATCGTCGTCGTGCAACCGGATGTATCGAATGCTGTGATGGGGTGAATACCGGACTTCCCTTGCAGCATGTTCTCCCAGCATTCATGAACCGTCACACCGAGCGGGCATATCATACCCATGCCGGTCACAGCGATCGGTGGGCGGGCGCTTGGCGAGATGGATGGCATACCCCGCAACGGCTAATCCCCGAGATTAAGTTCTTCCAACAGTTGTTCACCTTTTTCGATGATGGTGTAGATGGCCTTGATGGTTTCCCCGACGGTGTAGATGGGATTTTTCAGCATATATTGACCGATCGTTCTCACTTCAAGTTCAATATTATATTTTTCTTTAAACTCCTCGATCATTTCGAGGAATAAGATGGAGTCTCCACCCAGATCATCGATGATATTTGTATCAAGCGTGATTTCACCAACGTCAATTTCAAATTCATCAGCCAAAAAATCAAAAATTTCTTGTGAAATTTTCTTCTTTTCCTCATCGCTAAGCACCCGTGTCACGCCTTTTTCCTCCAATATTCCACTTTACGTCAACAAGTGATTAACACACAGGTCAAAGGGAACGCCCTTGCTCCCGGTCGCAATCATTATGCCCGCGCCGTTGGCAGAGTTTCCGCGAAATCAGGCTGATAAGGCATTCCTTTTCATAAGCGGGCGGCAGGAACGGCAACATACGACTACCGCATCTTCCAGATGCACAACCGTCCCTTCCATCTCTACCTGGCCGTTGAAATCGATGCGGATACGCCCTGCATCGTCGACCACGACGACCATTTTTTTGTAATCGACAAGAAGCCCCAGACCCAGGACCTTCGAGGCGGCCTCCTTGCAGCTCCAAAGCAGGGTATACCTCCTTTTGGCATCCTCGATGCCCGCCGCGCAATCCTTTTCGTGGATAAAGGCGCGGGCCAGCCGAACGGGTCTTTCGGAAACGGTCTCGATGTCGATTCCCACCGCCGTTACGCCGTCCTCTGCAAGGCAGACGGCGACCCTTCCCCCCTTGTGTGAGATCGAGCACCCGATGTCATGGCATATCCCCTGCTTGACCACCCGAACAGTGGGCCGACCATACCGATCCTTGACGATTTTCGCGTCGAGAGGGCGATCCGCCGATGCTGTCAGGGCTACCAGCGCTCTCAAAGCGGCCCGGGATGCCATCCACTCCCGTCTTCTTGTGCATGATTGCATCCGCCGAAGCACGGCCCATTCCTCGGGGTGCGGGAAAAGGGCATACTCCGAGATGGTGCCGACTTTGCCTAGCGCTGCCAAGATTGGATGCTGTGTCGTGCGGGTAAGGAATGGATAATAAACTATCAACATAGCCTATTTCGTTCTATTGCGCACCAAATTTGTGAAACGTCGAGCGGTTTCGAGAGTCTGCCTGGTGTTGGTCTGTTCGCGTAACCCCGCCGCGAGTTCAAGCACCGCGGCGATGGCTTCCTTTGAACCAGCGAGGATCGTCTTGGTGAAGAGGAGGACCCGTTCGAAAAAGGTTTCTTTCGGAAGGATGCGGTTGATGAGATTCCAGTCCAAGGCCCGTTCCGCGGAAATCATGTCCCCGAGCAGGACCATCTCGAGGGCCTTGGCTTCGCCTGCAAGCCGAATCAGTCGCTGCAGGCCGCCAAGTCCCGGCACCAGTCCGATGGAGGTTTCAGGCAGTCCAAGGCGGGTTTTCGGGACGGAGAGTCTCAAGTGACAAGCAAGGGCCAACTCGAGCCCCCCCCCAAGGCAGGCACCGTTGATGGCGGCGATGACAGGTTTGTCCAGACGCGAAATGGCATTGATGAGGTCATTCGCGAAAACAAGCCTTTCTTCACTCGATGCCGTTTCGTCGGCATGCATCTCCGTAAGATCGGCGCCTTTGGAGAAGACATTTCCTTCCCCGGTAAAGATCACGGCGCTGACCTCGGGTAAGATCATGCGCCGGTAATGATAGTCGAGTTCATTGAAGAAGGCTGGCGGCATGAGATTGTTCGGAGGGTTTGTGATAGTCAACACGAGGATGTTGTGCTGCATCGAGGAAACAATCAAATTTTTCGACTTCTCTGACATGGCGAACGGCGCTTTCGGTGGAGACAATCATGTTTCCGAATGTTGTAAAGGCCTTGAAAGGAAAATTACCAGGCAGTTCCTTCGCGGGTCCATCCTTTGGGCCGCGGTGTCTTCGATGCGGAGTGCAAAGGAAGGAGAAGGCCTGAAAACTCCATGGACCCCTTTCGGCAAACGCCGAGCTGTGATTGCCGATAAGCAGTTTTCTCGTGGAGCTTCTTCGAGATACGCGATAAAATGCTTAAGAACATAAAAATCACTGTCTGATGTCGACTTCCCGGTTTCTAAATGCAGCCTTCAGCAGTATTTCAATATGAATCCAGCATGCATCCACTTGCTCGATTCGGTTACGAAGCTGACGAGGGTGTCTCCGTGCTTGAGGTCTTCAGTCTGAAAATAATCATCCAGTGCGACGACGATAGCAGGGGCGCCCTGGTAGCCGCGTGTGCTCAACTTGGTATAGAAAGGGAGTTCGGCGCACCAGTGCTTTCGGAGGTAATTTATCGTGAGATCCATTAGATGTTTGGTTGGGATATTGACAAAAAAACACTTGACATCCCTTACATCGAGCCCCGTCCGATCGATCATTCGTTTGAAGCCCTTTTCGCCGAAAGCGGGGGCGAGTCTGGTGACGGTCATGAGATCCTGTTCGAGGTGGTGCCACCCGTTTTCAAAGACCTGCAAAGGATGGTAATGGACGGCTCCCATCATGACTCGCATGGGAGGTTCGTGTCCCATCCCTACCGATTCCAGATAGGTATCCACAACCTCCAACGCGGGGCGCGTGTTTTTTTCCGCGGTCAGAACCAGGGCCCCGGCACCGTCGCTCAGAAACCAGCGTAGCACAACCTGTTGCTCGGTCAGGACCTTCTGATTGAATATCTCCGCCTTGAGGAAAGGCGAGGACATCTGGGAAGCTACCAGCAGCGCGTTTTTGTATCGCCCGTTGGCGATCAGGTCACTGCCGACCTGCAGGGCCTTATAGATGGACGTGCAGTTGGAATGGATCGATATTTCTGCACAGCAAGGGATGTTCAGGGCATCTTGGACCAGAACACTCGATGGGGGGCAAAGATAATCGTAGAGGATGCCTGCATAGATGATCAGATCGACGTCGGCGGCCTCGATGCCGGCCATCTGCAGGGCCTTTTGGGCCGCTTTTACACTCATGGAAACATTGGTTTCCGTCGCTTTCCGCGTTGTTCGGTCGATGGCGTAATAGGAATACTCGATTCCCAGAAGGTCACGCATGACCTTGCGCATTCGGTCCAGGCGCTTCATCAATTTGGGTGGACCATCGGTAAGCGGGCCCAGAACTTCTTCGATTTCGTCAAAAGGGACCGGGTCTCCAGGAGAAAACGATCCAATTCCAGTGATGTAGACATTTCTCCCCTGCATGTTTCCTCCAACAAGAGTTTGAATCCCTATTACAAGTCAGTTTCCATCCGGAAATGGTCTTTTTGGCCAATCTCGGCGTCAATCTGCACGCTTGCTTGTGCGGCGACCCACAGGTCGCCTCCGCGCAAGCGCTTGATTTCCTTGATATTGGCCAAAAATCCTCATTTCCGGATTGGAAACTTTGCCGCGCCGGATGTTCTTTTTCGGATGGACACAAGTTAGCTTGATTCCATCCGGAAATGGTCTTTTTGGCCAATCTCGGCGTCAATCTGCACGTTTGCTTGTGCGGCGACCCACAGGTCGCCTCCGCGCAAACGCTTGATTTCCTTGATATTGACCAAGAATCCTCATTTCCGGATTGGAAACTGGGTTGTACCGGAAAAGGGTGCCGAATATCTTTCCAGGACGATACAGGAATTATGGCCGCCAAAGCCAAAAGAATTGCTGATGGCCGCTTCGAGACCCGTGACCTCTCTTGCTTGGTTGGGCACATAATCGAGATCACATTCGGGGTCCGGCTCTTCATAATTGATCGTCGGCGTCAAGATCCGATGCCGAAGGCTGAGCGCTGTCACAGCGAACTCGATGGCTCCAGCGGCGCCGATCGTATGGCCGATCATGGATTTCTGGGAGCTGACAGGGATTTGCCAGGCTCTTTTACCGAACAGCTTCTTGATAGCTCTGGTTTCAGCGCGATCGTTGTGCACCGTAGACGTTCCATGGGCGTTGATGTAGCCGATCCGGTCCTTCTCAATCCCTGCATTGACGAGGGCCTTCTCCATCGTTTCGGCCATCCCCAGACCGTCGGGTTCCGGGGCGATGATATTGAAAGCCTCTGAAGTCATTGCATGCCCCGACATAACCGCATAAATAGACGCAGCACGGTTGATGGCATGCGGCAGTGATTCCAGAATAACCGCGCAAGCACCCTCTGACAGGACAAAGCCCGTCCGTTTTCGGTCAAATGGACGGCTGGCTTTTTCCGGGGATTCGTTCAGCTCAGAAAGCGCCATCAGTCTGCTGAAACCCTGGAGGGTCTCCTCTGAAAGCATGGTGTCGACACCCACAGCGACACAGACCTCTCCATGACGTCGCACATAATCGTAACCCAGGCCCACGGCATAAGCGCCGGATGCGCAGGCCGTTGCAACATTGAAGGAAGGCCCTTTGAAGCCGAAGGTCATACGGATAGCGGCGGCGGGGGCATTCAGCATGCCATGAGCGAAAGGCTGCCGATTGCTGCCCTCATCGACCGGAGTCAGGGCATCGCCAACCGTCGAGCCGCCGCAGCCCGTAATGACTCCGACACGGTTCGCATCCAGCTTGGCCGGTTCCAACGCTGCATCTCTCAAGGCCTCCATGCTGCTGAGGAGGGCCAGACGGGTCGACACGGTCCCATGCCTGAAAAAGGGACGCGGCAGGCGGGCCCGTTCATAATCCGGGTAGGCCTCGGGCAACTGCCCTCCCATACGACTGAGGCAGCGGACAGGATCGAATTTCGTAATGGCTTTTATCCCGGCTGCACCTTGAAGCATATTTTTCCAGCACGTAGACGTGTCGACGCCCAATGGGCAAATCATACCGATCCCGGTGATGGCTACCGCATTCGGGTTCATCCTTCGTCATCTCCGATCAATGAAAAGGCCGTCCTTGGCTGTGATCCGAAAAGGTATCGTTGCTGTCCCTTGGAACCGGTCGGGATAATGCTCAGTGAAGGTAAGTTTCCGGTTTGCGCCGGAACGCATGCCTGATCTTCTGGTCGATATGAAGACCAGCAGGGCCAGGTTGGAAAATCGCCTGAATGAAAAACGCCATTCGTGCTGGATAGCAGACAGGATCTGCTGCATTATTGCTGGATGTAGACATTCAGTTTTTCCTGGATATCGTCGATGATTTCGCGAAGCCAGGCTACATCCTCCGCTGTCAGACGTCCCGATTTCATCGTTCCTTTGGTGCCGTCCCTTTTCGTGAAGGTTCGGGGCCCGATCTGCAGTTTGGGTTCACCATCTCCGTAGCGGTTGATCGATATGAGCAACCCCGTTTCTTCGTTTTCCCAGGTGTCGAGCACCTGATCCTTCGATGCGTCATAGGGCATAAAATAATCCTTCCTTACAGGGATTCTTCTGCATGGTTTCTGCTGAAGGGCGTTATATGAGAAGGACCTCCGCATTCAGGGGTAACTGTTTCCATAAGTCCGGACGGTCAATATCCTCAAGGAGAGAAATAGGACCGGTATGCAGGCTACCCTCCGGGCGCATTTCTGAAAAGATACGGACTGTTTTTCATGAAATGTGCAGACGCAGCGATGTCCCAACGAGGTGTGCCCTTCACTCTGTGGCGATAGCGGGTTGCGATGTGGTCCATGCGCGTTCGGACATCGCTTCATGGCGGCTGCGGAACGCTGTCAGAAGGATGACCTGCATGACACCTGCAGCCGATTCCTCAGAGCGACGGACAGGCCGACAAGATGTTCACTCAAAGAATCAAGCCTCGCTTGTATCCGGAAATCACCTCTGGATAGGCATGGGTGATGCCTATCCAGAAAAAGGTCATCAGGATGAGGGGTTTTCTTCCAAGACAACTAAACCGGCCAACCGAACCGGGCCATATCCTCGAGTTCCTCTTCGATGCGCAATAGCTGATTATACTTGCAGATCCGTTCGGACCGGCAGAGGGATCCGGTTTTGATCTGTCCTGTCCCAGCCGCGACCGCCAGATCGGCAATAAACGTATCCTCCGTTTCACCGGACCGATGGCTGATGACGGTGTTCCATCCGGCGCGATGGGCCATTTCAACGGCGTCGAGTGTTTCCGTAAGGGTGCCGATCTGATTGAGCTTGATCAGCACGGCGTTGGCGGCGTTTTCCTGGATACCTCGAGCAATGCGCTCGGTGTTCGTCACGAAGAGGTCATCGCCGACAATCTGGATCCGATCGCCTATTTGACTGTTCAGGCTGCGCCAGCCGTCCCAGTCGTCTTCGGCCAGCCCGTCTTCGATGGAGAAGATAGGATAGCGATTTACCCAGTCCTCGTAAAAAGTGACCATTTCTTCCGCGGTTCGCTCGGAATGGTCTGATTTGCTGAAGATATATTTACCCCCTTTGAAAAAAGACGAAGAGGCAGGGTCCAGGGCCAGAACCACATCCTCTCCTGGTTCATAGCCGGCCTTGCGGATACCGGCAAGCACCATCTCTATCGCTTCTTCGTTGTTTTTCAGATCGGGTGCGAAACCCCCTTCATCTCCGACGGCCGTAGAGAGGTTCTTTCCCTTGAGCACGTCCGCGAGGGCATGAAACACTTCGGCGCCCATCCGCAGGGCGTCGCGAAAGGTCCTTCCACCGACCGGCATGATCATGAATTCCTGAAAATCTACGTTGTTCGCGGCATGAACTCCTCCATTGAGGATGTTCATCATCGGCATGGGGAGACGCGAGGCATTGGTCCCGCCGATATAGCGGTACAACGGCATGTAGACCGAATCGGCGGCCGCCCTTGCCACGGCGAGAGAAACGCCCAAGATGGCGTTGGCTCCAAGGCGATTCTTGTTGGGGGTTCCATCCAGTTCGATCAACGTCTGATCCACGGCCCTCTGATCGAGGGCGTACATGCCTTCGAGTTCTGGCGCAATGATGTCGTTGACGTTTTGAACCGCTCTTTCAACGCCTTTGCCGCGATACCTGCGCTTGTCCTGATCGCGAAGTTCCACGGCCTCGAATTCGCCGGTGGAGGCGCCTGACGGGACCGCAGCACGGCCGAAGCTTCCATCCGTAAGGCCTACTTCCACTTCTACCGTAGGGTTGCCTCTTGAATCCAGTATCTCTCTGGCGACAATGACCTCGATCTGCTCCATGATATCTGCCCCCCGATTGTTCGGTGCATGTGCCCGGAACGATGTTAGTTCCCCACGCAGGGATAGGAAGTGAGACAATGAAATTGTTCTTATATAATGATCCGATCATGGCTGACAAGACAAAACAGGAAGTCCGGCTCTCGCTGACAGATCGGCAACCGCTTTGAGCGTTTTGGAAAGGAGGCATTTTTCTGAGGCCTCCTTCGAAAGGATGGTTACATAAGGCCCCAAAGGACGCCATAGAGTCAGGTTGGGCCATTGAAAGAAGGCCACGGTCGGTAGGCCCATCATAGCCGCCAGATGGGTAACTCCACTGTCGTGGCCCAAGTACAGGCATGCGCTTGAAAGGACCGCCTCCATAGGCTCAGAGTCGTGACACAAGATGGTTTCAATGCCGTCCGGGGGGGTACACAGGAAAGGGTGTCGGGCGGCGAATTCGGCCGGACCCAGAAGGCAGGCGGGTTTTGCGGCTTCAAAGGCCGGGAGAGACGACAGTTCTCTGGCAAGATCGACCCAAAAGGATAAAGGGAGATTCTTTTTGGGGCTTCCGGATCCGGGATGAAAAACGAGTCGCTTCCGAGCTTCGCCTGAAAGGGCCGGTTTGAGAAGGGCATGGCTCAGTGTACGTTCCATCGCGCGTGGCGGGTCGATCATCAGGCCCGCTTGCGCGAGGCACGTGGCTATATGTTCCGCTACGTGCATAGGGGCATTTTCGGGCGGTAAGGATGGCCTGATGCACAGATCCGCTTTCGGGAAATAGAACCGTAGGTTTTTCTCGAGACAGGGGTGGGGGTTGTTGAAAAGGGCGAGCACGAGATCGGGTTTCAGTTTCAACGGAAGCGCATCGTGGGAGGGGGTATCCGCGAAGAGTCGGTGCCATCCAGCCCCTTCCATATCCTGGATTTCAGATGCCCATCGCCTGACAAAAAAAAGCCCGGGGCCCCGCCCGGTCAAAGCGACTTCAGCCTTTCCGGACAGTTCGGTCAGCGCCGGTATCGTCAGGAGGGTGTCGCCGAGGGCCCCCGGCCGAATCATGAGGACTCTTTTCGGTGGTTGGCGGGAGGCATTTCCGTTTAATCTTGATTCAGGGGAAAACATAAGTTTATAAGATAAGGCCACCGAAGATACATTTTGCATGGTACGATCGGATTACCGTCAAATCATTTCCATCGGGAAAGGGTCTTCCTGGCCGATCTCGGCGTCGCCCGCACATTCGCTTGTGCGGCGGGCCTGCAGGTTGCCGCGGTGCAGCCGTTCGATTTTCTTGATATTGGCCGAAAAACCCTCCTGTCCGGATTGGAAACGCGGTTTTGCTCGATCCTCATTTCCGGATGGACACCAGGTAAGGCGATCGATCCCCAGCGGTTTAGGGCGCCGAAGATGTCCAGGTTGCCAGGCTTGGACGAAACACCGGATGGAAGCCAGGCGAGCCGGTCGGTCCTGTGCGCGATCGACCCTATTCTTGCCTGGTTTTTGAGAGGCGGCCGGTTTTTAGGCGGAACGGGATCGATGATCGCCGGAAACGGCGTAATATACTACCATGGAAAATCCGTGAAAGAAAGAACCTCACGAACGAAGGAGGGCAGGGTATGCGGACAGTAAAGTTGGATCCCGGGCTACGGATCCTGCAGAACGCCGAGATGAGCGGCAAGGTGGTCCTCTTGCGTGTAGACCACAATGTGGTGAAAAAAGGTGAAATAAAAGACCCCTATCGTATCGATGCCACCTTCCCGACCCTTTACGCCATTGCCGCAAGGGGAGGACGGCCGATTCTCATGACGCATGTGGGTCGTCCCAAAGACAAGAAGAGCGGGAAAATCGTCTGTCAGCAGGGCGATGCCGTCAATGCGATTGTGAAATACCTGGAGCAAAAACTGCCCGTCCGGATCCATGTGCCCGAGTTTCCGATCGATCCCGAAAGAGGGATCCTGCACCTCGACCGCGAGAGGGTTGCCCCGGCTGTCGAAGACCTGAAACGTGGGCGTTTCGACATGATCTATCTGCCGAACAGCCGATGGTTTGCCGGGGAGCAGGCGAAAGGAGAGGGTCGGGAAACCTTTGCTCAGGAAATGGCTTCGATTGCGGATCTCTATATCAATGATGCCTTCGGTTCCTGGCGTCCCCATGCAAGCACCTTCGATATCGCTGCACAACTACCCAGTTTCGCCGGCATCCTCCTGCAGCGCGAAATCAGCAACCTGCACCGGGCGCTGGAGCCTGAAAAGCCGTTTGTGGCCGTGGTTGCGGGCTCCAAGTACGACACGAAGATAGGCCCGATCAAGGCCCTGTACGATAAGGTCGACCATCTGATTCTGGGCGGGCTCATCTACAATACCTTCCTTGCAGCCAAGTACGGCGCGCGTATCGCCGGTGTTGCCGATGAGGATGTCGCTCTTGCCCGCGAACTCGTTGAGATGGACAGCGGGCAAGGCAGGATTGTGGAGATGCCTTTTCTGGTCGAGGTCGACACCATGGACGAAAACGGCCGCGAGGGGGCCCGGAAGGTGTCGATGGCCGATATCAGAAAGGGGGGTGCTTTCGGTTATATCGTCGATATTCATCCCGATTCACTGGCGCAGTCGGAGACGGTGAAGGTCATTGCCTCGGCGATGACGGTGTTCATCAACGCCGTCATGGGCTATATGCCTCTCTACCCCGAGGGTACGCGCGCATTGTATGAACTGATCGGGCGCAATCAGCAAAGTCAGAAGCTCTTTGCGGGCGGAGACACGCTGCAGGAATTGAGGAATCTTTGCCCCGGTGTGTATCTTTCGGGTTTGAACGATCCGGACACCTACTATTTCACGGGCGGCGGCACCGTCCTGACCGCCATTGAAATGGGCGGCGCCTATCGCCTGGAGCCGGTCTCCGCCCTGATGGGTTGATTTGGACCCCCGCTGGAATTCAGAGGTATGCTGTGGTGATGAGTCCGATATTCGATCCCCGAAAGGCTGGACGGCCGATGCGCGTGGCCGCTTTCATGTCCGGTTCGGGGACGAACATACGCCGTCTTCTCGAGTACGAAAAGCGCCTGCACGAAAAAGAGGGACTTTCACCTTACCAGGTAGTCTTTGTTTTCAGTGATCGTTCCGACGGGTGTGCCGCAGGGGAGAAAATCGCCCTGGAGCATGTGCTCCCCTATGTGAGCTACGATATCCGTGCGTACCATTCCGCAAAGGGGGCACGCCGCTCTGTCCGGACTCCGGAAGGTCTGGCCTTGAGACAGGCCTATGATCAGGTGGCAAAAAGACTCATGACTGCCTTTGAGGTCGACTTGATCGCGCTGGGAGGCTACATGAGTTTTATCACGTTACGAGGCTGTGTCAATGTCCATCCAGCGGATCTTTCCATCCTGGATGACGATGGTCGGCGCAAGTATGTAGGAGACGATGCCGTTCGTGATGCGATCCTCGGAGGTGAGACGCACCTGAGGGCTTCTACCCTGTGGACTGATCAAGGGGTGGACAGTGGGCCGCTTCTCATGGTTTCAGATCCGTTGCCGGTGGAATTGCCCGTGCCTGTCGAGGTTCTCAGAAAAGATCCCGCCTTGCTCGGTCAAGTGGCAAAAGTTCATCAGGAGCGGTTGAAAGAGATCGGTGACTGGAAGATTTTCCCGCGCACCATAGAGCTGATTGCCCGGGGGCGTTTCAGTTTCGATCATGCCGGGGGGGTGCATCTGGACGGAAGCCCGGTCCCCGCGGGTTTCCGGGAATAGCTCTGTTCCCGGAGGATTTATTGACGTGTTTACCGGATCACCCTTCGGGCAGGAAGACCCGTCAGTGATCTGGACAGCCCGTGAAGGTTCTTCAGGACTCTGCATTTATGGTGCAGTGAAAAATGGCTTTGAGGGAGGGAGACCGCTGAATGGGTTTATTGGATGGCAAGCTCGCACTTGTGTCGGGGATTACCAATCGCACCAGCATCGCATGGGGGATTGCAGAGGCCTTGCATCGACACGGGGCGCGGATTGTACTGACGTGCCTGGAGGGAAACCTGCGAAGAGTCAGAAAGCTTGCACCGCTGGTGCAGGCCGAGGGGATTCTTCCGTGCGACGTCCGAAACGAGGAAGAGGTCGAGGGGCTTTTTGCCAGGGTTGGCGAACTTTGTGAAGGAAGACTCGATATCCTGGTTCATTCTTTGGCCTATGCAGATTTTGCCGATCTGGGTGAGGCGTTCCTTCAATTGAGGCGGGAAGGTTGGCACACCGCCATCGATGTCAGCGCCTACTCCTTTGTGTCGATGAGCCGCCAGGCCTTCCCTTTGATGAAAGCCTCCGGTGGCGGTTCTATCATGACCCTGACCTATGCAGGCGGAGAGGTGGTGGCACCAGGCTACAATGTGATGGCTGTGGCCAAGGCCGCCTTGGAGATCAGTGTTCTTTATCTGGCGTATGAACTGGGTCCCGAGAAAATCCGTGTCAATGCCATATCGCCGGGCCCCATTGCCACGCCCTCGGCAATGGTCGTAGAGGATTTTGCCGCTGCTCTGAAGCGCTATGAAATAAGGTCGCCGCTTCTGCGTGGCATTACGCTTGAAGATATCGGTGGAACCGCCGTCTATCTGGCTTCCGAGTTGTCGAGCGGGGTCACCGGAACCATCCTGAAGGTTGATGGGGGGATGCACTGTGTCGCCCCCTTTGCGGATGTCCACAAGGCCGTCAGGAGATCGGACAAAGAGGGGCATGGTGTCTGACCGCATGAAAGGGGCTGTCTTGGTCACGGGCGCATCCAGCGGCATCGGGAAAGCGTGCGCCGTGCTTTTCAGCGAGAAGGGGTATCCGGTTTATGCCGGGGTCAGAACCCGCGAAGCGGAGATGCGTCTTGGCAGGGAGACGAAGGGCTCGGTCGAACCGATTCTGCTGGATATTACGCGTCGGGATCACATTCTGAGCGCGGTGAGGCTGATGGAGAAGTTTCCCCGGCATCCGCAGGGGATAAGCGTGTTGGTGAACAATGCCGGGATCGTTCTGGGGGGACCGCTCGAATACCTGCCGCTGCTGCATCTGAGACGGATCCTGGAGGTCAATGTGCTGGGCCAGATCGCGATGATCCAGGCCTTCTTGCCGATGCTGCGTCGATCGGGTGGGCGCATCGTCAATATTGGATCGCCGAGCGGATTTCTGGCTCCACCCTTTCTGGGACCTTATGCAGCCTCCAAGTTTGCCTTGGAGGCGGTGACGGATGCCCTTCGCCGTGAAATGGATGCCTCGGGAGTGCGGGTTTCTCTCATAGAGCCCGGGGCTGTTGAGACCGGCGTATGGGACAAGTCCATGAAGGAGGCCGAGCTGTGGGAGAGAAGTCTTCCCGGGGAGGCTAAACAACGCTATTCGGGCAGGATGCAAGACGTTTGGGCCCTTATGTCCCGTCTGCGCGAGAGGGCCATGCCCCCGGAGAAAGTGGCGCGGGTTGTGCTGCGTGCCGTTGAGTCCAGACACCCGAAGCCACGCTATTTTGTGGGTATGGACGCCTGGTTTCAGTGCGTGCTGGCCCGGTTTTGCCCCGCTTTCCTGACGGACCGGCTGCTGGACGGATGGATGTTTTCGAGATCCTGAAAATGAGCGGAAGGCTGTCGAGGGTTTGATTCCTCGTCGGGTGCCGGTTTTATGCAGGAGGCGCGGTATGGATTTCCTGAAAGGGAGGCAGAGGAGTCTTCCGCGGGGAGGAATATAGGAGGTAGGGTGAGAGACGCCAATCTTGTTTGTCCCCACTGCAAAAGGATGGGCGGGATCCTGCTCGATCCGGCGGCGGATCATATCCGCCAGGCAGTCTGCAGCATCTGCAGCCGGGAGTTGCCTGTAGTGGACGGTATTCCTGACTTTGCTCCACACGTGCCTATGGAGGATCCCGAACTCAGAACGGTTCAAAAAATGAACAGTTCTCCGGTGTTTGCCCGACTGTATGAATCTCTTATATGGCGGGGGTTTTTGACCCGCCTGGGTGCCGGTTTGAGCATGGGTCAGGAGGTTCGAGAGGTGCTGGAGGCCGGAGGCCTGCAGGCGCCGGCGACTATAGCGGATCTGGCTTGCGGGACCGGGCATTACGCCCGTGCTTACCGGACGGCCTATCCGGATGCCCGTGTTTATGGTCTGGATGTGTCCATGGCCATGCTGGTCAAGGCAAAAATCAAGGCGCGGCAAAGCGGCTGCGACGGGATATCCTTTCTTCGGGGGGACCTTTACGGGATCCCCTTCGGGGACGGCACCATGGATCTGCTGAACTGTTGCGGCGTGCTTCACCTCTTTTCAGATCTTGAGCCGGTGTGGAGGGAGGTGGAGAGGGTCCTCAGGCCCGGTGGCGTTTTCACGGGATGGACCTTGATTGCCCTTCCTCGATGGGGGGAGCGCAGGTTTCAGGAGAGGCTGATGAAACGGAGGGAAGCGACTTTTTTCCAACCGTCCCGCATGGAACTGGATTTCGAGCGCGCCGGTCTGTCACGATTCAAATGGGCCAAGAGGCGTGCCTGGCTGATTTTCCGTGTGCAGAAGCCGGATTGGGAAGCGGGTCGCGCTGGATGATCATTTCGGGAGGACACTGAACGATATGGACCGTCAGGTATTTCTGCGTATCATGCCTTTATATCGGCGGAGGGCGTTTCCGTAAAGGTTTTTTCGAATCCGAAAATATCGAATACCTCCCGAAACCTTTCCTCGATGATCTTGGAGGAAAGACCGAATTGCTCTAAAGAGTATTGATGTTCGCTCCGAAACGATGCGGCCTTGGATGTTTCACCCTTCAAAATTTCAGCTAAACCGGGCGTCAATGGCCATTCAATCTGCCGGTAGAGCGCACGAACGGTTCGGTCCGGATCGCGAATTAGATCATCGTATACCACAACCGCTTTTTGATTTTTAGGCAGCTTGTCCAATTTTTTGAGTGGATAAAGGTAGTAATCTTTCATCTGTTCGAGAATGAAATTTACAAAGTGTCTGTCCTTGGTCGCTGTTGGAAGTTTTTGATGAACATAATAGAATAGACTCAGATTCGAAGGAACGGATTCGAAAGGGGTCCTTGCTAGATAGATGAATGATGCATCAGTGAAAAAATGTTGTAGAGATTGTATCTTCATACTGAAGCCTGGATTTTTTGACAGGAACCGTTTGCCCTTGCCAAAGACGTACATATGGCGCTGCACGCATTGTTTGTAGAAATTCAGGATTTGGTAGCGCTCGAGCTTCGGAAGTTCGGTGTCGAAATAGATCAGAGGGCGGAATTCTTCCTCAAACGGAAAGAGAAAGATCAGAAAATGCCCTGAGCCAAAGATTCGCACTAGCAGCATTTCGTCTTCCTCCGGGTCGAACAGGCTGGTCCGATGCATGGGGCCCGATAGGAATCGTTCTTCGGCTGCGACTATCCGGCGGTAGGCAGGGTTGCCCCTGCGCCTGTCGATGCGCGCGAGGGCCAAAAAGAACTTTTTTTGCAGGATGGAGGGGGCGAAAAGAATCTCCCACAGGGCCAGAGAGGTGAACCGGTCGTCTTTGAAGAGCAGGCGGTGCAGAAAGGTCGTCCCGCTTCTGGGCGGTCCGACCATGAAGACCGGTTTTTCGATTGGCGTATTCCGGTAGTCCCTGAAAAGGAATTTGTCGAGTGTCAGGCAGATCCGGTTGACGGTTTCCAAAATCAAAATAAGCGGCAGGTCAACGGCCAGGAATCTGATGGATTTTCGATGGGATTGACCTGCGGCCCGGGAGGGTGCGGATCCCAGCCGGCGAAGCACCTGAAGCAGGATTTTGACGCGGAGCATGCTCATCTGATTACCGTTTTTCGGGAATTTAAGGTGAGGATGGATAGGATGGGCTGGACTTGGTTATACTCAGCCATTTTTCTAAATATTTTTCCGATGGCGTTTAACCTAGCCCGTTTCCCTTTGGAAATGGCCTTTTCGGCCAATCTCGGTGTCAATATGCACGTTTGCTTGTGTGGCGATCACCAGGTCGCCTCCGCGCAACCGGTTGATTCCCTTGACATTGGTCAAACCGGGACCCGCCGCGGAGCGGTGGGACTGAGCGGCGAAGCGGTGAAGAAAAATCCTCATTTCCGGATAGGAAACCGGGTTGTGCGGGATGAAGCATTTCGGGATAGATCCTAGCCCATATTCACCGTTTCGACAAGGGGCATCCCTCCGACTGTAGAGAACCTTTTATCATCCATTTGCGTTGCAGCTGATTCGTGTATGACTGATAACCAGCGTGTTTCCCTGTGCGTAAGGGTCGAAGACGGCCTCAGGGGCCATCGCGCACCGCTTTACATGGCTCTACTGGCGGTGATCTTGGGTGCGAGCGCCTTATGGGTGGGTTGGCAATGGGATGACTATGTCCTCCGTTTTTCGATCGACCCTCCTGAGCAATACCTTCAGCAGACCCCCCATCCCCTTCTGATGTTCTCATTTGCCGACGGCGATCCATCCAGGCTCAAAGAAATCATGGACTTGGGGTGGTTGCCCTGGTGGACATCGGAGGACTTCAAGATGGCTTTTTTTCGTCCTCTCACAGCGTTGACGCACTGGATCGATTTCCATTCTTGGCCGGAACATCCTTCTTTGATGCATTTGCAGAGCCTGTTATGGCTGGGCTTGTTGGTCGGAACGGCCGCTTTGGCTTACCGCGGCATCCTTGGATCCGGCGCGCACGCTGCACTGGCGGGGCTGCTTTTTGCGATCGATGATGCGCATGGTGTGCCGGCGGGATGGCTTGCCAACCGCAATGCGCTGGTCGCTTCCCTGTTTGGTTTACTTGCCGTTTTTTTTCATGACCGTTGGAGAAAAAGGGGCAAGGCTTCCTGGCTGCTTTTCTCCTGCATCTCTTTTTCTTTAGGCCTTTTAGGAGGCGAGATGGCGGTTGCGGCCGGGGGATATCTTCTGGCTTATGCGCTTTTCATCGAGAGGGGGGGCTGGAGGAGGCGTCTGGTTTCCTTGCTGCCCTCCGCCGGGATCGGCATCGGCTGGTTCGCCTTCTATCGCTGGATGGGGTTCGGCGCAAAGGGCTCGGCTTGGTATATCGACCCTTCGACTGAAATGGTCGCGTATTCGAAGGCGATCCTTGAAAGAGGGCCTATACTGCTTTTCGGCGAACTGGGTTTTTTGCCCTCCGATCTTTTCACACTGCTCTCTGACAAGGGCGTCATTTTTTTCTGGTTCCTTGCGGCCTCGTTTCTCTGTCTGTTCGGTCTTTTCACCGTTCCGGTTCTACGTTCCGACCGCACCAGCCGTTTTTTCGCTTTGGGAATGATCCTGTCTATCCTGCCCGTCGCGGCCACGTTTCCTTTTGACCGCCTTCTCGTCATGGCGGGGTTTGGCGGTGCGGGTTTGATGGCGCGGATCCTCCTCGATGCATCCGTTCTCATCAGGCGCCGTATTCTGCCGGTTCAAGCGGATGGTCAAAACCGGGTGTTCCTGCCCACCGGGAGGTGGTTTTCCCGGGGATTGAAAGGAATGGTCTGCCTGCTCGTGTTCAGCCACCTGGTGGCTGCACCGCTGATGATGCCGTTACGCGCGCTCAGCCCTGCTCTGCTCGGTGATGTGTTGAAGAAGACCTTCGATGAATTGCCGCTGAACGCCGGTCTGGCCGATCACACGTTGATATTCGTCAACGGTCCTTCGGCTGCCATTGGGGGGTTCCTTCTGCCTATGTTCATCATGGGGCAAGGGAAAGCGGCGCCCGACGGTACACATGTGCTGGCACCGAGCATCCACGGAATCGAACTGACCCGATTGGATCCACGGACCCTCGCGATCATACCCGATCATGGTTTTCTGGATAGCCCCGACGATGATGGCGCCGCGGGAGGGCCCTCTTCCGCTCTTCTGAGTCCGGCCTATATGCTTCAGCGCATGGATATGGGCCGGCGGTCATTCCGCCCGGGGGAACGGATCGATATCCCCACTTTCGGTGTGGAGGTGAAGGATGTAACGCCGGACGGTCGGCCTTCGATCGTATATTTTCGTTTTCGGGTCCCTCTCGAGGATGAATCCCTTAGATGGTTCGAATGGCGGGGACGGGGGTATGTTCCCTTCGTTCCTCCCGGCATCGGTGAAACCATCCGACTTCCCCCACCCTTCGGACCGAACGGATCCGAGCGTTGAGGGAGGAAGCCGCGGCGCTCTTCGATGCTCGTGCGAACCTCGCCCGGGCATCTTCCGTGGTCCGCTGTTTATAAGGGTTCCCATCTGAAAATGGACGCGTTTGGGGCCGTGCGGATCTTGGGCTGGTGCTGTTCCTGGAGTGGCGGAACGTTCTTAGCAGGTCTCGAGCCGCTGGATGATGTCAAACAGCAACGCCGATGCCTCCTTTTTGTCCATCACGAATTCCCTGAAAGACAGCGAGAAAAACATCGTGTTGCCAAAGCTTTGGACCTCCACCGTGCGGCGGCCGGCGAACAGGTTCTCCATCGTCCAAATAGCGCTCACGCGGTAGGAACCGTAGGCATCTTTTACCGCTAACCGGCCGATATTGCCGATAGTGAAGTCGTATCGGGCCGGGCGGGTCCCAAAGCGAGCGAGGGTTGGTGCGAGGTAGTCATCCGGGATGCTTGCGAGGACAGCAGACACCAGCAGGTGAAGGGTGAAAAGCTTGTTTTTGACCAGCCTGCGTTGGAGCTTTTCGTCGATCTTCCTGGCGGTTTGCCAGAAATCCTGATCTGGAGAGCGGTAGATATGGGCGTTGATGCGCGACAGGGAAAGCCCTAACTCGTTGGTTAGAGGGGGGGGGATAACCATGGTCTCATGTTGACTGGGCTGGCAAATCCGAGCTTTCTGAGATTTTTGCCTCGGAGACGTTTTGCCAGCGCCAGCAAACAGGCTGCAGAGATGGCCGAAAGGGTCGTACCCTTCTGGCTTTGCAGCTCGAGAGCAGCTTTTCTGCTCTCTCAGGAGGAATACTGGCGTGTATGACTCGAAAGTTGCGCGGGGAGCGTTCTTCTAAATCATGCCGGCTGGGAGGTTTTGGCGAAGGATTTATCCGACGACGCGCACCGAGCCATAGCCGGTAAAAGGGGGCAAAGAACCTGACAGCATTCAAACACAATGCCGTCCCAACATGTCTGGATGCTTCGGGAGGGACCAGATCATCGAAAGTAGGTGGAAAATCGGCCGTGAACGCGCCAGACAATGACCTCATTCAGCGGAAGCTTTTGCCCTGCCAGGTATACTGTGTGTTCGAGGGGACTCGATTTCCTGTGCATACTCAACTCGTGTCCATCCGGAAATGATTTCCCGGCACTACCCAGTTTCCAATCCGGAAATGAGGATTTTTTGTCAATATCAAGGAAATCAAGCGTTTGCGCGGAGGCGACCTGTAGGTCGCCGCACAAGCAAACGTGCAGATTGACGCCGAGATTGGCAAAAAAGACCATTTCCGGATGGAAACTAACTCGATCCTTTCACGTTCGGATCAGATATGAAGGGTTTTATCATCGGCGTCAATGCCGAAAAAATTGACGCATGCGGATTGGTCCCCGGACCGAAAATGGGGATTTTTCACCGAAATCAAGAGGTGTCGAGGCCTTTATTGGATCGGCCTGAGTATTCCCGAAAAAAAGCTCCCGCAAATAGACGCCGGGGTTCGTCAATGTCCATCAGGAAAGAAAAGGTTCAGCACGACCGAGTTTTCGATCCGGAAATGAGGATTCTTGGCCAAAAAGAGCCTTTCCGTATGGATCTAGTCAGAAACACCTTTGCCCAATGGAGAGAAATCTTGATTGGCTATGGTAGACATGTGGCCTGCGATGGTCAAGGCAATTGGTGCAGATGGAATCTCTGTGGTTGGGAAGGAAAGGAAATGGAGAGGGAGATTGGACCTATTCTTGAAAAATAATTTGGGGAAAAAAGTGCTTGTCACCGGTACTTCCACCGGGATCGGCCGTTGTGTGGCACACGCCTTGACAGAAAGCGGTTTCACGGTCTTTGCCGGGGTGAGGACGGATGCGGACCAGAAGGCGCTCCTGCAGACGCAGCCGGACTGTGGCAGGCTGCATACGCTTTTGCTTGACATCACGGACAATGAGCAGGTTCAGGCGGCTGTTGCCATGACGGAAGAACTCGTGGCCAAAGACGGCCTCTTCGCGCTGGTGAACAATGCCGGCATCAGTGTTCCCGGAGCGGTGGAATGTGTTCCACTCGATGAATTCAGACGGACGTTCGAGGTGAATCTGATCGGACAGCTCCGGGTTATCCAGGCCTTTCTGCCGCTCATTCGGAGAGGAAAAGGCCGAATTATACAGGTAAGTTCTGCCCTGGGTCGTCTTGCGATGCCGCTTTCAGGACCATATGCATCCTCCAAATATGCCCTGGAAGGCATGACGGATGCCTTGCGCCGCGAGCTGAGGCCATGGGGTATCCGGGTGTCCTTGATTGAACCGGGATCGGTCCGCTCAGCGATCTGGGACAAAATCGATGCGCAGGTCGAGGCCATCCAAAGTTCTCTGCCGGGGCAAATGCAAAAAATTTACGCCCCGTTGGCTGCACCTATGACGTCTATATGGAAGGAGGCGGAGCTGCGAGCTGTTTCTCCCGGGGTTGCAGCGCGGGCGGTTCTGCATGCCCTCAATTCACGACATCCCCGCACGCGCTATCTGGTCGGACGGGATGCCTGCGCGGTTGCAGCTCTTTCGATGTTGGTTCCGGCCCGGGTCATGGACAGGATCTTGAAAGGGTTTCTAAACAGGATACGTTCTTCAGCGCGCTGATTTCAGCGTGTCGCGGCGGCACGATAGACCTCCGGCAGGGTTTATGGCCCCGTCCAGAATTCCCCCATGAGTATCGCGCTGATTCCGAAAAAGACAGGATGGTTGACTTCCGAGTAGCCGATCCTGAAAAAACCCTCCTCCCCCCAATCTGTGCCCCAGCTGTTTTTGGCGACGAAGCATCGATCCGCATCATCCCAGCCGATGATCTGGATGGCGTGGCCCCCCTGCAGGTCTCCGGTGGTGTAGGTGTACACTCCGCTTTCGTAATGGTAAAAATCCTCATAGACGTAGAAACCTGCCGCAACAGGTGCCTGATAGACAGCAGCTTTCAGTGCATCGACGGTATGCGCGACGCCGACCCACCCGAGCGTGCCGGAGCGCGCCGTGCGCCATTCAGGGCATGGAGGGGGCCATTTGAAATCGTTTTCGCGGTAGGGCATGCAGTCTTCATCGACGGTTCCAATCCGCTTTAAAAAGATTGCCGAGGTCCAGAGCGAGCCGCCCCTGCATCCCTTGTCGAGGGGGGAGTAGGAAACGAGGAACTGCTCGGAAAAATCGGGTGCCGTCATTCCCTGCATGAGCGCGATGGATTCGAGAGTGGCCACCATGGAAAAGGCCCAGCAACTACCACAATTTCCCTGATCTTTGACAGGGCTGACTGCCCTTGCCTCACGCCAGTCGAAACGCTCAGGGAGCGTCTCCAACCAGTTGGTGAAAGGGGGAAGACCGCCCATATCCTGGTCAACGGCAAAACCAAGCCGGCTCAATCTTTCGCTGTTGCTGAGCCTGGTGATTGAATTGGGGCCGGCCTTCCAGCGGGCATTCCGTGACGCGATGGCCTCCTGGATGCCGGGCAGGTCAAGGGCCAGTGCGGGCAGGCTTCCGGCAAGGATCAGGAAGGCGCAAAGAGCCCAACAGTTCAGCCTCGCTTTGATACGTCTCATCATGCCCTCACGGAAAAGATGCCTGATTTGGAATATGCTTTAGCTATTAAAATGATACATCTTTTGTGGGAAAGCGCAAGGAAAAGCCGGGGAAAGTTAGTGTTGGTATCCCTATTGCCCTGCAAGCCGCTTCCGGATGGATACTCCCAGTGTTTACCCGGAAATGGTTTCCCGGTACAATCCAGTTTCCAATCCGGAAATGATGTTATCGTGTTCTAGCTTGTATCCATCCGGAAATGATTTCGCGGTAGAACTCAGTTTCCGATCCGGAAATGAGGATTTTTCTTCACCGCTTCGCCGCGCAGTTCCACCGCTCAGCGACGGGTCCCGGTTTGGCCAATATCAAGGAAATCAAACGCTTGCGCGGAGGCGACCTGGTGGTCGCCGCACAAGCAAACGTGAAGATTGACGCCGAGATTGGCCAAAAAGACCATTTCCGGATGGAATCTGCTCCTGGCAGGGTCTGGATCAAAATGGGTTGAGGGGGTGAAAGGACCCATCGCTATAAAAGAAAAACAGTTTGTCAGGGTTTTTAATCTCAGATTGGAAACGAAAGATGAACTGTCTCACGCCCCGAAGCCCGCGGGGTCCGGATGCGACGATTTCGGAGAGGGTAATCGTGTAGTCATCCGTTTTGAAAATGTTGCCGGCCTGGATGGTGCTTCGTTCAGTGGCTCCCATGGCGAAGGCCCCGCCCACAGCTGCGTAAGGACGTTCTATAGCGGTGATTTCAAGTGTGTAAGGGTCCAATTGGCGTATGCGGGAAGGCGTTCCGGCTCTCCGCCACTCCTGAGGGTGTACTGAAAGAAAATACAGTTTGAATGGATGTTCGGGCCAGAGCATCTCGAATCCAGCCTTGGGTGGGCCTGAGATGAAAGGAGAATCGATCAGATAGACCTTTTTTGCCGGGGGATGGGACTGCACCACGCCGGCTATCTGATAGAGCAGCCGTTTGGCATGCAGGGATCCCGATATATATAGCGCGTTCCCGACTTGGAGCGCCAGTGCGAAACTGATCAACAGGCCGTAGCAGAGGCGCTTGCGCCCCTTGCCGTGAGATGGATCGAGGACACGCCCGGGGATTGAAAGAATTTCCCATAGAATGAGGTAGAACAGCGTTACACCGGCCAGAGAGAAATAGAAATAGATCGGTGCGATCAGAATCGGTGCAGTGGGCAGCATGGGAAGAACCGCCCAGCACAGGGCAAACAAGGCTGCACGTCGAATCTGGTTATCCGGCTGTTGGCGAAGGATGAAAAACAGCTTCAGAGCGATCACGATCGCTCCCCCTGCGAGAAGCACCAGGATGAGGGGCTTTTGCTGGAGGATCATTTCGGCAGGGAAAACAAGGGGAAAATGCAAAAACAAATCATAAAATACCGCCGTCGCTTTTGCAAGGGCCCACAGGGCAAAGCCTGGTTCATCGAGGCTGTGATAATAGATGGATGACGGAGGAACCGGGAATCCATCCAGGATCTTGGCGCGTGCCGTCAAATAGGAGATCAGGAGAAGATAGTGGGGTAGAAGCCAAAGAAATGAGAAGTGGCGCCGGTTGGGACGAAATGTCCATGCCGCGGTCAGCAGGAGCGGCAAAACTACAGCCGTTTCTTTGGACAACAGCGCGAAAAGGCCTGCCGTCACTGAAAGGATGTAGTCCGTGAACCTGCGAGTACGGTCGAAGCGAAGAAAAGCCCACAGGGAAACCATGATTCCCAGGGCTGCCAGTATTTCGGTTCGTCCGGAGATCCACGCCACGCTCATGCCGTGATATGGCATGAGTCCATAAAATGCAGCTCCAAAAAGGGCCAGGGTGTCTTTCGAGGGGAGCCATTCGCGCAGAATACCGAACAGGGATCCTACAACCATGAGATGGAGCAGGATATTGGTCAGATGGTAGCCCCATGCTTTCAATCCCCAGACGGCGTGGTCCAAGAGGAGAGATAAGACAAACACCGGTCTGAAATAATGGAGGGTGAATTGGGAGAGGAAGGGAGGCGTCCAACCGTCCTGAAAACAATAGTTGTCGATCAAAAAACCTTGGGTGATATTATTTAGAGACCACCCGCCTCTTAACGCATTGTTAAGGTTGTAAAAATCATCGGCAAGAAAGAACCCGAACAGGGATGCGGCATGTCCTATCCCTACCAGGAGGAGAACGCCCGCCAGTTTCAAGCGAATTGGAGAGCGGTTCAATGGGGGAGAGAGCCTGGATGTCAGCATGAAACGATTCTGGAAAAGTGTCCTCGCTCCGCGCCTGGCCCTCCCCTTGGATACATTGCAGCCCTTGCGAGTTTCCCGGGTTGGCTGAAAGCGCTTCGTCTTTCAATGGTCGGCGTCGCTGTTTTACAGTCGGAGAAGGAGATGGCTCTGTTATTATCAATGCAGTAAGACATTATGAAACCTTGCATAGTATTTCAAAAAATAAGTCTGCTTTATCCTGCAGGGAATCGTTTCGCTGCTTTTCCATGACTTCGAAGAAAAGGCCGTTTCATGGCAGCGTCAATCCGGAAATGATTGTTCAGCACGGGCCGGAACGGCATGGAAATCACCCGATGGACAGCCTCTTGAACAGAAACTCCGGGATGGATTGAATGATCAGCATGATCCAGCGCCAATACCATTTGGTATAGACGATAGAACGTCCCTTTTTGTAAGCTCGGTAGATGTCGTTGGCGACCTCGTCGGTGCTGGCGGTCAACAGGCCTGGCAGATGCATGTGCTCCGTCATTTTGGTATCGACAAAGCCCGCCAGGACAGTTGTAACCTGAATGTGCTTCTTGCACAGTCTGTTTCGCAGACCGCTCAGATACAGGGTGACGGCCCCTTTCGCAGATCCATAAATGTAATTGCTGGCACGCCCCCTTTCTCCGGCGACCGAGCTTATCCCGATGATAAAACCGCGGTGGCGGGTTTCCATGTCTGCGGCTGCGATCTCGAGCAGGCTGACGGTGCCCAGGTAGTTCGTTTCGATGATCTTGCGCGCCTCCTGAAAGTCGTGCTGTGCCCGATCCTGCTCCCCCATATACCCGAACGCGGCGACGACGCCATCGGGCTTTGGTTCCAGATTTTTATAGAAGGCGGCGTGCGTGTCAAAATCGATGGCATCCAGCGGGAAGATTTCGGCGGTGACTTCATAGCGGTTGGCTAGGTCCAATGCCTGTTCCTCAAGCTGTTCCCTGTCCCTCGAAGCGAGATAGAAATCCGCCTTTTCCTCTTTGGCGAATGTCCTTGCGAGAGCGCGGGCGATGTCGGAATTGGCCCCCAAGATAAGGATATGCATGATCAGATCCCCAGACGTTTGGATTGCAGTGAATGGAATTTGCGGTTCATGCCGTAGCGTTCTCTCAACGCCCGGAAGCGGTCACAATTTTGGTACCCGGCTTGGAATACGTGCCGTGGCATACGCACATCTTTGCTCAGATACAGCCTGCCGCCGTGATCGAGGACGATGCGGTCCAGCTTTTCCAAAAAAGGAAAAAGCTTCTGTTCGATCTTGAAATCGAGCGCCAGGGTGTATCCTTCTATCGGAAAGGAGAGCATATTCGTGTTGGCAGGTCCAAGCAGCTTGAGTACGGCAAGGAACGAGCCGAGTCCTTCCTCTGCCGTTCTGTCCAGGATGGCTTTCAGTCCTTTCTTGCCGGTTTCCTTTGGCAGAACACACTGGTACTGGGTAAAACCGATCGATCCGTACAGACGGTTCCAGTTGTCGATCGAATCCAGAGGGTAAAAGAAGGCGTCGAAGCCGACGATCTTTTCGGTGGTTTGGGCGGGGCACTGATCGAAATAGTAGTGATTGAAGGTGGACACGGACAATCTGTTCATAAGGAAAGCCGGTATGGGAAAAGGCAGGGAACGTGTGCGCGGCTGCCGCACAGGTTTTTCAGCGTCCTCTCCGAGTGCATGTTCGCCGCACATGAGGATCGAGCGTCCCTGGCTGCGGCCCCGTGCGAGGCAATCGAGCCATGCCACCGAGTAGGTCGCGTTCCGGTTTTTGTCGAATCCTTCGAGAATGTCTTCAAGGCTGCTGCAACGAAACCGTTTCTCTGCGATATTGGGGCCAGGCACACGCTGGAGTTGCAGGGTGGCTTCCAGTATGACGCCCGTCAGACCCATCCCCCCGCAGGTCGCATGAAACAGTTCGGAATTCTCGGTACGGCTGCACGTCAAGATTTCACCACTTGGAATCAGCAGGCTGAAGGAAAGCACCCCTTGACTGAAACAGCCCTGAATGTGGTGGTTTTTGCCATGGACATCGCTCGCGATGGCTCCCCCTACGCTGATGGCCTTGGTCCCGGGGGTGACCTTCAAAAACCATTGCCGTGGGAGGAAAGCCTGAATGATTTCTGCGAGGGTCATGCCGCTCTGGCAGGTGACGATCCCACTGCCGGGATTGAAATCGAGGACTCTGTCGAATCGGTTCGTCAGCAGCACCTGGGAAGCCAGGGCGCTGTCGCCGTAGCTCCTTCCGCGGGCGAAGACAATACCACCCTCGAGGCGGTCCAGCTGATCCATCAGCTGCCTCCGGCTGTTGAACCGGAACGCCTGGCATTCGATGCGGGGGAATCTTCCCCATCCCGAAACCTTTTTCACGCATACCCCCAAGATGGCGATTTTTACCGGATGTGCGCTCGTTTTTCCAGCGGAAACGGTTTTTTCCCACATCTGCGGCTGACTTCGCCAGGCTGCTTAGCATCCATCCGGAAATGATTTCCCGGTAGAACCCAGTTTCCAATCCGGAAATGAGGATTTTTCTTTACACGCTGCGCGTGCTCAGTCCCACCGCTTCGCGGCGGGTCCCGGTTTGGCGAATATCAAGGAAATCAAGTATTTGCGCGGAGGCGACCTGGTGGTCGCCGCACAAACAAACGTGCAGATTGACGCCGAGATTGGGCAAAAAGACCATTTCCGGATGGAAACTGCTCAACGGATGCGCACACCTGTTTTTATTTTGGCAGGTGCAGTCGAAAAAAGCCAGATCCGATTTGGAAAACCATCCCCGCATGGGATCTTCCTGAATAAACCGGGGCGTGATGCGATTGGAGATCGCTGCGACTGCCAAAAGGCTTGAACGCTGCCTATCGGGCCTTGTAAAGGCCTTGGGATTTGCATTCTCAGGGTGATCGGCGAATTGAAAGAGCATGAACGAGCGTGTCACCTTACGGGAAATGTGTTTGCAACGTGTAATCAATGGCCGGTCAATACCTTGGATCCACCGCCATAGATCAACCAGTAAAAGGTGAAGATCCATCCGGAAATCACAATCCACAGAAAGTAGTCATGCAGCAGAATCGAAGTTGGTGCGCCGCCTTTTTTATGGACAAAGACGATCTGCATATAACGCAGAATTCCAAGAAGAACCCAGAAGGCTGTTAAATAAAGGTTTGCTGTATTGTATTTCTGCACGACTTCATTCGATACGCAGTATAGGATATATGAAACAACGACAACCGATGACATAAGTACCATGCTTAGGGAAATAAAATCCTGATTATATCCGCTCAGCGATTTCCTTATTTTTACTGATGAATCAGCAATCAGTAGGTCATCTCTTCGTTTCCCTAACGCTATCAAAATTGCAAGCAGAAAGGTCATGATGATGATCCAATGACTGACGGGAACACTTGATGCAGTAGCGCCCGCAACTACCCTCAAAACGAACCCGGTTGCGATGCAGAATATATCAATGATTGCAATGTTTTTTAGGTAGATAGAATAAAAAATATTGATAATGATATAGCATGCAATAATTAGTAAAAAAGGATATGGTAGAATCAATATTGATAATGAAAAGGAAATAAATATAAGTATAAAAAAAATGAAACAGGCTTCAGCGCTACTCAGTATGCCTTTCGCTAAAGGTCTTTCCCTTTTTACAGGATGGCTTCTATCGGATTCACGATCGATGATGTCATTTAGTACATAAACACTGCTTGCTACCAGGCAAAAAATAACAAAGGCATAGAATGTGTTTTGGATCGCAGTAAAATCGTTGAGTTTGTGAGCGAAAAAGACAGGAAGCCAGATAAAGCCGTTTTTCAGATATTGGTGCGGTCTCAGCAGGTGGATGATAGCCTTTGATTTCTGCAAGAGAAGGTTCCTTTCCGAATTCTTGTGCAGGGTGACCGGGAATCGTTCATAAAGAGTTTCCATCCGGAAATGGTCTTTTTTGCCAATCTCGGCGGCAATCAAAAATTCTTACCCCTACTCCGGGCAGGCAGCGCGTTTCCGAAAATCGCGCCCAGTGCCTGACGGCCTGACGCCTGCTTTGCAGCAGTTTGTCATGGGATGCATTCGCGGGTGGTCGTTTTCCCTCGGGGCTATCCTTGTATCCATCCGGAAATGATTTCGCGGTAGAACTCAGTTTCCGATCCGGAAATGAGGATTTTTCTTCACCGCTTCGCCGCTCAGTCCCACCGCTACGCGGCGGGTCCCGGTTTGGCCAATATCAAGGAAATCAAGCGTTTGTGCGGAGGCGACCTGGTGGTCGCCGCACAAGCAAACGTGCAGATTGACGCCGAGATTGGCCAAAAAGACCATTTCCGGATGGAAACTATCCTTACATATCCGATCGAGGAGATGAATGTCAAAGGCAGAACGATCTGCGCTTGCATGCCGCATCGCTTTTAGGGTATTTTCGGCGGCGAATGTTGCAGCCGTCCTTTCAGATCGTGGATTGTCCCGTTGAAGAGGTTTTTCGGGGCGGGGGTACCTGAAAAGGCGGGACTCTCGGTGTTTTGATGGGGTCGGCGATGTCCCGGCGGAGGCTTGTGGTCTTTTCCCGTTCGGGCTATTGACGGATCGCTGCGGAGAGAGGTCGGTGGAAGCGCTGCCGCAAGGAAATCAGGAGGTGTGAGGTGTCGGAAACCAAGTCGATCAGGATCGAAAGGCATCGTCATGTGGCATGGTTGATCATGGACAGGCCCGAAAAACGCAATGCGCTGGGGGCTGGATTTTTTGACGAGCTCGAGGAAACAGTGTGTGAGCTGGATCGCGATCCCGACGTCAGGGTGGTGGTCATACGCGCCGAGGGCAGGAGCTTTACGGCGGGGATCGATCTGGCGGATCTTTCGGGCATGCTGCAGGGTGGCGGGGCGTACGACCGTGAGGCCGTGCGCCGGATCATCGTCCATTTCCAGGAAAGCATCTCGTCGATCGAGCGCTCCCGCAAACCTTACATTGCGGCGATGCACGGCCATTGTATCGGCGGCGGGGTGGATCTCGCCTGCGCGTGCGATATCCGTATGGCCAGCCGGGATGCCGTTTTTTCGATTCGGGAGACCCGCATGGGCATTATCGCCGATCTGGGCACGCTGCAGCGGTTCCCATCCATCGTCGGCCGGGGCTGGTTCATGGATGCAGCTTTGACCGGAGGGGATTTCACCGCGGAGGAGGCCCTCCGGATGGGTTTTATCACCCGTCTGTGCGATGAGCAGGGGGGCCTTATCGAGGAGGCCTCCCGACTGGCCCAGCGTATTGCCGATCTGCCGCCTTTGGCAGTCCAAGGGGTTAAGGACGTGGCGCTTCACAGCAGGGATTTCGGCGTCCATTCCGGATTGCAGTATGTGGCGCAGAAAAATGCGGCCCAACTGCCCTCTGAAGACCTCATGGAAGCCATCCGGGCCTTCAGAGAGAAGCGACCGCCGCAGTTCAAAGGCAGGTGAGAGGGGCAATCTGACACAGAGAAGCACACCTGCCCCGGGCCCGGCAGGTTGCCTGGGTGTTGCGCACCCGAAGACCGGGCCCCGATTTGCCGGCCCGGTTTCACGGCGGGCGGTTTTTACCCCTCGGTGGCTGGACGCTTCCTGAGGGCTTCATCGAGGGCGGTGTCGCGGTCGTAAATGTCGTTGCAGAAACGGAGGCCCCCTTCTTCGTCGATCCAGGCGGTCCAGTAAAGCAGATGAACAGGTACGGGTTTGGGGAGTGGGACGGTGCGGGTCTCGGCGGAATCCACTTTTTCCTGTATCCGTTCGACCGTCCACCCGTTGGACTCTTTCAAGAGAAACAGCGCGAGTTCCAAGGGCTTCTCGACACGGATGCATCCTGAGCTGAAACCCCTGATGCTTCTATTGAAAAGGTAGCGTTTGGGTGTGTCGTGAAGGTAAACCGAGTACCTGTTCGGGAACATGAATTTGATCGACCCGAGTGCGTTGAGGGGGCCGGGCTCCTGCCGCATGCGGTATGGGAAATTGTGTTTCGTGACCTGTGACCAGTCTATCATGGCGGGGTTGACTTCCGTAGAGTCTCCCTCCCAACCGCTGAAAACCTTGATCCTCTGGCGCCTGAGATAGCTCGGATCCTTGCGCACCAGAGGGGCGATATCCTCGACGGCCAGTTTGTGGGGCACGTTCCAAAAAGGGTTGAAGACCAGGTAGGTCATTTCACTGCTGAAAACGGGCGTTTTTCTGTAAGGCTTGCCCACGACGACCCGCATTCGTTCCACCGTCTTCTCGTTTTCAACCAACTGCAGGCTGAAGTCCGCTATGTTTACAAGAATGTGGCGAGGCCCAAGTTCCCTGGGAATCCAGCGCCACCGCTCGAGATTGATCTTTATTTGGCGGATCCGGGCTTCAGGTGGAAGGTTCAAGGCGTGAAGGGTGTTCTTCCCGACCACGCCATCGACGGCGAGACCATAACGCGCCTGAAAGCCGGAGACAGCCTGTTTGAGAATGGCGTCAAAATAGGTAGGATCGGCCGTGTCGGGGAGGTGGTATCCCTCGGCGGCAACCCGCAGCCGTAAGGCTGAAACTCGAGGGTCCCGGTCGCCCATCCGCAATGTCGGTCCCGGGGGCACAACAGGGCACTCGGTTTTGGGCGCGTCCTCCCGGCGAGCCTCCAGAGCTTTCTTGAGGGCTTTGTACCCCGGATGGGGCGGCCGAAGGCGATCCAGCACCGCACCGATGGCCTTCTCTTCGATGGCCTTCGAAAGGATAGCGGACATATCGGCATTGTGCCGAAATGCCTTCCAGTCCGTGTGAATCGTTTCGGGGTTGACCCGCCCGCCGAGGAGATGGGAGCCGAACAGCAGAAATGCATCGGTCAGGAGCAGGTCTGCCTCGGCGAGGTCTTGAGGGGAAGGTGTGCCCCTTTCCCGGTAAGTTCTCTGGACGGCCTTCATCATCCGGTGCAGGTTGCCGAGGTGGTAATCGGAAGGGTTCAGCCCGTCGGCATCGGCATCCTGGATGGAAGAGAGCAGATCCTCGGCATTCCTGTAATCCTGTTCCTCGATCCCCCAAGCCGGGCGGTAGTCGCGGGCGCCATAAAAGTCTGGAATGAACAGGATTCCGCATACGATTTCACCGGAGCAGACAAGATCTTTTCCAGTTCGCTCTTTTTGGATCAATGCCTTGATCCGTGACTGAATGTCCAGAATGAGCAAGGGGGATTGGGCGGCCGATGGCCGCGTCGAGAAAGGATTCAGGATCATGAACAAGGCGATGAGGCTTGGCCCGATTTTCGAAGACACGTAGAGTTTCAAAAGGCTCCTTGTCCATTCAGAGGTTTGATGGAACGCTTCGAATCTTTTTGTAGAGACGCAGTATATTACGGTCAACGCGCCGTTCGTAGCGGGTTTCATCGACCATCTTTCTGGCCAGAAAGAGGCCAAGACCGCCGATCTCGCGTTGTTCGAGGGAAGCCGAGACATCCGGTAAGTCCGTTTGAAGCGGGTCGAAAGGCTTCCCTTCATCAGTTGTTTCTACAACGAACAGGCCTTCTGTATCCGTGCTGCACGTAACGGTGATATCCCCCGATGCTCCGCCGTAGGCGTAGGAGATGATGTTGGTCAGGATTTCGTCGGCGGCGAGTTCCATCTCCATGGTTTTCTGGGGATCTAAACCGGCTTTTTCAGCATTTTGGACGATGAACCGTTTGAAATCTTCCAGGTTTTCCAAAGTCGCAGGAAGTGTGATCCGCCCCTTTTCAGATGAGACCATACTTTGCCCCCCTTCTGTAATCGATGGAACGGTATCTTTGAGGCGGCCTCACGAGATTCGAAGTCATCCCTCAGGGAAAGAGGAAGTGCCTGCCGTTGGGCTCCAACAGACCGGTAGAAAGGATGGGAGCGAACTCCAGGATATCAGAGCTCTTTCCTGGCCTTCTGGACGTCTTCGCAGATGTTGAAAATGGAGCTGAATCCAGAGACGTCGAAGACCTCCTTGACGACGCCTTTCAGTCCGCACAATGCAAGGGTCCCCTGGTTCTGCTTCAGCTTCTTTGCCATGGAGAGCATGCTGCGCAGACCGGCACTGCTGATGTATTCCAGCTGGGAAAGATCGACGACAAAGCGTTTTTCCCCTTCCGAGATTTTCTGTTCGATCTGTTGGTCGAAACCAGGCGCGGTGACGGCGTCCATGCGGCCGATGATAGAGACGACGACGTCCTGGTTATCCTTTTCAATGCGAATCTCCATAGGTTCCTCCATATAAGATACATATCGTGATCGTATTTCCATCTGCAGGGCGCTTTCGCCGCCGGCCTTTGCCTCCGGTTTCTGTCCTGAAAGGGGCTTTTTCATTGCCGGGTCGGGCTCAGCTCTTCGGGTGGGGCCCCGGATTTTTCAACGGCTTCCCCTGATCAGCCTCAACCCTTCGATGCGGGTCGCGGTTCGGGCGAGCCCGGTGTCAATCTGTAAGCACGCCGGCGCCGCGGCCGCCAGGCCGCCTCCAGGCAAATACCCGATCCCCTCGATTTCGAACAGCACCCCCATTCCGGGGCAGAACACACACGCCGTCCCGGCTCTCACGCTTGGGCGCATATCGCCGCGATCGGCAGGCATCTGCGAAAACGGATTCCCTCCAAAGGAACGTTGCCCTGATTCTTGGCATAGGGGAGCCCGATGCGCAAGGTTCCTTAGCCGGCAAGACCATTGTGTTGGGCGAGCAGGGAGCAGTTCGGCAAAAAGGCCTTTCCTTGTTGCAAATTAACCCAAAAGGACTTTTTGTGCAAACATCTTGTCACACGCTGAGTTCTCCTCCCAGATAAAGACGCTGCACCCATTCATTGTCGCGGAGATTCTTCGAACTGTCCTCCAGGACGATCTCGCCGTTTTGGAGGACATAGCCCCGCGAGGTAATCTCGAGGGCCATGTTCGCTTTCTGTTCTACCAGGAGGACGCTGCACCCCTGCCGGTTGATCGTGGAGATGGTGTCGAAGATGATTTCAACCAGTAATGGGGCCAGCCCCATCGAGGGTTCGTCGAGGAGCAGCAGCCTGGGCCGTGTCATCAAGGCCCTTCCTATGGCGAGCATCTGCTGTTCGCCGCCGGAAAGGGTCCCGGCCGTCTGGTGACGTCTTTCGAAAAGGCGTGGAAAGAGCTGGAACAGATACGTCATGTCTTTCTTGACTTCGGGATGATCGTGCCGGATGAAGGCGCCGAGGTCCAGGTTTTCGAGGATTGTCAGCCGGCCGAAAATCTTGCGGCCTTCAGGTACCTGGGCAATGCCTGCCTTGACGATCCGGTGAGGAGGCAAGCCGTCGAGCCGCGCCTTCTCGAATAGGATTCGGCCTTTGCCGGGTTTGAGGAGGCCCGAGACGGTGTTCAGCAGGGTGGTTTTGCCGGCGCCGTTGCTTCCGATAAGGGTGATCAGCTCGCCGGTATGCACCGCGAGGGTGACGCCCTTCAGCGCGTGGATGCGGCCGTAGTAGGTGTGAATGCCGTCGATTTGGAGGAGGGGGAGAGGCGTGTTCATGGTCTTTGGTGCGGCTCCTCTCGGGATGTGCAGCGGGATTGGGCGCAGGCCCTGCCTCTTCCCAGGTAGGCCTCGATTACACGCGGGCGATTCTGTATGACGGAAGGAGGGCCTTCAGCGATGCGGACCCCGTGGTCCAGCACGATGACGTGATCCGAGAGCCCCATGACCACGCGCATGTCATGTTCGATCAGCAGGATCGTGAGCTTGAACTCGTCCCGCAGGGTACGGATGAGAGCTGTCAACTCGGCGGTTTCGCTGGGATTCATGCCGGCGGTTGGTTCATCCAGCAGCAGCAGCTTCGGGTCTGTTGCGAGGGCACGCCCGATTTCCAGGCGCCTTTGGGCTCCGTAGGCCAGGTTCTTGGCGGGGGTGTCCTGGAGCGCTTCCAGATCGAGGAGCCTCAGGATGTGGATCGAGGCGTCGGTATGTTCTCTCTCTTCGCGGCGGGTGCGTCGGTCGCGGCTGACCGCCCCCCAGACGCCCGCTCTCATCCGGCAGTGCCGTCCAACCAGGATGTTTTCGAAGGCGGTCATGTTTGGAAAAAGGCGGATATTTTGAAAGGTGCGCGCAATACCCAGGCGGGTGATCTGGTGGTTTTTGAGGCCACGGAGAGACCTGCTTTGGAACCGGATATCCCCGGAATTGAAGGGGGTGATACCGGTCAGGCAGTTGAAAAGGGTGGTCTTGCCTGCTCCATTGGGGCCGATCAGTCCCACGATCAGCTGCTCTTCGATCTCCAGATCGAGCGCGCTGAGGGCCGTGAGTCCGCCGAATGCCTTGGTCAGGTGAATGGTTTGAAGGATGAGGTTCATTCAAGGTCCCGTGGCGTCGCAGCTGTCGGATTGCGCCTGGAAGCGGTCAGGAAACCGGACGGACGGAAGATCATCATGATCACCAGAAGGGCTCCAAAGGCCAGCATCCGGTACTGTTCGATCCCGCGCAGCACCTCGGGCAGTCCGATCAGGACGACGGCGCCGAGGATGACCCCGGGGATGCTGCCCATTCCCCCGATGATGATCAGGCAAAGGACGTTGATGGAGACCATGAGCGAGAAGTTCTCGGGGAATATGGCGCCCTGCCGCGCTGCGAAGATGGCCCCGCCTGCGCCCGCAAAAGAAGCGCCGATCGTGAAGGCGAGCAGCTTGTATTTCAGGACATCGATGCCCATGACCGCGGCGGCGTCCTGGTCCTCGCGCATGGCGATCCATGCCCGGCCGATGCGGGAGTTGTTCAAGCGATCGGCGATGAAGGCGGCCAGTAGCACGCCGGCAAGGATCAGATAATACCATCGCTGCGGGTTGTCGATCGGGGTTGTGCCCAGGAAAGGCGGATCGATCCGCAGGAGACCGCGGGGGCCGTTGGTGACGGGATCGAGATTGTTCAGGACGACCCGGATGATTTCGCCGAAGCCGAGGGTGACGATTGCGAGGTAATCGCCGCGCAGGCGCAGAACCGGGACGCCAAGGAGGGCGCCGCCGGCCGCCGCCAGGGCGACGCACACGGGAAGCATCAACCAGAAGGGGATATGCATCCCGAACTGCGGGGATGCCATCAGCGCATACCCGTAGGCCCCGATCCCGAAAAAGGCGACATACCCGAGATCCAGCAGCCCCGCAAAGCCTACAACCACATTCAGTCCGATCCCGAGCATGATGTAAATCCCGATCTCGCCAAGGACCTGAGACCAGTAATTGCCGACCAGGGGCGGCAAAACAGCGGCGAGAAGGCTGCCGGCTGCCAGAAAGGCTGCCGGCGGAATCTCCTTGAGGGGTGTCGAAGAAAATCGCAACGGATTAGACCTTTTCCGAGACGACTTCGCCCAGGATCCCCCGCGGCCGGAAGATCAGGACCAGGACCAGAAGGGCGAAGGCAATGACGTCCTTGTATTGGGCCGGCATGAAGAGCACGCCGAAGGCCTCGGCCAGGCCCAGAAAAAGCCCTCCCAGCATGGCTCCCGGCACGTTGCCGATCCCCCCCAGGACAGCGGCCGTAAAAGCCTTGATGCCCGGGATGAACCCCATCATGTGGTTGATCTGGGTGTAGTACATGCCTACCATGACACCGGCTGCGGCCGCCAGCGCCGAGCCGATGACGAAAGTGATCATGATGATCCGGTTGACATCGATGCCCATCAGGGCGGCAGCCGATCTGTCTTCGGCAACGGCGCGCATCGCCCGGCCGATACGTGTCCGTTGAATGAAGCCGTAAAGCCCGGCCATGAGGAAAAGGGAACCGAGAATGATCATGATCTGAAAGTTGGAGATGCTGAACCAGCCGATTTCGTAGAAGGTCTCGGGCAACACATCCGGGTAGACCTGCATGCGTCCTTTGATGATGACCAGCATCAGGTTCTGGAGGAAGATGGATGCCCCGATGGCGCTGATAAGGGGAGCGAGACGCGAGGCCCTTCGCAGCGGCCGGTAGGCGACTCGTTCGAGGATGGTCCCCAGAAGCGCGGAGACAGCCATGGCCGCCAGAAAGGCCAAGACAATGCAGACCAGTGGATGTTGCTGCGTGAGGCCATATTGGAGCAGAAAGACGAGGGCTGCATAGCCCGCAAAAGAGCCGAACATGAAGATCTCACCATGAGCGAAATTGATCATGCAGAGGATGCCGTACACGAGGGTATAACCAAGGGCGATCAGGGCATAGATGCCACCGATGGTCAATCCATTGATCAACTGATCGACGAGGATCGCAGGGCTGAAAAGATGTTCCATCCGCTCTTGCCAGGGTTAGAAGGAGACTTTCCTGAAAAAACGTTTTCCTTCTTCTTCGATGACCTCGTAGACTGCGACGACCGACCCTGTTCTGTCTCCGTGGGGATCGAAGACGATTCTTCCGGTGATGCCCTCGTGGTCTGTGGCTGCCAGTGCATCACGCAACCGTTCCTTGTCGATCAGAAGGCTGTCGTCGGGCTGTTTTTCCGCCGCGGCTTCTACGGCCATCATGAGGATCGTCGCAGCGTCGTAGGCCTGGGGGGAAAAGGTCTGGCGCGGGCCGTAAATGGATTCGAAGTGCGCCACCCAGGCGGGGTCCGGCTCCTGGGCATAGGTGACAAAACACCCCGTGGTTGCGCGGCCGCCGGCCTGGATGAAGTCCTTCTCGATGAAACACCCGTCATCACTCATAAATTCCGCCTTGATGCCCACCCGCTGCATCTGGCGGACCAGGAGGACCCCTTCGGCCGACATCCCCCCGAAATAAATCAGCTGGGGGCGAAGGAGTTTGATCTTGGTCAAGACCGGCGAAAAATCTTTGTCCCCGCGGGTGATGCCCTCCACCGCCAGGACCTCGCCGCCACGGGTTTTGAGGTGCAGCGCGAAATCCTCGGCGAGGCTCTGTCCGTAATCGCTCTTGTCGTGGAGCACTGCCACGCGCTTCCAGCCTCTGGATGCAGCGAAATCCGCCGCCCGTTGAGCCTGGATACGGTCGTTCCAGCAGGTTCTGAAAAAAATGGGAATTTTTCGGGAGGTCAATTCAAGGGCCGTTGAAGAGGGGGAAACCATGACCACTTTATACTTGTTGTGGATGTCCGAGGCCGGCTTGCTCCCACCGCTGCACATGTAGCCTACGACGCCCGCCACGAGCGGGTCGTTGCAGAGCTTTTCCGCGATGACTACGGAAGGCGGCCCCGCGCAGCCGTCGTCTTCGGTCTGCAGAATCACCGGGTGCCCTAAAACACTGCCTTTCTCCTGCACCGCCATTTCGGCGCCGTGCATTATGTCGATCCCCATCCCGGCATAGTCGCCTGTCAGCATGGTTCCCATTCCGATTTTGACCGGTGAGCCGGGCGGGATGCGGATGGTTCCCCATCCACCGGCCGCGGCCGGGAGGGATAGAAGAACGAGCAGGATGGCGGTTGAGAGCAGCGAGAAGACGAATTTGCGGGGCATGCGGGACCTCCTTCCTGTGTGCAGGTGTTTCACTGGGGAATATAAGCTTTTCTGAACATTCGGTACAGAACTCGATCCCTTCTTGAAGGGACGGATCATTGCCGCGGCTCATGAAGTCGCAGCACGAACTTCCATGTGGATCGAGGCCGATGGGGGGCGAAAGGGCCGGGTACGGATTGGAATTAAATAGTATCCATCCGGAAATGATTTCGCGGTAGAACTCAGTTTCCAATCCGGAAATGAGGATTTTTCTTCACGCCCTTCGGGTGCTCAGTCCCACCGCTTCGCGGCGGGTCCCGGTTTGGCCAATATCAAGGAAATCAAGCGTTTGCGCGGAGGCGACCTGGTGGTCGCCGCACAAGCAAATACGCAGATTGACACCGAGATGGGCCAAAAAGACCATTTCCGGATGCAAACTAAATAGGCAAATCTCCGTGCGGTTGTCAAGCCGGAATCGACAGGCGTCTTTCCGCCGGCGAAGGATGCGATGATCGGGCGGGCTGGATCGGGGCCGAGAGGCGGCTAAATACCCAAACGGCTGCGCGTCTATCCGGGAAGGCGGCAGGAGGCGGCAATCCTCCGAAAGGCCTCCTCGATGCGGCTTCGGACATCCGCAGTGAGCTGGGCGTCGATCCTGTGCGTCGTTGGATCGAGCAGGAGGTTCTGGTTTATCTCGATCTGAACGGCGAAGCGGCCTTCCGTGACGAGCCGTTTTCCATAGTGGGTGGTGATGTATCCTCCTGCGTAGGGGTGGTTCAGGGCGACAGAAAAGCCCGCATCACGGAAGCAGGCGGCCATGCAGCGAAAGATCCCGGGCGGGCAGGTGGGGGCCCCGCGTCCGGCTCTGGGGTTCCCGCTGCCGTCGCCGTTGTTTCCGATGACGATGTCCCTGCGCGGTTCTCCGCTGTCGGGGGCCTCCCGCGGCCCGATGCTGTTCAGGGAATGGCAGTCGTACAGACCCGCGACCCCGGGGATGGTGAGTGCTGCCTCGATCCGGCGATGGAATGGGCGGTGGAAACGTTCGGTACGGTCGGCCCGTTCGATCGGGCCGATGCAGGCCTCGGGCGGGTAGACCTCGCGTCCGTTATAGTCGATCCGGGCGATGGCTCCCCGGTCGCCGGCATCGTAGGGGCTTCTGTTGACGTCCACCACCAGCCGATTCCATTCCGCGCACACGACAGCGAGCGCAGGAAGTCCGCCGAATACCTCCAGAGTACCGGTGTCGACCGAGTCCTCGATCTCCCGAGGGTGCAGTCTCATCGTCTTCAGAATCGCATCGGGGACCCTTACGGCGCCGTGCGGGAGGGAAAGGACGAAAGGGAGCCTCATGACGCCGGTTTGCCCCCGTCTTCGGGTCCGCAGCACCATCGAATCGCTTGGATCGCCTCGGGGCGCAGCTTCCCCTCAGGGGTCATGACGGGAAAGGAAAGAAGGATACGCCCGGACCGCGAAAGAGGATCCACAACGCCCGTAGGGGATGATAGGGCTGTCTCGCGGCCTTCGACAACCAGGAACTGGGAGGGGTCCTTCAAACGATCGACGTCGCAGGTCTGCCGAACCAGGGTGGCCTGTGAGCCGCCGTGGTCGAAGCGATAGAGTCCGGATGCCGGAGGCTTTGGTCCATGGGTTCCCCCGCAATCTCGATCGAAGAGGAGCACGTGGGACCCCTGGATGGGAAAGTCGAAGAGCGTATCGGCCTCTGCCTGCCTCAATCGGCAGGGTGCCCGGCTCAAGGCCGCAAGGTGGAAGGCCTCCATGGGCGGATGCCCGGCAGCCATGTGGAAGAGGGAAAGCGGTGGGAAGGCCCCGGTCAGCCTGGGATTGATTTCCAGCGGATGCACCTGGCCGGAGGGCGATACGATGACATCGATGCCCAGGATCCCGCGGTATCCGATCTTTTGGAGGACTCCGGCCAACAGGCGCCCCTGTCTGTGCGCTTCGGTTTCAACGGAGCGCGTCCATGGTTCATGGCCCCAGGTATGGCCGAAAAAGACTCCGTTTTCGGCCCGTTCGCCGAACGGGAGATCGATCAGTTGCTCCTGGAGTCTCGACTGTAAAATGACGTCTTCCATGATGGAGACCGCGAGGCTGGCGGGTTTCCCTTTCACGAAGCGCCGCAGGAGCGCCTGCGTGATTCGGGTTCCACGCCAGGTATGCGTGTAAAGCCTCGCAAGGAGCTCACGGTAATCATCGGCCGACCTGATGAAGAAGGTGCCCCGGCCCCCTCCTTGCGCGATATCGGTCAACTGGACGACAAAGGCGTCTCCCAACCCCTGCCGCCAATACCCATAGTCGCAGCGATGCAGTTCCTCTTCCGACACGATGGTTCCGGTGGGGGCTTCCAGTTCGAGCCGGTCGGCCAGATCCACGAAAAACCCCCGGTGAGCCAATCGCTGCCGCAGGCCGGGCGGGTTGGCGAGAAGCTGCCAGCCCTCGCAGCGAGCCAGATCTTCAATCTCCGGATAGCTTTGGTACAAAAAGAGAGATACAGGGGGAGGGAGGCTCCGCAAGTGCCGGATGACCGACGGATGCAAGAGGAGCCGGGCTGAGTTCATACCACTTTCCGGTAGAGGATCCGGGGTTTCCTCCTCCAGGCAGAAAACGGGGGTGCGCCTTCTGATCATGGACAGATCGCTGGTCTTCCGCAGGGCTACGATGCGGTAGTTCTCCAGGAAGTGGGAGGGGACGATGCGCGAAAAGGCCGTCATGCCCACACCGACCAGCGTCCCGGTCCGGGGGAACGGGCCGTTGGGGAAAAGCGCTTTCAAGGGGAAAGGTAACATGATTCACCAATAGTCGATCCCCCCCTGCGAAGCTCCGGGAAAAAGCAGGCCACCCAGTGATCCGGTGAAAAAAGCTGCAGATCGGGGATTTTCTGGCTGCAATGCAGCCTCTGAGCGACGGCGCAACGGGGGAGAAACGGGCACCCTGAGACGCTCTCGGCCAGTTCGCTGTCCAGCCGGAGGAGGGTGCCGTAGCGTTCGAGACCCGTACAGTCTCCGAATTTGGGGATGGCGTCGATCAGTGCCTGCGTGTAGGGATGGGCCGGGCGATGGATGATTTCATCGGCAGGACCCTGCTCCACGAGGTGCCCTCTGTAGAGGACTGCGATCCGGTTGCAGAGATATCGCGCGGCAGCTAGGCTGTGGGTTATGAACAGGAGGGTGACGTTTGTGGCCTCGCGCAGCTCCAGCAGGATATTGAAGATCTGCGCCGATATGGAGGCATCGAGCATAGAGGTGGGTTCATCGGCCACGACCACCTCCGGTTCGAGGATCATCGCACGGGCGATGGCTACGCGCTGCCGCTGTCCGCCGCTCAACTGATGGGGAAAGCGGAAGAGAAAATCCTCCGCGGGAGAGAGCCCCACTCGAACGAGGATGTCTTTCGCCACTTCCACACGGTCGCCTCGTTTCATTGCGGTGTGGATCAACAGGGGTTCGGAAACGGCATCCAGAATCGATATCTGGGGGTTCAGAGACTGGTAGGGGTCCTGGAAGATCATCTGCACCCGGCGGCGAAAAGCCCTGAGGGCCTTTCCCTTCAGCGCGCAGGTGTTTTGTCCGTCAAGAAGAATCCGCCCGCCGTCGGGCTCTTCGAGCCGCACGATCAGGCGGCCGGCGGTGGTCTTTCCGCTGCCGCTTTCACCGACCAGGCCGAAGATTTCACCATGATGGATGTCGAGATCCAGATGATCCAGGGCTACGACCTTTCCGCGCCCGCGTCCGAAAAGGCTTTCCTTGGTTTCGTATACCTTTCGGACTCCCTCCAGTTTCAAAATAGGCCGACAGTCGGATGCATTCATGAATTTACCGGCATTTGGCGCAAAGCGCATGATGTTCCGGCCCCACCGCCGCCCAGACGGGCGCCTCACGCCGGCAGGCCGCTGTCGCTCGAGGGCAGCGATCGCAGAAACGGCAGCCTTCGGGCGGGTTTATGAGGTTGGGCATTTCCCCGGGAATCGGTTTGAGGCGGCTTTTGGGCCCGGTCAAAGCGGGGTAGGAAGCCAGCAGTGCCTGGGTGTAAGGATGCACGGGATGGTCGAAGACCTCGGTCCGTGGTCCGTATTCCACGAGCTGTCCGGCGTACATGATTCCGATGTCATGGCAGACATCCGCCACGATGGCGATATCATGGGAGATGAAGATGATCGCGACACCGAACTCCTTTTGCAGGTTGCGGGTCTCTTCGAGGATCTGGTCTTGAACGATCACATCCAGGGCGGTGGTGGGTTCATCGGCGATGATCAGTTTGGGCCGGCAGGCCAGGGCCATGGCGATGATGGCCCGCTGTTTCATGCCCCCGCTGTACTGGTGGGGGTAATCGCGCATGCGGTTTTTCGGGATCCCCACCAGTTGAAACAGGGCCTCGACCTTTTGGGTGGCTTCAATCTTCTGCAGGCTGTGGCTATGGGCCATGATGGCCTCGGCGATCTGGTCAGCGACGCGGTGGACAGGATTGAGGGCGTTCATGGCGGCCTGGAAAATCATGGAGATCTTCTTCCAGCGGACTCCGCGCATTTCCTCTTCGAGCAGATCGAGCAGATCCGTACCCTCGAATGTCACGCGGCCCTTCGTGATCAGGGCATTGGGCGGCAGGAGCCTCATGAGCCCCATGCCAAGGGTTGTTTTGCCGCAGCCCGATTCCCCCACGAACCCGAGCGACCGGCCGGCGCCCAGGGAAAAAGAAACGCCTTCCACCGCCCTGCGAAACCCCTTGCGGGTGTGATAACCGATGCTGAGATCTTCAACCTCGAGGAGTGTCATCTTACTCGGCTTGCCCCTCCTTCCTGAGCCTCGGGTCGAGGACCTCGTCCATGGCGCGACCCAGCATGTAAAACGAAAGGGTGATCAGGGAGATGCACAGGCCGGGCGGCAGGAGCCAATAGGGGGCCTTGAACATATGCCCGGTCTTCCACACCCACTGAAGCATCATCCCCCAGCTGACGGTTCCCGGATCCCCGAAACCCAGAAAGGCGAGCGCGGCTTCAATGATGATGGCCGATGTCACCCGGAAAGTCATGTAAAGGAACGAGAGCGGCAGAACATTGGGCATGATGTGCCGGAAGACGATCCTCAGGTGCGAGGCGCCCGCCACACGGGCGGCCTCGATGAAAGGGCGGCTTTTCAGGGAAAGGGTCTGGGCCCGTATGACACGCGATACGCCCGGCCAGCGAAACAGGGCGATGATGAGGACGATGGTCCAGATGTTCAGCTGCCCGAAAAGAGAGGAGAGGATCAGCACGACCAGGAGGGTCGGCATCACCATGATAATGTCGGCCAGCCGCATCAGAAGGGTATCGACGAACCGGCCCGCGTATCCGGCGATCATCCCTATGGCGGTCCCGAGAAAGATGCTCATGAAGGCGGCGGACACACCGACCATAAAGGCCACCCTTGCACCGGCGAGGAGTTGGCTCAGGATGTCGCGCCCCATGAAATCGGTCCCCAGCCAGTGCTGTGCGCTCGGCCCGGTGGAGCTGATGATTTCGGGGTCGACGCCGGTCATGGGGTTGTACATGGGATCGATCAGCGGGGGGATGAAGCTTGTGACCGCCATCAGGCCGAAACAGACCAGCAGGATCAATCCGATCTTTCCGAGGAGGCTCTGCCTGAAGATGATCCAATTTTCGCGCAGACGATCACCCCAGCCTGAACGTATCCCCCCTGTTTCAAGTTGTCGATCCGGATGACTTCTTGTTCGCATTCCGTCCTCGCATAAAGGATCCTGGCTCAGTATCGGATCCGGGGGTCCAGATAGGCGTACAGCACATCGACCACGAGATTCGACAGGAGGACGACCATGGCGATGAGCAGAAAGGACGCCTGTGCCAGCGGATAATCATTGTGGCTGACGGAGAAGACGAGTTCCCGTCCGATGCCGGGCCAGGTGAAGACGGTTTCCGTCAAGGCCCCTCCGTTGATTGAAAAGGCCAGACTGAGGCCTACGCTGGTGACGACCGGCAGGGCGGCGTTCGGAGCCGCATGGTGGTTGCGGATGGTCTTCTCGGTGAGGCCCTTCGCGCGCGCGGTCAGAATGTAGTCTTCCTTCAGCGTCTCGAGCATGCTGCTGCGCATGATGAGGAGATAGCTGCCGAAATGGATCAGGAAGAGGGTTCCCATTGGAAGGATCATATGGTGAGCAATGTCGATGGCTTTGAACCAGAGGCCTGCATCCGGATCGAGCCAGACGTCTTCCGAGATCATTCCGTTGATGGGGAACCATCCCAGTTTGTAGGCAAACACCCAGATGAGGATCAGGGCCAGCCAAGGCAGAAAGAGGGTATGCGTCACCAGGGCTCCGAGCGTCATCGCGGTATCGAGCCTGCGGCCTTTGTGCCAGGAGGCGATTTTACCCAGAAAAACCCCGGCAAAGGCCGCCAGGATGATCGAGGTGGTGAACAGCAGGACGGTATTGGGCAGCCTGTCGGCGATGATGCGGATTACGGGTTGACCATAATGAAATGAAAATCCGAAATTTCCGGTGAGAAAATTCTTGATATAATAAAGATACTGCAACCCGAGGGGCTGGTCCAGCCCCAGTTGCTCCATGAGATGCCGCGCATCCTCGGCGGTCATGTCCGGGTCGATCATGCGGGAGACCGGATCGCCCGGGGCCAGGCGGAACAGCAGGAAGAGGATCGTCAGGATGACGAAAAAGATGATGATGATCTGAAAGAGCCTTTTGAAAATATACCGTCGCAGTTCCATGTCTGATCCGGATTTCCTCAGGTTTCCGCCCTGGAACGGTCTTTCTTGCGGAGGTTTTGCCCGCTCGAATTCACCCCTTTCGGGGCGGGTTCTGGTCTCTTAACGGGCTTTACCCCTCCGGCCGGCCCCTTCGGTTCAGGTTCCGGTCCGACCGGTCGCCGCATCCCATATTTACGGATTGGAACGCCCTCAGCGGGCTCTGACAAGGCAGAAGGACCAGTGATTTCCGATGCCTTCGATCATATCGACCCAACCCTCGAAGCTGTCGGTGCGCACCGCTTCGACAACCTTCGGGTTGTATATGGGGATATAAGGGACATCCTCCAGGATGATGGTTTGCATCTTCGACACGAGATCTCGACGTTTTTTCGGGTCCATGGTGGAGGCGGATTCTTCGGCGATCTGATCGAACTCAGGATTGCGATAGCCGCTCATGTTGCTCCCTTTGGGTTTGTCATTGCTGGAAGAGAAAAAGTTCCTGATGTAATCCGGGTCAAGTGAGAGCTTCCCATAGCCGAGGACGAAGGCATCGAAATCGTGCCGGCTCTTGACCTGGTCGATGAGCGCCCCAAACGCCATTGGCCTCGAAGTGGCCGGCATACCCAGTTGACGCAGCCATTCCTGGATGATCATGCCGGTCATCGCCCGGTTCGGATCGTAGTCGGCCGGAGGCGTCAGAATCGTGAAGTTGGGCATCGGTTTGCCGTCGGGGAGGCGCAGGCATTTGGCGCCGGTGATCTTCCCCTTCGGATCTACCGGCGGGGAATCCCAGGTGTACCCAGCGTTCTTGAGGATCTCGCAGGCGGTTTTGATCCGGTCGTTTCTTTCCAGTCCTCTGCCGTAGGATGGGACATTGGGTAAATGCCAGAAACGGTTGCCGGGAGGGACGATCGAGCCCATTTCTATGGCATAGCCCTGCAGAATTCGTGTAATGATGAAATCCTTGTCGATCAGCGTGGCGATGGCCCGGCGAAGGGCGGGATCGTCGAAAGGGGCCTTCCTGACATTGAATCCCAGGTAGTAGAGAGCGCTTTTGTCGTTTGTGTGGATCTCCACCGTCTTCTGCTTCTTGAGGTCTTCGATGTAGCCGGCTTGAATCCCCCACCAGAACATGTCTATGGTGCCCTTCTTCAGGGCGAGGATAGCGGCATCCGAGGTGCCGAAAATCTTGAAAATGATGCCGTCGATGTAGGGACCGAGCTTGTGGCCGGCGATGGTGAGATCCCGGCCGAAAAAGTCGGGGTTGTTCGTCATGAAGATATACGCGCCCTGTTGCCATTCTTTCAGGACAAACGGTCCACATCCGATCGGCTGATCCATCTTGACGTTGATGATTTCAGCCAGAGGTTTTTCTTTGCCCCGTATGACGTCCACAATAGGGGACCATTGCCTTTTCTGAACGATCGGGACCGTCAGGGTCCGACTGAGAAAAATGGCCTGGGGTTTCGCGAGGTGATACCTTACCGTCCTTTTGTCAAGGGCTTCCATCCTGGCAATGAATTTGAAATAGGAGGCGTATCGGGGAATCTTGAATTCCTGGATGAACTCTCCCGTAAAAATGACATCCTCAGCGGTGACTTCGGTGCCGTCGGACCATTTGGCCGGTCTGAGGGTTACGGTGTAGGAGAGATCGGCCTCGTTGTATATCGGATCGCTTTCCGCAAGCCATGGGATCAAATCCAGGTTCTGCGGTTCGCGGATGTAGAGGGGCTGGTAGATTTGGGAAAGAACCTTGCTGGACCATGTGTCGCTTGCCATCCAGATATTGAGCGTTTTGGGCTCCTCCAGAAGGCCGACCTTGAGAATGTCGCGTGCGCAGGCTGTCGAGGGGAAAATGGATGGGAAGGTGAAAAAGCCGACCAACAGAAAAATAAGCACCAGACCTCTCAGGGTCTTGGAACGGTGGATGTTTTTCATGAAAGTGATCCTTTCTATTCCGAAAGTGGTTTGTTGGATGGCCGTATTCCCCTATTTCTCCCTGGTTTCCATCCGGAAATGGTCTTTTTTACCAATCTCAGCGTCAATCTGCACGTTTGCTTGTGCGGCGACCACCAGGTCGCCTCCGCGCAAACGTTTGATTTCCTTGATATTGGCAAAAAATCCTCATTTCCGGATTGGAAACTGGGTTGTACCGGGAAATCCTTTCCGGATGGAGACTCCCCATGTTCTGTTCGCTCCCTATGGACGAGCCTTTTTCATTTTGTTGACTTCCGCCTCGATAAAGTCGATTACATCTCTTTCCAGACGGACGTTGTCGAGGCGGTTGATGCGTGGGATTCCGCCTGGACTGACACAGTTTACCTCGATGAGCTTGTCGCCGATAATATCGATGCCCACGAAATAGAGCCCGTCCTTCCTGAGCCGCTCGCTGATTGTAGCACAGATCTCTTTTTCACGGGGGGTGATATCGTGCTTATAGGCCCTTGCCCCCGCGTGGATGTTGGTCCTGAAATCCCCCGGGCGGGGTATGCGTCGCATCGCTCCGAGGATTTCCCCGTTCAGGAGCAGGATGCGCACGTCCCCTTGGCTCTTGACGACGTCCAGATACTCTTGGACCATGATCGGCTCCCGGTTGGGGTATGCCTGATAGGTCCGGACATAATAGTTGATGAGGGAGATCAGGTTCTCGCGGTCGCGGACGCTGACCTTGATGACGCCTTCGCCGCCGAAACGTTGCAGCGGTTTCACGACCATGGCGCCTCCGAAGTCATCGATGATCTTTTTGAGGCGGACAGGATCCCGCGAGATATGCGTCTGGGGGATGATATCCGGAAAATTCAGTGTGTAGAGCTTGCTGTTGGCGAGGATCTGGCCGCGCGTGCTGTTGATCATGAAGACGCGGTTGTCGACGGGCGCCAGGAACTCCATGGTCTGGTAAACCAGGGGCGGGTTTTTGCGGAGGAAGAGGGCGTCCAGTTCCGTGACGCTTTCGAAGATGAGTTCGTCCTTTTTCATGCAGTGGATGAGCGCTCTCCAGTAGCGGCGGATCGACAGGTCCGGTTGGACCGAGACGTTGCGCATGCGCGCCAGCACGGCGTTCTGTCGGACGTAAAGATCGTGGGGCTCGAGAAAGTAGACCGTATGGCCGCGCTGGTTGCACTCGTACATGAGGTGGCTGGTGGTCTCGTTGACAGGGTCGATGGAGTCCAGGCGATCCATCAGAAAGGCGATTTTCATCAGCGGTCTCCGTTCTTCCGTGCATGCACCCGTTCGACATAATGAATGATCTCGGCTGCGATGTCCAGCCCCGAAACCGCCTCGAGGCCCTTGAATCCCGGTGAATAGTTCACCTCGATCACCCACGGGTCTCCGCCCCGGTCGATGATGATGTCCACACCGGCGATGTCCAGGCCGAGGACTTTTTTGGCCCTGAGGGCGAGTTCCGCCAGCGCGGGTTCCGGATCCAGGGCGCGTGCAAGCCCGTTCTGGTGGATATTGGCGCGGAAATCTCCTTCCTGCGGGGTGAGGGCCAGGGCCGCGGGGATCCGATCTCCGACCGCAAGGAGACGGACATCCAGTCGGTTGGCCGGTGGAATGTATTCCTGCACCAGCAGGCCCCGGTTTCGTGCATCGAACCTGTCCAGGAGGTCCGCGGCCTCCGGGGGGTCTTCGAGCAGAAAAACCCCTTTACCCTGGCGGCTCCTGAGGGCCTTCACCACGACCGGACAGCCGCCGAGTTCATCGACGGCCCTCTCGAGATTACCGGGGTTGCTGACAAGTATCGACCGGGGAACGGGGATGCCGTCGGCCGCGAGGGTCTCCAGTCCCAGGAACTTGTCGCGCGTCAGGGCGATCGCCGAAAAACCGTTGATGACATCCGTCCCCGAGAACTCGAAATGCCTGATCAATGCGAGGGCATAATCATTGATGGTGGCGCCGATGCGCGGCAAAAGGGCGTCCGGCCCGGGGTCGGGCCCTTCGACTGTCATGCGGCCGTTTGCAAGGGTGGGGCGGCAGTGTTTCGGATGGATGAGGCGGGCCTCGTGGCCCCGTTTGCGGGAGGCCTCGAGGAGCCTCATGTTCGGATGGTATGTACGGTCTCTGGCACTCAGGATACCTATGATCATACGCCCCTTTTTGTCTTTGTCGATTCGGGCGGTTCAACGGGCCCGTGGGTAGGGGATCGCCGCACCTGCAGGGCTCCAAAAAAGCCTTGATTAAATACGTTGGCTCGCTATTCTAAAAGAATGCGTGATGTGAGGCAAATCAAAAGCGCTTCCGATGTCCTCCTGATGTTCCCGCCGGTGTGGACGCCTGTTACCCCTTTCCTGGCACTGCCCGCCCTGACGGCCTATCTGCGTCGTGCCGGTTTTGCGGTTCGGCAGGCCGACATCAGCCTCGATTTCTTCCTGGGTTATCTGTTGAGGGTGGAGCGGTTGGAAGGGCTGTTGGCGCAGGTTCGGGAAAGACCGGTGGAGGGTATGCCTGACGCGCAGAAGGCTCTGGCGCAAGATCTTCAAGATCGCCGGGGTGTGTGGATGGACCGCATCGCCCACGTGCGCCGATCCATCGACGATCTCAGGCAGGACGCCGGTTTTTTCGACCCCGAGCGGTGCATCCGCGCCCAGACCAATCTTTACCGGCTTCTGCGGATGGCGTCGCTTGCCTGGTTCCCCACATCCTTCACCTTCAATACCTTCCAGCATCCCGCCGCCGAGGATTACGCGGGGATGCTCCAATTCTGCGACGACCGGCAGGCCAATCCGTTCCTCGACTTTTACGAGCGGGTCATTCCGCATCTCATGGAGCGTGATGCTTCTCCCCTGGTGGGGATATCCGTTTCCACATCCCATCAGGCGGCCGGGGCTCTGACCCTGGCGAGGTTCCTCAAACGCCGCTTCCCGGACGTCCACGTCACGCTTGGCGGACGTCACGTTCTTCGCCTCCGAGACGCCTTCGAAAGAGAGCCGGGCTATCTCCCGGAGTTCGCGGACAGCGTGGTGCTGCAGGACGGGGAACGTCCGCTGGCCTTCCTTCTCGAGCGGCTTCTCTCGGGCCGGTCCTGGGAGGATGTTCCCAATCTCGGGTTTTCCCGCCGCGGGGCATGGATCGAGAACCCGATTTGCGGGCATGAGCCGTTGCCGGAACTGCCTACACCCGATTTTACAGATCTCGATCTCCGGAGCTACCTCTCGCCTGTACCCATCCTTCCGGTGCGTTTCTCCGAAGGGTGTTACTGGGGAAAATGCGCCTTCTGCTCGCGCTACGACAACCGCCGTTTCATGACGGTTGCCCCCGAGCGGGCGGTGGCCCACCTGGCGGAACTGCACTCCCGGCACGGGACCCCCTGTTTCACTGTCAATGACGATTGTCTCACGGCCCCCTACCTGGAGAAGGTCGCCCGGGGCATCCTCGACCGGCGGCTTTCCCTCGACATCTCCCTCTGGTGCAAGCCGGTCGGCGCCTTTACGGCGGATCGGCTGAACCTCCTGGCCCGGGCCGGGGTCCGGCTGGTCCGATGGGGGCTCGAAACGGGGCATCCCCGCATCCTGAAACTCATGAACAAGGGCACCCGGCTGCCGGAAACCCTGAGGGTCCTGGGAGACGCCTCCAGGGCGGGCATATGGAACCACGCCACGGTCATTTTCGGCTTTCCGGGCGAGACCCGCGAAGAGGCCCGCGAGACGCTGCGTTTCCTCGAGGAGAACATCGACAGGATCCATTCCTCGATATTTTTCCGTTTCGTGCTGCTCAAATACTCCCGCGTCATGCAGTGTCCGGAGGACTACGCCGTATCCGAAATCCGGGAAAGCCCGAGCCCTTTCGGCTCCGATCACCCCTTCGTCTGCCGGGAGGGCATGGACGAGGCGGCGCTCACGGCCTTTCTCGACAAGGCGCAGGCCTACAGACTGAAGGAGATGTACGGGCATCCTTTCTGGTACTATCTGCGCATCCGGGAATACCTGATGCTCTATGTGGCGCGTTACGGACTCGATGCAGTTTTGAACTGGAAAGTGGCGCCGGGCGATCTGACACGGTATGACAAGGGGTCCCGGATTCAGACCTTCTTCGAGCGTCCCGCGGATGTTCCCGAAAAGGTTCTGGAAGGCATCTGCCGCCTGGTCGAAGAGGGGGGCGAAGTCGGCCTCAGCTGGATCCGGGAGAATCTGAGAGAGGCCTGGCTGATCGGATATGCCGTCGAGGGGGAGCGGGTCGTTGCTACCATGACTCACAAGCGGCCTCTGGAAACGTATCGGCGCCGGATCGAAGAAAAAACGGGGTTGAACCTCGACGGTTATCTCGAAAGGGGTTATACGGCGGTGCGGCCCGAATACCGCTGGATGGGGCTCGGGGACCGGCTGCTCAAGGGCCTGGTGGCCCGCTCCCCGGGGTGGAAGATCTATGTCACGATCCGGATGGACAACGAGCCCGCGCTCCGTTTGACGGCGCGAAACGGCATGCGGCTTGCGGCCACCTATATGAACGAAAGGACAGGGCATGAAATCGGGGTCTTTGCGGCAGGCGCTGCGGCCTGACGAGGGGCGGCTTGCGGCGGCGTTGGCGGGGCCCCGACAGGACGAGGCCTATAGAGATGCGGAAGCCGTCTTCAAAGAGCTGCCGCTGCCCGGGAAAGTGAGGCTGGTAGAGGCCTTTCAGCCCACCATATTCCAGATCGAGAGCACCAGCCGGTGCAACCTCAATTGTCCGCTCTGCTCGACCCACCACCTGCGGCGAGGCTATACCGAGATGCCGCTCGAATGGGTGGAGGGGATCGCCGCGGACAACCCCGCCATGCATTATGCCTGCCTGCATCTGATGGGTGAACCGCTTTTGTCCGGGTCCGTCTTCGATATCGTGGCGAGCCTGAAGACAGGAGGGGTATACACCTATTTCGCCACCAACGGGATGCTCCTGGAGGAGAAGGCCGAGGCGGTCGTTCGAAGCGGCCTCGACAAGATCTCGATCTCCCTCGACGGGATGACGCAGGATGATCTGGGGACTTACCGCCGCGGGGCCGATCTCGAGCGGATCTTGAGGGGCATCGAGGCCCTCCGCCGGGAAAGACGCCGGCAGAAGCGGTCCACCCCTCTCATTCAGGTGCAGACTGTCATGTTCCCCTATAACGAAGCGAAGGAGGCAGCCCTGAAGCGATTTGTGCAGGGGCTTGGGGTCGATCGGATCAAGTTCAAAAAGCCCAGCTTCGAGAGCTTCGGGGGGCGGAACGAGGCATCCGGGGCATTCGGTCGGTTCGCGGCCTCTTTTCAAGGGAAATACTCGCGGCGGCGGGAGGGATACAAGACCTACCGGGAGACGGCCGTCTGCCGCCTGCTGTTTCAGGGGTTTGTGCTCTCGGACGGAGCGATGGTGCCCTGTTGCATCGATTATGACGGGCAATACGCCCTCGGCAGTCTCAAGAAAAATCGCTGGCGGGAGATCTGGACCTCCGATGCAAGGCGCCGCATGCTGGAGCGCTTTTTTGAAGGCCGGCTCGACATCTGCCGCACCTGCACCCTCGGGTATGACTACTCTACGACGGTATGGGAAAAAACCCCAGATGCCTCGATCCTGTCTGGGGCGCCCCGTCATGGACGGTGACGACCGTGCTTTCACCGGCGGCTGTCATGGCTTTTTGACGAGATTACGGGTGCCGATTCTTCTGAGCAGAAGATCTCTTACGGATGCACCGCTATCCCATCTTGACCTTGCTGTGCAGCTCCCTGATCCGCTGGCTCAATGCCCTGCAGATATGCAGCGCGATCTGGGGGTATTCTCGGACGATCTCGGTGAATTCGCGCTTGTGGAGGACCAGCAGCCGGCTTTTGTCCAGGGTGCGGATGGTGGCTGAGCGCGGGGCGTCCTCGAAAAGGGCCATTTCGCCGAAGTAGTCCCCGTCGCCGATCTGCGCGAGTTCGACGCCTTCTTTTCCTTCCACCTCTTCGGAATACCCCTTGAGGACCGCGACGCGTCCTTTGATGATGAGATACAGGGTGTCGCCGGGTTCGCCTTCCCGGATAACGATCTGGCCGGGTTCGACCACGATCTCTTCGGTTACGGATGCAATGGCAGCCAGTTCGTTGACGGAGAGGCCTTCGAAGATCTGGATGCCTTTGAGACGCAGAACCTTGTCCGGGATGGTGATTTCCTCTTCCATGTCATCCTTCCTTTCAGATCCGGCGCCTTCCAGGCGGCGCAGCGTCTGGCGCGCCATCCGCCGCACAAACGGGTTGTCCGCTTCGGTCAGTTCCTGGATACGTTCTTCCTCGACGATAGGCGTGTCTTGAACGGCGACGAGGCTCAGGGTGAACAGCACGTTGACCCAGTCGCCGGAGGTCAGCAGGTACCGGTAAAGATCCGACGGGTTCGACGGGCTGAAGCGCGGCAGCGTAAAATGTTTCCATCCGGTGTCCAGGGATTCGGAGACGGAAAGGCCTTCCAGCAAGGGCATCAGAATCTTCGACAGGGAGGCGTCGATGCGGCTGTCTAGGGCCTCGATGCTGTTGGATCGTTGGGTCTTGTTCGTTGACGAGATCCCCCGCCAGATCAACCGCATCTGACCGGATGTGTCCTGAGCGACGAGGAGCCGGATGATGTTTTCGACGAGGAGGTCCTTCTTCTGCCCCAGGTGGTCGGCGAGCATCCGGCCCTGCGCGGATTCGGGCTGCTTCAACAGGGCATCCCTGATGACCAGGCAGGTGTAGGCCTCCTGCAGCTGGCTGCGGGCGAAGCGAATGACGTCGAGATCTTTGATATCGAGCGTTTCGAGCACCCGAAAGAGCCCCTCCCGCACCCGGCGGTTCGGAGCGGTCAAGGATTCGAGAAAGAGTTCGATGTTCTGATAGGGGGCCTCCTGGAGTTTTTCCGCGGCGTATTCGTGGATAAGCTCGGACGGATTGTCGAGGAGGCGGATGACCCGCCGGCAGGCGGCATCGTCCTCGATGGCGTAGGCCTGCACGGCAGCCAGCCTCACCGCTTCATCCGGGTGGCCGAGGAAGGGTTCCGCCAGCGTGTTCATGTGGGGCGGGGCGAGCTTCCTGAGCGCCTCCAGGACAAGGACCAGCAGGGCCGGATCGTCTTCCTCCGCAAGCATTTTTTCAAGCCGGGGAAGATAGGTGATGTCTCCCGCGCCGCCGGCGGCGATGGCGGCGGCCTTTTTCCCTTCGAGGTCCTTGGATGCGAACCATCCCGCCACGATGGGGGCATAGCCGGAGGGTGTCTGCGGATAGAGGCCGGCGACGGCCCACGCCTGGATCAGGGGATCCTGCCAAGTGTTGAAGATCCGGTGGTTGAAATCTTTCGCGAGTCCGGCCGGCAGCCGGTTGGCTGCCTGAAGGATCGCCGCCATGAGTTCGGGCTCTGCCTCGGTGGACAGGGATTCGAAGACGGGAATGGCCTTTTCGCCGGCCTCGGGCGAGAGCATAGCGAGAAGGGCGATGCGGGTCTTATTATCCTGTTGGGGCAGGGCCGATAGGATGATTTCATCCAGGCCGCTGACGTCAAGGGATTGGAGGAGCTTTGCATACCAGAGGCAATCGTCGTTCCGGCTCGCCGTGCAGGCCTCGGTCAGTTCGTTCCGGACCTTCCGGTCGGTGAAGATCTGGGTCAGTTCCTTGCCTTCGATGGATTTCAGGTCGAGCATGTTGCGGGAGATGAGATCCAGGAGGATCTTGGGGTAATCCCGTTTGAGGACGAAGGTCGCCAGCAGCCAAATGCCTACGAAGGTACAGGCTATGACCGACAGGAAACGAGGGTGGATCAGCCCTTCACAGAGCATGATGATGCCGGAACCTGCCAGCGTGCCGATGCGGACGACCGTCCCTCGGAGGAAGGGCCGGATGACGGCGCGGTAGGCCGGGTGCACGAGGCCGACCAGAACGGCGCGCCCGGGATTGTTGATGGTGTTGCGGATGACGGTGGTCGAAATACGTGCGTACATGGCCGAGAGGATGTCGAATCGCAAGAGAAAGGCCAGGAACGCCAGGATGTAGTTGAAGGGGTGAAACATGAGGGCTACCGGGAGCCCCCACCGTCCGTATATGCGGCCTACGAAGAGCAGGATGACGAGGCTGATCACGTTCATCGCTCCCCGGAAGTAGCCGAAAAACAGAAGCATGCCGCTTTCGGTGGCGAATTGCTGGTCCGCCGCGAAGTTGAACTGGTAGTTGATGATCGGTATGACGATATTGGGCATCAGCGTCAGGACCACGAGGATCTTGACCAGCTTCGATTCCCTGATCATCGGACCGACCTTTTTGAACTCGTCGATCAGCGATGTGCGGTTCTTCTTTCCCTTCTCCTGGTCGGGGCTGTCGATGAAGAGAATGGCGGGGAAGCGTACCCCCATACGCTGGACCATGAAGGCCCCCAGCATCGAGACCGCCAGATAGATCCAAAGAAGATTGTCTATCGTGATGGCCTTGGCCAGAGAAGGCGTCGCAAAGCTGCCGATGACCCCTCCGAAGACACCGCCTGCAGTGATGAGCGGAAAGAGGCGCTTCGATTGGCGGGTATTGAACAGGTCGTTCGCGAGATTCCAGAAGATCAGCCCCAGGATGACTTCGTATTGGGCCTTGAGGATGAAGAAGACCGGATAGATGTAATCGAGACCCAGAGGGATGAGCAACCTCAGTCCGGCGACGCTGAGCCCGCAGAAGAGCTGCATGTAGGCTAGGAGGCGGCTGCCGGGGAGCTTGACCATGATCCCTGTCACGATCCCCATGAGGACAAAGGTCGCGATGGAGTTGACCATGTAGACGACAGGGAGGTATTCGACGCCGAAGCGTTTCAGAAAGGCGGTCTCGGCGAAGTTGTCGAAGAGGACGTTGCCGTTTCGGATCAGGAAAAGAAGCAGGGTTGACCAGATGAAAAGACCGAACTCTTCGGGGTATATTTTGAGCCATCTGCTCAAGAGGTTTCGCATTCGGTCCGCCTCGTTTTCGGTGCCTGCTGTGAGTGGAGATCGATGACAGGGAAGCGTAGCGTTTTGCGTGACTTGTGTCAAGGTGTTGCTTGGTGGATGACGCTCACCCTGACGGGGTCGGTGACCCCTTTGAGCTTGACGGCGACCGTTGTCCTGGGCGGGTGATCGGCGTAGATGTAGCGGCCCATCGCATCCGAGCAGGCGACCTGTCCGGGAAGGGCTTCGGCCTGGATCCTCTGGGTGAGGTTCACCGGCGCCCCCACGATCCCGTACTTGGCGCGGGCCTCGGATCCGATATTCCCGATGATGACCTCGCCGGCGTGCAGGCCGATGCCCATGTGGAGTTCGGGCAATCCGATGCGAGCCGCATCGTGGTTGAAAACGACCATGGCCTCCTGCATCTCGATGGCGCAGGCGGCGGCATGCTGCGCGGAGGATTCGACGGGGCCGTCGAGCGGATCGAAAAAAGTGAGGATGCCGTCGCCGAAAAAATCGACGATGATGCCGTGATGTTCCTGGATAATCGGGATGACGGCCGAAAGATAACGGTTGAGGATGCGGATGATCTCCTCGGGGCGGCGGGTTTCACATATGGGCGTGAAATGCCTCAGATCGGACATGAGGATGGCCACTTCCCGTTTTTCCCCTCCCATCCGGAGGGATTCCGGACGCTGCATGAGCTGCTTGGCGATGTCCGGGTCCATGTACCGCCCAAAGGTGTCCCGGATGAGGTCCCGTTCTTTGAGTCCTGCCACCATGGCGTTGAAACTCCGGATCAATTGTCCGATTTCGTCGGTGCCGGCATCGGGAAGGGTTTGGTATTCCCCGATCGCGATTTTCTCTGCGGCACGGGAGAGTTCGGCGATGTTTTTGACCGCGCGCCCTACCATGAAGCGGATGAACCCAATGAGGACCAGGATCGAAAGGAGCGCGGCTAGACCGTAATAGAGCCTGAACGTGAGGATGGGAGCCAGCACCTTGTTCCCGGGTGCGAAGAGGACGATGGTCCAGGGGGCCTCCTCGATATGATAATAGCCCCAAACGGTTTCCGGGGGGTGTCCCCGACCCATGATGGTGCCGTAGGGGTCGTTCTGGATCTGCAGGAGCAGTTCGAGTTCCAGCGGATCACCCGTCTCTCCGAGCCGCTTGCGCGTCAGGGGCGCCTGGGCGGTTTGCGAGATCAAGCGGCCCTGCCGGTCGACGAGGTAGGCGATGTCGCTCTGCCACCAGCTCAGCTTGAGGATATCCTGCATGATATAATCGAAGCTGATAGTGACGGTCAGGACCCCCAGGGTTTCACCGCTCTCGGCATTCAGCATGGACGTGAGAATCACGGACTGCTCCCCTGTCTGAGTATTGTAGGCGGGAGGACTGACATCGGCGATCCTGGCCTGCTGAAAACGCATCATCCCCATGCCGTTTCCGCCCCGTCCGCCCATCATGCCGCTGTGCCCCGATGGGCCGGGTACGGGCATGTACATTGGATCCAGCCAGTTCAGTGCGACGTTCAGGATCCCCGGCATCCGCCGCAGTTCATCGAGGATCCATTGCTGGGCCGCGCCGTCCTCGAGCGTTCCGGTGCGGTGAAACATCTCCATCCACTCGATGGGGGCCCGGAGGCGCATGTCGATGTGGTGGGCGGCCCGCTGCAGCTTGAGGATGGCTGCCTCACGCCACTCGTTCAACATGACTTCCTTCGCGAAAAAAAAGCCGAAAAACCCCAGTCCAAGCAGGGCGATGGTAAGCGGCAGGAGCAGGAAAACCGCGATTTTCTTCTGAAGGGTGTCCAGTCTTGGGCGTTTCAGCAATGGGTCCTCTTGTCCGATGAGGAATCTGTGTTTCCGGATGGCAGGCTTGTCCACGCTGGAGGCGGCCTTCGAGATGGAACCGAGACCGGGAGTGGCGAAGACCTGTGAAGGCCTACGGCATCACCCCGTATTTTTTCAGTTTCTGATGCAGCGTGCGCCGGGTGATTCCCAGCCGCCGGGCCGCTTCGCTCTTGTTTCCGCCCGCCGATTCCAAGGTTTTCAAAATGGTCATCCGCTCCACCTCTTCGAGGGGGATGTCCGCAGGGCCTCTCTCAATAGGATCGACCGCGCCGGCCGATTCCTCCGTCCCCGCGGGCGCGTTCTCCAGAAGGAGATCCTCTGCATCCAGATACTCGCTGCGGGCCAGGACGACCGCCCGTTCGATGACGTTCATCAGTTCGCGCACATTGCCCGGCCAGGGGTGGCGCAGCAGTCGGTCCATCGCCTGCGGCGTCAGCCCCTTGAGCATTTTGCGGTTTTTTTCCGAAAAATGCTTCAGAAAATGCTGGGCCAGCAGAGGGATATCCTCGCTTCTTTCCCGAAGCGGGGGGACCTCCAGTCCGACCACGTTCAGACGATAGTAGAGATCCTCCCTGAAGCGGCCGTTCCGGACGGCCTCCGACATGTCCCGGTTGGTGGCGGCGATGACGCGGACGTCGACCTTCAGCACCTGTTCGCCGCCTACACGGACGAGTTCGCGTTCCTGCAGTACCCGGAGGAGCTTGGCCTGCATGGACAGCGGCATTTCGCCGACTTCGTCGAGAAAGAGACTCCCTGCGTGTGCCTGTCGGAATTTTCCTTCCTTGAGGCGGTGTGCGCCGGTGAAGGCGCCCTTTTCATGCCCGAACAGCTCCGATTCGAGCAGGGTTTCGGTCAGGGCGGCGCAGTTCATCTTGACGAAGGGCCCGTCTTTGCGTGGGCTGTTGAAGTGGATGGCGGCGGCGATGAGTTCTTTCCCGGTCCCGGATTCTCCGCTGATCAGGACCGTAGCTTCGGAAGGTGCGACCCGGGCGACCGTTTGAAGCAGTTTCAGCATCGCAGGGCTCGAACCGATCATGCGCCGGGCATCGAAGGTCTCACCCAACGTTTCCTTGAGCCTCCGGTTTTCTTCCTTGAGCCGCAGATGCTCCATGGCCCTTCCCATGGTCAGCTGCAGCTCGTCGAAATCGAGCGGCTTCGTGAGATAGTCGTAGGCGCCCTGTTTCAGGGCGTGAACGGCCGTCTCGACGGATGCGTAGGCCGTCATGACGATGATGGGAATGGCTGGGTTGAAGGCCTTGATGGCGCTCAGGGCGTCGAGACCCGAGACCTTGAGCATTCGGATGTCCATCAGGATTAGATCGAAGGCCTGTTTGCGGGCCTTTGCGATGGCTTCATCGCCGTCGGAGGCTTCGACGGCGGCGTACCCCCATCCTTCGGTCAGCGTCGAGAGCATCGTCCGATGGGCCGTGTCATCATCGACGATCAGGATGGTCCCTTTTTGTTGCACGAAACGACTCCTTTCGATTTGCGGCCCATCGCCGCCGGCCGAAACGTCGGATGACGGCCGGGGTTCCCGGGCGGACCGATGCCGACAGGCAGCCTTCCGCTCGGGGGTTCTCAGGCCGGGGATCGCTCCTGCAGTGCGGCTGCAGGCAGCCGCACCGTCACGGTGGTGCCGACCCCCGGGGTGCTCTGAACCAGCGTTTCGCCTCCATGGGCTTCGACGATATTGTGCACGATGGCCAGTCCCAGTCCTGTGCCGGACGGTTTCGTCGTAAAGTAGGGATCGAAGATGTTTGGGAGATCTTGTGCCGCAATCCCTTTGCCGGTGTCGGCGACGCTGATGGCAAGGGCCCCGGAAGCCCCTTCCTGTTTGACGGCCACGCGCATCACCCCGCCCTCTTCCATCGCCTCCATCGCATTGAGAAACAGGTTGAGGAGCACCTGGCTGATGCGGTCACGGTCGAGGTTTATGGACAGGACCGTCGGGTCGAAGACCGTTTCGATGCGGATGCTCCGCTTTCCCGCCTGATCGCGCACCGTTTCGAGAGAGCGGAGCACCAGGGCCTCGAGGTTGGTCGACTCCCGATGCAGGACCGTTGGGCGCGCGAATTCCAGCAGTTGGGAAATGACGCGGTTCAGACGGTCGACCTCTTGGATCATGATGTCTGCGGTCTTGAGGTCCGCAGGGTCGTCGCGGTGCCGCTGTTTGAACCAGGTGGCGAACCCTTTGATGGAACTGAGTGGATTCCTGATCTCGTGCGCGACCCCGGCCGCCAGTTTGCCGACGGATGCCAGGCGCTGGCTCCTGGCGACCTCCTGTTTGAGGTGCCGAATTTCGGAGAGATCCCTGAGGATGATCAGGACGCCCATGGTGGTTCCGTCGTCTCTATGGAGCAGGGTCCCCATCACGTCGCAGGGCAGGGATCCGTCTTGCTTTCCGGGGAGCGTCACCTCTTTTTCAGCCGCCTGATGGGTTTCGGCGACGGCGTCGAGAACGGCCAATAGCGCAGACGGGAGATGCTCCCGGGCGGTTTTGCCGAGCAGGCCGTGGGATTGGAGGCCGAGCATACGCCCTGCGGTCTGATTGATGGAGGTGAACCGGCCCTCGGGGTCGACCGCTAAGAGGCCGACCGGCATCCGTTCGACGAGGTGCCCGGTGAAGGCCTGGACGCTCGACAGGGCTACGCGGGTGGATCGGTAGGCCTGCGCCAGAAACAGCAGGGATATCGCCGTCAGCCCGATGAGGAGAAGGATCGCGGCCGTGACAACCGTGTGCCGCAAGTCGTCCCGGCGGGCGGCCTCGATGGGGCCCATGTCGAGCCCTATAAAGATGATCTGGCGGTTTCCGGGATCCGGGTCGATGCCTTCCAGATGGGGCCGGCACCAGTCGGCGCGAGGGTCATCGGGGCGGGGCGGTCCGTCCCGTCCAAAACCCCGGCGAGGCATGTGTCCTCTTGCGGAGCGTGTCGGTGAGAAGGGGCGGAACACCTCGAAGACGGGGGCATCCTCTCCCTGGGAGTCCAGGCGGCGCCAGCGCAGCTCCTGCGAGGCGGTGATCGTCGCCAGATCCATTCCATTTCCATAGGTTTCCCCGATCCGAGCAGGATCGTTGTGGGCCAGGACACGCCCCGTTTCGTCCGTGACCATCAGATAGTGGATATCGGACTGCCGGGCGGTTTCGACCAGCAGTCGCTGGACTTGCAGGCCGCCCCATTGCTGGCCCATCATGCCGGTGCGGGCCCCTGCCTCGAAAGAACGGATAAGGGCCGCCCCTTTTTCCAGCAGGAGCTCCGTCGTCATCTCGTTTCGCCGATGGATGGTCTGAAGGGTCAAAAAGACGAAGAGCGGGGCCAGGATCAGCAGGACACCGAGTATGATCCAGGGAGGCGTGATCGCCCAAAGACCGCCTTTGGGGCGTTGGAATGCCATTCAAAAGCCTCGATCCGTTTCCATCCAAGAACAAGATGATTCGCCGATCGGTCGGGTGAACGTTGCCTTTCCGGTCTCACGGCCGCTTTGCCCCTGGATCTTCCGACTTCTGACAAATTCGTGTCTGTCCGGAAATGATTTCCCGGTACAACCCAGTTTCCAATCCGGAAATGAGCATTTTTTGCCAATATCAAGGAAATCAAGCGGTTGCGCGGAGGCGACCTGGTGGTCGCCGCACAAGCAAATGGGCAGATTGACGCCGAGATTGGCAAAAAAGACCATTTCCGGATGGAAACAAATTCAAGGCCAGCCTTCTGATCCCTCAAGAAAAATAGAATGCTTGTCGGCAACGAGAAAGAATTTTTTTCGCGCGAATGCGAATCCGCCAAAAAGGAATCTTTCTGGTCTGATACCGGTCCACAAGCCGGGGGAGGGTTGAAGAGAGTCTTGAGAAGATTTACCAAGGACACCGAAACCGGATAGGGACATTTCTCAGCCAGCCAGTGTCCATCCGGAAATGACGATCGAGCGCGACCTAATTTCCAATCCGAAAATGAGGATTTTTCTTCACCGGCTTCGCCGCTCAGTCCTACCGCTCCGCGGCGGGTCCCGGTTTGGCCAATGTCCAGGAAATCGAGCGTTTGCTTGTGCGGCGACCTGGTGGTCGCCGCACAAGCAAACGGGCAGATTGACGCCAAGATCGGCCAAAAAGACCATTTCCGGATGGAAACCAGTTACTGCGATCGATGGTATAGAAATCATCCGGTTTTTGCAAGGGCACAGGCGGGATGACGCAGATGCCGGCTTATATCTATCCCGGAAAAGGTTCGTTTTTTTGCTGCAGAAGCCGTTGATGGCTTTCCGGGTCTTCCCATAGTGTCCGCAAAGGCGTATAAGGGGGGGCGTAATTTTTATCCTCGGGACGGCGGGACAGCGGGACAGCATGTCGATGACGGCCTGCCGCTTCGAACGATCCCATAAACAGTATAATCAGATAGGAGGTCCATGATGAAAAAAGTGATGGTGGTTGGGTGTGGTGCATATATGGACAGCGGCTACGGCTGTCCCGGTGAGTGGCGCTGCCTGAAAGCCGCCGTTATGGGGGAAGGAAAATTCGATGAACCTTCGCAGGTGGTTGGGTTCGTCAAATGCGAGTGCCCCGGCCGCACGATCGTTCCGAATATCGGGATGGCCATGAAGCTCTCGGAAATCAAGCCGGATGAGATCTACCTGAGTTCGTGCCTGGTCAATGCCAAGCCGGGTTGTCCGTATGCGAGTGCCGAAGAGATGGCCGAGGCGATAAAGGGCAAAACCGGGATCCCCGTCAAGCTCGGGACGCACGAATATCATTAGCGGGTTTCCATGCTGAAACGGGTTTTTATGGGTCGATTCATCGTTACGCCTGCAGGTTCATCGCCCTGCGGACGGGTTTCTCCCCTCCGCTGCAAGCCGCGGGTATGGCGGTTTGCCGGCTGAGCGCCGTTTTTGTTCGGACCTGGACTCGGTAAAGAGGTGCTGAGAATCTTCGATCCCGGGTGTTTCGCGAACCGTGAAAATCGGCGACCGTCCGGTGGAAGCCGGGCGGTCTCTCCGTTTGGGCCGAATATGCCGCGCACTGCCTGTAAGATTCCCGGCAGGCGGCGGTCAGGCTTTTCTTCGAACACCCCTGAAGGCCTCTTTCGAGGGGTGCATCTCCGCCTGCCTGTTTAGAGGTGGCTGAATCTCAGCCCGTGCAGTTCGCGCTCCTTTGCTGCGATCTCCTCCTCGAGGTCCTCGATGGCAAGCAATTGATGGGGTCTCACGGAATGGGCAGGCAGGGCCCTTTCCCTTTCCTCCAACTCGCCTTTCAAGCGTCGCAGCTCTGTTTCGATCGCCGATTTCCTCTCCGCCAATTCGCAGCCGGCCCTCCGCACTTCCTGGACGAACCGCTGAACCTTTTCCAGATCCTTTCGAAATCGGACGGGTCGGTTGTCCGGACCGACGGCGTTGGTCAGGGTGCAGCTGTCGGCTCCTGCCGGGCTGACGCTCATAACGGCATCGTAAACGTTGTCGGGCGAGAGGCCGCCGGCAAGAATGACCGGTATGGCGCTTTGCCAGACGAGGTAGCGCGACATTTCCAGGTCCGGCATCCGCCCCGTGACGCCGATAAAGCCTTCGACCGGTTGTCGGCTGAGCCAGGTGTCTATGAGGAAGATGTCGGAGGATGACTCCAGTTCCCTGGCGATTTCGAGCGTGGGAAAATCCGCGGATCGCCCGGGCAAGGGAATGGGGATGGAACGGATGATCTCGACCTCTGGCGCATATTCTTTGATATGGGTCTGCAATTCGATCACGGGTCCGAGGGGGACAATCTCCAGGTTGGAATTTACCATGGCCTCACAGAAGTGAAGATAGTCGGGCTGGTAGTAATCGATGGTCCGCAGGAGGGTTTCTTCGTGGTCGAAAAGCGGGATGATGCTAATCTTGGCGCCCGCCGCCCTGGCGGTCCGAGCCACCTCCCGCAGGTCGGGGAGCTGGTAGTCTTCCCGGGAGAAAATGACAGAGCCGATGTGGTCGACACCGGCTGCGAGGCATCCTTCCGCCTCTGCAGGGGTCTGAATTTCGTAGATCTGGGTAATCATAACTGCAATACACCTCCTGAACACACGCTTGGTTTCCGGATTCCAACCTGTTTTCGGATCGGAATCGACTTGTGTCTGACAGCCTTTTCCTCACGAAAGCGAAACGGTCTCCGTCCGGAAATGGTCGCCCGGCAAGGGCAGGTTTTCAATCCGAAAACGAGCGTTTTTCTTCGCCGGCGCAGTCCTAGTCGTTCGGGGCGGGTCGCATTTTGGCCAATATCAAGGAAATCAAACGTTTGAGCGGAGGCGACCTGGTGGTCGCCGCACAAGCAAACGTGCAGATTGACGCCGAGATTGGCCAAAAAGACCATTTCCAGGAGAAGAGGAAACTGGCATCCATTCGGAAATAAGGATCCAACACGACGAGTTTCCAATCCGGAAATGAGGATTTTTGGCCAATATCAAGGAAATCAAACGTTTGAGCGGAGGCGACCTGGTGGTCGCCGCACAAGCAAACGTGCAGATTGACGCCGAGATTGGCCAAAAAGACCATTTCCAGGAGAAGAGGAAACTGGCATCCATTCGGAAATAAGGATCCAACACGACGAGTTTCCAATCCGGAAATGAGGATTTTTGGCCAATATCAAGGAAATCAAACGTTTGAGCGGAGGCGACCTGGTGGTCGCCGCACAAGCAAACGTGCAGATTGACGCCGAGATTGGCCAAAAAGACCATTTCCGGATGGAAACTAGCCTGTATCGATGCAGGAATCAAGCGCTAAACGTGCCCGGCGACAGGACATGATTTCGAATGCAGAGCGTATCTCCGATTCGTGTTTCCCATGGTAGGGTGTATACTGTGTATACTGTATCCGCACTCAAACGCCTTTCCCTGTTAGGGTTACGCGGTTTGGCGAGAAGGTCCGGATGAAACGCATTTTTTTATTGATATATATCTGAAAGGTAATAGTATAGATTATTTAATCTAATTTCGGACAAGCTCATTTAGAGGGCAACGAGGAATCGAGGACGGTTGTGAGAAACGAACGGATACGCAATGTAGCCATCATCGCCCACGTGGATCATGGCAAGACGACCTTGGTGGACGCCATGTTCAAGCAGAGCGGCCTTTTCCGGGAAGGGCAGCTTCTGGACGAGCGGATGATGGACACGATGGATCTCGAGCGGGAGCGTGGCATTACCATCGCCGCGAAGAATTGCTCCGTCGAGTGGAAGGGCGTGAAGGTCAACATCATCGACACCCCCGGCCATGCCGATTTCGGCGGAGAGGTGGAACGCGCCCTTTCGATGGCCGATGGGGCGCTTCTGCTGGTGGATGCCTCCGAAGGGCCGCTCCCACAGACGCGGTTTGTCCTCAAAAAGACCTTGGAGGCGGGGCTGAAAGTGATCGTGGTCATCAACAAGATAGACCGTAAGGATGCCCGGCCGAGAACTGTTCTGGATCAGATATACGACCTCTTTATCGACCTTGGGGCCAATGAGGAGCAGTTGGAATTTCCCCTCCTCTATGCGATCGGCCGGGAGGGAGTGGTCAAGGAACGGCTTGAAGAGGAGGCAAAAGATCTGTATATCCTCTTCGATACGATCTTGAGAGAGATCCCCGCTCCGACCCATGATGCCGGCCAACCTTTCCAGATGCTCGTTGCGGATCTCGGTTACTCGGATTATCTCGGCCGCCTCGCGGTAGGCAGGGTGGTGCACGGCGAGGTGCATCAGAAAGAGAGCCTGATCTGCATCGGTGAGGACGGAAAGGAGAAGGCGCTCAGGGTCGTGACGCTGCAAACCTATCAGGGAATAGGTTTCAAGGAGGCGGAGTCGGCCGAGGCGGGAGATATTATCGTTCTTTCGGGAATTGACGAAGTGAAGATCGGCGACACCATCTGCACCCGTGAATCGCCGAGGGCCCTGCCTCGTATCCGGGTGGACGAACCGACGGTGAGCATGAAATTCACCATCAACACCTCGCCCTTTTCGGGGCGGGAAGGGCGCTATGTCCAGTCCAGCAAGATCCGGGAACGCCTCCTCAAGGAAACATTGCGCAACGTCGCCATCCGGGTCGAAGAGACGGAGGACAGGGAAAGCTTCACCGTCAAGGGCCGCGGTGAATTCCAGATGGCCATCCTGATCGAGACTATGCGCCGGGAGGGATTCGAGTTCTGTGTCGGGCGCCCGGAGGTGATCTTCAAAACGGAGGGGGGGCAGCGGCTCGAACCCCTGGAGCGGCTCTTCATCGACTGCGACGAGGCGTATATCGGAGTCGTTACGGAAAAGTTGAACATCCGCAAGGGGCACCTCGTGGATCTCGCCAACGCGGGGCATGGCCGCGCACGGCTGGAATTCAGCGTCCCCTCGAGGTCCCTCATCGGTTACCGGGATGAATTCCTGACCGATACGAGAGGGACTGGCATCATGAACGCCTACTTCGATGGATACGGTCCTTATCGCGGTGTCTTTCCCACCCGTTTCACCGGCTCCATCGTCTCGGACCGGCAGGGCAGCTCGGTGGCCTATGCCTTGTTCAACCTCGATCCGCGCGGCCGGTTGTTCATCCCGCCCGGAATCGCGGTTTACGAAGGAATGATCATCGGAGAACACAACCGCGAGAACGATATCAACGTGAATCCGTGCAAGGAAAAAAAGCTTTCCAACGTACGTGCGGCGGGCAAGGACGAAAATATCATCCTGACGCCGCCCACCCCTATGCCGCTCGAAAGGGCCATCGATTTCATCCGGGAGGACGAACTGGTCGAGGTGACCCCCAAGTCCATCCGCCTCCGGAAATGGATGCTCTCGGCGCAGGATCGACATCTTGTCCGGGCGGCGGAGAAGAAGAACCGGGCCGCCTGAGGCCGGAAGCGAGCCCTTTCCGGGAGCCGATCTGCGGGCGAACCGGGAGTGCGGCCGGTTAGCCATCCACGAGAGAAGTCGCCCTTCAGCTTGTGAAAATGCATGGTCGGGCTTCGTCCGGCATGAGGCGTCTGTGGAGACCGGAGGCAGGGCATGATACCGATCAGGGACAACATCCGTTCCAAGACCTATCCGGTTGTCAACAGCCTGCTGATTGCGGCCAATGTGCTGCTGTATCTGGTCGAGATGGGTCAGGGACCGTGGCTCGATCGTTTTATCTTCCTGTACGGGCTCGTGCCGGCGCGCTACTCCGTGCCGGAGGTGAGCGCCCACTTCACCTTCGCCGAACAGGCCCTGCCCTTTGTCTCCTTCATGTTCCTTCACGGCGGCTTCTGGCACCTGCTCGGGAATATGTGGTTTCTGTATATCTTCGGGGACAACGTAGAGGACAGTCTGGGTCCGTTCCGTTACCTGGTGTTCTATCTTCTCTGCGGCCTTTCTTCGGGCCTGAGTCATCTCTTCATCAATTTCCATTCCCAGATTCCCACCATCGGTGCGAGCGGTGCGATAGCGGGTGTTATGGGGGCCTATTTTCTGCTCTTCCCGGCCTCGCGCATCCTGACGCTGATCCCGATTTTTTTTATTCCTTATTTCATTGAAATCCCGGCGTTTTTCTTTCTGGGCGTCTGGTTTCTGATCCAGTTCATCAGCGCGGCGGGGACGTCCGCGCACGGCGGGGGGATCGCCTGGTGGGCGCATATCGGCGGCTTTGTTTTCGGGATGATTTTGCTGAAACTTCTTCAGCGCGTGCCCACGACCGGGCTCAGCGAAGAGGTGCGCCGAAAGGCCGCGAAGCGGACCAGCCACCGTTTGCAGGTGATTCATCCGGTGGGTTCGGGAGAGGAGCCCCATCTCTACGGAACCATTCACATTACCGAGAAAGAGGCCGAAGAGGGGGCCCACAAGATCGTCAACATCCCCTGGGGGTATCAGAAGCGCCCGTTCAGGGTGACGATCCCACCGGGTGTTCGGGCCGGCACCTATCTGCGTCTTGGCGGTCTCGGGAAAAGGATCGATGCCGAGCGCCGCGGCGATCTCTTTCTGAAGGTCCAGATCGAGTGATTTCGAGGCGATGCGGGGAAGCGTCGGCATCATAGGGTTTGATGGCGCAGGATGTTGTCGGAAGCGGAGCCGGTGAAAAAACCGGGACCCGCCCCGAATGGGTGGGATTGAGCAGGAGCGGAGCCATCCTCATTTCCGGATTTGAAACTGGCAGGTAATGGACAACGATTTCAGCATGAAAACATTCTCTGGGCGGAGGGCATTGTGACGGATCTTTTCTTTCTCGGGACAGGGGGCGCCTGGAGAGTCCCGGAGCTGAACTGCGACTGCTTGATTTGCCGGGAGATGCGGCGGAGGGGGGAATCGCGGGCCCGGACGGCGCTGCTCCTGAAGGGGGAAGGGCGCCTGCTGATCGACTGCGGTCCGGACATCGCGGACCAGCTTTCACGCCATGAGATCGGGGGCGTGGATGCCGTATTGGTGACCCATGAGCATGGAGATCACTACATAGGCCTCGACGAGCTTTTTTCCTACAAGCGTACGGCTCCGAAGGGGCGTTCCCGTGCCATTCCCGTTTTCATGACGGCTCCCGCCTGGAAGGTTGTATCCCTGCGGTTCGGCTATCTCGTCGAAATGGAGGTCATCCGGCCGGTGATCGTGGAGCCGGGACGCTGGGAAGAGGCGGCGGGCTTCGGCATTTTTCCCTTCAGGACGGAGCACGGCGCCTTTGCTGCAGGATCTGTCGGGTATTTGATCGATGTGCCGGGTCGCGGCGGGCCGCCTCTGCGCATTGTTTATCCCTCCGATTTCATGACGCTCCCGGAGGTGCCGCGCGAGCTGATGCGCCCGGATTATCTGGTGATGCAGTCCTTCTGGCTTCACGAACCCAGCCGCAATCGCCCCCACCATATGAGTCTTCAAAGGGCTTTGGATTATATTCGGCTCCTCGATCCGCGACGGGAAACCTTCCTCGTGCACATCGGCGACGGAGACTGCGTGCCGGGTGATCCGGCCAACGATATGCTCAAGAAATATGCAGCGAAGGACCCGCTTCGCCCGCCGTGGGGCGGAGACCCATACCCTGTCCCACGCTGCCAGTCCGAGTGGCAGCAGGTCGTGGACAGCATTGCAGCGGATTACGGACTACCGTCCCGCGTGACCGTGGCTTTCGACGGCATGCACCGCCTGCTGGGAGGTGGCCAGGGAGGATAGGTGTGTGCAGGCCAACACCCTCACGCGCGATCGTGTGATTTTCCCCCCTTGTTATGCTGTTTTTTCATGCGTTTCTGAAGAAGGGATTGAAGCGTTTTTCCTGGCCGATGCTGGTATGTGGGCCGTGGCCCGGATAGACCCTGAGGTCGTCACCCAAAGGAAAGATCTTTACCGTGACGCCGTGGATCAGGCCGGCGTAGTCCCCGCCGGGAAAATCGGTTCGGCCGATGGAGCCGGCAAAAAGGGTGTCCCCTGTGAAAACGGCGCCGGGGGCCAGAAAACAGACCCCGCCGGGAGAATGACCGGGGGTATGGATCACCGAAAGCGTGAAAGTGCCCACCTCTATCCGTTGCCCTTCGTGGAGCGGGCTATCCGGCGGGAATTCGAGCGCGGGCGCGTCAGCAGGATGGATCAGGACAGGGGCCCCGGTGATCCTTTTGAGTTCCCTTGCCCCGCCTGTATGATCGAAATGTCCATGGGTCAGGAGGATTGCAGAGATCTTCAAAGCGCTCTCGGAAATTTCCTTCATAATCCTCAGAACCTCGTCTCCTGGATCGATAACAGCGCCTTGAAGTGTTTTTTTGCATCCGATGATGTAACAATTGGCCTGGTAGGCGCCGACCGGAATTTTTTTCAGCATAAGACCCCTTTCTGATCGCTCTGCGGCTTCGGTTGGAAATGATTATAAGGTTAGATTCGATCCGGAAATGGTCTTTTCGCCAATCTGGGCGTCGATCTGCACGTTTCCTTGATAGCGGCGAGACCGGGGCCCACCCCGAAGGGGTGTGACAGAGCCGCCGAAGGCTGTGAAGAAAAATCATTATGCCGGGATTGGAAACTTGGTCGTACTGAATAATGACTTCCAGATGAAAACCAATGACCAATGGGACCGGAAGCGGCCCATTAGCCGAGAACCCGCTTTCGCCGGTGCGTTTTCGGTGAAGAACCGGTTATCGTTCCCGGAGGAACCTCAAGGATCTCAAATGTTCATTTTATAAAAATATATCTTGAAGAGTTTAAATCAAGTGGAAATCCGGCTGGTTCGGAAGCGCCGTTTTCGCGTAGCTGAATCATTTCCCGGGAAAATCGGGAATGAGGGCTTCGCTTGGCGCTTTTACCCGCGCCGGTGAAGAAAATGCCCATTTCCGGATGGAAACTTGGTCGTGCTGGATAAATCATTTCCGGATGGAGACTAATGATCATGAAAAAGAAGACGCTGCAGATGAGAAGGCTCAGATCGGAAGAAATCGGCATTTTCCGAATGATGATGATGAACATGTTGAATAATTCTCCGGATCCTTATGCAACAATCATGTATCCAATTGACGTTGGTCCATTTGTGAGGTTGATAGATGAATTTAGAAAAACAGGGAAATCTATCAGCCTTCATGCAATATACAATAAAATGCTTTCTATTGTTATTTCTGAAAATCCAATCGCCAATCAAATAGTTTTCGGTAACAAGGTATACCAAAAAGAAGGCGTTCATATTGCAAACGGATTCCTGCTTCCTGGCAATAATGAAGTTTTAGCGCATTTAATTATGGAGAACTGCCAGTTAAAATCATTAGAGACCATCCAAAGAGAGTTCAAACGTAAGATGGTTTCCAAAGCGAGAGAATACTCAACGCCCCCTAAAAAAATAAATGTGCAGATAATGGGGCTCATGATCAGGTTGGGAATCACGAAATTGATCGGTGGAAAAAAATTGTTCGAGATGGGATTCGAAAGGGGCTTGGTTTCCAATATTATTTTTTTAAATCATACATTTAAAAAACCTTCGACATTCCTTTTCATTAAGCCGGTTATCGGCAATGTACCTGTTAGAATACATGCACATTCACCGATTCCGCATCTTTTTCTGGAAAATGGCCACGTAAAAGAAAAACATATCGCTTTGTTTAGTATGACGGTGGACCACCGGGTTGGACACGGGTTGCATATGCAAGAAATCGGCGAATCTCTTCAAAAAATTGCTGCCGAACCCGAAAAATTTCTTCTGTAAATGTCCCTTGGGCTTACCGTGAAACCGATGCCTCAGGTATGGTCCAAGGACGGGCGGTTGACTTGCCTTTGCAGGGGTGCTAGTCTCGTTTCCATCCGGAAATGGTCTTTTTGGCCAATCTCGGCGTCAATCTGCACGTTTGCTTGTGCGGCGACCTGCAGGTCGCCTCCGCTCAAACGTTTGATTTCCTTGATATTGGCCAAAAATCCTCATTTCCGGATTGGAAACTTTGCCGCGCTGGATGCTCTTTTCCGGATGGACACTAGTCTCGTCTCCATCCGGAGATGATTTCCCGGTACCACCCAGTTTCCAATCTGAAAGTGAGGGTTTTGCCAATGCCGAGGAAATCAAGTGCCCGCGCGGACGCGGCCTGGTGGTCGCTGCACAAGCAATCGTGCAGATTGACGCCGAGATTGGCAAAAGAGACCACTTCGGGATGGAAACTGATGAGCGATTTGCCTCCGTTGTTCGTCCGGGTTTCAGTCTGAAATCGTGAGAAGGCCATGAAAAAAAATCTGCTTGCCCCCATGACTGCTTGGTTCATTCTGGCCGCAGGCTGTGCCGCCCATGCACCTTTGCCGCCGGAATACGACTTCGGAAAGAATGCCATTGTCATCCACGTAAAGACCGAGATGGGAATCCTACCCGCACAGGAGCGTGCATCCCTCCTCAGCCTTTGCGTGCATCAGTTGAATGAAACCGGTGGGTTCGAGCGCTATGCCGATGAGCCTCATGGCCTCGAGACCCTGAAGAATTGCGTCGTCATGCCGCCCGGCGTAGTTTATGAGAAGAAGCTCGGCATTCGTCCCGGGCAGGACTACACCTTTGTCCTGGACCGGGCCGAAGGTGCGCGATACGTCGGGCTGGTGGCCGGTTATGCCGGTCTGGACAGGTCTGCGACGGTTCGATTGTTCCAGATCCCGCTGATCGAAATCAAAAAGGGCTGGATGCTTCGCAGGTCCCTTCAGGAGGCGGAGATGGTGGTCCGTCTGACGTTGGGGCCGCAGGGTATCGAGAAGGCCGAGGCCGCTCGCCAGGGTGATTGAGGCGCCGAGTGAAGGTCTGTCCGGGGCACAGCGGAGGGATCACTCGGACGCTCGGCATACACCGCAGCGGCGGCATTTGCCGACCTCGCAGATTTCGGATTCTTCCGCCGCCAGCGCCAGGTGATACTCCCTCAGCAAGTGTTCTTTCCTGATGCCATGTTCGATAAAGTCCCAGGGCAGGATTTCGTCGAAGGCCTTCGGCCGTGAGACGAAGAATTCCGGGTTGACCTCTGATTCTTTCAGGGCTTTTTTCCAGTTTCCCTCCGAGCGGTGGACAGCCGTCAGAATACGCGATACCCTGCGGTCTCCCAAGGCCAGCAGGGCCTGTATGTAAGCCCAGCGGGGTACATCGAACGTCGCCTTCACGCCTCCTTCCCGCGCAAAGGCCTGCCGCAGCCAAGCCTGCTTTTTTTTGAGTTCACGGACATCTTCGAGGCCGAACCATTGGAAGGGCGTGAACGGTTTGGGGACGAAGCAGTTGATGCTCAGTGTGATCGGGCGGAGCGTGCCCCGCGGCGCCGAGGCCTTGATCATCCGGTGCTTGATGGCCTTGACCAGTTGCACCATTTCGGAAAGGTCCTCCTGAGTTTCGGTCGGCAGACCGATTAGAAAATAGAGCCGTAAGGCGAAATCGGACGTTTCGGCGATCGATCGTGCAGCGTTGAGAATATCCTGCCGCGAGAGGTGCTTGTTGATTACCCGGCGCAGCCGCTCCGAGCCCGCTTCGGGGGCGATGGTCACCGTTTTCCGGCCCGCCGCCTCGAGGTGCTCGAGCAAGGTCGGGGTCAGTGCATCGGCACGCAGTGAGGAAGCGGAAAAAGAGCCCCCCTGTTCCAGGATAAACCCCGTGAGCACCTCGATCTCGGGCAGATCGTTGACGCATGGGGCCAGAAGCCCGAGCTCCGGATGATCTGCGAGCAGGCCCTCGATGCAGGTGCGGAGGGTCTCGATCGTGTGCCAGCGCGGGGGGCGGTAGATATAGCCCGCGGCGCAGAATCGGCAGGAGCGTCCACAGCCGCGGCCCAGTTCGACCAGCGGGCGTTCGCCGAATTCGGTTTCCGCTGTAATGATCTGCGAATGCGCGGGGGGCGGCGTGAGCGTCCGGCGCTTGCCAACGGGTATCTTGGCGGGGACGGTAGCATGCTTCGGGATGAATGCGGAGATCCGTCCGTCCTCGGCATAGGAGACGTGATAGAGCGAAGGGACGTAGAGGGACGGGACCTGTGCTGCGAGCTGCATGAGGGTTTCGACCCGGGCTGTCCCTCTGCGCAGCAAATCCACGAACAGGTCCAGGAAGGGCTGGAGTGTCTCCTCGGCCTCCCCGAGAAGGAAAAAATCGATGAAGTGGGTCAGAGGCTCGGGGTTGAGAAAGGTGGTGACCCCCCCGGCCATCACGAAAGGGTGGGTGTCACGTCGGTCCTCGGCGGCAAGGGGTACCTTGGCCAGATCGAGGACCTTCAGGATGTTCTGGTAGTCGTTCTCGAACGGGACGGAAAAGGCCAAAAGGTGGAAGTCTCCGACCGGTGATTGCGATTCGAGCGAGAGGAGCGGCCTGCCGGTCTGGAGATAAAGGGGCATCTCCGGGCCTCCCGGCAGGAAGACCCGTTCCGCCAAAACGTCCGGTCTCTGGTTCATCAGGCCGTAGACCGATTGAAACCCGAGGTTGGACATACCGAGACGGTAGGTATTGGGGAAGGCCAGAGCGACGGCGCAGCGTCCTCCCCACTCCTTTCCGACCCAGCCCTTTTCCCGTGCAAGCCTTTTGCGATAAAGGGAAATCAGCTGGTCTGCCACTGCGGTCTCTCACTCCTCATCATCTCTGATGGATCCCGGTCTGGATCAATCGGCTTTGACCCGCATAAAGGTCGGAATCTCCAGATTTTCCCTGAACCCCAGTTTGCTGAAGAGCCCTTTCCTCTTTTTCTGTCTCTCGGGGGCCATGTCATCCGGCTCGTCCGGAAGGGATTTCCCGATCCGTTGGAAGGTTGGTGTATCCAGATCCAATCTCTCTCCGTTCAAGCGCACCGTCCAGGTTTCGCCGGCTTCCTCGGGGCTGATATCCCGGATCTTGACCACATTGGCATACTCCCGTTTGCCGGGGGTAGGGCCGCTCCTTGGCAGGGCCTCTTCCTCCTCCTCCGGGGCACTGTCGATGCCCGTGGCAATGACGGTCACATGCACTTCTTCGCCGCAGTTTTCGTCGAAGACCACGCCGAAGAAGATGTCGGCATCGTCATTGACCTCGCCTTTAATGTACTTGGAGGCCTCGTCGATTTCGTCCATGGTCATGTCGTACGGGCCGGTGATGTTCATGAGTAGCCCCCTGGCTCCGCGGATGGACAGGTCCTCCAGGAGGGGGCTGTTGATGGCCATCTGAGAAGCTTCGATAGCGCGGTTTTCACCGGTTGCCCGGCCCATGCCCATAATGGCCGTGCCGTTCTGCTCCATGACCTTTTTGACATCCGCGAAGTCCAGGTTGATGAAGCCGGTGCTCATGATCAGGTCGGAGATGCCGCGCACGGCCTGCAGGAGGACGTCGTCGGCCCTGACGATCAGATCCTTGAAGCTCGCGCTTTTGCCGCCGAGGGCTTTCAGTCTTTCGTTCGGAATAACGATCAGGCTGTCGACCTCGTCTTTGAGTCTTTCAATCCCGTCAAGGGCACGGGTCATGCGTTTGCGCCCTTCGAATTCGAAAGGCTTCGAAACTACGGCGACCGTCAGGGCATGGGTGGTTTTACATTCCCGGGCCACGATCGGGGCAGCTCCGGTCCCTGTCCCCCCTCCCATTCCCGCGGTGATGAATACCATGTCGGCGCCTTCGACGGCCTCCCTGACCTCGTTGATGCTTTCCTCCGCGGATGCGGCCCCGATTTCGGGGTCGGCGCCCGCACCGAGGCCTTTGGTCGTCTCAGGACCCAATTGAATACGATACGGGCAGGTCGAACGGTCGAGATCTTGGCAGTCCGTATTGGCCGCTATGAGGTCGACGCCCCTCAATTTCGCGGCGATCATGTTGTTGATGGCGTTTCCGCCGGCGCCGCCGATGCCGACCACTTTGATTTTGGCCTGATACCGCTCTTTTTCCTCCACAAACTCAAATTTCATGGTGTCCCTCCTCTCTCCTCCAGGGTTGAATGGTGTCCATCCGGAAAAGGCCTTTCCGCCTCGTTTCGGCGCGAGGCTGCGCCTCCCCCTCGTAGGGCCGGCTGCACCCGGATGCTCGATTTTCTGAGCAGCGGCCGGCAACCTTCTCTTCCGGATCGAAACGGTATACATTTTCGTAATCCGCCTCGGGATCGAGGCAAAAGATTGCTTCTCGGGAAACGCTCGTTCCTATCATAGTGTCCTCAAACTAGATGATATCCTTGAACCACTTTTTCATCCTGGCCATGACACGGTTGAAGATGTTGTTGTCCCTGATCCGGAACTTCTTCTGCTTTTTTCTCGCCTTGGCCCCATAGATGACAAGGCCTACAGCCGTGGCGTACATCGGACGGTTGACGACCTCCACAAGGCCCTTGATGCCTTGAGGATATCCGATCCGAACCGGTGCATCGAAGACCTGTTCGGCCACTTCGACGATCCCGGGCAGTTCGGAGGAGCCGCCCGTAACGACAACGCCGGAGCGAATGTCGCCTTCATAACCCGAGTGAACCATCTCCCCGTAAATCAGTGAAAAGATCTCTTCGACCCGTGGTTCGAGGATTTCCCCCAGGATCTGACGTGAAAGTGTCCTCGGTTTTCTTCCCGCAACCCCGGGGATCTCGATGGTTTCATCGGGACCGATCAAGGATGAGAGGCTGCAGCCGTAACGGATCTTGATCTTTTCCGCATCGGCCTTGGCGGCACGCAACCCGACGGCGATATCGTAGGTCAGGTTGTCGCCGCCCAGGGGAAGGACGCTCGTGTGCTTGATGGTGCCCCCGGAAAAGATCGCCAGGTCGGTCGTTCCGCCTCCGAAGTCGATCAGGGCCGTTCCGAGGGTTCTCTCTTCCCGGCTCAGGACGGCCTCGCTCGAGGCGAGGGGCTGCAGGACGATATCGCACACGTCCAGGCCCGCCCGGTTCGCGCATTTGATCAGGTTCTGAGCGGAGGTCACGGAGCCGGTGACGATGTGCACCCTGGCCTCCAGGCGGACGCCGGACATGCCCAGAGGATCGATGATTCCACCTTGATCGTCGACGATGTATTCCTGCACCAGGGTGTGAATCACCTCACGATCCATAGGGATGGCCACCGCGCTGGCGGCCTCGATGACTCGGTCTATCTCCTTCTGAGTCACCTCCTTTTCCTTCAGCGCGATGACCCCCTGGCTGTTGAAGCCTTTGACATGACCGCCGGCGATGCCTATGTAGACGGAGCTGATTTCGCATCCGGCCATCGTTTCCGCTTCTTCGATGGCCTCCTTGATGGAATCGACGGTGTTTTCGATGTTGATGACGACGCCTTTTCTGAGGCCTTCGGATGGATGGCTGCCCATGCCGATGATTTCTATGCCGTCTGGCCTCACATCCCCCACCACGGCACAGATCTTGGTTGTTCCGATGTCCAGGCCTACAATGATGTCTCCTGCCATAGATCCTGTCTCCAATTCAGGGGCGCTGCTCAGCTTCTCTCAAAGGACGCCACCGCGCCTTCGGTGTAGTTCAGATTGATGCTTTTCAGTCGTTCCAGTTCACCCTTTTCCTGGATAAACGAGGTGACTTGCCTCAGTTTCCGTATGGCCTGGGCCAGAGTATCCGACGCGCACTCGATCCGGGCTTTCATGTGCGTGTAATATAGCGTGAGGGCCGATCCATCTTTGAGGTGGATCTCCGCGAGATGGTTCACAGCCCAGGGCGGTTGTTCAGCCTTTAGGGTATTCAGGATCTCGACCACGCGTGGAAGGAGGGTCGGCAGGTCCGGGGAATCCGCCGGAATTCCGGTGATGACCGGGAAATTGACCGGATCTACGGCAGTGACCCGCTTGAAAAGCTCCCCGTATCTGTTCATGAAATGGGTCTGATTCAGGACGACGATCGCCACGGGCTCTTGCTTTTCGACGCTGATGACCAGTGTGTGAGGGAAACGCCTTTCAATTTGTATACGGCGCACCCAAGGATGATCTTCCATGTCCAGCTTCAGTTTCCCAAGCTGGATCGCGGCGAGGCTCAATCCGCTGTGCAACTTTCCCATGGCCATAAGCTCTCGTTCGAGAACGGGGTCGGCCCCCTCGACCTGCACGATCTCGAGCCTGAGGAGCGGTGAGAGCAGGGCGAACTGATAGAGGGAAAGAAAAAAGGCGCTCAGGAGGCCGATGGCGCCGAGGACTCCCGCAATGCTCAGAGCCCCTTTCCCGAAACCGTTCAAGAAGTTGAGAACCCGACTGTGATCAGATCGGCGCCTGATGCGATTGCGTCTGGACATTACTCCTCACCTACGATCTGAATTTCCGGTTCGAGCAGGACGCCGTGCCGAGCACGGACCTTTTCGCGTGCAAGCGCCATGAGCGCCAGTACGTCGGCGGCCGTGGCCGTACCTGTATTGATGATAAAATTGGCGTGCCTTTCGGAGATCTCGGCTCCCCCTATCCGTTTCCCCTTCAATCCGACTTCTTCGATCAGGCGGCCCGCGAAGTCGCCGGGCGGATTCTTGAAGACGGACCCTGCACTGGCTGCCCCCCACGGCTGGCCGGCCTTGCGCCTTGCCAGAAAGGTCTGCAGGCGTGGGCGCACGGCCTCGGGATGGGAGGGCTCGACCCTCAGACAGACTTCCAAGATCACTGTCTCAGCGGGGAATTCGGTCTGCCGGTAGTGGAACCGCAGGTCCGGACGCTGCATGATTTTGACCTCGCCCGCCGTTGTCAGGATCTCCACAGAAACAAGGCTCGAAGCGATCTCTTTCCCGAAGGCCCCCGCGTTCATGGCGACCGCGCCCCCGACGGTTCCCGGGATCCCGGCGAGATACTCGAGCCCGGCAAAGCCGTCGGCAAGAGAGCGGCGCATGAGCGCTCGAATGGGCAAACCAGCCCCCGCCCTCACCAGAAACGGGTTCGAGGCGGATCGCTCGATCGATGCCAGGGTGCCTTTGAGCACGATGAGGGCGCCCGGCACTCCACCGTCCCGCACGAGAAGGTTGCTTCCGGCACCCAGGACCCTCCAGGGGATGGCCTCGCGGTGGAGAAATACCAGGACCCGTGAGAGTTCCTCGATATCCGGCGCCTCGTAGACCGCTTCGGCGGGGCCTCCGATATGGAAGGTCGTCCATCGATCCATCGGGGTGTTCCAGAGCACATGCCCTCCGGTCAATTCATCCATCCCGCGACGCTGCGCTTCCGTCATCCTCATGGCTTCCAATCGAGTTTTTCGAGGATCCTTTCCCCAGCGCGGTGGATGTCACCGGCCCCGAGGGTAATGAGGACATCGCCGCTTCGCAGGATGCCCATAGCCTTTTCGAGCGGGTCCTCATCCTCGGCACACAGGTGGACGTCCTTGTGCCCGTGCTCCTTGATTCCCTGCACCAGCCAGGCCGAATGCACCCCCGGGATGGGTCGCTCCCCCGCCGCGTAGATGGGTGCTACGAGGAGGACGTCGGCTTCGTTGAAGGCGATGACGAAGCGGTCGAAGAGGTCTTTCGTACGGCTGTAGCGGTGGGGCTGAAAAAGCACGACGATCCGGTTGTCGGGCCAGCAGTCGCGTGCGGTTTTCAGAACGGCCATGATCTCGGTCGGATGATGGCCGTAATCGTCGACCACCTGCACGCCGCCCGCTGTGCCCTTGCGTTGAAAACGCCGGGCGAGCCCCCCGAGGTTTTCGAGCCCCTTGCGAATGACCTCGATGCCGAGGTCGAGCTCGAGTGCGACGCCGATGGCGGCCAGGGCGTTCAGGACGTTGTGTTCGCCCGGCATGCCCACTGTGACGCGCCCGAGGGAGCGGTTCAGGTGGAGCACCTCGAAGCTGACGGCCATGGGGTGCTTTTCGAGATCCTTGGCGCGGAGGTCGGCCTGCGAGGTCATGCCGTAGGTCAGAGAGCGTTTCTTCAGGCGCGGCAGGATGTTCTGGATTTCCTCGTTGTCGAGGCACAGGACCGAGACGCCGTAAAAGGGGACCTTGTTGATGAACTGCACAAAGGTTTCATGGAGGGCCTCCAGGCTGCGGTAGTGGTCCATGTGCTCGCGGTCGATGTTGGTCACCACGGCGATGGTGGGGGAGAGGACCAGGAAGGACCCGTCACTCTCGTCGGCCTCGGCCACGAGGAAATGGCCCTGACCCAGCTTGGCGTTCGAGCCCCCCCAGATATCCAGACGCCCCCCGATGACCACGGTGGGATCCAGCCCGCCGTTCGTCAGGATCGATGCGACCATCGAGGTGGCGGTTGTCTTGCCGTGGGCGCCGGCTACGGCGATCCCGTATTTGAGGCGCATCAACTCCGCGAGCATCTCGGCCCGGGGGATGACCGGGACAGCCTGTTCCTTGGCCGCGATCAATTCCGGATTGTCGGGAACTACCGCCGAAGAAAAAACGACCACATCGGCCCCAAGGGTATGCTCGGCCCGGTGGCCCTCGAAGACGGCGGCGCCCAATGCGGCCAGTCGGCGGGTGACCTGCGAGCCTTTGAGATCGGAGCCGCTGACCTCATACCCGAGGTTGAGCAGTAGTTCGGCGATGCCGCTCATGCCGATGCCGCCGATCCCGACAAAGTGAATCCTTTTTGTCTTGCCGAATGGTCGCATGCCTTTGCGCTGCCTTTCTCGCTCTCTTTTTTGTCAGCCCGGGCTTTCCGGAATGGATAAACCCGGAAGGCCCATGTTCAACTGGGGTACGCGTCCCGCTCGTCCACGCATTGCAAAATGCCGTCGACTATCGCGCCGGCGGCGTTCGGACGGCTCAGCCGGGCGACGTTGCGCCCCATCTCATCGAGCAGTTCCGGGTGCTCTATCAGTCCGGCGAGAACCTCGGTCAACTTGTCGGCAGTCAGTTCCGACTGCCGAATCATGACGGCGCCCCCCGCATGGACAAGGCTCAGGGCATTGGATTCCTGATGGTTGTTGGCGGCATAGGGATAAGGCACCAGGACCGAGGGTTTCCCGATGGCCGCGAGTTCGAAGACCGTCGTTGCCCCGGCGCGCCCGACGACGAGATGCGCCTCCGCGTAGACCCTCGCCATATCATCGATGAACGGGGAGATTTCAGCCGGAAGGCCTCGTGCCTCGTATCCTCGACGGACGGCCTCGTAGTCGTCCTTCCCGGTCTGGTGGATGACCCTCAACACCTTTCCGTTCTGAACCAGGCCAGCGACAGCCGGTACCATCACCTCGTTGATGGCCTTGGCACCCTGGCTTCCACCGACCACGAGGAGGGTGAAAACTGCGCCGTCGGCAGGCTTCTTCGCCCGGACCGCAAGGATCTCCCGCCTGATCGGATTTCCTGTGAGCGTGATCTGTTCGCCCTTCAGGTAGGGCCGGCTCTCCTCGAATGAGATGAAGACGCGGTCTACCACCTTCGAAAGCCAACGATTCGTCAAACCGGGAAAGGAGTTCTGTTCGTGGATCGCCGTCGGGATGCCCATCCACCTGGCGGCAAGGCATGCTGGCCCCGCCGAGTATCCTCCCATGCCGATTACGGCTGCCGGCCGCCATTCTTTCAGGATGGCTCGGGACTGCCATAGGCTGCGCGGAATCATCACGGCGGCGGCGAATTTCCGGCGCCATCCCCGTCCCTGGAGACCCTCGATGTCGATGCTCCGGGTGATCTGGCCGTGGCGGGCCAGGATCTCGGCCTCCATCGGGCGCTGACCGATGACGAACAGGGTAACCGCCCCGGGGATGCGAAGCCGGATCTCCTCCGCCACGGCGATCCCCGGGAAAAGGTGCCCCCCGGTTCCGCCGCCGGCGATGATGAAGCAGGGTTTGTATGGTTTGTCCCGCATACGCTGCCTCTCGTCCGCTCGCTATTGTTTTGCCGAAATGCGCATCAGAATGCCGACCGCCATCAGATTCATCACCAGGGCCGAACCGCCGTAGCTGATAAAGGGCAGCGTCAGGCCTTTGGTCGGGAGGAGACCCATGACGACGCACATGTTGATCAGCACCTGGAGCCCCAGAAAGAAGCTGAGTCCGAAAGCCAGATAACTCGCATACAGATCGCGTGCGTTGAGGGCGATATAGATTCCCCGCATGATCAGGACCCCGAACAGGATGGTGATCAAGGCCACCCCGACGAAACCCATCTCCTCAGCGGCGATCGAAAGCGCAAAATCCGTGTGGGGTTCGGGAAGATAGAAGAGCTTTTGTTTACTGTTCCCGAGCCCGACACCCAGCAGGCCGCCTGATCCGAAGGCCAGGAAGGAATGGATGATCTGGAAACCGATCCCCTGAGGATCCTCCCAGGGGTCGAGGAATGCCATCAGTCGTTTGACGCGGTATTCCGTGTTCATGACCATATAGATCAGGGGGGGAATGGCGGCGGCCGCGAGGACCGCAAGCTGCCACAGGCGGGCGCCGCCTATGAAGAGCATCACGAAGGTCCAGGCCGCGATGATGACGGTTGTCCCGAGGTCCGGCTGGGACAAAATCAGCAGCATCAGGATGCCCGTCAGGACGATATGGGGGAGCACGCCTTTGGTGAAGGTGCTCATCTCCGGTCCTTTCTTGGCCATCGAGCAGGCCAGGAAGACCGCCAGTGAAAATTTGGCCAGTTCCGAGGGCTGGAAGGCCAATCCCCCCAGCCTCAGCCATCGGGTGGCGCCCCCGGCATGCAGACCCAGACCGGGAATGTGCAGGGCGAGCAGAAGCAGTAGACTCAGCCCCAGCAGGGGATAGGCCCCACGGTGCAGATACCTTTCCGGGACATTCCTGAGCGTGATCATCATCAGGAGCCCGAGGACACAGTAAAAGGCCTGCCTTTTCAGGAAATGGTACCCGTCGTTCAGGCGCAGGGCCGCCAGATTGGAGCTGGCGCTGTAAACGACGACGAGCCCGAGAGCGAGCAGGACGACCGTCGGGATCAGGAGCATGAGGTCGTAGCCGGAATGGACGTTCTGCTTTTCAGCCATGGCTGAGAGCCTCCACGGCCTCGCGGAATACCTTTCCACGGTGGGCATAATCCGAGAACATGTCGAAGCTCGAGCAGGCCGGGGCAAGCAGGACCGTGTCGCCTGGCTTCGCCCGCGCGGCCGCCTCCTCGACCGCCTCCTCGAGGGTTTGAGCCGTCGAAAGGGAGATCCTGCCTGAAAAGTCGGCCGCAATGAGCTCTCTGGCCTCTCCGATCAGGATGGCATGCCGGATGCGCTTTTCCCCGGCCTCGACGAGTGCGCGGTAATCGGAGCCCTTGTGTCTCCCCCCCGCGATCAGCACGATCGGAGCCGGGACGCTCTCGATGGAGCGCACGGCTGCATCCACGTTGGTGGCCTTGGAATCGTTGTAAAAGGAGACCCCGTTGTGTTCGCCGACTTTCTCCAGACGATTGGGCAAGGCCCGGAAACGGTCGACAGCCTTCTGGATGGCGGCTTCAGGAATGCCCACGGCAAGGGCGGTGAGGATGACGGCCATCACGTTTTCAAGGTTGTGCCTGCCTGGCAGGGCGAAAGATGCGAGCGAAAAGCGCGTGGAAATCCCGGAGGGCATGTGCAAGACCACGACCCTGTCACGGATGAAGGCATGGCGCCTTTCCGTTTCGTCGATGCCGTATCGGAGAATGGCGGGTCCGGCAGGCTCGAAATGGGCGAGATGCGGGTCCGCGTCATTCAGGATCAGGTGGTCCCCCGGCCCCTGGTTACGGGCGATGGTGTGCTTGGAGCGGATGTAGGCATTGAAGTCCGCGTAGCGGTCGAGGTGGTCGGGGGTGATGTTCAGAATGACCGCCGCCCTCGGCCGAAAACTGGGGCTGGTGTCCAGTTGGAAGCTGCTGACCTCCGCTACGACCCAGTCATCGGTTTGCGGGCCGATCGCGTAAGTCATGAGCGGGGTCCCGAGGTTTCCGCCGACGAAGGCCTTCAGCCCGGCGCCGCGAAGGAGTTCGCCCACGCACTCGGTGACCGTGGATTTTCCGTTGGTTCCGGTGATGGCGATGACAGGGGTGCGGAGGATGTGCGCGGCAAGCTCCATCTCGCCGATGACGGGGATTCCCTTTTCCCGTGCGCCCACGCACAGAGGCATGCCGAGGGGCACGCCGGGGCTGAGGACGATCAGATCGGCCTGAAAAAAGGTTTCCTTCAGGTGGCCGCCGGCCTCGATCGTTATTCCGGTGGACCGCAGTTCGGCGACGAGTTTCGGGTCGAACGCCTCCAGCGGACGGATTTCGCTGATGGTCACCTGTGCGCCGGCCTGCAGGAGCCAGCGGGCCGAGGCGATTCCTGATACGCCCAGACCAGCGACGGTCGCCTTGCGGCCCTGGACGTCCGGCGGGTGCCCGAGTTTCATCCGGACAGGGGTTTCTGATCGGTCTGTTTCAGAGGCGCGGTGTTCCTGCATGGTGGTTTCCATCTCCATTTCTTTGTTCGGATTTCTTTTGGCATCTCTGTCGGAGCTTGAAGTCATCGTGTCTTGACGCGGTATGTCTTCGTTTTCTTCACGCGCCCCTATCGGAGCTTCAGCGTACTGATGGACATCAGGGCCAGAATGATCGAGATGATCCAGAACCGGACGATGACTTTGGGCTCCGGCCAGCCCTTCAATTCAAAATGGTGATGAATCGGCGCCATGCGAAAGATGCGATGTCCGCCGGTCAGCTTGAAGTATCCCACCTGAAAGATTACCGAAAGCGCTTCGAAGACGAACAGCCCACCGACGAGGGCGAGCACGATCTCCTGCTTGGTCACGAGCGCGACCGCTCCCAGGCCGGCCCCGAGGGACAGGGAACCGACATCGCCCATGAAGATTTCCGCCGGATAGGCGTTGTACCAGAGAAAGCCCAGCCCGGCGCCCACGGCTGCCCCGCAGATCACCGAGATCTCGCCGGCCGCGCCGACGTAGGGGATTTGAAGGTACGCGGCGATTTTCACGTGTCCGGCCAGGTAGGCAAATATGACGTAGACGGTGAAGGCGATGGCGGTTGGACCTATGGCCAGCCCGTCGAGGCCGTCTGTCAGGTTGACGGCGTTCGATGCCCCGACGATGACGAAGACCGCGAAGGGGATGTAAAACAATCCGAGGTCAGGTGTGATGTTTTTCAAAAACGGGATGCTCAGCCGGGTGTCGAGGCCGTGGCAGACGTAGAGCACGACCGCCGTCAGGAGGGCGGCGGCGACCTGCAGAGAGAATTTGGCTGATGGACTGAGTCCCCGGTTGTTCTTCCGGACGGTCTTCAGATAATCGTCCGCAAAGCCGATGGCCCCGAACGATACCAGGACGAAGGTCACGATCCAGACGAGGAGGTTGGCCGGATCCGACCAGGCAAGAGAGGAGATCAGGATGGCGGGGATGATCAGGCACCCGCCCATGGTAGGGGTCCCGGCCTTGGGTTTGTGGCTTGCCGGCCCCTCTTCTCGGATATACTGTCCGATCTGCAAGGCGCGCAACCGGCCGATCACCCACGGTCCAAAGACGAAGCAGATGCAGAGGGCCGTGAGGGCGGCGAGGATCGTCCGGAACGTGATGTAGCGAAACACGTTCAGCCAGGTGACGTCCGCCTGAAAAAGCATGATGAGTTTGTAGATCATGGCCTTGCCGCTTTCCTCAGAGGGTCGAATGGCTCCATCGAAGGGCCGCCGCCAGCCGGCCGGAGGGGTCCGCCGCGGCATGAACGGCTGTCAAAAGGTGATCGAGCTGAAACGGTTTTTCGAAGTGCACCATGACGTCGGGCAGATCCTCCCGTGCCTCGGCAATCTCGGGGCAGGTCCCGGACATGACGATGATCCTCTCCCGGCGGTTGGCCTGCTTCATCCGCTTCAGCATTTCGATGCCATCGAGGATAGGCATGCGAATATCGGTGATGACCAAGTCGAATTCCTCGGATCCCATCCGTTCGAGCGATTCCAGGCCGTTTTTCGCAACGGAGACGTCGAAGCCCTGGGTGCGCAGGACCTCGGAAAGGAGGATGCGCATGTTGGGTTCATCGTCGACGACGAGTATCTTCAAGCCCTCTCTCATCATGAATGTTCTCCTTCGCCGAAGGTGTCATGCAGCCCCCTGCTGACGAGGTCGAGTCCCATCCTGCGGGAGCCTTTCAGGAAGACCAGATCGCCCTCCTGGAGCAGCGGGACGATCGTCTCCAGCATGGCCGCGGCGTCGGCGACCGCGCGTATGTGGTCCGGAGGCATCCCGGCTTCGATCGCGCCCGCTTGCATATCGGAGGCGTGGCGCCCCGCTGCCAGGAACCATTCCGCCCCGGTCTCCGTGACGCGCCGACCTGCTTCGCGATGCTCATGCGGCGCCTTGTCCCCCAGTTCGAGCATGTCGCCGAGGCCGATGACGATGCGCCTTCCTCCGGCCGCCAGCCCCTCGAGGGAGGTAAGCGTCGTTTCGAGGGCGAGCGGGTTTGCGTTGTAGGTGTCATCCACCAGCAGGATATTGTTTCCCAGGAAATGGATCTCGAAGCGTCCGTGCATGCCTTTGAACAGGCGCAGTCCTTCCGCGATCTGGTCCGGATGGGTGTTCAGGCAGAGGGCCGCCGCGGCCGCGCCCAGCGCGTTCCAGACATTCTGCAGCCCGGGGACGGAGACCGTCATGGTGTAAGTGTGTCCTCCATAAACGAGGTCGAAGGTGAATCCCTCGTGGCCGCGGGCCTTGATCCGATCGGCGCGGACCGTGTTGCCCGGGGCGAACCCGAAGGTGACCACGGGGCGGTTGAATCCCGCGACCGCTTCCATCAGAGGTTTGTTGTCGCCGTTGACGACCACGGAGGCCGTGCTTCTGATCCGCTCGATCAGCTCCACTTTGGCGGCCGCAACGCCCGCGAGCCCCCCGAGCCCTTCGGTGTGGGCCGGCCCCACGTTCGTGATCACCCCGACATCGGGGTCGGCGATCTCGGTCAGGGCGGCGATCTCACCCTTGCGGTTCATGCCCATTTCCAGGACGGCGCAGCGGTGGTCGCTCTCGAGCCTGAAAAGGGTCAGAGGGAGTCCGATCAGATTGTTGAGATTCCCCTCGTTCCAAAGGGTTTTTTCTCCAAGACTCAAGATGGTGGCGATCATCTCCTTGGTGGTCGTTTTTCCGGCGCTGCCCGTTACCGCGACGACCTTGAGGGGGATCTGATGCCGCCACCAGGCGGCCAGGGTGCCCAGGGCCTGCTGGGGATTTTCGACGGCCAGGACGACCATGTCCTCGCGCTTGAGCGGGGGCAGGATCCGCCCGGACTGGACGAGGAGGCCGGAAGCCCCCTTTGCGGCGGCCTGATCGAGAAAGTCATGGGCATCGAAGCGTTCGCCCTTCAAGGCCCAGAACAGCTTTCCATCACAGGCCTGACGGGAGTCCGTGGCGATCCCGTGAAAACGGACCTCCGGATCTCCCTGGATCCATTGGGCCTTCAAGGTGTCCGCTATGCGGCCTGCAGTCATCTCGTTCCAGATCAGTGCCACTCAATCCTCCTGCAGGGCGGCCTCGGCAGCCACCTTGCGGTCATCGAAAGGAAGCGTTTGCGCTCCGAGGATCTGATAATCCTCGTGCCCTTTCCCGGCGATCAGAACGACATCCCCGGGGCGGGCCATGCCGACGGCCCGGGCGATGGCATCCCTGCGGTTGTGCTCTACCAGGTACCCCCTGGAAGGTGCGTTGCGTTGCCCAGCGACCCAGGCCGCCGGCGTCTCAGGAATCCGTTCGCGGCCTGTGGACAAAACGCCCGCTTCGATCTGTGCGATGATCTCCTCCGGATTTTCGCTGCGCGGATTGTCGGAGGTGATGAGCGCCACATCGGAGAGGGCGGCTGCCACACGGCCCATTTCAGGCCGCTTGCCGGTGTCGCGGTCGCCGCCGCAGCCGAAAACGGTGATGAGCCGCCCCGATGTCAAGGGGCGCAGAGCGTCGAGGACCTTTTCGAGGGCGTCCGGGGTGTGCGCATAGTCCACCAGGATCGTCAATCCGCGGGTGTTCGGGACCGGTTCGAGGCGTCCAGGGACGCCGTGGAGCGTTTCGATTCCCGCCGCAATCGCCTCGCGTTCGAACCCGAGCGCAAGACCAGCGCCGGCCGCTGCCATGATGTTGTGCAGATTGAACGTCCCCACCAACGCCGAACGGACGGCGATGTCCCCATCCGGCGTATGGAGGAGGGCGGTAAGCCCGCCGCGGTGAAACCGGATCTGGTCGGCGGTTATATCGCAGCCCGACTCGCGGCCGTAGGTCAAAACGGCGGCAGAGGTCAGTGCTGCGAGCTTCAGCCCCGCGGGGTCATCCCGATTGATGACAGCCGTCGGTGAAACCCCGCCCGGTGCGCCGCATTGACCGAGGCTGCGGAAAAGAAGGCTCTTGGCCTCGAAATACTCCTCCATCGTTCTGTGGTAATCGAGGTGATCCCGCGACAGATTGGTGAAGACCGCGGCCGCGAACGGGCATCCCTCTACGCGGCGCTGCTTCAAGGCATGGGAGGAGACCTCCATGACCACGTGGGTGACGCCCGCATCGGCCATAGTCCTCAGGCTCTTCATGATCTCCAGGGATTCCGGGGTCGTCATGGGAACCCTCCACTCCTTGCCGGGGCAGCGATGGCTGATGGTGCCCATGACCCCGGGGGTGGCCCCGGCGGCCTTGATGATCGACTCGATCAGGTAGCTGGTCGTGGTCTTGCCGTTTGTTCCGGTGATGCCGATCAGTTTGAGATCGTGATAGGGTTCGCCGTAGAAACGCGCGGACAGGGTGGAAAGGGCGATCCGCGTGTCCGGGACGGAGATGAAAGGCACGCCGATCGCCGTCGATGGCGGCGTTTCACCGACGACAGCGGCGGCTCCCCGTGCTATGGCCTCATGAATGAAAAGGTGTCCGTCGGCCTTGAGGCCCCGCAGCGCGACGAAGAGGTATCCCGGTTGGACGGCCCGAGAGTCGTACGCCAGGCCCGTGATCCCGATGCCGGGGAAGCAGTCTGCGGCTCCGGCCGCTGCGGTCTCTGCCAGAAGCAGAGAAAGGGGCACCGCCGAGTCGCGGGTCAGTTGGGATTCGTGGGATTGCAGGTCACTCATATCCATTTTCTTCGCAGATGCGCTGTTGGTCCGCAGGCGGTTGTCGGTTTCGCGCTTTTTGTCTTCATTGGTCTCTATCCGGAGATGATTATCCGGTACAATCCGGTTTCCAACCCGGAAATAAGGATTTTTCTTCACAGCCTCCGGCCGATCAGTCCCATCCCTTCGGGATGGGTCCCAGCTTGGTCAATATCAAAAAAATAAAGCGTTTGTATGAAGGCGATCTCCCAGGTCGCTGCCCAGGCGAATGTGCAGGTCGATGCCGAGATCGGCCAAAAAGACCCTATCCGGATGAAAACCCAATAGGGCTTTCCTATCCGGCGGGAGGTTCGAAGAAGACGGTCACGGGGTGTGCCTGTTCCGCCTCGGTCCCAGCGGGCGGATCCTGTCGCACCGCGAAGCCGGTCCCGACCAACGAGGCCTCCAGGCCGAGAGAACGCGTTTCGATCAGAACCTCCCGCATCGTGAGGCCCCTGAAATCGGGAATCCCGGTCTCAGGCAACATCGGCCCCGGCTGTTCGGCAACGATCGTCTCGCCCGCCGATGCCTCATGGACGATCTCGATCTCCTTTTCCTCCCAACGGATCTGCGGCGGGATACGCAGGTGGTTCAGCGCCGCCTGGGCCACTTCCCGGAAGACGGGAGCCGCTACCACCCCGCCGTAGATGCTTTTCCTCGGTTCGTCGAGCACCACGGCCATCACAAGACGTGGTTTGTCCGAAGGGACGAAGCCGACGAAACTGGCGATGTACTTCCCTCTCGCGTACCCTTTTCCATTCGGATCGACTTTCTGGGCGGTTCCGGTTTTTCCTCCCACGTGAAAGCCTGGGATGGCCGCCTGTGTGGCGGTGCCCCCTTCCTGGGTGACGCCTTCCATAATGGAGGCCATGGTGCGGGCAGTCCGCTCCGAGATCACCCGCCGGACGGGTTGCGGGGAGGCGGTGAAGACCGGTGTGCCCATCGGGTCTTCGATGGTCTGGACGATGTACGGGCGCATCAGCGTACCCCCGTTCGCGATGGCGGCCATGGCCATGACCAACTGCAGTGTGGTCATGGTGAGCCCCTGTCCGAAATAGGCCGTGGCCTGGTCGATGGTCCTCGCTTTTTCCGGTGGACGAAGGAATCCGCTTCGTTCACCGGCAAGCTCGATGCCGGTCGTCTGCTCGAACCCGAACCGTTTCAGGTACCGGTGATAGGTTTGGTACCCGAGCCGCTGGCCGATTTTAGTCGCTCCGATGTTGCTCGACTGCACTACGATATCGGCTGCGGTGAGGATTCCGTGTTCATGGGTGTCATGGATCACCCGCCTCCCGATCGTATAGCTGCCCTGCTCGCAGTCGATGGCCGTGTAAGGTGTGACGACCCCTTCTTCCAGGGCGGACGACAGAAGAAAGGTTTTCGCTGTCGAACCCGGCTCGAACCAGTCGGTGATCGTGCGGTTGCGCCAGTGCTCCGGCCGGTGGGAACCGAAGGTGTTGGGATTGAACTCGGGATACACGGCCATGGCCAGGATTGCACCGGTGTTGGGGTCTACGCAGACCATATTGCCGGAAACGGCCCGGGAATCGATCACGGCATCCTTGAGGGTCTGCTGGGCCTTGTACTGAATATCCTTATCGATTGTGAGGACCAGGTCGTGGGGTTTCTGATCGGATGTCATGACCCGGTCGATGGCGAAGGGGCGCTTCAGGGCATCCCGCATCTGAACGAGCTGTCGTTCCGGCCCACGCAGCAAATGATCATAGGTCTTTTCCAAACCTTCCAGCCCTTGGAAATCGGTCCCGACAAAGCCGAGCACGTGCCCGCCAACCTCGTTGCAGGGATAGAAGCGGCTGGCCTCCGTCGTTGTCCCTACGCCCTGGATCTGCAGCTGACTGACCTTCGCGGCGATGTTCGGGGGAATGCGGCGCTGCAGCCAGACAAAACTCCGGTCCTTTTCGATCTGGGTCTGGATCTCTTTAGGATCGACCCCGAGTACGCGGCCCAGTTCGGCGGCTGCTTTCTCCTTGTCCTGGATCTGTCTGGGATGGGCGAAAACGGATCCCAGCTCCACGCTCAAGGCCAGTTCATGCCGCTGACGGTCATAGATCGTCCCCCGTTTGGGAGGGAGTTTGACGATGACGGTATAGCCCCCCCGAGCCACTTCAGAAAGGTGTTTACCCTGAAGGATCTGCAGCTGAAAGGCCCGGCCGAGAATAGTGCAAAGCCCGAGCAGGAAAAAGATGCTGACCAGGTGAACCTTCAAACGGGTCTTTTTCTTTTCGTTCAGGTTCATGGGATCACGACGATCTGCTCGGGAGACGGCTCCTTCAGCCCCAGTTTTTCGGTTGCCTGAGCCTGGAGGTTGCGGGGAGACTTGAGAAACGCCAGTTCGGCTCTCAGTTTGCGGTTGATCTCCCGGAGCTGAATCTCCTTGCGTTTGAGTTGGCTCAATTCGTACCCGATCTGCGTATTCTGGAAATTCGACCACACATACCCGATGCCGCTCAGCATGAAAACGGCGAGCAGCATGATGACCCAGAGGACCTGTCTGCGCGTCAGGGTCCATTTAGGCCGCCGCGCGGAGGCGTTTTTCACGCGCATCCCGGTTTTGGCGTTGCGCTCGATCAGCATTCGATGAACCTGCGCTGACCTGTTCATGTCGCGATCCTTTCAGCCACGCGCAATATGGCGCTTCGCGCCCGTGGATTCCCGGCGATCTCGGCCTCTGTCGGCCGGACAGGTTTCCTGAACAAGCGTTTGAAAAGGGGGGTACGCCCGCAGACGCAGACTGGAATACCCGGGGGACAGGTGCACACCTGCTCCCAATCGGTCATGGCCTGTTTCACCCGCCGGTCTTCGAGAGAGTGATAGGCCAGGATGACCAGTCTGCCACCGCCTGCCAAAAGCCAAGGGACCTCTTGCAGAAACCGGTCGAGTTGTTGCATTTCCTGGTTGACGGCTATTCTGAGGGCCTGAAAGGTTCGAGTGGCAGGATGCCTGTTCGAATGACCATGAGATGGTGGAACGATCGACCGCACCATCTCCGCCAGTTGGTGGGAGCTGAGGATTGGCTTTATTTTCCGCGTTCTTACGATGGCCTTCGCAATCGACCTGGCCCTTTTCTCTTCCCCGTATCGTCGCAGGATGTCTTCGATATCTGTCAAAGAATAGCTATTGACGATATCGCCCGCTTTCAGAGAACCGAGAGGATCCATACGCATATCCAGGGGTTCGTCTCGCTGGAAGCTGAATCCTCTGCCGGAATGCTCCAACTGGTAGGAAGACATCCCCAAGTCCAGCAGGATTCCGTCGACAGCCGCGATGCCGGCCTCGTGAAGGACTCTGCCGAGTTCGGCAAAACCGGCCCTGACCAGGGTGACCTGTCTGCCGAGAGGGGCGAGCCGGGCCTCCGAAATCCGGAGTGCTTCAGGGTCCCGATCGAGGCAAATCAGGCGCCCCTCGGGTGCCAGGCGTTTCCGTATCGCTTCGCTGTGCCCTGCGCTGCCCACCGTGCCATCGACATAAACTCCGCCCGGGTCGTGGACCAAAAATCGGACGACCTCGTCCAGCAGGACGGGTTCATGGGGGTATTCCACGCCGGATTCCTCAAATTCCCAGATCTGCGAGGGCTTGACTCACCTTGGGGAATACCGCCTTGGCCCGCTGGAATTCTTCTTCCCACCTTGGGCGGTCCCAAATCTCGAATCGTTTGAGGCCGCCGACGAGCACGACCTCTTTGTCGAGGCTGGCGGTTTTTCTCAGGTGCTGGGACAGGGTAACCCTACCGTTTTTGACAGCGCAGACCTCGGCGCCGGAGATGAAATACCTGATGTAAGATATGGCGGCCTGGTCGAATTGGGGCAAACTGGCGGCCTTTTCTTCGATGACGCTCCAGTCATCCCGCGTGAAGGCCCACAAACAGCCGTCCTGATTGGTGATGACAAGGGAATCCTCATTCTTTTGGTCGAGCACCTCTTTGAAGCGGGCGGGGATCGCCAAACGCCCTTTCTCGTCCAGATTGTGTTCGGACCTGCCCCTGAACATCTGAACCCCTTTGTGACACTATATTGCACCAATCGCCCACTTTGTGCCACCATGAAACGAAACTCTTCGTTTGTCAAGCAAAAAGGTTCGAGCAGAAAAGGGAAATATCGCTGAGATTACGGATAAAAAACATAGAGGAGAGAGAGGAAATAGACGATCAGGAAAAAGACATTCAGGAACAATCCGGCGTAGGCATAATCACGGTCCCCCCGTTTCTCGATGAGGGGGATGGATTTGAGGGAAGTGCAAAGACCCGCGAATAGAACCGCGGGGGGTGTAACAATATAAACTATTGAAAATGATAAAGAAACAAGGCGATCTTCAGAGAACAGCACCCATGCGCAAACCAGCGCGCAGGCGATGAAGGGCAGCAGAAACCCCGCGATGGCAAGATGGTTGGTCTGAATCGGTTTTTGATCGGGCATGGACTGTTCCCACTCCCAAAAAGGGTTCGGTGTCTGCCTGAAAATGCCCCCCTTCCCGGTGCAAGATGTCGATGCAACAAAATCAATCGGTTGAGCGGCCACTCGCGTATAAGGGCTGCAAACTCCTAAGAAAGCCTGCGCGCTATCTTGTTGTCGATGAAGTGGATTCCCCGGCGGAAGAGGTCGAGCCGTCTGAGGAAGATCTCTTCGGTCAGGCCCTCCGCCAGGATGTGATCCGCGAGCAGGACCTGTTCTTCCTGCAATCGAAGCAGCTTCCCGGCCAGGAGATTCCGGTTCAATTCGTCGATCTCTTCGTCTTCCAGAAAACCAGCTCCCACAGGCCCCAGGATGTAGGACTGGAGGGTTATGCAAACGCATGACTGTGATGGGAGCATGACACGGTAAGAGAAGACAGCCACAGCGGAAAATCCAAGCTGCACGATGAGATGGTCAGGCTGTTCGTCGAAAGGGAGTTTCTTGTCCTTCAACCAGCGGGCCACCTGAAGCTGCATCCCGAGTGAATGGGGTTCTCTGGGGAGCAGATTCTGGAAAGGCGAATGGTGCCCTTCGGGGAGTATCATTCCTGTATGGCCTCGATCTTTCAAAGAAATCCTTCTGCAAAAACGATTTAGTTTCCATCCGGAAATGGTCTTTTTGGCCAATCTCGGCGTCAATCTGTACGTTTGCTTGTGCGGCGACCCACAGGTCGCCTCCGCGCAAACGCTTGATTTCCTTGATATTGGCAAAAAATCTTCATTTCCGGGTTGGAAACCGGGTCGTGCTGGATAAAGCACACCCGGATGGACACGATTTAGCCGGGCCAACGCATCTCCGCCCGGCAGGCAAGAGAATTCAGCCCGAAGTTGAATCCTGACCGCATGCGCGAACCGAATCACACGGGGTTGATAAACCAGGCGTACCCATTCAAAAGCATATGTTGTGCAATGGCACTTAGCAGAGGAAAGGCCTCGTAGCAAGCAATTTTTCCGGGCCAAGGTTTCGGCGACAAGGCCCTTCTTTGTTTTCTGTTGTCAATGAAAGGATTTTGAGATTTAATAAGAAAGAATGTATTGAAAATCAAGATCAAAGGCTGATTTTGATACGGTTTGGGTCCGATTTTCGGTGGATGCCCGCTCTCAACGGGAGACTGTTGCTGCAGGGACCCGGTCTGATTCCGCAGAATATTTCATTGCAGAAAGAAGGGCAAGGTTGGTCCAGACTTCGGTCAGCAAAGCGGCCCCGTTCCGGGGGCGCCATGTAGTGGTGGGGGTGACGGGCGGCATCGCGGCCTATAAGGCGGCGGAGCTGGTGCGTCTGCTGGTTCGGGAGGAGACTCGGGTGCGTGTGGCCATGACCGAAAACGCGACCCGTTTCGTGGCGCCGTTGACCTTCGAGGCGCTGTCCGGGAACCGGGTGATCCGGTCGATGTGGGAGGAGGCCGGGACGGGGATAGAACATATCGCCTGGGGGCAGGAGACCGATCTGATCGTTGTCGCGCCGGCGACGGCCAATATTATCGGCAAGATGGCCTGCGGGATCGCCGACGATTTCCTGAGCACGATGCTCCTGGCCGCCACCGCGAAGATTCTCGTCTGCCCTTCCATGAACACCCGTATGTTCGACAACCCCGTCCTGCAGGAAAACCTCTTGCGGCTTCGTCAGAGACTCGTGTCCGTTCTGATGCCCGGGGAAGGGGCCCTCGCGTGCCGCACCGAAGGGCGGGGGCGGCTGCCGGAGCCGGAGGACATCGTGGAGGAGGCCCGTTTGCTTCTGACGCCGCAGGACCTGCAGGGCAGGAAGATACTCGTCACGGCGGGGGCCACGCGCGAACCGATCGATCCCGTTCGCTATGTGAGCAACCGTTCCAGCGGGAAGATGGGGTACGCGCTGGCGCGCGCGGCCAGACAAAGGGGCGCGGCCGCGGTGCTCGTCAGCGGGGGGACCATACTGAAGCCGCCCGCGGGGGTTGAAGTGGTGGAGGTCGTTACGGCGCGGGAGATGCGGGAGGCTGTGTTCGGGCGCCTCGATGGGTGCGATATGGTGATCAAGGCGGCTGCGGTTTCGGACTACCGGCCGAAGACGACCGCACCGCAAAAGGTCAAGAAGGGGGCCGAAGAGTTGAGCCTCGAGATGGTCAAGAATCCGGATATCTTGAGAGAACTCGGGATGTCCAGGGGAGATGATGGTCCTTTGCTGGTTGGGTTCGCCGCGGAGACGGAGGCCCTTTTGGAGCACGCGCGGGAAAAACTGCACAACAAAAACCTCGATATGATCGTGGCCAATGATGTCTCCGCCGCCGATGCCGGGTTTCAGACGGACACCAATCGGGTCAAGATGCTTTTCCGGGACGGCCGCGTGGAAGAGAGCGGCCTTCTTTCCAAGGACGCCGTGGCGCATCTGGTCCTGGACAGGGCGGTGGAGATCATGAACCGGCGGCGCAAGGACGCATGACGGGGAAAGAGGGGCTGCTGCTCGAGATCATCATAAGGGGATGGGTTGTCTGAAATGACACGGGACGCTCCAATCGAGGGCCTCATCGAACAGATGAAAGCGGCCCTCGCCTATTATCGCGAGTTGGGCTTCGACCCGCCGCCGATCAAGAGCCGCCGGGCGGTCCGGATGCTTGCCGCTGGGGCCGCGGCGCCGATCGAAAAGAAGGAGTCCGCCAAACCGTTTACGCTCGAAGACCTTCGGGAAGAGATCGGAGACTGCCGCCGGTGCAAACTCCACCTGGGCCGGAAGCACCTGGTTTTCGGCGAAGGCGCCCCCGATGCTTCCCTCGTCTTCGTCGGGGAGGGGCCGGGCCGTGACGAAGACCTGACCGGCCGGCCCTTCGTCGGTGCGGCGGGGGAACTCCTGACCCGGATCATCGCCGCCATGGGATTGACGCGGGAAGAGGTCTACATCTGCAACATCGTGAAGTGCCGTCCGCCCCGCAATCGCGATCCCGAGAAGGACGAGGTGGAAGCCTGCCTCCCTTTCCTCAGGCGGCAGCTCAGAATCCTTCGGCCTAAGGTGATTTGCGTCCTTGGGCGGGTGGCGGGCTGCAGCCTCCTTGGCGGGGCCTTCAAGATCAGCGTGGACAGGGGCCGCTGGTTCGACTTCGAAGGGACACCGCTCATGCCGACCTACCATCCTGCCTTTTTGCTGCGGAATCAGTCCGCCAAACGGCAGGTATGGGAGGATGTCCAGAAGATCATGGGGCGTCTGGGCCTGGAGGTGAAACGCAATGATTGAGGCGGACGCGTTGCGGGCATCGAGGCGGCTGAGCCGGATCACGTTCCTCCTGATGATGATGGTTTTCGGCCTGTGTCTCCTGTCTTGGGCGGAGGAGCCGGTTGTTTTCGTGATCGATCTGGAGGGGCCGATCAATCCCGGGACAGCGTTGTACGTCGAACGAGGGATCGAAGAGGCTTCCGAGGCCGGGGCGGTGCTCGCGGTCGTTCGCATCGATACCCCCGGGGGGTTGGCGACCTCCATGCGTTCGATCATCAAGGCCGTTGTCAATTCGCGGGTGCCTGTGGCCACCTTTGTCGGTCCGGGAGGGGCGGGCGCAGCCTCCGCCGGGGTCATGGTGACCGTTGCCGGGCATGTCGCCGCGATGGCTCCGGGAACGAACATCGGGGCGGCCCATCCTGTGGGTGCCGGTGGCCAGGACATCGACGAGACCATGTCGGAAAAGGTGGTCAACGATATGGTGGCCTATGCCCGAGGCATCGCGGAGGGCAACGGCAGAAACGGTGACTGGGTGGAGAAGGCGGTTCGCGAGAGCGTTTCCATCACGGCGGAGGAGGCCCTGAAGCTGAACGTGGTGGATCTGCTGGCCGAAAACGTTCCGCAGCTGCTGACGAAGATCGACGGCCGCAAGGTCAGGATGCCGCAGGGCGAGGTGGTGCTCCGCACGGCCGGGGCTCGGCTGCAGCCGTTCGAACCGGGCATCCGCGACCGGATCCTCAAGACCATCAGCGATCCGAACATCGCTTACCTCCTCATGATGATCGGCCTGGCCGGACTCTATTTCGAACTGGCCCATCCGGGAGCCATTTTCCCCGGGGTCATCGGCGGCATGAGCCTGATCCTGGCCTTTTTCGCTTTCCAGACTCTCCCAGTCAATTATGCGGGGCTCATGCTGATTGCCCTGGCGATCATCCTGTTCGTGATCGAGGTGAAGGTGACGAGCTACGGGCTGCTCTCCATCGGCGGCCTGATTGCCTTGACCTTGGGATCGGTCATGCTTTTCGAGGATCTCAGGGTGTCCCTGCGGTTCATGATGCCGACCGTCCTCTTGGTGGGCGGATTTTTCGTCGCTGTGGCCGGGTTGGCATTCAGGGCTTACCGGCGCAAGCCGATGGGCGGGGAGGAGGGGCTCGTCGGCGAGGTGGGGATGGTCAAGCGCGCCATCGATCCGGAAGGGTTGGTGTTTGTCCATGGCGAGTATTGGAACGCGCAGGCCCCCGAGCGCATCGAGGCCGGGGAGAAGGTGGAGGTCGAAAAGATCGAAGGCCTGACCCTGAGGGTCAAACGCCGCGTTCCCTGAACCTTTCGCGGGAGGATTCTGCTTATGTTCTATATTCTGTTTGTGGTGCTGGTCGTCCTTTTTCTCGTTTCGGCTATCAAGATCCTCAGGGAATACGAGCGCGGCGTGATTTTTCGCCTCGGCCGGGTGATCAAGACCAAAGGGCCCGGCCTCATCATCCTGATCCCGGTGATCGATAAGATGGTCAAGGTCAGCCTGCGGCTCGTGACGATGGATGTGCCTGCGCAGGACGTGATCACCCGTGACAACGTTTCAGTCAAGGTCAACGCCGTGGTTTACTTCAGGGTGATGGAGCCCACCAAGGCGACGGTGGAGGTGGAAAACTACCTCTTCGCCACGTCGCAGCTGGCGCAAACCACCCTGAGGAGCGTTTGCGGCCAGGTGGAGCTGGACGAACTCCTTTCGGAGAGGGACAAGATCAATACGGAGCTGCAGAGCATCCTGGACAAGCACACCGACCCCTGGGGCATCAAGGTGTCCACGGTCGAGCTGAAGCATATCGATCTGCCGCAGGAGATGCAGCGGGCCATGGCGCGTCAGGCCGAGGCCGAGCGCGAAAGACGCGCGAAGGTCATCAACGCCGAGGGTGAGTTCCAGGCGGCGAACCGGCTGGCGGAGGCTGCCGCCATCATCCAACAGCATCCTGAGGCGCTTCAGCTTCGCTACCTGCAGACGATCCGGGAGATCTCATCGGAGGGCAACACTACGACCTTCTTTCCATTGCCCATCGACCTGTTCAAACCTTTCATAAAAAAAGATTAGGATTAAAACCGCATCGTTGTTATGATAAAACATTAGAATTTCGATAAGGAGCAGAAAGAGAGACTATGGACGAAGAGATCAAAAAGGAAACTCCGCAGGAAGAAAAGAAACTCCCCGACAGACCGCTCGATAAAATGACCGCTCCCGAACTCCGGGATCTGGCTATGGAAATCCCGGGTGTCACCGGCGTGCATGCCATGAAGAAGGAGGAACTCCTCGCCATCATCAAAGAGTACCATGGCATCGAGGATGAGGAGGCGCCGAAGCAGAAAAAGGGGGTCAAAGCCGCCCTTCCGAGTCCCACAGAGCTAAAGGCGAAGATCGCCGGGCTCCGTGCTGCCAAAGACCGTGCGCGGGAGGCCAAAGACCGTAAGACCGTCGATATCGTGCGGCGGCGGCTCAACCGGCTCAAGAAGTTGACGCGCAAGGCCGTGCATGCCTGACCGTAAAGAGATGGAGGGCAGGCGACTCGTTTGGAGGTTGCCTGCCTTTTCTTTTTTTTGGAGGCAGGCGCAGATCCACGCTCGGATGTCAGGACAGCATGAGTGAAGAAGGTCGATGGGTGAGAGGGCGGAGGGCGGCAGCGATCATCCCGGCCGCCGGCGCCGGTCTCCGCATGGGTGCGGCGCGCCCGAAGCAGTATCTGCAGTTGGGCGGTCGCCCGATCCTGGCCGAGACACTGGAGGTGTTCGAGCGGTATCCGCGGGTAGATGCGGTCGTGCTCGTCGTTCCGCCCGATGATGTCGTCTGGTGCCGCACCGAGATCGTGGAGCGCTACGGGTTTCGGAAGGTCAGCCGCGTTGCTCCGGGCGGTGCGACGCGCCAGGAGTCGGTGCGGCTCGGGCTGGAAGCCGTGGTCGAGGAGCCCGAAATCGTTCTGATCCATGATGGTGTGCGGCCTTTCGTCGCTTCCGACATGCTGGACCGCCTCTTCGAAGCGCTCGCGGGGCACCGGGCGGTGGTGCCCGGGCTTGCGCCGGATGAGACCGTCAAGCGGGTCGGAGCGTCGGGGGACGTCGAGGAAACGCTCGACCGTTCGGTGCTGCGCCTGATCCAGACACCGCAGCTTTTCCGCTGGGTGGATATCCGCCTGGCGCATGAGCGGGCGCGCATCGCCGGGTGGACGGACGTCACCGACGACGCCATACTGCTCGAGCGTTCTGGAATCGGTGTGACGGTGGTCGAGGGCGCGCGGGAAAACATCAAGATCACCTCGCCCTTCGATCTCGAGCGGGCCAAGTTCCTGTATGGCCTTGGGCGCCCCGGGCATCGGGCCCTCAAGGCCGTTCCGGAATGATGCGGTCCACGGCCGGGGATGGATTTCTCCGCCGATCCCGGTATCGACATCCTATGGTTCAGGGGCTGCGGGCTGTTTGTCGGCCTTTCTCTGCAACGATGTGCGCGAAGCGATGAACGGGAGTGGTCCGGTTGCGGAATCGGGCCCCGCCTGTACTGGGTGATGATGGAATGGACGCAAAGGTTTTGAAGATTGGAACACGCGGCAGCCGCCTGGCCTTGGCCCAGACCGAGTGGGTCAAGGGCTGCATCGCGTCGCAGCATCCGGATATCCGTATTGAGTTGGTCAAGATCACCACCACAGGGGACAGGATCCTCGATTCACCCCTCAGCCGGATCGGGGGCAAGGGCCTGTTCGTCAAGGAGATCGAAGACGCCTTGCTCGATGGCAAGATCGATCTTGCGGTGCACAGTATGAAGGACGTTCCGGCCGAGCTGCCGCCGGAGCTTTGTCTGAGTGTTTTTCCGCTGCGTGAGGATGCGCGCGATTTCCTGATCACGGGGGGGCACAAGACGCTGCAAGATCTGCCCGAGGGGGCGCGGGTGGGAACGAGCAGCCTCCGCCGCTCCGCGCAGCTTCTGAATTTGCGGCCGGATTTCCGGATCCTGCCGCTGCGGGGCAATGTGGAGACGCGCCTCCGAAAACGGGACGAGGGGGTGTGCGAGGCGGTTGTATTGGCCTCGGCGGGTTTGCGCCGGTTGAATTTGGGCGTCCCCCCCGGCTTCCTGATCTCCCCCGAAGAGATGCTTTCGGCTGTCGGTCAGGGTGCGCTTGGCCTGGAGGTCCGCCGGTCTGATCAGGCCGTTATCGAACGTCTGGCCTTTCTGAACCATCCCGCGACGGAAACAGCCGTGAGGGCGGAGCGCGCCTTCCTGAAGCGTCTGGAGGGTGGATGTCAGGTGCCCATTGCGGGGTGGGCACGGGTGGAGGAGACCGGCCTGACGATGGATGGGCTTGTGGCTGAGCTGGACGGAAGCCGGATTATCCGCGACAGGGTCTTCGGCCGCCCCGAATATGCCGAGGCCGTCGGACGGGAATTGGCCGACCGGTTGCTGGCTGCAGGGGCGGACAAGATCTTGAGCCGGGTCTATGCCGAGGCCGGGGCGGGGCGATAGGGCCGGGCGTGTCCATTGAAAGGCTGGTTGAATGATGTCTGAGAAGGCCAAGGGCAAAGTTTATCTCGTCGGTGCGGGTCCAGGGGACCCGGGCCTGATGACGATTCGGGGGCGCGATTGCCTGGCACGGGCGGATGTCATCGTCTTCGATTATCTCGCTAATCCCCTTTTCCTCAGCTATGCCGCCCCCGAGGCCGAGCGGCTCTACGTCGGGAAGCAGGGCGGATGCCACACGATGAGCCAGGCGGAGATCAATGCGTTGATCGTTGCAAAGGCGGAGACGGGAAAGACAGTCGTCCGGCTGAAGGGCGGGGATCCCTTCATATTCGGCCGCGGTGGGGAAGAGGCCGGGGAGCTGGTCGAGGCGGGCATCCCTTTTGAAGTCGTTCCGGGGGTTACCTCGGCGATCGCGGTACCGGCTTACGCCGGCATCCCCTTGACCCACCGGGATTATACCTCCACGGTCGCTTTCGTAACCGGCCATGAAGACCCCACTAAGGGGAACTCGGAGATCGCGTGGGACAAGCTTGCCCTGGGGGCTGGGACCCTGGTTTTTCTGATGGGTGTGGGTAACATCGGTCTGATCGCTTCCCGACTCATGGCGAACGGTAGGCCGCCCGAGACGCCGGTTGCCGTGATCCGAAGGGGGACCCTGCCTGAGCAGAGGACGGTTGTAGGCACCCTCGGCGAGATTGCCGGGCAGGTCGAGAAGCAGAATCTGAAACCCCCGGCCGTCATCGTGGTGGGGGGAGTGGTGAATCTGCGTGGGATGCTCGAGTGGTATGAAAAACGGCCGCTTTTCGGGCGCAAGGTGGTTGTTACGCGCGCCAGGGAGCAGGCCAGCGAGTTTCTGGCGATCCTCCAGGAACTCGGGGCGGAGTGCATCGAATTCCCGACGATCGAGGTCGTGCCGCCTGAGACCTGGGAGCCGATGGACGCTGCGATCCGCTCGTTGGATTCTTATGACTGGGTGCTTTTCACCTCGGTCAATGGGGTGCGGTTTTTCCTCGAGCGACTGGCAGCCGCCGGAAAGGACGTGAGGGATCTCAAGGGGATTCAGATTGCGGCCATTGGCCCCAAGACGGCCCGGACATGGGTGAACTTCGGCATCGAGCCGGACTTGGTGCCAGACGAGTATCGGGCCGAAGCGGTGATCGCGGCTTTCAGGTCCAGGGCGGTTTCAGGAATGCGCATCCTGTTGCCGCGGGCGGAGAAGGCACGGGAAATCCTCCCCGAGGAACTCCAAAAGATGGGGGCGCAGGTCGATCTCGTTCCTGCCTATCGGACGCTCCGGCCGACGGGCGCAGTCGATCGCGTGCGCGGGCTCCTGGAGCGAGACGAGGTGGATCTGGTCACGTTCACGAGTTCTTCCACGGTGACCCATTTTCTCGAGATGTTCGACGGCGCCTACGGCGGGGAGCGGCCGCCCTGGCTTGGGCGGGTGCGGACCGGGTGCATCGGGCCGATTACGGCCGAGACGGCGCGAAAAAAAGGGTTCAGGGTCGACCTGATCCCTGAGCACTACACCATCGAGTCGTTTGTCGAAAGCATCGTGTCCTATTTCGAGTCGTTGCCGAAGCGCTGATCCGAGCGTGCGCGTCCATCGGTTCTTCGCATGTGATTCCTTGCCGTGGGCGGGTCCGCAGGCCTTATTCACTCAATTTTTGCAAGATGATCCAGGAGGGGTTTTGCCGTCATGGAACAATTGCCGATCCGGATTTACACGCTCAGCACCTGCAGCCACTGCAAAGCGACCAAGCGGTTCCTGGGGGAGTGCGGGCTGCAGTTCGATTTCACGGATGTCGATCTTCTGGAAGGGGAAGAGCGTGCGCTGATCCTCGAAGAGGTGCGCCGGTTCAACCCGAACTGTTCCTTTCCGACGATTGTCATCGGGGACAAGGTGATCGTGGGGCACAAAGAGGATGAGATCAAGGCGGCGCTCGGGCTGTAGCCGCTTCGAGAAAACGGCCGGCCTGCCGGGCGGCTGTTTCGATGATTCGTTGGAGGCTTCGCATCGAGGCCTTTCAATCAACGGTCGGCAGCGTTGCAGAGATCCGTTGTTCGGTTTTTGGGGTGCACGGGTCCGGTTGTTTTCTCCAACCGGGTCTGGTGGGTGTGCTCCGGATGCATGGCCGGCGATCCCCTTTTGAGGCGGCGCCGGAGAGGTTTGTGTGGTGGACGGTATACCGGTTCTCGTAAAAACCATCCTCGTTTTTTTCATGGTTTTGGCCCTGAGCAGGGTCCGGCTGAAGCTGAGCTACTGCCTCTTCGCCGGCGCCGTCGTGCTCGGGCTTTGGTCGGGCATGGAGCCCTACCCCCTCGGCAAAAGTCTGGCGTGCAATTTCGTACGGTTCGAGACGGTGAACCTGGTCCTGATCGTGGGATTGATCCTGGTGATCAGCCGCCTCATGAAGGACAGCGGGCAGATGGAGCGGATCGTGGACCGATTCGGAGCCCTGACGCAGGATCCGCGGACGGTGGGGGCCGTCATGCCTGCCCTGATCGGGCTGTTGCCGATGCCCGGGGGGGCCCTCTTTTCTGCCCCGATGGTGGAGACGGCTTTCTGCGAGGCCTCGCTTTCCCGGGAGAAAAAGACGGTCGTCAACTACTGGTTCCGGCATATGTGGGAGTACTGGTGGCCGCTTTATCCCGGGGTGGTCCTGGCTGTCGGGCTCCTGCACGTGGAGGTGTGGCGGTTTATCGCCGTCATGTTTCCGATGACGCTGATCACGGCCCTGGCAGGGGTGTTTTTTATCCTACGCCCTATGGGGATGAAGGCCCCCGAGGAAAAAAGGAGCCGGGACGGCAAGGCTGTCGGGGCGTTTCTCTGGGAGGTTATGCCGATCATCGTGGTGGTGGCGGTGATCGCCGTCATGGCGCTGCTCACCTTGCTGCTGAAGCTGTGGGGGATCGATTGGGCGCTCCCCGGCGGCGTGGCGATCCTGCCCGGCCTGCTGGCGGCCCTGATCTGGGTGATCCGGCTGAACCGTATCCCGCTGAAAGGGGTCTGGTCCGCGCTGACGGATAGAGACGTGCTGCCGATGATCCTGCTTGTGGCAGCCATTATGCTTTTCAAAGGCGTGATGACCGACAGCCAGGCGGTCACCCATATCAGGGACGAACTGGTTTCTTACCGCTTCCCCCTGATCTGGGTCATTCTCGTGATGCCCTTTCTCTCGGGGCTGATCACCGGGATCGCCATCGGGTTCGTGGGGGCCTCGTTCCCGCTCATTATCCCGTTGTTTCCCTCCGGTTCGCTTCTCGAATATCTCTCCTATGCCTGTCTGGCTTACTCGTTCGGGTATATGGGGATGATGCTTTCCCCGGTGCACCTGTGTTTCCTTGTGACCAAGGATTACTTCGGGGCCAGCCTCCTCAAGAGCTACCGACCGCTGATCCTGCCTGTGGGCACTGTCCTGGTGTTCGCTTGGCTTTATTTCATGGTGCTGACGAAGTGGGTCGCCGCCCCCTAATCCTTTTCCAAGGGGCGCCGGCAGGGTGGTCGTTGCCTGTTCCCCCTTGATGGTCACGGTTTCGTTTTCAGGACACCTCAATTTGCCGATCAGGAGTTGGTCGTCCTGCAGCAGCACCGTCACGTCCTCCTCGGCAGTGAGACAGGCGATTTCCTTCGCGTCGATGCGGATCATGCCGGCGTAGGAGGTTTCGAGTTGGAGCACGCCCTTTTCCATGCTGACAATGCGCCCGCTCAACTGATCCCCGTTTTTGAGCCGTACCTGATCGGCCAAGGCTCCCTCACTGGACAGTATGCAGAAACCGGCGGCGAGCGAAACGATCCATCTTTTACCGATTGCAGACATGAGCGGATTTCTCCTTCTTGAAAATGAAGTGGGGCGAACGCTTCAGGCAGTTTTTGGATTCTTGGACCAGCAGGGACACGGTAAGAAAACTGAAGGTTTTCACAGAGGGGACCTGCAGGATGCCGGAGAGGCGCCTCGACAGATCGAGCCGAGATCGACCGCACCAGGCCCGCCCGGAAGGAGTGGTATTCAGGCGGCGAAGCCCGTGAAGAAAAAGACTGTTGCCGGCTGAAAATCAATCCGGTCCAGGGTTTAGGCCAAACCGCCGACGAAAGCGACCCCTCTTGTAATGCCCAAAGGCAGTCCATCTGTAAAGGCTCAATGCGCGATAAATTGTCAGAGGATTCAGCGGAGAGGTGGAAGGGGCGTATAAAAAGCGGAATTGAAGTTTCTCTTTTCAGTTCAAAAGGAACTGTTTGTTCTTGGGTTGAGCTGAGTGAAACAGGGAGGCACGCCGCCATCTACATCCTGACACTGAAAATTTCCTCTGCGCCGATTTTCCTTCAGATCCACCGGGCAAATATGATGGCCAGACGGGTGCAGATGTCCGGTCCTCATGTGCGGATGCAAATGATTTCGTGTCCATCCGGAAATGATGATCCGGCATGGCCCCCTTGGATATGCGCTGCCTGTTGCAGGGGATCGTTCTGGAATGGAGAGTTCATTCTTCAACATTTTCGTCATATTTCATGTGAAAATGCTTTTTTTTATATTTATTATTCTTTCGTGACCTTATTTCAGATTCTTTGAACTTGTTTTTCCGGCAGGATGGGCAGCGCCTTGGGGGGTCGAATCCCATACTCAGAAAGTGCTCCTGCTCGGTCACAGTAAAAACAAAAGCATTGTTGCACTGAATACAGATCAGAACCTTGTCTCGCATGATCCTAAAAACTCCGAAGCCTGAGAAACGTCAGGACGTCCACAACGTGGATATGTCATCGGCTTTCCTTGTGGAAGCTGCATGATCGAGAAGAACCCGAGATATGAATCCTCCGTTTTTAGAAGGTAGAATGTTCGATATAGACCTGTTTGGATTTCCCCGTGTAAGAGGTCTACCGCGCACGAGTATCAGCTTACATGAAGTGCCTTGAATTCTTCTTTGTGGATGCCGTATTTGGTCATCAGTTTGTGTAGCTGTCGTGTTGTGATTCCAGCCGAATCCGCTGAATCCTTGATGCGCCCTCTATGGCGGGTAAGCAGCTGCCTGATGTAGATCTTTTCGATATCCTCCAGACCTTTTCGCCTGAATTGAGACAGTGTCATGGACGTGTCCGTCGAAATACCATCAGTCGGTGTTTGAGGTTCGACCATCTCCATCGGGAAACTTTCGGGCCGCAGCTCGGATTTCGTCTCGAGGATGTAGGCCCTCTCGACCAGATTTTCCAGTTCCCGGATATTCCCCGGCCAGGAGTGGTGCTTGAATTTTTCGATGACCAGCGGGTGAACGGTGAGGATATTCTTGGCGTAGAGTCCGTTCAATTTGCGCAGGAAACTGGCGACAAAGAGCGAAATGTCCTCGAGGCGTGCGCGCAGCGGCGGTATATGGATCGGGAACACATCCAGGCGGTAGAACAGATCCTTTCGAAACTGTCCTTCTTCACACATCTTTTCGAGGTCGGCGTTGGTTGCGGCGATGATCCGCACGTTGGCCTCGAGCACCTCTTCGCCGCCGATTCGTTCGAAGGTTCCATCCTGCAGGATCTGCAGGAGTTTGATTTGGGCGGCAGGGGTGATCGTCCCGATTTCGTCGAGGAAAACGGTGCCTCCTCGGGCCAGTTCGAACTTGCCGAGCTTCTTTCGCAAGGCACCGGTGAAGGCTCCCTTCTCGTGCCCGAACAACTCGCTCTCGAGCAGGGAATCCGGTATGGCGCCGCAATGAACGCTGATGAAAGGAGCTTCCCTCCGGTTGCTCATCTCATGGATGAGCCTCGCGAGGACCCCTTTGCCGGTCCCGGTTTCACCTACGAGCAGAACGGTGCTTTTCGTAGGGGCGACGGAGTGTATCTTTTCGAAGACCCCCTTCATGATGGGGTTTCGAGTGTCGATGATCGGGGAAAAGGCGGCATGGGCGACGATGTTCCGTTTGACTTCAGCCGTAGTTGAATGATCGGCGGGACTGAATCTCGCAGCCACCTGGTTGATCTTTTCAGAGGTGATGGGGAGTGTCATAAAGTAGTTTGCGCCGGCTCCGATAGCCTTCAGATCCTCACTGTTACGCAGGGCGGGTGACAGTACGACGATCACGGCCTGGGAGTCGATCTCGCTGAAGGGGGAGAGGATCCGGGCATAGTCTGCCGGTTGGTCCAGCTCATCCAGGATTCTGAGATCGACAAACACGTGCGTGTGCCGCCGTTTTCGGAATAGTTCCAACGCTGCAGCGTTTCCCTGCGCCAAATCGAGCCGACCTGCAATGGGCAGGCAGGAGCGCATCTGACGTCTGAGCGCCGGGTCTTTGGACATAAGGAGGTAAGATGGGATGTCACTCATGCCACTTACCGTGCTTCCACGAAATCAATGCCTTCATTATGAAGGATGCCGTTTGTTCATTCTGCCGGCCCGGCTCGATTTCCACAAGGGGACAGGTCTTGGCTCTGTAATCGGCCCGGTGCGTCAGAGGCCCTACAGCGGCGGTTGTCCGCATCTGCAAGGCTTATCATGGGCTCCCAGCCGCCCAGCGGCCAATCCAGGCAGGCGCCGAACCGCTGCGCTCCAATCCTCGAAATGAAACGCTCTCCAAGGGCCGTTTGAAAGAGTCCACCCACCCCAAAACAGAAATTTCCCGACACACTCGAAAAACCCGGAGAGACCGGATTTTCCTCGACGGGAAGCCAGCCGAGCATGCTATGTCATAGTGACCATTTTTCCGCAAATGTCAACGAGAAAGCAGGGGTGCTGCGGGCCGATTTCTCCAAAATTTTTACACGTAATTTCGATCTGTTAAGCTCGGCTTCTCCCGGTTTTTGCCGATGGATGGGGTTGAAAAATCATCAGTGAGGTACGTCCGGAAGCGATGATCGGGGAAAACCCGGCTTTCATCCGGAAATGACGATTTTTCTTCGCACCCTTCGGGTGCTCAGTCCCACCGCTTCGCGGCGGGTCCCGGTTTGGCCAATATAAAGGAAATCAGGCACTAGTGCGGAGGCGGCCTACAGGTCGCCGCACAAGCAAACGAGCGGATGGACGCAGAGATTGGCCAAAAAGCCCGTTTCCGGATGGAAACCAGTCGAGGGATGTGCAATCCCTCCGCACCCCCGCTCTGGAGAGATAGAGAATCTTGAATTCCGTTCTTGAGAGTCTTTGGGTGAAAAACATAGGATATCAATATCTTAAAATATGGCATCTTTTTTGCTTTGTGGCCGTAAAGACTGAGGTTATCCAGGCGCTTCAAGACCCCTGGACGCCGTCCACGCAATGGAGCAAGCCGCCGATGATAACAATGAGAGGAAAAGGTCTGATCATTCCCGTGGAATGGGATGAAAAGGGCAATGTGCTGAGGATCGCGATTTCAACACAGGGTGAAGGGGAATACCATATCGATCCCGATGAACAGGGTGAAGCCCTGAAGGCGCTGATCCGCAAAGAGGTGGATCTGACGGGCGAAGTCCGGATGATCGGAAGGAAAAAGGTTGTAAGGGTGAAGGCGTTTCACTTGGTTAAAGATTGGGATATTGTATATAAAACCACCCATTAGGATTCAGGAGGAAGTAAAGCGGAATGAAAAGTGAGATCGTGTTGCCGGAGGAGTTCGAGCCTCCCAGTTCCGGGCCGGCCGTGCCCAGGCTGGAAGCCGTGGGGCATAACCTTGCGCCGGCTGTTCATCTGAGGCGTGTACCGGACGCCTCGTCTAAAAGGCTGTTTCATGTACCCAGATTTCCGGAGAATCCCCGCACCAGGGCCTTCCGTCTGCGGTTTTTCCCGGATGTCGCCCCACAGGAGTGGAATGACTGGCGGTGGCAGATCCAGCACCGGTATCGCGATATCGAAGACCTGGAGCCTGTCGTCGACCTGATCAAAGAGGAGCGGGCGACCCAGATCCGCGGCGCACAGCTGCCGCTGGCCATTACACCCTACTATGCCAGTCTTCTCGATCCGCACGACCCCTCGCAGGGTATCAGACGCTCGGTCGTGCCTTTGAGGGCGGAGTGCGTCCGGTCGCCCGGCGAAGCCGAGGATCCGCTCGGGGAGGAGTCCGACAGTCCGGTGAAGGGGTTGGTACATCGCTATCCGGACCGGGTGCTTTTCCTGGTGACCGACTTCTGCTCCACCTATTGCCGTTATTGTACCCGATCGCGCATGGTAGGCCATCGGGACGGCTCCGGACTGCCGCAGTCTCAATGGGAAGAGGCTATCCGCTATATCGAAAAGACGAAGACGGTCCGCGACGTGCTGATCTCCGGCGGCGATCCTCTGACCCTCCCCGACGAAAAAATCGCCTGGCTCCTCAAACGCCTGCGCCGCATCCGCCATGTGGAGTTCCTGCGGATCGGCACCAAGGTGCCGGCTGTGCTTCCGCAGCGGGTTACCCCCGAACTGGTGCGTATGCTGAAGCGCTTCCATCCGCTCTGGATGAGCATCCATTTCACGCACCCGGCGGAGTTGACGTCCGAAACGGCCTGTGCATGCGAACGGCTCGCCAACGCAGGAATCCCTCTCGGCAGCCAGACGGTGCTGCTAAAGGGGATCAACGATCGGGTGGAGACGATGAAGGCCCTTTTTCAGGGACTCCTGCGGCTGCGGGTGCGTCCCTACTACCTCTACCAGTGCGATCCGATTCTCGGGTCGTCTCACTTCAGAACACCGGTGGAAAAAGGCCTCGAGATCATCGCCGGGCTGCGCGGCCACACCACGGGATATGCCGTTCCGACCTATGTCATCGACGCCCCCGGCGGCGGCGGAAAGATTCCGCTGCTGCCCGAGACGGTGGTTGGGTGGGAGAACGGCGATCTGGTCCTCAAAAATTACCAGTCGCGGCTGTTCCGTTATCCTGGCGGGGCCGGTGATCCCCCCGCGGAACATGCATCGTTGTAAGGAGGTTCTATGCTGATCGGAATGACTTACGATCTGCGCGATCGTTATCTGGGCCTGGGTTTGGGTGAGGAGGAGACGGCGGAGTTCGACTCCGAGGAAACGGTTGCAGCGATCGAATCGGGGCTTGGGATTCTTGGCTACGATACCGAGCGCGTCGGCAACCTGGACGATCTCGTCAGGGCGCTCGCCGGGGGGCGCCGCTGGGACATGGTTTTCAACATTGCCGAGGGGCTGCACGGCTTCGGCCGCGAGGCGCAGGTGCCGGCGCTGCTCGACGGCTACGGGATCCCCTACACCTTCTCCGATCCGCTGGTCCTTTCCTTGACCCTGCACAAGGGGATGACCAAGCGGGTGCTGAGGGATCTCGGGGTCCCGACCCCGGATTTCGCGATCGTCGGCGCGGAGGACGATCTGGAGCACGTCGGCCTGGAATACCCGCTTTTTGCCAAACCCGTTGCAGAGGGGACCGGCAAGGGGATCAGCGCACTGTCGCGCATCGAGACCCCGGCCCGGCTGCGCGCGGTTTGTCTAAGTCTGATCGAGGCCTTTCAGCAGCCCGTGCTCGTCGAGCGTTTTCTGCCGGGCCGCGAGTTCACCGTCGGGATTCTCGGGACCGGGGATGCGGCGCGCGTGCTGGGGGTGATGGAGGTGATCCTCGGAGGCGAGGCGGAGGCGGACGCTTATTCCTACGAGAACAAGCAGAAGTGGGAGGAGCGGGTCCGCTACCATCTGGCGGCGGACTCCACGGCCTTCCAGGCGGGTGAAACCGCCCTCAGGGCCTGGCGCGGATTGGGCTGCCGGGATGCGGGGCGCATCGACCTGCGGGCTGATGCGCAAGGCCGGCCGCACTTCATCGAGGTGAACCCTTTGGCAGGATTGCATCCCGGGCATTCCGACCTGCCGATCCTCTGCCGGTTGGCCGGTATGGACTACGGAGATCTCCTGAGCGGTATCATGGACTCGGCCGTGGAAAGGATTCAGAAGTCTGCTTCGGCAGCAACGTACACGGGTGTTCCGAAAGGCCGGACGGCCCGGGGTGGGGCTTTTTGAGGTGAGCAGGCCCATGTCTGATGCCGCCCGGCGGGTCATCATCCTGATCGACCGGCTGCCGCAGGGTTGCGCCCCGGATCAGCAGGATGCCCTGCGTCAAGCCGAAGCGGTCTCCGATGTCCTCTCATCCCTCGGGTACCAGCCGGAACTCGTCGAAGCGACGCTGAATCTCGAAAGGCTGAGGGAGGATCTTTCCCTGGCCGCCCCATCCTTTGTCTTCAACCTGGTCGAATCGCTCGAGGGCCGTGGGTGCTTCATCCACCTGGTTCCGGCCCTCCTGGACAGGCTGGAGATCCTCTATACGGGCGCGGGTGCGGATGCCGTGTATCTGACCTCGCACAAGGTCATAGCGAAAGGGATCATGGAGGCAGCCGGGATACCGACCCCTGCATATTTCACCCCTGACGGTCTCTTAGGCCTCGAAGACCTGGAAGCCGAGGCGTTCATCGTCAAATCGGTCTGGGAGCATGCGTCGATCGGGCTTGGGGACGATGCCGTGGTTTATCCTTGCGGGCCGCGGCATCTTCTCGACATCATGGATCGGCGCCGCATCGCTCTCGGCGGCATGTGTTTCGCCGAGCGGTACATCGAGGGCCGGGAGTTCAACCTTGCGCTTTTGGGCGGCGAGGACCGTCCCATGATTCTTCCGCCTGCCGAGATCCGGTTCGAGGATTATCCCCCGGGCAAGGCGAGGGTGGTGGACTACCGCGCGAAGTGGGACGAATCCTCCTTCGAGTATCAGCATACGCAGCGCTCCTTTACGTTTGACGATGCGGACGTCGGGCTGCTGGATCGCCTGGAGGCCATTGCGCATGCCTGTTGGGAGGCCTTCGGTCTCAAAGGGTACGCCCGGGTGGACTTCAGGGTCGACCGGGATGGCTGTCCCTGGGTGTTGGAGGTCAATGCGAATCCATGTCTTTCGCCCGATGCGGGTTTCGGGGCGGCAGCCGGCCGGGCCGGCCTCGAACTGGTCGATGTCGTGGGCAGGATTGTGGCGGACATCGGTGTGCGCGGGCTTGGTTTGCGATAGCGACGGCCGCGCCCGGGTTCGCCTGATCGGCTGCACCCCTTCGGGTCGGGTTCCAGTTTCGCCAACATCCAGGAAATCGGATGGTTGCGCGGAGCCGATCTGTAAGGTGCCTCAGGGGCAAACGCTCAGATTGACGCTGAGATTCGCAAATAAGACCATTTCCGGACAGAAACTGAATTCCCACAAAGGTTGAGCCGTTGTTTCAGATCCGCCGCATCTTCGACGATGTCATCCCCGTCGATCGCAAGGCCATACAGGACGTCCAGCAGATCCTCCGTGATCAGTTTCCGCTTTTGCCGGAGCGTGAAGTCGATGAACTGCCCGAGGCCTTGCGGGACCCGTTCAAACACCGTTTTCGATCGATCCTCTTCGTGGCCGTCGGTGCCCGCAGCAAGGTCAAAGGCTTTGCCCTGCTGCACCATGCGCCGGATCTCGCTTTCTGCTACCTAGACTTCATTTCTGTGGCGAAGCTGAGAACGGGCGGGGGAATTGGCGGCGCTCTTTATGAAAGGGTCCGCGAAGAGGCCGGGTCGCTCGGGGCGGCCGCGCTCCTGTTCGAGTGTCTGCCGGACAACCCCGAGGTCTGCCGTGACAGGACGATCCTCAAACAGAATGCCGCGCGCCTGCGTTTCTACGAGCGCTATGGGGCGCGCCCGGTCGCCCGTACGCTTTACGAGACACCGATCAGACCGGATGACCCCTGTCCGCCCTATCTCGTCTGCGACCTCCTGGGCAGAGAGCGCCCCTTGAGCCGGAGGCGCATGCGTTTCATCGTGAGGGCGATCCTCGAGCGGAAGTACGGCGACGTCTGTCCGGAAGGCTATATCGATCGCGTGGTCCGGTCGTTCGAGGATGATCCCGTTCGCCTCCGGGAGCCGAAATACACCCGCGGGGAGGAAGCGCCGCCCGCGCCGCCCGCTCAAGCGATGGAAAGGCGGATCGCTTTGGTGGTGAACGACCGCCATGCCATCCATCATGTACATGAGCGCGGCTACGTGGAGTCTCCGGTCAGGGTCCGGGCCATCCAAAGGGAGTTGGAGCGGCTGGGGATTTTTGACATGAAGCCGGTCCGGCACTTTTCCGAGAGGCACGTCCGGGCGGTCCACGATCCCGGTTTCATCCAGTATTTCAAGCGGGTCTGCACCCTGGTGCAGCCGGGGGAGTCGGTCTACCCCTATGTGTTTCCCATCCGCAACCGGGCTCGCCCGCCGAAGGAACTGCCGGTCAGGGCGGGGTATTATTGCATTGACACCTTTACACCCTTGAACCGGGAGGCCTACGATGCGGCCAAAAGGGCTGTGGATTGCGGGTTGAGCGCAGCCGAAGAAATCCTCAAAGGCTACCGGCTCGCCTATGCGCTTGTGCGCCCGCCGGGTCACCACGCGGAGAGGAGCGTCTTCGGCGGGTTCTGCTACTTCAACACCGCTGCGATCGCGGCGCATTACCTGAGTGCCTACGGGCGGACCGCGGTCCTCGACGTCGATTACCATCACGGCAACGGTACGCAGGATATCTTTTACCATCGTTCGGACGTCCTTACCGTTTCCATTCACGGACACCCGGCCTTTGCCTATCCGTATTTCAGCGGTTTCAAGGAGGAAAGGGGCGAAGGTGAGGGGGAGGGCTTCAACCTGAATTTCCCCCTCGAGGAGACTGTGGAAGGGGAGCGTTACCGGGCGGTTCTGGACCGGGCCCTCGCGGCCGTCACCAGATTCAAGCCCCAATTTCTGATCGTAGCCCTCGGACTCGACACCGCCAAAGGGGACCCCACAGGGACATGGCTTCTCGGGCGCAGGGATTTTTACCGGAACGGCAGGGCGATCGGGGCTTTGAGGCTGCCGACGATCGTCGTGCAGGAAGGGGGTTATCGGATCCGTTCCCTGGGGGCGAATGCACGCAGCTTCTTCCGCGGTCTCTGGGATGGGGCTTGTGCGGCGGAAAACGCGTCGGCGGGGGCCCTATCCGGCCGTCCTGTCCGGAAAGTGGGGGGTGAGCATGGCATTCCCTGATGTGACGTTCCGTATGGCCGTGAGGCCTGAAGATCGCGCCGCCGTCCGGCGCATCGTTCAGTCGTCGGGTTTTTTTTACCCGGATGAGGTGGCAATCGCCGTCGAATTGGTCGATGAGCATTTGCAGAAAGGGGATGCAAGCGGCTATCATTTTGTCTTTGGCGAGTTGGCGGGTGTCGTGGCGGGCTACGCCTGCTTCGGGCTTATTCCCGGTACGGGCGCGAGCTTCGATCTGTATTGGATCGCCTTGGCCAACGATCGCCGGGGGCGGGGGCTCGGAGGGGAGATCCTCCGTTGTGCCGAGGAGCGCATGCGCGCGATGGGCGGAGCACGGATCTACGCCGAGACCTCTTCCAGGCCGCAGTACGAACCGACCCGCCGGTTTTATGAAAAGCGAGGTTTCCACCTGGAAGCCCGTCTGGAGGCCTTCTACTATCCCGGGGATGACAAACTGATCTATGTCAAGCGTCTTGCGCCCGAGGCCGGGGAAAACATCCGGCAGTGCGCGTCTTTGCCGGGTCCGGACCCCGAGCCGATCTCCTCAGGCGGCATATAACGTTTGACATGCCTGCGAAATTATGGTTTCAGCAGGGGTGAATCCTGTCTGAAAGGTGGAAAAAGGCATGTCGGACAAAAAGGCGCTCTCCGTCCTGGGCAGCCCGCGCCAGATCCTTTGGAACCTGCTCCTGATCAGCGGCGGCAGTTTTTTGTGCGCCGTTTCCGTCAACGCAATCCTGATACCGCAGCAGTTCGTCGGGGCCGGTTTTACGGGTGTGGCGCTGGTGCTCCATTATCTTTTCCCTTCCCTTGAGGTCCCTGTTGTCTACTTCGCCATGAACATCCCGGTCTTCATCCTGGGATGGGCCTATGTCGGTCGCCGGTTTTTCATTTACAGCGTAGCCGGCATGCTGATCTTTTCCGCAGTGCTCAACTGGAGCCATGTCCCGGTTCCGGTCGAGAACAAGATTCTCGGCGCTTTGCTGGCGGGGATCATCATGGGGGTCGGCTCAGGCATCATTCTGCGGTCGTGGGGATCGGCCGGGGGGACGGATATCCTGTCCGTGATCCTGCTCAAGCGGTTTTCGATCCGCCTGGGAAGCACGGTGCTGGCGTTCAACGTCTGTGTGCTGGTGGCCGGCGGGCTTCTTTTTTCCTTGGAGAGCGCGCTCTACACCCTGGTATACCTCTATGTCAATTCCAATATGGTGAACCTCGTCGTGACCGGTTTGAGCCAGCGAAAGGCTGTTTACATCATTTCGCCCGCCTGGGAAGGCATTTCGCACGATATCCTGGAAAAGCTGAACAGGGGCGTCACGATCCTCGAAGGGCATGGAGGGTATTCCGGAAAGCCGGAAAAAATCCTCTTTGCGGTGATCACCTTCCGGGAACTGTCAAGGCTCAAGCGTCTCGTCCGTGAGGTGGATCCCAACGCCTTTATGGTGGTGTCGGACACCCTGGAGGTCATGGGGCACCGGATCGGCAACCAGCCGCACTGGTGATGCGCGTTCGGCGGTCCGGAGAGCCGTTCCGACAGGCCTGTCGCCTTGGCGGGGCTGCCTGCCCACATTGAAAAGTCGGCCGTCCGGACCTCCTTTTTAAAGTGCCTTTCCGGGCGGTTGGCAGCCGGTCTGAAAATGCCTCAACCGGTTTCCATCAGGAAATGAGGATCTATCCCTAAGATCGAGGAGACAGGCGATCCTGCAGGGGCGCCTTTTTAGGTTGTGTCCATCCGGAAATGATTTCCCTGTACAACCCAGTTTCCAATCCGGAAATGAGGATTTTTCTTCACCGCTTCGCCGCTCAGTCCCACCGCTACGCGGTGGGTCCCGGTTTGGCCAATATCAAGGAAATCAAGTGTTTGCGCGGAAGCGACCTGTAGGTCGCCGCACAAGCAAACGTGCAGATTGACGCTGAGATTGGCAAAAAAAGACCATTTCCGGATGGAAACTGGGTTGCCGCACAAGGCGATGTATGGATAGATGACGAGATTGGCTGAACCGGAGCCGCCCTGAAGCAATGCGAGCGAGCATTGAAGGAAAGGGTGGTCAGCGGATGAAAATGATCCGTTATCGGGGGTGAAATGGAGAATATGCAGCCGGTTTTTGAAAAGATCTGGCGGATGGCCCTGCCTTACCTGCAGACCCGGAACAACGAGTCGCATACCCGCATCGCGATGACGTTCGCCAAGGCGCTCCTCCAGGCGGAGGGCGGTGACGAGGACATCGTCATACCGGCGGTGATGCTGCATGACGTCGGCTGGAGCCGGGTTCCCGAGACGTTGCATCTCCAGGCATTCGGCCCAAGGGCGACCTTGCCGGAGGTCAACCGCGTGCATGAGACGGCCGGGGTGGAGATCGCAGCGGCGATCCTCGAAGCGGTGGGTTATCCGCCGGACAAGACGAAAGAAATCACCGCCATCATCGAAGGGCATGATTCACGGCCTGAAGGCCGTTCCCTCAACGATTCGCTCGTAAAAGACGCCGACAAACTCTGGCGCTATTCGGAGGATGGCATTACCGTCAATCGGTCTCGATTCGATTTTTCCTGGGAGGCGATGTGTTTCCGCCTCGAAAGCATGATCGATGAATGGTTTCTGACCCCCTCGGGCCGGTCGATGGCCCGGCAGGAACTGGTCAGGCGGCGGGCATCGGCCCCGGAATAAGGTCCCCCTTCAGGGAAAATGCCCTCTTCTTCTCCTGTCCGTCGATCTGCTCAGGCCTTTCCGCAGCAACTCCCCGGCCCGGCGCATCCGCGATGACCTGGGGTTCCACCGCAGCAGGTCGTATCGCCCATCCCGGGCAGGCTGTTGCGCCTCTTGCCGGAATAGGCGGCGGGCGCTGAGAGTCGTTTTTCTACGTTGGAACTCCCGCAGGAGAGGCAATCAGGCGCATTCCCGGTTGCGGCAGGCAGCAGGGCCTCGAAATCCGCACCGCAATCGTTGCAGTGAAAGTCATAAAGCGGCATGAAAATCCTCCACGATATCGATATGGATGATCACCTTCATCTTCAAACCGAAGCGGATGAGGCGAAGGGTAAGGTTCGTCGTTCTGCGTTTCTAATCGTCCGCTTTTCCTGTATCGGCTCCCTCCGTTTTTTCAGGGACCAGCTGAAAAGATGTCACCGAAAAGGTTCCCCGGCCGTCGCACTCACCGATGATCCCGGTTACGATCACCTGCTTGCCCTGATGTCGACCCAGCTGTACCGCAGCGTCGTTCGGGGTCAGAAACAGCTTTTGACCTTCGGATGTTACGATGTGCCCGTCATGGGAGACGCTCACCATCAGGATGGTGATGTCCTCCGCCTGAACGACGGGAGCGATCTGCATGAGCACTGCAAAGGCCAGGGCCAGAAAGCATAAGGCCTGGCGGGTGATGTTCCGGGTCATGGCGGCGCCTCCAAAAAAGGTCTTCGATCATCGGTCCGTCTGAAAGTCGACGGCGTGACCTGCATACTGCAAAACGCCCACCTATGTCGAAGGATATTTTTCAATGTGTGCGTCATTTCTTGAGGGTGTACGGGTTGATGGTCAGGACGGGGGCGGTGGACCTCCTCAGGACGTTCTCGGCGACGCTGCCGAAGATGGTATGTTCGAGCCCCTTTCGCCCATGTGTCGCCATGACGACCAGATCGATCCCTTCCTGTTCGATGGTCTTGAGGATCTCTGCGTCCGGATCGCCTACACTCAGGATTTTCTGGACGCTGGTGCAGCTCCGGAGCGCTTCGGAGCAAAACTGTTCCATCGCCTGCCGCGCCCCCTCGAGGGCTTCCTTCTTGAACGAATCCAGGGGCAGGTGTGGGACATAGGACCCGAAGCCCCAGCGTGTGATATCTTCGACGACGTGCATGAAATAGACGGTTGCATCGTATTTTTGCGCTAGAGAAATGACATGTGGGATAACCTTTGCGGCATTCTCGGTAAAGTCGTACGGTACGAGAATCTTCTTGATCTCGATCATGGGACTGAACCTCCTCTCAGATTGGATTTTTGTTTTGAAATGGTCCTTGTCGAATATTTCCAGAGTGATCTGCGGGGCGCCGCTCACCGTGCCCCGCGGATGCCCTCTTCAATCAACCGGCAATCGTCCGTCTCTGATGATGGGACTCAATATGAAAATTATCGTAGTTTTTCAGTTCGTTGTCAAGGAGAAGCCCCCGCGGGGTTATCATGATCGAGCGATCCTGGAACGGTTCTGCCCGATGCCAACAGGTCATTTCTCCCATTCTCGATGCTACAAGGGAAGATGGGTTGCCCAAGGGTTTGTGTGCATTTGAGGCGAAAGCGCAGCTAGGGGAGAGTGCCCGCAGCAGGGATTTTTTTGCTTCGGGATATGATGGCGCGCTTGATTTTGGCTTCGAAAAGGCATTAAACTGTTTTCGAGGGATCGAGAGGTGCGGGCGTTTCGAGGAGCCCTGTCCAGGTTTTGGCCAGCGGGCGCAATGTTTCGGCCTGAGCGAGGCGGGCTCTACGCAAGGCGGCTGTTGTCGGTAGAACGCCGGGTCCGTTGCGCTTAATGTCTGCAGGATGCGGTGCCAAGAGCTTTGGCGCGCCGGGTTCGCCGCCTTGGGGAACGAAGCGGAATGCTCCGTTTGCAGAAGGAGTTTGTGATAGGTTGTTTCCATCCGGATAGGGTTGTCGGGTGCGGCCAGGTCTCCAATCCGGAAATGAGGGTTTTTTTTCACTGGCTCCGCGGCGGGTCTTGGTTTAGCCAATAATTAGTCTCCATCCGGAAATGATTTCCCGGTACAACCCAGTTTCCAATCCGGAAATGAGGATTTTTTGCCAATATCAAGGAAATCAAGCGTTTGTGCGGAGGCGACCTTGGTGGTCGCCGCACAAGCAAACGTGCAGATTGACGCCGAGTTGGGCCAAAAAGGACCTTCCCGTATGGAAACCAGGTTGGATGTTCTGTTGTTTGGTTCCCGTTGTAACGAACGAATAGAGGGAGGATTTGTGATGAAGCGATGGAACGCGGTTTTGATGGTGCTGTGTGGCTGTCTCTTTTTCGTCGGTGGCTGCGCCCAGACACAGGAGGCCATGAAGACGAACACGGGTAAAGGGGTTGCGATCGGTGCCGCGACGGGCGCGTTGGCCGGCGCCATCATCGGCCACCAGTCCGGGCACAAAGGGGCGGGAGCGGCGATAGGGGCCGCCGCGGGCGCTGCGTTGGGTGGGGGCATCGGTTACAAGATGGATCAGCAGAAAAAGGAGCTGGAGCAGATACCGAACACAACGGTCGAGCAGAAGGAGGACCGGCTGGTGGTGACTATGTCGGACGCCATTTTGTTCGATGTCAATTCGACGGCGCTCAAAGCGGCATCGCAGTCGACGCTTGGACAGATGGCCGATGTGATGGTCCGATATCCAGACTCTGATATCATCGTCGCCGGGCATACGGACAGCACAGGGTCCGAGAAATATAACCAGGACCTGTCGGAGCGGCGTGCAACGGCCGTCAGGAACTACCTCATCACCAAAGGGGTCAGTGTGGGTAGAATCACGGCCATCGGATTCGGTGAAACGATGCCGGTCGCCTCCAACGACACCGCTGCGGGGAGGGAGCAGAACCGGCGTGTAGAGGTCGAGATAAAACCACGGCCGGAAGCCGCTTCCTGATGAGCGACTGCTGCCGCAGCGCCTCGGGTTCTTTCTGGCCGCGTTCGGTTGAATTGCTGCCGGGAGCCGGGTGTTTGCTGCAGAAACCCTTTCTCTGAAGCCGATTAGACCGGGGCGTTTTCTCGACCGTCTCGGGGGAGGAATGCCCCGACAGACAGCCCGTGTCGGGGAGAAAGGGATGGCGATGTGTCTTGAACGGGGCGCAACAGCTAGATCCGAAAGGACGATGGAAGATGACGGAAGAGTCTCGCAAGAAGGTGCTGGTTGGTGTGGACGGTTCTGATCGTGCGTCGCAGACGATCAGATACATAGGGGGGATCGCGCCATTTCAGCACATGCAGGTGGTGCTCTACAACGTGTTCAGCGCGGTGCCCGAAGCGTATTGGGATCTGCAGAAGCAGTCCCACGTGGGCAAGCGCGTCTCCGAGATCAAGGCCTGGGAGCTGCAGCGGCGCAAAGAGGCCGAACGGTTCATGGAGAAGGCGCGTAAGATGCTCCTCGGGATGGGGATACCCGATGAGGATATCGTCGTCAGGATCAGAGACCGTCAAGAGGGAATGGCCCGCGATCTGATCAAGGAGGCTGAAGGAGGCTACAGCGCGGTGGCGGTCGGACGGCGCGGCGCTGGATTCCTCAAGCATATCGTGCTGGGCAGCGTCGCGACGAAGCTGCTCGAGCGTCTGTCTTTTCTTCCGCTTGCGCTCGTGGGCAAAAAGGCCACCCCCGAAAAAGTCCTGGTGGCCATGGACAGCTCCGAGAACAGCCGGCGTGCATTGGGTGCGGTGGCGGATCTGTTTGCCGGGAGCCCGTGTACCATTGATATGGTGCATGTCATCCGCGCCAACGAAGCGGATTACGTCGCCGAGGTTTCTCGCGAGATGGCCGAGATCTTCAAGAATGCCGAGGAGGGTCTGATCCAGAAGGGGTACAAACCCGGGCAGATCGGTTCGAAGATCATCAGCGGTGCCAAGAGCCGGGCCGAAACGATCGTTGCGACGGCCAGAAGCGAAGGTTATGGAACGATCGTCGCCGGCCGCAGGGGCCTTTCCAAGGTGCAGGAATTCTTTATGGGGCGGGTGAGCAATAAGATCGTCTATCTTTCCAAAGGACTGGCGGTATGGGTCGTTCCCTGATGCTCCTTGAGTGGAGGAAATAGGCAACGCAGGCAAGAAAGCAAACAGGTTGAAGAATCCCAGGCAGGGGATGCCGTTAAAAGCGTGAATGAATCCCGTCCAGGATTTATGGGCTCTTTTACCAGCGTCCCCTGTTTGTTGGCGGCGGTCCTGACTGGATGGCAGAAGGCGCGAGAGGGCCGTGCGGATCGGTGCAAAGGTCACCCTGGGGTGCCCTTTTTCAACCGAACTCAGGATGCCGGCTTGGCCTCTTCTGCCTGGGGCGGTGGAGCGGCCCTGAAGGTGAAATCGATCCGTGAGGGCTCGATCCGCACCACCTGAACCCTGTCGTTCGGCAGGTAGACACGGTCTCTGGTGACCAGGAAAGCGCGCTTCCCGGCGCGGGCCAGCGAAAGATCCAACTCGGCCCTAATGTTGTTTTTGCCCAAAACGCTTGCATCCTTCCGCAGACCACGGACCGTGATCCTGATCTCAGGGTTGACAGGTTCGACGATCTCGACCGCAGCGGGCAGGCTTCTCAGGTCGAGGGGGACATTCAGGGAGACCTCGAAATCCTGCTGTCCTGCAAGCAAGAGCCAGAGACAGGAGACGACCACGAGCGTTCCCAATTTGGTCTGCCAGCGGTTGACCACCAGGTTGCGCAGCCGTTCGGGCCAGCTCCTGTCCTCTGCGGAGGGTGGGCGGAGTGCCTTGATGACCCATTGCGCAAGCTGCTTTTCATCCTCCACGCGGATCATCCGTCCGCCTTGGGCCAGCGATACATGGCCCCTTTCCTCCGACACCACGATCACCCAGGCATCGCAGCGCTCCGACAAACCGAGCGCGGCCCTGTGGCGTGTGCCCCATTCCTTGGGGAGGCCCTCGTCCGGGCTCAGTGGGAGATAGCACGCGACCCGGTTCAGCCGCCCGTCCTTGATCAAGACGGCGCCGTCGTGGAGGGGGGAATCCTTCTGAAAAATGCTCAGAATGAACTCCGGCGCCGGTTCGGCATCCAGCGACTGGCCGGCGGTGATGGACTCGGCGACGGAGTCGACCCGTTCGAGGATGATCAGGGCCCCGATCTTCTTGGCTGACATGGTGAAGACGGCCTTTACGAAGGCCGGGATCCAGTTCTCGGGGGCAGAGAGGCGTCTCAGACCGATGGCTTCCAGGGGGTTGACCCGTTCGAGCACCTGCCGGATTTCGGATTGAAAGAGGATGATCAGGAGGACGATGAACACCTGCCAGAGGATCTGGAAAGACCAGGTCGTCAGAAAGAGGCCCCACGAACGGGCGATGAGATAGACGATGCCGAGCACCATGAGCCCCACAAGGGCCTTGAAGGCCTTGGAGGCGCGGAACCATCGGTAGAGATAATAGGCTACGGCGGTAAGAAAAAGGATATCCAGTACATCTTGAATGCGCAGGTTCGTGATGATGGAGAAGAACTGCATCGGGATTCCTCGGGGTGATGACGTTGAGCCGGGGTTTCTGGTCGTTCACCGTCGCGATCCAGCGGGGACGGCCGGGATCGGGTGAAATGCACGGGGTGTTCTAGGTCGCTTTTCAGCCCGGCAGTGCGCCGCATGCCTGTTGAGAGCGGCATGCCTGTTGAGAGCGGCATGCCCTGCCATGAAGCATCATATTACTGCATATTGAGGGTGGCGCACAACACGGATTGTTTCCGCTTCAGAAACCCAAAACGGCGTAGTCTCCGGAGCCTGTGCTTCTTCCTGAATGTGCGGCCGAGGATGAGGGAGGGATTCAACCATCGGCGCCGATTCGGAAGGGACCGTGTATAGCCTTTTGAACCCTTTCGGGTTTCCCCGTTTCTTTTGGACCCGTCAACCCGCTTCCGGTTTTCCCAGGAGATCGGCGTAAAGCCTCAAATAGGCCTCGGCCGACCTCGCCCAGGAAAAATCGGCAGCCATCCCATTGGACTGGAGCCCAGTCCAATGGTCGCGCTCGCCATACAGGGAGATGGCCTGGAGGATCGCGTCGAAAAAGGCGTCCGGCGCATAGGCGGAAAAGGTGAAGCCGTTTCCGCGCCCGGTCACCCGTTCAAAGGAGGCAATGGTATCCTGCAGTCCGCCCGTCGCGCGGACGACGGGAAGCGTTCCGTACTTGAGGGCATACATCTGAGTGAGTCCGCAGGGTTCGTATCGCGAAGGGATGAGAAAGATGTCGGCCCCTGCCATGATGCGGTGGGCCAATGGGTCGTCAAAGCCGGTTCGAAGGGCCATTCGGCCGGGAAATCGCCCGACGGCCTGTTCCAAGGCCGCTTGGATATGCGGATCGCCCGAGCCGAGGATGATCAGGCCCGTATCTCTCACAAGCAGTTGATCGAGGATGGCGAGAAGCAGGTCGAGTCCTTTCTGATTGTCCAGCCTCGAGATCATGGCGAGGAGGGGCTTGTCGATCAGACCCCGGTCGAGCCCGGTCTCCTCGAGCAGGGCGGCTTTGCACACGGCCTTCCCGGATCGGTCCGTGATGTCGTAGTGCGCCGGCAGGTGGACATCGATCGAGGGGTCCCAGATCCGGTAATCCACGCCGTTCAGGATGCCGTGAAGGGCGTCGCGCCGTCGGCGGAGGATTCCTTCCATGCCGCGGCCGTATTCGGCCGTTTGGACCTCTTTGGCATAGGTGGGGCTCACGGTCGTCAGGGCATCCGCGTAGACGATGCCGGATTTGAGGAGGCTCAGGTTCCCCCAGTACTCCAGGCCCTCGGGGTGGTAAAACCGGTTCAGGGGCAATCCGGTGATGCGGAGTTTTGCCGGGGGGAAGAGCCCCTGGTAGCCGATATTGTGGATCGTGAAGACGGTCCTGGTCCGGCTGAAAAAGTCTTCTGCCCGGTAGGGGCCCTGGAGCAGCGCCGGCACGAGGCCGGTTTGCCAATCGTGACAATGGATGATGTCCGGCCTGAAAGAAAGGGTCTGGATGCCCTGCAGGGCGGCGTGCGCGAAAAAGGTAAAACGCTCGCAGTTGTCGTAATAATCCCCTTGGTTGTTGCCGTAGAGGTTCGGCCGGTCGAAGAGGTCCTCCCGCTCGATGAAATAGACCGGCACGCCTTGTGGGGTGCGGCTGCCGAGGACCCGGGTCTCCAGGAACGCATCCCCGAGCTGCAGCCAAAAGGAGGAATCGAAGCGTTCGAGGTCGTGCTGCTTTTCGAGCACTGCGCGGTAGCAGGGGAGGATCAACCTGACGTCGATCCCCATCTGATGAAGGGCCTCGGGAAGCGCCCCGGCCACATCGGCAAGCCCGCCTGTCTTCGCAAACGGTACGGCCTCCGGCGTAAGATAAAGGACTTTCAGCCTGTCTCCATCCATCGCTTACCTGGTCTCCATCCGGAAATGACTTTCCGGCAGAACTCAGTTTCCATCCGGAAATGAGGATTTTTCTTTACACCCTTCGGGTGCTCAGTCCCACCGCTTCGCGGCGGGTCCCGGTTTGGCCAATATCAAGGAAATCAAGCGGTTGCGCGGAGGCGACCTGTAGGTCGCCGCACAAGCAATCGTGCAGATTGACGCCGAGATTGGCCAAAAAGACCATTTCCGGATGGAAACTACCTATCCTTTTGCCTCGATTACGGCGGTCGTTCAGCGGTTATCGGCCTCCACCGCTTCCAGCAGGCGACGGTGGATCTCCGGGACGCTGAAACTCACCCGGTTCCAGGAAGGAATCAGGCTGCTTTCGTAAGGCCCCTTGCTCTGCTCCCAGGCGGTCCAGAGAAAACCCCGGAAGTATTGCACCGTCAGCTCTTCCTGGTAGCGGTCGAAATGGAGGTCGTTCACCTGGGCGTCATCCCCGTAGCTCTTGATAAAATCGAGGGCCCGCTGGTAATAGGTGTGCAGGATCATATCCACGAAGGCATCGTCGAGCGGGATGCCGTGGGAGCGCATGTAGGTGAGATAGAACTTTGCAATGTCGACGACCATGCGGTGCAGCCCCTTGGATTTGTCTTCGGGCGAAAGCTCCTGGTGTTTGTGTTCATAATTCGGGACCAGATCGATCTGGGCGACCTTGCGCAGGATAAGGCGGTGGTAGACCTCGGACAGCGTGGCCACCTCCAGCCCCCAGTCGTAGGCGACATTGATCCCCCGGGCGATGCTGGCGGTGAAGCTGAATTCCCCCGCCAGCGGATAGTTGAACGTCCGGTGATACCTGAAGAACCGCTCCATCGCCATGTAGCCGCGCTCCCGCATGATGCGCGCCATGGCATCGACAAACGGGGTCACGAAGAGGCGGGTCACCCTTCCTTTCATGGTACGTTCGGTGGGGGAGATCCGGGCGTAGAACCCTTTGCAGAATTCGAAATCGGTGTTGAGGTTGGCGATCGGTTCGATCAGGCGCGCCAGGAGCAGACGGTCGTAAGTCACGATATCGCAGTCGTGCAGGGCGATCACGTCCGACGTTTCCTTCGCGAAAAGGTACCCCAGGGTGATCCAGACGGATTGCCCTTTCCCTTGCACCCCCGTCCGGATGGCGCGTGCTTCTATTTCCTGAAGGACGTTTTGGATGCGAGGCCCATCGACCCAGACCAGCTTGACGTCACGATCGGGCGCGGCCAACCGCCCGAAATATTCGCGCGCTTCACGGAACTGCTTTTCCTCCGGTGCACCCCCGAGCGCGACCACGATGTTGCGCAGATAGCGGACCTTGCTGATTTCGTCGATGATGTTGTCCAAAACGGGCGGGTTCTGGATTTCTGAATAGAGAGAGGGCAGCAGCAGGCTGATCCGGACATGCTGCGCAAACTCTTCGAGTTTTTCCTCCATGCTGGACAGATACGCCTCGCGGTCAAAGGCTTCGTATAGGCCATGGAGTGTTGTGATCATGCCCTCTTGATGAAAATCAGCCATGATGCCTCCCTTCTTCGGTGTGGAGCGTGTTATAAGGCCGGCGGAACGGGTAAACCGGGGGGGTGTGTTGCCTTGCTGCCGGCATGGTGAGCCGGGGCACCCGGATGCGAACGGGTCTGCCAGGCCGTCTATCTGACTCATGGGCTCACGCGGACTTTTCGTCCCATAAACGGATCAGGTAATCCTTTTGTTCCTCGAACTTAAGGGCCTGTTCCTCGACCAGGATTTCGGCTTTATCCGAGGACATGTCCCAGCTTTCTCTCACAAAAGAGGCTACCCTCGCAAAATAGAGCGGGGTCATGAGGTCGAGCAGTTTGGAGCGGTTGATGGTCCATGCGTGGAACGTCGCGGCGAGTTCATAAAGGATCCGGACCCAGACGTCGGTCGGCAGGTGAAAGTGGAGGGAATCCATCTTTGAGGCGTTGGTGATTTCTTCGAAAGACGGCTCACTCAGAATATCCTTCCAGAGAGAGGAAAACTGTGCATATCCCGTTTTGAAAAGCTCGATCAACCCATCCAGATTGACCTGAACCGGCTCTGGTTCGAATTTTTCCTGGAAGCCGAAGATCTCGAGGGGCTCGCTTCCCTTGATCTGCTTCCAGAAGGTCGTGTTCTGTTCCATGCTCGAAAAGAGGGCGGAAAGGACCTGGCGGAACATGGGTCCAAGGTGTTGCCCCGGGTCCTTCGCGTCATGGATCTTGACGCCCAGATTGGACTGGCAGATCCTGAATCCGCGGGTCACGGCGCTCACGGTCATCCAGATGTCGACCCCGAAGCGGGCGACATCCGTGTCCCAGACATCCTGATCGATATAGTATTTGGCGACGTCGCGTGACAGAGCGAAATCACCTCCGATGGGCTGCCGGATGCGTTTCCCGTAAAGCGCCCGGGTCAGGTTGTAGACGATGTTGTTGGTGATGGTGCCGTCCCACTTGTGCCGCACATAAACGGGGGCGACGAACTGATAGCCTTTTTCGAGCACGGGATCGATCAGGTATTTGACCCAGCCCGGCGTGATGCTTCTCAGATCCGAGTCCACCATGGCGCAGGCCTTGACCTTGAGCCGGTAGGCGGCTTCGAAGAGCGATCTGAGGGCGGAGCCCTTGCCCCCCGGGCCGCGATAGATGGAGACGATCTTTTCCTGCCAGGGTTTGATCTCGAACTCCCGCGCGACATCGCGGCTGTCGTCCGTGGAGCCGCCGTCCGCAATGAAAATGACACTGCGCGTATTCTGGTAGTGGGCGGCCAATCCGTGGGTGACCATCTGGATGACATGCCCGATCGTTTTTTCATTGTTGAAGCAGGGAATCCCCACAAGGATATCAGCCGAGCCGATCTCTTCGATACGCTTGGCGGTATAGGCCCTGAGAGCCGTATTGTAATGCATGCGGTGGTCTCCTTTCGTTGTATTCCATGGGAAGAAACAATATCATCATATCAGAATTCTTCTCATATCTCAATCCGATGCCTCAAATGGACATTTCGCAGTCCGGGCCAGGCTCATCGGGCGGGAACTTCTTTACAAGAAGCGGATGAAAGTTTTAATCTAGTTTCCAATCCGGAAATGGTCTTTTTTGCCGATCTCAGCGTCAATCTGCACGTTTGCTTGTGCGGCGACCTACAGGTCGCCTCCGCGCAAACGCTTGATTTCCTTGATATTGGCAAAAAATCCTCATTTCCGGATTGGAAACTGGGTTGTACAGGGAAATCATTTCCGGATGGAGACTAATCTAAAACACAGTGTCTTGAAAAACGGATCAAGGTAAATACCGGGGGAGAAAGTATGAAACCCAAGTGGATTGTGGCCATTGTCCTGGCGGTCCTCGTGCTCGTTTTCCTGTTCCAGAATACGCAGGTGATCACCCTGCGCCTGTATTTCTGGGAGGTCTCCATGTCCCAGATCCTGCTGCTGCCGCTCGTGCTTCTGATAGGGTTCGGCCTCGGATATGCCGCTGCGGCGTGGAATCAGAAGAGAAAATCGGGCCGGAGCACCGACGTGCTCTAGATTGCCGGCGAAGCTGGCTTTCCGGGCGTTTTCCGCTGGGATGGTCAGGCATGGCCGGGACCACCGACGGGGGCATGGATGGAGTCATGAGCGTATCCGATCGAGACCAGCAGGATCAGGCGATTCAGGGCACCATCGCGGCGGTGCGGGGAAGTGTGGTGGACGTGTTTTTCCCCGAGGCCCTGCCGGCGATCAGGAGCCACATCCTGGCCGGGGCGGAGGGGAAGGTCTCCGTCGAGGCGGCGGCGCATCTGGACGTGCACACCCTGCGCGGGATCGCCCTTCATCCGACAGCCGGACTGAGCCGCGGCGACCCGGCCACAACCTCAGGCGAACCGTTGAAGACGCCGGTCGGCAAGGAGCTTCTGGGGCGTATGCTGAACGTTTTCGGCGATCCGATGGATGGCCTCGAGATGCCCGGCGGGCTCGAACGCCGTTCGATCCATCATCGGCCCATCCCGCTTTCGGAGCGGGTGAGCAGCGACGATGTCTTTTTCACCGGTGTGAAGGCCCTGGATCTCCTGGCGCCTCTCGAGCGGGGCGGGAAGGCCGGTCTTTTCGGCGGCGCCGGTGTAGGCAAGACCGTCGTGATCACGGAGCTCATCCACAACATGGTGGGCAAGCACAGGGGAATGAGCATCTTCTGCGGCATCGGGGAGCGCTGCCGTGAGGGAGAGGAACTGTACCGGGAGATGAAGGCCGCCGGCGTGCTGCCGAATACGGTGATGGTCTTCGGTCAGATGAACGAGTCCCCCGGCGCCCGTTTCCGGGTGGGGCACACCGCCCTGACTATGGCGGAATTTTTTCGAGACGACCTCGAGCAGGATGTCCTCCTCCTGGTGGACAATATTTTCCGTTTCATCCAGGCGGGCTCGGAGCTTTCAGGCCTCCTCGGGCGGCTTCCCTCCCGCATGGGATATCAGCCGACGCTCGCGACGGAGCTGGCCGAACTCGAAGAGCGAATCGCAAGCACCCGCAAGGCGGCCATTACCTCCATTCAGGCGGTCTATGTGCCGGCGGACGATCTGACGGACCCCTCGGCCGTGCACACGTTCGCGCACCTCTCGGCTTCCATCGTTTTAAGCCGTAAACGGGCAAGCGAAGGCTTCTACCCGGCCGTCGACCCGCTTCAGTCCCGCTCCACCATGCTTCAGACCCGGGTTGTAGGGGAGCGCCACTATCATGTCGCCCGCGAGGTTCGCAAGACCCTCGCTACCTACGAGGAGCTGAAGGACATCATCGCCATGCTCGGCCTGGAGGAACTCTCCCGCGAGGATCGAAGGACGGTCTCCCGGGCGAGGAGGCTCGAGCGTTTTCTGACGCAGCCTTTTTTCACGACCAAACAGTTCACCGGCCTCGATGGAAAGATGGTCGACATCGAAGAGACGTTAACGGGGTGCGAGCGGATCCTGAATGATGCCTTTGCGGATCAGCCCGAAAGCATCTTCTACATGATCGGCGCCATCGGCGAAGCCGAGGCGCGCGAGCGGGACGGCGGTAAGGACAAGGGTTGAGGGCGCGGGGGTGTGAAGAGTGAATCATGGTTGAGGGAAAGGGCATGCGCTTGAGGATCCACGAACCGAACGGTCTTTTCCTCGACACGGTTGTCAGGAGGATCACGGCCGAAGGGCCCAACGGGGCCTTCGGCATCCTGCCTCGCCATCTGGACCTGGCGGCGGTTCTGGTGCCCGGGATCTTCTCGTACGAGGCTGACGGGGGGCGACCGGTCTATCTGGCCGTCGATGAGGGGATCCTGGTGAAGCAGGGTCCCGAGGTGCAGGTCGCCACCCGGATGGCGGTCAAGGGCGAATTGGGGGCCTTGAGGCAGTCGGTCGAGGAGATGATTGCGGTGGTGGACGACCGGGAGCGCAAGACCCGCTCCGCGGTGGCGCGCCTCGAGGCCGATCTTGTGCGAAGGTTTGTGACGTTCGGAAAAAATGTCTGATCCTGTGGAAAAAGGGCCGCGGCGTTTCCCGGATGAAGTCGGACTCCGGGAGAAACGCAAGCTGAGGGCGGAGAAGCACCGCCCGCAGGGGGTGTGGTTTGGCCTGGGGATGTTCGGCATCGTGGGCTGGTCGGTGTCCGTTCCCACGGTGGTGTTCGTCTTCCTTGGGATCTGGATCGATCTCAAATGGCCCGGACCCTACTCGTGGACCCTGATGCTCCTGGTGATCGGTTTGATCGTTGGATGCCTGAACGCCTGGTTCTGGATCAATCGCGAACGGAAGGCCATCAACGAAGAGAGGAAAAATGGCCTCGGTTGACCTTTTTGCCGTGGTAGTCTGGCTCCTCTGGGGCTGGGTGGTCGGCCTGTTCTATTTCGGAGCCCTCTACTGGACCCTGCGCCGGCTGCCGCGGAGGTCGAGCCCGAAGATTTTTCTAGGACTGAGCTACGGGGTCCGCCTGAGCATCGCCCTCCTGGCCTTCTGGCTGGTGCTGCGGCGCAGCTTCATCGGTTTTCTGATCACGTTCGTCGGCTTTTTCATCGCGCGGTTCCTGGTCACCCGCTGGGTCTACACGTCCATTGAAAAGGGAAGCCATGGAAATCAGTCCTGACCTGGTCGTGATGCTGCGGATGGGGGGGGTCGAGGTAAATGCCACCCTGCTTTACACCTGGCTGGTGATGCTGGTGCTTACGCTCGGCTCGTGGCTGGTGACGCGGAACCTGAGCACCGGCGAACGGATCCCCCGCTGGCAGAATCTCCTGGAAACCGTGGTCTCGGGCGTCAGGCAGCAGCTCGATGACATCAGTCCCCGCCGGCCGCGGGGGTTCCTGCCCTTCGTGGGGACCCTGTTTCTCTTCATCGCGCTCTGCAATGTGCTGAGCGTCGTGCCGGGATTCAGGCCCCCGACGGGGTCTCTTTCCACGACGGCTGCCCTGGCCCTGCTGGTTTTTGTGGCCGTTCCAGGTTACGGCATCGGCCGCGTGGGCCTCGGCCGCTACCTTGCCAATTACCTCCAGCCGACCTTTTTCATGCTGCCTTTCAACGTGATCGGCGAGTTGAGCCGCACCTTGGCCCTGGCGGTCCGGCTCTTCGGCAACATCATGAGCGGGACCATGATCGGGGCAATCCTCCTGGCGATCGCCCCGTTGATTTTTCCGGTTCTGATGCAGCTTCTGGGGCTTTTGACGGGCCTCGTGCAGGCCTATATCTTCAGCGTGCTGGCCGCGGTCTACATCGCGGCGGCCATGGAAAACGAGGACCAACAGCGAGAGGAGACGTAAGCATGGAGATTTTGGGCTGGGTGGCAGTGGCCTCGATTGTTTCGGCGGGTATCTGCATGGGCATCGGCGCGGTCGGCCCCGCTCTCGGAGAGGGCCGAGCGCTGGCCCAGGCGTTGAGCTCCATCGCCCAGCAGCCTGACGAAACGAATACCATCACCCGCACCCTGTTTGTCGGAATGGCCATGGTGGAATCGACCGCCATCTACTGCTTCGTCGTGGCCATGATCCTGATCTTCGCGAATCCTTTCTGGGGCTTTTTTCTCGAGAAGGCCGGGGGGTAAGCCGTGCTGTTCGATTGGTTTACGATCATCGCCCAGATCGTGAACTTCCTGATCCTGGTCCTCCTGCTCAAGCGCTTCTTGTACGGGCCCATCATCCGGGCCATGGATGCACGGGAGGCGAGGATCGCGGAGAACCTGGCCGGCGCCGAAAAGGCGCGGGAAGAGGCGCGGGAGCGGGAGGCGCGGGCGCGCGAAGAGGAGCGCCGCGCCGCCGAGCGGCGGGCCGAAATCATGGCCGAGGCCCAGAGGGAGGTTCATGAGTGGCGCGAACGGACTCTCGCGGAGGCGCGGCAGGAGGTCGAACACCTGAAGCAGGCCTGGTTGGACCACCTGGACGAGCAGCGGGAGGCCTTTTTGGAGAGGCTCAAGATCCGCATCGCGGAGCAGTTGCTGGCGGTGGGGGACAAGGTCCTTCGGGATCTGGCGCACGCCGGGCTGCAGGAGGAGGTCCTGGAGGTGTTTCTCCGCAAGATCGAGGAGGAGAAGGACGCCCTCTCCCTGGTCGAAGATGGGAAGCCGGTGAACGTCAGATCGGGGTTCGAACTCACCGGGGAAATGGCCGAAAGGCTCCGCCGCAGGGTCGTGCCGCTGCTGCCGCCCGGGACGGAGATCGAAACGGCAACGGACAAGGATATGGGGATCGGCATTGAGTGGGTCAGCGGGGACCGGAAGATCAGCTGGACCCTGGAGCGTTATCTTGAAGGATTGGAGCATAGGATCCTGGCCGAACTCCCGCGGGAACGATCATGAAAGACACGCATCTTGACGCTGCGCTCGACGATGTGACGCGCGCCGTGGAAAAGGGGCTTGCCGGCTACCAGCCCAGGCCGAAGAGCGAGGAAGTGGGCCTTATCCGGTCGGTTGGCCAGGGGATCGTCTGGGTCGAGGGTCTGGGAGGAGTCAAGTCCGAGGAGGTGGTGCTCTTCGACGACGGCATAGAGGGGTTGGTGCTGGACATCCTGCCTGACCGGGTCGGGGTCGTGCTGTTCGGTCCGAGCGAAGAACTGCGGGCCGGCATGGAGGTCCGGCGGAGCGGGCGCATCCTGGATCTGGCGGTGGGCCCCGAGTTCTTGGGGCGGGTGGTGGACCCCCTCGGGCAGGCGATGGACGGCCGCGGCCCGGTTTCGTCGACTACGAGGTGGCCGGTCATGCGCGAGGCGCCGCGCATCCTGGATCGCGCCCCGGTCGAAAGGCCTCTCGAGACCGGGCTCAAGGTCGTGGATGCCCTGATCCCCGTCGGCCGCGGCCAGCGGGAGCTGATCCTCGGTGATCGCCAGACCGGCAAGACAGCGATTGCCCTTGACACGATGATCAACCAGCACGACAAGGATGTCCTATGCGTCTACTGCGCCATCGGGCAGCGGAGCAGCAGCATCGCCAAGGCGATCGACGCCCTCGGGCGGGTGGGGGCGATGGATTACAGCGTCGTCGTGGTGGTCGAAGGGGACGACCCTCCTGGTCTGCAATACATCGCCCCCTATGCGGCGACGACCCTTGCCGAATCGTTCATGGAGGCGGGGCGTGACGTCCTGATCGTCTACGACGACTTGACGCGGCATGCATTGGCCTACCGGCAGATCTCCCTGCTTATGCGGCGCCCCCCCGGGCGCGAGGCCTTTCCGGGCGATATATTCTACATTCACTCCCGCCTGCTCGAGCGATCGACGCACCTCAGGCCGGAGAAGGGCGGCGGCTCCCTGACGGCGCTGCCCATCATCGAGACCGAGGCCCAGAACATCTCCGCTTACATCCCGACCAATCTCATCTCCATCACGGACGGGCAAATCTACCTGTCGCCCGACCTCTTCCAGAAGGGTCTCATGCCGGCGGTAGACGTGGGTAAGTCCGTTTCCCGCGTCGGCGGGAAGGCGCAGTTGAACGCCTACCGGAGGGTGGCGGGGGACCTGCGTCTTTCCTACAGCCAGTTCCAGGAACTCGAATCATTTTCGCGTTTCGGGACGCGGCTCGAGGAGGGAACGCGCAGGGCGCTCGAGCACGGCCGGCGGGTGCGTGAAGTGCTCAAACAGGGGCAGTTTTCGCCGCTGTCCGCCGGTGCGCAGATCCTGATCCTCTTCGCTGTGGCCCAGGGCCTGCTCGACGGCGTGCCTCTCGGGAAGATCACTGCCGCGGAGAAGGTTCTGCTTGGCCGATTGGAGGAGCACATGCCGGATGTCGAGGAGCGGGTGATCGCATCGGCCAGGGACGATGCCTTCTGGGCCGATCTGCCGAAGATGATGGAGGAGGCCCTTCAGGGCTTGACGGTGGAGCATGCAGACGCTCGAGAAGCTGAATAGGAAGATTGCGACGGCGCAGGATCTCCTGGCGGTCGTCCAGACCATGAAGAGTCTGGCCGCCGTCAACATCCGGCAATTCGAGCGGGCCGCCGAGACCATGGACGCCTTTCGGGATGTCGTGGACATGGGGTGGCAGGTCTTCCTGCGGGGTGGCACGGCTCTGCCTTCCGGCTTTCGCATCCGCCGCGCCGTCTGCCTGATGGTGGGGTCGGACCAGGGGATGTGCGGTCCATTCAATGAGGTGATCGTGCGCCACACCCTCGAGCGGATCGAAGGGCTCGAATCCGAGGGCTTCGGGGTCAGCTGCTGGTCGGCGGGGGAAAAGGTCGTCGTCGGCCTCGAAGATGCCGGCCGCAAAGACGAGGCGTCCTTCCGCCTGCCCGGGAGTCTTTCGGCCATCGCCCACACCGTGCAGGGGGTTATCCAGCGCCTGGACGAGTGGCGGCGCGACCGGGGGGCGGCCTTTTTTTATGTCGGTCACAATATCCTTTCGCCGGGCACCTATACGCCGTCCTTCCACCGTCTGCTGCCGCTCGATGCCGAATGGGCCAGGGCGTATCGGGCGCGCAAATGGCCGAACCGCTCCATCCCCATGCTGGCAGCGTCCCGTGAAAACATGTTTACGGGCCTTTTCCACCAGTATCTTTTCGTTTCCATTTACCGGGTTTTCGCGCAGTCCCTGGCGGCGGAGAATGCCGGGCGCCTGACGGCCATGCAGGCCGCTGAAAAGAACATCCTCGAGATGGAGGACGAACTTCAGGCGCTCTACCGGGAGCAGCGGCAGGCACAGATCACCGACGAACTGATCGACATCATCTCCGGTTTCGAGGCCCTGCGCGAGGACGAGCACGCGGTCTGAGCGGTCGGCGTTTATGATTGCGGAAGAGAGCGGGTGATCATATGTCCAAGGGGTCGTTCGCGCCCGGTACCTGTGCTTCGAATAACGTTTCGTTGATTGACATCGGTGTGTGTCGGGGTGTCCTCCGCCCGCGGTCGGGCAGATTATGCGGGAATGAGAGGCCGCTTTGATCGATTTTGCCCGCCGATCTACAAAAAACTGGCTTTCAGACTCGAACCATTCTGTGGCACAGGCTCCAGCGCCCCGGAGAGGGTTTGAAATAGCCTGATGCTCCAAAGTTAGTGTCTATCCGGAATTGATTCCCCGGTACAGCCCGGTTTCCATCCGGAAATGGTCTTTTTTGCCAATCTCGGCGTCAATCTGCGCATTTGCTTGTGCGGCGACCACCAGGTCGCCTCCGCGCAAATGCTGGATTTCCTTGATGTTGGCAAAAAATGCTCATTTCCGGATGGAAACAAGTCAAGTTCAAGTGGGAGGTCATTTAGCCTTTGGAATGGATTCACTGGGTGCTGCTGATCCTCGGCGCCGCCCTGGCCTTGGCGGCTGCCGGCCATGCCCTCCTCCACAAACGCGACCCTCGGGCGGCACTTGGTTGGGCGACGGTCTGCCTGGCCTTTCCCCCACTCGGACCGGTCCTGTATTTTCTCTTCGGTTTCAATCGGGTGCAGACGCGGGCGAAAAAGCTCTCTTTGCCCGAAGAGCCTGAGGCCGCGGATGCGTGTCCGGCCCCAGCCTGCCATGGGACGGCGCCGTCTGAGAATGCATCCCTGCCGCGTAGCTGGAGGGACGTCATGCAGGTGTCCGAGGCGATCACGGGCCGCCGGCCGAGTGCAGGCAACCGCTTCATGATGTTTCACAATGGAGAAGAGACCTATCCGGCCATGCTTGCGGCTATCGAACGGGCGCAGCATTCCGTTTTTCTGTCGACGTACATCTTCGAGTCCAACCGTACGGGCCGAACCTTCATCCAGCGCCTGGCGGAGGTATCCGGGCGCGGTGTGGACGTCCGTGTGCTGCTGGACGGCGTCGGGGAGTGGTACAGTCTGCCGAGGGCCGGCACCCTGCTGAAAAAGGCCGGGGTGCGGATGACTCGTTTTCTGTCCCCCCGGATCATCCCGCCGAGTTTCAGCATCAATCTCAGAAATCACCGCAAGGTCCTCGTCGTGGATGGGCAGGAGGCCTTCCTGGGCGGCATGAACATCGGCGACCGGCACCTGGCGCTGGGCGCGAAAAGGCGAACGCGGGTCATCGATGCGCACTTCCGGGTCGAAGGGCCAGTGGCCGCGCGGCTCGAACAGGCCTTCCTTCATGACTGGTCCTTCTGCACCGGCGAGCCGCTGACGGGCCCCGGAAAGGCGCTGCCGGCTGCGGGGGATGTGGTTTGCCAGGTCATCCTGGACGGGCCCGATGAAGATCTGGACAAGCTCGGGATGATTCTGGTGGCCGCGGTCTCGGCGGCGCGGGAGCGCGTCTGGATCATGACGCCGTATTTCCTCCCCCCCAGGGATCTGATCGGAGCGCTTCAGACGGCTGCCCTCAAAGGGGTGGACGTGAGGATCATCCTGCCGGGCTGCAACAACCTTCCCTTCGTGCACTGGGCGACACGCAACATGCTTTGGGAACTGCTGCGCCGACAGGTGCGCGTGTATTACCAGCCGCCCCCTTTCGTGCACAGCAAGCTCCTCGTCGTGGATGATTTCTATGCCCAGGTGGGCTCGGCGAACATCGATCCGAGAAGCCTGCGCCTCAATTTCGAGCTGACCCTGGAGATCTACAGCCCGACAACCGCGGCGGTCATAGCGGGCCACATGGCCGAAAGCCTTGCATGGTCCGAGGAGTATACCCTGGCGGATCTGGAGAGGCGCTCCTTCCCCATCAGGCTGCGCGACGCCCTGGCATGGGTCTTTTCCCCGTATCTCTAGACTGCGTGAGGCCGTTGACCGACGAGCCTTCTTGACAGGACAGGTCTTCCGACCGTAAGGTGGATGACAAGCTCCGGGGCGGCGAAACGGCGCATGTCCCGGCATGCCCCTATCAATGACCGCTCTCGAGCTTGGGGGATAAACCCATGAAAGATACGATTGCCTTCATCATGGCGGGAGGGCGCGGCGAGCGGCTCATGCCGCTTACCCTGGACCGCTGCAAGCCGGCGGTGCCCTTTGGGGGCATCTACCGCCTGATCGATTTTACACTGAGCAACTGCGTCAATTCGCAGATCTACAAAATCGTGGTGCTTCCCCAGTACAAGTCCCAGTCCCTGAACGAGCACCTGGAGGCGGGGTGGAACATCTTCAACCAGAAGATCGGCCAATTTCTCAAGGTCGTGCCGCCCCAGCAGCGCACAGGGCCCGAGTGGTATCAGGGGACGGCGGATTCCATCCGTCAGAACCTCTACCTGATCCGGCGCTACAAACCCCGCCACATCCTGATCCTTTCGGGAGACCACATCTACAAGATGGACTACTCCCGTTTCCAGCGGTATCACCAGGAGCACGATGCGGATATCTCGATCTCGCTGCTGGAGGTGGACAAGTCCCTTGCCCATCAGTTCGGGGTGGCGGTCGTCGACGAGAACTACCGGATCACGGGCTTTCAGGAAAAGCCCAAACAGGAAGCGCAGACCATCCCCGGCGATCCGCAGCATGTCCTCGCCTCCATGGGGATCTACCTCTTCCGCGCCGAGACCCTGCTCGACATCCTCGATTCCACCGAAGCCTACGATTTCGGCGGCGAGATTATCCCAAGCCTGGTCGAAAGTCACCGTATCTATGCCTATCCCTACCGCAGCCAGAATGCCATCGAAGACTACATCTATGTCACCCTCGAAAACGGCGAGCGTCAGCTCCGCAGGGAGCCGCGCACCCGCGATTCGTCCTACTGGCGTGATGTCGGCACGCTCGATGCCTACTGGAACGCCAACATGGACCTGACCGGAGTGGACCCGTATTTCAACCTCTACGGGAGGAACTGGCCGATCCACACCTACCAGATCCCGGCGCCGCCCGCCAAGTTCATCTTCGCCGACGAGCGCTCGAGCGAGCAGCGGGCGGGCAAGGCTCTCAATTCCATCGTCGCGCCGGGCTGCATCGTGAGCGGGATCGTGCGGGACTCCGTTCTTTCCTACAACGTGGTCGTCCGCAGTTGGGCGACGGTCGAGGAATCCGTGATCCTGGACGATGTCGTGATCGGGCGCCACTGCAAGATCAAGAAGGCGATCGTCGACAAGCTCAACAACATCCCGGACCATACCGAAATCGGCTACCATCCCGAGGAGGACCGACAGCGCTTCCCCGTCACTTCGCGCGGCATCGTGGTGGTGCCGAAGGGCTACTTCAAGAAAGAAGAGGCCGCTTGACCGTTTTTCAGGCAGGTTCGTCGGCCCTGAAGGCGGAAGCCCGGTTGTCCGATCGATGTTGCTGCGGTGATTTGTAGCCCCGAAAAGGGTGCCCCGATGATCATAGCGGTTTTAAAAGGAAGCCAGGCGGGTTCCCTGAGATGGGGCTGCACGATCCCCCCTCGGGGATCGCGGCCCGTGCAGGTACGCCTGGAAGGTACCGGGTCCCGCTGGGCCGCGGAAAAGTCAGGAAAGCGGTGATGGGCGCGGCGGCAGGGGGAGGAGCGTCTTACGGCGTTGCCTGATCCGGAAATACTCGGTGTAGCCGGCGGCATAGGCCAGCTCCAAGGCCTTGGGGAAGCCCTCGCCCACGTCGTCCGGTTGATGGGCGTCAGACCCGAAGCAGATGGGGATGCCGCGTCCGCGGGCCCAGGTGAGCAGCGCCAGGGAAGGATAGATCTCTCCAACCGGCTTTCGAAGCCCGGCCGTGTTCAGTTCGATCCCCATCCCGGCCTCCGCGATCCGGTCGAGGGCCGGTCCGGCCATTTCCTCGAGGGCCGCGTCGGAGGGGCGGTAATCGAATTTCTTCGGCAGGTCGAGATGGCCGACGATGTCGAAGAGGCGTGTCTTGGCCAATCTGCAGATCAGGTCGAAATAGCGCCGCCAGGTGGCAGTCACGTCCACGGCGTCCCACACGTGGCGTTCGTCCGGGTTGTCGAAGCCCCAGGCGGCGATGAAGTGGACCGAGCCGATGACCAGGTCGAAGGGTTGCCGGGGCAGCCATCGCTCCAGAAAGGCCTCACAGCCCGCGTAATAATCCGCCTCCACCCCGAAAAGCACCTCGGGAGGCCCCGGCGTCCGGATGTCCGCGATCATGCCGCAGTAGGCCGGAAACTCGCCAAGCGCCATGCGGTGGGCCGGGTCGTAGTCCGTGTCGGTGGGCGCGTGATCGGTGAAACAGATCTCCGGGATCCCCTTTGCGGCCGCTGCGGCCTTGTATTCCTCCGGCGCGCCGACGGCGTGGTGGCAGAGCGGGGTGTGGATGTGGTAATCGGGCAGATCGAGAGATGCCCCAAGGCTTGTCATGGCGAGTGTGCTCCGCGATGAAGGGCTGGGCGGCCGAAGAATGGCTTGTCCGGTCCCCCGGCGCGGGATGCCTTGCCCGCGCCGGTTGAAATGAGCTTCAGGCGTGCTTCTTGGGCCTCAGGGCCTTCTCGAGTTCAGCCCCGAGGGACCCGAACGACCCTTTGTCGCTCTGGCTGAAGCTTCGCCAGCTGTCCTCCTCCTGCTCGGCCTTTGCGGAGGGCAACAGGGTGATTTTTCGCTCCGCCGGGTTGATTTCCCCCACGGTCGCCTCGATGGCTTCGCCCTCTTTCAGCCGGTCCAGGGCGGAATCATCCGCCGAGGCCTTCATTTTCGATTTCGGCAGCAATCCGGTGATGCCCGGCTCCAGGTTGATGAAGAGCCCGAAGGGGCCCCTCTTTTCGATGATCCCGGTTACGATTTTCCCCACCGGATATTTCTGGTCGACCAAGGCCCACGGATCGCCTTCGGCGTCTTTCATGCTCAGGGAGATGCGGCGGTTTTCCGGATCGACCCGTTTGACCACGACCCTGACCGGATCCCCGGGTACGACCAGATCTTCGGGCTTCGCCACGCGCCGGGTGTAGCTCATCTCGCTGATGTGGACCAGGCCTTCGATGCCGGCCACGATCTCTACGAAGGCGCCGAAAGGCGCACAGCGGACCACACGCCCGGTGAGGTGCTGGCCTTCCTGGACAGTTTCCTGGACATGGTTCCAGGGGTCGCCGCTCAACTGTTTGATGGAGAGGGAGATCTTGGCTTGGCGGGAGTTGTCCGCCCGTCCAATCGCGATTACCTTGACATTGAGCCGTTCCCCCGCCCGCAAAATTTCTTCCGGCTTCTCGACGCGCGACCAGCTCAGCTCCGAGATGTGCGCCATCCCTTCCACGCCCGGAGCGATCCGGACAAAGGCGCCGTAAGGCATCAGTTTGACGACCTCGCCCTCGATGACGGCGCCGACCTCCAGGGTTTCCATGAATTCGGCGCGGGTCTTCTCCAGTTCGCGGTTGAGAAGTTCGCGGCGGGAGACGACGATATTCCGTTCTTCCAGTCGCGTGATCAGAAATTCGAGGCCTTCTCCTACGTACTGCTCGGGATGTTCCACGTATCTCAGGTCGATCTGGCTGACGGGACAAAAGGCCCGGCGGTTCATGACCTCCACATTGAAGCCGCCCTTGCAGATCCCGCGCACCTTCCCGAGGACAGGCAGCCGGTTTTCGAAGGCCTCCTGTAGGATCTCGAACCCTCCCGCTCCGGACAGGGCGCGTGAGAGGCGGATTTCGTTGGTGCTGACGGAAACCGCGTACAGCGTCAGGATGTCGCCCACCTTGCACGTCAGGCCGCCTTCTTCGTCCAGCAGTTCGGCGCGCTCGACGACACCGTCGATCTTTGTACCCGTATCGACGAAAACCGCATCGTCGCCGATGGCGATGATCTTCGCTTCGATCCGGTCGCCGACCTGCAGGTCTTCGTTCATTCCCGTATCATAGGCGGCCAGAAGGTCGGCAAAGCTCTCCTCGGCCTCTTCCATGCCCTCGTCTTTCTCATCAAACTCGATCGTCATCTTTTTCTGCTCCTGAAGGTTCTCATCCAGTCGATCAACTGAAGCCGTTTCATACAGAAAAGGGAGCTTGTCTTCCGCCGATGTGCCAGGGTGCATCCGTCCGTGCCCCCTTCCTCCGGGTGTGGGGTTTCTGGGATGGACCTCGCCGCTGATGCATCACGCAGCAGGCAGAGCGCGCGCTTCCCGATCCGCAGGGACCCGAAAGTCCATCATCGACGGCGGTTACCGACATCTTCGATGGGACCCGAATACGTTCCGATGAATGGAGCCTTTTCTGAATGGCCGTGAAAAAGAGTACCCTTATGTTTACCCCCTGACGGGTCGGCGCCGCCGAAAAAGGGGCAGCCGGTCGAACCTCGCCGCGAAGGCCCTCGGTCCGGAGGGTGGGTCTCTTCACCACAAGCGATCTATTATGCCGAAGTCTGTCAAGAAATCCAGAAAAAAAGAGCGGACTCGAGAATGCTGCCGCAAAGGGCCGGCGCCCGAAGGCGATTGCTTGGCCCAAAGCCTCCGGCGGCTGTCCAGGAAAGCTTTGTGCTGAGCGCAGGAGTACGGTAAAATAAAATATACTGTTCATTTTTTATTGGAGGAGGGTCTGGTGGAAAAGCATCTGCTCGTTGCGGTCAGTGAGGACAAGAGGGCCCTTTACGGGGCGCGCTTTGTGGGCCATTTTTTCAAAAACAAGGAGGGAATGAAGATCACCCTCTTCTATACGACGCCGAAGCCCCCGCAGCTCTGGGAAAACGAGCGTTCGCACGAAACCGTGGCCCAGCAGCAGGAGCAGGCCCGGCAGTCTGAGAAAAAGGGGCGCCGGGCGATCGAGGCGGGCCGGTCGGAGCTACGCGCGCACGGCTTCAAGGACGAACAGTTGGATTCGAAGCTTCTGGCCCGCCGGTATTCCAAGGTCATGGATATTGTCCAGGAGGCCCATATGGGCCTATACGACGCCGTGGTCATGGGGCGCCGGGGCCTGTCCTGGATCGAAGAGGCCTTCGAGGAGAGCGTCACCAAAGGGATCCTGGAGCAGGAGTTCGCCTTTCCCATCTGGATGTGCCGCCAGCACGATCTGGAGCGCCGCAACGTCCTGGTCTGCGTCGACGGGTCTGACCAGTCCTACCGGATTGTGGATCACGTGGGTTTCATGCTGCAGGATGAGCCGGACCACGAGGTGACCCTGTTGATGGTCGATACCGGGAAGAGCGCAGAGGGGAAAGACCCGGAAACCGTCCTGGCCAAGTCGCGGGAGACCCTCCTTGCGAACGGGCTTTCCCCTGAGCGGGTGCGCGACCTGGTCCTCGAAGGGAACTCCGTCATCAAGACGATCAAGAAGGAGGCGGAGGAGGGCCGCTATGCGGTCGTCGCTGTGGGTCGGACCGGGACGGGGCAGGGATTTCTCCAGAAAATCTTCATGGGGTCGGTGAGCTGGGGCCTCTTCCGGGAACTGGAAGGCCTGACGCTCTGGGTATCCCGCTGAAAACGGAACGCAGCCGCCGCGGGCCCCTGGCCTCTTTCATGCGCTTTCGAAGGACGGGAGCATGATGCGGGCATCCGCGGCGACGCAGCCCTTGCTCGAGCAGAAGAGCGGGTTGATGTCGATCGAGCTGATCCGCTCTTCGAGGGTCATGACCAGCTCCGAGAAGTCCAGCAGAAAACGGGTCAGTGCCTTCCGGTCGACCAGATCCCGGCCGCGGTAGCCTTCCAGGAGGGGCCGCCCCTGAAGGCCGGTCAGCATTGCCTCCACGTCTTTTTCCGCGAGGGGCGCCATCCGCAGGACCGAATCCTTGTAGATTTCCACGCCGGTGCCGCCGATCCCGAGGAGGATCACGGGGCCGAACTGGTAGTCGATCTTCGCGCCGACGATCAACTCGAGCCCTGCCGCCATTTCCTCCACCAATACGCCCGCAAAGCCCGGCAGCTTCCCGAACCGTGCGAAGACCTCTTCCAACTCTTCCCGGTTGCCGATTCCTGCTGCGACCCCTTTGACGTCCGATTTATGGACGACCTCGGGCGAGACGACCTTCGCTGCCACCGGGTAGCCGATCTCCCCGGCGAAGCGGCGCGCTTCGTCAATTTCCCGCGCCCACGTGTACCGAGGAACCGGCAGCCCCCAGAGGGAAAAGAGGCGCTTGGCCTCCGGTTCGAGGACCCACCCCCACTGCCTGGCGTCCGCCAAAATCGCACGCATCGCTTCTGTCAGCATGGTTTGCACCTCCGCATGGCCTCGGCCATCAGGACCGCGCCTTCGATGGAAGGGGACACAGGCACACCGTTCAGCTCGAAGCCTTCGATCAGCATCCGATATTTCTCGACGCGCGGCACATAGGCGACGAGGGGTTTGCCTTCCTTGAGATAGAGCCGGCTCAGACGGGCGCTGAGGTCCGAGGTGATGCCGGGGAGGTAGGGCAGCAGCAGGACGATCAGGCAGTCGATGTCGGGGGACCGGCTGAGGAATTCGGCGGTCTGGTAAAAATCCTCGTCGAGGGCGCTGCCGGTCAGATCGATTGGATTTCCCAGCGCGGCGATCGACCGGATCGAGCGGGAGAGGCGCTCCCGGAGTTGCTTTTGCTCGGTTTCCGACAGGGTGGGCACCGCGAGCTTCTGGGCGGCGCAGGCGTCGACCGCCAGGGCTCCGTGCCCCCCGCTGCCGGTGATGATGGCGATTTTTCCCGTGATGCTTCTTGGATAGCGGCTGAGGGATTCGCAGAAGGAAAGCAACTCGAATTCGCTCCGGGCCTCGACAACGCCGTGCTGCACCAGAACGGACGAAAAGACGGCGTAGTCGCCCGCCAGCGAGGCCGTATGGCTGGAAACCGCCCGTTCGCCCAGAGCCGACTTCCCGGCCTTGAGGACGATCACGGGCTTGGGGCACCGCGCCGCCGCCTCGACGAAGGCGCGGCCCTCGCGTTTCCCGAACCCCTCCACGTAAAAGGCGATGACTTTGGTTCGCTCGTCCCTGCCGAATTCTTCGAGCAGTTCGATCTCGCCGACGAGGGCCTTGTTTCCGATGCTGACGCCTACCGAGAGGCCGACGCCTTCCTGGGCGAACTTGACCATCTGATCCACCAGGATGCCCCCGCTCTGGCTGATGACAGCGACTGGCCCCGGTTCGGGGCGCACGAAGCGCTCGCTCGGCAGAAAAAAACTGTCGATGCATCCGGGCACATACAGACCGAGGCAGTTCGGCCCGATAAAGGGAAAGTCGGCCTCCCGGGCGATCGCGGTCAGCTGGTCCTGCAGGTCCCGCCGTCCGCTCTCGGCAAACCCGCCGGAGATGATTGCCGCGCCGCCCACGCAGCTGTTGATGCAGTCAGCGAGGATGTCCGGCACGAACTCCGCCCTGACGGCGATGACCGCGAGATCGACGGCCTTCGGGATCTCGGCCACCCGCGAATAAACGGTTTCTCCCTGCAGGCGGCCCCCTTTTGGGTTGACGGCGAAGACCTCCACAGGGTAGCGCAGGTGGTTCTTGTGATAGACCACGTTGGCGGGGTGGCGGTCGTTGTCGAGGGAGACGCCGATCACGGCCAGCGTCTTCGGTTCGAACAGTCTCTGGTAGTTCATGCGGCTCCTCCCCGGAGCAAAGCGAGGCAAGCCCGCTCCTTCAGCAGCGGATGCCGGTATACTCGCCTGAAACGGTGTGATCCGATCGGTTCATCCGATAGACGGCATTCTGCCACGTCCCGCACCCGCCCGCAACCGGATTCGAGGGTTTTTCTGCTCCTATTTTCAAAAGTTCAAGAGCGGCCTTGCCCCGCGGGTTGGGTGGGGCCTGACGGCCGCGGAGTCCTCCCTATGATCAAGACCGATCCTAGGCGAAAAAATCCAGAGCCTGACAAAGGATTCTCCTTGTCTCCTCGGGTCGAATGACTGTGTCGATCCAGTACTCGTAGGCGGAGTCCCAGACGGAGGCGCTTTTCGCCAGGTCGGCTTTCGCTCGCTGCAGGGCCTCGGCCTTGTCCGCAGGTTCCGCGTGTTTGGTCAGGATCGCCGCCCCCATCTCCGGGGCGATGAAACTGATTTCGGCGTTGGGCCAGGCCGCCACGAACTGGGCGCCGGTGGCCGCCATTCCCATGAAATAGTACGCCGCCCCGTAAGACTTGCGTATGATGAGGGTCACCATCGGTACATCTACCCTGTCCATGGTGCCGGAGTGGGCCGCAATGGCGTTGACCATGCCGTCCTTCTCGACCTGCGAGCCGATCAGGAAGCCGGGAATGTCTTGAATCACCAGGAGAGGAATCTTTCTTCTCGAGGCAAGCTCCATGAATGCGGCTGACTTTCTGAGGCTCTTTGCATCCACGGCCCCCCCCGCGCTCAGGGGTTGACTGGCCATGATGCCTACCGCACGTCCTCCGATCCTCCCTAGACCGACGATAAGACCTTTGCCGAATTTCGGTTTGAGTTCGATCCATTCCCCGTGGTCACAGACGCGGTCGACGACCTTCCTCATATCGTAGACCTGCCGGTTGTTGTGAGGAACGATCGTTTCGAGGTCGTGAATGAGCCTGTCGGATGGATCCGATGAAGATTCGGGGGGCCGGAGGATGTGAAGGATGCTCCTGAGGGTCTTGATGCAGTCTTCTTCCGTGCTGACAACGAGGTCGACGGTTCCGGTCGACGTCTCGTGCATGTGCGGGCCGCCCAGATCCCGGTCCGTGATGGTTTCGTTGATGGCCATCTGCAGCAGGGGAGGGCTGGACACAGCCACGGAGGAGTCCTCCACCATCAGCGTGATATCCGCCATTCCGGCCCTGAAGGCCGGGTCCCCGTAGGTGTAGCCGAAAACCCCGCAGAGAAGCAGAGGCCGCCGATCGTGGTTGGCGAGCCAACTGAGGGACTTCACGGTTTCCAGACCGCTCAGCCGTGTGAAACCGGACCCGATTCCATCGGGGATCCTGACGCCTCCTCCCTCGGAAAGGGACAGGATGGGAAAACGGTTGCGTGTGGCGATATCGATGATCCGGTCTACCTTTCTTACACTGACAAAGGACTGGGTGCCGCCCAGCACTGTGACATCGTCACCGAGAACGGCCACCGTCCGGCCATGGATCTTGCCGAGGCCCGTCATGACGCCGTCCCTGGGCGACCGCTCCTTGAAACCCGGCTCCACCGAACGGGCAAATTCCCCGTATTCCAGCCAGCTTCCTTCATCCACGAGCAGGGCGATCCGCTGGGAGACATGGAGTTTGCCCTTGGCCCGGTGCCGTTCCATTCGCGGCGGATTGCCCCTCTGGACCCACGCGCGTTCGCGCTCGAAACGCCTTCGTCCCTCATCGTAATCCATATCAACCCCTGATCATTTCAATCGGAAGGCGGCACTCTCCTGAGACAACCTGAGTATCCAACCGGAAATGATCGCTCGGCGCGATCCGGTTTCCAATCCGGAAATGCGGATTTTTCTTCACACCCTCTGGGTGTTCAGTCCCACCCCTCCCGGGCGGGTTCCAGTTTCTATAACATAAATGAAAACAATCACTTGCATGAAAATGGCCTGTAGGTCGCCGCACAAGTAAACGTGCAGATTGACGCCGAGATTGGCCAAAAAGACCATTTCCGGATGGAAACAAGTTAGTGGATCCTCCGGCTGAATCCTTCCCAATAGGGCTCCCTCAATATGTTCTTACGGATCTTGCCCGAAGGGGTCCGGGGCAGCGGATCGACGAAGACAACGGTCTTGGGGCACTTGTATTTCGCCAACCGCTTCTGGCAGTAGGAGACGATGTCTTCTTCGGCGGCGGTTGCACCCTGCTTCAGATGCAAGAGGGCCATCACCCTTTCCCCCCACTTTTCATCCGGCACGCCGATCACCGCCGCCTCCAGCACCCCCGCTATTTCGGTCAGGACATTCTCCACTTCGACCGGATAGACGTTCTCCCCTCCGGTGACGATCATGTCCTTCTTGCGGTCCCTCAGGAAGATGTAGCCCCGTTCGTCCCGGACCGCAATATCCCCCGTCTCGAAGAACTCTCCCTTGATCACGGCCGCCGTCTCCTCCGGCGCCTCCCAGTACCCCGAAGTCACGTTGTCCCCGCCGGCGACGATCTGGCCGATCTCGCCCGGCTTCGTTTCACGGCCTTCCTCGCCCACGATTCGCACTCGGCATCCGTACATCTCCCGCCCGCCGGAGGTCAGCAGTTCCGGGTCCTGATGGTCCTCCCGGGTCAGGCAGGTGAGGACGCTGGTCTCGGTAAGGCCGTAGATCTGAAAAAAGACGTTCCCCAGGCGCTCGAGGGCCTTCTTGAGGAGTTCCTCGGGCATGGGGGCGCCGGCGTAAACGACCAGGCGCAAGGCGCTCAGATCGGCGTTCTCCTGCCCGGGGAGGTTCAGGAGGGCGCCGATCATGGCCGGGACGAGCAGGGTGACGCTTGCCCGGGTCTTTTCGAGGGCTTCGAGCGTGGCCTTGGGTTCGAAGGCCGGAAGGATGTTCACCGTACACCCTCTTGCGATGTGGGCCATGTAGGTGTGGCAGCCTGCGACGTGAAAGAACGGGGCAACCATGAGGCCCGAGTCTGCGGGGGTGAGACCGAGTTCCACGAGAAGCGAAACCAGCGTCGAGGCGGTGTTGGCGTGGGTCAGTTTCACGCCTTTGGGAACCCCGGTTGTGCCGCTCGTGTAGAGGAGCGTGGCGAGATCTCCGGGCATGGGCCTCTGGAGTGCGGCCGGCTCGGCATGGGCCATGAGTTGCCTCAGATCGAGGCTCCCGGGCGCTTGTTCCGTGCAGATACGGGCTTTCAGGAAGGGCAGATCAGGGGCCAGGGCGGCTACGGTCTGTTCGAAGGGGGGTGAATAGATCAGTGCAGAGGCCCGCGCATTGTGGATGATCCCCAGCAGTTCGTCCTTGGAAAGCCGCGTGTTCAAAGGAAGCGTGACCAGCGAACATGCCGGGAGTCCGAAGTGGGCGACAGCCAGCTCGATGCTGTTGTGGTCCAAAACGGCCACCCTGTCACCGGGGCTGAGTCCGAGCCCGTAAAGGGCTGAGCCCAGCCGCTCCGCCGTGTCCAGAAATTCTTTGTATGTCAGGGACCCTTTGGCCGAGGTGACCGCCGTCTTATCCCCATTCAGGCGGACCGAATGCTCGAGAATGCGATACAAGTCCATTTCCCGCTATTTCCTCCTGTTTTTTGGGTGAATCACTGCCGTGGTTTACCAACAAACGGTTTTTGACAGGGAGGTCCAAACGGCCTCTATGCTGGAGGATGCGGGCTCGGAGAGCAGGTCCAGCATCACGGCATCCCTGTAGAACATCGCTATTTTCATCTCCTCGAAGTATCCGTATCCCCCATGGAGTTGAAGCGCCTCGTCGGCGGTTTCGTTGCCGAGTTCCACGGCCATGGCCTCTGCCGAGCGGGCAGCCAGAGAAACATCCAGACCTTTGTCCCAGTCGGCTGCAGCCTTGTAGACCAGGAGTCGAAGGGCCTGAAGCCGCTGCCACGTCTTGAAGAATTTGGCCCTGGTCGCCTCGAAATCGGAGAGGTTTCGTTCGAAGATCTGTCTGCCCCGCGCATAGGCGAGCGCCAGGAGCGCGGCGCCCCTGGACAGCCCGACGCCGAGCGCGGACGACCGGATGGCCTTCGCCTGCCTCGATCGTTCGACGACCCGCGGACGTTTATAAAAGCACTCCTCCGAAAGGGCGGCGCCCCGCAGCTCCAACCGGGCACCCGGCCAGCACCGCAGCCCGACCTTGTCTTCGAGAGGCAGGATATCGAGACCGGGGAAATCGCGCCCCAGAAAGAAGAGACCTTCTTCTCCATCGAGAAAACCCGGGATCAGGAATATCTCGGCGTCTCCATGAACGGGCGAGAAGGTCGAGGAGACACCGGCGCACGCCTCCGCCCTGAAAGGATTTCCGTCCGCCGGATGGGCCAGTCCGAACATCGGCCGATCGCTGGTCTTATCCACCAACGGGGGAGGCAAATCGCCGGTGTGAGAAAGAAGTTCGCATCCCCAGCCGGCTTCGAGGATCGCCCTGGCGCCTCCGGGACTGACGACGGCGAACTCCTCCGCCACCAGGCAGTCTTCGAGGAGCCCCAGCCCGGCCCCGCCTTGCGCTTCCGGAAGGGTCATTCCGACGAAGCCGAGTTCAACGGCCTCTTCCATGATCTCTGAAGGCATCCGGCCGGCCGCATCCCATTCCTGTGCATGGTCAGCCATTTCACCGGATGCGAAGTCGGCCGCGGCCTTTCTTATCTGGACCTGTTCCTTGTCAAGGCTCAGAAACATGATGAAGATTCTCCCGGCCAGGCGCTCTGTCCCTCAAGAGTCTTTTGAGGACCTTGCCCGCCGAATTCCTGGGAAGTTCATTGACGAATTCCACCTTTTTCGGGATCTTGTAAGCCGCCAACCTTTCGCGGCAGAATCGGAGGATCTCTCCTTCGCTTGCAGCGGGCCCTCCTCTTGGAACCAGGAAGGCGACGGAGATCTCCCCCTTCTCCTCATCCGGCAGGCCGACGACGGCGGCTTCGCTCACCGACGGGTGCTGATGAAGGACCTCCTCTATTTCCCTGGGGTAGATGTTGAATCCGCCGGTCAGCACCATGTCCTTCTTGCGGTCCACGATAAAGAGGTATCCATCCTCGTCCACGCGGGCGAGGTCGCCGGTATGCAGCCACCCGCCCCGCAGCGCCTCCGCCGTGGCTTCGGGCTGGTTGAGGTATCCTGTCATGACATTGGGGCCGCGGACGAGGAGTTCGCCTATGGATCCCGCGGGCACATCCCTGTCCTGTTCATCGGCGATCCGGATCGAGATGCCCGGCAGGGGAAGTCCGACGCTGCCGATCTTTTTCCGGCCGTGGAGCGGGTTGTGGGCTACGACCGGTCCGGCCTCGCTGAGTCCATACCCCTCCGTGATGGCGACCCCGTATTCCTTCGAGACGGTCTCGTACAGGGCCTGGGGCATCGGGGCCGCGCCGACGATCAGCGCCCTGAGGGTGTCGACCGCAAAGTCCCTTTGGCCGGGGTGGTTTACGATCTGGTGATACATCGTGGGGACGCCCACGAATACGCTGGCGCGATGTTCCGACACCGCCGCGATGGCCTCGTCGGCCGAGAACCTCGGCATCAGGTAGACCGCCGCCCCCCGGGAAAACCCCGCGTTCATGACGTTGGTTTGACCGGAGGAGTGGAAGAGGGGCATCCCGAAAACGATGACGTCTTCCTCCGTGTACCCGTAGGCCTCTCCCGTTACAAGGGCGTTGCTGCAAAGATTCGCATGGGTGAGCATGGCTCCCTTGGGGCGGCCCGTCGTCCCCGAGGTGTAGAAGATGACCGCCACGTCCCCGGGATGCACTTCCGGCAGCGGAGATTCCCGCGGCTCCGCCAGGAATTCCTCGAAGCAGGGTATCCCCGGGCGGAATGTGGTGATGCAAAAGACCTCTTCCAGCGGCTCGATCGCCGGCCCGGCGCGGAGCAGATTCTCGATGAAGGGCTCCTGGCTGACGGCGAATCGGAGGGCGCAGTCCTTGCCGATGTAGGCAAGCTCGGTCTCCTTGAGCATGACATTCAGCGGTACGACCTGTCCCCCCGCCTTTAGAATCCCGTAATAGGCGTATACAAACGCCGGGATGTTGGCCAGATGCAGCCCGACCCTGTCTCCGGGCCTGAGCCCTCTCTTGAGCAGACCTTCGGCTACGGACAGCGATTTTGTTTCGATTCCCGCAAAGGTATCCGATCCGCCCCGCCAGATCATTGCCGTCTTGTTCTCCCGCAGCGGGAGGTTTGCATCCAGTAAGGCGCATAGAGTATCATTCATCGGGTTTCCCCCGGGTCTCTGATGGAGGCATCGTCCGCGCCGCCGTCGTTCCCTTCAGCCGATTCTCGAGGGTAAGCCCCTGCCAGCCCTCGACCGGCTTTCACGCCGTTGTACCCGGACATGGCGTAGATTCTGAGAACAGGGGAGGGCAGGAAGCGTTCGCCGAATTCTCCGGTCAGCTCCAGCAGCAGGTCCGACACTTCCTGGAGGCCGGTCTCGTCCGCCCACGCAAGGGGGCCCATTGGGAGCCCAGCGCCAAGCACCAGGGCATCATCGATTTCGCGCGCGCCGGCCACCCCCTCATCCAGGCAGCGGATGCTTTCGGCCCACATCGCGGCGAGCAGCTGCCGCTTCGCTCTGTCCGCGGCCCGGCCGTCCAGCTTCCGGGAAGCGGGCACGATGTCTTCGGTCGCTGCAGGCGGCCGGGAGCGGTGCTCGAGCAGGCCTCGCCCCGTCTTCAGGCCCAGTCTGTTCTCGCGGGTCAGCCGGTCGAGAAGGGGCGGGATCTCGAAGCGGGAGCCGTAATAGGTCCTGAGGGTCTCGTTGGATGCCCGGATGATATCCCAGCCGACCATTTCTCCCAGGGTGACCGGCCCCATGGGCAGCCGCAGATCCTTCGCCATTGTCTCCGCGTCGGCGATGCCGATGCGCTCTCCGAGAAGCCACATGACTTCGTTCATGTAGGCCCCCAGAACCCGGTTCACCAGAAACCCCGGGCAATCCTTGATGCGGATGGGTTTCTTTCCCTCTGCAGTCAGAAAGGCCAAGGCCCTCTCGACGCTTTCTCCGGCCGTATCCACACCCTTGACGACCTCGACAAGGGGCATGATCTGCGCGGGATTGAAGAAGTGGGTGCCTAGAAAACGTTCCGGCCGCTTGAGACTGGCCCCCAGGGCCGTGATGGGCAGGGCGCTGGTGTTGCTGGCAAGGATCGTTCCGGGTGCGACCGCATCTTCGGCTTCGCGGAGTATCCGCCTTTTCAGATCGAAGTGCTCCGGTGCGGCTTCAATCACAAAATCCGCCCCTTTCAGGCAGGAAAGGCCGGCAGCCGCCTCGAACCGCTCGATGCAGAGCCGGAAATCCTCCGGAGGCAACCTGCCTTTGTCCAAATCCCTGCGCAGGTGGGCATGGATCTTTCGGGTGCATTCTTCGGCGAGCGCCTCGCGGGCCTCCGCTACCACGACGTGAAAGCCACGGGGAAGAAGCCATTGGACCAGGCCCGTACCCATGATCCCTCCGCCAATGATGCCTATCTTATCGATCGTGCCGGTCATTTTTCCTTGACCTCCCCCGTTGCGGTGCGTGGGTCGGATGCCCCCTTTTTCGGATGGATGATCCGGGCCCCTGCGGAGATGCCGCCCAGCGTGATCTGCCTCAGCGCCCAGGCCACCTGATGCCCGTCCAGATGCCTGTCGAATGCCAGCAGCTGAAGGACGATCCCATCGTGCACGGCAAGGATGATGGAGGTGATGATCTCCGCCTTGAGATCCTCGCGAACGAAATGTTTTGCCTGGGCCTCCCGGATGATTTCGGTGATGAAGCTGCGCTGCTGTTCGAACACATCCAAGAGCGCCTTCGCGTTGCCGCCTTCGAGGGACTGCATCTCCAGGGAAAGGGTTCTCAGGCAGTGGATCAGGGTGGGGTGTTCGACCGCGAAGCGGGAGTTGAACTTGAACATATGCCAGAGTTTGTCCATGGGCGAATCGCCTGCGCCCCTGGTCTCCTCGATGAACCGGTTCAGGTAGGATTCCTGCAGTTCCTGGATGATCGCCCCCAGCAGATCGGCCTTGCTGTCGAAATGCCAATAAAGGGCTCCCCGTGTAACGCCTGCGGCCTTGGTGATATCATCGACCGTGGTGCCGTGGTATCCCCTCATTCCGAAGAGTTCTTTGGCGGCCTGGATCAGTTTTTCACGGCCTTGTGGTTTTCCCCGGGCAGTCTGTTTCTGTTTGATCATGGAATCTTTCCTTTTTTGCAGTCTATCCGGTGACTCCGGCGTGAGTGAACCCTGCCGCATTGAGATACTCCAGGAGTTCCAGGGATCCGTCTTCTCTGACGAGTCGCCCCCTCTCGAGAAGATATCCGCGATTCACGGTCTTCAATGCCAGCCGGGTGTTCTGTTCCACCAGCAGGAGGTTCAGGTTCATGTCCAGGATGAGGGTCCTGAGGATCCTGAAGATTTCCTTCACAACGAGCGGCGCGAGCCCCGTCGAGGGCTCGTCCAGCAGAAGCAGTCTCGGCTGGCTCATGAGGGCGCGCCCTATGGCCAGCATCTGCTGCTCTCCCCCGGACAGGGTGCCTGCCGCCTGGCGCAGGCGCCTCGAGAAGACGGGGAAGATTTCCGTCATCCTTTGCAGATCCTTCTGGATGTCCGGATCTCCGCCTTTTCTGATCCTCAGGTAGGCACCGAGTCTGAGGTTGGCCAGCACGCTCTGTCTGGCGAATATCTCCCGCGACTCCGGGACATGGGCGATGCCGAGGCCCACCCTTTTTTCCGGAGGGACTTTCGAGATATCTGCTCCCAGGAACCGGATCGACCCCGCCGTCGGGCGGAGGAAGCCCGAGACGACTTTGAGGAAGGTCGTCTTCCCGCTCCCGTTCGTCCCCACGAGGGCGACCGATTCGCCTTCCCTGACCAAGAGGTCCAGCCCGGCGAGGATGTTCATCTTTCCGTAGCCGGCGTTGAGCGCCTTCACTTCCAGGACCGGGATGTCAGTCGGCGTCTTCTTCACCAAGATAGGCCTCCAGGACCTGCTTGTCCTGCTGGATCTCCAAAGGGGTGCCGCTCGCAATGACCTTGCCGTAGTTCAGCACGATGATCCGGGTGCACAGGTTCACCATGAAACCGATGTCGTGCTCGATGACCATCAGGGTGACGCCCCTGTTGTGGACGTCCCTCAGAAGGGCTCCCAGTTCGTCCCGCTCCTGCTCGTCGAGGCCGGCGCCGGGTTCATCCAGCAGGAGAAGCTCAGGGTCGGTGGCCAGGGCGCGGGCCAGCTCCATCCTTCGCGCCTGGGAGAGGGTGAGTTCGTCGGCCGGCTTGTCGGCCTGATCGGCAAGCCGCACGGCCTCCAGCAGCGTCATCGCCTGCTCCGCCTCTCGCCGGTCTTCCCGGACCGCGCCGGGCAGGCGGATCATATCGACCAGCAGGTTGCTCCGGGAATGGAGATGCAGCCCCACCATGACGTTTTCCCTGACCGTCAGTCGTTTGAACACCCGGGTCGTCTGGAAGGTCCGGACGATCCCCCGTTTGACCACCTGGTGCGGCGTCAGCCGGGTGATGTCATGCCCGCGGTGAAGGATGCTGCCCTCCGTGGCGTAGTCGAGGCCGCTCAGACAGTTGAAAAGCGTGGTTTTACCCGCTCCGTTGGGCCCGATCACGCCGGCGATCTCCCCCTCCCTCACAGCGAAGGACACGCCGTAGAGCGCCCACAGCCCCCCGAATTTCCTGCTCAGCCGTTTCGCAGACAGAAGATCCACTTGTCCCCCGTTAGACCTCGACGGTTTTTCCCGGTCTGTCGATCCGCCCGGATGGCACCCGGATGCCTGAAAATCGGAGTCATGTTCAGGCCCCCCCAGTCCCGAACCTGCTTCGCAGCGCCGAACATATTCTCACGACACCGGTGGATAGGCCTCCCCATAATCCGCCCGGGGCCGCCACGACGATCACCATCAGGATCATTCCGAAAAAAAGAAGCCGGTACTCCTCGTAGCTTCGCATCAATTCCGGGAGAACAGCCATGAGGAGAGCACCAAGGATGGCTCCGACCGGACTCCCCAGCCCGCCGATGACCACGATGATCAGAAACTCCAGGGAGGCCCCGACCCCGAACAACTCGGGCCCGACATAGTGGGTGTGCACCGCGTAGACGCCGCCGGCAAGCCCGGCCGCCACGGCCGAGATGGCAAAGGCCTGCACCTTGTAGACAGCGGTGGGAACTCCCACGGACTCCGCGGCGATCGGGTCGTCGCGCAGTGCGGCCAGGACCCTGCCCGACCCCAGGTGGGTCAGGTTGTTGAGCAGCCAGTATATGAGCAGCACGAGGAACCAGGACAGGTGGAACGTTTTGAAAAGGGCGTCCCTGCCGTTGTCGATCGCGTGCCCCAGGATGCCGGCATAGGGGATGTTGGCGATGCCTGCCGCTCCACCCGTGAGGAACGGGAATTCCAGAAAGAAGATGTGCATGATCAAGCCGAAGCACAGCGTGATCATGGCGAGATAATGCCCCTGAAAGCGCAGGGCCAGGTAGCCCAGCGCCGCGCCGATCAGCCCGGCCAGCGCGCCGCCCGCCGGCATGGCGAGCCAGAAAGAGACCCCCGCTCCCGTCATCAGACGCGCCGTGGCGTAGGCGCCGATGCCGACGAAGGCGGCCTGTCCCAGGGAGATCTGCCCGGCGGTGCCCAGCACGAGATTCAACCCGATCGCTACGGCGGCGTTGATGCCCGCCAGCGTCAGGATCTGGAGGGTGTAGGTGCCCAGGCCGGAAAAAGGCAGAACGCCTACGGCGATCACGGCCAGCAGCCAAAACGGTTGGATTCCTGCAGTTTTTTTCATATCTCTCAGACTTTTTCCCGCTTCCTGCCGCCCAGGAGGCCTTCCGGGCGAAAGGCAAGAATCGCGATGAGGAGCCCGAAACTGATGGCGTCCTTGAAGGCGCTGGAGAGGTACCCGGTGGTGAGGCTTTCTATGACGCCGAGCAGCAGTCCACCGACGATGGCGCCCATCGAATGGGTGATGCCTCCGAGGATGACCGCCACAAATCCCTTGATGCCCATTTCGGTCGACAGGCTTCCTCCCGCGAAGGTGATCGGCGCGATGAGGATGCCGGCGAGCCCGGAAAGCCCGGTGGCCAGGGCCCAGGCCATCGACGTCATGCTTTTGACGTCGATCCCGACGATCCTTGCGGCTTCCGGCTTTTCCGCCGCGGCCATGATGGCGGAGCCGTAGATGGTCCGGGTGAAGAACAGCCAGAGCAGCAGGAAGAGCCCCACGGCGATCGCCATGATCCAGACGGCCTGCGGCAGGATCATCACGCCGCCGATGTTGAGGGGAGTTTCGCCGGAGATCGGCGGGAACAGCAGTTCGTCCTTGGTCCAGAAGACGTAGATGATCTGCTCGAAGAAGATGAAGCCCCCCACCGTCATGAGGATGCTGGAGAGCACTCCGGTGCGTCCGGCTGGAGAGACCAGCAGCACTTTGAACAGCGTGCCGATCACGGCCGTTGCGAAGAAGGTCAGAAAGAACACGAAGAGGTAGGGGATCCGCCAGGTGAGGAGCAGGCTCAACGCTATGATCCCCCCCAGTTGGACCAGGGCCCCCTGGGCGAAATTGATCACGTGGGTCGAGATGAAGATCAGGTAGTAGCCCATGGCGATGAGGGCGTAGACGCTTCCAATGGTGAGCCCGCTGACCATGAACTGGCAGAAATCGATCATGTCACGTCACCTGTCCGGTTTCGCCCGGGATTCCCTGTTTCGTCCGGCGGATATTCCACCTCCCGCAGGACCGGAACGAATCCCCGCCCGAGCCCCTGTCGAGGTGGAGTCGGCAGTCCTGCGGTGCATGGTGGCCCGCTATCTGGGGTAGACCTTTTCCGCGGGGTAGTAATCCTGGTTCTTGACCACCGCCATCACGTAGCATCCCGGCAGGAGGCCGTTGCAGCGGTTCTCCGAGAAATCGAAGGTCCCCTGCACCCCCTGGAAGCCCCGGATGCCGGATACGGCGTCGGCCAGCCGGTCGGCATCCCCGGCGGCGGTTTTCAGGGCCTCTGCCAACAGGTACGCCGCGTCATACCCCACGGCGGCGAAGGTCGGCGGGATGGCCCCGAATTTCTTTTTGTAGTGGTCGATGAAGGCCTGTTCCCGCTCATTGGGCGCCCCGTAGTTCAGGACCGTGTTGAAGAGAAGGCCTTCCCCGGCTTCTCCCAGCGATTCGATCATCTTGTGGGACCCCATGCCGGCTCCGCCCATCAGCCGGATGTCCTTCATCCCGAGCTGGTGCCAGTTCTTGACAATGACCGCCGGCGCAAAACCCACGCCCCAGATGACGATGCACCGGGACCCGGCGTTCTTGAGGTTGATGAGCTGCGCGCTCATGTCACGGTCGGAGGACTGATATTTCTCGACGCCCGCGATCTTGATGCCGGGGGCGCGCTTGCCGATCAGTTCCAGAAACGACTCCGTCGAACGGGTCCCATATTCGTTGGCGTCGTGGATGATCCCGATCACGTTCAGCTTGAGGTTGTCCTTGATAAAGTCGATCATGCCTTCGGCATCCAGTTCATCGGCGGGAGCGGCGTTGAACACCCACTTTTTCCCTTTGCACAGGGCGGAGTTCCCCGAGATGTAAAACATCGGGATGCCGGCTTTTTCCACCGCGGTAGCCGCGACATTGATGGTCCCGGACGTGGAGGCCCCGACAATTCCCACCACCAGGTCATTGCTGATGAGGCGGTCAATGAGGTTGGCCGCCTTGCCGGGGTTTCCTTCGTCATCGTAGGAGACAAGCTCGATCTGCTTCCCGAGGACCCCCCCGGCGGCATTGATCTCCTCGAAGGCCAGCTCGACCCCCTTTTGCTCAGGGTCTCCAAGGAAGGCGAAACGCCCGCTTGTCGAGAGCAGCGTACCGATCTTCACCTTCTCGGCGGAAAGGCCGAGGCCCGTGTGAAGCGCAAATATGCCAAACAACAGGACGGCCACGATACATCTTCCTCTCTTCATCTTTCCAACCTCCTTGCATGATTGGCGATCCGACCGATCAACCCCTTGCCAAAACGCTTGCTTACGTTCGATGCTCAGCCAAAATCCCTTCGAAGGAGGATGGCGTACCCCATCCCACCGCCGGCGCAAAGGCTTGCCAGCCCGAGAGGGGTGTCCCTGCGCATCATCTCGTGAAGAAGCGTCACCACCAGCCGGGTCCCTGTGGCGCCCACCGGGTGCCCGAGGGAGATCCCGCTGCCATTGACGTTCACCTTTTCCCGGTCCAGCCCGAGGTCCCTCTCGCAGGCGATATAATAGGAGGCGAAGGCCTCGTTGATCTCCACCAGGTCGATGTCCGAAAGCCCCAGCCCGGCCGACTCCGCAACCTCGCGGATGGCCGGCACGGGCGCGATCCCGGTGAGCCGTGGCTCCGTCGCCTTGATGGACCAGGGGCCGATCTTTGCGAGGCGTTCGAGCCCGTATGCTTTGCAGGCGTCCCCTGTGGCAAGCACAACGGCCGAGGCCCCGTCGTTCAAGGCGCTGGCATTGCCGGCCGTCACGGTGCCCTGGGCTGAAAAGGCCGGCTGGAGCCTTGCCAGGTCTTCGATGCCGAGCTCGGCCCTCGGGTGCTCGTCCGCATCGATCGTCCTGGACCGCCTTCCGTCTTTGACCTCGATCGGGACGATCTCCCGCGCGAAATACCCGTTCACCCTGGCCGAGGCCGCCCTCCGGTGGGAGGACAAGGCCAGTTCGTCCTGCTCTTCCCGGCTGATGCGGTACCGCTCCGCCAGGAAGTCGGCCGCCGCCCCCATGCCGCCCATGATGGGATCCTCCTGCATGCCCCACCACAGGAGGTCCACCGCCCGTGCGTGCCTGAGGCGCTGCCCCCAGCGGGTGCTCGGCAGGAGGTAGGGCGCATTGCTCATGGATTCCACTCCCCCCACCAGGGCGATTCGGGCTTCCCCCAGCATGAGCGCGGAAACCCCGCTGATCAGCGCCTGCATCGCACTGGCGCAGGCGCAATGAATCGAGAAGGCCGGTGTCTGCGGGGGGATTCCGCAGGTGATGGCTGCCCCGCGGGCGATATTGGGGGTGAGCGGTGAAAGGGTGTTTCCCAGGATGACCTTCTCAATGGCTTCCTTGGGCACTCCCGCACGGGCCGCGGCGGCTTCGATCACGGGAGCAACCAGTTCAATGGCGGGGAGGGGCCTGAACCCTCCTCCGAAATCCCCGATGGCCGACCGGGCCGCTGAGACCAGGTAGACGTCTGTGTTCATCGATGAAAGCCTCCTAAATGGAAAACCAGCACATCGAGAGGGTTTAGGGCGAAAGCGAACCCTATCCCCTGGGTCTTTTGAGGACCTGCCTCGCGATGGTCAGCTTCTCGAGATCCTTGGCGCCCTCGTAGATTTCCACGATCTTTGCGTCCCTGTAAAACCGGGAAAGGCGCCTTGTCTTCTCCCCCGCATAGACGCCCACGATCCCGAGGGCATCCCTGGCGACGCGCACTCCGGTCTCGCCGGCGAGGAGCTTGGCCATGGCGACCTCGGCCGGGTCGATGTCCCCCTGGTCGATCTTCCATCCGGCCGAATAATACGCCGACCGGGCCGCCAGAACCGATGCCAGCATCTCGGCAAGCCGGAATTGGGTCGTCTGCTTCCCGGCTTGAAGCGGATTCTCCCTCAGGTGGTCGATTGCAAGGTCGACGGCCCCCTGAGCCACCCCGACCCCCTGACCGCAGGCGAAGACACGGTTGATATTGAACAGATGCATCACTTGGGAAAAGCCCTCGCCCGCGGCTTCACCCAGAAGGTGCGATTCCGGGACGAAAAGGTCCCTGAAAACGAGCTCCGCCGTGTCCGAAGCCCGGATACCGAGTTTGCCCTTCATCTTTTCTCTGGAGATGCCTGCGGAGTCCTTTTCGGCTACGAAGAAGGAAAAGCGCCCGGACGTTTGCCCGGGATCGCTCACAGCCAGGATGAGAATAACGTCGGCGAGGGTTCCGCCCGTGATGAATTGTTTGGTTCCATCGAGGCGCCATCCGCCCTTGGAGGGGATGGCGGAGGTTGCGACGGAGAAGATGTCGCTCCCCGCGTTCGGTTCGGTGATGGCGCAGCAGCTGATCGCGCGGCCTTCGGCGAGGGGCGGCAGCCACCGGCGTTTCAGTTTGTCGCTGCCGTAGAACATCAGCAGCTCCGAGCCGAAGATGCCAAGGAGAATGTTTCCGATACCCGGGTCCACCCGCCAGAACTCTTCCATGATCAGGGTATGTCCAAAGAAGCCGATCCCGAGACCGCCGAACTCCTTCGGGATGTAGGCCCCGAGCAGCCCGGCTGAGCCCGCAGCCTGGTGAATCGCCGCAGGAAAGGTCTCTTCCTTGTCGAGCCGGTATCCGTCGGTGAAACGCTCGCGTGCAAACTCCCTTGCCTGGACCATCAACCCCAGCTTTTCGGGATTCAGCCTCGGATCCATCCCTCGACCCCCAGAGCCCTGACCCTACGGGCGACGCTCTTGAACGAATCAACGCATGATTTTTTACCAAACTAAATGTTTAGTATGGTGCTTGTCAAGAAAATTACTTTGTTTTTTGCTCCAGCGAAATTTTTGCACTGAGCGTCATGCTTCTGTGCTGATAATGAATTTTGACTCTTCAGAAGAGGAATACCCGGTACAGAGCGTGCCCCTTCCGGAGGCCGTTTTTTCATCTGGCCAATCCGTTCCGGCTTGCTACCCGGATAACGGCGCTTAGGCAGTCTTTTCCATCAGCATGTGGATGGCCCTTCCCGAAGAGGCGAGCGCTGCTTCGAAGAATGATTCGGATAGGGTTAGATGAGGCATGACCGTGCTTGCGATCTCTTTGATGGTTAGGCCGTTTTGAATGGCCATGACAGCAAGAGAGATGAGCTCGGTTGCCCGGGGCCCCATGATGTGGACACCCAAAACGGCGCCGCTTCTTTTTTCGGAGACCAGCAGAATCAGTCCTTCGTTCCGGCCCATCGTGGCGGCGCGGCCGTTGGCGGCGAGGTAAAATTCACCGGTCTCCGCTTCGATGCCTGCCTTCTTGGCATCATAATCCGTCAAGCCGATGGATGCGATTTCGGGGTCGCCGTAAATGCAGTTGGGGACAGGCGGCGGATCTTGAGGCGGCGTCCTCCCGAGGATGTGCTCGATGGCCGCTATCCCCTGAGCGATGGCTTTATGCGCCAGGTAAGGGCCTCCGGCGACATCTCCGACGACATGGATGCCGGGGATCTTTGTTCCCATCCCGGGGCCGAAGGCAAGCACACCGTCTACCGGCGCAAGACCAGCCTTTTCTAAATCGAGACCCTGATAAACGGGCTGTCTTGGAAGGGTGAGGAGGACTTGGTCGACCCGAGCTTCCGTGGGGCCATCGGAGGTTTCCATTCTCAGCATGACGCTGTCAGGAGCGGGTGCGGCACTTGCCAGACGCGTCTGAGTCAGAATCTTCATGCCGCGGTCGGACAGGATCTTTTTGTACCGCTTGGAGATCGAGCGGTGCTCCCGGGGCAAGATCCGCTTTTGCTGTTCGATAAGCACGACCTTTACCCCGAGGTTCAGGTAGATGTTGGCAAATTCAACGCCTCGATTCCCGGCGCCGACAACGGCCAGGGTCCGGGGAATGGGGTCGAGTCTGAGTGCATCGTCGGTTCCCAGGATCTTTTCCCCATCCACCGTAAAACCTTCGTACGAAACCCCCGCGCCTGTCGCGAGGATAATGTGTTCGGCGGCGATCTTCAAAGTGGACCCATCGGGCTGGGTCACTGCCATGTGGTGCGGGTCCAGGAATGCCGCTGCCCCTTCCACGATCTGCACGCGGTTGCCTTTGAGGATCCCGCCGATTCCTGCGCGGGAGCCCTGGACCACTGCGTCTTTCCGTGCCGTGATCCGTTGGCGGTTGATTTTCATCTCTCCGCTGAGAAAAGGGCAGCTCCGCACGGACGCGATGAGAAGCGAGTCCTCCATCAGGGTTTTGGTCGGCAGGCAGCCCCGGTTGAGGCACGTGCCTCCTAGGAGGTTCCTTTCCACCAGGATCGTTTTGAGTCCGCTCTGGGCTCCTTGGATGGCCGCCGTATAGCCTCCCGGCCCACCCCCCACCACCACAAGTTGACAAACACGATCGATCATGAGTTTACGTTCTCCTCGATGGGTCCTTGTAGCGCGACCTAAAGCAGAATTTTTCTGAAGAGCTCGGGTGTTTGGATGATTTCCTTCAGACGGCCGAGAAAAAGCGATGCCGAGACCCCGTCGATGTTCCTGTGATCGTGAGTCAGACAGAGGTATGCCGTGGTTCGCACCGCCAGTTCGCCCCTGTAAACGGTCGCTCGCGGAGCGATCTTTCCCATGGCCAAGATGGCGCTTTCAGGCGGGTTGATGATGGGTGTGATGATGTCCGTTTCGGCCTTAGTAGCGCCGCTGGCCAGCGTAAAAGTCCCCCCATGTTGGTCCTCCGGCCTCAGTTCCCCGTTGCGGGCCTTCTTGGCGAGAGCGTCGATTTCCCGGCTGACCCAATCGAGTCCCTTCTTGTCCACATCCTTCAATACTGGGACTACCAACCCTTCGTCCACAGCTATGCCGATCCCGATGTTATATTCAGCCCAGCAGATGATTTCGTCCCCTGAGATGGTGGAATTGACGATCGGGTATTCCTTCAGGGGCGCGGGCAGGATCTTTACGATGAGGTCGACCAACGTGATCTTCGTATCGGGGTAGGTTGATGCAAGACCTTCGCGAAAACGATTCAACTCCGTCAAATCTGTCTCGGCGACGATGGTGAGTTGCGCTCCCATGTGCAGACTTTTGACCAGATTGTTGGCGACGGTGCGGCGCATGCCGATAAAGGGGATGCTTTTCTCTTTCCGGCGGCCGGTCAAATCCAGCGTCGGGGGCGGGGCCGAGTGCGGCGTTGGAAGGTGTGCGGGCCTGCTATCTTCATCATCGAAGGAAACTCGCACTCCTCGCGTCTCCTCTTCATCGTCTTCGAAAAAATGGCCTGCTACCTTGCTGGGGTCCGCTTCAGAAGAGCTTTCTGAGGCCGGATGAGAGACGGGTTTCAGGTAGGCCTTGAATTCTTCTTCAGTATCGGCCACGATAGCGAGAACATCACCGATATCCACCTTGTCGCTGACCCGTTTGAGGTAGAAAACCAGGCCCGAGCCCGGGGCCCTGACCTCGTAACTCACTTTGGCTGTTTCGATGACCATCACCACATCGTCCACTTCCACCGGGCCGCCATGAGGGTGCGTCAACTCGATTACCGTGATTTCGGCTTGGGTCATCCCCAGCTCAGGCACATATACTTCCGTTGCCATTTGTGATGTCTATCCTTTCCTGGTTGGTGTCCATCCGGAAATGGTTATCCGGCCCGACCCAGTTTCCAATCCGGAAATGAGGATTTTTTCTTCACACCCTTCGGGTGCTCAGTTCCACCCCTGCGGGGCGGGTCCCGGTTTTTCCAATATCAAGAAAATCAATCGATTGTGCGGCGGCGACCTGTTGGTCGCCGCACAAGCAAACGTGCAGATTGACATCGAGATTGGCCAAAAAGCCCATGTCCGGATGGAAACTATTTGGCTTTTCGCAACATCCCCGCCATGCTGATGTCCTCCCTGGTCCAGAAGCTCGGCAACTGATAGGGCTGCTGGGCAGTGGAATGGAGATCGATATGGTCAGCGAGAAGAACCAGCATGCCGCTCCAGGTGATGCTTCCCATCTCTGGAAAAAAGGAGTATGTTCCGTCCCATGTTCTGTATAGTCTGCCTTTCTGGTCATAGTTCTCGACGTGGTAGTAAACGAAGGTCTCCTTGTCGATGTAGAGAATCCGATAGCTGTAAACGTAATTTGGGTCCTGCTGGGTCATTTTGACGACATAAAGAGGACGGCGTTCAAACTCGAGATTCCTGAATTCGAAACCATCCTTGCCAATGTAGCAGGAGCCATCCAGCGTGGCGGCGGGAAGCAGGTATTCCCTTTCTTCGAGGACTTCGAAGGTGTAGGGATAGCGGGTGGGGGAGAGCTTTTGCATCCAGCCTTCGTTGTCGTCGTAGATCTGGTCCTGTCCCATGATAGGATCCTGGGTATCTGTCGCACTCATTTTCCTGACCCTGCGCAGGGAAGGTAGAAAGATCATGAGTTGATCCATGGCATTGGGATCCAGGTAATAAAGCGCTGATTGTGCAGCTCCAGCTATATCGCGCGGTGCGAGAAAATTCAGGATGAACATTTTCGCTTCGCCGCGCTCCCTGGCACGCTTGTCCATCCACCCATAAGGCGGCAACAGAACCCGGCCGGCGAGTCTGACGTGGTTGACGTCATAGGCTCCGTCGAAGTCCGTCTTGAGGTCCTTGTTGAGGCCCAAAACCCGGCTGGCAAGGTACATGTTGCCGCCCCAGGCGAGATATCGTTTTTCCACGTTCGCCATGATCTGCTGCGCCTTGAAGGGGCCTTCGGGTTTCGGAAAGGGGTATCCTGAAATCCAGGTCTCCGGTATCAGGTAACCGTCTTTGTCCAGTTGTGTTTTCCCGGCGTTCTCCTTGGTGGCCCGAGCGACGGGAAGGCTCCAATAATACTGCCGCGTAGGCACCACGGTGAACTCCGGAATGCACCCGGCGTGGGGAGGGCCGCCTGGTTTGATGCGGTTGTAAAGCCTGGGCCACATCAGTTCTTTAAAAGCAGGGTTGTTTTTCACATCCTCGTGAGTGTATTTCCCGGGTTTGATTTCTGGGGCGATTTTCCCAACCAAATCAGTGGCTTTAAACCCTACAATCTCCGCCCACTCCTTTTTCATAGCCTCGATGTCATAGGTCAGCTTCTCGTAGAGCTCTGGGGGAAGGACCTGTTTCGGACCGAATTCCACTAAATAGGGCCGCGGGTCATCGAAAATGGCTTTGTGTTGCTCGACAGTCGCCAGGTCGGGAACGTATGTCTTGGGGTTTGGCAAGGCATCTTCTCCGTTTGCCACCTGCAGTGCGCACAATGTGACTGCCAGGGCCAACAGCACGAGCAAAGAATTCCTGAACTCAGAACATTTCATCGAAGGACCTCCATTCTATGTTTCTGTAGCGGATCACGAACCTATTCCAAGAGGGCGAAAGACTGTCAGGGCACGCCAAGCTTACGTCTAAAAGCGATAACTTGCGGTGAAATAGACATGGTCCTTGTAACGCAAGGGTTCGAAACCCTTTCCCGACGCATCTGCATCCCCGTATAGGAAAATGGCCCCCAGTGTGAAGTCCCAGTTGGAGCTGTACTCGTACTTCAGTTGCGGGCGAATGAACCCCGAACGGCCGTAGGTCCAGTCTCCCAGCCAGAAGATCGAGGGTTGCAGTTTATTGTGGAAATAAGTGGTGTTAATCATGAGGGATGTCTGGTAATTGTTTTCCTTGACTGCTGTGCTGGCGGTCGCCGTGAGAGTTTGCCCAGCATCAGGGTAATCGACGACGTAGCGGTGATAGAATTGCGGCGAAATCATGAAATAGGCGCGCGGGTTGAGCCAATCGACCTTCACTTTCCAATCCACGCCAATGGCCCAGCGGATTTCGTCATGCGTCTCGAAGGTGTTCTTCTGGTCGTTGGTAAAGGTATTGCTGAAGGCGTAGAACCCTTCCAGCCGCAGAACGGGAGCCACGCCGCCCAGAGCGCTCGAACTGATGTTCGGGAAATCTTTTGTAAAAGTTGCGCCGCCGAACCTGAAAAGCGGATAGTAGCCTTCGACGTATGGATGGATGATGAGCATGTTGTCCCACGGGCTGACTTCGATATCCGGCATCATGGGAGCATTTTTCGTTATCGGGCTGTTGTCGAGGCCGTAGAAGTAATTAAGGGTCAAGATCGCATCTCTTACAACAGAACGTACCCTTAGACCGTATTCGAATCCGTCCGAGTCCCATGTGTCAGGCTCCTTCAGGTCATAATTCAAAGATCCTAAATGGGCATCTGTCCCAGGCCCCAGTGGCACGAGAACGTTGGGTGCCCAAATGCCGGCCACGTCGTTTCCAGGGACGATGTCGCGGTTTTTCTCGAAATCGGCGTTGGGGTTGAAGACGAACTCGAACCCCAGATCCTGCAGCCAGGTGCTTTGAGGCTGGAAAAAGCACTGCGCCCTAAGCAGCCAGGTGGGGAGTACCGTGCTTTCGAACTCGACGTCTGTGATCCCCCGGCGCTGGTCCAGCGGATTGATCTGGTCCATGATGCGAAAACCGTCCGTTTCGCCCCACACCACGATCTGTTTACCCGCGCGCAGATAGAAGTTTCCTGGTGTCCAGGTCACATGAGCCTCCTGGAGCAGGTCTCGCAGCACCGTGTCATGGGCGAGTTCATCACGGGAGTTGACGAAAGCCTTCTTTTCCCATTCCGAATCACCGGAAAGAAATTCGTAGGCCCAATCGCCGGTCAACATGCCCGAACCGAAAAACCTAAGGTTAGGAGACACTTCAAGTTCCATCTCAAGCAGGACGTTATAGTAGGCTGACTGAGGTCCTTCTTTGGTGTCATAATGCTCATCACCTGTGATTCCATAGCCTAATCCCTGGTTGATGTAGCCCATTATGGTTAGCGGCATGTCGCCCATTTTTGTAATGAATGCACCGGATGGAGTCGCGGAACCGAATACGGCTAAGAGCGACAGCGCAGCAAAAAATAGTGGAAACATACGACGGAATGAACAACGATCCGTCTCTATATTTTTATTCATGGTGCTCTCTCCCCCTAATTGATTCATATTGAAAGCGAATTCTGACTTGTCAATGTCTCTATAGACTCGATTCAGCATGGCGGATATTCTGGTTGACTAGCAACGATAATGGCACCTTTTAATTTTCTGTTTTTATTTACAAACAGGATTGCGTACTCGTATACGCCGATGTTCTTGAACACAGCGCTTGTTGTACCACCTGGAGGGATGGTTTTATCCGTTATGTAACAGCTCTTATTCATCTTCCAGCCGAGTGTACCGTAAGTGGATAGTTCGCACTCTTTACCATGGAGAAAGATCACTTGAATTTCACTGTCCGACTCGTTGGCCCAGATGACCCGAGTATCCCTCCCCACACTGGCTTTTATCGGTTCCAGCGAGCATTCGATCTGATCCCCTTGTTCACTGCCGTAGACATAGATCATACGGTCCCCCCTGGCCCAGCCCTGGCCTTGTCCTGATAGACACACGCTCAGGACAATCAGACCGATGGCCGCATACCACTTTAGTGTCCCCATCTTCTTCATCTTTCCCCTCCTTGGCTTTGAAGTTCGTGGTGTTCCGATCTCGATTTACCGACCAATGCCGGGGTCCCTTGAGTCATGAACCGCGGCTTGATGATGAGGATCAAGAGCGGATGGAGTGTCAACGCAGCGACCATGTTGGTGAAAAGCAGCATCGCCAGAAAGAAGCCCATCTGCGCCTGAAACTTCAGCGCTGATATGAAAGCCCATGGGAGGATCGGCAGAATCAGGGTCAAGCCTGTAAAGACGATACCCTTGCCGGCGGTTCGAACGGCGGTCAAAACTGTCTGCTGCCAGTCATGACTTTTGGGAAATTCCTCCATACAGCGGCTGTAAAGATAGATCGCAAAATCCACTCCTACGCCGACACCCACCGCCGAGCATGGGAGAGTGTTAGTGGAAAGACCTATGTTATTGATGGACATGTAGGAGAAAGCAACGAGGTTCGAAAGGATTAGGGGCGCGGCCAGCATGGCGCCGGCTACGAAACTTCTGAAGGCCAGCATGCACATGAGAAAGATGACAATCAGGACCAAAGTGTCCATGAGGGCGTGAGTCCTCCGCATCTCTTCGTTGACGGCGATTTCCATTCCGATGGAACCACCTGCAAGGAGAAAGCGCCCCCTGTCTGTTTCCATGCGGTTGTCTTCGAAGAAATTATAAGCTGCATCGCGTATCCTGAGCATGTTGTCCGAAGTGTGATCGGAAAAATAGACCGTGATCTGGGCGCGTTTCAACGTTGGGTCCATGTAGCGTCCCAGTGTGTTGCGATCGATGTTGTTCCGGATGTAGCCCAACAAGCCGGTCACCTGTTCCGCCTGGCTCGGCATCTGGAACCAGATCTGGTCCCCATCGTGGAAGGTCAAGTTGAGCATTTTGGCCATATCCGTGATGGCGGAAGAGGACTTGTATATGTCCGGCAGGTGCTTTGCCATGTAACGGTCAAATGCCTCGAAGGTTTTCATGACGAAAGGATCGTAGACGGAACCAGCATCGCCCTCATAGTAGAGCATCAGGTCCTCCGACGAGACGTCGAAGGTCTGGTTGATGAACGCCTGATCCTGATTGTAGGGGTGGTCCGGCCATAATATCGACGATCCCGGCGTGGGATCCCCAACTTTCAACTTCGTGGTTTGCCAGACGCCAAAAACCACAATGGTGATGGCCCCAACGCCGATGATCCATTTGCCGCTCCCAATGGAGAACCTGGAGATACCGATGGTGACCCTGTCAAACCACGTCTCTTTCTTGATGGCGTCTGGTTTCACCGTGGTTAGGCGTGGAAGGCTGCAGCATATGAGGGGAACCAGAAAGCCTGAAAGGGCGATGGTGATCATCCAGAAGCTCATGAGGATGGCCAGCTGTTGCATGAGCACGATCTTGGCCAGGGCAAGTACAAGGAATCCGGCAGCGTCGGTAGCGACGGCGGCAGCGTTCGGCATCAGCATGGCCCCCATGGTGTTGCAGCCGGCGACGCGGCGCGGCCCATCGAGGCAGCAGTTCACCTGGTACTCGTATATGTACCGGTGGGTGATCTGGACGGCGTTGCTCAGCATGCGCGCGCCGACGAGGAAGGCAAGCACATAGAGCAGGGGACTGAAATTGATCCCTGTCCAGCCGATAAATCCGAGGCCCAGGCCCGTACAGATGAGGGCCATGGCAATGGGAGCGATCATGCCAACAAAGTTCCTGAAAATCAGGAAGAGGATCAGGACCATGAGGGCCACGCTGATGCCGAACACCCAGTACATCTGGGTTTTGTAACTGTAAATCCACCCCATGAGCATGGGATAACCTACGATATGAATGGATGTCTCTCCGTCGCTGTACCTGGCCTGCAGATCGCGAAAGAGAGCGAAGGCCTTTTCATAGGAGATGAATTCCTTTAACTGTGTGAGTACGAGAACTCCTTCACCGTCTCTTGACACCAGTGTCCCGTTGTAGGATGGATTCGAGAAGATGTGTTTTTTTAGAAGTTCTATTTCTTGTGCGGTCTTGGGAACTTCAGGAAACATCAGGGTATCGATGACGATTTCACCCTTTGCTTTGGTTTTCACCACTTTTACGGAGTTGCTGGCGATGGAAATGGTCAGAACACGATAAACCTCATCCCAAAGAACCAGTTCATCGGTGATGTCCTTAATCTTGGTGAGTGTTTTCTGGTTGAAGATGTCGCCATCTTCAGCCTTGACGGCAATGACGACGCCATAGCCGCCCCCCCCGAAGATTTCAGCGAAGCGCGCATGCAGTTTTAAATAGGGATGATCATAGGGAAACAGATCTCTCAGGATGACTTCCGTCTTGATGCGTGTCGCGCCTGACGTGAAGGCTATCCAGAAGATCAGAAATGCGATGAGTACCTTATAGCGATTTTGGACAAGAAAGCTGCTGATGCGATCGATGTATCGATTGGAAGCCATCGAGGTTCCCCTTCCATCCCTGGCGAAAAAGTTGGTATTGGGTAGTGAAGCACGCTACCGACTACATCCTGTTGCGGCAATTTGCTGTAAAGGGCTTCTGGTCCCTATCCAGTCCAACTGCGCATACTCAAGGGTGATGGAGCGGCACTATGTGCGCTATATATCCAGCATTCCCAGCTTCGGGTGATTTCTCCGGCGAGGGACGCAAGCGATTTCCCATGGAATTTCAGGGTAGAGCGATGTTCGGTGAAAATTCTGCGTTCAAGTCGTTTCTGCAAGATTGCTGCAGCAGGTTATGGATGATACCGCCGTTTTGGGATGGACTTAGTGACGGGGTTGCCACGCAGACGCCACCGAATCGGTTCGATAGATCCATCCCTCTTTGCCCACAGCCACGAAGCCGTCTGCCCCCACTGACGTTAGGTCATAGAGCCATCCATACTTGAGCTGGGGGTGGTGGGCTGCACGCTCGATATGTCCGCACGCATCCGGGCTGGTGTAGAGTGCATCAGCGCCCGCGATGGCGAGGACACCATCCGCTTTGACCTCGATGGCGAAGAGGTGTGTTCTTGGGAGACGTCCCTCGATTCTGTTCCAGGTATGACCAGCATCGATGGTTTGGGCGACATAGCCGTCAATCCCGACCACCCAGGCCGTTTGCGGGTCGACGGCGTCGACATCGAACAGGAAATTCCCGCCGATGATTTCACCTGTTTCTTCAGAAAAGCCAAATTCTCCAGCCTGGCGCTCCCAAGTTTCTCCGCCGTCGGTGGTATGGTAGGTGAAGCCGTATTCGCCAACGGCCCAGCCGTTTCGGTCATCGCAGAAGGAGACGCGCTTGAGGATGAAATCCTCGTCTTGGAACTGGACCTCCCACGTTTGCCCGCCGTCCCGGGTGTGCAAAATCGTCGTTCTTTCGCCTACGATCCAACCCTGGCGGACGTCGGTGAAGTACAACCCCATAAGAAAGAAGGGAACCGGACTCTCCTGATGCTTCCAACTCTTCCCCCCGTCGGTTGTGTGAATGATGGTCCCGCCATCCCCAACTGCCCATCCCTCACGGGGAGTGGCGAAAAAGACGCCCGACAGGGTGTAATCTGTTCCGCTTTCCTGCATTTTCCAGGTCTGCCCGGCATCTTCGCTGTGGAGAACCGTCCCCCAACGGCCGCAGGCCCAACCCTCCTTTTCGTTGCAGAAGGATACGGAAAAGAGATCATCCGAGAGCGCGCTGTTGGCAATGACGGTATTGGGCGCGCCCAAGTTCGGAAGAAGGCTGATGATGAGGAGACAAAAGAGGTATGCCCTGAATTGATGTGGAATTTTGGTAGGATTCACAGACATTGCAAAGACTCCCTTCATCGCGGGCTTTGGCGATCCTCTTGGGCTGCCGAACACCGCCCCAGAAGAATGTGATCTCCAGTTATCCTGGGCCTTCCATGACTCCTGCATCGGTCCTGGGAATGGACAGGTCCAACTTTCGCATCGCAAGACAAAAGAATCAATAGCAGGATCCCGTCATTTTGCGATGGCATCTTCCGGTCAGGCGCATGTGAATACCCATGAAGGCATTCACCGGACCGCCAGAATTCAGCCTGTACGAGCCCCCATGAATCGTTTTCCCCTCCGTCGAAATTGGCCCCTGTTCCGCTGCCGGCGGCACGCGGGCCGAGATTCGCACCCAATGCGCAATCTGCTTTCCGTCAGGCCTTCCAAAAAAGTGGACCCTTTTCGATAGACCATCCACCATAATGGAAGCATCGTAACGAGAAGAAACACTGCATCTGCAGTTCGATTTCATCGGGGTGAGTATTGCAGCGAAGTTCTCAAACGGCAGCGGTGAGCGGCTGGCAGGGTTTTGCGAACGGTGAAATCGCGCAGGAGGTTTTCGTCAGATCAGGAGGGAGCGGCCGGGGAGGGGATCTCATACCTCCAAACGCAGATAGGGCAGGTTCAATGGGGGCTCAATAAAAGCCTTGCAGTACGGTAAAGTTCAGCCGCCCTGTAGGAACTCCTGACAAGCGGGGCTGAAGCGACAGCTCTGAATCCTATATCCAGCCCTAGCCGTTCATATTCGGCGAATTGTTCTGGTGTAAGAAATTCAACCACGGGGTGATGCTGCGGCGAAGGCTGAAGGTACTGACCGATGGTGAGGATGTCACACTTGTGGTCGATAAGGGCGCGCATAACTTCTATGATTTCATCTTTCGTTTCACCTAATCCAACCATGAGGCCGGATTTCAAAACAATTCTTGGATCAAGCATTTTCACTTCAGAAAGGAGTCTAAGGGACCGGTAGAAATCCGCAATAGGCCTGACATGTTTGTACAAACGCGGAATGGTTTCAATATTGTGGTTGATAACTTCGGGATGTGTTTTGACAACCATGTTCAGTGCTGTGATTGATCCGCAAAAATCCGGGATAAGGACTTCCACTAGGATGCCTGCCTCGTCCTGATGTAGTAGATCCGTAGTTCTGGCGAACTGAAAAGCACCACCATCAGGCAAATCATCCCGGGTTACCGAGGTGATAACCACATAGCGCAGCCCTAGCAACTTCACGGCCTCAAGGATATGGAATGGCTCCATTTCATCGACTGTGGTCGGACTACCCTTTTTGATTGCACAAAAAGTACAGCGTCGCGTACATGTGTCGCCGAGAATCATAAAAGTCGCTGTATGGCGAGAAAAACATTCTCCCATATTCGGGCAAAGGGCACTCTCGCAGACGGTGTGCAAACTCTTTTCTCTAAGCAGCCGGTCCATGTGATGAATGACTTCCGGAACAGGTATCTTTTGCGTAAGCCATGAAGGAAGACGTCTATGGGTCATTAAGCACTTCCTCAATTAGTTGTTTTCAAATCAAAAGGAAAATCAAAAATATCAGAGAAATGCAAAACTAAACGCTCTTTGACCGCATCTGGCCGGAATGACTCTCCAAGGAGTTTGGACATGGAAGTTGCCTCTCTGTCTTTGAAGCCGCATGGGTTAATAAAGGAAAAATGTGCCATGTTAGGATTTACATTAATTGCGAACCCATGCATAGTGATCCATCTCCGGATAGCAAGCCCAATTGCGGCGAGTTCTTTCCCGTCAACCCACACGCCGGGATGGGTGATATCCCGCCCCGCCCTGATGGAAAAATCATTCGCCATCCGGATAATCACTTCTTCAATATCATGAACAAATCTACGGATATCTTTCTGCCTTTGCTTCAGATCCATAATGGGATAACCGACGATTTGGCCTGGCCCATGATAAGTCACATCGCCACCCCTATCTATGAAAAAAAGAGAAACACCTTTTTCCCGGAGTGTTTCTCTAGGGACAAGAACATTCTCGATTCTACCCGATTTACCGATGGTGATGGTTGGCGGATGCTCCAGAAGAAGGAGCGTATCAGGTATCTCCTCCATTAACCTCTGCCGGTGAAGCTTACGCTGCAACTCCCATGCTTTGGCATACTCGACTAATCCCAATTCCCATACAATACTCATTGGTTCTTCATCTCCCTGCCTCAGCCAGAGAAAACTATTTTCTTTGTCTGAATGAATGAATCGCTTCGCCGTTGACGTCCCTTGCGGCTTCCCACAGGGCCTCCGACAGAGAAGGGTGCGCATGAAGTGTTGCGCCAATGTCTTCCGGTGTTACATCGAGCCGTATGGCGAGGGCAGCCCCGGAGATGAGATCTGTAGCACCCGGACCAACGATATGAACTCCAAGGATCTGATGGTACTGCTCATCGACGACAAGCTTCACCATGCCTGTTTTCTTATGCAGAATAGTCGCCATACCGTTTGCAGCAAAAGGGAACTTCCCAATCTGTATCGCATATCCCTTCGCAACGGCCTCATCTTCGGTCATGCCTACGGAGGCTACTTCAGGGACCGTACTAATCCAGTAAGGTATTGCCGTATAGTTGACTTCCGTTTTTAAACCCATTGCATTTTCCGCCGCGGTGATTCCCTCGACGTAGGCAACAGGTGCCCACATATGCTCCATCGTAACATCGCCTGCAACAAATATGGCCGAGATGTTTGACTCCATTCTTTTGTTCACAGCGATACCACCCCTATCGTTGAGCTGAATTCCTGCTTGTTCTAGGCGGATTTCATCAATGTTTGGTTCTCTTGCCTCCGCCATGAGAACATACTCTGTAGAGACGGTAAACGGTTGCCCCTTTGCCTTAATATCAACATGCAAATCACCGCGAGCATCATCTATCTTGACTATATGGGCATCTGTAAAGGTCTTGATCCCGTTGCTGCTGAGTTCCCTTGCAAAAATAGTGACAATTTCACTATCGATATGTTGCAAAATGTGAGAAGTTGCTTCGATAAGATTTACTGCTACGCCCAGCTTTGATAATATTATAGCAAAAGTAACGCCAATAAACCCTCCCCCAACAACCATCATAGATTTTGGCAATTGAGTAAGACGGAGGGCTTGTGTCGTATTGATGACTTTTGTCAATCTGGTCTGAATAGGCAAGTTTTTACACCTTGATCCGGTAGCTATAATGACTTTGCGTGCGGTGAAAATCTTTTTTGTTTTATTTTTTAGGGATACCTCTAGTTGCATGGGCGAAATGAATTGGCCCAGTCCCTCTATTAGCTCTACTTTGTTTGCATTGAGAAGGGAATTCACACCAGCTGTAAGATTTTTGACCACAGTCTCCTTTCGTGTCTGCATCTTTGCAAAATCGACCGATATGTCACTGTAGGTAATTCCATAGTCATTTGCATTCTTGGCCATATCAAACAGCTCTGCCCCGCGGGCCAGCGACCTGGTAGGGATACATCCACTGTTCAGGCAGGTACCACCCAGGGTATCGTTTTCAACAAGGGTAGCTTTGCCGCCAAGTTGAGATACTCGGATTGCTGCCGCATAACCAGCCGGGCCGCCCCCAATGATTACCACATCTCTTTCTTCCATGGAACTATCCTCTCTCTGATTCCAGAATGAATGCCAAACAAGACTCGGTGTCTTCAGGTGTCTTTGCAACTTGCACAGAAACTGTACGACTCCAAAAGTATGGTTCGCCCTGTGATCGAAGGTAAGACTCAAGGGATAGAAAACGGTGGCAATTTGCTCATTTTGCACAACCGGCCGGTGTGTAATCTATGCGATCGGTTATATTGGTAATTGCAGTCGATTAATGATGGTTTTTTATAAGTGAGACAGGAATTATCTCCTCGACTAGTAAATAAGATAATTTCCATCGAAACATCATCAGTCATGATATTTGCATATTTAGCGATATGCGATTGCAATTAGACAGGTCATCATATCGATATAAAAATTGTATTAAAAGCATATTTTGCTATGGAAAGGGAACCAGTTCGTTGGTTAAGTTAAAACAAAATTGTTTATTATGTTTGTACTATATCTGTAACTAATAGCGGATAGACTTGCGATATATGTCTTGTTTAAACCTAAGTGCATTTACCACCATACATGCCGATAAATCAATATGGTAGATTTTAAGTAGTTTTATAATTTGTTGGCACGGTAAGTATTTTCGTAAGAGACTGACATCTCAAGGACGAGCAGCCAAACTTTTTTCTTTTGGGATTGATGAAATTATGGGAGGCATTTAAATAAATAACAATAGCGGGAAGTCGTCAATTTTCATAATATCGATTCGGGATTTAAGCTGATTTCCATCCGGGAAAGCTCTATTTCTTGCCAAGCTGGGCGTGTTTGCTTGTGCGGAGGCGACCTACAGGTCGCCTCCGCACAAGCGCTTGATTTCCTTGATATTGGCAAAACATCCGCATTTCCGGATTGGAAATGGGGCCGCGCGGGATGACCATTTGCGGATGGAGTAGATATTGGCCGAAGCGGGACTCGGCCCGAAGGGGTAAAGCTGAGAGGCCAAAGGGTGAGGAGAAAAGGCTCATTTACCAATTGGAGACTGGGTCGTGCTGGATAAAACATTTTGGGATAGACACAAGGTAAGATGTGAGGTTTAGATTCACGATTTCAAATAAGTGCTGAGCGGTTTTTAAGTGAAATAATATAAATGCTTCTATTTGTGTCCGGATAAGCATAGTATTTTGTGCGCCATGCTTGTACGGTTTTTTACTCCTAGCTTTTCATAAATTGACCTTAAGTGATTTTCAACCGTATACTCACTGATAAACAACTTTTTGGCTATCTGTCGGTTTTTGAACCCTTCGCGGACAAGACCGGCAACCTCGAATTCCCTGCGACTAAGCCCGGATTTCTGCAGCTGTTCAAACAAAGGCGTTGTTGATTCGCTTTCCCCGAGATAAATCAAACATAGATTTGTGTTTTGTGAACAATTTATGACGCGGAAACTTGACGGAACTGACTGCCCGGTGCCATTGCTTTTCAGCTCGAGTTTAACAACAGGCGCAGCACCTGATTGCGCTGCGGCGCTTTCGAGAAGATTCTGGCTCGTAACATACAGCTGGCTTGGAAGAGGCGGTTTTCCCTCGCTCGCGCCCTGTTCGTCTTCCTGTAAACAAGAAATCGCTTTCAAGGCTTCCTCATTCATGTATAGCGGCTCCAACGATTCATCCAAGACCATCACTCCCTTATAGGGGAGGTCTGGACATATGGAATTTATGATTTCGCTCGATTTCGTGAGCTTACGCATGAAGATCGCTTTCTGGAGGGCTCCTGCGAGGTGTGATTCCAATAGCTGAGCCTTTTTTAAATCTTTCGAAGAAAAATTTTTCTCGCCTTTAGCTCGGCAAAGGCCCAATGTGCCTAACAATTGTCCACCTGATCGCAGATATATAACCAGCTGATAATGGATAGACTGGGGTCTTAGAAAATCGTTATAGTATTCAGTTCTGCATAAATCACAATCAGATATGACATGTCTCTCAGTGGCCACTTGGGCCGAACTGGAGAGAATTTTAAGAAATGGATCCATTTGATTGTAATGTTGCCGGTATAGATCCAGATATTCTTGGTCAATCCCCTGGACGATGATATGGTCTAGATCTAGTCTTGGGGATGGGTAGGAACGAATCAAAAAAAAGTTGGCACGTTCTACGGCAAATGAGCGGGCTGCGAGCTTGACCACTGTCTTACGAAGCTCATCGACTTGATCACAGCCTATAGCAGTTCTGCCAATCTCTATGATGTCTAACAGTTCTCCGGAATTCAACATTGTCTGACACCTGAATCCTCGAGGGCTGTTAAGTCACGCCTCTTGACTGATTTGCGGAAATTATTTTGGATTGGTCTATGATAAGCCGCTTCACATTTGGCTCTTCAACGAAAGGCTTTCTTAGTCAAAACGCTAGCATATTTAATGCATAAAGGCAAGCGATTATATTGATGCCGAGGTTAATGGTAGATATAAGCCGCACACGGAATTACATAATATAAATTCTAAATCATAGATCATAGAAAATGAATTGAAAAAAAGCATGAAACGGATGTTAAGTTGCTGTTGAAATATATTGTCAGGGAATTTTCTTGGGAAGTTCTGCGTCAATATTACGAATATTCATTGAGGTTAAGTATTCGACGAGCTTCGTTAGGACTCGCTACCTCCCTCCCTAGCTCGCGGGCCAATCGCACTACCTTTTCTACCAGTGCCGCATTAGATTTTGCCGCAACGCCCGGATAGAGATAAATGTTGTCCTCAAAGCCCACTCTGACGTGCCCTCCCATAATGAGGCCCATAGTCACCATGGGAAACTCGGATAAGCCCACAGCGCATACGGACCATGGGTATTGACTGGGGATTTGACGGACCATGTGGAGCAGATTATCGGGAGTTGCGGGAATGCAACCCATAACGCCCATGACGCACTGAAAGTACAGCGGCCCATCAATATATCCTAGGTTTTTGAGGGTAATAGCATTGTTGGTCATTCCTACGTCATAACACTCAAATTCGGGTTTTACGCCGTATTGCTGCATAACGCTGGCAACATAGGCCATGTCATTGAATGTATGAACCATCACGAATTTCAGAAGCCAGTCTTTCCGGGTATTACTGTAAAGATCGATGACCGGTGACCCAGGATTGAGTGATGCCATATCAGGTCTCGTGTCATTGCACCTGCACAGATCCGGTATAACCGAAATCCTGCCTTTTACGCTTTCTTTTGGATTCTCGTTGTATAGATGGTCACCATCGCACCGTTTTCCTGATCCGCCGGTAGTAACATTGATCACTATCCCGGGGCACTTTTCCTTGATTGGCGCAATAGCGTCGGCAAGATACCTTGCATCGTGTTCCGGCATGCCTGTTTTGGGATTTCTGCCATGTATGTGAATGACGGATGCTCCTGCGTCGAACGCCTCCACGGCAGATACAATCTGCTCTTTCGGTGTTTTTGGGAGGTTGGGATTTCCTTCAGGGGATGCACCTCCACTTATAGCACATGTGATAATAACCTTTTCCATGGGCGTGCCTCTCGAATGGTGTAAATCTGACGATCATCAAGCCATCCTTTCCCGCTTCCTATAGGTTACGCCATTACCTCACCGCCATCCGTCTTCTTATATAAGCAGACGTGTTGACATTTGTAGCCTGTACAGCGGCGAAGGGACAGGCAGGGCAATAACCCTTGCGTTCTTCCAGGATAGGATGATGTAGATTAGGGATGATTGTGAGAAAGCCACATAATTATGCCGGTGCGTAAAGGGGCGATGGCTGTTTGTTATTTGCCTGTGTAAGTAGGCGTGGGGTTTATCCTCTGCTCATCTCCCAGATGTGGCATTATCTGTTCAAAGTAGGCCAGGGACTGGGGGTTGATCAGCGCATCCCGGTTGGTAACCTGCCCGCCGTTGAGGATGTTGGTGATGGCGCTTTCCACCTTCTTCATGTTAAAGGTGTAAGGGATATCGGGTACCTCCACGATCATGGCCGGCACGTGCCGGGGGGACGCCTTGTCCCTCAAGGCTTTCTTGATCCGTTTCTTCAGGTCGTCATTGAGACTCACACCCGGTGCGAGCTTGACAAATAGAAGGAGCCGCTGATCGCTATCCCAGTTTTGGCCAATCGCCAAACTATCCGCCACCTCAGGAAAGCGGTCCACCACGTTGTAGATCTCGGCGGTCCCAATCCGCACTCCCGAGGGTTTGAGGATGGCGTCCGACCGGCCCAAAAAGGTGACGCCCTTCGTGTCACTGTAGAACTCCACGTAGTCACCGTGACGCCACACATTGGGGTAGGTAAAGAAGTAGGCCCTCCTATAGCGGGACATCCCCGGATCGTTCCAGAAATAGAGCGGCATCGAAGGAGCGGGCGCTTCACAGACCAACTCCCCTTGTGTATCGAAGACGGGGCTTCCCTTCTCGTTGTAGGCCTTGACCTTCATGCCCAGGGCTGGTGCCTGCAGTTCTCCCGCATAGACGGGCATGATGGGGCAACCCATGACGAAGCAGCCGTTGATGTCGGTGCCCCCGGAGAGGGAGTTGAAGTGGAGATCACCCTTAATCGAACGGTACACATACTCGAAGCCGTCCGCGGAGAGGGGGGAGCCAGTCTGCCCCATGGACTTGAGGGAAGAGAGATCGAAGTGGTTTTTGGGGACGTAGTTCTGACTCTTCAGCATGTTCAGGTAGGTAGCACTTGTGCCGAAGAAGGTAATCTTCTCCTCTTCCACCATTCTCCACATGGCACCCCAGTCGGGGTATCCGGGATTGCCGTCGAAGAGGACAACGGTGGCACCCACAGAGAGGGACGCCATGAGCCAGTTCCACATCATCCAGGAGGGAGCTGTCATGTAGATGATGGTATCTTCACGGGTGAGATCTGCGTGGAGGATAAGTTCCTTCATCTGGTTGATCAGAATCCCCCCCACACTCTGCACCATGCACTTCGGTTTGCCCGTCGTTCCCGAAGAGAACATGATGTAGACAGGGTGATCGAAGGGGACCTGCTCGAAGACCAGTTCCGCCTCCTCTCTCAGAAACTCCCCGTAGGGGACCGCCTTCGGTATACTCGTGATGTCGGGTGTGTCACTCACGGAAGGAACGATAACTACCTTCTCGAGGGATGGGACTGCCTCTGCCACGGCCTGCACGTCAGGGAGGATGTTAAAGGGCTTGTTCTTGTAAAGGTAGCCGTCCACGGCGAAGAGGACCTTAGGTTCGATCTGACTGAACCGGTCGATGACTACCTGGGTGCCCAGTTCCGTACCACAGGAGGCGAAGGTGGCGCCGATGGACGTGGTGGCGAGCATCGCGATGGCCGTCTCCGTCATGTTGGGCATATAGGCCACAACCCGATCCTTCCTGGTGACCCCCAGACGTTTCAGGGAATTGGCGAGGCGCCCTACAATCCGAAATAATTCTTTATAGGTTATCCGAACCGGGGGTTTTGCCTCACGCCTGAACACGAGAGCGTCCCGGTCATCGCGGTACCGCAGGAGGTTCTCAGCAAAGTTAAGCTGTGCTCCGGGGAACCATTTCGTACCGGGGAAGTGTTTCAGATTTTCCACCGTTTGGTCAGGGGCGCTTGACGCTTTTATGTCGACAAAGTTCCATAGGGTTGCCCAGAAATCCGGGATAGCCGAGACGGACCATTTGTAGAGATCGAAGTAGGTGGAGAAGGCTTTTCCGAACCTCCGATTGACCTCCTTCATGAACCGGGTAATGTTGGCCTTTTCTATTCTCGCTGCAGGTGGCGTCCAGAGCGGGTGCTTCATAGCTGTTGGTCCTCGTTATGGCTGTTGGTGCAGGTGAATGGCATTTTACCCCCGTCCGAGTCAGGAGAGGGTGGGCCCCCGCTCCCGTGAACGTAGCTCGGATGTGTGTGGTAAAGGGGATGGCCCTTAACCCATCCTTTGCTGCCTCCTATGCGTTACACCATTACCTGATTGCTGCCCATCATGTTTTCTAAACAAGAAGAAGTGCCGGCGTCTGGGATAATGCCTGTATCTTACTGATAAATTTTTCTGCACCGAATCCATTGATCGCCCTGTGGTCGAAAGTAAGACTATACGGCATCATCGGGACTATCATAATCTGATTGTTTCTAACCACCGGCTTATCGGTAATGGGCCCTGTCCCAAGTATCGCTGATTCCTGTTGATTCAGTATAGGTGTCTGAAAAACGCTTATCCCGCCCTTGCCAAGAGTCGTTAACGTAAATGTACCACCGGTTACATCATCGGGAGAAAGATCTCCAGTTTGTGCTTTATTGACGAGTGTTCTTATGCATTGCGATAACTCGCCAAGCCTTTTTTTGTCAGCATCTCTTACTACCGGCACAATCAACCCTTCACTACCCACAGCTACGGCTACACCGATGTTAATGTCTTCCCATATCTTGATCTCATTGCCAATCACACTGCAATTGACATCTCTATGATCAATGAGTGCACGCGATATCAGCATCACAAGCAGATCAATGTAGGTGACTCGCAGATCATCATTATTTTCACTTGATTGAAAGGATCGCTTCAACTTCACGATCTCCGTCATATCCATTTCGCCCATGATTGTCATTTGGGCTGAGGTTGAGAGGCTCCGATACATGTTATCTGAAATTCGCTTGCGCATTCCGGTGAGAGGGATAGCGGATCTTTCCTTCTTGCTATGGTAATCCGCATCAGCCGGCAACTTGCCTGCTTTCAGATCGTGTTTTTTCTCAATCGCCTTTTCGATATCCTCTTTGGTAATTCTTCCGCCTGGTCCGGTTCCAACCACCTGCCCCACATCGATCATGTGCTCTTCAGCCATCTTCCGGGCAACAGGGGATATCGGCGCACGTTCACGCGGAAAGACGGGTTGCGGATGCGCCTTTTCCGCCGTTGCGGTTTCTTTCTGATGGCCTTCTTCCGCGTCACCGCTGTCAATAAATATCTCATTCTCAGGGTCTTTTTGAATTTGCTGCAGTTCTTCGATGCTCTCGGCGAGGAGGCCTACTACTCTGCCTGGAGGTACTTCGGTTCCTTCTCCTACCAAAATATGAAGATAACCGGTCAAATCGGCCTTAACCTGCCAGGATGTCTTCTCGGTCTCGATAACCAGCACAACACTGTCTTTTTCAACGTGTTCCCCTTCTTCAGCTTTCCATTCAACTATCGTGGCTCTCGCCATGGCTATAGAAAGCTTGGGTATTGCTATATAACCTGCCACTCTACACCTCCAAGATACCGAAAGTAGGTTCTCAAATGCTTTAGAACATAACCCATGTTCAAGAACGTCATGTATTGTGTCATGGAAGGAATTACACCTTCTTCGATACCCCCACCGTGCCTGTGAGTGTCCTGAAGTCCAAGGCAGTTTCAGCCTGCATCGGTTCCCCAAGGTCCTTCCCAGTCGCTTCCCGGATAGCGTTAACGATATCGTTAGGCTGCGGCATTACGAAGCTTTCGAGGAATTTACTGGCGGGGATGGGGTAATTTGCTGCGGCAATTCTCTGGATTGGTGCATCGAGACTATCGAAGGCCTGTTCTATAATCTGCATCGCGATCTCACCGGTGACGCCGCACCGTTTGGTATCCTCATCCACGATTATCACCCGCCCGGTCTTTTTTACGGAGGCAACGATAGTGTCGATATCGAGAGGTTCGAGCGTTCTCGGATCGATGACTTCGACGCTGACCCCCCTCGCCTGCACGTGCTCTGCTGCCTTCAACGCCATCGAGACCATATAGCCGGTGGCAATCACAGTAACGTCTGTGCCTTCTCTCTTGATATCCGCCTTGCCGAAAGGAATCGTATACTCCTTTTCGGGTATGTTTCCTTTGGTCCCTAGCAACTGCTTGTGATACAGGAAAACAACCGGGTTGTTGTCCCTGATAGCTGTTTTCAGAAGTCCCTTAGCATCATAAGGGGTGGACGGGATGACGAGCTTCAGGCCTGGAGTATGCATAATAAGTGACTCATTGCACTGTGAATGTTCAGCATCACTTCCGATATATCCACCCGTTGACGCCATGTATACAATTGGAAGTTTTGTCTTCCCGGCGTGGCAAAAACGCCATTTCGCAGCTTTATTGCATATCTCATCGGCACTGATAAGAAAGAAATCGCTGAACATCAAATCGGCAATAGGGCGATAGCCAGCTATTGCCGCTCCAACTGGAGCGCCTGCAATAGCACACTCGCTTATCGGAGTATCGAGGACTCTTTCCGGTCCGAATTTATCTACCAATCCCTTCGATGTTCCAAAGAGTGAACCCCTCATACATTCGCCCATAAGGAATACCGTTTCATCCCTGTCCATCTCTTCCGTTAATGCCTCGTTTATGGCTTGCCAAAATGCAACATTTCTCATGCTTGCGCCCCTTTCTCTTTATTCGGCATAAAGAGCACGTTGCAGTATCTCCGGGTCTGGTGGAAGGCTTTCGCTTGCAAACATTTCTGCCTCATCCATTTCATTTTTCGTATCGCTCTCAATTCGTTCGATATCGGCCGCAGTCAATATCCCTTCCTTAAGAAGCCTCTTCTGAAACAACTTGATCGGATCCCTTTTCTTCCAGACATCAATTTCTTCCTTTGGCCGTGGTGTTGCTCCTCTAAGATCGGCCATCCCAAAGACGTGGGGCTCGATACGATAGGTCTTGCACTCAATCAGGCTCGGGCCTTCCCCTGCCCTTGCCCTTTCAAAGGCGGAGGCATATGCCTCGGCTACCGCCACAACATCCTGTCCGTCTACTACAATGCTGGGCATACCGTAACCAAATGCGAGGTCTGCGAGATTTTCCTTCGGGTAAAGCTCGCTGACGTGCGAATAGATCATGTACTGATTATTCTCAATCCCCCAGACAATAGGGAGTTTCCAGTTCGCAGCCATCAAGGCACTCTCGTGAAAGGTGCCCCGGCTATAAGTCCCATCGCCTTCAATGCAAACCACGATCTGACCTTTCCCTCTCTTCTTGGCGCCGATTCCCAATCCTGCAGCTACAACGAAGTTCCCTCCAAGCGTTCCACTCAGACCGACGATCCCCAGATGGGCCTCAAATTCGCGGAAAAATGCCATCCCTTGGCAGCTGCCCATCGCCCTGCCATAGTGCTCGGCGATGAAAGCCTTCGGTGGCAGACCTTTTGGTATGAGAGTGGTAATCCCGTGGCCTCTGTGACCGTATAGGATATAATCGTCATTTCGAAGAAAACTGGATGCTCCTACACCCATCGCTTCCTGTCCAACCTGGCTCGTCCAGTGACCACCGACTTTTCCTGCAAGCAGTCCTCCGACCATGACTTCATCAAGTGTCCGAGTACGCACAAGATTAATGTACAGCTTTATCATTTCATCTTTGCTAAACCTACATTCCATTGCCGTTTTGCCTCCCTGGCTACTTACCCTTTGAAAAATTGGACTATCGCCTGCTATTTTTAAACTCATCAAGTTCTTGATGATCACCGGGTTTCGACAAATTCATGAGCATTTTTTCTAGGGGCGAAGCGCTGACAATTTGGATAGGTACATACCTATTGTCTCAAGAAACCTGCCGTCTTACCACCATCCACAGGTACGATCGCGCCATTGACGAAAGATGCCGCGTCGGAACAGAGGAATAAGGCTGTTGCCGCAACTTCTTCTGGGGTTCCCGCTCTATGCATGGGCACGTTCTTTGTGATATGCTCCTTTATCCTTGGATCGTTTAGAAGCGGCTCGAGCATCGGGGTGCGGATCGGGCCTGGGGACACTGCGTTTACTCGTATGCCTTTTTCCCCACTCTCGAGCGCTGCTACCTTTGTCAACTGAATGAGTCCAGCTTTTGCGCCGCTATAGGGCGAATGCCCCTGCTGTGCCACGACGCCAGCGGCCGAGGCTGTGTTCACAATCGCGCCACCGCCCTGTTTTTCCATCTGCAAAATCTCATATTTCATACATAGCCAACCGCCCTTAAGGTTAACCCGGACGGCAAGATCAAAGGCTTCCTCTGTACAATCAGTCGTTGATGTGAGGACGCCTGCGCCTGCGTTGTTGAAGGCGCAGTCAAGGCGTCCATAGGTTTCAACCGTTCTCTTTACCATCGCTTCGACATCGTGGCGGCTGGAAACGTCACACCGCGCAAAAATCGCCTGTCCGCCCCCTTCTTCGATGAGCTTTACCGTTTCCATGCCCCCTACTTCCGCTATATCCACCACAACGACCCTTGCTCCCTCTCGGGCGAACGCGAGAGCTGCCGCTCTTCCGATACCTGAACCGGCACCGGTCACTAAGGCAACTTTGTTTTCAAACTGTCTTGTCATGGAAAATCCTCCTGTAGGATTGTATAGGCCCATCCCTATACTTCTTTCGTAAATTGAATTTGGACTTATTAATAGAAACTACCGCCACGCAAAGCTTATTGAGAACATATATCTGTTCTAGGCGCTCTTCAAAGATAGTATCCATCCGGAAATGATTTCCCTATAGAACCCAGTTTCCAATCCGGAAATGAGGATTTTTTGCCAATATGAAGGAAATCAAACGTTTACGCGGAAGCGACCTGTGGGTCGCCGCACAAGCAAACGTGCAGATTGGCGCCGAGATTTGCAAAAAAGACCATTCCCGGATGGAAACTAGATAGCTACCAGCCGACATATTGCTATTCACCTTCAAACAGTTTCCTGGGATTATCGACTGTCATTTCTTCAATCTGGCGATGACTCACGCCCCTTGTCTTCAAGGCCGGCAGGATGTTTTTGAATACATGCGTGGGATACCAATTTGGGAGATGGGCCAGTAGTTGTGGAACCTGCCTTCCCAGTAAATTGATTGTGTAGTCATGGGAAACTACGAGCTTCTGCACGTAACCACGTTGGATGAGCTTCAGGATACAAGAAATATTCTCTGAATCCGGTTTCTCCGGCGGCATGTCAGCTCCAAACCTGTCGAAACCGATATAAACACCCATGCCAAGAACAGCGATATGGTAATCGATATCGGAGACACCACCCATGTGACCTATTACTATTTGCGATGGATTTGCGCCTTGAGAGATAAGAAGATCGGCTTGTGCCAGAGCCAGTTTTCCACCGTGCGTATGCGTAATGATGGGAACACTGGTCTCCTTTGAGACCCTTGCTGCTGCTTTCAAGACCATTTCTTCATAAGAAGATATAGTGCCATCGCCTGTAGCTACCTTAATGAAACCAGCCTTGATGGAAGTATTCTCGATCCCTTCTGTGATCTCTTTTAAAAACAACTCCTGGATCTCCTCCACGGCATTGGCAAAGGGCAGTGCGTTGCGGAATTTGAAATAGGCTGAACCCCCTTGCGCTTCGTTGTAGAGCCCGGTTGCACAAATGATGTTTATTTTGGATGCGCCGGAAACCTGTTTCAGGAATCTGACATCCCTTCCCGAATCATTCGGCGTAGCGTCAAGGTATGTTCTTACGCCGGATTCCCTTACGGCAGTGAGTGTCTCCACGGCCCTATCAAAGGAAGCCTTTTTATCAAACGGGGCCACGGTGCGATCAGCGTACCAACCTGCAAAACCAAAATTGACATGCTCATGGATGAGCGTTGGTCCCATGGCGTCCGTGGGCATTCTGCCGAGGACGGTATTCACGTAGTTGGCCATCTCTAACTCCTCCATTATTCATCGCTTCGCTTTGTTCGTTACCCGCCTGCAGAGAGATAGAAAACCTTTAAACATTGCTTTCTGATCAGGGGGGGCGATTGCATCATCATGCCGAGCGGATGCTTCGGTTCGCCGTCCTGTTCCGGAGGTGCTGCGAAGACAGGGTCAGAGAGAAGGGCAACCGCCGGGTGGTGCGCATTCTCTTCCTCTGGCAGACTTGCCGGCTGCGGTGGAAACCGACTTGCCCCGTGTTGATCGATGCTCCGCGCGCATAACTTCCAGGGCTAGGAACCGGACCTGCCGTGGATCGCTCAGCTTGCCGTTTGATCTAGAGCCTCTGATCGGTTAGCATTCTGCTGGGTGTACTTGTTGATTGAATCGATAAGATTTGACCTTTGTGTAGTCTTGTTTCCATCCGGAAATGGTCTTTTTTGCCAATCTCGGCGTCAATCTGCATGTTTGCTTGTGCGGCGACCCACAGGTTACCTCCCCGCAAACGCTTGATTTCCTTGATATTGGCGAAAAACCTCATTTCCGGATTGGAAACTGGGTTGTACCGGGAAATCATTTCCGAATGGAGACTAGTCTTAGAGAAAACCGTAGGAATGTCTATGACGGGAATCTGTCATTTTGTATCCAACCACAGGCGGTGCATCCTTCTCTTAGGTCAAGGACTGAGCTTTGGTGGGGTGTTTTTCAGAAGAGAACAACGACTTGGCAGGAAGCTTGTACGATGTCCGCGGCCGTGAGATCAGAGAGAAAGACCTCGCATGTGTCCGGCCAACCATCTCGTATGGTTGTGAACGCGTCCGGACTCGATCCGCTGTGTTCTGGTGTCCGAATGGTGGGCGATAACCAGTTCATTACCCCTTGTCGATGGTCAGCGCCAGCATGGTCACATCATCCGATGCAGGCGCATCCTGGACGAACCGCCCGACCGCTTCCCGCATGCCTTTGACCAGCAATCGCACGTCGAGCCCCTTCAATCCGTTGACCGCCTCGATCATCCGGGCATCGGAGAAGAGTTCTCCCTTCTCGTTCATGGCCTCCGTGACGCCGTCGGTATAGAGGAACAGCAGATCGCCTGGCTCGAGGATCGTTCTCGAGGACCGGAACGTATAATCCTCCATGCCGCCGAGCACCAGGTTGACCGGCGCATCCAGGGTGGAAAAGTCTCCGCTCTGGCGGGAGACGACCGGCGGGTTGTGACCGGCGCTGACAAACTCCACCTCCCCGGTCCGGATGTCCAGCAGGCCGGTGAAGACCGTCACGAACATGTTCTCCACGTTTTCGGAGCAGAGCATGCTGTTGGTCTGGTGGAACACCTGTTCGAGGGAACCGCCTTGGACCATCTGGTTTCTGAGGATGGTCATGGTGATGACCATGAAGAGGGCCGCCGGGACTCCCTTGCCGGAAACATCCCCGATACTGAAGTACAGCCGCTGATCGTCCAGCAGAAAGAAGTCGTAGAAGTCGCCGCCGACCTCCCTGGCCGGCTCCATGACGGCGTACAGATCGAGCCGTTCGACATCCGGGAAAGGAGGGAAGACGCGCGGCAGCATGCTGGTCTGGATCTTGTTGGCCACCCGAAGCTCCCCTTCCACGCGCTCCTTGTCCGCCGTGACCTGCTGCAGGTTCCGGATATACTCCTTCAGGTCGCCGGTCATTTGATTGAAGGCGCCGGACAGGGCCTCGATTTCGTCTCCGGTGTGGATATCGAGGACATGGTCGAGGTTCCCCGAGGCCACGACCTCGACGCCTTTCTTCAGATCGAGCACGGGTTTTGCGATCCGGCCGGAGATGAAAACGACCATCAGCAGAACGGCCAGAAGAATTCCCACCATCAGCAGGATGATGTTCCGCATGAGGCGGTAGGCCTTGCCCATCAGCTCCGTCTCGTAGAGAGAGACCCCGATCGCCCAGCCCGGGGTGTTGGGGATCGGGTTGAAGATCGTCACCACCTGCGACCCGTCGGGCCGCTCGAAGGCGCGCAGACCTGACCGGCCCTCCGTCACCATCCGTCCGATCTCTTCCACCCCTTTGAACCCGCGTTCCGAGGCTCGGAGCAGATTCAAGTGCATGCGCATCTTCGGGTCCGGGTGTGCAATGACGAGCGCATTGTGGTCCGCCACCCATCCGAAGCCGTTCCCGCCGATGGTGATCGAGCCCGCGATATCCGAAAGCGTGTTGAGGAGGACCGTCGCGCCGATCAGGCCGATCGGCTTCCCGTCATCATTTTTCACGGCGGCGGCCACCACGAAGACGTACTCGCCCGAAGCGCGCGAGATGACCGGCTCGCTGATGAACTCGCGCCGGCCCTCCTCCATGATGGCCTTCACGTAACGCCGGTCCGACACGTCCCCCATGGCGCCCGTCGTGGTGATGAAACGCCCCTGGGCGTCGGCGAAAAAAAGCATTTCATAGTCGGGGTTGATGCCCTTGGCCCTCCTCTGCAGATCCATGCCGATCTCTACGAAATCTCCCCTCCGGATCAGGTTGCGGCTCGAGAACGTCTTGACATCGCTCAGGTAACCCTGCATCAGCCGGCCCAACTCGGCCGATCGGGCCGCGAGCACCTCCTGGCTCAGTTCCCGCGTCAGAGCAATCACGGTGTCTTTGGTTTGCCAATAGGTGGTGGCCGCGAGCAGCGACAGCAGCACGGTCAACGTCAGGCCGAACCACAGCAGCATCTTCGCTTTGATGGATTGCATCAATCGAACTCCATTGGAAAACCAGTAAGTCAGACGGATTTCCGTCGCCGTTTCGGCTGCTATTCATACAGGTCTTCGGCGTCATTCTCCAAATCAATAAGCATTTCAACCCGCCGCGATTTCTTTTCCAGATTTTTAGTTCGTTTCCATCCGGAAATGGTCTTTTTTGCCAATCTCGGCGTCAATCTGCGCATTTGCTTGTGCGGCGACCCACAGGTCGCCTCCGCGCAAACGATTGATTTCCTTGATATTGGCAAAAAATCCTTATTTCCGGATTGGAAACGGGTCGTACTGGGAAATCATTTCCGGATTGGAAACTGGGTTGTACCGGGAAATCATTTCCGGATGGAGACGACACTAGTTCCGAAAGTGCAATTATTTCCTCCAAGCCGCATTTGGATGTATGCCGGATCTGGCGCGCCCGTAGACACCCCGCTCTTGGATGATCAGATAATCCTTTGGTGGTTTTTCTTATCCATCGGAATTTCTCGTTTCAACGCAAAATTTAAACTGAAATAATCAATATAAGGGAAATATATATCGTTCGATGGGGTTTTTTGTCAACCACATTTAGATGTGTCAAGAGGCATTCGTTTGAATCAGTTCGAGTTTTGCGAGTCCTCTTTCGGCTGTTTCTGCCTCGAGAGAGGGATTGACAGAGGACTTCAAAACCGATATGCGAGGGATGGACCGCTGGCAGGGGCCGAAGCAGTGCGCCAGGCAATTCTCGCCTAAAGGGAGACTGGCCGAGGACCATAAAAGGCAAAGAAAAGGAGCAGGATTGAGGATCGCCGCTTTGGGATTGACGGACAGGGTGAGGCGCTATAGCCTCTCGCCTGATCGAACATGACGGGAGGGCTGGTACGGGTCGTGAAGCCGACTGAAGAACAGCAGGCCATACTGGGTTCAACAGGGAGGGTTCTTCTGATCAATGCACGGGCGGGGACGGGAAAGACTACCACGCTTCAGATGATCGCCTCTGCACATCATGATCTGAGGATCCTTTACCTCGTCTACAACCGGAAGGCCAGAGAAGAGGCGCAGGGGAGGTTCCCGGGAAATGTGGAGATCAGGACGGTCCATTCCCTGGCCTTTTCGGCGGATGTCGGCCGATGGAAAGACCAGGTGGGGACTTTCACGGTGGCCGATGTGCTCCCCGCGTTTCGGGGAGGGAGAAACGCCCAGCAGTTCGCCGCTGTGGGGTACGACTTCATGGAGTTCTTTTTGAACTCGCCGTTTCCAAAGGTCGAAGCGGCTATGGAAGTCTTTCAACAGGGGCACCTGGGTCATGTCACCGGTGTGGTGAGAGAGGCCGTCGAAGAGGCTCAGGACCTCATCGTTCAGACCAGCAGGGAGATTCTGGGCCAATGGTACCGGCAGGAAAAACCCTGCCCGCATGACTTCTATTTGAAGCTTTTTCACAGGGAAGGGGGCTTCTACAGGAGCCTCGACCGCTACGATATGGTCCTGGTGGACGAGGGTCAGGATCTGTCACCGGTCATGCTCGACGCCCTGGCGCACTGCCGCAAACGGGTCGTCATCGTCGGGGATTCCCACCAGCAGATTTACAGCTTTCGATACGCCATCGATGCCATGAAGCGGCTGCCCTTTGACGCTGAGCGGGATCTCACCCTGAGTTTCCGGTTCGGGAAGGAGATTGCGGACCTCGCCTCGCTGTTCATCCGGGAGGCGAAGGGGGAGGCGGGTTTCATGATACAGGGGAACACCGAAAAGACGTCGAGGGTGCGCTTCTACACCGGTCTCCCGCGTCCGAAGGCCGGGGAGCGATGCGCCATCCTGAGCCGGACCAATCTGGCCCTCTTTGAAAAGGCCCTGGAACTCCGATCCCGGCGGGTCTCCTTTTCCCTGGAGGGGAGCGTCGGCGCCGTGCTGGGGAGGATCCTCGATGTCTATCGGCTTTCGGAAGATGAGCACGGCCAGATCCGCGACCCGTTCATCCGGTCTTTCAAGGGCCTCGATGCCCTTGAAGAGTACGCCAGGGATCTGGATGACTTCCAGTTGGCCGGCATGGCCAGGCTGGTCAGGGAAAAGAGCCCCATTTTCCCGGACGCCCTCTATGACATGATGAGGATCTCCAAGCGGTCGGGGCAGGGCGGCGAGGGTCCGCGAATCATCCTCTCGACGGTCCACGGGGCCAAGGGGCGGGAATTCGAGCGGGTGACCATCGATGCGGATCTTTCAGCCTCGCTGTCAAAGAGCGGCGGGCCTCCGGTCAAGGAACTCGGCGACGAGGCCAACGTCGCTTACGTGGGCTTCACCCGGGCGATCCGGGAGCTGAGCCTCCCCCAGGAGTTCAAGAATGTCCTCACCCCTGAATGGCAGTCGGCGGTGAAGCGTTATGAAGAGCCTCGAATACCCGAGGTCGCCGCCGCTTGTCAGGATGGAGGCGCGGTGAGGGGATCCCGGCCGTTTTCAAAGCCTGCATTGCGCCTATCGACGACCGGGGCCCCTCAGCCGAAGGCGCCGCGAAAAAAATCCTTTCAGGTGGGCGACGCCGTTCGGACCATCCACGGCGAAGGAACCGTCGTCGAGGTGGATGGGGATGCCTATCTCGTTCGCCTGGAAGATCGGGGAGTACGGCTCTGGGAAAAGGCATGGGCGCTCAAGAAAGGGTGAAGACGGCATGCCGGTAGAGATCTTGGAAACTACCTCCTTTGAATCTTCAAAAAATGCTCTCGGGCATCGGGTCCACCTCGAGAGCGGGCGGGATTCCGCCGGCCGTGTTCGGCAGATGGGTTGACAAAAAACCCGTTCTATGCGAAAATATTTGTGCTCATGTGTTCTGAGCTGTGATCTCTCGTGATCGCAGACATCCTCGGATGCTTGTTCTTCGGTTTATCTGGCGAAGATCTCTTCTTCGCGGTTTTTCTGCCCGTCCTGCCGATTTCGTTGAAGCGTTTCCATACGGAAAGGGTCTTTTCGACCGATCCGGGTATCGACCTGTGCGTTGACCCGATGACCTGCGGGCTGTCCCTCCGCAAACCGATCACTGAATCAGCACAGCGGGAATTCCCCGGTCCCGGCAATGAATGGGTCCGGCAGCCCAGAGGGACTTCCGAGGCCCGTCCGGCAGAAGAACCCGAAGGGAGGCACAGGCAGGGCCTTTCAGGGAGTTCCCCTGCGCCCTGTCGATGTGCTCCGCCGCCCAGGGAGAGGCGATGGTGCGACCGCTGGTGACATCGACCGTTCCAGGTGCGGCAGGGGTGCCCGTGTTGACCGTCTATCATCCGGGAGGCCGTTGCCGGATACGGGGGAGAGGTCCTGCTTTTCATGAAGAATGATGTTCGAGAGACCGGCTTGTTCCTGGGTGCGGCTCGCCCGGCGGCCTTCGGGGCAAGGATGCTTCTTGGGGAAACCGGCCTGGAAGAGAGCATGCAACGACTGACCGGACAGGGGAGTGAGCATGGAGTTCGAGTGTATCTTGTACGAAAAGCGCGGCAGGACGGCGACCATCACCTTGAACCGCCCCCGGGTTCTCAATGCGATGAACCGGCGGCTCTGGCTGGATGTGCAGGAGGCGCTCCGGGATGCGGAGAGCGACGACGGCGTCAAGGTCCTCGTCATCACCGGCAGCGGCCGGGCCTTTTCGACCGGGGCGGATCTCAAGGAGTCGAAGGACCGCAGCCTCGAGGACTACCGCGCCTATTTGGAGGAACTTCAGGAGGCCTCCCGCAGAATCATGCGCTTCGCGAAGCCCACCATCGCGGCTGTCAACGGCTTTGCGCTCGGGTCTGGATACGAACTGGCGCTCGCCTGCGACATCCGCATAGCGGCGGAGAACGCCCAGATCGGCTCCCCGGAGGCGCGGGTGACCTCCTCGGTGACCGGGGGAGCGATGCGCCTCATCCAGGACCTGATCGGCCCGGGGCGGGCGAAGGAACTGCTCTTTACGGCCCGCAACATCGACGGCTTGGAGGCCGAGCGGATCGGCCTCGTCAATCAAGCCGTGCCGGCTGACCAATTGATGGAGGCCGCCTACGCGATGGCGGGGGCGATCGCGGAGAACTCCTCGTTTTCCATGCGGATGATCAAGCGGGGGCTTCACATGGCCTCCGAGGTGAGCCTCGAAGCCCTGATGGACTATGAGATCGAGGCCTGTCTGGCCTGCGTGTCCACCAAGGAGCGGCAGGAGTCGCTCGTCCGGTTCGAGGAGCGCAAGCGGCCGTAATGAGACGGCCTTTTCGAGCGGCGGGGGCGGGATGCCCTGCGGGATGGAGGGAAAAGGGCAGGCGAAAGTGAGCGAAGGGACGGGCGGGTTTCAGCCAGAGCGCCTTAGGAAATTCCAGACACGAAGGAGGGTTGATGCCACTGAAGAGGATATTGAATGCACAGTCGGTTGCCGTCGTAGGGGCCTCGAGGAGTGAAACGAAGCGCGGGTTTCAGGCCGTGCGGACCCTGATCGACGAGAAGTATGAAGGAAAGATCTTTCCGGTCAACCCGAAGGAGAAAAGCGTCCTGGGTTTCCGGTGCTACGAAAAGGTCTCGGACATCGAGGAGCCGGTCGACCTGGCGCTCATCACCACGCCGGCCGGGACGATCCCGGCGGTCCTGGATGACTGTGGCAAGAAGGGTGTTTCGGGGGCCGTCATCATCGCCGGCGGGTTCCGCGAGTCCGGCGCGGAGGGGCGGAGGCTCGAGGAGGAGGTGGTCGAGGCCGCGAACCGGAACAACGTGCGCATCATCGGCCCCAACACCTCCGGCATGATGAACCTGAAGACCGGCATGAACCTGGTCGGGCTGCCGGATGCGCCCAAGGGCGATATCGCGCTCGTCTCGCAGAGCGGGAACATGGCCCTTACGCTCATGACCGAGGCCCGCCTCAAGAGCCGCAAGGGGTTTTCCTACTATGTGGGCGTGGGAAACGAATCCGACATCCGTTTCCATGAATATCTGAGTTTCTTCAAGGAGGAGCCCGACACACGGGCCGTCCTGATGTATGTCGAAGGGATGCGCGACGGTCGGCGCTTCCTCCAGGAGGCCTACAAGACGACGCTCCACAAGCCCATCATCCTCCTGAAGAGCGGGCGGTCCAAGACCGGCCGGCGGTCGGCCGGCTCCCACACCGGTGCGCTCGCGGGCATCTCCGAGGTGGCCCGCAGCGCGTTCAAGCGGGCCGGGATCATTGTCGTCGAAAAATCCGATGCGCTCTTCCCGATTGCCGAGACCCTCTCGAGCCTCCCCTCCATTCGGAACAACCGGGTGGCCATCTTGGCCGACGGCGGCGGCCACGCCACCATCGCGGCCGATATCCTGACGGACCTCGGCGTGGAAATCCCGGAAATGGAGCATAAGACGCAGGAGCGCCTGAAGAAGATCCTGCCCTTCACCGCCTCGGTGAGGAATCCGGTCGACGTGGCCGGGGGAACCGATGCGGACCCGTCCATCTTTGCAGAGTGCGCCCGGATCATCCTGAAGGACCCCCATGTGGGCGGGCTGCTCCTGGTCGGCCTCTTCGGCGGCTACGGGATCCGGTTCGCCGAAAGCCTCAAGTGGAAGGAGGAGGACGCTGCGCACCAGATGGGAAAGCTCGTCCGCAAGCGGGATAAACCGATCGTCGTCCACAGCCTCTACAGCTCCGCCAGACCGCATTCCCTCGAACTCCTGCGGTACTACAACATCTCTGTCTACGACTCCCTCGACACGGCCTGCGAATGCATCGGGGCCCTGGCGGAGCGGGGTCGCTACCTGAGGGAATACCACGCCAAGGTCAACTTCGTCTTCAACTGGGGCGCCAAGGCGCGGCCGGAAGGGCGGGCCATCATCGAGACGGTCCGAAAGGAAGGCAGGACGTTCCTGCTCGAGCCGGAGGCCAAGCGGCTCTTTCAGATCCACGGGGCGCCGGTCAGCGAGGACCGGCTGACCCGGACGGCCGACGAGGCGGCGGCCATGGCGGCGGATTGCGGTGGCGAAGCGGCCCTCAAGATCGTCTCTCCGGACATCCTCCACAAGACGGATGCGGGCGGCGTGCGCCTGAACGTCACCGGGGAGGGCGCGGTGCGGCAGGCCTTCGAGGAGATCGTCGGCAACGCCCGAAGATACCGGCCCGACGCGGATATCCGCGGCGTGATGGTCTCGCCGATGGCGCCGCCGGGCCTCGAGCTGATCATCGGGACCAAGATCGACGACCAGTTCGGTCCGGTGATCATGTTCGGACTCGGCGGGGTGATGGTGGAGGTCCTCCGGGACGTGGCCTTCCGCGTTCTGCCCATCTCCCCGCGCTCGGCCCGCAAGATGATGGAGGACGTGCGCTCGATCGCCATTCTGAACGGCGTGCGCGGAAACCCCCCGTACGACAAGACCGCGATTGCGCGGGTGCTGCTGCAGTGTTCGGAAATGATCGAGTCCTACCCCGAGATCGCCGAAATGGACCTGAACCCCGTGATCGCCTATGAAAAGGGTGTGCGCATCGTGGATGCCCGGGTGATCCTGAAGGAGGGTCAGGTGGGGGGCGCGTAATGGGCGGCTCTCCAGGAACGATGGAGAATGGTGCCCCCCCTGTTCGCCCGGCCCGTTGAAAAAGGCTGTTTCCGGTGAAAGGCGGCTGAGCGCTGAGGGTATTCCGTTCGGCCGCAGAAGGATCTCTTGCTCGCCCTGCATCAGTTGGACAGGGGGGCTTTGCTCCTGCCGTCATGGGGTTCCAGGCCCGGCGGATATCACGCAGTTTACAGATTTACTGAGAGAGGATAGACGATGGAACGAGAGAAGATCAGATCACGGCTGCTCAAGATATTGGATCTGGCACCTCCGATCAAGGAGATCCTGTTGTCGGAGGCCCCGCTCGACGACAAACGCCAAAGCATCCGGCATTTTCTGGAGGACATGCTGCGCAGGACGCTCGAGGACGATCCCGTGGTGCCCCCGCTCGAGTGCATCCAGGTCCGTGACGCGATCCGGGTCTTCGAGAGCATCTTGTCGAGGCGCAGCGAGCGCCTTGCGGGATACAGCCTCCTCAGGTACCTGAACGACCTGCTCCATCGGTCCGACTACCACGGCCTCGAGAGGCCCTCGCCCGGTTTCCTGGCTGAGATGGAGCATCTCATGCGCGGGGTGATGGGCAAGACCGGCATCTATCAGGAGAAGATGCCGGCGTTTCCGAAGTATGAAGGACGCCGGGCGGCGAAGCTCCGCTCGGCGGACCTCTCGCGCATGATGCGTGCGGCGGAGAAGTTCATGGCGCTTTACGCCTGCGGCCTCGACGAAGACGTGATCCGGCGCCGCAGCCGCAACAAGGTCCGGATCCTCGACTACTTCAAGGCGACGGAGCTCGAATGGGACGACTGGCGCTGGCAGACGAAGCACATTATCCGCAACGCCGACACCCTCGCGGCCATGGTCGAGCTGACCGAGGACGAGTACCGGGCGATCAAGCTGGCGCGGGAAAACCGGATCCCCTTCGGCATCACGCCGTACTACCTGTCCCTCTTCGATCGAAAGCCCGGCGGGGGACGGGATACCGCCGTCCGGGCGCAGGTCCTGCCGAGCATGCACTATGTCACAAAGATGATGGCCCTGCGGGAGGGCTCGGAGCATTCGATGGACTTCATGCTCGAGCGCGACACCTCCCCGATCGAGGGCATCACGCGGCGCTACCCCTCCATCGTGATCCTGAAGCCGATCCTGACCTGCCCCCAGATCTGCGTCTACTGCCAGCGGAACTGGGAGATCGAAGACGTCTATTCGGCCAACGCCGCCCTCGGGCAGGAGAAGCTCGACCGGGCCCTGAATTGGATCGAAGAGACCCCGGAGATCCATGAGGTGCTCGTAACCGGCGGGGATCCGCTGCTGCTCTCGGACGACCGGATCGAAAACCTCCTCTACCGCCTCTCGAAGATCCCGCATGTGGAGAGGATCCGGATCGGCACCCGCACGCCCGTCACCCTGCCGCAGCGGATCACGGACACGCTGGTGAGGGACATCAACCACTTTCATCACCCCGGCAAGCGGGAGGTGATCATCATCACCCACTTCGAGCACCCTTACGAGATCACGCCCCAGGCCCTCGAGGCGGTGCAGAAATTCAGACGCTACGGGATGGAGGTCTACAACCAACTGGTCTACACCTTCTACAACTCACGGAAGTTCGAGGCCGCCTTCCTGCGCCACAAGCTGCGCCTCATCGGGGTCACGCCCTACTACACCTTCAACACCAAAGGGAAGGAAGAGACGGACGAATACCGGGTGCCCATCAGCCGTCTGCTGCAGGAGCAGCACGAGGAGGCGCGGCTCCTGCCCGGGACCGTGCGGACCGACGAGATCGTTTTCAATGTCCCGCGCCTCGGGAAGAATTACCTGCGCGCGAGGCAGCACCACGACGTCATCTCCATCCTACCCGACGGATGCCGCGTCTTCGAATTCCACCCCTGGGAGAAGAAGCTGGAGCTGGTCGACACCTACGTCTACACGGACGTGTCGGTCTACGACTATGTGAGGCGCCTCAGGAGCGTGGGAGAAGACCCCGCGGACTACCGGACGATCTGGTATTACTATTGATCGGCTACTTCCCGGCGGCTTCGCGTGCGGCGCGGATCAGATCGGTCCGCAGGTCGTGGAGCCGCATCTCGATGCCGGCCGGGTATTCATGGGAGTTCAGGAGCCTCCGGATGGCCGGGTGCAGGCGCTCCAACCGGTCCAGGCCCCGCGAGCCCATTGAAGGCATGAAAACAGTCTTTACCAGCCAGGTTTCTGCCATCGTCTGGACTAGCTCGACAAAAATCGCCTTTACAAATCCGTCTTTGCAGGCGTCAAGTCCGGAAAAGACATGCTTTGATCAGTCATGTGGTCGGGATGGTATTTCCCAAAGGGAAGAGTTGACAGGGCGCGATAATTGGCCTGTTTAGCGTAAGGAACATAATCTGCAACAGCAGAATTGACAGCAGTTATTATTAACTGTGCTATGATCCCTGCCAATCCACCGCCCACCTGTTGACCACCGGAAAGATCGACTACAACTGTTCCTCTGTAACTCCATAAAGTTTGTTCAGTTGTTGTAGATTTCAACTCAGCCTCGATAGCAACAGTTAGTGTAGAAGCGATTACGATATAACTAAGATCCCATTTTTTTATCGTTGTAAATAGAACCGCATCTGCGCCAAAGTATTCACGGAATTTACTAATGGGCATATTGACTAGTAATTCAGTATCATACAGACCTTCCATTTTTAGAATGTCAGTTGTGATTTCATATGGGAAGGTATAAAAGCCCCAATAAGAAATAGCCTCTTGCACCGTTGTAGCGTAGTATTGTTTAGCATCTGCAGCTGTCGACTCGTTTATAGGAGGCAAGACAAGTATGGCAACCGGCGATTCTTCATACATATTTGGAAACTCTTCGCCTTTAGTCGTCATTTGAACTGTGGCACATCCAGACACCATTGCGCCAAGGAAAAGCAAAGATAACAAAAGAGGACAGAAGATCCTACTAGTTTTTTTCACTTTCCAAATCTCCCATTTCTTTTTCTTTCTGGATTGAAGTTTCTGGTGGGATATTTCCCTGTTTATTTCCGTGTGCAGCGCGTTTTTCGGTTTGTTGAATCAGTCGCGCCATAAGAACGCCGGATTCAGGGTATGTATTCTGTTCAAGTTGAAATAATTCAATCGCCTTTTGAGTATTGTTCTCCATAGAGTATATATACCCAAGCTCAGCGTAAACGCCTGGAGGAACCCTTAAATTGCGAGTTTTGGACTCATCTATGATGGCTTCGAGGCCGGCTTTATGCTCAGATAAGGACTCCGGACAAGGATTTTTTTTCGCATTATATAAGGTGCCGGAGTAATTTCCCCAATAATACATTTGGCTTCTCGTGGTGCACCCAACAATAAGGGCGCTCAAAGCCAGCATGAGAATAAATAAAAAAAACTTATATTTCATGGAATATGTACCTCCACGGTCGATCCTTTATTGACCATTAAGAGACGCTTAACGACAACGGTCCCATTCCTTTTTACTAGGATTTCGTGTTTTCCGGGGATAATTTCATATAGTACGCGGCCTTCTTTATGAATTTTCTGGCCCGTCTGTGAATCTGTGTAATAATTACCCTCTATCAAAATTCCATTACCACCATCAATATGAAAAATAGCGGTTTCAGTGTTGCCAGTGAAGTACAGGTAGGATTGGCGATCTGGTTCAATGACACCTTCTTGATATCCGCATCCGCATATTGCTAAAGATAACAAGCCAAATATAACAAATATTGCCTTTATTTTCATATCGAATCACCTGTCGCCTTCACTGATGTATAATTGTGAGAAATCATTCTTTTCAATAAATGGAGATAATGAACCATGGACTAGATTGCATAATGATACTTCGTTTTCAACGGTATCTCCAACACACTGAATGACTTCCAGTTCCGCGACTTTATGACCGGGAAGCGTCAGAAACATATTGGTTTGCGGGTTCTTAACTTTTTTCCCCTCCTGGATCACTTCGAATGATGTGCCAGGTTTTATGTTCTGGGATCGACCTCCTGAAATGATGAAGTATCCATCTTCATATCCTAAGATGTATGCCTTCCAAGACTTATCCAGTAGGTTCTCAATGATATTCGATGACAGATTATTAATGGCTGTTTCTAATGCTTTATCGTTAAGCGCGGAATCATATCCTGCTTTTTGACCGACACCAAAAACAGTGCCTGCCTCGGAGAATGCTTCCCCTTCACCTTCTTCAGAGTATATGATTTGTCCAGTATAGACATCGATCAATCTAATATGGACCTTAGCATAGGCGATTTGCTTCTTGACTCTGCTGAAGATTCCAACCTCGCTTTGGTCTTTTCTTCCGAAAGCGCTGACTGATCCAACAATCAGATAGTCTGCCATGTTGCGAAGGTTCCCTGCATTTCCGAGCGCAAGCTCCTTTTCGATTTTATCCAAATCCGCCCTTTCAAGCAGGATGAATTTGTCTGTTGCCATCAATTTGGCGGAAAGAATATCCAATGCCTGTTTTCCGATTCTGTCATTGCTTGCATCGATGAAAAAGCTTTGGCCATATCTGGTCTCATTGGAGAAACGGGCGACTGCCACTTTGCGCTTCAGGCTTTTTGGTGCTTCCTGCTGCGGCTGCTGCAGCGTTTTGCTGATTACAGGCTGTTGGGGCGTTTGCACCACGGTATCTTCATCGAGGGTGGCGCAGCCTGCAGCCAGCAGTGCAAATGAGGCGATGATGAGTAAAGGGTTCTTCTTTCGCATTCGATTTCTTCTCCTATTCTATCTGGCTGGTTTATGAGAGCTGCTACTTCCCGGCGGCTTCGCGGGCGGCGCGGATCAGATCGGTCCGCAGGTCGTGGAGTCGCATCTCGATGCCGGCCGGGTATTCATGGGGGTTCAGGAGCCTCCGGATGGCCGGGTGCAATCGCCCGATCTGTTCCAGGCAACGCTGCCGGGCCTCGTGGGAGGTGGGGACGTCGTAGATCAGGCGGCCTCCCTCGAAGATCGGGACGAGGAGATCCTCGTGGGGGGTGCCGGCCGGGATGTGCATCAGACGGGTGGGATTGAGCGGGTCCACGATGGTACAGGGTTCTTCGACGCCGAGCTGGACATCGTAAATGGCATCGGCCTTGAAATCGCGGTTGCGCCGGTACCGGCGCACCTGCAGGACCCCGGGGGTCGTGACCTTGATCAGCTGCTCGGAGAGCTTGACCTTGTACTCCCAGCGGCTGTCCTTGTTTCGCACCGCCGTGAGCTTGTAGACTCCGCCGAGGGCGGGATCGTCGTAGGCGGTGGCCAGGCGCGTTCCGACACCCCAGCTGCTGATGGGGGCGTCCTGCACCTTGATGCTGTGGATGACGTGTTCATCGAGATCGCTGCTTCCGACGATGCTCTTGTCCCCGAATCCCGCCTCTTCGAGGATCTTCTGGGCCTCGCTGCTGAGGTAGGCCAGATCCCCCGAGTCGATCCGGATCCCCACCATTTCATGACCGGCCTCGCGGAGTTCCTTCGCCACGGTGACGGCGTGGCGGACCCCCTGGAGCGTGTCGTAGGTGTCCACCAGAAAGATGCAGTTGTTGGGCATGGCCTTGGCGTAGTCCCGGAAGGCCTGCAGTTCGTCATCGAAGACCATCACCCAGCTGTGGGCGTGCGTGCCCTTGACCGGGATGTCGTAGAGCTTCCCGGCCAGGACGTTGGACGTCCCGGAGCAGCCCCCAACGAAAGCGGCGCGGCTGGCGGAGACTCCGCCGTCGATCCCCTGGGCGCGCCGGAGTCCGAACTCCATGACGGGATCGCCTTCGGCAGCCAGACAGATGCGCGCCGCCTTGGTGGCGACCAGGGTCTGGAAGTTGATCATGTTCAGCAGGGCCGACTCGAGGATCTGGCACTGCAGCAAAGGGCCGGTAACGCGCACCAGGGGTTCCTGCGGAAAGACGACGGTCCCCTCGGGCAGGGCGTCCAGGTTGAAGGTCAGGGTGAGGCCCTTGAGGTATTGCAGGAAGGCGTTATCGAAGATGGGGCGGCCGTCGTTGCCGGGGATGGTGCCGAGGTAGGCGATGTCTTCGTCGTCGAAGCGGAAGTTCTGCAGGTAGTCGATGACCTGGCTGAGGCCGCATGCCACCGCGTAGCCGCCCTTGAAGGGGTTTTGCCGGAAGGTCAGGTGGAAGGCCACCTCCTTGTCCGCCATACCGAGTTTCCAGTAGCCGTAGGCCATCGTCAGCTCGTAGAGATCGGTCAGAAGGGTGAGCGAGTGGCGGTAGAGTTTGTTCAGGATCTCCATGGGCTGCATCTCCTCGTTGGACGGGATCCATCGGCGCATGCACGGTTTGCCTTCGCCGAAAGGACCGGGGCTGCAGGGGGGCATTTGAACGAACGGTGAGGGCGGCGCCTTCTGAGACATCACAGCGCGCATATTCCCTTGGAAAACGCACTATAGGCATGTTTGCCCCTTTTGATCAACGGGATTTTTGATTTTTCACGAAGGGATCGTGAGAAGCCGATGTGCTTTCGGGGTTCAGGGGGAGGCGCCGAAGCAGGCGCGCGGACGGCGGTGCCCCTCTTGCGGGTGGAAGCCGGCGTTTTTTGCCCTTGACTTACAGTGATATTTACAGTAATATGCTGTTCCATAGCCATCCAATACCACCATAAAAGGGCGCAGGATGAAGTTGACGGATAAACAGAAGGCCTTCCTGGACTATCTGGTCCGGTACCGGTCGGAGTGGGGGCAGGCGCCGAGCTTCGATGAAATCTGCCGGCACTTCGGGTTCCGTTCTTACAACGCGGTCACGACCTATTTCGATATCCTGGAGCGGAAGGGGTATATCCGACGTCCGCGGGAGAAGAACCGCAAGCGGGCCGTCGAGGTGCTCCGGCCGCTGGAGGCCCGGCGATTCGAGTTCCCGCTCCTCGGAAAGGTCGCCGCCGGCAAGCCGATCGAAGCGGTGGAGGACCGCCGGGCGATCGAGGTGCCGCCCTCCATGGCGGCTTCGGGAGACCATTTCGTGCTGCAGGTCACGGGGGATTCCATGATCGAGGACGGCATCCTGGACGGGGATTTCGTTGTGGTCAGGAAGCAGGCCGTGGCCGAAAACGGTGATACGGTGGTGGCCCTCATCGACAACGAGGCGACGGTGAAGCGCTACTACCACTGGCCGGATCATGTCGAACTCCGGCCGGCCCACACCGGCATGGCTTCCATCCGGGTGGCAGAGGGGGACCTGCGCATCGACGGCAGGGTGGTCGGGGTGATCCGTTATTACAAGTAAAGCTTCGCCCGGATATGGCCTTTTTGCCCGATCTCGGCGTTTATCTGCACGCTTGCTTGTGCGGCGATCTTGCCGGGGCGCCTCCGCGCAGACGCTCGATTTCCTTTGTCGTGACCAAACCCGGGCTTCATCCTCCAGGGCGGGTCCGGGCAGGCGGAGCCTGTAAAGAAAAGTCTTTATTCTCTGATGGAAAGGGGCTTGTGACGGGTCGCCGTTTCCGGCTCGAAAATTGGGCGTGTTTTGCTGCGCCTGCTGCAAGCCAGCGAAGCCGCCGAGAAGACCAGCGCCTATTTCCTAGAAAGTATCCATCCGGAAATGATTTCCCGGTAGAACCCGGTTTCCAATCCGGAAATGAGGATTTTTCTTTACACGCTGCGCGTGCTCAGTCCCACCCCTGCGGGGCGGGTCCCGGTTTGGCCAATATCAAGAAAATCAAGCGGTTGCGTGGAGGCGACCTGCAGGTCGCCGCACAAGCAAACGTGCAGATTGACGCCGAGATTGGCCAAAAAGACCATTTCCGGATGGAAACTGGGAACTTGAATGTGCTTGCGCTGCGCCTGCTGCAAGGGTGGGTATGTGCCATGGAGCGTCAGATCATCCATCTTCATATTCCGGCCTTCGCCGTCGCGGTGGAGGAGGTCTGCCGGCCCGAGCTGAGAGGGCGGCCGGTGGCGGTGGCGGTGCCCCGCTCGGACCGGGCCCCCCTGCTCTGTGTGTCGCGGGAGGCCCGGAGGCAGGGGATTTTCAAGGGCATGCCCTTCATGGCGGCCCGTAAACAGTGCCCGGACCTGCTGCGCCTGCCCCCCAATCCCGATCTGGTCGACCGCGCGTGGCGGGCCCTGACGGGGATCACTGGCCGGTACACCCCGCTTTGGGAGCCGTTCCGACCCGGGCATGTCTACCTGGATATGACGGGCACCGGGCGGCTCTGGGGGCGGGCTAGGGACGCCGGGCAGCGGCTCGAGCGGGAGGTTCGGACACGGATCCGGCTGGTGGGCAGTGTGGGCCTGGCAGGGAACAAAATGGTCTCGAACATCGCCTCGCGGGTGCATGGGCGCCCGGGCCTGCTGGACGTCCATCACGGGCTGGAGGCCGTGTTCATGGCCCCCCTGCCGGTGGACATGGTCCCCGGCATCGGGCCCGTCCGGCGGAAGATCCTCCTCGAAGAGCTGCACATCCGGCGGGCGGGCGAACTGGCCTCCCTGGACGAAGGGGCGCTCCGGCTGATCTTCGGCGGCCGGGCCCACGTCATCCGGCAGCGGGTCCTCGGGATCGATCCGACGCCCGTCCGCCCGGAGTCCGCCCGTCCGGTGGTGTCCGCCGGCGTGAGCCTGCCCGGGGACGATAACGACGACAGCCGCCTCCTGGGGGTGCTTGCCCGGCTGGTCGAGGCGTGCGCCGCCCGGCTGCGGGAGAAGGCCCTCCGGCCCCGCCGGGCGGGCCTGATGATCCGCTACGGGGACCTGGAGGAGGTCCACCGTCAGATGAAGCTCCCCGTCCAGAGCTGGTGGGAGTTTGAATTGAATCCCTGGATGGAGCGGCTTTTCAGGAAGGCCGCATCCCGGCGGGTCGGGATACGGGCCATGGGGGTCTGGTTTCGGGACTTCGCCCCGGAAAGCGGCCAGCTCAGCCTGTTTCCGGAGGCTGCGCCGCAGAAGGAAAAGGCGTGCGACCTCGTCCGGGCGCTCGACCGGATCCGGGGGCGCTACGGTGCGGATGCGGTCCGGCGTGCGCGTCTGCCCCTGCAGGGCGACCTGGGCGGTGTGAGGGAGGGCGCATGAGCCATGGAGGATTTTGTCCATCTGCACGTCCACTCCCACTTCTCGAAGGGCTGGGGGATCGGCGGGGTCGAACGGCTCTGCAGCGCCGCGGCGGCCCTGGGCATGCGGCGGCTGGCCCTGACCGACACCAACGGCCTCTACGGTCTGGTCCCCTTCCTCCAGGCCGCGCGGGAGCATGGGATCGCGCCCATTGTCGGGAGTGAACTCGTGCACGGGGGGCGCCGAGCGGTGCTGCTGGTCAAAGACGAGGCGGGTTACGCCAACCTTTCCGCGGTGATCTCGGCCCGGCACTGCGATTCGGACTTCGACCTCACCGGGGTCCTGCGGGACAGGCGCCGCGGCCTGACGGTCCTCTCGGACGACATCCGCCTCCTGAAGGCGCTGCGGAGGGATAGCCGGGACGATTTGTTCGTCGAGATGTCGCCCGGGTACGGGATGGCCCGGGCCTATGCCTTCGCCCGCCGGAGCGGCCTGCCGCCCGTGGCGACGAGCCGGGTCTTTCTCGTGGAGCGCGGGGATTTCCCCCTGCACCGCATCCTCCGGGCCATCGCCGAAAACAGCACCCTCTCGCGCCTGACGCCGGCGGACGTCTGCAAGGAGGCGGATTTTCTCCAGCCCCCACCGGCCATGATCGACCAGTTCCCACACGCCCCGGCGGCCGTCGCCAACACCCTGCGCATTGCGGACGACTGTCTTTCGGCGTGGGAGTTCAACCGGATCGTCTTTCCCCGCTTTGCGGGGATGGGCGACCGGGAGGCCTTCGACCGCCTCTACCAGGCGGCCCTGGAGGGTTGCCGGCGGCGCTGCGGTCCGCTCACCGAGGCCGTCCGCAGGCGCCTCGACCACGAGATGGAGATCATCCGCGCCAAGAACTTTGCCCATTATTTCCTGGTGGTGGCGGAGATGACCCGCAAGGTCCGCTATTCCTGCGGGCGCGGCAGCGCTGCGGCCTCCCTTGTGGCCTACGCCCTGGGGATTACGCATGTGGATCCCGTGCGGCACGACCTCCTCTTCGAGCGGTTTTTGAACCCGGAGCGCCTGGACCCGCCTGACATCGACGTGGATTTCGCCTGGGACGAGCGGGAGCAGGTGATGGACGAGGCCTTTGCGCGCTACGGCCACCGCCGGGCGGCCATGGTGGCCAACCAGAATACCTTCGGGGCGCGGGCGGCGGTGCGCGAGGTGGCCAAGGTGTTCGGCCTGACGGAGGGCGAGATCGCCCGCGTGACCGGCAGGATCGGCTACGGGTGGCGGCTCGGCAAGATGGGGGCGGAGTTCAGGACGCATCCCCGGATGCGCGGCTTCGACTTCAAGGAGCCGTGGGGGGAGATCCTGGATGCCGCCGTCAAACTGGAGGGGCATTTCAACCATCTGTCCACCCATTGCGGCGGGATGGTGGTGGTGCCGGACGACATCCGCCGCTATTGTCCGGTGGAGATATCGGCCAAGGGGGTGCCGGTCCTCCAGTGGGAAAAGGACGCGGTGGAGGATGCAGGGCTGGTGAAGATCGACATCCTCGGCAACCGGAGCCTGGCGGTGATCCGGGACGCCCTCGCCATGGCATCGGAGAATCACCCGGGCCGGGTGCCGACTTACGGCGAACTCGATCCGCTCGACGACCCCGCGGCCGTCCGCATCTTCCATCAGGCCGACACCTTCGGGGTCTTCTATTTCGAGAGCCCGGCGACCCGGCGGGTCTTGACCCAGGTCCGCCGGGGGATCGATTTCGAGGCGTACCGGCGGATGGACCATTTTCATCTGAACGTGGTGGTCACCTCCATCATCCGACCGGCCTCCAACCAGAGCATCCACACCTGGGTGGAGCGTTTGCACGGCGCGCCGTGGGAGCCGCCTCATCCGCTGCTGCGCCCCGTTCTGGAGGAGACCCTCGGGGTGATGGTCTTCCAGGAGCAGCTGAGCCTGGCGGCGATCCACCTGGCCGGGTTCGAGGCCGGGGAGGCGGATACCCTCCGAAAGGTCGTGAGCAAGAAGCACCGCGAAAAGAAGCTCCGGGATTTCTACGCACGGTTTTGCGCCGGCGCCGCCCGGCGGGGCGTGGGGCGGGAAACCGTCGAGGAGGTCTGGCGCATGATGATGGGCTTCGACGGCTACAGCTTCTGCAAGCCCCACTCGGCGAGCTACACGCTCGTGGCCTACAAGTCGGCCTGGCTGCGGGCCCGTTACCCGGCCGAGTTCATGGCCGCGGTGATCTCGAACGGCGGGGGCTACTACAACACCTTCGGGTACATCTCCGAGGCGCGGCGCATGGGGCTGCGGGTCCTGCCGCCGGACATCGACGCGAGCGCGTCGGCCTACACCGGCGGCGGGCGGGATGTGCGGGTGGGGCTGATGCAGTTGAAGGCCCTTTCCGCGGAGGGCGCCGCGGCCGCCCTGGAGGAGCGGGGCAAGAACGGGCCTTTCGGGTCATTCGAGTCCTTCCTGGGGCGTATGCGGGGGCGGATCACGCTTCAGGACGCGCGCATCCTGATCAAGGCGGGCTGCTTCGACCGCCTGGAGGGGGAGGCCGCCCGACCGGCCCTCGTCTGGCAGGCCCTGGGCTTTTTCGCCAGGGATCGAAGCCGGAGGTGCCCGGGCCTCTTCGACCGCCTCGATCCGGCTCCGATGCGCCCGCCCGGCCGTGAGGAGCCGCTTTGCCGCGCCGACCGGCTGCGGCAGGAGGCCGAGACCCTCGGTTTTTACCTCTCGGTCCATCCCATCGCGTGCCACCGGGATGCCCTCGTGCGGCTGCGGCCGGTCTGGGCCCGGGACCTGCGGTGCTGTGTGGGGCGCGAGGTCACGGCCGTCGGGTGGTGGGTGACGGGCAAGACCGTGCACACGCGGGGCGGGGAGCCCATGAAGTTCGTGAGCTTCGAGGACCCCACCGGGATCTACGAGGCGGTCTTTTTCCCGCGGGTCTACGACCGGTATTGCCACTTGCTGGAGGCAGCGCGGCCCTATGTCCTCAAGGGCCGGGTGGAGGACGACGGAGGGGCCTTGAGCCTGAACGTGCGCTGGATCGGCTTCCTGGACGCGCACACGGGGCGTGGACGTCCGCAGGAGGCGGGGGCGGTGCAAAAATCGGCCGGTACGGCCTGAGGCCTGCCGGTGGATTTTTCCTGGAAAAACATTCGATAATGGCTATCATGGGATTTCGACACCGGTCCGGACGGCCATCCGCCGCCTGCGGGGTCCGGTGGACAAACACGGATACGCCGACAAGAGGAGAGGAGACGATCCCATGTCCCATTTCGTTCTGTTCGCACTGATGTTCGCCGGCGGCATGGCTGTTGCCCTCCAGCCCTCCATCAACGCACGTCTCGCCCAGAAGGTGGGGTTCCTCGAAAGCTCTTGTATATCTTTCGCCGTGGGGACCCTGGCCCTCCTGGCCGTGGTGCTCGTGACGGGGCGCGGGAGTCTGAAGGGGATTTACGACGCCGTGTGGTGGGAGTTGACGGGCGGGTTTCTGGGGGCCATGTTCGTGACCCTGACGATCGTCGCCGTTCCCCGGATCGGGACGGCCGCCGCCATGGGGGCGACGATTGCGGCGCAGTTGACCACGGGGTTGATCCTGGACCATTACGGCTGGTTCGGGTTCAAAGGGATCCCCTTTGACCTCCGGCGCATGGCGGGGGTGCTGCTCCTCATGCTGGGCGCGATGCTGCTCTTCAAGCGGTAGGCGGATGTCCTTCCCGTTGCGGCTCGGAGGGAGAACAGGCCTTCGGGTCCCCCCCCCGCGTGTTTCAAAGCCCTCTTTCCGAACGCAGGTTCGGGCCGGCTGGGCTTCGACAGGCAGACAGCCGCTCGGCAGCGTGTCGAAAAACCCCATGTCTACAGGGTGCTGAAAGATTTCCAGATGCAAGGCTTGCGAAATCCCGTGGGATGAGGCGCACATATCAGTGCGCCGCAGTGGCACGGGATGAGCGCGAAGCAGCAGATGGGCGTTTTTCAACGGCCTGTCAGGCGTTTTTCCAGCCGGTGTCCTCCATGTAGCGATCCATATCGAAGCGGACCCATTTGAAGCGTTTCTGCACCGCTTCAGGGATTCGTTCGCCGATGCGGGCCATGAAGAGATTCTCGGGCCGGAGCAGGATGTTGGGCTCGTTGGTCTGGTAGGTCCTGAAACCGAAGGTCGAGAACAGTCCGATCAGCACCTCGCGGTAGCGGATGGGGGTGAGCCTCGTGCCTTCGAGGTCCCAGGTCCAGGAGTATCCGACCATATAAAAGATGCGGTTTTCCTTCAGGGGATGATCGACGAGGGCCCGCAGCATCTCCCGGGCGATGCCGGCGGAGCGCCAGGCGGCGCCCACCTCGATCACGGCGACCTCCATCGTGATCCGCTCGCCGACCCGGGCCCAGCGCTCCTCCTCCGATGGATATTCCAGCAGGGCCACACCCACGATGGCGCCTTCTTCCGTGCAGGCGAGCGTGACGTTCTGCTCCGCCTGCGAGGCGGCTGTAAGCAGGGTCTCCTTGTCCGAGAGGAGCGGCTTGTACGCTGTGTAGCGTTTGAGGGAGGGGTCGAAATCGAACGCCGCGATCGTTTCGGGCCTGCAGAACGAATGAATGTCGACGGGGCCTCTGGGGGTCTGCAGGTGCACGAACTGTGATGGGAAGCGGCTCATCGGCTCAAAAATCGCTCCAGTTCGGATAGAGCGTTCTCGTCATCACCACCGTGATATAGCACAGCCCGTCCGGGCACCTGAAGCCGTCCTCGACAACATACCGTTCGACAAAGGCGCACTTGCCGAGCGCCTCGATCACGTCGTTTTCGAGCCCCATCACGAGGTCCGCGCGGAGGGTCTCGATGTCGAACTCCATGGCCCGGCGAATCAGGTCGAGGGTCATCCACATGCACAGGCCGAGTTTTCGAAACGGGGGCAGGAGCGCGAGCTGCAGGGTACTCGTGTGGCGGCGGCCGCCGTAGCCGGGGCGCAAAATGGTGCCGAATCCCACCACTTTGTCTTCATAAAGGGCTAGGATGCCGAATGTGCGGCCCTCCAGATGCCGATCGATCCAGCCTTCTATAATGCCCCGTTCGCATGGATTCTCATCGAAGCGCCAGCGCTCGATGAGCGGCAGTTTCTGAAAGAGTCCGAGCAGCCCGTCGGCGTCCGCCTTCCCGGGGGGGCGGATGAGCACCTCACGACCGTCCGGCAGGAGGATCTCCTTGGGGTATTTTCTGTCGATCGATGTGTGAAATCCGCTCAACGCTCCCATTGCCGCGGCGTCCTTTCAATCGTTCCCCGCCACGGCCCCGGACCGCACCAGGAGATAGCGGTCGGGCTCGAGGCGGGCGAAAAGGGCGGCGCCGGGGCAGGGCGCCACCCGTTTGACCGGGTAGGCATCCCCCAGGATCTGGTAGATCTCGAGGCAACAGGAGCACAAGTGGGCCGTGCGGTCGATGGAATAAGGGACGATCCGCCCTGCTTCCTCGATGAAGAAGCGCGGACGGATGAAGTTGGCGTGGTTGGCCGTGTGGGTGAGGAAGAGCGCATTGAAATGGGATTCCTCGGAACCCATGCGGTGCGCCCAGCGGAGATAGATCGCTTCCTCGCGCGGCAGGACGTTGAGCCAGGCCGGAGGCATCCGTGCCTTCAGCATGGGGTCTTCGAGAAGGGCGCGCTTGTCCTCCTTGTCGGCCAGGCGGGGCGGAGTGAAGTCCGATTCGGTGACGACCGAAGCGAGACGGTCTTCATAGCCGGGCAGGGCTGCAGCACTCACGACCGCGTGCAGGCCGTCCTTGTCGGAGGTATGGTACCACGCGCCGGCGCGTTTGCAGGTATCGTCCCAGACCTCGGGTGCCACGGTGCTGATCCGGTTGAACGAGTCGAACGGCGTGCAGACGACGCCTTTGGCAGCCTTCACCTTGATGCCTTCGGCGGTGAGGTCCTCCCTCAAACGGGCCGCATCCTCCGGCGTGAGCCAGTAAATGAACTTTCTGTAGGGGCCGGTGCGTTTGCCTTTGAGATCCGGCTTTGCGGGCTGCATATCTTTACCTCACCCCATTATTTTGGCGTTCGGTCAAGCGCCTTGAGTTCACTGTAAGGATGCTCATGCACACGGCATCGTGTCTTCGATGAGTCGTGAAGGCCTTGTAAAGGCATTCCGAAAAGTTCCCAAACGGATCATGCCACAGGGGCGTCTGAATGGCAACCTTGCAGGGATGGGCCTTTTCCGTGTGGATCCCGCAGGGGGATCGCGGGGTTTTTCTGTTTGAATCGCTATGTTTTTTGTGACATAATCGATACAAATCAGGATGGGTCCGCTTTTTCCAAGGGGAGAATATTTATCCACCGGAGCCGGTCAGCCCTCGCTGTTCGAACGGCAGGCGGATTCGATCTGGAGCTTTCGAGCATGGAATCTTTTTTCAAACTGAGAACGACCGCCGACGTCCTGGCGCTGATCGATGGGTTCGATCCGCTGGAGGAAGAAAGCCTGCCGATCGACAAGGCCCTCGGCCGCATCCTGAGCCGCGATTTCGAAGCACCGGAGGACCTGCCGACCTTTTTCAGATCCGCGATGGACGGGTATGCCGTCCGGGCCAGGGACACCTTCGGCGCCTCCGAGGGGCTTCCGGCCCTCCTCAATCTGGCGGGCGAGGTCCGGATGGGCGCCGCTCCGGAGGTGAATGTCGGAGAGCAGGAGGCCGTGCGGATCGCGACCGGCGGCATGCTCCCCGAAGGTGCCGACGGGGTGCTTATGGTCGAGTACGCGGAGATGCTGGACGAAACCACGCTCGAGGTCTCGCGGCCGATCGCTCCCCTTGAAAACGTCATCCAGCCTGGAGACGATTTCAGGAAGGGCGCGCTGGTGATCCCCAAAGGCGCGCCTTTGCGCGTCCAGGAGATCGGGGCGCTCGGCGGACTCGGATGCAGCCGGGTTTCTGTTCACCGGCGCCCGCTGGTGGGGATCGTTTCGACCGGGGACGAACTTGTCCCTTGTGATTCCATACCGGCCCCCGGACAGGTGAGGGACATCAACCGGCACACCCTCGAGGCGTTCTGCCGCCGCCGCGGTGCCGAGCCCCGGTACTTCGGGATCTGCCCGGACCGGTTCGAGACCCTCGAGGGCATGATGAGGGAGGCCCTGGGGTTTTGCGACACCGTCTGGATATCGGGGGGGAGTTCGGTCGGCATGCGCGACCTGACCCTCTCTGTCCTCGAGGCGTTGCCGAGTTTCGAACTGCTCGTGCATGGCATCTCCATCAGCCCCGGCAAGCCGACCATTCTAGGCCGGTGCGGCGGCAAGCCCGTCGTTGGGTTACCCGGGCATGTCGCCTCGGCCCTGGTGGTGGCGGAGGTCTTTCTACGCCCGCTGCTCGGGAGGCTTTCCGGGGTGGCCGCGGGGGCTCAGGAGTGGCCGAAAGAGGTCTCGGCCCGCCTGTCGCGCAATATCGAATCCGTCACAGGGCGTGAGGATTACGTCCGCGTCAGGCTTTTCGACGACGTCGGCACCCGTGCGGCTGAACCCGTTTTCGGGAAATCCGGCCTCATATCCACGCTGATCCGCGCCGACGGCCTTGTGAAGATCGGTCTGCACACCGAGGGGCTCTATCAGGGGGAGACCGTGCGCGTCCTGTTGTTCGAATGACGGAAGGAGGGCGGGAGTTGAAGAGAAACGTCTATCTGGACATGAAGACTATCGAGGAGGCGCAGGGCCTTTTCCTTGAGCGTTTCGGCCGCGGCCGGCGAACGGAGTCCGAGCGCGTCGAGGTCCGGGAGGCCTTGGGGCGGATCACGGCCGAGCCGGTTTTCGCCCGCTGGTCTGTGCCGACCTACCACTCGGCGGCCATGGACGGGGCGGCGGTCCGTGCCGCGGATACCTACGGGGTGACCGAGACGCGGCCGCGCCGGCTCGAGATCGGAAAGGACGCCGTCTGGATCAACACGGGCCAGCCCATGCCGGCCGGGTTCAACGCCGTTGTCATGATCGAGAAGATCCACACCGTGGACGCGGAGCGGATCGAGATCAGGGCGTCCGCTTACCCCTGGCAGAACGTGCGTAAGGTGGGCGAGGATGTCGTCGCGAGCCAGCTGCTCTTTACGCAGGATCACCGGATCCGGCCCTATGACATCGGGGCGCTGATCAGCGCGGGGGTCTTCGAACTGCCGGTTCGGCGTCGTCCGCTGGTCGCGATTATCCCGACAGGCACCGAGATCATTCCTTTCGAGGAGGCCCGGAAGATCGATGCGCCCGAGGGCACGCAGATCGTGGAGTCCAATGCGCACCTCCTCTCGGCCCTGGTCGAGGAGTGCGGCGGCGAGGCCGTGATCTGTCCGGTGGCGCCGGATCAGGAGGACCGCATCCGTCAGGCGCTTCAAGATGCCCTTGATCTCAACCCCCATCTGGTGATAGTCAATGCAGGATCATCCGCCGGCAGCAAGGACTTCTCCGCGCATGTCATCGGTTCGATGGGCGAGATCCTGGTCCACGGCGTGGCGATGATGCCGGGAAAGCCGACCATCCTCGCCGATGTCGGCGGCAGACCCGTTGTGGGCAACCCCGGGTACGCCGTCTCGTCGGTTCTCTCCTTCGAGCATTTTGTGAAGCCTCTCCTTTACCGCCTGCAGGGGCGGCGCTTGCCGGCGAGGGAGACGGTAGCGGTCATGCCGGTGAGGGACATCCCTTCGAAACCGGGCGTCGAGGAGTTTCTGCGCGTCAATATCGGCAAGGTAGGCGATCGCTACGTCGCCGTGCCGCTGCCGAGGGCGGCGGGCTCCATCACGAGCCTGACCCGGGCCGAAGGCCTGATCCGGGTTCCTTTGCTGACGGAGGGGATCTCCCGGAAGGAGACGGTGGAGGCGACGCTCCTCGTGGATCGTGAGGAGTTGAGCCAGACCGTGGTGATGATCGGAAGCCACGACATGACCATCGACATCCTGGCCGATGAGTTGCGGCGGCTGGGGTTGCCGGCCCGGATCGTCTCTGGGAACGTGGGAAGCCTGGGCGGGTTGCTGGCGCTCAAGAAGGGGTCGTGCCACATGGCCGGATCCCATCTCTTGGACGTGGAGTCGGGCCGATACAATCTGCCCTACATCGAGCGGTACCTGAAAGGGGTGCCGGTGAGTGTCTTCCACTTTGCCTTGAGGGATCAGGGGCTGATGGTGGCCAAGGGCAACCCCAAGGGGATCGGGGGCCTTCAGGATTTGACGCGGCCGGACGTTTTGTTCGTCAACCGGCAGGCCGGTTCGGGGACGCGCGTCCTCCTGGATTACAGCCTCCGGTCGGCCGGCATCGATCTTGCCGCCGTGCGGGGGTACGATCAGGAGGAGTTTACGCACACGGCGGTGGCGGTGGATGTCCTGAGCGGGGTGGCGGATTGCGGGATGGGGATCTTCGCCGCCGCCAGGGCGCTCGACCTCGATTTCATCCCCGTCGTGCGGGAGCAGTATGACGTGGTGGTGATGCGGGAGGCGCTCGAATCGCAAGCGGTCCGGGTGACGATCGAAACGATGCGGTCCGATGATTTTCGGCGGCGCGTCACGGCGATGGGGGGTTATGACCCGTCTCGAAGCGGTGAACTCTGGCAGGAGGTGGGCTGACGTGGAGGAGCGCAAAGGACAGCCGGACAGGGAGAGTGCCGAGGTCCTGCGGTTGAAGACGCGGCTCTGGATTGTAGACGAGAACGATCGCATCATCATGGGCGAGGGCCGGAGAGAGATCCTCGAAACGATCGACCGGACGGGCTCCATCAACCAGACGGCGAAGCTCATGAAGATGTCCTACAAAGCGGTCTGGGGCAAGATCAAGGCGACCGAAAAGACGCTCGGCCGGCGCATCGTGCACACCGACCGCAAAGAAGGGACCCATTTGACCGATGCCGGACGGGAACTTCTGGAAAAGTACCGGGTCCTGAAGGAGCAGTGCATCGCCGAAGAAAACCGGATGTTCTCGAAGCTATTCAAGGGGCAGGCGCCGAGTTGAGCGGGAGCTTCGGATCGAACGCAGACCGGGCGCTCGGTTGCGGGCGCTCCCGATGAGGAGGAAATCATGAAGGTCAACAAGCTGGATCACATCTGCATCGCTGTCAGGGATCTGGATGCGGCCAAAAAGGTGTGGGAGCCGGTTCTCGGCAAGGGCGGCCCGGACGATGCCTATGTCGACGAGCCCGAGAAGATCCGTGTGGCGCGCTACTGGGTCGGGGAGGCGGGCTTCGAACTGATGGAGTCGACCACTCCGGACGGACCGGTGGCCAAGTGGATCGACAAGCACGGTGAGGGTGTGATGCTCGTGAGCCTGAACGTCGACGATACCCGCAAGGCCGTCGATGAGCTTCAATCGCGGGATTATCCCTTCATCCCCGCCCCGAGCGGAGAGGTGGCAAGGCCCTTTCGGGATTGCGAGTTCGCGTTCATTCATCCCAAAAAGGTAAACAACGTGCTGCTCGAAGTGATCGACTACAAATGGGATGAATTGAAGAAATAGACCGAGGATTTACGATGTCCAGCCAAATGGTTTCTGTTCCGGCCTCCCGTACAATCAATTATCTGCGCGTCTCGATAACGGACCGATGCAATCTGCGCTGCTGCTATTGCATGCCGGAGGACGGCGTGCCGGTGATGCCGCACAAAGAGATCCTCTCCTACGAAGAAATGCTTCGCCTGATCGGGGTGTTCGTAACGGCCGGGATCCGGAAGGTCCGCATCACCGGCGGCGAGCCGCTCGTTCGGAAGGAGGTCGTGGACCTGCTTGCCCGGCTGCACCGGATGCCGGGATTGGAAGAGGTCACGCTGACGACCAACGGGGTGCTCCTGAACGAGTTCGCTGCCGACCTCAAGAAGAGCGGTGTCAGCCGCCTCAACATCAGCCTCGATTCCCTCAAACGGGAGCGTTTTGCGCAGATCACACGGCGAGACCGGTTCGAGGAGGTTGTTGCCGGGATTCAGCTTGCCGAACGCCTCGGGTTCGATCCGATCAAGATCAACGTGGTGATGATGCGGGGCGTGAACGATGACGAGATCGGGGATTTTTTTCGGGTGGCCAAGGAGCGTCCGTATCAGGTCCGTTTCATCGAGTATATGCCTGTCGGCGCCGACAACAGTTGGGATCCGGCCCAATTCATCTCGTCGAAAGAGATCTACGAGGAAATCTCCCAGTTCGGCCGGCTGGAGCCGCTGACGCCAGGGTTGCTCGACGGCCCCGCACGGTGTTACCGGGTCGTCGACGGGGCCGGTCAGATCGGTTTCATCAGCGCATTGAGCGATCACTTCTGTGAGCGCTGCAACCGCCTGCGCCTTACGGCGGACGGACAGCTGAGGACTTGTCTTTTCTCCGACGCCGAGGTGTCTCTCAAGACCCCGTTGCGACAGGGTCGCTCGGATGAAGAACTCCTTGCCCTCATCAGAGAGGCGATCAGGAACAAGCCGGAGGGACACGGGCTGCAGCGGGTGCGTCCAGAGGCCTGCATGCGGCAGATGTCCCGCATCGGTGGATGATTTTCTTCGAGGCCCTGTGCCGCGGCACTTGCCCCGCCATCCCGAGGGCCTTTGCCATCTTCGAAAGGAGTGTCGATACGACGATGCCCGAAACGATCGCCGCGCCGCCGGTGGTTGCATTTGTCGGCTGGTCGGATGCGGGGAAGACGACCTTCATCGAGAAGCTGATCCCAGCCCTGGTGAAATCCGGCCTCCGTGTCGGGACCATCAAACACGACCGGCACGGCTTCGAGATGGATCGGCCCGGAAAAGACAGCTGGCGCCACAAGCAGGCGGGCGCCGTCACGACGCTCATCTCCTCCCCGGTCCGGATCGGGATGGTGCAGGATGTGGATCACGACTACACCCTGGACGAGCTGCTCCCCTTTTTTCGGAACGTGGACCTCGTTCTGGCCGAAGGTTACAAGCATGAGGCGAAGAACAAGATCGAAGTGTTTCGGCCCCCTTCCCCGGATTCCAAACCCCTCTGCGTGAACGACTCCCGCCTGATCGCCCTGGTGAGCGACCTGCCGATGGACCTCGGCGTGCCGCGCTTCGGTCTGGAGGATGCGGGCGCCATGGCGCAGTTCCTGGCAGCCTTTTTCGACCTTTCCCCGTAGAAATAGAACTCACCCGTTCTTGGGCAATGCGAGAGATTTTTCTTGTATCTTTATATTTGAAAAATTACAATAAACGGTTATGGATTTAGAGCCTCCTCCAGTGTGAACATGGAAAAGTTCATCTACGGGAGGCTTTCGTGTATCCTGAAGATGTCGCACCCGGGAGTGATCCCGCAGCTCGGCTCGCCTTTGCGGTGCCGAGGGAGGCGATGAACCCGCCCCTCGGGAAAAGAACGGCTGGTTGCGCGGCGGGCTTGGGTAAGATGAGAGTACACCGCTTTGGGGGAGAGGTTGGCCGGAGTTCGGCCGGGGAGAGAAAATGATTCAGGTTCCATTGATCGTCCAATGGCCCGTCGGCATCTTCGAGGTGGGCGCCGCTGGAGGAGATATCCTCCACATGGTGGTCAACGCCGGGCTCATGGTCAAACTGGTGCTGCTTATATTGCTGATTTTTTCGATTATTTCGTGGGCCATCATCCTGATAAAGGCGCGTCTTCTCCGCAAGGCCCGCAAGGAGACGGAGAGCTTTCTGGATCTGTTCAAGGAGGGTCTCGAACTCAAAAAGATATTTACGGCGGCCGAAAACTACGCCTACAGCCCGGTGGCGCGCCTATTCAGATCCGGTTATGCGGAATTCAATCGGTTGAAGAAGATAGAAATCTCTCTGGCAGGGGATGAGGAGCATGCCCCCGATTCCGGGGCCCTGGTCTGGTCCAAGCAGACCATGATGGACAATCTGAAGCGCGCCCTGGAAAAGGAAGTGATCGAGCAGGTGAACCGGTTCGAGGATTCCCTCGGCTTTCTGGCGACCACCGGGAACACGGCGCCTTTTGTGGGGCTTTTCGGGACTGTCTGGGGTATCATGGAGTCATTCCGCTCCATCGGTCTCAAGGGGGCGGCGAATCTCGCAGTGGTTGCACCGGGGATCTCCGAGGCCCTGGTGGCGACGGCGACAGGCTTGGCAGCCGCCATCCCGGCGGTCGTGGCCTTCAATGCCTTCAACCAGCGGGTTACCGCATTGAAGGTGGATATGGATATTTTTACGGCCGATTTCCTGAGCATGGTAGAACGGCAGTTGCTCAAACGCCAGGGCATCGGTCGGCCGGTGCGCTAGAGGATGCCATGGGTCACGTCGGCGATCAAAAGAAGTTCATGTCGGAGATCAACGTCACCCCCTTGGTGGATGTGATGCTGGTGCTTCTGATCATCTTCATGGTGACAACACCCATGCTCATGCAGGGGGTCGATGTCAATCTGCCCAAGACCGATTCCCGCCCCATCAAGACGAAAGAGGATCCGCTTATCATCACGATACAGAAAGACCGGAAAATCTTGCTGGAAGACCATGAGATGCAGATGGAGGGACTGGAAACGAAAATCAGCAAGATCTTCGAGAACAGGCGGGACAAAGAGGTGCTCCTTCGCGCAGACCGTGACGTGTCTTACGGCTTTGTCATGCAGGTCATCGCGCGGGTCAAGGCGGGGGGGATCGATAAACTCGGCATGGTAACCGAACCACTCGATTGAGGCCTGGAATGTCCTGGGAAATGCACGGGCGGGCCGCGGGGGCGATACAGCCGAAGTGGCCGGCGATGCTGCTGATTTCGGCCTTGCTCCATGTGTGTACGTTCGGGGTGATCCTGCTCGTTCCGGGAGCGGTGCCGACGCGCGACATCAAGGGGTCGATCTATGAGGTGAATCTGGTGGATTTGCCGAACAGGCTCGGTTCCCCCGAGAAGTCGGCGAAGGCGGAGAAGGGAGACTCGGCCGCGCCGAAGCCCGCTGCGGCGAAGGTTGCCGCACCCAAACCGGCTGCGCCGAAACCGGCGGTCGTGCCTAAGCCTCTGCCGCCGCAACCGCCGGCCGTCAAGAAAATCGCCCCAATTGAAAAAACACCGGAAAAGGTCATTCCGATCGCCAAACGGACGATCGAAAAACCCGTCAAGGCTGACAAGCCCCCGGAGAAGACGCCTGCCGAGCGGATCGACCAGGCGCTTTCCAAAATCGAAAAGCAGGCGGCGGAGAAAAAGAGAAGGGAAGATGCAGAGCGTGCGAGGCGCGAGGCAGCGGAGCGTGCAAAGCAGGAGGCGAAGAAGGCGGCGGCCAGGGATGACAACTTGATCGACAACGCCGTGGCGCGCCTTGAAGAGCGGATGCGGACGACCGGCGGCAGCGGGGAGGGGGGGGCTTCCGGCGGCGGGTCGGTGCAGGGGATTTCCTTGGCCATCTACGAGATGGAGGTAACGAACTGGATCAAGAGTAACTGGTCTTACCCGGTCGCGCTGACGGAGCCCGAGCAGCGGAAGGACCTGGTGGCGGTTGTCCTTGTGAAGGTCAAGAGCGATGGGTCGATTCTGGATGTCATGCTGAGGGAGCCTTCGAAAAGCTCCGTGTTCGATCAGTCAGTGCTGAAGGCGGTCGAGCGGTCCGATCCGCTGCCGCCGTTTCCGGAAGGATTCAAACGGCTCGTTGAGGAGTTCGAAATTAAGTTTAATCTGAGCGAATTCGAAGGGATGTAACCTTTTGCTCGGTAAGGGGTTGGATAGGATGTCTTCTGTTTTTTCGCTGAGCCGGTTGGCCGGGGCGGTTGCAGCCAGGGTGCTGTTCATTCTCGGAGTGGTGTTTTTTCTTTTTCCTCTGGATGTCTCAGCCCGTTTCTATATCGATATCAATGCGCCATCGACGCCTCGATTCAAGATCGCCATCCCAGATTTTCTCAATCTGGGGAGTGAGGCTCCAAAGAGCGCCTTCACGGATCCGCTGGACCGGATCCTGTCCAATGATCTTGATCTGAGCGGGTTTTTCGAGCCCATGGACAAAGGCGCGTTCCTCGAAACGCCGGGGGCGGGCGGGGGCCTGGATGTGACGGAATTCAAAAATTGGTCGGTTATCGGGGCCGAGCTTCTCCTGAAAGGCGGGTACCGTCTGGATGGGGACGACCTGCAGATCGACGTGAAGCTCTACGATGTGTTCTCCGGCCGCCAGATCCTGGGGAAACGGGTGGCCGGCCGCACTGCGGGCCATCGGTATCTGGTTCACCAGCTGGCGAGCGAGATCATCAAACTGCTTACCGGGAATGGAGGGATGTTTCAGAGCAAGCTGGCCTTTGTCGGAACGGCGACCGGGAACAAAGAGATCTATGTATGCGACTTCGATGGCTATAACCCTGTCGAGATCACCCGTGACAGGAGCATCGCGCTGCTTCCGCGATGGTCTCCCGAGGGCGGGACCATTCTCTTCAACTCTTACAAAGACGGCGGCGGGCCCAAGCTCTACCTCAAGCAGTGGCCTGGCGGAGGCGTCAGGCGGATCTCCGGTGATACCGGTCTGAACATCGGCGCCGCATGGGCCCCTGACGGGAAAAGCATTGCCTTGACCCGCAGCAGCAAAGGGAACCCGGATATTTTCCTGATCGATCCGGCGGGAAAGAAGATCAAACAACTGACCAACCATTGGGGCATCGATGTTTCGCCGACTTTCTCGCCCGACGGGAGCCGCATCGCCTTCGTTTCGAACCGGTCGGGGTCCCCTCAGATCTATGTAAAGGACCTCCGTTCCGGCTCCGAAGAACGGATTACGTTCGATGGCAATTACAACACGTCGCCCTCGTGGTCTGGCCTGAACCGCATTGCTTATGTGTCTATGCAGGACGGGAATTTCGATATCCACGCCGTCGACCCCGACGGGAGGCGGATGATGCGTCTGACGGACGGCCAGGGAAACAACGAGGATCCCTGCTGGTCTCCCGATGGGCGTTATCTGGCGTTTAGTTCGAACCGTACCGGGCGCTATCACATATATATGATGAGTGCAAATGGTCAGAATCAGAAGAGGCTTACCTCCAGCGCAGGTGAGCAGACCGCACCGTCGTGGGCCCCTTAGCCGCGGCGGCTGTGTTTGGCAGGTTGTTTATGGGGCTGATTTATCCTGAAAGCGGAAAAAGACCGCGGCCGGTTCTTCCGGCGCCCATTCGAAAACAGGACTCACCGCAAAGATGATTTTGGATCCGGAAAAGAGGATTCTCGCCGATGTTCAGAAAATCGATCCATGCGTTGGAGATGTTCTTCCCAGTTGCTTCACAGGCAAACGCACCGGTTGATTCACGTCTGGACAAGGCCGAAAAACCAGTTCCCGGATGAGAGCGGCTTCGTATGAGGACATGTTTTTTGTCTGGGCACTATCGTGGTACCCATCCAGAACCTTTCGGACTTTTTTGAGGCTTTGGGGCACGATGCAATGGGAGGGGCCGACTTGTGAAAGGAGGGATGTGGAGACCCTTGAAATGCAGGGGTCAACATGCTAGAAGTGAGCTGTTGGAAACAGCGGATGCCCTGGAACGGCGTCGCAAGCCGTTTCGAGGCTGGTAGAGAAGAGTGGATTGGAAGGCCGGCCGGATAGGTGGCCGGAACTGTCTCGGACAGAAATTCTTAGGAGGTGGAGTTGAAATGTTTGCAAAACGGTTATTCAATGCGGTGTTTTGTCTGATCCTGGGTGTGGCTCTTTTGTCAACCGTGTCATGCGCCAAGAAGCAGGTCGCGGTGTCCGATGCCACAGGAGAAGCTGTAAAGTCCGGAATGACGGATGACAGTGCAGCCAGAGAGGCCGAACGCGCCCGTATGATGGAACTCGAAAAGGCCCAAAGGATGGCGCAGCAGGTCGAGGCTTTTCAGAACGAGCGGATCTACTTCGATTTTGACCGGTCCGATCTCAGGTCTGAAGCCAAAGTCATTCTGCAGAAAAAGGCCGAGTGGCTGAGGGCGAACACGGAATACCGCCTGGTTGTCGAGGGGCATTGTGACGAGCGTGGCACCAGCGAGTACAACCTTGCACTGGGCGATCGGCGCGCCAATACGACGAAGGATTATCTCATGGCGCTCGGCGTGGATGACATGCGCATTTCCACCATCAGCTACGGGGAAGAGAAACCCTTGGATCCGGGGCACAGTGAAGAAGCGTGGAGCATGAACCGGCGCGCTGAATTCCGCCTGAACAAGTAGTGTCCATCCTGAAAGGATTTTCGGGCACGAATGGGTTTCCAGTCCAGAAGCAGGGAGGTTAAGGGCTCCGTATCCGCTGTTTCGTATCAGGTTCGCAGAGGCGGCCCGGGCGATGCTGGATGCGCAACCCGCCGGATCGTTGGTTGGGTTCGGACCCTGGCCGTTTCTGGATGGAAACCGGATAAGGCGGCAGGTTGATTGTCCCGAAGCGGGAGTTTGTTTATCGAGAACGAGGGGTGGCGCCGGACCGTGGTTTGTGCTCCACCCCTCGTTCGCGTCGGAGAGGAAAGAGGTTTTTACCTCGATCCGTTATGTTGAAGGTCGTCTGTCGGATGGGGGGTAGGAAGGCATGCTGATATCTGGCCGGATCGGAAGCGGTGGAGTGTTATGCGTTTGTGTGCTTATGACGGTGTTCTTTTTCGGCTGTGCTAGCAGCCAGGACGTTCTCTATCTGAATGACCGGCTTGCGGCACTGGATCAACGGTTGACCCAGATGCAGGAAAAGGTCGAGAAGGAGCAGCCCGGTGAATTGAGCGCTGTCCGTGCCACGCAGACGGACATGATGACCGATCTCGGGCGGGTCAAGAGCGAAGTTCAGGAATTGCGAGGCATGACCGAGGAGAATCAGTACCTGCTCAAGCATGGTTCGCTTAAACCAGGTGTGGGGGAAGACCGGTCGACCACTGGCATCGAGGATCTCAGCCGGCGCGTGGCGGTGCTCGAAAAGGGATTGCGCCAGGTTCAGGGCTACCTGAATCTCGAGGAGACTTCGGAGGCCCCGGCTGCGGCTCCGGCCGAAAAGCCGGCGGATCCGGCCGCGGGTGAAAGGCCGCCGGCCGTTGTCGAGCCGGTGAAGCCGCTGCCATCTGATCAAGTCCTGTACGATCAGGTCCTGGGGGAGTTTCGTGCGGGGCAGTATGAAAAGGCGATCCAGGGGTTCAACGCCTTTCTGGCCGAATACCCGAAGTCTTCGCTTGCGGATAATGCGCAGTTCTGGATAGGCGAATCCAACATGGCTCAGAAACAGTATGAACAGGCCATCCTCGCCTATCAGAAGGTCATCAAGAATTACCCGAACGGTAACAAGGTTCCGAGCGCTATGTTGCGTCAGGCTTTGGCCTTTTACGAAATCAACGACAAGACCAGTTCGCATCTGCTGCTCCGTCAGATCATGAAGAAGTATCCCAATTCGCCGGAGGCCAAGATCGCTAAATCCAAACTCGAAACACTGAAGTGAAAGGATGCGGGGGAGTCCGTTTGGGAACCTTGCGCGAGCCGGGCCTTGGAAAGAATGTTTTTCTGAAGACTGGATAGAGCGCCGAATGGGGCAGGGGAGGGTTTCAGGGCGGTTGAGGTCGTTAAGGACCGAAAAGGGCACTTACGGCGGGGAGAGATGTGCCGAATCAAGGACCTGGAGGCTGAAGATGACGGTTGATCGGTCGATCTTGCTGACGCTGATGTTGATAGGCGCCGTGATGTGGGGCGGCGTTGCTGCATGGGCGGAGGATCAAAACGTTTACACCCTGGACCGCAGCATTGCCGAGGCGATGGCACACAATCCCGATCTTTTGGCGACGATGGAGACGAAAACCCAGGCCGAGATGGTGAAAAAACAGAGCAGGACGGAGTTTTTGCCTAAGGCTGGCACCACTTACGGCTATACCCGTTTTGACGAGGCTCCTCAATTCCGCTCCGATCTTCTGCCGGGCGTCCAGGTCAAGGTGGGCACGGCCGACAATTATCAATGGAAAGCAACGGTGACCCAGCCCCTCTTTACAGGCTTCGCTCTGACAAGCGCCTACGAATTGGCCAAGTTAGGGGTCGATCAGTCCGAGCTGAACATCGCCAGGTCGAGGTTGGACCTGGTATTGAGCGTCAAGGAAGCGTATTTCAACGTGCTGATTGCGGACAAGGCGGTGCTGGTGGCCGAGCAGGCCGTGCAGTCCCTCGAATCCAACCGGAATGTCGCTGACAACTTTTACCAAGTGGGGATTATCCCTGTCAACGACTTGCTGAAGGCGGAGGTCGAACTGGCCAATGCACGACAAAAGCTCGTGGCAGCTCGGAATGCGGCCGTTCTGGCGCGGGCGGCCTTCAACAACGTTTTGGGCAGGCCGATTGCTCTTCCGGTGCAGGTGCGGGATATCCTGGCCTATTCGCCCGAAGAAGGCGATTTTGAGGCGTATGTTTCGAAGGCGCTGAAGACCCGCCCCGAGATGAAGCTGCTCGAAACCAGCATCCTCCAGGTCGAACAGGAAAAGCGCCTTGCCGCAAGCGACTATTATCCCGATGTCGTTCTCAGTTACGATTATATCAAAGAAGGGGATTCCCCCGATGTGTCCGGCAGCCCCTATCACGAGGCCAACAGCTGGCAGATTACGGCCGGTTTGACCTGGACCTTCTGGGAGTGGGGCAAGACGCGCTATGCCGTCCACGAAAAGGAGAGTGCACAGAGAGAGCTGCTTCACACAAAGCGGTCTCTGGAGGAGGGCATCGGTCTGGAAGTGAGAAACGCCATGCTGGATATCAGCACCGCGGCGGAGAATATCCCCACGACGGAGAGGGCACTGCACCAGGCCGAGGAGAACCTGCGTGTCAACGAGGAGCGCTACAAGGCGGAGGTCACCACGATCACGGAGGTTCTCGATGCGCAAACCCTCCTGACCGAGGCGCGGGTCAACCGTTACAGGGCCTTGTACAACCACAACCTCGCCAAGGCCAGACTCCAGCGTGCTGTGGGGCTTGAGTGACATGACGATCTTTCCCGGAGGCTGTTGAGGGTTTTGCGATGATCCAGCTTTTCCGGTTGACCAAGAGTTTTGGGACGTGCATCGCCCTCAGGGATGTGGATCTGACGCTGAACAGCGGGGAGTTCGTCTTTTTGACCGGGCCGAGCGGCGCCGGCAAGACGACCCTGCTACGGCTGATTTTCGGCTCCGAGATGCCCACGAGCGGTGGGATTCTCATCAACGGTATCAACCTGAGCCGGATCAGCCGGTCGAATCTCGATCTGCTGCGCCGTAAGATCGGCTTCGTGTTTCAGGATTTCAAGCTGCTCCCTCGCAAAACCGTTTTCGATAATGTGGCTCTGGCGCTGGAGGTATGTGGTGAGCGGTCCGGGATGATCCGCAAAAAGACCCACCAGACGCTTCGAGCCTTGGGTCTGGCGGATAAGGAGTCGATGTTCCCGTTGGAGCTGTCGGGGGGGGAGCAGCAGCGGGTGGCGATAGCACGGGCGATCGTCAAGGATCCGCTCATCCTGCTGGCCGATGAGCCTACCGGCAATCTGGACTGGGATCTGACGCTGGAGATTATGCATGTCTTGCGCAAAATCCACGCGAAAGGGACCACTGTGATCCTTGCCACCCACAACCGTGAACTTCTGGAAGAGATGGGACATCGACGGATCAGACTCGAGCGGGGTGTCGTTCTGGATGACCTATGAAAATCTATCTGATCGTTTATCTATTTCGTCAAGCGATGGCCGGGCTGCGAGCCAACCGGATGGTGCAGGTGATCGGGATAGGCACGATGACGGTATCGCTCCTGATCTTCGGATTTTTTCTTCTCCTGTTCGCCAACCTCAATACCTGGGTCCGCGGTTGGGGCGACAGCCTTTTTGCCTCGGTCTACATTCGGAATGATGCAGGAGAGGCAGCAAAGAGGCAGGTCGAGGCTCTCATCGCGTCTTTCGAAGGGGCTGAATGCGTGCGCAGCGTGTCGAGCGATGAGGGGATGCAGCTTTTGAGGAGGGCGCTCGGGGATCAGAAAGAGATTCTCGACCGTTTGCCGAATCCGAATCCATTGCCCACCGGCCTGGACGTGGTTTTCAGGGCGGCTGATGTAGATGGGACGGACCTCCTGGAATTCAAGCGAAGCGTCGAAGCCCTCCCCGGTGTCGACGAGGTCGTGTTGAGCGAAGATTGGCGTGGGCGAGCGCACGGCGTTCTGGATGTACTGAGGATCGGGGGCGGCGTGCTGGGGGGGCTCCTGGGAGTGGGGGTGCTTTTTATCGTCGTCAATACCATCAAGTTGACGATTTATTCGCGCCGGGAGGAGATCGAGATCTTGAAGCTGGTCGGAGCTACCGACTGGTTCGTGAAGATGCCGTTCCTTCTCGAGGGGTTGACGCAGGGGATTTTGAGCGGAGCGGCGGCTCTGGGGATCCTGTATCTGAGCTATCTGGCCTTTTCCGTGAGGGATATCCGGTGGATGGATATTCCCGTTCTGGAGGTCGTGTTTATTCCGCCGCAGATGTTGATGGCCGTTTTCGCAGGCAGCGTGCTCCTGGGAGTTTTTGGAAGTCTGATTGCTGTAAGCCGTTTCTTTGACGTATGAAGGGCTTCGATACCGTTGGCTGGATTTTCAGGGTGGGGATGGCCCTGAGCGCCTTCTGGGTTTCGGCTCCGGCCGGGATGTCCGGAGCGGCGGACAGGGAGGTGCGCCGGCTCGAACATATCGAGGCCCAGCTTTCTGAGGAGACGCAGAAGCTCGAGACTGTCCAACTGCGGGAAAAGGATCTGCTGGCTGAATTGTCCGCTCTGCAGGAGGAGGTTAGATCCGGCGAAGCGGCCTTGGGTCGCCTGAGGAAGGAACAGCAGGCATCGCAGCAGGAAATCGAATCGCGGAAGGAAACCCTGGCAAGGATGGAGGAGGCGGCCGCTGACATCGGAGAGCAGCTTGGCCGGAGGTTGACCGTCTTTTACAAGTTTGCTCGGGAAGGGTATCTAAAAACGGTTTTCGCCTCCCAGGACCTGCGTGAACTGTTGCACCTGATCAAGTATCTGAAGACGATTGTTCGTCAGGACGGACAGGAGTTGGAATGGCTGGTTGAAGAGTCATCTGCCTGTATGCAGAGAATAACCGAACTCGATGCCGGGTTGGATGAGGCCCTGGAGGAGTATCGGGCGCTCGAACAGCAGGCCGTTTCAATGGAGCAGGCCCTGGATGGAAAGGTCCTTGTACTCGTGAAAATTCATCAGGAAAAGGATTTTTACGAAACGGCCGTAAGTGAACTCGAGTCGGCCGCCAAGGAAATGAAAGACCGGTTTTCGGCATTGAAGGAGGAAGAATCGCCGTCGAAAGAAGGTTCTTTCTTGGATTTTGAGAGGGCAAGGGGGAGTTTGCAACCCCCTTTGCCGGGCGAGATCGTTTCCGCCCGTGCCTTCTTGGGGAAAAGCGACGTGGATAAGCGCAAAGGCGTCTTCATCCGCGGGGACGAGGACGCGGTGAAAGCGGTTTTCCCCGGCCGGATTGATTTTTCTGGAAGGCTGAAAGGTTACGGTGATATGATTATCATGAATCACGGCCGCCGATTTTACACCGTCATGGGTCAGTTGGCCGAGCGGCGTAGAAAGGCGGGTGAATGGGTGGAGGCGGGGGAGGTCGTCGGTTCGGTAGCGAGCGGAGGTCCGCTCTACTTCGAGATCAGGTCGGGAACCGAGAACCTCGATCCTCGGGAATGGTTCGGTTTGCCATGACAGCATGCCCTTCCGGCGGACCTATACGGAGTGCCGGGTGCCTCAGATACAGGCAGGGCGACCGTCTCATTTCCGGATTGCCATCGTGGTCGTGCCGGATAACCGTTTCCGGATGGAAACTGGGTGCTACCGGGAAATCATTTCCGGATGGACACAAGGAATAAAATGGGCGGCGCCCCTCTTGCGCTGGGGGCGAGGAGAAGCGAATGCATCTGTTTTCTAAAAGATTCGGCAGGTATTTCGGCTTGGCGTGCCTGGTCATCTTGGGGTCTTTCCTTTTGAACGGCCGGCATGATTCGGTACGCGCCGGGACCGACGATGTCTACAAGAACCTCGAGATCTTCGCGGAGGTCCTGCGAGAGGTGGAGAAGAGTTATGTGGAGCCGAAGGATGCTCAGACCCTGATTTACGGGGCTATCAAAGGGATGGTGGGGAGCCTCGATCCGCATTCATCGTTCATGACGCGGGAGGAGCACCAGGAATTGATGCAGGAGACCCAGGGGAGTTTTATGGGGATTGGCGTCGAGATCACGCTGAAAGACGATGTGTTGACCGTCGTTTCTCCCATCGAGGGAACCCCGGCGTATGATGCCGGGTTGCAGGCGGGCGACAAGATCATCAAGGTGGAAGACAAATTCACCAAGGATATGACGCTTACCGAAGCGGTCAAAATGATCCGCGGCCCCAGGGGAACAGAGGTCCATTTGACCATCATCCGGGAGGGGGAAAAGGCGCCCATGGAATTCGCCATCAAAAGGGATATCATCCCCCTGAAAAGCGTCAAGACCTTCAAACTTTCCCCAGACATCGGTTATGCGCGGGTTTCCAATTTCCAGAGCAAGACGGCGGAGGAGCTTTCTCAGGCGCTTGACGGCCTGGAGGAAAAAGGGGAACTGAAAGGGCTCATCCTCGATTTGCGGAACAATCCCGGCGGGCTGTTGTCTCAGGCCATCGATGTCTCGGACCTGTTTCTCGATTCCGGATTCATCGTGACCACGAAAGGGCGCATTTCCGCGCAGAACATCGAGGCGAGCGCCCACCGGGACGGTCAGCCGAGGCTGTATCCCATAGCGGTTCTGGTGAATGGAGGGAGTGCCAGTGCGGCTGAGATCGTGGCGGGGGCTCTGCAGGACAACGGCCGGGCCCTGGTTGTGGGCACCAGGACATTTGGCAAAGGGTCGGTCCAGACCATCCTGCCGCTCTCGGACGGGTCCGGTTTGAGGCTGACCACCTCCTTGTATTATACTCCCAACGGCCGGTCGATCCAGTCGAGCGGGATTGTGCCGGATGTGGAGGTCCCTTTCGTCAGATCCGACGAGGAGCACAACAAAGAAGACCCTTCGCTCACGATGCGTGAGGAGGACTTGGAGGGGCACCTCCCGTCCGAGAAGCCTGACGCGGCGGAAGGACCTGCAAAGGATTCCAAAGACCCGGGTGAGGATGCTGGGCAGGTTCTCCTCGAAAAGGACAATCAGGTTCGGTATGCCTTGGATCTGCTGAAAAGCTGGAATGTTTTTTCGAAGATAAAGACGGCGTCGTGAGTCCGCCTGAGCGGGACCGAAAAGAGGAGATCCGTGGCTGATCCACTGTGTTGGACAGCGGGCGACTGCAGCGGGGCCCGGTATTGGTGGCTGGTTGGGAGCGAAGAGGAGAACGAAAAGAAAGCCCAAAAAGCGCACAAGGCGATTGAACTACCGCCCCTTGACCGTCGGGCTTCTCATCTCGTTCTTTGCCTTGGTGGTGTTCTCGTTATGGGTGTTCCGGGACAAGGGGTTTACCGAGAATGCCGTTGGGAATATCCCGCCTTTCGAGGAGGTCGCAAAGGTACCCGAAGGCTTTCGCGATGCAGTCGGGGCGATCGACAGATCTGTTTATCGCGTGCTTTTCGACTCCGGCATCGAGGAGAGGAGCGTTTCATTCGAGCGGGTCACCCCTCAGCAGCACGATGGGATCGTGTGGGATTTTGCGGAGTTGTCGGTTCGCTGTTCGAATGAGGAGTCGGCCAGGAGGCTGGCGCATGCGCTGGCTCAGAACGCGGATGTCTACGATACCCCCAAGATCCGGGGGAGGATTCTGTCTTCCACCGGCGGGCGCATGCTGGTCGAGATCAGCAAAGACAATCTGCGCACCCATCTGATCTCGCTTGTGTGGGGCATTCCGAAGGATCGGGAAATTCCGCGCCATCCCAAGATCGCAATCGTCATCGACGACATCGGTTATGACCAGCGAATGGCATCTTCCCTGATGTCTTTGGATTTTCCATTGAGCCTTTCCATCCTGCCGTACGCCCCTTTTTCGAGGGAGGCTATCGAGGGGGCCGAAGAGAGAGGGCTGGAGGTGCTCTTGCATCTGCCGATGGAGCCGAAGGGTTACCCGGAGGTGGATCCTGGGGAAGGGGCGGTGCTGCTGAGGATGGATGAGGCACAGATCCGCGGTGCTCTGGATCGGGCCCTTGCACGGGTGCCCGGCGTCAAGGGCGTCAACAATCATATGGGATCCGCCTTCAGTGAGGACAGGGAAAAGATGCGGGTCTTGCTGACGTGTTTGCTGGCGCACGGGCTGTATTATCTGGACAGCCGCACGAGCCCGCGGAGCGTCGCCATCGATCTGGCGGGTGATCTCGGGCTCGCGGCCGTGAGCCGAAACGTTTTTCTCGATGACGACCCGTCTTTGCCGGCTGTCCAGACACAGATGGAGCGTCTGCTGAGTCTTGCCCGGCACAGCGGTTCGGCCGTCGGAATCGGCCATCCGCATGAATCGACCCTGAAGGTTTTGCAGGAATTCGCCCCCCTGATTTGCCGGGAATTTGAGGTGGTGGCTGTTTCGGAACTGGTACACGACCGTTGAGTCGGCCGCAGGGCGGGTCTTCGGCACAGCGAATCGTCGATTGGAAACCGGGTTGTGCCGGGAAATCATTTCCGGATGGATACTAATTGGTTTCCATCCGGAAATGATTTCGCGGTAGAACCCAGTTTCCAATCCGGAAATGAGGATTTTTGGCCAATATCAAGGAAATCAAGCGTTTGTGCGGAGGCGACCTGGTGGTCGCCGCACAAGCAAACGTGCAGATCGACGCCGAGATTGGCCAAAAAGACCATTTCCGGATGGAAACTAATTGGGTCGGGCGAGGCGCGTGCTGATGCTGCCCGGGCGGAAACGGTGATCGGCCCAAAGGCGGAGAAAGGGAGAGACTTTTGAAGGTTCCATTGCTTGATCTGAAGATGCAGTATGCCCAGATTCGTGGTGAAGTGGACCAGGCCTTGAAGGAGGTCTGCGAGTCCCAGCAGTTCATCCTCGGACCGGTGGTCAGTCAGTTGGAGGGCCGGATTGCCAACTATTGCGGGAGTGCGTATGCGGTGGGGGTATCTTCGGGAACGGATGCCCTCATCATGGCTCTGATGGCCTGCGGAATAAACAACGGCGATATGGTGATTACGACGCCTTTCACCTTTTTTGCGACCGTAGGGTCGATTGTTCGGATGGGAGCGACGCCCTTGTTCGTTGACATCGACGAGAAGACCTACAATATAGATGAGAGGTTGTTGGTCGAAACGCTCGATCGGATGCCTTACGACCTGCGCGGCAGGGTCAAAGCGATCGTGCCGGTTCATCTTTTCGGCCAGTGTGCGGCTATGGCCCCCATCCTGGAGGTCGCAGGGAGATGCGGGCTTGCCGTTATCGAGGATGCGGCGCAGGCATTGGGCGCCGAATACCGTTTCCCTTCGGGTGCAAGGCGGAGAGCCGGTGCCATGGGGCAGATGGGGTGCTTTTCCTTCTTTCCATCCAAAAACCTGGGGGCCTTCGGGGATGCGGGAATGGTTACCACCAATGACGAGGAACTCGCCGCGAAGCTCAGCCTGCTGCGCGTTCACGGAGCGAGGACAAAATACCTACATGATGTGCTTGGCGGGAATTTCAGGCTGGATGCGATGCAGGCTGCGGTTCTGCAGGTCAAGTTGCGGTATCTGGACCAATGGACGGCCGGCAGGCAGCGCAATGCGGGCATCTACCGTCGTCTGTTCGAAGAAAAGGGCCTCCAACATATTGTTTTACCGTTTGAAAATACACCCCGGCATATTTATAATCAATTTGTCATAAAGGTTCCCTCTGAGCGGGATTCATTGAAAACCTTCTTAAACGAGCGGGGGATCGGGTGCGAGATATACTACCCGGTTCCGATGCATATGCAGCCCTGTTTTTCGAGCCTTGGGCACGAGCCCGAAGACTTTCCCGTGGCCCTGGAGGCTTCGAACAGAACCCTCGCGCTTCCTATCTACCCGGAGCTGGAGGAGGGTCAGCTCGCCTATGTCGTTGATAAAATAGTTGAATTTTACTCATCCAAAAAAATGGCAAAAATAATCTAGATGGGGTGATTTTTTTTGTTGACAGGATAAAATCGGCGGGGTATAAGCATACTTTCTTTGGCGCACAAAAAAAAGTTCTTGACACGGTCCAAAGAAAAAGCTAATCTTCAAATCACAAATCGAACGGATTCTTTGCTCTTTGAAAACTAAATAGTGATGCCGCTGTAGGCCCTTTCGAAATGATAGGGCCACGAGCCCTAAGATGATTTAAGTGGAGAGTTTGATCCTGGCTCAGAACGAACGCTGGCGGCGTGCCTAACACATGCAAGTCGAACGAGAAATTCCGGCTTCGGCTGGGAAAGTAAAGTGGCGCACGGGTGAGTAACGCGTGGGTAACCTGCCCTTGAATTCGGGATAACTCCGCGAAAGCGGTGCTAATACCGGATATCGTCCCTTTGACTTTGGTCATAGTGATGAAAGGTGACCTCTTCATGAAAGTTGCCGTTTAAGGAGGGGCCCGCGTACCATTAGCTAGTTGGTGAGGTAACGGCTCACCAAGGCTGCGATGGTTAGCTGGTCTGAGAGGATGATCAGCCACACTGGAACTGGAACACGGTCCAGACTCCTACGGGAGGCAGCAGTGAGGAATTTTGCGCAATGGGGGAAACCCTGACGCAGCAACGCCGCGTGAGTGAAGAAGGCCTTCGGGTCGTAAAGCTCTGTCAAGTGGGAA
>NZ_AP042460.1:0-3142500 GCF_055394735.1 Desulfatiglans parachlorophenolica | reverse complement strand
GGTAGAGCACTGGATGGGCTAGGGGTCCTACCAGATTACCAAACCTAACCAAACTCCGAATACCGTCAACTTCTATTGTGGGAGTCAGACTACGGGAGATAAGTTTCGTGGTCGAGAGGGAAACAGCCCAGACCGCCAGCTAAGGTCCCTAAATATGCGCTAAGTGGGAAAAGAAGTGGAAATGCAGAGACAGCCAGGAGGTTGGCTTAGAAGCAGCCACCCTTTAAAGAAAGCGTAACAGCTCACTGGTCAAGTGATTCTGCGCTGAAAATATAACGGGGCTCAAGCGCATTACCGAAGCTGCGGATTCTTCGATTTATCGAAGGATGGTAGGGGAGCATTCCATCCGGGTAGAAGCTGGACCGTGAGGACCAGTGGACCGCATGGAAGAGATTATGCTGACATGAGTAACGATAAAGCGGGTGAGAAACCCGCTCGCCGTAAGCCTAAGGTTTCCTGAGTAAAGTTAATCTTCTCAGGGTTAGTCGACCCCTAAGCCGAGGCCGAAAGGCGTAGGTGATGGGAAACAGGTTAATATTCCTGTACCACCATGCTGGCGTTTGAGTGATGGGGGGACGCAGGAGGGTAGGCCAGTCGGGTGATGGACGTCCCGATTCAAGCCTGTAGGTGGAAGGAGTAGGCAAATCCGCTCTTTCTTAACACCGAGAGGTGATGAGGATCCGCTTTGCGGAACAAACTGGTTGATCCCATGCTGCCAAGAAAAGCCTCTAGCGAGTCAGTAAGGTGATCGTACCGCAAACCGACACAGGTAGGCGGGGTGAGTATCCCAAGGCGCTCGAGAGAACTCTGGTTAAGGAACTCGGCAAATTGACACCGTAACTTCGGGAGAAGGTGTGCCCTCGCTAGGTGAAGAAATTCGCTTTTGGAGCCGAAGGGGGTTGCAGAGAAATGGGGGTGGCGACTGTTTACTAAAAACACAGGACTCTGCTAAGTCGCAAGACGATGTATAGGGTCTGACGCCTGCCCGGTGCTGGAAGGTTAAGGGGATTTGTTATCTGCCCCTCGGGGTAGAGAAGCTTTGAACCGAAGCCCCAGTAAACGGCGGCCGTAACTATAACGGTCCTAAGGTAGCGAAATTCCTTGTCGGGTAAGTTCCGACCTGCACGAATGGCGTAACGACTTCCCCACTGTCTCGACCAGGGACTCGGTGAAATTGAATTAGCGGTGAAGATGCCGTTTACCCGCGAAAAGACGGAAAGACCCCGTGAACCTTTACTATAGCTTGACATTGGACTTTGGGCTAGTATGTGTAGGATAGGTGGGAGACTGTGAAATCTCGACGCCAGTCGGGAGGGAGTCGCCCTTGAAATACCACCCTTACTAGTTTAGGGTTCTAACCTTGACCCGTTATCCGGGCCGGGGACAGTGTCTGGTGGGTAGTTTGACTGGGGCGGTCGCCTCCCAAAGAGTAACGGAGGCGCGCGAAGGTTCCCTCAGGCTGATTGGAAACCAGCCGCAGAGTGTAAAGGCATAAGGGAGCTTGACTGTGAGAGAGACATCTCGAACAGGTACGAAAGTAGGTCTTAGTGATCCGGCGGTTCCGAATGGAAGGGCCGTCGCTCAACGGATAAAAGGTACTCCGGGGATAACAGGCTTATCGCCCCCAAGAGTTCACATCGACGGGGCGGTTTGGCACCTCGATGTCGGCTCATCGCATCCTGGGGCTGGAGCAGGTCCCAAGGGTTTGGCTGTTCGCCAATTAAAGCGGTACGTGAGCTGGGTTTAGAACGTCGTGAGACAGTTCGGTCCCTATCTTTCGTGGGCGTAGGATATTTGAGAGGATCTTTCCCTAGTACGAGAGGACCGGGATGGACGAACCTCTGGTGTACCAGTTGTCGCGCCAGCGGCATCGCTGGGTAGCTATGTTCGGAATGGATAACCGCTGAAAGCATCTAAGCGGGAAGCCAACCTCAAGATTAGATATCCCTCTCCGGATTCGTCCGGGGACTGAAGACCCCTCGTAGATGACGAGGTTGATAGGCCAGAGGTGTAAGTGTGGCAACACATTTAGCTGACTGGTACTAATTGGTCGTGCGGCTTGGCCATATTTTCACCATCCAAATGAATGAGACCTTTGATTGCTTGTCCTGTATCAGCTTTACTTTTGCTGGAGTTTTTCGGTGGCAATGGCGAAGAGGAAATACCCGTTCCCATCCCGAACACGGAAGTCAAGCTCTTCAGCGCCGATGGTACTGCGTGGGAGACTGCGTGGGAGAGTAGGACGCCGCCGAATTGCCTTTTAAAGCCCATCGCTTTGCGATGGGCTTTTTTTTTGGGTGCGCCCGGCAATGCGCCCTGCCTGGACCGAATCATTCTGTATGCCCGCAGTTTCGGATACATCGGTTGTGAGGGTTTTGATCCATCCTTTTCTGGAGGCTTGCACCCCGTATCGGCGCGGAGCATTCTGTGCTTGACGTGGACCTGCGGGGGATGTTTATTGATTTTCCGCCCGGAAATGTTCTTTTTTGCCCATCTCGGCGTCCATCTGCACATCTGCTTTCTCGGTGGCTTGCAGATCGCCTCCGCACAAACGATTGATTGTCTTGATCTTGGCAAAAAATATTCATTTCCCGGGTGAGCGCGATTTCATGTTCAAAGCTTCGTTGAAGAAGGAGGACCGAGTACCGGAGGTCTGTCTGGCCCCCTCTATTTCCGGGATACAAGAAGGGTGGTCCGCCGGATGGACACGGTGTGTGGTGTTGGAGAAAATTCTTGAAACAAGGAAGGTTTGCTGGCCGCCGCTCTGAAATCATGGAGGATCTTTGTGGCGTGGACGCCGCAAGGGTGGTCTTAGGGCCCCTAATGTGGGTTGCGTGTTGTGAACGATCGAGCTGAAGCGATGGGAGGAGTTGCGAGCGGGGCATCTTGCCCTTACCGGGATCTTTATATCTACGCTTTGGAGGGGAGGGTCCTTCCTGCTGATGAGTCGGGATTTGGATCCGAATTCATCGGCAATTGGGTGGAAGGAGACAGTTCATTTCTCTTTTTCAGTGAACCTGCCGATGAGCGTGTCGCCCGTCTGCTTGCACAAGGTCCTGAACTCACGCTGAGCGAGCGGTACCAGTTTGATTATGAGGAGTGGCAGGGCGGGGGACTGGATTGCATATCCGCAGGAGGGGTTACCTTCCGGGCGCCGTGGTCCCGGTTCGGAACAGATGACGGCAGGACCCTGCTCCTGGACCCCGGAGTGGTTTTCGGAAACGGCGTACACCCGACGACCCGTGACTGTTTGAGCGCCCTGGCTGACGCGCACGCGAGGTTTCCTTTTCATAGTGTGCTCGATCTCGGAACGGGGACCGGGATTCTTGCCCTTTATGCCGTGGCCGTGGGTGCTGAGCGTGTCCTTGCGGTGGATCTGAATCCCCTGTGCGTACGGACCGCCGTTCGGAACGTTGCCCTCAATGGATTTTCCGATGTGGTCCAGGTAGTGGAGGGGCGGGCAGAGGACTTTTGCCGGAACGGGGTCGACGTCGTGGTCGCGAATATCCATGCCGAGGTGATCAAGAGCCTGCTCGCCGTGGAGGCGTTTCTGCAAAGCCCGGTGCTCATCATCTCGGGTCTTTTGAGGACTCCTTTTCGGGAGATCCGCGAGAAGATCAGAGCGGCAGGCTATGACATACACAGGGTTTATGAACACGAGATGACGTGGCACACGCTCATGGCTGTGAGGCCGGCGCCTATCGACAGGGCCATGGGCTGATTTCAAGGTGAGTTTTGAGCGATAAGCTCCCGGCCCTGAAAGGGCAGCGCGGCTGCTTTTGACAACGGAGAGAACTTGAAGATGACCGAAAAACGGCGATATATCGAGAAACCTGTCGGCCACCACTGTTTTGGCTGTGGAACGGCCAACCCGGTGGGGCTGAACATGCAGTTCTATCCCTGCGGCGATATGCTCTGTTCCGATGTCGTCCTGAGGGGAGAGCACGTCGGCTGGGAAAACATCGCGCACGGCGGTATCATTTCGACCTTGCTGGATGAAATCATGTCCTGGTCGATCATCTACTTTCGCAGGGTGTTTTTCGTTACGCGGAAGATGGAGGTGAAATACGTCGCCCCCGTTCCTGTAGGGGCCCCGTTGACCGCCAGGGGGCGCATCGTGGATCCGGCCGACCCGCGGCATCTCAAGCTGGCCGGAGAACTGGTCGATGCCGGGGGGCGGGTTCTTGCGAAATCCAAGGGGGATTTTGTGGAACTGTCGCTCGAAAGACTGCCGGGGGTGCCGGAGGTGGTAAAAGAGGAAATGATGCGGCTGTTCTCCATTTATGCATCCGCCGGCAACGCTCGAGTGTCTGCGGAAGGGGCCGGGAATGGATAAACGGCTCGTTTCGGTTGTCCGCTATGATGAGGCGGCCCGCTCCGTCGAGGGTGCCGTGGCGCTTTGCGACGGATTAAAGGGCGTCCCACGGGACGCAAGGACCTTCATCAAGCCGAATATCGTCTTTTGGACCCGCCGCGTACCGTTTCCGAAATGGGGGGTCATCACCACTTCCCGCGTGGTGGCGGATGTGGTGGCTGTTTTAAAGGCCTACGGGATCGAGCATGTGACCATCGGAGAGGGGATGGTGACCTACGATCCGAAAGATGTCGCGACCCCGGCCCATGCCTTCGAGATGCTCGGCTATCGCCGGCTTGAAGAGCGTTACGGGGTCCGATGCGTGAATATCCACGAACGTCCCTTCAGAACGGTGGATCTCGGGGAGGGCATCCGCGCAAAGGTCAATGCGGATATCCTGGAAAGCGATTTTGTCGTGGACCTGCCGGTGCTCAAGACCCATTCTCAGACGGTTGTGAGCCTCGGGGTCAAGAACCTGAAAGGCTGCCTGGATATCGCTTCACGGAAGGCCTTTCATGATACGAGGGATGGACTCGGTTTGCACCGGAAGGTGTCCGGGCTGCCTGGCATGCTGCCGGAGCGTTCTCTGAGCATCGTGGATGGGATTTTCACGAACGAGCGTGGCCCCGGCTTCGACGGGCGGATCAGGCGGAAAGATATCCTGGTGGCCTCCGCGGACTGGCTCTCCGCCGACCTGGTGGGGGCGGCCCTGCTTGGCTACACCCCTGAAGAAGTGCCGCATCTGGACTATCTGGTGAAGAAAATGGGCCGGGCGCCGGATCTGCGAGATATCGAGATCCGCGGAGAAAAGATCGCGGATCAGCGTCTGTTGCACGCCTATGCCTTCCCTTATACGAAGGACGGCTCGCTGCCTGTGCCCATGAAGCGCATGGCCATCGAGGGGTTGGCTTACCGTCAGTATGACCAAACCCTCTGTACCTACTGTGCCCTGCTCAGCGCGGCCCTCGTGCCGGCGGTCGCCAGGGCATGGAAGGGGGAGCCCTGGAACGAAGTGGAGGTGCTGACCGGCAAGGTAATGCGCCCGACACCAGGAAAGAAAAAGACGATCCTGCTTGGCAAATGCATGTATCTGGCCAACCGGAATCATCCTGATATCGCTGAGATGCTCGCTGTGAAGAGCTGTCCTCCCTCGCCGGAGGAGGTCGTGGATGTCTTCCACCGCGCCGGAATCTTCATTGAGCGGGGCTTGATAGAGGACATCGAGGCGGTTCCAGGCTCGTTTATGCAGAAGTATGAGGGCAAACCCGAGTTTGACGAAAGGCTTTTCAGGATTCCTTGACGCTGTCCTGCCAGCCGTGGATGCCGATGAGGTCCACGAAGCGGCATCCGCCCAGGCCCTTTTCAACGAACTGGCCGTTTTTGCGGGTGATCCGCACGAGTTCCTGGCTGTACCGGTTGCCGATCGGAATGACCAGTCGGCCGCCGTCAGCCAGTTGATCCAGCAGGGGTTGGGGCATTTTTGGGGCGCCGGCGGCCACAATGATGGCGTCATAGGGCTCGTATTCCTTCCATCCGAGCGTGCCGTCGAACGCCTTGAAGAAGACGTTTCTGTAACCTAGCTCGGTGAGGATCCGCTTTGCATTCTCCATGAGGGGCCGAATCCGCTCGATGGTGTATACCCACCGGGATAGCTCGGCAAGGATCGCCGTCTGGTAGCCGCTTCCCGTGCCGATCTCGAGAACGTTTTCGTCGCCCTTCAGTTCGAGGGCTTCTGTCATCAGCGCCACAATATAGGGCTGGGAGATGGTCTGCCCGTGCCCGATCGGCAGGGGGTAGTCGTTGTAAGCTTCGCCGACGAGGGCTTCCTGCACGAAGCGGTCCCGCGGGATTTTGCCGATGGCCTGAAGCACACGCGGGTCCTTTATGCCACGGGTGATCAACTGGTTCTTGACCATTTTCTCCCGTGCAAGGCGATAGTCGATCCGTCCGTTCATCGTATCTCCTGCGGTGCCCCTGACTGTCGCCCGTCGAAAAACGATCCGGGGCAGGGGCTTGTTTTCGATTCGGCACCCGAATCGAGCCTCACATCTCATTCTCTATCACATGTTTCCCATCGATGCAATCCGGTCCATGCGGACCCTCCGGAAATCGGGATGGACGAGCGTTTCTCCTGCCGCCGTAGCTTCGAAGCCGCTTGACATCCTCTCTGACGTACCTTAGTTTTAGGGATACTTTCAACGGCTTGCGGTCAATAGGTTCGTAATGGATGGAATCCCGGGGATTCCATCGAGGCAAGCGTGTGCGGCGGGGGCTGACATGAAGAGGCATTTTCCCGTGAGTGAGAATGGGATTCAGGTGCCCTGTTGACATGTCCGACGACCAGAAATGATGACCCGAACAGGACGGAGGTTGAAGAATGGATAAGTACGTTTGCACGGTATGTGGGTATGTCTACGATCCTGCTGAAGGAGACCCAGACAACGGCATCGATCCCGGTACAAGCTTTGCGGATCTTCCCGGTGACTGGACATGCCCGGTTTGCGGCGCATCCAAGGATCAGTTCGAAAAGGAGTAATCCCGGAGTGAGGCCTTGATTGAAGAGCATGGGCAAGACAGAGAAGTACTTTGACCAGAATGAAGAATTGGTTTTTCTCAAACATGCGGTCGAGAATACCAATGAGGCCTTTGTCACGATCGACAAAGACCATAAGGTTTTGTTTTTCAACAAGGCGGCCGAGAGGATTTTCGGCTATGATCGGAAGGAGGTGGTGGGTCATGATCTGGACGTGATCATGGCCCCTACCTGCAGCCGAAATCACCGCGAGGCCGTGGCGCGCTATGTGGAGACCAAGGTGCCGCGGCGGATCGGGCATGAGACCGAGATCCTGGCGATGCGGAAAGGGGGAGAGATGTTCCCTGCATCCATCTCCTTTTCCGTCGCCGAGGTGGAGGGGCGTGTGATCTTTACGGGCATCGTGCGCGACATGACCGAGACCCGCGCCCTTCAGGAAAAGATCATGCAGTCAGAGCGCTTGGCGGCTTTGGGCCAGCTCGTCGCCGAGATCTCGCACGAGATCAAGAACCCGTTGATGATGATCGGGGGGTTTTCCCAGCAGTTGCTGCGGTCCGTAAGTGATCCCAAGGACAGAAACAAGCTCGAGATTATCGCGAAAGAGGTGAAGCGCCTCGAAAACCTGCTGGCAGATCTGAGGGAGTTCCACGGGAGGCGGGCCCTGGAGGCGGCTCCAGTCGATTTGCACAGGCTTCTGCAGGACACCATCGCCATCGTGAGAGAAAATAATCCCGAGAAGTCCGTCAACATCGAACTGATGGAAGATCCTGACGGTCGGTTTGTGTTCGGGGACGAAGAGCGACTGAAACAGGTGTTTTTGAACCTCATGAAGAATGCCAGCGAGGCGGTGGAAAGCGGCGGCAACATCCTGGTCGTCACCCGGGTTGCGGACGACAAGGTCGTGATCGACATCCAGGACAACGGATGCGGAATACCGCAGGAGCACCAGCAGAAGATTCTTTCCCCTTTTTTTACGACCAAAGAGAACGGGACCGGGCTCGGATTGTGCATTTCGAAGCGGATCATCGAGGAGCACGAGGGCGGCGGCCTCGAAATAGACAGCCAGGTCGGGCGAGGTACGACCATCCATCTGAAACTCCCCCTGTACCGGGAACCTAAAAACGCTTAGAGCCAGTCGATTCCATTGCTTAAGGCTGCTTGAAGGGATGGATTCCGACCTGATCGATGCCCTGTGCATAAAGGGTATCCATCCGGAAATGATTTCCTGGTAGAACTCAGTTTCCAATCCGGAAAGGAACACGATCTGACAGGCATCGTCACCTTTTCACAGTCGCGCCGCCTTGACAGGCAGAGTCATTTTGGCGGCGGCTGGCGGAGAGGTAGGTCAGGCGCAGGCAGAATGCCGGTTCGTAAATTCGAAACAAGAAGCAGGCACCAGGGGATTGACCGATGAGCTTTGAATCCGGAAAGAAATGCCGTGATTGCCGTGAATGTCAAGACTGCGCCGTCACCCGATGCCGGCAGTGTTTGAAGGGCAGGCATGCGGAGCCGGCTTCGCTTGGGCCGTTTCTCACGCGGGGGGATTACCTGGCCTGGCGCCAGGGGCGGGAATGCCTCGAAATTGGGGAATGCCACGAAGGAGAAGACCCTTGAAAGAGGCTCCGGTCATCAATTTGAAGGTGTGCACGGACTGCGGTTCCTGCCTGGAAGTCGCGCCGGGGATCTTCGCCCGGCGGACGGAGACGGGCGAGATCACCGTGCTCGAAAGGGATGACTACCCGGACGAAGACGTCCATGCCGCCGTGGCGATCTGCCCGGCGGACTGCATTACCCCCGGCGGCGAGTGAGACGTTCGGGGGATGAGGATTCTGATGGGCCGCCCTGGTTTTCCTTTGCGGCACGTGGAGGGGCAAGGCGGCCCTACCCCGGCCGAGCGGGGCAAGGATTTTTTCACGTAAACGGAGAGATATGGGCGGCCACCCTTAAGAGACGGCGGTTTTCAGCTATGCGTTTCTTTATCACCGGAGGAAGCGGTTTTGTGGGCTCCAGCCTGACGGCCGGACTGGTCGCGATGGGGGGATCCGTGACCATTCTCACGCGGCGCATCAAAGAGGGAGCCGTCGCGCCTGAAGGTGTCCGGTTCATAGAAGGGGACCCGACGCAGGAAGGTCCGTGGCAGGATGCCATCGCCGACCATGACGTGGTCATCAACATGGCCGGAGAGACGATCTTCCAGCGTTGGAACAGGGAGACCAAGCGGCGGATCTATGAGAGCCGCATCCTTACCACCCGCAATCTTTCGAAGGCGCTCAGACTCGCCTCCGGGTCCGCACGGACGCTCATCAGTACCTCGGCAGTCGGCTATTACGGCTTCAGCGGGTCTGAGGCCCTGGGTGAATCCAGCCCCGCCGGCGATGATTTCCTCGCCCAGCTTGCCCGGGATTGGGAGGGCGAAGCGTTCAGGGCTGCCGAAGGCGGCGCGCGCGTCATCATCTGTCGGTTCGGAGTCGTTTTCGGGCGGCGGGGCGGTGCGCTGGGGGAGATGGTGCCGATGTTCCGCAAGGGGCTCGGCAGTTCCCTGGGCTCCGGGCGGCAGTGGATCTCGTGGATTCACGAGAAGGATCTGGTGGGGATCTATCTTTTCTTGCTGGGTCAGTCCGAGATTTCAGGCGCCATCAACTGTACCTCGCCCAATCCGGTGACCAATCGCGAGTTGACCGAGACCCTGTCCACAGTCCTGGACAAACCGGCGTTTCTGCCTGCAGTCCCAGCATTCGTGCTCAGATTGAAGGTGGGCGAAATGGCCTCGATCCTCCTTAATGGGCAAAAGGTCTGTCCCATGAAACTCCTCGATATGGGATATCGTTTTCAGCATCCGACTGTGGAAGACGCCCTGACGGATCTTTTGACATAATGGATCGGGTTCTTGAGTAAGCGTTCGCACGACATGCAGGTCGAGGGTCTGGCCCGCTTCCTGGTTTACGTCCTGGGACGTCAGCCGGATGAGTTCGGCCTGGTCCCCGATGCAGACGGGTATATTTCTTTCAAGGAACTCCTCAAGGCCGTTCAGGAGGATTCGGAGTGGCGCCATGTGCGGCAGGCAGGCATCCGTGAGGTGCTGATGGGGGAGAAACGGGGCTGGTTCGAGGCGGACGAGCGGAAAATCCGCGCCGTCAAAAGGTCGTGGGCCTTGCCCGGGAGCGGTATGCCCTTGAGCGAGGTCCCCAGGATGCTTTTTGCGGCGGTGAGGCAAAGAGCCCATCCTGTCGCGATGGAGAAGGGTCTGATGCCTCAGGCCGACCCATTCGTGGTCCTTTCAGACGACCGGGAGATGGCTGCACGGCTTGGACGGCGCCGGGATCCGGAGCCGGTCGTGTTGGAGATCCGTGCATCGGCCTCCAGGGCGAAAGGGGTCCTTTATTTCGGGTTTGGCAGGCTGTTTCTAAGTCCAGGCATCTCGGCCGAATTCATCGCCGGTCCGAAGGTCGATCGAGCGCTGCTCGAGGCGCGGGCGCTGCGCCGCGAACAGAAGGAAAAGACCGCCGCGCCACAGCCGAATTTTACACCCGGGAGCTTTCTGCTCGAGCCTATGCGTGACCCGCAGGATCAGCGCAAGCGGAGCGGCAGAAAACGGAAGGGGTGGAAGGAAGAGAGCCGCAAGGTCCGGCGCAGGTGATGACTCCGTTTCTCGGTGGGTTTTTCGCTGTTGGCTCCAACGCCCGCAACCGCCCAGCATACCCTTCCGTCCCGAAATGGCCTCTTTTGTCCATTTCGGCGTTCATTTGCCCTTTTGGTTGTGCCATGTGCCGCAGATCTCCTTAGCACAAACGGTTGAGTTCTTCGATAATGGATCAGCCGGGACCCGCTCTTTCGAGCACGCGCCCCCAAAGCCCTTTCGGTGCGGTGCGTTCCGCCTTGACGGCCAGGAGCCGCCCCGATGCCCCCGATGCCCCCTCGAAAAAGACCGGTACGTAGTTGTCGCTCGTCCCGTGCATCACCCTCTCGGTCTCCGAATGCCAGCCCTCCGCCAGGACCTCCATCACGTCCCCGACATTCCTGCCGTAAAAATCCCTGCGCTTGCGCTCTCCTAGCGACCGGATCCGGGCCGCCCGCTCTTTGATCGCCGTCGGGTGAACCTGGTCCGCCATGTCGAAGGCCGCCGTCCCTTGCCGGCGCGAAAAGGGAAAGACGTGCAGATAGGAGATGGGCAAATCCTTCAGGAGCCCCGCCGTCCGCTGATGGGCCTCCTCGTCCTCTCCGGGAAAGCCTGCCATGACATCGACTCCGATGGCGGCCTGCGGCAAAGCCGAATAGATCCGTTCCACCAGGCGCGCGAAATCCTGCGGCCGGTAGCGGCGGTGCATCCTCTCCAGGGTGGTGGCATCCCCGCTCTGGAGCGGGATGTGAAAGTGCCGGCACAGCCAGGCCTCGCTGCCGGCCATCTCGATCAGGTCGGGGCCGATCTCGGTCGGCTCGAGGGAACTCAACCGGATTCGCAGCGGGAGCCGCTCCCTGCCAATGGATTGGAGGAGACCGGGCAGGCCGGGGCTGCGAGGGTCGCCGCATCCGTATTTGCCGAGGTGAATGCCCGTGAGGACGACTTCACGGTAACCGGTCTCGGCCAGGGCGGCCAGGGCGGCCAGGACCCCGGCCTCGGGGAGGCTCCGGTAGGGCCCGCGTCCGAACGGGACGATGCAGTAACTGCAGAAGGCCTCGCAGCCGTCCTGGATCTTCAGGTAGGCCCTCGCACGCCCTGAAAACCGGGAGACCGGCATGGGATCGAACGGAAGACCCGGCTCCAGATCCGGAACGCTCACCCGGCAGGTACCGGTCCGCGGGTGGGCCGAAATCCAGTCGAGAAGACCGGCCTTGAGCCGGTTCCCCGCGACGAGGTCCAGTCCTTCGATCCAGGCCAGTTCGCCGGGGGCGACCTGGGCATAGCAGCCGGTGGCGACGATCAGTGCCGCCGGATTTTCCCGGATGGCCTTGCGGAGCGCCTGGCGCGACTGATGGACGGCCTGCTGCGTGACCGCACAGGTGTTGATGATGACCAGATCGGCAGGGGTGGTGCCGGAGCCTTTTTGCCAGCCGGTGTTTTGGAGGGCCTCTTCCAGAAAGGCCGTTTCGTACTGGTTTACCTTGCAGCCGAGGGTGAAGGTCTTGAAGACGGGTGCCATGTTATACACTTTCAGGATTGAAATGATCGGACGATCCACCCGCCGCCGAGCACCGTCTCGCGGTCGTAGCAGACCAGGGCCTGGCCGGGGGTGACCGCCCACTGCGGTTCGTGAAAGGTGAGGAGGATCCGGTCCGGACCCGTGACCTCCAGTACGGCGGGCGCGGCCCTGTGCCGGTAGCGGATCTGGGCGAGGACCTCGATTTTCGTTTTGATGCGACCGATTCCCCCGGTCCAGACAAAACTCTCAGCCGCAACACGCGAGGAATAGAGATCTTCCTTTCGTCCGACCACCACCTCGTTTTGCTGCGCCCGGATTTCCATGACGTAATAGGGTCTGGGTGAGGCGATGCCGAGCCCGTGCCTCTGCCCGATCGTGTAACGGTAGGCCCCGGAGTGGATTCCGACAGTGGCCCCACGGGCATCGACGATCCGGCCCGTGGCGGGCGTAGGGGTGTCACTCTCCTGGATCAGATCGCGGTAATCCGCTCCCCCCAGGAAACAGATCTCCTGACTTTCGCAGCCGGGCTCAACGGGCAGCCCGAGCCGGACGGCCTCCCGCTCGGCATCGGCCTTCGTCATCGCGCCGAGAGGGAAACGGGTCCTGGTCAGAAGGCCCCCAGACAGCCGGTGGAGAAAATAGGACTGCTCCTTGCCGGGATCCGCCCCGCGCGCAATGACGGGCCGACTCCCTTCGGCGGTTGCGATGGCGTAGTGGCCGGTGGCGATCAGAGGGGCCCCCAGACGGTCCGCCTCAACAGCCAGCTGGGGGAATTTTACCCGTTCATTGCACAAGACGCACGGATTCGGTGTCAGCCCGCTGAGATAGGCCGCCCTGAAAGGTGTGATCACCTCTGTGCGGAACGCCTCTCGTACGTCACGGAGCAGGAGCGGTATGCCGAGGTGTTCGCAGATCCTGCGGGTCTTCGCGATCAGGGCCTCCCGCAGGTTTTCACGGCCGGGCAGCAGGAAGTGCACGCCGCAGACCCGTCGGCCCTCCCTTTTGAGGATGGCGGCGGTGAGGGCACTGTCGATCCCGCCGCTCACGGCGACCAGAATATCGGCTGAAGGGTTCATTCTGCGGGAAGCCTCGGGGTCGATGGGCCTTGCCTCCACCGGCGCCGCTCCGAAGGGCCGCGGGACTGCGTTCGCCTGCCCTCTTGTGTGGGTTTGAAACGAAACGCGCCGGCATAGATCGGTCTGCCGGCGCTCTGGATCGGAAGCGGAGGCCTATGCGCCTCCGCTTCGATCTTGAGACAGGGTTGTCGAGGCGCTTGTTCAGGAAAGAAGCGCCTTGTTGAAACGCACCTCCATGGCCCTGGCCGGGCAGACGGAGACGCAGAGTTCACAGGCGCTGCACTTTTCGCGATCGAAGATCACCTCCATCTCCGGGCGCTTGATCCAGAGCGCTCCCGTCGGACAGACGGCGGTGCAGGCGCCGCACTGGAGGCATTTTTCCTCGTCGCGCTTGATGTCCTGTGCGATGCTTTCCACCATGATCCCGAGGCCTTTCAGATACTGGACGCCCCGGGCGAAATCCTTTCGGTGCCCGCTCAGTTCGAGGACCATCAGACCCTCTTTACGGGGATAGATGGTGGCCTTGAGGATGTTGAAGGAAAGATCGAACTTCTTGACCAGATTGACCGCGATCGGTTCGTTGACGATGGCCTTCGGAAATCTGAGCGACAGGATCTTGGAATACATCCCGTTCTCCTCTCTGCTGCCTGAGATCCCGGTTCAGCGGTATTTCTTCATGACCTTGGCGAACCCGGGGATGGAGCGTTCGATGGTGCTGTCATTTACACAATAGGCGATCCGGAAATGTCCTGGGCCGCCGAAACCGCTGCCCGGGACCGTCAGGACATTCTCGTCGCGCAGTTCGCCTACGAAGGCGACGTCATCTTCGATGGGGGAGCGCGGAAAGAGGTAGAAGGCGCCTTCCGGTTTGGTGAAGACGTAGCCCGCCTGGCTGAGCCCCTTGCAGAGGAGGTCCCTCTTGCGCTGGTAGGCGCTGATATCGACGCTTTCCTCGAGCAGGCGCGGGATCGCGCGCTGCATGAGCGCCGGGGCGTTCACGTACCCGAGGATCCGGTTGCACAGGACGAGGCCCTGAATGATCCCGGACCGGTCGGAGATCTCCGGATGCGCGGCTACATAGCCGATCCGTTCGCCCGGAAGCGAGAGATCCTTCGAGAAAGAGGTCACGACGAAGCTTTCGGGATAGACGTCGAAGATGCTGGGGACTTCCACCCCGTCATAGACGATCTTGCGGTAGGGTTCGTCCGAGATCAGGTAGACGGTCTGTCCTGTTCGCTTTCTATAATCGGTGAGGATTTGCCCGAGCGCACGCAACTCCTCGACGGAGTAGACGCGTCCGGTCGGATTGTTGGGCGAATCGATCAGGACCGCCCGAGTCCGCTCGGTCAGCGCGCCGGCGATGGCGTCGAGGTCCAGTGAAAAATCGGGTTTTGTCGGCACGAGGGACGCGGCGCCCTGGTGGTTGTCGAGGTAAAAATTGTACTCGACGAAGTAGGGCTTGGGGATGACCACTTCCTCCCCCGGATTGAGGAGGGTTTTGAGGACGACGTTCAAACCCCCTCCGGCCCCTACGGTCATCACGATATCGTCGGCCGTGAAGCGGCAGCGGTTGTGCTTGTTCAGGTAGGCCGCGACGGCCTCCCGGGTTTCTGGATACCCCGCGTTCGACATGTAGGCGTGGGTGCCGGGATGGGGGTCTTTCACCAGTTCCAGCATGACCTCCTTGAAGCGCGCCGGAGGCTCCAGGTTGGGGTTGCCGAGGCTGAAATCGAAGACGTTCTCGGCTCCGAAGCGCTTCTTTCGCTCGTTGCCTTCTTCGAACATCTTGCGGATGAAAGACGATTTTTCGATGGATGCCAGGACCTTCCGGGACGCGGGCATAAAGGAACCTCCTTATTATGAACTAAAACAACCACATTAACCTTTTCTGTTGTCATGTCAACAAAAATGCGGCCCTTGCGGGCCCGCTCAGGGGCGCATTCGTTGGCTTTGACGCGGTTCTGGAATGCGCTTGACAGGTATGATAAACTCTTTTAGTTTGAGATGCTTGAGCGGCGGCTCCGGACGGCGGGTGACACGGTCGGCCGCAGAGAGAGCCGGGCCCCATGCAGATTCGGCACGGATGGAGAGTGCACAGGAAGCCATCACCAGGACGGGGTGAGAGATGAACGGCACAGCGACTGAAAAACCGGTCATTGCTATTCTGACGGGGGGCGGGGATGTCCCCGGCCTCAATCCGTGTATCAAAACCGTGGTTTACCGGGCGGCGAGCGAAGGCATCCGGGTCCTCGGAATCCGAAGGGGGTGGGCCGGTCTGTTGGAATACAATCCGGACGATCCGGAGGCCGCTTCGCAATGCTTCCAGGAGTTGACGCCCGCCGAGGTCAGGACCATCGACCGCTACGGCGGGACGTATCTCCACACGTCCCGCACCAACCCGAGCGCCGTCAAGAAGAAGAACGTCCCGGAGTTCTTGGCCCGGCAATTCAAGAAAACCGAGAAGACGAAAGACTTCACGAAACATGTGCTCACGAACCTGGAGCGGCTTGGTGTCCGGGCGATCATCCCCATCGGCGGGGACGACACGCTCAGCTTTGCCGAGCGGATCCACAAGGAAGGCTTTCCCGTGATCGCCATCCCGAAGACCATGGATAACGATGTCTTCGGGACGGACTACTGCATCGGTTTTTCGACGGCGGTCACGCGCGGCGTCGAGTTCATCCATGCCCTGCGCACCTGCACCGGCTCGCACGAGCGGATTGCGGTCATCGAGCTTTTCGGACGGTACTGCGGGGAGACCTCGCTGATATCGGCCTATCTGGCAGGGGTCGACCGCGCGATCATCTCGGAGGTGCCTTTCGATCCGCACCGTCTGGCGGAGTTGATCATGCAGGACAAGCGTGCGAACCCCAAGAACTACGCCATGATCACGATCTCGGAGGGCGCGCGGATGATCGGCGGGGATCTGGCGCTCTCGGGCGTCTCCGACGCGTTCGGCCACCGGCGTCTGGGCGGGATCGGCGAGGAAACGGGGGCCGTGCTCAAAGAGTTGACCGGCGAGGATGTGCTCAATCAGAGGATCTCGTATCTGATGCGGAGCGGGGCCCCGGACTCTCTGGATCTGATGGTGGCCGTCAATTTCGCCAACATGACGATCGATCTGTTCCTCAAGTCCACCTTCGGCCGCCTGGTGGCCCTGAGCGGCGGGATCTACACGGATATCCCCCTGAGCACGATCTCGAGCGGACAGAAGCGGGTGGACGTAAGAGAACTCTACGACGCGGACGAGTATCGTCCGAAGGTGCGGCATGTGAGCGGCAAGCCCATGTTCCTGTATTGAAGTCAGCCTCTCGGAAAGGCCCCCGCTGAACGGAAGGAAGCCTGCCCCACGGCCCTGCGCGGCCTGCCGGCAAGAAACGGGATTCGTAAGCCGCAACCATGATTCAGACCTGCGCGTCCCCCCTTCGATACCCATAGACCTGTTCGACCTTTGACCCGAAGCGATCTGCGCCGGGCGAGGGGGAACCTCAGGATTCGTCATGTTGGAGAGCATCCGGCGGCGCAGGACGCGCCGCATCGAAATCGGTTCGGTGCCCATCGGGGACGGAGCGCCGATCGCCGTGCAGTCCATGACCAACACGGATACCCGCCGGGTCGACGCCACCGTCGGTCAAATCCAGGCCCTGGCGCAGGCCGGCTGCGAGATCGTCCGGGTGGCGGTTCCGGATGCGGAGGCGGCCGCTGCGTTGCGGGAGATCCGGTCGCAGATCGGCCTGCCCCTGATCGCCGACATCCACTTCGATCACCGGTTGGCGATTGCCTCCATCGACGCCGGGGCGGACGGGCTCAGGATCAACCCCGGCAATATCGGCGGGCGGGCAGCCCTTGCGCGGGTGATCCACGCGGCCCGTGAACGGCGCGTGCCGATCCGGATCGGGGTCAACGCCGGCTCCCTTCAGAAAGACATTTTGGAAGCCTATGGTCATCCCACGCCGGAGGCCATGGTGGCGAGCGCCCTCGAATACATCCGCTTCTTCGAGGCGGAGGGTTTTACCGACATCAAGATTTCCCTCAAGTCCTCGCGGGTGCTCGACACGATCCGCGCCTATGAACGGTTCAGCGAAACAGCCGACTACCCGCTTCATCTCGGGGTGACGGAGGCCGGGACCCTGATCTCGGGGACGGTCAAGAGCGCGATCGGGATCGGGTATCTGCTCGCCGAGGGGATCGGGGACACCTTCCGGGTCTCTTTGAGCCGGGACCCCGTCGAGGAGGTCAAGGTGGCCTACGAGATCCTCCGGGCGCTCGACCTGCGGCACAGGGGCCCCGAGATCATCTCATGCCCGACCTGCGGACGCTGCGAGATCGATTTGTTCCGTCTGGTCGAAGAGGTGGAGACGGCCCTCGGCGGGATGACCGCGCCCGTCAAGATCGCGATCATGGGCTGCGTCGTGAATGGGCCCGGGGAGGCGCGCGAGGCCGATGTCGGGATAGCGGGCGGCCGCGGGCAGGGGATCCTCTTCCGGAAGGGCGAGGTGGTGTGCAAGGTCCCGGAGGCGGATCTGGCAAGGGTCCTCCTGGAGGAGGTGCAGAAGATCACATCCCGATAGAAATTCATCAGCAGAAAGGGCAGGTAGCGGTTTATGCGTTTCACGCAGTATTTCATTCCAACCTTCAAGGAGATCCCGGCCGACGCGGAGGTCGTCAGCCACCAGCTGATGCTGCGGGCGGGCATGATCCGCAAACTGACCTCCGGGGTCTACACCTATCTTCCGCTCGGGCTGCGGGCCGTCCGCAAGGTGGAGCGGATCGTCCGCGAGGAGATGGACCGCTCGGGGGCGATCGAAGTCCTGATGCCGACGGTGCAGCCGGCGGAACTCTGGCAGGAAAGCGGCCGGTGGGAGTACTACGGGCGCGAACTCCTGCGCCTGAAGGACCGCCATGGCCGTGAAGGCTGCCTTGGCCCCACCCATGAAGAGGTGATCACGGACCTGGTCCGGAGGGAGATCCACTCCTACCGGCAGATGCCGGTGAATTTCTACCAGATCCAGACCAAGTTCCGGGACGAGATCCGTCCGCGCTTCGGCCTGATGCGCGGCCGGGAGTTCATCATGAAGGACGCCTACAGCTTCGACTGCGACGAGGCCGGGGCCAACCGGAGCTACGAGATCATGCGCGAGACCTACCAGCGTATCTTTGCGCGCTGTGGGCTCCGCTTCAGGGCGGTCGAGGCGGATACCGGCACCATCGGCGGCAGCTATTCGCACGAGTTCATGGTGTTGGCCGACACCGGTGAGGACGTGATCGTGAGCTGTAACCAGTGTGACTATGCCGCCAACCTCGAACGCGCCGAGGTGCTGCCGCCCGCAGAAGGTGGCCCTCCGGCTGTGGCCGCGGCGGTGGAGGCGGTTGCGACCCCCGGCAGGCGGACGGTTGAGGAGGTTACGGCCTTCCTGGGGGTGAGGCCCGACCAGCTGATCAAGACCCTGATCTTCCTGGCGGACGGGGAGGCGGTGGCCGCGCTCGTCCGCGGGGACCACGAACTGAACGAAGCCAAGCTGAAGCGCTTCCTCGGCGCGCAGCAGGTGGAACTCGCCGGTGCGGCGCTGGTGGAAGAGGCGACCGGCGCGCCGATCGGGTTTGCCGGGCCGGTCGGGTTGAAGGCCAGGATCGTCGCCGACCACGCGGTCATGGCGATGGCCGATGCGGTCACCGGCGGCAACCAGGTCGATCTCCACCTGCAGCACGTGCATCCGTCGCGGGATTTCAAGGCGGCGGGGGTGGGGGATCTGCGGGTGATCACCCCGGAGGACCCCTGTCCACGCTGCGGCGGCGAAATCCAGTTCAGCCGGGGGATCGAGGTCGGCCATATCTTCAAGCTCGGCACCAAGTACAGCCGGGCGATGAAGGCCCTCTTCCTGGACGAAAACGGACAGGAACTCCCCATCATCATGGGGTGCTACGGGATCGGCGTCGGGAGGACGGTGGCGGCTGCCATCGAGCAGAACCACGACGCCGATGGGATCATTTTCCCGGTTCCGATCGCCCCCTTCGATGTGACCGTGCTGCCGCTGCAGATGCACGACAACGATGTGGTGGCGGCTGCGGAGAAGATCTACGCCGAACTCCAGGCTGCCGGTCTGGATGTCCTTCTGGATGACCGCGACGAGCGGGCGGGCGTAAAATTCAAGGACGCCGACCTGATCGGGAGTCCGGTCAGGGTCACCATCGGGGCGCGGGGCATCCGGAACGGGGAGGTGGAGGTGAGGCTTCGCTCCGCGGCCGAAAGCACGGCGGTGCGCCTGACAGAGGCGGTTGGCGTTGCCCGCCGAAAGGTCGCCGAAGGGTATGATTCGGTTAAATGACATCACCGAAAAGCTGCTGAGCTACCATCCCAAGGCGAATATCGCGCTGGTGGAGAAGGCCTACGTCTACTCGGCCAAGGTCCACCACGGACAAGTCCGCCTGTCCGGAGAACCCTATCTCTCCCATCTCCTCGAGACGGCCTATATCCTGGCTCGCCTCAAGATGGACGTGACCTGCATCGTCGCCGGGCTGCTGCACGACACGATCGAGGACACCAAGGCCAGCCCCGCGGATGTCGAGCGTCTCTTCGGACCGGAGGCCGCCCTGATCGTGGACGGGGTCACCAAGATCAGCCAGATGCAGTTTTCGAACCGCGAGCAGCGCCAGGCCGAGAACATCCGTAAGATGATCCTGGCCATGTCCTCCGATATCCGGGTCATCATCGTCAAACTGGCCGACCGCCTGCACAACATGCGGACCCTCGGATACCACACGTCCGAAAAGCAGAAGCTCATCGCCTCGGAAACCCTGGACATCTATGCCCCGCTCGCAGGGCGCATGGGGATCTACTGGCTGAAGTCGGAGCTGGAAGACCTTTGCCTCTACTACCTCGAGCAGGAGGCCTACCAGACCATCAAGATGGAGATAGCCCAACGCCGCGACGAGCGTGAGAAATTCATCCGCGAGGTCAAGGAACTCCTGGTCGCGAAGTTCAAAGAGGTGGGGATCGAGGCGGTCGTCAAGGGACGTTACAAGCATTTCTACAGCATCTATAGGAAGATGGTGGACCAGGACCTGACCGTCAGTCAGGTCTTCGATGTCTTGGCCTTCCGGGTGATCGTCGACAGCGTGAAGCACTGCTACGAGGCGCTCGGGCACATCCACGCGATGTGGAAGCCGATCTCGGGGCGGTTCAAGGACTACGTCTCGATGCCGAAGGCCAATATGTACCAGTCTCTGCACACGACGGTCATCGGCCCCTGGGGGGAGCGGATGGAGGTGCAAATCCGCACCTGGGACATGGACCGGGTTGCAGAGGAGGGGATCGCCGCCCACTGGAAATACAAGGAAGGGGCTGCGGCGCGGCAGACGGACGACAAGCAGTTCGCCTGGCTGCGGCAACTGCTCGAGTGGCAGAAGAGCCTCGATGATCCGGCGGAGTTTCTGGACACCGTCCGGATGGATCTCTTCCCGAACGAGGTCTATGTTTTTACGCCGACCGGCGAGGTCAAGGAGTTTCCCAAGGGGGCTACACCCATCGACTTCGCTTACAGCATCCACTCCGAGGTGGGTGAAAAATGCATGGGGGCGCGCGTCAACGGCAAGATGGTGCCGATCCGCTACATGCTTCAGAACGGCGACATCGTGGAGATCATCACCTCCCCCAAACAGCATCCCAGCAAGGATTGGCTGGACTTCGTCAAGACCTCACGGGCCAAGAACAAGATTCGGCATTGGATCAAGAACCAGGAGAAGGAGGAAAGCATCCAGCTCGGCCGTAGCGTCCTCGAAAAGATGCTGGAGCAGGAGAACATCGCGCTTCCGAGTATCATGAAAAACGATGTCCTGTCGGAGGTGGCGAAGGACGTCTCCTTCCATTCGATCGAGGAGATGCTGGCCCAGATCGGCTTCGGCAAGGTTTCGGCGAGGCAGGTGGTCGGGCGGCTCAAGACCAAGCTCGGCATCAAGGAGGACAAGGCGCCGGGACTGGTCGAGAAGGTCGTCAGCAGGATCCGCCGGAAGCGGGGCGGCACAGGGATCAAGGTGCGGGGGGTGAGCGACATGCTGGTGCGCTTCGCCAACTGTTGCCATCCGATCCCCGGGGAGAAGGTGGTCGGGTTTATGACGCGCGGGCGGGGCATCACGATTCACCAGAAGAACTGCCGACACATCCTGCATGCGGATCCGGACCGCGTGGTGGAGATATCCTGGGATACCGAACAGGATGACGCCCATATCGCCCGGCTCAGGGTCACGAGCATGGATCAGAAAGGGATCCTGGCGGATTTGAGTGCGGTCATGACCCAGAAGAACGCCAATATCGTTCAGGCCGATGTCAAGACCACGATCGACAAGAAAGGCGTTGCCCTGTTCACGTTGGAGGTGGAGAACTTCCAGCAGCTCCAGGATATCATCGCAGGACTCAAGCGGGTCAAGAACGTCCTCAAGGTGGAGAGGCTGTGACCCGCTTTCGGCGGGGCGGAGATCAGGCCTTGATGATGCGTCCGGACTTGATGCAGTCGGTGCATACACGGATCCTCACGGGCTGCCCGTTCTTGAGGCACCGCACCTTCTGGAGGTTCGGGTACCAGCGCTTCTTGGTCTTGTTGTGGGCATGGCTGACGTTGTATCCCGTTACAGGTTTTTTTCCGCAGATTTCACAGACCTTGGCCATGACAGAGCCTCCTTCGAAACACGACACATCGGCTTTCGGATGTGTTGGATGGTATGAGTGTTGCGGGCGTTTCGAGGCGATTCCCCCCGCTGCTTCGACGGGGCGGGGCATCGAAAGGCCCAACCGTCTTTATAAACATCAAACTCCAAAGCATACTGATTCTTTTTGAAATAGCAAGTCATTTTTGACAGGACTGTCTGTTAAAGGCCACAGGCCGGCCCCGCCAAGCGGGACTGGTCCCCATGCACACAGCGGATCGGCCCTCGGACTGTTCCTCCTCCCGGGTTTCTGTGCGGCCTGCGGGGACGGAAAAGGCCCTGTTGTGCGGATCGACCGCGGGAAGGAGTGCCTTGGCTCAAACGCTTACAATCGACGAGAGGAAACCGCTTCTGGATCCCGGCCTGAACCGCCTGCCCGGGAGGGCCGGTAGGATTCACCTGATGGGGATCTGCGGGACCGGGATGGCTTCCCTGGCAGGCATGTTGAAGGAGCGGGGCTGCACCGTCACCGGCTCGGACCAGAACACCTACCCGCCCATGAGCGATTTCCTGGAGGGGCTTGGGATTGCGGTGCGGCAAGGGTACGCTGCGGCGAACCTGACGCCGCGGCCGGACCTCGTCATCGTGGGAAACGTCATCACCCGGGAAAACTCCGAGGCCGTCGCCCTCGCTTCGGCGGGCATCCCCTATCTGTCTTTTCCGCAGGCCCTCCAGGCCTTTGCCTTCAAAGACAAGCGCTGCATCGTCGTCGCCGGGACCCATGGGAAGACCACCACCGCCTCCCTGGCGGCCTGGGTACTCACCTGCGCCGGTTTGCAGCCAGGGTTCATGATCGGCGGGATCCCGGGCAATTTCGAGCGGAACTTCAACGCGGCGGCCGGGCCTTATTTTGTCATCGAGGGGGATGAATACGACACGGCCTTCTTCGACAAGGGCCCCAAGTTCCTCCACTACCGGCCCTGGGTGACCCTCCTGACCAGCATCGAATTCGACCACGCCGACATCTACCGGGATCTCGGGCACGTCCGGGAGAGTTTCGCGCGGCTCATCCGGCTCATCCCGCCGGACGGCCGCCTCATCGTGAACGGGGAGGATCCCGTCGTGATGGAGGAGGCCCGGGGGTCCACGGCGCCGATCCTCCGCTATGGTTTTTCGGCCGGGATGGACTGGCGCGCCGAGGGGATCCGGACGATCGGGGCGGCGACGCATTTCGACGTCTTCAAGGGGGGCGAGCGGGTCATGCGCTGCGAGACCCCGCTTTACGGCCGCCACAATATCGCGAACGCGCTTTCGGTCATCGCCCTGGCGGATGCGCTCGGGATCGACGGTTTTGAGACCGCCCGCGCACTGAAGACCTTCAAGGGCGTCAAGCGCCGGCAGGAGGTTGTGGGGGAGGCAGCCGGGGCGCTCCTGATCGACGATTTCGCGCACCACCCCACGGCGGTTCGGGAGACCATTGCGGCCGTCAAGTCCCGCTATCCGGAGCGGCGCCTCCTCGCGGTCTTCGAGCCGCGCTCGAACTCCAGCCGGCGGAGCGTATTCCAGGACCGCTATGCGCTCGCCTTCGACGGGGCCGATGGGGTGTTCATCCCCGACCCCGTGCTGATGGAAAAGATCCGGCCCGAGGAGCGGTTTTCTTCCGCGCGGCTGGTGGCGGACCTCCGCGCCCGCGGTGCGAATGCGTTTCACGCCCCGCTTTCCGAGGGCCTTCTGGAGATCCTGCTGGCGGAGGTCCGGAAGGGCGATGTGCTCCTGTTCATGTCCAACGGAGGGTTCGACAACCTGCCCCGGAGGGTTCTCGAAAGGCTTGCCCGGAAGGGCTGACCCTGCGGGGAGGAGCGGTGACGAAGGTCGGGATGGCCGATTCCTGGTATGTCTTTGCCATAGGCGCGCTGATCCTCATGGGGATTCAGCGTTTTCTGTACAAGGTCTCCGCCGAGCGGAACTGCAACACGGCCTGGACCACCTTTGCCTTCATGGGAACCGTGACGGTCCTGAGCGGCGTGGTCTTTTTCTTCTCCGGCGCCGAAGAGCGGCACGTCCCGGTCCTCTTCCTCGTCTCCGCCGTCAACAGCCTCTCCTTCCTGCTCGCGACCGTGGCCCACATGGAGGCGCTCAAGGCGATCCCCACGAGCGTGGCCTATCCGATCATCCGGCTCAACGTGGTGCCGGTGGTGCTGTTCTCCGTCCTTTATTTCAAGGATGCGCTTTCTCCCTTTCAGGTGGCCGGCATCGTCCTCGCGGTGGCCGTGATGGTGATCCTCACCCGGGAGAGGGGCGGCCCGACAGACCGGTCGCGAAACGCCAGACGGGGCGTTTTCCTCGCCTGCCTGTCGCTCGCAGGCGGGGCGGTGGCCTCGATTTCGAGCAAGTTCGCCGCGCTCCACACGAACCCGCTCGCCTACATGGCCCTCTCCTACTTTCTGTCGACCGTGTTTTCTTTCGGGGTGCGGCGGCGCTTCGAGCAGGAAGGGGTGAGCCGCGACCCGAGGCCGGCCCTTCTGATCGGTTGCTCGATGGGTCTGATCAACTTCGGGGGCTACTATCTGTTCCTGAAGGCCTTGACCTCCGGCCCACTCTCTCTTGTCATCTCGATCGTCGGGATGCACTTCGTCATCCCCATCCTGCTTTCGGTCCTCTTCTATGCCGAACGTCTGGGCGCCTTGAGACTCGTCGCGGTCGCCATGACCATCGGCTCCATCCTCCTCATGCGCCTGTGACGGGGTTCAAAGCGATCCCCCCGCCGGGCCCGGAGCGGCTGGCCGCCTCATGCGCCCCCGACCGATGGGAAGAGGGACCGGTCCGTGTGTGGGATGAATTTCGCCGCGCTGAACAGGTTCATGAACTCCTGGTTGACGTTTAGTTCGAGGTAGGTGATGCGGTCCCGGACGGCGTGGCTCTCCCGGCGCGCGCCCGCCGACAGGAGCGCCCGGGTGGCCCCTTCGAGGGAGGTGTTGCCGAGGGAGACATAAGTCTCGAGCGGGAGGTCGGGGATCATGCCGATGGTGATCGCCGAGCGGGGGTCGATGTAGGAGCCGAAGGTCCCGGCGACGTAGAAGCGTTCGACGGCGTGCAAGGGGATTCCGACGGTGTTTCCGATGGTGGTGAGGATGGTGTACATGGCGGCCTTGGAGCGGATGAGCGCGTCGATATCGGGCTGGCTCAGGTAGAGCGGCTTGCCGGTCCCGGATGCCTCGGGTTCCACCACCGTGAGGTGGCGGATCCCGTCCAGTTCGATCAGCCTGTCGCCGCAGGCCTCCCGGACGAACTTTCCCCGGAGGTCGATCATCCCGGCCAGGAAAAGCTGGGCGGCGAGATCGATCAGGCCGGAGCCGCAGATCCCGATGGGGGGCAGTTCCCCGATCGTGTGGATCCGGGTCTCACGGGTTTCGGGGTCGATCACGACCTTGTCGATCACCCCCGGGGCAGCCATCATGCCCATGCTGGCTACCCCGCCCTCGAGGGCCGGGCCGGCCGCCCCGGCGCAGGCCATCAGCCAGTCCCGGTTGCCGACTACGACCTCGGCGTTGGTCCCGACGTCGACCAGAAAGGCCGTTTCGTCCCGTTCGGTCATCCCGGAGGCGAGGATCCCTGCGATCAGGTCCCCGCCGAAATAGCTCCCGACGTTCGGGAAGATGTAAACGGGCGCCGCGGGGTGGATGTTGATCCCGAGGCTGCCCGCGGTGGTGATCGGGAGGGTGTTTATCACCGGGATGTACGGCTCGCGGCAGATCCAGTAGGGGTCGAGGCCGAGGAAGAGGTGTGTCATGACCGTGTTGCCGGCGACCGAGAGCCCTGCCAGACGCTCGGGCGAAACGCCGTTTTCGGCCGCGGCCGCGGCGATCTCCCTGTTCAGGCGGTCGACCACGAGCCGCTGCAGGCGGGTCAACCCCTGCTTCTGCCCCGCGTAGTGGATGCGCGTCAGGATGTCCGGCCCGATCTCGATCTGCGGGTTGTTGAAGGAGCGCTCGGCCGCGATCCGGCCGGTGGCGAGGTCCACCAGGCGGAGCACCAGCGTGGAGCTGCCGAGATCCAGGGCGAGTCCGTAAACGTCCGCGGGGCTTTCCGACCGGGGAACGGCAGCGAAGACCGTCCACACGTCCTGATCCTCATAGACGAGGGCATCCACCTGGTAGTGCGCGTCCCTCAGGCGCTTCGGGAGTTCCGCCGCCAGGGTGAAGGCCGCGAGGACCTTCGGAGTCCCGAGTTCCCTGCGCAGGGCCTTCACGAGCCGATCGACGTCCGCCGTGTTGTCCTTCAGGCTGGGCGGATCGAGTTTGAGCGAAATGGGTCTGATCCACATGTCGTTTGGCTGAGGTGTAAACATGGTGCTCGCATTCCTGTTGGGTTTGTCGTTCCTGGATGCCTGGGCCTTCCGCGCGGATGACCCTTTGAACCGCTCCAGAGACTGTCAAAAATGACCGGAGGACACAAGCGTAATCTTATCATCCGGGCCTTCATGGGTCCAGGAGGAAAGGGGAAAATGGCAGGGATGTGGCTGCGGGGAAGCCCTGCCGGGTATTGCAGGACGGCTGTGAACGGGCGTATGCTTTACGCCGGAGCGGAGATCCGGTTTTAGGCAAGGGGCACTTTGACGACAGTGTTCCTTTCCGCCAGGGATCTTTCCTGCACTTACCGCGGGGCGTCGGCCCCGGCGCTGCGGGTGAAGGAAGCCCTCGACGATGTCGGTCTCGCCGGGTTCGAGAAACGCAATGTAAACGAGCTTTCAGCCGGCGAGAAGCAGCGGCTGGGCATGGCGTTCCGCCCTGAGCGTGGGCTGGCGTGGGATGCAGGTCTTTGCGCAGGCAGTACCCGGATGGACCTCGAGGTCCACCAGGAAGATCGTTTGCCTCCATCCTGCAGGCGATTACCATCTCTCGGACACGTACTGATCCAAGCCACCGTTTGTCACCGACCTCCGGGCTTTGCATCTCCGCGTCTTCATGATTGTTTTTGACTCCTTGCTGTGAAGTGTGTTATGTAAATTCACCTCACAATGGATCAGCCCGGCGCAGCCGAGCGCAGCCGTTTCCAAACAATCCTTTCACGAGTGAAAAGAGACCCTCGATGGGAGATGAATGTCTCTTCCCTCCGAGACCCTGTCCGAATTCCAACTCCGAGAACAAACCCGGGGGGAGAAGCCGATTGTACGTCACATCTTGAGTCGTGAACGTGGATGGACGCTATCGGGAGGAATCCCACGGTCCGATGCGTATTTTCGATCTGTGAACCTTAAGGACTGAAGGAGGATGAGGGGATGAGACGTTGGGCGATTGGAGCAGCTGTTTTGTCGAGTCTGGTGCTGGTGCTCGGTATGGGTCCGGCGTTTGCCGAAAAGCCGATCAAGGTCGGGATTGTCGACTGCTACTCGGGGCCGCCGAGCACCTATACCAATGACGTCCGGGATGCCTTCCAGTTGGCCGTTGACAAGGTCAACGCGGAGGGGGGTGTGCTCGGCCGGAAGATCGAATTCGTGACCCGGGACAGCAAGTTCAAGGTCGACCTGGGGCTGGCCGCCGCCAAGGAACTGCTCATGCGGGAGGAGGTCGACATCCTGATGGGGACGATCAACAGCGCGCTGGCCCTGGCGGTCTCGGACCTCGTCGAGAAGGAAAAGACCCCCTTCTTCGCGACCTTTGCCAAGAGCGACAAGATCAGCGGCGAGAGCGGCCATCGCTACGTCTTCCAGATCACGGAAAATACGACCGTCGCGGGAAAGGCCGCCGCGGCCGGTTTGGCAAAAAGACCCTATGTCAAGTACTGGATCGCCGGGGACGATTATGAATACGGCCACGCCCTGGCCGAAAACGCCTGGAAACACCTGAAGGAGCTGAAACCCGAGGTCGAACTCCTGGGGCAGTCCTGGTGGAAGGTGGGCGAACCGGATTTCACGCCCTACATTACGTCCATCCTTTCCGCCAAGCCCGATGCGGTGATCATTGCCACCGGCGGGGCCGGATGCGTCCCCTTCCTGAAGGCCGCCCACGCGACAGGCTTCAACAAGCAGGTGCCCTTCTTCATGCACACCGCAACGGAGCTGTCCACCTTGAAACCCCTCGGCTTGGATGCGCCGGAAGGGGTGATCGGGACCTCGAACTACTTCTACTATTATCCGGAAACCCCGGAAAATCAGAGCTTTGTGGAGGAGTTCAAGCAGACCTTCGGTCGGGAGCCGAAGGTGGGGGCCCTCTACGGTTACATCACCGCCCGGCTCATCATCGAGGGGTACAAGAAGGCCGGCGTCTTCGACACCGAAAAGTTCATCGATGCCGTCGAGGGAATGGACGTGGACACGCCGGTCGGCAAGGTGACGCTCCGGGCCTGCGACCACCAGGCCATGCTGCCCATGTACATGGGGGTGACCAAGAAGGTGGAGGGCTACGATTTTCTCATTGCCTCCGACATCGTGACTATACCGGCCGAAGAGATCATACCGAGCTGCGAGGAGATCGCCGAGGCACGCAAGGCCAAATAGCCCCGCCTTCTGAAATACGCAAGGGACCGGGACGAAGCCCCTGCCGATGGCGTGGGCGGCGCCCGGCCCCGGGTTGCCTTGACTGTATCCTGAGCGATACCCCGGGGATCTTCGCACCATGGAATTCGCCGCGCATGTGTCTTGGGAAGCACTGCTCCAACAGGTCCTCGTCGGCTTGAGCCGGACGACCATCCTCTTCATCGTTGCATCGGGGTTGAGCCTCGTGTTGGGGGTGCTGCGCATCCCCAACGTGTTCCATGGCTCGCTTTACATGATCGGCGCCTTTCTCGCCTACTCGGTCGCGGTCTCCATCGGGGGGCCGGCCGGCTTTGCGGTCGCCCTGTTGGCGGCCCCGCTCGGAGTGGCCCTCATCAGCCTGATCGTGGAGCGAGGGCTCTTCTGCCGGTTGTACGAGCGGGAGCACTTGATGCTGCTCCTCTTCACCTTTGCCTTCATGCTCGTTTTTTCGGATCTGGTCAAGCTCGTGTGGGGCTCGGATTACCGGTCGCTCTCCCTCCCGCCGATGCTGCAGGGTTCTTTCACTATCCTCGATCTCCCCTTTCCGCGCTACAACCTGTTTCTCCTGCTGGTCGGCCCCGTGGTGGCCTTCGGTCTGTGGTTCCTGACCAACAAGACCAAGATCGGCAAGATCGCCCGCGCGGCATCGGTCGACCGGGAGATGGTCGGCGCCGTGGGGATCAACGTCAGCTGGGTCTTCGCGGCGGTTTTCATCATCGGCTGCTTCCTGGCCGGCCTGGGCGGTGCGCTGGTCGCCCCGACCCAGAACATCACCCAGGGGATGGACCATGCCATCATCATCCAGGCCTTTCTGATCGTCATCATCGGGGGCCTGGGCAATATCTGGGGGGCGCTCCTGGGCGCCCTGATCTTCGGGCTGACCGACGCGATCGGCATCCTGATCCTGCCCCAGTTCGCCATCGTGTTCCCCTATGCCGCCGTGGTCATCGTCCTCATCTTTCGTCCGACAGGGTTGTTGAAAGCCACCTGGTAACGGAGTGCAACGTGTCCAAAGGGGTGTTCAGTCCAAAGACCTGGATCCTGCTGGCGGTGGTCGCAGCCTGTATGGCCGTGGCGCCGCAGTTCCTGAGCAGGTTTTACACCTATCTGATCTCCCTGGTTCTGGTGACCGGGCTCCTGGCCATGAGCCTCAACCTGGTGCTGGGCTACGGCGGGCTGTACCAGTTTCACCATGCCGTGTTTTACGGCGTCGGCGCTTACACGTTCGCCCTCATGCGGGTGAAGACCGACCTCCCGTCCGTCTGGGCCTATTTGGCCGCACCCCTGGTTGCGCTTCTGTTGAGCCTTCTGATCGGGTGGATCTGCGTGAGGCTTTCCAAGCTCTACTTCGGGATGCTCCAGATTTCCCTGGGTTCCCTCGTATGGGCCATCGTGTACCGCTGGTATTCCTTTACGGGAGGGGACGACGGCATCCACGGGGTGCCGGTCCCGGAGTTGCTCTCCTCCATCGACAACGCCTATTATTTCACCACCGCGGTGACGCTCCTCTGTCTGTTCCTGATGTACCTGGTTGTCAATTCCCCGTTCGGGCGCGTGTTCCAGGCCACCCGCGACAACCCGGAGCGGAGCGAGGCTATCGGGGTGAACGTGAAGCGGCACCAGCTCGTCGGTCTCATGGTCGCCGGTTTCTTTGCCGGCGTCGCCGGGTCGCTCTTCGTGACCATCGAGGGGTCCGTCTTCCCTGACATGATGTTCTGGACCCTGTCCCTGGAGATCCTGATCATGTGCCTCCTGGGGGGATGGTTCTCCTTCTTCGGCCCCATGCTCGGGGCCGCCATCGTCGTCGTCCTCCGGACTGTGATAGGGATCCACACCGAGTATTGGACCCTGATCCTCGGCGTTATTCTCATGCTGCTGATCTTTTTCCTGCCGGAGGGGGTGCTGGGTTATTTCACCGCCAGGTGGGGGTCCCGCCGCCGGGCGGCGATGGAGGATCTCTAAATGCTCGAGGTCAGGGACGTCCGCAAGTCGTTCGACGGGTTCATGGCGGTCAGCGAGGGGAACCTCACCGTCGAGCGGGGGAAGATCGTCGCGGTCATCGGGCCGAACGGGGCCGGGAAATCCACCCTCTTCAAACTCATAACCGGCCACTTGAAGCCTGACGGCGGCTCGATCCGGTACAAGGGCGAAAACATCGCCGGGCTGCCGCCGTATACGATCTGCCGGCGCGGCATCAGCCTGTCCTTTCAGATCGTCAACATCTTCCACCGGCTGAGTGTCTTCGACAACGTTCAGGCCGCCATCCTGTCCCGTCAGCGGAAGACCTTCAACCTGTTTACGCCGGCCGGCCGCCTGGCCCGGGACGAAACGATGCGGATCATCGACGCGGTCGGCCTCTCGGACAGGGTGGACGCCGTCAGTTCGACCCTCGCCTATGGTGATCAGAAGGTCCTCGAGATCGCCATCGCCCTCGGCAACGACCCGGAACTCCTGATCCTGGACGAGCCGACGGCCGGGATGTCGCCCGAGGAAACCGCCGCGACGATCGGCCTGATCCGGCGCTTGACGCGGGAAATGGGCCTGACCATCCTTTTTTGCGAACACGATATGGATCTGGTTTTCGCCATTGCCGACGAGATCATGGTGATGCGGCAGGGCGCCACGATCATTCAGGGGCCGGGAGAGGTCGTCCGCGCCGATCCGGATGTTCAGGAAGCCTATCTGGGGGGAGGCCGTTGATGCTGGAGGTCAGAGGCATTCACACCTATTACGGCCTGAGTCACATCCTCTTCGACGTGTCGCTGGATGTCCGGCAAGGCGAGATTGTGTCCCTCCTCGGGCGGAACGGCGCCGGCAAGAGTACGATCATGAAGAGCATCATGGGCCTGGTGCCGCCCCGGCAGGGCGCCATCCGTTTCAACGGTGAGGCGGTCACCGGGAAGCCGCCCTACATCATGGCCAGGAAAGGCATGGGCTACGTGCCGGACAGCCGCCGCGTCTTCGCCGATCTGACCGTGGACGAAAACCTCGAGATCTCGGAGCGGAATGCGGACAGACCCGACGGCTGGGACCGCGAAGCCGTCTACCGGTTTTTCCCGGACCTGCGGAGGATCCGCTCCCGCCGGGCGGGGTTTCTGAGCGGCGGAGAGCAGCAGATGCTGACCATCGCCCGGGCCCTCGTCACGAACCCCTCCTTCCTCCTGCTCGACGAACCTACGGAAGGCCTGGCGCCCTTGATCGTCAAGCTGCTGGAGGAGCAGATCCGCCAGCTCGGTCAGCGCGGCCTGACTGTCCTCCTGGCCGAGCAGAACCAGAGCGTCGCCCTGAGCCTCAGCGTCAGGGGCTACATCGTCGACAACGGCACGATCGCCTACCAGGGAACCATCGACGACCTGCGCGACAACGAAGAGATCCGCAAGAAATATCTGCTGGTTTGATTCCTCTTTGCTGTGGACTACCCCCTTCTCGAGATTTCTGATCTTGGATCGAATCCTGGTTCAGCGAGGGTAAAACAGTTCTAATTTCCGATCAGTTTGACGAGCACCCTCTTTCGCCGCCTCCCGTCGAATTCCCCGTAAAAGATCTGCTCCCACGTCCCGAGGTCCAGTGGCCGCCGGTGATGGCGACCACCACCTCGCGTCCCATGATCTGACGCTTCATATGGGCGACTGCATTGTCTTCCCCGACGTTGTGACGGTACCGAGAGACCGGTTCGTGAGGGGCCAGCTTTTCGAGCCACACATCGTAATCGTAGTGCAGCCCGGATTCATCGTCGTTGATGAATACGGATGCCGTAATGTGCATGGCGTTCACCAGCGCCAGGCCTTCCTGAATCCCGCTTTCCCGCACACAGTCTTCCACCTGCGGCGTGATGTTGATGAAGGCCCGCCGTGTGGGCACCTCGAACCACAATTCCTTGCGAAAATGCTTCATTTTGTGATGCTCCTCCCTACGTTCGGGCTGCTGCAAGGTTCGTGCATGCCGCGGATGAATGCGAGGGGCAGAACTTCTCGATTTATTTGTCGTTGACGTGTGTCGGATCAGTCCCCGGCCGGAATGCCCGATTCGCAGGGGACGCCCGTCTGACACAGGCCGCAGGCATAGCCTTCCAAGCCATAGCGGCTCTTGACATATTCCCTTGCGGCTCCGCCGACGTGCGCGGCGCACTTGCGTTTGTCCTTCCCCCTGGCGGTGATGGCCCCGACCGGGCAGCGGGGGATGCATTTGCCGCAGGTCCCCCGTCTGAAAAAGAGGCAGTAGGCCCGATGGTCGGTGTAGGGCCTTTGCGTGGCTGAAACTGGCATGCGGGCCACCACCGATCCCGTGCGCATGGCCTTTCCGGCCGGAGTGATCAGCCCGTCGCACAGACCGAAGGTCCCCAGGCCGGCTGCAAAGGCTGCGTGGCGTTCGGACCAGGTGGAGGCGAAGTCGTGGCGCGGGGATATCCGCCAGCTGAACTGAGGGCTGAGAACAGGGGCCACGGCCTGGATGCCCTTCGAAGCGAGGCTGACCACGACATGCCGGCGGAGTTTTTCATTGACGATCTCGCCGAAGACGCGCCCCCTGGCCCACCGCTCCGAGGGGTAGGTCTTTTCCTGGCTGTTTTCCGCTTTCGTGAGCGCGTTTTGAGGCAGGATCCAGCTGATGACGCCGATCTCCGCAGGGCGGACAGCGGGGTCGTCGAACGTGAGCGCGAGGATCTCCCAGGGCGTCAGGTGGAAAGGGCCGACATGCTCCTTGAAGGCCTCGAACAAGGGGTCGTCGCCCCTTGCGAAGCCTATCAGAGGCGAGGCGAAGGCCTTTTCGTTCGCGGCGTTCTGGAGGGTGTTTTCAGGCGAGTGGTCGATGAATTCCGTGATCAGACCCTCGATCCATCGGGCTTGCTCCGTCTGGCTCATGGCGGCTTCGGCCTCCGTTTGTCAGGGGTTGGGAAAAAGGTATTTTGAATGAGCATCACCCGATTGGCCTGTCGGACAGAATGCCTGGGCTGGATGGGCAGGTGGCCGGCAGCAAGCCCTGCTTCGAAGGGCTGGACGTCAAGGAGACGTCCACCCAGGCGGTCAGGACCACGGAAACTGCAGGGTGACGCGTTCACCGGATGGGACGATGGATCGCGGGGGAAGGAGGTCGATCAGGACCTCGGGGCGATCCTCTCCTTCCGGGCTGCTGACTGTGAGGGTGAAACTGTCCGGGAGGTGGTGTCCGGTGCGCTCCCAGAAGCGTGAGAATGCGGTTTTGAGATCGTTTTCGAGGGCGGCCGGGGCGAGCCCTTGGGGCAAGTGGTCTTTGCACCACAAGATAACCTGAGTGATCCGGGAGACAAAGAGCTGGTAGGCGAGGGAGGTGCCCGCGGCCGTCGTCTCGGCCGGGGTGAAGACCATGTCCTGGTTCCGGGCGGCCAGCAGGGGCAGGATACCGGCGCGGATGAACTGTGCGAGCCGCTCTTCGCTCAAAGGCATTTCGGTGGGGATCTGCCGCCCCTGAGCGATGTTCTGGAGAGGCCTGCCTTCCAAGCGGATGCGCTGCCACTGGGTAAAGCCGGTGGGCCACCCCGTCCGGTGCAGGCTTTGCACCAGGAGCGCGGCGAGCCCCCACACCGGCGCTATCCAGGGAGGCGCCTTCTCTTCGAAGGGGGCCGTGCGGGGCGGGTTGTCCGGACCGTAAGGAATCCTGGCGAGCAGGCGGTTGCAGGTGACGGCCAGCCAGCGCGCCTTTGGTTCCTTTTGGAACCGGCGCCACTTGGCGAAGGCCGGCTCCTCGATCGTGTGCGGCAGATAGGCGAGCCGGTCGAATTTACCCCAATCTTCGAGATGCAGAAACCGCGGCCCGATCCAACAAACGGCGGGTGAAAGAAGGGTCTCGGCGAGTGCGGCGACCCGTTCGAGGCGATCGATGCCGATCGGGGAGCTGTCGCAAGGGATATCCAGGAGGATCAGGGAAGGCGGCGAGGCGATCAGGCGATCGAAGGTGTGCTCGAGGGTTTCGGCGAGCGTCTCGGTCGAAGCCGGCAGAAGGCCGATGTCGACCGTGCCGTCTGTGCTTCCCTGATCCAGCAGGAGCTTGAGTCCGCGCCAGCAGCCTTCGAGGAGTTGATAGGACGGGTCGGAAAAAATGCGCTGAAGGGTCCGGGCGAGGAGGTTATCCAGAATAGCGGTGACGGATCGGGCGGAGAGATCCGGCGCCCCACCCGCTTCGGGCAAAGCGACCATTTCGAGGATCTTGTCGATCCCGCCGGCGGACGAATCGCGCGGCTCGGGTTTCAGCGGGGCCGGGCAATCGATGGGCGGCAGGTGCGGCCGCCCGGCCAGGGCGCTGCAGATCGACCGGTGGTCAAGGCCTTGGCGGCTGGATTCTGCGGCGAACGTCCTGGCCTCCAGGAGCGCCTTCAGGAACGGATCGGCCTGGATCAGGGCATCGGGGCGGAACGACTTGAAATTCTGCCAGGTGAGGTCGACGCCGCCCGCGGGGCAGAGTTCCTTCGGCAGGGGAAGGTGTAAAGCCGGCGCCAACTGCGCCAGCACCCGATCCAGGTTGGACGGATCGACTTCGATCGGGGCGTCGCGCCAGACGGCCTCCCCGGCTCCTCGAAAAGGTGCAATGGCAAGAATCTTGAACGGCAGGGATGGGATCTGCATACCGCCTCCTGATCATTCAGGGTTGCGGACGGTCAGCGGCTCCAGAACTTCTTCAGGATGGAGCGCGGGCCCTTGCCGGATTTGTCCGGCGGTTCAGAAGGGGCGCTGTCGGGGCTTTCCGCTGAGGAACGCTGAGGCTCCTGGGAGACCGGGGCCTCGAACTCGGCCAGTCGTCCTTCGCCCAGAAAGCGGAATGCCGGACCCTGAGGAGTCAGGCGCAGGGTGCAGTTCGGTTCCAGGGCCGCCTGCGGGTGGACCGGTTGCCCGTTTACGGAGAGGGTGCCGCGGCCGGTGAGATCCTTGACCCAGTAGCGGTCTGCATGGTGGAAGAACAGCGCGTGCTCTTCCAGGATCCCGGGCAGGGGCATGATGAGATCGCAGCGCGGGCCGCTTCCCAGGATGACCGGCAGTTCGTTGAATGTCCGCAGGGTTGGGCCATAGAGGATCGTCAGGGGTGCCCGCACCCGCTGCACGGGGATTTCCCCCGAAGGCTCCGCTGTCTGGGGGCGCGCGGGTGCTCCGGGTGGAGGAGGTTCGCTTGGTCGAAAGGGCGCACCGGGACCTGCGGATGGCGGCGCGGCGACCTCCTGTGACGTTTCCCGGCCGGGAAGGCCCGATTCGCGATGGTATGGTTCGATTGGAGCTTCTACCGGGGCTTGGCCGGGTTCCGGTCGCCCGGGGAACACGTTCGGCCCGGAGACATCGGCACGGGGCGTCGATCTTTCAGGCCTCACAGGGGGGATGAAGGGCTCTGCGGGTCTTTGGGGCGGAACCGCCGCAGCGTCGGCCCCCGCAAGGCTGCCCGTTTCAGGCTGCGCGTCGGCGATTCGGGTCAGGAAACTCACCTTGGGTCCGCCCTCGGCGAAGAGCAGGACGTCCCCATCCTTCAGATAGGCCTCCTTAACCCGTTTGCCGTTGACGAACGTACCGTTGATGCTGTGATCGATCAGCTTGAAGCGGTTCCCTTCGCGGATGATCTCGGCATGTTTGCGGGATACGATGAGGAGGTCCTTCGGAAACGACACCTGGCAGTCGGGGCTGCGCCCGAAGAGGATGGCCGGGTCGTCGAGTTCCTGGATCTCGCCCTTCCGCGGCCCCTGGATATGGACCAGTTGGATGGTAATCAGCGGCGGTTTCTGCATGGGCTCGCCCGGGCCTCCCATGTGTGGGGGTGCTGAACGGCTGCCTGTGGCGGGATCAGGAAACGGGTCGATCCCCTGGATCCCGAACGAACAAAGGCCGCTTGCAGCTTGCAGGATAAGACCGAACAGCCAAAGGAGGTTCCCTGCTGCGCCGAGCTTCACTCTGCAAACAAAAGGCGGTATTCCGATTATATGGTGGAAAGCCCCCTCGTTGTCAAGCGGCAAGCTTTGCCGACGCCGGGTAATTTTTAGAAATGATTGTTCTTTTCCTGGATTTCAGGTAAAGTCGAAAAAGGTTTTTATGTTGTCTCCGAAGGGTTGGCCCCGTGTGTGATCTTTACCTGCAGCGAACGGATGACGGGCACAGACGGCCGCCGCGAGGAGGAAAAGAGGAAAACCTTTCCGCCTGATGTTCCCGTGCACCCGGTGCTTGCGCCGCAAGGAGGGGAGGAGCGATGAGCAGGATGACATGGGCCGGTAAATCGGATGTCGGCCTCAAACGGCGGAACAACGAAGACACCTTCCTGATTTCCCCGGAGTTCGGCTTCTGCCTGGTGGCCGACGGCATCGGGGGCGCCGCGGCCGGCGAAATCGCCAGCCGCATCTTTGCCGAGACAGCCGCTGAGATCTTCCACGCCGCACACCCCATCTCCGAAAAAGATATCCTGCAATCCGTCCGGGAGACCTTCAAGGCCGCCAATGAGCGGGTGCGTGCCCACATCCGCCTGAACCCGGCCCACCTCGGCATGGGGTGCACCGCCGAACTCCTCGCCTTCCATCCTGACGGCTTCGTCCTGGGGCATCTGGGAGACAGCCGGACCTACCGCCTTAAAGACGCTCAATTCAAGCGATTGACGAACGATCACACCCTGGTGCAGGCGCAGGTGGAGCAGGGGCTGATCAGTCCCGAGGCTGCGCACACCCATCCGATGCGCCACGTGATCCTGCGCGCGGTGAACGGCGAGGAGGCTGTGGAACTCGATCTCATCCGGGGGAAAACCTTCCCGGGGGATTGTTTTCTCCTTTGTTCGGACGGATTGACCGATATGGTGGATGATGCCCACATCCACGAGGTCCTGACTGCAGGGGGTCCTTTGCAGGGAAGGGTGGATCGGCTGGTCGAGGCGGCGCTTGCAGCGGGCGGGCGGGACAACGTCACGGTGGTCCTCTGCGAGGTGAGCGGATGAACCCGTGCCGCGGGGCCTCAGCAGCGGCCTCAGCCGGGGCGGTAACGGCCGCACGGCGGAGCATCTTCGGAGGCGATGCCTGCCGGCTCAGGACTCTTCTGGCGTTTTGGCCGCTTCTCCCGGGGGTGGTTTTTTTCTGGATGACGCCATTGCAGCTGCATGCGGAGGATGGGTGGCGATCCTATCCCTTGCCGCTGGCGGAGCTGGAAGCGGTCCTGACAGGATGGCTCGAACGTTCGGGTTTCGAGGTCGGGCAGGCTACCCTTGCCATGGGGTACCGCCGCCTGGATGCTCGAAAGGGGGAGGAGGCCTGGGAGATCCGCCTGCGTCCGCAATCCCCGCTTGCCTCGCAGGTGCTGGCGGTTTTCACCCGTGGAGGAGATCCCAATACGGCCCGGGCGGCGGTGCTCGACAGGTTCATCGCGGATTACCTGGCTGGTTCAGGAGGATGGGCAGCGGGTGCTTCCAACATGGATATCCCCGCTGCGGTGCTTTCGAGGATCGAATCCGTGGTGTGCATCCGAGTCGGGGAGGGGGCTGCGGAGAGCCAGGTCTCGGGCCTGGTGCTCGATCGATCGGGGCTGATCCTGTGCGTTGCGCATGCCCTGGGGCATGGCGATGGTGTTCAGGCGGTTCTCCACGATGGGAAGATCCTGCAGGGTCATGCGGTGAGGCTGGACCGGAACCGTGATCTCAGCCTTCTCCGTGCGGCGGCGCGGCTTCCGCCGGGTGTATCGCCGCGGGAGGGACGGCGTCTCCTGGGGATGGGCGAACGGGTCTACTCCATCGGATGCCCTCTCAGCCTCGGCGGGACGGTCTTTCGAGGAACGGTCAATGGCCCGCCGCGAAAGGTCGACGATCAGCCGCTCTGGGTGGTCCGTATGGAGATCCATCCGGGAAGCAGCGGCAGCCCGGTATTCGATGTCCAGGGCAATCTGGTCGGGATGATCAAAGGCCGCTACCGGGGAACCGATTCGATCGGTTTTCTGATTCCACTCGAAACCATCCTTGCCTTTCTGAACGAGGGATGAGCCGCATGCAATACGGGCGCTTCGAGGTCCAGCGGGAACTGGGGCGGGGTTCGATGGGGGTGGTCTACCTGGCCTACGATCCCGATCTCGATCGGTCGGTGGCCGTGAAGGTCCTGCGCGAGGACCGCCTGGTCAGCGAAGATTTCGTGGAGCGCTTCCTGCGCGAGGCCCGGGCCATGGGCCGGTTGTCGCCCCACGCCCATATCGTGACGGTCTTCGACGTCGGGCGCGAGCACGGGACGGTTTACATCGCCATGGAGTATCTCGAGGGCGAGGCCCTGAGCGACCTCATGCGCCGGCGCCGCTTTTCCCCGGACGAAATCGTGGATCTGGGGGTTCAGGTAGCCGAGACGCTCGATTATGCCCACCGCAAAGGGATCGTCCATCGGGACATCAAACCGTCCAACATCATCGTCATGCAGGGAGGTGGCGTCAAGATCACCGATTTCGGGATCGCCCACATCGAAGACCCCTCTATCCAGCAGCGGACCCAGGCGGGTGAGATCCTCGGCACGCCGGTCTATATGTCTCCGGAGCAGGTCATGGGGCAGAAGGTCGACGGCCGCTCAGACCTCTACTCCCTGGGTGTCATCCTATATGAACTGGCGCTGGGATACCGGCCTTTCAAAGGGGAGAACCTGGCCGCCATCTTCAGGGCGATTACGCAGGATGACCCTGTGGACCCCGTTGCGGCGAATCCGGCTGTCCCTGCGACGCTGGGAAAGCTTGTCCTGCGGGCCCTGCAGAAGCCGGCCGAAGCGCGGTTCCAGACCGGTGCGGAAATGGCGGCTGCCCTCGAGGCGGTCCTGGGCGCTCCGGCGCCGACTCCTCCTCCGCCTCTGGATGTCTCCGCATCGACAGCGCCTGCCGGGACTTCCGGGCGAGTGCCTTTCGAGGGTCCGGGTCAGACAAATTCGAGCGGGGCGGCGCAGCGCAAAGGGATAGGCCGGCCGACGCCGCTCCTGATCGTGCTGCTTGGCCTGGTCCTCGCTGCTGCGGCGGTCCTGGGCTACCATTTTCTCAAACAGGAACCGGTTCCGGAAAAGGAGCAGGCGGTTGTCGAGCAGGTCCCTTCCGTCGAGGAGACGATCCCTGAACAAGCGCCGCCCCAGGCGCGGCTGGCGGTGGAAAGTTTTCCGGAAGGGGCCCAGGTATTCGTCGATCGATCCTATCGGGGGGAGACCCCCCTGGACCTCGATCTCCCGGCCGGCACTTACGAAGTCCTTGTCGAAAAGAAGGGCTTCCACGCCTGGGAGGCCCAGCTGACGCTCGATGAGGCCCGCGAAACCCCGCTCTCCGTGCGCCTGCTGCCGGAGGAGGAAGGACAACCTTGAAGCGACGGATGAGGTGACAGCATGCAGTTCAAAACAGGATGGATCGTTTCCCTTGCGGCCCTGATGGTGCTGATCGGGGGTAGTCTCGCCGCTGTCCCGGCGCAGATCCCTCCCGGGAAACAGGCGCCTGCCTTTGCCCTGAAGAGCGTCGAGGGCGCCTCCCACGCGCTTGACGCTGTAAAGGACCGCCCGATGGTGATCCTCTATTTCTTCGATGTCCAGTCCCGTCCGAGCCAGGAAGGCCTTCTGACCCTGGATCGGCTGGCCAGGCAGCACCGGGAAGCACGGCTGACGGTGTGGGGTATTACGCCTTCACCCGCGGACAAGGTCGCCGAATTCGTGGCGGCCCGAAGCCTCGGATTCCCGATCCTGGCGGACACTTCCGGTGTAAGCGACCTTTATCACGCACGGGTGGTGCTGCCGACGGTCTACATCCTTGGTCCGCAGTTGAAGGTTCTCGATTACTTCCAGGGCGGCGGCAGGACCACCGAGGTCATGCTGACCCGGTTGGCCGAGCGCACCCTGCAGGCTAGACAGCCGGCGCTGGCCCGGGCCCTCGGCGGCGAGATTGGCGCGAAAGACCCCGGAAATACGGATGCCCGTGCCGTCCAGGGCTATGCCGCACTGAAGGAGGGCAAACTGGAAGAGGCGACCAAGACCTTCGGCGACCTGGCGCAGAAGACGGGGCAGGCGGGGGCGGTCGGGAAGGAAGGGCTTGCCGCGGTGTATGCAAGGCAGGGCCAGACCGAAAAGGCGGTGCAGCTGGCCGATGAGGCGTCTCAAAAGGCGCCCGGGCGGGCCTATCCGCATGTCATCAAGGGAGACGTCTTATACAGCCAGGGCCGGCACGCCGAGGCCGAAAAGGAATATCAGGAGGCCACCCGGAAGGAGGAGGCCCCGCCTTTCCACCGGGCGGTCGCCCACAACCGTCTGGGGCGTTTCAATGCCGCGCAGGCACGGTACCCGCAGGCCCGGGGCTTGTACGACCAGGCAGTGGAGCTCGACCCTTACTATGTCGAGGCAACGGCCAACAAGGGTGTCACTTATGAGAGGGAGGGGCAGTGGGACAAGGCCCTGGCGGCTTATAAGGGGGCCCTTACGCTCGACCAGAACGATGTCTTTACCGCGGTGCTGGCGCGAAAGGCCCAGGAGCGGCTCGACCTCGAGCGGGATACCGCGCGCAAACAGCGGGTGGATGCCCTCGTCAAGGAACTGGCCGAAAGGTACCGTCAACAGAAGGCCGCACCCGTCGAGGATGCCGATGGGTGGACCTCCCGTCCGATGGTCCTGAGCTTCGTGGATATGCAGGAAAGAGGCGGCCTGCCGGAGCGGGACGGTTTTCCGACCGTCCTTGCCGAGGGCCTGACCGAGCAGCTCAACCGCTCGGGGCGGGTCAAGGTGATCGAGCGGGTCCTGATCGAGCGGGTCCTGGAGGAATTGAACCTCGGCTCTTCGGAGCTGGCCGACCCGGAAACCGCATCGCGCCTCGGCCGGATCATGGCGGTCAAGCTGATCGGGACCGGTACCCTGAACCACCTGCCGGGCGGGTCGCTCCTCAACCTGCGCCTGATCGACACCGAAACCACGGCTATCCCGCGGATCCTCACCACCGAACTCCACCCCGGTCCGGCCTTCGAAAAGACCTTTTTCCAGCTGAGCCGGCAGATCCTCGAGACCGTCATGGAGAAATACCCGCTGCGCGGATACGTGGTGGAAGCCGCCGGGGACGAGGTGATGATCAACCTCGGGGAGCGGCAGGGCGTGGTCCTCGGGACGCGCTTCGCCGCCGTCGAGGAACAGGCGCCGGTCGAATACAAGGGCAGGCTCCTCAAACGCGCGCAGCGGGGCATCGGAGAAATCGAGGTGACCCGGATCGAGCCGGATCTGGCTTACGCAAGGATTCTCGAGCAGGAGCGGCCGCTCAAGACCGACGACAAGGTGCAGGAAACGGGAGGGCCTGTCCGTGTCACGCAGTAGGCCTTGTCCGGTTTTCGGCCTTCGGGCGGCGTTTTCTGGAGCGCTTCCAGGACGGAAGGCGGGTTTCTTTCCCGGGACCGCGCTGCTTCCGGCCCGGCTGCGGATTTGGATCCAGGCTTGTGGGCTTGCTGTGATCCTGGGCGCGTGCGCCGCCGCAGCGCCTCCTGCGCCCCTCGGGCCGCCGGCGGTGGCGGTCTGGGACCTCGAGGACTTGAGTCCGGAGGGGTCGGCTTTGCCCGGATTGGGAGAGGCCCTCGCCGGCAGGGTGATCCAGGTCCTGGACGTCGAAGGGGGCTATCAGGTGATAGAACGGGAGCGGCTGGTCCGTATCCTGGAGGAGTTGAACCTGGGGTCGGGCGATCTGGCGGACGAAGAGACGCGTCTGCGTCTCGGACGGATCGCCGGGGCGCAGTGGATGGTCTTCGGCAGTTATCTGGTGATCGAAGGGACCGTCCGGATCGATCTGCGGCTGGTGGAGGTGGAGACCGGCAAGGTGCTGGCGGCTGCGCAGCGCAGCGCGGCAGGCCATGATATCCATGCCTGGCTCGGCGCCGCCGGCGAGGCGGCCGCCGAGCTTGCCGCCGCGGCTCCGGTCAGAACGTCGCGGTAAGGATGGCGGCGGCGCTCAACCCGCGGTACCGCCGGCCGCTCGTCGGGTGATACCAGGTCTCGTCATCGTCCACGATAAAGCCCTTGACCCCGACCTCGCCGGTCAGGTTGGGGAGGATCTGCCGGGCGATGGCGAAACCGAGTGCGAATTTTTGACGCTCCCCGACGTAAGGATCCTCTCCGCGCGGATAATCGTTGGCGTCGATCCACAGAAACTGGGCGAGCCCTTTCAGGGTGGTCCGGGGATCGAGCGTGTACCGGCAGGAGAGGTCCGCCACCCACTCATCCCCGTGGCTGTTTGCCTCTTCCTTCAGGATGCCCCCCGACGGCTCTTCGAAGCGGCTCTTGGCCCTCTGGATGCTGCTCAGACTGAGCGCGGTCTCCCAGGGACCGGCCGAGTGGATCAGGCCGACGCCGACCATCATAAAGTCGCCCTCCTTATAAAAGGCCGCATCCCGCACCGTGTCCTCGCCGTAATCGGCGTACTGCGCGAAAAGCCGCGCCTGGAAGGCGGCTGCAAACAGGTAATGGACCTCCGCCGACAGGGTGAAGATATCCCCGGGGTCATAGTCCTCGGCCTCGGTGCTGTAGTCGTAGCTTCCGCGCCACACGTATCCGACCCCGAGCCCGGCTGCCCAGCGCTCACCTTCCCGGCCGAGGATGAGGGTCGGGTTGACGTTGAAGCCCTGGCCGAGCTGGGTGATGGAAATGAGATCGGGATCCAGGTACAGCAGCAGCTCATCGGCCTTCAGCCGGGTCTTGCCGGTGGGGAGGTTCAGGTCCAGGCCGATCAGGATGTCGACCGGGAAACGGCCGATGATCTCGTAGGAGGCATTGACCTTGGTGTCGGCGAAATTGGAGACGGATACGTCATCCCTTCCCGCGGGCGATGTCTCGGTGTACATGACGGCGCTCAGCACGCGCATGGAAAAGGCATCGTAGCGGCCGGCAACCTCGATGGGCGTGTGGAACTGAAAACCGTTTTCATCGGCGTCGCTTCGCCACAGATCGAAGTGAAAGCCGGTATTGAGGGTGTATTCCAAGTCGGCCGCCGATGCCGGCCTGACCGTAATGAATGCGCTGGCCGCGCACAGTATCCCGATGACGATTTTTATGGCTTTCATGGCAGTTCCCTTCCTCCTGAATGGCCCGGGGTTGCGTCCTGCAAGGATCGTTTTCGTTGCCGCGATGTGCTTCCGGACGTGCTTGCGCGCGGGAACTCGGCTTTTTGCAGACCGGAGCGGACACCCGCAGATCCTTCCGTCAAGGTTGAAAGCGATCGGGTGGCGGCGGAGGCTCGGGCAGCGGCTGAGGCAGCTGGTCCAGGTCCTGTGGGGTCCGCTCGCGCCGGATGACGTCGTCTGATGAAAGCCGATCGGTCAGGGAGGTCCGGTCGCGCAGCGAACGTAGGAAGGCCCCGCTGCGCCGCTTCGGCGGGATGAGCCCGAGCGATCGCAGCTCTTCGAGCGCCTCTGCCGCCGCACCGAATCCGGGGTCCGCCTGCAGGGCCTCTTCATAAAGCTCGGCGGCCTTGGGGTAGAGGCCGCGGTCGCTGGCATCGATCCCTTCGGCGAACCTCAGCAAGGCCTCGAGGCTGAGGGTCAGGGGGCGCCGCAACGCCGCTTCTTCCTCCGCGGACGGTTCGACTTTCAAGAGGGCCAGGATCCCGAAGAGGATCTCCTTTTCCATCCGGAAGAACTCGGGCAGCGGTCCCTGGGCGGCGGGCTGCCCCAGGATCCGGCTGTCCGGTACGGCCAGTACGTCGGAGCGGATATCGATCACGGCGGCACGGTCACCCGCCATGTCACCGCCGGCAAGCCAGCGGGCCCCAAGAAGGCGGCCGACCCGCGGTTCTGTTCCCGGTGCCACCAGTCCCGAGGCCCCGAGCCCCAGTTCCTCCACAAGGGCTTGCATGCGCACCCGTTCGACGACCTGGAGCGATGAGATTTGGGTGAGGTCGGTGATCAGCATGGCGGCCAGTCCCTTCTGGAGGGGATCGAGCTCCGCCGCCCCCGTCCGGTTGCTGAAGTTCAGCACCGCGATGGTGTCCGCGGCACCGCCCGATGCTGCCAGGGCCTTTTCCTGCTGCAGGGCCTCTTTGGCCCACAGCCGGACCTCTTCCGTGATGACTTGTCCGGCCCATGCGGCCGATACGGTCATCAGCAGGATCAGGACGCATCCTGCCAGCGCTTTTCTGCTGCATTTATGCATTTGAGGACCTCACATGTTTCTATAGGTGCGTGGTTTCATCTCCCATCCGCAAATGGGCGGTTTGACCGGTCTCGGCGTCAATCCGCATAGCTGTTTCTGCGGCGACCTGCAGGTCGCCTCCGCGTAAGCAATCGATTTCATTGGTGTTGGCCAAGAATCCTCCTGTCCGGATTGGAGATCGGGTGCTGCCGGATCCTCCTGTCCGGATGGTTCCAGTTAGGGGCGCCGTTCCGTTTTGCCCAAGCCTTCCGGCAGCGGTGGCGGCAGGGGGCCATCATAGATATCCATCGCCGCTGCCATACCCCCAAGACCCCCCGACGGGGTGAGAGGCTCCGGCGGTATCAGGATTTCCACATCTCCGGGGGCCAGGTTTTCGATCCAGTAACCCTGTCCCATCCGCAGGACCGGAGCGACGGCATACTGCCCCGTTGCGCCGTCGTATCCCAGGATCACCCGGCTTGTCAGGGTGTTCTCGTCCGCGGTTACAGGGATGAGCGGGCCTTCTGTCCCGTCGCTGACCAGGACCCGCTCGTTCCAACCGACATCGAAAAAGAAAGGATCGGCGATCTGATTCCAGCCGGGGCGTAGGACGATCCTGCAGGGGCGCCGGATGGAGGCGGGTATCCCGGTGATATCCAGCGTGGTCGGATCGCGGGGGATCACCCAGTAACCGCGTCCGGGAACGCAGGCCTGTTCGGTCCCCCACTCCGGGCTGACGATCTCGATGTTTCCGGCGGTCTCAGGATCCCAGCGGAACAGCCTGAAGCGCTTGATATCGTATGGACCGAGCTGGGCTGTGATCTGCCTCAGGAGATCGGGGTCCGCCTCGACCGGAAAGCCCACCTCGGAATAGGCGCCGGAGGACAGAGTCATACGGAAGGACCTCGGGCTTCGGTCATCCACCGTGATCGTCACCGTGTCGGATGATGCCAGGCCGGAGGCGTCGCGGACCTCCAGTTCGAAATCGAGCCTCGCCCCTTCGAGAGGCACGAGCGGAGCGGTGAAGGTCGTTACGGCGGCTTCGGCATCGGAGAGGGTTACAGGAGGGCCTTGTGTTTGACGCCACCTGAAGGCCGTGATGGGATAAAAGGGATCGGACGGCCGGGAGCGCGATCCATCCAGGGTAACGAGGGATCCCTCGTCGACGAACTGATCGGCGCCGGCATCGGCGATGGGCGGCAGGGGCAGGTCCGTCACCCCCACCAGGGCCAAATCGACACCCTGAAGACCGGCCGAGTCCGTCACCACCAGGATGAAGGCCAGCAACCGGCCGAGGGCCCCGCCCAGAGGCGCCGTAAAGGACGCCATGGGGGATTCGGCGCCGTTCATGACTACAGGCACGCCCCCCACCTGAATCCATCGGTAGGACACGATGGGGGCGGCCGGGTCCCATGGCGCGGAGGCGCTGCCGTCCAGGTTGACGAGCGACCCTTCCTCAACGCTCTGGTCGGGACCGGCCGAGGCGGTGGGCGGTTTGCGCGCGGAGATGACCCGGTAGCCCAGACCCGGGATGTCGTCCTGGACGGTTTCATAGGCTGCCAGCACGCTCACGTCCAGGGGGTTGTAGGCCAGGGCCGGCCGTGTGTCGCGGCTGCCGGTCGCGGCGATCGCGATTTCGAGTCCGTCCGAGGCGCCCTCGGCATCCAGAAACCGGCCGTAGACATCCCAGCCCGTGAGATCCCCCCCGCGGTCGTCCTGCCAGGCGGTGAAAAAGCGCTGCCCGGCCTCGAGGAAGACCACAGCCGGATCGAAGGCCTCATCGGCTGTGTCGGAGATCGGAAAATCGTTTCCGATCCATTCACCCTCCGAACTGGCCAGACGCCCGAAGATGTCGGCACCTTGTGTCGCGGCATTGCGCTCGTCCGTCCACACCGCCAGGTAGCGGCCGTTTACCCGGTCGAAGGCCACAGCGGGCAGGGTCTGGTCGGCATCGGCCGCGCAAAGAATCCATTCGTCTCCGATCAGCGCCCCGCCGACCTCGACAAGGCGACCGTGGATGTCCCAGCCGGTCGTGTCTGCGTTCAGGTCGTCCTGCCAGACCACGAGGCTGCGGCCGCTGGTGAGGTCGCAGACGACGGCCGGAAAGGCCTGCAGGCGGACCTCTTGATTGGACGGTGTCAGCAGGAAGGCCTCTTCCTGAACCAGCGTCCCGTTCGCGTCCACCTCCCGGGCGGCAATCGCCTGGTTGCAGATCGGGGTGGGGCCGAGGCTGTAGCAGACCCGCGTCTGCCAGGTCACGAGGCAAACGCCGTCGCTGCAGGCAAGCTGCGGGGCCATTTCACCCTGGCTGACGTATCCTGTGATGGGGATCGTCCCTTCGAGGGGCTGGCCGTCCGACGCAACGAGTCGTCCGACGACCCGCCAATACCGTATATTGGTATCCGGGAGGAAAGCGGATTCACTCCAGACAACGAGGTACCGTCCGTTTTCACCGATGCGGTCGACGGCCGGGGACTGCCGCATTACCGCGCCGTCAGTCCCCGAGAGGCGAACCGCGTCGGCGGCCGGCTCTCCGGCGGCGTCCCGAAGTTCCCCGTATATGCTCGATGTGGCATTGAAGACGTCCACAAATACCGATAGAAAGCGGTTGTCGACAGGGTCATGGGACACCGCCGGCTGGTAGGTGTCGGGAGCGGCTCCCACGCCGGCCGGCAGCATGAAAGTCATCCACAGACCCAGTGTGCAAAGCAATGTCTTTTTCATGGCATCCTCATCTTTTATTCCTCTAAAGGTCTCGCGTCGATCGGATCAGTGAAGGTAATGCGTTTTTTTCCATCCGGAAATGGTTTTTTGCCAATCTCGGCGTCAATCTGCACGTTTGTATGTGAGGTGACCTGTAGGTCGCTTCGCCGACAAGCGCTTGATTTCCTTGATATTGGTAGACCGGGACCCACCGTGAACCGGTGGGACTGAGCACCCGAAGGGTGTGAAGAAACCGGGACCCACCCCGCAGGGGTGGGACTGAGCACCCGAAGGGTGTGAAGAAAACAGCCTCATTTCCAGATTGGAAACTGGGTTGTACTGAGAAATCATTTCCTGAAGATCTCCCCCCCCCGACGGAGTCAGAAGTCCATGACGAAAAGCTCTGCGGACTCGCCGGCCGCGTAGGGGCCGAACAGGATGGAATCGGCTGTCCCCTGCACCCTGAAAAAATAGGAAGCCTCGGGATCGAGCCGGTTCTGCACCGCCCACGCCAGGTAGGACTTCTCACCGAGTGCCAACTGCATTCCCTTCAACGGGTAGGACAGAACCGATCGCTCGGGGAGGCTCCCTTTCGGGCCGACGGCCTGAAAGATGATCTCGGCCGGGCCGGCTACCCCTCCCATGGCGCCCTCCCAGGACGCCTCGATCGGCCCCACCTCGAACCAGGTCCCGATGGTGGGGGAGGCATGCACATCGATCCGGTAATCCGCTGCAGCGGCCGCCGGGGAGGGGGTGTGCAGACGGGCGACGATCTTGGCCGCCGGGTTTGCCCCCTGCAGGGCCGCCACCTGCGCCCCCTTGAGCGGCGTTGGCAGGGTATCCGCCGGGGGCGCCGCACCGGCGCTCACCAGCAGCGCCACGGGGAATCCCCGTCCGCGCACCGCCTGGACCGTGATCGCCAGCAGGGCGAGGCCATAGCGCACGGTCGGCGCCGCGAAGGCCTCGGCGCTGCCCAGGATCGCCCACAGGGCCACCCGGGGATCGACCAGGGCCTCTCTTACGCCGATCCAGGCCGCCTTCTCGATGTCGTCCGCCCAAAAATGCCCGCCGGCCTCGATCCCATAGGCCTTGAGTTCGGCCGGCAGGTGTTTGACCGCCTCTTCCGCCCCGCTCAAAGACGTGATCCATATCCGCTTCATCGGTGCACCGCCTTTCCGTCGTCCAACCAGACCGCAAAAACCGCTTTTTTGTCTTTTATATCGCGCCTGAGGGACGTTATAGTCTCGGAGGATCTCCTTTTTCGGGTTTGCAGGGAGTTCCCCGGCCTTTAACCGATGCCTCCGGATGGAAACAAGGAGACGCCATGAATCAACACCGGATCGGTCTGGTCATTGCCTCCCTCGGCATCCTCTGTGCCGTTTTGAGCCTGGTCGTGGTGATCGTCCTCTCACCGCTCGAAGGAATCCTTCTCACCCTCGTGTTTACGGGCATCTGCGGGGCCGTTTACCGGAGCGTTCTCCGCCCGATCCTGCATGACCGGGCGCTCCGGAAGCGCGGCCTTCCGGCCTCGGCGATCATCCTCGAGGCGCGGGACACGGGCACCACCGTCAACCGCAACCCCAAGGTCGACCTGCTGCTCGAGATCCGCCCCGAGGGCGGTGCGCCCTATCGGGTCCGGGCCACCCCGGTTGTCTCCCGGCTTCAGGCATCGCTTCTGCAGCCCGGAACGGCCGTCGAGGTCAAGATCGATCCGCGCGACAAAAAGCGGGTGGCGCTGGCTTCGGTGACGTCGGCGGAGGACGTCTCCCCGAGTCCTGCGGCAGCCAGGCTCGAACGGCTGCAGGACCTCCGCCGAAAGGGCCTCATCACCGAGGCCGAATACCGCCGCAAGCGCGAGGAGATCATCCGCGGTCTCTGATCCTGCCCGGCATTCGCGGATTTCCACTGTTGGACCCGTCTGCGGACCGCGGCGACCCCGGTCGGCGGACAGGCCCCGCGGCCCCCTGCGATGTCCCTAAAACCTCCGTCATGATAGCCTCGACGGCCCTCTCATGGGGCGAGCAGGATCACCTTCGTCTGGCTCGGGACGAGGCGCACCCCGGGGGCGTTGGTGCTGTTCTGGATGCTCGCGCTTGTCAGCCGGGTCGCGGGCATCCCCTCGAAAAGCACGGTAAAAGCCCCGGTCAGGTGCCGCTGGGGCCCCATGACCGTCCCCGAAGCCACTCCGAGCGAGACCCCGGTATTGTCACCGTTGGTCATGGGGATCATGGTGCCCAGATTGTGCGCCGGCATGCACATGATGAAGGTCTTTCTGCAGGCCGTGCCCGGATTGGCGGTCGGCCCCATGGCGATATTGGGATAGGGGACCGGGATCGGCGGCGCGGGGGGCGCCGGTGTCAGGCACACATCCGGAAAGGCCATATCCATCCCCATCATCTGTGTATTGGCGAACATCACGCCCTCCTATCCGATGTGGATCCTCTCACCATCCACCTTGACGTCTTCCCGTGCGGTCAGCATGGCATAGCGGCCTTTGAAGGACATCCATTTCCGGGCGAAATAGTCGAGGCTGCCCGCCTTGACGTGCTCCGACTCCTCGATCACGCGGTAGGAGCGCTTGACCTTTTGGGTAAGGCGCTCCGCCACCGATTCGAGTACCCCCGCCAGCAGCCTGACCCGGGCTGCCTGGACCTCCAGAAAGGTCCCGAGGAAGGCGGCACGATCCACGGCGATCTCCCCCCGGGCCGCATGCACCTCGAGGGTGGAGGCCGCCAGGTGGATGTCCTGGTTCGCGCCGAGATCGATGCCCTCCTGGGAGACGAGGCTCAAGCGGCCCTGCGAGACCCGGATCGCCGCCGGGCGGTCGAAACAAATCTCCAGCCCCTCGTCCTGCGGGCGCTCCAGCACGGCGAGGACGTAGGCGGCGCCGTCCCGATCGGCGCAGACAAGGACCTTGTCGCCGGGCAGAGGGCGGATCAGGCAGCCCACGGCCTGCCTGGCTTGGACCAGCCCGGAGGGGGTCTCGACGAGGCAGCCGTCCGCCTGGACCTTCTCGATGGATCCGAACTCCTGAAACACGGGTAAAGAGCCACGTCTGGTGGCGAGGTTTTCCATGGTCGTTTCTCCTGAGGGCCGGCGGTTCCATCCTTCGGTGCACCGGTCGCCGCGGCCGCTGCGCGGCGGCCTTCGGTTGTCTGTTGATCAGGGGCCCTTCCGAGAGGGGCCTTCGGAATCCCCGCGGGCCGGCTGCCAGTCTTCCGCCGCGGCCCTGTCCGGGTCCGTTGGAAGCGCGGCCGTGCGGTCCGTACCGTTCCACAGCGTGTAATCTTCCGCAATCCGGTGCAGGTTGGCGCGGTAAAGGCCGGCCTGGGACAGATCCGCCCCGGACAGGTCCGCATGGCTGAAATCACCATACGTCAGATCCGCCCCCGTGAAGCGCGCCGCACGGCAGCAGGCCTTGACGAAAATGGCGCCTTCCGCTCGGACCCCCGACAGGTCGGCGAGCGTCAGATCGGCCTCCTCGAAAGAGGCCTGGAGCAGGAAGGCGCTGCGCAGGGAGGCCTTTGCCATCTGCGCCTTCATGAAGATCGCGTAGCGCCCCTGGATCCGATCGAGGACGGCGCCCGAAAGGTCGGCCTCCATGAAGCTTGCCTGGGTCAGATCGGCCCCGGCCAGGTTCGCTCCCTTCAGGTCGGCGCCGATGAACTGTGTCATGGCAAGGTCCATGCCGCTCAGGTCCATGCCGGTCAATACGGCATCCTTCAAAAAGGCCCGCAGGAAATGCGCGCCCGCAAGCCTGACACCCTGCAGGTCGGTCCCGGAAAAGACCGTCTGCTCCAGTTCTGCGCCGCTCAGATCGGCATCGCGCAGGGGCGTTTCATACAGGGCGGCCCGATGGAGCCGTGCCCTTGCCAGGGTGGCCCCGGAAAGGTCCGATTCGATGACCTTCGCGACCCGCAGGTCCGATCCGCTCAGATCCGCACCGCCGAGATCGCAGTGCAGGACATGGGCGTCAGCCAGGTCCGCTCCTCGGAGGTCGGTTTGCATCAGTCGGCCCTTTTCGATAACGGCCTGGTGCAGATCGGCCTCGGCCATGGCGGCGTCGGAAAAGTCACAGTCGACCAGGACCGCTTCCCTCAGGCGGGTCCGTTCGAGGTGGGCGCCGCGGAACGAGACGTGCTCGAAGATCCCCCCGCTGAGATCCGCCCCTTCGAGGTCCAGCCCGCCGCAGTCCGCGTGGCAGACGAGTTCGCCCAACTGCACGAGCCGCTCCAGATCGGCGCGGGTCGGGCGGACCGGCGGGGTCTTCTTCAGCCCTGGATAAGACCGCATGCGTGCGATCAGCTCGTCCAGGTTCATGGGCGCTTCTTGATCCATCGATCCAGAAAGACCTTTTTCAGGAGGGAATCCCTGAGGTCCGTGTTGCGAAACCGGGCCTTCATGAAATCCACGCCATAGAGGTTTGAACCTTGCAGGCCGGCCTCGAAGAGGCAGGCCCGCTGGAGCGATCCCTCGCGCAGGTTGATGCCGGAAAGGTCGGCACCCGTCAGATCCGTTTTGACGAACCGCGCTTCGACCGCTTTGGCCCCCGCGAGGCTCGCCCCCTGCAGGTTGCATTGGCTGAGGTCGGCCCGGCTGAGATCGGCGCCGTCCAGGCGGGCGTTGGACAGGTCGAGGCCGCGCAGGTTGGCGCCGGCAAGGCGGCTCCCCTCGAAGCCGGCTCCGTTGAAGGCGTTCTCTCCGGCGGTGCAGAGCCGGCTTAGATCCGCGCCGTGGAAGGAGACCTGCTGGCACGTCGTCCCCACGAGCACCGCAGCCGTCAGATCCGCTTCGCTGAAATCCGCCTCCCGGAACGAGGTGTTCAAGAATAGGGCCTCGCGCAGGACGGCCCCGGCGAAGAGCGCCCCGGACAATCGTGTATCGATGAACCGGGCCTTGGCCATGGCGGCCCGGCTGAAGTCGACGCCCTCCATCTCGGTCTCGGACAGGTCGGCCTCGTCCAGCGACGCCTCCGTAAAGACACTCCGGGAGATCCGCGCCCGGGTTAACACGGTCTGTCGGAGGTCGGCCCCGCTGAAGTCCGCCTCGCTGATCTCGGCATCGCCGAGGTTGCTGCCCTCCATTTTGGCCGAAGTGAAGCGGGTTCCGGCCAGACGGCCGCGCACGAGGACGCACCCGCTCAGATCGGCCCCCTGGAGATTGGAACCCGATAGGTCGACCCCTTCGAGGAAGGCATTGCTTAGATCGATGCCGGCCAAGTCGAGGCCGCTCAGATCGGCGCCGGTCAGGTCCATCCCTGCGAAGGATGCGCCGTGCTCGTGCCCCGCGGTGACCGTGGCGCGCAGGGCGGCGGCATCGCCGGCCGCGGGCCGGTCGGCAGGCGGAAAATACTGCCCGTATTGTCGATAGGACTGGTCCAGCATGGCCTTCACGTCCCGGAGCTTCTGCTCGAGTTCCGGGTTGTCGAGCCCCAGTTCACGCAGACGCGCAATGGTTTCCTCCGGGGAGAAGGCCGGCCGGCCGCCGCCGCTCCGCGCGGCCTCCTCCATCGCTGCTTCACCGTCGATCCCGAGTTCCTGCATGAGCGCCTGAATTTTTGAGCGTGATTCGGTTTCGCGCCGTTCGGCCTCCGCCAGGATCTCATCCAGGTGGTCGACTACGGCGTCGATGTCGGTTGGATCGAACGATATCTCCTCGGATGGGGTTGCGTCCGGCTCCCCCGCCGGCGGATCGAGCCCCAAAGCGGAGGCGCGGGTCCGGGCTTCGGCGGCCTCCCGTCTGGCCTTGTCCTGCAGCCGCCCGGCCAGGATGTTTTCGCTCGCCTGGAGCTGACCCTCCTCGCTTTCCTCCATCAGCAGGGCGAGCCCTGACCGCTCCCCGTCGGGCATCAGGTCCGTCTCGCGCAGGCTGAAATAGGCGCCTTTTTCCGGGTCCAGCCGGTCTGTGAGGGCCCGGCGGTAGTGTTCGTCCGGACGTCGGTCGTCCTCCATCGATTCGAAGGCGATCAGGAGGTGCAGGACATCGTCGGCATCCGGGTCGGCCACCTCGGCGACTCCGCGGTGGATCAGCAGGCCCTTTTCCCCCTCGGGGAAAAGCCACACCGTTTCGAGATGGGCCGGGATCTCTTCGAAAACCGGGCCCGGCCCCGTGGTGCGGTTCATGAAGCAGCGCGGACGGATGCCGGGCAGGCGCCCCTGCTGGTGGGGCCGGTCGGGGTGCATGTGATCGATCGCGAAGGTCTCGCCACCCGTAAACCATCCTTCGATCTGCTGGTCCGCCGGCGCCGCATTGAAGATCGTCCAGTCCATGTCGGCGGCGAAACCCGGGAAACGCGTCTGAAGCCAATCCTGATCGTAGGTTCCGGCCTTGGAGAACCGCTCGGCCCAAGTCAGATCGAGCGGCCCGAAACCGGCCGGCGGCGGGCGGTCCGTCTGCGAGCCGATCAGCCGGCGCGGGTCCTCGATATTGGGGAGCGGCCAGATGGGTTCCCCGCGCTCGGAGGTCAGAGGGGCGGCCCCTTTGCCGACCGGATTCGCGGCATACCCCGCGCCGCCGAAGGCATTCGGATAGACGATATCCATAACGGTCATGGGCAGCGGATCGGTGATCACCCACGCCCCGCTCCGGCCGCGCCGCCAGAAGCGGTCGCCGAAGACATAAAGGGATTTCCGGACCGCGCCCAGTTCGAATCCCACGCGGCCCGCTGAGGTCGGGGCGCCGTCTGGGGCGAAATAGCGGCCTGTGATCAAAACCTCGCCCCTGGCCTTCGGCATCCCGAGGTCGATCACGGCCTCGGGGCCAAGCGCCTTGGCGGCGTATTTCCAGAGGTCGATCTCGGTCTCGACCACCGGCACGGATTCGGCGAACGAAAAGAAGGTGAGGAGCCCGGTCGAGAGGTAACAGCGCTCCCCGGCCTCGAAGGTCCTGTAGAGCAGTCCGAGTTTCAAGGGTTTGATCACTTTCATCGGTTCGACCGGGCTGGGGACCTTTCCATCCTTTTCACGCGAATATCCTGGCGATGCGATTGTCGAGCAGGATCCGCTCGCCAAGGACGATCTTGCCGTTGTCGGATTTGATGCCGTCTTTGGCCAGGTTCACGGCGGCGTGGCTGATGGCGATCGCCTTCTGCTCGAGGCCGAGCGAGAGCTTCGTCTCGTTCTTGAACCCCATGAAGACCTCGATCGCGGCCGCCAGCTTGATGGATTTTTCGAAGCCCTGGACGATGTTGTCCAACAGGGCGATGTTGCGCGCCTCCGGTCCATTGACCGTGATCGTGCGCGGTCCGTTGACCGTGTAGTTGTCTGTGCCGTTCACCGTGAGGCTTTTCACCCCGGTGATGGTGCTTGTATCGCCGCCCGTGATGCGGTGCGTATCCCCGCCCGAAACGGTGACTTCCCGCCCACCGTTGACGGTATAGGTCTCGCCGCCGCCCTCGACGGTCACATGCCGTCCGCTCGAGACTGTACGCACCTCTTCGCCTTCGAGGAAGACATGCCGGCCCCCCGTGACGTCGTGCGTTTCGCCCCCTGCTTCGATGGTGGTCATCACCCCCTGGCCCACATTCATGTTGAGGCCGCCCGTGATGGTGATGTTTTCATTCTGGCCCACCCGCTTGGTCCGCTCTCCGGTGACCCTGACGGTGTCCGTTTGGTCCACGGTGAGTTCCCTGTCGCCCTGCACGATGACGTGCTCCGATCCTTCGGTGAAGATCATCACGCCGGTCGGGCCATCTCCCGGGTTGGGAGCGCCGATGCGGATGGAACTGCGCGCCGTGGGGGTCTGCAGCTTGATCAGCTGTTTGCCGTCGGTATCTTCGGTGTGGATCTGATTCCCGCCGCCGGTGCGGATCATGCACTGGGTCTGGTTTTCGGATGTGACGGGGCTCGCCGTCTCCGGGTTGGGCACCGAGCCGGCGATGATGGGGCGGTCCGGATCGCCGCCGACAAACGTGAGGAGCACCTCCGTGTCACGGTGAAGCGGAAAATGCATCCCGTAGTCGGCCCCGGCGTAAGGTTGGGCCATCCGCACCCACCGCGAGGCGCGGCCCCCTTCCCGATCGCTCTGATCGAAGGAGAGGCGTACCTTGTAGCGGCCCTCGCCGTCGATCTCCGCATATTGGCCGTCGCCCGCGGCGTCGACCCTGGCGCTCATGGTGCCGAAAAAACGCGGCTTGGGGGTGGTGCGCTCCGGGCGGTACTGCACATCGGCCGGAACGGCGCTGAAGCGGTTCACATAGGTGGTGAGCGATGGCTCGCCGGCCTCCAGATCGTCTTCGCCGAAGAGGGCTCCGGCCTGGCTGCCCTCGTGTTCGAGTTCGGCCACCAGATACCGCTGGTTGCAGCTGTCGCGGTAGTGCCCGGCAAGCTCGAAGAGAAAGCCGGGCGCGAGGGCTGCGAGGAGGCTTTCCCCGGTGAAGACCCGTTCCCGGCAGAGGATTTCCTCGGACCGGATGCGCGCCAGTTCGTTTCCCTCCTCGGGGGTCTTGAAGTGCTCGCCGTAGAGGTAGACGTCGCCGCGCCCCTCGGCGTCGACCTCCGCCTCCGCGCGCAGTTCGAGGTCCGGGCGGCGGTAGTTGTAGTCCCGGAGGATGACGCGCCGCGGCAGCATGCGCTGGCGGCAGATCAGCGCACGGATCACCTCCTGCTCGCGCGCGGTCAGGCTGGAAGGCGGCCGGTAGTCGACCGCTCCGCCCGGGATGTCTTCATGGCTGGAGGAGCTGTCCGTGACGATCAGTTTTTCGAGGGTGTCCATCTGTTCGAAATAGTAGTAAATACCCTCGCGTTCCATCCACCGGCTGATGAAGTCGAGGTCCGTCTCTCCATACTGGCAGATATACTCCCACTGGGGGTAGGTGCGGGTCAGGCGCAGTTCGTAGTCGTCCCCTGTCAGGGCTGTCTGCCGCAGGATCTCTTCGATGATGTCCGGGACCGTTTTGTCCAGGAAGAGCTGGTTCTCACGGTAAAGACCCGCCTGCCACAGCCTCGGCACCAGGACCGCGCGGTAGAAAACGTGCTCGTCCCGCTGCTGCAGCTGTTCGAAGCGGGCCGGGATGCCATGGATCACCCGGGCCTCCTCTTCGGGGCGAAGAATAGTGAGGGTGGCCGGGCTGCGCAGCACGGCCCGCAGATCGATCTCGGGGTCTTCCGAGACCAGCGTGATATCGAATTCGTAGGGCCGGGATATGGCCTCTGCACCCCTGAAACGGACGACCTCGAAGGCGTCTTCCGCCAGGGCTTCCGATCGAAAGAGAAAGCGCCGATGATCCCGCTCTGTCATCTCAGATCCCTCCAAACCCGATGCTGAAGGTTCCGTCCTCGGCCAGGCCGATGTGCACCGCAGACGGCGGGGCGGCGGCCCCCATGGCCCCCAGGATCTCCCGTGAGAGCTGGGGCAGGATGGTCCCGCTCATGATATAATCCACATTCCGTGCGCCGGTTTCGACCTCCGTGCAGCGGGCGGCGATCTGGTCGACGACCGCCGGATCATAGGTGAGTTGCATCCGGTGCGTATCCGCCAGACGGTTCGCGAGTTTGCGCAGTTTGAGCACCACGATCTCTTTCATGATCTCCGGATCGAGGATATAGAACGGCACCACGGTCATCCGGGCCAGGAGCGCCGGTTTGAAGTGATGGCTCAGGACCGGCCGGATAGCCGCCATGAGGGTCTCGGCCGCCGGCCGTTCCCCGGCGGCGCACAGCTCCGTGATCACGTCCGTCCCGAGGTTGCTCGTCAGGAAGAGGACCGTGTTTTTGAAGTCGATGACGCGGCCCTCTCCGTCGGAGAGCATGCCCTTGTCGAAGACCTGATAGAAGAGGTTCATGACCTCGAGATCGGCCTTTTCCACCTCGTCAAGGAGCACCACCGAGTAGGGGCGCTGACGCACCGCCTCGGTCAGTACGCCGCCTTCGCCGTATCCGACGTAGCCCGGGGGCGAGCCGATCAGGCGGCTCACCGTATGGCTTTCCTGGAACTCGCTCATGTTGATCGTGACGGTGAAGCGTTCGCCGCCGAAGAGAAGGTCTGCGACCGCAAGGCCCGTCTCGGTCTTTCCGACCCCGCTCGGCCCGACCAGGAGGAAGACCCCGAGCGGTTGATGCGGGTCCTTGAGGCCGGCCTTGGCCGCCTTGATCACCTGGCCGATGGTTTGCAGGGCCTCGTCCTGGCCTTTGATACGTTCCTGGAGCCGCGTCTCGAGGTCGAGGACATTGTGCGCCTCATCGCGCATGACCTTTCCGAGCGGGATGCCGGTCCAGTCGCTGACCACCTTGGCCACCACGTCCGGGTCCACCTCGATCCGCACGAGGGGCGCCCCGGCCTGCAGGGCCTCGAGTTCGCCCTGGAGGCGGGTCATCTCGGCACGGAGCGCCTCCTCGGTCGGGCGATCCGTTCCGGATTGGGCGGCCCCCGGGGCCTCCGCGCCCGTACCCGCCGGCTCCAAGGGGAGCGCCGTGCCGCCCTCGGCCGACCCCGCCGACTCGGGGGAGGGCGTTTCGGGCACGGCCGGCGTCTGTGGCACCCCGCTTGCGACCTCATAGAGGGTCTTGCGGCACGTAATCAAGGCCCGGCCGAGTTCCTGCTCCTTCAGCCAACGCTCGGTGAGGGCTGCCAGATCGCGCTGGAGGCCTTCCCGTTCGGTGGCAATGGCGGCCGCGCGCTCGGGGTCGACCGCAACCCCGTGCAGCCGGTCCCGCTCGAGGGCGTGCTGCTCGCGCTCGAGGGCCTGGATCCGGCGCTCCTGGTCTTCGATCACATCCGGTTTGGCCGAGAGGAGGACCTTCACCCTCGCGGCGCTCGTATCGAGGAGGTCCACGGCCTTGTCCGGCAGTTGGCGGCCCGAGATATACCGGCTCGAGAGTTCGGCCGCGGCGGCGATGGCGTCGTCCCGCACGACCACGCCGTGCGCCTCTTCGTATTTGGGTTTCAGGCCGCGAAGGATCAGGGCGGTGGTCTCGACGGAGGGTTCGTCCAGTTTTACCAGCTGGAACCGCCGGGCGAGGGCCGCGTCGCGCTCGAAGTACTTCTTGTACTCCGACCAGGTGGTGGCGGCGACGGTGCGGAGTTCCCCGCGGGCCAGGGCGGGTTTGAGGAGGTTGGCCGCGTCGCTCCCCCCGGCCGTTCCGCCGGCGCCGATCAGGGTGTGGGCCTCGTCGATGAAGAGGATGATGGGTTTGGGCGAGGCCTTGACCTCGTTGATGACCGCCTTGAGGCGGTTTTCGAACTCGCCCTTCATACCGGCTCCGGCCTGCAGCAGGCCCATGTCGAGCCCGAGGACCGAGACGTCCCGCAGGATATCGGGGACGTCGCCTTCCACCACCCGCAGAGCGAGCCCCTCCACCACGGCGGTCTTTCCCACCCCTGCCTCGCCGACTACGATCGGGTTGTTCTTGCGCCGGCGCGCCAGGATGTCCACCATCTGACGGATCTCGCGGTCGCGCCCGAAGACGGGGTCGATCTCTCCGGCCGCCGCCTTCCGGCTGAAATCGATGCAGAAGCGTGTCAGTGCCGTGGCCTCGCCCGCCGCCTTTTCCGCGCCGGGTTCGGGTCTCGCCCCCGGCGGCGCCTCTGCGGACCCCTTGACGATGGACCAGAATCGGGATTGCAGGGCATCCTTCCCGATTCCGGTCAGGGTGTCCACGTACGCCCCGGTGGCGAACTGGGTGGGTTTCTTGAGGAAGGCCAGGAGGATGGCGCCCGAGCGCACACGCTCCTCGCCCAGGTCGACGGAGGCCGTCAGCCATGCGTCCTGAAAGAGTTCCATCAGCAGAGGGGAAAAGACCGGTTTGGCGGCGTTGCCCGTCCGAAAGGACTCGATCGTCCCGGTGACGGCCTTCTGCACGCGCCCCGGATCGATATCGAACCAACGGCAGATGAGGGCCAGGTCGGACTGGGGTTCTTCGAGGACCTTGGCCAGAAAATGCTCCACGGTGACTTCGTAGTGGGTGCGCGAGACGCAGAAGCCGGCCGCTCCTTCCAGCCAGCGGGTGCAATGCCGGTTCAATCGTCCCAAAAGGGCCTTGATATCGACCGTGATCATGGGTTTGCCCTCCATCGACGGATGTCGATCTGGTTGCGGTTATCTCCGTTTCACCGATCCGCCACTGCTGCGGGTGTTCTGCCGGCCTCCGTGCCGGTGAAAGGCGGGTAGACGGCATGGGTTGAGAGCCTTTCGGGAAAGAACCGCACGCTGGTTTCTTCCACCGCCCCACCCGAAAAGGCCCAGGTATCCAGGCCGAGCCTCGCCCAGGCAAGCCCCCCGAGGCAAACCGGCCTCGCTTCGCCGGCGGCGAGCACCAGTTCGAGATCGTATTCCAACGGGTCTGTTATATAGAAGGCTGTCAAGGAGGTCAGCCGTTCAAAGTCCGGGCCTCCCGGCAGCAGCGCCTGGAAGGCAGCGGCCTCGAGTGGGCCGGCGCGGATGCGGAACCGGCCCATGCGGTCCTGAATCGTTTCACCGAGATAGCTCGTCATGCCCAGCGCGTTTCCCGAGGACCCGAGCGAGAGTCGCTGATCGGGCGGGATAGGCGCGGTTCTGAGGATGCAGGGGACGATGTGGATCGGGATGTTCCGCAGCGCGTCTCCAAGGAGGCATGCGAGGCCAAGGGCCGAGCGAGGAAACTGGGTGAGGAGTCCAAGATACCGGATCAGGCCTGAGGCCCCGGGCACCGCGTCCCGAAGAACCGGCTCCCCGAGACCGAGAAGCGCGAAGAGCCGCATCAGGTCATCCCCGCTTTCCTCTTCCTCGATCTGGAGAAACAGGCGGTTTTTCATCCAGGCCCTGAAGAGCAGCATGAAGAGGGGCTGATTCAAGGTGTCGATGAAATCCCGGCTGACCGACTCCTCCGCGTCGGCCTCATCGAGGAGGTCCTCTGTGTAAAAGACCGGCAGCGGTGAGGAGACGCCATAAAGCCCCAGGAAATTGGCGGTCACCCGGTAGACGGGTCGTGCCTCGTCGTCGGGGTGCAGCTCTTCGATCCGGTCCACGTCGGCCGGCGGGAAGGCCAGATCGAGCTTCGGGCGGATCCTGACGCCCCCGGCCGCATCCGCCGGAGATCGCCGCCCCTCCTGCCCCGGGCTCCGCAGCAGGCGCAGCAATCGGATCACCTGATAAAAGGCGAAGCGGTGCCCTTCCTCGATCAGGGCTTGTTTCAGATCAGAAAGCGGTCTCCCACCCTGGCCGGCCATTGCAGATGCTCCCCTTTCAGGATCTCTTGGATCTCAAACTGGGTAAAGGTGTTCAGGGATGCGTAGACACCCAGAAAAAAGTCGAGAACGCCGCCGAACAGAAACAGGTCGCCCGCTCCGGCAAAATGGTCCTGCCGCATCCGGAGGATGATCCTGCGTCCCCGCATCGGGATGCCGGAAATGAGCCGGTCGGCCGGGTGCACCTCGATGCCCTGGATGCCCTCGACGCGCTTCCGGTTGGCGAGGACGGCGCGGCGGTCCCGGCTGTGGGGGAAGATGTAGAGTTCGAGCACCGCCCGCAGGTTTTCGGGCCTTTGCAGAGAGAGGTAGTTGAGCGACAGATGCGCCAGCAGACGCCATAGGAGGTTGGACCCGAGCGGCGGCAGGATATTGGGTGTAGGAGGCCGGATGTTGACGAACTCGGCGAACTCGGGCGAACTGCTCGTCGGCAGCGCGATGTCACCGACCCGCAGATTTTCGGGGAGGGTGCCGTTCGTGCAGAGTAGACGGATGGAGAGGGTCTCCAGCGCAGGCAGCCCCTCTTCGGGGGGATAGGACACCGACACAGAGGTGTCGTACCCGGCCTGGATAGGGGAACTGCGGAAGATCGACTGATAGACCGGCCCGTGTCTCCCCTCGACGCTGAAGACCTCGAAGGGCCGATAGGCGCGCTGGCGTGCGCTTCCCTGGGCCACCCCGATGACCTCCTCGATGTCGTACACCTGATAGTGCTGGGTGTTGACGCCCGAAGGGCGCACCGGATAGCCGGTCGTTCGGTGATTCAGCCGGATCGGATCGGCGTCGTGGCTGAAAAGATTGACGGCCGGGGCCGCCCCAAGGACGAAATGCTCCCTCCGGATCCTCGGAGGGGGTGAAGGTGCCTCGTTCAGTTCGAAGACGATCTCGAACCGGTCGCCGGGGCCCCGATCCCGCCAGCGCTCCCAGCCGGTCAAATCCAGAAAGAGGAATTTTTCGGGCAGAACGAAGTATTCCTGAAGGATCCGGTATCCCGGGAAGGACTGCGCCGGATAGGGAAGAAGCGCCTCTTCGCGGGAAAAACCGGCCGGCTGCAGGGCATCCGCCGCAAGGGAGCACGAAACGCCCCCCTCTCCGGGTATGAGAAGGACCCGGGCGAGGTTCCTGCGCAGGAGGAGGTAGAGGTCCGCGGCCTGGGCATACCCGCCCCCCAGAAAGAGCCGCAGGGCCCGCGGGGACCAATCGGCGAGCTTCAGGCCCCGCAGTTCGAGGAGGATCCGGATGGCGGGCGGCCGGCCCGCCGCGTCGACATAAGAGGCCTCCAGGAGGTGAAGCGGATGAAGCTCCACGTCGCAGCACGTTCGGAACAGACAGGAGGTTCCTTCGACCGGGACGGAGGCGATCTGAGCGCCGCGGGCGATGGTCAGGGGCTGCTTGAGCATGGGCTTGGGCCTGAAGGCGATCACGGTGGCGCAGGGGATCGGTCGCAGGTAATGCGGCCAGATGAGCTGGATCAGCTCATGGATGATCTCGGGGAAATCATCCTCGATCTTTTCCCTGATCTGCGCCGTCAGAAAGGCCACGCCTTCCAGAAGCCGCTCCACATCGGGATCGGCCCCGGCCCCGCCCAACATGGGGGCTACCGCAGGATGCGCCCGGGCGAACTCCTCACCGAGTTCTCTCAAATGCGCCAACTCCTGCTGGAAATATCGGCTGATCATCGATCCCTGCCGCTCCTCGCATGCCGCTGTGAGGTTATCCGGTTGAGGTTCATGTCTGTTCGGATGCCCGGGATCGGTTAGCGTCTGACGCTGACCCGGCCGTCCGACTCCACGACGCTTTCGAAGTAGACCGTATCCCTGAGGTCCTCGGCGGCCAGCTTCCCGACGATCTGAAACCTCAGGGAGAGCCTGTCTTCTTCGTCCGGAACGAACCGGACTCGGATCACTTTCAGTCGGGGCTCGTATTTCTGGATCGTCAGCCGGATCGCCCGTTCGAAGCGCGTCAGGGAATCCGGATAATCCTGGTTGATGTCCGTCAGGTCCGGGAGTCCGTAGTCCTCGGCGATGGGTACGCTGCCCTGGCGTGTGTTGAGGATCCTTTGCAGGTGCTTGAGCACGGACTCCACGACCCGCATCGGATCTTCGCGCGCCCGGGCGAGAGGCGACTCGTTCCAGGCCCGTATCCGCTCGAGCAGTCTGTCTTCACGCATAGCCGAATGCTCCGCACCCGCCGCTCACGCTGACGGGGGTTGGTAATCCATTACGGGAGCAGCAGGATCATCCGCTCGTATGATTCCACGCCGGGGTCGACCGCACAGCCGGTTCAGCATACCGGCAGGAAGATCGGTGGACATCGGCGCAATATGCCGTTTCCCCGTTCGAGCCCTGGAAGTTGCCGAGCCGGCCGCAGGCCTTCCACCCCCTCGATTGCTCGGGCTGTCCCCAACAGCCTCATCGGCAATGGGTTTTCGTTGGCCTTGTCGATCCAAAATGGCATCGATGTCCCATCAGGTCCGTTCGCTCCAGTGGTCGATATGTTCGACTCCGTCGGGTTCGTAACACATCCGGATGTATCCGAAAACGAACGACACCTCTTCGGTGGGCGGTGTGTTGGCCGAGGCCGGATCGATGACGTCGGGGCTGAAGCGTGTGATCGTGGAGATCCGCCCCTCCTGGATCTCGATGGTGAAAAAGTGCTGGGTGGTGCCGTCACCGGCAGGGTTGGGCCGGTAAAACTTGAAGACGCCCTCGATCACCTCGTTGTTTGTCAGTGCCTTGAACAAAAGCGGCGAACTCTTGTCGATCCGCTTGACGATCCGGAGCGGCTCATAGGTCCTCTGCCCGGTTGCCATGCCGGTCGCGGCCTCGCGCGCCGTCCGCACCGAGTCCCTGAAGGAAAGACACTCGATCGAGTTCTCTCGCTCCATGGAGGTGATGGTGGAGTCCCCCTGAATGTCCTGTCCATTGGCCTTGAGGAAAAGATGTACGGTTTGAGCCATGATTTCTGCCCCCCTTTCTGGTTACGCCCGTGAAAAACAGCCACCCTGAATGTTTCGCTCCGCTTACTCCTTGTCCAGTTTGCCGACCAGAGACAGGGTGAAAAAGGCCCCCATATACTTGAAATGCGGCCTCACCTTCAATCCGACCCTGTACCAGCCCGGCTCGCCCTCCACGTCCTCGACGGTCACCTGCGCCTGCCGGAGTGGCCGCCGGCTGCGGACCTCCGGCGCGGGGTTGTCCATGTTCACCACATATTGCGTGATCCACGTGTTCAACTCGCGCTCGAGATCGGTCCGCTCCTTCCAGGTTCCGATGTTTTCCCGCTGGATGACCTTCAGGTAGTGGGCCAGCCGGTTGATGACGAACATGTAGGGCAGCTGCAGCCCGAGCTTGTAGTTCAGCTCGGCATCCTTGCCCTCCTTGCTGATCCCGAAGAACTTCGGCTTCTGGACCGAGTTGGCGGAGAAAAAGGCGGCATTGTCGCTCCCCTTGCGCATGGTCAGGGCGATGAACCCTTCTTCCGCCAGCTCGTATTCCCGGCGTTCGCTGATCAGCACCTCGGTCGGGATCTTGGTCTGGATGGCCCCCATCGCCTCGTACTGGTGCAGGGGCAGGTCCTCCACCGTCCCGCCGCCCTTGGGGCCGATGATGTTCGCGCACCAGCGGTATTTGGCGAAGCTGTCGGTCAGGCGCGTTGCGAAGGCGAAGGCGGCGTTGCCCCAGAGGTAGTCGTTGTGGTTGGCCGAGACGTCCTCCTGGTAATTGAAGGCCTTGACGGGGGCGGTCTCCGGCCCGAAAGGGAGGCGCAGCAGGAAGCGCGGCAGGGCCAGCCCGACATACCGTGCATCCTCGCTCTGCCGGAAGGACTGCCACTTGGTGTATTGGGGCCCCTCGAAGATGGATTTCAGATCCTTCAACTGAGGCAGCCCGTTGAAATCGTCCAGGCCGAATATGGCCGGGCCGGCGGCGCCGATAAAGGGGGCGTGGGCCATGGATGCCACGCTGGCCAGATACTGCAGGAGTTTGATGTCCAGGGGGCCGGCCCCGAAGGCGTAGTTTCCGATCATCGCCGCGTAGGGCTGGCCACCGAACTGGCCGTATTCCGCGGTGTAGACGGTCTTGTAGAGCCCGGACTTGGTGATCTCCGGGGCGTCCTCGAAATCCTCGAGGAGGTTCTCCTTGTTGATGTTCAGGATCTCGATCTTGTTGTTTTCCCGGAAATCGGTCTTGTCGACCAGGTACTTCATCGAACGCCAGGCCGATTCGAGCTTCTGAAATTCGGGGTGGTGCAGGATGACGTCCAACTGCATCCCGAGGCGCTTGTCGATCTCGGCGATCATCTCGTCGACCACCGCCTTCGAGACCTTGGGCACCTCCCGCCCCGGTTCCAGGAGTTGGGTGATCAGCGCTTCGACCCCCCGTTTCGTCACCCCATAGGCCTCGTCCGAGGGTTGAAGCCTGGTGGCCTGAACGATCTCGTCCAGGATGGAGCGTTCTTCCGTCGCCTCCGCAGGAGCGGCGGCGGCAGCCTGCTGCTCGCGTTCTTCTACCATGGCACAATCTCCCCCTCTTGGCTTATTTTTCCTCAGCGCCGAGTTCTTTGAGCAACTGTTCGCGCGTGGCTTCGTCCTTTACCAGTTCCTGGATCTTCTTTCTGAAATTCGGCAGGTTGCTCAAAGGGCCCTTGAGCGCTCCCAAGGCCTCGCGCAGTTCCAGCAGGCGCTTGAGTTCAGGCGTCTTGCGGGCTACCGCCTCCGGTTCGAAGTCTTTGAGGGACTCGAACTGCAGGTCGACATTCATCTCCGCGTCGGGCTCCTCGGCAAGACGGTTCGGCACGGAGATGTTCAGCCCGATGCCCTGCGCTCTCAGTACCTCGTTGAAATTGTCCTTGTCGATATTGATCGGCTCGCGATCTTCGAGCGGCCGCTCGTCCGGCTTGCCGGTGAAATCGCCCAGGATCAGGAGCTTCAAAGGCAGTTCCACTTCTTCCTGGGCATCGCCCAGCGCGGGCCGGTAGACGATGTTCACCCTTTCACGCGGGGCAACGGATCCTTCTTTGGCCATGATTTCCTCCTTGATGGTATGAAACCGTTCAACGTCCGGCCAGACGCAGGGCGTCGGCCGGGGCGAGTCTTGCGATCCGGTCGAGGATGGCGGCGGCCCGGTTTTGCGCGTCGCCCGCCGATGCGGCGCTCAACCCCCGCCAGACGACTCTGAGCGCCTGTACGGCAAGGTCCGGGTCCCAGCTCTCCAGCCGGAAGGTCTCGACATCCTGCAAGACCGCCTCCAGCTGCGGCAGGGCCGCCTGTGTTTCCGAGGCACCGAGCAGCACCTCGCACAGGCTCAGACGCCACCCCAGCTGCTCCCGCCTGGAAACCCCGCCGCGGAGGCCTTGCTGCAGAAGTCCGGCTGCATCCGCCAGGCGTTTGCGGCCGGCCAGTTCGCGCGCCTGCTCCAGCAAAGCCGCGTCCGGGCCGTTTGCCGCGCCTGCCCCGGCCGCTTGCGCGGCCCCCGCTGGCTCCGCTCCTGTCCGGGGCCGGTGGGATTCCAGCCAGGATCGGGTGGCGCCGTCGGCACAGGGTGTTCCATCAGAAAAACTCAGTCCCTCGATCCCGGGGAGCCGCTCGACCAGACATAGGGTCTCATGGATAACAGCGTCACGGGCGGCTTCGTAGCGGGGGCCCATACGATTCAGGGACTCGGCTGCAAAGCGGTTCAGGTCGAGCCACAAGACGGCGCTCTGGAAACGCTCCTCGGCGCTGCGGACCAGGACCTCCCAGTTGGCCTTTGCCTCCAAGTCCTCGAGTTCGCCTTCCAGAAGGGGCTGGTTCATGGGCGGCGGGACCTCGGTTCTCCCGCTGACGGTTGGAGGCAGGGCGTGGATCAGGGACCAGCTTGCGATGCGGCGCAGGCGGTATGATCGTGGATCGCCGAGGTCCTGGCCGAGGTAATAGTCGGCCGCCCGCCGGATTGCCTGGAGGGCCCCCCGCAGCACCCGTTCCGCTTCGACCGCGGAGGCGGGTTGGATCCCCTGTCCTGTCTCGACGGGTTCGGGCCGCGCACCGGCAGGGCCTGCAGTCGGTTTGGGGGCCGGTTGCCGCTGCGGCTCAGGGGAGGCCGCTGAGGCCGGCGGCTTTTCTCCGGCCTTTTCAAGGGCCGACGGCCCAGAAGGGCTCGACTCGACCGCGGGCGCAGCGGATTCGGAGGGCGCGCCCGCAAGATTGTCTTTGCGCGCCGGGGCCTCACCCGGCGCACCGGCCGCCGCTGACCCCGTGGACTGTGCAGGCGAGGAGGCCGGGGCCGTACCGGTCTCCGCCTCATCCCCGCCCTGCACCGGGATGGCATCGATAAACCGTTCGAGAGGCCTTGTCAGCGGCGGACTGTCGAGGTTTGCCTGGAGGAGGGCGTCGACCCGCATCAGGGCCTCGCGGTATCGCTGCACCGCCTCCTCCTGTGCGCCCTCGGGCTTGATGTCCTCCAGCGCGGCCGCGCTCTTTTCGACCCACCATTCGATGGCCGCCGCCCGGCCGCGCACGCGTTTCTTTGGTGGAAAGAGGTCTTCCCAGAAGTGCTCGGTCAGGTCCGCCATGATCTGCAGTCCCTGTGCGAAGCCTTCGAGGCCGCGGATGCGGATGGCCGCCACCGCGAAATAGCTTGCGGCGAGCAGGTCTTTGGATTTGCCGCTCAGAATGGCGGCCGCCAGGCGTTCGACCTTTCCCCAGTCGGTGCCGCCCGTAGCCGAGGGCGTCGACAGCTTGTCGATTTCAGCCTGAAGGGCCTCGAAATCCGGATCGTAGCGCACATCCACGCCCGCCGGCTGGTCCGGCCGAATCGGTTCCTTACCGAGAGACCACAGGTCCATGCAATGACCTTTCCTCCAAAGGTAGAAGCCACAAGCGGACAAAATCGGCGGGCGTCAGGCCCCGCAGGAAGACCGCCAAAAACACGCGTTCCGGGCTTCCGCCCGCAAATACGGCCTGGGGGTTTTCCGTCAGAAGCCCTTTCAGCGCGGCAAGCCGCCGAGAGGCGGCCTGTTCCGCTTCGCCGGAAGCCCCGCCTTCGAGCGGCAGGACAAAGGCGGTTTTGCCGCTTTCCACTGACCATGGCTGCATGTCAAGCGGCAGTTCCGCCGGTTCGCTCCCCGAGCCCGTCATGCCTTCGTTGCCTTCACGCTCCCCGGTGTTCCACCGGGGTCCGGACGTCGGCAGGCTCCAGACGGCCTCCTCGAACTCTTTGAGCCCTGCGAACCTGCGGCTCGCCAACCCTTCGATCTGCGTATAGAGTTCTCCGAGCCCGGTCAGCAGAAAAGGCCAGCGGCTTTGCCAGAGGTTCAAGGGGCCGGTGCCGAGGATCAGAAGCGGATAGGGCCTCCCCAGAGTGTCGCTGCTGTCTTTGATGAGACCGCAGGCGAGGTCCCGGCGGGTCCCCGCCCCTGCCCAGAACCGCCAGGACTGGTGAAGCGGCCGCTTTGCCCCCGTCTCCCCGAGACGCCGGTACCCTCGATCGATCCATTCCGAAAAGGCCTTCGAGAGCTGGGTCGGCGCGCCGGTTTGGATGAAATCCTTCGCCGCAGGGTGTTTCCCGGCGGCCGTCCATTGCCACACAGTCCCGGGCTTCATCGATCCCAGCACCGCACGATGGTCCTTGGCGCCCGTCCGGGCCCCGCAGCCAGCAGTTTGAGAGCGGCGCCATGACCGCTGAACTGGTACCGGGCGCGGATGAAGCTGATCCCCATCTGCCGGAGGGCGGATGCTTCCCGCGGGAATTCATCCGGCCGGAAGGTGCGCTGCCCTTTGTCGAAATCCCTCAGAAACTGCGCGAAGGCCAGGTTGCCCGTGTAGGTCTTGACCAGGGTCAGGGTTCCCACCTCGATGGTGAAGACGACGTCGCCGCAGTTTTGGGGCTCCCACTTGAAGACCTCTGCAATCGGGTAGTGAAAGTTCGCCAGGCTGAAGGTCTGGGCTGCGCACTGCAGTTCCAGGCGCGTGGCATGGGGCCTGACGTGGGCCTCCGGGTCGGTGTCGGTCGGCAGGCCCTTGACGGTGACGGCGTAGCTTTGTTCGATCGGCCTGGCGGTGCGGGCGCCGCGGGTAAGGAAGGAGAGAAACCCGCTCTCCAAGGGGATGGCTTCCCCCATCACCCGCTTTGGATAGTAGCCCTTGTCGAGGCTTCGTCCGAGAAAGGGGGCCGCGGGCCCTTTGACATACTGCAGGGCATAACCCCCGTCGCCGAGGAGCAGTTCGTTGATCCGCTGCAGATCGGAGATGCCTTGGACCTCCACCAGCACCTGCTGTTCCCACAGCTCCTGAAGGTGGCAGGCGGTTTCCATCCGGACATAGGTCCAGAGGTAGTCGAAGGGACCCTTGACCAGATCCCAGACGATCCCCGCACCGGGTCCGGACCCGCCGCCTCCTGCCGCCATCGTGGCCTTGAGCCGCGTGTAAGCGTTCTGGGCTGCCACGAGAGGGGATTTGCCCGTTGCCGGATCTTCGCTGAAGACCTGGGCGGCCATCTGGTAGGCTACGAGACGGGAGGCCGAAACGGGGGTGATCTCCATCAAGGCGGCGCGGTAATCGCGCAGGGCCGAGGCCGCTGTCATCATCGATTGCAGCGATGGATCGCCCTCCCCCCGGCTGAACGTTTCCTCGAGTTTTCCGATCAGGTCTTTGCCCTTTTTCGTGGCCTTGGAAAGCCCCGCGCTCTCCTGCGCGAGGGCCTCCTTGTCCGCCAGGACGCGCACATTCCGGAAGGCGAGCAGGGCGGCCGGCCACCCGGTGTCGTCCTTCCGCTCGGAGAAGGGCGCCAGCTCATCGGCCATACGCGCGAGGAGGCTGAAATAGGGGCCTTGATCGCTTCCCATCACCGCTGCCGCCATCCGGCGGGGTTCGCGCGCTCCAAGCCCCGTTTCCCCCTCCCGGAAGGCCGTGCCGAAGGCCTGCCACATGCGGAGATAGGCCGCTGCATAAGCGGTCAGAAACGCGGCCTTCCGGCCGGCGATCAGCGCCGGATCCGGCAGGGCGGTCTCAATGTCCGCAATCAGGTTCTCGATGAGGGCTTTGCCTGCCCGCGTAAAGGCGGGGGTCACGGCGGGGGAGGCGGCTCCGGCCAGACTCTCCCCCCAGAAATCCCGCAGCGTGACCGGGTTGAGCGATGGGCGGGTGTCGACGTAGCCAGGAATCCAGTCGAGCTGCGCCCCTTCGTGGGTGAGGGCGTGCCGGAGCAGGCGTTGGAGGTCGCTCATTTCCCGGCTGAAGGCTTCATCGGCTGGAGACCAGACCAGGTAGTGGCGGTAAAGGACGGCAAAGCCCTCATCCACCGCTGCTTCGTCGATCAGGGGTCCGGCCCCCGGCAGAAGCGTGGCATAGGCGGGTTGCGCTCTGGCCTCGAGGTCTTCGAGGCCCTCCCCCGCGAGCCGCGCCTTGAGGAGGAGGATCCGCCGCACCAGATGAACGACGTGAGGTCCGATTATGTCGCCGGGTGTGGCGGCGGAAAAGCGCATCACCGTCTCTGATTCGGCCTTGTCGAGTGGATCGAGGAGCCCTTTCAGGAATTGCCCGCAGAAGTGCGCCTTCAGCTGCATCTCGACCTTCCGGCTGTCGGGCAGTCCCATGCGCGGGATCCACCAGTTGCGGTTCTGGCCCTCCACCCGTATGGCGGCTTGGCGGAAACGCTCCAGGGTGGCGAGGTCCGTGGCGGTTTCGCCCCGGAGGATCGCCGGCGCCGTGAATTCATGCGCGATATGCCGCAGGCTCGAGAGGTTCCGTACGAACGAAAAGCTGAGCAGCCCGCAGGCGGCCAGTACGAGGGCGACCCAGGCGCTCAGCCCGAAATTGCGGGTGAGACGACGCCAGTCGAGCGCGCGTTGGGTGGGGGCAAAGAGGCGCCGGTCCTTCGGCAGGATGCGCGAGAAGAAATCGTGCAGGAACAGCCCCCTGCTGGTTCCGGGCAGCACGTCGCGGGCCTCGATGAGTCCCAGGGCCTGGAGGAATTGGGAATAGGGGCTGCCTTCCTGACGTCCACTGCTGAAAAAGAGGCCGCGCAGGATTGGGGTCTCCTGATAGGGATTTTCCTGGAAAGCGGACTTCAGAAAGGCTGTCAGCCCGGGGGTCAACCCCTCGAATTCCTCCGGAAACAGGAGGAGCGCCGGATCCACCGCACGAGCGCCGCCGCGGTGAAGCAAAAGCAGGCGCAGTTCCCGCAGGCGCGTGCCGATCGTCTGCATGGCACGGCCTAGAAAGGCTTCCACACCGGTTTTCGGATCGCGGTTGACAAAGCCCATGGCCTGCTGCTGGGCCGTCTCGGGGAGCTGGTCGCAAAACTGCGTCATGCCCTGGATCAGGTCGCATTTGGTGACGAGCACGTAAACCGGGAAGCGGGCCCCAAGCACCCGCATCAGTTCGTCGGCCCGGCGGCGGATGGCCCGGCCGTCCTCCTCCAGGCGCGCCGCGTCGCCCTGGAGCAGCTTGTCGGCGGGAAGGCTCACCACCAGCCCGTTCAGCGGCTCCTTCTTGCGGAACTTGGCCAACTGGGCCAGGAAGCGCGTCCATTCCTCCTTGTCACGCCCCTCGTCCACCGGGATGGCATAGCGCCCGGCGGTGTCGATGATCACGGCCTGATCGAAAAACCACCAGTCGCAGTTGCGGGTGCCCGAAACGCCCGAGGTACGGGTCATCTCGGCAAAGGGCGCCGAAAGCCGGGCGCTCTGAATGGCTGTGGTCTTGCCGGAACCGCTTTCTCCGATGACCAGATACCAGGGCAGGACGTAGAGGGGGTTGCCGAGTTTCTTGAGGTGGGACTGTTTGAGGGCGGTCACCGCCTCCCTCCAGCGCTCCTGGACCTCTCGGGCCTGGTCCCGTTCCTTGTCGGCGAGTCCTTTCAGGTAGGCATCGTCCTGGGCGATGACCTGCTGGACGAAGCGTTCCTCCCGCTGGCGGAGCAGGACCTTTTCGAGAAACACAAACCCAAGCCAGACGCCGGCCAGACCGACGAGGATGAAGATCCCCACCCACCAGGGCCAGTCGAGGGTCAGGACCAGGCCGGCCACCACGAGAATGACCAGAAGGATCGCGAGGATGACGAGGAACCCTTTGATGAGTCTTTTCATTTACTGCACCGCGCTGAGGACGTTCGCACTGACGCTGCCGAGCACAAAACGGTAGATCAGAAACAGCCCGGCATAGAGGAGGATCGGGCACCCGATACAGAAAAGGGTAAAGAACGGCAGACGTCCAGCCGATTTGGAGGGGGCGGCAGGCATCTCCGTTTCGGACGGATAGGCCTCCGGGAACAGCTCCCTTCCTTCCAGGCTCGGCAGGGTCATCGAACTCCCGGAAAGGACTTTCAGGTTGGTGGTCTTCAGCTGTTCGAGAAGGTAATCGTCCCCCTCATGACAATACCGTCCCATGAAGCCCATGGCCAGACACAGATAGTAGACTTCCCGGACCTCCGACTGGTGAGGGCCGAGCAGGTTGAGCCGCTCGAAGAAACCTTCGCCGGCGTCCGCGGTCCGGTAGTAGGTGCGCTGCAGCTGCTCTCCCTGCCAGCGCTGCCGCTCCGACCACTGCGAACTGAGGATCACCTCGTCGATCCAGGCAAAGACGGCGAACCGCGCCAGATCATAGTCTTCGCGTGGGAAGGAGCCGGTGTTGAAACGGGCCTCCGCGCCCGAGATCAGCCGTTGAATGTCGGCCCGCACCTGCTCGAAAGAGGCCTGACGGACGGTGCCGCCCCGGACGAAATAGGCGACATAGGCGATCAGCTCCATGAAGCAATCGGTCAAACGCATGGTCATCTCCTCCCCGTGACCATCAGCTCGATCTTGAGGTCTTCCGGGGCTTGATCCCAGTAAAGGGCCAGGTTGCGGTTCTTCTGCACCGGGGCCCACTGGTCGCCGTGGTGGTCGATCTGAAAGTAAAGGGCCCTCGCCCGGCGGGGGAGTTCCTGGGGTGGGGCCGGCAGATGAGACAGTCTGATCCCCGGCAGGGCGCGCGCGATCAGGATGGGAAGGGTTTCGCGCGACCCGGTCTTGGCGGCCGTCTCGAGGGAGCGGAGCACGGCCTGCGGATCGGCCTCGGTCTCGAAGACCAGATAGTAACGGTTGCGCCCTTCGAAGATGGCGGGCGGCAGTTCAGCGGCGAAATAGGTCCCGTCGAAGAGGACCTGCAGGACATATTCCGGGCCGGCCGTGATCTCGTCCAGGAGGCGCGTGATCAAGGCGCGGGCGGCAGCGAAACAGGGCCCGAGGTTGCGGTGGTCGTATGAAGGCAGGAGGCGCGTTCCGTCGGACCCTTCGCCCATCGCATTGATCTCGCCTGAAAAAGAGGAGAGTTCCCCCACCAGTTGGCGCAGAAGTCCATAGACCTGCCACGGGTGGACGGGTTCGGTCTCCGTCAGGTGGAAAAGGAGCGGCACGAAGCGGTTGAGGGAGCGCAGGGCGAGCAGATAGACCATGTCCCTGGCCCCGAATTCGGCCGAATGAATGCCCCGGTCGCGTTTATAGGCCTCCAATTGACGGCCGCGCGCAGCGAGTTGATCGCGGATCTCCCGAACGGTCGCCAGCAAGGGGCCGCAGGCTGTCACGGCGACACAGGGAGGGAAGAAGCCTTCATCGAGAACGACTTTCTCCGCGCGCCGTTCGAGCCGCGCCACCGGGAGCAGGGCGTAGCCCCCGAGCTGGCTGAGTTCCGTCTCCCAGAAGATGCGCAGGACGTAGTGGAGGCGCTTGACCTGCCCGGCCGGGCCCTGCTGATGGAGGTCCTGGATCTCATCCGGATCGACCGGGGCCGCGAAGCGGGTGGTGACCTCCGAAAGCCTTTCGAGGCGCGGCAGCACGGTCACGTTTTCACCTGCCTCGTTCCATTGGCGGAGGCCGAGGTAAACGGTCAGGGGCTTCCCTCCGTTCACCCGGGCCTCTTCGAAGGAGCGGCCTTCTATCAGGGCATTGCCCGGGAAGACGGCATGTGTCCGGTCGGGGAAGATGAATTCCCCCCGGGTCAGTTCGAAGGTCAGGTTTCCTAGGGCCGCCTCGGCGATTCCGAGATCGCCGACCCCCCAGAAATCAGGCTGCAGGAAGCGATGGAACGGCTGGAGCAGCGCCCCGGCGTGCCGATCCGCCAGTTGAAAATGCTGCGGTTGCAGGAAAAGGCCCTGATGCCAGAAAAGGGGTCTATCCATGGTCCTGCGCGCCCTCCCCTCAGTCGGTTTTGGATGGAGGATCGGTTGCGGGTTTGTCCTCGATCCGTTCAGAGCCGAGGTTCAGCTCGATGGTTAAACGGCCGGGCCGGGACACCGGCTGCAGACCTTTCGCTTCCGGTTTTTCAACGACGACAGGGATGTCGAAGAAACGGACGATATTGCCCTTCTGGAGCGCGTAATAGCCGGCCGCGACTGCCACGTAGCGGGCCCCTTCGGCTCGGTCCAGGGGGTATTTGAGGTCCTGGTCAGGGTGAACGATCAGGCGTTTGGCGGCGGCGACGCTCGGGTCGAACGGTGCGCATTCGAGGAGCTTGTAGATCCCGCCCGGTTGATCGGCAAGCTGAAGGAAGGTATTCGGATCTCTCAGCTGATAGACGCACAGGAGGAGGGTATGCGGCAGGCCGTCATACAGGTTCAGGCGGGGATCGGATTTGACGTGCAGCTCGATCGCCTCCTTTTCGTAGGTGTATTCAGGTGGAGAGGGGGGCAGCGGCGGGCTCTTGGCACAGCCCACGAGACCGGCGATGACGCCCCACAAGAGACAACCGGCGCAGATCGATGTAATCCTTTGTTTCAATGCGAACCTCCGTGTCGTTCCGTCTCTATGGTTGCGCAATTCCGTTCGAAGCCCCGTACCCAGTCCTCCACGAAGCGATTCGATTCGAACCATCGCCGGCACTGCCGAAAACTTTCTTCGTAAAGTCCGAAGAGTTCCGCCTTGCGCAGGGGGCCGAATCGGAGCCCACCGCTGCCGCTCTTCGAAAGGGCCTCCGGGTCGAGGGCCTTCAGGATGCCGCCCACCTGCTCGACGGCTGTCCGCTTGAACGATTCCTGGGCGATCAGAAAGGCCCGTTCGATCTGCCCGAGATAGTCTTCGATCGACCTGGAGCCGCCGCCCCCGGCTATCTCCGAGCCGATGACGTGCCGTATGGTTTCCTCTCCCCCGCCGGCAGCCAGATGAAGGTCGATAGAGCGGACTATCTCGTTGAGAAGATCGAAGATCGTATGGATCGATTCGGCCAGGCGCTTGACCAGCTCCTCGCCCGGGATGCCCGCCGCCGGCTCCCTGCCGAGAATCGAGGCCACGACACGCCGAAGGGCCTCCGTCTCCAGAGGGCCGCCGGCTGGGCGATCTTTGCGCGGGAGGAATGCGGCTGTCAGATCCGTCAGGAGCCTCTCCTGCGCCTCGGGCGGATAGTCGGCCAGCTCCGCTGCAAGCATCGCTCCGATGCGGGTGCGCGCCTTCTCCGGGTTCTGCCGGTAAATCTCCCGGATTTTTTCTGCCAGTGTCGTTGGTTCCATCCCGCAATCCGCCCTCGGATCTCTTTTTATCCATGTGGTTTTGGACCGGTCGGAAGAAGCCCGAACAGGGGGCTAGGCACATAACGACGGCCCTGCTGCAAAATGCCTGTTCAGCTTCGCCCCGACCCTTTGCCTGACCTTGCCCGGTGGACCGGACCGCTTCCCTCCGGAAAGGCCGTTTTCCTCCCCGGCTCGTGGCGCTCGGCGGCGCGGCGCGGTTCTCGCCGCTTATCCTTTGTCTCCGCGCAGAATCACCGTTTCGGTCATGAGGTCGTCATCCTCGGATCTTTCTCCGGGATTGGAATTCGTCTCCGTTTTGCTTCCGGCGGCGGATCCAGGGCCGGAGGGGCGATTCCAGCTTCCTGCCACGGGTGCTCCGGTTCGGCCGATCACGACGGTTTCCTCGAGATCTTCCGCCGCCGACCGGGCCGCGTGGGCTTCAGGGGCCGGTCTGTCCGCAGGGGGCCATGGGGCGCCCGGCGGACCGGCGGGGGAGAGGATTAGGGTCGGTGGCTGGAGGTCCTCCCCGGGCCCTGATGGATCTGTGAAAGGATGGGTGCCGGCCCCCGAGGACTGCGGCCTTTCGTCCGGGGCGAGGATCACCGTCGCCTGGAGGTCGTCTTCCCTTGCCGGCGGAAGATCCGGGGGGGGCTTCCCGAACGGCGCATCGGCCGCCGAAAGAATCGTGGTCCCGGCGAGGGTTTCGGCAGAGTCCTGTTCGGGTTTCCGGCGGTGCGGCTCTGGCACTGCGGGTTTCGTCGCGGTCTCCCGCGCCCCCCGGGCGGCCCATTCGGTCTTGATTCGCTCCAGGATGCTATAAATGGCCTCATCCTCGATGAGGCGCTCGGCATCCTCCCCCTCGGCGGCAGGGTGGCCCTCGAGCTGGAAAAGCCACGTATGGATTTCCTGCCGCAGTTCCTGCAGCGTCTGTCCGGTTCTCTCGAGGGCGGCTTCGACGGCGCCCGCGGCGCTGTTTTGAAGGAGGTTCCAGCCGATGCCGAGGGATTGCCTCCACCATCGTTTGAAAACCCCGGTGATGCTGACAGGCCCACTCGCCCAGAGGATGTTCCCGGGGGCGAACACGCTGTCCGGATCGTCCAGCGCAGGAAGGGGAACGGCGCCATCCGGATCGACGCCGGGCGCCTCGACGGCCTCTTGCAGCGCGGCGAGAACAATCCGGGGCCTCTGATTCCGATTGGCCAGCAGGGTCTGGAACCAGAGCAGTCCGAGCAGCTGAAGCCCGTAAGCGGCGCCTCCCCTCAACGAGAGGGGAAAGGCCCGGCCGCCGCTGATCGTCCCGATGGAACGGAGGTTGAAAGACCAGCAAAGAGGCAGATGGCCGGGGCTTTCGGGGAGATCGACCCACAGACGGTCGAAGGAAAAGTCTGTATCCGGTCCCGTGAATCCCTCCAGATTCGGCCCCAAAAGGCGGAGACATTCACCGAGGAGACCCAGCTTGAGGTAAAGGATCTCGGCGAAACGGCGGGGGGATCCATCCGGGAAAAGGAATGCTTCCCTGCCTTCCCTCATCGCCTGGAACACCGAAGCGTGGAAAGCCCGCAGTCTTCTGTAATCCCCTCGTTCGCGTGCCAGGGCCTTCAGGTCATCCGGCGAGGCCCCTGCAAGGAGGGATGAAAAATCGGTGAGGCTCAGCGACGGGGCGTCGAAGATCAGCATGAAAAACGGGTAAAAGGCGAAGGGGACGATCCGGGATACGGCCAGGCCCGGGGGCCCGTAGCATTCAGGGGCATCCGCGCAGCCCCGGCATGGGAAAGCCGGGGCCGTTCCGGCGGATCTCGCCTGCTGAGCGAAGCCGCGGATCAGCGCCCGGCCGTCTTTCAGGGCGAGCGGGTCGGCGGGACCCGTAACCGGGGCATAGAATTCGGTCCGTCCGGTTTCTTGAAGGCAGGCGGGGCAGTGGAGATAGCGCGCGAGCGATCCGCTGTAGGGACTCAGCCCCATCCCCCGAAGGAGCGAATCATCCCGGCACAGGTCGAGGGGCGCCCCGCACGTCGGACATGGGGGATGGAAGAAGACCCGCTGCGCCTGGCAGAAAAAGAGCGGATGCAGTGGCATGAGCCGCTGCGAGGCGTCGAGCTGGCTTCCCAGAACCGTGAGTCCGGCCGATTCGCCCTGGCGGCGGTAATAGGTGTAGGTTGCCTGCCAGAGCCGGTCGATATCCGGATTGTTGAGGGGGCGGATGGGGTCTTCACCCCCGAGACAGCGGTCCCGCTGCACGAGCAGGAGAAGCCGTTCGATCTCTGTATCCGCGTCCAGCACGAAGCGGGCTTCGAAGAGGCGGGCGAACGGCTGGGAATCGTCAAAGAGGCAGAAGGGCGGTTCGGACTGATGACCGCCCGGCAACGGCGTGATCATCTGTAGCCGCATTCCGGCGGTGCTCCGGACACCGAGATAAGGCAGCAGAGACTGTAAGGCGCTCTCGTGAACCACGCTCCAACCCTTTCCTCTGCAGGAACGTTTGGTCAGGGTACCGCGGAATAGCCAGCTCGAGATGCGATGATGGAGTTATGAAAATATATTAAAGATTCAACAAGTTTAGACACTACTTTAAACGTCTTGGGGTTTCAAGTCAATCTCAAAGTTGAATCTGATTCAAAATGTGCCTGCCCTCAAAGCGAGGTATGCCGGCGTTTCGGAAGGATTTTCGGCTGCGAGCGCCTGTCCCGGACGGGAAACACGAACCGTTCATCCGGCAGCCGGCTTGAGTACAGGCCCCAATTGGGTGTAACATCGTTTCCATCCGGAAATGGTCTTTTTTGCCAATCTCGGCGTCGATCTGCGCATTTGCTTGTGCGGCGACCTGCAGGTCGCCTCCGCGCAAACGCTTGATTTCCTTGATATCGGACAAACCGGGACCCGCCGCGAAGCGGTGGGACCGAGCACCCGAAGGGTGTGAAGAAAAATCCTCATTTCTGGATTGGAAACTGGCATGCTGGATCCTCATTTCCGGCTGGAAACCGACATGAGGTTTATTTTTGAAATTCCGCGGGAGAAAAATCTTGCAGGACATCGCTTCGACCCTATGATATACGGCAGCCGGGGCATATCGGTACGGTCTTCAGAGGTTTAAGGCAGTCGCCCCATGCGGTCGGGAGAAACCCTTTGCGATTTCGCTTTTCGATCTTCATCAAGCTGATCCTCTTCATCATTCCTCTGGTGTGCATCCCGATCGCCGTGGTGGGCTATCTCTCCGTCCAGGCCTCCGTCGAACGGGTGAATCGGCTGGTGCGTCAGGAGCAGATGGCTCAGGTGCAGGCGACCGCCGAGAAGATCGACGCCGTCTTTTACAACGGCCGGATGGACCTCGAGACGCTGGCACGGTCTCCCGTCCTGGCCGATTTTTACCTTGCGCGGCTCTTCCGGCTGGAGGCCGAAGCCGGGTTCAACCGGGAGAATCTGGAAAAGCTTTTTTCCGACATTCTGGTGCGCACGCCCTATTACCAACGTATCCGCTTTCTGGACGGGCAGGGCCGTGAGCGGATCCATGTGTCACGCGAGGGACTTCCAGAACTATCGGCGGACCGGAGCGGAGAGGGATTTTTCCGCGAGACACGCGCCCTCGGGCCTGAGGGGGTCTATTTTTCCGGTCTGGTGCGCTGCGAAGATCATGGGGGTTACGTCGTTTACGCCGCCCGGCCTTTCTTTACCGGCTGGCGTGAACATGCGGGGGTGGTGGTGATCGATGTGGATTTCGATAAGATTATCGAGATCATCCGCGCCATACAGGTGGGGGAAGGGGGGTATTCGTTCCTGATCGATCAGGAGGGTCGTACGTTGGTGCACCCGCGCTATGAGCCTTACACCTTCGGCCTCGAAGACTACCCGGATGCGAGCCTGCGAGATATGGCCCGGAGCATGCTGTCAGGGGGAAGCGGGTGGCAGACCTATACCTTCCAGGGGGAGGAGAAGGTGGCGGGTTTTGCGCCGGTGGGCAGTATGGGTTGGTCCTTGGCCGTGACGGTACCGATCCGCGAATTCGGCCGCGAGGCGCACGGCCTGCAAGCCCAGGTGCTGAATCTTGTCCTGGTTACCGTGTTGGTCACCCTCGCGGGGATGTTCGCGCTTTCCTATCACCTCCTGAGGCCCGTCAGACGCCTGGTGGCCGCCACCAATCGGGCGGCGGGCGGCGATCTGAACCAGGAAATCCCGGTTACGTCCCATGACGAACTGGGTGATCTGACCCGTTCTTTCAACCACATGCTGACGGATCTCGCCCGCATCCAGCAGGAGCTGGTCCGATCGGAGAAGCTGATCGCGCTGGGGCGGCTTTCGGCCGGCGTCGCACACGAGATCCGCAATCCCCTGAACGCCATGAAAGGGGCTATGGTCCATCTCCGCCAGAAACGGCCCGATGAGCCTCTGATTCAGGAGATCACCGGACTGGTGACCGAAGAGATCGACCGCCTGGATCGCCTGGTGGTGGAGTTCCTCTACTTCTCCAAACAGGCACCGCCCCGGCTGGAGCCTACGGATCTGAACACGGTCATTCTGGGGGTCCAGGTGCTGCTGGTCCACCAGGCCTCGCGCAAAGGCGTCCGATTCGAGAACCGGTTGGACGAGGATCTGCCGCCCGTTCCGCTGGATGCCCATCAGATGGAACAGGTGCTCCTGAACCTGGCCATCAACGCCTTGGACGCCGTCCGCCCGGGCGGCGAGATCCGGTTTACGTCCGGTATGAGCATGGAGGGGGGCTTGCGCTTTGTACGGGTCGAGGTGGAGGACGACGGAGCAGGCATCGGCCCGGAGGACCTCCCCAACGTGTTCGACCCGTTTTTTACGACCAAAGAGGAGGGCACCGGCCTCGGGCTGCCGCTCAGTCTCGGTATTGTGGAGGGGCATGGCGGCAGCCTGGAACTCGAGAGTATTCCCGGTGAGGGGACGCGCGCGACGATCCGCATCCCCCTCGACGGACCTGCAGTTCCGCGCATAGACAAACGTGCTGATTGACGCGGAGATTGGCGAAGGAAGACCCTTTCCGGGATGGAAACCTGTCGACACCTGACGGGTATTTCCAGATGGACACGAGGAAGATGGTGAGAGAAAAGACAGTTCTCGTTGTGGATGACCGAATCAATGCCTTGAAGGTGTTGATGCTTTTTCTGGCTGATAAGGGTTACCGCGTATTGGAGGCATCGGGCGGCCCGCAGGCGCTGGCGCTCTTTCAGGACCATCCCGAAATCGACGTGGTGCTCTCCGATCTGAAGATGCCGGGCATGAGCGGACTCGACCTGTACAAGGCCATGCTGCAGGTGCGGCTCGTACCTCCTTTTATCATCATGACCGCTTATGCCACGGTGGAGACGGCGATCTCGGCCCTCAAGGAGGGGGTGACCGACTATCTGATCAAGCCGCTCAACTACGAGGAACTCCCCATCGTGCTTGCCAAAGCGTGTCGGCAGGCGGAGATGAGCCGGGAACTGGCTGCTCTCCGCCGGGAAGTCAGGGAGGAGCAGAGCTTTCACGGGATGTTGGGGGTCTCGCGCGCGATGCGGGAGGTCTTCGAGATGGTCCGCACGGTGGGGCCGACCGATGCGGCGGTGCTCATCACCGGCGATACGGGCACCGGAAAGGAGCTTTTGGCCCACAGCCTTCACGAGGAGTCGCGGCGAAGGGAGCGGCCTATGGTCTGCGTCAACTGCGCCGCCCTGACCGAGACCCTGCTCGAGGCAGAGATGTTCGGGTACGTGAAAGGGGCCTTCACGGGGGCCCTGACGGACAGGAAAGGCCGCCTGGAGATGGCTCACGAGGGGACGCTTTTCCTGGATGAAATCAGCAATATGTCGCTCCACCTGCAGGCCAAGTTTCTCCGGTTTCTGCAGGACGGCAGCTTCGAGCCGGTTGGGGCGAGCTGGAGCAGAAAGGTCGATGTGCGTCTGGTGGCGGCGACGAACGCCGACCTCGAAACACAGATCGCGGGCGGCCGATTCATGCGCGATCTCCTTTACCGGATCGAGGTGATCGCTGTGCACCTGCCGGCGCTGCGGGAGCGGATCGAGGACATTCCCATCCTGGTCGGGCATTTTACCGCCCACTATGCCAGGCACTATCTGAAATCGGTCGATGGGGTTGCCCCGGAGGCCATGCAGGCCCTCCTGGATTACCCATGGCCGGGAAATGTGCGTGAACTCAAAAATTGTCTGGCCCGAGCCGTTATTCTGTCCAAGAAGCCTGTTCTCACCCGGGAGGACCTGCCCCAGAAGATTATCGAAGGTGCGCAGGCGGGTGCCGGGCTCAGGGAGCAGGGAAGGAAAGAGGCATCGCCCGCCGAAGGGGTGACGCTGAAGGATATGGAGACCAGGCTGATTGCCGATACCATCCGACGCTGTCAGGGGAACAAGACCCTGGCGGCCAAGGTGCTCGGCATCTCCCGCAAAGGGCTTTACGAGAAGATGGCTCGCCTGGGAATCAGGGAGGACCTGGTTTGAAAGGGACCACAGGCCGATTGTTCAACCTGCGGGGGGGCGCGGCTTCATTGGGGGCTTCGGCGGCACTCCTGCTGGTGTGTATGGCTCCGTGCCTTCTTTTCGCTGCGGCGCAAGGAGAGATCGTTCTCGGAGCGCCGACCTCCCTCGGAACGCTCGAGGGGGGCGAGAGTCTCAAGGCGGCGCGCCTGGCCGTGGAGGAGATCAATGCAGCGGGGGGCGTACGGGTCGGCGGGCAGGTTTACCGTCTGCGTCTGGAGACCTGCGATCTGGATGATGCGGGCGGGCGCTTGCGTCCGGAAGAGGCGGTGATGCGGCTGGAGCGGTTCATCCAGGAGCGGGGTCCCGACGCCATCGTCATCGGGCCGTTCCGGTCCGAGGTCCTCCTGGCCTCGATGGATCTCCTGGCCGGGCATCGGATCCCCACCCTGGTGAGTATCGCCATGTCTCCGGCGGTGGATGCCAAGATCCTTTCCGATGCGAGGTATCGCTGCATTTTCAGGCTGGGGCTCAGCACGAGGTACCTCGCGGCGTGCCTGATCGAGGCATTGCAGGTGATGCGGCGTGAGTTCGGCTTCGAAAAGATATGGATCCTGAACCAGGATGTGGCTTGGGCCCGTTCGACGATCTCGCTGCTCTTGAAGGTGTACCTCGACCGCTCGGACTGGACTGTGACGGGGCAGGAGAACCTGAGCGGTGAAACCGTGGATTTCAGCCCGGCCTTGAATAGGGCCAGGGCCGAGGGGGCTCAGGTCATCCTGACGATTTTCGATGCGCCCGCGTGCGGAAATCTGATCGAGCAGTGGCATGCGATGAAGCCGCCCGCCATCCTGTGCGGGTTCCTGTCGCCCGCCATCGGACCCGGCGCCTGGAAGACCTTCGGCGCCCGCCTCGACGGGGTGATCAACGTCATCTTCGAACTCGGAAATTTGCCTTCGTCCAGGTATGCGCCGGCCGCGTCCTTTCACGAGGCCTTCGAGGATGCCTATGGGGCTCCGATCGAGGCGGGCCACGGGCCCGCTCCGTCGTACGAATCCGTCCATGTGCTCGCCGAGGCGATCCAACGGGCCGGGAGCCTGGACCCGGAGCGGGTCGTAGCGGCGCTCGAGGTCACCGACCGGCAGGGGAGCATGGGCCGTGTGCGTTTTCACCGGGGGCATCAGGTTGTTTTCGGCGAAAATCCTTACCGGGAGGCTTTGGCCTGCGTGGTTCAATGGCGGGCGTCCGGCCGACGGGTGATCGTTCATCCGGCGGCCATAGCCGAGGGGCCGATTGTCCTGCCTGATTTCGTTCGTCCGGCAAGCGAGAAGTGATACCGCGAGGGGCCCCGCCCGGAAAGGACCTGTGGCGTTCAGTCCGCTGTCCAGGCCGTTGCTGGTAGTTTGGCCCTTGCGGAGCGGCCGCGACCGCATCCCCGTGTGGGATCCATGGTCGTGATCTTGGCCGACGACCCTCATTTCCGGCCCGGATGTGCACGGGTGTTGGAGCGCTGCCTCCGGGTGAAGAGGCGTCAGCCTGAGGAGAGCGAATCTCCGAAACGTGTTACTTTTTCTTACATGCGATGCCAGGCGTAACGAATGGTAACAGTTTCAGAACCTTAAGTTTAACTGATGAATATAACAGCCGTTTTTTTTAGCCGCCGGCTTTTCCACCCCTTGGTATTCCCTCTTCCGTAACGAAATCTTACACCTGTCTGTTCACCCGGATTCCCTTCGAAGGGTATTCTTCCGGATAATCTATGCAATTACAGAGTGTTGAATCATCATTCGAGGGCTGGCATAGCCTTTGCTCTCTCTTTATCGTCAATCGGATGCTCACGGATGGGTGAGCACGTCCGGGTCCGCCGTCGGTTCGGGTTGGGGGCGGTGCAAGACATCGGCCAGGCGCGGCGACCACTAGGTCGCCGCACAAGCAAACGTGCAGATTGACGCGGAGATTGGTCAAAAAGACCATTTCCGGATGGAAACTAACTTGACGAGGGGGAGACAGTCATGCACACGGTAGGGACACTCAGGATGGTGGTGGCACGGAATCTCGAATACAACCCTGACAAAACGGCTTTGATCCTCGGGGACCGGCGCTACTCCTTCCGGCAGTTTGCGGACAGGACCCGCCGGATGGGAAACGCGCTGCTCGGCATGGGGCTCAAGAAGGGGGATCGGGTGGCGATTTTGAGCAAGAACAGCATCGAAAACGCCGAGAGTTATTTCAGTATCCCGAATGCCGGTCTTGTCCTCGTGATGCTCAATTTCAGGCTCGCACCCCAGGAGATCCTCACTATCCTGATGGATTCCGGCGCTTCGGTCCTCATGGTCAACGAAGAATATCTGGGTCAAGTCGAAGCGATCGAACGGGATCTCGATTTTGTGAAGCACTATGTCTTCATCGGTCCGGTGGAAAAGACCCCGCCGGGCTGGTTCCATTACGAGTCCCTGATCGAGGCGTCTTCGTCCGAGGAGCCTCAGACCGAGGTCTCCGAGGACGACCTGGCGGCCCTGATGTATACGAGCGGCACCACAGGGGCCCCGAAGGGCTGCATGGCGACCCATCGGAATTACTACCATGCCGGCCGCAGTCTGACGCTCGAACTCAAGATGCATGCCGATGACGTGAACATCATTCCATCGCCCCTCTTTCACGCCACCGGCGAGGTCGTTCTGATGAACGGGATGTACAGCGGCACCCCGTCGATCATCATGCCCCAGTGGGATGCGGAAATGTTCATGCGGCTCGTCGAGCGGTACAAGGTGACGAGCGGAATGCTGGCCACCCCGATGCTCCTCTTCCTGGTCGAACACCCCGATGCGGAGAAGTATGATCTGTCGAGCATCCGGAAGATGTTCTTTGCCGGGGCGCCGGTCACGCCGGTGGTCTTCGAGCGGGCGATCGAGCGCTTCGGGAACGTGTTTCTGCACCTGTTCGGCACGACGGAGACCGTGGGGCAGGCGACCATCCTGCGCACGGAGGAGATCGCGCAGGCCTTGAGGGAGGGCAATACCGAGATCCTCTCGTCGTGCGGCCGTTCCTTCGCGGACATGCAGAGCGTTGTGGTCGACGAGGACGACCGGCCGGTGCCCCCCGGCGCGGTGGGCGAGATCAAGGTACGGGGGCTTGGAACGACCCTCGGGTATTGGAACAAGCCGGCGGAGACGCGGAAGGATTTCCGGAACGGCTGGTATTATCCTCTGGATCTGTGCCGGGTGGACGAAAGGGGCTTCATCTATGTGGTGGACCGGAAGAAGGACATGATCATCACCGGCGGCGAGAACGTCTACCCGGCGGAGGTGGAAAACGTCCTCTACAAGCACCCGACGGTAGCGCAGGCGGCGATTGTGGGGATGCCGGACGAGCGGTGGGGACAGGTCGTCACCGCGATCGTGGTCCGTAAGGACGGTACGGAGGTCTGTGAGGAGGACATCCGTTCTTTCTGCCGGAAAGAGATCGCGGGCTACAAGGTGCCGAAGCGGGTCCTGTTCGTCGATTCCCTTCCGATCAGCGCCAGCGGCAAGATCCTGAAGTACAAGCTGCGCGAGGAACTGATGCAGTAGCGACTGGGGAATTCCCCATCCCCTCCTCGATTTTTCGCTTGACCTTTCGGCCGGCGCAGGGTTGAAATCAGGCAAACAGCACGATCCGGGCAGTTCCCGCTTTGCGGGATGTGGATGTTCCCGGTTTCGTGAGGCGCCTGTGACCGTTTCACTCGCGCCTTCCAGTGCACCGGGCCTGAATCGGCGAATCTTCTTGCGGCCCGAACCCTGCGGCCGGTCGGAGGGAAAATGCAGGAGAAACGGGAGGTCCCCACCCTTTGCAGGATGTGCGACCATGGCTGCGGCATCCTGGTGAGCGTCGAGAACGGAAAGCCGGTCCATATCCGAGGCAACCCGGACCATCCGTTCAACAGAGGCTGGATGTGCATCAAGGGGAAATCGGCCCTCGATCTGTTCTATGCGGCGAACCGGCTGAAAACGCCCCTGATCCGCAAAGGCGGGCGACTTCTTCGGGCGTCGTGGGATGAGGCGCTGGGCTATGCCGCGCAGCGGCTGCAGCAACTGAAGGAACGATGGGGTCCCCAGGCCCTCGCCGTTTACTATGGCGAGGGGGTCGGCCACCAGGAGATCCGCTACTATATGAAGCGGTTCGCCAACGTCTATGGCACGCCGAATTTCATGAGCGTCGGGGCTATCTGCAACGCGGCCCGCACCCTCGGGGAGACGCTGACCCTCGGCGGCATGACCAAGCCGGACATCGCCAACGCCCGGTTGGTGATCCTCTGGGGGGCCAATCCGCTGGTATCCCACGAACCGGTCCCCCCGAAGATCATCCGGCAGTTGGAGAAGTCGGGTGCCCGTCTGGTGGTCGTCGATCCCCGCAGGACCGAGACGGGGGCCAGGGCCGATATCCACCTGGCGATCCGCCCGGGAATGGATGCGGTCCTGATCGCCGGCCTGCTGCACGTGATCCTGCGTGAGGGATTGTGGGATCGGGCTTTTGCCAGGGATTGGATGGTGGGGTTCGAGAGGCTGAAGAGGGAGCTTTCGGACCCGCGGTATTCACCGGAAGCGGGGGCGGCCCTGAGCGGCATCGCGCCCGAGGCGGTGGCGGCGCTGGCGCGCGAATACGCCGGGGCGAAGCCCGCCTGCATCTTCACCGGGAACGGCCTCGAGCACCATCCTTCGGGGGTCGCTACGACGCGGCTCCTGGCGGTCCTGAAGGCCCTGACAGGGAATCTCGACGTTCCGGGCGGGGAGCTTTTCACCCCGAGGCCGCCGATCAAAGACATCACCGCGCCTTTGCCTCCGCCGCCGGCCCCGCCGATCGGCGCCGAGCGGTTTCCGATCTTCTGCCGGGCCCGCGGAGAGGGCCACGCCCTTTCTCTTTCCAGGGCCATCCTGGAGGAACAGCCCTACCCCATCAAAGGATTGACCCTGACCGGAGGCAACCCGACCCTCGAGTGGCCCGACAGCCGCCGCACCCGGGAGGCCTTCGAAAAACTCGAATTCATGATGGTGGTCGATGTGGTGCAGTCCCCCGACACCCGCTTTGCGGACGTGGTGCTTCCCGCCTGCACGTTTCTCGAACGCGACGAACACCGGAGCAACGTCTACCTGAGTCTGCCGTATGTGACCCTGAGGCGGGCCGTGGTGGACCCCCTTTACGGCCTGCCCGATCAGATGATCTGGGTGAGGCTGGCCCACGCCATGGGCTATCAGGAATACTTTCCGTGGAAAAGCTGTCAAGAGGGTATCGACGAACTGTTGAGTCCGATGGGAACGAGCTATGCCGATCTCGTGGCCGAGGGCGGCATCCATGCCTATGACCGGAGGATCTACCGAAGGTATGAACGGGAGGGGTTCGGTACGCCTTCCGGCAAGGTGGAGATCTACCCGGAGCGCCTGAAGGGCGCGGGATTCAATCCCTCTCCCGTTCCCCCCATGGCGGAGGACGAAATCCCTGTAGGCGAAACGGATGAAAGCGACCCCTTTCCCCTGATGCTCACGACAGGGGGTAATCTCCTCCCTTACACCCACTGGCAGTTCCGCTATATCCCCAGACTCCGGAAATCGGCGCCTGAGCCGTTCCTCGAGATTCACCCCGATACCGCCGTTTCCCTGGGGATCCAGGACGGCGAGCAGGTGGAGGTGAGCACGGAGACCGGCCGCATCGAGGTTGCGGCAAGGCTTACCGAAGCCATCCGCCCGGGGGTCGTGCATCTGCCCCAGGGGTGGCAGTCGAGCAACGCCAATCGGCTGACGTCCACCGAAGGCGCCGATCCCGTCTCCGGCTTCCCGAACCTCAAATCCGTCAGGTGCCGGGTCGGAAAACCCCTGCCGACCTCCTGAAGCTTGGGATAAGGAGGATTTCCGTCTCCTCCCGGACCTTTCGCGTTTTCGGGTTCCCCTGGCTGAGGCCTGACGTTTCCGCGCCGTCCGCTCGCTCCTCGAGGGGCATCTGCCTGCGGGGAACCGCCGTCCTTCGAAAAGGACGGCGACCCGTTCAAACCGAAAGAACCCTCAAAATCCTTTCATCATTTCCGCAATCAGGTAGGGGACTTCCACCCGGCCCGTAGGCGCCAGAATCCGGCTGCTGAAGTTGACGGCGTACTGTTTTTTGAGGGTCCGGGACAACTTGCGGTAGGCGGCGGAATCGATGGCCTTGGCGATATCCGCGAGGCTCCGGGCCGTGCACTCGGCCAGAATCCGGGGCCCTGTGCCGATGGCGAGCCTCCAGCCGTGGGTGACGGGCACTCCCATTTCCTTCATCATGGGGATGGCCTCATCCCGGACGAAGTGGTTGTGCGCCTCTTCCTGCCCCGGGACGATGTCGTAGTACTGATTGAACTTCCACGCACCCGTCTGGATGTTGAAGGTCTGATCGCGGAACATGCCCGTGGGGATCCAGACCCGGTTCCCGTAGTTGTAGACGTAATGCAGCAATTGGTTGGCCATGATCCGGTATTCCCGCGAGGAAAAGGCGGCAAGAAGGCCGGTGTCGTTCTGTACGGCGGCCGCCGCGACGATCCGGGGCCCTGCGCCGACGGCCACGTAAAACCCGCCGAGCATCTGAATCCCGAGCTTTTCGAGCCCGGGGTTGAAGGTTTTCGAGATGAATTTCGAATATTCATCGTATTCGCCAGGGTTTACATCCCAGTATTGGCTGAACAGAATCGTCATGGGTGGGGTTCTCCTTGCATGAGTTTATGGGGTCCGGGAAGGCCGAAAACCGGCGGTCCCGTGGATGCCGCACAGGCATCTTATAGGATTTCCATCATTCGAACAAGCTGAGAAAGGCCTTGGTGGGCGGATTGAGGTCGATTCCTTTGGCGAAGATCATGTCGGTCTGGATCTGGATCGGCCCCTCGGCGAGATTGATGGGCTTCAGGAGGCCCAACTGGGTCTCCAGGCGGATATCCGGCCGGTAAAGGATGCTGACCCCCCGCCCTTGAATGACATACTGCTTGATGAACTCGACGCTTTCCGCCTCCAGGAGCACCGACGGCTTGATGCCGTAGGAATCGAGCAGGGAAAGGATCGCGTAGCGCGAGCCCGAGCCGTCCTCGCGGATGATGATCGGTTCTTTGATCAGATCGGTCATGTGGACGGTCTGCATGGTCGCGAACCGGTGTGTGGTGGGCACCACCAGACAGAACTCCTCTTTGGAATAAGACACCACGCTCAGATTGCTCCGGAACGGGATCCGCGCAATGATCCCCACGTTGAATTCGTGCGCGATGACGCCGTCCGCTATGCTGGTGGAACTGGCTTCCTTCAGGTACACCTTGACGCCCGGATGCCGCTCCTGAAAACGGGACAGGATCTTCGGCATGAGGTGCCTCGCGAAACTTCGGGTCGTGCCGATGACGAGGGAACCCTGAGAGAGTTCGGCGTGGCCCTTGAGGACATACTCCATCTCCTCCACGATCTCGAAGATCCGCTCGGCATAGCCGAAGAGGACCCGGCCGGTATCGGTCAGTTCAAGGGCCTTCCCATAGCGCGTGAAGAGCTTCAGGTCCAGGTCTTCCTCGAGGGCCTTGATCTGCATGGTCACCGCCGGCTGGCTCACGTAAAGGACTTCGGCCGCCTTGGTGATGCTCTTCTCTCGGCTCGCCAGAAAAAAGGCCCTGAGCTGATTCAGGTTGATGCGCATGGCTCCTCCCATAAAAAGATCTTTTGAATTATAAGAAAATCTTATGACATCATAAAAACAATTGCTTTGACAAGTCAATAAGAAAACAAGGACTATCTAACCAAACGGGCGCTTTTGTGCGGCAACCCATCAGAGAGGAGAGGGCTTCATGACACCGCAGCGGATGATGTTCTGGCAGATCGACCATGTCTGGGTGTTTTATCTGTTGGCGGCCCTGGCTACGGCCCTTTTTCTGGCAGGGATGGCCGCTCACGTGGTCGTCTGGAAGAAAAACGCGGGGTCGTTGAAGGTCCCCTTCTCCAAGGATGCGCTCGAGCGGACGGTCCTGGACAGCTTTCTGGGGCGGCGCATCCTGCATGGGGAACTCGCCGCGGGTTTGATGCACCTGCTGATCTTCTGGGGCTTCCTCTCACTCTTCATCGGCACGTCGGTTCTGGCCGTGCACCACTACCTCCACTCCTTTCTGACCGGAACCCCCTATCTGATCTTTTCCGTGGCCATGGAGATCGCGGGCCTCATGCTGGTGGCCGGGATCCTCTGGGCGCTCGTTCGCCGGTATATCCAGCGCGTCCCAAGGCTCGAGCGGAGAATCGAGGATGCTGCCGTCCCGTTGTGGTTTCTGCTGGTGGGGCTTTCCGGGTTCCTGCTCGAGGGGCTTCGCCTCTCTTATGAGCAGCCGGCGTGGGGCGGATGGTCGTTTGCGGGCGGTTGGGCAGGGGCGCTTTTTTCAGCCCCCACTGCCGAAGCCGCCTACCCGGCGGTCTGGTGGGGGCATACGCTCTTGAGCCTCTCCCTCATTGCCGTGATTCCTTTCACCAAGCTCTTTCACGTCCTGGGGGCGCCGGCGGCCGTCTATTTCGATGGGATCGAGGAACCGGCCGTCCTGGATATCGAGGGCGCCGGCGAGTTCAATCTCGGGGATACGGTCTTCTTCGATGCCTGTATGCGCTGCGGCCGGTGCGTTGCGGTCTGCCCGTCGGCGGGCGCCAAAGAGCCCTTCGCCCCGCGCGACTTCATCCAGGCCATGCGGCGTTCGCTGTGGCAGGCGCACTCCCCCTTCGGGGATGTCCGGTTCCTGAGCCGGGGGGAAAAGAGCGATGTCGACAAGAATTTCTGGTACTGCACCACCTGCCGGGCTTGCCTGGAGGTCTGTCCGATCTACGGGGCGTCCTTCGAGGCGGTGACCCGAAAGCGGGTCCTTGCCGTGGAGGAGGGGACCCAGGTGCCGAAGCTCCTGAACGCGACCCTCGAGAAACTCGGAAAGTATGACAACCCGTGGGAGTCCTCGAAGGGCCAGCGCGATGCCTGGGCGAAGGACCTGAACCCGCCCGATCTGACCAAAAGGGGCGTGGAGGCGGATCTGTGCTATTTCGTCGGTTGCACCACCTCCTTTGACGACACGGCCCGGGGGATCGCCCGTTCGTTGACCAAGATCCTTCAGACGACCGATGTTTCCTTCGGCATCCTGGGCAAGAAGGAGCCCTGCTGCGGGGATATCGCCAGGCGGGTGGGTGAACTGGGTCTGTTCCAGGAACAGCAGGAAAAATGCCTCGAACTCTTTGACCGCTACGGCATCACCGAGGTCGTCACCTCGTCGCCCCACTGCTTCCACACCTTCCGGAGCGAGTACCCCGACGCCCCGTTCAGGGCGCGGCACTACACCATGCTGTTGCGGGAAATGCTTGCGCAGGGGCGGCTCCGTTTCCGGGAGCAGGAGAAAACGACGGTCACCTATCATGACCCCTGCTACCTCGGCCGATACAACCGCATCTTCGATGAGCCGCGCGAGGTGATCCGCGCGATCCCCGGGCTCAGCCTGGTGGAGATGGCCCATCACCGGGAAGACAGTTTGTGCTGCGGCGGCGGCGGTGGACGGATGTGGCAGGACCTGACCGGCGAGGTCAAGATGAGCGAGATTCGAATCCGGGAAGCCGAGGCCACAGGGGCCAGTATCCTGGTGACCGCGTGTCCGCTGTGCCGGATCATGCTGGAAGACGCCCGCAAGGCGGCGGGATTGAACGAGACCCTTCGGGTCATGGACCTGAACGAACTCGTTTTGCAGGCATTGGAAGGTGTCGATGCCGAAACTCCCAACGCCTGATATAAGCCGAACCTTTTTGCAAGAGGAGGAACCACATGGGTGATGTTCTGATTTTGGGAGAAGTGAAACAGGGGTCGCTCGATACCCGGACCCTGGAGTTGGTGTCGGTCGGCAAGCGGCTGGCCGGTGAACGGGGCGGCGATGCCTGCGTCCTCATCTTGGGGGATGCGCCTCAGGGCGCCGCCGCTGAGGCGGCCTCGTACGGACCGGCCAAGGTGTACAGCGTGGGGCACCCCCTGCTGAAAGGCTTCCAGCCGGAGTTCTGGCTCGCAGCCCTGGAGCAGGTCTGCAAACAGATCAAGCCGGGGGTCTTCCTGATGAGCCATTCCTACAGAGGGATGGAGCTGGGGCCGCGACTTTCCTGCCGTCTGGGCGCGCGGCTGACGACGGATTGCATCGATCTGGCGATCGACCCGCAGGATGGGCTGCTGCTGCGGACCAAGCCGGTCTCGGGGGGAAACGCCATATCGGTTTTCAAGTGCCCCGGCGAGCCGCAGATGGCGACGGTACGCGGAAAGGTGTTCGAACCGGCCGCAGCGGGCGAGGCCAAAGGCGAGATCGTCGAGATCGGCGTGGAGCTCGACGCCTCCATGGCCAAGGTCATCTCCCTCGAGGTGGTCAAGGAGGAGATCGTTGCGCTCGACAAGGCGGACGTGGTCGTGGCCGGCGGGGCGGGCCTCGGGGAAGAGGACGGATTCGAGGCCCTGGAGGATCTGCGCAAGGCGCTGAGCAAGTCTTTCGGCAACGTGATGATCGGGTGCAGCCGCGTGGCGGTGGACAAGGGGTGGATCTCCTCGGACCATCAGGTGGGTCTGACCGGGACGATGATCTCCCCGGACATCTACGTGGCGGTGGGGATCTCGGGGGCGATCCAGCACCTGGTCGGCATGGTGCACTCGAAGAAGATCATCGCGATCAACACGGATACCGGCTGCAACATGTTCAAGGTGGCCGACTACGGCGTGGTCGAAGACTACGGGAAGATCATCCCCGCCCTGGTCCAGAAATTGGAGGAGCTGTCATGAAAGAGATGCGAATCATCGTCTGCGCGAAGCAGATCCCCGACCCCGAAGCGCCCCTGTCGGATGTCCGCGTGGATGCCGAGAACAAGGAAGTGGTGGTCGATGCCCCTCAGGTGATCAGCCCCTTTGACGAGAACGCGCTCGAGGCGGCCCTGCGGATCAGCGAGGACCTGGGCGGAAAGATCACCGTCCTGAGCCTCGGCAAGAAGGTGTCGGACACGGTGCTCCGGAAGGCCCTGGCGGCCGGTGCCGATGAGTTGATCCTGCTCCAGGACGACGCCTTCGACAAGCTCGACAGTCATTCCGTCGCACTGGCCTTGGCCGATGCGATCCGCAAGATCGGGGACTACGGCCTGATCCTGACGGGTCGGCAGGCCGGGGACTGGGACTCCGGACAGGTGGGCCTGCTGCTGGGGGAGATCCTCGGGCTTCCATGCATCAGCATGGCCCGCGAGATCGGCATCGAGGACGGGAGCGTGGTGGTCAAGAAGAGCAATCCCGAAGGGTACGAACGGGTGAAGGCCGCCATGCCGGCGCTCGTCACCGTGAGCAACGAGGTGGGCGAACTCCGGTACATCTCGAGGACCCGTATGTTGAAGATGCTCAAGGGCGCTGGATCCATCCCGTCCTGGGGCGCTCAGGACCTGGGGACGGCCCCGGATGCCCTGAAGAAGATGTGCATTGTCGAGCTGTCTTCTCCACCGGATATGCGAAGAGACTGCCAGTTTCTGGAGGGGGCGACCCCGGATGAAGTGGCGGGTAAGCTGGCGGCTGTCTTCAAGTCTCTCCAATAAGGTTTTCAAAACCGGGTGATAGCGGAAATGGTTTCAATCATTATCAATAGGAACGGGAGGTAGTTGAAATGGCGGATAAATCTTACGATGCGGTGATTATTGGCGGTGGACATCACGGGACGACCATTGCCCCCTATCTGGCCAAGGCCGGTCTGAAGGTGGGCGTTTTCGAGCGGCTGGATCACCTCGGCGGCGGCGCGGTGTCTTTCGACGATTCCCCCGCGCCCGGGTTCCGCGGGAACTTCTGCGCGCATTTCACGCGTTACTACGGCCATCCGGCTTACAAGGAATTCAACCTTCGGGCGGAGGGTCTGGAGTATGTCTTTCCGGACACCAACGAGGCCATCATCTTCGATGACGGGACATCCTATGTCAGCTACGCCGCGTTCCCGGTCGTGAACCCGGAAACCGGCGAGACGAAGTTCAGCGAAGAAAATTTCAAGAAGACCTATGAGCAGATCAAGCGGTTTTCCAAGGCCGACGCGGAGGCCTACCTGGATGTCACGGCGAAGTACCGGGATTACGTCCGTCCGGCGTTTCATCGGCAGCGCTATTCCGTGCCGACCCCCTGGGGAGTGCCGGACCCGGTAGAGGAGCTGATGTCCAACCCGAAAAGCGGGGTCGACCCCTCCATGCAGTTCATGACGGCCAAAGAGGTCGCCCACTACTTCTTCGAGAGCCCTGAGCTGCGGATCCTGACCCTGCGGGGCTTCCTGACCTCCTGCGGCATCTATCCGGACGATGTGCCGGGTCTGGCCTTCCTGTACGCCACGCTGCACCTCGTGCTCGGCTGGGAGACGGCGGCCATCGCCAAGGGCGGCACCCAGTCCATCACCGATGCGCTGGTTTCGGCCGGCAAGAAGATGGGGGTCGAGTACCACCTCAACTCCGAGGTGGCCAAGGTCCTCATCCAGGATGGCAAGGCCAAGGGGATCAAGCTCCTGGACGGGACGGAGATCGAAGCCAAGCAGATGGTGGTTTCGGACAATGCCAGCCCGCAACTCTTCCTGCGCCTCATCGGCGAGGACAAACTCAACACCTATCAGAAGCGCAAGGTCGACACCTACTTCTTCGACCGCGCCCAGCTGTTCTGGGGACCCGTGGGGGTGCACGAACTGCCGCAGTACAAGGCTGCGAAGGACAACCCGGATGTGAACATCACGCCGCGGACCTACTGGGCCCCGAAGGACCTCGGGTTCATGGAAGACAAGTACATGCACGAGATCTTTCTCCTGGGCATGCCGTCCAAGATCTTCTGCCTGACGGCGCCGGACAGCATCTGGGACCCGACGCGCGCGCCGGAGGGAAAGCACAGCATCCACGTGGAGGAATTCACCGCCCCCGCCCGCCTCTTCTCGCGGAAGGAATGGCGTCAGCTCCACGACGAGTTCATGGATGCGATGATCGAACAATGGCAGAAGTACGCCCCCAACATGACCAAGGACAACTTCATCGGGGAGCGTGTGGCCACGCCGATCGACATCCAGGACACGCACCTCGATATGCGTGAGGGCGGCTGGTGCGAAGGCAACCAGGGCGGCAGCCAGAGCGGTCGCTTCAGGGGCCTGCCGGGCGGTTACAAGACGTTCGTGAAGAACCTGTATATGTGCTCTTCGGGCGTTCCCGGGGGTGCAGGCATCGGGCGCGGCTCGAGCTACGCGTGCTACACCGTGATCGCGGATGAGCACGGGCTCCGCAAGCCGACTTACTGATCGGGTCGGTCTCCCCCCTCCGGCCTGTGTGTGGCCCGGCACGAAGGAAGGGTTTCCTCTTCTTCGTGCCGGGGACCGATTCGATGCCGGCCGGGTCTTCGATTCTGGGATGGGGATAGAGAAGCTTGCGTTTTTCAACCTGTTCGGCGGCAAGGCGGACGGCCTTTCCTGCCGGCATGCAACGGATTCAGCAATGAGGAGCGTGGCCATGCGTTTGAAGGACAGGGTGGCTGTGGTGACCGGCGGGGCCCGGGGGTTGGGAAGGGCGTTTGCGCTGCGGCTGGCGCAGGAAGGCGCGCGGATCATGGTCATGAATATTGTGCTGAGAGACAAGGACCGCGAGGACATGCAGGAGACCGTCCGGTTGATCGAGGCGCTGGGCGGCGAGGCGCGGTCCTTTGCGGGGGACGTGACGAGCGAGGCGGACACAAAGGCCATGGCGGAAGCGGCGGTGGCCGCATTCGGCCGCATCGACATCCTGATCAACAACGCCGCGATCTACGACGGACTGGTGCGCAAGCCCTTCGACGAGATCGACCTCGGGGAGTGGGACCGTGTGATGGGGGTCAACGTCAAGGGGGCTTTTCTGGCCGTCCGGGCGGTTTTCCCCGTCATGAAGGCGCAACAATCCGGGAAGATCGTCAATCTCTGCTCCGAAACGGCCTTTACGGGGTCCCACGGGTTTGTCCACTACGTCTCCTCGAAGGGTGGTATACTGGCGTTGACCCGCGCTCTGGCCATCGAGCTCGGGCCCCACAATATCTGCATCAACGCCGTCGCCCCCGGATTCACGGATACGGAGGCCAGCCGTTCCCTGGCGGACGTGACCCGCTACGACACCAGCAAGACGCCACTCAAACGATTGGGCACGCCCGAAGACATCACCGGGGCCGCCCTCTTCCTGGCCTCCGCGGAGAGCGATTTCATCACCGGCCAGACGCTGGTGGTGGACGGGGGCCGCTATATGCACTGATCCCGCACCGCTGGCCCTCGAGGCCGCGGGTGCCTTGCGCGCACAAACCGAAACGCGTTACCGAAGCCACTTTTCCGCCTGTCTCTTGAAACCGGAAGCCGTCTGCGGATGACTGTTGCAGGCGTAGGGGGCGTTTCCTCCCTGGAGTGTTCCGGCTGCACAATACCACTACGACAAAAACACGTTTACGTTCTCGACAGGAGTCCGGGATGGAGATCGTCGAACCTCTGGAAGAAGCCATCGACCTGATTCAGGAGGCCGGGGGCGAAGCCTTCAAGCTGTGCTTTCAATGCGGTTTGTGCTCGGCGAGCTGTCCCTGGAACCTGGTGCGGACCTTCATGCCGCACCGGATGATCTGCGAGTCACGTTATGGGCTGGTGGACCTCGAGGACGAGGCGTGGTGGCGGTGCACGACCTGCAACCTGTGTGTGAGCCGCTGCCCGCGCGGCGTGGCGATCACCGACGTCCTCGGTGCGGTGCGGAAGATCCTGCTCGATTTCGAATACCGCATGGCGCCGGCCAGCCTGCGCAGTGCGATGGGGGGCCTCGGCGGCGAGGGAAACCCCTGGGGCGGCAAGCGGGAGGAACGATCCAAGTGGGCGGAGGGCACCGGGGTCGAGATCTTCAACACCGAACACGAGGCCCTGTACGCGCCATGCTGCGCGCCGGCCTATGATACGCGGCTCTGGGGTGTGGCCCGGGCGACGAGCCGGATCCTGCAGCAGGCCGGGGTGTCGTTCGGCATCCTCGGGAACCGGGAGAGTTGCTGCGGGGAGAGCGTGCGCAAGGCCGGGAACCGCGAACTCTTCGAGACCCTTGCGGAAAAGAATATCGCGCTTTTTCGGGAAAGCGGGGTCAGGACGATCATCGCGACATCGCCCCATTGCTATACGACCTTCAAGCAGGATTATCCAAAGCTCGGCGGCGAGGTGGAGGTCCTGCACGTGACCGAGGTCCTCGCGCGGCTGATCGCAGAGGGGCGGATTGCCTTCGGAGGGGGGCTGCGAAAAAAGGCCGTTTACCACGACCCCTGCTACCTCGGACGGCACAACGGGATCTACGATGCGCCGCGGGCGGTCCTCGCGGCCATCCCCGGACTCGAGTGGACGGACGAGCTGAACAGCCGCGAGAACAGCCTCTGCTGCGGGGGCGGCGGCGGCCGGATCTGGATGGAGACCCCGAAAGGGGAGCGGTTCTCCGATATCCTGGTTGCCCAGGCGATCGAACAGGGAGCGGATATCCTGGTTACGGCCTGCCCTTATTGCATCCTCAACTTCAAGGACAGCGTCGTGACAGCGGGGTTGGAAGATCGGCTCGAAGTCATGGATATCTCCGAGATGGTCGTCAGGGCCCTTTGAATTGCGGGGAAAGGACGCCTCAACATGCCAGTGGGGATGAACGAATGTCAGGATATGATCAGGGTCCCATAACGCCGGAATGTGCCCGTGAGACGGTCGGCGCCGTCATGGTGGTCGGTGCCGGGGTGAGCGGCATACAGGCGGCCCTGGATTCTGCCAATGCGGGGTTCAAGGTCTACTTGGTGGAAAAGGGCCCCTCCATCGGGGGCAGGATGTCGCAGCTCGACAAAACCTTCCCGACCAACGACTGCTCGATGTGCATCCTGTCGCCCAAATTCCTGGAATGCGCTACCAATCCGAACATCTCCATCCTGACCGAAACCGAAGTGGAGGCGGTCGAGGGGGAATCGGGGGATTTCAGGGTGCATCTGCTGGCGGCCCCCCGGTTTGTGGATCTCGAGAAGTGCACCGGGTGCGGGGTCTGCGCCGAGTACTGCCCTGTCAACATCCGCGATGACTACAACGCCGGGCTTTCGACGGTCAAGTGCATCCACCTGCCTTTCCCCCAGGCCGTGCCGGCGGCGAGCGTGGTGGACCCGGCCCACTGTCTGTTTCTGAACCGCAGGGAGTGCCAGATCTGCGTCCCCACCTGCCGGAACCGGGCGATCGATTTTCATCAGCAGGCGCAGCGCCACACCATCCGCGTCGGCGGGATCATCCTTGCCCCGGGCTACGAACCCTTCGACCCGTCGAGACAGAGCCTCTACGGCTACGACCGCTTCAGGAACGTCTTTACCGGCCTCGAATACGAGCGGCTCCTGAGCGCCAGCGGGCCGAACGCGGGCGTCCTCAGGCGACCGTCGGACGGCACCTCGCCGGCTCGGATCGCCTGGATCCAGTGCGTTGGCTCGCGGGACGTCTCGATCGGGAACGGCTACTGCTCATCGGTCTGTTGCATGTATGCCATGAAGCAGGTGATCCTCTCGAAGGAGCACATCCCCGGGCTCGAGGCGGTCGTCTTCCACAACGACGTGCGGGCATTCGGCAAAGGCTTCGAGCGCTATTACGAGCGGGCCAAAGGGCTCGAAGGCGTCCGGTTCGAGTGGGCGAAGCCCGTGGTCGCGGGCGAGGACCCCGAAACGCACGCCGTGACCCTGCGGTATCGGGTGGGCGGCGAGGCGGTGCGCGAGGAGACCTTCGATATGGTGGTTCTCTCCGTCGGGCTCAGCTCACCGGTCGGCAACCGGGCCTTGGCCGGAAAAATGGGCATCCCGCTCACCGAGGAGGGCTTCTGCCGACCATCCGGCTCCCTGCGTCCAATGGAGACCGGGCGCCCCGGGATCTACGCCTGCGGCGTCTTCTGCGGGCCGATGGACATCCCGGATTCGGTCACTATGGCGAGCGGTGCGGCGGCCCTGGCGACCCGGGACCTGAATCGTGTCCGGGGGACGCTCGTCGAAGAGAAGAGCTATCCGCCGGAGCGGGACACGCTGGGAGAGCCGCCAAGGGTCGGGGTCTTCGTCTGCCACTGCGGCACCAACATCATCAAGGGGGTGGATGTCCCGAAGGTGGTGGACTACGCCAAAGGGCTCGACGGGGTCGTGCATGCCCAGGAGGAGACCTTCAGCTGTTCCATCGATTCGATCAAGCGGATGGTCGAGGTGATCCAGAAGAAGGCCCTGAACCGCGTGGTAGTGGCGGCTTGCACACCCCGGACCCATGAGCCGGTTTTTCAGGACGCCCTCAAACAGGCCGGATTGAACCCCTTCCTCTTCGAAATGGCCAATATCCGGGAGCACTGCGCCTGGGTCCACATGGGGGAGAAGGGGCCTGCGACGCAGAAGGCGCGGGACCTGGTCCGGATGGCCGTCATGAAGGCGAGGCTCCTCGCGCCCCTGACGCAGCCGACCTATCCCGTTCTACGCTCCGCCCTGGTGATCGGGGGCGGGATCGCGGGGATGTCCGCGGCGCTCTCGCTCGCCAACCAGGGGGTCAAGGTCCACCTGCTCGAGAAGGGGCCGGTGCTCGGAGGCATGGCGGGAAGGCTCCGCCGCACGGTGGAGGGCGAAGACGTCCAGGCGACCCTGAAGACGCTGACCGAGCGGATATACCGCCACCTTTTGATCCAGGTCCACACGGAGGCCGAGATCCGGAATTTTTCTGGATACGTCGGGAATTTTCGGACGACCATCGAGACCGGGACGCGGCGGGCGCCGGTGGATATCCCGCACGGTGCGACGGTGGTGGCGACCGGCGGCGGTGAGTTCCGCCCCGATGAATACCTCTACGGTCAGAACGATCGTGTCCTGACCCACCTCGCGCTGGAGGGGGAGATCGCGGACGAAAGCGCGCGGATCAAGGACTGCCGGTCTCTGGTGATGATCCAGTGTGTGGGCTCCCGCGATGCGGAGCGCCCCTATTGCAGCCGCGTTTGCTGCGGTCAGGCCGTGAAAAACGCCCTCGGCCTGAAGGCCGTGAACCCTGCCATGAGGATCACCGTCCTATACCGGGATATGCGGACCTACGGTTTGATGGAAAACGCCTACCGCGAGGCGGCGGAAAAGGGCGTGATGTTCATCCGCTACGATGAGACGGACAAGCCCGAGGTGAAAGCGGGAGAGGGCGGCGGGCCGCTGGAGGTCCTGGTGACCGAGCCGACTCTGGGGCGCAGGCTCAGGCTCCAGGCGGATCTCGTCTCGCTTGCCGCCGCGATCATTCCTGCAGCGGACAACCACCGCCTTTCCCAGCAGCTCAAGGTGCCCCTGAACCCGGACGGGTTTTTCATGGAGGCCCACATGAAGCTCAGGCCGGTGGATTTTCCGACGGACGGGATCTTCATGTGCGGACTCGCCCACGGGCCCAAGCGGCTTGGAGAGAGCATCGCCCAGGGGCATGCCGCGGCCGCGCGGGTCATGACCCTCCTCTCGCGGGAGGAGATGCGCGGCGAGGGCGCCGTCTGCCGGGTGGATGCGTCGAAGTGCACGGGCTGCCGCGTCTGTGAAACCGTCTGCCCGTTCCATGCGGTGGCGGTCGAGGAAGACAGCGGGGTTGCCGCGGTGAACCCGGCCCTCTGCAAGGGATGCGGCCTTTGCGCGGCCTCGTGTCGGAGCGGGGCCCTGCAGGTCATGGGAAACAATGAAGAGCAGGTCTTCTCGCAGCTCGAAGCGTTTTTGGAAACACCCGTCGGACAGCGCCGGGTTGCAGCCTGAGGCCGTGGGCCTTTGAAAGGAGCCTCGATGTTTGGATGGAAAGGCAGGATTCTGCGGATCGATCTCACGACGGGGAACCGCTCGATCGAAGACCTCTCCCCTGAGTTGTGCCGGGAGTTTGTCGGGGGGCGCGGGGCGGGCTTGAAGATCCTGATGGATGAGATGGACCCCCGCATCGACCCCCTGGGGCCGGAGAACAAACTCGTCTTCGCCACAGGGCCCCTGACCGGCACCGGCGTCCCGGCGGGCGGGCGGTTCGTGGTGGTCAGCAAATCGCCCCTCAGCGGATTTATCGCCAACCCCTGCTGCGGCGGGTATTTCGGCCCGAACCTCAAATATGCCGGGTACGATTTCCTGATCCTCGAAGGGAAGGCGCCCTCACCGGTCTACCTCTATATCCGGGACGAACAGGTGGAACTCCGGCCGGCGGAGCATTTGTGGGGCCTGTGGTCGACCGCCACGGAGCACGCCCTGCGCCAGGAGTTGAGAGCGGAGCTAGACGACTGGCAGTTGAACGACCTGAGCATCGTCTGCATCGGGCCCGCCGGGGAGAATTTGGTGCGGTTTGCCTGCATCATGGCCGACGGGGGCCGCGCGGCCGGACGCTCGGGTCTGGGGGCCGTCATGGGCTCCAAGAACCTGAAGGCGATCGTGGCGGGCGGCACCGGCTCGGTCGAGCTGGCGGACGTCGAGGGGTACCGGCAGGCGGTCATGGATTTCCTGGAGGAGGGCCGGGAAAACCGCGTCCTCTATGCCCGGCGGATGTACGGCACCTGGTCGCTGCCGGGCCGCGCCAACAAGAGCGGTACCCAGGCGACCCGGAACTTCCAGGAGGGCTACTCGAAGGCCTTCGAGTGGTACGAGGACCCGAACCACGTGAGGGATCATATCCGGGTGCGGGATGAGGCCTGTTTCGGCTGCCCTTTCGCCTGCAGCAAGCGCAGCCGCATCGACGACCCGGCCTACCCGGGCACGACCAAAGGGCCGGAGCACGAGAGCATGGCGCTGCTGGGGTCCAACTGTGGCTTCGGGGACCTCGATGACATCTGTCGGGCCAATTACATCTGCAACGAACTCGGCATGGACACGATCACCGCCGGGGCCACGATCTCGTGCGCGATGGAGATGTACGAATCGGGGTTTCTGCCGGAGGAGGACCTCGGATTTGCGATGGGCTTCGGGAATACGGAGGCGATGTTCGCGCTGCTCCATCAGACCGCGGTCCGCGAGGCATTCGGGGCGGTCCTTGCCGAGGGCGGGAAGTTCCTCGCCGAGCGCTACGGCCACCCGGAACTCTTCATGGGGGTCAAGGGGATGGGAATGCCCGCCTGGCACCCGCAGGGGGTCGAGATCATCGGGCTTCAGTATGCGACCAACAACGTCGGAGGCAGCCACACAAAGGCCACGCTCCCCTTCTACGACGGGCGCCGGGACCCGGCGGAGCATCTGAAGTGGGCGAAATACGACCAGGACTATATCGCCCTGGTGGACTCGGCCATTCTCTGCTGGATCATCTACCACGGGCCCTTGTGGGGGGGAAAGCTTCAGGTGTGGTTGAAGACGGTGACCGGCATCGACTATTCGAACGAGGCCCTGGCGTTGATGGGAGAACGGATCTGGAACCTGGAGCGGCTCTTCAACCTCAAAGCGGGGCTGACCCGAAAGGACGACGCGCTGCCGAGGAGGATGACGGACGAGCCGCGGGTGAAGGGCCAGGTGGTGCATATGGACCGGATGCTGCCGGAGTATTACGCCCTTCGGGGGTGGGATGAAAACGGGGTCCCCACGCCCGAAAAATTGAGGGAATTGGGGCTTTCCGAGGAAGGCGGGGGGAGAGACGATGCGAATCAAGATTGATTATGCCAAATGTACCGGCTGTAAGCTTTGCCAGGTGGCCTGTTCCCTCCAGCATACGGGTTCGGTCAATCCTCAGCGCTCCCGGATCCGGGTGTTTCTGGGGGAGGATGTCTGCCTGCCGGTGATTGCGGGCCCGTATACGGAGGCGGCGTGCAACTCGCGGGGCAAGGTGGTGATCAACGGTCTGGAGGTGGACGGGTGCGTGGTTTGCCGGGCCTCGTGTCCGGTCAAGTCCGCCTTCCGTGAGCCGGATACGGGCATCCCGCTCAAATGCGATTTCTGCGGGGACCCGCCGGATCCGCAGTGTGTGAAATGGTGCGATCCGGGCGCATTGACCCTTGTCGATGCGTAGACGAAGACACAGCGGGAAAGGAGGTGTTCGGGACAAAGACTTTGGTAATCCCTTGCTTTCGATCTGAGAACGGGATGTCCCACCCCGTTTGGACCTTTCTTCGATGGAGATCTTCAGGAAGCATGGGCGCTGGCGATTGTCAAAAGATCGGATGGTGTAGAGCTGTTGGGTAAGACCGGTTTTTACTTCCACAACCATGCTTTAAAGGGGGAGAAACATGAAAGTCTACGATGTGGTTCCAGGTTTGGAATTCGATCCGGAAAGAGATTTTGAGCTGTCGCCTGCCTGGTTCTTGGACGGCACGCACTCGGTGCCGCCATGGACGCCCATGTTTGGGTGGTTCTGGGTGAGTTTCTGCCGTCACGGCATGCAGTGGGGTGCGGAAAAGCTCAGCCTGCCGACGGTCAAGGGGTGGGACTGGCGTTTCATGAACGGCGGCGGTTATCTGACCCTGCTGCTGGTCAAGAGCGAGGAGGAAAAGCAGCGCAGGGAAAAGAGATTCCGGGAGGCAATTCTGCCCTTTATCAAGGATTACGACGGGTTGTGGAAGGGCTTCGTCGAAGAGATCCTGGGGCGGTACGAGGCCTTGAAGCAGCTGGATCTAGACACCGCTACAAATATCGATCTTCTGGCCAATTTCGAGGAGACGATCAACACCTGCCGGCGGATGTGGGAGATCCACATGTACATGATGTACGGGACATACACGGCTTACATCCTCTTCGAGAACATGTGCCGGGAACTGGCGGGGATCGATGACACCACCCCCATGTTCCATCAGCTCGTGTCGGGTTTCGACAACAAGGTGTTTCAGGTGGACAAGCGCTTGTGGGAGTTTTCGAAGCGCGCCCGTGAGGATGAACTCGAAAGCGCATTCCTCGAAGGCGAGGTGGACAGCATCAAGGCCAGACTGGAGAGGACCGATAAAGGCCGTGATTTCATGAAGGATTTCGGTGGATTCATGAACGAGGACGGCTGGCGCATGCAGCGTATGAGCGAGATCAATCTGCCGACCTGGGTGGAAGACCCGACCCCGGCCCTGGTGAACGTCAAGCAGTTCCTGCAGAAGGGAGGCGAGTTCAACCTCGAGGCGGAGCGGGCGAAGATCACCGAGGCACGGCTGGAGGCCGAGAAGCGTGTCCTTGAAAAGGTGCCGCGTGAGCAGCGGGCCTGGTTTGAGCCGCTGATGCGTCTGGCCCAGAAGAGCGGGGTCTTCAGCGAGGAGCATGACCATTATCTCGACCTTTACACCCACGCCATGATCCGGCGGATTGTTCTCGGTATGGGCAGACGGTGGGCGCTCGAAGGGGCGATCGACGATCCCGAAGACATGTTCTACCTGCAGCCGGACGAGGTGCGGCGGGCGGGGATCAACCCGGATCAGTTCAATATGCGCTACATCGTCGAGCGCAGAAGGGCGGAGTGGGAAGAGTGGTGCAAGAACCCGAACCCGCCGGCGCTCCTGAAGGAAGGCTTCGATCTCGACCAGGCCATGGCGGTCCTCGTCAAAAGCAACGACCCCATCGCCAGCAAGGTCGTGGTAGGTTCGATGCCGCAGGTGCGCCCGGAGCTGAAGGCGGATCTCTATGGCACCTGCGGTTCTCCGGGGGTGGCCGAAGGCCCCGCGCGGGTGATTATGAACGAGGATGAGCTGAGCCTGATCAAGGAAGGGGACATCTTGGTCGCAGCCAGCACATCGCCCAGCTGGACCCCCATCTTCAGCATGATCAAAGGGGTTATCGTCGATCGCGGCGCCAGCCTGTCGCATGCGGCCATCGTCGGCCGTGAGTACGGCATCCCCGTGGTGATGAACGTGTTCGAGGGCACCACCAAGATCCGCTCCGGTCAGAAGGTGAAGGTGGATGCCAATATGGGGACCGTTTATATCCTGGACAAGTGATCGATGGCAGGTGGGACGACTGGTTTTTTTCACCTGACCTGTGGGGGTGAAGAAAGGCGTGATGGGCGTGCCCATCCTACAGGTGTTGGTTTCGAACCAAAGGCAAAGGGATGTCCCGCAGGACCGCAAATGGTCATTGCGGGATATCCCACAGCCTCAGGGGAGGGATTCAAAATGGCTCAAAAATGGATTTACAGGCTCGACGAACTCCGCAGTGAGCACAATGATCTGGTTGGGAAGAAATGTGCCAATCTGGGGGAGATGGTGCATATGGGCATGCGCGTTCCACCTGGATTCGCCATCTCCGTGGAAGGCTATGAACGGTTCATGAGCGAGACCGGCGCCGGCGAGGAGATTCGGAAGTATGTCGAAGAGGCGGGCGAAAGCCTGCGCAGGGTGGAAAAGCAGGTCGAGGCCGGTCGGGCGATCCGCGGCCTCATCGAATCGAAGGATATGCCCGAGGCGATGAAACAGGAACTCCACGGCTTCTACGATACGCTGTGTGAGACGGTCGGCCAGCCCGATGTGGCGGTCGCGACGCGGTCGAGCGGCGCGGTGAGTATGCCCGGGCAGATGGAGACCTATCTGAACGTAAGGGGGAAGCGGGATGTGGTTCGGAAGGTGATTCGGGTTTGGAGCAGCGCGTTTACGACGCGGGCCATCGCCTTCCGGCTCGAAAAGAAGATGGAGATGAGCAAGGCCCCCATCGGGGTGGCGGTTCTCAAGATGGTCAATGCCCGATGCGCCGGGGTCACCCTGACGGTCCAACCCACCACGGGTGATTTGAGCAAGGTGGTCGTCGAGGGGAATTGGGGACTTGGCGAGAGTGTCGTATCCGGCGAGATTACCCCGGATAGCTTCCTGATCGACAAGGAGACCAAAGAGGTTGTTTCATCCACCATCGGCCAGAAGCTGCGCATGGTGGTTTACCGGAAGGACGGGATCGGTATGGTCAGCGTCCCGAAGGAGATGCAGAGCAAGCCCTGCCTAGATGAAAAGGAACTCCAGGAGATCGTGCGGATCGCCCTCAAGGTGGAATCCTACTTCAACATGCCCCAGGATATGGAATGGGTCATCGACGAGGATATGTCATTTCCTGAAAACCTGTTCTGGGTGCAGGCGCGCCCGGCCAAGTACTCGAAGAAGAAGGAGGACGACTCGGAATACCTGGCCGAGCTGATGACACGGATTTTCAAGATGTGATTGTCACAACGACCCCTTCTTCAACAGGAATCTGTTGTTCCTGATTCAAGGAGAACGCTCATGGCCATATTGTTCAGCCAGTACTGGGATGTCAACCCAGGCGAATACGACGATTACTCGCGGTTTATCTCGGAGGAGTTCAACCCGGTGCTCGAAAAGCTGGGGGTAGAACTGGTGGGCGGTTTTTACGCGGCTGTCGGTGCAGGACCGAGGATCGTGGCGGTAGCTGCCGTGCGGAACGACATGGGCCTGCTCGCCGCCCTCTCGTCCAGGGAATACCGGCTGATCTCCACGAAGCTGATGCAGTATGTTTACAATTATGGAAGCCGCGTGTGGATTCCCACAGGTATGTTCAGGCATCAGGCCTACAGCATCCAGACCGGCGCCTGGAAGTTCAATCAGTACTATGATATCGTCCCCGGCAAAGAGAAAGAACACAACCGGTTCGTGGTGGAAGAGGCCATCCCGGCAATGAAGGAGATGGGCGTGCCCGTTACCCACGGCTGGCGCCTTTCCGTCGGGACAGGCCCCCGGATCCTGGCGGAATGCACCGCACGCGGCCTGGCGGACATCGCCAAGGCGATCGACACGGCCGAGTACCGCAAGCTTTCCCGGACCTTGAAAAAGGATTACACGACGAATTTCAGCAGCCGCATCCTCGCGCCTACCGGCCGATTGGAAGTACCCTACCTGATCAAGGGGATGATGAAGGGGTTCTGAGGTCCGGGAGGGGTATTGGAATGCAAGGGGCCCAAGCGGGGGCCCTTCCCGACTTCCGCCCGGATCAAACATTGATAGCATGCCCCTTCAATCCATACAATCAATTTGGTATTTTTCCGTTTCTTCCACCATTCAGCCCTTGCGCATCACAAAGGAACATACACCATGCTGATTCAGCCCGACTGCATCCCCTGCATTTTGAAAATGGCTGTCTACGTCATGCGGGCCCTGCAATTTGACAAGGATGAAAGCAGGGCGTTGTATCGCCGCATCGCAGCGATGCCCTCCTTACAGGGAAACCAATGGAACTTTACAAGCCCCGAAATCATCGAGCAGGTAATGCTCATCATCCTGCAGGCGCGCGGGGAGAACGACCCGTTTCGTGAGATCAAACGTCGGCAGAACCAGATGATCCTGGATCTTGCACCTTACATCGAAACCCTCGTCCGCGAAGACCCTGACCCGCTTCTGACGGCGGTCAAACTCGCCATACTGGGCAACAATATCGATTTCATGGTCGGAGAGAACCCCCCGGACATCAAACGCCTCATCCAGGAAAAGATCCAGGCACCCATTTCGCCGGAGCTGTTCAACCGCTTCAACGAGCGACTGGCGAAGGCGAAGCGGATGGTCTTTTTCGCCGACAATGCCGGAGAGATCGTCTTTGACAAGCTCCTCATCCGCATTCTCAAAGAGCGGTTCGAAGCGTCCATCACCGTTGTGGTCAGACAGCGTCCCACCCTGAACGACACCACCCTCGAGGAGGCGCAGGCCGTGGGCATCGATGCGATAGTCCCCGTCATTGCGAACGGCATGGACGGCCCCTTTCCCGGTACGCGGTTGGAGCGGTGTTCACCGGAGGTAAATACCCTCGTCGAGGAGGCCGATCTGATTGTTTCGAAAGGCGGGGGGAACTATGACTCCCTCAGCGAAGAAAGAGAGGCCGTAACCCGCAAGATCGCCTACCTCCTGGTATCGAAATGCTATCCTTACCACGAAAAATTCGGCGTTCCGCTGTTTCAACCCGTTCTCGAGGTGTTCACCGGAAAGAAACATCCATCTTCAAACAACTTCTAGCCTAAGCTCGATTTCCGATCCCGAGAAGGAGACGCTTCGTCACCGGCTGAACCGGCACGAGCCCACCCTGCCGGAAAAGGCGGTTTCCGGACGGAAACGCAGGAGGAACCCTGATGGAAGCGGGTACAACAATCAAGGATAAGGCCTTGTCGTATGGCGTCAAGGCGGTCGGCATCGCCTCGGTGGAAGCGATCAACCGGTATGCCCCTCCGGGGCACCGCCCCGATGATCTTCTGAAAGAAGCCAAAAGCGTCGTGCTGATCGGGGGTGGCCAACCCACAGCCGGCGCCTGGCGTTCCGGGACCAACAGGGTCCTCGGGAGCATCGGGTACAACCGCAGCGAAACGGGCGGTGCAGCGCGCAAGCTCGCCTCTTTCATCGAAGAGCGATTCGGCTTTTACACCATACCGATCCCAACCGGAGAGCGAAACGGCCATTACCCCTACCTGAGCCTGAAGCTCTGCGCCGAAATGGCCGGCCTCGGCACACGCAGCATGGCGGCCGGCATCATCCTCAACCCCGTCTTTGGTCTGCTCTATTTCAATGGGGTCATCACCACGATGCCCCTCCCGGCCGACGGCCCCCTGGAAAAGCCCGTCTGTCCCCACCCGTCCTGTGTCCGCTTGTGGGAAAAAAAACAGACGACGCCCTGCCTGTCCGCCTGCCCGGATTGCCTCTCCGGCGAGTTGAAGGACGGCGCCATCCGCTGGATGGAGTACCGCCAGGAGGGCTGCTACCCGCGGGCGCAGACGGCCGCGCGGGATGTCTTCCAGAAGCTCCTTCTCGAAGCCGTCAATGAAGAGGACAAAGACCGGCGCAAGGCCATCCTTTTTGGCAGTCACTTTACGAGGGCGGTGCGGGGAATCGCCTATTCGACCGAGCTTTCAGCCCAGTGCTTCAACTGCCTGAAACGGTGCCCCGTCATCCCGAGAAAACTTCAGCCTCATACCCCGCCGCAATAGGAGGTGCCGGCATGCCACGACCCGTTTCCCCGGAATTGTATCAGCGCTATGGTCAACAGGTCTGGGAGTGGACCAACCGCGTGCAGCGGTTTGTCCCCGGCGAGCGGAACCGCGGCCTGACCGACCAGGAAATCGCCGCCCGGCTTGGCCTTACCGTCCACGAGGTCATCGAGATCCGCGCCATCGCCGAACATGACCGGATCCCTCTGGAGGCCTATCTGGAGGCAGAGGATATCAAGGAGAGCCGTTTCAAGCGGAGGCCAAAGAAATAGCCCTCAAAAAGACGGGTGGGCCGCAAAAGGCAGCCGGAAGGCCCTGCGGACCCCCCCCGGAAAAGGATCGAATTTCATGAAGCCCTTTGCCGACTGCGCCTTATGTACCCTTGAATGGATATATGGGAGAACGGCCTCTTCCGTGGACGAACCCGAAAAGCTCACCTTGATCCAGACCCTCCTGGACGCATTTCATCAAACGTTCGATGCCGGGGAGAACCTCGGGTTTACAGCCAGAGAGACTCTCGACGCCCTGACGCCCCAAGTGGTCGCCGCCGCCCGCATCTATGATGCCGTCAAGAAAGAGAGCAATGAGGCCGTCAAGGCCTTGCTCCCCGCCGCAAGACGGTTCATCGACGAAGGGGCGACCCCGAAAAAGCGCTTCGAGCGGGCATGCTGCCTCGCGGCAACGGGCAATGTCTCGCCGCTTGCCGCCCCGAGCGGCGGGCTGAAATTCTCGGATGCCGAAAGCCTGATGGCCGGGCGAGCCGAATCCCCCGTGCTCATGGGCGACGTCTACGAAGCGGCCTGCGATAAACGACGGATCCTCTATCTTTTCGACAATGCGGGGGAGATCGGTTTCGACTCCCTGCTGATCGAGCAGTTCCACGCCATGGGCGCCGCCGTTACGCTCGTCCTCAAGGAAGCGCCGTTTTTCGAAGATGCCACCTGCGCGGATGCCCGGTATTTCGGCCTCGAAGATTTGAGCGAGCGTATGCTCAGCGTGAAGACCCTCCTGATCCCCGGCAGAAGCACACCCGAACTCGAACGTGCCCTCAGTGAGTGTGATCTGATCGTCGCCAAGGGCACCTTCAACATCGAGGCCACCTACGAAGAAAACCTGGGGAAGCCCGTCATCTATATGCTGAAAATCAAATGCGGACCTTTGTCCAAGAAACTCGGCGTCGCAGAGGGCCGCTTCGTGGTTGCACTGGCAGAGCCATGACCCGGCGATAAAGCGCTGCATACGGCACCGAAGACGTTCACCTGTGCGTACTCGGCGTGGTTTTCGGCATGCCTATCCGGTTGGCACCCAAAACAAACTCTTCCCAGCAACCGTGGAAGCAGGCTGGTGTTCAATGGCAGGAAGAAGAATTTTTGCCCGCGTACGGCAAGAGATTTGCTTTTATTTAAGGGTTCTTTTGCCATTTCCTATGGCAGAGCGAGGCTGATCCGGTCTGCCTTCCGGCTTTAGCATGGGCCAAAACTTGGAAAGAGCATGCTTTGGGAGTTAACCGGATAGGCACGGTTTTCGGCTTCGCGCCATGCCGCGATCCGCGACGAAGGGCATCCGATCCAAGAGAAAAACCTCTTAGACCTTCAGAAGGGAGGGAGGCTCTGGATAAAGCATTCCCGAATGGATGCCAGGTAATTTGATGATTTAGATCGTCCGGAAATGGTCTTTTTTGCCAATCTCGGCGTCAATCTGCACGTTTGCTTGTGCGGCGACCACCAGGTCGCCTCCGCGCAAACGCTTGATTTCCTTGATATTGGCAAAACAGGGACCTGCCGCGTAGCGGTGGGACTGAGGGGCGAAGCGGTGGAGGAAAATCCTCATTTCCGGATTGGAAACTGGGTTGTACCGGGAAATCATTTCCGGATGGAGACTATTTTAGGATAGGCGGAAGGTTTGACAGCTGCTTTGTTTGTGGAGATCACATCCGGGCCGGCCGGAAAGCAGACCTCCGCAGATGGCGATCAGGTGCTTGAAATTATATAGTCATCATGTAATATAAACCACGAAGAAGCTGAAAATCGTCGGACAATCTTTTCTTCTATCCGCAGCGCTCCGGGAAATGATGGTTGCTTCCGAGAGAAGATGGTCTTGAGCGGACCGGATCCAGGATGCCTGCAGAGGCAAAGGCCAAGGGGCTTCAAACGAAGGCGGATCCCGGTCGGCCCGGGATTTGCGCGACCGGATCATCACAGCGGCGCCGGTCGTCTCGCAAGTGCACGGATCCGGGTGGCTCGGCCGCGGTCCGTGGAGGCCGCCGATGTCCCGAATCTCAATGGAGAAAGGTTCATGGCGTTGAATATCACTGTGGATGGGGTGGCCAAGACATTACCCGGTGCGCTCACGATCCGCGAGTTGATCGAACAGTGCAATAAAAGGGACCCCCATCTGATCGTCGAGCGCAACGGGGGGTTCGTATATCCCCAGGACTATGAGAATATCAGGGTTCAAGACGGCGACCGGATCGAACTCATTATCCCTGATTTCGGCGGGTGAATCTTTTTGCGACGGTGTGCTTGAAAGCGGTTCCTTGCAAAATCCGTGCGGAGCCGGTAAGCTTTCGATCCATGAAGCATCCGGCCCGAGTGGCGCCGGAAGGGTCGACAGGTTGGATAACGGACCGTACGGCGCGAGCTTGCCGTCCGATGGTGCGCGTCGGGGATGGCCCGCAGGCGCTTTGGATAAAGAATCGTCAATGCAACCGTTATATTGAAGGCGGTGAACCCCGATATCCTCTGCTCTCACCGATGCGATCGGGGAGCTTCGAGGCGGACGCGAACGATCGCATTTCAGCCTGATGCAGGGACGGTTTTCGACCACAGCGATGCCGTCTTGACGGAAGCGCGTATGCAAATGGCAAAGACGCCTTTTTTACCTTTGATCGGCATCACGATGGGTGATCCGGCCGGCGTGGGGCCTGAGATCATCGCCAAGGCGCTCGCGGATCCCGCCGTCTATCAGATATGTCGGCCGCTGATCCTGGGGGATGTCGGGGTGATGCGGGAAGCCATCCCGGCCGGGATGGCGATCAGGCCCGTAGACGGGCCGGCCGCCGTGGAGGCAGTCGCCGGGCGGATCGATCTGCTGCCGCTCTCGGAACTCCCGCCGTCCTCGAGGCTCCCGGGGAAGCCTACTTTAGAGGGTGGACGAGGCATGGTGGGCTACATCCTCGAAGCGGTCGAACTCGCACAGCGGGGCGAGATCCAGGCCATGGTGACGGCTCCCATCAACAAGGCCCTGATGCATGGGGCGGGCTTCCCCTACGAAGGCCACACCCAGCTGATCGCCGAGCGGACAGGCACGCGGGACTATGTCATGATGCTGGCCGGCGAGCGGCTGCGGGTTACCTTCGTAACGATCCACTGCGCCTTGAGGGATGTGCCCGGTCTTCTGGACACCTCCGCCGTTCATCGCACCATCGCGATAACGCATCGGGCCTTGAAGCGGGATTTCGGGATCGAGGAACCCCGGATCGCCGTGGCGGCTTTGAACCCGCATGCCGGCGAGGAGGGGCTTTTCGGTGACGAAGAGACACGGGTGATCGCTCCCGCCGTCCGTATGGCCCGGGCGGAGGGGATGAAGGTCGCCGGCCCGCTGCCGGCCGATACGCTCTTTTTTTACGCCGCCTCCGGCCGCTACGACGTCGTGGTCTGCATGTATCACGATCAGGGGCTGATCCCTTTGAAACTCCTCCATTTTGCCGACGGCGTGAATGTGACGCTCGGTCTGCCGATTGTCCGGACATCCGTGGACCATGGCACGGCCTATGACATCGCGGGGAAAGGCCGGGCGGATCCTTCCAGCCTGAAGGCCGCGTTGCGCATGGCCGCATCCATGGCCCGCCACCGGGCTGCCGCGGGCGAGTCGGCCGCGATCGACCCATGAGCCACCATTCCATCAAGATCAGGGGGGCCCGGCAGCACAACCTCAAGAACATCTCCCTGGACATCCCGAGAGACCAGCTGGTCGTGATCACGGGTCTTTCGGGATCGGGAAAGTCTTCCCTCGCCTTCGACACCATCTTCGCCGAAGGGCAGCGCCGCTACGTGGAGTCCCTCTCGGCCTATGCGCGCCAGTTCCTCGAGCAGATGGACAAGCCGGACGTGGACGCCATCGAAGGTCTTTCGCCCGCCATCTCCATCGAGCAGCGCTCTTCGAGCCGGAACCCCCGTTCGACGGTCGGGACCGTCACCGAGATCTACGATTATCTGAGACTCCTCTACGCCCGCGTCGGGGTGCCGTTTTGCCCAACCTGCGATGTCCCCATTCATTCGGAGACCGCCGAGCAGATCATCGATCAGGTCATGGCCCTTGGGGGCGGGGCGCGGGTCCAGATCATGGCCCCGCTTGCCGCAGGGCCCAAAGGCGCATACCGGCAGGTCTTTCAGCGGCTTCGAAAAGAGGGGTTCACGCGCGTGCAGGTCGATGGCAGGATCCGGATGCTCGATGAAGAAATCGAACTGGGCAAGGCCGCCGAGCATGAAATTCTGGTGGTGGTTGACCGTCTGGTCCTCCGGGAGGGCATTCGGCAGCGCTTGACCGACTCCATGGAGCTGACCCTTTCCATGGGAGAGGGCAAGGCGGTCGTTGCAGTCCTGGAAGGGGAGGTGCTTTCATTCAGTCAGACAGCGGCTTGCCCACGGTGCGGTTACCGTGTCCCTGAACTCTCGCCGCAGGTGTTCTCTTTCAACAACCCCCAGGGGGCCTGTGAGGTCTGCAACGGTCTGGGTACGCGGCGGCATTTCGACCCGGCGCTGATCGTGCCGGACCCCGCCGTTTCGCTGCGTGAGGGGGCCATCGCCGCGTGGGCCGGCCGGGATTCCGTTTATTTTCAGCAGATGCTCGATTCCCTTTGCGCCCATTACCGGGTCAGCGTCCATACACCCTTCGGCGAGCTGCCGTCTGAGATACAGGAGGCCTTTTTCTATGGTTCCGGGGATGAAGAGATCGCCTTCTTTTTTGAACGGGAAGGCCGGAGGCATGATTACACGCGGCCGTTCGAGGGGGTGATCCCGAACCTCGAGCGGCGCTACCAGGAAACCGGCTCCTACCAGGCCAGGGAGGAGATCGAAAAATTCATGAGTGTGCGGCCTTGCCACGCCTGCCGCGGCGGGCGCCTCAAACCCCCGATCCTGGCGGTGCGGCTGGGTGGAAAGGGCATTCACGAGGTGACGGCGCTTTCCATTTCAGCGGCCGAAGGGTTCTTTGCAGGGCTTGAACTGGGGGAGAGGGAAGCAGCCATCGCCTCCCGGCTCATCAGGGAGATTCAGGCGCGGTTGGCCTTCCTGAAAAGCGTCGGGCTCGGCTATCTGACCCTCGACCGCTCCTCGGGGACGCTTTCAGGCGGTGAAGACCAGCGGATCCGACTGGCTACGCAGATCGGCTCGGGGCTTGCCGGCGTCCTGTACGTGCTGGACGAACCCAGCATCGGTCTTCATCAGCGGGACAATCTGCGGCTGCTCGAGAACCTGAAGCGTCTGCGCGATCTCGGGAACAGCGTGCTGGTGGTCGAGCACGATGCGGAGACCATCCTGGCGGCTGATCATGTGGTGGACATGGGTCCCGGGGCCGGAAGCAACGGCGGCGAGGTGATCTTTGAAGGGCCGCCTTCGGTGCTTCTCGAGGATGGCCGTTCTGTGACGGGGGCCTATCTTTCCGGCCGCAGGTCGATCCCCGTCCCGGCTGTGCGCCGCAAAGGGACGGGCCGGAGCATCGTGCTCGAAGAGGCGCGCGAAAACAACCTCAAGGGCATTACCGTCCGGATTCCCCTCGGGACTTTTACATGCATCACGGGGGTCTCGGGGTCCGGGAAGAGCAGCCTCCTGAACGGGATTTTATTTCCGGCGCTTGCCCGGGACCTTTACCGAGCCAAGGGCCGGGTGGGGGCAGTCAAGGCCGTGATCGGGACCCGCCATATCGACAAAGTCATCGACATCGATCAGAGTCCTATCGGCAGGACCCCCCGCTCGAATCCGGCGACCTATACCGGTGTTTTTACCGACATCCGGGATCTCTTCGCCCAGCTGCCGGAAGCGCGGGTGCGGGGGTACAAACCGGGGCGCTTCAGCTTCAACGTCCGGGGCGGCCGTTGTGAAACCTGCCAGGGCGACGGCATCATCAAGATCGAAATGCACTTCCTTCCGGATGTATACGTGACCTGCGAGGCCTGCAAAGGCCTCCGTTACAATCGGGACACGCTGGAGATCCGTTACAAGGGGTTGAACATCGCCGAGGTCCTCGACATGACCGTCAACCAGGCCTACGGTTTCTTCGAGAACATCCCGGCGATCAAGAAGACCGTCCAGACCCTGCTGGATGTGGGACTCGGGTATATCAAGCTCGGGCAGGCCGCAACGACGCTTTCCGGCGGCGAGGCCCAGCGGATCAAGCTTTCGCGCGAATTGAGCAGGCGCAGCACCGGCCGGACGCTCTACATCCTGGATGAACCGACGACCGGGCTGCATTTCGAGGACATCCAGAAACTGCTGGAGGTCCTCAATTACCTGGTGGGTCAAAAGAACACGGTGGTGGTGATCGAGCACAACCTCGATGTGATCAAGACCGCGGATTACATCATCGATCTCGGTCCGGAGGGCGGCGAAGAAGGGGGAGGGTACCTGGTCGCTTCCGGTACGCCGGAGGAATTGTCCACAGTGCCCCAATCCCATACCGGAAGGTTTCTGGCGAAGGTGCTCAACGCTTGTTCTTGCTCAGATAGTAGGCCAGATTCTCCAGCTTGACCGTGATGTCCACGTTTTCGATCAGGCAGCATTCGGGGATTCTGAGCCTTACCGGTGTAAAGTTCAGCAAAGCTTTGACCCCGGCCTTCATGAGGATGTCCGCCGACCGCTTGGCTTCCTCGGGGCGGGTGGTGATCAGGCCGATCTCGATTTGGAACTCTCGGACGAGCTTCTTGATGCTCCGCATCGGTTCGACCACAAGTCCGCAGGGAAGGACCTGTCCGATCCTCCGCTGGTCGGAATCGAAGGCCGCAACGAAGTGATAGCCGCGCCGGCGAAAATTCTCGTTTTCGACGAGGGCGGCGCCAAGATAACTCATCCCCACAATGCAGAGCTTCCAGGTCCGGTCGGTGGCAAGGATCTTCTTGATGGCTTTCAGAAGGTCTCTGACATCGTAGCCGACCCCGCGTATGCCGAACTCGCCGAAGTAGGCGAGGTCCTTACGGACCTGCGCCGAATTGACGCCGCACAGCGCGGCCAGCTTTTCGGAGGATATCACCGCCGAAGCGCTGTCACAAAGCGTCTCGAGGGGGCGCGAGTACAGAGCGAGCCGCTCGATGGTCGGTTGCGGGATTTTAGACTCTTTGATCATCGGCATCCGAAAACGTCTTGGGGGGCAGCCTGAGAAAAGAGCCCTGAAGGGTTGTCGGGCAGTCGACCTCTGGCAGTCCTCTCAATGACTGCAATGATGGCCATGGATGAGCGAGGTCAACGGTGATTTTGTGAAATATTGCACATGTCTCCGAAAAAAAAGAGGGCCTTCAGCAGGCCCTCCTTCTTTCAAGAGGACCCTTACGCGCCTATAGACTTCAGCATGACTTCGATATCGGGAATCTTGAAGACAAGGATGAAGCAGATGACCAGCGCGTAGATACACAGCGACTCGATCAGGGCGAGACCGATGATCATGGTGGTCATGATCTTGCCGCCCGCTTCCGGGTTCCGAGCCGTTCCCTGGAGTGCACCGTTGATGGCGTTACCCATCCCGATGCCGGTTCCCAGGGCGGCGACGCCGATGCCGAAGCCGCAAGCGACGGCAATCCCGAAGAATACCCAGAACGCTGCCGCCTGAGCCTGGCCGTCAGCGGCCATGGCCATCGATGTCATACCCAGAACCATAAGAGCTGTGAGAACCCCAACGACTGTTTTTTTGGACATACGAACCAACCCTCCTTTCCACTGATGATGTTGTAACGCGGCCTTCTTCCCAAAAAGCCTTCCAATACGCTAGTGGGCGTGCTCCATGGCGCCCACGAAATACATGATGGACAGAAGCATGAAGACCAGGGCCTGGATGAAACTGACGAGGATGCCGAGAAACAGGATCGGCAGGGGCGCCAGGTAGAGCCCAGCCAGACCGAACAGGATCCCGAGGACCATCTCTTTGCCGAAGATGTTTCCAAAGAGCCGGACGCTCAGGGACATGATCCGGGCGAAGTGACCGATGATCTCGATCGGCAGCATCAGCGGGGTGAGCCACCACACCGACCCGGTGAAATGCTTGATATATTTGACGCCGTGAAAGCGGATACCGATGACATGTGTGAACACGAAGGTGCACAGGGCCAGGGCCAGCGTCGTGTTGAGGTTCGCCGTCGGTGAGAAAAAGCCGGGGACGAGCCCGATCAGGTTCGAGATGAAGATGAAGAGGAAGATGGTGGCGATGTACGGGAAAAAGAAACGCCCTTCGGGGCCGCTGATTTCCACCATGAAGCTTTCCAGCCCGTCAATGACGACCTCGAAAAAATTCTGCCCCTTTTTGGGCAGCAGCTGAACCCCTCTGGCAAAGAGCAGGGCGCTCAGGATGAGCAGCAGCATGACGAGCCACATATGGGTAACGTGCGTATATGCCGCCGCATGGTGAAACCCGAGGGATTCAAGCAATGAATCGATGAAGAAGATTGGATGCTCCATGATCTAGACAACCTCCTCAGAAGATGTTTTCCAGACGAGACGCAAGGCCAGGTGGACAATGCTGATGACGACGATCGACAGCCCGACGGCCAGGCCGACGGGATTTACCAGATCCCGCGTGATCAGTACGTACATCAGAAAACCCAGGGCCAAAAGGCGCAGATAGAACTTCACGATGATGGATCTGCGGCTGACCTGCAGGGTACCTTGCGATGAAAATCCGCACCGGATGGTGTGCTGCAGGACGTTGAAATTGGCGATGATCAGCAGTCCGCCGATCAGGACGCCCAGCGTGAAATGAGGACTCATGACGAAAAAACTGGCCGCACCGAGCATCATCAGGATGAGCCAGTTCTGAATCCTCAAGGTTTTAAAAAGGCTGTCCCACTCCATCAAAGGTCCTTGGCTTTCTTATAGAGAATCTGCAGGTTCCGGAAAGCCGCTGCAATACCGAATGCGAGAAAGATATAAAAAAACCACGGCTCGGTTCCGAATTTCCCGTCGATATAGTGACCGATCAAGGCCCCGAGGCCGATCGAAAGAGCCATGGCAAGGCCCACGGTACTGATGTAACCCAAGGCCTTGACCGTTCGTTTCAGGTCTTCATCCATTGCTTGCGGCCCCTCCTGCCGAGTGCGCCGACGGCTTTAAGACCGCTTGGTCTTTAGCACACGTTTTTAAAAGAAGTCAATCTTTTTAGTGCAGTTTATCGAAGGCGGCCGCAGCGCAGGCGATGGTTTTTTCGAGGCTCGCCGGATCGTGCGCGAGGGAGACGAAGCTGGCCTCGAACGGTGAGGGGGCCAGGTATATGCCGCAGGCGAGCATGAGCCGGTAATAGGCTACGAACCGCTTTTTGTTGCATTGGAGGGCCGTTTCGAAGTTCGTCACGGGTTTGCCGGTGAAAAACAGGCTGCCCAACGAGCCCGCGCGGTTGATGACGACGGCGATCCCGGCGGCCTCGGCGGCCTCGGCAAGTCCGTCGAAGAGGCGGGCGCCGGCCGTTTCGAGCCTGTCGTAGACGCCCGCCTGCCCCAGCAGCTCGAGGGTCGCTACGCCCGCGGCCATGGCCAGAGGGTTGCCGGACAGGGTCCCGGCCTGATAGACGTTTCCTTCCGGCGCGATGCCGCACATGATCGCCTTCCGTCCTCCGTAGGCCCCCACAGGCAGTCCGCCGCCGATGATCTTTCCGAGGCAGGTCAGATCGGGCATGACGCCGTAAAGCTCCTGTGCGCCGCCCGGGGCCACCCGGAAGCCGCTGATGACCTCGTCGAAAATAAGCAGGCTTCCGTAAGTTTCGGTGATCGTGCGCAGGCCCTGGAGGTATCCCGTGTGCGGGAGAACGACCCCCATGTTTCCGGGGATCGGTTCGACGATGACCGCGGCGATCTCGGGCCCGTATTTCAGGAAGGTCGCTTCGACGGCATCCAGGTCGTTGAAGGGGAGCGAAAGGGTGTGCCGCGCGAGGTCGGCGGGTACCCCCGGACTGCCGGGGATCCCCAGGGTGGCCACCCCGGAACCCGCCTCCACCAGCAGGCTGTCGGCATGGCCATGGTAGCATCCGTTGAACTTGACGAGTTTGTCCCGGCCCGTGTGTGCCCTGGCCAGGCGGATGGCGCTCATGGTGGCTTCGGTGCCGGAGTTGACCATACGCACCATTTCGATCGAAGGAACCCGGTCGACGATGGCGCCGGCCATCGCCACCTCGAGCGGCGTGGGTGCGCCGTAGCTGGTTCCACGGTGCAGGGCCTTTTCGAGGGCTTCGATGACCTTCGGATGCCGGTGCCCGAGGATCATGGGGCCCCATGATCCCACGTAGTCGATATATTCGCGTCCTTCGACGTCCCAGATGCGGCATCCTTCCGCCTTGTCGATGAACAGCGGCGCCGTCAGGCCGACGGCCTTGCAGGCCCGGACAGGGCTGTTGACGCCCCCCGGGATATAGGTTTGCGCCTGTCGGAACCATTCGGTCGAGTTTCGTTCCATACTGCGGATAGCCTCCCTCCTGTGGTGTGACGAGACCTTCTGGCGGATGATGACATGGGCTAAAAATAGGCCATGCTGGTCTTCTTGAATTCTTTTTCGCTGAAAAGCAGGGTGTAATCCCGGATCTGAATAGCCTCCGACATCTCGCGGGCCGTCCGGTGGCACGCCTCCCGGCTGCTTCCATGGACCATCGCGTAAAGATTGTAGGGCCAGTCGCCCTGGGGCGGTCTGTGATAACAATGGGTTACGGCCGAGAAGCTTGCCAGGGCCTCTCCCACCTCATCGATGCGGTTCTCGGGCACACGCCAGGCCACCATGGCGTTGGCGCCGAACCCGGCCTCCTGGTGGCGGAGTGTGGCCCCGAACCGGCGGATGGTTCCATGGTCCTTCAGGCGGCGGATCCGCTCGATCACTTCGCCCTCCGGGATTCCAAGCCGTGCCGCAATGACGGCGAAAGGCCGGGGTTCCAAGGGGATGTCCCCCTGGATCTGGGAGATGATCTTTTTGTCGGTGGGGTCGATCATAGCGTTTCCCTGCACCGGATCCGTAAGGTTTTTGCCGGTGCCGATGGCAAAAAGGTTGAATATCATGGACATAACCGACGGGGCCCGCTCTTGTCAAGCTGGATATCGTCCATCCGGAAATGACGATCCGGTGCGACCCCATTTCCGGATTGGAAACGCGGTTTCAGGGTCGGATCAGCGATTTGGCTTGAAATCCTGTCCATAATTGTATAAATGTACTATCAGTCGGGGAGTGGTTGTCCAACACGTGCGTCTGCTCACGGCGTCGCCTGCGGATGCTCACGGTCTGGCCGAGGTCGAGAATATCAGGCGTTTGCGCAGAGGCAGTTTCCGATCCGGAAATGAGGAATTTTTCTTCACACGCTTCGCGTGCTCAGTCCTACCGCTTCGCGGCGGGTCCCGGTTTGCCGATATCAAGGAAATCAAGCGGTTGCGCGGAGGCGACCTTCTAGGTCGCCGCACAAGCAAACGTGCAGATCGACGCCGAGATTGGCAAAAAAGACCATTTCCGGATGTACCACCCAGTTTCCGATCCGGAAATGAGGATTTTTTGCCAATATCAAGGAAATCAAGCGGTTGCGCGGAGGCGACCTTCTAGGTCGCCGCACAAGCAAACGTGCAGATCGACGCCGAGATTGGCAAAAAAGACCATTTCCGGAGGGGAACCATTCGGAAAGCCGTATTCCGGCCCCGGACTTGACGCATTGACGGATATGAAACATACCCCCCCCGGGTACGAAGATTGCGTGATCGCTCTTTTGCACGGGGCGTTCCGGCGGGGCATGGGCCTTTTTTCGACACAGGAGGAGCGTTTTTCGCACGCCTATGTTTGCATTCGACAAGATCGCCGAGCGGCGCATTCAGGAAGCCGTGGACCGGGGGGAGTTCAATGACCTGCCCGGCCGGGGGAAGCCTCTTCAGATCGAGGATGACAGCGGGATCCCCGAAGATCTCAGGATGGCCTATAAGATTCTGAAAAACGCGGACTGCCTTCCGCCGGAACTACAGCTCAAAAAGGAGATCCGCCAGATGGAAGATCTGCTGGATGATATTCCGGACGAGAAGGAACGTTACAAGCTGATCAAGAAAATCAATTATCGCATCATGAAACTCAACATGATGGGGCGTAAGTCACCTTTGCTGGAGGAAACAGAGATCTACTATCATAAAGTCGCCGACAAGCTAGCGGGGAAGTAAACGCCCGGAGGGTCGGTTCAAACCGGCCCGGCGAGTGTGCCCGGCATCTCGAAAACGGTTCTGCTCTGCACGTTCATTCGCCTTCCGAGACATGGATCATTAGGGGGTTTCCCTCCGAACAGGAGGGTTTTTTGCCAATATCCGGGAAATCGAGCGTTTGTGCGGAGGCGACCTGGTGGTCGCTGCACAAGCGAACGTTCAGATGGATGCCGAGACTGGCAAAAGGGGCCATTTCCGGAGGGGACCAGGGAGTACCCGCACATGGACATGAAGAGGGATTACTATGAGGATGTCCAGCTGTTCAGTTCCGGCGTCGTTGTTTTCTGGTTTCTCCTTCTGATCGCATTCCTGGTTTTTTTCCCTTTTTTCGCCAAAAACTACTACATCTATATGGCCAATTACATGGCCATCAACATCCTCGTGGCGGTGGGCCTGAACCTTCTGGTCGGGTACACGGGGCAGATCTCCCTGGGGCATGCGGGGTTCTTTGCCCTGGGCGCCTACGGCACCATCATCCTGATGTCGAAGGTCCATCTCCCTTTCATTCTGGCTCTCCCCGCTGCGGCGCTCGGTTCGGCGCTTTTCGGCTTTCTCCTCGGGCTCCCCGCCCTGCGCCTGGAGGGGCCCTACCTTTCGATCGCTACCCTCGGGTTCGGCCTGACGATCACCCAGGTGATCGGGCGGATCGAGCTGTTCGGCGGGCGGCAGGGCCTGCATACGCCGGACCTCGTTATAGGACCCTGGCGTTTGGACACCGACCGTGATTTCTACTACCTTCTGGTAACCATCACCCTCATTTTGACGGTGGCCGCGCGCAACATCATCAAGACGAAGGTGGGGCGCGCCTTTATCGCCCTGCGTGATGCGGATGTCGCCGCCGAAACGATGGGGGTGAATCTGACGCTTTACAAGACGCTGGCCTTTGCCGTGAGCGCTTTTTACACCGGTATCGCCGGCGGGCTCTACGCCTTCGTCCTGCGTTTCATCGAGCCGGAGATGTTCAGTCTCCTCATGTCCATCATTTTTCTGGCCATGGTGGTCGTAGGGGGGCTCGGTTCTATCTTCGGGTCGATCGCGGGGGCGTGCCTCCTCAGTTGGCTCGACCTCGAACTGCGCAACATCCTGAGCATCCCCTATCTGGGCGAATGGCTGCAGGCGCTTTCGCAAAGCTATTTTTCGATCACCGGGGTTTCGAATATCCAGTTTATCGTTTACGGGTCGATCATGGTCCTGATCATGATCTTCGAGCCTCTCGGGATCTATGGGTTCTGGATCCGAACCAAGCTATACTGGCGCACCTGGCCTTTCTAGCTCGTTTCCATCCGGAAATGGTCTTTTTGGCCAATCTCGGCGTCGATCTGCACGTTTGCTTGTGCGGCGACCTACAGGTCGCCTCCGCACAAACGCTTGATTTCCTTGATATTGGCCAAACCGGGACCCGCCGCGAAGCGGTGGGACTGAGCACCCGAAGGGTGTGAAGAAAAATCCTCATTTCCGGATTGGAAACTGGGTTCTACCGCGAAATCATTTCCGGATGGAAACTAGCTCGTTTCCTTCCGGAAGCAGGAGAAAGATATGCTCGATTTTATGCAGATGCTCGCGAGTGGCGTGGCTGTGGGGAGTTCCTACGCCCTCATGGGGCTTGCCATGGTGATCATCTACAAGACGAGCGAGGTGGTCAATTTCGCACAGGGGGAGATGGCGCTCCTTTCGGTCTTCATGACCTACATGGGCCTCGAGTATTACGGGGTGCCCTTTTATGCCGCATTCCCTGCGGCGCTCCTCTTCGCCCTTTTCCTCGGCTTCTTCCTCGAATTCGCGGTGCTGCGCCGCGCCAAGGAGCCGAATGCCCTCGGGATGATCATCATCACCATCGGCCTCGAGATGATCCTCATGGGGCTGGTTTCGTGGAAATTCGGGGCTGATCCGAAGACCATGCCCTTTCCCCTTTCGCCTTACGAGAGTCTGATGATCGGAGAGGTCTTCATCAGCGCGCTCGAAGGGTTGACCTTTGTCGTGGCTTTGACGGTCATGGTGGTGCTCTTTCTCTTTCTGAGATACTCGAAACTGGGGGTGGCCATGAAGGCCACCCAGCAGAACCCGATGGCCGCCCGCCTGATGGGGATTCGCACCAACCGGATTCTGATGTTCACTTGGGGGATTTCTTCGGTGGTGGGATGTCTGGCAGGGCTTCTGATCGCCCCGACCACCATGCAGCCCTACATGATGTGGGACCCCATGCTGAAGGGCTTCGCCGCGGCCGTCCTCGGAGGGATGACCTCTTTGCCGGGGGCCGTTTTCGGCGCCTACCTGATCGGCGTCATCGAAAATCTCTTCGGCGGGTACGTCTCGATCGAGTTCAAGTCCTCGGTGGCTTTTTTCATTATCGTTCTGGTCCTATGCTTCAAACCGAGCGGGCTTTTTGCCCGGCATTATGTGAAGAAGGTGTGATGTGAGGCTTCATTGGCATAGACGAAACACGAAAAAGGAGGGAACCATGCTGAAGAAAGTCTTGGGGATGGGGTGTCTGGCGGCGTGTCTGGTTCTGCTACTGGGTTTTTCGGCCGCTGCCGAAGAGGGCGTCACGGATACGGAGATCCACATCGGGCAATGGGGCCCTCAGACTGGACCGGCTGCGCCCTGGGGCGCGGTGGCCCGGGGGACGGGTGTCCTGTTCGACATGATCAATGCCGAAGGGGGCATCCACGGCCGGAAGATCGTCTATCACATGTTCGATGACGGGTACAACCCGGCCAAGACCAAGGCGGGCGTGAAGGAACTGCAGGAAAGCGTCGGGATCTTCGCCTGGGCCTGCGGTGTGGGGACGGCCTGCGGGCTTTCGGTCAAGGACTACCTGATGGAGAGGAAGATCCCCTGGGTGGGCCCGGCGGCCGGTTCGCTCCATTGGATCAGCCCGCCCGAAAAGGAGCTTTTCGCCGTCTACCCGCTTTACTATATCGAGGCGAAGGCCCTTTGCAACTATGCCGTCGACATCCTCGGCAAGAAGCGCGTCGCCATCGCCTATCAGAATGACGATTACGGCAAGAACGGACTCGAAGGCGCCAGGAAGGAGCTGGCCAAGTTCGGTCTGGATCTGGTCGCTGCCGTGCCGGTCGAAAAGGCCGACACGGATATGAAGCCCCATGTCATGGCGCTCAAGAAGGCCGAGGCCGATATGGTGCTCTTGTGGGTCACCCCTGTCCACGCGGTGAAGATCCTCGGCACGGGGACGGCCATGCAGTTCAAGCCGCAGTGGATGAGCACGAGCACCTGCTCCGATTTTCCCCTCATGTACACCATCAGCAAGGGGCTCTGGAAGGACGTGATCGTCGCGAACTTCGCCGAGTTGCCGGGCTCTGGCGACCCCTTGATGCTCAAGTACCGTGAGGCCTATTCGAAGTTCGCCGCCAAGGACGAGCGCTGGGGCGTCTTTTTTTACGCCGGGATCGGTTTTGTCGAACCGATGGTCGAGGGGATCAAGCGCTGCGGCCGCGAGTTGACCCGGGAGCGCTTCGTGAAAGAGATGGAGGGGATTCAGAACTTCAAGGGGATTTTCGGTCAAATCAGCTACAAACCCTATGACCGCAACGATCCGATGTCCCGCCAGGGGCAGAAGGAGGTCTTCCTGAGTCAGTGCCTCGAAAACGGCGAATCGAAGCAGTTGACCAACTGGTTTGCGCCTTCGATGGACTAGAGTACAGGCCGAAACAGCCGTCCCGCCGTTCCGCCGTCTATCCGGGAGGGTCACCTCTCCCCGGGACAGACGGTCGGTGGCGGGACATATCCCACCCAGCAGCGGAGCGTGCATGGGCTTTTTCCGTGTAGAACGCCTTTCGATTGCCTTCGGGGGTTTGCAGGCCCTGGAGGAGGTGAGCTTCGAGGTGCCGAAGGGGTCCATTTTCGCTGTCATCGGTCCGAACGGCGCGGGGAAAACGACCCTCTTCAACTGCATCAACGGCATTTACCGCCCCGATGCCGGCCGGATCGTTTTCAAGGATACCGAAATCCAGGGGAAAAAACCGGATCGCATCGCCCGGTTGGGCATTGCCAGGACCTTTCAGAACATCGAGCTTTTCTCGCGCATGACCACGATGGAAAACCTCATGCTGGGCCGTCATATCTTCATGAAAAACGGCCTTTTCAGGGGTGCCTGGATGTGGGGGCGGCGCTCCTTTGCGGGTCGTGAAGAGGTCCGGCACAGGCGCGCCGTGGAAGAGATCATCGATCTGCTGGATCTGCAGGCGGTGCGCAACAAGTTTGTGGGGGCGCTCCCCTACGGCACGCAGAAACAGGTGGAGCTCGGGCGGGCGCTTGCCCTCGAGCCCGAGCTGCTGCTGCTCGACGAGCCCTGCGCGGGGATGAACTCCGAGGAGAAGCAGGACATGATCTTCTGGATCAAGGATATCCAGGATGAGCTCGGGGTGACGATCCTGTTGATCGAACACGACATGAAGATGGTGATGGACATCTCCGAGCGCATCCTCGTGATCAATTTCGGACGTCCGATCGTCGAGGGCACGCCGGATGAGGTCACGAACCACGCCGAGGTCTTGCAGGCCTACCTCGGGGAAGATGAGCCGGCGAGCGGCAGCGGGATGGCGGGTGCCGGAGCGGGCGTTTCTCCATTCTGAGATGCTGGATCCATGATCCGTTCCATACGAGGCGGCCTTTGCTCGAGATCAAGAACATCGAGACCTATTACAATCTGATCTACGCCCTGCGGGGGGTTTCCCTCACGGTCGAGGAGGGGACCGTCACGGCGATCCTCGGCAGCAACGGTGCGGGCAAATCCACCGTGCTGAAGACCGTCATGGGGCTGATCGAGGATCAGCCCGACAAGGGCACCATCGAATTTCAGGGACGCCGCATCGACGGTAAGGATACGGAGGAGATCGTCCGCAGGGGGATCTCTCTGGTGCCTGAGGGGCGCGAGGTCTTCGAGGAGTTGACGGTGCGGGAGAATCTGCTCATGGGTGGGTACACCCGCAGGGAAAAGAGCGGCATCCGACAGGATTTCGATCGGATATACGAGCATTTCCCCGTCTTGCGGAGCCGTGCGGATCAGTGGGCGGGGACGCTTTCGGGCGGCGAGCAGCAGATGCTCGCCATCGGGCGGGCCCTGATGGCCCGGCCCGCCTTGCTGCTCCTGGACGAACCGTCCCTCGGGCTTTCCCCCATCCTGGTGCGCGAGATCTTCGGAATCATCCAGGCGATCAATCAGAGCGGCGTCACGATCCTACTGGTGGAGCAGAATGCGCGCATGGCCCTCGGGATTTCGCACTTCGGGCTGATCCTCGAAAACGGGCGCTTCGTCATGAAAGGGCCCTCGCAGGAGTTGATGCAGGACCAGGACGTGCGCGAGTTCTACATGGGGATCCGCTCCGAGGCATCGGCCAAGGGGTATCAACGCTGGAAACGCAAAAAGCGCTGGAGATGACGCATTGACCGACCAGACAGTCCCGGCCGTCTTCAAGGCGACGGTCGAACGCTACGGCCCCCGAGTGGCCCTCAGGCAGAAGGAGTACGGCATCTGGCACGACATCTCCTGGGATGAGTACTATCGGAGGGCCTCCCGGGTGGCGGCCGCCCTTATTGCGATGGGGCTTCGGAAAGGGGAGTGCGTTTCCATCATCGGCGACAACTGCCCCGAGTGGGTGATCGTCGATCTGGGCATTCAGTGCGCGGGCGGGGTCGCGGTGGGGGTCTATTCGACCAATGCCTGGCCGCAGGTGGAATATGTGATCGAACACTCCCAATCGCGCTGCTTCTTCGTCGAAAACGAAGAGCAACTGGATAAATGGCTGAATTTCCGGGATAAAACGACACGCCTCGAAAAGGTTGTCGTCTGGGATCTGGAAGGCCTCAGGCACTTCGAGGACCCGATGGTGATGACCTTCGAGGAGTGGCTCGAGCAGGGGAAGGTGGCGCTCGCCAAGGACCCGCAGATGGTGGAGCGCCGGATGCGCGAGGTTACGCCCGACGACCTTTCGGTTCTGATCTACACGTCCGGGACCACCGGGCCGCCCAAGGGGGCGATGCTGACCCACCGGAACGTCACGTGGATGGGGAGTACGATCACCACCGACAACCCGATGTTCGACAGGGACGAGGTCATGTCCTTCCTGCCGCTCTGTCATATCTTCGAGCGCATTTTTTCGGTCTTCGCTCAGATCACCTACGGGTACACCGTCAACTTCATCGAGAATCTGGACACCGTCACCGACAACATGATGGAGATCTCGCCCACGGTGGGGTACGCCGTCCCGCGCATCTGGGAAAAATACTACTCGGCTATCTACATCCGCATGTCGGATGCCACCTGGTTCAAGCGCATCGTCTTCGGGCTGGCCCTCAAGGTCGGGAAGAAGCGGGCCGACCTGCGCTTGTCGTTCAAGAAGGCGCCGCTTTACCTGGAGCTGCTCTACCGCCTGGCTTATCTGGCTGTTTTCAGAAAGCTCAAGGAGCGCCTGGGCTTCGACCGGCTGCGCGTGGCCTACTCCGGGGCGGCGCCGATTTCGCCCGATGTCCTCAAATTCTTCCAGTCGATCGGTGTGAACCTGATCGAGGGCTACGGGCAGACGGAAGGGACGGGTGTCACCTGCGTTTCCAGGGTGGGAAGGGTCAAGTTCGGCACCGTCGGCCCGCCGTTGACGGGGACGGATGTCCGCATTGCCGATGACGGCGAAATCCTCGTACGCTCGCCGGGTGTCTTCAAGGGGTATTACCGTGATCCGGAGGCCACGGCCGCGACGCTCAAAGACGGCTGGCTCTACTCCGGGGACGTGGGCGAACTCGACGAGGACGGCTATCTCAAGATCACGGACCGCAAGAAGGACATCATCGTCACCGCCGGGGGAAAGAACATCACACCGCAGTATATCGAGAACAAGCTCAAGTTCAGCCCCTATATCAACGACGCGGTGGTGATCGGCGACAAGCGGAAGTTCATCAGCGCCCTCGTCATGATCGACGAAGACAACGTGGTCAAATACGCCCAGGACCATAAGGTCCAGTTTTCCACCTACGGCGACCTCACCCAGGATCCCCAAATCATCAAGCTCATCCAGGGGGAGGTGGACGCCGTCAACGAGACCCTGGCCCGGGTGGAGCAGGTGAAGAAGTTCACCATCCTGCCGAAGAAGCTCTACGAGGAGGATGGAGAAGTCACGCCGACCATGAAGGTCAAACGGAAATATGTCAACGAGGCCTTCAAGGACCTGATCGAGGCCATGTACCGCAAAAGCGGGTAAGGGAAACCGCGCAATGACCAAAAGGATACCAGTGGCGTCGGGGGTCGAAGATCTCGATCGGCTCCTGGGGGGGCTTTTTATCGGAGACAATGTAGTTTGGCACGACGATGCGGGCAGTCTGGCCTCCGTCTTTTGCCTCAATTTCATTCAGGCCTCCCAGGTACAGAACCGTCCGATCATCTACGTCAGCTTCGACCGGTCGCCGCGGAACCTCCTGGACAAACTGGGTTCCCTGTCCGAGAGTCCTTTCTTGACCATCCTCGACTGCTTTACCTATGGGAAAGGGGACGGCTCGGAGGTCTTCCTCCGGTTTTACGAGCGGCCGGAGGAGGAATGGCCCTGCCGGATCATCTGCGTGAAGGAGCCGCGGAAGGTCGAACGGGTGAAGGACGCCTTCTACGGGGTTCATGCCACGATGGAAGGGGATGTGCGCTTCGTCTTCGAGAGCCTGACCGGGATGCAGGAGTTGTGGGGCGGCGAGGAGCACATCCGTGATTTCTACAGCCATTCGTGTCCGCGCTTATACGAATTGAACACCATCGCCTACTGGATCCTCGAGAAGCGTGCGCATTCCGCGCGCCTCAAGGCCCAGATCAACCAGATCGCCCAGGTCGCGATCGACCTCTCGGTCAAGCGGGGCAGGACCTCGCTGACGGTCCTCAAGGCGGAAAAGCGAAACCTGGATACCCTCGACAAACCCTTTTCCTATTGGTCCAGGGACCTGACGGTCACGTTCGAGTCGGAGCGACGATCCACCGGGCGTTTGGACATCGGCCCGCGGCTCAAGGAGCTTCGGACGCGGCGCGGCCTGTCCCAGACCGAACTCGCCAAGATGGTCGGCGTGACCCCGAGCACCATCTCCCAGGTCGAAAGCAATCTAATCTATCCCTCGCTTCCCGCGCTGTTGAAGATCGCCGAGGTCCTGTCGGTCGAGATCGGCGCCTTTTTTCGCGGGGAGGGCGAGGAGGACCACCCGGTGGTCTTCCGGGAGGCGGAAGGGTTGGATGTCAGGCTGGCTGCTCTGCCCGAAGGCAGTGTAACGGCAAGGCTCCTTACCCCGTTGGACCTGGAGCCGAAAGCGGAGCCCTACCTCCTGGAGATCCGGCCCAGGGGAAGCATCCATAACCATTTTATGACCCACAAGGGTGAAGAAATGGGGTATCTCCTTTCCGGGAGGCTTCAATTTACCCTGGGAAAGGGTGTCCATAACGTGGAGGAGGGGGATGTCATCTATCTCACGAGCGGGATGCCGAGCCAGTGGAAGAACCCCGGTCCTGAACCGGCCCGCCTGCTATGGATCAAGATCCGCTGACGGGCTGGAGCTGCAGAGGCCAAAAAAAGCCGGAGTGCAAGCACTCCGGCTTTTTTTGGCTTGGGGTGACCGTCTCGGCGGGATACCTGGAGGCCCCTGCCGGAACGGTCTGCCGTATTCCTGAGGACGATCAGGCGTCTATGACGGCCAGGGCCTCGTCCCGATAGGCGTTCATGATGTAGGGTATGCCGGTTATCTGGGCGCCTTCTTCCGTCAGGGATGCGAGGTCTCTCCGGTTGATCAGGTCGACCCGCCACTTGCGGGCGCCGGCCATGAGCTGCTGAAGCCCCACGCGGAGCTTTTCGCCGGCGCTGTAGATGCCGATAGCCCCGAGCGGAAAGTTCTCTACCTCTTTCCCGTAAGTGGCTTTGAGGTCTTCATAGCAGACGAAGATCTCTTCTTTGGTGGTGCCGTACTTGGAGACGGTCGAGGGCAGCCCGCCGTCTTCGCCCTGGAGCCAGCGGCCGATGTTCTTGCCCACCATGCCCGGGATCATCAGGGCTCGGCCCATGCAGACAGCCTTGCAGTATGGGGCGCCAAGGGCCAGGGCCTTGAAGATGTGGTCTTCGCTCGAGAACCCGCCCGCAAAGGCGATGTCCGGCACCCAGCGGCCATTCCTGGCGAGGCGTTCGCACAGCTCGTAGGCCATGGAATGCAGGTAGATCGAGGGGATGCCCCACTCCTCCATCATGCGCCAGGGGCTCATGCCCGTTCCACCGGGTGCGCCGTCGATGGTCAGGAGGTCGATCTTGGCGTCCGAGGACCAGCGGATGGCCATGGCCAGTTCCCGCATCGGGTAGGCTCCGGTTTTCAGGGTGACCCGTTTGGCGCCCAGCTTGCGCAGCCGCTCGACCTCCCTCATGAAGCCTTCCTGGTCGACGAAGCCCAGGCGCGAGTGGCGCTCGAACTCCTTGATGGCCCCGTCTCTGAAGGCCGCCTGGTTGGGCGGGCTTTCGGGGTCCGGAGTGACGATGTAGCCGCGCTTCTTGAGCTGGATGGCCCGTTCGAGCGAGTTGACCTTGATTTCGCCGCCGATGCACTTGGCGCCCTGGCCCCACTTGAGCTCGACGGTCTCGACGCCGAGCTTGTCGATCACGTACTCGGCCACGCCAAGCCGCGTGTCCTCGACGTTCATCTGGACGAGGATGTCGCCGTATCCGCTGTGATACCGGCGGTATTCCTCGACGCGCCGCCGCATGTCGGGGGCCTCCTTCACCTTCCCGTTGGCGTCGAATTCGAGGCCGGGGTCGATGCCGCAGACATTTTCCCCGCAGACGAGGCTGATGCCCGTGATGGCTGCGCCGATGGCGAAGTGCTCCCAGTTCTTGCGCGCGATCTCCGTGCTGCCCAGGGCGCCCGTGAACATGGGGATTTTCATCCGGACCTTGTCGGTGGCCCCGAAGGCCGTCTCGGTGTTGACGCTTGGAAAGGTGGCGTGGTCCGGGTCGGCCACGGTGCCTTCGGCCCCGAGGGCGTATCCCATGATGTTCAGGTGGGAATAGTCGACCGGATAATCCTTGCCGGAGCCGGCGGTGATGTCGCCGAAAGGCGTGGGATACAAAAGTTCACGGCTGCGAAAGGTGGCGTTGAAGAGATCGCAGTTGCCTTTGCACCCGTCCACGCAGCGGGTGCAGATCCCCGATTGGGGCGCCACGTCGCGGGAGCGGTTTTTGGTCTGCAGGGACTCGTTCGAATTCGGTGTGCATAGGTTCATTTTGGTATCCTCCGTTTAAACTGATAAGGTGAAAAACAAAAAAAGGCGTCTCCCCGTGAAGGGGCAGACGCCTTTGTCCTTAATATGGTTCAACCCGCACGCCATTGTGCAGGTTTCATCCACGCTTTAAAATGTTTAATTATCTTAGTGAGGATAATGCTTTCTGTCAAGGAATTTTTACTTGAAGCAAGAGGATTTTTTCAGCAGGGCTTAAAAGACCGGGCCGAGGCGGGTGGCGGAGCGCAGCATCGGAAGAAGGCCCGGTCGTTGGGGCTGTTTGCCGTTTCAGGAAGGGAACGGCTAAGCGGCTCGCCTACAGTTCGTCCGAGAGGAGGACCGCTTCGGCTACGTAGCGGATGGACTTCCGGCTGTCCATGCTCCGCTTCTGCAGCCAGCGATGGGCCTCGTCCGCCTTCATGTTGCGCCGGCGCATGACCACTTCCTTGGCCCGTTCCAGGAGCTTGCGCGTTTCGAGCTCCTCCTGGATGACCTTCGTCTGGACCATCAGTTCGGTGTTCATGATCGCGACGGCAGCCTGGTTCGCGACGGCGGTGATGAGGTTCACCTCGGTCTGCGAAAAGTCGTGCGGTTCGGAGGTGAAACAGTTCAAGACGCCGATGACCTGCTGATCCTTCCCGTGCATGGGGATGCCCAGCATGGACACGAGCCCCAGTTTGCGGGCCATATCCTTTTCTTTGAAGCGCGGCTCCTTGAGCACGTCCCGCAGGATCAGCGGCTGCTTGTAGGTGGCGACGTAACCCACTACCCCCTCGTCCATGCCGAGAGAGCGGTCCTTTACATAGTCCGGGTCGATGGCCTGGGTGGCCTTCAGGCGGATCTTCGGCGGGGCGATACTCTCATCGACCATCCAGAGGGAGCAGATCTCTACACCGGTGACCTTGGCTGTCACCATCACGATGAGCTTCAGGATGTCCTCCAGGTAGAGGTCGGAGGTGATGGCCCGGCTGATATCCGTCAGGCCCTTGATATATTTTTCATAGGTTTCCGGGGTGATCTGTTCCATCGATCCGTCTTCGCGGTTCGGCCCGCACTACGGGCGCCGCGTGAAAGTCTCCAGTTGGAAGGTTTTACATTCTAGAGTCCATTCGAAAATGATGATCTAGAACGGCCAGGTTTGCAATCCGGAAATGAGGATTTTCTCTCGCCGGCTTCGCCGCATCGATGTACCTCAACCCTTTCTGCCTGCCCATTCCACGACTGGGGACCGAAAAGGCGGCTTCTGCTCAAGAGTGTGATATTTACAATGATTCCAGTGCGTTATTCTTGTCGACCTGAACGGTTGATGCATCGGCAGGCGGAATGACAACTCGATCCTTATACACCTGAAAAGGCAGCGGTTCAATCCTCTTGATGGACGTGATCGATCGGATGCCGCTGCTGCTTTCGATTGACGGTGTGTGGGCCGGCTCCCTATAATCCGACCTGGAAAAGGCGGAATCGACGGGGTGACATGGGACGCCCGGGGGCCGGGCCGGCAGCGCCCGGCAGACCGATGTGCATTGCCAGATGCTGAATGGGAGGATGAGCATGGATACAGACGATCGATCGATAGAGGTGGTGGCGCACGAAGATGTCTACCAGTGCCGGGTATTCCGATTGGAGCGGGAGCGGGTGATCCTCGGCAACGGCACCGAGGTGAGCCTCGATATCATCCGGCATCCTGGCGCTTCGGCGATCCTTCCGCTGACGGGGGACGGGAGGCTTCTGATGCTCCGGCAGTATCGGCACGCGGTCGGCGGCTTCATCTGGGAGATTCCGGCCGGCACTTTGAATCCGGGGGAGGATCCCTTGACCTGTGCGCGGAGGGAACTCGCGGAGGAAACGGGTTTCCGTGCGCGCAGCATGGAGAAGATCGGCGAGATTACGCCGCTTCCCGGTTATTCGGACGAGCGGATTCACTTGTTCGTGGCCGCCGATCTGGTGCCGGCCGAGCAGCGGCTGGACGAGGACGAGTGGCTTCAGGTGGAGCCGCTGCCGATCGACCGGGTGATGGAGATGGTCCGGGAAGGCGCGATTCAGGACGGAAAGACCCTTTGTGCGCTGCTTTTCCTGGGGCACGGGGCGGGCGGAAGGCTGCATCCCGCCGCGGCGGAAGAGATCAGGGGGAAGCGATGATATCAGCCCGAAGAGCTATCCGGGGTCTGATCGAGGAGAGGACCCTCAGGGCCTCGGCCCCCTGCCGTATCGATGCCGGCGGGACCTGGGACATCAAGGCGATGGCGCTTCCTTTCGAGGCCGCCGAGCCGACGACCGTCAACATAGCGCTCGATCTGAGGACGTCCGTCACCGTGTCTGCTCATCGCGAGGGCCTGGTGAAGATCACCTCCAGGGGCTTCGAGGGGGAGGTGGAGGCCCCGAGCGGCCGTTTTCCCCTGAGGCCGCCTTTCGGCGCCTATTTTGCGGCGGCGGCCCATTTCGGGGTGGACGGGATTCATATCCACATCGACTCGGCCTCCCCCGTGAAGTCCGCTTTGGGGGGTTCGAGCGCGGCCCTGGTGGCCCTGATCCGGGTGCTGGGTGAACTTGCGCGGAGGGCTTCGGGCGGAGGTGCGCCCGGCAGACAGGAGATCCTGCTGCTGGCCTATCATCTGGAAGACGCCCTGCAGGGGGGCTGCGGCGGTATGCAGGATCAGGCGGCGGCGGTCTTCGGGGGCGTGTCGGAGTGGCGCTGGGCCTACAGCCGTCCGGCCAGGCCCTTTACCCGTAAGCGCCTCCTCGACGGCCCGGGGCGCAGGGCGCTGAACCGCAGGATGCTTGTGGCGTTCAGCGGTCAAGAGCACGTTTCGGTTGCGACGAACCGCAAGTGGGTGGAGGATTTCCTGGAAGGAACGACCCGGGATGCCTGGCTGGAGGCGAACCGGGCCGTTTCGGACTTTGCACGCGCGATCGAAGGGCGGGACTGGGCGGAAGCGGCCCGTCACCTCCGGCGGGAGATGGGGGTCCGGCGCGGCATCACGCCCGAAGCCCTCATCCCTGAGACGGAGGCCCTGATCGACGAGGCAGAGGCTTGCGCCTGCGGGGCGCGGTTTGCAGGGGCGGGGGCCGGCGGGTCTCTCTGGGCCATCGGCCCGGAGGAGGCCATCGACCGGCTGCGCATAGCCTGGCGGGTCAGACTCGCTGGCATCCCCGGGGGTCAGCTGCTGGACTGCGTAGCGGATGGCCGGGGCGTAAGGATCGAAACGGTTCGGGATAAGGACGGTCGCGGGGATTCAGCCGAAAGGAGCGATGGGGGAGGTCAGGTCCGGCCCAGTTCGGCCATCGTATCCAGGAAGACCCGGTAGAATCGTTTCTTGCTGGAAAGTCCTTTGGTGAGCCAGGTCTCCAGCTGCGGCAGGTCCTGAGGGTGGATGACCAGGTCGGCGCTCAGCGCAAATGCCCCCATGGGATCCTTTGTCTTGAATCCGGGGGTCAACACGGCCAGAAGGATGTGGCGCCGGACCGACATGGACAGGCTGTTCAGATAGTCCAGCACGGGATTCTTGCAGGCAACGGCGCCGTCGAAAGGATCCGCCATGAGGACCAGATCGAAGGGGTACAGGCGCAGGCTGTCGATGGCGGTGGCGGGTGTGGAGGCGGTGACGGTCCTGTATCCAATATCCTGAAGTATTCGATTGATATGAGTGGCTTGGGCTTCATCGGCGGAAAGGATCAGCGCCAGGTCGGCCGTTTCGTCGAACGATCCGGATCCCCGATCGCTCAACACGGGGACGGACCGGGGGGACGGAGATTCGCCGGGTGCGCGATTCCCCGGCTCGATTGCAGGGGGTCGTCCCGCATCGTTTGGAGGGGAGACCCTCTGGCGGGTGCTGCATCTGGGGCAGGTGACAAAAAGGGCCTTGCCCGGGGGAATGTCTTCTTCTCTGACCTTCAGTCGGGATCGGCAGGATTCGCAGGTGATTTCCATAACAAGGCCTCGTAGAGTTTCTTGCCCCTCTCGCGGTTGCCGTATTCGAGGTCCAGTTCGAGGTCCGTGATGGGGGAGGTCGATTCGCCCTTGCCGGCCCGGATCGTGTCGAGCGCCCGGCCGACCACGGACTTTCGCGAGGCGTAGCTCATGGCGGTTTCCTCCGTAATCAGCCCTTTCTCGAACAGTTCGACGATGCTCTGATCGAAGGTCATCATGCCGAAGGGGTGTCCGGCTTCGATGATTTCATAAAAGGTCTTTCCCTCCGATTCTCCGTTCAGGATGGCATCCCGAACCCGCAGATTGGTCCTCATGATCTCGAAGGCTGCAACGCGTCCGCCTCCCGCCTTGGGCAGCAGGCGTTGGCATGCCACCCACCGAAGGGTTTCGGCCAGCCGGATCTTGATCTGGTGTTCCTCGTCCTGGTCGAACATTCCGAGGATCCTGTAGATGGTCTGCCCGGCGTCCACGGTGTGGAGGGTGCTCAACACCAGATGACCGGTTTCCGCGGCCGTCAACCCGATTTCGATCGTCTCCCGGTCTCGCATTTCCCCGACGAGGATGACCTTCGGCGCCTGGCGCAGTGCCGCCCGCAGGCCTGAGGCGAAGGATTCGAAGTCGGTCCCCAGTTCGCGTTGGTTGAAGGTGGCCTTTCTCTGTGGGTGAACGAACTCAACCGGATCTTCCAGCGTCACGATGTGGACCGCGTCTCGCTGGTTGATCTCATCGAGGATCGCGGCGAGCGAGGTCGTTTTGCCGGTTCCTGTCGCGCCGGTGATGAGGATGATGCCGTTACGGCATTCGGTCATCTGGTGAAAGGCCCGGGGCAGTCCGAGATCCTCGATGGCGGGCACCTCGTCTGGCAGCAGCCGCATGACAATGGAATAGCAGCCTTTTTGAGAGAAGATATTGACCCTGAAACGCCCTTTCCCTGGAAGCTGGTAGGAAAGGTCACAGGAGCCTTCCGTCAGCAGCCTCCTCAGGAGGCGCCGGTCCCCTTCAAGCAGGTTGAGGGCGAACGCCTCTGTCTGAAAGGGTGTCAACGCCTCGATGGCCGGGTGGACCGGGGCTGGGACGAGGATGCCGGAGGTCTCGACCTGAAAAGGCTTCCCCACCGTTATGTTGATGTCCGAAACCTCGGCTCCCGTCTCGAGTATCCTGTTCAGAATGTAGTCCACGTCCCTTTTTTGCATGATGGAGCGGTCCTTCCTTTACCTATACCTCGGTGAAATCGGCGGGTGGATGTGTCAGGAAAGGCAGGAATCGAGATTTGTCCGTGGATTTGGAATAGGCGTCTTCAGGAGCGATGATCTTCTGGTTGAGCAGGTTCAGGATGGCGTCATCGAGGGTCTGCATGCCGTATTTTTTGCCCATCTGCAGCATGGAGGGGATTTGAAAGGTCTTGCCTTCACGGATGAGGTTTCGGACGGCCGGCGTGGCGATCAGGATCTCGAGCGCCGCCACGCGGCCCCGACGGTCGGTGCGTTTGAACAGGGTCTGACTGATTACGGCCCGCAGATTGTCCGCCAGGGTGTTGCGGATCTGCTCCTGTTCATTTTCCGGGAAGACCTCGATCATCCGGTCCACGGTCTTGGAGGCGCTCGATGTGTGCAGGGTGCTCAGAACCAGGTGGCCCGTGGCGGACGCCTCGATGGCGAGGGCGATGGTCTCCAGATCGCGCATTTCCCCCACCATGATCACGTCGGGATCCTCACGCAGAGCCCCCCGCAGGGCGATGGAGAAGGAGCGTGTGTGCCGGCCCACCTCCCTGTGGTTGATGATTGCCTTGTCGCTATGATGTACGAACTCGATGGGGTCTTCGATGGTGATGATATGGTCTTTGCGAGTGCGGTTCACTTCATCGACGACGGCCGCAAGCGTGGTGGACTTGCCGCTGCCGGTCGGCCCTGTCACCAGGACGAGCCCGCGGGGGAGCGAGGCGAGCCGGCGGATCACCGGAGGCAGGCCGAGTTCCTCACAGGTCAGGATCCTGGAAGGGATTTCACGAAAGACGGCGCCGACCCCGCTCCGCTGCTGGAAAAAATTGGCGCGATAGCGTGCGAGCCCCGGGATCTCGTACCCGAAATCGACGTCTCCCGTCTCTTCGAACGCCTTGATCTTGTCCTCCGGTGCAATCTCGTAGAGCATGGCCTTCAGGGAATCGTTTTCGAGGATCCTGTACTTGATCCGTTCGAGATCCCCATGAATGCGCAGGACGGGCTGCTGACCCGTAACCATGTGGAGGTCGGAGGCCCCCTGTTCGTTCATGAGTTTGAAAAAAGCGTCGATCTGGGCCATTCTGGGACTCGTGACGTCCAGGGGTTGAGAGGTCCGCTGCAGGATTCCGGACACTCGACGTTTTGTCTGGAACTGCAGCAGGGTCATTCTGGAAATGAAAGGCAGGCAGCGGGAGTTTCCGGACCGGGACCGAGCGGTTTGAACTGGATGGAGAAAACACTGGTTTCATCCGGACGCAGCCTGGAGGTCACCGCTCGGTCGACGGTAGGGGTGGGTGCCGATGTCTGCCTGCATGACGGGTTTCCGATGAAACAGGAGTATACACGTCCCCTCTGGTTTGCGGCAACCTTAAAATGTCTGTACGGGGATTTCGAATGCCTTTCGAGGGCGCTGCTCAATAAGGTTGACAACGCTGTGCCGTTGACATAGACGTGATAGATAGTTTCCATTCGGAAATGGTCTTTTTGACCAATCTCGGCGTCGATCTGCACGTTTGCTTGTGCGGCGACCTGCAGGTCGCCTCCGCACAAACGCTTGATTTCCTTGATATTGGCCAAAAATCCTCATTTCCGGGTTGGAAACTTTGCCGCGCTGGATGCTCTTTTCCGGATGGACACTAAAGAGAATGGGAAATGACAGCTGTGTCGGCAGCCATGGGCTTCCGGACAGTTTTTGCAGGAGTCGGTTTCCATCCGGAAAGGGTCTTTTTTTGCCAATCTCGGCGTCGATCTGAATGTTTGCTTGTGCGGTGACCAGCAGGTCGCCTCCGCGCAAACGCTTGATTTCCTTGATATCGGCAAACCGGGACCCGCCGCGAAGCGTGTGAAGAGAAAATCCTCATCTCCGGATGGGAAATGTGCATGTGGCTGATGATCGTTTCTGGCTGGATATCCTATAAGGACTTTTGGGTGTGGAGGGTTGACGCCACCGCGGCCTCCGGGTACGCATCGAGAGGAGGGACCAATGGAACGGAAAAAAGTGACGATTGCAGGTTTGCAGGCTAAAAAGGCGGCGGGGCAGAAGATCACCATGCTGACGGCCTATGACTATACTTCTGGGGCGCTGGCCGATCAGGCCGGGATCGACACCATTCTGGTGGGCGATTCCCTGGGTATGGTCATGCTTGGGTATGATTCGACGGTCCCCGTGACGATGGACGAGATGATCCATCACTGCAAGGCCGTGCGCCGGGGCGTGAAGAGCGGTTTCATCCTCGGGGATATGCCCTTTCTCTCGTATCAGGTGAGCGAAGAGAAGGCCGTTGAGAACGCCGGCCGCTTCATCAAAGAAGCGGGATGTGAGGCCGTCAAGCTCGAGGGCGGCAGCGAGATGGCGGGGGTGATCCGGGCGATTGTAAAGGCGGGGATTCCGGTGTGCGGGCACATCGGGCTCACACCGCAGACGGCGACCAAGCTGAGCGGCTTCAAGGTTCAGGGCAAGGACGCCGAGAGCGCCCGGGAACTGGTCCAGGCGGCCAGGGACATGGAGGCCGCCGGTGCTTTCATGATCGTCATGGAATGCGTCCCGGACGTCCTGGGGGCGCGTATTACCCGCGAATTGCGCATCCCCACGATCGGGATCGGCGCCGGGCCCGACTGCGACGGACAGGTCCTGGTTTATCATGACGTGTTGGGGCTTTTCGAACGCTTCACACCGAAATTCGTCAAGCAGTACGTCAACCTGGCGCCCCAGATCCGCGAGGCCCTCGCCCGGTACAGGCAGGATGTCGAGAGCGGCGCCTTCCCCGGCCCTGAGCACGTTTTTTCGATGAGTGCCGACGAGGCCGAAAAGATTTGAGGGGTTGCCCATGAAGATCCTGGTTGTTGGCCCGGGGGCGGTGGGGTGTCTGTTCGCGGCCCGGTTCCGGAAGGCCGGTTATGACGCCACGCTGCTCGATTACCGGCCGGAGCGGGCGGATCGCATCAACAGGGAAGGGATTTTCATCGAAGGAATCCTAGGCGATTACAGGGTCGAAGTGCCTGTCATCACGCCCGAAGCGCCCTCGAGGCCCGATCTGGCGCTGATCTGTGTCAAGGCCAACCAGACGCGGCAGGCGGCCGAGCAGATCGCGGATTGGCTGCCGGCCGAAGGGAGGGTGCTCACGCTGCAGAACGGGCTCGGCAATTTCGAGGTTCTCCAGGATGTCTTCGGTCCGGAGCGGGTCCTCGGCGGGATCACGGCCGAGGGCGCGACGGTGCTGGGCCCCGGCCGTATCCGGCATGCCGGCCGCGGGGATACGGTCATCGGCCCTGATCCGGGGCGGGACGAAACGATCGAACAGATCGCCGAAGCCTTCAGACAGGCTGGCTTTGCGATCCGTACGGCCGAAAGGGTCGATCAGCTCATATGGGGGAAACTGATCGTCAATGCCGGGATCAACGCCCTCACGGCGCTGCTGCGGGTCAAGAACGGGCGCCTGCCGGAACTGCCGACCGTCTCCCGGTTGATGGACGATTTGGTGAGGGAAGCGACGGCCGTGGCGGCTGCTCGGGGGATCACCCTTCCCTATCCCGATCCGATTGGGCGCGTCATGGAGGTGTGCCGCGCGACGGCGGACAATATCGCCTCGATGCTGCAGGATGTCCTCAAAGAGCGCCCTACGGAGATCGCGCATATCAATGGGGCCATCGTCACGGAAGGGGAGCGCTGCGGGGTCTCAACACCCATCAACCGCGCCCTGACATGGCTGGTCCAGGGACTTGAGAACAGTTACGCGGAGCGGGTTCCGGACCCAAAGACTTCGCCGGGGGATCGAACGGGGGCAGGATGAGGATCATGGTGACGGGAGGGGCCGGGTTCATCGGTTCCAACGTGGTGGATGGATATCTGGCCGAAGGCCATCAGGTTTCGGTGGTGGACGATCTCTCGAGCGGCAGGCTTTCCAATGTCAACCCCGGCGCCCGCTTTTACGAAGCGGACATCCGCTCTGCGGAGATCTTCGAGATTATCGCGCGCGAACGGCCGGACGCATTGAACCACCATGCGGCACAGATCAGTGTGCCCGCATCCGTGGGCGATCCGGTTGCGGATGCGGATATCAATATCAAGGGTCTTCTGAACCTCCTCGAGGCCGCGGTGCGCTCCGGGGTGAAAAAGGTGATCTTCATCTCTTCGGGAGGGGCGATATACGGGGAGGCCGAGGAATACCCCACATCCGAAGACTGCCTGCCGAGGCCGCTCTCACCCTATGCGGTCGCCAAATACGCTTCGGAGCACTATCTCGCGTATTATCGGCATCAGCATGGCCTGGATTACTGCGTCCTGCGCTATGCCAATGTCTATGGGCCGAGGCAGATTCCCAAAGGGGAGGCCGGTGTCGTGGCCATCTTCATGAACAATCTCCTGAAGGGTGAGCCGTCGCTGCTCTTTCATTTCCCCGGAGAGGAAGACGGAATGGTCCGGGATTACTGCTTCGTCGGCGATATCGTCAGGGCCAATATCGCCGCACTCTCGCACGGAGGGGGCGGTTGTTACAACATCGGTACGGGGATGGAAACACGGACGCGCGATTTGTACCGTACGATCTTCAACAGCCTCGATGCCCTGCGGGGACCGATCGACCCGCAATTGGCCACCCCCCTGTTGAGGGAAGCCCGTGCCGGTGACCTTCGCCGCAGTTGCCTGCGGGTCGGGAAAGCGGCTGAATACCTGGCGTGGACGCCTCTCAAACCCCTTTCGCTCGGTGTCATGGAGACTTGGTCTTGGCGCTTGAGCCAGCCTCTGTAACCTTTTCCTTTTTTTCCTTCCCGGTCTATTGACAAAAAGCGATGCCGTATTAGCTTTAACCGTTGTCTGATTTCGGTGAAACGGGGGGGCTCCAGGCGCCTTCGCCGGGGTGTGGTTGGCAAAGCGCTTGAATGCTCATGGGCTGCTTTCTGTTTAAACAGGCTTCCTGGAAAGGCCTTGTTGAAGGTCATCGCTTGTAGGCAGCGTTTCGAACAGGTGCCCGACAGGAAAGGAAGCTTTTTGCTTTAAGGGGCCGATGAGGGCCTCTTCAATTCGAAAAAAAACTGAAATGGGAGGAAATGGAAGATGAATGTAAGGCCACTGCATGATCGCGTCATCGTGAAACGGGTCGAGGGTGAAGAGAAAACCAAGGGCGGAATCATCATTCCGGACACCGCGAAAGAAAAGCCCATCGAGGGCGTCGTCGTTGCTGTCGGCAACGGGAAGATCCTCGAGAACGGGACCAAGATGCCCCTGGAGGTGAAAGCGGGCGACCGTATTCTTTTTGGAAAATATGCGGGCACCGAGATCAAGATCGAGGGCGAGGAACATCTCATCATGCGGGAAGACGATATCATTGCCATCGTGCAATAGCAGCCTGAACGATCGGATATCCGCCTGTTCAAAACAATTATATGAGGAGGAGAATCAGCATGGCGAAAGAGATTAAATACGGTGTAAAGGCGAGGGAATCCATCCTGCGGGGCGTCGATTTCCTTGCAGATGCTGTGAAGGTGACTCTGGGGCCCAAAGGCCGCAATGTTATTTTGGACAAATCCTTTGGTTCACCGAACATCACGAAGGACGGCGTAACGGTCGCCAAGGAAATCGAACTGGAGGACAAGTTCGAGAATATGGGCGCGCAGATGGTCAAGGAGGTCGCCTCCAAGACCTCCGATGTGGCCGGTGACGGGACCACGACGGCGACGGTTCTGGCCCAGGCGATCTATCGCGAAGGATCCAAGCTCGTGGCCGCCGGTATCAACCCGATGGCCCTCAAGCGCGGCATCGAAAAGGCGGTCGAAGTGGCCGTCGGAGAACTCAAGAAGATTTCCAAGCCCACCAAAGACCAGGAAGAGATCGCCCAGGTCGGCACCATATCGGCGAACAACGACACCACCATCGGCAATATCATCGCCGAGGCCATGAACAAGGTCGGCAAGGAAGGCGTCATCACGGTCGAAGAGGCCAAGAGCATGGAGACCACCCTCGAGGTGGTGGAAGGCATGCAGTTCGACCGCGGCTATCTCTCCCCGTATTTTGTCACCGATCCCGAGAAGATGATCGTCAATCTGAGCGAGCCCTATATTCTGCTCCATGAGAAGAAGATCAGCAGCATGAAGGATATGATCCCCATCCTGGAACAGATCGCCAAGATGGGCAAGCCGCTCCTGATCATCGCCGAGGACATCGAAGGTGAGGCGCTGGCGACCCTGGTCGTCAACAAATTGCGTGGAACGCTGCAGGTGTCCGCGGTCAAGGCCCCCGGATTCGGGGATCGCCGCAAGGCCATGCTCGAGGATATCGCCATCCTGACCGGCGGCCGTGTCATCTCCGAGGACCTGGGCTTCAAACTCGAAAACACGACCCTGAACGACCTCGGCACCGCCAAGACCATCAACATCGACAAGGACAACACCACCATCGTGGACGGCGGCGGAAACCGCGCCGACCTCGAAGGGCGGGTCAAGCAGATCCGTGCCCAGATCGATGAGACGACTTCCGATTACGACCGCGAAAAGCTCCAGGAGCGCCTTGCGAAGCTGATCGGCGGCGTCGCCGTCATCAGCGTGGGGGCTGCCACCGAGTCCGAGATGAAAGAGAAGAAGGCGAGGGTTGAAGACGCCCTGAACGCCACGCGCGCCGCTGTGGAAGAAGGCGTCGTGCCGGGCGGCGGTGTCGCGCTCGTCCGCTGCATTCCGGCGCTGGCTGGGTTGAAGCTCGAAGGCGAGGAACAGCCCGGCGTCAAGCTGGTCATGCGTGCGCTCGAGGAACCGCTCCGTCAGATCGCCAACAACGCCGGGGCCGAAGGGTCCGTGGTCGTCGAAAAGGTCAAGGAAAAGGAAGGGGCGATCGGTTACAACGCTGACAAGGGCGCGTACGAAGACCTGTTGAAGGCCGGGATCATCGACCCGACCAAGGTGACCCGTTTCGCGCTGCAGAACGCCTCCTCGGTCTCCTCGCTGCTTCTGACGACCGAGGCGATGATCGCCGAAAAACCGAAGGACAAGGATGACATGCCTCCGATGCCGGGTGGCGGCATGGGCGGTATGGGTGGCATGGGCGGCATGATGTAAGCGCCGCGCATCGCTCTACCCTGCAGGCCGGCGCATCAGGTCACCGGCCGCAGTCGATCATAGAGGCCCGGTGCGGGAGGCATTCGCCTTCCGCACCGGGCCTTTTGCTTTTGGGGCCTTTCCGCGCATCTGCGGAGGGTTCCCGGCCTGCCGTCGACGGCCACGCTCCCGGCGAAGGTCTTCTCGCACCACGCGAGCCAGAGACCGTCGCGCTCCTCCTGAAAATGGCGCACAAATTCCGAGAGTTCGGCACCTACCCGGGTCTCGAAGGAAACGTCGAAGCCCCAGCGATCGTGGTAGTAAACCGCGTGGAGTTCGGTTATCTTACCTACAGCGCCGGGGACCTATCCCGTTGTGGTTTGTTCGTTCATCGTTGCGATCCTCCATGCCGTTGCGCGGCCGATTTTGGTTGAGACATAGTTTCCCTGCCGATCCGCAGGACGCATCCGCGAGACAGCCTGCGGTCGAGCGCCAGGCGCGAATCCGGCGGGCCCGCTCGTTTCGCGCTTCGGAGGCCGGCGTTTCAGGAAGGCGTCGGCAGCGTCGCATCGTGTTCGCGATTCATGGGAATATGTATACTAACATCCTGAATTTCAATCGTAAAATTAAAAATCGCCCCCCCCGCCGACCGGAATCGGGTCGGCGGTCGAGGAGGTTTCCCCGTCATTCGGTTTGTCTCTTGATCGTGCTTTCGACCTTTTTCTCGATCGCTTGGGTGCCTGCCCGGGCCTGGGCGGACACGAAAAAGGAAGGCGTGGCATACGTCGTCCATTTCGCCGGAATCGAGGACCCGCCCTTGAAGCGCCTGCTCGAGGAATCGTCCGTCGCCGTTCAGGAGCGCGAGACCTATCCGCCGGCTACGGTGAGGTTTCTGCGGAGGCGTGTCCAGGAGGACATCCCCCGACTGACGGCGGTCATGCGATCCGAGGGGTATTACGATGCACGGTTTGATTTTCAAGTGGATCGGAACTCGACGCCTGTCAGGGTGACCTTCGAGATTGCCTCCGGTCCGCTTTACACCTTCAGGAATGTGGAGATCGCACCGGCTGAGGGCACCGAACTGCCCCCGGAGAAGGTGCCTTCACCTGCGGAACTCGGGCTTTACCCCGGAAGGGCCGCCCGGGCGGCCGCGGTGGTCGATGCCGAGGCCGCCCTCCTTCGCCACGTGCGGGAGAAGGGCTACCCCTACCCGAAGATTGCCGAGCGACGCGCTCTGGTGCAGCATGGGGCGCGTGCCATGGATCTGCTTTTCGTCCTCGATTCGGGGCCCCGAGCGTGTTTTGGCGAGGTCGAGATCGAGGGCCTGACGCGCCTCGAGGAACAGGTGGTGCGGGACCTGATTCCCTGGAGATTCGAGGATCCTTACGACCCCGGTCCCCTGGAGGTTTTTCAGGACCGGCTACGGGCGACGGGCTTTTTCTCGATCATCCGGGTCGAGAAGGGCACCGTCTCCGAGGCCGACGGAAAGCTCCCGCTGAAGGTGGTGCTGACGGAGAGAAAATTGAAGACGATTGCCACCACTCTCTATTACCGCACCGATGAGGGCTTTGGCGGCCGGTTTTCCTGGGAGAATCGGAACCTCTTCGGTGAGGGCGAACATCTGGGCTTTACGGGGACGCTTTCCCGCTTCGAGCAGGGAGGGGAGTTCAGCTTCCGCAAGCCATGGTTCCTCCGTCAGGACCAGCGGCTGGAGATGACCTTGCGGCTGGCCGATGACAAACCGGATGCCTATGAGGCTCGCAGCTACACCGGCCGGTTCCTGGTGGGGCGAAAACTGCGGGAGACGCTCGAGCTGGGCCTGGGGGTTCAGGCCAAGGTCTCGACGGTGACGCAGTTCGAGGAAAAGAACCGCTTCAAATACCTTTCCTTCCCCGTTTCTTTGGCATGGGACGGCACGAAGGATCTCCTGGACCCCGAAAGAGGGGGCCGTCTGGCGGTGGAGGCGTCTCCCTACCTGGATCTTGAACGGCGTGATGCGGACTTTCTGAAGGTGATCGGCACGATGACCCATTACGTCCCCGTCATCGCGAACCGGCGCCTGATCCTGGCGGGCAGGGTGTCGGCCGGCGCCGAGCCTGGGCCCGACGTGCTCGATATCCCGGCCGACGAGCGTCTCTATGCCGGCGGGGGCGGCTCCATCCGAGGGTATGCCTACCAGTCTGTGGGCCCTCTCAGGGACGGGTCTCCAATCGGGGGCAAGGCATTGCTGGAGATGTCGGTGGAGGCGAGGCTGGGTATGACGGATACGATCGGTGCGGTCCTTTTCCTGGACGGCGGCAGCGCGTTTTCCGACCGGATTCTGGACGACAGCTCCGACGTCTTGTGGGGGACGGGCATCGGCCTGCGCTATATTACGCCCATCGGACCGCTGCGTCTGGATGTGGGCATCCCACTCAACCGCCGGCCGGATGTGGATGAACCCTTCCAGGTTTACATCAGCCTGGGGCAGGCCTTTTGAGCGGACCATGTCGAAGCGAACCGTCATAAAAACCATCCAATGGGGTCTGGGTGCGGTCGCCCTGCTGATCGTTCTGGCCGCTGCGGCTTTTACGGCCCTGCAGACGCCGTGGGGCAGGGCGAGGCTCATTGCGGCCGTCGAGGCGGCTTCCCGGGTCGATGGCGCACCGTCCGTGAGGATCGAGGGGTTGACGGGCGTCGTACCGCTTGACTTCTCTGTGGGGGCGATCGCCCTTTATGACCGTGAAGGACTTTGGATCCGGATCGAGGAACTCGATTTCCGTCTGGGGAGCCTGTGGGCGCTCTTTGCCGGGAGGCTCCACGTGGAGCATTGCCGTGCGGGCGAAGTCCGGCTTCTGCGCGCGCCTGTGGCCGAGGCTGACGCGGCCTCCGAAGAGGAGGGCAGCCCCCTGTCGGCCGTCAGGAATGTCTTCGCCCGCCTCGCGGTGGGCGAGATGCGGGTCGAGCGTCTGACGCTGGAAGAGCCTGTTTTGGGGGAGCCTGCCGCGTTCATGTTCGATGGCGCCCTGGGGGAGGCCTCTGCGGATCGTGGTCAGGGCGTCCGGCTCCGTGTCGACGGCGGTCCTGCGGCCCGGCTCGAGGGCGATGCCGTTCTGTGGCTGGATGCCGATCGGCTGCGCGTGGCGTTTGTCTTTCAGGAGGCCCCTGGAGGGATTGTGGGCAGGGCCTTGTCGATTCCGGACGGAGTGATCGAGGTTCGGATGGAGGGCGACGGCGCCTTGGATGCCTGGAAGGGCCGGTGCAGCGCTGCCGTGGGGCCCTGGGGAACGGCCGTGCTCGGGCTGGGCCTGGAGATCGGAGATGCCCTGCGCCTGTCCATCGACGGGATGCTGCGCCCGGCGGAGGGGGCCCTTCCGCCGGAGTGGTCCGTCTGGTGTTCAAAGGCTCCGGAGGTCGCGGTGGTCGTCCGGATGGATGACCCCGAAACGGCGACGGTCGAGCGGGTCGCGTTCGATACGGGGGGTGTACGCCTGGAGGGGAGCGGGTCTTTCGATTTCGAAAGGCGGCTGGTGGAGGCCGGTTTCGAAACGCATATCCCGGATCTGGCGCCGCTTGGCACCCTGACGGGTGGCAGCGTGAAGGGAACGTTGACCTTATCGGGTTCGGCAAAAGGTCCTTTCGACCGGATCAGCGCCGAGTTTCATCCTGTACTCGAATCGGTTCAGATATCCGACGTGGGGTTCAAGCGGCTTGTCGGCACCCTCCAGGCGGAGTTTGCATCCGGGCGGGATGAGACGCCGGGTGAACTGCGGTGGGCCGGAGAGGGGTCGGTCGATGCCCTGGAGGTTGCTGGTCGAAGGCCGCTTGGGGATTTGCCGCTGGTGTGGAAGATTGCGCTGGCCGGGCCGAACCCTGAGGGTTGGGGGCTCGAGTCGCTCGAACTTGCCGCTGAAGGGCAGCGTTTGACGCTGGCCGGTTCGTTCGATCCCGCCGGTCCGCGGGGCGAGTTGCAGGGCGTCTTTTCTTCCACAGACCTGAGCCGCCTGGCCGCTCCATGGGGGGTCGCCGTGGCGGGCCGAACCGACCTCCGTTTCCACGTCGCGGCGGATGGCCCGGGGGATCTCGATGCCGCTTTTGAAGGGACGTTGTCGGTACCTGCAGGAGGGCTTCCGCCCGGGATCCTCCCTGCGCTCGAAGGCCGGTGGGTGGCTGCCGGCGCTTGCCGTCTGGAGGCTGGAAGACACCTGACCTTCGAAGAGGTCCGGCTCGAAGGCGAGCGTGAAACCCTCGGCGCATCGGGCACCCTCGATTTGACGAGCAGGCGGATCGAATGGTCCGCCAGCCTCTATTCAGCCGATATCGCGGCCATCGGCCGTAATGTCGGTCTTCCTGTCGAAGGGGCCGTTGCGGCCTCCGCCGTCGCTTCGGGGACGTTGGGGGCGCCGGAAATCACCATCGAGGCGGCGGGGACGGAATTCAGGGCGGCGGGGATCGCCTTCCCCGGCCTGCGCCTGAAGGGCAGTCTGAGAGGACCCTTCGCCGCGGCGCGGGGTGAGGCCGTTGTTTCGTTCGGAGACGAAACGGAGCGCTATGCCGTTGCGGGTCTCTACGCGTTCGAGGGGGAGCGGATCTCGATCGACGACATCCGGGTGACCGCCCCCGGACTGACGGCGGAGGGCCGATTGCATCTGGCAGGGGGAGCCGTCGAGGGGGAACTCGCGGGGACAGCGCTCGACCTTTCGTTTCTGGCCCCCTTTCTCGGGTGGGAGATGCAAGACCTCGGAGGGGCGGCGGATTTCCGCTTCACATTCGATCCATCTCCGGAGGGCGGAACGCTCACATGCAAGGTGTCCGGCAGCGGGATCCGCGGGCGGTTTGGAAGGATCGATTCGCTCGATGTATCCGGGAGCCTGCGCGGGCCTTTGGATCGACCCGCGGGAAAGGCCCGTATGGAGGTGAAGGGGTTTCGGCAGGCCCCGTTCAGCGTGGCGTCGCTGTCAGTGAGTCTGGAAGGGGAGCCCGCAGCGGCTTCCTTTGAAGCGCAGTTTGCAGGAACCTACGGAGAACCTGTAACACTCGATCTGGACGGCGCGTTTTCATACGGGGCCGAGGCCGAGTGGCTGCGGATCGAACGGCTTCAAGGGCGCTACGGGGCGTATCCCGTTTCGCTGATCCGGCCTGTGACGGTCGAGCGCGAGAGTGCGGCCATCGACATGGCCGACCTGGCGCTGCGCTTCGGCTCCGGTGAGCTTCGGGCATCCCTGCACGTTGACGGGGATCGTTTACGGGGGGATGGGACCGTCGTCGGCTGGCCGCTGGAGTCGCTGCCGCTGCTTCATTCGGCGAATGCAACCGGGCTTGTGAATGTCAGCCTTCAGGTGGCGGGTTCGCCCGAAAAGCCGGTTTTCGAAGCGGATTTCGGGCTGAAGGACGTGATGTCGACCGATCCCGACTTCTCCGGAATGCCTCCTGTGCAGGTCGCCGGACGTGCGAAGGGCGCGGAGGGGGGGCTTTCGGTTTCGGCCGGCATGCACGCCCGGGACCGGGAGATCGTGAGCTTCGACTGCCTCGCGCCTTATTCCGTGTCGTTTTCTCCTGCCGGTGCGCAGTCGATCGACGGACAGGAATGGAGCGGACGGCTGAGGACCGATATCGATCTTGCCATGGTCAATGCCTTGATGGATTGGGAAGATCAGGTCCTCTCCGGGGTCCTGAAGGCTGACATGAGCCTCGAAGGGGGCGGGGAGGCTCCGATCCTGGCGGGTGGGTTGAAGGTCGCGGAGGGCGCTTATGAGAATCTCCGGACGGGGACCGTGTTGAAGGAGATCGATCTCGAGGCGTCCTGCAATGCGGAACGGATCGAGATCACCTCGGCGCGGGCGAGCGATGGGGGCAACGGCAGACTTTCCGCTGCGGGCTGGATGGCACTCGCCCCCGCAAAGGGGTTCCCCCTGCATCTGGATCTGACATTGGCAAACGCGACCCTTGTCCGGCGGGTCGATGCGACGGTTGCAGCGGAGGGTGCGCTCCGCTTGACAGGGACGCTCCGGGATATGCTGCTTGGGGGGCGGGTCGTCGTAGGTCCGGCGGAGCTGCGGATTCCGGAAAAGCTTCCTCCCGAAGTGGTCATCCTGGACGTGATCGAGGTCAACGGTGCGCAGGGCGGACCGGCGGCCCCGGAAAAGAAGGAGATTGCGGCGGAACCCTCGAGCCTTCGGCTGCGGTTCGATCTGGCGGTTTCGAGCCCGGGTCGGGTCTTCGTGCGCGGCCGCGGCCTCGAATCCGAGTGGCAGGGCGACCTGACCATCGAGGGATCGGCGGACGCTCCGGTGGTCGCCGGTCGGTTGTCGCTCGTCCGGGGGCGGTTCAATTTCCTCGGCAAACCGTTCCTGCTGACCAGGGGGGTGATCACCTTCGACGGCTCCGTACCTCCGGAGCCGTATATCGATGTGGTGGCCGATGCGTCGACTGGGGATGTCACGGCGCGGGTGAGCCTTGCCGGTACTCCCTCGACCCTCGAGCTGGCGCTGACCTCGGACCCGCCGCTGCCTCCGGACGAAATCCTTTCCTACATCCTGTTCAGGCGCACCGCATCACGGCTCAATGCGGCCCAGGCCCTGCAGCTCGCGAACGCGATTCGTACACTGGCCGGCGGCGGAGGCCTTGATTTCATGAGCCGGACGCGGCGGTTTCTGAACGTAGACCAGCTTCAGATCAAGACCCCGGAGGACGGCCGGAGCGATACGGCCCTGGCGGCCGGCAAATACATCCATGAAAAGGTCTACCTGGAGATGGAACGGGGGTTGGGACCGGAAAGCGGCAGAATAACGGTCGACATAGAGATTACACCCAGCATCACCTGGGAGGCCGACGTCGGTGAGAACTCCGAAGGCGGAATCGGCATCAAGTGGCGCCGCGATTACTGAGGTTTCCGGATGCGCTGTGCTGCCAGGCGCGGCCGGTGGATCTGCACAAAAAACAAGCAGCGCTCATCCGGAAACGAATGTCCGGCACGACCAGGGTACCCATCCGGAAATGGCCCTTTTTGAGCATCCTGACGTGGATTGGCGCGTTTGCTGGTCCGGCGGCCGACAAGTCACCTTCGCACAAACACTTCCCCCTCCCCCGAACCCCGCCGTCGCTTCGTCCGAAGGCGTTGCTTTTCAGTCGGCTTCACCCCGTTTGCCTGCAATCAGGGCCAGAGCCAGGGTGACGCAGCCGCCGGCGATGTAGAAGAGGATGCCGAACTCGGCTCTAAAGGAGATGAGGGCCCCGCCGAGGTACGGCGTACAGAAGTAGGCCAGGTCCATCGTAAAAAGGGCCAGGTTGGTGTTGAGCCCTTTGAGAGAGGGCGGTGAGGCCGAGAAGAGCAAGGCGTTGAGCAGCGGCAGACCAATGCCCATGCATGTCCCGTAGATCGCCGCCAGGACGTAGTAGAAGGTGCTCGATGGAACGTGTGGAAGGAGGACCACGCAGGGGATGAGAAGGGCGAGGGCCTTCCGGAGGGTGGAGCGCTTGTCCAGCCGGTCGAAAAGGGTGGTCCCCGTCAGGCGTACGATCACCATCATGACCATCGAAACGCTGAAAAACAGGCCTACCTCCCCGAGGCCGATCTGGACGGTGAGGCTCTTCAGAAAATAAAAGAAGGTGGCATGGGTGAAATAGATCAGGAAGAGCATGAAAAGCAGGGTGGCCACCGGCCGCCGGCGCAGGTTTTCACGGATTTCCGGCCAGGTGGGCCGGCGGATCAAGGCCGTGTCGAGCCCTGCTACGGCTGCGCCGATCCGGCCGCGCGCGGCGGCCAGAAGCAGAAGGGAGAGGATGGAGAAGATCGAAACCACCGCGTAGATGTCGGCTTCGTTCCGCAGATGCGGCAGGAGCGCCTCCGAGACGGGCGGTATGACGGCGTACGGAATGATCGATACGATGCTGATGACGCTGAAGCCTTGGCCGCTTCTTTCCTGGGGGATGAAGGTCACGGCGAGGGCGATGATCGCCGAGGTCAGCAGAACGAATACCCCTCCGTGGATGATCCGCAGGGCAATCATGGCCGGGACTGTCGTCACCCAGAGATAGGCGCATGAGGCGCCGATCAGAAGGATGAGCCCGGCCTGGATGACGCGCACGGCATTGCGCACATTCAGCCAGGGCAGGACCACCAAACGCAGGATGAAGGCGGACATCGGTTCGAGGCCGACGAGGAACCCCCGCCATGCCGTGGGGATCCCGATCGTTTCCAGATAGGGGTAGAAGCTGTAAAAGACGCTGATGTTGCAGAAGGCCGCTCCCATGATCAGACAAAGGGAAGTGAATTCGATCGACATGAGTTTCGGCGGTGGGGCTGGGTCGTTCATGGATCCTCGTCTCAGATCGGCGCAGTTCCGCAACATTTGACAGCCGGCGTTGCATTCCGCCCGCGGCCGCGGTTATTTCTCCGGGTGTTGCACACCCCAAGACAGATGAATGGGGTGAGAATAAATCAGGAGGGTTGGAAAGACAATCCTGTTTAGCGTTGAACGATCGAGGGCTTTGTGCTATGCACTGGCGAACACCACTTTTGCTATTGTGAACTTTCGTTGCGTGATGGAGGGCATCCCTGGATGCCGGCCATCGAAGCGGACAGCGCATGAATGAGGACATTCCCAGAATCGGACGACCTTTTGTCCGTCCGGACGCGGCGTCGAAGGCTGCGGGTCTGGAAAGGTACGCCGCCGACCATTATGGCGAAGTCCTGCTGTGGGCCGGGGCCAAGCGCGCCGGGGTGCCCCACGGCCGCATCCGAGGCGTCGACATCGGAGCGGCTGCCGGGCTGCCGGGGGTTGTCACCGTCCTTACGGGGCGCGATGTGCCGGGGACCAACCGGCAGGGGATCGTCCACAAGGATCAGCCGGTCCTCTGCGACGACGTCGTGCGGCACCGCGGGGATCCGGTCGCGCTCGTTCTCGCGGAAGACCGTTCGGTGCTCCAAAAGGCCTTGGACCTAATCCGGCTGGACATCGAGCCGCTGCCCGGCGTGTTCGGGATCGACGAGGCGCTCCTTCCGGATGCGCCGCTCGTCCACGAAGGCAGGCCGACCGGGAACACGCTCCTCCAAACCGTGATCCGCAAAGGCAGCGCAGAGGCGGCCTTGCGGTCCTGCTCCGTCATGGTCGAAGGGACCTTCGAGGTCCCCTTCATCTCCCACGCCTTCCTGGAGACGGAAAACGGGGTCGCCTGGCAGGAGGCCGACGGCCGGCTCGTTCTGGTCGTTTCCACCCAGGCCCCCTTCCGGGACCGGTGGGAGATCGGCCATGCCCTCGGCATCCCGATGGACCGGATCCGGATCGTCGGGCCTTACCTCGGCGGCGGCTTTGGCGGAAAGGACGGCGCTACGGTCCAGTGTCTCCTGGCCTTTGCGGCATTGCATGCCGGGGAGCGGCCGGTGAAAATGTGGTGGTCGCGCGAGGAGAACTTCCTGGCAGGGTACAAGCGCCATGCGGCGCGCATGCACTACCGGCTCGGGGCATCCGAAAACGGTGAACTCCAGGCGCTCGACTGCCGCCTGTTCTATGACACGGGGGCCTACGCGCACCTGGGCGGCGAGGTCATGGCCCTCGGGATGGAGCACGCCTCCGGCCCCTACCGCATCCCGCACACCCGGATCGAAGGCGTGTGCGTCTACACGAACAACCCCATCGGCGGGGCCATGCGCGGGTTCGGGGTGGCCCAGGTGAGCTTCGCCGTCGAGCGGATGATGGACCGGCTGGCGGCGCGGCTGGGGATGGACCCTCTGGCCCTGCGGGTCCAAAACGCCCTCGAACAGGGCGATACGAACGGATGCGGCGTGCGGCTGACGCAGTCCACCGGCATCCGCGCCTGCCTCGAAGCGCTGTGGGAGCACCCCCTGTGGCGAGGACGGGAGGCCTGGAAGGCGGAGGCCGGTCCGTTCAAGAAACGGGGCGTCGGCGTGGCGGCCCTCTGGAATGCCATGGGATACGGGCGCGGACTGCCCGACTCGGCCATTGCCAAGGTCGAGTTGACGCGCGAAGGGGCCATCCGGGTCTACAATGGGGTCAGCGATATGGGCCAGGGGAACACGAGTGCCCTCTTTCAGATCGCCGGTGAGATCCTGCACCAGCTCGAGACGCGCATCGAGGGCGTGCAGCCGGATACGGAGAGGACCTATCCGTCGGGCTCGGCGGCGGCGAGCCGGACCACCTACACCTACGGAAACGCCCTGATCCAGGCCTGCGAGGAGCTGCGCCGCCGGATTTTGGGCTGGGCGGCCCTGATGCTTTTCGCCGACACCCTCGACGACCTCGAACTGCTTCCGGGGCGGGTGCTCTACGCGAAGGCGGGAAAAGAGGTCGCCCTCCGCGACATAGCGGCCATGATGCGCGACGAGGTCCGTGTCTGCATCAGCCAGTTCATCATGCCGGTCGCAAAGGACGTCCCGGATACGGGGAAGGAGTTCGTCATCGGGTTTCCGCACCTCCTCTTTTCCCACGCCGCCCACCTTGCCCGTGTCGAGGTGGATGAACTGACGGGGGCCGTTACGGTCGACACCTATTGCGCAGCGACGGAGGCCGGCCGGGTGCTCAACCCGCAGACCTTCGAGCAGCAGGTCGAGGGGGCCGTCGCCCAGGGGATCGGCTATGCCCTGAGCGAGGCGGTGCGTCTGGAAGAGGGCCGTATCCTCACCCCCGATTTTGCGACCTACATCATCCCGGGGGCGATCGACGTGCCGGAGATCGCCTCCATCGCTGTGGAGGCCCCGGAGGCGACGGGGCCCTTCGGGCTGAAGGGCGTCGGGGAGGTCGGGATGAACGGGCCCCTCCCGGCCATCGCCAATGCGGTCTCGGACGCCTGCGGCATCGAGCCGGACCGTTCACCCCTGACCGGGGAAAGGATTCTCGCGCTGATGAGCGGGGGAAGCGCGGCATCGCTTACGGAGTGAGGGCAATGGAAATCCGCTTTGTCTTGAACGGGAAAGAAACGCGTCTGGACACGGCTCCGGACCGGCGGGTGGTCGACCTCCTGCGGGAGGACCTGGGGCTGACGGGGACCAAAGAAGGCTGCGGCAGCGGAGAGTGCGGGGCCTGTGCGGTCCTGGTGAACGGGGAAAGCCGTCTCGGCTGCCTCATGCTGGCCGCGCAGCTGGATGGGAAGACTCTGACGACCATCGAGGGCGCCGCAGAGGACGGCCGCCTCCGGGCGCTCCAGGAGGCCTTCGTCCGGTGCGGGGCGGTGCAGTGCGGCTTCTGCTCGCCCGGCATGATCGTCGCTGCCGCGGACCTCCTGGGGGCGGACCCCGACCCCGGCCGGGAGGCGATCCGCGAAGGCCTGAGTGGCAACCTCTGCCGCTGCACGGGGTACGCCAAGATCGTGGATGCCGTTCAGGCGGCGTTCGAGACGCTGCAGGGAGACCCCATCCCATGAGAGACGTTTTTTCCCCCGAGAGCCTGGAGGCGCTTTGGCTTCTCATGGAAGGGGAGCCGCAAGGGGTGCTCCTTGCCGGAGGGACGGACCTCCTGGTGAAGGTGCGGGCCGGCAGGAGCGATCCCGCCGCCTTCATTTGCCTTGAACGGATCGCCGAACTCCGCGGGGTGCGCGAGGGGGAAAGGGATCTCTGGATCGGGGCCTGCACGTCCCATGCGGAGTTGATCGGCCACCCCCTTGTCGAGCGGCACCTTCCGGTGCTCCACCAGGCGTTGCGGGGGCTCGGCTCCCCGTTGATCCGCCGGATGGGGACCCTTGGCGGCAACATCTGCACCGCCTCCCCTGCAGGGGACACGCTCCCGCCTCTCTATGTCCTCGATGCCGTCCTGGAGCTTCGAAGCCGGAGCGGGATGCGGCATGTGCCGATCGGGGAGTTCATCACGGGTCCGGGGAGGACGCGCCTCGAACCGGGTGAGATCCTGGCGGGTGTCCGGGTGGAAAAGCCGGCAGGGAGGCAGGTGCATCACTTCGAGAAGGTGGGGCAGCGCAAGGCCATGGCCATCGGGTTGGCCAGCATGGCCGCCCGGCTGCGGGTATCCGTGGACGGCGTGGTCGAGTCGGCGCGCTTCGCCTGGGGGAGCGTCGGCCCGACCGTCATGACCTGTGACCCGGCGGAGGCGCTGCTTGCCGGCAAGAGGCCCTCGCGGGAGGTGTTCGAGCAGGCCGCCGCGCTTGCGAGGACGGCCGTGGCCCCGATCGACGATGTCCGAGCATCGGCCGAATACAGGCGCATGGTCTCGGGCAACCTCATGCTGCGGCTCCTCTCCCTGGGGGCGCTGCTTCCCTGAAAGCAGCGGCACGGTTTCCCGCCTCCTCAGGCTGGTGGTTTGAGGATCTTCTGCAGGGCCTCCACCAGGGCCTCCAGGGCCTCCATGTGGGAGAGGGTGATGCGGATGTAGTTCGGGAAGCGGAACCCGGTCATCGTCCGGACCATGACGCCCTCCGCCATGAGCCTCCGATAGGCGAGCGTGTCGCTCATGGGCAGCCTGACCATCATGAAATTCCCTTCCCCGACCACGACGGGCAGGTGCATCCGCGCGAGTTCGCGGCCCAGGAAATCCTTGCCCTGCCGCACCATCGACCGCGTCCGTTCGATGTGCTCCGTGTCCCGGATCGCCGCCTGCGCCGCCTCCTGGGCCAGGACGTTGACGGAGTAGACGGTCATGGTCTTCCGGATGGTTTGAACGACTTCCGGACTCCCCGCCAGATAGCCGATGCGGAGCCCCGCCAGCCCGTACATCTTCGAAAAGGTCCGGAATACGACCAGATTGGGGTAGTCCTCCATCAGCGCCATGCCGTCCGGGTAGTCCGCGCGGTCCACGAACTCGCAGTAGGCCTCGTCCACGACGACGATGCGCCGTCCGTCTATGGCATCCAGAAAGGCCCGCATCCGTTCGGTGTCCCAGTAGGAGCCGGTCGGGTTGTTCGGGTTGCAGACGAAGGCGATCTTGGTGCGGTCGTCCATCCTTTCCAGCATGGCCTGATCGTCGAATTCGAAATCCTCGAGCGGAACCAGCCGCGCCTCGAGCCCCGAGAACTCGGCCACCCATTCGTAGACCGCGTAGGTCTTGTCCGCCGTGACGATGTTGTCCCCCTGCTGGCAGAAGGCCTTGATCACGCAGGTGATCACCTCGTTCGCGCCGTTGCCGACGATGAACTGGTCGGGGTGCTTCCCGAAGGTTTCCGCGAGCGCCGTCCGGAGGTAGTAGCAGTCCCCGCTCGGATAAACGGCTGCGGCGGGCGGCGGGAAGCGCTGGATGATGCGCTGCGCCTCCGGCGGGGGGCCGAGGCAGTTTTCGTTGTTGTTGAGGCGGTAGAGGCGGTCGCACCCATAGAGCTTCTTCAGTTCGGGATCCGGCTTGCTCGGGATGTAGGCCTCGAACCGCTGGATGTAGTCGGGGACGAGTTGCTGCAGGGCCACCCCGCTCATTTGGAGCCTCCCCTTCTCGAACGCTGAAAAAGCAGGAGATCGGACACGCCGCCATAGGGCATGACGATGCGTGGTTCGAAGCCTTCCTCGATCAGCATCGGGGTGAACCGCACGTGCCAGGGGTTCCCGAGATCCATGGCGAACAGGATGTTCGAGAGGGATTCCTTTTCGAGCAGCGCGAGATGATCCGCCAGGTTCTGTTCTGCGTCCCGGCTCCACCAGATCGGATGAAGCACCGCTTCGTCGTGAAACGGATCAAGTTCCACGAAGATCACCGAGTAGGGGGAGGCGGTTTCTCCGAGGTCGCTGACGGTGCGGATCCTGCGGGGCAGGGCCAGACGTCTGTATTCGCCCGAAAGAAAAGCCGTCAGGTCCGGGTGGCACCAGACCGCCGTTCCGAGATCCTCCTCGATCTGCCGGTAGTAGAACGGGTTGGACCGGATCTTCCCGTCCTCCCCCCGGGGCTCCAGAGTCCCCAACAATTCGAACCATCCTTCCGGGATGTGCCGGGTCGGGTGGCGCAGAATCAGCCCGATTCTGCCGGTCCGGGCCAGGGAAGCGATGCAGGCCTCGATCAGATCCTCGGCCATCCGGGAGGTGTCTTCCTGGCCGAAGATGTAAGGGCCTGCGGCTTCGACGACCTGGTTTCGAGAAAGGTGAAGGAGGATCCCGCCGCCGATGTTCCCGGTCTGGTCGGCGGCGATCAGGATGGCGAACTCGCCGGCGGCGGCCATGTCCACCACCTTGCCGGGGAAACGGAAGGCGAGGGGGAGTTGGGCGGTTTGATAGAAGGTCAGGGCCATGTGGACGAAGGTCTTCAACTCCTCCGAATCGGGGGGACGGACCGAAAACGATTCAAGGGGCTTCGCGGTTCCGTTCCAGGTTCCGCCGACCTCCGGATAGGCCTTTTCCTTGATGAGTGTCAGCATCAGGCCGTCCGGCACGTTCTTGAATCGGAACCCGTCGACCATACGCGAGGCGATGATCAGACCGGTCTCTTCGAGGCTGGATTCGTCTTCAGGCGAGACGCGCGCCGTGAGGTTGAAGGCCCGCAGATCGAGGTCGCGGTCCGGGAGCCGGAAGGTCTCCTCGACGCAATACACCCTTTCCTTGCAAAGGATCTCGATCTCGCCACCTTTCGCAGGTGTCCTCGAAAGATGCCCCACGATCTCCTCGGTGGCGAGCGTCAGCGCGAGGACGCTTTTTTTATCCAGATCGAAGGCGGCGGCGGATTGCTCCGCGAAGGCGGCCGCCAGGTGAATGAGATCGGGGTCGATGGTCATACGCAGCGCTACCTGGCGCATCGGTTTCGGCGTCACGATTCACTCCTTCGGGCCTTCACAGGGCGCTGCCCTGTCAAAGGCAATGGCAGAAAAGCAAGTTCGTTTCCATCCGGAAATGGTCTTTTTTGCCAATCTCGGCGTCAATCTGCACGTTTGCTTGTGCGGCGACCTAGAGGTCGCCTCCGCGCAAACGCTTGATTTCCTTGATATTGGCAAACCGGGACCCGCCGCGAAGCGGTGGGACTGAGCACGCGAAGCGTGTGAAGAAAAAATCCTCATTTCCGGATTGGAAACTGGGTTGGACCGGGAAATCTTTTCCGGATGGATACAAGTTCTCTATCCCAACCCTTCTACGAAAGGAAATATCCGCACCGCTCGATCGTCGACTCGCTGGTGTTCGCGTGACGCCCGCGCGAGGGGTGTCGTCGAAAGAAAAAAGAAATGAGATGTGCTTGGCCGAGAAATCATGTAATTTCTCCAAGGGCTGTTTTTTCCGTAGGCCCGGATGGAAACGTTTTTCCTGTTCTGTTCACCCTCAGCGGCGCAGGCTGATCGGCAGACCGCGCTCTGGTCCGGCGCCCTGCCGATTTTTAGCTGAAAGGCCTCCGATTGTCCACCGTTTTACCCGTGTTCACCGCGATGAAGAATGATCAGGACACATTGCGCATCAGATTGACCAGGGGCGGCGCCTTGCGGCTGGAACTGCAGGAGGCCCTGCCGCCCTCGCGGACTTGGGAGGCGCTGCAACGCTCCTTCGAGGCGGACTGGCGCTCGGGGCTTTTCCTGCTGGCAGCGGAAAAGATCTCCTGCGACGGATGGCCGACCCTGCGGTTCTGGCAGGATTGGGCGGCGCGGTATCTGACGGCCCTGTGTCACGTGCCGGCGGAGATGGCGAGCTTCGCGGTCGATCCGCCCGCGGACGAGGCGTGTGAGGCGCAGGTCCTGGCCGCCCCGCCTATGCGCGGTGGGGAGTATCTCACGGCCGATGTCCTCCGGGGCGTGTGGTTCGAACTGGACGGCTGGGTTCGCAGTGAAATCGAAGGCGGGCAGGGACTTGAGGCCTTCTTGACCACCCGTGCGCCCCAGTGGCGGCAGGTCGGAAGGGTCTGCTTCCATCTGGCCGAAAACCGGCAGGACGAGCGGCGCCCTTTCGCTTTTATGGCGAGCTTTTCCACGGGTTTCGGGGCCGCCGGGCAACTGAAATACCTGGCCCTCGGGAAGGCCCTCGAGCAGTATGCCGGTGCCGGAAACCGGCCGGCCCTCATCAAGCTGCTCGCCCCGGTGCACCGCGCGGCGGAAATCTGCGCCTGGGTGCAGGAGTTGACGGCGTCCCGGCGGATCTATCAGCCGATGGCCTGGTCTGCGGAGCAGGCCTACACCATGCTCCGGAGCGTTCCGCTGCTGGAGGAGGCCGGGCTTTCGGTCCGGCTGCCCAACTGGTGGAAGAAGCGTGCCCGCCCCAGGGTGAGCGTGAAGATCGGCGAAACCCGAACGACGCTCGGGACCCGGGCGCTCCTCGATTTTGACCTTCAGGTCGCACTGGGGGATCGAACGCTCTCATCCGAAGAAATGCAGGCGATCCTCGATGGAGCCGACGGGCTGGTCTTCATCAAGGGCCAATGGGTGGAAGTCGACCGGACGAGGCTCCGGGAGGCGATGGCCCATTGGGAAAAGGTCCGGAGATCCGCCGGAGAGGATGGAATCTCTTTTATCGAAGGGATGCGTCTGCTCGCGGGGGCATCGGCGGATCTGAAGCACGAAGAGGAGGCGGAGCGGCACCGGCCGTGGTCGGAGGTCGCCGCCGGCGATGCCTTGCGGGACATCCTGGCGGGCCTGCGGGATCCAGGCCGATTGGCTCCTGTGGATACGGGCGGGGCGCTGAAAGCCGAGTTGCGGCCTTATCAGCGGGAGGGGCTCAGTTGGCTGCGGTTTCTGAGCGGACTCGGGTTGGGGGCGTGTCTGGCCGACGATATGGGGCTCGGGAAGACGATCCAGGTCCTGGCCCTGCTGATCTGTGCGGCACAGGAACCTGCCGGAGCGCAGCGGCATCCTGCGCTGCTCGTGGTGCCCTCCTCGCTCCTCGGGAACTGGCGGCAGGAGGCGGCGCGCTTTACGCCGGATCTCCGGCTCGTTTTTGTGCACCCGGCCGAGACCGACCGCCGCACGCTCGACCGGATCATTCGCGAGCCGGCCCGCCTGGCCGAGGCCGACCTGGTGGTGACGACCTACGCCATGGTGCACCGCCAGCCGTGGCTGGCCGATCGGCATTGGCGTCTGGTGATCCTGGACGAGGCCCAGATGGTCAAAAACCCCGCAACGCTTCAGAGCCGGGCGGTCCGCCGGCTTTCAGCCGATGCGCGCATCGCCCTGACCGGGACGCCGATCGAGAACCGGTTGGCGGACCTCTGGTCGCTCTTGGATTTTTTGAATCCGGGCCTCCTGGGGTCGGCAGGGGTCTTCCGGAGCTTCGTCAAGGGCCTGGAGGCGCGCCCCGAGAATCCGTTCGAGCCGCTCCGGCGGCTGGTAGGCCCCTACATCCTGCGCCGCCTCAAGACCGACCGGCGCGTGATCGCCGATCTCCCGGAAAAGACCGAGATGCCGTGCTATTGCACCTTGACCCGGCAGCAGGTCGCCCTCTATGAGAAGACGGTCCAGGACCTGAGGGGGGCGTTGAGCCTGGTGGAGGGGATAGCCCGCCGTGGGCTGGTCCTTCAAACGCTCCTTCGTTTGAAGCAGATCTGCAACCATCCGAGCCAGGTCACCGCCGACGGCGATTATCGGGCGGAGCGGAGCGGGAAGTTCGTGCGTCTTTCCGAGATCGCCGGAGAGATCGCCGAGCGCCAGGAAAAGGCCTTGATTTTTACACAGTTCCGGGAAATCATCCCGGCGTTGGCGGATGTGCTTGCGGCGGTTTTCGGGCGGCCCGGGCTGGTCCTGCACGGCGGAACGCCCGTCAAGCATCGCAAAGGCCTGGTGGCGCAGTTCCAGGACGAAGACGGCCCCCCGTTTTTCATCCTTTCCCTCAAGGCGGGCGGTACGGGGTTGAACCTGACGGCCGCTTCCCATGTGGTGCACTTCGACCGCTGGTGGAATCCGGCGGTGGAGAATCAGGCCACCGATCGGGCCTTCCGCATCGGTCAGTCGTGCAATGTCCTCGTGCACAAGTTTATCACGCGCGGCACGGTGGAGGAGCGCATCGACGCCTTGATCGCCGAAAAGCGGCAGCTGGCCGAAGAGGTCCTTTCCTCGGAGGGTGAGGTGAACCTGACCGAACTCTCAGACGATGCCCTGATCGAATTGGTCCGTCTGGATATCAGCCGGGCGGCTGCCTGAGGCTTGGAAGGGACGTCGTTCGTGCGGAGGCGACCTATAGGTCGTCGCACGAGCGAACGCGCAGATTGACGCCGAGATGTGCAGAAAAGACTATTTCCGGACGGACACCAAGCTTGCATTTACAGCTGCATGGACGCGCGGAGCGTTCAATAGAGTGGTCAGGAGGAGGTGATTCCCGATGGCGAGACGAGGAAGAAGGCATAACAGCTACTGGCCGCCCTACGTACCAGTCGCCGAAAAGCGGGCCAGGGCGGCCCGGCAGGCGCAGAAGTTGATGAAGAAAGGGACGCGGATCGATCCGGTCGAGATCGAGGGGCGCACCATTACACGGAGTTTCTGGGGTAACGGCTGGTGTGAGCACCTGGAGTCCTTTTCGGACTACAGCAATCGCCTGCCCCGGGGCCGCAGCTATGTCCGGAACGGCTCGGTCTGCCACCTCGAGATTCTTCCCGGCTGCATCGAGGCCCTGGTGAGCGGAAGCTCCCTTTACTCCGTTTCGATCAAGATCCGCGAACTGCCGGCCCGGACCTGGAAGGGGATCAAGGGTCAATGTGCGGGGCAGATCGGTTCCATGCTCGAACTGCTGCAGGGGAAAGTCTCGAATGAGGTCATGCGGATCGTGACGGATAGAGAAAAGGGACTCTTTCCCGGCCCCAGGGAGATCACATTCCATTGCAGCTGTCCGGATTGGGCGGTCATGTGCAAACATGTGGCCGCAGTCCTCTACGGTGTCGGGAACCGGCTCGACGACCGGCCCGAACTCCTTTTTCTGCTTCGCGGGGTGGACCCCGAGGAGTTGATCGGCGCCGAGATCGTTTTGCCGGCGGCCGCGGCCGAAGGCGCAGGCGAATTCCTCCCCGAGGAGGATCTGGGGGAGATCTTCGGGATCGAACTCGAGGCGTGCGACCCGAAACCCCGATCCGCAACGTCTAGGAGGCGTGCGACGGGAAAGGACGATGCTCCGGCTGACCCGGGCAAAAAGGCGCGGCTCCGAAAACCCGCCGCTCCTCCACCGCGCTTCAAATCTCCCGCAAAAGCTCCGCCGAAATCCGCCTCTGTGCCGGCCGCCGTTAAACGTCCCGCCCCAGCCGCGAAGTCCAGGCAGGTGCGGGTGCCGCCTCCCGCGAAAGCGCCTCTGCGCACCCCTCCGGTCCCCGTTCTTCCGCGGCTGCGCCCGTCCGGTCAGTCGGTTGCCCGCCTGCGCCGGACCTTGAAGATGACCCCCGCCGAGTTCGCGGAGCGGCTCGACGTGACGACCGCCACCGTCTACCGTTGGGAGTCCACCGTCGGCCGTCTCAAGCTCAAGGACCGCAGCCTGCAGGCCCTTCGCATCCTGGCCGCTCTGGCAAACAAGTAAGCGGATCGGGCGCCAGACCCGGACGTCGATGACCCGCGGCCGTCCTGCGAGCCGGCGTGCTATGAAGGGCTGGAAAGGCGAGGCGCCTCGATCCCTCGCGACCCAACAGCCTTTTTGAGGGCGGCCGCTGCCGGTTGAATGACGCGGCAGGGAGGCGGCCATGGATTGTGCGGCATCCTTGTGGCCGCCCCCTGGATGCTGCTGCAGAATCCCTCCGTCGTCGAATCGGCGGGTGCGGCGGGAGGCACCATCTGCATCTTTATGGGGTTTTCGTCCCTCGATGATCTGACCCCGGTTCTCCTGCGGGGCTACCAGGCCGGGACCCCGGCCAGGCTGGTGTACAAGGCGGGTTACGCAGAGGAGGAGCAGGTCGTTCCGACCACCCTCGAAAAGCTCGCCGAAACCGCCCGTCGACAGAAGGAGCGGTACCTCGGTCTGATCTATGTCGGCCCCTGCCTCAAGGGCGACGACCGGAGCGAGTGCCCCCTCTGAAGAGGGCGGGCGGAGCGCCCCCGGGGGACGAAGCGCGCCGGGCGGGTTTTGCCGCATCCCGGTAAAGGGTTGGTGGATCTTCGCCTCGCCGCCTCGCCGGAGCCAAACTCGAAGGGAAAGGCGGACAGAGAGTTTCCCCGATAACTCTGTTCTGGAGGGAGTCTCTTGAAAAGATGGACCCCTCCGCAACAAAGCAGAAATTTTTCTTGACTATATATTCCATATTGGAATATTACATAACGGATTAAAGAGGCCCGGCACCCTGGCTCCTAGCCGGTTTCCATCCAGAGGAAGGCCTTTTGCCGGATATGAGACAAGAATCCTTCCTCCCCGACTGAAAACGTCGTCATCCCCAGTCGATCATTTCAGGATGGATACGAGATCTGCCACGGCGGTGGAGGCTCGCCGGCGCCATCTTTGTGAGCGGAAAAGAAACATCGAAATCTTAATCGCTTACGCATGTCTTGAGCGAGACGACCTGAAAGGAGATTCGAAATGAGACGGTTGTTCCTGGCGGTGCTTTCAATGGGTTGTATCCTGTTGAACGGTTTGGCGTTTTCAGCGGAAGAGGTTGTCTCTTTGCCTGATATCATCGTGCAGGGCGAGTTCGAGGAAGCCGATTTTGTGGGACCGATGTTTACAGAAACGAACACCAAAACAAAAATCACGGAAAACGGGATGAATGTCCTCGGGACAGGATCCACGATGTCCGTGCAGAAAACAATCAATCTCATGCCCTCGGTGAATCAACAGAGCGTTGATCCTTTCGGTCTCGGGGATATCAGCAATTATCATGAATCGTTCAGATTCAGAGGGGTGGAGGCAACCGGCGGCGGCAACCCCGCCTCCCCGGTCAATGTGGAAAACATCCCTATCAGTGGGAGGCCGGGGGGAGGAGCCAACATCTACGATATGGAAAACTTCAAAAGCGTATCGATCTACAAGGGAGGGCTTCCTGCCGATAAGTCTTTCGGTTTGACAAGTATCGGCGGGAAAATTGATATGGAGGTTAAGAGGCCTTCAGAAGAATTCAGCTTCGATCTCAAACAGGCATTTGGAAGTTATGACGCAAGGAGAAGTTTCCTTCGCCTCGATACGGGATTACTCCCTTCCGATACTGCCGGGTTTTTGTCGTATTCCAACACGAATGTAGACAAGTGGAAAGGCGAAGGACATTCCGGCCGAAACAATACCATGGCTGGTTTGACACAAAGGATAGGCAACAATATTGAAATTGAAGCATTCTCCATATATAACAATGCAAAAGTAAATACATACAGGCCACTCAGTTATAAGCAAGTATCTTCGTTGGATAAAACCTACAACTTAGACTATGTAAATGACAAAAAAGATTATTTTTATTATGATTACAATAAGAACGATTTCGTAGATTTCAATTTCTTTTTAAATGCAAAATATAATATTTCAAATGATGCTAAAATAAACGTGAAACCATTCTACTGGAATGACCATGGATATTACTCTGAAACAATCACCATGAAAAATGGACAAAACAGAATCAGAAGATGGGATACAGATCATGATATCGTAGGCGTTCTGGCGGAGTATACCCAGAAAATCCGATTATTTGATTATACTATAGGTTACTTCTATCTGGAACAGGAAAAGCCGGGCCCACCGACATCATGGAAATTGTATAAGCTCGATTCCGGAGAATTGGTTTTCGACAAGTGGCAAATACTTTCCAATTCTTCAAAACATCGTCAGCATGCTCCGATAGTGTCAGGGAAATATTCTTGCGGTCGATTGACGCTGGAAGGGGGTGTCAAATATCTGCGATACTCAATGCCGGACATCACTACCTACGACGCAACCGGTATCCCGGATGTAAGCTATGAGGAAGCGCTTAATTTGACTACGTCCATCGAATCGAAGGCAAGTGCGGCTTCAAAGGATTTTGATGAAATTCTTCCCAATTTTGGTTTGAATTACAAGTTGAAAGATTCTTTGAGCTGCTATTTTTCTTATGGCAGAAATTTCGGTATGAGCGTCGCTCTTTATCCTTATTATATTTCCCAAAAAAGCGAATTTTACAAGCAAGGCATAACATTACAAGATCTATGGAATAAACAGGAACTGGAAATAGCCGATAATTTCGATATCGGTTTGAGATATATCTCAGAAAAGCTCTATGTTGTTCCAACGATCTATTATGCCAGGCACAAAAACAAGGCTGCCACTTATTATGATGACTCGCTTGGAGTCAGTTTTCCTGCCTCCATTTTCGATGCCGAGGGATACGGGTTCGAACTGGAAGCAGGAGCCGTTCCTGCCAAGAATCTGTCTCTGTATGCATCCTTCTCTTACAACCGGTTCTATTTTTCTCAGAATATTTATAATCAGGCAGGATCCGTCGTGTCGATTGACGGGAATCAAGTGCCTGACGCCCCGGAATTTCTGGCGAAAGCGCTGCTGAGCTACAGAATCGGCAGTTTGTCACTGTCTCCGATCTTGAGATATACCTCGAGCAGGTACGGAGACATCTTGCAGACGGAAAAAGTGGACGATGCGTTGATAGTCGATTTCGATATTACCTATACGACATCGATCCCGAAGATAAATATCCGTGAATTGGATGTTTCTCTGTCGTTCTACAACCTGATGGATAAAGAATATATCAGCATTATCAATACCTCCGATTATCAGACGCTTGGCTCCACGTATCAAACCGGCGCCCCTTTTACCGTCTTCCTTTCTGCCGCCGTTCATTTTTGAGTGGATAGATCGTTTCCATCCGGAAATGATTCATCCAGCACGACCCGGTTTCCAATCCGGAAATGAGGATTTTTTTCACACCCTTCCGGCGCCCAGCCCCACCCCTTCGGGGCAGGTCCCGGTTTGCCGATATCGAGGAAACGAAGCGCTTGCGCGGGGGTGATCTTGTGGCTGTCGTCGTACAAGCAAGCGTGCGGATTGACGCCCAGATTGGCCAAAAAGACCATTTCCGGATGGAACGAGATCGGGTTCTTATGCTGGTTCGCCTCCTTGAAATCGTTGAGGTTGCAATGAAAGGGAGGCTGCTTTTATGCCAAGCGGGCGGCGAAGGCGGCCTCGCCGCCCGCGGCTTGACCATCGGCTTGACGGTGACGACCGGGGTCGAATCTCGGGATGCAAACGTTTCTGCCCGCCTGGGAGACATAGCACACGTCGATAGGGACGCCGTAGGCCTTGAAGAGGTTTCCAGGGCTGATGACGCTTCCGGCTTCTCCCACAGCGAGGAGGCGACCTCCGTAGATCAGTGCGATCCGCTGGGAGAGCAGGAAGCCGTGATCCGGAAAATGGGTGGTCATGATGACGGATATCCCCTCTTTCGACAACGATTCGAGCATCGAAAGCACTTTGATCTGGTTGGATATATCGAGATGAGAAGTCGGTTCGTCCAGGAAGAGAAGCCGCGGACGCTGATTGACGGCCCTGGCGAGCGTAACCATCTGCCTTTCGCCGCCGCTGATTTCGGAGACGCTCTTCTCCGCAAGATGCGCTATCCCCGTCTTCTCGAGTGTCTGATGCGTCATGCGGATGTCCGAGCGTCCAGGCGTCCTGAAGATGGAGATGTGAGGGGCGCGCCCCATGAGCACGAACTCGAAGACGGAAAAAGGAAACACGGTTTGGCTTGTTTGGGGAACGTAACCTGTCGCGGCGGCGACAGCCGTCAAGGGCAGACGTGAAATGTCCTTCCCGGACAGCAGAACGGATCCTTCGGACAACGGCATGAGATTGAGCATGGATTTGATCAAGGTGGATTTGCCGGCCCCGTTGCTGCCCAGAATGGAAAAAATCTCCCCCTCCGCGATCTTGAACGAGATGTCGCGAAACACCGGTGTTCGTCCGTCATAGGAAAAGGCGGCGTTTTTGACCTCGAGTATTACAGCCATCCAACCTGTCTCCTCATCATCAGCCAGGCGAAGACCGGCGCTCCGATCATGGCGGTCAGGATGCCCAGCGGGATCTCTGTGGGAAAGATGGTTCGGGACAGGCTGTCGACCAGCAGGAGGAAGACAGCACCGATCAAGGCCGAGGCCGGCAGCAGTTTGCGGAAGTCGGGGCCGACCAGCATCCGGCCGATATGCGGCACAACCAGTCCGATCCATCCGATGATCCCGCTGATGCAGACAGCGGAGGCGGTGATCAGCGTGGCGCAGATGAGGATGATCCTGGTCATCCATTTCGTGTTGACGCCGAGCGCCTTGGCTTCGTCGTCGCTCATCGTCAGGAGATTCATCCTCCAGCGGATGATGAAGAGAACGAGGCAGGATGCCGCTACGGGGGGAGCCGCCATTCCGACGTCTGTCATGGAGACGGATGAGAGGCTTCCCATCAACCAGAAGACGATGGCTGGAAGGGTGTCGTAGGGATCGGCGACATACTTGAGCAGCCCCACCAGGGCCGAGAAGAGTGCGCCGACGATGATTCCTGAAAGCACGAGTACCAGAACGGGCCCGGATCGAATCATGCGGCTCATGGTGTAGGCCATGCCGACGGCGCCGATCCCGAAGAGAAAAGCCAACCCCTGGACGAGTGCTGGAGGGGCGGAAATGAGGATGCCGATGGCTGCTCCAAAGCCGGCCCCTGAGGCCACGCCCAGGATTTCCGGCGAAACGAGCGGGTTTTTGAAAAGCCCTTGAAAGCTGGTTCCGGCTACGGACATGCCCGCACCGATCAGGGCGGCGGCCAGGATGCGAGGCAGCCGGATCCCGAAGATGACCGTTTGGTGAATGGTCGGGGCGGATGGGGCCGTAGCCCCGAGTACCCACTGGTTCCACAAATCGCATGCCCACAGGAAAAACGCGGCGCACACCTCCCCGGGTGTCATTGGGTAGCGCCCGACGAAGAGAGACGTCAGGAGAAGGCAGGCCGTGACACCGATCAGCACCGACCAGAAGATGAGTCCGGGTTTTTTCATCTGTACAGGTCGCCGTTCCAATCAGAATCCGAGGCGGCGCCCATGTGGACCATCGACGGCTCCTGGTAAAAGGAGCGATTGGCAACGAATTGCTCGGGGGAGGCCTGATAAAACGTGCGATAGAAATGACCGGCTTCTTCATCGAGGTCGAAGTCGCATCGGTCAGGGTGAAGCGCATTGGCGATCTGCATGAGCCCCAGGATCCATCGCGGGTTTCCGAAGTCCCACCCCGGTCTGATGACATGGATCCGCCCGTGGCGCACGGCATCGATCCAAATGCCATCGGCCTCGCACATATTGCGGAATTCGTCGGCGGTTGAAGAGAGCAGACCGGAGACGAAGATGTGTTCCGGATTCAGCTGCAGCAGTTCCTCTCGGGAGAGGTTGACCCCCGGTTTGCCGGATCGCTGAATGCGTTTGTTGACGCAGTCTCCGCCGGCAAAGGCGACGAGCTGAACCTCCAGGCGGTCTTCGTTGAGGGCGAAGAAGGGGGTGCTCATGGCATAGTAGGCGCGGGGTTTCTTCCCATCGAGGACGGCTCGGGCAACCTTGCTGCAGCGCCCCTCCATATAGCTTCGGAGGATCGACGCGTTGTCTCTCCGGTGGAACCTGCACCCCATTTCGGTGATCAGGTCCAGATAGGTGTCGATGCGGTTGATCTTGTTGTGGAGTTGGTCGATGTCGTTGTGCGCGATGGCGCTGTGCCACACGCGGGAGACTTCTTCCTGCGAGGTGATTCCCAGGATCCCGCAGAGGGCGCGGATGATTTCGAGGCCCCGGGTGAAGCGGTAGCCGCCGCTCATGCCGAACTCTTCAAAGGCCGTGTCGCGGACAGGTCCGATCAAAGGCAGCTTGTGGCCGCATCGGCAACGCCCATCCGGGGGATATGAGATCAATCGGCAGCCCATGGGGCCGTAAAATTGCCGGTAGACGAGCAGCCTGCCGCATTCCGGACAGTGGGTGTGCAGGTAGGAGGTCCCCGGCGTGTTGAAGAGGTAGGTGTAGGGCAACAGGGTCCGCACCTGCTTGCACAGGGCCTCCGCCTCCAGGACGGTAGGTTCCTGGTGGATGGGAGCCTCCCCGAAAGGCAGAAAGCGCATGATCTGCATGGAAATGCTCCTTGAAATCTGCGCCAGTTTTTCAGCCGCCAGCAGGACCTCCGATTCGTTTCCCTTGGCATACATGATCGAGATTTCGATGTGGACCCCGGCATCGTGTAGAAAACGGATATTCCGGAAGACGGGATCCGCCGAGGGGACGCCGCACAGACGATACGCCTGGTCCGTTGCGCCTTTCAGTCCGCAGTTGACGAAATCGACGGCCTCGGCCAGCTGCGCGAGCGTTTGAGAGGTGTGATAAACATTGGAGGAGCACCCCACCAGAAGTCCTTCGGACCTGGCTGCTGCGGCAAGCGAGAGAAAGGACGGGTGGCAGACCGTCGGATCGTTCATGCACCAGACGATTCCTTCGCAGCCCATGGCCTTGGCCTGTTCCACGAGGTGCTTTGGCGCAAATCGGGTCAGGGCGGGGGCAAAGAGATCGATATGGTGGGTAAACAGATCCGAAACACAGCCCATGCACGAGAAATTGCAGCCGATCCCTCCGAGTTGGAGGAATTTGGCCCTGGGCCGGAAATGGGTCATGGGAATGGTCTCGATGGAGACGGGGATGGCCGCTATGTAAGAAAAGGGAAAACGCTCCTCCAGGACACCCTCACGGTTTTGGTACATGCCGCACGAGCCGGAAAGGCCGGGGCCCAGCCTGCACCCGATTTCACAGATCCCGCATTTCAAGGTCGTTCTCCTTTCTGATGATCATCCAGAATCCGGAGTCATCTTTGATCGTGTCGAAGAGAACACCGGAGGCATTCAGGGCCGACAGGAATTTTATCCGCGTGTCTTCACCGAGATTCCGGTCGCGGAAGGAACGCCAATCAGACTGCAAGGACATCATCTTTTCACAGATGCGATCCCGCAGGTCGGCGTTGCCGAAACCTCCGCCGATGTAAGCCCTGCCCTTCGGCGCCAGGACCCGACCGATTTCTTTGAAGGCATCTTTAGGCCGTTCCCAGAAAAAAACCGATCCACGGCTCACGATCAGGTCGACGGAGGCCTCATTCAGAGGCATGCGATGCACATCGCCGCAAAGGAGGGTGAAGCGGTGCGGAAACGGCGTTGCGGCGATGTGCCGTCTGGCCTTTACGTGCATGGGCACTGCGGCGTCCATCAAGATCATCCGCAGGCGGGTGATTTTCGCCAGGGCAAGGGCAAGCAATCCGGGGCCGCTGCCGATTTCCACGCAGCATCCCTGGGTGATTCCCATACGCTGGACGATTTGCTCCGCTATGACGGGGTAGATCGGTGCAAAGACTTCAACCGCCGTGCGGTCCATTTGTGCGGCGCCTGCCTCGTCGAAGCGCACCCTCCGGTTCTGGGTCGGGGCTGATTCCATCCTGGCAGTCCTGCTTCAATCGGTGTTGATGTGGGTGTTCAGCAAGTGCGACAACTCGCGCTCCGTCAGGCGATGGTGATAGAAATCCGCATAAAAGCGCCGGGTCAGTTCTTTCAGATCGCTTTCGGGGAATCTATCCGGATACAGCACGGCAGCCGTCCACAAGATCCCGGGAATCGTGGTGATCCCGGGCGGCCGGTCAAACCAGCAGAACGGGCCGTTCGGAACCAGATACACCCGTTTGCGTTGGACCGCTTCGACAGTCCTCCACAGGGGGTTCTCGGCGATTTCATCGAAGATGGACCGTTGCTCCGCAATAATGACCTCCGGGTTCCAGTGAAGCACCTGCTCCATCGAGACCCTGGTCAGGCCCATCCCCTGTTTCAGGGCGCAGTCCGCCACATTGACCCCGCCGCAAAGGGTGATCAGGCGGGCGTGGCGCGAGCCCGAAGGGTCGGTGGAGAGGCCGTCCGGCCGTTCGGCATAGTAGACCCGGACACGATCCTTCAAGGGGATCGTCTGGATTCGATCGGTGACGGTCCGCAGGATGTCCTGATGAACGGCCGCTAGTTCGCGGGCCTTCTCCTGTACGTCCAGGATATTGCCTAAGAGACGTATCGATTCGTCGACACGGGTGATGTCGTGGGAACCCGATACCCCGATCACGGGGACAGCTCCGAAGTTTCGTTGAAGATTACGGACGTTCTCCAGGCCTTCTTCGAACGGATAATCCAGCATGCTCTGATAAAGAACGACATCGGGTTTGAAGGCGAGCATGGTTTCATAATGGCCGCTCTGGAGACCGAACCACCCCCCCACCACGGGAAGCTCGGCGTACTGCGCTGGCAAATAAAGCCCATCCGGCTTGAAGTTCCATCCCAGCAGCTTTTTGGGCGCCAGCATATAAACGATGTTGGTGATGGGTGGATAGGTTGAAAGCACTCGATCGATCTGTTTCGGGATGACGACCGGTCGTCCGAAAGCGTCGACGACGGTCCTGGTGGGGGATTCGGCAAGACAAATGGCATTGATCGGTATAACGAGCAGGAGAAAACAGAAGACGACGGTGAAGCATCGCAGCCCCTTGCGGCTTGGGCGCGTCTTGGTGGGGGTCGGATAAGGCATGCGCTGGATCCTTTCGATTACGGGCGCGGCGAATTGAAGAAAAGGGGTGGGTCTCTTATTTCAAAATAGAATATTCCATAATGGAATTCATCGTCAAGTTTTTTTCTCGTCTGTATTGCGATAGTGCGTGGGCGGTTTCAAGGAGGATCGGCCGGGAGGGGCAAAAAGGAGCGTTTCCGGGTTGAAGATTAAACGGCGGGTCGTGCCGGTTCGAAGGCGAGCTGGAAGAGGCCGGTGTACCAGGGGGCGGAGCGGGTGCCGGGGCTCGGGGGGTGCGGGGCGTCCTTTTCCTGCCGGGCGACGGCGGCCAGGAAGCGCAGCCTGCGCAGCCGTAGCCCCTGGGCGAGGATGCCCTCGTACCGGGCCTCGCCGCGGGCCGAAAGCCGCGCGATGGGCGTGAGGTCGTAGCTGATGAGGTAGTAGCGGCCGGGTTTGACCAGGGTGAGGGCCTCCGCGGCCCCCGGCTCGATCCGGCGCAGGATCGGCTGGGCCTGCTTGATGAAGCCGGGAAGAGACGGGAACGAGATCACCACGTCGCGCAGGTCCAGGTCCCAGAGGCGCGTGTGGTAGTCCCGCTCGTCTTCGGCGTCGAGCGGCGGGTCCGCCTCCCGGTAGACGACGGCTTCGGGACCGGCTCCGGCCAGTTCGGGGATGAAGGGGTGCGGGTCCCGGCGCTCGTAGAAGACCGTCAGGTGCCGCATGGCGCGGGTCACCGCCACGTAGAACAGGCGCCGCTCTTCCTCGTGCCCCGCCTTGTTCCGGACGGGCTGCCCGGCGATGATCACGGCCGGGAACTCGAGCCCCTTGGCGGTGTGCAGGGTGGCCGCCAGGACGCTTCCCCGGTCCGTCTGATACAGCTGGCGGACGTCGCGCGAGGCGTCGTACACGTAATCGATGAAATCGGCGACCGGCAGGTCTCTTCCCATGGTTTCATGCAGGTGGTTTTCGAGGATCGAGCGGAACATCCCGATCCACATGTTCTGCGGGGCGTAGCCGCTTTCGGAAGCCAGCTCCTCGACCAGCCCCCGCAGGGCGGCCGCGCTCATCACCTCTTTGCGGCAATCGTTCAGCGTGTCCAGGAACAGCCGGAACTCCCGGACCGCCGTCAGCGGCAGCCGGCGCCCCCTCAGACCGCGGACGGGGAGCCCCAGCCGCCGCGCCAGCATGAGGAGGGTGTCCAGCTCGCGGTTGGTGCGGCAGAGGATGCTCACATCCCCCGGGGCCAGCTCCGGGTCCTCGGAGAGCAGCCTTTGGGCCTCCAGGATCGCGCCTTTGAGGCAGCTCAGATGGTCTGGGGCGCCCACCAGCCCCACCCGGTGAGGGACGGCGCGGTTCGGCCCGTTCTCGGCGCAGACGATCGGGGCCGACTTGATCCGGTCCTGGTTGCGGGCGATCAGGGCATTGGCGGCCGCTACGATGGCCGGGCTCGACCGGTAGTTCCGCGAGAGCTCCAGGGTCTCGGCGCCGTAATCCTCCTGGAAGCGGCGGATGAACCGGACGTTGGACCCCTGCCAGCTGTAGATGTTCTGGTCGTCGTCTCCGACCGCCGTCAGGACGGGCCTGCGGTCCGCGTCGCTCTCCTGCCTCCCGGCCAGGAGGGAGACGAGCCGGTACTCGAGCTCGTTGATGTCCTGGTATTCGTCCACCAGGATATGGCGCAGGCCGGGCAGAAAGGTGTCCCGCCAGGGCCTGAGGCCGCTGTCGTCCCGCGCGGCCGCCTCGAGCATCTGCACCGCCTCCTGGAGCACATCCTGGAAGTACCCGGCTTCGGGGTCTTCCGTCCCCTGAACCGGGCCCGGGTCGAAGATGCGCCCCGTGAGGAACATGGCCAGGCTGTGGTAGGTGCGCACGCGCACCCAGGCGCCCTCGGGGCCGAGGAGCTCCCGCAGCCGCAGCTTGAGCTGGGTGACCGCGTTGCGGTTGAAGGCGAGGGCCAGGATGCGCTGGGGCTGGATGCGGTGGATCCGCACGAGGTAGGCGATGCGGTGGACGATCAGGCGCGTCTTGCCGGAGCCGGGCCCCGCCACGACGAGGATGTTGCGCCCTTTGGCCGCCGCTACGGCCTTTTCCTGCACGGGGTTCTGGAGGTCCGCGACGATCCGGCGCCACGATTCGGGCGTCGTGGGGATCTCGAGCTGCTTGTACTGGCCCTTGAAATAGAGCTGCTTGAAGGGTTCCCGCAGCAGGTTGAAGTAGTCGGCCACGAACCTCCCGGCCTCTTTGACCGAGTCGAGGGCCAGGGCCACGTAGCGGTCCATGATGTGGATCTGGGCGATCCGCTCCTTGTAGTGATCCTCGAGCGGCAGTAGTTCCTCCTTGTAGAAACGGTCCTCCTTGCCGGCCAGGACGCGGATCGTGAGCGCCGGGCGGAAGACCGTCAGGCCGCTCTGCAGGGCGATGGCCTGGATGGCGTGCAGCGCCAGCAGGCCGTGTTCCATGTGCTGGTTCAGGTCCTTCAGGTAGCTGGTCGTGAGGTTGCTCTTGAGGGCGGCGATCAGCTCCCCGCTCCGGAAGGCGGCCAGAAGGTCCTTGCCGCGGGCGTTGGTGGGGAGTTTGCGGATGAGCGCCTCCAGGATGACGCCGCAGACGGCCCCGCGCTCGGCGACCTGCTTCCGCAGCGTCTCCCAGTCCGTCTTGAACGCGAGCCCGCAGGTATCCTGGCTGATCTGCCAGCGCCTCAGCAGCTTGTCCTGGATGAGCACGTCCAGCACCCGCATCAGGCGGTCGGGCCGCGCTTCCTCGATCCCCCTTTCCTTGAGGGCCTGGGAGGAGCGGCGCACCCCGAGGATATAGGGGGTGTCGCCGCCGATGTCCGGTTCTTCCTCCTCCATCAGGGAGAGGAGGGCCTTTTCGAGGTGCAGAAACCCTTCGAGCCGCCGCCTGGAGTCGTTCACCACCCCCACGTGCACGTAGGCGGTCAGGTTGAGGTCGTGGTTCAGGAGCCCCGCTTCGCGCATGGATCTCAGGGTGGCGACGAGGCTCCTGGGCTCGAGGCCCGTGGCCTGGCTCAACCGGTCGGTGTTGAGGAGTTCCTTGGGGTCGCTTTCGAGAAGCACCTGCAGGAGGGCCAGCCAGGCAGCCTTCCGGTTCTCCGACAGGCCCAGGGCGGCCATCCTCCCCTCGGCCTCCGCCAGGCTCCGCACCAGGACCTGGCCCTGGATGACGCTTGTGCGGTTGTCGCCCCGTTCGAGCTTTCCCTGCCGCTCGAGCCAGGCGAGGGCCGTCCGGGTGCGGATGTCGTAGGAGGGGTCTTCGAGCGTCAGGTTCTCGAGCCCCTGCTCCTCCACGGCCTCGCTCCCGAGGAGTTCGCCGGCCGTGACCACGATCGTCCGCTCCGGATGCCGCTCGGCCAGGTGCTTGAGCCCGGTCAGGAGGCCCGATATGTCGCGCCACTCGAGCCAGCTCTGGGCGCTCAGCCAGAACTGGGTTTCGAGGTCTTCGGGGGTGAAGAGCAGACAGCAGACGGCCGGCTTTTTGTCCCGTCCGGCCCGGCCCGCCTCCTGGAGGTAATTCTCGAGGGAGCCCGGCACGCTGTAGTGGATGACGGCCCGCACCTCGGGCTTGTCCACTCCCATGCCGAAGGCGTTGGTGGCGGCGATCACCTGCAGTTCGCCCTCCAGGAAGCGCTCCTGCACGCTCCGCTTGTCTTCAGGGCTGCGTCCGCCGTGGAAGTAGTCCGCCAGCCACGAGCGCTCCCGCAGCCCCTCCGCCACCCGTTCGGCGGTGCTCCGCGTGGCCGTGAAGACGATGCACCCGTCCCGCGGCCCGCTCGCCTGGAAGATCTCGCGCAGGAGCTGGTCCACCATCTCGATCTTCTCGTTTTCGGAGGCCGCCTCGACGCTGAACCGGAGGTTTGGCCGCTCGTGCCCCCCCTCGAAGACCTCCAGCTCCAGCCCGCCTTCCTCCCGGAAATACCCGCAGATCTCTTCGATGACATCCTTCTTGGCGGTGGCGGTGAAGCAGACGATCTGGGGCAGGTCCGCCGCCCCCTCCGAAAGGAGTTCCCTCAAAAACTTGACGATGAAGAGATAGTCCGGGCGGAAGTCGTGCCCCCACTTGCTGAGGCAGTGGGCCTCGTCGATGACGACCAACCCGATTTCACGCTGCTTGAGGGTGGCTTTGACGGTCGTGTTGCGCATCTGCTCGGGGGCGATCCAGACCAGGTCGATGTCGCCGAGGCGGATGCCTTCCAGGGTCCGGGCGCGCTCGAGCATGGTCAGGAGGCCGTTTACGGCCCCCACGTTGGCGATGCCGCGCCGCCTGAGGCTGTCCACCTGGTCCTTCATGAGGGATTGGAGCGGGGAGAGGATCAGCGTCAACTGGCTGCGCTGACGGGCTCGCATGAGGGCGGGCAGCTGAAAACAGAGGGATTTCCCGGAGCCGGTGGGCATGACCGTGAGGCAGTTCCGGCCCGCCAGGATGCGCTCCACCACCTGCTGCTGGAGCGGCGGGTCCTCGCCCCGCACCGGCAGGAAGCGCTCGAAACCGAAGAACCGCTGCAGGGCCTTCCCGGCGTGGTGGTGTTCGGCGCAGTAGGCGCAGCCAAGATCGCCGCAAGCCGACGCCCGCAGCTCGTCCAGGTGCATCGGAATCACGGGGAATTGCCGCCGCACCCAGGGCGGCAGCACGGAGTTGCCGCCCGCCACCCCGAGCCAGGCGGCGATGTAAGCCAGGGCGGCCGCCGTCTGCGGGTCGCGGAAAAGCTGTTCGAAGACCGCTTCGCTCCGCCGGAGGCAGACCCTTCCTGCCGCGATTTCCATCCACGCCCCCTTGAGTGCGGTCTCCTCCAACGGCGGCGCGCCGCGCAGCGCCGCGAAGAACCGCGCGTAGAAGTCCGCCGGGAAGGTCCGGTCCAGCAGGCCGCCGAAAAGCCCGAGGGTCCGCGGCGTCATCCGGCCGAAGGCCTCGACCTGGTCGGCGAAGAGGGAGGCCGTGCAGGCGGCGTCTCCCACCGGGTCGTTGGCCGACTCCCGGATGATCTTGTAGTCCTTGACCAGGCGGTGATAGGGGTTTTGCGGGAAGGCGAGCGGCGAGAGAAAAAGGGTGTCGAGCAGGGGCGATTGCAGCAGCCGCAGGTCCGGGTGGCGCCGCCGCAGATAGGGGATATCGTGACAGGCGAGGTTGTGCCCCAGCAGAAAATCGGCCCCCTCGCAGAAGGCGTCCAGCTCCGCCAGCGCCCTTTCGAGGCCGCCTCCACCTCTGCGGGCGAAGGTGCGCGTCCCGTCGGCGGTGACGGCGCCAATCTGGAGGATGCGGTCTTCGCCGGGATGGATTTCGAGGTCGATCGCAACGAAGGAGAAGCGGGGGGGCACGCTGATGCTCATGTCAGGTGGTCGGTCTCCGATCGTTCAGAATTCTGCCGGCGCCCGGGGCGTTCGGTCAGGAAAACCTCCCAAAAATTACAACCATACATCACCCGCCCCGAACATTCAAGTTCTCCGGTAAGCGGTCCGGAAAGCCGATGCCGAAGCCTCTTGAAAAGGTGCCGGCTTGCTTCTCGTTCCGCCTCCTATCACTTGACAAACACCATAGTTGTTGTGCAATTGTCTAAAAATCCGTTTTAAAGATTTGCTATGGATATTGTAATAGACGCATCCGCTTTGATTGCCGTTTTGGTTGATGAGCCGGAACGTGCCAAAATTATAGAAATAACCGTCGGGAAAGCATTATTTGGGCCGGGTTCAATCCCCTGGGAAATGGGTAACGCATTTTCGCCATGTTTAAGCAAAACAGATTGGCTCTCAATGAAGCTCAAAAGGGATTATCAATATTCAGGAGAATTCCATTGAGGTATGTCGAACCAGATTTTGCGAATGTTTTAAAACTATCGAAAACCATCAATATGTATGCTTACGATGCATATATCCTGGATTGCGCTATCAGATATAAATCTCCACTCCTCACTCTAGATCGTAAATTAATTTTAGCGGCTCAAAGCATTAGTGTCGCAACATTGGAGGTTTAGAATGCAAGTATATACCTATTCAGAAGCTAGACAAAAGCTTTCCTTGGTGCTGGAACAGGCCGAAACTACCGGCAAAGTATTAATTCGAAGAAAGGACGGCCGAATTTTCGCACTTGTACCGGAAAAAGTCGCCTCATCTCCACTTGATGTACCCCCTATCAAAGCAAAAATAACTACAAAAGAAATCGTGGATATCATTAGAGAAGGAAGAGAAAGGTAGAACACAATCCTTCAGCAGACCGCAGTAAGACCGTCGCCGCTAAGGCAAGTGTTATCCGCACTAATTAAGTCAAACAGATGCCCCTGATTGGTTTGCTTGGATAGCATTCTGTGCGGCGTGAACAAGAAATGAAGATCGTGACATACCGCGTTTTTGAGCTGCAGCATTTGGTAACTCTGCTTAAAGATAACCCTGACCTTATGCTCGAGGTCCAGGGCCATACCGACGACCAGGGCTCTGATGATTACAACTTGAAACTCTCGCAACGCCGGGCGGAAACGGTGGTGGCCTACCTTGCCCTGTTCGATATCGATACCAGCAGGCTCGTGCCTAAGGGTTATGGTGAATCCAAACCCGTTATGCCCAACACCACCGAAGAAGCGCGGGCCAAAAACAAGCGAGTGGGATTGGTTAAACGTTAGCCAGGTTAACCTGGGGGAAATTATAACATGGCTAATTCAGCCGACGCAAAAAGCTGCGCGGCTGATTAGCGATGTTATGGAATTGTCATGGCTTGGTCTAAGTGTGCCAGCAGAAAAGAAGATCAGAATATTGGTTGGATACCGGCCTGTTTGCAGATTTCATTTGCGGTTATTCGATCAATTTGTTTATGGCGCTTCACTGGAATAACCTTTTTGCCACTACTGTAGATGGAGTGGTTGGCTCCTTCTCTGAGAAGATGGAATCCGTTCGCTTCGAGGTGTCCCACTAAATCACGACGCTTGACCGACACTTTGAATCTCTATAGGGAGTTGTTCAATGAGTGCATTTCCGAGAGGGATCTCCTTGCCAAGCTGCTGGTATGCGAGAACCATTTCATGCAATGCATCCCGGAGCATTTCACGGCAATTTTCAAGATCATTACCTTCGGTAACGACCTCGGGCCACTCCACCAGTTGACCCATGTATCCTGAACTTATTTTAGTATATTTTGCAGTATAATTTACCATTGTAGCATATTCTCCTCTAATGCTTGGCAAACAGTTGAATTAAACAATATCTCTTTGTCGTGGGCTTGTCAATTTGCAATCGAAATCACATGAAAGATCATTTTATGATGATATATCAGTTGGTTAATTAACAATAATCCATAACCTTGCTACTTCAGCCGACCGCAAAAAGTGCGGCGACTGAGCGGCCCGTTATGGCAAGAAACGGTAGCTGTGAATCGATTTCTGAAGAGCGCAGTGCGGGAAATCCGTACGCTGCGTTCCGTGGGAGCCGGAGGCGGGTTACCGCCTCTAGCGACCCGGTGGCGAAGGCCGTGAGGCCTTCCCCTATCCGGATTGTGTCTAGTAGAGCCAGATGTGGTCGAGCTCGTCTCCGTGCCTTCCGTCGCTCTTCCGCTCCCGGATCAGGGTGGCCGGGGACCCTGCCACAACACCGTTCGGGGGAACGTCTCGGGTGACGAGGGCCCCGGCTGCCACAATGCTCTCAGTCCCCACCCGAACGCCGGGGAGAATCGTAGCGCCTGCGTAAACCTTTGCGTAGTCCTCGATCACAACCCGCGCATACGTTCGCTCCAGGTGGGATGACTCGGAGTGGCTGTGGGTAAAAATACGAACGTCCTCGGCGAGGGCCACGAAGTTCCCGAGTTCAATGCATCCCTTGGTATCCAAAAACACCCCTCTGTTAAAAAAAAACGTTGTCGCCTACCTCGAGAAACTGCCCGAAGTTGAAGCGGACGTTTTCCTCGGCAATGAACGCGACGCCGCACCGCTTGAAGAGGTGCGCTGCCAGCAGGCGCCTGAAGGGGATGGAAAACGGAACAACCAGGCTCAACGGCAGCTTGTCGAAAACATCCCACAGAAAATGGAGAAAGCGCTGCTGAGGGCTGAACGGCGTTTCGCCCCCCCTGGGATTGGGAAGGGTGTCGCTGTAAATTTTCATGTGCTCCAGCACCTGTTCTGACACGGGCGGTGCTTCGATGAGGGTGAGAATCTCTGCCACCCGGGCTGCGGTCAGCCCTTCTGAGATGAGTTGCTCGATGGCGGCGAGCTTGTGCTCAAAAACGTTTCCCATGATGGTATTCCCTGACAATCCTGAAGTTATTTTCAATCAATACGAGATTCCGTGTTACCCATATGGCCATTCTCTGAAATAAGATTATGCGAGGTCGTTTTCAAGTAGGTCGTTTCCGTGCACGGCGCCACCCGGAACTCCCCGGGAGAACATACGCTTACAGGCCGAGTTTGCCAGCGAGTTCTTTCAGAATGCGGGCCGACCGGGCGACTTGTGTCTCCTCGCCCGCAGTCATGGGAATCGCGTAGGGAGCCCCCTTGCCCCTGCCCCTTTGAAAAGGTGGCCTTTGCTTTACCCACGGATGTGTTTTTTCCCATTATCGACCTCCTTTTTTGACCATTGTGACCATTTTGAACAAAATATCAAAGGGTTTGATTGGAGCAGGCACATAACAGTGGGGCAACCGGACGCCGAGAACGATGGCGATTTTTTACAAAAGCTTAGGCGACGCTGGTTACCCGGAGCGTTAACCGCCAAAAAAGATTGGCAGATGCTTCGGGCATGATTTGTTATCATACCCGGAGGTGATAGATATGGCAGCTTCAAAGATCGCAATCACTATTGACGACCGGACACTTAAGCGACTCGATCTGCTCGTGAAATCAAAATTTTTCCCAAGCCGCAGCAATGCTATTCAGCAAGCTGTTACAGAAAAACTGAATCGGATCGACAAAAGCCGTCTGGCCCAGGAGTGCGCCAAGCTTGATCCGGAATTTGGACAATCGTTAGCTGAAGAGGGCTTCTCAATGGAACTGGAAGAATGGCCGGAATATTAAGGGGTGAAATATATTGGGCAGATTTAAACCCAGTTATTAACAGTAAACAGGGCGGCTTACGCCCTGTTCTTATTTTGAGCCACAATGTGTTTAATGAGAGGTCCGGCACGATCATTGCCGTAGCGATTACCAGTCAGCCGCAAAGGGCAGGTTACTCTTTGACTCTGGAACTGGCTGGTCCGGGTCTTCCGTAGAAATCCTGGGTAAAGATCAGTCAGATTCAAGTTTTTTCAACAAAGCGGATCGGAAAGAATATATTCAAAGCATCCGAGGAAGAGTTGGCTCTGATAATAGATGGCTTAAATGAGATAATTGGTGGTTAACCAGTCTCTGTTGCGGACTCGCTTCACTCGCCGCAAAGATCCAGCGTGGTATATGCTAACCACGTAAATATGTTTATTAGAACGACCAAACGCAAAAATCGAGACGGCTCCGTGGTCGAGTACTTTCAACTCGCGCATAACGTTCGCCACCCTGAGAAGCGGAACGCCAGAATCTGCACCGGGACTGCCGTTCGGACGGTCATGATGCGCCTTCTCGCCCTGCAGCCAGCCAGCCCGGACGGCCCCTGGCACACTCTCTTTCGGGAGTTGCTGGAACGGGCCGATTATCGTGCCCTTCTGGCCGAGATGCAGGGGGACGGATCGGCGCGGGTATCCGAACCATCCGCGGCCTACGATGTCTCCCGAATGACCCAGGGGCGGCTGTTTGATTGAGGCGGAATCGGGATGAACATGTGCGTTGATTTGGTGTATGATGGCGAAATGAAAAAAGCAATTCCGGCAGCCGCTGTTGAAGAAGGCAAATCGCGATTGACCGGCTTTCAGGAACCATGAATAGGAGGCGTACCATGATCGAGCGCATCACAGCCAACCCGAAGATACTGGGGGGAAAACCGATTATACGAGGAACGCGTATCTCGGTAGAGTTCATTCTCGATCTGCTGGCCTCCGATGTGTCGGAGGAAGACATCCTTGAAGACTATCCCCATTTGACAAGAGAGGATATTCAGGCATGCCTTCGGTATGCCGCACGTTCCTGCAAAAATGAGATCTATGTGGCGCTGGAGACGGCCGCACCATGAAACTCGACTCCATCCAAATCCTTACAGACGAAAACATCTCGCCAAAGGTGGTGAAATGCCTGCGGGACCAAGGGCTTGACGTTCTTGATGTCAAAGAGGAGCGTTGGTACGGAAAAGAAGACCAGGAGATCCTCGATATGGCGTTGAGGGGGCACCGGTTTGTCCTCACCCACGACTCTGATTTCGGAACCATGGCCATCAATGAAGGGAGACCGTTCTACGGCATCCTCTATCTGCGGCTCAACGACTTGAAACCTGAACAGGTCGCCCGTGTCTGCCGGCAGCTCTTTCGCCAGGACCTGGATATTCTTCCAGGCGCCATCCTCGTGATTGAAGAGACCCGAATACGCATCCGTCACCCTGTAGAAAACGGTTAAGCCAGACCCCGCGCCGCGTGGGCACCTCCGCATCTATGCCAATGGGAACCGATTCGTGACCTGCCGGTTCCACCGGGACGTCGATGAGCAACGGGCCGAAGGGAGATACAATAGAAGATGCTCGCAAAAATCTTCAGGAGGCACTCGAGTTATTTTTTGAAACAACCTCACCCTCAGAAATTCGTGCCCACTTTCATGAGGAAGTATATGTGACCCAAGTGGAGGTTGCCATTGGGTGAGCTTCGTATGCTTTCCGGGAAACAGGTTTGCGCTATTCTTTCGCGTCATGGATTCGAAGAAATTTGGCAACGTGGCAGTCATATCGTTATGCAGAGGCAACTTCCTGATACCACGATTACCGTGCCGGTCCCAAACCAATCAGAATTGCGTACAGGAACACTACAATCCATTATCCGTCAATCTGGCGTTCCAAGAGGTGAATTTGAATCACAATTGCCCAACAATGCTTTTACAGCGGATCGCAAAAAGCCGCGCTCGATGAAAAGCGTTGGGCGGCGATCAAGGCCGCCTCTTACACGGCTTCAATGAGTCAGTGGAATGTAAGATTAGTTCCTTAGTCACGGGTTTGTTATGAATGACGTAGTGGTTGCATTTGGCCTGACTCTGTTTGCGGGAATGGCAACCGGGGTCGGCAGTGTCATCGCGTTCACCGCCAAGAGAACAAACTACCGGTTTCTCTCGGTGGCAGCGGGATTCTCGGCTGGCGTGATGCTCTACGTTTCGTTTGTGGAGATCTTTTTCAAGGGCGCCGAATCCCTCTCGGAGCGTTTCGGGGATTACGCGGGGAGTTGGATCAATACAGCCTCCTTCTTTGGCGGGATGCTGCTGATTGGACTTATCGACAACCTGATCCCGTCCGCAGAGAACCCCCACGAAATCCACTCGGAAACGGAGACACGGCCGCTCCACGACCCGACCGCTCCGATTCCGGACTTCGATTCCGCAACAACCATGCCCTTGAGGGGGCAAGGCTTTCACGATCACGGCGCTGATCACCGTAAGCTTATGCGGATGGGGCTGTTCACCGCGCTGGCAATAGGAATTCACAACTTCCCGGAAGGATTGGCCACTTTCCTGGCGGCCCTGGAGGACCCGAGCCTGGGCGTGGCTATCGGCGTGGCGATCGCGCTTCACAACATCCCCGAAGGGATCAGCGTATCCGTCCCCATCTTCTACGCCACAGCGAGCCGTAAGAAAGCCTTTTTTTACTCTGTGCTCAGCGGCCTGGCGGAACCGATCGGGGCCGGCTTGGGATACCTTGCGATCCGGTTCTTCTTTGGAGGCAGCACCGGGGTGATTCCATCGGAGATCATGGGCGTCCTTTTCGCGGGTGTGGCGGGCATCATGGTGTACATCAGCCTGGACGAATTACTTCCAACAAGCAGGGCTTACGGAAGAGGTCATGACAGTCTTTACGGACTAACGGCCGGCATGCTGGTGATGGCGTTGAGCCTGTTGTTGATGCAGTGATGAAGAGAGAATCGTCAACCAGGGCAAGCACGTGACGGCGCGGGGTGCGCCACCCGTGATGCCCTCCATGAGGCACCTACCCGGAAAGGAGAATGCAATGGCCACCATCTCCAAAATACGAGCAATGGAAATCCTTGATTCCCGAGGGAATCCGACCGTACGTGTGTTCGTCGAGCTCAATGACGACACGTGTTCCTCCGCATCTGTCCCTTCTGGCGCCAGCACGGGCGAAAATGAGGCCCTCGAATTACGTGACGGTGACAGCTCACGATATGCAGGCAAAGGGGTTCTCAAGGCGGTGTCCAATGTCAACGAAGTCATCGCCCCATCCTTGATTGGACTGGAAGCATCCGGGCAAGCCCTTATCGACGGACGAATGATCGAGATCGATGGAACGGAAGATAAATCGAAGCTGGGGGCCAATGCCATCCTTGGCGTCTCCATGGCTGTCGCTCGTTCGGCGGCTCAGTCCGCACATATCCCCCTCTACCAATACCTTGGCGGCGTCGGAGCGAGACGATTGCCGGTCCCGTGTATGAACATCGTCAATGGCGGCCAACATGCAGACAACAGCGTGGACTTCCAGGAGTTCATGGCCGTTCCGATTGGCGCCCCTACGTTTCGCGAAGGGCTGCGTTACGTTGCCGAGACATTTCATGTACTCAAGGGTATTTTGAAAGACCGGAGATTATCGACGGGTGTGGGCGACGAGGGAGGCTTCGCACCGAACTTCTCAAGCAATGAAGACGCAATAGAAACAATCGTGCTGGCGATTGAAAAGGCCGGTTATAAGCCGGGTGAGCATATTGCAATCGCCATGGATAGCGCAGCGACGTCATTTGGACTGGACAAGGATGGAGAATACGACCTGAATCGCTCACGGGCCGGAAAAATGAGCAGTGATGAACTTATTGCACTGGCCGGCGAGTGGATTGACAAATACCCGATTGTGCTCTGGGAGGATCCTTTGGCAGAAAATGATTGGGAAGGGTTCAAGCGTTTTACAGCCCGACATGGCAAGGGAATCGAAGTTGTCGGAGATGACATCTTTGTCACCAATACGCGGTATATCGCAAGGGGAATCAAAGAGGGCACAGCGAATTCTGCCCTTATCAAACTCAATCAGATCGGAACCGTATCCGAAACGATCGAGGCCGTTCGAATGTGCCGCGATTCAGGTTGGCGCTATTTCCTCTCGCATCGTTCCGGCGAGACTGAAGACGCCTTCCTGGCCGATTTCGCCGTCGCTATGGACGGGGGGCACCTGAAGACCGGATCGGCTAGCCGAAGCGAACGTATTGCCAAGTACAATCGTCTGCTGGAAATTGAGGAAGAGCTTGGGAAAAGCGCTCTATATTATTGGAAATAGCGGACGCTTCGCGCGCATGACAGAACCTTTGCAGCGGAGCGCAAAAAGCCGCGCCGCTGCGAAGCGAACATTGGGCAGATAAAATGTATTCAATAAAAACTGAAAGACTCCTTCTCTCAAATTTAAAAGACTTTGAGAAATCCCCATTAAAAAGCATGCTCAGCGATCCCTCTGTAATGAGGCATTTATTTGCTGGCAGGCCCATGTCATCAGAAGAAGCAGATGTTTTGATCGATCAATATTTCATGAAACAAAACGACAATACTGGATTGGGGTCTGTTTTCGATTTGGCCGAGAAGAAGTTTATCGGATTTGCCGGCATTACACCATGTGAGTACGTCGATACTGGAAAAGAATTCGAATTCGGCTTTGCATTCCAGGACATCTCATGGGGGAAAGACTATGCGACAGAAATTGGGAGAGCGCAAATAGACTACGCCTTTAAAAACCTGGACATTGACCGTTTATTCGCTTTGGCCCATCCAAACAACGTCGCATCGAACAAGGTATTGTTGAAGCTGGGCATGAAAATACTCAAGAATATTGAAATAAAAGAACGGGGCGAAAGAATGGTATACACCATTGAGCGGTGTGCCTGACAAGCTGCTGCACCGGACGGTCATTCCGTGCTTCTTTTTTTCGAGCAATTGGTTTTGGTAGATCGGTTAGACAGGCTTTTGTACAACGCAGATCGTCGTAGCAGCGCAACAGCCAAATCACAATCGATAGGAGGATCATGAAATGAGCACTCGGAGGCCGGACCGTAGTATTCTATGGCCGAAAGGCGCTCTTCGGGCCATGGGCATAGCATTGGCGTCTGCGTCAGTCGCGATTGGGGTTGTGGCGATTGTGTTGGCGGATAGCGCTTCCGCAGCGAAAAGAGTGCCGCCGTGGCAGGTCCGGGAGATTGCCGAGAAAGCTTACTACTATGGCCTGCAGCAGGTGATCTACTATGGCCAGCGCTGGACCATTACCCAAAACGATGACCCAGGAAACAGTGCATACTCGGGAATCAATCGGTTTTTTTGGGTGCGCAAGAAGATCACACCGGACTTTTATGTGGTAACGCCCCAATCCACCACGCTCTATGGCTCCGGTTTCATCGATCTGCGGGAGGAACCGGTTGTGATCGAGATGGCCGAGATCACCGATCGTTACTTCAGCCTGCAGATCATGGATCAATACGGCATCTTCCACACCGTTGTGGGGAGCCCCTTCAACGGCACCCGGAGCCGGAAGTATCTTTTCGTGCCGCCCGGATATGACGGCAAGCTGCCGGGAATTTTTCCCGCCACCGATATCATCTTCTGGCCCAGCGAAACCGCCTATGTGATCGTGCGAATTGCGGTGGAGAGCGGGACCGACGAAGAAATCGAGCAGATCAATGAATATCAGGACCAGATCACGGCGACGCTCCTGAGCGACTGGACGGCCAACGACAACACCGGCGTACCGCAAACCGAACGCGAGATTGTCCAGGGCGACTTTGCGGTGTACCCGCGCATGCCGGAAATCGCCATCGGTCAGGTCGACGAACAGACCGCAGAGGACTTTTATACGATCCTGAACATGGTCATGAACGACCCAAGCATGACCATTATGCCAGATTCCCTTGCGGAGATGCAGATGCTCGAACGACTCAAGTCGATAGGGATCGGTCGAGGTCTCGCTTTTGATTGGGATTCGCTCCGCCGCAACACCAAGGCGGCTATGGAGGCCGGATTCCAGGCTGGGTTCGACGGCGTTCGCAAGGCGCTCACGACAGGCCTGGTCGATATGAACGGCTGGCAGGTGGCCCGGGCGGAGGGTGACTTTGCAACCAACTGGATCGATCGTGCGGTGATAGCCGATGCCGGATGGGGCGCTTGTGACAAGGCCATTTCCCATCTCGGGGCGTTCCGGTTCACCGACGCAGACGGCGAGCCGTTGAACGGCTCCAACACCTATACGATCACCTTTGACATGAGCAACTTGCCACCGGTCACCGAATTCTGGTCGATTCCCATCTACAACGCGCAGGGCTATTTTGTGGCCAACGAGATTGACCGGTACGAGATCAACAGCTATATGTTGGAGCATGGCGATCTGGTGGTGGAGGACGGCAAACTGGTGATCTATGTGCAGCACAGCAAGCCCGAAGATCTGAACCAAGCCAAAAACTGGCTGCCCGCACCGGAAGGCGACTTCCGTTTCACAGCCAGGTTCTACGGACCCTATCAGGCGGTGGTGGATGGCAGCTACGAAATGCCTGTTCCTGTGAAGACGGGGCCGGCCAAATAGAACTTGCTAAGGGTGTAGCCTATTGGCTACAATGGCCGTTATGATCGAAATCCGCAAAACCGAGGCCTTTGCTAAGTGGTTTCCATCCGGAAATGGTCTTTTTTGCCAATCTCGGCGTCAATCTGCACGTTTGCTTGTGCGGCGACCCACAGGTCGCCTCCGCGCAAACGCTTGATTTCCTTGATATTGGCAAAAAATCCTCATTTCCGGATTGGAAACCGGGTTGTACCGGGGAATCATTCCCGGATGGATACTAAGTGCCTCGATGGCTTGCGTGACCTCCGGGGCCGGGCTCGCATTCAGGTGCGGATCGAGCGTCTGGCGACTGGGAATCCGGGGGACGTGAGGCCGGTTGGCGAAGGAGTCTCAGAGCTGCGGATCGATTATGGACCCGGGTACCGTGTGTACTATACGCACAGGGGTCAAGCATTGGTCATCTTGCTTGCTGGCGGAGACAAGCGCACCCAAGCCGGCGACATCGAGACTGCCTTGCGACTCGCTCGCAATCTATAGGAGCTATTATGCCAAAGACAAAGACCACACGCTACGATGTTGCCGAGCACCTCCGTACACCTGAGGAAACGGCAGCATACCTGGAAGCTTGTTTTGAGGAGGCCAACGGAGATGCTGCTTTCATCGCCAAGGCTTTGGGGGATATCGCCCGCGCCAAAGGCATGTCTCAGGTAGCGAAGGATGCTGGCCTATCTCGTGAAAGCCTGTACAAGGCTCTTTCCGGGGAACGGACCCCGACCTTTGACACGATCCTCAAAGTGATAGGAGCGCTAGGATTGAGAATTCATGCTGAACCTGTTGCTGCAGATTCAAAGGCCGAACGCCTGCATCAACCTCAAGCGGATTGAAGCCGGCGGTTTTGCCAATCGTGGTTGCTGCACAGGTTATGCAATTCATTCGGCATAGCATGACAAAAAGCTAGGCCATGAAGAAGAAAATTGAGATCCGAGCACTCAATGACGACGAAACTCTTGCAGTAATGAATATGGAAAAATTCGATTTGCTGACATCCAGCTCCGCCGGCGCCCTTTCGAGGCCGCCTCCGCCTCAGCGAGCGAAGGTGCGCGTCCCGTCGGCGGCGCCGGCGCCGATTTAGAGGATGCGGTCTTCTCCGGAATACATTTCGAGGCCGATCGCAGCGGAGGAGATTTTCAACGGCCGGTCAACCAAAGCTGCGAGGAAAATTTGTCCGCAAAGCCTCTGGGCGATCGCGTTTAGAAAGCTTGATAGGCTTGATTCTGTCCTGACTCTTGATGAATTGCGTGTTCCGCCCGGAAATCGATTGGAGGCGCTGTCGGGTGACAGAAACGGACAATACAGCATCCGCATAAACGATCCATATCGTATTTGTTTCACTTGGACCGAAACCGGGCCCATGGATGTTGAAATAGCGGATTATCACTAATAAATACAACCATGAGGAGCTGCAATGATACGGATACCTACTCATAGGGCACCAACCCATCCTGGCGAAATGCTGTTGGAAGAGTTTTTGAAGCCTATGGGCATAACTCAGCGAGATTTAGCCAATGCGATAAAAGTACCTTATCAACGCATCAATGAAATTATCAACGGGCGGCGTGGAATTACTCCAAGTACGGCCTTAAGGCTTGCAAAGGTTTTTGGTGTGTCAGAAGACTTCTGGATGAATGTTCAGCTGAGATGGGATCTTTATTTCGCTAAGAAATCTGAGTTCGACGCCCTGGAGAATATTAAGCCGTTGCCCCTTGGCGGTCTTAAAGCAAATAGCTCAAGCGCCGAACATGGCGTTGGAAACTGACCGGTGCTGCTTTGCTGCTAGGCCCCGGCAGGCCAACTTGACGTTCGGCGGCCGCGCCCTCTTGAAGACCTCCCGCTCCAGCCCGCCTTCCTCCCGGACATACCCGCAGGTTCCTTCGGTGACGTCCAGCTCCGCCGGCGCCATCTCCATTGACGTATCGCCGCTGTCTGCGTGCCGATGGGGTGCGTTTACGGGATCGCGAACTTTCTGTCCGGAAAATACTGGCTGCCGGGCTGCAGTTTTGCGGAGCTGCGGCCGCAGGTCGCTCTGCCCATGTTCATCGGGGTCCTCTGGCCGGCTTCGCCACGGGGGCGTCGGGCGACATGCTCGGCTACGCCTTCGCGGGCAAGGGCCCGCTCTTCGCCCTGCACTGGAGCTTCGCCAACGGACTGATGGGGCTTATCCCCGGACTGGCCGGCCGGTTCGGCGCGAGGCCGGTCGATTCCATCTTGTCCTTCGTCAAGTTGCTGCTCCTCCTCCTGCTGGCTTCGGCCCTGCCCTTCGCCCTGTCCACGGGGGTCGAGGTCGGACTCGGACGCGTCGCGTTCCATAACGCGCTCTTCAGCCTCTTCCTGCCGATCTTCATCACCGACACGCTCTGGGCCTTCATGCTGGTGCCGCCCCTGATGCAGCTCTTCGGCCTCCTGATCGCCCGCGTCGAGATACGCACGATCCAGGCCGTTTACTACCTTCTGATCGTCATGAGCGCCGTGAGGGTCTTTTCCGGGCTCCCGGGCTTCGTCAGCCTCCTGAAGGGGGTTCTCTCCCACTACGAAAAGGGCGACGCCTATCCCCCTGCGATTTACGCCCTGGACCGGAACATCGACAAGAACGGGAACGGCCGCCCAAGCGTCTGATGCATACACCTTTCCCTTGCCCACAGCCTGTGTCAATTCAAGCATATGCCCTTACAGCGTATGTAAGACGTCCAAAATGCCCTTCAAGCTTAAATCGCTCTTTCTGTTCAATATATAAACGAAATTAGATTGACATTCGGTATGACTTTTACGATGATTTGCCCGATCGGTAGTCAAGCCGCAACTATGCGCAGAAAAAGGTGCGCTGAAACATGAGGGAACATCATTCTCGACGGTAGTGGAAATTCCCCACACTCACCGTGTTTCAATCCAACGGGCTTTTGACCGCTTTCCCTCCTTTGCCGACTAAATGCGTATAGATCATCGTTGTGCTGACATCTTTGTGACCCAGCAGTTCCTGGACCGTTCGAATATCGTAGCCATTTTCGAGCAGGTGGGTGGCGGAACTGTGCCTGAACGTATGGCAGCTTCCGTGTTTAACGATACCGGCCTCCCGGATCGCCGTTTTGACAGCGCGCTGCAGGACAGATTCATGCAGATGATGGCGTGTGACAGCGGATGTGCTGGGGTCTCTGCACAGTTTGGAGGCTGGAAACACATACTGTGCCAGCCCCACTCGCGCGGGGCGTTGAGGTATTTCCTGGCCAGTGCGAAGGGGAGATTGACCCTTCCAAAACCGTTATCGAGGTCAGGCCCGTGGATGAGCCGCACCTTTTCGAGGTGCCGCTGAAGGGGCTCCCCAACCGGCTCCGGGAGCATGGTGACCCGGTCCTTCTGCCCCTTACCGTCCCGGACGGTGATCTGGCCATAGGTGAAGTCGACGTCTTTGACCCTAAGTCGGAGGCATTCCATCAACCGCAACCCAGACCCATAGAGAAGGGCCGCCATGATCCAAAGGACTCCGTCGAGGCGGTCGAGAATGGCCCTAACCTCGTCCCGTGTGAAGACGACCGGAAGCCGGCGGGGTCTTTTGGCCCGTTCGATGTCCTCGATCCAGCCGAGGTCTTTCTTGAGCACGTTGCGGTAAAGGAACAGGATGGCGCAGAGCGCCTGATTCTGGGTGGAGGCCGCCACCCTTTTTTCCACAGCCAGATAGCTCAGGAAAGCACTGACCTGGGCTTCTCCCATTTCCAGTGGGTGCTTCCGGTTGTGGAAGAAAATGAAGCACTTGATCCAATGGACGTAAGTCTGTTCGGTGCGATAGCTCATGTGCCGGATACGAAGCGCAGCCCAGACCTGGTCGAGAAGTTTCGGCTTTTCCATGGCATTTCTCCTGGGATGTCTACCCGCGGGTTCCGACAAGGGCCTTTCAGTAGGGCGGTCTTAGATGGCGGCGGACGCCCGGCACCCTTCGTACGTACCCGAGTGGATCAACTTGGCGGCGGGGCGGACGGGGGGCACTTGAAAAGGCGGAACGATCGGGAAATGGCGATCCGAGGTGGGGGCAATGCTCTGAATCTTGCCGCACTCAAAAAACTTACAGTTATTTATACAGCTATCACTTGTGAATATCAAGATCCGATTGCGTCAAATTTGAAGCCTAGATCCCCTTAGGATCGGTTTATACGACACATCAGCCACCTAAATCCAATAGGCAGCCAAATCGAGGTTTTTCGCGGCTTCAATTGAGACGTCAAATATAAAGTTGGGCTACTGGAGATAGATTATGGAATTTATCAAACATCGAAAAAGGATTAAAAACTATATCCGAAAATTTATCGATTTAATTGAAGAAAATGAAAATTATAGCAGCAAGGGCTATACTATAGGTCAGATACCAGACTACCGAGGTGTAAATGGCAATGGTGTATTACGCCATAACATATTCTTTGGTTTTATTGAAAATGATCAAAGAAAAAATTTACTCGAAATCAACATCCCATACGAATATGACGGAAATATTAATGCCATCAGGGGCAGAATCGCAAAAGACAGCAATGGCCATTATATATTACGTTCCACAATCATAATGACGACATCAGGAAGGATAAATATAAGTGAGCAAATCGAAGAAAGTTTAAGAAATAGAATTGTTTATATAGACGATAAGCCTTGGATTCTCATTTGTAATATTGATCAATTTGATATTGAACATATTTGCGTTGTTCTCGATGTAATAAAAGATTGCCGGGAAGAAATATTTTTTTCAAATGTGCCTGGAGAGATATCAAATCAAACCAATGTAACAGAGGGTGCAAAGCAAACCGTAGTTGTTAACAAATATGAAAGAAACTCAGAAGCAAGAAAACAATGCATTCAGCATTGGGGGGTTACTTGCCAAGTTTGCGGTTTTAGGTTTGAAGATTTTTATGCTGACCATGGAGCTGAATATATCCACGTACATTATTTAAAACCTCTATCAGAGATAGGAGAGCAATACGAGTTAAATCCGATTAATGACTTGAGGCCTATTTGTCCCAACTGCCATGCAATGATTCATCGTTCTACTCAAGCACTTACGATTGATGATTTGAAAACAAAATTAAAAGTCAAACAAAGCCCAACCAAAAAATTCAGTGGACGCAAAAAGCCGCGCTGGTGATTTTAACCGTTAGAAATCAGAGGAAGAAAATGGATATACAAATCATAAAAGTTGGTGTCGATAATTGCTATATCATCAAACATGAAAGTACGATTTTAGTAGATGGTGGAATGCCAGGAGAATTCAATAAATTTTCCAAAAGATTGAAGGATATAGGTATTAATCCAAGGGAAATAAAAGCTATAGTCATTACCCATTGCCATTGGGATCACATAGGTTGCACAAAAAAGATAAAAGATATGACAGGTGCAAAAGTTATAGTTCAAAAATACGAGAAAAACATTTTGGTAAAAGGGGAAACGGCTATGCCACCAGGTGTAACACGATGGGGGAAAATTTTCGGCGCTTTCCTAAATAGTTGGAGCAAGAAGTTTTCAATAGAGTCAAGTGAAGTTGACATTGTTATTGGAGAAGAAGATTACTCACTTGATGAATTTGGCATAAAGGGAAAGATTGTATTTACTCCGGGTCATTCTCGCGGCTCCATTTCTGTTGTGCTGGACTCCGGGGATGCTTTTGTTGGAGACATGGCCATGAATGGTCTCCCGCTAACAATAGGTCCAAACCTTCCAATATTTGCTGAAGATATGTCTGCCTTAAAGAACAGTTGGAGGAAGCTGATTGATAATGGAGTAAAGAAAATCTATCCTGCTCATGGGAAACCATTCCCCGTTGAAAAATTGATGAAAAAAGTAGTTTTATAGAAGACTTCTAACAAGACTATTTCAGCCGACGCAAAAAGCCGCGCGGCTGAATAGCAGCGTTGGGCATCAAGTCTGGGGAGGAAATGAAAGGATGGATGCGGAATGCAGGCGTGGGAAGGGCCGCATTCTTATGGTCGCGGAGATCGCGGTTACCCGCTTGTTTCTCGCTTCTTGCGCGATGGTAACGCCTCGGTAGGCCGCCCTCCGTGTGAGTTAGGCCAAAGGAAAAAAATGTATATGAACTTCTTTACTACAGATGCTCGCAAAGCCGCGTTTGTCGTCATAGATATGCAGAACTTCTCTTGTGTGCCCGTGGACGGAAAACGCATGCCGGGAATCGCCGCGGTCATTGAACGAATCAATCGCCTCGCTGATATCTGCCGGGAAGGCGGTGTCCCTGTCATCTGGGTCCGGCAGAATATTACCTCTATCGGTGATACAGATGACGGAGGATTCTATCGCCTGTTCCATGACGAGGAGCGAACCCGGGGCGTGATGAATCGTGGTAAGGGAACTGAAATCTATCGCGAAATGGACGTCGATGGCTCCCGCGACTACATCGTTTTCAAGAACCGCTACAGCGCCTTTCTCTCGAAGCCGCCCGAACTGCAGGACAAGCTCAAGGCGCTCGGCCGGACGCAGCTCCTGATAGCCGGCATCGCCGCGAACGTGTGCGTCGAGTCAACGATCCGGGACGCGATGCAGCTCGACTACGAAGTTATTTTGGTTTCGGACGGCACAACGGCGCCGGACGACGGGGCGTTGAAGAATACCCTGACGAACACTCGCCTGTTTTTCGGCGACGTTCGGACCACAGATGAAATCGCGGCGAGTCTTATGAAGAACTCAAGCAAAGTAGTTGAAACCATGAAAAAAATCGGGATCTCGACGACGGCGGACATCGAGGCTTTCTTTCAAGCCTATAACGAGCGCGACTACGACGCGCTTTTCGAAAAGTACATGGCGGAGGATTGCCTTTGGCACGCATCGGAAAGAGCTCTCAAAGGCAAACGGGAAATCCTGGATTACTGGACGAAAAGCCATTCGGCCTTTAAGGAGATCCTGGGCCGACCCGAAAACGTGGTCTTCGGAGACGGCCGGGTTTATCTGCAGGTGAAAATCCGACTCGACTTCGTTGAGGATGGCTCGTTCTACGGCCGATACTACAAGAAGGGCGATGTCTGCCATTTTGGGTGCGCCGACTACTACGAATTCGACGCCGTGGACAAAATCAGGCTCGGGCTCGTTTATCTCAAATGCTTCAACTGAGAACCGGTCCATGTCATTGGAAGAAACCATCGCCAGGCGGGTCTTAGGCCTCTCCTATGAGAGCCTCGACGCCGATCTGCTCCACATCCTCAAGCGGAACATCATGGATTCGTACGCTGGAATCTGCGGATCGCTCAAAGATAAGGAGCTTCTGAGCAACTTCGACCGGCTGGTGGCGGGACCGGCCTCAGGCTCCGACCTCGACGTTTGGGGCATTAACAGGCGGGGGAGCTTTCGTGTCCTTTCGGCGGGCGTGCAGAGGTCAATAAATTTTCAGCATGTAAAATTTTTTTAGCGTGCGAGGATGAAGCTGAGGCCGGGAGACCCCAAGGGGCCCCGGGCCGGGATAGGGTTAGCGGTTTTGATCCTGGTAATGCCACGGCATGAAGGTGTGCGGGGAGGACTGCAGGGCTTTGGTACTCTTCAGGAGCCATGTGAGGTAGTCGAGCGGGTTGACGCCTGAAAGTTGACAGGTGTGGATGAGGCTCATGAAGAGATCGCCGACATAAGCGCCGCGTTGCGTCTTGTAGAAGAGGGAGTTTTTCCGGTGTAGGATGGCGAACTTCAGGGCCCTTTCGCAGATATTGTTGTCCAGCGGGGCTCCAGGCACCCTGAGAAAACAGGTCAGTTCCTTCCAGTGTTTGAGGAGGTAGGTGATCGCCTTCCCCAAGCCGGAGTTGGGCTCCACGGTCTTCTCCGCAAATTGCTGATGGCACCACGCCTCGAGAGCTGTCATGACGGGCTCAGTGTTGAGCCGATGGTAAGCCAGTCGATCCTCCGGAGACATTTTTTCGGTTCTGGCGATCGCTTCATGCATATAGACCGTTGCCAGCTCGTTGATCACATGAGCGCAGTCGTCCGGGAATCGCTCGACCAGCTCCACGAACTTCCTGCGGGCATGGGCGAGGCAGTTGGCCAGGATCGTCTGAAAGTCCTTGGATACGTTCCGGCTCAGGGCATCGCACATCTGAATCGGTGGGGGGAGCCCCGTTGCCCGGCGTTTCAACAGGTCGTGCAGGTTTTCCCCGGCATGCTGCCTGCCGGTCATGAACATGGCGACCTGATGGCCCTCGGATTCGGTGACCATCCCTGTGGTGAAGATCCCTTTGCGTTTGCTGTCCGGATCCTGCTCTTTGAGGAAAGCGAGCACCTTCGCGGAGGTGTCATCATTGTGGAGTAGCGTGCCCTGCGCGGCGAATGAGACCATGGCATCCATGACCGGGGCCAGAGCTACGGCTGCGGTATCGAGGATATCCCACTGGGTGGAGGCGGGCAGAGGTTGGCCCAGATTCCTTTGAAGGGTCTCGATCCGGTTGAAGGGCATGCCGCAGCCATACTTCAGTATCGCCAGCATGGGCGTAGCGGAATCGTCGTATTTTTGCTCGGAGATCCCTTCGGGCAGCTCAGGGGTGAAGATATCTCCGCACAGATTGCAGCGTAAGCGGATTCGTTCATAAACGGTGGCTTTGAGAGGGGCTGTTCCAACGATATGAACAAAGACCGACGGCATGGCCAGTTCGTATAGTTTACCCTTCTCACAGCTTGGGCAGGGGTCCCCCGAGTTCAGAGCGGGGTGTGCGATGCGCACCCTGGCAGCGCCGGTGTACTGGCCTGCGCCGTTTTTCCCGTGCCCCCAGGGGTTTGGTTTGTCGCCTTTTTTCCGGACCGGTTCGGTTTTATCCTCGAGGATGTTTCGGGCTGTCTCGGTCGGGGCCCCCAGCAGGTACTTGCACAGCCGGGCGATGGAGGTTTCTTTCTCGGCAAGGACCTCCCGCAGGCGCGCCACTGTCTCGGCAAGCCCCAGGAGCACGTCATAGTCCGAGTCGGTCAGGTTCCGCTCTTTGATACGGTCCTGGAGCGCTTCGAACTCGCCGGCGGATATCTTCAGCTTTTTGGGTGATTTTTTCATCGGCACAAGACCTCCCTGAACCGGCGCTTGAGCGGATAGAGCCAGATCGTCTTGACCGGTTTGTCACAGGCCTTTTTCCGGTCCCACTTGCCTCGCCCCTGCGTCTGCCCCACGCAGACCCAGTTGGCGGCCTTGTACGAGGCGCCGGTGAAACGCTGCTTTTCGACGAAGGTCTCGAGCAGGGAAGGCCGGTAACGGTAGCGCCCTTCCCAACAATCGGGGAGCATCCGCGCCGTGCGTGCAAGGATCTGCGAGGCAAGATTGAAAGATTTTACCCAGGGCAGGATGGGCGAAGGATGCCCATAAAGTTGATTTCGTTGAAGTCCACTATATCTTTCACCCCTATTTTGGGCAAAGGCTGAAGGTCAAGCGTATCTTTAAGGAGGAGCTTATTGTGGTTTCTCCTGAGGGCAGGAGACTTAGAGGAATACCCTTATGGATGACAGACAAGGAGGCCTGTAAACAGATCAAGATATCCCCCCGACCCTACTGTAGTTGTGACGCCCTAAGGAACTTAAGGGAACTGCTAAGCCATATAGGCGAAGAGTCGTAACCAAGCCCTTGGTCCTGTTTTCGTAACATAGTACCATGCCGCAAACTATGTCGGAAACAGGAGGGATGCAAATGCCAAAGCAGTTACCTTTAAGGTTTGGCGAGGAATGGTCGGTCAAAGTTCTTGCCTCGCTTTCCGATAAGGAGAAATACGAAGCGTTGGATGCCTTGAAAGAGATGCTGTTGGCAGCCTTTGAGGCAACAAGGAAGGGGGGCAAAATAAATGGGTAATGCCGAGATACAAAATGAGCACCTCTTGCGTACAGCTTATGTATATATCCGCCAATCCACTTCGTACCAGAAGGAGCATAACCTCGAAAGTCAAAGAAGACAATATCAACTTGTTGACAAGGCATATGCTTTAGGTTTTAAGGATGTTCAGGTCATTGACGAAGACCTGGGTCAATCTGGAGCCATTGGTTCTGAAAGGAGTGGTTTCAAGAAACTGGTGGCCGAAGTCAGCATGAACCGGGCTGGGATTGTTTTCGGCCTGGAGGTATCAAGATTTTCAAGAAATAATCGAGACTGGTACCATTTGGTTGACTTATGTGCAATATTTAATACTCTTATTGCGGATCAAGAGGGAGTTTATCACCCAGGCAACCCTAATGACCGCATGGTACTGGGTCTCAAGGGAACTATGAGCGAAGTGGAACTTAATCTGATCAAAAGCAGGCTTCATTTCGGTGCCGAAAATAAGGCAAAAAGAGGTGAATTGATTTATCGCTTGCCTGTGGGTCTGGTTAAGACTGATGAAAACAAAATAGAAAAAACCCCTGATTTGAGAATCCAGAATTCAATCCAGCAAGTTTTTATTAAATTCAGTGAATACCATAGTGCAAGACAAACGTTTTTATGGTTTATACATGAAGAAATTTCATTTCCTGCAATAAGTAACGGGCACTATGGGATGGAGGTTGTATGGGGAAAACCCCGATATCGTGCGATTTACGATGTGTTGAAAAACCCTTTCTATGCGGGCGCCTATGTTTACGGCAGGCGCGAGAGCAAGGCCTATGTTGAAGAAGGGGAGATAAGAAAAACTAAGGGCCATGCTTTAGATATCAAGGACTGGAAAGTCTTAATAAAAGACAATCATATAGGCTATATAAGTTGGGAAGAATATACAAAAAACCAGGAAATCCTCAAAGAAAACAATGCGCGAATGGCTGGTTCCCGCCGAGGCCCCATTTTAAAAGGTAACGGTCTTTTAACCGGTATTTTGAGGTGCAAGCGCTGCGGGAGAAAGCTGTCCGTAGCCTATGGCGGCAAGAGAAATACAGTTCCCAGATATCAGTGCATTGGTGATCGACTTCAACGGGGAGGAAGCGATTGTATAGCATTTGGAGGTCAACGTGTCGATAATGCTATCAATAGGGCCGTCCTTGAAGTGGTGGAACCACTATCGATAAAGGCTTCATTAAAAGCCATTGAAGGTTTACAGAAAAATATCGAGGAACAGGTTAAGCTCATTGATATGGAAATTGAAAACGCTGAATATGAAGCTGAACGAGCTTATAGGCAATACAACAAAGCCGATCCAGAAAACAGGTTAGTATGCCGTGAGTTAGAAAATAAATGGAATATATGTCTTGAAAAAACAGAAGAGATAAAAAGAAAACTAGCTGCCATAAAAGCGCCCATACGGCCTATCACTGAACAGGAAATACAGGAATTGATGCGGCTTTCTGATTATTTGCCCAAAATATGGAACTCGCCTAGCACAACGAATGAGATAAGGAAAAGGATTATCAGAACACTTATAAAAGAGATAATCTGTGACGTTGATGAAGAAAAGCACCTGATTCTTTTGGATATTCACTGGGAAGGAGGTGTTCATACCAACCTACAAGTGAAAAAGAATAAAACTGGGGAACGTAACAACAGCACAGACAAGTCGATTGTCGAATTGATAAAGCAGTTAGCGCGACAACTGCCGGATAAACATATCGCTCCTGTTCTTAATAAACTTAAACTGAAGACTGGGATAGGCAACACTTGGACTGCTTGTCGAGTAAAAAGCCTGAGGAACTATAATGAGATTCCACCCTATTGTCCCGGCGAGGGAAACCCCTTTTTAACGCTTGAAAAAGCGGCCGATCAACTGGGGGTGTGTGCTCAAAGTGTCAGAGATCTCATCAACAGGAATGTGATTGTTGCCGAGCAGGTTGTCCCCTACGCTCCCTGGGCGATACAGAAGCAAGAGCTCGAAAAAGAGGAGGTCAAAATGGCGGTCAAGGACATAAAAGAAGGGGCCAATCGGCGAAAGCAGTGTTCACAGTGTGAGAACCAAGCCAATCTTTTTCAATAATATCAACTAGGTGGTGAGGTGAAGTATCATGCAGGGATCCTGGGCAAAATGAGGAAGCGGCTGTTGTCGATCACCCGGTGCAGATTCTCTATACGCTGATCGTCGCTCCAGCCGATGAACTCGTCACGCGGGGCGACACGCCAGGCGGCGGCCGAGAAACCCAGAAGCGCAACCAGATGCTGTCCGGCCCAGACCATAAAGCGCATCTGCGCCCCGCCCATGCGGGCATAGCCCAGGTAATGGTATCGGTCGATCAGCTCATTCCAAAGTGGGGATGATCTCCGGTCGACCGGCTCGATCGAAAGGCTTGTGCGACCGGGGCCGATCTCGATCGGGGATTGGGGTTCTCCTGTCAGGGTGTGTTGGATCCGCTTGGACGCGACGCGCCTTTTCCTTGGTGCTGGAAGCGGGATGACACCGGCCCGGTAAAGGCGCAGTAGGGCCACCCGGCAGCTCATGTCCTTCAATCCGCCGTCGGGCTTTCGCCACTCGGCCCATTCGCAGAACATGCGTGAGAGCTGTGCACGGTTCAATCCCGGCACGCTGGTAACTTGACGGCGGATCCAATCCAGATCGGTTGGCGTGAAGTCTCGACCACAAATGAGCAACCTCTGTAATCCTCCTCTTGGTAAAGGTTGCCCTGCTTATAGCAAAGAACGTTTTTTGTGGCCAGTACTTTTTTGAGGGATGGGTCGATTTTTTTCTATCCGCCGAAAATCCTCCGGGATATTTTTGAACGGATCGGCGTTCCACAAAAGCTGTTGGAGTTGAGCAGCCGCCAGATCGCGGATGGCGCCCGGGCCGAAGTTCCACAAGAAACGACCCCGAGACAAGCGTTTATGGCACAACCAAAATCCCTGGCCATCATAAACCAGGATGCGCAGGGCCTGACGGGACTTGTTGGTAAAGATGAAAAGGGTGCCGCTGAATGGGTCCACGGCCAGCTTCTGCCGGCATACTGCCACCAAACCGTCGATGCCTTTGCGGAAATCCACCGGGTCCACTGCCAGCAAGATCCGCATGTGGGCAGTGATCTGGATCATGAGAGAAACTGCCCGAGAATGCTTTCAGGATCGGGCGGTTGACCGGTGCCCGAGAGCCTCAGCCTACTGCCATCCGCGCGTTCGCACTCGACGACCCATTGGCCGAAGAGGCAGGTGGTGTCCAGCTGGATCAGCTCCGGAGTGGCATGATCAGAGGAGAGACGCTTCTTGAGCTCTGTGAAGGAAAGCCTCAGCCTGCGGCATACCTCGGAAACAGAATGCCCTCTGCATTGCTGTACCGCAGCCTCCCACAACTCCTGCGGGATCAGGGCACGCTTCTTGCCGCGCTGCCGGCGCCACTCGGCAAACCGGCGTTCGACCTCGACGAGGTCGGGCTGGGAGTGGCTGCTGTATGGGACAGGGTTCCTCGAAGTGGTTTCCATCGCCATCCTCCTTATATAATCCAAATGGGATGGCGCTACCTTATAACATCCCGGCCCCGCGTGTTAAGCACGCCTGCCGGAAGGACACGAGCTTTCTTGACGCCTTCTTTATGAATGCTATCCTTGCCCGGCGAAGCGACCTTCTCAATACCTACCTTTCCCCTAACGGCATGGGGGGAGCGCACCCTTCGGATAACGTCGCGCTCGCCCTGACCCTCGCCGACTGGAGGAAGATGAATGGGAAGGAGTTGCTCTCGACGATCCATACGGCGTTCCACCTTTCTGCGGCCTACGCGACGCATTACAACCCGGAGCCCGCAAAATACGATTATGACGCAAGCGCGACGTTTTATACGGCCCTGACGACCGGCCATGCGTTGGGTTTTTCCCTGGAGCAACTCGTCCAAGTCCAGCGGATCGCGGGCATGTTCGGCCTGGACATCAACCAGGCCGCTGTCGGGCAAATGACCGACTGGAAACATTGCACGTACGCTTCCTGCGTGCTCCGGGGGATCGAAGCTGTTAAGCTGGCCCTGGCGGGTTTTCAAGCTCCGCCGGAAATCTACGAGGGCCCAGCGGGCGTCAGCCAATTTTTCCCCCACACTGGCGCGATCTTTGATCCGCCGCCAGATCTCAAGCGGATCGTCTTCAAACGCTGGCCCGCGCTGGTCTTCTGCCAAACACCCATCGATGTCGCCCTAGACATCTCCGGCACAATAAGAGACAAGGCCGCCATTCAATCGGTCCTCGTCAAAACGCACGAAGTCGCATTCCGGAACGGCGCGATCCCTGAGGCGTATCACCCGACCAGCCGGGCGGGACGAACGCACTCGATCCCCTATTGTGTCGCGACAGCCCTTCTAAAGTCTGTCAAGTACGAAGACTTCGACGAACCCCGTGCTTCGGACGGCGCCCTCAACCGGCTCATTGCAAAGGTCCATGTTGTCGAGGATACTGAAATCACCAAGGCATACCCAGTGAAATCGAAGTGTGTCATCGTGGCCGCCTTGGCGGACGGCTCGACGGTCGAGAGCGAGCGAGACTATCCCAAAGGCGATCCCAACGATCCATTGTCGGACAAGGAAATCGAGGAGAAACTCTCAAAGTACTTCTTTTTCGCCGCGAACAAGACCGAGCAGGACGAAATCATTGCGCGCCTCTGGAGACTCGAAGAACAAGAGAGCTTGGACTGGCTGATCGCTCCGCTCAAAAGGAGGCTGGCTTAAATGAAAATGCCTCAAATAGAACCGAAGCAACTGCCGAACAAACAGGTGCAGGCGACGCTTGACAGCGCGCCTGACCTTTGGGTTCGGAGATAATGAAGACATGAGAATAAAAGATAAAGCCAATAAATTGGTCGAGTTCATCCGAGGATTGTCCGACTTCAGCATCGTTACCGAGATTGATGGAAACTACCAACGCCTCGGAGCAACGATAGCGGACGTGGTCTTGCAGGCAAACATGCCATATGAAACACATGTCCGTCCCCGGATTAAACAAATAAGAAGGATGTTTCCCGCGGCAGCTACCATGTCGGGCCTGAAAAAGGTCTTAACGGAAAGAACAACAAGCGGCTTTTTGGACTGGCGTGGCAAGGATAGGGTAACGCGATTTGACGATATTGTTAGCCTCTTCTCATCCGAGAGCATTGAGACAGAAGACCACTTAAAACAATGGCTGATGAATGAAAGAAACCTTATGAAACTTGCTATGATAAAAGGCATAGGCCCGAAAACCCTTGACTACTTCAAAATCCTAACCGGCATTCAAACCTGCGCGATAGACCGTCGCTTGCTCGATTTTCTAAAACAGGCTGGCATAGATGCGCCCAGCTATGACGAGGCTAAAGAAATCATCAATTTAGCGGCAGACATTATGTCGGTACAAAGAGCTTATTTTGATCACAGCATATGGGAGTATATTGGCAAAAAAGGGTTGCAGCCATGCAGATGAAAGGGCTCCGAACCATCAGGTGCAGCTAACTCGGCCATAAAGCGGCCTCGTAGCTGACCCACCCATTATGCAAAAAAGCAAATAGGGAGGGAGTAGAATGATCAATAAGATATCAGGGGTGAATCCTGCAACAGTGGGTTTTAAAACAACAAAGGGAAGCGTGTCCTATGACATTCATAATATAAGCCCCCATGAGATGGACAGACTGACATTAGAGATGTTCAATAGAGGTGAAATAACTCTAAAATAAAGATTGCCTTTCGTTCCGATAGATACGAAACGCCTAAGCCAAGTATCAGGACAAGAAGTCCACATAAAATACTATTCCCGAGTTTGGGATGACCCGGACAGAAAACGCGATATGATACTTGAATTCAGCAATGTCCTGAAGGAACAGACGAGGGATAACGACAGTCAATTGAATATAAATATCACCCAAGACGCTTTATCGTTGCTGAAACGAATAGAGCAAAAGCAATCATTTGAAAAAGCCTTGAGAGACAGAGTGAAACAAAAGGCATAACGACCGGATGCAGCCAATCGCAGCCCTGTCGGGCCGCTCTGGCTGATCTATATGTTGGACGGACCCTGCGGGCGAAGATTAGAATATGAGATAAATGTCAAAGTATTTGTTGTTATTGCCTTTTGTTCACTTTTTCGTCACTATATAACTAAATTTGATTCTGCTGTATGGAGACAATAAAATGGTATTTGAACTTCTTCCTCTATGTCCAGAGGATATACAAGTGTTTAAAAAAGATATGCAGGAAGCATTTCAGACGGGAGCTGCATCTGAATTCTCGGATTTGGATGTTCAAATTCTACCAGAAAAGGATATTGATAGCTCTCTCTCAAAAAAGGGTGCTGCCGCATACAAGGCAGTTATTGATGGGCAGATTGTCGGTGGCGCGATTGTAGTTATTGATGAATCTACAAAACATAATCATCTCGATTTTCTATATGTAAAATATGGTGTCCATTCTCATGGTATTGGTAAAATGATTTGGTCTACAATTGAGAAAAGGTATCCTGATACAAAGGCATGGGAAACAATCACTCCATATTTTGAAAAACGAAATATTCATTTTTATATTAATCGTTGCGGTTTTGTAGCTGTTGAGTTCTTCAATCCTCACCATAAAGATCCAAAAATACCGGATGATATGATAGGCGGAGATTACTTCTTCCGTTTTGAAAAAGTGATGAAATAAGAAAAATTATTTTCTATATGTGCTTTAATTCAACACTAAGAACTGGAAATATCCTTAGTAAGGAAAGAACAGTGGGGTCAGCCCTTGACAAGGGACAAATGAAAGGATGAAGAACAGCCCAACCCGGCAATCCAGCCGATCGCTTACGCTCCGGCTGATTTCGTCGTTGGGTCAATCGACTGGCGAAATTGGCAAGTCGCTCCGGTGAGGCAAACGAAAATGATCAATAAACGAATCGAGAGAAAAACATCACGAACCGCTGAAATGACTTGCCTTTCACGCGCGGTTTCATCTCTGGAAAAAGGAGACCATTATCACGGCGACGACCATCTTGCCGTGTGTCTTCTCCCAAGCTTTGTCAGGGTGCCCATTCAGGCTTCTCTATGTAGAAAGTTCTTTGTCCGTTTCCTTGTGGCTAAGGGGGTTTATGAGTACGTTATCGCCCGAACCAAGTATGTCGATGCCGCATTTCGGAGGGCATTGACTGAGCGATTCGACCAAATCCTTCTGTTTGGCGCCGGCTTCCCCCTGATGCAGCACGTGATCTCAAGGATTTTTCTTCAGCGCTTCGCCGCTCAGTCCCACCGCTACGCGGCGGGTCCCGGTTTGGCCAATATCCAGGAAATCAAGCACTTGCGCGGAGACGACCTGGTGGTCGCCGCACAAGCAAACGTGCAGATTGACGCCGAGATTGGCCAAAAAGACCATTTCCGGATGGAAAGTAATTAAATCAAACAGATGCCTCTGATTGGTTTGCTTGAATAGCATTCTGTGCGGCGTGAACAAGAAATGAAGACCGTGACATGCCGCGTTTTTTAGCTGCAGCATCAATTTGTTTAAGAGTCATTTCGGGAACGGTAATATTGACCCTGACCGTTCGGGGCTTGGCATCCGGGACGTCAACGACCAGATAGGCCATAGCATCGGCGAAATCGGGATCGGCCATAATCTCTTCGAGCTTTGATGGGGCGGGCAATTTTTCTCCATCTTCAATCATGCCTTGAATATGGAGGGTGAGAGCCTCTTGGGCCATGTCCTTAGCTTCGTCGATGTCTTTCCCGGCCGTGATGCAGCCCGGAAAATCGGGAAACGAGATGCCAAAGTCACTTTTGGGATTTTTGTGTACGATTGCGATGTAGTTTGCCATGGTTACACCTCAGCTAAACTTGATTCCCGATTGGCGCTCAATGCTTTTTACAGTACCAATCGGTATGTCCTTTTTGGGGTGTGGGTCGGCAACCCGCCCATTTTTGTATGGATGCCGAAATTGAGCATGGGAGCCGACTTTTGCCACTTCGCTCCATCCGTTTTGTTTGAGAATTTTGATAATTGTTCGGCTATCCATGATGTGTATTTATACACATTATAATAGGCTGTGTCAAAAAAAGTCAACGGATAACACGTCGCTCCAGTCGACGTCAGGCCGCGGTGCGCCCCCTCGAAGACCTCCCGCTCCAGCCCGCCTTCCTCCCGGACATACCCGCAGGTCTTTTCGATGACATCCAGCTCCGCCGGTGCCATCTTCATTGACGTATCGCCGCCGGGCGTCTATGATGGCCGCGGGATCGGCGAGGCAGGCATCCGCCTGGGTTCACGTGAACGGTAGAGCTGTGCGGCCGATGTCGTCGCACCGGATCGATCCCATCCCCGTCGACGATTTTCATCCACTCTCTCAGGAAGCGACATGGCCAGGATCATATCGGTGCATTCATTCAGAGGCGGAACGGGGAAGTCGAACATCTCGGCCAACCTGGCGGCCGTCTATGCCATGCGCGGGGCGAGGGTCGGGGTGATCGACACGGACATCCAATCGCCCGGCATCCATGTCATCTTCGGCCTGGGCGAGGAAGAGATCGCGTACTCCCTGAACGACTATCTGTGGGGGCGGTGTTCCATCGAGCAGACGGCCTGCGACGTGAGCGCCTCCCTGGAAGGGCGCTGCAAGGGGGCCGTCTATCTGATCCCCTCGAGCGTCAACGTCGCCGACATCGCCCGCGTCCTTCACGACGGCTACGACATCAACCTCCTGAGCGACGGGTTCAGGGCCCTCATCGAGGGGCTCGAACTGGACGTCCTGATCATCGACACCCACCCGGGCCTGAACGAGGAGACCCTGCTTTCCATCGCCGTCTCGAGCGCCCTGCTGGTCGTCATGCGTCCGGATTATCAGGACTACCAGGGGACCGCGCTGACCGTGGAGGTGGCGCGCGAACTGGAGGTCCCGAAGATGCTGCTCGTGATCAACAAGGTGCCGGCAAGCTTCGATGCCGGACAGATCCGGTCCACGGTCGAGCGGACCTACAACTGCCCGGTCGCCGGGGTCATCATGCACTCGGATGAGATGATGACCCTCGCCAGCCAGGGGATCTTCGTCGTCCGCTATCCAGGGCACCCCGTCGTCGCCGAGTTCAACCGCATGGCGGATGCCCTTTCAGGTTGACCCGATGGCTTCCGTCCGTCCGCGCCTGCCCCGTTCGAGCTTGAGGATCGCCGCTGTCTGCGTGGCGATGGGGTGCGTTTACGGGATCGCGAACTTCCTGTCCGGAAAATACTATCTGCCGGGCTGCAGTTTTGCGGAGCTGCGGCCGCAGGTCGCTCTGCCCATGTTCATCGGGGTCCTGTACGGCCCGTTGGCCGGTTTTGTCACAGGGGCGTCGGGCGATATGCTCGGCTACACCTTCGCGGGCAAGGGCCCGCTCTTCGCCCTGCACTGGAGCTTCGCCAACGGCCTGATGGGGCTCATCCCCGGACTGGCCGGCCGGTTCGGCGCGAGGCCGGTCGATTCCATCCTGTCCTTCGTCAAGCTGCTGCTCCTCCTCCTGCTGGCTTCGGCCCTGCCCTTCGCCCTGTCCACGGGGGTCGAGGTCGGACTCGGGCGCGTCGCGTTCCATAACGCGCTCTTCAGCCTCTTCCTGCCGATCTTCATCACCGACACCCTCTGGGCCTTCATGCTGGTGCCGCCCCTGATGCAGCTCTTCGGCCTCCTGATCGCCCGCGTCGAGATACGCACGATCCAGGCCGTTTACTACCTCCTGATCGTCACGGTCATGGCGACCTGGCTGAGCAGCATCTTCATCACCATGCGCGAGCGGATCGCGGTCGAGGAGCTTTACGGCCTCGGGGCGGTCACACTGGTCGTGCTGATCACGGGGCTGGCGGTCTGCGCCGTCCTGTCCAAGAAGATTACGGCCCCCATGCTGGGCCTGACCCGCGTCGCCCGGCGGGTCGCCGACGGGGACTACACCCATGTCGAGGAGCTGAAAAGCATCTCGAGCCGGCAGGACGAACTGGGGACCATGGCCCAGGTCTTCACGGACATGCTGCAGGCCGTCGAAAAGCGCGAGAAGGATCTGCGCAACGAGGTGACCACCCTGAAGATCCAGATCGATCGGGGCAAGCAGTGCGCCGATCTCGAGAAGATCACCGGATCGGACTATTTCAAGATGCTCAAGGCGAAGGCCGGGAACCTGCGGCAGAAGGCCGGAGCGGCGGAGCGATGAGAGGAGAAGGACCTCTTGGCTGACGAGAAAGACACGCGGCGGATCGATTCGATTCTGAGCAACCTCATGCACACGCCCCGCTTCGGCAAGGCGACGGCGGGGCGCGATCTCCGGCACGGCCCCCGGGGGACGTCCTTCGGGGTGCCGCTGATCGAGCAGGACGACGGCGGATTCCTGATCGACATGAGCGCCGTGAGGGTCTTTTCCGGGCTCCCGGGCTTCGTCAGCCTCCTGGCCAGGCAGGTCCTCGAACAGTCCCGGAATTCCTCGGTGGACGTCCTCGTCCAGGTCATCGTCGATCCGGGGACCACAGCCGAGCTGGCCGCCCTCGGCGTCACCCATGTCGTCGTCTACGCCCGCCGCCCCGTCGCCGGGTATCTCCTCCAGGACCAGGAGGGGTTCGTCCGGGATCTGCGGCTCGTCTTCGACGCCGTGCAGCTCCCGCAGTGGGGCGGATTGCTCTTCCCGCGCGCCTTTCAGAAAAAGGAGGAAGCCGAGGCCGCCGTCCTCTTCCCCTTTCATGTCTCGAAGGAATCCGGCCAAAGGCATTTCATGCTGGTGGAGCACGACCGGGAGGGCCGTTTTCTGCGCATCACCGTCGAGGACGGCGCCCAGTCGCGCCTGTTCCTGAAGCGGATCCCCCACCGGGTGGTCACGGACATCGGCCGAAGGCACTACAGCCTGGACATCGCCGCGATGGCCGAACAGATCTTTGTGGGGATCCACCACGAGTGCCAGAACCAGCAGCACGAGTACATCGAGCTCCCCGGCCGGCAGGCCGCCCTGTTCGAGCTGTTGATCGCCTCCGGACTTGCGGCCGTCCGGGACGCGGCCTTCAGCTGGAGCCAGGAGACGGCCGAAAGCCTTCTCCTTTCGGGCGGCTCGACCTTCGTCCAACTCCTGTCCAAGGTCCTGGTGCTGCTCGAAGACGACGTCGTCATGCAGACCCTGTCGGACGGCCACTGCATCGAGATGCTCGATGCCCGGGACCATGTCTACATCGATCTCTCGCGGAAGGGGGCGCGGCTCAACATCGCCATCGGGGCCCGGCGCAAACGGCCGGACATGCACGCCCACCTCCTGCGGATGCCGCACCTCCTCGCCTGCCAGGAGGCTGCCCGCCCCGATTTGCTCCAGGATTACCGCATCCTCCTGATTCACCACACCACCTCGGAGGTGCTCGGCTTCGTGAGGGCGCTGGAGGCCTCGCAGTGCGCATCGGTGACGACCCTCTTCATCAACTATCAAGGGGTGGTCCCGGACTATTATCTGGAGGACATCCTGAGCCTCCCCGACCGGCGGTTTTCCTTCCATGCCCTGCAGCGGGTCGAGCTTCGCGATTCGGTCGCGGGGGCCTACATCCTCTCCCGGCAGTATTCCCCGCTCGATCGGCTGGCACGGCTCGATCAGGCCCTTCGGACGCTGCGCGGAGGCTATCTCGAATCCATGCGCCTTGCGGCCGGCCATCTCTTTTTCCGGGAGGCCGTGGCGGCCCGAAAGGAGGGCCGCAAACTCCTCCTGATCGAAGACGGCGGATACGTCGCCCCGGTCCTGAACCGACTCTGCCGCGCCGGGCTTGCCGCCTCCAAGGCGCTCGAAGCCTATGCGGTGGAGGCGCCCGAGGACCTCCCTGATTCCCTTCCGCTCGACGCCTGGCTGAAATCGATCGTCCCCGCAACCTTCGAACACACGGCCAACGGCTACTACCAGCTGCAGGAAACGGAGGCCGAGTGCGGCGGCCTTGCCCTGCCGGCCTTTACGATCGCCTCCTCGCGATACAAGAACATCGTCGAGGCCGAGGCCTGCGCCCACTCCATCCTCAGCGCGGTCGAGTCCATCTTCAACGGCCTCGGAAAGTGCATGATGCACCGAAACGCCCTCGTCCTCGGCTCGAGGGGGAACATCGGCCGCTTCCTCTTCCGGACCCTGAAGGAGCGCGTCACCTACGGGTCCGTGTGCGGGCTGGACCTGAAGGTGCAGACCGCCCGGGAAGAGACCGCCCCCGAGTTCTCCGACGCCGCCGCGCTTCCGGAGGGCCTCTGGAAACAGACGGATCTGTTCCTGGGCGTCACCGGCGTCTCGGTCTTGAAAAAGCCCTTCTTCGAACGTCTGATCGCCGAGGGGGCGGCCCGGGACCTCTTCTTCGCCAGCGGCTCCACGAAGACGATCGAGTTCACGGACCTCCTCGCCCTGATCGAAGAATGCTCGAACGCAGATCGTCCCGCCATCGACGGGCGACCGGTGCGCCTCGAGAAATTCCCGATCAAGGACCCCCAGAACCGTGTCCTCCAGGGCCACCACGTTCAAATCACCTTCCTGGACGGCGAAAACCCTCCAGCGTCAAAGGCCGCCCCCTCCAAGCACCTCTATCTCCTGGGCGATTCCATGCCCATCAATTTTCTCTACTACGGCGTCCCCGGGGAGGTGATCGACGGGGTCTTCGAAGAGCTCTTCAGCCTCCTGAAGGGGGTTCTCTCCCACTACGAAAAGGGCGACGCCTATCCCCCGGCGATTTATGCCCTGGACCGGAACATCGACAAGAACGGGAACGGCAGCCCAAGCGTCTGATGCATACACCTTTCCCTTGCCCACCGCTTGTATCAATTCCAGCACATGCCCTTACAGCGTATATAAAACGTCCAAAATGCCCTTGAAGCTCAAATCGCTCTTTCTGTTCAATATCTAAACGAAATTAGATTGACATTCAGGATGACTTTTACGATGATTTGCCCGATCGGTAGTCAAGCCGGAGTTGTGCGCAGAAAAAGGTGCGCTGAAACATGAGGGAACATCATTCCCGACGGTAGTGGAAATTCGATACACTCACCGTGTTTCAATCCAACGGGCTTTTGACCGCTTTCCCTCCTTTGCTGAGTACATGCGTATAGATCATCGTTGTGCTGACATCTTTGTGACCCAGCAGTTCCTGGACCGTTCGAATATCGTAGCCATTTTCGAGCAGGTGGGTGGCGAAACTGTGCCTGAACGTATGGCAGCTTCCGTGTTTAACGATACCGGCCTCCCGGATCGCCGTTTTGACAGCGCGCTGCGGGACAGATTCATGCAGATGATGGCGTGTGACAGAGGATGTCCTGGGGTCTCTGCACAGTTTGGAGGCTGGAAACACATACTGCCAGCCCCACTCGCGCGGGGCGTTGAGGTATTTCCTGGCCAGTGCGAAGGGGAGATTGACCCTTCCAAAACCGTTATCGAGGTCAGGCCCGTGGATGAGCCGCACCTTTTCGAGGTGCCGCTGAAGGGGCTCCCCAACCGGCTCCGGGAGCATGGTGACCCGGTCCTTCTGCCCCTTACCGTCCCGGACGGTGATCTGGCCATAGGTGAAGTCGACGTCTTTGACCCTAAGTCGGAGGCATTCCATCAACCGCAACCCAGACCCATAGAGAAGGGCCGCCATGATCCAAAGGACTCCGTCGAGGCGGGCGAGAATGGTTCTAACCTCGTCCCGTGTGAAGACGACCGGAAGCCGGCGGGGTCTTTTGGCCCGTTCGATGTCGTCGATCCAGCCGAGGTCTTTCTTGAGCACGTTGCGGTAAAGGAACAGGATGGCGCAGAGCGCCTGATTCTGGGTGGAGGCCGCCACCCTTTTTTCCACAGCCAGATAGCTCAGGAAAGCGCTGAGCTGGGCTTCTCCCATTTCCAGTGGGTGCTTCCGGTTGTGGAAGAAAATGAACCGCTTGATCCAATGGACGTAAGTCTGTTCGGTGCGATAGCTCATGTGCCGGACACGAAGCGCAGCCCGGACCTGGTCGAGAAGTTTCGGCTTTTCCGTGGCATTTCTCCCGGGATGTCTACCCGCGGGTTCCGACAAGGGCTTTTCAGTAGGGCGGCCTTAGATGGCGGCGGACCCCCGGCACCCTTCGTACGTACCAGAGTGGATCAAATTGGCGGCGCGGCGGACGGGGGGGGCACTTGAAAAGGCGGAACGATCGGGAAATGGCGATCCGAGGTGGGGGCAATGCTCTGAATCTTGCCGTGCTCAAAAAACTTACAGTTATTTATACAGCTATAACTTGTGAATATCAAGATCCGATTGCGTCAAATTTGAAGCCTAGATCCCCTCAGGATCGGTTTATACGACACATCAGCCAACTAAATCCAATAGGCAGCCAAATCGAGGTTTTTCGCGGCTTCAATTGAGACGTCGAGTTTAAAGTTGGGCACTAAGATGAAGGAAAGACTCTATGCCACGCACTGCTGACTACACAATTCAAGGCTTCTTGTACCAGTTCAACAAGACGGCTATGGAAATACTGAAAGCCCAGGATGATGACACAATCACCGTCGAGGGCATTGTCGAGGACATCGAAGTTACGTCGCCTGCGATGCTGACCGCGATCCAGTGCAAGTACCATGAGGCGAGCACATCTTTCACTGCGAGCGCGGTCTACAAGCCGTTGCTCCAGATGCTCAAGCATTTTTCTGAAAATCAGACCGTGAACATCCGGTACGTCCTCTTTGCCCATTTCCCGGGGGTCGGAAAAAAGCCCCCCGCTGTAGACAAGTCCACCTTGCAGGCAGCCTTGGCATCAAGGGATAAGGAGCTCGCGAAGCACGTCAAGGCAGTACCGCCAGGCATTAACCTCGATAGCTTCGAAGGCCGATTCACCATGGAGTTCGGACCCAGCTACGACGAAATCACAAAACAGGTCAGCAAGGAACTGGGGGCCAATGGAATTCCGGTCGACGACATCGAGACCCTCGCATATCCAAACGCGATCCATATGATCGCCACGCTCAGTGTGAAACATGACCCAGCCGACCGGCAGATTACGAAGAAACGGTTCCTTTCCGATCTCACGGCTATCCGCACAACGGCCATCTCCCGATGGACGCTGGCTCTCAAGACTCGGGAGAAGCTGCTTCAAGCGCGGCGTAAGCAGCTCAAGGTTCACCTGGATAAGAATGCGCGGCTCCGATACTTCGTCATCGACCCAAGCAGTATCGAGGACTACGACACCGAAATCGTCCTTTTCATCACCGACTACATCGACAAGTACCACTTCAAGCCTGCTCACATCAGCACGCCCATCCTGTGCCTCTGCGCGAACCGAAGCGAGATTCAGGACATTCAGCACCGATTGTACGCGAAGGGCATTGTCGCGACAGACGGTTATGTGGGCGCCCAGTTCGAAGGGTCGTTTTTCTTTCGGGAGCCGCTATCTTCCAAGGGAGCCGGGGGCAAAGTGAAACGCGAATTCACTCTTCGCGTCTTGAGTTGGGACGACTACGGCAAGGTGCTGAACGACCGGAAGTGCGATGACCTTTTTATCATTGGCGAGTCAGACTGCGATTCACTCGATACGGTGGACGTAAATGTCGAGCGACTGGCAGGCGCGACAATGAAGGAAATCAAATACGTAATGGGGGTAAGCAATGTCTACGAATAGCATCGGTCAGGTTTTATCCTGTTCCCCGGAGGCCATCGTCGTTCTTATTGACAATTTGAAGGTGTTCGAAGAGCATAAGGCGGCCTTACAAGTGGGTCGCTACCTGCGGATTGCCCAGGGAAACAACGACTTCACCGTTGCTGTTATTCGCAATGTCCGTGGCGTTCTCGGCCAGGATGGTGAGGGGAAGCCGAAATGGCAGTTTCATATTGAGTGCCAAGCGGTCGGCACTCTCGTTGACGGCAAGTCATTTGAGCGTGCAAGTGTCCTCCTGCCCGTGCCTACAGAGCCGGCGTTTCCGGCAGACAAAGACACCATCGACAAGCTCTTTGCCGAAGATACCGACTATCAGTTTCCTCTCGGCCAATTATCGATGAACAAGGCGACAGCCATGAAAATCCATGGCGACCGCTTCTTCAGCAAGCACATTGCAATCGTGGGGTCCACCGGTTCTGGAAAGTCATGCACCGTCGCTCGCATTCTCCACGACGTGGTGGGAATCGCCGATGAGAAGAACTCGAACATCGGGAAGCAGAACAACTCCCACGTTGTGATCTTCGACATTCATGACGAATACACGGCCGCGTTCACTTTGGAGAAGAAGCAGGCTTTCACACTGAATCGCCTCGATATAGACAGTCTTCAGCTTCCCTACTGGCTCATGAATTCAGAGGAGTTGGAAAGCATGTTCATTGAGAGTAATGAGCAGAACTCCCACAACCAGGTTAGCCAGTTCAAGCAAGCAGTTATTTTGAACAAGGAAAGACACAATCCAGGGATCAAGGAGATGACGTATGACACCCCAGTCTACTTCTCGATAGCTGAAGTGTATCGCTACATCGAGAATATGAATCGAGAGGTAATCGGCCGGTTGACGGGAGAGAACAAGCCCAAGCTGGAGGACCGGACACTGGTTGAGGATCGGAAAGACCACTATTTTGGCCAGCAATGCACATTCGTTGCTCAATCCACCGCAGCCCAGACAAAAGCGACAAATGGTCCGTTCAACGGTGAATTCAACCGTTTCGTTTCGCGTCTGGAAACCAAACTCGCAGACAAGCGCCTACGGTTCTTGCTTCACCCTGCCAAGCTTGACGGGAAGCCTTTCAAGACCGAGGATTTCGAGAAGATCATGAAGCAGTTCGTCGGCTATCTGAACAAGGCGAACATCACGATCGTGGACCTCAGTGGAATTCCGTTTGAGGTATTGAGCATTACGGTGAGTCTCGTTTCTCGTTTGATATTCGATTTCTGCTTCCATTACTCGAAGCTGCGCCACGAAAAGGACGCTTTGAACGATGTGCCTGTGATGATCGTTTGCGAGGAAGCCCACAACTACATCCCACAGAAGGATGACGCCGCATATCGGTCATCACGCAAGTCACTGGAGCGTGTCGCGAAAGAGGGGAGAAAATACGGTCTCAGCCTCATGGTCGTGAGCCAACGCCCGTCAGAAGTCTCCGAGACAATCTTCGCGCAGTGCAACAACTTCCTCGCCCTCCGACTTACGAACAACGCAGATCAGAACTACGTCAGGAGGCTATTCCCAGACAACTCAAGTGGGATTACGGACATCCTTCCTAACCTTGCCCCCGGTGAATGCGTTGTCGTGGGCGATGCTATCTTGCTTCCGGCCGTTGTCCAGATGCCATTACCGAATCCTGAGCCGTATTCACAAAGCGTTTGTGTTCACAAGGAATGGAAGGAGCCGTGGCGTGATGTTACGTTCGCGGACGTTATCAGTCGCTGGAGAAAGGAATAAAGTGCCCAAAATAATCTGTTTGGCGTAAATATTATGAATGAAATACTTCAATCATTTCTTGCTGGAGTTAACGGTGCAGGGGTTGTAATCCTTGGACTCTCTGCTTAGGTCGGGAAGGTTCTGGCCGAAAAACTATCAGAAGCAGACAAGGGACGCCATGCTCGTGATTTGGAACTTTACCGAGCGGTGATCCAGCAAAATAGCAATCAAAGGCAGCGTATCTCAGATGAAACGTTCAACTTATATATGGATGACTAGGGACGATTACAGGATGTGAAAACGATTGCGTATCGCCTTTGGGACAGAGCAAGCCGCGACCACCTTAGAGCATTCATTTCCACATTAGACAATGTGCGAATTGCGAGCAATCGCGGCAGACTGATTTTAAGGCCCGAACACTATCAAAAACTGTCAGAGTTACTAACGGTTTTTGAGAGTTACGAACTTGGCAAGAAGAGACTAATTGATATCAGGACAGAGGACGAAATGGATGAGAACCTTTCAATTGACGGGGCAGAGCATGTGAGAAGCCAAATTCATCAGAATGCTGGTTCATCCGACTAAAGCGTACTTTGCCTCGTGCAGGGCCATGATTTTGAGTTTGAAGAAATCCATGTCCCTGAACCCATAGGCTTGTTTCTGTAGGGTTTTGATTTTGTTGTTTGTACCCTCGAGCGGACCGGTTGAAATCGGATAGTCATAGTAGGCCAATATTCCGCTTTGGTGGAGAAGCAGGGAGTTGGCCATGCGGATGAGGATAGCGATGCCCGATGCTCTTCCCCTGCTGGCCCAGCTGGCCAGGAACGCTTTAGCGGTCTGTTTGTCGCGCTGCTTCCAGAGTTGACGGAGTTCCTCCTTCATATAGTAGGCCGTTGCGAGGGGCTGATTCAACTCAAGGGCTTCACGGAGCCTTCGCGGTTCATCCCGCGCAGCATCGAGATTTTCAGGGTTCTTCAGGAGCAGCCACCGGGTTCCCTTGATGACCCGCTTTTGAAGGACGTCATGGACCTCGTGAAACCATTTCCGACGCAGATCCGACAGCTTGTCGTTGAACATCTTGATGATATGGAAGTGATCGAAGACGATCTTTGCCTCTGGCAAATGAGCCGAGACAGCTTGAATGTAGGCCGGAGACATGTCCATGGCAACCGCTCGGATCCTTGCGCCCGTGGCGCGGAGCCGCTTCCAGAAAGGTTCGAGCGCCTCGGCCCCTTTGCTGCCCTCTTCGATGAAAACCACTGCCCCGCTCCTGAGGTCGAGAACGACCGTCAAATACCGATGACCTTTGCCGATGCTGATCTCGTCGATGGCGATCAGCTTCAGCCCGCGGAGCTTTGGCCGGGAAAAACGGCGTTTCAAATAGCGTTTCTGGATGTCTTTGATTACATCCCAGCTGACGCCCAGGTGCCGGGCCGTGTCCCGGATCGTCATCTTTCGCGACAGGTCGAGGGCATAACGTTCAAAGGCCCGCGTGTAACTTCTGCGTGGGTCCGCAAACCCCAGATTGACTTGCCGGACAAGCCCACAGGCAAGGCAATGCACCCGCTGCACAGCGAGCTTGAACCAAACCGGTTTTCGGCCGATGGGCAAAGACCGGAAAAGACGTGTGACCGTGCCCCGGCGGATTACTCCCTGACCTCCACACGACGAGCATCTCAGTTCGAATGGTTTCGGTCGCAGGGTGAAAATCACAGCGGAATGTGTCAATGAAAATGAGACACGCCATGCGGTAAATTAGTGTACCCCCGCATCGCTCGTCGACGGTTTGTTGATCCATACGGCATCGGGTAAGGGGGTAGGTTGTGGTACGATGCCCTTGAACCTTTTGGGAAAGCGCTGGAAGGCCTCAAAGAGGACTTCTTGGCGTTGTTTCTGAATGGTCTGGGCATGGCCGTAGTGAAGGCTTTCCGGTGTCATCATGGCGATGCCGGAATGATGGTGGTGCTTGTTGTACCAGTTAAAGAAAAACCGACAGAACTCCGTGGCATCCTCGATGGAACCGAATCGACCAGGAAATTGCGGGCAGTATTTCAGTGTCTTGAACTGGGATTCTGAATAGGGAATATCGTTGCTGACGTGCGGCCGGCTGTGGGTCTTGGTAACGCCCAAATCAGCCAGAAGTTGGGCAACTGCCTTAGATTTCATGCTGGAACCGCGATCAGCGTGCAGCGTCAGTGTTCCAGGTTCGATGTTTTGTTTGATGCAGGTCTCCTCAATGAGCTGTTTGGCCAATTCACTACTTTCATGGGGGGCTACCAACCAGCCAACGACATAGCGGCTGAATATGTCTATGATGACATAGAGGTAAAGATAAGTCCATTTTTGCGATGTTTTCAGTTTAGTAATATCCCAGGAGTATACCTGATTCGGACCTGTAGCGAGTAACTCAGGTTTTTCGTAATGTGATCGTTGCACCTGACGACGACGCTCTTTGACATCACCGTGTAGTTCTCTGATGAATCGATACATGGTGCTCACAGAGCACAAATATTGCCCATCATCAAGAAGATTGGTGTAGATCTGATGTGGTGCCATGTCCTGAAAACGCTCCGAGTGCAACACGTCGATCACGGCCTGCTTTTCTGCGGGCATCAAGGCCAAAGGCGGAGCAGTCGAGCAGACTTGTTCCATGGGAGTGTCGTTATTCGAGGTTTGACGGTAAAAAGTGGCACGAGGAACGCTCAATGCGCTGCAGGCGGATTTTATCCCAACTGTCCGACCGAGATCCTGTGCCGCATTCATGAGATTTTTCCGTTGCCCTTGTCCTGGTCTTGAGGGATCCCCAGGATCTCCGATATTTTTTTTTGAACCTCGATAATCGTTTCAGCTTTGCGCAGCTGGTCTTTCAGTTTTCGGTTCTCCTTTTCAAGCTGCGCAAGGCGGGGTGCCAAAGGGTTCTGCTCTGTCTGTTTGCGGCCGCGTTTCTTCGGCTGAAGTGCCTGCAGCATCCCCTCTTCCCGTTGGCGGCGCCAACAGGTCAGATTTGAGGAATAAAGGCCCTCACGACGAAGTATGGAGGCCACTTGCCCGGATTCGGCACAACCGTCGACTTCCGCAAGGATGCGCAGCTTGTATTTGGCAGTAAAATTGCGTCGGCGTTTTATCGCGATAACCTCGGGTTCTGGAGGTTCGACCGCTGCATCCCCTGTGGGTGATTATTAACGCCGGTCAAAAAATGGACAGAATGGACGGTTTAAAAATCACTAGGGAGAGTACCGGGGCATAGCTGTGCACGGGGCGGCAAACGGCTTCGCGAAGAGGGGCAGCCTGCGGGAGCCAGATACGCCCAAGGAAGGGCCCGCCACATCTCCAGGAGGGGGAGGCGGGAGCAAACAAAGATTTTTTAGGGAATGAACCTATTTGTTTTTTCTTCGATAACTTGTTCCTCCGAGGATGATGATCTCCGAGTTGTAGACGAGCCGGTCAGCGATCGCGGTGGCTACAGTGTTGGAATCGAAGACCTTCCCCCATTGAGCAAAAGGCAGATTGGTGGAGAGGATTGTTGACCTCATGGTATGCCTTTGACTGATGACCTGGAAGAAGAGGTTCGAACCCTGTGAGCCAAGCGGAAGATAACCAAGCTCGTCACAAACGAGCAGATCCGGGGTTTGGTAATGCCGAAGCTTTCTGATGAGCGACCGGTCGAGCTCGGCGGCGACCAGCTGGTTGATCATGTCGATGGCGCTGGTGAAGAGGACCTTGAGGTTGGCATTGCACGCTGAGGTGGCGATGCATTTGGCCAGCATGGTTTTCCCGGTGCCTGGGTTGCCGATGAAGATGACATCCTGTTTTTTTTCGATGAAGTCGAGGTTGAGGAGTGCGAGGATTTTGTTTTTTTGATCCTCGCGGGATTTGTGGTGGTGGAAGTCGAACTGATCGATGCTCACTCTTTCCGTGATGCCGGATTGTGAGAAGCGGCGGCTGACGGCGTTTTTCCACCGCTCCTCCTGTTCTGCATCCAACAGACGCTTCAGGATATCCAGGATGCCGAGGTTTTTCTGCCGAGCCTGCTCGAGGACACCCTCGAGATGGGCAGCCATTACGGAGAGCTTGAGGGCCTTGAGGTCCTGAGAAACGACCTCGATGGACACGGACATGGCTATTTCCCCTTTCTGAGCACAAAGGCGTCGAACTCGGCGAGATTGGGTTCTTCGAGGCGGATGCGGTTCAGGCGCTCTTCTTTGAACTGGAGAGGCGGGTGGTCTTTGGTGGGGGTGTGGTCCTGGACCAGGATGTTTTCGATGTAATGAGCACCGAAGGCTTTGTTGATCAGTGCTTTTTGAAGAGATGCCAGGAAAGCGACCAACCCGTAGCGGTCTTTGAGAACCAGGAGTTTACTGACATTCTTCCTGAGGGGAAGGCGGGCTGCAGCCATGTGTTCTAGGTAGAGCCTGGCATCTTCGCCCAGGGAGGCGAAGAGGGCCACTTCTTCGGATTGCCACTGCCTGCGCATGCCTTTTAAGACCGCTTCGCGGTGCTCCGGGAGTTCGATGCGCTGTTTCCGTTCCCAGGAGCGCTGATGGGTGGCGATCAGTTTTTCCTTGAGATAGATGCTGAGGGTTTGCTGATCGGCCTTGACCACGACCTGTTTGCCGACGGCCCAGGGGGGAGTGGTGTAGGTGTTGGCATCGAAGTGAATGCAAAAATCGGTGTGGACCTTGAGCACGGCTGATTCACGGCAATCGGGAAGGAAGTCGGGCAAAGGCCTGAGTTGCTCCTGAAGGGCACGATCAAGAGGCCTCTGAGCGGTGGTGGCATGCAGCCGGCAGTTGGCGAGGGTATCGCGCCAGTGATCGGCCTGGCGCTGCAAGTCGGTGAGATCGACGAACTCGCGCAGGGGCCAGAAGTTATGGCGGATATAGTGGATGACGCCCTTTTCGACCTTGCCTTTTTCCTGAGGCTGGCGGGGGTTGCAGGCCCTCGGGGTGATGCCGAAAGGACGGAGGAACTCCAGAAAGGCTTCGTTGAAGCGGATGAGGGATCCTTCCCGTTCGAGCACGGCGGTGAGCATATTGTCGGTGAGGACTTCTCTCGGGACCCCGTTAAAGAAACGAAAGGCGTTCAAGAGGCAACGGTGAAGGGTCTGCTGGTTTTGGGAGTGGGTGAACTCGAGGTAGAGCAGTCGGCTGTAGCTTAAAACGATGGCGAAGCAGTACAGCCTGCGCTCCGTATCGCCGTAGGGGAAGCTGCCGAAGTGGCCCCAGTCGATCTGGCACTGCTCGCCCGGCAGGGTTTCGAAGCGCAGGAACACACAACGCGGTGCGGGCCTGATCGATCGCAGGAAGTCCTTGAGGATGGTGAGCCCTCCCCGGTACCCCTTGGCGGTAAGCCGCTGGTGGATAACGGTGGCCATGGCGCGGGGGTTACGTTCAAGCATGGCCTGGATATCATCCCGGAACGGGTCCAGTTTGCTGGGCCGTTGGAGTTTTTTCCGCTCGGGGGTTGGATTGCGAAGGTATTTGGTTACGGTTTGGCGGTTCAGGGCCAACTGCTCCGCGATATGGCTTTTCGTCCAGTCTTCCTGTGCCAGGCGGTGGATCTCAAAAACGATGCGTCTTGTGATCATGGTCTCCTCCGAGGCTTTGGTGGATGAGTTGGCGAACGGTGGCGCGGTCGGTCCGAGACCCAAAAGGCAGGGAAAGAACCTGAAACAGCCTCCCGTCAAAGGCGATCAAGTCTTTGTGAATCAAACCGTCCCGGGCGAGGATGTATTCATCGGCCAGCAGGCCAGTCAAAGAACAGATCCGGTCGTAACTGTAATAGGACAATCCGTGGCGGTCTCCGACCAGGACCAAGAAGAGATAGAGGATCAACTCGTGGGGGCTGAGTTCGGCCCAGAAGCCCTCGCGCAAAAACCGGTGCTCGATGGCGGCAAAGCTCCCTGCGATCTTCCTTGCCCTGTCGGGGCGAAGCAGCCGTTTTTCGATCATGGCCTCTCTCCTTTCGAGAGAAAAGCTACCATGCGGATGGAACCAAAGGCGATCGAGTCCTCTTTTGCAATCAGAGCCTGACGTGTCTAACAAGCTGGAATCAAAAAGACTTTCTCTGGGAACGCGTCCATTTTTGCAATCACTGGGAGCATGTAAAAGGCCTGCGGAGGTCCGCCAATCCAAGGGATCAACGCGTCCATTTTTGCAATCCGCTTTCCTGGCGATCTACGGCTGTTGCGGCAGCGCTGCAGCAGGCGGTTACGCTGAGCTTTGCCGGGATGGCGTTCACGGTAGGCTTTGTAGTATCCCGGGTGGCGGTCGTGCCACGCCTTCTGGCAGTCGCGCTGGTTGGCTTTGTAATCCGGGTCGGAGAGGAGTTTTTCACGCTGCCACTGGCGCTTCCGGGCACGCTGGCATTCCTTCCGGGCGCAATAGCGTTGCGTCTTGATGCGCGGATTGCGCTCGAAAACAGATCCGCAATGGAGGCATCGAATAGTCTCGTTCATGGTCGTCCTCCCCGTGGATGACAACCATAACACTTGTGAGCCTAATCTTTCGAGATTACACAAAAAGGCGAAATAAAGAAGAGAAGGAAGCAGATCCAGGAAGAAAAGACAGGTTTTACATACAGGAAAGAAGGAAGAACCTGCAATGCCGGTTTTTCAGCCGCTCATTTTGGCCAGTTTTCTACCGGCTATATTTGTCCATTTTTTGACCGGCGTTAATAGGTGATCCTGTCGCCCCAGGGGCGACAGGATCACCCACAGGGCCCGTTTCCTCAACCATGGGCCTTTTCGGTGCAATTTGGGTTAGCTTCTTCATGGCTCAAAACCTTACCCGCCCTACACTAAATTTTCAAGGGGGGCGTGTCTCACCCACATTGACACAGAGGGCTCTTCGACGGCAAGGGTGTCGGGCAACGATTGTACTTTGGGAGCTTTGACGATGTTTACCCAGTCCCATTCGCGTTTGAGCACATGCTTCCAGAAGAATTGCAGCCCGTTTCGGTCTACCTTGACGGTGCTCCAGGAGTGGGACTCGACCAAGTCGGAAAAATACTGTTCTCGTTGCTCCAGGGTCAATTGATCGGGGCAGCAATCGAAATGCTCCCTGATCCGGCGCACAGCCCGAGAATAGGCGGCGATGGTCTTCTGACTCTTGCCTTGAAGCTTGAGAAAACGCAAATGCTGCTGGTAAAGCCCGTTGAACCGATCCGTTTCTACCTTGTTCATCGCATACCCCTTTCTTTATTGGCCCGGAATTGGGCAAATATGGGAGTATACAATGATTTGAGGTTTTTTTCCGCCGCGTAGCGGCTTCGTCCAACAAGCCGCTCAAGCCGATCGCGGCCCCGTGGGCCGCTCCGGCTTCCTTAGCTTTTCGTTAGGCGGCTCTCGGCGCATTGGAGGAGTAGATGAATGACAATACTGAAGAGATGAGATATTCCGTCGTAGCCTGCATTGACTTGCAAGGCTTTTCTAGTCACCTTGAAACTGGTAACTATGATCTCCGGACTCGAATCGGAGGTGAAGCTATAGAAAGACTTAAGATATTGGACAACCAATTAACATTATTAAAAAAAGAGAAGGAGCTGGCACCAGAATACTATCCAAAGCTTTTCACTAGGCGGGTAAATGACTCGCTGATCATCTCTATTGATCTGCCTGATATTTTGCTTCCAAGTGTTGGAGCTTCTGTAAGAACTGGATTTACAGGGGAAGAATTCGTCAAGTATTTTGATGTCTCTAGTTACGAGAATGAGGAAGATTTCGTTGAGGACTACCAGCGACAGATCAGAAATTCAATCCAAGATCTCATTCTGTTTGTCGGTTTGATCGCCCGGATTCATTCGTCTGTTTCTATGGAAGAATTAAAAAACTCATTTCCTGGTGTGAAGACAGTCATGGCTACAGGATATCGACTGTCATACAAAATTGATGGTAAAGAAGATTTCTTATCTGCAAACTTTGCCTTTTCGAATTCATACATAGCTTCGAACAGTCTACATGGTGCTAAATTCTTCGTCGATAATAACATCCTTCATCTGCTTTCAGTCGATAAGTACTGTGTAAATTTGCTTAAGCGATGTCAATTTATCGGATCAGCAGAGGTGTTTGACATATTTAGTGACCGGTCCGAACCACTCCGTCCAAACAGTGTGTTTCGTGAAGGGGTACTAGAGCAAGTAGAGCTTTTTAGAAAGGATTTTTGGTTTAGAGAGTTAGATGCTACAAAGGTTGCATTCTTGCAGATTGTTCCACAATTAATGCCTTACCTTGAAGGTAAGAAAGCTTATGACAATCCAAAGTTGTTTAAAAAAATCTTTGAAACCATGTCGACAAACTCAACTCGAGAAGATTTTGCAGCAGGTATTAAACGTGGATTCTTTGTTTGGTTCGGTATGGATGAAGACATACGTGTGGTTTACGACTTAATTAGTGTAGGAAAATCTGAGATTCTTGAAAAGAAACAAAAGGAAGAGATGATGAAGAATTTATATGTCTATTTTGACGAAAAGAGTGCGAATTCCATAAAATAGCGACTATATATAAGTGCATATCGCCTAACTACAGATTTGAGAGGGACGCGCAAAAAGCCGCGCGCCCCTCAAGCTGGCTGTTATGCGGCATTGAACGTGCATGGCAGTCGTCCTTTGATGGCTCGCTATAGGACAAGACCGGACTCTCAGTGGAAGCGCCACCATGCCAATGCGACATCAAGCGTTCTTGCTACTCTTGGTCCGTGAAACCATCGGACGGGACGTGCAACCACTCGCATGAGGTCGTCATCGAACTAGGCTTGAACGGCTTTCCCCGACTACCGAAACAGTGGAACATTTGGTGAATTACATGGATGGCCCAAGCCAGAAACGAGTTTCAAGTCCGATCTCCACGGGCGGCGAGGGCGTGTTCTTCGAGCAGCACGTCGCGGCTTACTGGCTAGCGCAGCTGCTCGTCCGCAGCATCCCGCCGATCCTGACCGATACCGGGGTCACCGAAGTCCATTTCCAGACCGAACATCTCGGCTTCCATACCGACGACGTTCTCGTCGTCTGCGCGCGCGCAGGCGCGGCGACTGCGCGGCTCGTCGGGCAGGTGAAACGCAGCTTCACCATCAGTGCCGCCGACGACGAATGCAAGAAGGCCATTGGCGACTTCTGGAGGGATTTCAAGGAGGCCGACCCTTTCAATCCCCAGCACGACCGCTTCGTGCTCGTCACGCTGCGTGGCACGAATACGCTTCTCGAGAATTTCGTCGGGATGCTCGACTGCGCGCGGGGCGCGGCCGACGGCGAAGAATTCCAACGGCGGCTGTCTTTCGACGGTTTCATCTCGAAGAAGTCCGTCCACCAGTGTAACGAGCTCTGCCGCATCGTCAGCGCATTGGAAGGAACGCCCGTCATCGCCAAGGACCTGTGGCCTTTCCTGCGGGTGCTCCACGTCCTGAGCCTCGACCTGCACACCTCCACTCGCCAGACCGAGGCGCACATCAAGACGCTGCTCGCCCTCAAGTCTACCGACCCAGATCCCGTTGCCAGTGCGACGGCTGCCTGGGATGCTCTTCTAGGCCATGCCAGCGAGGCCGGACCGGCGGCACGGAGCCTGAAACGCGCCGACCTTCCAGCCGCTCTCGTCCAGGCGTACGGCGAGGTGGGCGCGCACGAGCAGCGGGTACTGACGGCACTGAAGAACCACACGGACTTCGTGCTGCGGAAGATCCGCACGACGATCGGGCGTGCTTTCCGTCTGCGGCGCGCTGGCATCGTCAACAAAGTGCTTGCGGCCATCGAGGCGAGGCAAGTCGTCCTGATCACGGGCCCGGCGGGCAGCGGGAAATCCGTCATCGGGAAGGAAGCGGTAGCCTTTCTCTCCCGCGAATTCTTCGCTTTCGGGTTCCGGGTCGAGGAATTCGCCGTCGCCCACATCGACGAAACACTCCACAACAGCCAGATCCCGGCGCGCGCCACAGAGCTTCAGGCCATCCTCGGCGCACAGGGCCGCAAGGTGCTCGTGATCGAGAGCGTCGAACGCCTGCTTGAGAAACCGACGCGCGACGGGTTCAGCGACGTCATGACGCTCGCCCAGTCCGACGACGGCCTCGGTATCCTCATGACCTGCCGCGACTATTCCGTGGACCAGGTACGGGCCAGCTTTCTCCAGGCGGCGGGGATTGATCACGCGGTCATCGAAGTTCCGCCGCTTGACGACACCGAATTGCAGGAAATCCAGGCTGCCTTCCCGTCGCTGGCAGTGCCACTCGCCAACCCCGCCCTGCGCGAGATCCTGCGCAACCCGTACTTCATCGACAAGGCATTGCAGATTCCGTGGGATGCGGGACGTTCGCTTCCGGAGAACGAGCGCGATTTCCGCGCCGTCTTCTGGCGGCAGATCGTGCGCGCGGACCAGAATCCGGCCGACGGTATGCCGCGCCTGCGCGAACTGGCTTTGCAGGAGCTGGCGGAGCGCAGGGCGCGTGCCCTTTCGGATTACGTGCCAGCTACTGGACTCAATGCCGCAGCCATCGCCCTCCTCAAACAGGACTCCCTCATTGTTTCGCCCGACAGCAATGCTTTGCTCGTGGCGACGGCGCACGACGTCCTCGAGGACTGGGCCATCCTTCAATGGATCGAGGAACAGCACCTCACGGATGAGACGGCGTTCAAGGCATTGTCGTCAGCGATAGGGCCCCATCCTGCGGTGCGCCGCTCGTACCGGAAGTGGGTTGCCGAACTGGTTGACCGCGAGGCACCCGCAGCGGACCGGCTGTTCAGCGCGGGCATCGCACAGGCGGACGTGCCCGCCCAGTTCCGCGACGATACGTTGGTCTCGCTGCTCAAGGCACCGTCCGCGTCAGAATTCCTCACGCGTCACGAGGCCGAGCTGCTCGCCAATGACCGCGCTATCCTCAAGCGGGTCATCCACCTCCTGCGCGTCGCCTGTGTGGCGTCGCCCGCGTGGCTTGCCGACGTGCGCGGCCACAGCTCGATCCTGAGCGTGCCGGAAGGCGCGGTCTGGGCAACCGTCGTGAGGCTGGTGCACCGCAACATAGGCAGTTTCGGACCAGAAGACTCACCGCTGCTTCTCGCGTTGATCGAGGATGCCGTGAGGGGCGTCAGCTGGTGGGCACCTGACATCGACGGGGCCGAACATGTTGCCGGCATTGCCCATTGGCTCCTCCCGCGCTTTGACCACTACAGGGGAGGAGACACGCGCCAACGCATTCTGAAGGTGATTGCGAAGATCCCGAAAGCCGACCCCGTGCGCTTTGAAGCCGTCCTGCGCGGGCAGATCAAGGAAGGGCGCCGCCGCGATCTCGTCGCCGAGGAATTCCGCGACATCCTCCTTGCGGGGCTCGACGGTGCGCCCGCCGCGCGCGACCTGCCGGACCTCTTGATCTCCGTCGCACTGGATACCTTCCTCGCCACGGAGGAATATCTACGCGCGGAACCCTATGGCCGCTCATCCATCGACGTTGGCCTTTACTTCGGCATCAAGGAACACCTGCGCCATGATTTCTTCCCTGCCAGTGCCTTCCGGGGGCCGTGGATCAACCTGCTCACGCACCATCCGAGAAAAGGCCTCGACTTCCTGATCCAGGTCTTCAATCACAGTGCCGAGTGGTACGCGCATCCGCGTCTCCGTGACCCCCTCGAACCCGCCTGGGAAGTCGAGCTCACGTTTGCCAACGGGACCAGGCGGAAGCAATGGGCGAACCCGCGTCTCTGGGGCCTGTATCGCGGCATGACCGTCGGGCCTTATTCGCTCCAGTCGCTGCTGATGGCCTTCGAGAAGTGGTTGCTCGACTACGCCAAATCCCATCCCGAGGGGCTCGACGCGGTACTGCTCGAAATTCTCCAGCGCAGCGATTCCGCCGCGCTCGCAGCCGTCGTCGCAAGCGTGGCGACCGCTCATCCTCACCGGTCAGGCGAGGCCCTTCTGGTGCTGCTGTCGGTGCAGGACTACATCGAGATTGATCGCAGCCGCATGGCCGGCGAGCACCAGACTTCGAGCCTCACGGGACTGTTCCCGACCTTCCGCGCTGAAAACAAGATCTACGAAGAGGAGCGGAAGAAGTCGAACGCGCTGCCGCACCGCAAGCACGACCTTGAAGCGGCCATCGCAAACCTGGAACTCGGTCCTCTGGCCCCGCGGGTTCACGCCATCATCGACCGCTACATCGCGGCACTGCCCGAGCCGGACAAACGCAACAAGCACGGCCTCACATGGCAGCTCGCCCTTCACCGGATGGACTTCCGTCAGTACGACGTGGCCCACGACCAGCCCGCAGCGGGCGAAACATCGGCAGCGGACGGCGAGGGCTCTGCGAGGAATTACATCCGCCTCGAACCCAAGCCTCCTGCTCCGGAAGTTCAGCAACTCACTGACGAGAGCACGAAGAAGATGGGCGAGATGAATGCCCGTCTGGGTGTTTACATGTGGGGCCTCCAAGTCTTCCAGCGGGAGGCCGGCTTTGCCGACCCCGCCCAGTGGCGGGAGAAGCTGGCAAGTGCCAAGGGGATGGACCGCACCGCGGCACATCCCGACAACAGCCGTAACGCTCCAGGATTTGTGGCTGCCGTCTGCGCCCGCGATCACTGGGACGAAATGTCGCCGGAAGAGAAGGAGTGGTGCACCGACGTCATCTGCTCCGAAATCTCCAGACACGCGGACCAGTGGGGAACCATCGACCGCGTGCAGCCGTTTTCGATGCTGGCTGATCGCCCCTGTGCCTTCGTCGTGCCACTGCTGCTCTCTAAGCCCCTGACTGAAGCCCAGACGCCGCGTGTGCGCCAGGCCTTTATTGCCGCGCTAACCCATCCGATCGACGAGGTCCGTTGGTACGCCACCTGGGGCATAAACGACAATTTATGGGCCGCGAACCCCGCTCTTGCCCTGCGCGCCGTCAATGCCGTCGCAACCGAGGCCGCTCTTGCTGATCGCGACTGGAACGCCGAGGAGAAGAAGCGTTACGACAAGCGGCGCACGCCGGACACGATTTCGGCCGCCGCGGCCGCAGACGTTCGCGGGCGGTTTTGGACCGAAGGGGAAATCGCCGAAAATGCGCACGTCAGGTTCGACATCACCGAGATATTCGGAGCCGAGGCGCACGCGAAGATCCTCGCGATCCTGGGCCAGGTTCCCAACGAGCCTCTGGCCGTGGCCGCACACCGGCGCGCCAGCGAAGACCTCGTGGAGTGCTGGAACCGTGAGCACGATCGTGCTCCCGACCGGCGCGAAAGGAATTTTCACAGGGAGCAGGCCATATCCGACCGCATTCAGCAATTTGTGATGCGCGCCTCAGATGCCGATGCCCAGCAAGTCCTCCAGCCGATCCTCGAGGCCGTTGACCGGCATCCGCGCGAGGTCCACAACGTCATCCAGGGGTTCACGAGTAGCGAGGACAGCAACCCCAATACGCCCCATTACTGGTTCCTATGGAACCTATTTGCCGAGCGGGTCAAGCGCGCCAAGTGGCTCGCGCATCTGGACAGAGAGCATCCCCATGGCAGCGAGGTGCTGTCGACGATCTTCCTGACCGCGTGGTGGAAGGACAACGTCCGTCACTGGCGTAGCCTTGAAGGCTACGCCCATAACGTCGACGCGCTCTTCGACGCGCTGCCGCCGGTCTGGATCGTCCTGGACAGCTATGTCCGCTTCCTCTACCACATCGGCGAGCGTTCCATGCCCGCCGCGTTTGTGCGCATCGAGAAAGCGCTCAGGCGCGGAAATCCCACCGACATGCTGCGCGAGTCCAACACCGTCTTCATGCTCGAAGTTCTTCTCCAACGGCATGTCTACGCACGGCCGCTGGAACTCAAGCGCGATCCAGCCCTGCGCGAGGCGATCGTGTATGTGCTCGATGTTTTTGTGGAGAGCGGTTCTTCCGCCGCGTTCAGGATGCGGGACGATTTCGTTACGCCGGCTGCCTGATGCTCCCCAATCTATTGCCAAGGAACTGGCTGAAAGATGCGTCGTGGGCTGTCTCAACGATTTTCGCCAAGCACTCGGAGAGCTGCTCGTAAGCCGCTCACGCAGTGGCGTCTTCGGGTCGAAAGTGGACAACCAGCGGCTGCATCAACCAAGATGCCGCATAACATCCGCATGCACTTGACCGGCTACAGCGAGCTTCGCCCGCCTCCGCTGGCAAGTGATGCGGGGCGTTAGCTTTCAAAAAGAGATCCTGTACAATGATTGAACTTAAATGCCATCGTCCGCAATGTCCTGTTTCGCAATAGCGGCCATTGCTAATTTGAAAAGGAATCTTTTATTGAAGCGTTTCAAGACCCTCGACGAACTCCGGCCATATTTGCAACTTCCGACAATAAACACTGGTCGGACTGTTACACCTTTAGGAGCAAGTGGGCCAGTCATGACCGACATGGAACAGTTAACAGCCATGACAGACGAAAATGGCTTCATCGTTTTTCAATCCGGCCTAGAATTAGCACCCTTCGCGTACAGGGGGCAAACGGAAGATTGGCCGTGCGTTCCTGCTTTAGCTAGAAAAGAAAAAATCGAAGATCGGCTTTTGGCTGCCTGTCAAAATATTGCATTCCAAGACATTCTTTCAGAACATCCATACATTGTAATAACGAAGAACTCGACTTTCCTAGAGAGACCGCTGTATGTCGACGTTTCTGGTTTGGCGCAGCATTACGGCCTCGCTACTGACATGCTGGATTTGACCCTTAATTTTGATGTGGCGAGTTTTTTTGCAACTTGTCGTTGGAACGATGAAAGAAAATCGTTTATCCCAATAAAAAAGGCAAAAGAATTGGGAGTCGTTTATCGAGTTATGTTTCCATTACTGGTTGATCAGATTCCTAAACGAGCTACTATTGTGGGCTGGCAAGCATTACCACGGCCTGAGCAGCAGCGAGCAGTAGGCATCCGCATGCGCGCCCAGGATGACTTCGCAAGATGGCCACAGGTTCAAATGATTAGGTTCCGCCAAAGTAAAGAGGCTTCTTTGCGTATTTTTAATTTTTTCGATAAGGGAGAAATATTGTTTCCTCCTGATGTTGCTGCTGATATGGCAGACGAAGCGAAGAAACTAAAATATTTTACGCCTACCCAAATAGAGCGTGCTTGGAAAGCGCTAGAAATCTTTGATCCATTAACTCCCAGCGGTATGGAGCAGCGTCAGTCGATAGAAAAAAGCGCGGAAATATATACTTGCCATGAGCTGAAATTATCTTGGGATAGATACAATATAGAAAAAGACCAGGATAAGCTAATGGCTCAACTGCAAAGCGAATTATCAGGGGTTAAGTATCGTCGTGCGTGTTATCTATAAATTTCGTATGGAAATAAGTCTAAAAAGGGCACAAAGCAGTCGAAAAAAGCTAACAAGGCAAATTAACACGGATTGCAAAAGCTGCTACGCATCTTTTGCATCCGGTTATTTGCGGCGTTGGGCTTTTCGAAATGGAGGAATATAAAATGGCTGAAGATGTTGCATCTGAAATTGAAAATGTACTTACTGAATCTTGGCATCAATTTGTCGTTTACTATAATAAATTGGCACCTAAATATTCAAGCGGTTTGAGTAAAGGAGAAAAAGAAACCTCTCATTGGATATGTTGGAACGAATATGATTTAATGTTTCACATAGGAAATTTATTCTATAATATCCTTGGCCATAAAGAAGGCTCATTATATTCAAATATCCAAATCCATTTCGAGAAAAATATTAATATCAGCAACTTTAGTGGGTATAATTTTGAAAACCGATTAGATGAGTTAAAAGAAAATCTAAAAATGAAAAAAGGCCCCAAAGTTGACATGATAGTCACCGATGAATTGAGCTACAATTCTTTTCTATTATGTTCAGAAGTGAAATTTTTCCACGGTCCGACCCGATATGAATCCCCAGTACAACAAATAAGCCGGGATATAGAAAAGCTAAAAGTTATAAAAGAATGTAAAATAGCACAAAAGATACTCTTTATACTCCTTGATGATTATTATTACTGTACAGACAATAAAACATCAGCAGAAATTATGAATACAATAAAGGAAATAGAAAAGTATGAGAATGATATAGCTGTACTTTATAGTGATACAAGGTCGAAGCTCCAGTAATATAAAAAATGCCCAACCATTTAACAAACGCAGACCTGGCAAAAAGCTCGCCAGGCTGGTTATCAAAACGTTGGGCTGACTGAACCGGGCAGAATTGATCGACCCGAAAAATATATAGGCATAAGGGGTAAATCATGAGGACGATCAATCAACTCAGGAAAGACTTCGCACTCTATTTTGAAGAAATTGAGCGGTGCGAGAAAGCCAAGTGCTATTGGGCTCTTCTACACGTCCTCTTAACGCTTCCAGACGTATGCGCGACCCTGGAAACCGATCAGACGATCAAGAAAGCAAGCGTCGGCGATCGCTATGTTGGCTGGTGTGATGCTTATTTGCCAAATAATCCTGCCTTATCCGGTGCTGATCGATACCAGATGCGCAATGCGCTACTGCATAGTGGCAGCTCTACTGCTCAGAATCGTTTCAAATCACATAACACTAACTACACACATTTCAGCTTTATTGACCCTGACACGTTTGATGTATCCGTTCACGAAACAAAGAATCAGAGTCGTACAGTTCTGAATATCCACATCGTAGCCATGGCGAATGAAACGGGGGATGCGATCGAGAGCTGGTTTAATGCTCTTCAAGGCGATTCCATCAAGATGTCTCAGGTGGAGCAGAACATCAGGTGCTTGACTCGGCTTCAACCAAAAACAATTTTAGTCGCCCAGCCAAATGTGAGCCATATTGAGAGCAAAGGCTTGACACGGAGCAGCACTTGAACCGTTGAATAGTCCGTCGAAAAGGCAGCCCAACATTGCGCTGAAGCAGACAGCCAGGGCCGTTGCGATTTTGAAAGGATGAAGTAACTTGAAATTAATCATATTTTTTAAAGCATGTAGTAGCCTTGACTGCTGCTGAGCTCGCCGTTGGGAACCGGAACGTTGGCTGATAAAAGCAGCGGAGATCGAAGCAAACGGATGGCAAGTAGGTTGATAGGCATTACGGATTCGCGATAGGGTGCAGACGAGAGCGGCGTGCTGAGCGCCGCATTTGGTTATTAACAGCCAACAGCGATTTGCCACAGTGATGGTTTTCATCGAAGCGTTGGCCTATGTTTAGGTTTGACGCGGCGGTATTTGAAAAACAGATGGGCGATGGAACTCAAGCCCTGGAATAATCAGCGGGGAAAAACCATATATGGCCAGATTGACCCTACCGAAACTCAAGCGCCATCTCTATGCCGCGGCAGACATCCTGCGCGGCAAGATGGACGCTTCTCAATACAAGGATTTTATTTTTGGAATGCTTTTTCTCAAGCGCTGTTCGGATGTTTTTGAGGAAGAGCGGGAAAAGATCATCCGTGAAGAGGTGGCGAGGGGTAGCGGCCAACAGGAGGCCGAAGAACTGGCCGAGGACCGTAACCTCTATGAAGGGCTCTTCGTGCCGCCCCAGGCCCGGTTCCGCACCTTGGACGAAACGGCCCACCAGAATATCGGTGATACGCTGAACAAGGCGCTCTCCGCCATTTCCGAAAACAACCCGGTCCTGTCCGGCGTCCTGGAACAGATCGATTTCACCCGTCTGATCGGCAAGAAACCCATTGCGGACCCGAAACTGCGGCAGCTCATCACCCATTTCCGCAAGCATCGGATGCGCAATGAGGATTTCGAGCATCGGGATCTGCTCGGCTCGGCGTACGAATACCTGGTCTACATGTTTGCCGAGTCGGCCGGGAAGAAGGGGGGCGAGTTCTATACCCCCCGCGATGTGGTCAGCCTCATGGTGCGCCTGGTCGATCCCAGGGAAGGCATGCGCATTTATGACCCCTGCTGCGGTTCCGGCGGCATGCTCATCTATGCCCGGCAGCATGTGGGCCAACATGGCGGCAATGCCGACAACCTCTCCCTGTACGGGCAGGACAACGAAGGTTCGGCTTGGGCGATCTGTAAGATGAACCTCATCCTGCACGGGGTTTTCGAGCGAGCCTTCATCGAAAACGATGATACCCTCACCGCCCCCCAGCATCAGGAAGGCGGGGAGTTGATGCGTTTTGATCGGATCCTCTCCAATCCGCCCTTCAGCATGCCCTACGAAAAGAAGCAGCTCAGTCATCAGGAACGCTTTTCCGCGCATGGTTTTCCGCCCGAGAAAAAGAAGGCCGACTTTCTCTTTGCCCTGCACATGCTGGCCTCGCTCCGGCCCGGCGGCATCATGGCCACGGTCATGCCCCACGGGGTCCTCTTCCGGGGCGGTGGTGAATACGAGATTCGCCGCAAACTGATCGAAAAAGACCACATCGAGGCGATTATCGGCCTGGGGGCCAATCTCTTTTTCGGTACCGGCATTCCGGCCTGCATCCTGGTTATGCGTCGCGAGGGGGATAAGCCCGCCGCGCGCAAAGGAAGGATTCTTTTCGTCAATGCCGACCGGGATTACGAGGAAGGCCGCGCCCAGAACTATCTGCGCGCCGAGCATGCCGAAAAGATCGTCCAGACCTTTCAACACTTTGAAACCATTTCCGGCTATTCCAGCGTTGTCACGATTGAGCAGCTTATGGAAGGGGACTTCAACCTCAACATCCGCCGCTACGCCGACAACTCGCCGCCGCCGGAAGCGCAGGACGTGCGCGCCCATCTGGTTGGCGGGGTTCCCAGGTCCGAGGTGGACGAGCTCCGACCGCTGTTTGAGGCACATGGGCTTGACGTGACCCGTCTTTTTGTGGATCGCGATGAACGGTATGTTGATTTTGCGCCCGATGCGGCCGGCAATGGCGCGCTCCGTGAGGCCGTGGATAACGATCCCGGCATCAAGGCCCGTGAACAGGCCATGATGGCAGCCTATCACGACTGGTGGGCAGCACATTCTCCCCGCCTGGCCGGGCTGCCGCAAACATCCGACCCCATGATCCTGCGGGATGAATATCTGCAATCCTTCCAGGCCGCGCTTCTGCCCATCGGGATACTTGACCGCTTCAAGCTGACCGGAATTCTCGCCACCTGGTGGGACAGTGTCCGGGACGAGATCCAGACCATCAGCGCCCGTGGCTTTGAGGAACTGGTGGACGGCTGGATCGACCTGATCCAGGATGTGATCGAGGATACCGAGACCAAGAAGACCGAACTCTTCGACCCTTTTGAGCATAAGCTGGTGGTCAAACTCCTTCCCGATTACCTCCGGCAGATCGATGACTGCCGGGCCGAAATCGCCCGACTGGAAGGCGAAAAAGAGGCCTTTGAACAGAAGTCCGATGACGAGGATGAAGAAGACCGGGAGGAAGGCGAGGAAGACAACCCAACCAATTATGTCAGGACCCTGGAAGTGCGACTGAAAGAGGTGAAGCAGCAACTCAAGAAGGATAGGGACAAGCAGGAACTGCTGACCGAAAAGGATCTGCTGGAAGAGAAGTTGGCCCCCTACCGGGAGATTCTGGCGGCCTTACGGAAGGCCAAGAAGATCTTGAAGGATCTGAGCAATGCCTTGTTGCAGGTGTTGAAGAAGAAACGGGCGGAGTTGTCAGGGGATGACTGCTGTGAACTGGTACTGGAATTTGCCAGGGAGGACCTGCAGCGGGTGCTGTTGCGCTATGTGGAGGAACATCGCCAAGAGGTAAGGGCAGCGGTGGAAAATTTGTGGAATAAGTATGGGGTGAGTTTGCGGGCGATTCAGGAGGAGAGGGATGTGGCGGCTGGAAGGTTGGATGGATTTTTGAAGGAGTTGGGGTATGTGTGATAATTTTATTCCGCCAGGATGGGATAATGTTCGCATAGCACAGCTTGGGGAAATCGTATCCGGTGGGACACCGTCAACGACTGTTCCAGGATACTGGGATGGCGTTATACCTTGGGTAACACCAAGCGATGTAACTTCTCTGCACGCTAAGATAATAACAGAAAGCAAAAAAAAGATAACCTCACAAGGTCTTTCCAGCAGCTCTGCTAAACTACTCCCTATAGGATCACTCCTCGTTACAACCAGAGCAACAATAGGGGCATGTTGCCTTGCAGGAAAACCACTTACTACAAATCAAGGCTTCAAATCAATAATCCCAGAAGACAAGACATATCTTGACTTTTATTATCATTATTTAACGAATTCAGTCAGAAATCTTGAAAAAAGGGCTATTGGCTCGACTTTTAAAGAAATTTCGAAACAAGAATTTGAGAATATTTACGTTTTACACCCGCCTAAGTCAGAACAAATTGCCATCGCCGCGATACTCGACACCGTGGACGAGGCAATCCGACGGTCCGAGGTTTTGATTGCCAAGCTGCGGCAGGTGAAGGCGGGGATGCTTCACGACCTCCTCACCCGCGGTCTCGACGAAAACGGTGAACTCCGTGACCCCATCCGCCACCCCGAGCAGTTCAAGGATTCACTGCTGGGAAGGATTCCTGCCGCATGGGATATTTGCCCTCTAATGGCATTTGCGACACTTCAAAGAGGATTCGATATTACTGTTGCAGAGCAAAAAACAGGAAACATACCTGTGGTATCTTCATCAGGCATTACAAGTTATCATAATAAAGCGGCAGTTAGTGGACCAGGTGTAGTTATTGGGCGTAAAGGAAAGCTGGGAGGAGCGTATTTTCTTGAAGGGCCTTTCTGGCCCCATGACACTTCTCTTTGGGTAAAAAATTTTCATGGAAATGATGAAAAATTTGCAGCAATATTCCTCAAATTTTTAAGATTGGAAAGGTTCGATGCTGCAACGTCTGTTCCAACTTTAAATCGGAATGCGATACATCCTATCCTTATAGGCATTCCTGGGAAATCAGAACAGATCAGTATTGTAAAACATATTGAAAAAAATGAAAAAACTGTTCGAATGGAAGCAACTTTCCTGAATAAACTAATCACAATCAAACAAGGCCTCATGCAGGACCTCCTGACCGGCCGTGTCCGTGTCCCTGAAGCAATGCTCCCAAAATATCAAACAGAGGTCGCGGCAGCATGAAGAATAAAAAGAAAAAACAAATGAGCGTGTTCTTAAACCAATTTACTGAGCCGGCCGCATCGCCGCCGCTTCCGGACGGCTATCAGGTTTTTCTCGGCGAGGTCTCCTCCTTGCTGACAGAAGCCAGAAAGCAAGCGGTCCGGGCGGTCAATCCTGTCCTGGTTGCCAGCTACTGGGAACTTGGCAGGAAAATCGTCGAGCTTAAACCGAACGGAAGAGAGCGCGCCGACTATGGCGCTCAACTGATTGAACGACTTTCCGGGGATCTGACCGAAAAATTCGCCAAGGGATTCTCCCGGCAGAATCTGCAATATATGCGACAATTGTATACGGTCTATCCACCCGGGCAGATTCGCCGGACCGTGTCTGGCGATTCCCTAGGTTCGATGTGCCAAGCCGTGTCTCGGAAATCGGCCGAACCGAAAAAATCCGGGACGCCGTCTCGGATTTTCCCGCTTGATGACCTGATGGCCGCTTTCCCGCTTTCCTGGTCCCATGAGGGCCACTTGTCAAAGAAGATCGAGAACACCCGGCGGTTACTGGATGAAATGGCGCAGCGAAAAACGGGAGACGCACCATGAGCGTGCCGCACCGTTCACCCATCCCCTCTCTCGACCCGGACCCACAGCGGGAAACGCCCAACGAGTGGACTACGGTGGAGCGCCCGCTCCTGCAACAGTTGGCCGCGATGGGCTGGGAGTACCTGCAAGGCGATATGGATTACCCGCAAAAGACCTTGCGGGAAAACTTTCGTGAAGTGCTGCTGCGGGAGCCGTTGCGCAACGCCATCCGCAAAATCAACGCCGCCGAGAATCTGGACGATATCACCATGGACCGGGCCATCCGCGAACTGGAACGATCCGATAAGCCCGGCGGCATGGACCGCAACCGGGAACTGACCGAAAAACTGATCAAGGGGGTTTCGGTGCCGCGGGCAACCGGCGGCGAAAGCCCCCATTCCCGGAATGTGACGGTCCGGTTCATCGATTTCGACCCGGCCGAGCAGGACAATAACTCGTTTCTGGCCATCAATCAGTTCCGTATCGATACCATCGGCCGGGTGGGCTTCGTGATCCCGGACGTGATCCTGTTCGTCAACGGCATTCCCCTCGTCATCATCGAATGCAAAAGCCCCAGCCTGGCCGAGACCGATGACGGGGGTTTCTGGAAACCCGTGGAATCAGGCATCACCCAGTTGCTGCGCTACTCCAATCAACGCGAGGAGGTTGAACTGGAGGAGGGGGTGGAGCATCTTTTTCACTGGAATCAGCTGATGGTCTCCTCCTGCTACTACGCGGCACGCGTCGCCATCTTTGGCGCCGATTACAAACGCTATGTGGAATGGAAGGATACCGCCCCATTCACCGAAGCCGAGGTGCTGGCCGAAATCGGCCGACCGGGGAAGAGTCTGCGCAGCCAGGAAAAACTGGTGGCCGGCATGCTGCGTCCGGCCCATCTGCTCGACATCCTGCGTCATTTTATCCTCTTCCAGGTCGAGGAAGGCAGGCTCACCAAGCTTTGCCCGCGCTACCAGCAGTACCGGGCGGTGCAAAAAGCCATGGTGCGCCTGGCGGAAGGGAAGACGAGAGAACGGTCGGAAAAACGGCGGGACGAGCGCGGCGGCATTATCTGGCATACCCAAGGGTCCGGCAAGAGCATCACCATGGTGCAACTGGTGCGGAAACTGCGCACCACCCCCGGGCTTTGCGGCTTCAAGGTGGTGGTGGTCACCGACCGAACGTCACTGGAGCAGCAGCTCCAGGAGACCGCCAAACTGACGGGTGAGCGGGTCCGGCCGGATAAGGACGACTTCCGATCCGGAGAGTCCGGCAGCGACCGGGTGAAACGGATACTCAGTGAAGACGGCCCGGATCTGGTCTTCTGCATGGTCCAGAAGAATCAGGACCGTGAAGGCGAGGTGGTGGTCCTGGAATATGAGGTGCCGGTCCCGCCGCCTCGGAAAGCTCCATCCGGAGATGTTGTCGATTATCAGGTTGCAGACGACTTTGACGTGCCAAAAGCCGCTGAAGCAAAATCCCGTTTCAAATTGGCCCAAGGGATGACGAAAACCCTGCGCCAGGTGATTCGCAACGAAACGGAATATCCTGAGGTGAACCCTTCCGAGAAAATCCTGCTTCTGATCGATGAGTGTCACCGTTCCCACACCTTGAGCCTCCATGCCAACCTGATGCGGGCCTTGCCCAATGCCGCCAAGATCGGCTTTACCGGCACGCCGATCATGAACCGTGATCGCGGCAATACCCTGAACATCTTCGATGACTTCATCGACAAGTATTCTATGAAACAGGCCGAGGAGGACGAGGCGACCGTCAAAATCCTCTACGAAGGCAGGGTGCCCTTGGGGCTGGTGGAGAACGGGGCCCGGCTCGATGCCCAGGTGCCCGTCCGGTTTTCCGAATTCACCGAACCCGAGCAGCAGATCATCATGCAGAAATTCGCCACCGAACGGAAGGTGATGGAGGCCTCGAAACTCATTGCGGTCAAGGCCAGGGACATGCTCCATCATTATGTGCGGAACATTCTGCCCGGGAACTGCAAGGCCCAGGTGGTCGCCGTCAGCCAGGAGGCGGTGGTCCTTTACCAAAAAGCCCTGTGCGCTGCCCGTGACGAGCTGGTCCAAGCGGCGGAAGCCATCGACCCGGTCCTGCGGGCCCTTTCCGAAGAGGAACTGCTTCAACGCTCCGAGGACGAGCGCTCCGTGGTGGCGGCAAGTAAGGACCTGGAACGTGTCAAAGCGCTGGAATTTGCCGCCGTCATTTCAAAGAGGCACAACCAAAGCGCGGATTGGGACCGGTGGACCGACCCCAACACCATTGAAATCCATATCGCCGACTTCAAGAAACCCTTCGAGCATAAGGACAAAGACAAACGCAGCAATCTGGCGATCCTCTGTGTGATGCGGATGCTCTTGACCGGATTCGACGCCCCGGTGGAGCAGGCCATCTACCTTGATCGCCGTATGATCGAGCATGACCTTCTCCAGGCCATCGCCCGGGTCAACCGGAAACGTCTTGGCAAGGAATGCGGGTACGTGATCGATTATATCGGGATTGCCAGGGAGCTGCGGGCGGCCTTGACGGAATCGGAAGAAGGCGGCGAGGGAGGCCCCCGCCCGCCAACGGGCATCGATGGGGTGCGGGATGAAATACCCCGCCTGAGGGACCGGCACCAGAAGGCACTCGATGTCTTTCGCTCCCGTGGTATCCCGGATCTGATGCCCATCGATCCCTGTGTGGACCTGTTGGAAGACGAAAGAATCCGGGCGGAATTTTTGAACCGGGTGCGGGCGTTTCTGGCAAGCCTTGCCATTGTCATGCCCCGGCCGGAGGCCTTGCCTTTTGTGCGGGACGCCAAGATTTTGGGCTTTATCGCCAAGGTGGCGGCCAATCTCTACCGTGACAACCAACTCGACCTGGAGGGCGTTGATCGCCGTATGAAGCGGCTGATCGATGAGTATGTTTCGGCCCAGGGTATCGATCCGCGGATTGCACCGGTGGCCATCACGGATATTCATTTTCTGGATGAGGTCAAGCGCAAGAAGAACGCCCGCGCCAGGGCGTCGGAGATGAAGCACGCCCTGCGCCATCAGATCCGGCTTCGCTACGATGAAGATCCTGCGCATTACAAAAAATTGAGCGAACGGCTGGAGGCAATCATCCAGCAGCTCAAAGATAACTGGGAGGCCCTGGAAGAGGCACTCCGAACATTCATTCGGGATGAATTGGAACGGGAAGGAAAGCAGACCGTGCCGGGACTTGACCCGCGTTTGCACGCCCCCTTTTTCGGGACATTGAAGGAGGCGATCGAAAAAACGCAAGGTCAGGAATTGAAAAGTGATGACCCGGTTTTCAAGGAAGTGGTCGATTTGACCGTGGCCACGGTGGATGAGATTCGGGAAAAAATACGACTGGTTGATTTCTGGCGGGATGAACACAGCCGCCGGTCCCTGGAAAAGTCGGTGTACAGGTCCCTCTTGCGAAGCGGGAAGATTGCCAGGGACAAAATAGCGGAACTGGCCACCCGAGTGGTTGACCAGGCCAGAAACCTTCATCGGCTGTTGGTGTGGGGCAATGGAAAGAATCGCGATTAAGGACATCGCTGTCGAGGTGAGACGCAGTGCCCGCCGCAAAACCGTTGAACTGAGCGTGGAACGCGATGGGCGTGTTCTTCTCTATGCCCCGGATAAGACGGACCAGGAAAAACTGGAGGCCATGGTCCGGGAGAAACTTCTCTGGATCTACCGGCAGCTCGGCCGAAAAGAGGAAGAACTGTACCAGATGCCGGCAAAGGAGTATGTTTCCGGCGAAGGCTTCTATTATCGCGGGCGGAAATACCGGCTGAAGCTCCTCGATGAACCGCAGCCCTTCAGAAATGGGGAGCCGCTTCGTTTCCAAGGGAACCGTTTTCTGATGCCCCGTGCTGTAGCTCCCAGGGGGCGGGAAGTGTTTATTCATTGGTATGGGAAACGTGCTGCCGAGTGGATTCCCAAGCGCGTCCATATGCTGCAAGACCGGGTAGGCATACAGCCGGAATCCATCGAAATTCGTGATCTTGGTTTCCGCTGGGGATCTTGCACGGAGAAAGGGAAGATTCTGTTTCATTGGCGGCTGATCCTTCTGCCACCGGAGCGGATTGATTATCTGATCCTTCATGAACTGGTACATCTTCACGAACATAACCACAGCCCGGCCTTTTATGAACGATTGAGGCGGGCAGCCCCGGAATATGAAACCCATGAAGAGTGGTTGCGGCGAAACGGAGACCAGTATGGGCTGTAGAAGATGAAGAATCGCTGCCGAACGGGACACACTGTAATGAGCGGAGATCATTAGGGCCAGGATCAAGAATCGCGGGCGCGCGAGGTATGCGAAAAAATCGGATGAAACGCCGTCCAACCCAAAAAATGCACCGGATAGGACCGGTGATTTTTATCGTTAGGTAAAGAAGGAAAGATGTAATGAGTGCAACGGAAACCAATGTGCCTGATTCCATTCGTCCTTATTTAAACGAGGTTGCGGAACGCTTATGGGCTGAGCGCGCCGCTGTTATGGTTGGCGCGGGCTTCAGCAAAAACGCGGGGCGTGGGTTTCCCGATTGGAATCAGTTGGGCGACCTCTTTTATCAGAAAGCGCAAGGGATTAGACCTGATTCAACCCGACAAAAATATCTAAATGTCCTGCGGCTGGCTGAAGAAGTGCAGGCAGCCATCAGTCGTCCTGCGGCGGAGCATTCTGAAAAAGGCATTTGAAGGGGAACTGACCAGGGAGTGGCGGGAAGCTTACCCGGAGCTGATTTCCGGTGAAAACTCGGCGGAAAGCCTGCTGGCGCGTATCCGGGCGGAAAAGGAAAACGCACGGAAGAATTCACCGCAAAGGCGCAAAGGGCGCAGAGGGAAAACAACAAAATGAACAAGACGGGAATAAAGAAACTGATCCGCGCGGGAGAAGGAATCGCCGTCGAATTCAAGAAGTGCTGGAACGGTCTAAGCAGAAATGTTTTTGAAAGTATCTGCGCGTTCCTGAACCGAAACGGCGGGGATCTGTTCCTCGGCGTCGATGACAGAGGAACAATCACCGGCATCGATGCCGAGGCGGTAGAGCAGGTCAAAAAGGATCTGGTCACCGGCCTGAACAACCCCCAAAGGCTGAATCCAACCTTCTACCTGACCCCCGAGGATTGGACCATCCAGCGGAAAAGAATTATCCGCCTCTTTGTCCCGGAAAGCTCCCAGGTTCACCGTTGCAACGGTAGGATATATGACCGGAACGAGGACGGTGACTTCGATATTACGGGCAATACGAACCTGGTTGCCGCCCTTTATGTCAGGAAGCAGACCACTTATTCCGAAAACCGCATCTATCCCTATGTTACCATCAAAGACCTCCGTCTTGACCTTATCGCCGCGGCGCGGACACTGGCAGTGAATCAAAGACCCGGCCATCCTTGGTCCGGGATGACGGATATGGAGCTGCTTCAAAGCGCCCAGCTTTTTCAGCGCGACTATCAGAGCGGCAGTGAAGGGTTTACCCTGGCGGCCGTCCTCCTCCTGGGAGAAGACCAGGTAATTCTGTCTGTCCTCCCCCATCACCGCACCGATGCCCTCCTCCGGCGTGAAAATATCGACAGATATGACGATCGCGATGACATCCGGACAAACCTGGTCGAGAGTTACGACCGCCTGATGGCATTCGTTGCGAAACATCTTCCGGACAAGTTTTTCCTGGAAAAGGCACAGCGGATCAGCCTCAGAGATCACATGTTCAGGGAAGTGGCGGCAAACATGCTCATTCACCGTGAATTCCTGAATCCCTATCCGGCAAAGCTCGTTATCGAAACCCATCGTCTGTTTACCGAAAACAGCAACAAGCCCCATGGACAGGGATTGATCAATCCAGCCAGCTTTTCACCCTTTCCCAAGAACCCGGTAATCGCCCGTTTCTTCAAGGAGATCGGACGGGCGGATGAGCTCGGTTCCGGGGTGAGAAATCTGTTCAAGTACTGCCGCCATTATTCTGACGGCAAGTCGCCGGAACTTGTCGAGGGAGATATTTTCACGTGCATCGTGCCGCTCACCGAGCAAGTCACCGAGCAAGTCACCGAGCAAGTCACCGAGCAAGTCGAAAAAATTATGGCGTTTTGCAAGAGTCCAAAATCGACTTTTGAAATCATGGAGTTACTGGGTCTGAAGCATCGTGAGCATTTTAGATCAACTATCCTGAAGCCATTATTGGAAGAAGGTCTTTTAAAACCGATGATCCCGGACAAACCTACTAGCTCAAAACAAAAATATTATTCAACCGAAGGCAAAAAATGAACGACACAGCAAACATTGTTTCAAACACACCATGCTTAAAACCAGAGGCCGGGCGGCCGTCGTGGTTCCGGACAATGTGCTCTTCGAAGGGGGCGCCGGTGAAACGGTTCGACGAAAGCCCCTTGATAATACCGACCTGCACACCATCCTGAGGCTTCCCACCGGCATATTTTACGCCCAGGGGGTCAAGGCCAACGTGATCTTTTTCGATAATAAACCCGCCGCCAAACACCCCTGGACCCAGGAGGTCTGGTTTAAGAAAAATCTGATGGCATACGGGGACCTGAAGGATTTCATTGTCTGCTACAACCCGCAACACCGCCACACGCGTAAAGAAACCTGGTCGGAAGACAACCCCGACGGCCGATGGCGCAAATTCAACTAGGACGAGATTATCGCCCGTGACAAAACCAGCCTGGACATCTTCTGGATCAGGGATCAAAGCCTGGCGGATCTGGACTACCTGCCCGATCCGGGTGTGCTGGCCGAAGAGATCATTGAGAACCTTGAAGCCGGTGTCGAGAGTTTCAAGCAGATCATGGAATCGATCAATGGACATTAAGGCATACACATAACCCCGCTGCTCCAGGGGACGGCGAAAAAGCTTGGCGCCCCTGAGCAGCCTGTTATGGCAAGAAACGATAGCAGAACAGTAGGAGCCATTACACCTGCCTCTACGCTTCAGTTTCCACAGTTTCGGAGCTACCATGGTTGAATCATCTCAGCAATCGAGGGTGGAACCCCCGCTGTCCGTGGGGGCGGAGTATACGCCGTTCGTGAATTTTGCGATGCAGCAGAACGCAGTTCCGTTGCTTAGAGCGCTCTCCGTGACGAACTCCTCCGGGAAACAGGCCATTCACGTGGTTGTGCGTGTGTGGAGCGACCCGCCGGTCATTCGGGAGGCGACGTTCCGGGTGGATCGGGTTGATGCTGGTACGAGCTACGCTTTCTCGGACCTTGCGCTCACCCTCTTGCGCGAGCCCCTTCGCAAGCACTCCGAGCGCGAAGAAGGCCACCTGTGGATCGAGCTCGCGGCTGACGACATTCCGCCCTGTCGCCAGCCGCTCCCCCTATCCGTGCTGGCCTATAACGAGTGGTTCGGCGGGACATCGCTTCCGGAGATCCTCGCTGCACACGTGCTGCCTAACGATCCGGCCGTGGAGCGCATACTGGCTGAGGCGTCGAAGCTGCTCTTGGAGAAGACACAGGATGGTTCACTGTCGGGCTACCAGAGCGGTGATTCATCTCGAGCGTATGCCCAGGCTGCCGCGATCTACTTCGCGGCGGCCCTTCAGAAGATCAGCTATGTCAACCCTCCGGCGAGCTTCGAGGAAACCGGGCAAAAGATCAGAACCCCGGAGCACCTGTTGGGCAGGAAACTCGGTACTTGTATGGATACTACCGCACTCCTCGCCGCGTGCTTCGAGCAGGCAGGACTGCGACCAATTGTCGTGCTGGTGGATGGGCACGCCTTCCCTGGCGTGTGGCTAGTGGACAAGTCCTTCGACGAGATTGTGACCGGCCACGCCTCGATCCTCCTGAATCGGCTCGCTTTGGGCGAACTCCTCGTCGTTGAATCAACGGGGATAACCAAGACACCACCCCTGAGCTTCAAGATCGCGTCGGAAGAGGCGAAGACCCACCTCCAGACCCAGGCGCACTTTCGCTTTGCGCTGGACGTAAAGGCTGCACGCAAGATCGGCATCCGTCCCTTGTCGCTGATCGAGGAGGGTAGTGGATCGGCGGACGACAGTATCGGCGCTCGTGAAGGTGCCGTATCCCTCGATGATGACCTGGCCATCCCGGAGGCGGTTGTGGAAGCTGGCGCCCCGAAGCCGACGCGCCCTCCCCGTGAGCAGGAGAGCGGTGCCGACCGCCTCGGGCGGTGGAAGACCAGCCTGCTCGATCTCAGCCTGCGGAACCGCCTGCTCAACTTCAAGGACTCCAGGAAGTCGATTCCGTTGCTTTGCCCCGACATCGCGGGATTGGAAGACGCCCTGGCCGCCGATGCAGTTTTTCGTGTGCGTCCGAAGCCGGATGCCTGGGGGCCGGGCGACCCCCGCGACGCCACCCTGCATCAAGAGCAAACGGGCGGTGAGGCCCTGGCCGATTACCTGCGCGAGGAGATGTCGCAGCGACGGCTACACGCCGTCGTGACGGAGCGTGAGCTTGCCGGCCGTCTCACCGAGATCGAGCGTGCCGCCCGCCTGGGCCTAGAGGAGGGAGGTGCGAATACGCTGTTCCTGGCCCTCGGCTTCCTGGTCTGGACGGAGGCGCCGACGAGCGACATCGAGCGCCGAGCGCCTATACTCCTGATTCCAATGACCATCGAGCGCAAGTCCGTGCGCGACGGATTCCGCATCCAGCGGATTGACGAGGAGTCGAGGATCAACGTCACGCTGCTCCAGAAGCTCAAGGTGGACTTTGGCATCTCCATCGACGGCCTGGACCCCCTGCCCGAAGACGACTCCGGTCTGGACGTGCCGAAAATCCTGCGGACCCTTCGCGACGCGATCAAGCGCGAACCGCGCTGGAAGGTAGAGGCGGAAGCCAGCCTGACGATCCTCACCTTCTCCCGGTTCCTTATGTGGCTGGACCTCGAGGCGAACGCAGGGGAGCTCAAGAACAACGCGGTGGTCCGCCATCTGATCGAGACTCCAAACGAGTTGTTCGAGCCCGACGCATCGTTTCCGGACCTGGAGACCCTCGACGACCGGTATCCGCCGTCGGCGTCGTTCTGTCCGCTTCATGCCGACTCCTCCCAGCTTCGCGCCGTCTTCGCGGCGTCCGAGGGGCAAACCTTCGTGCTGCAAGGTCCGCCGGGTACAGGGAAGTCCCAGACGATCACCAACCTGATCGCCCACTGTCTGACCGTTGGGAAGCGGGTGTTGTTCGTGGCCCAGAAGCGGGCGGCGCTCGACGTGGTGCATAAGCGCCTGACGGATGTAGGACTCAGCCCCTTCTGCCTGGAACTGCACTCGAACAAGACGACAAAGGAGTCTTTCCGTGCGCAAGTGCGCGAGGCGCTCGCCGTAGCGGGTACCGGAGCCAGCGAACACTGGGAGTTAGAGACGAACCGCCTCGCCGAGCAGCGGAAAGCGTTGAACGAGTATGTGCGCGACCTCCACAAGCCCCGCGCGTTTGGTAAAAGCCCGTACTGGGTTATCTCCAGGCTCATAGGCCGTGGGGGCGAACCGAAAGTCAAGTTGGACCTCGGCGATTCTGACGGGTGGACGGCCGAAGAGTTCGAGCGGATGCGGGCCGCCGTGCGCGAGGTGGCGGAGGCGGCGCGCATCTCCGGCGATCCAGCGGGACACCCGTTGGGTGCGGTCCGGTTGCCCAGCTGGATCTATGGCATCGAGGACGACGCCAAGAAGGCGATTCAGGCCGTCGAGGAGATGCACCGGAGCCTGAGGGCTGCGGGCTTGTTGATTGTGCAGGACCTTGGATTGGACATCGAGGAGGCTTCGCTCTCTGACCTCAAGCTTGCGGGTGAGCTGACCGCCCTGCTGGAGACCGCCCCGAGCGTCACCCAAGCGATCCTCTCCGAGCCTGATTGGCAGGGCACCAGGACCGAACTGACCCGGTGGATCGAGCTGGGATGCGGGTGTGCGGCGAGGCGGACGGCGCTGCTGGAGACGTATACCGACGGGGTCCTCATGCTGGACCTTCCCGCTTTGATAGAGAAGCTGCGGGCGAGAAAGGAAGCCTGGTTCTGGAAAAAGTGGCGCTTGGGAAGCTTCGCCCGGAAGCTCGTGCGGGAGGTCCGCAAGGATGGCAAGAAGCCCAGGGACCTGGCCGTCCTGGAGGCGGAGCTTAGCCAGGCGCTGACCTTGGTCGAGGAGAGCGCCAGGCTGGGCGCTCAGGGCGAGGTCCTCTCCAGGCTCCTCGGCTCGTTCTGGCAGGGACTTGAATCGCCCTGGGATGAGCTGCAACGGATGCTGGTTTGGGTGGAGGGGTTCCGCGCGGTCCTCGACCGCGCTCCGGGTGCGAACCTGGATGCGAAACTGAAGATCAGAGATACGTGGGCGTGTCTCGCTACGGAAGGCCGCGCATTGTATGCCACCGGTGCTCCTGCCGCGCAGCAGGCGCGGGTTTTCCGGGACGCCGTCCAGGGCTTCGACGGTCAGCGGGCGCACTTGTCCAGCCTTCTATGTGTGGACGCGCACATGGCCTGGGGCGAAGATGCTGACGCACGGATGCTGGAGAGGGCTGAGAAAACCTTGCGAAATTTGGCCGCGAACCTGCCTCGCCTGCGGGTATGGACGCACTACCAGACGTCGCGCGCGCTGCTCGTGCAGCATCACCTTGCCGAACTCGCGGAAGCCCTCGAAAGCGGGCAGATCGGCATTCACCAGATGGAAGCCGTGTTCGAGCATTCATTCGCCGACTGGTGGGCGCGGACCGTCTTGAAGTCTGTTCCCTCGCTCGTCGGATTTATTGGTGAACGTCACAACCTGAAGATTCGGGAGTTCCGGGAGCATGATGCCAAGGTCGCCGACCTGACCAGAAAGGAGACTTTTGCACGAATCGCCGGCGGGATGCCGCGAGCGGTGGCAGCTGGGCAGCGCACGCCTGCCAGTTCCGAGGCCGGCCTGCTTCAACGGTTCGCGCAAGGTGGGCGCAAGACGATCCGGCGCATCTTCAAGGAGTGTCCCAACGCGCTCGCCAGGTACAAACCCTGCGTCCTTATGAGTCCCCTGTCGGTGGCCCAGTTCATCGGCGCGGATTTCCCAAAATTCGACATGGTCGTGTTCGACGAGGCGTCGCAGATGCCGACCTACGACGCTATTGGCGCCATCGCACGAGGAAACCAGCTCATCGTGGTTGGTGACTCCCGCCAGCTTCCGCCCACGAGTTTCTTCGAGCGGCAGAAGGGCGACGAGGAATACAGCGAGGTCGATCTGCCCGAGGAGTTGGAGAGTATCCTCGAGGAGGCAGAGGCGGCGGGAATAACAGCCTTGCGTCTCGACTGGCACTACCGCAGCCGCCACGAGAGCCTGATCGCATTCAGCAACCTGCAATACTACGAGAACCGGCTCCACACCTTCCCGGCAGCATTCGCTGAGCACCCTCGGCTCGGGGTACGGTGGTGCGAGGTCCCGGACGGAGTTTACGACCACGGGAAGACGCGTACGAACCGCAAGGAGGCGGAGGCGGTGGTCGCCGAGATTGTCCGAAGGTTGCGCGACCCGCAGGAACGGAACGACTCCCTGGGTGTGGTTACTTTCAGCCAGGCGCAGCAGGGCCTCGTCGAGGACCTTCTGGACGCGGCGCGGGGCGAATACCCTGAAATCGAGCCATACTTCACGACCGTCAGCGAGCCCGTCTTCGTGAAAAACCTGGAAACAGTCCAGGGAGACGAGCGGGATGTGATCCTGTTCTCGATCTGCTACGGGCCGGACGCAGCCGGGGTGGTTCGTATGAACTTTGGGCCGCTGAACAACAAGGGCGGGGAGAGGAGGCTCAATGTGGCAATTACCAGAGCCCGCAAGCAGCTGTTGGTCTTCTCTCGGCTACGGCCGGATCAGATCGACTTCTCCCGGACCCAGGCAACGGGCGTGCACCACCTTCGTACCTTCCTCGACTTCGCCAAGCGCGGTCAGGTGGCGCTTATGGAGGACATCTCCCGAGCGACCGGCGAGGTGGAGTCCTTCTTTGAGCAGTCGGTCTTGGATGAGTTGACCGGGCGGGGCTGGCGCGTGGATGCTCAGGTGGGTTGCTCGGGCTACCGGATCGACCTCGCCGTCCGCGACCCCGACGCCCCCGGGCGGTATATCCTGGGCGTGGAATGTGACGGTGCGAACTACCACAGCGCCAAGTCGGCCCGGGACCGCGATCGGCTTCGCCAGACGGTGCTGGAGGGCCTCGGCTGGCGGCTGCATCGCGTCTGGTCAACTGACTGGTGGTTTCAACGTCCCAGGGAGATCGGCAAACTCGAAGAGGCACTCGAACTGGCGAAGCAAAAATCCGTGGCAGCCGACGGCATGGAACTGAGTCCGCCGGCAAGCGTCCCTGCGGCGCATGTGCCGACCGATAACCCCGGTGGGCAGGATATGAACCGGCAATTCGCGAGTGTGACGACAGTTGTCGAGCGGAAGGGCGTCGAACCTCTTCCGGGCGTTGCCGCGTTTGCGGAGCAGTCGATCTACCGGCGTTACAGGGCGGATGCCCACACTTTTTCGGGCGAGGTTTACGATTCAGCCAACGCAGGCAAAGTGCGCGACTTGGTCATGGCGATCGTCGCCACCGAGGCTCCCCTGCTGTTCGATACGCTCTGCTCCGAGGTTGCGTTTGCCTGGGGACTGCAAAGGGCGGGGAGCCGCGTCCGTGAGGTAGTACGGGCCGCGGTGAAGCGGAGCGGTCTGGGGATGCGCAGCGCGGGGAAGCGCGAGTTCGTCTGGACCAGGGAGTTGAGCGCGAATCCCTACAAGGGATTCCGAATCCCTGGAGAGGAGGACCTGAAGGCGCGCACGGCGAGGGAAATCTGCCCTGAGGAGATTGCCAACGCAGCGGCCCAGGTCCTTATCCTGAACATCAGCATGGGCAAGGACGACCTTGCGCGAGAAACAGCCAAAGTGTTCGGTATCACACGCCTCGGTAACAAGGTGCGGTCGTTCTTCGATGAGGGCATCGAACTCTTGAAAAGGAGTGGTGGGTGTCGAGTCGAGGGGGAGAACCTTGTCGCGCCGTGAGGAGGGGAGAGTTCAGCGTACCTCCCTAGGTCGAAGAAATCCGCATGACAAAGGCATCCAGGAGACACGAAATTGCGCGGGGGCAGTCCGGTGGCATTGCGTTGAAATCCCTTGCCCGCGTGGTTGTCGTGCCCCTGATGCCTGGTGTTATGTGGGAGAAGAGGAGAGAAATCATTGATTCCGTGAATTTGCGAGGATATTATTAACCTTCAAATCGGTAATCCTACTAAAATAATGAAGGTTTCCGGTTATAAGCTCCAAATTATGGGTTATAGCCGTGGCTGCAATCTGAATATCCGCATCGGGAAGGATTGTTCCCATTTCTTCAAGGTGAGCTCGGATTTTACCAAAAACTTTCGCAATGCTTGTGTCGTAAGGTAAAACGCTGACAGCGGGGAGAACCCGTTGTTTTATATTGGTTAGGTGTCGTTCACGGTGTTGGGAGCGGTAGGCGCCTTTGTACAGTTCGCCTATTACAACAGCACTGGTAAATTGCTCTTCACGAGGAACTTTCATGATCCACTTCACATAGGCTATTGCGGGGCGTGGGCGCAGGAGTTCTGAAATTGCATCGGTGTCAAAGAGAAAAGCCATTTTCAATTTTCCAGGTTAGGGGTATTTCGTTGTCCCTGTCGAGGAGATGCGTTCAAAATTGAAGCCAATTCTTCGCTATTTTCCCAGCCGCCAGCAATACTGGCAAGGCCACTCTCTGGCCCTGCTTTTCTCAAACGCTTTAGATGTTCGAGGTCAGTGGGGCTAACCAGAGCGGCGACAGGTTTGCCATGCCTGGTAATGAGCACAGCATAACCTGCTTCAACTTTACGGATGCATTCTGAAAAGGTGGCCTTTGCTTCACCCACGGATATGTTTTTTTCCATTATCAATCTCCTCTTTTGACCATTATGACCATTATGACCATTTTGACCAAAATGTCAAGGGGTTTGATCGGAACAGGCACATAAACAACTCATTTAAGCCGATGCCGCTTGGCGGCGCGGCTTGATTCGGGCTTTGGGTCAATCGACTGGCGAAATTGGCAAGTCGCTCCGGTGAGGCAAACGAAAGTGATCAATAAACGAATCGAGAGAAAAACATCACGAACCGCTGAAATGACTTGCCTTTCACGCGCGGTTTCATCTCTGGAAAAAGGAGACCATTATCACGGCGACGACCATCTTGCCGTGTGTCTTCTCCCAAGCTTTATCAGGGTGCTCATTCACACTTCTCTATGTAGAAAGTTCTTTGTCCGTTTCCTTGCGCCCAAGGGGGTTTATGAGTACGTTATCGCCCGAACGAAGTATGTCGATGCAGCATTTCGGAGGGCATTGACTGAGCGATTCGACCAAATCCTTTTGTTTGGCGCCGGCTTTGATACGCGAGCATTACGGTTCCATTCCGAAGCGGAACCTACCCGCGTTTTCGAGCTGGATGCACCTCTAACCCAAATGGCCAAAATCCAGCAGTTTAGGAAGCGCAAGCTCAGTATCCCATCGAATTTGGTGTTTATAGCTGTTGACTTCGAAAAGGAGGCACTGTCCCATAAACTGGACATGGCGGAGTTCAGGAAAGATCAAAGAACACTGTTCATTCTCGAAGGTTTGCTGATGTACCTGGAACCGGATTCCGTCCGATCGACGCTTCGGACCATTCGTGAGTATGCTGGGGTAGGGAGTCGAGTTGTCTTTGACTACATTCAAGCTTCCGTGCTTCGTCATGAGAATACCCTCTACGGTGAAAGCGGGCTCGCAAAAACCGTGGCAAAAGCAGGAGAGCAATGGCGATTTGGTATCGAACCCGATGAGATTGAATCATTTGCAATGGCTCATGGCCTTGTTGTCATCGATCACAAGTGTGCCCAGGAATTGGAAGCGACCTATTTTAGGGGCGAAGATGGCCGTCTGGTTGGGCGTATCAACGGTACGCATTGCATCGTGACGATGGAAAAAAAGTGGGCATCCTGCCCAACCAAGGCATGAAGGCGGACGGACTATTTATGGCGCTTCGATAGCCTTTGAGATATGGCAAGGAAAGTGCGCTTTAAACTAGTTTCCATCCGGAAATGGTCTTTTTGGCCAATCTCGGCGTCGATCTGCACGTTTGCTTGTGCGGCGACCTACAGGTCGCCTCCGCACAAACGCTTGATTTCCTTGATATTGGCCAAAAATCCTCATTTCCGGATTGGAAACTGGGTTCTACCGCGAAATCATTTCCGGATGGACACTAAACTACAATCGAGTTTGAACCGCCCGCCGCTTATGGCTATCGTTGGGTCAAAACATATGATAAATTCGAGGAAGAGAAAAAGCGGTCAGCCCTTGACAGAGGACAATAATGAAGGTGAATTCACCGAATGCGGCAAGAGTGGCAGAGTTTCTAAATATAACTGCCCCGCAGGAGATACGGAGTCGAGCGTAGTGAGGGGTTGCACGTTACCTTGCTAGTTTCTTACCGTTGCAAGGCGAAAATCGCCTGGGTATGGAATGGGTGTACATGAAAAACAGAGGGCTTTGAAAGAGAATAGGATCGTGTGACGCGGAGAGAATAGGAGAAATGATATGATACATGGAAGTGCGAATCTGACGGTCACGAGCGAACTCTTATATTTGCCTGCGATTCAGGCTTTTGCCAGGGAATTTTCTAGGGAAATAGGTTTTGACAGCTCGGATCAGGAAAAGATCCTCCTCGCGATTGAGGAGGCTGTAATAAATGTGATCAAACACGCTTTCGAGTCCACAGAGCAATCATTTCAGATATTATTTGAGCCGTCTCCAACAGGTATCAAGATCATCATTAAAGACATGGGTCTGCCGTACGATCCCGGTCTGATTCCCGAATATGAAGCACCTAAGGACATGGAGGAGATGCCGTCTAAAGGTCTTGGATCTTTCATCATGAGAAAATGTGTCGATGAGGTGCTTTTCTGTAATCTTGGAAAGGGAGGGAAAGAGCTCCACCTTATCAAACGTCTTCCGACTAAGAACGTCGTCGAACTCGGGGAATGTCCGGAGCCGATTCAAGAAATCCAAGATAGAAAAACCGTTTCTTCGTCGCCTCCCTCAATCGAGCTGAGGTTGATGAAACCATCGGAGACCCTGGAAGTCTCCAGGCTTTTCTACCGGACATACGGGTATTCTTATTTGTCGGATGTAATGTATTATCCGGAAAGACTCGCGGAACTCATCAGGGAAGGTCTCATCACGTCGTCTGTTGCAGTATCGGAGGAAGGAGAGATTGTCGGGCACGTTGCCATAACGAGAGAGACAAAAGATGATATGATTGCCGAGGCAGGGAAAGGAGCCGTAAATCCCAGTTTCAGGGGTCACGATATTTTCACGGGAATGCAAAAGCTTCTCAATGATGAAGCAAGAGCTATGGGACTGAAGGCCATTTACGGGAGGTCGGTTACGGTTCATAGCGCAACCCAGAAGATGGCGGAGAAAACAGGGTATAAAGACTGCGGCATTGTACTCGGTTATGCACCGGCAGATATTGCCTTCAAAGCGATCCAGGAGCAGCTTGTCCAAAGGGAATCGCTTGTATTCTCTTTTCAGCCTGTGGTCGAACTACCGGCCACGTCCGTATACCTCCCTTCCCGCCACGAATCCATTTTGCGTAAGCTCTATGAAAATATCGGATTGACCAGAAGTTTCGAGACTCCGGAAGGGTCCGCCCCCATGCCGGATTTATCCGTAATGAAATTAAAGATTTTTTTTGAAATAAACAGCGCGGAAATCGTAATTCAGCAATACGGCAAGGATGCAATAAGAGTTCTTCGAGATCATCTCAAGGACCTCTGCGCAAAAAGAATTGAACACTTCACTCTTTTTCTTAACCTCGGCGATCCGATCACGAGTTATATGAGTGAAGAGATTGAAAAGCTCGGCTTCTTCATGGGCGGAATCATCCCGTGTCTTCACTTTGAAGATACCCTGATACTTCAATACCTGAATAACGTCATCGTTGACCCTTCCAAAATGAAATTATATTCCCCTATTGCAAAAGAAATAGTTGCATATCTGGCTGATGAGATTCGCTAAAATCCTCAACACTGCCCGATGAAACGCAGGATGTTGTAGGCCAGCCCGGCCAAGGTCAAGATCAGGGCGTTGGTGGTGAACTTGCCCGATGGCAGGCGTTCCATGTCCATGTCGGATTTGATCTGACTGTGGAACTGCTCGCTGTGGCGCTGGAGACGGCCGCACCATGGAGCTCGACTCCATCCAAATCCTCACAGACGACAACATCGCCGGGGTGTGCGGCCCCGGCTGGTGAATGTGGGGTCCACCAACGCCATCAGCCGCTTCGATCGGTTTGGATATCCCATTTGCACCGTGTGCGGTCAGAGCATATCACCCCTCTCCCCCTTTCATGTCTCGAAGGAAGGCGCCCCCAAAGGCATTTCATGCTGGCGGAGCAGGACCCCGGGAGGGCCGCTTCCTCTCGAATGAGAGGAAAAATCGAGAGGACCAATCCGAGGACCGCGATCATCAATAAACCGCTATCTTGACACTTGACCTTTTTATGGACTAAATTGAGTCGTAACCAGGAGATGGAGGTGTCACCCATGAAATTCTCGAGTCAGATTAAACCCATTAGTTACCTGAAGGCCCATGCCGCTGAAATCGTCAGGGAACTTGGGGAAAAGCGGGAGCCGCTCGTCATTACCCAGAATGGCGAAGCCAAGGTGGTCATACAGGATATTGAAAGCTACGAGCAGACTCAGGAGACGATGGCCCTCCTGAAAATCCTGGCGCTCGGAACCGGCCAGATCGAGGAAGGCAAGGTTCAGCCGGCCAAGGAGGTGATCAAACGGTTGCGCGTGAGGGCAGGAGGGTAACGGATGCCGTTCGTGGTTTTGCTGACCACTGATGCAGCACGTGATCTCGAGGAGCTTTACGACTACCTTGGTGTGCACGATGCGCCTGAAGAGGCGGACTATGTTTTGACGCAGATCGAGCGAGCCTTCTCCGGGCTGTCCGAATTTCCCGAGCGGGGTGCCTATCCCAAGGAACTGCTGGCCCTGGGGATTCGTGAATACCGCGAGATCTTCTTGAAACCATACCGCATCCTTTACCGGGTTATCGACAGGAACGTCTACGTTCTATTGATCGCCGATGGCCGGCGTGACATGCAGTCACTGCTGCAGCGGCGGTTATTGGGCGCGTAGTACAACGTGCCGGTGTAGCAAATGGAGGACGATCTGACGATGGCCGAACCTGTCGCCCAGCTGGACACGGCAAAAAAACGGCTGTGCCAGTTAGCTTCCATCCGGAAATGATTTCCCGGTACAACCCAGTTTCCAATCCGGAAATGAGGATTTTTCTTCACACCCTTCGGGTGCTCAGTCCCACCGCTTCGCGGCGGGTCCCGGTTTCTTCACCGCTTCGCCGCTCAGTCCCAGCGCTACGCGGTGGATCCCGGTTTGGCCAATATCAAGGAAATCAAGCGTTTGCGCGGAGACGACCTGGTGGTCGCCGCACAAGCAAATGTGCAGATTGACCCCGAGATTGGCCAAAAAGACCATTTCCGGATGGAAAGTAATTGAATCAAACAGATGCCTCTGATTGGTTTGCTTGAATAGCATTCTTTGCGGCGTGAACAAGAAATGAAGATCGTGACATACCGCGCTTTCTAGCTGCAGCATCGATTTGTTTAAGAGTCATTTCGGGAACGGTAATATTGACCCTGACCGTTCGGGGCTTGGCATCCGGGACGTCAACGACCAGATAGGCCACCGCATCGGCGAAATCGGGATCGGCCATAATCTCTTCGAGCTTTGATGGGGCGGGCAATTTTTCTCCATCTTCAATCATGCCTTGAATATGGAGGGTGAGAGCCTCTTGGGCCATGTCCTTAGCTTCGTCGATGTCTTTCCCGGCCGTGATGCAGCCCGGAAAATCGGGAAAGGAAATGCCAAAGTCACTTTTGGGATCTTTGTGTACGATTGCGATGTAGTTTGCCATGGTTACACCTCAACTAAATTTGATTCCCGATTGGCACTCGATGCTTTTTACAGTACCAATCGGTATGTCCTTTTTGGGCTGTGGGTCGGCAACCCGCCCATTTTTGTATGGATGCCGAAATTGAGAATGGGAGCCGACTTTTGCCACTTCGTTCCAGCCGTTTTGTTTGAGAATCTTGATAATTGTACGGCTATTTACGATGTGTATTTATACACATTACAATAGGCTGTGTCAAAAAAAGTCAGCGGATAACACGTCGCTCCAGCCGACGTCAGGCCGCGGTGCGCCCCCTCGAAGACCTCCCGCTCCTGCCCGCCTTCCTCCCGGACATACCCGCAGGTTTCTTCGGTGACATCCAGCTTCGCCGGCGCCATCTTCATTGACCTATCGCCGTCGGGCTCTATGATGGCCGCGCGATCGGCGAGGCAGTCATCCGCCTGGGTTCGCGTGAACGGTAGAGCTGTGCGGCCGATGTCGTCGCATCGGATCGATCCCGTCCCCGTCGACGATTTTCATCCACTCTCTCAGAAAGCGACATGGCCAGGATCATATCGGTGCATTCATTCAGAGGCGGAACGGGGAAGTCGAACATCTCGGCCAACCTGGCGGCCGTCTATGCCATGCGCGGGGCGAGGGTCGGGGTGATCGACACGGACATCCAATCGCCCGGCATCCATGTCATCTTCGGCCTGGGCGAGGAAGAGATCGCGTACTCCCTGAACGACTATCTGTGGGGGCGGTGTTCCATCGAGCAGACGGCCTGCGACGTGGGCGCCTCCCTCGAAGGGCGCTGCAAGGGGGCCGTCTATCTGATCCCCTCGAGCGTCAATGTGGCCGACATGGCCCGCGTCCTTCACGACGGCTACGACATCAACCTCCTGAGCGACGGGTTCAGGGCCCTCATCGAGGGGCTCGAACTGGGGGTCCCGAAGATGCTGCTCGTGATCAACAAGGTGCCGGCAAGCTTCGATGCCGGGCAGATCCGGTCCACGGTCGAGCGGACCTATAACTGCCCGGTCGCTGGGGTCATCATGCACTCGGATGAGGTGATGACCCTCGCCAGCCAGGGGATCTTCGTCATCCACTATCCAGGGCACCCCATCGTCGCCGGGTTCAACCGCATGGCCGACGCCCTTTCAGGTCGATTCCATCCTGTCCTTCGTCAAGTTGCTGCTCCTCCTCCTGCTGGCTTCGGCCCTGCCCTTCGCCCTGTCCACGGGGGTCGAGGTCGGACTCGGGCGCGTCGCGTTCCTCGAACAGTCCCGGAATTCCTCGGTGGACGTCCTCGTCCAGGTCATCGTCGATCCGGGGACCACGGCCGAGCTGGCCGCCCTCGGCGTCACGGTCTTGAAAAAGCCCTTTTCCGAACGCCTGATCGCCCAGGGGGCGGCCAGGGACCTCTTCTTCGCCAGCGGCTCCACGAAGACGATCGAGTTCACGGACCTTGTCGCCCTGATCGAAGAATGCTCCAACGCGGATCGTCCCGCCATCGACGGGCGACCGGTGCGCCTCGAGAAATTCCCGATCAAGGACCCCCAGAACCGTGTCCTCCAGGGCCACCACGTAAAAATCACCTTCCTGGACGGCGAAACCCCCTCAGCGGCAGAGGCCGCCCCCTCCAAGCACCTCTATCTCCTGGGCGATTCCATGCCCATCAATTTTCTCTACTACGGCGTCCCCGGGGAGGTGATCGACGGGGTCTTCGAAGAGCTCTTCAGCCTCCTGAAGGGGGTTCTCTCCCACTACGAAAAGGGCGACGCCTATCCCCCGGCGATTTACGCCCTGGACCGGAACATCGACAAGAACGGGAACGGTCGCCCAAGCGTCTGATGCATACACCTTTCCCCGCTTTCCCTGGAAATATCTTCTTGACATGCGTAACCTTGAAGGTTACATTGCACGTAATGATAAAATCGTTTAAACATAAAGGTTTGGAAGAATTTTTTTATACAGGGGTCAAGAAAGGAATTAAGCCTGAACATGCAAACAGGCTTGAACGAATCCTCGATCGCCTCAATGCTGCAACTGAGATTAAGGATATGAATTACCCTGGCTCATCCCTTCACCTGTTGAGCGGCGATAAAAAAGGATTTTATGCAGTGAAAGTATCAGGCAATTGGCGAATTTTTTTTCAATTTATCGATAGTGATGCATATGTTGTAGATTACGATGATTACCATTAGAGGGTATGCCAATGCGTAGAATGACGAGATGTCCAACACATCCGGGCAGCATAATAAAAGAAGACTATCTCTTGCCTCTATCCATCACAATCAAGGATATGGCTGAATCGCTCGGAGTTTCGAGAAAAACATTATCTAAAATTATAAATGAAAGAGGTGCCGTCACACCGGAGATGGCCTTGCGCTTGTCACGTGCCTTTCATACCACTCCGGACTTTTGGCTTAACTTGCAGAAAAATTTTGACCTTTGGCAAGCGGAAACAAAATCGCAAGAATGGAAAAAGGTAAAGCCATTTCCCCAAGAAATGCTCCATGATCATGATGCATCGCCCAACTGCGAACCAGCCACTTGATAGGGTCCGGGTTGGCAGTGCCGCGTCCACAATATGTATAAACGTAAAATATGTCCGGTTTTTGACTCGTGCATCCGAGCGGCTGGCCTTGGAGTCTGCTCCCACGCATCACCGCAATCTGCTGCACCGAGTATATGCCCATATGGGCATCCATACGCGGGAAATATCCGCCGGAGTTCCAGGGCCGGCGAAGCGCAGCCCAACGGGCTGATCAAGACACCTTCCTCTTTCCCCGCGCCTGTTTCAATTTCAGCACATGCCCTTAAAGCATAAGACGTCCAGAATCCCCTTCGAGCGGATCCCGCTCTTGCTGTTCAGTAATTAAACGAAATTAGATTGACATTCAGGATGACTTTTACGATGATTTGCCCGATCGGTAGTCAAGCCGCAATTATGCGCAGAAAAAGGTGCGCTGAAACATGAGGGAACATCATTCCCGACGGTAGTGGAAATTCGATACACTCACCGTGTTTCAATCCAACGGGCTTTTGACCGCTTTCCCTCCTTTGCTGAGTACATGCGTATAGATCATCGTTGTGCTGACATCTTTGTGATCCAGCAGTTCCTGGACCGTTCGAATATCGTAGCCATTTTCGAGCAGGTGGGTGGCGAAACTGTGCCTCGTGGCTTACTGTAAATCCCCGTTCCGGAGCGCAGAAACGGTGGTGGATTATATCGGGCGCTATACCCACCGGGTTGCCATCTCGAATCACAGATTGGTGGCGCTGGAGAATGGCCGGGTCACCTTCCGTTATCGTGATGGTGCTGACCATGATGCGACAAAGCTCATGACCCTGGATGTCTTTAGGTTTATCCGACGCTTTTTGGTGCACATTCTGCCTGATGGGTTCATGAAGATCAGGCACTATGGCATCCTGAGCAACTGGAACCGGAAAACGAAGCTGGTTCTGTGCAGGAATCTTCTCGGCATTTCCGGTCAGCACGAAAGCCCGCAGAAGGAGGCATGGCAAGACCTTCTTGCCAGGGTCACTGGTGTTGATCCCAGGGTCAGCCCTTACTACGGAAAAGGGAAGATGATCTTCAAGGAGGTTCTCAACCCCTCCAAATTTCCTTTGCCTCCATGAGGATCGTTCTATCCAATTGCAAACGCCACACCCCGGCGATGCGCATGAATCATCGCAAGGAAAGAGTATGCGCTTACCTTCAGAATCCCTTTTTCCAGACGCCTCCGCCATGCATTGCAGGCCGCAATGTTTGATCTCGGGGTGCCAAAAACGTTATTCAATTGTCATTAAGCCAACCGCTTCTCTAATGTTCGGCTGGGGTAAGGGTTGGATTAAATCCCCATAGCGGGGTGGAAGCGGCTCAGTTCAACATGATTGTAACCGGAATGAAGACAAGCTTCACTCCGGTTACAATCTTAAGCGTTAGAGTGCACTAAGCACGGTCTGTTTGAGGCCAAAAGCGGATCTGATGCCGAGCTTCTTTAAGCGCTTGTGGTTGATCTGAGAAATAGATTGAACACATTGAAAACGAATGATTCGAAGGAGAAGAAGCGTGCATCTGCACTCATGCAGGATAAAGAACTACAGGCGGCTGCGAGATGTTTACATCGAGCTTGCGTCTGATATTTCGATCTTTGTCGGGTCGAACAACAGCGGGAAGACATCAGCCACACAAGTCCTGTACGCATTTGCATCCGGTTCGAAGGATAAGCTTTCACTGTACGATTTTAGCTCGGCTTGTTGGAAAGATTTTGACGCCTTCGGCGACCTCCCTGAAGACGGTACGGAACAGCCAGAGTTGCCTTCGATAGGCTTGGACCTTTGGTTCGAGGTAGCGGCGAGCGATTTGTACCTTGTAATACCGCTGTTGCCGAGTAGGGCATGGCGCGGGACGCAAGTCGGCATGCGGATAGAGTTTGCGCCGCGTAATTCCGTAGAGCTTCTTGGGAGCTTCCGCACAGCCCGCGCGGAAGCTCAGACGAAGGCGGCCGCTTTCCCACCACGGGAGAATGAGAGATATGTGCCGTGGCCAAAAAGCCTGACCGACTATCTCAAGAACGAACTTCTGAATGAGTTTGAGTTTAAATACTACGTCCTTGATCGGGCTCAGTTCGATAGCGCTCACAAGCCGCATGAGGGATACATGCCCCTGCTGCTTGGCAAGGACCCGGGCGGCGCAGCGATCTTGAAATCTCTCATCAAGGTCGATAACCTTCATGCGCAACGGTATTTGGCCGACCCGGCAGTGGGCGCAGGAACGGGCGCAGGACGATCCGAAGACCTCTCCAAACGATTGAGCAGGTTCTACAAGCGGAACCTCAATCAACGGCAGGAGGACCATAGCGCACTAAGGGCGCTGTTTGAATCCGAGATGAGACTTAATGAACACTTAGCCGACGTGTTCAAAGATACCCTCGATCGCCTCTCAAAACTCGGCTATCCAGGTCTTCTTAATCCCCGGCTAGAAATCAAGTCCGCTCTCAATCCAGCCACGATCATGAACAGCCAGGATGCTCGCGTGCATTACGTTCTGGGTGACGGCGAAGAGGCCCTAAGGCTTCCCGACACTTACAACGGCCTCGGTTATAAAAACCTCATCTATATGGTGGTCGAGATACTCGATGTTCACGCCAGATGGGTCGCGGACAGGGAGCAACGCGCTCCACTTCACCTGATATTTATAGAAGAGCCCGAGGGACACCTTCACGCTCAGCTTCAGCAGGTTTTCATTCGAAACGTTCTCGATCTTTTGAAAAGCAGCGAAGAGGATGGTAGCGCTTTCCAAAGTCAGACCGTCGTGACGACCCACTCGCCTCATATCGTCTATGAACGCGGCTTCCAGCCTATCCGATATTTCAGGAGGCAGAACATTGGCGGCGAGCAGACGGCCGAGGTTTTGAACCTCTCCGCGTTCTACAGTCAGACCCCGGATGAGCGGGATTTCCTGCAAAGGTATCTAAAACTAACGCATTGTGACCTCTTCTTCGCGGACGCAGCCATTCTTGTAGAAGGCAATGTCGAGCGGCTCTTGCTCCCCGTGATGATTGAGAAGGAAACCGTTTCGCTGCGGTCAGCCTGTCTGTCTATTCTGGAAGTGGGCGGTGCCTTTGGCTATCGTTTCAAATCGTTAATTGAGTTTCTCGGTCTTGTTGCGCTTGTGATCACCGACTTGGACAGTGTAGAGCTTGTTGCCGCCGCTGATGAGGATGAGGATGAAGATACCGAGTTCGAGGTTCCAAACGCCGAAGCAGGGCAGCCGCCTCTGAAAAAATCCGGCAAGGCGTGTTTGCCATCTAAACCGAACGCGCGCACTTCAAACCAGACTTTGATCCAGTGGCTACCAAAAAAGCAGTCCGTTGAAGAGCTGCTCGCTGCGGCCGATTCCGAGAAGTTGCATGCAGCGGAAGACGGTAACAGCTTCAAGGTCCGTGTGACTTATCAAGTCCCGACGAATGTGACATGGAATGGCAAGACTGCCATCCTGTGCGGACGAACGCTGGAAGAGTCCTTTGGGCTTGAAAATGCGGTATGGTGCCAGGCTGCAGCGCAACGGCACGTCGGCCTGAAGCTCCGCGAGAACCCTGCGACACCCGACGATCTTGCGTCCGGCCTTCACAAACGAGTCAGCGGAAAGTCGTTCGACAAAACGAAGTTTGCCTTGGGCGTTCTGACCGAACTTCCTGCGAATTGGAATGTGCCTCTCTACATCAAAGCCGGTTTGCATTGGCTCGAAAGTGTGGTCAGTCTCGAGCTGCCTGCACCGCCGCCAGAGGTAACCGCGCCTGCGGCCTCTGCCATACCGGGCGATGCGGCAACCATCGGGGAGGCGGCGAAATGACTAGCCGCGCTCACCAAAGAGATACCGAGGCGGATCGAGAACTTTACCGCTGCTTGAACGCATTGCCACCACGAAGCTTCCTGATGATAGCAGGAGCCGGCTCTGGGAAGACTACTTCTTTGATTAAGGGGCTCGCCGAGACACTCAACAAGCACGGCGAGAGGCTGAAACTGCGCCGACAAAAAGTCGCTTGTATCACTTACATGGAGATCGCAGCCGGAGAGATTTGGGCGGATGTGGGTAACAATCCCCTCGTCCATGTCTCGACTATTCACAGCTTCCTTTGGTCGCTGGTTCGGTCGTTCCAGTCAGATATCCATGGGTGGGTGGCAAAGCGAATTGACGAAAAACTCCTGGAACTACGGGAGATAGCGACCAAATTCGGGCCTCGCGTGCAGCAGCGCACGCGCGACAAGAACCAGAACGACATAGCTCGCTATGAACAGCAGCGGACGCGGATTGGCCAAGTCCGCTCGTTTACCTATGGAACGGGTAGTGATTACGTGAACGGAATCCTCGGTCACGATGACATCATAAAAATGGCCCCGCAGTTCATCGTCGAGAGCCCGTTGATGCGGAGCCTCCTCTGTCAACAATATCCCTTTCTCTTTGTCGATGAGAGCCAGGATGCAATGGAAAATGTCGTTGTGGCTCTCAAGGCGGTGAATGAGGAACTGGGAGATCGGTTTTGTCTCGGTTTCTTTGGGGACCCGATGCAGCGCATCTACCTGACAGGGATCGGCTCAATTTCGGCCGATCCTGGTTGGGAAAATATCACGAAGCCAGAAAATTTCAGATGTCCTGCAACTATACTCAGTGTCGCTAATGCGATTCGACGAGACGGGGACGGCTTAGTTCAGACGCGAGGCCGGATGACAGGACCGGAGGATGCTCTGGTCAGCGTGCCAGGCAGCGCATACATCTTCATCCTTCCCATTGACGAGAGACGCGATCAGCGGCTCGCGCAGGTGCGCGACTGGGCTGCTAGGAAGAACGACGATCAAGTGTGGCTCACCGATGAGAGCAATGAAGCTGTGAAGGTCCTTGTCATCGTCCACCGAATGGCCGCCAAGCGGCTGGGATTCGGCGAACTGTACTCGGCACTAAACGATAAGGCTCCGGAGAAGTTCAGGAACGGATTCCTGGACGGGACCGCGTGGCCGGTGCGACCATTCAATAACTTTGTCCTGCCGCTTGTTAGCGCTGGCAAGGAGGGCAACGAATTCGAGGTGATGCAGGTTCTCAGAAAATCGCCGCTCTTGGATCGCAAAAACCTGAGCGGAGTCAATGTAGCTGAACGGCTTGGCGAGCTGAGTCGATTCACCGAGAGTCTTCAGCAGATGATGGAACCGGGATCAGGCGCAACTAATGCAGATATTCTTCGTCATGTTCATGGGTCGAGGGTAATTTCCCTCGACCCGAGGGTACTCTCGTATTTGAATCTGCCGGCTCCGGTCGAAGCGGAGGAAGCCGATAACGACGAGAGCGAGGATGAAGCTGACAGTGAAGAGATTACCAAAGAAGTTTCGGCGATGGACGCTTTCCTAGCGTGCCCGGCATCGCAGTTCTGGGGTTACTACAAGTACGTGAACGAAGGCTCTCCGTTCTCGACACATCAAGGTATCAAGGGCGCGGAGTTTGAGCGCGTGCTTGTTGTCCTGGACGATGATGAGGGTACCCACGTTCAATTCTCTTATGACAAATATTTGGGAATCAAGCCGCTCTCGGACAAAGAGGAGGCAAACAGGCGAGAGGGAAAGGAAACCACTATTGAGAGGACTAGGCGTCTCTTCTACGTATGTTGTACGCGGGCTATGAAAGATCTAATTGTCGTTCTCTTTACTGCCGATGTTGCAGCGGCCCAACGCCAGATCACAGCGCTCGATCTTTTTCCGGTGGATGCGATCCATCTTGAGGAGGAACTCGCGGGAAACACTTCCCCCATATGACGAAAAGATTAGTGCGCATCATGCTATTCGAATGCCTTAGCCAAGGTAATTATAAATGCAATGAGTACGCCGCGCCCTAACGAATAGCACTGCTGTCCAAATTAGCCGGGGATTCAAAGTCCACCCCCTGAAAACGTTGGGATTTTAGAGCAGATTTGGCGGATTTGGAAATCAGGTTGTACTTTCGACATGGATGCTGCCCCGATTATGAAAACGCGAAAGCCAGCTGTTCATGGTCTAGGTTGAGGGGAGGTGTCCCCAACGGCTCGTTCAGGCACCTCCAAAGATCTCGAAAAGTAAAGAGGTATATCCTGACCAGCGCCACCAGGTTGTAAATGTATCTGGCGCAGGTGAGTCCTGATTCAATATATCAATATGTTTGAGAATCAGCATGGCGACCAGTGCTGTCCAAATCTGGGTTTTCAGAGCGTTGGCAGAGGTTCCGACAAAGGTTTTGATCTTCAGGTTCTGTTTCAACAGCTTGAAAAAGATCTCTATTTGCCACCTGTCCTTGTAAATGGCGGCGATGGTGACCGGCGAAAGCCGCATGTGGTTCGTGACGAACTCGAAGGTTTCGTTCCGTTCGTCGTCATGCCATAGGATCCTGCGGGGATATTCAGGACAGGCTTCCTCAGCCTTCTTGTTGAGAAGGTGAATGATGTCATCGGCTAGGACACGGGTATCTTTCGGACAGGGTCTGCGCTCGCAAACCTCGAACTGGGCGTTTTTCTTGGCCCTGGTAACGAAGAAAACCCCTTGCTGGCACCACTTGCCCCACAACCGATAGTCGTTGTAGCCCCGGTCGTCCACAACGATAGTCCCCGGATCAAACCGGATTTGATGCGCTATCTTCACATCGCAGACGTTTCCATTGGTAATCACCCCAAATGAAGGGAGATATCCGTCGTGATCCAAAACCAGGTGCAGTTTCACCGCTCCCTTCGTCCGCCGAAACTTGGCCCAATCAAAAACCTTTACGCACAGGTCGATGGTCGTGGAATCAAGGCTCATCAGCTTATTTTTGAACCGAAATTTTCGCTTGAATCCAGCTGTCTGGACCCGGCACCTCTCCAACAGGTTGAAAAACACCCTCTGGTAAAGCTCCCAAGGACGATGCTCATTGGCATAAGCCAGGCTGAAGCGACTCGGCGCGCGAATTCCCAGATGGACCAGCTTCCCTTCGCAGGTTGCAAGACCGCCGCAGATCTCGCGCAGGCTATGGGCGCGTCCCAATTGGCAAAAAAGCATCGCCACAAACTGTCCCCAGCATGTAAAGCCTCTGGCATGCCGCTCCGCACGAGTCTCTTTCACCGCTGCCTCGAATTCAGCCCGCGGAAAAAGTTGCAGCAATTGGCTAAATATGCTACCGAATCTGTTCATGGGTATCAGCCTCCTCTTGGTGTGTTTGTTTTTCCCAAAATCCTTATACACCAGAGAGGCTATACCCAGAAGCCTCGATCACCTTCCCGACTCTGCCTTGCGCTTTACCTCCGCCCTAAACAGCCGCAATTCCTAATTTGGACAAGAGTGATTCCGTAATGTAATTGCACAAAGGATATGACCTAAAATGAACGAGGCAAAACGTTTTCTTCGATACATTACCCCAGGTTTTCTTTTCGGAAGCTTACTACTGATTATGCTTTGGATAACTCTTCCAAATTGGACGAGTGATATTTTTAAAATTACGCTGTTTGGAGAAGAAAATGCCCTTGCAATAGTAATTGGGTCCATTTTTACTTCAGGTGCACTCGGTTATTTGTTTGCAACAATTCATCACTGGTGTCATTGGAATTTGCCTTTTGATCAGAGCGTCATTAATCATTCAAAACAAATTGAATCACTACGCCAGAAGAAGATTATCCCGCCAAAACCAACTGACGCTCCCAATAATGTTCAGCTAGAAGCATTAATAACAATATCAACCTTATGGTTTGAACGATTGGGCGCAGATAATCCTATAGGAAACTCCGAAAACAGGGTTGCAGCATATGGTGATCTTGCCCACGCTGCGGGTGCAGCAAGAGTAGCTGCATTTTTTGCGCTATTAATGTCTGTTATAGTTTGTATGCTTTACGGAAACTGGGATCCAAAAATTTGGCACATTATACGATTCATCATTATGGTGTCTTTTGGTGGCATAATCACTTTACTGTTCAATAATGCGTGGCGTCACACCGGAAAAATTTCTCAACAATTGAATGACCGAATTCTTGTGGACGCACTTGATAGAGAAAACCAACATAAGCAAGCAGCACAGAAAGGATAGCCAGGGCACCCGGTTTCTGAAGATACGGAGGGAACTGAACAATAACAATCTTTAAGCAAGGCGGAGACAGCCCTGGCTGCCGCCGTTGAACTAAACCGCTTCGCGGTGGTTTGGTTCTGCCCCCTTATGGGAGCATCGTTCTTTGACAATTGAATAGCATTTACTGAGGTGTATCCTACCGTTCATCTTGAGGCATAGCTTCGCGACGCATCTATTGGAAGCCGGCACCGACCTGTATTATATCCAGCACCTATTGGGACACACGAGCGTTACCACGACTTCGGTTTATCTTCATGTGACGGGCAGAGACATGGCGAGGATCAGGAGTCCGCTTGATTTTCTCGGAGGTGAAAAGGGGCCGACGCTTTAGCAGCTGGGCTTCTGACGGAACGTCGTCTTGAGGTGGCCGACGCGTTTTGGTTGCATGGACCGGCCTATCGCCATGCCCATGCCATGCCGACGAGGCAGATGCGTGCCATGCGAGCCGTAGAGGCTTGTCGCACGGCCGAACTTGGGGGGCGTATGTGGATGCCTGCGATCATTGCGGCAAAGTGAGGATCTCCTACAACTCCTGCCGTAACCGCCACTCCCCGAAGGGCCAGTCACTGGACAAGGAGCGGTGGCTCGAGGCGAGGAAAGGAGAACTGCTTCCGACGCGATATTTCCATCCGGTCTTCACCCTGCCTGAAGGGGTAAGGCCCTTGGCCTCGAGGAACCGACAGGTGGTCTATGGTATTCTTTTGAGGGCGGTATCGGAAACCATCGAGGAGTTGACGCAAGACGGCAGATACCTGGGGGCGGAGGTGGGCTTCATTGCCATCCTGCATACCTGGTCGCCAGGGCTCCGTCAAAGTCAGCCAACGTCAAGTGAGCCGGCCCTAAAGAAATAGCGCTGGCTTTTTGTTTTTTCATTAGCTATGCTGAAGTTATGGCCAGCGTAGCAATCCAAAACTTTTTCTCAGACAACCCCTTGCGGGTGCGCCTTGCTCGGCGCGATGAGTTGCCGAAATCGCGCGACTTGATGCGCCGGCATCACTATCTCGGGTTCGGGCGTATTGTCGGCAGCGCCCTCCACTATGTCGCCACCATTGGCGACCAATGGGTTGCATTCCTCGGTTGGGGCTCCGCCGCCTTGAAATGTGCTCCCCGAGCTCATTACATCGGTTGGGACCCTCATCTTCACTACCGACGTCTGCACCTTGTCGCCAACAATGTCCGATTTCTCATTCTTCCTGGGTAAAATCTTTCAATCTTGCCTCGCAGATCCTTGCGCGCACGGCGCGGATGCTCCCTGATCGGTGGGAAGAGCGCTACCATTACCGGCCTTCCCTGATTGAGACCTTCGTCGAAAAGCGGCGGTTCACCGGCGCCTCGTACAAGGCCGCCAACTGGGTCTGCGTGGGGCAGACGCAGGGGCGGGGCAAGTGGGACCGGCAAAAGGCCTGTGACAAACCGGTCAAGACCATCTGGCTCTATCCGCTCGAGCGCCGGTTCAGGGAGGTCTTGTGCCGATGAAAAAATGACCCAAAAAGCTGAAGATATCCGCCGGCGAGTTCGAAGCGCTCCAGGACCGTATCAAAGAACGGAACCTGACCGACTCGGACTATGACGTGCTCCTGGGGCTTGCCGAGACAGTGGCGCGTCTGCGGGAGGTGCTTGCCGAGAAAGAAACCTCCATCGGCCGGCTGTGCAAGTACCTGCTGGGGGCCCCGACCGAGACAGCCCGAAACATCCTCGAGGATAAAACCGAACCAGTCCGGAAAAAAGGCGACAAACCAAAACCCCGGGGGCACGGGAAAAACGGCGCAGGCCAGTACATGTTGGTTGGCAGAATATGCTGTCGGGAAGGGTAAACTATACGAACTGGCCATGCCGTCGGTCTTTGTTCATATCGTTGGAACAGCCCCTCTCAAAGCCACCGTTTATGAACGAATCCGCTTACGCTGCAATCTGTGCGGAGATATCTTCACCCCCGAACTGCCCGAAGGGGTCTCCGAGCAAAAATACGACGATTCGGCTACGCCCATGCTGGCGATACTGAAGTATGGCTGCGGCATGCCCTTCAACCGGATCGAGACCCTTCAAAGGAATCTGGGCCAACCTCTGCCCGCCTCTCCACCCAGTGGGACATCCTCGATACCGCAGCCGTAGCTCTGGCCCCGGTCATGGATGCCATGGTCTCATTCGCCGCGCAGGGCACGCTGCTCCACAATGATGACACCTCCGCGAAGGTGCTCGCTTTCCTCAAACCTGGGTTCCGGGTGGGTAGTCAAAGGGTAGCCGAAAACGGCATTAAATCCGAACGGTTAGATGCGAGCCCAAAAAACGCGTGTTACTACGCCTCTGAATGACGGTTCACAACTTCTAGAATCGGTTTAGGGATTGAAATCTTTAATGTTTTCAGCGTAGACAGGACCTCCTCCGGGGGTTCATTGCGTCGAAAGAATAGGTGACTCGGGGTCTCGAATTCCGCGGCCTGGAACTGAGCCAAGACATGATGGAGCCACCCCCATGTCTTGCCGGTCATGAACTCGGCTACCCGTTGGAGCAACAGGGCCAGCACACAGATTTTGATATGCGCTTCAATTCGACGCGGCAACCAATGATACATAGGAGTCATATGGATCTGAGTGCTCTTCATCGTACGGAAACAGCGCTCGATGATCAGGAGGTTTTTGTACCCTGTGGCGGCACCCTCTGCCTGGAGGGTGTCATCATTGGTGATGAGGACCCATTTGCCGTCAAGCTTCCGGGCCGCTTCGATCTTGGCTGTGTCGATGAAGATCTTCCCGGCCTTGCTGATGCCGAGATAGCGTCTGGTGCGTTGGGAGGCCAGCAGCTCGATCGCCCATTTGGCCGTGGCATCCCAATCCCTGTGACGGTCGAGTTCCTGGCGCAGCTCTTCCAGGACAGATTCCCGGTGCAGATTTTGCCGTTCCGCTTCCCTCGGGTTGAAGCAGACGAAGGTGCGCCTGCGCAAGACCCCGGTGCCGATTTGGACCTCTTTGACCTGGAGATTGTCCCCTACCTTTTTGTATCGTCCCCCACGGGTCAAGACTTCTTCCTTGATCTCTTTGACGCTCCCCGCCCTGGCAGCCAGGAGGTATTTACCCCCGCCCAGAGACAGGCGTTTGCGGTTGTCTTCAGAGTTCATGCCGGCATCGGCGACAAAAAGGCAGCGGTTCAACTGCCATCCCCTCAGATCTTTTTTGACCGTTTCGATCGTGGTCACATCCCCCGTGTTGCCCGGGAACACCCAGGAGCGGACCGGAAACCCCTCTCGAGTGACCGCCAGAGCCACCACCACTTGAGGGTTCCACGTCCCATTTTTGGATTTCCCGCGCTTGCGCAGGCCGGATACGGGCCGGGACAGATCCTCTTCGCGGCTCTCTGCGCTCGCAACGAGCTCGGCATCTTCGAAGTCGATCTCGAAAGAGGCTGTGGTCGTATCGTAGAACACCACATCGACCTCGAGGTTGAAGAGGTTGGCGGTGTTGAAGAAAATGGTTTTTTCGACCTCGGCCGCGCTTGCATGGAGCAGATCCATCGCTTCGTAAAAGTGGTCAAGCTTCAGTCCCTGGCAAGACAGGAGATAGACCGTCGGGAGCCACCGGTCCCATACACCCAGCTTGCTGCGCGGTTCGCAAAGCCGGTTGGCGGTCATCGCCAAAAGCGCCCGCTCATAAGGGACTTGACAGTTTGCATCTGCGGCAACCTTGCGCAGCGCCTCTCCGATACCCAGGCGCTCCCACAACGCCTCCGCAACCAACACCGGGCCCAATTGCCGGGAACCCAGGAGTCTGAGCTCGGCCGGCCACGTTTTCTCAAGCGAGGTTCTTCCCGGCACGGCGGTTCCGCCCACTTCCAACTCGAGCCCGCAGGCGCGCGCAATCGATTGGCACAGGCGCATCATGGCATCACGGTCGATCAAGTCAGCCCGCCCGAAATTATGAATGATCTGGGCGGTCGGTTTGCGCGTCTCAGGGTGGCGAACGTTGTGCGCGAGCTGAAGGTACTCGACCACGGAGCCGTCTCGATTTTTGCGTTTGGTCGTTCGAATAAACATATCTACGTGGTTAGCATATACCACATAGCATGTCAATATCATAACGACCAAGTCGTGTTACTACATGTTTTGGCGGTTTTTTAGATGCCCCCCTTGATTTTATTAGGAAAATCCGGCTTCGGAGGCCAAAAAGTGCCTACTGAGCCGGAACTCAGGTCCTGGGCGATTCCATGCCGATCAATTTTCTCTATTACGGCGTCCCGGGGGAGGTGATCGACGGGGTCTTCGAAGAGCTCTTCAGCCTCCTGAAGGGGGTTCTCTCCCAGTACGAAAAGGGCGATGCCTATCCCCCTGCGACTTACGCACTGGACCGGAATATCGACAAGAACGGGAACGGCAGCCCAAGCGTCTGATGCATATACCTTTCTTCGCTTTCCCTGAAAATATCTTCTTGACAGGCGTAACCTTGAAGGTTACATTGCACGTAATGATAAAATCGTTTAAACAGAAAGGTTTGGAAGAATTTTTTTATACGCGGGTCAAGAAAGGAATTGAGCCTGAACATGCAAACAGGCTTGAACGAATCCTCGATCGCCTCAATGCTGCAACTGAGATTAAGGATATGAATTACCCTGGCTCATCCCTTCACCAGTTGAGCGGCGGTAAAAAAGGGTTTTATGCAGTGAAAGTATCAGGCAATTGGCGAGTTTTTATTCAATTTATCGATAGTGATGCATATGTTGTAGATTACGATGATTAGCATTAGAGGGTATACCAATGAGTAGAATGACGAGATGTCCAACACATCCGGGCAGGATAATAAAAAAAGACTATCTCTTGCCTCTATCCATCACAATCAAGGATATGGCTGAATCGCTCGGAGTTTCGAGAAAAACATTATCTAAAATTATAAATGAAAGAGGTGCCGTCACACCGGAGATGGCCTTGCGCTTGTCACGTGCCTTTCATACCACTCCGGACTTTTGGCTTAACTTGCAGAAAAATTTTGACCTTTGGCAAGCGGAAACAAAATCGCAAGAATGGAAAAAGGTAAAGCCATTTCCCCAAGAAATGCTCCATGATCATGATGCATCGCCTAACTGCGAACCAGCCACTTGATAGGGTCCGGATTGGCAGCACCTTTTCCGCAATATTTATCACAGTAAAACATGTCCGGTTTTTCACACGTGCATCGGAGCGGCTGGCCTTGGAGTCTGCTTCCCCCCGCATCACCGCAATCTGCTACACCGAGTATACGCCCACATGGGCACCGATACGGGGGGGGGGAAATATCCTCCGGAGTTCCAGGGCCGGCGAAGCGCACCCCAACGGGCTGATCAAGACACCTCCTGCTTTCCCACGCCTGCTTCAATTCCAGCACATGCCCTTACAGCGTATGTAAGACGTCCAAAATGCCCTTCAAGCTCAAATCGCTCTTTCTGTTCAATATCTAAACGAAATTAGATTGACATTCGGTATGACTTTTACGATGATTTGCCCGATCGGTAGTCAAGCCGCAATTATGCGCAGAAAAAGGTGCGCTGAAACATGAGGGAACATCATTCCCGACGGTAGTGGAAATTCGATACACTCACCGTGTTTCAATCCAACGGGCTTTTAGCCGCTTTCCCTCCTTTGCTGAGTACATGCGTATAGATCATCGTTGTGCTGACATCTTTGTGACTCAGCAATTCCTGGACTGTTCGAATATCGTAGCCATTTTCGAGCAGGTGGGTGGCGAAACTGTGCCTGAACGTATGGCAGCTTCCGTGTTTAACGATGCCGGCCTCCCGGATCGGCGTTTTGACAGCGCGCTGCAGGACAGATTCATGCAGATGATGGCGTGTGACAGCGGATGTCCTGGGGTTTCTGCACAGTTTGGAGGCTGGAAACACATACTGCCAGCCCCACTCGCGCGGGGCGTTGAGGTATTTCCTGGCCAGTGCGAAGGGGAGATTGACTCTTCCAAAACCGTTTTCGAGGTCAGTCCCGTCTGCCCCTTACCGTCCCGGACGGTGATCTGGCCATAGGTGAAGTCGACGTCTTTGACCCTAAGTCGGAGGCATTCCATCAACCGCAACCCAGACCCATAGAGAAGGGCCGCCATGATCCAAAGGACTCCGTCGAGGCGGTCGAGAATGGCCCTAACCTCGTCCCGTGTGAAGACGACCGGAAGCCGGCGGGGTCTTTTGGCCCGTTCGATGTCGTGGATCCAGCCGAGGTCTTTCTTGAGCACGTTGCGGTAAAGGAACAGGATGGCGCAGAGCGCCTGATTCTGGGTGGAGGCCGCCGCCCTTTTTTCCACAGCCAGATAGCTCAGGAAAGCACTGACCTGGGCTTCTCCCATTTCCAGTGGGTGCTTCCGGTTGTGGAAGAAAATGAAGCACTTGATCCAATGGACGTAAGTCTGTTCGGTGCGATAGCTCATGTGCCGGATACGAAGCGCAGCCCAGACCTGGTCGAGAAGTTTCGGCTTTTCCATGGCATTTCTCCTGGGATGTCTACCCGCGGGTTCCGACAAGGGCCTTTCAGTAGGGCGGTCTTAGATGGCGGCGGACGCCCGGCACCCTTCGTACGTACCCGAGTGGATCAACTTGGCGGCGCGGCGGACGGGGGGCACTTGAAAAGGCGGAACGATCGGGAAATGGCGATCCGAGGTGGGGGCAATGCTCTGAATCTTGCCGCACTCAAAAAACTTACAGTTATTTATACAGCTATCACTTGTGAATATCAAGATCCGATTGCGTCAAATTTGAAGCCTAGATCCCCTCAGGATCGGTTTATACGACACATCAGCCACCTAAATCCAATAGGCAGCCAAATCGAGGTTTTTCGCGGCTTCAATTGAGACGTCGAATATAAAGTTCGACAAGAGGATGTATGGCACTAACAAAGGAAATGTGGGAATCTGCAATTTTGGCGGCTATTGTTTCGGCAGTTTTTGCAGGGACAATGTCATTTCTTGTTCATGCCTATAGAATACTTAGACGTTTATCGGCTATTCGACGACTTTTGGGACCTATATGCAGGAATGAGCCAGTAGCATTTTTTTCGAAACGTCTATACTCAAAAGACAGAACCTACTTATCTGACGAGCCTAATTATTTTCCTCCGCATACGCAAAAAAAACCTAGTACTCATCCGAATATTCCTTATGTCGTCGGTACCGCTCAGATGGGGGCTGCAGCCGATATCATGCACCTGCTAGGTCAGGTTGGTCGCCAAGCTGGAGTTAACTATCTCTCCGCTGATGCTGACTGGGACGTGTGGGATCAACATCTATTCGTAATAGGTGGGAGCAATAAATCTAATGCTATTTTTTCTTCATGCGAGCCTCGACTTGTTGAGATAGTTCAATATAAAATCCAGGAAACGGATACTATAGGCTTCAGACTTACCGATTCGAACGAAATTTTTTCTGCTATAAATCATGATGATTACGGCCTGATTCTAAAAACAAAGTATCCGCCCACAGGCGCTTGGTGCTTCGTAGTAATGGGGATAGGATCATTGGGGACAGAAGCGGCTGCCTACTTTCTTCGAAAGAACGCAGCGATGCTTGGCCGTGCATACGGTGGAAGGAGTTTTGCGGTTCTTGTTCACGTACGACTGGAGCAAGGAAAGCAATCGGCACGCCTCCATCGCTGGAACCCTATCCCAACTTGGACAAGAGTGTTGCTACACCAGTCTCTTTGGGCCGAATACCGAAGAATTGGGAGAATGTCGAACAAGGCTAATTCAGCCGACGCAAAAAACCGCGCGGCTGATTAGCAGCGTTATGCAGCGAAAGAACAAAGACATGCATCAGTAAATGAGTATGAGGGTCGTCATGCAAAGGGAAGTTAGGAACATTTTGGACAAAAATCTGGCTGCTGTTTGTGGCCTTTACTGTGGAGCGTGCTCATGGTTTATTTCCACCAATGAAGACCCTGAAAGGCTCGAAAGGCTTGCGGCTCAACAAAATTGGTCGGTGGAGGAGAGCAAGTGTTATGGATGCCGGTCAGGGAAGAGGTTACCATACTGTGCGAAGTGCAGAATGTTCGCTTGCGCTGCAGAACGAGGCATCGATTTTTGCAGCGAATGTGAAGAATATCCCTGCGATGACCTGAAGCAGTTTCAATCTGCTATGCCTCATCGGATCGAGCTTTGGGTCAATCTCGATCGGATCAAGTCTGTTGGCTATAGACAATGGCTCAAAGAGGTCAGGGAAAACTACGTATGCCCACGATGTGGAACGATCAACTCGACCTACGATTTAAAATGTCATAAGTGCGGCAGAGAACCCAGCTGTAATTACGTAGCCAATCATAAGCATGCGATTGAACAGTACTTGAAGAATAGATAATTGCATAACATCGGCATTGAGCAGGACGCGCAAAAAACCGCGCGCCTCTCATGCCGGGCGTTAGATTCGCAAGAGGTTCAAGTTGACTGATTACTTAAATTATTTTTTAGAACCGTTCCTCGAAGACATTGTTCAAGGGCGGTGCCTTCCATTTATTGGGGCTGGCTTCTCGCTCAACGCGAAGATTCCAAGGGGCAAGAAGATGCTCGACTGGGACGGGCTTGGCAAGAAGGTTGCGTCAACTTTACCGGAATACCAATACACAACAGCCATAGAAGCCTTGTCCGCTTACTCACATGAATTCACACGAGTGAAACTTGTTGAGTTACTCTCGTCGGCGCTTCTGATCACGACTATTCAGCCTGCCAAACCGCATGAAGAGTTGTTGGTTGGCAGAATATGCTGTCGGGAAGGGGCCGTATTTTTCACAAACGCTTGACTAGAGGGGGTCGGATGTCGAATTATTCTGGCTTTGGGAATAGGGCGAAAGCGGGCATAGAAAACAATTGGGGTAAAGGATGTAGCAGCACCCTTTACCCCGAAAAACATGTGAGTAAAACTCACAACCCGTACTCTATTGATAGTATTTGTCGAGGTATGCGTCAAGAGCCTTTTCAGGCTGGGCCGAAAATATCTCTGGCCCAGGCCGCCATCCTGCCCCAAATGCGAAGGGAAGCTGTGGGGGCATGGGTATACCACCGCCTGTTTTGACGGGTACGGGGAACCTGCCGAGATTCCGAGGTACCGCTGCCCGGCTTGCGGGTGTGTGGTCCGGCTCCGCCCCGAAGGATACTTCTCTCGTTTCCAATCTTCTATCGAAACCATCCAATCGAGTATTGCCAACCGCTTGTCTGGCCGCGGCTGGCTCCCGGGCCTTTCGCCATCCCGCCAGCGCCACTGGCTGAACAGCTTGATCGAGCAGACGAAACTGCATCTCGGCCTGTCGTGGTCGGGACAGCTCCCGGACGCATTCGAACTGCTTCACGCCGTGGGGATCTGCCCGGTCAGCCACTCCATCCAATGTGAAAGGAGTGCTTCTTTTGTGGGGCCCCACCGAAGGCTGCCCTTTACCAGCCCTCGGGAGGTGGAGTATCCAGACGCAAAACCACCACAAAGGAGGTCCCACACATGGACGAACAGCAACAAAAAGACATCGCCGTTTTCCGGTTCGGGGTGATCAGCGACTTTTTCTGCCAAAAATTGACCCGGGGAGAGAAAGAGCGGTTGCTCAATGAGAAGTGTTCCCGACAGTGGCAGATCCCCCACTCAGAGCGTACCCGGCTTGCCCGCACCACGATCCTTTCCTGGATCAAGGCGTATCGGGAAGGCCGGCAGAGGCTCGAAGCCCTTTACCCTCAATCCAGAAGCGACCGGGGCATGCCCCGCAGCATCCACGATGAGGCCGCTGCCGTCATCGTCACGCTGCGCAGGCGGATGCCCCGCTGCACCCTCATGGTTCTTCTCTCGGAACTTGAAAACCGCAAGCTTTTGAGGTCGGACGAGCTGCCGAGCTACTCTTCATTGTACCGCTTCCTTAAAAAGGAGAACCTCTTGCACCTCGATCAGTCCGCACCGGTCGATCGGAGAAAGTTCGAGGCCGAATCCCCCAACGACATTTGGCAGGCCGATGCCATGCACGGTCCCATGATCCTCGATGGGGAAAAGCGGCGGAAAACGTACCTCTTCGCTTTCCTCGACGACATGAGCCGACTGATCCCCCACGCTGCCTTCTACTTCAGCGAAAACCTCGAATGCTACCTCGACGCCTTGCGCTCAGCGCTCCTCAAGCGCGGCCTGCCACGCAAACTCTACACCGACAACGGCAGCGCCTTCCGCTCCAAACTCCTCCAGGAAACCACCGCCAGCCTCGGCATCGCGCTGGTTCACTCCCGGCCTTACAAACCCCAGGGTCGGGGCAAAATAGAGCGTTGGTTCCTCACCGTGCAGAAACAGTTCCTCCCCACACTCAGCTCCAACCTCGATCTCAGGGGCCTCAATGAAAAGCTCGAAGAGTGGATCCACTCCGTCTACCATCAACGTCCCCACGGATCCACGGGTCAAAGTCCCATCCAGCGCTTTGCCGAAAAAATGGAGTGCATCCGCCCCGCCCCCAGAAACCTCGAGGACTTCTTCCGTAAGCGTGCCAGGCGAAAGGTCGCCAACGACCGCACCATCGCCCTGAATGGCAAGGTCTATGAGGCGCCTGTTCCCCTCATCGGAAAACAGGTCACGCTCCTTTACCACGACCATGATCCCACCCGGGTTGAAGTGCACCTGGACAACCTCTCCTACGGGTTCCTCACCCCTCTGGATCTGCACGTCAACTGCCGAGTGCGCCGGTCCCGCTCCCAAGACCTCGTCATAGACAGCGCTCCTCCAAAATCCGTCCCATCCGGCCGGTTACCCTTTTCTCTCGCAAAGGAGCCCCGATGAAACCCCATTATCTCAACTTTTTCGGCTTTACTCGTGAACCGTTCGGCTCCGAACTCGAGCTCGATCAGATCCTTCAGACCGCCGAAGTGGTGGCCGTCGCCGAGCGCTTCGATTACACCCTGCGCCTGGGCGCTGTCGCACTGGTGACCGGTGAGGTCGGTGCGGGCAAGTCCACGGCCCTGCGCTGGGCCATCAGCCGTCTTCACCCCTCCGAGTATCGCCCCATCTGGGTGACGGCAACTTCTGGCTCCATCCTCGAGTTGTATCGCCAGCTTTGCTCCGCCCTCGACTGCGATTTGCAGGGCTCTTCCCGCGCCACCCTCCTGCGCATCATCCGCAGGCAGGTCCTCGATCTCGTCCTCAGCCGCAAGCAGACCCCGGTGCTTGTCATCGACGAGGCTTCACTCCTGCGCCTCGAGGTCCTGGCCGAGGTCCATACTCTCCTTCAGTTCGAAGCCGACTCCAAACCCTATTTGCCCATGATCCTCGTCGGCCAGAACCATCTGGCCGATCTGCTGACCTATCGTACCTCGCTTCCCCTCTCTTCCCGCATCATCGCCCGCTATCATCTCCAGGGGATCGACCGGGAGACCCTCGGTACCTATCTCCTGCACCACCTCAAGATCACCGGCATCCCCCGCCCCCTTTTCTCCGAGCAGGCCCTGACCGCCATCCACCAGGGCTCGGGCGGCATCCTCAGGCGGGCTAACCATCTCGCCCGCGGTGCCCTCATCGCTGCGGCCGCAGAAAAGATCCAGCAGGTCGCCGCCGAACACGTCCGTGTCGCCGCAACCGAACTCCTCTGATCCTCAAAGCCGGGGCTGGTCATCGGCCAGCCCCCCTCTTCACCCCCATGGACGCTGTGCTTAGAAAACTCCACCGCTTCTTTCGCCAAAAATGGCACCTGGCGGTTCTCCATCCGGAAAAAGGACGCTGGATCGTCCAGCCCCATCCCGACCATATCCCTTATCTCAAGGCCCTCAACGCCTCAGGCTGCCACATCCTCCTTCAACCCCTTGAACAATCCCGCTATCTCCTGGCCGATGATCTGTCCTGGGAGAGGGTTTGCCGTCACCATCGCCAACCTGACAACACCTGGAGGCCCGGTCGCATGGTCGTCGAGACCTCCCCTCACAACTTCCAGGTCTGGATCCGTTCTTCGCGCCCGTTGCACCTCCAGCACAAACGCATCCTCCTGCGCATGCTTCACAGCGATCCGGCCGCCGATCCCAACAACCGTTTCGGCAGGTGCCCCGGCTTCCGCAACCGCAAACCCTGCCATCGGACCCCCGACGGGCAATATCCACTCTCTCGCCTCATCTGGGTCGACTACAACTCCTCGGCCATCATCCCGCAGCATCTCTTCCAGGCAATGACTCCGTCTTCCCCTCAACCCTTTCCCCCTCCACCCCCAGGGGGGGCGGTGTGTCTTTCTTCCCCTCCATCTCGCTCCAGATATCTGCGCGCTACCGAATCCGAAACCGACTTCGCCTACGTCCTCGCCCTCCTCAGACGCGGGTACTCCGAACACGCCATCCGCTCCCTCCTCATCGAGCAACGGATCTCCTGGGATCATCACCAGGGCGAACGGAGAAAAAATGCCTATATCAATAGAACCATCGCCAAGGCCAAGACCATCATCCAAAACAAGTCTGTCCAAATTACCCCGAAAATCACCACCAATCGTCCAGGATAATCAGAAAAAAAACGTCAGATTATTGTGAAAGACGACAAGAGTTCTGTAGATTGCCTTTTGAGCGTGTGGTAACTACCAACTTTGACTTTCTACTGGAGCAGGGGTATGCCCGCATTAGTAAGTACTGCATTCCGATCATCTCTGAAGAGCAACTGGCCGTTGGAGACTCCCAAGCAGGCGTCAGACTTCTTAAACTCCATGGTGATCTGCATCACCCAAACCGACTTGTCGTTACAGAAGAGGACTACGATGCATTCCTGACGAGTTTTCCATTACTTGCTACGCATCTTTCAAGTTTGCTTATCGACCATACTGCATTATTTATCGGCTACAGCTTAGACGATCCCGATTTTCGACAGATATGGCAAGTCGCCAAGGAACGCCTTGGCGCACTGCGCCGCCCGGCGTACGTACTACAAGTCGGTGCGGCACCCCATACCGTCGCTCGCTATGAGCGACGAGGAGTCAAAGTAATAAACCTGCCAAAGACTTCAACACGTTCTTACGGAGAAATCCTTGAAATCGTCTTCCGGGAACTACTCGAATATTGGTCTTCGAAGGTCATTTCTCTGAGCACAGCCACTGAGCCAGAATCACAGGCAGAACTGACCCTTCCTTCAAGCGCTCAAAGTCGTCTTGCTTTTTTCTCTGTTCCCACCAGGTATGCGGCCGTTTACAAGTCCCGCATTTACCCTGTCGCGGAACGTTATGGTTTCAGTCCGATTATGGCGGCAGATGTTGTCGCACCTGGCGACAACATCATGGCAAAAGTATACGCACTAATCGAGAGGTCGGCGGTCGTTGTTGCGGACATAAGCTCGCCAAACACTATGCTTGAAGTTGGTATGGTTCTATCAAAGGAGGGCATGGCTAAGCCAATAATCTTAATCGCTGAAGATCAAGCGAGTATCCCTTTTGATATCGCTAAACATCTTGTGATTCGAAAACCGCAGTCGATGGATGATGAGTCGCCCGGTTTTATTAAGCTGATCGAATCTGCCTTTGCTGAAGCGTTTTCTAGAATTTCCCCAGCCCTCGAAGACGAACCGAGTCGCCTCGTGGCGAAGAAGGAATACCGTGCCGCTGTTATCGCAGCTTTCTCGCTCCTTGAATACGAACTTCGGCAGTTCTTTGAATCATCCAGTTTAGAAGCTTTCTCGGCGCGTTCCTCTCTGATAATGTTGCTTCAATGTCATTGACTTAAGAGAACACTGCCGATGTTTTTGCTTGCAAATATAATATGTTATGCTATTATCCCCTCAGTAGAAAAGCGGTCGAATATTACTTTTCAAGGAGGCGACATATGTGTACAGAAAAATTTAATGAAAACACTGCGGTTGGCACAGAAGGTGCTTTCCAGAATTTGTGCCAAACTTGTCGGATTTCTCAATAAATATCTTCATTCTCCTGAATTTTTTCACCGACATCGTTTGTCTGAAAAATATTTTTCCCGCAATCGTAAACTCCCCTTCAGCACCATGATACTTTTCCTCATGAATTTTGTCCGCTGCTCCTTACAAAAGGAACTTGACGGGTTTTTTCAACTTTTTCTATTTTCCGATCGCTCCGAAAGAAAGGTTACCGCTAGCGCGTTTTGTCGAGCCAGACGCAAAATTTCTTTCGAGGCTTTTGTTGATCTGAATCAGAGACTGCTCTCCTTCTTTTATCAGTCCTTCCCTGTTCGGCGCTGGATGGGATTTCGTCTACTGGCTGTCGACGGATCTACCTTGCGTGTCCCTGACAACGATGAGACCAGAAAGTTCTTTGGCGTTTGGCATCCCGCCAAAACCCGGAAAATGTGCCCTTTGGCCAGGGTTTCGTTGCTCTACGACGTTTTGAACCGCATCACCGTTCATGCACTCATGGTTCCTAAAGGGGAAGGTGAACGCTCATTAGCCGCTAAACACGTGCAGAATACCGGTGAAGGCGACCTTCTTCTTCTGGACCGGGGATACCCCGCATACTGGCTTTTTGCCCTGATCCTCAACCGGGGTTCTCAATTCCTTTGTCGGATGAAAAAGGATTCAGTTCTTGTCAAAGAATTCCTCCGCTCCGGAAAGCGCCAGGCTATCGTCACCCTTAAACCGTCGCCCGTCGCCATAAAATCCTGCCAAGAGAGGAACTTGAGCACCAACCCCCTGAAAGTTCGCGTCCTCCGGTTTACATTGAAAAACAGGGTAAAGGTCGTTCTGTTGACTTCCCTCCTTGACAAACGCCAGTTTCCTTTGGCTGAGCTCAAAGAGCTCTACACCAAGCGCTGGTCTGTGGAAACCGTTTACAGCCATTTGAAATGCCGGATCGAAATCGAGAACTTTTCGGGGAAATCTCCGCTCGCTGTCCTCCAGGATTTCCACGCGAGAGTTTTGACAGCCAATCTGACTGCCATGATCGTTCATCCAGTTCAAGATCTTATTGAGGAGCAGGCCAAAAAGCATCCCGAACGACTCAGGTACCAGGTCAACTTCACCTATGCGCTTTCGTCTATGAAAAACAACGTCGTGCTCCTCCTTGCTCGGCGACACATCACCAAAATCCTTCGAAGCCTCCTCTCGCTCCTGGGTAAGTCTTTATCGATTATCCGACCAGGCCGGAAGAATCCCAGAAAGAGAGGGCCGAAACTGAAAATTGCCGCCATGGCCTACAAGCCCATAGCTTAAGTCAATGACATTGAATGTTGCTTGATTATGCAAGGTCAAAAGAGGTTATTTCACCTAATGAATTTCAACAAATCAAAGCGTATGCCCGAGTACGAAACCAAATCGCTCATACCCGCGGCGAAGTTACCTCTGCGCAGGCCAAGGCAATCGTTCGCGATGTCTCCGCCGCGATGAGCAAAATACGACAATCAAATCTAACCCGGCATTCAAGCGGAGCACAAACAGCCTCGCCCGCTTAATTTTCAGTTAGATGATCGAGTGCTATAATAAAAATGAAAAATGAAGAATATTTAACCATTGAACACTTCGATACTTATATTGAGTTGATCTTTGCAATGATGTGCGTAAGACATCCAAATTTACATGAACCCATATTGAAAATAATCCCCGGAGTACAGGTGTCTTCATCTTACGTTGTAAAGAATCAAAAACAAGATTTATGCATACCAACAAAGGGAATAATTGCTGGTTTTAAGAAAGAAGGACTCACAAATGTTCAATCTTTAAAGCAAGGTTTCTTCCATGTAAATTCAATGTTCTTGATTTCAATGTGGGCGATTCTCACCGGAACATCCAATTTCAAAAATATATCAAAAGAACCAGAAATTCAATTTTTTAGGCATGTAAGGAATGGATGTGCACATGGAAATAGATTCAACTTCAATCAATTGTCATATTCTGCCCATTGGAGGGATAAAGCTATTATGGCAGGCAATAAAGGAAAACCAGTCTTTCCTGATGTTCTAAAAGATTGTGATCCTATGTTACTTCTTTTTGATATTAACAATAAATATTTTAATCATGTTTCGTTACCAGGTTTTGTTGAATTTATTTAGAAATTTAAAAAAAACATCTAACGAATGCATCCTGGCGGACGGCTTAGAGCCGCCGCTGATGCTTATTTTCGCTTCAGGAAAATGAGAAGGAGACGAGAAGACCCTATGAAAACTGTGTGCGCTGTATCCATGGCAATACTGCTTATCTGCTCTGGCTTGTCTTCGGTGTGGGCAGAATCAAATGCAGAGAAAAAGCAGGTTTCCGCTGCCGAGGTTTGGCTTCATCTCATAGATGATGGGAAGTATGCGGAAAGCTGGAAAGAAGCGTCTTTCTACTTTCGAGGAGCCGTATCTGAACAAAACTGGGTAGCCTCTTTGGAGCCAGTCCGTAAGTCGCTCGGAAAGTTGGTGGATCGAGAGATAGTGAAGATGGAGGAATCGAGCAGTCTGCCCGGTGCGGCGGACGGCAAGTATGTCGTTATGACCTTTAAGACAGTTTTTGAGCAAAAGAAATCGGCCATCGAGACGGTAACGCTCATGCTCGACAAAGACGACGAATGGAGGGCAGCGGGATACTTCATCAAATGAAACAGCGAACGAGTCATTGCACCGGACGCGGCAGTATATCAGGCTTGTTTTCGCCCCGTTTCCCGGCCTCCGGTCTTTGCAAGCTGGGTATCCCGCTGGCCAGGCCGCGCCGGTGAATTCTTTGTTCGGCACAAACAAGGCCGGTGGACAACGAATTAAGAAGCATTACTACTGTCGATTTGTCCGTTCCGCCTAATGCGGCAAAGCCGCAGGTTCGGACTTCCTGACGGGCATGTTTACTTGCGCGGTACTGCCCAGACGAGACGCCGGATGCGTCGCTCGTATCGACGTCGAGCCGTAACCATCCATGGTGCCCCGCTCAATGGAGGATATATATGTACATCGCCAAGCTCGCCATCACCAATCTCCGCTGCTTCCGCCAAACGACGGTCGACTTCCAACCGGGGATCAACGTGATCCTGGGGGAGAACAACGCGGGCAAGACAGCCCTTCTACGCGCGCTGCGGCTAGTGTTCGACCGCTCCGGCCGTCAGCATCCCGATCTCCCCGATTTCTACCAGGGCATCGCCGACTTCACGAAAGCCCCAAAGATCTCCATCGCCGCGACCCTGCGATCGTCAACGGCCGATACCATTGACGACAAGGCCCTCGTGGCAACCTGGCTCACCAAATTGGACGCCCCCTGGGAAGCTCAGCTCACCTACGAATTCTTCCTTCCCGACGAAGAGGTTCCGGCATTCACCGCAGCGTGCGGGGTGGCACCCGACCGCGACCGATTCTTCAGCGTCGTAGAGCAGTTCATACCCAAGTACGTCGCCCGCATCTTCGCCGGACTCCCGGAGAACCGGCTCGTGGCCGAGCCCGACGCCTTGGCGAAGTTCGACTGCCACACCGTCGATGCGATCCGTGACGTCGAATCCGAACTGTTTGCAGGTACGAATCCCCTGCTGCGCACGATGCTGCGACAGGTGCTCGACCATGATGCGGACGAGGCCGAGACTCTCAAGCGCCGTCGCCATTTCCGCACCCTTACGCAAGATGCCCGTTCTAACCTAACGGGCCGCATGAATCTCGATGCACTCTTCCAGCTCGCTAAGGACACGGGAGCGGCTGATGGCGGAGCCCCCATCCTGCGCGATGCCATCGACGAAGACGACTTCATTGCCGCTCTACGTCTCTACATCGACCGTGCGCCGTTCACGGTCCCCGCAACCCACAACGGTCTCGGATACAACAACCTGGTGTACATCTCCCTGCTCTTGGCCAGTCTGCAGTTCAAAGCGTCTGTGCCCCGGCGGGGCCAGAATGCAGTCCTCTTCCCCATGCTCATCATCGAGGAGCCGGAAGCGCACCTGCATCCGTCCCTCCAGTACAAGCTGCTTAAGTACATCCAGAAACGGCTCTCCCCTGAGAAGACCAGTCGGCAGGTATTCCTCACGACCCATTCGACGCACATCACCGCTGCCGCGGGACTTGAACCCATCATCTGCTTGGGCCTCTCCGAAGCCGATGGCGGTGTCCACGTCGCCTATCCCGCCCGCGTCTTCGGCGAGAGCCTGGGAGGCAAAGCGTCCCGCAACTACGTCGAAAGGTACCTGGATGCCACCAAATCCAACATGCTTTTCGCGAAGGGCGTCATCTTCGTGGAAGGGATCGCGGAACAACTGCTCGTTCCCTGTCTTTCCCAATGCATCGGCCGTCCCATCGAAACTCACCACGTCGCGGTTATTGCCGTGGGAGGCGTGACCTTCAAGCACTTTCTGCCGCTCTTCGGCGCGGGTGACGACGAACCTCTCCGACGCTATGCGCTACGTCGCCCCGTCGCGTGCACGGTCGATGCCGATCCGGCCCGCAAGGCTAAGATCAAGGACGCGCGGCGTCAGAAATGCTGGCCGTACGCCCTGGACCGCGACTGCGCCACCTACGAGTACTTTCCTGTGTCCGGCGTCGTCGCCAATCTGCAGACCATGCGAGACCGATCGCCTGGGAACATCAAGATCTGCGTCGGCAGCAAGACCCTGGAGTACGACCTGGCCCTGGCGAACGCACAACTCTCCCTCCTTATCACACCGTCTTGCGAGCATGAGTCGGATCTTCGCGCCTTGGCGGAGACCCCGGAGACGGTGCCGATGTCCCTCCAATCTCTGCTCGCCGGGGACGGATCCGATACTCTCGATGCGCTGGCAGCTCGTCCGGACGCTGCGACGCACCGGTTTGCCACTTGCTACCTGCTCTGCGCTGAGGATGCCAAGGGGGAACATGCTCTCGTGCTGGAACGGCAGCTCCGCGAGAACGCCTCGAAGCCGGAGGCAGACCGCGAGCCGTTTGTATGTCCGGATTACATCAAAGACGCAATCCAGTGGACCTGCGTGTTCGATATGACGGAGGCTCCTCGTGCCTGAGAAACTGGAAATCGATTCCGGCACGCCCCTCACCGACATCGAACGCCATTTCCGCGTCGTGGCTGGGCCGGGGGCCGGTAAGACCCACTGGCTAGTGAACCACATAAAGCACGTCGTTGCAAGGTCTAAGCGGCTCTCTCCCGCGTCCCGCGTTGCGTGCATCTCGTACACGAATGTTGCCGTGAATGAGATTGTCACTCGGCTCAGTTCGGCCGCCACTCAGGTGGATGTCTCCACTATTCACAGCTTCCTCTACCGCAATGTTGTCCGGCCGTACCTCCACCTGCTGCGGGATGGTGACGGCCAGCCCCTCGTCGCGTTCGCATCCGTCGACGGTCACGATGAACACCACCCGTCCTACGCCATCTTCGACGAATGGCTGAGAAGCATTGGGCAGGCTAAGATTCTACAGCGAACCTTCGAGGTGCAGCGAGATATTCTCAAGGACAAGCTGTGTCAGTTGGTGTGGCGGCGTTCGGGGGACGGCAACTGGACGCTTGGGCCGCGAACGCTCGATCGCATGGGGAATATGCTCAATGCCATCAGCACGAGCGCAAACCTCATCGACTACAAACGCCGATACTGGAGGCTGGGCATCGTCGATCACGAGGACATCCTCTACTTCGCGCACCGCATCTTCGAAGAGCACCCACTCGTCTGTCAATGCCTGAGTGCCCGCTACCGCTACCTGTTCATCGACGAATTTCAGGATACGCTTCCCATCCAGACCAATGTTGTACAGTGGCTCGCCGACGCAGGGACGGTGGTCGGGGTCATCGGTGATGCTGAACAGTCCATCTACGGTTTCCTCGACGCCCACCCGCAGCATTTCCTGTCGTTCTCGCTGCCCGATTTCCTCGACGTGACCATGCGTCACAACCGCCGCAGCACGCGCCGGATCATCTCGATCCTCGACCATGTGCGGTCGGACGGCCTACGGCAACATTGCTTCCGTGAACTGGACGGGCAACCGGTGACGGTGTGCATCGGTGACCTCGACCGCAGTCTCGCGGCCATTCGTGCCGACCTGCCGCCGGATGCCATCCTCCACGTGCTGACGCGGAAGAACAAGGACGCCCACCGCGTGCGATCCGCCCTCGCGCCCGGAACCGTGGAGCCGTGGGAGTCTTTCTACGATGCGGATGCCGAACGCGCCCGTTTCATGGAGCACGTCATTGGCGCGACGGAACTCGCGAGTCGCGGCCAGTACGCGCTCGCCCATCGAGAAATGATTCGAATCATCGGACGGAGAGGGCGAGTGAGAAAGCCGCTCAAGTGTGACACGGACCTGAGCGACGTCCACCGGAAGGGAATCGCCGTCACCGTACTGCAGGAGTTCCTGACCAACCACGCCACTATCTTCGCCAGCACGTTGCTCGAGGCGTACGTCCGCTGCGGAACCTGCATCACGGCCGTGTATCCGGCGGTGACCCTGCCCGCTGCAAGGGCTGGGAAGTTCAAGACGTTCGCAGAGGCCACGCCGTACGCGCACCTCTCAGAATCGGTTCGTTTGCAGGAAGAGGTGCGTCATGTGCGGACCATTCACAAGGCGAAAGGGAGCGAGGGGGACAACATCGCTGTGTACTTCGAGGATGCCGCCCGTGTCCGGCATATCACGCATCCCTCGTCGGCCCCGGCAGATGAGGAGAAACGCCTCACCTACGTTGCCTTAAGCCGCGCCCGCGATCGTCTTTTCCTCTGCATTCCGACGGATGTTGCCATCAAAGCAGACGAACTCAACAAGCTCGATCTTTGTGTCATCGACCTGCGGGAGGCCCTATGACAACTGTCTCTGCTCCCGTTTTACCGCTGCTTTCAAATCATTCGCGTCAACATGTTCTGCGGGGTGTTAATGAATGAGAGTAGCGATGCACTGGAAGTCAAGCCTGCCTCGATGGGGGCACTTTGATAGCTCGGCATCCCATTGTGGGTCGACCTTTATGCCACTGGAGGAACAAAAAGAGGCCGAACAAAGGCATGCATCCGACGCCGAACCACGTGTTCTGCATGAGGAAGTTGCTGCTATTTCAACATCCTGGACATTCCTCGGCGCGGGTGATACCTGCCGTTAGGAGGTGATGATGGCTACAGGGAAATCGCAGTTTATTGGAGCGGCAGGTCAGTTCTACCTTTCATATGGATTGGCTGTTCGTGAAATCAATGCAAGTCTTACCCTCGACAATGCTCCGAGCGTTGACGTCTTGGCCTCCTCTCCTGACGGCAGGCACAGTCTTTCATTTCAGGTAAAGACATCCCGTAATGCATATCGCCGAAACCGTTATGGAAGCGAAGGATATGAGTGGGATGTTGGTGCGAGCGTAATTGGAAAATATCGTGGGTCGTTTTGGTACGCTTTTGTTGACCTCAAAGAACACGACAAGGGATGGAATCCGCGCGTCTTTTTTGTTCCTTCTCGCTGGGTCGCCGAGTTCGTCAAGCCGGACTGGTCAAGGTTCATGTACTTATTACCCATTACTGCACAGGACTTGACTCTTGAACGTTGGGATTTGGTGAAGGCTTATTTCGCTGGTGATAAAGTCGCGAGCGACTGGGCTAATGATTGGCCGGAAGACAAGCTCATAAAATGGAAGGCAACCTCCTAATATGGTCATGCACGCGGAAACGCAACCACACCGGGCACATGCGGTGGCATTTCCTGTAGTTTGTTGCCGGCGTGGCTGCGTGCCGGTGATGACCGGCGTTGGGGGCCTAAACGTTGGCTGATAAGAGCAGCGGAGATCGAAGCAGACGGATGGCAAGTAGTCTGATGGGCGTAACGGAGTCGCGATTGGGTGGAGACGAGAGCAGCTGGCTGCGCGCCGCATTGGGTGAATGACAGCCAACAGCGCCTTGCCACAGTGATGTTACGCATCGAAGCCTTGGCCTGGTACATAGGCTTGGTGCGGCGGTATGTTGAAAGACAGATGGGCGATGGAATTCAGGCCCTCGAATAACCAGCGGGGAAAATGCATATATCGCCAGATTGACCCTACCGAAACTCAAGCGCCATCTCTATGCCGCCGCGGACATCCTGCGCGGCAAGATGGACGCTTCTCAATACAAGGATTTTATTTTTGGAATGCTTTTTCTCAAGCGCTGTTCGGACGTCTTTGAGGAAGAGCGGGAAAAGATCATCCGTGAAGAGGTGGCGAGGGGCACCGGCCAACAGGAGGCCGAAGAACTGGCCGAGGACCATAACCTCTATGAAAAGCTTCTTGTGCCGTCCCAGGCCCGGTTCCGCACCCTGGACGAAACGGCCCACCAGAATATTGGCGATACGCTGAACAAGGCGCTCTCCGCTATTTCCGAAAACAACCCGGTCCTGTCCGGCGTTCTGGAACAGATCGATTTCACCCGTCTGATCGGCAAGAAACCGATTGCGGACCCGAAACTGCGGCAGCTCATCACCCATTTCCGCAAGCATCGGATGCGCAATGAGGATTTCGAGCATCGGGATCTGCTCGGCTCGACCTACGAATACCTGGTCTACATGTTTGCCGAGTCGGCCGGCAAAAAGGGGGGCGAGTTCTATACCCCCCGCGATGTGGTCAGCCTTATGGTGCGCCTGGTCGATCCCAGGGAAGGCATGCGCATCTATGACCCCTGCTGCGGTTCCGGCGGCATGCTCATCTATGCCCGGCAGCATGTGGGCCAACATGGCGGCAATGCCGACAACCTCTCCCTGTACGGGCAGGACAACGAAGGTTCGGCTTGGGCGATCTGTAAGATGAACCTTATCCTGCACGGGGTTTTCGAGCGAGTCTTCATCGAAAACGATGATACCCTCACCGCCCCCCAGCATCAGGAAGGCGGGGAGTTGATGCGTTTTGATCGGATCCTCTCCAATCCGCCCTTCAGCATGCCCTACGAAAAGAAGCAGCTCAGTCATCAGGAGCGCTTTTCCGCGTATGGTTTTCCGCCCGAGAAAAAGAAGGCCGACTTTCTCTTTGCCCTGCACATGCTGGCCTCGCTCCGGCCCGGCGGCATCATGGCCACGGTCATGCCCCACGGGGTCCTCTTCCGGGGCGGTGGTGAATACGAGATTCGCCGCAAACTGATCGAAAAAGACCACATCGAGGCGATTATCGGGCTAGGGGCCAATCTCTTCTTCGGTACCGGCATTCCAGCCTGCATCCTGGTCATGCGGCGCGAGGGGGATAAACCCGCCGCGCGCAAAGGAAAGATTCTTTTCATCAATGCCGACCGAGATTACGAGGAAGGCCGCGCCCAGAACTATCTGCGGGCCGAGCATGCCGAAAAGATCGTCCAGACCTTTCAACACTTTGAAACCATCCCCGGTTATTCCAGCGTTGTGACGATTCAGCAGCTTATGGAAGAGGACTTCAACCTCAACATCCGCCGCTACGCCGACAACTCGCCGCCGCCGGAAGCCCAGGACGTGCGCGCTCATCTGGTTGGCGGGGTTCCCAGGGCTGAGGTGGACGAACTCCGGCCGCTGTTCGAGGCACATGGGCTTGACGTGACCCGTCTTTTTGTGGATCGCGATGAACGGTATGCTGATTTTGAGCCCGATGCCGCCGGCAATGGCGCGCTGCGTGAGGCCGTGGATAACGATCCCGGCATCAAGGCCCGTGAACAGGCCATGTTGGCGGCATATAAGGACCTGGAACGTGTCAAAGCGCTGGAATTTGCCGCCGTCATTTCAAAGAGGCACAACCAAAGCGCGGATTGGGACCGGTGGACCGACCCCAACACCATTGAAACCCATATCGCCGACTTCAAGAAACCCTTCGAGCATAAGGACAAAGACAAACGCAGCAATCTGGCGATCCTCTGTGTGATGCGGATGCTCTTGACCGGATTCGACGCCCCGGTGGAGCAGGCCATCTACCTTGATCGCCGTACTGAACTTGGAGGGCGTTGATCGCCGTATGAAGCGGCTGATCGATGAGTATGTTTCGGCCCAGGGTATCGATCCGCGGATTGCACCGGTGGCCATCACGGATATTCATTTTCTGGATGAGGTCAAGCGCAAGAAGAACGCTCGCGCCAGGGCGTCGGAGATGAAGCACGCCTTGCGCCATCAGATCCGGCTTCGCTACGATGAAGATCCTGCGCATTACAAAAAATTGAGCGAACGGCTGGAGGCAATCATCCAGCAGCTCAAAGATAACTGGGAGGCTCTGGAAGAGGCACTCCGAAAATTCATTCGGGATGAATTGGAACGGGAAGGAAAGCAGACCGTGCCGGGACTTGACCCGCGTTTGCATGCCCCCTTTTTCGGGACATTGAAGGAGGCGATCGAAAAAACGCAAGGTCAGGAATTGAAAAGTGATGACCCGGTTTTCAAGGAAGTGGTCGATTTGACCGTGGCCACGGTGGATGAGATTCGGGAAAAAATACGACTGGTTGATTTCTGGCGGGATGAACACAGCCGCCGGTCCCTGGAAAAGTCGGTGTACAGGTCCCTCTTGCGAAGCGGGAAGATTGCCAGGGACAAAATAGCGGAACTGGCCACCCGAGTGGTTGACCAGGCCAGAAACCTTCATCGGCTGTTAGTGTGGGGCAATGGAAAGAATCGCGATTAAGGACATCGCTGTCGAGGTGAGACGCAGTGCCCGCCGCAAAACCGTTGAACTGAGCGTGGAACGCGATGGGCGTGTTCTTCTCTATGCCCCGGATAAGACGGACCAGGAAAAACTGGAGGCCATGGTCCGGGAGAAACTTCTCTGGATCTACCGGCAGCTCGGCCGAAAAGAGGAAGAACTGTACCAGATGCCGGCAAAGGAGTATGTTTCCGGCGAAGGCTTCTATTATCGCGGGCGGAAATACCGGCTGAAGCTCCTCGATGAACCGCAGCCCTTCAGAAATGGGGAGCCGCTTCGTTTCCAAGGGAACCGTTTTCTGATGCCCCGTGCTGTAGCTCCCAGGGGGCGGGAAGTGTTTATTCATTGGTATGGGAAACGTGCTGCCGAGTGGATTCCCAAGCGCGTCCATATGCTGCAAGACCGGGTAGGCATACAGCCGGAATCCATCGAAATTCGTGATCTTGGTTTCCGCTGGGGATCTTGCACGGAGAAAGGGAAGATTCTGTTTCATTGGCGGCTGATCCTTCTGCCACCGGAGCGGATTGATTATCTGATCCTTCATGAGTTGGTACATCTTCACGAACATAACCACAGCCCGGCCTTTTATGAACGATTGAGGCGGGCAGCCCCGGAATATGAAATCCATGAAGAGTGGTTGCGGCGAAACGGAGACCAGTATGGGCTGTAGAAGATGAAGAATCGTTGCCGAACGGGACACACTGTAACGAGCGGAGATCATTAGGGCCAGGATCAAAAATCGAGCATCTTTCCAAAACGTCCCGCCTGTTTAGCCGCCGCTAATTGAGCGCTAACTGGTGCGTGAACTTGACTGCTAAAAAATGCCCCAAGTTACCCTTTTCGGGTTATCGATTATAATTAAATTCGAGGAAATAAAATGAAATTAGTAATTGGATTAGAAGATGGCAGAAATGAACCAATAAAAGATCTAGATAATGCAACAAGAATAATTCTTGCAGATAAAAACACAGTTGGATCAGAAGATATTACTTTTGCTTACTGCAAATTTGAATCAGAAACATCAACACATAAAAAGCATATCCACGAAAATGCTGAGGAAGTGATATATATTCTTTCTGGCAAGGGAATTAGTGGATTAAAAGATAAAGAAGTTGAAATGAAAAAAGGCGATACAATGTTCGTTCCTCGTGGAGAAGTTCATTGGTTCTACAATCCTTTTCCTGAGCCAGTTGAAATGTTATTTATCTATACTCGTCCATCTTTAGGCTCAGCAGGATACAGAATTGTAGAATAGAAACGACATTAAAATAAAAATATCAATTCGTCAACCACCGACTTCACTCGGATCCGGCAAACAGGGCCGGTCGGGTGAGCCAGCCGTTATGTGTTATAAGTAAGATTATTAGAGCTGTCTTAACGGATCTCTATCTTCATGGGAAAAGGGAGATTCAGATGATTGTACATAATGTCAGAATCGGAAATCTGACAGAAAGTCAGAATCCGCAAGGAGCGCATAAGAAAATTTATGTCGGGTGCGCAGAATCTGACATCCGATACAGAGATATGATGGTCAGTTTCAGACAGCGATGGGGCTTTTATACAAATAATACATTCGATTTCCTCACATCTGATCGGCGCGGATTGAAATCAGAGCAGTGGAAACAGATCGCAGAGAAAAAAATCCGTGAATCGGACGGAGTGATGATGATGGTTTCCGAAAATACAGCATCCGATTCAGATGCCGCCTGGGAGATTGACTGTGCGTTATCGAACACTGTTCCCCTTCTGGGCGTGGATATCCGAAAAGCTCCTGATAGCAAAATACCGGAAAAACTTGTCGGAAAAATGACGAGATACGGCTGGGAATGGTTTTCCCATTTTATTGACAGCCTATAAGCGGACAACTTCACTCTGTAGCAATAGATTAAAATCTGACTTGAGAGATTCTTTTCTGCAAAAATCCGATGAGGGTTTGATATATCTGGTTCTAGCGGTTTTAAGCCTATCATACCCATTGGGTGAAGACGTAACAACCGTCGAATTTCTGATATCACTGAATGAGAATCGTATGTTAACCTGGAAATCGATCAATTTAGGTGACAGTTGTTTCATACCCGGCTGTTCATCTTTCAGTTTGTAAAAACAGATTTGATAACAATTTGGAGAGGTCGCAGAAATTCAAATAGGGTTGCATTGAAAGTAAACACATAAACCGGCGCTGAACTCGGAAACGAAGGGGTGTCATGGTTTTTGGAAAAACCCGCAAAAAACCGCGCCATTATCCCATCGTGCCGGTTGGCTTGGCGTTGGGCTTCAAATGGGCACCTTAATGTGGAACTTGGCAACACGCTTTAAATTTATAGTTTTTTGTAACGCATGACATGGCTGTAATCAACAGGACATATTATTAGGCTTGTTTGTAGTGCGCGTTTTAAGAACTAGAGAGTTTCCATCCGGAAATGGTCTTTTTTGCCAATCTCGGCGTCAATCTGCACGTTTGCTTGTGCGGCGACCCACAGGTCGCCTCCGCGCAAACGCTTGATTTCCTTGATATTGGCAAAAAATCCTCATTTCCGGATTGGAAACCGGGTTGCACCGGGAAATCATTTCCGGATGGAGACTCTCTATTACAGTGTCCCAGGGGAGGTGGTCGACGGGGTCTTCGAAGAGCCCGTCAGTCTCCTGAAGGGGGTTCTCTCCCACTACGAAAAGGGTGACGCCTATCCCCCGGCGATTTACGCCCTGGACCGGAATATCGACAAAAACGGGGACGGCAGCCCAATCGCATTTTAGTGCGTGATAACAGAAGCTTGCGCGGTTTCGATTGAAAAGTTATCCCTAATAAAAAACACTTGATCGCACATGACTTTGTATGATATTTTGTACAAAATGAATACTGAATGAGGTGCAAAATGCAAAAACTCAAAATTGATCAAGACATCAGGCCAATGTCGGAAGTCAGAAATGCCATGGCTTCTTACATCAAACAAGTCCATAACACGAAGCGTCCGGTTATCATTACACAGCATGGCAAAGGCGTTGCCGTGCTGTTGAGCGCAAGTGAATTTGAAGCCATGCAAGAAAAAATTGAACTCCTTTCAGACGTTCAAACCTCTCTCAACCAACTGGCAAAAGGAGAAGGCATCCTTCACCAAGAGGCCAAAGACAAATTGTTGAAGCGAGTTCCTCAATGCAAATAGTGTGGTCTCCTCTTGCTGTTGAAAGGATATCGGAACTAGTTGATTACATTGCTCAAGACAAACCTATGGCAGCAGACAAATGGATTCGTGCAGTATTTTCAAAGGTTGAACAACTTCAATCCAATCCAGAAATTGGGAGGATTGTCCCTGAAATCAATGAACGGGAATTCAGAGAGATAATTTACGGAAATTATCGGGTCATTTATCACATCGGAACAAAACAAATATCTATACTCACTGTTCGCCATGGGAAACAGATATTGCCGATAGATGAAGTCAAGTCATAATACCATTGAGAAGCATGACAATGAGCGTGCAATTTATAATGATCGTGATAGGGATAAACTTTTGCCTCCTTGACGCCTGCACACCTTCCCCTTTTCCAGTTCCCATTTCAATCCTGGCAGACGCCAATGCAGCGCCTACGAGACGTGTAGAATCCCCTTCGAACTGAAACCGCTCTTTCTGTTCAATATATAAACGAAATTAGATTGACATTCAGTATGACTTTTACGATGATTTGCCCGATCGGTAGTCAAGCCGGAGTTGTGCGCAGAAAAAGGTGCGCTGAAACATGAGGGAACATCATTCCCGACGGTAGTGGAAATTCGATACACTCACCGTGTTTCAATCCAACCGGCTTTTGACCGCTTTCCCTCCTTTGCTGAGTACATGCGTATAGATCATCGTTGTGCTGACATCTTTGTGACCCAGCAGTTCCTGGACCGTTCGAATATCGTAGCCATTTTCGAGCAGGTGGGTGGCGAAACTGTGCCTGAACGTATGGCAACTTCCGTGTTTAAGGATACCGGGCCTCCCGGATCGCCATTTTTACAGCGCGCTGCAGGACAGATTCACCCTTCCATACCCGTTTTCGAGATCTTTCATATGGATGAGTCGGACCCTTTCGAGGTGTTTTTCAAGTGGATCGCTGACCGAGACCGGCAGCATGGTGTAGCGGTCCTTTTGGTCCTTGCCCTCCCTGACGGTAATTTGGCCATATTTGAAATCGATGTCCCTTATCCTCAGCCGGAGGCATTCCATCAACCGGAGCCCCGATCCATAGAGAAGCCTACCCATAATCCAGAGGACTTCATCGAGGCGGGCCAGAATAGCCTGCACCTCATCGCGCGTAAAAACGACCGGCAGCCGCTGTATGGACGTCATTTCGGCTTGCCTTCAGGTTTGTCCACTTGGGTGGATTCGGGGGTGCTGCTCATGGGGGGCTCTTAGAAGGGCGGAGGCATCGAGGAGGCAAGATCCGAGACAGGGGAAGCTGTGGATCCGGGCGATCATTCTTTCCACACCAGAAAACTTATAGCTTTATTTACAGTACGAATCTGCGAATGTCAAGATTTAATTGCGCCAGATTTGAAGCCTAATCCTCCCTAGCGTTGAATTATCCGCCGCTTCGGCAGCCTAATTCCATTTAGGCCGCGATAATGGAGTCTTATACGACGTCAATTGGGTAATGGAATTGGGTGCGGCTCTTTTGGAACCACGCTAAAAAAGAACAATCATAGCGAGTTAGGCACTGTGCAAACTTAGGCATTGGTTGTTTGTGGATGAAATAGCATATCGGGGAGACGATATACCCTTTTTTCTAGATCTCCCAAGGGCAATAGCTCGGGACAACGATGAAAGCACTTTTTTGCGGAGATGATCATTTTTTGCTGGACTTTGCCCCATTTCTTTGTTATGGAAAAATGGCAAAGGAGGACTGGGATGATCACCGCAATAGACAATCAGCGATTCTGTGGTCGGGAGTTTACGCGCGAAGAGCTTTTTTTGATGCAAGAAGTGGTCGAGACCTGTGCAGGAATCAGCCGAACCGAACTCTCGCATACGGTGTGCGAGTTGCTGGAGTGGCGCCGAGCCAATGGCGGACTGAAAGCTTGCGAATGTTTGGACTTTTTGGAACGGCTGGAAGGCCAGGGGTTTTTGAAACTTCCGGAAGCTCGGCAGATTGGACCGAAGAAAGGCACGAGGCGGCACATTGCGCCCCAGACAGGCGAGCAACCATGGGCCGGACTGGCGGGGAGTGTGGAGTCGTTTTTGCCCTTGGATGTGGAGGTGGTGAAGAGCCAGAAACAGCGCAGTCTTTTCAAGGATCTTGTGAGCCGGCACCACTACCTGGGATATGCCATGCCGTTCGGGGCGAGGCTTCAATACCTGGTCTACGTGATGAAGCCAGGACGGCAAGTGGTCGGATGCGTACAGTTTTCCAGCCCGGCCTGGCGGATGAGGGTCAGGGATCGATGGATCGGCTGGGACGATGCGGCACGGGAGCGAAGTCTTCAACGGGTTGTGAACAACAGCCGGCTGTTGATGCTGCCAAGAATACGCAATCTGGCCAGTGCGTTGCTCTCCTGCGTGCTTCGGCGACTGCGAAAGGACTGGCGGGATCATTATGGGATCGATCCCTGGCTGGTGGAAACGCTGGTGGACCGGGAACGGTTTCACGGAGGGTGTTACCGGGCCGCCAACTTTATCGTTCTGGGGGAAACCAGTGGTCGAGGCCGGATGGACCGCGCCCATCAGCGTCATGGAGCGGAAGTGAAAACCGTGATGGTCTACCCGCTTGTCAAGGATGCAGCGATAAGGCTCCGAGACGGCTTCGGAGGGTAAGGGACGATGAATGCATTGGCCGTATTGTCGTCCCGGGAGCGCTTTTATGAGCAGTCGAGGCAGGGGTTTGAAGAAATGGCTGGGCGCCTGGATTCCGAGGAGGTTCGCTCGATGACCCATAGTGAGATTGAACGGGAGCTCGACAAGATGGGTCGGGAACTGATGCGCAAACTCTTGCAGGAGCATTTGGGATCCCGGGGTCCTGGAGAAAGTGCACAACCCGTTCAGGGCTCCGATGGCGTCAAGCGGCCGCGGGCGAGGCTTCAGAAGCGAGAGTTCGAGACGATTTTCGGCACGGTCTCGATAGAACGCGCGGGCTACGGCCAGGAGGGGAGCCGTAGTCTGCATCCGCTGGATGCCGAGCTCGATCTGCCCGACAAAAAGTATTCCCTTGAACTGAGCCGCCGTGTGGCAGAAGAAGCTGCAAGGAGTTCCTTCGACGAGACCTTCGAGAGCATCGGTAAAATCACTGGAGGTCATATCCCGAAGCGTCAGATCGAGGAACTGGTCAGGCTTGCAGCCCAGGACTTCGATGCTTTTTACGAGACCCGTCAAGCACAACCGGCAGTGGTTGAAGAAAATGACTCGATTATGGTGATAAGCGTCGATGGCAAAGGGGTAGTGATGCGGACGGAGGATCTTCGAGAGCAAACCCGTAAGGCCGCCAAGGCACGTAAGCACAAGATGGGCGCGAGGCTTTCCAAGGGGGAGAAGAAAAACGCCAAGCGCATGGCTACTGTGGCCGCCGTTTACACGATTGCGCCCTTTGTGCGTAAACCGGAGGACATGGTTCCCGAAACCGACTCTGAACGTGTCGAGCTGCCTTGCCCCCGGCCTGAGAGAAAACGGGTTTGGGCGAGTCTGGAGAAGACCCCGGAAGAGGTGATCGAAAAAGCGTTCGAGGAGGCAGCTTGTCGGGATCCCGGGCATCGAAAGAAGTGGGTGGCACTGGTTGACGGCAATAAGACCCAGATTCGCCTCCTGCGCCGCATAGCCAAAGAGAGAGGCATCGATCTGACCATCATTCTCGATTTCGTTCATGTAACAGAGTATCTTTGGAGTGCGAGCAGGGCGTTTCACTCCGAGTCCGGTGAAAAGCTGGAAAATTGGGTTCGCGTGCGGCTTCTTGAAATCCTGCGGGGAAAGGCCGGGTATGTTGCTGGAGGCATACGCCGCAGCGCCACATTGCGAGACTTTACCCCGCCAGAACGCAAACCCGTCGATGTCTGCGCCAATTACCTGCTCACCTATGGACCCTATCTGAAATACAACGATTACCTTGCTCAAGGATTTCCCATTGTTACGGGAGTCATTGAAGGCGCTTGTCGTCATATGGTCAAAGATCGCATGGAAGTGACTGGCGCCCGATGGAGCTTGAACGGGGCCGAGGCCGTGTTGCGTCTCCGTGCATTGCGCTCCAGCCACGATTTTGATGAGTACTGGGAATTTCATGAAGTACAGGAATATGAAAGAAACGATCGAAGCCTTTACGCCGGTGGCATCGTACCCCCCACAATCAAGCCAACACACGCTCCAGAACGTCGTCGTAGTCATCTGAAGATCATTAAATAAGAGGAATTTTTCTGTTCAAATTTTTGATAACATACGATAAAAAATGCAGCTCAAAGTCGTTCTAAAAGAGCCGCACCCAATTTAATTGTGGAGGAAATAGCTCCGAATAGGACAATAATCACTGCAAATACCAAATATGTACTTACAAAATCCGGCACAGTTAGGAACGTTCAAGGCGCATCACAATCATTTTCTGACACTATTTCCTTTAATACAAACCAAGGCAATCGGTTCCCGGCCAGTGGTTCGCATTCTGGTACATTTTGCCAAGCAAATGGTAATTTTGAGAAGGAAGTTTTATCGCTAATACTCAAAGAGAAATGACGGAATCGCCGAACAAAAAAATTCAGCGGACGCAAAAAGACGCGCCGCTGATTTTAAGCGTTCGCATGAGGGAAAGGGAGACAAGATATGGCGATACCTGATTTCCAGAGCATCATGCTTCCGCTTCTGAAGTTCTGTGCCGACGGGAAAGAGCACACAAACAGGGAAGCCCTCGATGCTCTCGCGCAGGAATTTGGCTTGACGGAGGAAGAACAGAAAGAACTCCTCCCCACCGGACAGCAATGCGTGATCGACAACCGCGTTGCCTGGGCACGCGCGCACATGAAGATGGCGGACATTCTGGAAAACACCCGACGCGGCGTTTTCCGCATAACCGAGCGTGGGCAAGACATTCTGAAGGAGAATCCACAGGAGATTAACCTCCGGTTTCTTCGGAAATTCCCCGAATACGAGGCCGCACGCGACAAGCACAAAGAGAATCGGCGGCAGCAGGAGAGTTCATCCGGCCCGGAGGAACAGGAAACCAAGACTCCGGCCGAACAGCTTGAATATGCGTATCAGACCTTGCGCGAGAACCTCGCAAGCGAGATTATCGCCCAACTGAAGTCGGCTTCGCCGGTCTTCTTCGAGAAAGTGGTCGTTGAGGTGCTTGTTAAGATGGGCTACGGCGGCTCCCGAAAGGACGCTGGACAGGCCATCGGGCGTAGCGGTGACGAAGGAATCGACGGCATCATCAAAGAAGACCGTCTTGGCCTGGACATCATCTATATTCAGGCCAAGAAATGGGAAGATCCCATTTCTAGACCCGAGATTCAGAAGTTTGCCGGCGCGTTGCAAGGCAAACGCGCCCGAAAGGGAATCTTCATTACGACTTCACGGTTCTGCGACACAGCCAAGGAGTTCGCGGCCAATATCGACAACAAGATCATCCTGATTGACGGTCAACAACTGGCGCAGTTCATGATCGACTTCGGTGTCGGCGTCGCAACCGATGCCGTGTATGAACTTAAAAGACTGGACTCCGATTATTTCACGGACAATTGAAACATTGAAATGCGAACAAACGGCTCCAGCGGCCGGAGTACCGCCGCTGAGCCGTACCGTTGGAAAGCGGCCGTGGCGTCGTAAAGGGCGGTCGCAGGAGAGCACTGAATGAAGATTTCTTTTGTTGAGATTCAGAACTTCCGGAAGCTGAAGGCATGCCGCGTCGAGATCGCGACAACCGAAACGATCTTTGTCGGCGCTAACAATAGCGGAAAAACCTCCGCGATGGACGCCTTAATCCTCTTTCTCAAGAAGAGCCGTCACAGGGATTTCGCGACGACAGATTTCACTCTGTCAAACTGGCTGGCCATGGACCAATTCGGAGCGCAGTGGGCGGCAGCCAAGGAGGAGGAAAAGCCTGCCCTCACGTTGAACTCTTGGATGCCCTTCCTCCCTGCTATTGACATCTGGCTTAAGGCTGACGAGAAGGACATTCACCGCATCGCCCACCTTCTTCCGACACTGGACTGGACCCCGAAGGACCTCCTTGGCGTGAGACTCGTGTTCGCCCCCAAGAAGATGGAGCAGCTCTACAAGAATTTCCGGGTTTCCTACCAGGCGGCGCGTAAAGCTGAGTCGAGTTCCTCGAAGAAGAAGTCACCACTGTCTCTTTGGCCACATTCGATGCGGGATTTTCTGGATAGAGAGCTTCAGCTTCAGAAGCACTTCGGCGTGCAGGCGTACATCCTTGACCCCGCGCAGTGCCATGCCCCAGAGAACGACATCGCCAAACCGCAGACGCTTCCCGCCGATAGCGATCCTTTGAAAGTCGACCCGTTTGACGGCCTTTTCAAGATAGACGTGATTACCGCCCAACGAGGTTTTTCTGATCCCAAGACCGAGGACGAGTCGCACAGCGGTTTTGCGAGTCTATCGACGCAGCTGAGGCAGTATTTCTTAAAGCACCTGGATCCGACAAACGCCCCGGATCCCAGCGATGTGGAAGCCTTGGAGGCAATCGATGCAGCCAAGACGATCTTTGACGAGAAGCTCAAGACGAGCTTCAAGTCGGCGATCGGTGAGCTTGAGGGGCTCAATTACCCTGGGTTTAGCGATCCCAAGATATCCCTGACAAGCAAGCTCAGTCCAGTCGACAGCCTGGACCACAGGACTGCAGTTCAATTTGATCTGCCGGGCGCAGACTCCTTGTCCCTGCCCGAGAAGTACAACGGACTTGGTTACCAGAACCTCATTTCGATGGTGTTCAGCCTGATCAGGTTCAGGGACGAATGGATGCGCGTCGGCAAGGCGGCGAAGAACCAAGCCGCGGATAGCGCAGTCATTGAACCCTTGCACGTCGTGCTGATCGAAGAACCCGAAGCTCACCTGCATGCCCAGGTGCAACAGGTCTTCATCAAAAAGGCGTACAAGGTGCTTCGCGCTCATGCGGCACTCAAGGACGATTCACTCAGCACGCAGTTGATTGTCAGTACCCACTCGTCACATATCGCCCACGAATCGGACTTCACTTGCCTGCGCTACTTCCGGCGCGAAGCAGCCACGAAGGAGGGCGAGATTCCGACAGCTAAGGTCGTGAATCTATCCAAGACATTTGGTGATCACGACGAAACGTCGAAGTTCGCCACTCGCTACCTCCGGACAACTCATTGCGATCTCTTCTTTGCTGATGCGGCTATTCTTGTGGAGGGATCGGCTGAACGTATGCTGGTGCCGCACTTCATACGGACGAAGTTCCCGAAACTCGACCAACGCTACATTTCACTCCTTGAGATAGGCGGCGCTCATGCACATCGGCTGAGGCCGCTGCTGGAGACACTTGGACTTCTTTCCCTGATTATCACGGACTTGGACGCCGTTGAGGCGTCGAATTCATCGAAGGCGCTGCCCGAGCGCGGCAAGGGGTATAGAACGGGCAATACCACTCTCAAAGATTGGGTACCCAAGAAGGAGGGGCTCGATGAGTTGCTCGGTCTGCCTTCCGACGCCAAGCAGACGCCGGAAAAGCTGGTCCGGGTCGCATACCAGTGTCCAATTACCGTGAAGTTCAAGGAGGGTGAAGCTGAGGCGGAGGCGATTCCCTATACATTCGAAGATGCCTTGGTTCTGACGAACGTGGAATTGTTCAGGGGATACAGCGACCCAATAGGGCTGCTGAGAAAGCTCAAAGCCGCCCTCGGAAAGGCAACGCTCGTAGATGCCTGCAAGGACATGTTCGATAACCTGGAAAAGGGCAGCAAGGCTGAAATGGCCTTGGAACTCCTGTACCTGAGTGAGCCAGGCGAGGTGCTGCCGCCAGTCTACATTGCCGATGGTCTCAAGTGGCTTGAAGAGGCTCTTGACGCGAGGGCAGTGGACGTTCTGGCCTCCGTATCGGCGGAGGTGAAGAATGCCTGACGCCACGAATCAAGACGATGAGCTGAGGAAAACGATCGCAGCCTGTCTCGACTTGGAGAAGCCGGGGAGCCTATTCCTCTATGCCGGTGCCGGCACCGGCAAGACAAGAGCCGTTGTTGAGGCGATGAACATCTTCCGACAGCGTTACGGTGATCGTTTCCGACGGTCCGGCCAGAAGGTTGCCGTGATTACCTACACCAATGCTGCCTGTGATGAGATCCGACGTAGGATCGACTTCGATCCGATCTTCGCGGTGTCCACGATCCACAGCTTCGCTTGGGAGCAGATTAGGCCTTACCACAAGGACATCTCCGCGTGGCTCCGCCTGCGTTTGGCTGCCGACATCGCCAAGCTTCAGGAAGAGCAAGCGACGGGAAGGGCCGGAACGAAGGCAGCCGCTGAGCGGGAGATACAGATAGAGTCGAAGCACAAGCGGCTTCAGCACCTCGATGCCATCAAGCAGTTCACCTACAACCCAAATGGCGAGAACATCGGGAAAAACTCGCTGAACCATGCCGAGGTGATAGCCATCTCCGCAGCGTTCCTGGCCGACAAGCCGCTCATGTCGCAGATCTTGATTCGGAAGCATCCCGTCTTGCTTGTTGATGAGAGTCAAGATACGCAGAAAGACCTGATTGATGCGTTCTTTGTGCTACAGGCCAAGAATCGCGACCAGTTCAGTCTCTTCCTATTCGGCGATACCATGCAGCGCATCTATGCAGATGGGAAGGTGGGCCTGGAGCAGGCCATTCCGAACGATTGGGAGAAACCTGCTATCATCACCAACCACAGGTGCCCCAAGCGTGTGGTCAGGCTTCTGAATCGGATCAGAGCAGATGCGGACGGACAAGTGCAGGACCATAGATCGGATGCGAAGGAAGGGGTCGTACGACTGTTCCTTGTTAATGATACTGATAGCATGGACAAAACCGCAGTTGAAGCTGAGGTGGCAGCCAGAATGGCCTGTGCCGCTTCTGACGGTGAATGGACCGACCGGCAAGCGGTCAAGGTGCTCACCCTGGAGCACCACATGGCGGCGCGCAGAGGGGGTTTCGACGGTTTTTTCGTGCCGCTCTACGGCATCTCCAGTTTCAGGACGGGTCTCCTTGATGGAACTCTTAGCGGAGTCGCCTTCTTCGCACAGCAGGTTCTGCCCTTGGTGCGGGCTCTACAGGCGAAGGACAGGTTTGCTGTTGCCCGGGCCGTAAAGGACCACTCCCCGATGGTCTCGCGTGAGACGCTAGGTGCGAGTGAAGCATCATTGGAGGGAATCCGCGAGGCGGGGCGATGTGTGGAGTCCGTGTTTTCCTTGTGGGACGACGGGGCTGATCCACTCCTGATCGATATCCTGAAGACGATCGCGGAAAATGGACTATTCACAATCCCCGACGTGTTTGCGCCAATTCTGCGCCACACCGACGCCGCGGGAGAGACAGAGGATTCAGGGGACGATAAGAACCCGGCAGTCGATGCATGGAGGGAAGCTCTTTCTGCCCCCTTCAGCCAGTTACATGCGTACGTGGAGTACATCTCTGACAGGTCGCCATTTGGGACACATCAGGGCATCAAGGGACTGCAGTTTCCGAGAGTGATGGTGGTACTCGATGATGGCGAAGCCCGAGGGAACTGGTTCCAATACGATAAGCTGTTTGGGGCAAAAGCCCCAACAACAACGGACAAGAAGAACGAGGCGGACGGGAAAGAGACCTCTATAGAAAGAGTACGCCGGTTGTTCTACGTGACGTGCAGTCGAGGACAGGAGAGCCTCGCCGTTGTTGTGTACACAAAAGAAGTGACCAAGGTTGCCACGTACGTGACTGGCGTTGACTGGTTCGCGGAAGGTGAGATCGTTCGCCTGTGAGGTAGGCAGATCTACGTGATGCTCTGACAGAAAGCACGTTTCCAACAAGCCGTTGCTCGCGACGGCTTATAGCCGCGCGAGAACGGCGGCGTTGGACGAATTGCGAATGATATGGCGAAAAGCATTTAATATAGTAACGGGGGCATTTAAAATTGGCTAAAATAAAATGGCTGGATGAGTATGAAATAAAAGCAAGGTATATTCCAACTTTTCTTTCTGTCATCCCTATGGTGCATTTTGCAATAATGCTCCTTGGCAGGACATTCTGGAATGAGTTGGCAGACAATATAAGTTGGATGCCTGCCGTCGCCAATATAAGCCTTTCTTGTGTAGTGATGATTGCACTTGTCCAAATACAGAGTGGACTTGGAAAAACATGGATCGAGGAGTCTGTCTTCGGAAAGGGCGGCGAAAATTTTCCTACGACCGACATGCTTCTTTACAGGGGCGGCCTGATATCAAGGAAAAGAAAAGAACAACTACATAGGATAATATCAGATTCTTTTGGCTCGACCTTCTCCACTGAAGATGAAGAGAGGGACGATCCTCTGAATGCGAGACTACAGGCACGTGAAGCGGTCGGGCATGTCAGGCTAAAGGTAGGGCATGGTGTCATGACGATCAAATACAATATCAGATACGGATTCTTCAGGAACCTTATAGCTGGTGTTGTCTGGGGTACGGTCGGTTCTCTGGGATGTTCGATACTATATTTTGTGGACAGTGCCTGGAAGCCGATGAGCTTCTTTCTTGTCTGTTTCCTTGTATTTGCTGCGCTCTACATTATGGAGAGGCAGATCCTCGGAAAACTTGCTTTCAATTACGCCGATATATTGTTCACTGAATTCTCAAGCCAGGCTAAAGGAGAATGATAATGGCAAACTCTAAAGTCACTTTCTTTCCAGTGGGGGAAAAGAATGGCGGTATGACCCTGCTCAAGCTCAATGACAGCGACGAGACAACCATACTGATCGACTGCTCGATAGGGGATGATCCGATAGCCGAACATTGCGATGTCAATCAAGAACTAAGAGACAGGCTGCCGACAGATTCCGATGGCCGACCATATGTCGATGCCTTCATATTGACACATCGGCATGATGACCATCTGAAAGGGTTCACGAAACATTTCCATACCGGTTCGCTTGATGACTACGACGATGACGCAGATGAACTAAAGATCGTAATCCGGGAGCTATGGAGCAGCCACAATTTTTGGAAGCCGTCCTCCAAGGACTACCAGCTGTGCAGTGATGCGAAGGCATTCAATAAGGAGATGAAACGTCGTGTCGAACTCTTCAAGGATGGCAAAGAGATCCAACCCGAGGGGGACAGGGCGATAATCGTCGGGAAAGATCCGGACGGAAAGACCGATGGCCTTGAGGATATCAACTATGATATCGGCGACACCTTCACCAGGATAAACAATCGCTATATTTCGTCCAAACTGAAAGGTCTCATCCTCAGCCCGATAGAGCAGCAGAAGGATGAGGATGATGAATGCTTCACTGACAAGAACCGGCAGAGCATCGTCATGCAGTTCAATGTCATCCAGGGGTCTCAGGATAATAAGTTACTGATGGCTGCGGATGCAGAATGCCTTGTCTGGGAAACCCTGTGGGGTGAGTATGAAGATGACACCGGAAAATTGGAATATGACATACTATATGCCCCGCATCACTGTTCATGGCACGCACTGTCATACGACAGTCAGTCCAAGGATGATGACCCGAAGGTGTGTGACGATGCGAAAAGCGCTCTCAGCCAAAAAAAGGAAGGGGCCGTCGTAGTTTCGCAGAGCAGGGTAATACAGGATTCAGACCAGGACCCGCCAAGTGTTGCGGCAAAGGAGGAATATGTCGACGTCGTCGGGGAGAAGCAGTTCTATTGCACCAACGAATACCCCGACGAGAAAAAACCTGAACCGCTTGAATTCAACCTTACAGGTAGCGGGCCGCAGAAGAAAGGTATAGCGGAAAAACCGAAACTTGCAGTGGCGGCATCAGCATCAGCGAAGGAAGCTTATCCTCATGGATAGGTTCTGGCTTGAGAAGGCCCATAAATACATAACAGAACACAATGCATTCGATGATGTCTCTGGAATAGAGTTCAATGGTTCAGATTCAATCGCCAGTATCACAGCGAAGGTAAAAGTCAACCTGCCGAGTAGGTTTGTTAAGGCTGGCATTACCGAAATCGGAGTGAAAGAAAAGGAGGATGTAATGTTCCTTTTCGGCAGCTCCTTTCCGCTCAAAGCCCCGACAATCCAGCTCAGGGATGATTTCCCGAGATGCTTCCCCCACATAAATCCATCAGAGAAGAGGGTGCTCCCATGCATCTATGAAGGGGATCTGTCCGAGCTTCTTCAGCAGTCCGGTTGGATGAACGAGATTTTGAACCAGCTGGTAGACTGGCTGGAAAAAGCAGCTTCGAATGACCTGCTGAATTATGAACAGGGATGGGAACCGATGCGGAATGACCGCATAGAAGGTTTCATCATGTATGATATAGATGAGGTGCTTTCAGCATTCAAAAAAGAAAAAGCATCAACTCTAATCATGGAAATCAAATACATCAGAAAAAATGGATTCATCATTGCCGGAGCGATATCCAAATCAGATAATGTAAAGAAAGCCCAGCTTGTCATTTTCTCATCACCTAAGGTCATCGACAATTACGTTCCGAATAATATAGCAAACCTCGGCCAGCTATACGATTATGCGAATTCAATCGGTTTGAATGGCCTAAAAGATACCATCAAAGAAATCGATATTGGGAATATCGATGATGATAACTTGTTTGTAATTTTTGCCATCAAAAGACCTGTATATTTAATCGGAACAGCCTCAGATATTGAGTTCTTGAACTTCGTCATCAATAAGAAAACCAAACATAGGATGAAAAAAGGCAGGGAGCTGAAGCGGACACTGCCTGACTGTAATGTCGGTATGCTCTCACATGTGTCACCGCAATCACCTGCACTTCTGCAACGGATTTCTGGAATAAGGGGCAATAAGGATGAGACGAGACCTATAGCATTGTTGGGTTGCGGCAGCATGGGGTCTAAGATCGGCATGCACTTGGCACGCAACGGAAACGGACCGTTCAGGTGTATCGATAATGACATCTTCATGCCTCACAACAATGCCCGGCATGCATTGACATTCACATATACCGAAAACAAAGCTGAACTGCTCTCTTTATCCATCATTACCATCGGAAGGGTTTCTGCTGAACCTGTCAAAGAGAATGCACTCAATGTCAATTATAGCAATTCAAGGATCATCATCGATACAGCTGCATCATTATCAGTCAGGAATTTCCTGATGAGCAGGCCCGAACTTCCACCGGTCATCTCGTGCGGGTTATATAGGAAAGGCCGGTGCGGCTTGTTGCTGATCGAGAACAAAGACATGACCAGCAGACTCACAGCGATATGGGCTTTCCTGTACTACAAGTCGTTGTCTGACACTGAGATCCGAAATATATTGTACTCCCGGAACCTGGATGATGTCCTGATAGGACAGTCTTGCAGTTCACAGACATTGGTAGTCGACGATGCCCGGATTTCCCTTTTAGCTGCGACGATGAGCCTTCGAATACAAGGGGTATTGGAGAACGGCCTGCCTGACAACTCTGAAGTCCTGATTTCAGAATATGACGATAATTATTCTTTGACATCAAGAACGTATGCCGTCCCTGGATTCACTAAGCTTGAAAGCGGCAAAGAACGGGACTGGGATGTGTATATCTCTGGACCGGTGATCGATAAAATGAGAGATTTGATGCATGAAAAGGAGCCGAATGAGACAGGAGGTTCGTTGTTAGGTTCGGTTTTCCTGTATCCGAAGGCGATCGTAATAACAGGTCTGATCAAAGCACCGCCTGACAGCATCGAAACACGGGCCCTGTTTGTGATGGGTATCGAAGGGCTTGAGAAGGAAATAGAGAAGACCGAAAGAATGACAAAGGGAAAAGTGACATATCTGGGAACCTGGCATAGCCATCCCCATGGAGGAGGTGCATCGTCAACTGACAAAGGCACATTTAGGAAACTTCTGTTTGTCAGGAACTATGAGCCAACAGTATGCCTGATCGTTACGGAAAGCCAAGTGATAATGGTGTGAAGATTGATGAAATGTAAAGGAGTTAAATTTGTTTCTATACAAAACCGTCCAACAAGGCTTTTGCAGCGGACGCAAAAAGCCGCGGTGCGCCACTAAGTGTAAAATAGCTGGCATCTGAGAGTGAGTGCATCGAAAGTGTTGACCCGACACATCGATTATCGAGTCTTGTGCGATGCCTGGTAACAGGCGTTGTAAAGCGTAGACAGAGAGTTTGCAGGCCGAAAACATATGTTGAAGCGATTGAATCCCGTTAATTTTGTCATGTGAGGTGGCCGATGGTTTCGCGGCGCCAGAAGGCAACATTAGAACCGACGCTGAATGGGGAGGACGTTCTAACACCTCCGGGATCGTAGAGCTCGGCATGTAAACAAAGCTATTTTATAAACGTGGGAGATCCTAAGGATTCTTCAGGGAAGAAAGTATCGACCAACAAGTATAATAGCGAGGAGGTTGAGATGATCTTTAGGAAGTCAGTCGGGTCATAGTACCGTCGAAGCAGGGTAACGCTCGTGGAGGGAAGGACCCGGGGTAGAATCAATCTGGACAGAGAAACGTCATGAGAACAACAGAGTCTCGATTAATGACGGAAACGAAACTGAAAAGAATAGCTTGGCTATCGAAATCATAGAGCTAAGTGAAGGATTCTGTCTTGAGGCTATTGCCCTAATTGGGCACAATGGGTTCTAACGGGGGGTGCGCCAGGCGACTGGCGCACCTACCCAATCCGCTGAAAAGTAGCGTTAGCGTACTAAGTATAGGGATAAACATGGATTCTTTTCGTGAAGCTTCAATCTGAAACGTCCAAGATTTCGTGGCGTTAGTCGACAAAGAGAAAGATGCGGCTGAAAACGCAGGGAATGATGCTGATTTTCTTTTCAGAGGTCAGCGGAGAGACCTTTCTCTTTTGCCTAAACTTGCTCGCATTAAGCTTCGCGGAGAAATAATCAACATCGAAAACTTGATTATTGATGAATTTAGGAGAGCGAGCTTGCCACTGGCTGAATTCCAGCCGGTTGACGATTGGGATCTTTTGGCTTTAGCGCAGCATCATGGTTTACCAACGAGGCTACTGGACTGGACATATAGTGCTTTAGCAGCATTGTATTTTGTTGTTAGAAAAGCGCCTTACGAAGACAAGGAGGGAAATTTTGAAGATGGTGTTGTTTGGTTGCTCGCTCCGAGCATCGAAGATTTCCGAACGGATACTGAAGAATTTGGTCCCCTTTCAAATAAAATCACCAAAATATTCAGGCCAAAGATAATAAGCAGGCGAATTTCAGCGCAAGGTGGGGCATTTACCGTTCATAAAATCAATGCGAAAGGGCGAGTCGTTAAATTTGAAAAACATGCAAATTTTAAAAAGAAACTTTTGAAAATTGTCGTCCCTTATAATTGTCTCGCGAGAATTCGCCACCGATTAAATATATTGGGTGTAAATAGCTCAACTCTGTTTCCGGATATTGATGGTTTGTGCAAGCATTTACAGTGGCGCTATTCATACTATGAAGATGAGCAACAAATCAAGAAAACGCTAACAAGGCGCTCCAACGGACGCAAAAAGCCGCGCCGCTGAGCTCTTCGTTATAAGCAAGCACCAGAAAACAAATTAAATCAATGGGGAATTATGAAACAAATCATGATCGCTTTTGCAGCATTAGTGATTGTTTTTTTTATTTCCGTCCAATATCATGGCCAAGCAATGGTATGAAGGTGGGACTCTGCACTATGCTACAGTGGCTGAATGGCAAAATGCATCATATACAAATAAAACAGCAACAGCTGGAAGTTATGGGGCGGTGGAAGGCGGAAGGGATAGAGAGAAGCCCAATGCGGAACGCAGGATATGGAAGAAGGAAGCGCCATGGGAAGTGCAGCCGAACTGCACACCACCCCAGAAAGGATGCATGTAAGGGATGAGGCTATCTGGTATACAAATTGCTTTTCAACCTGTGCGCGCCTGAGATATCATAGGCTATACTCGATGACTATCTGAGAATTGTGCTATTGTTTAGATTGGAGAATATTTTTATAATTAATTATTATAATGTATAATATTGACACATAGTTTAATTATAGTAAAAGATATTAAAATGAAGCGGTTGAAGACCATCCTCACTTTTGCAATCGTGCTCTTTCTCACGATCCTCGTGGCTAACGAATAAGGATAGATCGTGTGAGCGTAGCGAGCCACGATCTTATCCTGTAGTTGGACGAGCCCGGTCCAGGCATGCCGAGCAGGGCTCCTTATATAAGCAAATATCTTTTTTAGAACGGGAGGGAGGTGGCGCTTGGAGAGTAAGTGGTCTCTGTCTTGGGCGAGCGGGACCGTTTAGCCCGGAAGAGGGCCAAGAGAAAAGGCGAATTTATATCAAAGACGATCAATGCTCCTGTAATCGAGTGAATGGGGGGTTGCGCCGCTTGAAGTGCTTATCCCGAAGCCGAAGCGGGCCTTCTAAAAGCAATGATTTTCATCGCGGCCCGACATATAGGGCATTTGAAGACGGGTCTGGGCCGGTGTGGACAGGCTTCGATCAACAGCTGCAGGACCACCTGAACGAGCGACAGAAGCTTTTTGGCGTTGCCGTGTAAAAAGCCGTAGTCCCTGACCCGTCGGTAGCTTTTGGGGAGAACGTGCTGCAAAACGAGCCACAGGAAATCTTCGCCTTTGAGCGTGCGGAGGCAGGTTTCGCCGGTGTTTTTCACATACCTGAAAGTAACGTTTCCCTCTTGGTTGGAGACGATGTTGCTTTCAAGGATGACGCCTCTATACAGGTAGCGAGACAAGTATTTCAAGGCCGGCAGGCCCTTGCCGACGTGAGCGCAGTTGGCCACCCATTTATCGGGCAATGAATTGGGCGCGGGGAGGCCGGCTTTGCTCAGCCCCTCCAGGAAGCGGGCGCGAAACACCTTTGCCAAGGCGAATTCATTGAAAAGGTACTTGCCTTTTTTCTTTTTCCATTGTGTTCGGGTCTGATCGACGCCTCCGCCCGGCACAACGACGTGAACGTGAGGATGAAAGTCCAAACGCCTGTTGTGAGTATGCAGGACCGCAGTCATGCCTATTTTGGCGCCAAGATGCTTGGGATTCAAGCCGAAGTCTTTCAGACTGCTGGAAGCGCAGGAGAACAAGAGATCATAGACAACCTTTTGGTTCTCCCAAGCGAGGAATCTGAGTTCATAGGGAAGGGTGAAGGTTGCCATGGAGTACTCAACCGGCAAAAGCCTGGCCTGTTGCCGATCCAGCCAAAGAGATGCCTCGTGGTTTTGACATTGCGGGCAGCTGCGATGCCCGCAGGAATGAGGCCTCCACATTGCGTGGCCACATTGCGGGCATTGAACGAACATCTCGCCGGCATCCGGCGTTCGGCATCGCCTGATGGCATCGATTGCGCGAAGATGGCCGGGCAAAAGGCGCGAGCCGTATTCAGCCAGCAGGGCGTCGTAGTACTGATCAAGAATAGAGGCGAGTTGGATGATTACAGCCTCCTTAGGTCCACATGGAGGCCGTTAACCAAACGGTTGATGGTGTCAAACGAGGCTTGTTCGGCGACGTGGGTTAGATGAGCATAGCGAGCGGTGGTGGTGGGGCTTGCATGACCGAGCAGCACCTGAATATGACGAAGGCTCAGGCCCTGATCAAGCAGATGGGTGGCGAAACTGTGGCGCAGCGAGTGGATCGAAACTTTTTTTTAATCCCGCACTGCTCCACCACCGCTTTCATGGCAGCCTGCGCGCCGCCGCGGTCCATGTGGGTAGAGGCGGTGCGAATGTGCTCAGGCGAGCCCACTGCGCTGGGGAACAGCCAGCAAGGGTTGTGGTGTTTGAGCCACAGAGCGCGAAGTGCTTGATAGGTAAGGTCGGGCAGTGGGACGAAACGATCTTTGTGCCCCTTGCCGCGCCGGATATGCACCTGTTTGCGTTTGCCATCGATGTCGCCCACCTGCAAAGACAGGGTCTCTCCAAGACGCAGGCCCATGGAGTAGGTTGCCAAGAGGAAGACCCTGTAGCGGAGTTTGCGAGTAGCTCCGATTAATTGCTCAACCTCTTCGACGGCAAGGATGTCGGGCAACGATTGTACTTTGGGAGCTTTGACGATGTTTACCCAGTCCCATTCGCGTTTGAGCACATGCTTCCAGAAGAATTGCAGCCCGTTTCGGTCTACCTTGACGGTGCTCCAGGAGTGGGACTCGACCAAGTCGGAAAAATACTGTTCTCGTTGCTCCAGGGTCAATTGATCGGGGCAGCAATCGAAATGCTCCCTGATCCGGCGCACAGCCCGAGAATAGGCGGCAATGGTCTTCTGACTCTTGCCTTGAAGCTTGAGAAAACGCAAATGCTGCTGGTAAAGCCCGTTGAACCGATCCGTTTCTACCTTGTTCATCGCATACCCCTTTCTTTATTGGCCCGGAATTGGGCAAATATGGGAGTATACAATGATTTGAGGTTTTTTTCCGCCGCGTAGCGGCTTCGTCCAACCACGCGAAGGACCTGCCAAGGCATTGCTTAGGATTGCCTCAAGGAATCCACAGACTGTACTTTAAGGCCATTTACTTAAGGAAAAAGACGGCGCTTAAATGTCACCCCGGCGAAAGCCGGGGTCCAGAATTCATTCGAGATACTGGATTCCGGCTCCCGGATCGGAGTCCGGGACAGGCTCCGCCGGAATGACGCACGGGGGGTGAGCCATCAGGATAAATACCTTAAGTCAATGACATTGGGCTGTACTTGATGCTTTACAGGCGGAATGAGCCTCAGCAACAACCGAATTCACTCGGATGTGATTTACCCTGTTTTAACCTCTCTGAAAAAGGGGTATCCAACATGCCAGATCAAAAAAATTACCAAAAGCTTTCGCCCCATGAACTCAACCGCTGGATGGAACAGAAGAGGTCTTTTTACCTGATCGATACACTAGTGGACGATCATTTTCAAAGAGTACATCTTCCTTTCGCTGTTAATGCCTGTGTGTTTGAGGCAATTTTTATGGATAATATTCAAAAAATTATCCACGACAAATCGCTCCCGATTGTGGTTTACGGATTCAGCAGCCGATCCATGGACGCTGTCTGCGCCGCCGGAAAGCTTATTGATCACGGCTACAAGGATGTTCATGTGCTTGAAGGAGGCGTTTCAGCCTGGCGCGACCTGAAGATGCCGCTTGAAGGTCAATCGACCGGTGCCCCTGATGATCCCGAGACCTTCCTTTCACTTGAAAACGGTTCTTACAGGGTGGATACGGAGCAAAGCACCATAATGTGGTGGGGGCGCAATCCAAACACCACCCATTATGGAAACATTCAAATCGCTGAGGGCGAGCTGACGGTCAGCGACGGTAATATTGAAGGCGGCGTCATTATTGACATGGATTCCATCAGCAATATCGACCTCCAAGGAAACGAACTGCAGCCGATCCTCATTTCACATCTCAAAAGTGATGATTTCTTTCTAACGAAGCTTTTTCCGAAAGCCGAATTTATCATTTCGCACGCCAAACCTGTTGAAAAGCCCTATTTGAGCACTCCCAACTATCATGTCAGCGGATCACTCAATATCAGGGGCTTTTCAGCCGAACAGGATTTCATGGCCACCATCGCTCAGGCCCCGGAAAAAGGACTCATTGCTGAAGCTCATTTTGACATCGACCGGACCCGCTGGGATGTGATATACGGCTCGGCTCGATTTTTCGAGCATCTCGGAATGCATCTGGTTTATGACATCATCAGTTTTCAGGTGCGGTTGATCGCCGATTGATCCCTATGCGAATTGTCAGGATTAAAGAAAGCGGAGCGTGCTTGAAAGGCAGGCTGCCCTGCACCCCGAAACCTGGACCAGGAGAAATGTTAGAATACCCTGAGAATGAAGAGGAGGGTTCTGATGAAAGGCACGCGGTTCAGTCAGGAGAAGATCATTTGGATTTAAAAAGAAGCGGACTGCCGGACGAGCAGTATCGGCGAGTTGTGTAGGAAGCAGGGTGTTTCGGAGCAGTGGTAACAGATGGGGACAAGTATTCGGTTGTCCTGGAAAACGAGCGAGTCAGGGTGCTGAGGTACCACGATATCCCTGGGGATAGGACTTCGCAACACGTCCACCCCGATTACGTCTCGTATGCGGAGTCTTCTTTCAAGCGGCGTTTGTCACTTCCTGATGGTCGAAAGCAGAATATTGACGTCAAGGCTGGAAGTATTGTTTGGATGAAAAGGCATACCCACATCGGCGAAAACATAGGTGATACGGATACTAACGTAATATTTGTCGAAATAAAATAAAGCGTGATTTAAGACAAGACGACAACGCATATTAAATAGGCAGATCGAAACGTCCAATCATAGTTTGGAGAGGGACCGGGCAATGCGGGACGCTTTTGAAAAGCCTTTCCTGTCCTGGCCCCTCAAACTTACGTTCGGCAGCGTCAGATTTCTATCACGCACGTTGAGAAATGCCAGTAGGTTCAGACGGGGGAGCCTATGAACCGATTGAAAGGTATGGCAGTGCTTCTTACGGGCGGTTTTCGCGGTATTGGACCTATAGTAGCCGGGGCCCTTGCCAAGCGAGGTGCCGATATCGCACTCGCGGCTCGGTCAAAAACTGGTTTGGATGAAGCGGCGAAACGCCTAGAAGAACTGGGGGTCAAGATTCCTACAATACCCGTCGATCTCAGGCAACAATCCGCACGCTGCGTTCCGTGGGAGCCGGAGGCGGGGTACCGCCTCCGGCGACCCGGTGGGGGGGGTCGCGAGGCTCCCCGCTATCCCGATTGGCTGGTATAAAGAATGACTTGCGCTTGACAAAACGCCTATTCGGTTTCATAATGGTTTCACAATGAAATCATTTGGAGGTGTTAATATGGCAACTGTTACGGTAAAGAATATACCTAATGATCTTTACGAGCGGCTTAAGTCAGTCGCAGAAATAAATCGGCGTTCCATCAATAGCGAGATTATCATGTGCATTGAAAATACTATTATAAGCCGCCGAATCAATCTCAGCGAGGTACTTGAGAATGCTCGCCAGCTCCGCCGGTTGACAGCCGGACATCCGATTAGTGACGAGGAATTTAACCAGGCAAAATCAGAAGGTCGGTTATGATTGTGGTGGATACAAATGTTATTGGCTATCTCTTCCTGTCAAGCGAGCAATCGGTTCTAGCGGAACGAGCCCTACAAAAGGACAATGAGTGGGCGGCACCAATTTTATGGCGTAGCGAATTCCGCAATGTCCTTACTCTTTATATGCGAAAAAATATCATAAAATTGGAGCAAGCTCAGCAGATAATGAATAGTGCCCTGAACTTGCTGAATGGACGAGAATATGAAGTTCCATCATATGAAGTTTTAAGGCTTACCTCAAGAAGCGATTGCTCTGCTTATGATTGTGAATTTATCGCTACGGCAAATGACCTGAAAGTCGCTTTAGTGACTGTTGATAAGCAACTGTTGCGTGAGTTTTCTTCAGTGGCAATATCACTAAATTCGTTCGGCAAATAGTTGCGGTATGGTGCCAGCCAACCATGCCAATTCAGCGGATCGCAAAAAGCGCGCGCCCGCTGGTTGGCTGCGTTCGGCCCCGCAGGAGATGCGCATGAATGAGGTAGCGCCGTCTTGAGAGTACAGGTTTTCAAACAGGAGTTTCAGAGTTTGAAGTTGAAAGAACTCCCAACATCCTGCAATTACGATGTAATACAGCTTCGGAGTTGTAGAACCTAACCGTTAGCTATTTGTTCATACCCAAGGGCGGCCAGCACTTTGGTCTGGATTTCATTGGGTTCCTCGATCTGAACGGATGGTACTTTTCTGCGAGGATGCCAAGTGAGAACACAAGGGATGAAAGACCGCGACACCTTATTGGGCGAGAAGAATCTCGAGATATTGCGTGTGTACTATAGATCTATCGGCCTTCGGACTGGCTGTTCCCCGGCAGGCCCCCTTCGGAACCCATCAAGGAGTTGACGCAAGATGGCAGGTACCTGGGGGTGGAAGTGGGCTTCGTCGCGACCCTGCATACCTGGTCGCAGACCCTTGTGGACCACCCGCATGTGCATTGTATTGTGACAGGAGGAGGGTTGTTCCGGGGGAAGTTCCTGGTCTCCCTTAAAGAGGCCTATGAAAAGGGGAAACTGGTATTTCCTGGCAGGATCGCGTCGTTGAAGGAGAGGAGGGTTTTCAAGGCCCTGCTCAAGGATCTCTACGCACAGGACTGGGTGGTTTACTGTAAATCACCGTTCAGGAGCGCAGAAACGGTGGTGAATTATCTTGGGCGCTATACCCACCGGGTTGCCATCTCGAATCACAGACTGGTGGCGCTCGAGAATGGCCGGGTTACTTTCCGTTATCGTGATCGCAATGACCACGACGCGCTAAAGCTCATGACCCTGGATGCCTTTGAGTTCATCCGACGCTTTTTGCTGCACATCCTGCCTGATGGGTTCATGAAGATCAGGCACTACGGCATCCTGAGCAACCGGAGCCGAAAGACGAAGGCAGAAGGAGGCGTGGCAAGACCTTTTTGCCAGGGTCACTGGTGTTGATCCCAGGGTCTGCCCATATTGCGGGAAAGGAAAGATGATCCTCAAGGAAGTTCTCAACCCGTCCAAACTCCCTTTGCCTCCAATGAGGATCATTTTATCCGATCGCAAACCCCATACCCCGGCGATGGGCACGTATCATCGCAAAGGAAGAGTATGCACTTACCGTCAGAATCCCTTTCCCCAGACGCCTCCGGCGTGCACCGTAGGCCGCAATGTTTGATTCTGGGGTGCCGAAAACGCTATTCACTTGTCAAAGCCCTCTGTGTCAATGTGGGTGAGACACGCCCCCCTTGAAAATTTAGTGTAGGGCGGGTAAGGTTTTAAGCCATGAAGAAGCTAACGCAAATTGCATTGAAAAGGTCCAGGGTTGAGGAAATGGGCCCTGTGGGTGACCCGGTCGCCCTAGGGGCGACCGGGTCACCCACAGGGCTTGAAGCGGTCGAGCCTCCAGACCCCGAGGTTGTCGCGAGAAAACGGCGCCGCAATTTTACTGCCAAATACAAGCTGCGTATGCTTGCAGAGGTCGACAAGTGCTCTGAACCCGGAGAAGTGGCCTCCCTGCTTCGCCGTGAAGGGCTTTACTCTTCGAATCTGACCTGTTGGCGGCGCCAGCGGGAAGAGGGGATGCTGCACGCACTTCAACCGAAGAAACGCGGCCGCAAAGAGATCGAGAAAAATCCGTTGGCACCACGCGTTGCGCAGCTCGAAAAGGAGAATCGGAAACTCAAAGAGAAGCTGCACAAAGCTGAAACCATCATCGAAGTTCAAAAAAAAATTTCAGAGATCCTGGGGATCCCTCAAGACCAGGACAAGGGCAGCGGAAGGATCTCATGATTGTGGCACAGAATCTCCATCGGACAGTGGGGATAAAATCCGCCTGCAGCGCATTGAGCGTTTCTCGTGCCACTTTTTACCGTCACACCTCGAACAACGACACTCCCATGGAAAAGATCTGCTCGCCTGCTCCGCCTTTGGCCTTGATGCCCGCAGAAAAGCAGGCCGTGATCGACGTGTTGCATTCGGAGCGTTTTCAGGACATGGCACCACATCAGATCTATACCAATCTTCTTGATGATGGGCAATACTTGTGCTCTGTAAGCACCATGTACCGATTCATCAGGGAAATACACGGTGATGTCAAAGAGCGTCGTCGTCAGGTGCAACGACCACATTACGAAAAACCTGAATTACTGGCTACAGGTCCGAATCAGGTCTACTCCTGGGATATTACTAAACTCAAAACATCGCAAAAATGGACTTATCTTTACCTGTATGTCATCATAGATATTTTCAGCCGCTATGTCGTTGGTTGGTTGGTAGCCCCCCATGAAAGTAGTGAATTGGCCAAACACCTGATCGAGGAAACCTGCATCAAACAGAACATCGAACCTGGAACACTGACGCTGCACGCTGATCGCGGCTCCAGCATGAAATCTAAGGCCGTCGCTCAACTTCTGGCTGATTTGGGCGTTACCAAGACCCACAGCCGGCCGTACGTCAGCAACGATAACCCCTATTCAGAATCCCAGTTCAAGACACTGAAATACTGCCCGCAATTTCCAGGCACATTCGGTTCTATCGAGGATGCCACGGCGTTTTGCCGGTTCTTCTTTAACTGGTACAACAAGCACCACCATCATTCCGGGATCGCCATGATGACACCGCAAAGCCTTCACTACGGCCATGCCCAGACCATTCAGAAACAACGCCAAGAAGTCCTCTTTGAGGCCTTCCAGCGTTTTCCCAAAAGGTTCAAGGGCATCGTACCACAACCTACCCCCTTACCCGATGCCGTATGGATCAACAAACCGTCGGCGAGCGATGCGGGGGTACAGTAATTTATCGCATGGCGTGTCTCATTTTCATTGACACATTCCGCATGGGTAAATCATCCACCATCAGAGCCAGAATTGAACCCGATTTAAAGGGCAAAGTTGAGCGCATATTTCAGCAGCTTGGGCTGACTACAACCCAAGCGATTACTTTGTTTTATAAGCAGGTCGAATTAAAAAAAGGGCTGCCTTTTGACGTAGCCATTCCTAACGAGGTCACTCGCAAGACGTTTTCCGATACGGATGCCGGACGTGACCTGATTATTTGCAATGACGCCGACGATATGTTCAAAAAGTTAGGCATCTAATGCTGACCCCCGCATATACAAAGCAGTTTGAGCGCGACGCTAAGCGGATGAAAAAGCACGGAAAAAACCTTGAAAAATTGAAAATAATCATTCGTTCTTTAGTGGTTGAGGAGTTGCTTGATGACATTCATCGTGACCATAAGCTGATTGGCGATTGGGAGTGGGACCCGGCCAAATCGGAAAAATACTGTTCTCGTTGGTCCAGGGTCAATTGATCGGGGCAGCAATCGAAATCGTCGTTTATTCGTCGGACAGCCCGAGAATAAGCGGCGATGGTCTTCTCACTCTTGCCTCAATGTCATTGACTTAAGCTATGGGCTTGTAGGCCATAACGGCAATTTTCAGTTTCGGCCCCCTCTTTCTGGGATTCTTCCGGCCTGGTCGGATAATCGATAAAGAGTTAGCGAGGAGCGAGAGGAGGCTGGGAAGGATTTTGGTGATGTGTCGCCGAGCAAAAAGGAGCACGACGTTGCTTTTCATAGATGAAAGCGCATAGATGAAGCTGACCTGATACCTGAGCCGTTCGGGATGGTTTTTGGCCTGCTCCTCAATAAGATCTTGAACTGGATGAACGATCATGGCAGTCAGGTTGGCTGTCAAAACTCTGGCGTGGAAATCTTGGAGGACAGCGAGCGAAGATTTTCCCGAAATGTTCTCGATTTCGATGCGGCATTTGAAATGGCTGTAGGCGGTCTCCACAGGCCAGCGCTTGGTGTTCAGCTCTTTGAGCTCAGCCAAAGGAAACTGGCGTTTGTCAAGGAGGGAAGTCAAGAGAACGCCCTTTACCTTGTTTTTCAATGCGAACCGGAGGACGCGAACTCTCAGGGGATTGGTGCTCAAGTTCTTCTCTTGGCAGAATTTTATGGCGGCGGGCGACGGTTTAAGGGTAACGATAGCCTCGCGCTTTCCGGAGCGGAGGAATTCCCTGACAAGATCTGAATCCTTTTTCATCCTACAAAGGAGATTTTCTGCATTGGATATTCCACGGATCTTCAACATTACCGAAAGTGCTCACCGCATCCATAACCCGCTCACACCCGAAAAGCTCGCCACTCTCGGCGCGGCGCTGCGTCTCGAAACGGGAACCCGAGTGCTCGACCTCGGCAGCGGTTCGGGGGAGATGCTGTGCACCTGGGCACGCGATTTCGGAGTCATCGGCACGGGTATCGACATGAGCCCCTTATTCACCGAGAAAGCGAAACTCCGCGCTGAAGAACTCGGTGTCGCCGATCAAGTCAAGTTCATCCATGGCGATGCTGGCGGCTATGTCTCTGACGAGAAGGCCGGTGTGGCAGCCTGTGTCGGTGCCACGTGGATCGGCGGGGGAGTTGTCGGTACCATCGAGCTGTTGGCGCAGAGCCTTGGCCCGGGAGGGATCATCCTCATCGGGGAGCCCTATTGGCGGCAGATACCGCCGACGGAAGATGTTGCCAAGGGGTGTCTTGCCCACTCAATCTCCGACTTTCTCCTGCTTCCAGAACTTCTCGCGTCTTTCGGCCGCCTCGGCTACGACGTCGTGGAAATGGTTTTGGCGGACCAAGACAGCTGGGACAGATACGAGGCGGCCAAGTGGCTCACCATGCGCCGTTGGCTTGAAGCCAATCCCGACGACGAGTTCGCGAAAGAGGTCCGAGCCCAACTGACCTCGGAACCCGAGCGCTACGCCGCTTACACGCGTGAATACCTGGGCTGGGGCGTGTTCGCGCTGATGACGCGGTGATGTGGGGGTTGCCGGGTGACTCAGAAGGTGGGGAAAAACCGAGATGGATTCGTCACGAGAGCTACCGGAACGGTTGGCCAAGGTGCCGGTCCTCGCCGAGGGGTGGAATGAACAGGGAGAGATGCTGGTGTGATCCGACTCAAGATAGTCATTAGCTCTGTGCAAAAGGAGTTGGAGGAAGGGCCAAACCGTGGCTGTTGCGGACACGCTGCCGGGTGCCGCACAGCCGGGAAAACTGGAGGGAAGACCAGAAAGTGAAAATATTGGTGCTGAACGGAAGCCCTCGGCGAAATGGAACGGTCGCTTCACTTCTAAAATCGGTAACGGAATCACTATCGGCCGAACATGATATCGAGTGGATCGATGTATGCAGCCTCGACATGAAATTTTGCACAGCCTGCATGGCCTGCCGAGAGAAAGAAAGATGTATTTTGCCTGAAGATGATGCGCACATAGTGGGTAAGAAGATTCAGGATGCTGATGCCTTGGTTATTGGTACGCCGACGCACTGGGGGAATATGTCCGCGCCGCTAAAGCTTCTTTTCGATCGCAATGTGTCAGTATTTATGGGGGAAAGTCCTAAGGGAATGCCAGAACCAAGGCAGAAAGGAAAGCGGGCCGTCGTTGTGACGGCTTGCACGACACCGTGGCCTTTCAATTTCATTTTTCCCGAGAGCAGGGGAGCCCTCCGAGCGGTCAGGGAAGTTTTACACTACGGAGGCTACAAGATAGTGGGAAAAATAACAAAACCAGGGACCAAAAAGTCAAATGAGATTTCTCCATCGTTAGCGGGAAAGGCGAAGCGATTGGGGAAAAAACTCATACAGAGATAACCTTCCAAGAACTGCATTGCCTCGGGCTGGCAGCGGAATTGCCAGCCGCTTATGCGGGGCGTCGGGCAGAGTTGATTGCAATTGGGATATTTATGCGTGAAAAGCAAGAGATTATCGAACGGCCGTGGATTTGTCAGAGCTGGAACCGATTGTGGGCCCATTGAAAGAGTCTTTTGCCTCGCATTTTATGGGAAAAGCCCCGTAAGAGCTGTACGAAGAGCGTCGGCAAAAAGCTCTCTGGGCGTATGCGGCACGTTCACTGCGAGGGGGTTGTCAGGGGAGAATCCGTGTTCGGGTATCATTGCTGTGATGGCCGGCAGGGGTTTTGAGGCCATACGACCTTTCGCGGCGGATTCTTCTTGCGGGCTAACGGTTAGGGAAATTCACATGAATCTGACCTTTGCGCCCGGGGCGCGGATCGAGGTGCGGGATGCGGAGCGGGTCGTGCGGCGCGTGGACCGGAGTCCACCGGCTGTCTGCCACGCACGAGGAAAACCGGCTTCCGCAGGAACTTCGGGTGCCCACGCTGGTGTTTGCATCGAGGGGCCGCGTTCGACGCGGCGCGAATCGAAGGTGGAGGCCTTCCTCAAGGAAATCGAGTGCGACGAGCAACCCTACAGCCGTTTCACCGACGAGGCCGGTGCACTATTGCTGGTAAGGAGATTCGAGGCCGCCCATCGTCCTGGCTTCAAGCAGACTCTTCAGGGTATCGAGAAGGGCGCCGCCCCGAGCCCGAAGGTTTGACGAAGCATATCGCCGGTCCGCCAAAACACGGAGATCGGATCCATCCGATGCTCATCGGTGGCCTGAATCCCGGCAGCAATGCCCAGTCAGTTGTGCATCGATCCGTTTCGAGGCCCCTTCGAGGATCCCCCATTGCCTTGTCCGTCCCCGTTCCCGGCCGAATCTCCTCCCGAGCCAAATATCCCCTATCCGCATAAATTCAACCGGATGCATGCCTGCAGCATAAATAGCGACCGCCCGATGGCGCGGCCCTCACCCGGCTTGGCGCAGAACTTGCGATATACGGCTGCTTGACCTGCGCAGGCCGAAGGCATGCACACCGTTGTGGGCATACGCACAAAGAGCCGCCTTCCAGTGCCTGGCCGATCCGTGATGATGGCAACCAGAAGCCGGGAGGGCGGATATGAACCATGGCAGAGCGGCTTTTCTTTCACTTTTTGTGATCATCACCTTCCTTTTCCTTTTCCCTGCCGGGGCCGCGCACAGCCGGGTCATGGTGTTCGAGGATGCCGAGGATGGCCGGACGAGCGGCTGGTGGATCACCGGGCTGGATGCGAAGACCGCTTCGGTTTCAAACCTGTATGACACAGAACGGCAAAGCCGGGTGATCGTCTTGGACAGCCCGAATCCGCTGACAACGTTTTGGCTGACGAACACCGGCCCGCGATTTCGCTGGGCGGCCGAGAACTATATCCTCCAGTGGAGCCAGCGATTCGAAGCCGATTTCGAGGTTCGCATCTATGTGCTGGAGGAGGGGCAAAGCGAGCCCGCCCCCCTGGTCTACCTCCCGAGCAACGCGGCCCCCTATCGTGAAGGCAGGGTCCGCTATGCCGGCCTGGGCTCGCTGGCCGCGGACGGGACCTGGCGCACCTTCCTGAGGGACATCGAGGCGGATTTCGCGGCGGCCGGAGGCCCCTGCGGTCCTATCGAGGCCGTGGTGGGGCTCTCCTTTCACGGCACCGGGCGGGTCGATGACATCCGGGGCCTCGATCGGACTCCGCCCACCCGACCCCCTGTCGCCCGCGACGATCGACTCGAAACGCTCATGGATACCCCGGCCGCCACTACGGACGTCCTCGCAAACGACGAGGACCCGGACGGGGACGCTATCCACGTCTCTGCCTTCACGCAACCCGGCTTTGGTGGTTCGACCCATGAAGGCGGAGGGGTTTTCACCTACACCCCCGCTGAAGGCTTTGTGGGAAACGACCGGTTCACCTACACCGTGACCGACCAACACGGGGCGAGCGCCCGGGCTGCGGTGCACGTGACGGTCAGGGCCGACCTCGAACCCCAGCCGGAGGGCTCCTTCGGCGAGGGTTACCAAGACCTGATCCCCGTCGATGCCACCAAGACCTGCGCCCCCGAGCGCTTCGCCGTGGTGACCGGGCTTGTCGTCGATCCCGGGGGGAAGCCCCTCCGGGATGTCGTCGTCACCGTCCTGGAATGTCCCGGTTACGGAACGGCCTCTACCGATGCGCAGGGACGGTTCAGCCTCCCGGTCGAAGGCGGCGCCACCCTCACGCTCGACTACGGGAAGGAGGGATGGATCAAGGCCCAGAGGCAGGTGAATCCGCACTGGAACAGCGTCGCGACGGCCGAAACGGTCGTCCTTATCAGCCGGGACCCTTTCTCGACCCAGGTTCTGTTCGATCATGATCCCGACTCCATTACCATCCACCGCAGCGGCACCGTCACGGATGAAGCCGGGTCGCGCTCCCTCACGATGGTTTTCACGGGGGATACCCGTGCTTTTGAAACCGACCGGGAGGGGAATATCGTCCGGGAGGTCTCCGCCATCACGGCGCGAGCGACGGAGTTTACCACCCTGGCATCCATGCCGGCTGTGCTGCCTCGCAACTCCGCCTACACCTATTGCGTCGAGATGGAGGCGGACGGCACCGAAGGGATCAAATTCAGCAGGCCGATCGTCTCTTACGTCGACAACTTCCTCGGCTTCGAGGTCGGCTCGGCCGTTCCTGTCGGCTCCTATGACCGGGTCCGCGGGCGATGGGTGCCCGAACAAAACGGGGTGGTGGTTCGGCTCCTCGATACGGACGGCGACGGCCGGGTGGACGCCCTCGATGCAACGGGCGATGGCCTCCCGGACGATTTGAACAAAAACGGAGACATCGGAGATGAAACAAGAGGTCTCGACCCGCTGAACCACTGGCCGGAGGAGACGCTCTGGCGCTTCGAAGTCACGCACTTCTCCCCCTGGGACTGCAACTGGCCTTATGGGCCGCCGGCCGACGCCGTACCCCCGAACGGCAAAGTGCCCCCAAACGCTGACACCCAGAAGGCCCCCGATATGGACTGCCCCGAGAAGGTGAACTCCTGCGCCCTTCCCCGCAGCCGCATCTATCATGACGACATCCCCATTGCGGGAAGCGCCATGACCCTGCACTATGCGAGCAACCGGGTGCCCGGCTACAAGCACCTGATCACCGTGCCCGCCAGCGGGGAGAGCGTTCCCGAGAGCCTGAAGCGGATCATCGTCCGGGTCGAGGCGGCGGGGAGGGTCTTCGAAGAGGACCTGGCACCCCTTCCGAATCAGGCGATGGTCTTCGATTGGGACGGTCTGGATTACCGTGGAATACCGGTGGGCTCGGGGTATGCCGAAATCGAGATCGGCTTTGTCTACCCGGCCCAGTACCTCCGGCCGGGGGTTTTCGAAAGGGCCTTCGCCCAGGCGGGCGGGGATGTGACCGGTATCGAGGCCAGAGAGGAGATCATCACCTGGCGGTGTCACCGATTGTTGATTGCGGCCCCGTCTCCTGTCCCGGCGGCGCTCGCGGAGGGATGGACGCTTTCGAGCCACCATCGCGTGAATCCCGCCGCCCCCGATGTAATCGTGAAGGGTGACGGGGAGATCCTGGACGGGTCCTCCCTCGCCATCATCGAAACGGCCGTCAAAGGCTGCAAGGGTGAGCTGGCGGCGGATGCCTCGGGAAATATCTTCATCAGCGCAGCGCACAAGGTGTGCAGGGTTCTTCCGGACCAGGGGCTCGAAGTGGTCGCAGGTACGGGGGAAAAAGGGTTTTCCGGCGACGGGGCGGAGGCCGCCGCGGCCGAACTCGACACCCCGCGCGGGATCGCCTTCGACAACCGAGGGAACCTCTATATTGCTGATAGCGGCAACCGGCGGATCCGGCGCGTTACCCCCGATGGCCTGATCGAAACCATCGCGGGGGATGGCACCGCCGAGTGCCGGGGAGATGGGGGTCCGGCGGTCGCTGCGTCCCTTGTCTCCCCCACACGGGTCGTCCCGGACGAAGACGGGAACCTCTACGTCCTCGACGGCGAGCGGATCCGCAAGATCGATCCCGCAGGCATCATCACCACCCTGGCCGGCGGCGGAACGGAGCGGGAAGACGGCGGCCGCGCCGTCGATGCGAAGCTCAGGATCGGGTCTTCGAGCAACGGCCTCGCGGTCGATTCCAAGGGCAACGTCTACGTCTCGGAATATTACGACGGCCACTGCGCCTGGACGATCTGGGCCAGGATCCGCAGGATCGGCCCGGACGGCATCATCCGTACCGTCGCCGGGAAGAACTGCGCCGGGTACAACGAGCAGGCGCTTTCCTCGGGTCTCGGATCGGTCAAGGATCTTTGTGTCGATCGGAACGGCACCCTCTACTTCACCCACTACTACCGCTACGATTACGGCTACAACTCGGGCACCTACAACCACTTCATCTCACGCCTCAACCCGGATGGAACCCTCGTGCGGGTGGCGGGCAAGATGCGTCCCCCTGAAAACCGCTATGCCTTCAGAGGCTACAGCGGCGACGGTGGCCCTGCGACCGAGGCGCTCATGAACGAGCCCGAAAGCCTCGTGTCGACCCCCTCGGGCGCGATCTTTTTCTCCGAGGGCAAGAACCAGTGCATCCGGCGCGTGGGGCCGCCCACGACCTTCTCGGACGTGATGGGGCAAGGGGACATCCCCGCAGCCGACGGGGATTCGGGCTACGTCTTTTCCTCATCGGGGGATCATCTCCTGAGCTTCGACATCGAGACGGGCCTCACCGTGCAGGCTTTCAGCTATGACGCAGCAGGCCGTCTCGTCCAGGTCCGCGACCGATTCGGAAACACCCTTTCGATCGAAAGGCAGGCGGATGGAACCCCCTGGAGGATCTTCTCGCCGGAGGGCTGGATCACCGAACTGCTGGTGGACGGAAAGGGGCGGCTTACCCGCGCTGCCTACCCGGACGGCGGCGCCTACACGTTCACCTATACCGGGGAGGGCCTTCTCACCGCCAAGACCGACCCGAACGGGAACCGCTTCCACAACACCTATGACCGGGACGGTCGCCTCGCCCTGATTACCGATGAAGAAGGCGGGGCATGGCACTTTTTCCGCGAGCTGACTGCGGAGGGCACCCTGCAGCACGACATGCTCACCGCCGAAGGCCGATGGACCACCTGGCTCGACCGGGAGGCAAGCACCGGGTACACCTCGACCATCACCGGGCCGGACGGATCCGCCACGCAATATGCGCGCTCCCCCGACGGCCTCTCGGTTACCAAGGCGCTTGCGTGCGGCATAGACCTCGCTTTCACCTATGGGCTCGATCCGGAATACCGCTTCAGCTATGTGAAAGGGATGACGCAATCGACCGGCGGGCTGAAGCGCACCCTGACCCGGGAGCGCGCCTACGAAGACACCGACGCCGACTCCTGCAGCGACCGTATGACCGAAACCCTTTGCACCAACGGCCGCACCGGCACGTACGTGGTCGACACCCTTGCGGCCACCCGCACCCTGACCTCCCCTGAAGGGAGGACAACGCTCTCGGAATACGGCCCGGAGACAAACCTCACGACCCGGGTGCTCATCCCGGGTCTTCACGAGACGCGCTTCACCTACGACAGCAGGGGCAGGCTGACCCGAACCCTTACCGGTGAAAGGGAGACCTCCTTCAGCTACGATGCCGGAGGAAACCTCAGCGCGATCACGGGGCCCGACCTCGAGCGCACTTCCTACACCCACGATGCCATGGGGCGGATCAGCTCCATCACCGCCCCGGATGGCTCCCTTATCCGCTTTCACTACGACCCGAACGGCAATATCGAGGTCCTGACAAACCCCCTCGATATCGACCACGGCTTCGAATACAACCGGGTCAACCTCGCAACCGGATACGCCGCACCTTTGAGCGGCTCCTACCGCCTCACCTACGACCGGGACCGGCGGCTCCGAACGATCCGGTTCCCCTCCGGTCTCCAGATCGACCACCTCTACGAAAACGGCCTGCTCACCCGCATCGCAACCCCCGAAGGCGATATCGACTTGGCCTACCTGTGCCCCGGCAAACCGGAGCGGGTCCGCTCGGGCCCGGAGGAGATCCACTACGGCTGGGAGGGAGGCCTTCTCCTATCCGAAACCCACGGGGGCACCCTGAACCAGACCCTCGGCTACACCTACGACGATGACTTCCGATTGAGCGCCCTGAGCTACGCGGGCCAGACCCTCTCCTATGGCTATGACCTCGATGGACTCCTCTCTTCGGCCGGCGCATACACGATCTTCCGCAATACGCAGAACGGGCTTCCCGAGACGGTCACAGGAAACGGCCTCGAGACCTCCCGCACCTTCAACGGCTATGGGGAGATCACGAAAGAGGCCTCCCTCCTCGCCGGAGGCGCCCTTTCCTCGTGGGAGCTTCTCCGCGACAAAGCCGGGCGGATCACCCGCCGCACCGAGGTCCTGAACGGCCGGACGGCCGTCTACGATTACGGCTACGATGTGGTCGGACGGCTTGCCACGGTTCACCTCGACGGCCGGCTCGTGGAGGAATACCGCTATGACGAAAACGGCCGGAGAATCGCTGAGTTCAACGCCCTGAGGGGGATCGACGCCCGGACCTATGATTACTCCATCGAGGATCACCTGGTGAGCACCGGGCAGACCTCTTTTGGTTATGATCTCGATGGGTTTCTGCTCTACCGGGACGCCGGAGGCACGAGGACCCGGTATGATTACGCGAGCCGCGGCGAGCTTCTGTCGGTCAGCCTCCCGGATGGTAGGCTGATCGAGTACGTTTCCGATCCCCTCGGCCGGCGCATCGCGAAAAAGATCGACGGTGCCCTCACCGAGAAATACCTCTGGCAGGGCCTGACCCGGCTCCTTGCGGTCTATGATGCAAACGACCGCCTCCAACTCCGCTTCGAATACGCGGACGGCCGTCTCCCCGTCGCCATGACCGGAGAAGACGGCGTGCGCTCTCACCTCTTCTACGACCCGGTCGGCTCGCTCCGCCTGGTGGTGGACGGCCAGGGCAATGTGGTAAAAGAAATCCAGTACGATGCCTTCGGCTCGGTCCTGAGCGACAGCAACCCCGGCCTGCACATCCCCTTGGGCTTCGCTGGCGGTCTCCACGATTCCGACACGGGCTTGGTGCGCTTCGGATTCCGCGACTACGACCCCGCCACCGGCCGCTGGACCGCCAAGGACCCCATCGGTTTCGCGGGCGGGGATACAGATCTCTTCCGGTATGTGCTAAATAATCCGATTAATGCGATTGATCCTTACGGGCTTTTAACAATCTATTATGGTGGGGGAGCTGCTGCCTACTACGGTAATGCAGGAAATGTGACTATCAGCGCTGGAGCAATACTCTATTCAGATAAGACAGGGTGGCTTGGTGGAAACTTTGCTTCGTATGGTGCAGAGAAAGCCCCATCAGGCGATATTGAGACCACATTAGGAGCTGGTGCAGGCGCTGGCCCAGTTTTTGGTTTTATGACGGGTTCGGCAGATGATTTTAAAGGGTACTCGAGTAACTTAACCTTGGACCTTTATTTTTTTGGAGTAACATATACCACCAATGGCTCAGAGTTGGGGTTGAGTGTCGGATTTGGAGGTAAAGGCGTCGGCTTTGGGTATTATATGAATGAGACAAATACAATCATTATTCGTGATAAATCTAATCCATGCAGATAAATTAAACCAATGGAAGCACTTTATACACAATTTGGTATAGGTACATTGATCTTAATAGTGATTGGAGCCTTATTTATCATTGAACAAATTTTTTATTGCTTTTTGGGATCATATCCATACCGGTTTGGGATATTGTTAAAAACAATAGCCATTTCTGGTCTTTCAATTTCTATTCAAGGCAAAGAAAGAAAGTGCACAGATCGATTAGCAATAAAGAGGAATGATAGAAAAAAGGAAACCTATGTAAGATCTAGATATCCTCTTACAATAATAGGGCCTTTACTCTTTGTTGGACAGATTAAAGATAATGAAAACAAACTCATGATCCGGATAGGCCCTATTTCAGCTATATTCATTTTGTCTTTGATTGCAATTCCTATAATCTCTAATGGCTTTTACGGATTTCTAAATATTTTAATATTAATTGCTCTGATTGTTTGGCTTTATCTTCGTTTTTATAATATGATTCAATCAATCTGACCGATGTTAAAAAGCAGTAAGAGGCTTTAGGGAAAGAATGAAGGCAGCGAGCGGTGTTGGCGTCTTCACGGTTGTAAAGGATCAAAGCGGTTTTAGATTCTTTCTTTAACCGCTTTTCCTTTTTTGGAATGGTGGTCGGGAGGATGATACAATCATACCGGATACCTCCGCAGCAGGGAGCGCAATCCGCCACGTTTTTTCGCGGATGAAAATAGAGGAGGCAGCAACTACGCAGTTATTTACCAGCTTCTATGCCTTTGAGAAAATTATCGATTGTTAGTAGAAGGACTTTTCTTTGAAACGGTGGTAAGACTTCGCTGAAAGTAATCCGGTTAGCTTCACTGATCCTACAGGACTTTGGACATTCGTGTATAGTGCAGGGGCTCATGTTCCTACGGGACCTTGGTCAGTCGGCTCTGGAGCGACAGCCAGTTCTGAATTGGTTCACCCATTAGATGCAACGGGCAAACTAAAAGGGCAAAGAATAACTCCTGAAGTGACAGCCGGTGTTTGGGCAGATATTGGTGTTAGTGCAGGCATTGATGATTTAAGTGGTACCGGAAATCAAGCTGGAGCAACTATTGCTATTGATTACGGTAGATATGGTGGATTCCAGGCCACATTGCGCAGGGAGTTTGACCCTAATAGAGCATGGTATGATCCTCTCAAGTAGTTTGATGCTTTAAGTCTTGGGATAGGCCTAGCTATAGGGTTGCCTGTTAATGTAACAACACCGCTAGCGTATAACAAACCATGCGTTAACTAACCAATATGAAAAATATTTTTATTATTAATAGCATTATTGCATTTGTAATTTTTGGAATAGGGTTAATGTTTCTTGAGGGGATATGGTGGGGAAAAGGAAAGGTTATCAATGGTATTGGAAATATTGACAATTATTTATTTTCAAGAATAAAAGACAAACGAATCTTAAAATCAGGGGATCAATTAGCTTTTTTAGTTTGCTTGATAACGTCTATTCTTACATTGATTAATGGATTGCTGTTCTTGATTTATGATAAAATACCAAACTTTAGCGCGATATTTATTTTTGTGGCGATAGTACTATCATGGCCAGTTCGCATCCTCTTTATTTATTCAAAAAGAAATAGCAATTATAATGATGTGCCTAAAATTTGGCCATTTCCGAAACAATGAGCGACATTCATGACGTTGATTAGATCACCAAACCTAAGGCAGAGATTGAGTGAGGCATGGAGTGAATTATGTAGCGATGCATCTTGGAAAAAATCGCTTGTGATGCTTCCATATGAGGAAAAATATGATGATCCGTGGAAACCCTCTTTTAGTGGATTTTGGTCAGACAAATTGAAAAATTAGTAGGAAAAGCCAATGGAATTTATCGACGATATGGGATCAAAGAGTTTTTAACATGAGCATAATTGAATTTGCTTCCATTGTAATTGGATTATTTTTAATTTGTTATTGCAATTGTAATTTTTTTAAAATCTTAAAAAGCAATGAAGACAGTGCCTTGAAAAAAACTCTGGAAATGGATAGCGAGAATTCTTGATGCGATTATCGGTATCGGTTAATAAATGGTATATTTTTTACGTTAGAAATCACAAGGGGACATTTTTCGCTGATGTCGATGGCTAAATTTTGTTGCGGTCCTTTCAAGGAGCAGCCTGCACCTTGCGGGAAAGCTTGTACTGCATCCACGGAGTGAGAGCGGATAGCTCGCTTACCCGCTTGCCAAGCGTTTCCGGGAGGCGCTCCATGGCTGAAACGCCTCTTTTTCCCGAAGGAATCACCTTGACCGAAGAGGGGCTGCAGGATGTCCCGCGCTCCGTGCTCATCCAGATCATCCTCACCCTTGTGGAGGAAAACCGCGAGTTCCGAAAACGTGTCGAACCACTCGAAAGGTGTCTGAACAAGGATTCCTCCAAACCGAATCGGCCGCCGTCCTCGGATTCCCCCTTCAAAAAGAAAAAATCCGGAAAGAAAAAGAAAGACACCGATCGGCGGAAACTGAGCCAACCTGGGCACCGGCAGGAGATGCTCCCGCCGAAGGAAACCCGAGTCATCCTTCCGAAAATTTGGACCTGTGGCAACCGCGAGTTCCCCGAAACGGAACCGTATTATACGCACCAGGTCATCGAACTGCCGCCGATCGAACTCGAGGTCATCCACTTCGAGCTGCACCGAGGCAGGTGTCCGGTCTGCGGCAGGCGCCGGTGGAGATCGATGTGTTGGCGGCCATGGAACTGGGGCTCACCTTGGACGAACTCAAGACCATTTACCGGGTTCAGTTTCCCGTTCCGCGCCAGTATGAATCCGACACGTGGTACGACCGGAACGGGCGCATCGTTTTTACCTGCAACAAGGGGCTTCCGGGGGTGGGGTTTTCCCGGGCCGAGTGGACCCACATCAGGCCAATGCGGTCCGGCACGGTTTCACGCACCATCCAGGATGGTACCCTGCCGGGCGGCCCGCGCGAGCGCACCATCGTCTATGAGGCCTCTTTCGACCGTTGCGACAGGGAGAAGGACTACGAGATGGCATGGGCGGAATTCGCGAGAAGAAGGGATTTGGCAGGCTGAGGAATGGAATTGACCTGCGGTCATGGAAGCAATATCATGGGTTGACTCCGTGCAAAAATGATACTATATATAATATCAATCAACCATGGAGGTGCAGTTGGGCAAGGCTGAGAAACTCTACCGGAAGTGGTCCGAACATATTCCCAGGGAGGCCCATCTGCAGGAAGTCACGACCTTTCTGGATACTTATTTCCCCGGCATGTGGAAGCAAAAGTTGTCTTCGCACATCGTAGTGCGCTGCAGCCGGCTGGCCGTGTTGGCCGATTACCGCCCTTACGGCGAAATCACCGTTCCGGTGAAAGGTGGTCAGCGGGTGAAAGGCTTTTATATAGGCAATCTCCTTCGGGCCATAAGGGTCCTCGAGGAACTGGGAGAAGAAGACGATGAGCAGGGATGTTGAGCACTATGCTGCTTTGCCATACAGGATTGAGATCACATCTATTCCCGAGGAGGAGGGGGGAGGGTATCTCGCCAGGCTGCCGCAGTTCGGGCGACTGGGGATTGTGGGCGACGGCGAAACGCCCGAGGAGGCCCTGAGGGAACTCGAAGCGGCCAAGCGCGAACGTTTTGCGGAATACCTGGCGGAAGGGCGCGAGATTCCCGAGCCCGAGATCGAGGAGGAGGATTTCAGCGGCCGGTTTGTAGTGCGGCTGCCGAAATTTCTGCATCGGGAACTCGTGTCGGCGGCGCGCAAAAATGAAGTCAGTCTGAACCAGTACGTCGTTACGCTGCTGGCTGCCAACTGGCGGGATGACAAGATCGGAGGCCGGCTCGAAAGGCTTGAATCCGAACTCGGGCGGTTGCGGAGATGGGTTGGTGCCATTACATATGACACCGAATCAGGGCTGCCGTCCATCCAGAAACCTACGAAACAGTACTTCGCGGACGAGTACGCCACGGCGGCGTGAACCGTTATTCGGAGGCAGGAATGGCCAAGAAGACCGCGCAGGCACAGATGAGCCCGGAGGCCTACCGAGCAAGGCTCGCCGGAGTGAAACTGGTCAGTATTACGCTTGAATCCTTTACATTGAAAACCGACAGGAGCCGGCTCGGTGAGGGGATGAAACTTAGCGTAAAACACAAGGTCGGTTACGAGCCCCTGGATAATGGGTCTGTAACACTTTCGATCGCCTACGATCTCACTGCTACCCGGTCAAACAAGAGAGAGGCTGCTATCACCCTTTCGGCGGCGTTCTCAGTGGTGCTCGATTCAGACGAACCTCTCATGGAGGCGTTCCTGGATATCTTCACGAAGGTGAATCTTCCAGTGAACACCTGGCCTTATTTCCGGGAACTGGCGCAGAACATGCTGCAGCGGGCGGGGTTGCCTCCGATCACGCTGCCTTTTTGGAGGAGTTGAAAGAACGGTTTTTAACGGCCTGTGAAGGACCGGCGGACTCGGTTGGCCATTTCATCCGTCAGCCTCCACAGACATATCGCAGCGAGCGAGGGAGCAGCCCCCCATCATGATCTCTTCCGTACTTTCGCAGCAGCTCAGGCAGGGCGTCGAGGACTTCCTGCGGACGACCTTCCCTGTCGCGACCCACCACTTCAATGGCATCCTGGAACGGCTCCTGGTCCTGGAACGGGTCGGTGCGGGTCCTCGGGGGAGCCGGCACGGGCAAGACCGTCGCAGCGATGCACAGGGCCAGGTGGCTGGCGGAGACCATTTTTCAGGGGGACAACGACAGGATCCCGTTCACCACCTTTACCCGGAACCTGGCAGCGGGAGAGCCGGAGCTGCCCCTCTCTTTTTACCGGGAAGAGTGGGAGAGGGTTGTGCAGCCGCAGGAGATCGATACGGTCGAGCAATATATGAAAGCCTCGCGTTTGGGCCGCGGCGTGCGCTTGAACCGGCGGTCGCGCAGGGAGGTGTGGAAGGTCTTCGAGCAGTACAGGGCGCTTCTCAATGAACACGGGCTCCGGGAAAGGGAGGATGCCCTCGAGCATGCCCGCCATGTGCTGGAATCGGCCTCCGACTTTCTTCCCTATCGGGCCGTCGTGGTGGACGAGGCCCAGGACATGGGGCCGCAGGCCTTCCGCCTGCTTCGGCGCATGGTGCCGGAGGAACAGGCTGAAAACAGCCTTTTTATCGTCGGGGGCGCCCACCAAAGGAGGTATTCGTGATCAGTTTCACGGTGCCGAGCCGGTTCCTGTCCGAGTGAGAAAAGGGTGAAAGCCCGGATTTTTCTTGTTCTGTCCGGAGGGGTCAGGTGCGCCAAACGGCTGGAATAGAAACTGAAAAAGACAGCAGCAAACCGATCGGGGTAAGCAGCGATGATGGGAGGTGATCGAGGGCCAATGGACTTGCAGGCACTCTTGAGAGCGGTGATTTCTTTCCGGGATGAGCGTGATTGGGCGCAGTACCATAATCCCAAAGACCTGGCAATCTCTCTTACACTGGAAGCCGCTGAATTGCTGGAGATTTTCCAGTGGAAGAGCCCGGAACAGGTGCAGGCCATGAAATCGGACGAACAGGCTTGCCGGCGGGTCAAGGAGGAATTGGGGGATGTTCTCATTTACGCATTGAACCTGGCCAATGAATTCACGTTCGACCCGGCGGAAGTGGTTTTGGAGAAGCTCGCCATCAATGGCCGGAAATACCCTGTAGAGAAAGCAAAAGGCCGCGCGGACAAATACAGCGCCTATGAGGAATGACCGTCATGCGATTCTATATCGGCGTCACGGACGATGAATGGTTCGGCTTCCTGGCCGGGTTGCCCGGGATTGACGAGGTCAACTTCTGGCAGCCGGGCGGCGCATCCGGCAGATTCAAGGCCCTGCAGCCCGGCGAGCCCTTTCTGTTCAAGCTCCATGCACCCAATCATTTCATTGCCGGCGGGGGCTTCTTCGCGCACCACAGCGTTCTGCCCTTAAGCCTTGCATGGGAGAGTTTCCGGGAGAAGAATGGAGCCTCGTCTTTTCTCAGCATGAAACGACTTATAGAAAAAAGGCGCAGGGCGGACAATACCTTTGAAGATTACAAAATCGGCTGCATTATCCTGACGCAGCCCTTCTTCTTCAGGCGGGACGATTGGATCCCCGTGCCCGCGGATTTCAGCCTGAATATTGTCCAAGGCAAGACGTATGACACGGCTACCTTTCATGGCCGTGCCTTGTGGGACGCCGTATCTGAAAGGCTGGCGTTGACTCAGACCTATCCAGATTTTACAGAGGAAAAACGGGTTGCTGAAGCTCCGGGAGGGTATGGCAAGCCTGTAACCATACAGCAGCGCCTCGGTCAGGGGACCTTCAGGGTGATGGTGACGGATGCCTACGACCGGCGTTGCGCCGTCACGCAAGAAAAGACCCTTCCTGCCCTGGAGGCGGCGCACATCAAGCCTTTCAGCGAGTCGGGCCCCCACCGGGTTGATAATGGACTGCTGCTGCGATCAGACATCCATAAGCTTTTTGATGCGGGGTATGTGACGGTGACTCAAGAGCATCGCTTCATCGTGAGCCGCCGGATCAGGGAAGAATTTGAAAATGGCCGATTATATTACTCGCTGCATGGTAGCAGAATCCACCTGCCGCTGGATTCGCGTTTCAGGCCGAGTGAAGAATATTTGATATGGCACAATGAGGATTGCTTCAAAGGTTGATCTAGGTAGTTTCCATCCGGAAATGGTCTTTTTTGCCAATCTCGGCGTCAATCTGCACGTTTGCTTGTGCGGCGACCTACAGGTCGCCTCCGCGCAAACGCTTGATTTCCTTGATATTGGCAAAAAATCCTCATTTCCGGATTGGAAACTGGGTTGTACCGGGAAATCATTTCCGGATGGAGACTAGGTAGTCGAATTCAGTTATATGGTGAATAATAAAATGACATCAATTTTAAATGTGAAAAAATTACGATTTTATAATAAATATTATTTAAATTAGATATTTTAGTTTTTTTATAAAAATTTTATCATACTAAAATCGATGACATTGACTATGGTTTTGAAATTTAACGATTTCATAACAAGTTTATTTATATGATATCTCGAACGAGTGTCTTATTGTTGAGATTGATACAGATTAACCATCTCTCTCACCCGCTCTTTTATTTTTTTCACCAGCCTTTTCGGCTTGATCAACCTGGCCTCCTCCCCGAACGACAGCACCCAAGATAAGACCTCCGGTTCCGACGAAGCGCTGAAGGCCAACCTGATGCAGCCATCCCGCTTTTTGACGATCTTCTGGTCCGGGCTCCAAATCCTTTCCGCCACGAAAATGGCCGCAAAGCCGGTGAACTCCACCTCCACTCGGAAGGGCATGTCCTTGATCACACCGTACTCACGGTTGAACAGTGCATCGAAATCATAATCTGGCGGCACCTTGAACCGCCGCGTGGTGACCTCCACCTGCTGGATCCGGTGCACGGCCAGCAGGGGGTCGAAATCCGGTTCGAAACTTCGCGGCCTGTCGGGGGCCGTCGCCATGCGGCCATGCAGGTAAAGCGTCTCGTTCCGGGAGAAGAGCTTGAAAGGCTTCAGATAAAAGACATTCGCCTTTTCCGTCGATGGGGATTTATAGGCGATCCTCGCAATCAAGCCCTGATTCATGGCGTCCATCAAGGCCTCTATCTTCTGGCGGTGCGGACCGTAGTCGATGCTCCCGGGCCGGAAGGAGGCATAGTGGCCGGCGGAGAGAGGCGCGTCTTTCGGCACCAGCGCCATGCCCTTCTCGAGGCCTCTGGTGGCCTCCTCAAAAAGAGGGCGCCCCAGGAGATGCTCGGTGAACGCCCTGCACATCAGCAGTACATTCATCTCGAGCCCGGTCATCGGAATGGACTTCGGCATCTCCCTCTCGGTCTTGATCCGGTAATAACGGCGTTTGCCTTCCAGGCTTTCCTCGATGTCGACCCTGTAGCTCCGCCGGATGTCGTCCACCAGGCGCAGAACGGTCTGCTTGGAGCAGCGCATGTTGCGGCTGAGGTCGATCAGCGAGAGCGGCTCCTTCGTAAACAGCAGCCGTGCGAAAAGGCCAAGGAGCTTCATGCCATAACTGCTTGCTTTATCGATTTTTTCGGCCATTGGAATTCCTCCCGGAAAACGCTGGTTCGTTCCGCACTATGGAATATTAGCACGGTAGAGTGGGATAAACCAACATGGAGGGAGGTGTTGACGGTGAAACCAAGACGCAGACAGGCAGAAGATTTCGGCGACCGCAGGGACCAGGCCTTTCTGCTCAGAAACGCCATGATCTACCTGAGGCGGCATCTGGAGATCTACCCGATCCTCGACCGGGAATTTTTCGAGACCGTCTTCTGGCTGTTCAAGGGAGAGGCGGAAGCTCTGCTCACATCGCTTCTGGGCCCCGAGAGCTGCGGGTTGGAGGAGGAGATCCGGGAAGCGGAAGGCGATCCCGGGGTGTGCTCGCTGGTGCTCATGGAGGCCCTGGGGGCGAGCCGACGCCGCCACCGGCGGGTGCGAGGGCGGCTGGGCGATCTGCTCGAGGAGCGCCTGGGGGGACTGCGCTACCAGGGGAAGTCCGAGATCGAAAAGAGCCTGGCCGTGGTACAGGAGATGTTCCACCTCGATGCATCCGAGGCCCAATTCTGTGTCTTCCTCTATCTGGTCTCCTATCACATTCAGCTCGAACGCTTTTTCGTGGACCACGTCGAATGCCAGCGCATCCACCGCCGGAAATATCTTGCGGCCCTGCTCGGGATGAGCGCAAGGGAGCTGCAATCCGTGATCGCAGGCACCCTCAAGCGGATCGGCCTCCTGGAGATGAACCGGTTCAACCTCGCCATCGAAGAGGAGTTCCAGACGCTGCTCGAAAACCCCTCGGCGAACGTGCTCTCCATGCACTTCAAGGCTTTAGGGAAGTGCGCGGACATTCCGCTGGATGCGCATTTCATCCCCGAGGCGGAGGTCCGCTACGTGTGCGACCTCTTGAAGAAGAAGCCCGAAGGCTCGGTCCACATTCTTCTCTACGGGCCGCCCGGCACGGGAAAATCCACCTTCGCTGTGGGCGTGGCACAGCAACTGGGCATTCCCGCCTACGCCATCAACCGCACGGAGGACAACAAGGCCCGTTCGCGAAGAATGGCGATCGTCGCCTGCCTCAACATGACCAACAACGGGCCGGGATCGCTGATCGTGGTGGACGAGGCCGACAACCTGCTCAACACCCAGCACTCGTGGTTCAAAAACGGCGAAACCTTCGACAAGGCATGGCTGAACCAGACGCTTGAAGAGCCCGGGGTGCGCATGATCTGGATCACCAACCGGCTCGATGACATCGAGGAATCCGTCCTGCGCCGGTTCACCTTCAGCCTTCGTTTCAAGGCCTTCAATCGGTGCCAGCGCACGCTTCTCTGGAGAACCATCGTGCAGAAAAATGCAGTTGCCGGCCTGTTCGATCCCGCGGACCTCGAAGCGCTCGCAAAGCGTTACTCCCTCGGCGCCGGTGCCATCGACCTGGCTCTGAAGGGGGCGCTCGAGGCCAAAAGGCGCGGCAGAAAGCGGATCCAGGAGGCGATTCATCTGAGCCTCCGGGCGCACGAAACCCTTCTGAATGGCGGGGAGGACCCGCCGACGCCGAGCGGGGCACACCGCTCTTATGCATTGGACGGGCTCTCCATCGAGGGCGACCCATATGCCCTGCTCGATCAGCTGAAGAGATTCGATCGCCTTCTTCGCAAAAGCCCGGGCGCCGCCGTGCGCCGCGTCCAGCGAACCGTTCTTCTGCATGGTCCGCCGGGGAGCGGCAAGACGGAGTTCGGCCGCCACGCCACGGAGACCCTGGGGCGGGAACTGATCACGGTGAGGCCGAGCGACATCCTCGGGAAGTACGTCGGCGAGTCCGAGAGAAACCTGCGGCAAGCCTTCGAGTCCGCGGAGATGGACGAGGCGGTCCTGTTGATGGACGAAGCGGAATCGTTCCTCTTCAATCGCGATCGGGCCGAGCGCTCATGGGAAATCAGCCTGACCAACGAGTTCTTGACCCGGATGGAAAGCTTCCACGGTATCCTCATCTGCACCACCAACCGGCTGGAAGACCTGGACCGCGCGGCGCTCAGACGATTTCAGTTCAAACTGGGGTTTGGGTTCCTGGGCCCCGAGGGGAAACAAATCTTCTATGAAAGGCTCCTTTCGGAGTTGGTGATGGGATTCCTTGCCGATGCCGACCTTGCTGCGCTTCAAGGCATTCCCGATCTGACACCGGGGGACTTCAAGGCCGTGCTGGAACAGTTTCGTTATTACGGCAAACGGTTGAAGCACAGGACGCTGGTAAACGCCCTGGCAGAGGAGAGCCGCATCAAGCGAATCCACGGCGGGAAGTCGAAGGTGGTTGGTTTCTAGGCTGGATGCAGCAGCCGTATAGCTGACTTAGGTGGTCGAACCCCTGACAGGCTGTTGAAATGCGTCCATCTGCTGCGTTTTGCTCATCCCCTGTCATTGAGGCGCACCTATAAGTACGCCTCATTCCCGGGGATCTCGCAGGCGTTGCATCTGAGCATTTTTCCCCAGCCTGTCCGTAGCGGATTTTTTAACGCGCTGCCAAGCAGCCCTGACCGCAATATACAGACATTGTTGAGGAAAAGAATGGAACGGCGAACGTTCATCAAGACAGTCATTCTGGGGATCCCTGCCCTCAGCCTCGGTCCACTGACCAGCCTTGGTTGGGGCAGCCCGGCGCGGACACAAACATTGGTCTCGCCCGAGTTCGCGATCTTCTTCATTGGAAAATACGGAAGAGCGGTGATGGGACACTTTCAAAGACTGCGGCAAATCGACCCGATCCTGAAACCTTGTGAGCACGTCACCATGAATGTCCACTCAGAGCAGGGCCTCTACGAGATAGCCGATGCCGGGGATCTGATGCCTGTGTTGGCCGAAGCCGCTCGCCTCAGGCTGGGGTGTTTTGTCTATGACCCCGCCGTTCCCGGCGCCGCAGCGATGGCGGGAGTGGTTGCTTCCATGCTCAAGGCCCCTCAAAACCTCATCATGTCCATGACACCCAGGATGCCGCAGGGGGCCTGCTCCAATCAGGCTTTCGATTTCGAGTTCACAACCGCTGCCGGGGCATTCGACTTTACCCCGAGCTTTCTCCTCACCATTCACAACACGTTCCTGGGCTGCGGCCAATTCGGCGAATACAACTGCTTGAAATGTCATCTTGAGAGTTTAAGGAGCGTACAGAGGGATCGCAAAGGGCATGTGTCCGTCGTCTTCCGAGAGCGGGGCTGTGCGGAACCGGCCACGTTGACGGGAATGGTGGTGCAAGGCGCCTTACTTCTCCAGGGAAACCCGGGCTGTGGGAGCCTTGGTGCACTGTGGGGCATCCTGGAGATATCCTACGTGGACTTTCAACATCAGAAAGGCCTGGACTTCTTCGACAGCACATCCGAACAGTTGCAGCGGCTCTCGATGGCATACGAGGGGTGTCTCTTCCATCCTGGATTGACTGGCACGAAGCTGAAGCTGAGTCTGATAGAGTGGAGTTGACTCTGGGTGCCGGAGACGCTTGCGATCTGCCGCCGGGCAGCTATCGCTAAAAATCATAGGGGGGTAAGGATGAGAGCACTTTTCAGGATGCTTTGTGCGATCGTTTTGGTCGGGGTTCTCGGTGCGGCCTGTGCCACACCCACGTCCTTGCCACTGCAAGAGTGGTCGACGGCCAACTATGTCTATCACCCTCTGGAAGGATATGGCGGCCACAGCGGGTACACCGTTACCACACACTGGGCCGGCTTATGCGATGCCTCAGGGCCGTCGCCCGCCACCTGTCCGACGACCAGATACAGCCATGAACATACGTATATCTCCGGATCTACGAGGGCTGAAAACGCATTCAAGAGCACGGCGGAATCGGCTCGGAACCTCGAGGCTGTATCCAGGTCTGTAGTTTCGATCATCGAGATGTGGGAAAATTAGTGGAGCGCAGGGATTGTAAGGATGCGTAGCTTCGATGTTCATTGTAATGAAACCAGGAGGCTTATCAGAAAGGTATATGAAGCCGTTCAAAGACGGCTGGATGTGTTTGCCGGAAGTGAAGAATACGGTATGCGCTACAGAAAGGTGCAGCATCACAAAGGAGATATCAGGCGGACGGTTGAGCTGTCCGGCATCCAGTCGGGAGAAGCTGCCAGGCAGCATATCATCAGTGATCTGAAGAAGGAATGATGGGAGGAAATGAACCTCTTTCTTAAACAGGAAACTCATTACATTGCTGTAAAGTTATTTTTAATTGAGAGTGTTTTTTATCGTTGATCGAATGAAACATGTATTTTTCATATTGATACTACTCATAATTTCGATGTCTCATTTAAATACCGGCTATGGTGAGACCATCGGAGAAATCAGGCCAATTCTCAGTGCGAATACATCGAATACGTATGTTTGGAATGGTCGCGTGCTCAGGTTAAATTTTGGATCAAGCTGGAAGAATAGTTGGAACTTTGACGGAAAAACCCTCAAACCGGCCTGTGGGGGCTCTGCAACCAATGTTTATGTTTGGAATGGATCAAGACTGCGACCTCTCTTTGGGGCTACAGCCACAAGAACATGGACCTGGAACGGAACCGAGTTAAGACAGCAAATATCCTCGAAGCGAAGGCGGGGGATACATGGAAATTCGATGGCCATTATTGCTCACTCAAACTTGATTCTAAACCAGGAATTAAATGGATTGTATCAGGATACGTGCCTATTCCAGTATGCGGCATCGTAATCCTAGGGTTACTCCATTCAGATTGATGAACAAATCCATCAATTTCCCTTTCTCGCTCAGAAGACGAATCCAAAAGACCTATTTATCCATCCTATCTATCTCATCGAAATGAAAGCCGAAAAAAGACAACCCTCTGGGACGGCGCAATTTTGATCCTCCTCCAGAATTGAAATCGAGTTTCAGCCAACACCGAGATTTTCTATTCTCAGCCGAGATGGAAACCTCCTTTTTCTTTTTCTTTTGGGTCCTTTCGGCGGGCGTGCAGAGGCCAATATGTGAATTTTTTTCAGCGTGCAAGGATGAAACGGAGGCAGGGAGACGCAAAGGGGCCTCCGGCCGGGATAGGGGTTAGAGGTCTTGATCCTGGTGATGCCTCGGCATGAAGGTGTACGGGGAGGTCCGCAGGGCTTTGGTGTTTTTCTGATCCTTCATGAGTCGGTACATCTTCACGAACACAACCACAGCCCGTAATTTTAAGAACGAGTGAGTCGGGCAGCCCCGGAATATGAAACCCATGAAGAGTGGTTGCGGCGCAACGGAGACCGGTGTGGGCTCTAGGAGAAGAAGAATTGTCGCCGAACGGGACAAACTGTAACGAGCGGAAATCATTAAAAATCTTACAAGCGCAAAATCGGCGGCGGAAGAAGGCCGATGCTCCCCCGGCAGATTTTTGAAGCCATCATATACGTGCTCAGAACCGGCTGTCAGTGGAAAGCGCTTCCCAAGGAACGTTTCGGAAGTCCCAGCGCTATCCACACCCATTTCATGCATTGGATGCGCGCAGGCTTTTTTGTCGCCTTGTGGAGAGCCGGGCTTGCCGAATACGATGAAATGGAGGGCATCGCCTGGAGTTGGCAAAGCATCGACGGGGCGATGGTCAAGGCTCCCCTGGCGCTGGAAGCGGTTGGTCGGAATCCGACCGACAGGGGAAAAAAATGGAACCAAGCGCCATCTGCTGGTGGACGGCCGTGGTGTCCCGCTGTCGCTCGTCGTGACCGGAGCAAACCGGCATGATGTGACCCAGTTGGAACTGGTGCTGGAAGAAATCGTCATCGACCGTCCCACCGATATCCAGCAGAATCTGTGCGCGGATAAAGCTTATGATGGCAAACCGGCATTGGAGACCACCGTTGCCCACGGTTATATTCCCCACGTGAAAACACGGGGGGAGGAGATCGAGGAAAAAAAGCGCAATCCCGCATGGAAAGCCAGAAGGTGGGTGGTTGAAGTGAGTCATTCATGGTTCAATCGCTTCCGTAAAATCCTGGTTCGCTATGAGAAGCTCAGCGATACCTATATGGCTTTACTGCATATGGCTGCTGCTATCATCGCCTACCGAAAAGTAGACATTATTTACCGATAAATTCTAAGTCAATGACATTGGATCTTAACTGGTGCCCATCCGGAAATGATTTTCCTATAGAACCCAGTTTCCAATCCGGAAATGAGGATTTTTGGCCAATATCAAGGAAATCAAGCCTTTGCGCGGAGGCGACCTGTGGGTCGCCGCACAAGCAAACGTGCAGATTGACGCCGAGATTGGCCAAAAAGACCATTTCCGGATGGAAACTAACTGATAGCTCCCCAGCAGATGCTGTTTTTAAAAGGTTAGGAGAGCAAAAAGGCCTGTCTATAAAAACCGTGGATTTGTCAGAGCTAGAACCGATTGTAGGGCCTTTGAAAGAGTGGTTTGCATCGAGGGGCCGCGTTCGACGCGGCGGGAACCGAAGGTGGAGACTTTCCTCAAGGAAATCGAGTGCGACAAGCAACCCTACAGCCGCTTCACCGACGAGGCCGGGTTGTTGCGGGTGATCGGCGGGCGTCTGCGCGAGCATATCAAAATGACCTACGTCCCTGTGCCCCTTCGGCGTCAGATCGAACTGTCGCGGATGACGCTGCAGTCCGCATCGCCGTTCGAGCCCGAACCGGTCGGCTGGCTGCCATGGATCCCGACATCGCGCGCGACATGATGGCGGCTGCGCAGGATAGTGACCGGGAAGGGATCGACCCGAAGGACTTGCTGCGCTTGTTGCTGTCGCGCGGCTATCTTTGGTGGGGCGGAGAGGTTTTGCGGCCGACGATTGCCGGTGCACTATTGCTGGTAAGGAGATTCGAGGCCGCCCATCGTCCTGGCTTCAAGCAGACTCTTCAGGGTATCGAGAAGGGCGCCGCCCCGAAACCCGAAGGTTTGACGAAGCATATCGCCGGTCCGCCAAAACGCGGAGATCGGATCCATCCGAGGCTCATCGGTGGCCTGAATCCCCGCAGCAATGCCCACTCGATTGTGCATCGACCCGTTTTAAGGCCCGTTCGTGGATCCCCCATTGCCTTGTCCGTCCCCGTTCCCGGCCGAACCTCCTCCCGAGCAAAAAATCCCCTATCCGCATAAATTCAACCGGATGCATGCCTGCAGCATGAATAGCGACCGCCCGATGGCGCAGCCCTCACCCAGCTTGGCGCAGAACTTGCGGTAGATCCCTGCCTGACTTGCGCAGGCCGAAGGCGTGCACACCGTTGTGGGCATACGCACAAAGAGCCGCCTTCCAGTGCCAGGCCGATCCGTGATGATGGCAACCAGAAGCCGGGAGGGCGGATATGAACCATGGCAGAGCAGCTTTTCTTTCACTTTTTGTGATCATCACCTTCCTTTTCCTCCTCCCTGCCGGGGCCGCGCACAGCCGGGTCATGGTGTTCGAGGATGCCGAGGACGGCCGGACGAACCGTTGGCGCATCACAGGTCCGGATGCTGGAACGGCAACGCTCTCGAATCTCTATGACGAGGGACGGCAAAGCCGGGTGATCATCCTGGACAGCCCGAATCCGCTGACAACGTTTTGGCTGACGAACACCGGCCCGCGCTTCCGCTGGTCGGCCGAGAACCATATCCTCCAGTGGACCCAGCGATTCGAAGGCGATTTCGACCTGCGGATCTATGTGCTGGAGGAGGGGCAAAGCGAGCCCGCCCCCCTGGTCTACCTCCCGAGCAACGCGGCCCCCTATCGTGAAGGCAGGGTCCGCTATGCCGGCCTGGGATCGCTGGCCGCGGACGGGACCTGGCGCCCTTTCCTCGTGGGAGCTTCTCCGCGACAAAGCCGGGCGGATCACCCGCCGCACCGAGGTCCTGAACGGCAGGACGGCCGTCTACGACTACGGCTATGATGCGGCCGGACGACTTGCCACGGTTCACCTCGACGGCCGGTTCGTGGAGGAATACCGCTATGATGAAAACGGCCGGCGGGTCTGGGAGCACAACGCCTTGCGGGATATCGCCGGCCGCGCCTATGAGTACTCCATCGAGGATCACCTGGTGAGCACCGGGCAGACCTCTTTTGGTTATGATCTCGATGGGTTTCTGCTCTACCGGGACGTCGGAGGCACGAGGACCCGGTATGATTACGCGAGCCGCGGCGAGCTTCTGTCGGTCAGCCTCGCGGACGGTAGGCTGATCGAGTACGTTTCCGATCCCCTTGGCCGGCGCATCGCAAAAAAGATCGACGGTGCCCTCACCCAGAAATACCTCTGGCAGGGCCTGACCCGGCTCCTCGCGGTCTATGACGCAAACGACCGGCTCCAACTCCGCTTCGAATACGCGGACGGCCGTCTCCCCGTCGCCATGACCGGAGAAGACGGCGTGCGCTCTCACCTCTTCTACGACCCGGTCGGCTCGCTCCGCCTGGTGGTGAACGGCCAGGGCAATGTGGTCAAAGAGATCGCTTACGACGCCTTCGGCAATATCGTCTCCGACAGCAACCCGGGGCTTGCCATCCCCTTGGGCTTCGCCGGCGGTCTCCACGACCCCGACACGGGCCTGGTGCGCTTCGGATTCCGCGACTACGACCCCGCCACCGGCCGCTGGACCGCCAAAGACCCCATCGGTTTCGCGGGAGGGGATACAGATCTTTACGGCTATTGCCTAAACAATCCGATTAACTTTGCTGGCCCGTGGGGATTAAGGACATGGCAGATTGGTTTAGGTTTTAATGCAGGCGGATTAGCGGGGTCAACTAAAAGTGCTGGTATAATTATTGGGCATAACCCAAAAACTGGAAATTGGGATTTTGGTTATTATGCAACGGGCGGTGCAGGGTTGCATGGTGGTGCTTCCGCCTCATTAACTTTAGATATCACAACTTCAGATAATCCATGTATTGATGATGTTAGTGGATGGGCAGGGACGGCTGGGGGATCTGTAGGTGAGGTCCTTACTGGTGGTTACGAAAGAAACACCCCCATATCAGATGCGTTGCCTTCAAATACTTATAGCTTTGGTGTTGGCGCAGGGACTTCTGCTGAAGGGCACGGCTACGCAACGTATACCAAAATTTGGGGAAGTAATAAATAGTGAATATGGAAAATATTATTACAACTATTTTTATAATTATAATAAGTTGCTGGGTTTTGACTTTTATTCAAGGCACTAGGATGTTCTATATCTTTCGAAAAAAGTACCCTGAGATTGCGAAAAATAAAATCTCAAATGCATTCAAACCGTATGCGGATCCTAACAAGCTTTTCTTTTTCATTAAAAAGGAAAATCTCCCTTTATTAAAGAAGGATAAACAAGTCTGGAGGCTGCGGCAGCAAACGAAGATACTGTTTACTTTATCTATTGGAGTTCCTCTTTTAATGGCCTTTTTATCGCTATTAATTTTTATGAGTCAGTGAATGGTGCTTGCGCCGTAATCGATCACAGGATCTGGATCAGGCGGTGGGCTGGGCGATCCAGGAGAGGTCGGGTTCCTGACCCCGGAAGTAGGCGCGCAAGGCATCGACAAGGACGGGGAAGGTTGTCTTTTTCCGAAGCCGGCAGGTCTGCCTGAGTGAGAGGATACGCTCCACCCAGCGGTTGCCTTTTTCACTGGACGTACCCTGGCTGGATTTACGCCACAGCACGGCGAATCGAAGCATCCGCTCGGCATGATTGTTCGTGGGATCCACCCCCTGCTCCGAGAGGAACGTCCAAAGGCTTTCGATCTCCCTGCGGAGACGGCGTGCAAATCTGCCGGCATCATCCTTGCGCTTCTCATGAAGGGTGATCAAGCGGATCAAACGAGCATAAAAGGCCTGCCAATCTCCGACGGAGGGGGGATCCTTGGCCATATGACATAGTCGTTGGAGTTCATGGGTTGCCCAGAGACCGAAACGTTTTATGTCCGGGTCTTTCCTTTCGGAGAGTTCCTTGGCCTTGCGGATCAGATGAGCAAGGCAAGTCTGCCGCAGTCCGACCCATTTGCGGTACACGCCGTATCCGTCCGAGACCAGGATGCCGGTCCAGTCCTTGATCAGGGCTTCGAAGGCTTCCTTCGAGCGGTTGGAATGGATCATGAAGAAAGCCACTGCCGGCCCCGCCATCACCCACAGCCATTGCAGGAAGCCGTTGAGGCGGTGGCTGGTCTCGTCGATGTGGTTGACCGGCGCCTGTCTGGCTGCCTGGCCGATCGTTTCATAGTGGGGTTGGATCGCGGCCGAGGCCCGATCGATGATCTTCTGGATGGCGCTCAGGCTGATATGGAACCCAAGCACCGAAGCGCAGAAGGTTTGAATCGTTGAGCGACTGTCTGCCTCCGGTGCCCGCCATCTCGGCGATCATGGCTGAAAGCCTGGGACCGTAGCCTGTCCGGTGTTCTTTGGGGACGGTGGCCTTTTGCATCTTGCCGCAGACCGGGCACCTGCCTCGGTGCAGTTCGAAGTGCATGACCTCGAGTTCGATCGGCGGCAGTTCGATGACTTGGTGCGTATAATACGGTTCGGTTTCGGGGAACTCGCGGTTGCCGCAGGTGCAGATTTCCGGAAGGATGACTCGGGTTTCCTTCGGCGGGAGCATCTCCTGCCGGTGCCCCGGATGGGTCAGTTTCCGTCGATCGGTGTCTTTCTTTTTCTTCCCGGATTTTTTCTTTTTGAAGGGCGGATCCGAGGACGGCGGCCGATCCGAGTTGGAGGAATCCTTGTTCAGACGCGCTTCGAGGTGTTCGATCCGTTTTCGGAGTTCGCGGTTTTCCTCCACAAGGGCGAGATTGATATAGATGAGCACGGAGCGCGGGACATCCTGCATCCCCTCTTCGGTCAAGGCGATCCCTTCGGGAAAAAGAGTCGTTTCAGCCATGGAGCGCCTCGCGGAAACGCTTGCCAAGCGGGTAGAGGTAGACCGCCTTGACCGGTTCCATGCAGCGGTTATAGCGGTCGTAGCGTCCACGCCCCTTGGTCAGTCCTGCATAGACCCAGTTGGCTGCCCGGTAGCAGGTGCCCTGGAACCGAGTGGTGTCCACGAAGGTTTCGAGCAAGGCAACGGGATGGCGGTAAAACGCCTGCCAGTCCCCCGGAAGCATCCGGATGTTGGCGCTCAGAAGCTTCGAGGCCAAGTGTTCCACCGAAACCCAGTTCAGAATCAGGAACCGGACGTTATTGATGACCTTGTAGAGGTTCGCTTCCCTGGTAGGAGGCTGCCAGCCGATGAACCGGTCGCGGCATTCCACCTTCCAGGCCGCTGAGCCCCAACCGAGGCAAGCCACCAGGTGTCCATCCAGGTAGGCCAGGTACTTCAAGTATGCACCGACGATTCGGGGGCGCCCCAGGTAATGGTATTTGTCGACCAGGTGATCCCACAGGCCTTCATTCGGGGTGCGCCGGACCATCTCGATTTTCAAAGAGCCAAACTCGGAGACCGTTCCGTGAATCTCCGAGGTGTCGTAGCTATAGCTGCGTCGAACAGCCTTGCGGGGCTTCCGATGATTCGTTGTGGACAAAGACGGGGGGAGGTTGACGAGCTTTTTTTCTTGGAGCTTGAGCAGCAGCGCACGGCAGGCCATCCCTTTGATCTGCCCGTTCGGCTGCCGCCAGTCCCAGTGCTCACACAGCACTCGGGAAATGGCGGTTCGACCGCGTTCCCAATACCGGGAGATGGTATCGCGGATAAACGAGAGGTCTTCCTCTCTGATCTGACGGCCGCGAACTTGATACAGGGTCTCTGCCAAGGTGCTGTTCCCTCCTGGCAAAGCACCTTAGCAAAATTTAGCCTCGGACGCCAGGGAAAAATGCACCCCCTGTGATCAAATACACCCTTTGACTACCCACCCGGAACCCAGGTTTGACGGCCAAGGATTGGGCTGGGCAATTCATCAAACAGGATATGCACAAGGCGTGCAGGGCAAGTTGCAGTAGCCAAAAGGACTTATAGTTTATGCTGTTTCCAGACTTATATAAACCTATTAGGAATTTTGGCTATTTCTTTTTCATATTTGGGCTTTGCGGCTTTTTGGTTTTTTTTACTAAATTCCGGGACATTGACCATGTCGTTGAGGTTTGGATTTTTATTGGTTCAATATCATTTTTTCACCTTCTATTGGGAGTTGGGATAATCAGGCAAAATAGGTTGACCTTTGGCGTATTCAAAAGTTATCTTCGCCTTATGTATGTAGCATTTCCCATTGGTACCTATCTTTCGAAAAGGACATTAGAATACATTAAAAAGAATAACATAGAAAGATACCTCAAATGAAGATGGAAACTTGAGGTACGATAGTCAATATCATTGACTTAAGCTATGGGCTTGTAAGCCATAGTGGCAATTTTCAGTTTTGGCCCCCTCTTTCTGGGAATTTTCCGCCCTGGTCGGATAATCGATAAAGACTTACCGACGAGCGTGAGAAGGGGTTGAAGGATTTTAGTGATATGTCGTCGAGTAAAGAGGAGCACAATGTTGTTTTTCATAGACGAAAGCCCATAGGTGAAGTTGACCTGGTACTTGGGCCGATCGGGATGGTTTTTGGCTTGATCTTCAATCACATCTTGAACTGGGTGAGTGATCATGGCAGCCAGATTGGCTGTTAGAACTCTGGCGTGAAAATCTTTGAGGACGACAGCGGGAGACTTTCCCGAGAAGTTCTCCATTTCGATAGGACATTTGAAATGGCTGTAGGCGGTTTCCACAGCCCAGCGCTTGGTGTAAAGCTCTTTGAGCTCCGCTAAAGGCAGCTGGCGCTTGTCGTAGAGGGAAGTCATGAGAACGACTTTAAGTCCGTTTTTCAGTGTGAACCGTAGGACGCGAACCTTCAATGAGTTGGTGCTCAAATTCTTCTCTTCGCAGAATTTTGCGGCCGCTGGCGACGGTGTGAGCGTAACGATGGCCTCGCGTTTTCCGGAACGGAGGAATTCCTTGACAAGATCTGAATCCTTTTTGATTCGACAAAGAAATTGAGAACCCCGGTTCAAGGTCAGGGCAAGGAGCCAGTATGCGGGGTATCCTCGGTCCAGAAGAAAAATGTCCCCTTCACCGGTACTCTGCATGTGTTTAGCAGCTAATGACCGTTCGCCTTCGCTTTTAGGTACCATGAGTGCATCAACGGTGATCCGATCCAGGACGTCATAGAGCAACGAAACCCTGGCCAAAGGGCAGGTCGATTTTTGGCGGGATTCCAAACACCGAAGAATTTTTTCGTCTCATTGTCGTCAGGGACACGCATGGCAGATCCGTCAATAGCCAGCAGACGAAATGCCATCCAGCGCCGAATAGGGAAGGGCTGATAGAAGACAGAAAGCAGTTTCTCATTCAATTCAACGAAAGCCTCGAAAGAAATCTTGCGCCTGGCTCGACAGAACGCGCCAGCGGTAACCTTCCTTTTGGAGCGATTGGAAGATAGAAAAAATTGAAAGAACCCGTCAAGTTTTTTTTGTAAGGAGCAATGGATGAAATTCATGAGGAAATGTATAACGGTGCTGAACGGGAGTTTACGATTGCGGGAAAAATATTTTTCAGACAAACGGTTTCGGTGGAAAAATCCAGGAGAATGAAGATATTTATTGAAAAATCCGACAAGTTTGGCACAGATACTGGAGAGGATTTTCTATGCCAAACGTAGCATTTTCATCAAATTTTTCTGTAAACATATGTCGATTTTTTCAAAATTAACATGCAGTCCGTTATTCACTGCTGACTTAATAGCATAGCTGGTGTCCATCCGGAAATGATTTTCTTATAGAACCCAGTTTCCAATCCGGAAATGAGGATTTTTGGCCAATATCAAGGAAATCAAGCGTTTGCGCGGAGGCGACCTGGTGGTCGCCGCACAAGCAAACGTGCAGATTGACGCCGAGATTGGTCAAAAAGACCATTTCCGGATGAAAACCAATTATATGGTGAGTAAGGAATTGGTATTAATCTTAGATTTTTCAAAAAATAGGGTTTTATACTTTTTCAAAGTAAATATACTATTTTCATGAAGTCATATCCTATCGGGAGAACACACTATCTCAACTAGAGGCAATTCCCACTCTTTTGCGTTAATATTTTTAATAAAGTCTGCATCGGGGTCATTTTGATCCCTTCTCAGCACTGCCAGGATCCTCGCTTCCAGGATGGAACCCAACCGATTTTGCCACTTGCCGCGCCCCGCCTCCGAAAGCCTTCCCACGCATCTACCTGCTGAATCCCGGATTTCTATTTTCGAATGGTTCTGTTGCAGAGAGACAAACTGCCCGGTTTCCAGCTTCGCCAGGTGTTTATGGATGGGATGGGTGCCTGCAAAGCAGCCCGCGTAGTCCACATAAACATCTTCCAATCCCAGGATTTCGTATCGTGCGGGAACACGGTTCACACCGTCCGGACTCCCTCGGTAGGTGATCGGCATGACGGAATTTCCCGAGATTTCCTTCAAAAACGGGTTGCCTCGCTTCGGCACCTTCAGCAGTCTGAGGGTCTCTTCGGCACGGGTCATTCCGACATACAGGACCCGCCTTTCCTCCTCCCGGCGTTGCCTGTTCATTTCATCGGGCCAGTCGCCGTCCAGAATGAACACATGGGGAAATTCCATCCCCTTGGCGGAATGGATCGTGCTCAGGAAGATCCCCTCACCGATCACCTTTTCCCGTCGCTGCTCCCACAGAAATTCATAGAAGCGCTCACAAGCCCAACCGATGGGCCGCAAGTGATCGCCGGTTTCCGCTTTGTAATGTTCAAAAAAAGACTCAATCAGTTGCCACCAGGCATTTTTTTCTTTGTCGCCCCGAATGGCGTTGAGCCCGGCACGGATATCGCTTGCACGTCCATTCTCTTTTTCCTTTTCCAGAAGCCATGCCAGGACAGACTGGATCTCTCGTATACTGGCCATCGGCAAGCCTCTGTCCAGAGATGTCCTGGTAGGGTATCCGGATTTTTCCAGCAGCCAGCGGATAGCGCCCAGCGGCATCCTGGTTCTCGAAAGGACGGCAAAATCGCTCCATCCTACATTCGGGTCGAACTGCCGGAGCCTGTCCACTTCACTTTTGATGTAATCCGCCTGATGGTGGACATCCCGCACCGTCACGATCTGGACCTGCCCCCTGCTGACGGGATCGAGATCCGTCCATCGTCCTCCTGGCAGATTGGCCTCCCGCACATGGTCGATGCGGATGGGGTGGCTTCCTTTCATCCTGTCCGTATTGTGGCGAATCAAGGCATTGGAAGCCGCGATGATATGCTGGGTGGAACGGTAATTTTCAACAAGATAGATGGCTTTTGTCGGGTAGTCTTCCTGGAACCGCCGGATGAACTCGACATTGGCCCCCCGGAACGTGTAGATATTCTGATCGTCGTCGCCCACCGCCACCAGCGCCAGTTTACTGTCTTCCAGTTTCGACCTCCCGGCGATTGCCGAAACCATTTCGTACTGGTCCTCATCGATGTCCTGATATTCATCGACCAATATGTGGCTGTATCCTGCCAGCAATCGTTCGCGCAGCTCATCCGGTTCAACCCCGAGGATTTCCTCCTTCCCATTGAGCAGTGCCACCGCTCGCCTGATCATGCCCTCAAAATCTATGCTGTTCTCTGTGTCGCGTATTTTGGCCATATCCTGGACCGAGATACCGGCCAGCCGCATGGCCACACCATGATAGGTGCTGATTGTAACGGCTCTTGCCGCTTTTCCGACCAGATTCAGGAGCCTTTTTCTGAGAACCATGGCAGAGCTGTGGTTGAAGCAGAGAACCAGGATTCGCCTTGCAGGAATCCGTTCCACCTCCAGCAAATAGGCGCATCGGTGCACGATCAGCGTCGTCTTGCCGGATCCGGGCCCTGCCAGGATGAGCATGTTGTCTTCGACCGGCTTTCCCACCGCCGATATCTGAACCGGATTTCTCAGGCTTTCCACGATCATTCGGTAGGATTCAGCGGTGGCGGCTTTTTCGAGCAGTTCCCTGTTTTCCTTGAAATACTTGTTGATGAATTTGACCTGTCCGAGTGAGAAATAATCCAGTACGAGCGTCAGGGCACTGGCGATCTTTTCAAGGGCGAGCGCGGCATAAGCCATCATGATGTGGACCTGAATCCGCTTTTCGCGCTGGTGAACCTCGAGCGGCTTGTGATCCCCCTTGCTGTACATCCGACGTTTGGCGGTTTCCAAAAGCCGAATGGTCATGGCCTGCCTGAAAATCGCCAGCCCTCCCACCAGGGTGATCACCTTCTGCTCGTGCAAGAACATGAGCGCCCTGTCGATGGCGGGCAGCACCTTTTTTACTTCAGCGCTCAGAAACAGATCTGAATGGATCGCAGCGGACAGGTCGTTGCTCGCAAACGTCAGGTGCACATCCCCGGTCAGCCCATCGCTTGTGATTTCCGGATCCGTCCCGGCCATCTCCAGCAGCTTATCCACGATTACCCGGGCCACACGCTGCCTCAAAGAAATGGTCTTCAGGATGCTCTCCCAATTTCGCTGAAGCCTGACCTTGTAAAGGTTTCGATCGAAATATTTCACCTCGAAGCTGCCGGATGATGCGGCCAAACCCTTCCCGTCATAGGATATGCTCTTGATCAACTGCCGCAGGATGTCCGTGTTGGTTGCGTACCCATCATTGTTCAGGCGCTGGTTCAGGCTGCTAACGTTCAGAGGAACCCATCTGCCGTCATCGGCGTCCGGGTCTGTTTCCTGAATCAGCCGCACAAGCTGATTTTCCAGTTCACACACGGCCTTGAGGATGCTTGATACGCTGTTCTTGCCTCTGGGGCGAAAAAACGCGGAGAGTATGACCCCTTGGTCGATCAAGCCAGCATCCGCCATGTCATGAAGCGCCAGGATCACATACTGGGCAGGGGTCAGCCCGCTTTTCGCTTCCAGTTCGAGCATCCTCGTCTTTTCGGGAAACAGTGCTTCGGCAAGGGAATCCGCCCGTATCCCTTTCGATTCATCTCTGTTCATGATGTACTGAAGAATATTGAGCCAGAGATACCTCTTATTCTCCGGCAGGTCCAGACGATCCATGGTGATTTGAGCCTCTTCAAGGGAGCTGACCAGGAGCTTTCCCTGAAACACCTCGTTCAGGTTGTTGTTCCGCTCGAGGAATCCGGCCCTCTCCAGCCAAGCTACGGCAGTCCTGACCCTGCTTTCTCTCACGCCTGCTTGTAACTGCTGCATGTCGGCCAAATCGTCATCGCGCAACAACTCGTCGCTCGTGATGACGATTTCGCCATACTGGTTTCGTTTCTTCCGCCGGAGGGCACGCAGGATGCGGGCGATTTCGTCTCTCTTCAATTCGGAGAGCGCACCCATGCTGAACTGTCTGTTGACATCCTGCGGATGGTACAGAAGGATGCATCGGGCCGGTTTCAGGTCGCGCCCGGCCCGCCCTGCCTCTTGGATGTAATTTTCCAGGGAGCCCGGTATCTGATAGTGCAGCACCAGTCGAATATCGTCCTTGTCGATGCCCATACCGAACGCATTGGTGGCGCATATCACCGGGACTTTTCCGGATACGAACGCTTCAATGATTTCCCGCTTCACCCCGGCGTCCAGGCCGGCATGGAACGCCTCGGCCACAAGCCCTTGGTGATGAAGGAAATCCCTTATTTCCTCCGTGTCGTTTCGAGTCGCTGCATAAACGATGACACCCCCCGGCTCGTCTTTTCTGTTCAGTTGATCGGCAACAATCTCGTGGGTCTTCTCGAACTTCTCGGCCGGAGAGACCGGAATCACGTCGAACGAAAGGTTCTGCCGTTCCACACCGCCTGCATAAAGCACCAGCTCCTGACCAAGCTCTTCGCGAAAATGCGTCACGATTTCTTCGATGACACTGAGCTTGGCCGTTGCGGTAAAGCAGCAAATCGGCGCTACAGGCTGGTTCTGCTCTTTGGAATACTCTCTGATGAACCTTGCCGCATAGAGATAGTCGGGCCGGAAATCGTGCCCCCACTTCGACAGGCAGTGGGCCTCGTCGAACACCCAGCAGCCAATCTCCCGTTGCCTCAAGATGTTCCGAATGCTGACAGAGCGCAGCTGCTCAGGTGAAATATACAGAATGGCGGTGTCACCCAGCCTCACCCGTTCCAACACCTCCCCCCGCTCCGGCAGGGTCTGGAGTCCAGAGACAGCCTCGGCGAAAAGCGTGCCCGTCTTCTTGATCAGGTTGTCCACCTGGTCTTTCATCAGTGCCTGAAGGGGAGAAATCACGACCGTCAGAGATCCGCGCCGCCAGTACCGAACCAGGGCCGGCAGCTGAAAGCAGAGAGACTTCCCACCCCCGGTGGGCAGTATCCCCAGGACGGGGCTATCGCGCAGGCAGTCCTCCACGATGGCTTTCTGCAGGCTCGTGCCTTGAATCGTTGCAGGTTTTTCGCGGAAGGACGGATAGCCGAAGAGCCGCTGCAAATGTCCCTCCGCGTTGTGGTTCGCTCTACAGTATTTGCATGCTGAATCGCCGCAGGACCGCTCGCGCAGGGTCTGAATGATACCCGGGATCGCCGGGAACTGATGCTTCACCCAGGGTGGCAGCACGGAGTTGGCGCCGGCTACCTGAAGCCAGGCCATGCAGTAGGCGAGCACCGGGCGTTTCTCCGGACTCGAGAGCAGGCCCGGGACGGTCTCCTTTGCCCGGTTCCTGCAGACCATCCCATCCGTTTGGGCCAGGAAACAGTCGAGGGCATCCACAGCGGTGTTGAGCGCGGCGGGCGCCATCCCGGCAAAAACCATGGAAAGCGCCTGCCCGGAAAAGCCGTTGAACTGACTTTGATCGAAACAAAACCGATAGAAATCCGTGAGGTGTGGATTTTTCTGTGCCAGGGAACGAAAGCTTTCATGCTGATCCTTGAATACGGAGGCAGCCAGTCTCGCATCCTCCAGTGGATTGTTGACCGAAGAGCGAACCAGCTTGTAATTCTTGACGAGGCGGTGATACGGGTTTTCAGGAAATGCAATGGGCGACAGGTAGAGGGTGTCGATGACTGGCTTGTTGAGAACCCCAAGCCAGGGGGACATGGTCTTCAGGACGGGAAAATCATGTCCCAGGAGATTGTGGCCAAGAACAAAGTCAGCGTCCCTGGCGAATTCGTCCAGCTCCTGGAGGGCGGCTTTCGACCCGGCCCCTTCCTTCTTCAGGCGGCTTTCCTGGTTTAATTGGGCTCCCCAGTGTGTGATCTTTCCCGTGCGTGTCGTTTCCAGATCCAGCAGAAGCGTGCGAGACATCAGGCCAGAAAAATCCATACTCACCCCAGGCAGAGTCCGTCCAAAAGGGTTCGGTTCCGTTGCCGGTTGTTGATCCCGATTTAGTTCATGCCTCGAGCTTTAAAACTTTTCTGACCTTTTTTCAAACTAAACTTTTGAATGTTTTCCTTTTTTTATTATAAGAGAATAAACATCATCCATTCTTTTAATCTTCTCCTTCATTTTCCTTACCAGCCGTTTCGGCTTGATCAGCCTGGCCTCCTCCCCGAACGACAGCACCCAGGACAGCACCTCCGGTTCGGACGAAGCGCTGAAGATCAACCGGATGCCGCCGTCGGGCTTCCTGACGATCTTCTGGTCCGGGCTCCAAATCCTTTCCACCACAAAAACCGCCGCAAAGCCGGTGAATTCGGCCTCCACCCGGAAGGGCTTGTCCTTGATCACACCGTACTCGCGGTTGAACAGAGCCACGAAATCATAATCTGGCGGCACCTTGAGATCTACCCGTACCTGGACCGGGAGTTTTTCGAGACCGTCTTCTGGCTGTTGAAGGAAGAGGCGGAAGCTCAGCTCACATCGCTCCTGGACGCCGAGAGCTGCGGAGGTGGAAGAGGAGATCAGGGACGCGGAAGGCGATCCCGGGGTGCGCATGATCTGGATCACCAACCGGCTCGATGACATCGAGGAATCGGTCCTGCGCCGGTTCCCTTCAGCCTTCGCTTCAGGGCCTTCAACCGACGCCAGCGCACCGTCCTTCTGCATGGTGCACCGGGGAGCGGTAAGACGGAGTTCGGCCGCCACGCCGCGGAGACCCTGGGGCGGGAACTGATCACGGCGAGGCCGAGCGATATCCTCGGGAAATACGTCGGGGAGTCCGAGAGTAACCTGCGGCGAGCTTTCGAGTCCGCGGAGATGGACGAGGCGATCCTGTTGATGGACGAAGCGGAATCGTTCCTCTTCAATCGCGATCGGGCCGAGCGCTCATGGGAGATCAGTCTGACCAACGAGTTCTTGATCCGGATGGAAAGTTTCCACGGTATCCTCATCTGCGCCACCAACCGGCTGGAAGACCTGGACCGCGCGGCTGCCCGGCACGTTATGAAGAAAAAGTTAAGACCACCCGCGAACGGATTTACAAAAGGTGATTTAAATTTGCATCCCTCATTTATTATCGTGATTCAGAATGACGTATATGTTACAAAAGTTTTTCGGTACAATAAAATGAGAAAACAGGAGCTTTAACAAAATGCTTGTTTTGGATGACGTATTAGTGATGAATCAAGTGATTTATGGATATTCGTTTCTACAACGGTGCAATCAATCCGTAACTGTTTTTCAGGTTCGATCTTTCTGTCAAAAGCATATGCCACGACCTGATTGTTTATATTCTCCATTGTGGAAGCAGAAATGGATTTGATATTGCTACAAAGAGCGGTCTTTTTAAACCCTTTTTGGGTTATGCCGATCCTACAAAAATTTCGATACATTCTGGAGTCGACAAGATGAAACGCAAGTTCTTCATAGCTGAAACCTTCAGCTTGTTTGATGATCGCGGCACGCAGGATTTGCTCTGCACTCATGGCTTCAGCTCCCCTATCACGATTTTTGATTCCGTGAGTAAGGTCTTGCAAAACTATCTCGTTTATAATAGAAAGGTCATCAAGGATGGCGCTTGTCCGCTCGTAATCTCCGGCATGCGGGTGGTTAACCCCGGGATTCATCAAGGGCATCTGCTGCTGATTTTTCTTGCGCATTTTTTGGTGGCCTTTTCCTATTTGTTGTCGTTATTTCAGTCGCTTGAATAACGTTATATCAACAAATCCTGGAAATTGTCCGCCTTAAAATGCGCTTTTTTTAGGTCTTATCAATAAATTACGTTTTCCGGACGGGCACTATTTAGTATCCATCCGGAAATGATTTCCCGGTACAACCCAGTTTCCAATCCGGAAATGAGGATTTTTTGCCAATATCAAGGAAATCAAGCGTTTGCGCGGAGGCGACCTGGTGGTCGCCGCACAAGCAAACGTGCAGATTGACGCCGAGATTGGCCAAAAAGACCATTTCCGGATGGAAACGAGTTAAGTGTGCCTGAGATCAGCCGGTTTTATGGTATAATAATTGCATGTTTTTCGATGATCACAATCCGCCGCATTTCCATGCAAGATATGCCGGGGAGAAAGTGGCAGTAGAAATTGAATCATTCCGGATTCTGGAAGGCAATATCTCACCACGAGCATTGGGGCTTGTGATTGAATGGGCTGCTCAACACAAGAACGAACTCTTGAATAATTGGGAATTAGCGAAAAACAATCAAAGTTTTAATAAAATTGATCCATTAAAATAGTGGAACTGAAACCATGCTTAAAGATGTAATTTCAGCAAATTATAAGGGCGGGTATAAGATTGAGGTGACATTTGAGGATGGTGCCAAAGGGATTGTGGACTTCTCCAAATATTTATGCAAGGGTGGGATATTCGAAAAATTTCAGGATATGGCCTTTTTTAAAGATTTCAAAATTAATGAGGAACTTGGAGTGCTGACATGGAGGGATGAAATAGATATAGCACCCGAAACACTTTATGCTGAAGCAACGAGTTCCCCATTACCAGATTGGGTGAATTTTAAAGAGGCTCCTTCGGCGAATATTTCACTTCAGCCGACATCATAAACTCCGCGGCTGAATTTTTCGTAGGGACTGCAAATTATGAACAGACAAACATTGACAATCCCTGTCTTTGTGCTTTTTTCCGTAGCGTGTGTAGTGTAGGCACTCTATTATTAACCCCGTTTGCCAGAGCAAGTCGCCTATTATTTTGGAGCATCCGTATAGCCAGGTGCATGGGTGTCCAAGATGCACTCGTAATTGTATGCGTTGTGACTGTTGCCATCATGGCAGCAGCCTTCCTTGGCCTTAGTCTGGCAATGCCGAAGATGCCCGATTGGGCAGTCAATTTCCCAAACAAAGACTATTGGTCTGCACCGGAACGTCGCCAGTAAACACTGGAATACATGCTGACACCATTTATCTGGCTGTGCTCCCTCATGATGATTCTACTATTAGACATTTTCCATCATTTATTTCGAATTTATCTATGCAGAGCCCCCAAGCTGAGGCACTTCTAGATCTGCTTGGGGGTATATCTTGTATTCACGACTGTGTGGTTCATCGTAATCCATCGGAAATTCAAAAAATTGAATCCCAACAAGCCGTTGCACGCGGCGGCTGAGAGCCGCGCATAATGGGTACGTTAGAACAATGGGAAATACAAACAAGAAACAACCGTCATCAGAAGAAGCCGAACTGAAACTGAGCAAGAGAAGGGTGTCGCCATTTGGGCGTATGTTCAGATTCTTCGGCTGGTGGTTCGGCTTCACAGGATTATATTCCATGTTCGCCGTTTGTCCCTTCTGTGGGCAACAGGGATGCCCAATCAGTTTAGCATCCGTAGGAACTATCGGAGCGTTTGTTTTGCTCTGTGTTCAGGGCTGGAAACGCTTGTTCATGTTTCTAAAACACATGAATTCAAAGCAGACGAACGAGGAAACAAGTTCTGACAATGCCAGGCACTCGAATGGGAATCCCGCTGCGCTCCATGCTCGGAGGTGAGCGTTAGGTTGGGCGGTGTGAACCTTCGGTGGCATTTTCTTCGGGAGGATTTTGGCCATTCTCCTCGCGTGGCAGTGAAGTCAGGGACACCTCGGTTAAGGGGTCGTTCCCGTTCTGGAGCGTTCCCGCCGAGGCGCTGCTGCGCGCACTCGGAACCAGCGAGGCGGGTGTCTTTCGGCTGCGGAGGCCGCGTCGCGGCTCGAGCGATTAGGACCCAACACGCTGTCCGACCGCCGGCGTTCCTGCTGAGGCAGTTCTCCACCCCAATCATCCTCATCCCGATCGCGGGCGCTGTGCTTTCCTTCGGCCTGTGCAATCGTATTGACGCCGCAATCATCCTGGTGATCGTGCTTGTCAGCGGGCTGCTCGGCCTCTGGCAGGAGCGGGGAAGTGGCCACGGTAGTCGGGAGGCTGCTCGAGACCGTGGAGTTGAAGGCCACGATGCTGTGCGACGGAAGCGAAAGCGAGATTCCGCTTGGGCGGACTTCGTGGTGGTGCACATGGGGGGCTTTTGGAAGGGCGGAACGATCGAGGAGTGAAGGCGTGAAGATCCGAAACGGGGGGATCCGTGGATCCAGCCGGTTCGCATTTCCGCGCTGGAAAAACTCACAGCTTTATCTGCAGTCCGTATTTGCTAATGTCAAAATCTCATTGGAGCAGATTCGAGGCCCCTTCCCGACAGCATATTCTGCCAACCGACAGGGTGGGTTCAGTGGCCGGATCGGTTTTCCGGCGTGACACCGGAACGAAGGTTGAAAACCGTCCGGGGGAAATAAAAACAACACAAAAACCTGAATATCGCAAAGCGTAATAACCGAAATATGATATGGCTCAAAAACCTAATCTGAAACAAACAATAATATTTGTATTAAGGGGTGGTCTATGGCATTTTTTTCAGGGTGGTATCGGAAACCATCAAGGAGTTGACGCAAGATGGCAGGTACCTGGGAGCGGAAGTGGGCTTCATGGCGATCCTGCATATCTGGTCGCAGACCCTGGTGGACCACCCGCATGTGCATTGTATTGTGACGGGAGGAGGGTTGTCCCGGGGGAAGTTCCTGGCCTGCCTTAAAGAGGCCTATGAAAAGGGGCAACTGGTATTCCCTGGCAGGATTGGGTCGTTGAAGGAGGAGGAGGAGACCTTCAAGGCCGTGCTCAACGATCTTTACGCACAGGAGTGCGTGGTTTACTGTAAATCACCGTTCAGGAGTGCAGAAACGGTGGTGGATTATCTTGGTCGCTATACCCACCGGGTTGCCATCTCGAATCACAGACTGGTGGCGCTCGAGAATGGCCGGGTTACTTTCCGGTATCGTGATCGCAATGATCATGACGCGCTAAAGCTCATGACCCTGGATGCCTTTGAGTTCATCCGACGCTTTTTGCTGCATATCCTGCCTGATGGGTTCATGAAGATCAGGCACTACGGCATCCTGAGCAACCGGAGGCGAAGGACGAAGCTGGTTTTTTGCAGGAATCTTCCCGGCGTTAGCGGTTACCAAGAAAACCCGCGGAAGGAGGCGTGGCAAGACCTTCTTGCCAGGGCCACTGGTGTTGATCCCAGGGCCTGCTCATATTGCGGGAAAGGAGAGATGATCCTCAAGGAAGTTCTCAACCCGTCCAAAGTTCCTTTGCCTCCATGAGGATCATTTTATCCGATCGCAAACCCCATACCCCGGCGATTCGTAGGAATCATCGCAAAGGAAGCGTATGCACTTACCTGCAGAATCCCTTCCCCCAGACGCCTCCGGCATGCATCGTAGGCCGCAATGTTTGATCCTGGGGCGCCCAAAACGCTATTCAATTGTCAAAGAGCCAACCGCTTCGCTAAGGTTCGGCTGGGGTAAGGGTTGGATTAAATCCCCATAGCGGGGTGGAAGCGGCTCAGTTCAACATGATTTTAAACGGAATGAAGACAAGCTTCGCTCCGTTTAAAATCTTAAGCGTTGGTTCCTTTACTTTCAGTCAACCGCTAATTGCAGACCAAGCAAGAAAGGGATGGGTGATCATGGCAACGGAATATTTGATGGCATCGTTCCCACTCAGCCGTCGCGTGATGATCAACGGTGAGTTCATGGGGACCACCAACAAGAAACTTGAGCTCGAAAGCGGTGTCTATGAAGTGACTCTCGGACCCCCACCGAATTTTATTCCTGAAAAATATGACGTTGATTTGCGCCACACGTCATCCCTCATGCCGATGATTGTTGAGTTCGCAGAGGCCGTAGGATGAAAAGGTATGGCATTCGAATGGCCGTCCTCACTTCAGCTTTTATACTCCTCACAGGGTGTGCGCAATACATCGTCAACGATCGAAGCCAAACCTTCGATGCAAAGTCAGGCTATCGGTTTGATACTCTCGATCCTGGGGCACTTAATAGTGATTCACTTTTTATCTGCCTTATGTTCTCAGGGGGTGGCACGCGTGCGGCCGCCTTATCCTACGGTATTATGGAGGCCTTGCGGGACACGGTTATTTGCGTCGATGGTCTGGAGAAGCGCCTTTTGGATGAAGTGGATTGCATCTCCTCGGTATCGGGAGGTTCCTTCACGGCAGCTTATTATGGACTGTTTCGGGAACGTCTATTTGAAGATTTCAGGGTCCGTTTCCTGGAGCGCGATGTCCAAGGCGCGTTGGCTAGCCGGCTTTTCAACCCCGTGAACTGGGTCCGGCTCGCTTCGCCTTACTTCAGTCGCATCGATATGGCAGCAGAGTTGTACGATAGAGATATCTTCGACGCGGCCGGGTTTGAACGGCTGCAACGTAACGGGCGACCTTTTGTGATTCTCAACGCTACAAATTTGGGTCCTGATCGGCGTTTTGACTTTACCCAGGAATCTTTCGACGCCCTCGGCTCGCGGCTTGATTTGTACCAGGTCTCAAGGGCAGTGGCGGCCTCATCCGCTTTTCCCTATCTTTTGACCCCAATCAGTCTGAAAAATTATCCGGTGGCCGAAGGCTACACAGCTCCTTGGTGGTACAAGAACGCGATTGACTCCAATAATTGGACCACTGAACGTTACAATGCTGCCAAAAACCTGAGCGTCTATCTGGACAAGGAGAATCGCTTTATTCATCTGATGGATGGCGGTTTGTCGGATAATATCGGTGCAAGAGCTGTTCTGGATGCCTTTGATCGCGGCTTCATCCGAACCCGTATCAACCAGGGTGTCATCAAGCATCTGGTTTTGATTGTTGTCAACGCCCGCACTCAAAGTGGAGATCAACTGAGCCGCAAAGAGAAACCGCCAGGATTCTTCACCGTGGCAGAGAAAACCGCCACGGTGGCTATGGACAATTACAGTTATGACAGCGTGACCAAACTACGCGAGGCCCTTTATGCCCGCGTGCAGACCCAAAAAGATGACCAAGCCTGCGTTGCTTTGCTCTCTAAATATTGTCCTCAGGCCCCTAAGCCTATCCCTTTTGCAGCCGATATTGACCCGTATGTGATCGAGATCAAATTCGAGGCGGCCAGTCAAATCCCCGGCGAGGACGCTCACTACTACATAGGTCTGCCCACCTCTTTTAAGCTGAGCAAGGAACAGGTGGCCAAGCTCGTCGCCATTGGGCCCAAGCTGTTGCAGGCAGCGCCTCAATACCAATGTATGCTCAAAGTGCTGGCCGCCGAGGCTGAGGGGCAACTCCGACCCGAGGCTTGCCCGGTGGGCGCGGGAATTTTCCCTTGATTATACGGAGAGCATAAAATACCTCGCATTCCATGGTCAGATTTCTACACTTGGCATTAGCTTGCGTTGGGGTATTGTCAATTTACCAAAGGAACGGGATCGGCTAACATTTTGCTCCACCAGATTCGGGCCAAAAAGCGGTCCTCACAGGTGAGCAAAGCGTTCGACAAAAAGCTATGAAAGAAAACACAAGCATAATTCGCAAATTTAATATCACAGATTTGCATGCGCTTCATCGTATGATTTGTGAGACTATTGACGCTTCATATTCGCAACTATATCCGCCTCGCGCGGTGTCTTTCTTTAAAGAACACCATTCGGAAGGGAAAATTGCCGAGCGAAGTGCAGTTGGAGAAATATTGGTTTTCATATCCGAACGAGATGGTTCTATTATGGCGACCGGCGCCTTGATAGGCTCCGAGATCATCGGCGTTTTTGTATGTCCCGATTATCAGCGGCAAAACTATGGGAAAGCTATAATGACACATCTTGAGCAGATAGCGATGGAGAAAGGGATCTTAAAACTAAGCTTAAGCATATCTTTGCCATCAATGCAATTCTATGAGCGTCTCGGCTATAAGATTCTTGCCGAGCGGGTTATTGATGTTGGAGGAGGTGAGTTCTTAAAGTACTGGTCTGGGGAAAAGGAGTTACATCGGCGAGATGGACAGAAATTTAACATAGCAACTGTTGAGATCGTAAAGACAGTGGATGACGCGGCTGAAGTTGACGAACTTCTCTGGCGTGTCCTTTGGCAGCCCCTCGGACTGCCCCGTAATACCCGGAATAAATTCAGTATAGACGGTAAGAAGATTGAGTTGGCGGTGAAAGAGAACGGGCTGGTCGTTGGTGGATTGGTAGCGGTATGGACGGCTGAGAATGATATTGAACTGAGACATTTAGCCGTCGATTCCAGTCATCAACGGAAAGGCATCGGTCACAGTCTTGTTACTGAGTTATTTCGTATCGTATCGGGCAAATTGTGTCATCGGATTCATACCATCGCCCGAAACACATCAGCCGAGTTCTTCAGCGGACTCGGATTTCGATCAGTACCGGGCAAGACGCCCGAACATCCGGTTTTCTTGAAACATGGTGTTACCTTTCAGTTTATGGAAAGAATTGTTGATCAATTGCTTCCAACCGACGCTCGTACCGCGCGCCGCTGAAGCTTGTGTTGGCATATCAATGCCACCTAAAAATAATCACCTTGATCAAAGTTACGTTTGATGGCACCTGTGAAAATACGATAGGAGGTACAATAGATGAAGCAGGGTGTGATGGTCCGCACGATGACCGGCTTCCGTTTCCCGGATTGGATCAGGATCAGGATCCACCCGCTGGATGTGATGGAACTCCTGATCGAAAGTCTGGCGAATGAGTGTAATGCGGCAGATTGACGTTTTTGCCTAGGTCTGTCAGGCATGGGGGGATACTCCGTATGAAGGCATCTCGTAGGCAGGTGAGAGCTCGCTGGGTCCACACGCTCGACCCCTGACCTCGGTTTCATCGAGGACGCAGTGCTGACCGTGGGTGGAACCCCACCGCGCATACTGGCGCTGGGTTCCGGGCCGAGCGCGCCCAAAGGGGAAACTGTGCCGCTGGAGGACTTCGGCGAGGTGCTGCTCGCTCCCGGGCTGGTCAATGTCCATCTTCACCTGGCCGATGCACACCTCAATGGCCGCCTGCGCGGGGGCGCGGGCTCGAGTGCGTCTCGGGAAACCCCTCGGCCTATAACCCTTCGCAGGGTTTTATCGCCAACTGGAACAACAGCCCGGCTCCGGGCTACCCCGGCCCGGACACCTGGTGGTACATGTGGGGCAAGGCGGACAGGGTGGCGGTGTTGCTGGAGGCGCTCGAGGGCCGGGAGCGCTTCACCCCCGAGGAGGCCTGGAACCTGGTCAGGCTCTCATCCCATGCCGATATCAACGCCCGGTTCTTCGTTCCCCATATCTTGCGGGCGTAAGAAGATGCCCCCGGAGAGGACCTGGCAGCGATCCTGGAGGCCTTCGCCCCGTGGGACTACCAGTCCCCCCGGGACGAGGACCGGGACGGGCGCTACGACGAATTAGCCACAGCCGCCAGCCGGACTTTTTTGCCGATTTTCCTCGAAGCCGCCTTGGACGACGATCTGGGGAAATGTTCGACTGGTTCGGAGAGCTTGGATACGTAAACCTCGGGGCCGGCACCAAGGCGCTGTATGAAGCCCTCGCGGAACCGGAGGCCCAGGCTTTCGACTTTTTGAACGGCGTCGACCCACTGATCGTGATCAGGACCTGCCTGGTGAAGGCGGCGGACCAACTGCGCTCGGCCTTTGGTCCCGATCCCGACGGGTGGCGCCTGTCGGTGGACACCATGGCGTTCAGCGCCATAAGTTTTTTTGGTATGTCGCAGGCCAGCCCGGACGAATCATTTGTCCTGACCCCCGCCATGAATCGTGGTACCATCAACTACATGGTGGCATTGGGTGAGGTGGACCCCAAACACGGGACCACTTTTTCAGAGATTAAGGAGATTCGAGGTCGCCCATCGTCCTGGCTTCAAGCAGACTCTTCAGGGTATCGAGAAGGGCGCTGACCCAAAGCCTGAAGGTTTGACGGAGCGTATCGCCGGTTCACCAAAACGCGGAGGTCGGACCCATCCGAGGCTCATCGAGGACCCTCACCCAGCTTGGCGCAGAACTTGCCATATCTGCTCGCCTGACCTGCGCAAACCGGAGCGGGTCCGCTCGGGCCCGGAGGAGATCCACTACAGCTGGGAGGGAGGCCTTCTCCTATTTGAAACCCACGGGGGCACGCTGAACCAGACCCCGGGCTACACCTACGACGACGATTTCCGATTGAGCGCTCTGAGCTACGCGGGCGAAACCCTCTTCTATGGCTAGACCTGGATGGACACCTCTCTTCGGCCGGCCCATACACCATCGGCCGCAATCCACAGAACGGGCTTCCGGAGACGGTCACGGGAAACGGCCTCGAGACCTCCCGCACCTTCAACGGCTATGGGGAGATCACGAAAGAGGCCTCCCTCCTCGCCGGAGGCGCCAGGACCCGGTATGATTACGCGAGCCGGGGCGACCTTCTGTCAGTCAGCCTCTCGGAGGGTAGGCTGATCGAGTACAGTTTATCTGCTCATTTTGGGGAAGCATTAGATGTTAGCTGCCAAAGGAACAGACCCTCGTCTTCCAGGTATTCCTGAACCTCACCGAGCTCTGGATCGGCGAGGCGGTGGATATCCTGCGTAGTCGGGGTTACTTTTTCGGCGGGGCCATGCCGCGCTGGTTCGACGGCGACGGCCTGCTGATGCAGAAATTCGAATGCTCTCCGAATTTTGAAAGCATTGCTCTTTTTTTGGATTCTTCAAAAGAACTGCTCGCGTTTATTTGGCAGGATTGGGAACGTACTGTCGAGCAATGACCAGTTCTTCCCTCTGTGCAGCATGTTGAATAATGGGGATACCCTTACGGTTCTACTTCATGGTAAATCATGGTAACTGTCCAGCCAGGCGCTTAGGTTGACGGCGGGAAACGCTGCGTTGGCGCTCTGGCGCAAGACCCTTGGCCGCCGCAACTCAGCCTGGTCGTTCGTCGCATTGAGAATACCATTTTTTCCAATTTTAATGGAGTTAGTCTCCATCCGGAAATGATTTCCCGGTACAACCCAGTTTCCAATCCGGAAATGAGGATTTTTGGCCAATATCAAGGAAATCAAGCGTTTGCGCGGAGGCGACCTAGTGGTCGCCGCACAAGCAAACGTGCAGATTGACGCCGAGATTGGCCAAAAAGACCATTTCCGGATGGAAACTAGATTCGCAGTACGTTATTCTCGCTTCGTTGTCGGATGCTGTTGCCTGCAACGAAAATCGGATGATTCTGTTCTTTCGGGTAATTTGTCCTGACGGTATGCTGTGCACATGCGGAAAATAATGAAGATTGAAGAGTCTTATAGCCACTGGATGGAGACGATTCCTTACAGTCGCGGCTCATCCACTCCTTATGTTTATAAACAAAAAGAAAGGCATGAAGAATGGACAAATCAGAAATGAAGAAGGCATACAAGCAGTCCAAGCGACCTATGGGAGTATATAGGATCAAAAATTGCAAAAATGATCGAGTATTTATCGGCTTCGCCACCGATTTACCCGCCAGATTCAATAGGCATAAAGCTGAGCTGAAATTCAAAAGTCATCGAAACAGCGAATTGCAGGAAATATGGAATTCATTTGGTGAGTCCGCTTTCGAATTTGAAATAATCGATTTACTGGACTATAAAGAAAACAATAAGGCAAATGCTAATGAAGAATTGCATGTCCTGGCAGAAATGTGGGTTGAAAGGCTGAAAAATGGTGGAGATTCTGTGGTATACCTGAAAAACAGGTAGAAAACAGCGATAATTATTTGCTCAAATTAGACGCTGGCAGTAAGAAGAGAGAGGAAGCTCATTTGAAAGAGGGGCTTTTGAAGCCTCACAGGCGGCAGCCTCGCAGCACACTACGTTCTTGATGGCATTGATCCTGTCAATGACAAGAACGCAGTTCGTTTTTAGACGTTTTTCTTGATGCAATGAAGTCTAGGATGCTTTTTGTACGACTGCTAATTCTTGTTGAAGTCATTGCTGAATAAGTGGTGATCCCTATTCTTTTTGAGCAAAGCACCGGCCTAACCTTTGAATCTGTCGGTTGTGTCGAAATGACAACCGAAAATTGACCCCCTACGACGGCGCAATTTTGACCGCCCTCCAGAATTGAAGTTGAGTTTCCTCCAACGCGGAGATTTCCTATCCTCAGTCGAGATTGAAACCTCCTTTTTCTTTTTGCTTTTCAATAACAGGGTCTAACGTGATATAGAAAAGCGACCTGACGGAGGATAGGGCAACGCTGGGGCAGCCTAAAATTGAAGTCTACAAGCGGCTTGCCCGCGAGATCAACCTGGAGATTGAGATCGAGTTGTTCCCGGAAGGAACGCTGGTCAGCAATCTTGAGCGATTACTGGATGGCTGTGATGTCCACGTGGGTGTCATTGACATCGAAAAGGGCCCGGATATCAAAGCCATGACCGCGGAGTTACTCAGGCGTTTTGACATCCCCCTGTTTACTGACGGGGCGTTTGGATTTGGCCCTCTTTTGGTCGCCCACCATCGTAAGGGCATGATGCCCGATGAATTTTGAAGGTTAGTGAAGGAAAGATCTACAGGGGAAAGCTTTTTCCCTTCCTTCATTTCCGATAGGTTCGAGCGCACAACCATGGCGCGGATTACAAATGCCTTAGAAAAGGGAAAGATTGCGACAACAAGCATAGTGGGTTCTCTATCAGGCGTTTTGCGCGCATCGGAAGTGTTGGTCTATCTCCTTAAAGGCACCGATCTCGTGAGCCGTAATATCATCTTTGTCCCCAAATTCGCGGTAATCGATCTTTTGCAATTGACGATGGAAGTTGTTGATTTAACGATATTAAGAAGGAGTGCCCTATGAGTGGGGATCTGAATATGAAGCCTGTCCTTCAATACCGTTGGAAAATAGAAAGATCCGGTTCCCAACCCGCCCTGGTTTACTATGGTCTGCGTAACTACCCGCGACACCAGGATAATGTAATTCGGATCCGGCTGGAGACAGCCAAACTGATCGAACGGTTTAACGGCTCGGAACAGCTATCCGAATTGGTAAAGTCCGCTTTGAGTGATGAGGTTGAGAAGTTGATTCAAGAGGGAATAATTGTTGACGTTGCAGAAAGAAGAGTTCCTGCCACTATCGAAAACTGTCGGAGCTGCATTCGCTGTGTCAACAATGACTATATCCTGCCCGGGTTGGAGTTCGACCAAGACGGAGTTTGCGCCTTCTGTCAATGCTATGAGAAGGTTGAGGATTCCGGTCCTCTTCACGGTGGGACGATTACGGACTCAGAGCTTCAGGCCTCCGCCGCAAATAGGCATGGACGTTTCGACGCGATGGTCCTCTATACAGGAGGTAAGGATTCTTCGTTTTTGCTCTGGTATTTGGCCAAGAAACTGGGACTGAACATCCTGGCTTGCACTTGGGATATGCCTTTTACCAGTGATTCGTCCAGGAGGAACATGCAGGTCGCCCGAGAACGACTCCCCAATGTCGAGTTTGTGAGGCGAACGGTCCGCTGGACCGACATCCAGCGCGTTTCGAAGAATCTCTTCGACGAGACAGGTTTGCCTTGCATCTGCCCGATCCTCGCGCCTGTCCTCTTCTATCCTTACGCTGTATTCGAGAACATCCCCTTTGTCTTGGACGGGGTGGAGGCGGCTCAGACAGTCATTCTTTCCAAGGTTATGGGGCTGCCTGCCAAGACCGGGGCAGCAGCCCTTTCGGATGAGGAACTAAGCCTCAGACAGATTCGCCGCTTCATTTCGCCCAATCTCGACTCGGGCGATCCGTGGGATCATTGTCTGGCGCGTGTCAGAGACGAGCTGGGGTCGATCTATGGTCCTTTGGCCACGGCGCTCGAGCGAGTCGATCCAGCGCATCCCCCTCTGGTTAAGCGCCTTCAGACGGAGAAGCTTTATGGGAAATGGACCGATGTGCGAAATATCATTGAAAGAGAGCTGGGCTGGCGGATGCCGGAGGGGCAGAAGGGGCTATTGCACACCAGTTGTGAAATCGAAACTGTGAAGGACTGGAGCCAGTTCCGGCGATTTTTTGATATGCGGACCACGCAGATGCCCCAATCGATCATCGAGATATCGGCGGCTGTCAACTTCGGCCAGATCAGCAGGAATGAGGCCCTGATGGAATTATCGGAGCGGGGTTATTACGCTCAGCCCAAAGCCCTTGCTCCGTTGATGGAAAAGCTTGGCTTGAGTCTGAAAGAGATAGAAAACCTATCCGGCGAACTCCCCTGTGTGCTCAAGGGATGCCGGTTTTATAGTGTCGCTTTCTGAATGTTATAAAACGTTTGATGTCTAGCTGCTAACGAATGGCTGCACCGGACGTGGCAAAACAGGGCGCCACGCCGGTGAGCATTGTGTTATGGCTACAGATTAAGGATAGATCAGTGGAAGAATATCCGCCGATTCGGGAGCCTAATTCGTTTCCATCCGGAAATGGTCTTTTTTGCCAATCTCAGCGTCAATTTGCACATTTGCTTGTGCGGCGGCCTACAGGTCGCCTCCGCGCAACCGTTTGATTTCCTTGATATTGGCAAAAAATCCTCATTTCCGGATTGGAAACTGGGTTGTACCGGGAAATCATTTCCGGATGGAAACTATCTACCTTAAAATGCGCTTTGTTTCTGTTTTATCAATAAATTACCATTCCGAGGTGGAAACTCCCTGACTACCGACTCCACGCGACCGGCTGCGCCTGCGAATGAACCCGAGCGTTGGACCGAAAGAGAGGAAATATGAAAGGCTATCTGCTACAAAACGATCCCAGTCGCCTTCTGCGATATAGAGACTCGATTTATGCGTCGGATTTGCTGGTATGTGCAATTGTCTATTTCGATTTTTTCACTTTCCTAAAAAGAGGGCCCAGGGCACTTGATGAAATCTGTGACAAACTGCGAATCCAACCGCGCCCGGCGGATGTTCTGATGTCGCTCCTTCTGTCAATGGCATTGGTTGAAAATCGTGGGCAGAGATACACATTGACAGATCTGTCTGCCATGTACCTTGCCAGTGACAGCCCCAACAGCCTGGTGCCATATTATGCTTCTCTAAAGAATCGTCCCCAATGCATGGAATTTCGGCAGGTACTTCAAACCGGACGGCCTGCTGGATGGTCTAGCAAGAAAGAAGGCGAAGATTGGGTGAGAAGCATGCAGAACCAGGAATTTGCAGATTCTTTTACCGTTGCCATGGATAGCCGTGGCGCTTTTCTTGCCCGGAGGCTTGCAGAAACGTTCAACCTCACTCAACATTCTGCCCTCTTAGACATTGCCGGTGGATCAGGCATATACGCTTGTTCCATTGCGCAAGTGAATGGCCATCTTGCTGCTACTGTCCTCGAGGTTCCACCCGTTGATTTTGCAGCGAGTCAGTCAATAGAATCAAAGGGCATGTCATCCAGGGTTAACGTTGTTGCTGGAGATATGTTTGATGAACTACCAATGGGCTATGATGTCCATCTGTTTTCCAATACTTTCCACGATTGGGATATAGATTCAATTGAGAGATTATCAGCGAATTCCTTCAGGAGTCTATCTACAGGTGGTACTATTGCAGTTTTTGACGCTCATTTGAATCAATTTAAGAATGGACCTCTTTCCGTTGCCGAGTATTCTTGTCTTTTGATGCATTCGACGCAAGGCAAGTGCTATGCAACAACAGAAATATCCGATATTCTTATGTCCTCTGGTTTTGGTCAAGTTAAAGTAACCGACGTAGCGGCAGATAGGACCTTAATTACTGGGAAAAAAGATTAAAAAGGGCGTACTCCATAGAGAACCTGGCCGAACGAATAAGGATCAATGTCATTGAGTTAGCTTCCATCCGGAAATGGTCATTTTTGCCAATCTCGGCGTCAATCTGCACATTTGCTTGTGCAGCGACCTACAGGTCGCCTCCGCGCAAACGCTTGATTTCTTTGATATTGGCCAAAACTCCTCATTTCCGGATTGGAAACCGGGTTCTACTGGGAAATCATTTCCGGATGGATATTCATGAGCTATTCCGCGGCATGCTTCAGCCTCTTCCACAGGCCTCTGGGAAAGAGTGGCAGGGGTAATTTCTTATGGTTGGCCAAAAAGGGAATCGCCGACGGGTTCCAATACTCGGTGTTCACAAATGTCAACGAAAGGTGGACCAGGTACAGCGTGTTTGTATACGAATAACCGGTGCGGTAGGTCACCCCTTCGCAATAGTTTGCCGTCCCGCTTCCCGTAACATTGGCGTACACATAATAGCTGACGCCGGGCTGGAGCGTGAAGGAGATCTGATCGTTCAGCGCCACGTTCAAATTCTTCGTGTCCCCGTTGGATGCGGAGACCCCGTGACTACAGCTCTGCACGTCTTTGTTGTGAGTGACATCCCACAGGCCGATGGTTACCTTGATAGAACATTCGTTGCCCGAATGATTGTCGCCGAACCAGTAAGCGCTCCCGGTGGCGGATCCGGCGCTGTTCAAGTAAGCCGTTGTCGCCTGGCTCCCGGTAAACGTGAAGGGATGATACCATTCCAGCTTCTGTGAGATGTTCGAGCCTTCATCGTTATAGCGGTTGTGCGCAGACAGGGTCAGGAAGAGATTTCCTACCGGGTCCATACCGTCGCTGTAGCCGGAAATCACGTTGCCGCTCTGATTCACCGTGTACTGGTTTCGCACAAATATACTGGGGGCCATCATGGCTTCCTTACCACCCACGCGAAACGGGGCCATGAAATAGCCGTAGGAAATCGTTCCCTTTGTATCGTCCTGGACATAACCCTCCGTATATTTCTTGACCTCGGCAATGCCGAGGTAATAGGGGCTGCCGGAGTCCGTAGACCACCACACCTCATAGGTCCCAGGATCTTTCCAGTAAGGGTACAGGTCGAAATACTTGTAGGTATAGACGTCGCCATATGTCAATGTCTTAAGGTCCTTTCCCCAGGAATCATAGGGACGTTCGGACAGCTCAACGTCCGCGCTTGCGTCTGCGACAACGCCGTACTCTCCGGAACCCATGCAGAAAACATCGTTCACGAGGGGCCGGGTTCCGATCGCACCGGTCCTCAGCGCGTAATGGTCCTGGCCCAGGGTCTGGACGATAAAAAAGGTGGCTCTGGCAAGGATGCCCTGCGCGCTGTCGGGAAGGAACCTACGTTCCCAGTAAAGCCCGGAATTGCTGAACAGCAACTTGAGGACGCACTGCAGGAATCTGTCCGTCTCTTCCTGGATCATGGGCTGAAAGGTCCCTGTCAGGTAACTGTAAGCGGGCGTCACGTCGCCTTGGGCGAATCCGTTCACCGGCGATCCCGCACCGGACTGATAGTTCAGGGCCTCCACCACGATGTTGGCCCCCTTGAACTGGTAAAAGAGCAACACTGCGAAATACTGCTCCAGGGTCTGGTAGTAGCTCATGAGCTGGTCGCTGCCGATCGGTCCCTGTAAGAGGAAGTTCTTCGTCCACAGGTCGAGCAGACCGTCGGTATTCCCGATGTCGGGGATGATGGCATCGTGGATTTTCTGAACTTGCGACTCGACGTCCCATGCCCCGTTGACGTTTTCGACGAACGTCTCGATCTGTGCCCGGACGGTCGGGTTGGAATCAGCAGAGGTACAGTTTGCGTACCATTTCAGGGTGTTCGTGTCCCCCCGGCTGTTTGGGTCCTCCGGAGCGTAATGGGTCTTGATCAGGGTCACGGCATCCTGGGCACTCTGCCCCTCGATATAGATCTCCACCTCGTTCGTGTCCATGGCGAGGTCATGGGCGAGATTCTTCAAGGTGGTGAGGATATTCTCCAGGGTGCTCAAGATCCCTTGGAGGTCCTTTTCCATATCCTGAAGACGACTGTCGACATCATCGCCCCCCATATTGAGCAGCCCCAGGATCCAGCCGGTGCCCTCGCCGCCAAATTTCGAGGCGGCGCCTTTCATCAGTGCCGCCATGAAATCCTTGAAAAACGACGAACCGATGGAGTCCGGATCATAGAAGCACCTGGTCCGGCCGGCCTCGAGTTCTTTTAGAAGCTGCTTAATGAAGGGTTCCATGCCCTGCATGGCATCCGCTTCCTTCATAAAGGCGTAGTGGGAAAAATAGTAGCAGTACCACTCGCTGCTGTAGATGATTTCGTCCAGATCGATGGTTTCCGGAATGGACAAGAACGCCCTCACGGCGTCCTTTGCCTCCCTATAGGGTATATCCGGATGGTCGGCCAGATAGGCTCCGAGGAGGGTCGTGATAGCATTGACCTTGTATTTCTGCGTGGGGTCGAACAGGTGGACGTACCGGATCAATTCATGCTTGAAGGATCTGCCGGCCATCTCCCCCTTCGTGATGACCAGCGTGAACGATTCAGGCAACGGCAAGGTGAGCGAAAAAGAGCCGTCTTCCCCGGTGGCGGAATCGATGCAATGAAGGAGAAATCCGTTTCGATCGTAAACCTGGATCGTCCCTCCGGAGACGGGATCGTCCAGGAAGGCCGTTCCTTTCAGCACCCGTGCTTCCTGCAAGTAGAGTTCATCCTTGACGTCATCCACCCAGTCAGCTGCTGCAGGGAGCCGGGATAGGGCCAGGAAGGAGATCAGCGACAGGAGGAACACCAAACGACCAACTTGGACCGGAAATCTTTTTTCGATCAGCATCTCCAATCCCCCTCTGGATTCGAGTCCGGGGATCCGACCTACGCCCCGAAGCGGTTTCAGGATGATTGATCGCGCACGCCTCTCGACTGGGCACCCTCACGCGTTAATGACCGGACCCGGCCTCACCGGCCGTGCCGAAATCCCCGCGGCTGAGGGATAACACCTCGCTGGAACCCCGCGCGCGGCGCAATGGCAGCAGGCCGACAGGGCGCTGCAGGAGAGGGCGGAAGGGAGCAGGGATGGTCGACGGGCGTTTTTCATCGGCCTGCTGAACCGGAGCGGCATCCGTATGCGGCCCCGGCCCACTGCTCAGAAGTGGTAGTTGAGCCCGACCGAGACGGGCACGGTCCAGAGGCCGTCGGCTTCCGATGGTCTCCCTAGCTTGGACTCGGGTGAATCCAGGTAACGCGCTTTGACATCGAAAGAGATGCCCCAGGGGCCCCAGCGGTACTCCGCTCCGGCCCCGGCCCCGAAGAGGAACACCCAGGAGGAATCCCAGTACGTTCCCTTCAGATGGCGATAAGATATATCGACCGAGGACAGATAGGCGGCACCCAGATCCAGCCGGAGGTAGACGTCCCATGGGGCGGCGCCCGGAAGCAGATGGAACTTGCCGCCGGCATAGACTGGAACGACTTCGAGATCGTCGAAGGAAATGCCCTGGTAGGTGTCGCCGCCGAAGACTTCGTACCCGATCCCGGCCAAGCCGCTGAACCATCGGCAGAATCGCCAGGCGAACTCCCCGCCGCCGCCGATCCCCGTGTCGAAGGCGTCATCGTAAGCCGGTGCCCCCACACCGCTGCCGGCCTCGCCTGAAATGAAGGGGGAGATCTCCCCCCACAGGCGCACGGAGGCCTTGCCCTCCTCCGCAGCCCCTGCCCCTGGGGCGGCAGCCAAAAGCGAAATCAGGAAGAAGCATAACACCCCACGACGAATGATCGATTTCTGAATCATCTCTGCCTCCCTGTGCTGATAAAAACCCGTTTTCCCGCGCAAAAGATATGCCGAAAACGGGCTTGTGTGTCAAGTGAAATGTGATCGCAGGATATTAGGTTCGCGACAAGGGTTTCAATAAAAGATGGTTAACCCGAATAATTCTCAGAAAGTGGTTTAACAAGCAAAGGATATTTGACAATATCTAAGGCTGTCGAGCAGATCGGCTAATGTTTAGTATTGCTTGATGTAAATGTCCTCGTACTTCAGCGCGACAGACGTTCTATCATGATATTGTCTGTGGTCAGGCCTTTGTCGTCGATACTGATTTTGACCCCGTGGTCCTTGAGCACCCCTGTAAAAGCGGCTCCGGTATATTGAGATCCTTGGTCCGTGTTGAAAATCTCCGGCTTCGAATACCGTTTCAAGGCACGCTCGAGGCTGCTCACGCAGAAGGTCTCATCCATGGTGACAGACACCTCCCAAGATAGTTTCCATCCGGAAATGGTCTTTTTTGCCAATCTCGGCGTCAATCTGCACATTTGCTTGTACGGCGACTTACAGGTCGCCTCCGCGCGAACGCTTGATTTCCTTGATATTGGCAAAAAATACTCATTTCCGGATTGGAAACTGGGTTGTACCGGGAAATCATTTCCAGATAGACACAAGATAGAACGTAGCGGCTGCACCAGTCCATGACAACCTTCAGATACACATACCCCCTCCGCGATCTATGGTCAGGATCGAAATATATACAAGAAGGGGGTTCCAGCGCAACGGTTTGATGAAGACATCTTCCCCTTTTCCGCAGCCTGCTTCAATTGCAGCACATGCGCATACAGTCCATATTAGATGTCCAGGATCTCCTTCGAGCCAAAACTGCGCTTCTTGTTCAATGTTTAAATGAAATTAGATTGACAATCGATACGGGTTTTAGGATGATTTGCCCGACCGACAGTCAAGCCGGAGTTATGCGCAGAAAGAGGTGCCTTGAAACACGACGGAACAGCATTCCCGACGATAGTGAAAATTTACACTCATAGTGTTTCAGTCCAATGGACTTTTGACCGCTTTCCCTCCTTTATTGAGTACAAGTATGTATATCCTCGTTGTGCTGAAGCCATTCTGACCGATTGATCCGCTGGATGCAGCTTTCCTCGTTGCGATGGCTCATGTGGCGGATGCGAAGAGTGTTCCTGGCTTGGTCCAGGAACTTGGGTTTGTCTATGTCATACCTTCTTTGGGATCGAGGCAGTCGCTGCATTGATGCCATTTCGGTTTGCCTTCATCCTTGTCCGATTGAGCGGATTCGGCGGCCTAATTCCATTTAGACCGCGATAACGGCGTCTTACACGGGTTCAATTGAGTAGTCGAATTCAAAGTCAGCCTGAGAACAGAATGAAAATGCAGAATAGTGATTATTGGCAGAATGAAGGCGCTCAGAAAGTCTTCACTCATCCAATCCATTCAGAGTGGTTAACGGGTGTTGACAGAAATAAATCTGTGCTTGATTTTGGATGCGGCTATGGGCGCCTCACACAAGACCTGAGATATCAAGGCTTTACCTTGATTCATGGCTATGATCCAAGTGAGCCGTTGGTAGAAAGGGCCATCCAGGAGAATCCTGGCGCAAATTATACGAACAATATCGATCAGTTATGCGGAAAATATTTTGGTTTGGTCCTATGTTTCGCTCTGTTTACTTCCTGTCCATCAGCGAGTGAGCAATCCGAATTGGTATCATTGATCAATAGTGTTACTCAGAAGAGAGCGTTATTGTATATCAGTGATTACGAGACTGACGACAATCCACATTACCTTGAACGTTATGAACAATGCCAACTGAATATTTACGGCTGCTTCCAATCAGGAACTGCCGTGTTTCGCCATCATGAAGCAGGCCACTTCGACAGGCTCTTGCGCAATTGGAGAAAACTCCATGAGAGGACGGAAGAGAGCAAAACATTAAACGGCAATGAAATTAGAATACATCAGTATCTATATGTAAAGGAGCAGGCTAAGCAGCCAGTGCAGCCGGCGCGCTTCGCGCGCGGCTGACCGGTACGTTAGACGAGGTGAAGATGAAAGGACTCAACGCACTGGTGCTTTTGACTTTGCTGTTTCTGTCAGCTGTGGCTTATGCTTCGGACAAATATAGCTGTTCAATTGCGACGCTTGACATTTCCGGCAAATCGGTAAAACGGATTGCGACCACCCTGACAGAAGGAGGAAGAAATAGGTTGTTCGCCGGAGGGCAAGACGGTTGTCTTTTCGGGAATCTCAAGCAGGAAGCACTATACTATGGCTTCGAAATCTACGCTAGTATCCATCCGGAAATGATTTCCCGGTACAACCCAGTTTCCATCCGGAAATGGTCTTTTTTGCCAATATCAAGGAAATCAAGCGTTTGCGCGGAGGCGACCTGTAGGTCGCCGCACAAGCAAATGTGCAGATTGACGCCGAGATTGGCAAAAAAGACCATTTCCGGATGGAAACTACGCTATGAACCTGACAACGGGTGATCTCGCCAGACTCACCAACGACAATGAATGGGATGAACACGCCCACATCACACCGGATGACACCCGGATCATCTGGCCGTCAAGCAGGGATATTCCCCAGAATAAGGGGGGCACGATACTACAGGATACTCTGCTGAGTCCGCCCAGAATGGATCTGTGGATCATGAACGTCGACGGGAGCGGAAAGCGGCGTCTGACCTGGTTCAATAAACGGGAGGCGCCGGAGTACCTGGGTGTCCGCGACGGGGTTGGTCTTGGTGATTTGGACATTCACCCGGATGGACAAAGGATCATCGTCAAGATGAGGTATGGCAGGAAGGACATCAACGTGCTTATTGAGCTGTAGCATGTCATGTTTGATGATTACGCGTTTCGCCTTACAACCGAATCGAACGCGATTTCCGATTAGCCGCGCTGAGCGCGGCAAACTCGAAGCGATTCGTTCGAAGCGCTTGAAGCCTGAATGAAGATCCCTTTAACAGCTACTCATGGATGAATATATGGGCGATATATTCACTACAAAACACGTAAACGAAGCGATGAACAAAGGAGTGGCAGAGGCTGGACCGATGGCTGGTCATGAAAACCTACAAAAAGCGATACCAACACGCGATGCATTGCGCTATGTAAAGAATCAATGTCATTGACTTCATTCTGCATGGAACACCCGGAATCGAATAATTTGGGCTACTGCGTGACTTCCTTGAACGGCAGGCAGCCGCTGATTCAGAGTTCGCTCAGTGCAGCAAGGTAATGGTGAGTGTTGTCAAGAGGTTTTTCTAGCGTTCTCATCCAGGGCGCGGGTGACGACGTGTTCCTCAAACTCGGTGCTTCTAAATGTCAGCCCGGGCCGATTCGCGCCTGCCGCTGCTGATTTTATCGGAAGGTCTGCGGATGGCCTCTTGCCATTTTAGGCTTCAAGTGTAGGAAGAGCCGATGAGCAGTTCCAATGAACAGATGATATCGAGCCTCGAACGGATGAGTCCATTGCGTGAGGCGGCCATACGCGCTGCGATCGGTGCCCTCCAGTTGCCGCCTGGCTCCCGGGGACTTGATATCGGCTGCGGGATTGGAGATCTGATGCTCCTTCTGGCAGAGGCGACAGGCCCGGATGGTCATGTCGTAGGAGTGGATATCTCTTGGCCGGCGCTCCACTGCGCCCGCCGAAGAGCCGGCAATTCGGCCCACGCTCAGCGCATCGAGTTCGCAAACAGCGGCATGGGGGCGCTGCCTTTTGCCCGGGGCGTTTTCGACTGGGCTTGGAGCGTCGACTGCGTAGGCTATCCTGCCGGGGAGATTCGTCCCGTCCTGGAAGAAATCTGCCGTGTCGTTTGCCCTGGCGGCGTGATTGCCCTCTTGGGATGGACTTCCCAGACGCTGCTTCCCGGGTATGAGTTGCTGGAGGCACGCCTCAACGCGGCTTGTGCATCGTATGCTCCTTTTCTCGAAGGTTATCCACCGCGGGCGCATTTTCTGCGTGCGCTTCACTGGTTCCATCGAGCGGGGCTGGTTGAGGCCGGCTGCAGGGCATTCGTCGGCCGGGTACAGGCGCCCCTCGGGCCGGAGATCCGAGATGGGATGGCCTTGCTCTTCGACATGCTCTGGGGTGATGCGATTGGCCAAGCCTCAACGGCCGCCGACATCGAGGAATACCGCCGATTGTGTTCCCCGGACTCTCCCCACTTCATCGGAGACATCCCGGAGTACTGCGCTCAGTTTACGTACACGATGTTCACTGCCCGTATCCCCGCTCGTCCATAGGCTGTCCAACGATTCGCTGCAGCTGCCTTCGGGGCGCTGCAGTTTTGCGGAACGTGAGATTTCGGATTTTTCAGGGAGGATGGCATGAAACAGGGCGGGAGCATATTCTCTAATGGGATGAAGGCCTTCCTTGCACCCGCGGTTATTTCCCTCCTTTTTGGCGGCGCATGGTTCTACCATGATCAGGAAGATGGCATTCGGAAGAGGGTCGAGGAAGACCTAAACGCCATCGCAAGGCTCAAAGTCGACCAGATAGCCGCATGGCGAGAACGCCAACTGGCTGACGCCGCTTCTCTGCAACTGCACCCAATTCTTTCGACGGTCGTTTTGCGTTTTATGGCGGAAGAGTCAGCGCAAAATAGGCGGGAACTGCTTGTCCGCTTCCGCGCTGCAGGAAGGGCGGCTCCATTGTTTTCACCGATGTCAATTCTGTCCCTATCACCCTCGAGGGGCGGACATGTCTGGTGGGTTTTTTCCGGGATATCTCCGAACGTAAGCGGGCGGAGACGGAGCGCGAAAAACTTCAGGCTCAGTTGATCCAGGCCCAGAAAATGGAAGCGGTGGGACGCTTGGCCGGCGGTGTGGCCCACGATTAAAACAATATCCTCAGCGTTATTATGGGTTACTCCGAACTGGCTATGGACAAAGTGAGGGAGGACGATCCTCTGCGGAAGGATTTGAAGGAAATCTGCAGCGCCGCCAAACGATCCAGGGACATTACGTGGCAGTTGCAGGCCTTCGCCAGAAAGGAGACCATTGCGCACCGGGGCGTATTTGACGAGGGCATCCAATTTATCCAAAAGCCTTTTTCGACGCAGAGTTTGGCCGCCAAAGTCAGGCAGACCTTGGAAGAAAAAACATAATGATCCGATCCATGGCGGACTGAAGAATTCAACGGACGCAAAAAACCGCGCCGCTGATTTATTCGTTCAGTTGACACCAGGAGGCAACGTGCCACTGAAGTTCGAAGGTCAGTGGCTGATCACGCCACCCGCGGACGGCTGGTGGCGCAATCAGGAGGTGGGAAGCGCTGCGGTTGAAGCCTGTCTCGCTTTCATCATGAAGGTTGCCCCACACGGTCCGCAGAGCCTTATCCATGCCCTCTCAGTTCAAAGCCATCGAATACCGGAACAACGATCAGTCGGTTCGTATGCCCAATCACTGCGGCCGGGAAGCTGCCCGTATTGAGGAAACGGCTTATTCTCGAAGAGACTTTAGCTCAATACGTTCCCCGTATTAGTTTTACATATCTTTCTTCTGGAAAGACGCACATCCTAAAATGTAAGGAAAGCTATCGAGAAGGCGGTGATTGAGTCGTCCAGCTATCCGGTGTGTCGAGCCGGTCGAACGTATCCCTCCCATGTTGCGTAGCGGAAGCGCTCATCAGGAAAACGCTTCGATGCAGCTATTTTGATGATGATTTTATAAATAAAAAAAGAGGTTGTTGATTGAATACTGAATAGTATGGAGAGGCTTTGGATTGCGCTTGTGCCGATTTCCAAGAACTGAATCATGAAGGAAGAATCAAGTCGGTATGTGTTTATAACAAATTTTCCAATTCATAATATAAAGTTATAATAATGCTATGCATAATTGAATTTTCCAGTTGAACGTTGTACCCGACATGGTTAAAACGATATTTCTCGTATATTATCCCGCAAACCAAACTCGATCTGGTAGCTGTCCAAGGTGTTTTGTGATATTCTATTTCCGTATGCGGATGCACTTAACGTTATGCTTAAAGGAATATGTAGTGATCAGTTTCAATTATGAACACAAAGCTGTTCTCGATGACCTGCTTTTGGGCCACCCCCATATACGGGCTGGCAAGATGTTTGGTCTCCCTGCTTATTACGCCGGGGCGAAGCTTGGTATCTGTCTGTATGAAGAAGGTGTTGCGATCAAGCTGCCTGAGCGGTCAGCGGCGAAGCTGTTGGAGATGGACGGGAACACCATCCCGTTTCGCCCTCTGGGAAAGCCGAAGATGCGTGAATGGGTTCAGATCAATCTGAGCCGTTCCGAGGACTACAGGCAATACGAATCCGTGTTCGACGAATCCATCCGCTACGTGCTGACACAGCGGAACAAGGCGGAAACATGAACAATTTCAAGTGGAGCGATCGGGATGAATATCCTTTCGAGTCACACCGCTTTCCCGTCCCGGCGGACAATCTGCACTATATTGATGAAGGCAGTGGTCCGCCCTTTTATCTACTGTATTAAGTCTATTCGATAAAAGGAGGAGGATTATGACGGAAGTAAAGGATTTTTTGAGCCCTTACGCTATGTTGACGCCTGGTATTACGGGCGCAATAACAACCCGTTTCCAATCCGGAAATGGTCTTTTTTGCCAATCTCGGCGTCAATCTGCACGTTTGCTTGTGCGGCGACCACCAGGTCGCCTCCGCGCAACCGCTTGATTTCCTTGATATTGGCAAAAAATCCTCATTTCCGGATTGGAAACGGGTTGTACCGGGAAATCATTTCCGGATGGATACCACCTATGGACCCAAGGATACGGGAACTTATTGAGCGATCCCAACCTGGAGACTCGATTGGTAAGGTCATTGATCTTCTGAAAGTGCCGCCGACGTACGCTCAGGAACCGGAAGAGGAACGAGAAGCAGAGAGCGGCGTTAGAGAAGGTTGTCTTGAAGAGCGGGCTCAAACCGGTATTGACTGAAGAAGAGATTCGGATCAAACAAATCCAGCCGACCTCCTTCGTCTGCGGCTGATTTGGGGCGTCGGGAAGCATAAAGAATAGACAAATGGGGTATGTATTATGGCAATCGATAATCATGCATTGATCCGAAAAGGGTCCGTGTTCGATCTCGAGAGTTTCCCCCTTCTCTTCGCCCACAGGGCGGTGTGCTCGAGGCCCCCGAGAGCACGGAGGAAGGATTCAACTATGCACTTGGGATCGGGGATGTTCTGCAGCTGGACGTCCAGTTGACGGCGGACGATCATATCGTTGTCTGGCACGGCCCCGATCTTGAGAACGTGAGCATTGAAGGGGAAAGCGATCGCCATGAAAACCATCGAACACTTCGAACATGCCCTGGGCCGACCGGTCCTCTGGGGGCCTCGGCCCAATCCCAAAGACCCCGACGACGACGCTGATTTCGTTGAGCAACTGGCCGTGCGACCCCACGCCCTGCATCAGGCAACGGCCTATTACAGCCCCCAGGAGGTGGTGCTTTTGTTCGGCTACTTCCAGGCCGCAGCCGAGGATTCCGGCGAACATGTGTCCCGGCCGGCAGCTGTGTCTACGCCTGTTTATCGCACGATATTATCGCCCGTGAGATTACACACGCGGTGCTGGACGGGATGTACCGCCGCTTCAGCGAACCGACCAACCCGGATATGCTCGCCCTTCACGAGGCGTTTGCAGATATTGTCGCCCTCATGCAGCACTTTACCATCCCGGAGATCTTTGACGCCGAAATCAAGCGGACGCGCGGCGACCTGGAGGGCGAATCCATGCTCGGCAGTCTTGCCATCCAGTTCGGTCGAGGCGCCTTGCGCAACGCTATCGGGACCATGGAAGGGGGTGTCTGGAAGCGTTCCAAGCCGGTTCCGCGGCGGCTCAACGCTGCTCGTAGATCTGTCTGTTGCGGAGGTGAAATACCGCATTGTGAAACATAGCCAAAGCGATACCCGTCAAACCCGTATGTCGGACTTTGTTCGGGAGGCAGCCGCCGATCCGCTGCGCGCTCTCTTTCTCATGGCTGGGCGCGGGGAGCCGTTCGCTGCGCTGCATGCGCTGGCCGAGGATGGGGTGTGAAAGAGAAGGGTCCAATACCCGAGAGAAATACGTTCAGGCTCTTTGAGGCTTCATTACAATCATGCGAATCTGACACACGCTCCAACCCGAGCGGATAAAGCAGCGCCGGGTTGAGCGGAACGTTCGGAAATGGGATTTTAGGATAAGAGATGAAAAAATAGAAGAAAATTACCAACGTATAACAGATGATAGGCGTTTGTTTGATATTCGCTTCTAGCAATCCCAAGGAGATCTTGCCATTTTCGAGGCGGCAACGGAAATGATAAATGATTATTTTTTATCACGATCTGACCTTATTCGATCAAAAGAAGCAAGCGGCAGGCCGCAAGACAAAATCGATGTTGAAAAGCTCGAGGAAGCTGAACAAATAGATACACTTGACGATAAGTTGAGCGCCGCTTGGCTTTGCGCTATTTACTACAAGTGGTCCATGATATTACCCAAGAGGAGTAGAGGTAAAATATTGATTTAAGATAGACTCTTTTATTTCTCAGGATTATGAAGATTCGAGGGCCCAACAGTCTGATTGAAATACCGTTTGGAGTGGCTGAGGACGATCATGCGAAGCAAGTGGTACGGGTCTGAGTGGATGAGGGGATGTTTTGCGTGTGCGGCTGTTCTTTTGATGCTCGCGATTGCGGGCGGATGCGCTTCGGTCCGACAGGACGGCCGGCTGTCGGCTGCCCGGGTGATCGCGGGCTTGAAGCTCGAGGCCATGCCGGATGAGGCCTGTCCCGGATTTTACAGGGTCACCTATGTGTCACCTTTCAGGGCGGACATGGAGAAGGAGCGGGCGGCGGCCTCTCTCATCTACTACCTGATGACGAGAGAGGTCCCGATCGATCCCTGGCATATCCTCACCTCCGATGAGGTGCTCCTGTATCACGCGGGGGCCCCGATGATCCAATTGCTCCTTTACGCCGACGGCACCTGGGAAGAGGTGGTTCTGGGTCCGGAGGCGGACAAGGGCCAGGTCATGCAGCAGGTGATTCCCGCAGGGACATGGATGGGCTTCGTCAAACAGGATGGCCCTGTTTATGACTGGGGGCTTTACGGCGTTATGGTCGTTCCCGGCTGGCACATCGAGGACATCCGCATGGTGAAGGACGCGGACGAGATCGAGATGCTGAAGAAGAAATTCCCTTCAGCCGTGCCGCGCGCGGCGGAACTGGGCTTATTTTGAGGCGGTGGAAGACCTCCCCCATGTTTGCCGCGCGCGTTCGAGCGGAAACCCCGCGTTGGCCTAACCCCTGAGCTTTACGGCGATTTCTGCGACCCTGCGCCCGAGAGCCTCCGCGATCTGCAGATCCTCCGGCGCCGGTTGGAGTTCGTTCTTCTGACCGGCGATGGTCGACGGCCCGTAAGGCGATCCCCCGCGGGCCTCGTTGTGGAGCATCCCGGGGATGGAGTACGGCACGCCCACGATCAGCATCCCGAGATGCAGAAGCGGCGCCATCATCGTAAAGGGCGTCGTTTCCTGTCCGCCGTGGGTCGAGGCGCTCGAGGTGAAGATCCCGGCGGGCTTGCCTTCGAAGGTCCCTTGCACCCATAGCCCGGGCGTCCGGTCGATGAGGCGCTTCATCTGGGCTACCATATTGCCGTAGCGGGTCGGGGTGCCGAAGAGGATGGCTTCCGCTTCGGCGAGGTCTTCGAGCGAGCATTCGGGGATGTCCTTGTGCTGTTCCCAGACGGCCCTCGCATGCTCCGACTTCTGGATATCATCTTTGACATCCGGGAACTCGGGGACGCGGCGCAGGACCACTTCGATCCCGGCAACCCCGGCCGCGCCTTTTTCCACCGCGCGCGCCAATTGGAGCACGTGACCATACAATGAATAATACACGACCAGAATCTTCATTTTCACACCTCCCAAGGATGCTGTTGAAAGCGTCAATATCCCCCGACACAGGCTTCAGCGGTCTTCCCGGACACAGCGGACGTAACCCCCATAGCTCTTATAATTCCATCCGGCGTACCCGTATTTGAAATTTACATACCAAGCCGAGCCGGGATAGTACAGGTAGGTCGTGTTCGACCAGTAATTGTCGGGGTGGCAATCGAAAACCGGGTGGATGGAGGGGGAAAACCGGCTGCTGTCCGCGATCGAAACCAGGTCGTAGCGTTCGGGCAGACGCCAGTCGGTGTGGCAGCCCAGTTCGAGCTTCTTGCAATAGGACAAGGCGGCGTCCCACCCCCGCATCAGCCCGTCGTCGCTTTTCTGCCACACGAGCCCGGTCGTGAAATCGAGGACTGTGCCGTCGCCGTTGTCCCTGAACGCCGGATCCACTTTTTGCTGGGATCCGCACTGGTTCGAGAGGAGATCTCCGAGGTTCGGACAGGGAACCCGCTTCCCCTCGAGGTCGTAACACTCGCGCTGCACGGGTTCGGGCAGCACCCACGCCATGGGCTCGAACCCGCCGCACAAAAGGAACGCCGACCAGAAGACGCAAAAAAGGAATATCTTCCTGCACATTGCTTATAACCCTTGGTCAGGTGGCTGTAAATCGATGACCAGTCCAATCTCGACAACTTCATGTTATCTTCTGCACTTTTTGAATGCAACCGTCAAGGGCATGCGGCCGCCGGCTAGGGTCGGACCAACCGGCTAGGGTCGGACCAAGGTAACTACTTGAAATGCTCCTTTAAAGTATGTAAAATCTGCGTGATTTAGGGCTTAGAACGCTGTTTTTACCGGGCAAATGGGCCTTCTAAGAAAAGATCGGTCATTAATTCGTGTCCATCCGGAAATGATTTCGCGGTACAACCCGGTTTCCAATCCGGAAATGAGGATTTTTTGTCAATACCAAGGAAATCAAGCGGTTGCGCGGAGGCGACCTGCAGGTCGTTGCACAAGCAAACGTGCAGATTGACGCCGAGATTGGTCAAAAAGACCATTTCCGGATGGAAACTAATTCGAATTTATGGCGGAACTCTAAAAGGGCATTTTGGGGTACTAAAATACAGGTCTAAGGCTTGAAGACGGGTGTTTTTTGAACGCTTCAGTCCGAACATCAACGGGTTAATCTGGTCCGACCCGGATCCGCGGATCCGAAAAGGAGGGGAACATGTATTTCAAACAGATCACCGTGCGCGGTCTGGGCTGCAATTCGTATGTCATTGGTTGCCCCGGGGCGAGGCAGGCGGTGGTGGTCGACCCCAAACGCGATGTGCAGGACTACCTGGACATATCCCGCGACGAAGGGATGAAGATCACCCACATCATCGAAACCCATGTGCATGCGGACCATGTCAGTGGAAATCTGGAATTGAAATCCCGCACGGGGGCGGACATCTATTACAGCGAGCATGCCCCGGTGACCTTCGAGCACAAGCCTCTGAAGGAGGGCGAGACCATAGAGTTCGGGATGGTCAAGCTCGAGATCCTTTACACCCCTGGCCACACGCCGAACGCCATATCGATTCTGGTGACGGATAAGGCGCGCGCCGATGTGCCCGGGATCATTCTGACCGGCGACTTGCTCTTTGTCGGTTCCATCGGCAGGCCCGATCTGGCAGGGGCGGAGATCTTCGAGGAGCAGGTCGAAAACCTCTACGATTCGCTGTATCAGAAACTGGGGCGTCTTCCGGACTATCTCGAGGTGTTCCCGGCCCATGGCCAGGGTTCCCTGTGCGGCAAAGGCTTGAGCGCGATGGCGAGCAGCACCCTGGGTTACGAGCGCCTGACCCAGCCCCTCCTGAAGCTGCCAAGCTTTGAGGCCTTCCACGAGCAGATCGCCGGCGGATTTCCGGTCCGGCCGAAGAGCTTCACCCACATCATCCAAACCAATACCCGGGGCGCACCGCTCCTCGAGCGCTGTCCGTTGGAGCAGACGCTCAACCCGGATGAGTTCGACCGGGTCCGCCGGGACGGCGCGACCGTGATCGACACCCGCGATACCGCTTCCTTCGGGGGGTTCCATATCCCGGGGGCTATCAACATCGGGTTCGAGAAACAGATGGCGAACTGGATCGGCATGGTCATCGATCCTCTGGACAACCTGCTGCTGGTGGTGGACGACCGGGAGAAGTACGACCTGATGACCACCGAACTCCATCGGATCGGTTACGACAATATCTTCGGCTATCTTTCGGGCGGCATGTCCGCGTGGATTGCCCACGGGATGTCCATCGACAGTTTGTCGCCGATCTCCGCCCAAGGCCTCAAGCAGCAGTTGGACAACGGAAATTCGGGCCGTGTGGTGGATGTGCGGACGTCGGAGGAAAGGCAGCAGGGCTTTATCGCGGACTCGGTCCATGTGCCGATGACCGATATTCTTGCCGAGGGTCTGGATTTGCCTGAGGACGAGGAAGTAATTGTCGTTTGCGGCACCGGTTATCGCGCCAACATCGTCGCCAGCCACCTCAAACAGGACGGCTTTAGCCATGTCCACAGCCTGGCCGGAGGGCTCACCGCCTGGCGGAACGCAGGCTACAGCCTCACGGTTTGACAACCGGGGGGCGCTGTGTCCTTGGGATTTTCGTCTATGTGTGGTAGAAGGTTAGGTCGGATTTTGGCGCCTCCCGGAATCGGCGCGCCCATTCAGGGCTCTTCTTCCTGTCCGCCTACTGAATCGGAATTCCGAGGCGCTGAGAATCACTCGAATGCTCTGAGGGCGTAAAGGTCATGAACGAGACGGTTGCGGTTTCGTCTGTCAAATTGCCGGCCGAAATGGCCTATTTGGAGCCTCTGACGAGTTTTGTCGCAGGCGTCTGCCGGCTTGCTGGATGTGATGACGAGGACGCATCCATGGTGATCCTGGCGGTGGAGGAGGGGGTCAGTAATGTCATCCATCACGCTTATGCCCAAGACGAAAAGGGACATTTCGAGGTCTCTTTCGAGGTGAGCAAGGCGGCGATAACCGTCGATATCCATGACATGGGAATGCCTTTCGACACCGAGGTGTTGAATCAGGATGACGATGTTTCGGGAAAATCCCGCCGCGTCTTGGATCATGGACTCGGCATTGTGCTGATGAAAGGGGTCATGGACCGGGTGGAGTTCCGGAATCTCGGAAAGGCGGGGAAATCTGTCCGGATGATGAGGCATTTCCGTCATCGAAAGGTGGACAGACTCTCTCCCGAAAATGAACCGGCTACTCAGGTCTCCAAGGGGGGCTCCACCCAGGGGCCTTACAGTATTCGATTGATGGAACCCCATGAGGCTTTTGAGGTCTCACGCTGCGCCTTCCAAACCTACGGCTATTCCTACCGGGAATTTATCTATTATCCTGAGAAGCTCCGGGAACTGAACGAAAAGCGCTTGATGAAATCCTTCGTAGCGTTGGACGCGAGCGGGGCTGTGGTAGGACACCTGGCCTTGTCCTGGCTGGAGGCCGATTCTCCGGTTGCGGAAATGGTGGCTGCCTTTGTAATTCCTTCATGCCGTCAGCGGGGCATCTTGAAGCGGCTGAACGAGGCGGTCATGGCCGAGGCAAAGCAGGCCGGACTCCACGGGCTTTTCGTCCACGCAGTGACCGACCATGTCGTCTCACAGAAAGGCGCGCTTAGTTCCGGCTTTGCCCCGAACGGTGTTCTCGTGTCGGCCATACCCGGAGACAGCGACTTCAAGGGACTATCCGGAAAGGCTCGGGAAAGACATTGCGCGGTTCTCCTCTTTCGTCGTCTGAGCCGCCGCACGCGCCACGACCTTTGGGTGCCATTTGCCTATGTCCCTCTTCTCGAGGCCATTCTCTCCTGGAGCGGTGAGGATGTCGTCCTGCACACCGAGGGCAGAGCTTTGCCTGCCGTTTGTGGAGGCAGGAACGCGGGAAACGGGGCCTGCAAGGTGGCGGATTTCAATGTCGCCGAGGTGCGGATCGCCGATTTTGGCCTTGATTCTCTGTCTGAGGTCCAGAAAAGCACCAGGATTTTTCTAGGTCAGAAGGTGGATGCGATCTACCTGTACCTGGATGCGGAAGTTCCCGAATGCACGAGTTTCTGCGAAGCCTGCCGGGAGATGGGATACGTCTTCTGCGGTTATCTTCCAGAAGGGATAGGGGGTCACGACGCCCTGATCCTTCAATATGGGCTGGTCACCACCCTGGATGCCGAGCGGGTCAGCCTGGCCGACGACCGGATACGCTCTATCTTCGCCGCAGTGGTCCAGGAGATCGGCGGTATAGGGGTCGGACCAAGCTAACATGATGATTCGATTGTTAAAAGCGCAGAATAAACAGGCTTTTTTTGCCTTATACCTGCGTTTTCGGGGCTGAAACCATGGTTTTAACGGCAAGAAACAGGAACAACGCTCATGAGATAGCTCGTTAGTTTCCATCCGGAAATGGTCTTTTTGACCAATCTCGGCGTCAATCTGCACGTTTGCTTGTGCGGCGACCACCAGGTCGCCTCCGCGCGAACGCTTGATTTCCTTGATATTGGCCAAAAATCCTCATTTCCGGATTGGAAACTGGGTTCTATAGGGAAATCATTTCCGGATGGATATTCGTTAGGCAGGAACCTAAAGGGATACAACACCGTAGAATAGTAACGAACATGCTGAATGGGATGAGCATATAGGCAGGAATGAGTGTCGAAACGCGGTGAGAAGGCTTTTGTGAAGACTATCTTTTAGGGCTTGGGAATTTTGCAACGTGGGACGCAACAGGTTCGATATCGATTCGAGAGGCGAGATATGGGCAATAGGGAATTGACCGTTGGCATTTTCAAGCCGGAGGATGCGGCAGGTGTGGCGAAGCTGTTTACCGAGGTATATGGGGACAGCTACCCGGCAAGGATCGTCTATCATCCTGATCAGCTGATTGAGGCTTTCATAAAACATGACAATATCCCGATCGTTGTGCGTACGGATGAGGACAGAGTTGTTGGGTACAGCTCTTTATTCCGTGCTGCTCCCAACAAAGGCGTTTATGAGAAGGGAAACGGCGCTGTTGCAATGGATTATCGGAACGCTGGTGTCATGGGCATGATTTTTCAGCATGTTCGAGAGATCTTGCCAAGCATGAGCGATATCATGACGTTTTTCGGGGAACCTGTTTGTAACCACATCTATATCCAGAAGGCTGCCCTTGCCCATCTGCCGTGTATCGAGACGGCCATTGAAATCGACTTGATGCCTGCCGAGGCATATGAGAAGGAAAAAAGCGCTTCGGGACGAGTATCGACAATCGTTATGTTCATTACCGTCGTCCCCAAGCCGCATACGGTCCATATTCCGGAGATGTACAAGGAGTTCCTCGATTACATTTACGACGGATTTGACGACCAGCGGTTCTTTTCCCTATCGGAAGACGAATTGCCTCCCGTACAGCAGACTCGTCTGGAGACGCAGATATTCGACTCCGCGCAAGTGGCGCGCGTGACCGTGCAGGAAGCAGGCGCGGACTTCGCCGGGGTTTTCGCTGCAGAGGAACAGCGTATCGTGAGTTGTAACGTTCAAGTGATCCAGGTATGGGTGAATTTGTCGTGGCCATGGGTTTCGAGAACGGTCGTTTCGCTGAGGGAAAGGGGATATTTCTTAGGCGGCATGCTGCCGCAGTGGTTCGGAGAAGACGGGCTCCTGATGCAGAAAATCCTGATGCGCCCCAACTGGGAAGGCATTCATCTCTTTTCCGACCGGGCAAAGAACATTCTGGACTTTGTAAAGACCGACTGGCAGGGATAAAGGAGAAGGCTCCCTCGACGAGCCTCGTGTCGCCCTCGAACGGGTGCGGGAGGCGCGCTATTTTCCACGCCGTTTGAAGGAGGTCCCGGTGGGCCTGAAGGGCACGGGGTTCTTTGCCCATCCCTTTATGAACGCTACTCCATCCGCTCCTTCCAGGCCTTCATTTTTTCGTGGGGCCATCGCACGCAGAAGGCCGGTTTGCCTTTGGTGACAAGTTTGGTGCAGGTGTCGCCGCAGTCCGGATCGCAGTGAACGATCGCGCCTTCCTTTCCGTCTTTCACCTTTTGAGGCCATTCGGGATCCGCCCAGAGGACGCGGGCGAGTCCGATCAGATCCGCCTGGCTCTCCTCGAGGATTTGCTCCGCCAGCGCGCCCGTCGCGATCCTGCCGGCGGCGATGACGGGGATGCCGACTGCCTTCTTGACAGCGGCGGCGAGATGGACCATGTAGCCGTTTTTGCAGGTCTGCTCGAGGATGTGCGGGAGAAAGAAAGATTCGTATGTCCCTCCCATAACGGAGAGGTAGGCGATGCCGGCCGATTCGAGAGAGCGTGCGAAGGAGGTGGATTCTTCGAGTTGAAGGCCATCCGGCAGCCATTCGTCCGCTAGAAAGCGGTAGCCTAGGGGAAAATCGCCCAGCTTTTTCTTGACGGCTGCGACGACCTCCAGAGGAAAACGCCGGCGATTTTCCAAAGCGCCGCCGTAGCCGTCGGTCCTCTTGTTGGTCCTCGGTGACACGAATTCAGCCAGCAAGTAGCCGGTTCCTCCGTGGAGTTCGACCATATCGAACCCGGCCCGTTTCGTTCGGGCGGCCGCCTCCGCAAAGCGGTCGACGATGGAATGGATTTCCGCGTCGGACAGGGCCCTCGGCATCCGGCCGAAGGTCTCGACGGCAGACGGCGCAAGCGGTTCCTCGCTCCCGGCAAAGCGCCCGGCATGGTTGATCTGAAGGCAGGCCAGGGCTCCTTCACCATGAATCACCGATGCCAGTTCCTTCAAACCGTCGAGGTTTTCATCGGTATCGGCGCGCAGGGTCCTGTTGGAGCCGCTCCCTTGCGGGTGATCGATCGTTGCATTTTCGACCACCACCATCGCTACGCCGCTCTTCGCCATCAGACGGTAATGGTCGAGTAGGAGGGGGCTGACCGTACCGCCCTCGCCGGCGTATCCCAGATAGAGCGGCGCCATGGTCAACCGGTTTTTCAAGGTGATCCCGGAGATTTCGATCTCGGAAAAGAGTTTCGGGTACACGTTCCACCTCCCTGGATGTCTCGATGTCGTCGTTCTGAAGAATTCTTCACCGGCCTGCGGAAACCCAACCGCCGGGGCATTCGCTGCGGTGGTCAAAAGGTGATGACCGTAAAGCCTTCATCCTGAAAACGGGTTCGTCGAGCAGGGTCAAACCCTGTCCCTTCTTAGAATCATACCACATTACAATCGGGTCGGACCAGCCAAACATAATGATTTGATTAAAATAGTAGCTTTTTAAAAGGGTGTTTTAGGTGCTTAAATGGACCATTTTGGCATCGAAAAAGCCCTTTTAACCTGAATCCGGGGGGGAATTTCTTGCGAGGATAGCCTATCCAACAAGATCGTTGAATGGTTCGATTTTTTTCGCTAACCTGAACCATTGGATTCGATCGGACAAGCCCCACAGATTCAGGGACGATGTTACGATGTGGGACCGTGAGGTGCATGCCAAAGGGAGAAGGAGAGGGTTGCAATGGAAATTATCGTCCTGAATGGGAGCCCAAAAGGTGACCTGAGCGTCACGATGCAGTACGTCCACTTTGTCCAGAAAAAATTCCCCCAGCATGAGTTGAAAATCCTGAACGTAGGGCAGCGAATCAAAACGATTGAAAAGGATGAGAGTGCTTTTCGAGAAATCGTTGACGCAATCGGAGCAGCAGACGGCGTGCTGTGGGCTTTTCCTGTATATTTTCTGCTGGTGCCTTCGAACTATAAACGATTCATCGAACTCATCCGGGAGCGTGGAGTCGAAGGTGTATTCAAAAATAAGTATTCAGCTTCTTTAAGCACTTCGATTCATTTTCATGACCATATCGCCCACAATTATATCAATGCCGTTTGCGACGATCTCGATATGAGATACGCTGGGGGATTCTCTCCTGACATGTATGATCTGCTGAAGGAAAAGGAGCGAAAACGACTGATCCTGTTCACAAGTCACTTCTTCGAAACCATCGAAAAGAAGATGCCTACGCCCAGGAATTTCAGCCCTTTGGTTCACAGCTCATTCAAGTATGTTCCCGGAGATGTCGATAAAAAGATTGGGACCGGCAGAAGAAAGGTGTGTGTTCTAACGGATTCAAAAGAACGGGAAGCGAATTTGGGGCGGATGGTGCACCACTTTACCGGGATGTTTCATGAGAATTTAGAAGTGATCGATCTGAACGAGGTCGATATCAAGGGAGGATGCCTGGGATGTATTCAGTGCGCATATGATGGCCGTTGTGGGTACGACGAAAAGGACGGCTATGCGGGATTCTTCAACACGCAAGTGAAAGGCGCGGATGTCCTCGTTTTTGCGGGATCGATCGAGGACCGGTATTTGTCCTCAAGGTGGAAGCTCTTCTTCGACCGGAGTTTCTTCAACAATCACGCCCCGGTCTTGACAGGCAAACAAGTTGGTTTCATCGTATCCGGGCCTTTGCGTCAGGTGCCGAACCTCAGGCAGGCTCTGGAGGCATTTTGTGAAATTCAGCAGGCCAATGTCGTTGACTTCATAAGCGATGAATGCGGGAATTCCCCGGAAATAGACGCTCTCCTCGAAGGCCTGGCCGGGCGGTTGATCCGCTTTGCAGAGGAGGGTTATGTCAAACCGGCCGGTTTTCTCGGTGTAGGCGGCAGGAAGATTTTCAGAGACGATATCTATGGCCGCTTGCGATTCCCTTTTCGTGCTGACCACCATTATTACAAGAAGAACGGGTTTTACGATTTCCCGCAGAGGGATTACAAGACTCGAGTCAGGAATGCGATAATGCTGCTCCTAACCCGGATACCATCGGTACGGAAAGAAATCTACACCGGGCGGATCAAAAAAGAGATGGTGAAGCCGCTCGAAAAGGTATTGGACAGGGACTGAATCGAGACGGCGAGAGATATGGAGAACCGAATAACACCCGCTATCGGGAGTGGAGAGATACCCCATGGCGAAGATCATCCATGCCCACCCGCTGCTCAAGGCGGGTTACGAATACCATGTCTTCACAAATCTGGACTTCTGGGACGCCCGCCGAATCCTTGGGGATTTGGCCACGGTCCAACGCAACTTCGGGCACGAACCCCCTGGAGATTGTTTTCCGACGCAGGTGGTGATGCGAAGGGGCCAGCCAGCGGTCGCCCGCACAATCGAAAGACGCCTGCAAAAGGCCATTCCCTCTCCTCCCCGCCATGTCGTGGTGGAGGCCGTGCTCATGCAGGGGTTCTATGACTTCGACCCGCTCCAGTACTACCCACCCAGGTGGCCTTGCGCAAGGATGATCCATTTCAGCCGGTGCCGCCTGCCGATTCACTTCCCGCCGTTGTCCACGCCCCATCGTGAGATGATCCTGGGATGGTTCGGGGATTTCATCCGCATTGAGCGGGTGCAGCGGGGCAAGAAGTTCGATCCGGTGATCACTTCGCACAAAGAAGCCAAGCGCCGCCGCTTTGCCCCGCTCTGTTTCTAGGCGTAACGCCGCCGCAACTCGATCTTCAGGACTTTGCCCAAGGCGTTCTTGGGCAGGGTCTCCACGAACTGAATGCGCCGGGGAGGGTGTTCGTGGTGCGCCGGATCCATTCAACAGCCATGGGAGGGGCCCCGTAAATCATTCCCCGAAGATTGGACAGGTCGTATGTGGAGAAGTCCGGTGCCTGAAGGGCCATAATGATCATGGTGGGCGGCAACATGGTGAAGGTGATTTTGAGGCGGTCCAGGGTTTCAAGCAGACCCGATGGGGAGAAGGCCGGCATATAGGCGTGAGCGCCTCCGAAAAGGTACCAGATGGTGCCGAGCAAATCCGCCGAATGGAACATGGGTGCGGCGTGCAGGCAGATGTCATCCTTCCGCGGGCCGAAGACCGGGGTGCACTGGAGTGTTCAAGTGTACCGGACATCTCTCGGATCAAAAGCAATGGCCCCCGAAGGGGCCATTTTAAAGGTGTAGAAAACGTCCCCGTCAGTCGCTGAGCCACAGTTGGGAGGTGTAATTGGCGACCGGGACGTGGAACGAACCCCAGGGGACGCCTCCCACCAGGACCCGGACCTGGGCGTTGCCACGGATCGGCCTGTGCCTGGGGTGGAAGGCCTCCCGCTCGATGGTGGCGAACCATGTCCTGGCGGCGAAGTCCACTTCCACATAGAGGCCGTCTTTTTCGTAGACGATGGTCCGTCCGCTCTCCAGCGCCTCCTGGAGGTAGGGCAGATCGAGGAAGGGCGCCCGAACCGGCTGACCGTTCACCTCGAGGCTCATATCGCCGAAGGCCCCGATGGTCTCGGGCAAAAGGCCCTGCAGCGACACAGACCCCTTTTCCGAAGCGCTGTCGTACCACCCCTCATAAGCCGTGAGTTTGGCTCCACCGACGTCATGCGGCACGCCTTGCCAGACCCAGTCCGTCATGACATGGTGTCGCAGGTGGCTGCTCAGGCTGTATTTGTCGTTCACGGTCAGAATGACCTGGAGGTCACCCGAAAGCGGGGTGATGACACTGGAGAGGTCGGCTCGCTGGATCTCGAAATCCCAGAGCTTCCTGAGGAAATCGAGCTTCAAGGTCACCCTGTCGCGCCTGACCGACGGATCCGTTTTGAAGGTCCAGACGCCTCTGCAACGTGTCCATCGCCCGTAGGCTTCCCGCGAAGACCATACATAGCCGTTCAATTCAACCGTGACGCCCTTTCGGGGGTTGAACGTGAACGCGTTCATGGGAATCCGCTCCAGCCAGCCGTCCGAGTTGAGCCACCCCAGTCGACCCCCCTCCAGGGAATACGAACTCATGCCGGGCAGCCTGACCAGGACATCGTCCAGCCAGCTTTCCGAGACCACCCCTTCCGCCCAGCTGGCAGGCGGGCTCTGGCCGATCTTGGTCCCGTTGTTGTATTCGCCGCCGGTCACGCTCCAGGCAACGCACCAGGGCCGCTGATCCGAGTAGGCCGTCGGGATCCAGGGGGCCGTCTCATCCGTAGCCATCAGGTAAAAGGGCTGGACGCTCAGGTTTTTCACTCCCAGAGGATCCGAACATGATTTCATGCCGATGTGGAACGAGAGTTCCTTGCCGAAGCTCGTCGTGTTCGTGACCCTTGTCATGAGGCTCGATTCGTACCCCACCTTCAAGTCCACCTTGAACCCTTTGAGTTTCGTCCCGAAGCTGAGCGAGGTCTCGTTGCTCATCTCCACCGTCGTGGTCTCTCCCTCGGACTTGGTTTCCTCTGTCTCCTCGCTGATATAGGAATAGGGGGTGGCTCCGGTCGTGAAATTCAGGGGGTTAATGGAAGGCTCACCCAACGATCCATCGCCGAAAAGCACTTCCCAGGGCATTTGCAGGGACTCCCAGCCCCGCCGGTACCAGCCCTCCAGATCGGTCGACCTTGGAAAGGGTTCGATCCCAGAGAGAAGCCCGGGGACATCATCTTGATCCCCACCGGGATCCGCCAGTTCGAATGCAACCGGTTTGACGTTGACGGATGTGGGTTGGACCTCGATGACGTGGACGTTCTGATTCAGCGCTGTGCCAGCTCCGGTCAGATAGTTGTAGTCATAGGCGTGCAGGCTGAAGTCCTGGACCATTACTTTGGGGACACCGAAGATCGCCCAGCCGATGCGCCCGAGTTCGTCCAACTCCTCGGCGCTCTGGCCCTCGGTGCCCAGGGTCTGACCGAACCCGGTCGTGATCGATGAACTGGTCGACACCTCGTTCTCGAGCCCGTGCGTGTAACTGATGTCCGCCCGGTCTTCAGCCTCGAATACGTGTAGCAATCCCGCATGGACCTCCATCCCGGCGGAGAACATGGTGACCTTGTCCCACTCCTGTGTGTGCTCGACCTTCGTACCCGTCGACTGACCGTATTCCACATTCGAGAGGCCTGCAACCTCGCTGGGTATCGGATCGTTGGGCGCAAAGGGAGGGGAACCGAGGATGATGCCATAGAGGGACCAGTAATTCCTGAGGGTGGCCGCATCCTCCTCGCTCTCCGGCATGCCGGTGTCCGTACTCGTCCCGCCCCAATCCCCGCAGCTCTTCGACGGCGTGGCCTGATTGATGGGAACCATGAAGTCGGAGATGCCGGCGAAGGCCCTGTCCCCAGAATCCGTGCGGTAGTGTACCACGAGGGTCTGCTGTCTCGCCTGGGTGGAGAGGTGAGCCGCATCGCAGGCTACCGTGTACCAGGGATAGGTCCAGACTTCACTCAGGCTGTCCCCGCCCGAGAAGGTATAAGAGTCCAGCCGCCAGCTCCCCTTCGGAGCGGCGGTGCTGTAAGTGAACTCGGCACGGCGGATCCGTGCAGGCCCGCTGCTCGTGGTGGTTTTTATGAAAAGCTGGATCGCAGGCGTTTTCGCCCCGGCGGCAAACCCCCCGAGGGCGCCCAGGGTGCCGACCTGCAGGGAGGCGGGGCCATACGCCCAGCTGTTGTATGGGACGGCAAGCGTACTCGGAAAGTCGGAGCCGCTACCGATCTGGCCGTTCCAGCTGGCTGCGGAGATCTTCGTGTAGTAGTTGGCCGGCCCATAGACGAGGTCGGGGGAGCCGTAGACGATCAGGATCCTGGGATCCGAGTCGGGCGGGTAGTACGTGACGGCATCCAGCGGCTGGTAAGCCCCGCCTGGCAGCAGGGAGGCGTAACCGCTCCAGTTGACCCCGTCCCCGCTCGTGTAGGTCCCCGAGTCGGTGAAGACATAGAGCATGTTGTTGAAGACGGTGATGGCGGCCCCGGCACCAGCCCCTTCCGAGTCGAGGTCGGTGCGCACCGACCCCAGCCGTTTCAGGGTGCCCCAGGCGTTCTTGGCCAGGTCAAAGTAGCAGACATAGGCGTACATGGCCGTGCCCTGGCAGCTGGAGTGGGAGGTGTAGGAATAGAAGATCTTGTTGTCGAAGATGGCGAGGCCGCTCGCGTTCATGTACTTGTAGGAAACGCACCAGCCGCTGTCATGCGGGCTTTCGGCGCGCACGAAGACCCAGTCGCCGGCAGCGGGATCTCTCGGCTGGCCGGCAACATGCATGATATTGCCTCCGAGCCATATCCGGTGGACTTTCCCGTTGACGTAGACGGCGCGCCCCGGCAAACTGGCCCATGCTCCAGACCCCCACAGCAAGAGTGCAGCGGCCAGAAGCGCTGAACCCACGAACATACGTTGCAAATATGCCCTCATTCCATGCCCTCCCTGTATCTAAAATACCCACTTCACTAGGCTTGCAGCGGACCCGATGCCCGTTTGCCGCCCTGCTAACGTCTCACTTGTAACACCTTGAGGAATTCTCCGGCCTTTTTGCCGCCGGTGCTCAGATAGGCGCCCGGGCCGGGGTGCACCTGGCTCCTCGAGCCACTGTTCAGATTCCACAGTGTGGGTGGAGTCCTCTCAAATGCTGTGCCAGGGACCTTTTTGATATGTTTACATTCCCCTTTGACGAGCCCCGGCGATGAATCTTCGCCGCAGCTCCAGATTTCTCCGATTTCTTGCGAAAGGCGCCCTTTTGTAGAGAATCTATAACATCTTCACAGGATTTTCCATGCTGAAATAAATGCGGGCAGCTCGAGGCGGATGGCCTCGAACAATCAGCCCGATATCCGGCCCCATCCAGGCCTTAAGATCCTGATATCACATTTTCCTTGACACCCAAGTCCGTTTTCAGCACATCTTTTCCACAAAAAATGCGGGTTCTTATCAGCGAAATCCGAGCCGATGTCCGGGAAGGTTTTGCCTCGGCCGTCTTCGAGACGGAAGACGCCATCCGCGTCTCCTTCCAGGTGGCCATGGGACTGTCGGTATCCTTCCTGGGCGCCTTCATCTGCGACGGGTTTGACGATGAGCGGTTCCTTTCCCCATCAAAAGACGGTGTGCCTTCTGTAGTGCAGGCTCGTGTCGAGACACAGGTATTCGGTTTTGCACAGGTGACGCGCGTGATCGTCCATGAAGCAGGATCAGACTTCGAAAGGTTTTTCCTTGCTTAAGAACAGTCTATTGTGTGAGCCCGAACATAGAGTTGTTTCCATCCGGAAATGGTCTTTTTGGCCAATCTCGGCGTCAATCTGCACGTTTGCTTGTGCGGCGACCACCAGGTCGTCTCAGTGTAAGCACTTGATTTAATTGATATTGACAAAAATTTTCATTCCCGGATTGGAAACTGAGCTGTACCGGGAAATCATTCCCGGATGGACACGATTTAATTCTGGTATAACTGAAATTGTCATAACCGTGGTTTTTGAAGACGGTTGCTTTCATAAGGGAGAAACGCAGACTTTGACATGAGGATGCCATTTGGTTCGGAGGTTCCATGACTACGTTCGTTCACGCCGCTGACATTCATTTGGATTCGCCTCTCAGGGGGCTGTTTCCCTACGAGGGTGCGCCTTCCATCGAGGAGATCCGGGGCGCGACCCGGCAAGCGCTCGACAATCTGGTCCGTTTTATCCTCGCGGAAGAGGTGCCGTTGCTGGTGATCGCCGGGGATCTTTACGACGGCGACTGGCAGGATTTCAATACCGGCCTTTATTTCGCGGGGCAGATGCGGCGCCTGGCAGAGGTTGGGGTGCGGGTGGCCATTGTCCAGGGCAACCACGATGCGGCCAACGCCATGACCAAGACGCTGCCCCTGCCGGATAACGTCAAGGTGTTCAAATCCCGCAAGCCCGAGACGTGGCTCCTGGAGGATCTCGGGATCGCGGTCCACGGCCAGAGTTATGCATCTGCGGAGGTTACGGCCAACCTTGCCGCTTTCTATCCGGAGCCGGTGGATGGCATGTTCAATATCGGCCTGTTGCATTGTCTGACCTCCGGCGCCCGGGGGCATTTGCCCTACGCCCCCTGCACGGTCGATGAGCTTGCATCCAAGGGGTACGATTACTGGGCCTTGGGCCATGTCCACAGTTTTTCGGTTTTGCGGGAAAGGCCCCGTATCGTCTATGCCGGCTGCAGCCAGGGGCGGCATATCAGGGAGACCGGACGGAAAGGGTGTGTGTGGGTCGAAGCGGATCATGGGGCACTGACCACCGAATTTGTCCCCCTGGATGTTGTCAGCTGGCTCGGTGTTGCTGCAGACGTCAGCGGGGCTGAGAGCATCGCGGAGGCGGCTTTCTTGTTTGGTAAGGCTTTGGGTGAGGCTATGGACAGCCAGGGCGGGCGGCCCTGCTGCGTGCGGGCGGTGTTGAAAGGACGCTGTGCCGTTCACGGGCGGCTTTGCTCCGATCCGATCGCGCTGACCGCAAATATCCGGGCGGTTGCAGCAGATGTTTCCGGCAAAAAGGCCTGGATCGAAAAGGTCGTGGTGCAGACCGGTCCGGAGGCGAATCTCGACCAGCTGGCGCAAAGCGATACCCCCCAGGGCGAATTGCTGCGCTATTTGGCCGAGTTGGCGGCCCATCCCCAAGATATCGATCTGGACTTGACGGACCTCAAAGCCAAACTGGCGGGCAGCGGCGTGGAGATTCCCCTGCGCGACATGGAGCAGGTGCTCAAAGACGCCGGGGCCCTGCTGCTGACCGCACTGGCGGACGCCCAAAGCGAGCAGGAGGCATCATGAAAATCGACATCCTCAGACTCCAGGCCTTCGGCCCCTTCACCGATAAAGTGGTTGATTTCTCCGGCGACGGTCACGGTCTGAACATCGTTTTCGGACCCAACGAAGCCGGCAAGAGTACGGCCCTTCGCGCCATGCTGGGGCTGCTTTACGGATTCGGCCACAAGGTGGAAGATGCCTGGCTGCATGATTACAGAAATCTGGAAGTGGGCGGGTCCCTGAGGCTTTCCGATGGCAGGCTGCTGAATCTGACGCGATACAAGCGCCGGAAAAACGATCTGATCGATGATGATACCGGAAAACCCATGGATCAGCTCGAGTTGGATGCCATTTTGGGCAAGATGGACCGCCAGGCGTTCGAACATGCCTTCGGCATTTCCCACCAATCCCTCCGCCAGGGGGTGGAAAGTGTTCTGGCTGCCGGCGGCGAACTGGGCCATGCCCTTTTTGCCGCCACATCCGGGCTCAATATCCTGAGGCAGGTCATGGCCGGGCTTGAAGAAAAACAAGACGGCCTGTTTCGACCCAGGGCGCAAAAGGCCGTCATCAACGCCGATATTGCAGAACTTGAGCACTTGAACAAGGAGCTTCGCACAGCGTCGGCCAGCCAGCAGCATTGGAAGAAGATGAAAAGCCGGCTGGACGATCTTTGCGCCCGTGAAGCTCGGGCGGCCGATCGTTTGGAAGCCATGTCTTCGGAAATCAGTCTGTTGTCCCGCCATCGCGAAGCGCTGAAGTATGTGACCCGTCGAGACGAACTGCAAAAAGCCCTCGCTGCCCTTGGCCCCGTGCCGGATCTGGCGGAGGACTTCGCCCAGCGAAGGGTTGGAATCCAGGTGACCATAAAAACCGCAGAACAGGCCGAACAAAACCTGCGTCTGGAGTTGGCGGATATCGACCGGCGGCTCGAAACGCTTACGTATGACGACCGGATCATCGTCCACGCAAGGATCATCGAAGAACTGGCGAAACAGGTCAGCGTTCATACGACGGCCCTGGCCGACATGAAGAAACTGAGGGGCGAAATATACCGCCACAATGAATCCGCTCAAAAAAATATCAGTCTTCTGCGAGCCGGATTGACCCTGGAGGGCATCGAGTCCCTCAGGCTGTCCACGGCGGATAAAGCCAAGATTCAGAGGCTGGGGAACCGCTCCGCTAAACTGGAAGAGGCGTTCAATCACGCCGAAATGGCGCTGCAAAATGCGAAAGCCGATCTGGCCCGGGTCAGAGAGGATCTTGACGGCCTCGAGACGCCGAAAGACTCCTCTTCACTGGAAGATTGCCTCGATCGTGCGAGTGGACTGGGAAAGATCGAAGAGCAGCTTTCCCATGCCCTCATGGAGTATGCATCGGTCCTGGAACAGGCCCAAGCCGATCTGTCCGCCTTGGGTCTGTGGTCCGGGGAACTGGGCGCGTTGGAAAAGCTGGCCATTCCCTCCGCGGAAACGATGCGCGGTTTTGAAAAGGCTTTCCTGGAACTCGAACAGGGTATCGAAGAACTCAAAAAGGAAGGCACCCGCCTGGACGGGGAGCTGAAAGAAAAGCGAAAAGCCCTTTCCGATTTGACCGAATCGCGGGGTTTGCCTTCCATGGAGGATCTGCAATCCCACCGTGCCCTGAGGGAACGGGGCTGGCGTTCGGTACGTTCGGTCTGGCTGGAGCAGGGAGAAGCCGACCGGGGCTTCCTGGAGGCCATGTCCCATGGCACCGACCTTGCCGGCGCATACGAAAAGGCTGTGTCCATAGCGGATGAGACCGCGGATATCCTTCGCGACGATGCGGAAGACGTGGCGCGCGCCCAGGCGCTGAAATCGGGCATCCAGGATCTTGGCGACAAGGTTTCGGCAAACAAGAGTCGTCAAGAGGCGCAGGAACGATCCCTGACCGTTCAGTGGAATGAGTGGAAAAATCTGTGGCAGCCGTTGGGCATTGCACCGCTGAAACCCCGGGAAATGGCGGCATGGTCGGCAAGGGCGGAGGAGATCAGACGCAGGGCGGCGGAATGCAGAAAGAAAAATAGTGCGGCTGCGCAGCTGAGAGCCGACATGGAGCGGATGGCCGGGGAACTGACTGCAAGATTGGGAGAACTGAACGTCCCTCTTCCGGACAAGCTCGGTTATGCCGAGCTGGTTGACCTTGGGAAACGAACCCTGCGGCAAAACGATCGACTCATCAAGGACCGCCAGAGCCGCGAATCCCAGATTGCCGGCTACGAGCGGCAGATCAACGACAGCATTCGGCTCAAAGACCAGGCCGAACGGGATATGAAGGCCTGGGCCTTGCAGTGGACCCAGGCAGTCGGCAAACTCGGGTTTTCGGCAGATGCGATACCGGAGGAGGTCAACGACTTCGTTCTGGCGCTGGACCAGGTCTTTGGTGAATTGGAAAAGGCCGGGGACAAAAGGCAGCGGATCGCCGGCATGCAGTCCAACTATGAAAAATACGCCGCTCGTGTAAAGGATCTGCTGGATGAACTGGCCCCGGATCTCGGGGCTGAAGACCCCACGGCGGCGATCGTTGAACTCCACGACCGTCTGACCTTGAATCAGTCCCGGTTCAAGGATCGAAAATTGTTTGAAGAACAGCGGAAAAAGAAGCAAGCTGATCTTTCGAAGGTCAGGGAAAATCTGGCGGCCGAAAGTGAAAAACTTCGGCTGTTGTGCGAGGACGCCCAAACGGATGCACCGGATCGGCTGCCGGAAATCGAAAAACGGGCGGCCTCCAAGGGCCGGCTGGCGGCGGATCTCGACGCTGCAAACGAGCGTCTGGCGGAGCTTGCCTCCGGAAGGGAATTCGCCGTTTTTGTGGCCGAAGTTCAAGCCCACGATCCCGATGAGCTGATCGCAAAACTGGGGCGGTTGGACCAGGAAAAAAAGGAGCTGCAACGCGAGCAAAAACAGCTGGTCGAAGACATCGCGCTGCAAAAAAGAGAGCTGGGAACCTTCGGCGGGCAAGCTCTTGCGGCTGGCATCGCCGAAACGACTGAAGGGCTCATCGGCAAAATTGAGACGGATGTTGAACACTACATCCGTTTGAGGCTTTCCACCGTCATTCTTGCAAGGGCCATCGAGCGCTATCGCCAGAAAAACCAAAGTCCGGTGCTGGATGCCGCCAGCAGGTATTTCAAGACGATGACGCAAGGCGCCTTCGAGGGGCTCAGGGCGGATTACGATGAAAAAGGAGACCCGGTCATCAAGGCGTTTCGACCGGACGGCAGGACGCTCATGGTCCATGAGATGAGCGACGGCAGTCGCGATCAGCTGTTTTTGGCACTTCGGCTGGGGGGGCTTGAAAAGCACGTCAAAAACAACGGCCCCATGCCGTTCATTGTGGATGATGTTCTGGTTCACTTCGACGATGACAGGTCCGCGGCCGCCCTCGCTGGAATGGCGGGCCTCGCCCGGAATACACAGATCATATTTTTTACGCACCACCGGCATCTCGTCGATATAGCGAAAGCCACCTTGAGGGATGAAATTCTGAAGGTGCATTCTTTACAATGAAATAGGGCGGTCAGGCCAATGGTCTGACGTCGTGGACGGATTCCAAACGGACTTCCCTTGACCAGAAGGAAGCGAAAAACATCCTGCAACCGCGTGCAGTCGACATTGCTCCGCTGCGCTCAGCCTCGCGGCTGAACCGGACCTTTAGAGACGATATCTAGTTTCCATCCGGAAATGGTCTTTTTTGCCAATCTCGGCGTCAATCTGCACATTTGCTTGTGCGGCGACCTATAGGTCGCCTCCGCGCAAACGCTTGATTTCCTTGATATTGGCAAAAAATCCTCATTTCCGGATTGGAAACTGCGTTGTACCGGGAAATCATTTCCGGATGGAGACTATCTAGTTTTCATCCGGAAATGATCTTTTTGGCCAATCTCAGCGTCAATCTGCACATTTGCTTGTGCGGTGACCTACAGGCCGCCTCGGTGCAAACGCTTGATTTCCTTGATACTGGCCAAAAAACCTCATTTCCGGATTGGAAACCGGGTTCTGTAGGGAAATTATTTCCGGATGGATACGAGTAGCATTTATGAGGTTCCCGGTTTGCCATGGCGGCGATCTACGACCCGTTTCAGATAGGAACGGTTTTGTTCCGAAGGATAAACGGGTATAATGCGAATCGATGCTCTTCTTATCGAACAGAATAGACAGGGTTTGGTCTTATAAGGGAAGGTGAATGAATCAGCCGTTCATGATGCAATTCTTGAAAGAGGATCCACCTGCGGCGATGTGAGGCGGCGCCGGTATTGCGGGCCGTTGTTGGGTAGTCTGCCAAAACAGGAGGAGGGAGGCAAGAGACAGGATTATGTTCGGTACCGTTTTCAATGGACTTAACAAGGGAGGATATCGCATGAAGGCGCTTGTGGTTATGCTGATCCTGATGACATTCGTCTGCGCATTGACGACATGGGCTGAAGAAATTCCAGAGATTGGGAAAGGAAGGGTCATGAAAACATGGTCCGAGGCGGATCAGGAGATTATCCGGAGAGAAGTGCGAGATCAGTTCAATCTACTGATTTCGGCCGTCAACCAGATGAACGCCTGTGCCTGGTCTGAATATTACAGCAAGGATGGGTTTTTATCCGCTTTCGCTGGAACAGACTATTTCGGTACGCGAAGGGAATGGGTCGATACCATTACATCCTATTTTTCGAAAAGAGATAGCCAGCATCTTGAACCTTTATCCGTGCACGTCACTCCCCTGGCTTTCGATATGGCTCTCATGACGAGTCAAGAGCGGTCAGAGGTGTGTTTAAAGAGCGGACAAACAACCAAATTCACACATGTGTTTACGATGATTTGGAAGAAAGAGCAAAGCGGCTGGAAGATCCTCCATTCCCATGAATCATGGATTGACGAGCAGGTGAAGTGACGGCATCTGCCTCAGAACAGAACCATTCGAATGGGTATACCATATGCTGCTCGAGGTCGTGAATTGACTCGAATCTGAGGCTTCGCTCGCAGCGTGTGGCTGTCGGGGACCGCAATGGACCTTAGTGATGCAGGCATATACCGCTGGCGGATCGAATAGTAAAAGCAAATGAAATCTTCGCAAAAATTTAGGTGGCTCTGGGCCTTCCCGCTGTTATAGCGTTTTCTCGAAAGAGCAGAAGGAGAACCACGTGCTCAAAAAGTTGGCAACAAGATTGCTGACCATTGGTATTGACAGGCCCTTGCCTGCGCCATCGAGTAAAGAAAAAAATCCTTGCTGAGCTTCAGACTGCATTTCGTGATTTGCCGGTATTGGAAATTGCAGATGGATTACCAACAGAGATCGAGTGGGCCAGAAATATGAACCGTTTGAGAGAACGCATTTTGAATCAAAATCCACGGAAATTACTGCGGTGAGATGTTTCCAACAAAACGATGTTTGCTTCTGCTGCTCGCTATATCTTTACCGAACTGAATTTTGTCAAACGCAGTCCTGAATGGATCACGTGCCGGCACCGAGCGATCAGGGAATCGTCAGTAGGCCATCCGATCCCGTACCCTTTCTATCCTGCCAGCAGCGGGAACCTGATCCGTCATGCGTATCATGTAGCCAGCTTTGAGGAAAAAACACAATGCAAGACGAAGGATATCGATTTTGTATTCGAATTCGGCGGTGACGGCGGCTATGGGAGCATGTGCCGGTTGTTCTACAATGCGGGTTTTCACGGAAAATATGTTATTTTTGACCTGCCGCCATTTTCTGCTTTGCAGGTTTACTTTCTCAAAACTCTTGGGTTGCCGGTTCAATCTGAGTTTGAGTTCCTGGAATGAAGAAGCGGAAGAGTTTACCTGTCTGATATACAGCGCTTAGAAAGCATGTTTATGAATCCGATTGAAGACAAGAACAAGACGTTTGTGGCTACATGGTCAATCAGCGAGGCGCCAATCCGTATCCAAGAAGCAATTCTGCCTTTGACGCGTCATTTTGATTTCTTTCTTATTGCCTATCAGGATAGGTTTGGGGAAGTGAATAATCTGGAATTTTTAGTAAATGGAAGGAAACTGTGACAAATATTGTCTGGGATAGTCTGATAATCGAACACATTCCTGGCAATAGTTATCTTTTCAGAAGGGCGCGCGATAAATGATACCGGTGCAAAATGAAAACTAGTGACCGATGATTTCCGATGAGATTCACCTGCGCCTCTTTATTGAACGCGGTTAGTGCGCGATAGTAGGGATAATGATATGAGTCAGTCACTGAAAGAATTCGTTAAGATGACACCCCTATATCCTGTTTTGAGGAACTGGTTCTTTTCCAGACAGCAGAAGAAGGAATTTGCAGAATGGGAAAGACGTGGGAGGCCAAATCCGCCACCGCATATCGTAAAGCAAAAGACAATCAGGGAATTCGCTGATAAATTCCGTCTGAGAATTCTAGTCGAGACAGGAACTTACTATGGAGATATGGTTGAGGCAATGAAAAACCATTTCGACCAGATATACTCTATTGAATTGAGCAGAGAATTATATGAGTGGTCAAGGAGGAGATTTTACGGTGACAAAAGAATAACGATAATCCACGGTAATAGCGGAATTGAGCTTGGAAATATAATTAGTTTTATAAAAATACCTGCGTTATTTTGGCTGGATGGGCATTACTCTGCAGGATTGACAGCTAGAGGCGATAAGGATACGCCAATATATGAAGAATTGATGCATATATTCCAAAGTGATCAGAGAGGGCATGCCATTATTATTGACGATGCAAGATGTTTTGGAACAGAACCTGGTTATCCGAGCATGTCCGAACTCATACAGTTCATTAAAGAAATGCGTCCTTATTCGTATATCGAGATAGAGAATGATAGTATTAGGATTACAATGAATACGGACCAACCCAAGGGATTGAATCTGGATTTGCAGCCAAAATGTTAGGTGGTTTCCATCCGGAAATGGTCTTTTTGACCAATCTCGGCGTCAATCTGCACGTTTGCTTGTGCGGCGACCTACAGGTCGCCTCCGCGCAAACGCTGGATTTCCTTGATATTGGCCAAAAATCCTCATTTCCGGATTGGAAACCGGGTTCTATAGGGAAATCATTTCCGGATGGATACTAGGTGTAGGGTTGCTGACGGGTATCCATCCGGATATTTTTGCCGGCCAAGTGCGAGTCTCCCATCCTGGAAGAGGCTTTTTCGGCCGAGATCTGTGAAAATGTCCGCCTGCGTGGGTGCTGCCTGCAGGTCGCCGTTTTCCGTTGCCGGGATTAATTCCATCGGAGGGTAATCATGGCTAAAATTTTTCCATTGAAATGCCTCGTTGTTTTATTGGCCGTTTGCTTCGTTTCAACCATTTCTTCGCATGCATCTGATAGAAAATCAAGCCTGTCCAAGGGGCAGCTTGTCTATGTACCCGCATATTCACATATTTACAGCGGAGACAAAGAAAAGCCATTTCTTCTTACAGTAACGCTAAGCATCAGAAACATCGACCCTAAGCGGCAAATCAAAATCACACTGGTTGATTATTATGAGACAGAAGGCAACTTGATTAAAAAATTCGTAGACGATCCAATCATTTTACAGCCATTGGGTTCGCTGCGCTATGTCATAGCGGAAACGGACAAGAGCGGCGGATCCGGCGCGAATTTCATTGTTGAATGGCAATCCGATAGACTGGTGAACCAACCCATCATTGAATCAATCATGATTGGGACACAGACGCAGCAAGGGATCTCATTCACTTCTCGTGGACGGGAAATAATTGTTACTAAGGAATAATCAGAGCTAATTTTCCCCTTCCGCTATGCGATTTACTATGCGATTCACGATTTTTGCCTGGGCTGACTCTACAGACGGTTTGTTCAAGAAGGGGCTTCTGTGAAAAGTATGCGTCTCTAGGGTCGGATTTTACAGGACATGCGGTTTCTGTTTTTCTGGTTGAAATGAGTTCACTGAAGCGGCTTCGCTTCGTTTTGTGATGTTTTCCTCCTTCATTGCTGTCAGAGAGGGTGAACCATGAAAATCCTGAGCGCTCCACGGATGGAACGCTGCATCGGCTGCCATTCGTGTTCGCTCGCCTGTGCGCGCCTGGTGCACAAACGCCTCTCCGGGGATACTGCAGGCATTGTCATCCTTTCCTCGGGAGGGCTGTCGACCGGTTTCGAGGCTCGCCTTTGCATGGCCTGCAATCTTGCCCCCTGCGCAGAAGCCTGTCCGACAGGGGCTTACAGCCAGCGAAAAGGCGGAGGCGTCATCGTGAGGATGAACCTGTGCATCCGCTGTGGGGCATGCGTTGAGACCTGTCCGGTCGATGCCATCTTCCTGGATCGAAGCGGCGAGCCTTTTGTCTGTTTGCATTGCGGTCAATGCGTAAACTACTGCCCGCATGATTGTCTGGAGATGGTCGACAGAGGGAATCCGTATGATTCGAGATTACTTTCGCGTTCTGCTGGTCGATCTTGAAACCGGAAAAGGGCGGATCGAGAAGGTGGAAGGGCGGGATAGCCATGCGGGGGGCAGCGGCTTGGCTGCCGTCGTCTTCGAAAGATTCAGCCGGGTGAATCGCCCTTGGGATGACCCGGAGCAGCCGTTTATTCTGGCGATTGGTCCACTGACCGGCTTCTTTCCCCTCATGAGTAAAACGGTCTGCGCTTTCAAATCCCCCTATCACGATCAATTCGCAGAGAGCCACGCCGGGGGGCGTTCGGCGCTGGCACTGCGTTTCGCCGACCTCGATGCCCTCGTCGTGACTGGCAGGGCCAAGGCGCTATCCTGCCTGGCGCTCGGATCGAAGCGACTGGAGATCCGAAACGTTGCCTTCATGCAAGGGATGGACGTTTCGAGTACGGGCAAGATCTTTCGGCGCATCTTTCCCGGGGCCGGGCACCGGAGCATCCTGCGGATCGGCCCGGCAGGGGAACGTCTGGCTGCCACCGCCTGCATCAATGTGGATAGTTACCGTCACTTCGGGCGGTTGGGCGCCGGGGCGGTCCTGGGTGCCAAGAATCTCAAGGGCATCTTCATTCACGGGGACGGAATCGGTCAGCTGTCTGACCATAAAGGATATTCGAAGCTGTACCAGCGGGTTTACAGACAGTTGACGTCCACGGACATGATGAAGAAGTATCACAATCTGGGAACACCGGAAAATATCGGGGTTCTGAACGAGTTGAAGGCCTTGCCGATCCGTAATCTCCAGAAGACCTTCGATACGGAGGTCAGCGGCATTACCGGAGAAAGGTTTGCCGAGGAGACCCTGCTGCGAAATCAAGCCTGCGCCGGCTGCCCGATCGGCTGTATCCACCTGGGCTACGTGCGTGAGCAGTTTATGAAGGATAACCGATATTTTTTCCTTCAGGTTCCATACGATCACGAACCTATTTTCGCTGTCGGCGCCATGCTTGGGGTCAACAGCGCTTTCGATGTGTTGGGCCTTATCGACGCCGTTGAACGGGCGGGTCTGGACGTGATGTCGACCGGGGTAGCACTGGCCTGGGCTACGGAGGCCTTCGCCGAGGGGATCCTATCCCAGGAAGATACCCTGGTCGGCCTCAGATTCGGGGATGCCGGAGCGTATAAACAGGCTGCGCATCATATGGGCCGCGGGACGAACCCGTTCTACCGCCTGCTGTCCGATGGCATCATGCACGCGGTGAGGACTTACGGCGGCGGAGATTATGCCTGTGTGCTCGGGTAGGAAATGGCCGGCTACGCTACAGGGGAGGTTTTTCTGACAGACCAGGCCCTTGGGTTTCGGCATTCGCATCTGGACACCGGCGGTTACACGTATGATCAAAAAACCCAGGAGAAGAATGTTGCGAACGCCGTTGACTTCCTTGTCGAAGATGAGCGGAGCCGTGTGCTGTTGACCAGTATGGCGGCCTGTTTGTTTGCCCGCAAGGTCTACCAGCCGGAGCTGTTGACGGAATGCCTGGAGTCATTGGGCTACGACAGACTCGCCCGGGACATCGACACCGTCGCGGCGTCCGTCCAGAGGCTGCGATGGAATATCCGACTGGCGACCGGCTACGAGCCGCATCGGATCGACATACCCAAGCGGTTTTTGGAGACGGTCAACTGGAAAGGGGCGATCGACGCAAGTTACCTCGACAACCTCAAAAATGAATACAGCCGGCGCATTCTGCAGTTCAAGGGGTGAATGGAACGTCGTTTTTGGGAGGGGCTGCTGCCGACGACAGGATGCGGCATCGATTCATCGTTCCGTTGTCGGTAAACATACGGCTGCAGGCATTCGAACCTGGTATACGCGCGTTCAGCGCCGTTCATAGGTCCGATAGCGTGAAGTGCGCTGTGAGAAGAGACGGCCTGTACCTAAGGGACCTTCTAGCAGGCTGTTAGGATTTCAAGGGGAGAAAGGCATGATGGTGGATATACCTGTGGAAGAAGGCTATGTTCTGCTACAAGACGTTAAGGTCTGGTATCGGATCGTCGGCCGCGCAGAAACGCCCGGCAAAGTCCCGCTGCTTTGTCTTCACGGAGGGCCCGGAGTGCCCCATGATTACCTGGAGCCTCTGGAGGCCTTGGCTGCCGGGGGGCGTCAGGTGGTCTTCTACGATCAGTTGGGATGCGGGAATTCAGACGTGCCGGATGATCTGTCGTTGTGGCGGATGGAGCGCTTCCTCGAAGAGATCGACGCCGTTCGAAAAGCCCTTCAGCTCGAGGACATTCACCTCTTGGGGCAATCATGGGGCGGCATGCTGACGATGCAGTATGCGCTGCGCCAGCCGCGTGGTCTGTGTAGCCTCGTCCTTGCCAGTGCGCCGGCCTCCTCCCGTCAATGGGCCACGGAGGCCAAACGCTTGCGGGAGGAGCTGCCGGCCGAGACCCAGGAGACTCTCTCCCGGCACGAAGAAGCCGGGACGACGGATGACCCGTCCTATATCGAAGCCATGATGGGCTTCTACCGCCGCCACGTCTGCCGACTGGATCCATGGCCCGAATGCCTCGATCGCGCTCTGGAAAAACTCATGCGGAACCCGGTGGTTTACCTCACCATGTGGGGCGACAGCGAATTCCACGTGACCGGGAACCTCAAAGATTGGGACGTCAGCGGCCGCCTGAATGAAATCGCGCTGCCTACGCTATTGATCTCGGGGCGCTACGACGAAGCCACTCCCGCGGTTATGGAGACGGTCCATCAGGGGATTCCCGGCTCCAAATGGGTCATTTTCGAGCAAAGCGCCCACGAGGCGCACCTGGAGGAGACCGAACGATACCTTCAAGTGATCGATGCGTTTCTGGAAGAGGTCGAATCGCGGCGAATGTTTGAAATTCCGAAAGCTTAGATCAGGGCGCGCGCGCACGCGCCCTGATCAATTTCCGGTCGGTCAGTCAAATCTTGAACTCAGGTGCTGGTATTGCCCCTGCAGGACTCCGTTGTAGTGTACTGAGCGACTGTCGACAAAAGACAAAAAGATTTTGCCGATGTTCTCGCTTTCTATGGGCTGACTTCCTGGCATAACTGACGCCTTGTTCTCACAATTCCCTTGGGTGGAGGTGTGACCCATTCAAGGCGATGTGAGCAACAGCGTCCTTTGAAATGCTGGGAGCACACTATTTGGGTTTTGTATTATCCCGGAAATCAAAGCGTTTCGCTGTTCAGCGGGGCTCATCCCTGACGCCACAAATGATGTGGAATCAATTTTTTTAAAATAGGAAAATACATATTTAGAAATTTTTTATTGAAAATATAAAATAAGTATTTTGTTTTATTATGTATAAATTTTTTAGTATAATGAAAATGTATGATAGCATAAATCAGGATGGCTTATATAACCCCATTGCGTTATGTTTCTGCTTTCATTATCTATTATCATGAACCATTGACAGCCGGTATCTTTGTACTCATATATATGTTTAACATATTTATCATTGATATGATGAATACTGATAGGTTTAGGTACTGGTATATTATCAACTGATTTTCCTATAAAGTAGTTCATCTCATGTATAAACGATTCCTTTTTTTGCTCGATTGAAAAGCATGACATAAATATGAGCGATATAGTAGTGAAGAAGAAAATTTTTCTTATATATTTTATCTTATTCTTTATCATTGTTGGATTTCGCATGATATATTTCAAATAATGCCGACATGACAGTTTTAATAAATGTGTGGATTTAGCTTATTAATATGTCAAATTGAAAATTGCAGGTTGTAATAAATCATTTAAAATAAATTGTACTGCTTTAATTGTTTTATGGGAGAGTTTATTGCTTATATTCTAAGATGCATATGAATCTATTGTGGATATTTGTTAAGTTTTTATAAAGGGCTAATTGAGCGTCCTTGCTCATAGTAATTTACTGGCGGATAGTTAGTTCATGATAACACAGATCTGGATCGCTTATATAATCCCATGACATAATTTCCTTTGTATCGTTTCTGATAATATAAAACCATTGGCATTTTGTCTCTTTATATTCATATATGTATTTGCTTTGATATTCATTAATTTTTATTATTTGAATGGGATCAGGTAATGGAATATTGTAAACATATTTTCCGATATCATTATTTCTCCGTGTAATAAACATTTCTTTTTTGAATTGCAGTGTTGTGCTGCAATTTATTGATAATGCGATTAACATATATATAAATATTTTTTGCATATTATAATTTTATGTGCTTCTAATGCAATGATAAATTTATTATATTTTTATTTATTTTGTAATATAAACGGCATTACCGCATTGCAATTGTCGCTTAATACAAAAGGTGTAGATGTAAAAAGATTAAATGTAGCTAGTAGATTGCCAATGTTGGTTTCAAGCGAATTCATACACCTTATATCGCGTTTTCCTCCCTTCGCCTGCTTGAACTCAAGCTGGGCGGACCAGAGAGCGCCAAGACCATCATGGAAGAGATGACAGCCCTCAACTGTGTTCTCACTTGGCATCAGGGCAGAAAAGCACCATCTGTCCAGATTGAGGAACTCAATGAGATCCAGGCCAAAGTGCTGGCCGCCTTTGGGTATAAACAATAGCTGACGGTTAGGTTCTACAACTCCGAGACTAAATTGTATTGTAATTACAGGATATTGGAACTTACTTCAACTTCAAACTCTGAAACTCCTGTCATAGAGCAACGGAGCCTTGGCCAAAGGGCAGGTTTTCCGATTTCTGGCGGGATTCCAAACACCGAAGAATTCTTTCGTCTCATTGTCGTCAGGGACGCGCATGGCAGATCTGTCAATCGCCAGCAGACGAAATCCCATCCAGGACCGAATAGGGAAGGACTGATAGAAGAAAGAAAGCAGTTTCTCATTCAAATCAACGAAAGCCTCGAAAGAAATTTTGCGCTTGGCTAGACAGTACGCGCCAGGCTTAAACTTTCTTTCGGAGCGATTGGAGGATAGAAAAAGTTGAAAGAATCCGTCAAGTTCTTTTTGCAAGTCGCAACGGAGGAAATTCATGAGGAAAAGTATAACGGCGCTGAAGGGGGGGTTATGATTGCAAGAAAAATATTTTTCAGACAAAAGGTGGCGGTGAAAAAATTCGTGAAAATGAAAAAATTTTTTGTAAAATTTGATAAGTTTGGAACAAATTATGAAAATCACCTTCTGTGACAAACGCAGCATTTGCATCAAATTTCTCTGTAAATATATGCCGCCTTTTTCAAAATTAACATGCAGTCCAATTTCTGCTGTTGGCATAAAATAATAAACGTTGATATTTACAAGTAAACACATAATAAAAGCTATCTTGAGTCAATGACATTGAAGTTGATAATGAATATCAATTGCAATGTGCATTTTTGAATTGCTACTTTATTTACATTCTGATCCTACTAATTTGTACCCTATAATAGTACCGTGATTGTCAACTTCCCAATGTATTTCACAATTGCGCCAAACCGGTTCTGCAAAGACACAATTACCATTTGAATTCACATATTTCCTCCATGTTTTTGGATCACCATATACACGTGGAATGGACATCAATTTATATATGGAATCTCCCACAGCAATATCTGCATAGTCTTTTATCGGCATCATGGATATTGAGCAACCGAGTAGCGAAATTATGATGGAAATAGTTGTTAATAAATGGGTGGAATTTCGCATTATTTTATGATTGTTTATTGCATCAGTCATTATCTATCCTTGCTATGCTATTATAAGCTATAATAGAATTGTGATCTGTCATCAAAGCAATACTCGTAAAAGCTGCTGCGGGAAGCATGCCTGGCCAACATATTGTATTTCGCATGTCTGGTCCGCCCCAGATCTGAGCGCCGATTTGGAAGACATCGTGTAAACCCGCTACTGCATTGATGCCTGGAACTCGGTTTACAGTTTCCGATAAAGGTCCTCCCTCACTCAAGAATGTAGCTCCAGGTTCCGTAGTTGCGTGTCCGACGTTGTTAGCGCCTTCAAATGGCATAGTGTTGGGAGTTTTCGGCTGCGCTTTTCCGCCTTTTTCCCAGGTTACTCCATAGCGAACGAGTTTATTGTATGTGTATGCAGCGGATGCTGCAGCCAGGCTAAGAAGCGTTCCTTCTTTGAAGTCAAGACCGGTAAGATTTGCTACAGCTCCGCCAGCCAAAGTGTGAAGTGCAACCCGGCTCATGGTCCATCTGGAACCATAGTGGCCATTGATCCCACCGAAGAGCCCTCCGCTCAGGATGCCGATGCCGGCACCTGAGAGAATTATGTCCAATGGGTCGCCGCCGGTCATTTCAGCGGAAAGCCAGCCTGCGGTCGCTCCGGAGGCGAGGCCTCCGACGGCGCCTGCGGCGGCGCCGCGAAGAGCCGCTTGCTTGATCACGCCCTCCAGGGCGGCGGAGGCTGCCCCTTGTGCACTCGCGTAGACCCCGGTCGAGATGCCGCCGATAAAGGCACCGGCCAGCATCGATCCAAAATCCCAATCTGACTGTATCCCGGCGACGATGGTCCCGATGAGGGCGCCGACAATGAAATGGGGAAAATGTCCGCTCGGATCCACATACATGAGCGGGTTATTGCGGCAATAGCTGTATCGGTTCAACGTCTGGGGATCCATTGGATCGGGCACGATGGAATCCGGGGAGATGAAGCGCCCGATGCTGGGATCATAGAGGCGGGCGTTGTAGTTGTAGAGGCCGGTTTCGATGTCGTGCTCCTGGCCGGTGTAGCGGTGGTCGGCGATCTGGCTTCGGGATGCTTTCCGTTCGGCGCCGAAGGGGGCGTAGTCGGCGCGCTCGACCACCTGGCCGTTGGCATTGGTGAGGGCCGTGGTGCCGCCCAGATGATCCTGGTGAAAGAAGAGGAGGCCGCCGGAGTCCATGCGGGCGATTCTGGCGGCGCCGGCAAAGATGTATCGCGTCTGGATGCCGGCGCGGATCTCGAAGTGCTCGCCCATATACCAGGTGTCGGGGGTCCCCTGGACGGTCTTCTTCACCCGTCGACCTTCCGGCCCGTAGACAAACTGGGTGGTGAGGGTCCCGGACGGGCGTTTATGAACGATCTGCACGGGCTGGTTGTCCGCGTTCCAGGTGATCTGCCTCTCCGCGGGGGCGAGGGGGTCGGTGAGATCAGGGCCGTTGAGGAGGTTGCCGTTCGGGTCGTATTGAAAGGGGTTCCGGGAAAGGATTCTGCCGCCTCCCGCAGCGCTTTGCTCGACCTGAAGGGATGAGACCGCGTGGGGACGGACCGAATCGTAGGCATAGCGGAAGGTGACATCCCCGCAGCGCCGGGTGAGGAGGTTCCCGGTGGGCCCATAGGAGAACGAGAACGGAGGGAGGGAGGCCGTGGAGGGAGTTTCCGCGGTCAGCCGGTCGAGGCGGTCGTAGGTGTAGGTTAAGGTGACGTCCTGGACGCTGTCGAGGATCTCGGAGAGGTTCCCGCCCTTCGTGTACCGATAGGTCTTGTGCTGGATATCCTTCGAGGGCATCCCGCTCGGATCGGTGGTGAGGATCGCGGTCAGGCGCATCGAGGAGGGGTCATAGGAGCGGGTGGTGGCGGTCCGGTTGCCGTAAGCGGTGCGGCCGATCTGGCCGGCGGCGGTATAATCGGTGAACCGGGCGAATTCCCGGCCGTCGGAGCCGCTGACGGCCGCCAGAAGGCTCGTGCCCTTGTGATAGGTGTAGTCGACCCGGTAGGCGTCCGGATAGGTCAGGGTGCGGAGCCGGCCGGCGATGTCGTAGGTGTAACGGGTGGTGCCTTGCTGCTCCCCGAGGTCGGTGGTGACGGCCAGCACCCGCCCGAGAGGATCATAGGCTTCGTAAAGGGTGCTGAGAGGCCCCCGGGCCGCTTTTCGCAGCCTCCCGCGGCCGTTCGGGATGGAGGTGTCGTCATAGGTAAAGGTGATCGACGGCTCCCCGTTCGAATAGGCCTTGAGGACCAGCCGGTTGAGGGCGTCGTAGCCGAAGCGGGTCGTCAGCCCGCGGGCGTCGGTCTGGGCGGCGAGGTTTCCGTTCGGGTCATAGGCGTATCGCCACGCACCCATATCAGGGTCGCGCATGGTGGTTTTTCGGCCCAGGGTGTCGTAGACGATCTGCGTCTGGTTGCCCTCGTGATCGATGACCTTCAGCAGGTCGCCGGCCGCGTTGTAGGTGTAGCGCGTATACAGACAGCCGCTCTCGGCCTGTTCGATGACCTGGAGGACGCGGCCGAGCGTGTCTTTGACGATGGTTTTCCCTGTGCCGTCGGGCCCCCACACGCTTGTGGAAAGGCCCTGATAGGTATAGGCAGTGGCTATTTGACCGTGTTCGCCGTCCGGGCCGATGACCCAGAGCGGGCGCCCGCGCTCGTCGTAGACCGTCTGCCGATAGGGGTAGCGGGCGGGCGGCTTGCCGTCCTCGAGGAAGTAGGGGCCGGCCGTCAGATCCTCCCGGCCCATCGCATCGTAATGGCGGTAGGCGATGACAGGCTTTCCTTCTTCACCGAAGCCGATGGTCTGGATGGGGCGGCCGAGACCATCGACATAGACATATTCGGCCTGCACGTTCCCTTCGCTGTCTTGAAGGCGGGCCGTGGCGGTATATCGGGGAAGGCTTTCGAAGCCGTAGCTCGACCAGGTGACCCCTCCGTCCGGATAGGCGGTTTGGACGAGGCGTCCGAGCGGGTCGTAGGCATACTGGAGGACGCGGCCGTTTTCGTCCTTTTCCCACAAAAGGGAGCCGAAGCGGGGATCGTAGCCCTTCTCGATCACATGATCGATGGTTCCCGTCCGGGGATAGGTGACCTTGACGGGGTAGGAGCAGGTGTCGGTGTCGTAAGTGGTGCGCGTGCTGCGGCCCAAGGGGTCGGTCACTTGGGTCAGGTTCCCGTACATGTCATAGCCAAAGCTGGTGCGGGGGCTCTTTCCCCCGTCAAGCCAGGCCTCCTCCCAGAGGCGGTTGCCCGTGGCGCCGTATCCGCAGCGTTTCCTCCGGGCGGGGATCCACTCGTACTCCTTTCCTGCCGCCCGTCCTTCGAGGAGGGTTTCCTCCGTGAGGCGCCAGAGCCACCCGCCGAGGTTCTGGTAGGTCCACATCCGGGCCAGGGTAGGGGCGTTGGTTGCCCTTTGCCAGGTGCAGACGAGATGGCCGTTTGTCTTGTCGTAGGAATGCCCTTGCTCGGTGGAGACTTCATGGGTCTTGCCGCTTTCGTAGTCGTAGGAGCAGGTCTGCTTCCAGGACAGGCGCACATGGGCGGTTGTTTCGCCCTGATCCAGAAAGGCCTTTTCCCAGGTGTAATGCTCCTCGGCCAGGATGGGTCCGTCATCGGGTCCGCGGTGGACCTGGCAGTAGGGGCGGCCTTTCAGGTACCGGTCTTGATGGTACCAGGTATCGTGCGTGCTGCCGTCCGGGTCTTGCCTCCGGACATAGCCGAAGCCGCGAAACTCCCGTTCGGCGGCATCGAAATACCCCCCGGCATAGGTGTAGCGGGTCGTCGACTGATTCCCGAGCCCGTCGTCGCTCGTGATGCTGGACACCGTATAGACCCTGAAGGGGAGGAGGATGTTGGCGTAGCGGGAGGAGGGCGCGTAGGTGATCGCGGCGCCCCCGCCGAGGTTGCCTTTCATCTCGGCCAGAAGGTCGGGGAAGGGGCCTTTGGACAGAGAGACGTCTGTCTGCTGCTTACCGATGCGGCCGATGTCCGTTTTGCCGTCCCCGTCGAAATCCCCGGTGAGGATCGGGAATTTCATCGTGCTGGTATAGCCCTGGGCCTTGGTGAACCGGACGAGGGGTTCGAGGGCGACCCAGCCCTTGGCGCCGTCGAAGCGGTAAGAGCGGATCTGCTGGTCCCCGGCCCGGCCGATATCGATACCTCCATCCCCGTTGAAATCCCCTAAGACCATCGGATGGGTCCCTGTGCCGGTGTAGCCCTGGTCGAGACCGAGGTCGCCGTCGATATCTGCTACGCGCTCCCATTGCCCGTTGCCTTTGGAAAGCAGAACCCCGACCCCGCGGGTGTGCACGCGGCCGACATCGCTCTTGCCATCCCCGTTGAAATCGCCGACGAAGACCGGGTACTGACCGGCGTTCACGTATCCCACATTGCGCCCGAACTCGGAGACGTCCGGCATCCGGCGCCATCCCGTCGCAGGATCCGAGAAGTAGACCCGCATCCCCGAGGAATGGACCCGTCCGATGTCGGTGCGCCCGTCCCCGTTGAAATCCCCGATGACCATCGGGTAGAGGCTCGTGTCGGTGTAGCCCTGTCCGGTGCTGAGATCCCCCTCGATCGAGGCGAAGGGGGCCCACTGTCCGTCTCCCTTCGAGCGGTAGACGCTGATCCCGCTGCCTCCCGCCCGGGCGATGTCGGTCTTGCCGTCGCCGTCGAAATCCCCGGTGAAGGTCGGATAGCAGGACCAGCAGGGATAGGCCCCCGCCCCGAAATCGGCCAGATCGGGCATCCGCCGCCAGCCATCGCCGGCTGAGGCGAAATAGATCCGGACCCCGCCGTCATGGACCCGGCCGAAGTCGGTCCGGCCATCCCCGTTGAAATCCCCGGTGATCACGGGCCACTGGGCGCCTTCGATCAGGGTGCAGTTTCCGATCCGGTCGTCGACGATCTCCTGGATCTTCTTCCAGCCTCCCTCCGGCGTACGTACATAGAAGATCGCCCCGGTGCAGGTCAGCCGGCCGATATCGGTCCGGCCATCTCCGTTGAAATCCCCCGTCATGACCGGGTAGCGGTCGTAAAAGTCGATGTGGACGCCGTATTCCCAGCCCATATAAAGGCCGGTGTGGGGATAGGCCGCAAACCCGAAATCGTTCAGGCTCCTGCCCTCATCCCAGCCGGTGCCGCCTTCCTGCCAGCCGAAGGCGGCCGGGGGGAGCGCCGTCTTGCCGTCGGTGCCGTACTGGGTGATGGAAAGGAGCCGGGAGCGGCCGCTGGCGCGGCCCTGCTCGTAGGCGAGGACGTAGCGCCGGGCCAGCTGGCTGCCGGCGTAGACGGCGATGCTCTTCAAGCGCTGAGCCGTTACGGCCTTGTCATGCCCCGGATAGGAAAGGGTCTTGTCCGGGCGGTCTTCCGTCGTGAACTCGACCCGGTTCGATGGGGCGAGACTGCCGTTCCCGGTGTAGTCGACCCGAAGGGGATAGATCTCCCCCTGGTCCTTGCGGTAGGTCACCGTCAGGAAGTTCCCGTTCGGGTCTTCGACCCGGTCGAGGCACCACTTGAAGATGCCAAAGGGGCCTTCCTGCCTGGAGGCGGCGCTCGATCCGTAGAAGTACCTCAGCCCCTCCCGCGAGAGGATCTCCCAGCCTCCGGAAGAGGGGTTGCGGTAATATTTCGAGAAGGCCCCCTCGATCCGCTCGCCGTAGTACCCCTGGCCCCATTCGGGCCTTCGAACCAGTTCGGAGGCGGCCCCCTTGATCGTGGCGACGAAGTCATCGGCTGCGTAATCCAGACCGTGTCTGGTCGAACGCTGGATGGCGCCGAGGTCGAACGACCACCCGACGCCGACCCAGCCGTTTGTGCGGGAGCTGTCATAGGTGAGGGCGAGTTCGGGCGAGACGGCGCATCTCCCGGGCGGAACGAGGATCGGGATGGCGCAGGCGGCCGACCCCCCGAAAGAGGGGCTTCCCGGGAGCAGGACGCCGAGCGTGCCACTCGTATCCTGATCCGAGGGCATGGGTTCGGCCGGGCTGCTCCGCTGAGGATCCTCCGGAGGGGGCTCCGATGGTTCGGGAGTGGGTTTCGGGGATTTTGAGCTTGCTTCGAGCACTTGTTCGGATGCCTGGAGGCTTTGCCGGAGCGGGTTGGCCAAGGCGCCGGAAGCGGCTGCGAGCCGTCCTGCTTCGCATCCGGCTTCAACCAGCCGGGCATCGCCGCCCGTGGTGGTTTTGCAGTATCCCGTTTCAATCCCCGGAATCGTTGTCACCATCAGCATCCATCCCAACACCCACGCAATCGGGCGGAGACCCGCACCGCGGTCGAACAGCCGGTTCACGATCCAACCCCCTCGGGAAGGCCGCAGGCGCCAGGGAAACGGGGTGCCTGCTTTCAGACTCTGTGGCCTTCATGGCACGGGGGGCGAGTCCGGTTAGAGGTTCAAGGTTTAGGGCCCATGCGGTCGGTTAGGGATCGCTTTTACGGGTCCGCTGCGTAGTCGCTTTTAATGATATCGCCTGGCGATCGTCTGAATGGGGTCGATGTCCAGGTCGTATCCATCCGGAAATGCTTTATCCAGCACAACCCAGTTTCCAATCCGGAAATGAGGATATTTGGCCAATATCAAGGAAATCAAGCGTTTGTGCGGAGGCGACCTGCAGGTCGCCGCACAAGCAAACGTGCAGATTGACGCCGAGATTGGCCAAAAAGACCATTTCCGGATGGAAACTAGGCTGATTGGAGGACGATCATTCAAGGGCCTGGGCTGCAAGATGGCTGACCGCAATCCTGCGCTTGTAGGGTCCCGGTTCTCCTCGATGCTGCAAGTTTTTATGCATGGGCTGAAATCAAGATGTGTGCCGGATGGAGGAAAATTAGGGTAAAAATGTTGCTTTTGGAAGGTCGAAGCGAAGAAGGTTGAGTTGTTATAAATATTTATAAGCGATAAAATCTTGACCTGAGGTTGGCCAAAAACACTTTGTCTTTGAATGTACCCCGTAAAGGGCATCAGTGCGCAACGATAGCGCCCGATCTACAAGGCATCCGTGCCCCCTTTATAAGGCACGGTCTACGGGGGCGGTGCTGGCCCAAAGACCGGCGGGTTCCCGTCGGATGCGTGCTGGTTTATGACGAAGCCAGGAAGGTGATTGCCTTGCCGGTGCATGATGGTGTAAAAAGGAAAAACACACCTCAAGTGCAAATACCTTTATTTTTGGTCTTCAATGCCCATGCATGAACGGGGACGGACGGATCTTCGTGTTCCCATGACGGTAGGAGAAAATCACATGGCTGAGAACTCCACCCATGAGCAGCTTCTCGAACGGGTCAAGACACTGGAAATGGAGGCCGCGAGGCGCACGGAGGCGGAAAACGCGCTTCGCGACAGCGAACAGCTTCTCTCGCAAATCATCCAGGGCAGCCCCATCCCTACCTTCGTGATTGACAAAGGCCACTATGTTACGCATTACAACCGTGCCTGCGAGAGTCTGACCGGGGTGAACGCGGAGGATATCCTCGGGACGAGCCGCCAGTGGTCCGCCTTCTACTTGGAGGAGCGGCCGGTGCTCGCGGATTTCATCGTCGATCAGGCGCCCGAGCAGGAGATCGTGCGCCTTTACGGCACGCGGTGCCACCGTTCGAGCGTCATCGAGGGCGCCTACGAGGCGGAGGGTTTTTTTCAGGCCCTTGGGCAGAAGGGCCGCTGGCTCTTTTTTACGGCGGCGCCTCTGTATGGCCAGCATGGCGAGGTGATCGGGGCTGTGGAGACCCTGCAGGACATGACCGACCGGAAGCGGGCGGAGGAGGTCGTCCGCAATTCGGAGCGGCGCTACCGGACGCTGCTGGATTTTGTGCCCTACCCCATGGTGGCCTTTTCGCTCGAAGGCAAGGTCACCTATGCCAATGCCGCATTTACCGAGACCTTCGGCTGGACCTTTCAGGAGCTGAAGGGACAGCGCATCCCCTACGTCCCGGAAGGGCTCGAGAAGGAGACCAGCGAAAAACTCCAGGAGCTGATCCGCACGCGGCTGGTCCTGCGCCACGAAACCAAGCGCCGCACCCGGGACGGGCGTACCCTCGATGTCGTCATGCGCGGGGTGGTGTTCCTGGACGACGAGGGCGAGCCGGCCGGGGAATTGGTGATCCTCCGCGATATCACCAACGAAAAACGGATGACGCGCAACAACGAGATCCTGCACCGCATCAGCATCGCCCTGCCCGAGTACCCGGACCTCGAGGAGCTGTTGGACTATATCAGCGAGGAGGTGCGGCACCTTCTCGGGAGCGAAGGGGCGCTCATCATCCTGCACGACGAGGAGAAAAAGGAGCTTTACGCCCTCGGCGGCGCCTACGACGACACGGCCACCGAGCGCCGCGTGAAGGAGATCCGCTGGGGGATGGATCAGTTGGTGGCGGGGAAGGTCATCCAGACCGGGGAGCCGATGATTGTCACCGACACGTCGACCGATCCCGCCCTCCATCAGGAGCGGGACAAAAAGCTAGGCTATCACACCCGCAACCTGGTGCTGGTGCCCCTCCGCAGCTTCGACCGCATTATCGGATCGCTCTGTGCGATCAACAAGATCGAGGGGACCTTCGATGAGACAGACGAATCCCTCCTGAGCATGATCGCTGGCACCGTCGTCCTCTCGATCGAAAACGCGCGGTTTTCAGAGGAGCTGAAGCGCGCGTACCGGGAGGTCAGCAGCCTCAACCGTGCGAAGGACAAGGTCATCAATCATCTCAGCCATGAGCTCAAGACCCCGATCTCCGTCCTTTCAGGGTCTCTGAACGTCCTCGAACGGAGGCTCGAGGACCTGCCGGAGCAGAACTGGAAGACCACGATGGCGCGCGCGCGCCGGAACCTCGACCGGATCACCGAGATCGAGGACGAGGTCGACGACATCATGCAGGGCCGGTCGCACGAGATCTACGCCATGATGAATCTGTTGGTGGAACAGTGTACGGACGAACTGGAGACGCTGCTGGCGGAGATGGTCGGCGAGGTGCAGGGCATCGCCCGGGTGCGGCGGCGCATCGAGGATCTCTTCTCGCCCCGTGAGATGGTGGCCCGCAAGGTCCTGCTGCACGATTTCGTGAGTGAGCGGCTGCCCGTGCTTCGGGCTGAATTCCCCTCGAGGGAAGTAGATATATCCCTGGACGTGGAGCCCGTCCCCCCGATCCTGATCCCCGTCGAGGCCATCCAGAAGATCTTTGACGGGCTCGTGAAGAATGCCGTCGAGAATACCCCCAACGAGGGGAAGATCGAGATTGCGGTCAAGAAAGAGGGCGCCGGCGCCCTCCTGCGCGTCAGGGACTATGGGGTCGGGATCACCGCTGATCACCAGCGGCGGATCTTCGAGGGGTTTTTCACCACCCGTGATACCCTGGCGTACTCGTCCAAGCGGCCCTTCGACTTCAATGCAGGCGGCAAGGGCGCCGACCTTCTGCGCATGAAGATCTTCTCCGAACGCTACCACTTCCGGATCGATATGGATTCCACGCGCTGCCGCTTCCTCCCCAAAGAGGATGACGTCTGCCCCAGCCGCATCAGCGACTGCGCCTACTGCGACTCCCCGGAGGACTGCTTCAACTCCGGAGGGACCGTCTTCATCCTGCACTTTCCCCCCGCCCCATAAGAGGGAGCGGCGCATTCGCCCCAGGCCCCGCTTTCACAGGTCTTTACCCTGTTGAAGAAATCCGTTGCGGAGGAGTCTCTGCTAGGACGTTCCGGAATGTGGAATCATCAACTTACGATGATATCGGGGGGCCGGGGAGACCCCTTTTCTTCCAGGAGTCGCTCCAGAGTCAGTTCCTCGACCAGACGTACCTCGCTTACGGCGAAATAGACGTTATTGGATGCATGGTAGCCGAAGGATTGGTCGGCGCCGTCGAGGACCTCGGCCCATTCTGCCCCGAAATGACCGCGGAAGGCCTTTTTCAGGTCACCCTCGGCAGTATCCTCCGGGACTGTCGACCAGATCTTGTCGAGGTTGCCGACGGCAACCACCCGGCGCGGGATGGTTCATCCGGTTTCATAGAAATACACCGACGGAGCCGGCGCCGCTGCACCGTCGACGCTCTGAGCGAGAGCAGCAACGACGTCATCCCCGATCGCCCCGAACACGACAAGGCCGTGCCGGTTCGCAATCTCGAGTATACCCGGCAACCGGCCGCAGCCAATCGCCGCCAGAAGCATTTTCCCTGCCATATCAGCTTCTCCTTAGAGCCGATTCAATTCCTTGGCGAATCTTTCGGCCGCCATCCCATGGATCCGCTTCGCGAACGATGACAAAGTAATCGCGAAGTATTTCAAAAAACCATCTGCTGAGTTTAGAATTCGCGCCTGTGCTGCGGGGTGTGGTGTCTTCCGGTGTTCTTGCGATGTGTGCCGCCTGTATCAGCCGGCGTTATTGAGCTTGGAGCCTCTGCCGGGAAGGTGCAGACCGTGCATCATTCCCCACCGGGCTTCCCTTCCAGGCCTTTCAGCAGCAATTCGTTTTCCCCCGGAATGACCATTTCGAAGAGGGAGTCCACGGTGGTGTAGTCATAATAGCCAAGGCGCGCAAGAGGGCGGATCTTGAGGATGTCGAGCTTTCCATCCGAGGTGATCGCGTCGTCCCGGATATGCACCATCACCACCCTGCCGATGACGACATCGACGGTGCCGATCGTTCCGCTGCCGGGCAGTCGAAGGGTCTGGTGGTGCACGCATTCGAACTGGACGGGGGATTCCGCCACCCGGAAGGGCTTGACCCGAACGGAGGGCGCCTTGGTGAGCCCGGTCATCTCGAACTCGTCCACTTCGGGGGGGACCTCCGCCGCCGAGAGATTGACGGCTTCCCGCAGATCGTAGGTGGCCATGTTGTAGACGAATTCTCCGGTCTCCTCGATGTTGACGACGGAGTCTTTCCGTTTTCCGAGCGTGTTCTGGTTTGCAGCGAACATCACATAAGGGGGGTCGAAGGTGAGGTTTTGAAACTGGCTGTAAGGGGCGAGGTTGTCCACATTGCCCCTGCTGCGGGTCGAGATCCATCCGATGGGCCGGGGGACGACGCAGGATTTGAATGGATTGAAGGCCAAGCCGTGGTCGCCTTTTTGAGGATCGTAGTGCATGGCTTTCTCCTGGGGGTGTAGTCCCGATGAGCGATGGGGGATGCAGAGCGAACACTTGGGATCGGTATCCATCAGGGGCGGTTCTGCCGGCAGACCGCCATCCCTGTGAACCAACCAACACGCCGCCCTGTGATTCTCTAGTTTCCAATCCGGAAATGAGGATTTTTTCTTCACACCCTTCGGGTGCTCAGTCCCACCGCTTCGCGGCGGGTCCCGGTTTGCCAATATCAAGGAAATCAAGCGTTTGTGCGGAGGCGACCTGGTGGTCGCCGCACAAGCAAACGTGCAGATTGACGCCGAGATTGGCAAAAAAGACCATTTCCGTATGGAAACTGGGTTGCTCCGGGGAATCATTTCCGGATGGATACTCTCTATCTTCGGGCCTCTCTCTGTAAAGTCGGAGAAGGAGGCGCTACATCGGCCGGATGCCGGCATCCCCTTGTCTTTTGACAGGGATCATATTATATAAATCGCTCGGTTTTCGCCATCCGTAAATGATTGTTCATCAAAGGCGGCGTTCCAATCCGAAAAGAGGAAAAGATGCACGCGATAGTTTCGAGACACCTTGCTTCGCTGGCGATCGTGATGTTCCTGTCCCTGCATCCCTGCGGGGGAAGCGCCGCGCAGAAGGATGGGCCCTTTCAGGAGCCCGCTGCGACGTTTGAAAGCGGGAAGCTTTATCGGTGCGGCAAACTGAACGTCCTCGATCTGCGCGGGAACTATAAGCAGATGGGGCGGCAGTACGGCCATCTCCTGCGTGATGAACTGGCGCGTCTCTACCAGGAGGCCATCGAGGGGTACTTCATCCGAGAAAAGGGACTGGCGCCGGAGGCGATGAGGCACGCGGCCCAATGGCTCTTCGCATTCTATCCCCATCGTTTCAAGACCTTTTTCGAGGGCATGGCGGAAACCTCCGGGCTTCCGCTCGAAAAGCACATCCTGCTCAATGCCCTCGAGCTTTACGGGATGCTTCCCGGCTGCTCGGGCATCGCCGCATGGAACGATTACACGGCGGGCGGCCCTCTCGTCTTCGGCCGGAATTACGACTGGTTTGGCCGTTACCGCCCCTTTGCGCGCTTCCTCACGGTCACTGTCTTCAACGGGGAGGACGGCATCCCGACGGCCATCGCCACCTTTGCCGGCGTGATCTATGCCACGACCGGCATGAATGCGGAGGGGCTTTTCCTCGAACTCAACAACGGGTTCCCCTCCGGAGGGTCCCTTTCCTACTCGAACCGGGTCCCGGCCGTTGTCCATCTGCTGGCGTTTCTTCTGGACTGTTCGAACATGGCGCACCTGGACGCCGCCCTCAATTCGACCCGCTCGAACTTCACGTTCATCATCGATGCCGCCGACCGCGATGCGGCTTATGCCTACGAATGGCTCCCTTTCGATATCAAGAGGCGCGAAGGCAAGGCCGACGGCCTGCTTGTGGCGACGAATCACTTCGTGCACCCCGACTGGGGGATCGAACTTCAGGACACCGCCGGCTTCAAGAGCAGGGAGCGCAGGGAGAATCTCCTTTCCCTGGCCGAAAACCATAAAGGGAAGATGACGGTTGCCGCGATGATGGAGATCCTCGATACGCCGATCGATCATGGCGGGGCGACCTGGCCGGCGGGCGACGCGATCCAGACGGTCTATCAAGTCGTCGCGGTTCCCGCCGAGCGGATGCTTTGGGTGAAGGTGCCGGGGTTTCAGGACTGGACCGCCGTCGACCTGGGTGGTTTGTTTTCAAGGGGAAAGTGAGAGTCCGATAGACGGTTACGCACCCGTGTCAGGCGCGGGCATCCGTTGTTGGCGCGTTGCCTGCGTGAGGCCCTTCCTTCATGACCGTCGCCTCGATCTGCCGGACGAATCTCGCGCCGAGGCGGTTCAGTTTGTTTTCGATGGCGCTCAACTTGCCGAGGAGGAAGTTGTGCGCCAGGGTGGCGGGGATCGCCACGATCAGGCCGAGGGCCGTGGTGACGAGTGCTTCGGCCATGCCCGGCGCCACCGCGGCGAGCGTTTTCTGGGTGAGCCCTTCGAAGCTTTGAAAGGAGTGCATAATCCCCCAGACCGTGCCGAAAAGGCCCAGGAGCGGTGCGGCGTTGGCGCAGGTGGCGAGGAAGGGAAGGGTGCTGAAGAGCCTGTCGGTCTGCGCCGCGATCTCGTCCCGGGTGGTTTGGCGGATGCTTTCCATGATGAGTTGGGCGTTGTCGGCGGAGTGGTTCTGCATAGCGCGCAGGCGCTTGAATTCGCTGAAGACCTCCAGGGCGAGGAGGGCTGACGGGGCGTCCTTGTGGCGCCCCGTCTTCTTGACATGCCCGTGCACATCCCGGATGTCGCCGGGCCAGCGCAGGTCGGCTGCGGCGGCCTTATCGGCGCGGCGAAACTGGATGGACTTCATCAGGATGATGGCCCAGCTGATCAGCGACATCACGAGCAGAATCGCCAGATCGATCCGGATGATCAGGGTCGAACGGCCGAGCATCAGCCAGAAATCGAATTCAGCCAAGGATCCTTATCCTCGCGCGCGCCGATGCACAGTGCACCGTGCGCCGCCGGCTACTTTTCCAGATCGCGTATGCCGCTGAGCACCGCGTCGAAAAGGGCCTGCACATCCCCCTCTTCGAGGCACGAAAACGCGACGCGCAGATCGGTCTTTCCGAGGGCGATGAGCCCTACACCATAATGATCCAGAAGGTGCACCCGCAGCTGCTCCGCATCCGCCGTCTTCAGTTTGAGGCACATGAAGTATCCGGAGTTGAACGGGTAGACGTCCCAGGCATCCTGGTATTTCGGATCCTGGAGCACGCGTTTGACCTCGCGGGCCCGCCCCGCCAGGATCTGGAACTTCTGCTCCTTTTCGATCGGATAATCGGGCGAAAGAAGCGCTTTCAGCACGATCTCCTGGCTCAGACGCGACGCGTTCGAGATGGAGCCCCGGACATCCCCCGCCGTTTTCCGCTCCAGGGCGTCGCAGGCGGCCTTTTCGTTTTTGAGGAACAACCCCCCATAGGTGATGAAGCCGACGCGAAGGCCCCAGACGAAGTTTTCCTTGGTGGCGCCGTCGAGTTTGACGGCCAGAAGCCGCGGGTGACGGTCGACCAGGCGGGTGAAGACCGATTCCTTGGAGGCGGTTTCGTCGTAGAAGAGGCCGAAGTAGGCGTCGTCCGTGAGGGCGAGGACATTGGTCCCGGCCTCGGCGACGGCCGTGAGGATCTCCCCGATCCGGTCGGCCTCCGCGGCGCCCACGGTGTAGCCGGTCGGGTTGTTGGGGAAGTTCAGGATGACGATGAGCTTTTTCCGCGAGGCCGCCTCCTTTTGGACGCAGGCCTCGAAGGCCTCCAGGTTGAACGCGCCCGACTCGTCGAAAAGTGTGTAGTTCACCACCTCCGCGCCCCTGCGAACGCCGAAGATCATATTGTAGTTGCCCCACATCTTGTCGGGCAGGATCAGGACGTCGCCCGGGTCGGCCCACATGTCGGCGATCACGCTGAGGCCGTGGGTGATCGCGTTGGTGACGATGGGGAGGCTGATGGTCTGGCCCTGCAAGGAGGGGTTCTTGGCGAAGAGCCCTTCCTGCCACACCTGGCGGAGTTTGGGAAGCCCGAACGAGGGGGCGTAGGTAAGCGCCTGTTCGGCGGTCAGACCGGAGATCGAGGCCATGACCGAAGGCAGGTACATGGTCTCGCCCTTTTCGGTCGCCATGCCGATAGTGGCGTTGAAGCGATAGGCCTTCTGCTTGGCCTCGGCGCTCTGCGCCAGGATGCCTTTCGGGAAGAAGAGGTTTCGGCCGACCTGGCTCAGCATGTCGAAAACGTGCGGGTTCGCCCCGCGGATGATCTCGTTCAGTTCCTGTGCGATGGGGTTCATGAAGGGTTCCTTTCTGGTTCGAAAAGTTAAGGATTTTGAATTACCTGTTGTTTGCGCAATGGTCAAGAAAAATTGCGGGCCTGTCCATGCCCGGGCCCGCCCGGGAGCCGAAAAAGGCGGTTTGCGGATGGAAACCTGCTTGACTTGAAACGTGTTACCTATATATAAAGATGCGAAAACTTAATGTGAAACCATTTCACACGCCCGTTTTTCGGGCGGGCGCAACAGGCGGAAAGGGGAAACGGTCATGCGGGATGTGGTCATCGTCAGTGCCTGCCGGACGGCCATCGGGGATTTTGCGGGCTCCCTGAAGAACAGCGTTGCGACGGATCTTGGTGCCCTGGTCCTCGCGGAGGCGGTAAAGCGGGCCGGGATCGCCGCCACGGACGTGGACGAAGTGATCATGGGCAATGTGCTTCCCCACGGGCTCGGCCAGAACCCGGGCCGTCAAGCGATGGTCAAGGCCGGCTTCCCCTGGGAGGTCGGTGCGATCACCGTCAATAAGGTGTGCGGCTCGGGTCTGAAGGCGGTCATGCTGGCGGCCCAGGCGATCCAGTGCGGCGATGCGGAGATCGTGGCGGCCGGCGGGATGGAGAACATGAACCTCTGCCCTTATCTGCTCGACAAGGCGCGGACGGGTTACCGCATGAACAATGCCCAGGTGATCGACGGGATGGTCTGCGACGGCCTCTGGGACCACGTGAACGATTTCCACATGGGGGTGAGCGCGGAGCTTGTCGCCGAGAAATACGGCGTAAGCCGCTCCGACATGGACGCTTTTGCCCTCGAATCCTATCGAAAGGCCTGGGCGGCCATCGAGGCTGGAAAATTCCGTGATGAGATCGTGCCCGTGGAGATCGCGGGCCGCAAGGGTGAAACCGTCCGCTTCGACACCGACGAGATCCCGCTGCGCAAGCCGCGCACCGGTGCGGAGGCCCTGGCCTCCCTCCGCCCCGCCTTCAAGAAGGACGGTGCCGTGACCGCCGGAAACGCCTCGAAGATCAGCGACGGGGCCTCGGCGTTGGTGGTGATGTCCCGGGAAAAGGCGCAGGCCCTGGGTTGCCGCCCGTTGGTCCGCGTCGGCGCACAGGGCGCCGCCGGCATCGACATGAAATACGTGCTGGTGGCTCCCATCCTGTCGATCCCCAAGGTGCTCGCCAAGGACGGCCTCAAGGTGTCCGACGTAGGGGTGCATGAGATCAACGAGGCCTTCAGCTCTTCGTCGGTCGCCATCAACCGGGAGCTGGGCATCGATCCGGCCCGGGTGAACGTCCACGGTGGGGCTGTGGCTTTGGGCCACCCGATCGGCGCCAGCGGCGCGCGGGTCCTGACGACCCTTATCTACGCCATGAAGGACCGGGGGACGGAGATCGGCCAAGCCTCGCTCTGTCTGGGGGGTGGTGAGGCCGTAACCCTGGTTGTCTACAACGAACCCTGATTTCCGGCTGGGTTTGCGGCCGGCCTGGCTTTGGCGGATCGGATGTGTCCGCCGCGGCTGCATCTGTCCGGGGGATAGTGCTTTTCAGGGGTTTTTCGCACCCGATTCGGGCGCGGTCTTCGATCAACATGATCCTCCAGCCTCGGAAGCCGGATTTTTAGCTTTGCCCGTCCGCTGCCAGGGTTGTGTGGAGGAGATGCTCCGGTCGCCGCAGGAGGAAATCACCGGCGTCCGGTCCGCGGGATCGGCCCGAAAAACCGCTTCTGTAATGAAAACGCGGATTATTTCATAAAAGAGAGAAGGAGAGAAAGACATGCGAGATGTAGTGATTGTTTCCGGCGCCAGAACGCCCGTAGGTTCATTCGGCGGCACGTTGAAGGATACCCCGGTGGTGCAGATGGGCGCCCTGGTTCTGAAAGAGACCCTCAAGCGGGCCGGCCTGCGGCCGGAGGCCTCCGAGAGCGTTCTCCAGGTTGCACCGGATCCGCTCAAGGGCACGGGCAGGATCGAGCTGGAAAACAAGTCGTATGACTACGACCAGGGCCTTCAGCCCGTATCGGTCGACGAAGTGGTGATGGGCAACGTGGTCGGCGCGGGGCAGGGCCAGAACGTAGCGCGGCAGGCGACCATCGCCGCCGGCATCTCGAAGGAGACGCCCGCCTTCACGATCAACAAGGTCTGCGCCTCGGGCATGAAGGCGCTGGCCCTGGCGGCTCAGGCAATCCGCCACGGCGAGGCGGATATCATGCTCGCCGGCGGCATGGAAAACATGAGCCTCATCCCCTACGCGATGCCCGCTGCCCGCTGGGGCGTCCGGATGAACAACACGCAGCTCGTGGACCTGATGGTCTTCGACGGGCTTTTCGAGATCTTCTATGGCTACCACATGGGCATCACCGCCGAAAATATCGGGGTGAAGTACGGCATCAGCCGCCAGGAGCAGGACGAATTGGGGGCCCTCAGCCACCAGCGGGCCCGTAAGGCCATCGTCGACGGCCTCTTCAAGGATGAGATCGTGCCCGTGCCGATCCCGCAGCGCAAGGGCGACCCGCTGTTCTTCGACACCGACGAGCGCCCCATGGATACGAGCGTCGAGAAGATGGCCAAACTCCGTCCGGCCTTCAAAAAGGATGGGGCGGTCACGGCTGGGAACGCCTCCGGGATCAACGACGCGGCTGCGGCGATGCTGCTGATGTCGGCCGAAAAGGCCAAGGAGATGGGGTTGAAGCCCATGGCCCGGATCAAGGCCTACGCCTCGGCGGCGATCGATCCGGCTTACATGGGTCTCGGGCCGATCCCCGCGGTCCGGAAGCTCCTCGCGAAGGAAAAGCTCTCCATGGGTGATTTCGGTGCGATCGAACTGAACGAGGCCTTTGCGGTCCAGGCGATTGCCTGCCTGCGCGAACTCGGCTGCGACCCGGAAAAGACCAACCCGCTCGGCAGCGGTATCTCGATCGGACACCCGATCGGCTGCAGCGGCGCGCGGATCGTCCTGACCCTGATCCACCGGATGCTCCGCGAGGGGTGCGACCTCGGGCTTGCCTCGCTCTGCATCGGCGGCGGTCAGGGCATGGCGATGGTGATCGAGCGGGCATAATCTGCTTTGCGGCTGGCAGATGGATCGAGGCCCCGCGTGTCCGGAAACGGCGGCGGGGCCGGCAAAGGCAGGAACTGGATGTATCCCCGGGAATGGTATGTTGAGGACGACCGGGTTTTCAATCCGGGAATGAGCATTTTTTGCCGTTATCAGGAAAATCGAGCGCTTGTGCGGAGGCGGCCTGCAGGTCGCCGCACGGGCAAACGCGCGGATTGACGCCGGGATTGGCAAGAGAGGCCATTTCCGGATAGAAACGATTCTCATTCAAGGAGTTCACGATGGCATACGCAAACATCATCTTCGAGGTTCAGGAAAATGTCGCAGTGATCAAATTCAACCGGCCGAAGGCCCTGAACGCGATCAACCCGGCGGTGCTGGCAGAGGTCAGCGCGGCCCTGGACGAGATCGAGGCCAACCGCGCGGTGAAGGTCCTGGTGTTCACGGGCGAGGGGGAGAAGTCCTTCATCGCCGGCGCGGACATTGCCCACATGGCGAACCTCTCGCCGCTCGAGGGGCGGAAATTCTCCCGCGAAGGGCAGGACCTGCTGCTCCGGATCGAAAAGCTGCCCATCCCGGTCATCGCATGCGTCAACGGATTTGCGCTGGGCGGCGGAACCGAGTTCGCGATGGCCTGTGATTTCATCTATGCTTCGGAGAAGGCGAAGTTCGGACAGCCGGAAAGCAACCTGGGGATCATCCCGGGCTTCGGCGGCACCCAGCGGCTCGCGCGGCTGGTCGGAAAGGCCATGGCGAAGGAACTCTGCATGACAGGCAACGTGATCGGCGCCGAAGAGGCCCGGCAGATCGGGCTGGCCAACAAGGTCTTTCCGGCGGATGCCTTATGGGAAGAGACTATGAAGACCGCCAAACTGATCGCGTCCAAGGGCAAGGTGTCCATGCGCGGGATCAAGCACTGCATCGACCGCGGGCTCGACGTGGACCTGCGGACAGGCTGCTACCTCGAGGCCGATGCCTTTGCGCTCTGCATGGCGAGCCCGGATGGCAGCGAAGGCATGAAGGCGTTCCTGGAAAAACGCAAGCCCGATTTCAAAGGGGAGTTGAGCTGATTTCCGTGCGGAAGGGGCTTTTTCGCTTGACCCCGCTAGCGATCTGAAGGGCTGCCTGCGAGATGCCCCTGGCGGGCCTTTTCGCGGGCGGATGCCCGAAGGCTCGTGCAGCAGGCAGGCGGAAATCCCCGCTTCCGCTCTGGAAACCTTGGGTTTCGTAATCTTTTCCGGATGGAGACGAGCCAGTTATGGATTTTGCACTGACTGAAGAACAGCAGATGGTCCGTGAAATGGCGCGCCGCTTCGCTGAAGCGGAGATCAAACCGAAGGCCGCCGAACTGGATGCGACCCATGCCCACCCGGCCGCGATCGTCCGGGAGTTGGGCGAGCTGAAGATGCTCGGCATCGCCGTGCCCGAGGAGTACGGCGGCGGCGGGATGGATTACGTGAGCTACGTGCTGGCCCTGATCGAGGTGTCGAAGGCCTGCGCATCGACCGGCGTCATCATGTCGGTCAACAACTCGCTTTACTGCTTCCCGGTGATGGCTTACGGGACCCACGAACAGAAGAAGAAGTACCTGGAACCCTGCGCCTCGGGGGCGAAGCTCGGCTGCTACGGGCTGACCGAGGCCGGGGCCGGCTCCGACCCGTCCGCGATGCGTACGACGGCCGTCAGGGACGGCGATCACTGGATCATCAACGGCGAGAAGAAGTTCATCACCAACGGAAACGTGGCCTCCTACTGCGTGCTCGCCGCCGTGACCGACAAGGGCAAGGGCTACAAGGGCATCAGCACCTTCGTGGCCGATCTCGAAAACACGCCCGGCTTCAAGGTGGGGCGGGTTGAGGAAAAGCTCGGCATCCTTGCCTCCGGCACGGCCGAACTGGTCTTCGAGGATGCCCGCGTGCCTGCCGACGCCCTGCTCGGCCATGAAGGCGAGGGGTTCAAGCAGATGTTGAGTACCCTGGACGGCGGCCGCATCGGGATCGCCTCTCAGGCCTTGGGCATCGGGCGGGCGGTGCTGGAGGAGGCGCTCGCATACTCCAAGACGCGTGAGCAATTCAACAAACCCATCTCGACCTTCCAGGCGATCCAGTGGAAGCTGGCCGACATGGCGACGGAGCTGGATGCCGCGGAGCTCTTGACCCTGCGGGCGGCTTGGCTCGAAGACCATCACATGCCCTATGAAAAAGAGGCCGCCATGGCCAAGATGTTCGCTTCGGACGCGGCGATGCGCGCCTCGATCGAGGGGATCCAGATCCTGGGCGGCTACGGCTATTCCCGGGAATACCCCATGGAGCGGCACATGCGGGACGCCAAGATCTGCCAGATCTACGAAGGGACCAACGAGATCATGCGCCTGGTGGTGGCCCGGAACCTCCTCAAAGGCAAGTAGGGGCGCTCCTTCCGGGGAGGGAGCAGCCCCTTCGAGGGTATAGGGATCGGCTGCCGCAGACCGGCCGCTGTCCCGCGCTTTTTCTCGGGCATGCCGGGTTCAGGCGCCGAGTCAATCATCGTCGATCCACCGGCTGGTTCGACGGGGTCATCGGTCCAAATAGGAGGGTGCCGTATGTCTACGACCTTCAACCCGAAGGTGTTCGGGGACATCGAGAAGGCTGAAGAGCGCTGGCGGAAAGAGCTGGAAAAGATCTTCAGGCAGCACGGCGAGAGGCTGGAGCGGTTCTCGACCGTGTCGGATGTCGAGATCGACCGCATCTATACGCCGCTCGATGTCCGGGATCAGCGGTATATGGGGGCCCTGGGCTTCCCGGGCGAGTATCCGTTCACCCGCGGCGTGCAACCGTCCATGTACCGTGGACGTCTCTGGACGATGCGCATGTTCGCCGGGTTGGGCACGGCCAGGGACACCAACCGCCGGTTCCACCTGCTGGTCAAAGCCGGCCAGACCGGCCTGTCGACGGCCTTCGACATGCCGACCCTCATGGGCTACGACTCCGACGCCCCCAAGGCCCGCGGTGAATGCGGGCGCTGCGGGGTCGCTATCGACACCCTGAAGGACATGGAAGACCTCTTCGAAGGTCTGCCGATCGATCAGATCACCACCTCCATGACCATCAACCCGCCCGCCTCCATCATCTGGGCCATGTATATCGCGATGGCCGAAAACCGCGGGATACCGCGCGAGGTGATCGGGGGGACGATCCAGAACGACATGCTGAAGGAATTCATCGCCCAGAAGACCTTCATGTGCCCGCCGCGGCCCTCCGTCCGGCTGGTGACCGACACCGTGGAGTTCGGGACCCGGGAGGTCCCGCGCTGGAACACGATCAGCATCAGCGGCTACCACATCCGGGAGGCGGGCTCGACAGCGGTGCAGGAGTTGGCCTTCACCCTGGCCGACGGGATCGCATACACCGAAGAGGCCGTGAAACGCGGCCTGCCGGTCGATTCGTTCGCGCCGCGCTTCTCCTTTTTCTTCAACTCCCATCTGGATTTCTTCGAAGAGGTCGCCAAGTTCCGGGCGGCCCGGCGGATGTGGGGCAAGATCATGCGCGAGCGCTTCAAGGCGCAGAATCCGCGCTCCTGGTGGCTGCGGTTCCACACCCAGACGGCCGGCTGCTCGCTGACGGCCCAGCAGCCTTACAACAATGTGGTCCGAACGGCGCTCGAGGCGCTGGCGGCTGTCCTGGGCGGGACTCAGTCGCTGCACACCAATTCGCTCGACGAGGTCCTCGCGATCCCCACCGAGGAGGCGGCCACGATCGCGCTCCGGACCCAGCAGATCATCGCGGAGGAATCCGGGGTGGCCAACACGATCGATCCGCTCGGCGGCTCCTATTTCGTGGAGGCGCTCACGGACAAGATGGAGCGGGACGCTTTCGAGATCATCCAGAAGATCGACGACATGGGGGGTATGCTCGCGGCGATCGAGCGCAATTACCCGCAGCAGGAGATCGCCGACGCGGCCTACCATTACCAGCGGCAGGTCGACGCCGGCCAGAAGACCGTGGTGGGGGTCAACAAGTACGTCACCGACGAGGATATCCCGGTGGAGATCCTGGAACTCGACGAAGAGCTCGAGCGGCTCCAGATCGAAAAACTCGACCGCGTCAAGTCGCTGCGCGATGCGGCCAGGGTGGCGGAGTGCCTCGAACGGGTGGGCGAGGCGTGCGCCGCCGAGAAGAACGTGATGGAGCCGGTGATCGCGGCCGTCAAGGCGCAGGCCACCCTGCAGGAGGTCTGCGACGTGTACCGCTCGGTGTTTGGCACCTACCGGGACCCGGGGATCTACTGAGGCCGAGGCCGGCGAAACACCGCTGCGCCGATCCCGCAGCGACGGGAGGGACTGACCTCGATCGGGTTGTGCCCTTCGGCGGAAGAGGGCGGTTTGCTGAAGATGGCCTGGTTGGACTTTTCGGGGCGCGGGCTGCAGCCTTCGGGCTGCTGGATGGAGCGGGTTGAAGGGGTGGGCCGTCGGTCCGGGCGTTCGGCGGCCCCCTGAAGATCGCGACGTGCGTTTACAGCGGTTTGGTTCCAAGGTTAGCGTGAGGAGGAGAAGATGACAGGCGGCAGAAGGGTTCGGGTCATGGTGGCGAAGCCGGGGCTTGACGGTCACGACCGGGGGGCGCGGATCATTGCGAGGGCCTATCGCGACGCCGGTTTCGAGGTGGTGTACAGCGGCCTTCATCAGAGCCCTGAAGAGATCGTGGAGGCCGCCATCCAGGAGGATGTGGACATGATCGGGCTTTCGAGCCTCGCAGGGGCCCATCGCTATCTTTTTCCACGCGTGGTGGAGCTTCTGAAAGAGAGCGGGGTCGACGACATCATCGTCGTCGGGGGCGGGATCATCCCGGAAGACGACATCCCGAGGATGAAGACCGCGGGGATCAGGGAGATCTTCACGCCTGGCACGCCGCTCGACCAGATCGTCCAATGGGTGAGGGACCACGTCACCCCGAGGGAGGCCTGAACCCGATGAACGAGGTCGTCGAGAAGGTGATCGCCGGGGATATCCGCACCGTTGCGCGGCTCATTCGCGACATCGATGACCGGATGCCGCATGTGAGAAGCATTCTCAAAGCGCTTTACCCCCACACGGGCCGAGCCTATGTGATCGGGATCACCGGTGCGCCCGGTGTGGGCAAGAGCACCCTGGTGGACCGGATGATCAGTTATTTGCGCCAGCGGGGAAAGACAGTCGGCGTCCTGGCCGTCGATCCGACCAGCCCCTTCAGCGGCGGGGCCATTCTGGGCGACCGGGTCCGGATGCAGCGCCACAGCATGGACAAGGGGGTTTTCATCCGCTCCCTCGCGACGCGGGGGCACTTCGGCGGGGTGACGCAATCGACGCGCAGCGCCATCGATGTCCTGGATGCCATGGGAAAGGACTATATCATTGTCGAGACCGTGGGCGTAGGCCAGGACGAGGTGGATGTGGTCAAGAGCGCGCACACGACCGTGATCGTCGTGATCCCGGGGATGGGGGACGATATCCAGGCCATCAAGGCGGGGATCCTCGAGGTGGGCGACATCTTTCTGATCAACAAGGCCGATCGGGATGGGTCCGACAAGACCATGACGGATCTCCGACTCATGATCGACATGGATCAGAAGAAATTTGCCGAAGGGCGCTGGAAGCCGCCCATCCTCAAGGCCCAGGCGGTCTTCGACGAGGGGGTGGCCGAACTGATCGAGGCGATCGATCGGCACCGGGCCTATATCGAAGAGACCTGCGGGACCCTGCGGTTCCGGCAGCAGCGGGGGCGGGTGCGCGAGGAACTGGTGCAGATGATCAAGGACCGGCTGGTCGAGGAGATGATCGGGCGCCTGATCGCGTCGGGCGAATTCGACCAGGCGGTGGATCTGATCGCCGACGGGTCGCTCGATCCCTATTCCGCCTGTGACGATCTTGTCCTGCCGCACCTTCAGATCTAGCGGGACCGCGCGGGCGGGCGGAGCCCTCTGCGTGGCAGGCGTCCGTCGGGCGGGATCGGAGGACAAACATGTCTAAGGGCCTATGGTGGCTGCGGCAGTGCGCCATGGTGGCTGCGGCGCTGTTTTTCCTTCTCTTCGGCGTATACGTTCTCATCGCCGCTTACCATTTGAACGATCCCTTTTCCTTTGTCATGACCTTTTTTGCGTCCAACCTGATGATCCTGATCAGCCTTGCCCTTCTGGCAGGCTTTGTCTTTCAGATGTTCAAGGTTTTCAAGAAACCCGAAGAAGAAGATCGGCCGGGCGGACCGGTGGTTTGAGGCCCTGATGCGGAGGCGGCGGGGCCTTCGGCTCAATACCCGTGAACGGATTCAAGGGAGGGAAATCCCATGCCGCAAGAACAGTCGAGCAAGCCATTCGGCAAGCGCCTCGCGGCGCTGCGGAAGAAAAAAGGCCTGACCCTCAAACATCTCGGCAACGAGACGGGGCTTGCGCCCAAGTACATCTCGCAGGTCGAAAAGGGGGAGGTCATTCCCCCGGTGGCGGTGATCCTTCAGCTTTCGAAGGCCCTGGAGGTCGACTCCAGCATCCTTTTGAAGGAGGAAAAGAAGCGGGCCGACGAAAAATCCGCCGAAGACTACCGCAAACGCACGGAGGACTATACGTACGAAAACCTGACCCCCGAGGCGCGGCACAAGCACCTGAAGGCCTTCAAGATCTTTATCGATCCGCGCTCCGAGCACAAGGGTGTCAGCTACCAGCATCCCGGCGAGGAGTTCGTCTATGTGCTCCAGGGCGAGGTGGAGGTGATGGTGGGCGAGAACCGGAACGTCCTCGCCCCGGGCCAGAACGTCCACTTCGACTCATCGATTGTCCACAGGCTCAGGAATCTGAGCGGCGAAAGGGCCGAACTCCTGGTGGTGCTCTACACCCCCTGAGGCAGGGTCCGTCGTGCGGCGCGGATGGTTCTCTGGTTCCAACCGTTTGAGCGAGGGGGAGGCATGGGCTACCAGTTGACGGAAGAACAGCGGATGATCCAGGCGATGGTCAGGGACTTCGCCCGCGAGGAATTGCTGCCGACGGCGGCCGAACGGGACCGCACTTGCGAGTTCCCGCGGGAAAATCTGCGGAAGATGGGGAATCTCGGGTTGATGGGGATGAACGTCCCGGCGGAGTACGGCGGCGCGGGGGCGGACACGGTCAGCTACTCGGCGGCGATGCAGGAGGTCGCCTATGCCTGCGCCGCGACGGCGGTCATCATGTCCGTCCACAACTCCGTCGCCTGCGGCCCGATCTACCTCTTTGGGTCGGATACCCTCAAAGAGACCTACCTCAAACCGCTCGCCGCCGGGGAGAAAATCGGCTCCTTCGCGCTGACGGAGCCTTCGGCGGGGTCCGATCCGGCAAGCCAGCACACGAAGGCCGAGCGGGACGGCGACAGCTATGTCATTACCGGGAACAAGATCTTCATCAGCACCGGCAAGAACTCCGATGTCACCGTGGTGACCGCGTACACGGACAAGGGCAAGCGCCATAGGGGGATCAGCGCCTTCGTGGTCGAAAAGGGAACCCCGGGGTTTTCGGTCGGGAAAGAGGAGGAGAAGATGGGGCTCAGGGCCTCGGACACGGTGGAATTGGTCTTCGATCAGTGCCGCGTTCCGGCCCGGAATCTCCTCGGCCAGGAGGGGGACGGCTTTCTGATCGCCATGGCATCCCTCGACGGCGGCCGGATAGGGATCGCCTCTCAGTCGGTCGGGATCGCCCAGGCCTGCCTCGAAGCCAGCGTGAACTACGCCAGGGAGCGGGTTCAGTTCAACAAGAGCATCTCGCAGTTCCAGGGGATCCGCTGGATGATCGCCGACATGGCCCTCGAGATCGAGGCCGCGCGCCTCCTCACCTTCAACGCCGCCGCGATGCGGGATCGGGGCGAAAACTTCGGCGCCGCAGCGTCGATGGCCAAGCTCTACGCCTCGGAGATGGCCAACCGGGCGGCCTACAAGGCCATCCAGGTGCACGGCGGGTACGGGTACATGAAGGATTTTCCGGTGGAGCGCTATTACCGCGACGCACGGGTCTTGACGATCTACGAGGGGACCTCCGAGATCCAGCGCCGCGTGATCGCCAAGCACATCTTCGGACGCTGAACCCGTTCTACCGTTTGGCCTCGATGTGGCGCAGGACGCGGTCGATTCGCCGCAACACCTCGTCACGGCCGAGGACCACCATCACCTCGAACAGGCCCGGGCTGGCCGTTCGGCCGGTCAGGGCCAGGCGCAGCGGTTGGGCGACTTCCTTCAGCTTGATGCCGCGCTCCTCGAGAAAGGCCCTGAACAGGTCCTCCAGGGCGCCTTCGTTGAACGCCTCCATCCTTTTCAGCCGCTTGGCGAGGTCCTCGAGGTGGGGCAGGACCTCGGGGACCAAGAACTTCTTCTCCCCCTTTTCTTCGTAGGTCAACCCCTTATCGAAGTACATCCGGGCCGCCTCGGCCATCTCGACCAGGGTCCGGCTGCGCGGTTTGAGGGTTGCGACCGCCGCCTCGAGTTGCTTGGCCGGAACGCCCCGGATGCCGATCGCCTCCAGGAAGGGGACGAGCAGGCCGGCCAGATCGTTGTCGGGTGTTTCACGGATGTACTGCGCGTTCAGGTCGATCAGCTTTTCGAGGTTGAAGACGCCGGCGGACTTGCCGACGTTTTCGAGCGAAAATTTTTCGATGAGTTCTTCCCGTGTGAACTTCTCCTGGTCGCCGTAGGACCATCCCAGGCGGACAAGGGCGTTCAGGAGCGCGTGCGGGAGGTAGCCCATGTCGCGGTAGGCGAGGACCGACATGGCGCCGTGGCGTTTGCTCAGACGGGTCTTGTCGGGGCCGAGGATCATGGGGACGTGGCCGTAATGGGGCGTCGGCGCCCTCAGGGCGTTGTAGATCTGGATCTGCCGGGGGGTGTTGTTGACGTGGTCGTCCCCGCGGATCACGTGCGTGATCCCGAGGTCGATGTCGTCGGCCACCACCGCCATGTGATAGGTCGGGCTGCCGTCCGAGCGGCGCAGGATGAGGTCGTCCAACTCTTCGTTCGAGATGCGGATCGGCCCTTTGATCAGGTCGTCGAAATGGGTGGAGCCGGTGGTGGGGCATTTGAGCCTGACGACGGAGCCCGGGGCCGGCCCGAGGCCGAGGTCGCGGCATGTGCCATCGTATTTCGGTTTGAGACCCTTGGCCTTGGCGGCGCTGCGCTTCGCTTCCAGGAGTTCGGGGGAGCAATGGCAGTGGTAGGCCTTGCCTTCGGCGAGCAGTTGGTCGATGGCGCGGTTGTAGAGGTCGTAGCGCCGGGACTGGAAATACGGGCCGGCGTCCCAGTCGAGCCCCAGCCACTGCATGGACTCGATGATCGCCTGCGCGGCCTCGTCCGTGGAGCGCGCCTGGTCGGTGTCCTCGATCCGCAGGATAAACGTCCCGCCGTGCCTGCGGGCGAAGAGCCAGTTGAAAAGCGCTGTTCGGGCGCCGCCGATATGCAGGTAGCCGGTGGGGCTCGGGGGAAATCGGGTGACGATCTTTTGTACGCTCATGGAATCGAAAAGCCTCCGGAGAAAGTATAGATAAACCAGGCGCCGGGCCCTGTAAAGAAACCTTGGACCCGCGCCCCGGCAGGGGTGGGACTGAGCAGGCGGGGCCTGTGAAGAATATTCCTCGGTTTCGGGTCGAAATAAACCTATAATATAGCACATGTCTTTCAGAAGGACCAAGCGGATCGTGAACCGTAACCTGCGGAGGGCGGCTGGACTTTTGCCGCACGCATGTGGGGGGGCCGTGCCGGGGGAAAGGAAATGACATCATTGTGGCTGTCGGTGCGGGTGGACGCCTATTCGGGATACAAGGCCGACGAGCGGCCCATCGCCTTTGAATACAAAGGGAGGGAGCACCGCATCGAGGAGATTCTGGACCGCTGGTACGGGGAGGACGACGATTATTTCAAGGTGCGCACAGTGGAGAAGGACGTTTATATCCTGCGGTGCCGGCGGGGAACGGGGGTGTGGTTCCTGGCTCTCGAACGGTGAGGTTTCCGTTCGGCCGGAGGCTCAGGAGGGCGGCTTGGGGGGCGGTTCGGGGCTGCTGCTGTATACCCAGCTGTAGCTGATCGGCTGGGCGTTGAGCGCGTTGATCCGCGGGTGAAGGAATTCGTCCTCGATGCGAAGCCAGTTGTAGGCCGGTTTGAGTCTGCGGAGCTTGCCGTCTTCCGGGGGGCGGCCGTAGACCGTGTGGCTGTATCGGGCTTCGGCGATGCCGATGGAAAAGCCTTCGGCCGGATACAGGTGATTCGCCTTGAAGGCTTCGGGAGAAACGCTCTCTTTCCCGGCCAGTTGTTCGACCTGGCGCTCGTTCAGTTGAACGAGGTGGAATTTGGAGACGCCGGACTCGGAGTACTTGTACATGCTTCGGGACTCCGAACTCGAAACGAAGATGGTCGAGATGCAGTCGAGCGAGCGCAAGAGTTGTGCGGCGATGAGCCCCGCCGTCCGTCTTCCCCCGACGCTGTGGTGGCATCCGTAGTATTCGAAGAGTTTATTCTGGAGGATGCGCCCCTGTTTGTCACCGTTTTCATAAAGGTGATTCTGGATATAGCGAAGCCCTTTCGCGAGGTCCTGGGCGGCTTCGGCGATGGGCCAGTCGATCTTGACGTGGAAATGGGTGAGGGCGTAGCGGTTGCGCTTTACGACGGTGGGATCTTGCTGGATCAGCAGGGCGTAGTCGATGTTGAGCAGCCCCTCCACCAGATCGAAGAAGCCGGGCGTTTCGAAATAGCGCAGATTGCGATGGAATCGTTTATAGAGGGCGAAATTGGCTAGATAGGCGAGGTTCTTCTTGATGACGGAGTTTTCCGGGAAGAACCGAATATAGGTTTTCTGCTGCGGCTTGAGCTTCCCTTCGCAAAAGATGACGATAAAGGTATTGTCGAGGGCCGACTCCTTTTCCATGCGCTTGGATTTGGGTTTGAGTTCGCTTCTGTCGACAAATGGATATTCGATTCCCTCCCTTTCGTAATTGTAAAAGGAATCGACCAGGGCGATCTTCATCAGTTGCCGCTCGAGGGAGTCCCGCAGAATTTCATAGAAGGAACGTCTGAGTTTTTCGTAATAATTGAGATTTTGCCGCGACTTCCACATAGATCACATCAAGGCGGGGTATGAATCGAGCACGATTGCGACTCTCGGCCTATGAAAATCTTTATTCTGGTAAATATCATAAGGATGTGGCAAACGTCAATAAAAAAATAAAACGTAAGAAAAATAAGTTCAATACATTTAAAGCTTGCTGAGATATGGCTGCAGGAATTAAATTCTTGACAAAGGTAAGCCTATTTATATACTAAATCTTTTATTTTTTTGATGGGCGCTGATGCCGGAGGGATGCGGATTCAAAGAAGCTCCGCCGTGCCGAGGCGGCCTGCGCATGTACTGAGGCCGCCTAAAATCGATGATGACCCCGTCCGGGCGGAAAGGGCGGCCGGACGGCGGACGGAAAGGATCGAACCCGTTGATCATTGATCTTCGAACCATTACAGGTCCTTATCGGGAGTTCAGTTTTGAGCTGACGCCGGGCTGGTGGCGGTCCGAAGGCCCGGACGATCCGGTCTTGGGGCTGGACGGCCCCATTTCCGTTTCGGCGACCTTGTCTCGGTTGGGAAGCAAATTTGTCCTCGAGGGCCACATGAGCGGGAGGCTCAAGGTTCCTTGTGACCGATGTCTCGAGACCTATATCCTTCCGGTTGACGCCGCATTCCGCCTGTTTCTCGTGCTGCCTCCGCCCGGCGAGGCCGGGGAGGAGGTCGAGTTGAGCGAAGAGGACCTTTCCACTGATTACATCACCGCCAACGAGATCGATCTGGCCGAACTGGTCCGGGAACAGATCTACCTGGCGCTGCCGATGAAGCTGCTTTGCCGGGAAGACTGCCGAGGGATCTGCCCCCAATGCGGGGTCAACCTGAACGAGGCGGCTTGCCGTTGCAAGGAAGACCGGACCCATCCGGCCTTTGCAAAGTTTAAAACCTTAAAGATTCAAGGAGATGGATAAACGATATGGCTGTCCCCAAGAAACGGAAATCCAGAGCGAAGCGTGATACGCGCCGGGCGCACGATCATGTAAATCTGCCCAACCTTTCGACCTGCCCGCAGTGCCATGAGCCGGTGCTCCCGCATCGGGTCTGCCCTGAGTGTGGCACTTACAAAGGAAGGACCATTATCGCCAAAGAAGAGAGCTAGTTTCCATCCGGAAATGGTCTTTTTTGCCAATCTCGGCGTCAATCTGCACGTTTGCTTGTGCGGCGACCACCAGGTCGCCTCCGCGCAAACGCTTGATTTCCTTGATATTGACAAACCGGGACCCGCCGCGAAGCGGTGGGACTGAGCACCCGAAGGGTGTGAAGAAAAAATCCTCATTTCCGGACTGGACACGAGCTGGATTCCATTTGACAGGTGGTCTCCTTGATCCTGGCCAAGGCGGACCCCCCGCAAGGGTTGCGCTGCGCTGCGAAGCCGTGGCCCACCCTGCAGGGGAGGGATTGAACGGCGAAGACGTTCGAAAAATAGACCTTTTCCGGTATGGAGGCACCCGGTGCCGCGTTTTTTCCCGAATCGGCGTGTCCTGACAGGCAGCGGACCCGGACCGAAAATCGTTTGAAGGATGGAAACGGGCTGGCATGATCGTGGCGGTGGATGCCATGGGAGGGGATCTCGCACCGGATGCCATTGTTCGAGGGGCCGTTGAGGCCGCTAGAGAGCGTGGCATCGAGGTGGTTCTGGTGGGTCGTGAACCCGCGATCCGCAAATCCCTGCGCTCCCAGCGAGCGGTGTCGGGGGTGTTCGTCCACCACTGCGAGGATGTCGTGGAGATGGGCGAATCGCCTATGAAGGCGGTTCGTGGTAAGAAAGGTGCCTCGATCCGTGTGGCCTTCGAACTCATCAAAGCCGGTAAGGCGCAGGCGGTGGTCAGCGCCGGCAATTCGGGTGCGACGCTGGCTGCGGGGCTCCTGATACTCGGCCGGCTGGAAGGTGTCGATCGGCCTGGCATCGCAACCTTGCTCCCGTCACCATCCGGCCCCGTCGTCCTGATCGATGCGGGTGCGAACGTGGACTGCAGGCCTTCACACCTCCTGCAGTTCGGTCTGATGGCGCATGCCTTTTCCTCGGCCTGTCTCGGGGTCCGTCGGCCGAGAACCGCCCTCCTGAACATCGGTGAAGAGGTCAGCAAGGGGAATGAGCAGGTGCGCGCGGCTTGGGAGCTTTTCACGCGGAGCCCGCTCCATTTCATCGGCAATGTCGAGGGGAGGGATATTCTTTCGGGCGCCGCCGATGTCATTGTGTGCGATGGCTTTGTGGGCAATGTGGTCCTGAAGCTGATCGAGGGGCTGAGTGACCAGATGGAGGCGCTGATGCGGGCGGAGCTGCGCCGCTCGACGGCGGGGCGTCTGCTGCTGTTGGCCGGGGGCCGCGCCCTTGCGCGGGCGCGCAGGGTGCTCGACTACGCAGAGTACGGTGGGGCGCCGCTTTTGGGGATTCAGGGCGTGGGCATGATCTGCCACGGCGGATCGCCGCCCCGGGCCATCAAGAACGCGGTCATTTTGGCGGCCCGGTATGTGGAAAACCGGGTGCTGGATAAAATGGCCCGGCAGCTGATTTCAGTTCAAACTATAAACAACGATCACGAAAAACAGGTGGTTTCCTGACGTGCTCCTCTGCCGGAGCCGGGTGCGGTCGGTGGCGGGAGCGGTGCAATCGAGGTGAGAGAATGGGAGAAGAAGCTTCCAGGGTCGTGATGATCACCGGAGGATCCAGGGGAATCGGGAGGGCAACGGCCTACGCCTTTGCGGAGGAGGGCGCCCGTCTGGTCCTGGCCCACTACGATCCGGATGAAACTGCTGCCGAGGAGACCCTCGCCGTGCTCAAATCGCGGGGCATCGCGGCGGAGAGCCACCGTGTCGATGTCTCTTCCTACCCGGTTGTTACGGCCCTTTTGAATGACATCCTCGATCGATTCGGCCGTATCGACGTGCTGGTGAACAATGCCGGCATCACCCGCGACAAGATTCTCGTGCGGATGAGTGAAGAGGAGTGGGATGCCGTCATCCAGGTGAACCTGAAGAGCGTTTTCAACTGCACCCAGGCCGTGTTGAAGCCGATGCTGAAGCAGCGGTCGGGCTGCATCGTGAGCCTCTCGTCGGTCGTGGCCGAGCGCGGCAATTTCGGGCAGGGAAATTACGCCGCCTCCAAGGCGGGGGTCCTGGGATTCACCCGGAGCGTAGCGCGGGAAGTCGCCTCGCGTGCGATCAGGGTCAATGCCGTTGCCCCGGGTTTCATCGAGACGGATATGACGGCGGTCCTGCCCGAAAAGGTGAAGGAGAGCTTCATCGAGCAGATTCCCCTGGGCAGGATGGGGCATCCCGAGGATGTGGCCAACGCCGTTTACTGGCTCTGCTCGGACAAGGCCGCCTACCTGACGGGGCAAGTGATCCACGTCAACGGCGGGATGTATATGTAAAATTCCGAGGACCATTGCTTTTGAGGGGGTCTTCGGTTACATTGGGCGGGTCGGCCGGCCGGCCCTTGCGGGTCGCTGCGCGGTAAGAGTTTAGGTTTCTTTATGATCTCAAGGAGGTATCGCAAGAATGGGTCAGGTGGAAGACAAGGTTAAGAAGATTATTTGCGAACAGCTGGATGTGCCCGAGGAAGATGTGGTTCCAGAGGCCTCTTTTGTGGACGATCTCGGTGCGGATTCCCTGGATCAGGTCGAACTGATCATGGCCATGGAGGAAGAGTTCGATATCTCGATCCCTGACGAGGATGCGGAGAAGATCGCAACCGTCCGGGACGCCATCGACTACATCAAGAAAACCATCGGTTGATCCCTCCGGATTCTACCGTCCAGGCCCCGCGGGTGAGGTCTTCCAGGAGCGTGGAGCCTCCGTGGGGCCGATATAAAGAGGCAGATGGAGGCAGAGGATGGCCAAGCGGGTTGTCGTAACGGGCATGGGCATGGTGAGCCCTCTCGGAACCGGTGTGCAGAAGAACTGGGAGGCGGTCATCGCCGGAAAGTCGGGCATCGGCCGGATCACCAAATTCGATCCGTCGCCCTTCTCGAGCCAGATCGCAGGAGAGGTAAAGGATTTCGATCCGTCCGATTTCATGGACAAGCAGGAGATCAGGCGGTTCGATGTGTTTATCCACTATGCCATGGCGTCGGCGAAGATGGCGATGGCGGATTCCAGCCTCAGGGTCGATGCGTCCAATGCCGACCGTGTTGGCTGCGTCACGGGATCCGGTCTGGGCGGATTGGGTATGCTGGAGCATTATCACCAGGTTCTGATGGAAAAAGGACCCCGCCGAATCAGTCCCTTCTTCATTCCGGGCATCATCGCCAATATGGCCCCTGGCCTGATCGCCATTGAATTCGGGGCCATGGGTCCGAACCTCTCGATCGAGACGGCGTGTGCCGCGAGCACGCACGCGATCGGGGAATCCTTCCGCATGATCCGCGAAGGAATGTGCGATGCCATGATCACCGGCGGGGCCGAGGCGGTCATTACGCCGCTGGCCCTCGGCGGATTCTGCTCCATGAAGTCGCTTTCGACGCGGAACGACGATCCTGAAAAGGCTTCGCGTCCCTTCGATCTCGATCGGGATGGTTTCATCATGGGAGAGGGTGCGGGGATTCTGGTCCTGGAAGAACTGGAGCACGCCTTGTCCAGGGGTGCACCGATCTATGCGGAGGTGGTCGGCTATGGCCTCAGCGGGGATGCCCACCATGTATCCGCGCCGCATCCCGAAGGGGCGGGGGCGGTCCTCTGTATGCGCATGGCGCTTGCCTTTGCCGGGATGAAGCCCGAGGAAGTCGATTGCATCAACGCCCACGGCACGTCCACGAAGCTGAACGATGCCGCGGAAAACCGGGCGATCAAAGCCGTTTTCGGCGAGCATGCGTCGAAGATCGCCGTCAGTTCGACGAAATCGATGACCGGTCATCTGCTCGGGGGGGCGGGCGGTCTGGAGGCCATCTTTTCGGTTCTGACCCTGAAGGAAGGCATCATCCCCCCGACGATCAATTACGAAACCCCTGACCCGGAGTGCGACCTCGACTATGTGCCGAATGTCGCCCGCAGGGCGGCGGTCAGCACTGTCATGTCGAACTCTTTTGGTTTCGGTGGCACCAACGGCTCCTTGCTTTTCAAGCGTTACGAGCCCGAGGGCTGAAAGGGGACACGATCCTTTTACGCAGGGGGCGAGGCCGCGTCCCCTGCAGCAGGCAAAAGACGGGCATCACATGGATATTATCATCGGTTCAGATCACGCCGGCTTCGATCTCAAGGAAGCCTGCAGGCGCCATTTGAGTGAAACGTCGAACCACCACGTCGTGGATGCGGGGACCTTCGACCACGCTTCCATGGATTACCCGCGGGTCGCGCACCAGGTGGCGCAGGCGATTGCGAACGGCGAATACCAGCGGGGCATCCTGATCTGCGGCACCGGAATCGGGATGAGTATGGTCGCCAACCGCTACCGCAAGGTGCGGGCGGCGCTGTGCTGCAACCTTTATACGGTCAAGATGGCGCGTCTGCACAACGACGCGAACATCCTCGCCATGGGCGGCCGGGTGATCGGCGAGGGGATCGCCCTCGAGATGGTGGACCTTTTTCTGGAGACCTCCTTCGAAGGGGGTCGCCACGCGCTGCGGGTGGCGCAGTTCGATTGAGGGGCGGACGTTGCGGGACACATCTTTGAAAGAATCCGACAGTGAGGTCTTCGAGGCCATCGGACGGGAGGTCGCGCGCGAGCGGGACGGGCTCGTCATGATTGCGTCCGAGAACTACGCGAGCCGGGCTGTCATGGAGGCCCAGGGCTCCGTGATGACCAACAAGTATGCCGAAGGCTATCCTGGGGCGCGCTATTACGGCGGATGCGAATATGTCGACACGGTGGAGCACCTCGCCATCGAGCGGGCTCGTACGCTGTTTGGGGCGGAATACGCCAATGTCCAGCCGCATTCGGGTTCGCAGGCCAATATGGCGGTTTACCTCTCGTTTCTGGGGCCGGGGGACACCATCCTCGGGATGGGCCTGGCTCAGGGGGGGCATCTGACGCACGGGAGCGCGGTCAGCTTTTCTGGCAAGCTATACAATGCCGAGTCTTACGGGGTGCATCCCGAATCGCACCGGATCGATTATGATCAGGTGCGCGATCTGACCCGGCGGCACAAGCCGCGGATGATCATCGCCGGCGCGAGTGCCTACCCCCGTTATATCGATTTTGCCCTCTTCGCTGAAATCGCCCATGAAAACGACGCCTACCTGATGGCCGACATGGCCCACATCGCCGGCCTCGTGGCGGCCGGGCTGCACCCTACGCCGATCGGCCGGGCGGATTTCGTGACGACCACGACCCACAAAACGCTGCGGGGTCCGCGCGGCGGGTTGATTCTCTCGGATGCCAGATATCGGGAAAAGCTCGATAAGGGCCTCTTCCCGGGGGTTCAGGGCGGCCCCCTGATGCATGTGATCGCCGCCAAGGCGGTGGCCTTGGGGGAGGCGCTGGGGGCGGAGTTCGTCGCCTACCAGAAGCAGGTGGTTCAGAACGCGAAGGAGCTGGGGGAGGCCTTGACGGGGTTCGGGTTCGAGCTGGTCTCGGGCGGGACCGATAACCATCTGCTCCTGCTCGACCTGAACAACCGGGACCTGACGGGCAAGGCAGCCGAGGCCGCCTTGGTCAGGGCCGGCATCGTCGCCAACAAAAACGCTATTCCCTACGATCGGCGCGGACCCAAGGTCACGAGCGGCTTGCGGCTTGGGACGCCGGCATTGACCACTCGGGGGATGGGAACCGAAGAGATGCGTCTGATCGCCGGTTGGATCCGGGATGTGCTGGAGCATCCGGAGTCGGAGGGGACGATTGGTGCTGTGGGCCGGGAGGTGCGGGCCTTGTGTCACCGGTTCCCGGTTTACAGCTACCTGGAAGGGGGCAAGGCGTGACGCGGCCGTCCTGGCCGGAGTATTTCATGACCATCGCGGAGACGGTGGCGACGCGGTCAACCTGCCTGCGCCGCCATGTGGGGGCTGTCCTGGTGAAGGACAAGCGCATCCTGTCGACGGGGTACAACGGCGCGCCGGCGGGGCTCGCGCATTGCGAGGAGGTCGGCTGCCTGAGAAACGATACATCCATTCCTTCGGGTCAGCGGCACGAGTTGTGCCGTGGGCTGCACGCGGAGCAGAACGCCATCGTGCAGGCGGCTTTTCATGGAATCGCCATCTCCGGCGCCACACTCTATTGCACCAACAAGCCCTGTGTCATCTGCTCCAAGATGATCATCAATGCCGGGATCCGCGAGGTCTATTATGCAGAGGGGTATGACGACGATCTGGCGGACCGGATGCTCGCCGAGGCAGGGGTGGAGGTGATCAAGGTCGAGCGATGAAATGCCCTTATTGCGGGAAGATCAATAACAAGGTCATCGACTCCCGCCTCAGCAAGGACGGACGGATGATCCGCCGTCGGAGGGAATGTCTGGCCTGCAAGAGGCGTTTCACCACCTATGAAAAGCTGGAAGAACTCCTGCCCATGGTCGTGAAAAAGGACGGCCGCAGGGAGAATTTCAGCCGCGAAAAGATCATCTCGGGCATCCGGAAGGCCTGCCAGAAACGGCCCATCAGCATGACCAGGATCGAGGAGTTCGTGGACGCACTGGAACTCCAGTTCCAGGAGACGGGCAAGAAGGAGTTGTCCAGCACGGATATCGGGGAGCGGGTGATCAATGAGCTGAGGGATTGGGACGAAGTCGCCTACGTTCGGTTCGCCTCCGTCTACCGGCAGTTCCGCGATATCAACGAGTTCATGAGCGAGTTGGAGCAGATGCTGAAATCGCGGCAGGACACGCAGGCGGAGTGATTGGGGGGGACGGGGCTCCTCTCACTCGGATGGAAAGTGATAGCCGATCATGGAATCTTCTCGAAAAGACCGGTTCACCGGAGCGAGCCGAGGGCGGCCGCTCGATGTGAGGTTTATGCGGATCGCGTTGCGCGAGGCGCGGAAGGGTCTGGGATGTACCTCTCCCAACCCGGCTGTGGGCGCTGTGATTGTGAGAGAGAACAAGATCGTCGCGACGGGTTATCACCGTAAGGCGGGCATGCCGCATGCCGAGATCGAGGCCCTGAAGAAGCTCGGAGGCCGAGCGCCCGGCGACACCCTGTACGTTACCCTGGAGCCCTGCAACCACCAGGGGCGGACGCCGCCCTGCACCGCCGCCATCCTTCGGAGCGGGATCCGGCGCGTCGTGGTGGGCGCGATGGACCCGAACCCCAAGGTGGTCGGGGGAGGATGCGATTACCTCCGGGCCAATGGTTTGGATGTCACCACAGGTGTTCTCGAGGAGGACTGCCGCCGGTTGAATGAGGATTTCAACACGTTTGTCACCACAGGGCGTCCCTTCGTGATCCTCAAGAGCGCTATGACCCTGGACGGCTGGACCGCCACGGCGACCGGCCATTCGAAATGGGTGACGGGCGAGGCCTCGCGCGCCTTCGTCCACCGGCTGCGCGACCGTGTGGATGCCGTCATGGTCGGGGTAGGAACGGTTCTTTCCGACGACCCCCAGCTGACGGCCCGGCTCGAACGGAGCAAGGGGAAAGACCCCTTGCGGATCGTTTTGGATACTCATCTGAAGACCCCGCCGGAGGCCAGGCTGCTCAATCAGGACTCCGAGGCCGAAACGTGGCTTGCGGCCGGGGAAGAGCTGAAAGGGCGAGTGCCCGCTGCACTGGATAAGAAGGGGGTGGCCGTACACCACTTCCCCTCTTCCGACGGCCTGATCGATCTGCCTGCGCTTTTTGACTGGCTTGGTTCGAAGATGGTTACCAGCATCTTGGTGGAGGGTGGGAGCCGTGTAGCCGGGAGCCTGATCCGGCAGAGGCTGGTCGATAAGTTTTATCTGTTCAAGGCGCCGAAGCTCCTGGCGGGGGACGACGGCATCCCGATGGTGGCCGGACCTGGCTGCCGGGACATGGCAGCCTGCCTCGTGCTGCGGGACATCGAGGTGCAGCGCTTCGGGGACGATATCATGGTTGCAGGTTATCCGAACTATCGGTGATATGGGTCCAGGTGGGTTGCGGGCTCCGTAACGATTTGATCAACGAGCCGTTCGAGGTATACGGGCGTTATGTTTACCGGATTGGTGGAGGGGATCGGAACGATCGTCGGCATCAGCCGTGTGGGCGGCGATGTGCGTCTGACGGTGCGCCCAGGTTTTTCCATGGATTGCCGCATCGGTGACAGTGTCAGTGTAAGCGGTGCCTGCCTCACCGTGACGGACTTGACCGGACGGGTCGTCGGGATGGATGTCTCTACCGAAACGCTTCGTTGCACCACCCTTGGCCGCCTCAAGACGGGGGACACGGTCAACCTCGAGCGCGCCCTGCGGCTGGGTGATCGGTTGGGCGGCCATCTGGTGGCCGGGCATGTGGACGGCGTCGGGACCATCCGCACCAAGGAGCGCCGCGAGCGGTCGTGGCTGATGCGGATCGCGGTGGATGCAAACCTGACGGCCTATATGATCGACAAGGGGTCCGTGGCGGTCGAGGGGGTCAGCCTGACCATCAATCGCACCGGCGCTGATTTTTTCGAATGCAATATCATTCCTCAGACGGGACGGGAAACGGTGCTCCTTGAGCGGCGCATCGGAGACCCGGTGAATATAGAGACCGACCTCATCGGCAAGTATGTCGAGAAGTTTTTCCTCAGGGGAAACGCCGCCTCGAGGCGGGAGCCGGAGGGTCAGGAGAGGCCGGGCATTACGTTGGAAATGCTCTATCAGAATGGATTTGGTGATTGAGATGCCTATTTCGAAGATCGAGGATGTCCTGGAGGACCTCCGACAAGGGAAGATGATCATCCTCGTCGATGACGAGGATCGGGAAAATGAAGGGGATCTGACGATCGCGGCCGAAAAGGTCACGCCCGAGGCAATCAACTTCATGGCCAAATATGGCCGGGGACTGATTTGTCTGGCGCTTCATCCGGATATGATCGACCGGCTGAAACTGAACCCGATGGTCTACGACAACCGCTCCCCCTACAAGACGGCCTTCACGGTGTCGATCGAAGCGCGAACCGGCGTGACGACGGGGATTTCGGCCGCCGACCGGGCGCACACGATTCTGACGGCCGTCGCGGATGAGGCGAAGCCCGACGACCTCATCCAGCCCGGGCATGTCTTTCCGTTGCGGGCGCGGAGGGGCGGGGTGCTTTTCCGAACCGGGCAGACCGAAGGCTCGGTGGATCTGGCGCGGCTTGCGGGGCTCAAACCCGCCGGGGTGATCTGCGAGGTCATGAAGGATGATGGCACCATGGCCCGTCTGCCGGACCTCGAGGCCTTTGCCGGGGAGCACGGACTGAAAATTGCCACCGTTGCGGATATCATTGCCTACCGGATGCGGAACGAGTCCTTCGTGCACCAGGCGGCATCCACCGTTCTGCCTACGCCGCACGGCGAGTTCAAAGCGGTTGTTTTTGTCAACGATATCGATGACTACGAACATATCGCTCTCGTAAAAGGCGAGATCGATTCGGAAAAACCGGTGCTGGTGCGGGTCCATTCCGAGTGTCTGACGGGGGATGTCTTCGGGTCCTATCGCTGCGACTGCGGGGAGCAACTGCAGAAGGCCATGCAGATGGTGCAGGAGGAGGGCCTGGGGGTCATCCTCTACCTGCAGCAGGAAGGCCGAGGCATCGGCCTGGCGAACAAGATCAAGGCCTATGCCTTGCAGGACCAGGGATTCGATACGGTGGAGGCCAACGAACAGCTCGGCTTTTCGCCCGATCTGAGGGACTATGGCGTCGGCGCCCAGATCCTGGCTGCGCTCGGGATAAGGAAGATGCGCATCATCACCAACAACCCGAAGAAGATCATCGGCCTCGAGGGGTATGGCCTGCAGGTCGTGGACAGGGTTCCGATCGAGATCGAGCCGAGGCCCGAGAACCTCCGCTATCTGAGCACCAAGTGCGAGAAGCTGGGGCACATGATGCGGACCTTGGGCGAAAAGATCCATGAGGCCGAGAAATAGTACGGATTGAATAGACGTTTGTTACGGGGGGATCCATGGCGAAGATCATCGAAGGGCGGCTGTCCGCCGAAGGGCTGCGGGTCGCGATCGTTGTCAGCAGGTTCAATGACTTCATCTGTGCAAGGCTTGTCGACGGTGCGCTCGACGCATTGAGGCGCCACGGCGCATCGGATGAACACCTTGCCGTCGTGAAGGTGCCGGGGGCCTTCGAGATCCCCCTCATGGCCAAGCGGTTGGCGCAGAGCGGCAAATACGATACGGTGGTCTGTGTCGGCGCTGTCATCCGGGGCGCCACCCCGCATTTCGATTATGTCGCCGCGGAGGTCTCCAAGGGGATCGCCAGCGTGAGCCTCGAGACCGGGGTGCCCATCGCCTTCGGGGTGCTGACGACGGACAGTATCGAGCAGGCCATCGAACGGGCGGGCTCCAAGGCGGGCAACAAAGGGTTCGAGGCGGCCATGGCGGCGATCGAAATGGTCAATGTCATCCGGGCTGCGGCTTAGATCTCACCGTTTGCGCTCCATCCGCGCAGCCGGTGGTAGTCGCTGCGCAGGTGCACCGGTTCGGCCTCGCTGCCCGTCGAGGTCGATCTTCGGAATGGGGCCGTAAAATCCCTTCATAATCCGGTTCTTCGTCTGAAAAGGTGCGTCCTCGAACGCGAAGTAAAGGTCATCTCAGCTTTTTTCTCCACTCGTACGGGCTGACATATCTGGGACCCTGCGCCCACATCCCCCGACGAGCCCGGCGCGCTGCCTTCTCGGCCTCCCAATAGGGCGCATAATCGAAGCCGGGCGTCGGCTTGCCGCGGTAGGCCTCCGCGAGCCCTGCGCGGACCATCTCGAGGTTCAGGTTTATGTCGCGCAGATAGACTACGCCGAGAATCCGCCCATAGTCATCCTTCCCGTAGGAAACCACCTCGACGGATTCTCTCCGGACGAGATTTGCCAGGTGCCTCTTCGCCACGACGCAGTAAGGTTGACCCGGCTCGCCGTCCCCTTTCGACGTTTCAGGGGCGTCTATGCCGATCAGACGGATGGGGATGGTTGCGCCGTCCTTCGCAATCCGGATGGTATCCCCGTCGGGCACCGCAGCAACGGCGAAACGGCCATTTGCGGTTGTCTCTGAAGGATTGCATACGCACAGAAGCAGGCCGCAAAGGATGATGAGCCGGAAGTTCCCGCCGCTGCACTTGCGTTTGACCGTTCGTTCCATAGGCCGATAATCGACCGATCGATGCGGGAAGTCAAGCGGGAGGGGAATGCGGCGACTGCCGCGCTCGCACCCTCTTTTCTTCCCTTGACTTCAGGCGGCGGGTTTGAGTAATAGATCATTACTGCTGCAGCGGCGCTGTTCTGGTCGGTTCTCGCTTCGACGTCACCGACGACGGATTGCCGGCAGCGGTTTTTGTTGTTTTTAATCTATTGAAAATACTGGAGGAATTGGCATCGAAGCGGGGTGTACCCCCTGTTTTGCGGCAGCCGGCAGACGTCCCGCGTGCGCCGGTCTTTTGATGATGGGTAAACGAAGAAAATCCAGAGAAATGGCCCTTCAGACGCTTTTCCAGCTGGAGTGCGACCCCCGTGATCCATTGGAGGCGTTCGACAGCTTGAGGGGGAGCATGCAGTGGGCCGACGCCCGCGTCGATTTCGCCCGCCGGCTGGTGCTGGGCGTCCAGCGCAACAGGTCCGAACTCGATCTCCTGATCAGGCGGGCATCGAAGCACTGGCGCCTCGAGCGGATGGCCATGGTGGACCGGTCCATCCTGCGGCTGGCGGTCTACGAAATGCTGCACCTGGAGGATGTACCGCCCAAGGTGGCCATCGACGAGGCGTTGGAGTTGGCCAAACGATACGGGGCCAAGGAATCGGGCGCCTTTATCAATGGCGTTCTCGATCAGATATACAACGATTTGCTGAAGGAAGGCCGGTTGAAAGGCGCCGAGTCCCGGACGCCCGCTTGACCGTGCGGGATGATGGCTGGAAGGAACGACACACCATGAGATACAATCCCCAAGAGCTTGAAATCAAATGGCAGGAACACTGGGAACGGGAAGGGCTCTTCAAGGTAAAGGAAGACCCCTCGCGTGAAAAATATTATCTGCTCGAGATGTTCCCCTATCCTTCGGGCAAGATCCACATGGGGCACGTGCGCAACTACACGATCGGCGACGTCGTGGCGCGCTACAAGCGGATGCGCGGGAAGAACGTCCTCCACCCCATGGGATGGGACGCCTTCGGCCTGCCGGCCGAAAACGCCGCCATCGAAAACGACACGCACCCGGCCCGCTGGACCTACAGCAACATCGAGGCTATGAAGACCCAGCTCAAACGGATGGGCTTCAGCTACGACTGGGACCGGGAGATCGCGACCTGCGACCCGTCCTACTACCGCTGGGAGCAGTCGGTCTTCCTGAGGATGCTCGAAAAGGGTCTGGCCTACAAAAAACGGACGCTCGTCAACTGGTGCCCGAAGTGCCAGAGCGTGCTGGCGAACGAGCAGGTGGAAAACGGCTGCTGCTGGCGGCACAGCGACCAGGAGGTGGTTCTGAAGGAGATGGACAGCTGGTTTCTCCGGATCACCGCCTATGCCGACGAGATCCTGGAGGCCTGCGATCGGCTGACCGGGTGGCCGGAGCGGGTCCTGACCATGCAGCGGAACTGGATCGGCAAGAGCTACGGGGCTATCATCCGGTTTCCGATGGCGGATTCGGACGAGGTCATCGAGGTGTTCACTACGCGCCAGGACACGGTCTTCGGCGCGACGTTCCTCTGCTTTGCGCCCGAGCACCCGATGGTGCGCGGGATGGTCAAGGGGCTGCCGGAGGAGCCGCAGGTCCTTGCCTTCGTGGACAAGACCCTCAAGATGGAAAAGTACATGCGGACGGCGGATTTCACCGCGAAGGAGGGTGTTTTCACGGGGCGCTACTGTCTGAACCCGGTCACCGGCGACCGCATCCCGATCTACGTGGCCAATTTCGTCCTCTTCGACTACGGGACCGGCGCCATCATGGCCGTCCCTACCCACGACCAGCGGGACTTCGAGTTCGCCAAAAAATACGGGCTTCCGCTCAAGGTGGTCATCCGCCCTCCCGATCGGGAGATCAGCGCGGAGACCATGACGGAGGCCTATGTGGACGAAGGGATCCTCGTCCATTCGGGTCCCTTCGATGGTCAGCGGAATCTGGAGGCGCTGGAGCGGATCGCCGAGTACCTGGAGGCGCATGGAAAGGGGCACAAGACCGTCAATTTCAGGCTCCGCGACTGGAACATCTCTCGCCAGCGCTACTGGGGCGCACCGATCCCCGTCATTTACTGCGAGACCTGCGGGATGGTGCCGGTGCCGGAGGAGGACCTGCCGGTCGTTCTGCCGCTCGATGTGAACATGCGCCCGAACGGCGGATCGCCGCTCCCCTTCGAGCCGTCCTTTTACGAGACGGTTTGCCCGAAGTGCAAGGGGAAGGCCCGCCGCGAGACCGACACGATGGACACCTTCGTGGAGTCGTCGTGGTATTTCGACCGCTATGCGTGCCCGGACTACGACAAGGGGGTCCTCGACACCGCCAGGGTCGCTTACTGGATGCCGGTCGACCAGTACATCGGCGGGATCGAGCACGCCATCCTGCATCTGCTCTACTCGCGCTTCTATACGCGCGTCCTGAGGGACCTGGGTTGCCTGACGGTCGACGAGCCCTTTACGAATCTCCTGACCCAGGGGATGGTCTGCAAGGAGACCCAGTCTTGCCCGCAGCACGGGTACCTTTATCCCTACGAGGTGAAGGATGGCCGGTGCAGCCGCTGCGGATCGGAGATCGTCACCGGCAATACCCTCAAGATGTCCAAGTCCAAGAAGAACGTAGTGGATCCCCAGGTCCTGATCGATCAGTACGGCGCGGATACGGTCAGGATATTCTGCCTGTTCGCCTCCCCTCCGGAGCGCGATCTCGAGTGGAACGATCAGGGCGTCGAAGGATCCTACCGCTTTCTGAACCGCGTCTGGCGTCTGGTGGTGGACAATCTGGATGCCCTCCGGGCGGTGTCCGCCTATGATGGAAAGAAGACGCTCGAGGGGGGGCTCAAGGACCTGCGCCGCAAGACCCATTTGACGATCCGCAAGGTCGGCTCCGATGTGGAGGACCGCTTCCATTTCAACACCGCCATCGCGGCGGTCATGGAGCTGGTCAACGACCTCGGGTCGTTCCTGAACGAACCGCCGCCGAGCCGTGATCCGGCCTGGCCGGTGCTGCGCGAGGCCGTCGACGCCATGATCGTGCTGCTTTCCCCCGTGGTGCCCCACATCACCGAGGAGCTTTGGCACAGGCTCGGGCACCGGACGCCGCTGCTCGAAACGCCGTGGCCTGATTACGACCCCGATGCGTTGACGGTGGAAAGCCGGCTGGTGGTCTTTCAGGTCAATGGGAAGGTGCGCAATCGGAGGGAAGTCCCTGTTTCCATGACTGACGGGGATCTGAAGGAAATGGCGATTGCCGACGAGCGTGTACAGCAGTTTGTGGCCGGAAAGCCCGTCAGGAAGGTGGTCGTCGTCCAGGGCAAACTGGTCAACGTCGTGGTCTGATTCCCGCGGAAAGGGGCCTGATATGTCTTCGAAGCCAATGGTGGCGAGGGGTGTTGCAGCGGCGGTGGCTGCGGCAATCGTCTACCTTTCTTTTGCGGGATGCGGCTACCGGCTGCGGGAGAGCAGCCAGCCGATGGGTAATGAACTGACGAGCCTGGCAATCCCGCTCATGGAAAGCACGTCGTCGACCATCGGTTTTGAAGCGGAGTTCACCCAGATTGTCAGAGAGGAGTTCATCCGGTATTCGCAGGTGCCACTGGTGCCGCGGGAAAGAGCGGCGGCCGTGCTGATCGGGCGGATTCACGAGATCAGGACCGAACCGTTCTCCTATTCCTTGAACAGGACCCAGGTGCAGGACACGACGCGGAATTATCCGGTCACTCGAAGCCGCTGGCTTTATGTCACGATGGATGCGAAGCTCGTTGAATCCGCGACGGGGAAGACGCTCTGGGAAGTGAACGGGTTGGAGGAGAAGTCGACCTACACGGTCGGTACAGACCCTCTGGCAAACCGGGCTTACGAGCGTTCTGCGATCGAGGAGATCGCCCGCAGACTCGCGGAGCGGATGTTCCAGGAAACCATGGAAAGGTTCTGATGGCCGAGGCGCTCAAACCCGAAATGGTCCTGGACGATCTGGAAAAAGGGCGTGTCCGCCCCGTCTATCTCTTTTACGGACCGGATGATTTCAGGATCGAGCATGTCCTGCGGCGGCTTCAGACAAAAGTGATGCCCGATGGGGCAGGCGGTTTCAACTGGCATGTCTTTTACGGGGATGAAGATGACGATGAAAATGTGGGACGAATACTGGACGCCGCCCGATCCTACCCCTTCATGGCGGACAAACGGCTGGTGATCGTCAAACGTACGGAGGCCCTGTCGGCGAAGGAACTGGAGGGGTTCCTGCCCTGTCTCGAAAAACCGCTTCCATCCACCTGCCTCGTGTTCATATCCGCCAAGACCAATTTCAACATGGTCTTCTACAAATCACTGCGCAGCATGGGCTGTGCGGTTGAATTCAAGAGCCTCCAGGACCGGGAGGTCATTCCATGGATCCGCTCGCTCGCAAAGGACCTCGGCATGAGGCTCGGGAGCGAGGCCTGCGCCTATCTCCAGCAGGTTGTGGGCAACGGATTGCGGGAGCTTTACAGCGAACTCGAAAAATTGTCCCTTATGCATGGAAGCGAACAGGCAATCGACGTGGAGGCGGTAAAACGCCTGGTCGTTCACAGCCGGGCCCACAACATCTTCGAACTGATGGACAGCGTCTCCTCCCGCCAATGCAGTGAGGCGCTTGTCGTTCTGAACCGGCTTTTCGATGAGGAACGCGATGTAGGGCTGAGGATAACAGGGATGCTTCACAGGCAGCTCCGTCTGCTCTGGCAGGCCGGAGCGATCGCCCGGGAAGGAGGCACTCCCGCTAAAGCGGCAAGCGCCCTTCGCCTCCCTCCCTTTCTGGCAAGGAAACTGCTCGATCAAGCGCGGCTCTGGACCCCGGAAAAACTCGAACAGGGGCTGGAACTTGTCTACCAGGCCGACGGCTTGAGCAAAACAGGGTCTTCAGATGTACGCAGGGTGTTCGAAAACCTGATGATCAACCTATGCCGCTGAGACTTCCTGTCCGGCGGTTGCCTGGTGGATGCGCCGCGCGAGGCGCGAGATCTTCCGGGCGGCCTTTTTCCGGTGGATGATCCCCTTGCCGGCCGTTTTATGGATAATGGAGACGGCGCTGCGAAAGGTGTCCTCGATGTTGGGAGCGGCCCCGCTCTCCAACGCGCCGCGAACGTCTTTGACAGCGGTTTTAACCCTTGTCTTGTAGGTTTTGTTTCGAAGTCTGCGGGCTTCGCTCTGCCTGGACCTTTTGAGGGCTGATGCGTGGTTGGCCAATACCGGAACCTCCGTTCATTTGAGTTTTAAACCATCAATATACGTTGCTCTTTTACAGAATGTCAATTTATTTATGAGAGCGCCGTGCCTTTCCGGGAGGAGTCGGCGGAACGGCCCATGGAGCCCTGGAATCAGGCGAGGCTCGGAGGGCGGGGGAAATGGTCCACCCTTGGAGGCGAAATGGGGCGTAAAATCGAAAGGACGGCAAGCAGGTGGGCATGATTCCTGTCACAGCCGATATCGCGCTGGATGAAAAGGATATCCAGCTCGAGTTTATCCGGGCCTCGGGTCCGGGCGGTCAGAATGTCAACAAGGTCGCGACGGCGGTGCAGCTTCGCTTCGATCTCGGCGCAGCGTCCTACCTACCGGAGGACCTGCGCGAGCGCCTCAGACGGCTGGCCGGGCAGCGTCTGTCAGGCGGGGACATCCTCATCATCGATGCCCGCCGTTTCCGCAGTCAGGAGATGAACCGCCAGGATTCCCTGGAGCGTCTCAAGGCCCTGGTACGCGAGGCGGCCAGGCGGCCGAAGCACCGGCTGAAGACGAAGCCCTCCGCGGCTGCGCGCCGCCGGCGGTTGGAGGATAAACACCGGCGCGCCGCCAGGAAGCGGCTGCGCACCCGGATCGTCGATCAGGAAGGTTAGGAGCAAACCCGTTCGAAGCCGATGCCATGCTCCCGATGATCAACCAGTGACCTTCTTCTCGAGATCGATCCCGTATTTCTTGAGCTGGTTCCAGACCGTTACACGCGAAACGCCAAGGAGGCGCGCCGCCTCCGATTGATTCCCACCGGCGGCCTGGAGGGCTTCCAGAAGCACCTGACGCTTCTGAACGTCCCGTGTCGTTGCCTTCGGAGGGGGGGATGGAGAGGTCTTCCTTTTTCCGGCGGCAATTTCCGGTGGAAGGTGCTCGGGTTCTATGAGGACCTCTTGGCAGGAGATGAAGGCGTACTCGAATGCGCTTTTCAACTCGCGCACGTTGCCGGGCCATGAGTAGTTCATCAGAGACTCCAGGGCGGCGGCGCTGATCCCCTGAACCGGTTTTCTGCTTTTTTTCCGGAGCCTTTCGAGGAAGTGCTCCGCCAGGATCGGGATGTCTTCAATGCGCTTGCGTAGCGGAGGCAGGCGAATGGGGATTACATTGATCCGGTAGAAGAAGTCCTGCCGGATCCTCCCTTCCGCCGCCAGTTCGAGGATGTCCCGGTTCGTAGCCGAAATGACCCGGACATCGACCCGTATAGGCCGCTGATCTCCCACCTTTTCGATGATTTTTTCTTCGAGGACCCGCAGGAGCTTGACCTGGGTCGAAAGGGGCATGTCGCCGATTTCATCCAGGAAAATATCGCCTCCATGGGCGGCCTCGAAACGGCCTTCCCTATCGCGGTAGGCCCCCGTAAAGGCGCCCCGTACATGCCCGAACAGTTCGCTTTCGAGGAGGGCCTCGTTCAACGCAGCGCAGTTCACCTTGATAAACGGCTTATCGCGGCGGGGTCCCAGGCGGTGGATGGCCCTGGCGGCGAGTTCTTTGCCCGTGCCGCTTTCGCCGAGGATCAGGACCGGGGCGTCTGAGCTTGCGGCATTCGCGAGGAGATCGAAAACCTTCTGCATCGGCGCCGAGACACCCAGTATCCCCTGAAAACCTTTCTGATCTGCCAATTCCCGTGTGAAGGCCTGGATTTGCAGGTCGCGCCGATTCATCTCGGTCAGATCCGTGAGGGTCTCGACCGCCCCGAGGACCGTTCCTTCCGCATCCCTCAAAAGCGCGGCATTCTTGAGTACGGGAACCGAGGTGCCGTCTTTTCTGCGCAAGGTACAGTGATGGGGGGGAATGGCGCCCTCCTGGAAGAGGACACACCAGGATCCGCAGCCTGGGGCCCGCGCAATTTCGCAGATATCGCAGTTCAGTGAGGAACAGGGCATGCCGGTCAGTTCGGCCGGGGCATAGCCTGTCATTCGGGCCAGCGCAGGGTTGACGAACCGGATGGTTCCTGTGCGGTCGACTATCATCAGTCCGTCCTGAATGGTGCTGACGACCGTTTTCCAATGGGTGTTCAGGTCCAACTCTTGCATGGAATCTTTCCTGATAGGGTCCCGCAGCATCTTTCGCCTGCTTCACAAGGGAGAGCACCTTCGGAAATCGTCCACGGGCCGGACCACAAGTCTTCTGGGCGGCAAACGCGAGTCCGCTCTGCGCAGAAGAGAATGGGGTTCAGGAAAGAAGGCTTGCAATCCGGTCTGAAAAACGCAGGGCTCTTACCCGGCGACGGCAGCGATTTGTACAACGGGTGTTAAGAAATAAACATCTATAAATTTTAATTTTAGCAGTCCAAGGCGATTTCAGCAATCGAAAAAGGCTGCTTTGAGCAATTTTCAGCAAGAAGGGAATCCCTGTATCAAAAAGAGAAGGGTTCAGGATCGACCCGCCCCTCCTCGCTTAAATCCTCAGGACCTGTGGATTTTCCCCAACTGACCACGGTCCGAGGCCGCATCTTGACTCGGGGGATGAGCCGGAAGGTACGCATACAACGGATTGATCTTGCCGCTTTTGGGAAGAAGCTTCCGTTCCCGGGTTGTGAGGTTCCGCTCGAATGATTTTTACTCCGGGCGGAATTTGAGCGGGACGCATGCCACGTTGGCATTGATTTTGCCATGCAGATAATCCAGTAGCTGCCGTATTTTCGTATATCCGCACAAGGACGGTGGAGCGATTTCAGGAGGCGGGCGGGATCCGAGGATGATCGGGAGTTCGGACCACCTCATCTTGGTTCACGCTGGCCGAATGGAGTTTTTGTCGGATGCCTGGGATTTTTGAAAGGAGAAGAAGATCGCGATGTTCGAGTCGTCTTTAAAGAGGGGAGTTTTTTGGGCGGCAGCCGGTATCTTCTTGGCGGTTTCCGCTTATGCCTCGTCTCACCAGGAGATAGCAGGTCCGTTCCCGGATGGCCCTTCCGTGACCCGGACGTGCCTCGGCTGCCACGAGGAGGCTGCTTCGGAGGTGATGAAAACGGCGCACTGGCAATGGAAAGGCCCCAATCCGCACCTCGATAGAGCCGCGAAAGAGCCTCTGGGCAAAGTCAACCTGATCAACAACTTCTGAATTTCCCCCATCTCGAACTGGTGCAGTTGCACCAGTTGCCATGCGGGGTATGGTTGGAAAGACAACACGTTCGATCTCGCGGATCCGTCCAGGGTGGATTGCCTGGTGTGCCACGATCGCACCGGGACCTACCAAAAGGCCCCGGCAGGCTGCGGCAGGGAAAAGGAGGGCCTCGACCTTCTGAAGATCGCCCGCGAGGTGGGGCGCCCGACGCGCGCCAACTGCGGCGCCTGCCACTTCTGCGGGGGGGGTGGAAACGCCATCAAGCATGGCAATCTGAGTGAGGCCCTCATCGATCCTCCGCGGGAACTGGATGTCCACATGGGTGGGCTGGATTTTGCCTGCCAGGATTGCCACACCACGAGCGGACACCGGATTGCGGGGGCCAGTACCACGACGTCCGTCAGCGAAGGGCGGGTGGCCTGTACGGACTGCCACGATGAACGGCCCCATGCCACCGACCGGCATGCGCTTCAGAAAACGCTGAACGATCATTGCGATACCATTGCCTGTGAGACCTGTCATATCCCTGCTTTTGCGAAGGCCAAACCGACCCTGCTTTTCTGGAATTGGGCCTTGGCGGGAAGGGATACCAAGGAGTTGGAGAACTCACCCTACTGCATCACCACCCAGCATCGCAAGAAGGGGCTTTTCATCAAGAAGGGGAACGTCACGCCGGCTTATGCATGGTACAACGGCCGCCACAAACGCTACCGCATGGGTGAATGGATCGATCTGACCGGAACGACTTTCCTCAACCCTCCGGAAGGCGGCATCGGGGATCGCGGGGCAAAGATCACTCCTTTCAAAATCCATACAGGTATTCAGCCCGCGGACAAATTGTACCAGTACCTCGTCATTCCGGAACTCTGGGGCGGGTACTGGGAGCATTTCGACTGGGAAAGGGCCATCCGGTCCGGGATGGAGGAGGCCGGGCTGCCCTTCAGCGGGGAATTTACCTTCGTGACGACTGTCATGCACTGGCGTTTGAACCACGGGGTGGCCCCCAGGGAGCAGGCCTTGGGCTGCATGGATTGCCACGGCGCAAAGGCCCTCATGGACTTCGAGGCCCTGGGGTACCCTGGAGATCCTGCTGTTGCGGGCGGGCGGTCAGGCGTTGGTCCTGACGGCCGAAAGGACCGGTAGCGTGATTTACGGCGCGGTAGGGCCGTCGACGGGCGCTGCGAGGACTGGTGCGCTGAAAGAGCGGCGGCTGTGCCGATCGGGGATGGGGCGTTTCAGGGCCTGCCCGGCCGCATGGAACGACAACGCCCGGCCGCCGGCCGGGTCCGTCTGCTGTGGTGTACCCCCCAGGGACGGGAAGGGAAGACCTCGGACGTCGATCTTCGACCGTCCGTCAAAAGAAGGGAGGAGCGGAATGAAGCAGCTCAAATGTATGATTCTTGCGGCGATGATAATGTTCTCGGCCGGCGGATTTCAGGCGGCGGGGGCAGGGGAATCGCCGAAGGGGGAATCGCTCCACGTCGGTGTGTTGAGTGCCCCGAAGTCCATGAATTTCCTCGGGGCGACAGATGTCTGGTCAAGGAAAGTCCTGCGGCTGATCCACATGCCGCTTTATATCAGAGATCCCCGCGATGGGGCGATTCTTCCCTGGCTCGCGGAGCGGCAGCCGGAATCCGATGCGAAAGGCCTCCTCGTAACGGTCAGGCTCAAGGAGGCGCAATGGGATGACGGCACCCCGGTCTCGAGCGATGACCTGCTCTATACCTGGGAGGTGATCCGGCGGTTCAACGTCCCCGGCCACGTGGAACACTGGCAGATGGTGGAGCGTGTGGAGGCGGTCGATCCGCGCACCATTCGGTTTGTCCTCAAGGAGCCGAGCGCCGCCTTCTTCAACGAGACGCTTCTGACGCCCTTCCTCCAGAAGAAGGGGTGGGAGCCATTGATCCGGCCGCTCGAGGGAATGGAGAACGCGACTGCACGCTTGATCGGTTTAAAGCCGGAGAGGGTGCCGAGCAGCGGTCCTTTCAGCATCGTGAGCGATCCATCGCACGATCTGGTGTTGATGAAGCGCAATCCGTACTTTTTTGCACGGGGAGGTCTTGCCGCCGGTATGCAGCTCGGACCCTATGTGGAATGGGTGGTTTTTCACGTCTACCGGAGCGTCGGGGAGGCTCTGGCGGCCTTGAAGAACGGGGAGATCGACTTTTATGCCGGGGATGTCTGCGAGCAGTCTGTAGCGGAATTGAAGGACGAGCCGGATCTTCAGTTTTTCCGAACCGACCGCAGGGGATACGATTATCTGGGTTTCAATCTGCGGCGTCCCCCTTACAGTGACCGTGCTTTCCGGCAGGCGGTGGCCGCCCTGATAGAGCGGGAGGATATGATCGATAAGGCGTTTGCAGATGATGTCGTCCCGGCGAGGAGCGTGATCCCGGCGCATAATGCCTTCTGGTGCGATGCGCAGCTGCAACTGCCGGGTGACGGACTTGCCGGCGACGATGCGCGCCTCGATTTTGCGAAAGAATTGCTCCGGAAGGCGGGATATACCTGGGAGAAGGATTCTTTGTTGCTGCCGGCGGGTGGAAAGATGGCTCCGATGGAGCTCCTGACGACCCCCGCAGGCTGTCGTCCGGATCGCTTCGCGGCCGCGCTGCTGATGAAAAAGTGGCTCGCCCGGGTGGGGATACCGGTCACGATCCGGATGCTGGCACTTCAAGACCTCTTGAAGGCCCTTTCAGGAGGAGAATTCGATGCCTACCTCATGGGCTGGACCAACCTTTCCGACGAACCGGCCTACCTGAATACATTCTTCCACAGCCGTGAGGCGCGGCTCGGGGGAAAGAACTACAGCGGCTTCAAGAACGCCGAATTCGACCGTCTGGCGGAGTCGGCGCAGGTAGAAGTCGACCCGTTGAAAAGGAAAGAATACGTCGTCGCTCTGCAGCGGCTGCTCGCCAGCGAATTGCCCTACATTCCACTTTATTCCAAGAAGAAGATCGATGCGGTGAGGGTCGACCGCCTGACGGGATGGGTGCCCCAGCCCGGCGGAGTCGGCAACCTCTGGTCTTTTCTGATGGTGAGACCGGCAAAGGCGGAAGAATAGTAGTGATTCAGCGAGCGATCGGAAGATTCAGGTCCTGCGGTTCAAAAAGGGATCTGCATGAAGACGCTGATTGAATAGAAGATGCACCTGTATCGTGTCCGTCCGGCAATGCTTGTCGACGGCACAAAACTTTCCAGTCTGGAAATGCATTTGGGAGTCGGCCGGGGTGATTCGTTCCTATCCATATTATTCACAACAGGAGGAAAAGAGGATGGCAAAAAAGAGTATCGTATTTCTGGGGTGTGTGTTTTTCTGCATGTTTTCTTCGGCGGCTATTGCCTACAATCAGAACCCGAACCTGAACTTCGGTAACACCAACATCATCGATGCGATGCTCCCACCTCCGGGGCTGTACATGAGCAACTACATGGTTTTTTACAGCGCGGACGAGTTCAAGGACGGCAAGGGGGACAGCTACCCGATGAACAACGAACTGGACCTGGTCGTCTACGCCCCGCAGTTCATTTGGGTCTCCAAAAAGGAGCTGCCGCACGGTTTCAAGTGGGGGGCGCAGGCGCTGTGGCCCATGTTCGGCTTCGACGTTAATTCCGATCTGGGCATCGATTCGGGAGGAGGCATCCTGGGCGACCCGTGTATGGGTCCATTTATAGGGAGTGCGATTCCGTTGGCAAAGGATTTTGTCTTCCACTGGTTCTTTGAGTTCGACGTCTACTTTCCGGTGGGTGCGTATGACAAAAACAAGGCAATCAATCCCAGTGCAAACTTCTGGACCTTCGAACCCTGGGTCACGATGACGCTGCAGATGCCGTACGGGTTTACATTCAGCACGCGGCAGCATCTGACATTCAACACCAAGAACGACGAGTATGTGAACCCGGCCGTTACCGGTGATTTCAACGATCACGACCTCGAAGCGGGCGACCTGTGGCATTTCAACTATTCGTTGATGAAAACGATCGATTTTATCAGTCCTAATCTGCGGTTCGGCGTTGTGGGCTATTATGGTCAGCAATTGGATGAAGACGAAGTCGACGGGGTGAAACTCCAGGACTCCGAAGAGGAGGTTTTCGCCATCGGGCCTGCGTTGCACTACATTCACAAGGGGATGATCTTCAGCCTGAAGACCTATTTTGAAAACGGAGTCGAAAACCGCCCGGAGGGTGAAAAGATTGTTTTCCGTATCATCATTCCTTTCTAGTTTCCATCCGGAAATGGACTTTTTGACCAATCTCGGTGTCAATCTGCACGTTTGCTTGTGCGGCGACCTGCAGGTCGCCTCCGCACAAACGCTTGATTTCCTTGATATTGGCCAAAAATCCTCATTTCCGGATTGGAAACTGAGTTCTACCGCGAAATCATTTCCGGATGGATACTTTCTAGCTGCTTACCCGGCATGATGATTGAAAACCGGCCGGTTCCCATCCGGAAGTGATCTCCCTGCTTCCATCAGGTTTCTATCTGGAGGCCGCGGTTTCCCCCGCCGATTGATCGACCCGCCCGAAGCCCTCCCGCAAGGCTGGCCCTGGGCGGGCCGCGCTTCCTTCCTTTCGCGAATTTCCCGCCTTTGCCCTGATTTCCTTTCCTCCGAAGATCCTTTTATGCCGTGACCGGACCTCCCATCCGGAAATGAGCGGCGAGGCTTTGAAGGATAAGGGGCTTTTTCGGAATTGGTTGCCCTTTCGTCAGAGGATGAAAACCCGCTCCTTTGCGTTTTCGGTGGGGCCTTGAATGAACTCTCGGCCCAACGCTGAGCAATCCCGCCGGAGTCAGCGCCGAAGCGGGCGTGCGCCTGAGGCGCCCGCGGGTGCTATGTTCAACGGATGTTTAAAAATGAATAGATGTTAACAATTATTTTGACAGGTGCACCTTGAACGGTGACTGCCAGGGTGTTGCTGTTTGCGTGAAATAAGCCTTATTAACAATAACTTGTCTAATTTTTATCCCTGCAAATAATGCCCCATTTGCGCGTCTGAACGAGGCGGCATCCCTCTTGCTATATCAACTTGGTGAAGGCCTCATGGACGAAGACCCAGGTGACGGCCCTGGCCGAGAGGTTGTGGAGATTGTGTGCGGAAGACTCTGAGCGGGTATCGGATCAAGAGCGCCTCGATCCAAAGTGAGATCGACGGAGGAGATGTATGAATCAAAAAAAGGATGGTCAAGGCGGGACGGATCGGGTGGTGATTACACTGGCGTGCGGGACCAACAATCCCAATCGCTCGGTGCGGGCGCTGCACCTGGCACAGGTCGCGCACAAGATGGGGAAGCGGGTCTCGGTGTTTCTCATGGACGAGGCGGTCTATATCGCACGAAAGGGCATCATGGACCATCTGAGGGCGCCTACGGGCGATATAGCCGACGATATCGTCGCCTATCTGCAGGAATTCGAGGTGCCCATCTACGCGTGCGCTCCCTGCGCCCAGTCGAGGCAGATCAGCGCGAAGGACCTGCTCGAAGGGGTGACTATGGCGCCGGCAACGCTGCTCTTCGAATTGGCGGACGGTGCCACCGTGATCTCGCTTTGATGGATTGCGCATCTCTGATGGAGCGCATCGAAGAATGGGCGGATAGCTGCCGTTCGGGGGCGGTACTGTCCGGTGAAGCGCTGAGGGTATGGGGTGATGGGTGAGATGTTCCAGACAATCCTATTAGATCTTTATAAAGGAGGGGAAGTGATGAAGAGGAGACGTCGAATGTTGGGGTGGTTGGCATCGGTGGCCTGTTTCGGGTGGATTCTTTGCAACTTTGAGGCGACGGCCTCGGCGGAGATCGGCCAGATGTCGCCCAAGAGCAAGGATATCGAAATCGATTTTTTCGGCAGCCTCAAGATGTATCCGACCTTTATGGACAACGTCGATTTCAACAAGATGGACACGACGCGCGATTATATCATGGATGAAAACGGTCCGATGGCCGATTTCGCGATCCGGAACGAGATCCGGGTCGGATGGCTCGGGAAGGGTAAAAATTGGGACTTCATGATCATTCTGGAAGGCGATTTCACGCTGAACAAGGAGAACGCCGACCGGGGGGCGGACTCGTCCACCCCGGTCGACAGCGGAATGACCGGTGAGGATTTTGGGATCGAAAAACTCAACGTCAGCTATGACTTCGGTCCACTGGCCGTCCATACGGGATGGAACACCCAGCAGTTGGATATCAATACCGGCGGTCTAGTTTACGGGGATGACCACCCCTACGTCAGCTTGACAGGCAAGATCGGCGCGGACTTCAGGTGGCAGGCCCTGTTCCTGAGCATCTTCGACAAGATCGAAAACATGGACAAAGGTAAGGCGATTGGTCCTCTGGATGCGGACAGCCTCGATTGGCGTGTCTACAGCTTGAAAGGCGTCTATCAGATGGGACCGTTGGCGGTTTCCCCGTTTTACGCCTTTAGCGACAACAACAAGGACACCCAGTATGCGCAGGTGCACTACCTGGGGGCGGAGATGTACGGAAAGGTGGGCCGGTTCGTCCCCCGTTTCGAGGTGGTCTGGGCGACCGGAGACACCCATGCGGATGAACACGGCCGGGCGTATGACATCAATGCATTCGCCGCTTATGGATCCGTGGACTTCGAGGTGGACCCGCGGTTTATTCCCTACGCCGGCTTCAAGTGGGAGCAGGGGGACGACGATCCGACAGACCAGGACATCGAGGCTTTCAACTCGATCGGCGACATAGCGCGGTATACGCCCACCTTCGGCATGGAGAACGCCTTTCTCTATCGTCTTGTGCCGACCCTGGGCACCCACCTCTACAGCGGCAATTTCAACTGGCTGCCCAAAGTCCTGGGAGTGTCCCGGACGCCGGGATACGGCGGCATCAGCAACAGCTCGTCAGGGGATGCGCCGGGTCTTCTGATGCTTGGCGCCGGCGCCAAGGGTGCCTTTGGGGCGCTTTCCTATAAGGCCCAGGCCATGTATCTGATGTTCGACACCTCCGACGGTCTGCAGACGCTGCTCGGACGTCCCATCGACGATGAGGTTGGACTTGAGTTCGATTTTCTTCTCACGTATACTTTCAACAAACACTTCAGCATCGGCAACTGTTTTTCAGTGTTTGACCCAGGGCAGGCCGTTCAGGACATCTGGGATCCGATTACGGGGAACGGGAACGATGAAACGGCCATCATGAACACGATCGAGTTCATCTGGGTCTGGTGAGGTCAAACCGGCGGAGTGCGTGAAGATTCGCTGCCCGCCGGCATTTCATAAACGGCTCGAGGGATGGTTTTTCCGCTGTCGACCTGTTTGAATTTCGAACCCGACCCAAAGCGCAGGAGGCTTTCCATCGATGAGATCTTACAAAGGGTGTTGGATACCGCTGGCGGTTCTAGGATTGGTTTCCCTAGCGGTGATGCCTGCCCGGTCAGAGGCGGAGCAGAATCCTTTCCCTTCTCTGGTCAGCTTCCTGGAAGAATATGTCGGGACCCCTTTCCGGACCGTCGGTCGGGTGAAAGAGGTTGGAGAAGGCCGTCTGCTCATCGAGAAAGGGGCCGTGCCCATGAAGGTGGGGGAATGGCTGTGCATCTCGAAGGAGGACCCGGAGCGCTCCCCGGCTCTGAAAGCCCCGGCGGCGTGGGTGGTTCTCGAAACGCTGTTCCCTGAAACGGCGCTGGTGCGTGTTGCGGATGTCCCGTCCGCCCCGCTTTCGCCGGGAGACCGAGTGGTTACACCACCTCCCCCGCGGATCCATGTCCGCGGCGATGCACTGCGGCCCGGCGCCGCCCCTTTCTTCGAAGGGCTGGTGCAAGAGCTCCTCGAAAAGGGATATTATCTGGATATGAATGCGGACGGGGGCGCGGGTTCCGCCGCCCAGCGCCACGATCTGAAACTCGGGTTGATGCAGGGGGAGGGGACCCTTATCTGCCGGCTCAGCACGGTCGAAGGAGACCGGGTCATTTTCTACCGGACGGCGCAGTCGCAGCCGCATGGCGCAGCGGTCTATCCCGTTGGCGCCCAGGGGGCGCCACAGGGGACGGCAATGAGTCGCTCCTCCGCCGGCGACTCCCCTGCCGAAGCTTCGGGACCCTCCTTCCAGCACTCGAAGCCTGCCCGAAGCCTTGAGCTCTTTCGGCTCGATGATCCCGCAAGCCGGGTCGCCGGCTGCCGGCCGGAGCCAGGCGGTGCGACGCTGTTCGCCTGCCTGGGGGAGCGGGACCTGATCCTCTATCGGGCGGAGAGTGGCGTCCTTGAAACAGTCAGCCGTTTGCCCTATCCACAGACGGCGATCATCCCGTTGCACCTGCACGCCTGTGACCTCGACGGTGACGGGGGAGACGAACTGCTGCTTACCTTGACCCTGCCGGTCATGACCCTCGACAAGCAGGACAACCGGTTGAGTTCAATGGTCGTGACGTATCGAGATGGAACGCTGAAGCCAGCCGCGGAAGGCCTTCCCTTTTACCTGCGGGTGATTCAGGACGCGGCGGGAAGACAGGTGGCGCTGGCACAGAAGGAAGGAGACTTCCGCCAATACGATGGTCCGATCTTTCGCGTCGAGTGGGATGAAGCATCCAGCGCTCCAAAGATCACCGAACCCTACGCTCCGGCTGCCGGCGTATATTCTCTCTATCAATTCAATCTGGTTCCAGGGGCCGAAGACCGGGTCATCATCCTCGAGAAAGATGGAAATTTGCACGGATACATTCTCCCGGAAGAACGCCCGGCTGCGTTCGGCGAGAACGGGGTTGGGGGTTACAAGGTCACCTCCTATCCTCTCAAGTTGGAGGAGGACATCTTTATCGGGGGATTCGATCGGAGGGCGCACGACGAGGTCTATACGGCACGACGGTTCGAGATGCAGAAGGGTTTCGACGGTCAGATGTTTACGATCAGCAAAGGGCGAAGAGGGATGCTGTCGAGCTTTACAGAAAAGATCGTGGCCGGCCGGCGCGATTATGATCAGTTGGTGGCAGTCAAGTGGCTAGGGGAGCGAATTCAGCAGACGTGGGAATCCGATAGGTATGAGAAGGACCTCATCGATTTTACCTTTTTAAAGGACCCGGGCCGTATTCTGATCCTCTTCCGGGATGCGGACGGGTACGCGCTGGAGGCAGTTAACTGAGGATTGTCGAGCCTCTCCCAGGGGGATGCCTTGGCATCACTCTGCCTTCCTGAGGACTGGATCCGGGCCCTCACCCAGCCTGGATTCAGTTTTTTTTGTGCACGCCCTTTTGAATCAGGAGAATGTCGCCGCAGGACAGCCGGCATGTGAGGAACGAAGAACTTATGAAGTGCCCGGATTGCCAGTTCGAAAACGCCGAAGGCGCGTGGTTCTGCAGCCGCTGCGGCAAGGCGCTTCCGCGTCGCTGCGAGCGATGCGGGGCGGAAGTGCCGGGTGGATTCGCCTTCTGCGGGCGGTGCGGGTCGCCGGTGGGGTCCCCCGCATCTGGCGGCGGCGGTGAAGAGAAACCGGCATCCGGCTACACCCCCCCCTTCCTGATGGAAAAGATCCTCAGAGGCCACTATTTGAAGGAAGGGGAGAGAAAGCGGGTCTCCGTCCTTTTTGCCGATGTAGCGAATTTTACCGGAATCTCGGAACAGCTCGATCCGGAGGATGTCCACCAGATCATGGACGGGTGCTTCGAGATCCTGGGCAAAGCGATCCACGGTGCCGGAGGGACCATCAATCAGTATACGGGCGACGGCGTCATGGCTCTGTTCGGCGCGCCGGTCGCCTACGAGGATCACAGCCAGCAGGCCTGCCGGGCGGCGCTCGAGATCCAACACGCCCTGGAGGCCTATGGGCGCGGGCTAGAGGAGCGCCACGGGGTCGTTTTCAGGATGCGCATCGGCATCCATACCGGATTGGTCGTGGTGGCGGCCATCGGCGATCATCTACGGCTGGACTACACCGCCCTTGGAGATACGACGAATCTGGCTGCACGGCTGCAGTCGCTGGCGCCGCCGGGCGGGATCCTTGTTTCGGAGCGGGTCTGGGAGAGTGTTCAGCCCTATTTCCGTTTTCTGGATATGGGGACCTTGGCGGTCAAGGGCAAGGCTGAAAGCGTGCATGCCTTTCAGCTTTTGGATGAACTGGAGGAGGCCCAGGGTGCTTCGGCAGGGAGGGAAGAGACGCCTTTTCTGGACCGCGAGAAAGAGATGGAACTCCTGAAGTCGTCCTTTGTCGAGGCGTGCAGGAAGGGGCCGCGCCTGATGCTCGTGACCGGTGAGGCCGGCGTCGGCAAGTCGCGGCTCCTCGGCGTTTTTTGCCGCGCCAGGGAGGCCGAGGGAGCCATGGTCCTGAGGGGCGGGTGTCGGCCCTACGGAGAGACGGCTGCGTTTCACCCGTTGCTGTCGGCTTTCAGGGCCTATTTCAGGCTTTCCGGGCAGGAGTCCGAGGGGGAGCTGGAGGCCCTGCTGGATGCGCGGGTGAGCGATGAGACGGTAAGGCGGCGTCTGCGCAAGGTTGTGGTGCGTTTCAGTACGATTCAGCGGGTGGAGGGGGAATCGGAGACCGCACTTGCGGGAAGAAAACGAATTCTTTTTAAAGAGATACAGGCTGTGCTCGAGGCTGTTGCGGCCCGGAGCCCGCTGATTCTTTTGATTGACAACATGCAGTGGGTCGACGGCACCACCCGCGAGTTTCTGACCTTTCTCTCGGAGTCCCGGGAACGCCCGCCTATCCTGGTGATCTGCGCCGGGCGTTCCACCCCCGTTCCCTGGATCAGGACGCTCGTCAGACATTCCATCCATCTGAGGCCGCTGTCCGACCGCGATGCGGAGGACCTGCTGGTATCGGTCCTCAAGACCCGCCTCCTGGAGGAGCGCCTCGCGCGCGACCTGGTTTCCAAGGCCGGCGGAAATCCATTGTTCGTGGTCGAAATGGGCCGCACCCTGCTGCGGCGCGATCTGATGGTCTGCGGGCCCGACCGCTGTGTCCTGAAGATGCCGGTCGATGCGATCGATATCCCGGACAACGTCCATGGTGTCCTGGCGGCCCGGCTCGATGCCCTCTCAGGCGGTCTGAAGTGGACGGTCCAGGTCGCCTCCGTTCTCGGACACGATTTTTCCCGGAGCATGCTCGAGGCGGTCGGGCAGAATGGGACTGACCTCGACGACCGGCTCACGGCGCTCGAAAAGGAGGGGATCATCGAGAGGCTGGACAGGGGGGGAAGTCAAGAAGGCGCGACGTTTCGCTTCGTTCATCCGATGATGTGGGAGGTGGCCTACCATACGCTCCTGCGTCGTGAGCGCGTCCAGTTGCACCGGCTGGCGGGTGAAGCCCTGGAGAACGTGCCTGCCCAGGATCCGGCCGGTCGGATCGGGAAGATGGCCTATCACTTCTATTATGCCGGCGTCTGGGAAAAGGCGCTCACTTACACCCTCAAGGCCGGCAGGCAGGCGCGTTATTCCTATGCCTGCCATGAGGCGCTTGCCTCCCTCGACCGGGCACTCGATATCCTGAGGCGGGCACGCTTCGAAACGCCGCCGGTTAGGATCGCCGAGATCTTCCATTGGAAGGGCCGGATGCATTATTGCGTCGGCCAGATGGAGGAGGCGCGCGGCGCGTTCGAGAGGATGCGGAGCGAAGCCCAGCGGACCGATGACCGGTTTCTGGAGGCGACGGCCCTTTTCCGGCTGGGATGGATTTCTTTTTACATCCATCATCCGCGTTCCGCCGAGAGATTTCTGCTCAATACCATCGAGGCGGGCCGGAAGGGAGAATGGCCCGGCCTGGTCTTGAAAGCCCGGAGTTTCCTGGGGTTTGTCTATGCGGTGCTGGGCAAGCTCGAAAAGGCGCGTCCGCTGCTGCTGAAGGCGCTCGAAGACAGTGAACGGGAGCAGGATCTCGAGGCCCGGGCGTGGGCGGCGGCCCATCTTGTGCAGTACTACAACTGGACCGGCGATTACCAGGATGCTCTCACCTTGAACGAATTGATCGAGACCCTTAACGAAAAGATCAAGAGCCCGTACTTCAAGATTCTTTTCCTGTTTCGGAGCGGGTTGATCCACGGAGCCCTTGGGCATCTCGACAAGGCCGGGACGGCCTTGTTCTCGGGATTGAAGAGGCTGGAGGAGGGCGACGGCCGATTCTGGAGGCCGCGATTCATGAACACCCTAGGGTGGATCCATGCTGAGGGGGGTGAACTGAAAGACGCCCTGGAGCTGAATACCGAGGCCTGGAAGGATGCGCTGACGACGGGGGACCCGGAGACGATCTACAATGCCCGGATCAACATGGGGGAGAACCTTCTGCAGATGGGTGATCTCGGCGCTGCCCGGGAGATCCTGGACGGCGTGTGGAGTGAACTGCGCAAACCCGGGATCTCCTATACGCGATGGCGGTATAAGACGCGGCTTCTGATCGCGCTCGGCGAACTGTACGGAAGGCTCGGTGAGCGGCAGGCGGCTTCGAGATATGTCGGCCAGGCCCTTCGCATCGCCAAGAGAACGGGGGCGAGGCGCCACAGGGCCCGGGCGCTCCTCGTGCGGGGGACGCTGTTTTGCAGTTCGCGCCCGAAGGCCGCCCGGAAGTCGCTTCAGGAGGCGCTTGAACTTGCCCGGGAAATGGGCACGGTTCTGCTCGAAAAGCGGATTCGGGAGGCCGAGGGCGGGTAAGCCGCTGAACATGCGTCTGATGCCTTTCCCGGAGCCGGTGAGTTTTTCACCGAGACTCTCCGCTTTTTTCAAAAGGCTTGCAATAGCGGCCAATGCAGACGAGAATCGAAAGGCCCGATCGGTCGCTGGGTTTCCAACCGGATTGGGTCTTTTTTTCACCCGTTTTGGTTGCTTTGTCCCAGCCCTTTGGGGTAAACCCCCGTTTGGTCAATCCAGGCGTCGATCTGTGCGTTTGTTTGTGCGGCGGGTTGCAGGCTGCCTCTGTGTAAACGCTCGATGTCCTCAATATTGAGCAGCAAACCTCATTTCCGGATTGGAGGCCTGCCGATTCGGGCTTGGCCGGGGGTTGGGGAATTGTGTATCCGGGGCTCGCTGTTTGGGTGGTGCAGGAGGGCGTGAATCCGCCGACTGCCGAGTTTTCGCGGTTCATCGATGAATGGAGCGGAGGGAGGGATTTTCGATGAGATTCGTGATCGTTGGTGGGGATGCGGCCGGCATGAGCGCAGCGAGCCGGGCCAAGCGGCAGATCCCCGATCTCGAGGTGGTCGTGCTCGAGCAGACATCGGACGTATCCTATTCGGCCTGAGGCATCCCCTATAATCTGGCGGAGCCAGAGCGCGGGATAGAGGATCTGGTGGTGCGGGAGGCCCACGTCTTCCGGGAAAAGCAGGGGATCGACCTGCGGACCGGCCATCGGGTGGACCGGATCGATCCGGCAGGCAGGCAGGTGACGGGCATCCGATCAGACGGCGGCCGCTTTGAAATCGCTTACGACAAACTTTTGCTGGCAACCGGTTCTTCGCCGATCATCCCTGACTTGCCTGGTTTCGAGCTGCCCGGTGTGATGGCGCTCAAAAGCCTGGAGGACGGACGGAGGATCAAGGGGTTTTTGCGTGAACGGCGCGTCGAGCGGGCGCTGATCGTCGGTATGGGATACATCGCCCTCGAGATGTGCGAGACATTCCGGTCTCTTGGCATCGACACCGCCATGGTGAAACCGAGGCCGATCTTCCTGCCTTGGGCGCATCGCAAGCTGGCGGACCGCGTCCGGGCGGAGGTGGAAGAAAACGGCGTACGCCTCTATCTAGGGCAGGATGTCCTCCGCATTGAAAGGGGTGAGGAGGGGCTTCGGGTGCATTGCACGGAGACGGTCCTCGACGTGGATTTCGTCCTGGTGGCCATCGGCGTAAAACCCTGCAGCGAAGCCGCCGCCGAGGCTGGACTGGAGCTCGGCCCGGGGGGGGCCATCGCCGTGGACCGCAGCATGCGGACATCCGCTCCGGATATCTATGCGGCCGGAGACTGCGCGGATGCTTACCATGTGGTCACCGGGGAGAAGACCTGGATTCCTTTGGCGCTCAGGGCCAATCGGGCGGGTTGGGCCGTTGCGGACCACGTCAGCGGCCAGGATGTCTACCTCGACGGGATCGCCGGCACCTCCGTTTTCAAGGTGTTCGACATGCAGGTGGCCCGGACGGGTCTTACGGTCAAGGAGGCTTCCAAAGCGGGTTTCGATCCGGTCGAAGTGGCCATCGAGGCCTCATCGCGGGCGCACAGCCATCCGGGAGCCTCCCCGCTGCTGGTGCAGATGGTGGGAGACCGCTCATCCGGGCGGATGCTCGGCGTCCAGATGGTGGGGCGTGAAGGCGCAGCGCATCGGACGAATGGGCCGGCGGTCGCGCTGCACCAGCACATGACCGTTGAAGCCTACAGCCAGTGCGACCTGGCCTATGCGCCCCCGTTCAGCCCGACTTGGGATCCGACGCTGGTGGCAGCCAATCAGCTCCTGAAAAAACTCGAGGGCGGCTGAGCACCTGTGGAGGAGACAGTGGCGGTAAAGCAAGGATGCCGTACATCATCGATGAAGGATGTCGGCAGGATAAACGGCGGCGCTGTTGAGAGCGGGGTGTAATTCGACACGTGAGTTCGTCTGATTTTTCACCGTCGCTTCTTTAATCGGGCCGAGGATCCGGACCGCCCGCAGGCGATCGAGCCATGATCCGCCGCGGGCGCCTTCTCCGAGACGAAGGTCCGTCACCGCCACCCGCGCGACGATGCGGGTCAGGTCGTTCGGTGGGGCGGGTTCGCGATAGGCCCACACGTTGTGGATTGCATAAACGCGCCCGCCGACGCTTCCGAGATAGAGCATGATATGGCCGCGCATATAAAGGAGGGTTGCGCCGCCGTCGGCGCCGCCGGCGATGAGTCTTTCCTTTTCGGAGGCCGGGAGGGCCGGGGCGAACCCTTCCAGGGGTTCGCCCACCAGGGCCTGGTCGGCCGAGTTGCGCGGCAGGTTGATTCCCACCGTGGCGAAGACCTGCTGAATGAACCGGGAACAATCCTGTTCACCGTCCAGTCCCCCCCAGCCGTATGGCTCGTGCAGCATTTCGAAGGCCTGCTGGATGACCCGGCGTGCGGTAAAGGGAAAGGCCCCCCGGTGCAATGAACTGGAGGACACAAAGCCCGGCCGCGTCCAGAGGCGCCCGGATGGTCCGCGGATGGGCAGAAGGATGCGCGCCATGTCGGGGTCTGCGTCGATCAGCGGCAGCCTTGTCCCCATCCGCATGTACTCGTGAAAGATCGTTCCGGATCGATCGAGGAAGACGTCGACCTTGGCGCTGCAGGCTACGGCGGTTTCTTCCGGATGAACGAATGCCCCCCATTGGTCAGGGGCGCAAAGCGCGATGTCGCGGGTTTGCGTCCATCCCGCGCACAGTTCGGAGACCGCGTAGAGCCAGCCGCCGTCCCGGCTTTCATGCAGCACGACCAGCGGGGTTCCCAGGTCAAGGGTGCTGTTCTGCAGTCGGTCGAACATCCTTCCTTCCGTTGAGCGATAGAGGCCCGTAAGCGTTGGCAGGACCCTCTGGAAGGTCATCCCCGTCGTTACACCATAGCGGGGCGTCACCCGTTCCAGGATGGCTTCCAGGTTCATGGCATTCTCGAGGAAATCGAAAAAATCCGGCCCCGCCTGGGCGCCGCCCGGGAGGTAATAGGCCCCGAGCCGATGTTTCAGGAGCGCGGTTTGAAGGGTCTTCCGAAGGCGCGATCCGGCATAGGGAGCCGAGAAGGCGCCGAGGTCTTCCGAAAGCCCCAACTCGCTGCGTATCCGCCGGTTGAAGGCCTCGATTTCGGGGGGTGTCAGGATGACGGCATCCGGCGAGGGATGCCGGGCGATCCAGAAGCCAGGCCTTTTCATGGGACGTTCGATGCCGGGGAGGGGGTAGTCCGCCGCCGGATGCAGCCTTTCCGGCTTCGCGCAGGCGGAAAAGAGGCCTGCCAGGCAGATCCCGGCGAGGAGCCCGAGAATGATGGCGAAGCGGGACCCGGGCCGGGCCGGAGCGGCAGTGCGCTTCCAGGTGGAGGCACCTCTGGTGGATCTGCCTCCGGAAACCCGGCCGAGGAAGCCTCGAAGCGAAGCTGTTCGATGGGGAGGACGTTGCCTCATGGAATCCTGACCGATATGCGGGCTGAGGTTGAGCCAGGCCGGATGCTCAGTCCTTTCCCAGTTCGCGCGAACGGTTGCAGGCGGCCTGGATGGCGTCCACGATCATCGGTTCCACCCCGCGTTCGTTCAGCACGTTCAACCCGGCCGCCGTGGTTCCGCCCGGTGACGTGACCATTTCGCGGAGCCGGGCGAGGGGCTCCCTGGACGATCCGGCCAACTGAGCGGCCCCGGCGAAGGTTTGCACCACCAGGGCAAGAGCGGTCTCTTCACTCAGGCCGACGGCCTGCCCCCCGGCCACCATGGCTTCCATCAAACGGAACACATAGCCCGGGCCGCTGCCTGAAAGCGCCGTGACGGCGTCCATGAGGTCCTCGGTTACGATGACCGTCTGTCCAACGGCCTGGAAGATCCGCTCTACCAGGTCCAGGTGATTCTGCCCGGAACGGGGGTTGCCGGCGATGGCGCTGATGCCCATCTGGACCAGCGCGGGGGTGTTGGGCATAACGCGGACGATTGGAACGTCCCTGGCGAGCAGCGTCTGGATGAGACGAAGCGGAATGCCGGCTGCGATGGAGACGACCAATTGTCCGTCCCTCACCACCGGTTGGATCTCGGCGAGCACGTCACGGATGTTCTGGGGCTTGACGGCGAGCACGAACAGGTCGCTTTTTTGGACGACCTCCCGGTTGCCGGTGCATGGTATGATCCCGAAGGTCTTTACCGCTGTGTCTACCGATTCGGGTGCCTTGTCGAAGACGCAGATCCTTTCCGGCGGAAAGATGCGGGCCCCGGTCAGGCCTTTAAGGAGCGCACGGGCCATGTTCCCGGTGCCGATAAAACCGAGGGTCAGATCCTGAAGCATTCGCTGTTCCTCCTGAGAATGAGCCGACTCGCACGGCTCGGAGTAGAACCTGTCTGTGTTCCACAACCATTTTTTGGGTGGAAACCTGCCCCTGCAGCCTCCGTCCGACAATGCCGCCCGCCGGGGTTTGAACCTGTCCGGAGCGGGTTTTCTGCACGGGGTGAACCCTCTCAGACATACCACTTCGGCTGGAGGGAGCGCAAACCGAAAATGGGCGGATAGCTCGTGAAATAATGAACATGATTACGCTTGACCCTGTTTTCTTTTTGTGGTAGGCAGAATCCTGCTTAAATACCAAGACCTCTAAGCAGTACCCTGCCGGAGATGCTTTTCGGGTTCTGGCCGGTTCCAAATCCCGTAACGGGGATGCCGTTTTCCGGATTCGCACGCTCCCTTTCACCCCTTTTGGGCGTCTTCCGGTTCGGCCAGGGTCATGGAATCGGGAAGATGAGCGGATGGAACCTGCCGGTCGTATCAGTCACCTCGCAGATCGACGCAGATACCGGCCTGAGAAACGGTTTCCCGGTTGAAATCGGGCAATCTGTGTACGGGACGATGGCGCGAACCGGGATGTCTTGAAGGTCCGGAAGCATCGAGCGGTTCCGGTTTGGCGGGTCCGATGGGGAGGACACTGGGGCGAGGCCGCAATGTACCGACCGACGGAACCGTGCGAATGGATGAGGGTTGGATTTCCGAAGTATTGGAACATTAACGTTAGAAGGAGGATTGCAAAAGATGGCTTATGATGCGGTAAACATGGCTGACTGGCAGATTTCCGAAGCCGCGGAAAAGAACATGCCGACTCCCGAGGAGTGGCAGGAAAAGCTGGGCTTGCAGAAGGATGAGATGCTTCCCATGGGAAGGCTGGCCAAACTGGACTTCCTGAAGATCATCGACAGACTGAAAGACAGGCCCGACGGAAAGTACATCGAAGTGACGGCTATCACCCCGACGCCCTTGGGTGAAGGTAAGAGCACCACCTCGTGCGGGCTGATGGAAGGCCTTGGCAAGAGGGGTGTGAGTGTCGGCGGCGCCCTCAGGCAGCCTTCCGGCGGCCCCACCATGAACGTGAAGGGTACGGCGGCAGGCGGCGGCAATTCCCTCCTGATCCCCATGACCGAGTTTTCCCTGGGCCTGACCGGTGACATCAACGACATCATGAACGCCCACAACCTGGCGATGGTGGCTATGACCGCCCGTATGCAGCACGAGCGCAACTACAACGACGAGCAGTTGAAGCGCTTGACCGGGATGCGGCGCCTGGACATCGACCCGACCCGCGTCGAGATGGGTTGGATCATGGACTTCTGCGCCCAGTCGCTCAGGAACATCGTGATCGGCCTCGGCGGGCGTCAGGACGGCTATACGATGCAGTCGAAGTTCGGCATTGCGGTTGGTTCCGAGTGTATGGCGATCCTGGCCGTTATCCGCGACCTGGCCGATTTGAAGGCTCGCCTGAACAACATCACCGTGGCCTTCGACAAAAGCGGCAAGCCGGTGACCACCGGCGACCTCGAAGTCGGCAATGCCATGACGGCCTTCATGCGCAACACCATCAACCCGACCCTCATGTGCACCGCCGAATACAACCCCTGCATGGTGCATGCCGGTCCCTTCGCCAACATCGCTGTCGGGCAGTCCTCCATCATCGCCGACCGCGTCGGCCTCAAGCTGTTCGATTACCACGTGACGGAGAGCGGGTTCGCGGCCGATATCGGATTCGAGAAGTTCTGGAACGTCAAGTGCCGTTTCAGCGGTCTGAAGCCCCATGTGTCGGTCCTGACCACCACCATCCGCGCCCTCAAGATGCACGGCGGCGGCCCCAAGGTCGTCCCCGGTATCGCCCTGCCGGAAGCATACACCAAAGAGAATCTGGCATTGGTCGAGAAGGGTTGTGAGAACATGATCCACATGATCGGCGTGATCCGGAAATCCGGTATCAATCCGGTCGTCTGCATCAACCGCTTCTACACGGATACGGACGCTGAGTGCGCCTTGGTGCGGAAGGCCGCCGAGGCGGCCGGTGCCCGCTGCGCCGAGTCCAAACACTGGGAAAAGGGCGGTGAAGGCGCATTGGAGTTTGCCGATGCCGTCATCGATGCCTGCAACGAAGAGAACGAATTCAAGTTCCTGTATCCGACCGAGATGAAGCTGCGCGAACGCGTCAACATGATCGCCAAGGAAGTCTACGGCGCCGATGGCGTCGCCTGGGCCCCCGAGGCCGAGGCGAAGGCCAAGATGCTCGAGAGCGATCCGAAGTATGCGGACTTCGCCACGATGATGGTCAAGACGCATCTCAGTTTGAGCCATGATCCGACCATCAAGGGTGTGCCGAAGGGTTGGACTCTTCCGATCCGTGACGTCCTCATCTACTCGGGCGCCAAGTTCCTCTGCCCCTGCGCCGGTACCATCAGCCTGATGCCCGGCACGGGTTCGAACCCGGCTTTCCGCCGCATCGATGTCGACACGACGACGGGGAAGGTCTCCGGTTTGTTCTAGGGACATCTTTTTCACAGCCACAAAAAAAGGGGCGAAAGCCCCTTTTTTTGTGGCTTGAGAGTATCTCCTTCCACAAGAGTATCGGCTGTGCTCTATAAAATTCAATCCGGTATGCCGCGATATCCCTTGACAGAGCGGAATTGCGATTTAATTTCCATCCGTAAATGGTCTTTTTGGCCAATCTCGGCGTCAATCTGCGCGTTTGCTTGTGCGGCGACCCATAGGTCGCCTCCGCGCAAATGCTTGATTTCCTTGGTATTGGCCAAAAATCCTCATTTCCGGATTGGAAACTTTGGCGCGCCGGATGTTCTTTTTCGGATAGACACGATTTAAATAATTTTTAGGAATCACCCCTTCGTGAGACCCGGGATCTCGAATGGGGAAGGGAGAGTGGCGGTAGGACAACGATATGCAATGATGTCTTGAGGAGGTGATATCCATGGCGATCATCAGATGGCGTTATCCCTCGGAAATGCCCGCTGGCGGGGAGTTGAGCCGATTACAGGAAGAGATGAATACGCTGTTCGACAGGTTTTTTGGAAAAGGCACCGCTGTTTCGACTTCGGGCGTTTATCCACCGATCAACATGACTCAGGACGACGATTCTATCTATCTGAAGGCGGAGTTGCCTGGAATGGCTCCGGGTGACATCGATGTGACCATCGAGGACGATAACCTCATCCTCAAAGGCAATCGCCGGACTGATGTGGCGGAGCCGGATGTGAGCTATCATCGACGTGAACGGGGGGCGGGGTCCTTCAGCCGGACCATTGGCCTTCCGGTGCGGATCGTCGCAGAAAGGGCCACGGCTGAAACGCGCAATGGTGTATTGAACCTGATTTTGCCCAAAGCGGAAGAAGTCAAACCCAAAAAGATCGATATCAAGCTTTCCTGAAAGGGGGTGATCGCATTGGCAGACATGGAACTTCAGAGCACCGGAAAAAAGCAGGTCGAGCCCAAGGCCGAATTGACCTATGCGCGTCCGGTATTCACGCCGGCTGTCGATATCTATGAAACCAAAGACGCCCTCGTGGTACTGGCCGATATGCCGGGCGTAGATCAGAACGGCGTTGATATCCATCTCGAGGAAAACATGCTCACGATCCGCGGGAGGGTTGCGGACGAGAGCGAGGATAAAACCACGATCTACAGCGAGTACAGGACAGGCGACTACTATCGGTCCTTCACGCTCTCCAACTTGATCGACCAGGAACGGATCGAAGCGGCGATCAAGGACGGCGTTCTCAAGTTGACCTTGCCGAAGGCCGAAACGGCGAAACCGCGGCAGATCGCCGTGAAGGCGGGTTGATCCCGAGGCTGGACAGAGATTCCAATTTGCGGCAAAAAAGAACCCGCACCCCCTGAAGCGGGGGTGCGGGTTCTTTTTTGCCGATATGCCCTGTGTCGGGGAAGCGGTCCGGCCCTTTTCCTGGATCACCTTGTACGGGACATTCAGCGATAGCCCTGGACGCCCTTGACCCTTTCGTAGCGCTCCTCGACGACCTTCCAGTTTATGATTTTTATGAAGTTGTCGACGTAGTCACCTCGTTTGTTTTGATATTTCAGATAATAGGCGTGCTCCCACACATCGCATACCAGAAGGGGGTAGACGCCCCATATCGCCAGGTCCTGATGCTTCTCGGCCTGTTGGATGACGAGGTGCCCCATGTAAGGTTCGTAGGCGAGAATCCCCCAACCGCTGGCCTCCACGGCCTTGGTCGCGGCCGCGAATTGGGCGATCATGGCATCGAGGGTGCCGAAGCTTTTTACCACGGCCTGCAGGAATTCGCCGCCGGGCGCACCGCCGTCTTTCGCGAGATTGCCCCAGTAAAGGGCGTGCAGGACGTGCCCGGCGCCGTTGAACGCAAACTCGCGGGACCAGTGCTTGATGAGGCTGTAGTCGCCGGATTTGCGGGCCTCCGCCAGTTTTTCCATGGCAAGGTTGAAGCCGTTCACGTATCCGGCATGATGCTTGTCGTGGTGGATTCTCAGGGTTGGCTCGTCGATATAGGGTTCGAGGGCGTCATAGGCATAGGGAAGCGGGGGCAGCATGCAGGCGCCGCCCTGCGCCGGTTTGGCTTCCTCCGCCGTGCCCGCGAAGGCCTTGCTGTAAATGCCCGGGAGCCCCAAGGCCAGGGTGGCCATTCCGATGCCTTTCATCATTTCGCGCCTGCTCCATAAAAAGTCCATAGATATCCCTCCCTTTGTTCGATGTCCATCGTTCAGGGGCGAATGCCCTGTACCCGCACGGGAAGCCGGAGGCCGGTCCAGGTTGGTCATCCTCCCCCCATGCCCCTTCAACAGCTTAAATTTTTTTGACTTCCAGAGCAAGTTTTGCGAGACTTGCGCCCATGTTCGCAATCCGTGCAATAGGCGCCAGGAGCATCGAATACGTGAGGCGAATGGGGGTCATGCTCCTGTTTCTGCTGGAGACCGTGCTCTTTTGCTTTGTCCCGCCCATCAAGCTGCGCCGCCTCATGAAGCAGATCCGGTTTATCGGATTTCAGTCGATGCTCGTGATCGTGCTGACCGGCGCGTTTTCAGGGATGGTCCTCGGCTTCCAGGGCTATTACAGCCTGAGTCGTTTCGGTTCCGAGGCGTTTCTGGGGCCGATGGTGGGGCTCGCGCTGATCAAGGAGCTCGGACCGGTCATCTCCGCTCTGATGGTCACCGGCCGCGCGGGATCCGCGATCGCGGCGGAGATCGGCATTATGCGCATGACCGAGCAGATCGATGCGCTCGAGTTGATGGGTCTGAACCCATACCGCTACCTGATCGTCCCGAATCTGCTGGCGGCCCTGATCGCGATGCCTCTTTTGACCGCCATATTCGACGTCGTCGGGATCTTCGGTGGATACGCGGTCGGGGGAAACCTGCTCGGGGTGGGTGCCGGGACCTATTTCGGTGAGATGAGCGCCTATGTGGAGGCCTCCGATGTGCTCGAGGGGATTTACAAATCCTTGAGCTTCGGGGTTCTGATCGTCTGGGTCTGTTGTTTTAAAGGGTTTTTTACGGGCGTTTACACCGGCTTCGGCGCGGAGGGTGTCAGCCGCGCTACGACGGAGGCCGTTGTCTTGTCTTCCGTTCTGATCCTGGTGTGGGATTATTTCATGACGGCCTTGTTGTTCTGATGCGTGTATTCAGGGTATGATCCGGATCGAGAATCTGCATAAGTCATTCGATGGCCATGCCGTCCTTAAAGGGGTCGATCTGAAGATCCCCAAGGGCGAGGTCGTGGCCTTGATCGGTGGCAGCGGGTCAGGCAAGAGCGTTTTGATCAAGCACGTGGCGGGTCTGCTCACACCGGATAGCGGGAGGGTCATTGTCGACGGGAAAGACATAGCCGTGCTCAAGGGGAAGGAGAGGGTCGCGCTGAGGTCCCGCCTCGGATTCCTGTTTCAGGGAGGCGCTCTTTTCGATTCGATGACGGTTTATGAAAACGTCGCGTTCCCCCTCAAAGAGAAGCTTCGTCTGAGTGAGAAGCGGATCGAGGTGCGGGTGCTCGAAGAGCTCGAAAACGTCGGACTCTCGGGATCGGAGCATAAGTTCCCCTCCCAGATCAGCGGCGGGATGGCCAAGCGGGCTGCCTTGGCGAGGGCCTTGGTCACGGATCCGGAAATCATGCTCTTCGACGAGCCGACCACGGGGCTCGATCCGGTCACGGGGTTGAACATCATCCGCCTGATCGATGCGTGCCGGAAACGACTCCATTTTACCGGCATTATCGTGACCCATGCGGTTCCAAGGGCGTTCGCGATCGTCGACAAGGTTGTCATGCTCCATGAAGGACGGGTAAAGCTGCAGGGGCGGCCGAAGGATTTCATGGGATCCGTAGATCCGCTGGTGCAGGCCTTTGTCGGTCACAGTCTGGAGGGATCCGAAGATCGGCCCGGCGGGAGCGAAGGCTCCTGATTGGGCAGGGCGAGGAAGGCAAGCCCCTTGTTTTTCCCGGGTCTCGAAAATCAGCCGCTGCGGCCGGATTTTGGATCGGGCGCCCCGGACCCGGACGGCTTCCGAACGGTACGCGGCCGTTTGGCGTAACCATTCCTTTTGAAGTCAGGTGTTTTCGCGAATGTTTCTCTCGAGGGTTGCGGACGGGTCCGCGTTCTCGATCCAGGAAAAGGGTACATCGACAGGATAGGCCATGAAGAAGTTTGATCTCGAGTTCACCGTTGGACTTTTTGTAATAGCGGGGATCATCTGCCTCGCGTATTTGTCGGTTCGATTGGCCAAGATGGAGATTGTGGGGGGATCGGGCTATGAAGTCGTGGCCTGTTTCACCAATACCGGGGGGCTCAAGACCGGCGCCTCCGTGACCATCGGCGGGGTGGAGGTGGGGCGCGTGAAATCTATTGCACTGGAGGACTATTTGGCCCGTGTCGTCATGCACTTGCCGAAAGGGTTGGCCATACAGGATGACGCCATCGTTTCCATCAAGACCAAAGGGTTGATCGGCGAAAAATTCATCGAGATTTCCCCCGGTGCGTCCGAGACGCTCGTCGAACCGGGCGGGCGCATTCGGGATACCCAACCCGCCATCGATTTCGAAGAGATGATTTCCAATTTCGTTTTCGGCAAGGTTTAGCCGCCCGGCGTATGCGAACGGGAGAGGCCTTGCCCTGAATGGGGAGTGTTCGCGAATGGGTCACGGCAGGAGTGGAATGAAGATATCCGCATTGATGGTTTTGCTGCTTTTCTCCTTTCCTGCAGCGGCGCCGGCCGGGCAGGCGACCGAGGAGATCAGGGCGACGACGGACGAGATCATCCGTATAGTCACCGACCCCCAGTTGAAAAATCCTGATCGGGCTGAAGAGCGGGCTCGCCGGATCCGGGCGGCGGTCGACGAACGCTTTGACTGGGACGAGATCTCCCGCCGGACGGTCGGGCGGTACTGGGCGAGGGCGACCGAGGATCAGCGCGCAAAGTTTACCGAACTTTTCGCCAAACTGCTGGAGAGGACCTATCTCGACAAGGTCGAAAACTATTCCGGGGAGGAGGTCTCCTACGGCGACGAGATGATCGACGGCAGATACGGGCTGGTGAAGGTGACGATCCGCAGCCCGCGCGGTTCGGATATCCCGGTCGATTATCGCCTTATCCGCAAGGATGACCACTGGTTCGTCTATGACATCTCCATCCAGGGTGTGAGCCTGGTCAACAATTACCGGATCCAGTTCAACAGTATCCTTGCCAGATCTTCGTTCGAAGATCTGCTGAATCAGTTGGGAAAAAAGGTGGAGGAGCCTTCGTGAATGGATTGTTCAGCGATGGATTGAGGAAGAGGGCATCGGGAGCGGCGCTTACTTCCCGGGCGGTGCGCTGTGCCGGGGTGTTTGTCGTTCTGTTCCTTTTGCTTTTCCGGCCGGGCGGGGCGTTTTCAGAGGAGGCTGCACCGCTCTCCATCGATCAGGGGCGCTCCCGGCTTTCTATGGGGACGGGTGACGGGGCGCCGATCTCCGAGGAAGAGGACCTGCCTCCCTGGGAGAAGCGGGAGGGCGAAGCGTTTCAGCCCGATCCTATCCCGGACCCGCTGGAGCCCTTCAACCGCGCCATGTTCCATGTCAACGACAAGCTCTACTTCTGGGTCTTCAAGCCTTTGGCGACGGTGTATGATCATGCACTGCCCAAGGAACTGCGCACCAGCTTCGACAACTTCTTCAGGAATCTCGAGATGCCGATACGGGCCGTGAACTGTCTTCTCCAGGGGAGGTTCAAGGACTTCGGTAATGAAATCGGACGCTTCCTCATCAACAGCACCATCGGCGTCGCCGGGTTCGGTGATGCGGCAAAGATCGTCTTCGACCTTCAACCGGGGGATGAAGACTTTGGCCAGACGCTTGGGCGCGCCGGCATGAAGCCGCTGCTTTTCATCAACTGGCCGCTGTTTGGGCCTTCGAGCGTTCGGGACAGCTTGGGGAGGGTCGGAGACGGGTTTTTGAATCCGACCAACTACATCCTTTCCGACTGGCCTGAAAGGGCAGGTGTCTCCGGGTATGACCGGGTAAACGAAACCTCCCTCGCACTGGGTGAGTATGAGGATTTCAAGCGGGCCGCTCTTGATCCATACATCGCGATGCGGGATGCCTACAACCAGTACCGGGAGCAGAAGGTTCGGGAGTAGCGGGCCGGGCAAGAGCGTCCTGCGCGCCTCGGGACCCCGCTGCCCGGGCGGTCTTTATGTGTGAAAGGGAGGCGCCCGAAAAGGGCTTTTGTGGGGAAACAACGCTTCTGCAAAGAAAGGTAAAAAGCCATTTACTACGAACGTAAACCGGAAGGGCCTTTCGCCGAGGATCGGTTCGGTTACATCCATATCTACTATGGCGAAGGGGTGGGGAAAACCACCCGCGCCATCGGTCTGACGACGCGGGCGGCCGGCGAAGGCCTAAACGTAGCCTTCATCCAGTTCATGAAATCCGGCGATTCGGGCGAGGTCAAGATCTTCCGCCAGATCCCGAACATCGCGTACTACTGCCCCGGGAAGCACCCGTTCATCCTGGCCAAGGGGCCGGAGCCCGTGCACTTCCGGCATGCCGAGCTCTCGCTCGAGCACGCCAGGCGCACCACTGAGGACTCATTCCAGATCCTTGTCTGCGACGAGATCCTCAACACCTTGATCTTCGACCTCCTGCCGAAGGAGGCTATCATGGACCTGATTATGCGCTGCCGGGGCCGGGTCGATCTCGTTCTGACCGGGCGGCACGCACCCCCTGACATCATCGATGCCGCTGATTACGTGACGGAGATGATCCAGGTCAAGCATCCGTACTACAAAGGGGTGCGTGCGCGCAAAGGGATCGAATATTAAAAGGCCCACTCCACACCGAAGATGTAATTCCGGTCCGGCGCCGGATAGTAGTTGGGCGCGGTCGGGAACCCGCCTATGACGACGTATTCCGAGTAATCCTGATTCGTCAGATTGTTGACGCCTACGAAGGCCTTGATGTTTTTCCAGGCATACGCAAGCCGGGCATTGACGGTGTAATAGCTGCCCTGCTTGGAAAAGGCGTTGGCCTGGTCGCTGATGGCGTAGCTGTCCCCGACGTAGTTGTAGTCGGCCGAGAAGACCATTCCGGTTATGAAATCGTGCAGGCGGAAACCCAGGTTCGCGCGGTGGCGCGGTACGCCGGGGATGTCGCGCCCCTCATAGGGGTCCTTCTCGAAGGTGGCCTTTTCATAGGTGTAGTTCCCGTAGAGCATCAGATGCTTTACGATGCGCGCCTTCGCACCGAGTTCAAGTCCCCGGTGCAGGGTCTCGGGGTGATTTTCGTTGGTGTAGGTGTCCTTGTTGTAGAAGATCTCGTCTTTGATCTTCGCCTGGAAGAGCGTGAGGTTGGCCTCGATGTCCGGGGTGATGAAATGACGGACGCCCGTTTCGAGGTGGTCCCCTCGCTGCGGGTGGAGGTCCGGATTGATCTGGATGCTGCCTGAGTTGAAGTCGTAGACCACCAGTTCGTCCGTCAGCGGAAAGCGGAAACTCCGGTTCGCGCGCACGAAGACCGAGGATTCCTCCTGATACAGATAGGTGAGTCCGGCGCTGTAGGCGTTTTCATGAGCGTCGACCGTGTCGTCGAGCGGCGCCAGAAAACCGCTCAGGTCTTCCTGCCTCATGTCGTATTCGACCGCTTCACGGCGCGCCCCCAGGGACAGAATCAGGTTGTCGAGGACGGACAGGTCGTTGTTGAGGTAAAACCCGTAGCTGTCCCGGGAGACGTTCGATCGGTTTGACGGGGAGAGCGGAGCCCCGTAGAAGGTGTCGAGATCCATCTCGGCCCAGTAGAAGTCCGCCCCCGCGATCAGCGTGTTCGGGCGGGCGAAGAGGGGCTTTTCGAAAACGTAGCGCGGTGTAAAGGACCACGTGTCGATCTGCCGCTGGGCCGAGAAGCTGTAGCTGACGAATTCTTCGTCGGTGTCTCGGTAGCGGTAGCCGAGATCGGCGGCGAGGTAGCCCAGTGCACCGAAATCGATCCGGGTGTCCAGCTTCAGGTACTGGTCCGTGTTCTCGGCGCCGTCATCCGGGGCGTTCGCCTGACGGCGGTCGGCGGCATAGGCCGCTTCGGTCAACGGTCCCGGCAGACCATAGTCGTCCGAGTGGTGGGCCCCGCTCAGATTGAAACTCAGCGTGTCCGTGGGGTCATAGGCCACTTTCGCCCCGACGTCCCGGGTGCGGAGGTAGCCGTTTTCACGATAGCCGTTCATCGAGTCGTAGCTGGCGGAAAGAAAGGCCGCCACCTGATCGGTTCCGCCGCTTGCCCGGGCCCAGCCTTTCGCCCGTCCATAACTCCCGCCGGTGCCGGCCACGGCGGCGCTGAAGCCCTTGTCCGGCGTTCTGGTGATGATGTTGATGACCCCGCCGGACGCGTTGTCCCCATAGAGGACGCTTCCGGCACCGCGGACAATCTCGATCCGCTCGATCTGGTCCAGGGGGATCTGCGTCCAGTCGACCCCGCTCAGATCGATCTCGTTCACGCGCCGCCCGTCCACCAGCACCAGGGTGTTGTAGGGGCCCGTTTCGCCGAATCCCCGCAGATCGACCTGGGCGACTTTCCCGTTGCCGTACAGATCCCGTACCACAACCGCCGCTTCGGAGCGGAGCAGTTCCGCCACGTTGTTGGCATTGGCGTTTTCGATCGCCTCTTCGTCGATGACGGTCACATGGGCCGGGATCTCCTGAACGGCCTGCTCGGTGCGCGTTCCGGTGACGACCACGGTCTCCATCCGGACCGCATCCTCGGAGGCGGCCGGCGCGTTCCTGCCGATCGTTGCCAGTGCCACTACGGCGATGCTGCAGCAAAATGTCTTGATCCAGGGTTTCATGATGTTCTCCTTCCGCTGTAGATTTAGAAAACGAGTCGGCGTCCGGAGAAAAAAATCCCCGAACCGCTTTGCGATCCGGGGATGACCCTTTTTTATCCACGGGATCCGGGATGTGACCCTGTACCACGAGGGTGTTGTATCCCTGTTCAGGCAGGTCTTCTGACTCCTCCGCCCTTTCGGCTGCCTTCCCATCCTTTGGCTTTGGACAGTGGCGTTTCGTGGTCGAAAGGTTTCCTTTCCCTGCCGACACAGAAAAAGGAGCGGAGTCACAGCGGCGGGTCCGTCCCCGTTTTTAAGGGAGTTCCCTTTTGAGCCCTTGCGGGCACCTGAACGTACCAATCTTCCTGGTTTCCATCCGGAAAGGGTCTTCCTGGCCAATCTCCGCGTCAAGCGGCGTGCCTGCCCGTATGGCGACCACCAGGTCGCCTCCGCGCAAGCACTTGATTTCTCTCATATGGGACAAACCGGGACCCACCCCGAAGGGGTGGAGCTGAGCCGGCGCGCCCGGCGGAGGAAAATCCTCATTTCCGGATCGAAAACGTGTCCGTACTCGATGAACATTATCGGACAGCCACTTCCTATCAAAAGAATGCATGGAGGTCAAGCAAAGAGACGGGATGGAAAGGGGGGCGCTGCCGGATGATGCCGGTCGAACAATGTGCGGGGATACGGGAAGGATTGAAAATCCGGAGGATAAAACGTATCATTCAAAAGGTAGTGAGCCGTCGATCCGAGGCTTTGGTTGTTGAAAGGTTCCACCCTCTGGAGGCATTGCCATGAAAAGAAAGACAGGAATACCGGTTGTTTTGGCTGCCGGGCTTTTTCTGCTCGGGGCGTGTTCACCGATTTCGCCGCAACTGCGGAACACGGCGGAAGCCGACGTGCCTTTCAGCACCCTGGTGTCCGAGTTGGAGTCCTACAAGGGCAAAACCGTTCTTCTGGGGGGAAAGGTTTTGGCTCTTCGGCAGGAATCCGATCGGACCCTGATAACGGTGCAGCAGTGCCCCCTGAACCATGAGGGCCGGCCCCACTGCAAAATGGACTCAGCCGGCATTTTTCTGGTTTCCTCCAAAGGGAGACCCATCGGGCATTCGAATCCTCCCGATGAGGAGATAACGGTTGTCGGGAGAATCATCGGGCTTGAAAAGGATGAAGGCAGCTACTGCGGTTCAGGCTGCCTCATGATCGAGGCTCTGGAAGTCCACGTCTGGCCGATGATGCCGCCGCCGGACCTCAAACTGTGGCCGCGCTATCCTTTCGACCGCGGCGCCAGGTCCTGGGAGGGCTTTTAGCGGCAGGATGCAGCTGTTTTCGCCTCGCTCACTTCTTGAAGAGCGCCTCAAGGGCCCGGCGCGCTTCCGTGACCGGGTTGACGGATTCCCGGGTCGAGCCGCGGGGGAGAAAATACTCGCAGAAATTGGCGCGCTCTTTGTCCACGACCCGTTCGGCTGAGACCTCGCGGCAATCGTTGTAGGCGTGCGTGTCATAGAACTTGCACTGCTTGCAGCAGTGCAGATCCCGCCCGCATTTGGGGCAGGAGTCGGTACGCAGTATCTTGTCGTGGGTTTTGATCGTGGTTTTGCAGAAGGAACAGCGCATCTTTCAACCTCCATCGACACCGTTGCGGTGTCTTGTTCAATAGTAAATCTCTACCCGGAAATGGTCTTTTTTGCCGATCTCGGCGTCGATCTGCACGTTTGCTTGTGCGGCGACCCACAGGTCGCCTCCGCGCAAGCGCTTGAGTTCCTTGATATTGGCAAACCGGGACCCGCCGCGAAGCGGTGGGACTGAGCACGCGAAGCGTGTGAAGAAAAAATCCTCATTTCCGGATTGGAAACTGGGTTGTGCCGGATGATTCCGGATGGACTCTAGTCACCTCGGGTTTTTCGGTGATTCGATCCAAACTTCACGGGGCAACGTCATGCAGACGATCGCTTACGGACGTTCGGAGATCCTGGTCCTCGATCACACGGCCGATTTCGGCATCGTCGTACGGAGTCCGGATCTTGCAGTCCTCTTCGAGGACGCGGCCGGGTACATGATGCAGATGATGGTCGTCCCCTTGGAAGAAGGGGTTGGCCGGGATTTCCTGATCGAAGTCAAGGCCGCGGACCTCGAAGACCTGATGGTCCGATGGCTTGGGGAAATCCTCTATAATCTCGAGGGCGAAGGGCAGATCGTGACTTCGGTTCGCATCGAGGCGATCTCGCCCGGTTTTCTTTCAGCCGTTGTAAAGCGAACTCCTTTCGATCCGAAGATTCACGAGATCCTGTGTGAGATCAAGGCGGTAACCTATCACCAGATCGAGGTTCACGAACAGGGAGACCACTGGGAATCACGCATCATTTTTGACCTGTAGGAACGGGATCCAGGTGGATGCCTCGGCCGGAGACCGTTCTGCGATGGCCGCCGCAAGAAGGGAAGGTGCCCCTATGGATATCAAACTCGAAAAGGTTGACGACTGCCGATGGCGGATTCCCAGAACCGGGTCCATGCGCGTCGACGGGCTGATTTTTTCGAACGACGAGCTGATCAAGCAGGTTCGAGGAGACCAGAGTCTCCAGCAGGTCGCCAATGTCGCCACGTTGCCCGGGATTGTGGGTCACTCGCTCGCCATGCCGGATATCCACTGGGGATACGGTTTTCCCATCGGCGGGGTTGCGGCCTTCGATCTCACGGCCGGCGTCGTTTCACCGGGCGGCGTCGGGTATGATATCAACTGCGGCTGCCGCCTCATGACTACGGCCCTTGCGGCCGAGGATGTTCGTCCCTGCATCAGAGACCTGGTCCTCGCCCTCTTCAGAAACGTCCCGACCGGCGTCGGATCGACGGGAGCGGTCGTACTCACGAAGGCCGAGGAGGCCCGGGTTGCGGTGGAAGGGGCGGCCTGGGCTGTCAGGCATGGCTTCGGAATGGTGGATGATCTGGAAAGAACGGAGGACCGCGGCACCATGGCCGGGGCGGATCCTTCCCTCCTGAGCGAACGCGCCCTCAAGCGGGGCATGGACCAGCTCGGGACCCTCGGTTCAGGCAACCATTTTCTAGAAGTTCAGTTTGTCGATACGATTTACGATTCAAAAACCGCAACGGCCTTCGGTCTGTACGAAGGTCAGGTGACCGTTTTCCTCCATACCGGGTCAAGAGGATTCGGCCATCAGATCTGCGACGATTTTCTGAAAATGATGAGCCAGAAATCCGACCTGCTGCCCTTTGACCTGCCGGACCGGCAGCTCGCCTGTGCACCCCTTCAGTCTGATCCGGCGCGTCGCTACCTGGCCGCAATGGCCTGTGCAGCGAATTACGCCTGGGCCAACCGTCAGATCCTGATGCATCTGACCCGGGAGACGTTTATGAAGGTTCTCGGGATTTCCCCCCGTGACCTTCGGATGCAGCTTCTCTTCGATGTGGCGCACAACATCGCCAAGCAGGAGACGCACCGTTTCGGCGGGCGGACCATGGAACTCTGTGTGCACCGTAAGGGTGCCACGCGCGCCCTGCCCGCCGGGCATCTGCTCCTTCCCGAAATCTACCGCCCTGTCGGCCAACCTGTTCTGATCCCAGGAGACATGGGGACCCACTCATACGTACTGGTCGGCGCGGAAGGCGCTATGGCGGAGACCTTCGGTTCGACTTGCCACGGTGCCGGCCGCGTGTTGAGCCGTTCTCAGGCCCTCAAACGGGCCAAAGGCAGGTCGATCAGCCGGGAAATGGACGACAAGGGAATCGTTGTGCACTCCAAGGGTAAAAAAACACTGGCGGAAGAGATGCCGGAGGCGTACAAGGACGCATCTCAAGTGGTGGAGGTGGTCCATGCTGCCGGGCTTGCCCGGAAAGTCGCTCGACTGACCCCCCTGGGGGTCATCAAGGGATAGGCTTTCCTTCGCTCATATGGAGCATTTCGCTGAACGCTTTTAAATTTAACAACTCGGTGCGCGCCGGTCAACTGAAAAGTGTTCAAAAACGGGCTTGTATCGCCGAAAGACATCCTGTATAAGGAGTGAGTGAATGCCCATTCATTATCTTCATCCTCAAGGAGGCAGGTGATGCAATACGACCTTACCGAAGAACAGTTGATGTTGAAGGAGACGGTGGCCCGAATCGCCAGGGAGCAGGTCGCGCCCGGGGCTGAGAGGCGCGACGAGGAGGCGCAATTCCCTTGGGACATGGTGGAGGTCCTCAAGGAAAACGCACTTTTCGGCGCGGATTTTCCCGAGGCCTACGGGGGGTCCGAGATGGGCCTTCTCGCCCTCTGTGTCATGATCGAGGAACTCGCCAAGGCGTGCGCATCCACCGCCGTGATTCTTCTCGTCCACGAACTCGGGACCATGCCCATCTTCCTTGCGGGCAACTCCGAGCAGAAGGCCCGCTATCTGCCGAGCTTGGCCGCCGGGGATGCGCTTATCGCCTTCGGCCTGACCGAGCCGAACGCCGGGTCGGATGTCTCCGGCCTGCGTACACGGGCGGTCAGGGACGGCGACGGCTACCTTCTGAATGGCAGCAAGACCTTCATCTCCCATGCGGACGTGGCCGAGGTGGTCTGCGTGGCGGCCAGGACCGATGCGACGGTGCCCGGCCACAAGGGGACGGGGGTGTTCATCGTCGAGAAGGGGACCCCGGGGCTCAGCATCGGCAAACGCGAGAAGAAGATGGGGCTGCGCGCCTCGTCCACGGTGGAGGTGGTCCTGGAGGATGTCCGGGTGCCGGCGGCCAGCCTGCTGGCCGAAGAAAACTCGGGATTTCATATCATCATGAAGACGCTCGATATCACGCGCATACCCGTGGCGGCCCAGGCGGTGGGGATTGCGCAGGGGGCGCTCGACTATGCCATTCAGTACACCAAGGAGCGCCAGCAGTTCGGGAAACCGCTCTTCTCCTTCCAGGGCCTTCAGTGGATGATGGCGGATATGGCGACCCGGGTGGAGGCCTCCCGGCAGCTGACCTACAAGGCCGCTGCCCTTTTCGAGGCGGTGCCCAAGAACCTCGACAGGGTGTCGCGCGAATTGATGCGGCATTCCGCCATGGCGAAGGTGTTCGCAGCGGACACCGCCATGCAGGTGACGACGGACGCGGTGCAGCTCCTCGGCGGGTATGGTTATGTGAAGGAATACCCGGTGGAGCGGATGATGCGGGATGCCAAGATCACGCAGATCTACGAAGGCACGAGCCAGATCCAGAAGGTCGTGATTTCCTCTACGCTCTGATGGGACACGGCGGGGGATTCCCCATTGATCGGATCGGAGCCGCTTCTGCAGCCTGACCGGATCACCGCTCAAGCCGGCCGGCAGCCTCTCTCGATGCAGGAAAAGTGAGGAGTGGTCCGGCAAAAAACAGGCGATCGGTGGTGAAGCCATGGTGCAGATCGGGAGGACGCCTTTCCCCGGCTGTGTCGAGGTCTGAAAGGAAGTCTAATGAAGCCATTGATAACGGCGTCTCTGGTGATGGCCGCGGGCCGCGGCAGCCGTATGGAAGGCTACGGCGGCAATAAGGCGCTCCTGCCCCTCCTGCCTGAAGGGGGGCTCTTTGCGGGCCGTCACCCGCTGATCCTGGAGATCCTGAAAAATCTCCCGGCCGGGCCGCAGGCTATCGTAGTCCACCATAGAGAGGACGAAGTCAGGGAGGCGACTCGACATGTCGGCATCACTTACTGCCGCCAGCCCGAGTTGAACGGGACCGGCGGGGCGCTCCTTGCAGCGGCTTCTTTCATCGAAAGGACGCCTTTCGATGCCCTTTTGATCACGATGGGGGATGTGCCCCTGGTCGACCGATCGACCTACAAGGCATTGGTCGAGGGCCTGGCACGCCATCCCTTCATGGTGCTTGGCTTCACGCCGCAGGAAAAACGCCGCTACGGTCTGGTGGAGACGGAAGACGACCGGGTGGCGCGTATTACGGAATGGGCCTACTGGAAGGATTATCCCCCCGAGAAGCGGGATCGTCTGACGATTTGCAACGCCGGGATCTACGCGGTCAGCAGGGAGATCCTGCTCAGGTTTATGCCGGTGCTGGCAACGAGGCCTCACCGGGTGGAAAAGGTAGTGAACGGCGGGCTGAAAATCATCGAGGAGTATTTTATCACGGATCTGGTCGATTACCTCAACGCGGGAGGGTTTACAGCGGGTTGCTTCGTGGTTCCTGACGAGGCGGAGGTGATGGGGGTCGACGACCCGGAGAGTTTACGCCGTGCGCAGGCGCTCTATGCAAGGCGGTGCCGCAGGGATTGAGCGATTCTCCGGCCGGATTGCAGGTAAATATATGCCAAAGGCCTTGCTGGGATGGGCTTTGCCGGTGGAGATCGGCGATTCCCGGCTGAACCTTCGTCCTACATGCCGGGGGATGATCCCACCGCATCGACGGTGAATTCGCGCAGTTTGCCGGGCAATTGGCCGAAGACGATCGTAAAGGGGATGGAGGCCCCGGGTTCGATATTGAAATTGTTGCGTCCCACCCCATAGCGGTTCTGCATGCCCGCGGCGATTTCCTCCATAGTCATCGTCTTCAGTTCCTCGTCCCGGAAGGGGTTGCCCGCATAGGCCTCGCGCGTCTGAGCGGCTTTTCCGTGTTCATCGAGCAGGTTCCCCCGCAGGAGGATAAAACTTCGCTTGCCGGGGTATTGGTTGATGACCGTCCCGTTGATGACGAAAAGGGGCCCGGCCTTTTCGGAGGTGATGAACCGGCCGCTGATATCGGCCAGGCGAAGCTGTTTTGCACCGGGGTCCTCCGGCTTAGTCTCCGTCATTTCCACGAACGGGAGGGTAAAAGGGATGTACTCGGGCGCAAGGAGCCAAACCCCCGCCCCGGCCGCGAGCAGCAGAAGTGAAAAAATCAGCAGAACCATCCAGATACGGCTTCGCCGCCGGGGTGGGATGCTGTCTTCAAACGCGTTGAGCCCGCTGTCTCGGCCTTCCGACGCTTCGGCGTCCCCTTTGTAGTCCGGACGTTCGTCTTCGGCTGAATCCTCCGGCCCGATGCCATCGCTGCGATACGCGCTTTCGATCAGCGCGTCGTAGTCGATTTCGGCGTCGCTTTTCGAGATATCGGGGCTTTTCCCTTCTCTGAACGGCGCAAAGGGCTCGTCCTCGTCGGTTGTCGGCTCGTCGAACAGTGTATCCAGATCCGGGGAGGCCTCTGAGGATGCCTGGCTGCTGCCAGTGGGGAAGGCCCTGAAGATGTTTCTGCAGATGGAGCACCGCACCTTCGTGCCATCGGGATCAAGCAGTGCCTCATCGAGGCGGAATCGGCTCTTGCACCGGTCGCACTGGATAATCATGGACGTCCTCCCTTTTTATCCCGCTGCAGGATTCAAGGCTCCAGAGTGAATATCTCCGGCAATTGGCGGTATTGCTCGGCGAAATCCAGACCATAGCCTACGAGAAATCCTTCCTGTACCCTGAAACCGTAATAGTCGATCGGGACCTCCCGGGTGCGCCGTTCGAGTTTGTCGACCAGCACACAGACCTTGAGTTCCTTCGGGTTCTGATGCCTAAGGGTTTCGATCAGCAGCGAGATCGTCTGTCCCGTATCGATGATGTCTTCGACGAGGAGGACCCTGCGCCCCTCGATCGGGATCTCCGGCTCTTTGGTCAACCGGATGCAGCCGCTGCTGTTCATGGACATGCCATAACTCGCAGCGCGGACGAAATCGATTTCGCACGGCAGGTTCAGCGCGCGCACCAGGTCGGCGAAGAAAAACACGGACCCGTTCAAGACCCCGATCAGAAGGGGCTTGTCCCGGCCGTAATCCTTGGCGATCTCGAGGGCCAGCTCTGCCACCCGTTGAGCGATGGTGTTCCTGGAGATAAAGAGGGTCTTTTTCACGTATTTCTCCTGTATGGTTTGACCGGAGGTCGATGGTGATTCGAATCCGCCCGGGATCGGAGCGCTCCCCGGGTCGATAGGGATGGTGCCCTCTCAGAATCCTGTCAACGGCTCGCGTGATGTGCTTTCAGCTACCCCGAGCGCCTTTTCCATCGCATCGAGGAGGTTGTCCAGGTCTTCCAGATGTTGTTTCGTGACGACGGCCCGCTCTGCGGTCAGATCCCGCAGGATCGTTTCGGTTCGTTCGATCTGCTGGAGAAATGGGGGGCCGCTCCGCGGCTCCGAATCCTCTTCGATCCCACTGGTGAGAAAGGGTGCGGTTTGGGCTTCGAATGCCTCGCAGAGGGCGAACCAACGGTCAGCCAGTCGTGCCAGCGGCTTTTCCTGTTTGAAGGCACCCTTCCTGGCCTGATCGATCTGGAGCCACGAGATGAGCCCGACCAGTTCATCCATGCGCTCAGCGCATGCCTGGAAGGTTTGCCTCCGCCTGATCGACCTGATTGCGGCGCGGCCCCCGGCGTCTGTCCGGCTTGATTCCATCGCAGCATCCTCCCGAGATCATCCAAGAATAGGGTTATTCAGAGTGGTTGTCGCTCAGGCATCCCCGCTGGGAAGGAAGGGCAGACGGTCCTTTTTGCGATACGCGAGCGCTTGACACGAGGCGATGAGGCGGTCCTTTTCGTCCCGTACACGGATGTCGTAGGTGCCGGTCTTGGCCGAGCGATGGATTTCGCGGGATTCCGCCGTGAGGGTTGCCCCCGTTTCCGGGGGGCTGTGGTAGACCACGCTGACGGAAAGGGCCACGGCGACGGTCCCGTGGCTGTTGCAGGAAATCTGAAAGGCCTCGTCCATCAGGGAGAAGATCGCGCCACCGTGTATCATGCCCAAAATGTTTTCATAAACTGTATCGAACGTCATTTCGACCTTGGCGTATCCTTCGTCGACAGCAAGGAGGCGAAGGCCGAGTTTGTTTGCGTAACCCTCTTCCTCAACCCGGGTGAACATGGCAGAGCGAATCGATTCATTCAAGGCCATTCAGGATACTCCTTTCTGTTGCGGTTGGGGTGCGTCGCTTCGGGGGGCATCGGGCAGATCCGGCGGCCCCTCTTCGACGGGTGCGTTGTTCTGCCCGGAGGCGGGGAAAAAGACGCGGAAGGTGGTGCCGCCCGAGGAAAGGCAGTCCTCCGGCCCACGGCAGAACTTGCAAGCCTCGATGTCTCCGGGGCAGACATCCGTGTTGAGCGGAATGAAGCGGCACCGGGTCGAGGTCATATCGATCCGGAAATGATAGCGCTCGGAGAAGATCTTCATCCTCAGGAGGTCGGCCCCTTTGCCCCCGGCATTGAATTCATAGGGGTGTTTGGAGGAGTAGGCCATTGTTTCCTGGGTCGAGAAGAATCCTTCGAAGATCCTCCTCTGATTGTCTTCCGTAATCCCGACGCCGAAATCCTGAACGGTGAACTCGGTTCCCCTGCCCCTCTGGCGCAGGTGCAGATCGATGCGCCCGTGGTCGGGGGTGTTTTCAACGGCGTTCTTGACGAGGCCTGTCACCACCTTTTCGAGGACATCCATCGGGATCTCGACAGGGGGCGCCGGTGTAAAATCCCGCCGAATATCCAGGCGGCGGTGCGAAAGGTGTGGTTCGATCTTGTCAAGGATACGGGGGATGGCCTCATGGAGCAGGATATGCTCAACCGGACGTTCCTCCGGGACGAAGAGCTGCTCGATCCGCTTTCGGATGGCCTCCACCAGCGGGCCCTCGCCCTCTCTTTCCGCTGCAAGGGCCTCCAGCAGGTCGGTGCAGGATTCGAGGAGGATGGTCGCCACCTGGTGGATCTGGTAATCGGAGTCCCGGATGATGTCATCCAGCTGATACTGCATCTCGAGAATACGGTTGAGGTTCCGCTCCGCCCGGTCCATCGTGGGTTGCCAGCTCTCGGGCGGAATCTGCGCCAGGCGCTTGCCGAGGATCGTGAGGGAGGCCGCCAGGACTGAGAGCGGGGTGCGCAGCTCGTGCGAGAGGTGGTTGATGACCTTGTCCTTGGCGCGGTTGAGGGCGGTGACCTCCTTGTAGGCGGCTTTGAGTTCTTCGGCGAAGCGGGCGTTTTCGATGGAGAGGGCAACGGTGCCGGCGATCATGTTCAGGAGTTCGATGTCCGTCTGGTCGAAGTCTCCGCTTTTTTTGTTGATCGCGCAAAGGACGCCGATGATCCGGTCCTTCTCCCGCAGGGGGACATCCAGGAGGCTACGGGTGTTGAACCCCGCCTGACGGTCGACCATGGTATAGAACTTCGGGTCGCTGTAGGCGTCCAGCACGATGATCGGCTGCCCCGTGCGGAGGACTTCCGCCGATACGCCCTTGTCGGCCGGGTAGCGGATCTCCTTGATCTTCCGCTCGGTGTCGGAATCGTCATGCGCCCCGGACTTGAAGAAAAGTTCGTTCTTTTCGCGGTCGAGGAGGATCACCAGCGCGCCTTCGGAGTCGACCAGGTTCTTGATCTCGTTGCTGACGTAGTCGAGCAGGTCCTCCAATTCGTTGTACTGTGGCAGGGCCATGCTGATGCGGAGGAGGGCCTCGGTGTTTCTGGCCAGCCGCTTTTCGTGGGTGATGTCCCGCAGGATCACCAGCTCCATGTAGGTGCCGTCCGCTTCGTCGGTGAGGACCGTGTCGCGAATGACGACATCCAGGATGTGTCCCTTCTTCGTCAACCGCTTGGTTTCGTGGCGTTTCAGCCCCTTTTCCTGGAAAAGCCTCCGCATGCTTTCGGCGGTGTCCGCGCCTGGACCGTGGAGGTAGAAGGGGATTTCCTTGCCCTTTAGCTCATCGAGGGTCCAGCCGAAGACCTCGGTGAAGGAGGGGTTCAGATAACCGACGAGGCCTTCGCGGTTGAAGACCACGATGGGGTAAGGGGCGAACTCGAGGAGGGTCCGGTAGCGCCGCTCGGACTTTTTCAGGGCCTCGCGGGCGCGGTATCTTTCGCTGATGTCGCGAACGATCCCCCGAAAACCGGATTTTTCTCCGGCCTGGTTGATCACGAGGTTGGCGGACAACTCGACGATGCGGGCGGAGCCGTCTTTTCGACGGATTTCCCAGACCATGTCGTTGATGCCCTCGCCGGTGCGATAGATTTTGTTAAAGGTTTCGAACCCCTTGCGGGCGTATGCCTCGTCCATGAAGATGGAAAAACTTCTATACTGGATCTCTTCGGGCGGGTAGCCGAAGATCCTGGCAAGCGAGTTGTTGAAATAGGTGAAGTGCCCCAGAACGTCGATTTCGTAAACCCCTTCTCCGATGTTTTCGACGAAGGCCTGGTATCGCTCGTTGGACAGGGGCTCGGGAGAGAGTGGGGCACCCGTGCGCTGTAAAGCCTCCTCAGGGCTGGAAAGGCTTTTCTGTCGAGAACTTCCGGGGTCGGAGGGCTTTTCGGGGGTTTTTTTTCGCATAGATCGTTCAGGTTTCTCAGTGCAGAGAAGAAAATTGAAAAACAGCCAGCCAAAAAATTCTACACAAAAAGCCTCTCCTTTGTCATTACAATTCGTATCGTTTCCCGACGGTGAGCCGGGGCTTGACGGGCCGAGAGGCTTGACTTGGGTGGGCTCTCAGCATACACTCATAAATGGTTCGGCAAGCCGGGAAGGCTCCTGCTGCGGGCCGAAGGTCAGAGAATTCAGGAGATAACCCATTGCGGAAACAGGTCAAGATACCCAAGGCCACCATCACACGGCTTTCCCTCTACTATCGACAGCTGGAGCTCCTGGAATTCGACGGCTACAGGATGGTCTCGTCGGACAAACTGGCGTGGTTGTGCCAGGTGAATCCCGCCCAGGTCAGGAAGGATCTTGGATATTTCGGTGAATTCGGAGTGAGGGGTGTCGGCTACGACGTTATCGATCTGCAGATCCATATCAAGAAGATCCTGGCCGTCAACCGGGACTGGAAGATAGCCGTGGCCGGTGTCGGCAACCTCGGTTCGGCGCTTCTCCAGCAGGAAAGTCTTGCAGCGAGAGGTTTTGTCTGTGCGGCGGCCTTTGACAGCGATCCGGAAAAGATCGGCCGCTTCACGCCAAGCGGCATCCAGATCCAGGATATCAAAGACCTCGAGAAGACTGTCAAGGAGCAGCAGATCGAGATCGGCGTGATTTCGACCCCGGCCTCGGCGGCCCAATTGGTGGCGGACCTTTTTCTGGAGGCGGAGGTGCACGCGCTTCTGAATTTCTCCCCGACGCGCATTGTGGTGCCCGAGTGTTGTCTCGTCGAAAACATCGATTTTACGGTCAAGCTCGATGTGCTCACCTATAAACTTCATCATACCCTCGTACGGTGAGGGGATGAGGAGGGATGGGGCCGCGGAGGCTGACTTCATTCGTTTATGTGACAAGGAGGTTTGGTTTATGCGCAGGGTTTGGACGATCTTTTTGTTTCTGCTTTTTTTGGGCGCCGGTGGCGCCTCCGTCTTTTCCGAGGATGTCAAACACCCGAAGGCGGTGGTTCCGGAACAGGCATTCGACTTCAAGAGCGTAGACGAGGGCTCGGTCATCGAGCATGCCTTCGTGATCCGGAACGAAGGAGAGGCGCCCCTGAACGTTCTGGATGTGAGGACCGGTTGAGGCTGCTCGGTGGCCACCTACGACAAGGCCGTTCCCCCGGGCGGGGAAGGAAAAGTGGTTCTCAAGATCAACACCAGGGGATATCAGGGCGCCATCAGCAAGACGGCCCGCGTGAAGACCGATGATCCTGCAAATGCAGAGATCGCACTGACCATGAAGGCCGAGGTAAAGGTGCCCATTTATCTATCCAGCACCTTCGTATATCTGATGGCCAATAAAGACGAAACGGTGTCTCGAGAGGTGGAGATCCGGGCCGAAATGGACAAATCCCTCACGCTCGAACCCGTCGTTTTCGATCTCGATAAGATCGTTCAGTACAAGATGGAGGAAATCGAGAAAGGCCGGAAATTCAAGCTGACCTTCACTACGACCCCTGAGACCCCGGGGACCTTTCAGGGTGTCCTGAAACTGAAGACGAATTACCCGGAAAGGCCGGAAATCGCCCTCCGCATCAGGGGTCGTGTCGCCGGAAGGCAGGAATCCCTGGCGGCGCCTCCTGTGAGGATGTCCAAACGCTTCGTCCTGCTCCAGGGCGATGAGGGCACTCAGCTCACGGACAGCATCGATCTCGAGGCCGGGCTCGACAAACCGCTTACCTTGACCCCGGCGACCTTCAACCTTGAAGGCAAAGTAGCCTACCGCATCGAGGAGTTGGAGAAGAACAGGAAGTACAGGGTGCATTTTACCGCTACCCCCCAATCGCCGGATCGGTTCGGCGGTTTTCTCCTGCTGAAAACGAACTATACTGAAATGCCGCAAGTGATTCTGCAGATCAGGGGGATGGTGAGGTCCAAGACGGGAGAGCCTTACCCGGATAGGCCTGGAAGATCCCAGAACCGCTCACCGGGCGAACCCTGATGTCTGAAGCGGAGGAAGTTGTAGAAATCTTCACGGATGGGGCATGCCGGGGCAACCCCGGCCCCGGGGGATACGGCGCCTTGCTCAGATTCAGGGGGGTGACCCGGGAGATCTCCGGATGCGAGAAGATGACGACCAACAATCGGATGGAGATGATGGCCGTCATCGAGGCTCTCCGGACCCTCAAACGCCCCTGCCGGGTGCGGGTGGTGACGGACTCGAATTACGTCAAGCAGGGTATGACAGAGTGGCTGCCAGGATGGATACGCAGAAACTGGGTCAACAGCCTGAAACAGCCGGTCAAGAACCGGGATCTTTGGGAGGAACTGCTGGCCTTGAGCCGTCAGCACCGTATAGAATGGAACTGGGTGAGAGGGCATTGCGGCCATCCCGAGAACGAGCGGTGCGATGCCCTGGCCAGATCGGCGATCGAAGAGTGCCTGGGTAAAATTTAGTTTCCAATCCGGAAATGGGTCTTTGGGCCGATCTCTGTTTCAAACGATGCGTTTGCTTGTACATTGACCAGTAGGTCCCTCCGCGTAACCGTCTGATTTCGTTTAGATTGGCTAAAAACCCTCGTTTTTGGATTGGAAACCGGGTCGTGCTGGATCATCATTTCCGGATGGACACTGTTTCCCGCTGGATGGATGAAAACGATGAAGTGCCCCAAATGCCGTTGTATCGTTCAGGATTACAGCGCCGAGTGCCCCAAATGCCATCGGGATCTTTCGAGCGTGCGGGCTTCCCTCGGACTGTACGCTTTCCGCCCTGACCCGCCGATGCTTCTCGATGCTTTACCCGGGCTGGGTCAGATGGATCGCGGCAGGTTCGCTTTTTCCCGGGAAGAGTCCCCTGATGCTGCTGAAGCGGATCTCTCCTGGCTGAACGTCATCCCGGAGCAGCAGAGCGAAGTTGAGGTGGGAGGGGAGGAATTTGAGACTGGTAATCCGGGATCCGACGCCGCCCCGCCGGTTATAGAAGCCCCTGCCTGGGATTTTGGCCCGGTCGGCAGGGAGAAGGATAAGGCGGAGATGCTGGCCGGCCTGGAGCGCTACGGCGCCGAGGAACCCCTCCTCGAAGCTGAAGTGGACCTCCTCCCGCTCGATATGGCCGATGACCTCGGAGAATGGAGCCCGGACGAAGATGCGGGCCGGAAGACCGGCCCGGACGGAAAAAGCCGGCTGAAGTAGACCATCCTTAACTTTCGGCTTGACCTGCATTCAGCGCAAACCTATAATGACTTCCACTGACGCGCCGAGATAGCTCAGTCGGTAGAGCAGGGGACTGAAAATCCCCGTGTCCACAGTTCGATTCTGTGTCTCGGCACCAGCGAAATCAAGGGGTTACGGTGATGAACCGTAGCCCCTTTTTCTATGGAACCTTTTTCTCTCCCCACCCTCTCCCCACTTAGAAACCTCTCCCCACCTTTTCCCATTTTTATGAAGACCCCTTCGAGGGGTTCCGGCGCCCGACCCCCTATATCGGAGAGATCCGGCAAGATCGTCGATTTTAACCTGCTCTAATGACGTCAGAGTGCTCTGTGGGTATGACATTCTTGTGGATTCCAAAGGGTTTTCCGCCAGTCTTCAAACCTTCCTAGCCTTTTGAGATCGGCCGCTTGGCGCTCACAACTGCAAACATACCTTTTCAACTCGACGCAACTGACAAAAATTTCCCCGCATTTGACCGGATCCGTTAAAACTGGTCCATATGATCACCCTGGCAGACATCGATCTGCCCTCTGCTTGCTGGGTAAATGCCCTCGATGATTTCCTCCGGCTCGGCTGGAAGAAAAAAAGCTTTCTTTGCATGCGAGGCGCCTTTCTTAATTGGTATCCATCCGGAAATGAGGATTTTTGGCCAATATCAAGGAAATCGAGCGTTTGCGCGGAGGCGACCTGGTGGTCGCCGCACAAGCAAACGTGCAGATTGACGCCGAGATTGGTCAAAAAGACCATTTCCGGATGGAAACTAATTGACTATCCCGACGAATCGGTATAAATGAGAAGGTCGATGTTCATAGTCAGAACAAAATCGAGATTCTACGCCCTATATTACCTCTTTAAAAAATTTAAACACTTCAAACGCTCTTTTCGGGGCTGCCGTATGTTGTCCTCCCTAGCAATGAAGAGGATTGTGTGAGGTGGTGGACCAATGAGCAAACTCGAAGATCTTCAGCCAAACGCTGCCTGGTGGTTTGCCCGGGTAGCTTGGCCGAGCAATGGCAGGAGGAACTTTACCACCGCTTTCATCTCCCTTTCGAGATCCTCACCAACGATAAGCTCGAGGCCGCCCGCACGGGAAACTGGTTCCTCGAGACGAACCTTGTCATTGCGCGGCTGGATAAACTCTCCCGGAACGAGGATGTCCAGCAGGAATTCCGAGCCCCTGATTGCCGCTGGGACCTAGTGGTTTGCGACGAAGCGCACAAGATGTCGGCGACCTTCTTCGGAGGCGAGGTCAAGTACACCAAAGGCTACAAGCTCGGGCAGCTCTTGTCTACGCTGACCCGGCACTTCCTCCTTATGACCGCCACTCCGCACAACGGGAAAGAAGAGGACTTCCAGTTCTTTATGGCGCTCCTTGACGGGGACCGATTCGAAGGCCGATTCCGGGATGGGGTCTACACGGCAGATGTATCCGACCTCATGCGCCGCATGGTCAAAGAAGGGCTTTTGAAGTTCGACGGCACCCGGCTTCTTCCCGAGTGGATCGCCTACACGGTGTCCTACAAACTTTCCGACCCCGAGGCGATCCTTTATAAAGAGGTCACCGAATACGTCCGAGAAGAATTCAACCGCGCCGAGGCTCTTGAAAACGACACCGGGCCTGGGACCGGTTTACCATGGGGGGTGTGGACGCATTCGTGGGCGACCCGTTCATCGGAGGGATCGGGCTGACCTACGACACGATCCTGAGCGGTTGGTCGTCGCGCCGGAACATCGTTTCCGGTGGGGAGGCGCTGCGGAACGATATCAGCTTCAACGGCGCGGCGAACCTCCTTTTCCAGATGCCGGACCACATAAAGGACCTCTATCCCTTCACGCCGCGGATCGTGCTCTTCGGACACACCCATGAGGCGGCGTTCCAGTACACGGGGGGCGAGACGGAGACGATATACGCCAACGCCGGCACCTGGGTGGACTCCAAACCCATGACCTGGGTGGAGGTGGAGATCAGCGACGCTGTGGGCGGGGGCCGCGATTACACGGTGGAACTCTGGTTCGACGGGGAGGCATCACCCAGGCACGCGGGGACGCTCAACATCGGGGGGCAGTGAGCACGGGCACAGTGGGCGGGCGTTGAAAGACGAGCACCGGCTCTGCTTCGCTCATCCCGCTTCGCGGCTACGCATCCAGGAGTACGCTTCAGCTTTCAGGATCTTACAGGGCCTGCATCTGGGCATCTTCTCTTGGCTTGTCCAAAGGGGGCTTTCACCACAGTGCGACGGGTAGAGCCTTGTGGAGGGGATCACACCCTGAATCCGCAGGCGCGGAGCAGGTAGGTGCCGGCTTTGAGGTAGTTCAGTGTACCCGCGAAATGCAGGACGTAGGACTGCCTGAAAAGGGCCGGCAACCCCAGGAGGTAGAGGAAACGGAACCTCCGTTTGAATGGTGGCTGGAATTGCCGCCAGGTGTCCATGAGTTCGGGGAGGACGATGGTGTTGAAGCGCGGATCGATCCAGCGATAGCCTCCCGCCCGGTAGATTTCGAATCCGAAAGCGGGCTGTTCGTAGGGTCGCGCTTCGCCGGTGGGATTGCCGGCATGCCTGTAGACCTTGTGAAGGAGTGGCGTGTGGTGCCGGGGTGACATGATCCACACCCCGCCCTGGATGACCGTGTTCATGGCGGGGAGGACGCCCTCGGCGGATGCCCGCAAAGGGGCGTAGTAATGAGCGGCGAAGGCAGCCATATCGGGGAATGTGTCGGGATACACATCCGCTGTGATGCCGATTTGATCTTCCCGCACCTGCTCGAAAATGCTGGGCGCAAGCTCGGCGTTGATCAGGATGTCCGAGTCCATCCAGGCAACCTGGTCGAAATCGCGCAACCGGGGATGATCGAGGAGAAGGCATTTCTGCCAGGCGGGCGGCCGTCCGCGGGCGGCCGCCGTAGGGTCCAAGGGGTGGTCGAAGACCACGGGTTCGGCCCCGATCTTTTCCGCATAACGGCGAAAGCTTTTCTGGCTGCACTGTCTGAAAAGATCGTGATGCCTTCTCCCGAGTGCCATCGTGGCAATGGCGGTCTTGTTCATTCTAGCTCCCCTTGAGGCGATGCTTCCCCGCCTTGGCGCGGGCGGAAGGACGCTATACCGCCGTCTGCACCCGATACGCTGCGCTTCGCCCCGCAACATACAGGCACCGCTCCAGAATGTAAAGGCGCGGGTGCCTGCCTTACAGGTTCCAGAAAGGGCTCAGGGGGACCACCGTGGTCCCTGCATAGGCTGCGTCAGAAAAGGCCGTTCGCTCCCGGCCGTCTTCAGGTCGACATAAGGGCCGGAAAAATCGTGGCTCTCCGAGCGCGGGGAGGCGTCCGGGCCGCGATCACCTGGCATCCCTCGTTTCGAGGGCTGCGCGAGCGGGGGTCGCGGCGACCTGGCTCTTCGGCCGCTACGTGCTGGCGGTGGGGCGCCGCACCGGGCCGGGTTCCTCGAGCTCAGGACTTCTTCTTGGTGGGATTTGGGATATCTTTTCCATAGCCATTATCCTTACCCCCCCTACACTAGTTTCCATCCGGAAATGGTCTTTTTGACCAATCTCGGCGTCAATCTGCACGTTTGCTTGTGCGGCGACCACCAGGTCGCCTCCGTGCAAACGCTTGATTTCATTGATATTGGCCAAAAATCCTCATTTCCGGATTGGAAACTGGGTTCTATAGGGAAATCATTTCCGGATGGACACTACACTAAATTTTCAAGGGGGGCGTGTCTTACCCACATTGACACAGAGGGTGGATTAATCGAAAACGTTTTTTTGTGTGGACAGTCGAGGTAACAATATGAAGAATGATCCGTGGTTGTAAATTATGGCTAAGTATCATCATTTTTTATAGTAATACCAAGTCCTTGTTTATTTTTTCAATTCCTTGTTTGTAAAATCGAGATTGAGTCGGTTGGGGTTTAGATGAAGGTCTCCGTTATTATGCCTGTCTATAATCGTGAAAAGTATATAGGTTGTGCGATCGAGAGCGTGCTGCGGCAAACGTACGCGGATTTTGAGCTTTTAGTGATTGATGACGGATCAACGGATCATACCGGGGAAGTTGTTGCGGCTTGCCGTGATCCGCGTGTGAAATATTTCAAGCGGCAACACTCAGGGATCAGTGCGGCGATGAACCATGGCCTCAGGGTCGCTTCAGGCAGATATATCGCACGCCTGGATTCTGATGATATCTGGCTTCCCGAAATGCTTGCAAGTCAGATCGGAATCCTTGAGCGTGAACCGGAAACAGGTGTTGTCTATGCAAAGGCTCAACAGATCGACGAGAACGGGAACAGAATGACTGAAGTCAGGGGAAGAGAGCCACACTTACCGGACGACAGCCTGATGAGTATGCTTTTCGAGGATTTCACTTGCAATATAACTGTGGTTTCACGCCGCCACTGCCTTGATCTTGCAGGATTATTCGATACGTCGCTTCATGGAAATGAAGATTGGGATATGTGGCTGCGTGTCGCCAGGCACTGTACTTTTAAATTCAATGATAAAATCCTGGCCTTCTTTAGGAGTCATGCAGGCAATATCACGAAATCATCATCGCCATTCTTTAATGAAATACTTGAGAGCAGGGTTCGTGTGCTTGATAAAGCCTTCTCAGATCCGAATATGTCTCCGCAATTGATGCAGTGTAAACCGTTGGCTTACGGCAATGTTTATGTTAGTATTGGTGCACAGTGGCTTTCAGCGGGCAGATACAGTAAGGCGTTAAGTGTTTTCAAAAATGCCTTGCGCAGCGCTAGAGACAATAACCTTATATTGCTCAATATTTCTATTATAGTCTGCTCATTTTTTATCAAACGATTCTTAAATCGCTTCGAATGGGGTAGACGTTTCCACGCCTGGCAGTCGTATATTCGGGGAAAACGCTGATCATTGCTGCTTACCCTATTTTTTCTTTGAATCCGAGTTGAATCCCATTATCAGAAAAGCCCCTGAAGCTGATCAGGCTTTGCGAAGCACGGACGCTGTCATTTCCTCGAGCGCTTGAAATGGGCTCGACGGTTCCGGTTTGATGGAGAAGGTGGGAGATGTTTTTTGCTTCAGAGATGAATCATGGCAGACGTTTGAACAATTTCCGTATGGCGGTAAGAATTGCATTTCAGATGGCCGGGGGAGAACCTTCTCCGGCTCAAAATTCGAGTTGCAGCGCGGCCAGGCTGTCTCGAATATCGTAGGTCTCTTTATTCATAAAATGTTTCATGATCCCGGGACACCCGTGAACAGGCCCGCCGCATCCGTGAGGGATCACTTCCGGCAATGTAATGCTTGGCGGGAGGTTTTTATAATATTGACGATCGAAAAAGATCCTCATCCTCTCCCAAAAGGCGTCGGGCCCTTGACCTTCCGCCTGAGTCTGGCGAGCGGCCTCTTGGGCGAAACGGTTTTCCTTGCCCCAGAAATAAGACCTGCCTCTGAGCGCTGAGGTTTTGGCAAGGTAGTTGTCGGGAAATAGCGCGCGGTAACGATAAACCGCCTTGGACAGATAGTATGGCTGGCCTCTTGCGTTCCGGAGGCGGCGGTAAAGCGTCCCGGGTTGGCGGAGGAGCGCTGCACGATCGTACCCCACGTCATAGGCGTCGCCCTTCGAGACGATACAGGGCACGTTTTTGAAGAGCCTTTTTCTGAAATCCGTCATCCAGACAAAGCTGTTTCCCATAATGGTGGAAAAGGGCAGGGAAAAAAGCTCGGTCCGGGGATACAAGGCCGGCAGGGCTTTCACCTCCGCAACGCACGATTCGTGCAGGACTTCGTTTGCCTGGAGGTTCAGGCAGTACCGTCCGCGGCATCGTCCTTTCAAGATGTTGGTCATTCGGGCGAGTGTGCCGCCACGCACCGCAAGCTCAGGCCCAGGCCAAGGGTCTTGAAAAAGCTGCAGTTTGCCGGGATACTTTTTCTGTAAGGCCTTTAAAGCCTTCCATGTATCATCGATGGAGTATCCGTCGGAGACCAGAAATTCATCGCAGACGGGCAGGGCAGCCTCTATTGCCTCAAGGAATGGATAGCCTTGGACGACTACGTTCTTTACGATCATGAAACCGGATATGGTTATGTCTTCGAGGTCCATAAAAGCTCCAGCTTGAAAAGGTAGAAAGACTGTGCGGGCTTTGAGCAGGGGCTTTTGAAAGCGGCCTTCGACGAATCCACATCCAATGCGGATTGTTTCATGTGCATTACATTTCCACAAATAGAAATGTTCGTGTCGACTCCCGGCCGTGTTTGGAAAACCGGCAGCGCAGCCAATTCAAATGCGGTGACGCAGAATTTCGCTCTTGATCAGCACCGTGAGGAAGCGGCTGTCTCTGAAGACGAAGACATTGTGGTCATCCAGGTCATTTTGGGTGAGTTTTTTCAATAAATCAATCGCATAAGGTTTCTGGCCGCGTTCGAAGTTTGTAATGACCACCCAGGAGACTTTCTTCAGGTCATCCTGGAGTTTTTCCCGTTCGGGAAAATCGATGACGTTGCGGTTTGCGTACCAGCAGATCTGAGGCGCGTTAGGCCCCATGACCAGATCCGACCGCGTGCTGACGGTCTGCAACTGCTTCATCGCCTGGGTGAATACGGGGTAGCCCAGAGCAGCGGAGGTTTTTATTGTGGGGATGGCTGCACGGTAATTCAGAACCAGCGTGAAAGGCAAGATTGCCCCGGCAAAGACTGCGCATAAGGCTCTCCTTTTCTTGGGTTGCTTGAACAGAAAGGTAAGCCGATGCTGCACCTCCCGAAGCCCCAGGGCCGCCGGGACGCTCAAAAAGGGCAGCATACCGGTTATGAGGCGCGGTTCTTTGTACCGGAAAGCACTGAACCATATGAGAAAAAACATGGATGTGACGACAGCATGCAGTCCCAGGCCGCTTTTTTCGCGGTAGATGCAGAGGAGACCTGGAATGGCCAGTAAAAGGATAGGCCATGAAAGCATTTCGGGAAGACGGGCTGGATAAAACCACCACGGCATGGTAATGCCCGGCAGGTATACGCTCAGTTGTCCCGAGGCGATCTGAAATCCTGTCAGGGCGTTCCCAAAAGTGAGGTGCTGGCGCAGGAGCCAGGGTAAGAGGAAGGCCATCCCGACGAAAGGGCCGATGAAGAAATGCCTGTTCAGGATGCGCCCCCGGGCGGCCCTGTTGGGTGACAACCATGCCAGGATGATGAAGATGATCACCAGGGGGCCGAACAACAAGGCGGTGTAACGTGTGAGAAGAGCCAGGGCGAAGAAAACCCAACTCGCATAGAGGTATGCTACCTTCGTGTAGAGCCCGAGATATAAGAAGAGAACCGCCCCTGTAAAAAAAAGCAGGAACGGGATTTCCGAAAGGAAGTAGGAGGTGTGCTGCCAAAATGCCGGCATCATTCCGAGAAACGCTGCGGCGGCGAGGCCGGTCATGCGATCTGATGCTTCGGATGTGCCGAGATAGAGAATGAAAAGCGCGGCCAATGCAAAGAAAAGGATGGCGATCTTGAGGATGTGATCTGCCGGATTTCCTGTCAGAAGCGCGGCGGCAGCCCCCGCCAGGGGGAGAACGGGAGGACGGAGAGGATTGGGCTGCCCGCAGATCGAAAAGCCTCCCCCGTTCAGCACAGATCTGCTGATGGAGGCGTATTCGGCTTCATCCCACATGAACATGCCGTGGGAATCCAGGGAGGCCGAGTAAAGCCCCCCGAATAGGAGAAGCAGCAGGATGACCGGGCTGTGCTTTTCAAGAAAAGGGGACATTTTTTGTGGCTCGCATTCCTTTTTGGCCGAATCTTTTCCCCACGATGATTTCCCGCATGAGCATGCGTCCGAGGCTCAAAAGGAGCGTTGAGGTGTTGGCGCTCTCCTTATGCACTCCCTTGATCCTCAGTCGCTCGACGGTGCCGAATTCCTTTATTCGCATTCCGAGTTTGGCAGCCCGGATCGTGCTTTGGAACTCAATTTCGTGCCATTCCGCGTCAAGTTCCATCTGTATCAGGGAGGTGACCTTGAATCCCCTCAAGCCGTTGATGCAGTCACGCACCCCCGTTCGCCACAGAACGCGCACCATGAGGCCGCCCAGGATGCCTGCCGTCTTCCTCAAAAGGAAAGGATCGTCACTGTCATCGGTTTTTGAACCCGGAAGGAGATAGCGTCCTGCGATGACGAGATCGTTTCCCTCTCTCAAGTATTCCAGGATCCTTGGCAGATCGGCAGGGTTTTCGTTCCCGTCGGTGCTGAAAAAGACGACATGTTCGGTTTTGATCAATCGTTCAGCCAGGATGAAGGCGTTGCCGCGCCCGTGCTTTGGCTGAATGACACAGTGAATACCCCGTTCCCGGTAAAGCTCCAGTGTCCCGTCAGTGGATCCAGGGTCGATCGCCAGCATCTGGTCAAAGATTTCAAAAGGGATGTTCTTCAGGAGGGAGTCAAGGTTGTCCCGTTCGTTATAGGAGAGGAGAACGAGTGTCGCAGTACGATCTCTTGCCAAGAAGGCTCCCTGGGTTTCATGTATGCCTGAGAAGGGGATCTATAAAAAAACAACACAACCGGCGTTGGTTCATATACCGAAAAAACCTCGGTGATAAGCTGAATTTCCAGCCCGCATTCGCCATTTTCGAAGATGGCTTCAGAAGGGGAGCGGCCGTCAGGATCGGGGCCCGCTGATTTTTTAGTCCGGCAACCCGGCAACATGATGATTTCTAATCCGGCCCGAAGGAAAATCCATTGAATTTTGACATCAATGAGGGGATAACGTCAATCGGGATTCAAATCAGGGATTGCTTTTTTGTCCGAGATCGTTCCTTGTTGGTGCGCGGATTTGTGGTTTTTTCAGGTTTGCAGGTGTGCCCCTGGTTTATCCGGCATATCTTTCTGCGCCGATTACACCTCGAACGTGTAGGAGTACCACGTGCCTGCCTCACCGGTGAACGTACATTCTCAAGAAAAGTTTTTCGAGGATTACCTCGTGGGATCGGTCCAGGATCTCGGGACCATTCTGGTGACGGAGGAAGAGATCGTCGAGTTCGGCAGACGCTACGATCCCCAGGTTTTTCACACCGATCCGGCAAAGGCTCGCCAGACGGTTTTCGGTGGCCTAGTGGCCAGTGGATGGCACACTGCTGCGATGGCCATGCGCCTGCTTGTCGAACACTACCTCTCCCCCGTTTCGAGTGTGGGTTCCCCGGGTTTGAAAGAACTTTGGTGGCTGAAGCCCGTACGCCCGGGGGACGCTCTTTCCGTGAGGGTCTCCGTCCTGGAAACCAGGAAATCGGATTCAAAACCGGATCGGGGCATCGTTCGATCTCTCGTGGAAGTGATCAATCAGGCCGGGGTTGTGGTGATGCGCTGTGAAGGTTTGAACATCATTTTGTGCCGCAATGCTTAGCGGATTTTAAGAAGTTGATGAGACAAGGGAGAATGAGCATGAAAATCAGAGGGTTCATCTTTGCCGCCATTGTTTTCGGGCTGAGCGGCTGCGACACCAAAGCAACCGGGCGTTTGTGCGGAAACGAGCTGCAGGTCTCTGCGCGGTAAACGTGCAGATGGGTGCCGAGATTGGCCAAAAAGCCGTTTCCGGTTGGGGACGCCGGGATGCCTGCCCTTTAATCAACCTACCGCGCCGCTCTTAAAAGACACCTGTCTTGCCTCTTTCCTCCGGTGTTGGTTGGCAGGGAAAAAAGCCTTGGAGAAGAAAACATCTCCTTCTGAATCGCTTTTGCACACGCGCCGGTCAATGATCTCCCTTTCAGCACGAAGCCGGTTGGATTTCGGGGAATGTCGCCAAATCTATGCCGGCTTCACGAAACTTTATTTCGCCGAGGAACATTCTGTAGATGATAAGAGTCAGGTCCTCAGGGCTGGATTTGCCGTAGGGATCGAACCAGCGGTAAGGCCAAGTGCACATCCCCAGCAAAGAATAGGTGATAAAGGTAACTGATTCGTGCTTTTTTTCTTTCTCATCTAGTAGATCTTCAACCAATGATCTCAAGATTTTCACAAAACCACGCTGTTTATTTTTGATGATATTCAAGTACCGCTCAGAGAGATGCACGACTTCATTAAGAGCGAGTGAAGATTCAAGACGATATTCCCTGTTTGTAAGAATGACAGCATGAATGTAGGCGAATATTCTGTCATGAGATGAATTGCATGCATTGAGCTTTCTTGTCAATTCGCTTAGAGCATTGACAGTATAGCGGTGTAATATCAGGAATAGAATCTCTTCCTTAGTTGCAAAATAGTGAAAAATTGCTCCTTTAGTGAGGCCTACGGCATTGGCTACATCGGCAAGAGAGGTCGAAAGGTACCCTTTTTCGTAGAAAACCTGAGCGGCGGCGCGACAGATTTCGTCGATTTTTTTTTGCCCCTTTACGGTGAATTTTTGGAATTTCTCTAATTCAGGCTCCAAGCCTCTCACGCTATTCAATGTGGATCACCAATCATTCAATTATTTCGGCTGTTTTTGCCTTTAAATGCCGCTCGCAATCCTATCAGGCATCATGGAAGGACTGGATACTGCACAAGCGATCCGCCACGAAGAACTCTTTCCCGGGTGTTAAAGCAGTCGGCCAAAGAAGGGATCCTTCGGGTCATTTTCGTCTATCATAATATTTTATCGGCCTTCGGGTCAATCCGTCTTCGACCGTCTTTGGTTTTCAGACGCCAATGCCCAGGTCGACGATGGACATAACGGCAAAAGGATGGCTGCCCGAAAAAAATCGGAGGGAACAGATGAACTCTGTTCCCTCCGTCTGTTGCTTCAGCGGGCTTTTGGGGCCATGTTCCCGGGGCGGTCGAGTCGTTCCTTTATGCGGATCTGCGGGGATAGCTACCAGCCACCTTATGGCCGCAGACGACCGACAGGCTGTCATTCGATCCGTCGCAGACGAGGGTTGTCCGCGCGTCGCGGAAGAGCTTCTCGACGATGTACTCTTTGGAGATCCCGTTACCGCCTAGGATTTGGATGGCGTCGCTGCTGACCTCGAGGGCGGTCTGGGTGGCAAAGGTTTTTGCGGCGATCGAGTATTCCATCGCCCTTTTCTCGGGATTGAGCGGGTGCGACCAGTTGTAGACAAAGGCGGCGCGGCAAAGCTGTCGACTTGCCTCCACCTTGCGGAACATGTCCGTAATCTTCTGCTGGACGTTGGGGTGGTCGATCAGGAGCTTCCCGCCCTGCACGCGCTGTCTGGCGTAGGCAAGGGCCTCGTCGAAGGCGGCGCGGGCGAGCCCCGTGGCCCAGGTGCCCACCATGGGAAGCGTGATGCAAAGGTGGGCCTCGAGGAATTTTTCATAGTGTTCCGGGCCGACGATGAGATACTTTTTCGGCACCCGCACGTTGTCGAAATAGACCTCCCCTTGACAGAGGTCGCGCGTCCCCAACTTGTTGAGGGGCTTTCCCTTGGCCACCCCCGGGCGATCCAGGGAGAACACGAAGACGCCGCTTCCGGCATGGCCTCTTGACGCGTCGATCTGGCACATCAGGAGAATGTTGTTGGCCAGAGGTCCGGCGGAGACCCAGGCCGCCTTCTGTCCGTTGATGACATAGTCGTCGCCGTCGAGGCGCGCCCGGCACTGGGCGGGGATATTCGGGTCGCTGAAGCTCGGGTAGCCGGGGGTCACGGTATCGGACCCGTGTTCCGGTTCGGTGATGGCCCAGCAGCCCACGTAGCTCGCATCGGTGCATTGGCAATAGGGGATGGTGAATTCCTTGACATGCTCCTCCGTTCCCGCCAGGGCGATGGCCGCGTCCAGGCTGGTGTTCAGCGAGAGTGTCAGCCCGAAGCTCCCCCAGGCGAGTTCTTCCATGATGATCTGGATCTGGAGGGGATTGAGCCCGGGACCGCCGAGCTCCTCGGGAAACGCGAGCTTATGGTAGCCAAGCCGATAGGCCTGGCGCATGTAATCCCAATAAGGGGATTGCGGGGCGAAGGCCTCGTCGGGGGTCATCTGATCGATCTGCACGGAGACGGGCCGCATCACTTGCCGGGCAAATTTGCTGGCGGCCTCCCGCAGGGCGATGTCTTCGGAGGTCAAGTTCATATTCAGATCGAAATAGTCCATATGTCTGCTCCTTGAACTGGTAGGTTGAGGGTTGGGTCAAGGACCGCCACGGCCGAACAGTGCGTTATCACCCCCCGTCGTCTCCTGAAAGGTGAAGTGGGATAGGGGTGCAAACCCCCGGTTTTCCGGATACCTCCAGCCATTCGCGCTATTTCTCGGTCTGGGGTGTCTTGGTCCCGGGCCGGAACCAGGTGACTGGCCTGTAGTGCCGGGCGACCATACCGAACTGTTTGAATTTCGGGTAGCCCAGGACGAGGGCCGTCACAACCGTCCATTCTTCCCCGAATCCAAGCCTTTGCTTGAGCTCCGGCATCGCGTTGAGCGGCACGGCCCCGAAGTTGGTCCAGCACGCTCCCAGGCCGAGGGAGTTGGCCACGATATTCATGTTCTGACCGCAGATGCCGATGGTGAGGGCCGGATTGTTCAGCTTGGTATGGGCTCCCATGTAGACGATGACCGGTGCGCCCAGGTAAACCGGCAGTTCTTTCAGGGCGATGCACCGGATGCCGTACTGGGTCCTGGGGTCGAAAACGCCCGTTTCGACAACGCCGACCATGTTCATGACGGTCTCGTCGTTGTTGAAGACCGGGTAAACACCGGACCAGAACCCATGGAGGGTCGCTTCGAGTTCGGCGATGAATTCGGGATCGGTGACGACAGTGAACTTCCAGGGCTGGTGATTGCCGCCGCTCGGCGCGAAACGCCCGGCCTCGAGCACGCGGGTCAGCAAGGGTTCGGGCACGGGCTTCTTTTTGTAGTGCCGCACGCTTCGCCGCTCCAGCACGACGCGCTCGACCTCGTTCCATTCCGCCGGGGTCCCATCGGCGTCCTTCGGCGGCATCGGCATCTTGACAGCGGGGGTTTCCGTGTCGAAGAACCCGCCCTTGACCGTGTAAACGCGCTCGATCGACAAGGCGTCGACCGGACAGGCCACGATGCAGTTGGAGCAGGAGATGCACACACACCCGCTTTTCATCTTCGGGTGTTCGTCTTCATCCATCTCAAGGCATTTAAAGGGGCAGTTCTGGATGCAAAGGCCGCAGCTGGTGCATTTTTCCGGGTCGACCTTCATGATGCCCGGTTCGACACCCGTGGGCCGAAGCATCGGCTTCAGTTCTTCGAAACTCTTGGCTTTCTCTTCCATCGTCTCAACCCTTTCTTATATGGTTGTGTCTTGAATGGGGCCTTAAACGCGCCAGCCCGGTTTCGGCTCTATGATCTCGGTCAGGATCCCGAGGTTTCCTTTGGGATGGATGAAACAGGCCTTGAAATGTTCGTTCTCCGTCTGACCCAGAACCTTGAGTCCCTTGGCCTTCAAATCCTGAACGACCTGCTCGAACTGATCGACCTCGAGGGACATGTGATGGATGCCCTCTCCCCGGTCCTGGATGAACTGGGCGATAAAGCTCTCCGGAGCCAGACCCGCGATCAGTTCCAGGCACATATCCCCCGTCTCGACCAGGGCCGTCTCGAAGAGTTCGTCTTCGTAGCGGTCTCTCCGAACGAGCCGGGTGCCGTAGACATCCCCGAAGAAGGCCACTGCTTTGTCCAGATCCTTGACGGCAATTCCCACATGGTTGAATTTTCGGATCATCTCGAATACCTCATCGCGCCAGGATATGAACGCCGGCGACGGCCCCATGTTCGAGGTTCGTCACGAGACCACCGAGCATCTGCGCCAGGCCGACCTTGGCCTTCGGTGTCTGGCGCTCGCCCGCCTGGCCGCGCAGGTGAAGTACGACTTCGCACACGGTGCGGACCCCGGAGGCGCTCAACGGGTGACCGAGCGCCAGCAGCCCGCCGCTCGGGTTGACCGGGATGCGTCCGCCGATGGCCGTGGCCCCCGAGCGAAGGAGTTCTATGCCTCCCCCCGGCTCGCAGAGCATGAGGTCTTCGTAGCGGAGGATCTCCTCGTTGGCGAAGGCGTCGTGCATTTCGACGAGGTCGATGTCCTTCGGGTCCACCCCCGCCATTTCATAGGCCATCCTGGCGACCTTGATCCCCACCGGAGAGGCGCAGATATCCTCCTGTGCGTACTTATACTCCGCGGAGCAAAGGGCCGAGGCCAGGACGCGGATCGGACGGGTCGTATAACGCCGGGCGACCTCCATGGAGCAGAGGATGGCGGCCGCCGCCCCGTCCGTGTTCGGGCAGCACATCAGAAGGGTGATCGGGTCGCAGATCATGCGGGAGTTGAGGACGTCTGCGATCGAAAACTCCTTCTTGTACTGCGCCTGGGGGTTGAGGCAGCCGTTATGGTGGTTCTTGACCGAAACCTGAGCGAAGTCCTCCGCCGTAGCGCCTTGCTCCATCTGCCTCCGGGCCACCATGGCGAACATAGCCGGCATCGTCAGGCCGAGGTGTCCCTCGAGGTCGGACTTTTCCGGTGGGATCAGTTTGCCCGCAATCGGGCTGGTGGTCATGGACTCCACACCGATGGCGACCCCGACGTCATAGCGTCCGTCTGCGATCTCCTTCCAGACTCCCCGAAAGGAGGTGGCTCCGCCGGCGCACGCGTTTTCGACGTTGATCATCTCGATGCCCCGGACTCCCACCTCTTTCAAGACGCCCTGGGCCGTGCAATTGGCATCGTAGGCCCTGGCGCAATGCGCGACCTCGATGGCCTTTGGCGAGATGCCGCAGTCATCGAGAGCAGCCCTTACGGCCTCGGCCCCGAGATCGGCTGCGGTCCTCCAGGGGAATTTTCCAAAGGCGCTCTGCCCGATTCCTATTACAGCGACTTCCCTCATCGATATCTCCTTATCTCGATCCAGCCACGGCCTTGAACCTGTATCCCATGATCTGACGGTCGTCTTCCTGCCAGAGTTCGTCGATCATGAGCTCCATGTCCATGCCGATACGGTAGGTTTCATCCTCAGTCATGACGAGCGGGGCGAACACCCGGACCCCCTCGGGAAGATCGATCAGCCCGACGGCATAGGGCGGTTGGAAGTGGGTGGAGGCCATGCGGCCGATGGTGTAGCTGTATAGCCTCCCGCGGCGGCTCAGGATCACCTCCTTCATCTCTTTCTCCAGACAATCGAAACAGAAGGGCGCCTGCGGGAAGTAGACCCTTCCGCAGCTCGCGCATCGGTTGGCGTAAAGCCGCCCGCCGTCTGCCTCTTCGAATAGGCCTTCCCTTACGGGTACACGCTCGATCATTCTGACCTCCTCTTCATCTTTCGACTTTGATGCCGGCCTTTTCGCGGTCCCAGGTGCCGGCAGTGAGTCCTGCGTCTCGCAGCTTGTTTTTCTGGATCTTCTCGTTCGGGGTCTTGGGGAGACTGCCGGCGAATTCGATGTAGCGGGGAACGGCAAAGTAGGGCATGCGCTCCTTGCAGTACGCCAGGAGATCCTCGGGCGAGAGCGTTGTGCCCTCCTTCAGGACGACCACGATCTTGACCTCGTCTTCAGACAGCTCCGATTTGACCGATATGGCGGCGGATTCATAGACCTTCGGATGGGCGTTGACCACCTTTTCGATCTCGAAGGAAGAGATGTTTTCCCCTCGTCTTCGAATGTAATCCTTCATGCGGTCCATGAAGAACAGGTAGCCGTCTTCGTCCAGATAGCCGCCGTCTCCGGTGTGATAGAAGTGGTTCTGCATCAATTCAACGGTCTTTTCGGGGTTGTTCCAGTACCCTTTCGAGGTGATCCAGGGGGTCCTTCCGCGGGCGACGATTTCCCCCATGGTGCCGGCGGGCACCGGAAAATCGTTTTCATCGACGATCTGGACCTCGAAGCTCCGGGTCTCTTTCCCACAGGACCCCTTTTTGGGTTTGTCGAAAGGGTTGTAGGTAATGATCGCGACTTCCGTCAGGCCGTAACCTTCGGTCACCTTCAGGTTGTAACGCTTCTCGAAATCGTCGTAGATGGCCGGGGGCATGGGAAAGGCTGCGCAGACCCGCGCGGGGTTTTCCGCATCGTCCGCCTTTCGAGGCTGGTTGTAGATGAAGTGGGCCATGGCCCCCAGAGAGTTGAAAACGGTCGCTCCGGCCTTCCTGATCCGGTCCCAGAACTGGCTGGCGCTGAATTTTTCATAAATGACCACTTTGGTGCCGAGCAGCATGGCCGGATAGATGCAGAGGATCCGGGCGTTCGCGTGGAAAAGAGGCAGACAGGTCAAGAATACATCCGTGGAGGTCGCTTTGACCGCCTCGATGTATTCATAGGCCGAGTGCGCGATCTTGGTGTGGGGGTCCATGACCCCCTTGGCCGGACCGGTGGTCCCCGAGGTGTAGAGAATGGTCTGCGTATCGGTCGGCAGGATGTCGATTTTCGGCGACTCGGGCGAACCGCCGAGCAGGGCTTCGTAGTCGATGCACTCGAATCCAAGGCGCGGGAGGGGCTTGGCCGGCGATGTCTTGGCCCAGACCACGACCTTTTCGAGCTTGGGGAGATCCTTTTCGATCAGTTGGAGCCGATCGATGAACGCCTGCTCGATGATAAGCACCTTGGCTTCGGAGTCACTGATCTGGTGGGAGAGAAAATAGCCTTTGTTGGCCAGGTTGATCGGGACATCGATAGCTCCGGCCTTGGATATCCCGAACCACAGGAACAGACATTCCAGGCAGTTGGGCAGGAAGGTGGCGACCTTGTCCCCTTTCCGGATACCCAAATGGATCAGTCCATTCGCGATCCGGTTGGCCTTGTCGTTCGTCATTCGGTAGGTGATGGTCTGCTCCTCTTCGTATTGCAGGAAGACCTGGTCGCCATTCGACTCAGCCTGTTTGTCGAGGATCTCGCCCAATGTGCGATAGTAAGCCGGATAGTCTTTCATCGTTTTCGTGATCCTTTCCTTGGGGGATACTGATACGGAGCTTGCCTCCATACGTGCTTGCGCCTACCTCCGGACATTATGCTACCAGCCAGCCGGTATGTTTATGGTTGTAAGAAAAAACGGCTTTCTGGCCGTCATGCATGCACATCATAATCTTCGCGCAAAACCCAGACCATTGGCTGTCGCTCTGCGCCTCGTGGATCCTGGGGCGAGCATCGAGCGCGCCCGCCTTTTCGGTATGGTTCAGAGAGAGAAGGCGAGCGAACAATAAAAAACCAGCCAGCCGGTCTTTTTCCGCTTATGCCATCTTTCTTTAGTGGATGTCAAGCGAAAAAGCTTCGGATAGGAAGAGGGGCTTTCTATGGGGCCCGAGTTCGATCAACTCACCCGGAGAGAGGCGGCAAACGACATGGAATCCCGAAAGCCAAACCGAGGGAACCTTCCGATGAAGTGAAGGTCTTTTCCTGTCCCTCCGGGCGACTGTCCCGAGAGGTTCGTTCGTCGAGCAGGAGCGAACGGATGCTTCGGGCTAAAGATTCTTGAGGATGATCGCCGCCAGGGCCCGGGCGGTTTCGACCGTCCGGTCGAACGCCTCTTCCAGACGGTCGTAGATCTGCGTCCATTTGATCACGTCCAGCAGATCGTCGGCGCTTTCCACCTTCCCCTCGTAAAGCTCTCCGACCCCCACCAGGAACAGCATCCGGGTTTCCTCCCTGATGGCGTCCATTTTATCCATGGGCAGCGAGGCAAACGTGGCCGTACGCAGGCGTTCGAGCATCGCGCCGATTTCCGCGGTCATCTCCACAAGGTTGGCCGCAATCTCGGCGGCGGCGGTCCTGGGGCGGCGGAAGCCGTAAAGGCCGAGGCGCGTGGAAACGGCCTTGACCGCCCGCATGGCCTCGTCGAAGGCGCGGTTCAGTTCATGCACATCCCCGCGCTCCACGGGCTGGATGAGCGTCAGGGACAGCTCCCTGAAGATCTCCCTGAAGAGGCGGATCTGTTCCCTTTCGAGTTCGTGCACCGCGCTGCATCTTGCGGGGAGTTCCTGCAGATCCTCCAATAAGGCTGCGAGCAGGCTCACTCCCCGATTCAGGGCGGTCCATTGCTCCTGGAAGAGCCTGTAAAACGGGAAGGTGTCGCTGAAGAGTCCAAAACTCATGGCGAATGTCCTCTTATGGCACGGGAGCGTTCTTGCGGCGCTGCAGCCAGTTGCTGAGTTCATCCAGGTACACGTAGAATACCGGGGTGATGTAGAGCGTCATGAGCTGTGAAAAGATCAGCCCGCCCACCACCGATATTCCCAGGGACTGCCGGGCGTCGCCTCCGGCGCCGAGCCCGAGCGCGATAGGGAGCGCACCGATCAGGGCGGCCATGGTCGTCATCATGATGGGCCTGAAGCGGATGAGGCAGGCCTGGTGGATCGCCGTCACAGGGGCGAGCCGCTGCCGCCGTTCGGCCTCGAGCGCGAAGTCGACCATCATGATGCCGTTCTTCTTCACGATGCCTACCAACATGATGAGCCCTACATAGGCGTATAGATCCAGCTCCTTGTCGAACAGCGAGAGCGCCGCGAGCGCACCGAACCCGGCGAGCGGCAGGGCGGTCAGGATAGTGACCGGGTGGATGAAACTCTCGTAGAGGATCCCCAGGATCATGTAGATGACCACGACGGTCACGAGCAGCAGGAAGCCCATGCTCGCGAAGGAGGACTTGAACGCCTGGGCCGAGCCCTGGAACCCGGTGCTCATGGTCGCGGGGAGCTTTTCCTCGGCGAACTTCTCGATCTCGGGCATGACGACGCCGATGGAGGCGCCCGGCTTCAGGTTGAAGGCGATATTGGCGGCGGGGATCTGCCCCGAGTGGTTGACGCTGAGGGCGGAGACGGACTCCCTGAACCGCGCCACCTGGGTGATGGGCACGAGGCTTCCGCTCGAGGACCGGATGTAAAGCGAATGGAGCGCTTCCGGCTGCTGCCGGTATTCGGGCAGGAGTTCGAGGTAGACGTAGTAGAAGTTGCTCGACGTGTAGATGGTGGAGATCTGGCGCGAGGCATAGCCGGAGTAGAAGGCGTTCTGGATCTGGTCGAGGGTCAGCCCGTAATAGGAGGCCATGTCGCGGTCGACGTCGATTTCGAGGGTGGGCTTCCTGAACTGCAGGTCGGACTTGACATCCGTAAGCTGCGGGATGCCCCGCAGCTTCTCCTCCATGAGGGTTCCGTATTCATAGAGGTCGTCGAGGTCCGTGCTCTGGAGCGTGAACTGCCACTGGGTCGTGGCCAGGCGGGACCCGATGGTGATCAGGGGGGGATTGGTCAGGGCGACGAACACCCCGGGGATCCGGTTCAGCTGCGGCCTCAGTTGGGCGATGATCTCGTCCACCGAAGCCCTGCGCTCCGAACGTTCCTTAAGGCTTATGAAGACGATGCCGCCGTTGTCCCCCGAATACCCGGCGATGGACCCCATAGACGCCTCGGCGCAGTCCTGGTCCTGGAGGAGGATGTCGTTCAGCGCGTCCTGAATGCGAAACATCTCGTGGTAGGATGTCCTGTCTTCCGCCTGGGAAAAGATGCGGAAAAAATTCTGGTCCTGATTCGGGATGAACCCCTTCGGGATGCGCTGGTAGAGAAAGGCCATCCCGCCCATTACCAGGAGCGTCAGGACCAGCATCCAGAAGCGGTGATCGAGGCAGAAGGTCAGGGTTTTTCCATAGACCGAGGCGGCTCCTTCGAATGCCTTCTCGGAGGACCTGTAGAGCCTTCCGTGTTCGGTGGGTCGCCCGGCCACCCCCTTGAGGAAGCGGCTGCTCAGCATGGGCGTCAAGGTGAGCGATATGAAGCCGGAGGCCAGGATGGCCGTCGTGATCACCACGGCGAATTCCCTGAAGAGCCGGCCGATGATCCCTCCCATGAACATGATGGGGATGAAGACCGCCACCAGCGAGATGGTCATGGAGAGGATGGTGAAGCCTATTTCCCGCGATCCGCGAAGCGATGCCTCGAGGGCCTGTTCCCCGAGTTCGATCCGCCGGATGATGTTTTCCACCACCACGATGGCATCGTCCACGACGAAGCCGATGGCGAGCGTCATGGCCATGAGGGAGAGGTTGTCGAGGGTGTAGCCGTTGAGGGCCATGACGGGAAAGGTGGCCACCAGCGAGAGGGGGATGACGACGCTCGGGATCAGCGTCGGCCTGAAGGCCCGGATGAAAAGGAACATGACCACCAGAACGAGGCAGATGGTCAGGATCATCGTGTACTGGACGTCGCGGATCGAGTCCTCGATGAAGAGGGACTGGTCATAGAGGATGTCGAGGCTCATGGCCCCGGGCATGGCCTTGGCGATCGCAGGGAGCTTCGCCCTGACCTGCTCGGCCAGGAACACGGTGTTGGTGCCGACCTGCTTCCGGACCCGCGCGAACACGGCCTTCCGCTTCCGCCCGTCCTTCATGAGCCAAGCGGTGTTCCGCTCGTTTTCGACACTCGCAACGGCCCTGCCGATATCCTCGACCCGCACCGGATAGCCGTTCTGGTAGGAGACGATGAGGCTTTCATAGTCTTCCGCCCGCATGAGCTGCCCGTTGCTCTGCATGGTGTGGGAGATCCGCTCTCCGTCGAGCGTCCCGCCCGGCAGGTTCACGTTGCCCGCGCTCACGCCCGCGGAGACCTCGTCGATGCCGATCCCGCGGCCTGCCAGGGTCATAGGGTTGACCTGAATCCTGACGGCGTAGCGCTGTGCCGGGAGAATGTCGACCTCCGCAATCCCGTTGATGGCTGAAAGACGGGGGATCATGACGTTCTCGCCGAAATCCTGCAGATCGCTCACGGGCAGGTCGTCCGCGCTCAGCGACAGGAAGATGATGGGCATGTCGGCCGGGTTGACCTTGTTGTAGACGGGCGGGTTGGGCATGCTCTCCGGCAGGACACCCATCGCGGCGGCAATGGCGGCGTTTACGTCCAGGGCGGCCGCGTCGATGTCGCGTTCGAGATTGAACTGGATGTTGATGGTGGTCTGCCCGAGAACGCTTTGCGAGGTCATCGAATCGATGCCCGCGATGGAGGAAAATTTCTTCTCGAGGGGGGTGGCCACCGTGGCTGCCATGGTTTCGGGATCGGCCCCGGGAAGGGAGGCGGTGACGCTGATGGTCGGGAAATCCACGTTGGGGAGGTTCCCGATGGGCAGTTTTTTGTAGCAGAGGATGCCGATAAACAGGAGCCCCAGCATGACCATGGTCGTCATGACGGGTCTTCTGATCCAGATTTCGGAGATGTTCATAAAGCGGCTTCCCCCTCGATGCCCGCCGACCGCAGACCTGTTCGGAGCGCCGGCCCCTTAATGCTGCGGCGCCTCGAGGATTCTCACCTCGAAGCCGTCCTGCAGCTTGTTCTGGCCGGTCAGCACCAGCGTTTCGCCGCCTTCGAGCCCTGCGGAGATCACCGCTTCGTCGCCGAGCCGTCGATCCACGTCAACGGCCCGCGCCGAAACGGTGTGGTCTGCGTGCACCAAAAACACATACGAACCTTTCTGACCGGCCATGACCGCGTTCAGCGGGACCGTCAGGGCGTCCTTCTGCAGATCCAGTACGAGACGCACCTGAACGTATTGCCCCGGCCAGAGGACGTGGTTTGGATTTTCGAACTCGGCCTTCAAAGAGATCATCCCGGTTGCCGCATCGACCGCGTTGTCGAGAAAGACGAGCCGCCCGCTGAGAGCGGCGTCAGCCTCTCCCTTCGTTGAGGCCAGGACCTCGAGAAGATGCTGTTTCATGTAATGCTGAACGGCTGCGAGATGCCGTTCGGGAACTGCGAACCGGACGTGGATCGGGGTCATCTGGTTGATCACCGTCAAGGCCGTGGTGTTGGCCTCCACGATAGCCCCTTCATGCACGAGCCGGCAGCCCGTCCTGCCCGCGAAGGGCGTCCGGATGGTGCAGTAGGACAAGTCGAGCCGGGCCTGCGCCAGGCATGCGGCATCGGCCCGGATCAGGGCCTCGGTGGCCAGGGCATCGGAGCGGGTCTTCTCGATGTCGGATTCCGAAACCGTGCCTTCGCCGACCATGCCGGCATAACGCCGCGCCTCGGCGCGCTGAAACTCGAGGTTCGCGCGGTGCATGGCGAGGCGCGACTCGGCCTCGCGGATCTTCTCGACAAAAGGCTTCGAGTCGATCGTAAAGAGGACTTCGTCTTTCGCGACGTTCTGCCCTTCACGGAATCCGATTTTTTCGAGCTGCCCCGTGACCCGGCTGAGGATCGTAACGGTCCGGATCGGTTCAACCTGACCGGGGGCGTCCACCGCGAGCGGCATTTCTTTTTTGGTCGAGACCGTGGCGGTGACGGGGACCGGCGGGGGCTTCGCCGGCGGGGCTTGGGTGCCCTCTGAACAGGCAAGGCAGAACAGCGAGAGGATCAGGGGAAGCAGGAGGCGTTTCACGGCATCACATTCTCCAGTGGGCGGTTTCAGCAGGCCTTTCAGGGCATGCGCCTTTTGGCCGATCTGCCTGAATCTATCGCGAAGGGACAGGGGGGATGAGACATTCTTTGCGCCAACGATTGGAAACTACGATATTGAACTGCAATATGTCAATTCAAATGAATTCGGACATATCCCCTTCCTTTGCGTGCGAGGGACAAGAAGTTTGAAGCTTTCCGTTTAACCGGAGTGGAACCGAGATCATCCGTCCAAAATAAGCGGTCCTGAGGACGCAGGCACGACGCGTGGCCGCCATAGTGGAGTGCGCCGATCGACGCAGGGTTGGTTTTCGAGAGTCCGCCCGTTTTTGGCAACGTCCCGGGCTATCGAACCGTCGAACGTAAGTGGACCCTGCCGTTTGACCGTATCTGTCAAACCCATGTGATACCGTCTTGCCAAAACCACAGGGAAAGGACAGAATTGCCATGGAAAACGAGGATGCAGCGCCCGTCTTTGAGGATGAGCCGCAGGAGGTGAACTTGAACGTCCCTTTCACTCCGTCCTACTGGGTCATTCCGGGCCGATTCCTAGCCGGCCGCTATCCCGGTTCGGAGGACCCGGCTACGGCCGAAAAGCAACTCAAGGCCCTGCTCGACCTCGGTCTCAGGACCTTTGTCGACCTCATGGAGCCATGCGAGGTGAACTGGAGCGGTAAACCTTTCGTCCCTTATACGCCCCAGCTGAGGTCCGCGGCTGACGCGATGGGGATCGACGCCGTTCATCACCGCTTTGCCATCAGGGATCTGGATATACCGTCCAGATCCTTGATGGTTCGGATTCTCGACTGCATCGATCGATCCATCGCGGAAGATCGGCCGGTCTACCTTCATTGCCGAGGCGGGATCGGCCGCACCGGCACGGTGGTGGGGTGCTACCTCGCAAGGCACGGGCACGGCTCGGGACAGGAGGCCCTTGCGATGATCGAGGACCTGAGTGGGCTATCTCAGAACGGATACGGGTCGTCGCCGGAGACCTTCGAACAGCGGGAGTGGGTCAGAACCTGGAGGAGGGGAGCGTGAACGACGATATCATCCACACGCCTCTCGGGATGGGCCGGAAAAGGCCCTCCTCTCTGTGGGGTGAATCGAAAGGAAGCCTGCTTGATCGAAAGGGGTTGCGGCTCGTTCATCGCAATCCCTTTGATTCAACTGGTCGGGGCGGCAGGATTTGAACCTGCGACACCTTGCTCCCAAAGCAAGTGCGCTGCCAGGCTGCGCCACGCCCCGTAGGTTGGAAATGATGTAATTTAGCCCACGGAGGGGGATAAAATCAAGCCGTTTTTTCTTTAAGAGCTTGACCGGCGCGCGGCGTTTGATATAGAGTGCCCGGGAAAAGCGGCCGCGGATTCCGCGAAGGAACGCTGCGCGGCGGAAAATCGGCGAGGGAGGGGTTTTATGGATCTCTGGAGAAAAATCGGTGTCGGAATCGTAATGATGGTCCCTTCTTTTGTAGGAGGCGGCCTCTTGTACAGCTGGACGCACTCCTGGTTCGTCGTCTGGGGCTGGGTGATTGTCATGGCGATTGTCGCCGGCTCCATCATGGGCGGGAAATTTCCGCGGAAGAAGGAAAGCGAGTACGCATAGAAAGCCGAGCCGGAGAAAAGCCGGTTATGGTGCAGGAGACTCCCCCGGCTCGAAGGCGGAGTGGCGCCTGTCTATTCCGGCCGGCTGAGAACTGAACGGTTTTTCACAAAAATGGGGCACCGGATGACAGGATCCGATGCCCCTTTTGTTTATCGCTGACGGCTCAGGGTGAGGCGATCAGGCGATGCCCAGCTGGAACTTGAGGGATTTCAAGGTGTTCTTCATGAGCATCGTGATGGTCATGGGGCCGACGCCGCCCGGAACGGGGGTGATGTAGCCCGCGATCTCCTTCGCCTTGTCGAAGTCGACGTCGCCGCGCAGGATGGCCACCTTCTTGCCGGTTTTTTCACTGATGGTCTCGCCGACCCGGTTGACGCCGACATCGATGACACAGGAGCCGGGTTTGATCCATTCGGGTTTGACCAGTCCGGGAACGCCTGCGGCCACGATCAGGATATCGGCCCGTTTGCAGTGGGACGCGATGTCCTTGGTGCGCGTGTGGACGATCGTCACCGTGGAGTTGGCCCCGGGGCCTTTCTGGAGCATCATGTTGGCGATGGGTTTCCCGACGATGTTGGAGCGGCCGACCACGACGACTTCGGCGCCGCTGGTCTCGACACCCGCTCGGACGATCATCTCCTGAATGCCTGCGGGGGTGCAGGGCGGGAATTTGACTTCGTCGCCGCCGATCATCAGCCGGCCGACGTTGACGGGATGGAAGCCGTCGACGTCCTTGTCCGGGTCGATGGCGTTGAGGACCTTCTTCTCGTTGATGTGTTTGGGCAGGGGCAGCTGCACCAGGATGCCGTTGATCGAATCGTCCTTGTTGTATTTGTCGATGAGGGCGAGCAGGTCGGCTTCGGAGATGTCCACCGGCTGGCTGTCCTGAACCTCTTTGAAGCCCACCCGATGGGCCGTCTGGATCTTGAGCGTGACATAGGAAATGGAAGCCGGGTTTTCACCCACCAGGATAGTCACGAGCCCCGGTACGACGCCATGCTTCTCCTTGATCTGTTTGACCTCTTCCTCGATCTCCTTGAGGATTTGCTCCCTGATTTCGGTCCCCTTGATTAATTTGGCGGTCATTCCGAATCTCCTTTCCTGACTTTTCTTTAAAAAAATGGGATAATGGATGCCCTTGTGAAAAAAATCTTATGCACCACCGAAGGCTCAATAGCACATTTGATTTTGGAATTCAAATCATTTTGCTGGGGTTTGTGGACTGCCCATCCAAGCGCTTCGACACGGACCGTGCGCCTGGCGATCAGGATGACCGGGTAAAATGCACGGGTGAAAAGGGGATCGGCCGGCGCGCCTCCAAACGCCGATTCCGGGTGGAAACCGCAAGGCAGGCACAAGGGAGGAGGGATGGTGGATCGAAATCTGATTTACGTGACGGCCGGAAGCGTCGATGAGGCGCGGCGGATCGGGAGGCATCTCGTCTCGGAGCGCCTCGCGGCGTGCGTGAACATCTTCGAGGGGATGCAGTCCTTTTACTGGTGGGAGGGGGCGGTTCAGGAAGACCGGGAGGTGGTGCTGGTGGCCAAGACCCGGTCGGAGCTGGTCCCGCGCGTAGTGGAGGGGATCCGGTCCATGCACAGCTACGAGTGCCCCTGCATCGTCAGTATTCCGATTGTGGGTGGGCATCAGCCGTTTCTGGAGTGGATCGACCGGGAAACGGCTTCAGGGGAGGGGCGGACACCTGCAACGTGACCGGGTGATCGGGGAGGTCCGCGGCGCGGCGGAACGCGCTCGACCCTGTTCAGCCGGCCGGCAGGCCCCGGGCACAGCTGCCCCCGCGCGCCTGATGCGCTGTTCGCCGCCTCGGTGAAGCCGGCGATGTCAATTGAAGCGGCCCCCGCACGTGTGGACGGGCCTTCGGCCTGCGACGGCAGGTGAAGAAAGGGCCTGTTTCCGGGGCCGGCCTCAGGGCCTGCGGCGGCGCAGATGGCGGATCAGCAGGATGACGCCGGCCAGGCCGAAGAGGATCATGAGCCCGGCGTTGTACCGGTAGAGGAGGCGGTCGATGCCTTCGCGAACGTGCTCCCAGTTCTTGCCGAGGGCGTAGCCCATGGAGATCCAGATGAGGTTCCAGAGGGCGGCGCTCACGAGGGAAAACAGGACCACAACCGGGAGCCTGAGGCAGGAGAAGCCGCCAAACAGAGCGATCGCCGAACGGATCCCCGGGAAAAAACGGTTCATCAGGATCAGCCCGTAACCGTAGCGCTGAAACCAGAGCTCGGCGCGGACGATATCGCGTACCTTCAGGAACCAGAAATCCCTCTTGATGAAGAAATGGCGGCCCAGGATGGAGCCCGCCTGAAAGAGGGCCAGGAATCCGGCCAGGCTTCCGATGGTGGTTGCCGCATAGACGCCGGCGAAGTTCAACCTGCCGGTGCCCACCAGGAAGGCGCCGAAGGCGGTGATCGTATCCCCGGGGATGGGCGGGAAGACGTTTTCCACGAAAGCGCAAACCCCCAGGAGGGTATAGATCAAGCCCGCAGGCAGGTCGCTGAGCCATTGAAGGAATGGATCGAGGTGATTCAACAGGGAGAACTCCTCGGTGTATTTGGGTAAACCGCATAGAGGCTTGGAAGGAACCCGCCGGTCGCCGGCGGCGGGGAAGGGCCGATCAGGGGCATTATTGGAGGTCGAGCGGGAAAAGACAAGCCTTCTTTTTGCCTTGACTGCGTGGCTGCCATTTGTTAGCAAGTGTCCATCCGGGAATGGTTTCCCGATACAAAACAGTTTGCAGGATTTTTGGACAATATCAAGGAAATCAAATGTTTGTGCTGAGGCGACCTATAGGTCGCCGCACGAGCAAACGTGCAGATGGAAGCCGGGATTGGCCAAAAAGCCCCTTTCTGGATTGAAACTGGCAAGATCCATTGAAAGGTGAATTTAGGCGCCGGCGCTTTTGCAGAAGTGTATGGAGAGATGGAGATTGCTCTGCGGCCGGTCATCGTCTGCAGGCTGGCATGAAACCCGAGCCCGGTTCGTTCACAGACCGGAACCGATTTGTTGTGTGAGGAGAAAGCTGAGGCCATGGCTAAAGAAAAACTGAAACGCAAGGAACTCCTGAAGTCTCCGGACGAGTTTCTGACCCTCTCCGAAAAGGTTCTGAAATATCTGAGCGCGCACACCCGGCAGGTCAAGGTTGTCGTCATCGGATTGGCCGTCGCGCTCGTGGTCTACCTGTCCGGATGGGGCTACTTGAGGCACGTCAACAAGGCCGGCCAGGAGGTCTACAATGAGGCGTACGAGATCATCAGCGAGAATCAGGGGCCGGATCCGGACCCGGAGGCGCTCGAGCGGGCTGAGGATCTCTTCGCAAAGGTGATCGATGATTACGGACTGTCGAAGGCGGCCGATCTTGCACTGCCTCAGTTGGCCCATCTTTATGCGCGTGATAAGCAGTACGATGAAGCCATCGAGGCCTACCGGAAGTTCAACGAAGCTGTGTCCCGCAAGGCGCCCTATCCTGCGCTGAGCGGGTTGGCGATCGCTTCCATTTATGAGGCCAAAGGAGAGTATGAGACCGCCGCCGCCGAGCTTGCTCCAGTCTTGAACGAGAAGGAAAGCCCTTTCAAGGAATCGGTCCTGCTGCAGCAGGCCCGCCTTTATACGCTGGCCGGACAGGGGGATAAGGCCAAGGCCCTTTTCAAGGAGTTTGTGGATACGTATCCGAACTCTCCGTTTGTGCCGATGGCTAAAGCCAGGCTTTGATGCCCCCCTGCGGGTCGGCGCGGCTGCGCCTGGATGGAAGAGATCAATGACTTTTGTCCGGGCCTGCGGACTCATCCTTTTTGAGGAGGAATGCTATGCTGATCGGTGAAATTCTGGCCCGCAACGCGAGGATGTACGGCAAGGAAATCGCCCTGATCGAGAGGGATCCGGCCAAGGGGAAGCGGGTGGAGATGACCTGGGAGGCCTTCGACGAGGCGGCGAACCGGATCGCCAACGGCCTGATGGCGAGAGGCGTCAGGAAGGGTGACAAGGTTATCCACCTGATGATGAATTGCCTCGAGTGGCTTCCGGCGTATTTCGGCATCCTCCGGACAGGAGCATGGGCCGTGCCGCTCAATTTCCGCTTCTCGTCGTCGGATATCCGATACTGTGCGGAGATCGCCGAGGCGAAGGCCATCATCTTCGGCGAGGAATTTGTCGATCGCCTGGCGCCGATCAAGGATGAACTCGGGACGATCGAGCATTTCATCTTTTCCGGGTCTTCCGAACTGCGGCCGGGATACGCAGATGATCTCGACGCATTCATGGCCGGGGCCCCGGCCGATGAGCCCCGGGTGCCGGTCACCGTCCTCGACGAGGCGGCACTCTATTTTACGTCGGGGACCACCGGGATGCCCAAGCCGATCCTCCTGACCCACCGGAACCTCGAATTTTCCTGCGTTGTCGAAAACCGCCATCACTATCAGACCCACGCCGACAATTTTCTCTGCATCCCGCCTCTGTACCATACCGGCGCCAAGATGCACTGGTTCGGGAACTTCATCGTCGGGGCAAAGGCCGTCATCCTGAAGGGAATCAAGCCGCAGTGGATTCTGGAGGCAGTCTCCGAAGAGCGAGCGACCATCGTCTGGCTCCTTGTCCCCTGGGCGCAGGATATCCTGGTGGCAATCGAACGGGGGGAGATCAAACTCGAGGATTATCAGCTGGACCAGTGGCGCCTTATGCATATCGGCGCACAGCCCGTTCCGCCGAGCCTGATCAGGAACTGGAAAAAGGTTTTTCCGCATCATCAGTACGACACGAATTACGGCCTGAGCGAATGCACCGGCCCGGGCTGTGTGCACCTCGGGGTCGAAAATATCCACAAGGTCGGGGCGATCGGCGTCCCCGGCTTCGACTGGGAGTTCAAGATCGTCGACTTCGAGCGGAAGCCCGTTCGGCCGGGTGAACCAGGTGAGTTGATGGTCAAGGGGCCGTGCGTCATGAAGGAGTATTACAAGAACCCGCAGGCCACCCGGGACACGCTCTTCGAAGGGTGGCTTCTTACGGGGGATATGGCCCGTGTGGACGAAGATGGGTTCATCTGGCTGGTGGACCGCAAAAAGGACGTGATCATCACCGGCGGGGAGAATATCTTTCCGGTCGAGATCGAGGATTTTCTGATGGAAAACCAGCTCATTCAGGATGCGGCGGTGATCGGTTTGCCCGACGAACGGCTCGGGGAGGTTGTGACGGCCATCGTCAAGCTAAAGGAAGGCGCGAAGATGGACGAGGCCGCTTTCTTTCAGTACTGCGAGGGTCTTCCGCGATACAAACGGCCGCGCCGGGTCTTTTTCGACGACGTCCCGCGCAATCCCACCGGCAAGATCGAGAAGCCGAAGCTGCGGAAGAAGTATGCGGGTATGGCTGAAACCTTCAAGATAAACCCTTGATATCGGCTTGGTCCGCAGTTCGCCGCCGCAGCCGTCGATCTTCGCAGCGCGCCGGGTCTTTTTGCTTGACATCTTTTCAAGCGTTCGGTAGGAAAAGACAGCTAAAATATAGCTGTAATATGACCATCCTTGCACTGGGCAGCCCCCGAGGCTCCAGGGCTGCCTGATCGTCGACAACGCATTGCCATCCTGTTTATGCAGATCTTGCTCTTCGGTGTTCCGGGTCCGGCGGGCCCGCGGCGGAGAGACCAAACAACCATCAATGGAAGTCGGGGGAGAAGATGCACAAGTTATTGACAGATGCGCCAGGTACAAAGATGCTCTTGTTGGGCAACGAGGCCATTGCCAGGGGTGCCTTGGAGGCGGGGTTGTCTTTCGCCACCTGTTATCCGGGAACGCCCTCTTCGGAGATCCCTGAGCAGTTCCTCAATATCAGCCGGGAGACGGACCTTTACTTCGAGTACTCGACCAATGAGAAGGTCGCGTTGGAGGTGGGGGCCGGAGCGGCGGCCTGCGGTTTGAGGACCATGGTGACGATGAAGCACGTGGGGCTCAATGTCGCTGCTGACCCGCTCATGACGCTCGCCTACGTCGGGGTGAAAGGCGGCATGGTGATCGTCAACGCCGACGATCCGTCGCTTTTCTCGAGCCAGAACGAGCAGGATAACCGGTATTACGCCCGTCTCTCAGGGCTTCCCATGCTGGAGCCTACGACCGTCCAGGAGATGAAGGACGCAACCGTGGCGGCCTTCGATCTCTCTGAAGAGCTGGGGTTGCCGGTCCTCTTGAGAACCACGACGCGTTTGAACCATATCCGTGGCGGCGTGGAACTCGGGAAGCTGCTTCCCAGAAAAACCCAAGGGACTTTCAAGAAAGACCCTTTCAATCTGGTGACGGTCCCCGCGGTCTCGCGCAAGCTGCACCAGGTGTTGCTCGAAAAGTACGACCGGGCCCTCGAAAAATCCGAGCAGTGGCCGTATAACCAGATAACCGGGAAAGGGAAGTGGGGCATCGTCGCCAATGGCGTGAGCGTCAACTACGTGCGTGACGCTGTCGTCGATCTCGGCATCGCCGACAAGGTGACGCTGCTCAAGCTCGGCTTCTCCTGGCCGCTTCCGAAGGCCCTGATGACGCGGTTCCTCAAACAGGTGGACAAGGTCCTGGTGGTCGAGGAACTGGAGCCGATCATGGAAAATGAGCTGAAGGCCCTCGCCCAGGAAAACGGGGTCATGATCCCGATCAAGGGCAAAGGGGTCGGCGGGCTTTCGCGTCTTTTCGAATACGATCCGGGCCTCGTCCGGAAATCGGTCGCGGAGTATTTCGGGATCGAATACAAGGCCCCGTCGATGGTCGACATGTCCGACCTGCCCCCGCTGCCCGGCAGACCGCCTAACCTGTGTGCCGGCTGTCCGCACCGCGCCACTTTTTACGCGGTGAAGCAGGTGTTCGGCGCCGAGGCGGTCTATCCGACGGATATCGGCTGCTACACCCTGGGTGTCCTGCCGCCCATCTCCATGGCGGATTACCTGATCTGTATGGGGTCCTCGGTCAGCAGCGGGTGCGGTTTTTCCGAGGCGGTCGAACAGAAAACGGTCTCCTTCATCGGGGATTCGACCTTTTTCCACTCCGGCATGACCGGCCTTGTCAACGCCGTACACAACAACCACAAGTTCACCCTCGTCATCCTCGACAACGGGACGACGGCCATGACCGGCCATCAGCCTCACCCGGGTGTCCAGGCGGAGCTGATGGGGCTCGACCTTGCCCGCGTCTCCATCGAGGATGTCGTCCGCGGCTGCGGCGTCAAAGACGTGCATATCGTGAAGCCCTTCAAGATCAAAAAGACGATCGAAGCCTTACAGGCCGCCAAGGAATACGATGGCCTTTCCGTGGTGATCTCCCAGGAGCTCTGCCCCCTGTTTGCGAAGGCGACCAAACAGTTCAAGCGGGGGAAGGTCTTCACCGTCAACCAGGAAAAGTGCAAGGATCACAGGGACTGCATCAACAAGCTGGCTTGTCCGGCCATGTTTGTGGAGGAGGAAAAGGTCCGGATCGACGAGAATCTGTGTATTGGCTGCTCGGTCTGCGCCCAGGTCTGTCCCGAAAACGCCATCGTACCCGTGAAATGAGGAAAGGGAGGCTTTAATGGAAACAAAACGATTGGTATTTGTCGGCGTCGGCGGCCAGGGGAATCTTTTAGCCTCGCGTCTGTTGGGAGAGGCGGCGCTTGCCGCAGGCATCCCGGTTGTGGTCAGCGAGATTCACGGTATGGCCCAGAGAGGCGGGATCGTGGAATCCGCGGTTTTGATTGGAAACGTCACAAGCCCCATCGTCTCAGGGGCTGAGGCGGATGTCCTGATCGGCTTCGAGCCGATCGAGACGCTGAGGTCTATGGGGAAGTGCAACGCGGATAGCCTGGTGATCACCAACCTGAGCCCGCTGCCCCCGTTTACGGTCTCTATCGGCCAGGGGAAGTATCCCAAAGTGGACGAGGCCGTGCAGTTGATCCAGAAGAAGGTCAAGAAAAAAGTCATCGCGTTGAACGGGAGCGCGCTGGCGGCGGAGGCCGGCAATCCGCTTTCGCTCAATATGGTCATGCTCGGCGCCCTGATCGGATCGGGTGCCGTTCCCATCACCCCTGAAGACATGAAAAAGACCATCTCCTCTTCAACCAAGAAGGCCTTTCTCGAGTCCAATATCAAGGCATTCGATCTAGGCATGGCGAGTGCCAAGTAAACCACGTGTTGTCTCTGGGGCGAACTTCGCCCTCTGTTTTGGGGAGGATCGGGGAGACGGCTGCGTTTCCCTCATCCTCCTGCCCTTGCCCTCACCGTTTCGATCGCCGACCCTTCCAGGCGATTGTCAAGGGGAACCGCGATGGACAAGGTGACCCGTGTCGCCCTGGTATCGACCCCCTGGCCGCTTTTCAACCGACCTTCCATCCAGTTGGGTGCCCTCAAGGCCTACCTGCGCCGTGTGCAGCCGGGCCTCGAAGTCAATGCCTTGCATCCTTACCTGCCGGTTGCCGCCGTCCTTGGCTACGATGTGTATCGCGAAATCGCGGATCGGACTTGGCCTGCGGAATCCCTTTATGCAGCGCTGCTCTACCCTGAGCGGCGCAAAGGCCTGGAGGCGTTCTGGCGGCGTCAAGTCCGGAATGTTCCGGTGCTGCGCCGTTTATCCTTCGATGATCTTCTCGATACCCTCCATGGGTCATCTGCCCTGTTTGTGGATGAGGTTGCGTGGGACCGGATTCTTCTCGCCGGGTTTTCCGTCTGCCTCGGGCAGTTGACGAGCAGTCTGTATTTCATCCGGGAAATCAAGCGGAAAAGCCCCAACGTGCTGGTCGCGGCCGGAGGGTCTTCGTGCGCCGGCGATATGGGCGAAAGTCTTCTGCGGGTGTTCCCGGAAATCGATTTTGTCGTTCAGGGGGAGGGCGAGCGGCCGCTCGCTCACCTGGTGACGCACCTGGTCCGAGGGGTGGACCCCGGGGCGGTGCCGCCTTTTCAGGGGTTGATCGGGCGGAAGATGGGCCGGTCTTCCCCGGAAACCTCACAGGTCGACGCGCTCGATGATTTGCCCTATCCGGATTTTGATGATTATTTCGAGGAGTTGTCCGCTTTGCCGCCGCCCGGACGGTTCTTCCCCCGCCTGCCGATGGAGATTTCCAGGGGATGCTGGTGGCGCGGAGCCGGGAGGAAGATGCAGTCCTCCGGGTGCGCCTTCTGCAACCTGAACCTCCAGTGGTGGGGATACCGTGCCAAGAGCCGGCAGAGGATCCTCGACGAACTCGATGCCCTCGCCGGCCGGCACCAGGCCCTGTCGGTCTCCTTCATGGACAACCTGCTGCCCGCGCGCGAACTGGCGGAAATCTTCGACGGGATCCATGGACTGGGGCGGGATTTCCGGCTGTTCGGCGAGATCCGGGCCAGGACGCCGTTGAAGGCCTTGAGCGCGATGGGTGCGGCCGGGGTAAGAGAGGTGCAGGTCGGTATCGAGAGCCTCAGCACGCTGCTGCTCAAACGCATGAATAAAGGTACGACGGCCATCGACAATCTGGAGATCATGAAGCACTGCGAGGCTTACGGGTACCCGGATCTGGCCGCCAATCTCATATTGGAATTCCCATCGAGCGGGGAGGCCGAGGTGGCCGAAACCCTTCGGAACCTGGATTTTGCCCTGCCTTTCCGGCCGCTCAGGGGGATCTCTTTCTGGTTGGGCTATGGAAGCCCGGTTCATCTTGACCCGGAGCGCTACGGAATCGGCAGGGTCCGCAACCATCCTTTCTATGCGCGCCTCTTTCCTCCGGCCGTTTTGCAGGGCCTCAAACTGATGGTGCAGGGTTACAGCGGGGGGGTGCTGTGGCAGCGGCGGCTCTGGCGCCCCGTGCGCAAGAAGATCGAGGCGTGGCACCGATCCTACCAGACCCTGCACGGAGGTGGGGCGGGCGATGGAGACCTGGCTGCCTGCGAGCCCATCCTTTCCTACCTGGACGGGCGTGATTTCATGATCATCCGGGAGCGGCAACCCGGGGTCTTCCAGAAAACCCACCGGCTGAAGGGGATTTCGCGGGCCCTTTACCTCTATTGCGGTACGCAGCGCAGCCTGCGCGCGATACTGACCCGCTTCCCCGGTCTCGGGGAAGAGCGTGCGTTGCCGTTCCTTCGAATGATGGTTGAGAAGCGGCTCATGTTCAGCGAAGGCGATCGTCATCTGAGCCTTGCCGTGCGCAGCGGCTCATCCTAGCATTTCTCGTAGACCGCCAGGATCCCCCCCAGGGGACGGGGATCGGTAAGCAGGCGCATCCCGGGATAGCGGGGCATGATGTGGCTGAGGCCGTAGACCATGAAGCGCGCCCCCGGGCGGGCGCGTTTTCGGATCAACTCGCTGAATTCCTCGTGCATGATGAGATAGGTGTAGAAGAGGTCGTAGTCTTCGAAGGCGATTCCGGTTTCCTTCTCCAGGGTATCGTGGACCTCTTGAGCGGTCGAATCTCCATGAAAAAGACGGATGTTCGCGGGCGGCGGGAGGCATCCCTCCTGTTCCAGGCGTTCTTCGAGGGCCTGTTTGAGCGGCTCGTATTCGTCCAACGTCCATTCATCCAGTTCAATGCCGGCCGAGACCCGGGTCAGGTAACTCATGAGGACGTTGACCCGGCCGTCCGCGCAGCCGAGATCGAGAAAGCGCGATTCGCCGGGGACCAGCCAACCTTCCTTCAGAAATGTTTCAAGGCAGTCGAGAAGGGTCAGAAGGTCGGTGGAGCGTCTGAATCCGAGAGCCCCGACATCCCCGACCTTTCGTTCATCATAGAAGCCGGCGATGGTCTTCAAGGTCCGGTGGTGCGGCAGCAGACTCCCCGACGGTCCGGTGGGGGGGGCGGCTTCGGACGGTGACAGGGCTGCCGGACGATCGGACTTCATGGCTTCAAGACCTTCTTGATACGTTCGTGCAAATGGAATAGGGTTTCGAGCTCTTCGCCTTCGCGTTCGCGCAACCGGGCGAGGCGTTCGGGTCGGATCCGGTCGGTGATCTTGCGGCAGACGTAGTTTACACAGAGGACATGCCTTGCGGTCAGGAGGCAGCCTTCCGGGCCCAGGAAGAGACAGGAGCGCGAGTCCCGGCGCGATCCCGGGAGCGCGGTTCCGAGGAGCCGGTTGATGAGGAGCAGCACGGCATCGTAGTGCGTTTCGAGGCCGGCCCCGCAGCAGGATCCGCCCTCGATCTCGTCGCAGCGGCGGCAGATTTCGACGATCCCCGAGGACTGCATGGCCTCGCGGGAGGCCTCTGCGGCTCGTCTGAAGCGGGCCAGCAGTACCTCTACGGTTTCATCGGAGAGGAGTGTCGCCCTGGTGGTTTCGCAACTGGCATCGGCCCAGGCGATGCGATCCTGGACGGGGCCCGCAAGAGGGGGCGGCGGCCAGAGCATCAATGCAGCCGCTGCGGACCACACTGCTTCTTGCCCGATTTTTTTGGCGCGGCCTCGTTGGATGATTCTTCACTCGCAAATTCTTTCAGCCCCTCGGCCAGGCTGCGCAGCTTCAAATCCACCAGTTGATTGATGGACCCTTTCGGATAGGTGCCGTCGGGCTTGCGCTCTCCGCTGGCAACACCGGTGAGGATCTCGATCCCCTGATCGATGGTGCTGACAGGGTAGATGTGGAAACGGCCGCTGCTGACGCTTTCCACGACGCCTTTGCGGAGCATCAGGTCCTGCACGTTGCTTGCAGGGATCAGGACGCCCTGATCACCCGTGAGCCCCCGCAGTCGGCAGCAGTCGAACCAGCCTTCGATCTTCTGATTGACCCCTCCGATCGCCTGAATCTCGCCTTTCTGATTGACGGAACCCGTAACCGCCAGGGACTGCTTGATCGGTGCACCCGAGAGGCTCGAGAGCAGGGCGTAGATCTCGGTCGAGGAGGCGCTGTCGCCGTCCACTCCGCCGTAGGACTGCTCGAAGGCGATGCTGGCGCTCATGGTGAGGGGCTTGTCCTGGGCGTACTTCTTGCGCAGGTATCCGCCGAGGATCAGCATGCCCTTGTTGTGGCTGCTGCCGGACAGGTCCGCCTCGCGCTCGATGTTGATGATCCCGGCGCGCCCCATGGAGGTCGAGGCGGTGATTCGTGAAGGTTTGCCGAACATGTAATCGCCGAGGCTGTAAACCGCGAGCCCGTTGACCTGCCCGACCACGGCGCCGTCGATATCGATCATGAGGGTGCCGCGGTCGATCATCTCCTGGATGTGCTCTTCGATCAGATTGGCGCGGTAGATGCGCGCTTCGAGGGCCTTTTCCATATGCTCGGCCGTGACGATGTCCTGGCCGCTTTCGCGCGCCCAGAAATTGGCCTCGCGGACGAGATCGGCGATGGTGGGGAAGGAGGTCGTGATCTTCTCCTGCCGTCCCGCCATCCGCACCGATTCTTCGACGAGCGCAGCCACGGCGGCGCGGTCGAGGGGCTTCAGTTCCTCCTCTTCGGTCGTGCGCTTCACGAACCGGGCGACCTGCAGGATGCTTTCATCCGTTTTTTTCATGCTCGTGTCGAAGTCGGCCCGGACCTTGAACATCTTTTGGACGTCTTCGTCATAGGCCAGGAGGAGATAGTAGAGATAGGCGTCGGCGATGACCACCACCTTTGTGTCGATCTCGATGGGTTCGGGTTTGAGGCCGCTGGTTGTGAAAAGATAGAAGGGGTCGTAGGTCTGGATCTCGAGCTTCCGGCTCTTGAGCGCCCGTTTGAGGGCCTGCCAGACACCGGGTTCGATGATGGCGTCGAGAAGGTTGATGACCAGGTAGCCGCCGTTCGCCTTGATGAAGGAGCCGGCCTTGATTTTGCTGAAGTCGGTGCGCCACAGCCCGTGGCGGTCGACAATACGCTCGATGGCGCCGAAAATGTTGCGGTAGGTCGGGTAGTTCTCCACGATGACGGGTGGCCCCTCCTGCTTGATATTGTCGACCAGCAGGTTGACCTGATAAGGCTGGAAGGGGTCCGACTCCGGGAGGATCCCGGCCATTTCCGGCGGGGTCTGGTGCTGGGGCGACCGGAAGATCTGAAGGTGCTCGGCCATATCGTTCAGCATGGCGGTCAGGAAGGCGCTGACCTTCTCGTTCTTGAACTTGGTCGCGAGGGGGTCGGTCAGCTCCGAGGCGTTTTTCATGAAAACGACCCGATCCATCTTTTCGATCTTCTGCTGAACTTCCTTCTGTAGATCCCTCAGTTCGAGGAAGATCAGGTCAATCTGTTCGCGCAGCTTCGCCTGCTTTGCTTTGAGGACCTCGAACTCATCCCTGGGGAAACGACCCTTTTCGACCATAGCCTCCAATTGGTCGATATGCACCGGGTTTTCGTCCACCACCGGCATTACCTCCGGCCGCTTGATTTGCCCCATCTGGATGTCTACGAGGGCGAACCCCTCTTCCTTGACCTTCTGATCCAGGCCTTTGAAGAAGCTTTTCCCCTTCTGTTCATAGGTTTCCATGATCTCTTTTTTGAGGCTGATGTACTCCTGGCTTTCAAAGAGCTGGGGGATCTCCTTTTTCAGGGTTTCCACGAGTTCGTGGACGTCCTTTTTGAATTCGGCCCCCTGCCCCTGATCGAGCTGGATCAGGATGGGTGCTTCATTGTTCTCGAAGTTGGCGACGTAGCACAGGTCCGGCGGCCTTTTGTCCGTGCGGCGCATCTCTTGCAGGAGCTTCTGGACGGTAGACATCCGGCCGGTTCCGGCAATCCCGGTCACGAAGATGTTATACCCCTGTTTATTCATGCCCATCCCGAACCGGAAGGCCTCGACCCCGCGGTTCTGGCCTACGATCTCTTTCAACGGATCGAGGTCGTTGGTTGTTTCGAACTGGAACGCGGCTGGGTCCAGCCGCCAGCGCAGTCGCTCGACAGGGACTTCAGGAATCTGTTTTTTCCTGGGCATCGATATCCTCCTTTGTTCATCCAGGGTGTTGACAGGCGATGGGTGGAGAGAAGATCAACCGACCGTTATGCGTATGCTGGATGAGCGTGTTCTAAGCTGTTTGGGCAGGACAACCCGGAGGATCCCGTCTGCGAAGACGGCCTCGACCTCGTCCTCGATGACGCGGCAGGGCAGCTGAATGCGCCTCGTGAAAGGCGCGGGGGCGCCTGTGGGGTTTCGACGCTCTTCCGCAACGCCGGGAAAGGGCGTTGGCCTCTCGCCTTGTACAAGCAGCAGGTTCCTGAATACGGTCAATCGCAGAGAGTCCGGGTTCGCGCCGGGCAACTCGACCTGCACGATCAGGGTTGTGGCATTCTCCGCCATATGAACGGCAGGTCCGCGAACGAATTCGCCGGGCAGAAAAGAGATCCCGAAATCCGCCCATATCCGGTCGAAAAGGCGGTCGATATCCCTTCTGAGATCATTGAGTTGCTGGTTTTTCCAGACCGTCAGTTCAAGCATGGTTCGTCCTCCTTCGCGGGTTCATTCCTGGAAGGGGTGGGCGTTGTGCGGGGTTTATTCGGAGCCCGGAGCGTAGAAGCAGCGTCTGGGGGAAAACACCCTGCCTTGCTTTTTTAATGATTGGATTATCTTGGAGATTTCCTTGCTCTCGATGCCGAGGGTCTTGGCGATGTCTCCGGGCCGCAAGGGTGCGCCGGCCTTGACCATAGCGTCGTATACCTGCTTTTCCTGTTCGTTCATGGCAGACTCCTCCCGGATCGGCTCTGGACCCCTTCGGAGCTTTACCCGGCAGGGAGGTCGAAAACCTCGCAAGCGAGCCGTCCACGACGGAAACCGGTGCTCCGAAACCGAGGGTAACTCAGGAAATTGTACGGATCGATGCAGACTGCGCTATAGCTTATCTCCATCCGGAAATGATTTCCCTATAGAACCCAGTTTCCAATCCGGAAATGAGGATTTTTTGCCAATACCAAGGAAATCAAGCGTTTGCGCGGAGGCGACCTGGTGGTCGCCGCACAAGCAAACGTGCAGATTGACGCCGAGATTGGCAAAAAAGACCATTTCCGGATGGAAACTAGCTTATAGGAATCATCGATTGTCTTCAAGCGACTTTTTGCGTATGCTGCCCCGAGCGGCCTTAGATAAGAGATTCTTTTCCTGCGGATGCGGGGTCGCGCTCATGCACGGCATTCGTTTCTGGACGGGGGAAGGATACTTTCTTATAATGTTGGGATTAGAGGCTGAATATGCACTCCGGCTATGGGTGATCTTCCGAAAGGACGGGTTTTCCCGAGGGAGGGGCAGCCAAGGCCTCGAGGTCACCGGGTGCAATCCGGACGCGTCGATATCCTTGTTGCGGGGGCAATCCGGCGGTTGGAGACCTTATGAATTGGCTGGATATCCTGATCGTTGCACTGATGAGCTTTTTGCTCATCAGAGGCTTTTTCCGCGGTTTTTTCCGTGAGGTCGGATCGTTGGCCGGGGTCATACTGGGGCTGCTGATCGCTTTTCGCTATGAGCCGGTTCTGACGGGATTGCTGAAGGCGTTTCTTCCGGACTGGCCTTTTCTCTCCCTGCTGAGCTTCGCCTTGATCATGCTGGTGACCATGGTTGCTTGCAATCTGGTCAGCCTGCTGCTGAAGACGGTGTCCAGAAGACTTCTCCTTGGCTGGCTGGACCGGGTGCTGGGAGTGGGGGTGGCCTTTTTGAAAGGGATGGTGCTGCTCTACCTTGGAATGGTGATTATCAATTTTTTCGTCCCGGCGGCCTCGCCCATTGTAACCCAGTCGAAGCTGTATCCTTGGGTCGTCCGGTCTTCCCAGTTTGTGGCAGGGCAGATATCGCCGGAAACCTATGAACACTGGAAAAGAAAGTTCAGGGGGGATGAGGAGGCCGGCCGGGGATCCGGAAAGCCGAACCGGTCCGAATCGATGCAAAATGGATTGGGATAGTCTTGGAGAGCGTTTTATCGAACTGTGCCGGTTGGTGGACCGATTGCGGTCGCCCGGCGGGTGCCCGTGGGATGCCAAACAGACGGTGGGCAGCATCAAGCGGTATCTCCTGGAGGAGGCCTACGAGGTGGAAGATGCCGTCGAAAAGGGCGATCCGCAGAATGTTTGCGAGGAGTCGGGGGATCTGCTTTTTCAGATCGTTTTCATGGCCCGGATCGAGGCGGAGACGGGGGCCTACGATCTGCTGGATGTCCTCGAACGGATCATCGCGAAGATGATCCGTCGGCATCCCCATGTGTTTGGGGAAGCGCAGGTGGGGGATGCGGAGGAAGTCGCGCGCAATTGGGCGGAGATCAAGAAGCAGGAAAAAAACGGTGCCGATTCGGCCGCCTCCCTGCTCGACAGTGTGCCCCTGCATCTTCCGGCCCTCATGAGGGCCCACCGCGTAACGGAGCGCGCGTCCAAATACGGCCTGGAATCGGGGGACGCCGCCGCTTTGGTGGATGCGGCTCGCAGGGATTTTCGATCTCTGGAAGAAGCGATGGCCGACGGCGGCGGATTCGACCAGGCGATGGGCGATCTGCTGTTCACCTTGGCCGCCTTGGCCCGGGCCCGGGGTGCCCATGCCGAAGACCTCCTGCGCCGGTCCAATCGCAGGTTTCAGGAGGATGTGGAACGGCTGGAGGGCTGCTTCAGGGGCGAGGGTCTGGATCTCGATGCCGTTCCGAGGGAGAGGAAGACAGCGGCTTGGCAGGCTATTCGGAAGGGAAGGGCGTGACCCCGGTTGTCTCGGAGGAAGAAAAGCGTTCTGCGAACATGTTTCAAATGGGCCTTGACGGGGCTTCTGGGGTTTTTTCTGTTCACGTTCCTGCAGGTGGCGGCATTTCGATTCATCAATCCGCCTTTCAATTCGATTATGCTTTGGGACTATTTCAAGTACAGCGGCGTCGTCCTCAAACGATGGAAACAGGCCGGCTGGGTGCCGCTCGAAAAGATATCCCCGCACCTGCGTCGTGCCGTCATGGCCGGCGAGGATCAGCGCTTCCTCACGCACCATGGTTTCGATTGGACGGAGCTGTCCATCGCGCTGAAGGATATGGCGGCGGACAGGGGGATGCGGGGGGCCAGTACGATATCCATGCAGACTGCCCGGACCGTGTTTCTCTGGCCCGAGCGGAGCTGGCTCAGAAAACTTCTGGAGGCCTACTACACAGTTGTGATAGAGGTCCTTTGGAGCAAGGGAAGGATCCTGGAGGTTTATCTCAACATGGTGGATTGGGGGCGGGGTTACGCCGGTGCGGAAACGGCTGCCAGAGGGTACTTCAATCGAACGGCGTCCGTCCTGAGCCCTTCTCAGGCGGCGGCGATGGCGGCTGTTCTGCCTAACCCGCACCGATGGTCTCCCGTCAAGCCGAACACGGATGTCGTTCGGCGTGCTGAACGGATCCAAAAGGACATGGCCTTGATGCCGCTCGTAACCGGACGATGATCTCGCAGATGACCAACTGGATTCTGAGGATGAGCCTGAAATGGAAACTGCTGGTTCCGTTTCTCATCCTCTCGTTCATCGGCACGACCGTGCTCGTCTACATCGGGCTCAGATCGCAGGAAAAGCTGATCAAGAACGAGGAGTTGAAAGAGCTCGGACGGGTCTATCAGATCTTCCTGACGGTCATCGAGCACAGAGAAGCGCAGGCGCTCTCCCTCGCGACGATGGTGGCTGTCAATCCCATAGCGGAGGCGGCGTTGGCTTTGAGGGATCAGGAGGGGCTGTACCGCTCCTTCCTCCCGCTTTACGAAGAACTCCGCAAAAATTTCGGGATCGGGCAGTTCCATTTTCATATCCCACCCGCGAAATCCTTTCTGCGGCTGCATATGCGGGAAGAGTCCGGGGAGATGATCTCTTACAGGCGGGAGGTCATCGAGGCCATGAAGACGGGGAAGGCCCTTTCCGGACTGGAATGGGGGTTGACCGGACTGGGGATCCGGGGGGTGGCGCCGGTTTATTACGCCGGTGTGCTGGCGGGAACCGTCGAAATCGGATTCCCGTTCGACGCACCGTTTCTTGAACGGCTGAAGGGCCAGTGGCAGACGGATCTTACGGTCTACGAGAAGCGGGGGGAGGACAACTATATCCTCCTTGCGACCACGGTCAAAGGGCATGGATTTTATGATCCGTTCCCCCTGAACGGGGACTCACGGGAGGGTTGGCCGCGGATGCTGATTTCTCCCGTAGGGGCGCCTGATAAATCGGTGCTTCTGGGGTCTGTCAGGGACTACTACGGCGAGACAGTGGCGCTGGTGCAGATCGAGGTCGATCGCTCCGCCATCATGCGGCGGCTCGAAAAGACGCGGAACCTGATGTTCCTGGTCGGCGGGGTCGGGATTATCCTGTCTTTTGCGCTCACGTGGCTGGTGGCCCATCTCTTCGTCCGGCCGATCATCGAGATCGTCCATGATGCCGAGGAGATCGCGCGGGGCAGAAGGGAAAAACGCCTCAAGATCAGACCTGTCGACGAGATGGGTATGCTCACGATCTCCCTGAACACCATGCTCGATTCCCTCCAGGCGCGCCGGCGCGAGATCGCCAACTACGCCCGCACGCTCGAGCGCAAGGTGGAGGAGCGCACCGCCGACTTGGTCTCTTCCGAAGAGAAGTACCGCACGCTCGTCGAGAACATCCCTCTGATCGTCTATCGGCTGCTCGATGACGGGACGACCGAGTTCCTGAATCCCTATTTTACCGAGAAGCTGGGCTACACCATCGAGGAGGCGGTCGGCGACAAGCAGTTCTGGTGGGAGAAGATCTGCGGCTACACCGGCGAGTCGGAAGACGATACCGTCCGACGGTGCTGGAAAGACGGGAAGGAACTGCAGGTCGAGCGCGTGGTGAAATCGAGGAAGGGAGAGGATCTCATCTTCATCGACCATGCCACCCCGGCCAAGGACGAACACGGCAGGGTCAAATGGGTGGACGGCACGATGGTCGATATCACGGAGCTCAAGCACCTTCAGGAGCGGACCCTGCAGACGGAGGAGATCCGTGTCCTCGGTGAGATCTCCGCCCGTTTCGCCCATGAGATCCGCAATCCTCTCGCCATTGCGGGGGGGTTTGCCCGTCGGCTCTGCAACGCCATGTCCCCGGATGATCCGCATTTGAAGTTTGCCCAGATCATCGTGGAGGAGGTCGCCCGGCTGGAGGATATTCTGCAGATCATCCTCTCGTCCATCGAGCCGTTCACGCTTACGATCACCCGTGTGGATCTGAATCGGATCCTTCAAACCTGCCTGGAGGAAGTCGATGAGTCCATACAGCTGAGGCAGCTTCATGTGGAGGCGACCTTCGATCCGGCGCTGGACCCGATCGAAGGCGATTCCGACCTGCTCCGCCGGGCCTTTGAATGCCTGGTGAAGCATGCGATTGTGTCCTCGCCGCGCAGCGAATCGCTGGTTGTCACGACTGAAAGGCGGAACGGCACCTGCCTGGTGAAGATCAGCCATCGGGCGGAAGGCCTCGGGGATGAAGACCTGGAGCAGTTTTTTTTCCCGCGCATCACCGGAAAGACCGGATCGGATATCAAGGACCTGCCTCTGGCGAAGATCATTATCCACCGGCACGGTGGGAAGGTTACCGTTCAGCGCGAAATCGAAGGCCGCATCCTGCTGCGGATAGAATTGCCCGTGGTTTTGCCCAAGCCGCGGGGCGGAACAGGCCGTCGGGTGGGTCCGGCAGCCTGAGCATAGGCTGCATCGGCTTCTATGCATCGGTCGGTGAAGGGAGGTTTATGCGATTCATCCTGTTGAATGCCTACATTGCGATCGACACGATCCTGTTCTGCCTTTGGGCTGCCGTCCTGGGGATCTTCGATCGCACGGGCGACACGGTTCATGTCTGGGTGGCGCGCCCCTGGGGAAAAAGCATCCTCTGGGGCTGCGGCGTGAAGGTGCGTGTGGAGGGCGCCGGCGCCGTGGACGCGTCCAAACCGCGCATCTACATGAGCAACCATCAGAGCTTTTTCGATATTTTCGCGCTTCTGGCCCATCTTCCGGTCAACTTCAAATTTATCCTGAAGCAGGAGTTGATGCGCATTCCGCTCTTCGGTTTTGCGATGCGCAGGGCTGGTTATATCGGCGTTGTCCGTGACGATCCGCGCAAGGCCGTCGAGAGTATGAACAAGGCCGCTCAGCGCATCCGAGACGGGGCTTCGGTGTTGATCTTCCCCGAAGGGACGAGAAGCACCGACGGCGCTCTCCAGGGGTTCAAGCGGGGCGGGTTCAATCTGGCATTCAAGGCAGGGTGCGATATCGTTCCGATCGGCATCAGCGGCAGCCATGCCATCGTGCCCAAAGGCAGCCTCCGGATCGACCGCGGGACGATCGATCTGCGCATCGGGGACCCCATTTCCCTTTCAAATTACGGCAAGCGGGATATTCAAAAGCTGCAGATGGACGTATGGCTTGCCATAGATAAATTGATCACCCCGCGCAGGAGGGAATCCGCCGGGCATTCGTCATGAGCCGTCGAGGCGGCTGCTGTCCTTATCGAGTCCGTCGTATTCAGGTCTGCAGCGTGTTCCCCCGACCGCCTCGAACCACCCGGTCTGAGACGGTCCTTTCCCTTCGTCGAGGCATCCAGAGACATCGCTTATGCCCGCTCGATGCGTCAAGATCGCCGTGTGCGCCCCGGTGTGGGGGACCTACACCTACCGGGTTCCGCCCTCCTTGGCCGCCCTGGCCGAAGCGGGGCGGCGTGTGATGGTGCCTTTCGGGAACCGCACGGTTACGGGATTCGTCCTGTCCGAGGACGGGAACGAAACGGGCATGGAGCTCAAGGAGATTCAGCGGATCTTTGACGAGCCGCCCCTGTTCGGCCCCGCAATGGTGCCGCTGTTCGAATGGATGGCGGATTACTATTTCCACCCGCCCGGGCAGGTGATCGAGAGTGTTTTGCCGGCTGGACTCAACGTAAACCCCTTCCAATGCGCCGTCCTGACAAAAGAGGGTGAGTGCGCTCTGAAGAGCCTGCCGGCCGACGACCCCGTGAAGGAGACCTTGGCGTGGATCGATGGGAATCCCGGCGTAAAACTGCCTTGGCCCGTGAGGCATGTGGAACCTCTGATCGGAAAAGGGTGGGTGAGCCTCCGGATGGGGCGAAAACGGGGGCGCACCCGCCGGCTTTTGCGACGCTTCGTTTCCGTGAAGGACCGTGCCGGCCTGGAGGCCGCAGCGGCGGTGTTCGGGCGCGGCAAGGGTGCCGCGAATGAGGAGGGGTTCCTGCGGATGTTCCTGGACGAAGGCGATGCGGTGCTCGCTCGTATTGGGGAGCTTTTCACGAACGGGGACTATCTTGTGCGAAAGTGGGTTCGGAAAGGGGTGCTCGAGACTTTTACGGCGCCCGTCTTTCGCAGCCCGGGCGGCGGGCTGGCGCTGGTTTCGGCGGGCCCGTTCGCGTTGAACGAGGACCAGAAAGCGGCGGTGGCGTGGCTCGAGAAGAGCCTCGAAGCGGGGGTGTTCGCGCCGGCGCTCCTTTACGGCGTGACTGGAAGCGGAAAGACCGAGGTCTATGTCCGTGCGGCGGAAAAGGCCATCCGGCTCGGCCGGCAGGTGATCGTCATGGTTCCGGAGATCGCGCTGGCGGCTTATCTGGAAGGCGTGTTCAGGCTGCGGCTGGGGGAGCGGGTCGCGGTCTACCACAGCGGCCTCAGCAGGGGGGAGCGCTTCGATGTCTGGCTGCAGATGTCAGGAGGACAGGTCGATCTGGTGATCGGTGCGCGTTCGGCCCTTTTTGCGCCTTTGCCGCGCCTCGGCCTGATCATTGTGGATGAGGAGCACGACGCCGCCTACAAACAGGACGATCGCGTCCGCTATCAGGCCCGCGACACCGCAGTCATGCGCGCGAAGCTGGAGGAGGCGACCGTGCTCCTCGGGTCCGGGACGCCCTCGGTGCAGTCCTTCCACAATACCCGAGGGGGCCGCTACCGGATGCTCTCGATGCCGGACCGCGTGGAAAAAAGGTCTTTGCCGCATATAGAGATGGTTGACATGACGCGGAGCGCAGCCTCCGATCCCCCCGGCGCGATGTTCAGCACCGAGCTTCGGGAGGCGCTGAAGGCAACCCTGGAAGAAAAATGCCAGGCGATCCTTTTTCTCAATCGGCGCGGGTTTCACCGGCTACATGTGTGCAGCGCCTGCGGGCGTTCCCTTCGCTGTCCGCACTGCGACGTGGCCTTGACCCACCATCTGGCCCGGCGGGAGCTTCGCTGCCACTATTGCGGTTTTACAGGCCCCGTTCCGCAGGTGTGTCCGGAATGCGGCCGCGAGGCGATCAAGACTTACGGTTTCGGCACCCAGAAACTCGAACTGGAGCTGCAGAGGCTCTTTCCGTCGGCGCGGGTGGCGCGGATGGACACCGACAACACCCGGGTGAAGGGGGCTTCCTTCGCTATTCTCAAACAGTTCAGCGACCGTGCGATCGATATTCTCGTCGGCACCCAGATGGTCACGAAGGGCTACGATTTTCCCGGCGTGACCCTGGTCGGGGTGATCGCGGCGGATCTTCTCCTGAACTTCCCGGATTTCCGCGCGGCCGAGCGCACCTTCCAGGTCTTGAGCCAGGTGGCAGGGCGGGCGGGTCGCGGAGAGCGGCCGGGGAGAGTCATCATCCAGGCCTTCAACGTCGGCCACTATGCCCTGCAGGCGGCGATGGCCCATGATTTCGAAAACTTCTTCGAGCGCGAAACGGCCCTGAGGGCGGGGCTCGATTACCCGCCTTTTGCGCACCTGGTTTGCATCCGGGTGCAGGGCAGGGACCGCGGAAAAACGGCTGCCTATGCGGGGGAACTGGGGGCGGGTTTCAGGCGCCTGCTGAACGGAGGACCGCGGCGCGAAAAGACCTTGCAAGTGATGGGCCCGATCGAGGCCCCTATAGCACGCATCCAAGAGCGTTACCGCTGGCAGCTTCTCTTGAAGGGTCGGAAGATCGCGTCTTTGAGACATCTGCTCGAGCAGATGGGCGAGGCCGTGCGAACGCCGCCGGCCGGTGTGCAGGTGGTGGTGGATGTCGATCCCTATCAAATGCTCTAGTTTCCGGCCCGGAAATGGTCTTTTTTGCCAATCTCTGCGTCAATCTGCACGTTTGCTTGTGCGGCGACCACCAGGTCGCCTCCGCACAAACGCTTGATTGTCTTGATATTGGCAAAAAATCCTCATTTCCGGGCCGGAAACTTTTGTGGCAGGAACAGCCTTTTGTGGTAGGAGCAGCATTCGTTGGTTTTCTGAGGAAACGACGGTGGATTTGGGCCGGGAGCTTCTTGGGTGGCTGCCGGTTCCGCAGGTCGCCCGGTCCATGGCTCTGTGGGGGTTGCTTTATGGAAGCGGGATACCTAATATAGAGGAATTTACGAGTGGCTCATGACGTTGGGGGGAGTGCATCCTCGAAGGCCGCCTTCCGGGGAGGGTGACCGAAACAGACTGCAGGCCGCGGGCAAGGCCGAAAAATAAGGGGGGTTCATGTCGAAAAAGATCAAAACCTTCAAGGTGCTGCTGGAGGTCCTGGTGTTTTGCCTCCTCTGTGTTCCGTTTCAATCCGAAGCCGGGGCGGATGTCGCAGCGCCCTCTTTTTCCCTGCCGGATCTGGAAGGAAAAGAGATATCGCTGGAGCAGTACCGCGGCAAGATCGTGCTCCTCGATTTCTGGGCGACCTGGTGCCCCCCGTGCCGTCTTTCCATCCCGGAACTCGTGAAACTGCAGCAGGATCACCAGGCGGACGGCCTGGTAATCCTGGGCGTGTCCGTGGACGACAAACGCCAGTTCAAGGACGCCTATCTCAAGGCATTCGGCGAAAAATACAAGATCAACTACCCGATTGTCCGGTACAACGATCGGGTGATCAAGGATTACTTCACGGAGGAAAATCCCGCCATCCCCACCATGTTCGTCATCGACCGGAACGGTAAGATTCGGGACAAGGTGGTGGGCTACAACCCCGATGCCCTGCGGAGGGCGCTGAAGCCGCTGTTGGAACCATGATCGATTTTCATACCCATCTGTTTCCGCCTGAGTTTGCGCGGGACCGCACTCCTCTTTTCGAGGGCGAGGACGGTTTCCGAACCCTTTACGAGTCGCCGAAGGCCCGGCTGGCCGGGGTCGAGGAGATCATTCAGGCCATGGATGAGGGCGGGATCCGGAAATCCGTGATCTTCGGATTTCCCTGGGAGAGGGAAGCGTTTTACAAGACCCACAACGACTACATCATCGAGGCCGTCGGGCGCTACCCCGATCGTCTGATCGGCTTCGGCTGTTTTTCTCCGACGGCCCCGGGCGCGGCCCGAGAGGCGGAGAGGTGTTTTGCGGCCGGGCTGAGGGGAATCGGTGAGCTGGCGGTGTACGGAGGGGGCCTGACGGAGGCGGTGACCCGTGGCTTGTCCAGCGTCATGGAGATTTGTCGTGCCCATGACGCCCCGCTCCTCATGCACGTCAACGAGCCTGTGGGCCATTATTATCCCGGCAAGGCGCCTATGACCCTGGCGGAGGTCTACGGTTTCATCGCGGCCTATCCGCAAAACCGCATCGTTCTGGCGCATTGGGGCGGAGGGATCTTTTTTTACGCCCTCATGAAGAAGGAGGTCCGCGGGCGATTCACCAATGTCTGGTTTGATACGGCGGCCTCACCCTATCTGTATGAGCCGGCCATCTACCGCATCGCCGGGGAGATCATCGGCTGGGATCGGATCCTGCTTGGCAGCGATTATCCCCTGTTGAAGCCGTCCCGGTATCTGGCGGAGATGAAAACGGCCGGACTTTCCGATGAAGCCCTGCACCGAATCACCGGCGGGAACGCCGCAGATGTGTTTGCCTTTGCGGTTTGAGCCCAGGTTGAAGAAGGAGACGGAAATGGTGAGTACAGAAGCGCCCTCCGAAACGATGGAGACAGGATCGGCTGCCGTGATGCTGCAGGTGCAGAACGGCATCGGGATCGTCGAGTTGAATCGCCCGAAGGCTTACAACGCCTTCGACCTCCCCATGGTCCAGCGCCTGGCGGATGAGCTGGTCACCCTCGCCGGCCGGGAGGATGTCCGTGGCCTGATTGTTACAGGACGCGGGAAGGCCTTTTGCGCCGGAGGGGATCTGCGCTGGATCGCCGGGTACGGAGGGCGGTACGGTGCAGCCTTTCACGAGCTCGCGGCCCGCTTTCATCAGGCCGTCCTGGAGATCCGGCGGATGCCCAAACCTGTGATCGCCGCAGTGAACGGGCTGGCAGCCGGGGGAGGGTTCTCGCTCGCGCTGGCCTGCGATTTCCGTATTATGGACCGGTCGGCCCTGCTGCGGCAGGCCTACACGAGCAACGGCCTGAGCCTCGACGGCGGCGGAACTTTCACCCTGCCGCGTATCGTCGGCCTGGCGAAGGCCATGGAGATCGTCACTTTCGATGCGCCGATCGACGCAGAAAAGGCGCTTGATTGGGGGCTGGTGACGGAGGTCGCTGAGGAGAGTCGGAGTGCCGCCCGCGCCCTGGAGGTCATGGAAGATATCCTGGCACGCTCCTCGAACTCGTTTGCCGCATCGAAGCAACTCCTGCTCGAGTCCTTCGGCAACCCCTTCGAGGTGCAGCTCGAGCGCGAGCGCGAGATGCTCGCCCGGTGCGGGGATCATCCGAACGGGCATGAAGGCGTCGGGGCCTTTCTGGAAAAGCGCAAACCCCGTTTTCGGCCGGCCTAGCCCGGGGGCGGAAATGTTTTTTCTCGGCCCGGGCCGCGGAGGATCAGGCCTTGTCGTAGTGGCTGAACTGCATGGTGAAATTGGCGCGGCCCTGCGAGACCGAGCGCAGAGCCGTTGAATAGCCGAACATCCTCGAGAGGGGTGCGCGGGCGATCAGGGCCTGGACCGCCCCCTCGCTCAGAATCTGTTCGATCCTGCCCTGGCGGGTGTTCAGATCGCCGATGACCTCGCCCACAAATTCATCCGGCACAAGGATTTCCACCTTCATGATCGGTTCGAGCTCGAGCGGCCCCGCCTGGCTGCAGGCGTTCCGGAAGGCCATGGCTGCGGCGACCTTGAAGGCCATGGCATCCGACACGTTCTCCTTGATGTCGACCTGGAGGAGCGCCGTCTGCACATCGATGACCGGGTAGCCCAGCAGGACCCCGCTTTCCTCCGCCTCGTCGACGCCCTGGCGGATCGCTTCCAGAAAGACGTCGGTCAAACCCGGGTGGTCGCATCGGTCCGCGAAGCGGTTTCCAGTCCCGCGGGGAAGCGGCGAGACCTCGATGGTGACGCCAGCGTAGTACTGTTGGCCCGCCAGCTCGCGCTGGAAGACCTCCCGGTGGGTGAGGGTTTCGGTGATGGTCTCCCGGTAGACCACCTGGGGTTTGCCTTGGTTGGTCTCGGCCAGAAACTCGCGCTTGAGCCTCCCGAGGATGATCTCGAGGTGCAGTTCGCCCATGCCCGAAACGATCGTCTGGCCGGTTTCTTCGTCTACATGGTAGCGAAACGTGGGGTCTTCGTCGGCCAGTTTGGCCAGGCCGTCCATCACACGGTCCTGGTCCTGGACCTTCTTGGGTTCGATGGCGATGCTGATGACCGGGGCGTTGAAGCGGATGGACTCGAGGAGCACGGGGTGGTTTTCGTCGCAGAGGGTGTCCCCGGTGCTCGACAGCTTGAGCCCCATGGCTGCGACGATGTCCCCGGCCGAGGCGCTGTCGATCCGCTCGCGCTTGTTGGCGTGCATCCGAAGCAGGCGGGCCACTTTTTCGCGGGTGTTCCGGGATGGGTTGAAGACCGTGTCGCCGGCCGAGAGAGTTCCCGAGTAGACCCGGAGGTAGCTCATCTTGCGGCCCTGGTCCATCATGACCTTGAAGACCAGAGCGCACATCGGCGCCTTGGCCTTGGGCGGGCATTGGACGGATTCTCCGGTGAGCGGGACGATGCCCTCCACCGGTGGGATATCGAGGGGAGAGGGCAGAAAATCGACGATGCCGTCGAGCAGCGGCTGGATGCCCTTGTTGCGGAGCGCCGCTCCGCAGAAGACGGGGACGAGCTGCAGCTGGATCGTGGCCTTGCGGATCGCCTGCTTGAGGTCGGCTTCGGGGACTTCCTCCTCGGCCAGGTATTTTTCCATGATGGCGTCGTTCTTGTCCGCCAGCGTCTCCAGCAGTTCGTCGCGTCGTGCCAGGGCCTCTTCCTCGAATTCCTCGGGGATGGGGCCTTCGATGAATTGCGCCCCCAGGGATTCGTCTTCCCAGGTGACGGCCTTCATCCGCACGAGATCGATGACGCCCCGAAAGCGGTCTTCAGCGCCCCAGGGGATCTGCAGAACGAGCGGCGCCGCGCCCAGCCGTTTCCGGAGCATCTCGACGACGCGGTTGAAATCGGCTCCGACGCGGTCCATCTTGTTCACGAAGGCGATCTTTGGGACTTTGTAGCGGTTGGCTTGATGCCACACGGTTTCGGACTGGGGCTCTACGCCTCCGACGGCGCAGAAAACGCCGATGGCGCCGTCGAGCACCCGGAGCGCGCGCTCGACCTCGACCGTGAAGTCCACATGCCCGGGCGTGTCGATGATGTTGATGGTGTGGTTGTGCCAGAGGCAGGAGGTGACGGCGGAGGTGATGGTGATGCCGCGCTCCTTCTCTTCGAGCATCCAGTCCATGGTGGCTTCACCGTTGTGGACTTCCCCCATCTTGTGCAGGCGGCCCGTGTAGAAAAGCACCCGTTCGCTCACGGTCGTTTTGCCGGCGTCGATGTGGGCGATGATCCCGATGTTGCGTGTGGTGTTCAGATGCTGAGCAATCGGCATGGATTCAGATCCTGTGTGCAAAAACGTTCATGAGCATTCGTGCGAAAAAAAGGGCCGTCACGGCCGGGCGGCAATGTTCGCAAGCATGTGAGATGTAAAGGGTGTGCCGGGGGAGGAGCCCCTTGGCGGCGTTGACACAACCACTCATTTTACGGTATCTTTCTATGGCTGTCAAGCAGTTGACCCGTGTCTTCCCGGGTTGGCCGGCCGCGGGAGGGAGACGCATCCCGGGGCTTGAGAGCGGTCTTCCAGGTTGACCGGCCGTGGTGGGGCTGAGGCTGGGGGGCGGTTGTTTCAGAGAGAGATGACCAGAGGAGGTCCCGGGAAAGTGGGTATGGAAGCAATCCTGATGGCGATGTACGAGAGGATGGCGGCGTCTTTCGGCCCGCAGCACTGGTGGCCTGCGGAGGGCCCCCTGGAGATGATGGTGGGGGCCGTCTTGACGCAGAACACCAGTTGGCGGAACGTCGAGAAGGCGATCGAAGGGTTGAAGGCCCGAAGCCTCATCGACGCCGAGGCGCTCGGCCGGATTCCCTTCGAGGAACTGGCGCAGACCATCCGCCCGGCGGGTTATTACAATATCAAGGCGAGGCGGCTCAAGAATCTGGCGGAGTTCATCCGGCAGCGCTCCACGGGTCATCTGGATCTGCTCTTCAGCGAGGAGACCGGGGCGCTTCGGGAGGCGCTTCTGGGTGTGAAGGGGATTGGGCCCGAAACGGCCGACAGCATCCTCCTTTACGCGGCCGGACGACCCGTCTTCGTGGTGGATGCCTACACGCATCGGATTCTAGGACGGCACGAGCTGATTTCCGAAGAGGCGACCTACGACGAGATGCAGGCCTGTTTCATGGACCACCTGCCGCAGGATGCGGCGCTTTACAATGAATTTCACGCCCTCATCGTGCGGACGGCCAAGACCTGCTGCGGCAAGAGGCCGAACTGCGCCGCGTGTCCGCTCGAGGGCTGGCCTGCGGATATCTGATGGGCCGTATGGGCGGGGGCAATTTTGACAGGGGAGGAACGATAGAATGATCAGCCGGTATACGCGCCCTGAAATGGGGCGCATCTGGGACGACGAGAATCGGTACGCAAAATGGCTCGATGTGGAGTTGGCGGCCTGCGAGGCCATGAGTGAAGAGGGGATCGTTCCGCGTGAATCCTTCGACATCATCCGTGAGAAGGCGGGCTTTTCCGTGCAGCGCATCCTCGAGATCGAGGAGGAGACCCGCCACGACGTGATTGCCTTTCTGACGAACGTGGCTGAGCACGTGGGGCCGGACTCGCGCTTTATCCATCTGGGGCTGACCTCGTCGGACGTCCTCGACACGAGCCTGGCCCTGCTCCTGCGCGAGGCCATGGACCGCATCCTCGGCGGGGTCGACGCGCTGGCGGCGGTCATCGAAAGGCGGGCCCGGGAGCACAAGAAGACCGTTATGATCGGGCGTTCGCACGGGGTTCACGCCGAGCCGATCACCTTCGGGCTGAAGCTCTGCGTCTGGTACACAGAGATGCAGCGGAACCGGCTGCGCCTCGAGCAGGCCCGGGAAGTGATCTCCTGTGGGAAGTTCTCGGGGGCGGTGGGGACCTTCGCCAACGTTTCGCCGTCCGTGGAGGCCAGGGCCTGCCGCCTGCTTGGCCTGAAGCCGGCCGAGGTTTCCACCCAGATCTTGCAGCGCGACCGGCACGCCCAGTATTTTTCGGCCCTTGCGGTTCTGGCCGGGACGCTCGAAAAGATCGCGGTCGAGATCCGGCATCTCCAGCGGACCGAGGTATTGGAGGCGGAGGAGCCGTTCGCGAAGGGGCAGAAGGGCTCCTCGGCGATGCCGCACAAGAAAAATCCGATCGGTTGCGAAAACGTCTCCGGCCTGGCCCGCCTGGTGAGGACGAACGCGCTGGCGGCCATGGAGAACATGGCCCTCTGGCATGAGCGGGACATCAGCCATTCCTCCGTCGAAAGGGTCATCGGCCCGGACAGCACGATCCTCATCGATTACATGCTGCACCGTTTGAAGGGGATTTTGGACGGGCTGGTGGTGCACCCCGACCGGATGCTCGAGAATCTCCACAAGACCAGGGGGCTCATCTTCTCCCAGCAGGTCCTTGTCCAGTTGGCCGAAAAGGGCCTCGAGAGGCAGGCCGCCTATGTCCTCGTGCAGCGCAACGCGCTGAAGGTCTGGGAAACCGGGCAGGATTTCAAGGGGCTGCTGCTCCAGGACCCGGACATTCTGAGAGTCCTTTCACCGGAGGAGATCGAGGGGCTTTTCGATCTGGACTATCACCTAAAGCACGTGGACACGATCTTCGAGCGGGTGTTCGGGAGGCCCTGAGGGCAAGATCGGCTTGAAATGGATCACTGATTTTCGGCTACCTTGAGCTCGAGGATGTCTTCCCACGGATCGGCCTTGCCGACCGTCACGAGGATTTCCTGCCCCGCTTCGAAGATCTTTCCGTTCGCCTTCCTGATTTCGGCGATCAGTTGGGATTCCCTCAGGACGACCCGGTATTTGCTCTTCAGTTCGTCGAGTACGATGGCCCGGTAGGTTTTTCCGCGGTTCAGGGCAAAGGAGTTCAGTATCCAGTAACGGAGGCGGCTGCGCTTGATCTTTCCAATCTCCCGGATCAGCGGATCGGTGTACAGGCGGATTTCCTCCAGTTTCTTGGCATCGTAGGGATAGGGCTGCTCCAGGAGGAAGGCCGAGAGCTGGCGTTGCGCCACGAGGTCGAGATATCTCCGGATGGGGGAACTGGCCTGGATGTAAGCGTCCACCCCCAATCCGCAGTGCGGTTTTGGGGCTGTCTGGATCTGCAGGGGAGCGAGTTTTCGGCGCTGCTGAAAGACATAGAAAAGGTAATCCTTCTCTTCCAGAGGAACCTTCTCGCTCGGCTCCGGCTGGGTCCTGAAAAGGGTCGGAATCTCGTGTTCGATGCAGAAACGCGCGGTGAGCCAGTTGTAGAGGATCATGATTTCGGCTACGATCATGCGCGAGGGCGTGTCCTGGTCGATGAGAGAGAGTTGGACCTCTCCGGCCTCGTCGAAGACGATGTCGATTTCGGGCAGGGAGATGTTGAGTGCACCCCGGGCATGGCGGATTTCCCGGAAGCGCCTGCTCAGATGGAGCAAATCCTGCAGACGGGGGTCCTCCTCCAACTGCGCGTTGACGCATTCGTAGGTCAGTTGGTCTTTTACCCTGATGACGCTTGGTTTGAGCGCGAAATCGATCAGGTTCCCTTCGGTGTCGAGCCTTGCCAGTAGCGAGAGGGCAGGGCGGTCGCATCCTGCTTTGAGACTCAGGGTGTCCTGTGAGAGATCGGGAGGCAGCATAGGGACCTGCCGGCGGGGAAGGTAGAGGGATGAAGCCCTTTCCGCGGCCGTGCGGTCGAGCGGCGTATCCGGCGCGATCATGGCAGCGACGTCGGCGATGTGAATGCCCAGCTCATAAAACCCGTCAAGCTTCTCGAGGCTCAGGGCGTCGTCGTAATCCTCGGTGTACAGGCCGTCGATGGTCAGGGTATGAAGTCCGGTCAGATCCTCGCGACCTCCGATATCGAAAGGTCCCTGTGCCACCTCCGAGGCGGCCGCGAATTCTTCTGTGCTGAAGCCGCTCCGGATCCGGGAGCGCAGAAGATCGAGGTTTTGGTGTTCTTCCCAGATGCCGAGTTTTATCAGGATGTTTCGGGCCTGGCGAATGTCCTTGATGTCGGCTCTCGCAAGCAGTTCTTTCGCGTACTTGAGATCCTGCGCTTCCTCTCCCCAAAGCGCCACCTGCTCGAGGAGGTCCACCAGGAAATCGCTGCTGTCGGGAGGCGTGGCCGGATCGCCGGAAAGGACCTTCTTGAGCCAGACGCTGCCTTTGGCTAGGCGTTCTTCTTTCAGCGCTTCCTCTTCCTGCTGTTGGATGATCTGCTCGACCCGCTCCCCGCTTTGGGGCAGAAAACGGCCGTCCTTGTATTTGAAAAACAGGTGATCTTCGAAGAGCGCGCGCATGAGGGCCGAAATATGGTCGTCCCGCGCCTCCTCTCCAAAGACGAGCTCCGCCAGATAGCGGTGGCTGAAGCTCTCCTTTTCGTCCTTGACCAACTCCCAGAGATACTTTACGTCTATCTCCTGTTTGAGCCGGTCGCGGGTGTCTTCCGTCTGTTTCAGGATGTCCAGCAGTTCTTCGCGCGGCCGGGACGGGTCGATGCTGCGGCTGGAGACCAGCAGGGTCCGTTTGTGAGAAAGATTGACTTCGCGGTTGTAGGCGGTCAGGAGATGGAGTCGGTTGCCGCGGTCCTGGAGGCACAGCGTACAGATGAATTTCCCCTGGTCGATGTACTCGATGATCTGGCCTTCGTACATGGGCGGTCGGGTCCGTTTGAGGCTAAGGGGGTTTTCGGGTTCCGTGCTTGGATTCAGAAAGTAATCTTCAAGTCCGGTATTTCAAGTTCTCAATTTTGAGTTTCAAGCTTAATTTTCATGTTCCGCTTTTTGCTGATATGCTCCATTTCAGGGTTGCGCGCGAGGCAGTCCCCATCCGGCGCCTTTTTGGACCATCTCGGCGTCAGTCCGCACAAATGCTTCTGCGGCGACCTGCATCGAGACGGTTTCCAGGGCTCCACGGGCACGAACCGGGTGAATTGAGACGGATGATCATCCGAGGGCCGGTTTTTGGGTGGAGGCCGAGTGCAATCCGGTCCGATTTCAACCCAACCGGCAATGCTGCAGCCTTTTACCCTGTCCGGGTCCATCGTTGCATTGACTTCTTTTCTTTGTTATCCTGAAGTTGTTTTGAAGGTGCAACCGAACTGCAAACCTGCCCGCCGCCTCGAAGGTATCTATGACTCAGAGCCCTTACAGAAAACGCCTGGACGCCTTTCGCCGGCGCCTCCGTGAAAAGACCCCGTGTGACGCGGCCTGGGTTTCACAGCCCCATAACCGCCGCTATCTGTCTGGATTCAAGGCGGATGACCCACAGATCAATGAATCCTCCGGGTCGCTGCTGATCGACGGGAACCGCTGCCTGCTCCTGACCGATTCCCGGTACCTCGTGCAGGCGCGGGACGAGGCGCCCGATTTCGAGGTGCTTGAGGTCAAGAACGGCATTCACACCCTTCTCCCGTCCTTGCTGCGGGAGATGGCGACCGGACATCTCGGATTCGAAGAGGACCAGGTGACGTGGGGCCTCTACCGTAAGGTCAGTCAAGCCCTTGACGGCACGGTATCCGTGAGCCTGACCCCTTTGGGAGGGCTGGTCGAGGCCATGCGCGAAGTCAAGGATTCTGATGAAATCGCGGCCATGGAAGCTTCAGGCAAATTGATAGGGTCCATTGTAAACGAATTGATCGAAAATCTCAAGCCCGGGCTGACCGAGCGCAAGGTGGCATGGATGATGGAGGGGATGGCCGCGGAGGCCGGCGCCGAGGGGGTCGCCTTCCCGCCGATCGTCGCCTCGGGGCCGAACGGGGCCTTGCCCCACGCCGTCCCTTCCGACCGGCGGCTGCAGTCCGGCGAACCGATCGTCCTCGACATGGGGGTGCGCCTGGACGGATATTGCTCCGATATGACGCGGACGGTTTTTCTCGGCGAGCCCGACCAGGTCTTCCGCAGGGTCTACTCCGTCGTTCGGCAGGCGCAGCTGGCTGGTCTGAGGGAGGTTCGGCCGGGCGTGCAGAGCGATCATCCCGATTCGACGGCCCGGCGGATTATCGCCGAAGCGGGCTACGGGCCCTTTTTCGGGCACGCCCTTGGTCACGGGGTGGGCCTGGCAACCCACGAAGGCCCCAGACTGAGCCCCCTGCGCCCGGTCACCCTTGAGAAAGGGATGATCGTGACGGTCGAACCCGGGATCTATCTGCCTGGGAAAGGCGGTGTACGTCTGGAGGAAATGGTTCTGATAGAGGCCGGCGGCGCCAGGATTCTAACCCCCAACGCGCGGTACTACGATTTTCAGGGGTAGCGGCGGCGATGTCCTGATCTGCGCCGGTGCCGGCCGCTTTTCCGGTCGGCGGGATCCCGGGCCGCCAACCCGGGAAACGGCCGCAAATCGGCAGAGGTCGCGACGCCCTTTATTAAAAGGTGCTTTCGGACATCAGCTCTGCGAAAGGTGGAGGCCATGGACGCGGAACAGTGGATAGACCGGTTTCTGATCCATATGGAGTTCGAGCGCGGGCTTTCCAACCACACCGTTCAGGCTTACGCCCACGATCTCGGCTGCTTCAACCAGTTCCTGAAGACCCGCCGTGTGTCTTTCAGGGGTTTGACTCGGGAGGACCTTGACGGGTACCTTGCCGAGCTTGGCCGATCCCTTTCTTTCCGGAGTGTCGCCCGCCATGTTTCAGCGATCCGGGTCTTTTTGAAGTATCTGGTGCGGGAGAAGGTGATATCCGGGAATCCGGCGAGGCTCATCGATCTGCCCAAGATGCGGCGCAGACTTCCGGAAATCCTGAGCCAGACTGAAGTGGAATCGCTGCTCGCTGCCCCGGACGGGCGCTCGCCGAAGGGGCTGCGCGATCGGGCGATGCTGGAAGTGCTCTACGCCGCCGGCCTGCGGGTATCGGAATTGATCCAGCTGCGCACCTTTCTGGTCGATTTCGAGGGCGGTTTTCTGCGCACGATGGGCAAAGGCTCCAAGGAGAGGCTCGTGCCGCTGGGCATGCGCGCCGTCGAGGCTGTTCAAAGCTATCTGCAAAACGGGCGCCCCAGTTTTCGGAAAGGGGCCAACAGCCCCTATCTTTTCCTCAACATGCGGGGGGGGCGGATGTCGCGGCAGGGCTTCTGGAAGCTCATCAAGGAGTATGGACGGCGGGCCGGGATCAGGAAGGAGATCACCCCCCACGTGCTGCGACATTCGTTTGCCAGCCACCTGCTCGAAGGCGGGGCGGATCTGAGATCGGTGCAGATCATGCTCGGGCATGCGGATATCTCGACCACCCAGATCTATACCCACGTCACCAGGGCGCGGCTGAAGGCCGTGCACGAAAAGCATCATCCGCGACCGTAGCCGCCGGCCGGTTGGGAGGGAGAAGGCAGGGGTCGAAGGCGGCTTTCCGGGGGTTTTTTGACGGAGGGGGCGATTTGCGGAGGGGACGCCAAGGTCAGACGTACTCGCAGTCTTCGGTGCGCAAAATCCAGACCGGCCGACAGGGACAAGAATGGGAGAACTCATACGATTGCCCTTCAAGGCGCCGCTGCTGCGCCGCAACGCGCTCGTAGCCAAACCGTGGGAATTCCGGAAGGGGCACTGGGAAAGCTCCCATTTTGTCCAGATGCTGCGCGAGGTTGCGGATCGATGGGAGGATGAGCTGGGTTTTCCGGATCTCCCCGAAAGCCGGAATGTCGGGGTCCTGCCGCCTCATTTTACCCTGAAGGGGGGTGTGGGGTATACGATCCGGGGGATGTGCGCCTTGCGGGGTGAGGAGGACAGGATGCGGGAGGCCTATTACCTTGTCGGCCTTCTCGATTGCCTGATCAACCAGGTGAATCCCATTCTGCGGACCGACATCCTCAGGGATCTTTACCGCAAGGTTTTCGAGATGAAGGATAAACTGCAACTGCACTGGTATGGGCCGCTCGATCAAGTGCTGCTGCCTATAGACCGTGCTTTGCACGACGCGTCCGTTTATCGGGCTTCCCTGAATCGTGCTGTCACCATGAAGGAGCTCTACCAGCGGATTCGCGAGGGCACCGATGCCATGTTTGCCATCCTCGGCCGGCATTATGTCTTTTACTGTCCGAGATTGGGGCCGATGTATCATGAGTGATGAAAATGATCGGTTTTATTCATCCGCAAACGGGGTGTCGGACCGTTTCGCCGATAAAGAAGCGGCTGACATGAGGGGTGCCGGTGTCACCGATCTGGTTCTGAAGACCCTTTTTGAAGGGATTCAGGAAGAGATCATGGTCGTGGACGCGGATTTTGTGATCAGGGACGCCAACTTGAGCTTCCTGAGGCGGCTGCGTCTGCCGAAGGAGCAGGTGATGGGCCGCAAATGCTACGAGGTCGCCTCGGGTTTTTGCAGCGAACGGGCCTGCCGGACGGATGCCTGTCATTTGGAGCGCGCCCGCAAATCGGGACAGCGTGTCGAGGTGGTCAACCGGGTCTTTGACACCCGGCGGGAGAGGATGCGCGAGATCGTTCGCCTCGTCTACCCGGTGCGCGGGCAGGGCGGTATCCCCCGCTATTTCGTACAGATTACGCGGGATGAAACCGCGCGCCGACAGTTGATCCGAAGGGTCAAGGCATCCCAGAAGAATTTCCGGATCATCCTGGAGACGGCGATGGATGCGATTGTCAGCTTTGACGCCGATCAGAGGATCATCCACTTCAACGATGCCGCATGCCGGCTTTTTGGCTACAGCAGGCGGGAGGTGCTCGGGAAGGAAATCGGGTTGCTCATACCCCCCCAGCATGCGGAGGATTACCCCGAACTGAAACGGTTCCTGTCTACGAAGAAGTCCAAACACCTGCGCCGACCTCTGTCTCTGTCGGCCTTTCGCAAAGGAGGCGAGGCATTTCCGGTCGAGATGGGGATTTCCTACCAGTTGATTGACAACGAGCCCACCTACACCGCTATTCTCCGCGATGTGTCCGAAAAAATGCAGATGGAGAAAAGACTCCTCCAGAACGAGCGCTTGGCCGCGGTTGGGCAGACGGTTGCCCAGGTGGCCCATGAGATCAAGAATCCGTTGATGATTATCGGCGGTTTTTCGCGCCAGATCCGCAAGACCCTTTCCGACGAAAAGGCGGTGCGGAAGCTCGATCTCATTTTCGAGGAGATCGGCCGGTTGGAGCGTCTCGTCGCAGATCTGGGGGATTTCACCAAACAGTATCGGCTGGTGAAAAGGCCGACGGATATCAACAGTATGCTGACAGAGGTGGTCGGGGTCATGTCCGCCTTGCATCCGCCGGGAAAATTCCAGTTCGTTCTGGAGGGTGAATCGGGCCCTCTTACGATCGTTTGTGATCCTGACAAGGTGAAGCAGGTCTTCTTGAATGTCGTGGGGAACGGCCTGGAGGCCATGGAACAGGGCGGGACGCTCAAGATTTCGGCCCGGCGGGATAGACGCGGGGTGCGGGTCGAGATCAGTGACAGCGGACGGGGGATTTCGGATCGCGACCTTGCCATGATCTTCGAGCCTTTTTTCACCACCAGGGATAAGGGATCGGGCCTGGGGCTTTCCATCTGCTTCAAACTGGTGGAAGCCCACGGCGGTGAGATATCGGCGTCCAGTCATCCCGGCCAGGGCACCACATTCTCGATTTTTCTGCCGGATGCCTGATCGCCCCATGGGACGATAAAACCCGCTGCTCACCGTATGCCGTTTTTTTTGTTTGACGAGGTGGATCAGGAATGTTATAAGGTAAAGATTGCCGCGGGGTGGAGCAGTCAGGTAGCTCGTCGGGCTCATAACCCGAAGGTCACAGGTTCGAATCCTGTCCCCGCTACCAGAAAAAATTCCAAGGGGTTACGATCAAATCGCGACCCCTTCTTTTTTGCGCGAAAATTCTCGTTCCCCACAGTATGCGCTACACACTCCCCTTCGAAACAGCGATTATCCCGCCCCGAGTAGTTGTGGAGTTGTTTAGTCCACTTTCTGGGGAGAATAGTGAAAAGCTCCCTCGAGATGGACCCCGAATATGGGACCATTTTCCCGGAGATTGAAGGTGTAAGAACTCCAGTTTCGATCTTGTTGCACGTTTGTTGGGGATTGGTGCTTCTAAAAGCCTTCTTTTCGACTTTCGGCCTCGATTCACTTTTCCAGCGGGCAGGGGAGAGATTTATCGTCTCGACCACGCGCTGACAAAGAGAATCACCCCGAAGATTTCCAGCCGGCCCATCAGCATGGTGACACTGAGGACCCATTTGCCCGCTTGGGGTATCCCGGAGAAATTGCCGAGGGAACTGACGGCTCCAAAACCCGGGCCTACGTTGCCCATGCATGCAGCCGCTCCGGAGAAGGCGGACATGACATCCACTCCCAAGGCTGAAAGCAGCAGGCTGGACACGAAGACGACTCCCACGTAAAGGCCGATATAGAGAAGGACGGCCTCCAGGACGTCGTCTTCTATGGCGGCACCGCCGATCCTCGTTGTGATGACCGCGTGGGGATGACGGGTGATCGTCACCCTTTTGAGGATCCCTTTCCAGAAGATGAGGATGCGATCCGTTTTGATGCCTCCGGAAGTCGAGCCGGCGCAGGCGCACTGCAGGGTGAAAAAGATCATGATCAACTGGGCGAAGCCCGGCCAGCCGGCGGAGTCCGCAGTGGCAAAGCCGGTGGATGTTCCCAGGGATATCAATTGGAAGGCCCCGTAGCGGAGCGACTCCCCCCAGCTCTGAAAGATGTCGCCGTGCACCGCCCATGCGACGAGGGCGATGCCTATCATCATGCCTGCTGTATAGTACCGCGCAACAGGCGATTTCAGGAGTTTCCGGGGTTCTCCCTTGAAGGCGGCGAAAAGAAGCCCGAAGTGAAGCCCGGAGGCGAGCATGAAAAACAGGATCACCATTTCCACCGCAGGATTTTGAAACGCGGCGATGCTCAGGTTCCTGGTCGAAAAACCGCCTGTCGCGATGGTGGCAAAAGCGTGCGTCACGGCGTCGAAGAGGCTCAGACCACAGAAACGAAGCGCAATCGTTTCGGCGAGCGTAAGACCGACATAGGTCATGACGATGATCTGGAGGGTCTTTTTGGTTCTGTAGCGGAAAGACTCCGTCGCCAGACTGGACATCTCGCTCCGGTAAAGGACCATGCCCGCCCGCCCCATGGAGGGGATGACCGAAAGCGTGAACACGATGATGCCGATACCGCCGATCCAATGGGTGGTGGCGCGCCAGAAGAGCAGACCGCAAGGCAGGGACTCGATGTCCTCGAGGATCGTCGCGCCTGTTGTCGTGAAACCGGAGACGCTCTCGAACCAGGCATCGGCCAAGGTGAAGGGGCCTCCCCAGAGCACGTAAGGCAGAATACCTACCAGGCAGGATACCAGCCAGTTGGCTACGACGATGGTGAATCCTTCGTTGTTGCTGATGTCGGTTGCCGGGGGGACGAACAGGATGGGGAATATTCCAAGAAGCCCCGCGATGAGCGAGCTGTAAAGGAGGGGCAGCAGCGCGGCATCATGGTAATAGAGCGAGATGACGCTCGAAAGCAGAAGAAACGCACTGTTGAAGAGCAGGATGATTCCGGAATAGCGGAATAGGATGTGCGGCCGCATCAAGAGTCCGATTTTTGCTGATATCGGTTCACCAGATTACGAAGAGCCGATACCAGCCGCTGGAGTTCATCGTTGGTTTCGATGTTCACGTCGAAAGGTGCGCGGGTTTCCATCGATTTCTGGACGCCGTCGGTGATACGGATGATGGGGCCGACCATATAGTAGTGAACGAAATAATTGAAAATCAGGGTGAAAACCAGCGCAGACAGGATGGCCACGATGCCGGGCATCACCGCCCGGTGGGCATGGGCCTCGAGCTGAGAGGCCGCAGTGTACATCGCCTCGTCATTCAGAGAGCGGAGTTCGGCGATGTTGGATTTGAGATGTAAAAATGCGGGGTGCACCTTCTCGAAATACCATGTCGGGCTGATGGAAGATTGCGCCTCCGCCGCCTTGGGCCACAACGAGCGATAGATCCGGTAGTCCTCTTCGATCTTCGAAACGAGTTTATCTTCCCCCGGCAGGGTGATATTGTTCTCGGCGATGCTAAATCCCTCCTGAAATGTGGCATCCGCGGCCGTCATGATCCGGCGGGCATCGGTTTCGTTTCCTGAGAGAAGGAGGAGCATCGCGCTGTCCTCTCTTTCGAGGGCCTCGGTCATCGTGCCGGCTGCATGGATGCTCTTGTAATTTTCCTCCAGAATCCGGTTGACCGAGCCCCCCATGGAACGGATCTCGTAAATGGACCATCCTCCGGCGAGTGCGAGCATGATCACCAGGATCAGGAACCCCGACAGGATTTTGATGCGAATTCCCATAAAATTCCCTTTCAGTCGATAGGACCCAGTCTGCCTTTGTGCCCGATGGACCAAGAAAACAACGTCACCGGTTCATTTGTCAACGATTTTGATTGGTTCTCGTCTCGCTGTTCTTGTCGCCGCTGACTTCATGTCCCTGCAGAGTTTGAGCAGACTGACGATCACTACGATGAACTCCAGACGTCCGAGGAACATGCCGAAGATCTCCGCCCAGAGGGCTGCATCGGGCATCCCGGGAGAGGTGATTCCGGCCGATAGTCCGACCGTACCGATGGCCGACGCGAATTCGAAGAGCGAATCGGACAGGGTATATCCGCAGGCACAGAGCAGCAGGACGCCAAACAGCCACGTCGAGAGGTAAAGGAAGACGAAGACCGCTGTCTGCCGGACCATACGGTCATCCACAAAGACGCGCTCATCGCCCTCCCAGATCGGACGCTCGAGGACGGCTGTCCGGGGCAGGAGATGTCTTCTCAATTCCCAAAAGAGAAGCCTCAGGAACAGATAGATCCGGAATTGCTTGATTCCTCCGGCCGTGGAACACGTGCCTCCGCCGATCAGCATCAATATGACCAGCAGAAGCATCCCGAATCCATTCCAGTTTCCGTACCCTACTGTGGAAAACCCCGTGGTGGTCATGGCGCTGATGGTCTGAAAAACCGCGACTCGGATCGATTCATCAAGGTCGGGATAGATCGACTGACAGGTGAAGATGAAGAGGGCGGCCACCGAGGGCGCGATGAGAAGGGCGAGGAGATGGATCTCACCGCTCCTGACGACGATTCGAATCCTGCCGCGCCATAAGAACCAGGCGGTCACAAAACTCAGGTTTCCGAGAAGCATCAGCGGCAGGGTGACCCATTCGACGGCGGCTGAGTTCCAGTGTCCGATGCTTGCCGCGCGGGTGGAAAATCCCCCGGTGGATACAGCGGTAAAGGCGTGATTGACGGCATCGAAAGGCGACATGCCGGCCAGCCAGTAGGCGAGTGTCCCCGATGCGGCATAGGAACTGTAGATGATCATCACCAGGCGTGCGGACTGTCGGACCTGTGGAACGAGCTGCTCGCTGCGACCCTCGGCGCTCGAGATCCCGACCCCGGTCGGGCCGACGATGGCGGACAGCATGATAACGGCCAGCCCCGCACCGCCGGCGAACTGCGTCAGGCTGCGCCAAAAAAGGATCAACGGACCTGCCTGGGCCACATCGACGACCGAAAGCCCGGTGGTCGTCCATCCGCTGACAGACTCGAAAAGGGCACGAGAAAACGGCAGATCGAGGAGGGATGCGAACGGCCACGCAGATAAGAGGATGACCACGATCCAACTGATCAGAACGATGACGCCGCCCTCCTCGACTGAAAGTTCGGCAAGGGAGGAAGCCCGGAAGCGCCTCGCCAGAAAAAGGCCTAAGAGCGCGAGGCATCCGGCGGGCAGGATAAATGCGGATGCGTGCCCGGCCTCCTCGGGGTAGGCTGTCAGGATCGACAAAGGAAGCAGCATCACACCGGCGGCCACAAGGAAGATGCGACCGAGGGCGCAAAGAATCGCGGCATATCGTTGCCTGAGATAGGCTCTTTCCCGCAACGCACAATCCTTCTATTCCGGTTTACCTGTCAACGCCTTCATGACGGACCGATGGTTTTCCGGCATGGTGATCACGACCAGGCGGTCATCTGCCTGCAGGTCGTTCTCTCCACGAGGGATGGTCGGACGGTTGTGGCGGATGAGGACGGCAATCAGGGCGTTTTCGGGCAACTCGATCTCTTTCAGGTATTTTCCGGCTACGGGGGCGTCCTTTTCGAGGAGGATTTCCGTGACATTCACCCGCCCTTCGCCGACCGGGATCAGATTGAGGATGTGCTCGAGCGAGGCCCACTGCTCGATCAGACTGCTGACGATGTTGGTCGTCGAAAATGCCGAGACGCCCAATTTCCGAAACGCTTTGGCATTGTCCGGGTCGTTGGCGAGCGCCACCGCCCTGGGCACGTCAAATTGAAGGGAAGCCAACTGGCAGATAACCAGATTGTCCTGATCGTTTGGCGTGACCGCGAGCACGGTATCGGCGTCCATTGCGCCGGCCTCCTCGAGGATCTCAAGGGTACTGCCGTCGCCGCAGACCACTGTGGCGGCGGGGAGGTCGCGTGCCAACTGAACGCACTCCGAAGGATCACGGTTGATGATCACGACCTCGTATCCCTTCGCAGCGAAATTTCGGCAGAGAAAATAGAGGGGGTTGCCGCCCCCGACGATGAGCACCTTCATGGCTGCGTCCCGTTGCGCCTCTCCGGTCCGCTGACGACGGCCCTCAAAATAACCTGGGCCGACAGGGAGGTCGTGCAGATGATTTCGATCCCCAACTGATCGAAGATATGTTCTCTTTTTGGGTCGAGCACTATGGCGAGCACCTGTGGAACACCGAAAATCTTCCGCGCCACCTGGGCCGCCATCACGTTGACGTTGTCTTCGTCCGTCGTGGAGATGAAAACATCCGCTTTTTCCACCCCGGCCTTTTTCAGCACCTGCATGTGGGTGGCATCCCCGAGGATGTGGAAACCGCTGAAGTCGGGCGACAGACCGCTGAATGCAGACTCGCTCCTGTCGATCACCACGACCGAATCGCCGTCACGGCTGAGTTGGTTGGCCAGATAGGACCCAAGACGCCCGCATCCCACGATGACGATGTAGCGGTTGTTTTTCATGAGACGATTTTTCCTTTCTTGGGGCCGTCTGCATGGCCCCGGCAATCTCTGCTATTTGTACAGATTTATCGAGGATTATGGAACGATATTCTTTTTCCATTTCCGGATGGAAACTAGGCTGTTCAAGGGGCCTTTTTATTGGAAAGGAGTCCAGGGTGTCTTTCCGCGAATTTTTTGGTTGACAGATCTCGATTTTTGTATACAATCGACAATCGAATATATTTAATCGACAGAAAGGCTTGATCGAGGAGTATGGAAATCAAAGGTCTCAGGGACGCTGTAACCGAAAATCTCAGGGTCAAAATTATTACGGGGAGCCTCAAGCCCGGCCAGCGATTGAACGAGGCCGAGTTGTGCGAGATATTGAACGTGAGCCGCTCGCCTCTCAGGGAGGCCTTGCTGATCCTGGAAAGGGAAGACCTGGTTGTCAGTATCCCCAGGAAGGGGACCTATGTAAGCCTGATGTCGGAAGAAAACGTACGCATGATTTACCAGGTGATGGACATGGTCGAGATGTATGCCATCGAATACCTCGAGAAACGGGGCATCACGCAGGTCCCGGAATTGAAGTCGGCCGTAGATCGATGCACCTTCCACATTTCGCCTGAGGATACCTGGCAGGATCTGCTGATGTATCGCAAGATGCTGGCCGGGTTTCATTCAAAGCTTGTCGAGACGCTCGAAAATCCCGCCATTATCGCCTTTTACAGGCGGACTTCCTCGAACCTTGCGAGGTATCAGTACCTTCAGCTTTCTGAAAGGGGGAGCGGGAAGGGAATGATAAAGGATCATAAGCAGATCATTGGACACATCGAAAAAGGCGCATATCAGGAGGCCAGGGATCTCCTCAAAACGCACATCTCGAAGTCATTTCAATACAAGATCGAGGCCTTGAAGGCACGGGAAAGCAAGCAGGGCTCGGATTCCATATAGCATAGCGTAAAAATGAAAAATTTTATCTGAAGCTTTTTTAGAAGGGCGTTTGGGTATCCGAAAAGGTTCGTTCGGTTTTTCATCCTGAAGTCCAAGCACTCCTGGACCGTTTCTCGCTCTGTGATGTCGGGTGGAGAGCAGGGCACGGAAGCGGCTGCGGCCGTGGTGCATGAGATTCAGGATGAAGATTCGAGGATCTGGACCTCTCGCGTACGGCTTATGATGCGCAGGGGCGGGACGGATGCAGAGCGAGGGAGCATCTTTCCTCGCCCTTCTGGAGGGGTCTGCCGAAGGGTGATGCATTTTTGGACGACAGAGGACGGTGTGGCAAATGAGCTGGATGGACGCTATAGAGGAGCTTGAAGAACGGAAGCGGCTTGCTCGCCGAATGGGCGGCGAGGACAATGTCAGGCGGCAGCACGAGCTCGGGAAGTTGACGGCCCGGGAGCGGATCGAGCGCCTTCTGGATCCCGACTCCTTTCGCGAAAGAGGGATGCTTTGCGGAGACGCGCGCTACGAAGGGAGCCGTCTCCGCGGTTTGACGCCTTGCCCCCTTCTGATCGGTACGGGTGCCATCGGGGGGAGGCGGGTGACCCTCCTTGCGGACGATTTCACCATCAAGGGAGCGTCTGTGGGGGATCTTTATAAGGCCAAGCTCGCCTACGTCCTCAAAATGGCCCGGGAACTGAGGCTTCCCTCTGTCAGACTGCTCGATGGAGCGGGCGGGAGCATCAAAGAAATCCTGAGGATCGGATACGTCAAATTCCCCACCCTCCCTGAATTGGCCATGAAGGACCTGGTGAACATCATGTCCCTCGTTCCCGTTGTTTCCGTGGCCTTGGGACCCACGGCCGGATCGGGGGGGCTTCTCATGGTTTCCTCCCATTTTTCCGTGATGGTGGAAGAGATCTCCCAAGTTTTTGTGGGCGGACCGGCCCTTGCGCGGCAGGCATTCGGCCAGGAGGTGACCAAAGAGGAACTCGGAGGCCATAAGGTCCACACGCGAGTCAGCGGCGTGGTGGATAATGTCGTTCGGAGCGAGGAAGAGGCCTTCGATCAGGTCCGAAGATTCCTCGGGTATCTTCCCCTCAGCGTTTGGGAGATGCCGGAGCGAACATTCGATGGAACGGACGATTCAGGGCGGTGCGAGGAGGAACTCCTGTCCGTCATTCCCAGGGATCCGAAGAAGACCTACGATATGCGCCGCATTCTTGAGCTTGTTTTCGATCGGGAGTCCGTGTTCGAGATCGGCAGCCGGGGTGGAAGGGCGCAGATTACTGCGCTCGCCAGGCTCGATGGATATCCGGTCGGGGTTTTGGCCAACGATCCCCGTTTCTGGGCCGGATCCTTCGGGTGGGACGTGGCGGAAAAGTTTCAGCGGTTTGTGGATATGTGCGACACCTTTCACCTTCCCGTGGTCAATTTTGTGGATCAGCCGGGATTTCGTGTAGGGATGGAGGCCGAGAGGCACGGGACGATCCGGAAGGGTGTACGGGCGGTGTTTTCCGTTTACCAGGCAACCATCCCGTATGCCGCTGTTTATGTGCGCAAGGCCTACGGCGTGGCCGGGGGAAGCCAGACGGATTACAGCGGTCTAAACTGGCGTTACTTCTGGCCGTCTGCGAAATGGGGCAATATTGTGGTGGAGGGGGGCGTTTACGCCGCGCACCGTGCTCAGATCGAGGCTGCGGAGGACCCGGGGTCCCTGCTGGAGGAGCTTCAGGACACCTACCGGAGCTATTCCTCTCCGTTCCGGTCCGTAGAGGCCTTCGACGTCGAGGATGTCATCGACCCGAGGGAAACCCGCCCGCTGCTCTGTGATTGGGTCCGAATGGGGTATCGGGTGGAGCGCGCGCGACTGGGTCCCAAGTCGCGGGGGATGCGATGCTGAGGCACGGAGGGTAAGAGAATGCTGGAAGTGGATAATGTCGAAATCACCTATAACGACGTCATTCTGGCGGTCAAAGGAGTCTCTCTGCGTGTGCCCGACGGACAGATCGTCACCCTTCTGGGTGCGAATGGGGCCGGGAAAAGCACCGTCCTCAAATCGATATCGGGTGTCTTGAAGTCGCAGGAGGGCGAGATCGAAAGCGGCGAGATCACCTACGACGGAAAGCGCCTCAACGGCATCAGCCCGGAGAAAATCGTCCACCTTGGGATCTGCCAGGTCCCTGAAGGACGGCGCGTGTTTAGCGATCTCACATGCCTCGAGAATTTGAAGGCCGGGGCTTTCACCCGAAAGGATCGCAAGGGGGTGAAACAGGACATCGAGAAGTCCTTGGGGTATTTTCCAAGGCTACAGAAAACGTTTCATGTCAAAGCGGGGTATCTGAGCGGAGGCGAGCAGCAGATGCTTGCGATCAGCCGCGCCCTGATGGGCAGCCCCAAGTGCCTGCTCCTGGACGAACCCTCCCTGGGGCTGGCACCGCTTTTGGTGAAAGAGATCTTTTCGATCATCGGCCGCATCAACCTGCAGGATGCCCTCTCCATTCTCCTGGTCGAACAGAATGCCAATATGGCCCTTCAGGTGGCAGCGCATGGCTACATCATGGAAAACGGCAGGATTGTCATGGACGACCCATGCGCCAGGCTCCGAAAAAATGAGGATGTCATGGAGTTCTATCTGGGAATAACGGCGGAAGGAGGGAAGAAAAGCTTTGCGGACGTCAAGCACTACAAGAGAAGAAAGCGATGGCTTTCTTGAACGTTCAGGTGCGGTTGCCCAACTGCGTGTTGAAAGCCTGAACCTTTCCTTCGGCGGGCTTCGCGCGCTGCACGGGGTGAGCTTCGAGGTCATTCGCGGCGAAATCTTCTCTATCATCGGCCCGAATGGTGCAGGAAAGACCTCCATTTTCAACTGCTTGAGCGGGCACTATGCCCCCCAAGAGGGGAGCATCACGTTCGAGGGAACGGATCTGCTCCCCCTGCCGCCCCACAAACGGGCCACGCTCGGAATGGCCAGAACCTTTCAAAATATCGAACTCTTCAGAAATATGACCGTCCTCGACAACATCCTGCTGGGCAGGCATCTCTTTATGAAAGGCGGCGTCTTCTCCGGTGGGGTTTTCTGGGGAAGGGCTCAGAGGGAGGAAGTCGCCAACCGTCTACGGGCAGAGGAGATCATCGATTTTCTGGAGATCGAGTCCATCCGGAAAAAGGTGGTGGGAGAGTTGGCCTACGGTCTTCAGAAGCGGGTCGAACTGGGACGGGCCCTGGCCATGGAGCCCAGGCTGCTGCTTCTCGATGAACCCACGGCGGGCATGAATCTGGAGGAAACCGAAGATATCGTCCGGTTTGTGCTGGACGTCAATGAGGAATTCGGGACCACCATCGTTCTGATCGAGCACGACCTGCGGGTCATTATGGACATATCGAAAAGGATTATCTGCATCGATTTCGGTGTAAAGATCGCCGACGGCTCTCCCGCAGATATTCAGACGCATCCCAAAGTGATCGAGGCGTACCTTGGAGAGGAGTCATAAGCAGACAGCGGCATCAGGGAGCACGACTATGGATCGACAGACCATCCCCAGGCTTCTGAGGTCCTCGGCGGGGAGATTCGGGGAGCGGGTGGCGCTGAGGGAAAAGGATCTGGGTATCTGGCAGAACATCACCTGGGAGCAATACTACCAAAAGGCGAAATGGTGCGGCCTCGGGTTGCTTTCCATGGGCCTCGGGCGCGAGGACAAGGTGAGCATTCTCTCGGAAAACAAGCCGGAGTGGCTTTACGCAGACATCGGGGCCCAGGGCGTGGGCGGCGTTGTGGTGGGGATCTACCCGACCAACGTGGCGACGCAGGTGGAATACATCCTGAACCACAGTCAGTCCAGGTTTGTGGTGGTGGGTGACCAGGAGCAGGCCGACAAGGTCCTGGAGGTGAAGAATCGCCTTCCCGATTTGCACAAGGTCATCGTAATCGATATGAAAGGACTGCGGAATTACGCGAGCCCGCTGATCATGAGCTTCGAGGATGTCCTGGCCTTAGGGATGGAAAAGGATCGCGAGGACCCGGGTCTCTTCGACCGGCTCGTCGAGCAGACGAACCCGGAGGATACGGCCCTCATGGTTTATACCTCCGGCACTACGGGCAAGCCGAAAGGCGCCATGATTTCCCACCGTAACGCCATCGCGAGTGCCCGCAATTTCCTTTCGTCCACGCCTTTGAGGCCGGAAGACGTCATCGTGTCCTATCTACCCCTGTGTCACATCGCAGAGAGGAGTTTTTCCGTTCTCTATCCCCTTATGACCGGCGGCATCACGGTGAACTTTGCCGAGAGCCTCAATACCGTCCAGGAGAACATCCGGGAGATCACGCCTACGGTCTTTTTTGCCGTTCCCAGGATATGGGAGAAGATGCACTCGGGACACGTCATGCGGATGCGGGATGCAACCCGCATGAAGCGGCTGATCGACGGCTGGTGTTTGAGAAAAGAAAAGCAGCTCTATGAAAGGGCGCGCCGGGGTGCCGTTTCCGGGCCATACTGGAGGCTCCTTAAAGGCTTGACGAATCTCCTCCATGCGTATCCCCTTCAGAGGCATTTCGGGCTCAACCGGGTGAGGCAGGTCTACACCGGAGGAGCGCCTACACCTCCTGAAGTGATCACCTTCTTCCACGCCATTGGGATCAGGATCCGGAACCTCTATGGATCCACGGAGTGCACCGGGATCTGTAGCGTACACCAGGCGGAGGATATCCGCGTGGAAACCGTTGGGCCCCTCTCTCCGGGAGTGGAATTGCGGATTGCAGAGGATGGGGAACTCCTCTTCAAGACCGAGGGTGTATTTCAAGGGTACTACCGGGATCCGGAAGCGACGGCCAAGGCGGTGGTCGATGGCTGGTATCTGTCGGGGGATGTGGGAACTCTGACAGGGGATGGCCACCTGGTGATCACGGACAGGAAGAAAGACATCATCATTACGTCCGGGGGGAAGAACATCTCCCCTCAGGAGATCGAAAACGAATTCAAGGCGAGCCCCTACATCAAGGACGCCGTGGTCATAGGGGACGGCCGGAATTACCTGACCGCCCTGATTATCATTGAATACGACAACGTGGGCAAATGGGCCGAGGATCAACGGATTCCCTATACCACCTTCAAAGACCTGTCGCAGAAGCCGGAGGTTTATGAACTGGTGTCCAATGTGACCGAAGAAGTGAACCGGAAGTTTGCCCGGGTGGAGACGATCAAGAAATTTCGGATCCTCGACAAGGAACTGGACCAGGACGACGATGAACTCACTGCAACCCAGAAGGTCCGGCGCAACATCATCGAGAAGAAATACAAAGATGTGATCGAGAGCATGTACCAGCGAACGTAGGGAGGGGACAATGGCCGGCGAGTTTTTCAGCAACCTGCTTCAACTCGGCCTCAGCGGTTTAGCCGTAGGGAGTATCTACTCCCTGGTCGCCCTGGGGTTCGTAATCATCTACAAGGCCACGGATGTCTTCAATTTTGCGCAGGGTGAACTCATGACCCTGGGCGCCTTCATCTGCTACTTTTTTGTTGTCCAGATTCATATCCCCATCTTCTGGGCCTTTCTGCTGACCTTTGTCGCAACGGCGCTGATCGGATTTTTGACCGAGGAACTGTTTTTCAGGCCGATGGTGGGGGAGCCGATCTTTTCGGTGATCATGGTTACGGTCGGGCTGAGTGTTTTCCTCAAGGGGTTGATCGGTCTGTGTTGGGGATACATGTTCAGGAAGCTTCCGTCCGTTGTCCCGGAGGCCCCGGTTTCGTTTGCAGGCTTGATCATCTCCCCCGCGCATCTGGCTACCATTGTTCTGGCGGGCATCCTGATCCTCGGTTTCGCGTGCTTCTTCAAGTTTTCGAATTTGGGGATCGGCATGCGGGCGGTGGCGAATGACCAGGATGCGTCTCTGCTCATGGGGATCAGCGTGCGGAAGATCTTCGGTCTTTCCTGGGCGGTCTCCGCCGTGGTGGCCGCGATCGGTGGCATCATGCTGAGCAGCATGACCTATCTCCACCCGTCGTCGAGTTTCGTTGGCATCAAGGTTTTCCCCGCCGTCGTGCTTGGGGGATTGGACAGCATCCCCGGTGCGATTGTCGGGGGCCTGATCGTGGGTGTGGTGGAAAATCTTGCCGGCGGCTATCTCGGGGGGGACGTCAAGGAGATCACGTCCTTCGTCATTCTGATTGCGATTCTGATGATCAAACCCTACGGACTTTTCGGTAAGGAAGAGATCGAGCGAGTTTAGAGAAAGAGGAGCGGAAGCATGATAAGCGGAGACTTCAAGACCTCTTACCGGGATGATATCGCCATCTTTCAGACCGGTTTCGTCAAGACCTGTGTGGTTCTGTTTGTCATCGGCCTGGTGGGTCTGGTGCTGGTCTCGGATGTCTACATCGTCTACATTGTGAATCTGTGCGCTATCGCAACCATCGGGGCGCTGGGGCTCAATATCCTGACCGGATTCACTGGCCAGATCTCCGTCGGACACGCTGGATTTCTGGCGATCGGGGCTTATGCCAGCGCCAGGCTGGTCGAGGCCGGCCTGCCCTTTCTTCTGGCATTGCCGGCCGCCGGGCTGATCGCCACGCTCTGCGGCCTCCTGGTAGGTATACCGTCGCTGAAGCTCAAGGGGCTTTACCTCGCGATCACCACCTTTGCCTTCGGCTTCATCGTGGAATATGTGGCCAACATCTGGGTCAGCCTGACCAACGGCACCAACGGGATGATCGTCCTGCCCGCATCGATCGGCGGGGTTCCTTTCGAGACGGACAGGCAGTTTTTCTTTCTGGTTTTCCCGATGGCGGCTCTGGCTGTTCTGTATGCGCGGAACCTGGCCCGATCGCGGCCGGGCAGGGCCTGGATCGCGATCCGGGACCGCGATATCGCGGCGGAATCCATGGGTATCGGGCTATGCTGGTATAAGCTCTCCGCGTTTGCCGTCAGCTCTTTCTACGGAGGAATCGCTGGTGCGCTCTATGCCCATTACATGCAATTCATTGGTCCGAACCATTTCGAACTCAACCTCTCGGTGCAGTATCTGGCCATGATCATTATCGGGGGGCTCGGCTCGATCCTGGGGTCCATCTTCGGGGCCGTCTTCATGACCATCCTCCCCGAGCTTCTGAAATATCTGCCCGACCTGTTGCGGGAGAACCATCCCCTTCTGGTGGAGCGGTTCGCAGACATCAATCTCATGCTCTACGGACTGATTATCATGCTCTTCGTGATCGTCGAGCCGAAGGGCCTTTACGGGATCTGGAGGAACATCAAGAGCTACTGGCAGATGTGGCCCTATACCCATTAGCGGGCCTGGAATGTGGTGGTCGGCCTTCTTGCTGTCGTGCGGAGCTGGGTTAGGGGTTTGTGGCGATACCGGGCGGCGTGCGGATGGTCCACGCATGCCTCGTTTTGATCACACGGCAGGCCTGTTTCAGGCGGTTTGGTGATTGAGCGGTAAGCGTGTGTCGGAGCGGAATGGTCAGGACTTAATCAGATTCAGGAGGGGGTTCGTCATGAAAAAGGGATTGATCGTTGCAGGGCTGTTCGTGGGGCTTATCGCCATGGCGTGGGCGGCGAAAACGAGTGCTGGAGAAATCGGGGTAACGGAGAACGAGATCGTCATCGGCAGTGTCTCCCCGTTGACTGGGAAGATCGCCATGGTCGGCGTGGCGATTGCGAACGGCGCCAAGGACTATTTCGATTCCGTCAACGAACAGGGAGGGATTCATGGCAGAAAAATCAGGTTCATCGCCGAAGACTGTAAATACGAGCCGCCGACCGCCGTCGCGGGCCTGAAGAAGCTGATCACGAGGGACAAGATCTTTGCCTGCAGCTCGACCTCGGGGGTACCGATTACAGCCGCCCTTGCACCGAGCATCAAGCGCGAAAAACTTCCGTCTTTTTGTACCATTGCATCATCCAGTATCTTTTCACCCGAAACCCCGCAGTATATCTTTTCCTTCGGCCCCTACTACTCCGAGAATATGATCTTCAATATCGAACATGTCCTCTTCACGTTGAAGGCGGAAAACCCGAGGGTTGCCCTCTTCTATCAGGATGACGAGTTTGGGATGGAAGGAAAGAAGGGGTTCGATGCTGCGGTGCAGAAGTATGGACTGAACGTAGTGGCCGAAGAGAAATACAGCCGTGGCGCGATCGATATCAGTTCGCAGGTCTTCAACCTGAAGGCCGCGAAGCCCGATTACCTTTTCGTTACGACGATCCCCTCCCACAGCATCATGCTTCTGAAGGAGGCCGCCAAGGTGGGGCTCGACGTACCTGTTTTTGCAACGGCCAATACCCGCTACGAGCAGGTCATCAAAGTGGCGGGCGATGCGGCGAAGAATTTTTATGCATCGGAATACACAGCGTTGCCCTATGAGAAGAATATCCCCGGCATGGCGAGCCTGATGGAACTGTGGTTCAAGAACAATCCAGCCGATACGGTGCCCGAGCGGTATTATATCATTTCCCATGTAAACGCCATGATCATGACCGAGGCGATGAAACGGTGCGGGGCGGATCTAACGAGGGAAAAATTCCTCAGCACACTGGAATCCATGCGGGATTTCGACACGGGTGGCATAACCGGCAGCATCACCTATTCGCCGGCTGATCATTGCCCGCTCTCGACCATGCGGATCGTCAAAGCCAACCCGGCCACGCTGCATTACGAGCCTGTGAGTGACTGGGGTCTGCCGAAATTGTCCGTGAGATAGACCATATAAAACGGGCTGGTCCGGAGTGAGGAATATGCCCTGCTGAAAGGATTCAATAATGAAGGACCAGCCCGTGAAAAATGCCCTATGTTGGTGTAGTTTCCTTCCGCAAACAACGTTCTTGGCCGGCCTAAAGTCAATCATCACGTTTGCTTAAAGGATCCTCGTTCCCGGATCGGTTGCTTGGGCTTAGCTCGTGTCCATCCGGAAATGATTTTCTTATAGAACCCAGTTTCCAATCCGGAAATGAGGATTTTTGGACAATATCAAGGAAATCAAGCGCTTGCGCGGAGGCGACCTGGTGGTCGCCGCACAAACAAACGTGCAGATTGACGCCGAGATTGGCCAAAAAGACCATTTCCGGATGGAAACTAGCTCGTTATCATTTTCGGCTGGAGTCTCGCTGAAAGGACTGGGAGTGTTGGTTCTCCCATCCTGTCGGTTGCGCTATTCGCCCAGCAGGGTTTGCCAATCCATTCCTGTGCCGGTCTTGTTGACCAGCAGGCCGAGGTCCTGCAGGCGGATGACCATGGCCTGTTTGGAGACATTGGAAAAACCCCCTGCTTCACACATGGCGGCGGCGATATAAGGCCATTGTTCCAGGAACGGTCCTTGCCCCGCGCCAGTTCCTCCGTCAGATTCTCTTGAGTTTTCCATGACGATCGGTTCAGGCCCGCACAGATTCTCGAATGCTTCTCTCATCGCCTTTTCAGGCATGAGAAGGCATGAGGCGAAGTAGTCGGCTTGCCATTCGATCGGCTCTCTCGCATCTTTGAGTCGACACACGATGGCAGCGCCGCTCGAATCATGCCGATCCTGGACGTTCACATACGGCAGGTGAAGGACCCAGTGGCCTGCCTCGTGCGCACAGGTAAAGACAAGCCTGCCCTCCGACCCGTCTTCGAAGAGCCTCTCATTGATGCAGACAAGCTTCGCATTTGCGTAGGTGGCCCCTAGCACGCCCCTGCCAAGGATTCGTTCGAGATCCATATAGCAGAGATTCAGGCCCAGTGAGCGCTCGATGATTTCATCAACGGGGATGGGAGGGTTGATGGTGTATCCGGCTTTTCTCTGAAAATCTTCAGCGAGTTTGGTGGCTTTCAGTGCGATGGATCTTTTGGATAACCAGGGAACTTGCATGTTTACTCCCTCCAGGATGGCCAGAACGTTTCGTACCGGGGCAGCGTGAAATGCAGGATGCCTATCGTCATACCCGTTTGCCAAATCGAGAATAAACGCTTTTCTCTTCAGCTTACGCAATGATTCTAGCATAGTATCCATCCGGAAATGATTTCCCTATAGAACCCGGTTTCCATTCCGGAAATGAGGATTTTTCTTCACCGCTTCGCCGCTCAGTCCCACCGCTCCGCGGCGGGTCCCGGTTTGGCCAATATCAAGGAAATCAAACGTTTGTGCGGAGACGACCTGGTGGTCGCCGCACAAGCAAACGCGCAGATTGACCCCGAGATTGACCAAAAAGATCATTTCCAGATGGAAACTAGCATAGGAGTTTGACAGATACGGTCACACAGAGATTATTTTTTGATTTTTTTGGCGGTTCGTGTCCATCCGGAAATGAGGATTTTTCTTCACACGCTTCGCGTGCTCAGTCCCACCCCTGCGGGGTGGGTCCCAGTTTCTTCACACGCTTCGCGTGTTCGGTCCCACCGCTGCTGGGTGGGTCTCGGTTTAACCCATATCCAGGAAATCAAGCGCTTGCGCGGGAGACCGGCCTGCAGGTCGCACAAGCAAACGCACAGAGTGACGCCGAGATTGCTCAAAAGGGCTGTTTCCGGATGAAAACCGGAGGACGCTGGACGTGAAGAGAGGGTTGGGCGACGGGAGGCCTTTCCCTTGCCGCTAATAGATGCAAAACCCACCCTGTATCAGAGCAGGAAAAAGGCCATCCATGCGCTACCCAAGGGCGGAGGAGATGTGCTGGATGATGTCGATCACCTGGGTGGCGGGTGTGGGCTGGGCACGGGCCCCTGCCAGGCGATTGATCTTTGCGGCCTTTTCGGCTGCTTCCTGCAGGGGCATGCCCGATGCGATCAAGGCCGCCACGATGCCGGTCAGTGTGTCGCCCGTGCCGCCGATGGCCTCCAGCGCTTCCTCGCTCGGGTGGTCAACGATCGCCCGGATGCCTTCCCGATCGGCGACATAGTCCTTGCTGCCCTTGACGAGCAGGTTCCGGGCGGCGTTGGCATGTTCGTAGGCCCGGGCGATCATCTCCGGTGCGGCGTCTTCGCGGTGGAGGATGAATCCGCGCGTGTAGAAAGGATGGGGCGCCTCTTCGTCGGCCAGAAAGGCCAGTTCCCCGACGTCCGGGGTGAAAAGATCGTAGGCCTCAGCCTGTCCGCTCATCTTTGCGGCATACATGAACCCGGCATCCGCGATCAGGACGGGACGCCTCGGCATCTCTTCGATCGCAAAGAGCACCTTGTTGTGCCAGTCGGCGTCCGGCTGGAGGTAGTGGAAGGCGAGAACGTCCAATTCCACCTCGCCGAGGTGCCTGGTCAGGTAATCATAGAGGTGGCGGCTGCCTTTCCCGGGTCCGGTGTCTCCCACCAGGTACGCGAGGGGCGATGGCCGCCCCAGCGCCCGGCAGACCGTAGCGGCCGCTGCCAGCAGGGCCGGTGTGCCTCGATTGACGGGGAAGCGCCGGTCTTCGATTTGGAGCAGACCATCCTGCAGATCGGCGTTTCCGACCACAATGGGCACATCCTCATAGGGAACGGTTCCCACGATCGCTAACATCGCCGCCTCATTTCCTCGTAGGCCAGTTGAAGCGCATAGCCGCAGAGCGTGTGGCCGATATCTTTCGGGTGGGGCGCCTCGTCCAGCCGTTTGCCGACCATTTCGGCGGCCAGATAGGGGACGTCGGGGCACCCGCCGCCGGAAACGTTGACGATGATCCGGGTTTCCAGATCGATGGTCAGCTTCATGTTGGCCGCGCGGACCATCAGGTGCCGGCCATAGTCCTTGATCTGAAAGAGGTCCACCGGCTGAAGCAACGGGCTGTTCACCGGCACCACATCGAGCGGCGCGAGATCCGCGCTGTGAAGGGTTTGACGGATCTTCATCTCTTCGATCAGGGGGAAGGTGATGACCAGGTCACAGCCGGTGCGGATCTCGGGAGGCGGCCCCATGACACGGATATCCCAGCCTTCGGACTTGAGGAGCTTTTCGGCGCGGAGGACTTCGCTCGTGTTTTCAAAGACGAGAATCCCGCGGTCCCATACAGGCGTCTTGCTGCCGGGGGGCAACGTGGTCTTACGTTTGAAAAGGTTGGCAAGTGCCATGGTCCCTTCCGTTTTGCGCTATCTTTTGACGATATGGACGCGGAATCCATCGCCGTCCGGTTGTGTGTCTTCGACCTGCCAACCCTGGCTGGCAGCGGCCCGGCTGACATTTTCCCGTGACGTTTCCGTATCGACCAGGATTTGGATTTCCCCTTTGCCGAGTTTTTTCATCTCGTCCATCGTCATGAGGACGGGCTGGGGGCAGGAAAGACCCCGTGCATCGACTGTCGTTGCCATGTGTCTAAGAACCTCCATTTAAGCGGCTTTTTTTCTCATGGTGAAACCGATGAAAAGGCAGGCCAGCAGGCCGATGATCACTGCGGCGATGCCGTGGGGGCCGACGCCGTTCGGGGAACTGGCCAGCCCGAAGTTGTGGGAGAACCCGGCACCCACGATCATCCCCATCACAAAGACGGCCGCGTCGCCGTCGCCCTCACCCGCTAGAAAAAGCTGACGTCCGGGGCACCCTCCGGCAAGGGCGAAGGCGAGGCCGGCAAGGACCATGCCTGCAAAATTCCAGAAATGCATCGTATGCGACACCGGCTGCCCGGCGAAGCCGGGGCGGAACTGCCCGAGCGCCAGATTGACCAGGAAGGCGGTGAGGGTCAAGGCGAGAAGCCCGGAAAAAAGATGCGCCTGCCTGAAGAGAAGCAGATCGCGGAACGCCCCCATGGTGCAGAAACGGCTCCTTTGCGCCAGAAAGCCGATGGCGAGGCCCACGATCAGCGAGACGGCGAGCGGTGCGTGCATGGAGCCGGGGCCTTTCAGGCTGTAGAAGAGAATTCCGCTCTTGGGTTCCCCCGACACCTGCGGAAAGACGAGCAGCAGCGCCAGGAATCCCGCCATGAGCAGCGGCATGAGCCAGCCTACGGATGCATAGGTCCTGGTCGTGCGGCCGAGGTTGTACCCGGCCTTGAGGAAGCGTGTGCCGATCCAGATGCCGAAGATCAACCCGGCGATTCCGAGGATGGCGTTCCCATCCCCGCCGGCAAGGCGTAGCAGGGCGCGCCAGGGGCAGCCCAGGAACACAAGGGCGCCGATCATGGCGAAGGCGCCGAGGAAAAACCTTACGATCGGGGCGGACCCGGCCCGCGGGTGAAATTCTTTGAACGTATAGGCGGCGAGCAATGCCCCCAGGACAAAGCCGATGATCTCCGGCCGCAGGTATTGTACCACGTCGGCACGGTGAAGCCCGACGGCACCGGCGATATCCCGTTCGAAACAGGCTACGCAGATTCCCATGTTCCCCGGGTTGCCCCATTTTTGCAGCAGTGCGGCGAACAGGCCGATGAAGACGCCGACGCTGACAATCCCCCATCGACTGGCAAAAAACCGCTTGATGGCATCCATTTTCCTTTTCCTCCTCCTTTGGCGAATCCGGCTCTCAATGGCATATGCGAGTCTCTATATTATAGAAAAATATGTATTGTCAAACTGGAATATCCGATAGTTTTGTGGCAATAGACATGGATTTTCTATGGGAGAAGAGGAGAGGAGGGGGCGGTTGAGAATCGGAGAACATCACCCCCTCCCTCGACTTTTTGGGATGTACGCGTTATCATGAATGGTATTGACTCGCTTCCCGCTATCCTTGGCGGTGTGTGGTGGTCCTAATGCTGATTCGCATTCGGCTGATTTTCCGTACTCGAACCGCTTTGCTCGGGTGGTGAATCCGGATTCGAAAGGAGGCATGGAAGCATGCAACCGTCGGCTGAAAAGAAAACGTCCCGCAAGCTGCTGGTGCGGGTGCTGGGGAACCGCTGGGTGATCGCCGGCGTGGCCGCAGTGGTGGTCTACACGCTCCTCGGGTTTTTCCTGGTTCCTTTTCTCTCCCGCTACTATCTCGAAAGATTCGCCGCTGAACGACTGAACTGGGATCTCACGATACAGAAAGTGAGGTTCAATCCCTATACCTACCGTTTTGAGTTGGAGGGGCTCGAGCTGAAGGATGTCGACGGTTCGGCGATGGCTGCCTTCGATGGGTTCCTGGCGGATTTCGAATCGTCGAGCATCTTCAACCGGGCCTGGACCTTCGCAGAAATCAGGCTGGACAGATTGCTGGTGGACGGCATCATCGGACCGGACGGGAGCTTCAATTTCGCAAATCTGGCCGATGGGTTCGGCGGGAATGGGGAAAAGACCGAATCGGAGCCCGAGGCCGAGCCGGGCGGATTACCACGAATGATCTTCGAGAAGGTCTCGCTGGTTGAAGCGACGGTGCGTTTTGCCGATCAGAGGGGTGAAGAACCTGCCGATATCGAGATCACGCCCTTGAATATCGAATTGACGGACATCAAGACGCTGCCCGGGCACAAAGGCCCCTATACGATCACGGCCCAGACGCCGGGAGGGGCCTTCCTCAGCTGGCAGGGGGAGGTATCCCTCGATCCGGTTACATCGAGCGGATCCCTTTCGTTGGATAATCTGTTTCTCGCAAAGCTTTGGCAGTTTTTTCGTGACAGGGTGGCGTTGGAGGAACCGAAAGGGGTCATCCAAATGCGCACCCATTACCGTTTCGATCTCAGCGGTGACAGCCCAGTGGTGCATCTGGATGCGCTTGGGTTGCAGGTGGACGGCATTGACCTGCGGCGACGGGGGGAGTCCGAATCCCTGCTCAGTCTGGCCAAGATCGGGGTGGAAGACGCGGGTCTGGACTTGGGCCGGCAGGCCGTCCATGTAGGTAAGGTCACGGTTGTGGACGGCCGTGTGCGGGCAACGATAGACGAAAACGGGAACCTGAATTGGACGCAGCTGATGCCTGCAGATGGAGAGGATCGCAATGGGGAGAAACCGCAGGACGATCCGCCGTCTGAACCGTCTGTGCCTTGGAAGATCGACCTCGACCGCTTCGAACTGAGCGGACTCGCCATCGATCTCAGGGATGGAACCCGCGTTCTGCCGCTCGATGCAAGCGTAGGGTCCCTGACGCTCGGTTTAGGCGCTAGCATGGAAGCGGGTGGTGACAAGATGCAAGCGGTGGCGAAGGATATCGCTGCACAGCTGGCCGGGCTCCGCTGCCGATTCCGGGGTGAAGACGGACCCGAACTCGAACTGGCTGAGATCAAACTGGCCGGCGGTCATTTCGATCTGGCGGAGCGGACGGTTGCACTTGGAGAGGTGATCCTGCAGGACGGTGCGAGCGGCGTAGTCCTCGAGAAGGCAGGGGGCGTGAACTGGACCCGTGCCGCCGGCAGCCGGAAGACGGAGGTCGAAGAAGCGGACGAGTCCCCGGCCGCCGACGAGGGAGAACCGGCATCCTCCCCTTGGTCGCTGATGGTCAAATCTTTGAAGCTCCTCGCGTTCGATGTGGGCATTGAAGACAAGACGCTGCCCGCGCCCATGCGGATAGGGTTGCAGGGGATCGATCTGCAACTCGAAGATGTGTCGAATGACGACACGGTCCCGATCCGATTCGAGATCGGCACGGATGTAGTGGAAGGGGGCCGGCTCACGGCCAAAGGGGAGCTGCTTGCAGCGGCTGGGTCAGTGACGGCTGATTTGGAGGTTGCGGAACTCGCCTTGACATCCTTTCAGCCCTACATCGAGCGGGTCCTGCGTGCCCGGCTGTCGTCGGGAAGGGCCGGCCTGAAAGGCTCGCTCCAATACGGCATTAAGGGGGCGGACGCCAAGCTCGCCTTCAAAGGCAGCTCCGAGGTCTCGGATTTCCTGCTCGAAGATCAGCGCGACAAGGAGCGCCTGCTGGCCTGGGAAGGCCTGAGGGTTTCAGGGATCGACCTGACGCTCGAACCCGGGGGCCTGGCGATCGAGGAGGTGAGCCTCTTCAAGCCTTCCGGGAAACTGGTTATCCATGAAGACAAGAGCACGAACATATCGGATCTGATGGTGCGCGCAGAGACCGCCCCGGAAGGTGAAGCGCCCGCCGCGCAGGCGGCGGGCGAAGGCTTTCCTTTCCGCGTGGAGCGCATCCGTTTGCAGGGCGGGACCCTCGAGTTCGCCGATCTGAATCTTAGACCGCAGTTCTCGACCTTGATCCACGAACTCAACGGGATGGTGACCGGGATTTCGAGCGCCCGAGAAAGCGAGGCCGCGATCGAGCTTGCCGGGCGGGTCGACGAATACGGCACAGTGAAGATCGGCGGGACGATCATGCCGTCGAGCCCGAAGACCTCCACCCACCTCACCCTCGATTTCAAGAATGTGTCCATGCGCGGCCTCACCCCGTATTCGGCCACGTTTGCGGGGTATCTGATCCAGTCCGGCAAATTGTCGCTCGATCTCGAATACACCATCGAGGAAAGCCGGTTGATGGGGGAAAATCAGGTCGTTATCGACCAGTTGACCCTCGGCGGCCGCGTCGAAGATTCAGAGGCGCCCAATCTGCCGCTCGAACTGGCGCTGGCGCTTCTCAGGGATTCACGGGGGAGGATCGACCTCGGGCTGCCGGTGCGGGGCAACCTGGATGATCCTGAATTCAGCTACGGGCATCTGATCTGGAAGGCCTTCGTCAATGTCATTACAAAGGCAGCCACCGCCCCATTCCGGCTCCTGGGAAGCCTGATCGGTGCAAAAGAAGAGGAACTCGACAAGGTCCTGTTTGCGGCAGGATCCTCTGCGGTTCCACCGCCGGAACTGGAAAAACTGGTTCATCTGGCTGAGGCCCTCGCCCAGCGGCCGCAGCTTGTCCTGGAGGTGCAGGGGGGATATGATCCGGCGGTCGACGGGCGTGCCATCAAGGAGACGATCCTTCGTCGGGAATTGGCGGCGGAGAGCGGGGTTGTGCTTCGGCCTGGTGAGGAGCCGGGGCCGGTGGTTTTCCATGAGCGGGAGGTTCAGGGTGCTGTGGAGAGGCGCTTTGTGCTTTATCACGAGAAGGAGGATTTGCGCAGACTCGAACAGACCTTTGAAGCGGAACTGAAGCAGGCGGCGGAGGAAGACAGGGCCTCTCCAGAAAGTGCCGGGAGAGAGGTTCTGTGGGCTCCGTTTTACGAAATGCTTTTCGAAAAGGTGCTGGGTGCCATGGAACTCGGACCGATGGCCCTCCCTGCGCTGGCTGAGATTCGAGCCTCGGCCGTGAAGGCCGCCCTCATGGTCGAGGGCGGGGCGGAGGCTTCGCGGATTTCAATCCTGGATGTGACCGCTGCTGAAAGCACCGACGGTAAGACTGTTGCGGTGAAACTCGCCGTGGCCGTCGCAAAATGACATCGCCGCAGGCACACAAAAGGGAGGTCGCTGTCAATTCACCCGGCAGACGAATCCCTTCAGATAGTGGGCCTCGGGGAAATAGAGCGGGACGGGGTGGTCCGGGGCCTGGTTGAGCCAGTCGAGGATCTGGACGCTACGGTTTGCATCGAGTGCCGCCGCAAAAAGGATTTTTTGGAAAAGATCCGGGCTGACGAGGCCCGAGCAGGAAAAAGTCACCAGCAGACCTCCCGGTCGGAGAAGCTGCATGGCGAGAAGGTTCAGGTCTTTGTACCCGCGGGAGGCCGGGATGATCTGCCCGCGGTTCGAAGCGAGTTTGGGCGGATCCAGGACGACGGCATCGAAACGCCGCCGTTCGTCCCGAAAGGTCCTCAGGACCTGGAAGACATCTCCGGAAACGGCGGTCGTGCGGGATCCCGGATCGAAACCGTTGATCCGCGCGTTTTCCGATGCGAGCTCCAGGGCGGCGGCCGAACTGTCGATGTGGGTGACGTGCGACAGTCCGGCCGTGAGTGCGCAGATGCCGAAGGCGCCGGTGTAGCTGAAGGCGTTCAAGAGCCGGCCTTCTCCGAGGGAATGGAACCAGCGTTTGACTTTGAGGCGGTTTTCTCTCTGGTCGAGGTAGAAGCCGGTCTTGTGCCCTCTTCGGATGTCGACGGCGAACCGGATGCCGTTTTCCTGCAAAATCAAACGTTCCGGCGGCGGTTCACCTGAGAGCGGCCCGCTTTCAGGACGGAGCCCCTCCTTCCGGCGGACCTCTGCGTCGCTTCGCTCCCAGATGCCCGCCGGTTGGAAGCGGCGGTCGAGAAGTTTCGTGAGGAGTGCCTTTCGGGAGTCCATCCCGAGCGTCAGGAACTGCACGGCCAGCCAGTCACCGTAGCGGTCGACGATCAGCCCGGGAAGCCCGTCCCCCTCGGCGTGGATGAGACGGAGCATGTCGGTTTCCGAGGTTGCCGTGATATCCTGCCTGAGCGCTGCTGCACGGTCCAGGCGGTTCAGCCAGAAATCATCGTCGATGGCCTCCTTCGGATCGAACGTGAGGATGCGGACGCTGATCTGAGATCGGCGGTTCAGGTAGCCGCGTGCGAGAAACCGGCCGTCATGGCTCAGGACCCGCACGAGCCCGCCTTCCTCGGCCGATTCAGGCCATGCGGCCACGGCCCCGGAGAAGACCCAGGGATGGCGGTTCTGCAGGGCCTTCGCCTTGCCCGGTTTCAGAATGACGGCAGGGTCGCTCGACATGGTACCGCTCTACTGCTTCGGGATGGCGGGCATCTTGAAGCCCTTGGGAAGTTTGTCCTTGAGTTCGTCCGGGATCTTGAAGCCCTGCCCCGGAGGCGCCTCTTCTCCTTCCTCTTCAATCGGGAAGAGCTCCATCATGCCGGCGACCTTCCGGTAGTCTCCGGGCACTTCGAAAAGGCCGGCGGGTTGTTTGCCTTCCTTGATCTCGCGCATTTCGGTCATGGTGCCGTCTTCATTGCGCGTACGAAGCGGGATGTCGAACCGGTCGGACATCCATACGATGGATCTCGAGGTCATGGTGCGCCCCATGACGTTGACGGTGACGATCATCTCCTTCTTCTTGCATTCATAGCCGTTGACCGTCTCGGTGCCGAGTTCCTTGACGCTTTGCTCTTCCACGTGGCTCTTCATCAGCTGTTTGAACTCGTTTTCGTCCAGGGGACGCTCGAAATAGGTCTTGTCCTGCGTGTTGAGCATCCACTGCAGTTTTTTGTCCTGCCGGACGATGATCGTCATGCCTTCGGGGGATTGAGGGGTAAAGGTCTGCATACGCATCTTGCCGTCGCTCATAAACAGTTCGCCGGCCTGTTCGACCTCGCCGTCAGGGGCGATGATCACCTGCCGGGCTGAAAAATCCTTGACCTTGCCGGCCTCGACTGTCCCGCGGTAGGGGGCGGCCGCCAGGATGAGCGTCGAGAGAATGAAAAGGCAAGCCATCCTGCATGAAAAATGTCTTCGATTCCGCATTTTTTCCTCCTGGTCGTCGGGATGGTATTTATCCGGAAATGATTTTCCGGTACAACTCCGTTTCCAATTCATAAATGAGGATTTTTTCTTCACACGCTTCGCGTGCTCAGTCCCACCCCTGCGGGGTGAGCCCTGGTTTGCCAATACCAAAGAAATCAATCGATTGCGCGGAGGCGACCTGGTGGCCCCCGCATAGGCAAACGCGCAGATTGAGGCCGAGATTGGCCAAAAAGGCCCTTTTCTGATGGAAACCGTCTAGGCTTCAAAGCAGTTATCCCTGTCAGGGCCTGCATGTCAAGAGGATAAATGCCTGCCTGCCACAAGCCGATCCGTATGTTCGCCGTTTTTGCATTTCCTCGAGGGACGTAACCATTTTCTAACATTTAAGGGCAAAAATCAGTCATAAGATGGAGACCAGGAAACCCGATGCTCCTGCCCAGCGCGATGAGCATCGGATCCCGGCTCCGGGACCGGTTTGGAGAAGGGGGGGAGTTTCGGCGGTCGAGCGAGATCTGCCTGCCTGGCGCATCGGTTGGGTCACATCCTTGGAAAGGTGGATTATTATGATGGCAAAACGCGTTCTTTTTGTATGTACGCACAATTCAGCACGAAGCCAGATGGCGGAGACGTTCCTGAATGATCTTGGGAAAGGCCGTTTCGAAGCGGAAAGTGCCGGGCTTGAACCGCGTGGCATCAATCCGTATGTCATCGAGGCGATGCAGGAACTCGGTTACGATCTGAAGGCGAAAAAATCGGATAGCGTTTTTGAATTCTTCAAGGAAGGGCGGCTGTACAGTTACGTGATCTATGTCTGTGAGAAAGAGACGGAGGAAAAATGCCCGGTCTTCCCAGGTATACAGAACCGCCAGCACTGGCCCTTTCCCGATCCGTCCTCATTCACCGGGACGCCCGAGGAGATCCTTGCACGGGTCCGCATGGTCCGCGATGCCATTCGGGGTCGTATTGAAGATTTCCTTGCTAAAGAAGCCGAGTCTTGACTAAAAAGGGAGAAGACCGCTTGATTTGATTCCTGATGTGCCAAGGGGGGGGCGATATGTCCGGAAACCTTTTTTCCCGTTGGGTTTTTCGAGTGGCTACGACCTTCCTTGTCGCACAAGGCGCCACTGTTACAGCCTCAGCGGAGCACATTCCGCTGCGCATCACCGTTGTTTTCAACAACGTCCCCCAGGTGCCCGGCCTTGCCGCGAACTGGGGCTTCTCATGCTTTGTCGAAGGCCGGGGCGGGAACATCCTCTTCGACACCGGGGGGGACGGGGGGATATTGACCGGCAATATGCGAAAGCTCGGTCTGGATCCGAAACGCGTCGATGCCGTTTTTCTCTCTCACATGCACGGGGATCATACCGGGGGACTCGATGCGATTCTCGGGGAACGATCCGGGGTGCCGGTCATCGTGCCGGCCGAATTTCCGCAGACCTTCAAGGACTGGATCGCCGGCAGGGGAGGGGTTGTAAAAGTGGTAGCCGCCGGTGACACGGTTGCAAAAGGCGTTTATACGACGGGGGCCCTTCCCGATGGCATCGCCGAGCAGGCCATGATCCTGGAGACGGAGAGCGGGCTGGTGGTGATTACCGGCTGCGCCCATCCGGGGATCGATCGCATCGCCGCGGCTGCCGTCCGCCTCAGGGGCAAAAAGATCACCCTCTTGATGGGTGGCTTCCATCTCGGGGGTGCTTCTCGTAAGGAGATCCTGGAGATCATTGCGCGCCTCGAGACCCTCGGAGTCGAGAAGGTCGCGCCGAGCCACTGCACCGGTGAGGCGGCCACGGCCTTGTTCAGGCAGGCATGGGGCAGCCGTTTCCTGGAAGGGGGGTTGGGCGCGACCTTTCTTATTCCTGATCCAGGTGCTCATATTTCAGCAGATCGAGCATCGTGACATCTCCAACGATCCTTTTTTCTTTATCGAGAATAAGGATTTCTTTTATTCCTGATTGGATCATACACTTGATAATGGATTCAATGGGCTCTTCCCCAGACGCATGAAGGTTGACACGCTCTGACGTGCCCGGGCCCTTGCCGGGGGTGAATCGGGAGGAGTAGGTCCATGCGAATCGAGGTGCTTTCGGATGCCGAGGCTGTCGCGAAGAAAGCGGCGGCGGTCATTGCGGAAAGGGCCCGGGCGGCGGTCGCCGCGCGCGGCATTTTCCTTATGGCGGTCAGTGGAGGGAAAACCCCGTGGATCATGCTCCGTGCCCTGGCTGATGAAGCGCTCACCTGGGAGAAGGTCCATGTCGTGCAGGTGGACGAGCGGGTCGCACCCGGAGGGCATCCTGACCGGAACCTGACGCATCTGCGGGCATCCCTTCTCGAATGCGCACCTCTGCACGAAGGCCGGATCCACCCCATGCCGGTGGAGCACCCCGATCTGGCGGCTGCGGCCCAATGCTATGCCCAAACGCTTCGGGACATCGCGGGAACGCCCCCTGTCCTCGATCTCGTCCATCTGGGCCTTGGATCCGACGGGCACACGGCATCCCTGGTGCCCGGAGATCCCGTGCTGCTGGTTTTGGACCGAGATGTGGCCGTGACGGAGGCGTACCAGGGGCGGCCCAGGATGACCTTGACCTACCCGCTGCTCAACCGCTCACGGGAGATCTTGTGGATCGTGACAGGGGCCGAAAAGGCCCCGATGCTCAAGCGCCTGCTGGAGGGCGACGCCTCCATCCCGGCCGGGGGCATCCGCCGGGATTCGGCTCTGGTGCTGGCTGACCGTGCCGCCGCAGGAGGAGAGAACCCTGACCTATCGAGGAAGGGGGAAAAGGGTGCTCTGGCAGGAGGTCGTGCAACCGGGATGGAGGGATACGATGCTTTTCAAGCGGAAGGCTCCTAGAAGGATGTTTTTTCCTGGACGTCTGTCGGCCATGTTCGTCGGCCTTTTCGGTGTCACCCTGCTCTGCGCGGAGGTCGACTGCGCGGAACCCGAGGGCTGTGCACCCATGAGGCTGGATCGCCCGCGCGTGGGCCTGGCGCTGAGCGGCGGCGGAGCCAGGGGAGCGGCCCATATCGGGGTGCTCCGAGTCCTGGAGGAACTGCGGGTCCCCGTCGATTGCATAGCCGGCACCAGCATGGGCGCGATTATAGGTGGCCTGTACGCTTCGGGTATGCCAATCGACGAGATCGAGAGGACCGTCACTGCGATAGACTGGGACCAGGCCTTTGCAGACGCGACGCCGCGCGGGGACCTGGCCTATCATCGTAAACTTGAGGACAGGCTTTTTCTGGTCAAGAGCAGACCCGGCTTCAATGACGGGAAGCTGACACTTCCCACCGGATTGATCGAGGGCCAGAAGATCGAGTTGATCTTTCGGACGCTCACCATTCCTGTGGTGGATATCAAGGACTTTGACTGCCTGAAGATTCCCTACCGGGCGGTGGCGGCGGATATCGTGACCGGTGAGGCGGTCGTGCTCGGATCCGGAGATCTGGCCACCGCCATGCGCGCCAGCATGTCCATCCCGGGGGTCTTCTCCCCCATCGAAGTCGAGGGGAGGCTCCTGGTCGACGGCGGAGTGAGCAACAACCTGCCCATCGATGTGGCTCGGGATATGGGGGCGGATGTAGTCATCGCGGTGGACATCACCACCCCTCTTTCCCGGCGCAAGGAGCTGGCTTCGGTCCTCTCCATCACCGGACAGCTTACGCGCCTGCTGACCCGACGGAGTACGGACGAACAGATCGCGTCCCTGAACGAGCAGGATCTGCTCATCCTCCCGGACCTGGGGGGGGTGACCACCGCCTCGTTCGACCGCGCCGGGGAGGCGGTTTCGAGAGGCGCCGCGGCGGCCAGGGCGAATGAGGACTTCCTCGCGCGTCTGGCCTTGTCCGCAGCGGAATATGCAGCCTATCGTTCGGGGCGGAAAACCCCCGTGAAGACCGTACCGGTGATCCGGTTTGTGAGGATCGAGAACCATTCCCGCCTGAGCGATGAGGTGATCAGGTCCCAGTTGAACGTCAAGATAGGCGAGCCGTTGGAGACCGCCTCGCTGGAGGCTGACATCGGGAGGATATACGGCCTCGATTACTTCGAAAAGGTGAGCTACGAGGTGGTGGAAGAAGCCGGTCAAACCGGATTGGTTGTCCGCGCCACCGAGAAGGCCTGGGGGCCCAATTACCTCGAGTTCGGTTTGAGGCTCGACAACAATTTCAAGGGCGACAACAGCTTCGAACTGGCGGTGGGCTACCGGCGGACGGCGGTCAATCGTTGGGGAGGGGAGTGGCGGACGCTCGTGGAGATCGGCGGAGAGCCCGGCATTTTTACGCGGTTCTACCAGCCTTTGTCAGCCGCCAGCCCGTACTTCATAGCCCCCGTCCTTTTCTGGGACGGCATGCAAATCGGGGTGTACGAGCAGGATCAACGCATTGCCGAATACTATGCGGACGTGTACGGTCTCGCCCTGGAACTCGGACGGGAGTTCGGCACCTGGGGGGCGATCACCGGGGGGGTGCAGCGCTACATGGGAGACATCGAGGTCTTGACAGGGAGTCCGGCCCCGGAGAGCGATTTCGATGGGGTAGAGTTCTTTTTCCGGCTTTCGGCAGACAAGCTGGACAGCCTCTTTTTCCCCCGCGAGGGCGCCTACGCCTCCCTCGGTTGGAATGCTTCGCGCGAGGCCCTGGGATCCGACGTCTCCTTCGATCAGTTGGAGCTGGATGCCGTTCTGCCGAAGACGTGGGGCCGGCACACCTTCATCGCGGCCTTCAGCTGCTACACGACCCTGGAGGGCGATGCGCCTCTTCAGAACGTGTTCCGCCTGGGAGGCCTCTTCAACCTCTCCGGCTTCAATCAGGACCAGCTGAGCGGACAGCAGCTGGCGCTGGCGCGGATTGTCTATTTTCGGCGCATTGGAGACTTCAACCTGCTCCCCACCTACTTCGGGGGGTCCCTGGAATTGGGCAACGTCTGGCAGGACAAGGACGATATCGGCTTCAGCGATGCGATTTGGGCCGGCAGCCTGTATGTGGGTGTCGACACGCAGCTCGGCCCGGTGTATCTTGGCTTCGGTCATGCCGAGGGAGGCAACGATTCTCTTTATCTGTACCTGGGACGCTGGTTCTAGAAGGGCTTCCCGAAGGGGGAAAGGAGCTTTTTCTGCTGGAGGTTTCCCGGACGGAGGGTTTGAGCGATGGAAGCGCAGTATGGTCCGTTTCTGCGGATGGGCGTCGCATTGGCGATCGGGCTTCTGATCGGAATCGAGCGGGGCTGGCAGGGCCGGGAGGCCCAGGAGGGCGAGCGGGTGGCGGGGCTGCGGACCTTTGCCCTGATCGGTCTGCTTGGCGGCGGGGGCGGTCTGCTGGGCCTCGCCCATGGGCCCCTCCTGATCGGGATCCTCTTCCTCGGTCTGGCCGGGCTGATGGCGGCGGTATACATCGCCAACCTCAGGCAGAACAAGGATGCCGGCATCACCAGCGAGATCGCGGGCCTGCTGACCTTTGTCTTCGGGGCCCTGGCAGGCTCCGGCCAGATGGTGATCGCTGCGGCCTGCGCGGTCATTGCGGCGCTCCTCTTGAGCCACAAGGGCGTTTTGCACCGCTGGCTGGGCGCCCTGCGCGAAAACGAGCTGACGGCCGGCGTCAAACTGCTTCTCATCTCCGTCGTCCTTTTGCCGCTGCTGCCCGACCGGGGCTTCGGACCATGGCGGATATTGAATCCTTACGTTATCTGGTGGATGGTGGTCCTGGTCGCGGCGATTTCCTTCGCCGGGTATTTCGCCATCCGGGTGGGCGGCCCCCGTCGAGGGTCGGCCTTTGCCGGCGTGTTCGGGGGTCTGGCCTCTTCCACAGCCCTGACGCTCAATTTTGCCCGCCTTTCATCCGCACGACCGGAATTCGCGACGGTCCTTGCCGGTGGGACCCTCGTCGCCTGCGGTACGATGTTCCCGCGCATGGTGCTCGTAGCCGGCGGGATTCACCCCCCTCTCTTCAAACCGTTGCTGATGCCGGCGCTGGTGATGTCCCTGGTCATCTATGGACCGGCCGCGCTCTATCTCTTCAAATCGACCGATGTGAAAGAGGATGCGGGGCGGTCCCTCCGCAACCCGCTCGAACTGACATCGGCCCTCACGTTCGGCGCGCTGCTCGCCGGCGTGATGCTGATGGGGAAGGCGTTCACGGAATGGTTCGGGGAGGCGGGGATATGGGCCCTCGCGGCGGCTTCCGGGGTCGCCGATGTGGACGCGATCACCCTGTCGCTGACGCGCATGAGCCAGCAGGGCCTGGATGTGCCGGTTGCCGCGATGGGCATCGTCATCGCCGCTGCGGTCAACTCGATGGTCAAAGGGGTGATGGCCCTGGTCGTCGGGCACAGGAGCATGGGTTGGCGCGTGTGCCTGCCGCTGACCGTCGCCGCTGCGGCGGGCGTGTCGATCGCGATTTGGATGCCGTAAGTCTGCTTGCGTCTGGAGCGATATCAGGAAAGGCCGGAAAGACATCCCGGAATCAGCTTCTTCTGTAATTGACTTCCTATCAGCCTGCATTCGATCCGTTATGGCTGGCCCGCTCTGTGGATTATCACACATGCCATTCGCCCATTCCAGGGAGGTTCCGTCGGGATGAACATCCTGACGGACAGTTTTCTATCCGTGATTCTTTTGTCGGCCTTCTATCCGGTGAGCGGCAAAGGATCCACCTCACGGTGAGGACTCGGCCGCGCCTTGCAGCCGGAAGAGGCGATTCCACTGACCTGGCAGGGTCTTCGGAGAAGAGCCTCCACCCGGCCTCAGTCCGCCTGCTGCTCCACCCACCGGCCCTCGATGCCCTCCGCCCGGAGACCCTCGACCACTGCGCGCATGTGGGGAAGCCCCCGTGTCTGGAGGATGAACTCCACCTCCGCCGACTGCAGGGGGAGGCTGACGAAGGTCCGTTGATGCAGGACTTCGACGATGTTCGCCTCCAGCCGTCCGAGGACGGCCGTGACCTCCGCCAGAGAACCGGGCGAGTCGGTGAGTTCGACGGTGAGTCGTCCGAGCCGGCCGGTGCGGCAGGGGGAGACAGCAGGCAAACGGCGCAGAGCATAACCATAGCACTGAGCAGAATGGCAAGTAGCTGTTGGTTGAGAAAAATGGGCATGTTCATATACGCCCTTTGGAAAACAAGGAGGAAGGTCTTGTCCGAGCAAAAAACAAAATCTTTCCCAGTTCTGCGTGCTTCTTCTGGAGACTTCCTTCTAGAAAGTCCCGCGCAATCCATAGAAGAAGGTCCTGCCTTCCCTTGGGAAGCCGTAGCCGGTCTCGTAATTTTCATCGAACAGGTTTGGTACGCCCACCTCGGCCACCAGGAATTTGCTGATTTCGGCCATGGCCTTCAGATCGAAGAGCCAGTAGCTGCTGAGTTCGGTCCACTCGAGATCAGCCTTCTGTTCCCATTGACCGGCGTTGTACTGGATCTTGGAGAAGAAGGACAGCCACTCGCTGGCCTGATACAGGTCGCTCAGGTAGATCTGGTGCTTCGGAGACTCCGGGAGATGGTCGCTGACCCGGTCCGGCGAGCGGTTTTCGGCATCGAGATACGTGTAGTGGGCTTCCAGTGTGTTGTCAGGCAGAAACTCCGATTTGAAGCCGAGTTCGAGGCCCTGATGCCTGGCCTTGCCGATGTTGTCGTAAAAATCGTTTCCCTGGAGTGTCGTCCGCACGATCAGATTGTCGACATCGGCGTAAAAGAGCGCGAGCGACGCACTGCTCTTCCACGGCAGAGGGCGTTCCACGCCGACCTCGTAGTTGATGGATTCTTCCTTCTCGAGGTTGGGATTGGGGGTGGCCGTTCCGAGCAGGGAGGAGTAAAGCTCTTTCAGGGTGGGGAACCGGCTCTTGCTGGCCACGGAGCCATGGAACTTCGTGGCGTCCTCGAGCGTATAGACCAGACCGCCCATGGTGTTGACCGCGTCGAATTCAGGGCCAAGGGTAAAGGAAATGGGGTAGAGAACGCAAAGAATCCAGGCAGCGTGTGGCAAACAGGGGCAAGTAAACGGAATTGGAACTCTCTTGTGGGAATTTGTTGAAAATAAGGAGGGGTTGGTGCTTGGAAGGGAAGACGGGGTGGCCCGTTAACAGACGGACCGCCCCGGATTATTGGGAAGGCCTTGATGACGGATTCATTGAACCAGGACACCGTGTTTCGGCGAAAGACCAGTTTAAGGGGTGACGTGATGACGTAACTGACGCCCGTTTGGGCTGCCCAGGAGACGAGTGGTGCAAGGTCATTCACAAGACTCTGGTATTCCGTGCACCCGTCAATACCTCGGGGGAAGAGGGGATCCATTCGGAGGGCCACAGGGACCCCTTCACTCACGAGCCTTTCCACAGCCCTGCGACGTTATGACACGACGGGCGCTCCGGGTTCGAGCCGTCTTCCCATCTCATCCCGCCAGAAGGCGATGCTGACCTGGACCTCCAGACCGAGATTTTTGACAGCCGCCACGTAGGCCGGATCATCCAGAAGCATCCCGGGATTTTTGGTCAGGATGCAGATCGAGGAAAAAAGGTCCCGATACTCTCTCAACCGTTGGAGCATGTAGAGAGTATGGCGATGTTCCTTTTCCAACTTCTCTTGAAACACGTCGGTGGAACTGGCCATGGACAGATGCCTCGGGGGGAGGTTGAGGGACTTCATGGCCTCCCAAGATCGGTAAAAGGCCCGGCGGAACCCCTTTTTAACGGTGGCGCTCCTTCCGAACTGATGCAGATAGTTCCTCCCGTAACAATAGGAGCATCCATGATTGCAGAAGCTGTAAGGAGCGGATTGCCTCATTATTCCAATGGGATAGACACGCCTGTCGCAGAACGGATCGTACAGAGCGATGGCCTGGGACCGGAGACTCGGCACACTATCCGGCTTCTTCGGCACAGAGAACAGATAGGAGAAGAAACGTTCCGTCTCAGAATCATCCAAGCCTTGGAATAGGGCGTGATCACTTTCAGAAAGCCGTTCCCTCAAATCCGTCAATTCCTTCGAATTCATCAGCTCTCCTCCTGCATGTCGTCGTTGCTGCGGATCTTTTCAACCGTTCTCTCAGCCTTAAGGAGTGCAGCAGTCTCAGCGTATATGTTGCCAAGGGATCGAATCGGATTCACTATGGCGGGCTTCCCGTGGTCCTCCCCTTGCAGGCGTTTTCTCCTGGCTTCCTGGATACGGGCCAGCCGCTCATGTGCCCCTTTGTGGCTTGCCCTCCTGGCACGATACTTCTTATGGGCGGTCTCAAAAAGGCCGTAGCAGTCGTTAAAGGTCAAGCTCTCGTTCATGACGGTATCGGCAATGCGAAGGCGATCTATCAGGTATTCCGTTTCTTTAAAAACATCGTAGTCATCCCCGACCCAAAGGTCATGAAAATAGCGCCTTTTGATGACGCAAAACAGCAACCCGAATCGATAGCTGGCCGATCCTCTAAAATAGCCTCCTCGCTTTACAGAGATCACCGTCTCTCGATCCAAGCCCTTGTTCAAATCCATACATTCAATGTCATAAACGGGGGGCAGCGTGGAAAAGGTAACCAGTCGGCCCCCATCGGTTCGGTCGAAGACCATCTGCCCATGCTCCAGAAAATCCGATTCCGGAAATGGAACAAAGCCAAAAAAATTGAACGGATACTCTCCCTCGCTCCTGAACGTATCGATGGCTCTTAAGGTTGGATAAAGCGTTTTGGGTTCAGGATAAAGCCACATCCCGTCGGACCAGAATTGCGCTACCAGTTCCACTACCTTTTCCTGCAATCGATGATCATTCAGGCTGCCTCTGTAAAAATAGTCACATGCCATGCCACACTCCTTTCGATTTAGAGATTTTCCCCACCTCTGAACGGATCCGGTTCATATCTCTTCCCGGTCCGCCCATATCTCCCGGGCATCCTCCAGCCACTCCACAAGCGATTCCTTCTGAAGATCATCCATAGGAATGCGGGTCACCCAGAACCCCGATGCTTCCAACTTGCTCACCATGACCGGCGCCCGCTGTACATTCACCGAATGGACCAGGATGGGGACATCTTTGGCCACGTATCGAATGATGGCCTCGGCAACCTGCTCGCCCGAGAGATAGTGATCAGAGCTGGCGGCTGTCTGCTGCTGAAGATCATGATCCAGAAGGATTCCGGCATACACGTTACCCCGGTCCCTTGTAAGGAGCCCCATGGCCTTCCCCGCGCTGGTTACCACCACGGCCCGAGTACCTTCCGGAAGCCAGCTTTGAAGGATATCAGCCCGCTCAGGGTCATCCTCCACAATCAGGATTCTGAAGACGGGTTTATGTTTTCTCATCCAGGCGATCTCCTTTTATTACTATCACAAATCCTGATTTACCTGCTAAGTCTCATCGGCAAGCTTCTGTTTGAGGGTACGAGTATCGGAAGGGGCTCCTCTTGCCGCCCAGACCTATGGCCTCTCCCTCCGCCTGGCACGCCCCATCATCCAATGGTAGTTGTCCCTCAGCCATGCTTTGGCTTCCTGATAGTGGGGATATTGCCGCTCGGCCTCCCTGAAGGTCTTATGGTGGGCCGAACGACCCTTTCTGGGAATCAGATCATGGAGGAGTTCGTGATGAACCAAATGTTCCACAACCACGTAGGGAACATCCGGATAATCGAGCGCCGGGTTGATCAGGACGCATCGAACCTCCGGTATGTAACGGCCTGCCACGCTAAACGACACGCTCTCCGCCCACATGATCTTGACCCCTGTAGTGAATTGGAAGAATTCCTTTTCGACCTTTATGCGGATAGTCTCCAGGTCGTACACCCGGCCCCGCGCTGGAGATGTTTTGCGCAAGGGCAGGCCGTCGCTCAAGAAACAACCAGAGTTGGGTGTGGCGGCCAATCTCTCAGGACGTCTCTGAAACCTCGGCCCGGCAAATGCCTCGATCAATCCCCTGATGCTCTTGGCATCGCCATAGAGAACAAAGTCCAGCAGTGTCAACAGATCTTCTTCCTTGGCCCTCAGGAATTTGGGCGCCAGGGTGATGCTGAATTTTTGGACAGCCGGATAGGTCTTGTTCTGCAGCGGCACATTGTGGTTCGTGCCCCCGCGGTTTTCACCCCTCCACACATAATCGACCCAGGGGAAAACCTGGATCGGCTTGATCCTCAGATCGATGGGTGGATCGCCGATGAATTTCCAGGCCTCCATTTCGAGATACTGGATGAAAAGGGATTTTATTCGACCGGCCCTCGCTTCCAGATCTATCTTTTGATATGGTCCCTTCTTCCCCCTGGACCCCCAGACCTTTTCCAGCCACTGCAAATCGAATTGAATCATCTAACATCCTCCTGCTATGGTGCGGATCTCACGGTTCACGGGTTCGGTTTCAGGATGCTATAGCAAGTCAGGTGCCGGCGGCTCTCAGCCTGCTCACCAATACACCAAAGCTGGGCCCCTGCGAGAGCCAACTTCATCTTTTGGGCACGAAGGTTCGGAATGACCGGATTGGGCTTCCACTGGCGATTCCTGTGCCTCAGGCGTATCGGTAATGAGGTTGCTAAATATTCTCAAGGACACGGCCTTGACGAGGGCGAACAGTCTGTGAACAAAGCGAGGAGAAAATCTATGAACGCCAAACCCGTGCCAAAGCTTTCCGTGGCTGATATCGAGCGGTATTATGTGGACGAAGGCGGACATGGCTGGGACCACGTAGTGCGCGTTCATCGGATGGCTATGTGGATTGCCGGAGAAGTCGGGGCTGACAAAGAGATTGTGGAGGCAGCGGCCTTGCTCCACGATATTGCCAGGGCCAGGGAAGAACGGGGCGAGTGCCAATGCCATGCCCAGGAAGGCGCCATCATGGCACGGCCCATCCTCGTGAGCGCAAGGTTTTCAGCAGATCAAGTGGAAAGAATCGGCCATTGCATTGCGGTCCACCGTTTCTCGAAACGGCTCAAGGCCGAGACTCTGGAGGCCCAAGTCCTCCAGGATGCCGACCGGCTGGACGCGCTGGGGGCGATCGCCGTCGCGAGGGTGTTCTCCTACAACGGACTGCACCGCATCCCCATCCACGACGAGAGGCGCTCGCCGGAAGAGACCTACCGGGGGCAACGGACCACGGCCATCAACCACTTTTACGAAAAGATCCTCAAGATCACGCCGGAGTTTTTTCACACGATGCCGGCCCGTCAGATCGCAGAGAAACGCCATCGTTTTGTGCAGACATTCCTGGACCACTTCCACAAGGAATGGACGGGTGAGGACCTGCATTTTACATAATCCGTTTGAACTACAACGGACCACGGCCATTAACCATTTCTACGAAAAGATCCTCAAGATGTAAGCGTCCGAGGTACCCACCTGTCCGGGGTGTTTGATTTGGTGTAGGATTTGATTAAAGCGAGAAACCGGAGCGTTGATGATCTTTGAAATTTGAGGCTGGCGACAGTGAGCCGGATAAGTGGTTATACCTTTGTGGAAGCACCCTGGCTGGGATCCGCTTTGTGCAGCGGCTGCCACCGATCAGGGAGCAGTTCCCGCAATTGGCTGACAGGATGGTGCATGATCCGGCGAAGCATGCCGTTGAAATACTCCCAGGGATTGACGTCGCAGGCTTTACATGACTCGATCAGGCTCAGAAACAGCGCCGTGGCACGAGCCCCGCGTTCGCTCCCGGCAAAGAGCCAGTTCTTGCGTTTATGCGGAGCTCCGCATAAACGGAATTATGCAGACTTGCCAATTATGTGAACTCAGCCGGAACAATCTAGAGCCGAGGCCTGATTTTCCTGGCGGAATGATTGCTCTTTTCAGTTTATGAGTTCCGCATAATACTGGGTACTTCTTTGAAATTTTCTACAAGGAGGGTACCCATGAAAATGCGAACAGTTCAGGATGGTGAAATTCCGGACAATCGGCTCGAACGATTCCGCCTCCATCTGAAGGCGCGAGGACATGGAGAGTCCACTGCAACCCGATACCTGAAATCGGCAGCGCACTTCTTGAAATGGTTGGCGAGAGAGCCTGAAGGTCGGAGAGACGTTAGTAGAGAGGCTGTTCAGATTTTCCTCGAAGAGCATCTACTACAGTGCCGTTGCCTCCGGTCGGGGCAACCAGGGTACAAGATGGTGCGTGCGGCGCTCAACCAACTCCTGTCCATGGAGGGTCAAGCGCGGGTCCGGGAAGTGGCCGACACCTGGCCGCCGGATATTAAAATTACTATCCAGGAATTCGATCGATACCTTCATGAAGTGTGTGGTCTAGCTGAGGCTACGCGCTGGTATCACCGCCGTCACGCTCGTGAATTCCTAGACTGGGTCTCTCAGAATCGGACGGCATTTAGCGAAATCGGACCAGCTACCCTCATTCGTTTTGTCTCAGAGCGTGCCAGAGGATATCGGCCAGGCAGCATTGGTGTTCTGGTCTATTCATTGCGTAGCTATGTAAGATTTCTTGTATTTCAGGGCAAGGTTTCCTCTTCTTTGGCGACAAAGATCCCTAGACCACCGAATTGGTCATTGGCTTCTTTGCCGCCCATCCTTGGCCCAGCCGAGTTGGAGCGTTTCTGGACCGTATTTGATCGGACATCTGCTATTGGCAAAAGGGATTACGCCATGGCCCGATGTTTTTTCGATCTGGGCCTGCGTTGCTGCGAGGTTGCCGCAATGACGCTGGATGCGATTGACTGGCACACCGGAATCCTTCGCCTAGCAAGGGGCAAGTCCCGTCAAGAAGAGCTTTTACCCATTCCGAGGTCCCTGGGGCAGGCGGTAATCGCCTACCTGCAAAAAGGGAGACCTGTAACCAACTCTCGGGCTGTATTCGTTTACCACCGGGCGCCAAGGGGTGACACCATTCAAGTTACCACAGTACGAGGGGCTATCCGACGTGCCTTTGCCCGCGCTGGGCTGCCGTGCACAGGAACTCATATTTTCCGTCATACAATAGCCACCAGGCTTTTGCAGCATGGCGCATCCTTGAAAGAGATTGCTGATGTGTTGCGCCATCGCAGTCTGAATACCACCAAAATCTATACAAAAGTAGACCTCGGGCAGCTTTCGCTGGTGGCCATGCCTTGGCCGAGGAGGTCGTCATGAGTTACTGGACTAGCATGAACGACAGAGTCGAGGCGTATCTGAATACCCGCCGGGGTTTGGGATACGAGCTTCGTATAGAAGGCGAGGAACTCGAGCGCTTTGCCCTCTTCGCTGAAACCAGGGGGCACCACTCGGCCTTGACAGCGGAGTTGGCTTTGACTTGGGCCAACGCATCTCAAAAAGGCACTTCAATCTCTAGAGCACGTAGGCTTGAGGTCGTTCGCTGCTTGGCAAAATATTGTGTTTTGTTCGAGCCAGAAACCGAGATTCCAGCCCCTGGTCTACTAGGACCTGCGCACCGGAGAGTAACACCTCATATTTACTCGGAGGCGGAAATCGCGGATCTATTGGCAGCAGCCGCGCATCTACCGCCAAAGGGCGGATTGCGGCCGCAAACGATGCAATGTTTCCTGGGCTTGTTGGCATCCACCGGTTTGAGGGTTAGGGAGGCGCTTCGTCTGACCCGCAAGAATATCGATTTCATAGCCGGTGTGCTGACGGTATGGAAAACGAAGTTTCGGAAATCACGCCACGTGCCCCTGCATTCCACGACTGTAGAGGCCCTTAATGAATACGCCCTATTGCGGGATCGCTGTGTCCCGTATCCACAGACACCGTACTTCTTCATTAATGATGGCGGCCAGCCATTTCAGTACCGGCATGCTCGTTATGCTTTCGACCAACTCCGTCGGCAACTGGGATGGGAAACCCACGCCGTACGAAAGCCCAGGCTCTATGATCTGCGGCACACCTTTGCCTGTCGCCGCTTGCAACTCTGGTACGAGGAAGGCGTTGACGTTGATTGGGCTTTGCCCTTTCTTTCAACTTATCTCGGCCACGGCAAGGTCACAGATACCTATTGGTACCTAACCGGAACCCCCTCCTTAATGGCCATTGTCAGTGCGCGTTTCGAGCGTGCGGCCAGTGCCAGCGAGGAGGTCGTCTATGAATGAACCAGGGGTCAACACAGTCCTGCCAGGGCTAATTCAGGATTTTTTCTGTAAGCGTCTAATTCAACAGCAACATGTCAGCGACCATACTGTGAAGAGCTACCGGGACACCTTTCGTTTGTTGCTGAATTTTGCTGAAAAGCGAACAGGAAAATCGATCATGGACCTCAACTTGGCCGATATAAATGCCAATATGACCTTGGCTTTTCTTGATTACCTCGAGGCTCAAAGGCATAACAGCATCCGCAGCCGTAATGCCCGGCTGGCAGCGATCCGTTCATTTGTACATTACGCCGCCTTTCAGATGCCTGCTGCCTTTTCGGAGATACAACGCATATCTGCCATTCCTATGAAACGTTTTGACCGGCCATCTATTGGCTTCCTCAGCCGTTCTGAAGTAGATGCCTTGCTCGCTGCACCAAATCTAGCTAGCTGGAGCGGTCGGAGGGATCACGTGCTTCTGTCTACACTCTACAATACCGGTGCTCGGGTCTCCGAAATTCTCGCTGTCAGGCGGATGGACCTCGAGGATGAACGGTGCACTGCGGTGCATCTCCACGGCAAAGGACGTAAAGAACGGGTAGTGCCATTATGGAAGAAGACAACGAGGCTACTCAGATCCTGGCTTGTCAATATTGCCAATGACCCTCAAAAGCCAATCTTTCCCAATAAATTAGGGCATCCCATGACTCGGTCGGGAGTTGAAAAACGGCTTCGGGTGGCGGTCAGCATTGCACAGCAAAGATGCCCCTCACTCCGGAACAAGAGGGTATCGCCTCATGTCCTGCGCCACACCACTGCCATGCATCTTCTTCAATCCGGCGTAGATTTGGCGGTCATTGCGCTGTGGTTAGGGCACGAGAGCATAGAGACGACACACGGCTATTTGCAAGCAGACATAAAAATCAAAGAGCAGGCTTTGGCTAAACTCCAAGAACCCAAGACAACGGTACCACGGTACAAGGCATCGAAGGACATCTTGGCCTTCCTGGACAGCCTCTGAATTATGGAGAGTATCATCACCGTCCATGACGCCGGACAGCATGCAAATAGTTACACAGATTCCACAAGATAGACCAAGAGATAAGCCCAAACATCCGCCCTAACTCCGCATAATCGGGAAGTCTGCATAATTGCGTCCTAAGCAGAGAGGACGAATGGCGTTTTCCGCCGTGTTGTTGTCGGGCTTCGGCCAGCCGTTTTCGAGGTATCGCTTCAGGGCTTCTCTATTAGGGTGATCATTGCCATCTCTGGTTCAGGGTATAGTCAATGGCCTTTCGCAGGGGCTCCGAGGGAATGGTCGCCGCCTTGAGTTCCTCGAGCCGGGCGAAGATTCCCTCGATGACCGGCGCAGCATGAATCCGCCTCACACTGGAACGCTCAACCGGGCCAATATCAACGCATTCTTTATCAATCAGATATATTTTAGCGATGCGGGCTATGATCTCCGTCGCTTCCTGCGGACGAGAAGATACCGCTTCATCGAACTTTCTGCGGGCATGAACCCAGCAGGCCACTTCGATGATCCCGTCTTGACGGAACAGTTCATCATAGCCGCTGTAGGCGTCCGCATGCGCATAGCCCTGGTAGCCGGCCAGGAAATTCAAGGGCCTTTGCTTGCTTCGATCCAGGGAAAACTCGAAAACGACCAACGGGGGGCCCAGCCCGCCGCGGACATAGACCCAGAGCCGGGCCTTTTTCACCTTCCCGCTGCCCTTGACCTGGAGCGGAATGATGGAATCGTCCGTAAAGAGGACGTCGGTTTCGAGCACGGCCGCTCTGAGCACGTCCTCGAGGACCTTGACTGCCTCGTAAGTTTGCATGATCCAGCTGCTCTGGGTGGCCCGGGGGATGTCGACCCCCTCCCGTTCAAAGATCCCGTCCTGGCGGTAGAGCGGGAGATGATCCGCGAATTTGCTCACGATGATGTAGGAAAGGAGCCCTACATCGGCCTTGCACCGCTCGATCGGATGGTCGGGCATGGGGGCGGTCAGCACGCCCACGTCGGCTGTGCTGTCCGGGGAGACGTACTTGGGGCGTTTGTACACGTTGACGATCAGCTTGCCGGGACGGTACTCCAGCTTCTCTGAAACCTCGAAACCGATCTGCTTGAGGGGCTCGCCCGTTTCGGGACAGATCTTTTTCTCTTCGGGGATGTCCAGGAGGATCTCGACCCGTTCGAGGTGCTCAGGAATCGGCAGCCGGCCCGGATGGTTCCGTTTCGAGGTCTTCGGTTTGGCTTTGTGGGGCAGGCTGCTCTCGGGCAGTTCCACCAGGGGCTCACGGACACAAGGCTGATCGGATACATCCATCAGCAGGGAATCGAACATGAGCTGATCGGGATGGCTTTTTTCGGAACGCCGTCCATAGACCCGGCGGATGAGTTTCTCGACCTGATCCTGGAGCATGCGCAGGGACAGTTTCCTGGAACGGAGCTGTTTGGTCAGTTCCTGGATCTGAAGCTCCTGCTTTTGGATGAGCGCGATGGCTTCTGGCAAGGTCGATACCATGTCACGATATAAAGCATAAAATAAATCATTTATCGATATTTATATTTGATAAACATAGCGTTTACTTACTTTTTTTGGTGTAACCCCTTCAAGCAGGAGCATCGGTTGCCGGCGGTCAATCCGCCTGTCTAAGGCGGCCCGCTGGGGGAGGATGAAACGCCCCCGTTCGAGCCGTTTCATCCATATAGCCAGGCCGTCACCCTCAAAATAGAGAAGCTTGACCATGGTGCGCCGGCGGTTACAGAAGACAAACAGAGAGCCTGAAAGAGGATCGGCTCGGAGCTCGGAGCGGATCAAACCGCACAGTCCGTCAAAAGACCGGCGCATGTCGCAGGCAGACCGGTACAGATAAATATGGGTGACAGGGCTCAGGGCAAGCATGTGCCTGACCGATTCTGGTAAGAGTTTCGATAATCGAAAGGAGCGTCGGCGGGTGGAACCCTTGGGGCACTTCAACCCAGAACTGGTCTCCCACATGGATCCGGATCGGGGCGTTCACTTCATCCTTGGCGGGAAACAGCTCAATGAATGCTCCGGGTTTCTGCTGGTGGCGGATGCCGGCTTTCAAGCGGCGGCGCCAGGCATAAAACTGATAGATGCTGATTCTACGCTCGGCGCAAAAGGCCTTGATGGTCTGCCCACTTGAAGCCTGCGCCTGCATGATCCTGCTCCAATGCACCCGGCGATCTACTTGCTTCACGGGGACTCCTCCTATGCATCTGATATGGCGGCACTTCAGGCGCACGGCTCAGAAACGGAGGATACTTCAGATCTGCTTGATCAGAAAGATGGGCTGCTCTGACGCTTACCCTTTTGGCGCATTCCTCCACCTTGCGGTTTATTCGACTTATAGAAGTCATCTTTTTCTGGCTTCACTCCTATCCGTCCGACACTTATATTTCGTGAGGGAAGTGCCTCATCTTCATTGTCGCAGCGGGTTCGGAAAGCTGCAGTAAGATGGGGATCAAATAGCTGTTGAAAGGGCAATGCAGGCCATCTCAAATATCGTCTGGATCGCGCTGGTGGCAAAGGAGTTGTCCCCAAGGGAGTTGCCATTTTACAGTTCCATTGACAACGCTATCCTTACTGCGTTAGCGTCGCCTTGAGAAGACAGCCATTCAATACGGAAAGTGAATTACAATACAGGAATCTGGGAGCCGCAAGTAAGGCACCATAGCGACGCTGGAGCCTGACTATTTGGAAAATGGGGTCTTGGCAACTGATCAGCATTTTGAAGCGTTACAATGATCTAAACGGGGGTTGGAGGCAGATTGGGATGGAGGGGCTTGTGCATCATGATATCGGTCTTTGGGCTGAAATGAATACTCGCGAAGGAATACATTTGACGGAATGTCTCAGGGGTGCCAAATGGCAGGGAGATAGCCCGGCTGAAGCGCACATCGCGTTGGGGAATGAGATCGATGAGGATCGTCTCTTCCGCCTTGCCCAGGGGTTGCGTCAGATCCTGCTGACCAGGGTGCCGGGGTGGGCTGTGACCGCCATGAAACTGGAATATCGTGAAGAGGACGATAAAGGTAAGGCAAAGCCCTGGAGGGGCCTGCCTCATCAGTTCGGCCGCCTGCCCGGGGTTGTGGAGAATGTCCGGGAGATCGCACGAAATCTTCAGCACGGCATCTTCCGGCTGCCCCAAAATGAAAAGGAATTTACTGTTCACGCCGAGGTCGCGTTTGAGGCTGATGTTACGCCCCAGTGCAAGGAGGTCCTCTTAGGAGATTGGTTCGAGGATGACGAGGCGCACATGGTGTTAAATCCGGAACAGCCTGTCTTCACCCTCCAGGATACCGTGGGCCAGGTTGTCATCGACTTCAAGATTGAAAAGGGGATCGGCTATCGGTCTGCACTCGACAATGAACGCAGATCCAGGCAACAGGGTCTGCAAGACACCTCCCCTGAAAGACCGGGGAAGGCCAAGGTCGTTCCATGGCTCTACCTCGACGCCGATTTCAACCCTGTCAGGCGGGTGGGTTTTCGAGTGAAAAATGAGGATGATGGAAAATTCATCGTTTTCACAATTGAGACGCGCCCAAACATAAAGCCAAAAGAGGCAGTAGACACAGCCTGTTCGTCTATTATTGCTGAACTCGCCCCCCCCCTCTGCTGAAGGAGAAACCGCGCCATGACCGACCGCATCGACCTTTCCCACGTCAGCATCTCCCCCCACCAGAGTGCCTACGAGGCCTTTCTGCAATACGACCGATTTATTGAAGGCCTTGATTTCGATCCCAAAACAGGGCTCTATCACATGGCTAGGGAGGCCTTTGAGTCCTTCGATTGGAAAAGAGACGAGCCGGTTATCCGAGGAGTGAGGATCTACCCAGAGATCGGAAAGGGAGGCAATCGGCCTGACGAATCGGCCATCCGCAAGACGATCCAGGACCTGATCAAGTCATGGGACACTTATGGGTATCCCTATGCCGCCACCTCAATAGCCGTCGGGGGTGAGGAAGTGGTGCACGCTGGAGGCGTCCTGACTGAAGAGAGCCTAAGGAAAATTGAAGCGTTTAATGTGAAAGGCGATAGACCGATGGCAAAGGTCTCGCTCCTCGATCCCCGAGACGGCGAAGGCGGTATCGTCCATAATATCGTCATTCAGCGAGGCCAATCCTTTGACGGGAAGCTTCTCAGGAGGGTCCGTCAAGGGCATGCAACCCTGACAGGGTATCGTATCTACCTCCCCTTCGATTCATCTCGTGCCCTGGACATGCGTACGCTGGAGGAAGTCTCCTGGAGCACGCTTCGTGAGGGGGATGACCTGGGTATGCGCGTGGCCCTCGAATTTGAGGTGACGGAGGAACGGATCCTTACCTATGACGGGCAGGAAATTGGCAGGGTGTCAGGGACGCCTGAAAAGCTGGAGCGCGATTTGGGGGCTTTCCCCCTATTCACGCCAAAGGGAACTTTCGTCATTCAGGGGCAGGAACGGGTTCCTGTGATTCAGCTCCTCCCACGACCAGGTATCCACCTCTCGCCCATAGAAGTGGAAAAGGTATCGGAAAGGGCCATTCTCCTCAGGCCGGAGCAGGGTCCTTCTCTCAAGATCATGCATACGGGCCTTGACCAGGAGGGGTATTGCATGAACGTGGTCGCCCTGGGCCAGGCCCACGACCTGGCCCTCCTGCTCAAGGCCCTTGGCCTCTGGGATGAAGCGGAGAGGGCTTTTTCAGGCCACCAACGCCAGGCACCTCCTCCCCTGACCCTCCCTGAATCATGCCCTGAAACAACCTCGCTCCCCGTGGAGTGGGTGAGTCGCCTGCACACGCTGTTTCTCGCCGATCATGCCGGATTCACACTGGGAGACGGTGTCAGGAAGGAAATCAACCAGCGGCTCTCCGCTTCATTCCAAGCCCTTCAACTCCAGGCGCCAGGCAACTCGCGGCATTTGACTCCAGAGGATTTCTACGGCCTCATCCATTATCTTCGCCATGCAGCCCAAAACAGCCTCGAAGGGGACGACCCTTCTGACCTGGACCGCCTCAAGGCATTCCTCCTTCATGATCAGATTCAGCGGAACCTGGCCCCGGTATTTCAGGAATTGAAGGACGAGACTCAGGCGTTCCTCAACAAGGACCCGAATCCGTCCTACTTCCGGTGCACCTTTCGGCGCCCCGTGGACAGGACCCTCCGCGAGCTCTTTCAAGGGGAGCTCTGTCAGCCGACCGATGACACCAACCCTCTGGCCGAGATATCTTTGCGGCGCAAGATCACGCTCAAGGGGCCGGGGGGCATACGCCACATTGAGAGCATGCTACCCACCCACCGTCAGGTCCACCCCTCCCACTATGCAAGGGTGTGCCTGGCCGAGACCCCTGAATCCGAGAGCATGGGGCTCAACCTCCATCTGGCCCTTACGGCCCGCGTGGCGGATGGCACTATCAAGGCCGCATATCGGCTAAATGGCCAAAATGATCCCTGGTGGCTTTCGTTTGCCGACGAAAGGGCGCAGACCCTGGTTCCCGTCATGGCAGATGACCCACTGGCCCGTCCCATGGCGTTGGCCAGAAAGGCGGGCCGGGTGCAAGAGGTGTCGTCTGGCGAGATCACTGGCCAGGAGCTTTATACCGGCCAGATGTTGGGCATCGCCGCAGGCCTCATTCCATTCGTACAGCACAATGACAACAACCGCGTCATGATGGGGGCCAAAAACATGAAGCAGGCGGTGCCCCTCCTCTTTCCCGAAACGCCTCTGGTGCGGACAGGCTGGGAGGGACCGGCCGCGCGGATGAGCGGCCATGCGGTCTATGCGAGGGGAAGCGGCACGGTGGAGCAGGTTCTGGAAGACCGGATCACCATTCGGGCCGACGAAGGGGGCGAGGACGAGTACACCCTTCTGCCCATGCGGCCCACCTTCCACGGGACCATTACCTTTCACCGGGTGAGGGTGAAAAAAGGGGACGAAGTGATAGAAGGCCAGGCCCTTGCGGACGGGGCCTGCACAAGAGACGGTGAACTGGCCCTCGGCGTCAATCTGCTGGCGGCCTATATGCCTTATTACGGCCTCAATTTTGAGGACGGGATCGTGATCAGCGACCGGCTCGTCAAGGAGGATGTCCTCACCTCCCTGCACCTGCGGGCAGAGGAGATCGAGGTATATGGGGACGAAGACGACGCGAGCGGCCCCTTGAAAAAGGCCAGTCCGGGTCTGCGAAAAGAGATGCTGGAGTTCATAACGTTTCAAGGCTGCTTCGTCAAACCCGGTCAGGAGGTCCGACAGGGGGACAAGCTCTTTTCCAAGTACAAGAGGACCTCCATTCAGGAGACATCAGTCAGCGACAATAAGAAAGACCAGGGACCCAAGATCACTAGACATTACGCGTCGGTGAACGGGACTGTGGTGTATATTGAACGGATCCCGGTTCTGGAACATGCCACCCAGGCCGATCGGGTTCGTTTCAAGCGGGTCTGCTGGATTCTAGAAGAGCGGAAGGTGGCGGTAGGGGACAAGCTCATGGGCCGCCATGGCAACAAGGGGGTGATTTCCCGCATTCTCCCCTCGCACGAGATGCCGCACCTGGAGGACGGCACCCCCGTTGATATCCTCCTCAATCCCCATGGGGTCGTCTCCCGCATGAACCTGGGCCAGATCCTGGAGACCCACCTGGGCTGGATCCTTCGGCACGACCCCAAAAAGTACCAACAGATGGCAGTTGTCCCGCCCTTTCAGAAGGTTCCCGAGGAAGAGATTCAGGGTGCCTTTGGCGTCCTCATGCATACGGGAATCACGCCTGAGGGAAAGGCCCATCTCTGGGACCCCCGGGGTGGGGAGCGGATCAAGGCCCCGGTCACGGTGGGGTATCAGTATTTCATGAAGCTCAATCATTTCGTGGAAGACAAGATCCATACCCGGGAGACCGGGGACCTGGCGCTCATCACGGGCCAGCCGGTCAAGGGAAGGCGGCGGGGGGGCGGCCAGCGCCTCGGGGAGATGGAGGTGTGGGGTCTCCTGGTCCACGGCGCAAGAACCCTTCTCCAGGAGTTTCTGACCCTCAAGGCCGATGCCCCAAAAGAGGTTAGGCGCAAGCTTTCCCGGGATTACCTGAACATTGCCGGGAAACCGTATGCGCCTTTTCCGGAGACCCTGAGGTCTGCCGTGATGCTCCTGCGGGGTCTTGGATTGGACCTCCGCTTCCATCAGAAGGACAAAACGCCCCTGGAGATCCGTGGCAAAATGGCTGACCTGGACCATGCCTCCATTCGCTTTGCCGACGAATCGACCATCAAGGCATGGGCCAGGAAAAACAAGGTAGAGGAGGGCGATAGACCCATTCTGGTCAAGGGCGCATTCGAAAAGAAAACGAAGGGCCTCTTCGATCCGGCCATTTTCAAGGACAGCCGGTTCGACATGGGGTATATCGAACTGGTCGAGCCGGTTATCCATCCCCTTTTCTACCCCCTTCTGCGCAGGTGGCTCAAGACACGGGCGCCCCAGGCCGGGAATTGGGATCCTACAGGACACGGACGCCAGGACCTCCTGAGCTTTGCCGCTGCCCTGGTTTCAACAGATCTTGAGGAGGCCGCTCCCCTGCTACCCCGCGCCTTTTTCACCGTCCCTGCGGATGGCGAATTCCTGGCAGGGGCATCTTTTGTAGCGCGCCTGAAGGACGAGGCTCCACGTACGGGGGCAACCGTGGATCCTGTCCTGGAACAGTCCCTCATTCGCGTATTGCCCGTCCTTCCCCTCGACTTCAGACCCCTTCGCGACGGCCATGGGGCCGTGATCATAAATTCATCCCTGAATGACCTGTACCGCAAGGTCCTACTCGCAAACCGTGCCCTCCTGGATGCCCTTTCATTTGGGCAACCGGGCAGGGCACTGTTCTATGCGAGGGCCGGGCTCCAGAAAGCGGTCAACCGGCTCATGCTCGGCGATAACCCCGCCGAGCCGGGCGCTGAAAAGGGGATCGCCGGGCTCATCAAGGGAAAGGAAGGGATCTTTCGCATGCACCTTTTAGGAAAACGGGTGGATGCATCGGCCCGGAGCGTGATCGTGCCCATGCCGGAGCTGAGGTTGGACCAGGTGGGCATCCCCCTGGAACTCGCTATCGGGCTGGTCAGGAGCAGGCTCCTGGCGGTTCTTGCCGAACCGCAACAGGGGGAAAAGGAAAAGGATGCCCTGAAACGGGCCGAGGCAATCGTTGCGAATCTCCATGAGCCTGTCTGGAGGGAGGTGGTCCGAAAACGCGTATTTGAAGAAATCCTGAAAGACGCTTGGCTCGTGCTCAACCGGGCGCCCAGCCTGCACAAATACAATGTGCTCGCCTTCAGGCCCGTCCATGTCCCCCACAAGGCCATTGGGCTCCATCCCCTCGTATGCGGCATGTTCAATGCGGACTTCGACGGGGACCAGATGGCCGTTCACCTCCCCCTGAACCCGCAGGCTATGAAGGAGGCCGAAATCCAGCTCAACCCGGTGAACAATCTTCTGTCTGCAGCGCATGGGGGAACCATGCTCCATCTCACCCAGGACATCGCCCTCGGGATCTACCTCCTCACCTCATCACCGGAGGGTCGAAAGACATTTGCCGAGTGGTTTGGCGGCCAAATCCCCGAGCCCTCGGAGGCCGTTACAAAGAAGCAGCTGGCGGGCCTGGTTGTAGAGTTTTACAGAAAGACGAAAGATCCCCAGGCCACGACACGCCTGGCCCAACGGATCATGGAGGAGGGGTTCCGAGAGGCGACGGTGGCCGGAATAACCTTCTCAATCTTTGATGTGCCGTTGGTGAGCCACGGGGAGTTGGATGGGCTGAAAAGCCAGTTTGCTAATGTAAGGGACGTTGAAGGGGCCGTGAAAGTGAAAATGCGCAGCCTCTGTGGAATCTAAGGAGGAGACAGAACCATGCCGCAGGATTACCAAAAGGGACCGGTGGCCCTGATGGCCCGTTCCGGGGCCCGTGGAGACATGGACCAGATGGTGCAACTGGGAGGGGTCCGGGGGGTGCTGACCGATATGGCGATGAGGCCCCTGGAGATGCCGGTCTGGGAGAACTTTCGGGAAGGGATCGGACCCTTGGGCTTTTACCTCGGAAGCCACGGGGCCAGGAGGAGCATATGCGAAAAAAAGCTCAAGACCGCGCCTGCAGGAGAACTGACCCGTCTCATGGTGGAGACGGGGTATGAGTGCGTGGTTCGAATGGACGACTGCAAGACCAAAAAGGGGGTGTCCCTGCGGCCTTTTCCTCCTACAGAGAGGGAGCCTTTCAAAGGGCTCCCTGGACTGGCCAGACGTCTGGTGGGCCGGGTGGAGACAGCGACCGGCCAGGTGATCGACGAAGAACGGGCCCGGGCGTTGGAAAAAGAAGGGAAGCCGGTTTTGGTTCGCTCTCCCCTTGCGTGCGAGGCACACACCACCCATGGGCCTGGGGCGCTCTGCCGCAAGTGCTGCGGTTGGGACCTGTCCAAACGGCATCCTGCCGAGAAAGGACTTCCCGCAGGAATCCTGGCCGGCCAGTCCATCGGCGAACGGGGGACCCAACTCACCATGCGCACTTTTCATACGGGGGGGGTAGGCGGAAACGCCATCACCTCGGGCCTGGAGCGGGTCCGCGGGCTCCTCTCGAACCGAAACATCGCCGTTCCATCCTATAGGATCATCCGTCCAGGGAACAGCTCATTTAACCCAGGCGATGAACCGGACGCATGGTCTTTCCTCCTGGGCTGCGCGGGCCTGGAAGAAAGTGGATTACCGGACTGGGAGCCTGTCGAGCTGCCTTCCGGACAGCGCCCCGAAATGCGACGCGCCTCAGAATATTTAGGAGAAATGGACGATTTCTGCGCCATCTTTGCTTATGAATTTCATGCCATTTACAAGGGCGCGGTAGACGAGAGACACCTCGAAACGATCCTTCGAGGAATGCTACGGTGGACGGACAAGGGGAAGCCCTATCTGACAGGCGTATACCGTGCGCCCCTGGAAAAGGAGGGCTTCCTTGCCGGGGCGTCCTTCAGAAGGGGCCTGGAGGTCCTTGTCCAGGCAGCTCTCGAAGGCAAGACGGACAGGATGTTGGGCTACAAGGAGAGACTCATCGCGGGGAAACTGGTCTGAAAGGGGCTGCGCTATGGCTTCAGCAGGGACAGGCAAAGGAAAGGGCAAAGGCAAGAGGCCGGGGCAGGAAAAGATTCCAGGGCCGGAGGTGGCGCCCCAGACAGAGGTGGCCCAAGATCGTGCCATAACTCTCGCGGACGCGATTGAGCGGCTTGATGAGGTTATCAATGATTCCCCGCCACCTCGCACGGAGGATCCAGGCCTCGACAGCGCGCCGGATGAAGATGACTGGGATGCACATGAATATGATGAGGAAGGCCCCCACAGGGATGAGGATGACCCGGCGGAATACGCCGGAGGGGACGCCCTGCTGGAAGCCCCGGGGCCGGGTCAAGACCCTCTCCCTTGGCCACGCATCGTGTTTGACCGCACCGGGGGAGTGGTGATCCCTGCGGAAAGCCGTCTCCAGAGGCGGATCGGTGGGATGGAGGCGCCCTCACCCGCACTGATGGTTCGGCTCGAAGCCATCCGCCTGATAAGAGCGGTGGCCGAGAGGATCATGTGGGAATGGAAGGCTATCCTCCTCGACCCTCAAAAGGGGCCTCACGACCTTCCCCCCGTCACCCAGAAGGAATTTGCCGATCGTGCGGGCATCGCGGATAAAAGCCGCATGAATCGCATCGTACAGGGCAGTTACGTGAAGACCCCACATTGGGGCATTCTCTCCATGTCTCAGTTCTTCAGGGCTGCGGAAGCCAGAGAAGAAGCCTGGGATCAGGTGCTGGACGACGCTATCCGCTGGATAAAGACAGAAGAGGTAAGATCCCCTAGCAGTAGTGTGAAAATTTGGGCAGGTGTGAAGCAGATCCTTTTTGCAAACAACATAACAGTTCCCACGAGCGAACGCATGCTGCGAAAACGGCTGAACGAGCGGGGGATTCCCGCAGACTCTGCGACCCGAAGAGAGATCTATACATACGTAAAGAAATGGTGGCGTGACAACGGGAAACCGGAGAAATATCCCATTTCTATGATTCCCTCGCTTAGGGACCTCTTGATCGATCAGTATGGTCTGTTTTCCTCCAAGGTCGGAATGGAGGTCCAAAAGGACAAATACTGGCCGTTTGTGAAAGAACGGATGGAGGAGGTGCTCCGATACCTGCAGGTGGAACTAATTCCATGACCAAGGAAAGGAAGGCCAAGAGCATGTCCAACATCTATGTCAATTACAAGGACATCCAAAGCGAGCTTGAAGGTCTTGGACTGGATTGTCTCGACAGACCTTCAGGGATAAAGGAAGGCGAGACGCTCGCCGCTGTCCTGCGGTTCCCGCGGACCGAAGAAGAAAAAGACCATCGTGACGTAGGGCGTGTGATCGCCGAACACACGGACAAGACTCATATACCGGTCATAGTCCTGGACAACCAGTATAACCCTGGTCATGCCTCAGGGGTATGGCTCAGAAAGAACGTGGTACGATACCTCCCATTGGACGACCCCGGCACCTTTGAGGAGGTGAAGCGATTCCTTCTGGAGCGGATGCGTCGAAAAAAGAGGCAACTGGAACTGACGGACCAGGAGGTGCTAAAGGTTGGCTGGTCCGTCAAAATCGAAGAAGGGCGGGATGAGGAGGCCAATCTGGTCAGCCTGTTCGTGGGAAGCATGGGCCGCTTCATGGTGGAGCTCAAGACCCTCCTCGACATTATCAGACCGGAAGCCGAAAAGAGCATAAACGACAGATCGATCCTGAGCGCAAAAGATTTCCAACAGGTCGATCTCGAGAAGGTCATGGAGTTCCAGAGGGCTGTCAATGCGGGTAAGAGGCGTTTGGAATTTGAAGGCAAAACCTTTACGCTTCAGGAGATAAAGGACTGGCTTCGCAAAGCCGGTTCGGCCTCTTTGTTTAGCCGTCCGGCCAGACAGATGCGCAACCACATCATCATCGAAGGGGAAACTGGGAGCGGAAAGACTCTTATTGCCCGATTCATTCACGATTACGTGTATCGTGAACTCCAGGCCGGCAAACTGGTCAAGGTCAACTGCGCCAATCTGGGAGAAAAGATTATGGAGACCCAGCTCTTCGGTTCTATGCAGGGCGCCTACACGGACGCCCGAACCCGGCCCGGCGCAATTTTGGAGGCGTACCATGGCACGGTATTCCTGGATGAAATCGGAGAACTGACTGCCGAGCTTCAGGCGCGGCTCCTGAGCTATCTGGATACACAGACGCTTTGCCCCGACGGATGGTATGGCGACCCACTCCATGTCCCTTCGCTGGTGGTGGCCGCCACCAACCGGCATCTTGCAGTGGAGGTGGAAAGAGGTGCCTTTCGGCGGGATCTGCACCATCGGCTGGGCTTCACCGTGACCATCCCACCCCTCCGGAACAGGCTGGCTGATCTGGAACGGCTGGTGGATTTCGTACTTCAGAACCCCCTGATCAACCCATGGTGGGACAAAGAGAAACGGGTGGTTCAGGCTATCTCTAAGAAGGCCCTGGAAATCCTGCGACACCATCCCTTCCCCGGCAATTTCAGAGAGCTGGAGCAAGTCCTTCGACAGGCCTGCGTCTTTGCCCAGACCCAGGGGCTGCGCGTCATTACCGAGGATATCCTGAGACACCAGGGCCTTCAAAGAGAATACTGCCCATGAGCGCGTATCTGAAGGATCTCAACGACGACGGTCGGTAAAGAGTGGTGGAGACGGCCCTTCAGGCTGTACTAAAGAGGTTGTTTTTCAATGTCGTTCACTTAATACGGATGCCGCGATATGGGAACATTCGAGGTTGTTCGGGCGAGAGCCATACCCAAGATCTCTTTCCGATTTATGCATCTCGGCGTTCGCCAAGGTGACGGTTGGTGTGATATGGATTTCTAGAAGTTAATAATAATGAAGTTGAACCTGCAAATGAAGCATAGCGAGGTTTTGTTTTTCATCATGATAGAAAAACTGAGAATAAGACAATAAATAAAAGTTGATGCGATCGGTTGTCGCATTAGGTCCGACTAGTTTTGCAAAGACGGGCAGGGATTCAACCCAAAAAGGCTTGCAGTTTTAACCGACAAAAGGAGGTCCAGGAGATGCCCAATTGGGAATTCAAGTTCACCTTCCGCGACAACCGGATGGCAGACGGCTTTTTCAAACTGATTACCGGGCTCAGGGAAGTCGGCGGGTATCAGTGTCGCCATCATGGGAAACACCGCGTCCGGTACACAGATTACTATTTCGATACCGACGACCTGGGTCTTGAAAGGCAGGGGATCGTGCTCCGGGCGAGGCAACAAAAGGGGCTCGGCACCCAGCTAATCATGAAAAAGCAGGCTATCGGACCCAATCGGGAGCTGGTTTACCACAAGACTGCCCCTTTTCCCCTGGGGATACACGGCCTCAAGGGTCTGTTGGATGGGGAGTTCCCCAAACAGATTGAGACCATTACAGGGCTTATCACGGGAATGGAAACCCTGAGGCCTGTTGTGACTCTGGAGGTGCGGAGACAGGTGGTGGAGCTGAACCACCCCAAGGGCGTGGTCGCGCAGCTCCATCTGGATTACATTCAGGCAAAACTGCCCGGAAGCGAGCCTGTTGTGGCCGAGGATTACGAGGTGGAACTCAAGTCCGACCTGGAGACTTTTCCCCAGGCCGACACCCTTCGGGAATACCTTCAGAGCGTCTTCGGGCTTATCCCCATTACCCGATCCAAGCTGAGGCGGATGACCCGTTTCATCCGCCATAGCCAGGATTGCACTGCCTGCCGCAAGGTGATCCTCGACATGGATCCGGGTGTGGACGACGCCCTGGCCCTGATCTTGGCTCTACAGTCCAGGGAACTGGACGTTCTGGGCATTACCGTTACCGGCGGGAATGTCTCCCTGAATCAGACCGTCAGAAATGCCTGCGCTGTGCTGACCCTGCTCAAGAAGCACCGGCCCAGCCTGGCCGCACCTCCCGTAGCGCCGGGCGAATCCCTCAGGGAGGGAATCGAGGATGCAGCCAATGTCCACGGCCCGGACGGACTCGGAGGCGTTTGCGACAGGCACCTGGATACGGACCTGTTGCCTGGGCCGGACGACAGGGCCTCCGACCTCTTCCGTCGTCTCATGTATGCCCACGAGCCGGGAACCATCACCCTCATTGCCACCGGGCCACTCACCAATCTGGCCCGATGGATTCGAGAATGTCCGGAGGCGGTCAACCGGCTCAAAGAGGTGATCGTGATGGGCGGCGTCTTTTTCCAGGCCGGAAACCGGAGCCAGGCGGCTGAATTCAACGTGCACAGCGACCCTAAGGCGGCCCGGGCGGTCGTTGAATTCTGCAGAAAACCCCAGTCCGACGCCGCCTATACCTGGAGGGAAACCCTCCCTCTCACATTCGTCGGCCTCGACGTCACTCATCAGGTGCGGCTGAGAAGGGAATGGGTGGAAGAGGCTGCCCGAAAGCGCGCGAAGAGCCCCGTCACGTCCTTTATACAGGAGGTGACGTCCCACTATATGGACTTTTATTATCACAACGAGGGCTTGAACGGCTGCTATCTGCACGACCCCCTCACCATAGCCTATGCCATAGACCCGTCTCTCTGCCAGGCCGAGCAGTACCATGTGGAGGTGGAGGACCGGGGCAAGTTCACCTCGGGCATGACCGTCGCAGACTATCGGCCTACCCGATTGTATAAGGACAAGATCAGGGAGGTGACCTGGGTCTGCTACAAGGTGGATGCCGATCGGTTCGAGACCCTGTTCCGACAAAGGGTCCTGGGACTCTCCGCATAGGGGCGGAAGACTCTCGGATAGCCGACTGCAGGCCAGCAAGCTTCTTCAAGCCGGATACACGGTGGGCGCATGTTTCACAGTCCCTTTGCAGAAGGAATAAAAACCGGGAAGAATGTTTGGTGCAAGCAGTTCAACAGGAGGTGGAGAAATGAGACGAATGCGAGTCATCGACCTTGCAAAGGAACTTCACTTGACTCCGAAGGAGGTCATCGAGGCGCCGAGGCGGCACGGGACTCTCACGACGAGTTTCATGAGTTCCCTTGACGATGAATTGCAGAATACGGCCAGGGAGATCCTGACGGAGGCCTGCTTTCCAGCCGGACCAGAACCTACCCCCCCCGTACCATTGTCAGGCGGGGAATCAGAAGGGCGGTTCAGTCCAAGATAACCCGTTCGCCTGATGAAAGCAGATAGAATTTTGGCCCTCTGACCGCGGTCCGACACTAAAACATGATTTTTATGCTGAGGAAGTTATGGAAAACGAACGTCATATCGCGGTGTTCATGGATTACGACAATCTGGCTGTGGACCCGCAGTTGGTCTCGGATTTCCTTCAGGAAAAGGGCCGTGTAGTACTCAGAAGGGCCTTTGGCGATGCCATGAGGGATGCCAGAATCCGCCAGGGCATGGTCGAAAGCGGGACTGTATTCATAGATAGGCCCCGTTTTGGCCTTCCCGACCATCAAGGCAATGACATCTGCCTGACCATAGAGGTTATGGAGGTTCTTGCCACCAGGCCGAACATAACGACCGTTGTTCTTATTACCAGTGACAGTGATTACACTCCGCTGCTGGTCAAAATTCGCGAATACGGAAAAGAAGCGTTCATCATTGGCAGACGTGGGACATCCGGATCCCTGGTTCGCCTTGCAGACAGGTTTATTGTCTACGAGGAATTAGCCAGGCAGGAGCGTCTGCCCGCCGAGTCTCCTGTCGAATCGGCCCGATTTCTTTTACAAAGGGCCGAAAAGGCCATAGTGGAAAAGGGATCGAGCCTGCATATCCAGAATATCGAACAGGTCATGCTGAGGCTCGATCCGTCCTTCGACTATAAAGCACTGGGATACGCGACGTTTGGATCCTTTATGAAGAGCATAAAAGGCCCGGATGAGCGGGGAGAAGAGAACGGGCCATCTGCCGAAACCGTCTCTTGGGATGGCAGTTGGGAAAATGCCATTCATATTCTGCGTAAGGCATTGGATATCCTCGCGGAGGAAAGAAAAGAACCTTATATCGCCCTTCTCAGCACGACAATGAAGCGGGTTGCTCCGGGATTTGATCATCAGAGGTTATCCACTAAAAAATTCTCTGAGTTTCTGCAGGGGGTAATGGAAAGAGCATCGGATTTCGAAATGATCAATGACGAATTCGACTTCAAGAGAGAGACAATTTGGGGTCGGGTTCTTCGACACAACAACTTGAGGCCTATGCCGGAATACAGGGAGGGCATTTTGAAAGCCTTTCTTGATTATTATCACGAGAATCAGGACAGTGTAAATTTGAGCTTAAAAGATGCAGCCATAAACTTGGCGAAGTCCATTTCTATAGCCAAGAGACCGGTTAATGAAATTATGATGGCGATAAAATTTTCTGGTCTTCTTGTCCCTATCTCTGGCGAAGGGTATGTGACCTTTGGGATTCCTTTCCGAATAACGGACGAGGCGGGTTTATCCGAAGCAGTGGCCAAGGTATATCTGAGACGAATGCTCAGAGCAAGACCTGCGAGATCTTCCGATTTCCCTCTTATTTCAACGATGTTATATGGTGAAGGAACCCGGGTGGCTTTGCTTCAGAAATTGCTTGCGGCTCTTATTCAGGAACAGGAGGTAGAATTTGTTAACAATCAATATGTTTCTACGAACAAGAATTGATGGGCTTGCAACAATTCGAAAGCACTCAGTTTCAATCACTCCGGCGGTGTCTTTTCCGGAGTCGATCAAGGAGCGGGAATTTTCTGCTATCAGGTAGTTATATAACTTCTGGAACCGGTCTCCCGGATAAGAACATAGGACAGGTATTTTCAGCAGCCTGAAAACACATCCTTTTTGACTCTTCAAAAAACAGGCAAAACGAGGGATGTCACAGCCTTATTGGCGTTGAGTAAGAGAAGAAGAATCTGTAAGGCCACAAGCAGTTGCGGCTGTGGCTTTCCGAAAGCTCCCACCAAATACCCCTTTCAGCAGATGTCACCGCGAACGCTTCGCCGGGGTCAAGATCTCGTGGCAGGTTGTGTGCCCTCGTACCCCTCTTTTTGGTAATCACATTGCTATTGGAATAAGAAGGGCCTTTCCAGGCCCTTCTTAGCTCTGAACCCTCATCCCACCAGGAGGAATTTACCATGGCAAGAAGCGTTTATGATCCGGATGCCTTTTGCAGCGACTTGACGCGCGTGATTCAGTCCTCGCGGCTGAGCCGGGCCGTGAGGGCCTGCATTCTGACCACCCGGGACCGAAGCCAGGCCTTGAGCATGGTGCGAAAGACCGGACTGGAATGCGGAGTGCCTCTCTACCATTTCACTGTGGCAGGCCGGTCACGCTACAATCCCGATGTCTTTCGCTGGGACCCGGTAGGGGCCGGCGCCATGGACGGTCCCGCTCTTCTGGCCAGCGCCCGGGACCTGCGTGGAGGCGGCGTTGTGATCCTCGAAGATTGCGCCCTGTTTCTTCAGGACCAGGGAGGGAATCAGGTGATGCGTATGACCCTCGCACAGATGCTCTCCGCCGAAACGCTCTCGGAAGGGCTGGTGCTCATTTTTCTGGAGCCGCCCGAGTCGGCCAGCCGCCTCCCCGGCATCCTGGCCGACCAGTTCGTGCGGCTTGATCTCCCCTATCCGCGGTTGCGGGAATTGGAGGCCCTGGCGAGGGAGGAAGTGGCCATGCTCCTCCACCGGCAGGGAATCTCGCCGGACGTCAAACGCATCCAACAGGAGGCCAGCCGCCTCGCATCTGGCATGGTGGGGCTCACCCGCAGCGCGGCCAGGGACAGTCTGCAGGACGCCCTGGCCCCCAACCCGACGGACTTTCGAGGCGCTTGTGAGCGGCTGGAGCAGCGGAAGTCCCAGCAGTTGAGCCGGGAACTGGCCATGAACGTGCTCGATACCCAGGATGTGGAAGAACCCATCGGGCTGGACTATCTGATAGAGGATCTTCGGGTGGGGAGGGAGCGGATGCGCACGCCTGGTCCGGGAAGGGCGAGAGGGATCCTCCTGATCGGGCCTCCTGGCACAGGCAAGACGATGATAGCCCGGAGCATTGGAAAGGTGGTTGATCTCCCCGTTGTGGAGTTCCGGATCTCCTCTCTCATGAACTCCCTTCTCGGCGAGACTGAGCAGCGCTTCAGCAGGGCCTTCGCAGTCCTTGAAACCCTTAGCCCCAACGTGGTCTTCATCGACGAGATCGAAAAAGCCTTTGGCGATTCCTCCGAGCGCGACGGAGGCACCATGATGCGCGTGACCGGGTCCCTCCTGAGCTGGCTCTCGGACAACCCCTATCCCAATTTCATCGTAGCCACCTCCAACAGTCTCAGCCGCATGGGCGAGGTGGGCCTCACCATGACCCGGAGCGAACGCTTTGACGCGGCCTATTTTGTGGACATGCCCAGCCTGGCCTCCCGGGAGAAGATGTTCCATCGCTGGCTCGCCCCCTTTGTGTGTGATCCTGCCGGGATGGCGTCCGAATTGGCCAGAGTGACCGAAAAATTTTCCGGCGCAGATATCTTTTCTCTCGTGAAGAAGGCCGGCACCCGGGCGGAGCATGGCGGGCAGGGCTTCATGTTGCCCCTCCTCAAAGAGGAGGTCGAGAAAAAGCGCATGAGGGCCCTGGTACTCTACGACCAGTTCAGGGAGCTGCGTGAGTGGGGCAGGATGTATTGTGACCCTGCCGGACCCACCGACGCGTGACGAACACTCAAAGGAGAACACGATATGAGTAACACGAGCAGCATTTCCCCCTACGAGAACGATTCGGAGATCAGCAACTCCTACAGCTACGAACCTAGGGATACCGGTGGCTCTTCGAGCTTAGGAGGCATCTGCGCCGGGGCTTGCAACCTTGTGCGATGGTTTTGCCAATCCGAAGACGAAGACCGGGCTGCGGTTGACAGGTCCAGAAAGCTGCAGCGGGACGAACGGCTCAAGGGTTTTTTGGCCACGGGCGAGACCCACCGCATTACCACGACAAGGCTGACCCTCCCGTCCCTGGAACCCCTGCTCCAATCAGCCCAGAAGCTCGGATATGCGCCTATGCCTCTGAGCGCTCCTTCTCCCTCTCTGATGACCCGGACTGCCGAGCGGCTTGGCTCGATTTCCACCCCGTTGAGCATGCGGGGATCGTTCTCGCTCTCCCCATCGACGCCAAGACTCGGGGATGCCCCCGCGGCCATTGCCCGCCGGGCACCGTCCTCCGTCCTCTTGCAAAAGGATACGGGCGAGCGGCTTGCCATCTTCAAGGACAAGGACGGACTGATGCTGACCACGGCCGGGGACATGAAACAGGTCCATGCCCTTATGCGGCAGCACACCCAGGACCGGGTCCTGGAACATCTCGGGAAACGCATGGCTATGGACATTCAAACCGCCAGGCTTGCAAACGGCGAGGTGCAGATTTCGGCCAGGGAGACCTCCCTCCGGCACGGCGACGGGCAGGCGCGCATGAAGGTTCAAGTCCGTGAGGACGGAAGGCTCTGGGTGGATGTGGACGGGCTCAGGAGCAAGCGATGCGAGGAGGAGATCTCAGGGCTTGCAGAGGCAGTGGGCGGCGAGATCACATCCATGAAGAAGAAACTCCTGGGCTTTACCCTGCCCGGGGAACCCGCCCGTACGCGGCTGAAGGTGTAGCGATGCAGCGAAGAATTTCCCGAATGCGGGTGGACGAACAGGGCCGGCTCGAAGTCGTGGACCCTGGGTTTGACGCGGTTCCCCTCCTCAAATCTCTCGACCCTGCATTTCGTGTCCTCACAGGCCGTCTTCCTGGTTTTGAAAAGCCCCGATTTCTGACTCTTCGAAAGATCGGTTGTGGCTTCTCTAAAACCGACTTGAAAAGCATGGCGGAAGAGCAATTGTGGGCCGTTCACGAAAAAACCATGGCAGGTTCAAACGAGCCAAAGCGCGGACCTGACGAGGCCAGCACCCTCGACCTGAAGATCGAACTCGCGCTACGCCTCCTTGCGGCTTGCAGGCTGTGCGGCCGAAGGTGCAAGGTCAACCGCCTGCAAGGGGAACGGGGAAGCTGCGGCCTGGGAAGCGAGGCTTTCGTTGCAGAACACTATGTCCACATCGCCGAGGAGCCGGGCATCAATCCGTCGCATATTCTTAGCCTGTATGGCTGCGGCCTTCGCTGCCGCTTCTGCCAGCAGAGCCATCTCCTCGGTACACCTCCCGGGGGCGCAGAACGTCTTTCCCCGCAAAGCCTTTCAAGCTTCACCATGAAGGGCGCCCGCTCCTTTTCCTTCATGGGCGGCAACCCCGACGAATCCCTCTTTGGCATACTCCAATTCCTTCACTGTCTTCCTGAGGGCTGGAGACTCCCTGTGGTATGGAATTCCAATGCCTATGGTACGCCGGAGACTCTGAGTCTCCTCCACGGCCTAGTAGATGCCTATGTGCCCGATCTGAAATTTTTTTCGGCAGATTGTGCACAGGCCATCGCCTCAGCGTCTGACTACCCAGCTGCAGCCAAGGTCTCCATCCAGAACATGCTGGGTCAGGGCGTCCCAGTCATTGTTCGCATCCTCGTCCTCCCCGGGCACAACGATTGCTGCCATCTCCCGTCACTCCGTTTCCTTGCGGGTTTGGATCAATGCAACCTCTTCGTCTCTGTCCGTGGACAATACTGCCCCGACGGATCCATCACCGCTTCAGACGCCCCTCTTTGCAGAAGGCCGACACGGGAGGAGATTGCAAACGTTCGAGAGGAGACAGCCGCCCTGGGGCTCGCAACCGCCTGGCCTGACCCGGACTGAGTTCACTTGACACCCCTTGTCGGGATTGGAGTTGCTAAATATAAATTGAACTTTCCACCCGAAATTAGGAGGCGCTGCATGGAGGCAGTCGGTCAGATCGTTCGCAATCTTGTGGTATTCCTGATGTGCCTGGTGGGACTTCTCGCCTTTGTTTTACTGAATGTCCTCATGATCCCAACCAATTATCTCGCCACATCGTTTGCCTTTTATCTGCTGGGCTACGACGGCATGCCCGCGGAAAGCGACCTGTTGATCGGTCCCTATATGGGCGGCTTCTTTCAGGGAGCCTCGGTCACTCAGTTCTTTGCCATGGTGCTGACCCTTGCCTGTTTCTTCGGCCTCTTTGTGGCCTTTCATTCCCTGTTTCATATCTTCAAGCTCCTGGATGACCGGAAGGCGTACCTCCTCCAGTCGGATCCCGAGAGCGCCGCCATAGCTAGCCGAATGCTGCTGCGGGAGGCATTTCTCCTCTTCGTCCTGTGGGTGCCGCCACTCGTATGGATCCTTCATTGGGATATGGAACTCTTCCGGCTCCGCTCCATTGCAGGCGCCCTGGCCATAGAAGATCCAGCCGTGGCCTCCCAGCTCCTGAACTGGGAGGAGCAGATGAAAGAAAACTCCCTCCAGTGGGCTTGGCCGATGACCCAGATGGGCGCATGGGGTTATCTGGCCATGACCGCTGTGGCATGCCTGGGTATAGAGTACAGCATGGGTAAGACATCCAATGCCTGGGCAAGAATCCTTTCCTCCATCCAGGGGCTCTTTGGCGAGGGTGCGGCCAAAGCCCAAGAGGTGGACTTCTACGGATACGACCTGGATGGCCAACCTGTTTATGATCCAAACAGCCCGATCGCCTATGATGTGTACGGTCAGCCGCTTGCGCATGAAGAAGCCAGCCCGGTGCCACCCGATACAAAGATCCAGCCGCCCTTTGCTGAAGAGTTCGCAGACACGAGCCAGGGCCTGCCCATTGGGGCGGTTCAGGGCGCCAACGGATACCACCAGGAGCCGCAGTCGTCGAACCTGAGCCAGCCGTACCTCTGGGACCCGGCCGAGCCGGAAGCTACCCCCTCTGAAAGGGCTGCCGCTGGACATGATCGCGGAGCCCCGGCCGGCTCAGAGGCCCTGCATGAAGTGATTGGCGGACCCACCGGACAGAAGGTGATACTGCAACAGGCTCTTGCGGACAAGACACGTTACTGGGTGGACCCGGAACGGCTACAGGTATGGGATGCCGGGTACCGGGAGGCCCTGTTTGGCGAAAATTTCAAAAAGGCGGCTTGATCCTATTGGTTCATTTCCCCCTGCTTTTATTCCGGCGACCGTAAACCATCGAATGCGCATCGAAATCACATCGGCTTAGTCCCCGTCTCCAATTTGGGCAAGGGGTATTGGACGATTAGCCTTAAGGAGGATGCCATGAACAAAATGCGCGCAAGGATGTGGACCGGATTTCTGGTGTTTACCTGCACCTTGTTCGGTGCGGCCTTTAGCGATGCGGCCGTGCGGCAAGGCCCGGTCAACCGTGTGGTAGTGGTCGTGGATTGCTCCGGTTCGTTCAAGCCACGGCGCATGGAGGCCATCCAGGCCACCACCCGCCTCCTCGAATCCATGGCTCAGAACAAGCTCCACCGATGGGAGACAGGGGGTTCGGAGATCGTCCTCATTGCTTTGGATGCCATGCCAGAGATCATCTGGAAAGGCGGCCTCAAGAAACTCAAGGAGGCCGACCGAACGGATTGGACGGATCGTTTCAACGCGAGAAATGACTTGGCAGGCTGCACGGACGTGACTGCCGCCCTTGACCTTGCAGCGCGCGAGTTGGAAGGAAACCCGGCCCTTTTGAACAAATACCTCTTCATTTTTTCCGACTTGGTACACGAACCTCCGACCACATCGGTTAAACGTTGCCAGAGGGCCTTTTACGGCCCAGGCTCGGATATCCCTTGGGCCGCCTTTCAGGACGTCTCCGTATCCGTCTTCTGGGTCCCCCCAGACATCAAGCTCACCTGGGACAGGGCGGTGAAACAGGAGGGGCTTCAGGCCTTCAGGCTCTTCAGCGTGTCCCAGTCCGATGCCGAAAACATCAGCCCGCCGCCCCAACCGGTTCGACAGGTTGCAGAGGAGGAACGGGCCACAGCAAGGGCCGATCTGGTGAGCACCGTAACAGGTCTCCTTGAGTGGGCAGGTTATATCTTCGGCGGCGTGCTGGGCTTGACCGCCTTACTTGCCCTCGGCGCGACAATTCGCCGCCGGTTTTCATCTCCAGGGCCGAGGCCGCTCGCCCGACCGGCCATCTTACGACGAGGCGCTCCGCGCCCCTTGCCACTCCGCAGGCCGTCTGCGACCGGATCCGGCGTACCGGGAAACGGAAGCCGGCAATAGGCAGCACCCGCCCCCTCTCCCTCAAATGCGTCGGTATGTCGCAATCCAAGGGGAGGGGGCTTCCCAGCCGATTACGGTTCCTGCCATTCTCAACATATTATACCATTACGCGCAGTTGCGGTTCCACCAGCCGTCCAAACTAGAGGCATCTCGGTTCTGGTTTCAATGAAGAGTGACAGATTTTTCTTGATCCTTCCGACATCAGAAAATACGATTCGCTGCGGGTTCAAAGTTCACAAAAGGGGTGCGAAAGAGCCCCATTCGACTCGGCTTTTTACCGTCCTTAAGCTGCTGCTCGTGCAGCGATTTTCAAGGAGGACCTCTCTCCCCTCTGAAGGCCTCCCTCAAACAAACCCATCAACCATGTCCACTTAGGATGGAGATCATGACAGTCGACCATTCTGACCCAATCAGAGAGTACCTCAAAGTCTCACAGCAGTTATGGGATGAGCGGATATTTCATGGGCGTGGATGTGCCGAGGCCCTGGTGGGCAAAGTTACCTACCATCAGCACAAGGGCAAAGATCCCGGCTACGCGGCGACGCAGAAGGCTACTGCCCGGGTTTCCGACTTTACTGGCCAAACCCGGTTCCTTGAAAGACTGATCGAAGACTGGACCTCCGGGAAAGCCGGGGGGACGGTCTCCATGATCATTGGCGAATCAGGTCTTGGCAAGACCTGGCTCATGGGGTCCCTGTTTCGGCATGTGGCACAGCGCCGGATGACCGATGAAACCGCCCCCATTCCAATCCTGGCGTCGCTCAGAGGGCAGGACCTGATGGGGAACGAACGTCGCCTGGCGGGCCTGAGGCAGTCATTCGAGGAAAGGGGAATGGCACTGGAAGATATTGACTTTGCCCTTGAACAGATCAGGGTGGCTATGCCCCCCGAGACGAGCGCGGGCCAGAGGCTCCTGAATCTGCTGTTTCCGGATACTGGGTTAAGGGAACTGGCTGAAGAAAACAATGTTCTGATCCTGCTGGACGGTCTGAACGAAATGCCTGGGAAAGGCAAACAGAACCTGCAGGCAGCCATCACAGAACTGAGGGAGAGACACCCCGGCTGGGAATGGGTCATCTCTGGCCAGCCGCAGGTCGTGGAGGAGGTATCCTGGGTAAAGGACCGGAGGCCCCTTTATGATGAGGGGGGAAAGCCGCTGTGTTCAGAGGCCTGGGCGTTCTACGAAGTGCAGGAGGTAACCGAAGACAGGGTGAGGGATTACCTGAACATCCATCTGGGCCAGGGGCAGTATCAGGAACTGGAGGAGTCTCTCCTGGGCTATCTGCGGGAGTTCGATGATGCGGTTCGTCGGAATCCCCGATACCTGTACCATATCTGTCAGCGCCTGAAAAAGACAGGGGATTTAAAGGCGCTTCCCACCACTGGTGGCGAACTTTTGGATGAGGTGGTTACCGAGGCCATTGTTGCGGGATTGCCTCCCGAAAAGGCCACATCTGAAGAGGTCACGATCCGAAAGATTTTGCTGGGCTGCATAGCGCTCTATGAGGTGCTGTCTGCAGGCAAGCTGCTGCAATGGGAGTTTGACCCCGCTTTCCCTGAACGGCATGTGACGGAGTGGCTTCGGGGATTCACGCGGGCGGCTGTTCTGCCCATCTCTGCGGCAACAGAGACGCTCATTTCCCTTCGTGCAGTAGGCCCTTGGGGATATAGCCCGGACAGCGACATCGTTTTTGATCACGACACTACAAGGGACTATGCAGTGGCCTATCTGTTGAAATATCTTTTGGAGGATTCGAAATGTAGTTCTGATGAGGGGTTCTTGGAATTCATGGTATTGCTATTGGTTGCGAACCGCTTCATGAGTAAGTCGATTGAAATGTTCGCCGATATTCTCAATAGCATTGAACGGATTAGTGCTAAATTACATTTTACATTGATTTACAGGTTAGTTGTTAATGGCGGTTTTAATAAAGAATGCCTTTATCTTTATGAGATAAGAGATTTCTTATTGTGGTTAATCGAAGCATCATCTCGCAGTCTTCGTAAAAGGCTGTCATCTCGCCGTCATCGTAGAAAACTGATCGATTTACTTGCATCTTTTGTAAGCTACCCAGCTGTTAGGGACTTGCTCTTGCGAAGACTCGGCGATGAAGATGAATCGGTCAGAAGGGCGGCGGCGAAAGCCCTTGCCTCTGTAGCAGCGGAGGCCGAAGTTAGGGATGCGCTCCTGCGAGAGCTCGGCCATGAAGATTGGAGGGTCAGACAGGTGGCGGCGAAAGCCCTTGCCCCTGTAGTAGCGGAGGCCGAAGTTAGGGATGTGCTCCTGCGAAAGCTCGAGGATGAAGATGAATCGGTCAGAGCGGCGGCGGCTGAAGCCCTTACCCCTGCAGCAGCGGAGGCCGAAGTTAGGGATGCGTTCTTACGAAGGCTCGAGGATCAAGATGAGTGGACCAGAGCGGCGGCGGCGAAAGCCCTTGCCTCTGTAGCAGCGGAGGCCGAGGTTAGGGATGCGCTCCTGCGAAAGCTCGAGGATGAACATGCATCGGTCAGAGCGGCGGCGGCTGAAGCCCTTACCCCTGCAGCAGCGGACGCCGAAGTTAGGGATGCGCTCTTACGAAGGCTCGAGGATCAAGATAAGTGGGCCAGAGAGGCGGCGGCGAAAGCCCTTGCCCCTGTAGCAGCGAAGGCCGAGGTTAGGGACGCCCTCTTACGAAGGCTCGATGATCAAGATGAGTGGATCAGAGAGACGGCGGCGAAAGCCCTTGCGCCTGCAGCAGCGGAGGCCGAGGTTAGGGACGCGTTTCTGCGAAAGCTCGAGGATGAAGATGAATCGGTCAGAAGGGCGGCGGCGAAAGCCCTTGCCTCTGTAGCAGCGGAGGCCGAGGTTAGGGACGGGCTCTTACGAAGGCTCGAGGATCAAGATGAGTGGACCAGAGAGGCGGCGGCGAAAGCCCTTGCGCCTGCAGCAGCGGAGGCCGAGGTTAGGGACGCGTTTCTGCGAAAGCTCGAGGATGAAGATAAATCGGTCAGAAGGGCGGCGGCTGAAACCCTTGCCCCTGCAGCAGGGGAGCCCGAAGTTAGGGACGCACTCTTAGCAAAGCTGGATGATAATGATAGTTGGGTCAGACAGGAGGCAGCAGAAGCCCTTGCTCCTAGAGCAAAAAAGCCCGAAGTTAGGGACGCACTCTTACGAAGGCTCGAGGATGAAGAAAAATGGGTCAGAAAGTCGGCGGCGAAAGCCCTTGCCTCTGCAGTAGCGGAGGCAGAGGTTAGGGATGCGCTATTGTGGAAGTTGGCTGATAAGGAATTGGAAGTTTCAACTATAGCGTTAGATGCTCTAATGGAATCACCACTCACAGTTGTAATTCCAAAGGACTTGCTGCCAAAACTCCGTGATTATGGGTTGTTCAGGCATGCTGTTGCCGAACACGTCAATCCGGGAGAGCCAAAAGCTTCTTTCTGGCGTGATTTTGTTTGGGCTTTTTCACCGATTGAAGCCCTTACCCATGCGCTGACGTTCTATATGAACCCTGCTGTGTTTGTCTCGGTTCTCAACTCCATTCCAAAGGTGAAGGGGCTCCAGCTTTCCCACTATGCTGTGTTGGACGGTCAAACACGGCATACAGCCAGGCGGGAGGACAAGAGGCAGTTCTTCTCCGAGCTCAAGGGCCATTTCCCTTTGATGACCGGAAGGATACCGTGTCCTGCGTTGTGCATCGATGGTAAGCCGGTCTTTTTCAATTACGCCACCTTCTGCCTGGCCCATCTGGTCCCAGACGTCGAGCGGTTTGACCTGTTGAAAGATCCGGACGTGAGGAAAACACTTCAGGAAATCTTCGAGGACCATGTGATTGCAGCCATGGGATTTCCAGCAGGCAGGGTCGCGGAGCTGTGCGAGGAGCCGGAGATCCTGTTCTCGCCTGAGGATGTCCAATACAAGACCGCTTTCGGGAGCTGGAAGGTTTTCAAAAACCAACTGTCCAACCTGATTGCCAATGCCCGAATCCACAAAGAGAGCGTATGCCGGGTAATGGTCACGGAATCAGCGGATAGCAAGGTCAAAGATCCTGTGATCATGGTCTTGGACGATGGAAAGGGCTTTCCCGCAGACAAGGAAGGCATTGAGAAATTATTCAAGCGGGGGATGAGCAGGACCCCTGGAGGCTCAGGCAACGGCCTGACCGAAGACATGGTGAGGGAGTTTGGGGGGATGGGGTTTTCGGTGTGTCTCCGAAACTGCGAAGGGCAATGGTTTTGTTTTGAAAAGAGTCCAACAGGAGATCACCGTCTGAGTGGCCCGACCCCGATTCCTGACCCTATTGCCCATGAGAAACAAGCCATAGAGGCAATCACACATTCTTCCGGTGCAGTGGTTGCGATTATGCGATAAGGAGAGATGAGAAGCCCAATGGATTCCGGCCAAAATCGTGCCGAAATGACGGTCTGATAGACTGGGTTCCGGCATGCGTCGGAATGACGGAAAAAGCCTGAGAGACGGAAAGACCACCCTGGATTCCGGGTCCCGGATCGGGGTCCGGGATCCCGCCAGCCGGACCCGGAATGACGGGTGTGGCGGCAATTGTGACACAGATCATAAGCGGCCGGGGTATCGAGGCTGGGCGTCAAGGAAGCGACATGGAAGGAGGATATGAAATTGATAGGGAATGACAACAAGAGCATCCTCGAAAGGTATCTGAAAGATCTGTCGAAGAAATGCTCTGAGTTCGATCTCCATGGAAAGGAGGGAGAGCTTTTCGGACAGTTCTGCGACCAGCACGATATACGGCCGGATACCACCCTTCCATTGCAGGCCTTCAATACTGCGGCAGACGTCGCTTCCTTCGCATCCATGGAAGAAGGCCCCCGGTTCCACGAACGGCGGTTTCCTGAACCGTACCAGGGGCCGCTTGCGTGCCTGATGGTCGACGACAAGATCGGAGAACTTAAGGGGTATGTAGAGCAAGTACCCACTGAAATCAGGGCATTGATGAGCAGCTATCAATTGGACTATGTGGAATATCGTGGGACCGACGATATTCGGACCAACGTGCTCGGACTGGAAAAGAAGATCGAGGCCCATTTGCGCGGCAACGGCCGGAACCCCCTGTTCATTCTCCTCGACCTGAATCTCACGGGTAGCCAGGCCTCGGGTCTCGAACTGGGCGAGGCCTTCTTTGCCGAGGTCCGCAGGCGGTGGCCCTTTATCCCCCTGTTCGCCCTTACCCGCTACAGGGATGTGGAGACCATCATGAGGGTCAGCCGGCTCGGCGCCAATGGCTACATCTACAAGCCGTCCATTGCGCTCCTCCCCTTCCTGATCGGGCTCTTTCTCCAGAAGGAATTCGGCCCTGTGCTGGGCCTGCTGGGGAGCGACAACTGGGCTGTGGCCTTTCGGCAGATCCTTTCCTGGAAAAATATGCCCCATGTCCTCTGGTTCGGCGACAAGGTGCCCGTGATGGTGGACCACGGGCTGGTCCACTCCCGAAACCTCTGGTCCCTCATGAACGGCCTTTATGAAGGACTTGGCCGGGACCCGGTGGAACGAAAGTCCCGCCTTATGCGCATCATGGGAGACGGGCCGAATGCCGAAGAGAACCTGATGGCCTTCCTTTTGGCCATCTGGCTGCACGACATCGGCCACAAGGGCGATCGGCATTATCAGTCCCCGCCCGAGGTGAGGCGGTTTCATGGGCCCATATCCGCCGGGCTCCTCTCCACACGGCCGGACATCTATCTGCCCCATCTTCGGCATGAGGGTCCCAACCCCGGCGAGCGGATCGAGCGCATTGCCGTGTTTTGCCGATCCCATGTCAGCAATTCGCCCATGGACGAGGTCGTCTTTGCGAGACTCCTTGCCGACAAGGCCCTGGAGCCAGTGCACGAACTGGGAAACATGCCGCTTGTCACCAGGGCCGGGAGAGGGGCCATGACCTTTTCGCTTCCCCTCCATGTCTGCGAAGATTCGACAACCGGGCGCAAATACCCTGTCGTCCCCCCTGATATGAGACGGGCAGTTTCCCTTTTCCGGTTTGTGGATGCGGTGGATATGCAGCGAAACCGCGTGGGAGACGTCTTCTATCTCTCGGTCAAAAACGACGGGTGCTGCCGGGAGATGGCCTATACGCTAAGGGGAATCCACCATGCGGCGGAGGAACTCGAAAGGGAATTCCTGCGTCTCCATCCCACCTGTGTCCATGAACTGGAAGAGATCCACCTGACCATTGCCCAACTAAACGACGTCCTTGAGGGTGTTCTGGCAAAGGAACAGCGCCTTGAAGCCCTCAGGTCCCGGTCCCATGCCGAGACCGGATTGCTGAACCATCCGTTTGTGGTCCAGGGGATGCTGAGTTGGCTCGATGGCCAAAAGGCGAGTGCAGAGGGCTTGATGAAGCGGGTCTTGGCCGCCATCCCCACACTTGGCCATGATCTCTCCGATGCCCTCTGGAACTGGCGCAATCTGACCGAATATATGATCCTCCTCTTTACCCAGCAGAAGCACTTTGTGCTCCATCAGACCTTTCGGGAGGTGGCCTTCCGGCCCGGAGCTCCAGACGCAAACGGGCGTCAGGCCATACAGGTCGGCTATGTCCTGGACAGGCCCTGCCCGCCAAAGAAAGAGGCGAAGCTCCTCTATGCCATCGAGATCAGCCGGATATGCACCTATGCCTGGGAATATGTCAAGAAGGAGTGGGCGAGCACCGGCCGGTATCTCATGGAGGCCGGGATGATATGCTCCCACGTGGTCTTTGACCTGGGACCGGCGGGGGCCGAGACGCTCCGCTTCCCCGTGGACGGGGAGCCTCGACGCAAAGAGGGGGATGGCAGCGCGAGGGTCTATGAGGCGATCTTGACATCTCTCGGTTTCAAAGACGGGATCCAGGTCCTAAGAAGGATACGGATTTCCTTCGCGAAACCCCCACGCAAGGGCGGTAGTCCAGGCCCGGTGCCCCTTTTCATCGGCGCCAGGGCCGGGGCCGGGGAGGACCTCATCAAGGGACTGGAGCAGGCCATGGAGCAGGCCTTTGAGCCCATACTCGATGGCATGGCCCTACAAGAAGCGGACGAAGAAGGCCCGTGGGCAATTCGACTGACCGTGGCGACGAAGCGGACATCATCTTGAATTGGGGCAAACCTCCTGGATTCCGGCCGGAGTTTATCCCGCGCTTGATGCGGGACCGGAATGACAGAACAACCTTGGAGTCTGAATGCAGAAAGAAACCGCAGCGATTTGTTGAGCAGATACCGCAGCGCATTTTCAACACAAAACGGAGGTGTTCAGTATGGTGATTGTTCATCTGGATGACAGCGAGACCCAGAAACTGGACCGGAGACTGTCGGCCCTGACTGGCGGAACCGGCTATATCCGGATCACATCCATCAGTGACCTGATCGATCTGCTGAGAAACGGGGCGCCTGAAAAGTTTCTCCTGGTCAGCGATGTCAAGTTGGGGCTCCGCAACATTGTCACGGAATTTTTCGCCTGGATGGACGAGCCTGAGTTTGCCGAAATCAGGCCGGGCATGGATGAGCGGATGAAAGGCTTCATCCTCTATTCAGGAGACTTTCCGAACGACAAGAAGAGCGACCTGGACTTCCGGATCAGGAACCGGTTCTCAAATAAGTTTCTGGGCGGCTTCAACCGGGACGACTTCGGCCTTATCTGTGAGGCCGTTGTCCAAGGCCTTGGGCCTGGCAATAGCGCTTCAGGCGGCAAATCCCCTGTAAGGCCCAAGAAAGGCCCTCGGTGAAACAGGCTGGACAACCGGCGTTGGAGAAGGATTGAGGAGGGGTATGGAAGCCCTGGAACAGATGATCACACAGCTTGCCGCCGACAGACTCTGGCGGCTCAGGATCGAGGAGAAGGAGACGCGGCATCTGATCGAGGCCGCCATCAGCCTCAGGGACTGGGAGATGCACTTCACGCTCCACCCGTCCTGCGAGGAAGCCCTCCTTCGATGCGGGCTTTTTGCCCATGAAATCCCCATCCTTGCAAAAGGCCTGGTGGGACACGAGATGGGCCACTGGCAGGTCTGCCCCTTTGACAGGGATGGGGAGTACCTCCTGATGGAGGTGATTACAGGGGTCGTTGTCAGAAAACTGAAGGGGCTGTCTGCAAAAGAAACGGACAGGGTGTGCCGCTTTCTCTCCAAGCTGGTATCGGACCTGATTGTGGACACGGTGCTCGCCTGGGAGACAAACGGACCGGACTATGCCGATGCCCAGGCCCTGTTCATGCTCAAGGAGATGAATCTCGATCCGAGCGGCGAGGGGCTCTTTCGATTTTTCACGCAACTCAACCTGTGGCTCTGGGGTGCGCAGAGCCGCGTATCGTCCAGGCTTCTGCCCCATCTGGAGCAGGAAACCGACAGCGCTCTGTTCAAAAAGGCCATGAAGGTCTTTCCAAAAAAGGCTTTGAAGGGACATCTCGTCTCATGGCTGCGCTCAAGGGCCAATTGGATAGATCTTGCCCGAAAGCTCGCCGCCATCTTCATCGACCTCTTGCCTCCGCCCGATGAAATGACTGTCTGGTGGCGGCCTAATCCCTTTTGGGAGGTCTTGACCGTCCTGTATGAAGGCCGGACCCGTCCCATTCGGGTGGCTGTTGAAACCGAAGGACAGGTCCACCCGGAAACCATTCCTCTTGTTCCCCTGCTGAGCGTTCCAACGGACCCGTCCGTGCCTCTGGCAGTGGACGACATTGTGTGGCATCAGACCCTGATCCAGCCTTCTCCGAAACAGGCTCCCCGGCTCCAGTTGTATCAGCGCCGTTTCAGCATCGAGACCCAGGTCGGGTACGCCAAGGGGAGTTCCATGCTCCCGGACCTCGCCTTCTGCATCGACAGTTCGGGGAGCATGGGATTTGATCCCCATGCGGGCAAAGGAGAATACGACCTCCTCCTGCGGGCCGTATTCGGCGCGCTCCAGTTTCTGGAGAGAAACCAGATCGCCCTGTACCTCCGCTTTTCGGTCGTCAATTTTTCAGATGAAACCCTTTTTTCGGGCTGGCGCGACTGGGGGGGAAGAGAGCGCCTCTACCAAACCCTCTTTGAATATCAGGGAGGCAGGACACGGCTGGATATCTCCCAGCTTGACCGAATGAGACAGGAATCGAGGGGGCCGTTTGCCCTGATTCTGATCACGGACGGTGAGATCGACGAGTGGCCGGATGTCCTTCAGCATATCGAAAAACAGTGTCAGCCGCCAAAGGGACTCATCCTCATCCAGATTGGGAAGGAAAGCGCCCTGGCCCGCCGGGTCAGGAAAAGAGGGTTTGTGGTCCATGTGGTGAAGGATTCCCATGCACTTGAAGGCCTCGTGCTGGGAGAAGTGAGGTCGCAATATGCAAATTGACGCCCTTCACGCCATCGCCGGCCCCCCGGCCTTTCTGGCAAAGCTGTTTGACCGCAGGCTGGACCATACCCGTAAGGAAAAGGGGGTCTTTTCGGCGATCGCAAGCGATGGCAGAGGTGGATTCGAAAAGAAGGTGTGGCGGCTCCTTGAAGGGGAAACGTGCCACTCCGTCTATTCCGGGACCAAGTATCTGGCCATCAGGGCAGGAGACGGCATCCTGATCCTGCCAGGGGTCCTGGATATGGGACGAAAACGAGCAAAATGCGAGGTGTGTTTTCTGGATTTAGGGCTCTTTCATCCCTATCCGGAAGAGATTGCCACGTCAGGATACGAGCTTCACCCTCTGCTTGGCATATTCAAAGGGAGCGACGGGACGATCTGGGGGCAGGACGTCGGAAACTGGCTGTATGCCGTTGAATGGCTGCCAGAAGGCAAGCTTTGGATCACGCCAGGCCCCAGACTCGAAGGCGTGTGGGCCGCAGCGCCGATCGAAATCGACAACAGCGTCGGAGAACGGCGCATCGTTCTCCCCTTTAGGGATCACCTGATCGCGTTGGATCCCAACCCCACTGCAATGAAGATTACAGAGCCATTTTTTCTGAACGAATACGCCTCGGAGAGCTATGAACTCATCCGAGGACAGCCGATAACAGGGAGGAGAGAAGACTTTTTCCTCCTGACGCAAGGCGCAGCGATCGAGATCGAACTGCTGGAAAAGGGGATGCGCAAGGTCGGCAGCCTATATCCCGATTCAACGGTCCATGGCACGACAAGGCCCGTGGTTGTCCAAAAGGGCATCTGGTATGTCACAGGCGACGGACAGGTGGTGGGGTTGTCGGGAGGCAGCAACCACTCCCTCTCAATAACCCCCACCGGGTGCAGGGTTTCTATGCTTCAGGCCCTTGCCGTGAGCGAGGATCGGTATCTCCATATTCTGGAGGATGGGGGAAACCTGCTGATCTTCGACACGTGGAAAAAGAAGATGATCGGTGTTTTCAATCTGTTCGAAAAGATGGGAAAGTCCCAGACCTCATTTCGTGTCAAAGGGGTATACGCCGTTGGCAATACCCTTTTTGTGAACTGGCTCTACGCTGAGGGTCAAAAAGAGACCTGGGGTCTGGCCGAGGTGACGCCACAGGGTCCCCGCCTTGCCTATGAAGGGATCGATCACAATATCGGCAGGGTCACGGAGATACTTTGATGCCTTTTGAGAGTTACAGATTTGATATGGCAGAAGCCTGCCCGGGATCGCGTATGGACATTTTTTTTGGGTAGACGGAAAGAGGGGAAAGACCGTGACCACTTGGAACAAGGTGTTTGACGCGCTAAAGAGATTACGCAGTGCGGTGGACCGCTCCACCTGCAACTACATCCGGACCACGCCGCTGGTGCAATATGCGGTTGAAGGAACACGGCTCGTCATGGACATCCGGGATGTGGTGCTGCTTGGCGCCGTGACCGAATCGGATGTGCTCCTCACAGGCAAGACCGGGAGCGGCAAGACCCGGCTGGCGGCCGGCATCCTGGAGGGCCTGTTCGGCAGGAACGGGTACTATGCCAAGACCACGCTTCCCAACATGAACCCTTCGGAATTTATGGACATTGACTTCCCCTCCATCCTGTCCGGCAAGAAGACCCTGAAAGAGGCCCTGTCCGGGATACCTGCCCTCACCCTCCCCGGCATCCTCCTGAACGAGGTGAACAGGGCGCCCGGCATTATTCAGTCCATGCTGATCCCGTTTCTGGACCGGGAGCTGGAGGTCCAGGGGATGCCGGTTCAGATGGGGCGGACCTGGAAAAGGGGGCAGTACCAGTTCAGGATTCTCACCATCAATGAGGGGGGGCAGTACCAGGTCCAAAACCTGGACCCCGCCATCCGCGACCGGATCACCATCGAAATCCCGGTGGATGCCTTTCCGCAGAGCCGATACGATGTCATTACCATGCTCGAACAGGCAACAACACCCATGAAGCCCTCGAGTCCTGAATCCGAAAGCCTGCAGCGGGAGGACGGCCGCAGAGAAGACCTGTTCAGGGAGGTCCTTCAGGTCAAGGAGGCCGTGGACGAGGCGCCTGTCCCTCCCGATGCCCGGTTTTTCCTTTCCTATCTGGGAGGGATGAGTTACTGCATTCGGGCCCCCAGGGGGAACAAGGAATCCATCGCCCTCTCGCCCGATGTCTGCGAGGGGTGCCATCACCTCGCCGCCTTTTACACCCTGTGCCCGAGCATCTATGCCCCCTCGGCCCGCATCCTGATCCGCCTCCAGAGGATCGCTCAGGGCTTCGCCCTCTTTCGGGCCTGGCAGAGCGGATCAGAGGCCGTGACGGTCTCGATCGAGGATATTATACAGGCGGCGCCGTTTCTCCTTTACTCCAAGCTGAATCTCAGCCCCCTCTGGCTCCGCACCGCAGGCGACCGAACCCGGCCCTTTCTGGGGGACCGCTGGACGGCCATCAAAGAAATCCTTTCCTGGGTGCGGCAAGAGAGGTTCTTCCCCCTCACGGACAGGACCACAGAGATTGGTGAATTCCTCTTCATGGTCTCCAAAGGAAAAGATATTTCCCGCAAGCAATGGGAGATGGTGTACAGCTACCTCCAGGAGAAAGACCCGTGGGCCTTCGATCCGGCGATGGTAAGGGCGTTTCTGCAAAATCGAGAAGGCCCCTGAGGAGGTGCATGGTCGCTTTAACGATACTTCCAATTATCAGAGGGTCTCGACATCATGCGGTCGGGTCAAAGGTCGTCTTACGGGAGCGAGAGTCCGGGAATGGCGTTGCTATGAGGCAACCACCCAACAGGCCAGGGAAGAGGAAACCAGGCGACTGTAAAATGTGTGCTCAGTGTTGATGGACTGGAAACGGGTTTTTAGGTTGCCGGGCAGCGAGTCATCAATAACCTTAAGCGTTTAGGGAGGCAAAGCATGGGAATCACTGTGCGGCAACTTGCAGATGAATGGCGCATGGATGTGGATGAAGTTCTGGAGAAGATGCGGACAGCCGGCATATACGCCAAGAACGAGATGAGTACCCTGGACGGGCCTGTTCTGGGACAAGCCAGACAGATCATGGTAAAGGCGGTCAACGATGACGTTATAAATGGCAAACGCATAAAGCCCAAGGTCATCCGACGCCGCAGACCGGTGGAAGGAGAGACCCGGCAAGACAGACAAAAAGAGGCTATTATTGACAAGGGCAAACGACCCCGTACGGAGAACGACGCCAACGCAGAGCAAGTTCAAACAAAGGAGAAGGAAATGGAGAAACAGAGGGTTGCCTTTTTTATTGATTGGGAGAATATGAAGTTCAGTGCCGCCAACACGCTCGATAGCCCACTGGATATCATCACACTGAAAAAGGTGGCCAGACGGTATGGCACCCTCACTGTGGCCAGGGCCTATGCCAATTGGTCTGACTTTGTGCATGAGGGGGATGCAGAGGCCCTTATCCAGCAGAACATTGAACCGGTTTACGCATGGACAAAGGCGGAGATTTGGCACGACCAGCAACCTGTTATGTTCAAAAACAGCGTGGACCTGCGACTGGCATGCGACTGCATCGAACTGATGATGCGCAATGACAACATCTCCGTTTTCGTGATTGGCAGTGGAGACGGTGACCTGGCGCCTGTCGCGAACAAGCTGATGGAAGCCGGGAAAAAGGTCGTGGCGATCGCCATTCGTGGCACAGCCAGCAACCGCTTGGGCATGGCGTGTGACCAGATGGTCTTTTACGAAGATGTCATCAAAGGCCTTCGATCCGCTGACTTTGGCGATCAAATCGATCGTGAAATGATCCTCCAAACCTTTTCCAATGCCGTGAGTCCATTGTTTGAATCGGGAGAGACGATCAATCTTCAAGCGCTAAAAGAGATCATCAGGGAAAGCGACCCCGATTTTGAAGAGGAGGATCATGGCATCCCATCATTCCGGCATCTGGCGTTTCTGGCAGAGCGGGAAGGATTGGCCAGGGTCGATGCTACCACAGAACCGGCAACGGTCTATCCCCCAGAACAGACCATGTCGAATCAGAATAAGCTGCTGCCGGACGCTGAAACCTGGCAAACCATCATAAGCAGCCTCGAACCGAATGTGGCCTACTCCATCTCAGCCCTGAAGGACAGGCTGGCAAACGACGCATCAGGCACCAAGGATACAAGCCTACTCCTGAGCGCGGTCATCGGGTCGAGGGCCCTATGGATCAAGCCGACCCGATACTATGATTCACGCGCAGGACAGCTTTTTACCAATAAGGAATACATGCTCAACATGAGCCATCCCAGGGTTCAGGTATATCGCATGTCCGGCAGCAAGCCGGCCTGATAAGAATACGGGACCGGCATGGCCTGAGGACTTTGGATTGTGGTGAAGAGATGAAAGAGGTGGAAATTAAATTTGAGGCTCCAAGGGATGTGCTTCCTTTTTTGACCGGGCTCAATGCGCTCCCCCCCGACTATATTATCGATGAGGCATCCTCCCTGGACATCCGGGATGTCTACTTCGACACCCACAATAACCTCCTTCTCCAGAATCGGTCGTCCCTCCGATGCCGCAAGAAGGGCGATCAATTGAAGGTCACCTTCAAAACCGCTCCATCGGTAGAAGGCGCGAGACTGACCCGGGATGAGACGGAGCAGGAGGTCTCAAAGGCCGAATTCGATGCGCTTTTGGAAGCAGGCCAACCGCCTGTCTTTTGCGCCGAGAATGTAATGGACAAGATCGGCCTCGATCCCCAGAAGGCTGTGTTGGAGGTGATCAACCACCGCCAGGTCAAAACCATCAGCGGGAAACACCGGGCGATTGTGGCGGAGATGTCTCTCGATGACGTTGTCTTTGCCCGAGGCGACCGAGAGGCACGTTACCTCGGCATCGAGGTGGAATTGAAGGGCGATGGCACCGCCCGGGACCTTGAAACCATTGCCGATGCGCTTTTGAGACTCTTTCCGGACCTGAGGCCGGATACGGAAGCCAAATTTGAGAAAGGCCTGCGACTCTTGAGCTGAATCAGACCCTACCCTCCTGACAATCCGGTAACTGGATTGCTAATAAGGATATAAAGGAGGGTTGCCATGAACATGACCAGACATGGGGAGTTGAGGTGCGACCAGAGGGGGTTCAGCCAGGCAGAGGTGGCCGCGGTGATGGAGTCCGGCACGAAGATCCATCGAACGGGCATCGTCTTTTACGTGATGACCAAAAATGACATAAATAGATGCCCGCAAGACAAGAAGCTGCTTAGAAATCTTCATGGTCTCACCGTGTTGGTGTCCCAGGACAGTGGAAGCCTGATCACTGTCTACAAAGACAAGGATGCCCTGTCGACTATCAAGAAGAAACAGAAGAGGGGATACAAAGCGAAGAAAAGGCGCGTGTTCTTATATGGCCGATAGGATCGACACTCAGGGCCCGAACGGCCGGGAGCGCCGCCTGGTGTCAAAGAGGAAGCAAGGGCTTTGGATAAATTATTTATTATCTAAGCTAAATATTATTAATGTGAACAAAACAATTTTGAATGCGGTCGCTTTCACTTGCAAAAATCAATTTCGATGGCATACAAGTATCAAGAAAAAAAACAAGGGACCTGTAATTTCCTGATGATGCTCATGGCTAAGGGGCATGGGCTCATTGACTTTTGCACTGCGATTTTGCAAAGATGGACTGGGCAGAGCCTTTTTGCATGAGAGGGAAACTCTAATTCCGGAGAAAATCCATGATCTATGTTTACATTGACTGCAACAAAATCCAGGAATACGTTTTTTCATCCCAGCGACTGCGCGGCATTCGAAACGGCAGCCGCGCCATAGATGAGGCGGACCGTAGGGTTGGATCTCTTGTATCAGAAGAAGACCGTCTCATCCGTGCTTCAGGGGGCGTGGTTGTGGCCAAATTCGACAACCAGGAAACGGCAGATCGATTTGTAATGGAGGCATCTCACATCTACAGTGAATACGGGATCGGGATTGAGTGGGAGGCCTATAAAAGGAGCGCACAAACCGGTGATTTCTACACCGATGTGCTGATGCCCATGTTAGCGGGGATCCGAAGGAAAAAGGATTGTCCCGAGGAGCCGTTCATGGGGCCGCCATCTTCCATACTGGCGGCATGCTGCGAAGTATCCGGCCGCGGTTCCGCCCAACACATGATTCATCAAGCGGGGCAGCAACGGCGTGTGAATTCCTGCGAACGGAACAAATGGAATATGGAGGAAAAAGATGATCTTGCCGCATCCCTTCTTGTGCCGTGGCGACAGAAATATCCCGACATTGATTCTGCGGGCACGGCGGAAGGCATTGTAGCATGGAATGCGGAAAGGAATGTCGAGGTCGGCGGAAAAGATATTCCCGGCACATCCGAGGAACGCCTGATCGGTATGGTTCTGGCGGATGTAAACAGTCTGGGAGGCCTGCTCCCTCAACTGGCCGGAGATGAATCTCATTTCAAGGTCTTTGTCGCTGGACTCAGAGACTGCCTTCGGGACAGTCTGATGGAAGCCATGCAGGCCGTGCTGGAAACGCCTTACGTGAAACGGATGGAGCGACTTGAACGACGGGACATCGCCTTACCGTTCAGGTTGCTCTTTTTAGGTGGAGACGACCTTTGTTTCTTGACGCTGGGCGCCTGTGCGCTTCCGCTGGTTCAGAAATTCATTGAAATTTTCGAAAGCGTGTCCCATGGATTGCTTGCACAATACGATCGAACCAATGACAGGCTCAAGGCTTTGCCGGAGTTCTTGACTGCTTCCGCTGGCGTTGCCTTTGCTCCTTACAATTACCCCATTCTTTCACTTCGCCGTCTTTGTCAGACCCTTGAAAAGAGCGCTAAAACCGCCGGCAGGGCCTGGGCCGACATCCATGGGCACTCTTATCCGCCAAGCCTCGTGGACTTTCATCTTTTGAAGAATGATGTGGCGGGGAATATCGGCGCCATCCGAAGATTTGCCGTAACCCCCAAAGCGCTATTTGCCGGCGTATCAGCGGAACTTTATGGGGGACCTTATCTTGCGGGAAGCGACATGAGGGCAGATCCGCCGCCTTCAAAACGGTTTGTACCGCTCAAGCGTCTTTTTGAGGCATGTGATCGGATGGATGCAATGGCGGTAACGGGCAAACTAAAGGATCTTTTCCTGATGTTCAAAAAAAAGGATGCATTGTCCCTGTATCGCGAGTGGTGGGACCACCTGGACAAGACACAACTGGATTTTTGGAAAAAGGCCTGTCAAGGGCTCGATCATCCTGCGGCTCGCGATAAACTTCCCTTTAAAACCATACCCCCAAGTACCACAATCCTTGACGCCCTTGATCTTCGTCCCCTTCAAGGGCTCAGAAAGCGATGGGAGGCCTGACATGTTGAAACAGATCGATTATATGCTGCGGATCGACGCACCCCTGCTCATCGGAAGCCATGCGGCTCTGCCCGGGTTTGACCGGGTGGCGATGCTCGATATGGATGAACTTCCCTTTGTACCCGCGAGCTCCATACGGGGGCGCGTCAAAGGCGCGGTGAGGCGCTTTTTGATGGACAACGGCGATTCATGGGAAGAATTCCAGGTCTGCACGGGACAGGCCGGTTCGCCCGAGGGAGAAAAAGGTGAATATTGCACCGATATGGGACTCGACCCAAACACACCAAGACCCTGCGCCATTTGCAGAATTTTCGGTTCTCCGGGCGGGCGGAACACGCGGGGTTTTGAATTCAGTGGAGCCTATTACAGCACAAACGACGAAATCGCCCTGAAAGAAACGTTTGAGGAGGAACTGGAAGGGTTTTCCCTGATCAAAAGGACCCGAAACAGGCGGGATGTAAAGCTTCGCAGGGCAAAGAAAGACGCCCTATTCTTTTATGGTCCGGCACAGTTCTACGCGGATCTGGAAGGGAGAGTGGTTGAAACCCAGGCTCATCTGCGTTTTGATGATTCCATTCGAAATTGGGATTATCGCCTGCTCCTTCTCGGTGTCCGTCTGGCAACCGAGCTAGGGTCTTCCCGAAACCGCGGATTCGGGCGCTGTTCCTTTCGCTTCTCCAACAATTCCCATTGGGAGTCGGAAATCAGAACATTCTGCGATCAATGGAAAAACAAGGAGATTGCCCCATGAAAAGCTATATCGTGGACGCAACAGTTCTGGATGAAGTGTGTATCGCAGAGAGACACAGCGCCGGCAACGAATACATTGGTCTGGACTACATCCCCGGTACGGCCTGGTGGGGCGGCATGGCGGCATTGACCGGCATAAGACCCGGCGATCCCCCGTCAGAGGATTTTCGCACGGTCTTTTATTCAGGGGATGTGGTTTTCACCAACCTTTATCCCACAGTTTACGGCATTCGATCCCATCCTATCCCGCTCTCGGCCAGAACGCGCAAATCCGCACCCGGATTCAAAGACGACGGTGGGCCATTGTTTCTGGATGAGGTTGACGGAAGACCAGAGTCTCCGCCTTCCGAGGGGGTTAAAGACTGGCTGATAGACGGCATTCCGTCCAGTTTTGATGCGGAGATTGAAGGCATCTCCGGGTGGTATGTGGGAAAGGCGCCCAGTTGTAAGGCCATTCATACACCCATGACGTTGAGAGGGCATCATGAACGATCCCCCCGGACAGGCGCCTCCAGGGAAGGAAATCTCTTTTCGAGGCAGAATATTTCCCGGGGAGCAAAATTCAAAGGCGCTCTTCGCGCGACCACGAAAAGGGGCGAAAATTCCCTGAAATGGATTGTTGACAAGTATATTCAGGCTTTGTCCCTTGAACTTTCTGTGGGCAGACAACCAGGCCGCTTGAAAATCGAACTTACGGAAAACCTGGATGATTTTCTGCCTTGGCAGATTCCCGATCCTGCTTTCCCACTTGAAGATGATTTTATCAGCCTTACGCTCCTTTCCGATGCTATTGTGCCGGACAAATGGTTGAGGCCGCTTCGGCATGTTCCCGGAAGCGAGATTAAAAGGGCCTGTGGAAAGGCGCTAAGCGTTACCGGTCCAGCGTCTCATTTTTCATCGCTTCGTGAAATTCTGGGATGGAACGGCGCCTATTGCAGGCCCAGAGAAACGGAGTGGGCCATCGCTGCCGGCAGTGCATTCGTGTACGAGATAAAATGGGATTCGAAGGTAGAGCCCGATGCACGAAAAGAGATATTGGCGGCCTTTCAATCGCGGGGCATCGGACTCCGCCGGTCGGAAGGTTACGGGGAAATCCGCATCAACGATCCATTTCACTGGAAATGGGATTGAAAGGGAGGCGGGCATGACGTTAAATGCCTTTTTTCGAATTCGTTATAGAGAGATGCATATTCGGAAGCAACTGGAAGCCCTCGATCCGCTGCAATATATACGGATTGTCTGTAACAACAACCAAGAAACAGCAAAGGCGTTATTCCAGGTAGCCGGGGGAAAGCCGGAAAGACGTTTTGAAGATATGGTCAACAGGGAAGACAACGTACACCGGTGGGCTGATTTCATCAGTCACGAGCAAAAAAAGAACGATTCGAAATGGAAAGACCTCAGAGACCTTCCCGCCCATCTGGCTATCTGGCGAAAAGCCCTCGAAGCGGATTCCGCGGCTGGGGACAGGGATATGGTGGTGACCCGGGTAAACGATGCGCTCAAGGGAAACAATCTTGCGATTCTGAGTGTGGAAGAGCGTATCCAGACGGGGCTTCGGGCATTTCGCTTTATGTTGCGGCGGTTGTGGCGATAGGAGGAAAGAGATGAACACATATCGAATCGAGGGCCGCCTTCGGGTTAAAGGCTTAGGCGACCAAACCGGGGGACCATTCCATCTGGGCGCATCGGAGGGAGTCTCAGACTATGTGGATAGCCTGGTCCACAGAGACACCCGAGGCATTCCCTTGCTTCCGGGAACCTCCCTTTGCGGTGTCCTGGCCGGGATTGCCGGCGATATGCTGGCCGGTCTGGGGCATTCTCCCGAGACCCATCCCGCCTTTGCAGCGCTTTTCGGAACAGCAAGAGGAGCGGAAAGCGCCTCCGGGCAGGAAAGCCGTTTGATGGTCTGGGACGCCTTTATGGAAAACGCAGATACGTCGGTAAGGGATCGAAACGCCATCAACCGCGCTCGGGGAAGCGCTGACATGCACAAACTTTTCCATGAAGAAGTAATCCAGGGCGATTGGCGATTCCCCGTCACGCTGGAATTCACGGCTTCCGGTCCCAAGTCTTCGGAAGAAGCGGCGCTCGAAAAGGACGGCACGATCGTGGACATAGCCGCATTTCGGCTTCTTCTGGACACCCTCCATCTTCTCTCCCTGGGGTGGGGTCGTATCGGAGGGAAAACCGGAATCGGATATGGCCATGTAGTGCTGGAGGACTGTGAAATTGCCCAATACGATCGCTGCGATCCGGACCATGTTTGCGACTACGCATTGAACCGCTGGGTCAACTTCGCCCGAAAGCCGATTGCGGACTATCTCTCGGAAACAGACCCGTTACCTCCGGGGCAATCGGCGGCCGCACGGGAACGGATTCGCTTTACGTGCATACTCAGACCCGTTGAGCCCCTTCTGGTCCAGACAGGCTACAGCGCTGAGGTATGCCACATACCGGGCTGCCGGCATCCCGGTGTCCGGAACACACAGGAGTTCCCCCTTGACTGGGGAACAACGCCTATGGAATTTGCGGTGGATGGGGCCTTTTGTTTGGATGCGACGAATAAACCCTATCTTCCGGGCTCCTCCCTGCGGGGCGCCCTCCGTTCCCGTGCCGAGCGCGTCATTCGCACCCTTGTGGGTCCAGGGGAAGCATGGGACCCGGCCCAGGCAGAAGAAATGGGAAAGCGGTTCAGCGAACTTGCGGATTTTGATGAAGAAGACGTGGCGTGTCTCGTAAGCCGGGTATTCGGGTTCTCCGGCCTTGGCGGGCGGATTATCATATCCGATGGGGTTCCAATCCATCCGGACACATTTGAATCGCGAAGAAAACTACTCGACCATGTGGCCCTTGACCGATTTACGGGCGGGGCGGCGGACAAACACAAGTTCAATGCACGTCCCTATTTTCCGCCACGCCTTGAGGACTCACAAGGGAATTTATGCTGTCAGATTGAACTGTGGGATTTTCAATACTGGCACCTTGGCATGCTGCTCCTTCTTCTCAGAGATTTGCGGATCGGCCGGATTGCCGTCGGGCATGGGCGAAACAAGGGATACGGCAAGGTGAGGCTCGAATCCGCAACAGTGGAGGGCCTGACCGGGGCTGGAGGAAATCTTGCGGCTGTGCCTGATGAGGACGTGGACGGGACCATGACCGGAGAATTGAAAACCTTTGCCTCGCCCATGTCTTTCGATGAAATGAACTATTTGCGAACCCAGACCAATGTCGCTTTGTCAAAGGCTTTTCTACGGGCGGAAACAGCCTTTCGCGAAAAAATAGAGCAGTGGAAACCTAAAGACGAAGCGGGTTCCGGAGGACAGAACCATGACTGAAACGTATTCAACCACAAGCATTCAGGTGTTGTCCATGGATATGCCTGGAGAAAAAGTCGCCGCCTGGCTGGTTTCGCTTACGGATCATTTCCCGCAAGCGCTATGGGTTCTGCTGGAACAAATGCATCGGTTCGATTTCCAGGGTCCTGAAAAGGCAACGGTTTCGGGCATGCTGACCAGAGAGGCGATTGCGGAATATGGTTTGAGGGGCAGACTTTTCTGGGAATCGGGGCAGATTCAATGGCGGCGGCTGGATGATGGTGTTTTCCGCGTTGTAGGCATCACCGAAAATCCGGAAAGCATCCAGACCGTGGAAGGTATCGGTGAGATCCCGTCCGAATCGCTCGATGTGATACGAGAAGTACAGAAGCTGATCCTTTGGGGCGAGTCCCGAGACCGAGGGCCTTTCAAGGAGCGACGTGTGGCGGGCTCCCAGGATATTCTCTACCCGGAGGCTTTCAAAAAAGACGTTTTGACCAAAACGGGAACGCTCTTTCCGACAATGGCCGTTTGTGTTTACAAGGATCGCTACCATCGAACCATCCTATGGCGGTTTATGCATCCCGCCATCAGCAACGAAAAGGAGCTAAAATAAAAATGCCCCCTTTTATCAATCCATATAATTTCGTTCGGCAGGGACCGAATCCCCGTGAAGAACACTACAGGGAATATGCTCGACTTGACCACTATGAAGGCCGTTCGGGAAGAATCGAATTCACCCTTCAAAATCTGAGCCCCCTGTTTATCGCGGACCCGGAAGGAACCACCTACCACCTGAAACCCGAGCAGGAAAATGCTCCAAATGAGACCAATGAGCCCAAATATCATAAAGTGGCGGATTTTTTTAATGTGAACGACGTCCTCGCGATTCCGGGGACTTCTATCAAGGGGATGATCAGGTCCGTTGCCGAGGCCATTTCCAACAGCAGCTTCGGGGTTTTTACGCCTGATCAAAAACAGTTAACCTTTAGGAAGATCCCTAACCTCAACAACCGCCGAGACCTTATTGGTCGGAAATGGGGAAAATGGGCAGCAAACAACACGATTATACCGATGGAAAGCGCGAAAATCTGGCGGGAAGAATTTGACAATGCGCTCGGCATACCCCCTGCGGCTGCGGGCGATGCGCAACGCGATGCCATCTACACGGATCTTCGAAAAAACCCGATCACCATTTCAGCAACCCTCTGGCAACTGCATACCGGTCCGCGACATGTTCAACATATATCCGGCAGTTACAATGGCGTAATGTTCACCCGGCCCATTTTTTCACCAGCCATGTCTCCACTTGGAAATGGCACCCTGAGACCGCGAGCCAATGGTTTCAAAAGCGAAATTGTGGACAGTGTGAGCGGCACGGTCTTCAAAGGGCCCGCGATGCAGGTTCTGAGGAGAGCCCTAACTCTGCCGCCAGGCGCATCCTGGGCTGTGCAATATCAGACTGTGGCAAACATTGGGAATGGAGCCCCTCCCGCAACGACCTTTGAAGACAGGGTCAGCGTTGTGCAACTTGGCGGAAATAGGTGGACCGTGAATCCCACCACAGCAACCATTGTCCCATGGCCTCGGGCAGGCTGGGCTGATATGGAGCCTGCTGTAAGAGATAATTCACACTACGTGACGGCGCTGATTGTTCCTCCAACTGCGACCCTTGGTTTAACTGTTTCCGATGATGCGATTGAATCCTTTGAGAGGGCATACGTAAGAAAGCCCATACTTGACGAAATTGTGCGCTATTTTGAAGATGGAGGTGGGGTGGCGGAATTTGGGCCGGTGGGCATGTACAAGACACCGGAAAACAATACGGTCAAAGAACTGGCCGCCACGACGCCGCACATCCTGCCGCGCAAAAAGAATACGGCCCTATGCCCTGCATCGAGGCTCTTTGGTTGGACTCCTGATAAAGAAACGTTTCGAAAGGAAGAGGAAATGCCGGTGGCAGGCCGTATTCGCATGGGCGTTGCCTGGTCAGATAAAACCACGGCGGATACCCGCCCGACAATCCTCAAGATCCTGGGAAGTCCCAAACCCAAGTATTACCCCTTTTATCTCAGGCCTGCTGACCAAGACCAGGACGAATACAGCGGGGTGGGGTATTATTCCACCATCAGCATTCCAGGTGACTGGTGGCCTCAAAAGGGGGCGCTTCGCGGCCGAAAGTTCTATCTGCACCATCCGGGTGCTGTTTCCGACCCCAACAACGCCAGGCAGGCTCCCAATCAACAGATGACCCCCGATGAGGCTTGTGAACATGTAAAAATGACCCCTGAAATGCTCAACGAGGGTGACGGACTTCAGTCCCACCAGAACATGACCGCTTGTGTACTGCCCCCGGGCGGGACTTTTACCGGATATCTGGAATTCGACTCCCTTGCCGACTACGAACTGGGCTTGCTGCTATGGGCTGTTTCTCTTTCCGACTCTCCTCTACAGAGCGATCCGGGCCGCGCACACAAACTGGGGATGGGACGACCTATCGGCATGGGTACAGTTCGCCTTTCCATTAACCATGTTTTCGCTGAAAACCCTGTGGACGGATGGCGTGCAGGAGACAATCAGGGAACCACCGAGATGGATGCTGCGGAAGCAGAACGACTTGTCAGAGTCTTCAAGACCTGGATGATGACCGGTCGGGAGATGGACAACCCACAAAGCGCGAGGGAGTTTGATCAGCAGGTGTATTATCGAGAGCTGTGTGAGTTGGTTTCTCTGAATCTGGCAGGGGAAACGACCATTCAGTATCATCCGGGAACCAATCTCAAATATTTCGCTGCTCAGCGGAAAGAAAGAATGAATGAGAGGGAGCAGACGTTGAAAACCCCCATCGCGGTTCGAAATGGCCGAAGACAGTTCTGGGAGGAACCGTAATCATGAGTAGGCGATACGCCCATTTGCTGACCGTCGGCACCTCTTTGCTTACGAATACCGGGGGAGATAAAAAAGTAACTTGGCCAAATGGCCGCGGAACCGCAGTGACCATTCTCGAACAATTTCGAGATCAAGTGATGCAATATTCCGATTTGATCGATGAAACCCAAAGAAATGGAGCAACCAAGGCCGTCCTTGCCTTGAATTGTGAGGAAGAATTTGGTTACCGCGGTCGAGGGAACAATCTGATCAAAGACCGCATGCCTCAGGAACTGAGCTATCTCTGGAAGTTCCATCTCGACGAAGCTGTGGAAAACGGGGATAAGGATACCGTGGTGATGCTTTGCTCCGACACTATTGCATCGAAAGAGAGCGCTGGAATTATCTATCGGGTTATTGCTGAGAATCCCTGGAGTCAATGGTTTGAGCAGAATTCCGGAACGCCTTATGAAGTAGCGGAAAATGTCGATGCGGAAAAAGGCTATGAGTTCAAGCAGTCCGGAATCAACAATTGGATGAACAAAATCCGGGAAATCGTGAGGCGTCTGGAAACCCAGGGCTTCAAGAAAATCTACCTCAATATCACCGGCGGCTACAAAGGGACGGTACCCTATTCCACCCTGGCAGGGATGCTGTATCCGAAAAATGTTTGCATTACCTACCTCTTTGAAGATTCGAAAGAAATTATCACTATACCCACTTACCCCGTGGGTCTGGATTTTCGTCAGTGGCATGAAAATGCGCTTCGCCTTCGAATGATGGAAATTGAGACATCGAGGAAATATTTTGTCCCAGATTTACCCCTCAGGAACCTGCTGATGCCAACCGGCCTTTCCGACTTCGGGGAGGCCTTGCGGGAACAGTATCAAGCGCAGTTGTCCGACGATCCTATCAAGGTCTATTCCAAGGACATTGTCTCGCGGTTGCTCTCCAGCGACGGTCCCTATGTGGGCGGCAGCAAACCCGAAGGCGCCGAACCTGACAATGGCTTGATCTGGGACAGGGATGCGGCCGGAAAACTGCGGTCGATTTTGAATAACTTGATCGATCGTTCGGGCGATATCATCTGGCTTGGGGACAAGATTCCGGAGATGGTCGATCATGCGCAGCGACATCATCACGACCTGCTTGAATTCACGGAACTTTTTCTCAGTCCTATCTTTTTCCACGACCTCGGCTTTATGAACGTTTACGAACGTTTTGTGCTGCTGTCGGGCGTATTGCTCCATGACAGCGGACATGCTCTGGATATGCTTTCTAAAAAGGACTGCCAGGATCTTAAAGGAATATTCGGAACGATAAACGAGCTGAAAATGCCCGATGAAATTCCCCTTCTCCCCTGTGATGTGCGTGATTATCACCAGTATCTGTCGGGCATCCGGCTCAACAACAGCGATATGGCCAAGGAACTGGGCTGGCCGGGCACAGACGGCTTCACCAAAGAAGGCCTGCCCGGATGTTTGCACGAAGCTGTGATCATAACGTGCCTGTATCATCGCCGGCGCATGGATTACGATGCAGTCCTTAGTGATACAAAAGGGATATTGCACCTAACGGGGCAGAGACCTATTCCTTTGAAGGATCAGGGGCTTGCCGGTGGAGAAGGTGGTTGCGAAATTGATCTCTTGAAAGTCGTGGCTTTCCTGCGCATCATAGATGGTTGTGACAGCCAGGCCCGCAGGGCAGGTCCGCCCCGCAGGGTTCATCTTTTTCTGTCCATCTTGCAGCGGGACTACCAAACGGCAGCCATCCGCTGTCGGTCGGCGTATGATGCCTTCAAGGAAGGTCCGGATCATCCAAAAAAACGTTGTTGGGGCCTTGCTCTGCTGGAAGAAAAGACCGGCGGCCGGGGATATGTTACAGAACCGTTCTCGATAGAAGACGGAGAACGGAAAATCAGAAAGCAATGCCTGGAAATGATCTCATGCGGGCATATTTCCTCCAACCTAAAACAAAGCGCCAGGCTTTGGCTGATGGCGGCCGAGTCCGCGAACAGGGCCCAATTGCGTTTTGGACAGTGGTCCCATTTTCTGAAGCACCAGGCCGTAGCGGAAATGCGCATTGTTCCCGATGACGGCTTTTCTAAGAATAGGTTCAAATTTCATGTGATTCTGGTCCCGGAGAATTCGGAAGACAGGTATCGGGATCCACAGAATGGTCAAGCGTCCATGAATCTCAGAGATTGGTTGAATAAGATAGTGAGTCCAGGTTCGAGCCTTACCTTGAAAAAAGAAATCGAAAAAGAGGTCTCCAGCGAATTCGATGCCGTACAGGAGCAAGCGATGAATTATAACCTCGAACTGGCTTACTGGTGGGAAGACGCGTGGGCCAAGCGGCAAGGAATAAGTAACCCCGGAAAGCCTTTTTTTGGCGATCCATAAGTCCCTGCTTATTTGATCCGTATCGGAGGCAACAATGGAAGATGCCGGGAGATCCCTCATGAGACGACGATTCGTTTTATCCACCGTGGGTATGAGTCTGTTTTTCAATGCCCTTACCCGTGATGAAAACCAGTGGCGCGGGCGGCTCAATCGGTTGAGCAATGCATCCGATCTGTCCGGGGATTCAGAGGCGGCGGAAAAAATCGAGGAACTGGAATCACGGGGGCTGAATCTGCTGGAGGCCGGGGATGTGAAAACCAGGCGGCGGATCAGTGCCGAACTGAACGGGATCTATGGCCTTTACGACGATCATTTGACCGGGGACCAGGACGTTCACTGCCTGATTGCCACCGACACGGCCCTGGGAAAGCGGTCAGCGGCGCTCATTGAGCGATTCCTCCAAGACCAGGGACTCAATGTCATCGTTTTTGCGCCTGGCGGTCTGAACACGGCATCCCTTGAAGGGTTCAGCCGGGGCATGAAGGAACTGCTGATATGGTGCGAGCAAACCATTCCCGGGTACCGGGATGCGGGATACGAGGTGGTCTTTAATCTCACGGCCGCCTTTAAGAGCCTGCAAGGGTATCTCAACATTGTGGGCATGTTTTATGCGGATCGAATGGTATACATCTTCGAGGGGAGCAGCAGACGGCTGAGTATTCCGCAGCTCCCCATTCACATCAATGCAGATGACCTCAAACGCCATGCATCCAGGCTCGCGTTATTGGGTGCCGGTGCGGTATTGGGGGGCAAAGAATACGCAGGTAGGCCCGAGGCCCTTCTGGACATGGACGATGGGGGAAGTGCCGTCATTTCGGATTGGGGGCTCCTTATTTGGAATCGCATCAAGAACGCCATACTTGGGAATGAACTCATTTCTTTCCCCGGTCTTTCTTATGCGCCTTCTTTTCAGAAGGATTTTAAAAACGCGTCGCCGCCGGAGCGTATCGTTTTGCAGGAAACCCTCCCCGATGCAAGCGTTTTCCTGAAGGACAACGGCGGTGACAGTACCGCCCTTAAGACGCATGGGGGATTTCAATACGACAACTATGTGGGCAAACGTGCGACAGATGCCAGACCAATCGGCCATTTTCGAATCAATCGAGGGAATCGGGTAAGTTGTATTGCTGCCGGAGAACTCTTAATACTGCGTCATTTTGGAGCACATGACTATGTGAGCGAAACCCCATAGCCTCTTTTGGTGAGTAGGTTCCATCGCTTGTAAAATGCCCCTCCTGAAAAAGGCCAGAGGCTTTCGTTTTTTCTAAATCGTTTCACTCGAACGTCGGTTGGGGATTGCGATGATCACAGATGCTTTAAGCGTTCAGGAATTTTGCTTTTCCAGTTTTTTGGTTCAATTCAGGCCCATTACCCCGGTGTTTCTCCCTTTGCACAGCGGTTCCACCTTTCACGGGGCTTTCGGTCAGGCCCTTTACCGGACAGAATGCAAACGGCCTGAAAATGATTGCCGGGAATGCTACCTCCGAAAAGACTGCCTGTATTATCGCTACTTCCTCAGGACCAGCAATGGAACCCGGCAGCCGGTGAGACCCTACGTAATCGAGTCTCCAGCGGGTGATATCAACGGTTTTCAACCAGGCCAAAGGATTTCCGTCGTTTTCACCTTTATCGGAGAGAGCCTCGAGTACCTGCTGCGTTTTTTTGCGGTTTTCGAAGGAATGGGAAAGAGGGGCTTGGGGAGAGGTCGCCGAAACGGGTGGGGCCGTTGTGCTCTTGAGACAATTCTCAGCCTGGATCATGAACCCGCTATCCCCATATATCCGCCGACAAACGGCCGGCCGTGGCCACCGATCTCTGTCCCTCGAATATGGGCCGATTTCTTTCGGGAAGTGGATGGCTCAGTCAACTGCATATCGGTTGAGTTCTGTACCCCAACCCGCATCCGGCACAAGGGAAAACTCGTTGACAGGGTTCCCTTTGGAGTTCTGGTATCCAGGTTGCTAAAAAGAATTGTGGAGCTTGATCGGGAATATTGCGGAGGGTGCCTGGATATTCCGGTTGATTTGTTGATCAATCTGGCTGAAAGGGAAGTTACGCTTGCCGAAGATCGGACCGAATGGCAGGACTGGGAGAGGTATTCAGCGCGACAAAAAGCCCGAATGAAGCTCGGCGGAATCGTCGGACAAGTGGTCTACAAGGGGAACCTGAAACCCTTCCTTCCCTATCTTCTGATGGCTGAATATCTGCACGTGGGGAAGCAGGCCACATTCGGTAACGGAGTTGTTCGAATAAACCTGCTTTGACAGGAGGTTTCGGAATTGGTGATCGTTATAGACGTGGAAAGGCTTTACCGAGGGGGAACGGCGAAACTGGAGGCTGTGGACGGCTATCTGAAAGAGGCCGTCCAGGCCGCAGGCAACGGGAACGATGTGACCCTGACCGGTCGCGGCCCGGTCTGGCTTTACCTCATGGTGGCGCATGCCCTTCACGGCAAAGCGAGGAAGCTTGTCTACAACTCGCCGGTCACCGGCGACGTCGTTATTTTTGACCACAACCCCTTTTGATGCCAGGAAGGAGCACTTATGAGCAGGATGCGCGTTTACGAACTTGCAAAGGAGATCGACATGGACTCCAGAATCCTTGTTGCCAGGCTGATTGAGAATGGCATTAATGTCAAAAACTACATGACCATGCTGGATGAAGAAGCTGTCGAAAAGGCAAGGGCATATTTTCGGTCTAAACAAGGCCTCGCCGAATAAAAGCGTCCTTCTGAATCTTTACAGCGGTGAGGATCAACTTCGATTATGCACTGAGCGACTTGCTGGAACTCATGACGGGTGAGAATGCGTCCACTCCAAAGAAGCGCGAGAGGGATTTGGTGGATGCTGCTATCCGTTCCCGGGTCTTGTGAATAAAAAAGACCCTGAGCGAGTTCAGTGGAGGGGAACTAGGCCATACCATGAGCTACTATCTGAATTCAGCCCATCCAAGGGTTCAGGTGTATCGCGGCAAGATTTAATAGAGGAGAATCCGAATTCCAAAACCTCGCCCCCCTTCTTGGGGGACGGGGTTTTTTCTTTTTTGAGGGAGGGAAAAATGCTCTTTCACAGTAAGCTGCACAAATCGGTTTACGAGTCCGAAAATCTGAATGCCGCATGGAATAAGGTGCGGAGCAATAAGGGAGTCTCGGGCGTGGACGAAATGGACGTGATCCGCTTCAATAAAATGATGTTCAACAACCTGATGGATCTGAAAGAACGCCTTTGCAAGGGGACTTACCGTCCGAAGCCGGTCAGGCGCTTTAACGTTCAAAAGCCTGACGGCGGAAAACGCCCCATAGGCGTCCTGACCGTGGAAGACCGCATCGTGCAGAGGGCAGTGCTCCAGGTGATCGAACCTCTTTTTGATAAGGAGTTCAGCGCCTGTAATTTCGGGTACCGCAAAGGGATTTCTGTTCAACATGCCCTTGAACAGGTGGGCCGCCATTTCAACCGGGGGTTCGATTGGGTTCTGGATGCCGACATTGAAGATTTTTTCCAGAATATTGATCAGAGGATCCTGAAAAGGGAATTCGCGAAGGTCGTTCCGGACAGGTATATCCGCCACCTACTGGAAGCCTGGCTCAGTCTCGGTCACGATGGCGTTGGCCAACCGCCTCTCGTCAGAAAGGAGGCTGCCAGGGTCGGCATTCTCCAGGGGTCTCCGCTTTCTCCCCTTTTGGCCAACATCTATCTGGCTCCTTTCGACAGGGCTGTCTCCGGTAAGGGATTCAATCTGATACGATACGGCGATGATCTCATCGTTCTCTGTGACAGCAAGCACCACGCCGAAACAGCTTTGAAATACATTCGCAAGGCCTTGGCAAAACTGAAACTGAATCTAAATCCAAGAAAGACGCTCGTTACCCATTTTGCCAAGGGGGTTCGCTTTTTGGGGCATCTCCTGAAGACACAGAAAACCCCGGATGGCGACCGGCTCAGCATACAACCGTTGAAACCAATCCCTTCAAAAGGAGAAAAGCGTTATGGCGGTGCTATACATTAGCCAGCACGGTGCACTGTTGAGGATCAGCGGAAACAGGTTTGCGGTCACCCTGGGCAAGAAGACCCTGATGGAAACACCCGCGATAAAGGTGGATCAGGTGGTTATCCTGGGGAACGGCTTGATTACCCCTCAGGCGATGGATTATCTCCTCAAGAACAACATCGATGTGTCTTACATGTCTGCTTCGGGTCGATATCGCGGGCGACTCCAGCCACCGTGCAGTCAGAATCTACCCCTCAGAAGGGCGCAGTATGAGACGGGGGGAAGCGATTCCCAATGCCTGCAACTGGCCATTTCCACTGTGGATGCAAAAATCCGAAACTGCGTCCATCTGTTGGTCAAAAAGGGACAGAAGGCCAAGACGTGCAGACAGACGGATCGACTGCGTCATCTCCTGAAGCAGGTAGCCCAGGCCAACAGTCTCGACCGGCTCAGAGGATTGGAAGGATCGGCATCGGTCGCCTACTTTGAGGCATTCCGGTCCTTTTTTAAGGACGACATGGGATTCCGTACGCGCATCAAACATCCTCCTACGGACCCTATAAATATCCTTCTGAGTCTCGGCTACACCCTTCTTTTCAGCCGGGTCCTCTCCATGATCAACTGCGTTGGGATGGACCCCTACCAGGGCTTCATGCATGAGCACACACACGGCCATGCGACACTGGCCTCTGACCTCATGGAGCCGTTCAGAGCGCCGATTGTGGATTCCCTGGTATTGCGGGTTGTCAACCTGGGTATTGTTCACGAAAAAAATTTCAGCCGCAGAGACGGAAAACTCGCCTTTGAAAAGCCTGGACTCAAGCGATATTTGGAAGAATACGACCGCAAGATAAAGAGCACCAGGGAATTTGCGCCGTCAGGCAGGCGTCTCGATTTTGACCAGATTATCGAATGGCAATGCCGTCAGTTTGCACGGGTGCTCATAAGGAAGGAGCCAACGTTCAGGCCTTTCCTATGGGGAGGAAATTAGGGCATGGCCTTCCTGATTGTGGCTTATGACGTTCCGTCAGACAGCCGTCGTACTCGCCTTCATAAACAACTGAAAAACTTTGGCGAACCTGTCCAGTATAGTGTTTTCGAATTCGACCTGACGCCCAAGCAGCGCGCTTCCATGCTCAAAATTATTCAGAGCAACATCAAGAAGGAGGAAGATCGCGTGCGGGTGTATGAACTCTGCGGGGCATGCAGGGTGAAGACCGTTGTTTTCGGAGAGGGGCAACTTCAGCAGAATCAGGACACCTTGTTCGTTTGACTGCCGCACCGCCTCTACGCTTTCTGTGTCAAAAGGGATGCTCTTTCCCCTTGACTGCGAAGCCGATTCATCCGAAACTCGACGCCAAGACGAATGGCAGCAGCAAAATCGCGGAAATCCCATTGCATTTCGAATAGATGAATGATATTCTCCTTTCTGTAGGTTCGGAATTGTGTTTTTGGCAATCTTTTTAGTGGTTTTTCAGAGGAGGTGATGATTATTCCCCATGCTCTTGAGGGCACGGACCAGGGGTTCGGATTTTCCCCATAGAACTACCCGTTTTCTGCGGGGTTTTTCGCGCCGCAGTCCGAATGGACATGACTTGGTCTAAAGGATTGAAACCGAGAGCCTTCGCCAAACCCGCAATCGACAACACGTCCGAATGGACATGACTTGGTCTAAAGGATTGAAACTATACAACTCTGCTTCACCCTCGATCACCGCTTTGTCCGAATGGACATGACTTGGTCTAAAGGATTGAAACTTGTAAAGTCGGAAGTGTGCTCGGGCCATTGTATCCGGTCCGAATGGACATGACTTGGTCTAAAGGATTGAAACCTTTTCTTTATCCCTATCGGACCGTTTTCTTTTTGTCCGAATGGACATGACTTGGTCTAAAGGATTGAAACTGGTCAAATCGGAAGCACTGTATATCCCTTCATAAAGTCCGAATGGACATGACTTGGTCTAAAGGATTGAAACTTTTCATCGGGAACGTCTGTGACCCTTTCCGCAACGTCCGAATGGACATGACTTGGTCTAAAGGATTGAAACATCAATTCCTTCCGCTTCGCACATAAGCCTTCCCTCCTGTCCGAATGGACATGACTTGGTCTAAAGGATTGAAACAAAAAGGTTCCATAGTAAAACTTAAACCTCCTTTGTCCGAATGGACATGACTTGGTCTAAAGGATTGAAACTGATGAGGTCGCATGAACAGTATGTCCCTCTTGCCATAAAGTCCGAATGGACATGACTTGGTCTAAAGGATTGAAACTTCGCCGAGCATCTCTTGCGGGACGGTGCTTCTCTCAGTCCGAATGGACATGACTTGGTCTAAAGGATTGAAACCATCCACATGCACCCATGATGGATACCGGCCTATGCGTCCGAATGGACATGACTTGGTCTAAAGGATTGAAACTGATGAGGTCGCATGAACAGTATGTCCCTCTTGCCATAAAGTCCGAATGGACATGACTTGGTCTAAAGGATTGAAACAAACCAAGAAAGCCAGCAACTAGCCATAGGAATGCGTCCGAATGGACATGACTTGGTCTAAAGGATTGAAACAAAACATCACCTACGCTCGCGCCAGCTTCAACCGCGTCCGAATGGACATGACTTGGTCTAAAGGATTGAAACAGAGCAGCTTAAGGAGAGACACTGCTTGCTCTAGGGGGTCCGAATGGACATGACTTGGTCTAAAGGATTGAAACTTTATAATCGAGGCTTCAATGGTGTACTCAACCGTCGGTCCGAATGGACATGACTTGGTCTAAAGGATTGAAACAGATTGTCGGAAAAGTCTGACAAAGTATCTAGGAATCGTCCGAATGGACATGACTTGGTCTAAAGGATTGAAACTAAACATAAGTTACCAACCCTACAACCATCAAAAAAAGTCCGAATGGACATGACTTGGTCTAAAGGATTGAAACTTTTCTCATTTGACGTGCCATGATGGCACACATCGGTCCGAATGGACATGACTTGGTCTAAAGGATTGAAACTTTGCATTATAGATATCCAATCGGCGCCAGTAGTCAGTCCGAATGGACATGACTTGGTCTAAAGGATTGAAACTGACTGTGGACATAAAACCCTGAAAAAAGACAAAATAAAAGTCCGAATGGACATGACTTGGTCTAAAGGATTGAAACCGCATATCAGTTGATCGTTGAAAGCTCGGCTGATGCCATGTCCGAATGGACATGACTTGGTCTAAAGGATTGAAACTATTAAGCCACAGGCCATTGGCGTTCCTGAAGTTAGTCCGAATGGACATGACTTGGTCTAAAGGATTGAAACAACTTCCATTCTTACTCTGAAGAGACTCGATAAAGTCCGAATGGACATGACTTGGTCTAAAGGATTGAAACCAGTGTATTGACGATCGCTCGAAGCAGATTCTCGAAAAGTCCGAATGGACATGACTTGGTCTAAAGGATTGAAACTCGGAAAAGCAGCCAACCAAACGATTGCATAACTGGTCCGAATGGACATGACTTGGTCTAAAGGATTGAAACAATGCGGGTGTTGTCGAGGGCGATTTTCTGCGCCGTCCGAATGGACATGACTTGGTCTAAAGGATTGAAACTTATACCGCAATGTTCCCAATACTTATCTTTATTTGGTCCGAATGGACATGACTTGGTCTAAAGGATTGAAACCTCGGGCGGCGAATACGATGATTACCGTCAGGGCGGTCCGAATGGACATGACTTGGTCTAAAGGATTGAAACTATTCCCCCATAACTTCAGGGTCATACACGAGAAGTGTCCGAATGGACATGACTTGGTCTAAAGGATTGAAACATCCCGCGCGAAGTTCATCTAAATCACCTCCTTTTGGTCCGAATGGACATGACTTGGTCTAAAGGATTGAAACCTTTCTCCTTTTTCGCTTGAAATGATTTGGTTGAGGTCCGAATGGACATGACTTGGTCTAAAGGATTGAAACTGGATACTGCCACCAAGGATATGCTGGCAACAACGTCCGAATGGACATGACTTGGTCTAAAGGATTGAAACTTAAAATCCGGATGGGTTTTAATCCTTTCTAGCTAAAAAGTCCGAATGGACATGACTTGGTCTAAAGGATTGAAACCAATTACAGCAGCCGCCGTAAGCGTATCCCCATGAAGTCCGAATGGACATGACTTGGTCTAAAGGATTGAAACCCTACAATATAGAGATGTTCAAACCTCTTATTATGTCCGAATGGACATGACTTGGTCTAAAGGATTGAAACAGAACCCTTATTTCCCGAGAACTTCCTCCCATGTGTCCGAATGGACATGACTTGATCTAAAGGATTGAAACGTACCGCTAGCCTTGACGAATTCCAACTCGTCCCCGTCCGAATGGACATGACTTGGTCTAAAGGATTGAAACACAGCGTTGGAGAACGGCGCATCGTTCTCCCCCAGGGTCCGAATGGACATGACTTGGTCTAAAGGATTGAAACTTGGTGGCTGAGGAATATGAAAAAAGCAAAAGATAAAGTCCGAATGGACATGACTTGGTCTAAAGGATTGAAACATCGCCTTGTTCGACTCCTCCAGTTGAACCGCATAGTCCGAATGGACATGACTTGGTCTAAAGGATTGAAACTTTTACCTGCGCTTTCTGCCCTTTTGCCTGAGCGGTCCGAATGGACATGACTTGGTCTAAAGGATTGAAACTGGATACTGCCACCAAGGATATGCTGGCAACAACGTCCGAATGGACATGACTTGGTCTAAAGGATTGAAACTTAAAATCCGGATGGGTTTTAATCCTTTCTAGCTAAAAAGTCCGAATGGACATGACTTGGTCTAAAGGATTGAAACCAATTACAGCAGCCGCCGTAAGCGTATCCCCATGAAGTCCGAATGGACATGACTTGGTCTAAAGGATTGAAACCCTACAATATAGAGATGTTCAAACCTCTTATTATGTCCGAATGGACATGACTTGGTCTAAAGGATTGAAACGTACCGCTAGCCTTGACGAATTCCAACTCGTCCCCGTCCGAATGGACATGACTTGGTCTAAAGGATTGAAACACAGCGTTGGAGAACGGCGCATCGTTCTCCCCCAGGGTCCGAATGGACATGACTTGGTCTAAAGGATTGAAACTTGGTGGCTGAGGAATATGAAAAAAGCAAAAGATAAAGTCCGAATGGACATGACTTGGTCTAAAGGATTGAAACATCGCCTTGTTCGACTCCTCCAGTTGAACCGCATAGTCCGAATGGACATGACTTGGTCTAAAGGATTGAAACTTTTACCTGCGCTTTCTGCCCTTTTGCCTGAGCGGTCCGAATGGACATGACTTGGTCTAAAGGATTGAAACCCCGCTTCCATCGCCGTGTCTAAAACTTCCTTCTGTGTCCGAATGGACATGACTTGGTCTAAAGGATTGAAACCCATAACCTGCGAAGGCGAAGTAGCGATAAAGGGTCCGAATGGACATGACTTGGTCTAAAGGATTGAAACACTTCCTCCCAGCTACTCTCGAATATTTCTCCCATGTCCGAATGGACATGACTTGGTCTAAAGGATTGAAACAGGGTATGTTACTTTCTTCAATGATCATTTTTTCCTGTCCGAATGGACATGACTTGGTCTAAAGGATTGAAACTCTTTCTGGGATTGGACATCTTTAAGGTTATTAAGTTGTCCGAATGGACATGACTTGGTCTAAAGGATTGAAACCCATAACCTGCGAAGGCGAAGTAGCGATAAAGGGTCCGAATGGACATGACTTGGTCTAAAGGATTGAAACACTTCCTCCCAGCTACTCTCGAATATTTCTCCCATGTCCGAATGGACATGACTTGGTCTAAAGGATTGAAACCCCGCTTCCATCGCCGTGTCTAAAACTTCCTTCTGTGTCCGAATGGACATGACTTGGTCTAAAGGATTGAAACCCATAACCTGCGAAGGCGAAGTAGCGATAAAGGGTCCGAATGGACATGACTTGGTCTAAAGGATTGAAACACTTCCTCCCAGCTACTCTCGAATATTTCTCCCATGTCCGAATGGACATGACTTGGTCTAAAGGATTGAAACTCTTTCTGGGATTGGACATCTTTAAGGTTATTAAGTTGTCCGAATGGACATGACTTGGTCTAAAGGATTGAAACCACCCTTTGCCGTCTAGAACATAGGCAAAGTTCCAGTCCGAATGGACATGACTTGGTCTAAAGGATTGAAACCAGGCGACTTCTGGACTTCGTGATTATTGCCATCAGTCCGAATGGACATGACTTGGTCTAAAGGATTGAAACGATTTTATTTAGGTCCATACTAGCACCTCCCCGCAAGTCCGAATGGACATGACTTGGTCTAAAGGATTCCTGAATCCGTGAGACTCCAGTAACCAGTCGCCCGGTTTCAGGCTCAGAAGCGTAATATCGGCCTGTCCACCGGTAGATGTGAGTGTTCTGACGCTTCTACACTCACTATTTGAGTCGTTCTTTGATGCTCTTTGCTAAATAGTTATGTTTTATGGCTTTTTTTAGGCATGATTCACCCTGAGATAACCTATCTTGGTTGATGAAACTTCCTGGTTTGTATTAACGCCGGTCAAAAAATGGACAGATATAGCCGGTAGAAAACTGGCCAAAATGAGCGGCTGAAAAACCGGCATTGCAGGTTCTTCCTTCTTTCCTGTATGTAAAACCTGTCTTTTCTTCCTGGATCTGCTTCTTTCTCTTCTTTATTTCGCCTTTTTGTGTAATCTCGAAAGATTAGGCTCACAAGTGTTATGGTTGTCATCCACGGGGAGGACGACCATGAACGAGACTATTCGATGCCTCCATTGCGGATCTGTTTTCGAGCGCAATCCGCGCATCAAGACGCAACGCTATTGCGCCCGGAAGGAATGCCAGCGTGCCCGGAAGCGCCAGTGGCAGCGTGAAAAACTCCTCTCCGACCCGGATTACAAAGCCAACCAGCGCGACTGCCAGAAGGCGTGGCACGACCGCCACCCGGGATACTACAAAGCCTACCGTGAACGCCATCCCGGCAAAGCTCAGCGTAACCGCCTGCTGCAGCGCTGCCGCAACAGCCGTAGATCGCCAGGAAAGCGGATTGCAAAAATGGACGCGTTGATCCCTTGGATTGGCGGACCTCCGCAGGCCTTTTACATGCTCCCAGTGATTGCAAAAATGGACGCGTTCCCACAAAAAGTCTTTTTGATTCCAGCTTGTTAGACACGTCAGGATCTGATTGCAAAATAGGACTCGATCGCCTTTGGTTCCATCCGCATGGTAGCTTTTCTCTCGAAAGGAGAGAGGCCATGATCGAAAAACGGCTGCTTCGCCCCGACAGGGCAAGAAAGATCGCAGGGAGCTTTGCCGCCATCGAGCACCGGTTCTTGCGCGAGGGCTTCTGGGCCGGACTCAGCCACCACGAGTTGATCCTCTATCTCTTCCTGATCGTGGTCGGAGACCGCCACGGATTGTCCTATTACAGTTACGACCGGATCTGTTCATTGACGAGCCTTCTGGCCGATGAATACATCCTCGCCCGGGACGGTTTGATCCACAAAGACTTGATCGCCTTTGACGGGAGGCTGTTTCAGGTTCTTTCCCTGCCTTTTGGGTCTCGGACCGACCGCGCCACCGTTCGCCAACTCATCCACCAAAGCCTCGGAGGAGACCATGATCACAAGACGCATCGTTTTTGAGATCCACCGCCTGGCACAGGAAGACTGGACGAAAAGCCATATCGCGGAGCAGTTGGCCCTGAACCGCCAAACCGTAACCAAATACCTTCGCAATCCAACCCCCGAGCGGAAAAAACTCCAACGGCCCAGCAAACTGGACCCGTTCCGGGATGATATCCAGGCCATGCTTGAACGTAACCCCCGCGTCCTGGCCACCGTTATCCACCAGCGGCTTACCGCCAAGGGGTACCGGGGAGGGCTCACCATCCTCAAGGACTTCCTGCGATCGATCAGGCCCGCACCGCGCCGTGTGTTCCTGCGCTTCGAAACCCTGCCGGGCGAGCAGTGCCAGATCGACTGGGGCCACTTCGGCAGCCTCCCCTACGGCGATACGGAGCGTAGGCTGTACTGCTTCGCCATCGTTTTAAGCTACAGCCGACTGCTCTACCTCGAGTTCACCCACTCCCAAAACCAGCAGACCCTTCACCGTTGCCTCTTGAACGCCTTTCGTTTCTTTAACGGGGTCCCGAGAGAAGTCCTCACCGACAATATGCTCACCGCCGTGCTCGAACGGGAAGGATCCCTCATCCGCTTCAACGAAGCCTTTCTGGAGTTCCTCCGTCCCTTCGGCATCACCCCGCGGGCCTGCAACCCCCGCCAGCCTCAGGAAAAAGGCAAGGTCGAAAAGGGCGTCATCCACTATATCCGCCATAACTTCTGGCCCCTGCGCGAGTTCGTCGATCTCACCGACTTGCAGCGCCAGGCCGATCACTGGCGCGATACCCTCGCCAACTGCCGGCTGCATGCCACCACCGCTCAGAGGCCTCTTGATCGTGCCCTTCAGGAGCAACTCAGGCCTTTGCCCGACTTCCTTCCCGATTGCCGTGAATCAGCCGTGCTCAAGGTCCACACCGATTTTTGCATTCACTTCGATGCCAACACCTACACCACTCCCCCCTGGGCCGTCGGCAAACAGGTCGTGGTCAAGGCCGATCAGCAAACCCTCAGCATCTATCTCAAGGAAAAACTGATCGCCACCCATCAGCGCTCCTGGGAACGGAAACAGCGCATCGAACTCCCGGAGCACCGCGAAGCGGTCTTAAAAGGCATGCGCAGGCAGTGGCAATCCGAAGAAGTGGCCCTCTTCGCCTCCCTGGGCGAAGATGCCAGGCTCTACCTAGAACACATGGCTGCAGCCCGCCTTCCCCTCAGGAAGAATGTCAGTAAACTCCTGGTTCTCAAAGACCGCTACGGGTTGGTCGCTTTCCTGGCATCTCTTCAAAAAGCACTGATCAACAAAGCCTTCGGTGCTCATTACATCGAAAACATCCTGGTCCAGGACCACACCCCCACCAAAGACCACCCGCCTCTCCAGTTCAAAGAAGAGCGCCTGAACCGCATCCGCCTCGAAGAACCCAACCTCGCCGAGTTCGACGCCTTTGTGCTCAGAAAGGGGAAATAGCCATGTCCGTGTCCATCGAGGTCGTTTCTCAGGACCTCAAGGCCCTCAAGCTCTCCGTAATGGCTGCCCATCTCGAGGGTGTCCTCGATCAGGCTCGGCAGAAAAACCTCGGCATCCTGGATATCCTGAAGCGTCTGTTGGATGCAGAACAGGAGGAGCGGTGGAAAAACGCCGTCAGCCGCCGCTTCTCACAATCCGGCATCACGGAAAGAGTGAGCATCGATCAGTTTGACTTCCACCACCACAAATCCCGCGAGGATCAGAAAACCAAAATCCTCGAACTCCTCAACCTCCACTTCATCGAAAAAAAGCAGGATGTCATCTTCATCGGTAACCCGGGCACCGGGAAAACCATGTTGGCCAAATGCATCGCCACTTCAGCGTGCAATGCCAACCTCAAGGTCCTCTTCACCAGCGCCATCGACATGATCAACCAGTTGGTCGCCGCCGAGCTCGACCGGTCGCTCATCAGAAAGCTTCGGCAATACCAGACCCCGGATCTGCTCGTTTGTGACGAGCTTGGTTATCTTCCGCTTGGCTCACAGGGTTCGAACCTCTTCTTCCAGGTCATCAGTCAAAGGCATACCCAGAGGTCAACAATCCTCTCCACCAATCTGCCTTTTGCTCAATGGGGGAAGGTCTTCGATTCCAACACGGTAGCCTCCGCGATCGCTGACCGGCTCGTCTACAACTCGGAGATCATCATCCTCGGAGGAACAAGTTATCGAAGAAAGCACAAATAGATCCATTCCCTAAAAAATCTTTGTTTGCTCCCGCCTCTTCCTCCTGGAGATGTGGCGGGCCCTTCCTTGGGCGTATCTGGCTCCCGCAGGCTGCCCCTCTTCGCGAAGCCGTTTGCCGCCCCGTGCACAGCTATGCCCCGCTACTCTCCCTGGTCGTTTTTAAACCGTCCATTCTGTCCATTTTTTGACCGGCGTTAATAGGTTTGCGGGTCTAGCCGCATGCCAGGCGGTTGTACAAAGCCCCGAAGGCTTCAAAAGCCGGACAATGTCGGCTGAAGACGATTTTTAAACGCCGGCCGGTTGTGACCAACCGCGCAGCCAGATACATCAGTTCCTGGATGACCGTTTTGATGCGGCGCCTTTTGGCCGGATGGCGTAAGGGCGACCGGTCTCCGACGAGGCCCAACTGCCCGATGAAACGCAGGATGTTGTAGGCCAGACCGGCCAAGGTCAAGATCAGGGCATTGGTGGCGAACTTGCCCGATGGCAGGCGTTCCATGTCCATGTCGGATTTGATCTCACTGTGGAACTGCTCGCTGGTGGCGTGGTCCTCGTAAAGCCGGATCACCTTTTCATCCGGCAGATCTAGCGTGGTCCACCAGGCCTCTACCTCGATGTCCGGTTTGAGCAGCAGTTGACCGCGTTTGTCGCTGGTGCGCTCAACGGCTCGCATCACCCTTTGGAAGCGGTAAGTTTTGCCCTGATATTCCTGGCGGATGTGGACTCGGAGGATTCCGACCCTTTTGCCGGGTCGCGGGGAGGTGACCGTCCCTTTGGTAAAGATCTGGCTGGCCCACTCCGCCTGGTCTTCGTTACGCGGGTTCCATTTGATGATGTAGCTGACTTTTTCATGCCCCGCCAGGGTGGCACGGGTTTCGAGGGCATCGTGGGCGGAATCCAGACGGACAAGGAGCTTGTCCGAGGTCAAGGTGCGGGCCTTTTTCAGAACACGTTCCAGGTAGGGGATGAACTCGCACTGGCTGTGCTGTTTGCCTTCCCGCAGTTCGAGTTCCAGGCACCAACCCTCCCGGCCCAGATAAGCGGCGATGGGCGCATACCCATCCGTGCCGGAGTAGGTGCGGGAAACCCCCTCTTTCTTGGTCTGGGAGTTGTCCATGGGGAACACATCGCAATCAAGAGGAATGTGCCCGGTATCCAATTTTGTAATCAACGCTTTGGAATTACGGATAAAATCGACTGCTGCAGCATCCACCAAAGGCCGCAGACCCACGGCAACATCATCCAGGCGTTGGCGTAACGTTTCAGCCGAAGGTACTTTACGAATACCCAGGGACTGCTTGAAATAGGTGTCATCTTTCTTATTGGTTACGGCTTCATAGTCGCTTTGACCAAGAGAGAGCATGCTGTCGTCTTTCACAATAATCTGACGTTTTTTTTCTGATTATCCTGGACGATTGGTGGTGATTTTCGGGGTAAATTGGACAGACTTGTTTTGGATGATGGTCTTGGCCTTGGCGATGGTTCTATTGATATAGGCATTTTTTCTCCGTTCGCCCTGGTGATGATCCCAGGAGGTCCGTTGCTCGATGAGGAGGGAGCGGATGGCGTGTTCGGAGTACCCGCGTCTGAGGAGGGCGAGGACGTAGGCGAAGTCGGTTTCGGATTCGGTAGCGCGCAGATATCTGGAGCGAGATGGAGGGGAAGAAAGACACACCGCCCCCCCTGGGGGTGGAGGGGGAAAGGGTTGAGGGGAAGACGGAGTCATTGCCTGGAAGAGATGCTGCGGGATGATGGCCGAGGAGTTGTAGTCGACCCAGATGAGGCGAGAGAGTGGATATTGCCCGTCGGGGGTCCGATGGCAGGGTTTGCGGTTGCGGAAGCCGGGGCACCTGCCGAAACGGTTGTTGGGATCGGCGGCCGGATCGCTGTGAAGCATGTGGAGGAGGATGCGTTTATGGTGGAGATCCAAGGGGTGGGCAGAACGGATCCAGACCTGGAAGTTGTGAGGGGAGGTCTCGACGACCATGCGACCGGGCCTCCAGGTGTTGTCAGGTTGGCGATGGTGACGGCAAACCCTCTCCCAGGACAGATCATCGGCCAGGAGATAGCGGGATTGTTCAAGGGGTTGAAGGAGGATGTGGCAGCCTGAGGCGTTGAGGGCCTTGAGATAAGGGATATGGTCGGGATGGGGCTGGACGATCCAGCGTCCTTTTTCCGGATGGAGAGTCGCCAGGTGCCATTTTTGGCGAAAGAAGCGGTGGAGTTTTCTAAGCACAGCGTCCATGGGGGTGAAGAGGGGGGCTGGCCGATGACCAGCCCCGGCTTTGAGGATCAGAGGAGTTCGGTTGCGGCGACACGGACGTGTTCGGCGGCGACCTGCTGGATCTTTTCTGCGGCCGCAGCGATGAGGGCACCGCGGGCGAGATGGTTAGCCCGCCTGAGGATGCCGCCCGAGCCCTGGTGGATGGCGGTCAGGGCCTGCTCGGAGAAAAGGGGGCGGGTGATGCCGGTGATCTTGAGGTGGTACAGGAGATAGGTACCGAGGGTCTCCCGGTCGATCCCCTGGAGATGATAGCGGGCGATGATGCGGGAAGAGAGGGGAAGCGAGGTACGATAGGTCAGCAGATCGGCCAGGTGGTTCTGGCCGACGAGGATCATGGGCAAATAGGGTTTGGAGTCGGCTTCGAACTGAAGGAGAGTATGGACCTCGGCCAGGACCTCAAGGCGCAGGAGTGAAGCCTCGTCGATGACAAGCACCGGGGTCTGCTTGCGGCTGAGGACGAGATCGAGGACCTGCCTGCGGATGATGCGCAGGAGGGTGGCGCGGGAGGAGCCCTGCAAATCGCAGTCGAGGGCAGAGCAGAGCTGGCGATACAACTCGAGGATGGAGCCAGAAGTTGCCGTCACCCAGATGGGGCGATATTCGGAGGGGTGAAGACGGCTGATGGCCCAGCGCAGGGCCGTGGACTTGCGCACACCGACCTAACCGGTCACCAGTGCGACGGCGCCCAGGCGCAGGGTGTAATCGAAGCGCTCGGCGACGGCCACCACTTCGGCGGTCTGAAGGATCTGATCGAGCTCGAGTTCGGAGCCGAACGGTTCACGAGTAAAGCGGAAAAAGTTGAGATAATGGGGTTTCATCGGGGCTCCTTTGCGAGAGAAAAGGGTAACCGGCCGGATGGGACGGATTTTGGAGGAGCGCTGTCTATGACGAGGTCTTGAGAACGGGACCGGCGCACCCGGCAGTTGACGTGCAGATCCAGAGGGGTGAGGAACCCGTAGGAGAGGTTGTCCAGGTGCACTTCAACCCGGGTGGGATCATGGTCGTGGTAAAGGAGCGTGACCTGTTTTCCGATGAGGGGAACAGGCGCCTCATAGACCTTGCCATTCAGGGCGATGGTGCGGTCGTTGGCGACCTTTCGCCTTGCACGCTTACGGAAGAAGTCCTCGAGGTTTCTGGGGGCGGGGCGGATGCACTCCATTTTTTCGGCAAAGCGCTGGATGGGACTTTGACCCGTGGATCCGTGGGGACGTTGATGGTAGACGGAGTGGATCCACTCTTCGAGCTTTTCATTGAGGCCCCTGAGATCGAGGTTGGAGCTGAGTGTGGGGAGGAACTGTTTCTGCACGGTGAGGAACCAACGCTCTATTTTGCCCCGACCCTGGGGTTTGTAAGGCCGGGAGTGAACCAGCGCGATGCCGAGGCTGGCGGTGGTTTCCTGGAGGAGTTTGGAGCGGAAGGCGCTGCCGTTGTCGGTGTAGAGTTTGCGTGGCAGGCCGCGCTTGAGGAGCGCTGAGCGCAAGGCGTCGAGGTAGCATTCGAGGTTTTCGCTGAAGTAGAAGGCAGCGTGGGGGATCAGTCGGCTCATGTCGTCGAGGAAAGCGAAGAGGTACGTTTTCCGCCGCTTTTCCCCATCGAGGATCATGGGACCGTGCATGGCATCGGCCTGCCAAATGTCGTTGGGGGATTCGGCCTCGAACTTTCTCCGATCGACCGGTGCGGACTGATCGAGGTGCAAGAGGTTCTCCTTTTTAAGGAAGCGGTACAATGAAGAGTAGCTCGGCAGCTCGTCCGACCTCAAAAGCTTGCGGTTTTCAAGTTCCGAGAGAAGAACCATGAGGGTGCAGCGGGGCATCCGCCTGCGCAGCGTGACGATGACGGCGGCGGCCTCATCGTGGATGCTGCGGGGCATGCCCCGGTCGCTTCTGGATTGAGGGTAAAGGGCTTCGAGCCTCTGCCGGCCTTCCCGATACGCCTTGATCCAGGAAAGGATCGTGGTGCGGGCAAGCCGGGTACGCTCTGAGTGGGGGATCTGCCACTGTCGGGAACACTTCTCATTGAGCAACCGCTCTTTCTCTCCCCGGGTCAATTTTTGGCAGAAAAAGTCGCTGATCACCCCGAACCGGAAAACGGCAATGTCTTTTTGTTGCTGTTCGTCCATGTGTGGGACCTCCTTTGTGGTGGTTTTGCGTCTGGATACTCCACCTCCCGAGGGCTGGTAAAGGGCAGCCTTCGGTGGGGCCCCACAAAAGAACCACTTCTTTCACATTGGATGGAGCGGCTGACCGGGCAGATCCCCACGGCGTAAAGCAGATCGAATGCGTCCGGGAGCTGTCCGGACCACGACAGGCCAAGATGCAGTTTCGTCTGCTCGATCAAGCTGTTCAGCCAGTGGCGCTGGCGGGATGGCGAAAGACCCGGGAGCCAGCCGCGGCCAGACAAGCGGTTGGCAATACTCGATTGGATGGTTTCGATAGAAGATTGGAAACGAGAGAAGTATCCTTCGGGGCGGAGCCGGACCACACACCCGCAAGCCGGGCAGCGGTACCTCGGAATCTCGGCAGGTTCCCCGTACCCGTCAAAACAGGCGGTGGTATACCCATGCCCCCACAGCTTCCCTTCGCATTTGGGGCAGGATGGCGGCCTGGGCCAGAGATATTTTCGGCCCAGCCTGAAAAGGCTCTTGACGCATACCTCGACAAATACTATCAATAGAGTACGGGTTGTGAGTTTTACTCACATGTTTTTCGGGGTAAAGGGTGCTGCTACATCCTTTACCCCAATTGTTTTCTATGCCCGCTTTCGCCCTATTCCCAAAGCCAGAATAATTCGACATCCGACCCCCTCTAGTCAAGCGTTTGTGAAAAATACGGCCCCTTCCCGACAGCATATTCTGCCAACCAACACATGCCGACATAGCTGCGCACGACGTCGTCCAGTCCGATTCCGCTGACGCCTTTGGCAAGAGGAAATGCCTTCCGTGCTTTGCCTGGCAGGTCGCTGTAATAGTTGATGCCCAGTCCGATCAATGCAAGACCCGAGTGCGAGGTGTAGAAATCTTTTTTGGACCGCTCAAGGATAAATCGTTTCACGTTTCACCTCCCAAGTGATCTTTTGACAGGTGAAACCGTAGCACAGTTAGTGAATAAAATCAATATATTATATTGATCTGTGCGTTAATTTTATAAGTAATTCGCTCACGGATTCAGGGGATTGAAACCGCCCATCTGGCTATCTGGCGAAAAGCCCTCGAAGTCCGAATGGACATGACTTGGTCTCCCCCTGTGCCAGGATAGTTGTCACCTGAAGGGTGATGGAAAGATGGAGGCCCATGGAGGAGCCCCCCAGGGGGCTCCTCCATGGGTGAGAAATAATTTTCCCCATCGCCGAAGAAAACGTTATTGGGGGCGAAGGGGGTTGACATGCAGTATCCGGTAAGGTTCAAAGAGGCCATGGTAAAACGGATGGCTGGGGTCGATGCTATAAGCGCAAACGCATTGTCAGAGGAAAGCGGCGTTGCCCAGAGCACACTTTCACGCTGGTTGAGAAACGCGTCTGTCGCTGCGGGCAGCCACGGCCCGGAATCAAGACGAACCTTTTCGGAGATGATCGCCATGTCCCCAAAACGCCCCCAGGATTGGACGGCCGAGGAGAAACTGGCAGTTGTCCTGGAAGCTGCTTCCCTGCCAGACGAAGAACTCGGCGCTTTTTTGCGCGGGAAAGGCTTGCATGAAACCCATCTCAAGCAGTGGCGCTCCCAGATTCTTGGAGCGCTGCAGGAAGGCCATGGCCGGAAGCCGAAAAAGCAGAAGTTTCCTGAGTCAAAGCGCATCAAGGAACTCGAACGGGAACTGCTCCGCAAAGAAAAGGCGCTTGCCGAGGCCGCAGCGTTGCTGGTGCTGAAAAAAAAAGCCGAAGCGATCTGGGGGGACGAGGACGAAGGCACACCCGGGAAGAGCGGCAAATGACCCTGACGCTGATAGAGGAAGCGCTGAAGGCCGGCGCGCAGCTCAAGCCGGCAGCTCAGATGCTCGGTCTGAGCCACAGAACGATCCTGCGTTGGCGCGCTCAGGATGGCGGGGAGGATCAACGCAGAGGCCCTCATACCGTTCCCTCACAAGCCCTCAGTGAGGAGGAACGCCAGGAAGTGCTTGAAATTGCCAACAGCAAACCCTTTCGTGATTTGTCCCCAAAACAGATCATTCCCAAACTCGCCGACGCCGGTCTCTATGTGGCCTCTGAATCAAGTTTCTACAGGATACTGCGGGAAAACCGGATGCTCAGCCATCGGCATCGTGCAAAACCGCCTGTCTCAAGCCGCCCAAAGGAATATGTGGCCACAGGAGCCGACCAGGTATGGTCTTGGGACATCACCTATATACGCTCGACCGTGCGCGGTACGTTCTTCTTCCTGTACATGATCATCGACGTGTGGAGCCGAAAGATTATTGCCGCCACTGTGTTCGAAGAAGAATCCATGGAGCACAGTGCACAATTGTTCGTCGCTGCTTGTGCCAGTCATCATGTGGATCCTGAAGGACTGGTACTTCACTCCGACAATGGCAGTCCCATGAAAGGGTCCACCATGCTGGCTACGCTGCAAAAGCTGGGAGTGGTTCCTTCCTTCTCCAGGCCAAACATCAGCGATGACAACCCGTATTCCGAAGCCCTTTTCAGGACCATGAAGTATCGGCCTGAGTATCCATCCCAATCGTTTGCTACAATCCAGGAGGTGTAAAACTGGGTCGACGCTTTCGTAACCTGGTACAATACCGAGCATCTCCACAGCGCCATAAAGTTCGTTACCCCCGACGATCGTCATTATGGGCGGGAGCCGCAGATCCTGGCGAAAAGGCACGCTCTCTACCAGGCTGCACGCCACCGCCGTCCCAATCGATGGTCGGGGCTAACCCGTGATTGGCAACCGGTCCAAGTTGTACGACTCAACCCGCGCAAAAACGGTGAAGGTCAACATGAATTATTACTCGCCGCCTAAAGACGGCTCAGGTGACAACAACCTTGACACCCACCCCACTTGACGTTGGCTGACTTTGACGGAGTCCTGTTGTTCCAGTGAAAAGGAGGCGTTGCCATTCCCGAAGCAATGCGTACAATGGGCCTCGACCGTACACATAGGAGAAAGGATATGAGAACGAACGTGGTGATCGACGACGATTTGATGAAATCCGCCTTCAGAGTCGCTGACGCAAAGACGAAAATGGGGGTCATCGAGGAGGGGTTGCGGATACTGGTCCAGGTAAAGGGGTTGGAGGCCCTCAAGCCGTTTGGTGGGGAATTCTGGTGGAGCGGGAGTCTCGAAGAGATGAGTGAGAAAAACCATTGACGTTATGATCGGAACCTTCTGTATCCACTACCGGCTTCCGTTGTTGGACGACGACAGGGATTTTGACCCCATGCACAGGCTCCTGGGTCTGAAAGTGGTCATCTCTTAACCCGCAGCCCTTTTATCGCCTTTCATGTCAACCGCTCAGCTTGCCCTGTGAAATCGGTGGCCTCGCCGCGAGTGTCAAGGCTCAGAAGCCTCTCTCGCAGAATAGGAAAACACCCCCTGGCCCTGCTTCGCCTGGCCGCAGGCAAGGACAGACCGGCAGGCGGTACAACGGACCACCTTTACTGACGCAAGAGCGGCTTGATCGACACATTGCCCCCCACCACCATCGAACTTGCACTGACAGGCCTGCAGGGTTGCCCCATTGGTCGCCAATTGTCATTACGGCCGAATTGTCATGTGGGAGCGGCTTCCCCCGCTATACGGGATCTGCGACGAGCCGCGAAATATCGTGGGAAGATGCCACTTACACAGAATGTTAACTCCAGGTCTGCATCATAATGAGGATTGCTGCCTATTGGTCATTCCGCTTGCCAAAAAGGATAATCAGGATTATACTAATCACGATTATACTGGAGGTGGCCTATGCAATTTGTGGATAGAAAAGTGGAGCTGGCGGTCCTGGAAAGGGCCTATCACGATCCCGGATTCGCGTTTGTCCCCGTGTACGGCCGCAGGCGGGTGGGAAAGACGCGGCTGGTTCAGGAGTTCATCAGGGGAAAGGAGGCCATCTACTTTCTGGCCGACAGGATTGCCGAGACCGAACAGTTGAAAGGGCTTGGTCAGATGGTGGGCGACAATTTCGAGGACCCCATTTTGAAGGATGTCGGCTTCAGGGACTGGCAGCAGGTCTTTCGCTACCTGAAAGAAAAGACAGTGGGCAGGCTGGTGATCGTCGTGGATGAATTTCCCTACCTGGTCACTTCCAACAAGGCCGTCTCCTCCATCTTTCAGAAGGGAATCGATGAACATATGAAACAGGCCGACGTGTTTCTCGTCCTTATGGGGTCGAGCATCGGCATGATGGAAAAGGAGGTGCTCTTCTACAAGGCCCCCCTCTATGGCAGGCGGACCGGTTCCCTGGAGGTCAGGGAAATGCCCTTTCAAAGCCTCTATGAATTCTTCCCCGACAGACCTTTCGACGATTTGATGGCCATTTATACGGTCTTTGGCATGATCCCGGCATACCTGGAAAAGGTCAGCCCAGAGCGGGACATCCTTGAAAACATCCGACGTCTCGTCCTTGAAAAGGGCACCTTTTTCTCCAACGAGGTGGAATACGTGCTGATGGAGGAATTGCGGGAGCCCAAAAACTATTTTGCCCTGCTCAAGGCGGTCTCCCAGGGAAAGCGGAAGATCTCCGAAGTGATCAATGAAACCGGTTTTGAGAAGAGCCATGTCTCCCGATATGCAGACATTCTCAAGAGGCTGGGTTTCCTGAAAAAGGAAGTCCCCGTAACCGAAAAGAACCCTGAAAAAAGCAAGCAGGGCCGCTACAGCATCCAGGACAGATTCTTCGCCTTCTGGTTTAAGTATGTCTTCCCCCTCAAGAGCAGGCTTGAAATCGGGAAGGCCGACTATGTGGCCGACCTGATTCGTGCCTCGCTGGGACAGGAGATCTCCCTGGCTTATGAGGGGGCGTGCAAGGAGATCTGCCTCGGTCTGATGCAAGAGGACCGGATGCAGTTCACGGCCATCGGCCGTTGGTGGTCTAGAAATGAAGAGATCGATCTGGTCGCGCTGGACGAGGAGACCCGGACGGCCTATTTCGGCGAGTGCAAGTGGACCGGCAAAAAGGTGGGGATCAATGTGTACGAAGACCTCGTGAGGAAATCCCATCAGGTGGACTGGCACAGGGATGACCGCACCAACCGGTTCATGCTGTTCAGCAGGAGCGGTTTCACTGATGCCATGCTGGAACGAGGGAAAAAGGAGGATGTATTGCTGATTCACAAGGACAGTCTTCTTGCGTAAGCCAGGCTGCCGACCGGCAAGCGCCCTTATGGTACTCGGGTTGCTAAATGCTGAGAATGGAAAGGGTATGCGTAGGGTATGCGCCATCTTTGTCCAAACATGGCAGCGTGGAAAGCCTTTGTTGGCTGGGACGTTATGTGAATTGAACCCAATAAGGAGGACAGGTGCGATGAAGGTATTTACCATTGGATATGGAGGGCGAAACAGAGAGGATTTCCTTGGCATCATGCGGGCAAACGGAATCCGGACTATTGTGGATTGCAGGCTTAGGCCAGACCGGGCCAGCATGGGCATCTGGGTCAAGGCCAAGACGTCGGACAAGGGCATCGTCAAGTGGCTTTCCGAGGCCGGGATCGGGTATCGGTCCCTCGTCGAACTCGGGAATGTATTCCTGGATTTCGAGGACTGGCAGGACCGCTATGCAAGGATGCTCGAAGCATGTGGGGAGCTGCTGACCGGCCGTTTGACCGGGATCCCGGAGCCCTATTGTCTCCTGTGTGCCGAAAAACACGTGGCCGAGTGCCACCGGCAGCAGATCGCCGATTATTTGGTGCGCCGCAAGGGGGCAGAGGTGAGCCATCTGGAATAGGGAGCCCAAGCCCTTCGGTATTCAGCATTCATCACTCACACATGCGAAAATCCGCTTGATTAAGTAGGCAGCAGTTCTCATTTTGCGAGGAAAATCTTCCGGGAGTGGATTCCCCCGCTAAACGGGATCTGCTACAAACCGTCCCGCTCATGGGCGGGATGGCAAGGTGCCGCTCACACAGCATTTTGACTTCAGCGCCACTTCACAATGGCAATCGTGTATCAAATCGGGGGACTTGACACACCGCTCGCTGAAGAATAAACTTAAGATGAACTTTATTAACGGAGGATGATCATGCAACAGACTATCAGCGCAAAAGAGCTTCGGGCTACCCTGCCCAACATCGTTCAGAGGGTCAAGAGAGGGGAGCAGTTCACGGTCCTCTACAGAAGCCAGCCTGTTTTTCGCATCGTTCCGGTGGACGAGGAAGACCGCATCTCCTGCCCGCTCGATAAGGATCCCCTGTACCGATCGGGGGCGCTTGGAGTATCATCCGACGGGCTGACTGCCGCGGATCACGACAGGCTGCTCTACGGGTCCTGTGGACAATGAAACGCCTGTTCGTGGATACGGCCGGTTGGATGGCCATGGCAGACGCCAACGATCCACGTCACGCTTCTTCCCTTCAGGTCCGGGACCGATGGCTGGAGCAGGGCGGTATTCTGGTCACGTCCAATTATGTGATTGATGAGACGCTCACACTCATCCGCATTCGTCTGGGCATAGCTGCTGCCGAGAAATGGTGGGATCTAACATCCCAAAGTCCCAGGTGCGGCACCGAGTGGATTACACATGACAGGCAGGAAAAGGCCATCCGATGGTTCTTCAAGTGGCGGGACCAGTCGTTTTCTCTTACCGATTGCACCAGTTTTGTGGTTATGCGCGAACTGGGAACTGACACAGCCTTGACCGCAGACCAGCATTTCAGAACAGCCGGCTTTGTGGTCCTGCCATCGTCCTCATAACTCCATGGAGAAGAAATAATGTTTGAGGTGACTGGAGGCCAGGGTAGCCGTGATAAACAAGCTATCAGGTATCAAAAGCCCCATGAGTCCTGAGGATTTTGTGAGGGCAGTACTGAGGCTGAAGCCCCTGAGACTGGGTCATGACTGGTTCGAAGGGGAGTCTCCCTCGGTCATCTGCCTCGATCTCCTGCTCAATTAGCGGGTGGGGGCAGAACGGGCCCTGGCCGCGAACCTGGCGATCCACGACCATTTTCTGAGGCCGTTTGCCGCTGAGGATCGCCGCGTGACCGAGGTGTGCGGCTGGCCTTACGACGCCGCTATTTTGAGACCCTCGGCCAGATCTCTGGTCAACCTGGTCCATCGACTTCTCGGGGAAACAGACAGGCCCAGTCTCCTGGTAAAAGATCTCCCCAGCTCCGTCATTGGCGCCATCGCATCTCTGGAGCGCTATTACAACCGTACCAATCTGTTTTTTGATCTTCTCAGGGGAGGAGGCCTGGACCCGGAACTGATCGCATCATTGACCTATGAGCAGGCATGCCGGATCTCCGGCATCAAACTGCCCGAGCCCAACTTCCGATACCAACTGGCCTCTGTTGCCGAAATCCTGAGAATGCTCGATGGACCTAACCTAAACGAAAGGGACCTCAAGAAGCGGCTTCTTTCTCTCCCGCGCGTCGGCCAGGAGACCGCCATGGTGTTGATGGTGTATCTCTTCGGAAAAAGGGGGGTCATCGTGGATGAATACCTGGAGCGGATCCTTTTTCGACATGGCCTGTTGCCGCATGTGCCGGCCGCCAGGGCCCACTTAAGAGGCCTGCTGGAAAGCCATATCTACATGCCCGATGCGTCGAGGCGGTTTCACGCCCAGATAGACGACATCGGGGTCCTGTTCTGTTTCGCCAGAGAGCCCAATTGCGAAGGATGTCCCTTGGTGTTAGTGACCGCTCATATAACTCCATTATGTGATCGCCGTAATCGAGCCACTGCGTGATCGGCTTAATGAGGCCACTTGGTGATCGGCGTAATGGAGCCAGTCGATGATCGCGGTAAAGGAGCCAATGTGGAGGAATCGTTTTCTGCCTTAAGGAAAGAAAGGGTCTCGGAGCAAGAGTTCATCATAGGGTAGACTTCCGGGGAAAAATTTTCCGGGAGGGACTGCCATGGCAAACAGGAGGTTCGAGATGCATCATTACCGCCAGGTTATTTTGTGTCCTTTCGGCAGAGGTGCAGAGGTCAATAAATTTTCGGCATGTAAAATTTTTTAGCGTGCGAGGATGAAGCGGAGGCCGGGAGGCCCCAAGGGGCCCCCGGCCGGGATAGGGTTAGCGGTTTTGATCCTGGTAATGCCACGGCATGAAGGTGTGCGGGGAGGACTGCAGGGCTTTGGTATTCTTCTGGAGCCATGTGAGGTAGTCGAGCGGGTTGACGCCTGAAAGTTGACAGGTGTGGATGAGGCTCATGAAGAGATCCCCGACATAGGCGCCGCGTTGCGTTTTGTAGAAGAGGGAGTTTTTGCGGTGTAGGATGGCGAACTTCAGGGCCCTTTCACAGATATTGTTGTCCAGCGGGGCTCCAGGCACCTTGAGAAAACAGGTCAGTTCCTTCCAGTGTTTGAGGAGATAGGTGATCGCCTTCCCCAAGCCGGAGTTGGGCTCCACGGTCTTCTCCGCAAATTGCTGATGGCACCACGCCTCGAGAGCTGTCATGACGGGCTCAGTGTTGAGCCGATGGTAAGCCAGTCGATCCTCCGGGGACATCTTTTCGCTTTTGGCGATCGCCTCATGCATATAGACCGTTGCCAGCTCGTTGATCACATGAGCGCAGTCGTCCGGGAATCGCTCGACCAGCTCCACGAACTTCCTGCGGGCATGGGCGAGGCAGTTGGCCAGGATCGTCTGAAAGTCCTTGGATACGTTCCGGCTCAGGGCATCGCACATCTGAATCGGTGGCGGCAGCCCCGTTGCCCGGCGTTTCAACAGGTCGTGCAGGTTTTCCCCGGCATGCTGTCTGCCGGTCATGAACATGGCGACCTGATGGCCCTCGGATTCGGTGACCATCCCTGTGGTGAAGATCCCTTTGCGTTTGCTGTCCGGATCCTGCTCTTTGAGGAAAGCGAGCACCTTCGCGGATGTGTCATCATTGTGGAGCAGCGTGCCCTGCGCGGCGAATGAGACCATGGCATCCATGACCGGGGCCAGAGCTACGGCTGCGGTATCGAGGATACCCCACTGGGTGGAGGCGGGCAGAGGTTGGCCCAGATTCCTTTGAAGGGTCTCGATCCGGTTGAAGGGCATGCCGCAGCCATACTTCAGTATCGCCAGCATGGGCGTAGCGGAATCGTCGTATTTTTGCTCGGAGATCCCTTCGGGCAGCTCAGGGGTGAAGATATCTCCGCACAGAATGCAGCGTAAGCGGATTCGTTCATAAACGGTGGCTTTGAGAGGGGCTGTTCCAACGATATGAACAAAGACCGACGGCATGGCCAGCTCGTATAGTTTACCCTTCTCACAGCTTGGGCAGGGGTCCCCCGAGTTCAGAGTGGGTTGTTCGATGCGCACCCTGGCAGCGCCGGTGTACTGGCCTGCGCCGTTTTTCCCGTGCCCCCGGAGTTTTGGTTTGTCGCCTTTTTTCCGGACTGGTTCGGTTTTATCCTCGAGGATGTTTCGGGCTGTCTCGGTCGGGGCCCCTAGCAGGTACTTGCACAGCCGGCCGATGGAGGTTTCTTTCTCGGAAAGGACCTCCCGCAGGCGCGCCACTGTCTCGGCAAGCCCCAGGAGCATGTCGTAGTCCGAGTCGGTCAGGTTCCGTTCTTTGATACGGTCCTGGAGCGCCTCGAACTCGCCGGCGGATATCTTCAGCTTTTTGGCGTTTTTTTCATCGGCACAAGACCTTTCTGAACCGGCGCTCGAGCGGATAGAGCCAGATGGTCTTGACCGGTTTGTCACAGGCCTTTTTCCGGTCCCACTTGCCCCGCCCCTGCGTCTGCCCCACGCAGACCCAGTTGGCGGCCTTGTACGAGGCGCCGGTGAAACGTCGCTTTTCGACGAAGGTCTCAGTCAGGGAAGGCCGGTAATGGTAGCGCTCTTCCCACCGATCAGGGAGCAACCGCGCCGTGCGCGCAAGGATCTGTGAAGCAAGATTGAAAGATTTTACCCAGGGCAAAATGAGGAAGCGGCTGTTGTCGATCACCCGGTGCAGATTCTCTATACGCTGATCGTCGCTCCAGCCGATGAACTCGTCGCGCGGGGCGACACGCCAGGCGGCGGCCGAGAAACCCAGAAGCGCAACCAGATGCTGTCCGGCCCAGACCATAAAGCGCATCTGCGCCCCGCCCATGCGGGCATAGCCCAGGTAATGGTATCGGTCGATCAGCTCATTCCAAAGAGGGGATGATCTCCGGTCGACCGGCTCGATCGAAAGGCTTATGCGACCGGGGCCGATCTCGATCGGGGATTGGGGTTCTCCTGTCAGGGTGTGTTGGATCCGTTTGGACACGACGCGCCTTTTCCTTGGCGCTGGAAGCGGGATGACACCGGCCCGGTAAAGGCGCAGCAGGGCCACCCGGCAGCTCATGTCCTTCAATCCGCCGTCGGGCTTTCGCCATTCGGCCCATTCGCAGAACATGCGTGAGAGCTGTGCACGGTTCAATCCCGGCACGCTGGTAACTTGACGGCGGATCCAATCCAGATCGGTTGGCGTGAAGTCTCGACCACAAATGAGCAACCTCTGTAATCCTCCTCTTGGTAAAGGTTGCCCTGCTTATAGCAAAGAAGGTTTTTTGTGGCCAGCATTTTTTTGAGGGATGGGTCGATTTTTTTCTATCCGCCGGAAATCCTCCGGGATTTTTTTGAACGGATCGGCGTTCCACAAAAGCTGTTGGAGTTGAGCAGCCGCCAGATCGCGGATGGCGCCCGGGCCGAACTTCCACAAGAAATGACCCCGAGACAAGCGTTTATGGCACAACCAAAATCCCTGGCCATCATAGACCAGGATGCGCAGGGCCTGACGGGACTTGTTGGTAAAGATGAAAAGAGCGCCGCTAAATGGATCCACGGCCAGCTTCTGCCGGCATACTGCCACCAACCCGTCAATGCCTTTGCGGAAATCCACCGGGTCCACTGCCAGCAGGATCCGCATGTGGGCAGTGATCTGGATCAAGAGAGAAACTGCCCGAGAATGCTTTCAGGATCGGGCGGTTGACCGGTTCCCGAGAGCTTCAGCCTGCTGCCATCCGCGCGTTCGCACTCGACGACCCATTGGCCGAAGAGGCAGGTGGTGTCCAGCTGGATCAGCTCCGGAGTGGCATGATTAGAGGAGAGACGCTTCTTGAGCTCTGTGAAGGAAAGCCTCAGTCTGCGGCATACCTCGGAAACAGAATGCCCTCTGCATTGCTGTACCGCAGCCTCCCACAACTCCTGCGGGATCAGGGCACGCTTCTTGCCGCGCTGCCGGCGCCACTCGGCAAACCGGCGTTCGACCTCGACGAGGTCGGGCTGGGAGTGGCTGCTGTATGGGATAGGATTCCTCGAAGTGGTTTCCATCGCCATCCTCCTTATAGAATCCAAATGGGATGGCGCTACATTATAACATCCCGGCCCCGCGTGTTAAGCACGCCTGCCGGAAGGACACAAACCTGCACGATCTGTTGAAACGCCGGGCAACGGGGCTCCTCCCACCGATTCAGATGTGCGATGCCCTGAGCCGGAATGTATCCAAGGACTTTCAGACGATCCTGGCCAACTGCCTCGCCCATGCCCGCAGGAAGTTCGTGGAACTGGTCGATCGATTCCCGGACGACTGCGCTCATGTGAGCAACGAGCTGGCAACGGTCTATAAGTATGAGGCGATCGCCAGAGCCGAAAAAACGTCCCCGGAGGATCGACTGGCTTACCATCGGCTCAACACTGAGGCCGTCATGACAGCTCTCGAGGCGTGGTGCCATCAGCAATTTGCGGAGATGACCGTGGAGCCCAAATCCGGCTTGGGGAAGGCGATCACCTACCTCCTCAAACACTGGAAGGAACTGACCTGTTTTCTCAAGGTGCCTGGAGCCCCGCTGGACAACAATATCTGTGAAAGGGCCCTGAAGTTCGCCATCCTAAACCGGAAAAACTCCCTCTTCTACAAGACGCAAGGTGGCGCCTATGTCGGGGATCTCTTCATGAGCCTCATCCACACCTGTCAACTTTCAGGCGTCAACCCGCTCGACTACCTCATATGGCTCCTGAAGAACACCAAAGCCCTCCAGTCCTCCCCGCACACCTTCATGCCGTGGCATTACCAGGATCAAAACCGCTAACCCTATGCCGGCCGGGGGCCCCTTGGGGCCTCCCGGCCTCCGATTCATCCTCGCAAGCTAAAAAAATTTTACATGCCGAAAATTTATTGATCTCTGCACGCCTGCCGAAAGGGCACAACCCACCGTCACCCACCAGTGCTGAGGTCGCATAGCAAAACCATGACCTGAGGAGCCGGATGCGTCAGTCGCGCATGTCCGGATCTGTGGGAATCCCGGGTCGAAAACGGCTCGGGATCACTTGGCCGCCTTTCAAGTATTGAAACGACCCCTTCAGACGGCGCGTCAGCCCGCCCAGAAGTCTTTTCGGTACTGCACTTGCTATTGGAATATGTGAACAGCCTGGTTGCAAATGTCTCGTATGACCAACCTGGTTGGAGCTGTCGTTACTCCGGTTGCTATGAGAAAAGCAGGCGATTTCAAGCCGTTTTCCTGCTTTTGATCGCAGGAACCGGATGGGTACCCGTGGCCAACCCTTTTGCACAGGAGACGGTTATGGAATGTTAAGTTAATGATTCATGGCTGCTCCGGCGGACAAGGACCGTCCGGGCTGGGGGGGCCTGGGAACAGAACCCCCAACTGATGTCCATTGCTTATTTTGCACTCCAATATTTTCGGTTCATGCCGGGCTCGGTCCGGCATCCAGAATGGACAGGGCGTTAAAAAAAGACTGGATTCCGGCTTTCGCCGGAATGACGGAGCGGCGGACTCGATTTCTGGCGCAATTTATCCCAGACATATTGTCGGGACAGGGATGAAGACAAATCAAACACTCGCTTAACAAATAGAGCGATTCTTAACGGGGGCCGTTTATTCGTCAGGAATGAACGGCCTTTTTGTCGCCAACCGGCCGGGATGAGACCGGCCTTCCAAGAAGGAGATCATGCCATGGGAAAGAAGAAGGTCAGATACGTGAAGACAGAGGCGGTGGCCCCTGAACCATTCAACACCTTGGTGCCGGGACCGCGTTACAAGACCACGGTGACGTACACGGACAAATCGAAATCCAAGGGGTACGGCATGTCCAGGACCGAATCCAAGAAGAAGGCCTTGAAAAAGGGAAGCGGCGGCGGGTGCTTTCTGACATCCGCCTGCGTCCGGGCCATGGGGCTGGGGGACCGCTGCGACGAGTTGGAGACCCTGAGGGCCTTCAGGGACGGATACCTGATGGATCTACCGGAAGGGAAAGACCTTGTTCAGGAATACTACGCGATCGCTCCTGAGATTGCAAGGCGGATGGATGCGTCTCGCGGATCGGATCAAGCATATTTGGAGCTGTATGAAAGTCTGGTTGTACCGTCGGTGCGGCTCGTCAAGGAAGGGAAGCCGGACCAGGCCCTGGAGCACTACCGGGCTGTGGTGGAGAGGCTCAGGGGGCACTATCTCAAGTGATTGTGCGGCTGAAGCCGCACCTACACCCGTGACAATAGGAACGCCAGTGCAGATCTATCAGCCTCAAAAGACCCCGTGTGAGCGGCGTCCTCGCAGCGACCATCGAGGCTGGAAGCCTCTCTTACAGCAGGAGGATGGAGGCTCAGAAGCCCATCTCACAATAAAGAGGTGGGCGTAGTCGGTAAGTCAGTTGCTATTGGTTTTCATGAGAATGCTGGCTGCAAGTCAACTCAAACCCAGAAGGAGGCATATCATGGCGAAGAACACGGCGACGTATGACGGCTACGAGTTTGACCTGAATCAGTTCCCCTTTAACGGGCCGGTCACCGGCGGGGACATCAAGGACGAGATCGGCAAAAAGATCGGGCAGTCGCCTGAAGGGGCCGTGGCCAAGGTGAGCCCGGACGGCCGATATGAAGTCATCGGTGCCGATGAACCCGTGCAGGTCAAAGACGGCGACCGCTTTGGCCTACTGCCCACTTTTGAGACCGCAGGACAAGGAGGAGCCCGCAGATGATCGACATCCGACGTATGAACGCAGAGATCCGAATACTTCAGGAGCGTTTTGGGCTTGAGGGGGTGTTTTGGGATCCCGAGTATAGATGGGTGCTTGTCAATCACTTCCCTCTCCCAAAAGGCTTCAGCCAGACGACCACACAAATCGGGACCATCATACCCGACTCGTATGGTTACGGGGCACGGCCGGGGTATGTCTTCATGCCTGGGGATCTGAAGGCATGGAATTCTTCTAACGGCCAGTTGCAGGAAGTACCATGTGGCTTAGCCATTTCCCGTATCTTGAAGCCGACAAACAAAACACGGATATCGCCTGGCGATTTTTCAGCATTAGCGTACCAGGTATTGACCGACGTGAACAAGACCTTTGCGGATACCTGGAGCCCGTGAGCGGATTTCTGGCAGACCGCTTCAGGGACCATGAAAGGCCTCTCGCGTAACGCGGCACAGGATCTGTGAAACATAGGGTCTTGTTCATAACGAACCTGCCAGAAAATTTATGAATTAGACCAAACAGGGGGGAGTGCAATGAATGAGATAGCATTTGCAGGATTTTATGATCTTGCCTATGGAGGAATGGTTCTTTTCGCGGCTCTCTTGGTCGTTTTCTCTCCTCCAAGGCTGAGAGACATGATTCCCCAGAGAATCGTGAAGTTTCTGAAAGCGGTGGGACTTGGGTTGTTCGGCATCGTATTCGGTGTGGCGATTTCACAGTTACCCTATTGGGTTCTAGTATGCTTTGGCGTAGCAGTTCTATCGCGTCTTCTCATTAATAGCCGACTTGAAAGGGCAGTCGCTTCAGGGAAAATTTCCGCTGAAATACCCGTTCACAGATTTCTTAAACGGATTATCACTGAAAAGCCGGGGAGAAGATCTAACGATCCCTCCGTTACCGAATTGGAAACGAGTCGTCAACCCAATGGATCCTCCCAAATACCCGGACGGGATCCGGCACGAGGATAACCATGTTGTTACATGCTTTGAGTCACTCCTTGCCGGCAACGGGAGCCATCGCAGGTCCGTGATGAACCGGTACAGTTGACGAAGGGTGATCATCTCGAAATATACCCAACCTTTGAGACCGCAGGAGAAGGAGGAGGCCGCAGATGATCGACATCCGACGCATGAATGCAGAGATCCGAATGCTCCAGGACCGGCTGGGCCGAGACCGGATTGTATGGCCCCGGGACTACAAGTGGGTATTCATCAACGGATTCCGGTTGCCGCCCGGGTTTAAGAAGGATGTCACCAACGTGGTCGTCCTGATACCGGACCAGTATGGCAACGGCGCGGCCCTGCGGGATGCCTTCCTGGATCCGGATCTCAAGGCCTATAACCGAAACACGGGTAGATACGAGGCTATGCCTCACTATTTTAAGGAGTATCCTTACGCCAAGCTGGATCTGGGCAGCAAGGCGGAATGGGCCCGCAAGAGATGGCAGTATATCTGTATTCATATGGAAAAAGCCAAGTCCAAGGGGGCAGGAATTTTGACTTATCTGGACAGCTTGCATACCTTTCTGAAGGATCCCTTCAGAGACTGGACGGGGACATTCAATTCTTACAACCGATGACATATCCGGGATGTGGGAATGCGTTGCAGGGACGTGTTGGGACAGCGGCTGTTCTCCACTGCGGACAGGAATTTCCTTTAGCAGTGGGAGCGGGATCTTGCCGCGGCAATGGTCGAGGCTGGAAACCTCTCTCACAGGAGGGGCCCTCCATTGGGCTGCCCTCGCGATTTTAGGGATGTTTGTATGTGTACGCAGAGGGGCGCAAACAAAAATGAAAATATACCCATCAATGCAGCGGGAGGCTAATACGCGATCCGCTATGCCGACGACCCGAGGGAAAAGGATCAAGCTTTGGATGCCCAGGCCGGAGCGGCCCATCCCGGGACACGGGGTCATCAAGAATGCCAAGGCATACGACCGATAGCGAAAAAAAGGGTGCATGAGCTGTTTCGGCATGGAGGCATAACTGAAAGAATAGGTCGTCATTCCAGGCTTGACCCGAAATCTAGAAACCATTGTGTGACTTCAGTGGAAACGCTCTCTGGACCCCGGACCAAGATCTTTGCCGGGGTGACGCTTATTGGTTTGGACCCCGACCCCGTAGTTTGGCCACGGTGCGGTTCCGGTTGGTTTTGCAGAAGGTAAAAGGGTGGGTCGGCACCCTACTTGCCAAAGGGGATCCAAAAAGGAGGTTGCCATGAACATATCATCGAGATCCCGTTCTGAGAGGCTCCAATCCCTTCTGCTGGCTGCTGTGTTGGCGGTTGTCTCCTTCGCGCCCATGGCCTGCGCCAAAAAGCCGGTCATCGCAGAGCCGCCGCCTTCGGCAACTCCGGAGGCGGTCAGTTTCCGGTTCCCGCAGCCTCTGGCGGTTGCGACGCCGGCCGGAGACCCCACGACCGCCCAAGAGCATATCCAGTGCGGACTCTTCTATTTTGAGCACTGCCGCTACGAAGAGGCAGCCGGGGAGTTTTCATCGGCGAGGTCACGCATTAGAGACCCCCGGAATGCGTTGAGCAGGGACTGCCTTGTATCAGAGGCGGTCTGTTATCTCCTGGCGGACAACAAGCCGGCGTTTATGGGGGCGGTCAACGCCCTCAGGGCCACCTACACCCATTACGAACTTATGGCCATCGAGCATCAAAACCTTCGTCTGAAGGCCCTGACCGAAATCTGTAACGCATTCGGACAGATTGGATACAAGTAATCTCGGAAGGAGGGACAAGACATGAAAAAGAGCGCTATTCTTGCCATCCTCGTTGTGTGGCTGAACGTTGCGGCACCTGGGGCTTACGCCAAGACCGTCACCGAGGGGACCCTCGACATCCAGAATCTGACCACCCAGATCACCGGGGACCTTCAGGAATACGCCCGGACCAAGGACATCCTCCTCGATAACATCAAATCCGTGCAGGCGGGTTTGGGAGAACTGAAGGAGAACTACCACCGCGCAGGCACCGAAAATGAGAAGCTCCGCATCCGTGCAGCGACTCTCAAGGAGACCAGCGATCTCCTCGATTTCTACGGCCAGTTCTATGAACTCAATATTCAGACTGTCCAGAGGATTCTGCCCAGGCTCGAGACCATGCGGAAGGCGGCCCACAAGGGATCACTGGGCAAGGCGGCCCGCCAGCTTCAGGACCCGGTATTCAGGGAGAACATGACCAATCTCTACGGAAACCTCTCTGCCTTTGCTATGGCCTTCGGCGACAATAAGTCCAAAAAAGAGGTGGCCTCGCTTCTGAAGGACTTTGAGGGACTCTACGCCCAGGGCAAGTCCGGGGCCGATATCTTCAACAATATCATTCAGAATATCGACAAGGTCTCTGACTTCCTCCGCTCCCTTTACGCCGCCACCAAACTCAGGGCCAACATCCTGCAGACCAAGAAGTACCAGGCGGAATTGGCCGTAGAACTCATGGAATACACCCTGGCCCTGAAGCCGCTCAAGGCAGCGATGGGAGAGATGAATCCCGAAGGGGTGATGGAGGTGCCGGAGATCGATATGGCCGAATTTGTGAACCCGATCATCGAAGACAGCGACAGCCCGCAAGGCCCGTTCATGGCTGTCGGACATGACCCGGAGATCGACCGGATCCTCGAGGGGTACCAGAACGGACCGGGTTTTCTGAAATAACACAGACACAAAAGGGAGGAAAGACTATGAAGGCATCACTCTATTGCCTGTTGACGGGACTGCCGCTTTTCATCGCCGCACTGTGCGCAAGCCCGGCCCCGGCGGGGGACGAGAAGCTCTTTCTTCCCGAGATGGAGCGGGCTGTGGACAGGGCTATCGCCGCCTGGCAGCAGGAGGATGGAAAGGCCCTCAAGGCTGCCCTGGAAAAGCTGACGCTACAGGAAACTTACCTCCTGGCGGTTGGGGCCTCCACCAAAGACCGGTCCTACCTGGCCAATCTGCCCAAGGCCCTCAACCGAAACCCCAATGCGGTGGCGGCGTATCTCTTGTTGATCCGACAGGAGCGCCAGGGGAATCCGCTCCTGCCGAGACAGGTGTTTGAAGGGAGATACTACAAGTTCGAGGAGATCCCCTAATGAGCGCCCTCGCGTTTGCCTACGGGTATGTCGGGCCGGCACTCTTCTTGCTTCTCCCCATCTCCATGACCGCCTGCTTCCTGACGCTTTACGTGTTCTGCTGTGTGGGAACCCAACGCCAGGTGAGTGACTGGGCCGAGGTGGTGCTGGCCCATCTGAAAGAAACAGCCACACTCGTGGGACTCCTCGGGTCGGTCTATGCCCTGACCAGTTCGTTCAAGGCCAATGGGGCCTCGGTGGAAGAGATCCGGAGCAATATGTTTTTGATCCTCTCCACCGGATTCTGGAGCACCATTGTGGGGGTCCTGGTCTCCCTGGAGGCCTCTCTGGGCCTGTTGGCCCTCAAACGGACCTAGAGGGCGGGCACGGTATCGCGTTTCCGGATACCGGCCTGCGCCGGTATAACGCGCATTTTGGGCACAATTGAGCAACGCTTTGAAGGTTACCGCAGCAATCGAGGGAGAGATCATGGCTTACAGTGTTCCGGCATCCAAGATCGTCTTCACGGATTTCATGATCCTGCTGGTGTCCGTGCTGATGGGGCTGAATTCGGTCATGTCCTTTGAGGAGCAAGAGGGGCGGCTGCCTGCCGTGACCCTGCCCAAGGTCGGTCAGACGAATACGCCGGGAGGGATCACACAGGTTAGACAGCCCACGGTGACCGTCAGACCTGAAAAAGGGGGCCTGGCCTATTTCTACCATGACACGCCGGTCACGCTGGAGGAACTCGGAGACCGTCTCCGACAGGCCAATGCAACCGGCGTAATGCTTCGGGGGGACCGGGAGACGCCGTTTCAGTGGGAGGGCTTTTGCAACCTGACCGCTCTGCTTCGCGACGCAGGGGTCAAAGAGATCCACTATGCGGTTATGCCGAAAGGGAGGGAGAACCCATGATCAAAAACACCATCATTTTGGTGCTGATACTGGCCCTGGCAGGAATGATGTGGCGAGCCGTTCCAGACGACCAGAAGGGAAGCATAGCCAACATAGAGGCCCTCAGCCAACAGGCCCAGGAGGTCAAGGCAAAGGTGGAGGATTTCTGGCCCCCGAAATCTCAGGAAAGGGTGTCGCCCGAAACCATGACCAACACGGCCCCCCCATCTGCCGTGAGCCAAGACGAAGGGACAGAGACCGTGCCCCCATCCGCAAGCCTACAGGAATCAAAGCCGGTACAGACAGTGCCGGAGAACGAGGAGCACAGGGAGGCAGGCCCCCTATCCGCGGCTACGTCGCAATTAACCCCGCCAGATGTGGCCTCAGAGGAAGGCGATGAGAAAGAGGACAAAGGTGAAGCCCGAGCGGTTGTGGCGCCCGAACCGCCCATTTCTACAATCCAACGCCCGACAGAAAGAGAGCCGCTGGCCAAAGGCACGGGGAAAGAGGACCTCAGTCAGGGGGAATTGAGCGAGATCCTGTCCCTGCTCAAGCGTGCCAAGGAAAAACTGAGAAACCGCTTCTTTTCCGTTCAGCCCGCGCCACCGGCCCGGTCTGTCCCATCGGATTGGAACGACACCACCCCCATCAAAAAAAAATTCGACGATGGGCCGAACGAGCAGGGATAGACACGGGTCTGGCCCTGGCCATGGCGCACGTGGAATCGGGGTTTAATCCCGATGCTGTGTCCCCCAAAGGGGCATGCGGGGTCATGCAGGTCATGCCGGGGACCGCGGCCAAATACGGCGTTTCCAGAAGAGAGCTCTTTGACCCGGATACCAATATCCGCGTGGGGCTCACGTATATGGCCGAGATGCTCGACCTGTTTCAGGACCGGGACCTGGCACTGGCGGCTTACAACTGTGGACCCGGGCGAGTGATCGACGCCGGGCGCCGGATTCCGCCTATCCCGGAAACCCTTCAATATGTGCGTAAGGTGAATCATGCCCTCAAACACTACCGGAACGCCTCCAGGGGATAATCCGATGCTGCTTCCGCAAAGGACCTCGTCGCGTCGCCCGTCGGGCGTCAGGCAGGCCCCGAAAAGGCTCATGGTCGTTATTCTGGGTGTCGTCAGCCTGTTTTTCCATTTTGCCGTGCTTCAAGGGATTTATTGGACGTCCCGGAACGATCCTGAAAGGGCCAAACAAACAGCCAAGGCGGACCCTCCTGAAGAGGAAAAAGTCGCCTTCAAGATTTCGCTTGAAAAGCCTGTTCCTGATCTGCCCAAGCCGGCGGCCGATAAGTCATCTCAATGGCCAGAATCAACACCTGCAAAGCCTCAGAAACTCGCAACGGCAGAAAAGCCATCCCCGCCGCCGGTGGGCAAGAAGACAAGACCCGACCCAAAAACGCCGCCGCCCAAGGTCAAGGTCATGAAGGCCCCCCTTCGGGATCTTCAAACCCTCGGCCAGCAACACATGACCCTGGTGCGGCAAGGCGCTTTTCCTTCCCTGACGCTGTCCTATCCGGACCCCGATGCCTATATTCGCCAGATGTACCAGCTGGGGGCAAGAACCTTGATATATCAGGAGGGCGGCGGGGCCTTGTATGAGATCGACCTGTTGACCGGCCGCATTGTCCCTGTTGCCGGAAAAGACCTGAGCGGGTTTTCGGTCATTAAGCGCGTGATTCGCGACGAGCGCTGGAATCCCCTGAAAGACCGTGCCGCATCCCGTCTCAAGACCAGCCCGCAAGACCTTGCCCTCATTCTGGTGGTGCCCCAGGAAGTGGAAACCCGGTGGGTCGGGCATCAGGTGGCTGTTTTCCAAAACGTCGGTATTCCTCTGGATCGTGTCCAGAGCGTCGATGCACTCTTTACAGGCGGTCGGCTGCGGGTGGTTTCCCTGCATCTGCTGGACGGGTCGGTCACGGCGGTTCAGGATCCGGGATGCGGGTAGGCAAGACCATGGATCGGTACAATGGTTGCTATGATGGTATGGGATCGTTGCGACACAACATTCAGGGAGGAGGACTGAACCTATGAGAATGAATCACGCATGGAATGATCGATATCTGGCACCAATCCAGGTTCCGGGCCAAAAGCCGGTACGTCTTAACGTAAAGGAAGCGGATTGGGATCAGCTGCGGGAATGTCTGCTCAAAAAAGATGGTCTGGAAAGGCAGGCATTTCTTGAGCTGGGATTATGGGAAGATGAGACACGCTACGATCTTTTCCTGCACCGGATGTGGCCTCTGACTGATCAGGACTACGTGTTTCAGGAACTTTACCGGGTGCGGCCCAGAGGCGAGGCCGTTGCCCATGCCTACAATGCGTTTCGTGAAGCGGGTGTCCCTGTCCACGGCCACATTCACTCCCATCCCTTTGCCCGAAGGGGCATCTTCAGCAGCGTGGACGACAGGACCCGGCGTGACATGGCGCGGGGACTTTCCGGCCTTGCGCGCATTATGGACATGGAAGATGCGGCCCGCTGCTTTCAAATGGTGGTGGGCAAGGCCCCGTCCGGGTTCCAGGGCGTCCTCACGGATCTGAAAGGCGTCGGGATTGGCGAATTGAATGCTGTCCGCGTGATAGGCCCGAAGGGCATAACCGTCCATGGGGAAGGGCATGCCGCAGTTCTTGAAGCCGGTCTCACCCGTGACCCGCGGCTGGACAGAAACATCCGCTGGCTCGGGGAAGACGGCCAGGCCCTGCTGGCCAATACCCACGTGGCCGTGGCTGGTCTCGGGGGCGCAGGGGCTATGCTGGTCGCGAATCTACGGGGTCTGGGATTGCGCGAAGTGACCCTCATAGACCCTGACCTGGTGGAGCCCAGCAACTTGAATCGCCTCTCAGGGGCAGGCCGCAAGGATGTGGGTCTGGCCAAGGTGCACGTCTTCAAGAGGGAGATCCTCAAAGTGCGGCCGGAGACCCGGGTGAATGCTTTGGCTGTGGGCGTTGAAGACACCGAGGCCCGGGCTCACATCCGACGGGCGGACGTCGTGCTCGCCGCCCTGGACGGCATGGGGCCGAGGGCCGAGCTCCAGGTTCTCTGCGCCCGTTTCCTGAAACCGCTGTTTGATCTGGGATCAGGGATCCTGGTGGACCAGCATCGCACCATCAAACGGATGGGGAGTCAGATCATTGTCTACATTCCCGGGGGACCCTGTCTTGCCTGCCAGGGGCTGGATCTGTTCCGGCCGGATTCAGGGATCGCAGGGGAGATCCGAAGAAGGACCGGATATGTGGTGGGGACCGATTTTACACCGACGGCCGTGGCGACCATCAATTCGGTCGCAGCGGGTTGGGCGGTGGACCTGTTCATCCGTTATCTGACCGGCATGGGACCCATTCCCCCCTATACTGAGATCGACCAGTGGGCAGGAACGGTCCGGCAGATCTCCATTATGAAAAAGTTATCCTGCCCTGTCTGCGGCGAGGCGGGCCTGGAAGGGAAAGGGGAGGATGATGCAAAGCCCATGAGTCCCCCGGAGGAAGGGCTTGGTTTCGAGATCCTGGACGTGAGCAAGGAGGAAAACTGATGCAGACACTGTTGTGCCTGGTTCCGCAGGAGGCCTGGCTTCCCCTCATGGTCCTGGCCGGGCTCCTCGTAATCCTGGGGTTCAAAAGAATAGGCGGCAAGATTTTTGTCGGCATCATCGTTCTGGCCCTGTTGGTGCCTTTTGCCGCAGGGTTGATAGAGGCCCTGCCAACACCTCTTCTTCTGCTCCTCCTGATCGCCCTTCCGTTCATCTTCTTCCGCATGATCTTCGGCCGCAGGATTTCTGAAAATATCCTTTCCGCATTTCTGTGGGCACTGATCAAGGCCCCTTTCCGGTTTCTGGGATGGCTCCTGCGCAGCCCGGCCAGACGTCCTTGAGAGCAAGACAATACCTGCCCCACACCTATAAAGAGGCCTTTCTGCCATCTGAAAGCCCTCTTTGAGCTGCTCTCGTGAGCGCCTCTCACAACAACCCGGCACAGGGTCAATCGTTTGTCCAGATGATTGGACGGGCCTCTTTGAGCGGCTGCAGCGGTCCTGAAATCCCTTTCCCGGTAATCCATTTGCTATAGACGATAGCGAAAAGGCTTACGCGCGCAAAGATCTCCAGAGCGAGATCAGGTTCAAGTATCCCATCCGGGAAGGGGGATAAACAAGATGGTGAGAAGGATTCTTGTGTTGGTGTCCGTCGTCAGTGCAACCGCGCTTACGGGGTGTGTCACGCCGGGTCGCGTGGGCGGCGATGTGGCAGGGAACTTCGGTCTTGGGGTGGGATATGCCATCGGTAGCGCGGCCCGGGATCTCTTCGGCAGGCCCGCTTCGCCGCCTGAAAGGCCGCCTCAGCCAATAAGGCCCTGCCCGCCCCCGGCTCGGCCTGTTGTCTTATTTTCACACGCAGAGCCCGTCACGCCAACCAAGCGCCATACCGCGGCGCCAACCGCTGCAAAGAAAGCCGCGTTTGTCGCGACGGACAAAAGAGACGATTCTCTCCCTGTGGCTGTAAAAGAGTCGGAGGCCAAAAAGGTTGACTGTCCGCTCGAGAACGTATGGTAGCGGGTTTCAAAACGGCCGACGTGTTGGAAAGGAGAGGTCATGCCCGTATATGAAGGAAACGGCGTTCCCTGGAACACCCCTTGGCCGGAAAGGTCTGCTTCGACCCCTCCCCGCTCAGCATCCAGAATCGACCCCGCGAATTCCAGAAGCGATTCCAGGGGGCACAGGAGGCGTTCCCGAGGATGGCTGGCCTTCGCGGCCTTTTGGGTGATAGCAATTGCCGCGGTCTATTTTTGCCCTGACGCAACCGACCTCTCTACGATCAAAGAGACCGTGCAGTCGGTCTGCGCTCGGATGGAGCACAAGGCACTCGAGGAGAGGGCGTCCGTTCCCCCGGGCCCGGCAAGCCAAACCCGCAGACCGCAACCACAGCGACCTGCACCCCGCAAAGGACCGGAAGCCGCCATGACCGGAGAGGCCTCTCCGTCTGCGAAACGCAGGGATTCGACAAGCCCCTCCGCTGAGCCCACGGTGGACCAGCTTATGGAACAGATGAAGGCGGCAGCCAAATCCGGAGACTGGCCCGTTGCGGCCCAAAAGGCCGGCCTGCTGCTCCAGATGAGGGAAACTACCGATGACCGGAGGCTTTTCGGCTTCTTGTTGATCAATGCCGGAGCCTACAAGAAAGCCATTGTGGAACTGGAAAGGCTTGTCGCGGCCGGCAAGGCAGACGCGGAGGTCTTTCACCGTCTGGGCCATGCCTATTCGACCCAGCGTTTTCATGAAAAGGCCTTTGACGCCTTTAAGACCGCTATTCGACTGGAGCCGCGAAACCCGAGACACTACAGGTGCGGCGCGACACTTATTCTGAAGGCCTACGAGAGGGGTTCGGACCGCTTCAGAGACAGACTCGTTTTGGCAGAGAGATGGTGCGAGGAAGCCCGGCATTTGGGCACGCCTCACCACGAATTGGCCATGCTTCAACGGGATCTGGAAATCTATTTGAAACGCCCTTGATCCTTCAGATTTCCACCCGGAGATATGCTCGCAAGCTATCGGCGTAGCGAGGAGACCGGTTTCCAATTCACGGCAACCGGGTACGTCAGTTGCCATAGGATCTGTTGGACGTCCGGCAGGTTTTCCGTTTAACGACAAAGGCTTGAAAAAGGAGGCATGACATGAAACAGAACGCCCTTCGCATCGCCCTTTGGGGAGTATTGGTCATTTCTCTTGCCGCCTCATCGGGGTGTATCAGCACCCGCCGGTTTCAGACCGGATTTCACATGGGGCTCGGGATGCAGGCGGCTCAGGCCATGGTGGGGACGGCAGTGGGTGTTTTAGGCGGCATCACTGGGACCCGTGGCGGGGTGGGTCGACCGCCTCACGGCTGGTCGCGCGGGCGTTCTGCTTCGCCCTATGAGGAGGCTTATGCAAGAGAGACCGCCAGACTGGAGCGGGAGCGATACGAAAGATGGGTACGCACAGAGCGTGAGCGGGGAAGGGCCGACGCCCGGCGACACGCCGGCTGGCGATAACCTTGAAAGGAGGATGAGAAACATGAGCGAGATCTCTTCGTACGACACCGATATCAGTATCCCGAGTCTGGCCCAGCGCAGAAATCAGCAAGCAAACCTGTTGGACCAGGAACCCAGAGAAGCGATTCTTAAACGCGCACTGGCCCTGGCAGCCCAGGATCACGGTGGAGAGGTCACCACAGATATCACCGACTGCGACGGCGAGCAAATTCCCTGCCTCATTGGACTAAAGACCCCCCAATTTCCCGGAGGCGTAGGCGTCACAGTTTCACGGGGTGGGCATGTCGGCTTTGTTTACGACGCGTATGGCGATGCCATGCAGTGGGGACAACGCATCGCCGGGGAAATCTCGGCCAACTACAATGCGATCGCCGTTCGCATGGCCCTGATGGCCATGAATTTAGAGGTCCGCGTGAAGGAGGGGAAAGGTAAAGCTGGAGCGAAGATCATCCAACTGGAAGGGAGGGTGTGACATGGCGCCCAGGATCATGGTGGAGATCGATGACCAAGGCACGGTCAAGGCGGATTTTATAGCCTTCCCGGACCGTTCCTGTGAGGAGGTCGAGAAACGGCTTCGCAGGGAACTGGCCCGGTGGGGCGTCGTGACACGGGCCGCGATCACACCCAAGCCGCGCGATCGGATTGCCTTGGAATGCGCACATGGACAATCGACAAAGATGTCACCCCATGGAAGGAGTGCCCATGGCGCATCCTGAGACAGTAGAACATCCCAATACCTGGGGCACCATCATTGCCGATCAGAGAGAGATCCAGATCCACATATTCGGCGAACATGGATGGACTGCGGAGTTGTTAAAGGCCCTGGACGACCTCGGGATTCTGACAACAAAGGTTTTTCGCTCACCCTGTGGATGAAAGGAGAACGGTTTATGGCAAAAAGGGCACAATTGGACTACCGGTGGGTGGAAGAGGGAATTCTGAAACTCAGATCCAGATTTTCCAATTTGGTCTTTTTTGAAACCGAGGACCCCGAGCGCTTTGAGCAATTCCTGAACGTGGCGGGATCGTTACAGGAGTACGCCGCGCATCGGTTTTATCAGTATAACCGCTGGGACGGACTCTGTCGTTTAGACCCGCAACAAGGACGATTTGTGCCGGTGAACATGGGGGAAGGGGATCGCTATGCTGTGGAGGCAGGGCAGAACTTAGGCCTGGAATCGGGAATGAGAGAGCCCTCCACCGCCTTCCGACATGTGGACCGGGAACTAAAGAAACAGCCGACCATCCTCCTTATCAAAGACATGGAGCATTCCGGAGGCGAGGCCCAGGGGCGGGACGAGGTCATGATGGCCGCATTCCGGGCCTGGGCCCACGATCCTGAGATGACCTACCACCGGTCCGCGGTTATCTGCTTCGGTGCAGCCCCCTCCCTGGTAGTGGACGAGCAGACCCTTCGCAGGGCTGCAATGATCAGGGTGGATCTGGCACAGGATGCCGAGCGGGCATGGGTGATCTACCAGGCCGTCAAGCGTGTAAATCTCCCGGAATCGTTGCTGCAAACAGATCTGGGAACCCTCGTCAACATCACGGCGGGCCTCAATATCCATCAGCTTCAGAGCATTTTACTGGAGAGTTACACCCGCCACCAGTCCCTGGCGCCCGATACGGTGGCTTCCCTGAAGACGCAGTGGATTGCAAGGGAAGACATCGTAGAAATCCTTCAGCCTAAAGGAGGGTTTGAACAGGTCGGTGGATACGAACCGGTTAAAGACTTCATTCGAAACACCATCCTCAAGACCCTCTCCAGTCCGGACACCGCAGCTCACTACGGTATCAGCCTACCACGGGGTATTCTCCTCTTCGGTCCGCCGGGCACAGGCAAAACCCTCTTCGCCAAGGCCCTTGCCGGCGCGACCCACCTGCCGTTCATCAACCTGAAAACGGAGAACCTCTTCTCGAAATATCTGGGCGACTCCGGCCGACTGTTTTCCCGTGCCATTGCCATTGCGGAGAAGAACGCGCCTGCCATTGTCTTTGTGGATGAAATCGACCGCTTTGGCAGAAGAAGGGGCAGCACAGGCGACAGCGCAGGGGAGGAGACGCGGCGCGTGTACAACCAGATCCTGGAATGGCTTGGGGATGAGGCGCGAAAGACCATCCTGGTGGGGACCACCAACAGACCGCAGGATCTGGACGAGGCGATGCTCAGAGAGGGGAGGCTCGACTACAAGATACCCATCCTCTATCCCGACTTGGAGGCCCGCATCCATATCCTGAGAATTCACCTCGGTCTGACAGGCTGTTGTCGACCCCTTCCGGTGGTGAATCAAGACGCCCTGGAAGCGATGGTCCGGTGGCTGGCCGATCGGACCCAACATTTTTCAGGCGCTGAACTGCAAGGCCTTTCCCATAGAATTCGCAGAAATGTCTTTTTAAGGGGTGGCCGATATGCAGAGCAAGTAGATTTCGTCCGGGCTGTGGAGAGCTATGTCGTGAATCGAGAAGAACGATCTGAACAAATAGCAGAATACCGGGAATATGCGGCACGTTTCACCAATGACGCGACACTTTTGGGAGGGGTGAATAGTTAATCCCGGTAGGCTGGTTGCTAAAGCCATTTTTGGATCTTTCATCCTCGATATGAAAACAGCGCATTTGGGTAAGAGATATTCTTGAATGAGTTTCGAACCTAAGGAGGTAGGCCATGAAAAGGGGCAAACTTAAGGCCGCAGATCGCCATTTCCAGGGATCGGTAAGGCGTGGCCGTATGGCATGTGACCGGATATTTTTGTTCGTGGGGTGTTTCCTTTTTTTAGCGCTATCGGGACCTCCTGCCTGGGCAGGTTCGGTATGGTTTCACGCCACGAAACAGGCTGCGGCCAAACGCATTCTCAGTAAAGGCCTGAGCCCTTCCCGGTTCAAACCGGGGGCCCGCTTTGGCAAGGGTCTATACCTTGCGAGAAAACCCTCAACCGCTGTTGTGGAAACCGGCAAGCGGAATGTGGTCATTCGGATGCGTGCGAGCAAGGGGATGAAGGCTCGGACATTGGATCTGCGAAATGCCACCAAAGAGAGACTTCACAGCCTGGTGGGAAAGAGATACGATCTTCGGGGAAAGGTCAAGAATCGTGTCATTGGTCCCAAATTGGGACATACCTTGGGCTCAAAAGCAGCTGGACAGGGCCGGGCCATTCAATACCGGTCCGCCAAGAACGGCGGCATCAATCTGTTCGTCCCAAAGACCCTCGTCCGCCAAAAGCCGCGTTTGGTAAGGCCGGAAAAGATCTATGCCCGAGGGAGATAGCATGGAGCGGACTGAACATTGGCGGGCCTATTGGGTGGGCGGATTCACTCTGGGTGGATCGTCTGCGCTGATCGCTGCCTTGGGCGATCCGCCCATAGGCCTGAGTGCCGCCGTTCTTGCAGTTCCAACCCTGTTCTTGATAGCGGGCTTTCTTCATCAGCTCATGCATTTGTATGCCTTGACCCTGCAAAGTCTTGCTGTCCTTCTCCAGATCCTCCTCTTCTCAGTAATGGCGGGTCTTTGGGTCAGTCCTATCATTGCGGACGATGCCTTGCTGGGTTGGTTGGTGGCGATTCCATTGTTCTTGTTTCTTGCACAGCCGGTCCTGTATGTCTGGGGACGGCTGCGTTGCAGGCCTCTGAAGCGCCAAATCAAACAGTCCGTGCAGCAGTTGCGAAGGAATGCAGTTGATGCAGAACAGATCCATAATGCGAGCCAAGGGCTCGCCTCATCTGTCCGCGAGGGCGAGGCCATCAACCGGGGCGCCCTTGAGCAGCGGAAGCATCTTGAAGATGAAATTAGAAGTGTGTGCCTACTTAGCGGAGACCCGCGGACCACTATCGTCGGAAAGGAATTGAGGGAAAAAGATTATCAGCAGCTTACTTTGCAGGACTTGAAGACGCAAAGAAATAGGATAAGAAGAAAGCGGGGGCCGAATTCCGACCCTTTGAATGCCCTGTTGATAGAAAAGGCCCTCTTGGACAGGGAAACCCATGGCGCATATGCACGCTTGTCTGGAATGCGGGCGCAACTGGGTTGTCTTCAAAATGACCTTCGCCGTCTGTCAAGCGACCGCAATCGACTGGAGCGGCAGGAGCGGGATCATCAGGAAGCACTTCGAGCGTTTTGCTCCCAAAAGATACCTCTGGATTAGAAGACAATGAATATCTATGGGCGCCGGCCGATCTTATTAAACGCCAGCTCATCTTATTATTGGACATGCACAACTGCAGGAGAAACCGATGATGACCATTCAGGGCCGCATCTCCCACCTCAGGACCTACCTTGAGGAAGGCGGGAGAGACTGGGCGCTGAGTGTGAGCAAAATCTTATGGTGCATCCTATGGCCGCTTTTCATTGTCGCCTCTTTTCGCCTTCTATATATCCTGTTCGGGATTGTGGCGGCCATCCTGGGGGTGATTTTCCTTCTGCTGATATCCAAGGTCCTGGGCGGACCGTTCCACCTGGTGATGTTGGATGAGTGGCTCAGCCGCCTGTTTCCCCCGCTCCGCTCAGCCATCCGGATGGGCAATATCCGGGTTTACGAATTCAGGCTGCATCCGCCACAAGCTTCGCCGCTGGACTGCAAAATGAAAGGAGAACTACAGGGGGCAGGACCGGTACAGGGTGATTTCTACGAACTCGAAGGGAGGATCGCTGGCGGCGCCCTTATGGTGGATCGCGGCGTGAACCTAGCGACAGGGGCCATGCTCCGTCCCCGGCGGCTCTATTCAAAATCCATTCTGTTGACGACAATCCTTCTGCTGGGAATCCTTGGTATATCTCTTTTCGGAACGTTCGACGGCGTTATTTTCGACCTGCTGCTGACCGTTCTTTCTGAGCCATAAATCCGATGACGTCAAATGGTATGTGGAGGGGGTTTTACGGAAAGCAGGTGTTGGCGCGCTTGATTAAAGAGATTTCAAAGTATCTTTTGGCGATATAGCCTTACACTTGCTCGGTTAGAGCAACAGTCCTTTAAGGCCCTTGCAGACGGGACATTCCCGCCTGCAAGGGCCTTTTTGTTCAACGCAAACATTAAGGAGGATGCACGAACACCAAGAACGGATTCAGGTACGCATTTGTGGCCAACATCATCGAGGATACAATCATCCGGATGACCGGGTTCCACCCCAGACTGGGAAGGGTTATTCCCATCCCCGTGTGGCGTGGGATCTATGCGCTGGGCGCCCTGGCCGGAAACGGCTTCCGGTGTGCGCCCGAGTTAGACACTTTCGGAAGGGCGACCGGCTACACAGTTCTGGGGACCCTGATCGCCAAGCAGATGGTGAGCAAGCGGTGGTCATGGCTACCTCGGCGCCGTACAGCATCTTGCATGAAGGTCTCCTCGAGAAGGCCCGCCCCTATTACCTGTACGATCTGGGACAGCCCCACAACCTTTTTCCCGGTCCCTACTGGGACCTGGTGAAGAAGGGGTGCCGGATCATCCTGGTGAAGGGGGGGGTCGAGGGGGTCAGGCGGCCCTTTGACATCGGGTGCTGGATGAGGCTCAACCCCAGCGTCATGTACGCATGCTACTCCGAGGTAGTTTCCAATCCGGAAATGGTCTTATTTGCCAATCTCGGCGCCAATCTGCACGTTTGCTTGTGCGGCGACCTGCAGGTCGCCTCCGCGTAAACGCTTGATTTCCTGGATATTAGCAAAAAATCCTCATTTCCGGATTGGAAACTGGGTTGTACCGGGAAATCATTTCCGGGTGGACACGAGGTAGTGACCCAGGCCCTTGAACGCGACCGGAAGGATTATCTTGGACCGGTTGATATCGCTCACGTCATGGAGACGCGACGGCGGACACAAAAGTGGGGGTCCCACCACCGGCGCCTCTCCTGCTTCAACCGGCCGCTGGAAGAAGTTCTTGAGCAGGCGAATACCTACTGGAGAGAGAGAGGCATGAACCATGCGGAGAGAGAACCAGAATAAATGGAATCGCGCCGTGCATGAACACCGGGACGCTGTAAGGCAGAACCGGACAGAATGTGCTGAGCTTGGCGACTTCCATGACAACATCCGTGGACTCATCGACGAATGGTAAGGCAAGGGGTTGGATTACCGGGAAGACCCGCAGGTCCATAACCCGGCATTCTGGATCGACCTCGCGGAAAAGAGGTTCCAAAGGTTCGGTCGCGAACCTTCGTTTATCGCCAATTATCTCTGACTGGAGGTCAACGAACGACGGGCACAAAGAGCCGAAATGCGCTGTCACAAACTTGATTAACAGAGAGTCTACTGGGGTGCTATCGAGGAGGTGACCGGTGGAAAGACATTCGATCGAGATCAACCAAGGTTCCACGAAAGCAAAAGAGGATGGGACACCGTATGAAGTGTCTGTTGAAAACGGAATTCACGATACCCCCTGGAAACGGAAACTGAACGTCCAGAATATTCAGGCCAAAGAAAGGATGGCCCAAGAACTGCGTGAGATGGGGTTCGGAGCAGACTCAATTGCGCGGATTCTTCATCTGAAACGTATCGAGGAGGGAATTGAAAGACCGGACCGCTCATCCCCCCAGGCAGAAGGGAGTGATACATGAAGGAGAAAGGCCGTTTTCCTTTTATCCATGTGATCCGGAACGATAGGGCGGACGCATGCGAGGCCGTGGCCGCATTTGAACTCGCATCCATCCTGCATGCCCGGCTATGTACAAACGGAGTTGATGCGGTGAGGGGCACTGAGCAAATGCACACGGCGGCGGTTGCCACGGAAAGACAGAGGCGTCGGGAGGGGCTTCTCCAAGCGATGTCAACCTGGTCTTCGAGCGTGAGTATAGAGGTCCGGATTGCTGCGTATCCGAGTATCGCATGCACGCCCAATGGTCGTATGGCGATCCATATCCTGATTCGAGCAACGGGCCGAGACGAAGCGCGGGTGCGCGAAGAGGTTGCCTGCCGATGTCTCAGCCTTTACCCGATCCTGGCTTCATACGTGCCTGAGGCGGAATTCATCCCGGTTCGGAACAAGGCAGATCTGGAGATGCTGTTGCAGCCATTCCCGATGAGAAGCGGCGTCTCCATCGGCCGTCTCAGACAGCGTTTCACCTTTTCAACCCCCCTCAAACGGCTTTCCATCGGCTTCGGGAAACTCCAGGAGTTCCTTCCGGAGGGTTCAAACGAGGTCGTGGACCATCTCTTCCCATGGCTCCCTTCGAAGGACGATTGGGGTGTGTTTCTTCAGACTCTGATGGGGCAGATGGATCCGACACTGTTCCTGGTGCGGATATCGTCGCAAAAGCCCGATCCCAAGACCCTTGAAGGTCTGAGGACAGGCATCGAGACGTGTGAGAGGTTCCTTTCAAGCCCACCCCGCGAGGACGGCATCCTCAACCGCCAGGCCCGTATGCTTCGGGACAGCGCAGTGCGGCGGCTCGCGGAATTGAACGCCGCGTGTTTCCGCGTGGGGGCCTTCCTTTTGGGCGATCATCGGCCCGACCTTGCCTTTGCCAACGTCGTGGGTCGGAGCATCAGCCGCTACGCATCGGATGAAGAGGCCAATCTCTTCGAGGGGGGATTCTGCGTGCGCGAGGTGGAACCTGCGGCAGCCCTTTTCCCCTATTGCGACGAGGACACCACCGAATTTTCTCTATCGGAGGCAGCCTGCGCCTTTCGCCTACCGGATCCGCCTCGATCGGAGATACCGGGTCTCCCTGTCCGACGTTCACGAACCGGTCCTGCGATTTTTCCCCACACCATCGGGGATGCGTCCAATCTCCGCCTCTTTACAAACACGCACGGGGGCGTGAATCAGCCGGTCCTGATGACCGAAGAAGACCGGTTCCGCCATTGCTTTGTGCTCGGCCAGACAGGGGCGGGCAAGAGCAGATTCATGGAATACATGATTCTTCAAGATATTCGTGCGGGAAAAGGCGTGGCCGTGATCGATCCCCACGGAGACCTTGTGGAGCCCCTCCTGGGAAAAATACCAGCGCACAGGGAAAATGACGTGATCTATTTCAACCTGCTGGATCGGGAAAGGCCTCTTGGCTTCAATGTTTTGGAATGGAGGACCCGTGAAGAACTTGATTTGCTCATCGACGAAATCTACCTCACTCTCGATCGTATCTATGACATGAAACAGGTCGGAGGTCCCATGTTCGAGAACCACTTCCGAGGCATGCTCAGGCTTTTGATTGGCGGAAAACAGGAAACGGGATATGTACCGACTCTCCTGGAATTTCCCCTCTGTTATCAGAATACCAGATTCAGACGGTGGCTGAAGAAGCGGGTCTCAGATCAACATGTGCTTGATTTTGTAACAGAATTGGAGAACACCGGTGGAGATGCGAGTCTCCAAAACATCAGCCAGTATATCACCTCGAAGTTAACGCGATTTGTCCAGGATTCAACGCTTCGACTGATTGTTGGTCAGGAAAAAACCAGTTTCGACTTCGACGAGGTGATGAATCGTGGAAAGATCTTCCTGGTGAATCTTGGCAAGGGCCGATTCGGGCCAAACACCAGCGCGCTACTGGCCAACCAGTTGGTCACGCGGTTCAAGCATGCGGCCATGAGACGCGGGTCTATCGAGCCGGAGAAAAGGGTCCCCTTCTTTGTGTATGCGGATGAATGCCACAATCTTCCTCCGGAGAATTTCGCAGAACTCCTTTCCGAGGCTCGCAAATTCAAAATGTCTTTAATCTTGGCGACCCAGTATGCCAATCAGATCAGGGACGATTCCAACCAGGCCGACCTCCTCTCGGCAGTGATGGGCAATGTAGGAACGACCGTTGTCTTCCGGGTCGGTTATGAAGACGCTCAAAAGTTGTCTCAATTGTTGTATCCTAATTTTGGATCGCACGACATGATCGGACTCCCCAACCATGAAGGGTATGTTCGCATGCAATTCAATGGGGATGGCCTACCCCCGTTCAGCTTCCAAACCGAGCTGGACCCCACGCCGTATTCTAAGAAGGCGGCCAATCGCATCCGGAAAATGAGTCAGCGACGGTATGGCCGTGACGCTGCGGCAGTGGAGTTGGCGATTGCCCGGCGCCGAAACATCTGGGACGGCGAAGAGAACTAGGACTCACTCTTCGATGCGGAGGATGACGATGAGTATTCTTGAACGATTATTGAAAGGAGAGTGATCTATGGCAATGACCAAAATGGTTATCGGTGCAGTGATCTGTTTGCTTTTCGTCCTTCCGTCTGCCGGGTCCGCTGGGGAACTCAGCCAGGTGGGGTGGAGCAAGAAGCGGTTGCAAGACCTCTATGTGACGTACCTAAAGAAAGAAGGGTATGGGCCGGCAGTGGACCGCGACGGGGAAGTCGGGTTCGAATGGGAGGACCATCCCCTTTTTGTAGCCGTATCGGAAGACGATCCCCTGTTTTTCCGCCTCGTCCTGCCCAACATCGTGTCCTTTCGGCGAGCGCGCAGAGGTCAATAAATTTTCGGCATGTAAAATTTTTAACGTGCGGGGATGAAGAGGTAGCTGATCGCCTTCCCCAAGCCGGAGTTGGGCTCCACGGTTTTCTCCGCAAATTGCTGATGGCACCACGCCTCACGAGTTGTCATGACGGGCTCAGTGTTGAGCCGATAGGCGAGGCGGTTGGCCAGGATCGTCTGAAAGTCCTTGGATACATTCCGGCTCAGGGCAGCGCACATCTGAATCGGTGGTGGGAGCCCCGTTGCCCGGCGTTTCAACAGATCGTGCAGGTTTTCCCCGGCATGCTGCCTGCCGGTCATGAACATGGCGACCTGATGGCCCTCGGATTCGGTCACCATCCCTGTGGTGAAGATCCCTTTGCGTTTGCTGTCCGGATCCTGCTCTTTGAGGAAAGCGAGCACCTTCGCGGATGTGTCATCATTGTGGAGCAGCGTGCCCTGCGCGGCGAATGAGACCATGGCATCCATGACCGGGGCCAGAGCTACGGCTGCGGTATCGAGGATACCCCACTGGGTGGAGGCGGGCAGAGGTTGGCCCAGATTCCTTTGAAGGGTCTCGATCCGGTTGAAGGGCATGCCGCAGCCATACTTCAGTATCGCCAGCATGGGCGTAGCGGAATCGTCGTATTTTTGCTCGGAGATCCCTTCGGGCAGCTCAGGGGTGAAGATATCTCCGCACAGAATGCAGCGTAAGCGGATTCGTTCATAAACGGTGGCTTTGAGAGGGGCTGTTCCAACGATATGAACAAAGACCGACGGCATGGCCAGCTCGTATAGTTTACCCTTCTCACAGCTTGGGCAGGGGTCCCCCGAGTTCAGAGTGGGTTGTTCGATGCGCACCCTGGCAGCGCCGGTGTACTGGCCTGCGCCGTTTTTCCCGTGCCCCCGGGGGTTTGGTTTGTCGCCTTTTTTCCGGACCGGTTCGGTTTTATCCTTGAGGATGTTTCGGGCTGTCTCGGTCGGGGCCCCTAGCAGGTACTTGCACAGCCGGCCGATGGAGGTTTCTTTCTCGGCAAGGACCTCTCGCAGACGCGCCTTTTCAGAGGTGATGGAAGCGGGATGACACCGGCCCGGTAAAGGCTCAGCAGTGCCGCCCGGCAGATCATGGCCTTCAATCCGCCGTCGGGTTTTCGCCACTCCGCCAATTCGCAGAACATGCGTGAGAGCTGTGCACGATTCAATTCCTGCACGCTGGTAGCTTGACGGCGGATCCAATCCAGATCGGTTGGCGTGAAATCTCGACCACAAATGAGCAACCTCTGTAATCATCCTTTTGGTAAAGGTTACCCTGCTTATAGCAAGGAACGTGTTTTGTGGTCGGTACTTTTTTGATCGAAATGGGATGGCGCTACCGTGATGCTCCCTGCCACAGGCAGGCCGGATAAAAGCTCCGGAAACAGCAAGGTTTTATCGGAGCAGACAGTCCTTGGACGGAGAATTAAAAGCGGGAGGGGATGCCGGGTCGGCACGCACTCTTCCAGACCGCTCGGGTCAATCCCACCCTCTGTCGCGGATGTATTGCTTTGGTTCGGTTTTCTGCTGGCGGGCCAGGTCGACAAGCCATTTCAAATCCGGATCTTTTTCGGCGGCCTCTATCGCCAGATCATACCACGAGCCCGCCTTTTCGATCAGGCCGCCGCGGCGGTAATGTTCCGCAGCGAGGTAGCGGATACGGGCAATTTCGTTTTTGTTCAACCGATTGTTTCCCAGCGCCTTTTCCAGCCAGGCGCCTGCTTTTCTGCGAAGCTCGATGGCCTTTTCGCCGTTTTTGGCGTCCTCGGCGCACCAGGCCGCGAACTGGTAAAGCCGGGCCACTTTTGTCTCTGCCTCTCCTTTCAACTCCGCGATCCAGGCCGCATGCTCTCTATCGCGTCCCCGGTAGGTGTCGGGTGTCCCCAGCGAAGGGGTGATGTGCTCCGAAACCCGTTTTTTCACTTTCAATCTGACTTTCAGACGGGTGAAAGCAGGCAAGTCGAAATCCTCATCGAATCCAGCATAGCCGCAATAGGGACAGCTTTTTACTGCCACGCTCTCCGGCTGAATCCCAACGGCCTTGTGACGCAAATCGGTAAACAACGAGCCGCACGTGTTGGTGGAAACCATTACCCTGCCCTCAAAACGCTTCCCGCAGCAGGGGCACCTGAACTTTCGCGTTATAAAACGGGTCATGGGTCCTCCCTCTCGATTCGTCTTTAAATCAGGAGGTCCTGTATTGATGACGCCAGCCTGGCTAGGTCTTCGGACAAGAGCCTCCGCCCGGCCTCAGTCCGTCTGCTGCTCCACCCACCGGCCCTCGATGCCCTCCGCCCGGAGACCTTCGACCACCGCGCGCATGTGGGGAAGCCCCCGGGTCTGGAGGACGAACTCCACCTCCGCCGACTGCAGGGGAAGATTGACAAAGGTCCGTTGATGCAAGACTTCGACGATGTTCGCTTCCAGCCGCCCCAGCACGGCTGTGACCTCCGCCAGCGAACCGGGTGAGTCGGGCAGTTCGACTGTGAGGCGTCCGAGGCGGCCGGTGCGGACCAGGCCCCGCTGGATGATGGTGGAAAGCACCATGAGGTCGATGTTCCCGCCCGAGAGGACCAGGCCCACCCGGCGGCCCCGGAAGCGCGCGGGGTTTGCGAGGAGCGCTGCGAGCCCGGCGGCGCCGGCGCCTTCCGCGACCGTTTTTTCCACCTCCAGGAACAGAAGGACCGCTTTTTCTATATCGTTTTCATCGACCAGCAGGATCTCTTCCACAGCCTCCCGGATAATCGGCAGGGTGAGGCGGCCCGGTGATTTGACGGCGATCCCCTCGGCGAGGGTCGAACGTCCGCAGCGGATGGGCTCGCCTGCAAGGGCCTGCCGCATGGAAGGATAGCGCGCCGTCTGCACTCCGAATACACGGATGGCCGGATTGATGGCCTTTGCAGCCAGGGCGTTGCCGGCGATGAGCCCCCCGCCTCCGACCGGAATCAGCAGGCACTCGAGGGCGGGCTGCGCCTCGAGGAACTCCAGGGCGACGGTCCCCTGGCCGGCGATGATCCTTTCATCGTCGTAGGGGTGAATGAGGTGAAGCCCTCGGCGTGCAGCCGTCGTGCGTACGAACTCGCCGGCTTCGGTGAGGTCTTCCCCGTGGAGGATGACCTCGGCCCCGAACCGCTTTGTATGCTCGACCTTGACATGCGGGGTGAAGCGGGGCATGACGATGACGGCGGGTATCCCGAGCCGGCGGGCGTGGTAGGCGACGGCCTGGGCATGGTTCCCGGCCGACATCGCGATGACACCCGCGCTGCGCTCGCTCGGGCTCAGACTCAAGAGTTTGAAGAGTGCGCCCCGCTCCTTGAAGGATCCGGTGAATTGCAGGTTTTCGAACTTGATGAACACCTGGGCGCCGGTGATCTCCGAAAGCGTCCGGGACGGGGCGCAGGGTGTCCGGGTGATGTGTTCGGCGATGGCCCGAGCCGCTTCCCGGATCGTTTCAAGGGTGATGGCAGCCATGATGTCCTCCATGCCGGTGGAAGGATTCGTCCTCCCGTGCACCCAATGAGCCGGACACACCGCTAGCGCTGTGCCGGTTCATGTTTCCACATCGAAGGTAGCCCAACACGGCCGAATTGTAAAGCAGCGCATCCCTGCCCGGCATCGGCCGGGGGACGGCGCGCCATGCGAGGAACTCTCCATCCTATGGAAGGTGATCCCTGCCTTTGCCGAGGCGTCGAAGCTCTCCTCGAGATGCTGTCAGACCCGGAGGTTTGCCGTGTATCTTCGGACTGGCCGGAAGGCCGGTCGGGGAGCGCCGTCTGAAAAGGGATGCTTCCCACGTCAGGGAATGTCACTCCGTTTTGGTTATGCGCGCCGCATAGTGGCCGAACAGCTCGATGGCGATTTTCTTGAGTTCGGGAGAGCAGGAGGCCGGGCAGTAGAGCCGGCCTCGAGCCATGTCCCTCCAGAAGGGCGGGAGCTGGCTGATCCTGCCGCACATGCCCCCCATGGGGTCCGGAACGGCATAAAGCGTCTTTTTGATGCCGGCGTTGATGATGCGTGTCAGGCACATGGGACATGGCTCGAAGGAACTGTAAAGGACCAAACCGTCCACCTGCCTTGGATTCTGGGATGTGCCGTCAACGCTCCTCTGGATGTTGCGGCGGTTCTCGAAGCGGTTCAAGAGGTCCATCTCGGCGTGCAGGTCGCTTCGGAAGTGCGGCGAGTATTGCCTGTTGTGGCCTCGTTCAACGATCTCCCCCGTGCTCTCCATCACCAGGCAGGCACCCACTCCGCCGCTCCCTTCCTGCTTGCCCGACACGGCCTCGCGCAGCGTCACGAGGATGAACGGGTCGTCCGGGTATCTTGGATCCGGAGTATAGGCCTCGATACGCTTCAGAATGCGATCCAGATCGGGGGCCGGCGCGGCAGGGTCTTCGGCCGGGCAGACCGAAGGGTGCAGGCAGAACAGAAAAACCATCGCAATGACAACATATCCCCGAAATCTTCGAATGTGGTACGCCATACCGTCGCCTCCGATGCAAAAAAGATTCATGTCGTTCAGTCGATGCGGCTGAAACCCTTCAGAATTCTTTTTGGTGCCATGATCGAAGCTCGCCGTGGATTTTCGGTTCATGAAATCGCTGAAGGGCGGCTCCTTCCTTTAAACGGTGCGCTTTATTGGGAAATAAGCGAACCGCAATCTGTTCCCTCGAATGATGCTCCTTGGTTCAGATCAGTTCGAAGACCGCGGTGAACATCAGCGGGATCTCCTGGGTGAAGAGGCTTGCCGGGGGCTTCGGGAACGGGGCTGCCTCACGGACCGCCCGAAGGGCTGCCGTATCGAGGTCGGCGTGCCGCGAGGACTCCACAATCTCGAGGTTTCGGATATTCCCATCCAGGGTGATCACAAATTTCACTTTTACGCGGCCCTGGATCTGCATCGCCTTGGCGGCCTCGGGGTATTTCTTCTGCCGTTCGATCTTGAGTCGGACGATTTCGAGATAGCTGGCATGACTGCTAAATTCAGGCGACGGCTCTTCAATGACCGGGGAGGCCCATCGATCGACACGGACGGAAGGCGCTCCGGGCACCCGGGGGATCGCGATACGCTCGACCAGGCTGTCCGGCGCCTGGGTGTCCACGGGCTCCACCTTCATTGGTGTGACGGAGGGAATGGGCCGCTGCTGGACAGTGGGCCTTTGCAGTTCCCTGGGTTCGGGCGGCGGGGGCCTGAGACGGGGGCGGGGGATGTGACGGGTGATCGATTTGGGGATGTCCTGAACGGTCAGTTCGATGTAGTCGAGCACGCTCGATCTGTAAATGCCGGCAATATGGAAAAAAAGGATTGCGTGAACGCCCATTGAAACCAGAATGAGGCTTCTCAGGAGCCAATCGGGCTTTTTCTTCTTTCCTGGAGGGTGCAGCGAGGTCGTCATCATCCGATCTTCAGAGATCCTTTTCCGTGGCAAGGCAGAGCCTGCCTGCTCCTGCCGCCTTGGCGATGTCCATGACCTTCACCGCCTTGTTCAAGATCACGGTGCGGTCCGCCCGGACCACGACGAGGCTGTCCTCGTTCGTGCCGATCATGGCCTTGAGCCGGTCGAAAAGGGCGGCCAGCGATACCTCCTCGGTCCCGATATAGGCCCTTCCTTCCGGATCGACGTAGACGGTGATGACCTCCTCGGTCTGCGGGGCCGCAGCTTTGGCTTGGGGAAGCTTGATCTTGATTCCTTCTTCGACCAGGAAGTTCGTTGTCAGCAGAAAATAGATCAGGAGAAGGAAAACGATGTCGATGAGGGAGGTGAGGGGGATCTGCACCCCGCTCTGGTTCTTGCGTCTGGGGCGGTTCAACATAATCGTCCTCCTAGGATGACTTTCGCGTGAGCGCCTTGATGAACGAGACCGTCCCGTCCTGAAGCCGGGTTTCGAAGGTGTCCACCCGGGAGATGAGGTAGCTGTGGGCGACCATCGTCGGCAGGGCCACGGCGAGTCCGAGGGCTGTCGTCAACATCGCTTCCCAGATGCCGCCGGCCAGCACGGACGCATTGACCTTGCCGCCCATCTGCTGGATGACCATGAAGGCCTTGATCATGCCCAGGACCGTCCCGAGAAGGCCCAGGAGCGGCGCCACGTTGCCGATGGTCGCCAGGGCCTGGATGTTGCGCGAGAGCGAACGAATTTCTCCATCGGTTGCGTGGTTGATGACCGTGTCGATCGTTTCCCTGTCTTGATCCTTCACCTCCATGGCCTGAACGAGAATGCGTCCGAGGGGGGTGCCGCTCGCACTTGCAAACTCATAGGCCTGGTGATTTTCACCGTTTTTCATATGTTGAACCAGCTTTTCGAGAAACCCGTCCCCTGCGATGTTCAATCTCGCAAACCGGATCAGGCGCTCGAGAAAAATGGCCAGGCCCAAAACGGAGCAGAAGAGGATGGGCGCCACGAGGATGCCACCCTTTTGAAGAAATTCGATCATGAGATCCTCCGAACCGATCGACAGTTGGCCTGCCGGTGAAAAACCGCGCAGCGTCGCCACGCCGCCTTCAAGTTGACGCCGAAATCGGCAAAAAAACTCTTTTTACGATGGAAACCGGATCAGCACCGATCCGGAATGGATTTCCCGTTGAAACCCGTCTTCCAATCCGGACTACGGCTCCTCGAAGACGTCGGGACGCCCGTCCAGATTATAGTCCTTCGAGCGGCGCACCAGCGCCTCCGCTTTGTCGTACTCCTCCCAGAGGTCCGGTTTCCCGTCGCCGTTGGTGTCCTCCTCGAGCCGGACAAGGCTTCCCTTCTCATAGTGGTACCAGATATCGACCTTGCCATCGCCGTTCCGGTCCTTTTCGGCCCTCACGGCCTGTTCAGCCTCATCGTAGAACCACGTGAGGTCGAGGACTCCTGAACCTCCTTCGCTTTCTTCGCTCTTCACGAGCTTGCCCTGTTCGTCGAAGTGTTCACGGAGGTCCAGCCCGTCGTCGCCGTCCTCGTCCATTTCCTTGAGCCTGAGGATGTCCCCCTGGTAGCAATAGCGCGCCTCTGCCGTGCCGTCGCGGTCGGTGTCCACCTCGATGACCCTCGACCAGGGGGATTCTGCGAACCGTTGGACCGTCTCGAAGAAGCCGTCCCGGTCCCGGTCCTCTTGGCTCTTGAACTTCCGGCCCTTCTTGAAAAGGATTCTGGAGGTGATCGAGCCTTCGCCCGCTTCGTCCCGCTCGAGCTTCACCAGTTCGCCCATCTCGTAGTACTCCCAGGCATCGATCCTGCCGTCCAGGTCCGAATCGTTTTCGACCTTCTCCTTTTGACCTTGATCGTCGAACCGGATGGTCGCGTCGGTCTTCCCGTCCTTGTTTCTGTCGACCTTCTGCCATGAAGGCTTCCCCCCTTTGAAGAGGGTTTCCGTGTCCTTGAAGCCGTCATTTTCAGTGTCGTAGAGCATTCGGGCGGGGACGCCCCGGTCGAGAAAGGTGACCCGGTCGATTCGGCCCTGATGGCGGGTGTCTTCCTCGATTGTTTGGAGGAATCCGTTTCGGTCGAGCTGGAGAAACACGTCCATAACCCCGTCGAAGTTGGTATCTTTTTGCTGTCTCGCGGGGGTTCCTTTCTGATAGCGCGTCACTACATCGATACGGCCGTCGCCGTTGGTGTCCTTCTTTTCCTCGAGGGGTTCTCCGTTCCGGAAGGTCATCAGGGCCTCGAAGCGGCCGTCATGGTCCAGGTCCTTCCGCTGCTCCTGCAGGGACCCCCGGAGGTACACCCGCACGGTTTCCGCCTTGCCGGGGGCGTAAATCCCGTGCCGGCTTTCGGACGGCAGGCCGTCGGCGCCATAGAAGATCATTTCATCTACCCGGCCGTCGCTGTTGGTGTCAGCGCGTCTTTCCACGGGCTTCTCGGCCTTGAAGAACTCCCAAACGTCGATCTTGCCGTCCTTGTTCGTGTCCTTGGTCACGGAGGCGAGTCTGCCCGCCTCGTACTGGTAAACCGTGTCGAATGACCCGTCTCCCGTGGTGTCCTTACGGATGGTCAGCGGGCGCTCGTTTCCGTCGAATTCGATCACCTGCTCCAGACGGCCTGCTTGGAGGGAGGCGCTTTCATGCCTGACCCGTTTTTCGGCCTCGAAATAATCCCAACGGTCCACTTTCCCGTCGAAGTTCCGGTCGGCTTCGACCCTGACGATCCGTCCGTCTCTGTAGTATTGGACGCGGTCCATGACCTCGTCGCCATTGGTGTCCACCTCCAGCTTCGAAATTTTCCCTTTTGTGTCGAAATGAGCGACCTGGTCGGTTTTTCCGTCCTTGTCGCTGTCGCTCTCGACGATTTTGTCCTTGGCCGCGGCAGGGGGAGACGGCAGGCAAACGGCGCAGAGCATCACCAAAGCACTGAGCAGAATGGCATAAAGCCGTTGGTTGAGCAAAGTAGGCATGTTCGTATACGCCCTGTGGAAAACAAGGGGGAAGGTCTTGGCCGAGCAAAAGGCAAAACCTTCCCCAGTTCTGCGTGCTTCTCCTGTAGACTCCCGTCTAGAAAGTCCCGCGCAATCCGCAGAAGAAGGTCCTGCCTTCCCTTGGGAAGCCGTAACCGGTCTCGTAATTTTCATCGAACAGGTTTCGTACGCCCACCTCGGCCACCAGGAATTTGCTGATTTCGGCCATGGCCTTCAGATCGAAGAGCCAGTAGCTGCCGAGCTCGGTCCACTCGAGATCAGCCTTCTGTTCCCATTGACCGGCGTTGTACTGGATCTTGGAGAAGAAGGACAGCCACTCGTTGGCCTGATACAGGTCGCTCAGGTAGATCTGGTGCTTCGGGGACTCCGGGAGATGGTCGCTGACCCGGTCCGGTGAACGGTTTTCAGCATCGAGATAGGTGTAGTGGGCTTCCAGCGTGTTGTCAGGCAGAAACTCCGATTTGAAGCCGAGTTCGAGGCCCTGATGCCTGGCCTTGCCGATGTTGTCGTAAAAATCGTTTCCCTGGAGTGTCGTCCGCACGATCAGATTGTCGACATCGGCGTAAAAGAGCGCAAGCGACGCACTGCTCTTCCACGGCAGAGGGCGTTCCACACCGATCTCGTAATTGACGGATTCCTCCTTCTCGAGGTTGGGATTGGGGGTGGCCGTTCCGAGCAGGGAGGAGTAAAGCTCTTTCAGGGTGGGGAACCGGCTCTTGCTGGCCACGGAGCCATGGAACTTCGTGGCGTCCTCAAGCGTGTAGACCAGACCGCCCATGGTGTTGAACACGTCATCGTCGTCGCGCAGAGGCCCCCCGTTGGCATACTTGGTCTTCTGAACATCGTAACTGATCCCTAAGACCAGATCCAGACGGTCGGCAAGGGCTATGGCGTCTTCAAGACCGTACGAGTAGGTCTCGGCTTCATATCGCTCCCAGGGAGTATCGATGTCGTCCTGCTCCTTGTGAACGTCTTGCTTGTAGTGGAAGGCAAAGCTCAGCGTGTTTCGGGGAATGTAGGTCGTTCTGAGGGTGAAGGAACCTCCCGGGGTGTAGTCGTTATACGTGCTGAGAAACGCATACTTCATGTTTTGGGAGTTGTAGGAGGGGTTGTCGTAGGAGTCCAAAACGTTGTAGTAGGTGTCGTAGTAAAGTCGTGTGTTCGCCGTCAAGTGATCTGTGATTTTGCTGTCCCCGATGAAGTAATAGGTCGTCTTTTCCCACTCCGTGAACCTCCAGAAGCGCTGCCGCTCGGTCGGCTGCACGTTGACCGGGAGCCCCCTTTCGCTATTCGTGTGTTGAACGCCGATGGCGTACTCGTGGCCTTCTGCTGGCATGAAGCCTACCTTGAAGGAGCCTGCAATACTTTGCATATCTGAGTTATCCCTGCGTTTTCCATCCTCGTAGTACCCACGGAATCCAGCCGGAACCCTGATCGGCGTAAAATCGTCCGACATCTTGAAATCGTCGTAATCGAGGCCTGAGATGCCGGCCATGACATAGGCATCGTTGATCCTGGAGCCGAGGTTCAAGCTCCCTGATGGCCCGTTTTCATCCACTTCGAACGAGTAGGAGCCTTCAAAGGGCTTGGAAGGTTTCATGGAAACGATGTTGATGACGCCGCCCATGGTGTTCGGGCCGTAAAGCGTGGATGCGGCGCCCTTGGTCAGGGTGATCTGCGAGATGTTGCCCGTCGAAAGCTCGCTGGCATCGACATATCCGTCCCAGGGAAGGTAGAGCGGGATGCCGTCGAAATAGATGGGGACATATCGCTGATTGAAGCCCCGCACATTGACGTACGCTTCGTTTCGTGTTCCGGTCGAAATGAACACCCCCGGGAGGGTTTCGATAGCCTCGGACACGCTCTGGGCGTTCGTCAGGTCCAGTTCCTGCCGATCGATGGTTTCAACCGTGGTAATCTGGGTGACGGTTTCAGCCTCCCCCGTCACGACCACTTCGCCAAGATCGAAGACCCCCGGCTCGGACGCGGCCTTTTCATCCTGTGCCAGGGCGCCCGGCAGCGACAGGGAAAAGACGAGGAAAAAACCCAAAAAGATTGCCTCAACAGTCTCTTTCACTCTCATCGCTCTCTCCTTTTTCCTCTGTTCATCAAAATAGTCTCTCTTTCCTTTCTTCCACCTCACCGCCGGGGCTAGTATCAGCCCCAGTTGAGTAACGGCGTCTACGACCATCCAGTTTCCAATCCGGAAATGTTTTTTTGGCCAATCTCGGCGTCAATCTGCACGTTTGCTTGTGTGGCGACCTGCAAGTCGCCTCCGCGCAAACGCTTGATTTCCTTGATATTGGCAAACCGAGGCCCGCCGCGAAGCGGTGGGACTGAGCACGCGAAGCGTGTGAAGAAAAATCCTCATTTCCGGATTGGAAACCGGGTCCTGCCGGGAAATCATTTCCGGATGGAGACCATCTAGACATAAATCAAAAAAGATATATCTCTTGGCAAAAAAAAGATCACAGCAGAAAGCCCCCTTTACGTTGAGGAAGTCTTTCTTCGGATCTTTTCTTCCTTAGGTTGGTTCGACAGCCTCAAAAGGCACCGAAAGACGGCCAGCGTGAAAAACGATCGAATGACCTCGAGCCTCCGCATTTACAGGACACATCAAAATACGAAAGATCACTTCTGTGGGGACCCGAGAGAAATCACCTGGATTTTTTCAACGGCTTTTATATCGCGGTCGGCCATCAAATCGTCAGGGGGCACGAACATGAACTTCCCGTCCTTGTCGAGGGGTTCGCCATTGCGTTTGTCGGCGATGATCATCCGCTCCCCGGCAACATCCAGGAACACTTCGCCATAGGACATGAGCGAGCGATAGCCGTCAGGGGCCGATATCAGGAACACGGTGTTGAGGTCGCGCGTCAGACCGGCCTGATTCAGAACGGTCCTGAACTGGACGCCTTCCACGCGGTCGACCCCGTGGAATCCCCTGCCTTCACCCAAATGCCTGGTTTTCAGACTGCGCCTTGGGTGGTCGGGGAGTTCCGTAACCGTGACGGGATTCTTGACCGCACCCGTTATGACGAATTGCGGGGAAAAGAGCTTTTCCATCTTCTTTGACGGAACGACCGGTTTCAGATCGACCACCTCGATGCTGATGATCTCTTCGAGCGAGCGGTCCGCGTATTCATCGCCGCCCATGACGAGCTTTGGGAACCCGATGGTGCGGGAGAGTTGGTCGAGGCGCGGCTTGTAGACATCAGGCGTATGGCACACGGTGCAGTCCTTGTGGGGCATGATCGGCCGGGACGAAAGGCCTACAATGATTCTTCCCGGATTCCTGTAAAACACCTCTCCCCAGGAGAGCACAACCTGTTCGCCTGCCTTGTTTTTGACGACAATGGCAAGATCGACCTTCTTGTTGAAATCGGTGTCCCCCTTTCGGACCACGGAGGTTTCGAGAAGCGCCTTGAGCGGGACGCCCCGGTAGAAGAATGCTCCGCGGTACGTTCCGTCTTCAAAAACTTCGTTCAGCTGCACCTCGATGGATTGATAGAGGGCAAGATCTTTGATGGAAAGGTTCAAAGGGGCCTCGACGGCGCCCGAGATGGTCAAGGTTGCGGAGGTGTCCGCCCACGCCGGGGCAACCAGGAGCAGAAGGGCGGTCAGCGTGAATGCGAGAACGGTTCTTTTCATCGTGAATCTCCTTTGTTCTCTCAAGTTGATTTCAAGCCTGACGGCTAAAAGGTGCTGTTGTGGAGTGGAGGTTCTCCTGCGGGGTTTCTTAAGACTGGAGGATGCTGCACACTCAGGCCCATTTCAGATTCAGAGGGGATAGACCATAGTCCTGCCTTTGACAGGTTCAAGGTCGTCCACTGTGGGGTGATTGTTTGCCCCGAGATGGAACAGGCTGCTTCAGCATGTCCCCAGCGGACCTGGACCCATTTTCAACCCGCAGACGGGTTTTCCCAACCCGCCCCCCCGTTCGAGGGGAGGTGCATCGAGATGAGAAGCCAATCCCCCCAGGGGGAAGCGGAGGATGATCAACTCTACTGCACACCTTTGCTTTATCCAGGTTTCATTCGCCCAAGGTAAACGGACTGTTTGACTTATATCAATCGAGATATAAGTTTGTCTAGCGCAAAATGCACGGTGAAGCGAATTTTGATCATCGCCATGGTGGTAAGGCATGAATCATGAAGATGTGATCGGGGCTACCTCGGCCTTCCCTATAGTGGTTATGGAGAAGTTGCAGCCTAAGGATCTGTTTTGCGTTTGTCCACTTGAATGAGTCTTTCACGCAGGAGGTTTTCGATTTGTTGTTCAAATGAACATGGTTTCAAGTCCTTAAATTTATGCTAGTTTCCATCCGGAAATGGTCTTTTTGGCCAATCTCGGCGTCAATCTGCACGTTTGCTTGTGCGGCGACCCACAGGTCGCCTCCGCGCAAACGCTTGATTTCCTTGATATTGGCCAAAAATCCTCATTTCCAGATTGGAAACTGGGTTCTATAAGAAAATCATTTCCGGATGGACACTATGCCCAATCCGCCCTGATCCGATTTCAGATAGGGCAGGATCGTCCAGTCTTTCGCGTTGATTTGTGACCAGATCACACCCCGATATTGCAGTTCGGCAAGCGACTTTAAGTGGTCTGGGCAATTTTCGAAAGCACGCAGATCTTGTCGGCTGACACCAGGCAGGTAAAAGATCGGCGTCTGGTCCTTGGGCAGTGAAACATCCTCTGTACGACCGGCGATCACACAGCGTAGCCAGATGGCAGGTCCCATGCGCTTGTCGGGCGCATAGTCACCCAGGATTATGAGTTCAGGCACCTCGGTTTGAAGAACTGGGATGACAACCTCTCACTGACGATCACGATCCGACCCAGGATGCAGGCCGGAGCTACCTGGACCTCGGGATTGAAAACAGCGGCATCACGGACTGATTTAAGAAGAAGGTCAAGCACCCGCATCTCAAGAACCTGTGCCGGTTGATATGGGGACAATTCGCTGACGGTACTCGTCGCAGGCCGCAGCCAAGGAGGGAGGTGCATTTTTGGCCAATCCGGTTGTTTTGCACAGTTTGACTAAATTGGTGACCGCCGGTTGGCAGAGACGTTGTCGTTCCAGCTTTTCATAAGGCTTCTCCTCGTCAACACGCTCGCCATTTAGATAATGTATCCAGGCCTCGATATTCCGTCTCGGGACGCCAACGGCTACTGCCTCGTTGTCTTCACGGAAAGGAACGTTTTGGGTTTTGCACACCCCTTTGAATTCATTGATCCGATCCCGTACTTCTTTCGCATCGGCATCTATCAACACGATCAATCCGGAGGCTGCCTTTGGCTTTCTCAGCCGATAGATTTTGAGTTCTCTTGGAAACCTTCCCGCACCCACTGTTCGGCGGAGCCTTTGGCGGAAGGACTTTTCTCGATCCTCAATTCGCGGGTATCCCATCCCATTCCTTCCAAAAATCTCCTTGTGAATGCCTCTTGCTGGGAATCCTCGCAGAGAAGCACGATTCTCACACGGCGAATACTCATTCCGTCCACCCCCTGGCAATTTGCTCGGAAAGCTTCAAGTCCTCATCGATCTGTTCCGGCATTTTCTTCACGCGCGTTGGTCCAAGGGGATCTCTTTCTATCCATTTACCGCATTCCCGACCGAGATAATCGATCAGTTCCGGATGATGGCTGATGAGAACTGCCTGGGGAAACCCATCTCCACAGGCATCGTTAAGGGCCATGAGCCAGGGCTGGATTTCGGCCAGGGAAACGTAGTTTTCCGGTTCATCGAGAAAAACGGTATGTCCCAAATCTTTCAAGCCCAGGAGCAGTGAATATAGGACAATCAAGACACGCTGTCCGTCCGATATCTGTTCAAAATCAAAGAAAATAGGAGAGCTGCTTTGGGCTTCGTTGGTGAAACCGACTTTCATAATTTTGTGTTTGCCGGCCTCAGTCAATTTGAATGCATGGAAGCCAGGGATGGTACTGCGCAATTTTTGAGTCAGCTGGAAAATTTTGTCTTGGTGCTCCTGCGAGATATACCTGTACCAGGATGCGAAGTTGGTGCCATCGCGGTTGAGCCAGTCAGATTCTTCGGCGCTCTCCGATGTCATGGCCTTGGGCTGGAGGCTGAGAATAAACAACATTTCCACCCACTTCTTGAACCAGGTCAGCTTTTTATTGTCCGCCCTTGGAACGATGGTTGCCAGGGCAGAAACCGACCAGTCAAAGGAATAAACCGGGCCTGGCTCATGATCGTCGTGATAGAGTTTTACGTCGCCTTGCTTGAACTCGAATAAAGGCTTGCCGTCCAACAAAAGATGTTCGAGTTCAACCCTCTGCTTCTTGAGATCGGGATTGTGCGCAATAACCAGTTTATAGGAAAAAAGACCGTCCTCACCTTCCACATCGAGTTCAAAGGACTGTTCCGTCTTATTGACCCATGCTGTCAGGTCCTCCGGTGGAAATACTTCGCTGATTTTGGCGTTATCCACCATGAGATGGCGAATTTTGAAAAGTAGATCGAAAATGGTGGATTTTCCACCACCGTTAGGCCCCATAAGCAAAGTCAACTCGTTAAATTCGACCTCGAAGTTTATCAAGCAGCGATAGTTGTTTGCGTATAAACGTTTCAACATCATAAGTCTCCCTTTCCCTCTCGGGCTGTGAGGTTTTCTTTTATGGTCAGGTGGTGCTCGTTTATGCGGTCACCATTGAAAAGGAGTTCGGAGCCCGGTTGGACCGGGACTCCTTGTCTTCGGCTGTAAGTAGGCAGATCCAGAAAGGAAAAGGATTTGTTCGGGTGGCGCCCAAGACCTTCGGGTTGCAGGAGACATAGCAACGTTCTTTGCAGGCTGTGCTTCGAAGGTCTTGTCTACTCCAATTCCGTGCGGGGACCACATGATCAGTCAGCTTTGTCATATGTTGATGGGTTTTCGCGAGGCATTCACCAGAAAAGGAACGTTTCAATGGTTTGTCGTAGCGGCTTTTGGCTTCATCGTCCGCCTGGATCATCACGGCGTATCGTCGAGCATTCGATGGCTGCGGTTTTTGCCAGGCTCTTAGGAGACCTTTTTGGCCTTATTTCGGGTTAGCGCCGGGAGGATGAAAGCCATTCTTACCCACTGGCTCGGCTTGGTTTCCACTCACGGCGCGGGGCGCACCCGCAACGGCTCCTATATCCTTATTGCCGATGGAATCAAAGCCGCCAAGGAAGCCGAGTGCATGCCCGGAGTGAAAAGACTGCATCAAGGATCTGAAAATTCCGGAAAGGCCCCGTAGATTCCTGGTTATCACTTTGGCGTCGTCGGCATGTTGTCCAGGAATGCTGAGAAGGCCTTCTGTGTTCCATTGGTTGCAGAACTTCACGAAGGCACTGCAGCGCTGAGAATATTGCTGCAAAAAGGCGCCCCTGAGGATGAGGAGGGGAAGATCACCGTCGTCACCCTGATGACAAGCCTCCTCAAAAGCGTTGCAGAGAAGCTGACCGAGCCATGCGTCGCGGTACTTACTGGACGCGTACTTTGCAGTAGGTCCGGCCTTCCAGTCCGCAAAAGCATCGATCGGAGAACAAGGGCAAAGACTGCTCCACATCGTCACACGCGCCAAGGACAACATCGTTGCCTATGAAGAAGAGCCCAAAGCTCACACCGGCAGAGGTCGCAGGCCGAAACACGGCGAGAGGCTGAAGCTCTGGGAACTCTTCTCTGCAAATGGCAGCCTGACAGCCTAAAGCCTTTCGACTGTCAAGCAATATAACAACTTAAGGATAAAAGAATCCGCCCCATCTCCGGGTTAAACTGTCCGTTTCCACCAATATTTGCTTGGTTCAGCCCGAAAAGGGATGGAATTTTTAGCGGGTTGCTTGTAATTAGTTGAAAACACGTTTAAAACATCGAGAAAAATATCAATCGGCAACAAGACCCGCGCTGTGTGAGGATCAATATCGCCTTTGTGATCCGGGCTTGAAAATTCCTCGGCCTGGTAGATGTCCTGCATTGCATCGATATCGTGCCAGATTATCGGTTGCCCAACCTCATATATCGTTCGAATCCAATAATAGAATCCGCTGCCGCTGTACTGGAAAATTTCAATTAGATAGTGTCCATCCGGAAATGATTTTCTTATAGAACTCAGTTTCCAATCCGGAAATGGAAACTAGTTCAACACCTGGCCAAGCTTGCGGCAACGCCTGCGGATAACGCCTTTGAGGATTGATTCCCCGGGTTTTCGGCCTTCTTTCTCCTGACCAATTTGTGACCGACTTGCTCCAAAAAGGCCCAAAAAACCACCAAAAACTACAAATTTGTATAGTGGGAAATTTTTCTTGCCCTGTCTTAAGCGCCTGATTTTACACATGGTGCGAGAGAGGGGACTCGAACCCCTACCGGTTTCCCGACTGGATCCTAAGTCCAGCGCGTCTGCCAGTTCCGCCACTCTCGCGTTCGGGAGGTACTTTAATCTTTGGAGACGGTCGGAGTCAACTTTTTCTTGGGGTCGGACCAGGCGAAGTTATTGACTTTCTATGGAAAATATTTACTGAAGGCCGGTATGGGAGGCTTAAACCGTCATTTTCGGGCTGAAAACGTGACGGGTAGGAATCTTGACAGATAGAGGAGATGCCTTTGCATGCCGGCGATGTCACAAATTTTGGGGCACAACGGACCTGGGATCTGCCAGACTGCAAAGAATCTTGAAGTACGCTCGATAGGCCTTCCCCGGGAAACCAAAAACGGCGTAGAGGCCAGCCTGCCGGGTAATCATTCGGCGGAGGCGGGGGAAACAGCGGTTGAAGGGTGGCGTTTATTCACTCTAGCTTGATAATCTTGACTTTCGATCCGACCCAGTCAGGCGGGAGATAGACGCGACCGCTGTTGGTGCTCAGCTTCACGCTTTTTTCCAACATCTCCTCGCCGTAGACCTCAAATTTGACCCGGGGCCTCGCCGGGGTTCTCCCCGCCGGTCTCTTCCTGCCTTTGACCGGTTCCGGGCCACGTTTGTTCGAAAAATTGTCGGAGGTTGAAGCAATCATGATCGAAACCCGGTCATTTGTTGAATTTTCAGTCCCAATTTCAAAAAAACGCTCCGGTCGAAGCGGCACAAACGGCACTCCAGCATCTTGCGGTCATCTGAGGAGGCGCTGCGCATCCATAGATGCAAAGAAGCGGCATCTTCGAAGGAAGCGTTTGCCAGAAAGCCGATCAGGGAAGCAATCCGGATCTTACGCTTCCGGATGGATTCCAGATAATCCTCGGAAAAAGAGCGGGAATCCTCCATCTGCTTATACAGATAAGGCAAAAGCGCTTCTTTCTTGAGTTCAAGGATCGTTTCATTCTTCAGCCAGTCGATGACGTCGCTGGTGGAGCATCCATGCCGGCCGAACTGCTCGGTCAAGGGTTCGTGCCGGTGCTTCACGATTGGATAATCTTCGCCGCGAACGTGGATGTAAACCACGCGAGGGTTCAGCAGCAGGTCGCCTACGAGTTGGAATTCACAGGCGTCGGCGTAGTTCCCGGCACACAGGAGGGCCAGCTCCATCAACCGGGCGACGCTCAGCCAGTAGAGCCCATCCTGGATCGGGGCACATCGCTCCAGGTTCGCCAGCCGCTCTTCGAGGAACGGTTCGTTCAGGGCCGCTATCGGAGAGGCGGATTCAAGCGCCGCATTGAACTGTTGAATGAACGCGGTATGTTCCGAGGATGGAAGCGTCTCTGCAGGCTTTTGGCTGGCCAGGAAGCCGAAGGTTGATTTTGGAGGGTAGAGATAAGATAGCAGGCCGGTCTGCGCTTGGAGGCCTGTGGGGGACGAACAATGTCCTTTCATGATCGTGGTCCTCGGTCTGAAAAACGAAGAAAAACAGGTTGACAGATGGTTCAACGGTGACATATGTCGTTTTAGATATATGGTCAATGGAATTGTCTGTCAAGAAAAATGTCCGGATTGGTTCAGGCTTTCCGCCCCATGGTTTCGCTTCGAATCCGGGATTTCGGGGCTCAGGTGTTTAAAGTGTCCATCCGGCAATGATTTCCCGGTACAACCCGGTTTCCAATCCGGAAATGAGGATTTTTTCTGCACACGCTTCGAGTGCTCAGTCCCACCGCTTCGCGGCGGGTCCCGGTTTGCCAATATCAAGAAAATCCAGCGTTTGCGCGGAGACGACCTGGTGGTCGCAGCATAAGCAAGCGTGCAGATTGACGTCGAGATTGGCGAAAAAGGCCATTTCCGGATGGGAAATATGAGGTCTGAGAGGATCTGCGGTGTCCGAGTTCGAACCGAGGGTGGTCGGTGGAGATGAAATGTCCGGGGATGCTGGCAAAAAGTGTCATTCATAGTAATTTTTAGTTGAAAATGGTATTCACAGAAACCTAAAAAAATATCGTTTGACAGCAAGAACCAACTGTAATATGGAGCGACCGTATATGACAGTCACTGGCAGGTCCTTCGAGGCCGTGCGGCGTAGTCCGGGCCCCCTCGATGCGGGTTGGAATGGACACGGGAAAGGCGCTTTCCGGGAGGTTTTAGACAGGCCAAATGGAACCCCTCATTTTTCCAGGGTATGTCACGATGTGGGTCGCCTACGCAGCGACTCTCTTAACGATTTGCTTCGGATGGAACCGCCTTTCCAGAATTTTGTCCGTGGTCGGCGTCCTTCTGAATGGTTGGGTGCTCGCTGCGATTGCGCTGGTCTCCGGGCTTGCACCGGTCTTCGAGATATTCAGCGGGATTCTTTTCGCGACGTTTTTTTTGGGGCTGTTGGGCGCCTTTTTCAGCCAACCCGAAGATGGCGGACCGCGCGTCGGAGTCTGGGTGTGGACGGAGGTGCTCATCCTTCTGAGCGTTACCCTGTTTTTCCCTAAAGAGCCGCCCCCTTACCGCTTGCATCATGCGGAGTGGTGGGTCGTTCTGTTTCATGGGTTCCGATGCCTGGCCCTGGCCTCGGCCTCCTTCGCCGCGGCGCACTTCCTCGTGTTCCGATCGGGTCGCAGGGACAAAAAAACCATTAGACCGGTGTTGAACCAGGGGCGGAATTTTCTTCTCCTGAGTGCGCTTTTCTTCCTCTGCGCGGAATATGCCGGGATCCTCTGGTGTCAGAACGGATGGGGGGATTTCTGGCACTGGAGCACCGCCTTTTTTCAGTCCACCATCATCATTCTCCTGCTGATGGCTGCTTTTCACGTCCCTGGGAAGCCTGCTGTATCCAGTGATATCCAATCTCTTCTCGGGGTGATGATCCCTTTGGTCATGCTCACCGTCACGATCGTGAAGGCGCTCTCATGAAACGAAGCTTCGAAATCCTGTCTTCGATGCAGTTTACAGCGGTCGTCCTCGGCGTGCTCGTTTTCTGGTTTGCATGGGGGATCCTCCTTGCTGAGTGCGCGGACTACAAGGACGGGTTCCGGATCATGAACAGCGTGCTTGTCCCTGTCTGGTTCACAACGCAGAAACAGCCGCTTTTTCTGCTGAAGGCCTGGTTCCTCGGCCTTTGTTCTGCGATGTTCATCTTGGCGGTCAACCTTGTCTTCTGCTCGTGGAACAAACTGCTCCGGCTCATGAAGGGGAGCGTTCTCCGTTCCAGGCTCGTCATGTTGATCATCCATGTGGTGTTCGGCTTGGTGGCGCTCGGTCATTTCGGAAGTTTTCTGCTCGGATACCGCTATGAAAACATTCCGCTGCGCGAAGGTCAGTCTTTTGTGCTACCGGAAGGGGGTACTCTGGTCGTCGAGGGCATCCATTTCGAAGACGACTTGGCGCTACTTCACCAAAGCCAGAAGGATCATGTACCGGGCGCCGTGCTTTCGCAGGGTAATTTCTGCGAAGTGGCCTTTATGCGGGACGGAGAGGCGGAGGCCCGGGGCAAAGCCTATTTCATGAAACCCTTTGTCTGGAATGACATCCAGGTGACCCTGAAGCGCTTCACCCCGCCCAAAGGAGAGGGAAAGCAGGGTCCAAAGGCTCAAACGCCCGACGTCCGGCTGATTGTCAGCAGAAATCCGGTCAAGGGACTGGTGCTCTTCCTTTTTCCCGTCATGATTGCGGGGATCGGCCTTTACCTGATTATGACCTGGCGGACAGGGTCCGGTGGAAATCACAAAGTCTCGTGATAAGAGCCTGGAGGCCAAGGAATGCAAACAAGATATACAGCTCGGGCAGCTCGGATCTTCTTGGACGGGCTCCGATCCGCGTCCGAGATGCCGGATGCGCGAATGCGATGAGACCGTTGACTGCGGCCGGTTTTCGGCATGGTAAGGGTGATATTGCTATGATGTCTGACAGTTGAGAAAACGGAACAGAACCTCGGAGACAATCCCCGTCCCCGGCGTTCTCCTGAACAGGACAACGCACTGCTCGATCCCACCGGATATCCCTCCGGCCACGTCGGCGGCATAGACCTCCTTCCCCAACGGACCCACCTTTGCCACCCCTCGGGCGCGCATGGATTTCAAGCGCGAGCAATACGCTGAAGCCCATTGTCTGGCTGCCTGCGTCATAGCCTCCAATGGAAGACGTCGATCAAAGGCGTCGGATGTATACCCAACTCGCCCTGCGGGGCGGCTAAACTCAGCCTGCGCCTTGGTGGTGCGGTGTGACGGTTCAGCGAAAGGAGATTTACATGAAGGTGATCAGAAGTCTGGCGGTTCTTTGGGTTGTTGCCTCCGTTTTCCTTATCTCACAGGCATACGGGGAGGAAAAAGAGCTGCTGTTTCACGCGGGATTGGGTCAGAGAGGCGCCTTGAATGAAATCAAGACGATTTTCGAAGAGCAGAACCCATCCATCCACGTCAATTTCTCCTACAAGGGCTCCGGGTATTTTATCGCCGACATCACCCGGTCAAAGCAGGGGGACCTCTTCATGCCGGGCGAGGAGTTTTACCTGCTGCAGGCGGTGGAGCGCGGGTTTGTCACTGACTACAACCCCGAAACGGACATCCCCGCCTATTTTGTGACCGTGATCATCACGCCTGCGGGAAACCCGAAAAACATCACGTGCATCGAGGACTTCGCCAAGCCCGGTGTAAAGGTGGGGCTCGGCAATCCACGCTCCTGCGCCATTGGAATCTGGCATCAGAAGACCTTCGAGAAGGCGGGCATCTGGGACAAGGTCAAGGAGAATGCCACCCTGAGCGCCAAGTGCATCCCTGAACTGGGGAATGCCGCGCAGCACCGGGCGATCGACTGCACGATCGTCTGGGCGACAACGGCGGTGCTCTATCTGAGGGATGTGGAGATCATCCCGATCGAACACCAATACCGCGGGATTGTCCGGCTGCCGATCGGCATCCTGAAATTCGCCCGGTACGAGGAAGACGCGCGGAAATTGATGGATTTCATCCTTTCGAGCGAGGGCCGGGCCGTTTTCCACCAGCATGCCTATGCGATCGATCCTGTGATCCCTGTTGACGAGCGAGGCTTCTGTCTGGACGGGACGACCGACCAGGATATGCAGCACCTGGTCAACGCCGCCAAGGCTGTCAAGGAGGACTCGTTCCCGGTCACCCGGGAGACGGTGGGCGACCTGACAAGGGAAGTGTTGCGACAGAAGAAGACGAAGCGGGCCGGAGATTAGCCCGTTTCCATCCGGAAAGGATTTTTCGGGCCGCTCCAGGTATCCTGGGATTCCGGATCTTCGGAGGGCCCGGGAGATCCCGGGCAAGGAGGAATCAATATGACTCTGACATCTCGAGGGGGGTGGTGGCCGGCCTTGTGCACCACAACGGTCGCGGCGGTTCTGGCGGTCTATGTGTTGCTCGTGGCGAGCAACTGGATCTACCTCGGCTGGCACGACACCCTTTATTTTTTCTCGAAATCGCGGATGTGGGAGCGGTTCTGGCTGACGGTCTGGACGGCGACGGTCTCCACTTCCTTCTCTCTGATTATCGGCATACCGGCGGGATACGCGCTTTCGAGGTTCCGATTCCCGTGCCGGTATCTGTTCGCTACGATCATCGACCTGCCGATCGTCGTGTCCCCGGCGGTGGTCGGCGCATTCCTCTTCGGCATTACGACCCGGTTCCCGTTCGATTGGATCAGCGATCATTACGCCATCTACATCGGCCGGAACGTATACGGTGTGCTGCTGGTCCAATTTACGGTGACCGCCGCCTTTTGCGCCCGGCTCATGAAGGCGACCTTCGATATGATTCCCGTCAAATTCGAGATGGTGTCGAACAGTCTGGGGGCATCGCCCGTGCGGACCTTTTTCAAGGTCATTCTCCCGATGGCGAAAAACGGCATCATCGCCAGCATGATCGTGGTCTGGGCGAGGGCCGCCGCCGAGTGGGAAGGATTGATGCTCTTTGTCGGGGCGACCGAGGGGAAGACGGATATCATGCCCTTCGCGATTTATCTGGACTGGAATGGAGGGATGATGGGGTGGGTCACCTCGATGAGCATCGTCTGCATCCTGATGGCGGTTTCCGCGATATCGGCGATGAAGTTGATAGGAGGGAGGAGCAATGTCTGGTAAAAGGAGCAGCCGCAACCTGTTCAACCTGTTTTTCACCTGTTTTGCCGGCCTGCTGTTCTTCTATTCCGCCTACCTTTTCCTGAGCAACCTGGATCAGCTCTTCGTGGATCAGGCGGCCGTACAAACCCGTGAGATCACCGATGTGTGGGGCGAGGACCGTGAGATCATGAACCAGTTTGGAGGCGGCTTCTGGAAGGACGCCTATTTCTGGAAGTCGCTCAACCTGACCTTTGCGATCACGGTCCTGACGACCTTCATCGCGGCCGTGCTGGGTATCCCCGCCGCCTACGGGCTGTCGCGCTACAAGATCCCCGGCAAATCGTTCATCGATGTCCTTTTCTCTTCCCTCATGGTGATGCCCGGCTCTGTCATCGGCATCTGCCTGATCGTGATGTTCAACTACGGCCCTTTATGGAAGCTGCAGCAGGCCCTGGGTTTCAAGTTCGCCCACAGCATCTTCCCGGGGATGGTCATTGCCTCGCTGGTGCTCTCCTTCGCGTTCGGAATGAGCGCGTGGAAGGCCGCCTTCGACAGCGTCAATCCGCGTTTCGAGCAGATTGCCCGCTCGCTCGGCAGCAACCGCTACCGGGCGTTTCGCACGGTGACCCTCCCCCTGGCCAAAAGCGGTATCGTGGCTGGAATCATCCTGGCCTGGACCCGGGCGATGGCGGAGTTCAGCGCCGTCCTTTTCTTTTGCGGGACCTTTCGGGAACTGCCTCCATCGCGGTTTTCCGATTTGACCAGGACGCTGCAGATGGATCAGGCCGATTGGGTCTCGGTGGCCGTCTGGGCACAGGTGGAATTCGGCAATGTGGAATACGGTTTTGCGCTGGCCTTCGTTCTGGTGATCGTGGGGGGGATTTCGGTTTACGCCATGCACCGCATCGGGGCAAAGGGCTATGTCTGGTAAGGAGATGAGATCATGCTTGAAGTCAAAAAGCTCGGTGGCAATCTGGGGGGGTTCATCCTCCGCGACATCGACCTGAATGTTCCCAAAGGGGAGTACTTTTCGATCCTCGGTTCGACCGGCGCAGGCAAAACGGTCCTGATCGAGTATATCGCGGGCATTTACAAGCCGGATTCCGGCAGCATCCTGGTGGATGGGGAGGATGTGACATCCCTCTATCCGGAGGAGCGGAACATCGGATATGTCCCGCAGGACTATGCCCTGTTCCCCAACCTGACGGTCGAAAAGAACATCGCCTACGGCCTGGAGGCGAGGAGGATGCCGTCGGATCGGATCGCTCAGGTCGTTTCGCAGATGACTTCGCTGCTCCGGATAGAGTATATCCGTCATCGCATGCCCCTCAACCTGAGCGGCGGAGAGAAGCAGCGGGTCGCCCTGGGGCGGGCATTGGCGACCAGCCCGAGGCTCCTGCTCCTGGATGAGCCCTTGAGCGCCCTCGACGAAAACCTGAGGGGGGAGATGGCGAAGGAGCTGAGGCAGATCCAACGCGAGGTGAATGCGACCTTCATTCATGTCTGCCACAATTTCGAAGAGGCCGCCGATGTCTCGGACCGGGTCGCCATCATGGATGACGGACAGCTGGTTCAGATCGGCACCTTGAAGGAGATCATGGCCAGCCCGAAGAATGCGTTTGTGGCCAGGTTTGTAAAGTCACAGAATGTCTTTCCGGCTGAAAGCGACGGGACGGTGATCCGGATCGGCGGGCATTCCTTCCAAAAGAAAAACCCGTTCAAGGGAAAGGTCATCGCCGTGATCAGGCCGGAGCACATCGAGGTTCTGGAAAACGAGAACGGCGGTGATAACAAGGGATTTCTCGTGAAGGTCGTCCACACGCTGGATAAACCGTATTTCAACGAGATTACGGTCGATGGCGCTGTCCCGCTGGTCATTCACACATCGACCGAGAGGGTTTTCCACAGGGAAGACCGCATCAGGATACATATTCCACCGGAACATATGGTTGTGATAAAGGATTGATAAACCGTAAAGGGAGGAGATCGAAATGCCGTTTCGTATCAAAGTGTTCATCATGTTTCTTGCCATCTTTCTTTTCGGACCGCTGATGGGGCATCCTGAAGCGAAGGCCGACCGCCTGGACGATCGGTTGAAGGGCATCGCTTTGGGGCCCGGCAAGCTGGATTTAAGCGCCAATGTCCGTTTTCGGTACGAGTATCTGGACCAGTTCAATATCCAGACCTACGGGACGGGCCAGGACGACGAGGTCCTGCTGACGCGTGTACGGATCGACCTGGCGTACAAGCTGCCGCAGAAGATAACCTTCTTTGTGCAGTTTCAGGACGCGCGCTTCTTTTTCTCCGACCTCGACGAGGACGATTTCGGCCGGGGATGCCCTTATCTGGATGAACTCGATCTGCGGCAGGCCTTCATGGAGTGGCGCGAGATAGGAAAATCCCCGCTGGGCTTCAAGGCGGGAAGGCAGGCGATCCAGTACGGGGACAATCGGATCTTCGGCCCCGGAGACTGGGGCAACGTAGGCCGCTACACGTGGGATGCCGGAAAGCTGCTGTGGCAGAGCAAGGCGGTGGATGTCGATATCTTTGCCGGGGAGCGCATCTTCTATCTGAAGGACGAATTCGACGATGAACACTACCCCTACAAGGCCTACGCAGGCTACGCGCAGATCAAGTCGATTCCGGGGAACAAGCTCGATGTCTTCTATGTCGTGAAACACGATTCGGATGAGACCACCAAGGGCGAATCCGGACTCGGGGACTTGCTGGTGCAGAGCGCGGGGTTTTATGCCAAGGGAAAGTGGAACCGGCTGGATTACGCCTCCACCTTCGCCTACCAGTTCGGGGACTATGGCCGGGACAGCGTTCGCGCCTTTGGTTTCAACGTCGAGGGTGGGTACACCCTCCCGGCCCCATGGAAGCCGCGTCTGGCCGCTGCTGTCAGCTACGCCTCCGGAGACGACGATCCGAAGGACGGCAGGCACGGGACGTTCGACGGGGTTTTTGGCGCCATCGATCTATACTACGGCCGAATGAACCTCTTTTCCTGGATGAACCTGGTGGATCTGCAGCTCGGCGTAAGTGTAAAGCCAGCCGAGAAGATGAAACTGTCCCTCGATTACCACTATTTCCGCCTGGCGGAGGACCGAGACGCCTGGTACTACTGCACCGGAAAGAAGATGCGGTGGGACCCGACCGGGGCATCCGGATCGGAGCTGGGGGACGAGATCGATCTGATCTGGAAGTATCAGGTCTACCCCCGCGTCGGTCTGATGGCGGGGTGCGCGGGGTTTTATCCGGGGGAGTTCGTCGAGAAGACCGGCAGCCATGAAGATGCCTATTGGGCCTTCGGGCAGATCGAAATCAAGATCTGATCCGAGTCAATGCCATTGGAAGGGGGAGGATTCAGCTTTGAGAGCAAGAGCTGAATCCTCCCCCTTTTTCGATCTGTTTCATTCCACGATGCTTGTGCTTTTGGGCCGAAGACGTTAAGTTTATGGAGGCCCGTGACGGGGTTCAAGATCCTTTTCGAGCGTTTTGTCTCCAGTCCCCCATCAAAAAGATGTGCGATCGCTACGATGAAAACGGAGGGCTTATGCCTTTGGCGAATGAGCCGATGGGTGTCTTCTGCGATATGCAGTCGACCTTGGGAAAGATGAGTGAAACCGTTAACCTTCGCATAGAGGAGGATTTCTATGGCGGAAAAACCGAAAGTGGGCTGTGCGCGTCCAACCGGCGGTTTGGTTGGACAGTCAGACGACGCGAAAGAACAGCAACCTTCGACACCGGCAAGGGAGGAAAGAAAAATGATCCAGGTGGGAAAACCGGCCCCTGATTTTGTCGCCCCGGCTTATCACAAGGGCGAATTCACAGCCGTGAAACTCTCTGAGTGTCTGGGAAAATGGGTGGTTCTGTGCTTCTATCCGGGGGATTTCACCTTCGTCTGAGCGACCGAGATATCGGCGGTCGCCGATCGATATCCCGAGTTCCAGAAACTGGGGGTCGAGATCCTGTCCATGAGCGTTGACAGCGTCTTCGTGCACAAGATGTGGAACGACTATGAATTGTCCAAGATGGTCAAGGGCGGCGTGCCCTTTCCGATGCTTGCCGACGGCGGAGGAAAGGTCGGGCTGGCTTACGGGGTCTATGATCAGGATGCCGGGGTCGAGAACCGCGGCCGGTTCATCATCGACCCGGACGGCGTGATCCAGGGCTACGAGGTCTTGACGCCTCCGGTGGGACGCAACGTCTCCGAGAGTATCCGGCAGATTCAGGCCTTCCAGCATGTGCGGGCAAGCAAAGGGACCGAAGCGACTCCCTCTGGATGGCGGCCCGGCAAGCTCACCCTGAAGCCGGGGCCCGACCTGGTCGGGAAGGTCTGGGAGGTCTGGAAACCGGAAATGGAACGCGAATAACGCCTTTGGCAGAGGCTGCGTTTCGAGGGCCTCTGCAGCAGCAACGCCCCTGCCCACGGCGGCGGCCGTTCATGAAACGGCGCCGCCGTCGGCGTCTAAAGGCTTTGCCGCCGGTCGGTGCCCTTTGTCCGCGCCGGGTCTGCGGGGCATGGCGCCAAACCCGGTCGCGGCTGTTCGATGCCCCTTTTTGCGGTTCGCTGGCTCGTGTCCATCCGGAAATGATTTACCGGTGCAACCCGGTTTCCATCCGAAAAGGGTCCTTTTGGCCAATCTTGGCGTCAATCCGCACGTTTGCTTGTGCGGCGCATCGTGCATGTTCGGCCGGGACCGTCCGCTCAGACGGTCCGCAGGCGCTGGTCGTAATCCTCTGCATACCGCCGGATGAGCCCTTCGTCCGCGAAGCTGTAATAGGTGTTGTGCCCGATCACGATGTGGTCGAGGACTTGGATCATGAGGAGCCTTGCCGCCCAGACGAGGTCCCGCGTGAGGCGCTGGTCCTCCGGGGAGGGGGACGGGTCGCCTGAGGGGTGGTTGTGCACGAAGACGAGGGCCGCGGCCTTCAGCTCCAGGGCGAGCCCCATGACCTCCCGCGGATAAACGGCGCTTCCGGTCAGCGATCCGACAAAGAGGTCGCGGTCTTCGATCAGCATGTTCTTGCGGTTCAGAAACAGGACCTTGAAGACTTCCCGCTTGAGGTCCCGCATGCTGTGAAAGAGGTAATCGAAGATGCACCGCGAGGAAGAGAAAAAAGGCTGGGTTGCCGCCCGGTCCCGAAGATAGCGCGTGGCGACCTGATGGACGAGTTTGAGGTAGAGGGCGTTGCGAGCGCCGATACCGGCAATCGCGGTCAGTTTTTCGAGGGGCGCCGAGAGGACCGCCGACAGGCTCCCCAGGCGTTTCATGGCCTCCCGCGCCGCCGGTTTGAGGTCTCCCCGCGGCGTCCCGAGCGTCAGCAGAAACTCCACCACCTCTTCGTCCGAGAAGCGTTCGAGCCCGCCTTCCACAAAACGTTGGCGCATCCTCTCGCGGTGGCCTTCAACGCGTCTGCGCCATGCGGGTTCGTCCATCATCACCTGGCCGTTCGAAGCAAAAGGGGTTGATTGCCATTCCTGTGGCTGCGGGGGGCTTCAGTGAGGGCTTGGGGGAAAAGCCCGTTCGGGGGGGCAGCGTGAATAAAAGCGACAGACGATCCGCGCCGGGAAATGGGGATTGCCTGGGGACCTGTGCAATGTTAAAATAATAAAAATTTTCTCCGGAGTCAATCCGCCGCGACGGTTCTTTCAGATTCCACTTTCTTTTTGCCGACTATATCAGGACCTCCGCCGCATGGAAAAACAGCCGCCCGAATCCTGCGCCCTCGAAGTCAACCTGGCCTGCACCCGCGTGGATGTCACCGTCGATGAACGCTACCGGGTGATCGAACGGGTCATGGCGAAGTATGAGGGCCTCAAGCAGGGCATCGAGGCCTACCTCGAGGAGGTCTGCCACCCCTACCGCAACTGGGCCTTCATCGTCAAGGAGACCCGGGGCTATGCCCTGAACTATTTCCACACCCTGAAGAGCCACCCGGAAGGGGTCGAAGCGGCCGGGGTCTACTGCGACCTCTTCCTCATGGCCCTCCAGTCGGCGGGGGTCGGTACGGTCAAACAGGATGCGGCGGACAACCTGCTTCTGCTGCTGCAGAAGATCGTCCGCGACGGCGTGCGGGAGGCCCCGGCCTTCTATCGGCTCCTGGACCGCGTGTTCGAATCGATCCGGTGCCTCGAGGAGGGCCTTTTCCGGCGCTTTGTCAGGAGTTTTTACCGCATCGACCGCCTCGGGCGCGAACTGCTCGAAACGAACCCCCCCGGCTGCACGGTCTCGGTGCTGCGCCGCCTTGCTGTGGATTACTACCGGGCTGTCTACGATGAGTGGATGGCGCAGCCCGATCCTCTGGAATGGTTTCGGGCCGAGGCGGCCGCGGAGGATGAAGCCCTTCCGGAGGACGTCTTCGCCGCTGTCGGCCACGCGCGGCTGAAGTCCGCGCGCGAGGACCTCGAAAGGGAGCTCCGTTCCTCGGACGAGGCCGACGTTCGGGCCCTCGAGCGCATCCTGGCGCTCCCCGGCTACGGAGACATTGTAGCCGCCTACGAAGCGGTGCCCCGGGCGATCGAGCAGGCGGGCGGGGGCGGGGAGAAGGGCGGAATGTGGAAGCTCTGGTTCCTGCTGCACATGATGGATCTCGAGGGCCTCGCGGTCCTGCACGAAGATCTCCTGCGCGGGATCAACCGGACGCTTACCCGGCTGATCGAGCACCAAAGCCCCGAACGCGTGCGGGAGGCGCTCGAAAAGACCTTCGTCATCCTCAAACGCATAGCGGCCGCCTATCCGGGGACGGCCCTGACCTGCGTGCTGAACCTCGGCCAGGCTGTCTACGGGACCGGGGAGTGCGGGCTGATCCTCTTTTTCCAGGATCAGGCGATCGGCATGGGTTTCGAGGCGCCCGATTTCAGTGGGGTCACCGATGAATGGCAGTTCCGGGCCAACGACGCGCACGTGCAGAACATCCGTACGTGGCTCGGCCTGATTGAATGCGAGCCGCGGTGGAGCAGACGGCTTCTCTCGGCCCTGATCGTCCACCTGGGGCTGAGCGGGGTCCTCATCCGCGACACCGACCTCTTCCCGCGCGACATCACTGCGCTTCTGAACAGCGGCATCCGGCCCGTCTACAACCTCGTGAAGCAGTTGGCGCGTCTCTTCCCGTCCTATTTCAACGACATCGGCGCCGAGGGGCCCCTGCGCGACGTGAGCACGCGTCTGGACGAGATGACGCTCCGCAACGACGCGCTGATCCACTTCATCCGCAAGCAGAGCCATGTCGAGAGCAGCAACCGGATCGTCGGCCTGATGGAGGGGCTGCTGCACTACTGGCTGACCCGGGAAAAGACCCCCCTCGAGCCCTACATCCCACCGGGGCTCTACGAGCGGCTCGGGAGCGAAGGCCCTTTCCTGGACGGCGTTCATGCGGTCCTCAGCCGGGCCGCGGAAACGGCCGGCGCACGGGGTGTGCAGGATCTGCTCCGCATCCCGGATGAGGCGATCGCGGATGCCGCCGCCGAGGCTGCCGCCCTCGATCCCAGGGAGGCCGAACGGGTGCGCCTCGCGATCCGCCTCTACCGCCTCCTCTACCAGAAATACGAGCACGGCTACACCGACCTCGAGGCCTATTTCGGCGCGCTCAGAGCCGGGGCCCTCCCCGGGGTGGAGCGCCTGCACGCGGCGCTCGGCGAACCCGATCCGGCCGGACAGCTCGAAGGACTCCTCGACCACCTGGAGGCGCTCAAAGAGCTGATCCTCTCCGAAGAGCGCTTCGAGGCCCAGGAGGACATCTACTACAAACGGCACTTCGCGGTGGACATCCCCTCTACGTATGGAAGCTACCATGAGCCCAAGTTCGATGCCCTGGGGCTCACCTTCAGGCTCGAGGCGCTCGTCAACGTGCGCTTCGAGAATCTGCTGGACGGGCTCGAACTCGGGTTCGTCACGCGGGCGGGCATCCAGGAAATCCGCGAGGTGCTCCACCTCTTCAAACGGGCCCTTGCGGTCGACGGCATCCTCAGCCACGAACTCGAGCTGCAGCTGGATCTGCTGAACCACTCGCTCGCCATCCGGGGGTTCTCGGCCGGACAGTACGTGGATATCTTCCAGGGGTTCTCGCGGGCCGTCGGGAATATCGTCCAGGACACCTTCAACAACATCCATCAGGACAATCTGCTGCGGGCGGCGGGCGAGATCCCCCTCCAGCGGATTCTCCCCCGTTTCAGGGACCCGCAGGGGGCCGAAGGCGAAGACGAGGGCCGCACCCGGCTTGCCCACCGCGTGAGCGAGATCTTCCTGCGCGACCGGATCGCCTCGTCGCTCGGCCTCCAGCAGCTCGACCGCTTCATCGGCCGGATCCTCGACGCCCTCCGCCGCCAGGCGACGGAGCTGCCGCCCGAGGCGCTGCGGCTGCTCCTCGACTACGAGCCCGAAAAGGCCATCACGCCGTTTCACCCGGTCAGACCCGAGGTGGACGACGTCATTCATCTCGGGGGCAAGGGGCTCAACCTCGTGCGGATCCGGGAGCTGGGGCTGCCCGTGCCCCCCGGGTTCATCGTCACGACCGATGTCTTCCGCAGCCGGGACTTCATCCGGGATTACGAACCGGCTCGCCGGCGCTTCGATGCGGACCTCAGGCGGGCGGTCGCCCTGCTCGAGGAGGAGGCCGGGCGGGGCTTCGGGCGCCCCGAGAATCCGCTCCTCATCGCGGTCAGGAGCGGCGCTTCCATCTCCCTGCCGGGGATGATGACGACCGTCCTCAATATCGGCCTCGACGAAACGATCGTGGAGGGCCTTGCGGCGGAGAGCGGAAACCCGTGGTTCGCCTGGGACACCTATCGGCGGCTCCAGCAGTCCTTCGGCATGGCGGGGGGCATCGACCGGGACCGGTTCGACGACGTCATGGAGGAGCACAAGGCGAGGGCCGGCGTGGCCCGCAAGCGGGAGTTCTCCGGCCCGCAGATGAAGAAGCTCGCCCTGGCCTTCGGTGCGCTCGTCCGCGACCACGGGATTCGGGTCCCGGATGAGCCGGTGGAGCAGCTCACGGCGGCGGTGCACAGGGTGTTCGATTCCTGGTTTGCGCCGAAGGCCGCCGCGTACCGCAAGATCATGGGGATCTCGGATGACTGGGGGACCGCCGTGACGGTCCAGGGCATGGTCTTCGGGAACCGGTCGCGTGATTCCGGGGCGGGGGTGCTCTTCACCCACAGCCCGCGGATGGCGGCCGACATGGTGCGCCTCTGGGGGGATTTTACACCGGGCAATCAGGGGGAGGATGTCGTGTCGGGCCTGGTGACGACCCTCCCCGTCTCCGAGCTGCAGGCGGCCATGGAAAACCGCACCGGGGAGGGGTCTCTTGAAACCCTCTTTCCTGAGATATATCGCGCCCTCGAGCGCTATGCCGAGACGCTGATCGACGAGAACGGCTGGACCCCGCAGGAGATGGAGTTCACCTTCGAGGGGCCTGAGCCGGAGCGCCTCTATTTTCTTCAGACCCGCGACATGGGGATCCGCGAACGGAGGGAAGTAGAGGTCTTCGACATCCCGGCCGGCGAGCCGCCGCGGGTGCTGGGGCATGGCGTGGGCGTAAGCGGCGGCGCGATGGTGGGGCGCGTGGTCTTCAACCGGGGGGAGATCGCCGACTGGCGCCGGAGGGAGCCGGAGACGCCCCTCGTCCTGGTGCGGGGGGATACGGTGCCGGACGACATCGTCGAGATCCACGAGGCCGACGGGCTCCTGACCGCCCGCGGAGGCTCCACCTCCCATGCGGCGATTGTGGCGCATCGGCTCGGCAAGACCTGCGTGGTGGGATGCACGGCGCTCATCTGCATGGAAAAGGACAGCGCCTGTTCCCTCGACAGCAAGGTTTTGAAGGCCGGCGACTGGATCAGCCTTGACGGGAGGAGCGGGACGGTTTACTTTGATAAGTTGAGGATTCAAAAGGCATAAGGGGAGGGTGTTATGGCGGATGTGATCGGCGGTGTTTCCGGCAAAGGGCGCAAACTCGGCATCAACGGCCTCGGCCGCATCGGCAAGATGACGCTCTGGCACCATGTGGTCCGGAAGCATTTCGGGGAGGTGGTGGTCAACATCGGGCGTGGTGTGGGAACCTCTCTGGCGGATCTCGCGCACTATATGGTTCATGACTCGACCTACGGGTCGCTCGGCGTCTACCTTTACGGCCACAAAGCGGGCCCGGTGGTCGAGGCGCTCGATGAATCGGCCGGCACCCTGCGCTTGGACGGTGTCCCGGTGAAGGTCCTCCGGGAGACGCGCAACCCGGCCGAGATCGCCTGGGCCGCGAACGGGGTCGAACTGGTGGTCGACACGACCGGGCAGTTCATCGATCCCACCTTGGCCGTGGACGCGCCGAAGGGGAGCGCACGGGGGCATCTGGCCGCGGGGGCCCGCAAGGTCATCGTTTCGGCCCCCTTCAAGATCAAGGATAAATCGAAGCCGATGCCCGAGGACGCAGTGACGACCGTCATGGGCGTCAATGAAGACGCCTACGATCCCAGGGTGCACAAGATCGTCTCGAACGCATCGTGTACGACCACCTGCCTGGCGCACATGATGAAGCCGCTGCTCGATCACTTCGGAGCCGACCGGATCCTGACGGCCTCGATGGCCACGATCCACGCCGTGACCTCATCCCAGCAGGTCCTCGACCGGATGCCGGGTGCGGGTGCGACGGATCTACGGAAGAACCGCGGCATCCTGAACAACATCATCCTCACGAGCACGGGGGCCGCCAACACGCTCGGGCTCGTCATCCCCGAGATGAAGGACATCGGGTTCATGGCGGAGTCGGTCCGGATTCCGAACTCGACCGGCTCGCTCATCATCCTGGTGGTGAATCTGCAGGAAGACCCCACCGGGGAGGGTATCCGCCGGGACGACATCAACGCCGTCTATCGAGAGGCGGCCGAGCGGGATGCGCGCGGGTATCTCCACTACACGGAGGAGCAGAACGTCTCCTCCGACATCATCGGGCTGCCGCGCGCGGCGGCCTTGATCGAGGGGCACGAGACGCTCACGCGGACCGCGGAGGTGGCGATCGACCTCGGAAAGGTCTGCGGCATCGATTCGCGCCCCGCGGCGGGCGCGCCGGCCGAGCGCGTTCGGATCGCCATCACGCAGGCCGTCATCTATGGCTGGTACGACAACGAACTGGGATGCTACGTCAACATGCTCGGGGATCGGACCGTCTCCATTGCAGAGGCGATGGAATGATCCGGAGGCCGTCTTCCGGCCGCGGGCAGTTGAAAAGGAGTCGACGACGATTTTGGGGCAAAAACGGTTTTTTCTGAGGGTCCTGTGCCTTTTCGGGCTGGGGACGGTCGTCCAGTGGCTGCAGGCCGATTGGGCGTTGGCATGGGGGCCGGGGGTTCACACCCTCACCGCCCTCCATCTGATGGGGCATCTGAAGGAGATTCTGCCGGCGGTCGCCGGCGCGATCACCGCTTATCCCTTTGAATACCTTTACGGCTGCATGGCAGCCGATTTTTTCATCGGGAAAGGCAAAAAGAAGGCGGACGACCATCCGCACCACTGGGAAGGCGGGTTTCAGTTTCTCGGCGAGGCCCGCGACGATCAGGAGCGGTCCTATGCCTATGGGTTCCTGTCCCACCTCGCGGCGGATGTCGCGGCGCATCACATCTTTATCCCCAAGATGCTGAGCATCTTCCCGCCCGGGAATCGGATGGGCCATCTCTATTGGGAGCTCAAGGCGGATTACTGGATCGGGACGGATTATACGCAGCTTGCCAATCGGGTCCTCAAGATGGACCACCAAAACTGCGACGCGATCCTCGGCTTCATCGGCGGGAAGAGCCGAGGCCGGATGAGCGCCAACAAACTTCTCTACACCCAGTCGGTCAAGTTCACCGGGTTCGTGAACGCCAACCGCGAGGCCATCTGGGGGATGCGCACCCCGCGCTGGCCGCTCTTCGAGCAGTATCTCGCGCTGACGCTCGATCTGTCCTGCCGCCTGGTCGAGGATATCCTGACGCACCCCGATTCGAGCTCCTGCCTGCACTACGATCCGATGGGCAAGGCCCCGATCGAACTGGCCTGCCGCAAATGGCTGTCGCGGCGGCTGCGGAGGAGCGCCGCGCGCCCGGAGCCGTTTATCGTCGATCCTGACCTGCTGAAGCTATGAACGTCATCGAGGTCTTGCCCCAGCGGCTGGCGAGCCAGATCGCGGCCGGCGAGGTGATCGATCGCCCCGCATCGGTCGTGCGCGAACTGGTCGACAATGCCATTGACGCGGCGACCGACCGGGTCATCGTGGAGGTCCAGAACGGGGGCCGGACGGGGATCAAAGTGGCTGACCGCGGGGTGGGCATGAGCCGGGAGGACCTGGCCCTGTGCGTCGAGCGCCATGCGACCAGCAAGATACGGAGCGCGGAGGATCTCTTCGCAATCCGCACCCTCGGCTTCCGGGGGGAGGCGCTGCCGAGCATCGCCTCCGTGGCCCGTTTTGCGATCACCTCCCGTCCCCACCATGAGATCGCCGCTTTCCGCCTCGAGATGGAGGGGGGCGGGAACCGCATCGTCACCGAGGCTGGAGCCCCGCCCGGGACGACGGTCGAGGTGCGCGACCTGTTCTTCAATCTGCCGGCGCGCCGGAAGTTCCTTCGGGCGGATCGCACCGAGGGCCGCTATGTGGTCGATACGGTGATCCAGATGGCCATGGCCTACCCCGAGATCGCCTTCGATCTGAAGGAGGACGGACGGGAGGTGTTGAGCCTCCCCGCGTCGGACAACCCCGTGGTCCGCCTTTCGGCCCTGGTGGGACGCGAGGTCGCCGAGGCGATGGCGGATCTCAAAGGGGAATGGGGCGGCTTCAAGGTCAGGGTCTTCACGGCGCCGGGGGAATTCGGCCGAAAGCGGTCGGACCGGCTCTTGATCTACGTGAACCGCCGGTACATCCGGGACCGCCTGATCCACCGCGCGGTGATGGATGCCTACGGTCAGCGGCTGATGGGGGGGCAGTACCCGCAGGCGCTGATCTTTATCGAGATGGACCCGGAAGAGGTCGACGTCAACGTGCACCCGACGAAGCAGGAGGTCCGCTTCCGGAATGCCCAAGCGGTCTTCCGGGCGGTTTCCGAAACGGTCCGGAGCTCCTTCGGGGCGCCGCTTAAGGCATCCTTTGCAATAGCGGCTTCACCCCAGGCGCCTGCGCCGCCTCCGCCGGTAGAACAGCCGCTCAGGTTCCGGGCCGCGGAACCGGAGCGCTCCTATGGGTCGATGCCCTCCGATCCGCCGCAGTGGCGTTTTATCCCGGAGGAGGAGCCGGAGGTGCCGGCCGGGGATGACCTCAGCGTCTCCGTGATCGGCCAGCTGGGGCGGACCTATATCCTGTGTGAAACGGAGGAGGGCCTCCTGATGGTCGATCAGCATGCCGCGCACGAACGGGTGGTCTACGAAGCCCTCAAGGAGCAGGTCCGCGACGGACGCCTGACGACCCAGGCCCATCTCTTTCCCCTCGAAATCGAACTGGGCGCGCGGGATGCCCGTACGGCGCTCGAGCAGCGGGAGCAGCTTCTGAGGGTCGGGATCGAGCTCGACCATTTCGGGGGCAACACTTTTCTGGTTCGCGCGGTCCCGGCCATCTTGAAGGATCGGGAGTGGCGGAAGCTCCTGACGGATCTCCTGGCGCTGCTCGACGAAGGGCGGTCCCTCGGCGCCGAGGTTGTCCTCGATCGGATGCTGATCACCATGGCCTGTCACGGCGCGATCCGGGCCGGCGACAGGCTCGTGCGCGAGGAGATGGAGCGGTTGCTGCAGCAGTTGAAGGGCCTCGAGGTGCCCGACCACTGTCCGCACGGGAGGCCCATCCTGCGGCGGATCCGCTACACCGAGCTCGAGCGGATGTTCAAGCGCACCGTGTAAGCGTACGTTCCGCCCGTCCCGTCGATCGTGCTCTAACCGCTGTCTGCAGGGAGACGATGCAGCACGCACAGTCCAAGGTCATCATCGTTGCCGGTCCGACGGCAAGCGGCAAGACCGCTTTGGCGGTCGCGCTGGCGCGGCGCTTCGATGGGGAAGTGATCAACGCCGATTCCATGCAGGTCTATCGCGGGATGGACATCGGAACCGCAAAGCCATCCCTTTCCGAGCGGGGCGGGGTGCCCCACCATCTGATGGATGTCGTCGACCCCGATGAGCCTTTCAACGCGGCGATCTTCCGCTCCCTTGCCCTCCCGCTCGTCCACGACATCGTCCGCCGCGGGAAGGTCTGTCTTGTCGTCGGGGGGACGGGGCTCTACATCCGGAGCCTCCTCGGGGGGTTGATGCCGGTGCCGCCGTCGGATCCGGCTGTAAGGGAAGCCCTGATTGCGGAGTGGAAGAGCGGCGGGCTCGACCGGCTCTATGCCAGGCTCGAACAGTTGGACCCGGAGGCGGCCGCGAAGATCCACCCCCACGACGCCCTGCGGATCACGCGCGCCTTGGAAATCGTCGCGTTGACCCGGCAGAAGGCCTCCGCCTTGAGCCGTGCGCATGGGTTTGGCGACAGGACCCTCAGGGCCTTGAAGATCGGCCTGGATGTACCGCGCCCGGCGCTCTATGAAAGGATCGACGTCCGCAGTTTGTCCATGATGCGCTCGGGGCTGGTGGAGGAGACGCAAGAGCTCATCCGGCGTGGATTTTCCCGCGATCTGAAGCCGATGCAGGCGATCGGGTATCGCCATGCCGTAGGGCTTCTCGACGGCCGATGGACGATGGATGAAGCGGCGGCCCTGCTTCAGCGCGATACTCGGCGGTATGCGAAACGGCAGTTGACCTGGTTCAAGGCCGATCCGGAGATGCAGTGGATCGCCCCCGAGGCGTTGGACACCGTGCTTGCCGCCGTCCGCACGTTCCTCGAAAGCGATGGTGAGGCGGCCTTTGCCTTGAGCGGCGGAAGGGCCGGCTGATTTCACGAGGATACTTTTGCGCCTTTTGCGGCGGCGCCCGAAAGGCTTGAAGGGGCGGGACCGGCGGGGGTTTCGTCGGGCTTTTGCCGGGTCCGGCTCGATATCGGTTCAGTAGGGAGACGGGTTGATGATGCGTCTGAGAGCAACGGTGCTTCTGGCGGTTTTCTGGTCTGTGTTGATCTGTGCCGCCTCTGCGCAGGAGGCGGAGGAGCAGGACAGGTATGTGATCGGAAAGGCCTCGGTGACGGGTGGGAACCAGGCCGTGGCCCGTAAGCAGGCGATCGACGCTGCCCTCGTCAAGGGGGTCGAAGCGGCGGTGGCCGAGCGGATGGTCAGCGCAGAGCTTGCGGCCGGCCTAGCAAGGGCTGTCAAGGATGTGCTTCCGAGATGGGCCGACCTCGTTCAGGGGTACACGATCCTTCAGGAAGCCGCTTCGGACGGCAGCCTCCTCGTGCTCGTGAAGCTTCGCGTAAACGGTGCGATGCTGGAAAAGGCGCTCCAGGATTCCGGCCTGGCCAGGGAGGCCGATGCGCCGGTAAAGATCCTGTTCATGGTGTCGGAAAAACGCGACGGTGAGCCCGTTTACTGGTGGAAAGACCCTCAGGCGCAGCCCGCGCTGGATACCACCGAGATCCTCCTGCATCAGACCTTCCAGGATCTGGGATACGACCCGGTGAATCGGGTGACGGCCTTCCCGGGCAAGGAAGTGGCTTCGTCGATGCGCGCCTTGGACCTGCAGGAGGAGGACATCTTCCGCTGGGGCGCCCTGTTTGGGGCGGAATGGGTGCTCTGGGGCCGAAGCGGGATCCAGAGCGAGGGACAGGTGTCCCTCGACCTGAAGATCTTAGAAGTGGCGGGCCGGAGGGCGCTCGCGGAAAGCCGCGTGGTCGAACGACCGCCGGAGACCGCGGAGGCGGATCAGACGGATCTGGCTGCGCTGGACAAGGCGGTTCAGAAGGCGGCGGCTGAGCTTCAACAGCGGCTTTCAGCAGACTCCGAGAGCGGACCGGCAGGGGTGAAGGCTCTTGAAGTCTTTCTGCAGGGGTTCCGGTCTTATGAGGAGGTGAACCGCTTCCAGAGCTTTATCGCAAGCGGCGTCGCCGGGGTGCAGTCCATCAAGCCCAGCCGTGCCGGACGCGATTCGGTGGGCTACCAGGTCCTCTTCAGGGGGGACGCGGCGCAGTTGCTTTCGATCGTCAACCAGAGCCCGAACCGCCCCTTCGCGATGAGCGGGGAGATACGCTCCGACGGAGCGCTGGTCTTTTCCATCTCACCTTCCAGCTATTGATCGACATGACGATCCCGAATCTGATCACCAGCCTGCGCGTCATCCTCGTCCCGATCTTCGTCATTTATCTCCTGGACGACCGTCTGACCGCCGCCCTGATCGTCTTCGTCATCGCCGGCGTGAGCGACGGGGTCGACGGCATGATCGCCCGCGCCTTCAACCAGAAGAGCCAGATCGGCGCCTTCCTCGATCCCCTCGCGGACAAGATCCTGCTGGTGGCCGCCTTCGTTGTCCTGGCGGCCCGCGAGTTCATTCCTGTCTGGCTCACGGTCGTTGCCATCAGCCGGGACGTGCTGATCCTCCTGGGGGTCGTCATCCTCTTCATCACCCGGCATGAAGTGGTCATGTGTCCGTCCGTCGTCAGCAAGATAACGACCTTCTTTCAGCTCCTCAGCATCTTCGTGGTGCTGTCGGATGAAAAGCTGCACCTGCGGGCTTTTGCGGGGGAGCCGGTGTTCTGGGTGACGGCGGCGTTGACCATCGCATCCGGGCTGCACTATATGCGTTACTGGTTCAGAAAAATGAGCGAGGAGGAAACGGCGCGCTCCTGAGCGTCCCGCCGGCGGGCCTCCCTCCGGCAGGAGCGGAGGCTTATGTGAATTATGGCGCAGCTGCAGAGTCTGGTCGGCCTGTTGACGCTCGTTGTGATCGCCTGGCTTTTCTCGGAAAACCGGCGCGGGGTCAGGCTGCGGATCATCGTCACAGGCCTGGGTCTTCAGGCGCTGCTGGCGATCCTCTTTCTGAAGCTGCCGGGCAGCCGTGGTCTCTTTCTTTCACTGAACACTGTTGTCGGCTTCATCGAGGAGGCGACCCGTGCAGGGACCGGATTTGTCTTCGGCTACCTGGGTGGGGCCGAGCTGCCTTTCGACGAGAAGGCACCCGGTCTGAGCTATGTTTTTGCCTTCCGGGGCTTGCCGCTTGTCCTGGTCATCGGGGCCCTGTCCTCCCTCCTTTTCTACTGGCGGGTCATCCCCGTGGTGGTCCGGTCCTTTTCCTGGGTGCTCGTGCGTCTGATGGGGATCGGCGGGGTCGAAGGCCTCGGGAGCGCCGTCAATGTCTTCGTGGGGATGGTGGAGTCCCCGCTGATCGTGCGGCCCTATATCGCGAAGGTCTCGAGAAGCGAGCTCTTCACGATCATGACCTCGGGAATGGCGACCATCGCGGGCACGGTGATGGTCCTCTACGCCGGCATCCTCGCCCGGGTGGTGCCCGATATCATGGGCCATCTCCTGACCGCCTCCCTGATCAGCGTCCCGGCGGCGATTACGATCGCCAAGCTGATGGTCCCGGAGGAGGGCGAGCCGTCCTCCGGAGATATCGCCATCCCGCGCATGGCGGACAGCTCCATGGACGCCATCACCAAGGGTGCCTTAGACGGAGCGAGGCTCCTGATCGGCATCATTGCCATGCTGGTGGTCCTGGTCGCCCTGGTCAAGCTCGTCAACCTGATTCTCGCCTTGGGGCCGGATGTCCACGGCGGCGCCCTGAGCTTTCAACGGATCCTCGGCTGGGTCATGGCCCCGATCACCTGGCTGATGGGTATTCCGTGGTCCGAGGCGCACATCGCGGGCTCCCTGATGGGGACCAAAACGGTCTTGAACGAACTCCTGGCCTATATCGACCTCTCCCGCCTGCCCGAGGATGCCTTGGGCATGCGCAGCCGCTTGATCATGATCTACGCCATGTGCGGCTTTGCCAACTTCGGGTCCCTCGGCATCATGATCGGCGGCATGGGGACCATGGCGCCAGAAAGACGGAGCGAGATCGTTGCCCTCGGCCTCAAATCCATCGTGGCCGGCACCCTCGCCACCTGCATGACCGGGGCGATGGTAGGGATCATTCTTTAGCCGGCTTTGTTCGCAAAAAGATCATCCCGCGTTCCGAGGTCTACCTTTACCTTGCGGGTCCTTTTTGCCGGTGTCATAAAATCACCCGGAGCCGAGAATAGCTCTTGACAAAGGCCCCCCGCCCTTGGTATCTAAAAAGCTTCTTACAGGCACGTAGCTCAGGGGGAGAGCACTACCCTGACACGGTAGGGGTCCGGGGTTCAAATCCCCGCGTGCCTACCAAGTAAAAACAAGAACTTAGGGCGACTCGAACATCGGGCCGCCCTATTTTTTTGGTCCTATTTTATAGGACCAAACGGGTGGTCTGCTTCAGGGGTTTTTTATAGGCGGTGCAAAAAAATCTGCGATAGAAAGGCTGTCTAGAGGCTGCTCAAATTTCGGCATTTACCTTATCCTCAGATCGGATCTTTTCGTAGACCTCTTTGAGGAGATGTTTGCTGACCGCCTCCCGGAATTGATCCTCGTTCATGAATTTCGCTGTAATTTCTTCGTTCTGGTCCATTCGGTCTATGAAGAGTCCCTCCAGGGCCTTGCGAAAGACATAGCCGAAGTTTTCCATCGTGTTGGCGAGTGCCGCCTGGCGGAGGTTGCTGTCTGATACCGCGTCTTCCCGGATCGATTCGAAAAACAGCTGGTCACCCGGACGAAAATCCGTTCCAAATCGCTCATTCAGGATGTCAATCAGTTTGGACAGCTCGATCTCGTCTCCTCGAGCAATCCCCGTTCCTACGGATGTTGGACCTGAAACTTCGTAACGGCCGCCGGCCTCCATCACGATCGATCCTTCACCGATTTTCTGCAGGCGGTAATATTTCAGAGCAACATCGTCGTTGAAGTTGTAGACAGGACCCCGATCGCCTCTCGGCAGCTTGGTCAGCAGGAACCGGATGTACGAGTAGAGCTTTTCGAGGTCGGTGTCCTGGAACGGGATTACCTGTGACATGAAGGAATAGAGGTTCCTGTAGGCAACGAGCGTCTTGCGGAATTCCTCCCGGACATCCTCGTCCAGGTGCTTGTAGCGTTCCACCGCCGGATCGATGCAGGCATTCATCCAGGCATGATCCGCGGTTGTCTGGTTCGGCTTGGGCCTGTAAAAGACCTTGCAGAACTCCTCAACCTCGGCCTTGTGATAAACCTGGTGGCCATCGAGCTTGGCCTGCAGTTCATATAATTGCTGGGGTTTTGCGCGCTCACCGATAAGCGTCTGCTCATAATAGGGCTGAAAGGCCTTGAGAATTTCATCTGGTTCATTCACGAAATCCAGGACAAAGGTGTCCTCCTTGCCGGAATGCGTCCGGTTGAGACGCGAAAGCGTTTGCACGGCCTGGATGCCTGACAGTCGCTTGTCCACATACATCGTGTGAAGGAGGGGCTGATCAAAGCCGGTCTGATACTTCTCCGCAACGAGCAGCACCTGGTATTCCTCTGTCCCGAACCGTTCAGGCAGTTCCTTTTCCTTGATGTGCTTGCCATTGGCGTCCACGTTCATGCCGGATTCCGTGTATTCGACACCCGCAGCGTCAGGATCGATCACAGTTCCCGAAAAGGCCACCAGCGTTTTAATCCCCGCATAGCCTTTATCCTTAATGTATTTGTCGAACGCCTGTTTGTATCTGACCGCGTGAAGACGGCTGGAGGTCACCACCATGGCCTTGGCCTTACCCCCGATCTTGTGCATGGTGAAGTGCCGGAAATGCTCGACCATGACCTCGGTCTTCTGGGCAATATTGTGCGGATGCAGGCTCATGAATCGCGCCAGCGCCCGCGCGGCCTTGCGCTTGTCCACCTGTGGATCATCCTCGATTGATTTGATCAGCCGGTAATATGTCTTGTAGGTCGTGTAATTCCGGAGCACGTCGAGGATGAACCCCTCATCGATGGCCTGCCGCATGCTGTAGAGATGGAAGGGATTCGGCTTGCCGTCCGCGCCGGGTGTGCCGAAGACCTCCAGGGTTTTGTATTTAGGCGTTGCCGTGAAGGCAAAGAAGCTGATGTTGGGTTGCTGTCCGCGCTTTGCCATGGTCTTGAGGATTTCCTCCTCATAATCGGGCAGCCCTTCCTCCTCGGCTTTTGCCCTGGCCTCTTCCTTAATGGCTGCGCCGGCGAGCACGCCTTTGAGCTCGGTTGCCGTCTCGCCGCCTTGGGAGCTGTGGGCTTCGTCAACAACCACCGCATAACGGCGCATGGGCAGGGCGCCCATTTTCTCGGTGACGAAAGGAAACTTCTGGAGGGTGGTGATCACAATCGGAACGCCCGAGGCGAGGGCGTCGGCCAGCTGTGTCGAGTTGATATCGATCTTCTGCACCACGCCCTGCTTATGTTCGAATTGGTAAATGGTGTTCTGCAGCTGCTGGTCGAGGACGACCCTGTCTGTGACCACGATGATAGAGTCGAAAACCTTCTCGTCATTTACGGTGTAAAGACTCGCAAGCCGATGGGCCAGCCAGGCAATGGAGTTGGATTTCCCGCTGCCTGCTGAGTGCTGAATCAGGTAGTTGGTTCCGGTGCCGCGCTCGCGAGCGTCCGCGACGAGTTTTCTCACGCAATCAAGCTGGTGATAGCGCGGGAATATCATGGTTTCCTTCTTGACTCGCTTCCCACCGAGCTTTTTCTCTTCGATCTGCAGATGAATGAACCGTGCCAGAATATCCAGGATGCTGTGACGCTCGAGCACCGCCTCCCACAAATACGCGGTCTTGTAGCCGCCGGGGTTTTCCGGATTGCCTGCCCCGCCTCCGCAGCCCCTGTTGAAGGGCAGAAAGCGCGTGCTTTTTCCCGAAAGACGCGTGGTCATGTAGACCTCGTCGGTGTCCACCGCGAAATGGACAAGGGTGCGTTTCTTAAACTGAAATATCAGGTCCGACGAATCGCGGTCGTTCTTGTACTGTGTGACCGCATGTCGCCAGTTTTGGCCGGTCATGAGATTTTTCAGTTCCAGGGTGGCGAGGGGGATGCCGTTGAGGGCCAGAGTCACATCAAGGGTGTTTCCGTGCTTGGCCGAAAAGCGGAGCTGGCGCGTAATGGTGAGCCGGTTGGCGGCATAAAGCGCCTGGGTGTCGGGGTTCATGCCACTGGCCGGGGCGAAATAAGCCACCCGGAATAGCTTACCGAAGCACTTGAACCCGTGTCGAAGGACCGAGAGGCACCCCTCATGGCTGGAGTTGAGGGCGCGGCACAGTTCATCTATCAGCGTTTCTTCCGCCTTTTCTTTTTGGAGGCTGGCGAGGTATCCCCATTCCTTGGGCTGGGTTTTCTGGATAAACGCAATCACGTCGCCGACGAACAGACCCCGCTCGGTGTCGAAGCCCTCCCGGTTGCCTTTTTCATATCCACCGGCCGTGGTCAGGTGGTGTTCTATGGCGGTTTCGAATGCGTATTCCGTATGTTGACCCGGCATCAGGAAACCTCCTTGCGAACGTCTATTTTCCCCGTCACTGCTGCCGAGATGAGGGCCGTTCGGTACTCGCGAAGCTTTTCAATACTTAAATCAATTTTATGCCTGAGATTATCAAGATGACCAGTGGATCGTCTCAAATGGCGCAGAATTTCTTCCTGCTCGGTTAGGGGAGGAAGTGGGAGAGGAAAGCTGCGCAACTTGGTGCTGTTTGTTGTCGCCAGGTTGGTGGTTTGCTGAGAAGTACTGGTGAAATAATTTTTGCCGTGGAAGGAAGTGAGCACCGACGCCAAAAAGTGCGAATTCAATTCGCTTGAGTTCGGTCGGACCGCAAATATGTGATTCTGGTGCAAGCATCCCGGAATTTGGTCTTCCCATACATAGCCACGACCGAGTTTGTCGAAATCGCCTCCTTCCGTCATAAGAACATCACCATGTCGTAGCTCATAGCGCGCAGTATCTTTGTTCGGAAGCTCTATTTCAGTAATCGTTGTCAGATCTAAATAACCATCTTGTACATTAGCTACTCTCAGATAAGGTCTCGTTACGAGTTCCTCATTTTCGTACTTCTTGCCCAGCGTCAAGCCAGTCTGGAGGGTTGATACAAACTTAAGCCGCTTCAGAGACCAATGCTCCGGAATCTCACCCAGCCATTCAATCCCGGAGTCCTTCATCTTGGCGTCGGGGTCGAGCCCTTTGGTAACGGCGTGGCTGATGAGGGCGGATCGCTTTTCCTGGAGCAACTCGATCTGTCGCTGCTTTTTCTCGATGAGCGCATCGATCCGCGCTGTCTCGCGGTCGAGAAAGGATGCGATGGTTTGTTGCTCTTTGATCGACGGTATTGTGACCCCAATGTTACCTATCTCGGCAGCATTAATCGCAGGGTAGCTCACGCCCGTTGACCGCGAGACAATCGTATCGATAAAGAATGGAGATCGTAGCATATAGGATAGATATCCGGGATTGATTGTCCTTGGCCGAACCACGGCAAAGCCGGTTGAGACAATCAAGCTATCATCTGGGCTGCGAATTGCAGCGATGGCCCGAAGGTAGGTGCGGACAGTCGACACAATTGTGTCTCCCTCTCGAACAATGCGTCTTGCGCGTGAAGGGGCATCCTCAAATCGGTAGACTTCTGTTGCCACAATGCCTTTGACAGGATCAACACTGCTGATATCCACGTAGTTGAACTCGAATTCCGGGTTTGTCGCTTCAGAAAGTGCCTCATCGTTAATCGAGGCTGTATACTTTATGCGACGAACATCCCAGTGCTCGGGAATATCGCCAACCCACTCCATCCCCGATGGCTTGTACGCCGGGTACGTTGCTCGTTTCCCTGACCGGACAGCAGAGCTTTTCATGATCCACCCCCTTTGTCCGGTTCACCCTTGCGGTCTTTGGCCTGGTGCTTCTTTCGGTCAGAGCCAACCGTCAAGTTTCCCTTGGCGGTTGGGCTCGACGCGGCATCCGCCGAATCAACTTCACCCCATTCCCGATTCTCCAGGGCCAGCCGGGAACGTTCGATGGCTTCATGCAATTTGCGTTTCAAAATATCCTTGGGCGGCAAAACGGTCAGGTACTCGGCCACATGGATGCCGGCCCGGCCAAGTTCCAGCAGCTCGATCTGTTCGCTGTTTTTCCCCGCGCACAGAATGATGCCCAGAGGCGTATCCTCGCCGGCTTTGCGCTCGTACTTGTCGAGCCAGCGGAGGTAGAGCTCCATCTGCCCCTTGTGATCGGGCCGGAATTTATCCAGTTTGAGTTCTACGGCCACCAGCCGCCGCAAATCGCGATGGAAAAAGAGTAGATCCAGGTAAAAATCGTCATGGTCTACGGTGATGCGTTTCTGCCGGGCGACAAAGGTGAAGCCAACGCCCAGTTCCATGATGAAGGCTTCCAGTTCGCGCAGGATGGCCGCTTCCAGATCTTTTTCCTGATAGGCTCCTTTCAGGCCGAGAAAATCGAGCAGGTAAGGGTCACGAAATACGAGATCGGGACTCATGCGGTCCTCCTCCCGCAAGGCTTCAAGCTCTAGTTTCGCCAACTCAGCCGGTTTTTTGGATAGGGCGGTCCGTTCATAAAGCATTGAACTGACTTTTTTTCGAAGGGTGCGGACGCTCCATCGTTCCACCCGGCACATCTCGGCGTAGAACTCCTTTTGCAGCGGTTGCTGAAGGTAAATAATCTCCTTGAAATGTGACCAACTCAATTGTCTCGACAGCGTAGAGACTATCTTCTCCTCTGGAAACACTTCGGCAAATCTGATCATATGCCGGATATTTTTTGCTGAAAAGCCGCTTCCGTATTCCATCTCCAACTGTCTCGACAGCGTAGGGACAATTTCCGCTCCATAGTCGGCGCGCTTGCCTCTCAATATTTCCTGGTTGATTCGGCTTCCGATGCGCCAATAGAGCATCGTCAACCCGGCATTCACCGTTGCGGCGACACTGGCGCGTGTTTCTTCAATCATCTTCCGGATATCGCCGAGCAAGCGAACGAAAACGTTCGCTGTCATTGAAGGATTAGACGGTTTATCACTCATTCCGTCACCTCCGCGAGCATGTCGGCGATTTCCTTCTCGATCTTCTTGAGGTCGGTTTCGATCTCCTCCAACGGTCTGGGCGGGGTATACTTGTAAAAATACCGATTGAAATTGATCTCGTAGCCGACCTTGGTTTTAGATTCGTCAATCCAGGCATCGGGCACGTGCGGCAGCACCTCGCGCTTCATGTACACGTCCACGTCTTCCTTGAGCGGCACGTTCTCGTAGTCGCGCAGCTCCGGATCGGGTTCCGGGTTGCCCTTGGCATCTGTGCAGATTTTGGCTTTTTCGTCCCGCTCGGCCAAGGCCATCAGGATCGCATTGAAAAGCGCGCTGGGGACCTTGATCCCGGCTTTGTTGAAGGCGGACTTCAAACGTTTTGAGAACTCATCTCGGTCTTGGACAATGCCGAGCGACGTGAGCGAATCAAGAGCGGCCATAATTTTTTCTTGAAGCTTTTGGCCCGCTTCGATTTCTGTCTTGGCAGCCTTGGTATCCTTGCGTTTCTTGCTGGTGGCCAGGGTTGTGAAGGCCTTGGTCTCGGCAAGCCGCGAGATGCGATCTTTGTCCACGGCAAAGTTGAGTCGAAGCGGACGCTCGACGGTGATGCGGCGGTACCCAAAGTCTTCGTTCTCGAAGAGGCGGATATGCTCGCCTTCCTTGAGCGTGCCGTAGCGCCGCGTGATGTCGTCCCTCTGGTCGTCGCATACTTCGTGGCGCTTGTTGCCGAGGGACTTGCGCATCTTTTTGAAGAAGCCGGTGCCGTCCACTAGTTGAATCCTGCCCCTGCGGCTTGGCTCCTTCCGGTTGGTGACGATCCAAAGATAGGTGTAGATGCCGGTGTTATAGAAAAGCTGGTCCGGCAGCGCGACGATGGCCTCCAGCCAGTCGTTTTCGATGATCCAGCGACGAATTTCGTTCTCGCCCGATCCGGCTGCCCCGGTGAACAGCGGTGATCCGTTGAAGACGATTGCCAGGCGTGTGCCGCCTTCCTTGGGGTCCTTCATCTTGCTGATCATGTGCTGCAGGAAAAGAAGAGACCCGTCGTTGATCCGCGGCAAACCGGCCCCGAATCTGCCTCCAAAGCCCTGCTCGTCATGCTCCCGTTTGATAAAGTCGGCCTCGGGTTTCCACTCCACGCCGAAAGGCGGATTGGCCAGCATATAATCGAACTTGTGGCGGGGGAAACGGTCGTCGGTAAAGCTGTCGCCATAGGCGATATGCTCGATGTCCTGCCCCTTGATCATCATGTCCGACCCGCATATGGCGTAGGCCTGGGCGTTGTAATCCTGACCGAAGACCTCCAGGCGGGCGTCGGGATTCAGTTCCCGGACATAATCCTCCGCAACGGACAACATGCTTCCAGTCCCGCAAGCCGGGTCATAAAGGGTTTTGACAATGCCTTTGGTCGTGAGCACATCGCTGTCAGGCATGAAAATCAGGTTTACCATCAGACGGATCACCTCACGGGGTGTGAAATGGTCACCCGCCTCTTCGTTCGAAGCCTCGTTGAACCTTCTGATAAGCTCCTCGAAAATGTAGCCCATCTCCAGGTTCGAGACCACCTGCGGATGCAGGTCAATATCGCAAAATCGGGAGACCAGCAGGTAGAGTCGGTCCGCCTTGTCTAGCTTTCCGATGTGCTCCTCGAAGCCGAAGTTCTCGATGATCTCTCGGGCACGGGTTGAGAAACCTTTGATATAGCTGGTAAGGTTGGCGGCGATGTTGTTTGGATCGCCTTTGAGCTTTTCGAATGAATATCGGCTGGTATTGTAAAAAGGAACCCCTGTGACGCGGCAGAGGATAGGGTCCACGTTCTTGACTTTCCCACCGGAGAGCGATTCTTGTTTGGCGAGAACCTTGTCCTTGGTCGGCTCCAAAACGCAGTCGAGCCGACGCAGCACTGTCATGGGCAGCATGACATCCTTGTACTGATTTGGGCGATAGGGACCCCGAAGTAGGTCTGCCACTGACCAGATAAAATTCGCTTTCCCTCTGAAGTTATCTATCATTTTCTCCTTGATTATTGCTCATACTGGTTCACAATTTTACGTGCACCTAACGACCCAAATCAGCGATGAGCGTAGCGAATCCGCTTGCATTTGGAGGTTGGACGTCGCATAGTCCGTATTGTGCACTGTACTTATCTGATCCTTTCGTTTTCTTATTCTGCACCCTATCTTAGAAGACTTATCTTGCCTTCAAAATGATGCGGTCGCTCTTACCGAAAAGTTGTGATCATGAACCGAGTAATATTTTTTCTGTAAATAGTTTAATCGTTTCACTTACCTCCGAATTTATTTGCCCCGCCCTTTCAACACCAAGCATGTCACCAACTTCCGCACATGAAATCATTTCTTCAAACGAGGTTTTTAAGTCTCGAAAAAGACAGAGCAATTCATTATGCGAATTAATTTTATCAGGTGGAGGGAATATAGATGATATACGTGTTTCAACATCAGATAAATCGCTAATGGTTTCTTTAACAATATCCATATTATGACTTAAACGCAACTCGCTATTTACAGAACGGGATTTTTGTTTCTCAGCATATTTCTCAATAATTGCTGAGATTCTTGACCGCCAATTTTCAGAGAGATAGCTGGTAACTACATCAGGATATTGCTGACTAATAGCCCGCATAATATCATTGTATATCTTTTTGAGAGTGGCAATATGATTATGTGTTATTGGTCTATTATGAGCTTCCTCCCTCCGAATTGAATTTAAGTCATCAATCCAGGATTCGAATTTCGGTTTATCAGAAAAGATGTTGACGAATTCAGAACAATTATCAGAGATAATTTTTTTTAATTTTAGAAGATAAGTATATGAAATAAGAACGCTACCGTCCGTGGAGGTAGCTCCAGTTTGGTTTTTGTATGCAGCTCTCGCATCACCACGGGTCTGGCTATCGACACACAGATCCCACCACTGTGGTCCATGGGATTTGGCCAAGACTTCACAAACAACCTTTCTTAAGGCATTTTCAATTTCAGAAATTTGGCGCTTAGCCAAGGTGACGCGATGATCATCAGAGTTATTTTGAAAAATAGTATTTTTCATCCATTCTATTGATTTGCCCTCACACATCAACTCTGCTGTTTCACGCGAGGAAATTGCATACATCAACTCTTCATTCTGACTATTAAAGGCCCGGACTGCAAAGTTACGAATTTCCTGAGGTACATGAGGATTATCTCGCCAGAATGCAGCAATCATAGGCATAATGGATCCTATCTCAACCTTTATTTCGATCGATTTAGTTGAATATGGATAGAATTCACAAATCACCGTATCATTGTTAATGATCCTGATCCCTTTTACGCGACATTTCCTATCCGGATGAGATTGGTCTGGGCTCTCATTCTCAATTCCGTCCTTCAAGAATTTAAATACCTGGTCCAAAGACATATTTTTAGTTTGCATAGCTTTTTTCCCTTTATCAATGCAACATTTTTTATATTTTTTCCCGCTGCCACAAGGACAAGGTTCATTTCTTCCAATCCTCTTTGGCATTATTGAATCCCTTTATTAGATGAACCAAGGGGTGATTTCCAACGCCAGCCATCAGCCGCGCGAGGTACCAGCGTCGGCCGTATGGTTTTGTTAGACCAATTACACGGCATCCTTACGCGCCAACCATTGCGTATGCTCTCGGGAAAAGACATTTTCACTATCAGATACGAATGCAGCTAGCTGATTTTCCGAATCAACTCCTTCCAACTCCCCCCGGACAACTCCCACTTCATGAGCGGTGAGTGCATAGGCTGCCGCTAGCTCACGAAACCGCTTGGCCTGAATCCATGTTAGAGCGGACCCTGCCGCCACAACGAACACCTCCGACGGCCAGTATCCCCACGAGGGGTACGCGACGCGCATAATCACAAAAACAACGGCAAGAGATTGACAGGCGATGAGAACGCTGAGCCAGATGGTGCCGTGGCGCCGGTTCCAAGCTGATTTCTTCGCGTACCAGGAGCGCTGTTCATCAATCCGATGTTGTCTATAGAACTTTGCTCGCTCACCCCACTGCAGGCCTCTAATCTCACACATTCGTTCTGTGATCTGTTTTTCTTCTGAGATTGGGCCACCAAGGTGATGCGACAAGTCCTTGTGCTCCTTGAGTATGCTCTTCAGTCTTGCGCGGAACCGGGACTTCACCTCTCGAACATCTTCGGTCTCCAGATACGGGTCCGCTTTCATCATGAACCGCCAACAGCTCGTCTTGATAGACTCTGCCACAGCTCGCGCTCGATACCAGACATCTTCGTCGCGTCTCAGAAGCATAACTACAGACAAGAATATCGAGCCAATGATCAAGAGGGCAGCGGCTATCGCCGCTCTTTTCTCCTGAATCCCATAAACGCCAAGCCCCGCAGCAAGAATTAGGAGCGCAGAATATGCCCTCACAAACGTGAGGTACCTTTTTTGAGCCTCCATCGACGCGCTGTTTGCCGCTCTGTAGAGTGCCGGATAATCGGCTTCTTCCATCATAGCCCTAGCTTCTCGTAAACCGAGTCGTTATAGACCCGAGGACCGCTATCCTGTGGCTTTCGTCTCCGATATTCGTCTGGGAAGTTATCAAGCGCATACTGGATAATCTTAAGCTTGAACGGGATATGAACGACATAAGTGTCACGGATTATCAGGGGACATAGATCGTTGTCTTGTGTTCGCTTTCCATTCAAATTTACTGCGATAATTGGTATATCGAGGTTATGGCAGGTCTCCAACTCCCAGCGGACAAATCTATAGAGATTCTTGGTTTTCTCACCGATCAAGACAAGCGCTTGCTTGGTGTTTGAAAGGCGATCGCGCAATCGCCGCTTCACAGTATCCTCACCGGCACGATCCGTAAGAGGTTTGAGATCATGAGCGTCAAAAAAGTCGAAATCGACGTGTTCGTTGGCCTTCCATCCGCGCATAAAGCGGTACGCCCACATGTCTTCGTCGCCATCGAAGATTACATACGTTTTGTTTCTATAGCTCAAGTTTACTTCCTCCTTTGGTCTAACGTGGGACCTAATCGGACTATGGGAGGCGCCGTCCGCGGCGGCTTCCAGAGGTGCAGTTGAGGGCTTTGTTAGCCCTTTTGTGCTCCTGGCCGCAAGTCGGCAAATGAATTGAGAGACGCTATCAGATCTTGAATTTCTTCTGGCATTTCATCTATCCTCATACTGTCGACTATTGCCGTCGGCGTCACAGTCACCCCGTACGTCTGCTGCATGTATTCGTTCAATCTGCTCATCGCATCTTTCCCAGGTACCATCGACAGTCGCATATCGTGCTCGCTCCACCGCATATCGAACTCTTGCAGCGCTGCCTCGTTGGCGGTTGCCTCGTCGGCACCGGGACAACTACTTCGCTGAAAACGTCGCTGAAACGCGAGGTATTGCAAAGTGACATAGTTCTTCCGTTCCTCGGCGAAACTATCAAGCACCATTCGAGCACATGGCGTATAGGTGAGGTCTCGGCCTCCACGTCTCACTCTATCCTCAACCCAATGTCATTGACTTAAGCTATGGGCTTGTAGGCCATGGCGGCAATTTTCAGTTTCGGCCCTCTCTTTCTGGGATTCTTCCGGCCTGGTCGGATAATCGATAAAGACTTACCCAGGAGCGAGAGGAGGCTTCGAAGGATTTTGGTGATGTGTCGCCGAGCAAGGAGGAGCACGACGTTGTTTTTCATAGACGAAAGCGCATAGGTGAAGTTGACCTGGTACCTGAGTCGTTCGGGATGCTTTTTGGCCTGCTCCTCAATAAGATCTTGAACTGGATGAACGATCATGGCAGTCAGATTGGCTGTCAAAACTCTCGCGTGGAAATCCTGGAGGACAGCGAGCGGAGATTTCCCCGAAAAGTTCTCGATTTCGATCCGGCATTTCAAATGGCTGTAAACGGTTTCCACAGACCAGCGCTTGGTGTAGAGCTCTTTGAGCTCAGCCAAAGGAAACTGGCGTTTGTCAAGGAGGGAAGTCAACAGAACGACCTTTACCCTGTTTTTCAATGTAAACCGGAGGACGCGAACTTTCAGGGGGTTGGTGCTCAAGTTCCTCTCTTGGCAGGATTTTATGGCGACGGGCGACGGTTTAAGGGTGACGATAGCCTGGCGCTTTCCGGAGCGGAGGAATTCTTTGACAAGAACTGAATCCTTTTTCATCCGACAAAGGAATTGAGAACCCCGGTTGAGGATCAGGGCAAAAAGCCAGTATGCGGGGTATCCCCGGTCCAGAAGAAGAAGGTCGCCTTCACCGGTATTCTGCACGTGTTTAGCGGCTAATGAGCGTTCACCTTCCCCTTTAGGAACCATGAGTGCATGAACGGTGATGCGGTTCAAAACGTCGTAGAGCAACGAAACCCTGGCCAAAGGGCACATTTTCCGGGTTTTGGCGGGATGCCAAACGCCAAAGAACTTTCTGGTCTCATCGTTGTCAGGGACACGCAAGGTAGATCCGTCGACAGCCAGTAGACGAAATCCCATCCAGCGCCGAACAGGGAAGGACTGATAAAAGAAGGAGAGCAGTCTCTGATTCAGATCAACAAAAGCCTCGAAAGAAATTTTGCGTCTGGCTCGACAAAACGCGCTAGCGGTAACCTTTCTTTCGGAGCGATCGGAAAATAGAAAAAGTTGAAAAAACCCGTCAAGTTCCTTTTGTAAGGAGCAGCGGACAAAATTCATGAGGAAAAGTATCATGGTGCTGAAGGGGAGTTTACGATTGCGGGAAAAATATTTTTCAGACAAACGATGTCGGTGAAAAAATTCAGGAGAATGAAGATATTTATTGAGAAATCCGACAAGTTTGGCACAAATTCTGGAAAGCACCTTCTGTGCCAACCGCAGTGTTTTCATTAAATTTTTCTGTACACATATGTCGCCTCCTTGAAAAGTAATATTCGACCGCTTTTCTACTGAGGGGATAATAGCATAACATATTATATTTGCAAGCAAAAACATCGGCAGTGTTCTCTTAAGTCAATGACATTGATCCTCAACCCGACGCTCAGCCGCGCGATCAATTGCTTCGGGAACTAAAAGGAAGTTCTCGACCTCCTTCCGAGCATGGATGCGCACGAGGTTGCAGCACTCTTCACATGCTTGGGATATCGAGTCACACTCAGCCTGGGATCGATAGTCACGATCCAAAATGACCGCTGCGGCTATCTTTCCACCAAGGGTGGTCTCAATTCCTCTCTTGAGATTCCGTGCTCTCTCCGGATTGAACCCTTCCACGGGTATGACGGCGAATTCGCTACGGTTGCCAACGCGCGTGTAGTTCAGCTTTTGTGCGAACTTGCCGAAAATCTGGAAGTCTTTCCCTTCAACAAAGACGGCTCGCCGGGTCTTGGCGAGTTGAGTCAGTACAGGATTCAGATTGGAGCCAAGAATTGCGAAGACCTCCGTAAGTTCCGACGGGTGCTTGATCCGGCGGGCCTGTTTCCGTTTCTTGTTGACCACGACGATGTCGTCCGTTTCCGCCTCTGTGATGATCTCAGTTGAGTGTGTGGCAATGAGAATGTCGGGACCAAGGTTCCTGAGGAGACCAAGCAGTTGGCGTTGCAAATCCGCGTGCAGATAGATGTCCGGCTCGTCGATGAGGAACAGAGCCTTGTCGTTTGACTGAACAAGATGCGTAAGCATCTGGCACCACACCTGAAACCCGAACCCAGCCCAGAATATCTCGCGAGGAATGCGTTCTTCCGGACAAAACATATGGAGGCGAGGTTTCTCGTGACTGTAATCGAGCTGCGGCCTCTCAATATCCATGCCGGGCCATGTCTCCGTGAGGATGCGCCGGAACTCGTCAAATTGGTCAGGATAGTGGTACCAGATGTTGCGGAAGTTTCTGGCGGCAGTGTAATTGAATAGCGCTAAACGCGCGGCTTCCTCCTTGTAGAGCCGTTCATTGTGATCCACGGGGCCGAGAATAGGGACGAAGCCAATGGGACAATTGAAGTGTTTGCGGAAGGCTGATGGGGTCCGCGGTGGCGTTCCTTCGCTGTCGGTTGTCAAAAAGCACGAACCCAATTCCGGGAAGTACAACAGCAGTTCATTGTTGTTGGAGAGCTTGAAGCGGACTGATGCCGGGGCGTCATCATCGTAATTAAAGAAGATGTTCTCCTCGGCGACGGAGACGCCGCTGAGATCAATGTTGTACCCATACCTTTGTCCCTGTGGTGTCGGCACAAGTTCGGGAATCTTGGACCGAGCCTTGCGCATTGCGGCAGCGAGCACGCGGAAGGCTGCGAGGATCGTGGACTTCCCCGAGTTGTTCGGACCAACGAGTATATTGAAGTGCCGGAGGTGCAAAGTGAAACGTTCGAACGCTTTGAAGCGATGGAAGTCTACTCTGGCGAAGTGGTGCAGCTCGTTCACATATCCCTCTTGTTAGCTAATTTTGTATTCGACGTCTCACTAGAAGCCACGAAAAATTCCGGTTTAGCTGCTCATTAAATTTAGGCAGCTTATGTGTCGCATAAGTCGGCCCGAAGAGGATTTAGACCTCAAATTCGTGATGATCTGCTTTAGGAGATAAAATTCCATCGTTTTTAAGCTTCTGCCGAAACCTGCTACCCACGAATCTTTCCCTGGATGTATAAGGTGAATGTTGGACTGGACGTTAAATCTAATGAATTTAAAGGATAGTCTGCAATCGGATTTAGGTATCCACAGGATCTATCTTTTTTACGGTCTCCCTTAGAAGCGCCTCAGACACGTGCTGATAATGCCGCATGATGGTCAGGGGGCTCGACCCGACAATCTGTGAGACCGCTTTGATGTCGGCCCCGTTTTCGAGAACCCGGGTGATAAAATAGTGCCGGAGGTCGTACATTCGAAGCCTGCGGGTGATTCCGGCGCGCTTCAAGGTGTTTTGCCAAGTCTTCTTGAGGCTCTTGATGGGTTGGCCGTAGTAATGGACGATGGGCATCGCCGAGATCTCGCGTTCCCTGCCATCCGGGCCGAGAGAGTCTTCTTCAGCCCATTGCTTCATGAGGTTATGCAGCTTGGCGTGGATGGGGACATGACGGGAAATGGGGCCGCCTTTTCTTGCCGAGGTGATGGTTATGGTGCCGGTCTTTAAGTCTACTGCGGACCATTTGAGGCTCAGAAGCTCAACGGCTCCAGGGCGCAGGCCGAGGTGAGCCGCCAGCAGGAAGGCCCTGCGAAGGTGGGGGCTCGCCTCGCGGTAGATGCTTTCAGCCTCTTCCCGGGTCGGAGGTACGATGATGGCGAGGTCTTCCCGAGGCTTTTTGTAATCCTTAAGGGGGCTGGAGGGGGTGATTTTACGGGTGGCGCTCCAGGATAGGATCGCCTTGACGTCGGTCAATTCGCGGGCGATGGTGGAAAACTTCACGCCGTCGGCGATCCGCTTCTTGGCGTACTGGTCGGCGGTGGCTTCGGTGATCTCCAAGACGGGCAGATGGCCGAAAAATGGGAGGATGTTTGCGCTGAGGCGGATCTTGAGCTGCTCGAGGCTGTTGTCGTTGAAGGGTTTGCTTTCTGAATAAGCCTTCGACAATTCGAAAAAGAGAGGCCCTGAGTGTTCGGGCTCCTTCTCGGGGCGTCTCGAGAGGAACCCCATCTCGTCGTTTTTGCGCCTCGCACGGGCTTCCGCCGAAGGGCCGCGGCCAAAATAGAGCCACTTGTATTCGGTTCTTCCTTCAGGGGTGCGCTCGTTCCAGTAAACAATCCAGCGTCCGTCGGGTAGACACCTCACTGCCATTTATCAACCTCTCGGATCTTATCCTGTTATGCTGACCGGTGTTGTCCTCTGCAGGGGGCTGCCCGCTCGCGGGGTCTATAAGGCTTCCAGGCTACCAGGCGGCCGCCTCTTGCTCATCGGTCGGAGTGGAGCGCCTTGCTGTCGGTGCCTTGCGGTCTGAGGCCCTGCCCGCCGAGGCAAGCTTGCTTTTCAGGATGGTCGCTTTCCCGACGATCCTTTCGAAGACCTCGTTGTAGGCATCGATGTCTTCCTTCTTAAGGAATAGGAGGCTCTTGATGAGTCCGGCCTCGATTTCAACCGGCGACTGATCGTCATCCCCGGCGACCATATCTTCGTAATCCAAACCGAGCTCGCGTGCGACCCTCCGCCGCCAGGATTCGGTCATTCCCCGGCGGCCGGCGAGTATGTTCGACCATTGCTGGCGGCTGACGCCGAAGTGCCGGGCGTACTCAGTGGCCTCGCCGTGGGTGAGGTTCTTGTCGACCCATTCCCTGAGGGCGTTGCAAAAGCGCTTCTCATAAGGGCCGACTGTTTTTGCGATATCACCCTCTGTCGGGCCGCGGCCCCGGTATAGTGAAGCTCTCCCCATAGTCTCTCTCCTGTTTTTCTTTCGAACCTTGACAACATTTTATAAAAATTGCAAGCGAAAATTTCTAACAAGAAACTTGTTTCTGGCGTTGCCGTTTCATGTTGGGTAATTTGCGAAGCCAAGGCGAAAACGAAAACAGTCGGTTTGCCTGGGCGGTGCGGTGGTGTTGGATTGGTCGCTCGAAGCATGTCTCTCAGGGTTTGAAAGCCGACTTGAGAGGGGAAGAGGATCGGGCGGCGGAGGGCGAAAATTCCGGGGTTGGCCGCCGAGTGGAGGTCGAGGCTGATGAGGGAGATTTCAAGGCAGGACGCGCACTTGGTGGTCGCGGATCTTTTGGAGAGGGAGAAGAGCCTGCAGAGGGAGCTTTTCGCTTTGAGGGCGACGATTGCGCGGGTTTCGCTCATGTTGAGGGATCAGGAAGAACGCAGGCCGACGGCTCCCCGTGACTGGAAGAAGGAAGTCGAAAGCTGGGGTAAATAGAGTTATAGGGGCTATTTTTTTGCCTAAGTTGCATCTATTTTGGGAATTCAGGCGGTTGGATGCCGCCATCAACGTAAACTGCCGCCGGGGCTCGCGGAGGGGCTGCGGGGTCGGCGGCGAGGACTGAGAGGAGAAAAGAAAGATGATCGAGGGATTGAACCTGGTGCAGTTGGCAGAGGAGATCACGAGGATCGAAAACAGCAAAAAGGATTCTGTCGCACCGACGGGAAAGCTGGAGATGATCCCTGTGAGCGGAGAAGAGGTGGCGCTCGAGATCGAAGACGGCCGCCGCGAGCGCTATGGGATCGGATCCATCGCGCATGAGCAGATCGGGGACCGTCTGGGAAAACCCCGCCGTTACTACGAGAAGATGCGGGCGGAGGCCCCTGAGCTCCTGGCGCGGAATGTGAACACGTGGTTCGAAAGACAGCCGGAAAAGCGCCTGGTGCGGACGCTGGACGGAAATGTCCGGGCCTTTTTGTCGGATCGATACCGGCCTTTGGACACTTTCATGGTGACGGGTCTTTTTCTGTGGCAGAACTCGACAGGTATCTCGAGAGCCGGGGGAGGAAGAAGCTTGACCGGGAGCGGGACCGGCAGGGGCTGGACGCGGAAAGGGCCGTCGAGGCCCGGAGAGAGCTGGATGAAAAGGAGGAGGCGGATCTCCGGTGGCGGCAGGCGCGCGCGCGGCGCGAGGAGATGCTGCTCAAGCAGTTGTCGGGGCAATTGATCTCGAGGGATGAAGTCGCGAAGGGTTGGGCTGAAAGGGTCGGAGTCGTGGTGTCGGGGCTCAATGCGCTGGTTGACCGGCTGCCGCCTATCCTGGAGGGGAAGGACCGAGCTGAGATGTGGCGGTTGATCAAGGCGGAGGTCTATGAATTAAGGCGGGCGTATGCGGAGGAGGGGGAATACTGCCCGCAGGTTGATGTCGAGTAGTGGGAGAGGCTGCGAGAAAGGGTGGTTGGTTCGAGCGGGAGAGAAGGGTTTGGAGGCCGCCGCCGGATCTCCTGATTTCCGAGTGGGTCGAAAGCCACAGGGTTTTGACCGCCCCGGCTGAGGAAAGGGGGCCGATGAGGCTCAAGAGAACCCCCTACGTGAAGCCCATCCTGGACAAGATCCAGGAGCAGGATGCCGACACGGTCGTTTTGTGCTGGGCGGCGCAGTCGGGGAAGTCGGAAACCGCGCTCTCGGTCGTCGGGTATTACTCGCACATGGAGCCCTGCCCGATCATGTGGGTCCTCGCGGATGAGGACACGGCTTCCTATATGAACCGGGAGCGGGTCCAGAAGATGTTCAAGAATACCCGGGGGCTGAAGGAGTTGGTTGAAAGCGACCATTACAACCTGACGAAGGATGCCGCGAGCCTTGTAAACGGCGCGTATGTGGCGATGGCGTGGGCCTCCAGCGTGGCGAAGCTGGCTTCGAGGCCGATCCGGGTGATCATTTTCGATGAGGTGGACAAGCCGGGGTACTAGGTCACGACGAAGGAGGCCGGGCCGATCTCCCTCGGAATCGAGAGGACTGAAACGTTTTTCCGGCGAAAAATCATCCTGATGTCCACCCCCACCATGGAGGCCGGGAATATTTGGCAAGAACTCCGAGCCTGCGACGTGGTCTACGACTTTCACGTCCCGTGTCCGTATTGCGGGCAGATGCAGCCTTTGAGATGGTCGAGGGAGTACTCGAGCGGCTTCGAGGGCGGGGTTTATCGAGGGAAAGACGGGCGGAGGCACAAGCTCGGGCAGGTCGTTTGGGAGGCTGGCCGCGCTGCAACCGCTGAACAGATCGCTGCGGCAGGGTATGAGTGAGGGGAGTGCGGAAGGGTTTGGTCGACGCTAGAGAAAAACCGGGCGGTCGAGCAGGGGGAGATGGTCCCAAGGGAAGAACCGCTGAACCCGCCGAAGAAGATCGGCTTCCATGTCAACCGGCTTTATTCGCTGCAGGGAAAATCGGGGGATATCCCGAAGCTGGTCGGGGATTTTACCGAGGCGCTCGAGACGCCGAAGAAACTGCAGGGGTTTGTCAACTCCGCGTTGGCGGAGCCCTGGAAGCAGATCACGGTGAGGGTCGAGCGGAGTGGCATCCTGGAGGCCCGGCGCATGGATCTTGACCCTCAGGTGGTGCCTGAGAGCGCCGTGGCGCTGACCGCGGGGATTGACTCGCAGAAGTTCGGCTTCTGGTTTGTCGTGAGGGCTTGGGCGCGGGACTATACCTCGTGGCTCATCCACTACGGGTTTCTGCTCTCTTGGGCGGATCTCGAGGAGTGGATTTTCGGGGCGCGGTATCGGTCGGCCAACGGGAAGGTTGTCTACCCGATATGGAGGGCTGCGCTCGATACAGGGGGTGGCGCTTCCGGCGAGCATGTCGGGGTTTCGATGACCGAGGAAGCCTACATGTGGCTGAGGAAGAACGGGATAGGCCGCGGGCCGAGGATATGGGGAACGAAGGGGTCGAGTTCTCCGCTGGCTGGGAAGATCCGGGTTGGTAAGCCGAGGGACCAGACGCCGAGGGGGAAGCCCCTTCCGGGCGGGTTGCAGATTGTCATGATAGACCTGGGTTCCGGGTGGGTAGTCAAAGGGTAGCCGAAAACGGCACTAAATCCGAACGGTTAGATTCAGGCCCAAAAAAGGCGTGTTACTACGCCTCTGAATGACGGTTCACAACTTCTAGAATCGGTTTAGGGATTGAAATCTTTAATGTTTTCAGCGTAGACAGGACCTCCTCCGGGGGTTCATTGCGTCGAAAGAATAGGTGACTGGGGGTCTCGAATTCCGTGGCCTGGAACTGAGCCAAGGCATGATGGAGCCACCCCCATGTCTTGCCGGTCATGAATTCGGCTACCCGTTGGAGCAACAGGGCCAGCACACAGATTTTGATATGCGCTTCAATTCGACGCGGCAACCAATGATACATCGGAGTCATATGGATCTGAGTGCTCTTCATCATACGGAAACAGCGCTCGATGATCAGGAGGTTTTTGTACCCTGTGGCGGCATCCTCTGCCTGAAGGGTGTCATCATTGGTGATGAGGACCCATTTGCCGTCAAGCTTCCGGGCCGCTTCGATCTTGGCCGTGTCGATGAAGATCTTCCCGGCCTTGCTGATGCCGAGATAGCGTCTGGTGCGTTGGGAGGCCAGGAGCTCGATCGCCCATTTGGCCATGGCATCCCAATCCCTGTGACGGTCGAGCTCCTGCCGCAGCTCTTCCAGGACAGATTCCCGGTGCAGATTTTGCCGTTCCGCTTCCCTCGGGTTGAAGCAGACGAAGTAACGCCTGCGCAAGACCCCGGTGCCGACTTCGACCTCTTTGACCTGGAGATTGTCCCCTACCTTTTTATATCGCCCCCCACGGGTCAAGACCTCTTCCTTGATCTCTTTGACACTCCCCGCCCTGGCCGCCAGGAGGTATTTCCCTCCGCCCGGAGACAGGCGTTTGCGGTTGTCTTCAGAGTTCATGCCGGCATCGGCGACAAAGAGGCAGCGGTTCAACTGCCATCCCCTCAGATCTTTTTTGACCGTTTCGATCGTGGTCACATCCGCCGTGTTGCCCGGGAACACCCAGGAGCGGACCGGAAACCCCTCTCGAGTGACCGCCAGAGCCACCACCACTTGAGGGTTCCACGTCCCATTTTTGGATTTTCCGCGCTTGCGCGGGCCGGATACGGGCCGGGACGGATCCTCTTCGCCGCTCTCCGTGCTCGTGACGTGCTCGGCATCTTCGAAGTCGATCTCGAAAGAGGCCGTGGTCGTACCGCAGAACACCACATCGACCTCGAGGTTGAAGAGGTTGGCGGTGTTGAAGAAAATGGTTTTTTCGACCTCGGCCGCGCTTGCATGGAGCAGGTCCATCGCTTCGTAAAAGTGGTCAAGCTTCAGTCCCTGGCAAGACGGGAGATAGACCGTCGGGAGCCAGCGGTCCCATACTCCCAGCTTACTGCGCGATTCGCAAAGCCGGTTGGCGGTTATCGCCAAAAGCGCCCGCTCATAAGGGACTTGACAGTTTGCATCTGCGGCAACCTTGCGCAGCGCCTCTCCGATACCCAGGCGCTCCCACAACGCCTCCGCGACCAACACCGTGCCCAATTGCCGGGAACCCAGGAGTTTGAGCTCGGCCGGCCACGTCTTCTCAAGCAAGGTTCTTCCCGGCACGGCGGTCCAGCCCACTTCCAACTCGAGCCCGCAGGCGCGCGCAATCGATTGGCACAGGCGCATCATGGCATCACGGTCGATCAAATCAGCCCGCCCGAAATTATGAATGATCTGGGCGGTCGGTTTGCGCGTCTCAGGATGGCGAACGTTATGCGCGAGCTGAAGGTACTCGACCACGGAGCCGTCTCGATTCTTGCGTTTGGTCGTTCGAATAAACATATCTACGTGCTTAGCATATACCACATAGCATGTCAATATGGTAACAACCAAGTCGTGTTACTACATGTTTTTGCGGTTTTCCAGATGCCCCCCTTGATTTTATTAGGAAAATCCGGCTTCGGAGGCCAAAAAGTGCCTACTGAGCCGGAACTCAGGATAGACACGGAGCAGGGGAAGGATCTTGTATATTACCGGCTCACGAAGGCGATGGGCGATGGCGGGGCGGAGTCTGCTTATCTCCATAAAGGGGTGGGGGAGGATTACGCGAGGTAGATCCTGGCGGAGCAGAAAAGGCTGGACGAAAAAGGGGCGGAGAAATGGGTCCAGGTCGGAAAGGACAACCATCTGCTTGACGCGGAGGTCTTGTGTCACATGGTGGCGGATTTCGAGTGGCCCGGCGGCGGTGTCCATTTGGTGATGCCACCGGCGGACGTCGGGAAGCGAAAGACTGAGAAAGTGAATGGAGAGGTTAGGCCCAGAAGGGCGGAGTACAGGCGGCCTTCCTGGTTGGATCGGTAAGAGGAGGCAATGGCGGCGACGGCGAAAAGGAGCGATTGGCTGGTTGGTCAAAAGGAAATCATGGCGGAGTTGAAGATTTCGACCCGGGAACAGCTCAAACGGTATGTTGCGCTAGGGTTGCCGGGGGTGCTGATAAATGGTCGTTGGCACGTGCACAGAGAGAACCTTGACATGTTTTTGAAAAGGCTATCTGCTACACCGATAGTGAAGCAGTTCAGACAGGGGAGGCGTCGTCATGATGGAAATTTCGAAAGGAAAATGAATGATCATCCGGGAGGATGATTTCAAGACATGACTTGAGTTTTTAAACTGGTGGATGAGGATGTGCCTACCTTTGCATAACTATGTAAAATCAATAAGATAGAAGTGGCGATAGCCGTAATAAAACAAATTCCATCCTGCTCGGAAAAAATTAGGTCAGAGATAATATTTTAAGGTTGAAATTCTCGTTAAAATTAGAAATAAGTTTCTCTGGTGAACGAATATGATAAGAGGCTCAATTTCATTCCTTTTGATGGGGAGAATCTTTGTAATTAACCCAAGTTTGCCATTTTTTTTACCAAAATCTGATATTTCAGCATGTTAGTCGATTTTATGGTCACTACTCATTTTACGGTCGCGATTTTTTTCGGCATGGGGACCTCCTTTAGCCCGAGGTGCTGATAGATTTCCTGATGTTCGGGTTCAGCGTGGCTACAGAGGCGCAGGTGCTTGCGCTGGACCGTGTCCTGTTCTTTGACATTGAACTCGATGGTCAGGCGTTGGTGGGTCGAGAGGATATCTCGGACAGTCAGCCATGAGCGATGGTCGCCACCCAGTCGCAGCTTGTGTTCAATGACGTGCAGGATGTGGTAGGCCAGCACCGATATGAACAGGTGTGTATCAGCGCGCTGCTCCAACTGGTGGAAGTTTGGCCTGAGCCCGAGTGCAGATTTCATTGACCGAAAGGCGCGTTCCGCCCGGGTGAGCATGGCGTAGGTTTCCCAGATTTCGAGATCGGTCGAGGTCGTATGGTCGGTTCGCAGGAGGTAGCAGCCTTCGAACTGGCCTTCGGTGTCGTACCGGGAACGTTTTTCCCAGGTGATGGCTTTGGCCCGGGCTTTTTTTCCGGGCCTTTGATCAGCGATCACTTCAACGTCATAGAGTTTGGATGCGCGTGGGTATTTCTCGCACAAGCGGCCAACCATCTCGAATACTTTGTGGTTCACCTTGGTGTGGCCTTTTTTGCCGAGACCGTCCTGGTAGTATTGGAGGCGTTCGAGAAAGAGCGTTTCCCGACGGCTTCGAATGGCTTGGTCCTTCGCCGTTCGGCCCGTACTGCGGCACAAAAGGAGGGCTTCATGCTCCAGTTGATGGCGCTTGACCTCCAGCGTGTATTGATCGGTCTGACGGATGATCCGCATCGTCATGGTTTCGTCGGGCATAAAATCGGCCTTGCCCCGCTGCACCACAATGTAATGAAACCCGCTGGTTTTCAGGTAGGCAATGTTGTCGGCGGTGGCGATTCCGGCATCGAGGATGATCGTGCGGTCCCTGGCCAGATGGGGCCTTAGCTCCACCAGTGATTCAATGATCTGCTTGAGGGTGTTGCATTCCGTCTGATTGCCCGGGTAAAGACGGCTATACTTGGCAAAGCCGAGCTCATCCACCACGAGGGCCAGGGTCAGCAGTTTGCAGTCCGAGCGTTTCTCTTTGCTGTGTCCCCGCTTCGCTTTGGGATTGCCGGTTGCCTGCCCTTCAAGGTAGGTATTGGTCAGATCGAAGAGGTAAATGCGCTCGGGCAGGTCAAAAAGGTCTTTTTCGCGCTGAGCGAGGTGGGTCTCGATGGCATCTTTACAGTCAAAAAGCCGGTCTCCTGCCCGGTAAATCGAGTTGAGGGAGGCGCGCAGGGGACGGCCCGTCAGTTCATAAAGCGCGGAGCGATGTTCGGCCCAATTCCAGGTATGTACTTCACTGCCTGGAGCCACCAAACGACCGACGACCAAGGCTTCCATCAAAGGGATAACCGAAGGGGCAATCCCTTCGGATACAAGCAGGTCGGTCAATCCGAGCTCATTCCACACGGATTGCAAACATACTCGGAGCCCATGGAGCGCACCTGGCTGGCTTCCATGGAGGCAGCGTCGATTTGCTCGTAAGTGGCTGGAAGTGCGTCGCTCTTTTCAAAGGGTTGGTCGGTTGCCAGTTTATGGCGGATTTTATCGGCCCTCTGTGTCAATGTGGCTATGCGATTATATGTTTACAGAATGCACGACAAACTGCCCGCCCGCCACAACCCGCAGGCAGAAAATTCTCCGCTAGAAGGTTAACAGCAACTGCGCTATGGGAATCCAGGCTAGCCAAATGATTTACCCAAAGGAGAATATCTTTATGAATCAACGCCAAGATTCTTTCACCCAAAAAGATGTTTCTTTCCCACCATTTCAGGATGTCCCACCGGCATGTTTTAATGTAGAGGAGCATCTGTGGCAAAAAGCACTTGCACTGCACCCCAGAAAAAATAGGTTCCCCTACGATGCAACCTTACTACTTGGTCTCATTGGAGCATTGGGGTTTTTGATTTATAAATTGTTCAACCTCGACCCAAATAACGAGCAGTCTTTTATAAACATAATCACCAGAGGTTTCCCATGGGCGTTGGGTATTTCAGGGCTTTTCATGTTCCTTGGTTTTTTTCAACGCCTATACCTCAACTGGAATGAAAATAAAGTTGAAAAGACTTACGGGGATTTGTTGAGCCAATATATGAAACATCAGAGTATGGAAAACCGAACAAGCTCAAGTAACATCCTGAAAGAAAACCTCACCGAAATCTTAGACAATCATTTTCTTGTCTTAACGGATACAATCAACACAAATTTTATCGGGCTAACCAGAACTATTAATAAGCTTGGCACAGAAATGGCCGACTATTCCGGTAAAGAGATCGAGAGTACCTTGCATGAATTTTCCAAAAGCATTCATGGGCTTCCGGAACAACTAAGCCTGGCGCTTGAAAGAAAATTGGAGGAACCTCAAAAAGAACGCATTGATTTTCGACAAGCAGTCAGTGGGTTGCTGTCCCTGCCAGTGGATTTATCAGAACTAAACAAAACACTGGTTGCCAATAGTAATCGACTCGGGGAGGCTGCAAAATCTTCTTCCTTTGCTATCAAGGATATTGCTAATCTGGCTGATAAATTTGATGAAACTACTGAATATTTTTCAAAAACTACAAAAGTACTTAACACAGCAGTAGAAAACCTACGTGATGTGTTACGAAATATGGGAGAAACTGCCGAACATCTGGAAGTATCTCGAAAGGAAATAGCTAGCGATATGCGGCAGGCGATCGAAGAGATGGATAGCAACGCTGAACAAAGCATAAAAAAAATTGCATATATAAGCAATGATGCTGCAACAAAATTTACGACCTCAATTGAACACTTTCAAACGAATCTCGAAAACACCGCACATCAGATCAAGATCGAGGATAGAAACCAAATTGAGTTTATAACAAAAGTAATTCAGGATTCGCTGGAGAGCTTAAAAACTGAAACGGGATCATTGAGAGGATCTCAGATTCAGGTATGTCAAATGATTGAGAAGGCCGCAATCGATTCAGGAAGAGATACAAAAGAGGTTGTTAGCGAAATAACTAACTCTATCAAATCCTTACAATCATGTTTGGAGCAAGTTGTTAAACAGATTGGTATAGAAAATAAACGCGAATCTAGATGGATTTTAAATACTGGCGAAGAAAGTGACCAAAATGAAATTCCATTACAAAAATCTTCATCTAATGGTAAGAATGAAACTGAACTAAACGAATATAGAGAAGGCAACCCCCGCACAAACGTATTTGATCCTAAGTCGCTACATATTGGTGGAAAAGTAAAGTCTAAGCATCGGTCATCTTTCTGGTCATTTAGAAAATAGTTAAATAGGGAGCATTACGCGTTTCTAAAAAAACCCTTACGTTCCAAGATTGGGCTTGCTACCTTCCTGTCAGCATGGAGGCAAGACCATGGGTACAGATCTCGTCATTCGCGGCAGACAGATCGGATCGAAGGAACTGATTCAGATCCGATCGGTTATCGCCCGACAATGGACTCAGGGCCGTGTGGCCATTTCCAGGGAGCTCTGCCGGCTGTGGAACTGGCGGCAGGAAAACGGCCACCTCAAAGGGCAGGTATGCAGGATCCTGCTGAGGAAGCTCGAAAGCAAAGACCTCATCACCTTGCCGCCGTCGAAAAGGGGCCTTGCGAACCCGCCCAACCGACGCTACTACGTTCCGCCGCCTGAACCGCCGGAAGTCGATACTAGCCCTTTGGAAACGGCGATCGAAGACTTGCCCCCCGTCAGACTGGCAATGGTCAGGCGGACACTCCATGAGGGATTGTGGAACTATCTGGTCTATCGGTATCATTACGAAGGCTTCCGAATCATCGTCGGATCCCACCTGAAGTACATCGCCTGGGCCGGCGACCGGCCGGTTGCGTGTCTGTCGTGGAGTTCGAGCGTGTTCCGGATTGCCGCCCGGGACCGTTTCATCGGTTGGGACCCTCAGGCCCGAAACAGAAACATCCGCCATGTGGTGAACAACAACCGCTTTCTCCTTCTTCCCTGGGTCCGCTGCAAGAATCTGGCATCACATCTGCTCGGTCTTTCGGCTCGGATCATCGGCAGGGACTGGCACGCCTTTTACGGCTATCCGGCCTTTCTGCTCGAAACCTTTGTCGACCAGGCTCGGTTTCGCGGAACCTGCTACAAGGCTGCCAACTGGACCCTGGTAGGAGAAATGGCCGGCTATGCCAAGAAGGACAACCGGTTTTATGAACACGGCCGGAAAAAAGATGTGCTCCTTTTCCCGCTTGTCCGTGATTTCCGCAAGCGATTGCAGTATCTTGGCGAAGGAGGCGTCCGATGATGAACGCCGCCCTCGATCTGGCCTCTGTGGAGGACCGGATCCAGCAAAGACTGCTTGCGAGGTACCGTGAGATGATGCACAAAGCCATTGATGCCTTTGTCGATGCCTTGGCCGAAGATCTCGTTTCGGAGAAGAAAATGACCCTGATGGACATCACCCAGGCCATCAGCAAGGCTAAACCGGAGTTGCTGGCCGCTATCCTGCAGGAATTCATCCAGACGAAACACGGCGATATCCTTTCGCAGGATCTGGCCGAGTGCCCCATCTGCAAGAAGAAGATCAGGAGAAGCGTTCACGCCCCCCGCACGATCGAGACCCTCCTCGGGCAGGCGACTGTAACCCGGCCCTATTTTTACTGCGCCTCGTGCAAGCATGGCTTTTCGCCCGCCGATGAGGTGCTCGGGCTCTCTTCCCGCAAAAAACAGCACGACCTGCAGAAACTGGCCCTGGAATTTCTGGCCGATCTGCCCTTTGAGCGGGCAAGCGAGCTGTTTTTCAAATCCACCGGCCTTTCCTTCAGCGATCATCAGATGCACGACCTGTTTGCGCAATTTGCAGAAGAGGCCACGGCCGAAGCCGTCATCCCCTCAGCGGCCGAGATCGAGCGGCGCATCGATACGGTAAAGGGCAAGGGAAGACGGCGTCCGGTCCTCGTAGCGGCTACCGACGGGGCGCATACGCCCACCCGCCCCCGCGGCGAGGGCCGCGATGAAAAATGGGGCCCGGGTGAATACAAAGAAGCCAAAGGTTTCAGGCTCTATCTCCTCGATGAGGATCGTATCGTGCATATCGCCAGCTGGCACCAGGTTGGAAGTGCCGAGGAACTGACGGAGGCCCTTTCGTTGGCGGCCTCCCGGATCCCGCAGAAAAAGGTCCGCCCCTGCCTGGTGGGCGACGGGGCGCCGTGGTTATGGAGTGCCATGCAGCAGGCCTTCCCCGGCGCCCGCGAGGTCTTGGACTTCTATCACTGCTCTGAACATATCCACGCTCTGGCCTCCGCGCAGTATCCCGACGACCCGCAGAGGGCCTTTCTCTGGGTGGAGAGCACCATGGCCCGCCTCTCACACAAGGGAGAGGTGGGCGCAGTCATTGGCGGGATGAAACGCATGCAGCCCGCCAATGACGCTGCGAAAGAGTCCATACGCAAGACCATCCATTACCTCGAAACCAACAAGAATCGCTTCAATTACCATGGGGCACGCCGCAGCGGCTACGCCATTGGCAGCGGAGGCATCGAATCCGCGAACAAGTTCATCTGCCACGTCCGGATCAAACGAAGCGGGGCATGGTGGCTGGTCTCAAACTGCAACAACATGCTCAAGCTCCGGTGCGCGCTGGTCAATGGTACCTTCGAACACCTCTTCGACAATCATAAGACAAGGGAAAAGGCTAAACGTCTTTCTAGAAACGCGTAATGCACCCGTTAAGTTAAATAAGGATAGTTGTGTCATGAGATTTACAAGGAGAAAAAGTCGTCATGATGTCAGCCCGGCTTGGATCAGTTTTTCCGATCTTTTCAGCCAAGTAATGGTCATTAGCCTTGTTTTGGCCCTTTTTTTTGTGTTTCGGGCCCATACAGAGAAGAAGCGTGCTGCCGAAGCGGAAGAGAGATCAAGGCAAATTCAAGATCAGATATATACGGTGACTGGGAAAGTAATTGGACTCAATCCTGAAGAATGGAGATCTACAAGACTTATTTTGAATGAGCAAAACTATCCTGTGGATTACGATGGAGCATTTAGGATTACTGGATTGCATTACGGCTGCTATAATCTCAAGCTTGAGACAAAACATCGTGAGACTTCTTTTGTTGATTTCTCCTTAAACTCATCAGGATTCAGGGGCTTTAATATTTTGGCAGGAAAAGTTTTGGACGAAAAAGGTGATGTTTCAGGTGAAAATGGATTAGCTATTGATCCACTAACTGATGAAATCGTAGCATTTGCCACGGCTGATCATAGTCTACTTCCTAGTGGGGAGGGATTCCTGCGCCGCGAATTCACTAAGCTCGGAACAGACGGGATCAGTTTACTGGAACGGCTCAAAGCGAATCCTTCTTTGCGTATAGCAGTGGTTGGCCAAGCTGACCTCAGGAAACTCCACAAAAAATCTTATACCAACCTTGGGCTGTCTGCGTTAAGGGCAGCGGCTGTGGGTGATTTTCTTGTGAGGCAACTCGGAATTGGAGCCGAACAAGTTATGGTACTGGGCCTGGGGGCCACTAGGGAATGGCTTCCACCCCAAAAACCAGGTGAAAGCCTGGAAGAATATTATTCCAGATGCAGGCGAATCCTTATCATGTTCGCTGAGAATGCCGACCAGGCCTTGCTGCGAAAGGTGAGTGAAATCAATTGACATTGTGGACTTCATTGTTCGGATCAAAACGATCCAAGAAACTGAGAAAATTTCTCGATGAAAATAAATCTGTATTGTCAGTCCATAATGGTGTCTGGTTACTGGGTAACAATTATGATAATTTGCTGGTCAGACACTTTGAGAATCTGTCGCCGGAATTCTGGAAGGAGCGGCTTTCATCCCTGTTGAGATCTCTTGATCAGGTGCCCTCCAAGAAGGAAGAATTTGTAAACACTTTGAACGCTGCCAATAAGGTTTTTGCTGCACCGGAAATTCCAAGCGGAGAATACCCAAAGTGGGTTTTTAAATTAGAAAACATGCCTGCAGCTTTACAGAACATATCCGACATTTCCAGATGGATAAGAACGTGGCAGCGGATGAAACGAATTGAAAAAATTGTTGCCTGGGTATTCGCGCTTAAAAATATAGACCAAAAATTAACTACCCTATTGAAAAGCAGGGTACCCTCTTCAGAACCATTGAATGATGAACTTCGACAATCTTTGAACATGGCCCGAAATCTTAGCTTCCGTGTAAAGTCTTTGCCACTGGATTTACATCGTAAAAGCCTATGGAAACATTTTGAACTGGCTTTTGTTGAATTGCAAGTGCATTACAAGGAGTTGATAGCCGAACAATTGCGATGGAGCAGTTTATATAATCGCATTTTGAAAATTTTCGAGGATGAAACAGATTTGAAAAGTCTCTCATTACTTGCTTTTTCCGTTAACAGACTGCAATCATTTCTTAATAAGCCATCTGAATGCATCTATTCCATTGACGATTTGGAGGCAGCGCTGAACAATGTCAAGGAGGCGCTGTCAGAGTATCGGGAACGTGCTGAATCGCCCGATTCAGCCATACACGAGGATCTCTTTCCAGGAGGAGAACTTGTATGGGGCGATTTACTAACCGTTCCGATGCCGCAGGGCCATTATGCACGATTACAGGAAGTTTTGGTTCGCTCGGACATCCTGGTAGGGCGTTTATGTGACCGATACCAAAAGGTAGAGCAGGACCTTGCTGAAAACAGGGCTAACACCATTTTTGTTTCAATGCTGCAAGACAGTCAAAAAACGCTCTCAGACATAAAAGCCTGGCTAAAAAAGACGAAATCAAAACCGAAAGGCACAAAAAGATTTGAGCAATTTCTTAAGGGGAACTTGGAACCTATTCAGAAGCTGAGCATTCAGTACGGTGCCAATGCAGGATTGGTATTTGGTCCCGCAATTAATGCGGCTCTTTGGTGGTTTAGAAAAAATTCCACCCTTCCATCATACTTGCCACGATGGGTAGATGATCTTCTTACAGAATGGTTAGAAGAAGTACCAGGAAACCTTGCCCATATATTTTCAAAAGGTTGGGACCGGAACGTTTTTGCATTATTTACAAGAATTTCAGGCACCAGACCCTACATATTGGAATATATGGCGCTCGTATGGGACACACTTGAATCAAGCGAAAAAAATCGTCTGTGGGTAACTTGTCCTAATGGATTCAAACAGAAATGGCTAAAAAAATGGTTTTCAAAATGGTTAGAAAACGAGTTAAATCACGAAGAGATTGAAAGCGGGCTCAGTGTTTACTCAATCGAAGAAAAATTGACTTTGTTAAATTGGTTTTTAGATGAGGATCCCTTGCCGGAAATCGAAGTCCTCAAAACGATTTCTGATCAATTGGGCAAAAGAGTGAATAGCACCCTGCATCAATATTTGATGCGCAGCTTCGAATCCGATATCTCTCCCGAAAAGGAAGCCTCCCTTGTAAACTTAGCCTCAGAAATTTTCGGCGATTCCTTAGATTTAACAGGAACAAACTCCACATTTCTGTGCGCTATTTTAAAAACCTGGAAATTAAATCACAGCAAATTAAAATTTGGTAACCAAGTAATCGCTGACGCATGTTGGAAACTGGCTGTCCGAGGAGAAATAATTGATGATTTGGATCTCTTGTTTTATGAGGCGTTACCTGTAAAGATGATAGGGTCTTTAAGGCTCAAGCCATCGCAGTGGGCGATTCTTGAGCCAGCATTTCATAACCCCGAAAAGCTTGATTTTGGACGGGTAGTCGCTTTCATGAGTTGGAGTGACCTTTCAATCATTCCTCTAAAAGCCTGGAAATATCTTTTGTTAACCTTAAAAGAAAAGGGAGAGCAACATCTCAAAAACATTTCCACCCGATGTCGCCTGCTTCTGGAATCTGCCAAAGAAAATGGAGTAGAAGAAATATCGGGCTTAGCAACCCTGCTTTATTGGGCGTACTGTTTTTTCTCAAATGAATGCAGCGCAAAAGATGTGCCAGATCGGGTTCTACAAATTAAGGTGGAAGAATGAAAGTTCCAGACCAAAATCAACTTGCTTCACCTTTAGCGCAGAAGGACTTAGTTGAAAAATTATGGAATAGATCGATTCATGAACCAGCAGCTTTTCTCCCATTGTTGTCAAAATTGGGATATTGGAATCATTGGCCTTATAATGGGAAGTGCCGGGAGATAGAAAAAGAAATCGAAGGAGGGCTTCAGATACCTTATATCTGGGAACGATTTTATGATTTTTCTGAAGATCAGCGCTGGCGTTTCGGGTATCTAAAAATCTTGAAGCGTCATCCTGCCTATAACGAGAATGATCGCATAGCCATGGCTGCATTGGTTGCCATCAATGCTCATGCCATGCGACCTTATGAAGGTGCTTCTATCGCATCCAAAATCGGAATTGATTTTTTAGGACTGGGAGGCTGCGAAAAAATAGGCGCCAGTTGTTACGCGTACCGCAAGGGAAATGATGTAATCCTGGTTGATCTTGGCATAAATACCGATACAGATGTATTACCTAATTTAGAGGGCCTACCTCAGAGCTGGAAAGCGAAACTCAGGGGAATATTGCTAAGCCATCTTCACGCTGATCATGCAGCAGGACTTCTACATCTTGACAGCCTTGGCTTTATTGGTGAGCAATATTTTGGTAATGACTTGCCTATCTACTGCACTGATGTAACGAAGCAATTGTTTTGCGATGTTCTTCGAGTTGGTACGAAGCGGGAGATTTCCACTTGGGATACCGAAGCAAGGCTGCATATGCTTGAAGAAAGACTCCACCCGCTGGTACCGGGAGTCTGGCAAAAACTGAATGCACTATCTTTTAGATTTATAGAGCAGCCTCATGTGCCGGGTGCAGCGCTTGTTGAAATTGAGAGCTCCGGCGGACGCTTGCTTCACGCGGTTGATTTCGCTATGGATCGTTCACTCGGCGGGGACCCCCTTAATCTGGATTGGTTGGCATCTGAAAATATAGAAGTTATTGTTTTAGAATCAACCTATGGGAAAATTGATCATAAAAGTCATTTTCGTCAACTAAGAATTCCCTCCTTGTTTGATTATTTTATGGATTTTTTAGACCAGCAGTTCCAAGGTAAACGGGGTAGAATTTTATTTCCAGCATTTAGTCTTGGGCGAGCTCAGGAATTGGCAGAACGGCTTGAGAGACGAAAGCCGGCAACTACAATTATGTCTGGGGCTGCTGAAGGGATATCGAGGCTGGTCCGTGAAATTGCCCCTAACTGGCTGAGATCATATCCGAAATTGGCCGAAGGAAATATTGGCTACCGTAATATCATTGCAAGCCACGGATGGATGCTGGAGGGTTCAAAATCTAACGAATATTATAAGCAATTGGGCCCAAATGATGCCGTAGTTTTTACAGGGTATATTAAGGGAGATACGCCTGCTTATTTAGTGACTGACATAAAACGTTCTTGTGAGGGGCCGAAAATTGTGTCTCTTCCATTCAGTTCTCACGCTTCACTGTCTCAATTGCTGGGACTGGTTGTCGCTTCTGGAGCGGGAAGAGTATTATTGGTGCATGGAGAGAGGGTGACAGGTGCAGAGATTTCTATTGAGCATTTCCTAAGGAAAAACGGAATAATGGTAGAACGTCCCAAGGCAACGGAGATGGTCTCACTTTAACATCTATCCGGGTTTTGATGTGTGAATGCTGCTTTGTTGACGTGAGAAGAGCAAAAAACATTGAAAATATGGAATATCGGGATGGTTGGAAGTGACTTCGATACTGTTTTGGATAATATTAAAGAGTTGATCAGTGATTTGGATGGCACCCCCTATGAAGCAACTGTAAAGTGCCTTAAGGAACAGCAGGAGGCAATCATTAAACTCCGGGCAGAAGCGAGTGATTTGGAAACCCTTTTGGACGAAAAAACAGCTGAACAACAAAATCTATCAAAATCTAAATTTGCAAATGAAGAACACAAATTAGTTTCCGATCGACTCAGACAGTTGTTGGGATGGGAGAGAGGATAATTGGAAAGCCTTGTGATAATTGTTATTTGGCTAGAAGATGAGGATCATGAGACGGAGAGACTCAACGCTAAAGCTTTTATGAACAACTCTGAGTTTTACTTGGCCGCAAACATGAGTCACTTCAATTTGTCAAAGAAAAGTGAAAGAAGGAAATTTTTAAAAGGAATTGAAAAACTTGAAGGCAGGAGCGGAGCCGCACTCTCATTGATAAGCAGGTCGAAATTGGGACTAAAGATTGGGGAGAATGAATCTGAGAAATGGCAAGCGTTTTTTTTAGATAAGCTGACCGTTTATCCTCGCACAGTCGTCGGCTACCAGGTTTCATGCCTCGAAGGTTCAGATATGGGGACTATCAACCGCTATGTTCGTATAAAAAGGCATCTAAGAAAATTAAACGATTATCAAGCAGGTAGAGCGCGACAACATCTGGCAGGTTTAGCCACTGAATGGAAATTGAAAAACATCCTTTTGGCGATCAGTGATGACTTAAAAGCATGGATCAAGAAACTGGAGGATGAACAGAAGGATAAGCTGAAGCAGGTTGAAAGGCATGACATGGAAATAAAGAATTGGCGTGAGCAGCAAGAATATTCATTGAAACGGATAGGCGCCCTAAAGGTGGCCTTGGCAAAAGCCAAAACTTGAAATAGTCTTTTTTTGGAGCGCATTTATGTCCAAGTATTTGGGAATTGACCTCGGTACAACATACACCCAGGCCTGCCTGTGTGAACGTTCAGCTTGGGAAAACCAGAGGGCTTGTACCGCAGTCAGGTTCGTCGATCAAGATCATAATGAACGTTTTCCGTCTATGGTCTATTATCCCGGTCCAAATGAAACCCCAGTTGCTGGAGAAGAAGCTGAGAAGAAATTGGAATCCAATCCGGAGCAGGTTTTAAAAGAATCAAAAAGTCGCCTATCAGAATATGATTTTTTAGATATGATGGTCTCATTTCCAGGCGGTAAAGAAGTAAGGCAGACAGCTTGGGAGGTTTCCGGCATCGTTCTTAAGCAGGCCATGGCGAAAATGGAAAGCACCAACGACAAACCAATCAATTTTTCAGAGATCAAAGGGTGCACAATCACTTTTCCTGCTAGCTTTCCTTACACTGCACTTGGGCTAACGAAACGTGCCGCAAATTTGGTATATGAATTGAATAAACTTAGCGAAGATGAACGGCTCTATTTCCTTCCGGAACCCATTGCTGCTTTTATCGGTATGCTTGAAAACGTGAAGAAAGAGCAATTTCAAAGCGGAGAGACAGTACTTGTGGTTGATATTGGCGCCGGGACCACCGACACTACAATTATCAAAATTGAAGAAATTGAGGCCTCTTTTCCGACGCTCAAAATTCTGGAAGTTGGAGACCATGTACTTCAAGGAGGAAATAATTACGATAGAATAATTTCTGAATATCTTTGCAAGCAGACCTGGCCTGAACCCCTTGAGCTTGAGAGGCTGGAGAAAGCCAAAGGAGATATTTTGAAAAAAACCCTGAAACAGTTTCGATATCAGTGGGATTTAATGGCAAGAAGCATTAAGGAGGAATTTGTTGAGGGTGGAGAAGAAGATGAGCTCGATATAGTTGAGGGTGACATTATTGATGATGAAGTTTTTGTAAAAACTTACCTAAATTGTTTGGATCAAATGGTAAATCTGATTGGCATCGAGAAGAGAACTAAAATAATTGTAAAACCAAAAGAGCTGAATGATGCCCTTTTGAAAGCAATTCAAAAACCCACCGGAGCTACCCTATTGTCTGGTTTGATAAGACTGGAGGAGCGGTACCAATCTAGCCAGGATAAGCCTTTTGAACCTTCAAGCATAATTCTTGCGGGTGGGGGGGCGAAAGTCAAAGCTGTCCAATTGGCGCTTGAGCAGAAATATAAAGGTCTTAAGCCGATTTCGGTTCCTAAGCCCCAAGACTTGGTTGCCCGGGGTGCGGCTATCTACTCAAGTATGTCAAAAGAAGAGAGGGGGTTGTTGGAATGGCCCATTAACCAAAATGTTTATTTAGTTGTGCAAGACAGAAATGGAAAGGAAACCTGGGACAATATTTGGAACAGAGATGTGAAGGAAAATGTATATTTATACAAGATCTCTAATGCTGGACGAAAGCTCATTTTACGAATAGGCACCGGGTTTTTTAGCAAAAAGCATAATATTGACAGAGTAACCCCAATAGGAATGAAAAACCATGGGGAAATCCAACTGCCACGGGATGTGCGTCGGCTCGAAGAGATTAAAATTCGTACAAGAGTCGATCGGTACGACAATAAACCTTATATGGAAGTTTTACTAAAAGAGGCGAATGATTGGATTCCTGTTGCTGGTGAAATCTCGTTGGAGTTTGGAATATGAAAGAGGAAAAGGGTCTAACTCTATCGGATATTTTATTTGGGAAAAGTCTGATTTTTAAATATTCCGAAAGTTTCATGCCGGACATTGACATCAGATCTTCTCAAAAAGCCCTGGTAAACGATCTCTTATCCTATGCAACTAACCGTGGTTACGATGAATTTGAAAAGGGTTTGGATGAAGAACTTGAAGATAGTGGAACGCGCCGTTTGGTAGATATCGGGATTGAAGAAATCGAGCTTGCCCGTATCCTCGGCAGGATAGATATGTACCCTGAAAGACGCGGCAATTTAATGAATCTTGTGGACAGACTGTTTCCTGACGAGGATAGGTTGCTGAGCTTGTTGTTTAAACAAGAGAGCCCATTGACCCATATATCGAAAGAAGTGCGGGGCTTGTGCTGGGAGCTGGCGGAAGGCAAACTGAAGAATTATTTCAATATGGAAATTGAAAAACGAATTCAATTGATAGCATTTATTTCTGATTTACTTTTTGAAAATATCCATTTAAGCCGCCAGAGCGATACGCAACACTGTTGTAAATTAATTTTAAGTTTGTGTGGAGGCGATGATTTTGACGATGTGCAGAAGAGAATTGCTGAAAAGCTTTCTGAAATTGCTGATAACATCTGTCAAGGAGGCACGGACTACCACTTAATGCAGCTTCAATGCATAAATGACACGATAAAATGCATTTATCAAAAAGACAGGTTGCCGTCGGAAGAAGTACTCAGATTAATATTGCCCATATTTGAGCTGCAATTGCCGTACAGTACGTCCTTACAGAAACAGCAGCGAAACTATCTTTTCAGCCTCGCAGCCTATATTTTGAGCAAATGCAGCCAGAACAAATTGAAAACCCTTATCAAAGAATGTGTGCTGGAGGAACATATATCGACAAGGATAATAATTTATGGCTCTCTAATTTACGCAGATGGCGTCAGCCAATCACTCAGGCTTTGTTGTGCAGAAGAATTAAAAAAAATTGCTCATGAGATAACTAAGAAATCTGACACGAGAATATGGGCTTATCGTGCCAGAGGAAGAGAAAAGCTATTAAACGAGGTTGGGGTTTGCAAAGAAAACCTAAATGAGATTTTTCAAGATAGAGATCTTGCTCAAGAGGCCATGCGAGTATGGTCAAGCCCTATTACGGGGGTAAATCGCGAAGATAATGAGAATGAACATGTTCTAATTCTCCCCATGAAAGATGATATGAATTGCATGTAAGCGATCACAGGATCTGGATCAGGCGGTGGGCTGAGCGATCCAGGCGAGGTCGGGTTCCTGACCCCGGAAGTAGGCGCGCAGGGCATCGACAAGGACGGGGAAGGTTGTTTTTTTCTGCAGGCGGCATGTCTGCCTGAGTGATAGGACACGCTCCACCCAGCGATTGCCTTTTTCACTGGACGTACCCTGGCTGGACTTGCGCCACAGCACGGCGAATCGAAGCATCCGCTCAGCATGATTGTTCGTGGGATCCACCCCCTGCTCCGAGAGGAACGTCCAAAGGCTTTCGATCTCCCTGCGAAGACGGCGTGCAAATCTGCCGGCATCATCCTTCCGGTTCTCGTGGAGGGTGATCAAGCGGATCAAACGAGCATAAAAGGCCTGCCACTCTCCGACGGAGGGGGGATCCTTGGCCATATGACATAGTCGTTGGAATTCATGGGTTGCCCACAGACCGAACCGTTTTATGTCCGGGTCTTTCCTTTCGGAGAGTTCCTTGGCCTTGCGGATCAGATGAGCAAGGCAGGTCTGCCGCAGTCCGACCCATTGGCGGTACACGCCGTATCCGTCCGAGACCAGGATGCCGGTCCAGTCCTTGATTGATGCTTCGAAGGCTTCCTTCGAGCGGTTGGAATGGATCATGAAGAAAGCCGCTGCCGGCCCCGCCATGACCCACAGCCATTGCAGGAGGCCGTTGAGGCGGTGGCTGGTCTCGTCGATGTGGTTGACCGGCGCCTGTCTGGCTGCCTGGCCGATCGTTTCATAGTGGAGTTGGATCGCGGCCGAGGCCCGATCGATGATCTTCTGGATGGCGCTGAGGCTGATATGGAACCCAAGCACCGAAGCGCAGAAGGTTTGAATCGTTGAGCGGCTGTCTGCCTCCGGTGCCCGCCATCTCGGCGATCATGGCCGAAAGCCTGGGACCGTAGCCTGTCCGATGTTCTTTGGGGACGGTGGCCTTTTGCATCTTGCCGCAGGTGCAGATTTCCGGAAGGATGACTCGGGTTTCCTTCGGCGGGAGCATCTCCTGCCGGTGCCCCGGATGGGTCAGTTTCCGTCGATCGGTGTCTTTCTTTTTCTTCCCGGATTTTTTCTTTTTGAAGGGCGGATCCGAGGACGGCGGCCGATCCGAGTTGGAGGAATCCTTGTTCAGACGCGCTTCGAGGTGTTCGATCCGTTTTCGGAACTCGCTCTTTTCCTCCGCAAGGGCGAGGATGATCTGGATGAGCACGGAGCGCGGGACATCCTGCAGCCCTTCTTGGGTCAAGGTGATGCCTTCGGGAAAAAGAGGCGTTTCAGGCATGGAGCGCCTCCCGGAAACGCTTGCCAAGCGGGTAGAGGTAGACCGCCTTGACCGGTTCCATGCAGCGGTTATAGCGGTCGTAGCGTCCACGCCCCTTGGTCAGTCCTGCATAGACCCAGTTGGCCGCCCGGTAGCAGGTGCCCTGGAACCGGGTGGTGTCTACGAAGGTTTCGAGCAAGGCAACGGGATGGCGGTAAAACGCCTGCCAGTCCCCGGGAAGCATCCGGATGTTGGCGCTCAGAAGCTTCGAGGCCAAGTGTTCCACCGAAACCCAGCCCGGAATCAGGAACCGGACGTTATTGACGACCTTGTAGAGGTTCGCTTCCCTGGTACGGGGCTGCCAACCGATGAACCGGTCGCGGCACTCCACCTTCCAGGCCGCTGAGCCCCAACCGAGGCAAGCCACCAGGTGTCCATCCAGGTAGGCCAGGTACTTCAAGTATGCACCGACGATTCGGGGGCGCCCCAGGTAATGGTAATTATCGACCAGGTGATCCCACAGGCCTTCATCCGGGGTGCGCCGGACCATCTCGATTTTCAAAGAGCCAAACTCGGAGACCGTTCCGTGAATCTCCGAGGTGTCGTAGCTATAGCTGCGTCGAACAGCCTTGCGGGGCTTCCGATGATTCGTTGTGGACAAAGGCGGGGGGAGATTAACAACCTGCTTTTCTTGGAGCTTGAGCAGCAGCGCACGGCAGGCCATCCCTTTGAGTTGCCCGTTCGGCTGCCGCCAGTCCCAGTGCTCACACAGCACTCGGGAAATGGCGGTTCGACCGCGTTCCCAATGCCGGGAGATGGTATCGCGGATAAACGAGAGGTCTTCCTCTCTGATCTGACGGCCGCGAATTTGATACAGGGTCTCTGCCAAGGTGCTGTTCCCTCCTGGGAAGGCACCCTAGCAAAATTTAGCCTCGGACGCCAGGGAAAAATGCACCCCCTGTGATCGGCTACGTTCCTTTTCCTTGATGTGCTTGCCATTGGCGTCCACGTTCATGCCGGATTCCGTGTATTCGACACCCGCAGCGTCAGGGTCGATCACAGTTCCCGAAAAGGCCACCAGCGTTTTAATACCCGCATAGCCTTTATCCTTAATGTATTTATCGAACGCCTGTTTGTATCTGACCGCGTGAAGACGGCTGGAGGTCACCACCATGGCCTTGGCCTTACCCCCGATCTTGTGCATGGTGAAGTGCCGGAAATGCTCGACCATGACCTCGGTCTTCTGCGCAATATTGTGTGGATGCAGGCTCATAAATCGCGCCAGCGCCCGCGCGGCCTTGCGCTTGTCCACCTGTGGATCATCCTCGATTGATTTGATCAGTCGGTAATATGTCTTGTAGGTTGTGTAATTCTGGAGCACGTCGAGGATGAACCCCTCATCGATGGCCTGCCGCATGCTGTAGAGATGGAAGGGATTCGGCTTGCCGTCCGCGGCGGGTGTGCCGAAGACCTCCAGGGTTTTGTATTTAGGTGTTGCCGTGAAGGCAAAGAAGCTGATGTTGGGTTGCTGTCCGCGCTTTGCCATGGTCTTGAGGATTTCCTCCTCATAATCGGGCAGCCCTTCCTCCTCGGCTTTTGCCCTGGCCTCTTCCTTGATGGCTGCGCCGGCGAGCACGCCTTTGAGCTCGGTCGCCGTCTCCCCGCCTTGGGAGCTGTGGGCTTCGTCAACAACCACCGCGTATCGGCGCATGGGTAAATCGCCCATTTTCTCGGTGACGAAAGGAAACTTCTGGAGCGTGGTGATCACAATCGGAACGCCCGAGGCGAGGGCGTCGGCCAGCTGTGTCGAGTTGATATCGATCTTCTGCACCACGCCTTGCTTATGTTCGAATTGGTAAATGGTGTTCTGCAGCAGCTGGTCGAGGACGACCCTGTCTGTGACCACGATGATAGAGTCGAAAACCTTCTCGTCATTTACGGTGTAAAGACTCGCAAGCCGATGGGCCAGCCAGGCAATGGAGTTGGATTTCCCGCTGCCTGCTGAGTGCTGAATCAGGTAGTTGGTTCCGGTGCCGCGCTCGCGAGCGTCCGCGACGAGTTTTCTCACGCAATCAAGCTGGTGATAGCGCGGGAATATCATGGTTTCCTTCTTGACTCGCTTCCCACCGAGCTTTTTCTCTTCGATCTGCAGATGAATGAACCGTGCCAGAATATCCAGGATGCTGTGACGCTCGAGCACCGCCTCCCACAAATACGCGGTCTTGTAGCCGCCGGGGTTTTCCGGATTGCCTGCCCCGCCTCCGCAGCCCCTGTTGAAGGGCAGAAAGCGCGTGCTTTTTCCCGAAAGACGCGTGGTCATGTAGACCTCGTCGGTGTCGACGGCAAAATGGACAAGGGTGCGTTTCTTGAACTGAAAGATCAGGTCAGACGGATCGCGGTCGTTTTTGTATTGTGTGACAGCATACCGCCAGTTTTGGCCGGTCATGAGATTCTTCAGTTCCAGGGTGGCGAGGGGGATGCCGTTGAGAGCCAGAGTCACATCAAGGGTATTTCCGTGCTTGGCCGAATAGCGGAGCTGACGCGTAATGGTGAGCCGGTTGGCGGCATAGAGCGCCTGGGTGTCGGGGTTCATGCCACTGGCCGGGGCGAAATAGGCCACCCGGAACAGCTTGCCGAAGCACTTGAACCCGTGTCGAAGGACCGAGAGGCACCCCTCATGGCTGGAGTTGAGCGCGCGGCACAGATCGTCTATCAGCGTTTCTTCGGCCTTTTCTTTTTGGAGGTTGGCGAGATATCCCCATTCCTTGGGCTGGGTTTTCTGGATAAACGCAATCACGTCGCCGACGAACAGACCCCGCTCGGTATCGAAGCCCTCCCGGTTGCCTTTTTCATATCCACCGGCCGTGGTCAGGTGGTGTTCTATGGCGGTTTCGAATGCGTATTCCGTATATTGACCCGGCATCAGACACGCCCTCCACTCGGTTCCAAAATAAAGCGTGCTCTTTCCCGACGCAGCATCTCATAGGGCGTGACACACTTAACCTCAAGACCGATGCAGGCGTTGGGAATTTTGATTTTCTTTGTGGATGGGGAAGCGATTTCGTGGGTTACAATCGAGTGGTTGTGCGCGACCGCAAAGGCGACCAAATAATAATCGGCCACCTGGAAGAAGGTGTTCACCGCTGCAGGATCATAGCCTTGGTCAATCGCCCAGGCGCTCACCTTGCCCAACGCCGACAGCATAGCTGAATCCGGTTTCAAAAAAAATCCAGGCCCCCGCTGATCTGCCCATTTTGCAAGCTCATCGTTGCCCGCTTCGATTTCATCGCCGACTTTTTCGATGCTGAAGACCTTCTGTTGCTGATTGTTTGTGATCAGCCAATCCCAGAACGCCGGACAGAAATCCAAGCCGTAATGAAGGTTTTTTGCCTGGATGAACACATTCGCATCGAGCAGGTAGGTCATCAGAAGGTAACCTCCAATTGATAGGCAAGCTCACGAAATGTGGCGTGTTTGCGAAAACCCAACAAGCGGAAGGCGTCGCGATGCAGGGTCTGCCCCTCGAGCGTGCTGATGACCAGCGCCCGGGCAAATCGCTTGCTGACCCTGGCCGGAAGCGTCAGATAAAAATTGCCGCCGCTTCCTTTGGACATCGCTCGCAGCCGGTCCAACTCTTTATCGTATGCGTGCCAGAGTTCATCGCGGGTCAGTTTTCCTGCATCATGGAGTCGTCTTAGAATGACCAACGTGCTGACTTTGAACCATCGGGCTAGGTGGTCTAGTTCTTCCCGCAACGATCTGCCGCCTTCATAGGCTTCGCGCAAAGCGGGCAGGGGAACGAGTAATTCAGCCGCGACATGGTTGCACCACAGCTCTATTTTATTGGACGGCATCGTTACCGGCCCCACATCGGACAGCGCCGTTTCGCCGAGCCATATATGCGCCAGTTCATGAGCCAGCGTGAACATCTGCGCTGCCTTGGTATCCTTGCCATTGATGAAAACCAACGGCGCAAGCGGATCGGCGAGCGCAAATCCACGGAATTCCTGAGGATCAAGAGAGCGATGCGTATTGCTGCCCACGATGCCGCTCACCATGACCATGATGCCGAAAGAATCCGCCTGTTGGATGAACCGGCGCAGCGCTTCCGTCCAGGTTGGCATATGACGGCGTTCATCGATATTGAAACCAAGGGCTTGCCTGATATGCCGTGCGACCTCCACCGTATCGCTCTCAAGATTTGCGGAGCCGACAAACGGCAGGGGTTTTTCACCCATGGAGCGCGCAAAATCGCGATACCACTCCTGCCGTTGCTGGCATATGTACAGGGTGTCGAGAAGGTCAGGGCTCGGATGTCCTAAATATTGGCTGCCGATCGTGCGAAGGTCGGGAATCGGAACGGACTCTTCGGGAGGCTCCGGGAGGAAAAAATAGCCGAACGGTGTATAGGTCGCCTGGGCGAATTTCTCGAGCTGTTTGAAGGTCGGACGCTCCTCGCCGCTCACCCAGGCGGGCAACTTGCGAAAGGACTGCTGTTGCGCCAACGCATCGATGTTTCGCCCGGCGCGTTCACAGGCCCACAAAAATAAATCGGGTTTGACATCCACCCGCATCAGGAAACCTCCTCCTGCCTGCCGGCAGGCATGGTGCGAACGTCGCTCTTGCCCGTTACCGCTGCGGAGATGAGGGCGGTGCGGTATTCGCGGAGCTTTTCAATACTTGAATCTATTTTATGCCTGAGATTATCAAGATGACCAGTGGATCGTGTCAAATGGCTCAGAATTTCTTCTTGCTCGGTTAAAGGAGGAAGTGGGAGAGGAAAGCTGCGCAACTTGGTGCTGTTTGTTGTCGCCAGGTTGGTGGTTTGCTGAGAAGTACTGGTGAAATAATTTTTGCCGTGGAAGGAAGTGAGCACCGACGCCAAAAAGTGCGAATTTAATTGGCTTGAGTTCGGTCGGACCGCAAATATGTGATTCTGGTGCAAGCATCCCTGAATTTGGTCTTCCCATACATAGCCACGACGGAGTTTGTCGAAATCGCCTCCTTCCGTCATAAGAACATCACCATGTCGTAGCTCATAGCGCGCAGTATCTTTGTTCGGAAGCTCTATTTCAGTAATCGTTGTCAGATCTAAATATCCATCTTGTACATCAGCTACTCTCAGATAAGGTCTCGTTACGAGTTCCTCATTTTCGTACTTCTTGCCCAACGTCAATCCAGCCTGGAGGGTTGATAGAAACTTAAGGCGCTTCAGATCCCAATGCGCCGGAATCTCCCCCAACCACTCAATCCCGGAGTCCTTCATCTTGGCATCGGGGTCGAGCCCTTTGGTAACGGCGTGGCTGATGAGGGCGGATCGCTTTTCCTGGAGCAATTCGATCTGTCGCTGCTTTTTCTTGATGAGCGCATCGATTCGCGCTGTCTCACGGTCAAGAAATGCTGCAATGGCCTGCTGATCTTCGAGCGGGGGGATCGACTGTCTAAAGTCTCTTATGAAAATTTCGGGCACACGTTTCTGACCGCCAGCACCATACATCTCCGCGGCACCAAGATGTCTGAAAGCATGGCTAATGGTGACGTAAAATAAGAAGTGGCAGTCCATCGATGGACGGGGACGCAGGACATGCAACTCCGTCGTGCCGAATCCGATGCCGTTCATCAAATCATGTGCAATCGCTCCCTTGCCGTTCTCAAAGCAGGGCGTGATCTTTGCGATAAGCACATCACCGTCTCGAAAGTATGTGTATCCGGTTGAAACCTCAGCGAGGGGGCATGACTGACCGAGGGATAATCCGCCATACTCGTGGACCGATTCCATTGGCACAAAGGAGACATCGAGAGTGTCGGGAAAACCGTTGATTTCAGCTTTAACCGGATTGATTTTTGCCCGATAACGAAGTCTGATAGAGTCCCAGCGCACCGGAATCTCGCCCAGCCATGCCACCCCTGATGCCTTGTACGCCGGGTACGTTGCTCGTTTCCCTGACCGGACAGCAGAGCTTTTCATGATCTACCCCCTTTGTCCGGCCTGCCTTTGCGGCCTTTCTTCTTCGTCTTTGCCTGCTGTTGCTTCAAGGGCGTCTTCTTGCGCTCCTGCTCAAGGACGCGAGCGGAGGTCCGAAGGTCTTCCAGGTACCGTGTCTCGGCCTCGGTCTCCGCCTCCAGACGCCGCCGCTCTGCAAAGGCGTCGTATTGCCCATCCGCCCATTCGAGAGCCGCATCGCGGCTGACCGATCCGGCATTGGCCAGCACGGGCAGCTCGGTATCATACAGGAACTTGTCGAGAAACGCCTCCCAGTCCTGCATGCGGATATCCCGCCGCCGTTGGGCACGGAACTCGGCCTGATCCAGGAACATCACTGTAATCCGGTTGAGCGTATCGATTTCGTTGGCGTCCAGATAGTTTTTGGCCGTTCCCACGTCGCGCTTCAGCACCCGGCCGCCCTTCCACGTTGTCAATCCCATGTTGGCCTTGGCTGCGTCAGCGCGCCTGCGGACAATCTCGGCAGCCGTCATGCCAGTGGCGGCGTAGTGCATCTTGTTCTGCATGGTGGCAAAGAAGACCTGCGTTTCTTTCTCACCCTCCCGGTAGTCACGGGCCAGGGCGAAGATCTCGCGAATCCGCTGGTAAACCCGGGCCTCACTGGCACGAATCTCGCGGATGCGAGCCAGCAGTTCATCGAAATAGTCCACCAGGCCCTTGCCGCCCTTAAGCCGCTCATCGTCGAGGGTGAAACCTTTGACAATGTATTCGCGCAACCGTGCCGTGGCCCACTGGCGGAAGCGGGTTGCGATAACGGATTTTACCCGATATCCCACCGAGATGATCATATCGAGATTGTAAAAATCCATCAGGCGACCGACCTGTCTGTTTCCCTCGGTTTGAACTATCCGGAATTTCCGGATAGTTGATTCCGGCTCTAACTCGCCTTCCTCATAGACGTTTTTGATATGTTCATTGATCGTGCGAATATCCTTTTTAAACAACTCCGCCATCATTTTTTGCGTCAGCCAGACGGACTCATCCTGGAGCCGCACCTCAAGGCGGGTTTCCCCGGAATCGGATTGATATATCAGTATCTTGGAATCAACGGGAGCGGGCAGGTTGTCACTCATTCCGTCACCTCCGCGAGCATGTCGGCGATTTCCTTCTCGATCTTCTTGAGGTCGGTTTCGATCTCCTCCAACCGTCTGGGCGGCGTATACTTGTAAAAATATCGATTGAAATTGATCTCGTAGCCGACCTTGGTTTTAGACTCGTCAATCCAGGCATCGGGCACGTGCGGCAGTACCTCGCGCTTCACGTACGCGTCCACGTCTTCCTTGAGCGGCACATTCTCGTAGTCGCGCAGCTCTGGATCAGGTTCCGGGTTACCCTTGGCATCTGTGCAGATTTTGGCCGTTTCGTCCCGCTCGGCCAAGGCCATGAGGATCGCCTTGAAAAGCGCGCCGGGGACCTTGATCCCGGTCTTTTTGAAGGCGGACTTCAAGCGTTTTGAGAATTCATCTCGGTCTTTGACAATGCCGAGCGACGTGAGCGAATCAAGGGCGGCCATAATTTCCTCTTGAAGCTTTTGGCCCGCTTCGATTTCTGCCTTGGCAGCCTTGGTGTCCTTGCGCTTCTTGCTGGTGGCCAGGTTTGTGAAGGCCTTGGTCTCGGCATGCCTCGCGATGCGATCTTTGTCCACGGCAAAGTTGAGTCGAAGTGGACGCTCGACCGTGATGCGGCGGTAGCCGAAGTCTTCGTTGTCGAAGAGGTGGATATGCTCGCCTTCCTCGAGCGTGCCGTAACGCCGCGTGATGTCATCCCTCTGGTCGTCGCATACTTCGTGGCGCTTGTTGCCGAGGGACTTGCGCATCTTTTTGAAGAAGCCGGTGCCGTCCACTAGTTGAATCCTGCCCCTGCGGCTTGGCTCCTTCCGGTTGGTGACGATCCAAAGATAGGTGTAGATGCCGGTGTTATAGAAAAGCTGATCCGGCAGCGCGACGATGGCCTCCAGCCAGTCGTTTTCGATGATCCAGCGACGAATTTCGCTCTCGCCCGATCCCGCGGCTCCCGTGAACAGCGGTGATCCATTGAACACAATAGCCAGGCGCGTACCGCCTTCCTTGGGGTCCTTCATCTTGCTGATCATGTGCTGCAGGAAGAGAAGAGACCCGTCGTTGATCCGCGGCAAACCGGCCCCGAATCTGCCTCCGAAGCCCTGCTCGTCATGCTCCCGCTTGATAAAGTCGGCCTCGGGTTTCCACTCCACGCCGAAAGGCGGATTGGCCAGCATATAATCGAATTTGTGGCGGGGGAAACGGTCGTCGGTAAAGCTGTCGCCATAGGCGATATGCTCGATGTCCTGCCCCTTGATCATCATATCCGACCCGCATATGGCGTACGCCTGGGCGTTGTAATCCTGACCGAAGACCTCCAGGCGGGCGTCGGGATTCAGTTCCCGGACATAGTCCTCCGCAACGGACAACATGCCTCCAGTCCCGCAAGCCGGGTCATAAAGAGTTTTGACAATGCCCTTGGTCGTGAGCACATCGCTGTCAGGCATGAAAATCAGGTTCACCATGAGACGGATCACCTCACGGGGTGTGAAATGGTCGCCCGCCTCTTCGTTCGAGGCCTCGTTGAACCTTCTGATAAGTTCCTCGAAAATGTAGCCCATCTCGAGGTTCGAGACCACCTGCGGATGCAGGTCAATATCGCAAAATCGGGAGACCAGTAGGTAGAGCCGGTCCGCCTTGTCTAGCTTTCCGATGTGCTCCTCGAAGCCGAAGTTCTCGATGATCTCTCGGGCACGGGTTGAGAAACCTTATGATATAGCTGGTAAGGTTGGCGACGATGTTGTTGGGATCGCCTTTTAGCTTCTCGAATGAATATCGGCTGGTGTTGTAGAAAGGAACTCCTGTGACGCGGCAGAGGATAGGGTCCACGTTCTTGACTTTCCCACCGGAGAGCGATTCTTGTCTGGCGAGCACCTTATCCTTGGTCGGCTCCAAGATGCAGTCGAGCCGACGCAGCACCGTCATGGGCAGTATGACATCCTTGTACTGATTTGGGCGATAGGGACCCCGAAGCAAGTCTGCCACCGACCAAATAAAATTCGCTCTTCCTCTGAAGTTATCTATCATTTTCTCCTTGATTATTGCCTATACTGGTTCATAATTTTGCGTTTGCCTAGGCCTCTGCTTCAGCCGCGCGGGGTATGAGCGTCGACTAAAAGCGAATGTTCGGCAACAATTATCATAAATGTATTACTTCAATGTTTTTAAAGTAATTTTTATAAAACTCAGCAACTAGCCTTCTATGGCATTTATCGGGTGTCGGTTCGCTGCACAATAGACATACCATATGTAGATCTGATGAACTCAGAAAGGTATGCGCTTTTCTCGAAACTAATAAATCATTAAATCGATTTTCATATTCTAGCCAAGTTATTTCTTTTTCCTTATAAGCGTCTAATATTTCTTTTGTTGGGGCAAGAAGTGGTTTATGCACGTAGTCGCAGTTACACATCTTTTTCAAAAAATAGATTAAATCATCTTTTTTTGTAAAACCTGCAAGTTGGGAAACGTTATTCAAACGAATATCGATCAATTTTTCTATACCAGATTTTATAAGTTTTTCAAAAAATGTTTCTGCATTCTTTTTAGTGAATCCGATTGTAAATAATTTGTTATTATTCATTGTTAAATCCTTTATGATTAGCTGTATAATCTTCCTCATTTTCTGCTACATAAGCGATTTTATCTTCTTGTCGGGAATAGGCTTCTTCAAGTCGTTCAGAATCTTGCATAAAAAGATCAGGTTGATCTAAATGGAATAATTTCATCAAACGTAATTCGATTTCTGATTGACTCTCCAAGGTATTAGCATCAAGTATATGACAAATTTTAAGTTGATATCTTTTAAGGTGTCTACAGATTAAAATCGTCCTATGACAATTTATAGGGTCTTTTTCCGCACACATTAGTGCAATTGAAAATTTTTCCATTCCTTTTAGTAGGCGACCGACACCCTCCTGAAACAAAGGGTGCTTAGATATTAATTCATAATCAATCTGTCCATTTTTGTAACATTCGGGAGCTTTAATTCTAGCTCCGATATTATCGCCAAGAAAAACATATTCTATTCCGTAACCTATCAAAGTCTTTTTTAAATTTTCTTTGTTAAATTCGGGTTTGAACTTGCTATAAGGTTGCGACCGAACATCAGCTATTGCGGTTATGGTGAATTTCTCCAAAGCTGCAATAAATGATTCGATTGTATGCGCTGCATAACCAATCGTGTATATAGTCTTTTTATTTTGTTCCATAATCAAAAATATAGTATACCAGCAATTAATTTTGAGTGCCATCCATTATGATAAATGCCAAGTGATATTGCTAAATAAAGACACCTTGCATTTTCCAGCAATGTAGTATTCTTACTGTATTTTTGAATAAAATCAATGTCAGTAATGGGCAGATCGTAACGATTATTATTGAATTCAAAATCTATTCTGAGTTGGTCAGCAGATTCTTTTCCACCTATTTGAAAATCAGTGACTTTTATTAATGTTAGAGAATGGTCAACGGAATCAATTACATCCTCTGATACCGCTTTCCCTCTATTTCCAAATAGGTTATATTGTTTTATATCAATGAGTCTGTCTAAATTTTTTTCAGATAGTATATATTCCCGATTCTCTTTATCGACTCTGGTTTAAAAGTTGCGTTTTCAGATTGATAGCCGTTCGGGCATAATTCCTCGAGATCTATCTCTATAATATCCATTAATCTAATCCAGCCAACTAAATCCTCCCTAACGGCACCATGTTGGTATTTTGAGATCGGTCTCAACCATTTTGGCTTCCCCTCTTTTTCAACGGGTCGATACACTTCACCAACTTTTTTTACTTCTATTCCAGCGACACATCTTTCACCAAATTTCTTTGAATTGGCTAAGCAGATAAATAGGGTCTTCATCTTAGTTCCTAAATTTATTGGGTGCGGCTCTTTTGGAACCACGCTAAAAAATAACAATCATAGCGAGTTAGGCACTGTGCAAGCCTAGGCATTGGTTGTTTGTGGATGAAATAGCATATCGGGGAGACGATATACCCTTTTTTCTAGATCTCCCAAGGGCAATAGCTCGGGACAACGATGAAAGCACTTTTTTGCGGAGATGATCATTTTTTGCTGGACTTTGCCCCATTTCTTTGTTATGGAAAAATGGTAAAGGAGGACTGGGATGATCACCGCAATAGACAATCAGCGATTCTGTGGTCGGGAGTTTACGCGCGAAGAGCTTTTTTTGATGCAAGAAGTGGTCGAGACCTGTGCAGGAATCAGCCGAACCGAACTCTCGCATACGGTGTGCGAGTTGCTGGAGTGGCGCCGAGCCAATGGCGGACTGAAAGCTTGCGAATGTTTGGACTTTTTGGAACGCCTGGAAGGCCAGGGGTTTTTGAAACTTCCGGAAGCTCGGCAGATTGGACCGAAGAAAGGCACGAGGCGGCACATTGCGCCCCAGACAGGCGAGCAACCATGGGCCGGACTGGCGGGGAGTGTGGAGTCGTTTTTGCCCTTGGATGTGGAGGTGGTGAAGAGCCAGAAACAGCGCAGTCTTTTCAAGGATCTTGTGAGCCGGCACCACTACCTGGGATATGCCATGCCGTTCGGGGCGAGGCTTCAATACCTGGTCTACGTGATGAAGCCAGGACGGCAAGTGGTCGGATGCGTACAGTTTTCCAGCCCGGCCTGGCGGATGAGGGTCAGGGATCGATGGATCGGCTGGGACGATGCGGCACGGGAGCGAAGTCTTCAACGGATTGTGAACAACAGCCGGCTGTTGGTGCTGCCAAGAATACGCAATCTGGCCAGTGCGTTGCTCTCCTGCGTGCTTCGGCGACTGCGAAAGGACTGGCGGGATCATTATGGGATCGATCCCTGGCTGGTGGAAACGCTGGTGGACCGGGAACGGTTTCACGGAGGGTGTTACCGGGCCGCCAACTTTATCGTTCTGGGGGAAACCAGTGGTCGAGGCCGGATGGACCGCGCCCATCAGCGTCATGGAGCGGAAGTGAAAACCGTGATGGTCTACCCACTTGTCAAGGATGCAGCGATAAGGCTCCGAGACGGCTTCGGAGGGTAAGGAACGATGAATGCATTGGCCGTATTGTCGTCCCGGGAGCGCTTTTATGAGCAGTCGAGGCAGGGGTTTGAAGAAATGGTTGGGCGCCTGGATTCCGAGGAGGTTCGCTCGATGACCCATAGTGAGATTGAACGGGAGCTCGAGAAGATGGGTCGGGAACTGATGCGCAAACTCTTGCAGGAGCATTTGGAATCCCGGGGTCCTGGAGAAAGTGCACAACCCGTTCAGGGCTCCGATGGCGTCAAGCGGCCGCGGGCGAGGCTTCAGAAGCGAGAGTTCGAGACGATTTTCGGCACGGTCTCGATAGAACGCGCGGGCTACGGCCAGGAGGGGAGCCGTAGTCTGCATCCGCTGGATGCCGAGCTCAATTTGCCCGACAAAAAGTATTCCCTTGAACTGAGCCGCCGTGTGGCAGAAGAAGCTGCAAGGAGTTCCTTCGACGAGACCTTCGAGAGCATCGGTAAAATCACTGGAGGTCATGTCCCGAAGCGTCAGATCGAGGAACTGGTCAGGCTTGCAGCTCAGGACTTCGATGCTTTTTACGAGACCCGTCAAGCACAATCGGCAGTGGTTGAAGAAAATGACTCGATTATGGTGATAAGCGTCGATGGCAAAGGGGTAGTGATGCGGACGGAGGATCTTCGAGAGCAAACCCGTAAGGCCGCCAAGGCGCGTAAGCACAAGATGGGCGCGAGGCTTTCCAAGGGGGAGAAGAAAAACGCCAAGCGCATGGCTACTGTGGCCGCCGTTTACACGATTGCGCCCTTTGTGCGTAAACCGGAGGACCTGGTTCCCGAAACCGACTCTGAACGTGTCGAGCTGCCTCGCCCCCGGCCTGAGAGAAAACGGGTTTGGGCGAGTCTGGAGAAGACCCCGGAAGAGGTGATCGAAAAAGCGTTCGAGGAGGCAGTTTGTCGGGATCCCGGGCATCGAAAGAAGTGGGTGGCACTGGTTGACGGCAATAAGACCCAGATTCGCCTCCTGCGCCGCATAGCCAAAGAGAGAGGCATCGATCTGACCATCATTCTCGATTTCGTTCATGTAACAGAGTATCTTTGGAGTGCGAGCAGGGCGTTTCACTCCGAATCGGGTGAAAAGCTGGAAAATTGGGTTCGCGTGCGGCTTCTTGAAATCCTGCGGGGAAAGGCCGGGTATGTTGCAGGAGGCATACGCCGCAGCGCCACATTGCGAGACTTTACCCCGCCAGAACGCAAACCCGTCGATGTCTGCGCCAATTACCTGCTCACCTATGGACCCTATCTGAAATACAACGATTACCTTGCTCAAGGATTTCCCATTGCTACGGGAGTCATTGAAGGCGCTTGTCGTCATCTGGTCAAAGATCGCATGGAAGTGACTGGCGCCCGATGGAGCTTGAACGGGGCCGAGGCCGTGTTGCGTCTCCGTGCATTGCGCTCCAGCCACGATTTTGATGAGTACTGGGAATTTCATGAAGTACAGGAGTATGAAAGAAACCATCGAAGCCTTTACGCCGGTGGCATCGTCCCCCCCACAATCAAGCCAACACACGCTCCAGAACGTAGTCGTAGTCATCTGAAGATCATTAAATAAGGGAAATCTTTCTGTTCAAATGTTTGATAACATACGATGAAAAATGCTGCTCAAAGTCGTTCTAAAAGAGCCGCACCCAAATTTATTATACCGAACGGCGGGGGTAAGCTGCCGCCAACATTGCGAGGTAATCATCTTACCGGTTGCCCTTGCCTTTCTTCGGAGCAGTGGAAGGCAATGACCACGTCGTTGTTGGCGGTCTGGTTGACCCCATTGTTATACGCTTCCTCCCTTCTTGGTTTTAATTCCGGAATTCTATTCCAAATTTACTAAAAAATATAACAACTTTGACATACACGTGCGTAATCGTGATCCCCTTAATTGAATGTGTGTCAGGCATATTAAACGCAAATGGGTGAGGCGGAACGAAGGTCATGTCGAGTGACACCGGAAATTTCCCGCCATTCTTTACCTTCAATATACCTTTATACTGTACCCAATCATGCGTCTTGGGAACAATCCCATAAATATCTTCTTCAGATTCAAACACCACATTGTATTTTGGCATAATTCAAAATTTCTTTGACGATTCGAGGCGTATAAGGTTTGTATTACTTTGTATTTGACGTCTCAATAGAAGCCGCGAAAAGCTTCACTTTGTAATCCTTCAGAGGGTTGGGGGGAATGATTTTGCGGGTGGCGCTCCAGGGCAGGATCGCCTTGACGTCGGTTAATTCGCGGACGATGGTGGAAAACTTCACGCCGTCGGCGATCCGCTTCTTGGCGTACTGGTCGGCGGTGGCTTCGGTGATCTCCAAGACGGGCAGATGGCCGAAAAATGGGAGGATGTTTGCGCTGAGGCGGATCTTGAGCTGCTCGAGGCTGTTGTCGTTGAAGGGCTTGCTTTCTGAATACGCCTTCGACAATTCGAAAAAAAGAGGCCCGGAGTGTTCGGGCTCCTTTTCGGGTCGTCTCGAGAGGAACCCCATCTCGTCGTTTTTGCGCCTCGCACGGGCTTCCGCCGAAGGGCCGCGGCCAAAATAGAGCCACTTGTATTCGGTTCTTCCTTCAGGGGTGCGCTCGTTCCAGTAAACAATCCAGCGTCCGTCGGGTAGACACCTCACTGCCATTTATCAACCTCTCGGATCTTATCCTGTTATGCTGACCGGTGTTGTCCTCTGCAGGGGGCTGCCCGCTCGCGGGGTCTATAAGGCTTCCAGGCTACCAGGCGGCCGCCTCTTGCTCATCGGTCGGAGTGGAGCGCCTTGCTGTCGGTGCCTTGCGGTCTGAGGCCCTGCCCGCCGAGGCAAGCTTGCTTTTCAGGATGGTCGCTTTCCCGACGATCCTTTCGAAGACCTCGTTGTAGGCATCGATGTCTTCCTTCTTAAGGAATAGGAGGCTCTTGATGAGTCCGGCCTCGATTTCAACCGGCGACTGATCGTCATCCCCGGCGACCATATCTTCGTAATCCAAACCGAGCTCGCGTGCGACCCTCCGCCGCCAGGATTCGGTCATTCCCCGGCGGCCGGCGAGTATGTTCGACCATTGCTGGCGGCTGACGCCGAAGTGCCGGGCGTACTCAGTGGCCTCGCCGTGGGTGAGGTTCTTGTCGACCCATTCCCTGAGGGCGTTGCAAAAGCGCTTCTCATAAGGGCCGACTGTTTTTGCGATATCACCCTCTGTCGGGCCGCGGCCCCGGTATAGTGAAGCTCTCCCCATAGTCTCTCTCCTGTTTTTCTTTCGAACCTTGACAACATTTTATAAAAATTGCAAGCGAAAATTTCTAACAAGAAACTTGTTTCTGGCGTTGCCGTTTCATGTTGGGTAATTTGCGAAGCCAAGGCGAAAACGAAAACAGTCGGTTTGCCTGGGCGGTGCGGTGGTGTTGGATTGGTCGCTCGAAGCATGTCTCTCAGGGTTTGAAAGCCGACTTGAGAGGGGAAGAGGATCGGGCGGCGGAGGGCGAAAATTCCGGGGTTGGCCGCCGAGTGGAGGTCGAGGCTGATGAGGGAGATTTCAAGGCAGGACGCGCACTTGGTGGTCGCGGATCTTTTGGAGAGGGAGAAGAGCCTGCAGAGGGAGCTTTTCGCTTTGAGGGCGACGATTGCGCGGGTTTCGCTCATGTTGAGGGATCAGGAAGAACGCAGGCCGACGGCTCCCCGTGACTGGAAGAAGGAAGTCGAAAGCTGGGGTAAATAGAGTTATAGGGGCTATTTTTTTGCCTAAGTTGCATCTATTTTGGGAATTCAGGCGGTTGGATGCCGCCATCAACGTAAACTGCCGCCGGGGCTCGCGGAGGGGCTGCGGGGTCGGCGGCGAGGACTGAGAGGAGAAAAGAAAGATGATCGAGGGATTGAACCTGGTGCAGTTGGCAGAGGAGATCACGAGGATCGAAAACAGCAAAAAGGATTCTGTCGCACCGACGGGAAAGCTGGAGATGATCCCTGTGAGCGGAGAAGAGGTGGCGCTCGAGATCGAAGACGGCCGCCGCGAGCGCTATGGGATCGGATCCATCGCGCATGAGCAGATCGGGGACCGTCTGGGAAAACCCCGCCGTTACTACGAGAAGATGCGGGCGGAGGCCCCTGAGCTCCTGGCGCGGAATGTGAACACGTGGTTCGAAAGACAGCCGGAAAAGCGCCTGGTGCGGACGCTGGACGGAAATGTCCGGGCCTTTTTGTCGGATCGATACCGGCCTTTGGACACTTTCATGGTGACGGGTCTTTTTCTGTGGCAGAACTCGACAGGTATCTCGAGAGCCGGGGGAGGAAGAAGCTTGACCGGGAGCGGGACCGGCAGGGGCTGGACGCGGAAAGGGCCGTCGAGGCCCGGAGAGAGCTGGATGAAAAGGAGGAGGCGGATCTCCGGTGGCGGCAGGCGCGCGCGCGGCGCGAGGAGATGCTGCTCAAGCAGTTGTCGGGGCAATTGATCTCGAGGGATGAAGTCGCGAAGGGTTGGGCTGAAAGGGTCGGAGTCGTGGTGTCGGGGCTCAATGCGCTGGTTGACCGGCTGCCGCCTATCCTGGAGGGGAAGGACCGAGCTGAGATGTGGCGGTTGATCAAGGCGGAGGTCTATGAATTAAGGCGGGCGTATGCGGAGGAGGGGGAATACTGCCCGCAGGTTGATGTCGAGTAGTGGGAGAGGCTGCGAGAAAGGGTGGTTGGTTCGAGCGGGAGAGAAGGGTTTGGAGGCCGCCGCCGGATCTCCTGATTTCCGAGTGGGTCGAAAGCCACAGGGTTTTGACCGCCCCGGCTGAGGAAAGGGGGCCGATGAGGCTCAAGAGAACCCCCTACGTGAAGCCCATCCTGGACAAGATCCAGGAGCAGGATGCCGACACGGTCGTTTTGTGCTGGGCGGCGCAGTCGGGGAAGTCGGAAACCGCGCTCTCGGTCGTCGGGTATTACTCGCACATGGAGCCCTGCCCGATCATGTGGGTCCTCGCGGATGAGGACACGGCTTCCTATATGAACCGGGAGCGGGTCCAGAAGATGTTCAAGAATACCCGGGGGCTGAAGGAGTTGGTTGAAAGCGACCATTACAACCTGACGAAGGATGCCGCGAGCCTTGTAAACGGCGCGTATGTGGCGATGGCGTGGGCCTCCAGCGTGGCGAAGCTGGCTTCGAGGCCGATCCGGGTGATCATTTTCGATGAGGTGGACAAGCCGGGGTACTAGGTCACGACGAAGGAGGCCGGGCCGATCTCCCTCGGAATCGAGAGGACTGAAACGTTTTTCCGGCGAAAAATCATCCTGATGTCCACCCCCACCATGGAGGCCGGGAATATTTGGCAAGAACTCCGAGCCTGCGACGTGGTCTACGACTTTCACGTCCCGTGTCCGTATTGCGGGCAGATGCAGCCTTTGAGATGGTCGAGGGAGTACTCGAGCGGCTTCGAGGGCGGGGTTTATCGAGGGAAAGACGGGCGGAGGCACAAGCTCGGGCAGGTCGTTTGGGAGGCTGGCCGCGCTGCAACCGCTGAACAGATCGCTGCGGCAGGGTATGAGTGAGGGGAGTGCGGAAGGGTTTGGTCGACGCTAGAGAAAAACCGGGCGGTCGAGCAGGGGGAGATGGTCCCAAGGGAAGAACCGCTGAACCCGCCGAAGAAGATCGGCTTCCATGTCAACCGGCTTTATTCGCTGCAGGGAAAATCGGGGGATATCCCGAAGCTGGTCGGGGATTTTACCGAGGCGCTCGAGACGCCGAAGAAACTGCAGGGGTTTGTCAACTCCGCGTTGGCGGAGCCCTGGAAGCAGATCACGGTGAGGGTCGAGCGGAGTGGCATCCTGGAGGCCCGGCGCATGGATCTTGACCCTCAGGTGGTGCCTGAGAGCGCCGTGGCGCTGACCGCGGGGATTGACTCGCAGAAGTTCGGCTTCTGGTTTGTCGTGAGGGCTTGGGCGCGGGACTATACCTCGTGGCTCATCCACTACGGGTTTCTGCTCTCTTGGGCGGATCTCGAGGAGTGGATTTTCGGGGCGCGGTATCGGTCGGCCAACGGGAAGGTTGTCTACCCGATATGGAGGGCTGCGCTCGATACAGGGGGTGGAGCTTCCGGCGAGCACGTCGGGGTTTCGATGACCGAGGAAGTCTACATGTGGCTGAGGAGGAACGGAATAGGCCGCGGGCCGAGGATATGGGGAACGAAGGGGTCGAGTTCTCCGCTGGCTGGGAAGATCCGGGTCGGGAAGCCGAGGGACCAGACGCCGAGGGGGAAGCCCCTGCCGGGCGGGTTGCAGATTGTATTGATAGACACGGAGCAGGGAAAGGATCTTGTCTATTACCGGTTCACGAAGGCGATGGGCGACGGCGGGGCGGAGTCTGCGTATCTCCATAAAGGGGTGGGGGAGGATTACGCAAGGCAGATCCTGGCGGAGCAGAAAAGGCTGGATGAAAAGGGGGCGGAAAAATGGGTCCAGGTCGGAAAGGACAACCATCTGCTTGATGCCGAGGTCTTGTGTCACATGGTGGCGGACTTCGAGTGGCCCGGCGGTGGGGTCCATTTGGTGATGCCACCGGCGGACGTCGGGAAGCGAAAGACTGAGAAAACGAATGGAGAGGTCAGGCCCAGAAGGGCGGAGTACCGGCGACCTTCCTGGTTGGATCGGTAAGAGGAGGCAATGGCGGCGACGGCGAAAAAAACCGATTGGCTTGTAGGGCAAAAGGAAATCATGGCGGAATTGAAGATTTCGAGCCGAGAACAGCTCAAGCGGTATGTTGTGCTCGGGTTGCCGGGAGTTCTGATAAATGGCCGCTGGCATGTGCACAGAGAGAACCTAGACATCTTTCTAAGAAAATTATCCGCGACACCGATAGCAAAACAGTTCAGCCACGGAAAGCGTTTTCGTGATGAAAGAAAACAATCTGAAGCAGAATAGAGCTCTCATTTGGGAGAATGATTTAAAAAGAAGGGATGCATTTTTTAAGCTGACGATTGGGAGTGGATGAAGGTCCCAGTTTTGCTCGTAAAATCGATTTGATAGAAATGCAGTCAGCCATAACACAAAAAAAGTGTCTGGTTAGGAAAAGATAGGCCTGAAAACAATAATTTGAAGTTGAAATCTTCACCAGAAAAGAAGTAGGTTTCTTTGGTGGACGGTTATAGTCAGGGACCTAGCCTCACGATTCGTTTAATGGCAATTTTCTTAGGTTTTGTAAAAATAAAATATTTCTAATCACAGATCCTTTTTTCAATAATTGTAAATGAGATAATGACAATATAAATCAAAATTAGCTCTCAAAGGAGATTAGAATGAATGACATCATACAAAAACTAAAAACTGCCGATGAGTGCGTACAACTTGTAAAAAATGTCCGGGAAAGAAATCCTGAACTTGCGCAGAAAGCGCGCCGGCGGGCTGTTGAACTGAGAGCTATTTCCTACAACCCTACCAGCGAGGTTGAACTTGAGTTACTAAAGGCAATCTATGCGTATGAGGAAGTACTGACTGAAAAGAATAAACGCAGAACGTCTGCATCAAGGACATGGCAAATGGTCAAGAAACATGGCCTCATTCGTGCAGCTGAAAGGGCGGTTGATAGGAAAATAGAACCAGCTGGTTATAAGGTGTTAGTAGAAATGGGATTACATGATTTAACTTTCGAGGCGGTAATTGTCAGATATCCAGAATCATTTGATGCAAGTGTTGTTTCCCGCGCTAAACAGCGATTAAAAGATATATCGGAGTTGGAAATTTTTTAAAATGATGAAAATGTAAAGATTGACTAAATATGTGAATAAGACGATGTAAAAAGCCACATGAATACATTGTTTTTTTTATGTTATATTTTATAATAGGTATTTTACATCAAGCAAGGAATAATTAATGTGGTTTTTTATATCTCTTATTGTTTTTGTTATCTTTCTGATATGGTATAAAAATTTTATAAATAAAAAGTTTCGCCAGATTTATGCAGATGCTAAAGTGCTAAAACGAAAAGCGTGTGCTGCTGGGTCTTTTTGTCAATCCTCATATATATCACGGAATGATTTTCTTGATTACATGGGACAGTTCCTCAAGCACAAAAAACATGAATGGGTATTTATCGCTTTTGAAAAAGACGGTCGCGTAGATCAGTTTTGGGTAAATAAAGGGCCAGATAGTGAAGGTGTGAGTTCCTTTTTAAGTATCCAAGACATAGCAGGAATTTGCCAGATGAAAAGATTTAATCATGTTTTGGTTGGACATAACCACCCTTCAGGAGCATTGGCTCCATCGAGACAAGACCGGATTTTTCTTGAGGAGTTCAAAGATGCTTTTGCTCAGGTGAACGTTTCAGTAGAACATCTTGTTTTTGTGGCTGGTCGATGGAGTAAGTATGGGCTATCGACCGGGCAGCATCTCCGTCGCTTTTTAACAAGTCAATGATATTTAATCTATAGAAAACGTTTCCAATTTGTATGAAATTTTACTATATTTATAAATTTAAGACGGAGTAGAGAAGCAATGCCTATAATGTTCAATACCATCCTTCGTGAAGCTGGGCTATCACTAGAAAATATACGGTTAATTAGGCACAAAGATAAGAATGCAAAGCGTGGCTTTACTCCTTATGAGCTCTGGCGCGATGACCGTTCTCAATTCGAAAATTATCAATCTACGCAACGCATTCGAAATAGGGCCAAGCTGAATGCACTTTATTGGGCAGTATTCGTCGTTAATTTTAGTGAAGAAACGATGTTTGCTGGTCTTTACGAAGTGCATTATCGGGGGCGCTTGGAGGTGGACACTCCTATGCCTCATATGGATGGTATAGATAAGGCAGGCAGTTGCGATGTATATGATCTCAAGTTGCAAGACAAACTGCTTGATCTTGGCGGGAGACTTTTTGTTGATTGGGGGCCGGGAGCCCTTGCATGGGTACAATACGCTTCTAGAAATGATAAGGCTATCACCGAACTGCGGCGAGAATTTCGAGAACCTGATTTCCCCGGTTTTTTGGAGTTTATCCAGCCACTTTCAAAACTCGATACTCTTCCCAAGAGTTGGGTTTCGCCGCTTGAGTCTTCTCGTGGAGTTTATTTGTTGACGTGCCCGAAGACGAAAGAACAGTACGTCGGTTCGGCAAGAGGTGAAGAAGGTTTTTGGGGTAGGTGGCAAAATTATGTGGAGACGGGGCACGGCGGCAATATAGGACTTAAAAGTCGGGACCCAAGTGATTACCAGGTCTCAATCCTGGAGGTGGCAGGGTCCTCTGCGACATCTGATGACATATTAATGATGGAAGGGCGATGGCAGCGGAAGCTTCAAAGCCAGGAAATGGGTTTGAATCGCAATTTAGCCAAGAAGGTGTGATTCTGGGGTTGACGCTTTAAGCCGCCGCCGAAAAGCGCGCGGCTGAGGCGGGAATTTATGCAATATAAGGAAATATTTTTTGAAATATATCTATATACCTGCTAAAAAAGCCGATGACTGGGCAGAGTTACTTGCTGATCCTGTAAAACATTGGCGAATTGGCTATTCAGCGCGAACACTAGCCTATTCTTGGCAGAATGCTGATGGTTTCCCTTCCGAGATCAAGACAGCATTCTCCACAAACGAGCTACTTGCCGACATTCAATTATTGCTTGCCATTCCCGAACATCAGGTTCCTTTGGCCGGAGGCTCCAGGCCATCTCAAAATGATATATGGGCACTTGCAAAGGCAAGCACGGGCTTGGTGTCAATTGCCGTAGAGGGAAAAGTTTCTGAGCCGTTTGGTCCAACGCTGTCTGAATGGTTGGCTGAAGGATCGAAAGGGAAGGCTTCTCGGCTTGCGTTTCTTCGGCGGGAATTGAATCTGAATGAGGCACTTGCTGGGACGATACGATATCAACTGATCCATCGAACTGGTTCTGCTGTGATTGAGGCTAAGCGTTTCGGTGCGCCACATGCCGTTATGATCGTGCACTCATTCAGTCCGTCGCGTGAATGGTTTCAGGATTATGAGGCGTTTGCATTGTTGCTACGCGCTGAAGTGTCCCTCAATCGTATAGTGTATGCGGGAAAGCGTGCTGGAGTTCATCTCCATATTGGCTGGGTGTGCGGGAATGAAGAATACCTTGTCAGGTAGTATCCGAATAGAAATGATCCTCCGGTAAAACCCGGTTTCCAATCCGGAAAAGAGGATTTTTGGTCAAATCTATAGAATTAAGTTTTTGTGCGGAGGCGACCTGTAGGTCACCGCACAAGCAAAGGTTTAGATTGACGCCGAGATTGGGCAAAAAGACTATTTCTGGATCGTAGTGAACATTTCCAATCGGATGCGGATCAACACCCGCGAAACTGATGGATGAAGTTTAGATGAGATTATGAGTAAAAAATACAAGGCGCAATGGTCAGGGCAATTCGGGGTTGCGCATGAACTGACGTGGCGCGGCTATCTCGTGACGTTCACGACTGGAAACGCCCCTGCGGCAGATCTGTTGTGCGAGAGTCCATCCGGTAAAGTGTTTTCTGTCCAGGTTAAGTCGCTAAGTTCCAAAACGTACTTTTTATATCAGTTTGCCTTGGTGGAGCCAGATGCCAAGCGATTTTTTGTGTTCGTCTTGCCTGGGTTCCGGGTGGGTAGTCAAAGGGTAGCCGAAAACGGCATTAAATCCGAACGGTTAGAAGTAGGCCCAAAAAAGGCGTGTTACTACGCCTCTGAATGACGGTTCATAACTTCTAGAATCGGCTTAGGGATTGAAATCTTTAATGTTTTCAGCGTAGACAGGACCTCCTCCGGGGGTTCATTGCGTCGAAAAAATACGTGACTCGGGGTCTCGAATTCCGCGGCCTGGAACTGAGCCAAGACATGATGGAGCCACCTCCATGTCTTGCCGGTCATGAACTCGGCTACCCGTTGGAGCAACAGGGCCAGCACGCAGATTTCGATATGCGCTTCAATTCGACGCGGCAACCAATGAACCATAGGAGTCATATGGATCTGAGTGCTCTTCATCGTACGGAAACAGCGCTCGATGATCAGGAGGTTTTTGTACCCTGTGGCGGCATCCTCTGCCTGGAGGGTGTCATCATTGGTGATGAGGACCCATTTGCCGTCAAGCTTGCGGGCCGCTTCGATCTTGGCCGTGTCGATGAAGATCTTCCCGGCCTTGCTGATGCCGAGATAGCGTCTGGTGCGTTGGGATGCCAGCAGCTCGATCGCCCATTTGGCCGTGGCATCCCAATCCCTGTGACGGTCGAGTTCCTGCCGCAGCTCTTCCAGGACAGATTCCCGGTGCAGATTCTGCCGTTCCGCTTCCCTGGGGTTGAAGCAGACGAAGGTGCGCCTGCGCAAGACCCCGGTGCCGATTTCGACCTCTTTGACCTGGAGATTGTCCCCTACCTTTTTGTATCGTCCCCCACGGGTCAAGACCTCTTCCTTGATCTCTTTGACGCTGTCCGCCCTGGCCGCCAGGAGGTATTTCCCTCCGCCCAGGGACAGGCGTTTGCGGTTGTCTTCAGAGTTCATGCCGGCATCGGCGACAAAGAGGCAGCGGTTCAACTGCCATCCCCTCAGATCTTTTTTGACCGTTTCGATCGTGGTCACATCCGCCGTGTTGCCCGGGAACACCCAGGAGCGGACCGGAAACCCCTCTCGAGTGACCGCCAGAGCCACCACCACTTGAGGGTTCCACGTCCCATTTTTGGATTTCCCGCGCTTGCGCAGGCCGGATACGGGCCGGGACAGATCCTCTTCGCCGCCCTCCGCGCTCGCGACGAGCTCGGCATCTTTGAAGTCGATCTCGAAAGAGGCCGTGGTCGTATCGTAGAACACCACATCGACCTCGAGGTTGAAGAGGTTGGCGGTGTTGAAGAAAATGGTTTTTTCGACCTCGGCCGCGCTTGCATGGAGCAGATCCATCGCTTCGTAAAAGTGGTCAAGCTTCAATCCCTGGCAAGACAGGAGATAGACCGTCGGGAGCCACCGGTCCCATACACCCAGCTTGCTGCGCGGTTCGCAAAGCCGGTTGGCGGTCATCGCCAAAAGCGCCTGCTCATAAGGGACTTGACAGTTTGCATCTGCGGCAACCTTGCGCAGTGCCTCTCCGATACCCAGGCGCTCCCACAACGCCTCCGCAACCAACACCGGGCCCAATTCCCGGGAACCCAGGAGTCTGAGCTCGGCTGGCCACGTTTTCTCAAGCGAGGTTCTTCCCGGCACGGCAGTTCCGCCCACTTCCAACTCGAGCCCGCAGGCGCGCGCAATCGATTGGCACAGGCGCATCATGGCATCACGGTCGATCAAGTCAGCCCGCCCGAAATTATGAATGATCTGGGCGGTCGGTTTGCGCGTCTCAGGGTGGCGAACGTTGGGCGCGAGCTGAAGGTACTCGACCACGGAGCCGTCTCGATTTTTGCGTTTGGTCGTTCGAATAAACATATCTACGTGGTTAGCATATACCACATAGCATGTCAATATGATAACGATCAAGTCGTGTTACTACAGGTTTTTGCGGTTTTGCAGATGCCCCCCTTGATTTTTTTAGGAAAATCCGGCTTCGGAGGCCAAAAAGTGCCTACTGAGCCGGAACTCAGGTTTGATGTTTATCGGCTTTCGGGCGAAAGAAGAGTCAAACGGGCTGTTTTTGAAAGACCAAAGGATACTGGATATTATTGCGATGATGAAGGGAGAAAATCAAGCAGCATACAACAATATTAATCGAAATTATCGAATAAACCTACTATTATGTCTTAAAGAAAGCCCTTTTTAGAGCAAAAAATTCCAACGGTTCATGGCGTTTGGGTTCTTTGTCAGAATCCCTGTCACTCAGGATAGAACAGGCTTTTCTATCTATCCTGAACTATGGTCATTTCAGTGTATTTGTAACAATCGACGCATCCTCATTTGCCTGCCGGAATGACCTCTTTCACAAAAATCTCGCATGATCCACAGAAGGCTTCCGGTTCCTCTCCGGTTGTCATTCCCGTAAACGTGAGCGTATTATAGTCTCCGACGTGCAGTATGCCCTTAAAATCCAACATTACGAACTTGGCAACGTAATACCCCTGAGTGTCAGATTTGTCCCATAAAATCGGCACACCATTCAACATAACCGATTCCCCTTGGACCTGTGAATAGGGAATGTCAGTATGAACGGTTACCCACTGACCTTCGTTCCCAAGGTTGAGCACATTAGGGGCTGCGATGATCTGCACGAATATAGGGTATGAATCCTCAGGGCAAGGTTCGTATGACTCTGCCGCGACACCCGCAGCGAACAATAAAACGCAGCAACATGAAAAAGCCAAAACCATTTTCAGCATTCGAATCTTTCGCATACCCATCTCTCCTCTCTTCCTCCAGAAATAAAACACCAGCGTCAGCTACAAGTTCTTGCTAACCCCACAGCCCTCCATCCGCAAAACCCCAAAAATTTATCGTATAAATATTTAAGTTAATTTAATAAATATAAAATCAAGCCAGATGTCGAGACATTTCTTCTTCTCGGGCCATCAGCCCGTTTCTTGATCGAGCAAAGATCGTCCGCCGGGAATGCCGAATTGAACTGTTACGAGGGTTCATACCTTGTTTCTACCCGCCAGCTTATTACTAAATATCATTTTCAACTGCAGCCATCATCTGGCGATTTTTTAGCGGTCAAGTTCATTAAGGTGTCAGCTATCAGCATCGAATATTGTATTCGGAATGTGTCAATGAAAATGAGACACGCCATGCGATAAATTACTGTACCCCCGCATCGCTCGCCGACGGTTTGTTGATCCATACGGCATCGGGTAAGGGGGTAGGTTGTGGTACGATGCCCTTGAACCTTTTGGGAAAACGCTGGAAGGCCTCAAAGAGGACTTCTTGGCGTTGTTTCTGAATGGTCTGGGCATGGCCGTAGTGAAGGCTTTGCGGTGTCATCATGGCGATCCCGGAATGATGGTGGTGCTTGTTGTACCAGTTAAAGAAGAACCGGCAAAACGCCGTGGCATCCTCGATAGAACCGAATGTGCCTGGAAATTGCGGGCAGTATTTCAGTGTCTTGAACTGGGATTCTGAATAGGGGTTATCGTTGCTGACGTACGGCCGGCTGTGGGTCTTGGTAACGCCCAAATCAGCCAGAAGTTGAGCGACGGCCTTAGATTTCATGCTGGAGCCGCGATCAGCGTGCAGCGTCAGTGTTCCAGGTTCGATGTTCTGTTTGATGCAGGTTTCCTCGATCAGGTGTTTGGCCAATTCACTACTTTCATGGGGGGCTACCAACCAACCAACGACATAGCGGCTGAAAATATCTATGATGACATACAGGTAAAGATAAGTCCATTTTTGCGATGTTTTGAGTTTAGTAATATCCCAGGAGTAGACCTGATTCGGACCTGTAGCCAGTAATTCAGGTTTTTCGTAATGTGGTCGTTGCACCTGACGACGACGCTCTTTGACATCACCGTGTATTTCCCTGATGAATCGGTACATGGTGCTTACAGAGCACAAGTATTGCCCATCATCAAGAAGATTGGTATAGATCTGATGTGGTGCCATGTCCTGAAAACGCTCCGAATGCAACACGTCGATCACGGCCTGCTTTTCTGCGGGCATCAAGGCCAAAGGCGGAGCAGGCGAGCAGATCTTTTCCATGGGAGTGTCGTTGTTCGAGGTGTGACGGTAAAAAGTGGCACGAGAAACGCTCAATGCGCTGCAGGCGGATTTTATCCCCACTGTCCGATGGAGATTCTGTGCCACAATCATGAGATCCTTCCGCTGCCCTTGTCCTGGTCTTGAGGGATCCCCAGGATCTCTGAAATTTTTTTTTGAACTTCGATGATGGTTTCAGCTTTGTGCAGCTTCTCTTTGAGTTTCCGATTCTCCTTTTCGAGCTGCGCAACGCGTGGTGCCAACGGATTTTTCTCGATCTCTTTGCGGCCGCGTTTCTTCGGTTGAAGTGCGTGCAGCATCCCCTCTTCCCGCTGGCGCCGCCAACAGGTCAGATTCGAAGAGTAAAGCCCTTCACGGCGAAGCAGGGAGGCCACTTCTCCGGGTTCAGAGCACTTGTCGACCTCTGCAAGCATACGCAGCTTGTATTTGGCAGTAAAATTGCGGCGCCGTTTTCTCGCGACAACCTCGGGGTCTGGAGGCTCGACCGCTTCAAGCCCTGTGGGTGACCCGGTCGCCCCTAGGGCGACCGGGTCACCCACAGGGCCCATTTCCTCAACCCTGGACCTTTTCAATGCAATTTGCGTTAGCTTCTTCATGGCTTAAAACCTTACCCGCCCTACACTAAATTTTCAAGGGGGGCGTGTCTCACCCACATTGACACAGAGGGTTTATTTTATTTTGTATCTCAGTAATTAATACATAACAAACTGGATCCATGCTGTTACGAACTCAGGTTTGTAACAAGCTTTCTACCTCAATTTTAATAACCTGATAAACATCCTCTTGCAAATCTATCGAAGGTAATATTTTTTCTTTCTTAATTTTAAGACGAGAGGTAAGCTCGATGTAGCAATCAATTGACATTCCCTCCCTTTCAAAAAGTTTCGCTCCGCATCGCAAACTGCAGGCATCAACAAGCAGCCGCTTGTCCGCTGATTTAAGCATTTCATTAAACTTACCAGGTATTATCACGGCGGGCAGGCAGGCAATTTTTATATCTTCGGGGTTTTCTTCCCACAGCCTGATGAGGGCCTTGGATGCTGATACGCCTGTAGAACAGCCACCAAAGCATGTATACATAAACAGACGCCATCGTTTTATTGACATATTATTTTCCTTAAAAAAATCGCGCTAATATTAGTTTTTGGCTCAAAAATGCATTTTCAAAAAATCAAATAATTGAATAAGAGATTTGTTCGCTGATATATGGCTGCGCGTTTTGGATTTTGCCTGACGGGCGGGGTGACGGGTGCGCGGCGCTTATTTCCGCGCATCCGGGTTACCCCGATGTCAGGTAAGATATCTCGTTCGTTTCAGCGCTGTTCACTTCAAAGCTGATTATTCTTCCGAAGTAACTTGTTAGGCGACCCGCATGTGTCTGAAAACCTCTTAGCAATCAAGGTTTTGGTTGATAAACTTCAAACACCCTGGTAGTCGGTGGCCCTTTGGCAATGCCTGCCAGGACCTTTTGCAGGTGGGGGGCTGCAGCTTGTCGAAAAGCCTCAATATCCTCCTTCGAGTCCCAAAGCGTAAGGGAGCCATACTCTCCAGTTGAGTCGTCGGCGAGAAATGTCTCGTTCTTAAATCCCTTTGCTGTTCTGTGCACGGGAGAAAACTGATCGCCGAGTTTCTCAGCAGTCGAACGCATTCCAGGACCGAGAGGGAATAATAGTAGGAGTGCATACATAAATTATTCTCCTTTCCTTAGCACTGAAGCTGTGCATTGCCGTGAGGTTCTCGTGGGTCGCCAAAAGGCGCAAACCAGCCGTCCGCTTTTTTGCGTTGGCTGAATTTGTCTTGTTCCGTGCTTGTATCTCATTCTCTTATTTGCTTCTTGAACGATTTAACGAATCGTCCGAACGTCTTATCCTTTTTTCGTCTGTCTATGTATGACATCTCGTAGTACTCGGATTCCTTCCTGAGCTTGAGATAGTTTAAATGTCGATCTTTACTCAACTCGCCACGATCGACCGCAGCTCGGACGGCACAGCCTGGCTCGTGCCCGTGGCTGCAATCCGCATACCGGCATTTCGCAGATAGCCTGACAATATCTTCGAAACCTGCATTCATTCCGTCGTCAGCACCGACAAGGCCAAGCTCCCGCATGCCTGGCGTATCGATCAGCATCGCACCTTGTCTGAGAACGATAATCTGCCGGCGGGAGGTCGTGTGGGTGCCTTCTCCCGTATCGCTGACGGGTCTTGTGTCGAATGTCTCCCGGCCTATAAGGCGGTTGATGAGAGTCGTCTTCCCGACGCCGGATGAACCAAGAAGGCAATACGTCCTTCGCGGACAGAGTGTCTGCTGAAACTCGTCAAACCCGCTTCCCGTGAGGCTACTGACGGCGAGCACCCTGCCTTTATAGGCTGAGTTGATGATAGCAACTTTCTGCATTAACTCGTCCTGGGAAATCAAGTCAATTTTAGTGAGCATGACTATCGGTTCGACACCGCCATCCGCGGCCATGACCAGGTACCGATCCAGGCGATTGGGGTTAAAATCAAAATGGCATGCTTGAACAATGAAGGCGGCATCTATGTTGGCTGCAATCATCTGGAAATCGACGTTTGCACCCGCAGTTTTGCGCCGCAGGAATGTCTTTCGCGGAAACACCCCGTGGATAACCGCTGCCGTGTCATTGTCGTAGTATTGTACCCACACCCAATCTCCGACACACGGCAGGTCGGCAGGACTTTCAATCTGATAGGAAAGCGCCCCTGTGGGAGCGGCCGGGACTTCACCCGTTTCGCTTCTTATCAGGTATGAGCCGCGATCAACCGCCGATATACGGGCAATGCCGCGATTTTCTAGGAGGAGCTCCGCAGCATGCGCTTCAAACCACTTATCAAAACCAAGCTCGTACAAGTTCATATCTAAATTTTACTGAACGATCAAGATCGTTTGTGCCGTCACCTAACCTTGTCGGGTCGGAACCGCCGGGATGTTCTCGGCATCAAGTGAATCGTCTGATTCAGACTATGGTGTTTAATTTATAATAAAGTCTAGGATATAGCTTATTTATTGCTTTAAACCCAAAAGCGAAAACCACAATGATTTATCATGCTCCTGCCATGAAGAGCTGAAGTTGTACATTTCTCTATTTGAAATTTGCGCATTATTGAGAATATCTTTTATTTTTTCATTGTCAGCATCGATTCTTCTATTTTTATAAGTTAGAAGTTTTTCTATAAATTCGAATCCTTCTGTTTGGGTCAAATTCGCATTGATAAGTTTATATTCTCCCATATAATATATGCCTGGGTTAGACAACTGAAACGCACAACCCAAAAAATACCAATCTTTGTCCGGTCTTAATATTTTCTGCAGTGACTTTAAATAGTTTGCATGGAAGCTTTGGATAGAGGCTTCAATGGGAAGTAAGTAACCACTTGAAAATAAATGTTCCATGTAAGGAGCCATTCGTGTTTCGCTCGATCTTGCACTTGTAAGATAAATCAAGGCTTCCCGTTTATTTTTGAATTTTTCGATATCAACATTCCAAATTATATACCCATGATTGTCGCTGTCAGCTTCCGCATAAGTTATCCCGTCCCATGGATCTGGGTTTAAAATTGGTTTTCTTGGGATGGAGCCTTTATAAATGCCATTTCTGACAATACCCTTTGGCAATACTTTTTCTCCATCAATGTAAAAAGCAAATGCCATTCCGTCAATATTCCCATTGCCTAAATTTGCACCTAGAATAATGGTCGCTGAATTATTATTAACTTCCCGGCTTAAATCTGCTTGCGTGAGAGGATATCCTGCACAACCAGTGATAGCAAACAGCATTAATAGTAAAAAACCATTTTTCATAATGATTTGCCTTTCATATATTATTTCACTAATCTAGATCCAGACAATGCTCGCATGGAAAAATTTTGTAGCGGAAGAAGAGTTCAGCAGCACGGCTTGGCCGCGCCCGCTGGAGCGACATGTTGGGCACTTGTCCTGTTATTTTCCTTCGCTTCCGATAAAAAGAACGATAGATGACTGCACCAATCAATCCCCCCCCGGAATCGGTGCTACCCAGAAAAGCCAAAGCTGCGAAATTGCCCAATCACCTACAAACACCACAACCCCTGTGCTACGAGCCGGATTCACAGATGTGTTTGTAGCGGGAATGGAAATCAAATGGATTAGGGTCAGGCATAAGCCGATGGGAATAAGACCAAGCCCTTGAGGCGTTCGTTTATCTGTGAACCCAATAATGACGAGAACAAACATCATGGTCATGAAAAATTGGTTATCAGCGCCGCAAGCAAACTGTACTCGCGAGGTGAATGAGCACCGCAGCCGTTTGAAAGAAAACCTGCGGAGACATCAAAACCAGTTTTCCAACTGGCAATAAGATACAGAACACCAGCAGCTACAATGGCGCCCAAAACCTGCGCGATAATGTAAGATATTAATATTTTAACAGGGAATCGGCCACCAGCCCAAAGACCAAAAAGAGACAGCCGGATTAAGGTGGCAACCTGATACGTGGCCGATGGCGAAGGCCATCGTCAGTACAGTTAAACCTAATGAAAGGGAAACACCAAGTAGTCGAATGCCCTCTGTGTCAATGTGGGTGAGACACGCCCCCCTTGAAAATTTAGTGTAGGGCGGGTAAGGTTTTAAGCCATGAAGAAGCTAACGCAAATTGCATTGAAAAGGTCCAGGGTTGAGGAAATGGGCCCTGTGGGTGACCCGGTCGCCCTAGGGGCGACCGGGTCACCCACAGGGCTTGAAGCGGTCGAGCCTCCAGACCCCGAGGTTGTCGCGAGAAAACGGCGCCGCAATTTTACTGCCAAATACAAGCTGCGTATGCTTGCAGAGGTCGACAAGTGCTCTGAACCCGGAGAAGTGGCCTCCCTGCTTCGCCGTGAAGGGCTTTACTCTTCGAATCTGACCTGTTGGCGGCGCCAGCGGGAAGAGGGGATGCTGCACGCACTTCAACCGAAGAAACGCGGCCGCAAAGAGATCGAGAAAAATCCGTTGGCACCACGCGTTGCGCAGCTCGAAAAGGAGAATCGGAAACTCAAAGAGAAGCTGCACAAAGCTGAAACCATCATCGAAGTTCAAAAAAAAATTTCAGAGATCCTGGGGATCCCTCAAGACCAGGACAAGGGCAGCGGAAGGATCTCATGATTGTGGCACAGAATCTCCATCGGACAGTGGGGATAAAATCCGCCTGCAGCGCATTGAGCGTTTCTCGTGCCACTTTTTACCGTCACACCTCGAACAACGACACTCCCATGGAAAAGATCTGCTCGCCTGCTCCGCCTTTGGCCTTGATGCCCGCAGAAAAGCAGGCCGTGATCGACGTGTTGCATTCGGAGCGTTTTCAGGACATGGCACCACATCAGATCTATACCAATCTTCTTGATGATGGGCAATACTTGTGCTCTGTAAGCACCATGTACCGATTCATCAGGGAAATACACGGTGATGTCAAAGAGCGTCGTCGTCAGGTGCAACGACCACATTACGAAAAACCTGAATTACTGGCTACAGGTCCGAATCAGGTCTACTCCTGGGATATTACTAAACTCAAAACATCGCAAAAATGGACTTATCTTTACCTGTATGTCATCATAGATATTTTCAGCCGCTATGTCGTTGGTTGGTTGGTAGCCCCCCATGAAAGTAGTGAATTGGCCAAACACCTGATCGAGGAAACCTGCATCAAACAGAACATCGAACCTGGAACACTGACGCTGCACGCTGATCGCGGCTCCAGCATGAAATCTAAGGCCGTCGCTCAACTTCTGGCTGATTTGGGCGTTACCAAGACCCACAGCCGGCCGTACGTCAGCAACGATAACCCCTATTCAGAATCCCAGTTCAAGACACTGAAATACTGCCCGCAATTTCCAGGCACATTCGGTTCTATCGAGGATGCCACGGCGTTTTGCCGGTTCTTCTTTAACTGGTACAACAAGCACCACCATCATTCCGGGATCGCCATGATGACACCGCAAAGCCTTCACTACGGCCATGCCCAGACCATTCAGAAACAACGCCAAGAAGTCCTCTTTGAGGCCTTCCAGCGTTTTCCCAAAAGGTTCAAGGGCATCGTACCACAACCTACCCCCTTACCCGATGCCGTATGGATCAACAAACCGTCGGCGAGCGATGCGGGGGTACAGTAATTTATCGCATGGCGTGTCTCATTTTCATTGACACATTCCGATGCCGATATTTGGGATCGGCAGCAGCTAAGACAGCACTGCCGCATCCGCCAAGAGCCAACCAAAAGGTACCAAAAAACTCTGCGCCATACTTTTTCATACCTTTTTCCATTTTTTGTGGTAATTGGGATGCCAACTTTATATTCGACGTCTCAATTGAAGCCGCGAAAAACTTCGATTTAGCTGCCTATTGGATTTAGGTGGTTGATATGTGGAATAAGGCTTCCGTTACGGGGTTCAAGGTTCAAATTTGAGATGATCTGCTTTAGAAGATAAAATTCCATTTTTTTAAGCTTCTGGCGCAGCCTGCCACCCAAGAGTCTTTACCTGACGAAAATGCTTAAGCCAAAATGGGTGTGTGTGCAACCAAAAAATTTGCCTTGATTCTGGTTGCACCCCCTGAAGGGGTTTGGGTGAGTGCTTGGCTGGACGCTAAATCTATTGAATCTAATCAGTAGTGTTAATTGGACTCAGGTATCCACAGGATCTATTTTTTTTCGGAACCCCTAGAAGCGCCTCAGAAACAGGCTGACAATGCCGCATGATGGTGAGGGGCTTGATCCGACAAACTGTGAGACAGCTTTAATGTCGGTCTCATTTTCGATGACTCCCCCTCTGTGTCAATGTGGGTGAGAAAATAGTGGCGGAGGTTGTACATTCGGAGCCTACGGGTGATTCCGGTGCGCTTCTACGTGTTTTGGCAAGTCTTCTCCAGGCTCTTGGTGGGTTGGGAGTAATGATGGACGATGTGTATTCCAATTTAGGAATTGAACATACGCGAAATAATAACGTGTTTTAACCCAAGAAGACGGGATAGTCGTTTGGCAAGAGCCTATAGACTAGTATGGAAGGGCAGAGTGCGTGTATGAGCTGCGCCTATCGGCGTAAATCAGCGTCCGGCCGTTTACGTGGTCAGTCTGATGCTCCAGTTTTGGCCGGTCAACCGCGAGCGTGTTTTGCCGGAATCCATGACCTGGAGGAACTTGCGGCCGGAGCGTGAAAGCCAATTCACCGACCTCCAGCTGCCCCGGCCCTCATGGACAACCGCTCCCCTGACTGACGGAAAACCGGATCCTACGTCCGGGCTTCGGTTTAGTTGAGTCGCCTCCCCGAGACGTCGATCACCGTGATAGTCTGGGTCCCTGTGAATTCTGCGTTATCCGTGGTATAACCGTTCAGGGTAAGTTCATTTTCCGCGGGGACATCCAGAGAGCCAGCCTCCGCGAGGGCTTTGACCTCCTCCATCAGGAATTTGGCGACGAAATTCCCTCTGTTGTCCGCCTTCCAGGAGTCGATTTCAATGCCGTTGAGGGACACCGTTGCTGCATCGACATTCGAATAGACAATATCCGTATGAACGGTGACCACCTCTCCGCTGTTCTGGAGATTCAGCGTCTGCGGCGCCACTTCTATCGTGATCTCAAATCCATAAGATGTTCCCGAAGGGCCGAAGAAGGTGATCAAAAGGATCGCAACAGCCAGCATACTCGAAATAATACCATTGCAACGTTTTCGCATAATTTCCTCCTTGTCACTTAACCCATGAATGAAATAAGCCAACTGCGGAACTCATACCGAAGGTCCCTTCAATTCAGATAGAAAATTCGATTGTACCGGGAAACTATTTCCAGGTGGAATCTAGTTCATTTTCGAAGTCCGATCGAGTTCGGAAGACCCCAGAAGAACGACAGAAAATTCGCTGCTTCTGAATTGGAAAAGGTTTTGATCTTGTTGAAAACGTTGTATCAAAGCGGAAAAACGAAGATCCAACGAGATTCATCAGCGGTATCTTCAGCACGATTCTGAGATTCGAAGAATACAGCATCCCGTCGGAGAATGACCACCAAAATACCAAAAGCTCAAGTTAGAATTAATTCATGGAGAAAAAAGACTTTGAGAGGCAGATCATCACGGATGTATCCGCTCTTCTAGAGCGGCCCTGCCCAAAAGTCAATATATTTCTCGTCGCAACCTCTTTAGAACAAAGTAGAAATCCGCTCCCTAAAAGTGGAGGTTTCTAATTTGTTCTAAACTGACTCCACCTCAGAAATGCAACTGTGTTGAATCATGTACTCAAGTAAATGAGAATCACACCGCAGTTTTGGGTATGCAATTGAAATAATGCATTTGCGATATCAGCCGTCTTATAGTCTGTCTGGTCATCTTGATCCTTGTAAGCATTTCCTTGAAATATACCGATATCCTCAAACTTACATATGTCGGAAATCAGCCCTGGCAGCCTGGTTGCTATCGGTCCTCGCAGGACGATTTTGCGGTGAATGGTGATCCATACAAAAAGTATAGGCAGGCCATGTACAGCATGGTTTGGACGGGCATAAACCTCCATATAATAAGCAGTTGATAAGGGATCGCTCATAGAAGCCTCTTCATTCAAAAGGTTCATTATGGTAAAATTTTGTAAGCGAAGGCGGCTCGACCCCCCCCCTGAGGACAAGACTGAAAGCCCTCTGTGTCAATGTGGGTGAGACACGCGTTAAAAGGGAGACAAAGCCTGTGCTCGACGGCAATTCCTTTCTTGAAATCGCGGCTGTTCTAAGCCTTGCTACACTGCTCGGCATCGCCGGCCAGAGGCTCCGGCAGCCCTTGCTGATCATGTTCCTGGCGACGGGCATTCTTGCAGGACCTTCGTGGCTGGGGATCATCCAGAGGTACCAGGAGATCGAATTGCTTGCCCATATGGGCATCGCCCTGCTGCTCTTCATCGTCGGGTTGAAACTCGACCTCGGTCTGATCCGTACGACGGGCCCGGTCGCTTTGGCCACGGGCCTCGGGCAGATCGTTTTCACCTCCGCGATCGGCTTCCTGATCGCCCTGGCCCTGGACATCCCCGCCGTCGACGCTGCTTAGGTGGCTGTCGCCCTGACCTTTTCGAGCACGATCATCATCGTCAAGCTCCTCTCGGACAAGAAGGAGATCGACTCGCTGCACGGCCAGATCGCGATCGGCTTCCTGATCGTTCTGGACATCGCCGCCATCCTGGCGTTGGTCGCGTTGACCACGTTCGGTTCGCCGATTGCGGCCGGTCAGTCGGCTTGGACGGGTTCGCTCCTGATCGCAGCCAAGGGCCTGGGCCTGTTGGCCTTTGCGGCACTCATGACCAGGTATGTCCTTCCTGGGCTGGCCCTGCGGTTGGGGCCCACTCCCAGGAACTCCTGATCCTCTTCGCCATTGCATGGGCTGTATGCCTAAGGGCGGGGAGCGAGTGGCTCGGGTTCATCAAGGAGGTGGGGGCGTTTCTGGCGGGAGTTTCCCTGGCATCCACGGATTACCGGGATGCAATCGGGGCGCGGCTGACCAGTCTGAGGGATTTTCCGCTGCTTTTTTTCTTCATTGATCTCGGGGTACGCCTCGAGTGGACCATGGTCGGTTCTCAAGTGGGTGAAGCGGGCCTTTTTGCGGTCTTTGTCCTTGTCGGGAACTCGCTGATCGTTTTGGCGATTATGGGCTTCATGGGCTATCGCCGGCGTATCTGTGCTGGCGGTGAGCCGGGCCGGGCGGGTGCTCTACGAGCCCGGGCCTGATTTTCAGGTTTATCCCGGGGATCGTATGGTCATCATGGGGTCCCCGGATGAGTTGCAGGAGGCCGAAGCCATGCTCGATCAGCCTGTGGAGGATCTCGAAGGGGAGCGGACCGAGCGGTTCGAGATCGAGGAGATCCGGCTTGGTGAAAACTCGGAGCTGGGCGGCAGGACATTGGCTGATCTGCAGTTCCGCCAGAAGTATGAGGTGACCGTGATCGGCATCATCAGGGGGGATCGGCGGATCGCTGCCTTGCGCACCACGGAGCGCCCGTTGTCCGAAGACTGTCTGGTTGTCATCGGAGCTGCCAAGGCGGTCAGGCGTTTGAAAGGCATGGAGCCTCTTTAGGCAAGCGGTGTCAGGAGTTGCCGTCGCTTGGGAAGGATCGGCGGATCATCGCTTAAAAATTTCGGACGGTGAAGTGTTTGGCCGTTTCAGGTGCGGAATGGCGGATGTCCGAATGAACTCGGCAGCCGCTTCTCAATGAACGTGCCCCGCCGCCTGGTTGATGATGCTCAGCATGTCTTTGTCGAAGGCAATGTCCACGAACTCGGGAATGTTGGCGGCCTGCTTTTCGCCGGTGAGGTGGTCGAGCAGGACGGGCGGTGCGTCTTCGCCGTGCTGGTCGATGTGGGTCAGCCACAGCTGCGTGTAGGGGCTGTTTGCCTTGGAGGAAAACACCAGCCACCGGCTGTCCGGAGACCAGCTGTGCCAGGAGTTCATCCGTCCGGGGATGTTGCAGTTGAGGCGTCTAGCCTCGCCCCCTTCGGCTGGGATGATGTAGAGCTCGCTGTCCAGTTGGTTCAGCATGAACCGCTTTGCCCTGCAGAAAACGATCCACTTCCCGTCCGGGCTGGTCTTGGGGAAAAAGTTGCTCATCCCGTTGTGGGATGCCCCGGGGACAGGTTCGGGGGCTGCGCCCGGGCCGCCATCGAAGGGGACGCGGTAAAGGTCGTATCGGTAGAGCAGGTCGCCTTGGATGAACCCTCCCATCATGGAGCGGAGATCCGGATCCGAAAGGGCCGGCGCTCGGGCGAAAACGACCCATTTCCCATCGGGGGTAAAGGCGGGGTTCGTTTGGACGAACTTCGGGTCATCAGCGCCGTGAAGGGTTCGGAATGCTTTCCTTTTTACATCATAGACCACCAGGATCCCGCGCACGGGAAAAAAGAGTTGGCAATAATCCAAATCGTCGATGTACCTGAACACCGAAAAATCATTGACGGTGCTGACGGCATGCCGGCCGTCCGGAGAAACTGTGGAGAGCAGCCCATAGGTCGAAGTTTTCGATTCCCTGTTGAAATCGCTCCAGGTCATTATCCTGTTCTTTTCAAAAAATACATGGGCGCCGATTTCCGCAATGACATACGCCCCTTTGTCGCTGCCGAAGTCGACATCCATGCCCAGAATGGTTCCATCCCGGGAGAAGCTGTGGCAGTTGCCGCAATCCCTCATGCCGGTCAGGACAGTGCGCGGTGCAGCGGACCCGATCGAACCCAGTCGCCACTCGATCGACGGCAGGTTGCTGCGCGCAAAACGGGCCGGCAGGGGAACCGCGCGGTAGAATATCGGTGCGGAGACAGCCAGGCTTGACAACGTAAAGGCAACGCTGCCTTTCGAACGTTCCAGGGTTTTCCCGGATTGGGAGAGGCCCTGTACGGAAAGGGTCAAACGCTTTCCGGTGTGATCCTTCCTGATTATTTCCCACTGCTCGTCGTTCGGGCGCCACTGCGCCTCGCGGCACACGGCGTCGATGACCGGCAGGTCGGAGGCGGAACGAACGGCAACCCGCCATTGGACCGCCTCTGTGCTGTCTTTCCAGCAAATGTTCGGAGGAACGATATTGGATGGAAACAGGGTTTTGTCTTTGGGATAGAGGATCGACAGACCTTCCTTGTCCTCTATTTCATGACCGACCGGTGCGGCGATCGACGACCCTGCGATCAACGCCGCGGAGAGCATGCACAGTACTGCAAAACCCCAGGATCGTCCGAACAGCGTTACGCTCCGTACCAGAAACGCCTTTTGATACTTTCTCATCCGCATGCCAACGAGTGGATCGTGCCCCGGCCCCTGTGATCAGGACAGTTCATGTCTGCTCCGCCTGCGAAACATGACGATGACGGCGATGATCATGCCCAAGAGCAGGGCAGCCATGCCGGTGCGCGATATCGTTGGAACGGGAAGGGCGGCGGCCGGCACAGGGCGTGGGTCGCCGATCCCGCGCAGAATGGTGCCGTCTTCGCCGACGATGATGACGTCACTTCCTCCATCGATTGCCGCCAGCAGGGCTAGCCCGGATGGAGCGTTTGGATCCAAAACCCATTCTCCCCCGAAACCTTGTGCGCCGACAGGGGGGTTGTTGGATCTTCCCGATGTATTGGGGATGAACTTGCACACCGCACCGGATGCCATCATTCCCTGAAAGCCGACGGCTGTATCTTGGTAAATAGCTTCAATATAAGTGTTGAGGGGGAGAGGAGTGTCGTTGCTCGAGGCGGGATTATTTCCAGGGCTGTACCAGAGAATAAAATCATCGCCGCCCAAAAAAAAGACATTTGCATTTGGATAATAACTTACTGTTTTAAGCGGTGGTAGGTCAGAGAAGGCGGAAAAATCGATTGGGGTCCAGGTGCTTCCGCCATTAGTCGAAAAAATGCCAAAGGCATAATTGCCATCTCTTGAGCCAACAGCAACGATATTCCCGCTGCCGTCGCCGTCAACGTCTTTCAAGCGTGAAAGTTGGGCTGAATCCAGCACATAAACTTTATTCCAACTACTCTTCGATGTTGTGGAGCCCAGATATACGACAGCTTGAGCCTGGGTGGAATTGGTATTTAACGGACCTTCACCGACGGCGATCACCGATGACCCCTTTGTGTGCACGCCGTAAAGGTTCACCGAACTGTCGGGGGGTCCCATCACATCTTTCCATGTCGCCGCATTGTCGCCCGTGATTTTATGGATTTGTCCATGTATTCCCACGGCGAATACGCTTGAACCGCTACCGCCGATCCGGTTCAAAGATGCATCTATTTGCGAAGATGCATGCATGTAGTCAAAAGATGCATGCACGTAGTCAAAGGTAACCTGAGACCAACTCCCATTCAGGTAGTGGTACACGACTGAGTCTGGACGATCTACTGACGCAAATTGCTCTGGAGAGGGGAGTGCAGGAAGATTGGGAAAAAGAACGTAAAATTCATTATTGGACACCTTGTGTATCGAACTGATATTGCTCAGTTCAAATCCTACCGGTGGATCGACGGTGGAGTATTTCGCATCCGGGTCATCCGAACGCGCCTGGTGTTGAAGGAGGGGGAAAAGCAGGAGCGCGCAGATCAGGACGGAAATGGCAACAACGGAATTCAACCTCATCAGGATGTCCTCCTCTTGAAAATAGGGGCAATAATGGAGAGCGCTGCCTCCTCCGCAAAAATCGCATCCGCTTCACTTCTGCCTTGAGCGGATGATTTGGTTCGCTTGTTGCGGTAATATATAAACCAGTTTTTCAAGTCAAGGAAAATGTAGAGTGAATCGGGCATGAATTGTTTGAAAATGCTCATGCATGCTCGATTTTTTCTTTAAAGTCTCGATCCAAAAGAGGTCCTTTTGCCAGGATAAATCTAATTTGAGGCGTGGGGTGCCCTGCTGCAGAAAGGGTATAGGAGCCCTCGCCATCTTTCTTGAGTGGAATGGGGTTTGCGCCAGGTACGAGGCCGCTCGATGCTGTCTCGCTGCCGGTCCCCAATCGATACGCTCGGGCAGGTGAAGCTGGTAAAACGCCAATGAGGCTTCTAAGGCCTCATTGGCGTTTTACCGATATCGACAAGACAGGTTTCAGCCCTTTCTTGATCAACGGCGCGAGGCCAGAACAGCGAGCCCCCTGTCAACATGGACAACAGCATGAGCGTCCGGGGGGCTTATCCCGGAAGACCCACTGAAATTGGAAGGGCCGGAGAGACGGCAGGCGCTGCAATATGGATTTCCGGCATCTGAAACAGAATGCTTTACTCATGCTGCATAATCGACTATAAGCAGTCAACGCGCATCGATCTCAGCGAAACTCCCCGTTTATTTCAGACTAAATCGATATTTCACCTGGAAGGAATTGAGGTTTATGGCCCCCTCGAGAAAGCGGAGAACTCTTCCACTACCCTTTTTCTTTCAAAGATTCCGGCTTCTCGGCTGGCCTTTGGAAAACCTTGAAGATCAAGACCGGATGCTTCCGTCCAAGCTGCCCCTGGGGGAAAAAGTCAACAGGACGCGCTACCCTTCCCGCGCGATGCGCTACTGGTGGGCGGCCTCAGGCATCAAGGAGTGCGCCCGGACTCTCCCGGCACCGATCGTCATCGCGGATCTCGGGTGCGAACGCGGAATGCTCAAGCGCATGACGGCATCCATCGCGGGCAGTCACTGGATCGGGCTCGACATGCACCTCGAAAAGGAACATCTGCAGGAGGCGGGGTATGCTCAAATGTACGCCTGTGACCTCGGACGCCGCCTTCCTCTACCCGACGCTTCCGTTGATATCGCAGCCTGTCTCCATGTGCTGGAGCACATTGCGGCCCCCCGGGACGCGCTCAGGGAGTTCGCTCGCATTCTCCGCCCGAACGGCATTCTGTTCATCGGTGCGCCGATCCACCCGCACGCGCTGGGCTTGATCCGTCGATGGCAATTCAGGAGAGAATTCAAGTCGGGCAAGAGGCAGCCGGGGAGCCATATCCAGGCCTTCTGGCCGAGAGATCTCAAGAGGCTGGCCCGAGACGCAGGGTTTCAGATCGAATTCATGGCGGGCCTGCGCCTCCTGCGCTGCTCCGGTTCGAACCTCGAAAACTCGAAACTCTTCACCAGGCTGAACCAAACATGGGGCGGCATGTTTCCAAGCCTGGGACGAGAGATCGCTATCCAGCTCCGAAAAGGAAAAGCGGCTGCATAACCCCTTTTGGGGCCCGGGCCGTCCTGGACATCCATCCCAATCACCGTGCAGGGTCTCCCGAGAACCTGCACCTTCCCATTGCCCATTCAAGCCGCCGTACTTAGACAAAAATCTCTCGCTTTATCAGATTAAGGCAGGTTTCCCATCCGGAAATGGAAAAATTCAGGCCATTTCAGGCTGGGCCCTTGGGTGGGGCAGGATGCCGATCAACCGTGATGTTCAACTCAAAAGGAGAAGAAGACTGCCGTTTCAGGCCGCAATCCCGGGAGGCGCAACGCATCCCTGCCCCGCCTGCGAACGACATCGAAGTGCAGCGCACCGACCGCTTTGAGATCGAAGCGGTCCCGATGGGTGAAGACTCGCGACCGGGTCGGAAGGGGGGAGTGCGGATCCTCCTTGTGGAGGCCCCTCAGGAGGATGCGGACGGGGCCCTGTAGCCGATCCGACGAAGGATGTCGAGGTTGTCCAGCACCATGCCGCACCCGAGGATAACGGTCGAAAAGGGGTCGGAGGTAAGGATTACGGGAAGGCCTGTCTCTTCTTCGAGGAGCAGGTTGAGGTGTTTGAGAAGGGCTCCGCCGCCCGTCAGGACAATGCCCCTTTCGATGAGGTCCGCCGACAGTTCGGGGGGGGTCCGCTCCAGGGTGACGCGGACCATCTCGACGATGGCGGCGATTTCCTCCGAGAGCGCGGCGCGGACGTCATTCGAATCGATGGTCAATGTGCCCGGTATGCCGCTGACCAGGTCCCTTCCCCTGATTTCGAAGGTGTGGGTGGAGGCGGTGGGAAGTGCATTGCCGATCGCCATTTTGATGGCCTCGGCCGTCCCGCTTCCGATCAGAAAATTATATCTCCTTTTGATATATTGCAGGATCGCCTCGTCCATTCTGTCTCCGCCGACCCGGATGGAGCGGCTGAGGACGATCCCGCCGAGGGAAATGACGGAGACCTCCGTCCTGCCCCCGCCGATATCGACGATCATGCTTCCGGTCGGCTCGATGAAGGGCAGCCCGGCTCCCATCGCGGCGGCAAGCGATTCTTCGATCAGGTGGACTTCCCGGGCGCCGGCCGACAAGGCGGTCTCACGAACGGCCCTTTTCTCGACCGGTGTGGTGCCTGTCGGGATCGACATGACGACTCTCGGTTTGACAAATCCGCGGCGGCGGTCGATCAGTGCAATGAAACTCCGAAGCATGGACCCGACGATCTCGAAATCGGCGATGACGCCATCTCGGATAGGGCGGACGGCCGAGATCTTTTCGGGCGTGCGGCCGAGCATCTGCTTGGCGGCGTTGCCGACGGCGAGGACCTTGAGATCCTTGCCGCCGTTGCGGGAGATGGCGATTACGGAAGGTTCATGGAGAACGATGCCTTTTCCCTGGACGTAGACCGAGGTGTTGGTCGTTCCGAGGTCGATGGCGAGGTCGTTCGAGGAAAGTGCAAGCGTATATTTCGATGCCATGGCGGATTCTTTTCGTGGATCGAACAGCCGGCGTGCCCGCCGGGGCGGAAACGGCGCAGCCTGTTCGGAGAATCGTTTCTCAGGTCATGAAACCGGGATATTCATTCTGGACTGGCTGAGCGACGGATTCGATATCGGAAAGGAGCGTTTCGCCTGCATGGACGGGTGCTGTAATCGCTCGAAGTGGAGTAGATGTCTTCCCGCTTTTCGGGCATGGGGCAATGCCCCGAGATGATCTGGTCCGGGGGCCTGCCTGGTTTCAGGGCTGGCGTGCCCCGCGCGGAGCCCGATGGGGCTCACAGATGATAGTCCCCTGCCGCCTCGGGCTGGTACAGTATTTTTGCCACCTTGAAATGCTTTTTCCCGGCAGGCACGTCCCATTGAAAAACCGAACCGGTTCTGTATCCGAGCATGGCTGTTCCGATCGGCGCGAGGACGGAGATTTTACCTCGCGATATATCGGCATCCTTGGGGAAAACCAGGGTCAGGATCTTTTCTTCCTGGTTTTCCTGGTCCACGAGACAAACCCTGGAGTTCATGGTGACGACGTCGTTGGGGATCTCTTCGGGCGGGACGACCTCGGCATGAGACAATTCATCTTCCAGCTTTTCCAGGTAATGTCTGTCCTGGGAAAAGGAGTCCTCGGTTTCGTCGATCAGCTTGTTCAGACGCTCGAGGTCATAACGGGTGATGTAGATGGTTCTCATGCTCATGGTTCGTCTCCTTACGGTCCTGATTCCTCCGCGCGTGCCGGGCGATTTCTGCTGACCCCTTTTTCCTGCGGCCGCAACAAAACCCTCGGCATCCTGTTATATTTTTCCGGATGGAGAAAATCGCCTCCGGATCTCTGCGCCTCGGCCATCCGTCCGCCTGTGGGCGGAAATCTCTCCGTCCCGACAGGGGTTCTGACGCAAAAGGCCCACCCCTCGCATCAGGATGCCCGGCGGACGGATGGCGATTTATTTGCCGAAAGCGAGGTGACAGAAAAAACAGACGTCCGCCGGCCGGATCCTGTCGAGGCTCAGGCCGTTCTCCGGGATTGTGATGGATTGGCAGGTGGGTGTAAACGGCAAAAAATTGACGGGTTGATAACAGGTAAAACCTGTGATTCACGAAATGGAGATGAGAAAGGATCGCAGATTGGTCTTGCGATCTTTCAGCTGGAGCTTTCGCCGCAGATTGGACCTGTGGAAATCGACCGCGCGCGTTGAACTGTTGAGCAGGTCGGCGATTTCCTTGGTGGTCATTCCCTGGCGGATGAGTTCGGCCACGCGCAGTTCGGTGGGTGTAATGCCGAGGCAGATGTCCGTGAGTTGTCTCTGAAAGCCTGAGGCGACGTCGTTGAGGCTCTCCTCGATGAATTCGAGGAGCTGTTCACGCCCCTCGGAAAACCCTGCCGATCTGACCTGATTCAGATAGGGGAGGATCAGCTCCTTGATGTTTTTTGCGACGTTTTCCTCCAGTTCGGCCCGGTCTTCCTCCCTGCGGCGGAGGAGGACCTTGAGGGTCGTGTTGACCTCCTGAAGCTCCTGGTTCTTGAGGGCCAGTTCCCTTTCCCGCTGCCGGAGTGTCTCTTCGGTTCTGAGCCGCTCGATGACGCGGCCCAGAATATCGGCTACCTCGTTCAAGAGATTGCGTTCTTCGCGCAGAAATGGGCCTTCGAACTCCGGAGATGCCTCTTCGGCATAGAAGACCTCCACGCAGCCGACCGGATATCCGCCGACCCTGATCGGCTGGCTTTGGATCCAGGGGGTTTCCCTGAAAGGACTCGAGGTCGCAGTCATGGAACCGACCGTGATCCGGGTGCAGGTGATCTCCGGATACTGCCAGGCCGAGGGCAGGATGGCTGCAGCGCCGTCGAGGATGTCCTGGACCGAGATATCGGCCTTTTCTATGAGCCTGGAGATGCCGTAGAGGCAGTCGAGTTCTTTGACGCGCTCCTCGAGTTCCCGGGTCTTCGTGCGTAGGATGGTTTCCGCGCAGAGCCTGTCCCCGTCTGGATCAAGGGTTGACCGGTCCTGGGGTTTCGGGTTGTGCTGCTCCAAAGACTGAGACCTCAGCTCGCTCATCTATGGTTGTCGGTTTTCGCCGGTGTCGGGTGCGCCGCCGGCCGGCGGCGAAACGGATCTTCGCTGTAATCGGCTTAACATTCTGATTTGATGGTATTTATAAAGCATATGCAGCGCGGGTTTTCAAGCCAAAAATGAGGTAAAGCGGCTGCCTCTCGCCCAGGACGGGGACGCCGGCCGGCGATGTCTTAGTGAATCGAATACTTTTTGCTTGCATATCTTTAGGTTATTTTCTATATATATAAAAATTTCCTGGTCGGTTCATCGAGCGCTTTCGACGAAGGTCTTTTGCCCTTCAGATCGGCGGGGCGGATTGTCATGCGGCGCGGGGGCGGGTCAGCAGCTGCGCTTGGGCGGGATATCGGGGAGCGTGCACCAAGGTGTTGGTGAAGTGGTGTTTCGATAAATTATTTTAATTGCTTGTATTGATGATGGGGCATTCGGATTCATGCAGTTCTGACCTCCGATGCCTTATTTTCTTTTAATAGCCTGAATTTTTTGACCGGCGAGGGCTTGGACGGCTGAACCCGGACAAAAGGAACCTGTGAGTCGCTACATGCAGAGTTTATCCAGACCGGCTGATGAGGCGTCCGGGAAGAAGGAAGGGACGACGGCGATCGAGGCGCTGCGGCGCTCCGGGGTGAAGTCGCCGGAGCGGATTGTTGCCGTCAAGGTCGACGGAGCGCTGCGGGATGTGTCCTGTCCTGTCGGTCCGGGGGTCGACGTTGCGCCGGTCTATCTGAATTCCGAGGAAGGCCTCGATATTCTTCGGCACAGCACGGCGCACGTGATGGCCATGGCGGTGCGGAGTCTTTTCCCTGGCGTGAAGGTGACGATCGGACCCGCGATCGAAGACGGATTTTACTATGACTTCGATTACGAGAGGCCTTTCAAGGAGGAGGATCTGCAGGCCATCGAAGAGCGGATGAAGGAAATCATCCGGGCGGATCTCCCGTTTTCGCGGAAAGAGACGTCGGCCGAGGAGGCGATCAGGCTTTTCAGCGGTCAGGGGGAGACCTACAAGGTCGAGTTGATTGAAGATCTGGGGGCTGAGTGGGTATCCCTCTATAGTCAGGGCGATTTCACGGATCTGTGTCGCGGGCCGCATATCCCTTCGACCGGGATGATCAAGGCCTTCAAGCTGATCAAGGTGGCCGGGGCGTATTGGCGCGGGGATGAAAAGCGCGCCATGCTAAGCCGAATTTACGGAACGGCGTTCGCGGATCCGAAGGCGCTCAAGGAGTATCTGCGCCGGCTCGAAGAGGCCCGCAAACGCAATCATGTCAAGCTTGGACCGCAGCTTGGGCTCTTCAATACCTACGAAGAGATCGGAGCGGGTCTGATCGTCTGGCACCCGAGGGGCATGATGCTCCGCTACCTCCTCGAGGATTTCGAGATCAAAGAGCACCTCAAGCGCGGGTACGAAATGGTCAAAGGGCCGGAGATCCTGAAGACCGAGCTGTGGCAGAAGTCCGGGCACTTCGACAACTACCGCGAAAATATGTACTTTACCACCGTGGACGAGCAGTCCTACGGGATCAAGCCCATGAACTGCCTGTCCCACATGCTCATCTACCGGTCCCGGATCCGCAGCTATCGCGACCTTCCGAAGCGCTATTTCGAGCTTGGATGCGTCCATCGGCACGAACGCTCCGGGGTGTTGCACGGACTTTTGCGGGTGAGGGAGTTCACCCAGGACGACGCGCACATCATCTGCATGCCGGAGCAGTTGAACGGTGAGATCAAGGGGGTCCTCGCCTTCGTCAAGGATGTGATGGGGATCTTCGGGTTCGAATACGAGCTCGAGATCAGCACGCGGCCTGAGAAATCCATCGGCAGCGACGAGGACTGGGAGCTGGCCACCAATGCCCTCAAGCGCGCAATGGACGACAACGGCCTTGCCTACGAGATCAACGAAGGGGACGGTGCGTTTTACGGCCCCAAGATCGACGTCAAACTGAAGGATGCCTTGGGAAGAAAATGGCAGTGCGCCACCATCCAGTGTGATTTTACATTGCCTGAAAGGTTCGATTTGGTTTATATCGATCAGGATGGGCAGCGCAAGCGGCCGGTGATGATCCATCGCGTGATTCTGGGCGCCATCGAACGGTTCATCGGCATCCTGATCGAACATTATGCCGGCGCTTTCCCCGTCTGGCTCGCCCCGGTTCAGGCCGTCGTGTTGACGGTGACCGATCGGAACATTCCCTATGCGGAGGTCGTCCTTGGCGAGTTGAACAGCGCCGGGGTGCGTGTGAAAGGGGATTTCAGGAACGAGAAACTGGGTTTCAAGATTAGAGAAGCTCAGATGGGCAAAATACCCTATATGCTGATCGTAGGGGACAAGGAATGCGAAGAGGAAGGGGTGACGCCCCGCCTTCGCAGTGGTGAGAATCTTCCTTTCATGAAGGTGGAAGATCTCGTTCGACGTGTACAGGATGAAACTCGAAGAAGGGGGTAGCGGCCATAAGTAAACAAGCTGATGAGGTAAGGGTGAATGACCGGATCTTTGCCAAGAGCGTCAGGTTGATTTCTTCCGACGGCACCCAGTTAGGCATTCTGCCCGTGCGGGAAGCGCTCAGAACGGCCAAGGAAGAAGGTCTGGACCTGGTGGAAGTGGCGCCCAATTCGGATCCGCCCGTATGCCGAATTATGGACTACGGGAAGTTCAAGTATCAGACCAGCAAGAAGGTCCAGGAGACCCGGAAGAAAAGCCGTGCTTTTCAGGTCAAGGAGATCAAGGTCAGACCCAATACGGAAGAGCACGATCTGGAGGTCAAGGTCAAGAACCTGATCAAGTTTCTTGAAAAGAAGAACCGTGTCAAGGTCACTGTGACCTTCCGGGGCCGCGAGATGGCCTATATCGACGCGGGCGTCGAGGTCTTGAAGCGGGTGGCGGAGGCGGTTTCCGAGTTGGGAACCGTAGAAGAGGAGCCGAAGCGGGAGGCTCGCAACCGGATGTGTTTGGTGATCGCGCCGAAGTAGATCCGCAAAGAGGCCTTCGGTTCGATTTCAGCATCGGTCTGTGGCTTTTCCTGTGCGGTGGCCGCGAGGCCGCTTGCGCGAGGGTTTTTGTGCTGTTTGGTTTAGGCCTGAGAAGCTTCGTTTCAGGCCTGAAGATGTGCGGGTGTGTGGTGGCCCTTTCCGGGTGGAGTCGAATGCGGCTTCTACCGCGAAGTGTTTTTTTCTACAGTCCCTGCGTATGAGCTTTCAGGATGCGTGATTTGCACGGTCAAACGCCTCCTGCGCCCGCTCGTTCGAGGGATAGATGCACCTGTGGATCAAAGCGCCGCGTTGCCCGTTGCAATACCGCGGCAATGCTGCACTGACAGAAATATGCGAAAAAAGTTTTGAGGGAGGATGACGGAATGCCGAAAATGAAAAGCAAGCGTGGGGCTGCCAAGCGCTTCAAGACCACGGGAACCGGCAAGATCGTCAGAAACAGGGCTTTTGCGAGCCACATTCTGACGAAGAAGAGCACGAAGCGGAAGCGGAACCTGCGCAAATCCGCACTGGTCGATGCCACCAACCGTAAACAATTGCAGAGGCTCCTGCCTTATCTCTAGGCGTTTGGCGGCTCGTCGGCCGCCTCCTTTTTTTGAGGGAGGCCTGCACGCGACGGTATGAAGAGCCGCAGAAGATGCCGGGGGCAGGAAGTCGTTTTCGAGAAGAAGAGGTTACCGATGCCAAGGGTAAAAAGAGGCTTCAAAGCCAGACAACGAAGAAACAAGATTCTCAAGGCCGCGAAGGGCTACCGGGGCGGGGCGTCCAGACAGCTGCGGACGGCCCAGTCCGCCGTGAACCGGGCGCGTGCCTATGCATACCGGGATCGAAAGGTCCGTAAACGTGAATTCCGGTCGCTCTGGATCGTGCGGATCAATGCCGCGGCGCGGCAGAACGGCGTGTCCTACAGCCAGTTGATGGGTGGGTTGCAGAAGGCCGGGATCGAACTGGATCGGAAGGTGCTTGCCGATATGGCGGTCAACGATCCGTCGGGGTTCGCGCGCCTTGTCGGCGCGATTCAATAAGAGAGCCGCTGCTCCGGATGCATGATGAAAGAGAAGCTTTCAGTTCTTGAAAAGGATGCCCGCGGCGCTCTTGCGCGCGCGGCCGATGCGGCGGCCCTCGAGACATTCAGGATCGCCTATCTGGGTAAGAAGGGCCTGATCACGACGCTTATGAAGGGCCTCGGCGCCGTTGCGCCCGAGGAACGGCCTGTGTTGGGCAAACTGGCCAACGATCTGAAGCAGCGGATCATGCAGGCCTTCGAGGAAAAGCAGCAGGCGATCGCAGCCTCGGCGGGCGGGCCGGGGCGCTTCGTGGATGTCACCCTGCCGGGGAGGGAGCCTCCCTGCGGCCATTATCATCCCATCAGCCTGGTGGTCGAAGAGGTCTGCCAGATCTTTGCGCGCATGGGATATCGGGTGGTCAAGGGCCCGAATGTCGAACTCGATTACTACAATTTCGAGGCCCTCAACATTCCCAAGGATCACCCGGCGCGGGATATGCAGGACACCTTTTACGTATCCGACAACGTCGTGCTGAGGACCCACACCTCCCCGATGCAGGTCAGGGTCATGGAAAGCCAGGCCCCGCCCGTCAGCATCATTGCTCCGGGAAAGGTTTACCGGCGGGATTCCGATGTTACCCATACCCCGATGTTCCACCAGGTGGAGGGCCTGCTTGTGGATCGGGGTGTCACCTTCGGGGATCTGAAGGGCACCTTGACCACCTTCGTGCAGCAGATGTTCGGTTCCGACACCAAACTGCGGTTCCGGCCGAGTTTTTTCCCCTTCACCGAACCGAGCGCCGAGGTGGACATCCGCTGCGTGATCTGCGGTGGGTCCGGGTGCCGCACGTGTTCGCAGACCGGATGGCTCGAAATCCTGGGATCGGGCATGGTGGATCCGAATGTGTACGGGTTCGTCGGGTATGACCCCGAGGTTTACAGCGGCTTCGCGTTCGGCATGGGCATCGAGCGGATTGCGATGCTCAAGTACGGCATCGACGATATCCAGCTGTTCTTCAGGAATGACACGCGCTTCCTGCGGCAGTTCTGATTTCCTGTTCGTTTCTGCCCTTCCATCTATTCCAGGCATGAAAAATACGGTCAATTAAATGAAAGTAAGCCTGAACTGGTTAAAAGAGTATGTTGACATCTCCCTCAACCCTGAAGACTTGGCGCATCTCCTGACCATGGTCGGCCTGGAGGTGGAGGGGCTGGAGGCGCATGGCGAAGGGCTCGAGGGGATCGTCGTGGGGCGCATCCTGTCTGTTGGGCCGCATCCGAATGCGGATCGGCTCTCGCTTTGCCGGGTGGATGTCGGTGGGCGAGAGCAGCAGATCGTCTGTGGCGCTCCGAATGCAGCCGAGGGTGTATTCGCGCCTGTAGCCCTGCCGGGCGTCCGGCTGCCGGGCGGCGTGAAGATCAAGGCGAGCAAGATCCGCGGCGAGGTCTCGGAGGGAGTGCTTCTGGCCGAGGACGAATTGGGCCTGACGGATGACCACACAGGGATCATGGAACTGGATCCTTGCGAGCCGGGAAGCCGGCTGGTCGATGTCTTGCCGGTCGTCGATCATGTGCTGGATATCAGCATCACACCGAACCGACCGGATTGCGCCTGCGTCATCGGCGTTGCCCGCGAGGTCGCGGCGGCCTTGGGGGCAGTCGTCCGAAAACCCATGTTGCGGGTTGGCGGCGAGGGTTGCGGGATCGAGTCTCTGGCGCAGGTGGATGTACTGGATGCAAAGGGGTGCCCACGGTATGTCGCCGGGATGATCCGTGGGGTGACCATCCGCAAGTCCCCCTTCTGGATGCGCTACCGGTTGCTGCTTTGCGGAATGCGCGCCATCAACAACGTCGTTGACGTGACCAACTACGTGCTGCTGGAGCTGGGGCAGCCCCTGCACGCCTTCGATTATCGGCGGCTGGGAGGCCGCCGCATTGTCGTCCGGCGCAGCCGGGAAGGGGCGTTGTTCACCACGCTCGATGGCGAATCCCGTACCCTCAGTTCCGAGACGCTGATGATCTGCGACGGCGATGGGCCGGTGGCGATCGCCGGTATCATGGGCGGACTGAACTCCGAGATCGTCCCCGAGACCGAAGAAGTCCTCATCGAAAGCGCCTGTTTCGATCCGGTCACCATTCGGCGAGGTTCCAAATTCCTGGGGCTGTCCACGGAGGCCTCCTACCGTTTCGAGCGGGGGACGGACATCGAAGGGGCCCCCGATGCGTTATGGCGCGCGCTCGGGCTGATGCAGGATCTCGGCGGGGGGGAGGTGGCATCGGGTTCGCTGGATGTCTATCCCCGGCCGTATCAGGCCCCTGAGATCGTGCTGCGGGTCGAGCGGACGAACCGCTTTCTGGGTTCGGTCCTTACGCAGGAGTGCATGGCCGGGTATCTCCAGAATCTCGAGATGCGGGTCGAGAGGATCGACGATGACCGTCTGCGTGTCCTGCCGCCGGCCTTCCGCGTGGATGTCTCACGGGAGGTCGACCTGATGGAGGAAGTGGCGCGGGCTGACGGATACGATCGGATCCCCGTGACGGTTCCGCACGTGCGTGCTTGTGCGGAGCGCGATGCCCCGGAGATGTCCTTGGCGGCCGAGGTGCGCCGTATCATGGTGGGGTATGGCTTCAGTGAGGTGATTACCTATAGTTTTGTGGCGCCGGCCTCCGCGGAGCTGCTGGGTGCCCCGGAAGACAACGCACTCCGGGCCTTCGTCCCGCTGCTCAACCCTCTGACGACCGAGCAGTCCGTCCTCCGGACATCCTTGATTCCCGGTCTGCTGGGGGCTGTGCAGACCAATGTCTTTCAACAGGAAAGGGGCCTCCGGCTCTTTGAATGGGGGAAGATCTTCACCTCGAAGGAAGGCGAGCCACTGCCGTTGGAACGTCTTCGGCTGTCTGCCGTTATGACGGGGCCGCTGCGTGAAAAGACCTGGTACGGGGAGGAGGCGCCCGTCGATTTTTATGATATCAAGGGTGTTCTCGAGGCGTTTTTGCGCGGGTTTGGATGGGTATCCTGCCGGTTTAGCCGAGGGGATGCCATCCCCGGCTTCGATCCCCGGGTCTGTGCGGTCGTCACCTGCGGCGATGAAATGTTGGGGGTTCTGGGAAGAGTGGACAAACGGGTCATGGCCGCACTGGATATCGAGCGGGAAGAGGCCTATCTCTTCGATCTGGATGCGGAGGTCTTGGCGAGGATTGCGGATCGCTGCCGGCTCTTCCAGCCTCTCGCCAAGTTTCCGGCCGTCTACCGGGATATCTCGATGATCTTCGACTCCGACGTGGAAAGTGCGCGGGTCCTTGAGATCATCCGTGTATCGGGGGGAAAATGGGTGGAATCCGTCAGGATCTTCGATCTCTACGAGGGGGAGAAGATGCCGCCCGGCAAGAAGGCCCTGGCCGTCAGGGTCTGCTACCGTTCCCACGAAAAGACGCTGGACGGCGCAGCGGTGAATGCGCTGCACGAAAAGGTGATCGCAGCCATCGGGCAGGAAACGGGAGGACGACTCAAGGAGGGCTAGCGGGATGGGGCTGATCCCTGATGATAAGCGCTTTTTTCGCATCGGCGAAGCCAGTCGTATCATCGGTGTGGAGCCTCATGTCCTGCGCTATTGGGAGGGTGAGTTCCCGCAGCTGCGGCCCCGGCGGGCCGACTCCAGGCAGAGAACCTATCAGAGGAAGGATCTGGAGGTCCTGCTCGAGATCAAGAAACTGCTCTACGAAGACAAACTCACGATAGAGGGGGCCCGCAAGCGATTGATCGAGGCCCGCCATTCCGCGAAGGCCGCCGATGCATTTTTTCTGGACGAACTCCAGAAAGAGCTTCGTCTGATCCTCAAGATCCTCAGCTCATGATTGCCCCGCAGAACGAGGCCGGCCGGAAGGCCGGACCCTCCGCCGGGCTGCCCCGCTTCGGCAAGGGCCTTTCCCGCGCCATCCTCATCCCTTTGATTGTGGCGGCTTTTGCCGCGGTCATCTGGAAGGGCCACCCGAAAGAAACGATCCAGAACCCCGATCCGGACGGCTGTATGAGCTGCCATGCTGAGGTGACGGACCCGGACCCTTCCCATCCTCCGGCTGCTTTGGGCTGTGCGGCGTGCCATCTCGGCAATCCCTATGCCCTCGATAAGGACCGGGCCCACTTCACCATGGTGCGGAACCCGGGGGACCTGTCGGTTGTCGCGAAGACCTGCGGGCAGACAAAATGCCATGGGGACATCGCCCTCCGGGTGCAGAACAGCCTGATGGCCACGAACCGCGGGATCCTGAAGGTGATTCAATCCCACTGGCTGAAAACGGGTGAAGCCGCCCCGGCGGGCCTGACGGGCGCAATGCTCGGGGAGCCGGTCGACGGCCTTTCCGTACCGGATCTGATGCGGGCCGGCGCCGCTCCGAATCTGGCGATCGACCACTACCGGAAGATGTGCGCCGGCTGTCATCTCTGGAAGCCGAAATGGGATCGGCCCGGGGAGGCCGGGCTCCGCGGCGGCGGGTGCAGCGACTGCCATGTCCCGGACGCCGAAAGGGTTCTCCTCGAATCGACCCGTGTGGAGTATCGCCATCCCGCTATCACCACGCGGATCCCCAGCGCCAACTGTGTCAAATGCCACAACCGCTCGGCCCGGATCGGGCTGTCGTATGCCGGGCGGTTCGAGTCGGAAGGTTACGGCACCCCCCATGTGGCGGGGCGCCTCAGCAGCCGGAACCTTTCCGGCGGGCGGTTTTTTATGGAGGTCGCCGCGGACCTCCATCTGAGCAAGGCGGGGATGGTCTGCATCGACTGTCATACCGCTGCGGGACTGATGGGGGACGGAAAGATCCACGACCGAATGCGGGATCAGGTGGATATCGCCTGCCGGGACTGCCACATCCCGAGCCTGGCCGGTGACGCTTCGGCGGACGATCTGGTCCTGCGCCTCCTGGTTCTGAACCGGCGGGTGCCTTCCTTCGAGGGGCGGCGCATCGGCCGCACCGCCCGCGGAAGCCCCCTTTATCACCTCCAGGCCGATGAGGGGCGGCTGGTGCTCCACCGCAAGATGGACGGCATGCCGGTGGAGATGAAGCCCTTCGAGGGCGAAAAGGCCTACCACACGTTGAAAGGGCATGAGAGGCTCTCCTGCCAGGCCTGCCACAGCGCCTGGATGCCGCAGTGCTACGGCTGCCACCTGGAATACCGGCCCGGCGAACGTCAGCGGGACTGGCTGACGGGTCGGGAGAGCGCGGGTGGCTGGATCGAGCGCCGTTCGTACATCCGATTTTCCAAACCCGCCCTGGGTGTTGTCAAGGATCCGGGCCGTGTCTACCCTGCGACACCCTGCCAGGTGTTCGCCCTGTTCGGGCCGCGCGCGGAAGGGGAAGCGCCCGGGTATTTGAGGAGCCTGAGCCTGAGCGGCTTCGATCCGCACACGACCACCGCTGCCTCGCGCGACTGTATCACCTGCCATACGGATCCAAAGGTCATCGGTCTGGGGGAGGGGGTGCTTTACCGCCGGGAAGGCCGATGGGCCTTCAGGAGCATATCCGGCGGCGGTCCGGATAGTTTGACGGCTCCGCTGCCGCTCGATGGGTTTACAACCCTGGAAGGCGATGCTTCCGTAGGGTACCGGGGGAGTACGCGCCCCTTCGACGGCGGGGAGTTGGAGCGCATCCTTGCGGTCGGTCTATGCCTCGGTTGCCACAGGGCCTATGATGACCCGATCTATGTCGATTTTGAGCGGTCGAAGGAGCGCTTTTATCGGGAGAACGGATTGCCGTGCAGGAAAGAGCCCCCGGGGGTCGAGGCATGCGGGTAGCGGGGGTTCTGCGGGTGGTGGCCGTGCTGTTTTTCTGCCTGCCGGATGGCACCGCAGGCGGCGAGGAGCCCCCGGTCGAGTTCCGCGCCTGCCTGCGGTGCCACTCCGGGATCGAACAGTTGGACGAGCGCCACGATTTCGAGTGCGGCAGGTGCCATCTCCATGCGGAAGATCGCGCAGCCGACCGTCTTGCCTCGCATGAGACCGTGATCCGCAATCCCTCGTCTTCTCAATATGCCGATACCTTTTGCGGCGGGTGCCACCGGGAGGAGATCGTGCGACTGCAGCGGTCGCTGCACGGGACCTTGGCCGGGATGATCAACCAGACCCGCTTCCTGTGGGGTGCTCAGACCGCCGCCGAGCCCCCCGTTTACGGCATGGGCGGCGGGTTGAGGCCGATCCCCGATCCGGTCAAGGATCTACCCGCTCCGGTCGATCCGTCTCGACTGGTGGACGATTTCCTGCGTCGGCGCTGCCTCGGCTGCCACATCGATACACGGGGGCCTTCGGGCTACGGCCTTTACCGCGGAATGGGATGCGCCGCGTGCCACACCCCTTACGACGCCTCCGGACGATATCGGGGAAATGACCCGGCCCTGGATCGCAGCCGAACGGGCTATGCCGCGATGCACGTCTTCGAGCGCCCGATCGGAAATGATCGGTGTCGGCGCTGCCATCGCGGAAACCATGTGGGGGCGGATTACGAGGGGCTGTTCGAGCGGGATGTGAGCCGGGTTTACCGGCCGCATGGCTTTGGAGACCCTCTGGCGGTGAATCCCGCCGAGCCCGGTTTTCATCGGCTCGCGAAAGACGTGCACGCTGAAAAGGGAATGCTCTGCGTAGATTGCCACGACAGTGAGGAGGTCATGGGCGATGGAAAGGTGTATGCCTGCCAGATGGTGTCTCCCGGCCGTGGGTGTGCGGACTGCCACGCTGGGTGGGACCGCGCCGTCCCCTCGAGTGGTATCCCCGCGATCGTAGTGAAAAAGCCCGGGCTTCCCGGTGACATCGCCGTGCCTGTGGATCGCCCCGCGCCCTCCGAGGACATCGACGCAATGGCCAAAGAGGATAAACACTGCGTCTTCATGAGCAAGGCCGGCGGCGGAAGCCGACATCTTCCCCTTTTCGATCGGTCGGTGCCCGCCCACGGCATCCCGGGGCATCGTCGAGTGCGCTGCAGCGCGTGCCACGCCCAGTGGTCTTTTCAGGATTACGGCTTGAGCGTGATCCGGCTGGATGTCCTATCCGGATACGACTGGTACGATCTGACATCCCAGGGGGATCCCGACCTGCAGGATGTCCTCGAGGCCCACCTCGCACAGGGGGGTGGAACGACCTGGCCGGAATCCGCGGATCGGCTGAGCGGGAAGGTTCGTCCCGGGATCTGGTTGACGAACTGGCGTTTCAAACGGTGGGAGTGGCTGCCGCTCGGGGTCGATCACGAGGGGCGGATCAGCGTGATGCGGCCGCGCCATCAGTATCTTGTCACTTATGTCGATCGAAACGGGAAGGTGCTGCTGGATAGTGCAATCCCGGGAAGAGGGGATGGGTTGGGCAAGGGGTGGGCCTTCATGCCGTATGTCCCGCACACGATCGGCCCGGTCGGCCGGTCCTGCGAGGCATGCCATCTGAACCGCATCTCTGCAGGGCTGGGAGTCGAGGCGGAGCCGACCGTTGATACGGCGCTGACGAAGAGTTCGGAGCCGCCTCTCAACCGTTTCCGTATGCTGGATTCGCGGGAGATCGAGCTTCTCCTCGAACCGCCCCCCGAATGGGGACGGATTCGCTTGAAGGCCCTCGGCGGCGGGTAGCCCTCGTTTCGGACCCCCCGGCAGCCATCGAACGCGTGCCTCGCTGCCGTTGTAGATGTTCGGCCGGCCGGAGGGGCAGCGGAGCCTCGCATCGAAGCCGAACGCCGATGGCACAGCGAAACGGTCCCAGGTATTACAGGGGGCGGATCAGGATGTCACGCGGCGTCCGGCTCATCAGGCAATGGCCTGAAGCGGTGACCCGGAACACGCTCTCGATGCCGGCAGCGAAGGCATCCTGAAAGGTGAGCTTCGGTTCGAGAGCGAATACCATTCCCTCCTGCAGGACCTCTTGTTTGCCCAGAGCGATGATGGGCGGCTCGATCAGCTCGACCCCGATCCCGTGGCCGATGAAACGCACCTTTTCGCCGGGCGGCCCGAGAAAGGAGTCTTCGTAGCCGAGCGCGGCCGCTTTGCGGCTTGCGCGCTCGAAGAGCGCAGCCATGCTGACCCCCGGGCGGACCGCGTCCAGAACATGGTCATGGACCTCGATGATGGCCTTGCAGGCCTCCAGGGCCTTCGCGGGCATGCCGCCCAGAGCGAGCATGCGCGTTTCGTCGAAGTGGTAACCGTTCAGGACGTAGCTCAGGTCCGCCATGATCGGCTCGTACGCCTGGATCTCCCTGGGACCTGCGCCGCAGGGAAAGGCGGGCGATGACCCTTCACCGCTCATGGGGGAGTCGAGCAGCCCGACCTTGCCGCCGTTCGGTCCGCTCAGGATGTGCCAAGAGTACCCCTCCGTCTGATAGTCGCGGACCCTGAGCTTGCCAGCGTGGCCCAGTTCGCGCGCATAGCCTTCGACCAGGCTGGCGAGGGCAATCTCGGACAGCCCGGGGGCCAGGTGCGCCTGCATAAACTGGAAGCATCGATGGGAAAGGACGGCGGCGTCGGCAATCCGATCCATTTCCCACGGGGACTTGATCATGCGGGTTGCGAGGATCAGCGGCGAGGCATCCAGGCATTCCCTGCAGCCGAGGAACCCCCGGTAGAAGCGGAACTCGTTGACGGGCATGACGTCCAGTTCCATGCCCATTCTTACAGGGTACGGCTGCGTGTGGGCGGCGATCAGATCAGGGATAGTCTTGACGGAAGGAAGCGGCACGATCCGGCGGATGGGCGATTCCTCCATGGCCCGCGGCAGGTAGCGTTTGACCATCAGAAGCGGGTCTCCTTCCGCAGGGATGAAAAGAACGCCGTTTTGAGCGGTGCCTGAGAAATAGAAGAGGTCAGTCCTTTGAATGACGAGCAATCCGTCGAGATCGGCCTCCACGAGCCTGGTCTGAATCTTCTGGATGCGGTCGAAGATCTCGACGGCGGGGATTGGAAAAACGGGAGATTTTGATGTATTATTAGAATGATTCATTTTCCGAAATGATAGTCGCTAAAACGCAAAAGCTCCAATTTCAAACTCATAGTTTAAAAAAGATATCGAAAAACAAAAGCTGGGAACCGAATGTCCACTCTTTTCATATTGGATCATGAGCGGGTAGATTATGGCTATTGAACAAGGGGTTGTCGAACAGGTCTTGGGGACGCAGGCCTACCTCCGGATGGAGAGAAGCCCGGCCTGCTCGAGCTGCGGGTCGCGGCACATGTGCTACGGCGATTCGAGTGAAGACCTTCTCGTCGAGATTGACAATACACTGAAGGCCAAGGTCGGAGATCGCGTGGAAATCAGTATGCCGACAGGATCGCTGTTGAGGCTCTCGGTGCTGGTTTACTGCGGCCCTATTCTGGCAATGATTGCAGGGGCGTTTGCGGGGCAGACATGGGCGGAGTCGCTTATTAGTGCAGAACCGACCCTTGCCTCAGTCATCGGAGGAGTCACAGCACTGACCGTGGCCTTCATCGGCCTGAAACGCTACGATCGGGCTGCCCGGGAAAAGGGGAGGTACGTCCCGAAAATGACCCGTATCCTGATCTCCCGGCCAGCTGCTACCGACTGCTCTCTGACGCAACCCGCCGATAGCAGATAAGCCCGCATTGCAGGCAGCGGCCGGCCTCGCGGCGCGCCTGCTCCTCACTGAATCCGAGGGCGATTTCGGCCGTTGGATCGTTCACCAGTTCTTGCGCCGGCCTTTCGGGCATCTTCTCCCGCGGGGCGGAGCTGACGGGCTCGAGTTTGTCGAGGCTCAAGACGCGGGTGTTCTGCCGGATCATGTGTGTCGGAGCCGTCACCGGTTCACTGTTCAGAAAGCGGTGAAGGGATGAAGCGGCCCGCCGCCCGGCGCCGATGGCCTCCACGACGGCCTTGTAGTCGCTCATGACTTCCCCCGGACGGAAGATGCCGATATCTTCCTTTGCAAACGGGCTTGCATAAGGGAAAACCGTTTCCCAGGTAATCTTGGAGGATGCACTCGACGGACCCTCTCCCTCGGAGGGCTGCTCGATGTAGATCAGCTCCGGAAATCGGCCTGCACCGACGATGATTGTGTCGATCTGCAGCAAAATGGGCTCGCCGCCCTCGGTGTTGTCGATGTTGGGCGCGATCTCGGCCTGGGTCAGGCGATCTCCCTCACCGATCATGCGGGTGAGGGCGCTCCCATGATAAAATCTGACGCCCTGCTCCCGCGCTTTGGCCAGAAGATCCGCAGGATAGTGGGTGTTTTCCTGGGTGGTGCGGACCACGATATAGACTTCGTCCGCCCCTTGTTTTTTGCATTGGATGGCCGTTTGTATCGCAGCGCGGCCGCCCCCGAGGATCATGACGTGGTCGCCGCATTCGAGGGCCTCTGCGGTTTGGGCCCGCAGGGCCAGATCGATCAGGAGCCGCACCCCCGGCAGGGGTCTGAGCGGGGTCTCCTGACGGCGCTCGGTCAATTGGGTGTCCCATCCCCCGGTGGCGATGACGACCGCCTCGTATCCCTCCGCCAGCAGCGATGCGACGGAGAAATCGGCGCCCAGACGCCTACCGGTATAAGATGGGATCCCGGCATCCAGGATGCCGGCGATCTCCCAATCCAAGACGTCCCTCGGGAGGCGGTTTTCGGGCAGCCCGACTCTTAAAAGACCGCCAAGCACCTCTTTGGACTCGAAGATGGCGGCGTCGTGTCCGAGGCGGTTGATGAGGTAGGCCGCTGTGAGGCCTTCGGCCCCGCCGCCCACAACGGCGACGCGGTGGCCGGTTTCCGGCGCTCTGGGAACGTGGACTCGCTCACCGGAAGCCCTTTCGAAGTCGGAAGCGAAGCGTTTGAGGTGATTGATGGCCACCGGTTCGTCGACCAGGTTCCTCCGGCATTCAAACTCGCAGGGGTGGACGCAGATCCGTCCGCAGACAGCGGGGAAGGGATTGGTCTTTTTGATGGTTCGGACCGCTTCGAGGTATTCTCCGTCGCGGATCTGGCGGATGTAGACCGGGATGTCGATGCCGGCCGGACAGGCACGCTGGCAGGGGGCGGTGCATTCATCCGTGGTGTATTCGTGAAGGATCCGGCGGGTATTGGAGCTGAGCGTAATGATCCCTTTCGGGCAGACGCGTTCGCAGGTCCCGCATCCCGTGCAGCGGGTCGGGTCGACAACGGGAAGATGGTCTTCGCCCATTGAAAGGGCGTTGAATGGACAGGCCCTGACGCAGGTCCCGAGCCCGAGGCAGCCGACTGGACAGATCTTGGAACCGCCGTTCAGGAGGACGGCGGCCCGGCAGTCCTGGATGCCGTCGTAGAGGTATTTGAGATCGGCCTTGTCCCAGCCGTAGGTGCATCCCGGCTTGGCCAGGTCAGGCTCGCGGGCCGTGACGGAGACGCCGAGGATCCGGGCGATTTCCTGCGCCAAATCCTCGCCGCCGGCGACGCAGGAACTCGGCGAAGATTCACCCGCAACGATGGCGGCGGCGTTCGCTCCGCAGCCCGGATAGCCGCATCCGCCGCAGTTGGCTCCCGGCAGGGCTTCACTGACGGCTTCGACCTTCGGGTCCACGTAGACATAAAAAATCTTGGATGCAACGGCAAGGCCGGCGCCGCAGAGCACACCCAACCCGCCCATGAGTAACAGACCGCCAAGCATAACGCGCCTCCTCTAAGGCCTGTTCGCGCACCCGCAAAAAAGCCATGGATGACTTGTACAAACAGGCATTATGGCTCCAAGATCTTCATCGCAATCCTTGGGGCCGACGATGATAAAAGTCGATCTATACCATCCCTTTGAAGGCCAGAAAGGCCAGGGATAGAAGTCCGGCCGTCACGAGTCCGATCGAGGTGTCCTGCAGAGGCCGGGGGACGCGGGCGAGCAGGATCCGTTCGCGCAGCCCCGCAAAAAGGACGAGGGCCAGGCCGAATCCGGCTGCGTAGGCAAAGGAAGACACCAGGGTTTGCATGAAGGTGTATTCCTCCTTGATGTTGATGAGACAGGCACCCAGCACAGCGCAGTTTGTCGTGATCAGAGGCAGAAAGATGCCGAGCCCCGCATAAAGGGCAGGGATGCTCTTCCTCAAGAACATCTCGACGAACTGGACGAGGGAGGCGATCACCAGGATGAAGGCGATGGTCCTCAGAAATTCGAAGTCGTAAGGTTTCAAAACGAAGTATTCGACCACCCAGGTGATGGCGCCCGCCAGGACCAGGACGAAGATAACGGCCATGGCCATGCCGACGGCGGTTTCCATCTTTTTCGATGTCCCCAGAAAGGGGCAGTTGCCCAGGTACTGGGCCAGCAGGATGTTGTTCACGAAGATGCAACTGATCGCCAGCAGGATGTAATCGCCCATATGAATCTCTCCTTACGCCGCGGGGAGGAGGCTCCGCGGTTTCTATTTTTTGCCCAGCATGTTCATGCCCGCAAGCATGAGCCCGAGGCATATGAAGGCTCCGGGCGCTTGCACCATAAAGGTGAAGGGCTGGAAAGAAGGGCCGAAAATCGGGATGTTGTAAAAGGTGCCGTTGCCGAGTATCTCCCTGAGTGCAGCGAGGGCTGCCAGGGCGAGTGTGTAACCGATGCCGATGCCCAGACCATCGGCAAGGGAGGAGATCAGTTTATTCTTGAACGCGAACGCCTCGGCTCTGCCAAGGAGAATGCAGTTGACGACGATCAGCGGGATGAAGATACCGAGCTGAAGGAAAAGGGCATAGGTAAAGGCCTGCATGAGCAGTTCCACCACTGTCACGAAAGTCGCGATGATGACGATGAAGCAGGCGATGCGCACTTGCTTCGGAATGACGTTTCTGAGCAGAGAAATCAGAATGTTGGAGCACACGAGCACAAAGGTGGTGGCGATGCCCATGCCGATACCGCCGTCTACGGACTTGGTCACGGCCAGGGTGGGACAAAGCCCGAGCACCAGCCGGAAAGGCGGAATCTCAGCCCATAGCCCTTTGGTAAATTCTTGGACAACCGTTTTTGCCATTTGCCTTGTCTCCCCGGCTTACGCCTGCATCTTCTTTACGATTTCGGATTTCAAACGTTGATAGACCTGGCTGGCTGTGGTCAGCGCGGCTGAAACTCCCTTTGAGGATACCGTGGCACCGCTGATGGCGTCCACCTGCCCGCCGTCCGATTTGACTTTGAAGGTCTGGGCGATTTCCATGCCCTGAAACTGTCGGCTGAATGCCTTGTCGGTCTTCGCACGGGAACCGATTCCCGGCGTTTCACTGTGGGTGGTCACGCCCATGCCGACGATCTTGTCGGATTCGACGTCGACGGCCACCATGACACCGATATCCCCGCCGAAGCCGCCGCCATAGGTCTCGAATGCAATGGTGGTGGGTTTTCCATCGAACTTGCCGATGAAGAAGCTTCTTTCGGTCTCCCCGTCCTGAAGCTTGAAACGGTCCACGAGCGGGTCATTGGTGCACCCGTCGAGGATCTGCAGGATGGCCGGTCCCTTGACGAAGAGCAACTGTTGGTATTCGATCCGCTCCCTGGTGCTGTTCTGCAGAGCGGTCAGCAGCCCGCCGGCAACGGCGCTGAAAATGACCACTGAAAGGAAAAGCTTCAGCATCTCACGCATTTTGAATATCCCTCCCCATCGCTTTGGGTCTGATCTTATCGAGCAGCGGGTTTACGGCATTCAAAAGGAGAACAGCGAAGACCACCCCGTCGACGAAGGCCCCGATATTGCGGATCAGGACCGTCATCACGCCGCCGGCCAAGCCGTATATGAGCATAGGTACCAAGTTGATAGGAGATGAAGAATCTTCGGTCGCGAGGAAAAACGCCCCGATCAGCGTGTAGCCGGTGAGCAGGTGAAACAGAGGCGGGGCGAATTGGTCGGGGTCGCTCAGATTGAATAGAAGGGCCGTCAGAAAAACGCCCGCAAGAAAAGAAAGGGAGATTTCCCAGCGGATGAACCCGCGCAAAATCAAGTAAATGCCGCCAATGATCAAACCAAGACCGAACGTCGCTCCAATGGCGCCGGACTGGCCTGCCATGAGGAACCCGGCGACATCGTAGTCCGCAGCAGCGCCCGCGCCGAGGAATTTGATGGCGCTCAGCGGATAGATCATGTTGAAGCCGAGGTCATAATTGACCAGCGCGGCGTTGAACTCGATCAGGGATTTCCATGAGAGGGTTAGGATGGCCAAACCAACCAGGGGGGGATTGAGGGGGTTGCAACCGACGCCGCCGAAGATCATCTTGCCGATGACGACGGCTACGAAAGACCCGATGATAACGACCCACCAGGTTACTCCGGCAGGCAGAAGCATCCCGAAAACAAGCCCGATCGCTGCGGCATCCAGATCCCCGATGCTGACCGGACGCCGGGCTGCCAAGTTGAAAAGCCACTCCCAGATCATAGCCGAAGCGACGCTCAGCGCCAGCACGGCCAGGGCGGGGACGCCATATTGGTAGATCCCCATGGCGACTGCGGGCAGGGCTGCCAGCATGATATGGCCATTTTTGGTGGAAAGGCTGCTGCCGTTGTGCCAGAAAGGGGCGTGCGAGCCGACTAAGAGTTTCTGGTTAAGCATGGGCTTCCTCCTCGCCCCTCATCTGGGCAACCTCGTGTTTGCCGAGCATGATGTAGTGAAAGAGCGGGATGTGAGCGATACAGACGTAACTGCAAAGGCCGCACTCGATGCAGGAAAAGAGGTCCCAGTCCCGCTCGGCCTCATCGTAGAGCCTGTTTTCGAGAAAACGGACCAGCATGTTCACCGGTATCTTTGCAGGGCAGACCCGAACACATTCGCCGCAGTTGACACAATGCGTGTCACTGCTGCTTTTGACCTGCGTCTTGTCCTGCAGGAGCAGGCCCGTTGTGTCGAACAGCACGGGAAGGTCCTCCGAGAAAAGTGCTTGCCCTCTCATCAGACCGCCGTTGATCAGTCGGTCACCGTGTTCGGTCGACAGCTGAAGGGCATCGAGGACATTCCGGATGGGTGTACCGATCCGGACCCTGACCTGATGGGGTCTCATGGCTTTGTCGACGATGGTGAGAACCTTTTGAACAGGCAAGCGCTTCCGGTTGAAGGCTTCCCCCAGAAGGGCTACAGCCTCGGCTGAAATAAAGACGGCGCCGGAGCCGGCGGGCTTGCCCAGAAGCCTTTGCATAAGCAGAGGCTTCAGTGCATCCGGGTAAGCCGGGTCGATCAGGTGGACCTCGCCGCCGGTCCGGTTCGCCTCGCCGCCCAGATCGGGCGGGGCTGCCAGGAGGATCCTGACGTCGGCTGCAACCCCTTTGATCTGGGCGATGCCGTTTTGAAGGGCATCTGTGGCCGCGGCCAGGGCGTAGCGGTTGTTGGCGACGAATAAGTCCTCATCGAGGGCGCTGACGATTACGGTGTGGGTTTGGTTGTCCACGGCGGTGAGCGGTGCGAAGATGTCACCCCCCGGCAGGCCCGCCAGATAGGCAACGGCACCTGCGAAATCGCCCCGGTCGATCCGTTCACCGAAAGCGGGGTCCCAGTCGTCCTCCTGTTCGATGTCTACCGAAAAAGAGGTGTATTTCCGCCCCATATAACCGGTGTGCTCATCGATCGCAGTGATCGTCCCGGTGAAAGGAGAGATCAGAAAGCGCTTTTCATCGAAGACGGACTGGAGCTTCTGCCCGGTCCTGATGCCCTCACCGACGCGCATGCCCAGCGTATCCTTCAGGACGCCCTGCTGCATGAAAAGAAAACGTCCGGTTTGCGGCACGGGTATCTCCTGTACTGCGGCGGAGGCCTGGGTCACGAAAACCGGGGATTTCAGCCTGGGCTTTGTCAGGCTGAAAAAGGATCTGCTCAACATAAACACCTCCTCACCCATTTGACGGGCAGCAAGGGGTCGCAGTGCCCGCGGCTCGAATCGCTACTGAAAGACGTGGCACTCACCGCATTCCACGGGGCCGCTGCCCCCGTCTTCATGGCACCCTTTGCACAACATGTGAAAGGCATCCGACGACTTCATGGGATCCTCGCTTTCGGGTTCATGACATTCGCTGCATAGGCCCGGCGTGGTACCCGGTTCTTCATCCCAGGCATGATGACAGTCGGTGCAGCCGATCCCGTATTCGTCTTCCGAGGCGTGGTTCATGTGCGTGAAAAGAACGCCGCCTGCGCTGTTCTGCAGCATGATCCTCACGATTTCATCGGGTTTCTGATGCGCCGATGCGACATAGGAAACGACACCGACAACCAGCAGTGACGCTGCAAGGCAGTAAGCGATCATTTTCTCAGATTTGGATCCCATACCAGTATCCCTTCATCAAGCGAGTGGTTCAAGGGGTGGAAAATCGCCGCATAGTCAACCGGGTTTTCAGAATCGGAACACGCCTTGCGCCCGGTAGGATCGTGCAGAAATCAAAGCGAAAACCGCCGATGTACGTCCGGCAATCCGCTTACCGTCGATGGCCTCTTTCCGGTGCGTCGCTGCGCCGCTTCCCAGCTGCAAAAAGCCCCCTTCGGGGCAGGCCGGATGCAGCGGTCTCCGTCCTTACCAGCACGGATAACAGCGCCGGGCTGGATCTCCCGGGGTGGTGATGTCGGGATAGGATCGGAGGGGTCGCCTTCGCCGGAACGCGAACGGCGGATTCATCATCCAGGGTGGTTTGCCTGGCCGCGGGATCCATGCCGAAGAGGCGCAGACCGGTTGACCGACAGCATCCTGTGAATGATCGAAACACATAAAAGGCGCAGCCTTGCGATCGCATTGGAATTTCATCAGACTCGTAAATACTGACAAAACCATCGAAAATTGCACAGGGGCATTTCTAGCGGAAACTGTCGCTCTTTGTCAAGCAGTTTTTGGGTTTCGTGGAGGCACGGAAAGGCCTTTGATGCTTGATTGGCGGGATTATCTCGGGAGCGGGAGGTTCGTGGTTCCGGTTGTCGCCCCGGTTTCACCGTTTTGTACGTACAGTCCGCGCGAGGGGGTGCGGACAGCCCCGGTGCAGTCGCTGAACGGCTCTTTTGCTCCTTGCAAATGGGCCGCTTGTTTGATAGTGTCCAACGGAAAGTGGTGTGATAAACTATGTAATTTCCATCCGGAAATGGTCTTTTTGACCAATCTCGGCGTCAATCTGCACGTTTGCTTGTGCGGCGACCTGCAGGTCGCCTCCGCTCAAACGCTCGATTTCCTTGATATTGGCCAAAGATCCTCATTTCCGGATTGGAAACTGGGTTCTATAGGGAAATCATTCCCGGATGGATACTGGATATTTTTTGGTCCGCGATGGAGGATGTTCCGGCCGGTATGCCAGAGAACGAGCCCTTGCGCGGGCAAGGGCCGCAGGGTCGCTGGCTGCATGATGAGCGGAGAGTTGGCCGTCATCGAACTCGGAAGCCACACCGCCCGGATGCTGATAGGCGGTTTGGGGGAGGCATCCGGAAGGTTGCTCGAGATCTTTCGGGATCGCGCCTATGTGCGGCTTGCCGAAGGGATGCAATCGAACGGGGGGAGGCTGACCGGGGAAGCATTCGGCAGGGCGGTGGCGGTGCTCAGGGGGTTCAGGGAGCGCGGCCGTGCCTTCGGCGTCCGACGGTTTGTGGTGGTCGGGACCGGCGTGCTGAGACAGGCTCTCAACCGGGAGGCTTTCCTGGAGCGGTTGACCGAGGCAACGGGTTTTGCCCTGGAGTTGCTTTCGGGTGAGGATGAGGCCCGCTTTACGGCCAGCGGGGTGCTGTGGGCCCTTGGCATCGGTGAAGGGCCTTTTGTCGTTTTTGACCTTGGCGGCGGCAGCACCGAGTTTATGATCGGTGTGGAGGCCCAGCCGGCGGTCTACTCCGTTCCCATCGGTGCAGCGGTGCTCACCGAAGAGCATTTCGCTGCGGACCCTCCTCTCGATCGTGAGATCGAAAGGCTCAAGCGTGCCATAGACCTGCGGATTGCACCGCTTCTCAAAGGGCGGCGCGAGGCGCGCCCACGGCTCGCCGGTACGGGCGGCACGGCCGTGACCCTGGCGGCGATGCTGCACCGGATACCGGTCGAGCGAATCGATGCCGCCGCAGTCAACGGGCTGCGTGTCGAAAGGGCTGCTCTGTCGGTGCTGTTCGAAAGGATGCGGCATCTGGCGACTGCCGAAAGGGTGCGCATGACCGGCCTCGACGACGGGCGCGCCCCGGTCATCCTGGCGGGGGCGATTTGCGTCCTGAGCGTGATGGAGCACCTCGATGCCTCCGTCATGACGGTCAGCCTATCCGATTTGCTCGAAGGGATTTTGATGGATCGATTGAAGGGAGAAAAGCATGTTTCATAAAGAGATTGCATTCGGTTATACATTCGATGACCTCATCCTGGTGCCGGCCCGCTCGGAGGTTCTGCCTGCGGAAGTGGACGTCGCGACCCGGCTGTCCCGGAATATCCGCCTGAATATTCCGATCGTCAGCGCCGCGATGGATACGGTGACCGAGGCGGACACCGCCATTACGATGGCCCGGCAGGGGGGGCTCGGATTCATTCATAAGAATATGCCGATTGAACGACAGGCCCTGGAGGTGGAGCAGGTCAAGAAGTCCGAGAGCGGCATGATCATCGATCCGATCACCATCGAGCCGGAAAGCCGCCTCCACGATGTCCTCGCCATCATGGAAAAGTACCGGATCTCCGGGGTCCCGGTCGTCAAGGAGGGAAACCTCGTCGGTATCATCACCAACCGGGACTTGCGCTTCGAGACCAATCTCGACCAGCAGGTTCAGGACGTCATGACCAAGGACAACCTCGCTACGGCCCGGATGGGGATCACGCTGGAGGAATCGAAGGCCATCCTGCATGCCCGGCGGATCGAAAAGCTGCTGGTCGTTGACGAGGAGGGAAAACTGCGGGGTCTGATTACGATCAAGGATATCGAAAAGATCAAGAAGTACCCCAACTCCTGCAAGGATGAGCTCGGGCGGCTCAGGGTCGGGGCGGCCGTGGGCATCGGGGGCGACATGATGGACCGGGCGGCTGCACTGATCGGGGCCAATGTGGACGTGCTCGTCGTGGACACGGCGCACGGCCACTCGGCCAAGGTGATCGAGGCCGTCGAGGCCATCAAGCAGCGCTATGGCGAACTCGAACTCCTGGCCGGCAACGTGGCGACGGCCGACGGTGCGCGGGCCCTGATCGATGCCGGTGCGGACGGTGTCAAGGTGGGAGTCGGCCCGGGGTCGATCTGCACGACCCGGGTCGTCGCAGGGGTCGGCGTCCCCCAGATGACGGCCATTATGGATTGCTCCGAGGTATGCTGCAAGGAGGGTGTGCCGCTCATCGCGGACGGCGGCATCAAGTTTTCCGGGGATTTGACCAAGGCGCTCGCAGGCGGGGCCGATTCGGTCATGATCGGGAGCCTTTTTGCGGGCACGGAAGAAAGCCCCGGCGAAACGATCCTCTATCAGGGCCGGAGCTACAAGGTCTACCGCGGCATGGGCTCGCTCGAGGCCATGAAGGAGGGGAGCAAGGACCGCTATTTCCAGGAAAAGGCCGACACGGACAAAAAATTGGTGCCTGAAGGAATCGTCGGCCGTGTCCCCTATCGCGGCCCGTTGGCCGATACCGTCTATCAGTTGGTCGGCGGACTCCGGGCCGGGATGGGCTATCTCGGGTGCCCCGACATCCGGACCCTCCAGGAGGGCGCGGAGTTTATCCAGATCACGCCGGCGGGCTTGAGAGAGAGCCACGTCCACGATGTCATCATTATCAAGGAAGCACCCAACTACCGGATCGAGTAGGCGTTGGATGGCGTTCAGGCGGAGAGCGGTCTGAACGGATCGAGCCCCTCGTGGAACAAACGGAGACGGATGGATTCATGACCAGTCATCTCTATAAGCAGAAGATCCTGATCCTGGATTTCGGGTCGCAGTACACCCAGCTCATCGCCCGCCGTGTGCGGGAGGCGCAGGTCTACTGCGAAATTCACCCTTTCAACCTGGCGCTCGAAAAGATCCGGAGCTTTGCGCCGAAGGGGATCATCCTTTCCGGCGGACCTTCGAGCATCTATGACGGCGATGCACCGATGCTGCCGCGCGAGGTCCTGGATATGGGCGTTCCGATCCTCGGCATCTGCTACGGTATGCAGTCTATCACCTACCTGCTCGGAGGTGCGGTGGCGCGGGCCGAGGACCGGGAATACGGGCACGCCACCATCGACATCCGCGACGACCGGGACCTCTTTCACGGTCTCGGGGATCAGGAAGACCGGATGATGGTCTGGATGAGCCACGGAGACCGGATCGAGGCCATGCCCGCCGGTTTCACCGCCCTGGCCGGGAGCCGCAACAGCCCGGTGGCGGCGATGGCCGACCCCGCGCGGCGCATTTTCGGGGTGCAGTTTCACCCCGAGGTGGTTCACACCCCGGAGGGCACGCGGCTCCTCAAGAATTTCTTGTACACGATCTGCGGGTGCGAACCCACCTGGACCATGGCGTCCTTTGCGCGCCGGACCATCCGCAGCCTTCGTGAACGGATCGGGGACGATCGGGTCATCTGCGGGTTGTCCGGGGGCGTCGACTCCTCGGTGACCGCCGTCCTGCTCCACAAGGCGATCGGGCCGCAGCTGAGCTGCATCTTTGTGGACAACGGCCTTCTCCGTCTCAACGAGGCCCAGGAGGTGATGGAACTCTTCGGAGACCATTACGGGATGGATATCCATCTGGTGGATGCCTCCGACCATTTCCTCGCCTGCCTCGAAGGCGTCACCGACCCCGAGCGGAAGCGCAAGATCATCGGCCGGGAGTTCATCGGCGTCTTCGAGAAGAAGGCCAAGGAACTGGGCGATGCGCGGTATCTCGCACAGGGCACCCTTTATCCCGACGTGATCGAGAGCGTCTCCTTCAAGGGGCCTTCGGCGACGATCAAGAGCCACCATAACGTGGGAGGCCTGCCTGAAAAGATGAACCTCGAACTGGTCGAGCCCCTCCGCGAGCTGTTCAAGGACGAAGGGCGTCAGGTGGGCGTCGAACTCGGGCTCCCGCGGGAGATGGTCATGCGCCAGCCTTTTCCCGGGCCGGGGCTTGCGGTGCGGATCTTGGGCGAGGTGACGCGTGAACGCCTCGAGATCGTGCGGGCGGCGGATGCGATCGTGATCGAAGAGATCCGCAACGCCGGGCTGTACGAGAAGGTTTGGCAATCGTTCGCCGTGCTGCTGCCGGTGCGGACCGTCGGCGTGATGGGGGATGAGCGCACCTACGAGCACGTCATCGCCGTGCGCGTGGTGGACAGCCTGGATGCGATGACCGCCGACTGGTCGCGGATCCCTTACCAGGTGATGGGCCGCATCTCCAACCGGATCATCAACAGCGTCAAGGGGGTGAACCGCGTCGTCTACGACATTTCTTCCAAGCCACCGGCGACCATCGAGTGGGAGTGAGTTGCGTTTCGGCCCGCAGGGGCCCTCCGAGCGGCAATCGGTTCATCGCATCGCCATGAGCCCGGGGGAGCGTGAGGAAGGCCCCCGGCAGTCAGGGGATTTCTTGGAGGATATCCGGTCCCCGAACCGGCTTGTGACGCAGCGAAGCCTGAAGCCGGCAGGGCTGTCCTGGAGAAGCCAGAAAAGGGTTTCCGCCTGCTTGGAACGCTTGCAGGTGTCCCGGTTGGAAGGAAGGGATGCCGCAAGCCCGGCGGGTTGGATCAGCCCGGAGGGGGCGGTCGGACCACGGGGCTTTGAGCACCGCTTCCGAGGGCGTGCAGAGCGGCCCCGAAGGCCCCCACGGTGCGCGGTTCGGCGGGCACGTGGACGGGGCGGCCCAATTCCTCCGAAAGCATGGCCACCACCCCTTGATTGAGGGCCACGCCCCCTGTCATCGTGACTTCGCCCTGGACACCGACCACCCTCACCATGCTGATGACGCGGTGTACGATGGAGCGGTGGATCCCGCGGATGATCTCCTCCCTCGGGTGGTTCCGTGCCACGAGCGAGACCACCTCGCTTTCCGCAAAGACCGTGCAGACACTGCTGATCGTGGCCTCCCGGCGCGCCTCGAGGGAAAGACGCCCCAGGTCGCCGAGCGGCACCTCCAGTTTGGCGGCCATGACATCCAGAAAGCGGCCGGTCCCGGCTGCGCACTTGTCGTTCATGGTGAAATCCAGGACCCTGCCGCCTTTTCCCACCTGAATCACCTTTGAATCTTGTCCGCCGATGTCGATGACGGTCCCTGTGTCCGGGAAAAGACGCCACGCCCCCACGGCGTGGCAGGAGATCTCTGTGATGCGCTTCGTTGCGAAGGGGACCGATATCCGTCCGTAGCCTGTCGCCACGGCGGTCGTGATCGCCTCAGCCGGCAAGCCGGCTTGGGCGAGGGCGGCTTCGAAGGCCCTTTCGGCCGCGCGGGTGCTGTGGAACCCGGTCTCCAGGATGCTTTCCCCGGCGATGCGGGCTTCGGAGTCCAGAATGACGACCTCGGTGCTGAGGGATCCAACGTCAATGCCGGCGACATATTGCATCAGTCCATCCTTCATTCGTTTTCGACCGCCTCGAAAAAGGCCTCGAGGCGGGTGCGGGTCTGCTCCTCGGCGTATAATCGTTCGTCGGCGATATCGGCCTCGATGATCACCGACGGGATCGAGAGGCGTTCGAGGAGAAGGCGTTTGATATCATACTGGCCGACGGAGTAAGGTTTGCAGCTGCGGGCCGAATGGATCACCAGCCCGTCGACCCGATATTCGCGGATCAGGCGCTCCATGAGATTCAGTCGGTGCTCCAGATGATTGTTCAAGATAACACAGCTGTAGGCCCTCGCCAAGGACTCCAGGGGGCGTTCCGGGTCGAGCATGGGGGTGGTCTCGGCCCAGGCATTCGTGTAGGTTGCGGTGACGAAGGCCATGCCGTGCGAGGCGAAGAGGTTTGCGTGCTCCCGCATCCGATACCAGATGGCGATGTTGTCCCACATGAGGCGTTTGCGCTCTTCCCGGATGGCTCCGATGCCGTGCTGAACGCGCTCTTCGAGTTCGTCCAGGAGCAGGCGGTAGTATCCCCGCGCCACATCCAGGCCGCGGAGCGATACGATCGGGAGCATGTGGGCGAAGGCATCGAAGATGGTCATGGGGGCCGGGCGGGCCTCGAGGGTGGCGAGCACCTTTCCCCAGAGAAGGGAAGTCTCCTTTGCGAGAGCGACGGTGCGGGAAAAGGCCTGCCGGTCGAAGCGCCGTCCGGTGATGCGCTCGAGTTCCAGGATGATCTCCTCCATTTGTCCGACCATGTAATCGAGGGCTGGACGGTCCTCCGTGTCCGTGAAGCGATAGGGGGTGTCGAAAAGGATGAGCGGGATGTCGTAGCGCGCCGCCAGGACCTTGTACCAGTAAAGCACGGTCTGACAGATATTGTTCGAGGCGAAGAGCAGATCCGGCCGGGGGAGCCGGCCGACGGGTGTGTCCCCGGTCAGGGCGTGCCCGAGGTCGATGCGCGCGTACGAGCAGAGATCGGGGCTGTAGCCGTGCTCCTCGGCGTGGGCGCACATGCGCCCGCCGAGTTTCTGGGCGCCGCACAGGGCGCTGTGGTTTTCGGGGTAGAGGGTGTAATAGCCGAACGGCCGCAGGATTTCGACCGGCGCGCCGCTCGTGACCCAGGCGACGGGCATGGCCCCCGGCGTGTAGCGGGAGAGGAGATAGTGCCGGCCGATGATCTCCTTCAGCCGCCGGGCGGCCTTCAGAGGGGGTGCGAACAGGGGATCGGGGGGGCGCGGACGCCGCTTTTTCCCGATCTTCCCAAAGCGCAAGGCGGCGGGCGCCCCGATCTCCTTCATGAAGCGGTATCGGGCAGTGGACAGGAGGGTCATGGGTCCTCCATCAGGAAAGCATCTCCAGGAAGGCCTCGAGCCGCGTGGCCGTCTGGCCGGTCAGCCCTTCGTCGAGGGCGCTTTCGATCACGAGCGAGGGAATGCCGAGGCGCTTGAGGCCCGAACGGATCTCCGGCAGATCGAAGGCCTCCGGTTCGCAGAATTTGACGGTCCAGAAAATGACGCCGGCCGCGGAGCCCGACCGGACCATGGCGGTCAACCGTTCGAGGCGCGCCTTCAGAGGGGAAGCGCCGGTGCTGCAGGGGGGCAGGCTGAAAAAGCGCTCGGCCGCGCGCTCCCACGGGTCGGCCGAGCGGGGCGCGCGGGCCGGTATGCGGCGCCCGGCGTTGAGGAGGTCGTCATCCGTCACCCGGACCCCGAGATTGTCCAGGGCTTCGAGGATCTCCGGCGGGTTCGGGAGGATGCCGCTCAGGATTACCCCCTTGCGGCCTGCCGCCTGCCCCTCGTAAAAGGTCTGGAAGCGCTCGATCCGCGGAAGGAAATCGTCCGGGTGCAGGTATTCAGTCTGCCGGATGAAGCGGTAGAAGCCTTTGTTGGAGCAGCGGAGCCGGCCCTCGGCTCTGAGATCGTAGAGCGTCTTGAGCGCGCCGTCCAACTCGAGCGACTGGGCCGATCGCGCCGCGAATCGATCCGGGTCGAGCGGACCGAAGCGCCCGGCGAGGCGGCCGGCGAACGCCCGGGTCTGCTGAACGTGATATTTCATGGCCGGCGCCATGCACGTCGATTTGGGCGTGTAAAAGAAGTCAACCGGGACGTCCGGTTTGAGATAATGAGCGGTGAGGGAGGCCAGGTTCTGGAGCGTGTCGCACAGATGCGGGAAAAGGACGCCGTCGAGGCCCCGTGCGCCGGCATCGAGGATCAGTTCGAGCCCGCGTCTGGCGACCGGGCAGATGTAGGACTGCAGGTGGGCGTCCGCCCGGCGGGTTTCGATCGGCGGGTCCCAGATCTCGACAGGCAGGATGTCGAAGGCCCAGAGGAGTTCCCGCGGGTAATGACCGGGGAAGACGCCGAAGACCCTCCGGCCGTAGGACGCCTTCTGGGTTCGGAGATAATCATTTCGATTCGGTGCCGCGAAGGCCTCCGAAGGGCTCTGGGTGTCTTCAATCGGTTTCATCGCGTTTAAGGTCCAAGCGTTTAGGGCTTTTGGCAGGGCCCGGGAACAGCATGTCTTTCTTGCCTATAGGGTCCGTGCATCTCGGGTTCCAGCCTGGCCGGTTTCAGATGTATTCTTTCCTGATACCACAGGTGCTGTAAAATCACCAGATCACAGAAGGCGAGGATGCCGGAAAAACCGTTCACGGAGCGCGATGAAAACGTGGTCGCTCCGGATAACCTTCCTCGGGATGGAATCTGGCTGAGGCCGGGGGAAATGCCTTTGGCGGAAGAATGGCCATGCGGGGTGCAACGAGGCACATCCATAACCGGACGGGGAGTAAGTAGCCGGTTAGAACGTCGAAAGGGGCGCGATCCCGGGCGCGTCCATGGTCGGAGCGTAAAACACCGCTCGGTGGGTTCCGCCTGAACGGGACCGTTGCAAATTGGGTCCGGTTGGATATATGCTCCCGAGTGGCCGGAATCACCGGAACGGAGGGCTTTCACGCATTGCCGCCATTGAACGACCAGCAGCGCCGCTGGGCGATATTCGCCATCACCGCGGCCAATTTTTTCCTGTCCCAATTCTACCGGGCGACCAATGCGGTCATTGCGCCGCAGTTGACAGTCGATCTCGGCCTCGACACGGCCGACCTCGGGTTCCTTTCAGCCGCTTTTTTCTACGCCTTCGCCTTCACGCAGATCCCCATCAGCATCTTTCTCGATCGCATCGGCGCCCGCAGGATGATGACCGGTCTCTCCATCGCCGGCATCGTGGGAGCGGTGATTTTCGCCTCGGCGCACTCCCTTCCGGTGGGGGTGTTCGGGCGTCTTCTGCTGGGCGTCGGGATGGCCTGCAACCTGATGGGGACGCTCAAGCTCATGACGACCTGGTTCAGCCCCGTCTATTTCGCCACCCTTTCGGGGATCGTCTTCGCCATCGGGACGATCGGCAACATGGCGGCAACCACCCCGCTGGTCCTGCTGGTCGACCTCACGGGATGGCGTTGGGCCTTCCTGACGGTGGCGGCCGTTAACCTCGTGCTTGTCGCCGCCCTTTTCATCGTCGTCCGTGACGCGCCGGTTCAGCCGGTGGCCGGGGCTCGGGGCGGGGCGGGTTCCGGGGTGGGGCATCCCCTCAGCCGTTTCACCTTGCTCCTCAAGAACCGCGACTACTGGATCATATCGATGGGAAGCTTCGTCGGATACGGCATTTTCGCCTCCTTCCAGACCCTCTGGGCCGGTCCGTATCTGATGGAGGTCATGCGGTTCACCCCGGTGCAGACGGGGAACCTGATCTTCCTCCTCAATGTCGGAATGATCATGGGGAGCCCTCTCTGGGGGGGCGTTTCGGACCGGATCATCCGCACGCGGAAATGGATCATCGTGCTCGGACTGGTATCCTTTGCGGTGATGACCGGAGCCCTTGCCATCCTGCCCGCGGGCACCGCCTTCGTCTGGCTGGCCTTGCTGATCACGACCCTCGGGATGTTCCGGGCCTCGGGTCAGCTCATGTATACCCATATCAAGGAGCAAATGCCGCCCGAGATGGCCGGCATGGCCATGACGGGCATCAACTTTTTCACTATGATCGGTCCGGCTGCTTTCCTTCATGGTCTTGGGGCCTTCATGCAGGCGGTCTTCCCCGGGGCTTCGCAAGGACCGGCCGCGTTCAACGCAGCGCTCCTGCTCTGCAGCGGATGCCTTGCGGCAGTCACGCTGTTGTATTGCTTTGCGCGCGATACGGGGGTTGGCAGGCGAACGGCATGAACCCTTATATCCGGGTATCTGTGCAGTGCTCATTTCCGCTTGACGTCCTATTCCATCATGGACGAACCCTTTTCGTCGCTCGACCAGCCGACCCGGAGGCGGCTGCAAAAGGAGCTCAAATCCTTTGCCGGCCGTGCGGTGATGCCAGTGATCCACATTACCCACGACCTCGACGAGGCCTTGTTCCTGGGGGATCGGATCTGCTCCCTCGTAGAAGGACGCCTCGTACCGGAATGGCTGGAGGTGCAGTTGGAAGAGCTGGCTGAAGAGCGTGGATATCCGGTTTCAAGCCGCGCAAGAGTTCTCCAGGGAGTGCGGGACATGCGCTCAGCGTGACCGGTGCTTTTTCCTGCGGATATAAATGGTTTTTTCGACCGTGGCTACGCAGAGGCCTTTTTCGTCGATGACCCGGGTCGTAAAAGGATGCAGGACCTTTTCTCCGCCGGCGGCGGCGAGCCGAATACGTTCGACGACCGCCTCTGAAAGCATGAAACGGGCGCGCACGGTCCCGCGGCCCGGCGCGATGAAACGCACCCGGGCCTCGATGTCCCACACCCAATAGTCTTTGCCGAGGTTTTTGATCAGCATGAGGACATAGAAGGGGTCGGTCATGGCGTAGAGGCTCCCTCCGAAATGAGTCCCCATGTAGTTGCGGTTGTACCAGCGTAGCGGCATGCGCACATCGACTTCACGCCAGTCAGGGCTGATCCTTTCGACATGGATCCCTGCGCCGAGATAGGGAAACCAGAGGTTCACGAGCCTGCGGAAGAGCCGCGGGCTTTTGGCAACGCGCTCGAAGATGGAAGTCATCCGGCCTCCTCTGCCTGTGTTCCGGGAAGCGCCCCCGCAATGGTTGTCTGTCCGGTGCCGCGGGGAGTGCGCCGGGATCGGCCAAAAAGGCCCTTCGTGGATGGAAACCGATTGCGGATGTTTGAGAAGAATGCCCACGGGGCCTGCGGGTTTCCAGTGGCGCCGGACTGCGGAGATTCAGAATAGCAGATGAGCGCTTCTGTGTCCAATCCGGCTTCGGGCGAAAGAGACTGGCCCACCGTTCGGTGGGGCCGAGAGGGGAAACGATGACGGAGATGAGTGCCTTCAGAAAAGAATTTCCGGTGACCCGCTCCTATACATATCTGAACCACGCCGCCGTCTCACCGATGCCGCGGCGCGTGGCTGCGGAGCTGGGGCGCCTGAACGAAGACAGGGTCCATCACGGGATTGCCGTATACCCGGAATGGGTGAGGCGGATCGGCGAAGTTCGTGGGCTATTGGCGCGGCTGATCGGGGCGGAGGAACAGGAGGTTGCCTTTGTCGGGAACACCTCGGAAGGCCTGAGCGCGGTGGCAGGCGGCATCGACTGGCGGCCGGGCGACGCAGTCCTGGTTTCGCGGCCGGACTTTCCTTCCAATATCTATCCATGGCTCGACCTCGAGAGAAAGGGGGTCGAGGTGATTTTCGTGGAGCGCCGAGGGGGCGTCGTCGAGGCCGATGATGTCCGCAGGGCGATCAGAAAAGGGGTGCGCCTTCTCGCCGTGAGTTCGGTGGACTTCCTGATGGGAGGCGCCTCCGATCTGCCGACGCTCGGGGAGCTTTGCCGGGAGGCGGGCATCCTTTTCTGCGTCGATGCCGTTCAGAGCCTCGGGGTGCTTCCGATCGATGTTCGATCATGGGGGATACACTTCCTCGCCGCAGGGGGACATAAATGGCTTCTTGGCCCCATGGGCTGCGGGATGCTTTATGTGGGCCGGGAGGCGGCGCACCTGCTTCACCCGGTTCAGGTCGGATGGAAGAGCGTGGAGAACGAAGAGGACTTTTTCAGCATCCATTACGAGCTGAAGGCCGGCGCGGCCAAGTTCGAACCGGGGACGTTGAACGTGGCAGGGATCTATGCCTTGGGCGCCGCTGTGGAACTCCTTCTGGAGGTGGGGATGGACGCGGTCCGCCGCCGGATCCTCCAATTGAACGATCTGCTGACCGCCGGGCTTTCGGAAAGGGGCCTCGAGATCATGACGCCGATGTCGCCGAATGTACGGTCGGGCATCCTGACCTTTCGGCCGCGAGGGGAGGCGCTGCATCTGTTCAAGGCCATGCTGAAAGAGCGTGTGCTCCTCTCGGAACGGGGCGGTCTGATCCGGATCTCGCCTCATTTCTACAACGATGAAGGCGATGCGGCGCGGTTCTTCGAGGTGCTCGACAGGCTCTTGTGACGCCACGGGCCCGTCCGGCCGCCGGTCATTCGTCCGTCCGCAGGATCGCCCCGTCGATCCAGTCCCTGATCTCGTCCCGGACCGTCCTGAAGGACTCGAGCATCTCCTCTTCGTCTCCTTCGGCGGCGGCCGGGTCCTCGAAGCCCATGTGGACCCGCTTGTATCCAGCCGGGAAGACCGGGCATGTCTCCCGCGCATGGTTGCACAGGGTCACGACCCAGTCGAAATCCCGACTCGAGAATTCCTCGATGGATTTGGACCGCTGCCGGCCCATATCCATCCCCAATTCCGCCATGACCCGGCGGGCGAAAGGGTGGACCTCCGTCGGCTCGGTCCCGGCGCTGTAAGCCTGATACCGATCACGGTATAGATGGTTCACGATCGCCTCCGCCATCTGGGATCGGGCGGCATTGTGGGTGCAGACGAAAAGGATGGTTTTCCGTTCTGAATCCATGAGTATGAGCTGCCTCCTGCTTTGAATTCGTGGGTAGATCCCTGGAGGGGGGTCCGGGGCGCTGTGCCGGGCGTATCCGCCGGTTCAACCGGCGTGGACGGCGGGGGGCGGATCTTTGAGGAAGATGTTGAATATGGTGCCTTTGCCTGGCTCGCTCTCGACACTCAGCCGGCCGCCGTGGGCCTGTACGATATGCTTCACGATGGCCAGGCCGAGACCGGTTCCTCCTTCCTGCCGGCTGCGCGCCTTGTCGACGCGGTAGAACCGCTCGAAGATCCGGGACAGATGTTCCTTTGAAATGCCGCAGCCTTGATCGCTGATCCGGAGTTCTGCTCCATCGGCTGATGCGTGGGCTTCGATGTGCACCTCCTTGCCTGCATCGCTGTACTTGATGGCATTGTCCAGGAGGTTGACGATGGCCTGTTCGAGCCTCAAAGGGTCCATGCTGACCTCGAGATCGGCCGGGCAGCGGACTTCCAAGCGGATATCCTTTTGGCGGGCGGGTTCTGCGCAGACCTGCACAGCCGTTTGAATCACGTCGAGCAGCCGCCCTTTGGTCAAATGGATTTCCCCCTTTTCCGTCTCCCGTTCGATCCGCGACAGGCTCAAGAGGTCTTTGATGATGGCTTCGAGGCGGCCGACGTGCTTTTCGATGATCCCGAGGAAGCGCTGTGCGTTTTCAGGTTCGGCACAGGCGCCTTCCTTCAGGGTTTCCACGAATCCTTTGATGGCCGTCAGGGGGGTCCTGAGTTCATGGGAGACGTTGGCCACAAAATCACGGCGTATATTCTCCAGTTGGCGCAGTCGAGTGACGTCGTTCAGGACGATCAGAACACCCATCTGCCGGCCCTCCCCGTCGCGGAGAATGGAGCTGCCCGCTTGGATGAAGCGTTGGGTGTTGCCGGCCAGGACCAGTTCCTGTTCGACGGGTTTGAGGTGATGGATGGTTTGTCTTACGAACTGTTGGATGCCGGGATAGCGGGCCACCTCCTGGATGCTCCGTCCTCTGGCGTCCTGCGGGGTCCACCCGAGCATGAGCCCCGCGGCATCGTTCAGGGTGAGGATCCGTTCGTCCATATCGAGTGCAATCACGCCGTCGGTCATGCTTGCGAGGATCGCCTCCATTTCGTTGCGCTGCTGAGTGGCTGCCAGGACCTGACCGCGGAGTTCTACAGCCATCCCATAAATGGCCTCGGCCAGAGAGGCGATCTCGACCCCCCCGTTTTCGACAGGGGCCCTCGATGGGGTGTTGCGGGCCGAAAGGCCTTCCGCCCATTCCTTGAGGGAATTCATGGGGCCGGCGAGCCGACGGGAGACCAGAAAGGCCAGAAGGGCGGCAAAAACAGCTGTCAGCAGCCCACCCTCGAAGATCCGCATCCTGGCCTTTCGGATGGTCTCCTCGATATGATCGATAGGGGTGGCGGCCCTGACGAAACCCGCCATGCGCCCTTCCTTGAAAAGGGGTAAGGCGACATACAGAAAATTGTAATCGGTTGTCCTGCTGAAGCGCCTGATGTGCCCGGATCCTTTGCCGGCTGCCTGCTTGATCTCAGGCCGGTCGAGGTGGTTATCCATCCTGTGCGGGTCCTCACGGGAGTCACCGATGACCCTGCCGTCGGCCAGCAGGACCGTCAGACGGGTGGTGCTCACCTGTCCTGCAGCTTTGCACAACTGGTCGACCGCCCCTTCGTCGAGGGGGTCGAGATATTGCAGAATCTGCGGTGAGACCATCCGGGCGCGGATGGTGAGATCCTCGAGGGCCTGGTCGAAGATGAAGCCGGTGAGCAGGCGGGTGGCGAACCAGGCGGAAGCCAGGACAGAGAGGATGATGATGAGAAGATACGAAGGGTAGAGCTGCCAGATGAGCCGCCTTCTTTTCGTCATCGAGCTATTCCTTGAAGCGGTAACCGACGCCGCGCACCGTTTCGATATAGTGTCCGGCACTGCCGAGTTTTTTTCGAAGACCGACGATCTGGACATCGACCGACCGATCTGTAACGGGGTAGTCGTCTCCACGGACGGCGTCGACGATTTGTGCGCGCGTGAAGACCCATCCCGGCCGGCGGGCCAGATAGTTCAGGATTTCAAATTCGGTGAAGGTCATCTGCAGCGGTTCGCCGCTCAGGAGGACTTCGTGCCGTCCAGGGTGGATGACGAGGTCATGGATGCGCAGCACGCCGTCGGGTTCGGGTTCGGCCGGGATCTTGCGGCGGAGCACGGCCTTGACCCGGGCGGTCAGGACGCGGGGGCTGAACGGTTTGGTGACATAGTCGTCCGCCCCCAGTTCGAGTCCGGCGACGACGTCGGATTCTTCTCCCTTGGCGGTCAGCATGATGATCGGGGTGTGACGGATCTTTGGGTCGTACTTGATCAGGCGGGCAACCTCGAGTCCGTCGATCCCCGGAAGCATGAGGTCGAGCAGCAGAAGGTCCGGCGGATTGGTCTTGAGGATTTTGAGGGCCTCTTCTCCGGTCGTGGCGCATGCGACAGAGAACCCTTCCCGGGAGAGGTTGAACCGGACCAACTCCAGGATGTCCACTTCGTCATCGACGACCAGGATCTGTTGTGTGGGCATGGCTATTCGCTTTCATCTGTCAAGAGGTAGATGATGACCACAATATGCAGCGAATGTTAGCATCATACAAGAAGGGTGTGAAAAATATATTCAGATTGAGCGTCCCTTTCTCGGGCGTCATCCCTCCAGACAGGTCTTGGAGAAGTGTTCGTCGATGGGGACCGGGTAGCAGCCGTCGAAACAGGCGAGGCAGAGATCCGATCTCGGGATGACGGTGGCGCGGACGAGGTTTTCGATATCCAGATAGCCGAGGCTGTCGAGGCCGATGAAGGCCCGGATCTCCTCGACGGTTTTCTCAGCGGCGATGAGTTCTCCGCGGGTGGTGAAGTCGATGCCGTAATGGCAGGGGAAGCGGTGCGGCGGGCAGCTGACCAGCATGTGCACCTCCCGGGCCCCGATCTTTCGAAGCGTCTGGATGCGCGTGCGGGCTGTGGTGCCCCGGATGATGGAGTCCTCGATAATGAGCACCCGTTTATCCTTGAGCATCTCCTTGACGGGGTTCAGTTTGACCTTGACCGCAAAGTCCCGCATGGTCTGAGAGGGCTGGATAAAGGTCCGGCCGACGTAATGGTTCCGGATGACACCCATCTCGAGGGGCAAGCCGGAGGCCTGGGCGTAGCCGAGGGCGGCGTAGTTGCCGGAGTCGGGAAACGGCATGACGTAATCGACGTCGCAGGGGAACTCCTCGGCCAGGAGCTCCCCCTGGCGCTTGCGGAAGAGGTAGACGTTCTGCCCGAAAATGGTGCTGTCGGGCCGAGCGAAATAGATCAGTTCGAAGATGCACTGGCTCTTTCGCGAGGGGACGGCCGCCGGGACGCTGCGGAGCCCGTCCGCGTCGATGATGAGGATCTCCCCCGGGGCGATTTCCCGGATGAACTCGGCCTCGACCAGATCCAGGGCGCAGCTCTCGGAGGTGACGACGTAGCTCGAGTTGACCTTGCCGAGGCACAGCGGCCGGAATCCGTTGGGGTCCCTCACCGCCACCAGCGTGTCCTCCGTCATCAGGACCATGGAGTAGGCGCCCTCGACCCGGTGCATGGTCTCGGTGAGGGCCTTTTCAAGCCCGTCGCGCAGGCCTTTAGCGACCAGGTGGAGGACGACCTCGCTGTCCATGCTGGTTTGAAAGATGGAGCCCTGATCTTCGAGTTCCGTACGAATCCGGCGGGCATTGACGAGGTTGCCGTTGTGGGCGATGGCGAGGGTATGGCCTGAAAACTGCACGCGGAAGGGCTGCGCGTTCACCAGGAGGGAGGACCCGGTGGTCGAGTAGCGCACGTGTCCGAGCGCCATGTGGCCCTGCAGGCGGTTCAGGATCTGCTCGTCGAAGATATCGGGAACGAGCCCCATCGCCTTGTGCTCCTGGACGCGCCGGCCGTCGGAGGTGACGATCCCGGCGCTTTCCTGCCCGCGGTGCTGCAAGGCGTAAAGGCCGAAGTAGGTCAGCTTGGCGGCGTCTGGGTGGTTGTAAACCGCAAAGATGCCGCACTCCTCGCGCGGCCGGTCTTCGATGATGTGGGGCCGCAGGCAAACGCCATCCGCGCAGGGCTTTGTTGTCTCTCGGGTGTCGGTCGGCACGGTTCGATTCCAATCGTTTCAGGGGGTTTCCTGCGCACGGGGCCGGGCTGACCCTACCGAGGCAGTCCCCTTGGTTTGAGGTTAGGTGTGGTACTCCTGAATGCTTTTCACCGTCAGATCCCCGTCTATCATGGCCTCGATGGCGAGCGCCGTCGCGTTTGCACCTGCGAGGGTGGTCGTGTAGGGGATGTCGAGGGTGAGGGCCGCCCGGCGGATGGCCGAGGATTCCGAAACGGCTTTCTTGCTGCTGGTGGTGTTGATGACGAGGGCGATTTCCCGGTTCTTGATCATGTCGACGATGTGCGGCCGCCCTTCGCGGACCTTGTTGACCTGGGTGGTGGCGATGCCGTGCTCCTCCAGGAAACGGGAGGTCCCGAGCGTGGCCAGGATCTCGAAGCCGAGCGCGGTCAACAGCCTGGCCGTCTTGATCAGGGTGTCGCGCTTGTCCGTATCCCGGACGCTCACGAAGACCTTCCCTGCAAGCGGCAGTTTTTGCCCGGCGGCCAGTTGGGACTTCGCGAAGGCGCGCCCGAAGGAGGCGTCGATTCCCATCACCTCGCCGGTCGATTTCATCTCCGGCCCGAGGACGGTGTCCACGCCGGGGAAGCGCGAGAAGGGAAAGACCGATTCCTTGCAGGAGACATGCGCGGGCGCGGCTTCTTCGGTCAACCCCAGTTCTTTCAGCGTGGCCCCCACGATCACCTTGGTGGCGAGCCGGGCGAGAGGCACCCCGGTGGCCTTGCTGACGAAGGGGACCGTGCGGGAGGCGCGCGGGTTGACCTCGAGCATGTAGACGACGCCGTCCTTCACCGCGTACTGGATGTTCATGAGCCCCACCACGCCGAGTTCTTTGGCGAGGGCGCGGGTGTGCCGCTTCAGTTCATCGAGGATGTGGGGTGACAGGGAGATGGGCGGCAGTACGCAGGCGCTGTCGCCGCTGTGGATCCCGGCCTCCTCGATGTGCTCCATGATGCCGCCGATCAGGGTGTCCCTCCCGTCCGAAAGGGCGTCGACGTCGATCTCGGTGGCGTCCTCGAGGAAACGGTCGATCAGGATCGGCTTTCCGGGCGAGACGTCCACGGCCGATGTCATGTAATAGACGAGGTCTTCTTCGTCGTAGACGATCTCCATCGCCCGGCCGCCGAGGACGAAGGACGGACGCACCACCACGGGGAAGCCGATGGCGCGGGCGACCTGAACGGCCTGGTCCGCATTGACGGCGATCCCGTTTTCGGGCTGGAGGATGCCGAGCTTCCGGAGGAGCGCCTGGAAGCGCTCCCGGTCCTCGGCGCGGTCGATGCTGTCGGGGGAGGTGCCGAGGATGGGGACGCCGGCCTCGGCCAGGGGCACGGAGATGTTGAGGGGGGTCTGACCGCCGAACTGGACGATGACCCCTTCGGGCTGTTCCTGGCGCACCAGGTGGAGGACGTCTTCCGTCGTCAGCGGCTCGAAATAGAGCTTGTCCGAGGTGTCGTAGTCGGTGCTGACGGTCTCGGGGTTGCTGTTCACCATGATGCTCTCGATCCCGAGTTCCCGGAGCGCCATCGAGGCTTGCACGCAGCAGTAATCGAACTCGATCCCCTGGCCGATGCGGTTCGGCCCGCCGCCGAGGATCATGACCTTGCGCCGGTCCGAGCGGCGGATCTCGTTTTCCTGCTCGTAGGTGGAGTAGAAGTAAGGCGTGTAGGCCTCGAATTCCGCCGCGCAGGTGTCGACCAGTTTGTAGACCGGTTCGACCCCTTTGGCGTATCGAATGGTCCGGACGGCCTCTTCGGTGATGCCGTGCAGGAGGGCGAGCTGCCGGTCCGAAAAGCCGCAGGCCTTGACGTCCTTGAGATCTTCGGGATCCCAGTCCTCGAGCCGTTCACCGGCCGCGGCCCGCTCGCGGATGCGGTTTTCCGCCGCGAAGATCTGCTGCAGATGAAAGAGGAACCAGGGGTCGATGCGCGTCAGCGCGTGGACCCTTTCGATGTCGATCCCCAGGCGGAAGGCCTCGCGGATATAAAAGAGCCGCTGCGAGTTCGGGTGGATCAGCCTTTCTTCCACCTCGTGCGGGTCCGGGGGCGGCTCGAGGCTTCGGGGGCTGTCCGCCCCGAAGCCGGAGCGCCCGATCTCGAGCGAGCGTATGGCCTTCTGGAGCGACTCCTTGAAGGTCCGGCCGATGGCCATGGTCTCGCCGACCGATTTCATGGAGGTGGTCAGGAGATCCTGGGCGCCGGGGAACTTCTCGAAGGTCCAGCGCGGGATCTTGACGACGCAGTAGTCGATGGTGGGTTCGAAGGAGGCGCGGGTCTCGCGCGTGATGTCGTTGGGGATCTCGTCGAGGGTGTAGCCGACAGCGAGCTTTGCGGCGATCTTGGCGATGGGGAAGCCGGTCGCCTTGGAGGCGAGGGCGGAGCTGCGCGAAACGCGCGGGTTCATCTCGATCACCACCATCTCGCCGGTCCGGGGGTGAACGGCGAACTGGATGTTGGATCCGCCCGTCTCGACCCCGATCTCACGGATGATGCGGATCGCCGCATCGCGCATCGTCTGGTATTCCCGGTCCGTCAAGGTCTGTGCGGGGGCTACGGTGATGCTGTCGCCCGTGTGCACCCCCATGGCGTCGACGTTCTCGATGGAGCAGATGATCACCACGTTGTCCTTGAAGTCCCGCATCACCTCGAGCTCGAACTCCTTCCAGCCGATGAGGGACTCCTCCATGATGATTTCGGAGATCATGCTGGCGGCGAGGCCGGCCGAGGCGATGGTCTCCATCTCCTCCTGGTTGTACGCGATGCCGCTCCCGATACCGCCCAGGGTGAAGCTCGCCCGGATGATGAGCGGGTAGCCGATCCGCGCGGCCGCGGCGCGCGCCTGGTCCATGTTCCTGACGATGTCGTTTTGCGGGACTCGGAGTCCGATCCGCTCCATGGCGTCGCGGAACTGTTCCCGGTCTTCGGCCTTGAGGATGACGGGGAGCGATGCCCCGATCATCTCCACCCCTAGCTTTTCGAGGATTCCGGTCTCCGCCACCTTGACGGCGGTGTTCAGGCCCGTCTGCCCGCCGAGGGTGGGCAGGATGGCCTGGGGCCTTTCCCTTTCGAGGATCTGGATGACCATCTCGGGGGTGATGGGCTCGATGTAGGTCCGGTGCGCCGTCTCGGGGTCGGTCATGATGGTGGCGGGGTTGCTGTTGATCAACACCACCTCGTAGCCTTCCTCCTTCAGGGCTTTGCAGGCCTGGGTGCCCGAGTAGTCGAACTCGCAGGCCTGCCCGATGACGATGGGGCCCGACCCGATGATGAGGATCTTCTGGATGTCTGTTCGTTTCGGCATGGTCCGGATTCAGGGCTGCGGGTTCGGGTTGTGGTGGCGCTCCATGAGGGCGATGAAGCGGTCGAAGAGATATGTGGCGTCATGGGGCCCGGGTGAGGCCTCGGGGTGGTACTGGACGGAAAAGAGCGGGATCCGTTTGTGGACGAGGCCTTCCAGGGTGCCGTCGTTCAGGTTCACGTGGGTCAGTTCCACGTCCTTTTCTTCGAGTGAGTCCATGTCGACGCAGAACCCGTGGTTTTGAGAGGTGATCTCCACCTTGCCCGTCGTCAGGTCCTTGACGGGCTGGTTGCCGCCGCGATGCCCGAACTTGAGCTTGAAGGAGGTGCCGCCCAATGCGAGCCCGATGAGCTGGTGGCCGAGGCAGATGCCGAAGATCGGGCGCTTGCCGAGCTGATTCTGGATGGAGGCGATGCCGTAGGTGACGGCCGCCGGGTCGCCCGGTCCGTTGCTGAGGAAGAGGCCGTCCGGGTCGAGCCGGTCGATGACCGCGCCCGGCGTGTCGGCGGGCACCATCAGGATCGTGCAGCCGCGTTTTTCGAGGGAGCGGAGGATGTTGTACTTGACGCCGAAATCCATCGCCACCACACGCCATCTGCCGGGACGGTCCGGCCAGCGGAAGTCTTCGATCCCGCCCTCGACGGGGCTGGGTCGCCCCTCGGTCCAGAGCATGGGCCGGCGGCAGGTGACCTCGCGCACCAGATCGAGGCCGAGCATGTCGGGGGCCCGCCGTGCCTTTTCAACCAGGGAACGCGGATCGAGATCGCTGGTCGAAAGCGCCCCCCTCATGGCGCCCGACACGCGAAGGTGCCGCGTGAGGGCCCGCGTGTCGATGCCCTCGAGGCCGGGGATCCCGGCGGCGGTGAGATACTCCGCGAGGCTCCGCTTCGAGCGCCAGTTGCTGGGGTACGCCTGGTATTCACGCGCCAGAAAGGCCCGCACCTGGATCCGGTCGGATTCCACGTCCTCGTCGTTGACGCCGTAGCTTCCCATGAGGGGGTAGGTCATGGTCACCATCTGCCCGCAGTAGGAGGGGTCCGTGAGGACCTCCTGGTAGCCGGACATGCTGGTGTTGAACACCACCTCGCCCACCGCCTCGGCGGGGCCGGTGAACGACCGGCCGGGGAAAAGGGTGCCGTCTTCGAGTGCAAGCAATGCTTTCATACGCTGCGTACCGGTAAATGCCGCCGGGTCTGGTTTTGAATCGGCTGCTTCCCGGCGTCCGAAAAGCGGGCCGGGAATGGCTTCGGATGACCTTCAGGGTTCGGCCCGGCTCCCCCGGGGGATTCCCGGGCCAAATATCAAACAAGTATAATGAAGGATATCTACACTCCATGTCAACAGGATATCCCCGCTGTCACGGACCTCCGACACCGGCGGCCAGCGCTTCGGGGGTCTCCGGTTCGACCCACTCGTCGAGGCCGTCTTTCTGGATGGCCTTGTGCACGGCGGATCGCGGGATGATCTTGCAGTAGACCTCGCTCGGGGCTTTTCGTTTGCCTTCGATCTGCAGCAGATCCTTTTCGACGGAGATCCCGAAGAGCGCTTCGTTCTCCTTCAAATAGGGCAGGACGAGCTGCCAGTCTCTGTCCTCCAGCGGCGCGATCTGCCCGCCGTTCAGCTGCTGCGCGTCCACGGTCCGCCAGGGGTCCCTGATATAGATGGCCCCTCCGGAGGCGAGGGAAAACAGATTCGATCCGGGATAGGGGGACGGCTGGGGGACGACACGGCCATCCGCGTCGAAGGCGACCCCGTTCAGGATCACGAAGCCGCCTCCGTTGTATGGGTCGCCCGCCATGAAGGATTCGGCCAGGTAGTCGAGGCACGTGCCGTTGATGACGACCCTGGGCCGTCCGACGGCGTTGATCAGCGGCCTCCCGGCCGCGTTTCCCATCACGTAGACCTCGCCGCCCTTGGCGCCGTACATGAAGGTCTGGCCGGTGTCGCCGTAGATGACGAGTTTGCCGGATTTCATGATCTGTGCGAGCTGGTCCTGGGCGTTTCCGTGCACGCGGATCTGCATGCCGTCGATCCCCGAGGCCAGGTAGTCCCCGGAGCTGCCATAGATATCGATGCGGACGCCGCCCGAGTCGGGGCCGAACCCGCACCCGTGAAACCGCTGCCCCTTGAGGCCGAAGACGATGAAGCGGCGCCACCCGCGGTGATAGGCCTCGGCCATGAGGCGGCTGTCGCAGTGGTCTCCTTCGGGCGGAAAGAGCGCCGCATCGATGATCAGCACCTTCTCCCCATAGGCGGGTCCGCGGAAGAACCGGCGGGTCTCCCAGTCGATCAGCCGATAGGCGCTCCGGTCCTCCTCCCGGTCGAGTGACGGGAAATGGTGCAGGATCGTCTCGAGGGTCTGGTGGAGGAGTTGCAGGACCGAGCGGCGCTTCTTGTCGAAGGTCGGGTAGCGCCGGTCGATCAGGTCCGTGAGGCACTGAAGGGCCGCCTCGAAATGGGCGTCGCCCTTGAGGGCCCAAAACTTGATCTCCTGCAGGCAGTCGAAGAGGTCGGCGTAGTCCCAGGAGGCAATGCCATCGCGGATGTAGCGGTAGAGGAGATCGGGGCGCTGCATCTCGAAGAACGAGGCGGTCTCGACGCGTCCACTCCCTTCGCCCTCCATCAGGTAATAGACGCGCCCGGGCAGATAAGGGGTTTGGTTCTCCGGCACCCGGATCTCCCGCCCGAATTTGTCGTTGCAGGTAAGGCGGCGCTCGAGAGGGTTCCCCTCGTCATGGAGGTCCAGGTTGAAGATGAAGGCGCCGCCGTCGGTGTGGCTGCCTCCGCGGGCGTTCCAATAGAGATCGGCCACCGTGCCGATGCGCGGGTCCTCGTCCGAGAGGCTCTTCAGGGTGGCGTCGATCGCCTGCTTTTCCGAACAGACGAGGCCCACCTGCACCTGCCCGTCGTGAAGCGCGAAGACCTGGGGGCGGAGCATGGCGGTGTCGGTGATGCCGATCAGCTGCAGCCGCTGGTTCTCCGTGTCGTTCCTGGCGATGATGAAGAACCACGGACCGTCCGGGGACCCGTGGATGTGCGCGGCCTGGAGGGCCCGGTAGACCGCCTGCTTTTCGGGCGGCAGCCGGTCGAAGTCGCGCTCCATGGTGGGGGCCAGGGCCTCGATGACGTACTCGAGAGGATAGCCGTAGGTGCGGCTGTAGAGGTCGAAAAGGAGCACCGAAACCTCGGTGTCGGTCAGGAACAGGGGCCGGATGTTGCGCTGACTGAGGTATTCGGCCACGGAGTGGTAGTTGGCGAAATCCCCGTTGTGGACCAGGGCCTCGTTCAGACCGATGAAGGGGTGCGCACCGCCCGGGTGCCAGACCCGGCCCTTGGTGGGGTAGCGTTGGTGGGCGATCCAGGCATGGGCCTTGAAGTTTTCGAGCTGGTAGTACTGGACGACCTTCTCGGCGTAGCCGACGATCTTCAGGATGAAGAAGTTCCGGCCGTGGGAGAGGACGAAGGCGCGCTGCCTGCCGTAGGCATCGTAGTAGGCGCGGTTGATGCCGAAGCTGTTCCGGTAGACGAATTCGTCCTCGGCCCGGCGGGCCGTCAGGCCGTCGAGGCCGTTCCGTTCACGGAAGGCCGAGAGCGCGGGCGGTTTGACCCGCACGAAATAGCGCCAGACGTCTGGGGGGCGGACGTCCAGCCCCCGGATGTCGCGGTAGTCGTCGATGTGGGGGATCTGCTCGCTCAGGTGCACATCGAAGTGAGGGGTGATCCACTTTTCCTCCAGGTCCCGGATGACGTTTTCTTCCATCACGGCGATCTGGAGGATGTAGTCCTCGTCCAGGATCTCCCGGGAGACGCCGAGCATCCGCGGGTCGAACCCCATGGCGGCGATGCCGCCGCCGCGTCCGTTCCCGCGGTTGTGCATCTGCCTGGAGGGTTCGAAGATGTGCCGGCCCCTGACCGGGATGCTGCAGGCGAATCCCGTCACCCCGCAGCCTCCTTCGGCCTCGGTCTCGAAGCGTTCGCGGCGTTCGAGTCCGTCGAGGAGGGGTTTGCGGCTGCGGATGATCCGTTCTATGGTTCGAGCGTCTTGCATGTTCTGCCTCTTTAGGTTTCCATCCGGAAATGGTCTTTTTGGCCAATCTCGGCGTCAATCTGCACGTTTGCTTGTGCGGCGACCTCCAGGTCGCCTCCGCGCAAACGCTTGATTTCCTTGATATTGGCCAAACCGGGACCCGCCGCGTAGCGGTGGGACTGAGCGGCGAAGCGGTGAAGAAAAATCCTCATTTCCGGATTGGAAACCGGGTTTTACCGGGAAATCATTTCCGGGTGCTGCGGCGCAAAAAGGCCCTATTTTCCGTTGACCGGGCGCCTGCGGGCGGTCCGTGAAGCATCGGCCGCTCCGCCGTGGATGTTCACAGGTAATCCAGATGCGCCAGGCAGTCCGTTTGACCCACGAGTTCGGAAAGGCTCCGCATGCCGAACCTTTGGAGGATGCGCACGAGTTCCCTGCGCCAGGCGGTGAACATGTTGACGATCCGCTGGGTGCCCCAGTCGAAGTCGATCAGCTGCATGAGCTCCGGGTCCGTCGTGGCAATGCCGCGGGCGCATCCCCGCCCGCTCTCGCAGTTGTGGCAGCGGATGCACTCGAGGGCGACGAGGTCCGCGGTGCCGGTGCAGATCCCGTCCGCTCCGAGGGCGATGATCTTGGCAAGATCGTGGGGCGTGCGGATGCCGCCGCTGGCGATGACCGTGACCTTGTCGCGGACCCCCTCCTCCTGAAGGAAGCGGTGGACCCTCGGGACCGCGTACTCGAGCGGCATGGCGATGTTCTTCTTCGCGATGTCGGGCGCGGCCCCCGTTCCGCCGTAGCTTCCGTCGAGGTGGATGATGTGGGCGCCGGCGTAGTAGCTCCCGACCGCCACCATGTCGACGTCCGTAGGGGTAGAGACCTTGACCGAGACGAGGGCCCTGGGGTTGATCGCCTTGATCCAGTCGACGTGCTTCTTGTGGTCCTCGACGGAATAGACGCTGTGGAACGGGAAGGGCGAAAAGAGGGGGTGCCCCACCACCGCCTCGCGCATGCGCGCCACGCCCGGGGTCACCTTGTCCCCGAGGAGGTGCCCGCCGAGGCCCGGTTTGGCCCCCTGGGCGTACTTGAACTCGACGATCCGGACCCGCTGGATGGTTTCTTCGCGCACGCCGAAAAGGCCCGTTGCCACCTGGGTGATGACGTGGTCGTCATAGGGTTTGAGCTCGTCCGGGTAGCCGCCTTCGCCGGTGCAGCAGAAGGTGCCGAGGAGCGCGGCCGCCTTGACGCGGCTCAGCATGGTGGTGATGCTCACGGAGCCGTAGGACATGCCGCCCCCGTAAAAGGGGACCTCGATGCGGATCCGGTGGGCGTTGTCGCCTCGCCGGTTCAGCTCGACCCCCATGTCCACCCCGTTCCCATCGTTTGTCCAGGTAGATTCTCCAGGGGGACACCCGGTTTCTTCCTTCCGGCCGCCCGAACTCGAGGCTTCTGCCGCCGGCATCCCTTTCTTCGAAGCCTCGCCCGCCCTCGGGCCGCCCTCCTTCCTGAAGCGGAGGCGCAGTTTGTCGAAGCCGCCGCCGGATCCGCCGGTGCGGTATTCGAGCCCCCCGGGCGGTACGGTGCCGGTTTCGGCCATGTACCAGGTGCTCGCCAGAAGGTCCGGTGTCCAGCGGAAATCGCCCAGGGTGTCGAAATCCACGCTGCGCTTGAGACTGAGGGCGCCCTCGGGGCATTTCAGGTGGCAGGGGTCTTTGCAGTCGTGCCCCACGCAGAGGTAGGCGCGGGCGACTTCGACCCGTCCGCGCCTCATGACGTGAACGCCGTACGGGCAGCATTCGACGCACAGACCGCAGGCGATGCAGGCCGAGGTGCGGTGAAGACGGTACTTCCCGATGGGGTTGCGGAAGCGCGAAGGCGTCCGGACCACCTCGGGGAATCGAAAGGGGGACGGATCATTCGAGTTCAAAGCCTTCCTCCATCCGGCCGAGGGACCCGAAGGTCTCGCGGTCGAGCTGTTCGAAAAACATGGCGCGGCCCACCTCGCCCCTCAGGCGCCGTGCGTCGCGGATCCCCATCGCCCCCATGACCTCCAGGAGCTGGTTGTGCCAGGCGCCGACGAGGTTGACGACGCGCGAGGTGACCCAATCCGGTGCGGCCCGGCCGATCTCGACCGGGCACGGGAGACCTTCTGTGCAGCGCCGGCAGACGCGGCATTCGAGCGCGATGAGGAGCGGAAGATCGATGAAGACGGCGTCCGCCCCGCAGATGATGCTCTTGGCCACCTGTTCGGCCATGGCGATCCCCCCGCTCACGAGGAGCGTCATCTGGTTGCGGATGCCCATGTCCACCAGCCGCAGGTGCACCGCGCGGATCCCGTCCTTCAGGTAGCGGTCATCGGCGTCGTGCCAGCGCCCGTCCAGGCTCCCCTCCAGGTGGATGATGGGGACGCCGGCATCGGCGAGCTCCGCGGCCCGTTCCTCCGCGCCTTGCACCAGGGGTATCCGGAAGGCCGCGAGGGCGGACGGAAAGAGGGCTTGGAGACGCTCGAAGCGCCCGCGCCATCCCTCGTCCCAGCCCATCTCGACGATTCTGAACCACTTCGGCACCCGCTGCAGATCGTCTATGCCGGGGTCGAGCACGGGGATCAGAGAGGGGCCGAACTCCCCCCAGGAGGCCCTGATCCGGCCGATGGGAACCGAGAAAAAGGTCCCCAGGCGGCGGGCGGCAAGCGCCCAGCCCTCAAGGGTGTCCTCGGTCCAGTCGCCGAAGGGCGGCAGGCGCAGGATGATCGGGAGGGGGATGGCGTCGACCTGAGGGCTTTGCGCGGCGAGGCCGCCCGTCTCATCGAAGAGGAGGTAGGCGGGGGCCCTTCCCAGGTCCACGGCGGTGCTGATGTACTCGCGGCCGTGGATGCCGTCGCGGGTGGGCCGGACGATCTCGGACATGTCGGTCCACATGGCGTCGAAGCCCGGGCCGCTGAAGGGCCCCGGATAGCCGGCGCCCGAGACAGGGATTTTCCCCGTCTCGGCCTGGTACCAAAGGCGCGCGATGATGTCGGGGGTCCAGTGCTCGTCGCCCATTGCCGCGTATTCCGGGTTCCTGGACTTGTGGATAAGCTCCTTCGGGCAGCTCTGAACGCAGCGCAAGCAGTTCATGCACTGGTTGTCGATGGACTCGATCATCTGCCGGGGGTTGAGGCCGCGCCGTTCGTAGACGCCGTAGACGCAGCGCTTTTTGACGCAGACGGCGCACTTGAGGCACCCCTCCTCCCATGCGATGATGCCCGAGGGGGTCAGCGGTTCGAAGCGGTGCGGCTCCGGTTTGGTCTGGATGAGGTATTTCGCGGGCATGGGAGACTCCTACGCCGGGACGTCCGGGCGGGGGAGGAGCAGGGCGCGTTCGACGATTTCCCCCACGGCCTCTTCCCACTCGATGGCCATGATGTGGATGCCGCTTACGCCCGGCATCGCCTTGAGGGCCTCGATGGTTTCGACGCAGATCCGGATCCCTTCCTCACGCTGATTTTCCTTGGGGACGCCCTCCATGCGCCGGATGATGTCGTCAGGCACATCCATGCCGGAGACCTTGTTCTTCATGTACCGGGCCATGGCGGCGGACTTCAAGGGGGTGACGCCCCCGAGGATGAAGGCCTTTTCCGTCAGACCGCGGTCCCGCGCCCGGTCGAGCCAGTCGACGAAGCGCTCGAGGTGGTAGATGCACTGGGTCTGGATGAACTGGGCCCCGGCTGCGATTTTCTTCCCAAGGCGCACGACGCGGAAGGGGAGCGGGTCGGCGAAGGGGTTGGCCGCCGCCCCGATGAAGAGATCCGGTGCGCTGCTGAGAGCCTCGCCGCCGAGGATCCGCCCTTCATCCCTCATAGCCTTGACCACCTGGAGGAGCTGGATCGAGTCGAGATCGAAGACCCCCAGGGCCTGCGGCTGGTTTCCAAAGCAGGGGTGGTCCCCGGAAAGGCAGAGGACATTCCGGATCCCGAGGGCCGATGCCCCCAGTATGTCGGACTGGAGGGCGATCCGGTTGCGGTCCCGCACCACTGTCTGCAGCACTGGGTCGAGGCCCGCGCCCTTCAGCAGGCTGCAGGCCGCAAGACTCGACATGCGCACGATGGCGGTCTGGTTGTCGGTTACGTTGACGGCGTCCACCCTGCCGCGCAGGATCTCGGCCTTCTTCAGGACGACGCCGGGGTCCGCCCCTTTCGGGGGCCCGCACTCTGCGGTCACGGCGAAGGCGCCGCTTTCGAGGATATGTTTCAGTCGGCTCATATCGGGATCACCTCTGCTGGTCTTCTCTCATGATTTTGCGGGGCCCCCTGCCCTGCTTCCGGGACCAGTCCTTCGGAGGGTGGATGGCCTCGAGACGCTCGAGGGCATCGAACCGGTCGAGCCGGTCGATGATGAGCTGCCAGGCACAGGGCTGTTCCGGGTCCACCTCGCAGCGGCCGTTCATGGAGCCGCCGCAGGGGCCGTTCAGGAGGTGTTTGGCGCAGCGGGCGAGGGGGCAGACGCCGCCGAACTCGTAGAGCATGCAGTCGCCGCATCCGACGCAGCTTTCCACCCAGTACCCCTGGTCCTTTGTCTCTCCGATGAACTCGGTGTCGAGGGCCGGGATGACGGGGATTTCGGGATACATGTCGGCCACGGCCTGGACGCCTGCGCCGCAGCCGAGGGACAGGATCGCATCGTAGCGGTCGATGATCTCATCGAGGAGGACGACAAACTCCCGGACGCACTGCCGGTCGAGGGTCTTCTCCTCGATCAGGACGTCCTCCCCGTTCATCCTGGCGGCCATTCGCAGGGCCGAGCCCAGCATGGCCGTTTCCTTTTCGCCCCCCGCCGCACACTCGGCGACGCAGCTGCCGCAGCCAAGCACGAGCAGGCGCCTGTAAGGGGCGATCATCCCCCTGATGTCTTCCAGGGGCTTCTGTTCTGCGGTAATCATAATGTCCTTCTCCTTGGCGACAGAATAGAGAAACAGGCTCGATCAGAGACGCCGTGACGGGCTGTCGCATCGATGCTCTGGAAATGGGCTTCACCGCACGGCTGTTGCGAGGACCGGGGAGGGCGCGAGGTGTTGGATTTGTCGGAAGATCTCCGGCACCCATTTGGCCAGGGTCCGGGGCGTTTCGGGGGAGCCCGTGATCAGTCCCACCCGTTCGGGTTCGAGCCCGATCGCCGCCAGGATTCCGCGGGTCCGGGCGACGCGCTTGCAGGCGCGGCGGTTCCCCTCGAAGTAGCGGCAGGCCCCTTCAGGGCAGGTGATGACGTAGGCTGCGTCGGCGAATTCCTCGAGGGCCCTCAGGAGGTGCACGGGTTCAAGGCGGCCGCTGCAGGGGATGGGGAAGAGGCGAAGAGCCTCCCTGTACTCTCTTTCGAGGTCGCGCCGTTCGGCCTCGCCGCCGCCGGGCACCTGCCGGCAATAGAAGAGGGCGAGGGTTTGATTCTCCGGTTGGTTCATCTTGACGCTCAGTCCTTTCAGCAAACGATCTGACCTCACAGGCTAGCAAAGTTTGTTTTTCTATGCAAGATAAATAATTAATTGGTGCAATTAAGCTACATTTAAAAGCTACCGAAATCATCAGCATGACTAACAGAGGTGCCGACCGCCGAAGGGCCGGATCCTGGGCCCGTCCTCCGCGGGCCCGGCAGGTTCGCGATGGTGTTCGTGTCATCGATTCGGGCGGACCGCCGCTGCAGGCGCTCACCCACCGGGCAGGGGCTTCGCCTGGAGGGATGTTCGCAGAGAAAATTGCACTGATAAAGCCCGGGTCCGGGCGGGATGCGCGGTTCGCTCCAGGAGCGGCAAGCGCCGGGGGATGGTTTGCTGCCGCCTGCTTCGTGGTTGCGGAGGGGTGCATTTCTGCTGTGCACAATCCCGTGCCGGGGTTCCCAAGTTTTTGTGCAATGCGCAGCCTGAGTAAAAGGAGCCCCAACGAAAACCCGCTGAGCCGGCCGCCAACCGTTCGTGCAGGGCGGCGCCGGCCAATTTCATGTGTTTGGCAATAGGTATACCCTGGACAAAGCCCCGAGGTTCGCCCGCTCTGAGGGTTGGGATCTCCGCGCGTGGTACGCTTTTTGCTAGTAATTAGTGAGGATGTGTATTTGGGGATGATCGTCTTACATTGGGGAAAATGAGGCGAGTGCGAAGTGTCGGGCACGGGCGGAGGGTTTTAGCGGCAACGCCTGCGGGCATTCGGGCGGCGAGGGGATGGCGAAGGGTGCCGCGGGGCGGGGGTAGAGAGGGAACGGTCGAGTGCCGGTGTCAGTGGAGGACCTGGGGTTGAGTGATCTCGAGAAGTCCTCCTATACGCTGTCGGTCTTCGCTCAGGCGGCTGCCAGGAGGGGCGAACTGGGGTTCGACTACGCAGGCGATCTCTGCCTGTATGGGCGGAGTGGCTGGTCATCCCCGCACAAGGTCAGGTCGAGAAGCCGTTTCGTCGAGATCCGCCCCAATGCCGATCCGCGCAACCCCTGGGTGTATACCGGTAACGTGCGGGTTGAACTGAAAGGAGAGGATGTCTATCTTCGATGTCTTTTCGGCAATGCGCTGAGGACGCTTTACGGATCGGAGGCGCTTGAGAGCGCAGAAGGGATAATCGGAGAAAAACCCTTGACGTGCCGGCGGATCCGAAAGGTGCTGCGATGGGTCGACGAGGACAGGGGGGCATTCCGGGAACGGTTTTTCCTCAAGATCCCTCCCGGCGAGGGGCCTCCGATGCAAGGCACGTTCGATGCCCTCATGGCGGATCTGGAGGCCGAAGCCTTGCCGCCGGCAGGTCTGAAGCACGAGGCGGCGCGGGCGGCCCTGAAGGATCTGGCCGGGTCGATCATCGACGGCGGCGGACGCAGGATGATCTCCGAAGAGCGATGGAGGGAGGTGAAAGAGGGTCTCCAAACCTTCCTTGGGCAGCGAAAGACCGTCTTCAGGTGCGTTCCGTGCTCGCCTTCTGCGGAGGATTCGCTCGTCTTGGATGACCTGCACACACTCTTCGACCGTCTCTTTTTGATGAACAGAAGCCTGCTTCTTCTCGGTCCGTTCAAACGTTGGGAATGCATGCAGGCGACGCTCCAAAGATACAAGGAGTTTCTGGCACAGAAAAACGCGGTGGGGATTCAGGGGGAGGCAAGACGATCCGCCCTGCAATCGCTCCTGGTTCAAGGGGCCCTTCAGGTGGGTCTGGACGCGCCGCTGGGTGATGCCCCGCGTGTGTCTGCCGAGGAGGTGGAGCAGATGGGCGTCAGAGGAGGGTCCGTCCCCGTCATCACGGATCAACCCGATGAGACACCCCTTCAGCAGGGTGAAGATCTGCTGGCCGAATCCAGACGCCTTTTCAGGGAAGAATTCTTCCGGAAGCGCAGGTTGCCGCTCGTCATCGAGGCGAAGAATTCTGCGGATCGCGGCCGGGCGGCCAAATTGGAGTCTCTTCAGGTTGCATTGCACAGAAGGCGGCTCGGGGCGCTGAGGGGTGGATCCGCTCATCGGAATGATGGATGGGGTGCGGAACTCGCACCGGTACAGAATTTCGATGTCCTCGTCACCGAACTTGCCGCAAAAGGGCTTTGCCCCGTATTCTATTGGCGCGAGCGGGAGAAGTTCAGGCGCGTACTGAAAGGCCTCGCCGAGGGTATCGTTGAAAGGGTGGACGGCATCGAGGGATATCGAGAGGGGTCGGAAATGGTCCGCGACGAGATGTCCGTCTTTTTGAGGGAGCGAGGCGAAGTGGTCAGGCGCCTGGTTCGAGCGTTCAGTACCTGTGATGTCGCGATGCAGGACTATGCCCCGTTTGTGCTCACGTTCGAAAACCTCCTGGTGGATCCCTCGATTGCCTTCCATGAACCTCAGCGGGAACGCCCCCGGCTGATCGCTTTTGTCAGCAGGCGTTTCGCTGCGTTTATCGGGGGGCTGCACGAACAGAGACTCCTGGAGATGAGCGGGATGGCCCGGCTTTGCGGACGGGAAGGGCCCCCTACCATCGATCGAGGTGGCGGACAGATTCAAGAATTTCCTCCCCTTCCGCTCGATGAGCGTACCTCCAGGGCAGCCGGGAGAGTGGATCTGGAAGCCATGATCCGTTTTATGTTTGACAGCCCCATGCCGCCCGCGCGCTACGAGGTCGCAGGCGATGATATCCGCGTGCACTTCGATCAGGGGAAGATCCCGGGCTGGCGAAGTCCGTTGTTTGCGGAACAGGAGATACAGTGATTGCAGCTGGGAATACGGCTCATTCAGGATCTCACTGAGGTCGCTCGGAAAACAGACGGCGCTGAGATGGGCAAAAAATCGGTTCCGGATGACACGCTTTGTAAACGCGATTTCGAAGGGGATCAGAAAGAGAGAAATGGATCGATTCCCGGGTAAAGGCTGAGGCCTTCAGAGCGAGGCAAATGGAGGAGTCCTATGGTTGCATTGAAAAACGCGATGGGTGTTGTCGACAGTCTGCGGGAGGCTGCAGGCAGGAGCTGGTGGGGCGAGATCGGCCTGGAGGGAAGGGGAAATGAGCGCTGGTTGGGCGTCCATTACAGGGATCTCTTCGGGAGCGGTCGAAAGTGGCGTGCGCGGGCGATACGGAAGAACCATCCCGATCTCAAGGGGGCGCCGCAGAAGGTCGATGTGAAGCTGAGGGGCGAAGACATCTACCTGAGGGACAGGCTGCTCGGTTCCATCGAGGTCCTCTATGGATTGGAAAACCGCACCAGGGCCGAACAAGAACTCGGCGAAAGGCCGCTTACCTGCCGCCGTGTGCGGAGGGTGGTGGACCGCATCCGCTGCGAGAAGAAGGCCTTCCAGCGGAGATTTTTCCTCTCCGGGAAGCCGGATGGCGTGGATCCGCTTCCGGGAACGTTCGACGCCCTTGTGCAGGATCTCAGGCAGGAGAGGATCATCCCTCCAGCATTCTGGGAGAAGGGCGGCGAGGAGATCCTCAGGCGCCTGGCGCAGGGGATCATCGAGCAGTCCGCTGAAGACCTTTCCGAGTCCAGGCGCATCGGGGAGATCCGCGAAAATATCATGACCTTTTTCACGCAGCGGCAGATGCTTTGGGATGCAGCGGCTCCGCTGCGGGCAGTCGACGACCCGATTATCCTTCAGGACCTGGATACCCTCTTCAACCAATTTTTGTTTCATCCGTCTGTGTTGCTGTTGCGCCCCCAGGGGGCGCGGGGGCAGCTGATGGAGACGATATGGAGAAGATACTGGCGGTTTCTGGAGTCGAACCCGATTGGCGGCGGGGAACAACCGCAGCAGGCCGGGGACTTGCCGTACGAAGCAAGGAGGAGATCCATGACGCAGTTCATCTTCAGGATGCCGGACATGCCGATGAGCTTCGAAGTGACCGGCAGCCTCAGGTACCGGAGCGAAATGGACTCGTACCGCTATTTGGACGGAGGCGTTTGTTACACGATTTTCGCGTGCGGGCGGACCTCCCCGGCGCCTTTCTCCGAGCCTGATCCCTCCGTGGGGGTGTCCAAGGGGCTGGGCGTTGGGACCGTGACCCGGCAAGATTCCTTGAAGGTTCCAGATGAGCAGCCAAAAATGGTAAATTTCGAAGAGAAGAAAGAGCGTAAATCTCTTGAAAGCAAGGATCGAGACAAAGAGATCCCGATCCCGCAAGATCTTCTGAGGGACCTGGAGCTACAGCAAAAAGAGGAACTTCCGCCGAAGGTGGAAGAATCGAAATCGCTGGAACAGGCCAAAGAGGAGGCCTTGAGCGAGGCCAGGGAAAAATTCCGGGAGAAATATTTCAGCCGTCAGAAGCCGCCGCTCGATGGTAACTACAGCCTGATAGGGATGACCGGGAGATACAACTTTCGCAGCCGAGTCCTGCCTAATGGCCCCTATGGTCAGCTGACGGAAAGACATTTCAGTCAAGTGAGTTACCCTGATGATAGCGATTTCGGCCTTGTCGGCGTCGAGGATAGTGAACAACGTCTGATTTGGCCTGCTGGACCTTTCAATGCCATCCTGAGAGAAGTCATTGATACGATTATCGATCATACGGAGATTGATGAGCTCTATCAGATGGGAAAGGATGGTGTGATACAAAAATTATCAAATTTTATGAACGATTTGAAGTGGGGACTGGCTCTTTTGGAGGAAAGCCATAGGTACGAGCTAATTATTTTGTACAGTACGATCCAGGATAATAAATCAGAACCTGATATGTTTACCCGGGAAATGCTTACCAATACCTATTCTTTTCTTGAGATCACCTGCAGAAAATGGCTGGCGATGCCGGCGGTGATTCACCATTGTTCAATTAATATCGGTGAACGTAGGCATATTATGACACAAATAATTAAATTATGTTATGAATATATCCATTCATTGCGTGCTCTGCAATGGCCAAAAGATCTAGCTACTGAGGAGAAGATGTGCCAGTATGTTTTCGGGAAAGGAACATTGCCTGAAAAAATCAAGGTTGAGGAATCTAGAGAGTGGATCTATCATAATTGGGAGACAGTAGTAAAAGTAGATTTTATATATAGTGAAGATGAATTATCTGAATTCAATGATTTAAACAGCGGAAGAACCGAAGAAAAAGAAGATTCTAAACAGATTGATATTGAGATTGATATCGAATCTAATTCTGAAGACTCTGATGATGACATTGTCTACAGAAAGGATATCCAGCATTTCGATGATCCTAATGGTATTCATCAATTACGAGATGGAAAAACAAGTATAAAAAATGAGTACGAAATAAGTGGTGTGCCCGCTCCTTATGGCAATGATGACGATGATAATATGTACGAGGAATATGGATTGGTAATACCAGATCCATCTGGCGATGACGATTCCTATGAGAGTATAAATGCATATTATAATAGAAAATGATATATGAGTTGAATTATGTAACGTAAAAAATGAATCGAAAATATAGATGCTCGGAAAATGGTGGCTGTGATCATGGCTGTCGTGATATCCGCGTGAAGTCGATTGATGGGTGTCCGATTTCCTCCCGTTTTTTTCTTCCGATCTTTCTACCGCGGTCGCGGACGAGCCTCCGGTCCCGCCCAGGTTCGGGGAGCGGGGGATGCCCGTCAAACCCCTTGATTGATCGCCGTATATGTTGTAACTGATAATCAGCTTTCGAGGGCGGGAACGGCTGTCGTCGACGTGCCGTGCTGCTCCAGGTTGGCTCGAATGGAGGACGCTTTCTTTCGAGGAAGGCGGAGTTCCTTGAGGAAGCAGGTTGCTTTCCAGTGGAAGCCTCGTCAATGCGTGGAGTGATGTTCCGGTATCCGGTCTCGATGCTTTGCGGGAGCAGCCGCTGTGGGAAACGGAGACGCCGAACCGGTCGATTGGAATTGTGGGCGAATGCCCAGTGGATGTCGGAGACGAGGCCTTTCCCGGGCTCGAGCCGTTCAGGCTTTTCGATAACAAGGTTTTTGCCATGTCCTTGGATGCTGATACCACCCAGACGGCCCCGGGTCCTGAAGGATCCAGGGAGGAAACAGAGCGATACGCTTCTCTTCGTACGGAGGCCGGACAGCGCGAGATATCCCTTTCTCTTGCGATAGAGCGCCTTGGCGTGCCGGTCATGGTGATCGATGTGGAGCACGTGATCACCCACTGCAGCGGGGCCTACGAAAGGCTGACGGGGATCCCGGCCGAGGGCATGATCGGCACGAAGAACCAGTGGCGTACCTTCCTCTCGGAGCCCGGGCCGGCGCTGTTGGACCTGATCGTCGACCAGGCACCGGAGGCCGAGATCATGGCGCGCCTGGGTCCGGGGTGCCGCAAGGCGCCCCTTGCGGAGGATGCCTGGGAGGCGGAGCGGTTCCTGTCGGCCCCTGACGGGGGCGGCAAATGGTTCCTGTTTACCGCGGTGCCCCTGCAGGATGAGAACGGCCGGGTCACCGGAGCCGTCGAGACCTTCAGGGAAGTGACCAAAGGCCACCGGATGCAGGCCGCCCTGCGCCGGACCTCGGTCCGCCTCCAGACGCTGGTCGATTTCATCCCCTACCCGATCGGCGTGTTCACCATGGATGGGCACCCGACCTATCTCAATCCGTATTTCACCAAGGTCTTCGGGTGGACCCTCGAAGACTTCCAGGCGGGGAGGGTCCCCTTCGTCCCCTTCGATCAGGTCCAAAGCACCCTGGAGGAGTTGAAGCGCCTTCGCCAGGACAAGATCCTGGTGCACCATGAATCGAAGCGGCTGACGCGGGACGGCCGCATGCTGGATGTCTCCATCCGAGCCGCGGCCTATGCGGAGACCGTGGACGGACTTGCCGGTGTGATCGCCATCTATCGCGACATCACGAACGATAAACGCATGGCCAGGACCCAGGAGGCCATGCTCCAGATCAGCCTCGCACTCCCCAAATATCCGGACCTTCAGGACCTGCTCCATTTTATCAACACGGAGGTGAAGGACCTTGTCGAATCGGAGGGCTGCGTGGTGATTCTTCCTGACGAGGAAAAGCAGGAGCTCTACATCACCGGGGCGGCCTACGATCAGGACGAAGCCATACGACGGGCCGCGGAGGTCAGGTTCCGCTACGACCAGCTCATGGCAGGGGAGGTGATCCGGACCGGCGAACCCATGATTGTTTCGGACACCTCGAAAAACAAAGGGCTCCATGAGGAGCGGGATCGGAAGCTCGGCTATAAGACGCGCAACCTGGCGCTCGTCCCTCTGAAAGGGCGAAATCGGATCAAAGGCGCCATCTGCGCCATCAACAAGCGCAACGGGGATTTCAAGCCGGAGGATATCGAACTGCTGGAGATGGTCGCCGGGACGGTCGCGGTGGTGATCGCCTACGCCCAGGTGTCGGATAAGCTCAAATCGGCCTACAACGAGCTTCTGAGCATGAACAAGGCGAAGGACAAGATGATCAACCACCTCTCCCACGAACTGAGGACGCCCCTGGCCGTCCTCATGTCCACCATGACCATCTTTTCCCGCAAGCTGAAGGTTCTGCCCGAGGCGGAGTGGGCGCCCACCATGGAAAGGGCCCGCAGGAACCTCAACCGCCTGGTGGAGATCCAGCGCCAGGCGGAGGACATCCTGATGGGCGGTTCGCTGCACACCCACGATGTCATGACGCTTCTACTCGAAGAATGCGCCGATGAACTCGAGGCCCTGACCGCGGAGGAGGTGGGAGAGGGAAAGGTCGTCCGAAACATCCGGAGCCGCATCGACGAACTCTTCGGCCCGAAGACCAGCGAGTCCGAGGAGATTCGGCTCGATACGTTTGTGCGGGAGCGGATCCATTTTCTGCAACCCCGGTTCGGTCACCGGCAGGTGAATGTGGATGTGGCAACGGAGGCCGGGCCGTCCGTTTGGATCCCTCGCGATGTGCTGGAGAAGCTTGTCGACGGGCTTGTCAGAAATGCCGTGGAGAACACGCCCGACGAAGGGAAAATAGAAGTCCTGGTGCACCCCCGCGGGAACGGTATGGAGTTGGTTGTGCACGATTACGGCGTCGGGATCCCGGAGGAGGCGAAAAAGCGGATTTTCGAGGGCTTCTTCACGACGGGCGACACCCTGTCCTATTCGTCCAAGCGGCCCTTCGACTTCAACGCGGGCGGCAAAGGGGCCGATCTGCTCAGGATGAAGATGTTTTCCCAACGCTACGGCTTCGACATTCAGATGATCTCGACCCGCTGCGGCCACCTGCTCAACGGCACGTGCTCCTGTCCGGGGGAGATATCGCGCTGCCCGTTCTGCTCCAGTCCGGAAGATTGTTACGGGTCGGGAGAGACTGCCTTTTCTCTGTACTTTCCCCTCAAACCCTGAAGACTGAGCCTGAAGGGCCCACGGGGTGCAAGGATGGTTTACGGGTCTGGATGGTTTACGGGTCTGGATCGTTTCAGTTGTCAGAGCGCATCGGCTGCTGAAACGATCCGGCGGCGCCGCTTTGTTTCCCCCCACTGGCCGGAACGCCCGGGGGCGGATCTGTCCTTGATAAATTCATCACATTGGTTTATGTCTTGATGCTGCCGTTTTCGGATGAAACCGGCCGGGTGTCCATGTGGCGCCGAGGTATCCCTGTTTACTGAGGAGAAAGTCATGAAGCGTTTGATTAGCATCGAAGGGGTCAAGAAGACTTTGTTCGGCAGCGGCGCGGTCGGCAGCCTGCCGGGCGAACTGGAGGCGTTGGGGGCCGCCCGCGCCCTCCTGGTCATGGACCGGGCCCTATCCGAGACGGAACTCGGCAAACGGGTGCAGGAGGTCTTTGCGCAGGGGCCGGTCGAGGCGGTCCCGTACTTCAGGATCAGTCCGGAACCAGGCCCCGAACTGGCGGACGAGGGTGCGGAGCTGGCCCGGCAGGAGCGTGTGGACTGCATTGTCGGCGTGGGCGGCGGCAGCTCGCTCGACGTGGCCAAGGCTATCGGTGTCCTGACGAAGAACGAGGGGAAGGCCCTGGACTACGTGGGGCTGAATCTGGTCAAGACCCCGGGTCTGCCGACTGTCATGGTCCCGACCACGGCCGGTACAGGCAGCGAGACGACCTTTACGGCCGTTTTCACCATGCGCGGGACCAAGACCAAGGGAGGGATCAACAGCCCCTTCCTGTATCCCACGGTGGCGATCCTCGATCCGGAGCTGACCCTCGGCCTTCCGCCTTACCCGACCGCCTACACGGGCATGGATGCCCTGACCCATGCGATCGAATCCTACACCTCTCTTCAGTCCCATTTCGTCACCGATGCCCTCTCTCTCGAGGCCGTCAAGATCATTGCCGGGAGTCTCCGGGGGGCCGTTTTTCAGGGGGGGAATCTCCATCACCGGACCCGGATGCTCCAGGCGAGCTATCTCGCCGGTCTGGGGTTGGCGATGAGCGGGGTGGGCGCCGTACATGCCCTCGCCTACCCGCTCGGGGCTTTTTTCGATATCCCGCACGGGATCGCCAACGCCCTGATGCTTCCCTACGTGCTGGATTTCAATTTCCCGGGCAATACGGAAAAGTTCGCCGCGGTGGCCGTCGCTATGGGGGCTGTGGCCAAGGGGCGAAGCGAACGGGTCCTGGCCGCAGAGGCCGCCGACCGGGTGTGGGAGCTTTCACAGGACATCGGGGCCCCGCTCAGGCTGCGGGACCTCGGGGTGCCGGAGGATTCCATCCCCCGGATGGCCGAGGCGGCCATGAATGTTACGCGGCCCATCCTGAACAACCCGCGGCCGATGACTGCCGCCGTGGCGGAAAGGATCTATCGCCGGGCGTTTGAAGGCCGCTAGGCCGATGATTGACACGAATCTGCCGGAGGCCGGATCCTGTGCGGCCCCGGGTTTTGCTTTAGGGGCAGAGGAGAACACCATGCCGGGTTTTGAAGTGTTGGGTGAAGAAGAACGGAGTGAGATTCTGGACGTCCTGTCCCGCAAGATCCTTTTGCGGTACGAATTCGACAAGGAGCGGCAGGGGATTTACAAGGTTGCGGAATTCGAGAAGGCCTTCGCCGAGTATTGCGGCGCCCGATGGGCCTTGGCGGTTTCCTCCGGGACGGCGGCGCTCCGTGTGGCCCTGGCGGCCCTCGGGATCGGCCCGGGGGACGAGGTGATTACCCAGGGGTTCACCTTTGTGGCCACCTGGGAGGCGATCCTGGATATCGGCGCGGTCCCGGTCTTTGCCGAGATCGACGACACCTTGTGCCTCGATCCGGAGGATATTTCGAGCAGGATCACCCCACGGACGCGGGCGATCATCCCGGTGCACATGTGCGGCGGTCAGGCGCGGATCGAAGAGATCATCGCGGAGGCCTGCCGCTTCGATCTGCCCGTGATCGAGGATACAGCGCAGTCCTGCGGCGGGCGTATCCGGGGAAAACACGTGGGGACTTACGGCCGCATGGGGACGTTTTCGTTCGATTCGGTCAAGACCATGACGACCGGGGAGGGCGGCATGGTGCTCTTCCAGGACGAGGAGACCTACATCCGGGCGAGTGAATACCACGACCACGGGCATGACCACGATCCCACCGTGGGCCGCGGACTCGAGAAACGAAATTTCATCGGGTTCAATTTCCGCATGATGGAACTGCAGGGGGCGCTCGGCCTGGCGCAGCTGAGGAAGCTCGACCGCGCGATTCTGGCCCCCCAGCGCGAAAACAAACGGCGCATCCAGGAGGCCCTGTCCGAGATCCCGCAGGTGAAGCTGCGCTCGTCCCCGGACCCTGAGGGTGACATCGCCTCGTTCCTGATGTTCTCGCTTCCGACGGCCGAGCAGGCCCGGGCCTTCGCCCAGGTGATGAAGGATGCCGGGTGTCCGCCCGTCTACTGGTATGAAAACACCTGGCATTATTACGGGCACTGGGAGCACCTTCTGGACGGAAAGACGCCTTTCCGATCAGGGTATCCTTTCAAGACGCCGGAGGGCGCGGCGCGCTGCACCTATGACCCCGATGCCCTGCCGCGCACGGCGGAGCGGCTTTCGCGCTGTCTGACCATCCCGATCCAGATCCGGATGGAGGAGCAGATCCCGAAGATCATCGCAGCCGTTCAGAAGGCCGCCAGGATCCTTTAGTTTCCAATCCGGAAATCATGATCCGGCACGATCTGTTTCCGGATGGAGGCACGTTGAAAAAATCGGGGCGATATCTCAGACGGCTTACGGCCCCGACCCCGGCTGCGTCCGCGGGCGGCGCTACTGGATGATCTCCCGAATCGCCCGGCGGATCTCCTCGATCGGGAGCGGGCCGAAGAGCTTTTCTCCCTCCGCGGTTTGCACGTAGAAGACCCCCAGCAGCTTTTCCTGGTCCCTGTTGACGGTGGCAAAGCGGATGTCGAGGCCATGCGCCGTCAGGACCTTGGCGAGGCGGTAGAGAAGCCCCATCCGAGCGTCCGCCGCGACCTCCATGACCGTGAAGAAGTCGGAGGCCTCGTTGTCGATCTGGACCGATTTGGGCCAGGGGATCCAGGAGACGGCCTGAGAGAGCTGCCCTTCCTCCTTCTGTGCGATCCGTTCATCCAGCGAAAAATCACCTTGCAGGACCTGGGCGATCTGCAGCCTGACGCGCTCCCATGTCTCGGCCTCCCGGAGGGGGTCGAGGGGATTGGTGACTTCGTAGATGTCGAAGGCCAATCCGTTCTTGAGGGTGAAGATCTGGGCCGACAGGACCCCGATGTTGTTGAGGGTGAGGACTCCGACCATGTCGCTGAAAAGACCCCTCCGATCCCGGATGCACTGGAGGATGCGCGTGACCGGCGCATCCCCTCGCTTGCGCACCGACCATGCAAAAAGCTTTTCCTCTAGGTCGAGGGCGAGGGCCACCTGCGCCACGACATCTTCGATCGGCGTGCCGATAAAATAGCGTGAGGAGATCTGGTCGAGCAGTTTTCGCACCTCGCGGGCCGGGAATTGCCCTTTGAGGGACTTGAGGACCTGCTTCTTCTGTTCCGTGAACCGCCGGGTGGCGTGCGGGGTCGCGAGGGTCCCCTTCTCGAGGATTCGGCGGGTCTTCGCATAGAGTTCCGTGATCAGGTGGAGTTTCCATTCCGTGCGCGCCATCGGGCCGGTGGCGAAGCTGTCCGCCGCGGTCAGGAGAAAGACCATATCGAGAAGCTCGGTCGACTGGATGGATTGCGCCGTCTGCACGCAGGTCTTCTCGTCGCTCAGGTCGCGGCGCTGCGAGACGCGGGCAAGCAGGAGGTGGTGCCTGACGAGGGCGGCGACGGCCGCCGCCGCCGCCGCGTCGACGCCGAAACGCTTCAGGATCGGGCGGACCAGGGCCGCCCCTTTCACGCTGTGATCGTCCGGATACCCCTTTCCGACATCGTGAAGCAGCCCGGCCAGAAACAGACGTTCGGGATGGGGGAGGGTGTCGAAGACCGCCCGGAAGATCGGCCAGCGCTCGTCGTAGGCCCCCTCGGACATCTGTTCCAGGATCTCAGCGGTCCGGAGCGAATGGATATCCACCGTGTCGACATGGTAGAAGCCGAGTTCCGGCAGGTTGCGGATCTTCTTGAACTCGGGGATGAAGAGATCCAGGAGGCCGATTTCGAGCGCCAGGCGGATGATCTTCGGATTCCGCGGCCGGCTGAGGACGCGCAGGAGCGTCGGGCGGGCCTCTTTGAGCCCCAGAAGGCGGCGCTTCGACCGGGCGATGATCCGACGGGCCTCCCAGATCAGGCCGGATCCCCAGAAAAGGCCTTGCTCGTTCGCCTCCCCGAGGGCCTTCAGAATGAGTCCGGGGTCGGTCTTGAGCGAGAGGTCCTGACGGAGGACCAGATTCCCTTTGGTCACCTGGAAGAGCGGTCCAATGGACGGGTTTTCCTCGAGCGGGGAGGGGTGGATGATATCGAGGGCCTTGACCTGAAAGGCTTCGTATCCGTAACGGATGCGGTTGAGGTGCCGATAGAGGTCCTTCATGAACTTGACCGGTGCGCTCAGGTATGGATCATCCGTGTAGCCGAGGCGGTTGGCCAGGTCCTTCTGGCAGGCGAGCATCAAACGGTCCTCTTTCCGTTGGGCGAGGAGGTGCAGCTGGTTGCGGACCTTCAGGAGAAAGCTCTTGGACTGGGCGAGCGTATACAGATCGAAGTGCGAAAATACGGCGAAGCGGCGGATCTGGCTGAACCGGACGCAGGAAAAATAGATCCTTGCCATCCAGCTCATGAAATGTAGGTCCCGCAGGCCTCCGGGGCCCTCTTTGATGTCCGGTTCGACGAAAAAGGCCTCGGTGCGAAACTGTTCCTCCTGTTTTCGGCGCGCCATCAGGAAGTGTTTGAGGATGTTTTCTCTTTCCCGAAACAGGCGCGACCAGAAGGCGTTCTCGAAGAGGTCGTAAAAAGGGCGTGATCCGAGGATCGGACGGGCATCCAGGAGCGCGGTGAGGACCGTGAAATCCTGCATGGCCAGACGGATGCACGAGGGGATCGTCAACGTGGCATGCCCCACCTCGAGGCGGGCGTCCCAGAGGGGATAGAGCGCGCGGGGGATGATTTCGTTCAGTTCCGGATCTTCACGGCCTTCGTGGATGACCATGAAGTCGATGTCCGATCCGAAGCAGAGTTCTCTTCGGCCGTAGCTGCCGAGGGCGAGAACGACGAAGGACTTGTTCCGGGATTCCCTTGTTCTTTTATTCAGCCCGGCTTCGAAGAAGAGGCGGCGGGTGAACCGATCCACGAGATCCGTATAGGCCTGGCAGACACGGAAACCGCTCCTCGACGGAATGAATTTCCGGAACAAATCCGTCCGGTCGGTGATAAACCGCGAAACGATGTCGGTTTGAGGGCGCAAGTCTTTGGAAGCCATGGTTCGTCAAGGCATCAGGACCTTGGGTCCGCAGGTGCCGGCGGGCCGGCAGTCTGTCGGATCGAGGCCGGGAGGGGAGGCGGCCCGGTGGATCCCCGGACCGCAAGGCGAAAGTGATTTCCCGGTACAACCCGGTTTCCCATCCGGAAATGAGGATTTTTTTTCACCGCTTCGCCGCTCAGCCCCACCCCTGCGGGGCGGGTCCCGGTTTCTTCACACCCTTCGGGTGCTCGGTCCCACCGCTTCGCGGTGGGTCCCAGTCTGGCCAATATCAATGAAATCAAGCGCTTGCGCGGAGGGGATCTGGTGGTCGCCGCAGAAGCAAACGTGCAGGTTGACGCCGAGATTGGCCAAAAAGACCATTTCCGGATGGAATCTAAATGGCGTCCGTATCCTCTTCCCCCGTCCGAATGCGGATAGCCTTTTCGACCGGCAGGACAAAGATCTTGCCATCCCCGATGCTGCCGGTATAGGCCTTCTCCTTGATGACTTCAAGGATCCGCGGCACCATATCCGTCGGAACGACGACCTCGATCTTCGTCTTCGGCAGGAAATCGACGACATACTCGGCCCCGCGATAGATCTCCTTGTGCCCCTTCTGACGCCCGAAGCCTTTAACCTCGGTGATGGTGATCCCCCCGATGCCCAACTGCAGAATGGCGTCTTTGACTTCGTCCAGTTTGAACGGCTTGATGATGGCTTTGATCAATTTCATGCAACAATCCCCTTTGCGGTTTCTTGAATGGTTTCCATCCGGAAATGGTCTTTTTGGCCAATCTCGGCGTCAATCTGCGCGTTTGCTTGTGCGGCGACCTGTAGCCCAGCGCATGAGCAAATGCGCAGATCGGGACGGAGACGGGCCGAACAAGCCGTTTCCGGATGGATCCGGGCCCGTTTGGCTCCGATGATAGGCCCTGCGGCGAACGGTTGTCAACGAAGGAATCCGGGCAGGATAGGGAGAGGAAGAAAAGAAAATATACAAAATTGTATAGATTACTCCATATTTCTACAAAAGAGTCGCCAAGACTGGCCCGCTTCATCGGCTATATCCAGTTAAGATATGGTTATTCAAGCTTTTTCAAGTGAAGTCTCCAGTGGCATACTGTTTGCTTCCCCCCTTGGATAAACGCTCGATCAAAGGAGGAGACAGGTTATGAACGTGGGAGATACGGTATTTGTCTTGATGTCGGCGGCCCTGGTCATGTTGATGACGCCTGGTCTGGCACTGTTTTACGGCGGTATGGTGCGCAGCAAAAACATCCTGGGGACACTGATGCAGAGTTTCATCATCCTGGGGATCGTGACGCTTGAGTGGGTGCTCTGGGGCTACACGATGGCCTTCGGCCCGGACCATGCCGGGATCATCGGCGGGATGGACTGGTTCGGCCTCAAAGGCGTCGGGATGGAGCCGAGCCCCCACTACGGAACCACGATTCCCCATCTGGCTTTCATGATCTTTCAGTGCATGTTCGCCATCATCACGCCGGCCCTGATCACCGGCGCCTTCGCCGAGCGGATGAAATTCAGCGCCTTCCTGCTCTTTATCCTCATCTGGGCGACGGTCGTTTACAACCCGTTGGCGCATTGGGTCTGGGGCGTAGGAGGCTGGATGGGCAAAATGGGGGCGCTCGATTTTGCCGGTGGGACGGTGGTGCATATCAGTTCGGGCGTTTCGGCGCTTGCTGCGGCGATCATCCTGGGGCGGCGACTCGGGTGGGGCGAGACGGCCTACATCCCTCACAACGTGCCGATGACCATCACGGGTGCGGCGCTTCTCTGGTTCGGGTGGTTCGGCTTCAACGCCGGGAGCGCTCTCAGCGGGAACGGCCTTGCGGCCAACGCCTTTGTCGTCACCCACGTCGCTTCCGCGGTTGCGGCGCTCAGTTGGACCTTTATGGAATGGGTGCATCGCGGGAAGCCTACGACGCTCGGTGCCGCGAGCGGGGCGGTGGCCGGTCTGGTGGCGATCACGCCCGGCTCGGGCTTTGTGGGCCCCCTTTCCGCGATCGTCATCGGGGGGCTCGGGGGCGTCATCTGCTACGGGGGGATCCTGCTCAAATCCCGGCTTGGGTATGACGATTCCCTGGACGTGGTTGGCATCCACGGGCTCGGGGGGACCTGGGGGGCCTTGGCGACCGGCCTCTTTGCGAGCATCGCCGTCAATCCGGCCGGGAGGGATGGCCTTTTCTTCGGGAATCCCGGGCAATTGTGGATTCAGTTCATCTCGGTCGCGGCCACAGTGGCCTATGCCTTTGTGCTGACGTGGGTCATCCTCGAGGTCATCGATGTTCTGATAGGCCTGCGGGTCAGCGCCGAGGAAGAGGTGCGCGGGATGGACATCAGTCTCCATAACGAGACAGGGTATAACCTATAAACACTTGCGGATTGGAGAGTGAGCCATGAAAAAGATCGAGGCGATCATCAAACCGTTCAAACTGGATGACGTGAAGGAAGGATTGGCCGGCCTGGGGGTCAAGGGCTTGACCGTCACAGAGGTCAAGGGGTTCGGAAGGCAGCGGGGCCACAAAGAGGTATACCGGGGCGCCGAGTATCAGGTGGATTTTGTCTCCAAACTCAAGATCGAAATCGTCCTGACCGCGGATCTGGTGGCCGATGCGGTTCGTTTGATCAAGGAAAAGGCGCATACCGGGCAGATCGGCGACGGAAAGATCTTCATCCTCCCCGTCGAGGAGGTGATTCGGATAAGGACCGGGGAGCGTGGCAAGGACGCCATCTAGTTTCCATCCGGAAATGGTCTTTTTTGCCAATCTCGGCGTCAATCTGCACATTTGCTTGTGCGGCGACCACCAGGTCGCCTCCGCGCAAACGCTGGATTTCCTTGATATTGGCAAACCGGGACCCGCCGCGAAGCGGTGGGACTGAGCACGCGAAGCGTGTGAAGAAAAAATCCTCATTTCCGGATTGGAAACTGGGTTGTACCGGGAAATCATTTCCGGATGGAGACCATCTAGTTTCCATCCGGAAAGGGTCTTTTCGGCCGATCTGCGGTGGTAGCGGCGTGAGGTGGTTATGACAGGGGCATCCGAGGAGTTGAAGAGCGGCCGGGAGGCACTGCTTCGCGGCCTTTCCGGGGGAAAGTGTGACCCGGATTTTCCTGAGCGGAACACGGAACTGGTGGACCAATATTTCAGACGGTCGCTGCAGGACAGCCCGATCGGCCGCGCGCTCTTCAAGGAGCGGTGCCCTGTGGCCTTCGTGGCCGTCGGCGGCTATGGGCGGGCTGAGCTGTGCCTGCATTCGGACATCGATATCCTGATCCTCTTTGGGCGCAAGGTCCCGACTTCGGCAAAGAACCTGTCGGACGAGGTGTTTTTTCCGCTCTGGGATCTTGGTCTGGACCTCGGTTATGTCGTCCGGACCGTAGCGGATTGCGTGAAGCTTGCCAAAGACGATTTTCAGGTGCTTACCTCTCTGCTCGATGCGCGGTTCCTGTGCGGGGATTCGCCCCTGTACCTGGGCCTGCTCGCGAAGCTGCAGGACAAGGTGCTCTGCAAACGCGCCAGGACCTTCAGCCGCTGGCTCGAGGATCAGACGAAGATCCGCGAGATGACCTACGGCGATGCCAGCTACCTTCTGGAACCGAATCTGAAAGAGGGGCTTGGCGGATTGCGGGATTATCATGCCATGCTCTGGCTCGGAAAGGTCTTTTTCGAACTGCGCGTCCCCAGGGACCTGGAGTATCAGGGAAGGCTTTCGAATGCCGAATTTCAGACGCTCGAGGCGGATCTGGACCTCATCCGGCGCACACGCAACCTCCTCCATTTTCTGACCGGCCGGAAGAACGATCGTCTCTCCTTCGAGTATCAGGAGAAGATCGCCGGCATGCTGGGTTTTCGGGATCTGGTTCATTCCGCCGCCGTCGAGCAGTTCATGGGCCGGCTGCATGCGGCTATGGGCTCGATTAAATCGCTGCACAGGGCCTTTCTGCGGACGCATCTGCCGAAGGGCGGACCCTCTCGAAAGGACGCCGGGCTAGAGACTCTCAAACCGGGCCTGCATGTCGAAGGGGATGCTGTATGCTTCGACGGGGCGATGGCGATCCTGGCGCGTCCGCTTCTGCTGATGGAGATCTTCGAGGAGAGCAGCCGTCTGGGGTTTCCCCTTTCGATGGAGGCGCGGCGGCTGGTGCGGGAATTCTCCTATCTCGTGAACGACGCCTATCGCTCGGCGCCCGAACCGGTCGAGCGTTTCCTCGGTATTGTGGAGTCCCGGCAGGGGCAGCATGCCCTCGATGAGATGTTCGAGACCGGTTTTCTGGACGTGTTCATACCGGAACTGGGCCGCACCCGCGACAAGGTGCAGTTCGACGCCTATCATATCTATCCGGTAGGCCGGCATGTCCTGCAGACCGTCGCCTGCCTGAAAACGATCGGGCGGCAGAGCGATATCCTGCTCACGACGATCTTCAAGGAGGCGGCGGACAAGCGGGGGCTTCTGCTCGCCGCCCTGTTTCACGATATCGGCAAGGGCGGTCCGGAGCATGCCTTGAGAGGGGCGCAGATCACCCGCGCCATCCTCGATCGATTCGATTATCCGATGAAGGCGGGAGAGGACATCCTTTTTCTGGTGAGAAATCACCTGCTCCTGGTGGAGATCGCCACCCGCAGGGATTTGAACGACGAAAAGGTTGTCGTGCAATGCGCCCGCGGGATGGGGAGCATCGAACGTCTCAAGATGCTCTACCTCCTGACATGGGCCGATTCCATGGCGACAGGGCCGCGCGCCTGGACCGACTGGATCGCGAATCTGGTGCGTGAGCTGTTCTTCAAGATCCTGCACATCCTCGAAAAGGGCGAGTTGGCGAGTGCCGATGCATCGCGGAGGGTCGAAGCGACGCGCCTCGAGCTGCGGCAGCGGTTGTCTGCAGGTATGGACCCGGAGGCGATCGACGGGCTGACCGAGAGCATGGCGCCCCGCTATCTGTTGGAGCGGAATCCGGTCGAGATCCTGAGGGACGTCGATGCGGTCCTGGCGATGCGCGGGGCGCAGGGTGAGGGCCTGAAGGATTCCTTCGCCGTAGCGGCCCGGAAAGACGAGATGGAGGACTGCTGGGAGATCACGTTCGCAGCCCGGGACCGTCCCGGACTTTTTGCGGATATGGCAGGCGTTCTCGCGCTCGAAAACATCAACGTCCTGAGCGCGTATATCTACACCTGGCGGGACGGGACCGCCGTCGATATCTTCAAGGTCACGAACCCCCTCGACCCCCTGCGCGCCGGAGAGATCTGGGAGAGGGTCGAAGAAGACCTGCGGAAGACCTTCAGCGGGCGACTGTCGCTTGGATTACGCCTGGATGAAAAGGCGAGCCCATCGATCGTGACCGGTGGGCGGAAGCCCGCGCAGCCGCCGAAGGTGAACGTCGACAATCGCGCCTCGGACTTTTTCACGATCGTGGAGGTCTTCGCCGACGACCGGATCGGGCTCCTGTACCGGATCACCCATACGCTTTTCAACCTCAAACTGGATATCCGAATCGCCAAGATCGCAACCAAGGGGGACCAGATCGCAGATGTGTTCTACGTCCGGGACCTCGAAGGGCAGAAGGTGGAAGACCCCGAACGGGTCGAAGAAATCAGCGGGGCCCTTCTGCACGAACTCGCGGATTGAGATGGGCACGGATAGGCGGATGGGAGGACTGCGGGGGAAATGCACAACGTCAACCCGCCCTTGCCTCATCCGCAAGGCCAGGATGGAGACGAAGCGCCCTTGTAATTGGCGAAAAGGACGCTATGATATGGCTATCGAGAATCGGACAGCAAATGCCGGTCCCGCTCCGCCGTCGATCGATCGGTGGATTTGCCGCTCTCTTCGGATCGGTTGATTTATCGTCGCAGGACGCCGATCGGATGCGGGGTTTGCCCTTCGGTAGAGGCGGCAAAACAGGAAAACACTCAGGTTGTATCCATCCGGAAATGATTTCCCGGCAGAACTCGGTTTCCAATCCGGAGGTGAGGATTTTTACCGATATCGAGAGAATCGATCGCTCGAGCGGAGGCGGCCTGCAGGTTGCCGCACGAGGAGACGAGCCTATGGACGACGAGGTCGAGCGAACCGTGATCGCCCCGGAGGGGTGGGACTGAACGGCGGCAGCGGTGGATGGAGGGTGGCTGGAGAGCAGCGTGCACCCCGATGGGAACCGCTGCGGGGACTTTGGGGGCCCGGGAAGGAGGGTTGGTGGGAGGATGCGGGAACCGGGAGGTCGTTTGATGGCGGGTCGATGGGTGGCGTTGTGGGTGATGGGTTTTCTCTTCTTGGCCGCCTGTGCCGCAGAGGGTCAGCGCGTGGAAAGCAGCAAGGATGACAAGGGTTTTTCGGATTTTGTCAAGTGGCGGTGGGAGCGTTTGTTCAAGGACATCCCATCGGTCGAGGATTACCGGTTCGAACTTGCCGCGAACGATCCGGGTTTTCTGCGCGAAAACCGCACCGTGGATACGGTCACATGGATCGGGCACGCGACGCTTCTCCTCCAGATGGACGGCCGCAATGTCCTGACCGACCCCCATTTTTCCGAAAGGGCCTCCCCGGTGCAGTGGGCCGGCCCGCGCCGTGTGGCACCTCCCGGTCTCGCGCTTTCGGAGCTTCCCCCGATCGATATCGTCCTGCTGTCGCACGACCATTATGATTCCCTCGACGTGGGGAGCATCCGGGGGCTGTTGGAGCGGGAGGGTGGGGAGAAGACCCTTTTCGTGGTACCGAGCGGCCTCAAGCGCTGGTTCGAAGAACTCGGGGCAGCGCGAGTGGTGGAACTCGGCTGGTGGGAGACCCACATGGAGGACGGTTGGGCCTTGACGGCGGTGCCCGTGAAGCACTGGAGCAAGCGGAGCCTCTTTTCGAAGAATGAAAGCCTCTGGGCGGGATGGGTGGTTCGCTCCCCCCGTTTCAATTTTTTCTTTGCCGGGGACAGTGGCTACACAGACCGCTTCAAGGAGATCGGCCGCAGGCTGGGGCCTTTCGATCTGGCGGCTATACCGATCGGCGCCTATGAGCCGCGCTGGTTCATGCGGGACCACCACATGGACCCCCGGGAAGCCGTGCAGGTCCATCAGGACCTTGGGGCCCGGCGGTCCGTGGCCATCCATTGGGGGACCTTCATCCTGACCGATGAACCGCTCGACGAGCCGCCTGTCCGCCTGGCCGAGGCGCTGGGCGAAAAAGGGCTGGATGCGGACGTGTTCTGGGTGCTGCGGCACGGAGAGACGCGGCGGCTTCCCTGAAAACACCGGTCTTTCAGGCGAGCGCCCTTTCAAACGGTCGCGCTGCTGAGGACGATCATGAGCAAGAGGTGACGGCCAGGGTGAGCAGGAGAGTGCGGTCCTGGGTTCTCGCGCTTCGTGCGGGCTGTCACGGAAGATGCGCGATGCAGGCGCACGCCATGAGGAGCACGACTCCCAGCCCTTCGTTGGCGGTGCCGAGCAGATCGCCGGTAATGCCCCCGAAGCTCCGCCGCCAGCGGAGGCCAAGGAGCATGGTGGTTACCCAGGCCAGCATGAAGAGACCGATCCCCGCGAGGCCGAATGGGACGCACACCAGGAGACAGACCGCCAAGGCTGCCCCACACCGGCCGGGGTTGGCCCCCTGCACGAAGGGGCGCCCCATCCCGTCGCCGGCGCGGGCATACGGCAGGGTGGTGATCAGCCAGACCATCATGCCGCGGGAAAGGATCGCGACAGGGATGAGGAGGGAGGCCCTTCCGGCGGCGACGAGCCTCTCGCAGGCGATCCACTTCGCCAGAAGGTCCAGCACGATGGCTGCAACCCCGAAGGCGCCGATGTGGACATCCTTCATGATGGCCAACCGTCTTTCGCGGTCGAAATACCCCCCGAGCGAGTCCGCCCAGTCTCCCAGCCCGTCCAGGTGCAGCCCGCGGGTCAGAAGCGTTTCGAGCAGGACGATCAGAAGGGCCGCGCCGGCCGGCCAAGGGTCGGCGAGGAGAAGCCGGAACACTGGATCGACGGCGTACAGGGTTGCCCCGAGGATCAGTCCCACAAGGGGAAACCAGGGCAGGGCGCGCCCCAGGTCCTCGCCGCCGCCGGCGGGTACGGGGATGAGGGTGAGCGTCCGAAGCGCCGAGCGGAGTCCGTGCATCTCAGGCCCCCGGGGTGATGCCCGCTTCTTCGAACGTGGCCATTTCGTTGTAGATGCGCACGGCGCTGCCGATGACCTGCATGGCCAAGGCGGCACCGGTTCCTTCACCAAGGCGCATGTCGAGGTTGAAGATGGGCTCGAGCCCCTCCTTTTCGTAAAAGATGCGGTGTCCTGCCTCAGAGGAGAGGTGGGAGAAGAAGAGGTACTCCTTGACCGCGGGGCAGAGGCGCATGGCCACGAGCGCTCCGGCGCTGGAGATGAATCCGTCGACGACGACGATGAGCCCCCTGGCGGCCCCGCCGAGGCACAACCCGCAGATGCCGGCGATCTCGAGCCCGCCCAGGGCGGCAAGGGCGCGCAGGGGATCGGCGAGGGCCGATCGATGCCGCTTCAGGGCCTCTTCGATGATCGCGGCCTTACGGTGGATCTGATCGGCTTCGAGCCCGGTGCCGCGGCCGGTCACTTCCAGGGGCGCCGCAGGCAGCAGGCCTGCAAAGAGGGCCGAGGACGGGGTCGTATTGCCGATGCCCATCTCCCCTGTGGCGATCATCTGTGCGCCGCGGTCGCGGGCGTCCAGGGCCATCTCGATCCCGACCGACAGGGCCCGATCGACCTCCTCCATCGTCATGGCCGGCTCCCGGACGATGTTCCCGGCGGCGCGCCGGACATTGCGGCGGATCAACCCTTCGGCGTCGGCGAGGTCCGTCTTCATGCCGATATCGATTACGCTGACACGGGCCTCAGCGCAGCGGGCAAGGACGTTGATGGCCGCCCCTCCGCCGAGGAAATTCCGGACCATGAGTGCCGTCACTTCCTGCGGGTAGGCGCTCACCCCCTCCTCGATGACCCCATGGTCCCCGGCAAACACGAAGACCTCGCGGTTGGTCACATCGGGCCGCGCCTCCTGCCGGATGGCTGCAACGCGGGCGGCGATCTCTTCGAGCCTCCCGAGGCTGCGGACGGGTTTCGTCAGGCTGTCGAGCCGCTTCCAGGCCTCGCTCAGCCAGTGCTCGGAGAGCGGTTGAATCTGTGTCGTGATTTCCTGCCACTGCATCAGTATCTTTCCTCCGGTTCTTTCGAAATCCTGTTGCACAATCTTGAACCGGCCTACGGCTTTTGCCGCCGACCGGTATGAAAACCGAAACCAAAACCCGCATGGCCCTGCGGATGCGCGGAGCCGATGGTGCTGCAGGCTCGGTCCCCGATCCCGGGGGCGCGGCCTGCGCTGGAGGTTATTTCCTACTCTCTGAGCGAAAACATGACGGGTATCGAAACCCGCATCGCAACCGGGTGGTTCCCGAGCCTCGCCGGTTCGAAGACCCAGTCCTGCACCGCCGTCATCGCGGAGGCATCCAGAACGCTGTGGCCGCTCGACTGCTCGATCTCGAGATCGGTGGCGCAGCCCGCCGGGGTGACCAGAACGTCCAGGATCACGGTTCCTTCGTATCCTCTGCGTTTTGCCAGGCTGGGATACCGCGGCGGCGGATTTTCCCGATATCTGGGGACGGCCTTGCGGATGCCGTCGACCCTTCCGACGTCGCTTTGCTTGAAGACCTTGCCTGCTGCTGTGGCTGCGGGGTCGCTGGACACGGATTCCAGCGGTATCTGCGGCTCCGGGTTGTGAAACGGAGCCGGCCTGGGATGGGCGATCTCCGGCTCTCCGGCTTCAGCAGGGATCGTCGCAGCCGGGGGCTGCGCCGGCTGTTCGGGGGCAGGGGGCTCGATCCGATCGGGCAGCGCGGCAGGTTTGGTCTGTACGACGGGCTGAGGCGCCCTTGGGGGTGTCGTCTTGGGCCGCCGGCTTTGGGGCGGGCTGGGCGGCGCAGAGACCGACCTCTCGGGCGGGGAGGGGGCCGGGGGGTGCGGCGTGACCTCCGGGGCCTTTGCCGGTGGGGGCGGCGTCATCACGAACGTCATCTCGAGTGGTTGGGCGGCAGGTTTGGCACAGGGGGCGGTTTCGAGCCGGCCGTCGCCGAGGCCGAAGAAGAGGAGACCGTGCAGGGCCAGGGCCGCCGCGGCGGGGAGAGTCAACGGTCTCATGGGGTTTTCTCCGTCTCCGCCTGCAGGGAAACCCGGGTGATCCCCGCTTCCCTGATCCGGTCGAGGACCCGGAAGAGGTCCTGGTAGGGGATGGTCCGGTCTGCGAAGAGCAGGACGCCCCCATCAGGGCTGTCCTTGGCCTTTTCCGCCAGTGCCGCCGCGAGGGTGTCGAGGGTGGCGGGGTCTTCGTCCAGGTATAGGGCGCCGTCCCCCTCGAGCGTTACGGACAGGGTCCATTTTTTTTCGATGGCCGCGGATTCCGACGAGGGCAGGAGGACAGGCAGCCCGTGGTGGACCGCCATCGAGAGCATCGCGTAAATAAAAAAGACCAGGAGGAGAAAGACGATATCGATCAGCGGGATCATCTCCACCCGGACCCTTTTCTGGTGATAGAGCGGGACCTTCATACGTTATCCATTCACCCTTGGCTCGAATACGCGCTCGCTCCTCATCTCTGGACGCCCTCCGGGAGGCAACGCTGTATGAGTTTTTCGTAAACGATCTCCAGGCTGGTGGCGTATTTCTCGATCGTCAGAACCGCATTTTCCACGCGGGATGTGAAGTAGTTGTAAGGGAAGACGCTGAAGATCGCGATTCCCAGTCCGGCGGCGGTGGTGATCAGCGCCTGGGCGATGCCGCCGGTCACCGCCTGGGGATGCTCGATGCCCATGTTCCCCAGGATCTCGAAGGAGGCGATGATGCCGAGGACGGTCCCGAAGATTCCGAGGAGCGGGGTGACGGTGATCATCGTGTCGAGGACGCTCAGGTAGCGCCTCATGCGCCTGACCTCGTCGGCCGCGCTGGTCTCCATGGCCTTGGCCATCGAAAAGTCGCGGTGAAGGATGCCGGTGACGAGGATCCGTATGATGTAGTCCCTGGATCCGGCCGTTTTGATCCGGACGCTTTCCCAATCCCCCGTGCGGCAGAGTTCGAGGACCTCGTTGACGAGGTTCTGGTCGCGGCGCCGGTCCTCCTTGAGCCAGAAGACGGTCTTCTCGATGACCACGGTCAGCGACAGGATGGAGCAGAGCAGCAGCGGATACATGATGGGGCCGCCGCTCAGAAAGATGTCGATCATAGGATGGACCTCCCGATGCGTTTCCGATCCGCAGCGCAGCAGGGCCGGAGACGCGTTTTTGCATGCAAATCGAATTACGCTTCCGCGCAGGCCTGGCTTTCCGCGCAACGCTCCGCCCGCCCGACCAGGCTCACGCGCGGGGCGCCCGTAGCCGGGTTCCGATCTACGAGCACGCGGCAGCTGTATGCGGCGCTGATCCCTTCGGACGTGACCACCTCGGCGGGTGCGCCCGCGCTGAAAAGGCGGCCGTTTTCGAGGATGATCAACCGGTTGCAGTACAGGGCCGCCAGGTCGATATCGTGCGTGACCGCGACGACGCTCACCTGTTTGTCGCGGACGAGCGATGCGATCAGCTCGAAGATCTCCATCTTGTATTTGATGTCCAGGAAGGCCGTCGGTTCGTCCAGCAGGATGATTTCCGGTTCCTGGGCGAGTGCCCTGGCGATCAGCACGCGCTGCTTCTCGCCCCCGGACAGTTCGTGGATCGATCGATCGGCCAGCCGTTCGACATCCACGGTGCGCAGGGCCTGCATGGCGATCTCGATATCCCGGTCGCTCTCGAACTGGAGGCGCTTCAGGTGAGGTGAGCGGCCCATCAACACAACCTCCAGCACGGTGAACGAGAATTGAAACGGTTGTTCCTGGGCGACGAAGGCGATACGGCGTGCGAGTTCGCTGCGTTTGAACGCGCCGATGGGGCGTCCGCTGAAGAACACCGTGCCGCTCTCCGGTTTGAGCAGTCCATCCATGAGCTTCAGCAGGGTGCTCTTGCCGGACCCGTTCGGCCCGAGGATGCCCACCAGTTCACGGCTCCCGATTTCCAGGCGGATCCCTCCGAGGGCCAGGGTGTCTTCGTAGCGATAGCTCACGTCGTCGAGGGTCAGGATCGGTTCCATTGGCTGCCTCGGGTCCGCAGAAGGATCACGAAAAAAGGAGCGCCCAGGAAGGCCGTCACGACCCCGACGGGCAGTTCGCTGGGCGAAACCACCCAGCGCGCGAAGGTGTCGCAGACGATCAGGAGGATGGCCCCCCCGAGGGCCGACACAGGGACGAGAAGCCGGTGATCCGGGCCGAACATCATGCGGGCGAGGTGCGGCACGATCAGTCCGATGAATCCGATCAGACCCGAAAGGGAGACGACCAGTCCGATCATCAGGGATACCAGCAGAAAACAGAGGAGCTTGGTCCTTTCGACGTCCACCCCCATGTGGCAGGCCGTCTCGTCCCCGAGGGTCATGAGATTCAGATCGCGGGCGAAGCCGTAAAGGATCGCCGCCGCCAGGATCACGACGGGCGCGATGATCGCCGACTGGCCGAAATGGCTTTGGGACAGGTCGCCGTAAAGCCAGAAGAGCATGGTGTGCAGACGGCTGTCTGTGGAGGTGGAGACGAAGAACATGATGACGGCGGTGAAAAAGGCGTTGATGATGACGCCCGTGAGCAGAATGGTCGAAGACTCCATCCCCATCCTGCGTCTGCCGAGAAGGAGGACGAGGAGGATGGTCACCAGTGCGCCCGCAAACGAAAAGACCGGGATGCCCAACTGAAAGCTGAAGCCGAGCATGATCCCGATGATGGCGCCCAGAGCGGCCCCGCTCGATACCCCGAGGATGAATGGTTCGGCGAGAGGGTTGCGGAGAAGCGCCTGAAAGACGGCGCCTCCGAGGGAAAGGGCGAAGCCCACGAGGCCGGCGAGCAGGACGCGTGGGAGGCGGACCTTGAGAACGATCAGCTCCGTTGTGCCGCCCGTACTTTCCCCCAACAGGGTGCGGCAGAGTGCCGAGAAGGAGATGTCGGCCGTTCCGAGCCAGAGAGAGAAGAGGATCGCCCCGCCGAGAAGACCGCTCATGACGGCTGAAATAAGAAGGACCTTGCCGGGGGTTACCCGTCGATGCAGGATCATGGCCGCTCCCAGAGGATTTCCGGGTGGATGAACCGGGCCGCCTCTTCGAGACCGTCTACGATGCGGGGCGAAGGGCGGTCGACGAGGTCCGAATCGATCAGGTGTACGCGGTGGCTGCGGGCGGCCGGGATGTCTGTCAAACGCAGCCAGCCCTGGCGGGCCTCTTCGAACCGGCCGCCGCGGTCCATGGAGGAGACCAGGATCACGTCGGGTCTCTGGCGGATGACCTCTTCCAGGCTGATCCTGGGGTAGGTGAAGGGCTCCTCGCTGAATGGGTTCCAGCCGCCGGCCAGGGTGATCAGGTCGTTCAGGAAGGTGTCCCGATTGATCGTCATGATGGGGCGCAGGTTGATCTGCACGAAGACCTTCGGCCGAGGCAGACCGCGGACCTTTTCCGCTACGCGTTCGGCGCGGGCCTTCAGGGCCTCGGCCGCCGCCGCGCCGTCCCGGGTGGCGCCGCAGACGCGCCCCAGGAGCGTGATGGTGTCCAAGGCCTCGTAAATGTTCCGCGGGTTGGTGGTGAAGACCCGGATGCCGGCGGTTTCGAGGGTCTCGACGACGCTCCGGCTGTTCCCATCCGCCGTGGCGATGACGAGGTCCGGGGCGAGGCTGATGATCTGCTCGATGTTCAGGTTGACATAGCTCCCGACCTTAGGCTTGCCGCAGGCCTCCGGCGGGTAGGTGCTGTATTGGGTGACACCCGCCACCCGGTCTCCCAGGCCCAGAAAATACAGGATTTCCGTGATGCTGGGGGCGAGGGAAACGATCCGTCGAGGGGGTGAGGGCACCGTAATGTCTTTTCCCGTTGCGTCTCGAAAAACCCCGGCCGATGCGGGGACCGCAGCCGATGCGAAAACAAGGCAAAGACAGGCGCAGAGATGGCGGATCAGCTTCATAGTAAAAAAAACCCCCGAATCACGTTCTGATCCGGGGATAGCCCTGTTCATATCCGAGAGATCCGGAGACAGCCGTCTTTCCGTCACGGCACGCATCTCCCTATCCAGGCAGGTCTTCTGACTTCTCCGCCCTTACGGCGGCCTTCCCATTCCGGTTACAGCGGAACAGTGGCTATCATGGCCGTAAGGTTCCCGCGTTTTTCAGCGGAGCGGAGTAACAGCGGCGGGCCCATCCCCGATTTGCACGGGGTTCCCTATTAAGCCTCGAAAGGCGCCTGAATAACCTTGAAGGGCTTCCCGCTCCGCAGGGATCGGGGCGCCCGCACACGCTTCAAAACCAGACAGGATGAGATGGATCAACACCGGGAAATGGAGCGAACACACGGCTGAACTTCACACCAAACCTGTCCTGCACCAGGACTCCCCACCAAAGCAGCAACGCCGCCTCGGCGCGATTTCCAGAGTGAAGCGAGTTTCACAATTCTTCCAAAAATTCATTATAACGCGAAAATTGAAATTTTGTCAAGCGGCAAAACACTCCTGGTACCTGGAGGGTGGTGCGGCACAATAAGACCGGGGAACAGCAGCGCCCTTATCTATAGATCAGATCCGTGAAACCAAAAGGGCAAGGCCCACCCGGACGGGTGGGCCTTGCGGATCCGCGAAGGTCTTGCTCCTATCGGCTCAGGAGGAATGCTATTGCAGGATAAAACCGAGGAAAGGCTCGCCGGAGGCCCGGTGACGTTCCATCTGGTTTCTAAGCTGATTGAGAAAGACCCGGAGGTCGAGGGGCGCAGCCTCTCCTACGCCACCTATGAACCCCATCACCTCATCCGTATTTTCGATCACGCCGTAGCCTCCCTGCACGACGCTTTGAACGGCTCCACGATTGGCCTTGACGAGCTGTCGGGCCTGGAGCAGCAGCCTCGGATGGGTCAAAAGCACCCGCAGGAAATTGTCCGCCTGGTTGTAAATCATACCCGAGCAAAACTGCCCGAAGGCGGTCTCGGCCATCACCTTGTCGCGATAGTCGCGGAAGAGGGCGAGGTCCCCGGCGACAGGGAACATGGTTCGATAGGCGGCGTACCAGTCGACGCTGGGGCCGTAGGCGCTCCCGTACTGGTAGGTCCAGTATCCGAACTGCACGTCACCGGCCAACTGGCTGTAGCCGATATTGAAATACCCGCCAAGGCCTCCCCAGGAGGACCCCCAGCTGTTCTTGCAGATAAAGGAACTGTTCGAGTCGTTCCACCCGACGACGAGGACGAAGTGGTTGCCTTCATATGTTCCGCTTGTCTTGGTGTAAACGCCGGTGCTGTAACTGTAAAAATCGCTGTAGACTTTATACCACACAACCACGGGGCCGTTGCTATAGATAGCGTTCTTGATCTCGGTGCTGGTCGCGACTTCACCGCTGTTTGCATAATCCCAATTTGTAAGATAATAGGCGTCATCCTGCCAGTTGGCACAGGCATTCGCGCAGGGTCCTTTGGTTCCGGTGTAGGGATAGCAGGATTCCACCGCTGTGCCGGGGTTCTTCAGGTAATCCGACGCGGTGCTGGCATAGCCGCCGGTGCAGTCACCCGCGGTGCTGCAGGAAAGCACGATCTGCTCCGAGAGGTCGAGAGTGGAGCCGGGAAGGCTGTTGGTGATCATGTACTTGGACTCGAGGGCGGCCACCGTCGCAAAGCAGAAACAGGAGCCGCACCCGCCCTGGTTCTTGACCGAACTGACGTAGTTTGAACCACTTATGTTGCGCCAGTCGTACTGGGATGGGAGGACGGTAAACAGGGGCGCCGCGGCCGGCACCTCGGCCTCGGGGCCGGCCGTCTCTTCCATGGCTCCCAGGAGCTTCCGGCGCTCTTCAGGGGTCATGCGTGTGATGGGGTTTTCGGCTGCGACCCAATCAGCCCCCGCGGCTTCGATGGCTGCGTTGATCTCGTCGATGGTCTCGGTGCAGAGCACGACGTTCGGTGAAACCAGGAACAACGCCGCCAGGATCACGAGGCCGGTGAGTGAAAATAGAGACCGTTTGTAATTTTTCATCCTTCTACCTCCTGATTCAGCAAAAAAAAAGTGGCCGCACCAAGGCGGATCAACATGCTCAATCCTGCTCACTCTGGCCGATCTGCGTATCGATTGGATCCTCCCACGATCCCTTGAATGGACGCAGAGCGCCACGATGTCTTTGGGTGAAAGGTCAGAAGTGAAAAAATCCTCCGGATAGCGCTATGGATAAGGTGAAATCTCTTCAGGTAACGATGAATCAAAACTCTTGGCAACAATTGGTCCGGTTGGGTTGATTGAATGGCTGCCCGATGATCAGGTACAGCTGATGGATTCCACGCATTGGTCAAGGAAATACGCATGGAAAACAAACAAATCAAAGGCTTGAGCGGAAGACATTCCCTGAATTTCCACGCAAGCAGATAGACGGATCAACATGGAAATCGGCCAAAAAGACCATTTCCGGATGGAGAGTGATCAAAAAATCTTCAGGCGAAACGGTGACATCTACCGGGCCTTCTCACTGGACGGACAGGCTTGAGGATTATCGCTGGGTGTTTTCAAAATAATCACTGCGATCAATCCCGGGAAAATCGAAAACGACCGGCGAACAGGTTCCTTTTTGAATGATTCCAAGCGTACAGTCGAAGCTTTTCCCGACCTCGATGCCATATTTCCGGAGAAATTCCGGTCCGGGATGCCAGGAATTGGTCAAGGTGAGCGATTGCTGCTGATTCTCCAGGTGAGCATAGGCGTGATCGAGTGTCTCCCCGGTGGTGAAGAGAAATCTGACTTCATATTGCTGGTAGGATGGTCCGCCTGTGGTTTTGGGGGCGCCGCTCTTCTCGATCGATACGATCTTTGCCTGCCCGCTGTAATGCTTGTAGGTGCATGGGCCGGTTGACAGGGATTTTTCCGTCGCTTGCTGGTGGTTTGCACAGGAAAACTGGGGCACGATGAAAACCAGCAGGGTCATACAAAAAAGCATTTTCCACATGTGTCGGTCCTCCTGAAAGAGATCGCTAGGCAGCCTCCACGAGGCACGGATGGAAGGTTCTCCTGGCTCCATGGCCAACCAGCAGGGTCCCCTGCTGCGCCGAATTCGAGATCGAAGGAAGGAGACTAAAGAATTGATTATCAAACACCTCGAAATTCATATCATCGAAAGCAGAAAGAAGCAATCAAAATTCTACCTTTTTCCATGTAAATCCCTACGGAGGTGCTGCCCATAAGCGGGATCGTTCTTACACGTTCTTAGTCGGTGTCAAGGCTGCGATTCCGCCCGGTTTCCATCCGGAAATGGTCTTTTTTGCCAATCTCGGCGTCAATCTGCACGTTTGCTTGTGCGGCGACCACCAGGTCGCCTCCGCGCAAGCGCTTGATTTCATTGATATTGGCAAAAAATCCTCATTTCCGGATTGGAAACTGGGTTGTACCGGGAAATCATTTCCGGATGGATATGAGGTAGTTTCCATCCGGAAATGGTCTTTTTTGCCAATCTCGGCGTCGATCTGCACGTTTGCTTGTGCGGCGACCACCAGGTCGCCTCCGCGCAAACGCTTGATTTCCTTGATATTGGCCAGACCGGGACCCGCCGCGAAGCGGTGGGACTGAGCACTCGAAGGGTGTGAAGAAAAATCCTCATTTCAGGATTGGAAACTGGGTTCTATAGGGAAATCATTTCCGGATGGACACGAGGTAAGTTTCCCGCCAGCCTGGGTCGGCATCCTGCAGAACGACCAGGAACGGAAGCCTCCCGACCAGGCAGGCAGAGGGCAGGAGAAAACCTCCTGCGGCATGAAATCGGGCGTCACCGGCGGTGCGGGGCCGGCCTTGCCGCCGACGCAGAGGCATGTTATGGTAGAAGCTATCCTCGCCGCGACTGATGTTGCTGCGTGCTGTTTTGCTGAGAAGCTCCGGCGCGGCTGCGTCGATGGGTCCGGAAAGCGACCCTTTGAAGTTCCATCGAGCCGTGGATGTGTGCTGGGAGAGGTAATAGCCATGAGGGATGAAGACAGGACGAAAGAAGAGCTGCTGCGTGAATTGAAGGAACTGCGCGGCCGTTTGGAGGTCTTGGAATCCGATTCGACTGCGGTGTCCGCCGATGATGCTCAACGAAAAAGAATGGAGGCGGAACTGCGCGAGTACGAGCGGAAATGGCGCGTGATCTTCGATCAGACCTTTCAGTTCATCGGTCTTCTGAACCCGGCCGGGACACTCCTGGAGGTCAACAGGACCGCTATACAGTTTACCGGTGCCCAGCCGTCGGATGTCATCGGTAAGCCGTTCTGGGATACGCCCTGGTGGCGGCATTCCAAGGCCCTGCAGGAACAGCTCAAAGAGGCGGTCCGGAAAGCGGCCTCCGGACAGTTTGTGCGCTTCGAGGTGACCCATAAATCAGTTGATGGCGAGGTGCGGTGGATCGATTTCTCACTGAAACCCGTGAGAAGCGAGCAGGGTGAGGTCATCTATCTCATCCCTGAAGGGCGCGATATCTCCGAGCTGAAAAAGGTGGAAAAGGAGCTCCAGCGCTACCGCGAGCACCTCGAACTGATGGTCAGGGAGAGGACGGCTCAACTGGAGGCGGCGAACCGGGATCTCAAGACAGAGACGCAGGAGCGCCGCCGGGCGGAAGAGGCGGTCAGGGAGAGGGAAAAGACCCTGGCCGAGATCGTACAGGGAAGCCCCATCCCGACTTTTGTGATCGACACGGAGCATGCCGTTACCCACTGGAACAAGGCGTGTGAAACCCTGACAGGCATCCCGGCGGGCCGGATGATCGGGACGCACGATCAGTGGCTCGCTTTCTATCCCAGCGAACGGCCGGTGATGGCGGACCTGATCCTCGATCAATCATCCGAGGCCGAACTGTCCGCCTACTACGGCGATTGCCACCGTCCGTCGGTTGTCAGGGAGGGGGCCTGGGAGGCCGAGCGGTTCTTTCCCGCCCTGGGTGAAAAGGGCAAGTGGCTTTTCTTCACCGCAGCGCCTTTGAGGCGTTCCGACGGCGGCATCATGGGCGCGATGGAGACCTTGCAGGATCTCACCGAGCGCCATTTGACCGAGGATGCCCTGAGACTCGACGAGGCCCGCCTCGAGGCCCTCCTGAAGCTCAATCAGATGAGCGAGGGGTCGATGCAGAAGATCGCCGGCTTCGCCCTCGATCAGGCCGTGGCCCTGACGAAGAGCAAAATGGGATATTTGGGCTTCGTCGATGCGGGCGACAGGACGTTGACCATACATGCCTGGTCGGAGGCGGTGGCGCGGGAGTGCACCATGGAGGAAAAACCCACCGTGTTCGCGCTGGATGCCATGGGTCTTTGGGGAGAGGCATTGAGGCAGAGAAAGCCCGTGATCACCAACGACTATTATGCTTCCAATCCTTGGAAGAAGGGCTATCCGCAAGGGCATCCGCGCTTGATCCGGCACATGAACACCCCCATATTCGAAGGCGAAAGGATCGTGGCTCTGGCGGGAGTGGCCAACAAAGCGGATGACTACGACGAGTCGGATGTCCGCCAGATCACCCTTCTGATGAACGGGATGTGGCGGCTTATGGAGCGGAGGCGGGCCGATGAGGAACTGCGGAGGCATCGCGACCATCTGGAGGAGATGGTGCGGGAGCGAACGGCGGATCTGATCGAATCGGAGGAGAAGTATCGCACCCTGGTCGAGAACGTGCCGCTCGTCGTCTACCGCGTGTCAAACGATGGAAAGGCGCTGTTCGTAAACCACTTCGTCAACGAGATCTTCGGCTACACCCCGGGCGAGATATTCCGCCGCCCCGAACTGCTCCTGAAGGATTGCGTATGCAGCGAGGACGTCGAGATCGTCACGGAACTCCGGGAAAAAACGCTCCATCGAGGGCAGGAGTTCCTGGCCGAGTACCGCATCCGGCACAAAAAGGGCCATGTCGTTTACGTGATGGATCACGCCATCCCGTTCGAATCGCCGGACGGCCGGGTCAAAGGTGCAGACGGGATCATCATGGATGTGACCAGCCGGGTCAAACTCCGGGACGAATTGGTGCGCGCCGAGGAGCAGAAGACGATTACAGAGGTCTCCGCGCGGCTGGCCCATGAAATCCGCAATCCGCTGGTGTCGGCCGGCGGTTTTGCGCGGAGGCTTTTGGGGACTATGGATCCAAACGATCCGAACCGCGCGAAGGTGGAGATCATCGTCAAGGAAGTCCGGCGTCTCGAGATGATTCTCCGGATGATCCTCAACTACCTTCAGCCGGTGAAGCTCTACCTTTCGAAAAGCGAGCCCAATACGCTTGTCGAGGACGCCCTGAACGCGGTCGAGACGGAACTGAAAGAGAGCCGCGTCAAGGTGCGGCTCGATCTCAGTCCTGATTTGCCCGAGGTCACCGTCGATCGGCTGCAGGTCGAACTTGTCCTGGAGACCCTGATCAAGCAGGCGATCAACCAGATCAAGGATGGAGAGGAGCTTTTTATCGGCACCTCGGCGGGTGACGGCGTCCTCAAACTGGTGATGAAATACCCGGTCCGGCATGTTGCGAGGGATGACGTCGAGCATTTCTTCTACCCGTTTACGTCCTCCGAAAAGGCCTACGACACGGCGGATCTGCCCCTTTCCAAAATCGTTGTCAACAAGCATGGGGGCGACATCGACGTCAGGCTCGAAAGGCCGGATACGCTTATCCTCCGGATTATGCTGCCCCTCTAGTTTCCATCCGGAAATGGTCTTTTTTGCCAATCTCGGCGTCAATCTGCACGTTTGCTTGTGCGGCGACCTTGCCGGGTCGCCTCCGCGCAAACGCTTGATTGCCTTGATATTGGCAAAAAATCCTCATTTCCGGGGTGGAAACTGGATCGTATAGGAAATCATTTCCGGGGTGGAAACTGGATCGTATAGGAAATCATTTCCGGGGTGGAAACTGGATCGTATAGGAAATCATTTCCGGGGTGGAAACTGGATCGTATAGGAAATCATTTCCGGGGTGGAAACTGGATCGTATTGGGAAATCATTTCCGGGGTGGATACCCTCTCTAGATCCTGTCCGGAAATGGTCTTTTTTGCCAATCTCGGCGTCAATCTGCACGTTTGCTTGTGCGGCGACCTTGCCGGGTCGCCTCCGCGCAAACGCTTGATTGCCTTGATATTGGACAAACCAGGGCTTTGTCGAGCGCGTTCTTCGAACGGTTGAAATTTTGATGAAAGCCATGCTTCGCCCGATAGGCTGCGGATGCCAGGAAATCGATCGGTTGCATGCAGGTCCGGGCGACTGCCCGGCGCGCCTTCAGGGACATGCCCGCATGATCTCACCCGAATTTTCCGCGGCCGAAAGCCCGCAGGCGTCAGTAGATCATACCGCCGACATAGACGCCGGCCCCCACGAAGAGATCGTGGTCGGGCACCCTGTAAATGAAGGTGGTCTTCTTGGCGGGTGTGGTTTTGCCCGGTTTGGGCCACATATAATCGACCCAGCCGCTGCTGCTGCTTCTGGCAAGGTTTACAAAATGGACAAAAAGGGCCTTGCCGGTGGGGTCGGTCAGCAGCAGGACATGATCGTATTTGGTCAGTTCGGGTTGCATGGGATGGGCAAGCATTTTTCCGTTGAGGTCCATCAGAAAAACGTATGAATCCTTCCAGACAAAGGGTCCTTTTGGATCGCCGATGAGCCTGATGGCCTCCTCCTGCCCCTGGGATATGATGGTTGCCGCGGCTTCGTAGCACTTTACGACGCATTCTTCTTTGGTCGCCGTCTCATCGGCGCGGAGAGGCGAGGGCAGAAAAAGCATGATCCCGAGGATCGCGATGACACGAAATAATGGCATGTTACCCTCCTTAAGAAAATGCAGATTTGGACTGTTTCAGAGACTTTCCCGCAGGGCGCCGGACGGCTCTGCCAAGCCTCCATTCGGGCCTGTTTTCGATCCGGCAGGCGGCGTTGTTCCGCGGCACTCACGTTCCGATCTCTACCGGATCCAGGGCCTTCCGACCGGGAGTACATCTCTTCCGAAGACCTGGGCGAAAATGACGTGGGCCATCATGTACCAGGCAGACAGGGCGCAGAACATCAGTTCGTAGCCGGCGATCTTGACCATCTCGGGATATCCGAAATGGGCAAGGTCCAGCAGGATGAAACCGATCAGGAGCAGCGTGAAAGTGACCGCCATGGCGCTGTGGATCTTCATGGCCGGTATCCACATAATGAAGGTGTAGAGCGTCCAGCCGATCAGAAACCATCCGGTGTCCCTGGTGTTGGAATGATAGATGTTGAAATGGTTGAGGATAAAGATGACCCCGAGGGCGATCCAGAAGGATCCGTAGGCTACGAATGCGCTGTATCCAAAGTTGTTCCCGGACTGGTATTCCTGGAACCCGGCGATCATCTGAGCCAGGCCGCCGAAGATAAAGGCGAGGGCGACGATCGGGCCCACGCCGCACCACCCGACGTTGTGGAACTGAAGGATCATCGTCGTCATTCCAAAACCTGCCAGGCCCACGACACCAGGATTCCCCTTGGGGTTTTCTCCGTTGGACATAAGGCACCTCCTCAGCGGCTAAGGTTTACGTTTCGACTGCTACCCGACAAACCACACTGGAGCCGCAGCGGCTTCGCCTCGGATCAGCTCCTTCGCAGCTCCCTGATTCCTTATATACATAGAGGGTCGACGGCATAGGACCTCTCTTTACCCGTGCGGGGTACTGACATCGGATCAAGGAGAAAAGTCGTTCCGTGTTGCTGTTTGGTCGAGATCGATGATCATGTGCCCTGGGACACGTTCGTGAAGCATCAGAAAATAGGGAAGATTCGTTCAATGAGGAATGGGGGGGCTGTTTCAGCCATCCTCGATGCACCGTGAAATCAAAAGAGGCCGTTTCTGCCTGACGGGCTCCGGAGCCTAGTGCGACAGCTCCGCCTGAGCCTGCGCAGATCAGAAACCACTTGCAGCACCATAGCACTTCGGAAAAGAATTGCAAGCGATTCCCGCCCGAGAACCAGGGCGATTGCAGCGCGGGACGGGTTGTCGGGCATCGGAAACCGCCTCGTGGAAAGCCGGCCTCAGTCGAGGGGTCGATTGCAGGTCGACGGTGCCTCATGGGTCACCGGTGAGACGAGGAGTTTCTGGGCAATCCCCCGGCCTAGGGCCATTCGGCTGCAATGGTGAGCGAAGATGAGGCTCCCCTGCCCGGCATTGCTGATGATTTCGATGGTGTCCCCCAGACGGAGCCCGAGGGCGGCCAGCCTGGCGCGCGAGAAGGCGCCGCTCACGATATCGCGGATGAGTACGACCTCGCCCGGTTTGGCCATCGAGAGAGGCATGAGGGGCTTTCTCTGGGCCATACACGCTTCGCAGAGGCCATAGATTTCCAGACGGTGTTGCAGGATGTGAAAGCCGTGCTGGGCGGCGATGGTTATCTGCAGCTTTTCGAGGTCATCGTTCACGAATTCCACGATCTTTCCGCATTTGGTGCAGATCAGGTGGTCGTGGTGGATACCCAGGTGCCGATGTTCATAGCGGATGGGTTGGTCGGCGAATTCCTTCCGCTGAGCAAAGCCGAGATCGACCATCCGGTGGAGGCATCGACGCACGAACTCGGGTTCGATCTCTTCGCCCCTCTTCTTCAGGAGACGGTAGATCTCTTCGAGCGTCATGTGCTCTTCGGAGCTAAGGAAGACGTCGATCACCTTGAGCCGGTCCTCGATTCGGTCGCAGCCGTCTGCTTCGATGAGCCTCCGGAAGTTTTCCTTCTCTAAAAAATCATTATTTCTCATAGTCAATGCGTTTTTTGCCCTTCTTCCTGGTCAATCCGCCGGTGGTTCGGGTACCGGGCTGGAGCCGGATGCCTCTCGGGTTGGGGGGACGAAACATGCCCGGGCGGTGCGTGGTGCTCCCCACCTCATGCTCCGGGGTGCTTCGCCGCTCGAGGCCCGCTCATGCGTGGACGTCGTCCGAGAAATAGCCGAGAAAGCCTTTGACCGCGTTGGCTGTAAAGGTCCTCTCCCGGGCCTGGGTAGGTGGATCCATGCTCTCGAATGCGGCAAGATTCGGGTCGTTTGATAGAAGCTCATCGACGCATCTGGCCAGGACATCTTCGCCACCCCGCCTCAGTTCGGCCTGGATGAGTTCCGCCCATAGCAGAAGCTGATGGCGGAAGGCAGTGAGCCAGTATCTGGAGTGCTCGTTCGAGCCGCAATGGGCATAGCAGATGGGCTGGTCCTCGAAGGAAAGCAGTCGGTCGACGCTTTGAAGACACACGTCGAGGAAAAAACGCGGCGGGGTCGCCGGCCTCAGGTAGTCGCGTCCGGAGATCCTGAAATAATTGCCCGCCGCCTCGCCTGCGAACATGCGGCCTCCGTAAAGGAAGCTGAGGTGATGAACGGCGTGGCCCGGGGTCTCGGCGATCGTCAGGCCTTCGATGGCGGAATCGGTATGGGCGATCAGGACCTCCGGCCGGATCGGACCGGGCGGACCGTAATGCTCGGCCAGTTTACCCAAGACCGCCAGACTGCCCTTCCACAACTTGTCGGGATTGACGAGGAAGGGGATGCCTTTGGCGTGGCAGATGACCTTCGCGGAGGGATAGGCCTCGAGAAGGGCGGCGAGCGCACCGCAGTGATCGATATGGATGTGTGTGAGCAGGATGTAGTCGAGGCGGGTCAGGCCGTGTGCCCGAAGGGAAGCGGTCAGACGGCCGGCTGTTCGGGCGGGGCCGACATCGACGACCAGGTTCACCGGCCCCTCGCAGAGCCAGGCACCGAAAAAAGGGGCAAAACCCGGGATGTCCTGTTCGATGGGAATGAGGTCAAAGGAAACGGAATCGGTCATATTGTGGGGTCGCTTTCATTTGGATACGGACAGGTGAATCCGGTTGTCCGCTCATGTCCCTGAAGACAAATCATATTAAAAGAATCAAAACCGGCAAGTCAAGCCGGCCTTTTGCCGTTGGAGCGACATATGTTCCGGAATACGATCCGGGTTCACCCGGGATGGAAAAGGTGCTATAGTGCCACCCTGGGAAAATGGGAGGGCCGCTTTTTTCCCGGGGGAGCCTTTGGTGTGGTCGCCGATTGCCCTGAAATGGGCAGGCTGTGCATCGAGGGGCTCTACGGCGTCGGGGCAAGATCCGTCAGGTGAACGCTCTCTCCGCTAAGACAGATCCCGTGAAGAAGCGGAAGGTTTTGCGGCCTGAAAGGGTTCCCGTGAGCGGAGGGATATGTCCATTGGGGGCAGGGGTTCACTCGCCGGGAATTGTCATGTGGTCCGGATGTGAAAGGAATATTTGCGAAAATGCCGGATGAAATCAGGAAAGTGGATCCAACGAAGCACCCCTTTCCCGTTCTCCTGGTGGAGGATGAGCCCGTGTCGCGGCGTCTGCTCGAACGTACGCTGCAGGGGGCGGGTTATGATGTCACGGCAGCGGGCGACGGATATGAAGCATTGGCCCTGTTCGATGAGCGTTTCCATCCGATCGTCCTGACCGACTGGGTCATGCCCGAAATGGATGGGCTCGATCTCTGCCGGGCTATTCGCACCAGGTTGGAACAAGGCTATGTGTTTCTGGTCATTCTGACAGCGAGGGATAGCAAGGACGAAATCATTCAAGGCCTCGAGGCCGGGGCGGACGATTATCTGACCAAGCCGTTTCATCGGGCGGAGCTGATCGCGCGCCTCAAGACCGGTGAGAGGATCCTGCGGCTCGAAAGGTCGCTCAAGGAGGCCAATGAGCGGATCAGGCTGCTCACGATCACGGATGCCCTGACGGGTTGCTACAATCGTGGATATCTCGATGAGAGGCTTCCGGAGGAGATTGTCCGGGCTTACCGCTATCAACGGCCCATTTCGATCATCCTCTGCGATCTGGATCATTTCAAGCGCTTGAACGATGTCTACGGACATCAGGCCGGCGACAACGTCCTCAGACAATTTGTCCGAAAGGTGCAGGCGGGGCTCAGAAGCCGGATCGACTGGGTGGCCCGGTACGGAGGCGAAGAATTCCTGATCGTGATGCCCGAGACGCCTTTCGATGCGGGCGTGGCAGTGGCTGAGCGCCTATGCAGGCAGTTGGCGGAGACCTCTATGGACATTGGCCGCGGCCAGGAAGTGGGGGTGACCGCCAGTTTCGGGGTTACGGGCTGCGATCCTCTGGCGGGCGACGAAGCGCCGTTATACGAGACGGTTCTGAACCAGGCGGACGAACTTTTGTATGCGGCCAAGCGCGCCGGCAGAGCGAGGGTCGTCGGGGTGCGATTCGACAAGGCCCGGTGACGGTGCTGCCGCAGCGGTCTTACCCGGTATCGAGGGCCGTGGCGCCCGGCGGTCATGGAGTCCCTGTCCTTAGAACCATCTCTAGAGGGCGCCCCCGGACGTAGATCTGCAGGGATTCGCTGAGCGATGCAGGCAGCGCCTCAGGGCCTCCGCGCACTGCCAGGAAGGTGGCCGGTCTGCCCGGGGCAAGAAACCCCAATTCGCTATCGAGGCCCAGAAGGGCGGCTCCCCGTGAGGTGCCGCACGCGACGGCCGCTTCAACAGGCAGACCTGCCTCCATCAAAAGGGACAATTCCTCGATCAGGCCCCGGCCATGATGGACGCCGAGGCTGCCGGCATCGCTGCCCGCTGCGATGGGGACTCCCAGGACATACGCCCGCGCGATCTGGTTGAGCTGGGCTTCGAGATTCCTGCGGCAGACGGGACGCTCAGGGTTTTGGGGGGCGAGGTTTCGGTCGTAGGCCTGCATGGTGACGGCGGTTGGAACCCAGGTGATCCCTTTTTCCGCCATCCCGGAAAGGTTTGCCTCTCCCATGAAGAAGCCGTGCTCGATGGAATCACAGCCGGCGACGATCGCCTCCTTTACCGGGAGCGCGCCGTTGGCGTGCACCATGATTCGCAGGCCCCGGGATCGGGCGGCGCGGAAGGCTTCCGCGAGTTCGGCGCGGCTGAACTGGGGCGGGGTTTCCCGGCCGAATTCTTTAAGGCTGTTCAGGCCCGACTGAACGATCTTGACGTGATCCGACGGGTCCTGATCGATGGTGATGGCCTGTGCCAGGGTTTGCCCCGGCGCAGGGCTTCGCCCGATGAGTCTGCCGTAGCGCCCGGGAGCATGCCAGGCACGGCCGGCGGCGCGGAGGGAAACCGGAAAAGGGGGGTGGACCGGCAGGTCTTTTTTATACTGGAGCGCGTAGGCGCCATAGTCGCCTCCGTCCCGGATCCCCAGAATCCCGTAGGTCAGGTGTGCGGTGAGATGGGTATGGATCAGGGGCTTCGTCTCTGCATAGGATGCCGCGAGTTGCCGGCGCCTTGCATCTTCGTCTCTTGTCCCGGATAGAGACAGATGCACGTGGCTGTCTATGAGAGGCGGCAGGATCGTGCAGGCGGTCAGATCGGCGACGGACCCGCCGACGCCCTCGCAACCCGTGGCGTCCGCTTGGATCGCCCGGATCAGGCCTTTTTCATCGACGCTCATGAGAACCCGTTTGCGGGCGCGGGCGCCGGCGCCGGTTCCGTCAAGAAACCAGCCTGCGAGGAACTGCCTTGAATGGTCCGATGGCGCGCGGAGATGATTCATACGAACGCTTTCCGAAATCGTGATCGCCGGCGGCTGCAGGTGCGGTGGGGAAGCATGTCTGCCGGTCTTTTCCCAGTTTCCTTCGAGTGCCCTTGTTTTGCAAGCCCTTTTGCGGGTGTTGCGCCTGATGCGCCATCGGGGGGCGGATGACGCTTGCTTACGGGTCTGAACTGTCTTTGCCCTTGACTCCGCTAATGGAATTCAATAAAAATAAACGTTTAATTTTCAGTGCAGACCTGTCTTAAAAAGGCGCCTGGGTCTGTGATTGGCCCAAAAGGCCATTTCCGGAAGGAAACTAACGAGTATCCATACGGAAATGATTTCCCTATAGAACCCAGTTTCCAATCCGGAAATGAGGATTTTTGGCCAATATCAAGGAAATCAAGCGTTTGCGCGGAGGCGACCTGTAGGTCGCCGCACAAGCAAACGTGCAGATTGACGCCGAGATTGGCCCAAAAGGCCATTTCCGGATGGAAACTAACGAGGCGGTGAGCGTGGCAAAAGCGGTGTCGAAAAGTGGAACGGTGATCGAAGAACGACTCGAAAAGGCCGAGAAGTTGAAAACCATGGGCGTGGATCTCTACCCTGCCGGGTTCCGGCCGTCCATGCGTATCGGGGAGGCCGCGGCTCGGTTCGGGGCCTTGGACGCGGACGCCCTGGAGGCCGATGAGGAGCTGCACAGACTTGCGGGGCGGATTGTAGCCTGGCGGGACTTCGGCAAGGCTGCGTTTATCCAGATCAAGGACGGCACCGGCCGCATCCAGGCCTATGTCAAGAAGGACAGGGTCAGCGAACGGGAATTCGAAATCTTCCGCTTGATGGATATGGGGGACCATATCGGATTGTGGGGGCGGTTTTTCCGGACTCGCACGGGTGAGTTGACGCTCCTCGCCGACCGTTTGCAGCTCTTGAGCAAATCCCTTCGTCCGCTGCCGGAGAAGTGGCATGGCCTGACGGATGTGGAAACCCGCTACCGCCAACGCTATCTGGATCTGATCGTAAACGATCCCGTCAAGGACGTTTTTCTCCTTCGCAGCCGGATCATTCAATCGATCCGCTCCTATTTTTTGGCCCGTGAGTTCCTCGAGGTCGAGACACCGATGATGCAGCCGATCCCGGGGGGGGCGACGGCGCGCCCCTTCAAGACCTATCATAATGCCCTCGGGATGCATTTCTATCTGCGCGTTGCCCCGGAATTGTACCTGAAGCGCCTGATCGTCGGCGGCATGGATCGGGTATTCGAGATCAACCGCAATTTCCGCAACGAGGGGATATCGGTCAAACACAATCCCGAATTCACCATGCTGGAATTTTATATGGCCCACGCGACCTTCGAAGACCTGATGGCGTTTACCGAAGGGCTGTTCACGCATGTGCTCCAGGAGATCTTCGGGCGTCTTGTGGTCGAATATCAGGGCGGGCAGATCGATTTCACCCCGCCCTGGAGGCGGCTTTCGCTTTTCGATGCCTTGAAAGAACTCGGCAAGGTCCCGGAGGCGGTCCTGCGCGACCCAGCCGAGGCCGTCCGCTTCGCGGAGCGTCAGGGAATTGCGGCTCAGGACAAGGAGGGGCACGCCAAGCTGCTGACGAAGCTCTTCGATGTCCTCGTGGAGCCGGAGCTGATCCAGCCGACGTTCGTCTCCGGTTATCCAACGGCCGTTTCTCCCCTGTCACGCCGCAACGACGAGGACCCGAGTCTGACCGACCGCTTCGAGTTGTTCATGGGCGGAAAGGAGATTGCCAATGCTTTCACTGAGTTGAACGATCCCGTGGACCAGCGGGGTCGTTTCGAGGAGCAGGTGGCCATGCGGGAGGCCGGCGATGAAGAGGCCCAGTTCATGGATGAGGACTATCTGACCGCGCTCGAATACGGTATGCCGCCCACGGGCGGTGAGGGCATCGGCATCGACCGCGTCATCATGCTTCTGACCGACTCGCCTTCCATCCGGGATGTGATTCTTTTCCCCCACATGAGAAATCGGTAAGCGATGTTTTTTGAGCTTTTCCTCGGGATCCGCTATCTGCGGACGAAACGCAAGGAGAGATTCATCTCCGTCATCTCGATTATTTCCATGGTGGGCGTGATGGTGGGCGTCATGGCGCTTATCGTGGTTCTGTCGGTGATGAACGGTTTTCGCGAGGATCTGCTCGGGAAGATCCTGGGCGTCAACTCCCATATTCTGGTGTTCAGCTATGACGGCCCCTTCAACGACCACGAGTCGGTAGGGGACCGGGTGAAGAAGGTGCCCGGGGTCGTCGCTGCGACCCCGTTCATTTACAGTCAGGTGATGGTGAACCATCACGGAAACGCCTCAGGCGCCATCCTGCGCGGGATCGATACGGCTACGGCGGGAAAGGTGGTCGCGATCCCCGAAATGCTCCGCGGAGGCTCCCTCGATCAACTGGACCCGGCCCCCGGTGCTCAGCCGGGCATCATCATCGGGAAAGAGCTTGCGCGTCAGTTGGGTGCCCTGGTCGGCGACGTGGTCTCGGTCCTTTCCCCGGAGGGCAAACTGACCCCGCTCGGGCGTGCGCCCAACACCAGCGAATACCGCCTGGTTGCCATCTTCGATTCAGGCATGTATGAGTACGATGCCTCCATGGCCTACGTCTCCCTCGCCGAGGCCCAGACTCTACTCGGAATCGGGAACAGGGTGACGGGCCTGGAATTGAGGGTCGAGGATCCGGATCGATCCGACCGTCTGGCCCGGGATGTCCAATCTTTCGTGGGCCCACCGTACTGGACGAAAGACTGGAAGCAGATGAACAAGAGCCTCTTTGCGGCATTGAAACTCGAAAAACTCACCATGTTCATCATCCTGACGATGATTGTTCTGGTGGGGGCTCTCAATATCATCAGCACCCTGGTGATGGTGGTGATGGAGAAGACCAAGGATGTGGCGATCCTGAGGGCGATGGGCGCCTCGGCGCGGAGTGTCATGGCGATCTTCATGCTGCAGGGACTGCTGGTCGGTGTGGTAGGGACGGTGGTGGGCCTGGCCGCCGGGCTCGGGCTGTGCGAACTCCTCGGGCGATATCAGTTCATCGATCTGCCCGCCGATGTCTACTATATCGCCAAGCTTCCGGTGCTGATCCAGCCGGGGGATGTACTGTTCGTAGCCGGCGCGGCGGTGATCATATCTTTCCTCGCCACGGTCTACCCATCCTGGCACGCCTCACGCCTGAACCCCATCAACGCCATTCGCTACGAATAGGCCGCAGGAAGACAATCCTCGGGAGCCCCGGTTTGCTGGTTTTGACGGATATCTACAAATCGTTCGAGCATCGCGGTAAGCGAATCGCCATCCTGAACGGATTGAATCTAAGGCTCGAGGCAGGCGAGTCCCTGGCTGTCATGGGGGCCTCGGGTGTTGGAAAATCCACCCTGCTTCACATCATGGGAAGCCTCGATCCGCCCACCAGCGGAAAGGTTACGTTCAACGGGGTGGACCTGTACGGGATGGACGAGGCCACTCTTTGCAGGTTCCGGAACAGGGAGATCGGATTCGTCTTTCAGTTCCACCATCTTCTACCCGAACTGAACGCGCTCGAGAACGTCATGATGCCGGCCCTCATCGCGCGGGTGCCAAAAGAGAGGTCTGTCAGGCTGGGGGTGGCCGCACTCGAAAAGGTCGGTTTGACCGGGCGGCTGGACCACCGGGCGGGAGAGCTTTCCGGCGGGGAGCAGCAGCGGGTCGCCATCGCAAGGGCGCTCCTGATGGAGCCGAAGCTGATCCTGGCCGACGAACCGACCGGGAATCTGGATGTTCAGACCGGGGAGGAGGTGTCCGACCTCCTGGTCCGTTTGAACCAGGACGAAAACATGGCCATGGTCATCGTGACCCATAACCAGAGGTTGGCGGAGAAGATGTCGAGGCGGATGGAGATCGTCAATGGGAAGATTTGCTGAAGGGGTTTTCTGGATGCTGAAGTCGGCTGGGATCTGCAGCGGGAATGCAGGTGTTGTGAGTGTGCTCCGTCTTGTTTTCGTTTTGGCGGCGTTGCTATCGCTGACCTCTCCAACGTCGGCGAGGGCAGAAGATGGGAAGGTGGCGGTCCTGCCCTTCAGGGTGTACGCCGACGCATCCCTGCAGCACCTCCAGGAGGGGCTTCAAAGCATGATCCGCGAACGGTTGGCCGCGCGGGATTTGGAGGTGCTCGGTACGGAGATGGTCAACCAGCACCCGAAGGTCTTCGATATACCCTTGAGTGCGGAGGCTCTGGCCCGCACGGGTCTGCAACTGGCGGTCCAGCACGTGGTTGCCGGTAGTATCACCCAGATTGGACAGCGCATCAGCATCGACGTAAAGGTCCTGGATATGGGCAAGCCCGAGTCCCCCGCGCTGATTTACATGGTGGCGGACAACGTGAATGCCCTGCCGGATACGACGGACGGCCTCGTCAAGAGCATCTACAACCAGATCACAGGTGCCGTTCAGGTGGATTCCCTGCTGGTGAAGGGCAATCAGCGGGTCGAGAGTGCGGCGGTCCTTGCGGTTGTTTCGACGCGCAAGGGAAGCATTCTGGACTATGCCGAGCTGGACAAGGATCTGCGCAGTATTTACAAAATGGGGTTTTTCACGGATGTCAGAGTCCAAACCGAGGATGGCCCCAGCGGCAGGATCGTCGTCTTCGAGGTGACCGAGAAGCCGTCGATCGGCAAGATCGTCTTCGAGGGCAACAAGAAGGTGGATTCCGAAGAGCTGACAAAGGAGGTTGGCATTCGCGCCTTCTCGATTCTGGACGAGACGGCGATCAAACAGAGCATCAACCGGCTTGCGGAATTCTATCGGAAGAAGGGGTATTACAACATTACGCTCGACTATCGGCTGGAGCCTCTTCCCAACAACCAGGTGCAGCTGACCTATTTGGTCGATGAAAAGGAGAAGGTTTACATCCAGAAGATCGCCTTCACCGGAAATACCCATTTTGAAGAGGATGATTTGAAAGATCTCATGGAAACCAGCGAAAAGGGTTGGTTTTCATGGGTGACGGACTCCGGCGTTCTGGACGAGAAAAAGCTCGAATTCGACACGCACAAGCTGACGGCCTCTTACCACAATGAAGGGTTTATCAAGGCGAGGATAGGGCAGCCCAGGATCGCCTATGACGACAAACTGGAGGGCCTTTCGGTGACGATCGATATCTTCGAGGGCGAGCGGTACAAGGTCGACACGGTCGGCGTCGAAGGGGAGTTGATCCAACCGGAAGAGGAGCTGTTGAAGCGGGTTGCCATCGGCAAGGAGCCTTACTTCAACCGGGAAGTCGTTCGCAAGGATATCCTCAACCTGGTGGACGTGTACAACGATGATGGCTTTGCGTATGCGGAGGTGACGCCCCTTACGAATGAGGACGATCAGGAGCACCTCGTCGATGTCACATACAAGATCACGAAGGGCCCGAAGGTGAGGTTCGAGCGGATCAACATCTCAGGCAACACCATTACGCGCGACAAGGTCATCCGGCGGGAACTCCAGGTGGTGGAAGGCGAGATCTTCAGCGGCAAGAATCTCAAGCGGAGCAATGAAAATCTGAATCGCCTCGGTTACTTCGAGAATGTGGAGGTCAAAACGGAAAAGGGGACCGAAGAGGATCAAATGGTCCTGGATGTGAAAGTGAAGGAAAAGCCGACCGGGTCTTTCAGTTTCGGCGGCGGCTACAGTTCGGTCGACAACGCCTTCGTGGCGTTTCAAATCGCGCAGGAAAATTTCATGGGGTACGGTCAGAAGCTTCAGGCCTCGGTGAGGCTCGGAGGTATATCCACCGAGTTCGACGTCCGGTTTGTAGAGCCCTGGTTTCTGGACAAGCCGCTCTCCCTGGGGGTAGATTTGTACAACTGGGAGCGTGAGTGGGACGAGTACGATAAAGACAGCATGGGCGGAAACGTCTCCCTGGGCTTTCCTGTAAAACTGGACAGCTATACGCGTGGGTTTTTCCAGTACACTTACGATGACTCCAACATTACCGATGTGGCATCCGATGCGGCCTTGATCATCAAGGATATGGAGGGCAGAAACCTCACGAGCAGCCTCACGGGGGGGCTCAAGCGCGATACCCGCGACCAGCCCTGGAATACCAGCCGGGGATCCGTGAACAGCCTCTCCGTGGAGTGGGCCGGTCCGCCGCTGGGAGGCGACGTAGCCTTCACGAAGTATTCCGCCAGATCTGCATGGTATTTCCCGATGCCATGGACTACGGTGCTGCTCCTGCAGGGCCGCTGGGGATATATCCAGGATCGCCCGAGTGACGGGAAGCTGCCGGTCTATCAGAAATTCTTTCTTGGAGGCATCAATACGATCCGCGGTTTCGAATACGGGGATGTCTCGCCTAGGGACCCGGTGACCTGGGATCGGATCGGGGGTGAAAGGGAGATGGTCTACAACGTGGAATACCGCTTCCCGCTCATCAAGGAGCAGGGCGTTGTGGGCCTGGTCTTTTTCGATGCCGGGAATGTCTGGACGGATTACGAGCCCAGCGTGAACGTGAGCGGCCTCCGGACCTCGACGGGTGTCGGCGTCAGGTGGTACTCGCCTATGGGGCCGCTTCGCCTGGAGTATGGCAAAAATCTCGATCCCCGGATGGACGAGGAATCCGGCAAGTGGGAGTTTTCGATCGGCGGGCTTTTCTAGAGAGTTTCCATCCGGAAATGGTCTTTTTTGCCAATCTCGGCGTCAATCTGCACGTTTGCTTGTGCGGCGACCTACAGGTCGCCTCCGCGCAAATGTTTGATTTCCTTGATATTGGCAAAAAATCCTCATTTCCGGATTGGAAACCGGGTCGTGCTGGATAAAGCATTTCCGGATGGAAACTAGAGAGGGCCCGGTTTATGACAGACCCGTTTGATCGAGGATGAATCGTCATTCCGGATTGTGAGTGTGCCGGCTTGCAACGTGTTTTTCCGGGTTGGAAACTTGGTCGTGGTGGACAATCATTTTCGTATGGACACAAGTCTTAAGGAGGGTGGTGTATGATTGGTTTGAAGAGAAGCCTTGGTTTGCTGGGTGTTTTGCTGTGTGTGCTGGTGTGGCACACCGGTGCGACGGCTGCGGGCGCCGGGAAGATCGGTGTCGTCGATCTCCAGCGGTGCATTCAGGAGACTGTGGAAGGTAAGAAGATCTATCAGGATCTGAAGGGGAAAAAGGATGCAATGCAGAAGCGCCTGGACGAAAAGCAGGACGAGCTTCTGCGGCTGAAAGAAGAGCTCGAAAAGCAAAGCATGATGCTGAGCGTAGACGCCAAGGAGGACAAGCAGAAGGAATTCGACCGGAAAGGCCGTGAATTCAAATACATGTATGATGATTTAAGCGAGGAGATGAGAAAGGCCGAGGCGGAGGCCAAGAAGGATATCCTCCAGGATCTGGAATCGGTCGTGACGCGGATTGGTGAAAACGACAAGTATCAGATCATCTTCGAGAGGCGCAGCAGCGGCATCATGTTTATCGACAATGCGGTCGATATTACGGATGCGGTGATCAAAGGTTATGACCAACTGAGGAGATAGCTTCAGCGCGGAGGGACCTCTTCGGCCGATCCTCTGGATCGGCCTTGGGGGAACTTCCGCGGCGGCCTGACCATGCCGGGCGGTTTGAAGACTTCGGCGATCAGGGTGAAAAAAGCCGTTTCTGTCAGGAATCTATGGAGTTGATGAGAGGAACGGCTTTTCTTGGGATGAGAAGGGGGCGTTATCGGAAGGAACCCTCATGACGGGAGCGGCGATTTGCAGATAGAAATCCATGAGATCGCGCGGCAGGTGGGAGGGCGCGTCTGCGGCGACGGGAAGCGCGTCATTGAAGGGATAAAGTCTCTGGAGGCGGCGGAACCAGGCGATATCAGTTTTTTTGCCGATACTCGGTACGCCGATTTGCTTCAAGAAACGCGGGCCGGGGCGATCATGGTGCGGGAGGAGGTGCCCGGATTCAAGGGGCCTCAGGTCATCGTTGCGAACCCCCAGGTAGCTTACGCCAGGGTAGCGGCGCTTTTTCAGAGAGCGTTGCCGCGCTATTCCGGTGTCAGCCCCGATGCCTTCATCCATCCATCCGCACGGATCGGGGCGGGGGCATCCATCCATCCGCTGGTTTTTGTCGGCGAGGATGCCTTTATCGGTGATGACGCTGCACTTTTCCCCGGTGCCTATGTCGGGGCCCGGGCGCGGATCGGGGCGAGGACCGTTCTCCATCCGAATGTCAGCGTCCTGCACGAGTGCATCGTCGGGAACGATGTGATTGTGCATGCCGGAACGGTGATCGGGAGCGACGGCTTCGGCTACGTGCGCGACGGCGGCCGGTCGCTGAAGATCCCCCAGATCGGCATCGTTCAGATCGACGATGGGGTCGAAATAGGGGCCAACAACTGCATCGACCGGGCGGCGCTCGGCCGGACCTGGATCCAGCAGGGTGTCAAGACGGACAATCTGGTGCAGATTGCGCACAACGTGGTGATCGGGGAAGGCAGCCTCGTGGTGGCGCTGACAGGGATCTCCGGCAGCGTGAAAATCGGGCGCGGGGTGATTCTGGGCGGGCAGGTCGGGATTGCCGACCATGTGGAGATCGGAGACGGCGCCATGGTAGGTTCCCAGAGCGGCATCATGCGGTCGATCGAGCCGGGTGAGGCCGTTACCGGTTCGCCGGCGATGCCCCACCGGCAGTTCATGCGGATAGCGGCCTTGACGGCGCGCCTGCCTCAGTTGAATGAGCGTGTCAAGAAGCTCGAAAAGATGATCGAAGCGCTTGGCCCGTCCGTAAAAGGAAGGACATGACCCATGGATTTGCCGCTCGTTTACGAAGACATCGTCAGGATTTTGCCGCATCGCTATCCGTTCCTGCTCGTGGATCGGGTCACCGAGCTGGAACCGGGCAAGCGGATTGTCGGGTACAAGAATGTGACGGCCAACGAGCCGTTTTTTCAGGGGCATTTCCCCGGCAAGCCGATTATGCCGGGTGTGCTGATCATTGAGGGTATGGCGCAGACCGGTGGTGTGCTCGCCGGATGCTCCGCCGCGGGAGGAGGGTCGGCCCAGGGTTTCGAGCAGGTCTTTTTTATGGCCCTCGACAAGGTGAAGTTTCGCCGTCCGGTGGTCCCCGGGGATCAACTGCGTTTCGAGGTGGAGGCCCTGCGTGCTGGCTCGCGTGTATGGAAGCTGGCGGGCAAGGCCTTCGTCGGCGAGAGTCTGGCGGCTGAGGCGGAGATGACGGCCAGTGTGGGCTGAGGTTTTCGAGCCATAAAAAGGGTTGATATGCCGATAGCTGCGTCGATCTGCAAGGTTGCATGCGTGCCGATCCGGCTGTTGAAGTTATTGCGCGATTTTTTGTGCAAAATATCGATGCGGTGAAATCGATCGGGTGGATGAATATGTAAACGGCAGAGCGAAAACCCCGCAGTGCAAAACAGCATCGTTTCAGGAGGGGCGGAAGAAAAGAATTCTCATGGACATACATCCTACCGCAGCTATAGACCCGGGGGCTGAATTGGGGATCGGTGTATCGATCGGGCCCTATTCGACCATCGGGCCGCATGTCGTCATCGGAGACGGGACCGAGATCGGTGCGCACGTAGTGATCGAGGGGCATACCTACATCGGAGAAGACAACCGGATCTATCCCTTTTCTTCCATCGGGACGCCGCCTCAGGATATCGGGTACCGGGGTGAGGACACGCGGCTCAATATCGGCGACAAGAATGTCATCCGGGAATATGTGACGATCCACCGGGCGACCACCAAGCAGTACTGGGAAACGATCCTCGGGGACCAGAACTATATCATGGCCTACGCGCACATCGCCCATGACTGCATCCTCGGGAACAATGTGATCATGTCCAATGTCGCCACCCTGGCAGGGCATATCACCGTTGGGGATCACGCGATCCTGGGTGGGTTGGTCGCTGTGCACCAGTTTGTCCGGATCGGGGATTACGCGTTTCTGGGCGGCAAGTCGGGCATAGACCGGGATGTACCGCCGTTCATGATCACGGCCGGCGAGCGTGCGCGCCTTTACGGCATCAACCGCAAGGGCCTGGCGCGGATGGGTTTCAGCCGGGAGGTGATCGACGGGCTCAAGAAGGCCTATCAGATCATCTGGCGGGAGAAGCGCCGGTTCGAGGAGGGCATTCAGACCGTCCGGGAGCGAATCCCTTCTTTTCCGGAGTTGGAGATGCTACTGAACTTCTTCGAGGGCTCGAAGAGGGGCATCCTGCGTTAGGGCGTCAGGTGGGGGTTCTGAGGTGAAGGAAAAAGGGGCGGTGACGGGTTGGGAGGAGCAAGGCGAAGGACCCTGCGGCAGCCGTCCGCGGGGAGGTTCCATATGACGGAGGGGGCTGCTCCCGTGATCGGGATCATCGCCGGGGGCGGCCGCTTCCCGATCATGGCCGCTGCGTCCGCCAAAGAGAGGGGGATGCGGGTGGTCGCCGTCGCCCACCTGGGGGAGACGGACCCGGCGCTCGAGGCCGAGGCGGACGAGATCGTCTGGGTGAAGCTCGGCCAGTTGGGGCAGGTCATCAAGGCCCTGAAGCAGCGCGGCGTGCGGCAGGCCCTGATGGCGGGAACCATCACCAAGCGGCGCATGTTCGAAGGGATCCGCCCCGACCTGCGCGGCCTGGCCCTCGTGTCGAAACTCGCCATCTTTCATGATGACGATATCCTGCGGGCCGTATCGCGGGAGTTTGCGAAGGACGGGATCGAAATCGTACCGTCGACCGCGTTCTTGCCTGGGCTGGTGGCACCCGGCGGTTGCCTGACGCGCCGGAAGCTCTCGAAGGAAGAACTCGAGGACGTGCGCTGCGGCTGGCGGATTGCCAAGGAGCTCGGGCGGCTCGATATCGGGCAGTGTGTCGTCGTGCGGGAGAAGGCGGTTCTGGCGGTCGAGGCCATTGACGGCACGGATGCCACGATCCGCCGCGGGGGCGGGATCGCCGGTGAGAAGGCGGTGGTGGTAAAGGTTTCCAAGCCTTCCCAGGATCTGCGTTTCGATATGCCGACGGTGGGCCTTCAGACGATCGAACTGATGGCCGATGTCCGGGCGGCGGTCCTGGCGGTGGAGGCCGGGAAGACGTTGATGTTCGACCGGGAGGCGATGGTTGCGAGGGCGGAAGAGGCGGGCATCAAGATCGTTTCGTTCGAGGCCGGCGAGATCGATCGGACCTGAGCCGGGCATGCGGGGATGTGTGCCGTCGGCGGCGTCCGGTTGCGGGCGGCGAATCAGCCCGGGAAGGCAGCAGGCGGGAAGGGGGTTCGCCGAATCGTGATACGTGAAAGACTGCGGGTGGGTGTTGTCGGTGTGGGGCATCTGGGCGAGTATCACGTGCAGAAGTATATGGCCCTGCCCCAGGCGGAGCTGGTCGGCGTGACCGACACGGATCAGCGCCGCGCGGATGAAATCTCCCGCCGCTATGGGACCGCGAATTACGGCGACCTGGACGACCTGCTCGGGCGGGTCGATGCGGTGAGCCTCGCCGTTCCGACGGAGCACCATCATGCAGTGGGGCGGCGGATCCTGGCGGCGGGTGTACACGCCTTGATCGAAAAGCCGATCACCTATGATCTGGCGCATGCGGACGAACTGATCGGCCTGGCCGAGGACAGAGGGCTGGTCTTGCAGGTCGGGCATGTCGAGCGGTTCAACCCGGCTGTCGTGGAGATGAGCGGCATGCTCGAAGGGCCGATCTTCATCGAATCGCACAGGATGAACCTCTTCACGACGCGCGGGACGGATGTGGATGTGGTCCTGGACCTGATGATCCATGACCTCGACATCATCCTGCACGTGGTGCCGGCGGAGGTGCAGGAGGTTCACGCTGTCGGGCTTTCCGTCATCACCTCGCAGACGGACATCGCCAACGTTCGGATCATCTTCGAGAACGGAACGGTCGGGAACTTGACCGCCAGCCGGGTCTCGAACAACATGCTGCGTAAGATCCGGATCTTTCAGCCGGATGCCTATATCTCCGTGAACTGCGCGAAGCGGGAGATCAGCCGCACGGAGCTGGGCCGGGGGCAGAGGGGGGCGGACGGCTTCCCTCAGATCGTCACGCGCAAAAAGAGTTTCCCGGGCAGTGATCCGCTCGCCGATCAGATCGCAGCCTTCCTTGCGGCGGTGCGCGATGGAACCGCCCCCGTCGTGAGCGGGCGGGACGGTCGCAGGGCGCTTCAGGTGGCGCTCGCCATCATCGATCAGATCAAAGAGGGTTGTGGCCATTTCAAGCGCATCCGTTGAGAAGCGCCGTCCAGAGACGGTGATGATCCTCGCCGGGGAAGCGTCGGGCGATCTGCACGGGGCGAGGCTCGTCGAGGCGATTCAGCGGCTGGACCCGGCCGTCTCCTTCGTGGGCATCGGCGGGGCGCAGATGGAACGGGCAGGCGTGCGTCTCCTGGTGCATGCCTCGCAGATGGCCGTTGTCGGTCTGACCGAGGTCTTTCACCGGGGCCGCATTCTCCTCAAGGCCCTGCAGGACGTCAAGCGTTTTCTCCGCCGTGAACTCCCCGCTCTGTTGATCCTGATCGACTACCCGGACTTCAACATCCATGTGGCGGCCACCGCCAAACGGTGCGGCGTGCCGGTCCTCTATTACATCAGCCCGCAGGTCTGGGCATGGCGCAAGGGGCGCATCCGGAAGATCTGGCGGCGCATCGAACGTATGGCGGTCATTCTTCCGTTCGAAGAGGACTTCTATCGCCGCCACGGCGTAGCGGTCGATTATGTCGGCCACCCGTTGATGGACAGTGTGCCTTTGCGGTTGTCCACGCGCGCGGCGGCGCTCGACTGGTCCGAAGCGGGGGATGCCCCTGTAATGGCGATTGTCCCGGGAAGCCGCGAAGAGGAGGTCCGCAATCTTCTGCCCCTTATGATACAGGCGGCCGGGATGCTGAGGAAGCGGTTTCCGGGTCTCCGCGCCCTCTTGCCACTCGCATCGTCCATAGAGGAAGACAAGGTCCGCCAGATCATCGGGGAGAGCCCCGTTCCCGTCGAGGTTTCTCCGGAAGGACTGCCTCGGGTTCTCGGGCGCTGTCATGCAGCCATGGTCACCTCGGGAACGGCGACCCTCGAAACCGCCATCGCGGGGGTCCCGATGGTGGTGGCCTATCAGGTCTCGGCTGTCAGTTACTGGGCAGGGCGCCTCCTGATCGAGGTGCCGTTTATCAGTCTGGTCAATCTGGTTGCCGGCAGGGCCGTTGTGCGGGAACTGATCCAGCATGAGGCCACAGCTTCGAACCTTGCCCGGGAGGTTGGCCGTCTGCTGGAAGATCCGGTCTACAGGCGTGCCATGATCCGTGATCTGGGAGAGGTCAGAGGGCGCCTTGGCGAGGAGGGGGCTTCCGGACGCGTGGCCCGGATCGCCCTCGATATGCTGCAGAAAGGAGCCGGGGGCAGATAAGAGATGGCAAGAAGCATTCTGGTGGTGGACGACGAAGAGAGCATCCTGCAATCCGTCGAGGGCATCCTGTGTGACGAGGGGTTCGAGGTCGTGCGCGCCATGAGCGGCACCGAAGCCTTGGAACGGATCGAAGAGAACATCCCGGACGCGGTCCTGTTGGATATCTGGATGCCCGGCCTCGACGGGATCGAGACCCTGGTCAAGATCAGGGAGATCTGTCCGACGCTGCAGGTGATCATGATGTCCGGCCACGGCAACATCGAGACCGCTGTCAAGGCCACCCGGCTCGGCGCCTACGATTTCATCGAAAAGCCCCTCTCGCTCGAAAAGGTGCTGCTCGCCATCAGCAATGCCCTCGACTACAATCGGCTGGAGGAGGAAATCTCGCTCCTGCGGGAGACGCAGCTTGGACGTTATCGGATCACGGGGCAGAGCAAGGCGATAACACAGCTGAAGGAGCAGATCCGGATCGTTGCTCCGACCAACGCCTGGGTACTCATCTCCGGCGAAAACGGCACGGGCAAAGAACTGGTAGCCCACACCATCCACCGGTTGAGCAAACGCAGCCGGAAGCCGATGGTCGAGGTCAACTGCGCCGCGATCCCGGAGGAACTGATCGAGAGCGAACTCTTCGGGCATGAGAAGGGGGCCTTTACGGGTGCTTCCACCATGCGGAAGGGCAAATTCGACCTTGCCCATGAGGGGACGCTCTTCCTGGACGAGATTGGGGACATGAGCCTCAAGGCCCAGTCCAAGACCCTGCGGATTTTGCAGGAGCAGAAGTTCGAGCGTGTGGGTGGGTCGAAAACCATCAGCGTCGATGTCCGTGTGATTGCCGCGACCAACAAGGATCTGGAGGCGGAGATCGAAAAGGGCCGTTTTCGAGAGGACCTGTACTTCCGTTTGAACGTTATCCCCATGCGGGTCCCGCCGCTCAGGGAGCGGCGCGAGGATATCCCGGAACTCGTGCGAGAATTCATACAGGATTTCGCCCTCGCGATGAACACCGACCCGAAGGAGATCGGCCCCGAGGCGTCGGCGGTCCTCCAGCAGTACGAATGGCCGGGCAACGTGCGCGAGCTGAAAAACCTCGTGGAGCGTCTGATGATCATGACACCGGGGGCGGTCATCGACGCGAAGGATATCCCTTCTCCATACAGCCAGGCGCCCGGGGCCTCTGAAGAGATGCCGGAGGCTCTGCAGGCAGGGACCTTGAAGGAGGCCAGAAGCGCATTCGAAAAGGCCTATATCGAGAGCAAACTGCGGGAATGCAACTGGAACATCTCTCAGACCGCCGAGGTAATCGGGGTCGAGCGGAGCAACCTTCACCGGAAGATCAAGGCCTATGGATTGGATGACGGGCGGTTCAAGGAGGAATAGTCCTGCGGGTTGGCAGCGAGCGCACGGATGGCTTTCCAGATCTCGTCGCGTCCCTGGCGGGTCTTGGCCGAAAACAGGATGGGCGGCATCGGGAGGAGGCCCGAAAGGGCCTCGGTGATCCCCCGGAGGTGCACCTGGGCCTGGTTCCGGGAGAGCTTGTCGGCCTTGGTCAGGATCGGCAGCGCAACAATCCCGTAGGTCGTCAACCATTGCAGGAGTTCTTTGTCGCCGGGGGTCGGGTCGCGCCGGATATCCAGGATGACCACCACAGCCGCCAGATTGGCGCGGTTCAGCAGGTATTCCTCCACCATCCGCCGCCAGGACTGCTTGACCGAAAGCGGGACCTTAGCGAAGCCGTAGCCGGGCAAATCCACAAGATAAAAGGTATCGTCCAGCCGGAAAAAATTGAGGGCTTGGGTGCGGCCGGGGCTTGCGCTGGTTCGGGCGAGGCCGCGCCGATTGACGAGGACATTGATCAGCGAGGACTTGCCGACATTGGATCGCCCCGCGAACGCGATCTCGGGCCGGTCGGGCGGGGGAAAGTGCTCCTTCCGGTAGGCGGTCTTGATGAATGCGGCATCCATGTCAACGGGCCCCGACGAAGCGCTCGAGCCGATCCAGCCCTTCCTCGATGCGGTCCAGGTGGTTGGCGTACGAAAACCGCAGGTACCCTTCTACATGGGCCCCAAAATCGATTCCCGGTGTAACGCCCACGCCCGCCTTCTCGAGGATTTCAAAGGCGAGGTCGTAGGACTTCTCCCCGAGGTGCCGGGCATTGACCAGGAGGTAGAAGGCGCCCGCGGGTTCGACGGGAAGCTGGAACCCCATTTTTTGGATGCGCTCGATCATATACCGGCGGCGCTTGTCATAGATCTCCACCATCTTCCGGACATCCGCTTCGGCCTCTTCGAGCGCCGCCAACCCTGCCCACTGCGAGATGCTGCCGGCGGAGATAAACAGGTTTTGCTGGATCTTCTGGAGCGGCCGGATGAACTCGGGTGGCGCGATGATGTAGCCGAGGCGCCATCCCGTCATGGCGTAGCGCTTGGAAAATCCATTCAGCACGAAGGCGTTGCGGGTGAACTCCAGGATCGAACGCGCCGGGGGGCCGTAGACCAGGCCGTGGTAGATTTCGTCCGAGACGACAGGTAGGCCGAGGGCGGCGATCTCTTCCATCCGTTCCGGGGCGAGGAGATTGCCGGTCGGGTTGGCGGGGGAGTTGATGACGACGGCGCGTGTCCTCGAGGTGATCGCCTTCCGGATGTCATCCGGGCGCAGCTGAAACCCGTCCTCCTCGAAACAGCGCACAAAGACCGGCTCCGCACCGACAAACCGCGCGAAGTTGGGGTAGCAGGGGTAATGCGGGTCGGACAGGATGATCTCGTCGCCGGGTTCGAGGAGCGCCGCAAAGATCATGAAAAGGGCCGGGGAGGTCCCGGAACTGACGAGGATCTGTTCTGGCACCACCGCAACGCCGTAGGTCTGCTGGTGGTGCCGGCAGATGGCTTCACGGAGGGCCGGGAGGCCGAGGCTGTGGGTGTAATGCGTTTCCCCCCGCGCGATGGCTTTGACGGCGGCGTCGCAGATGCACTGGGGCGTGGTGAAGTCGGGCTCCCCGATCTCGAGGTGGACGATGTCCCGGCCGGCCTTTTCCATCTGCTGGGCCTTTTCCAGGATGTCCATGACGATGAAGGGCGGGATGTCGAGGGTGCGCTTGCTGATACGCGCCATGTCGTCTCCTTGGCGGATCCGGGCGGCGGGGCCTCGGTTTGGAATGTTGCCGGGGCCGCGTCTTCCGGTGGGAATCCGCAGCCTGCTTCGGGGTTCGCCTCCGAGTGCTGCAGCCTTTCGGAGCAGCTCATTCGCTTCTCCCGGGTGTCGGGCCCCAGTCGGCCGTGGGCTTCTGCAGCCCGCTCGAGGCCCTCAGCCTTTTCCGGCCTCCGCCGCCGAGAGCGGAAAGCGCTTTTCCCATCGGGTTTTCCCCTATTCCCTGCGGAGGGGGCTATGTATGAAGCCCTCAGATGACCTTGTTCAGGTTGTATTCGATGATCCCCTGAGCGCCCGCCTGCATCAGTCGGGGGATGAGATCCCGCACGGTGCGGGTGTCCACCACTGTTTCGACCGAGACCCAGTCGGTGTTGTAGAGCCCGGCGATGGTCGGGGCGTTCAAGCTGGGCAGAAGGGCGATGATGGCCTCCTTCTTGTCCAGCGGCAGGTTCATCTTGAGACCGACCAGGTGTTCGGCCCGGAGAGCGCCCTTGAGGAGCAGGATGATCTGCTCGATCTTGGCGCGTTTCCAGGGATCCGCATAGGCCTCCCGGTTGGCGATGAGTTGCGTGTTGGTCTGCATGAGTTCGTGGATGATCTTCAGTCCGTGGGCGCGGATCGTGGAGCCGGTCTCGGTGACTTCGACGATCGCGTCGGCGAGACCCGATACGACCTTCGCCTCGGTGGCGCCCCAGGAGAAGGAGACCTTGACGTCGATCCCGCGCTGTTCGAAGAAACGGCGGGTGAAGTTGACGAGTTCGGTGGCGATCTTTTTTCCCTCGAGGTCTTCGAGCCGGCGGATGTCCGAGTCGGCCGGGACGGCCAGAACCCATCGGGCGGGGTTGGCGCTGACCTTGGAATAGACCAGATCGTCCACGACCTCGACGTCGGATTCGTTTTCTTCGATCCAGTCCTTGCCGGTCAGCCCGGCGTCGATGGTACCGCTTTCGACGTAGCGGGACATCTCCTGCGCGCGGCAGATGCTGCAGGCGATGGTTTCGTCATTGATGTCGGGGAAGTAGCTGCGGTCGTTCACATTGATCTTCCACCCCGATTTCTCGAACAGATTGATCGTTGCATTCTGGAGGCTCCCCTTGGGGATGCCGAGCTTCAGCGTGTTCATTTTCCATATACCTTTTCAGGATCGAATATCTTTTTCCCAACGATGGTGACGTTGCCGAGCGTGTCAACCTGTTGATGGAAGCAGGTGTCGTAGCCGGTGTGGCACGCGGCGCCCCCGACCTGTTCCACGCGGAAGAGGACCGCATCGCTGTCGCAGTCCGCGTAGATCTCCTTCACCTTCTGGACATGTCCGGAGGTGCCGCCTTTGTGCCAGAGTTCCTGGCGCGAGCGGCTCCAATAATGGACCTCCCCCGTCTTGAGGGTCATTTCCCAGGATTGCTGGTTGATATAGGCCAGCATCAGGACCTTGCCCGAGCGGTGATCCTGGGCGATGGCGGGAAGGAGGCCGTTTCCCTTCGAGAAATTCAGTTTGATTGTCATAGCGGGTCCTTTGGTATCGGGTTTTCATCCGGCGGGGCCCCGTAATCACCTTAGGTGATTCGCGCAAAGACTGGACCGGTTGTTCGTCAACCTGAGGCGATGGCGCCTGTGGAAACGAACCGCAAGGCCGCTCGACCGGGGGGCTCCCGCAGGGGGCGTTTTTCAGCCGTACAGGAGCCTGATGGAGACCGGCGGGCCGGGAAACGCCGTCGGTGTCGGGAGCGTTTCCGTGGTGGAAGTCTTCGGGCGCTCGAGAACGGTTTCCGACCGGATATCAAAGAAGAAGAATAACATTGATAGAGCCCCCGGTGCAACCCGTATTTCGCCGCCAGCCTGAAAGAGCCGTTTCCCCGCGCGCATGGTGGAGGGTGGATCCGGCTGGCCGGCCCGGGCCTTGGCCGGGTGCCGCCGGGCTTGAGTTCTTTCCTGGACGTACCCCTTGTCGCTGACCGGAATGAGAGGATTTTCGGCAAGGAACACCCGCGTAAAAAATCGGTTGCCGAAGTGGAAGCTCAGGCAGAAGGTTCGGAGCCTTTCATCCCCGCGGGGTTCCAGGCGGACCGGGGTTCGTCCTCATTCTGCCGCCCGCTCAACTGCCCGCAGGCGGCCAGGATATCCTGCCCCTTGCTCTTGCGGATGATCGCTGTGTAGTGGCGCTGGATGAGGATCTCCTGGAAGCGCAGGATCCTTTCCATCTCGGGGGGCTTGAAGGGCGAGCCCGGGTGTGGGTTGAGCGGAATCAGGTTGATCTTGGCCCGTATGCCGCGAAGGAGGGTCGTCAAGCGCTCTGCGTCCCGGTCCGAATCGTTGACCCCTTCGATGAGGATGTATTCGAAGGTGATCATCCTCCGGTTCGGCAGGGGGAACTCGCGGCAGGCCGCAAGGAGTTCGGGAAGGGGATAGCGCCGGTTGACGGGCATCAGGAAATCGCGGGTCTCCGGGTCGGCGGCGTTGAGGGACACGGCCAGGTTGACGATTATCTCGCGCCCGAGTCGGCGCATGACGGGGACGAGGCCGCAGGTCGATAAGGTCACCTTGCGCTGCGAGAGGTTGAGACCGTCATCAGCCGTCAGGATACCGACGGCCTTTTTGACGTTTTCGTAGTTGGCCAGGGGCTCTCCCATCCCCATCAGCACCAGGTTCGTGAGCTCGTCCGGTTCGTCCATCGCCCGCTTGACCTCGAGGACTTGATCTACGATCTCCGCCGGCGAGAGATTCCTGCGGAATCCCTGCCGCGCGGTGAGGCAGAAGCGGCAGCCCATGGCGCACCCCGCCTGGGAAGAGATGCACAGGGTCCAGTGGTCGCGCTCGGGGATCAGGACCGATTCGATGAAAAAGCCGTCATCGAGCCTGAAGAGGTACTTGCGGGTGCTGTCCTCGGAGACTTGGAGGTCGACTGCTTCGAGGCTCGAGAGCCTGCATTCGCCGGCCAGGCGCGCACGCAAATCCTTCGGCAGGCTGGTCATCTCGTCGAAGCTGTGTGCGAGGCGCTTGAAGATCCATTGACGCACCTGTCTTGCACGATACGGCTGGATGCCCAGGGCCTCGGCGCAGGTCTCCGCTTCGCGGTTGTCCATTCCTGAGATCTCAATCATGGGTTTGGCATTCCCCTCTGGTGAAGGCTTGAGGGTTGGGGCACATCGTGCGCAGTTTGGCGAGTTCCCAGACGTAGTCATAGAGGTGGAGGCCCTTGCTGGCGGCGATGATCTCGCCGTCATCGACGCCGATCTCCCCGGCCATGTATTCCTTCAGGAGCTGGATGGCCCCGAGGTTGGCCGGGAACCCGTTCCAGAGGTCCCAGGATCGGAAGTAGACCATGAAATGGAGCCTTCCGTCTCGGACCCGGGTGTCGATGCCGCGCAGGCAGGGCGGGTCCTTGAGCAGGATAGCCTCCGGGTTTCCCACCGTCATGTAGGCCTGATTGGTGCCGAAGCCGTTTTCCCGGTACATGCGGATGACCTCCTGGATCTGTTTTTCCAGATAGGATCCGTAGGTGTAATCCTCGCCGGGCTGCTTTACGGACGTCATGAGGTACGGGAGGTAGCTCTCGAGATAGCCTTCCGCCACCGGGTTCGGGATGCCGAAGGACGGGGGGATGTCCGGGACGAGCGGCCGTGCGCCGGGAAATCGGATGTGGACCGTGATGTAGTCGAATTCGAGCCGTTTTTGTCCTTCATAACTTCCGCGGTCGATGGTATATTCGTGCCCTTTTTCGAGCAGGCGATACACGCATTGGAACCAGGCATCCGGCAGGTCGCGGGCCTGGATGAACTCGGGTTGCATGGCGGGTCTCCTTGCAGCAGAATCGATTTGATGTCTTATATTACCCACGCTCATTCAATAAAGCAATCCAACTGAGGGACCTGAGCCCCGCATCTCGCCAGACATCATCGAAACGTATCTCGCCCCTTCGAAGGGCAGAAGCCTCTGCCGCGCTGGAAACCGGTCGGGCGTCTGAAAGGGCGCTGTGGATTCGTGCGTTGTTATGTCAGGGAGTGCTGCAAAGGGCTTCTCAGCGAAGAGGGGTGGGGATGAGGCGCGGGGTTCTTCAAGGACGGGGTGCGGGTCTTTCTGGAGCGGTGTAAAGGCTTTTGAGACGCTTTTCCTTCAGGCGACCATAGGCGCGCAGGGGGAGAATAAGCCCGAAAAAGGGGATCATGTAGACGGCGGCCAGGGTCGGCTCCAGAGGCCCGAAGAACTGGGCCGCGAAGACGATGATCAGGACGTTGTTCATATTGCCGAACGATATGGCGGCCCCCACCTGTTGGGCCAGGGTCCTACGGGAGGTGGAGAGGATGCCGGCCGCGAGGAGGGCCAGAGCGAGAAGAATCGAGACCATCGTCGCTTCGAGGAGGGTCCCCGGATTCTGTTGGAAAAACCCAGCGTACTTGGAAAAGACGCCGAGGTTGATCAGTGCGAAAATCAGGAGGGATATCGGAAAGCGTCCCTTCATGAGCGCGGCGGTCAGGCCTGGCAGGAGGCGGCGGCTTACCTCCACGGCGGCGATGGGAATGAAGACGGTCAAAACCAGCATCCGGAACATCGGGCCGAAGGGGACATGGAATTCCTGCCCCGGCAGGAATCGGACAAGCACGGGCAGGGTGATGGGCACGAGCGGCGAGGTGAGCACCACCATGGCAAGGACAAGAGGCATGTCCGCTTCCAGGAGTCCGGCCATGAACGGTGCTACGACCCCGGTCGAAACCCCTGCCAGAAGCAGCACGGCGAGGGCGTAATCCGGGTAGAGGGCCCGGCAGACCAGGTACAGGATGAGCGGCAGGAGGACGAGTTTGGCCGCGCAGAGCCAGAGGATCGTGGTCTGGATATCGCGGATGGTTCCCAGGACCGCTTGGACCCGAATGGCAAGAAAACTTAGAAAGAGGAGGAACATCATCAGGTAGAGCGGGTAGGGCTGAAAGACGGCGCAGGGCTCCGGGGCGAGGATCCCCGCCGCCATGGAGGAAAACACCACCATCAAGAGGATGAAGTCATTCAAGCGGAACATGGACGATCAGGCTCCGGGCGGAGTCGCTCTCAAAGGCGCTCACCCTTTCGACGGGGTTGAGGCTCAACCTTCCCAAAAAATGAGGGGGCGGTCGAAAAGGGCCTCGATGAACGCAGGATCCCGTCCCTCACGGCGCTCGGTCGGTCTTTCGATTTCCAAGACCCTCACCCCGACCCTGTGCGGCCCCTCTGAAAAGGACTCCTTCCGCATGGTGAGGGTGAGCCCGCGCTCCTCGCAAAGGTCTTCAGCGAGGTTAGGCACCTCGGGGTTCAAGGTGAGAAGGGGCGACTGCGGGGGGACCGCCTTGCCAAAAAGCCCGAGCCAGGCTTCGACCACGGATGCCGTCTGCTCCCGGGTCAGAAAATGGTAGCCCCGGCCTCGGCTCGCTTCGCTGAAAAAAGGATCCGGCGGGGGCGCTTCCTCGAGGACGTCGGCCAGCAGGGGGCCGCGGCCCTCGGCCTCATCGAGAAGCGCCTCGGCTTCCCTGCCGTTCAACTCGACCCGGGTGGACATGTGCAGGATCAGGTGCCACCGGAGCGCAGCCGAACGCGAGGATGAAGCGGTCTCGCTCCCGCTCCGGATCTCCTGGCGGATCAGCCATGGCGGGGGGTTTTCGTCGTTTCGTGCCAGATAGGCCTTGATGAAGCTCTGATACCCCCGATCCGGATGGTCTCCGATCCAGGTTTGGTACTCGGCGAGGACTGCGCTGAAATCCCCCTCCGGCCTGAGTTCTTCGGGTGGGGAAACGTACTTCAGCCGTTTCATGAGGGCCGGATCCCCGATGCGGGGCGGCTCCATGTACCAGGGTATCCCGGCCGTAAGGCTCTCGCAGGCCGTGAGCACGGATTCGAGGTCGGCCTCGGCCAGCAGGCAGTGAGGAAAAAGGACCATATGTTTCGTATCCAAGAGCGTCTCCTATTTGAATGGGGTCGGACCAACCTATCTATCTGCAATTACAGTAATAACATGCCAAAAAGCCGTATTTTCCAGCCTTAGAAAGGGGTTTTCGGGGATAAAATGGCCTTTCCAGGCGATATGTACGACACTCTTGGGTTATCTTGTCAGCCGCTGAAAAGATTCTCCAAGAAATTCTCCGGTTGGTCTTGTTTGAACCGCATCTCCTCGGGGCGATACCTGATTTTGATCCTTTGAGTAATCGAAAGGCTTCGACTACGTTGGTTTTCAAAGGAGTCCCGAATGGCAATCCCCGTTGGTCAAAAAAATTTCTAGCGGAAATAGTTCATTTAAGCAAATAAAATCATAAATGGGGTCGGACCAAGCTATATATTTGAAATTAAATTAATATATAGCCGAGAAGCCGTATTTTTCTGCCTTAGAAGAGGATTTTTAGGGATCAAAATGGCATTCTTAGGCGACTTGAATTGCACTTTCCCACCATCTTGTTACCCTTTGACAAAATCTTGTGGTTGGTCTCGCGTTGACTGCATCTCCATTGCACAATACCAAATTTTGGCTTTTTGAATAAACGAAGTGCTCCAAATGTTTTGGTTTTCGGTAGGTGACAACTATTTTGTGTCCATCCGGAAATGATTTCCCGGTACAACTCAGTTTCCATCCGGAAATGAGGATTTTTTGTCAATATCAAGGAAATCAAGTGTTTGCGCGGAGGCGACCTGTAGGTCGCCGCACAAGCAAACGTGCAGATTGATGCCGAGATTGGCAAAAAAGACCATTTCCGAATTGGAAACTATCTTGACACAGGGTTTTCGCTGAAGTTTTGAATGGCAATCCACTTTGCTTAGAACAGGTCTTTTGTGGCGGAAATGGTCCATTTAAGCCAATAAAATCATGTAAAAAAAGGTATTTTTCTAATTTGTACAGGTGGTTAGTTTGGTCCGACCCCGCTGATCTCGAGATAAAGACTGACGAGGCCCAGGTAGACCAGGAGGCTCAGGATGTCGTTCGAGGTGGTGACGAAGGGGCCGGTGGCCAGCGCCGGGTCGATATTGAATTTTTTCAAGGCGAAGGGTACCGCCGAGCCGATGAATCCGGAGTTCAGGACGATCAGGCAGGCGGCAAGGGCCACGACAGAGCCCAGACGGATATCCGAAAGCCACACGGCGACGATCGAACCGACCAGGGCGCCGCAGATGACCCCGTTGATAAGGGCGACGCGCAGTTCCATGAGCAGCCTTTTGTGAATGGAGACCATGCTGATGTCGCCTGTGGCGAGGCCGCGCACCACCACGGTCGCCGCCTGCGTGCCAGTGTTGCCGCCCATGGCCATGATCACGGGGAAGAAAAAGGAGAGGGCGATGATCTGCTCGAGGGATGTCTCGAACTGGTTGATGACGGCCGCGGCCAGGATGCCTCCAAAGACACCGGCAATGAGCCAGGGGAGTCTTGCCCGGGATATCTTGAGGCTCGATTCCTCAGCGATCTCCTGAGTCATGACGCCGGCCATGCGCGCGATGTCTTCGTCCATCTCCTCCTCGATGACATCGATGATATCGTCATGAGTGATGCGTCCCACCAGCCGGTGATAGTCGTCCACGACCGGGATGCTGACGAGATCGTATTTGGTGACGAGGCGTGCTACCTCCTCCTGGTCGGTCCATGTGTGGACCGAGATGACCTCCGTGTTCATGATGTCGCTGATCTTGCGGTTGGGCGGTTCGATCACGAGGTCTTTCAGGGATACGACCCCTACCAGTCGGTCGAAATCATCCACCACCCACAGAAAATAGAGATTTTCGACCTCTTCCCGGCGTTGGCGGATGGAATCGATGGCATCCTGCACGGTGAGATCGGCCCGGACGGCGATGAATTCGAGTGCCATGATGCCGCCGGCCGTATCTTCCGGATAGGGCAGGAGCTTCGCCAGGTCATCGGAGACGTCGTTTTCGACGGCCTCGATGATGCTTCGGGCCCTGTCTTCGGGGAGGTCCCCCACCAGGTCGGCGGCGTCATCCGAATCGAGTTCCTGAACGATCTCCGAGATGGTCTGGTCATCCAGGTCCCGGAGTAGAAGATCCTGGGCCGGCGACTCCATCTCGATCAGGACCTCGCCGGCGTCCTGGGGTTCGAGGAGGTTGAAGATGAACAGACGCCCCTCGGGCTCGAGGTGCTCGACCAGGTCGGCGGCATCGGCCGGACGCATTTCGTCGATCAGTCTGCGGAGGCTGTCCTCATCCTTGATGCTGATGAGATGTTCGACCCGTTCGATAAGGGTATGGTCGATATGCGCCGTATAAGTCGCCAATGCTTTCCCCCTGCTCCCTCGAGTCTACTTCGAGCCCTTCAGAAGTTTGAGGATGAACCGCTCCACCTGTTTGACCCCCTTGGCCTCCTTGACGATGTGCTCGAGCGGGATTTCGGCTCGGGCTGCCGAGCGATGCCCGCCGGCCGATGCCCCCAGATGGCCGAAAACCCGCTGGGCGGTCTTGCCGGCATCGGCCCGGAAGCCCGCGTTGCGGAGGATGACGATGACCTTGTCCTGGTAGATGCCGGAGGCGAAACTCCAGGTGACTTCGGCAAGGCGCATGAAAAAATCGGCGATGATGACCAGGGTGTCTGGATTGCTGACGGTCCCCATATGGACATAGGCCTTGTTATTGGTGATGATGACCTTGTCCAGGGCCATTTTGTAACTCGAGAGGATCTTTTTGGTCATCTCCGAGGATTCGATCTTCTTGACGATATTCAGATTCGCGAAGGGGTAGAGGTAGCGGAAGGCGTTGAGGTCGTTCGGCAGGGAGTCCCGGATGAAGTTGGCCGTGTCGTTCTTGATGCCGTAAAAGAGGGCGGTAGCGAGCCGCGGTGAAGGTTTGATCTTTGCAGCCCGCAGATATTCCGTCATCATGGTGGCCGTCGCACCGTAGGCTTCGCGGATATCCATAAATCGCGCTTTGCAACCCTCACAGTGCAGATGATGATCGATGATGATGTCGAAATTCCGCGTTCCGAAGGCCTCGTGGTGATGGGGCTGTGAATCGACGATCGCCCATCGGGTGAATTCGGAGACCTTGAGGCGCCGGATGTGCCGCTGATCGATCTTGAGCAGCTTGACCATCGCCAGGTTGTCGGGCCGCTGGATCGCATTGACGTGGAAGACCCGGATCTTGCGCGCCTTCCGCCAGAAAAAACGCTTGAGGGCCATGGCGGCCGACATCGCATCCGGGTCGGCGTTGATCAGGATGGCGAGGCTGTCCTCAGGGTTCACGATTTCCTGGAGGCGTTTCACTTTTTCGACCATTGGAGTGGATTTCGGAAATGGGTGCTCCATCCAGGTCGTTGCAGCGGTGGCGGTTTCACTTTCCGGCATGGTTCGTCTATCTCCTCGATCTCCAGAACGTTGAGGTCTCCAATCCGGAGTTGAAGATGTCTTCTGCAGTCCGTGTCTGCCAGGCCCCATCCTTGCGGGGTGCATTCCCAAGGGGCCTGGATCGGAAGGTTCATACGATCGGGCGGAGGCGGTTTGCGGGACGTCGCACGCGCGACGCTGCGCATGGGCGACGGGATCGGCCGAACGCGAACTGCCCCTTCGGGTCGCACCTGAGCCTTAGACTATCGAGAAAAAGGGTGTTTCCGGATGGAAACCAGTCTAACAGATGCACCGGCCAGATTCAATGTCCGCGGAGTTACGGGGGCGGGTTCCCCTCACCAGGGCCACAGGGCGCTGAGGGCCTCCAGGGCCGGTTCGAGGTCGCCTTCGCGGTGGGGCTCGAGGGTGATCACCGGCGGTGCGGGGAACAGCGCGGACATCTGTTTGAAAAAGGCCGGAAAGTCGATGCTGCCGGCTCCGATCGCGAGATGCTGGTCGGTCCGGCCGTCATTGTCGTGAAGGTGAAGCTGTCTGATAAAAGGGGCCATGACGTCCACCCAGTGTTCGAGGGGGGCACGGCCGAATGCCGCCTGATGCCCGGTATCGAGGCAGAAACCGATCTCGGGGTGATCGATGGCTTCGAAGATGTGTTTCATGTTTTCAGGCGTCCATTCATAGACGTTTTCAAGCACGAGGCGGGTGGATGTCTCTTTCAGCCTGTCGGCCAGAGCCCTCCAGAAGGAGACGCTTCTTTTGAGCCAGCCCCACTTGAAGGGGCCGTAGCGCGTGACATCGTAATTCGTGTGGGCGACGAGCGTCCTCGGCTCGAAGACCGCCACCCACTCGAGGAGTTGCCTGAAACGGCGGCGGGTGACGCTCCGGATCTGCTCGTCCGGTGAGCCGGGTGATAGATCGGTGAAGGGGGCGTGCAGGGTGATCGTGCGGCCGGCTTCGTGCAGCCTTTTTACCAGGGGCAGGCAATCGCCCGGCTGAAAGCGGTCGAGCACGGCGGCATCGAGCCCGACCTCGGGGTTGAGGCCCTGTTCGAGGAAGCGCTCGCCGTAGCCATCGATAAAGAGGCGGAACGGAAGATTGACCTGGACCAGGCGGCGTAGGAGATTTGGAGTCATGTCCTTTCGAATCGCCTCTGCGAGGGCGGAGGAACTGATTGGGGTTTCCTGGCATGTGAGGGAAATCATATCGCTGGCAGACCTTTCAGCAAAAAATCTCAAAAGGGTTATGAGTTGGATATGGGTTGATAACAGACCCGCTTATTGGGGCGGCGGGGACCCGGAAGGGTCTTTGCCGCGCGGCTTGCTGAGGAGTTCGATGGTCGCGCTGATCTCTTCGGTGGTGACGGTTTGCCGCAGCGTTTCCATCCGGCGCATCACCTCGGCGAACCGGATCCCCTCTGCAGCGCTGATCCACTCGAGCTGGAGCCTCTCAGGGCGGATGCCCAGACGGGCCATCTTTTTGTGGACTTTCTCGATCCGTTTCAACGTCCAGTGGTTGGCATCAATATAATGACAATCTCCGATATGACAACCGCTGACGAGGATCACCGGAGCACCGGCTCGAAAACCGCGCCAGACGAAATCCTCGTCCACACGGCCCGAACACATGGTGCGGATCAGCCTGACGTTGGGCGGGTACTGGAGCCGCGAGACCCCGGCATAATCCGCGCCGGCATAAGAGCACCAGTTGCAGGCAAAGACCAGGATCTTGCCGGAGGGTTCGGCCTCGAGCAGGGTGTCGATCTGGGTCGTGATCTGCCGGTCGCTGTAATGGTTCATAGTGATGGCGTCAAAGGGGCATTCCGCAGCGCAGGTGCCGCAGCCGGCGCAGGCCGCCGTATTGACCACGGCCGGGGTCTTCTTTTTTGGGTCCACCGTTATGGCGTTGTAGGGGCAGACCTCTGCACAGCGGCCGCAGGCCTTGCACTGTTCGGCCAGGATGACCGAGGTGATGGGCTCGGTCGTGATCTCACCCCGGTGCATGAGGCGGATCGCCCGCGCGGCTGCAGCCGATGCCTGCGTGACGCTCTCCTTGATGTCTTTGGGCCCCTCGGCGCAGCCTGCGTAAAAGACGCCGCGGGTGGCGGCGTCCACAGGCTGAAGCTTCGGGTGTGCCTCCAGGAAGAAGCCGTCCGGGGTCAGCTGCAGCCCGAGCATTTCCTGAAGGCGCTGGGTACTGGGAGCGGGTTTCACACCCACGGCCAGGACCAGCATGTCGAGTTCGTGGACCTCGAGCCGACTCGTCGCGGTGTTCTCGACCGCCACGTGGAGGCTCCGGTCATCGGTTTCCTCCACGGTCCCGGGGAGCCCGCGGATGTACTGTACGCCCAGGCGCCGGCTGCGCCGGTAGAGGTCTTCGAACCCTTTGCCAAAGGCGCGTATATCGATGTAGAAGACCTTGACCTCCACCTCGGGGTCGTGCTCCTTGATGAGAAGCGTGCTCTTGATCGTGTTCATACAGCAGATGTTGGAGCAGTATTCGGCGCCTTTGTTGAGGGAGCGGGAGCCCACGCACTGGATGAAGCCGATCGTCTTCGGATGCCGCCTGTCCGTGGGTCGGATCAGTTCGCCCCGGGTCGGACCGCCGGCGTTGACGAGCCGCTCGAATTCGAGGCTCGTCAATACGTTTTCAAAGCGGGTGTACCCGTATTCGTCCATCTCCGTGGGGTCGTAGACCTCGAGACCGGTGGCCACGACGATGGCCCCCACACGCTCGACGCGCTCTTCGTCCGACATGCGGAAATCGATGCAGTGCTTGGCGCAGGCCTCCACACACTTGGCGCATACGGCCGGGTTGTGCCCCAGGCATTCGTTGGCATTGATCATGTAAGCCGACGGGACGGCCTGCGGAAAGGGCGAGTAGATCGCCTTGCGGGAGGAGAGCCCGAGGTTGAACTCGTCCGGGCGGACTACCGGGCAGACCTTGGCGCAGTCGCCGCAGGCGGTGCACTCCTTCTCGTCGACGTAGCGGGCCTTTTTCAGGATCTTGACATCGAAGTTCCCGACGGAGCCTTTGACCTCGACGACTTCACTGAGGGTGTGGAGGGTGATCCGGGGATGTCGACCGACATCCGTCATCTTCGGACCGAGGATTCAGATGGAGCAGTCCATGGTCGGGAAGGTCTTGTCGAGCTGCGCCATGGTCCCCCCGACCGAGCCGCGCTTTTCGACCAGGACCACGTCGAAATCGTTGTCGGCCAGGTCGAGTGCCGTCTGGATGCCGGCGATGCCGCCGCCGATGACGAGCGCCCGCTTGGTCAGCGGCAGCGTTTCCTCCGTCAGCGGCTGGAGTTCGCGCACGCGCGCGACGGCCATTTTGACGAGGTCCATCGCCTTTGCGGTAGCCGCCGGCCCATCGCCCATGTGGACCCAGCTGCACTGCTCCCGGAGATTCGCCATCTCGAGCAGGTAGGGGTTGATCCCGATCGATTGAAGCATCTGCCGGAAGGTGGGTTCGTGGAGCCTGGGGGAGCAGGATGCCACCACCAGGCGGTCAAGGCCGTTTTCGAGGATGTCGGTTTTGATCTGTTGCTGCCCGGGCTCCGAGCAGGCGTAGGGGATGTCCTTGGCGAGGACCACACCGTCCCATGCAGCCGCCGTCTCGGCCACCTGCGCGCAGTCCACCGTCTGGGCGATGTTGAGGCCGCAGTGGCAGACGTAGACGCCGATGCGTGGCTCAACTCCGGGCGCTTCCTTCGTTCGTGCTTCCAGGATGTTTTCCATTTTCTGGGCTGTCCTTGTCATGTTTCAGGCATGTGCTGCGTGCATAGTTCCCGGGCCTTGCGTCCGGGGCTCGAAGGCCGCTCATTCCCACTGGATGGTACGGGCCAGAAGCGTCGTCAGATCCACGGTCTCCATCTCCAACGCTTCGCTCAGGAAAGGATCCTGCATCGCGCAGCGGAGATGGATCTGGCACTTCGGACAGGCCGTCACCAGGAGGTCGGTCCCGGTGGCACGGGCCTGTCTCAGGCGATGGACCTGGAGGGCCTTGCTGAAGGCATCGCAGCCTGTCCAGGCGGTGTTGCCGCAGCAGATGGCGCCTCCGCCGCGGTCCTGCATCTCTTCGAACCCGGCCGAGTTCAGACGTCCGATCAGCTTGCGCGGGAGCGGACTCTTTTTCTCGAAGCGGCTCAGGCGGCAGGGATCTTGAAAGGTGAGGCTCCGGTTGAGCCGTTTGAACCCGACCGCTCCCTTGTCGATTTCACGCTCCAGGAAATCCATCAGCAGGGTGATCCTGAAGGGCGTCTCGATGTCGTTGGCGGGGTAATCATGGGCCAAAGTCCGATACCCTTCCGGGCAGCCGACGATGACCTCCTCCGCCCCGGAGGCGCGGATGGCCTCGACATTGAGGCGGGCGAGCCTCAGGAAGTTTTCCTGATCCCCGCCCCAGTACAGGTCGTGTCCGCAGCACCTTTCCGCGTCCAGAAGGGCGGGGCGGATGTCGAAAAAATTCAGAAGCCGCAGGCTGTCCACGAGGATGTCGCGGGTCGTAACCCCCAGGTGGGTGCGGAAAAAGATGTCGAAGTAGGGTGCGCACCCTCCGAAGAAGAGGATCTTGCACTGCGGATCGGTCTGGATATCGTCCGGAAGCCAGTCCCAGTGCCGGATCGGGAGGTCCTGGTTCGTCATGGTGCGGCTCAGGGATTGAAAGAAGCCGCCGTGGGCCTCGTGCCCTCCGAGGCCGTGTGCCAGGAGGATGCGGCGGACCTCCCGGACGAAGCCGGGAAAGTTCACGGCCGACGGGCAGCGGTCCGAGCAGAGCCCGCAAGTCAGGCAGGACCAGATGTCGCGGTGGACGTCCTCGTCCGCCCATCGCCCCGCGATCAGCGCGTTCGCTGTGGCGCGCGGCGAAAAGGTCTTTCCGGCCAGGGTCAGGGGGCAGGCCGAGGAGCATTTCCCGCAGTCCTGACAGGCGTAGACGTCGTATTCCCGGAGGACTCGGTTCAGGAGCGGGCTGGGGTCGCCCTGCACCGCCGGCAGGGCCTTCGGTTTGACGGGGCTTTTCCCGATGGCCTGGATGTCGTCCGAAAACTGCTGGAGAAACCGGATCAACCCATCGGAGTCGTCTGGCAGAAAAAGCCCCAGGCGGAGCCGGGTGGCCCCGAGGCCGAGGAGATCCAGAATGTCGCGGGTGTCACGGACATTGGCCCGGGCGGCGCTCGTCCCGCTGCCGTATCGGCAGGTGCCCTCATGGCATCCGACAAGGGCGACCCCGTCGGCGCCCATCTCGAAGGGTTTGAAAAGGAGCGCCTTGGTGATCCGCCCTGTACAGGGGATCCTCACCATCCTGACGCCTTCGGGGATCGGGGCGCAGTCGTCCTGCAGGCGCTGGAAGGCGGCGTGGGGCCCCCAGCTGCACAGGAAAAGGATGATGTTACGGGGTGAATCCGGCATGTGAGCGGGCGTCTCCTGCTGCGGTTTTCCGTTCATCGAAACTCGCTTTCCCGGCCGTTGGCGGGCATTCGCCGCTCTAAACCGAGGTTGTTTTTTCCTGTGTCAGCACCTCCTCCAGCAGTTGGACGAGGTAGCCGTGATCGCGATAGGGGCTGTCGGCGGCCTGGGAGGGGCAGACCGATATGCACAAGCCGCAACCCTTGCACAGGGCCTCATCGACGACGGCATGACGGCCGCCTGCCCGGTTCGCTTCGAAATGGATGGCCTGGTGCGGACACACGTCGAGGCAGCGTCCGCATCCGCGGCAATAATCCTTGTTGACCATGACGGTGTATCCGCGGCTGGCCCGGGGGCCGCGGGGCATGACGGCTGCGGCGAGCAGGGCGGCTGCCGCCCCCTTTTTCCGCTCGGAGACGTGGATATCCGGCGGGTTGGCCAGGAAGAGGCCTGAGACGGACGTCGCTCCGGGATAGAGAAAGGGGAGGTCCACCCCGGTTTCGCCCTGCATGGAGGATTGGACGATGCGGTGGGGGAGCCCCTCCTGGGGGACATAAGGGATCATGCGGCGCGACTTCTCGCCGAGGATGACGGCCCCGACCTGAAGGGTCTGCTCAAAGCCGTCGGTGGTCACGAAGAGCTGAAAGTTCCCGAGGCTCCCGGTCAAACCGGTCACGCGGGAGCCCTTGAACCAGTGAATGTTCGGGTGGACGGCCCGGTCCGAGAGCGGGCTTTCCATGCTCCCGAACATGAAGACCTCCAGGCCTGAATCGGCCAGGATCCGGGCGCTCTGAAAGGCCGCCTCGGACTCGCCCACGACGGCAGTCGCGAAGTTGTAATGCCTGGCGGGCGCCGGGAGGGCTTTGAGCCGTGCCGCCCGGTGGATGGATCGGTCAAGGAGGCCCCGAAAGCGCTCGAGGGCGGACTCGGGATCGTTCTGCTTCAGGAACCGCAGGGCCTCGCCGCGCAGGTTGCAGGTCTCGACCATCGAACGGCTGATCCCCGTCCCGTCGAAGAGGGCCTGTTTGAGGCGGCTGCGTTGATCCGTGCAGGCGCTGCAGACGAAGTTGAGCGGGCAGCAGACGCACGAGGCGAGGACGACCCGCGTGATCCCCTTTTCACGGATGGTGTGGACGATCTCCGCGCTGCCCTCCGGGATGCAGGCCGAAGCGGTCACCGTGCTGTAGACGACGTTTTCGCGCTCTCGGAGTTCGAGGACGTACCGGTCCATTTCCGGGAGCCACCCGAGGCTCCCGTTGCAGCGGCAGACGAAGACCCCGATGCGGATGTCGCGCGCGAGTTCCGGGTCGGGAGGCGAGAAGCTCAGTCCCCGCCCTCTGAGGGAGCGGGCTGAACCGCTCAGCAGGATAACGGTCTGGGCGGCGGCATCGAAGCCCCGGGTCATCATGTCGAAGACGTTCGGACGCGCCGACTTCGGGCCGTAAGCCCGGATGACGTCCAGGCCCTTGACATCGGGCGCCATGTCGGGGTCGGCGATGATCACCGCGCCGGCCTGTTCGACCCGGTCCTCGGCAGTCTGGTCGTGCCGGATTGCGTCGATCCCCCGGCACGCCTCCGTGCAGAGGAGGCACTCCGAACAAAGACCGCACTGGAGGCACCGGCCGGCCTCGGAGGCCACCTGTTCGACCGTAAGGCCCAGCGCCACCTCCTCGAAATTCGTGCTGCGGGCGGCCGGCTGCCTCTCCGGCATGGTGGGCCTGGCAAGCGAAGGGATCTCGGCGGGGATGGGCCGGTAGTCCCGGTCCGCTGGGCGCTCCGTCCTGTGCGGGACGGGGTCCCCGCCGCCCAGATCGAGGTGAAGGGTTCTCGCGGCCGTTTTGCCGGCGGCCATAGCGGACACGACCGATCCGGGGCTGGAGACGGCATCTCCGGCGGCATACACGCGGGCGATCGATGTGCGGCCGGAGGGGTCTGCGGTGATCAGACCGGCGGGCGTCGTCTCGACGAAGGCGGGGGCGCCGACACCTTGGCTGACCGTCGCTTGGAGGGCGGGGAAGGCCCCTTTCTGTCCGATGGCGACGAAGGCCCTGTCGAACGGGAGGAGGACCGGTTCCGAACCCGGGACGATGACCGGCCACGGGATGCCCTCCGGGTCCGGTTTCCCTGGTTCGGTGGGACGGCAGTGGAGCACGCGCAGCCGCCCGTCGCTGCCTTCGAATGCCGTTACCTGGAGGCGGTCCATGATGCGGACGCCCTCCTCGACGGCTGCATCGACCTCGCGCGGGTCGGCCGGGATGAGTTCTTTCGGGAACCAGGAGAGCAAGACGACCTCGGCACCCATCCGGCGGAGCACCCTCGCCAGATCGAAGGCCGCATTGCCGTCGCCCACGACGGCTGTCCGTTCATCGAGGGCCGTGATCCCGCCCCGGTAGATCCTCTCGAGAAATGCAAGGCAGCCTTCGACCCCCTCGAGGTCTTCCCCCGGCACGCCGAGGCTCCGGTCCTTCCAGGACCCCGTGGCGAGGATGACACCGTCGAAGGCCGCGCGGAGGCCATCGAGGTCGCGCTCGATCACCACGGCGTGGTCGGTTTCGATGACGACGCCCATCCGGTGGATATATTCCAGTTCATGATCGAGGATGGCGCGCGGCAGGCGATGGGGGCCGATCCCATAGCGGAGAAGCCCGCCGGCCTCCGGTTCGCGTTCGAATACGGTTACGGCGTAGTTCAGGCGGGCGGCCTCGGCGGCCGCGGCCAAACCGGCTGGTCCGGAGCCGATTACGGCGAGCTTTCCGCGGCTCCCGTCGCTCCGGTGAGGCGCGGGGGCGTCGCTTTGCGCGATTTCGTAGTCGGCGAGGAAGCGCTTGATATCGCGGATGGCGATGGATTCGTCCAATTCGCCCCGGCGGCAGGCCGCCTCGCAGGGGTGGGTGCACACCCGGCCGCAGATCCCCGGGAGCACGTTTTCATCACGCACGATCTGGAGCGCCTCCGCATAACGGCCTGCCGCCGCGAGGGCGATATAGGCCTGGGCGTTGACACCGAGCGGGCAATGGCCCTGGCAGGGCGGCGTCCGGCGTTTCTCGAGGAGGATGCGCCCCGGGAGCATGTTCCGGCCGGTGAATTGGATCGGCCTCGCGCCGTCCGGGGCGATGACCGGGCAGACATCGGCGCAGCGGCCGCAGAGGGTGCAGCGCTCCGGGTCGATATACGTCGCGTCGAGGCGCAGATGGGCCTTGAACCCTTGGGGCGTGTGTTTGATGGAGACCACTTCGGCGGGGAGGAGGCATTGGATCGCCGGATTCCTGAGAATGCGGAGGAGCCCCGGCCGGTGGGCGAAGTTCAGTGGCACGCCGCAGGGCAGGCGCCAATGCTCGGAGGAAAGCTTGTGGTCCAGGTCCGCAGCCTGGTCCACCAGCGTGACCGGCACCCCCATTTCAGCCAGCTTGTTGGTCGCCAGGATGCCGGCCGGGGTGGCCCCGATCACGATGACTTTATAAAGGCGTTCTTTGCTTCTGGTCATGAGATCAGGCCCCTGTCTTTCCTTCGGCCTTCTTCTGGCGCCCTTTCAGCAAGGCACGGCCGTAATCGCAGCCTTTGGAAAAGGCCTTCAGGTTCATGGCTTCCGTTCCTTTGGGGACCGAGGCGGCAACGGCCCCGGAGGCCGCCTCGAAGGAGACGGTTTCGGTGACGGCGGTAAAAAACCCCAGCATGATGATGTTGGCCATCATCTTGCGCCCGACCTCCTCGGCCAGGCGCGTGGCGGGGATGTCGAAGTGTTCACGGTCGAAGCCGCGCGGCTGCACCAGATCGGAATCGAGGATCAGGATCCCTTCCGGGGTCAAGGAATCGATAAACTTTTCAAAACCCCCCTGGGACATGCAGACGAGGATGTCGGCCTGCCGGACATAGGGGTAGTGGATCGTGCACTCCGAGATAATGACTTGCGCGCTGCAGGCGCCGCCGCGGGCCTCGGGACCGTAGGATTGAACGAGGGTGCTCTCCTTGTGGTCCCCCAGCGCTACGGCCTGGCCGAGAATTTTCCCTGCGAGGACGATCCCCTGGCCGCCGAAGCCGGTAAAGACGATTTCCGTTTGACCGCCTGAAGCATTGCCCTTTTTCATATGGTGTTCCCGTGGGTTTCGATGCAGTTCATTTGCGGCCTGGCCTTTCGCCCGCCGGGTCCCCCGGGGGCCTCCGGCCCTGCGCTCGCTATCATGCCTGGGCCTCGGCTGAAGACGCATCTGCGAGATCCTTCGGGCGGCAGATCTGATCGTAGCGATCGGTGCAGGTAGGTCGGTGGACATCGACAAACTTGCCGAGGATCACGCCCTTGTCGAAGTCGACTTCGAGTTCAGTGGGATGCGCGTCGTTCCGGACGATGGTCTTCTCCTGGTAAAGGCGCAGGGTCTCCAGGGGCTTTTCTTTGTTCCGTCGTCCGTAGTTGATGGGGCAGGGCGCCAGGACCTCGATGAACGAAAAGCCCGGGCGGAGCAAGGCTTCCACGATCGATTCGGTCAAATCCCTCGTGTGCAGGATGGTCCAGCGGGCCACGTAAGTCGCGCCTGAGGCGTAGGCCAGGAGCGGAAGATTGAAGGGCGTCTCCGGATTGCCGTACGGGGTGGTGGTGGTGCGGGCCCGCAGCGGTGTAGTCGCGGCAACCTGCCCGCCGGTCATGCCATAGTTGAAATTGTTGACGCAGATGACGGTCAGATCCACGTTGCGGCGGGCGGCATGGATGAAGTGGTTGCCGCCGATCGCGAACAGGTCGCCATCCCCGCTGAATACCACGACGTTCAGTTCCGGGTTTGCGAGCTTCATCCCGGTGGCAAAAGGGATCGCGCGTCCATGGGTGGTGTGATAGGAGTCCAGGTTGACATATCCGGCTCCTCGGCCCGAGCATCCGATCCCGGAGACCATCACGGTCTTCTCGAGGTCGATCCCGCTTGTCTTCATGGCATAAAGGGAGGCGGAAAAGACGGTGCCGATGCCGCAGCCCGGACACCAGATGTGCGGGATGCGATCGGTGCGGATGAGATCCTCGAGCGGATGCGGGGGAGGAGGGGCGGCATTTTTCATGGTCGTTGACCCCCTTTGACGGCGGATTGCATGGCTTCGATGACGCGCTCCGGAGGGATGATGGCGCCCCCGGGGTGTCCCACGAGGAGGGTGGCCGCCTTGCCGCCGGCGCAGCGTTCGACCTCGAGGTGGATTTGCCCGAGATTGATCTCGACGGTCACGAAGGCCTTGACCCGCTCCGCCATCTGCCGGATGGCCCGCTCCGGGAACGGCCAGACGGTGATCAGCCTGAAAAGGCCGGCCTTGATCCCGGACTGGCGGGCCTCGTCCACGGCGGCGTAGGCCGTGCGTGCCGAAACCCCGTAGGAGACCACGACGATCTCGGCATCCTCCAGACGGTACCCGTCGGTCAGGATGATCTCGTCCTCGTGGTCGCGGATCTTCCCGACCAGCCGGGTGATCATTTCATCCTGGGCCTCGACGGTCATGGTCGGGTAGCCGCGCTCGTCGTGTGTCAGGCCCGTTACGTGAATCCGGTAGCCCTCACCCGCGGAGGCCATGGGTGCTATGCCGTCGGGCCCCGCTCTGAAGGGCTTGAACCGGTCTTTGCGCCCTTTGGGCGCGGGGCGGCTGACGAGGTGGATACCCTTCGGTTCGGGGATGACGACGCGCTCGCTCAGGTGCCCCACGAATTCATCGGTCATGATGAGGACCGGGACGCGGTAACGCTCGGCCAGATTGAAGGCCGTGATGGTCTGGTAGAAGATCTCCTGCGGCGAGGAGGGGGCCAGGGCGATGATCTCATAGTGCCCGTGGGATCCCCAGCGGGCCTGCATCATGTCCGCCTGGGCACCCAGGGTCGGAAGCCCCGTGGATGGCCCGGCGCGCTGGACGTTGACGACGACGCAGGGCGTCTCGGTGCAGACCGCCAGGCCGATGTTTTCCATCATCAGGCTGAAACCCGGACCGGAGGTGGCCGTCATGCTCTTGACACCGGCGCAGCTCGCCCCTAGGACGGAGGCCATCGCGGCGATCTCGTCCTCCATCTGGATGAAGGTGCCGCCGACCTGCGGAAGCCGCTCCGACATGTGCTCGGCAATCTCCGTCGCCGGTGTGATCGGGTAGCCCCCGAAGAAGAGGCAGCCCGCGGCCAGGGCACCTTCGGCGCAGGCCTCGTCCCCGGTCATGAAGTGTTCACCTGTGAGAACGGCTGGTTTCATGAATTCGGTTCCCTGTAATGGTTTCCCCGGACCTCCACCCGGAATCGGGGTGAAGGCGGTTTCAGGACGGGGCTTCCACCGAATAAATGGCGAATTCGGGGCAGATGATCTCGCAAAAATGGCAGTTGACGCACTGCTCCTTGTCGGATACGACAGGCGGGTGGTATCCTTTCTTGTTGAAGCTCCTGGAGAATTCGAGGATTCTTTTGGGGCAGAACTCGATGCAGTAACCGCAGCCTTTGCACCGGTCTTCGATAATGTATACGATGCCGCGCGTCACCTGGATATCGTCGGCATCGAGTGGGGCCCGCCAAAAAACCATGGGATTTCCCTGATAAAATCGTTCCGGGGATGAATACGGAAATCAATGGGTGCCATTATAGGAGGATGCCCTGGCATGTCAAGGCAAATGGGAGTTCGGTTTTCATCTTGAGAGTGACACCCCCCGATCGTTGAGGGGAGTGTCTCTTCAATGCGCTCAGAAAGCCCGCCCAACCAGTGGCTGCAGGTTCCGTTCGCAAAGAAGGGCACACCTGCTTCGTCCGGGCTTTGGCGGATGATGGAGACCAACCCGGAATCGGAAGGCCGGGTTGCATGCCCGATCGCGTCGGCGGGTTTCGAAGGTCTGGGGGGACCTGATTTCAGGATCGATCGAGTGAAGGGCAATCTGTTTTTGGTCGAGGGTTTTCCCGTCGCAGGATCCATTTGTTGGCCTGCTGTGCGCACACGGGGTCGAGAACCCTCCGGCGTGGTGCCCGACCAGGCCCGGAGCTGGGGGCGAAGCAGACGGCGTCGGACCAAAATGGTTGACATGCCGGTAGGTTTCCGCTAGGTTCCCCCGTGGATTGCGCCGTTGCCGGCGCTCTGGATGGGATGGAGGTCGGGCGGTATCCCGGTTATGCGCCGATAAGCCTCCCCAGCGGCCTGGCAAGGGAATGCCGGGATGGGCCGCGAGGCCGCTGCCGGGTCAAAATGGTCAGCTGTGACGATTGGAGAAGACTGAGATGTCCAATATGGTTGTAGTCGGAACCCAGTGGGGTGATGAAGGCAAAGGCAAGGTGGTCGATCTTCTGACGGCGAAGTCGGATATGGTCGTGCGGTTTCAGGGGGGGAACAATGCCGGGCACACACTCGTTGTGGAAGGAAAACAGTTCATTTTTCATCTGATCCCTTCCGGCATCCTCTATCCGGACAAGAAATGCCTGATCGGCAACGGTGTCGTGGTGGATCCGGAGGTCCTCCTCGAGGAGATGGCGAAACTGGAAGATGCCCGTATCGACGTCACCCCGCGGCGCCTGTCGTTGAGTGAGAAGGCGCACCTGATCATGCCCTATCACCGGGCGATCGATCATGCCCGCGAGGCCCGGAAGGGCAAGGCGATGATCGGGACCACCGGGCGGGGGATCGGCCCTTGCTATGAAGACAAGGCGGCGCGCACGGGCATCCGGGCCATAGATCTGACGGAGCCGGAGGTCCTCGAGGAGAAGGTCAAGGTCAACCTCGAAGAGAAAAACTTCTACCTGACGCGGTTTCTGAACGCCGAGGCCCTGGAGGCCGAACCGATCGTGGATGCCTACCTCAAAATGGCGGAGCGGTTGAAGCCTTATATAACGGATGTGTCCCTCGAACTCGACCGGGCGGTGAAGGCCGGGCGCCGAATCCTCTTCGAAGGCGCCCAGGGGACCCATCTCGACGTGGACCACGGGACCTACCCCTTCGTGACCTCGTCCAACCCCGTGGCGGGTTCGGCCTGCGCCGGGGCCGGCATCGGGCCGAATCAGCTCACGCACGTCATCGGGATCGTCAAGGCTTACACCACCCGTGTGGGTGCGGGGCCTTTCGCAACGGAGTTGTCGGATGCCACGGGCGATTACATTCAGGAAAAGGGGCACGAGTTCGGAGCGACGACGGGAAGGCGGAGGCGTTGCGGATGGCTCGATCTCGTAATTGTGAAGGACTCCGTGCGGCTGAACGGCCTGGGCAGCATCGCTATCACCAAATTGGACGTCCTGACCGGCCTCGAGAAGGTCAAGCTCTGCGTCGGGTATGAAGTCCGAGGGGAGGCCGTGGACCACCGGCCGGCGAGCATCCGCCGGATGGCCCTCTGCCAGCCGGTTTACCGGGAGATGCCGGGATGGCGCGAGGATATCTCGGGGGTTCGGAAGCTCGATCGGTTGCCCCCCGAGGCGCGGGCCTATCTGAATGTCATCGAGGAGATCAGCGGGGTTCCCATCTCGATCGTGTCGGTGGGGCCGGCCCGCGAGGCGACCATCGTCGTGAAGGACGTTTTTTGACGGGTCTCCAGCCGAAGCCGGTTGTCGGCCCGATTAACTTCTGAATTCGCGGTGCGGCCGTGGTATTTTCATCCGATCCAGATACATACGACGTCATCGTAGTCGGGGCCGGGCATGCCGGGTGTGAGGCGGCGTTGGTCGCGGCCCGCATGGGCCACCGCACGTTGCTTCTGACCATCAACCTCGACCATGTCGCCGCGATGAGCTGCAATCCGGCCATCGGCGGGCTGGCCAAAGGGCATCTGGTCAAGGAGATCGATGCGCTCGGCGGGGAGATGGCCCTGAACGCCGATGCCACGGGGATCCAGTTCCGGCGCCTCAACACCCGCAAGGGCCTGGCGGTGCAGGGGTCGCGCTCCCAGAACGACCGGGACCTCTACCGCAGGCGCATGAAACGGGTGGTGGAAAGCCAGCCGAACCTGGATGTTCGCCAGGCCATGGTGGACCATCTCCTGGTCAAGGACGGGCGCGTGGAGGGGATCGAGACCCACCTGCACGAAGCGATCCGGGGCCGGACGGTGGTTCTGACAACGGGCACCTTCCTCGGGGGGCTGATCCATATCGGCCTCAACCGTTTCCCGGCCGGCCGCATGGGGGACCCACCCTCCCTGAAGCTTTCGGAGCAGTTGGCGGGGCTCGGCTTCCAGGTCGACCGGCTCAAGACCGGGACGACGCCCCGCCTGAACGCGCGCAGCATCGATTACGAGGGCCTGACGCCGCAGCCGGGGGATCCGGTTCCGAAGCCCTTTTCTTTTCGCACCCGCGAAGTCGCGCTGCCCCAGGTCCCCTGCCATATGACCTACACCACGGCCGAGACCCATGAGGTCATCCGTTCGGGGCTGGACCGCTCGCCGCTTTTCTCCGGCGTTATCAAGGGGGTGGGGGCCCGCTACTGTCCGTCGATCGAGGACAAGGTTGTGCGGTTCGCCGAGAAGGAGCGCCACCAGGTCTTCCTGGAGCCCGAAGGGCTCGACACGGTCGAGGTCTACCCGAACGGGCTCGCCACGAGCCTGCCGATCGACATCCAACTGCGCATGGTCCGCTCCATCCCCGGCCTCGAGCGGGCCGAGATCCTGCGGCCGGGCTATGCCATCGAATACGACTACATCGATCCGATCCAGTTGAAGCCGAGCCTCGAGACCAAGCGCATCGCCGGCCTGTTTCACGCTGGACAGATCAACGGCACCTCCGGCTACGAGGAGGCGGGGGCGCAGGGGCTGATGGCGGGGATCAACGCCGTCCTGCAGGTCCGCGGGGAGGAGCCTCTGATCCTCGGGCGCGAACAGGCCTACACCGGCGTGCTGATCGACGACCTGGTCACGAAGGGGACCCGCGAACCCTATCGGATGTTCACCTCGCGGGCGGAGTACCGGCTGCTGCTCCGCGAAGACAACGCCGATTTCCGTCTGACGGAGATCGGGCGGCGCTTGGGTCTCGTCCTCGACGAGGTGTATGACGCCTTCCGACACAGGCGCGAGTGGATCGAAGGGACCCTGGAGCGGCTGAAATGCGTGATGCTGAAGCCGGGGCCTTCCATCCAGGAGAGCCTGAGGGCGATGGGTTCGGCCCCGATCAAGAATCCGATCACCCTGGCGCAGCTGCTCCGGCGAAGCGAGGTCGTCTTCCAGGATCTGCGGGTCTTCGACCCGGGGCTTGCCGGGGTCGAGGAGGCGATCGCCATCGAGGTCGAGACGCGCGTCAAATATGAAGGATATATCGAACGGCAGGAGCAGCAGGTCGAAAGGCTCCGGAAGATGGAAAACTCCCGCCTGCCGGAGGACCTGGATTACCGCGCGGTTCATGGGCTTACGACGGAAGTGCGCGAAAAACTGGCCCGCGTCCGTCCATCATCCATGGGGCAGGCATCGCGCATATCCGGCGTAACCCCAGCGGCCCTGATGGCTATCCAGGTCCATCTGAAGCGCGCCGGCGCCGTCAGAGAAAACCCTCTCTGACTCGCTGCGCCGCGGATGTCGGGCCCGGTGCCGGATCCATCGATGGAGGGCGCGACGGGATTGTGCGGGAGGCCGGGGTGTTCGGGGCCGGCCGCCGCCGGCGGGGGCCGAAGGCGGGAATGGCCTAACGCATGCGGCTCTGGATCGCAGCGCCGAAGGCCGAGCAGGAGACCTCTTTTACGTTTTCCATCTGGCGGGCAAGGTCATAGGTCACGATGCCGTCCGCTATGGTGTCCTGAAGGGCCTTCACGATGAGGTCACCCGCCTCTTCCCAGCCCATGAAACGGAGCATCTCGACGCCTGAGAGTATCAATGAGCCAGGATTGACTTTATCCATCCCCGCGTACTTCGGGGCCGATCCGTGCGTCGCCTCGAACACCGCACACCGGTCTCCGATATTGGCGCCTGGGGCCATGCCGAGCCCTCCCACCTGCGCCGCTGCGGCATCCGATAAATAATCCCCGTTCAGGTTCGGTGTCGCCAGCACGCCGTATTCTTCCGGCCGCAGCAGCAGTTGCTGGAACATGGCATCCGCAATCCGGTCCTTGATCACGATCCTGCCGGGCGGCATCCGGCCGCCGAAGCCCTCGAAAAGCTCTGTTTCGGTGAGGGTGCGCTCACCGAACAGCTCACGCGCTGTCTCGTAGCCCCAGTCACGGAAGGCCCCCTCGGTGTACTTCATGATGTTGCCCTTGTGCACCAGGGTGACGCTGTCATAATGATGATCGAGGGCGTATTGGATCGCCCTCGCGACGAGACGCCGCGTGTTGCGGCGGCTCATGGGCTTGATGCCGACGGCGCTTTCGATCGGCAGAGGTGGCTTGCCTTCCGATGAGAGTCTGGCATTGATCTGTTCGAGGATCTCGCGGGCGGCCGGCGATTCCGCTTCCCATTCGACACCGGCGTATACATCCTCCGTGTTTTCCCGGAAGATCACCAGATCGACCCTTTCAGGGTGCCGGACGGGGGCCGGGATCCCGGGCACGTAGCGAACGGGTCGGATGCAGGCATACAGATCGAGCCTTTGGCGAAGGGTGACGTTCAGGGAGCGGAATCCGCCGCCGACCGGGGTCGTGAGGGGTCCCTTGATGGCAATCCCGTATCGGGCCAGGGCCTCGAGGGTTTCATCGGGCAGGAGGCAATCTGGGCCGAGGGCATCCTGCGCCTTAGCGCCTGCCAGGAGTTCCAGCCAGAGGATCTTTTTTTTGCCGCCATAGGCCTTCCGGACCGCTGTATCGAAAACCGGCCGCGCAGCGCGCCAGATGTCGGGGCCGGTGCCGTCTCCTTCGATGAAGGGGATGACGGGGTTGTCCGGGACGATAGGTCGGCCGTAGGGATCCCAGGATATGGTATTTCCTGTTTCGGGGGGGTCGGGTTTTCTCTGTGGCATAACAGGTGTTCCTCCTTTGTGCGCAGTGATACGGCTCAAGTGCTATTCCCAACGATCACCATCCCGTCTGCGCATTTCGATTGTGGTGACCTGTCCCTGGTCATTGATGAAACTGCTCAACGCCCAATTGAAGATGCTGATGATCATTGAACCGAGCAGCGCATATCCAAAACTTTCGACGACAAAACCAGAAACGGCTCCGGAAGCCATCATCAACAGAAAAGCATTGATGACGAAGGTGAAAAGTCCAAGGGTAAGCACATTGATGGGTAGTGTCAAAAGAATCAGGAGAGGGCGGAGGAAGGCATTCAGGATGCCGAGAACCGCCGCCGTCAGAAAGGCACTGAAAAACCCGCTTACATGGATGCCTTCGATCAGATAAGCGGTCACGAGAATCGCCGTGGTGAGCACCAGCCATCGCACTAGAATGCCTTTCATGCCTTCCTCCTGCTGTTCTCTTCTTTCGTTCGATCAACCATTGCGGCCCCCCTTGAAAGGGAATGAGGGCTTTTCCCGACCGCTACGCCTTCGAACCCCAAGCGCGCGGGAGAGGGGCCCGATTAGGCCGGTGCAGAGAATGTCGAATCGCTGCAAGGGCCGAATGTGCGGGGAACGTCGCGGAGGGCGGCCCGGATACGACATATCCGCAGCAATGGAACCTTTCCGGATAGACGCGCCAGAGGGTATCTTCATGGCGTCAGTTTTCGGGTCGACGGGACGAATGGAGTCGAGGGTTGACGGAATCGCCCGGGGATCGGCCGACAGAAATTCTAAGGGAGTCGGATCGGTCACATTTGGAAGGATAAAACGGTTTCTCCTAACCCTTGTTTTTATCCTGCCAGAGGTATTATAACAATCCGGACAGGTTCTCAGGAATCTTTTTTTGCGTTGTTGCGGGGATGCCCGCGTGCAAGTGGAAATGAGAGATCCGCTGCAGACAAGCTTCGACTCTTGATATCGATTGATGAAATAGCTCGTCTGCGTTTTCCGAATGCTGGGATACACAGCTTGGTCGAAGGTTGCCGGCAGGGGGAATTCACAGATTTCGGATATATTGTTCAGATTTTGAACATTTGAATCTGTATGGAAGGGGCAGGATGCCGGCGCGGTAATAATAGTGGATCGGTGAAAGCCTTTCAGAAATTGGAATGGGATTTTTGGATCGGTAGTGAATTTTTTAGCTTCGACATGGAACAAATGTATTGACTCATACATGATTATTGATTATCGTTCTAAGAAATGCCTATTATGAAATTAACACCAGCGGCTAACTGAAAGGAGGACTTTAGTATGTCAAAAACACTCACCGAGATGGCGGTCGATATTGCGACCGCGCAGTCATCCCATGCAACAATGTCGGCAGAGGAGATCCAGGACTTTCTTAGAAAGACCTTCAGCGTCTTGAAAGACATGGAATCCACTGAGCAGGGTGCTGCCTCCGAGGTATCGGTATTTGCGGAGAGAGAGGCGGCAGTCCCGTTCGAGGGAATGGATCCCAAGAAATCCATTCAGCGGAATAAGGTTATTTGCCTCGAGTGCGGGAAGGAGTTCAAGCAGATCACCAACCGGCATTTGAAGGATCACGGTTTGGATGCCAAAGAGTACCGCAAGAAGTGGGGTTTCCCGGCCCGGCAGGCGTTGGCTGCCAAGAGCTTGACCGCGAAACGCAGAAAGACGGCGAAGGATCTGGGCCTGGGGGAGCGGCTGAAGAAATTTCGGGCCAAGAACAAAAAGGCCTGATCGATCCGGCCTTCGATTGCACGAGGCATGGGGGCCGATTTCCTTCATACTGTGAAAAGGGCGGATTTATTGCCTGCACGGGCAAGCGAAGGGTTTAAATCAGGTCTGTTTTGTGCCTGTTATACTGCGCTTCCGATGAAAGGCCCGGTAGTGGGGTACGCGTCCGGTTTGCCGGCGCGGAATGCCCGATCTTTCCCGGGGGTCCATGAGCCGCTTCATGCGACGGCAGGTTCGGACGGCTGTCCGTGTGTCCCATGTGCGAGAGTGGCTGTGTGTTTCTCGGGAATACCTGAAGGATCCCATCGGACTGCTGTCAAGGGAGAACTTCGCGGCTTGGGCATCGTGCTGATCGAGGGTGCGTAGAAGATTGCCGGGCGGACTTGTGATAGACAAGAAACGGCGCTGGTTTTCACAAACCAGCGCCGTTTTGCTTTAGAGCAGGGCGACCGCGGCAGAGGCCGCTTCCTCCTGTAAGGTGGCCTTTGCCGCGGCGACCGGAGGGTCTGGGACCAGGGGAACGGTCAGTCGCCCTCTTCGCTGTCAAAACGGGGATGAGATCCACAGGCATTGAAAAGAAGGCCTTTCTGTGTCACACTGGATTTCGGTAGGTGTCGCCACAGTGTTTTACAATCAGGCACCGAAGGCGCAGCGGAAAGGACGTTCAGACATGATGGCGTTCTGGCTCTGTTTCGTTCCACTGTTCGTGGCGGTTGACGCCATTGGGCTTTTTCCCATATTTCTAGGGCTTACCGAAGGGATGGGGGAAAAGGAGATCCGGCGCACCGTCCGGCAGTCGGTCATCACCGCCGCTTTGGTCGCGCTGGGTTTCCTTGGCGGCGGAAACGCCCTTATGCGACTTCTCGGTATCACCGTTGCAGATTTCATGGTGGCGGGCGGGGTCCTGCTCTTCGCCATCTCCCTGAGCGATCTGCTGACCACGAAAAAGCGTCTGCGCAAGACGGACGGGGAGAGCCTCGGGGCGGTTCCCCTTGGCGTGCCCCTGATCGCCGGACCGGCCGTGCTCACCACCACCGTCCTCCTCAGCAACGAGTACGGCGCCCTGCTGACGGCCCTGGCGCTGGTGAGCAACATCTGTCTGGCCGGTGCGGTTTTCTGGTTCGCTCCCGAGATCAACCGTCTCCTCGGGCAGGCGGGGGCTCGGACGGCCTCGAAGATCTCGAGCCTGCTCCTGGCCGCCATTGCGGTCATGATCGTTCGGAAAGGGATCCTCGCCTTCCTGGCCGCCGGATTCGAACACGGGCCGGGATGATCAGACCTCCTTCTCCTGCAGGGATCTTTCAACAACGCAATGAAGCCCTTCACCCATTCGGGTGGCCCTGAGGCACAGGTTCTCCGAAAGGCACGTGGATGGGCGTCTGTCCCCTTCCATCCAGCGCTCGATGAGGTGAGGCTCGCGGATAAGCGGGCGGCATAGAGAGATGTAGTCGGCAGTGCCTTCCTGCACGAGTTTTTCGGCCGTTTCGTAGGAGCGAATCCCCCCGACGAGCATCAGCGGTGTCTCGATCCGTGCCTTGAAGCGGCGGGCGGCCTCGAGATAGTAGCCTTCCGCCTCCGGCCCTTCGATCGTGCCGCGCCGAATGGGGTGGTATTTCCCCGAAAAACCGGTGCCGCCGCTCAACTCTATGGCATCGATCCCCAAGGCCTCGAGGTTGACGCATACCTGGAGCATGTCGTCCTGCGTGAGGCCCGGCTCAAGAAAATCCTCGGAGTTCAGCTTGACCGTGACGGGAAAAGCCTCCCCGACAGCGTGTCGGATGGCTTTGTAGACTTCGATGAGGAGGCGGGAGCGGTTTTCGATGGCCCCCCCATAGCTGTCCGTGCGCTTATTGAAGTAAGGGGAGAGAAATTGACTCAACAGGTATCCGTGGGCGGCGTGGATCTGGACACCGTCGAAGCCGGCCCGTTTGGCTCGATCTGCGGCCTCGGCAAAGGCCCCCACGACGGCTGCGATGTCGGCGGGGCTCGTTTCCCGGCAGGTTTCACTCTTGGGAGGGGCGAAGGGGCTCGGGCCGATCGACGGGAGACCGCTCGAGGAGGTGGCGGCCTGGTTTCCGGCGTGGGCCAACTGCAGGAAGATGGCCCCGCGCGCCTTGTGGACGGCCTCGGCCATGCCCTTCAGGCCCGGAAGCATGTCCTCGCTGTGAACGCCGAGCTGCCAGGGCCCCGCCTGCCCCTCGCGGCTGACATAGGCGTGTCCCGAGATGATCAGGCCGACGCGGCCCTCGGCCAGGTCGGCCATCATTTCGAGGAGTTTGGGTGTGCATTCGCCCGTTTGGGTGGCAAGGCCCTCCCAGGTGGCGGAGCGCACGAAGCGGTTGCCAAGGCTAAACCCTGCAATGGTCGTGGTTTCGAAGAGTTCAGGCATCCGTTCCTCCTGTCGCTCGGGATTCAAGCCGGCTTCTTCGTCAACTGCCAGCAGTGGTGGATGTTTTCGTGCCTCGAAAAATCCTTCGGCAGGGTGGCCCGGGTGATGTCCTTGATGCTGCAGGGGCCAAAAGGCTGATCACTCAGTTTGAAGCTCCGCCGGTTGGTGGAAAAGATCAGGTCTCCTTCCGGGGCGAGCAGTTTGAGGGCGTGGGCGAGCAACTCCGGATGGTCGCGCTGGATGTCGAAGGTCTCCTCCATCCGCTTGGAATTGGAGAAGGTGGGGGCATCGAGGAAGATCAGATCGTATTGACGTGAGGGCGGATTCTCCGCCGATGCCTCGGCAAGCCATTGAAGGCAGTCGGCCTGGATCAATTCCTGTTCTTCCATGTTGAATCCGTTCAGTTCGATGTTGCGCCTCGCCCAGTCGAGATAGGTGGCGGACAGGTCCACCGTCGTGGTGCTTCGGGCGCCGCCCATGAGCGCATGGACGGTGGCGGTTCCGGTGTACCCGAAGAGGTTCAGGAAGCGTTTTCCGCCGGCCATGGTTCGTATGAGGTCCCGGGTAATGCGGTGGTCCAGGAAAAGCCCCGTGTCGAGGTAATCGGTCAGGTTCACCCAGAAACGGCACGGGCCCTCCTTGACGATGTAGAAACGGCCTCGGTCGTCCTGTTTCCCATACTGCCTGGCCCCTCTCTGACGCTGTCGGACCTTGAAGAAGACGTGGTCCGCCGGGATGTCGAGTACGGTGGGAATGACGGCCAAGGCTTCGGCGCGGCGCCCCTCCGCGCGGCGGGGGCTTACCGTGAGCGGGGCTTCGTATTCCTGGACGTGGGCCCAGAGGGTCTCCCCGCGGTAAAGGTCAACAGCGAAATTGTATTCCGGGAGATCGGCGTCGTAGAGACGATAGCAGTCGACGCCGACGCTCCGGGCCCAGCGGGAGAGGGTCTTCAGGTTCTTCTTGAGGCGGTTGCCGAGCATCTCGCCGCCCGGGCCGATTTCAGGGGCGGCCGGTTGGGGCGTTTCCGGCTGAGGGGGGGTGGTGAGGGGGCCGCTTCCCGGGATGCGGCGCACCCGGCTCCCGGGCGGGATCTCGAAGGTCAGGAGTTCGCAGCGCAGGGGACCGTTGTAAAAAACGTGGGTCTTCTCGGGGCGGATGCCGATTTCCCGGCCGAGACGTGGGTTGCCCGTGAAAACAGCGGCTTTCCATCCGCCGAACCGCTCCTTCAGAACGTGCCCGATTTCGCCGTAAAGCGGGATCAAAGCGGTTTCGTCTCCGATACGTTCACCGTAAGGAGGGTTGGTGACCAGGAGCCCCGCAGGAGTCCCTTTGGGGGGGATGGTGGAGGTGAGTTCCCTCCTTTCGACCTGAATCCGGCCCTGAAAGCCGGCCCGGGCGGCATTGGCAAGACTCACCGAAACCGCGGCCGGGTCTCTGTCACAGCCGATGAGGAGAGGGAGTCTCTGCATTCCAGCCTCGCGCCTTTCGCGGGCTTCTTTGAGGCATTTTTCCCAGAGGCGCGGGTCGTGGCCTTTCCAGCCCAGGAACCCATAGTAAGGCCTGAGAAGGCCGGGGGCCACGTCCGCCGCTATGAGGGCGCCTTCGATCAGGAGGGTGCCGGAGCCGCACAACGGATCGAGGAGGGGGCCGCCCTGAGCGGCGATTTCCCGCCATCCCGCGAACGCAAGCACCGCTGCGGCCAGGTTTTCCTTCATGGGGGCGAAGATGTGCTCTTCGCGGTAGCCCCGGAGGTGGAGGCTCGACCCTGCGAGATCGAGGCTTACCATGACGTGGTCGTTCTTGATGTAGGCATTGACACGTACGCTCGGCCGCAGCAGTTCGACCGAGGGGCGGGAGCCGCTTGCCTCCCTGAACTGATCGACGATGGCATCCTTGATCTTGAGGGCGGCATAACGTGAATGGGTAATGGCGGAATCCTCGACCTTGCAGTCGACCGCGAGGGTGTCCGAAGGCCCGAGGTGCAGGGACCAGTCGATCTTTCGGATCCCGTCGTAAAGCGCCTCGGGCGCGTCCGCTGGAAACCTCGTGATGGGCATCAGGACGCGGTTTGCCAGGCGGGACCACAAACAGACGCGGTACGCGCTTTCGAGGGGGCCCTCGAAGGCCACTCCGGCGCGGCCAGGGACGATCTTCCGGGCCTTGACGCCCTTGAGTTCCTCCGCGAGAAGACTGCCCATGCCCTTCGGGGCCGTTGCATAAAATCGGTAGGAAGCCTGCAAAAAGATCTCCTCAGTTTTTCAATCGCCAGGGCGGGCCGGGGGAGCGGCCTGCAGCGGCTTGGAATGCTTCGTCCGCATGGATGCCGTCAACAGGATGTAAAGGCAACAAAGCCTCCGCGCCGTGGATCCGTTGAGATGCGACGGCAGGAGGCTATTGATCGGTCAAGCGAATAAGGCTAATTTTCAATAATCATAGTTCAAACGCCTCAGGATTGCAACCCCTCTTTCGCCTGGATTCCCTCGCCTGACCGCTCGAGCAGGATGGTTCTTCTCGGTCTGGTGGATGCGGCCGGCTCGAGATTTTTCCCTGAAAGCAAAAAGGCCAAGCCTTCTAAGGCCTGGCCCTCTTGGACCAATCAGGGATTGGCGGATGGATGGGTTATGCTATTTAATGTCGATTTTCCTGGTTTTTTCGCCTTCTTTCTTCGTCATGAACACGGTCAGGACACCGTCCTTGAATTGGGCGTCCACCTTGGTTTCATCGATTGCCGTGGGAAGACGGAAACTTCTGCTGAAGGAACCATAACGGGATTCCCTGACATAGTAGTCGGCGCCTTCCTCTTCCTTTTTGGATTCTTTCTTTCCGGTGATCGTCACAACGCCGTCTTCGTAGGTTACGCTGATATCGTCCTTAGTCATCCCGGGAAGCTCGGCCTTGAGCGTGTACTTCCCTTCCTTTTCGCTGAGGTCAACACTCGGAGTCCACTCTTCACCCATGTTCCTCATCCACTCGGGCCACAAACGATCGAAGAATACATCTCCCCACCCTTCGCGCCCGAAGGGCGTCATCCATGACGGCCTGCGAGTCCTTTTAACCATTTCCGTTGTCATTACGACACCCCCTTTCTGTTGCAGGCGGATCCATCTTCTCTGATTTTTTCTCTGCCGCCTGCTTGCAACTCACTTTATTATTAAGCACCATGCTCTGCTTGTCAACAGGCGAGGTACATTTCTTTTTCGCCCGGTCTCACCAGTTTCAATCCGGATCGTGCCGGATAAAGCCTTTCCGGGACGGATACTCGCGATAGAGAGATCCCATGCCGGTAACGGAAGGTGGAAAAGGTGTGCCTTCAAGGGGCGTTTGCACCGATCATTGCCTGAAGTACACCGCCGATGGACTCATGGATGACCAGATCGGCATGTTCGTCCAGATGCGTCGGATCCCGGTTGACGATGATGAGGCGGGCCCCGTGACGCAGGGCCTCTTCGGGGATGGAGGCGGCGGGGTGGACGACAAGGGAGGACCCGAGCACGAGGCAGAGATCGCAGATCGCCGCGATGCGCATGGCGCGCTCCATTTTGTCCATGGGCATGCTCTGGCCGAAGGAGATGGTGTCGGGCTTGAGGATGCCGCCGCATTCCTCGCAATAGGGGGCCTTGACGCCGCTGCGCAGGACCGCCTCGATCGCTTCCCGTTCGTAAGACTTCCCGCAGGTGAGGCAGGAGACCGTGAAGGCCGTACCGTGGATCTCGATGATCCGCTCCGGGGAATTGCCGGCCTTGTGGTGCAGGTGATCGATGTTCTGGGTGACGACCGCCTCGATCTTCTCCTCCTCTTCGAGTTGCTTGACCGCGAGATGGGCTGGATTGGGAAGGGCGTCCCGCATGGTCAGCCAGTATTCCGAGCTCATCCGCCAATAGGCTTCCCGTGCGCTCTCATCCGAGATGATTTTGTGAAAATAGAAGTCGGACGGGTCGTAGCGGCTCCAGATGCCCCCGGGGCTCCTGAAATCCGGGATGCCGGATTCGGTGCTGAGACCAGCGCCGCTGAAAACCAGGATTCTTTGGGCACGGTCGATGAGTGTTCTGCCTTGGTCCAAAAACGCATCCATCATTTTGCCTCCAACGGATGGGACTGAAGGGTCGTTTGGAAACAATCGTAAGCGTATCCGCGTTGGAAGAGTCGGCCAATCTCATGGCCTTTTTGCGAAGCATAGGGTAGGCTGAAAAGGAAATCAAGTGCAGACGGTTTGGCCGGCGGTTCTCCGTCGAGCGGTAAGATGGGGAGGAAGGCATTCATGGCGAGCTACGAAGGGCTCGTGATCGGTATTCCAGAGGAAGGCAAGGCTGAGGTGGCCGTTCGGCGTCGATCGCTGCACGGGACCTGTGCCTTGGCACCGGTATGCGGCCCTGAGCATAAGAGGCCGGATGATCTCACGGTCTTGGAGGGTGCGAATCCAGTCGGGGCCGAGGTGGGGGACACGGTGCTGCTGGTGGGTCCCGGGGACTCGCACGCCCATCATTTCACGCTGTTCATGGGGCTCATAGCGATCGGCGGCCTGATCGGGTTCCTGATCTTCCGCCTGGTGGACAATCAGTGGGCCTTCAGTGCCTATGCAGGAGCCCTGGTGTGGCTGTTGGCGCTTATCCCGGGGGTGGCCGCTGCGGTCTTCTTCCTCCACCGGAGCGGGCGGGGCGGCGGGTTTATCATCGACCGGGTCCTGAAGAAGGCTTCACCGGAGGGGTCTGTCCCCGAGGGGAAGACTCGTTGATCCGGCATGGCCCAAAGAGGAGTTTTCGTGGGGGGCTGACGGGTGCAGGGCTGGCCTGAGCGGGGGGAGGCCCGATCGAGTGGAGGATATGGGCGATGCCTGAGAGGCTGATTTTAGTGAGCGCTTTTCAGTCATCTGGTTATTTGACGGCTTCTGTGCTATATCTTCGCAATCGAGTCGTATCGGTTCCCTCCAGCGGTTGCAGGCAGCGGTCCGGAAAGCGTCTTTTCAGACGGATTTCGAGCGGTTTTAATGGGTGAGGTCATAGACCTTCACCGATCTCTGAAGGACGGCCGGCCGATGGAGCATGCCCACATGACCCTGGCCGACAGGGAGGGCGAGGGCTTCGGAGGGAATCCGACTACGGGAAACCTCTTGAGATTCGCCCTTGCCGGGATTGACACGAGCCTATTGATCGAATCCTTTGAAGGAGGCTGTTGCATGACAGGACAATCGAAAATGGACCCTGAGACGCTGTCCATGGTGATGGAGACCATCGCGAAGCTCGAAAGGGAGCGGCTTCCCCTCGAAACGAAGCTTGCCCTGGATCAGGCCGGGAAATTTCCCATGGACCTTATCCGCTTCATGTTGGGTCCGGACGTGGCGCTCCACCTGATCTTCATCCCCGAAGAATACGGCGGACTGGGGGCCGGCGCGACCGAGATCGCCCTCGTGAGCGAGCGCATGGCCAGGATGGACCTGGCCATAGCGACCTCGTTCCTGGCGATCTGCCTCGGCATGGACCCGATCCGGGTGGGGGGCACCCCCGAACAGCGGGCCAAATACATCACGAAGATCGCCGAGGAAGGCCTGATCGTCGCCTATGGGGTGACCGAACCCGATGCGGGGTCCAATGTCCAGGCCCTGAAGACGAAGGCCGAACGGGTGCTGGACGATGCGGGCAACATCATCGGTTACCGCCTGAACGGGCAGAAGCAGTTCATCACGAACGGGGGGGTGGCCGATCTCTACACGATCCTTGCCGACACGCCCGATGGGCCGTCTTTCTTCGTCGTGGAGGGCGGGGCGGAGGGCCTCGTTCCAGGGAAACACGAAGACAAACACGGGATCCGGGCTTCCGACACCTGCCCCTTGAGCCTCGAGGACCTCTTCGTTCCTGCGGAGAACCTCCTGGGCCGTGTCGAAGGCCAAGGTCTGAAGCAGGCCAACCAGGTCTTCGGGTACACGCGCCTCATGGTGGCGACCTTCGGGCTCGGCGGAGGCATGGCCTCCCTCGAGCGGGCCATCCGCTACTCGAAGGAGCGCATCCAGTTCGGCGGGCCGCTCTCGGAAAAGCAGGGATACACCCACCGGCTCCTCGTGCCGCATGCCGTGCAGCTCGAGGCGGCCCGGGCCTATATCGAGTGGGTCGGCCGCCGGCTGGACACCGTCGAGGAGGACCTGCAGGTCGAGGGCTCCATCGCCAAATATTTCGCCACGGAGGCCGGTGACGCCATGGCGAACGACGGCATCCAGGCGTTCGGCGGGTACGGCTACATCCGGGAATACGAGGTCGAAAAGATCAAGCGTGATGTGAAGATCCTGACTATCTACGAAGGGACGAGCGAGATCCAGCGAAGCATCATCGCCATGTTCCGCATGCGCGAGACGGTCCGCTCCAAAGGCGGATTCTATGAAGAGATGGCCGCCCGGGCGCTCGAACTTCCCGTCTCGACCGGCGGGCCCCATCTGTCCGATGCCCTGAAGGTCTTGAACGATCTGATCCTCGGGGCGCGGAAGGCGAAGCTGACCCGTTCGCAATACGTCATGTTTCTTCTCGCGGATATGATGACCTGGTGCGAGGTGGCCTTCGGCCTCTGCCGGAAGGCCGCCGAGGATTCGGGCGAGCGGCGTTACTCCAGGAATTGCATGGAAGCGGTGTCCAGGCTTTTTGTCTGTGAGACGCTCGAGACCGTCTATGTCAAGGGGCTGCGACTTTCCCAGGGCGCCGGCGATGAACCGGTGCCGGCGTTGATGGGGGCGCTCTCGGCGCTGCCGCTGGCCGAGTGCCTGCAGGGAATGTTGAGAGATATGGATCTGGTGGCTGCGGAGTTCGTGGCTTGAGAGACGGGCGAAATGGGGAAGGGGCCCCCGGCGCGTGATGGAAGGGAAGAGACCCTATAGAAGGCGCCCCGTGCGGAAGGGAAGGCCACCCGCCCGGGCGTCCCGGGAGAAACACACCCCGCCTGCGCTGCGCGCCCAGCTGGACAAGAGCCTCAAGCCGGTGTTCGCCAGGATCGGTGTGCCCGAGCCATCTCCTTTCCGGCCGGACCCGTTCCAGTTGGAGGCCCTTGCGCAGATCCGGGATTATGATGTCCTGGTGAGCGCGCCCACGGGGGCCGGCAAGACCTGGATCGCCGTTCAGGCGATCCACGCCGCCCTCGCCGAGGGTCGCCGCACCTGGTATGCCTCCCCTCTGAAGGCGCTTTCGAATGCCATCTACCAGGAGTTCATCCAGGAGTTCGGTGGCACGAACTGCGGCATCCTGACAGGGGACCGAAAGGAGAACGCGGATGCGCCTGTGATCGTCGGGACGACGGAGATCCTCCGCAACCAGCTCTACGACGCCATGCACGAGGGCACCCAGGTGCGGGCGGATCTGGTCGTCCTGGACGAGGCCCACTACTTGAGCGATCCCGACCGGGGCGTCGTCTGGGAGGAGGTTCTGATCTACCTGCCTTCGCGGGTGCGGCTCCTGCTCCTTTCGGCCACCCTGTCGAATGCGCGGGAGATCTGCGGCTGGCTCAAAGAGGTCCGGCAGACGGAAAACCGGGTTGTCCGGGCCGTCGATCGGCCCGTGCCGCTCGAGATGCTTTTCCTTTTTCCGGACCATTTCATCGGGCCGCTCGGCGGGGCGAAGGGCCTGAGCCCGCGGATCAAAAAGTTTATGGAGTCGCCGGGGGGCAAGGGGCGGAGGGACAGCGGGCGGATGGATTTCGGCGCCGTCATCGCCGCGCTGAGGGAATACAATCTGCTCCCGGCCATCTTTTTCCTGAAGTCCCGGGCCGATTGCGACCGGGCCATCCTGACCTGTCCACCGGTGGAGGACCCGGAGAAAACGCGGCCCGACATGGAGGCGGCGATCGAGGCCTTTCTGACGCAGTACCCCCACCTGCGGGGCCACCGTCAGATGGGCCCGCTGATAGACGGCCGCGTCGCGTCCCACCACGGCGGCCAGCTGCCCTACTGGAAGCTGCTCGTAGAAAAGATGATGAACCGGGGCTGGCTCGAGGCCATCTTTTCCACCTCGACGGTGGCGGCAGGGGTTAATTTCCCCGCGCGGACGGTGGTTCTGCTCCAGAGCGATCGATACAACGGTCGAGAATTCATCGATCTGACCTCGACCGATCTCCACCAGATGATCGGCCGGGCCGGTCGGCGCGGGAAGGACTTCATCGGTTTCGCCCTCCTCGTGCCTGGCAGGCACCTGGACGCCCAGCTGATCTATGACCTAAAGGATGCCCCTCCGGAGCCCCTCGTCAGCCAGATCCACATCAACTTTTCGATGACGTTGAACCTGCTCCTCTCCTATGGGCCGGAGGAGATCCGGACCCTCCTCGATCGCTCCTTCGCCGCGTTTCAGGAATCCCGCTTCGGGTCGAGCGTGCAGCAGCGCTGGGATGCCATGGTCGCGCGCCTCACGCGGGTCCTGCCGGAGGGCCGCTGCGACACCTCCGACCCGTTTGCCATCATCGAGAACATTCAGAAGACGGCGGAGCTTCAGCGCGATGTCCGTAAACTCGACCGTGCGGTCCGGAACGAAGCGCTGGCGGCGCTCTACCAATCCTATTTGAAACCCGGGCGCCTGTTTCTGCACAAAAACGGCGCGGTCTACGTCGTTTTCCGGACGCAGCGGGAGCACCGGCAGCTCGTCTGCGCGGCCTACAACCTCAAACGCCTGCCGCAGGCGCGCAGGGGGCGGATTCCCCTGCGCAAGGTGCCGGTCCATCAGATCAAGACCCTGTATGACTATCGGGTCGAGCTGCCGGAGGCCTTCGAGCCGGGTGAAGTCGGGGGCTTTTTTGCCGATATCCCCACGGAAGGCCTCCCTGTGTTGAACGTGGATGTCTCCGAGGCGGATCTGGGAGGCGAAGAATTGGAGCGCATCCGGGAAAAGCTTCACGCCTTGCCGTGCGAGCGCTGCGAACACCGCAAGACCTGCCACCGGGAGAAAAAGGGCCCTATCCGGCAGCTTCTGAGGGAGCTCGAAGCCTTGGCGGTGCACATGGAAGAGATGGAGGGAGGGCTCTGGCTCAGCTTCAGCCGGCATCTACGTTTTCTCAAGGAAACCGGATTCGTGGATAGCCTGAACCGGCTCACGCAGGACGGGGAATGGGCCTCCAAGCTGCGGCTCGACCAACCCCTGCTCATCGCGGAACTGATCCGCAAGAAAGGGCTCGAAGAGGCGACCCCGGAGCTTCTGGCAGGGGCTCTGGCGCCGTTCGTGTGGGACCGGGTCCAGGAGGTGGAACTGCGGTTCGGCGGGGGCGTTGCTTTGGACCGGATGGAGGGGCTTTTCGACCGCATCCTCGATATCATCGATCCCATTCGGGAGCTGAAAACGCGGCGGGGCTTCGACAACCCCCCGATCCTTTTCTGGCCTGCCGCGGCCCTCTACCTCTGGGCGCGCGGGGTTCCCTGGGAGGAACTCCTGCGGTTGGTGGCGATCGATGAAGGGGATATGGCCTCTCTGGTCATGCGGACGGCGGATCACCTGCGCCAGGTTGCCAACCTGCGTGAAACCCACCTCGATCTCGCCCTTACGGCCGAAGCGGCCATCGAGCGGATCCTGCGGGAGCCCGTTTTCATCGAATAGCCGTCTTGTGTCGAGGCAGAATTGCAGCTTTTACGGTGGCGCCGATCTTCTAGCCGTCGACTGAAGGTGGGTCGCCTTCCTGATTTTCCCCCAACCTTTTGAAGCGCAGGACGAGGATCGTGATGTCGTCGGCCTGTGGGGCCTTCCCGGCAAAGATGTGCACGTTCGCCATGATCGTGTGAACCATCTGATCGATCGGCATATGTTTGACTTCCCTCAATTTCTGTTCCAGGCGCGCTTCTGAATACAGCGTCTCGTTCACGTCCATCGCTTCCGTCACCCCGTCTGTATACAGGAACAGCATCTCTCCCGGACCCAGCCCGACGCTTTTCGAGCGGAAGACAAAGTCCTCCATGACTCCGAGGGCCATGCCGTTCGTCCCCGGAAGCTGCGTGACGGATCCGTCGCTGCGCAGGATGTAGGGCGGATTGTGGCCGCCGTTCGAGTAGGTGACCTCCCCTGTTTCGATGTCCAGGATGCCTAAAAAGAGGGTCACGAACATGAGGGAGGGGTTGTCGAGCGACAGGTCCCGGTTGACCCGTTCGAGCACCACGTGGGGGGCAAGCCCCTGTGTGGCCTTCGTCTTGACCAGGGTCTGCGTGATAGCCATGAAAAGGGAGGCCGGCACCCCCTTGCCGCTGACGTCGCCGACCGTAAAACAGAGGTGGCGCTCGTCGAGGAAAAAGAAGTCGTAAAGGTCTCCTCCGACCTCCTTGGCAGGTTCCAGCGCGGCGCAGATCTCGAACTCGGTGTGGTCCGGGAACGGCGGAAAGACCTTGGGAAGGATCCCCATCTGGATCTCATGCGCGATGCGGAGTTCGCTTTCGATCTTTTCCTTGGCCGCGGTCGTTTCAGTGAGGTCCTGGATGTATTGCTTGAGGGCCTGCTGCATGTAGGCGAAGGAATCGGCCAGATGACCGACCTCGTCGCCTGAACGTTTTGCGGGCAGAGGGGCATCCAGGTTGCCGGCGGCGATGTCCCGGGCCGCTGACGTGAGGGATCGAAGCGGCCGCGTGATCGACCGGGCGATTCCGGCGATGACGAAGAGCAGCAGCAGAAACCCGGCCAGGACCAGCGTCCACACCGTCCGGTTCAGGGCGTCGATGTCGGCCATAAGCTCGCTTTGCGGGAAGAGGACCGCCAGTGACCAGCCGCTGGATGCGAGAGGCGAGTAGCCCATCCAGCAGGCCTTGTTCGTCATGGTGCAGAAAAAGGGTGTGTAGCCGGACTGCTCGTTGATCATGGCCCGCCCGACCTCTCGCAGCGCCGGGTCCCCGCGCGCCTCGGCCAGGCTGAAGATGGTTTCGTTCATGATCAGGTCCCGGCGCGGGTGGGTCACAAACGTGCCGTTTTTGGAGAGTAGGAAGGCATAGCCGGTTTCGGCTATCTGGATGTCTCCCACGATCTTCTGCAGCCAGTCGAGGGAGATGTCGGCGGTGACGATGCCGATGATCCGGCGCTTTCCCAGCACTTCACGGTAAAAGGGCACGGAATAGGTGGCCATGATGATGTCGCCGCCCCCCTCGTCGTAGTAGGGCTCGCTCCAGACGGGGTGCCCCAGTTCGTGCGGGATCTGGTACCAGTCGTCATAGAAATAATCGGAAGACAGATATCTGAAGGCGACTCCGTCGGCGCCTTTGAAGTAGTAAGGGGCGAAGGCGAGGGTATTCCGGTTGTAGCTGTAAGGTTCGAAGGAGATGCAGGCGCCGTAAATCTCGGGGTTGTTCTCCACCAGGGTCTTCAGGATGTCCATCATCTGGCCGCCGTCGCAGGGGGCGCTCTCAAGGAAAAACGCCAGGTTCTGAGGGACCTTCTCGACGGCGCCAAGGACGCGGTCAAGCTGATTGGTCGTGGCGATCATCAGTTCGGCCGCGTTTTTCTCGATGTTCTTCGCAATCAGGCGGCGGGAGACGCCATAGTTGTACCAGAAGGTGAGGCCGAAAATCACGCAGCAACTGAGCAGAACGAGGCAGACCAGCTTGAAGGCGATTCCTTTATGGCGCGGCATCGGGGGTGCAGTCCTCGTGGAAGGTGGTGAATTCGGGGATCGCGTCGATAAAGCCCTCTTTCTGCATGATTTCGGCGACGCGCAGATAATCGGCCTCGATCAATGTGCCCATGTCGGCCCAGGAGCCGGATGGAGGCAGCATGAGGTCACGCATCCGTCCGAGCATCCACTTCTGGTGCACGCGGGTGGCCGGGACGTGGGCTTCTCTCAGGTTTTTCATGACAATATCGAGGGCCTCTTCCACGTGGTCGAAGGCATAGATCCACCCCTCGACGGACGCCCTCATGAATGCGCAGCAGAGCGCCGGATCCGCCTGGAGCGTTTGCTCCAGGACATAGATGCCTTCCTCCGGGAAATTCAGGCCGTAATCATGGTAGAAGAACGGCACGAGTTCATCGGGGTTGAGTCCGGTATTGAGGATGGTGTGGTATTCGTTGTACCACATGGCCGAGGCTGCATCCACACCGTCCCGCAGGAACAGGTTTACCGAGTACGATTGGCGGATGAATCGGACGTCCAACCCGAGCTTCTGGAAGAGGGCCCGCGGCTGGAGTTGGAAGATTGGACCCCAGACCCCGATCTTTTTGCCTTGCAGGTCTTCGATGCTCCGGATGCCGCTCGCCTTTTTGGCGACCAGCATCAAGGCCGAGCGCTGCGCCATCTGTGCGATGTTGACGACCGGGATGCCTTGGCCCCGCAATTCCAGTCCGGTGCAGAGCCAGAGGGTGGCGAACTGCGCCTGCCCGCTGGTGAGGCAATCGGCGGGCGGGTTCGCGGGGCCCCCGCAGATGATGGTGAGATCGATGCCGTGCGAGCGGTAGAATCCCTTTTCGAGCGCTACGTAATAGCCGGCGAACTGGGCTTGCGGCACCCACTGCGGGATGAAGGCGGCCTTCTTGAGGGATCCGGGCGCATCATCGGCCGATGCCGGCAAGGCCCACAGAAGTAGGGCAATGAGGCACAACGGCATTTTTCTTCTGCCCATCGGGATCTCGTGGTATGGTAGCGAGGTGAATGACAAGGGTGGATGCTGCTTCGCGTTCGAGGAGGGTCTTTTTCGCTCGAATGCCCGGAGCATTCCCAAAAACACGCGCAGCATAACAGAATCGCGCTTGTTTTCCAAGCAGGATCCGCTTTTTTCACAGCGGGTTTGCAGTGGGAAAGGGCCTTGGCAAAAAGTCCTCATTTGCGGATTGGAAACTGGGTCGTGCTGGATCATCCTTTCCGGATGGAAATCGGAGAACCAGCCTGACAGGCCCCTGGAGAGGATGGGATGATCGACACACGGGTATCCGTTCGCTTCAATGAACCGGCTGCGGAAGGCATCTTCCTGATGGGCCTCGAGGCCCCGGCGATCCTTCGTTCGGCGCGCCCCGGGCAGTTTGTCATGATCGGACTCGGGGAAGGGATCGATCCGCTGCTGCGCCGGCCTTTTTCCATTTGCGGGAGGACAGGCGACGATACGCTCCTGATCCTTTACCGGGTCGTCGGCCGGGGAACGGCGATGCTGTCCCGACTGAAGGAAGGGGCCGAACTCGCCTGCCTCGGTCCCCTGGGGCGGGGTTTCGTCCTGCCGGAGGATGGCAGAGCGATTCTCGCCGTGGCGGGAGGGATCGGAATCGCCCCGCTCGTGGGCTTGATGCAGTCCTTGAACGGCCGGCCGTGCGAGTGTCTGATCGGCTGCCGGACCCTCGCGGAGCTCGTTCCGCTCGATCGCTTCCAGCTGCGGGACGTTACGGTCCGTATCGTTACCGATGACGGGAGTTCCGGTCGAAGGGGTTTGGTCACGGATCTGCTGGAGGAGAGGCTGGGCCGAAAAGGGGATGGCGCTCCGTCCCTGGTCTGCGCCTGCGGGCCGCAGGCGATGCTCCGCGAAGTGGCCCGTTTGGCCGTCCAGGCGTCCGCCCCTTGCCAGGTCTCGCTCGAGGCCCGGATGGCCTGCGGCGTCGGCGCTTGTCAAGGATGTGTCGTGGGCGCGGCAGCCGGCGCAGGGTATCTGCGGGTCTGCCGCGAAGGGCCGGTTTTGGACGCCGCAGGCGTGGACTGGAGGCAATCGTATGCCCTCTGATACGGTCGTCGATATGAGGGTCTCGCTGGGCCCGCTGCAGCTCAAGAATCCGATTGTCGCGGCCTCCGGGACCTATGGCTATGGCGAGGAGTACGCGGAGCTGGTGAATCCCTCCCTCCTGGGAGGCATCGTGGTAAAAGGCCTGTCGTTGAAGCCGAGGGAGGGCAATCCCCCGCCCCGCATCGTGGAGACGCCGTGCGGCATGCTGAACGCGATCGGGCTGGCGAACTGCGGCCTCGACCGATTCCTTGCCGAGAAGGTCCCGCTGCTGAGCGCCCTTGACACGACGGTCATCGTCAATATATACGGGCACAGCACCGCGGAGTACGGCGCCCTCGCAGGCGCCCTCCAGGGCATCGACGCGGTCGACGCCCTGGAGGTGAACATCAGCTGCCCGAACGTCGAATGCGGCGGCCTCGCCTTCGGCACCGACCCGGTGGCCGCGGGGAGGGTGACGGAGAGCGTCGTACGCAATGCCGACAAACCGGTGATCGTCAAGCTTTCGCCGAATGTCACCGATATCTGCGTCATCGCCCGGGCGGTCGAGGCGGCGGGGGCCGATGCGCTTTCCCTTATCAACACCCTGACGGGTATGGCGGTGGATGTGGAGACCCGGCGGCCGGTCCTGGGGAACCTCTCAGGGGGGCTCTCCGGCCCTGCGATCAAGCCTGTGGCGCTTTATATGCTCTACCAGACGGTGCGGGCGGTCAGGATCCCGGTCATGGGGATGGGCGGCATCATGGATGCGAGGGATGCCCTCGAGTTCCTGATTACCGGTGCCGCGGCTCTGCAGGTGGGGACTGCACACTTCGTCAATCCGAGGGCCTCGGTCGAGATTGCGGCGGGCATCGAGGGTTACTGCCGCGAAAAAGGCATCCGGAGAGTGGCGGACCTGTCAGGGACCCTGCTGACTCGTGTCCATCGGGAAATGATTTCGCGGTAGAACCCAGTTTCCAATCCGGAAATGAGGATTTTTGGCCAATATCAAGGAAATCAAGCGTTTGTGCGGAGGCGACCTGTAGGTCGCCGCACAAGCAAACGTGCAGATCGACGCCGAGATTGGCCAAAAAGACCATTTCCGGATTGGAAACTAACTCGCTGAAGCCGCTGACAATCGCCGCCCGGAGGCGTCTTTCCGGCCCTGAAGGGGCCGGGCGTGAAAGGACAAGGAAAATGGAAGAAAAACGGCCTGACAAGGAAGAAATGACCAGGCTTCAGAACAAGCTTGTCTACAAGCCGGTCCTGGTATGGGATGCCTTTGGCTTCGATGAACGGGAGGCGGTCTTTCAGTTTGCCGAGGCGTACAAGGGGTTTCTGGATGCCTCCAAGACGGAGCGCGAGGCGGTCGAAAACATCCGGCGGCTGGCCCTTGAAAACGGATTTGCCGAAGGCCCCGGAGCTGGAAGCGGAAGGACCCCGTTTTTCCGGGCTCATCGCGGAAAATGGGCGGCGCTGGTGCGGCCCGGAACGGGCAGCTTGTCGGATGGGCTCCAGGTGATCGTCTCGCACGTGGATGCCCCGCGGTTGGATCTCAAACAGCGTCCGGTCTACGAAGAGGTGGATCTGGCCTTCCTGAAAACCCACTATTACGGCGGCATCAAGAAATACCAATGGCTCGCGCGGCCCCTGGCCGTTCATGGCCGGATCATGCGCGCGGACGGCACCCGGCTCGATCTCTCTGTAGGGGAGAATCCCACCGACCCGGTCTTTACCGTGCTCGATCTCCTGCCGCACCTGGCCGCGAAATCCCAGTACGAGAAAAAGCTCGGGGAGGCGATCGAGGGGGAGAAGCTCAACGTAGTTGCAGGCGTCCTCCCGCTGGGGGACGACGAGACCAAGGAACGGTTCAAACTGGCTCTCCTGGTGCACCTCTATGAAACACTGGGCCTGCTGGAGGAGGATTTTGTCAGCGCCGAGATCGAAGTCGTTCCGGCGGGTCCGGCGCGCGATGTCGGCTGGGACCGCGGCCTGGTGGGGGCCTACGGGCAGGATGACCGGGCCTGCGTCTATACGAGCCTCAGGGCGCTTCTGGATATGACCCGCACGGAGAAGACCGCGCTCGTCCTCTTTGTGGATAAGGAAGAGATCGGCAGTGAGGGGGCGACAGGGGCAAGGTCGAGATTCCTCGAGGGGGTGGTGGGGGACTGCCTGGAGGCGGCCGGGGAAGAGGCCACCGCCAGGGCGGTCGCGCGGGTCCTGGCCGCCTCGCAGGCCCTTTCAGCGGATGTGGCGGGGGCGCTCGACCCGGATTACCAGGACGTGCACGAGAAGAGGAACGCCGCACGGTTGGGATACGGGCCCTGCATGATCAAGTTTACCGGCCACAGGGGGAAGATCGGTGCAAATGACGCCGATGCGGAGTACCTAGGCTGGCTGCGTCGTCTCTTCAACCGCGAACGGATTGCGTGGCAGACCGGAGAATTGGGCAAGGTGGATGAAGGTGGCGGCGGAACGGCGGCCAAATACCTTGCCATCCACGGTGTAAGGATTGTGGATTGCGGCCCGCCGGTCCTCTCGATGCACTCGCCCTTCGAGATCGCGCACAAGGGCGACATCTACATGACGTACCGGGCCTATAAGGCCTTTCTCGAGCGTGGCTCCGCTGCTTGAAATCCTGGGTCGGCAGGGTTTGATGGTGAGGAATGGCGGCTTTTGGGACCGCAAGGGGTTGGACCTCCGATCTCTGGGTCAACCGGTTCGGTCTGCCGTCCGCGACCGTACGCGGATGCTTTCCTCACCAGGTGTGCAGAGGCGGGTTCGAGAGGCCTGCCGCCTGGCAGGAGGGTCATTCACCCCGTTTGTACAAGGGATCCTCTTCCTCAGCCATGTCCTTTTCAAAATGCCCGATCGGTCTCCGGAACGTGTATTGCGCCGGGTCGGCCACGAGATATCGGTAGGTCTCGTCCGTGTTGCCTCCCCAAGCCGCGAAGGGATAGGAGACCACAAAGGCGATACTGCCGAGGGCCGTGCCGACGATCCCGAGCGGTCTGATGAGGGCGATGTCGAGCAGCATTTTTTCCGCGGTCTGAGGCTCTACGTAAAATTCATCTGATTGGGCGGCCGATGCCGTCCCCACGATGGTCAACAGGAGGAGGGAGAGGGGAACGGCCAGGAATGCCCGGCGTGCCTTGGTGTGTTTCATGTGACTATCTCCGTTTGGATTTCATGGGGGCGGTTGTCTTTAACGGCCGCCGGCAAAAAGCCGGCGGAACAGATCTCTGAGCGTGTGAACGCCCTCCATTCCACGCCTTTCGGCCTTCCCTGCCGGCCCGGCCTGCGGTGCATCGTCAGACGACCACCACTCGACGGCTGCAAATGAGCAGGAGAGGATCGATTCCAGCGCCGGCATGAGGTGCCTTTCGAGCAGAAGCCTCTCACGGCCCTCGAGGGCCTTGAAATAGACATTCACTTCTTCGACGTACCAGTCGTCGAGGGGCGCCATGAAATCGAGGGGGACTTTGACGCACAAGTCTGCCAGGCCCCTGAGCCGCGCGGAGATCGCCTGTTCGGACAATTGTCCGAACAGATCCTTGACGGCGTTTCGGTCGGCGGGGTCGCTTTCGGTATCCACGAGGAACGTGAGTGTCAGGTATCCGCTTCCATCAGCACGGCAAGAGGCGGATATCTTCAGGATGCCTTGCTTGGGCGAGGGAAGATGTTCAGAGAGAAGGCTGAAACCGGCATAAGCGATCATCCGCTCGTCGGCCTTCAAGGCAAGCGCGCTTTCCCTCAGATCCAGAATGTCCTGCATGGAGTGATGCCTCTCGACGCACGCACTGTTACAACCGACCGGGTGGAGAATAGCACGTGACGCCGTTTTTTCCTATCCCGGGGTGCGCCCGCTCTTCCGAAAAAAAGCGTGCGGACCAAATCATTCCTGTCCGGGCGGGAGGAAGAAGAAAATGATTCAGATGACACGCCATGGTCGAAAATGCTATGGTTCCATTCGTTCGACAACGATTTCAATCTGACAAATGATGTGCTGCTCCGAAAACACCCGTATTCGCCCTGCATCGACTGAATCGTGAAGGCGAACAGCGCCGCCTCTGCGGGTCAGTCTGGAGCCGATGCTGCGGCATCGACCGGAGACGTCGAAAAAGACCGAAAGGCGGCCTTGCTGCTATTCTTTCACGATAGACAAAGGCCATTGGCGTGTCAACTGATATCTCCCGGCAACGGCTGGGATCCGCGGCCTTCTCTGAGCTGCTTTGCAGGTGGTTTGAAGCACCACCAGTGCAGGGAGGCCCCCGCCGAGGATTTTGTTGTCGATCGGTCCGACGGATGGGAGCGCGGGGGCTCCCATGTGGTCGAGGGGGGGCTTTTGTCTGAAGGCGCCGCGAAAAACAACCGGTGGGGAAAGCTGGTTTTCCTCAGATCCACCTGCGTTCTGGAGATACGTTCGAAAGAATTCTTCATGTGGACTGGCTCAAGGGGAAACAAAATTGACAAAGGTGGGTAAAGCAGTCTAAACTGGCTCCTGTCATGAAAAAAATGAATGTGGGGTGTCCATCTTTGACAGACGATCCTTTCCAATCAGATGAACTTCCTGGACGGCGCCCCGAATCAGTGCATGGAAAATTCTTATATGTGGCAAGAAAGAGAAAAAGACCTATATGACCGATGAATCCCTGTCAGATCAGACGATCACGAGTTCAGAGCCCCAGCGTTTTTTGACCCGGAAGACTTTCGAATCCTTCAATCTCGAGGAAAAGGTGTTGGCCGGCATTCGAGATGCCGGTTTCACACACTGTACGCCCATACAGGCCCGTGCCCTGCCGGTGGCGCTGGAGGGCCGTGATGTGGCCGGTCAGGCCCAGACAGGGACCGGCAAGACGGCCGCCTTTCTGGTGACGATCTTTTCCCGCCTCGATGAGAGCCGTTTTCTGCCGGGGCTTCCGTCGGCGCTCATTGTCGCACCGACCCGGGAACTGGCGCTTCAGATATACAATGAGGCGAAGGTCATCGGAGGACATACAGGCCTCAAGCTCGCGCTGGTCGTAGGGGGAATCGATTACCAGAAACAGGCGCAGACGCTGAAGGCGGGCGTCGATATCGTGATCTGCACGCCAGGCCGCCTCATCGACTATATGAAGCAGGGGATCTTCAAACCCGAAGGCATCCAGATCGTTGTAGTCGACGAGGCCGACCGCCTGCTCGATCTCGGGTTTGCGAAGGATATGCGGCTCATTCTCCGGAAGCTCCCCAGCTACGAAAAGCGGCAGTCGCTGCTTTTCTCGGCGACCCTCAGCTACCGGGTCCTGGAGTTGACCTACGAGTACATGAACCTGCCGGAGTTCATCGACATCTCCCCCGACGAGGTGACCGTCAAGGGCATCGAGCAGGTGTTGATCCATGTCGGCATGGAGGAAAAGCTCAAGCTTCTTCTGGGGCTCCTCAAGCGGGAGGAATGGGAGCGGCTCCTGATCTTTGTCAACACGAAGGCCGAGGTGGAGCGGCTTACCAGAAAGCTCAAGGGCAATGGGTGGCCGGCTGAGGGAATTACGGGGGACGTCCCGCAGATAAAACGCCTGGCCCTCATGGAGGCTTTCAAGAGCGGCAAGACGAAGATCCTGGTGGCGACGGATGTTGCTTCCCGGGGCATTCATGTCGAGGATATCAGCCACGTGATCAACTACGATCTCCCGCAGGATGCCGAAAATTATGTCCATCGGATCGGACGCACCGCCAGGGCGGGGAAGACCGGCAAGTCCATCTCCCTGGCCTGCGAAAAGTTCGTCTACCATCTCGAACCGATCGAAGAGATCCTCGGCTACAAGATTCCGGTCCTATGGCCTGAGGACGACTGGTTTGTCAAGGACGAGGCCGGCCCGGTGAGGATCGAAGGCGCCCGGGCCAAGCGTCCGCGCAAGGAAAAGCCGAAGGCGGAAAGGCGGGCGGCTCCGAAGCCGGAGAGGCGTCCGGCGCCGAAGGAGGCGGCCCAGGAGGCGCCCGAAGCAACGGTGGAAGAGGTTGTCGAGCAGTCTGCGATCGAAGAACCTGCCAAAAAGCCGAGGATCGCGGCGAAAACCGCGGAAAAACGCAAACCGGCCGGACGTGGAAAAGGAATTGCCATGTCCTCGCAGCCCGGCGGCATTTTCGGCCTGGCGCCGTTATCATTCCCTGCGCCTGGAGAAGAGGCGGCGAAGCCGGCGGCCGCGAAGAAGCCCAGGAAGAAATCCCGGCGCAGACGAAAGCCTGCGGCGGAGGGCGAGGCCAAAGCGGAGACCCCCACGACCGCGCCGGTTGAACCGGAGGAATAAGAAGAAAGCCTCCGGGCGATGGCCGCTGGTCGCGCCGGCAGCTATAAAAGGGCACCGAAGGAAGGGACGCTGTTTCCGCTCAGCATCCATTCCTTCGGCGCCCTTTTTCGTTTGTCCATTTTCCCCGAAGAAAAACAGCCGGGGGATTGGAACCTATGAGCCTGCTGCCGCTTTGGCCGCTGCCTGGACGGCCTCGACGATCTTCTTGTAGCCGGTGCAGCGGCAGATGTTCGAGGAAACGGTCCGGATCACGTCCTGCCTGGTCGGGGTCTGATTACGGTCGAGGAGTTCCTTGGTGTTCATGATCATGCCGGAGGTGCAGAAGCCGCACTGGACCGCGCCCTTTTCCATGAAGGCCTCCTGCAGGGGGTGGAGTTCCTTGCCCTTCGCGAGCCCTTCGATGGTTTCAATGGATGATCCCTCGACCTCCGGGGTCAGGACCAGGCAGCTCCGGGTGGGCACCCCGTCAATGACCACCGTGCAGGCCCCGCACGACCCCATGCCGCAGGCCTCCTTCGCCCCGGTCAGATCGAGACGGTCCCTGAGCGTCTCGATCAGCGTCTCGTAAGGGCGCACCTGAGAGGTGCAGGTTTCGCCGTTGATATCAAAGGTCACTTTCCTGGTTTTCATCACTTTGCCTCCTGCATGGTCTTTCTGATGGCCCTTTGCGCGAGGACCCGCACCATTTTCTTGCGGTAGGCGGGTGTGAGCACGGCGTTGGCCACCGGCTTTGCGTCCTGGCAGGCCTTGTCCGCGGCCTCCTCGAGCGTGTCGCCCTCGAGGTCTTTCAGATCGTAGACGAGGGGTTCGAGGCCGATGCCTCCAACCGCGACCCTCCCTTTGCCGCCGAGGACCGAGACCGCCGCTCCCACCAGGGGATAATCGATGGAGCCGCGGACTCGCAGCTTCTCGTAGGCTCCTTGCGATTTTTTGAGCGGGATGTGGATCTCCGTCAGGATCTCCCCGGGGAGGAGGGTGAACGGGTTTTTCCCCTTGCCGCTGAAGAGCTTCTCCAGCTTGATCTTACGCTCCCCCTGCGGGCCGGAGACGGCGAGGGTGGCCGAAAGGGTGAGGAGCGGCAGGGCGTTGTCGCTGCAGTAGTTGGAGAAGCATCGCTTTGCACCGGGGGCGGCGTTGCAGATTTCACCCCCCATCTTGAAGCAGAGGCCCCGCGCCGTTCTCCAGGCAAGGGACTGGTTGTAAAAGAGGCAGCGCGTATTTTGAAGGATATTCCCGCCGATAGTCCCCCGCATCTGGAGGGCCTCGCAGGAGGTCGCCTCGAGCGATGCCCGGAGCGCCGGAAAATATTCCTGGACCGTTGCATCGTTCTTGAGGGCGAAGAGGGTGGCGTTGGCGCCGATCACGAGCGAGCCGCCGTGCCGGGAAATCGTTTTCAGGGCTTCCACCCCCTTCAGATCGATTACGGCGGTCGGTGTGGAGAGTCTCGACTTCACCCGAGGGATCAGGTCCGTTCCCCCGGCGAGATAAGACGCCTGACCCTTGTAGCCTTCGTAGAGGGCGATCGCCGCCGTGACGCTGTCCGCCTTCCGGTATTCAAACTTGGGCATGATCATTTCTTTACCCCCTTTTTGCCTTCCAGGGCAGCCAAGACCCTGTCAGGGGTGAGTGGAAGTTCGCTGAACAGAGCGCCCGTGGCGTTTGCCACGGCCGAAGCGACGGCGCTGTAGGCGTTCATCCGGACGGTGAGGCCGCCTTCCTTGGCGCCGAACGGACCCTCGGGATCGACCGAGCTGATGATGATCGTTTCGATCTCCGGCATGTCGCAGGCGAGGGGCACCTTGTATTCGAGCAGGTCCGGGTTCAGCAGAAACCCCTTGTCCCAGAGGTTTTCCTCCATGATCGTGGCAACCCCCGCCTGCTGGATGGAGCCTTCCATCTGCCCTTCGACGGCCATGGGGTTGATCGGCCGGCCGCAATCGTGCGCCGCCGTGAAGCGGGGGATCGTGATCCGGCCGGTTTCGGGATCGATGCTGACCTCGGCGACCGAGGTGCCGAAGGAGAAGGTTCCCGCCATCTGGCCGCGGGGGCGCGACACCCATTCGCGCTCGAAATCGATCTTCGGGAAATAGGTGCCCGTCGCTACGATCGGGTCTCCGCGGAAGAAGGCCTCCCGCACGACCCAGGAGATGGGCATCTTGGTGGAGGGGTTCTTCTTCGAATAGGCCAGGCGGTTTTTCAGGTCGACGTCGTCTTCGGGGATGCCGAGCTTCTCCGCGGCGATGGCGACGAGCCGCTTGCGGGCATTCTCGCAGGCGACGCGGACGGCATTGGCCCCCACGAAGGCCGCCGCCTGCGAATAGGCGCCGGGGTCGAGGTTGGTCACCTCTGTGTCGGCGTTGACGAGGTTGATGTCCTGCATGGGGACTCCGAGGACCTCCGAGGCGACCTGGATGACCATCGATTCGTTGCCCTGTCCGTTGTCGACCAGGCCCGTTACGAGCGTCACCTGCCCATCGTCGTTCAGCTTGACGTAGCACGAAGACCCCGAACGGAACCCCATCGGGAATCCGCACATGATGGCTACGCTCCCCATGCCGATTCCGTTCAGCCCCTTCGGGTTTGCCCACCGCTGCTTGAAATCGGTGGATTTGGCCGCAGCCTCTATCGTCTCCTTCAGACCGCAACTCGAGATCCGGGACTCGGTGGCGGTCATCTCCCCGGATTTCAGCCCGTTCTTCAAACGGATCTCCACGGGGTCCAGACCGAGTTCTTTCGCCATCAGGTCCATCTGGGCCTCGTTGCCGGCAAGGAACGCCCTCCCGTGGCACCCGTACATGCCCCGGATGCCCTTGTTGGTGAAGACCCGGTAGCCGTTGTAGCGGACGTTCGGGAGGCGGTAGCATTCCTCGTAGACGTAGAAGGGGATCGAGGTGGCGATCGGGCCGGTGGAGCTGTACGCCCCGCCGTCATAAACGACCCGGTAATCCTTGGCGAGGATCGTCCCGTCCTTTTTCATGCCGGTCTTGATGGTGGCCAGCATCTCGTGCACCTGCCGGGTGCTGGTGGCGTTTTCCTCCCGTGAGAGGACCAGTTTCACCGGCTTGCCTGTCTTGATGGAGAGGAGGGATGCGACGAGGTCGCCAGGGGAGACCTCGGAGCGGCCGCCGAACGCGCCCCCGGAGTCGATGTGGCGCACCCGCACGCGGTTGAGCGGCATTTTGAGAAGATTCGAGAGGGCTTTGGCCCTTACGTGGGGCCCGGCATTCGGCATCCACAGGTCAAGGAAGCCGTTCCTATAAGAGGCGACCACCGCATAGGGTTCCATCATCGCGTAGGCCTCGCCGCCTGCCCGGAAGGTGTCTTCCCTGACGAGGAAGGCCTCTTCCATAGCCTTGTCCACCTCGCCCACATCGATGTGGACGTGGATGTTGATGTTGTTCTCGTACCCCTCGTGGATCTGCGGGGCGCCCTCCTGCATGGCCGCTTCGGGATCGAAGACGGCCGGGAGAAGCTCGTAGTCCACCTGGATGCGGGAGAGGGCCTCGAGGGCGCTCTCTTCATCGACCGCCGCGACCGCCGCAATGTCCTCTCCGATGTACCGGGCCTTGTCCCTCGGCAGCATCTCATGGTCCTGTGTGTAGCGGAAGACCCCCCACTTGATTCCATGGGTGTCGGAGCCGCTGACGGCGGCCTTGACGCCCTTGACCTCGAGGGCGCGCGTCAGGTCGATGCCGCGGATCCTGGCATGGGGGTACGGGCTCCTCAAGACCTTGGCGACGAGCATGTTGGGAAATTTCAAATCCGCTGTATAGCGCGCCGCTCCGGTGACCTTGGCCAGGGAGTCGCTTCTGACGACCCTGTTGCCGACGATATTCAGATCATTTTTCATAACGTTCCCCTGATGGCTGATGGGTTGATGATGTCAGAGGGTTAGTACAGACCCGGGTGCCCGCCGTTCACCGCGCGCGAAACGGGTGCCCGCATTCATCTCATTCACTTGTCGATAAAAAGATTCCTCCATTTTTAGAAAATTTCGGACAGGATCCAAACAGGGCACGGACGCCGCTCCTGTCACCTGGCATCTTCCATCTCGAACTCTCCGTCCAGCAGCTCTGTCAGGACCCCGTGGAGATTGATTGGGTGGTGGACAAAGGCATACCGGTTGCCGAGCAGTTCCCGCGGTTTGTCGTCGATCAGCTTCACGTTTTTCTCCTTCAACTCCGCCATGGCCTTCGGCAGATCATCGACCTTGTAAGAAATCAGGAAGAACCCCTCCCCCTCCCGGTCGATGAATTTGGCCACCTCGCCATCCGGTGCAGTCGATTCCATGAACTCCACTGCAACCTCACCGATATAATATCGCGCAACCTTGATCTTCTCGGACTCCGCAACATACTCGCAGGCCGGCGTCAATCCGAAATCCTCCTGGTAGACCCGCTTTAAATCTTCCAGGTCTTTCACCGCGAAACAGATATGGTCGATTTTTTCAATTTTCATAACCTACCTCGTCTCCATCCGGAAATGATTTCCCGTACAACCCAGTTTCCAATCCGGAAATGAGGATTTTTTGCCAATATCAAGGAAATCAAACGTTTGCGCGGAGGCGACCTGGCGGTCGCCGCACAAGCAAACGTGCAGATTGACGCCGAGATTGGCAAAAAAGATCATTTCTGGATGGAAACTACCTCGCAAGTTCAGTATGGCCATTCCCTTATCTTTATCGAACTGGGTAACACAAAGACCAAGATTCTAACCAACAAGCTGAAGGCAAAAAATTAGATAGAAAGTGAATGATGCTTTATATGAAATATTTATCTTGCTTATAATAATTTATAAATAATTATGGATGAACTGTTAAATGCCTACCTCATTATCGGAAAATACCCCTAGTAAATATCTCGACGAACATATTAGCTAGTTCTTCTAAGCTGATAACCCCATCGCGATTATACCAGCGTACAGTATAATGAACCATGCCGAAGAAGGCGAATGTTGCGACAGTATGATGAATTGGTTTCATTTTATTTTGATCGGTGAGTTCTTGCAAAATAGAATAAAACAACTGGACATAGTGACGTTGCTTTTCGTTAAGAATCTTTTGGTGTTGCTCATTAAGAGAGTTCATTTCACTCAGCAGAAGAATTTCACGCTCTTGTTCACCTGCAAAATACCGACTGTAAAAATTGAGAACCTGACTCAGCTTATCTTCAGGTGACAGATCAGAGGCGCAAATACCTTCAATAACGCCCAAAGAATCTTCCATCGCCCCATTCATGAGCCGGAAGAGCATTTCTTCTTTACTCTTATAATAATAATAGAGAGAAGCCTGATTCATACCCAGTTCGTGCGCGATGTCCCGCATAGAAGTGGAATGATACCCCTTCCGAGCAAATAGGTGGGCGATCACGCGGTCGATTTCGAAAATTTTCTGAGTATTTTTAGGCCGTGCCATGTCTCTCTGATTATTTATGAAACGAACATTTGGTAAATGAATAACGGGTTAGAAAGATGCTGTCAAGCAATTTTTTTCGCGCACGAAATCAATGAAATTCAGTCGTATACAACTTTTCAAGAAAACAGAATGGGTTGCACAACTCGCGAAAGAACCTGGGTATGTAGAGAAAGGAAGCGGATAGCTGCTAATCCGTATCTTTTTGAAAATAATGGCTAAATGACTATAGAAAATGCTTTTCCGAAAGATGAAGGTTTCTCCAAATCAAGTCGACAGATAATGCCCCGATCGATCTAGTTTCCATCCGGAAATGGTCATTTTTGGATGGAAACCAAACATACGCTGTAAAGGTATCTTTGTAGGCTCAAGAGAACCGGGAGAAGTGAAGCATCGAAGAAAATACGGACAAAGAAATTTATAACATTTTGGAATTTTATTACTTTTTTAAGAATTTGATATACGCAAAAATTTTTCTTGACAGGTCTTATCGACGAGACTATTTATCAAACAAATGTTTGGTGGAAAAACGATGGCCGAATTTTTAGACCAAAACATAGAGAAAGAATTTGAAGATCGACCTCGTGATTATCTCCCCTTGTGCAAGGGATAGTTATCAACCTGGCTCCATACGGAACGTTGGCTCCGCCTTGCACCTGACTCAATTTCCTTTGTATTACCGCGATAAAATCGGGCAACGTTGGGTTTTCTGTTTCGCAGCACGCCTTACAGAATGTTTTCGCCCATTCTCGGGGATACTCGCTCCTATCGATTATTGTCACAATGTAGGTTCAAGAATCTGGATATTCTTCAGATTTTGCATAGATGTAAACAAGAGTATTTTCAGTATTCAGTCTGAATTAGAATCCTGTAGCATCTAAATATAATCTAGTTTCCATCCGGAAATGGTCTTTTTGACCAATCTCGGCGTCAATCTGCACGTTTGCTTGTGCGGCGACCGCCAGGTCGCCTCCGCGCAAACGCTGGATTTCCTTGATATTGGCAAAAAGTCCTCATTTCTGGATTGGAAACTGGTTTGTACCAGGAAATCATTTCCGGATGGAAGTTAATATATAGAATGTCGGTGTTATTTTTTACGATAGATTGTTGTAGAAATGATGGAGCTTTAGAATAGATGTGATTTTTATATAGTTATTTTATCTGGTAATCAAAGTGTACGATGAAAAAACTTTTTAAAAGAGGAGGGTGGCAAACGATGCGGTATGTTATCGGAGTTGATGTCGGTGGAACGTTTACCGATCTAGTCTGCCTTGATGAAAAAGGTCGAATTAATGTTACCAAAACACCATCGACGCCAAGGGATCCTTCAATTGCTATTATGGAAGGATTATCCAAAATGGCAAGCATGCTCGGTAAAGATGTTAAAACGCTATTCAGAGAAACAACTCATATCACTCATGGTACTACTGTAAGCACCAATACCGTACTTACATGGAGCGGTGCTAAGGTCGGTCTTTTATGCACTCGTGGTTTTAGAGATACTCTTGGAATTCGGTTCGGTATCCGCGAGAATCCGTATAACTTCACAATACCACAGCCCGACAGTCTTTGCCCTCGTTATTTGCGTATGCCTGTTCAGGAGCGCATAAATTTTGCAGGTGATGAAGTCACGCCGCTTAGTGAAAAAGATGTATATCAGGCGTGTGATTTCTTAAAACAACAGCAGGTTGAGGCAGTTGCGATCTGTTTCTTGTGGTCGTTCAAAAATCCGGCTCACGAGCGGAGGGCGCTCGAGATCTGTCGTACAGAACTGCCCGACTGTTATGTTTGTGCTTCATTCGAAATCCAACCAGAGATTCGTGAATATTGGCGTATGAGTACTTCGGTGATCAATGCTTATGTCGGTCCTAAGCTTTCTGCCTATCTGACAAATCTTATGCGTTCTCTGAAAGAAGAAGGGTTTGACGGTCAGTTGCTTATAACGCAAAGCAATGCGGGAGTCATTTTCCCCGAAGTGGCCATCGAGCAGGCGGTCCGAACGGTACTTTCGGGACCTGCATGCGCTCCTGCGGCAGCAGCTTATGTAGGTCGAGCCCTGGATCTTAAAAATGTAATCACGGTGGATATGGGAGGTACCAGTTTTGACGTCTGTCTTATTAAAGAAGGCAAACCCATGACCACTCTTGAGAGCGCTGTCGGCGGTATCTACCACATGAAATTGCCTCTGGTAGATGTTCATACTATTGGCACGGGTGGGGGGAGTGTAGCGTGGTTGGACAAAATGGGAGTGCTGCATATGGGGCCGCAGAGCGCTGGATCCGATCCCGGGCCGGCGTGTTACGGGAAAGGTGGACAAAAGCCGACCAGCACCGATGCCGATCTTGTCTTGGGCTATCTCGACCCCGAATACTACCTTGGAGGGGAGATGGCTCTTTATCCTGAACTCGCCCAGAAGGCTATAGAAGAGGAGATTGCACGCCCGCTAGGTCTTGATGTGGTAGATGCCGCTTGGGCTATGCGTCGGATCATTGATCATCAAATGGTCGATGGAATTTCTATCGTCTCCGTCCAGCGTGGCGAAGATCCGCGCCGTTATACCTTGGTGGTAGCAGGCGGCGCCGGTGCGCTGCATGCTGCGAGCCTCGCTCGCGTTCTCGGAATTCGACGTTTGCTGGTGCCCAAAACATCATCGGTTTTTTGTGCACTGGGCGGTGTTATAGCTGATGTTCGTCATGATTTTGTGCGCTCAATCACTTGCCGTATGGGTAACGTTGACTTAGGTCAGCTCAACTACGGATTCGAGGAGATGCGTTCGACCGGCGACGAGTACTTGGAGCGAGAGGGAATTTCTATCCCCGACCGCTATTACATAAAATCTTTAGATATGCGCTACAAGGGTCAGTATCACGAATTGGAAGTCCCCATTCGGATTAAAAATGTTGGAGGAAATTACGGAGATTTAGATACATCTGCATTAAATGACTTGGTGGATGAATTCCACCAGTTGCACGAAAACCTATATTCCTATCGCGATACTACTGAGACGGAAATTCTCAACTTGCGTATGGCGGCTTGTGGCATCGTACATACCCCTCCATTGGAAGAATCTGCATTTGTAAGTCGTGATGCATCGGCTTTTATAAAGGGACAACGCCAAGCATACTTTGAGGAAAGGGGCGGGTTTAGCTCCACTGTTGTCTATGATGGTGAGAGTATGGAGGTTGGCAATGTGATAAACGGTCCTGCTATCGTGGAGATGATCACTACTACCGTCCTTGTTCCACCAGATGCCTTCTTGGAAGTAACCCCGTATTCAAGCTTTTTAATGGAACTGACTAAATAGACAGGAGGTCCATCCTATGACAAAGCAATATGAAATCCGGGTAAACCCGGCGGACTTCTCGGTTTTGACCTCGGCCGTTTTCACCATTGCGCGCGAGATGGGACTCAATATGGAACGGACAGCGCGTGCCCCTATCTATTTCTCGGCACACGATTTCTGCACCTCTCTCCTGAGTTTGGACGCAGAGGTTATAGCCTTAGCAGAGTATATCCCTGTGTTGACGGGGGCTACGCCTTTTGCTGTGAATGCTGTCAGGAAATATTTCGGGGATGATGTTGGTGAGGGGGATGTTTTTCTGGTGAATGACCCTTATACCTTGGATGGCGGGAATCAGTTGGCTGACTGGTGTATTGTATATCCAATCTTTTATCAAAAGGAACAAATCTTATGGGTCGCAAATAAAGCTCATCAACAGGACACAGGAGGTGGTGCGCCTGGTGGCTATAACCCGCACGCCATCGATATCTATGCAGAGGGATTACGTATTCCGCCGCTTAGGATTTATAAAGCCGGGCGCGAACGGCGTAGCGTTGTAAATCTGATTATGACCAATGTGCGTATCCCTGATGTTCAACATAGTGACCTGTTGTCCCTCATCGGCGCTGCCCGTGTGGCTGAAAAACGCGTCCGGGCAGTCATGGATAACTATGGCCGTGATGTCTTTAAAATCTTTCTTGAGGATTTGCTTGCTTATGGTGAATGCTTGATGCGCGCCGAAATAGAGAAAATTCCGGATGGCATTTATCACAGTGAGATTCACGGTGATGTGTCAGGTGCTCCTGCTATAGTATGTGACATGACAGTAGAGGGTGATGAACTCACGGTCGATTTTACAAAAAGTGGCCCTATGAGCCGCGAATACATAAATAGCCCTATTGCCAACACATATAGTTCCGTATACCAAGCCATTCTTCAGTCTCTTGGAAAACGTTTAGATGTTCGTTGCGGTGGATGCTATCGACCAATCCATATTCGTACCACCCCCGGTACAATAACACATGCAACCTTTCCTGCTACTCACGGTAATTGCACGAACTTCGTTGCTAAACAGATCATAGAAGCTGTTTGGGCGGCTCTGGCTCAGGTTTTGCCTCATGAAACTCCAGGAGGCTGGGGGTCTATCCCCTACTGGGTTTTCAGCGGTGTCGACCCGCGTCGCGGAGAGGGCTACGGTTCTCCGGACTTTCTTTCATGCGCCTCTGGTGCCGGTGCTATGTGGGGTGTGGATGGTTGGTCAACGAACGGGCCGGTTATCTGCAGTGGAACCCTTTATTATCCCGAATTGGAGGTGTGCGAGAGCCTTTATCCTATTCTATGGGAACGCTGGGAATGGGCAACCGATTCGGCCGGCCCCGGGCGCTGGCGAGGTGGTTTAGGAGTCCACAATGAATGGATCGCCAATGGTGGCACTCAGCCTATTTTCGTCCATTATGCCGCTGATCCTTATGACTACCATGCTGCTCCGGCTATAGAAGGTGGCCAAACCCCCCCGCCAAACGTCAAAGAACTTTTCTTACCCGAAGGACGTCACGTCGGCAACCAGGAGGTGCGCGACAGCAAAGCCTTTGTCCTGACCAGCGGAGCCAGGGTGGTGGATTTTGTCCAAGGGGGTTGTGGTGTAGGTGATCCATTGGCGCGGGAGGTGGAGGAGGTGTGGAAAGACGTGCGGGACGGTTTAGTATCATTAGAAAGTGCTGAAAGATATTACGGGGTAGTCATCGATTCTATAACTTTTTCAGTTAAACAAAAAGAGACTGATGAGTTGCGTCAAAAGATCAGAATGGACAAGTGATAATTTTTGAATTTATAACTTATGGGTTTCCGAATTACCCTCTTATCCCCTCATTGTTAATGTATGTAATTTGTAAAAAATTGGCGTTATGAGCATGCATATTAGACTGGTTTCCATCCGAAAATGGTCGTTTTTATCAATATTGGCCTCGACCTGTACGTTTGCTTGTGCGGCGACCACCAGGTCGCCTCCGCGCAAACGCTTGATTTCCTTGATATTGGCAAAAAATCCTCATTTCCGGATTGGAAACTGGGTTCTATAGGAAAATCATTTCCGGATGGAGACTAGCTATGGGACAGAGAGCTGCTGAAGGCATTGATCGTATTCTCGGCAACAATTTTTTGCTCCAAGGACGCAACAGTAAAACGCTACAAATCCCAGCAGTACTGGATCAGGACGAGAATTTCTTCAACAGGCGGTTGACGGCAGAGTTCCTATCCCCGAGTCAGTGGCTGAAGGGGTTCGAACAAGTGGAACTTGGTCTCAATGAAAAAGATGCGGTGAAAGAAGCGAATCGCTGTTTGCGCTGCAGTTTACGATTAGATCTTTAAGCTCGCGGTACCGGAGGAATATTGGAATAGGGAGGATCAGAAATGATTATAGGCGATGCACTCAAACGCTGTGCACGAAATTACCCCGATAAACTGGCTGTCAAAGACGAATACGGAAAGGTGTTCCCAAGGGGTTTTGGGTACACCTATGGCGAACTGGATATTGCAGTCAATCGGTTGGCGCAAAGCTTTTTGAAGCTTGGTCTTTACCCAGGCGACCGAGTGGCGGTGCAGACTGGCACCGGAATTGGTCACTATCTTTCTCTTTTTGCGCTTGCCAAGGTAGGTATGGCTATAGCACCAATCGATCGTTCGTTTATGCCTGAAGAAATTGCATATCAGATTGAAGACAGCGGAGCTCGGGCCTTTATTGTTGACGGAGATATTTATGTCCAGAAAATTAGAGATATACGGTCTCGTCTCAAAAATTTAGAAATTTATGTTGGAATAGGCGGCGGAAAACCATGTGAATATGATTTCGAAACCCTTGTTGCTGAAGGAAAGCCCGATAATCCGGGTATAGATGTCCATGAAGACGATATCGCTACATTGATTTACACCAGTGGAACCACAGGACGCCCTAAGGGCGCACCCTTGAGGCATCGTAACTGGACTTTCAGCGCAATCGTTTGGGCCGCTGAAATTGGCATTCATCCTAATACTCGCTGGGCATTGCTTTTGCCGATGCATACTTCGGGAGGTACGGGACTTAGCATTGTTGCAGCAATGCGCGGCTGTTCATTGGTTTTGAGCGATCCGGACGCTGAGAAGATATTACGAATCATTGACCAAGATAAAATAACATTTACTCAATTCAGCCCAACTTTGCTGGCTAAAGTTATTCGTCATCCCCAAGCTAAAAACACGGATTTTTCACATTTGGAACATTGGTTCACTTCGGCTGCTCCGATATCAGCAGGATTGTTAAAAGAGGCCGCGGCAATACTGGGAAAAAAATTTATCCAACTCTACGGTACTACTGAAACAGGACTTCTCGGAACGGTTCTACGGCCCAACGAAGTAGCCCTGGAAGGGCCTACGGCCCGTCGTCTCACGTCTATCGGACGTGCTTGCCTTGGATACGAAACGATGGTTGTCGACGATGACGGTAATAGAGTTCAGGCTGGAGGTACAGGGGAACTGGCTATCCGCGGGGACGCCGTCTCGAAAGGCTACTGGAACCGACCGGATGCTGATGATTTTCGCGATGGCTGGTGGTTCTCCGGTGATTTAGTGCAGGTGGATGAGGACGGGTTTTATTACGTTGTAGATCGTAAGAAGGACATGATCGTGACTGGCGGACTGAAGGTGTATCCTCGGGAAGTGGAGGATGTTCTTTCGGGTCATCCGTCGGTTAATCTTGTCTGTGTCATTGGCGTTCCAGATAAAAAGTGGGGCGAAAGTGTGAAGGCAGTTGTAGTGCTGAAGGATGGTACAGCTGCTACTGAAGAGGAGATTATAGAATTTTGCAAAGTTCGTTTGGCCAGTTATAAAAAGCCAAAATCTGTTGATTTTATCGATATTTCAGAAATGCCGATGCTTGGTGGCGGTTACAAATTGCTAAGGCGTGAGCTGCGTGATCGTTATCGGAAACGCTTCGAATCAGAATCCAAAACTGCCTGGGGCGCAGTATAAGATTTGTAAGTTTGTTTCCATCCGGAAATGGTCTTTTTGACCAATCTCGGCGTCAATCTGCACGTTTGCTTGTGCGGCGACCTGCAGGTCGCCTCCGCACAAACGCTTGATTTCCTTGATATTGGCCAAAAATCCTCATTTCCGAATTGGAAAGCGAATCATGCTGGATAAAGTATTTCCGGATTGGAAACCGGGTTGTACCGGGAAATCATTTCCGGATGGAGACAAGCTAAAGTGCTTTCGGCTGTATTCGAATATACAGCCGAGGATTTTGGAAAACTTAACTGAGAATAGCCTGTAATGGATGGTTCCAATGATATAATTTTTAAGTATGAAAAATATTCATAGATTTATAGCATTGAAGGATTGATAAAATCACATATTCGCAATTTACTATAGGAATGCTGATAAAAATCTAAAAATCATATCTGGCTAGTCTATATCCGGAAATGAGCTTTTTTGCCAATCTCGGCGTAAATCTGCTCGTTTGCTTGTGCGGTGGCCTACAGGTCCCCTGCGCTCAAGCATCTGATTTGCTTGATATTGGTAAAAAATTTACATTTCCGGGTGAAACTGGCTAAGAGTTGGTAAAAGAAGGGATGTCATAATGCAATTTCAACTGACAAGGGAACAGAAGGATATTCAGAAAGCCGCACGTGAGTTTGCCGAAGGGGAGTTTCGAGATATAGCCCGGGAGTGTGAGCAAAAAGAGGAAGTGCCCCGTGCGCTTATTAAAAAGGGGGCTGAACTGGGTTTTGTTGGGGTATTTATCCCGGAAGCTTATGGTGGGGCAGGTCTTGGTTTTTTGGAGCAAACGTTGATTGCTGAAGAATTTTGGCGTATCGATCCAGGCATTGGGCAGCAGTTCAGTTCCGTTACCTTTGGGGCGGAGGAGTTCATCCTTTATGGAACAGAAGAGCAAAAGCGCAAATACCTGACCAGGCTGGTAACAGGGGATGCCGTTATGGGTTTCGCCATAACCGAGCCAAATGCTGGCAGTGATGCTGGCGCGGGGACCACGAGCGGCATTCTGATGGATGACCAATGGATCGTCAACGGCAACAAGGTTATGATTGGCAACGGAACTGTTGCCGATTTTATGCTTGTTTTTTGTCAGACTGATGCGGAGGCAGCTAGCAAGTCCAAGCGTCACAGCATCATCGTCGTGGAGACCGACAATCCGGGATATGAAGCGGACAAAATCACAGGAAAGATGGGCATTCGGGCCTCAGACACTGGCAACGTATTTTTTGCAGACGTACGCGTGCCCAAGACCAATTTGATTGGCACACGTGGCAACGGTTTTAGCCAGTTGATGAATTTTTTTGATCGTTCAAGATGTTATGTTTCAGGTCACGGAGTAGGCCTGGCGCAAGGCGCTCTTGAAATGGCAATCAGGCATGTGAAAACCCGAGAACAATTTGGACAAAAGCTTGCCGGTTTTCAGGTTACACAATTTAAAATTGCCGAGATGGCAACCAAAATTGAGTTGGCGCGCACCCTTGCGTACCGAGCGGCAGGGCAATTGGATAGCGGGGTTGTGGATGCCAAGATTGTAGCTATGGCGAAAATGAATGCAGGCCGGACTGCTGTCGAGGTCGTGGACGAGGCGCTACAACTTCATGGTGGATACGGGTATATGGATGACAGTGATGTAGAACGCTTTTACCGTGCAGCCAAGGTCCTTGAAATTTACGAAGGTACGAAAGAGGTTGAGAAGATCGTTATTGGGCGGCGCCTGCTTGGACGATTTTAAAGATTGCGTGGTTGTAGATGTTTAAAAATTACTTTGCTTGATCACTTTTGAATCCATAGTTTTTTATAATCTTAAGTTATTTGATTTATTTTAATAAAGCGGATTGAAGTGTGTTAATGTCAATGCTATGTTCTGAGTGTAAAAAATCGCTTTTTTTACCTATAATATTGTGTTTTTAATTAACAAACCCAAGCTGTAAATATTATGGCAATAGATTGGCTCGTGCCTGTTTTTAGAGGTGAAGCTTATGTGTATGAGGATTATTCAATTGCTCATATTTTGTGTGTTCGTGTCTTTGATTTGCTCCAGACCGACGATGGCAGGTCATTTTGAGGCTACTATGCCTCAAGGATATTGGATGGAGGTCTGGATGATGAGATTTCATTCAAATGAGTTCATGGATACAGAAGGTCACGAAATAAATATGGGTGATGGGAAACACATCGATCTGACGCAGGACATTTTGCTCTTACGGCCGATTTATTCTACTAAATACTGGATATTCGATTGCCAGATTCCAGTGTCCCGGTTGAAGATAGATAATTTCCCTGGTTGTGATAATTCATCTTCCGGTATGGGTGATGTTTGGGTGAATGCCTGGATACGAAATGAAAACGCTGAAAAAAAATGGAGGCCTTTAGGAATAAATTTGGCTCCAGGTTTCGGCATCAAATTCCCTATTGGGGAATTTGATTGCGATAGAAGTGTAAATCTTGGCAGCAATCAATATGATGCACGGTTCGATCTACGTTTCTCCAAATTTTTCTTTGATGGTTGCCCTCTTGGTGGAACTGGAAAATGGGCCATTGAGGGTGCTGTAGAGTATACCTATCGTTTCGAAAATCAGGATATAAACATTAAACCCGGAAACCGTGTCGATTGGCTTATAGGTCCGGCTGTCAGCGTTGGCCAAAGCATGCGAGTTGGCTGGGATATCGGTGGAAATTTTAAGGAGAGAGACGAAACCGACAGCGGTCGTGAGTTAACCGATTTTCCCGGGCAATCGTGGGGTAGAAAAATTTGGACAGGTCCGACATTTTATTATGTTATCACGCCACAAATTTATCTGAGTGCTTATGCGGCGATCGATATTGATGCGAGAAATCAGGCAAAAGGTGCCTTATATTACTTACGATGGATTTTCTACTGGCCTAAAAATTCATGACCAAGCACCTTTATGAATCTCTGAGTTATTTAACCTGTTTTCGATAGAATTTCCGGTATATAATAATTAACTTTCCAGTATATGCGATAGAGGAATAAAGATGATGGGAAAAAATTTGCTCCAAGGGAAAAGGATTCTCTTGGTTGATGATGAGTCGGATGTGCTCGATGCGCTTCAGGAAGAATTGGATATGGCACATTTGAGTAGAGCTTCCACATTTGAAGAAGCTAAATTACTACTAGAAAATCAAGATTTCGATATTGCAATTCTAGATATCATGGGTGTCAACGGATATGAGTTATTGAAAATTGCACGGAAAAAGAATATTATTTCTTTGATGCTTACAGCGCATGCGTTAAGCACCGACAATATTGTAAAAGCTCGGCAGGAGGGCGCTGCTTCCTTTTTACCAAAAGAGGAAATGAAAAATATCACTGAACATCTGTCGGACCTATTGGAGGCAAAGGAAAAAGGTAAGGACTATTGGTGGTGTTGGTATGAAAAGATGTCCAATTTCTGCGGTGATAAATTTGGACCAAATTGGCAGGACAAGGATCGGGAATTTTGGGAGGCGCTAAGGAAATTGTCTTTGTGATCTGTTTGATACAGGATTAGAGAAAATTATATCATAGTAATTGTAAAGTGAATTTCACTTTCTAAGCTTATATTTATTCTGGCATCATAGTGGGCACGAAATCATCCGGTAGCTTGCTCAGCCAATTTCACGGATCTGATGGTAATACGAATTGTTGAGATTTAAGACTTTGTGATGTGTATCGGGTTTATGGTGAGAAGATCAATGCAATTGTCCGTGAGACTGGGGACTCTAGAAACACCGTAAAGAGGATCTTGAACAGTGAGTATAGCGGCTATAAGCAAAGGGAGCAGCATCCCCTTCCGGTCCTGCGATCCTTCTTGCCGCGTCGGGGCGAAGCTGATATTTTTCGATCATGACCTCTCTCCGACTGGAGAGGAAAGTTAGTGTCCATCCGGAAATGATTTTCTTATAGAACCCAGTTTCCAATCCGGAAATGAGGGTTTTTGGCCAATATCAAGGAAATCAAGCGTTTGCGCGGAGGCGACCTGTAGGTCGCCGCACAAGCAAACGTGCAGATTGACGCCGAGATTGGCCAAAAAGACCATTTCCGGATGGAAACAAGTTAGCATGCGGATTGAACCAAAGGCGATCGAATCCTCTTTTGCAATCCGCTTCGCTGCGGACTGCGGCTGTTGCGGTGGCGTTGAAGCAGACAGTCGCGCTGATTGGTTCTGTAATCTATGGTCGGAGATAAGCTTTTCGCGCTGTCACTGGCGCTTCCGGGCACGCTGGCATTCCTTGTTTCCTGTGCAAGAAAAGCGGGGTTACAGAGACAGTGTTGACCTATGTGAACGCTGCGCCGTTTGCCGGGTCTGATACTGATCAATCTTACGATACAGGTTTCGAACGCTGATTCCCAGGATTTCAGCGCTTTGAGTCTTGTTCCATCTGGTTGTGTCGAGGACCTTGAGGATGTGCTCTCTTTCAACGTCTGCGAGCGATCGGAGATCCACGCGCTCAACAGATGTTTTTGAGAAAGGCAAGTCTTTGGTGTCGATGTAATCTCCGTCGGACAAAATGATCGCTCTTTCAACAACGTTTGCCAACTCGCGGATATTGCCGGGCCAGCCGTAGCTCATAAAACTGTCTCTGGCGTTGGGCCTGATGGTTTTGTTCATGTTCAGCAGGCGGTTTTTCTTTTCGAGAAAATAGTCCAAAAGTAGCGGGATGTCCTCGGGACGGTCCCTGAGGGGTGGAATCGTGAGCTGCACCACGTTCAGGCGGTAATAAAGGTCATGCCGGAAACGTTTTTCGGATACCTCCTGCTGAAGGCTCCGGTTGGTTGCTGCTATGATCCGCACATCCGCACGCAGCTCTTGGTGCCCGCCCACCCGTCGAAAGGTTTTCTGCTCCAGCACCCGGAGGACTTTTGCCTGTGCCGATGCACTCATTTCCCCGATTTCGTCGATGAATAACGTTCCCTGATTGGCGATTTCGATCAGACCGCATTTGCGCTGGTCTGCGCCGGTATAGGCCCCCTTTTCATGGCCGAACAATTCGTTTTCCACCAGTTCTTCCTGGAGGTTGGCGCAGTTAATGACGATGAAGGCTTCGTCATGCCGCCGGCTCAGCCTGTGAATCAGGCCTGCCGCAAGCTCCTTGCCCGTCCCGCTTTCCCCCTGGAGGATGACAGGCGTATCTGTGCCTGCCACCCGCTCCAGGTCCACCATGAGGTGCTTCATCCTGGGGCTTTTGTAAAGCAGCATGTCTTGTGAAGTCTTGTTTAGAAGCGCCTCTCTCAAAAGGAGATTCTTTTGTTGCAGGGTGTTTTTCTCAAAGGCTTTGTCGACGATGATTTCCAACTCGGGTAGGTGGCAGGGTTTTGTGAGATAGTCGTAAGCGCCGAGTTTCATTGCCTGGACGGCTGATTCGATACTGCCGTAAGCGGTGATCATGATGATCTCCATCAGGGGGTCCAGTTCTTTGGCCGCTTTCAGGAAATCAATCCCGCTCATGCCGGGCATGCGGATATCGGCGAGGGCGATGTGAAAAGACTGCTTTTCCATAAGTTTGAGCCCCTCTTCCGCGGTCGAAACGCCTTCCACCTGACAGCCCTTACGTTTCAAGCGACGCTGGTACAGGGTTCTCAGGGGGACCTCGTCTTCGAGGATGAGGATATGCTTGCCTTGTTCCATGCGGATATCCTATTTCATCGGAAGGTTGACTTTGAAGATTGTTCCCGCCCCTTTCCGGCTGACAACTTCGATTTCCCCGCCGAGCCTTTCCACAATGCGATAGCAGATGGCGAGCCCGAGCCCGGTGCCTTTGTCCGGCGGTTTGGTTGTGAAGAACGGGTCGAACATGCGTTCCTGTTCCTCTTTCGTCATGCCGATTCCGGTATCCTTGAAAATCGTGGAGACGAAACCGTTGCGAACTTTCGTCCGGATCAGGATGGTTCCGCTCTCTTCTGTGGCATCGAGGGCGTTCTTGAGAATATTCAGAAAGACCTGTTGGACCTGAGAGTAATCGGCCTGAATGGATGGCAGGTCAGGGGCGGGTTCAAAAGCGACCCGGCCCTTGCCATACTGGGCGGGAAAACCTGCGAGCGCGAGGACACTGCGAAGAATTTCGTTGAGGTCCACCTCCAGGAGCGAGGGCGCGTTCACGCGAGCGAAGTCCAGCAGGTTTTGCGTGATATCTTTGCAGCGGTAGGACTGGTCACGCATAATCCTCACCAGTTCTTGAAGATCTTGCAACTGCTCAGGCTGCATGGAGGGGGCCCATTCTTCCAGAAGGTCCAGGACCTCCTCGGCGCAGCCCGCGATAGTGGCAAGGGGGTTGTTGATTTCGTGTGCGACTCCGGCGGCGAGTTCACCGAGCCCTGAAAGTTTGCTGGCCTGAAGGAGCTGTTTTTCCAGCCGCAGCCGCTCCCGGATGTCGCGCATGATGAACTGCAGGGCTATGATTTCCCGGTCGACCAGGACGCGGGAGACGCTTAATTCCACCGGCACGGGCTCCCGGGTCCGGCCAGCAAGCCGGATTTCGAACGGCTGTGTTTGTTTGCCCTCACGGATAGCAGCCAGATTGGCGCTGAATCGCTCCTGGTCCCCGGGATGGACGAGATCCTGGATGTGCTGGTGCTGGAGGTCGCTCCAACGTGTCTGAAAAAAGATCAGGGCCTTGGTGTTTGTGGACAGAAACCGTCCGCTGGTTTCGGTCACGGCGATGCCGTCTTTGGCACCGTCAAAGAGGACTTGGTACTGGATTTCAATTTTTCGCTTCTGGGTGATGTCTTCGAAAAAAAGGATCACGCCGGCCCGCTGCTGGTTCTCGTCAAAAAGGGGCATGAGTTTCAAATTCAATGAGAGAAATCCTCTCACCGGGCTGCGCAGGGCGACCTTTTCCAGGTTGAAGGTTTCGCCGTTTTCCAGGCTTTTCCGGATATGTTCCTTGATATTTAGAAGACCCATCCGTTTCAAACAGGGGTCCAGTGCCAGGCCGATGGCTTCAGCCGATGAAACCTGGAAAATCGTGGACATACCGTTGTTCCAAGTGAGGACGTGCCGATCCAGGTCGATGACCATGAGACCGTTAGTGATGGACTCGATGATGTTCTGGTTGTATTGCTGCAGTTTTTCGAGTTCCCTGAGGTAACGCGTCTTTTCCGTGGTGTCTTCGAGGATACAGAGGAGCCCTTCGATTTCGCCCTGCTTGTTGCGAAGGGGCACGCCTTTCAGCGTCATGAAAAGAGGACGTTTTGTCAGGTAGGCTGTGTACGGAAAGTCGACAACTTCGAAGCTTTCGCCTTCCAGCCCTTTTTCCAGGTAATGGTTCAGCCCCGATTTGATGACATTCGGCGAGTCGAGCCAATTCATGCCCATGAGTTTGTCGAGCGGCGGGTCGCCGGCGATCTTCAGGTGGGCCGGGTTGGTGCTGGTGATGATCCCTGACCGGTTCAGGGTGAAAATGGCTACCGGGGCGTTGAAGAGGATGTTGTAGTTGAACTCGCTGACCTCTTTGTAGGTTTCGCTGGCTTTCACCCGCGAACTGACATCCTGTATGATCTCCACGCAGGCCGAGACCCGGCCGCTGTCGTCCCGGACGGGTGACGCCACAACGTGATAGTGCACCCTTCCGCCGTTTTTGCTGACGATTACCTGTTCGCAACTTGCTGGCCGCCCCGAAGCAAAGGCATTCAGGGCGGCGCAGGTTTTACAGGGCTCCTTTTTGTGCAGGATTTCGTAGCAATGGCGGATGTCGGCTGCAGAAGAGGGCCAATTGGCTATAAAAGGCCGGTGCCAGAGAAGCTTCAGGTCGCGGTCCACCATCAGACAACCCAAGGCCGGCCCCGGCATCCCGTCGAAGGAAATGGCAATATCTTTGGGAAGGGGGTTTAGCTGCGCTTTCATCCCTAGTAATTCCAGAAGGGTTTTATCCATCATGATGCTATGTCAAACCGGAACGATTCCCGATCCTGGTCTGTCCTCCTCAAGTTTGCAACGTTCCTGTGTGTAAGTCAAGTTGACTCAGGCCGCCTTGGGCCCTGTGAGAACAATTATCAAATTACGTGCCACTGTTTGGATGTTTACGTTTTATCTGCATGATATAATTGTGAAAATTCTGTATGACTTGTGCGGTAACCACACGTTTGCGGGATCCTGGATGTGACATTCTGTCATATCTGTGGTCTCGTTGTCATGTCCTGTCATAGTGTGACAAGGTGGCATCCTGGCATATGCCGCAGGATACGAAAAGGTTTGAAGGGCTGAAACAAAACGGGTTGCCTTATTGTTATTTCATATAGTTACACTTTAGTGGGTATTTGGCACATCTCTTGAACATTCCGGGATTGAGTGTTTCCGGCTGAGCTGCCGCGGAAACGTGGGTGGTTGCCTGGAAAGAGTCAAGTCCAGAACGATTCACATTTTTGGACTAAATCCTGTTGTCGTATAGAAAGGAGAAAGCAATGCCTGGTAAAATGCCATACACCCCATACGATCTGGATCATTATTTCGAGACCTATCGTGATGTCCCCAAGGAAGTGATCATCAAAGAAGATCTTCTGAGGCTCGGTGTTTCTTTCACCCCCGAGGCCCTGGATGAATCCTCCAAATTCGCCACCAAGTCCTATTACCTCTTTTCTTATGACGCCATGGACGTGGAGGAAATGAAGAAACAGGAATTCATTAAAGCTCCTGAGTGCTTTAAATTCAAAGATGGACCTTATGCTTTGAGACTATCTAACAATAAATCCTGCCTTGAACAGCCTGAGAAGACCCCCTACAAGGTGGATTGTGTGGACGGAAAGCTCCAACTTTTTTGGGAGAACAACTATCTGGCTGATGTGGAACTTCGCTCGAAGCCTCCTTATTACAACTATAAATTACCGGATGGGACTCCTTATTCAGACGTGGCTGCCTCGGTTTTCTGGGGGTATCTGACTTTCTGCACGATTCTTAGAAGCTGCCAGTACTGGGGCGCAAAGGAGGAATGCGTATTTTGCGACATCAACAGCAATGCACGAAAGCAGTCCAAGACCGGACGCCCCTATCTGATCCACAAAAGCATCGACGACGTCGTGACGGTGCTGGACACCATCTTCAACAAGGAGCGTGAACCCATTAATCACAGCATCCTGTTTACGGGAGGGGCCATCTACCGGTCATCGCAGCAGCTCAAAGACAAGGACAACATCGATTTTTACGCCGAGTACATCCGCGCCGTCCGCGAGAAGATCGGCTGGCGTTGGACGATTCACATGCAGACCACGGCGCTCACGGAAGCAGAGTGCAAGATTCTCAAAGACGCTGGTGTGAATTGCCATCATGCCAATATCGAGGTATGGGATAAAGAGCTTTTCAAGCAGTATTGCCCTGGCAAGAACGCCAAGATCGGCCGTGACGAGTGGGTCAAGCGGGTCTGCGATTCGGTCAACGTTTTTGGGGAGGGTTGTGTCGTCCCGACTTTCGTTTCGGGTTGTGAACTGGCGAAGCCATGGGGGTTCGACAAGTGGAGCGATGCGGTGAAATCCATGAAAGAAGCCTGGGAGCACCTGATGAGCCATGGCGTGACGCCAAGAAGTTCGAGCTGGGTCATTGAACCTGGAAGCGTCCTTGGCAAGTACGACCAGCCGCCCATCCCCCTGGAGTATTATCTAGAAGTGGATATCGCGTGGTACGAAACATGGAAAAAGTACAATCTGCCCCCTATTTACAATTTTACACCCATGGGCCCCGGGCGGAGCCTGAGCATCAACAGCGGGCATCTGGATATGGGGTCATAGGATTAATTGCTTATTGGAAAAGTCATTTTCGTTGAATTCTTATAATATATATGATTTTTTATGTAAATAATCATCATAAATTAAATGCCGTTTATTATATGTATTATCAAGACAATCTATGCTATTTCACTAATGTTTTTTTATATATCATCTATGACTATACAATTATTTATATCTACGTTTTTTAGTTATCAGAACTGCGTTCTACACAAAGCATGGATCTAATACAAAACACTATTATAGAATAATTGATGATATTTTGGTGATGGAGTCATTAACTGCAAAAGCAAGCTCTATTTATAAGTATACTAGATTCTTCGGTAGTCTTATATAATAAGGAGATCTGAATGATTGCTGGAAATCAAATAGCATCTTTTGCCATTCCCCAAAGATTAGAGCGTTTACCAATGACGGGTTACCAAAAGCGTATTGGGATTATAATTATATTCTCTGTTTTTTTTGATGCTGTTGATATGGGTGCACTGGGCTTTTTACTCCCGTCACTCATTAAAGAATTCGGGTTAACACATGCTCTTGCTGGCTTGCTTGGGTCTATGAGCATGGGGGGGATGCTGGTTGGCTCAATCGTAGCAGGAAAACTGGCCGATAAAATTGGCAGAAAAATCATGCTTCAATGGTCCATGATAATTTGGGGCATTTCTGGGTTGATGCTTGCTCTCTCGTGGAATTTTACTTCGCTTTTGATTTTCAGATTTCTCCTCGGTGTAGGTTTAGGCGCAGAATACCCCGTTGCGAGTGCCATGCTTTCAGAATTCCTCCCTAAGAGCTCGCGAGGACGGTATATGACAGTCATGGAGGGGCTGGCGCCAATTGGTGTCATATCAGCAGGACTGGTTGCCTATCTCCTTCTCCCGCAAATTGGTTGGCGTTGGGTCTTTGTCGCTGAAGCACTTCCTGCCATATGGCTGTTCGTTATCCGAAGACGTCTTCCTGAATCCCCTCGTTGGTTAGAATCGATCGGTCGAAACGCCGAAGCCAATGAAACCCTAGAGAAAATCGAACAGGAAGTATCTAAACGCTGCGCTAGCCCCTTACCTCCGATTCCGGTTGCCTCTTTTATGGAAAAGCATGGCCCAGCTCGATTCGCCGAGCTTTGGTCAAAAGATTATGTCAGGCGTACTATTATGCTTTGCACGTTATGGCCAGCGGCTCTATTTGGCTATTGGGCGATTAATGTTTGGATCACGACTCTTCTAGTAGAGAAAGGCTTTGCGATTATCAAATCAATTGAATATGTTATTTGGATCACGAGTGCAGGAATTCCAGGATTCCTTTCCGCGACATATCTCATAGATAAAATCGGACGTAAGGCTTTGGTCGTATGCTCACTTCTTGGAAGCGGTATATCTGCTTATTTTTACGGCAACGCCGCTAGCTTGGGTACCATCATTGCTTGGGGACTCGTTATGCAATTTTGCATGTGGAACTTATGGCCAGCTATCTATGCTTATACACCTGAACTTTATCCTACGCGGATAAGGGGAACGGGTACAGGATTGTGTATGGCTTGTGGGCGCATGGGAGCAATTTTGGGCCCTTACGTGACTGGGATTATCGTCGCATCTTCTTGGGGAAACAATGCAATGGTATTTGCTGTTGGAGCAGCTGTCTTTCTTCTGGCAGCATTTATCGTTTTCATTCTTGCACCTGAAACAAAGGGACTTGTTTTAGAAGAAATAAACAAGTAAAACACAGAAAAATTTATTTTTGAATTGGTTATATCTATAACCTCACTGCCATACATGCCTTATACTGTGATACATCAATCTTGTCCAAATTAGTTAGTATCTATCCGGAAATGATTTCCCGGTAGAAGCCAGTTTCCAATCCGGAAATGAGGATTTTTGGCCAATATCAAGAAAATCAAGCGGTTGCGCGGAGGCGACCTGGTGGTCGCCGTACAAGCAAACGTGCAGATTGACGCCGAGATTGGCCAAAAAGACCATTTCCGGATAGAAAGTTAAACAGCTTTTTGGAAGGCAGCTACTTTCTTAAAGGTTGCACATTATTGATTGGAATCGGCGCCGCACCATTGGGTGCGGCTACTTTTCTTGATGGCACTGGTTGCACAGCACGGGGGCGTCTTTCGTGCCGGTCTCCTTGTTGTGTGCGGCGTGGCAGGTGCGGCAGTTTTTGTGCATGGCCTGCTGGTATTCATCCTTGTCTTCCGGGCCGGCGGGAACAGGATGACACTCGGCGCATTTTTGAACGGGGTCGTCTACGGCCAAATCCGCCAGGGGTTCCCCGTTCTCATCGTGATGGCATTCGCCGCATCCGACGCTGTATTCGCTGACATGGATGGCATGCGAGAAGGGCACAGGCCCTTTCTTGTGCTCCAGGTAGGACGCGTTGTAAATCGTGATCGTCTTCAATTCCTGAGGGAAATCCACGCCGGCCGAAACAGCCGGGTCAGCGGAGGCCTCGCCGCTGATCGGCTTCTCGGGCTCAGCCGCTTCCTGGGTGGTTTTCTCCTCCGCCTCCGGCGGGGCCGGAGGTTCTTCGGCCTGCGGTTCATCCTCTACGGCCTGCGAAGGACTCTTTGCGAGTCCTGGTTCCGTTGACGGGGCGGCTTCTTCCACCTGCTCCACCTCGCCGGCCGGGGCGTCCACGGGCTTTTGGTCCGCCACGATAGCTGCAGGCGTTTCCTGCGCTTTTTCGGGCTCCTTCGGTTCCTGGGAATTTTGGCCGCAGGCCCCTGCCGAGAATGCAAGAACGATGCTCACGAGAAGCATTGCAGCCAACTGCGCCAATGACCATTTCATGTTGGACCTCCTTCCTGGCTATGGGTTTTCAGAATGCACCCGCGTCGGTTCGCGGGTGAATCGCTGCTTGTACAGCCTCGGAGCGCTGTCCCCCGGGTTGTAGGCGCCTCTGAGCGTCCGAAGAACCGCGCTCTGTATGCCATCGGTCTCCCCCTCGAGCGGCCGCGGTCCTCACTTGCTCAAGTCCAGGGTGATGATGTATTGGCCGTTTTCGATCGTCTTGCCGATTTCGAAGCCGAACCGGCGGGCGAGCGCCAGCATCTGATAGTTTTCGGCCAGCACCTCGCCGGTGATCTTCTTGATGCCTTCCTCCCTCGCAATGGCGAATAGCCGCTCCATCAGGGCGGCGCCGATCCCCAGGCCCTGCCAGGGGCTCCCCACCGCCACGGCGAAATTCGCCTCCTCCTTCCGCGGGACGGCCATGTAACGCACCACGGCCAGGACCTTTTCCTCTTCCTCATCCGGGTCGAAGGCCACCAGGGCCATTTCCCGGTCGTAGTCGATCTGGCTCAATCTGGCCAGCATCTTCGTCGAAAGGGATTTCAAGGGGCTGAAGAACCGGAAATAGATGCTGAGGGGGGAGAGGGCCGAAAAGAGCCCGGTCAGAAGCGGGGCATCCTCCGGTTTGATGGGGCGGACGAAGATCCGCTTCCCGCCTTTGACGGTGATGAACCCTTCATAGTGGTTCGGATAGGGGCTGATGACCAGGTGTTCGGGAGACGGCCGGTCCGCCTGCCTGATCAGGATATGGGCATCGACCGCCATACCGCCGCCCGGGCCGATCATGAAGGGGTTGATGACCAACTCTGTGATCTCGGGAAAATCGGTGACGAGCTGCGCCAGCCTGATCAGCACCTCTTCCAGCAGTTCGAGAGCCAGGGCGGGATTGCGCGTGTGGCTTTGGAGCAGGCGGTAGATCCGCGTCTCCTCCATCAGTCGTCTTGCCAGGAGGCGGCTCAGGGGCGGCAGCGCGAGCGAATAATCCTCGTAGAGTTCGGTGAGAAGACCGCCCGCGCCGAAAAGGATCACCGGGCCGAAATCGGGAACCGTCTTCGTGCCGATGAGCAGTTCGTGCATCCGGCCGCGGAGCATGGGCTGAACCGTCACGCCGTCGATGCGCGCGTCGGGGTGGGCGGTGCGGGCTGCCGCGATGATCTGTTCGTAGGCCTCGCGCACCTCGTCGGGTGTCCTCAGATTCAGCTCGACGCCGCCGGCATTGGACTTGTGAGGGATGTCGGGCGAGGCGATCTTCATCGCCGCCGGAAAACCGAGCCTCGAGGCGATCAGCGCCGCTTCGTCGGCGCCGCGCGCGATTTCCGCAGGGTTGACCGGAATCCCGTAGGCGTCCAGGACGCTCCTCGACTGACCCGTGTCGAGCATTCCGCCTCCGTTTTTCAAGGCCTCCTGAACCACGGCCTTGACCTTGGCCTGATCGAAGTCGAGCGACCGGTTGAACTTCGGCGGGATCTCCTGAAGCATTTCCAGATTGCGGGCGTAGGAGAGGGCATACGTGAAGGCCGCGACCGCCCGCTCCGGCGAATCGTAGGTGGGGAAGGCGGACCGGTTCATGGTTTCCCGGCCGGGGTCGGCCCCTTCGCCTCCCATCCAGACGGAAAAGAGCGGGATGCTCACCCCTTTTTCCTTGAAGGCGGAGACCAGGGCTTCGGCCACATCGGCTGAGGGGTTGTGCACCTGGGGGACGTAGACCGTCATGAGGGCATCCAGCTCCCTGGCAGACAGGCAGATCTTTGTCGCCTCTTTCCACCGTTCGGGGGTGGCGTCTCCCAGGAGGTCGATCGGGTTGCGCCGGCTCCAGATCGACGGGAGCAGCCTGTCGAGGGTCTCCAGGGTGTCCGGTTCGAGGGCGGCCGGTTTGAGACCGTAGGAGGCAAGAGCGTCCACCGCCATGACGCCGGGCCCGTCTCCGTTCATCAGGATGCAGAGCCTGTTCCCGCGCGGGTTGTGCTGCTTGGCGAAAAGCTCGGCGCAGTCGAAGAGCTCGTCCATCGTCTTGACCCGGAGCATGCCTGCGCGTTTGAAGGCCGCGTCGTAGACGGCGCTTTGCTCCAAAAGGACGCGCTGTTCCAAACCGTCCGCAGCTTCATCGTCGTTCGCCGAACAGCCGGATTTCAGCACGACGATCGGTTTGACCCGCGAAACGGCGCGGGCGGCGCTCATGAACTTGCGCAACGCGGTGAGCGTTTCGGCGTAGAGCACAATGGCGCTGACACCCGGGTCGTTTCCCAGATAGTCGATCAGGTCCCCGACATCGATATCCAGGACAGTGCCGACGCTGACGAAATAGCGGAAGCCGATCCTCTCGCGGGCGGAGAGGTCGAGGATCGCGGCGCTCATGGCGCCGCTCTGGGAGATGAAGGCGAGCCCGCCGCTCAGGTGCCCCCGTTCGGCAAAGGTGGCGTTGAGCTTTGCCGGTGTGCTCACGACCCCCATGCAGTTCGGGCCGATGATCCGGATTCCGGCGGCATCCGCATGCTCACGGATGGCGTTTTCGATGGAGCGGCATTCCTTGCCTGCTTCTTTCCCTGCGGCTGAGATGATGATGGCCCCGCCTACGCCCGCTTCGGCGCATTCGTCGAGGACCCCCGGGACCTGCTCGACAGGCACGGCGATGACCGCAAGATCCACCGGCCGCCGGATTTCCCGGAGAGAGGGGTGGCATTCGAGCCCCATCAAGTGGTTGTATTTCGGGTTGACGGGAAAGACCGCACCTTCGAACGGCGTCCCGAGCAGGTTTCGCAGCAGAACTTCACCGATGGAACCGGACTTTCCACTTGCCCCGATCACGGCCACGCTCGACGGTATGAAGATCTTTTCGAGATTGAAGATACTCACCGGCTGCCTCCACAAAAACGCCGTAAAAGGGAAAGAATGCCATCCCGTCGCGGATTCGCCGCGATGGAGCGCCCCGAAAGCATAGCATTTTTGCGCACGGACTTCTACCTCGGGCGCGCAGGGCCGCTCTTCTTCGGACAGCCCGCAGCGGCAACGATGGACTATTCGAGGCAAGCTGCAGGAAGCGATCGTCGAGGCGGATCCTAGCGCGCTTGGGGGCGATCCCCGTGGGAGCGTTTTTTATGCATGCATTTGAAATCTTTAAAATAATAAAATGATTTAGCGCTTGACATCGGGCATGTGTGTATGAGATACAATACTTATACACACTCAGATCAGGAGGTGATTTTATGCGAACCAATATTGTGATAGACGACGATCTGATGAATGAAGCCATGACTCTCAGCCAGCTTAGAACCAAAAAAGCTGTCGTCGAAACCGGCCTGAAATTGTTGATCCAAATCAAAAAGCAAGAGCGAATCAAAGGTCTGCGTGGAAAGCTAAAATGGGATGGCGACCTCGATAAAATGAGGTTGGACAAGTGATACTTGTCGACTCATCCGTATGGATCGATTATTTCAACGGGATTTCAACATGGCAGACAGACTTGCTTGACGATTACCTTTCGAATGTCCCTGTCGTGATAGGAGATCTGATCCTTGCCGAGGTTCTTCAGGGTTTCAGATCGAACAAAGATTTCGAAACTGCCAAGAACCTCCTTAGCGCTCTCACATTCCGGCAAATTGGCGGATACAATGTCGCAATTCAAAGCGCCCAAAACTACCGTTACCTCCGAAAATCCGGTGTTACGCCAAGGAAAACGATTGACGTGATTATAGCGACTTTTTGCATCATCGAAGGGTTGACTTTGCTCCATGATGATCGCGATTTCGCCCCTATGGAAACGCATTTTTCACTGAAAACATCGACCCCGTCATAGCTTTGCTGCATTTCCATCCAGTGCCGGGAAATCGAGGGAGTGGAAATCAGCCTCGTCTATTTTGCAGTAGAGGAAAAAACGGCCGCATGCGAATCATTGCGCCACATGTGCTCCAGGACCTGCGGAAGAAAATGGTCTTCAGTAGGGTAGCCGATCAGGTTGGAAAGGCGACGCAGGCCTAAGACATTCTTATCGGGGAGTTTCCCGAAGGGCGCTATTTCAACTGCGACTTCGATGAAGACCGTCGGGATATCTTCAAGCCCTATGGTGCGCGGCGGCTCGAAACGAAGAGGGCGACCAAGGCGGCGGTGCATTCGTGCAGTCAGGTGGAGAACAGAAAAGCCGGGGGGTAACCCCGGCTCGTTCTTTTGGTCTGGTTTTGGTCAGGTCTTCAGCCCGTGTATCCGTCGGAGGCTGTGTCCAAAAACCTCGCTGCTTTTGTGGTGGTGGGCGGTACAGGATTTGAACCTGCGACTTCCACCGTGTGAGGATGGCACTCTCCCGCTGAGTTAACCGCCCGATAAATAACAATCATAGGGAAGGATGGGCCTTTTGTAAACAAAAAAATGGCGCTTCCTGTTTTTGGGCGGGCACGGGCAGAAAGGTCAGGCAAGCCCCACCATGCTGCGCAGGTCCTCCACTTCGGCCAGGGTGAGGAAGCGGTACCGGCCGATCTTGAGGTCTCCGAGGGCGAGGGGACCGAAGCCGATGCGGATCAGGTGAATGATCTTGTACCCGAGGGTTTCGAGCATGCGGCGTACCTGACGGTTTCTCCCGCGGGTGATGGTAATCCGGATGACGCTCTGTTCGGGGCTGCGCGAGACAACGGTGACGGTGGCAGGGCCGGTCGGGCCGTCCTGCAGGGGGACGCCGCGCCGGAGGGCCGCCAGATCGGCTTCGGTGATTTCGCCCGCGAGGGTCGCCTTGTAGGTGCGCGGGACGCGGTAGCGGGGGTGGCTGAGGCGGAAGGCCCATTCCCCGTCGTTGGTGAAGAGCAGGAGCCCCAGGGTGTCGAAGTCGAGTCGGCCGACCGGGTAGACGCGGACCGGCAGGTCCTTCAGGTATTCCGCGACGGTCGGCCGGCCCTCCGGGTCGCTCAGGGAGCACATGACCGCGAAGGGCTTGTTCAGCATGAGATAGACGCGGGCGGCGGGGGCGGGGATTGGCCTTCCATCTACCGCGATGCGATCGATTCCCCACCGTGCCTTGGCCCCGGCCTCGGTGACGGCTTTTCCGTTGACCGTGACGCGGCCTTCGGCGATCCATTCGTCGGCCTTCCGCCGGGAGGTGACCCCGGCCAGGGAAAGGATGCGGTTCAGGCGCTTTTCTTCGCCGCTTTCGGCGGGCGGCCCGAAATCAGGGATCTCCTTCGTCGTTGTCTGCGTCGAGCGGGTCGCCGAAGGGCGCCTGGGCTGGGAGGATTTCCTCCGCGGCTTCATCGATGGGCGCCGCCGTTCTTGGGGGCTCTTCTTCATAGGTTCCCAATTCCTGTAAATCTTTCAGTTGAGGGAGGGCGTTCAGGTCCCTGAGGTCGAAGACCTCGAGGAACCGTTTGGTGGTGCCGTAGATGAGCGGCCTCCCGGGGAGGTTTTTGCGGCCCATGATCCGGATGAGGTCCTTTTCGAGGAGTGTCCTCAGGATACTCCCCGTGTCGACCCCGCGGAGCCGTTCGATCTCGTGCCGGATGATGGGCTGCTTGTAGGCAATGATCGCGAGCGTCTCGAGCGCGGCCCGGGAGAGCCTCGCCGGAGAGGTGCTCAGCATTTTCAGGATCGCCTGGGAATATGCGGTGCGCGTCCGGAACTGAAAGCCGCCCGCCACCTCCCGGAGGTGAAAACTCCGCCCGAGGGATTCGTATTCGCGCACGAGCCCTTCGAGGGCTGCCTTTATGCGCTCGAACGGTTCATCGGGGAGCCAGGCCTGAACATCCCGTGCCGACAGGGGGCGGGCCGCGCTGAAAAGAAACGCCTCGATCGTCCTTTCGAGCTCGTCAGCCATCCGGGATGTCCCTCGGGGTGTTTTCGGGGCACGTCAGGATCTGGATATCGCTCTCGGGGCTCGGCTGAAAGGTCCGCACCAGCCCCATACGCACCATCTGGAGGAGCGCCAGAAAGGTCACTACGCACTCGAGGCGGCTCATGCCGCCCCCCAGAAGTTCGGCGAAAAAGAGCGGGCCGTGGTCCCGGAGGCGGTCGAGGATGTGGGCGATCTTGTCCTTCACGCTCCACAAATCCATCTGCATCCGCAGCTGCCGTTCCGGAATGCGCTGATCGGCCACGCGCTTGAAGGCTTGAATGAGGTGGAAGAGGCTCACCTCGAGCTCCGGTTCGATCCTGCCCGAGATCTCCTGCAACTCTTGAAAATCCTGTCGCACGAAGACGTCCCGCTCCAGGATCTCCCGGTCGGAAAGGGAGCGCGCCGCCTCCTTGAAGGAGAGGTATTCGAGCAGCGGACGGGTCAGCTCCACACGCGGGTCTTCGGCATCCTCCTCGCCGCGCAGCTCCGGCAGGAGCATCCGCGACTTGATGTGGAGCAGGGTGGCGGCCATCACCAGGAAGTCGCCGGCGAGGCTGACGTTCAGCTCCTTCATCCGATCGATGCAGGCGAGATACTGCTCGGTGATCACGGCGATGGGGATGTCGAAGATGTCCACCTCGTTCTTGTGGATGAGATGAAGCAGAAGGTCCAGCGGGCCCTCGAACACCTCCAATTTGATCTCGTAGTCCATGCCGCCGAGCCTGGACGGATGTTTCAGATCTTGACCACGCTCCGCACCTGCTCCATCGTCTTGCGGGCGATCGCCCGCGCGCGTTGGTTCCCCTCCTCCATAATGCCATCCACCCGCTCCGGATCGCTTTCGAGTTCGCGCCGCTTCGCCCGGATGGGCTCGAGGCCCTTCTTCAGCCCTTCCGCCATGCGCTTCTTGCAGTCGACGCAGCCGATCCCGGCCTTGCGGCACTCGCGGCCGATCTCTTGGACCGCTTCGGGGTCGGTGTAGATCTCGTGGAACGCGAAGACGTTGCAGATGTCGGGATTCCCGGGGTCCATTCGCTTCATCCGCTGGGGGTCCGTGATCATCTGGCCCACCTTCTGATCGATCTCTTTGTCGGAGTCCGTCAGATAGATGGCGTTGCCGTAGCTCTTGCTCATCTTGCGCCGGTCGATCCCAAGAAGCCTGCTCGTGGGTGCGAGCAGGGTGTCCGGCGCAGGGAAGACCTCCGCCCCGAAGACATGGTTGAACCGGCGGGCGATCTCGCGGGTGAGCTCCACGTGAGGGGCCTGATCCTCGCCGACCGGCACCCCGTCCGCCTTGTACATGAGGATGTCCGCCGCCTGCAGGACAGGATAGCCCAGAAAGCCGTAGGTGAAAAGATCCTTTTGACTGAGTTCGCGGAGCTGCTCTTTGTAGGTCGGGTTCCTCTCCAGCCAGGGAAGCGGGGTGATCATGGAAAAGATCAGATGGAGTTCGGCGTGCTCTTTGATCTCCGACTGGACGAAAAAGGTCGACACCTGCGGGTCGAGGCCGATCGAGATCCAGTCCATGATCATGTCGCGGCGGCTCTCGAGGATGATGTGGGTGTCGGCATATTCGCTGGTCAGGGCATGCCAGTCCGCGACGAAATAAAAGCAGGTGTAAGTTTCCTGCAGCTGCTTCCAGTTGACCAGCGCGCCGTGCAGGTGTCCGAGGTGCAGTTTGCCGGTGGGGCGCATCCCGCTCACGATTCGTTTCTTCTCCATCTGTCTTCCACTCCTTGTGTTTGTTCAAACCGGGGCCGGCAGGGAGGCCGTCTCCGGACGGATTGATCATGGGCGCAGAAAAGGGTTTTTCCGGATTGTCGGCCGCTTCAAGGGGTCCCGGCCTCATCGGGGAATCTGTCGCCGAGAAATTGATGGTAATGTTCGAGTACGAAATCGATTTCATCCTGACGGGTCTTGATATGGCCGTTCAGGTGCGCTTCCATGAGGGCCTCGAACATATCCCGGAAAAGAGGGCCGGACTCGAACCCCATCTGCAGCAGATCGCGCCCGCGCAGATGCAACCGGGTTCCTTTGAGTCGTGTGAAGTAATTCGAGATCAGCTTGCGGACACGCTCGTTGTTGGCGCGTGCCATCAGGTAGAGGAGCGTCTCTGTGTGGTAGGGCGTCAGAAGGCAGTAGAGCCGGTAGGCGTCTCCCTGGAACCGGTAGAGGATGTTCAGGAGTTCCTCGGATTGCTCGCGCTGATCCACGAGGGCTCGGCCCTCGAGGTCGTTCATCCCGAAGCGTTTGGCGAGCTCGCGGAGGTTTTCCGGGTCGAGGGCCGAGGTAAGCCCGTGCCAGTAGAGTTTCCACGCGTCGAACGGTTCGTCGAGATAGAGCAGCCGGTACCAGGCCAACACGTTCTCGATCTCTTCGAGCAGGTTCCTGAAGGTGTCGGTAAGGGTGATCTGGGGCGAGATGACCGGGAGCAGATTGAAGGCATCCATCTGTTCGATGGCCCCGATCGGATTCTGCTCCATCAGGAGGAGCTTCAATTCGTGGAACAGCCTCTGACCGCTCACGTCCTTGAAGCAGTTGATCCTGACCGCGTTCTTGATCAGCGAGAGGGTGAGCTTCCCGATCTTGAAACCGAAGCGCTGCTCGAAGCGGATGGCGCGCAGGATGCGCGTCGGGTCCTCGACGAAACTGAGGTTGTGCAGGACCCGCAGCACGCGCTCCTTGAAGTCTTTCTGCGCGCCGAAATAGTCGATCAGCACCCCGAAATGCCGCTCGTTCAGCTTGACCGCGAGGGTGTTGATGGTGAAGTCCCTGCGGTAGAGGTCCATCTTGAGTGAACTGGTTTCGACGATCGGCGGTGCGCCGGGGGCTTCGTAGTACTCCATGCGGGCGGTCGCGATGTCGACCTTGGTCGTGTCCGGCAGGATGAGCACGGCCGTGCGGAATTTCCGGTGGCTGCGGACCCTCCCGCCGTAAATCCTTGCATATTCATGGGCAAACTCGATGCCGTCGCCTTCGACGACGATGTCCATATCGAGGTTGTCGCGTTTGAGGAGGATGTCCCTCACCATGCCGCCCACCAGGTAGGCGTTGAACTGAAGGTCGTCGGCCACCCGGCCGAACCGCCGCAGGAGTTCCATGATGGGGTCGGGCAGACGCTCGTTCAGCAGGCTGATCATGTTCTTCTTGCGCGGCAGCTGGGGGGCGGTCTTCGCGTCGTAGAACGATTCGGGCTCGATCTGATCGCCCATCAGGATGGTCAGGAGATCCGTCCGGGTGATGACGCCGACGACCTCCTCATCCTGGACCACCGGCAGGATCCTCAGACGCGTCCGGATGATGAGTTCCTGCACCTCCTTGAGGGTTGCCTCCGGGCGCACGGTAGAGAACTCGATATTCATGTAGTCGGCGACCTTGATGTGGTTGAGGCCGAAAAAAACCGCCTTTTCCACCACCTGCCGCGTCACGTACCCGAGCAGGCGGCCCGTTTCGCCGATGACGAGCAGCACGTTGATGTTGTACCGGGTCATGATATCGGAGGCCTTCTGGACGGTCTCTTCGGGCGCGATGTGAAGGACGGGCGAGGACATCATGTCGGCGGCGGTCTTCTTGGGGTTGATGGCGGACTTCAGAATGCCCAGCAGGTCGCTCTTGACCTGGACCAGGGTCTTGTCCTTGACGGTGGCCGATGCGGCCTGCGGATGGCCGCCGCCGCCGAGGGCGACCGCGATCTCGCCCACGTTCACATCGGGGATGCGGCTGCGCGCCACGAGATAGGTCCGGTCTTCCATCTGGGCGAGCGCGAAGGTGACGTTCAGGTTCTCCATGTCCATGAACTTGTGGACCAGCACGGCGAAGTCCCCGACGTAATCGTCGCGGATCACCTCGGTGATGACGATGTCGACCCCGTTGATGACATGGGTCGTGGCCGAGAGAGTCAGATCGTTCAGGATCCAGACCTGCTCGGTGGTCAGTTCCCGCGTGAGGAGATCCGCGACGACATTGTGGTCGGCGCCCATCTGCGCGAGCCAGGCCGCGGCGAGGTAATCCTCGGGGGTGGTGGAGGAAAAGGTGAAAGAACCCGTATCCTCGTGGATGCCGAGACACATGATCGTGGCTTCGATCGGCGAGACCTCGATGCCCCGCTCCCGGATGAGGCCGGTCAGGAGGGCCGTGTTCGAACCGATCTTGCGGATGACCTCGATGTCCCCGTGGACGTCGTCCTCGGAGTCGGGGTGGTGATCGTAAATATGGATTTCGAGGTCTTTCTTCCCGATGATCCCGGCGAATTTCCCGATCCGGTCCCGCTGCCGGGTGTCGACCAGGATGAGGCGCTTGATCCGGTTCAGCCGGATCTGCCGCAGCTTCGCGAAATTGAACAGATAGGACGTCGAGTGTACGAAGAAGTTCCTGAGGTTTTTTTCCTGGGAGCCGGGGAAGACGAGTGCCGCGTTGGGATAGAGCTTGCTGGCGGCGATCATGGATGCGAGTGCGTCGAAATCCGCGTTGATGTGGGTCGTGATGACCTCTTCATATTCGTCGCCCGACTGCTCGGGCTCGGGCGTGTTCTCGTGCGCTTTTTCCATATCGTGCAATAGGGCACCATGCGGCTGTGCGTGTTGCCGTCGACCAAGCAGGCTGTACTTCCCAGTGGAGCGGCCGGCTTCGAGGCGCGAATCCGGCCGGGTGATTGGAAGGGTGGCTCGCGATCAGACCCCGCGAAGCCTTTCCTCGTTTTCCTGTTTCTTCTTGCAGTCGATGCAGAGGGTGGTGACAGGACGCGCCTTCAGACGCTCTTCCGAGATCTCTTCGCCGCAGGATTCACAGATCCCGAACGTTCCGTTGTCGAGGCGCTCGATCGCCTCTTTGATCTTGCCGATCAGCTTCCGCTCCCGGTCGCGGATCCGCAGGGTGAAGTTCCGCTCGGATTCCATCGACGCCCTGTCGGTCGGATCGGGATAATTTTCCCGTTGATCGGTCATGCCGCTCACCGTCTTGTTGGCTTCTGCGAGCAGCGCATCCATCCGCTGATTAAGGAGTTTTCTGAATTCTTCCTTCTTTTCTTCCGTCATCATCATGACTCTTTGCTCCGCTTTCACAAGGCATAAGATGTTGAACGATAAACACCATCAGGTGACGATGTGAAGCCAGTGCGGTGCCCGTAAGGCCCCTTTCGAACGGATCGTCTTTGGTGCACATCCGGAAACGGTTCTCGACCCTCAGGGGATCACCTTCTGCCAGAAGGCCTTGCCCTTCTTCTTTTTCGCGCCTGGCCGCCGGTTCTCCGTCTGTGCGAACGCTTCGAGCAGCTGCCGCTGCTCGTCGCTCAGCTTCCTGGGAATCTGGATCCTCACTTTGACGTACAGATCGCCCCGCCTCTGGTTCCGGAGGCTCGGCATCCCTTTGCCCGGGATCTTGAGCACGTCTCCGGGCTGGGTGCCGTTAGGGACCGCGAGGTCGATCTCGGTCTCCTCCTCTCCGAGTACAGGCATTTTTATATGATCGCCGAGCGTGGCCTGGACAAAGGAGAGGGGGATCTCGGCCATCAAATCGGTGCCGTCACGGGAAAAGACAGCATGCGGCTTGAGATGCACCACAACGAAAAGGTCGCCCGGCGGGCCTCCGTTTTCCCCCGGCTCCCCCTCCGCGCGCAGACGCAACTGGCTCCCGTTGTCCACCCCGGCCGGGATCTTCACGGTGATGCGCCTTTCAACACGCTGTTTTCCTCCCCCCAGGCATTTCGGGCAGGGGTCCGTGATGATGCTCCCTTCCCCGTGGCATCTCGGGCAGGTGCTGCTGACCTGGAAAAAGCCCTGGGAGCGGATGACCTGACCCCGCCCCCGGCATGTCGGGCAGACCTGACGCTGCGTCCCCGGAGCGGCGCCGGTTCCGCCGCAGGCATCGCACACCTCGAGGCGTGGAAAGACGACCTCTTCTTCCTTGCCCGTGAAGGCCTCCTCGAGACTCAGTTCGATGTCGTAACGCAGGCTCCCGCCCTGCCGCGGACGGGGGCGGCCGCTGCGCTGTCCGCCGAAGCCGAAGAAATCCTCGAAGATATCCCCGAAGCTGCTGAAGATGTCCTCGAATCCGCTGAAACCGGTGAACCCTTTGTTCTCGAGGCCGGCATGTCCGAAGCGATCGTAGATCTGACGCTTTTCGTGGTCCCGCAGCACCTCGTAGGCCTCTGCGGCCTGCTTGAAATGGTCTTCGGCTTCCTGGTCTCCCGGATTGCGGTCGGGGTGATACTTCAGGGCCAGCTGACGGTAGGCCCGCTTGATATCGTCATCCCCGGCGTTGCGGGGAACGCCCAATACCTCATAATAGTCTCGTTTTGCCATGGCTCCAAACTACTCGTCTGTCTCCGCCGCTTCCTTTTCCGTCTGCAGTTGCTCCACCTCAGGTTCGGGCTCCTCAAACGAGGAGGCAATCTCAGGTTCGGGCTCCTCAAATGAGGAGACAACCTCAGGCTTGGGCTCCTCCAATGAGGAGGCAACGGCGGTGAACGGCTCAGCTATCCCCTCCAGGAGCAATGAATCCCGAGAATCCAGGCGGGGGGACTTATCGGCCGGTTCCCTCGGGTGGACCTTGCCGGCGGCGATCTCCCGCAGGGCCGTGACGATATCTTTGTTCTTGCAGGCGACCAGCGGCTCCGCCCCTTTTCTGAGCTGCCGCACCCGTTTGGCTGCAAGATGAATCAGACCGAAGCGGTTGTCAATCTGCTTCAAACAGTCTTCTACGGTGATTCTTGCCATGCTCGGTCTCCAGGTTTCAGATAAGATGAAATCAAAGACGATCGCCTGCGGGCGGCGGCTGCCGCCCCTTCGGCACGGAACATTTTACGACAATCTAAAATAAACTTTACTTTATACACCTTGTCATGCTAGCTGTAAACCATAAAAATGCAAACCCCAATCAGAGCCGGCGGTTCATTTCCCATGCTCTCCAGGATCCTCAGCAGCGCCGTCCTCGGCATCGACGCATACATCGTTCAGGTAGAAGTAGACATCTCGCAAGGGCTTCCTGCCTTCGCTACGGTCGGACTCGCGGAGGGGGCCGTGCGTGAAAGCAAGGAGCGCGTCAAGGCTGCCATCAAGAACTCGGGCTACACCTTTCCCTCCGACAGGATCACCGTCAATCTGGCACCCGCCGACATCCGCAAGGAAGGATCGGCCTTCGACCTCCCGATAGCGCTGGGGATCCTCGCCGCCACAGGGTTGCTCGAGCCGCGGGAAGAGAAGTCGCATCTTTTCCTGGGAGAGTTGGCCCTGGACGGGAGTGTCCGACCCATCAAGGGGATTCTGCCGATTGCGACGGCCGCAAGATCCCTCGGATTCGAAGGCATTTTTCTCCCCAGGGAAAATGCAGCGGAGGCGGCTGTCGTCCGCCGGATCGATGTCTTTCCGGTCGAAAGCCTTTCGCAGGTCGTCGCAGTGCTGAAGGGCGAGGTGACGATAAGCCCTGCCAGTCCGGAGAGCAGGGAAAGGGAGCCCACGGGGCTGGTCGAACCGGATTACAATGAAGTGCTCGGTCAGGAGGACGCCAAGAGGGCGTTGGAGATCGCTGCGGCGGGGGGGCACAATGTGCTCATGGTGGGTCCGCCCGGGGCCGGGAAGACCATGCTGGCCCGCGGTCTGCCGACGATTCTGCCCGAGCTCGGCCTCGAAGAGTCGCTCGAAACCTCCAAGGTCTACAGCGTGATGGGGTTGATGCCCGGCGGGGGCGGATTGTTGCGCTCGCGCCCCTTCCGGTCGCCCCACCATACTATTTCCGATGCGGGTCTGATCGGCGGGGGCTATATCCCGATGCCGGGGGAGGTGAGCCTCGCCCACAACGGGGTGCTCTTTCTGGACGAACTGCCGGAGTTTCACAAAAGCGCACTGGAGGTCATGCGCCAGCCCATGGAGGACGGGTGCGTGACCCTTGCCCGGGCGCGGTTCAAGGTCACCTACCCGGCGCGGTTCATGCTCGTCGCCGCGATGAATCCCTGTCCCTGCGGACACTATGGCAACCCGCGCAAGGAGTGCGTCTGCACCCCCGTTCAGATCCACCGCTACCGGAGCCGCATCTCCGGCCCGCTGTCGGACCGGATCGATATGCACATCGAGGTGCAGGCGGTGAACCATCGGGATCTGGGGGCCGGAACGAGCGGCGACGCGTCGGCGGTTATTCGTGAAAGGGTCAACGCCGCACGGGAGATCCAACGCGCCCGGTTCGAAGGCAAGGGGATCTACGCCAACGCACAGATGACCAACCGGCACCTGCGGCGCTTCTGTCCGATCGGGAGCGAGCCTGCAAGTCTTCTCGAGACGGCGATGCAGCGTCTGGCCCTCTCGGCCAGGGCCTATACCCGCATCATCAAGCTTGCCCGCACCATTGCCGATCTCGAGGGGGCGGAGGCGATTGCGGCGTTGCATGTGGCCGAGGCGATCGGCTACCGGAGCCTCGATCGGGCGCGGTAAGCTTGCCTTCGGGTTCCCATGCGCAAACGGCGTTTCCGAGCCGTCCTGTCCGCCCCGAAAGCGATGTCCTTTGTCCTTTGCCAGGGATCCCGATGAACTTGTCCCGGGCCGCGGAAATCCACAGCACACGCTCATCAGTGATGGTCGGCCGGAATAGAGACCCTTCGGCGCCCCTGCGCGCGCGGATTCCATTCTGAAGCCAGGCCCGCGCAGGGTTTCCCTGGAGATCTTTACAAAGGTCCGGGGCGATGCGATAATTCATATCCATCCGGAAATGATTTCCCTATAGAACCCAGTTTCCAATCCGGAAATGAGGATTTTTTGGCCAATATCAAGGAAATCAAGCGTTTGTGCGGAGGCGACCTGCAGGTCGCCGCACAAGCAAACGTGCAGATTGACGCCGAGATTGGCCAAAAAGACCATTTCCGGATGGAAACTAATTCATCGCTACAGTACCGCTCGATGTTTCTTGAGGTGGGCGGCGGGGGCCGGAGTCGGCAGCGGCGACGACGGATCATGCAGAACCGCCGTTCACCGTGACGGGGGCATGTCTTGTTCAAACAGCTTTTATTGGGATTTTCCATAGTGTTCGGGATGGCCCTGCTGGGTCTCCTGGGTGTGGGCGCCTATTTCTGGTACATCTGGTCGAGCAATCTCCCCTATATCGGGGTTCTCAAGGATTACAGGCCGCCTGTGGTGACGCGGGTCTACAGCGCCGACGGCGAGGTGATCGGGCGATTCTGGGAAGAAAAGCGTGTACTCGCCGATCTGGATGTCTGCCCGCCTCATCTGATCCAGGCGTTTGTGGCTGCAGAGGATGCGCGCTTCTTCGAACACGAAGGGGTGGATATCAAAGGCATCGTGCGTGCGATGATCCGCAACTTCACGGCCGGGAGGATCGAGCAGGGGGGGAGCACCATCACGCAGCAGGTCACCAAATCTTTGCTGCTGAAGAACCCCGAGAGGACCTACCGGCGCAAGGTCCGGGAGGCCACCCTGTCCCTGCAGGTCGAGCGGGAGTTCACGAAACACGAGATCCTCTATCTCTATCTGAATCAAATCTACCTCGGACAGGGGGCCTACGGGGTTCAGGCGGCGGCGGATACCTATTTCGGGAAGACGGTGGAGGATCTGACCCTCGCCGAATCGGCCATGCTGGCGGGTCTGCCGCAGGCACCGGCGCGCTATTCGCCGGTCAAGCATTTCGATCGGGCCAAGGCTCGGCAGCGTTATGTGCTCGAGCGGATGGTGGAGGAAAAATTCATCACACGTGAAGCGTTCGAAGAGGCGCTCGATGCGGAACTCGATATCCAGGAGCGCGAGGACAACACCTTTCAGAAGGCGCCGTATTTTACGGAGCACGTGCGCCGGGAACTCCTGGAGCGCTACGGCCGGGACATGCTCTATCGGGGCGGCCTCGAGATCCACACCACGGTCGACCTGAAGCTTCAGAGGGAGGCTAAAGAGGCGCTTCTGCGCGGGTTGGCCGAACTGGACAAGCGGGAGGGCTACCGCGGCCCGCTGCGCCGCATCGAGGGCGCCGAGACGGATCGGTTTCTGGAAGAGGAGGCCATGCGCCTCACTGCGGATCCGCCGGAGTCCGGTGATGTCCTCGAGGGGTTGGTGCTCGATGTCGATGACCGAAAGGGCGAGGTGACCGTCGGGCTGGGCCGCGAAAAGGCGCTGCTCCCGCTGCGGGAAATGGCATGGGCGCGGAAACCGAATCCACGGGCGGCCCATTACGCCGCCGAACTGAAGAAGCCTTCTGCGGCACTGCGCGTTGGGGACGTGATATTGGTCCGTATCCTCCCGGAGAGCCCGCCGGAGGGGTATTCCCTGGTGTCGGCGCTGGAGCAGGCCCCTGAGGTTCAGGGGGCGATCCTTGCCATGGAGCCGGAAACGAGAGCGGTTCTGGCCATGGTGGGAGGAAGGGATTTCAACGAGAGCCAGTTCAATCGGGCAACGCAGGCAAAGCGCCAGCCCGGATCGGCCTTCAAGCCCATCGTGTACGCCGCCGCGCTGGACAAAGGCATGACGCCGGCCGATGTCCTGATGGATTCGCCGATCGTTGCCGGCGGCGGAAAAGATGGCTCGGTCTGGAAGCCCAAGAACTACAAGGATACCTTTTACGGGCCCACGCTCATGCGGACGGCCCTGGCGCAGTCCCGCAACGTGATCACCGTCAAGCTTCTCCGGCGCATCGGGGTGCCCTATACCATCGATTACGCCCGAAGCCTCGGCATCACGTCCGATTTGACCCCCAATCTCTCGCTGGCCCTCGGTTCTTCGGGCGTGTCCTTGCTGGAACTGACGCAGTCCTATGCGGTTTTCGCCAACGAGGGCAAGGCGGCGGCCCCGGTCTTCGTGACGCGCATCCTGGATCGCGACGGGCGTGTGCTGGAGGAAAAGCATTCGGAGGACGAACAGGTGATTTCGAGGGAGACCGCCTACGTGATGACGGATCTGATGAAGGCGGTGATCCAGGAGGGGACGGGCTGGCGCATCAAGACGTTGAAGCGGCCTGCCGCCGGCAAGACCGGGACGACGAACGATCTTCGGGATGCCTGGTTCATGGGGTTTACCCCGCAACTCGTCACCGGGGTCTGGGTCGGCTATGACGATCAGCGGTCTATGGCCCGGGCCGAGACCGGCTCGCGCGCTGCCAGCCCGATCTGGCTGTACTTCATGGAAGCGGCGCTCGAAGGAAAGCCGGTGCGGGATTTCGAGGTCCCGGAGGGGATCGTTTTTGCGAGGATAGACGTCAAGACCGGTCTGCTGGCCGGTCCGTCATCCGGCAAAACCGTTCTCCAGGCCTTCGTCCAGGGCACCGAGCCGCGGGAAGTGACCCCGGAGCCGTCGGCCGCACGCTCCGGGCAGTTCACCGAGTTCGATCTGGGCTTCGAGGGGAATTGACGATGGCGGGCAATCAGATGCTCGAGGCGGTGGACCTCACCAAGCAATACGGCGGGCGCACAGTGGTGAATCAGGTGAGCCTCCGGATTCGATCCGGTGAGGTGGTGGGGCTGCTGGGGCCGAACGGGGCGGGAAAGACTACGACCTTTTACATGATCATCGGGCTGGTGCGGCCGGACAAGGGAAAGATCCTGTTGAACGGGGAGGATATCGGCGACCTGCCCATGTACCAGCGTGCCAGGAAGCACATCACTTACCTGCCGCAGGAGCCCTCCATCTTTCGCAAGCTCACGGTGGAAGAAAACATCATGCTGGTGCTCGAGACGCTCGACATGACGGCGGAAGAGAGGCGCCGGCGTTTGGCCGAACTCTTGAAGGAACTGAACGTTGCGCGCCTCGCGAAACACAAGGCCTACTCCCTGTCAGGGGGCGAGCGCCGGCGCGTCGAGATGACGCGGGCGCTGGTGCTCGCTCCGGCCTTTATCTTGCTGGACGAGCCGTTTGCGGGCATCGATCCGCTCGCCATCAACGACATTCAGAACATCATAAAGCAGTTGAAGGAGAAGGAGATCGGCGTGATCATCACGGACCACAACGTGCGGGAGACCTTGAAGGTCTGCGACTACGCCTATATCCTGAACGACGGGGTGATCCTGGAGTCGGGACCGCCTGAAAAGATCGCCGCCAGCAAAAAGGCCCGGGAGTTCTACCTCGGAGAGCACTTCGAGATGGAGAACTCCCGCTCGGCCGAGGTGGCGTCGTGAGCGCCGGAGCAGAGGAGCGAAGGGGTTGAATCAGGAAAGTGCCGGATAGAGATGCGTCCGGTCTCTGAATGACTCGGACAGGTGGGGTGCCGTCGGCGCGGTGCGCGCCGTCGGGCGCCGGAGAGGGCTCGTCGCTTCATGGCGGTGACGGGAGGCTGGAGGTTCGGTGATGCTTGAAAAAGACATGACGCGCAGGACATTTATCAAGGGATCCCTGGGGTTGGCCGCGGCAGGCTCCCTCGGGATGATGGTCGGCGGGTGGCCGGGGAGGCGGCTCCACGCGGCGCCTTATCCGGACGTGGTGGTGGCCGAAGGCCCGGGCCCTCAGGCGACGCGGGCGGCGGTCAAGGCCCTGGGGGGCATGGGGCGTTTCGTCAAGGGGGGCGACAAGGTCGTGATCAAACCCAACATGAGCTTTGCGAGTGGCCCCGAGGAGGCGAGCAACACCCACCCCGATGTGGTGAAGGAACTGGTCGGAATGTGCCTCGAGGCGGGCGCCTCATCCGTGAAGGTCCTGGACAACACCCTGCGGCCGACGGAGCTGTGCCTCGAAAAGGGCGGGTTCCTGGAGTCCTGCCGTATGATGCCGAATACCCGTGTGGAAGGTCTGAAGGAAGAGCGGTTTTTCAAGGAGGTTCCCGTGCCCGATGGGCTGAATCTGCGCAGCACCAAGGTGATGCAGGATGTCCTGGAGGCCGATGTGCTCATTGCGGCTCCGGTCGCAAAATCCCACGGGGCGACAGGGGTGACCCTTTCCATGAAGGGCATGATGGGCCTGATCTACGAGCGGGAGTCCTTTCACTACTCCATGGATCTGAACACGGCCATCGTGGACCTTTGCACGGTCGTCAAGCCGAAGCTGGTGGTGGTGGACGCCACCCGCATCCTGAGCGATGGGGGGCCGTACGGGCCGGGGAAGATCATCCGGTTGAACCAGGTGATCGCTTCGACGGACATGGTGGCGGCCGATGCGATGGCGGTTCGGCTCGGGACCTGGTACGGGCGGAAGATCGAGCCCCGTCAGGTCAAGCATATCCGGATGGCCCATGACAGGGGCCTTGGCAGCATGGAGCTCGAATCCCGAGTGGTCGAACGGGTCAGCGCTGGATGAGGCTCCAGCGTGTGGTGCAGTCCCTGGCCCTGGCGGGCTTCCTGTGGCTGCTGTTCCTCAACAGCTATCCGCTGCCGGGCTGGGTCGAGGTGGATCTCTTTCTGCGGCTCGATCCGCTCCTGTCGGTCGGCACTATGGTGGCCGCCCGGGCCTTCGTCCCGCGGCTCGTCTGGGCGCTGGTGATCCTGGCAGCGGCTTTTCTCCTCGGACGCTTCTTCTGCGGCTACCTCTGCCCGATGGGCGTAACCATCGATCTTTGGGACCGCCTGAACCGGGTAGGGCGCCGCCGGGGCCGCGATGCGAATCCCGTCTCCAGGCGGCTGCGCCGATCGAAATATCTGATCTGGATCGGGCTCATGGGGGCTGCGGCCGCCGGGTTCTCGGCGGTCTTCCTGTTCTCGCCGCTTTCCCTCATGACCCGCTTCTACGGCCTGGTCCTGCACCCCCTGCTGCTCGACGGGGCGGCCCTCGGCCTGGGAGCGGCGCGGCCCGCGGGGGAGTGGCTCGGATGGGAGGACTTCCGCTATCTGCAGCTGCGTGAACCGGTTTTTTCGACGGGGCTTTTCATCGCCTGCCTTGTCATAGGGGTGCTGCTGCTCGGGCGGTTTGCGCCGCGCTTCTGGTGCAGGTATCTCTGTCCGGCGGGGGCGATGTTGGCCCTTTGTTCGCGGAGGCCGCTCCTGAGGCGCCGGGTGTCCGATGCCTGCATCCGCTGCGGAAAGTGTGCGGAAAACTGCCCGATGGGGGCTATACCGGAGGACTTTTTCAGTACGAATCATGCGGAGTGCATCGTCTGCCTGAGGTGCCGGGAGATCTGCCCGGCCGGTGCGATCTCCTTCGGTCCGGCCCCTGCGAACAGGCGCGCCGCAGCACCCGCGCCGGATATGGAGCGGCGGCACTGGATCGGGGCGGGGCTCACGGGGCTGGCGGCCGGGGCCGTGACCATGAACGGGCTCGGACAGCTCTTCGACGGCACGGCGCGCGCGGATCTGCGCTCATCACGGCTCGTGCGGCCCCCCGGCGCGCTGCCGGAGCAGGCCTTCCAGGCGCGGTGCGTGCGCTGCGGCGCATGCATCGAGGGGTGCCCGACCAACACCCTGCAGGCGGTCTGGTTCGAGGCCGGGCTCGACGGGATCTGGACGCCCCGGATCACGGCGCGCCTCGCCGCCTGCGAGCAGTTCTGCACGCTGTGCGGACAGGTCTGTCCGACGGGGGCGATCCGGCCGCTGCCGCTCGAAGAGAAGCTGTACGCGAAGATCGGGACGGCGCGGATCATCCGTTCCCGGTGCATCGCCTGGGAGCAGGAGAAGAGCTGCCTCATCTGCGACGAAATCTGCCCTTACAACGCCATTGTCTCCCGCTTTATCCCCGGCCACTCGGTGACGGTCCCCTTCATTCAGGAGAACCGCTGCAATGGCTGCGGCTACTGTGAAAACAAGTGCCCGGTCGACGGCGAGTCGGCCGTTGTCGTGGAGGTGGTGGGGGAGGTCCGATTGATGAGCGGAAGCTATCGGCAGTGGGCCCGCGAGCGAGGGCTTGTCCTGGAGGCCCCGCGGGCGGCCGAGGAGACGGTCCTGGCGCCCCCCGGTGAGGGCGAAGACGCGCCCGCGCCGGCAGAAGGTGCGCAGCCCAAGCTGCCGGCCGGCTTCGATCTGGGAGAGTAGAGGAGATGCGGTCCGCGATTCGTTCCTCGTTTCCGGATGGAAACGGACGCGTGTTCGACAACGGTTTGCAGGTGAAGACCACCGGCGTTCGTCGGCCAGAATGGATGGGGTTATCTCCGTTTTTTTTGCTGACAACAGGGCCTGCCGGCCTTGCCGATGAAGCGGTTTCCGAATGGCGGCCCGCGGGGAAAGATGCGTCCTGCGAAGTGCACTCGAGCATGGGAGGATAGAATGTCTGCCTTGGAATTTTTACCGAATGTCTACTGGGTGGGGGTGGTCGACTGGAATCTCAGGGATTTTCACGGGTACGCGGCCGCCCCGCGCGGCACGACCTACAACGCCTATCTGATCAAGGGCGAAAAGACCGCCCTGATCGACACCGTGTCGGCTTCCTGCAGCAGGGCCTTTTTCGAGGCGGTCGAAGAGGTCGTTCCCCTCGAAGCGATCGATTATCTGGTCGTCAACCACGTGGAACCGGACCACTCCGGGTGCCTGACAGAGGCCGTCGAACGTATCCGCCCCGAGAAGATCTTCTGCACAGCCATGGGGAAGGCCTTCATGCTCTCGCATTACCACCGCTCCGACTGGCCCTTTCAAGTGGTTCAGACCGGCGGGAGCCTTCCCCTCGGCGGGAAGACCATCGATTTCCTGGAGCTGAAGATGCTGCATTGGCCCGACAACATGGGCTGCTACCTACGGGAGTACGGTCTTCTCATTTCGAGCGACGCCTTCGGGCAGAACTGGGCCACCAGCGAGCGGTTCGATGACGCGTTGGATTTCCACGAGATGGCGGACTTGATGGGTTCCTACTATGCGAATATCATCCTGCCGTTTTCGGACCATGTCCTGAAGGCGCTCGGGCGGATCGAAGAACTCGGCTGGCCCGTCGGGATGATCGCGCCCTCGCACGGCGTGATCGTGCGGGAGAACGTGGAGGCGGTGATCGGGTTGTACAGGAAATGGGCCCGGCAGGAGGTCGCCCGGAAGGCGGTGATCGTCTACGACACCATGTGGAAGAGCACCGCGGCCATGGCCGATGAGATCGCGCACGGGCTCATCGAGAAGGGGATCGATGTGAGGGTGTTCCACATGAAGGCCTGTCATCACAGCGACGTGATGGCGGAGGTGCTCGATGCCGCGGCGGTGATCCTCGGGTCCTCTACCCACAACAACGGGATGCTGCCGCTCATGGCGGATATGGTGCGCTATATGGAGGGCCTGCGGCCGAAGGGGAGAATCGGTGCGGTCTTCGGGTCCTACGGGTGGAGCGGCGAGGCCCCGAAGCACCTGGCCGAGGCCATGGAGCGGATGCGGATGAAGGTGTGCGATGTCGTGCGGGTCAAGAACGTCCCGACGGAATCCGATCGCGCTGCCTGCAGGGACCTCGGCCGGCGCCTGGCGGCCGAGATCGAGGCGCTCGCCGTGGCTTGATCGCCCCGGCAGGGCGCGGGCATTACGGGTATTGACGCAACGGTTTCAAGGTCTTCTGAAATTCCTCCGCTGTCTTTTCCCAGCCGGCCTGCCGCTCGAGCGGCTTGCGGTCCTGCAGAAACGGATGGCTCCGCCGCAGGCTCAGGACCTCGCCTGCATCGATCTCCGCCAACAGAAGCGTCTCTTCGGCCCCGGCCCGGGCGAGGGTCTCCCCGTTGGGCGAGACCACGGTGGATCCGCCGCTGAAGGTGTGTCCGCCGCCCTCGCCGACGCGGTTGACCCCGACGATGTAGGCCTGGTTCTCAACGGCCCGGGCGGACAGGAGGATGTCCCAGTGCCGCTGACGTGCGGCGGGCCAGGAGGCGATGACGAGGAAAAGGGTGCAGACGCCGGCCAGTGCCCGGAAGAGTTCCGGAAAGCGCAGGTCGTAGCAGATGAGACAGGCGGCCTCGAAAGGGGGCAGGGCGAAGGGCGCAGGCCGCTCGCCCGGGCCGTAGTGGCGGTCTTCTCCCAGGATCGCGATCTGGTGGATTTTGTGATAGAGGGCGAGATCGGTCCCGTCGGGGGCCACGACCAGGGAGGCGTTTCGGGGCGGCCCGAGGGCTTCCTCGATGACGAAGCCGCCGGCGACGCTCATGCCGGTTTCTTTCGCGAGGGTGCGGAGAAAGGTGGGGGTGGGGCCGTCGGGGCCCTCCGCCGTGACGTTTGTCTCCATCGAAAAACCGGTGGCGAACATCTCCGGGAGGACAAAGAGCCCTGCACCGGCCTGTGCGGCGGCGTGGGCCGCGCGCCGCGCCGCCTCGTAATTGGCGGCCCGGTCATGCCAGTGGATATCGATCTGGGCTGCGGCGATCTTCATGCGGTCTGGATCCTCTGCGTCTCCTGCTGATTCGGGAGCGGCCTTCTTCGCCGACGGGGCGTCGAGCGGCGCAGGCGGCGGCCCTGCGCGGCCCGGGAGGCCTATCCCGGTGTCGGGGGTTTGCCGGCCTCGGGTTTCTACGTTCGTGCAAGCGGCGGGTTCTTATTGGAGGATGTCCCGCTCAAAAGCCCGATGGATGTCCTGCGCATCGAGGATGATGCATTTCATGACGACAGCGGTTTGGACAGCGGGTCCGGCGCGCTCGGCCCCGGGGTCGGAACGTGTGCTGGATCCAGTATGCGCAAATGGGCGGCTTCGGGCCAGCACTTTTTCGTTTAGGGAGTTTCCATCCGGAAATGGTCTTTTTGGCCAATCTCGGCGTCAATCTGCACGTTTGCTTGTGCGGCGACCTGCAGGTCGCCTCCGCGCAAACGCTTGATTTCCTTGATATTGGCCAAAAATCCTCATTTCCGGATTGGAAACTGGGTTCTATAGGGAAATCATTTCCGGATGGATACTAGGGAGGATCAGGACAGGATGAATGGACGACAAGATGCATAAAAGGGCCCCGGCCGAGCAGGCTCCGGCGACCGGGCTGCAAGGGGATCGAACGGGCGCCCTTTTCGATCGGGTGGAGTTTCATCGCAACGGGCTTGCCCTCCTTCCCGCCGCGTCCGATCCGAAGCCCGGGGTGGCCTTCCTGCACGACGGCGGGCCCCGCGGGATTCGGCAGCGGTTTTGCACCTGTGGAAGCCAGGAAGGCGTCTCCTGCCTTCATACCAGAGACCTCGTGAAGGCCGAGAAGGCGCTGAAGGCCTGTTTCGATAAAGGAGACCCCGACAGAGCGTTTCGTGAGAGTGCGTGGTTCAAGCTGGGAGCGTTTATGGGCGAAGGCGCATCGGATACCCCTGAATCGGTGCGGTTTCAGGTTCAAAACGGGGAGCGGCCGGTTATCCGGGTATCCGGGAGACGTGATTTTCCTCTGGTGACGTATTTTCCCGAAGGCGATGAAGGCAGGCGGTTCATGGATCGATGCGGCCGGGGTGATTCTCCGGCCGGGGCGCTTTCACGCGGCGAGGTCATCGACCGGCTGCGTCTCTTGACGATGACCGAGACCGAGCGGCTCCTGGCCAAGAGAGGGACGAAGACCCGCGGTCAGGTCCTGGAAGAGGGGTTCTGGTTCCTGTTCGCCTATCACTGTTTCCGGGAGTATGGCAGCCGGCCGATGCGCCTCGAGCCGGCGATTTCAAGGAGCAGCGGCGAGTTCACCATCCGGTGCAAGGGGGAAGACGACAGGGTTTTCTGGCGTGTGGTTGTCCCGAGGGAGAGGGTCAAGGGCCTTCTCGGGAGCCTCGGGGGCCTCCTTGCGAACCGCCATCGGATGGCGATCCATCCGATACCGCTCAAGTCCATTTTCAAGGTGAACGCCACCACCGAGATGGATCTCGAGATTCGACCGATGATCGAGGTTTTGCAGGCGGGCGGTGAAAAGGCCTTTTTCGACCGGGAGGACCTCGAACGTTACCGCTATGGCGATCTGATCTATGTCCCCGAACTGGAGTTGCTGGCGGAGTTGGAGTCGACCGGAGACAAGACCCGGAAGTTCGGGACGCCGGTCAGGATGGTCCTCAAAAAATCGCAGATATCGAGCTTCCTCGAAGAGGTGCTGGGAAAAGCCGATGAATGGTCCCCGGGTGAGAAACCCGGGATGCTGGGGTTGAGGCTTCACCGTGAGGCGGAATGGCTGGCGATCGAGGCGCAGGATCTGGATCCTGACTGGTGCTGGCTTTCCGCTTCATACGGTTTTGGAGACGGCAGCCTCACGGTCGAAGAACTGCTGGAGGCGCACAAGACCGGGCAGCGCTATGTCGGGGTGGCAGGGGGCTGGGTGGATCTCCGCTCCGAAAAGCTCTCTGCGCTCGACGCCTTTCTGGAGCGACTGCCGGAGGGCTGCCGGGTCGAAGGCAGGCGCGGGCTCCGGCTTTCGAGGGTCGAACTGCTGCACCTGAGATCGACCGTTGCCGACCCCCCGCGTGTCGGCGGGAGGCCTGCGTTGTCTTCCGTGGTCGAGTCCTTTTTCAATCTGAAAGCGGCCCGGCCGCTGCCGGCGCTCGAGGGGATGGGGTGCCAACTGCGGCCCTATCAGGCCGAAGGCCTTCTATGGCTCTGGTTTCTCGTCGAAAACGGATTGGGCGGGCTCCTGTGCGATGAAATGGGCCTCGGCAAGACTCATCAGATCATGGCCCTGATCGAGGCGCTTGCGCAGACCGACCGTCTCTCCTCGCCGTGTCTGGTCGTTGCGCCTACGACCGTCCTGAGCCACTGGGAGGCGAAACTCCGGCGCTTCGCCCCGGGGCTTGCGACCACCGTCTACCACGGAGGAGAAAGGCGATTGGACGATGCCCATTCCCGGATGCAGGTCTTGTTGACGAGCTACGGGATCCTTCGGCAGGACGCCGATCGGCTGAAAGGCGTGGAGTTTTCGCTGGCCGTCTTCGACGAGATCCAGTATCTGAAGAACCCCGAGACGCTGGTCTATCAGGCTGCGCAGGAGGTTCGCGCCCCGGTCCGGATCGGTTTGACCGGGACGCCGATCGAAAACCGCCTCTCCGACCTGAAGGCCCTCTTGGATCTGACCGTACCGGGGTACCTGGGCGGCAACCGGTTTTTCGAGCGGCAGTACGCCCGGCCGATCATTGAAAGGGCCTCGGAGCAGGCAGGGGAGGAGCTTGCCCGCCTGTTGAGGCCTTTTGTGCTGAGACGGCGCAAGAGCGCGGTGCTGCAGGACCTGCCGCCGAAGATCGAGGATTTTCGGAGCTGCGCGCTCAGCGCGGATCAGTTGAGGCTCTACCGGGAGGTCATCGCAGCCCGAAGCCCCGAGATCCGGCTGGCGCTGGCAGAGGCCGGGCGTCCGGTGCCCTATATCCATATCTTCGCCCTGCTCGATCTGCTCAAACGAATCTGCGACCATCCGGCGCTGGTGACGAAGGATCCCCAGCCCTATACGGAGTACGAATCGGGCAAGTGGGAGGTCTTCAAGGAATTGCTCACCGAGGGGATCGACAGCGGGCAGAAGATTGTGGTCTACAGTCAGTATCTGGGGATGATCGGGATCATGGAGGAATTTCTCCGGTCCGAAGGGATCGGGTATGTGACGCTCACGGGCGCGACCCGCCATCGAGGGGGGGTAATCGAACGGTTCAACGAAGACCCGGATTGCCGGGTCTATGTCGGCAGCCTCAGGGCGGGGGGGACCGGCATCGATCTGGTTGCCGCCTCCATGGTGATCCACTACGACCGGTGGTGGAACGCCGCCCGGGAGGATCAGGCCACGGACCGCGTCCACCGCATCGGCCAGAAGCGGGGTGTTCAGGTGTTCAAGCTGATCACCGAGGGGACGCTCGAGGAAAAGATCGCCGCCATCATCGAGAAGAAGCGCGTCTTGATGGAGGAGGTCGTTCCGGAGACGGATCCCGGGGTCCTGCGGCAGTTCAGCCGGGAGGATCTGCTGGATCTCATGGACGTCCCCTCGCTGGAGTTCGGAGCAAGGGCGTGAGACCGGTGGTGTCCTGTAAGGCGGCAGCGTTTCCGCGGGGCTTGGTTCGCCGCGATCTGTTGTTCGTTTCTCCAACCCCTTGCTTCTCTGCACCCGTGCCCCTCCTTCAGGGTACTTTTTTGTGGAATCCCGACCCACGTTTTAAGTTGAAGAAACATTGACAAAATTTCACCGGATAAGTTAAAATTTCACGTTTACGGTTTAGGCTCTTCTCCCTTTGGGGGAAGATCCGCCAAAGCGTTGGACGCCCGGTGTGACCCTTCCAGTCGCCTTGTTCTCCCGAGCAGGTAGACGGGCCGATCGGTTTCGCAGTGAGGTGTTCGGGTAGAAGAGGGGGCGTTTTCGTCTCTTCGAGGGGAAACGATGCAAAGCGGAAAGGCGGATCCGGAGGTGTTCCAGGCCTTGGCCGGGAGTCCGGCAATATGGCGAAAAACGCTTTCCGGAGCGCTCTTTTGTGGGCCGTGTGCTTGAAATCGCCGGAAAGGTCGTTATTTTGATACGAAATGTTTTCGGTCGGATACTCGATCTCCCTGCGTCTAAGAGCGCCTCGCCTCAGATGCAGCCAGCCTCCGCTGTATTGTGTCCGTCCATAAAAACATCCTGAAGCGTGTCCACCTCTGAAACGGTTTTTGGACACCAGCGCGTTTCTGATCCAGAAAAAGACGATCTTACGCGGTTTTGTGGAAATCGACCCCTTGGGTCGCTTCCGGGGAGTGCTCGCAGGTTCTCCAGGAGGGAACTCTGAAGGCTATCTGCAAGATCGATGGAGATCCTCTTCTGATTGGAAACGATCTTAAAGAGTGAGGAAAGAACGTATGAGAACCCAGGTGGAAGACATCAGTGCGGTCAAGAAGAGACTGGTCGTGGAGATCGATGCGGCGGAGGTGGATAACGAGTTGAGCGCGGCTTACAAGCGCCTCGGCAAGACAACCAAGCTTCCGGGATTCCGTCCCGGCAGGATCCCGCGCGGCGTCCTCGAAAGCTATTTCGGCAATCAGGTCAAGGAGGACGTGGCGAGAAACCTCATCAACAACACGATATCCGAGGCGCTCAACGAGGCCCGGACCTTTCCGATCGGTGCGCCGATCCTCGAAAAAGACGACCTGAAACCCGGCCAGATGTTTCAGTACAGTGCGGTGTTGGAGGTTCGACCTGTCATTGAACTGCCGGAATACGAAGGGCTCGAGGTGGGAAAGGAGATCCTTCAGGTGACCGACCAGGATGTCGAGAACCAGCTCGAGCGGATCAGGCAGGGAAACGGCAAACTGGAGACGATCGAGGAGGATAGGGCGGTCGGGAGCGGCGATTATGTCGTGGTGGATTACGAGGTCTACGACGGTGAAGCGTTGGTGGAAGGATTCGGGGCCAGCGATGCCGTGATCAAGGTGGGTGCGCATGAGTTCGACGCGGACGTCGAAGAGGCCTTGATCGGGATGCAGAAGGGCGGGGAGAAGGGGGTCACGGTCCACTTTGGAGAGCATCACCCGCGGGTGGACCTCGCCGGCAAGGACGTCCTTTTCAAGGTGCGTGTCAAGGAGTTGAAGACCCTCGTCCTTCCGGACATGGACGATGCCTTCGTGGAAGGGTTGGGGGCTGATTTCAAGAGCGTGGACGAGTTGAAAGCGAAGATCGGGCAGGAGATCCGGACGGCCGAGGAGCGCCGAATCGACCAGGAGCTGAAGCAGCGGCTGATCGAAAAGATCGCCGAAAAGGTCGATGTCGAACTGCCTCCGGTGCTGGTGGAATCCGAACTGCAGATGCGCATCGAAAATCTCAAACAGAGCCTCAAGCGCAGCGGGGCCGATCCCGAACAGGCCGGTCTGACCGATGAACGGATGAAGGTCGATCTCAGGCCCGTTTCCGAGAAGCGCGTAAAGAATATGCTTATCCTCGGCGATATTGCCAGGGAAAAGGGCCTGAAGGTGGGAGAGGAGGATTTGGAGGAGCAATTCGCCTCGCTCGCCGCCTCGACCGGTCAGGACGCGGCGATCCTGCGGAAATACTACGAGGCCAGGGAGCTTCTGGACGGCCTGAGGCAGCAGCTGCTGGAGGAAAAAACGTTGAAGTACCTGGTTGAGCATGCTAGGATTTCAGATGTAGAACGAAGTGTTCTAACCGGAAATGCAGCGAAATAAGGAGAACGTGCTTTCGAGATGCTGATACCTATTGTTGTCGAACAGTCAAACCGCGGTGAGCGGGCCTACGATATTTACTCGAGGCTCCTCAAGGACAGGATCATCTTCATGGGCGAGCAGGTCATGGACGCCACGGCCAACACGATCATCGCCCAGATGCTCTTCCTCGAATCCGAGGACCCGGCCAAGGATATTCACTTGTATATCAACTCGCCCGGAGGTTCTGTCACCGCCGGGTTGGCGGTATACGACACCATGCAATATATCAAACCGGCCGTGATGACGATCTGCATGGGGCAGACGAGCAGTATGGCCGCCCTGCTGTTGGCGGCGGGCGCCAAGGGGAAGCGCTACGCGCTCCCGCACGCGCGGATCATGATCCACCAGCCTCTGGGAGGGGCGCAGGGGCAGGCGACGGACATCAGTATCCACGCCAGGGAGATCCTCAAGGTGCGGGACACCCTCAACCGGATCCTGGCCGACCATACGGGGCAGGACATCGAGCGCATCAACCTGGACACGGAACGGGATTTTTTCATGACCGCCGAAGAGGCCAAAGCCTATGGTATCATCGACAAGGTCATTACCCGCAGGGAAATGGCGGGTTTTTCGGAAAATACTGACGGAAGGTAAGGTGATATGAGCAAACATCACGATTCCGGTGACGACCTCTTATGCTCCTTCTGCGGAAAAAGTCAGGACGAGGTCAAGAAGCTGATCGCAGGGCCCTCCGTGTACATCTGTGATGAGTGCATCCAGCTGTGCAACGAAATCATCGCGGAAGAGTATACGCAGGATGCGGACGGCCGCAGCACCAAAGATTTGCCTAAGCCGTCGGAGATCAAGAAGATCCTCGACGAATACGTGATCGAACAGGACAAGCCGAAAAAGGTTCTGTCCGTGGCGGTTCACAACCATTACAAACGCATTGCCACCAAGATCGACATGGAAGGCGTCGAGATCGAGAAGAGCAATATCCTTCTGATCGGCCCGACGGGTTCGGGCAAGACCCTTCTGGCTCAAACCCTGGCCAAGATCTTGAAGGTACCCTTCACGGTTGCGGATGCAACGACCCTGACGGAGGCCGGTTACGTGGGCGAGGACGTCGAAAACATCATTCTGAACCTCGTTCAGATGGCGGATTACGATGTCGAAGCGGCCTGCAAGGGCATCGTCTACATCGACGAGATCGACAAGATCGCCCGCAAATCCGACAGCCCATCGATTACACGGGACGTCTCCGGCGAAGGGGTGCAGCAGGCCCTCTTGAAAATCATCGAGGGAACGATGGCCAATGTCCCGCCGAAGGGTGGGCGTAAGCATCCCCAGCAGGATTTCGTCAAGGTCGACACCAGCAATATCCTCTTCATCTGCGGCGGGACCTTCAACGGCCTCGACAGGATCATCCGGGGCCGTGTGGGCAGCAAGATGATGGGTTTCGAGGCGGACATCAAGGACAAGGAGGAGACGGATATCAATCGGACCATGTCTCTTGTCCAGCCGGAAGACCTGATCCGCTTCGGGATGATTCCGGAGTTTATCGGGCGTATTCCCATCATCACCACGCTCGATCTGCTGAGCCTGGATGCCCTGGTGCGGATCCTGACCGAACCGAGGAACGCGCTTCTGAAGCAGTACCAGAAACTCTTCGAACTCGAAGGGGTCAAGCTCAAGATAACCGATGCCGCACTCCTGGCCATAGCGAAGGAGGCCATCAAGCGCAAGTCGGGCGCGCGCGGATTGCGCTCCATCCTGGAATCCGTCATGCTCGAGATCATGTACGATATCCCCTCCACTCCGGGTGTGCATGAGTGCGTGATCGGCGAAGACGTGATTCTCAAAGGGGAAACCCCTCTTCTCATCTACGAAAACCAGATTGGATACGCGTAAGGGCTTATGCTAAAAGTGACGAGAAAAGAGGCTGCCGACGAGGGGATGACCGAGAGGTCCTATTATCCTCTTCTGCCGCTGCGCGATGTGGTGGTTTTTCCGAATGTGGTGGTGCCGCTCTTCGTGGGTCGGGACAAATCCATCAGTGCCCTCGAATTTGCCATGAGCCATCAGAAGGAGATCTTCCTCGCATCCCAGAAGGATGCCAAGGTGGATGATCCCGCCCCGAAGGACATCTACACCATCGGGACGCTCAGCAGCGTTCTGCAGCTCTTGAAGCTCCCGGACGGGACGGTCAAGGCCTTGATCGAAGGGAAGGCCAGGGGCCGGATCGACCATTTTCTGGACAAACAGGATTTTTTCATGGTCGAGGTCTCGAGGCTGCCGGAGCAGCAGGTAGGCAACGAGGAGACCGTCGCCCTGATGCGGAGCATCAACGCCGGCTTCGGGGAATACGCAAAGCTGAACACCAAGATCAGCCAGGAAGTTGTCTCTACGGTCATCGCCATCGAGGATCCGGTGCGGTTGGGGGATACGATCGCGGGGCATCTGTCCCTGAAGGTCTTCGACAAACAGCGTCTGCTCGAAATCGAGGATCTGAACGCCCGGCTTCAGGAGCTTTTCGAAAAGCTCAACGGCGAGATCAACATCCTGCGGCTCGAGCAGCGGCTGCGCAGCCGTGTCAAGAAGCAGATGGAGAAGACCCAGAAGGATTACTATCTGAATGAGCAGATGCGGGCCATTCAGAAGGAGATGGGTACCAAGGACGACTTCAAGGCCGAACTGGACGAACTCGAAAAGAAGATCAAGGCGAAGCGCCTGCCGAAAGAGGCGCACGCACGGATCCGGCAGGAGTTCAAGAAGCTCAAGATGATGTCGCCCATGTCCGCGGAGGCGACGGTCGTACGCAACTACATCGACTGGATGCTGTCACTGCCCTGGCTGGAGAAGACGAAGGAGAAGCTCGACATCGAAGAGGCCGAAAGGATCCTGGAGGAGGATCACTACGGTCTCGAGAAGCCGAAGCAACGGATCCTCGAATACCTGGCGGTGCAGCGTCTGACGAAAAAGATCAAGGGGCCGATCCTGTGTCTGGTGGGCCCCCCCGGGGTCGGGAAAACCTCGCTTGCAAAGTCCGTGGCGAGGGCGACCGGCAGGAACTTCGTCCGGCTGTCCCTCGGCGGTGTCCGGGACGAGGCCGAGATCCGTGGCCACCGGCGGACCTATATCGGGGCCTTGCCCGGCAAGATCCTCCAGCTCCTCAAAAAGGCGAAATCCAACAACCCCGTCTTCTGCCTGGACGAGGTGGACAAGATGAGCACGGACTTTCGGGGGGACCCCTCCGCCGCCCTGCTCGAGGTGCTCGATCCGGAGCAGAACAACGGGTTCAATGACCATTACCTGGACCTCGATTACGATCTGTCCGATATCTTTTTCATCACGACCGCGAACAACCTGCACAACATCCCGCCGCCGCTCCAGGACCGGATGGAGATTATCCGCCTGGCCGGCTATACGGAACTCGAGAAGCTGAGCATCGCGAAGTATTTTCTCATCAAGAAGCAGGTCGGGCAGAACGGTCTGGACCAGAAGCACATCCGCTTTTCCGACAAGGCCGTTCTCGACATCATCCGGCATTACACCCGGGAGGCCGGGGTGCGGAATCTCGAACGGGAGATCTCGTCGATCTGCCGCAAGGTTGCGAAGGAGGTCGTGCGGCGCGGCCATGGGACATCGGTCACCGTGACGGCCCAATCCCTTCACAAGTATCTGGGGGTGCAAAAATTCCATTACGGCCGAGCCGAGGAGAAGGACGCGATCGGCGTCACGACGGGGCTCGCCTGGACGGACTTCGGCGGGGAACTCCTCCAGACCGAGGCGACCATCATGCCTGGAAAAGGGAGTCTGTCTCTGACGGGTAAGCTCGGGGATGTCATGCAGGAGTCCGCGCAGGCGGCCCTCAGTTACGTGCGGTCCCGGACGCGGCAGCTGCGTTTGCCGGACAATTTCTACGAAAAGATCGACATCCACATTCACGTCCCCGAAGGGGCCACGCCCAAGGACGGGCCCTCCGCCGGGATCACCCTGGCGACCTCGATCGTTTCGGTATTGACCCGCCGGCCTGTCAGGAGCACGCTGGCGATGACCGGCGAGATTACCCTGCGCGGTCGGATCCTCCCGATCGGCGGGCTGAAGGAAAAGATCCTGGCGGCGCATCGCGCGGGTCTAGCCAAGGTCTTGATCCCCTTCGAAAACAAGAAGGACATCGAAGAGATCCCCAAAAGGATTCTCCGCAAGGTGGAACTCGTCCTGGTCAACCACATGGACGATGTCCTGCGGGAGGCCCTGGTGTTGCCCGAAGGGGAATGCCTCTTCGCGACCCAGGATGAGTGCGAGCCCTTTTACCTCCCGACCTGCGAAGAGCCCAAAAAGGATCCCGGATCCGAGTTGGTCGCCCATTGAAAATCACTTTTCCCGCGGTCGGAAATCATTTGAGTGTCGCACTATTTCGCTTGACAGGCCCGACCGCCTTCCGCTATAAAGATATGATCTTCAGCTTGGGCGGATAGCTCAGCGGGAGAGCGTCGGCCTTACAAGCCGAGGGTCGCAGGTTCAAATCCTGTTCCGCCTACCACGGGGGCGTAGTTCAGCTTGGTTAGAACGCCGGCCTGTCACGCCGGAGGTCGCGAGTTCGATCCTCGTCGCTCCCGCCAGTCAATACAAGGGGTTACGTCAAAAGCGTAGCCCCTTTCTTTTTTTGAAAAAAATCCAACCTTATTTCGAGTGACCGACTTTTCTGCCTGACAGTGCCGGACCTATGCAAGTTGTTTCCGCCCCTTTTGGCAGGGAACAAGTCCACTATCAGGCTCCCGATGCCGTGCGTCTCGACCGTGAAACGAAACTCTTTCTTGAGTGGTTCAGCGCGGAGCAAAAGATCGATCCTGTTCTGAAATCAGGGATCGCTCACTTGTGGTTTGTGTCGATCCACCCGTTTGACGATGGGAACGGCCGCATCGCACGGGCCGTTGCCGATATGGCTCTGGCTCGATCCGAGGGGAGTTCGAAGCGCTTCTACAGCATGTCAGCGCAAATCCGGCAGAAAAATATTCTGATGCATCTATCGGAGGGCCTTAAAGGCAAGCTGACCACCTCGAAATACGCCAAGATCGAGAACTGTTCTCAGGATACGGCTTTGCGTGACATCAAAGAGCTTCTTGAGTTGGGCATTCTGCAAAAAGATACCGGAGGTGGCCGGAGCACGAGTTATTCGCTGGCAGACCTCTAAACCCTGCTGCCCGGCAAAAATTTCCCTCTGACTATGTCCGGCAACAGGGCTGGGTCTTGATCGCGTTTCGCAATGCCCTGTGGCAACTGCTCGATGCCCCGCGCTTTGAAGCAGGCGTCGTCGACACGGTCATGCGCGGTGGAGACACCGATGCCAAGGAAGCCATTTGCGGCCCCCTTGCCGACAGCATATTCTGCCAACCGACAACCGTTCGATCAGCCCAATACTTCAGAATCCGGCCGACCGTATATGATGAGGACCAAGAATCTGGAATACGAGATGATAACCTTTGTATTGCACGGCAACATTAAGAATGTTATCGTGCAATACAAAGGTTATGTGGGAGTGGTCGATGGAAAAACTTGCACACGATGTCTGTCGTTATCTAATGGAAACTCTTGGCATTTCCGTAAAGACGGAACCATGGGAAGGAGAGGGGCGGCTGCCTTTTTACCTGCGGAATCTGTATGCATTTTTTCAGATGTCCATTTTGGACTCCCCCTGTCTTGTGATGACCCCCAAGAAAGACGCTGATCAGACTCCGGCAGTCTTGCATAAGCACGTTCTCCAAGCACAGCAGAAATGGGGCCACGAGGTCATCTATGCGGCCAGGAAAATTACTGCCTACAATCGCAAGCGATTGATCGAGCATAAGGTGCCTTTCGTGGTCCCGAGGAACCAGATGTACCTGCCCCCCTTGGGAATCGACCTGAGGGAGCATTTCAAGACCATCCGCAACCTCCGGCCCAAATGGAGCCCTTCCACACAGGCCGCCTTTTTGTACGTCCTTATTCACGATCGAGGACAGGGTTGGACTCCAAAGGAGATGGCAGACCATTTGGGGTATGTACCCATGAGCATGTCCAGGGCTTTTGACGAACTGGAAGCGGCGGAATTGGGCCGGATTACCATGGAGGGTAAGCAACGCGTCCTTCGGTTGGACCAAGACAAGAGAGTGCTGTGGGAAAATGCGCTGACGTATCTTCAGAGCCCTGTAAAAAGGCGCATATGGGTTGACCTCGGTTCCAAAGACCCCCCCGGAGTGGAGGCCGGTCTTGCTGCATTGGCACGATATTCCACGTTGGCCGGCCCGGCCAATCCGGTTTTTGCTATGGAAGGCAAGGAGTGGAAAAGGTTTCGCAGGGTCCATGATTCCATGGAGCTACCGTTCGAGGATCCGAAGGCCTGCGCACTTGAGATCTGGACCTATTCTCCGGAATTGTTTGCTGAAAACGGTGTAGCGGACCGGTTTTCCGTCTACCTGAGTTTGCAAGGCACCGAGGATGAACGGGTGGAATCGGCCTTGGAGGAGATGATGGAGCAGATCAGATGGTAAAAGGAATGAAGCGTTTCCGGGAGCATTTTGCTGGTTTTAAGGACCAGTATGTCTTGATTGGTGGTGCTGCGTGCGATCTTGCCATGGAGGACGCGGGCCTGAAATTTCGCGCGACCAAGGACCTGGACATCGTTTTGTGCATCGAAGCTCTGGATGCAGCTTTCGTGAAGGCGCTCTGGACGTTCGTCACAAAAGGCGAGTATCGGAATCGACAGCAGAGCACCGGCAAGAAGCAGTCCTATCGCTTTTTCGACCCCGAGGATCAGAGCTTCCCTTGGATGCTTGAGTTGTTTTCCCGCATCCCGGATGCCGTGAACCTGAGAGGTGAATCAAAACTAACGCCCATTCCCGTGGAGGAAGGAGTTTCAAGCCTTTCCGCTATTCTGATGGATGAAGGCTATTACGGTTTCATTCATGGAACCAAGCGGGAAATGGAAGGGTTGATGGTGGTCCCCCCGGAATGCCTGATACCCCTCAAGGCCTTGACCGACACCTCTCCACTCCGGTACACACCTTGCTGACGTTTCCTCCTGCGATCAGTTCCACTGTGCGCCTCCACGCTCAAGAATCCTGTCTCTTCGCTTCAAATCCGTACCACAGGGCGTGAACGGAAAAGGAAGAAGTAGGGAGACCCTCATTTCTGCAGGCCGAGAGTCTTTCTTGCATGCGACACTCCCAGGAGATTGACGGTTCGCATGAACTCGTCAGGCGTTGCCATACGCTCTGCCTCAGCGAGCAGTGCCTCGACCGCCTCCCGGCCGTCCCGGGTCTTGACCATCTGCCGGGGCGTCCGCCCGCCAAGCGCCGGTATCTTCTCATCCACCCACGACTCCCAGTGTTTCAAGGTCATTTCCTTGAGGAATTCCTGTATTTCAGGAATGTTTTGCAGATTGGCCTGAGCTGATGGTGGGGGATGAAATGCCGCCTGGTTTTTCTCGAGGACGGAATCGATGCCTTCTATAGCGTCTACCCGGAACCGCACCGCTTTCCCCATTCGCTTTTCGATCTCGGCACGGATTTGTTTTGCTCTGCCTGCGGAGTTTACAGTGACCGTGATGCGTTTTCGATCGATTTGGATTTTGCCCAGAACGGTGTTTTCGAGGGCTGTACTTTTCTTGTGTCCTTTGCGCGTCCAGGGGATCATAACGGAGACGATCCGCCCTTCCGCATCGGTTGCAGCGGATTCCCGGACTTCCTCCGGCGTTTCGGTTGCGGACAACGTGGCAAGCTTCGAAAAGGCCTCTTCGGGCGACCCCTGCAGGTCGAAAACGATTTCGTGGAACTCCAGAGGATCCCCGTCCGTATTGACGAGCACAGGGGCGGCATGGAGCGATTCATCGATCGAACGATAAAGATCGATGATATCGAATTCCCACTCTGAAAGTACGCGATCGTCGATCTTCCTGGATCTCTTCCCCATGCGTTTTTGCAGCTCGATGATGAGCGGCTTGCGACCGGGGGGAATGATCACGCTGCTGGTTCCGACGAACATCGCTACCTGTCCGAAACGCACGACCCTTGCAAACACGATGTCAGACGGTCGCAGGGCTTTGGATGCGCCGTGTTCTTGAACCGTCTCCTCAGAGCCGGCCAGGATGTCACGCAGCGTCACCGAGCGTCCGGGCTCGACCTCCAATACCTCGAAAAAGCTGTAGGGCTTGCGATTCACCCCCCGAATGAACCGGACCTCTTCGGAGTTCTCGGGCGGGCGCTTTTCCTTCAGATAGTGCTCGGCGATCGTGCAATCCTGCGGGCAGTCCAGATCCCAATCCGATGTTCGAGGAGTGTAGAGCCAGTTGAAGACCACCCACGGGGCAAACACCTGGACATTGCGTTGAAATTTTTCCGTGAAGGCCGTTTCGTCATCATCCTCGTTTTGGTCGTCCAGGAAGAGGAAGTCGCTGACGGCGGCCATCGTTGCTTCCTGCCCGAAAAACTGCTCCGAGTGGCTCTTGAGCTTCTCGAAAACCCGGTCATGAATACGCGACAGACGCGCATATTCAATTGAAAGAGGGTCACCTTCCTCTTTGCCGAGGCAGCATTTCTTGTACTTTTTCCCGCTGCCGCAAGGGCATGGGTCATTCCTTCCAATGTCGACGGACATAAAAATCTCCTATCATGCGGGTTCCGGGTGGGTAGTGAAAGGGTAGCCGAAAACGGAATTCAATCCAACTGTTTATGCACAGGGTTAGAAACGCGTGTTGCTAGACCTCTGAATGAAAGTTCGCGACCTGTAGAATCGGTTTAATCATTGAAATCTTGAAGGTTTTCATGGCGGTTGAAAAAGACCCGTCTGCTGCGTTACGCTCAGCCCATGTCGCTGCAGGCGATCAAGGGGCAACAGCCGGTTCACGAGCTGGCGAAAGAATTTGATGTCCATCCGAACCAGATTGGGCAGTGGAAAAAGCAGCTGTTGGAAGGTGCCTCGCAGCTTTCTGATCGCGGGCAGGACGCAGATATAGCCGCACCAGGGGCTGAACGGCCGGACCCCGGCAGAGGTCTACTATCAAACCCCGCTGCTCAAGATGGCAGCGTGATGGGCCGGGGTACGGTAGGCCGCAGCCGGCTTGACCTCGCCTCGCCTGAGCTCCGCAAGGCTCCGCGAGGCGAGGCCAAGCCCCGACTAACGAACAGTCGGAGTGAAATTGGAGTTCTTACACCTTAAATCTCGAAGAAGATGGTCCCGTACTTGGGGTCCACATCAGATTTCGATATGCCCTGCAGCTTCCTTTCGCGCTTGGGGTAGGATCGCCGCCCGGGCCATAGATGTTTTCGGCCCAGATTGAAAAAGCTCTTGACCGATACCTCGACAAACACTAGACAGTTTCCATCCGTAAATGGCCTTTTTGGCCAATCTCGGTGTCAATCTGCACGTTTGCTTGTGCGGCGACCCCCAGGTCGCCTGCGCACAAACGTTTGGTTTCCTTGGTATTGTCCAAAAATCTTCATTCCCGGATGGAAACTGTTATGAAACGGCCTCCTGAGGGAAATGTCGAGCAATGACCTTTTGCTCGGCTTCAAAGAAGACATTTTGTCGGGAGTTCCGACGATTCACCAAACCTACAGGAGTTTGAGATGTTGAAGAAAGCGGTTTTTCCCGGCAAATACATCCAAGGTCCCGGTGCAATCACCGAGTTGCCCGCGCTGATCAAATTACTGGGTAACGAGGGACTGATATTGGCTTCACCCTCGGTTCGGGATAAGGTGCTCCCTCGATGCGCCGTAGATCTGAACGTCGAGGGCATCCCCATCGAGCTGTTCCGCGGGGAGTGCTGCGAGGATGAAGTGAGCCGGCTGCGCGCCGTTGTTTCGGAAAAACAGGTCGATGTGCTTGTCGGAATGGGTGGAGGAAAAACCATCGATACGGCGAAAATAGCCGCTGATCGGGCGAACATACCCGTGATCGTCATCCCCACCATCGCTTCGACCGATGCTCCGTGCAGCGGATGTGCAGTCCTGTACTCGAGCGATGGAGTCTTCGAAACCGTGCACTATCAAAAAGCCAACCCGGCGGCGGTTCTCGTCGATGTCAGCATTATCGCAGCGGCCCCGACTCGGTTTCTGGTGGCGGGCATGGGCGACGCACTGGCCACATGGTTCGAGGCGAGATCCTGCGACCGCACCCAATCGGTGAACGAGTGCGGCGGGTGCAGCACAACTGCCGGGCTCCACATCGCCAAACTCTGCTATGAAACGCTACTGGCGTATGGGCCGGCCGCCAGGATTGCCAGCGAGATGCGCATCGTCACCCCCGCTCTGGAGCACATTGTCGAGGCGAATATCCTGTTGAGCGGTCTGGGGTTCGAAAGCGCCGGATTGGCGGCGGCGCATGCCCTACACAATGGGTTGACCGCACTGCCCGAAACCCATTCATTCTACCATGGTGAAAAGGTAGCCTTTGGCGTTTTGGCCGGACTCCAGCTTACGGATGCCTCCATGGACGAGTCGGCAGCGGTTTTTGCCTTCTGTGAAGAGATCGGATTGCCGACCACGCTTGCAGACATCGGGCTCGCGAACGCCGGCCCGGAAAGACTGATGGAAGCGGCCGAAAAGGCGTGCGCTCCTGACCAGCCGATCCATCACGAAGCGGGGAGCATGACCCCCGAAAAAGTCCTGAATGCCATGCTCGCGGCAGACGCTGCAGGCAAGGCGAGAAGAAGTGACGGAGGGCGCGCGCCAAGAGCCCGATAGATTCAGCGGAGCAGGCAGCCGCTATCCTGCTGAAACGGAGAGGGCTTCCGCCGGCGCTCCAGCCTTGCGGCTGATGGGAATCGTCGGCTTTGTGACAAAGTGGTCTCGGCCGTGGTGGTGGACCTGTTCCGTTTGCTGATTTACGGCGTGGCCTTCTTTGCACGAGACTTCGCTATTCTCAGAGATCAGGGAGGCATCGGGCTGGTGTATGACCGTTTCTCCCGCGCACCCGGCAAATGACCTTCAGCTACCCATGCGTCGAGATTATCGACCCGGTTTCCCCCTCCGATGTGGGGGAGGTGCTGGTCAATGATGCTTTTGTGTATGCGGAGACAGAAGCCCCTCATCAACTTTCGATTCCATCCCACGCCCGGGTCGAAGCCGGAGAAAGGCGGGGAGGCTCACCAGGGCGAGAACCATCAGGTAGATGGCCGGCGCTGTCAACGCATGGGTTTGTTTGATGAGGTAGGTGCTGACCAGGGGAGAGGTGCCGCAGAAGAGAGCGAAAGCCAGATTGTAGCCGAGGCCCACGGCGCTGTAACGGACGCTGGTGGGAAAGAGTTCGCCCATGGTCGCGGGCATGACCCCGTAAAGGATTCCTACGAAAACGGCGAAGACGCACTGGGACGCCAAGATGACCCATGGATTGCCCTGGTCGATGAGGACGAAAAGAGGATAAACCGACACGCCGAGCCCGATCACGCCGGACAGGAGAACCGGCCGCCGCCCCACGCGATCCGACGCCCAACCGGCAACGGGCATGATCCAGAGGAGGAAAAACATGGCAAGGGAGTTGATCAGCAGGGGGTTGCTGACAGGAGGATCGAGCATGACCTCGAGATAGGTCGGCATCCACAGAAAGAGCATGTACAGGCCGCTTCCCATGATCATGTTCATGAGCATGACCTGAAAAATCTGACCAGGGACCTTGCGGATCGATTCCCGCAGCGGTGCTTTCAGGATCTGGCCCTTTTCTTTTGCTTCAATGAACCTCGGAGATTCATCCATGCTTCGGCGTATCCATGCCCCGGCTACCCCCATGAACGCGCCTGCCAGGAATGGGAGGCGCCAGCCCCAGGCCCGCATGGCCTGTTCCGACACAAGCGTTTGCATCAGCAGCGCCGTAAGAGAGCCGATCAGAATGCCTGCCACGGCGCTGACCAGGGACCAGCTGCCGAGATAACCGCGCCGGCCCTCAGGCGCGATCTCTACGAGGTAGGACATCGAACCGATCAGTTCACCGCCGACGGAGAGGCCCTGGGCTACACGGAGCACCATCAGAAGCAGCGGCGCGAAAAGCCCCACGGCGTTGTAGGTGGGCAGACAACCCACGAGGGTGGTGGGTATGGCCATCAGGATGACTGAGAGCAGCAAAGCCCGCTTACGCCCATAACGGTCGCCGATCTGGCCGAAGACCATCCCGCCCAGGGGGCGCACGAAGTAGCCGATGGCGAAGACCCCGAAGGTTTGGATCAGGCCGGCGACGTGATCCTCCGATGGGAAGAAAAGCCGGCTGATGATCGGGGCCAGGAAACCGAAAACGGCGAAGTCATACCATTCGAGGACATTGCCGGCCACCCCTGCGATGGGGACGCGGTTGGGCGCGGGTGCTGATGCATGCTGACTCATGGGACCTCCAGAAGGGGGTGAGTGCTTCAGACGCCGCTTCAGTCAAAAAAGGCCGTCTCTGGTCGCCTTGCTATCTATGGGACAGGGATGACCCTGAAAGAGAGCGGCGCCGAAACGTTTTTGTGCTCAGATCCTCTAGAACCGGGCATTTCCGTGGGTTGGCAAAACGGCTCACCTTATAGCACCGCGCTGTAGCAAAGTAAAGCGAACGAAGGCGAATAGGACTGCACAAATAAACGCGGCCCCATTCTTTGAGGATCTCGTCGAGGTACGTTCGTTTTTCGCGGGGACTTCGAGCTACCTACCCATCGACCACGTGGGTTTTACCCTCGCTCATCGGGAACTTTGCGACGAAATCGCGCAGGTGGCTGTCGTTAAACCGCAATCTAAGGCTAAGCTATGAAGCACATTAAAGAAAGGCTGAAGTTGTCTGCTCGATATTTATTTGGATTGCTCTCACATAAAATCAATGGAACACATGTGATTGCATTGATCGCTAAAACAGACAATGGCCTGTTTGCAGTGGATCCAGAAGATTATGGTGTCGGGCGAAATCTGCGGATGAACGGTAAGTATGGTGTAGATGAAATCGAAAGGCTGAAACCATTTCTTGCATCTGACAGCAAAGTTTTAATCGTTGGAGCGCACATAGGTACGTTAGCGATACCAATCTCGAAGTTATGCAAGTCGGTTGTCGCTGTTGAAGCCAATCCTGATACTTGTGAGTTGTTGAGAAAAAATATTCTACTTAATGATGTATCTAATTGTAAAACAGTTAATATTGCAGCCAGCAATAAAAAGGAAGTTATACGTTTTCTGATGAGCAAAGCAAACTCAGGAGGCAGTAAAAGAGTTCCAATAAATAAGGAATATATGTATTATTATGATAAGCCAAAAGAAATATCTGTTATCGGGTTTGATCTTGATGGGTATTTTGAAAATGATGAATTTGATGTCATTGTTATGGATATAGAAGGATCAGAGTACTTTGCTCTACAGGGGATGCAAAGGATACTTTCAAAATCCAAATTGCTTGCGATTGAGTTTTTGCCACATCATCTGAAAAATGTGAGCGGTGTAACCGTGGCACAATTTCTATCGCTCATCGAACCACATTTTTGCAGGTTGACGATACCTACAAAAAACAAAACACTGGAGGCCAAAGATTTTCATTTCTATCTGTCGGAGATGTATTACCATGACCAAAGAGATGAAGCCATTCTATTTCAAAAGGATGTTCCTCTAACGTGCCCATCGGGATAGGAATGACAGCGGTGGCGCTGCCGATTCTGAAGCGGATGCCCCAGCGGCTGATCGATGAACCGCCGGATTGGAGAGGCGCCGCCATCGTCGCGCTCGGCTTCGAAAATTCCTTCGCAGTCTCTGGACCTGTCTCGCCTGACATCCCGGCAAAGGCCGCGGCCTTGTCGCAAGCATCTTTTTTTTCGCCAAAAACTTCCAGGTGTTTCTCCCGAGGCGCCGATTCTAGCCCTGTATACTGATCGCCGCTGCCTCCGCCCGTCGCATGGTCATATTCCCCCCCCTCGCAGTCTCTGCACCGATCGAAGACGTTCGACTTGTGCATTGAGATTCCCATGAAGCACCTTCGACCCGTACCAGGCCCTTTGCGCTCCAATGAAAAAAATATCCTCGCTTTTGACCGTATCTGTCAAAACCGTGGGATAGGATTCGGACCAAAAGATCCGCTTCCGCAGCTGGATTTGGGAGATGGACAGGTGCGGGAATGTCCCAGGTCTGGAGCGGGGAAAACGGCCCCTTTGCAGGACGCTCGGCCTTCAAAATATTGACTCTCGAAGCAGACAGGTATAAAGAGGCGAATGAATGTCCATCAAAAAAACATTAGGAGATTCGCCGGTTTTCCGGCCGTTATTGGATGTTTGGTCGAACATGACGTCGAATCGCGGCTGTCTGCCCCACCTCGAGCCGTTATATCAGCGGGAACGGGGGCAGGTGATTGATCCAAACAAGCGCTGCGCCTCGCCTGGGGGGAACGTCAGATTCGACCAGCCCGGGAATATATGCAAGCCTCCCCCTTGTGAACTGCTCGAAGATCATTTTCAACGAGGCCTTCGATGAACACCGCCCAACAATCGAGCTAGTGTCCATCCGGAAATGATTTTCTTATAGAACCCAGTTTCCAATCCGGAAATGAGGATTTTTGGCCAATATCAAGGAAATCAAGCGCTTGCGCGGAGGCGACCTGTAGGTCGCCGCACAAGCAAACGTGCAGATTGACGCCGAGATTGGCCAAAAAGACCATTTCCGGATGGAAACGAGCTATACGGCCGGGATTGCAGGTATCGCCTGATTTGGATTCTGAGGCACCGGGAAAGGATCCTTTCGGCCGAATCGCGGAAACATTCAGGAGATGTCAATGTACTACGCTCATAGTGCTAATCGTAATAATGATTGGCATCAACTAAGCAGGCATCTTAATCAGACAGCCTGCCTCGCCGAAAGCTTCGCGTCAAATTCCTTTCTGAAATCCGAAGCACAACTTGCGGGATTTCTTCACGATGTGGGGAAATACGGAGATTTATTCCAGGCGAGACTCCATGGAAAAGTCAGCCATGTCGATCATTGGTCGGCCGGGGCTTGGATGGCCCTTTTGGAGTATCGTTCCATTGCTGCCGCTTTATCTATACAAGGACACCACATAGGATTGCAGCAGCTGGATAAGCAATCCCTGAAGCGTATTGATCCCCAAAGACTGAAGGAAATGCACCCATTGGGTTTTAGAGTCAGTGAATCTAACACGAAGGTACTTTCAGACCGGCTCTATGCTGAATGCGAACGATTGCCGCCGCTCACACAAACCGTCCTGGGCAACGACATTACCAGTTCTGTCAGTCGTATGCTGGATGTGCGCATGCTCTTTTCGTGTCTGGTCGATGCTGATTTCATCGATACAGAGGCCCATTTTGAATCCACCGCCGAAGGCAAAAAGCACAGGTCTCTCGGCCTCCCATTAAGGGCGATCGATGCCCTCAAACTGCTCCAGGAATACATTCAACGGTTGGAAAGGCAGAAGGCCGGCAAGACTCCGACAAAAGTGATCGAGATCAGGAGAAAACTTCTCGATGCGTGCCTGGATGCCGCGCAAGGTGAGACCGGCCTTTTCAGTTTGACGGCCCCCACCGGCAGCGGCAAGACCTTGGGGATGCTGGCGTTTGCATTGCAGCACGCTGCGAACTGGTCCCTGGACCGTGTAATTGTCGTTATTCCGTATCTTTCCATCATCCAGCAAACCGTTGAGGTCTATAAAACGATTTTCAGAGAGCACTACGGTTCCGAATACATCCTCGAGCATCATTCCCTTGCCGGGTGCGGTGAGGAACCTGCCCCTGCCAACGATGTTGGTGATTCTGCCCCTGAGATTTCATCGATTCGACGTTTGCAGCTTTTGTCTGAGAATTGGGATGCCCCGGTTATTGTCACCACCAGCGTCCAGTTTCTGGAGTCCCTTTTTTCCAATCGTCCTTCCGCCTGCAGGAAACTTCACCGCCTTATGCGCTCGGTCATCCTTTTCGACGAGGTCCAGACGCTTCCGGCGGATCTTGCCGTCCCTACGCTCGCTGCTCTGTCGCGCTTAGCGCATCGATATGATTCGACCGTGGTGTTTGCCACCGCCACTCAGCCGGCCTTCGATCACCTTCACGCCTCCGTGGCAAAGCAGTGTTCGCGCGGATGGCAGCCTCGTCCGATCGTCCCGAACCCGCATGTCCTGTTCGGTGCCCTCAAGAGGACCACAGTCAGTTGGGAAGACCCCGGGACCCCCCTTTCATGGGGAAGTTTGGCCGAGCGATTAATGGCCTATCCACAGGCCCTCTGCATCGTTAACGTGAAGCGCCATGCACGGGGAATCTTCGAAGCCATGGGCGATGCCGACACCTTTCACCTTTCGACCAATCTTTGCCCGGCCCACCGCGAGCAGGTCCTGGAAATGGTGAAGGAGCGTCTGCGCGGTGGCTACCCGGTGCGTTTGGTTGCGACACAATGCGTCGAAGCCGGCGTCGACCTGGATTTCCCCGTGGTCTGGCGCGCCTATGCCCCCCTTGACGCAATTATCCAGGCAGCCGGCCGTTGCAACCGTGACGGCCGTATGAACCGAGCGGGCGATGTGTATGTCTTCATGCCGGAGGATGAGGCCTATCCTGTCGGCTACTATGAGCAGGCGGCCCAAATCACTAAAATCCTCCTCCACGGTCTCAAGAAGAAAACCCACGACATCCAGGATCCAGATTTTGTGCAGTCGTATTACCGGATGCTCTATGATATGGCACGACCTGATGTTTCACATTGTACCCAGGAGATCCTGAATGCGGTCAAGGCAGGTGATTTTCCCGGTGTGGCAAGAAGATTCCGACTTATTCCGCATGATTCCATCAATGTGGTAGTCCCTTATGCTGGAGCGCAGGAGGCGTATCGTTTATTGGAGATTGACGCGTCAGAGGGTCTGAACCGTTATTGGATTCGACGTGCAAGACGACTTGCGATTAACCTTTTTCGGCCACAGCTGGATGACCCCATCTGGGGGAATATGCGACCGGTTCCATTGACGCGCAGGGCCGCAGATTCCCTGAGTGAATGGTACATTTATTTGAATCCCGAAGATTACGATCGACGGCTTGGGCTTGTGACCCGATCTAGAACGCATCTGTGGATGATATGAAAGGAGGTTTGCCATGCGTGGTATGACCCATGGCCTTTATGTCTGGGGAGAATTTGCATGTTTTACAAGGCCCGAGATGAAAGTGGAGCGGTTCAGCTATCCTGTCATAACGCCTTCTGCCGGCCGAGGTATCTTTGACGCCATCTACTGGAAGAAGTCCCACCGGTTCTATTGGCAGATGGAGCGGGTGGAGGTCTTGAGGCCCCCTAGATACATAGGTATCAGACGCAACGAAGTGAAGGACAAGGCCCCACCAGAGAGGGTGGTCCTGGCCTGGATGAACGGAAAGCGCCCGGCCGAACCCCTTTGGGCGGATGGAGACCGGGAGTCCTTGGGAACCGATCAGAAGGGCCGGACCCAGAGGCAGACGATGGCCCTTAAGGATGTGCGCTATCGGATATATGCACACATGGAGCACCGCGGAGACGGCAGGGAAATAAAGGCCATGGATGAGCAGTTCAAGCGAAGGGCAAGCGCCGGCAAATGCTTTTACCAGCCCTATTTTGGTTGTAAGGAGTTTCCCGCCTATTTTTCCTATATCGAGCCGCAAGCTGGCCCTGTGAGTGCAGTGGAATGGGATGGCGACCTCGGGTGGATGCTTTATGACGTTTTTGATCTCGGGAAAGAGAACAGTCCGGATGCAGCACCGATGGTGAGCGTTTTTGAAGCCCAGGTCCGGCGGGGCGTGATGGAAATCCCCGCGTATCAAGACCCGCGCGTGAAAAAGACAGCGGAGGCAATGCATGCTTGAACTATTGCTGAGACAAGAGGGAGATGCCGAACCCGGGTTTTCACGGAAGGCGGTGAAGTGGGGGATCGTTTGTTCGGGTGAGGGCCTTTTCGAGGGCCTCTTTTCTCTTGCGGAAGACAAGGGCCGCATGTTCGAAGGTTGCCCGGATCTGATGCAAGCGGAACTGATAGGAGGGAACGAACCACGCAGTCACTTCCTGGTGGATTCGCTTGCGACGATGGCCTGCTTCGTCAAAGGGGATGCAGACAGTAAGACGCAGGAAAAACTCAGGGCCAAGCAGGGCTTTTTCCGCCACATGCTTCAGGAGGTATCCGTGCAGGCGCCCTATCTCGCTTCTGCCGCCAAGATGCTTGGGGATCCCGGCCAACTGGAGCTGCTGAAAACGGAATTGCAGCGGCAGCGAGCTGCTCCTACAGATTCAGCCGTTGTCATCGTCGACGGTATCAACCCTCTGGAACAGGATGACTGGCGCGAATGGTGGAGAGAATTCCGGCGAGGGTTAGGCCGTGAAAAGGCAAAGAATTTCGGGCGGAGAATGGTCGATATTGCAACCGGCGACTGGGCGACGCCTGCCGCCACTCACCCGAAAATCAAAGGCTTGGCCGGCGTCGGTGGGCTCCCAACAGGGGATGTACTGGTGGGTTTCGACAAAGAGGCCTTCAGATCCTATGGATTCGAACAGTCGGCTAACGCGGCGATGTCGGAAGAGACGGCCAAAAAGTATACGGAAGCATTGAACCGCCTGATAAAGGAGAAAGCGCGCCGACTGGGTGACGCTTTGTGTGTCTACTGGTTCTCCAAGGAAACAGGGGAGGATGAAGACCCGCTCTACTGGCTGCACGAACCAGGGGAGCAAACCAGTAGTGCTGCGGAGGGAGAGGCGCGGCGATTGCTCGATGCTCTCAGAACCGGGGGACGCCCGGATCTCTCAGGAAACATCTATTACGCTCTTTTTGTCTCGGGCGCGGCGGGGCGGGTGATGGTGAGGGAGTATATGCAGGGGGCCTTCGAGGACCTTGTGGCTGCAATCAACCAATGGTTTTCGCATCTCGAGTGCTGCGCACGCGATGGCAAGGGCATAGCCAAGGCTCCCAAGTTCATGGCGGTGGCTGGTAGTCTCGTGCGGGATCTTGGTGATATGCCGCAGCCCTGGCTGCAGCGGTTATGGCGCGCCGCTGCAACCGGGTCGGCTTTGCCGGAATTCGTCATTCCGCAGGCGGTCTTACGATTCAGGGCGGACGTCATTAAAAACAATCCAGCGAATCATGCCAGGATGGGGCTTATAAAAGCGTATCACATCAGGAAAGGAGATGAACATATGTCAGCTTATCTGAACCCGGATCATCCTCATCCCGCGTACCACTGCGGAAGACTCCTCGCCCTTTTTGCAGGCCTTCAGAGGGCCGCCCTCGGTGAGGTAGGCGCCGGGGTCGTCCAACGCTACTACGCGGCGGCAAGCCAGACACCTGGCCTCGTCATAGGCCGCCTTACTGCGAATGCAAAGAACCATCTGAGCAAGTTGGACACCGGATTGGCCCAGTGGTTTGAAAAAGAAATCGCCCAAGTTATGGGGGCCATCGAGAATCATATCCCAAGGACTTTGACCCTTGAGGAACAGAGCCTTTTCGCATTGGGCTATTATCAGCAATTGGCTGCCCGAGGCAGGAAGTCGAACAGCGAACGTGATGAAAATCACACCATCCAAAGAGAGGAGCAAGCGTGATGAGTCAGGTGATTTCGAACCGATATGAGTTCTTGTTGATCTTCGATTGTGAAAACGGTAACCCGAACGGTGATCCGGACTCCGGCAACGCCCCCAGGCTTGATCCGGAAGATATGCACGGGCTCGTTTCCGATGTGGCGATCAAGAGGCGGGTGCGCAATTACGTCCAATTAAGGAATGGCAATGTCTCCCCGTATGCCATCTTTATAGAGCAAGGCACAAATCTTTGTCGGCCTATCGCCATGGCGCATCATGAGACCGGCGGTATCCCCCAGAAAGGTTCTACAAAGGCCAAGGTGGGCTTAGCCCGCGAGTGGATGTGTAAGACGTTTTACGACGTGAGGACGTTTGGGGCGGTGATGAGCACCGGGGCCAATGCCGGTCAGGTGCGTGGTCCCGTGCAGATTGCTTTTGCCCGTTCGGTGGACCCCGTGCTTCCCCTCGATGTATCTATAACCCGCATGGCGGTGTCGGAAACAGTCAAGGGGGCCAAGACCGTCGAGGATTACGAGAAGTGGGAGAGTGAACAGGATGAAGACAAGCTCAGAACCATGGGTCGGAAAAACCTGGTTCCTTATGGCCTTTATGTAGGAAAGGGTTTTGTGAGCGCAAACCTCGCCGAAGGGGTCGGCTTCACCGAAGCCGACCTGTCTATTCTGTGGGAGGCGCTGGCCAACATGTACGAGCATGACCGCTCGGCGAGCAAGGGGTTCATGTCGACCCGAGCGCTTTACATATTCAAGCATGTCGGCACTGACAGCGACCCGGAGCAATGTCTCCGTCAGGCCAAACTCGGCTGTGCGCCTGCGCAGGTGCTGCTGGATCTTGGCAAGGTGGTGGATATACAAAAGGCCGTGCCGGTGCCGCGTGGGTTTAAGGATTACAAAGTGATTGTCGATGTAGAAAAGATACCGAAAGGAGTGGAGTTCTGGATGTGGAATACGACGAAAGGCGATCTCGAGAGAATGCATCCGGCAAAGCTATGATGAAGGAGAAGTGCGAGAGCGCGCCCGAGATAACCCGGGAAAGCCCTGTAGTCTATGAGGAAGATGATTTGCTGCCTGTTTCGGCTCTTGCTCAGCTGATCTACTGCGAGCGACGCTGCGCTCTGATCTTTACGGAAAGGGTCTGGAACGAAAACCGCTACACCACGGAAGGCAAGATCCTTCACGAGCGGGTGGATCAGGGTGGTTCGCTCTCCAGGGCAGCGCTCCGCACTGCTTACAATGTCGATATCCGTTCGCGCCGACTCGGCCTCGTGGGCAAGGCCGATGTAGTGGAGTTCCATTCCTCGGGCGCCGATTCAGAAAACAGCGCAGAGGCGGAACATGCGCCTCGAGATCAAACGCTGGATGCGCTTTTCGCAGAGCTGGATGCCGGGGGAAATGGGGCAGCGCCTCCGGCTGGAGCCATGCGGGAAGGCTCCTGGGTTCCCTTTCCGGTGGAATACAAACGCGGCCGGCTCAAAATGCAGCTTTGCTATGAAGTCCAACTGTGCGCCCAAGGTCTGTGCCTCGAGGAGATGCTCGATGTCCCGGTTCCTGCCGGAGCGCTCTATTACGGGGCTTCCAGGCGCCGAAAGGTGGTCACGTTCAGCGCTGGGCTTCGTGCCAGGACGGAGGATGCAGCCTTGCGTCTGCACAGGCTCATCCAATCCAACATCACACCGAAGGCCCGGTATTCAAAGAAATGCGACCAATGCTCGCTTTTGGATTTGTGCATGCCAAAGAGCATGAGCCGGTCCAAGTCCGTAGCAGGATATCTTCAAAAAGCTCTCCGGTGGGACGACGAGCCCGTGTAATGGGAAAACAATAATGAAAAAGCATCTCAACACCCTCTTCGTTACGACACAAGGGGCTTACCTTTTCAAAGAGCGGGAAACGGTGGTGGTTTCGGTCAGGAAAGAGATCAAACTGCAGGTTCCGGTCCACACCCTTTCCGGCATTGTGTGCTTTGGAAATGTTTTGTGCAGCCCTTTTCTAATGGGGTTTTGCGCGAAGAATGATGTGTCCGTCAGTTTCCTTTCAGAGCATGGCCGCTTCCTTGCCAGGGTCCAGGGGCCTGTTTCCGGAAATGTTCTGCTGCGCCGTGAGCAGTATCGGAGGGCAGACGACCAGGATGGCACAGTGGAGCTTGCCAGGAACTTTCTCGTGGGGAAGCTGGCCAACTGCCGGGCTGTGCTCCAGAGAGCACTGCGAGATCACGGGGAAAAGTTGGCTTCCAGTGAGGTCCGTGCCGCTTCGTTGAGGATCAGAGAAACACTGATGAGGATTCAGCAAGAGAAGTTTCTCGATGTCTTACGAGGTCTTGAAGGTGATGCTGCCCGCATCTATTTCAGCGTATTCAACCATCTCATTACCGTACAGAAGGAATCATTCCTGTTTCAGGAGAGGAATCGGCGCCCACCGCTCGATAACGTGAACTGCCTGCTTTCATTTATTTATACCCTGTTGCTCCATGATGTCCGATCTGCCTTGGAGACCGTCGGACTGGATCCGGCTGTCGGTTTCCTTCACAGGGATCGTCCGGGGCGCCCCGGGCTTGCTCTGGATATGATGGAGGAATTCCGGCCATATCTGGCGGACAGGCTTGTGGTTTCCTTGATCAACCTGCGTACGGTTCAGAAAACAGGGTTCACAAGAACCGATTCTGGAGCTGTGCTTATGAATGACGAAACCAGGAAGGAAGTTATTTCGGCGTATCAGAAACGTAAGCAAGAAGAGATTATTCATCCGTACCTCAATGAGAAGGTGCATGTAGGGATTTTGTTCCATATCCAATCTTTATTGTTGGCAAGATATCTTAGGGGTGATCTGGATGGGTACCCGCCCTTTATCTGGAAGTAGGCATAGGGATGATGGTATTGGTGAGTTACGATGTTTCAACCGTTGACACCGAGGGACAAGCGCGTCTGCGGCGTGTAGCTAAAACCTGTAAGGACTATGGTCAAAGGGTCCAGTTTTCGGTTTTTGAATGCCTCGTTGATCCTGCGCAGTGGGCCGTGTTGCGCCAAAAACTGCTCGATGAGATCGAACCCGAGAAGGACAGCCTGAGATTCTATTTTCTGGGTTCTAATTGGAAGCGGCGCGTTGAGCACATAGGGGCAAAAGGGGTCCCTGATCCAGAGGGGCCTCTGATTGTATGAAGCAGTTGCGAACCGGAAGTTCGCAATGCCGACACTACAAGGCAGAGCCTTGTGGTGAAAGGGTTTCATGCCCAATTACCCCTCTGATGATTCGCATTTCCTATTTTTTCTTTAATTTTAAACTGTTACAGAAGGTTAAAGCCCTGTCCTACGGATGCAATGTCATTTGCTTGTCAGTTTCGCGGAAATGGCCCCGTTTTGCTTGTTCCCAAGCTAAGATAGAGGCCGACAGTCGCCCCCCGCGCGGGGGCGTGGATTGAAACTGCCCAGGGGGGTGAGACGTGGCACCGCATACACGTCGCCCCCCGCGCGGGGGCGTGGATTGAAACAGGTTCCCCACCGCATCCAGACCGGCGAGGTTGGTCGCCCCCCGCGCGGGGGCGTGGATTGAAACTCGTCGATCAGTTTGTATTCCATCATATTCCTCCTGTCGCCCCCCGCGCGGGGGCGTGGATTGAAACAGGCCGGGTGGCACGTCAAGGCGGGCGAGGAGTAGTCGCCCCCCGCGCGGGGGCGTGGATTGAAACCGTCAGCCTAGAGTTCGACAACAGCGATGGGTATTGTCGCCCCCCGCGCGGGGGCGTGGATTGAAACCGGCTGATGTGGGGCAGATTTGGGTGGCTGATCGGGTCGCCCCCCGCGCGGGGGCGTGGATTGAAACTCCATCTCAGGACATCATCAGTACCTACGGCATGTCGCCCCCCGCGCGGGGGCGTGGATTGAAACATGACAACGGCCCCCATAGCCTTTTTCATGACGGCGTCGCCCCCCGCGCGGGGGCGTGGATTGAAACACTTCCGCGATGGATGAGATCATTCAGTCATTCGGTCGCCCCCCGCGCGGGGGCGTGGATTGAAACATGGTACGACGAGATGTTGCAAAAGCTCGCAGACAGTCGCCCCCCGCGCGGGGGCGTGGATTGAAACTAGTTGCAGGTTCTCAATCAACGATAATAGGGAGTCGCCCCCCGCGCGGGGGCGTGGATTGAAACTGCGAAACAAAATCCATTAAAGACCCTTGCCCACGTCGCCCCCCGCGCGGGGGCGTGGATTGAAACTTTTTTGTACCCCGGCCCTTGCTTGCTGCAAACAGTCGCCCCCCGCGCGGGGGCGTGGATTGAAACATCATATCGGATTGTGGATCGTCCACAATGGTTCAGTCGCCCCCCGCGCGGGGGCGTGGATTGAAACACGTTCACGGTTCCGGCGGGGGAGACATCGGTGCTGTCGCCCCCCGCGCGGGGGCGTGGATTGAAACTGATCATATCGACGTGCGTGTGCTGGCCGCTTCGTCGCCCCCCGCGCGGGGGCGTGGATTGAAACATTTACCCTCTGGCATGACGCTCCTGTACCTCAGTCGCCCCCCGCGCGGGGGCGTGGATTGAAACTCATTTGATGCACCATCCGACTATCCCTGGTTCGTCGCCCCCCGCGCGGGGGCGTGGATTGAAACAAACGCCGTGCTACTTCTGCAATTTCCAAGGGCTTGTCGCCCCCCGCGCGGGGGCGTGGATTGAAACAAACTCGACAGCGCCGCGGCGAAGCTGATCGTAGTCGCCCCCCGCGCGGGGGCGTGGATTGAAACATCGGGGAAGTCCTGGCTCTGATCGCGTTGGTAGTCGCCCCCCGCGCGGGGGCGTGGATTGAAACCAGTTAGGTTTGAATGTTCGTGCGATGAAATCGCGTCGCCCCCCGCGCGGGGGCGTGGATTGAAACATAATCATGGACATCCGGATCAGGCACCGGAGAACGTCGCCCCCCGCGCGGGGGCGTGGATTGAAACGCATCGCCAACCACCCAATCAGCAACATCAATCGGTCGCCCCCCGCGCGGGGGCGTGGATTGAAACGAAGACCGCCTCAGGCTCGTCGTCTGCCTTCCCCAAGTCGCCCCCCGCGCGGGGGCGTGGATTGAAACAAATACTTTGTGGATACGCAACACACGCTCTCCGTCGCCCCCCGCGCGGGGGCGTGGATTGAAACACGATCTTCGATAGAAGATCGCTGTCTGTGTCATCGTCGCCCCCCGCGCGGGGGCGTGGATTGAAACAAGCAGGCCGAAGAGCAGTTGGAAATCGACCGTGGTCGCCCCCCGCGCGGGGGCGTGGATTGAAACGTCAGCATCGAAAAGGTGGTGGAGCAGGCGAACCGGTCGCCCCCCGCGCGGGGGCGTGGATTGAAACTGAACCAGCGGTCGACCCCATAATGAAACTCCGTCGCCCCCCGCGCGGGGGCGTGGATTGAAACCAGCCCCTTCATGAACTCGTAGGCGGCCTTCTCGGTCGCCCCCCGCGCGGGGGCGTGGATTGAAACTGGCTCACGAAATCCAACTAAAGCCCCTTGCCCAGTCGCCCCCCGCGCGGGGGCGTGGATTGAAACCAATTCTCCTGGGCGTGTGTCAGCTGCTTGGCTTGGTCGCCCCCCGCGCGGGGGCGTGGATTGAAACAGTATCGCCGTACTCGGTTGTTTTCAGCCCGCTGTCGCCCCCCGCGCGGGGGCGTGGATTGAAACAGTTCGTTCCGATCGATTTCGGAGACATCCTTAGTCGCCCCCCGCGCGGGGGCGTGGATTGAAACAAATCGACATGTGGCAGATGGAGACTCTCAATATTGTCGCCCCCCGCGCGGGGGCGTGGATTGAAACATCGCCCCGCGGCTGCGGCCCAAAAAGCCCTTTTGTCGCCCCCCGCGCGGGGGCGTGGATTGAAACCTCGATCGAGTTCGCGCAGATCATCGACCTCGATGTCGCCCCCCGCGCGGGGGCGTGGATTGAAACACCACCGATCAGGACAACCTGATCGGTGGTGACCAGTCGCCCCCCGCGCGGGGGCGTGGATTGAAACTTCGCAACCACGACGACGACCACGACGTCGGCATGTCGCCCCCCGCGCGGGGGCGTGGATTGAAACGATATGAGTGCCGGCTTTTGCCAGCAGGGCCGCCGTCGTCGCCCCCCGCGCGGGGGCGTGGATTGAAACTTCACCGGCCTTTGCAGCATCCAGGTGGCAACTCGTCGCCCCCCGCGCGGGGGCGTGGATTGAAACACATCACCTCCTGGAACGACTGCCCCAGGTCATGTGTCGCCCCCCGCGCGGGGGCGTGGATTGAAACTTGAACACGCTCTACACCCAGGGCCTCGCCACGGTCGCCCCCCGCGCGGGGGCGTGGATTGAAACTAGATCAAATCCATAAAGATCTGCTGGGAATTGGGTCGCCCCCCGCGCGGGGGCGTGGATTGAAACTCATCACGTCCAAAACGGCGGCGAATGGCATTCGTCGCCCCCCGCGCGGGGGCGTGGATTGAAACCGAGCTCCTCGGTGAAAATTTGAACTGATTCCTGTCGCCCCCCGCGCGGGGGCGTGGATTGAAACTGATAACGAGAAAGAGGCCTGCGAATATGCAGAGTCGCCCCCCGCGCGGGGGCGTGGATTGAAACGTCATGCGATACGCGGAACGGAAGCGGCTTGTGAGTCGCCCCCCGCGCGGGGGCGTGGATTGAAACGGTACGCGCTCCCTGCACCCTCTCGTTCTGCTTACGTCGCCCCCCGCGCGGGGGCGTGGATTGAAACTCTATAAAGTTTGCCATGAAATCCACATGGGCAGGGTCGCCCCCCGCGCGGGGGCGTGGATTGAAACCCACTCCTCGGCCTGGCGGCGCTTGAGCGCCTTGGTCGCCCCCCGCGCGGGGGCGTGGATTGAAACATTGCGTAAGCCTACGCACGCACGCGTGCAGCTTCGTCGCCCCCCGCGCGGGGGCGTGGATTGAAACCTCCAGGAGCCAGCCCCGTTCGAGGATCTGCGCCGGTCGCCCCCCGCGCGGGGGCGTGGATTGAAACTTGATATCGCCCGGGTGGTCTCAGATTTCGCGAAAGTCGCCCCCCGCGCGGGGGCGTGGATTGAAACAACACACGCTCGCCACGGCTTACGCTCGGGCAGGTCGCCCCCCGCGCGGGGGCGTGGATTGAAACAACCTGGGGCTGGTCGAGGCATTGCAAAAGCTCAGTCGCCCCCCGCGCGGGGGCGTGGATTGAAACGGTGCTCGAGCGGATGGTCAAGCGGTGCCCGAAGGTCGCCCCCCGCGCGGGGGCGTGGATTGAAACGCGTTCCACCATGCACAATGCGCCGTACCGTTGGTCGCCCCCCGCGCGGGGGCGTGGATTGAAACGTCTTCAGCGCGACGGATGATTTTTATTGCCTGAGTCGCCCCCCGCGCGGGGGCGTGGATTGAAACATCCAGACGTATGCTGGAGGGTCAAAGCAGGTAGTCGCCCCCCGCGCGGGGGCGTGGATTGAAACTGCCCCTGCTCGAACTGGTTTGGGAACCACCTATGTCGCCCCCCGCGCGGGGGCGTGGATTGAAACTGGCCCGGGGCCTTTTACTCGGGCAGCATTTACGTCGCCCCCCGCGCGGGGGCGTGGATTGAAACTCGGAATATGACGCCTATATGCGCGAGCTTTTAGGTCGCCCCCCGCGCGGGGGCGTGGATTGAAACACCCCGGCCCCATCAAATAGACACAGCGTTAGTGGTCGCCCCCCGCGCGGGGGCGTGGATTGAAACTAAAGCGTGGTGCTGTGGGCTTCGGCAGGCATTGTCGAGTCGCCCCCCGCGCGGGGGCGTGGATTGAAACTATCAGACAGCCACGCACCAAAGCCCATAAGCTGGGTCGCCCCCCGCGCGGGGGCGTGGATTGAAACCGATATCATCCAATCCATAGAAAATATGTTTATGGTCGCCCCCCGCGCGGGGGCGTGGATTGAAACACCTGAAGTTGCGCCAGGGTTGGATCGACCAAAGTCGCCCCCCGCGCGGGGGCGTGGATTGAAACACCCTCTCTTGAATCCGTGCGATCCCGGCCATATGGTCGCCCCCCGCGCGGGGGCGTGGATTGAAACTCAACCGCGAATCGGATGGATCACGAGCGATCACGTCGCCCCCCGCGCGGGGGCGTGGATTGAAACTACAGACTTAAACAATCTTTCCATCTAATGTTAGTCGCCCCCCGCGCGGGGGCGTGGATTGAAACACTGCCGAACCGGCAAAACAGCAGAAAGCTGCAGTCGCCCCCCGCGCGGGGGCGTGGATTGAAACAAAACTACCATCTCCCACCACCCAGATGGCCACAGTCGCCCCCCGCGCGGGGGCGTGGATTGAAACATCCGAGCCAGGGGGCGCGACCCCGAGCAGGTGCTGTCGCCCCCCGCTGCTTGATCAGTTGGTCAAACCGACGCATGACCGCCCGAATGGTCCGGTCCGTGATAACGCTGATGGAGCTATGTCGTAAGGGTGGTTTCGTTTCGGTTTTCCGGCGCGCTCGCACGTGAACGGCCTGGCGAGGGTGCCCGACGGTCCTTTTCCGGCAAGGTTACTTCGCAGCGGGCGATAACCGTTTGCTGTCGGCGGCTCGTTTCAGGACCCACCGTAGCCCAGATGCATCAGCTGGCTTGAATCTTTACGGAGGAGGTTGGAATGTCGGGATGTGAATGTGAGATGGAGATCACCAATGCCCGGGAGAAGAGAACCCTCCTGATTGTTCTAGCCATCAATGCCTTTATGTTTGTTTTTGAACTGGTACTGGGTTTGATAGCGGAATCCACCGGGCTGGTAGCCGATTCGTTAGACATGTTCGCGGATGCCTCCGTGTATTCGATCAGCCTTTATGCTGTTGGCAAGAGCGCCTCGTTAAAGGGTGCCGCCGCCAAGATCAGCGGCATGGTCCAATCGATTCTGGCTTTTTTGGTTTTCTTCGACGTCCTGCGGCGATTCATTTTCGGAAGTGAACCCGTCAGCATCCTGATGATAGGGGTCGGCGCCATGGCCTTGATCGCAAATTCCATCTGCCTGGCGCTTATCTCCAGGCACCGTGATGGGGGCGTTCACATGCGTGCATCCGTGATCTTTTCGACGAACGATGTCATCGCAAACATCGGTGTCATCCTTTCCGGAGTTTTGGTCTGGGCTATCGGCAGCCGATATCCTGACCTAATCATTGGTCTTGGTATTTCAGTCATCGTGCTGCGTGGCGGCCTCCGCATTATGAAAGAGGCAAGGGACGATCAAACAGGGGCGGAAACCTGTTCCTGCACAGGTTCAGAAAAATGCATAAAATAAATATGCATAATCATTCCAATCCATTATGGCATTTCTTTGAAAGGTTTTTAATTTTACATAAATCGTTATCAAACGCCGAATTGATATAAGTTTCATGTGCTTTGGCGTTTTTGAAATGGCCATAGAAGATCGACCAAAAGTCCTTGATACCCTCCGAATCTACCGATCCGTTACTCTCCACCCGCCGAGTCGGCAAATTATCTCCCCCTGACGAAGAAATAATTTCGCTTGTGACCGCATCTGTCAAAACTATGGGATAGGATTCGGTCAAAAGATCGGCTTCCGCGTCAAGATTCTGGCCATGCGAAGGCATAGGATCGCCCCGAGCCTGGAGCTGAAAAACCGGCCCTTTTGCGGGACATCCGGCCTTTAAAATATTGACTCTAGAAGCAGACAGGTATAAGGGGACAAATGAATGTCCATCAAGAGAACATTACTCGCTCTCCGGCCGTTACTTGAAGCTTGCTCGAACATAACGCCAAATGGTGCCTGGTCCTCCCGCCTCGAGCCGTCGCAGCAGTTGGAACGGGTATTGAAGGAGTTTTGCCCGATGCGAATCATCGCCTGCCGGAGCCGTTTCCCGCATGGGGGCGTGGATAGAAGAATGATTAACATTCGTAACGCAGGAAACCTGACCGTGGTTGCTTCCTGCACAGCAGCCCAGAATGAACTCGAGGTCCGAAGTCGTTTGGTATTTTCGCACAGAAAAACCGTTCCATAATAGAGGCTCCATTACGGCAACCATCGAATGGGCTTAATAAAAGGTGCATGCACCGGTTCCTTCAGACCGGTCACGGAGCGGCTCGAGCAAAGCGATCAAACAATGGATTCATGCGGGCGATTATGAATAAATCTTTTTAGAATATTCAGTAAATTTTATCCACCCTTTTCATGTATTTGAAAATTCCTGACATAGGGCCGTTTCAATCCAGCAGCAGAAAAACGAAAGGGGGTGAAAGACAGGTGGGATCATTTTTTTGTGCGCCGCCTGAAACGGCCTGAATAGACACCCCGGATTCAGTGGACTGGCAAGTAAAAATCCGTCGGCACACTTGCGCCTTCTTCTGAGGGAAAAAGAATGTGTTTTTTCGAGAGCGATGTTTTTTTCCGGAAATGAAAGGAGTGCATCTGATGGTAGATCGATTCCCGACCGTGGACCATCTCCTCTTACTTGTAGGCTCAAATCCCCTGCCGAACTACTTAGCCGCACTTGTCCTCGATCCACGCGTTATCCATCTTTTTTACAGCCCTGAAACCGAGAGCGTCAAAGACTCGCTTTCGAAAGGCCTCAAGAAAAGGCAGGAAAAACTGATTCTAGAGGAGGTCTGCATCCGGGAGGCTACAAACGCCGCTCAGGTGAGGGCCGCATTTGCGTCATTGCCTCAAGGGGCGCATTTGCACTACACGGGCGGCACCAAGATCATGGCCGCTCATGCCCGCATGGCCTTCAAGGATGCGGGCGGCAGGGATGACCAGGCCTCCTACCTGGATGAAAGGAAGGGAGTCCTTCGGTTCGATACCGGCTATGAGATCGATTTAACAAAACGAGCGGTCGATATGCCCATAGACGACATCCTTCAACTGCACGGGATCGAGCGTCTTTCCAAAAGGGACAATGCTGGTCAATCTCCCACGGATGCCGATGCGGGAATCATCGCAGCGAAGGTACTCATCGAACCTGATCGCGCGGAAGAACTGCGTGGTCTCAATCGAGAGGATGGAAGGCTACTTTCGATCAGCAAAGCGAAAGCAAAGCCGGTTGAGCTCAGCGGGTTGGTAGAAGGCTTAAGTGTTCTGCATCTTCCAGAGGCGGACTGGAACAGGGACACTTATGAGAACTGGTGCAAATTCCTGGGGGGCGTATGGTTGGAGCAATGGTGCGGCGGATTGGTGAAGAATATTGCCGCCGGTTCGGAAATCGCGCTCGGCGTCGACTGCAGGATGCCCGGCGGCCGCCAGTTCGAGATCGACGTGGCTGTCGTTCGAGGGCACCGGCTGTATGTGATCTCCTGCACCACAGATGCAACAATGAAGCTTTGCAAATCCAAGCTCTTCGAGGTGGCCATGCGCGCCCGTCAACTGGGAGGGGATCTGGCTCGATCCGCCCTGGTCTGTCTGCTTCACGGCGGCGATCCAAAGGGCTTGTACATAGATCAACTGCGAAAGGATGTCGCCGACATCTGGAATGCGCCCAACACGCCGCAGGTCTTCGGCCTCGGTGATCTGAGGGAATGGGCGGGGACCGATGGCCGGCCGAACACGAAATCCCTTCAACGATGGCTCGATTCATAGGAGGAACACTTCATGCGCGTTTTGACCGCAATCGACCTGCTTGGTGTGCAGCGCTTCATCTTTTCCTCGAACCGTCTGCGGGACGTGGTGACCGGGTCCTACCTGGTGGATTGGAGCACCTCCTGCAACGGCGCGTTGGATAGCCTGGCGCCCGAAAGGGACATCCTTCTGGCGGGGGGAGGCAATGCTCTTCTCGAATTCGACTCCATGGAAAACGCGCAGGAATTCACGGCCCGCTATACACGCCGCCTGCATGACGAGGTGCCCGGGCTGGAGATCGTCGTGGCCCACAAGGCATTCCAAATCGGGGGTTTAGCCCGCGCACTCCAGGAGATCCAGATCGATCTCGCGCGGAGGAAGACGGCGAGGCTGCCCTCCGCACCTCTTTTGGGGCTTTCGGTGACCGCGGCTTGCGGAGAGGCCGGCCTGCCCGCAGTCGGCTTCGATGAGGCCGAAAAGACCGTTCCGTTGTCCAAGTCCGTCTTACAGCGCCGCAAGAGGAGGGATGAGGCCAACCGGCACTGGTCGGCATACCTGGAAGGCCTAGAAAGATTCGCCTTCCCGACCGAACTGGATGACCTCGGCCGAACCCTCGGCGACACGAGCCTCATCGGGGTGGTGCATGCCGACGGAAACGGAGTCGGTGCAAAGATCAAGGAGTGGCTGATTCAGAAGTCCGAGCAACAGGTGGACGACGACACCGTGCGCAGGGAATACCGCGAGTGGTCGCAGGCGATCGACCAACTGGGGCAAGATGCCCTTTGCGCCTTGGTGGAGCGGATCTGCCAAAGCTCCGAAGAGAGAAACGGAGCGCAGAATAAGAGAAAATCCCGCTGGGTAACCGGGACGCCGTCGAGGCTGGAAATCGAACTCAAGCCAAGCGAGGGCGGGTGGATGCTTCCCTTGCGCCCCATCGTTTTGGGCGGGGACGATCTTACCTTTGTGTGCGATGGGCGCATCGCGCTGGACCTTGCCGAAACGGTCTTGAGCGCCTTTGAAGGCGTGGAATTGCCCCACCTCGGAGAAATCTCCGCCTGTGCAGGGGTGGCCGTTGTCCGCGTCCACACGCCCTTCGCCAAGGCGTATCGACTGGCCGAAGGACTCTGCGCTTCAGCCAAAAAGATGCGGAAAAAGGAGAGGCTCTCCGGCTGCGCCCTGGATTGGCACATCGGGATGCCGCGCCCCGGGCAGGGGGTGGAGCGAATCCGGGACAGGCAATACCGCATCGATGAATGTCGATTGACCTGCCGGCCTTTACTTCTGGGGTCAACAAAAGAGGACTCGGGGACTTGGCGCTGGCTGTCCAAGACCCTTCTGGGTGACACCGACGAAGGCCTCAGAGGAAAAGCCTGGTGCGGGCGGAGGAGCAAGGCGAAGGCCCTGGCCGAGCTGGTCCGGGAAGGGCCTGAAGGGGTAGGAAGGGCCATGACTGCCTGGCGAGCGGTGAACAAGCGGCTCAGCCTGCCGCAGGGGATCGCCGAAGACGGCTTTTTCGCGAAGAGCCGCACGCCGCTCCTGGACGCCGTGGAGTTGCTCGATCTGCACCTAGTGCTCGAACCATCCGCTCGTGACCGCGGAAAGCAGGAGGAGAAGCCATGAGTCAAGATCATTTCATTCAGATAGAGCTTCTTTCGGATGCCGCTTTCAGCCGGGGCGAGGGCACTGCCGGGGCGGTCGATGTGGAGGTTGAGCATGACGAACTGGGGCTGCCGTTCCTCGGCGGAAAGACCCTGCGTGGACTGCTGCGCGATTCGTGGCTTTCCATGGAGTTCTCAGGATGCTTCCCGGAATTGTCATTGTCTTGGGGCCGGGTTTTCGGCGCCGAGGCTGATTTTGGCGAGCGCTGCATCGTACGGATCGGAGATGCGACGGTGGACGGAGAGACCCGCCGGTGGATCGAAGCGGCGGAGACCCGGAAAGACAGCCTGATTTCACCGATGGCGGTCCTGGAGGCGCTGACGGTTATCCGACGGCAGACCTCCGAGGACCGTATCACGGGAGCGCCCGCCAAGACCACGCTTCGCTCGCTCCGCGCAGTGGTCCGGGGCCTTACGCTGCAGGCACCCCTCTACTGGATGAAAAAACCCACCCCTGCCGAGATTCGCTGCCTCGCCCTGTCCTGCCTGGCGACCCGCCATGCGGGGCTTGGCCGGAATCGCGGCCGCGGGCATATCCGGCTGACCCTGGACGGGGACCTCGAGAAAACCTGGCACGCGGCGAAAGGAGAAACTTCATGAATCGTCATCGATATCTACCTTACACCCTGACCCTGAACTCCCCGGCGATTGTCACCGCTTTGGGCGGTGACCCCAACAGTTCCTCGTGCCTGCCTTTCATCCCGGGTGCGGCCGTGCGTGGAGCGGTCGCGGCAGCCCTGGGCGATCCGGGCGCCGACAATTCCAGACGACAGGAGTTTCATGACCTCATTCTGAGCGGAAAGGTGCGCTACCTGAATGCTTACCCCTGCTTCGAAGACCGGCGTGCGCTGCCCGTCCCTGTTTCTTTGCGGCGGGAGAGGAACGCTGCGGATAGCGACAACCCCGTGTTGGCCATCGATCTTGCCGCCTGTGACGATGAGGCGCCGTCAGATGAAGAGGGAATGGATTCCTGGCCCGATGCGCAGCTGGCCGCGCTGGATGCGGGATTTCTCACCATCGGCGAGGCGCAGCCCACCCTCGTCCAGCCGAAATTGAACGCCCGCCTTCACCACCAGCGTGACCGCGCAAAAGGGCGGGCTTGGAAAGACCGGCAGGGTCGAACGTACGGGGCAATCTTTTCGTTTGAATCCCTGGATGCCGGTCAGGCGTTTCAGGGGATCGTCCAGCTGAAGGGCAAAGACGAGGAGGAACTGCTGCGAACCGAAAACCGCATCAAGGAACTGCTGGGCGGTTCGATCCTGGTGGGCCGTTCGCGAAGGGCGGGGTACGGCGGCATGGCGGCGGTCGAGTGGTGGGATGCCCGCGGGCGCGAGGCCCATGGGCCCGGCTGCGAGGGGATGCGCCCCTTGACCGGCGATATGCGACCGGGGCAGCAGTTCCGCTTGCTTCTCACCTCGGCCTGCATCGTGAGGGATCCGGCTACCGGCCAAATAGATCCTGCCGCGCTGGTGGAGTTGATCGGCGGGCTTTTCGGGGGCCGGGCGGTGCTGCTGCGCAGGCGTTGGTCCTTTGAAGGGATCGGCGGTTTCAACCGGAAGTGGCGGCTGGAGGTGCCCCAAACCATGGCGGTCGCAGCCGGGTCGGTCTTTGTTTTCGAAGCGAAGCAGCGGATCGAGGCCTCCGAAATCCATCGCATCGAAGACGACGGTCTGGGGGAAGGGAAGGAGGAGGGGTACGGTCGTTTTGTGTTTCTCGATAAACCCCTATCGACGAATTTCCGCCTGAGCAGGCCGAATGAGGCCGCAGCGGTCAAGGCCGGCGGTCAGCCGCCCCCCCTGGTTGCCGCAATCGAGGCGGGAATATTGCGGAACCAAATCGTGCGAGAGATTGAAGAATCGGCGGCTGGATTCCTTCCCTCCCCTGAAAAGACGGTTGCAATCAGCAACAGCCTGATCGGCCGGCTGCGGACTCCTTTGCGAGGTGCGCCCTCCGACGCGCTCGACACCTTGAGGCGATGGCTGAACGGGGAGCGGGAGGCGGAGCGCCTCAAGCGGCCCGCCATGCAGAAGCTGGAGCGCTGCGTCATGAATGACGGGAAGAGCCTCGCCGAATGGATTCTGGAGGCTGGAAGTGGAGGGAACATACTTGAATGGCTCCATGCGGATGTCCTGGCCCAAAAGTGGCACATCGTTTCCGAGGAATCGGCGATGCGTTTCATAGAGGCGCGGACGGGCGAGCTGTCGGCCAGGCTGATCGATTCCGTGCTGGCCGCTCTGGCGCTTCGGAACAAGGCTGAGGAGGTCGGTGATGAAAGATAAGACCACGGATTCCGGGAAGAGGAGCGATGTTCGGGCCATGACGGCCCGCTGGGTGGTCACCGCCCGCATGAGGCTCAAAACGGCCAGCCACTTCGGCGGGGAGGGCGATTCGGCTGTCGACATGGCGGTCCTGCGCGATGCAAAGGACGGGAGGCCTCTGCTTCCCGGCGCTTCTTTGGCCGGGGCCTTGCGCGGCCACCTGGCCGACGTTTACGGGGGATACCGTTCGGACGAAGATCGAGAGGTCGCCGGCCTCTTCGGCGTTGAGCGGCAGAAGGATGAGGGCGCCCAAAGCCCGTTGATCGTCTTCGATTCCCTGGGAGAGGTGCCGGAGGGCATGACGGTCGAGATCCGCGACGGAGTGGCGATCGATTCGGCCACCGGAACGGCGAAGCCACACAAGAAATTTGATTTTGAGCTGCTCCCTGCCGGAACCGATTTTCCTATCCGGCTCGACCTGATCATCGAGGATTCCGCATCCGAACCGGCGCAGCTCGGCCGGCTGGTCACGGCGCTGGACGGGCTAGACAGCGGGGATATCGCTCTCGGCATGAGGCGTTCACGCGGGATGGGATCGATCGAGGCCGGCCACTGGAGGGCCCGGCGCTTCGATCTGAGCACCCAGCAGGGCTGGCTCGACTGGCTGACGATGGACCATCTGAATCCTTTACGGGATGACGTTCAGTCCCATGAATCTCCTTTGAAGGCCATTCGAACCAGGCAGACCGGCAAAATTCCGATGGAACTCCCGGACAAGCGGGACCGGATACTGGTCGACCTTGCCCTGAAAGTGGCCGGGGACCTGCTGGTGCGCAGCCCGGCCTGCGACCCCGCAGCGCCGGACGCCGTGCATCTGCGCAGCGCCGGCAGGCCTGTGCTGCCGGGAACCGGCCTGGCCGGCGCCCTCAGGGCTCAAGCGCAAAGGATTGCGTGGCTGGTGCGGGAATCAGCCGCCGACGCCGAACAGTGGGTCGATAGACTATTCGGGGCGCAGTGCAGCGATGAGGATGAGCAAGCGGATGCCCGGACGGGCCGGAGCAGCGCCTCGAAGCTGCGGATCTCCGAATCCTTCCTGGAAGGTTCTGACCCGCGCCGCCAGGCCCGGATAGCCATCGACCGGTTCACCGGCGGGGTGGTTCAGGGGGCGCTCTTCGATGAGCAGGTAGAGGTTGGAGGAAGTCTGAAGGTGCGGCTCGAACTCCGCAATCCGACCGACGGGGAATCCGGACTGCTCCTGCTGCTGGTGAAGGACCTGCTTTCGGGAAACATCCCGGTCGGGGGAGAGGCTTCGGTGGGCCGAGGCGTCTTGAAAGGCTCGGCCCGGATCCGTTTGAACGGAGGTGCCCGGTACGAAATCCGCTCCGACCTGAGCGTGGAAGAGGAGGCCCGAAAGCTCTTCGATACTCGAATCAGGGCCTTTCACGAGGCCGAGAGCCTCAATGCGCAGGAGGTGAGATCATGAACGCGATTCAGGGATGCTCGATCGAACCATTGAATGAGGAAGCGTGCCGCTCGCTGATTGAATGGGTTGCCGGCAGCGCCCGTTCTGACCAAGCCAGCGTGGGGTTCAAATGGCTTCTGGCCCACTGCCATGACGGCGTGACCTGGGGGCGGACCGATGACCCGGCGCAGCCTTGGCTCCTCTCTTCAAAAGCATTCCCGGACCTCTGCCCGGAACTCTCCGATTCCAACCTCCTTCAAATCCGGCTCTTCGGAGACGAAAAGGAGGCCATGATCTGGCGGACCGAAACCGGATTCTCGGGCCGTATGGTGGTCGATAAGAAGGAGCCGGATGCCGGCTCCCCCACTCGACCGGACGACGAACCCCGCATTCTCCTCGGAAACCGGCTTCTGGACGGCCCGAAGGAGGGCTTCAGCCTCGTCGGTACGGCCGGGGGCTCCCTGCATGCCGTTCCCCTTCAATGCACTGCGAAGGATTTCGAAGACGGGACATGGCCCCTTCGCCTGAAGGTCCGCCATTACTTCCAACAGGATCAAAACACCGGCGCGCTCCGAGTGGCCTTGAGCCGCCTGGTCGACGTTTTCAAGGAGGTGCGATGATGGCGCTGGAACGCGGGAAACTTGTGCTCAGCAAAAAGGGCAAGCCGCTGATCGATATCAACGGCAAAATATTCAGTCCATCCCAAAATGAGGTGTCCCAATCCATCATGGGACGGTTGAAAGAAATGAATGGAAAGGAAGTGGAGTTCGAACGGGTGGGCGGCCAGCCCAAAAAGATCCGTGAAGCGGGGTCCAGCTTCGTGCCTTGCGGGGCGGACGGAGGCTTGGCAGCCGTAAAACGTCATTTCCACAACCCGTATAATTTCGTTCCGGCACCGCCACGGCGCATTGATGACCCGGATCTTGGCGATTGCGGGCCGATTAGGCAGGATCGGTTGTTTTCGGATCGCTTCACAGGCCGAATCCGGGTTGAGATGGAGGCGGTTACTCCTCTTCTTGTCCCTGACACGGAAGGCTCCAAGGAGGAGAAAGAGCACAAGACCCTTCCCTTGCTCCTTGGCAGGGACGGGAGGCCTCTCATCCCCTCATCGAGCATCCGAGGGATGCTTCGTGCGGCATACGAGGCCGTGACGAACTCACGCCTGGGCAGATTCCCTGGAAAGGAGCACGAGAAGCGGCTCGCGTATCGAATGAATGCAGCGGAGGGGCTCCGCCTGGTTCCTGCCCGTGTCGAAAACGGAAAAATTCGTCTGCTGATTGGCGCATCGGAAGTTGGTCTCGAGGGTAAGCCTAACGGCGCGCAGTACGCCGCGTGGCTGCCGAGATACAGCGGTCCCGGGAAAAACACGCATAACGCCTTGAAATACCCGGACGGCTCGCTTCCCCGGCACGCAGACCCGGTGGAATGCTGGGTGGAGCTATTTCAGCATCATCGCTGGGATAAAAAAAATACCAAACACGTTGCAGATTTTCAATTTTGGAAGGTGCGCGCCATCGTGAGAAGCGGAGGAGAGCTTCCCGATGTCAAACCTACCCCTGTTTCTGGCCATGCAGGTGGCCATTCTTGGCACAAGACGATGAAGGAAATGAAACGAGCTCACGGTTGGCTGTGCATCACCAACGCCAATATCAACCGCAAACACGATGAACGGGTCTTCTTCCGCGATCCCTCCGTCAAATGCCCCGGGCCCTTTGCCCTTACAGACGAGCTTCGGGCAAAATGGGGAGAACTGATCGAAAACTACCAGCAAATCCATGAGGAGGATCTGGACAGGCGTAAAAGGCAGGGAGAAGACTTTGATGCCTACCTGGGTCCCGAGCCGGGGCGGACCGCCTGGTCGCGCCACGTCTACAGGGAAAGCGACAGCGAACTTCGAGACGGTACCCTATGCTACGCCCGTATGAAAAAGGATCTTTCCGTCGTTGAAGGTCTTTTCCCCGTCATGATCGCACGCGAACTGTATGAAGCTTCGCCTTGGGCACTGCTGGATCCGTCGCTCAGGCCGGCGGAAAAAGAATCCGAACTGTCCCCTGCCGACCGGGTGTTCGGCTGGGTCAGGGGGGATGCCGCGGGTCGGAAGCAGCCCCCGGGTAAACTTGCGGGAATTCGCGGTCTGTTGCGTGTGGGCCCGGTCTTTTGTGAATCGAGTGGGGAAGAAGCCGTTGAAAGGTTTCCTGACGGAGGGTTGCCGTTGGCGATCCTGGCTGCCCCGAAGCCGCAGCAGGGCAGGTTTTATGTTGCCTCCTCGTCGATGGGTGAAGCGCAGGCTGACGGACAGTCCAAGATCGGCGCAGGCTATGCGTCCGGCAAGGGGCTCAGAGGACGCAAGGTCTACCCTCATCACCAGGGCCTTCCGGAGGGCCACTGGGAGAATCCCATGCGAGACCGGACACAGAGCGAGCAAGGCCCTTGGCAGGAATACCGTCGTCCGAAAAAAAACGATCAAGAGCAGCGCGATGATCAAAACCGGTCGGTCCTCGCCTGGGTGAAGCCGGGCACGCGTTTCAACTTCGATATTCATGTCACCAATCTCTCCAAGGTTGAACTGGGGGCGTTGTTGTTTCTTCTGAACCTCCCGGAAAAGCATTTCCACCGCTTCGGCGGGGGTAAACCGCTTGGTTTTGGGAGTGTACGGCTATCCGTCGCACAGCGCGATTTGCTGACAGGAGAGTCGTTGCGCGAAAAGTATCGCTCATGGCAACCTCAAGCGACCACTGAAGATTTGTCGGAGAATGCTGTCGACGATTTCAAAGCGGCTGTCCTCAGCGCTTATGGCGATACCGGCGGGGCTTTTGAACAACTTTCCTTCATCAGGGCTTTTTTGCAGGCTTGCTGTGGGTTTGGTGATGGCCTGCCGGTGCGCTATCCACGGGTTGCCAAAGATGGGGAATCCGGCCCGCCCGATCCTGAGGGCGAGTCGTTCAAATGGTTCGTGGCCAACGAAAGGAAGGGTGCTCGTTATGCTCTTCGTGATCTCGCTGAGGACAACGGGTTGCCCCAACTTCAGCACTCGTAGCTGTCAGTAAACAGCGAACTCGAGCCTTGATGGCCCGGTGATCCCGGCTGTGCTCGGAGATTTGCAAACCGGCCGAGCGAGCTGGCCTTTCGTCACCGTCGGGGCGCGAGACCCTTTTCTTCAAAAGGTCCCTGTTATAAATCACCAAAGGAGATGCTCTTTTCTTTTGAAAACCAGGCGGCAAATGCCGTTCCTCTTGTGCAGGAAGTGGGTGCTGAATTGAGGCATCTGTAAATTCTTTTCACTTTCGGAAAAAATCATCGATAGTTTTCATTTCAAAGCATCGATGAGAACAATTTTAACGACAAGAGCTGACTTGTTCCTATTGAATCGTTTTGCTGCATGGATAGTGGATATAAATGTTGAATTGAAAAATTAAAGTAAATTGCCGGTCAAGATTCAATTGACGGGATATGCAACCTTCTGATATGGAGATCGATGTCTTGATGCGTAATTTCCCCGCGTTAATTCAAGACCATGGAGTTGACTGCATTCAATCATCATTCTCATCCAGGTGGAACATGAAGGATTCTCTGCGTTTTTTGCCGTCCAGTCTTGCGGGGGATCTGCCCGTCCTCAAGTGCCGCATCCTCGCGGAACTGGAGGGCGAGATCGAACCCGAGGCCTATTTGGGTTCCGCATGGCGCGGGGTGCTCGGCTGGGAGCTGCAGAAGCTCGTGTGCCCATTCGAGGGGCGGCCGCGCTGCGAGCAGTGCATTGTCAGGGACCACTGCCCGCTGATCCTGCTCTTCGACCAGCGCTCGGAGCTGCCGGGGCTCTTAGATTCGCCGCGGGGCTACATCCTTATGCCGACCAGGGACAATGCAGGAAGATCGGTCTCTCTGGAGATCACTCTGGTGGGGGACTGCAGTCGCTTTCTGCCGGTGATCCTGAAGGCCTTCGAGCGGGCCCAACGCTCGGGACTCGGCAGGGCCAGGGTGCGGTTCAGGGTCTCCGCTCTTCAAGAGATCCTGCCGGCCGGAGGGTCCGGTGAGCCCGAAGCCTTGGACCGGGTTCCGGTGTACGAGTCGCCGCCGGCTCTCCGGGACTGGCTCGGGCGACCGCCCGAGGCCGCCCCCGAGGAGCTGCAGGTGGATGTTCTCACGCCGCTCCGCCTCCGCAAACAGGGAAAAAATGTCGGGGTGATCGACTGGCCGTTCTTTTTCGCCACCCTGGCGAGGAGAGTGGAGGCCTTGGCGGCGCTTTTCGGGGAGCGGGACCCTTTTGGCAAGGAAGTTTGGCAGCGGGTCACGGCCCAGTTCGGCAACGGCCTCGGCCGCATCGACGGCCGGTTCGAGTGGGACGACTACCAGCGCTATTCCAACCGCCAGCACAAAAAGATCCCCATGGGGGGGCTTGTGGGCACCGCCCGCTTTCGGGAGCCGCCGCCCTGGGTGTGGGAATGGCTGCGGGCGGCGGAGCTGTTTCACGTCGGAAAAGGCGCGGCGATGGGCCTCGGGGCGGTCCGGGTGTCCTGTCCATCCTTTATGGAAGGCCGCGTCTGATGTCCTGAAGGGATGTTCAGAGCGGCAGCCGATTATCGCGCGATAACGGGAGGAAAGATACCCATGCAGGAGGAAAAGCAAATATTGATCGTCCTGGCGGCCCTGCTCCACGATACAGGGAAGCTGTTCGAAAGGGGGCCGGTGCCGGACCTGGGGGACGTGCTCAAGGAGAACGAATACCTCTCCATGTGCAGGGAGGACGGCAAGGGCTATCACACACATCTGCACTCGGCCTACACACGGGCCTTCTGCGACTGGCTGGAGGATAAATTCTCATGCCTCAAGGCCTCTGCGCACAAGGACTGGAAGATCTGGTGCGCCGCCCACCACCGCAACGACGAAAGCGGGCTCGAAGCGACCGTTGTCCGGATCGCAGACCGGCTTTCGTCGAGCGAGAGGGAGGAGGGGCAGTACTATGTCCGGAAGGTCCACCAGCGGACCCTTCTCGAGCCGGTGCTGGAGCGCGTCTTTCTGGGGCGGAACGATAAGACCTTCACGACCATGCGCTATCCGCTGGGGCGCCTTACGGCGGACCGGGACGGACTTTTCCCGCGGGGCGCGTCCGACCTGAACCTTTTGGCAAGCAAAGCGGCGGGGGGCGGCGTCCAGCGGCCATCGGAATGGGCCCACCTCCTGTCGGAGCAGCCGATGGAGGCGGAGTACCGTGCGCTTGGGGAAGCTCTGCTCGCGGATCTGGAAGCCCTTGCGGAGCAGCGCCCCGAGATCTCATTGTTCCATTTGCTCGAGACCCTTTTCATGCTGCTCGAACGATACACAGCGAACGTCCCGGCGGCCACCAACGTGCGCCATCCGGACATCAGCCTCTTCGACCATCTCCGCACCACGGCGGCCATTGCCCAGGCCCTGATGCTCGAGCATGCCGGACGCGATGCCCCGCGCCAGGGGATCCAGACCAAAGACGATCCGAAATGGCTCCTCGTCTGCGGCGATTTCTCAGGGATCCAGCGCTTCATCTACAACCTGACGAACAAGGGGGCCGCCAAGGGGCTTCGCGGCCGGTCGTTTTACGTCCAGTATTTCTGCCGCCTGGCGGCCGATTTTATCCTGCGGGAGCTCGGCATGACCAGGGCCGGTCTCCTCTACAATTCCGGGGGGAAGTTCTACCTGCTGATCCCGGCCCGTCTCGAGGAGCCCCTCCGCTCCGCGCGCGCGAAGGTGAACCGCTGGCTTCTCGAGGCCTTCGAAGGAGAGGTTTTCCTGGGTCTCGGCACGGCCAACGTCACCGGGGCTCAGTTCAGCCAGGGGCGGATGCAGGAGGCCTGGGACGAAGCCGCCCGGTCTTTGGAGCGCGACCGCCGGACCCGCTTCCGTGAGCACCTGTCCCCGGAGTTCTTCGCTCCCCGGACCGATTTCAACCCGGTCCGGAGCTGCGAGGTCTGCGGGACCCGGAACATTGCGCCGGACAAGACGCGCTGCGATGCCTGCAATACGCTTCAGGATCTCGGAAAGGCGCTGAAGACCGCCGAGGCCCTCCTCACGATCTGGGGTGATCCGGACTGTGTGACGGGGGTTGCCAAACGGCTCGGGGTTATGGACAGCGCCGTGGTTTTTTTCGACGGTTTCGGTGCGGGGCTGATCGTTCTCACCGATGAGCAGTTTCCCTCGCTCAAACGGCTGGAGGCATTCGACGGCGAATGCGCTTTCCTGAATCAGACCGGCGAGAGGCCTTTGGCTGCCCTGAGCCTTCCTCCCTGCAGCCTGGGCGCGTTCTACCTGGGGAGGTGGGGCGCGGAGCATGGCGGGTTCCCGGACTTCGAGGACTTCGCCGATCAATCCCAAGGCCTCAGGCGGCTCGGCGTCCTGCGTATGGACGTCGATAACTTGGGCGCCGTCTTCATCGAGGGCCTTCGATTTCCGGAGCGCTCGCCTGTAACGGTGGACGGGAATGTCAAAGACGGCTGGGGGGATGTCGTCCTGGACAAGGAGACCGGAACGCCCGGCCGCAAGCCGATGGCCTCCATTTCGCGGATGGTCACCCTCTCACGGCAGTTGAATCACTTTTTCTCCGGGTACGTGCCGCGTCTGCTCGAGGAGGAGCCGTTCAGGCAGTGCCGCGTCGTCTACGCAGGCGGCGACGATCTCTTCATCATCGGGTCCTGGCACCAGCTGCCGGATCTAGCCCAGCGGATCCACGACGATTTCAGGACCTTCTGCTGCGGGAACCCGGACCTTTCCATCTCGGGCGGAATCACGCTCCAGCGAGGGAAGTTCCCCATCTACAAGGGGGCCCTCATGGCCGGCAAGGCGGAGGAAAAGGCCAAGACGGTCCGGAGGTCCTGGGCCGGGGACCACGACCCCCTCCACAAGGACGGCTTCTGCTTCCTGGACGTGGCCGTTCCGTGGGAAGACCTGGCGGGCGCCCGTGAGATCCGGTCGTGGCTGGAGGCGGACATCGCCCCTCCCGGCGGGAAGCCCGGGGACAGAGGCCTTCTTTCCTTTCTCATGCGCACGGCCGAGGTCAACCGCGGACTCGTCGGCAGGTTGATGCTGCGCCGCGGCCTGAAGGAGCCCGAGGCCTGGCGCATGATCGCCTACGAGGCCTGGAGATGGCGCACCGCCTACCAGTTGAAGCGCCGCTATGGGAAGGATGAAGACGGCATGATCACCCTCTGGGCCGAGAAGCTTTTCCCCACTGAACAAAAAGGCGCCGGGCCGGTCCTGCCTGTTTATACCTGGCTGGAACTGCCCCTGCGTTGGGCTGATTACCTGCATCGGAAAGGAGATAAATCATGAGTGCCTGTGAGTACGAGAAAGAGATCGATGCCATCATCGTTCAAGGCGACCCGAAGACGCTTGTCCGGGTGGCTGAGCAGATCGCCGCAAAGATGGTAGAAGTGGGTAAAAATGGAGAAGTTGACAAGAATCATTCCGTTAGTACCTCGCAGATTAGAAACATTTACGGGACTTGTAAGACTGTTCAGATGAAACTTAGAGCGGACAATATACAAGAGATGTTCGGTCGTCTGTTGCTGCTGAAACCAAAGATGGCCTATGCCGAGGGCAGGGTAAACAAGAATACACTCAAAAAGGCTCCACAGGTACCGGGTTTCAAGACGCTTGTCGAATGCCTTTCCCATGCCATCGATCTTGCCGACGGCCGCGAGGAAAGGATGAAGCGATTTTTCGATTTTTTTGAGGCGATTCTCGCATACCACAAGGCGGAGGGAGGGAAATAACCATGAGCGACGCCACCCAGTTCGAATTCAAGACCAGGCTCTTCGTTTCCGGCACGATCACCGCCCTTACCGGGCTGCACATCGGCGGAAACTCGACCGAAATGGCCATTGGCGGGGCGGACCAGATCGTCGTCCGCGACCCGTTGACCAACCACCCTTACATCCCCGGCTCCTCGCTGCGGGGGAAGATGCGTAGCCTTTTCGAGCGGATGCGCGGTGAGATGACCGTAAAACTCGACAAGAGCGAAAAAGGGCTCGTCACGCGCCTGGAGGATCTCGGGCCGCATCTCGCCTCGGGTGCCAAGCTGAAATCAGCCGGGCCCGCCTCCGATTCCGGGCAGGCGTCCGCAAAGCTCTTCGGCGTCCCCATCGACCGCCAGCCGAAGGAAGGCGCATTCATCCCCCAGCGCCTGGTGGTGCGTGATGCCATGCTGTTGAATGCGGAGCTGCTCGAGGAGGCGCGCAACACCGACATGCCGCTTACCGAGGTCAAAACCGAAGTGGCCATCGACCGGATCACGAGCCAGGCAAACCCGCGGCAGATCGAGCGCGTCCCGGCGGGCGCGGCCTTCGGTTTCAGCTTTGTCCTCAACCTTTACGGGGACGACTCGGAGCAGGAGTACCTGGGGTGGCTCTTCGAGTGCATGCAGCTTCTTCAGGACGATTACCTCGGGGGCCACGGGAGCAGGGGCTACGGCCGGGTGCAGTTCGATGTCGCATCGGTGACGGCCAAAACGGCCCGCCACTACCGGGAGAACCTCGAACCCGAGGCGCTCGAGGTCCAGGTACCGGAGGCGCTCAGGCGCCCATAGGCGGAGGGGAGTATGAAGCTCTTCAGACTGAAGTTTCGTTCGGCCCTGCACGTCGATTCGCGGGGCTCCGGCGAGCCGGAAAGCGCGGAGGAGTTCGTCCGATCCGACACCCTGTCGGCCGCCCTAGCGCTGTCCTGGGCGGTGCTTTTTCCCGAAGACGCCCCGGGGGTATTCTCAGACCCGCCGTTCAAGGTGAGTTCGGCCTTCCCCTATGCGGGATCGACGCTGCTTTTTCCCGCGCCGGCATGGAATATTTGGCGGCAGACGGCTAAGCTGCAACCGCACGGACCCAAGAACGCTCATGAAGCCGACGTGCGATCCCTCCAGATCCGGAAGGATTTGAAGAAGGTACGCTGGCTCTCGTGCCCCCTCTTTGAACAGGTGCTCCAAGGCGGGCGGATCGGCAGGGACGAGGTCGAACTCCTTCCCGGCGGAATCGCGGTGTCCAGCACGGAGCTGCGCGGTACCGAACTTCTTGGCAGCGGTGCGGCACCCTGGGTGCTGAGCGAGAGGCAGCGCGTGAGTGTAGACCGTTTGGGGGTTCCGGGCGGGGAGGGGCTTTTCTTCTTCGCCCTCCAGTTTTTTGCGCCGGACGCAGGGCTTTTCTTCCTGGCGGATGCTGCCAAAGGGCAAGATGGCCGCCTTCGAGCCGCGCTGGACTTTCTGGGCGATCAGGGCCTCGGGGCGGATCGGAGCAGCGGCCTGGGATCGTTCGAGGTGTGCAGCGAGGAGGAATTCGAGTCTTTCGCAGCGGCGGGGAAGGGGTGGGTCACCCTGTCTCTCTACAACCCTGATCCCAAAGAGGATCTCCAGGGATTGACCGCAAAAACCGCCTACGGGTTGACCACGCGTTCGGGCTGGATCCATCAGTCCACCCTCGGCAGGCCTCCGATCCGGGCGTTTACCGAGGGCTCCTATTTTTCCCTCAGGCCTGAAGGACGAATCGTGCCGATGCTGGATCAGACACTGATCACTGAGTTGAGGCAAACCTTGAACCTTCGCATCGGGCACTCGGCCCCTCGGGATTTCAGAGCGTTTGCGGTTCCGTGCGCCGAACCGCCCGAACTCATGGAGGCTGCATCATGACCATGCCCCGCGATACGAAAACCTTCGAGGTGCACCTTCTGACGCCTCTTCACATCGGGGACGGCGAGGAACTGAGGGAGGGCCTCGATTTTGTGCGATCCACCGCCGGGCTCCGAGTGATCAGCCTGGAGGACCTTCTCATCTCCCTACGGTCCAACAACGCTGCGCTGGGCGAACTGGGACACGGGTCTTTCCATCTGGAAAGGTTCATGAAGGCCTATAAGCTCGATCCTACCGTTGCTTACACCTTGCCGGTGAGGGGCGGCGGCTCCCCCGCTGAACTTCGCCGCTTCATCAAAGACGCCTATGGGCGGCCGTATCTCCCTGGCACCACTTTGAAAGGCGCCATAAGAACCGCTCTCTGGATGACCCTCGACCGGTCCGCATTGCCGGAGATTCGGAGAAATTTTAAAAATTTTCAAGAGGCCGTCAACGCGCTCGATGGGAAAGACCCGCACCACGACTTTCTGCGCTTTTTGCAGGTGAGCGACAGCCCGGGACTTGAACCGGAGAAGGGGATGCTCGAGGCGCTGGACGTGCGCTTTTTCAACCTCTTATCGCCTGATCAGGCGGGGTGGAAGGATTTCGGCGACAAGAAGACGAAAAACAGCTGGAATGAGGCGCGGGGCGTTTTTGTCGAAGCGGCCCGCGCGGGGGCCTGCTTCGTCGCCCGAATCGGCATGGATTCCTTTTTTCAATCGCAGACGACGCGGCTTGCCGGGGCATTGCCGGACTGCCCGGGTATCCGCACCCTGCAGGACCTTGCGGACGCCGTCAACCGCCACAGTCTGAGCATAGCCCAAGGGGAGCAGTCGTTCTTCTCGCGCTATGGCGCTGCCGGAGCGGGAGCTGCGAAGACCTGCGCCGAAATCGCCGCGGCCATCCGAAATCTGGATTCTTCATCGGGCGAATGCATCCTTAGGCTTGCCTGGGGGAGCGGCTGGAAAGGGATGACCGGGGACTGGATGAGTGCGGGCGACCTCGAGGCGGTCAGGCGGGAGAAAAACCTCGGGAAAATCCTCTGCCCGTTCTGCAGCCGGGAGAAACCCCGCAGGGATGGGCCGGGCAGATACAAATGCACCAATAAAAACTGCGGAAAAACCTTCGGCGAAGCGGAGAGACGCCTGTTCGCTGTTTTCCCCAAGACGCGCCGCCTGGCCCTCAGCCCTTCGGATGGAACCCCCTGCGTCCCTCTCGGCTGGGTGCTCCTTCGCCCGGTCGAGGACGGGCGTTTTGCAGGAGAAGCCCTGGTCAGACTGGAAAAGGCGGCGGTGCCTCTTCATCCAAACGAGCCGGCGTTTTCTGAGGGTGCTGTAGACCAAGTGCTGACTGCGTCAGGCCTGGGGCCCGAAAAGACTGGCGATCCCGGGCCGGAAGAACCGGTTGAACCGGAGAAGATCCTCTGGCCTGCCGCTGTCCTGGTCTGGACACCGAACAACCAGACGCTGACTGCAAACCACGAGGGGCAGAAGGCCTACACGAAAAGCCGCGACATTGTCCCGGAGAGTCTCCAGAAAAAGCTGTTTCAGAGGAGAAAGCCGCTGACGGCCGATGTGTGGGTCCAACCGATTGGCAATGGGTTCAATATATTGGAGATATTGCCCTAAAAATGATAAAATACCCCGGAGCTTGGTAATCGAGCCGAACCAGCTTCGGGGTTCGGATCCTAGAAAACCGTTGAGATTTCACCGGGCTCAACCATATTTACCGTGCATCTCCCGACAAAATTGTAGGAGTGGTTTAACATGTTGAAATCACTAATTTCACTAAAAATCGATGCCCGGTTTTCGGTATTTACCGAAATTCCAATATCTTATTATAACGCCGACCCGCTTTCTGGCATACTTCAAAACAACCGGTCGCCCTTTTTGGGGGATATGCCCGGTTTTCTTCCCTGGGGCCCGCGTAAATATTAGCTCTCCAGAGGCAGAGTCAGAATGAATGCCCCGACTTGAGGGGATTGAGACCTTCTGGGCACCCGCAGTGGCCGGAGTCCCCAGGAAAGTCAGAATGAATGCCCCGACTTGAGGGGATTGAGACTCGTCGCAACCTTTCCAACCCCTTCATTTTTCAACGGTCAGAATGAATGCCCCGACTTGAGGGGATTGAGACGCGGTAGAGGCCCGCTTCCCACCACGAGAAGTCGGAACAGGTCAGAATGAATGCCCCGACTTGAGGGGATTGAGACAAAATCGAAATCTCGAACTTTGAAAACCTCCCCAACGTCAGAATGAATGCCCCGACTTGAGGGGATTGAGACAAAAGACCCGACCCGACAGGAGCTACACCCGCCGAGAGTCAGAATGAATGCCCCGACTTGAGGGGATTGAGACGAAGTTTTTCCTACACCTCCTGGACCCCATGCCATAGTCAGAATGAATGCCCCGACTTGAGGGGATTGAGACTTTTCCTGTTCCTTGCGGAGTCTTTCACCTTCTTTAGTCAGAATGAATGCCCCGACTTGAGGGGATTGAGACATAGATCATCAGCTTCATCATCAGTTACGATAAGATATGTCAGAATGAATGCCCCGACTTGAGGGGATTGAGACTCAATCTTGCCATAAAAAAGGTGACAACTACGCTATGTCAGAATGAATGCCCCGACTTGAGGGGATTGAGACTACATGCCTTTATCTTTGGAAATAACACAGTTCATTTTAGTCAGAATGAATGCCCCGACTTGAGGGGATTGAGACGATGTCATAACATCAACCTGGACAGCGTTTCTTTGTCAGAATGAATGCCCCGACTTGAGGGGATTGAGACAGTGTGACATAAAATTATTATGTCCCAAGATAAAAGTCAGAATGAATGCCCCGACTTGAGGGGATTGAGACAGGGTGACTTTATATTTCCCTCCAATCCATCCAGAGAAAGTCAGAATGAATGCCCCGACTTGAGGGGATTGAGACGGTATCGGCTGCGGGGGCTTCTGCCATACAACGAAAGTCAGAATGAATGCCCCGACTTGAGGGGATTGAGACTTTTCTTCGCGAAGTGAAATATCTGCCAGCTTTCCATATGTCAGAATGAATGCCCCGACTTGAGGGGATTGAGACCTCCATAAGTTCACAAAAACAACGCTCCGCATTATGTCAGAATGAATGCCCCGACTTGAGGGGATTGAGACCGAAACAAGCGTGAAATAATAGTTAAACGTCGCATCGGTCAGAATGAATGCCCCGACTTGAGGGGATTGAGACCAGGAGTGATTACACTATCACCTTTGCCTTTGCCTTTGTCAGAATGAATGCCCCGACTTGAGGGGATTGAGACCGAACCGGCACCCACGAGGTGCGCTCGCCCCACGTTGTCAGAATGAATGCCCCGACTTGAGGGGATTGAGACGACATGGGCAGCAAGGTTTCCGCTACCTACGTCATCCATGTCAGAATGAATGCCCCGACTTGAGGGGATTGAGACTATGAGCTTGTCAAGAGGCCGGGATTTTCCGGTTCCCGTCAGAATGAATGCCCCGACTTGAGGGGATTGAGACAGCAATCAATACCTGAACGCTCCCCTCTATGAACTCGGTCAGAATGAATGCCCCGACTTGAGGGGATTGAGACGGGAACCGTTTTAGCCAAGTTGTTCAAGTCATCTTGTGTCAGAATGAATGCCCCGACTTGAGGGGATTGAGACCCCCTGCTCCATATTCTGGGTCTTTGCCCGAGCGAAGGTCAGAATGAATGCCCCGACTTGAGGGGATTGAGACTATTTCTTTTGAAATTCAGGATTGCGGTCCTGAATGTCAGAATGAATGCCCCGACTTGAGGGGATTGAGACTTAAATTCATCTTCTGTTTTAAAAATTGTCAAACTTGTCAGAATGAATGCCCCGACTTGAGGGGATTGAGACAAGGTGATTCGCTTCGTTCACTTCGGGGTTCTCGTTCGTCAGAATGAATGCCCCGACTTGAGGGGATTGAGACTCAGATTGTCTGCATATTCATCTATATTGATCGTATCTGTCAGAATGAATGCCCCGACTTGAGGGGATTGAGACTTCCATCTCAATCATACGAAGCAGTATGCTCGACACCTCAAGTCAGAATGAATGCCCCGACTTGAGGGGATTGAGACCCGGCGCGACAAGGTTTGCACCCAGGGCGGCTACTGCCGTCAGAATGAATGCCCCGACTTGAGGGGATTGAGACGACTATTTTTGAAAATTCGCGTTTCAAGACAATCTCAAAGTCAGAATGAATGCCCCGACTTGAGGGGATTGAGACCATGCATTCGGGTGAAAAGTATCTATACTTCAGACAGTCAGAATGAATGCCCCGACTTGAGGGGATTGAGACTCAGTCAAGCTCCACATCCTCCCAGGGCTCAGAGTGTCGCAGTCAGAATGAATGCCCCGACTTGAGGGGATTGAGACTTTTCCATCTCAATCATACGAAGCAATACACTTGATAGTCAGAATGAATGCCCCGACTTGAGGGGATTGAGACTCGACGAGGATAGACATTCGGGTGAAAAATATCTATGTCAGAATGAATGCCCCGACTTGAGGGGATTGAGACAGCGATTAATTTCTTGATAAAGATACGTAGATCGTAGGTCAGAATGAATGCCCCGACTTGAGGGGATTGAGACATCGACGAGGACATGCACTCTGGCGAAAAATACATGTGTCAGAATGAATGCCCCGACTTGAGGGGATTGAGACCCGGATGTACCGGCGGGACAGAACGGTCACCACATCTGTCAGAATGAATGCCCCGACTTGAGGGGATTGAGACCAATCTTGTAATTCGGAATTTCCCAATCCCGGATCCAGTCAGAATGAATGCCCCGACTTGAGGGGATTGAGACTCCAGATTTCGTTGTCAGGAACGCCATTGCGCATGGGTCAGAATGAATGCCCCGACTTGAGGGGATTGAGACATAATTTCTGCAACTTCTTGTTGCAGATAAATCTTCTGTCAGAATGAATGCCCCGACTTGAGGGGATTGAGACTTGCGCAGATTGAATCATAACGTGAACAGCAAAAACTGTCAGAATGAATGCCCCGACTTGAGGGGATTGAGACCTTTTTTCTTCCCCTTGTTTCCCCCCCGTTTTTTTCTGTCAGAATGAATGCCCCGACTTGAGGGGATTGAGACTTAAAATCAAGATTGTTCGATTTTCGTTGAAATCTGGTCAGAATGAATGCCCCGACTTGAGGGGATTGAGACAACATTAGCATTTTCCTGATTATCTGCGCTTGTGTCGTCAGAATGAATGCCCCGACTTGAGGGGATTGAGACTCTTTTATCTGATAATTTCTGTTCCTGCGTTCGTCTCGTCAGAATGAATGCCCCGACTTGAGGGGATTGAGACTTTTTCGACGCCATGTTGTGCCTCCTTTGTTCTGCTGGGTCAGAATGAATGCCCCGACTTGAGGGGATTGAGACTATCGAAAATTGACAGCATGAACAGTTGCCCCCATGTCAGAATGAATGCCCCGACTTGAGGGGATTGAGACAATATCCAGAACCCGCATCATTCCCCCTTATAAATACGTCAGAATGAATGCCCCGACTTGAGGGGATTGAGACTTGACCGCAAATCTCGAAAACTATTGTAAACCTGATAGTCAGAATGAATGCCCCGACTTGAGGGGATTGAGACCATATACTTCAAACATTCATCACATTTACAATCTGTTGGTCAGAATGAATGCCCCGACTTGAGGGGATTGAGACTTCACAATCTGCGCAATCTGCGCAAAACGAATCATAAGTCAGAATGAATGCCCCGACTTGAGGGGATTGAGACCATTCATCGCATTCACAATCTGCGCAAAACGAATTTGTCAGAATGAATGCCCCGACTTGAGGGGATTGAGACATCGATTAGTTCGCTAATCGATGAAGACATACACTCAGTCAGAATGAATGCCCCGACTTGAGGGGATTGAGACGATTCTAGCGTGTCTCTTGATAACACTTTCAGATTTCGTCAGAATGAATGCCCCGACTTGAGGGGATTGAGACCTAAATATTGATGATAGCCTGAAAGAAACTTGTTTTTGTCAGAATGAATGCCCCGACTTGAGGGGATTGAGACACTACGCATTAGCGCAATTCTCGCAATTCTCACAATTGTCAGAATGAATGCCCCGACTTGAGGGGATTGAGACTTCGCTTCGTTCTCGTTCGCTTCGGGGTTCGCGTTTTGTCAGAATGAATGCCCCGACTTGAGGGGATTGAGACCGGAGAACGCCACCAAGGTCTTTGACATTGACAACTTCGGTCAGAATGAATGCCCCGACTTGAGGGGATTGAGACTCCGGGCGATTAACTGCGCCCCGATCTCCGGCATTGTCAGAATGAATGCCCCGACTTGAGGGGATTGAGACATGAAAAAGCCAGGACAGATACCTGTCCTGTTCTCGTCAGAATGAATGCCCCGACTTGAGGGGATTGAGACTCCACGAACCCGGCTCTTTCGTCGCGAACAAGAATCTGTCAGAATGAATGCCCCGACTTGAGGGGATTGAGACCGGGTTCGTGGGCGTGATCGATGATACCAGCGCCAACGTCAGAATGAATGCCCCGACTTGAGGGGATTGAGACCCGGGAATTTCGTTTTCAAGGTGGTCCCGGCTCCAATCGTCAGAATGAATGCCCCGACTTGAGGGGATTGAGACCGGTTGACAAAGGCGATCTCGATCGCGAAGTCATAATGTCAGAATGAATGCCCCGACTTGAGGGGATTGAGACTGTAAAGCCAATGACCTGCATGATGTTCTCTCCTCTGGTCAGAATGAATGCCCCGACTTGAGGGGATTGAGACTGGACCACTTCCGCGCGCGCGGCGCGGAGTTCCAATTGTCAGAATGAATGCCCCGACTTGAGGGGATTGAGACCCGGGGCTACTTAACGATGGCCCGGAGCGTGTAGCTCGGTCAGAATGAATGCCCCGACTTGAGGGGATTGAGACTTCGATCAATCATCGTTACCACCTCCCGTTACATCTCGTCAGAATGAATGCCCCGACTTGAGGGGATTGAGACGACAGATACCTGTCCTGTTCTCTCCCCACCCCATCAGTCAGAATGAATGCCCCGACTTGAGGGGATTGAGACTCGAGGACGAAACGCTTGGTCCCGTCCTTGGCATCATAGTCAGAATGAATGCCCCGACTTGAGGGGATTGAGACTTTGCACCCAGGGCTACTGCCGCCACTACCGCGATCAGTCAGAATGAATGCCCCGACTTGAGGGGATTGAGACTTCTCATCATCAGGGAGGGAAAAATTCTCATCGATTAGTTGTCAGAATGAATGCCCCGACTTGAGGGGATTGAGACTTACATTTCATTCCATTTTACCTTTTATCACCATTAGTCAGAATGAATGCCCCGACTTGAGGGGATTGAGACTATACAACCCGTATTTTTTTACGCCTCTGGCCCAAAGAGGGTCAGAATGAATGCCCCGACTTGAGGGGATTGAGACAAAAATCCCTAGGCCGGAGAACGCCACCAAGGTCTTTGATGTCAGAATGAATGCCCCGACTTGAGGGGATTGAGACTCCTAATCATCCTCAAAGTCGCAGACGTGCGGAGCCGTCAGAATGAATGCCCCGACTTGAGGGGATTGAGACGTCTGAGCGGTTCACGCCCGGCCTAGCCGACTTATCGGGTCAGAATGAATGCCCCGACTTGAGGGGATTGAGACTCGGGAACCGGGCTTGTTGGTAACTAACATGGTGCTGTCAGAATGAATGCCCCGACTTGAGGGGATTGAGACCATTCTGGTCGGCACAGAAGGTTGGGAAGAGTCGTCAGAATGAATGCCCCGACTTGAGGGGATTGAGACCCCCAACGTAGATCGCGAGGTTGGTTGCGAATACTGGTCAGAATGAATGCCCCGACTTGAGGGGATTGAGACATAACGCCAGATCGGCGCACGGCCTTCAATAACGACCGTCAGAATGAATGCCCCGACTTGAGGGGATTGAGACTAACCGGCTGGTACTACCGGCCGGAGCGCCCGAACCTTGTCAGAATGAATGCCCCGACTTGAGGGGATTGAGACTGTTTGGAGCTCCACGCCCTTGGCGAGATCGATTTCCCAGTCAGAATGAATGCCCCGACTTGAGGGGATTGAGACGATCCATATCTCACTATCTGGAACGTTATTTCTCATTTGTCAGAATGAATGCCCCGACTTGAGGGGATTGAGACTCCTCGGCTTGCCAATCTTCACCCTTGGCGAGCTTCGTCAGAATGAATGCCCCGACTTGAGGGGATTGAGACCCAATAAACCGGAGCTTCGAATCTGGAGCGGCTTTGGTCAGAATGAATGCCCCGACTTGAGGGGATTGAGACATAGCCCTCGGAGCCGGGGCGAAGGGGGTTAATCGCAGTCAGAATGAATGCCCCGACTTGAGGGGATTGAGACTCGGAGCCGGGCTCTTATTAGTTGTTATTCTATGTAATGTCAGAATGAATGCCCCGACTTGAGGGGATTGAGACTATAGCTCTTGTTCTCCAACGCCCGACTATTCATCTGTCAGAATGAATGCCCCGACTTGAGGGGATTGAGACGCAACCGCCACGCCCTTCGGCGTGTAAACGAGCTCTGTCAGAATGAATGCCCCGACTTGAGGGGATTGAGACTTGAGTTTCCTCCACATTCTTTTGTGGTTAGGTGATGTCAGAATGAATGCCCCGACTTGAGGGGATTGAGACTATCCTTTTTAATTCCATCTTCAGCCTCCGAGCCCACCGTCAGAATGAATGCCCCGACTTGAGGGGATTGAGACTCCGGGCCCCAACGCCGGTGTAGAATTTTGGCATGTGTCAGAATGAATGCCCCGACTTGAGGGGATTGAGACTTGATAGGACCCTTGCTCAGGAAAACTAGCTCGCCATAGTCAGAATGAATGCCCCGACTTGAGGGGATTGAGACTCTTGTTCTAGTATCTTTATTGCGCACTCAACGAGTGCTGTCGTCAGAATGAATGCCCCGACTTGAGGGGATTGAGACGAGGCAGTAGAGTGCATGGGTGTAAGTGCCAGTCTGAGTCAGAATGAATGCCCCGACTTGAGGGGATTGAGACTTGGCCAGGCTTTCCGCCTGACCATTGAAGGCGCGGTCAGAATGAATGCCCCGACTTGAGGGGATTGAGACCGAACGGCCCTTGTACGCTTCCCAAACCTTCGCCCGTCAGAATGAATGCCCCGACTTGAGGGGATTGAGACGATTTAGCCCTCGGAGCCGGGGCAAAGCGTCCTAATCGTCAGAATGAATGCCCCGACTTGAGGGGATTGAGACAGGGGTTTTAAAGAGAGAGGCTTCCCAGGCCGAGAGTCAGAATGAATGCCCCGACTTGAGGGGATTGAGACATGCTCGCCGCATTCTGAATCTTTGCTTTTGGCATCGTCAGAATGAATGCCCCGACTTGAGGGGATTGAGACCGAGCGGAGGCTCGTTCTGACGTCCAGCCCTGGAGTCAGAATGAATGCCCCGACTTGAGGGGATTGAGACGACTACCTCCTCCACTCAGATCCCCATGCCCTCTTTGGGTCAGAATGAATGCCCCGACTTGAGGGGATTGAGACCGATGGTGGCATCCCACAGTAGACCAACCGCTACATGTCAGAATGAATGCCCCGACTTGAGGGGATTGAGACAAGGCGTTTGATGTGATCGAGAGAAAGCATGGCTGTGTCAGAATGAATGCCCCGACTTGAGGGGATTGAGACCCTTCGCAATCCGCTTGAACTCGAACAGGATCTCGTAAGTCAGAATGAATGCCCCGACTTGAGGGGATTGAGACATCTCGCGCGCAATGACTTCGATCCGCCACGGGTAGGGTCAGAATGAATGCCCCGACTTGAGGGGATTGAGACCACAGTTCATTCTACTCTTTCTCCTTTCTCATATCTGGTCAGAATGAATGCCCCGACTTGAGGGGATTGAGACTTTACAAGCTTACCTATATGATAAATTTGATTTAAAGTCAGAATGAATGCCCCGACTTGAGGGGATTGAGACTAGTCATCATCCTAGATTATCAAGTTTGACAACCTTTGTCAGAATGAATGCCCCGACTTGAGGGGATTGAGACAGTAAATCTTAAATGTTTCAATTCATTAATTACTAGATCAGTCAGAATGAATGCCCCGACTTGAGGGGATTGAGACTTTTAATCTCAAGACGTATTCTTTCAGGCGGGATTGAGTCAGAATGAATGCCCCGACTTGAGGGGATTGAGACTAATTCTGAAATAAAATCTATTTCATAATTAGTAAAGTCAGAATGAATGCCCCGACTTGAGGGGATTGAGACTTGGGATTTGTACAGATAGCATCAATGCTAGGAATGTCAGAATGAATGCCCCGACTTGAGGGGATTGAGACTCAGCAATAGTGTCAGTATCAAATTCATCAAAAAATGTCAGAATGAATGCCCCGACTTGAGGGGATTGAGACGTTTCTCGCTGTTCCTTTGTCACCTCCAAAGAATCAGTCAGAATGAATGCCCCGACTTGAGGGGATTGAGACGATATTCAAAGGAAACGTACTTGAAACCCTGCAAAACGTCAGAATGAATGCCCCGACTTGAGGGGATTGAGACTTCACTGTCCGGGACGTTGTTGCGCATGTTGATCTCGTCAGAATGAATGCCCCGACTTGAGGGGATTGAGACCTGGGCCAGCCTGAATGCAACACGGCTCATGAGATCAGTCAGAATGAATGCCCCGACTTGAGGGGATTGAGACAATCGAACTGCCGGGCCACAAATTCTCCTTCCTTCGTCAGAATGAATGCCCCGACTTGAGGGGATTGAGACTTATCCGCTGTTAGATGGGGCTCCATTTCTTCATCGTCAGAATGAATGCCCCGACTTGAGGGGATTGAGACCGTCCACAAGACCTCAAAATTCGCATTATGGGCAATGTCAGAATGAATGCCCCGACTTGAGGGGATTGAGACAACATTCAAAAGTTCCGTTGCGGTCCCTTGAATTGATGTCAGAATGAATGCCCCGACTTGAGGGGATTGAGACCACTCACAAGTGCTTCAATTCTAGCATGACGTTTTAGTGTCAGAATGAATGCCCCGACTTGAGGGGATTGAGACTGAAAGATCAAAACGCAATCTGCGAAAAGCGATTGTCAGAATGAATGCCCCGACTTGAGGGGATTGAGACTTGACCGTGGAAGCTACGAAGGGCAAAAGCGGCTCGAGTCAGAATGAATGCCCCGACTTGAGGGGATTGAGACAGCAAAAACTTCAAGACGTACTACCTCCGCACGCGCGTCAGAATGAATGCCCCGACTTGAGGGGATTGAGACCTCACGATAAGCCATTCAGAAATCCAAAGCATTTTGTCAGAATGAATGCCCCGACTTGAGGGGATTGAGACCATACTCATCGCCGCCTAATAAACCGAGTAACCGCAATGTCAGAATGAATGCCCCGACTTGAGGGGATTGAGACAATATCATTCACCGGTCCCTTCTTTTGCGCTGATAAGTCAGAATGAATGCCCCGACTTGAGGGGATTGAGACAAAAGCGATCCGTCGTGCCGGGGGCACCAACCATCGATGTCAGAATGAATGCCCCGACTTGAGGGGATTGAGACAATTGGCTATCGGCCAGCCGGAGACTGTATTTCAAAAGTCAGAATGAATGCCCCGACTTGAGGGGATTGAGACCATCCCATATTGGGCCTTTTCTTCCAGAAAACCATCAGTCAGAATGAATGCCCCGACTTGAGGGGATTGAGACTTGACATAGTCCCCGCACTGCGACCATGCGGGATGGAAGTCAGAATGAATGCCCCGACTTGAGGGGATTGAGACCAGAACTTCCCATGTCCATACCTTCATTTCTTCCTGTCAGAATGAATGCCCCGACTTGAGGGGATTGAGACCTCATACTTGAAGCCATCGAGCTCCATCGGCATGGTCAGTCAGAATGAATGCCCCGACTTGAGGGGATTGAGACCGGGGGATTTCCGGGATCGGGGGAAGGGCCTCGTCTGTCAGAATGAATGCCCCGACTTGAGGGGATTGAGACCCCGTTAGATGGATGAGATCTGGGCCCCGGCCGTGGGGTCAGAATGAATGCCCCGACTTGAGGGGATTGAGACCTACGAGGGCCGCCCCACAAATCCGGTCAACCATGGCGTCAGAATGAATGCCCCGACTTGAGGGGATTGAGACGTTTGTGTACGTCTTTTTAATTATTTAATCAATTCATTGTCAGAATGAATGCCCCGACTTGAGGGGATTGAGACTGAGCCGCTACACACTGGCGAGTCCATACGAGGAGGTGTCAGAATGAATGCCCCGACTTGAGGGGATTGAGACTTTTAATCTGCGTGGCCCGATGTGCGGCCCAATCTGTCAGAATGAATGCCCCGACTTGAGGGGATTGAGACACCTATAATATTTGTTTTCCAACTGCCGCGCGCTACTGTCAGAATGAATGCCCCGACTTGAGGGGATTGAGACGAGAAGTTGTGCCACCTCGGTGGCTGTCATAGTTTTCGTCAGAATGAATGCCCCGACTTGAGGGGATTGAGACATATCTGCCGGAGCGGGTAGAAATGTATCCCCATTCGTCAGAATGAATGCCCCGACTTGAGGGGATTGAGACTCCTCAGACTCCCATAATTCAATGCGCCGCCGCTCAGGTCAGAATGAATGCCCCGACTTGAGGGGATTGAGACCATTCCCCGGTTTACCCGCCGGGGGCGGGGGGATGTGTTAGTCAGAATGAATGCCCCGACTTGAGGGGATTGAGACACCCTGGTTTTTCGGGGTTGGTGTCCGTGTCCCAGTGTCAGAATGAATGCCCCGACTTGAGGGGATTGAGACTATGCGTATAATGTTTCATGGTGTACCTCCATCATATGTCAGAATGAATGCCCCGACTTGAGGGGATTGAGACATAGACCTCCACAGTTCCATGCGACGTCGCTCAGTAGTCAGAATGAATGCCCCGACTTGAGGGGATTGAGACCAGATGCCGCTATCGACCAGAATTGTTCGCGCCTATGTCAGAATGAATGCCCCGACTTGAGGGGATTGAGACTCCGATTCAATGCCCTCCCACCGTAGGGCGTCTTCGGTCAGAATGAATGCCCCGACTTGAGGGGATTGAGACTTGATCGGCAAGCGGACATAAGGCAGATGCCGCTATGTCAGAATGAATGCCCCGACTTGAGGGGATTGAGACAATGAATTGTAAACAGTATAGAGCGTTTCAAGGTGATTGTCAGAATGAATGCCCCGACTTGAGGGGATTGAGACTAATACTAATTGTGTCAGACAAAAACTCGTTTTCAGGTCAGAATGAATGCCCCGACTTGAGGGGATTGAGACCAAGCGATTATACTTGCTATTTTGTGAATCTGACAATTGTCAGAATGAATGCCCCGACTTGAGGGGATTGAGACCTATAATGTTTATGGATTGCTTTCTCACATTCAATATTGGTCAGAATGAATGCCCCGACTTGAGGGGATTGAGACTCATAGGAGCCCTGAAGTGGCAGCCAGGAGCCGTCCAGTCAGAATGAATGCCCCGACTTGAGGGGATTGAGACCCGGACTCATCCTCTGACCGATCCTCCTCCCCATTCGTCAGAATGAATGCCCCGACTTGAGGGGATTGAGACTTCCGGTCTCGGTCGTACCGGTCGGCCTCGGCCTTCGTCAGAATGAATGCCCCGACTTGAGGGGATTGAGACAACTCTGCCGCCGCTTCCTTCAGCGACGGATGAAAAGTCAGAATGAATGCCCCGACTTGAGGGGATTGAGACAAGGAGTACTCTCCCCCCCTAGTTTGAACATCCACGTCAGAATGAATGCCCCGACTTGAGGGGATTGAGACCCATTCATCCATCTCTCGCCCGATATGCGCCTCAAGCGTCAGAATGAATGCCCCGACTTGAGGGGATTGAGACAAGTGAGCCGGTACCATCGTTGACGCGCCGAGCATGTCAGAATGAATGCCCCGACTTGAGGGGATTGAGACGGATTGATGACGCATTTGCACTTGTATCGCACCATAGTCAGAATGAATGCCCCGACTTGAGGGGATTGAGACGCGGTGTTTCTAGGCATGATGTCCTCCTTGCCCGATGTCAGAATGAATGCCCCGACTTGAGGGGATTGAGACATCGACACCCGCCCCCAGCCCGGCCCGATGTCCTCAAGTCAGAATGAATGCCCCGACTTGAGGGGATTGAGACAAAGTGGATTAAAGAATATTTTCTTTCCATTAGTGGAGTCAGAATGAATGCCCCGACTTGAGGGGATTGAGACTTTCTTTTCTTGTTCCTTATGAAGCCGGTCGCTTTCGTCAGAATGAATGCCCCGACTTGAGGGGATTGAGACTATTTCTTTCTCCCAATCTTATAGTGACAGTCATCTGTCAGAATGAATGCCCCGACTTGAGGGGATTGAGACCATAAAGCCTCCTGAATTAAAAACAAGCCTATTATAGTCAGAATGAATGCCCCGACTTGAGGGGATTGAGACAACATCAACGGCCGCGACGGTTTTGTTGTGGTACGTTGGTCAGAATGAATGCCCCGACTTGAGGGGATTGAGACCGGAGCTCAGCTTCTTTCGAGAATTTAAATTCCAGTCAGAATGAATGCCCCGACTTGAGGGGATTGAGACTGCTTATACTTTTATGATGAATATTCTTTTTAATGTATGTCAGAATGAATGCCCCGACTTGAGGGGATTGAGACACTTTGTATTCTTTTTTATTAACAACAACCTTTTCAGGTCAGAATGAATGCCCCGACTTGAGGGGATTGAGACTTGTTCTTGTGACACTTCCATAGTGTCACAGAATGTTGTCAGAATGAATGCCCCGACTTGAGGGGATTGAGACTCCTCCAACCCAAGGGTTGGGAACTTGAAACTAATTAGTCAGAATGAATGCCCCGACTTGAGGGGATTGAGACTTTTGCCCAGGATGTAAGGGCACTCATTCACGATATGGTCAGAATGAATGCCCCGACTTGAGGGGATTGAGACTTCCATAGTGTCACAGAATGTTCCGAAGGCCGCACCAAGTCAGAATGAATGCCCCGACTTGAGGGGATTGAGACTGAAAAAGCTTCCCTTACGATTTCAAAAATCAAATTGTCAGAATGAATGCCCCGACTTGAGGGGATTGAGACTCAACCTGGACATTTTTCTTTTTGCCCAGGATGTAAGGTCAGAATGAATGCCCCGACTTGAGGGGATTGAGACTTGCCAGAAGAACTCGTCGGACGGGTTCCTATTTCCGTCAGAATGAATGCCCCGACTTGAGGGGATTGAGACGCTTGGCAAAGAGCGATCAACTCTGCTTTGGTGTAAGTCAGAATGAATGCCCCGACTTGAGGGGATTGAGACCACACTTCGTTGTCGGGCACGTTGTTTCTCATGATAGTCAGAATGAATGCCCCGACTTGAGGGGATTGAGACCACCCAGCTTGGCGTAGCTGCACCCCAACCCGCGTCAGTCAGAATGAATGCCCCGACTTGAGGGGATTGAGACTGAATTCGCCAGTCACTGCAACCTGCCCGCCCTTGCGCATGTCAGAATGAATGCCCCGACTTGAGGGGATTGAGACATTTTGTCCCTCTTTCTTTCAATGTTTGCAATTAGGTCAGAATGAATGCCCCGACTTGAGGGGATTGAGACATCTGTATTTTTCACTGCCGCAAAATCTGCAAATTTGTCAGAATGAATGCCCCGACTTGAGGGGATTGAGACGCCCTGCCCGATCAATGTAGCTTTTTCGGTGTCGTATGTCAGAATGAATGCCCCGACTTGAGGGGATTGAGACTTAAAATACTAATCTTCAATATCTAAATCGAAAATAGTCAGAATGAATGCCCCGACTTGAGGGGATTGAGACTTTTCGCGTACGATTGCTTTTAGCTCTGCAATCGTAGTCAGAATGAATGCCCCGACTTGAGGGGATTGAGACGTACGCAAGTCTCTAAATGAATTGTAAACTGCGTAGTCAGAATGAATGCCACGACTTGAGGGGATTGAGACTTAAATTATCAGCGTAATCATTTATATTGATAATCTCTGTCAGAATGAATGCCCCGACTTGAGGGGATTGAGACTCCTGAATACATAAGTTTATAAATAAACATCTTCTCAGTCAGAATGAATGCCCCGACTTGAGGGGATTGAGACTCCATCAAAATTTTGTCTACAGTCTTTTACAGAAAAAGTCAGAATGAATGCCCCGACTTGAGGGGATTGAGACGCCCTACTTCCACTCATCTTCAACCTCCTCATCTAGTGTCAGAATGAATGCCCCGACTTGAGGGGATTGAGACTACTTGGAGCAACTGAAGTCCTTCACGTCGAAGGGCAGTCAGAATGAATGCCCCGACTTGAGGGGATTGAGACACTGGATATGAGTCGGGGCTGGAAGAATATGATCTGAGTCAGAATGAATGCCCCGACTTGAGGGGATTGAGACCGAAGAGAGCCCTCCACCTCCCGGCTTAGGAGATGAAGGGTCAGAATGAATGCCCCGACTTGAGGGGATTGAGACATACAAGGCCTCGGGGCCGGGCCAAAGAGTGCTAATGTCAGAATGAATGCCCCGACTTGAGGGGATTGAGACTACTTGGAGCAACTGAAGTCCTTCACGTCGAAGGGCAGTCAGAATGAATGCCCCGACTTGAGGGGATTGAGACACTGGATATGAGTCGGGGCTGGAAGAATATGATCTGAGTCAGAATGAATGCCCCGACTTGAGGGGATTGAGACACTGGATATGAGTCGGGGCTGGAAGAATATGATCTGAGTCAGAATGAATGCCCCGACTTGAGGGGATTGAGACATACAAGGCCTCGGGGCCGGGCCAAAGAGTGCTAATGTCAGAATGAATGCCCCGACTTGAGGGGATTGAGACCTTCCCACCTCTTAACAGTTTCAAGATCATCATCGTCAGAATGAATGCCCCGACTTGAGGGGATTGAGACCTTGCACCATAGTCGCAGACCCGCAATCACTTATGATAAGTCAGAATGAATGCCCCGACTTGAGGGGATTGAGACAAAATCCGCTACACGATGTTTGCGCCTGACGGATGTCAGAATGAATGCCCCGACTTGAGGGGATTGAGACTCAACATCATTTTTCCAACCTACTGTCCATTGATATCTCATCTCAGTCAGAATGAATGCCCCGACTTGAGGGGATTGAGACTCTTAAATGCTAATGCTTTCTCCATCGCCTTCCTCATGTCAGAATGAGTGCCCCGACTTGAGGGGATTGAGACCAGACAAAGTTATCAGGATAGTTATGGAATTTATGGGTCAGAATGAATGCCCCGACTTGAGGGGATTGAGACCTCTTTGGCCTCAAACTCTACCCGCTCGGTCATCCTATAAGTCAGAATGAATGCCCCGACTTGAGGGGATTGAGACTAACCTCGCCTTTAAGAGCGGCTTGAGCTTCTGCTTCGTCAGAATGAATGCCCCGACTTGAGGGGATTGAGACGTGTATCCTGCTTGGCGGATCTGCTTCGCGGCGTAAGGTCAGAATGAATGCCCCGACTTGAGGGGATTGAGACGTATCGCACAATTCCCCGATTGCCCCAGAAAGCTTTGTCAGAATGAATGCCCCGACTTGAGGGGATTGAGACGTGTATCCTGCTTGGCGGATCTGCTTCGCGGCGTAAGGTCAGAATGAATGCCCCGACTTGAGGGGATTGAGACGTATCGCACAATTCCCCGATTGCCCCAGAAAGCTTTGTCAGAATGAATGCCCCGACTTGAGGGGATTGAGACATATGCCAATGGGTGTCGTCTTTCACAATAATCTGACGTTTTTTTTCTGATTATCCTGGACGATTGGTGGTGATTTTCGGGGTAATTTGGACAGACTTGTTTTGGATGATGGTCTTGGCCTTGGCGATGGTTCTATTGATACAGGCATTTTTTCTCCGTTCGCCCTGGTGATGATCCCAGGAGGTCCGTTGCTCGATGAGGAGGGAGCGGATGGCGTGTTCGGAGTACCCGCGTCTGAGGAGGGCGAGGACGTAGGCGAAGTCGGTTTCGGATTCGGTAGCGCGCAGATATCTGGAGCGAGATGGAGGGGAAGAAAGACACACCGCCCCCCCTGGGGGTGGAGGGGGAAAGGGTTGAGGGGAAGACGGAGTCATTGCCTGGAAGAGATGCTGCGGGATGATGGCCGAGGAGTTGTAGTCGACCCAGATGAGGCGAGAGAGTGGATATTGCCCGTCGGGGGTCCGATGGCAGGGTTTGCGGTTGCGGAAGCCGGGGCACCTGCCGAAACGGTTGTTGGGATCGGCGGCCGGATCGCTGTGAAGCATGTGGAGGAGGATGCGTTTATGGTGGAGATCCAAGGGGTGGGCAGAACGGATCCAGACCTGGAAGTTGTGAGGGGAGGTCTCGACGACCATGCGACCGGGCCTCCAGGTGTTGTCAGGTTGGCGATGGTGACGGCAAACCCTCTCCCAGGACAGATCATCGGCCAGGAGATAGCGGGATTGTTCAAGGGGTTGAAGGAGGATGTGGCAGCCTGAGGCGTCGAGGGCCTTGAGATAAGGGATATGGTCGGGATGGGGCTGGACGATCCAGCGTCCTTTTTCCGGATGGAGAACCGCCAGGTGCCATTTTTGGCGAAAGAAGCGGTGGAGTTTTCTAAGCACAGCGTCCATGGGGGTGAAGAGGGGGGCTGGCCGATGACCAGCCCCGGCTTTGAGGATCAGAGGAGTTCGGTTGCGGCGACACGGACGTGTTCGGCGGCGACCTGCTGGATCTTTTCTGCGGCCGCAGCGATGAGGGCACCGCGGGCGAGATGGTTAGCCCGCCTGAGGATGCCGCCCGAGCCCTGGTGGATGGCGGTCAGGGCCTGCTCGGAGAAAAGGGGGCGGGTGATGCCGGTGATCTTGAGGTGGTGCAGGAGATAGGTACCGAGGGTCTCCCGGTCGATCCCCTGGAGATGATAGCGGGCGATGATGCGGGAAGAGAGGGGAAGCGAGGTGCGATAGGTCAGCAGATCGGCCAGATGGTTCTGGCCGACGAGGATCATGGGCAGATAGGGTTTGGAGTCGGCTTCGAACTGAAGCAGGGTGTGGATCTCGGCCAGGACCTCGAGACGCAGGAGTGAAGCCTCGTCGATGACAAGCACCGGGGTCTGCTTGCGGCTGAGGACGAGATCGAGGACCTGCCTGCGGATGATGCGCAGGAGGGTGGCGCGGGAAGAGCCCTGCAAATCGCAGTCGAGGGCGGAGCAAAGCTGGCGATACAACTCGAGGATGGAGCCAGAAGTTGCCGTCACCCAGATGGGGCGATACTCGGAGGGGTGAAGACGGCTGATGGCCCAGCGCAGGGCCGTGGACTTGCCCGCACCGACCTCACCGGTCACCAGTGCGACGGCGCCCAGGCGCAGGGTGTAATCGAAGCGCTCGGCGACGGCCACCACTTCGGCGGTCTGAAGGATCTGATCGAGCTCGAGTTCGGAGCCGAACGGTTCACGAGTAAAGCCGAAAAAGTTGAGATAATGGGGTTTCATCGGGGCTCCTTTGCGAGAGAAAAGGGTAACCGGCCGGATGGGACGGATTTTGGAGGAGCGCTGTCTATGACGAGGTCTTGGGAGCGGGACCGGCGCACTCGGCAGTTGACGTGCAGATCCAGAGGGGTGAGGAACCCGTAGGAGAGGTTGTCCAGGTGCACTTCAACCCGGGTGGGATCATGGTCGTGGTAAAGGAGCGTGACCTGTTTTCCGATGAGGGGAACAGGCGCCTCATAGACCTTGCCATTCAGGGCGATGGTGCGGTCGTTGGCGACCTTTCGCCTGGCACGCTTACGGAAGAAGTCCTCGAGGTTTCTGGGGGCGGGGCGGATGCACTCCATTTTTTCGGCAAAGCGCTGGATGGGACTTTGACCCGTGGATCCGTGGGGACGTTGATGGTAGACGGAGTGGATCCACTCTTCGAGCTTTTCATTGAGGCCCCTGAGATTGAGGTTGGAGCTGAGTGTGGGGAGGAACTGTTTCTGCACGGTGAGGAACCAACGCTCTATTTTGCCCCGACCCTGGGGTTTGTAAGGCCGGGAGTGAACCAGCGCGATGCCGAGGCTGGCGGTGGTTTCCTGGAGGAGTTTGGAGCGGAAGGCGCTGCCGTTGTCGGTGTAGAGTTTGCATGGCAGGCCGCGCTTGAGGAGCGCTGAGCGCAAGGCGTCGAGGTAGCATTCGAGGTTTTCGCTGAAGTAGAAGGCAGCGTGGGGGATCAGTCGGCTCATGTCGTCGAGGAAAGCGAAGAGGTACGTTTTCCGCCGCTTTTCCCCATCGAGGATCATGGGACCGTGCATGGCATCGGCCTGCCAAATGTCGTTGGGGGATTCGGCCTCGAACTTTCTCCGATCGACCGGTGCGGACTGATCGAGGTGCAAGAGGTTCTCCTTTTTAAGGAAGCGGTACAATGAAGAGTAGCTCGGCAGCTCGTCCGACCTCAAAAGCTTGCGGTTTTCAAGTTCCGAGAGAAGAACCATGAGGGTGCAGCGGGGCATCCGCCTGCGCAGCGTGACGATGACGGCAGCGGCCTCATCGTGGATGCTGCGGGGCATGCCCCGGTCGCTTCTGGATTGAGGGTAAAGGGCTTCGAGCCTCTGCCGGCCTTCGCGATACGCCTTGATCCAGGAAAGGATCGTGGTGCGGGCAAGCCGGGTACGCTCTGAGTGGGGGATCTGCCACTGTCGGGAACACTTCTCATTGAGCAACCGCTCTTTCTCTCCCCGGGTCAATTTTTGGCAGAAAAAGTCGCTGATCACCCCGAACCGGAAAACGGCGATGTCTTTTTGTTGCTGTTCGTCCATGTGTGGGACCTCCTTTGTGGTGGTTTTGCGTCTGGATACTCCACCTCCCGAGGGCTGGTAAAGGGCAGCCTTCGGTGGGGCCCCACAAAAGAACCACTTCTTTCGTGTCCTTTCGGCAGCCGTGCAGAGGTCAATAAATTTTCGGCTTGTGGAAAATTTTTAGCGTGCGAGGATGAAGCGGAGGACGGGAGGCCCCAAGGGGCCCCCGGTCGGGATAGGGTTAGCGGTTTTGATCCTGGTAATGCCACGGCATGAAGGTGTGCGGGGAGGACTGCAGGGCTTTGGTATCCTTCAGGAGCCATGTGAGGTAGTCGAGCGGGTTGACGCCTGAAAGTTGACATGTGTGGATGAGGCTCATGAAGAGATCCCCGACATAGGCGCCGCGTTGCGTCTTGTAGAAGAGGGAGTTTTTCCGGTGTAGGATGGCGAACTTCAGGGCCCTTTCGCAGATATTGTTGTCCAGCGGGGCTCCAGGCACCCTGAGAAAACAGGTCAGTTCCTTCCAGTGTTTGAGGAGATAGGTGATCGCCTTCCCCAAGCCGGAGTTGGGCTCCACGGTCTTCTCCGCAAATTGCTGATGGCACCACGCCTCGAGAGCTGTCATGACGGGCTCAGTGTTGAGCCGATGGTAAGCCAGTCGATCCTCCGGGGACATCTTTTCGCTTTTGGCGATCGCCTCATGCATATAGACCGTTGCCAGCTCGTTGATCACATGAGCGCAGTCGTCCGGGAATCGCTCGACCAGCTCCACGAACTTCCTGCGGGCATGGGCGAGGCAGTTGGCCAGGATCGTCTGAAAGTCCTTGGATACATTCCGGCTCAGGGCATCGCACATCTGAATCGGTGGCGGCAGCCCCGTTGCCCGGCGTTTCAACAGGTCGTGCAGGTTTTCCCCGGCATGCTGTCTGCCGGTCATGAACATGGCGACCTGATGGCCCTCGGATTCGGTGACCATCCCTGTGGTGAAGATCCCTTTGCGTTTGCTGTCCGGATCCTGCTCTTTGAGGAAAGCGAGCACCTTCGCGGAGGTGTCATCATTGTGGAGCAGCGTGCCCTGCGCGGCGAATGAGACCATGGCATCCATGACCGGGGCCAGAGCTACGGCTGCGGTATCGAGGATATCCCACTGGGTGGAGGCGGGCAGAGGTTGGCCCAGATTCCTTTGAAGGGTCTCGATCCGGTTGAAGGGCATGCCGCAGCCATACTTCAGTATCGCCAGCATGGGCGTAGCCGAATCGTCGTATTTTTGCTCGGATATCCCTTCGGGCAGCTCAGGGGTGAAGATATCTCCGCACAGATTGCAGCGTAAGCGGATTCGTTCATAAACGGTGGCTTTGAGAGGGGCTGTTCCAACGATATGAACAAAGACCGACGGCATGGCCAGCTCGTATAGTTTACCCTTCTCACAGCTTGGGCAGGGGTCCCCCGAGTTCAGAGCGGGGTGTTCGATGCGCACCCTGGCAGCGCCGGTGTACTGGCCTGCGCCGTTTTTCCCGTGCCCCCGGGGTTTTGGTTTGGCGCCTTTTTTCCGGACTGGTTCGGTTTTATCCTTGAGGATGTTTCGGGCTGTCTCGGTCGGGGCCCCCAGCAGGTACTTGCACAGCCGGCCGATGGAGGTTTCTTTCTCGGCAAGGACCTCCCGCAGGCGCGCCACCATCTCGGCAAGCCCCAGGAGCACGTCATAGTCCGAGTCGGTCAGGTTCCGCTCTTTGATACGGTCCTGGAGCGCTTCGAACTCGCCGGCGGATATCACCAGCTTTTTGGGTGATTTTTTCATCGGCACAAGACCTCCCTGAACCGGCGCTCGAGCGGATAGAGCCAGATGGTCTTGACCGGTTTGTCAAAGGCCTTTTTCCGGTCCCACTTGCCTCGCCCCTGCGTCTGCCCCACGCAGACCCAGTTGGCGGCCTTGTACGAGGCGCCGGTGAAACGCTGCTTTTCGACGAAGGTCTCGAGCAGGGAAGGCCGGTAACGGTAGCGCTCTTCCCACCGATCGGGGAGCAACCGCGCCGTGCGCGCAAGGATCTGTGAGGCAAGATTGAAAGATTTTACCCAGGGCAAAATGAGGAAGCGGCTGTTGTCGATCACCCGGTGTAGATTCTCTATACGCTGATCGTCGCTCCAGCCGATGAACTCGTCGCGCGGGGCGACACGCCAGGCGGCGGCCGAGAAACCCAGAAGCGCAACCAGATGCTGTCCGACCCAGACCATAAAGCGCATCTGCGCCCCGCCCATGCGGGCATAGCCCAGGTAATGGTATCGGTCGATCAGCTCATTCCAAAGTGGGGATGATCTCCGGTCGACCGGCTCGATCGAAAGGCTTATGCGACCGGGGCCGATCTCGATCGGGGATTGGGGTTCTCCTGTCAGGGTGTGTTGGATCCGTTTGGACACGACGCGCCTTTTCCTTGGCGCTGGAAGCGGGATGACACCGGCCCGGTACAGGCGCAGCAGGGCCACCCGGCAGCTCATGTCCTTCAATCCGCCGTCGGGCTTTCGCCACTCGGCCCATTCGCAGAACATGCGTGAGAGCTGTGCACGGTTCAATCCTGGCACGCTGGTAACTTGACGGCGGATCCAATCCAGATCGGTTGGCGTGAAGTCTCGACCACAAATGAGCAACCTCTGTAATCCTCCTCTTGGTAAAGGTTGCCCTGCTTATAGCAAAGAACGTTTTTTGTGGCCAGTACTTTTTTGAGGGATGGGTCGATTTTTTGTAATCGATCACAGGATCTGGATCAGGCGGTGGGCTGAGCGATCCAGGCGAGGTCGGGTTCCTGACCCCGGAAGTAGGCGCGCAAGGCATCGACAAGGACGGGGAAGGTTGTCTTTTCCTGAAGCCGGCAGGTCTGCCTGAGTGAGAGGATACGCTCCACCCAGCGGTTGCCTTTTTCACTGGACGTACCCTGGCTGGATTTGCGCCACAGCACGGCGAATCGAAGCATCCGCTCAGCATGATTGTTCGTGGGATCCACCCCCTGCTCCGAGAGGAACGTCCAAAGGCTTTCGATCTCCCTGCGAAGACGGCGTGCAAATCTGCCGGCATCATCCTTGCGCTTCTCATGAAGGGTGATCAAGCGGATCAAACGAGCATAAAAGGCCTGCCACTCTCCGACGGAGGGGGGATCCTTGGCCATATGACATAGTCGTTGGAGTTCATGGGTTGCCCAGAGACCGAAACGTTTTATGTCCGGGTCTTTCCTTTCGGAGAGTTCCTTGGCCTTGCGGATCAGATGAGCAAGGCAGGTCTGCCGCAGTCCGACCCATTTGCGGTACACGCCGTATCCGTCCGAGACCAGGATGCCGGTCCAGTCCTTGATCAGTGCTTCGAAGGCTTCCTTCGAGCGGTTGGAATGGATCATGAAGAAAGCCACTGCCGGCCCCGCCATGACCCACAGCCATTGCAGGAAGCCGTTGAGGCGGTGGCTGGTCTCGTCGATGTGGTTGACCGGCGCCTGCCTGGCTGCCTGGCCGATCGTTTCATAGTGGAGTTGGATCGCGGCCGAGGCCCGATCGATGATCTTCTGGATGGCGCTCAGGCTGATATGGAACCCAAGCACCGAAGCACAGAAGGTTTGAATCGTTGAGCGACTGTCTGCCTGGGTGCCCGCCATCTCGGCGATCATGGCTGAAAGCCTGGGACCGTAGCCTGTCCGGTGTTCTTTGGGGACGGTGGCCTTTTGCATCTTGCCGCAGACCGGGCACCTGCCTCGGTGCAGTTCGAAGTGCATGACCTCGAGCTCGATCGGGGGCAGTTCGATGACTTGGTGCGTATAATACGGTTCGGTTTCGGGGAACTCGCGGTTGCCGCAGGTGCAGATTTCCGGAAGGATGACTCGGGTTTCCTTCGGCGGGAGCATCTCCTGCCGGTGCCCCGGATGGCTCAGTTTCCGCCGATCGGTGCCTTTCTTTTTCTTCCCGGATTTTTTCTTTTTGAAGGGCGGATCCGAGGACGGCGGCCGATCCGAGTTGGAGGAATCCTTGTTCAGACGCGCTTCGAGGTGTTCGATCCGTTTTCGGAGTTCGCGGTTTTCCTCCACAAGGGCGAGATTGATATAGATGAGCACGGAGCGCGGGACATCCTGCATCCCCTCTTCGGTCAAGGCGATCCCTTCGGGAAAAAGAGTCGTTTCAGCCATGGAGCGCCTCGCGGAAACGCTTGCCAAGCGGGTAGAGGTAGACCGCCTTGACCGGTTCCATGCAGCGGTTATAGCGGTCGTAGCGTCCACGCCCCTTGGTCAGTCCTGCATAGACCCAGTTGGCTGCCCGGTAGCAGGTGCCCTGGAACCGGGTGGTGTCCACGAAGGTTTCGAGCAAGGCAACGGGATGGCGGTAAAACGCCTGCCAGTCCCCGGGAAGCATCCGGATGTTGGCGCTCAGAAGCTTCGAGGCCAGGTGTTTCACCGAAACCCAGTTCAGAATCAGGAACCGGACGTTATTGACGACCTTGTAGAGGTTCGCTTCCCTGGTAGGAGGCTCCCAACCGATGAACCGGTCGCGGCACTCCACCTTCCAGGCCGCTGAGCCCCAACCGAGGCAAGCCACCAGGTGTCCATCCAGGTAGGCCAGGTACTTCAAGTATGCACCGACGATTCGGGGGCGCCCCAGGTAATGGTAATTATCGACCAGGTGATCCCACAGGCCTTCATCCGGGGTGCGCCGGACCATCTCGATTTTCAAAGAGCCAAACTCGGAGACCGTTCCGTGAATCTCCGAGGTGTCGTAGCTATAGCTGCGTCGAACAGCCTTGCGGGGCTTCCGATGATTCGTTGTGGACAAAGGCCGGGGGAGATTAACAACCTGCTTTTCTTCGAGCTTGAGCAGCAGCGCACGGCAGGCCATCCCTTTGAGTTGCCCGTTCGGCTGCCGCCAGTCCCAGTGCTCACACAGCACTCGGGAAATGGCGGTTCGACCGCGTTCCCAATGCCGGGAGATGGTATCGCGGATAAACGAGAGGTCTTCCTCTCTGATCTGACGGCCGCGAATTTGATACAGGGTCTCTGCCAAGGTGCTGTTCCCTCCTGGCAAAGCACCCTAGCAAAATTTAGCTTCGGACGCCAGGGAAAAATGCACCCCCTGTGATCAAATACGATTTTTTTCTATCCGCCGAAAATCCTCCGGGATTTTTTTGAACGGATCGGCGTTCCACAAAAGCTGTTGGAGTTGAGCAGCCGCCAGATCGCGGATGGTGCCCGGGCCGAACTTCCACAAGAAACGACCCCGAGACAAGCGTTTATGGCACAACCAAAATCCCTGGCCATCATAAACCAGGATGCGCAGGGCCTGACGGGACTTGTTGGTAAAGATGAAAAGGGTGCCGCTAAATGGATCCACGGCCAGCTTCTGCCGGCATACTGCCACCAAACCGTCGATGCCTTTGCGGAAATCCACCGGGTCCACTGCCAGCAAGATCCGCATGTGGGCAGTGATCTGGATCATGAGAGAAACTGCCCGAGAATGCTTTCAGGATCGGGCGGTTGACCGGTGCCCGAGAGCCTCAGCCTGCTGCCATCCGCGCGTTCGCACTCGACGACCCATTGGCCGAAGAGGCAGGTGGTGTCCAGCTGGATCAGCTCCGGAGTGGCATGATCAGAGGAGAGACGCTTCTTGAGCTCTGTAAAGGAAAGCCTCAGTCTGCGGCATACCTCGGAAACAGAATGCCCTCTGCATTGCTGTACCGCAGCCTCCCACAACTCCTGCGGGATCAGGGCGCGCTTCTTGCCGCGCTGCCGGCGCCACTCGGCAAACCGGCGTTCGACCTCGACGAGGTCGGGCTGGGAGTGGCTGCTGTATGGGACAGGGTTCCTCGAAGTGGTTTCCATCGCCATCCTCCTTATATAATCCAAATGGGATGGCGCTACCTTATAACATCCCGGCCCCGCGTGTTAAGCACGCCTGCCGGAAGGACACCTTCTTTCACATTGGATGGAGCGGCTGACCGGGCAGATCCCCACGGCGTAAAGCAGATCGAATGCGTCCGGGAGCTGTCCGGACCACGACAGGCCAAGATGCAGTTTCGTCTGCTCGATCAAGCTGTTCAGCCAGTGGCGCTGGCGGGATGGCGAAAGACCCGGGAGCCAGCCGCGGCCTGACAAGCGGTTGGCTATACTCGATTGGATGGTTCCGATGGAAGCTTGGAAACGAGAGAAGTATCCTTCGGGGCGGAGCCGGACCACACACCCGCAAGCCGGGCAACGGTACCTCGGAATCTCGGCAGGTTCTCCGTACCCGTCAAAACAGGCAGTGGTATACCCATGCCCCCACAGCTTCCCTTCGCATTTGGGGCAGGATGGCGGTCTGGGCCAGAGATATCTTCGACCCAGCCTGAAAAGGCTCTTGACGCATACTCCGACAAATATTATCAATAGAGCATGGGTTGTGAGTTTTACTCACATGTTTTTCGGGGTAAAGGGTGCGCCTACATCCTTTACCCCAATTGTTTTCTATGACCGCTTCCGCCCTATTCCCAAAGCCAGAATAATTCGACATCCGACCCCCTCTAGTCAAGCGTTTGTGAAAAATACGGCCCCTTCCCGACAGCATATTCTGCCAACCAACAATGGGGAAATCCATCTGGATGCCACTCAGTCAGAATGAATGCCCCGACTTGAGGGGATTGAGACTTTTTTGACGAACCCCCCAAGCAACTCCCGCACACTTGCTAAGTCAGAATGAATGCCCCGACTTGAGGGGATTGAGACACGGTAGCCAATAACCCCGGCCACCAGCACGAAAATGTCAGAATGAATGCCCCGACTTGAGGGGATTGAGACTTCTTCTCGTGCTTCTTTGAACTTTTCTATATCTATGTCAGAATGAATGCCCCGACTTGAGGGGATTGAGACAATTTTATCTTCATTGTCCGTACTAACCATAAAATTGGTCAGAATGAATGCCCCGACTTGAGGGGATTGAGACTAAATCTTTGACTACTTCTTTGCCTTCTTCTTCTTAGGCTTAGTCAGAATGAATGCCCCGACTTGAGGGGATTGAGACAGTTTCACCTCCTTCCCACCCATTTCCGCCACATAGGTCAGAATGAATGCCCCGACTTGAGGGGATTGAGACACGAAGAACGCTGCACCGCTGCAGCCGCAGACGTCGGTCAGAATGAATGCCCCGACTTGAGGGGATTGAGACAGGAAAATATCGGCAGCCTGTGCTAAGCGCGAACCGTCAGAATGAATGCCCCGACTTGAGGGGATTGAGACACCGGGACCCACCCCTGCTCGCACATGGACTCTGTCAGAATGAATGCCCCGACTTGAGGGGATTGAGACGGGCTCTTGTTAGTGTTATTCGACGAAGTAGAACTTGTCAGAATGAATGCCCCGACTTGAGGGGATTGAGACGCCTTTCGGCTTCGGATCTTGTGACCGCTTGCAAGGTCAGAATGAATGCCCCGACTTGAGGGGATTGAGACTGATAGCCGGTTAGGACCTTGTAGTAACGGACGCTCGTCAGAATGAATGCCCCGACTTGATGAGGGGATTGAGACCACGGTCTACGATCCGTTTTACCCCTCGACGTCGCCAGTTGTCGGTTGGCAGAATATGCTGTCGGGAAGGGGCTGGCGCTGGCATTCTTTCAGAGAGACACCAACCTTAACCTTGATCCAATTGATGAGGATCGAAACCACAATATCTTGTAGGTCCTGGAGCGAAGTGCATACCCCAGTAATCTTATTAGTGTAAAAAAGTCTCCGGATTTATTGATCCGGAGGCTTTTTTGTTTTTTCTGTAAGAAAAGCAGGGAGCGGGTCCTTGACAAATTTCAGCATTATTATATAATGATTATGTCAATTGATATAGTCATAACAATTAATATAAAGGTATGGAAATGCTTAAGAAAATCTCCGCTATGAAGGCAAGACAGAATCTCGGCCAGGTGATGAATGAAGTGGCTATTAAAGGGGATGATTACATCATAGAAAGGTCCGGCCGGCCGATGGTGGTAATGATCCCGATGGATCGCTATTACCAGCTGCTTCAAAGCCAGGATGAGGCCAAAGAATCCCTGCAGGCCATCTGGAAGAAGATGGAGGGGGCTGACAAGAAAGAATTAGGCCAGGCGATCGAGGAGGCTATCTCTTCAGTAAGAGCTTCCCGGTCCCAGGCTCAGAACCAATGATCCGGGTGGTTCTAGACACCAACGTTTTCATCAGCGGCTTTCTTACTCCCAAGAATCCGCCGGCTAATATTCTGGCCTTGATTGTTCAGGGCCGGCTCCGCCTGGTCCTTTCTGCTTCAATTGCCAGCGAAATCAAAGCCGTTCTGGATTACCCCAAGATAAGGAAAATCCTTCAAAAACGAGGCCTTTCAAAGGATGAAATGAACATCGGTTTAGCCAGATTGGAAAAACTGGCCATTTTCACCTTGGGAAAAGTGAAAATAGCAGCGGTAGAAAAAGACCCTTCCGACAACATCTTCGTTTCTGCCGCCATCGAGGGCTGTGCCGATTATATTATAAGCGGGGATCATCACCTTACCGAGCTTGAATCCTTCCGGGGAATTCCTATTGTAACGCCATCAGAATTTTTTGACGTATATGGACTTGGGAAGAAGGAATAAGGGATCATTGGGAGTGCTGAGGCAATATTGGCGTTAAATTCGAATTTATGCATGGCAAGAAATTATAGAACATTATTTAGATTATAAAAATCCGCCAAAATACAACGATTACAAGAAGAGGGCGAGACAAAGTTTACCTATGGAGACTTTGCTTAGAGAAGATCAATTTAAAAAACTATCAAACCAAGCTTGTTTTTATTGTGAAAAGAAAGGGCTTAACGGTATCGATCGTATTGATAATAATAAAGGCTATTTTTTTGAGAATTGTGTGCCGTGTTGCAAGCATTGTAATTATCTTAAACGTAATTTATCTACGGATGATTTTAATAGATGGAAAAAGCGATTTGCTAATAACCGAATAAAACAATTATCGCATAACTAGGCAAATTCATCCACCATCGAAAAGCGACACAGCTGATTTACATCGATACGCCCCATAAAAAGGATTTTTTTGGCAACTGGCCAGGCTAGAAGATGAGAAAGCAACCCGGAGAATGAATGCCCCGACTTGAGGAGATTGAGACAATGCCCGCAACGGGAGCTGCGCCGCCCAAGCAAAGTCAGAATGAATGCCCCGACTTGAGGAGACCAAATTTCTTGCTTTCTCCTCAGCTAGGTGAATGAAAACTGTTGAGTTAGAGGGATTTTATGTATTGCCCCTACTGTAACTGGGATTACCCGAATAGTTATGAGTTTGAAATGACCGGCGAATGGGTCTGCCCAGGATGTGGTCGGAAATATGGCTTGACAAGAGGTTGGTCTCATGATGATGCTCATCATGAAACGGGGTCCGATGCCGCCGAGGATGATTCGTTGAAAGAATCGCTGGATGATTAGAAGAAAGGTGATTTGAATGAAGGCAGAGAAGAAAATCCAGATAGGATTGGAGATTGTTCGCGCGGGTGTGCAATTTGGTTCGCGGAGGTCAGGAATATGAGAAAGGTCCTGATCATTACGGTGGGAGGATCTCCGCAGCCGATTATTACTTCAATCAAGACCTTAAAGCCGGACAGAACGATATTTTTGTGTTCCGATCGCAGCAAGTCTCAAGTGATAGGTCAGGACAAACCCTGCGAGATAAGGGCGAAAGATATCGTTGAAAAACTCCCGAATCTTCCGACCTATTTTGAGATGGGCGAACGTTTCCATCCTGATAGGGATTTGAAAATCATTGAAGACCCTGATGACCCCGCTGAGTGTTACCGATGTGCATCGGGTGTCATTCGTGATTTGATTTCGGGAGATGATGAAATTATGGCCGATTACACAGGCGGCACAAAAACTATGTCGCTTTCTCTTGGAATGGCCGCTATGGATTACGGAGTGCGTCTATATTTGACAACGGCGGCGAGAAGAGACCTCATACGGGTATCGGTGGGTGAATCCACAGAAATGATCTCCACATCGCTCATAAATGTAGAGCGCAAGCTTGAGCAGTTTCTGCCCATGCTTCTGAAGCAACACGACTACACGGCGGTTATCAGTCAATTGGAGAGTTTACTCCTATCGTATCCATTGGCGAAAGAATCGAAGTCAAAGATTAGGAAGATTCGCGATGTATGCAGGGCTTTTGAAGCGTGGGACCAGTTCCAGCATGAAAAAGCCTGGAACGATTTGAACATATATTTGAATGAAAAATCACTGAAAGACTATGGTTTGTTTTTGAAACGAGTGATGCAAAGCCGGGCTGATATCGATCCCGAATTCACGACAACATGCGGAATAAAAGGGCATGGCTATGAAATAGTTCAGGATTTAATCCTAAATGCAGACAGGCGAGCGGTCCAGCACAGGTTTGATGACGCTGTGGGCAGGCTTTACAGGGCGCTGGAGCTATTGGTGCAAATTCATCTCAAGGTGAACCATGGCGTCAAAACGGCGAATGTGGATCTCGATCGCATTCCGGCTGAATATAGACCTGAGTTCGACAGACTGCGATACCCTCACAATAACAATGAAATTAGATTGAGCCTCCGACAGAGTTACAATCTCCTGGGGTGTTTTGAAAATGACTTGTTAACTCCTGTTTACAAGGAATTTTCCCGGCGGCTCGAAGATGTGTTGTGCATTAGAAACAATTCCCTGTTTGCTCACGGTTTCAATCCTATCTCCGAATCCGATTACAAAAAATTGAGCAGCATTACCCAGTCGTTCATCATGAAGGCGGTCCAGACGCTTAGCCCTGATTCGAGATGGGAGGACCCTCTCCAGTTTCCGACGGAATTGTCTTTCACCTGAGTTTTGAATCGTTTTCTGCGCACGGAGCTATGTCAGCGTGGCAGGAATGAATGCCCCGACTCGAGGTGATTGAGATAGTGCATCAAGATCAGAAAGACCAGCAGAACGGGTCGCATGATATCTCTCACTAAAGAGTGAGATCAAATCTCCATCTCCTCCCGGTGATTCCAGCTGCACTCGGAGGTTTGCAAACTGGCCGAGCGAGACGCCCTTTCGTTACCGCCGGGACGCAAGACCCTCCTTCCCCAAGAAGCCCTCGCCATAGATTTTCCAGGCAAGTGGTCTTTTCTTCTGAAAACCCGGCGTCAGACGCCGTTCCTAGTATGTAGCCAGTAGGTGGTTTAATGAGGCACCAGGAAATCATTTTCACTTTTGGAAAGGATCATTGGTGCTTTCATTTCAAGCCTTCAATGAGAATAATGTGCAAATGTGAAAGATCTGAAGTGTCACGATTAAATCGTATTGGTTCATGCACTGAAATCATGCGTGTGTCAGTCAATGCGATTTTTTTAGGCAAGAAGGATGAGATTTCCTGAAAGGTCAGAGTTCTTATGCAGCCGTGAAAGGGGGAATGGTCCGATATGAAAACTGTATTGCCGTCGTTGCGGTACTATCAAACCGAAGATCGGCGTCTGGAATGCCAGGTGGTCACTCCGATGTTCCTCGGCGGGGCGGATCAGGAAGCGCAGTGGCGCGCTGAACCGTTCAAAGCCCTGCTGCGATATTGGTGGAGGGTGAGCTGCATTGATTTGCCGGGAGAGAAGACCCTGCTTGAAGAGGAAGGGCGCGTTTTCGGGCGGGCAGGAGATGAGAGGGAAAGCCGAAAAAGCCCTTTGGAAATCCGGCTGGTGCCGGGCCATGGCACAGCGGCGGTCAAAATTCCTTTTCAGAAAATGAAGATTGAGCATCCTGAGGTCGATCACGGGGGAAAGGTTGATGCTTTGGGATATTTGGCCGGCATGGGGCTTGTGCATCATAAAAACGGCATCCAGCATAGCTACTTTCCTTCGACGTCTGCATTCCAGTTGCTTCTTCAATACCCAGCCGCTTTGAAGAAGGAGATCGATGCGGTGTTGGCCCTTGTCGCGGTTTTCGGCACCGTAGGAGCGCGCTCCCGGAATGGCTGGGGCAGCTTCAATATCAGTAATCCAGGGTTGGAAGGGGGGCAGCAGGCAGCACTTCTTCAATCTGTCACCAAATCATGGACAAAGGGGTTCCAGAAGGACTACCCGAATTGTCTCGGGAAGGACGAAAAGGGCCCTCTCCTCTGGCAAACTGAACTTTGCTCAACATGGGAGAAGGTGATGGTGCAGCTTGCCTCCGCTTATATCAAGGTGCGTGCTGAAAAAGTGGAGCAAGACGAACGGTTGGACCCCGGGGGCGGTAGTTTTGCGGAGCGGCATCTGATCGGGGTGCCGCTGACCCATCACCCGATAGGGGCGAATAAGAATGACCGGCATGCCTCGCCCCTTCGGTTTTGCGTACGTAAGAAAATGGAAAACTACCGCGGGCTCGTTTTGCATGTGCCGCATGCGCACAGCCGCAATCAGCTCAAAGCCAAGAATATCGACCAGATCGAGACATGGGGAAAAATCCATCGGAAACTGGACGCCCTGTTGAAGCGCGCCAAATACGAGGAGTGCGTAGCATGAGAAACGGTTTTCTTCAAGATTCAGCCTACTGGGATGAGAAGCTCGCGGCCTATCTGCACGATCCGCCCGACAAGGCCCTGCGCATCCCAGGACACGAGGAGCGGAGCCGGCGTCTGCTGGATATCCTGGGGCCCCTCCCTCAGCCCGATCCAGGCTTGATCCGCATGGCCGATCAAACGGCGGCCGGCATGGACCGCACTCAGCTGCCCGGGCACAGCGCCAGGGCCGATTTAAACGGCTCGATCGACTTTCTGGGAAGGCCACTGTTGACCCACCCAACGGCTCGCGAGGCGGTTCTACCCCTCCAGCTGGATATGACGCGCGAGGATTGTGCATCGGTTGCCCGCGCTATCGAAGCCCTGATCGAAGCGGATATCGAGCGGGTGTGCGACTCGTTTCCCGGCAGGCCGGAGCTTCTTTCTCCCGCACGCTTTCACTATGTGCACCATGCGCTGCGCGAGCGTCTGCGGCGCGAGAACATCGGCGGCCTCGGAGGATTGTGGGGTCGGCTTCCGGCGGATACGCGGATTCCGGACCACAGCATCTGGCAGCACTGCGGTCTGGCTGCCGCGATTTATTCCTGTTTCAAGAGATCGAAGACCTGCCAGGCCGCGCTGCTGGTGGTGAGCCTGGCTCCGGTTCAGGGCTTCATCGAGCGGGCGCGGAAGCTGCGGGATCTGTGGGTCGGTTCGGTCCTTCTTTCGTGGCTCGCATTCGAAGGTATTCGAGAGGTGATTTACCGGCTGGGCTCGGATCATGTGCTCTACCCGAGCCTGATCGGTCAGGGCCTGGTGGAGGACATGCTGCGCAGGGAGTGCGGCCTGGAGGGGCTCCTTGCGGGCGATGATGGGGTGCCGAAAGCGGAGGGCGCTTCGCTTCCCAATAAATTTGTCTGCCTCGTCCCGGCTGGGGAAGAAGAGGAGACGGCAGCCGCGATCGAAGCTAGGGTCCGTGAGGCGTGGGAGGATCTGGGCCGCATGACCCTCGACCGGATCGAAACCGTTATCGGGGGGAAGAAAGATCCCTATCTCATCGAGCAGTTCCACCGTCAGATGAAAGGCTATTGGACCTTTCGTTGGAGTGCCTGTCCATTGCTGGACGAGGGCTGGGAACTGCAGATCAAGGGCCTTCTGCCTCCGAGCGTTTGGGAGAAGCCTTTCAACCTCGTTGCCGACAGCAAAGAGCACGCCTTGCCTTACCCCTTGAGCGGCCAGGCGGCCTTCTATTCCGTGAGCCATGCAATGGCCCAGTCGTTTTTAGCCGCCGGCAAATATGTTTATTGCGAAGGGGGAGCGCTGGAGAAGGACGCGGAATCCCGACTCCCGGTCGAAAAAAACGGCCGACCTGATGGCTCAACGGAGCGGGAGGAAGGCATCAAGTGCGGGCTTCATGGCGATCTGGAGGCCCTGCGCTTCGAGTGGCGGCCCGGAGAGGATCGCAACCCGAGGCCGAGCGTTGATCCGTTCTGGAGCCTGTTGAAGCAGGACAGGGATTTGCGTCCCGAGTTCAGATCTTCGGAGAGGCTCTGCGCTGTGGCGACCGTAAAGCGTTTGGCCGGCCGTGTGATCAAGGGCTCGAAGACCGACCATCCACTGAAGCCTCTTTTCGAAAAGGCGGACGTCTTTCCGTCGACCACGGAGCTTGCTTTCGGGGACTGGTTGAATGAAGTCGCCGGGAAGGAGCCGCAGGGGGTGAAGGCGTTGGAGCCATACGGCTCATGGCGCAAGGTGCTTGCCCAGTTCATCCACGACACCGATGAACCGGATGCGCCTGCAGGAAAAGGGGAGCACCGCCGCGTGCTCGAGCCGGAGGCGCGCCGGACCTGCAGGGAGTTCCTGCACGCGATGGAAAAGCGGGGCCGTCTGTGGACCGATGCGGACCGCTACTATGCCATCCTCCTCATGGACGGAGACAGGATGGGGCGGCTTGTAGGAGGGGAAATCCTTCCCGCCCGCTGGGAATCGACGATTCATCCGGACTTGACCGAACGGCTGCGTACGCCCTCTTTCGATGCGGCGTATCGGGGCTTTTGGAAAGAGCACCTTGGAGAGACCCGAGTGGTGACTCCTGGTGTTCATGCAGCGTTGTCGGAGGCCTTGGGCGACTTTTCGCTTCATACGGTCCCTGAGATCATCCGGAGGTGTCGCGGCCGCCTCATCTATGCCGGCGGCGACGATGTGTGCGCCGTCATGCCGGTCTCGACGGCGCTGTCTGCCGCCCATGAAATCGCACGGATGTATGCGACGCCCTACGTGGTTTACGACGCTGTCACCGGCACAGCACAGCCCATCGTTGGACCTTGGGTCCCTGAACGCCTTCGGTTGGCCTATCATTTGGGAGAGGATCGATGCCTATCCATTTCAGGGGCGGTCTTGATATGCCATCACAAAAGGCCGCTCGCGGATGCCATGGCTGCAGCGCGGAGGCTTCTCGAAGGCGGCGCCAAAGAGGAGGGCGGGAGAAATGCCGTGGCCGTCGAACTCGCCAAGCGGAGCGGGGGCCCGCGCGCTATGGTGATGAAGTGGAATGCCCGCCCGCACGAAGCCCTGCTGGCTGAAATTCCGAAAGAGATTGCTCCCGACGATACGCTCGTCGATCATTTCCTGGATTTTTCAAGGGCCTTCGGAGCGAGGACGCGCCTGTGCATGAGTTCTTCGTTGATGTATCGGGTGGAGGAGATGCGGGATGGCCTGGACGCATTGGCCGCCAGGAATCCGGCGGATCTGCCCAAGTTCTTGAAGACGCTGATTGTCCGCTCCGATCCGTCTCTGAAGCCCGGAAAGGGTGAAGCACGCAATCCGAGGCTCGAGCGGATTGCATGGCAAGCGGCGGCCCTGCTCCTTGGCCCCGACGCCGCCGTTCGGCCCGAGGCCCTGCTGATTGCGCGTTTTCTTGGCCCACAGCTTTTCCGGTATCAGGGAACCGGCGAAGGAGGATGCCATGTCTGAAAAATTGCAATGGCTGAGGTTGGAGCCGTTGGACAGCTGTTTCTTTAAGGGTTCCGAACCGATGGTCGCGGGTGAAAACCACACCGCCCGGTCTGTCTTTCCACCCATGCCGTCGACCCTTTTGGGGGCCCTCCGTACAGCGGTGCTGCTACAGCGCGGCCTTGACCCTTTTACGTATGCAAAAGAGGAAAAGGCGGGCCGGGATATTGCCGGCCGCTATCCTCTTTTGGGGACGCCCGAGCGTCCGGGATTCAAGGTCGTCGGGCCGATTTTCGAAGCAACGGTGCCTGGCGGCGCGGTCGTGCGTTTTCTGCCTGCGCCTGCCCACTGGATGGCCTCAAAACAATCGTTAAAGAAGGCTGAAGCGATGCATCATAGGGCTTTTGACGCATGCGAGGATTCGGCTGAAAGCGACAAGTCCACCCAGCCACAGCGAAGAATCGGGATTGCTCCGGCTGACCTCCCTTCGGAGTTTATCCGCGCCGTGGGGCTGAAAGGCAGCATCCCCGAACCCTTGTGGGCGCTCAATCCGCAGGCAGCGGACCTCGCGCCGCTTCTCGATCACTGGATTTCTGTGGAGGCTTTAGAAGAGGTCCACCAGGGGAGGAACGAATTATCCTGTTTCTCGGATTTATCATCCTATACGGGAGGCCCTGCCCTATTGCCGTTGAAGGCGTTTTACACCTATGAGGAGCGTGTGGGGATTGCCCTCGAGGATTGGCGGCAGACTGCCAAGTCGGGCTATTTGTATGCAGCGAGCCATATCCGCCTCAAGAAGGGCGTTGCGATGCTTGTGGGGTTTGACGCGGAGCTGGTGCCTTCTCATCTGGATGCGGAGGGGCTCCTGACCTTGGGCGGGGAGCAGCGGCTGGTAAGCTATGCGCTCGTGCCTGGCAGAATGCCCCTTCCGCCGAAGCGCGGCCCTTGGGCTGTAGCCCTCTCGCATTTTCCGTGGGAGGAATTGCGGGCCAATAACTGGCAGAATCTGCCAAGGATCTCTCGGGCGCCGGTGCGGATGGCCGGCTGGGACATGAAAAAGGCGTTCCATAAGCCGGTGACGGCGTATCTGCCCCCGGGCACCTCGATCAGGACGGCGGGTGCAGAGGAATTACCGGTGGGTTTCTATAACGGTTAGGAGAGGAGAGAGTGCCATGTTGTTTTCGACGAACGCTTCCAGGGTGTGTGTTCTTTACGCCGTGTCACCGCTTCACGCAGGGGCGGGTCAGTCAACCGGGGCTGTAGACCTTCCTATTCAACGGGAGCGCCACACCTCCTGGCCGATGATCCAGTCCTCTGGTTTGAAGGGGGCTTTTCGGGACTGGTTTACGCGCTACTACGCCAACAATAAAGCGGTCGAAGTGGGTTACGAATCAGCGCATTCCCAGGCCAAGGAACTGGCCTGCAGGGTCTTCGGCCGAGAAGAGTCACCAGACGGGCTTGAAGGCCACGCCGGGGCGATTTCCATCACCGACGGCCGTTTGTTGGCATTTCCGGTGAGAAGCAACGCCGCCCCATTCGTGTGGGTGACCGCTCCTTATGTGCTTACGCGGCTCGCGCGTGACCTCCGGTTGATCCCCGATGCAGGGTTGACGCTTCCCGGCATGGAGTTGGGTTCGGCGCCGGGCTCCGGCGAGGGCATGCTGATTCGGGGTGATATTGCCGCGGAAAACGGGTTGGTGCTGGAAGACCTGGTGGTCAAGATTGTTGAATCGAAGACGGATGCCGTGGCGTTGAAGGCGGCCTTCGAAGCCCTGGCACCCCAGGTTGCGCGTCTTGTGCTGATTTCCGATGCGGATTTCACCTATCTGGTCCGCAATGCCACGGAAGTCCAGGCGCAGATTGCCATCAACCCGGAAACCGGCGTGACCACGCCCGGGTCGCTCCGTTATCAGGAGCTTTTACCGGCTGATTCAGCCTTGTACACCCTCGTCTTTTTTACTACGGAGAGGACGCAGAACCAGCCCCAGCCGGTTGAATTTATAGCGGATCTCACCATGACCGCCTTGGCGACCCATGTCCAGATAGGCGGCGACATGACCTTGGGCCGCGGCCTCATGGAGGTTCGTTGGCTGCCGGGCGGAAAGGCATAGGAGGGAGCGATGGAGACGACGATTTCTCAGAAGCGGTCGCGATTCGCGTTGGAGCAGCTCGAGCGGATCCCGGTCAACAAGGACTTTGCAAACCTCACGGCCGGCCTGCCGGCGATGATCCTCGGCAACGGATTTGGACATGCCTTGGCCTTTCTCATTTCAAAGGCAACGAAGGATGGGCAGTTATCAGTGAAAGAGAAGCACTACGCAGCCTTCGCCATCATCGCGCGATGGTTGAAAGAGCGTGGAATCATCCCGGATGACGAGCCGAAGCCCTTTCTCACGAACCTTTCGGCGATGTCCCAGGAGCAGTATCTGCGGGCCCAAGACGAGGCCCTGCTGGTGCTCGAATGGGTGAAGCGCTATGCGAACTCGGCCCTTTTCCTCGAGGAGCAAGGAGAGACGCCATGAAAGAGAAGGCTGCTCCGAAGCCGGTTGTGCGGCCGGTCAATCCTGCCGTCGACCGCGTGATTGGAAAACAACCGAAAGGCGCTTTCAATTACGGCCTTTATTTTAACAAGTGGTTTTATGTCCAGGAAAGCGGCGGAAAATGTCCTGTCGAGGGGAATGCAGAGGATCCCGGGGACAATTTACTCCCCTCAATCGCCATGTTCAATGGGGAGGCTTCCCCCACGGGCGGTAAATGGGAGAGAAAGACCGCCGGCAGGCTTCTCGAGAAACGCCACGAACGTCAGGAAGCGGCAGCCCGGTCTCTTGAAAGCTTGGGATATCGCCTTCTGCGTTTCGAAGCGATTCTTGAAACGCCGCTGGTCGTTGGTCTTGGCAACGGCCATCCATCTGAAAAGGGTTTTTCATTCGATTGGACCCTTGGTGTGCCGTATATCCCGGCAAGCGGAATCAAGGGGGTGGTGCGTCTGGCCTGGCTGGTGAAGGCGCTCAACCGGATTCCCGAGGTGCAAGACGCCCGAAGGTTTTGGCAACAGGTGGGAAAAGGCCGGCTTCCGAACGAGGCGGGGGAAGCTCGCAGGGTCTTTGGAAATTTGGAGACGTCGGCTGAAGAGAATCTCGAACCAAACAGGGGAGGGGTCGTTTTCATGGACGCTTTCCCTGCGAAACTGCCCCTCCTCAAGGCGGAGATCATGAACTGTCATTATCCTGAATATCTCAATAAGGCTAACGGGAGGCCGACGGAGGACCAGTCCCCTAATCCTCAAAAATACTGGGCGGTTGATCCGTTTCTGGATCGTCAGGGCAGCGAGCGCACCCGATTCGTGTTTCGGATCCTCATGGGACCGGAACTGGCGAAGGAGAAGGCCGTCGTGTCGGATTTTTCCGAGGCGTTTGAAGCCGCGTTGGACCGCCACGGTCTGGGGGCGAAGACCGCTGTAGGCCACGGAAGGTTTGGCCTTCACATCGCCAAACGGGATGATCCGGGCAGCCATGACGAAGAGGCAGAACCTGAAGCGAAATCGGAAAATCCTCCTGTCGAACCTGTTCATGAAATTTGGAAAGGCGTTCACCTCCGTTACTTCCCGGGCAGCAAGGAGGTCAGCGCCGAAGTTGCTGGGAAAAAGGCTTTTATGAAGGGTATGGATCTGATCCCCGAGCAATACCGCGCCAAACTCAAGAAAAATAAAATCGTCAAGGTCCAGCAAATCGAGGCGATGCCCGCTGGGGGCAAAAACTACGCGATCGTGTCTGTTGAGTAGGATGGTGCCTTGATTGCACACAGCGGCATAGATTATGTTGTGTTGCGATTTTCGCCACTCCAGCCACAAAAGACTGAAAACCGGGCCTAAAATGTTAACTTGCTGATTTATCTCAATTTGTTGGTATGATAAAAAGGTTTTAAAGTCGATGCCCGGTTTTCCCTCTACCCGCCATGGCCACTGTTGCGTTTGCGGGGGGCAGAGTCAGAATCAATGTACTGACTGGAGGGGATTGACAGCGATATGAGCCCTCGGGACCGGGGCACCTGACGTTAAGTCGTGTCCATCCGGAAATGATTTTCTTATAGAACCCAGTTTCCATCCGGAAATGAGGATTTTTCTTCACCGCTTCGCCGCTCAGTCCCACCGCTCCGCGGCGGGTCCCGGTTTGGCCAATATCAAGGAAATCAAGCGTTTGCGCGGAGGCGACCTGGTGGTCGCCGCACAAGCAAACGTGCAGATTGACGCCGAGATTGGTCAAAAAGACCATTTCCGGATGGAAACTAAGTCAGAATGAATGCCCTGACCTGCGGAGATTGACAGTCGATGTCGGCGGTCATATCGGCGTTTGTTTTTAATGGTAAGAGCGAATATCGCGCTTTGAGTGGAATGACATAAAGTCAATTCGAGAAAAACAATCGATTTAAAGGAATGTTACTCCTTCCAGAAGGGTAGGCATTATGTCCGACATCCTGGTAACCACGCTCGGCACAAGCTGGCAGATCGTGCCGGAACTGCTGGGGTTCACGAACCCGAATCTGGTGGATCTTTACGCCCGTCATCCGAAGCGCGATGAGATCGCCGAGACCCGCCGGTCAGCGGACATCCGCCCGGTCGAAGAAGTCTGGATGGTGACGACAAAGGGTGAGAAGACCGATACTTCCATTCAGAATCTACTGGTTTGGCACCGGCTGTTCGGGGGAGGCGGGAGAATCCCTGTCCTCAGGATATGGCAGGTGGCGGGGGCCGGGGATTTGGCCTCCGAAGAGGAATGCCGGCAAATGGGGGAGTGCATTTTCCGAGTCGTTCTGCACGCCGCCGAGCGCTGCGCGGACGGGCATCTCTTGATATCTCTCGCGGGCGGACGCAAGACCATGAGTTCGGACATCCAGAACGCCGCCGTGCTTTTCGGGTGCCACGCCCTGATTCACGTTATCCAGAACGATGACTACGCGAACAAACTGCGGGGTCGGGAACCGGCGCTTTTCCTCGGACCGTTGCCCGAAGACTTCAAGGACGTGGTCACTCCCCTAGTGGCGGGGCGCTATGAGCGGAACCCCGCCGCCGATCTCAGGGATGAGAGCGGGCGGGTGATCAGCCGGGATCGGTATCCGCTCGAGATGCCGGCGGCATCGGAGCCTCTGGAGACGGCCGTGGCGGGGGCCGGTCTCATGGAGGAGGTTCAGGAGCGTTCGCGCAGGGCGTCTTTTCTTTTCTGCAACCAGGCCAACCGGTTGATGGGCGAGGAGACGGGCACGAATTTCCTCGCGCTCTACAACCTGCACCCTTCCCTGGTGACACGGTTGAAGACGCAGCGGATCGGCGTCGACCCGGCCAGGGAGGATGACGAGCTGGTGTGGCTTCAGAGGCTTCCGAAGGCCGAGCTGCATTGCCATCTCGGCGGCGTCGCGGACCCGGCCGAGATCCTCGAGATTGCCGAGGCGAATCGACCTGCACTGGAGCGGTGCCGGGACCGATGGGGTCCGTCCGTCGAGGAATGGCGGAGGCTTGCCGAGGGGGAAGCCGGGGAGGGGATCGATTTCAAGGTTCTGCGGCAAGCCGTTCCAGGGGTCCCCGAACCTTTGTGCACGGCGGCGTTCGTTCTCGTCTTCGAAGACCGGCCGGATCTGCTGGAGCAGATCATTTACGGGGCGTTCCGGCATGAGGATGCATTTTGCGGAGTCGGGTTCAAAGCGTACGAAAAGGCGGGGGATCTGCAGGGATCGGGGCTTCTTCAGTCGGAAGCCAGCCTGCGCGCGGCTTGCCGTATCTTGTGCCGCAAGGCTGCGAAGCACAACGTCCGTCATCTCGAGGTGCGCTGCTCGCCCATGAATTATGTCAAGGGCGGGCTGGATCCCGCCGAGGTGGTCCGGGTCATCGACGCGGAGCTGGCGGCTGAGGGCGGTCCGGCAAGCTACGCCTTGATTTTCACGGCGAGCCGGCATGGGATCATGAGCAAGGTTTACGAAAACATCGAACTGGCGGAGCGCCTGCTGGGAGGCGATGGGTCGGGTTTTCCGAGCCTGAGGGGCTTCGATCTCGCCGGCAGCGAGGAGGCCGCCAGGCCCGAACAGATGCGCGAGGCCTTCATGCCGATGATGCGCCGGTGCCTGCGTCTGACGATCCACGCGGGCGAGACGTCTTCGGCCGAGAGCATCTGGGAGGCCGTGTATCATCTCAACGCCGAGCGCATCGGGCACGGCCTGACGCTGAAGGAGAATCCGGTCCTCCTGGACAAGTTCAGGGACCGGGACATCGCCATAGAGATGTGTCCATCGAGCAATGTCCAGATCGTCGGCTTCCGGGACAATTTTCTGCAAGCCACCTGGCGCCGCGAGCCCTATCCCCTGAAAGAGTATCTGGAACGGGGGCTCAGGGTGACGGTCAACACGGACAACCCGGGGATATCGAGGACCGACTTCACCAGGGAGCTGCACCGGGCCGCCCGCCTGACGGAAGGCGGGCTGACCCTGTGGGAGATCCTGCTGCTGGTGCGCAACGGCTTCAAGGCCTCCTTCGCGCCGAGGGGGCGCAGGCAGGAGCTGCTTCGCGAGGCGGAGAAGGAGATCATCCAGCTCATCCAGGAGAGGCTGCCGTGATGAATCAGAAAAGCCGTTCGGAGCAGGTTCTGTGCGTCCCCCGGGATGGTCTCCCGGAGGAGTGGCTGATGGAGATGACCGCCTGTGAACTGTCGATGGAGGCGTTCGCTGCCCGGGTTCCGGATGCCGCCCTGTCGTGGCTGCCGCGGGAGCACGCCGAAGGCGATCCTTCCTTCAAGCAGCTCATCCCCTACGTGGTGGTTCAGAGCGTCGATGGGGTCGAGACCGCGTGCTACCGGAGGAAAGGGTCCGAGGTGAGGCTGCACGATCTGTGGTCCGTCGGCATAGGCGGCCATGTGAACCGAGGGGACAGCTCCGGGCTGGATGCGGCTTTGCCCGGGGTTGTGGAGCGGGGTCTTCGGCGCGAACTGGGTGAAGAGCTGGGCCTCTCGGCTCCCGCGCATCCGCCGGTTTTCGTCGGGTTGATCAATGAGGAGCGCACGGCGGTCGGCCGCGTACACCTCGGGCTGGTGTACCGCCTGCGGCTGAGCGCAGCGGACCAGGTGCGCGCGGACAGGGAACTCGACTCCTTCAGCTGGCTGAAGACCCGGGAAATGGACCTGGATCGGTTCGAGTTGTGGTCGCGGCTGGCCCTCAGGCTGGTGGACTGCGTCATAGGTGGAATATGATATTAGGTAAGGCGCTGTTTCACCTCTTTAATCATCAGACAACGGAAGCTGAGCGCGAGGAACCCGTGGAGAGTTCTGACGTCAGTTGCGCGGAAAGTCGCGTTATGGATGTTCGGGAGTGTACTTTGCCCTGCGAAAAGATGATCGGCTTTCTCGGAGCGAGCGCCTGCCAGGCCGGCGTGTACGTGTTCGGCGGGCGGAGCAAGGAAACGCGCTTCGTGCAGGCCGCCCTTGCCGAGTTTTTTAGCTGTAGAAAGTGGTTGTTTTCCTGCTGCTTTTTGAAGGGTTCTGAGGTTTTGATTACCCACCGGCCGCGATTTTATGCCGATTCGAAGGGCCGGTTTTTTGAACCGTCCGAAAAAGAACCATCCCCGAAAACATTTTTTTGAAAATCCCCCCTCCGATGCCGTGTTCCATTAGTGCAGGCCCCGGGTAGCCCCTCTCTAAGGGATGGGCTGCCCGGGAGTCCTGCCCTTGGCCGTAAAACCTCAACTTGAAGGAGGCGGCAGACATGGGCACCACGGCGAAGATCCTATCGTATCCACAGGGAGAGGCTGCTCCCAACACCCCACAGACAACCGATGCGGTCAAGAACGACAAGGTCCAGGCCGGAGAGGCGTTCTTCGAGGAACTGGCCGCGCAGAGCGGGATCCAGGAGACCCTTGCAGCGAGGCTGAAGGCGCACATCGGGGAGATCGAACTGCTGCGGGCCGATAACTGTTGGCAGGAGATCCTGGATCTCTATCACCCCGTCGAGGAGCGTGAGCCGGAGATGGTCCGTTTCGGCCTGGACCTCCCGCTGCGCTCGGAGGTGGCCTTCGCGCTCAGCCGCCTCAAGCGCTACGACGACGCGATCGTCGCCTACGAGGTGTGCCTCAGGCGCAGCCCGGACGATTTCCGGTTCCACTCGGGGTTGGCCTACACGCTGTACGAAAGCCTCCTGGCCGCCAAGAACCGGGAGATCATCCTGCCGCCGCAGGTCAAGGCCAAGCGGACGGAAAGGGCGCTCGACCACTTCAAAAGGGCCAGGGAAGTTCGCCCCGACGGGGTGACGGCGTTTTACCGCGAAGGGATGCTCTACAAGAATATCCTGCAGAAGCCCGACCGGGCGTTGCCGCTTCTGGCGCAGGCGGTGAAGAATTGGCTGGCGCTGACGGACGATGAGCGGAAGGTCCGGCATCAGGAGCGGCGCAACTACATCAAGTCGCTCTACAACCTGGGCTCGTGCCAGGCGAAGACGGGGCGGATCAAAGGCGCGCTCGCAAGCATCCAGGCCTGCATCGAGGAAGACGGGGAGAAGAACCATGTACGGGTCGAGCACAAGCACTTCGCCCTGGGAAAGGTCCTCTTCCATCTCGGGCGTTACCGGGAGGCGCAGGACGCCTTGGAGTTTACGGCCCGGGTGGTGAATCCGGCCGAAGGCGATTATGTCTTCGAACTCCTCGGGCGGGTGCTCCTGGCGCAGGAAAAGCCGCGGGAGGCCCTGGCGGCGGTTGAACGGATCCCGCCGCGGGTCCGCAGGCCTTATGTCCGGTGGACGGAGGCGGATATCCTGAACCGGCTGGGAGAGTACGACAAGGCGCGGAATATTTTGACCGGGGCGCTCGAGCGCGATCGGCGGTCGCGGCATCGGACCCTGATGCGTCTGGCCAGGATGGCTTATCGGGAAGGCAACGACGAGCAGGTGATCCGCAGGGCTGAGGAGGCGGTTCAGTTTCATATCGAGACCTACACGACCCCTGATCCCGACGGGCTTTTCTGGCAGGCCGCCGCGTATCTGAGGAAGGGCGATCTCGAGGCGGCCCGCGGGAAGGCGGCCGATCTAGAAGCGTTCAGGCCGGCCTATCCGCTGCTTGGGAAACTCCGGCAGGCCATAGCCAAGAAGGCCGGCCCATGACGGCGAACGAAAATGACACGAAAGGAGATCCGAACATGAAACCGCCCGCCGAAACGGCACCGAAGCGCCCGGCCGCACCTGATTTCGAGCTGCTCTTCGCCCGGCTGCGATCCTTCATCATCGAAAACCGCGAGATCGAGAAGTGCCGGGAGATCCTCCGAAAGCCGGATGTCATCCCGCGGTTCAGCCCGGAACAGTGCCTCGAGTGGAGCCGGCTGGCCCAGATGGCCGGGGAGATGGAGGTGGCCTGCCGGACGCTCGGGGAGTTGAATCGGCGCCACCCGGCGTTCGAGCCGGGGTGGCGCGAGCACATCGAACTGCTGGCCCTGCTCGGCAAGGGGGCGGAGGCTGCCGCTGTCAGGGCGCGCGCTCAGGGTGCCATCCCCGGTTTCGGACAACATGACGCGCAGCCTGTGCATACGGGTGATGCTGGAGGGGATTTTCAGTTCCTCGATGAGCCCTTTGCGGCCATGAAGCGGGAGGAGCGGCTGATCGCCCGCTATATGGCGTTCTTTCAGGGGCGCGAGGACTGCTTCGCGAGGCAGTGGGCGGACCGGAACGCGGGCACGAGCGGATACGTTCCCGTGAGGCGGGCGATCGAGCCGGCGGATGTTCGGGATCACCTGCGCGGCCTCAAGACCTACGGCATCTACCTGCTGCGGCGGGATAGCCGGGTGGCGACGGGCGTGATCGACGCCGATTTGAAGCAGGCCTACCGCACGGGGGCGGCGCTTGCCAAGGAGCGCTCAGGCATCCAGCGCGAATGCGCGTACCTGGTGGAGCGGGTTCAGGAACTCGGAAAGCCGATGGGCCTTTTCGCGCTGCCGGAGTTCAGCGGGGGAAAGGGGTATCACTTCTGGTTCTTTTTCGAGGAGCCGGTTCCGGCGCGGCCGCTCAAGGAGGCGCTCGCAGCGCTTGCCGGGGCGCTCAGGCCCGATTTGACGTTTTTCGATCTGGAGGTTTTTCCGAAGCAGGACCAACTGGCCGGGAAGGGTCTTGGAAACCTCGTGAAACTTCCCCTCGGGCTGCACCGGGTCACCGGAAAGCCCTCCTATTTTCTGCCGAAAAGATCCGGGGATGTGTGGCAGGCCCTGGAGGTCTTGGAGGGTGCCGCCTACTCGACGCTGGAGAAAAAGGACCCGCCTCATGGAAAGACGGGGCCTTCTGGCGGTGTCCTCGTCCACCCCCGGCAGGGGGAGTGGATCGCACGCTTTCCTGAGCTTCACCGGCTCTCGGAGCGGTGCCCTCCGCTCGGCCAGTTGATTACGGCCTGCCGCAACGGGAAGGCGATGGGGGTCCGTGAGGAAAAGATCCTGTTTGCCACGGTCGGTTTTCTCAAGCGGGGGAAGACGCTCCTTCACGCACTGCTTCAGCCTGTGCCGGAGTACAACCCGCACCTGGTCGACTACAAGCTTTCGCGGCTGCGGGGCACGCCCCTTGGCTGCCGGAAGATCCACACGTTGATGGGGGTTGTCCTCGATTTCTGCCGTTTCGATTCACCGCTCCCCTATGCGCATCCGCTCCTGCACTGCCGGGAATGGATGACCGAGGACCTGCCGGTGGCGGCCGAACGGGTGGAGAACCTGGCGGATGCGTTGGAGCACCTGCGGCGGAGCCTCGACCTGGTGACGCGTTTTCTGCCGGCGTTGCGGGAGACGTCTTGAGGGGAATGCCATGCAGAGGATGTATGTGCTCGAAAATGGAAGCTATCTCAGGAAGTCAGGAGGAAATCTCGCCCTTTTCCGGGATGGCCGCCTTGAAGAGGAGATCGACCTCGAGCACCTGGAGCAGTTGATCCTCGTGGGCTACACCTCGATCAGTGGGGCGGTGCTCCGGATGCTGATTCGCAGTCGGGTGGAGACGGTCCTGCTCAACCCGCGCGGGGGGTTCGAGGGGCGGCTGTCGGTCGATGAGCACAAGCACGTCGGCCGGAGGAAGGCGCAGTATCTCCGTCTCTCCGACCCCGGGTTCGCCCTCGAGACCGCGCGGTCCATCGTCGGCGGGAAGCTCCGCGGCCAGGCCCGCTTCCTGGCCCTGCGCGGAAAGCAGCTCGGCATCGATTCCCCGCTGGCACGGGCGGCTACCATCCGCGCCATGGAGCGGGGTGCCCTCGACCCGGCCTCCGATTTGGATATCGTCAGGGGGATCGAAGGGCAGGGGACGCGCGTCTATTACGAGGGCTTTCCGCGGCTGGTGCGGAACCCGGGCTTCAGCTTCAAGGGCCGCAACCGCCGGCCGCCGCTCGACCCGGTCAATGCGCTGCTTTCATTCGTCTACACGCTGTTGACGAGCGAGGTCCTGACCGCCATCAAGATCGTCGGCCTCGATCCCTACATGGGCGCCCTGCACGTGGAAGACTACGGGCGGCCGTCGCTTGCCTGCGATCTGGTCGAGGAGTGGCGCGTCTTTCTCGGGGACCGGTTTGTCCTGGCGCTCATCAATCGAAATGTCCTCAGCCCGGAGGACTTCGTCTACAGGCAGATCGAAAATACGGACTTCGTGGACGAGGAGGACCTCAAGCAGAAGCGGCCCGTCGAGATGAAGCCCGCCACCTCGCGCGCGCTGCTCAGGTCCTACGAAAAGTGGATGGAGCAGCGGATCAAGCCCCCCGATGGGGAGCAGCGGCTCACCTACAGGGGCCTGATCCTCGAGCAGGTCAGGCGCTTCGAGAAATATCTCATGGGGGAGTTGAAGGAGTATCAGCCGTTTCCGTGGTCGCAGGTGGGATGAGTCATGTTCTATCTGATCTGCTTCGACATCGTGGACGACAAGGTCCGCAACCGCGTGGCCAAGGTGCTCAAGGGCGCCGGCACGCGGGTGCAGAAATCCGTCTTCGAATGCGCGGACCTGAACGAAAAGCAGTTTCTGAAACTCAAGGACCGGATCGAGCGCCTGATCGATTTTACGGAGGACAGCGTGCGCTACTACCGTCAGTGCGGCGGCTGCCTGTCGCACTTCGAGTTCTCGGGGGTCGGCGAGCAGCCCGAGAAGCGGAAGTTTGCGGTGGTGTAAAGAGGGTTCCGCACGGGCCGAGGCGAATCTGCTGCTGGCGCTGAGCGGGATCTCGCCTGAGCCGCGTGCGCGGGTGGGAGCCCGCTCGGGCAGAAGGTGGATGAGCACGTCGCCAACACTGAGCCGCCTTGCACGGGCGGAAGCCCGCTTCAGCGGTACGAAAAGGGAAAAAGGGCGGTCTGTTCGTCGATGACGGTCTCGAGGAGTTTTTCCCATCTGTGGGTGTCGAGCAGGCAGGCGAAGTGTCTGCGGCTGAGGTGGGGGCCATCGAGCAGGGCCCGGATGCGCCCGGTTTCGCGCTGGAGCATGCGGGGATCCCCCAGCCGATGAGCGTGCAGGGCGGCGAGGGGGAGGAGCCCCATGACGTTGAGGGTCTCTTCCCCTTGCGTTTTGCAGAGCTGCAGGGATTGCAGCCAGGCCTTCTCCTTCACGGACGGGTCGTCGGACGTGCGGCCGAGGTTGTAGAGCCAGAGCTGCCAGGGATGTTGGGGGGCAGTCTTCCCGATCTGTTTGCACGCCCATGCGAGATACGCGGGGGCTGGCTCCTCGGTGTCCGCCAGCCAGCGCATCAGGGCGGCGTGCCGGTAAGGGTTCGAACGCGGGTTGCACGTATCGGGTGTGGAGGTTTTCAGATAGGTGAGAAGGGCTCTGCGGGCGCTTTCGGGAAGCCCCGCATCGAGGTAGGCGTATACCTTATAGGAGACATCTCTCAGCCAGTGGGTGTGCGCTTCTTCCTGGACCAGACCGCCCCCGAAGGCATCGAGGGCCTTCGAGACCCAGCCTTCGAAGGCAGGCAGGTTCTCCGGTCCGCAGAAAGCGGCATTCTGGGCCATCGTGCCGTAAAAGCCTCCGAGGTCATGATTGACGGCCAGAGGGTCGCAGCGCCGCCTTTCGGCGAAGATGCCTTCCATGCGCTCGATCAGCGCGCGGGTGTCCTCCGGGAGGTGTTCGGCCAGCCGGGGGTCGAACTCGAAGCGGTTGTGGGCCTGCCCGATCCGATGGCAGGCGTGCTGGAGGATCAGACTCTCGCCGTCGGTCATGTGGACGGCTGCTTCCTGGAAAGACTGGGCGGCTCTCAACCAGAAGGCGGCCTTCCCCGCGGCCCCGCAGTGGTTGGCGCAGGTCACCTGGGCCTTGCACAGCCGGAACGCCAGACCGGGGGCATGGCGCCCCAGGGTGTCGACCAGTTCTGGCGTGCAGAGGTCGAGCAGGAGCAGGGCCCTGTCCTTGGACCAGTCCGGCGGGTCCAGCAGCGCCTCGATCGCCCTGACGAACCGTTTGGCGATGGAGGGGTCGCCGACGATTTCAGGTAGGCGGAGGGAAATGATGCGCCGATCGGCCTCCAGCCAGGAAAGGAGCTTGGCCGGCACGTCTTCCAGGTGGTCGATGATCCACTTCGTGCTCCGGTTTTGGGAAAGAAAGGCCGACGCAGCTGAGCCGGTACCCGGGGCGTGAAAGCGCCAGAGGATCTCGGCGGTTTCGAGGTCGCCTACGCGAAGACACTCGAAGCGGCCGATGTTGACAAGGCTGGCCGCGTGGGTTTGGGCAGGGCAAAGGATGCCGGTCAGCCGGTGGTCACGGGCGGCCTCGCATTTTTGAAGGATGCCTTCGACCGGGAGAATGTCGCCGTCTGCGCTGAGGGCGCCTGTAGCCGCGAGCGCCGGGACGGGGAAGCCTTGCTGGGCCGAGCGGAAGCCGAGGTAGACGGCCAGGCCGAGCGACGACCCGTAGAGAGCGACGTTGCCTCCGCAGGGATCGAGCACAGGCCAGAAGAAGAAATGCCCTTTCGGGCGCTTTTGTGCGGCGAGGGCGGCCGCGGTTTCAACCGCCCGGCAGGCCGTCGCATCCATGCGGGTCCGCGCCCACAGAGGCATGCCGGTCCCGGCCGCCTTTTCGCCGAACCCGACCATGGCCCAGCGCACCTCGCCCGCTGTGTCCTGAGGGCGGGTGAGCAGCAGCGGGATCCCCGCCCACCTCCATGCATGGAAATGGTCCCAGTCGATGAAAGGCAACCCGAGGGCGGCAAGGGAGGTGTGGGCCGAGAGGGCGCTGGTCAGTTCCGGGCGGCGTCTGTCAGGGGCGAGGATCGCTGCGGCGAGGCAGCACAGGCAGAAAAGCCTGCGGAAGGGTTCGTCCGCGCCGATCCGTTGGAGGATCTTTTCGAGAAGGTCGGACAGGCGGCCGCCGTCCTCCGGCCAGATCCCCGGATGAGGATGGAGAAGGTTGTCCCGCCGATCGCGGATGTCCCAGTCCGCGGAATAGGCGTGGAGTACCTGCAGATCCCAGCTGTTCGGGTTATACCGCATCGCCCACCAGAAGAAGGACCAGTGCGCCGTTTTGGACCTCGGTTTCCCTGAGGCCTCTGAAAACGATCCGAAAAAGGCTTTTGCCCCGGTCGAGTTCATGCGCGGCGGCCGGCAGCGGGTCAGCGCCGGGCCTTTCCCACCATGCGTGGATGGTTTGAGGCAGACAGCCCGTCTGCCGGATTTTTCCGGTCACCAGAAGGCCGGCAGGGGACTGGCTTATCAGATCCACCTGAAAGGGCAAGGCCTGGACCTCGAAACCACCCGAGGTCAGACAGATGCAGTTCGCCCTGTCCCAGCCCCCCTTCTCGTCGGCCGCCAGAGGCGTTTCCAGGTCGGGAAAGCGGCTGAAGGCCAGCAGTTCATAGTCGTCTGCTGCGCGCTCCGGCAGTTCGGCGCCGGGGTAGGCCTCCTCGAGGAATGCCCGCAGGGCGAGGCCAGCGGGCGGCATCGCTGGGTGGGCGGGGGATTTCTGCTTCGACAGGAGCCGCTCGACGCTCTTGGCCGCGAGGTAGCCCGCCAGTTCGAGTTCCAGCTGGCGGAAGAAGAAGAGGACGGAGTGCTCGGGGATCGGCTGCGGCGGCTGAGCGGCCGCAGCCTGAACGGCCGAAAGGGTTTCGGGGGGGGCCTGCCCCCAGCGTCGCCCGATGTCCGCGAGGGCCAGCGTATAGGTGTTCCAGCACTCCACAAAGCCTCTGTCCTCCCCGAGCGCTTCGTCGTCAAGCCCCATGAGCGCTGCATCGCCGCAAATCTGCGCGACGCGCGCACAGGGGTCGGGCGAGGCCTCGATGTCCAGGATGAACACTATCGGCGGATTGTAGTACCGGTTTGCAGGGCCCCATCCGCCGAGGGCCGCCTTCACCTCCCGGATCTCGCCCGGGGCGGGGGCTCCGTCCTCGGCCGCAGGCGAGGCCTCCGCCAGCCGACCGCCGAGGCTCTCCCATGCGCTCCATTCGTCAACGGCTGAAAGGCGCTCCGCGCAAAAGGGGCAGGCCTCGATATGGCGCTCCAGAGCGGGATCGCGGTCCGCCGAAAAGAGGATGCGGTCCGGCGGACAGGTGCGCAGTGAAAAGAGGTTCTGCCAGGCAAGCTTCATGCGGATGGAACCAGGGTCATTCATCGGAGGGCTCCGTTTCATCTTCTTTCATTGGATCTGAACGGCCTTCGACGGCGGATTTGCAAAGGTCGAGCACCCGCACCACGAATTCTCCGAAAAGATTTTGGTCCAGATCCTCCGGGGAGAGCCCGGGCCACAGGCTGCAGAAGCCGCGGAGGGCGTCTTCGGCAAGGGTCAACTGATAGAGGGGGCCGCTTGGGCCTTTGTACCCCAGCCGGCGGGCCATCTCCTCCAGGGAGAGGTCCATGCCGTATTTGAGATGCAAGACGGCGCGTTTCTTGACGTCGATCCCCTTCACGAACTGTTCGGCCAGAGGGGCGAGATCGGCGAGGGCGGCCGCCTCCTCGGCGGTCAGGCCGGGGTCGGAAGGCGGTGCGAGGTAGGGCCCGCCGGGTCTAGGCGCATCTCCGTCGGGCAGCGGCACCTCCCGGTAGGATTCGAGGAGTTCCGGGAAGAGCGTGCCGAGGAAGTTGACGAACGAGCGGACCGGGACCCAGCCGTGGACCCCTGTCCGCTCGACGAGGAGTCGCTCGAATGTCTTCGAGAGGGAGATGAGGTTCACCTGCGTGACTGACTCTGCGGGTTTCATCCCCGGATCGGGCCAGTCCCTGGGGGTGGCATCCACGGGTGGGATGACCGGCCGGTCCTCCCCGGATTCCCAGGAATAGAAGGCCGCCTCCCGTCCAGCCTTGTAATGGATGCCGTCCGCGTTGGAGAGGACCTGGCGCACGCGCCGGTACAGGGCGTGCCAGGGGCTCATTTCCCGGGTGCGCAAGCGGTCGAGGGCGTGGTTGATGAACAGTGTGCTGAGGTAGCCCGCAAAACGGCTCCAGTCGGCGTTCTGAAGCAGGCGGAGCAAATCGGGCGGCAGGCTGCCCTCCTTCTTCTCCTTCAGGAAGGCCCAGATCTCCGCCGCAAGCTCCCGGTTGTCCTCGTAAGGCCACTGGCGGCTGGAGAGGTTCAGGGGCTTTATTTTGCGGGAAACGGTTGCCGCGCAGCGCTCCAGGACCGCAAAGCAGCCCGGGCTGTCGATCCATGCCTCCCAGGTCGACGTGTCCATCAGAGGCTTCTCCGCAGGCACGATTCAGGCACGACACCCATGAAGCGCAAAGAAAAGTTCACCTTTCCCGAGCGTGGAAGACCGAAGCGGAACCGCTCCATGATGTAGGAGGTGCGCTCCATGGCATATTCGCTCGGTTCGAGGAGGCATCCTTTCTCAATATAGAAGGGACTCGATGGGACGGAGGTGCACGGACAGACCTGGAACCCGAAATTGGCGAGTCGCTTCAGGACGAAGAGCGGATGGGTCTTTTTGTCTCTGCGGAAGGTGGCGGGAAAACCTCCGGTCGCGTCTCTGAGCTTCCGGTCATCCGCCCCGTGGAAGAACATCCGCTCTTCCCAGTAGGGCGAAGGCAGGCGTCTGATGGAGGCCCCCAAGCGGCGCCAGTCGAGCGGCGGCTGTTTTGGGGCCTCACCCCAGAGGCGTGCGGCAAATCCTTGTTTGGACCCGGCCTTTGCCATTGGACCTCTCCATCCCTGTGCTGTTCGGAACCGTGCAATGCTCGGCAGTCTATAGCGCATTTATACGCCAAAAACAATGATCCGGTGCAAAAAACCTCGGGTGTCGGAGCCCGTGTTGCCAGTATACACCCGCTCTCCTCTCCAGCCCGCAATCCCCGCTCAACAGTCCCCAGCCGCCACGGATTCAGCCTTTATCCTTTCTTGTGGTGATGAAGCTCCCATTGTTTCCATTCGGAAATGGTCATTTTGGCCAATCCCGACGTCCATCTGCACGTTTGATTGTGCGGCGACCTGCAGGTTGCCTCCGTGCAAACGCTTGATTTCCTTGATATTGGCCAAAAATGCTCATTTCGGATTGGAAACTGAGTCCTACCACGAAATCATTTCCGGATGGATACTGTCAAGCAGTCAGAAGACGTTTCCAACAACCACTCGATCCAAAATCTGGCCGCGAGCCAGCGGCCGGAGATTAAACAGAACCCGCCGGTCTTGGCCCTCACGCACAAGGCCGCACTTGTCGTGAATGGCGGATTACTTTCATCCCTCAAGGCATTTTTTTTGAAAATTACCGCATCCCCGCCGTTCAGCACTGTCAGGTGGAGGATGGCGCAGAGGTCACGCGGGTTTCCGCAGCGCGGCCACGAAGCGGCGGTTCCTCCGGCCGAGGCGGGATTTATTGACCATCAAAGGAGGAAAGAGGTATGCGTTGGATCATCGTGACAATGATGTTGGGAGTGCTGGGGCTGGTCGGCTGCGCCACGATCGTAGGCGACAAGACCCAGCTCTTGAGTATCAACAGTTCACCCGAGGGTGCCGAGGTCTGTGTTACGGACGAAACAGGTCAGCAGGTCTTCAAAGGGCAGACCCCGACGACCGTGGTGCTCCAGAAGGCGGACGGGACCTATTTCGGTGGCAAGGACTACACCGTTTCGATCTCCAAGGAAGGCCACGAGACCCAGACGGTGCAGGTCGTCAGCGGGCCGAATGGGTGGTACGTCGGCGGCAATTTCATCTTCGGGGGTCTGATCGGGTGGCTGATTGTCGACCCGTTGTCGGGCGCCATGTGGACGCTTTCTCCGGAGACGGTGAACCTGAACCTGGCCCCTGCAGCCGAAAAAACCAGCCTTGACGATTCCAGAGGTCTGGCCATCATCCAGTTGGACGATGTGCCTGTGGAATGGAGGGGCTGTTTGGATCCGTTGATGTAGCCGTTTCAATGCACGGTTGGCAGGTCACCGCGTCCGCCGGCGGTGGCCTGCACGTGTTTGTGTCGTTGCGGTGCAAAAGGTTTGCCCGGTTCGGAGGTTTTCCCGCCATCCAGTTCAAAAAGCCTTGCTTATGAAATGACGCGTTGACAGAATACACTTCCCGTCATGCCGGGTGGTTTCCAGGAGTGATACCGACCAAGGGAGATGAGAAAATGACCGAGCGGACCCTTTTTCTTCTGTTCAACCACCAGATTACAGAGACGCAGCGCGAGGACGCGTCGAAAAGCCTCGGGGTTGGAAGGATCATGGACCTCCCGGCCGGATTGAAGCAGGTGTGGCGGGACATCCCTGCGGATCTGCCGGAGATCGGCGCGTTTCTCGAACCGGTCCGAAAATGGCTCGAGGAAGAGTCCCGACCCGGGGATTTCGTTCTCATCCAGGGGGACTTCGGTGCGTGCTACCTGATGGCGGGCTTCGCCTTCGAGAAGGGACTGGTCCCGATCTATTCCACCACGGATAGAGAGGTTGAAGAAGAGCGCGGCGCCGACGGCCTGGTCAAGGTGACCCACGCCTTCCGGCACCGGATCTATCGGAAATACGGGATTTAGCGCTTCGAGGGAAGATCGACCCTTCCCCGGCTGCTTCAGCGAGCCGTCTTTTCCAAACTCTTCGATTACCCCTGAATCCGTGATGGTGGAGCGGAGAATATCATCGCCCCTGATGTCCGGTACCCTCCCAGCCTTTTTATAGGGTGTGTCCTGTCGCTATGCACTTCGGGCAGGTCTTCGGCGGCATCTTTCCCCTGGAGTTTCCGCAACCTGCAATGGGCTCTGAAAATTCCGCCCCTGGACCCGATCTGTCGAAAAATGCGCCATCTTTTTTTCTTGATCATGACACTAAAAGTGTATAGTATAAGTGTCATGAAAAATGACGTCAGAAAATTCACGATCGACGAGATGTGCGCCCTGGTGGAGATGGACAGGCGCACGGTCCGATACTACATCCAGAAGGGCCTGGTGGACCGGCCCGAAGGCGCAGGAAAGGGGGCCTATTACACGCACGCGCACCTGGAGCAGCTGCTGGCGATCCGCAAGTGGAAGAGGGCCGGGGTGTCGCTCGATCGCATCCAGGAGATTCTGGCCGATGGAAAGGGGGGCGCCCCCGGTGGTCAGCCGCTTCCACCGCCGCCGCCCCGAAAAAAGGGGGCCGTCGAAGTCTGGAGCCATCTGAATGTGAACGACGGCATCGAGCTGCACATCGAACCTACGCGGGCTGGATTGAGCCCGGGACAGGTCCGCGCCCTGTTCCGGGACGTCATGAAGGTGGCTGGAAAGATAAGAGAGGAGAAATCGTAGTATGAACAGAGCGATGACCGCGCCTGATTTGACGCCTGTCGGGGAGGGAAGGGTCGCACTTCAGTCAGTGAAGGTAGAGGCCGAAATCGAAAACCTTCTGTGCAAAGTGACCATCAGGCAAACCTACCGCAATCTGGAAAAGGTCAACATCGAAGCCGTTTACACCTTTCCGCTTCCCCTTGGGGCCGTGCTTCTGGACATGACGATCAAAACCGGCACCAAGGCGTTCAAAGGCGTCGTGGTTGAAAAGACCGAAGCTGAAGACCGGTATGAGGACGCCATAACCGACGGTGACACCGCGATCATGCTGGAGCAGATCGACCCCGGTCTGTACACGATGAACGTGGGCAACCTGCAGCCTGAAGAATGCATCGATCTGTCGATCACGTATGCCGAACTTCTCAAATGGCGTGAGAATTCCCTGAGGTTTTTTCTGCCGACGACCGTCGCGCCGAGATACGGCGATCCCGAAATCCTCGGTCTTCAACCGCACCAGAGCCCGGACTACGATCTGATGCATGAAAACCCCTTCAGCATCACGGTGTCGGTCTGCGGTGCGCTGGCTGGAGCGTTGATTGAAAGCCCTTCCCACCACATCGCGTCACAGCGCCGCTTTGGAAAGACGGTTGTTTCCCTCGCAAAAAGGCAGGCGCTGATGGATCGGGATTTTGTCCTGAACCTTTCCATGGAAACCGATAAAAAGAGCATGGCGCACGTCGAGCGAGACGGGGAGGGCTACGTAGCCTTGGCGTCTTTCTGCCCCAGGTTCCCTGCCCCATCCAGGCCCGCGCCCAGGTGCATCACGATCATCGTCGATTGCTCCGGCTCCATGGCGGGAGACTCCATCGCCCAGGCCCGCAGGGCGCTCTGTGAAATCCTCGGTCTGCTGCGACCAGAGGACTGGTTCAACGTCATCCGGTTCGGGAACTCCCACCGAAAGCTGTTTTCCGCGCCCGTTGCAGCGGACGCCGCCAACCTGAAAAAGGCGAGGGCCCTCCTGGAGGTCCTGGATGCGGACATGGGGGGGACCGAAATCGGGCAGGCCGTCGCGGCCGCCGTGAGGAGCGCAGCCTCCTCGACGCTCTCGAAGGAGGCGCTGCTGATTACGGACGGTGAGGTGTGGGAATGGGAAAAGGTGACGGCGATGGCGGCCGGGTCCGGCTTCCGGTTTTTCACCGTCGGGGTGGGCAGTTCCGTCTCAGAGGCCTTCGTTCAGAGCCTGGCCGACGCCACGGGCGGGGCCTGTGAGCTGGTTTCCCCGTGGGAGGAGATGGTGGAAAAGATCGTGCGGCATTTCAAGAGGATCTATTCGCCCAGGGCGGTGAAGGTGCAAATCCACTGGCCCAGCGAACCGACCGGGATTTTTTCCGAAGCGATCCCGGCCATCTACGAGGGGGATACGCTGCATGTCTTCGGCACCTTCGACGAAAGACCCGACGGCATGGTCGAGCTGCAGGCCGTGCTTGAAAACGGCGCAGCGTGGGTTCAGAAAGTGCCGCTCCAGGCCGGCATTCAGATGCAGCCACCGGACGAGGCGGCTGGAACGATGGCGCGCATGGCCGCGGCATGCAGGATGAAGACGATGAAGGATCCCCGGGATATTGCAGACCTCGGTGTGAAGTATCAATTGATGTCCCCCTTTACGAACTGCCTGGCTGTCGATGTGAGGGCCGAGGGGCGAAAGGCCTTGGATCTGCCGGTCCTCCGAAAGACCCCCCAGATGCTCGCGGCCGGTTGGGGAGCGTCAGGTTCGGTATTGATGAACGAGAGATTCGAATTGAGGTTTAACGCGGAAAGATTGTCGATTTCCAAAGTGGAAATGTCTTCTAAACGGCTATGCTGCTCCACCTTCATGGGCTATCTCGAAAGCGAACGAAGACAATTCGATGGACTGATTGCTTGTATCAACGGGATCCAAATGGACCAAACCGCTCCTTTTGAGAACATCCTGTCCCTGATTCGATTCGAAAAAGAAGGCATGCCGAAAGGCCTTGTCAAACCAATGAAAAGCATGGTGGATGCTGGTGCCGATGAACACACCGCTGTGATCGTTTTGCTCTATCTGCTGTCGCAAGACAAACGAATCAAAGGCGGGCTCGAACGGACAACCAGAAGAATGATCAAGAAATCCTATAAAGAGTTGTCCGATGTCCCAGAAGAAATGAAACAGCAGATTGAAAGCATCATTGAGTCCTACTTGAATCCGAATGCCATTGACTTGAGGGATTGTCTCGAGCCGTTGATGTAGCCGTTTCAATGCAGGGGGTGGCAGATCACCGCGTCCGCCGGCGGTGGCCTTCACGTGTTTTGGGGTTTCCGATCACATGGGGTGCATTGTTTCCTGACGTCATCGCTGAATTTTGCCAAGGTGCCTTCCCGGGAGGGAACAGCACCTTGGCAGAGACCCTGTATCAAATTCACGGCTGTCAGATCAGAGAGGAAGGCCCATCGGTGGCCTGAATCCCGGCAGCAATGGCCACTCGATTGTGCATCGACCCGTTTTGAGGCCCCTTCCAGGATCCCCCATTGCTTTGTCCGTCCCCGTTCCCGGCCGGATCTCCTCCCGAGCAAAAAATCTCCTATCTGCATAAATTCAACCGGATGCATGCCTGCAGCATGAATACCGACCGCCCGATGGCGCGGCCCTCACCCAGCTTGGCGCAGAACTTGCGATATACAACTGCCTGACCTGCGCAGGCCGAAGCGGGTCCGCTCGGGCCCGGAGGAGATCCACTACGGCTGGGAGGGAGGCCTCCTCCTATCCGAAACCCACGGGGGCACCCTGAACCAGACCCTCGGCTACGCCTACGACGATGACTTCCGATTGAGCGCCCTGAGCTACGCGGGCCAGACCCTCTCCTATGGCTACGACCTGGATGGACTCCTCTCTTCGGCCGGCGCATACACGATCTTCCGCAATGCGCAGAACGGGCTTCCTGAGACGGTCGCAGGAAACGGCCTCGAGACCTCCCGCACCTTCAACGGCTATGGGGAAATCACGAAAGAGGCCTCCCTCCTCGCCGGAGGCGCCAGAACCCGGTATGATTACGCGAGCCGCGGCGCGCTTCTGTCGGTCAGCCTTGCGGACGGTAGGCTGATCGAGTACGTCTACGATCCCCTTGGCCGGCGCATCGCAAAAAAGATCGACGGTGCCCTCACCGAGAAATACCTCTGGCAGGGCCTGACCCGGCTCCTTGCGGTCTATGACGCAAACGACCGGCTCCAACTCCGCTTCGAATACGCGGACGGCCGTCTCCCCGTCGCCATGACCGGAGAAGACGGCGCCCGCTCTCACCTTTTCTACGATCCGGTCGGCTCGCTCCGCCTGGTGGTGGATGGCCAGGGCAATGTGGTCAAAGAGATCCAGTACGATGCCTTCGGCTCGGTCCTGAGCGACAGCAACCCGGGGCTTGCCATCCCCTTGGGCTTCGCCGGCGGTCTCCACGACCCCGACACGGGCCTGGTGGGCTTCGGATTCCGCGACTACGACCCCGCCACCGGCCGCTGGACCGCCAAGGACCCCATCGGCTTTGGCGGGGGAGATCTGAATTTATATGGATACGTCCTAAATAATCCGGTTAATTTTATTGACCCACTTGGGCTGGAATTTTATGGGGTTGCCAATGCTGGATTTCTTGGGTTTGATTATAGCGCAAGCACACAAAATCCAAGTCAAGCTTCTCTCACTACAGGTAGTGGAGCTATTGTCGGTGGCGGTTTGTCTGTAGGTTATGATTTTGGTAAAGGAATTTTTGGTGATATCACTCATGACTTACTTGGCCAAGACTCAGTCAATCTTGGCCTTGGGAAGTATTTGGGTATTACCGTTGCACCTGATCTTTCAAAAATACAATTAAATATAGGCCTTGGTTTGGCCCTGCCTGTTTCATACACTGTGCCTATTAGGGATGGTAATTGGGAGCCTATAGATGCTACCTTTGGTGACGATCTTTATGGCCTTTTGCACGATGACCCTTGTAAATAAATTTATAAATATTAAATCCATTCAATTCTAAAATGGCTGGAAAAATAAATGTACATTTGAAAGTTGGACGATGGGTGAAGAAAGTAATATTGTCGTTTATCGTATGTGCAATTTTAATCTTCTGCTTATCAGTCCTTATACAGCGGTATAATATCTCCCAAAAATATATGGCTATAGTATTGTTTATATGCTGTGCTTTTTATCTTTATCAAATATTTTTAATAACAAAGATAAGGTGTCCAAATTGTAATGAAGTTTTAATATTCATATTATTTACAGGAGATATTTCATCCAATTTCAAAAGCTATAAAATGAATAAATGTAATAACTGCGGTAAAGAATTTGATTAAATAAGGAGAATAAAAAAGGTTAAGTAAGAGAGCGGTTGAGATTTAATTCTTCTATTGGGAGTTGGGATAATCAGATAAAATAGGTTGACCTTTGGCGTATTCAAAAGTTATCTTCGCCTTATGTATGTGGCATTTCCCATTGGTACCTATCTTTCGAAAAGGACATTAGAATACATCTGAAGTTTCCTGAAAATGCTCACGCCGCCATGCGCAGCAGGGCGTCCACAAAGGAATTTAGCCTGGATTTACACGGCACCGAGAAAAGTAAACCGAAATTATCATCCGCCGCGGCTTGAGCAACCGATCTTCGCACATCGGAGAAGGCGAAATGGTTGCGGCCCTCCACAATCGCCACACTCGATTCCTTCAGCTGGCTGAAAACCCGGGAAATGGACCTGAATCGGTTCGAGTTGTGGTCGCGACTGGCCCTCGGGCTGGTGGGCGGCGGTCGTGGTTTATAGCTCGTCAGGAGGGTGATAGGTCGGGTAAGAGGATGATCGGCTTTCTTGGAACGAGCGTTTGCCAGGCCGGCGTGTACGTGTTCGGCGGGCGGAGCAAGGAAACGCGCTTCGTGCGGGCCGCCCTCGCCTCGATTTTCGAGCCGTAGGAAGTGGTGGTTTTCCTGAGGCAGGGCGCAAAAGAGAAAAACTGGCAGTCCCCGGCAGATTCGGAAGGGAGGGAAGGAGGCCCAAAACCGTTATAGCCGCAGGGAAGATCGGATAAGAACCGGCTCATAGAAGCGGATGTCAGTGACACATCGTCTGATCAGGGAAGTTCTTAATCCAGTTTTTCCTGGATAACACGTCCACGGCAAGCGCAATCTGACGTCTTGTGAATTGCCTTTTCCGATCATTCCATTCATATGTTTGTGTCACAACGTCGTCCTCGGTTTGAACCTTCTCCTCACTAATAACCCAGTGGACCGAAGACAACAACTCGAGACCGAATGGTGATTCGAATCCTTCGACCAGTTCTGTTACTTTATCAAATCGTGCCTTGGTTTCTGCTGCATCTCTAAGGAAGGCTAGTGCGTCTTCGGCTGCGCCGGGTACCAGCTCTAAATGCTTGTTAGGATCGTCCCATCCGTCGGCGTAGCCGGAAACCAAATGTCCCTCGACGGTGTTCAGTAAATGCCTGAGGTTTTCGGCATACGGCCCATAGTGGCTTTTCGTGAAGCGAAGCTTCAACGGTTCTCCAGCCTCTTGCATAAAATATATGAGCTTGTGTACTTCCAGCAAGGTTATAAAAGGGTCCAGCAACCCGTTTAGATAGCGGGACATCAATCCTACCAAGGCAGCCCTGCCTGACGTCATTTTAGGTACACCCTTTGAATGGTTGATCTCCGTGTTAATCGATGCGTCACGTGGTTCGAAAATGACCGCCTTAAGCTCTTTGAACTCTCCTAAAGCCGCTTCGATACGCGGACGGACCTCTGGCCAGCCCAAACCGCCTAATCCGCTTCCTAGAGGCGGGATGGCGATGGACCGAATGTCCCTTGATCGGATTACCTCCACTAAAGCAACAAGACCGCTCTCGATATCCTCGATCCGGCTCTTGCCTCTCCAGTGACGTTTGGTTGGGAAATTGATGATATAGCGCGGATTCACCAGTCGCTCGGTCTCAAAGACAAACATCCGTCCCGGCTGCACTTTTTTCCGCTTGCAAGCCGCAGCGTATGCCCTGAAATTATCCGGGTAAGCGTTTTTAAACTGAAGGGCTATGCCACGGCCCATGATGCCCACGCAGTTAACCGTATTGACCAGTGCCTCGACGTCCTCAGTGAGTATGTCGCCTGTCTTGTATACGATCATATAGCTCTCCATTTTCTTAATAATACCATTCAGGCTTCACATCTACACGAGGTTTGTGATCTGCCGTTTGCAAAATTTTGAGGTTTTGGTTCCCACAGGCCGAGATATGATGCCGATACGAATGGCCGATTTTTTGAATCGTCTGGAAATAGACCATCCCCGAAAACATTTTTTTGAAAATCCCCCCTCCGATGCCGTGATCCATTAATGCAGGCCCCGGGTAGCCCCTCTCTAAGGGATGGGCTGCCCGGGAGTCCTGCCCTTGGCCGTATAACCTCAACCAGGGCTTTCGCAGACTACCCGGATTTCGAGGCGGGCTGGCGCGAGCACATCGAACTGCTGGTTCTGCTCGGTAAGGGGCAGGAGGCGGCTGCTGTCAAGGCGCGGGCGGCTACCATCCGCGCCATGGAGCGGGGCGCCCTCGACCCGGCCTCCGATTTGGATATCGTCAGGGGGATCGAAGGGCAGGGGACGCGCGTCTATTACGAGGGCTTTCCGCGGCTGGTGCGGAACCCGGGCTTCAGCTTCAAGGGCCGCAACCGCCGGCCGCCGCTCGACCCGGTCAATGCGCTGCTTTCCTTTGTCTATACGCTCCTGACGAGCGAGGTTCTGACCGCCATCAAGATCGTCGGCCTCGATCCCTACATGGGCGCCCTGCACGTGGAAGACTACGGGCGGCCGTCGCTTGCCTGCGATCTGGTCGAGGAGTGGCGCGTTTTTCTCGGGGACCGGTTTGTCCTGGCGCTCATCAATCGAAATGTCCTCAGCCCGGAGGACTTCGTCTACAGGCAGATCGAAAATACGGACTTCGTGGACGAGGAGGACCTCAAACAGAAGCGGCCCGTCGAGATGAAGCCCGCCACCTCAGCATTGGGATGTGAAAACCGTTTGACGTTAAACGCTAAATGGTATAATCTGACTTTATGATAAGATCATTCAAAGACAACGAGGCCGAAAAGATCTTCGATCGACAGCGGTCTATGAAGCTTTCCGAGGAGTTGCAGCGAGCCGCTTTGCGGAAGTTGAGAATGCTGAATCGGGCAACGAACCTCGATGATCTACGAATTCCACCAGGCAACAGGCTGGAAAAAATGAAAGGAGACAGGGCTGATCAATACTCGATACGCATCGATCGGCAATGGAGGGTCTGTTTCAGATGGTCCAGCAACGACGCTTTTGAGGTCGAAATCATAGATTACCATAGGGGGTAACGAAATATGGAAGAAAGAAAATTATCTCCCTTGCATCCAGGAGAGGTTTTACAAAAAGAATTCCTTGAGCCTTTGGGATTGAGTCAAAATAAGCTTGCCATGGCTCTTTGCGTTCCAGCACGCCGAATCAACGAGATCGTTTTGGGGAAGCGACGTGTGACCGCGGACACAGCTTTGAGGCTTTCACGATATTTCGGCATGTCTCCTCAGTTTTGGCTCGGCCTACAAATGGATTATGAACTCGATGTCGCGGAAGATCTGCTCGAAGACAAAATTGAAAAGCAAATCACCCCAATGGCTGCTATTGGATAGCCAGCTTCCATCCGGAAATGGTCTTTTTTGCCAATCTCGGCGTCAATCTACACGTTTGCTTGCGCGGCGACCTGCAGGTCGCTTCCGCGCAAACGCTTGATTTTCTTGATATTGGCCAAAAATTCTCATTTCCGGATTGGAAACTGGGTTCTACAGGGCAAAACTCACAACCCGTACTCTTTTGACAGGTTTTGTCAGGGTATCAAGAGCCTTTTCGGCCCGGCCTGAAAAGGCTCTGCCCCAGACCGCGGCATCCATGCGGTTGCGGACCCACAAAGGCATGCCGGCCCCGGCCGGTTTTTCGCAGAAGCCGACCATCGCCTGGCGCACCTCGCCGGAGTGCTCCTGCGGGCGGGCGAGCATCATCGGTATCCCCGCACACCTCCACGCATGGTAATGGTCCCAGTCGAGGAAGGATAACTCGAGGGCTGGGCCCTGTCTCAGCGGTAGGAAAACGGGAAGGGCCCGGTCTGTTCGTCGATGACGGTCTCGAGGAGTTTTTCCCAGCTGTGGGTGTCGAGCAGGCAGAAGAAGTGTCCGTGGTTGAGGTGGGACCCTCGAGGAGGGAGCGGATGCGCCCGGTTTCGCGCTGGAGCATGCTGGAGGATCTGGCTCTCACCTTCGGTCAGGATAGTGCGCTCCAGAACGCGATCGCAGTCCGCCCAAAAGAGCATCTTGACGGCCTCAATCGGGTCGTCGAATTTAAAGTTAATTATTCATTTCAAACAGTTTGACAACTATTATGGGTCGCATTATCATATGATCCATGATAAAGACTTTTAAGACCGCCGGTGCGGAGGATATTTTCGATGGTAATGCATCCCGAGCAGCTCGAAGATGCTGTCCTCAATCTATTTTCCCGGTTGATCGCCGAAAGTTGTATCAAGTCAACCGATTTCGATAGATCAACGAACTTAAAGAATTTCCTGGTAATCTTATGGAGCACTTGAAAGACAATCGGCAGGATCAATACAATATTTGCATTAATATACAATACAGATTTTGTTTTATATGAGAGTAAGGCCATGCCTACGAGATCGAAATCACAGATTACCACTGATGTTGGTCGGCGCCTGCCTCGTAATCGTCTACCAACACACCCTGGGGAGATGCTTTTAGAGGAATTCGTCAAACCGCTTAACCTCACACAAGCAGAACTTGCAAGGCGTCTAGGCGTTTCTTACCCTCGCTTGAACGAAATTATCAAAGGCAGGCGTTCGGTAACTCCGGATACCGCTTTGCGGCTGTCGCGTGTTTTGGGAATGTCTGCTGATTTCTGGCTGGGATTGCAGCAGGATTGGGACCTTTGGCATGCAATGAACAGCCCTGAAGCAAAACAGATCAATCGCCTGAAACCGATCCCCAGAGATGAACATTCTTTCGCATAACCCTTTGCGTGTTTGACAGGCGTTCTGTTGCCGCTGCACACCTGCAGAAAAAAATCTGTCAGGGCTTGGGATATTCCTGCGGCACCGAAACTTTTGATTTGATACAGCTGAAGTCATGTTGAGCATCGATTGGGCACCAAGAACAGGTCGGAGCAACTCGTTGGTGACGGGGTTGACTAAAGGATGACCGAGCGGACCCTCTTTCTTCTGTTCAACCACCAGATTACAGAGGCGCAGCGCGAGGACGCATCGAAAAGCCTCGGGGTTGGAAGGATCATGGACCTCCCGGCCGGATTGAAGCAGGTGTGGGGGGATATCCCTCCGGATCTGCCGGAGATCGGCGCGTTTCTCGAACCGGTCCGAAAATGGCTCGAGGAGGAGTCACGACCCGGGGATTTCGTCCTCATCCAGGGGGACTTCGGTGCGTGCTACCTGATGGCGGGCTTCGCCTTCGAGAAAGGACTGATCCCGATCTATTCCACCACGGACAGGGAGGTTGAAGAAGAGCGGGGCGCCGACAGTCTGGTCAAGGTGACCGACGCCTTCCGGCACTGGATCTATCGGAAATACGGGGTTTAGCGCTGGGGGGAGTGGTCGATTCGCCCCCGGCGGCGGCAGCGAGCCATTTTCTCCGGGCTTTCCGAGCGCCCCATCGGTGGTGGCCTGTCAGATGGGTGGCACCTTGCTCCCGTCCGGCATCGCATTGACGGCACCGAGTGATACGGACACACTTTTGATGAGGGCGAATACCGGTTGGCCTGGTTTCAGATTCAGGTCGAAGAAGGATTGCCGCGTAACGCGCGCCAGCAGAAGACAGCCGATATCCAAACGCACGTCGACGAAGGATTCTCCGCAGTCGAATATCTGGTCGACCTTGCCGGGGAAGATGTTCTGGAAGCTGGTCCGTTCGGGTGCTTGGAGGGCCACGGCGACATGGCGGGCGGAGATGCGCACACGAACCTGGTCGCGCCGGCCTGCCGGCATCGGCGGCACTTTGAGCCAGTGGCCGCCGAAGCGCAGCCGCGTAAGGCCTGAAGCGTCCAGGGGCTCATCCACCACCGCAGAGATCACCGATCCATAATCTTCCGTTCCAAGGTGCGTCTGCAATTCCGGCCTGGACAGGAGGTCATCCAGGTCCCCGAATGCGGCTACGCGTCCCATGTCCATGATGACCAGGCGATCGGCTAGATTCAGAATTTCATCCATGATGTGGCTGACGTAAAGAATGGGAATGGCGTACTCGCGGGAAAGCCTCATGATGAAGGGCAGCACCTCGGACTTGCGGGAGGCGTCCAGGGAGGCAAGCGGCTCGTCCATCAGCAGCATGGCCGGGCTGGTCAAGAGCGCCCGGCCGATGGCCACGCGCTGTTTTTCGCCCCCGGAGAGCCTGGCCGGCCGGCGGCTGAGCAGGTGTCCGATGCCAAGCAACTCGACCACGGCGTCAAAGGCGACAAAACGGCGACTTGCAGGGGTCAGGCGCATGCCGTAGGTCAGGTTGCCGCGGACCGAAAGGTGCGGCAGCAGGCGGCCGTCTTGAAAGACATAGCCGATCCGCCGTTTCTCGGGCGGCAGGTTTATGTGCCGCTCCGAATCGAACAGGCAAAGCCCGTTGACCTGTATGCGGCCGACATCGGGGCGCATCAAGCCGGCCACCATGCTGATGAGCGATGTCTTGCCGGCGCCGGAGGGTCCGAACAAAGCCGTAACCCCCGATTCCGGGCCCTCGAAGGCTGCATCGACCAAGAAGCCGTCTTGCTTGCGGGTAATGTTGATCTCCAAGCGATTCAACCTCTCATGCGGGCGGCAAAACGTCGCGCCAGCATTTCCGAACAAACCAGGGCCGCCATGGCGATCAGTACTGAAAGGATGCAAAGGCGCATGGCTCCGACCTCTCCGTCGGGAACCTGTGTCAAGGTGTACAGGGCCAACGGCAGTGTCTGGGTCTGTCCCCGGATGTTGGATACGAAGGTGATGGTGGCGCCGAATTCCCCTAAGCTTCGCGCAAAGGCGAGGATCAGCCCGGTGATGATGCCGGGCACCATCAAAGGAAGGGTGACCGTGAAAAAGACCCGTAGAGGTCCGGCACCCAGGGTGCGTGCAGCCGCCTCCAGCCCCTGGTCCACACTCTCCAGCGAGAGTCGCACGGCCCGCACCAGCAAGGGAAACGACATCGCCGCCGCTGCCAGAACGGCCCCTTTCCAGTTGAAGGCCAATGCGAGGCCCAGGTATTTGTAAAGCGCCGCCCCGATCAGACCGTTGCGTCCCAGCAGCACCAGCAGCAGGTATCCGGTGACCACCGGTGGCAGCACCAGGGGCAGGTGCACCAAGCCGTCCAGAAGGTTTTTGCCCGGAAAGCGCAACCGCGCCAGAACCCATGCTACCAGGATGCCGATCGGCAGACTGACGGCTACGGCCCACCCCGAAACCCACAGGCTTAGCCGCAGGGCCTCGATTTCAACGTCGGTCAGATGCCAGAAATGCATTACCTGACTTCGAACCCGTATTTTTCAAACACCGTCCGGGCTTCGGGGGTTTTCAGGAAGTCCAGGAACTTGGCAGCTACATCGGTCTTTTGCCCGGCCACCGCCGCCACCGGGTAAACGATCGGCGGATGGCTCTCCACCGGAAACGCCCCGACAATCCGCACCTTTTTAGAGATGGCCGCATCGGTGGCATACACCACCCCTAAAGGTGTCTCGGCGCGCTCCACCAGAACCAGGGCCGCGCGCACGTCTTTCATGGGTGCCAGGCGGTCCTTGACCCGATCCCACAGTCCCAGGCTCTCCATGGCCTGCTTACCGTATATTCCGACCGGAACATGCTCGGGGTCGCCCGTGGAAAGACGGCCGTCGCTGCCCAGCAAGGCGGCCAGATCCAGCTCTTTTTTCAGGTCGACGGTTTGAATCGGACTCTGCAAAGGCGCGATCAAAACAATGCGGTTGCTCAGAAGGTCGAACCGCGACGCCTTTTCGATGGCGCCTTTTTCCTCGAGAAAATCCATCCATTTTTCGTTGGCCGAAAGGAAGACATTTGCAGGTGCGCCGTTGGCGATCTGCTTGGCCAGCGTTGACGAAGAAGCGAAGGACGTTGTGATATGCCCCAGCCCCCTCGCCGCAAAGAGATCTCCGATCTCCGTGATGGCATTGGTGGTGGATGCGGCGGCAAAAACGACCACCTCGCTTTCCGCGGCGGTTCCGTTTTCCATGGCAAACCCCGGCACCGCTCCGGTCAGCACCATCATCATCCCGAACATGAGCAACAAGCGTTCTGCAAATTTCATTTTTCAACTCCTTCTGATTTTCAAAACGGTCCGTTGGATTATGGGGTTCATGAAAAATTGCTTTTCCCACTACACGCCAGCGCCTGCTCGTCGGCATCCGACCTTGGGCCCGCGATTTTTCCCATAGAGGCCGTATCCGCATCCGTGTCCGAATAATTGAACAGCCGACCGGAATGAATAACGCCGCTGCGGTCCGCCAGGAGACGTGCTTCCTTCCAGTTGTGGGTGACGAAAATCGTGGTGATTTTTAGTTTTCTTTGATGGTTTTTCAACTCAATCCGAAGCCGTTGGGTATTTTCCGTATCCAGGCTGCTAAAAGGTTCATCAAGAAGCAAAATGCGTGGATCGGTGGCGATGGCTCTTGCCAAAGCCGCTCGTTGTTTCTCGCTTCCGCTGATCTGGCCTGGATATCGATCCGCCAAATTCGGGATGCTGAAGCGTTGCAACAACGCAATCCAAATCCTGGCACGCGAACGAGAAACCCTGCGGCCAAGGTTTCCATTATTCGTGGTTGAAAGCCGAAGATACTTCCTTTGACCCTGCCGTATCGGTTTTGAACATGGCCGGCGAGGGCTCGCGCACATTGCGAAAATTGTTGGCTGGCGGGGTTTCAAAAATCGCCTGCAGCGTTTCGCCCATCAGGCCATGCCGGCGGGAAATTGCCGTGGCCTTATTCGCTGGTTCGTGAAAAACATTCGTCATAAAGGATGTAATCCCTTTCATTTACGTTCAAGCGCCAAACATCGTGGAAATTCGATTGACGCTTATACTTGCCATACGTAATTTTCCAAGTATATATGTTGATAGAACATTATCAGGTTCTTTTTCAGATTTTCCTTGAATGGTGTGATCATCTGTGCCTGGCGTTATTTTGAGACGGCTTTTCCGGGGTGTTGCCGACCTTGAAATGTTTGTGATGCCGGCTGCAATTCATCCTTTTCCGACAGTCGAAATGGGTTCCGCAGGGTTTGATATCTGAAAGCGGGGTTCCGTCCAGCATGTCCACCTAGGAAAAATTGGCTCGGTTACCTTCATTCGGTATGCGCTTCCTTAGCCTTTCAAAAACCTTTTACCCTTGAAATATAAATGGCGATCAGACGTTTATAATTTCTAGTTGACAAGTTTACAATATATAACTAGCTAGCGCCTATCTGGAAATCATTTCCCGGTACAACCCCGTTTCCAATCCGGAAATGAAGATTTTTCTTTACACGCTGCGCGTGCTCAGTCCCACCGCTTCGCGGCGGGTCCCGGTTTGGCCAATATCAATAAAATCAAGCGTTTGCGCGGAGGCGACCTGGTGGTCGCCGCACAAGCGAATGCGCGGATTGACGCCGAGATTGGCAAAAAAGGCCATTTCCGGATGGACACTAATTGGTGTCCATCCGGAAATGATTTTCTTATAGAACCCAGTTTCCAATCCGGAAATGAGGATTTTTGGCCAATATCAAGGAAATCAAGCGTTTGCGCGGAGGCGACCTGGTGGTCGCCGCACAAGCAAACGTGCAGATCGACGCCGAGATTGGCCAAAAAGACCATTTCCGGATGGAAACCAGGTATCACTTCGATAGTGTTTCAAGGTGGTAAGATACCCGCTGTCTTGCGACGGCGTCGCTGCGACGGTGGTTTCCCCTAGCACGGCTTGGTGGTGAACGGAGGGCATGCGGTTGACCCATTTGTCAAAGGCCTTGACCGGCCTGCTGAGCTTTACGCTACGGTTGAATGGCTCGGTAAATGGTTGTCGGTTTTTCTTCATCTTCCCAAAGACGCTCCAACTCGTCTTCACTTTCATCCTTTACGGCATTTGTTTTGAAAATTACCGCATCCCCGCCGTTCAGCACTGTCAGGTGGAGGATGGCGCAGAGGTCACGCGGCTTTCCGCAGCGCGGCCACGAACCGGCCGTTCCTCCGGCCGAGGCGGGATTTCTTACAAACCGAAGGAGGAAAGATTTATACGTTGGATCATCGGGACAATGGTGTTGGGAGTGCTGGGGCTGGTCGGCTGCGCTACGATCGTGGGTGACAAGACCCAGCTCTTGAGTATCGACAGTTCACCCGAGGGTGCCGAGGTCTGTGTTACGGACGAAACAGGTCAGCAAGTCTTCAAAGGGCAGACCCCGACGACCGTGGTGCTCCAGAAGGCGGACGGGACCTATTTCGGTGGAAAGGACTACATCGTTTCGATCTCGAAGGAAGGCCACGAGACCCAGACGGTGCAGGTCGTCAGCGGGCCGAATGGATGGTACGTCGGAGGCAATTTCATCTTCGGGGGTCTGATCGGGTGGCTGATTGTCGACCCTCTGTTGGGCGCCATGTGGACGCTTTCGCCGGAGACGGTGAATCTGAACCTGGCCCCTGCAGCCGAAAAAACCAGTCGTGACGGTTCCAGGGGCCTGGCCATCATCCAGTTGGACGATGTGCCTGTGGAATGCAGGGACTGTTTGGATCCGTTGATGTAGCCGTTTCAATGCACGGGTTGGCAGGTCACCGCGTCCGCCGGCGGTGGCTTGCACGTGTTTGTGTCGTTGCAGCGCAAAAGGTTTGCCCGGGTCGGAGGTTTTCCCGCCATTCAGTTCAAAAAGCCTTGCTTATGAAATGACGCGTTGACAGAATACACTTCCTGTCATGCCGGGTGGTTTCCAGGAGTGATACCGACCAAGGGAGATGAGAAAATGACCGAGCGAACACTCTTTCTTCTGTTCAACCACCAGATTACAGAGGCGCAGCGCGAGGACGCGTCGAAAAGCCTCGGCGTTGAAAGGATCATGGATCTCCCGGCCGGATTGAAGCAGGTGTGGCGGGGCATCCCTGCGGATCTGCCGGAGATCGGCGGGTTTCTCGAACCGGTCCGAAAATGGCTCGAGGAGGAGTCCCGACCCGGGGATTTTGTCCTCATCCAGGGGGACTTCGGTGCGTGCTACCTGATGGTGGGCTTCGCCTTCGAGAAGGGATTGGTCCCGATCTATTCCACCACGGACAGGGAGGTTGAAGAAGAGCGCGGCGCCGACGGCCTGGTCAAGGTGACCCACGCGTTCCGGCACCGGATCTATCGGAAATACGGAATTTAGCGCTTCGAGGGAACATCGATCCTCCCCAGGCTGCTTCAGCGAGCCGTCTTCTCCAAACTTTTCGATTACCCCTGGATCCGTGATGGTGGAATCGGCAATCGTAAGGATGTATACAAAGGCGAAATCTAACCAGCACATGCAAGGGACGCCGGCTAGCGCCGGCGCCCCTGATGCTGGGCGTTATGCCTAAAGGACCCAAAGCAAATGAAACCACGAATCACAGTTATTACCACCGGCGTTGATGACCCCGGAATATCACTGCGTTTCTACCGTGATGGCCTGGGCTTTCCTACTGAAGGCATTATCGGCAAAGAGTTCGAGTATGGTGCTGTTGTATTCGGCAAGAATGGCTGCGAGATGTTCTCTTGTCTCAGCTGCATTTTTAATGACATCGGAAGTGCTTAGGATACTGGTCATGATTTTCTTGGGCAACACGCCCTAAGCTTAAGTTCGGCTGAGCGCATCCAGGTAGGGTGCATTCCATGCGCCGTTTGCGGCTGAGCTGAAATCATTATCGACTGGGGGTTTGAAGAAGAAATTATCTTCTTCAAACCCCCGTTTTGTTCTTGTCAATTCGACAGAATATCTTTTCTACTCGTAGTGATAGCGGCAACTGATGACGATGATGCCGTCTTTTTCGATCTGGTAGACCAGCCGGTGCTCTTTGGTGATGCGGCGGGACCAGCAGCCGGCCAGTTGGAACTTCAGCCGCTCGGGTTTGCCGATGCCCTCTTGCGGATGGCGCAGGATGTCCCTGAGCAGCTCGCGGATGCGCTTCACGATTTGCTTGTCATTGTCCAAAAACCATTCAAAATCCTTCCAGGCCTCCTGCGTAAATTGAATCTTCATAGATCCTCGGCGGGAAAGTCAATCAGTTCACCGCACTGCGCTTGCTTTAAGGATTTTTCAAGATGCGCCCGGTGGGCCGGCGAGCTGAGCAAGTAGGCGGTTTCCTCCATCGCCTGGTAATCTTCAAACGAGATCAGCACGGCCTTGTCCTTGGTGCGGTCGCTGACGATGACGGCCGGTTCGGAGTCTTTGCACACTTCCTCAATCAGCGCCTTCAGGTTCTTTTTGGCATTATTGTAAGTTACGGCTTTCATGGTTGCCCTCTTCATATCGGCCCTGTTCCGACCAGGTCCTTGAATCTGTTTTTTAAAATCAAAAGGTCGAGCATTTGCTTGGCCAAAGTCTTATCCGGCTCGGAAAGGCTGTCAAGTTCTTCAAAGCGCCGCAAAAGGTCCCGATCCTGGATATTGATCTTGGCAGCCTGGCCCTTGGCTTCAAAGGCCAGATAATCCAGCGACACATTAAATACTTCGGCCAATTTGATGAGCACCTCCGTGGAGGGCACATTGGCCCCGCGCTCATAGGCCGAGACCTGTTTTTGGTGGACGCCGACCTTTTCGCCGAGTTCGGCCTGGGTCCATCGCCTTTCTTGTCTGAGTTGTCTGATCCGGTCGTTTATCGCCATTAGGTATCCCCCTAAAGCTCAAAAAGCGTGGTTTAGGGGATATGATAACCCTGACTGGTTAAAAAATCCAGTGTCAATGCAAAATTCGTGTTGACATATATCGTTAATAACGTATGGGATAGCCAACGGATCGGGTGTAAATTTTTTGTTTCCGATCACAGGGGGTGCATTGTTTCCTGACGATATCGCTGAATTTTGCCAAGGTGCCTTCCCGGGAGGGGACAGCACCTTGGCAGAGATTCTGTATCAAATTCGCGGCCGTCAGATCAGAGAGGAAGGCTCATCGGTGGCCTGAACCCCGGCAGCAATGCCCACTCGATTGTGCATCGACCCGTTTCGAGGCCTCTTCGAGGATCCCGCATTGCTTTGTCCGTCCCCGTTCCCGGCCAAATCTCCTCCCGAGCCAAAAATCCCCTATCGGCACAAATTCAACCGGATGCATGCCTGCAGCATGAATAGCGACCGCCCGATGGCGCGGCCCTCACCCGGCTTGGCGCAGAATTTGCGATATACGACTGCTTGACCTGCGCAGGCCGGAGCGGGTCCGCTCGGGCCCGGAGGAGATCCACTACGGCTGGGAAGGAGGCCTTCTCCTGTCCGAAACCCACGGGGGCACCCTGAACCAGACCCTCGGCTACACCTACGACGATGACTTCCGATTGAGCGCCCTGAGCTACGCGGGCCAGACCGTCTCTTATGGCTACGATCTGGATGGACTCCTCTCTTCGGCCGGCGCATACACCATCGGCCGCAATACGCTGAACGGGCTTCCCGAGACGGTCACAGGAAACGGCCTCGAGACCTCCCGCACCTTCAACGGCTACGGGGAGATCACGAAAGAGGCCTCCCTCCTCGCCGGAGGCGCCCTTTCCTCGTGGGATCTTCTCCGCGACAAAGCCGGGCGGATCACCCGCCGCACCGAGGTCCTGAACGGCCGGACGGCCGTCTACGATTACGGCTACGATGCGGCCGGACGCCTTGCCACGGTTCACCTCGACGGCCGGCTCGTGGAGGAATACCACTATGACGAAAACGGCCGGCGGGTCCGGGAGCATAACGCCTTGCGGGATATCGCCGGCCGCGCGTATGAGTACTCCATCGAAGATCACCTGGTGAGCACCGAGCAGACCTCTTTTGGCTATGATCTCGATGGGTTTCTGCTCTACCGGGACGACGAAGGCACGAGGACCCGGTATGATTACGCGAGCCGCGGCGCGCTTCTGTCGATCAGCCTCCCGGACGGCCGCCTGATCGAGTAGGTTTCCGATCCCCTCGGCCGGCGCATCGCAAAAAAGATCGACGGTGCCCTCACCCAGAAATACCTCTGGCAGGGCCTGACCCGGCTCCTTGCGGTCTATGACGCAAACGACCGGCTCCAACTCCGCTTCGAATACGCGGACGGCCGTCTCCCCGTCGCCATGACCGGAGAAGACGGCGTGCGCTCTCACCTCTTCTACGACCCGGTCGGCTCGCTCCGCCTGGTGGTGAACGGCCAGGGCAATGTGGTCAAAGAGATCCAGTACGATGCCTTCGGCTCGGTCCTGAGCGACAGCAACCCGGGGCTTGCCATCCCCTTGGGCTTCGCCGGCGGTCTCCACGACCCTGACACGGGCCTCGTGCGCTTCGGATTCCGCGACTACGACCCCGCCACCGGCCGCTGGACCGCCAAAGACCCCATCGGTTTCGCGGGAGGGGATACGGATCTTTACGGCTATTGCCTCAATGATCCTGTGAATTTTACTGATCCTGAAGGATTATCTCCTGCTGGATGGGTAATAAGGCTAACAAGAACGGGATTTCAGAAGATATCTTCATTAAGTTCTACGGCTGCTGCTTGTCTGGCTAGAAGGCAAGGCGAAAATGTCCTCGCACCTAACAGACAGGCTGCTAAAGCCGTCGAACTTGGAGCTTTCGGTGGCGCAGAAGATGTGCTGAGACACAAAAGGCATGACTTGGCAAATGGTGGCAAAGGAATGCCGCATTTTCAAACTCCTGGGAAATATGGTCATACTTTCTGGTGTGGTGTCTTAGGCTTCCTTGGTTCTTTGCTTGATCCATTTGATGCTATATCCGGGGAGTTGGCCAATGTGGAAGCAGATATGGATGGTAATGGAATCCCCGACTATTTAAGGAATGCAGATAATCCTTGCTTACGATTTTGAAAACAGAAAGAAGATAAATATTATGAAAAAATTCAAGCTGATTATAGAGGGGAATAATTTTGAAATAGTCTTGGATGGCAAAGTTGGCAAGCATGGTTTCTTTACAACCAGGTTTGTTGAATCAAAAGACTCGAAAGAGGCTGAGAGCTTGGCTATGAGCCTAATCAGGCATCAGCTTGGACCAATAGTTCTAAATCAATGTCATTGACTTAAGCTATGGGCTTGTAGGCCATGGCGGCAATTTTCAGTTTCGGCCCTCTCTTTCTGGGATTCTTCCGGCCTGGTCGGATAATCGATAAAGACTTACCCAGGAGCGAGAGGAGGCTTCGAAGGATTTTGGTGATGTGTCGCCGAGCAAGGAGGAGCACGACGTTGTTTTTCATAGACGAAAGCGCATAGGTGAAGTTGACCTGGTACCTGAGTCGTTCGGGATGCTTTTTGGCCTGCTCCTCAATAAGATCTTGAACTGGATGAACGATCATGGCAGTCAGATTGGCTGTCAAAACTCTCGCGTGGAAATCCTGGAGGACAGCGAGCGGAGATTTCCCCGAAAAGTTCTCGATTTCGATCCGGCATTTCAAATGGCTGTAAACGGTTTCCACAGACCAGCGCTTGGTGTAGAGCTCTTTGAGCTCAGCCAAAGGAAACTGGCGTTTGTCAAGGAGGGAAGTCAACAGAACGACCTTTACCCTGTTTTTCAATGTAAACCGGAGGACGCGAACTTTCAGGGGGTTGGTGCTCAAGTTCCTCTCTTGGCAGGATTTTATGGCGACGGGCGACGGTTTAAGGGTGACGATAGCCTGGCGCTTTCCGGAGCGGAGGAATTCTTTGACAAGAACTGAATCCTTTTTCATCCGACAAAGGAATTGAGAACCCCGGTTGAGGATCAGGGCAAAAAGCCAGTATGCGGGGTATCCCCGGTCCAGAAGAAGAAGGTCGCCTTCACCGGTATTCTGCACGTGTTTAGCGGCTAATGAGCGTTCACCTTCCCCTTTAGGAACCATGAGTGCATGAACGGTGATGCGGTTCAAAACGTCGTAGAGCAACGAAACCCTGGCCAAAGGGCACATTTTCCGGGTTTTGGCGGGATGCCAAACGCCAAAGAACTTTCTGGTCTCATCGTTGTCAGGGACACGCAAGGTAGATCCGTCGACAGCCAGTAGACGAAATCCCATCCAGCGCCGAACAGGGAAGGACTGATAAAAGAAGGAGAGCAGTCTCTGATTCAGATCAACAAAAGCCTCGAAAGAAATTTTGCGTCTGGCTCGACAAAACGCGCTAGCGGTAACCTTTCTTTCGGAGCGATCGGAAAATAGAAAAAGTTGAAAAAACCCGTCAAGTTCCTTTTGTAAGGAGCAGCGGACAAAATTCATGAGGAAAAGTATCATGGTGCTGAAGGGGAGTTTACGATTGCGGGAAAAATATTTTTCAGACAAACGATGTCGGTGAAAAAATTCAGGAGAATGAAGATATTTATTGAGAAATCCGACAAGTTTGGCACAAATTCTGGAAAGCACCTTCTGTGCCAACCGCAGTGTTTTCATTAAATTTTTCTGTACACATATGTCGCCTCCTTGAAAAGTAATATTCGACCGCTTTTCTACTGAGGGGATAATAGCATAACATATTATATTTGCAAGCAAAAACATCGGCAGTGTTCTCTTAAGTCAATGACATTGAGTTCTAAATGATCGTTCAGACCCTCCTATAATGTATATTGAAGAGAATTATGAAATCGAAGATTTTGGGGAAAATTTTGTTCCCGGATCGGGCTTTACATGGTTTAAATCTCAAGAAACGAGCCTCTGATATAATTTGGAGGTTATGGATCAGAGGGGGTGCATTGTTCCCTGACGTCGGCTGCTAAATTTTGCTAGTTTCGTTTCCATCCGGAAATGGTCTTTTTTGCCAATCTCGGCATCAATCTACACGTTTGCTTGTGCGGCGACCCACAGGTCGCCTCCGCACAAACGCTTGATTTCCTTGATATTGGCCAAACCGGGACCCGCCGCGGAGCGGTGGGACTGAGCGGCGAAGCGGTGAAGAAAAATCCTCATTTCCAGATTGGAAACTGGGTTCTACCGGGAAATCATTTCTGGATGGATACTTGCCAAGGTGCTTCCCCAGGAGGGGACAGCATCTTGGCAAAGATTCTGTACCATATTCACGGCCCTCAGATCAGAGAGGAAGGCTCATCGGTGGCCTGAATCCCGGCGGCAATGCCCACTCGATCGTGCATCGACCCGTTTTGAGCCCCATTCGAGGATCCCCCATTGCCTTGTCCGTCCGGGAATGGGGACAGGCAGATCCCTGCTGAATTTCACACAAATTTAGGAGGCAACGCTGCCGAGCCTGTAAACTTGAACGCGTCCTCGATCGTCTGGAGCCCTTTTGTAATCATCATTTTTGAAGTGCCGTGAGCCAGCCATTTTCCGTTTTTGTCGGTGGCGGTCGCTTCGGCTAAACACATTGACTTGCCGATCTTTATGCTCTTCCCTTTCGCTGTGATCACCCCTTCGCTTATCGGCGCCAAATAATCAATCTTAAGATCTATGGATATCATTCCTACCTTTTCTGGGATCTCACAATATGCCGCCCAATATGCAGCGGTGTCGATCACGGAGGCATAAACGCCTCCGTGGATTCCTCCAAAGGGATTCAAGTGCTCGTTGCCGATCTGCAGTTCGACAACGCAATAACCGATGCCCATTTCCTTGACAGGCATGGATAAATGCCTGAAAAACGGGCCCTGGTTTATCGCGTCGATGACAGCTTTTACATGGGCGGGATTCAGAGAGGGCATCATTCTCTACCAAATTTGTTGATCTTTATCTTTAAATTGAATATCTTGACGCGCCGGTATCGTTCAGGTCAATCAGCAGAATTCATCCTTTGAATGCCGATATCACGCTTTCTCCGACTTGTGTGAATTTTTGCTTTGTTCACGCTCTTGAAGGCTGTCAGGAGACCGCCTCTGCAAGACGGCCGGCGATTCGGCCCGCAGATTGGTTGTCTTTTCTGACGATATTTCAGATATATATTGGGTGCGGCTCTTTTAGAACGACTTTGAGCAGCATTTTTCATCGTATGTTATCAAACATTTGAACAGAAAGATTTCCCTTATTTAATGATCTTCAGATGACTACGACTACGTTCTGGAGCGTGTGTTGGCTTGATTGTGGGGGGGACGATGCCACCGGCGTAAAGGCTTCGATGGTTTCTTTCATACTCCTGTACTTCATGAAATTCCCAGTACTCATCAAAATCGTGGCTGGAGCGCAATGCACGGAGACGCAACACGGCCTCGGCCCCGTTCAAGCTCCATCGGGCGCCAGTCACTTCCATGCGATCTTTGACCAGATGACGACAAGCGCCTTCAATGACTCCCGTAGCAATGGGAAATCCTTGAGCAAGGTAATCGTTGTATTTCAGATAGGGTCCATAGGTGAGCAGGTAATTGGCGCAGACATCGACGGGTTTGCGTTCTGGCGGGGTAAAGTCTCGCAATGTGGCGCTGCGGCGTATGCCTCCTGCAACATACCCGGCCTTTCCCCGCAGGATTTCAAGAAGCCGCACGCGAACCCAATTTTCCAGCTTTTCACCCGATTCGGAGTGAAACGCCCTGCTCGCACTCCAAAGATACTCTGTTACATGAACGAAATCGAGAATGATGGTCAGATCGATGCCTCTCTCTTTGGCTATGCGGCGCAGGAGGCGAATCTGGGTCTTATTGCCGTCAACCAGTGCCACCCACTTCTTTCGATGCCCGGGATCCCGACAAACTGCCTCCTCGAACGCTTTTTCGATCACCTCTTCCGGGGTCTTCTCCAGACTCGCCCAAACCCGTTTTCTCTCAGGCCGGGGGCGAGGCAGCTCGACACGTTCAGAGTCGGTTTCGGGAACCAGGTCCTCCGGTTTACGCACAAAGGGCGCAATCGTGTAAACGGCGGCCACAGTAGCCATGCGCTTGGCGTTTTTCTTCTCCCCCTTGGAAAGCCTCGCGCCCATCTTGTGCTTACGCGCCTTGGCGGCCTTACGGGTTTGCTCTCGAAGATCCTCCGTCCGCATCACTACCCCTTTGCCATCGACGCTTATCACCATAATCGAGTCATTTTCTTCAACCACTGCCGATTGTGCTTGACGGGTCTCGTAAAAAGCATCGAAGTCCTGAGCTGCAAGCCTGACCAGTTCCTCGATCTGACGCTTCGGGACATGACCTCCAGTGATTTTACCGATGCTCTCGAAGGTCTCGTCGAAGGAACTCCTTGCAGCTTCTTCTGCCACACGGCGGCTCAGTTCAAGGGAATACTTTTTGTCGGGCAAATTGAGCTCGGCATCCAGCGGATGCAGACTACGGCTCCCCTCCTGGCCGTAGCCCGCGCGTTCTATCGAGACCGTGCCGAAAATCGTCTCGAACTCTCGCTTCTGAAGCCTCGCCCGCGGCCGCTTGACGCCATCGGAGCCCTGAACGGGTTGTGCACTTTCTCCAGGACCCCGGGATTCCAAATGCTCCTGCAAGAGTTTGCGCATCAGTTCCCGACCCATCTTCTCGAGCTCCCGTTCAATCTCACTATGGGTCATCGAGCGAACCTCCTCGGAATCCAGGCGCCCAACCATTTCTTCAAACCCCTGCCTCGACTGCTCATAAAAGCGCTCCCGGGACGACAATACGGCCAATGCATTCATCGTTCCTTACCCTCCGAAGCCGTCTCGGAGCCTTATCGCTGCATCCTTGACAAGTGGGTAGACCATCACGGTTTTCACTTCCGCTCCATGACGCTGATGGGCGCGGTCCATCCGGCCTCGACCACTGGTTTCCCCCAGAACGATAAAGTTGGCGGCCCGGTAACACCCTCCGTGAAACCGTTCCCGGTCCACCAGCGTTTCCACCAGCCAGGGATCGATCCCATAATGATCCCGCCAGTCCTTTCGCAGTCGCCGAAGCACGCAGGAGAGCAACGCACTGGCCAGATTGCGTATTCTTGGCAGCACCAACAGCCGGCTGTTGTTCACAATCCGTTGAAGACTTCGCTCCCGTGCCGCATCGTCCCAGCCGATCCATCGATCCCTGACCCTCATCCGCCAGGCCGGGCTGGAAAACTGTACGCATCCGACCACTTGCCGTCCTGGCTTCATCACGTAGACCAGGTATTGAAGCCTCGCCCCGAACGGCATGGCATATCCCAGGTAGTGGTGCCGGCTCACAAGATCCTTGAAAAGACTGCGCTGTTTCTGGCTCTTCACCACCTCCACATCCAAGGGCAAAAACGACTCCACACTCCCCGCCAGTCCGGCCCATGGTTGCTCGCCTGTCTGGGGCGCAATGTGCCGCCTCGTGCCTTTCTTCGGTCCAATCTGCCGAGCTTCCGGAAGTTTCAAAAACCCCTGGCCTTCCAGGCGTTCCAAAAAGTCCAAACATTCGCAAGCTTTCAGTCCGCCATTGGCTCGGCGCCACTCCAGCAACTCGCACACCGTATGCGAGAGTTCGGTTCGGCTGATTCCTGCACAGGTCTCGACCACTTCTTGCATCAAAAAAAGCTCTTCGCGCGTAAACTCCCGACCACAGAATCGCTGATTGTCTATTGCGGTGATCATCCCAGTCCTCCTTTACCATTTTTCCATAACAAAGAAATGGGGCAAAGTCCAGCAAAAAATGATCATCTCCGCAAAAAAGTGCTTTCATCGTTGTCCCGAGCTATTGCCCTTGGGAGATCTAGAAAAAAGGGTATATCGTCTCCCCGATATGCTATTTCATCCACAAACAACCAATGCCTAGGCTTGCACAGTGCCTAACTCGCTATGATTGTTATTTTTTAGCGTGGTTCCAAAAGAGCCGCACCCATATATATTGTGTGTAAGTAGTGTCCATCCGGAAATGATTTCCCAGCACAACTCAGTTTCCAATCCGGAAATGAGGATTTTTTGTCAATATCAAGGAAATCAAGCGTTTGTGCGGAGGCGACCTGTAGGTCGCCGCACAAGCGAACGTGCAGATTGACGCCGAGATTGGCCAAAAAGACCATTTCCGGATGGAAACTAACTAACATATTGGTTGAATCATGGTCAAATGCAATGTCGTGTCTTCTGTATGGAGATGCCTGTGGAGGACCAGGCAGGCGTCGATCGACAGAAACTGTTTTTCTGCGGCCCGAGCTGGGTTGATGCGGTGGGGTGAGCCTGTATGAATGTAGCCTTTTTGTTGATTGTCGTCATTTCCTTCCTGTTCGCCGGCTGGCGGGAGTTCGGGTTTTCGCCGGTCGATGGGGCGCCGTCCCCGGTCGAGGCGTTGTCCAAGGCGATGGTCGACTCCGCGGGTGCGGCGGTGGAGCTTGCCATCGGTCTGGTGGGGGTCATGGCCCTGTTCCTGGGCCTGATGAAGATCGCCGAGGAAGGGGGGCTGCTGAAGGTGGTCGCCCGGCTGCTGCGTCCCCTCATGATCCGGCTGTTCCCGCAGGTGCCGGCTGATCACCCCGCCATGGGCGCCATGATCCTCAACCTTTCCGCCAACGTGCTGGGTTTGGGAAATGCCGCGACGCCGTTCGGGATTCGGGCCATGCAGGAGTTGGACACCCTGAACGGGGAAAAAGGCACGGCCACCGACGCGATGGTCCTCTTTCTGGCCATCAACACCTCGAGCGTGACCCTGCTGCCGACCGGGGTTATTGCGCTCCGGGCGGCGGCCGGCTCTGCGGATCCTGCCGCCATCCTGCCCACGACCCTGTTCGCGACCATCGGATCCACGGCCGTGGCGATCGTCGCCGCGAAGCTGTACGGGCGGATCCGGTGGTTCCGGGCTGCGGTCAAAGGGTCTCAGGGGCCGGTGGAAGGGGAACGGGAGACGAACGACGTGCCCGAGGAGGCGGATGGCGTGCGGTTCGAAGACGCGGGGGGCTACCCGCTCTGGATCAGTGCGGCTGCACTCTGCCTGCTGGTGGCCATGGTGCCCTTGACGGTGCTTTACGGGCGGGTGGTCTCGCCCTGGATCATCCCCGGACTCATGGTGGGCTTTCTCCTGTTTGGCGTGCTGCGGCGCGTGCGGGTCTACGAGGCGTTTGTAGAGGGCGCCAAGGAAGGCTTTCAGGTCGCGATCAAGATCATCCCCTATCTGGTGGCGATCCTCGTGGCGGTCGGGATGTTCCGGGCGAGCGGCGCGCTGGATGTCATGGTCCGGACCCTGGGCGTCTGGACCGGCAAGGTGGGTCTGCCTGCCGAGGCCCTGCCCATGGCTCTGTTGAGGCCCCTGTCGGGCTCCGGGGCCTACGGCATCCTGGCTTCCATCATCGATGATCCTGCCGTCGGGCCGGACAGCTACGTGGGATATCTGGTCAGCACCTTGCAAGGGTCGACCGAGACCACGTTTTATGTCCTGGCGGTGTATTTCGGGGCGGTGCAGGTCAGGCGGGTGCGGCACGCGCTCGCAGCCGCTCTGACGGCCGATGCAGCCGGGGTGGCGTTCGCCGTGCTGGGGTGCTGGTACCTTTTCGGTTAGAGGTCCGCGCGGTGGAGATCTCGCCATCCGCTGGCCGCGCCGGTCCGATGGCATCAAACCTTCCATTTACCCAAGCACATCCGAACGAGAAAAACCGCTTGACAGATTCAAACGCCTGTTTCAAACTGGCGTTTGATTTTTTTTGGAGGGGTTGGATGACGGATTGCCAGGGCAGGAGCGAGGATACGAAGCAGCGCCTCATGGAGGCGGCGGGGGAGGTGTTTGCACAGCAGGGGTTCCGTGCGGCGACCATCCGGGAGATATGCAGCCGGGCCGGGACGCATGTCGGCGCGGTGAACTACCACTTCGGGGACAAGGAAGGGCTTTACGCGGCGGTGCTTGCGTATGCGCACACCTCAGCCATGCGCCGCTATCCGCCGGATCTGGGACTCGAAGCCGGGGAGCGCGATCCGGAGGCGAGGCTCCGGGCCTTTGTTCACTCGTTTCTGTTGAGGATGCTGGCCGAAGGGTTTCCCGCCTGGTATGGGAAATTCATGGCCTTCGAGATCGCTGAACCGACCAAGGCATTCGACCAATTGATCGAAAACACTATCCAGCCTCTTTTTACCTATCTCCGCGACATCGTCAGCGAATTGCTCCGGAGGCCCCGCCCGGCGCAAGAGCGGGAGGACGAACTGACGTTTCTCTGCGCAACGAGCATTGTGGGGCAGTGCCTGCACTACTTCACCGCCAGGCGCGTCATCGAACTGCTGTCCCCTGAAGGATTCGACTCAGCCGACATCCAGCGGCTGACCGAACATGTCACCCGTTTTTCACTGGGCGCGATAAAGGCCCTCGACGCAGAAGGCTGGGAGGGCCGTTGATTCGGGGTGGGAGGGGGCGGAGCCTCCCTCCGCAGTGGGGCCGCTTCGCCGGACGTTCTTTTCTGATCGATCCAATATCGATTCAATAAACTGCCTTGGAGATTCTTGATGCAGCAATATCGTTCCGGTTACTGGTTTTTCGTAGCGAAAGCATGTTTCATCGGGCTTGCGATTCTCGTTTTGTTCGGAGGCTGTCAAAAGGAAGAAGGCGAGATGGGCGGGCCGCCGCAGGAGCCGGAGGTGGCCTTCGTGACGGTTCGGCCACAGAGTGTCGAGCTGACCACCGAGCTTCCCGGCCGCACCTCCGCCTTCCTCGTGGCGGAGATCCGGCCGCAGGTCAACGGGATCATCCAGAAGCGTGCGTTTACGGAAGGGTCGATGGTAAACGAAGGGGAGCTTCTCTATCAGATCGACCCTGCCCCTTTCCAGGCTGTCCTCGATTCGGCGAAGGCCTCCCTGCTCAAGGCCGAGACGGTTGTGCCTTCCATCCGGCTGCGGGTGGAGCGGTACCAGGAGCTGGTGGAGGACAATGCCGTCAGCCGGCAGGACCTCGACGACGCCCTGGCGACGCTGCAGCAGGCCAGGGCCGAGATCGAATTCTGGAAGGCCGAGGTGGAAAAGGCCCGCATCAACCTGGAATACACCCGGGTCGTCGCGCCGATCACGGGGCGGATCGGGATATCGAATGTAACCGTCGGCGCCCTGGTCACCGCCTACCAGGCGATGCCTTTGGCGACCATCCAGCAGCTGGATCCGATTTACGTGGATGTGACGCAGTCCTCGGCCGAACTCCTCCGGATGAAGCGGAACCTCCAGTCCGGCCTTCTCAGTGCCGACGGGCGGAATGGGCGGGAGGTCGAGATACGGCTCGAAGAGGGGACGCTGTATCCTCACAAAGGGATGCTCCAGTTCCGCGACGTCACCGTAGATGCCACGACGGGCTCCTTCACCCTTCGCATTGTCGTCCCGAACCCGGATCACCTGCTGCTGCCCGGGATGTTCGTGCGGGCGGTCGTCCAGGAAGGGATCGCCGGAGATGCCATACTGGTTCCGCAGCAGGGGGTGAGCCGCAATCCGAAGGGTGAGGCGGTGGCCCAGGTCATAGGCGGCGACGGCAAGGTGGAGCAGCGCATCCTGACGCTCGATCGGGCCATCGGCGACCAGTGGCTGGTCGCCGCCGGCCTTTCGGCCGGCGATCGGGTGATCGTCGAAGGGTTGCTCAATGTGCGGCCTGGCACGACCGTTCGGGCGGTCTGTCTGGATGGTCCGGCGGCTGGTCCGGAAGACCCGGGTGCGGGCGCCGCAAGCCCGGAAGCGAAGTAGCGGAGGACGGTCATGCTCTCGAATTTTTTCCTGGACCGTCCCGTCTTTGCGTGGGTGATCGCCATCATCATGATGCTCGCCGGGGCGCTCGCGATCTACAACCTGCCCATCGCGCAGTACCCGCCCATTGCGCCTCCCTCGATTGCGATCGACGCCTTCTATCCGGGGGCCTCCGCCGAAACGGTCGAAAACAGCGTCATTCAGATCATCGAGCAGAAGATGACGGGATTCGACCGGCTGCTTTACATGTCCGCGACGAGCGACGGCTCGGGCGCGGGGAGGCTGGAGCTGACCTTCGCGGCGGGTACGGACCCGGATTTTGCGTGGTCCCAGGTGCAGAACAAGCTCCAGTTGGCGATGGCGAGCCTCCCGGATGTCGTCCAACGCCAGGGTGTCAAGGTCAGCAAATCCACGCGGAACTACCTGATCCTCGTCGGTTTGATCTCCGAAGACGGCAGCATGGGCGAAAACGATCTGAGGGATTACGCGCAGTCCAACGTCGAGAAGGTGCTTGCGCGCGTGCCGGGTGTCGGAGAGGTCGAAAGCTTCGGTTCGCAGTACGCGATGCGCGTCTGGCTCAAACCGGACAAGCTCACGGACTACAAGCTGACCGTCGACGATGTCATCGCCGGGCTGCGCGCCTATAACGTCGAGATCTCCGCCGGCCAGTTCGGGGCGGTGCCGGCGGTGGAGGGCCAGCGCCTGAACGCCTCCATCATCGTCCAGAACCTGCTCCGGACCCCTGAGGAGTTTGCGGCGATCCCTCTGCGCATCAACCCCGATGGCTCCACCGTCCGCGTGCAGGACATCGGGCGGGTGGAGCTCGGTACGGAGCGCTACGAAACGAGCGCGCTCTTCAACGGGATGCCCGCCGCCGCCCTGGCGGTCCGCCAGGCCCCGGGGGCCAACGCGCTGGACACCGCCGATGCCATCAAGGCGAAGATGGAGGAGCTTGCGTACTATTTTCCGCCCGGCATGAAGGTCATCTACCCTTACGAGACGACCCCCTTCGTCGAGGTGGCCATCGACGAAGTGGTCAAGACCCTGCTGGAGGCGATCGTGCTCGTGTTTCTGGTGATGTACCTCTTCATGGGGAACATCCGGGCCACGCTGATCCCGACGATGGCGGTGCCGGTGGTGATCCTGGGGACCTTCGGGGTGCTGGGGCTGTTCGGGTTTTCCATCAACATGCTGACCATGTTCGCCATGGTGCTGGCGATCGGCCTCCTCGTCGACGACGCCATCGTGGTCGTGGAGAACGTCGAGCGGGTGATGCGCGACGAGAACCTGCCTCCGCGGGAGGCGACCCGTAAGTCCATGGGCGAGATCACGAGCGCCCTGGTCGGGATCGGGCTGGTGCTCTCGGCGGTGTTCGGCCCCATGGCGTTTTTCGGCGGCTCCACGGGCGTCATCTACCGGCAGTTTTCCGTGACCGTCATCGCCGCCATGCTGCTCTCGGTCCTGGTCGCCCTGATCCTGACCCCGGTCCTCTGCGCCTCGCTCCTGAAGCCCATGCCCAAAGGGCATACGCCCGCGGACAGCGCCTTTTTCCTGTTCCGGCCCTTTTTCCGCTGGTTCGACCGGGCGTTCTTCTGGGTCAGAGACGGGTACCAGGCGGTGGTCGGCGGGATCCTGAGACGGAAGCTCCGCTGCCTCTTCATCTATGTTCTTCTGGTCGCGGCCCTCGGCTTCCTCTTCCAGCGGATGCCTACGGCCTATCTGCCGGACGAGGATCAGGGCCTCATGTTCGTCCAGGCGACTCTGCCGCCGGGTTCGACCATGGAGCAGTCCGCGGAGGTCATGAAGGAGGTTCGGACCTACCTTCTGGAAGAGGAGAAGGAGACGGTTCGCTCCATTATGACCCTGACCGGCCGGAGCTTCTCGGGCGCCGGGCAGAACTCCGGCATGGCATTCGTTCAGCTGCGGGATTGGGATCTCAGGGACCGGCCGGATCTCAAGGTCGAGGCCCTGTTGGGGCGTGCCATGGCGCGGTTTTCGCAGATTCGGAACGCGCGGGTCTTCGCCTTTCCACCGCCGGCCGTAATTGAACTCGGCCGGGCGGGAGGGTTCGATTTTCAGCTGCAGGACCGGGGGGGAATCGGCCACGAAGCCTTGATGGCGGCAGGCGATCAGCTGCTCGGGATGGCGAATGAGGACCGGCGGCTGATCCGTGTCCGGCTGAACGGCCTCGAGGATGTGCCCCAATACCGGATCGATGTGGATTGGGAGAAGGCCGGCACGCTCGGCGTGTCCATCGACTCCATTCACAATACCATTTCATCCCTGTTCGGCAGCGCCTACGTCAACGACTTCATCCAGAACGGGCGGGTCAAGCGGGTCTACGTCCAGGCCGATGCGCCCTACCGGATGCTTCCGAGCGATCTCGACCGCCTCTACGTGCGCAATCAAGCGGGAATGATGACGCCGCTCACCGCCCTCGCGACCGGACGCTGGACCTATGGATCGCCTCGTCTCGAACGCTTCAACGCCTTCCCCTCCCTGAACTTTTGGGGGGAGCCTTCTCCCGGGACGAGTTCCGGAGAGGCGATGCAGGCCATGGAGGAGATCGCGCGCAGGCTGCCGCAGGGAACCGGGTTCGACTGGGCCGGAATCTCCTATCAGGAGCGGATGGCGACATCCCAGGCGCCGGTCCTTTACGCTTTTTCGATGATCGTGATCTTTCTCTGCCTGGCCGCTCTTTACGAGAGTTGGACCGTTCCGATCTCGGTCATGCTGGCGCTGCCGCTCGGTGTGATCGGCGGCGTGCTGGCCACCTCCTTCCGGGGGCTGCCGAACGATGTCTATTTTCAGATCGGGATGCTGACCGTCCTCGGGCTGACGACGAAGAACGCCATCCTGATCGTCCAGTTCGCCATGGCCAAGGTGAAGGAGGGCAGAGGCCTCATCGAGGCCACCCTGGAGGGGGCGAAGCTGAGGCTGCGTCCGATCATCATGACATCGCTCGCCTTCGGTTTCGGGGTGCTTCCGCTCGCCATTGCCACAGGCGCGGGAGCGGGCGCACAGAACGCAATCGGCACCGGAGTCTTGGGAGGGATGGCGACCGCGACCTTCCTGGCGATCTTTTTTATTCCCCTCTTTTACGTTGCGGTGGTGAGGCTCTTTGGGAGAAAGAAGGACCCCATGGATCAGGCGCCCGCCTCGGAGGGCGAAGCCCGTGCGGAGATGAGAGAATGATCATACGGAAAATGCTTGTGTGTCTGCCGCTGGGGGCGCTTGTCCTCGGCGGATGCAGCCTGATTCCGGATTACAGACGGCCTGACGCGCCGATCCCGGGCGAATGGCCGAGCGGACCCGCCTATCGGGAAAGCCTGCGGACGTCGGATGCGCCTTTGGCGGCGGATCTCGAGTGGCGCGCCTTCTTCACCGATGAGCGGATGCGTCAGGTCATCGAGTTGGGGCTTCAGAACAACCGCGATTTGCGGGTGGCCGCCCTCAACGTCGAACGGGCGCGGGCGCTGTACGGGATCCAGCGCGCCGAACTGCTGCCGTGGGTCGGTGCGACGGGAAGCGGATACAAAGGCAGGGTCCCCGCGGACCTCTCGAGCAGCGGCACGCCCCAGACGAATGAGGAATACCGCGTGGAGCTGGGCATTGCCTCCTGGGAGATGGATTTCTTCGGGCGCATCCGCAGCCTCGAACAACAGGCCCTCGAGACGTACTTCGCGACCGAGGAGGCGCAGCGGAGCACCCGGATCCTTCTGATCTCGGAGATCGCGATCGCCTATCTGAGCCTCGCTACGGAGCGGGAAAACCTTCGGCTGGCCCAGTCCACGCTCGAGGCGCAGCAGGACAGCTACAACCTGATCGAGCGGCGCTACGAGGTCGGCCTGGCGCCGAAGATCGATCTGCGCCAGGTGCAGACCCGCGTGGATTCCGCACGGGTCGACATCGCCCTTTTTACCGAGCGGACGGCCCAGGTTGAAAACGCCCTCGACCTGCTGGTGGGTGCACCTGTCCCCGATGAGCTGAAGCCCGGGGGGCTGAGCGCGGTGGTCGCCCTGGGCGCCGTCTCGCCCGGGCTCTCTTCCGAGGTGCTGCTGCGCCGTCCGGACGTTCTTCAGGCGGAGAGGGTCCTCAAGGCTGCGAACGCCAACATCGGCGCAGCGCGCGCAGCCCTCTTCCCGCGGATCTCGCTCACCACGGCGGTCGGCACCGCGAGCGCAGAGCTCTCCGGGTTGTTCCGCTCCGGCTCCGGCATCTGGAATGTCGCCCCGAGGGCGGAGCTGCCGATCTTCTACCCCGGTCTCTGGTCGGCGCTCAAGGTGAGTCAAGTCGACCGGGAGATCGCCGTTGCGCGCTACGAGGGGGCGATTCAGAATGCATTCCGAGAGGTGAACAACGCCCTGGCGGGTGAAGGGACCCTCGGGAACCGCATGGCGGCGCAGGAATCCCTGGTCGAGGCCACTGCGGAGACCTATCAGCTGTCGAAGTCGCGATATGAGAAGGGGATCGACACCTACCTGAACGTGCTGGACGCCCAGCGTTCCCTCTACGGGGCGCAGCAGGGCCTGATCGCCACCCGCTTCGCACGGCTCGCCAATCAGGTGCGGCTTTATGCTGTGCTGGGCGGGGGAGGGGAGAACGCTGCCACCCCGCTCGAGGCGGATGGGCAGGTCCCCCAACCCAGCACGTACGCATCAGACAGAACGGGGGAAAGGTAGGAGGGTTTAAGCAGCCTGCCGCTCGGGCATCCTCAGCTTGAAGCGCTGGATCTTCCCGGTCGCGGTCTTCGGCAGTTCGTCCGGCAGCATGATGTCCCAGGGGCATTTGAACCTCGGGAGCCTGCCGGCTGCGTAGTCGAGCAGTTCACGGCTGAGCTTGTTCGTGTCCGCCTCGGCGTATTGCGGATCGAGAATGACGTAGGCAAACGGCTTGATCAGCCCTTCGATCTCCTGGCCGACCACGGCGCATTCGTGAACGGCCTTGTGCTCCATGAGGACATTTTCGATTTCGACAGGCGAGACCCAGATCCCGCCGACCTTCAGCATGTCGTCCCCGCGCCCCTGGTAGGTGAAATAGCCCCCGACCTGGCTGTAGATGTCGCCGGTCCTGAACCAGCCCCCTTCGAGCATCTTTTCGGCGTTTTCTTCCGGCCTCTTCCAGTAGCCCGGCGTGATGCTGCGGCCCCGGATGAGCAGGTGCCCCGGCACGCCCTGCGGAACCTCTTTTCCCGAGAGATCCACGATCTTTGCCTGGAATCCGGGAACGAGGCGTCCCGAGGTCCCTTCGAGCACATCGTCCTGGAGGTTGGAGATGAAGATGTGCATCGCCTCGGTCGACCCGATCCCGTCGAGGATGGTGAGCCCTGTTTTTTCGCGCCATTTCCTCAAGACCTCGGGCGGAAGCGCCTCCCCGGCCGATGCGCAGAGCCTGATGGATTCGAACCGGATCTGGTCGATCTTTTTCAAGAGGGAGTTGTACTGGGTCGGCACCCCGAAGAAGATCGTCGGCTGCTGTTCCTGGATGATCTGCAGCACGTTGTCAGGCGAAGGCCGATCGGAGAGGAGGACGACCGGTGCGCCGTAACGGAACGGGATCGCGAGGCTGTTTCCGAGCCCGTAGGCGAAAAAGAGCTTGCTCACCGAAAAGAGCTTGTCCTCTTCCGTGATGTGCAGGACATGCCGGCCGTAGGCATTGGCGATGAACAGCAGGTCGATGTGTTTGTGGGGCGTACCCTTGGGGCGCCCGGTGCTGCCCGAGCTGTAAAGCCAGAAGGCGATGTCGTCTTCATGGGCGGGGTGGGCGTCGGCCTCGTCCGATGCCTCCGAAAGCCAGTCGTCCAGCCCGTCGTCAGCGAAGAGGCGGTAGCAAAGGTGGCGGGTCCCGGCGCAGGCCGCCTTGCTGGTCTTTTCCGTGACCAGGACGCGGGCCTCGCTGTTCTCGAGGAGGTATTCGTAGTCCGCCACGCCGAGCATGGTGTTGACTGCGACCGGCCAGGCGCCGTGCTTGATGCTGCCCAGGAAGGCATAGATGAACATCGGCGAGTCGGGCAGATGGATCATGACGCGTTCGGTCGGCTTTACATTCAGCTTCTCGAGGACGTTCGCAAATCGGTTGACGTTCTTCAGTACGTCCCGGTAGGTGACGGTTTCTTCCCCGCAGTAAATCGCGACCTTGTCCCCTCGCTCGGCGGCGTTCTCGTCCAGGAGCCGGGAAGCGATGTTGAACGTGTCCTGTCTGATCTGCTCATTCATGGCATTACCCCCTTTTGAAATGAATGGTTTGTTTCCATCCGGAAATGATTTCCCCGTACAACCCGGTTTCCAATCCGGAAATGAGGATTTTTCTTCACACCCTTCGGGTGCTCGGTCCCACCGCTTCGCGGCGGGACCCGGTTTGGCCAATATCAAGGAAATCAGGCGTTTGCGCGGAGGCGACCTGGTGGTCGCCGCACAAGCAAACGTGCAGATTGACGCCGGGATTGGCCAAAAAGACCATTTCCGGATGGAAACTGGTTTGGTAAACAGGTAAGGCAAGGGGTGTGCCAAAATGGACGTGATTAGAAAAGGTATTAAATATCAATATGTTATTGGATAAATACTGAACGGATAGAAAACAAAGCGCTTCGAAAAATCGAAAAGAATCGAAAGCGGTTTTAAAAATTGAAAACCGGTTGACCCGCTTCCAGTGGCGTTGTACATTGTATGACAACAATGGCGGTCAGGAGGCGATCATGTTGGCAGTCAGATTGGACGAAGCAATCGAAAAGGCGTTGGATAGGCTGGCCAAGGCCAGGGGAAGCACCCGGAGCGCAGTGGTGCGTGAGGCGATTCTTCAATACCTGGAGGATCATGAAGACCTGGAGTTGGCCAAGGAAGCGAAGGCCCGGAGCAGAGGGAGCAAGCCGTTGGCCCAGGTGAGAAAAGATCTTGGCCTGGACGGTTGAAATTGCCGATGTGGCTGAACGGCAGCTGCGAAGGCTGGACCGCCGCGAGCAGAGACGGATCCTCGATTGGCTCGATGATCGAATCGAGGGTTGCAAGAACCCCCGGCACTTCGGGAATCCGCTGAAGGGAGGTCTGGTTGGGTTTTGGAGATATCGGATAGGAAACTACAGGGTACTTTGCGAGATTCAAGACGAGCGGGCGGTTGTTCTCGCTCTGACCATCGGCCACCGCCGGGAAGTTTACCGGTGAAGGCAACACGCCCACCTCAGCCGCGCAAGGATCGGCGGGACTTCGATTCGATGCCGTAGAGTTTCATCCGCCTGCTCAAGGTGGGCCGGGAGATCCCGAGCTGTTCGCAGGCCTTGCCGTAATGCCAATGGACATCGTTCAGGATCCGCAGGATCCGCTCGCGCTCGGATTCGGCCGCCCCTTCCTGCGCAACCTTCTCGGGCTGGTCGTTTTTGCTCTCCGCATGGGTTTTAATCAGGAGGGGGACGGTCGCCGCGTCCGTGATGATGTTCCCCTTGGTGAGAATCGCCGCTTTGGTGAGGATGTTTTCCAACTCTCGCACGTTCCCCGGCCAGGGATAGCGGATCATCCGCTGCATCGCGGGTTCCTCCACGCTGTCGATCCGGTGCTGCAGTTCGGTGCCGATACGCTTCAGAAGATAATCGACGATCAGGGGGATGTCGGCCTGACGATCCCTGAGGGGCGGGATCCGGACGGTGGCTACGCTCAACCGGTAGAAGAGGTCTTCCCTGAAGGCGCCTTTTTGGACCATGCTGCGCAGGTTCCGGTTCGTGGCCGCGATGATCCGGGCCTTCAGCTGCAGGGGCTTTTCGCCGCCCACGCGCAGAAACTCCTTTTCCTGCAGGACCCGCAGGAGCTTCGCCTGCAGTTCGATCGGGATCTCGGCCACTTCATCCAGAAAGAGGGTGCCGGCTTCGGCGATCTCGAACATCCCCTTCTTGGAGGAGACCGCGCCGGTGAAGGCGCCCTTTTCGTGTCCGAAGAGTTCGCTTTCGAGGAGGCTTTCAACGATGGCCGAGCAGTTGATCGCAACGAAAGGCTGGTCCTTCCAGGCGCTGTGGGAATGGATGGCACGGGCGACCAACTCCTTGCCGGTCCCGGTTTCACCCTCGATCAGGACGTTGACCCGGTTGGAGGACAGGACGCCGATGGTCTTGAAGATCTCGTTCATCTCCCTGGTTTTGCCGATGATCTCGCCCTTCTTGAAATCCCGGACCTGAGGCGCCGCGGCGGGGGCCTGGCGCCGGCGCATCCTGGACAGCTCGAGCGCCCTCTGGATGGCGTCTTCCAGTTCGTCGACGTCGATGGGTTTGGGGATGTATTCGAAGGCGCCGGAGCGAATCGCCTGGATGGTGGTGCCCATGTCGTGAAAGGCGGTGATGATGATCACATAGGGGGGATCCTGCCCTTTCCGGATTTCCTCCAGGATCTCCAGCCCGCTCCTGTCGGGCAGCCGCACGTCCAGGATGACGACGTCGGGCTGCAGCGAGCGCGCCTTCTCGATGCACTCGCTGCCGGTCACGGCACAGGCGACGGTGAAACCTTTGTCAGTGAGATAGCCCTCGAGGAGTTCGAGCGAAGAGGGCTCGTCGTCGACGATCAGAAGGGTCGGTTTGGCCATTGGAACGACATCCTCATGTTTTGGGTTCGGGGCCTGCAGCCGGTCCCGGCCGGATGGGAAACACCATGAAAAAACAGAGACCGCCTTCCTTGGCGGGGGAGGCGTGGATCGACGCCCCGTGGGCCTCGACGATGCGTTTGGTGTTGGCCAGCCCGAGGCCGGTGCCTTTGGCCTTCTTGCTGAAGAAGGGGTCGAAGAGGTAGGGCAGGTCTTCGGCGCTTGCCCCGGGGCCGTTGTCGCATATCGCCACTTCAAGGGCGTTTTGTTTTCGCACGAGCCGGGCTGAGATCCGGATGTGCCCCTCCGTTTCCACCGATTCGACCGCGTTCAGGAGCAGGTTGATGATCGCCTGTTCCACCTTTTCCCGGTCGATGGCAAGGAGAGGGAGCGCCTTCGCAAATCGTTTCCGCACGTGAATCCGCTTTTCCTTCAGCTTGGCCTCGAGCACCTCGAGCGACATCTCGATCGCGTCGACGATGGAGGCGGGCGCAAACGCGAAACGGAGCGGCCTGGCGAGATCGAGCATATCGCCCACGATGGCTTCGAGGCGTGAGATCTGCTGGGCGAGGATCTCGATCCTCCGCCGGTCCGTCGCGCCGAAGCCGGTGTTCTTGAGGATCATCTGGACGCTCATCTTGACGGATGACAAGGGGTTCCGGATCTCGTGGGCAAGGGATGTCGTCAGGTGGCCGATGCGTGCAAGGCCTTCCGATTCCCGGATCCGCCGTTCGATCTCCACCCGCTCCGCGATGTCCCGGCAGATGCCGATGGTCGCCGGCTTTCCCTCGTAAAGCGCGAGCGTCACGGTGTTCTCGGTGGGTAGCTCCGCCCCGTTGCGGTGAAGCCGGTCATAGTCGTACTGCCTGCCGTGCGATTTCCCCACCGGCTGCCCTTCATCGATCCACCGGATCTTCCCGAGCGATTCGGCTGCGACGAAGTCGGTGAAGGGCCGCCCGAGCACATCCTTTTTCGGGTAGCCGTGCATGCTGCAAAACGCCGAGTTGGCGAAAAGGATCCTTCCCTCCCGGCTCACGAAATAACCGTCCCGAATCTTCTCGACCAGCGTGCGGTACTTCGATTCGGATTCGGCCAGCTGCCGGGTGCGCTCGGCGACCTTGACCTCGAGCGTCTGGGCGTACTTCTTGATCTCCGCATGGTGGAGCGCCTGGAAATGGTCGCTGAATCGATGCAGCGTATAGCTGAGGCAGTCGTTCAGACGCTGGATGGCCGGCAGCAGGTCCGGGGTTTCCAGTTCGGCGGCGAAGATGGGCAGGAGGATGGTCCGGTAAAGCTCGAAGGCCTTCTGGACCTCGGACACCGAAAACCCGGCTCTCGAGCGGATGTTGCCGATCCACTCGATGAAGGCGTCGATCTTCGAGTGGTCGCCTGCGGCGAGGACGGCGTAGTTGGCATCCGTTACCGCCGGGATGGTCCTCGAGATGTTCTCCTCGGGCAGGGCGGAATAGGTGGGGCTGACATCCCTGTGCAGCCTCTCGACCCACTCGTGGATGATCCGCTCCCGGTGTCGGAGCAGGACCTCGGAAAGATTCATCAGGATCGCTCCCCTTGAAAGGATCGAAGGATGGGGCGGGTGATGCTCACCCCCTTCCGACCATCTCGGTGATCTGCCCCAGTCTTTCTTGGGCTTCTGCGGTGATCAGCCCCGGTGAAAGGCGCCACTCCCAGTTCCCGCCGTTCAGACCCGGATTGTTCATCCGGGCCTCCTGCCCGAGGCCCAGCAGATCCTGCACGGGGATGATCACCATGCCGGCCGCCGAGCGCATGAGGAGGCGGATCAGCTCCCAGTGAAGCTCCTCGACGGAGACCCGCCGCCCGATGTAGGCGAAGATCCGCTCCCTGTCATCCTCCGAGGTCTCGTTTTCGTACCAGCCCCGAATGGTGTTGTTGTCGTGAGTCCCCGTGTAGGCGACGCAGTTTGCGGGCAGGTTGTGAGGGATATAAGGGTTGGTTGGCATATCAGGGCCGAAGGCGAACAGGAGGACCTTCATGCCGGGGAAGCCGAACCGCGCCACGACCTCGCGAACATCCGCGGTGATGAGGCCCAGGTCCTCCGCCAGCACCGGCAGGGCGGGGAAGCGCCGGAAAAGCGTGGTGAAGAAGTCGATGGCGGGGGCGTCGATCCATTGGCCGTTGATTGCGTTCGTCTCCGAGGCGGGCACCTCCCAGTAGCCGACCAGCCCCCTGAAATGGTCGATCCGCACGAAGTCGAAGAGTTCGCGGTTGCGGGCGAAACGCTCGATCCACCAATCGTAGCGCCTTTCCTGAAGGACCGCCCAGTTATACACCGGGTTGCCCCACAGCTGCCCGGTCCGGCTGAAGTAGTCCGGGGGAACCCCGGCCACGACCGCCGGCCGCTTCTCGTGATCGAGTTTGAACAGGTCCGGATGCGTCCAGACATCGGCGCTGTCGTAGGTGACGTAGATGGGGATGTCGCCGAAGATCAGGATCCCCTTCCGGTTGCAGTAGCGTTTCAGCGCGGACCACTGGGTGTGAAAGACATATTGAAGGAATTTCTCCTTGCGGATGCGCCGGCGGTGATCGTACTTCGCCTGGTCGATTGCACCGGGTTCGCGGTCCCGGAGATCGGAAGGCCAGTCTCTCCAGACCGCGCCGTTGTAGCGCGATTTGAGGGCCCTGAAAAGCGCGTAGTCATCCAGCCAGCCGGCGTGGGCATCGGCAAACTCGCGAAAGGCGGGGTCGTGCTCCGGGTCGAACCGTTCGAAGGCCCGTTCGAGCAGCCCCTCTTTGAAGGGGATCACCGCGGCAAAGTCCACCTGATCCTGTGGAAAGGGCGGCAGCGGATGGAGGTCGGCCTCGTCCAGCAGGCCGGAGCGTACCAGCAGCTCGGGGCTGATCAGGAGGGGGTTGGCGGCAAAGGCCGAATCGCTGTGGTAGGGGGATTCGCCTGTGGGGTTCAGGGGCAGGATCTGCCAGATGGATTGTTTGGCGCCTGCCAGAAAGTCCGCAAACCGGTAGGCCTCGGGGCCGAGGTCCCCGATGCCGAAGCGCGACGGCAGAGAGGTGATATGCAGGAGAATGCCGCTGGTTCGAATTTTCATCGGCTATGCCCCATTCATTGGGTTGATTGTCGTGGTTTCAGAGCGGCGAAAGACGGACGCCCGCCCCGCATCGCCCATGACAGGCATCCTCCGCCCGTCCATTAGATCAGGCCTCCAGCGCTGTTTATCCTCCGATGCGCGACTACAACCGGCCCTGCAAGGCAAGTGCCTTCGCGTAGAGACCTGCGGCTTACGGTCGGTCATCTCCGGATGGACACGTTGTTGCGCCGGAGGCTCTCCTCCGGATTGGAAACTGGGTTCTATAGGGAAATCATTTCCGGATGGATATTAACTAGCGGACATAAACAAGCGATGCAACCTAATTTCTCACTTCGCTCTCCGGCCTCTTTTTAAAAAGCCGCGATTTTCAGAGTCTCCTTGCCACGTGGGCGCAGGCGTTGTACCTTGGTCTCCGGCCGGCGCCCTTTTTCTCGCCGTGCCGGCCGGGAAAGGAAATGAATCGTCTGATGAAAACGTATCTCGAATGTATTCCGTGCTTTCTGAAGCAGGCGCTGTTTGCGGCCGGTGCGGCCACCACCGACGACAGGCGGATCAAGGATGTCCTCGACGCGGTCGCGCGCCTGATCCCCGATATATCCCTGGAAAGCTCGCCGCCCGAGATGGCGACCCGGGTCTATGCGCTCGTCAAAGAGATCACCGGCGTGCAGGATCCTTTCGAGCGGATCAAGGAGGAGAGCATCGAAAACGCGCTTTCCCGCTACGCAGATCTGAAGAAGGCCGTCGAAGGCGCCGAAGATCCGCTGGAGGCGGCGGTGAGGATCGCCATCGTAGGGAACCTGATCGATTTCGGCGCTTCTACCGAATTCGATCTCGATGCGGCGATGGAGGAGGTCTTCGACAAGCGGCTTGCCATCGATCACTTCGCGTCCTTCCGGGAGACGCTCGAAAAGGCCCGGCACGTCGTTTACCTGGGCGACAATGCAGGGGAGACGGTCTTTGACCGGGTCTTGATCGAAACCATGGGAAAGGAGACGACCTACGTCGTGCGGGACATCCCCGTTATCAACGACGCCACGCAAGAGGATGCGAGGAGAAGCGGGCTCGATGCGGTAGCGCGGATTCTCCCTTCAGGCTGCTACGCCCCCGGGACGATCCTGTCCGGGTGCTCGGAGGATTTCCTGCGGGCATACGAGGACGCGGATCTCATCATCAGCAAGGGCCAGGGCAATTTCGAGACGCTGTCGGAGGAGACGGGCCCCTTGTTTTTCCTCCTCAAGGTGAAATGCCCCGTCATCGCCCGGCATCTCAGCGCCGAGCTGGGGGCGATGGTTCTCCAAGATGCGCGGCTGCAAGGGAGCGCGGCGTATCGGGACAGGGAGGAGGACGCGGTTTGAAGGTCGTTATCCCCGCCGAAGGGCCTGATTTGGACAGCCGGGTGTCGGACAGGCTGGGCCTTTCGCCCTATCTGCTCGTGGTCGATCCTGAGTCTGAATCCGTTGAAGTCATCCAGAGTTCGAAGGATACCGGCAGCGGCGCCGGAATGCAGGTGGTCGCTCAGATTATCGGGATGAAAAGCGACGTTCTCCTGGTGAGGTGGTGCAGTCCCGTTGCGCAAAGATACCTTTCCGCGCACGGGGTGGAGGTCTGCGCAGACGTCGAGGGAACTGCCGGCGAGGCGCTGAAGCAATACCGGGACGGGAGACACGAAGGCCTTGATGAGCAGTCCTTGCAGGCGGGGTTGGTCCGGTCGGGGATCGATCGGCGCTCCTTCAAACGGGCGGTGTCAGACGCGTGTCGCCAGTTCAGGAATCTTCTGCCTGTTATGGCCGGTGTGGTGCTGCTCATGGGTTTCGCGAGCGTATTCCTTCCGGCGCGGATCTTGACGGGCCTGTTCTCCGGGGACGCCGCCTGGGACTCTTTTCTGGGTGCCTGCGCGGGGAGCCTGTTCGCAGGGAACCCGGCCAACAGCTACCTCATCGGCCGGGAAATGCTCGACCAAGGCATCAGCCTCGTTGCAGTCACGGCCTTCATGAGCGCATGGGTCGGCGTCGGCCTGGTGCAGCTCCCGGCCGAAATCGCAGCCCTCGGCTGGAAGTTCGCCGTCCTGAGGAACCTTTCCTGTTTCGGGCTGTCGATAGGAATGGCCGTCGCAGCGACAAGCCTTTTGTCCTTTTTCGGGTTTTGAGGGGGTGGGCGGCTCTCTCCGGGAGACGGCCCTGCCTGCGGCCCGCGGCGCCGGAGGGGGCGCAGGGGGTCTCAGAGCTGCATAGTTTCCATCCGGAAATGGTCTTTTTTGCCAATCTCGGCGTCAATCTGCACGTTTGCTTGTGCGGTGACCACCAGGTCGCCTCCGCGCAAACGCTTGATTTCCTTGATATTGGCAAAAAATCCTCATTTCCGGATTGGAAACTGGGTTGTACCGGGAAATCATTTCCGGATGGACACTGCATGACGTTTCAGGACGTCAGCGGCGGCTGGTTCGTGAACGGATCGAGTGTGCGAGGATGAATCGATGTCCGAAGGGGTAAAAAAGCGATTCCAAGCAAAGGTCTTCCGTTCGCGCCTTCTCTTTCCCGCGCTGGTATTCCTGCTTTACGCCGTTTCCGGTTTGGCCGCACCGGAAAAAACCATCCAGGCGTTGAATCGGAGCGTCGGCATCTTCTATCATCTGCTGGTGCCGCTTTTGATGGTCTTTGGCTGCATGGTGGCCATAAACGCCCTCTTGAACCCGTCCAGTGTCGCCGAATTCCTGGGCAGAGGGTCCGTCTTCAAGAAGCACATCCTGACCATGGCCGCCGGCTTCCTTTCGACGGGTCCGATTTACGCCTGGTATCCGCTGCTCGAGGAACTTCGTGAAAAGGGGGCGGCCTTCTCTCTGATCGCTGTTTTTCTCGTCAACCGCTCGGTAAAGCCGTTCCTCTTCCCTCTGATGATTACGTTCTTCGGCTGGCCCTATGTCGTGGCATTTACGGCTCTGACAGTCCTCGGGTCGCTGTTTGCGGGCTTCCTTACCGGGCTTCTGCTCGATTCCCGGGCTGTTTTACCCAAGGAAGAAAAGGGGCCTGGACCTTCTCGATAACCATCTGCGAAACGGGTTTCGTGGCGGACGCTGTGGGGTTCTTCGCGTTGTGTGATGCGGTCGGCAAGGTTGAAGGAGCCGTTGATAACGGACGCAAAAAAAAGGATATACCCGCCCGGACGCGGCTTGCGCGTAGCGGCAGCGGGGAAAACAACCGCCGGTGCGGCGCGCGGCGAATCGTCCAGGCGGATGGGCCTTACACTGACAATGGTCTAAAGGTCCCTGTCAGCGGGGGGAGGAGTCCTTCGCTGTGCCTTCGATGCTGCAGCGGGTGAAGTCGATCGGGTTGCCGCAGGCCTTGCATTTGTGCGGACGGTCGAATTCGTCGGAGAAGATCTCGACTTCCTTGCCGCACTCCGGGCACTTGCAGGTAAAAGACGTAAGGTTGCGGAAGCTCTGGAATCCTGGGCAATGAACAGGAGTCGTCGTGTTTTCGGCCATATCGCATCTCCTTTTCCAGTTGGGGTTTCAGGCCTTGTATCTCTCAAGACCGTCGCAAAAACGCGGGCGCACCGCTCGATGGTTCCTCACGGAGAAATTCCTTGGGAATTCCTCCTTCCAGAGCGGTGCATACCGTCGCCTCCAACGAGGGCAAAGCCCTAAGCGACGCCGGGGCGATCAGGCCCTCCACGGCGCTCGAGAAGCTCAAGGACGTCCTCGTGGCTTAGATCATACCAGAATTTATAGGCCGCGGCCACGGCAAATGAATGCTCCTTGCGGATATTTGGGCAGTAGACGGCATCCGCCAGTTCCTGAATGCGCCCGATGGTCCCGAAGGGCGCGGTCGGCACGGCCACCACGACGCTTCTGGCCTTATGGCTTCTAGCCGCATGGATCGATGCCGTCATCGTGAAACCGGAGGCCAGGCCGTCATCGGCCAGAATGACGGTTTTGTTTTCCAGAAGGGGCGGTGAGGCCCCGCCCCTGAAGCGCTGGTTGCGTTTTTGAAGCTCGGCCTCGACCGTACGGCGCTCTTTCTCTATGTCCCCCTTGGACAGACGGATGTAGGCGAGAAGTTCCTCGTTCAGAAAGAGGCTCCCATCGAGTGTCAGGGCGCCGAAACCCGCCTCCGTGTTCCCGGGGATCTGGAGTTTCCTCACCAGCATCAGATCGAAGGGAAGCCGCAGTTCGCGGCTGATGATGAGCCCGATGGGCACCCCGCCCGAGGGGATGGCCAGGACGATGGTGTCTTCACGGTCCTTGAACTCCGGCACGAGCATACGGGCGAGCACCTTCCCCGCCTCGAGGCGATTCTCGAAGACGTGATGCCGATTCCTGAACGAAGCAATGTCATGTACGCTTGCCGACACGAAATGCCTCCCTTTCCTTTTTAATCGAATACCCCTCGGCTGTTGAGGGAGAAGGGTTCGAAGCGGGCGGTTGCACGGCTTCGACCCGATTCCGATCCGGTAAGGGCCGGCGGTATTCGACACGCCGTCAGTGGGTACAGGCCGGAGATGATGGGGTCGGCCGATGGTTCAGTCGGCCGACCAGTAGCGAAGGTAATCCTTCCCTTCCTTCGCAGCCTTTTTCTGCAGTTCTTCCACCTTGGCGGCGGCCTGCCCGGCGCCTTTTTCGTCGTCGGGGTACTCGGCTACGGCCACTTCCTCTCCGCTTCTCTGATCCAGTTCGATCACTTTCATCGCCTTGCTCCTCGAAGTAGGTGGTTTATTTTTCAGAAGGACGAACAGATGCCCTCCGAGCGGCGCAGGCAAGGACCGGCGCGTGCGCCGCCGCCCTGAGGGCCTGTCCTCGTTTCCATCCGGAAAAGGGCATTCGGCACGAAAAGGCCTCCAGTCCGGAGATGCCTTGTTCGGCAGGCGCCGGCTTCCATTCCGGAAATAAGGATTTTTCTTCACACGCTGCGCGCGTCCGGACAGATCCTCACCCCTGCGATCCGGAGCGTGCCGAGCCTTTCACACGCTGCGCGCACCCGGGACCGTTCACCAGCGCTGCTCAAAAGGGCCACAGGCAGCAGGGGCGCCGCTTCTCGAGTGCGGGCTCGCAGACAGCCATCTGGTCTGCGTACACCTGCGCCTGCCTGGCGACCTTCGCGGCCACGCCCTGCAGCCAGGTCTTCCCGGCGTAGGTTGCGCGGTTATATCCACCGTGCCCCTCATGATACGCCAAATAGAGACGATAGGCATCGGATTTGGCGATGCCGCACCGGATATGGCTCATGTGGCAGTACCAGCCGACGAAATCGACGGCGTCTGCAAAATCGTCCCGGTCGGCGCCTCCCCGTCCGGTCCACCTTCTGTAGTCCTCCCAGGCCGCGTCGCCCGCCTGTGCATACCCGTAGGCCGAAGAGGGCCGCGGACCGGGAAGGATCCAGAGGCAGCGTGTGCGCGGGGGCTTGGCCTCCGCTTCGAAGCGTGATTCCTGACGAATGATGGCCATCATGATCGGGATGGAAACCCCCCAGCGTTGGCGGGCGGATGCCGCGGCAGGGTACCAGGCGCGCTCGTTCCGGAACAGATCGCAAATATCGCCGGCTTTCTGTGTGTGGAGCGGCTTGCCGGCGCATCCCTGCAGGAGCAGGGCCGTCAGGACAGCCAGTTTCCATCGGGAAATGGCCTTCCGGGTCGATCTCGGCATCGATCTGCACGTTTGTTTGTGCGGCGACCTGCAAATCGCCTCTGCGTAAGAGATTGATTTCACGGACATTGATCAAGCCAGGGCCCACCGCGGAGCGGCCGCCGTCCGTCCCTGGTGGGGCTTTATATTTTTAACTCTTAGAGGTTATTCTGACAGATTATGATGCTATAGACAATAATATAATCGAAAAAAACAGATTTAAAGCTTCTGTATTTGCGGATGCAGGATTTTCTGTTGACTTTGATGTTTATAGGGGATAGCATTAAAAGAGTAGAACTTCCAGACATTTAATCCCATGACTATGAATTAGAAGCGTAAGCCCAGCAATATACAGGAGACCATCATGCCTCAGATCATGACAACGAAGGAACTGGCAAAATATCTCAAGCTTCACGAAATTACCATCTGCAAATACGCCGCTGAAGGCAAGATCCCTGCCATTCGCATCGGCAGGGTCTGGCGGTTCGACAAAGAGGCCATAGACCGCTGGATCAGTGGTGGGCAGCAATCGAAGTGAGGGCGGGAGAACGCATCTTCCCGACGGCCCCGGCGCTCAGGGATAGAGCAGAAAAGGCCGCCGCCATTCCAGGTAATCGGACAGATCCCGAAGCCAGCGCTCCTTCAAAAGGCTGACGGGGACGCCGCTCTCCAGATCCCTGCGGATTTCATCATCGCCCATGATTAGATCGATGGGCTTTTTTTTGTACTCATATTCGTAAGGAGGCGCCTTCCAGGCGAAGGCGCCGGTGTGGACCCTGGCGATGGACTGGACCAGCGCCAGGGTTGTGAGGTAGGGCTCGTAGAGGTCCGAGTCGAGTATGTGGATCATGAACCCCTGGCACAGCTGATTGCCCCACTTGTTGAAGGTGGGGCGGAAGATATAGGGTTGAAGCCGGATCCCCTTGCAGTATTGCGGGTCGAGGTTCTGCAGGACCGCTTTGCGGTCTATATAAGGCGCGCCGAAGATCTCGAACGGGCGGCACGTCCCGCGCCCCTCGGAAAGGTTGGTCCCTTCGAGGACCACCTGGCCGGGGTAGACCGATGCCGTTTCGAAGGAGGGCATATTGGGAGAGGGCATGAGCCAGCGGAGGCGCGTTTCCGGCCAGAGCATCCTCCGCTCCCAGCCTTCCAGGGTGAGGATGTCGAGTTCACAGTCGATGGCGAAGGTCCGGTGAAAGAGGACGGCCATTTCGCCCATGGTAAGGCCGTGGCGCATGGGGATGCGGGCCGGCCCGACGAACGAGAAGAAGGACTCCTGCAGGAGATTGCCTTCGACGGTCTGGCCCCCGAGAGGGTTTGGCCGGTCGAGGACGACCACGCCGACGCCGACATCGGCCGCCGCCCGCATGCAGTTCAAGAGGGTGGAGGCGAAGGTGTAGACCCGTGTCCCGACGTCCTGGAGGTCGACGATCAGGCAGTCGATGCCTTCGAACATAAAGGGGAGCGGTGCCCGCGTCTCGGCATAGAGGCTGTAGATCGGCAGGCCGGTCTCCTCATCTCGGGCGTGGGGGGTTTCGACCATATTGTCCTGGTCTTCTCCCCCGAAGCCGTGCTGAGGTCCGAGGAGCCCCTTCAAGCGCCCCGGCAACGTCCGGTCGAGGATGCGCCAGGACGGCTCCAGGCGCCCATCCAGAGAGGCCTGGTTGCCCAGGAGCAGGAGATTCCGGTTCTTGAGCTTTTTCCACTCGCCTTCGCGGAGGCGATCGATACCCATGGCGATCGATTGCATTCGGTTCATCCGGTTGCCGGGAGGTTGATGCCGTTCGGACCGGCCAGGAACGGCCCCTGGACGGTCCAATGCATCCTACGGAATGCTGCGGGGCATTTCAAGCCTATTCCTTGCCGCCACGGGTGGCGATTGACCTTCGATGCGGGTGAGCGGCCCCCACCACGCCCCACCTTGCATCCGATACGGGGGGGTTGCAGCCGGAAAGCCGTGAAGAATGGCTGTTCCTTTTGGAACCTTACGATAAAGGTGGACGGCGGGATGGTTCGACCTTCCAGATATCTCTACCTGATTCTTTGCTTTGCCTGGCTTTGCGGGGCGGGGGGGGCGGCGGCCCGGACCGGTGCTCTGGAACTGCTCGAATCCCCGTTTTTGCGGGTCCATTATGAACCGGGCCTTGAACGCCGCGCCGAAGAAGTCGTGTCCGCCTACCCTGCAGCGCACGCAGAGCTCGAGGCGGTGTTTGGATGGCGTCTGCCGTCCCCGCCCGAGATCCTCCTGACGGCTGACAGGGCGGCCTTCGAGCGCTCGACACAAAGCCGCGTGATCGTCGCCTTCGCGGTCCCCTCCAGGAACCTGATCGTGATGGAGTGCTCCCGCGGCTTCGAGAAACCCTTCAGCCTCGATACCATTCTCAAACATGAGATGTGTCACCTGCTGCTGCACAGCCGGATCACGGAGGTTCCCTTGCCGCGCTGGTTCGACGAGGGCGTCTGCCAGTGGGCGACGGACGGCGTCAGTGAGATCGTGACGGATCAAAGGGCGGGTCTGCTGGATCAGGCCGTGTTGTCCGGGCGTCTCATCCCGCTGCGGCACCTGGAAGGCGGATTCCCTCTGGAGGAATATCCCCTCCGTTTGGCCTATGAGCAGAGCAAGTCGGTCGTCCTCTACATCATCGAGCGCTATGGGCGGGATGCCCTGCTGGAAATCCTCGACGCCATGGCCTCCGGGACGGCCCTCGAAGGGGCCATTGAGCGGGATTTTTCCCTCACGCCCGGTCGTTTCGAGAGGGAGTGGCGCGCGGACCTGCGCGATAAGGTTTCCTGGCTGACTTACCTGAGCGGCCATCTTTACGAGATCCTCTTCGTGATGGCGGCCCTCATCTCGGGCTGGGCGTTTGTGAAGGCTTGGATCGGGAAACGTCGATATCTACATGAAATGCCAGACGATTCCGACGAAACTATGTAGTCTCCATCCGGAAATGATTTCCCGGTACAACCCAGTTTCCATCCGGTTTTGGAAGGCACGGCCCGGGATGGGCCGGCGGGGAGCAAATCCCTTGCCGATGCGCCCTTTTGCGCCTATAATCCGTTCCCAACCATCAAGATTTGAAGGATGCGGGGAGGCACCGATCGATCCAGCCCCGGGACGATCCGGGGTGTGCTTCACCATCCGATTGGGAACCCGCATGCCCTTGACGGGCATCCATCCGGGAATGGTTATCCGGCACAACCGTGTTTCCGCTCCGGACAGGATTGTTTTCGGCCGCCGTCCAGGCGGCTGAGGAGGAGAAACCATGCAGCGATACCCTCATCTTTTTTCCCCTGTCACCATCAACGGCATCGATCTTCCCAACCGGATCGTGATGACGGCCATGCACCTCGGGTACACACCCGAGGGGACCGTGACGGACCGTCTGATCGACTTCTATGTCCCGAGGGCCCAAAGCGGTGTGGGGTTGATCATCGTGGGGGGATGCCCGATCGACGAATACGCGGGGATGGCCAACATGATCTGCCTCTATGAAGATCGGTTCCTGCCGGGGCTCGAGCGTTTGACCTCGGCGGTGCACGATGCCGGCGGCAGGATTGCGGCTCAGCTCTACCAGGCGGGGCGGTACACCCATTCGGCCATGATCGGCGGGAAGCAGCCGTTTTCGGCCTCGGCCGTCCGGTCCCGGCTGACCGGGGAGACCCCGCGCGCGCTCGAACTGGAGGAGATCCCGGGCGTGCAGGACCACTTCGCCGATGCGGCGCTCCGCGCCTGGAAGGCCGGCTTCGACGCGGTGGAGGTCCTGGGGAGCGCCGGGTATCTGATCAGCCAGTTCCTTTCCCCGATCACCAACCTGCGGGAGGACCGCTACGGCGGCACGCTCGAAAACCGGATGCGCTTCGGGGTGGAGGTCGTCGAGAAGGTGCGGCGCGCGGTGGGGCCGGACTACCCCATCATCATGCGGCTCGCCGGAAACGATTTCATGGAGGGCGGCAACGGGAACGCGGAGGCGCGCGCGTTTGCGGCGGCCCTCGAAAAGGCGGGCGTGGATCTCTTCAACGTGACGGGCGGCTGGCACGAGACGCGCATCCCCCAACTCACCATGCACGTGCCCCGCGCGGGTTACGTGTATCTCGCCCGGGGCGTGAAGTCGGCGGTCGGGGTGCCGGTGCTCGCGAGCAACCGCATCAATGATCCGGAGACGGCCGAAGAGATCCTGCGCAGCGGCGGGGCGGACCTGATCACCATGGCGCGGGGTCTGTTGGCCGATCCTGAACTCCCGAGGAAGGCGCGGGAGGGGAAGGCCCACCTGATCGACCATTGCATCGCCTGCAACCAGGGGTGCTTCGACAGCATCTTCAACTTCCGGCCGGCGACGTGCCTGGTGAACCCGCAGGCCGGCATGGAGGGACAGTGGCGCGTCGAACCCGCCGCGCAGCCGAAGCGGGTGGTCGTGATCGGCGGGGGCCCCGCCGGCATGAAGTGCGCACGCACAGCGGCCGAGCGCGGGCACGAGGTCATCCTTTTCGAAAAGGCCGATCGGCTGGGCGGACAGCTCCTGCTGAACCGGTGCATCCCGGGGCGGGCTGAGATGGTGACGGCGGCCAAAGACCTGGCGGCGCACCTGGCGGAGCTGCCGGTCGACGTCCGGTTGGGGCAGGTCGCCGATGTCTCCGCGGTCAAGCAGATTCGCCCGGATGCGGTCGTCATCGCCACGGGCGCAAGGCCCATGAAGCCGCCGATCCCCGGCATCGACCGGCCCGATGTGGTGCAGTCCTGGGACCTCCTGGACGGCAGGGTGGGTGTGGGGCGCCGGGTGGTGATCATCGGGGGCAACGCCGTGGGTCTCGAGACCGCCCTGTACCTTGCGAACCTGGGGACCCTGTCGCCCGACGTGCTCCACTTCCTGATGGCGAACCGGGCCGAGAGCGTCGAAACGCTCCTGAACGGCATCGACCGGGGGGTCAAGGAGGTCGTGGTCCTGGAGATGCTCAAGAAGGCGGGGAAGGACATCGGGCAGTCCACCCGCTGGACGGTCATGGCCGAGCTGAAGCGCCTCGGGGTCACGGTCCTGACCGGGACGACTGCGGTGGCGATCGCCGACGGGTCCGTGGAGATCGAAAAGGACGGGGAACCCGGGCGGCTGGAGGCGGATTCGGTTGTGCTCGCGGCGGGCTCCCGATCGGAGCGCGGGCTTGCGGCGGCCCTGGAGGGCCTCGTGCCGGAGATCTATGTGATCGGGGATGCCTCCGAACCGCGCAAGGCCCTCGATGCGATCCGCGAAGGGTTCCGGACCGGATTGAAGCTGTAGCGCAGAGGCTTCAGGCCGCGAAAGGGTGTTGAAACACGAGGTGGCATTCGTCTGGAGATGCTTGATCCGGCACAACCCGGTTTCCATCCGGAAATAGTCTGCTGCGGAGAGGTTGTGCCCGGATTCAGGGTCTTCCAAATCCCGTGGGATCGGATGCGGAAAAAAGCGGGCCGCTGCGGCGAAGGATGAGCATAGCGAAGCGGATGGGCGCTCTTGAGAGTCTTTCGAGGCGTCGAGTCCGATAGGGGCGGGATGAGCCGTAACCCTTCGGAGGATAGGTGAAGATCGGGGTTGTCGCCGACACCCACCTGAAGCGCCCGGACGCCTTCCTGCGGCGCGCGGTCGAGGAGCATTTCGACGGGGTCGACCTGATCCTGCACGCGGGGGACATCTGCACCCTGGAGGTCCTGGAGGCCTTCGGGCGGAGGCCCTTCAAGGCGGTCGCGGGGAATCGGGACAACCGCGCGGTCAAGGCGCGGCTGCCGCAAAGGCTGCTGATCGAGGCCGAGGGGCTGCGGATCGGCCTCATCCACGGCTGGGGTGCGCCCTGGGGGATCGTGCGGCGCCTCCAAGGCGTCTTCGACGGGGTGGCCGCCGTGGTCTTCGGGCATACCCACCGGGTCCTCGACCGGGTGGAAGGCGGGGTGTTGTACTTCAACCCGGGGAGTTTCAAGGGCGGATGGATCGCCGGGGGTGTGCGCAGCCTGGGGATCTTGGAGGTGGGGGACGGCATCCGCGGCCGGATCATCCGCCTCGGAAGCGAATGAAAGGGAGTTGGAATTCCTCCGCATGGCAGAGGTCCAACTTCAATATGCTGACGTCGACGGCGAGGGTCGGACGGGAATTCGGGACGTCCGACATGAAAGGGACCCCTTGCCGGGTGAGGCCCGTCGCCTGAATCGTTTCGACGTATGGTGGATACCCGAACGGGTGCGGGGCGGTTATGGAAAAATACTATCGAGATCGTTTCGAGGCGCAGCGCAGGGTCGCCCGGACCATCGCCGGAATCATGGAAGTGAACCAGGTGCTCGAGAAGCTCCGGACCGAGATCCGGCACGTGATTCCGAGCGCCATGGAGGTCTGCATCCTGCTGCTGGACTCCGATGCGCCCAAGTACACACGGCCCCTTCAGTGCGCCTTGTATGACCGGCCGGTCAACTGCCTCCAATGCAAGCGGCACCGTCCGGCGATCGAAAAGGCGATCCGCGAGGGGAAGGGGGTCCTGGTGTCTGAAAGTGAACCTGTCGTGCGCCACGATGGGTCGCGGGTTGCCGTCGGGCCCGAAGCGGCCATCCCGGCCTTCGTGGGGGACCGGATCCTCGCCGTCCTGAGCGCCGTGGCCCTCCCGGGGGTGCATTTCGGCCGGAAGGATTTCTACTTCCTGAAGGATTTTTCCGAGTTCGTCGGCAATGCCCTCCTCAGTGCGAAACGGCATTGGGAGATCACACAGGAAAAGATCCACATCAGCCAGATGCTGGCCCATCTGTCCCCGTTCGTTCCGCACTCGGTCCGACGTCTGGTCGAGCAGAACCCGGAGATGCTCAGCCGGGAGAAGCAGTCGCGCAATGTCAGTGTCCTCTTCCTGGACCTCGAGGACTATACGCGTCTGAGCGCTTCGCGCCCGGAGGCGGAGGTGAACGAGATCGTCGAGAAGATGTTCTCGAGCTTCGTCGATCCGATCCACCGGTCAAGCGGCGATATCAACGAGACCGCCGGGGACGGTCTGATGATCATCTTCAAGGACGACGATGCGCAGACCAACGCGGTGCACGCGGTGAAGGCGGCCTTCGACATCCAGGAGCGAAACCGGGTGATCAACACGGAACTCGGCTTCGACCGCTCCCCCATCCACGTGAATATGGGAATCAACACCGGTTCGGCGCTGGTCGGCATGACCCGCTTTACGGGCTCTCTCGAGACCCGCATGACCTACACGGCGAGCGGCCCGGTCACGAACCTCGCCGCGCGTCTGGCCGGGCAGGCATCAGGGGGAGACATCCTGGTCGGCGAAGAAACCCGGAAAATGATCGACGGTCTGTGGCCGGTGTACGATCGGGGTGTGGTCAATCTGAAGGGGATCGATCATCCGGTCCACGTCTACTCGCTCGTGAGGAAGTGACCCGTCCGCCCGAGTCGCCGCTGCGAGGATGTGGCGTATCGGCCTCGAGTCGAACCGGCGGCCCGCCCTTACGGGGCATGGGCCGGCGGCAGAACACGCAGGCGGCCGCGGAGGAGCCCGGGCTCCGTCGCGGTGCTAGATCCTGCAGACCTTGATGACCTTGCAGACCTCCGTGAAGACGTCCACCAGCCTCAGAACGCCGACGATCCGGCCGTCCTTCGTCACCAGCAGCGACTGATGGCGGCCCATCACCAGTTGGTGAATCCCCTTGTCGAGGGTGTCTTCCTGATCGACGTATTCCCCTTCCTCCGGGGTGTGCATGATGTCGCGGACCTCGATGTGGACGGCCTTCCCGCAGATCTGGTCGAGGGGGTCCTGCCAGAGGCTGTACTGTTTGATGAGGGAGCGGATGAAATCGGGGTTGAGGCCGCTCCGGGTGACCCCGCTCAGGTCGCCGATCCTGGAGTAGCCGGTTTCGAGCCCCTTCAAGAGATCCAACTGGCTCACCTTTCCAACCACCTGACCCGTTTTGTCTTCCACCAGTACGGCCCGATGGGTGTACCGGTTCTGGTCGAACCTTCGTTGGGCCTCTTCCAGGGCGAGCACGACGTCATAGAGGTTTGCATCGTCTTTGACCACCGCATACTCAGTGAGCGGCACCATGAGGTCTTTGATCTGTATGTTTCGCATCAGGGGCCTCCTGCCTCCAGTGGGTTGATGGACTCGGTCCGTCCGGATTGGTTTCCAGGGCGTTTGGCGGATCGATCTGTCCAGTATGTCCGGAGCAGCCCGTGGGGCGGCCTTCGGATCGACCCCGGTTGCAAATGCGGGGTGCCCCGCGATCCCGCGGGTGGAACGGGATCCGCTCTGAAGGTCGCGAACCTCCGGGCACGCCTTCGATGGCTTCGCGGCGGGCGCTGAACGGGGCGGCGCAGACCCATGGCCGGGAAACGCTCCGAACCTTACCCATGCAGAGCAAACAGCGGGCCAAACGATGGAACAAAGGGATTTAGGCTTTAACATTTTGAAAGCAATAGTTAATTCTACGCTCGATCAAGGGTGCCTGCCGTGCGGGGGCGATGGGCGGTGTAAAAATTCCTGACAGGTTGATCGAGGACTGACAGCGGGGGACAGGTCGAAAGGATGAAGAACGATCTTACAGATAGGCCCATTCTGCCGATGACCAGGGAGGAAATGGCGCGGCTGGGCTGGGAGGCGCTCGATGTCATCCTGGTCAGCGGCGATGCCTATATCGATTCTCCGCACATCGGGGTCGCCGTGATCGGAAGGGTGCTGCTCGCGGCCGGTTACAGGGTCGGAATCATCGCGCAGCCCGACCCGGAGGGGGCGGAGGATATCGGCAGGCTCGGGGAGCCGGCGCTCTTCTGGGGGGTCACCGGCGGCTGTGTGGATTCGATGGTGGCCAACTACACGGCCTCGGGGAAGCGCCGGCGGGGGGACGACATGACGCCCGGCGGGGTGAACGACCGTCGTCCGGATCGGGCCGCCATCGTTTACACGAATCTGATCCGGCGCCATTTCAAGGAGACGAAGCCCATCGTGCTCGGCGGGATAGAGGCGAGCCTTCGGCGGGCCTCCCACTACGATGCCTGGTCCGGCAGGGTGCGGCGGTCGATCCTCTTTGACGCCAAAGCGGATCTGCTCGTCTACGGCATGGGGGAAAAGAGCGTTCTGGAGGTCGCCGCGTGCCTGGCCGAGGGGCGGCCCGTGACCGGCGTCCGCGGCATCTGCACCATCGGCGGCGAGGTCCCGTCCGGGGAGCGGGACCGCATGGGGCTCTGCATCGAGCTGCCCCCGCACGAAGAGGTCAGCCGGGACAAGGACGCCTTTGCACGGATGTTCAAGACCTTCTATGAGCATTCGGATCCGCTCACGGCCCGGCGCCTGTGCCAGCGGCAGGATACGCGATTCCTCATCCAGAATCCGCCTCAGCCGCCCTTGTCGCCGGAGGAGCTCGACCGCATCTGCGAGCTGCCCTACACCCGGTCTCTCCATCCATCTTATCGGAAAACGGGGCGGGTCGCTGCGCTCGACACCATCCGGTTTTCGATCGGGACCCACCGGGGCTGCTACGGGGAGTGCCGTTTTTGCGCCATCACGGTCCATCAGGGGAGGCATGTGGCCTCGCGCAGCCAGGACTCGATCCTGCGGGAGGCGCGCTCGTTCGAACGCCATCCGGATTTCAAGGGCATCATCCCGGATGTCGGCGGGCCCACGGCCAATATGTACGGATTCGAATGCCGCCTCAAGGCGGCGCGCGGGGCCTGCCCCGACAAGGCCTGTCTCTTCCCGCGGGTCTGCAAACATCTCGAGGTCGACCACGGCCCCCAGATCCGCCTGCTGCGGGCGCTGCGGGCGCTCCCCCACGTCCGCAAGGTCTTTATCGGCTCAGGCCTGCGCTACGACCTGATCCTGCATGACCGGAAGCACGGCCGGGAGTATCTGCAGGAGATCCTCCGCTTCCACACGTCGGGGCAGCTCAAGATCGCACCGGAGCATGTCGAGGAGCATGTCCTGGCGCTCATGGGAAAACCGGGTGTGGAGCGTCTGGAGGCCTTTCTCCGACTGTTTGACGAGCTGAATCGGACCAGCCCGCAGAAGGCCTTTCTGACCTATTATCTGATGGCCGCCCATCCGGGCTCGTCGCTCGAGGACATGCGGCGGTTGAGCGATTTTGCGGGCACCAGGATGAAGGTTCTGCCCGAGCAGGTCCAGATCTTTACGCCCACCCCATCGACCTTCTCGACCCTCATGTACCACACCGGCAGGGATCCCTTTTCGGGGAAGGAGGTCTTCGTCGAAAGGAGCGTGCGGGGCAAGGTGCTTCAAAAAACCGCCGTCACGGGCGGCACGAACTGACTGCGGACATTCGGCGCAGCCCGCCTCCGCATCGAAGATAGCCTGCAGAAAGGGGCAAAGGGCACAGCCTCATTCAAAGGAAGGCGCTTGCAGTTCTCCGAATCCCATCCAGTAGCAGAGAAGCGGCGCAGGGATCCTCATGATGCGCTCGGAACCCGCGGGGTCTTCTTGCAAGGCACCGAAATCGTTCAGGGACTTGGTGACGACGTATCCGCGAGGGAGGCTCTTTGCGCGGATCAACTCGACGAGCCCCTTGAGATCCCTGCTCTCGGCGTGCTGCGACCGGTATTTCACTTCAAAAGGGATCAGCGTCCCACCGATTTCCGCAACCAGATCGACCTCGAGATTTTTTTTCCCCTTCCAGTAGCTCAAGCGCACGTTCTGGGAATAGTAGCGGCTGAAAAGGTGTTTGAAAACAGATGATTCGGTTGCCGTGCCGAGCGCAGCAGGGTCCTCCAGCATCGTTTTCCCTTTCAACATGACGGCCGGCGCGATGGCGGCATCCGCAAGGTAGATCTTGAACTTGGCCCTGAGCACATCTTTTCCGTATCCGTATGGCGGCAGACGGTAAATGAGGTGCGTAGCCTCGAGGAGTTCTATAAAACTCTGGGCTGTAGGCCTCTTCACCTCCAGATTGGAGCAAAGGTTGGGCATGTCCAGAAGCCCCCCGTCGTGCATGCAGAGGTAAAGAAACGTGTGCTCCAGATCCAGGACGCGCCGCACCCCGAATATCGCCGTCATGTCTCGTTTGAGGACCTTGTCGATGATGTCTTCGCGGAGGAGCCGCTGAGCCTGCGTGATGCTTTCGACCTGTGCGGTTTGGGGAAAGCCGCCCCGAAGCAGATATTCATGAAAATGCCCGACATAGGGCCCTGCAGCCTCCGTGCACCGGCGGATATCCCTAGGTTTCCAATCGAAGAGTTCCTTCAACGACGAGAGTCCGGGGAGGCTGGGCAGTTCGAGTTTCTTGATCTGGAGGTACTCATAAAAGGACAGGGTGGTGAGTTTGATGACATGCCAGCGGCCTACGCCCGATTCCTGCTCGGCCTCGACGAGAGGAACCGCCGATCCCGTAAAGGCTATGCGCTGCTGTTTCTGGAAATCTACCTGATGCTTGATCCATGTCCCCCATTCGCGAATGAACTGCGCCTCATCCAGGAAAAGATACTCCGGCCCCTCCACCCTGGGTTCCATCTCCCGCCATGCATCGACGACCTCGTCGATGCCGGCAAGTTTGAGCATGGGGTGATCGAAGGTGGCATAAAGGATGTTGGCGGGCGGAACACCCTCCCGCAGCAGCAGCTGGATCGCCTGAAGAATGAGCGTCGTCTTGCCCACCTGCCGGGCGCCTGAAAGCATGACTGCCCGGGGGGCGGGGGGGGTCGACAGCCAGGAGTACAATTCACGGAAGGCCGCCCGCCGCCATAGGGGAAGATCCGGGATGTTTTCCTCCCGCCACCATGGGTTGAATTGGGAGAGCACCGAAAAAAGCTCTTCAGAAGGAATTTTCATGATCGAATAATAACAAAAAAATGTATTTTGTTAAAGTATATCTTCATTATTGCGGAGAAAAAATGAGTTTGCAGCCCCCTGGTTTTCCGCGATGGGTCAGGGCCTGAAGACATCGAGGAATTCCTCGACCCTGTCGGCTTGGAGGGGCTTCAGGCCGGCCAGGGGTTTGTCGGTGATGGTTTCCCTGAAGCGGGAGCCGAAGGTGGCCCCGGGGCTGCCCCGGTACAGGATGCCCGTCCTGAAACGGTTTTCGGGCAGCATGGCCTGCGAAAGCGCAGACGTGCGGTCCGACGGGTCATAGCCCTCCGGGAGAGGCTCCACGCGCTCCTTGTACCAGCTCAACGGGTGCGTTCCCCAGGTGATGCAGGGCTGGATGACATCCACACAGGCCATCCCGGGGTGCCGAACCGCCTCCGTGATCAGCTCCGTGAGATGGTCTATGTGTCCGGCATAGCCGCGCGCGACGAACGTGGATCCGCCGAGGATGGCCGTTGCCGCCGCGTTCATCGGCTCGATCTGGACGCCGTCGGCCTGGATGCTGCGCCTTTCGCCTCTGGCGGTGGTCGGGGAGGCCTGGCCTTTGGTGAGCGCGTAGATCTCGTTGTTGTGCACCACGACGGTGATATCGGGGTTGCGCCTCAGGGCGTGGAGGAAATGATTGCCGCCTTCCCCGTAGCAGTCCCCGTCCCCGGTGACGACGATGGTCGTCAGGGTCGGGTTGGCCGCCTTGATCGCCGTCGCGACGGGCAGGGCGCGCCCGTGCAGCCCGTTGAAGAAGTTGCAGCGCAGATAGTGGGGCAGCTTGGCCGCCTGTCCGATCCCCGAGACCAGACACAATTCCTCGGGCGATTTCCCGAGCTTTTCGAAGGCCTGTTTGAAGGCCTTCAGGATCCCGAAGTTCGGGCAGCCCGGGCACCACTGGATCTCGACCCGGTTGTCGAAGGGCCCGGCGCTACGCCTGGGTGTTTCGGCTTGTGCTGTCATGGATCCTCCTCCTGATATATTCGGCCGTCAGCGGTAAACCGTCGTAACGGAGCACATGGTTTCGGAAGGGCAGGCCGTATTCACCCGCCAGGAGCCGCGCCAGCTGGCCGGCCGCATTGCTTTCCACGACCCAGTACTGTTTGTCCGGAGGGAAGCGGACCTCAGGCAGCGGCCAGACCTCCGTAAAGTGGACCATGCCGGCCTTCAGGCCGTCTGCGGCGAGGAGGTCCAGGGCTTCGAGGAGGGCGGCCCGGCTGGAACCCCAGCCTACCAGGACGAACTCGGCCTCCTCCACGTTGTGGAACTCGGGCGGTGCGATGGCATCCCTCAGGGCGCGCGCCTTGCGGAGCCGTTTTTCGATCATGCTGGCCGCGACGCCCTTCAGGTCCTCGGTGATGTGCCCTTCCTCGTCGTGTTCGTCGCTGTCGGCGGTGACGAGGTGGGGGCCTGCACCGGGCCGGAGGCGCGGCGAAACGCCGGTCTCGGTCAGGGCATAACGCCGGTAGGGGGCCGGCACGGTCGAGGGGTCGGCCAGGTGGAACTCGGGCGCGGAAGGACGGATATCGAAATCCGTAAAGGAAAACTGGGACTCCGCCAGGAACTGATCGGTCATCAGGATGACGGGGATCTGGTACTTGTCGGCCAGGTTGAAGGCGCGCACGGTCTTGTGAAAGAGGTCCCGCGGGTCGGCGGGGGCCAGGACGACCTTGGGAAAATCGCCGTGCCCCCCATGAACGGCGAAGAGCAGATCCCCCTGGGCGGTGCGTGTGGGGAGGCCTGTGGCAGGCCCCGGGCGCTGCGCCAGCACGATCACCACCGGGGTCTCCGTCATGCCGGCCAGGCTCACCCCTTCGGTCATGAGCGCGAAGCCCCCGCCCGACGTCGCGGTCATCGCCCTCGCGCCCGCATAGGAGGCGCCGATGGCCAGGTTGATGGCCGCGATCTCGTCCTCCGCCTGCTCGGCAAAGATGGACCAATCCCGTGCGTGGTCCGAAAGCGCGGTGATGATGGCTGTCGAGGGGGACATCGGATAGGCGGCGATGAAGTGGCAACCGGCATAGGCGGCTGCGACGGGGAGGGTATCGTTGCCCGCGACGAGCATGAAGCGTGTGCTGCGGGGGCTGAGCGACCAGGGGCAGCGCTCCCGGCACGATGTGTTTGCAAGGGACCAGCCCTGCTCGGCGGCCTGCTGGTTTTTGTCGATGACCTCCTGGCCCTTGTCCGAGAAGCGCTTGGCAAGGATCGCTTTGATGACGCCCGGGTCCAGCCCCAGGACCCCCGCAAGGGCGCCGGCGGCGACCGTGTTGGCGTAGAGGACGTCCCCGAAGGCCTCCTTGGCCACCTTGCGGAATGGGACCGTTATGCTCTCCGGCCCGCTGTCCTGCCCGCTCAGGACCACCCCGCCGGGGTTCAAAAGGGGCCTGTATCGATCCTCCGCACCCGGGTTGAGCGCCAGGAGGATGTCAGCGCCTTCGAGCGGTGCATTGACGGCCGTTTCCCCGATGCGCAGCGCAAAACGGCTTTGCCCGCCTCGGATGCGCGATTCGAACTCCTGCCAGGTGAAAACCGCGTATCCGCAGGATGCGACGGCCTCGGCGAAAACGGCCCCGATGCTCTGGATGCCTTCGCCTGCCGATCCGGTGATGACGACGTTGATCTCCATGGTGAACGGCTCCTTTCCACGATCCCGGTAAAAGGTTCCTGTTGTTTGTCCGCCAGGTGATTGCCGGCGCCCCGGTCTTTTTCCAAAGCGTTTGGAGATCCATTATAGGGGACAGGGCGCGTTTCGGCAACCAGCTCGTTTCCATCCGGAAATGGTCTTTTTGGCCAATCTCGGCGTCGATCTGCTCGTTTGCTTGTGCGGCGACCTGCAGGTCGCCTCCGCGCAAACGCTGGATTTCCTTGATATTGGCAAAAAATCCTCATTTCCGGATGGAAACTGGGTTGTACCGGGAAATCATTTTCGGATGGACACTAGCTCGTTTCCATCCGGAAATGGTCTTTTTGGCCAATCTCGGCGTCAATCTGCACATTTGCTTGTGCGGCGACCTACAGGTCGCCTCCGCGCAACCGCTGGATTTCCTTGATATTGGCCAAACCGGGACCCGCCGCGAAGCGGTGGGACTGACCACGCGCAGCGTGTAAAGAAAAATCCTCATTTCCGGATTGGAAATTGGGTTCTACCGGGAAATCATTTCCGGATGGAGACCAGCTCCCGGCGAGGGGTTTGCCCGAAGCCATCGGCCTTTGTCCGGGAAACCGCCGAATTGACAGAACGGATGCACTCCGTTACAGTAAAAGCAAAAACATCACACACCCTCCGAGGAGCGACACGTGCTGCCCAAGATCGACCCTACCCGGACGAACGCCTGGCGGAGGCTCGCGCGGCATTTCGAGCTGGTCAAGCCCCTCCACATGCGGGAACTTTTCAGACAGGACCCCCGCCGTTTCGAAACATTTTCCATCCGCTTCGACGACATCCTGGTGGACTATTCCAAGAACCGCATCACCGGCGAAACCCTGCCGCTGCTCTTCGAACTCGCGGAGGAGGTCCGCCTGAAGGAGGCCGTCGCGAGCCTCTTCAGCGGCGAGAGGATCAACGAGACCGAGAACCGTCCGGTGCTCCACATGGCCCTGCGCAACCGCCCCGACAGGCCGGTCCGGGTGGACGGGCGGGACGTGATGCCGGAGGTGGAGGCGGTCCTGCGCAAGATGGCCCGGTTTTCGGAGGCGGTCCGCGGGGGCGCCTGGACGGGATACACCGGCCGGCGCATGACCGATCTCGTCAACATTGGCATCGGCGGATCCGACCTCGGGCCGCTCATGGTCACCGAGTGCCTCCGCCCTTACGCCCAGCGGGGGCTGAACGTGCACTTCGTCTCGAACGTCGACGGCACCCACCTCGTCGAGACCCTCCGCGCCCTCGACCCGGAGACCACCCTTTTCCTGATCGCCTCCAAGACCTTCACCACCCAGGAGACCATGACCAACGCCTATTCGGCGCGCGCGTGGTTCCTCGAGAAGGCCGGCGATCCGGGGCATGTCGCGCGCCACTTCGTGGCGCTTTCGACCCATGCGGAAAAGGTCCGGGCCTTCGGGATCGACCCGGAGAACATGTTCGTCTTCTGGGACTGGGTTGGCGGCCGCTACTCGCTCTGGTCGGCCATCGGGCTCTCCATCGCGTGCTGCGTGGGCTTCGACCGATTCCGGGAACTCCTGGACGGCGCCTATGCCATGGACCGGCATTTTCAGGAAACCCCCTTCGCGGAGAACATCCCCGTGATCCTGGCGCTCCTCGGGGTCTGGTACAACAACTTCTTCGGCGCCGAGACGCACGCCATCCTGCCCTACGACCAGTACATGCACCGATTCCCCGCCTACTTTCAGCAGGGCGATATGGAAAGCAACGGCAAGTCGATCGACCGGAGCGGCAGGCCGGTCGGCTGGCAGACCGGCCCGATCATCTGGGGCGAACCGGGGACGAACGGCCAGCATGCCTTCTACCAGTTGATCCACCAGGGCACGAAGCTGATACCCGCCGATTTTCTGGCCCCGGCCGTGAGCCACAATCCGATCGGAGAACATCACGCGATCGTGCTGTCCAACTTCTTCGCCCAGACCGAGGCCCTGATGAATGGCAAGACCCGCGAGGAGGCCGCAGCCGAGCTTCGGGGCGAGGGGAGGCGTGAAGCGGAGATCGAGGCGCTTTCACCCTACAAGGCCTTCGAAGGCAACCGCCCCACGAACTCCATCCTCTTCCGGCAGTTGACCCCGCGGGTCCTGGGGAGCCTGATCGCGATGTACGAGCACAAGATCTTCGTTCAGGGCATCATCTGGAACATCTTCAGCTTCGATCAGTGGGGCGTGGAGCTTGGCAAGCAGTTGGCGAAGCGAATCCTCCCGGAACTTGAAACCGAAGACCCGGTCGATGGCCATGACGCCTCGACCAACGGACTCATCAACGCCTTCAAAGAGATGCGGGGAAGGCGCCCTGATCGAGGGTAGCAGAAGACCGATCCTAGTCCATCCGTGCATGCAGGCTTATACCAGCCTCGATCAGGCTCGCTCCTGATCTTTTTCCCGCTTTCAAAAAAACTGTAATGAGATCCTTGCGCACCGGATGCGTGATTGCTACAATGTGGTATATTGCGCTGACGCATTCCGCTCCTCGAAGCGCGGTTCAAGGTGCGTTTTCTCCCTGCCCGGAGGACTCCAAACAAGGGGGATGTGCTGTAATCATCAGGGGGCTTCCGATGAATCCAACGTCGAACTTTCAAGAAAGTGCTTCGCGAGGCTTTGCAATCGGCCTGTTTTTTTTAGTGATGCTGCTTTTTGCAGCAGGGTCGGCCAATCCGGCGAAAGCGGGCCCTGCCGCCCCGTCCGATGAAATCGAAGACCTGAATGGTTATATCGAGGCCGCTCTCCTTGCCAACGGGGAGATCCGCGCGGCTGAGGAGAACTGGCGGGCGGCGGTTCAAAAGGCCGAACAGGCCGGCGCCCCGCCCGATCCGCGCTTCAGCTACGGCTATTACGTCACCCCGGTCGAAACGCGTGTGGGGCCCCAGCGCCACCGTTTCGCTCTGGCCCAGACATTCCCGTGGTTCGGCAGATTGTCCCTCAAGGAGCAGCAGGCGGTTCTGGAGGCCGAAGCGGTGCGCGTCAAGATTGAAGAGGCGCAGCTGAACGTGGTCCGACGGGTAAAGGATGCCTACTTCGAGTATGCCTATGCAGGTCGGGCGATCGCGATTGCACGCGAGAACGTTGAACTCCTGAAATACCTGGAGCGTGTGACGGAGGCCCGCTACAAGGCAGGACTGTCGCCTTACGCCCAATTCCTGAGGATTCAGGTCGAACTCGTCAGAGTGGAGGACCGCCTGCGATCCCTCGAGGACCTCCTCCTGCCTCTCCAGGCGCGCCTCAACGCCGCCATGAGCCGCCCCTCGACAGACACCCTGCCCCTGCCCGACGAGATCCCGATCATGATCGCCGATATGACGGAGGCGGAGATCGCGGCAGCGCTCGCCGACGGAAACCCCGAACTGCGCGCCCTCCAGATCCAGGCCGAAGCTGCATCGACCGGTGCCGAGTTCGCCAGGAAGGGCTACTTCCCCGACGTCACGCTCGGCCTCGAGTTCATTCAGACGGACAAGGCCCGGGTTGGCAGCCCGGACCGCAACGGCGACGACCCGCTCGTAGCCACCATCTCCTTCAACATTCCGCTCTGGTTCGACGCCCGCAAGGCTGCGGTCGAAGAGGCGCGAAGCAGGGCGGCATCGCTCAAACGGCAGAACACGGGCGCCTATGACAGGCTAAGCGCCGCCATGCAGTTGGCGCTTTTCAAGTACCGGGATGCGGGCCGAAGGATCGCCCTGTTCAAGAACAGCCTGCTCCCCAAGACCGAGCAAAGCCTGGCCGCAACCCTCGACGCCTTTCAGGCCGGCGGCCAATCGGTCCTGGACCTGATCGACGCAGAGCGCATGCTGCTGGAGTTTCAGCTCTCCTATCTGCGCGCCCTGGCGGATCAGGGGCAGTATCTGGCTGAGATGGAAAGCCTGATCGGGCAGGAGATCCCCTGCAGGGTGCACGGCGCCCCGGTCCACCTTCCCGGGCTGGAACGGGCGAAGGGCGCGGAGCGTTAGCCGGCTGGGTTGGGCCGGTAGCCGGGGTGTAACCCCTGCCGCGACGCGGGGCGCTTCGTTCCTCGGGATCCCGCGGAGCCTGTGCATCCGGGCCTGTTTCTCAGAAGCTGAGCGCCCTGTTTTGTGACGCTTTTCGTGGCATTCAGCCCTTGGGATCCCGCAGGGCGTTCGACGGGGTATGTTTCTTGACCTTTGACCATTCGGTTTCCTGACTCGCTGGATGGCACATAGAGCTTGAGGTCTTGCAGCGCGACCGGCGGGATAGGTCTCTCCACCTCTCAGCATCCCGTTTTTCCATTTGTTTTAGGGCATTCAGCCCGGTAAAGGAGTTTCAGCATGATGCGCACACTCAGGGTCCTCGCGGTTTTGTCGGCGGTTTTTTTCTTCTTCGGCGTTTTGTCTGCTGCAGCGGAAGTCAAGCAGGAGAAATGCCCCATCATGGGCTACAAGCCCTCCGAGAAGCTCTTTGTGGATTATCAGGGGAAGCGGATCTATTTTTGCTGCGGCAGCTGTCCTGAGACGTTCATGAAGGATCCCGACGCCTACATGGAAAAAATGCGTGAGGAGGGCATCACCCTGGAAGACAGTCCGGATACCGCCCCGGGAAAGGGCCCCGGCGACGGGCCCCGGGGGGATTCCAAAGACGCCCGATGAAAACGGAAGGGGGCAGGTCATGAACGAGGGACAGGGAAAGACCGGGAGGCGGTTTTTCAGCCGTCGGACCGGAGCGGTTCTCGCACTGATCCTGGCAGGCGGCCTCCTCGGTTGGGGAGCGGCGAGGTGGCTCATGCCGGGCGCGCCGCACCGGAGCGCCGTGGAACAGCTTCCTGAGGCGGAGCACGGGCGAGGCGGGGCCGAGCCGGCCACCATCTGGACCTGCTCGATGCATCCGCAGATCCAGTTGCCCGAGCCGGGGAAATGCCCCATCTGTTTCATGGACTTGATCCCGCTCGAGCAGGATGAATCGGGGAGCGCTGCCCGAAGCCTTCGGGAAATCCGCCTGTCGGAAGGCGCGCGCAGACTCGCCCGGGTTCAGACATCGCCCGTCATCCGCAAACGCCCCGGCATCGAAACCCGCCTCACGGGGGAGGTGGCCTATGACGAGACGCGCCTCGGCACCATCACTGCACGGATGGGAGGGCGCATCGACCGGCTCTACGTGGATTATACCGGCGCCTTCGTGAAAAAGGGCCAACCCATGGCGGAGATCTACAGCCCTGAGCTTTACGGTGCCCAATCCGAGCTCATCCAGGCGGTCAAAAGCCTTTCGGATGCCTCGGAGAGCAGGCTTCAACTGATCCGCGACTCCGCCCGGCGCACGGTGGAGGCCGCACGTGAAAAGCTGCGCCTCCTGGGGATGACCGCAGCACAGGTGGATGCCTTGGGCAAACGCGGCACGCCTTTGGAGCACGTCACGCTTTACGCCCCGCTTGCCGGCGTCGTCATTCGACGAGACGTGACGGAAGGGGTCTACGTGGCGACGGGGAGCCCCATCTACACCGTTGCGGATATCTCGCGGGTCTGGGTGATGCTCGACGCCTACGAATCCGATCTCCCGTGGGTGCGTGAAGGCGCTGAAGTGCAGTTCCGGACGGATGCCTTTCCAGGCCGATCCTTCAGCGGCAGGGTGGTGTTCATCGATCCCTTCCTCGATGAGAAGACGCGGACGGTCAGGGTGCGGCTCGAGGCGGAGAACCCGGACTTCCGCCTGCGGCCCGGCATGATCGTGCGGGCGGTGCAGCGCACCGGGCCCGAGGAGGCGGTCGCCTCCGATGGCGAGGCCCCGCTCCTGATCCCCGCCTCGGCCCCTTTGGTGACCGGCAGGCGGGCGGTCGTGTATGTGGCGCTTTCGGGGGAGGAGGGGCTCTACGAAGGACGCGAGGTGGTCCTCGGGCCGCGCGCCGGCGACTGGTACGTGGTCCGGGAGGGGCTGCGCGAAGGGGAGGAGGTGGTGACCCGTGGCGCCTTCAAACTGGACAGCGCCCTCCAGATTCAGGCCAAACCGAGCATGATGGCGCCGGAGCCGGGTGCGGCTCCCGCCGGCGCGCATGATCACGCCATGGAAACCCATGCCGCAGGGGGAGCATTGCCTGAGCGCCCGTGGTCGATCTCCCGCTCCGCCGAACAGGGGCTCCAGTCATTGACTGGGGATGTGAAAGCACTGGAAGCTCTTGTGGCGTCCGGGGATCTGAACACCGTCAGGGCCGCTTTCAAGGGGGTCCACGAGCGCATCGGCGCCTTGACCGACGGGGCGCCGGAAGGCGAGGGCGGACTTTTGTGGCGCGAGTTGACCCTGTTGATCCGCAATGACAGCCTCCTCGGGTCCGAGGCGGTGGATGCGGGGGAGGCCCGCTTCCTCTACGGGGAACTCTCCCGGCATGCGGCGCGCCTGCAAAGCGATTTTGGTTCGGCGCGGGGCGAGGCGCCGGCCGTTCCCTCGGATGCGCCCCACGCCTTCCGCCGGCAAATAGGGGATCTGGTTTTGGCCTATTTGCGTGTCTCCGAGGCCCTTGCCGCGGATGAGGCCGAAGGCGCCCGGAAGGGCGCCCACACCCTTGCGGGGGTGATGGCGAAGGTCGACGATGGCCTGCTGTCCGCTCACGCCCTTGCCCTCTGGCAGGATGCCGCACGCCGGATCCGCACGGGGATCGAGGGCATGCACAGCGCGAAGGCGATCGAGGAACTCCGGGCCGCCTTCGAGCCGCTTTCGAGCGGCCTCATCTCGGCGGTTTCAGAGTTGGGTGCCGCGCTGGAGCAGCCTGTCTTCGAGGTCTTCTGCCCCATGGCCTTCGATGATCGGGGTGCCTCCTGGCTTCAATTGGATGACCAGGTGCGAAATCCCTACTTCGGCGCCGCCATGCTGGCCTGCGGTGAAGTCAAACGGCGGTTCGCCGAACCCTGAGACGATCTATGAACGATACCGATCAACCTGTTGATATCAATGGTGTTGAGCGCAGCATGAAGGATCGATCCTCCTTCATGGCCCGCGTTGTCGACTTCTGTCTCAGACAGCGGCTGGTCGTCATCCTCCTGACGCTCCTAGTGATCGGCTGGGGGGTTCTGACGGCGCCCTTCGAATGGGACATCGGCATTCCCCGGGACCCGGTTCCGGTGGACGCCATCCCGGACATCGGTGAAAACCAGCAGATCGTCTTTACCGAGTGGTCGGGCCGTTCGCCCCAGGACGTCGAAGACCAGGTGACCTACCCTCTGACGGTGTCGCTCCTCGGCATCCCGGGGGTCAGAACGGTCCGCAGCCTTTCCATGTTCGGCTTCTCGAGCATCTACGTGATCTTCGAGGAGGACGTCGACTTCTACTGGTCCCGCACCCGGATCCTCGAAAAACTCTCGAGCCTCCCGCCTGCAGCCCTCCCCGCCGGCCTTCGGCCCACCCTCGGACCGGATGCGACGGCCCTCGGCCAGGTCTTCTGGTACACGCTCGAAGGGCGGGATTCGGAGGGCCGACCCGCCGGAGGGTGGGACCTCGATGAACTCAGAAGCATCCAGGACTGGTACGTGCGCTATGCGCTCCTCTCGGCCAAAGGGGTCAGTGAAGTCGCCTCGGTGGGCGGCTTTGTCCGGGAATACCAGGTGGATGTGGACCCGGATGCCCTGCGCGCCTACGGGGTGAGGTTCGAGCAGGTCCTGGGCGCCGTGAAGATGTCCAACCTGGACGTAGGGGCGCGGACGATCGACTTGAACGACGTCGAATACGTGATTCGGGGGGTCGGCTTCGTGAAGCGGATCCCCGATATCGAGAATGCGGTCATCACGGTGCGGGACGGCGTCCCCGTGCGGGTCCGGGATGTGGCGGCCGTGGCGGCCGGCCCGGCGCTGCGTCGTGGCGCGCTCGACAAGGAGGGGGTCGAGGCGGTGGGCGGCGTCGTGGTGGCGCGTTACGGGGAAAACCCGCTCGCCGCCATCCGGAACGTGAAAGAGAAGATCGCCGAGATCAGCCCCGGGCTCCCCTCGCGGACCCTGGCCGACGGGACGGTGAGCAAGGTGACCGTGGTGCCGTTCTACGACCGTTCGGGGCTGATCGCCGAGACCCTGGGGACCCTCAACACCGCGCTCGTGGAAGAGATCCTCGTCACCGTCATCGTCATCCTGATCGCGGTCATGCACCTGCGGAGCTCCCTCATCGTCTCGGCGCTGCTGCCCCTCGCGGTGCTCATGTGCTTCATCGGGATGAAGCTCTTCGGCATCGACGCCAATATCGTGGCCCTCTCGGGCATCGCCATCGCCATCGGGACGATGGTGGACATGGGCATCATCATCACCGAGAACATCCTCAAGCACCTGGAGGGGGCGGAGAAGGACGGGAACCGCCTGACGCTCATCTATCGGGCCACCGTGGAGGTGGGCGGGGCGGTGCTCACCGCGGTTGCCACCACGGTCATCGGCTTCCTCCCCGTCTTCGCCATGGAAGGGGCCGAAGGAAAGCTCTTCAAGCCCCTCGCCTACACCAAGACCTTTGCGCTGATCGCCTCGCTGATCGTGGCGCTGACCATTCTCCCAACGCTGGCGGCCATGCTGATGGCGCAGCGGCGGGCGGTCGCACGGGGGCTGCGGCGCTGGCTGCGGCCGGGCCTGTATGCCGCGGCGGGAATGGTCGTCGGCCTGACCATCAACGGATGGCTCGGCCTGGCGCTTCTGTGGCTGGCAGGCCGGGCGGCGGTCCAGGGCCGATTGCCGGAGGGGGCCGAACGGTGGATCACGCGGGCCGAAAACTGGATCCTCATCGGACTGGTCATGGTTCTTCTCTCGGAGCACTGGCTGCCCCTCGGCCCCGAGTTGGGGTCTTTCAGAAATCTCCTCTTCGTCTTTGGCCTGATCGCGGGGCTTCTCCTCTTGATCGGGCTTTTCCGGATGGCCTACGCGCGGCTGCTTTCCTGGTTCCTTGCCTGGAAGCTTCCCTTTCTGCTTCTGCCGGGTGTGGTCGTTGTCGTCGGCGCCATGGTCTGGCTCGGGGCGCCGGTCTTGACCTCCCGGCTCCCGGATGCTCTGCGCGGAAGCCGTCCCTTCGTCGCGCTCGGTCATGCCTTTCCCGGCCTCGGGAAGGAGTTCATGCCGCCGCTCGATGAAGGGTCCTACCTCTATATGCCCACCACCATGGTGCATGCCTCCATCGGAGAGGTCCAGAATATCCTTGCCATGCAGGACAAGGCCATTACGGCGATCCCCGAGGTGGCAAGCGCGGTCGGAAAGATCGGGCGCGCCGAGACGCCTTTGGATCCGGCGCCCATTTCCATGATCGAGACGGTCATCGACTACCACCCGGAATACCTGACGGATGACAACGGGAGGCGGCTGACCTTCCGGTTCGAGCCCGCCGGCCGGGACGTCTTCCGGGATGCCGCCGGGAGGCCTGTGCACGCGCCGGACGGTCTGCCCTACACGGTGCCGGGGCGCTATGTCCGGGATGCCGCCGGCGCCCTCGTCCCCGATCCGGACGGGAAGCCCTTCCGGCTGTGGCGGCCGCGCCTCGACCCTGATTTGAACCCGGACCGTGAGGCCTGGCCGGGGATTCAATCGCCGCGCGAGATCTGGGACGAGATCGTGCGCGCGGCCGAGGTGCCCGGGGTGACGAGCGCCCCCATGCTCCAGCCGATCGCGGCGCGCATCGTGATGCTCCAGTCCGGCATGCGGGCGCCGATGGGGATCAAGATCAAGGGGCCCGATCTGGAGACCATCGAACAGGTGGGTATCCGAATGGAGGGGATCCTCAAACAGGTCCCGTCCGTCGAGGCGGCGACGGTCTTCGCCGACCGGATCGTCGGGAAACCCTACCTGGAGATCGTCGTCGACCGGGAGGCCATCTCACGCTACGGCATCATGGTGAACGAGGTGCAGGAGGTGATCGAAGGCGCCGTAGGCGGACGGACGGCCACCCTGACGGTGGAGGGCCGGGAGCGCTATGCCGTCCGGGTGCGCTACCAGCGCGAGCTGCGCGACAGCTTCGAGGCGTTGGGCCGGGTCCTGGTGGCCTCCCCCGTCATGGGTCAGCAGATCCCGCTCGAGCAGCTGGCCGACATCCGGTATGTGCGGGGCCCTCAGGCCATCAAGAGCGAGGACACCTTCCTGCTGGGCTATGTCCTCTTCGACATGAAGCCGGGCTTTGCCGAGGTGGATGTCGTGGAGCAGGCCGCGCGCTTTCTGAAGGAGAAGGAGCGGAGCGGAGAGCTGGTTCTGCCGGCCGGCGTCTCCTACCGCTTCGCCGGCAGCTACGAGAACCAGGTCCGCGCGCAGAAGAAGCTCGCCGTCGTCCTGCCGCTGGCGCTCCTGCTGATTTTCATCGTGCTCTACCTGCAGTTCCGGTCCAGCTTGACCACCTGCATGGTGTTTTCGAGCATCTTCGTCGCCTGGGGCGGGGGGTTCATCATGGTCTGGCTCTACGGCCGGCCCTGGTTTCTGGATTTCAGCCTGTTCGGCGTCTCCATGCAGACCCTCTTTCAGGTGCACCCCATCAACCTGAGCGTCGCCATCTGGGTGGGATTCCTGGCCCTTTTCGGCATCGCCTCGGACGACGGCGTCCTGATGGCGACCTACCTGGACGATTCGAGGGCCGAGCGCCCGACCGATTCGATTTCGGCCATCCGCAAAGCGGTGGTGGCCGGGGCGGTCCGCCGCATCCGCCCGGCCTCCATGACCTCCGCCACCACCATCCTGGCCCTGCTGCCGATCCTGACCTCCACGGGGCGCGGCGCGGACGTCATGATCCCGATGGCGATCCCCTCCTTCGGCGGGATGGTCTTCGCGATGCTGACCTGGTTCGTCGTGCCGGTGCTCTACTGCATGCGGGAAGAGATGCGCTTCCGCTGGACATCGAGATCCCCATCGAAGGACCTCGCCTGATTTGCCCGTCCCTGCATTGCGACAGGCTGCACCGGAGATAATCGAACCGGGGCGCCGGGCGGCCTCCTCCCGGTCCGCAATGGCGTCCAGGATGGGCTTGCCGGGGTCGTCCACCCATATCACCACCTGCCGGCCCGTCTGCCGGTGGCCGTGCAGAATCAGGTCGGCAAAGCGGCTTTCACCCGCTTCCTCAAACAGGTCGAAAGCCTTCACGGGGAGAACTCTGTCGCCTTTATCAAGACGCTCGGCCGCCTCGAGGAGGCGCTGCCGCAAAAGGCTTCCCTGGCGGACCGTAGATTCCTTCTGGAGGTGATGCTGCACCCTTCCATGGCCTGGATAGCCAAAATGTCCCTCGACAGAAAGGACCCATCCCGAAGTTTACTGGATGTGATGAAGAAAATCGCGCAATGGTATTTCGATCACCCTGCCGGGGCACGCGAGGCGGATACCCTTTGGTCCCTGAAGGATAGAGACAGCGTCGACACGGACTATGACCGGGCCTACAGGCCTCTGAGCGCAGAAAGGGGGCGCAGCCGCAAGGACCCGAAAGAGGTCTTCGCGGGACTGCTTTCGAAGAAGAAGAGCGCTGTCGAAGCGGTGCCTGTTCTGGTGCGCAGCATTTGCGCCGAGGAGATACGCAGGCGTTGGATGCCCAAGGGCCTGGACCGGAAGGAAAAGGAGGCCTATACCCATCTGACGCGCACATTTCTCCCCGACGGCGAGAATCCTCTTGGGGATTACGAGGCTTATGTCCAATATGTGGCAACCAACATTCACATCATTGCGCGGCTGAAGCAGGCGGAGCGCTCCGTCTACAGGGTCGGGGCCGAGGGCTACGCTTCCATCCAGACCCGGCTCGAAAAGGCGATGCGGGGCCCGCACGACCTCCCGACCTATAACGCCGTCATGCGCGCTGAACTGGCGCAGACGCTCACGGGTGAGCAAAGGGATGCGTTCCTCGAGCTGACCGACCCCAAAAAGTGGGGCGACCTGTTTCGCGATCCCGGCAAAACCAACTCGTACCTGTTCCTGATTCACGGGATCATCGAAACGGTCGTGACGGATCGGCACGACAACACCGGCTACAACTGGAACGATCTGGAGCGCATCTGGCGGATCGTCACGGGCGCGGAGACGCCCCGTGACATCTATTCGAATTTCGTATCGCGGTTGGTCCATCAGGATGAGGCCCGGCGCGCCCGGAGTGACCAGCCTGGTCCGGAACGGCGCCAAGGCGCTCTCCCGTATTCGCACGGGAGGCCTGCCGTGCCGAAACGGGTCGTGCAGAGGATCATCTCCGATGTGAACTTCCTGCGTCAACGGGAATTCGCGGGTCCGGCAGCGCTGACGGAAGAGCGGCAGCGGGAGCTTTGCGACACGGTCTACCCCTGGGTGTCCGATCGGGATCCCGCCTTCATTCACGGGTTCATCCGCGGCCTGCTGGCCCTTTACGCATCCCGGGTGAGTTGTGAGGAGCAGGCGGGCGAGGTTTTCGAAGCGATGGTCGGTGAACTGCGCGACGATGGGGTCCTGGAACGGCTGGCGGCCGTTGCGGGGGTCATCGAGGAGGAAACCGATGACCTCGAGGCGGAACTTTTCGAAGCCCCCGGAGGCAGGGATCGTTTCACCTCCCTGCGGGAATACCAGGGGCGGATCTGCGTCGCCCTGCTTCCCTGGCTCGCCGGAAGCGATACGGAGTTCTTTCGCGGGGTTGTGCGTGACCTGATGGCGCCCCGGGTGGCCAGGATGCGCCAGGCCGAAGTGAGGAATTCGGCCTGGGTGTTCGAAGGGATGCTTGCCCGACTGAAGTCCTTCAACGACCTGCTGCCGGAGGCGCGCGCCGGCTTCAAGCTGTTTTCCCGAAATGAAAGCAACGAGCCCTTGTCGCAGGTGATCCAGGGCCTGCGGGCCCGCGCCGCTGAAACGAGAGAGCCGAAACGGGAAAGGCCGGCGGATGCAACCAGCCCTTCAGAAAGCGAAAGGGAGTCGCTCCGCAAGGTGTTCGGGGTGGAGCGTGTTCCGTGTGAAAGGGGTGACGACTCCTTCTTCGAAGCGCTGGGCCGTGTCACGGAAAGGGGGATGGCGGGAGTCAGGCAAGATCTGACGGATTCTTTTACCCTTATCAGGGGGAAGTTCCATCTGGACCCGGAAAATGTGAAAGTCCTGGACCCGGTTGTCGGCGGCATGCTCGACGGGTTCGGCTTTTTTTTGAACAGAGCTCCCCAAGGACCCTGCCAAGAATCCCTATGGGACTACTATTTCTGGGAACGTTGGCTTCAAATCAAGTTTGACATTCAACATGTAAGATACAAACGGAGCGCGAAGGACCCTTCTCTACCGGGGAAACCGGGGGGACTGGAGTTGGTTCCTATCCTGGCGCAGATCTATAGGCGCCGCATCGGGGTGGTCTGGTCGAGGAAGCTCGACGGCCGGCGCCGGCAGCAATGGATGGTTTGTAACGTCGACTGGGAAACCGGGGAATCCCTGGGCCGGCGGGAGGATCCGACCCTGGTCCTTCTCTTCGACGGCGAGCACTGGGACGCGACACGGCGGATCACCACCCGTGACGACAGCGATATCCACAACGAATTGGATAGCGACAAGGACGACGACAATAACCACAACACTGTCTTCGACAACGAGGATCACCGTTGAGCATGACACGCCGCACCGGGCAAGTCCCCGTCAGAGTCCAGCGCCGTGGTATGCCACCGGTTGGAACGCGCGGGGGCTTTCCCTGCGCGTTCCACGAGACGGCATGAAGCTGTCCGGTTGAAGTGAAATTGAACGATCATTGCTCGTAGCCTGGCAGCGTCTGTTTTGTTGGGCCAGGATCGGAAAACTGCCATATGTTTCGAGTGGCGAAGATGTTGTGTCGAGGCAATTTTCATGCCGCCGTTGGCAACATCCCATGCAGCAACGGGATTACGGCCACCTCCCGGAGAAGGGCTGGAGGCTTGCCGGGGACGAGCGCCTTCCCTACGAGCGGAGGGAGGCCTTGGCCGATCTGACCCGCCGATACGAGGCGGCGCCTCCGCCGGCTGTTTCGCTGAGAGAGGGGGTTCCTCATACGCACGAAGCGATGAAAGGCTTCCAGATCTTGGAGGCTCGAGACCTGCCTCACATCGCGCTCGAGATAGGCCGTGACATAAGCGTTGAACCAGGCGCGCGCCGCCACCTCCCTGTCGTAGAGCGGCGGATACCCTCCTTTGAAGAGCATCTCTTCGAGGTTCAGAGGCTGCTTCCCCGCCTTCAGAGAAACGTAGGGCTTGTCCACAAAAACCGCCTTGGCGAGGGTGGTTTTCCCTGATTGCCTGTTGAAAAGCCGCTCGATGGTACCCGTCAAAATCATCCTGGCTGCCTTGTATGGCGGTCAATCATACGGGCTGGATGGTCCTTTCCATCATTGGCGCCACCATCCCGGCCTGCGCTGCATACAGGATCCGTCCAGGCTGTTTATAGCTTGACGGGCTGGCGGAGCACGTTTAACATGAGGCTAAAAGAGGTAACTGGTCAACATGACAACTGTTTCAACCAAATCCCGCCGCCCGGGTACCGGGCTGGGGATTTTGTGCTGCACGCGATTCGCGATAAGGTCCTCGTTGGATGAAGCGGCAAGATCTAGAACGTAAGCTGTGGCCTTTTACCGCGGTTGAGGAAGACCTTCATCAGTTCTGCGACCAAAAAGGTCTCGAAAAGGTTCGCGCGGAGGCGACCTGGTGGTCGCCGCACAAGCAAATGCGCAGATTGACGCCGAGATTGGCAAAAAAGACCATTTCCGGATGGAAACTAACTGATAATGGTTATTCGACGCGGGAGAATAAAACAATGGAGACATTGAAGGACGAAGCTATAGATGTAATTTCAAAATTGCCTGATTCAGCCAGCATCGATGACATAATGTATCAATTGTACGTTATCGATAAGGTAAGGAAGGGCAAAGAGGCTATTAAAATTGGAGATAGTATTTCCACCGAACAATTAAAAAAGGAAATGGAAGAATGGTAGTATGGTCTGGTCCTGCAAAGAAAGACCTTAAGCAGATATACGACTATATTGCCCGTGATTCGAAGTTTTACGCAAGAAAAGTCGCCTATGATGTTGTTGAAAGAGTTGAGAATCTTGATCGTTTTCCAAATATCGGCAGGATAGTGCCTGAGGTAAACGATCCCAATATCAAGGAAATATTTGTTTATTCATACAGGGTCATCTATGCAGTCAAACCGGATAGGGTGGAAATTTTGACAATTCTACATGGCAGGCGCGATTTTTCTAACTCCAAACAGATTATTCCTTGAAACCAATAATTTCAGATGAAGTTATTGCGTAAGGCTTTGGAAAATTTTGATCTGCAATCTCTTTCTTGAGAGTGGTCTCTGCGAGGCTGCTTTTCTGATTCCCTTTTCAGCAGCAATCGCCTTGAGAATTTCGATGCACAAGGACTCAGATTTTCTAAATTCCGCTTTGACAGCTTGTTGAAAAATACCTTTTTCACCGGCCTGTTAAGCGATCTGGGGCTCTCGATCTCTTCAAAAAGCCTTTCAGCCCAGATCGGTTCCTCCGGCGCATGGCGCATGAGCGTGTTGACGAGCGAGGCGAAAAAGATCGAGTACCGCGGCAGCCCGGCGTGCTCGAAACCCACCGCCTTGCGGCTGATGGTGCTCGTCTCCATCCGCAAATGATTTCCCGGCACAACCCGGTTTCCAATCCGGAAATGAGGATTTTTTCTTCACACGCTTCGCATGCGCAGTCCTACCGCTTCGCGGCGGGTCCCGCTTTGTCAATATCAAGGAAATCAAGCGTTTGTGCGGAGGCGACCTGGTGGTCGCCGCACAAGCAAACGTGCAGATCGACGCCGAGATTGGCCAAAAAGACCATTTCCGGATGGAAACTAGCTAGCGTAAATAACGATATCCTGCCGAATCCTGATGCTGTCGTCAACAGGTCGCGCGGCTTGAGCGCGAGGAGCGTCTCGCCTCAAGGAGCCGGTATTCCGAGCAGATCCGGTCCGATCTTCCTCCAGCTGACGACTCTTCTTCCTTTCATCCGGTAGCTGTCCGCGCCTCCGTATACGAGCGTGGGATCGACGGCGGTGTGTCCTGCCAGGGCCGACCATTTATCGATGCTGGAGAAGAACTCACGCGTGACCGTCCTGCCCGATTTGATCTCGAGCGGCATGATCCGCCCCGCCCTCTCGATCAGCACATCGACCTCGACGCCGTTGCTGTCGCGCCAAAAAGAGAGCTGCGGCCTTTCACCGCGGTTGAGGAAGGACTTCATCAGTTCTGCGACCACAAAGGTTTCGAAGAGGTTTCCGCGCAGCGGGTGGGTCTCCAGTTGATGGGGCGCTTCGATTCCCAGCAGCCACGCGGCAAGCCCGACATCATAAAAATAGAGTTTGGGGGTCTTGACGAGGCGCTTGTTGAAGTTGGCGAAATGCGGCCGCAGCTGAAACAAGACGTAGCTCGTCTCCAGGACCGATATCCAGCCTTTGGCCGTGTTGCGGCTGATGCCGCAGTCGTCGGCCAGGCTGGAAAGGTTCAGGAGCTGCCCGCACCGCCCGGCGCACAGACGCACGAAACGATGAAAGGCCTCCAGATCCTGGACGTTCGAGACCTGCCTCACATCACGCTCGAGATAGGCGGTGACATAAGCGTTGAACCAGGCGCGCACCGCCACCTCCCGGTCGTAGAGCGGCGGATAGCCGCCTTTGAAGAGCATCTCTTCGAGGTTCAGAGGCTGCTTCCCCGCCTTCGACAGTTCCTCCAGGGAAAAAGGCAGCAACTCCACAAAGGCGGTTCTGCCGGCCAGGGATTGGGTGATGCCGGAAAGGAGGCCGAAATGCTGCGAACCCGTCAGCACATACAGCCCCATGCGGCCGTCGGCGTCGACGATGGACTGGAGATAGGAGAAGATCTCCGGGCAGCGCTGAACCTCATCCAGGACAGCCCCGTCAGGGAAACGCTCCAGAAATGCCCGCGTGTCCTCGCGTGCAAAGAGTCTTACGTCCGGATCCTCCAGAGACGCATAGGGCTTGTCCGCAAAAACCGCCTTGGCGAGGGTGGTTTTCCCTGATTGCCTGGGTCCGGTCACCGTCACGATGGGGAAGCCCCGGAGAAGGGATCGGATGATCTGTTCGGCCTCGCGTCGTATCATGGGGTCGAAGATAGCGTTTTTCAGGCTGAATGGCAATGGATCAATCGAATTGTATAACGGATAAAGCCGGTCTTATCCACGTAACAATAATCGCTTTCCCGGATCCGATGGGCCGTTTCTTTTTACCGGTCATCTGGTGTGTGCTCCCGGTGCTGCATTCACGGCTAGGGCGGCGGATTCAATTCTTCCACGGCTCTTCTGCCGTCGCCCGGAAGGCGGTTCAACGGCGCTTTTCATATCCCTCAGATCTGAGCGAGGACCGTCTTGAATTCCTCCAAGTCGCGGGCATCGATCGCTTCTCTCAAGAGTTTTGTCAGGACATCTACCTCAGCAGGAGCGGCAGCCTGAGGCGGAAGGCGCCCTTGATCTGCTCGTCGCTGTATTGCGACAGGTCGCACAGCAGATACTCGAACCTCGGCACCAGAGGGCGCAATTCCCGGGGCAGCTCGAAAAGGTCCTCGAACGCGAGCCCGATCTTCCTCGAAAACAGCGTTGACGTTTCTAATCAGACCGCCGGCCCTGCGTTTTCTGCGGCCGGTGGGGTCAGACTCCGGACCTCGAAGGCGCAGAGGTTCCGCTCCTTGCGGCTGAACTCGACGCCGATCAGATGGATGGGCCGGCCCGGGTCCAGGTATTTGTCGGCATAGCGCCGGGCCAGGATCTGCTCCAGGGCCCGGCCCTCGGGCTCCAGTTCCACCACCTTGAACTCGAAGACGAACACCCGCCCCTCGAAAAGCACGGTCATGTCCACCCGGCCGCGGCTGGTGGCGTCCTCCACCCGGATGTCCAGCCCGAGGGCCGCAAAATGGCTGTAGAAGACGCTCGCGTAGTAGCCCTCGTACTCGGCTATGGTGTTTTTGCGGTGCCAGTCGGCGGGGATGGCGGCGAACAGGGCCCGGAAATGGGCCTCCAGGGCGGCGAAGTCGGCGGATTGCAGGCTGCGGAGCAGGTTCAGGCGCAGCTGGTTCTCGCGGCCCGGGTCATTCAGGAAGGCCCCGGCCAGGCAGACGTTCAGGCTTTGATAGACCTCGCGATTGGGATAGCCCAGGCGAAAAAATCGCGAGCCTGCGAGATCCTCCGTCCGGTGGAAGGTCAGGTAGCCGGTCTGGAAGAGCAGGGCCTCGACGGGCATGGTGTCCACATCGAAGGTCGAAAGGAGCATTTCAGATGCCACGGTCTGCCCCAGGCTGGGGGTGAATACACCCCGCTCCAGCAGGAGCTTGACCAGGAAGGTGGGGGTGCCGGACTCGAACCAGTAGGCCCCGAAGGTGCGCTTCGAGAAGAGCAGCAGCACGTCGAAGGGGTTGTAGACGCTCTCCCCCAGCCAGTTGTAGCCGTCGTACCACTCCCGGATGGCCGCCCGATCGAGGCCCGGAAGCTCCGGGGCGAAGACTGTCTCCAAATCTTCCTCGGTGTACCCGCAGATGGCCGAATAGGGTGCTTCCACCGTGATGTCCCGCAGGTTGTTCAGTCCGGAGAAGATCCCGGCCTTGCTGAACTTGGAGACCCCGGTCAGGAAGGCGAACCGGATATGGGCGTCGTTGTCCTTGATCACCGAGTAGAAGTCGCGCAGCACGTCCCGTACCCGGGCGGCCTCTTCCCTGTCCGCGATGGCGTCCAGGATGGGCTTGTCGTACTCGTCCACCAATATTACCACCTGCCGGCCGGTTTTTTCATGGCACTGCCGTATGAGCTGTTTGAAGCGGCTGCGGATTTCAGGAAAGCGTGCGCTGATCCCCCAATTCTCCTCAGCGTACGTAAGCTGCTCGATCAGGCTGTTTTCAAGCGCCTCGACCGATCCCAGCACACCCCCGGCAAAGCTGAAGAGCAAGACCGGGTGGGATACGGACCAGTCCCAGTAGTCCTCGGCGTAAAGCCCGGCAAAGAGTTCCCGGCTCCCGCTGAAGAGCTCCTTCAGGGTGTCCACCAGCAGGCTTTTTCCGAAGCGGCGGGGGCGGGAGAGAAAGTAGTAGCTTCCCTCTTCGATCAGCCCCAGAATAAATCCGGTCTTATCGACATAGTAATAATCGCCTTCCCGGATCTTGCGGAAAGACTGGACCCCGATCGGCAGCTTCTTTTTAGCGGTCATCTTGCGTTTGCTCCCGGTGTTGCATTCACCGTCCCGCGAAAGTCCCCGGCCTGATCCGCGTGCGACAGGGTTTGCTTGAAGGTCCTGTCGTGTGGACTGTTTACCTTATCTGAGGCCATGTTAAACGTGCTCCCTCATCTCGTCAAGCTTCAAACCGGGGCAGGGTGCGGCTCCATTCCCGAGGGGAAAGGGATGGCCCGTTTCTTTCACTCCATGGCACTGCAGGCACTTTCTGTGCCGGGTAGGATTCATGTAATGCAATCGGCAGAGGCTCATCCGCAGCCTCTCGTTCAGCCGGCAGGGGACGTCCTTCGATCCGGATCTGGATCCGGCCTGCAGGACTTTCAAGGGCAGGGAAGGCGGAGAGAGGTGGCGTTCGACTTTGGTGAGCGGCTGGATCTGGCGGCGGAGCGGGCCCCTTTGCTCCGCCTCAGCGGTAGAACACCTCGGGCAGCACCATCGTGAACCATGGGATGTAGGTCAGGATCAACAGGATGACGAGCAGGATCAGCAGCGGTTTGGCGATCGCACGCATCATCTCGATCAGCGTCACGTTCCCCATCTGCATGCCGATGTACAACAGCACCCCGAGTGGCGGCGTGATGTAGCCGATCCCGAGGTTCACCGTCATCAGCAGACCGAAATGCACCGGGTCGACGTTGAACTCGCTCAGGATCGGTATGAATATCGGTGTCAAGAGCAGTATGGCGGAGATGATGTCGATGAAGGTTCCCACCACCAGCAAAATGAGATTGGATATGAACAGGAACACGAACGGCGATTTCACCGTCGACACCACGGACTCCGCGATCTCCTGCGGGATCCGCTGGATGGTGAGGTACTCCGCCAGGCACGAGGCGCCCGTGATGATGATCACGAACGACGAAGTGACCAGCCCCGAATGGATCAGGATATTCGGAATATTCTTCCAGGGGAGGTCGCGGTAGACGACCTTTTCGACGAACAGCGCGTAGAAGGCCGAGACCGCCGCCGCCTCCGTCACCGTAAACACCCCCGAGAAGATGCCCCCGAAGATGATGATGGGCAGGAAGAGGGCCCATGCCCCCGCCTTGACGGCCTCCCACAGCTCCGCCCCGGTCGGAAAGCCCCTCGTCTCCACCCCCCGCTTCTTGCTGTAGAAGAAGACATAGAGGCACAGCCCGAGGATGATCAGAAACCCCGGCACGAACCCCGCGATGAACAGCTCCCCGACCGATTCCGAGGTCAGGAGCGCGTAGATGATGAGCGGGACGCTCGGCGGGATGATGATCCCCAGGATCGGGGCTGCCGTCATGATCCCGAGGGTGAAGGACTTGTCGTACCCCCGCTCCATCATCGCGGGGATCATGATCCCGCCGATCGCCACCATGGTCGCGATCGTCGATCCGGAGATGGACCCGAAAAGCCCGCAGGCCACGACCCCGGCGATCGCGAGCCCGCCCGGCAGGAACCCCACCAGGGTTTCGGTGAACTTGACGAGCCTCACCGCGATGCTTCCCCTCGCCATGATGTCGCCCGTCAGGATGAAAAAGGGGACGGCCAGCAGGGAGAACTTGTCGATCGAACGGAAGAGCACCTGTGCCAGCACCATCGGATCGATGGTCGTAAAGCAGACGATCACCAGCAGGGAGGTCAGGAAGAGGGCGATGTAGATCGGCGCCGACAGGAAAAAGAGCAGAAAAAGGACGAACACGAGCACCAGGTTTTCCATACCGCGCTTTCCTCCTTGCCGGGTGTGCGGCGCCACAGCGCCCCGCGCCGGCCGGTTCCTTTCATCCTTCAGCGCCTCAGAGCGCCTGCTCCCTGGGCTGTCCGGCGAGTTGAATCACCGATCGAACGATCATCAGGACGGATGCCATGGCGGGGATGGCATACAACAGGCAGAACGGGATCTCCAGCACGATGGACTTCTGCCGGGTGACGTACTGCATATGGATCAGGTCCGTGCTGATGTAAATCACCGCTGCGGCGAAGACGATCACGATCAGCTGGCTGAACCAGCGGTTGAACCGGTCCATCTTCGGGAACAGCTGGCTGATGACGTCGACCTTCAGGTGGGTCCCGGATTTGATGGCGGCGCTCGCTCCGACGAACACGACGCAGATGATGCAGTAGCGGGCGAGCTCGGGCGGCCATGCCAGCGGGTAGGAGAAGACATAGCGCATGACCACGTTGACGAGCGAGGCGACGAGCGCCGCCGCCATCCCGAAAAACAGGACGAACTTCTCGATCTGTTCGATCACGCTGTCCAAACGCGCAAGGATAGTGCGCAGCATCACTTTCTCCAGACTGTCAGAGCGACAATTCTTCGATTTCCGCCGATGATCTCTCTGTTCGCATAGGGTGCGCCACGCCGCCAGGCAGCGCTGAGCGGCACCCGTCCTCCGCCCGGCCGTTCCCGCCGTGCGCGCCTGTCCGCTACTCGTAGCCCATGAAGCTCAGCACCCTCTGCAGGTAGTCTTTCCCGATCTTGTCCTCGAACTCCGTCTGCACGGGCTTCATCATCTCGACAAGCTTCGCGGTCTCCTCGGGTGAGAGCGCAATGATCTCGACCCCCTTTTCGGCCAGGACCTTCTTGGCCTCGACCTCCTCCGCGCGGCTTGCCGCCCGCTCCTGCACGCAGGTTTCCTGGATGACGCGCAGCACGGTCTCCTCCAGTTCCGGCGGGAGGCTCTTCAGCCACGTCTTGTTGACCATCACGGGAAAGGTCCCGTACCAGTGCGCCGTATCCGTCACATAGGGCGTCGCCTCATAGAGCTTCGCCTTCCAGAGCGTCGTCCAGGCCTGGTCGATCCCGTCGACGATCCCGCGCTTCAAACCCTCGTAGGTCTCGGTGAAGGGGATGACGGTCGGGCTTCCGCCCATCGCCGTCGTCATGGATTTCTGGATGTAGGATTCGGGGACCCGGATCTTGAGTCCCTTGATGTCCTCGATCTTCCGGACCGCCTTGTTGGTGGCGAGGCAGGCAAACCCGTAGTCGATGAACCCGACGATGGTCGTGTTCAAATGGTCCGTGCTGTCGTAGAGTTCCTCGACCAGGTCGCTTCGCAGGAACTTCTCGACGTCCTCATAGTTGCGGAAGATGTAGGGCAGGGTCATGAGCGAGAGCTTGATGGAGTTCCCGCCGAGGCTACAGGCCGCCGGGCACCCCGGGAGCGCGACCTGGATCATGTTCATGGAGGCCTTGTTCGCCAGCTCGATGCAGGACCCGAGCTGCCCGCCCGGGAAGTCCTGCACCTCGATGCGCCCCTGCGTGGCCTTCTCGAGGTTTTCCTTCAGCATGGCGCCGAACCTGCCGCACGCCTGCACCGGCGGCGCGACGATCGCCACCTTCATCACGTACTCCGCCTTCGCCTCGGCCCTCCCCGGAAACGTGAACGGCCCGACCAGGGCCATGACAGCAGCACACAACACCGCGACTCCGAAATCTCCCCTTTTCATCGTCCGACTCCTTTTCTTTGACCTTTAAAGCGTTGAATGGTTCACTGGCCCGATTGCCGTTCCAAACCGCCTTTCGCCATTTCATGGCACCTTGTCGAATCAGCCCCCATCAGGAACGCCCTCTAACCGCCGACCGATTCGAAGGCGATCTCCGCCACGTCCCTGACGCAGATCCGGTCTTCCAGATCGAGGGTCTTCACCGCGTCCTCGAAGTTGAGCAGGCAGAAGGGACAGGCGGTGACCAGCACCTCCGCCCCGGTCTCCACGGCCTCCAGCACCCGCAGCTCGGCCAGCCGCGGCTTCTCGCCGAACTCGGCCCACATCCGGCCCCCGCCGCCCCCGCAGCAAAGGCTCTGCCGCCCGGACCGGCGCATCTCCACCAGCTCGAGCCCCGGGATGCTTCTCAGGACCTTCCTCGGCTCCTCGATCACCCCGTTGTGCTTCCCGAGGTAGCAGGGGTCGTGGTAGGTCACGCGCTTTGGATAGGCTCCCCGGAACGCGAGTTTCCCTTCATCCAGAAGCGCGCCGAGCAGCCCCGTATAGTGCTGCACCCGCACTCCGTCGAGATCCTCCGCATACTGCGTCCGGAAGCAGTCGAAGTCGTGCGGCGAGGTCGTCACGACCGCCTGCGCCCCCGCCCGCTCGAAGGCCTCCAGGTTCCGCTCCTTCAGGATCTCGAAGAGCCCCGTCTCCCCTATCTGGAAGGCCGGATCCCCCGAACACGTTTCGTCCTCCAGGACCGCGAACCGCACCCCGCACCCTCGCAGGATCCCGACCAGGGCCCGCGCCACGCCCTGCACCCGGTCGTCGTAGGAGGCCGTGCACCCCACGAAGTAGATCACCTCCGGCTTCTCCTCACCCGCGGCCCGCGGCACCCCGAGCCCCTCCGCCCACGCCGTCCGCTTCCCGGCCTGCTTCCCGTAGGGGTTCCCCACGACCTGCAGCGCCTCCAGCGCCTTTTGCTGCTCCCGGATCATGGGCACCCCCTGGTCGAGCAGCATCTGCCTCCCCCCGCGGATCGCTTCCACGAGTTTCACCCCGGCCATGATCCTCTCGCAGATGATCTCGCAGCTGCCGCAGGTCGTGCACCGCATCAGGATGTCCCGCAGGTCCGCATCCACCCGGCTGTACTTCAGCCCGTAGTAAAGGGACTGCGTGATCCCGGAACTCCCGTTCACCATCCAGCGGTCCGAGGCTTCGTAGACCGGGCACTCGGTGAAGCAGAAGCGGCACTTGACGCACCTCGAAACGATATCCAGTATCCGGTCCTCGACCGGTTTCATCTCATCGCTGACGGCTTCCATCTAACATTCCCCCCTTGAAATCATCCCCCGCATCACAGCCCCTCCAGGACCCCGCGGCAAAGGATGTCGTTCGGGTCGAACACCCGCTTGATCCCCCGTACCAGCTGGTAGGCCTTCTCCCCGTACCGGCGCCTGAAAAACTCAGTCCGCTTCCCGAACTGCGCCCACTCGCCCCCGCACGTCCCGAACCGCAGGTTCATCTCCGTCTCGATCTCGAACTCCGCCTCGACCAGCCGCCGCTTCTTCTCGTTGTCCCAGTCCTTCGGCAGGATGGCCGTCGGGTGGAAGGTCAGCGCCCCGATGTGGCCGAAGAGGTAGACCGGCACCCCGTCGAAGATCGGGTCCTTTTCAGTGTAGCGGGTCAGCTCCGTCATGCAGTCGACCAGCCCGGGCAAGGTGCTCACGATCTCCGGCCCTGTGAACTGTCCGTTGTGCTTCTGCATGAGCGAGGCGATGATGATCTCCCTCGCGGTCCAGATCCGCATCCACTCCTCCACCGACCCGATCGCCTCCGCCTCGAGCGCCTGTTCCTTTTCCATCAGCTGGAGGATCCGGTCCCGGTTTCCCGCCGCCTCCTCCGCCGATCCGCCGAGCGAGGCGAAGAAGATCGAGCACCCGGGCGGCACCGGCAGCCCGGCGTGCTCGAACCCCACCGCTGTGCTGGCCCGGTCCATGAACTCCATGAAGAGGGGAGGGGGCGCCTTCTCCCGGTAGAGCCGCACCACGGCCCTCGCCACCCCCTCCGGCTCCCCGAAGTACGCGATCCCGAAGGCCTTGTGCCTGGCCGGCACCAGCCGCATCCGGATGCGCGTGACCACGCCGGTCAGCCCGTCGTTCCCCACGAAAAACTTCGTCAGATCGGTCCCCGCAGGCTTCCGCAGCCCCTTCGACCCCGTCTCCAGGATCTCCCCGCTCGGCAGCACCACGGTGAGCCCCAGCACATAGTCGGCCGGCTTGCCGATGCAGGCATCGATGATGTGCCCGCTGGTGTTCCCGGCCATCATCCCGCCCATACTCGCCACCAGCTTGCTCCCCGGGTAGACGGGAAGGAAGAATCCCTGCTCCATCAGCGCAAGGTCGACTGTGTTTACCGTCACCCCCGGCCCGCACTCGAAGTACCCGTAGTCGGTGTCGATCTCCAGCCCATCGAGCCGGCTCGTGCTCAGGATGATCCCCGCCTCGGGCGCCCTGGCCGCCCCGGTCAGCCCCGTCCCCGAACCCCGCGGGTAGACCGGCACATCCTCCTGGTTCGCCCATCGGAAGATTGCGGAGATCTCCGCCGCGCTCCCCGGCTTCACCACCACGAACGGGAGCTTCTCCCGGTCGAGATCCAGCTCGTACGGGTAGGCGTCGAGGGTGTTGTTGACGAATTCGAAAAAATTGTCCGAGACGTGCGCCTGGCCCACGATCCCTTTGACGGCTTCGTAAATCCTCTGTTTCATCCTTTACACCTCTTCCTCCACCATGCAGCTTCCCATCCGTACATGGGGAATTTTCGCCATGATCAAGACAATCGAGCGTTTGCGCGGGGGCCGCACAAGCAAAACGGGCAGATGGACGTCGGGATCGGCCCAAAAGGCCATTTCCGAGTGGAAACTAGGCGATAAGAGCCACAAGCGTGCGCACATCCTCCAACTCGTCGAACCGCTCCGTCAGCCCGATGATCTCCCTTGCCCGCTCCTCCGAGAGGACCTGCGCCGTCTGCGCCCGGAACTTCTCGATCACCTCTTCGTGGCTCAGCGTCTTCTGCGGGTCGCCCTTGCAGTACTCCGTCCACCTCTGAAAGATTTCCCCCCGCACCGTCTTCACCCTCAGCAGGGTGACCGACTTCTCCGGCTCCTTCGCGAAGGCCTCGACGGCCTCGGGCAGCGTTTCGATCTTTACCTTCTGCATGAAGTCCTTCATGGCCTTCTCTTCGAACCGCTTCTCGTCGTACCAGTCCGGTCCCGGCCGATATCCCAGGGCCGCGTTGGCGAACGGCCACGGCACGCTCCAGTAGGCGTCCTCCGGGTTTTTCGGCTCGGTGTTCGCATAGGGGTACCCGGTGATCTTCTCATGCGCGGCGTAGACGACCGACTCGATCTCGTCCGTCCCGACCCCGTGCTCCCCCATGATCCCCAGCAGCGACTCGATCCCGGGCTGCGCCCACCGGCAGGTCGGCCACGGCTTGAAGGCCATCGCCGAGGTCAGCAGAAAATCGCTCCCGAGCCCCTCCGTGTAGACCTCCTCGCGGTTCATGTCCGAGATGGTCGTCCAATAGGGGTAGGGCTCGTCCAGGATCTCGTGGAACCCCGTGTAGCCCATCTTGGCCAGGATCGCCGCGTTGACCGCCACGAAGTTGTGGAAGGGGTTCCCGAGCTTCGACATCGACCCCGGCACATACAAAATGTTGTGGACGTTCATGGTGGGCGCGTTCCCGAGCCCCATGCCGAAGGCGTGCATGCCTTCGTCCTCCGTCAGCCCCAGGCAGCGCACCGCCACCGCCAGCGGGCCGCACCCCTGCCAGCTCTCGTTCCACACCCGCAGCCGGTGCTCGGGCGAGGGGAAGGTCGCATCGATGATTCTCCCCGTGACGTCGTAGGCGCTGCAGACAGCCGTCAGCAGCTCTTTTCCGTCCAATCCCTCCCGCTCCCCGAAGGCGAGCGCCGTCATCACCATCCCCGACCCCGGATGCGCCCGGTTCTTGTAGGTTTCCATCAGCTCGAGCCCCATGCACAGCTGCGTGTTGACCCCCGAGGCGATCGCGACGGGCAGCTTCGCCCCGTCGGCGAACACGGTGGCCTCCTCCGCGCCCCCCAGCGCCTTTCCCCAGGCGATGATGATCTTCCCGGATTTCAGCACGGACCCTCCGATCGCGTTTCCGATCTCGTCCAGCACGAAATCCTTGGTCCTCGCCACACAGGCCTCCGGAATGTCCTCGAACCGGGCCTCCCGCAGATACCGAACGAGTTGTCGTGTAATGCTCATCTTGGCCTCCTAGAAAAACAGCGCCTTCATCTGCTCGAATCTCTCTTTGCCGTGCCGGATGTGCTCCGTCATCAACCGCTTCAACGCCTCGGTGTCCCTGGCCTCGACCACTTCGAGGATTGCCTTGTGGTCGTCCAGAGAGATCTCCGCGCCCCTCGGCGCGCTCAGCCCGATGGCCCTTAGCCACTGGAACTTGTCGACGATCCGCGAGATGATGTGGAAGAACATCTCGGACTTCGCCGCCTGGTACAAAATCGTGTGGAAGTCCGTCTCGCACCGGATGATCTGAGTGAGGTCCCCGCCCTGGACACTGCCATCGGCCTCCTCCACGTTTCGCTTCAACGCCTCGATCTCCTCCGGGGTGATCCGTTCGATAATAAACGGCGCCACGAACTCCTCGAAAACGATCCGGATCGCGAAGTACTCCTCGATCTCGGTCGGCGTCAGCCGCTTGACCTGGAACCCGAGCCGCGGATCGCACTCGACCAGCAGCTCGTTTTCCAGCAGCAACAGCGCCTCCCTGACCGGCGTCCGGCTCACCCCCAGCTCCTGGGCGATCTCGCTCTCGAAGATCTTGTCTCCCGGCTTGAGGTTCAAATAGATGATCTTGTCCTTGACCGCCTCATAAGCCCTAGTCCGTAGACTCGAATTTTTGTCCTGCTTTTGACTCATATACTCTCCAATATATCGCTAAATATATCGCTCGGTATGCTATAAAGCATACTGAAACCCCTTGTCAAGCAAATAAATGAGTATAGTTCATCTATGCCTTTTCGAACTTCATGCACCGCCATCTCATTCATGTTTGGAACAGCGGCGTCTGAGAGGATTTTTACTTCGTATCCATCCGGAAATGATTTCCCTATAGAACCCGGTTTCCAATCCGGAAATGAGGATTTTTCTTCACACCCTTCGGGTGCTCAGTCCCACCGCTACGCGGCGGGTCCCGGTTTCTTCACCGCTACGCCGCTCAGTCCCACCGCTACGCGGCGGGTCCCGGTTTGGCCAATATCAAGGAAATCAAGCGCTTGCGCGGAGGCGACCTTGTGGTCGCCGCACAAGCAAACGTGCAGATCGACGCCGAGATTGGCAAAAAAGACTATTTTCGGACGGAAACAAGATAGCTTTCGGATTCGGTAGCGCTTGGATGTGTGTGGGGGGAGGCGATCGTGTCGGCAAACAGTCTTCCGGGACAGAGCATCGGTCAGCGACAGGGGGGTGTTTCAAGAGGTTGGATCAGGATGTGGTAGTCGGAAGCGTTGAGGGCCTTCATGGGCCATTATCCCGGCGGCCCTGCGTTTTCTGTGGCCGGTGGGGGCAGGCTCCGGACCTCGAAGGCGCAGAGGTTCCGCTCCTTGCGGCTGAACTCGACGCCGATCAGATGGATGGGCCGGCCCAGGTCCAGGTATTTGTCGGCATAGCGGCGAGCCAGGATCTGCTCCAGGGCCCGGCCCTCGGGCTCGAGTTCCACCACCTTGAACTCGAAGACGAACACCCGCCCCTCGAAAAGCACGGTCATGTCCACCCGGCCGCGGCTGGTGGCGTCTTCCACCCGGATGTCCAGCCCGAGGGCCGCAAAATGGCTGTAGAAGACGCTCGCGTAGTAGCCCTCGTACTCGGCGATGGCGTTTTTGCGGTGCCAGTCGGCGGGGATGGCGGCGAACAGGGCCCGGAAATGGGCCTCGAGGGCGTCGAAGTCGGCGGTGCTCAACACATCGTAAAGGCGGCTTACGACCCCCTCGGCCGCTCCGGGATCGGCCAGCAAAGATTTGAGCAGCACATCGTTCAGGGCGCTCTGCACCTCCAGGTTGGGGTAGCCCAGCCGGTACTCGGTCCGGGCGCCCATGCGCCGCGTCCCGGCAAAGGTCAGGTATCCGGTCTGGAAGAGCAGGGCCTCGACGGGCATGGTGTCCACATCGAAGGTCGAGAGCAGCATCTCGGAGGCTACGGTCTGCCCCAGGCTGGGGGTGAATACACCCCGCTCCAGCACGAGCTTGACCAGGAAAGTGGGGGTGCCGGACTCGAACCAGTAGGCCCCGAAGGTGCGCTTCGAGAAGAGCAGCAGCACGTCGAAGGGGTTGTAGACGCTCTCCCCCAGCCAGTTGTAGCCGTCGTACCATTCCCGGATGGCCGCCCGATCGAGGCCCGGAAGCTCCGGGGCGAAGACTGTCTCCAAATCTTCCTCGGTGTAGCCGCAGATGGCCGAATAGGGTGCTTCGACCGTGATGTCCCGCAGATTGTTCAGTCCGGAGAAGATCCCGGCCTTGCTGAACTTGGAGACCCCGGTCAGGAAGGCGAAGCGGATGTGGGCGTCGTTGTCCTTGATCACCGAGTAGAAGTCGCGCAGCACGTCCCGTACCCGGGCGGCCTCTTCCCGGTCCGCGATGGCGTCCAGGATGGGTTTGTCGTACTCGTCCACCAATATTACCACCTGCCGGCCGGTTTTTTCATGGGTTTGGCGGATGAGCTGTTTGAAGCGGCTGCGGATTTCGGGAAACCGCATGCTGATCCCCCAATTCTCCTCAGCGTACGTAAGCTGCTCGATCAGGCTGTTTTCAAGCGCCTCGACCGATCCCAGGACACCCCCGGCAAAGCTGAAGAGCAAGACCGGGTGGGACACGGACCAGTCCCAGTGGTCCTCGGCGTAAAGCCCGGCAAAGAGTTCCCGGCTCCCGCTGAAGAGTTCCTTCAGGGTGTCCACCAGCAGGCTTTTCCCGAAGCGCCGGGGGCGCGAGAGAAAGTAGTAGCTTCCCTCCTCGATCAGCCCCAGAATAAATCCGGTCTTATCCACATAATAATAATCGCCTTCCCGGATCTTGCGGAAAGACTGCACCCCAATCGGCAGTTTCTTTTTGGCGCTCATCGTGCGTGTGCTCCCGGATTTACATTCACTGCCCGGCGAAAGTCCCCGGCCTGACCGGTGTGACTCCTTATCGGTCAAGGAGGGTGCATTCTACATTCCTCAGATCTGAGCGAGGACCGTCTTGAATTCCTCCATGTCGCGGGCATCGATCGCTTCCCTCAAGAGTTTTGTCAGGACATCTACATCGTCAATTTCCTCGATCTTCTCGGCGATCTCTGCAGGAAGGGTGTTGAATCTCGTTCTCAGGGCCTCCGCCACCATCGCGCGCGCCCCTTTCAGTTTTCCCTCTTGTATTCCTTGGTGTAAACCTTGCTTTTTGCCTTGTTCCACGCCCTGTTGCATGCCTTTTTGCATACCTTGCTTCATGCCCTGTTCCATACCTTGATGTAAGCCCTGCTTTCTGCCTTGCTCCATGCCTTTTTGCATGCCCTGTTGCATGCCTTGTTGCATACCTTGCTCGATCCATTGCTCCGCCAGAGTAGGCATAATGTCACCTCCCTTCTCGTGAAAAACAGCTTTGGCGTTTTTAATCAGATCCTCGGCCTTCACCTGATCGTTCGCGGAGGCCACGTAGCGCAGCGCCGCCTCCAGCGCTTCGAGGGCGCTCTCGTTGTCCGACAGGGACCTGAGGAGTTCGAGGAAGTCCGGCAGCCGCGCCGTCAGATCCTTTGAGAAGATATGCTTCAGCAGCAGGAGCGGCAGCCTGAGCCGGATGGCGCCCTTGATCTGCTCGTCGCTGTATTGCGACAGGTCGCATAGCAGATACTTGAACTTCGGCACCAGAGGGCGCAATTCCCGGGGCAGCTCGAAAAGGTCTTCGAACGCGAGCCCGATCTTCCAGCAGCTCAGACCGTGATAGAGAACCACCGGGATCACCGGCGGGAGCGCCCCGGCCTCTCCCCGTTTCAACCACTCCGCCCATATCCGGACCATGTAGCGCAGCACCTGGTAGGCGGTCAGGCGATCCGGAGAACTCTTGTGCTCGAAGAGCAGATAGACGAAGGCCGAACCGCCTTGCTCGATCTCGACCTCGTAGAGCAGATCGGAGAAATAATGCTGCAGCTGGCGGTCGACGAAACTGCCCTTGCACACCGAAAGGGTTTCCAGATCCAGCAGGCGCGTGATCTCCGCCGGCAGGTAGTGGAGCACAAAATCTCTGGCCTGATCCGCGTGCGACAGGGTTTGCTTGAAGTACCTGTCATGCGGACTGTTTACCTTATCTGAAGCCATGTTAAACGTGCTCCCTCATCTCGTCAAGCTCCAAACCGGGCAGGGGGGTGGCTGCAGCCCTGAAGGGGAGGGCCGCCTGTCTGGGCTGCTTTTTTCCCGGCTATATCTGCCCGTTTTTTGAGCGGTGGCAATCATCCATGGCATCGCAAGCACGTTCTGTGCCGGATGGGATTCATGTATTGCAGTGCGCAAAATGTCATCCGCTCGCAAGAACGTCTATTGCAGAGGGTCGAGCGTCATCCGCTTAGCGAGAATGTATTCTCCCGACGTGACCGGCCATCGGCCGCCATCGCCCGGATGCGTCAATCCGGAGATTCGCCCACGGGCGCGGAGGCTGGTGCAATCTCCTCATCGTGGGGTTCGCGCAGAGGGCATCGCTCCATCCGCATAGAGGTTGCTGGCTCATTCATATCTTGGTCCCGGTCTATGACGGGATCGCCCCATCGGCCTGGAGGCAGCTATTGACAGGGGCTTTCCGTCGCTTGCCGAGTAGAAATCCACCCGTGTGGGCAGAGGTTGGTGCGGGGAGGCTGCATGGTTGGCTATCATCCGTAGAATCCACCCGTGTGGGCAGATGTTGGTGTTTTCGGTCAATTCCATATGATCAACATGCAGAAATCTACCCGTGTGGGCAGAGATTGGTGTTTTCGGTCGTGAGGTCCTGCACACGAAGGCCCGTCGTGGTCAAGACAACCCGTTTTGCACGATGTGCCATGCACTGTTGTTTGTGCATGCGCCATGGGTTTTTGCTTTCGGTTTCGCTCTCCTTCCGACCCGATCGGGCATTCAACCACCCGAACGGCAGGAACCACCCCCTCCACCTGCGGCCTGGTCGTGTGGCACAGATCCTGCTTCACCCTTTTTGACCGTTTGAGTTCCTCCAATGAACCCTCATGAGCAGGAACCCGATGCCTCCGATCACCACCATCTCGTTCAGCCATCGGCAAATCCCTTTTGAACTGGATCTCGCCGCCCGAACCTTCAAGGTCAAGCAGGGCGGCGATCCGGAAACGGTCGCCCTGCGTCGGCGCGATTTTGAACATAGGCCCTGGTGCGGGTGCATGCCGAGCCTCGAGGAGAGAAAGGCGAGGGCCCTTTCCCGTGTGGAGAGCGACCTCGCGCGTCTGATCCATCTGCCGCTGGGAAAGGACTATTTCCTTTATAATCTGAGGGATCTGATCGAATCGAGCGACCGTTTGCTCGAGGATGCCGAGCAGCCCGTAGACCTGAAGGATCTGATCGCCCCGCTCATCGAGCCGGATATGTTTCCCCTGCATTGCGCGGAGGCCATGAACAGGCTCCGCTCCGATCTGCAGGACCTCAAGAGCCGTGCCCGCCTCACGCCGATCGTCTCCTATGATCTGATGGATCCCTGGTCGTTTGAAAACGGCACACGGAGCCTGCCTCCATCCGAGGTGCGCGGGATCATCGATGTGATCACCAGCGCTATGGAAGCCTGCCCCCCGATCGAGCGGGAGGCCGTCCCCGGCATCCGCAACCATGGTGTGAACGATAAGCCCGGGCGACTGCCCGTATTGAAAAAAGAAAGACGAATGCCGCGTCTGAGAAAGGAACTCTATCGCAGGAAAAAGACCTCTGTTGCCGCCGATTATGATGAGAAGACCCCAAAAAGGGACAGCGAGATGGAGCGGCCCACCGCCCTGAAACAACGGCCCACGCCCCCTGAAAGGCCGCTGAACTTCCTCGATCCCGCGAAGTACAACTTCCTTGACCCTTCGAACCCCATTCTGTCCCCTTGGACCACCGCCGCCGACCATCGCCCGCCGTCCATTCCCGACCTGCTTTTTCCCGGACTTGGTGAATCCTTTTCGAAGCCGCTCGAGCAGTTTTCTCCGCCCGCAAAGCCGCCGAGTGTCCTCGGTTCCGGTCCCTCCCCGGAAGCCGAAAAGGAATCAGCAAAAGAAGGGTTGAAGGTGCAGCTGTATCGAACCCGGCCCGAACGCGCCGATAGCGGCGCTCCTTTGAAATCCATGCACGAAGACCCAAATCCAGCGTTTTACGAGAAAACGATCCGGAGGGCCAAGGATGTCATGCGGAAGTTGTTCATCTCCGATGAAGAGCAGAAGGCGGTTCTGGGGGTGGTGAGGGATATCTGGGTGAATCATGCCTACGGGGTGCCGCTGGAAGAGAAAAGATCCAGGTGGCGGTTTTTGAAGGGAAGGCGGACCCGCGGTGGACCGATCATCGAGCTTCGTAAAAAGAAGAAGACCGAGCCATACTTCGAATGTATCCGTCAATCCTGGCTCCCCTATTATGGACGTTGGAAGGCGGAAGTTCAACGCAGGTGCGAGGAATTGGGCGACCCGACCCGGGGTCCTCTTAGTTATATTTACGATCCGATCTACAAACAGGTGACTGAGCAAATGCAGGGCGAGTTCCTTTCATCAAAGCCTCAAATGGATGCTTATCTGGATGAGCTGCAAGACGATGTCGAAGAAGTTTACCGCCTTCGTAAGAACCCGCCCTTCCGGAGCTTTTGGATTACCCCGAAAAACGTGCCTTATTACGGTGAAGGACTGGAAAATTTTTGGGATGCTCAAAGCGAATTCCTACAGCTTTGGGAGGATCTGAGCCGATCCCTTGGTGATCGTAAAATATGCATCGAGTGCCTGGCGATACACATATATAGTTTAGGTGGAGGTGTTCACAGAATATGCAATACGTTTTTCGATGTCGAGAGACGATCCGACCGGAAAGAGATTATCTCATGGCCTTTTACAAGGAAACAGGAAATTGATTGCATAGACTTTGACATTTATACAGACTTTGGTAAGGCATTATGGAAGATTTACTGTGTGAGAAGGGATGAATATAGACAACCAGCGGACAGGCAAATGAATGAATTATAAAAAAGAATTTGTTGTTACAATGAACTTCCATGGATGTATATCATGTGCGATAGTCGAATCCGATTGGACCATGTGAGCACACAAACACCTCGGATGCATCCATCAGAACAGCATAGAAGGCATCGAACGGCCATCAAACCATCCAGCAATTTTGATAAGTTCCTTGTGGCGGTCAATCAGGCGCAGTGGATGATCCCTTCCATCGGAGCTGCCACCATCCGCAAGCTGTCTCCGCCGAACGTGAAAGACGTTTATCTTGTTACGCTCCCTGAACAACAGTCCATCGGCCAGATGGTGGACGATACTTCTTCTGGATTTAGAGAATGCCGGTTTGTACCGACGGGAGATGAGTCCATCCGGATCGGCAGCAAATCGGTCCATTGGGGAAAGATATCCGGAAAGGTGGAATTGGACCTCCAAAAACTGGGCCGGCTCCGGGAGTACTTTCTCCTGAACCAGGGGATTGCGCAGGGGGAATGGCGTCTGATCGAGGCATCCAGTAAGACCGAAAAGTCTTTGTCCAGAATGATCGCCCGCAAACAGAACGGCACCCTCGTCCACTACCCCGACCTGACGGCCTTGTTTTGGAAGAATGATGCCCTCGACGAGTTGGTGATCGCCTTTCCGGGGATGTCCTCTTTGGAAGACAGCGTGAAATGCGCAGAGATCCTTGCCGGGCTCGTGCCGAAACAATTATCGCAGGCGGATGGTTTAACGCAGGATGTGGACCGAGCATTGAAAAACGGGCAGCTTCGTCATCACCTCAAGTTGGTCGGGCACTCCATGGGCGGGGCGATAGCGGCCTATGCGGGGGCGAAGCACCATGTCCCGTTTGAGGTTTTCAATCCTCTCGGGCTGGGGTCTGGAATCCTTTCGACGCTCAAGAAAGAGGATATCCGGTATGCGAAGGAGCAAAGTGCCTGTTATATCGACGAAGGGGACTGGGTCAGCGACCCCCGCCGTCCCAAAGGCGGTCATTGGCTCTTTTCGGCTGGGCTCGGATTCTTCGGGGGAGGTTCGCACCTCGGGAAGTTCCACCTGATTCCGAACGAGTATCATCCGCAGGATGAGGGACAGGATCTGCATAACCGACTCGATCTCGTCTTCGACCAGATGATCGGACAGCTTGCCCCTGATCCCCTGAGGTTGGAGAATGTCTTCAAGCCTCCGAAAAAAGAGCCCGCGGTGAAGGATTGCAGCGATACGGTAACCCTTTGCTCCGACGAGGATGGTGGGGAATACTTGCCATGGGTGAGCACCTTGGAATACCGGCCTGAGCGCAATGAATCAGCGCAGAAAGGGGATCGCTCCAACGACCGCCCAATCCATCTGAAAGACACCAAACCCACCCGGAACGACCGGCCCCTGATTACGCCGCTTTCCAATCCTTTCGTCGTCGGCTATGCCGTCTATAGGGATTTCAACCTGGTCTTTCCGGATCTCAAAGGCATGAGTCTCGAAGAGGCTCTGGTGATGATCGCCGAGGCCGCAAAACCCATTACGAACGTGGATATGAGATTTTACAACGTGGAATTGGCTGTCTACGACATCGATGGGACCGCCCTGCCAAAAAACCCTTTCAACTTGAGCCGCACGGTGCTCGAGCAGTATCCGCCCGCCGGCGCGGTGCAGCACTTCTTCGTCTTGTGGAAGTCCATCGGGTGCAACGGCGCAAGCCTCTGGATCAAGTAACGATGTTTGCTTGCCGCACCACCCCGTTGTGTCGCTTTACGGACGTTTGAGCGCAGAACTCCGAGAGGTACCCCGTCAGCCACCCCCTCCGGCGCGTGGCGCGGACTGCCAAAACCCTGGCCGGGGCCCCGAAGAAAGGCTGCACCCCGATGGGCAGCTTCATTTTAGCGGTCATCTTGCGTTTGCTCCCGGTGTTGCATGTATCGCCCGGCGGCGATTCGATCATCCCCCGGCTCTCCTGCTGTCGCCCGGAAGGCGGTTCAAAGGCGCTTTTCATATCCCTTAGATCTGACCGAGGACCGTCTTGAATTCCTCCATGTCGCGGGCATCGATCGCTTCCCTCAAGAGTTTTGTCAGGACATCTACATCGTCAATTTCCTCGATCTTCTCGACGATCTCTGCAGGAAGGGTGTTGAATCTCGTTCTCAGGGCCTCCGCCACCATCGCGCGCGCCCCTTTCAGTTTTCCCTCTTGTATTCCTTGGTGTAAACCTTGCTTTTTGCCCTGTTCCATGCCCTGTTCCATGCCCTGTTGCATGCCTTTTTGCATACCTTGCTTCATGCCCTGTTCCATACCTTGATGTAAGCCCTGCTTTTTGCCTTGCTCCATGCCTTTTTGCATGCCTTTTTGGATGCCCTGTTGCATGCCTTGTTGCATACCTTGCTCGATCCATTGCTCCGCCAGAGTAGGCATAATGTCACCTCCCTTCTCGTGAAAAACAGCTTTGGCGTTTCTAATCAGATCCTCGGCTTTCACCTGATCGTTCGCGGAGGCCACGTAACGCAACGCGGCCTCCAGCGCCCTCACCCGTTCTGCCCGGCCGGTGGTGGGGCCAGGCTCCGGACCTCGAATGCGCAGAGGTTCCGCTCCTTGCGGCTGAACTCGACGCCGATCAGATGGATGGGCCGGCCCGGGTCCAGGTATTTGTCGGCATAGCGCCGGGCCAGGATCTGCTCCAGGGCCCGTCCCTCGGGCTCGAGTTCCACCACCTTGAACTCGAAGACGAACACCCGCCCCTCGAAAAGCACGGTCATGTCCACCCGGCCGCGGCTGGTGGCGTCTTCCACCCGGATGTCCAGCCCGAGGGCCGCAAAATGGCTGTAGAAGACGCTCGCGTAGTAGCCCTCGTACTCGGCGATGGCGTTTTTGCGGTGCCAGTCGGCGGGGATGGCGGCGAACAGGGCCCGGAAATGGGCCTCGAGGGCGGCGAAGTCGGCGGATTGCAGGCTGCGGAGCAGGTTCAGGCGCAGCTGGTTCTCGCGGCCCGGGTCATTCAGGAAGGCGCCGGCCAGACAGACGTTCAGGCTTTGGTAGACCTCCTGGTTAGGATAACGCAGGTGGAAAAATCGCGCACCGGCCATATGTTCGACACGGTCGATGGTCAGGTAGCCGGTCTGGAAGAGCAGGGCCTCGAGAGGCATGGAGTCCACATCGAAGGTCGAAAGGAGCATTTCAGATGCCACGGTCTGATCCAGGCTGGGGGTGAAGACGCCGCGCTCCAACATAAGTTTGATCAAAAAAGTGGGGGTGCCTGACTCGAACCAGTAGGGGGCGATGGTTCCTTCGGCGAAAAAAAGCAGGATGTCGAATGGGTTGTAAACGCTCTCCCCGAGCCAGTTGTAGCCGTCGTACCATTCTCGCACGGCCGTCCGATCAAGACCCGGAAGCTCCGGGGCGAAGACCGTCTCCAGGTCGCCCTCGGTGTAGCCGCAGATCGCCGAATATTTAGGGCTCACACTGAGGTCCCGCAGGTTGTTCAGTCCGGAGAAGATCCCGGCCTTGCTGAATTTGGAGACCCCGGTCAGGAAGGCGAACCGGATATGGGCGTCGTTGTCCTTGATCACCGAGTAGAAGTCGCGCAGCACGTCCCGTACCCGGGCGGCCTCCTCCCTGTCCGCGATGGCGTCCAGGATGGGCTTGTCGTACTCGTCCACCAGGATGACCACCTGCCGGCCGGTTTTTTCATGGGTTTGGCGGATGAGCTGTTTGAAGCGGCTGCGGATTTCGGGAAACCGCATGCTGATCTCCCAATCCTCCTCAGCGTACGTAAGCTGCTCGATCAGGCTGTTTTCAAGCGCCTTGACCGATCCCAGGACACCCCCGGCAAAGCTGAAGAGCAAGACCGGGTGGGACACGGACCAGTCCCAGTGGTCCTCGGCGTAAAGCCCGGCAAAGAGTTCCCGGCTCCCGCTGAAGAGTTCCTTCAGGGTGTCCACCAGCAGGCTTTTTCCGAAGCGGCGGGGGCGCGAGAGAAAGTAGTACTTGCCCTGCTCGGCCAGGTCCACGGCATAGCCGGACTTGTCCACGTAATAGTAGCCGCTCTCCCGGATTTCCCGGAAAGACTGCACCCCGATGGGCAGTTTCTTTTTGGCGGTCATCTTGTGTGTGCTCCTAATGTTGCATTCACTGTCCGGCGAAAGTCCCTGGCCTGATCCGCGTGCGACAGGGTTTGCTTGAAGGTCCTGTCATGTGGAGTGTTTATCTTATCTGAAGCCATGTTAAACGTGCTCCCTCATCTCGTCAAGCTTCAAACCGGGCAGGGGGGCGGCTCCAGCCATGAAGGGCAGGGCCGTCCGTCTTGGCTGCTTTTTTCTGGTTATAGGGGCCGGTTTTTTGACCGGTGGCAATCATCTAGGCCATTGCAAGCATTTTCTGTGCCGGATAGGATTTATGTATTGCAATCGGCAGAAAATCATTGGTTCACCGGGCGCCTGTTCTCCCAGCCCCCCCCGGGCATCCACCGCGACCGCCCGGATGTCGTAATCCGAAGCCTTTCAAATACCCGGGGAGGTCGATAGAACTGAACTCCGAGATGCGGCTCCTCAGCGACCTCCTCCGGCGCACGGTGCGAATCGTCAAGACCCTGCCCAACACTGAATAACAGGATCGATTCGGGCTGTTTATAGCTTGACGGGCCGGCTGAGCACGCTTAACATGAGGCTAAAAAGGGTAACTGGCCAATATGACGATTGTTTTAACCAAATCCCGCTGCTTGGGCGCTGGGGTGGTGATTTTGTATTGTGTTTCCGTACCGGTGGAGCGGGTGGGTGCTATGGAGCGTTTGGTGCAGAAGGCGCGGCGACGTTGATATGGGGCGGCAAGCGCCCGGTCTCCAGACGTAAAGAACTTCTCTATGACGCAACACACGGTCTCCACGGAACGAACGAAAGGACGAGAGGATGAAAGCGGAATTTACAGCCATCATCGAAGCTGCTCCAGAAGGTGGGTACTGGGCGGTTTGCGCGGAGATCCCCGGTGCGAATGGACAAGGTGAGACAGTCGAGGAAACCAAGAATAGTCTGCGCCAAGCGATTGAATTGATACTGGAAGATCGACTTGCAGATATGCTTCGCGGGTTGCCCGAGGACGCGATTCGCGATAAGGTCGTCATTGGATGAAGCGGCTGGATCTGGAGCGTAGGCTGAGGTTTGCCGGTTGTTACTTGAAGCGCGAAGACGCTGGTCATGCCTTGTGGATAAACCCAAAAACCGGTGTTATTGAAGCAGTTCCACGTCATAAGGAAATCAAGGAGCCGTTGGCGAAGAAAATCCTCAAGAATCTCGACGCTCAATGATTCACATTTTCTCTCCCATTTCCTCGATCTTCTCGACGACCCCTGCATGAACGGTGTTGAAATTCGCTCCCAGGGCCTCCGGGGTTGTCACTCCTGCGGCCCGGCACCCCCGGCCGGTTGGTGCGGCAGGCTCCGGACCTCGAAGGCGCAGAGGTTCCGCTCCTTGCGGCTGAACTCGACGCCGATCAGATGGATGGGCCGGCCCGGGTCCAGGTATTTGTCGGCATAGCGCCGGGCCAGGATCTGCTCCAGGGCCCGGCCCTCGGGCTCCAGTTCCACCACCTTGAACGCGAAGACGAACACCCGCCCCTCGAAAAGCACGGTCATGTCCACCCGGCCGCGGCTGGTGGCGTCCTCCACCCGGATGTCCAGCCCGAGGGCCGCAAAATGGCTGTAGAAGACGCTGGCGTAGTAGCCCTCGTACTCGGCTATGGCGTTTTTGCGGTGCCAGTCGGCGGGGATGGCGGCGAACAGGGCCCGGAAATGGGCCTCCAGGGCGGCGAAGTCGGCGGATTGCAGGCTGCGGAGCAGGTTCAGGCGCAGCTGGTTCTCGCGGCCCGGGTCATTCAGGAAGGCCCCGGCCAGGCAGACGTTCAGGCTTTGGTAGACCTCGCGATTGGGATAGCCCAGGCGAAAAAATCGCGAGCCTGCGAGATCCTCCGTCCGGTGGAAGGTCAGGTAGCCGGTCTGGAAGAGCAGGGCCTCGACGGGCATGGTATCCACATCGAAGGTCGAGAGCAGCATCTCGGATGCCACGGTCTGCCCCAGGCTGGGGGTGAATACACCCCGCTCCAGCAGGAGCTTGACCAGGAAGGTGGGGGTGCCGGTCTCGAACCAGTAGGCCCCGAAGGTGCGCTTCGAGAAGAGCAGCAGCACGTCGAAGGGGTTGTAGACGCTCTCCCCCAGCCAGTTGTAGCCGTCATACCACTCCCGGATGAGCGCCCGATCGAGGCCCGGAAGCTCCGGGGCGAAGACCGTCTCCAGGTCGCCCTCGGTGTAGCCGCAGATGGCCGAATAGGGTGCTTCGACCGTGATGTCCCGCAGATTGTTCAGTCCGGAGAAGATCCCGGCCTTGCTGAACTTGGAGACCCCGGTCAGGAAGGCGAACCGGATATGGGCATCGTTGTCCTTGATCACCGAGTAGAAGTCGCGCAGCACGTCCCTCACCCGGGCGGCCTCTTCCCGGTCCGCGATGGCGTCCAGGATGGGCTTGTCATACTCGTCCACCAGGATGACCACCTGGCGGCCGCTCTGCCGGTGGGCGTGCAGAATCAGGTCGGCAAAGCGGCTGCGGATTTCGGGGTAGTGAGATTCAATCCCCAGGGTCTTTTCGTGCAGATCGAGCTGCCGCTCCAGATGATTGTGCAGATCCGCCACCGACCCGAGCACACCCCCGGCAAAGCTGAAGAGCAAGACCGGGTGGGACACGGACCAGTCCCAGTGGTCCTCGGCGTAAAGCCCGGCAAAGAGTTCCCGGCTCCCGCTGAAGAGTTCCTTCAGGGTGTCCACCAGCAGGCTTTTTCCGAAGCGGCGCGGGCGCGAGAGAAAGTAGTAGCTTCCCTCCTCGATCAGCCCCAGAATAAATCCGGTCTTATCGATATAGTAATAATCGCCTTCCCGGATCTTGCGGAAAGACTGCACCCCGATGGGCAGCTTCTTTTTAGCGGTCATCTTGCGTTTGCTCCCGGTGTTGCATGTATCGCCCGGCGGCGATTCGATCATCCCCCGGCTCTCCTGCTGTCGCCCGGAAGGCGGTTCAAAGGCGCTTTTCATATCCCTTAGATCTGACCGAGGACCGTCTTGAATTCCTCCATGTCGCGGGCATCGATCGCTTCCCTCAAGAGTTTTGTCAGGACATCTACATCGTCAATTTCCTCGATCTTCTCGACGATCTCTGCAGGAAGGGTGTTGAATCTCGTTCTCAGGGCCTCCGCCACCATCGCGCGCGCCCCTTTCAGTTTTCCCTCTTGTATTCCTTGGTGTAAACCTTGCTTTTTGCCCTGTTCCATGCCCTGTTCCATGCCCTGTTGCATGCCTTTTTGCATACCTTGCTTCATGCCCTGTTCCATACCTTGATGTAAGCCCTGCTTTCTGCCTTGCTCCATGCCTTTTTGCATGCCCTGTTGCATGCCTTGTTGCATACCTTGCTCGATCCATTGCTCCGCCAGAGTAGGCATAATGTCACCTCCCTTCTCGTGAAAAACAGCTTTGGCGTTTTTAATCAGATCCTCGGCCTTCACCTGATCGTTCGCGGAGGCCACGTAGCGCAGCGCGGCCTCCAGCGCTTCGAGGGCGCTCTCGTTGTCCGACAGGGACCTGAGGAGTTCGAGGAAGTCCGGCAGCCGCGCCGTCAGATCCTTTGAGAAGATATGCTTCAGCAGCAGGAGCGGCAGCCTGAGCCGGATGGCACCCTTGATCTGCTCGTCGCTGTATTGCGACAGGTCGCATAGCAGATACTCGAACTTCGGCACCAGAGGGCGCAATTCCCGGGGCAGCTCGAAAAGGTCTTCGAACGCGAGCCCGATCTTCCAGCAGCTCAGACCGTGATAGAGAACCACCGGGATCACCGGCGGGAGCGCCCCGGCCTCTCCCCGTTTCAACCACTCCGCCCATATCCGGACCATGTAGCGCAGCACCTGGTAGGCGGTCAGGCGATCCGGAGAACTCTTGTGCTCGAAGAGCAGATAGACGAAGGCCGAACCGCCTTGCTCGATCTCGACCTCGTAGAGCAGATCGGAGAAATAATGCTGCAGCTGGCGGTCGACGAAACTGCCCTTGCACACCGAAAGGGTTTCCAGATCCAGCAGGCGCGTGATCTCCGCCGGCAGGTAGTGGAGCACAAAATCTCTGGCCTGATCCGCGTGCGACAGGGTTTGCTTGAAGTACCTGTCATGCGGACTGTTTACCTTATCTGAAGCCATGTTAAACGTGCTCCCTCATCTCGTCAAGCTCCAAACCGGGCAGGGGGGTGGCTGCAGCCCTGAAGGGGAGGGCCGCCTGTCTGGGCTGCTTTTTTCCCGGCTATATCTGCCCGTTTTTTGAGCGGTGGCAATCATCCATGGCATCGCAAGCACGTTCTGTGCCGGATGGGATTCATGTATTGCAGTGCGCAAAATGTCATCCGCTCGCAAGAACGTCTATTGCAGAGGGTCGAGCGTCATCCGCTTAGCGAGAATGTATTCTCCCGACGTGACCGGCCATCGGCCGCCATCGTTCGGATGCGTCAATCCGGAGATTCGCCCACGGGCGCGGAGGCTGGTGCAATCTCCTCATCGTGGGGTTCGCGCAGAGGGCATCGCTCCATCCGCATAGAGGTTGCTGGCTCATTCATATCTTGGTCCCGGTCTATGACGGGATCGCCCCATCCGCCTGGAGGCAGCTGGCGAGATGGAGCGGTCCACCGCCCTGAAACAACGGCCCACGCCCCCTGAAAGGCCGCTGAACTTCCTCGATCCCGCGAAGTACAACTTCCTTGACCCTTCGAACCCCATTCCGTCCCCTTGGACCACTCCCTTTGACCATCGCCCACCGTCCATTCATCCGATTTTTCCCGGACTCGGTGAATGCTTTTCGAAGCCGCTCGAGCAGTTTTCTCCGCCCGCAAAGCCGCCGAGTGTCCTCGGTTCCGGTCCCTCCCCGGAAGCCGAAAAGGAATCAGCGAAAGAAGGGTTGCAGGTGCAGCTGTATCGAACCCGGCCCGAACGCGCCGATACCGGCGCTCCTTTGAAATCCATGCACGAAGACCCCAATCCAGCGTTTTACGAGAAAACGATCCGGAGGGCCAAGGATGTCATGCGGAAGTTGTTCATATCCGATAAAACACAGAAGGAGGTCCTGAGGGCGGTGAGGGACATCTGGGTGAATCATGCCTACGGGGTGCCGCTGCAAGAGAAAAGATCCAGGTGGCGGTTCTTGAAGGGCAGGCGGACCCGTGGCGAACCGATCATCGAGCTTCGCAAAAAGAAAAAGACCAAGCCATACTTCGAATGCACCCGTCAATTCTGGCTCCCCTATTACGAACACTGGAGGGCGGAGAGGAAGCGCAGGGCCGAGGAGTTTGGGGATCCGAGCTGGAGCCCTTATGATGAGAAATACAAAGCGATCTACCAACAGGTAGATGAGGAAACACTCAACGAGTTCTTTTCCTCAAAGCCTCAAGTGGACGCGTACTTGAATGAGCTGGAAGAGGGTGCCGAAGAAGTTTGCCGGCTTCGTAATAGCGTACCCGTCCGGCGCGTGGCGCGGACTGCCAAAACCTTGGCCGGGGCCCCGAAGAAAGGCTGCACCCCGATGGGCAGCTTCTTTTTAGCGGTCATCTTGCGTTTGCTCCCGGTGTTGCATTGACTGCCCGGCGGCGGATTCCATCATCCCCCGGCTCTCCTGCTGTCGCCCGGAAGGCGGTTCAAAGGCGCTTTTCATATCCCTTAGATCTGACCGAGGACCGTCTTGAATTCCTCCATGTCGCGGGCATCGATCGCTTCCCTCAAGAGTTTTGTCAGGACATCTACATCGTCAATTTCCTCGATCTTCTCGACGATCTCTGCAGGAAGGGTGTTGAATCTCGTTCTCAGGGCCTCCGCCACCATCGCGCGAGCCCCTTTCAGTTTTCCCTCTTGTATTCCTTGGTGTAAACCTTGCTTCTTGCCCTGTTCCACGCCCTGTTGCATGCCTTTTTGCATACCTTGCTCCATGCCTTTTTGCATGCCCTGTTGCATGCCTTTTTGCATGCCTTGTTGCATACCTTGCTCGATCCATTGCTCCGCCAGAGTAGGCATAATGTCACCTCCCTTCTCGTGAAAAACAGCTTTGGCGTTTTTAATCAGATCCTCGGCCTTCACCTGATCGTTCGCGGAGGCCACGTAGCGCAGCGCCGCCTCCAGCGCTTCGAGGGCGCTCTCGTTGTCCGACAGGGACCTGAGGAGTTCGAGGAAGTCCGGCAGCCGCGCCGTCAGATCCTTTGAGAAGATATGCTTCAGCAGCAGGAGCGGCAGCCTGAGCCGGATGGCGCCCTTGATCTGCTCGTCGCTGTATTGCGACAGGTCGCATAGCAGATACTTGAACTTCGGCACCAGAGGGCGCAATTCCCGGGGCAGCTCGAAAAGGTCTTCGAATGCGAGCCCGATCTTCCAGCAGCTCAGACCGTGATAGAGAACCACCGGGATTACCGGCGGGAGCGCCCCGGCCTCTCCCCGTTTCAACCACTCCGCCCATATCCGGACCATGTAGCGCAGCACCTGGTAGGCGGTCAGGCGATCCGGAGAACTCTTGTGCTCGAAGAGCAGATAGACGAAGGCCGAACCGCCTTGCTCGATCTCGACCTCGTAGAGCAGATCGGAGAAATAATGCTGCAGCTGGCGGTCGACGAAACTGCCCTTGCACACCGAAAGGGTTTCCAGATCCAGCAGGCGCGTGATCTCCGCCGGCAGGTAGTGGAGCACGAAGTCCCTGGCCTGATCCGCGTGCGACAGGGTTTGCTTGAAGTACCTGTCATGCGGACTGTTTACCTTATCTGAAGCCATGTTAAACGTGCTCCCTCGTCTCGTCAAGCTTCAAACCGGGCAGGGGGGTGGCTGCAGCCCTGAAGGGGAGGGCCGCCCGTCTTGGCTGCTTTTTTTCCGGCTATATCTGCCCGTTTTTTGAGCGGTGGCAATCATTCATGCCATTGCAAGCACGTTCTGTGCCGGATGGGATTCATGTATTGCAGTGCGCAAAACGTCATCCGCTCGCAAGAACGTCTATTGCAGAGGGTCGAGCGTCATCCGCTTAGCGAGAATGTATTCTCCCGACGTGACCGGCCATCGGCCGCCATCGTTCGGATGCGTCAATCCGGAGATTCGCCCACGGGCGCGGAGGCTGGTGCAATCTCCTCATCGTGGGGTTCGCGCAGAGGGCATCGCTCCATCCGCATAGAGGTTGCTGGCTCATTCATATCTTGGTCCCGGTCTATGACGGGATCGCCCCATCGGCCTGGAGGCGGCTATTGACAGGGGCTTTCCGTCGCTTGCCGAGTAGAAATCCACCCGTGTGGGCAGAGGTTGGTGCGGGGAGGCTGCATGGTTGGCTATCATCCGTAGAATCCACCCGTGTGGGCAGATGTTGGTGTTTTCGGTCAATTCCATATGATCAACATGCAGAAATCTACCCGTGTGGGCAGAGATTGGTGTTTTCGGTCGTGAGGTCCTGCAGACGAAGGCCCGTCGTGGTCGGGACAACCCGCTTTGCAGAGGATGTGCCATGCACTGTTGTTTGTGCATGCACCATGGGTTTTTGCTTTCGGTTTCGCTCTCCTTCCGTCCCGATCGGGCATTCAACCACCCGAACGGCAGGAACCACCCCCTCCACTACCCCGACCTGACGGCCTTGTTTTGGAAGAATGATGCCCTCGACGAGTTGGTGATCGCCTTTCCGGGGATGTCCTCTTTGGAAGACAGCGTGAAATGCGCAGAGATCCTTGCCGGGCTCGTGCCGAAACAATTATCGCAGGCGGATGGTTTAACGCAGGATGTGGACCGAGCATTGAAAAACGGGCAGCTTCGTCATCACCTCAAGTTGGTCGGGCACTCCATGGGCGGGGCGATAGCGGCCTATGCGGGGGCGAAGCACCATGTCCCGTTTGAGGTTTTCAATCCTCTCGGGCTGGGGTCTGGAATCCTTTCGACGCTCAAGAAAGAGGATATCCGGTATGCGAAGGAGCAAAGTGCCTGTTATATCGACGAAGGGGACTGGGTCAGCGACCCCCGCCGTCCCAAAGGCGGTCATTGGCTCTTTTCGGCTGGGCTCGGATTCCTCGGGGGAGGTTCGCACCTGGGGAAGTTCCACCTGATTCCGAACGAGTATCATCCACAGGATGGGGGACAGGATCTGCATAACCGACTCGATCTTGTCTTCGACCAGATGATCGGACGGCTTGTCCCTGATGCCCTGAGGTTGGAGAATATCTTCAAGCCTCCGAAAAAAGAGCCCGCGGTGAAGGATTCCAGCGATACGGTATCTCTTTGCTCCGACAAGAAGGGGGAATACTTGCCATGGGTGAGCATCTTGGAATACCGGCCTGAGCGCAGTGAATCAGTGCAGACAGGGGATCACTCCAGCGACCGCCCAAGCCATCTGAAAGACATAAAACCCACCCGGGACGACCGGCCCCTGATTGCGCCGCTTTCCAATCCTTTCGTCGTCGGCTATGCCGTCTATAGGGATTTTAACCTGGTCTTTCCGGATCTCAAAGGCATGACTCTCGAAGAGGCTCTGGTGATGATCGCCGAGGCCGCAAAACCCATTACGAACGTGGATATGAGATTTTACAACGTGGAAGTGGACGTCTACGACATCGATGGGACCGCCCTGCCAAAAAACCCTTTCAACTTGAGCCGCACGGTGCTCGAGCAGTATCCGCCCGCCGGCGCGGTTCAGCCCGTCTTCGTCTTGTGGAAGTCCATCGGGTGCAACGGTGCAAGCCTCTGGATCAAGTAACGGTGTTTGCTTGCCGCACCACCCCGTTGTGTCGCTTTACGGACGTTTGAGTGCAGAACTCCGAGAGGTGTGCCGTCAGCCACCCCCTCCGGCGCGTGGCGCGGACTGCCAAAACCCTGGCCGGGGCCCCGAAGAAAGGCTGCACCCCGATGGGCAGCTTCATTTTAGCGGTCATCTTGCGATTGCTCCCGATGTTGCATGTATCGCCCGGAGGCGGATTCGATCATCCCCCGGCTCCCCTGCCGTCGCCCGGAAGGCGGTTCAAAGGCGCTTTTCATATCCCTTAGATCTGACCGAGGACCGTCTTGAATTTCTCCATGTCGCGGGCATCGATCGCTTCCCTCAAGAGTTTTGTCAGGACATCTACATCGTCAATTTCCTCGATCTTCTCGACGATCTCTGCAGGAAGGGTGTTGAATCTCGTTCTCAGGGCCTCCGCCACCATCGCGCGCGCCCCTTTCAGTTTTCCCTCTTGTATTCCTTGGTGTAAACCTTGCTTTTTGCCCTGTTCCACGCCCTGTTGCATGCCTTGCTCCATGCCTTTTTGCATGCCTTGTTGCATACCTTGCTCGATCCATTGCTCCGCCAGAGTAGGCATAATGTCACCTCCCTTCTCGTGAAAAACAGCTTTGGCGTTTTTAATCAGATCCTCGGCCTTCACCTGATCGTTCGCGGAGGCCACGTAGCGCAGCGCGGCCTCCAGCGCCCTCACCCGTTCTGCCCGGCCGGTGGTGGGGCCAGGCTCCGGACCTCGAATGTGCAGAGGTTCCGTTCCTTGCGGCTGAACTCGACGCCGATCAGATGGATGGGCCGGCCCAGGTCCAGGTATTTGTCGGCATAGCGGCGAGCCAGGATCTGCTCCAGGGCCCGGCCCTCGGGCTCGAGTTCCACCACCTTGAACTCGAAGACGAACACCCGCCCCTCGAAAAGCACGGTCATGTCCACCCGGCCGCGGCTGGTGGCGTCTTCCACCCGGATGTCCAGCCCGAGGGCCGCAAAATGGCTGTAGAAGACGCTCGCGTAGTAGCCCTCGTACTCGGCGATGGCGTTTTTGCGGTGCCAGTCGGCGGGGATGGCGGCGAACAGGGCCCGGAAATGGGCCTCGAGGGCGTCGAAGTCGGCGGTGCTCAACACATCGTAAAGGCGGCTTACGACCCCCTCGGCCGCTCCGGGATCGGCCAGCAAAGATTTGAGCAGCACATCGTTCAGGGCGCTCTGCACCTCCAGGTTGGGGTAGCCCAGCCGGTACTCGGTCCGGGCGCCCATGCGCCGCGTCCCGGCAAAGGTCAGGTATCCGGTCTGGAAGAGCAGGGCCTCGACGGGCATGGTGTCCACATCGAAGGTCGAGAGCAGCATCTCGGAGGCTACGGTCTGCCCCAGGCTGGGGGTGAATACACCCCGCTCCAGCAGGAGCTTGACCAGGAAAGTGGGGGTGCCGGACTCGAACCAGTAGGCCCCGAAGGTGCGCTTGGAGAAGAGCAGCAGCACGTCGAAGGGGTTGTAGACGCTCTCCCCCAGCCAGTTGTACCCGTCGTACCACTCCCGGATGAGCGCCCGGTCCAGGCCCGGAAGCTCCGGGGCGAAGACTGCCTCCAAATCTTCCTCGGTGTACCCGCAGATGGCCGAATAGGGTGCTTCCACCGTGATGTCCCGCAGATTGTTCAGTCCGGAGAAGATCCCGGCCTTGCTGAACTTGGAGACCCCGGTCAGGAAGGCGAAGCGGATGTGGGCGTCGTTGTCCTTGATCACGGAGTAGAAGTCGCGCAGTACGTCCCGCACTCGGGCGGCCTCTTCCCGGTCCGCGATGGCATCCAGGATGGGCTTGTCGTACTCGTCCACCAGGATGACCACTTGGCGGCCGCTCTGCCGGTGGGCCTGTAAAATCAGGTCGGCGAAGCGGCTTCGGATTTCGGGGTAGTGGGCTTCGACCCCCAAGGCCTTTTCGTGCAGATCGAGCTGCCGCTCCAGATGATTCTGCAGATCCGCCACCGACCCGAGCACACCCCCGGCAAAGCTGAAGAGCAAGACCGGGTGGGATACGGACCAGTCCCAGTGTCCCTCGGCGTAAAGCCCGGCAAAGAACTCCCGGCTCCCGCTGAAGAGTTCCTTCAGGGTGTCCACCAGCAGGCTCTTCCCGAAGCGTCGGGGGCGCGAGAGAAAGTAGTAGCTTCCCTCCTCGATCAGCCCCAGAATAAATCCGGTTTTATCCACATAATAATAATCGCCTTCCCGAATCTTGCGGAAAGACTGCACCCCGATCGGCAGTTTCTTTTTGGCGTTCATCTTGCGTGTGCTCCCGGATTCACATTCACTGCCCGGCGAAACTCCCTGGCCTGCCCGGTGCGGCTTCTTCCCGGTCAAGAAGGGTGCATTCTACATCTCTCAGATCTGAGCGAGGACGGCCTTGAATTCCTCCATGTCGCGGACATGGATGACCTCTCGCAAAAGCTGTGTCAAAACCTCTGTATCTTCAATCTTCTCGATTTGCTTGACGACCTTTGGGGGAACGGCGTTGAATTTGGTTCTCAAGGCCTCAACCACCATCGCGCGTGTTCCCCTCAGTGTCCCTTGCTGCACTCCTTGCTGCAGGCCTCGTTGCATGCCTTGTTGCATGCCTTGCTTGATCCATTGCTCCGCCAGAGTGGGCATAATACCACCTCCCTTCCCGTCAAGAACCGCCTTGGCGCTTTTGATCAGATCATTGGCTTCCACCCGATCGCTGGCGGAGGCCACGTAGCGCAGCGCGGCCTCCAGCGCTTCGAGGGCGCTTTGGCTGTCGGACAGGGATTCCAACAGCCGCAGAAAGTCCGGCAGCCGCTCCACGAGATCATCGGAGAAGATATGCTTCAGCAGCAGGAGCGGCAGCCTGAGCCGGATGGCGCCCTTGATCTGCTCGTCGCTGTATTGCGACAGGTCGCACAGCAAATATTCGAACTTCGGTACCAGAGGGCGCAACTCCCGGGGCAGTTCGAAAAGGTCTTCGAATGTAAGCCCGATCTTCCAGCAGCTCAGACCGTGATAGAGAACCACCGGGATCACCGGCGGGAGCGCCCCGGCCTCTCCCCGTTTCAACCACTCCGCCCATATCCGGACCATGTAGCGCAGCACCTGGTAGGCGGTCAGGCGATCCGGAGAACTCTTGTGCTCGAAGAGCAGATAGACGAAGGCCGAACCGCCTTGCTCGATCTCGACCTCGTAGAGCAGATCGGAGAAATAGTGCTGCAGTTGGCGGTCGACGAAACTGCCCTTGCACACCGAAAGGGTTTCCAGATCCAGCAGACGCGTGACCTCCGCCGGCAGGTAGTGGAGCACGAAGTCCCTGGCCTGATCTGCGTGCGACAGGGTTTGCTTGAAGTACCTGTCATGCGGACTGTTTACCTTATCTGAAGCCATGTTAAACGTGCGTCCTCATCTCGTCAAGCTTCAAACCGGGCAGGGGGGCGGCTGCAGCCCTGAAGGGGAGGGCCGCCCGTCTTGGCTGCTTTTTTTCCGGCTATATCTGCCCGTTTTTTGAGCGGTGGCAATCATCCATGCCATTGCAAGCACTTTTTGTGCCGGATGGGATTCATGTATTGCAGTGCGCAAAACGTCATCCGCTCGCAAGAACGTCTATGGCAGAGGGTTGAGCGTCATCCGCTTAGCGAGAATGTATTCTCCCGACGTGACCGGCCATCGGGCGCGAGCGCCCGGATGCGGCAATCCGAGAATTCATGTATCCGCGCAGAGAAATATATCCCTCTATGCGCGCAGAGGCAGGTACGCGCAGCTCCCCCCGGTGCGGCAACCCATGCTGTGGATCCCTCTATACGTGCAGAGGCAGGTGTCCCCAAGTTCGAAGACTTTCGGAAAAGTCCGCCGCGGTCGGGACAGCCGTTCGCGGCAGATTCGATATGCACAGTCTTTTGTGCACAATGGCGGGGCCGTTTTACCTATCTTCCCTGTTCTCCCCTCGAACCCCAGGTCTGCCGGCCTTCCGGGTCGCAGCCTGAGCGAAGGAAAACAGGACGGTGCCCCGCTCGCCACGGCCTCGTTCAGCCCGCAGGGGACGTCCTTCGAACCGAATCCATAGATGGAAACAAGATGGGTTTCGGATTCGGTAGCGCGTAAACATGGGGGGAGGCGATGGTGTCGGCAAGCAGTCTTCGGGGACAGATCATCAGTCAGCGACAGGGGGGTGCTTCAAGGGGTTGGATGAGAATGTGGCAGTCGGAAGCGTTGCGTGCCTTCAAGGGCCATTATCGCGGCGGCCCTGCGTTTTCTGCAGCCGGTGGGGCCAGGCTCCGGACCTCGAAGGCGCAGAGGTTCCGCTCCCTGCGGCTGAACTCGACGCCGATCAGGTGGATGGGCCGGCCCAAATCCAGGTACTTCTCGGCGTAGCGCCGGGCCAGGATCTGGTCCAGGGCCCGTCCCTCGGGCTCCAGCTCCACCACCTTGAACTCGAAGACGAACACCCGCCCCTCGAAGAGCACCGTCATGTCCACCCGGCCGCGGCTGGTGGCGTCCTCCACCCGGATGTCCAGCCCGAGGGCCGCGAAATGGCTGTAGAAGACGCTCGCGTAGGAGCCTTCGTACTCGCCGATCGTGTTCCTGCGGTGCCAGTCGGCGGGGATGGCGGCGAACAGGGCCCGGAAATGGGCCTCGAGGGCGGTGAAGTCGGCGGACTGCAGGCTGCGCAGCAGGTTCAGGCGCAGCTGGGTCTCGCGGCCCGGGTCATTCAGGAAGGCGCCGGCCAGGCAGACGTTCAGGCTTTGGTAGACCTCGCGATTGGGATAGCCCAGGAGGAAAAACCGCGCGCCGGCGATATCCTCCGTGCGGTGAAAGGTCAGGTAACCGGTCTGGAAGAGCAGGGCCTCGACAGGCATGGTGTCTACATCGAAGGTCGAAAGGAGCATTTCGGATGCCACGGTCTGCCCCAGGCTGGGGGTGAATACACCCCGCTCCAGCAGGAGCTTGACCAGGAAGGTGGGGGTGCCGGTCTCGAACCAGTAGGCCCCGAAGGTGCGCTTGGAGAAGAGCAGCAGCACGTCGAAGGGGTTGTAGACGCTCTCCCCCAGCCAGTTGTAGCCGTTGTACCACTCCCGCACGGCCGCCCGATCCAGGCCCGGAAGCTCAGGGGCGAAGACTGTCTCCAGGTCGGTCTCGGTGTAGCCGCAGATGGCCGAGTAGGGCGCTTCCACCGTGATGTCCCTCAGGTTGTTGAGGCCCGAGAAGATTCCAGCCTTGCTGAATTTGGAGACTCCGGTCAGGAAGGCGAAGCGGATGTGGGCGTCGTTGTCCTTGATCACCGAGTAGAAGTCGCGCAGCACGTCCCGTACCCGGGCGGCCTCTTCCCGGTCCGCGATGGCGTCCAGGATGGGCTTGTCGTACTCGTCCACCAATATAACTACCCGCCGGCCGGTTTGCCGATGGGCGTGCAGAATCAGGTCGGCAAAGCGGCTTCGGATTTCGGGGTAGTGGGCTTCGACCCCCAGGGTCTCTTCGTGCAGATCGAGCTGCCGCTCCAGATGATTCTGCAGATCCGCCACCGACCCGAGCACACCCCCGGCAAAACTGAAGAGCAAGACCGGGTGGGATACGGACCAGTCCCAGTGGTTCTCGGCGTAAAGCCCGGCAAACAGCTCCCGGCTCCCGCTGAAGAGTTCCTTCAGGGTGTCCACCAGCAGGCTTTTTCCGAAGCGGCGGGGCCGGGAGAGAAAGTAGTACTTGCCCTGCTCGGCCAGGTCCACGGCATAGCCGGACTTGTCCACGTAATAGTAGCCGCCCTCCCGGATTTCCCGGAAAGACTGCAACCCGATGGGCAGCTTCATTTTAGCGGTCATTTTGCGATTGCTCCCGGATTCGGTCCCGAAGGCCTTGCGCCTAGCCGGCTTTCCTCGTATGTCCTGGTTAGATTTCGCTTTTGTAGGCATCTTTACGATTGCCGATTCTAAGGATGAGGATGTCAAGATCCAACAGGGCATAGATCACCCTATAGTCCACGACGCGGTACTTACGAAGCCCCGCAAACTGACCCTTGAGCACAGGATTGGATTCAGGGTGCTTGATCAGGTTCTTCTCGATGAGGTCAAGGATCCGTTTCGCCTCGGGCTTCGATAGCTTCATGAGGTCGCGGTGCACCGACTTCTTGTAGACGATGTTATAGGCCAAGAGACTTCCTCATCTCTTTGGCTGAAATAGCCTCGTCCCCCTTATCGTGGAGTCGGTCCAGGGCGATCTGGAGATCCGCGAAATCCTCGATATAGGATTCCAGGGCCTTCTGAATGATGAAAGAGCGGGACCTTTCGGTCTCTTTGGCTATGCTATCTAGTTGGCTGGCAAGATCCTTGGGAAGCCGTACTGATATTGCTGTATTCATAACGCATCTCCTGTCATTTATGTATTACACAAGTATACAGGAATGCCTGTTTTGTCAAGTAGTTTCCAATCCGGAAATGGTCTTTTTGGCCAATCTCGGCGTCAATCTGCTTCTCTCCCATTTCCTCGATCTTTTCGACGACTTCTGCATGAACGGTGTTGAAATTCGCTCCCAGGGCCTCCGGGGCTGTCACTCCTGCGGCCCGGCACCCCCGGCCGTTTGGTGCGGCGGCAGGCTCCGGACCTCGAATGCGCAGAGGTTCCGCTCCCTGCGGCTGAACTCGATGCCGATCAGGTGGATGGGCCGGCCCAGGTCCTGGTACTTCTCGGCGTAGCGCCGGGCCAGGATCTGCTCCAGGGCCCGGCCCTCAGGCTCCAACTCCACCACCTTGAACTCGAAGACGAACACCCGCCCCTCGAAGAGCACCGTCATGTCCACCCGGCCGCGGCTGGTGGCGTCCTCCACCCGGATGTCCAGCCCGAGGGCCGCAAAATGGCTGTAGAAGACGTTGGCGTAGTAGCCCTCGTACTCGGCGATGGCGTTTTTGCGGTGCCAGTCGGCGGGGATGGCGGCGAACAGGGCCCGGAAATGGGCCTCCAGGGCGGCGAAGTCGGCGGACTGCAGGCTGCGCAGCAGGTTCAGGCCTCGATCAGCCCCAGAATAAATCGGGTCTTATCCACATAATAATAATCGCATTCCCGAATCTTGCGGAAAGACTGCACCCCGATCGGCAGTTTCTTTTTGGCGGTCATCTGGTGTGTGCTCCCGGTGTTGTGGTCACCGCCCGGCGGCGGATGCGATCATCCCCCGGCTCTCCTGCCGTCGCCCGGAAGGCGGTTCAAAGGCGCTTTTCATATCCCTTGGATCTGACCGAGGACCGTCTTGAATTCCTCCATGTCGCGGGCGTTGATCGCTTCTCTCAAGAGTTTTGTCAGGACATCTACATCGTCGGTTTCCTCGATCCTCTCGACGATCTCTGCAGGAAGGGTGTTGAATTTCGTTCTCAGGGCCTCCGCCACCATCGCGCGCGTCCCTTTCAGTGTTCCCTCTTGTATTCCTTGGTGTAAACCTTGCTTTTTGCCCTGTTCCATGCCTTGTTGAATGCCCTGTTCTATGCCTTGGTGTAGGCCCTGCTTTCTGCCTTGCTCCATGCCCTTTTGCATACCTTGTTGCATACCTTGTTGCATGCCTTTTTGCATCCCTTGCTCGATCCATTGCTCCGCCAGAGTAGGCATAATGTCACCTCCCTTCTCGTGAAAAACAGCTTTGGCGTTTCTGATCAGATCCTCGGCTTTCACCTGATCGTTCGCGGAGGCCACGTAGCGCAGCGCCGCCTCCAGCGCTTCGAGGGCGCTCTCGTTGTCCGACAGGGACCTGAGGAGCTTGAGGAAGTCCGGCAGCCGCGCCGTCAGATCCTTTGAGAAGATATGCTTCAGCAGCAGGAGCGGCAGCCTGAGCCGAATGGCGCCCTTGATCTGCTCGTCGCTGTATTGTGACAGGTCGCATAGCAGATACTCGAACTTCGGCACCAGAGGGCGCAACTCCCGGGGCAGTTCGAAAAGGTCTTCGAACGCGAGCCCGATCTTCCAGCAGCTCAAACCGTGATAGAGAACGACCGGAATCACCGGCGGGAGCGCCCCGGCCTCTCCCCGTTTCAACCACTCCGCCCATATCCGGACCATGTAGCGCAGCACCTGATAGGCGGTGAGGCGATCCGGAGAACTCTTGTGCTCGAAGAGCAGATAGACGAAGGCCGAACCGCCCGGTTTGATCTCGACCTGATAGAGCAGATCGGAGAAGTAATGCTGCAGCTGGCGGTCGACGAAACTGCCCTTGCACACCGAAAGGGTATCCAGATCCAGCAGGCGCGTGATCTCCGCCGGCAGGTAGTGGAGCACGAAGTCCCTGGCCTGATCCGCGTGCGACAGGGTTTGCTTGAAGTACCTGTCATGTGGACTGTTTACCTTATCTGAGGTCATGTTAAACGTGCTCCCTCGTCTCGTCAAGCTTCAAACCGGGCAGGGGGGCGGCTGCAGCCCTGAAGGGGAGGGCCGCCCGTCTTGGCTGCTTTTTTTCCGGCTATATCTGCCCGTTTTTTGAGCGGTGGCAATCATCCATGCCATTGCAAGCACTTTTTGTGCCGGATGGGATTCATGTATTGCAGTGCGCAAAACGTCATCCGCTCGCAAGAACGTCTATGGCAGAGGGTTGAGCGTCATCCGCTCTCAAGAACGTCTATGGCAGAGGGGTGAGCGTCATCCGTTTGGCGAGAATGTATTCTTCGGGCGGGACCGGCCATCGGGCGCGAGCGCCCGGATGCGGCAATCCGAGAATTCATGTATCCGCGCAGAGAAATATATCCCTAACTTCGAACACTTTCGGAAAAGTCCGCCGCGGTCGGGACAGCCGTTCGCGGCAGATTCGATATGCACAGTCTTTTGTGCACAATGGCGGGGCCGTTTTACCTATCTTCCCTGTTCTCCCCTCGAACCCCAGGTCTGCCGGCCTTCCGGGTCGCAGCCTGAGCGAAGGAAAACAGGACGGTGCCCCGCTCGCCACGGCCTCGTTCAGCCCGCAGGGGACGTCCTTCGAACCGAATCCATAGATGGAAACAAGATGGGTTTCGGATTCGGTAGCGCGTAAACATGGGGGGAGGCGATGGTGTCGGCAAGCAGTCTTCGGGGACAGATCATCAGTCAGCGACAGGGGGGTGCTTCAAGGGGTTGGATGAGAATGTGGCAGTCGGAAGCGTTGCGTGCCTTCAAGGGCCATTATCGCGGCGGCCCTGCGTTTTCTGCAGCCGGTGGGGCCAGGCTTCGGACCTCGAAGCCGCAGAGGTTCCGCTCCTTGCGGCTGAACTCGACGCCGATCAGATGGATGGGCCGGCCCAGGTCCTGGTACTTCTCGGCGTAGCGCTGCGCCAGGATCTGCTCCAGGGCCCGGCCCTCGGGCTCCAGCTCCACCACCTTGAACTCGAAGACGAACACCCGCCCCTCGAAGAGCACCGTCATGTCCACCCGGCCGCGGCTGGTGGCGTCCTCCACCCGGATGTCCAGCCCGAGGGCCGCGAAGTGGCTGTAGAAGACGCTCGCGTAGTAGCCTTCGTACTCGCCGATCGTGTTCCTGCGGTGCCAGTCGGCGGGGATGGCGGCGAACAGGGCCCGGAAATGGACCTCGAGGGCGATGAAGTCGGCGGTGCTCAACACATCGTACAGCCGGCTTACGACCCCCTCGGCCGCTCCGGGATCGGCGAGCAGGGATTTGAGCAGCACATCGTTGAGGGCGCTTTGCACCTCCAGGTTGGGATAGCCCAGCCGGTACTCGGTCCGGGCGCCCATGCGGCGCGTCCCGGCGAAGGTCAGGTAACCGGTCTGGAAGAGCAGGGCCTCGGTGGGCATGGTGTCCACATCGAAGGTCGAAAGGAGCATTTCGGATGCCACGGTCTGCCCCAGGCTTGGGGTGAAGACGCCCCGTTCCGTAAGCAGCTTGACCAGGAAGGTGGGGGTGCCGGTCTCGAACCAGTAGGCCCCGAAGATGCGCTTGGAGAAGAGCAGCAGCACGTCGAAGGGGTTGTAGACGCTCTCCCCCAGCCAGTTGTACCCGTTGTACCACTCCCGGATGAGCGCCCGGTCCAGGCCCGGGAGCTCCGGGGCGAAGACCGTCTCGAGGTCGGCCTCGGTGTAGCCGCAGATGGTCGAGTAGGGCGCTTCCACCGTGATGTCCCGCAGGTTGTTGAGACCCGAGAAGATCCCGGCCTTGCTGAACTTGGAGACTCCGGTCAGGAAGGCGAAGCGGATGTGGGCGTCGTTGTCCTTGATCACCGAGTAGAAGTCGCGCAGCACGTCCCGCACCCCGGCGGCCTCTTCCCGGTCCGCGATGGCGTCCAGGATGGGCTTGTCGTATTCGTCCACGAGGATGACCACCCGGCGGCCGCTCTGCCGGTGGGCCTGTAAAATCAGGTCGGCGAAGCGGCTTCGGATTTCGGGGTAGTGGGCTTCGACCCCCAGGGTCTTTTCGTGCAGATCGAGCTGCCGCTCCAGATGCTTCTGCAGATCCGCCACCGACTTGAGTACGCCTCCGGCGAAGCTGAAGACCAGGACCGGGTGGGATACGGACCAGTCCCAGTGTCCCTCGGCGTAAAGCCCCGCAAAGAGCTCCCGGCTCCCGCTGAAGAGTTCCTTCAGGGTGTCCACCAGCAGGCTTTTTCCGAAGCGCCGGGGGCGCGAGAGAAAGTAGTACTTGCCCTGGTCGGCGAGGTCCACTGCATAGCCGGACTTGTCGACGTAATAGTAGCCGCCCTCCCGTATTTCCCGGAAAGACTGCACCCCGATGGGCAGCTTCTTTTTAGCGGTCATCTGGTGTGTGCTCCCAGTGTTGCATGTATCGCCCGGCGCAGGTCCCCGGCCTGCCCGGTGCGGCTCCTTCCCGGTCAAGAAGGGTGTATTCTACATCTCTCAGATCTGAGCGAGGGCGGCCTTGAATTCCTCCATGTCGCGGACATGGAGGAATTTTCGCAAAAGATGTGTCAAAACATCTGTGTCATCAATCTTCTCGATTTGCTTGACGACCTTTGTGGGAACGGCGTTGAATTTGGTTCTCAAGGCTTCAACCACCATCGCGCGTGTTCCCCTCAGTGTCCCTTGTTGCACTCCTTGCTGCAGGCCTCGTTGTATGCCTTGCTTGATCCATTGCTCCGCCAGAGTGGGCATAATATCACCTTCCTTCTCCTCAAAAACAGCTTTGGCGTTTCTAAACAAAGCCGCTCCTGCGACACGGCTCACTCGTGAAAGCATGCGGGGTGTGCTTTCGAGAGATTTTAAAAGTTTTTGATACTTGAAAAACCCTCTAGAACGCAGGACTCTCAGAAATTCAAAGACATCTGACAGTCGCGATTCCAGTTCTATAAGAATATATACTATAATATCTGAACAAATTTATTATTTTTGATTGTGAAGTAAAATTTGTGGTAATAATAAATAGCATATAAAATGAGATAATAGATAAATGTAAAGAACATGCATGATAAAATGAATTTAATCCATATAAATTCTATTTTATATTCGAGTGGATTGCAGCAATAATACCGCTGTGGAAATAATTCCGGGTTGAGTCGAGAACGATCTTCGAGTATGAATTGAAAAGGATAGCCATACTGTAATTGAGATAATTGGGATTGGTTTATCGCCCTTTGTGGTGTAACAAAAATAGTGAGGATAGCACTGAGTATCCCCAAATAAATAGATTTTATAAAAAATTTTCTCATAGATTAAATAAATCAAAATGGGCATTTTTCTCAATTTGTTGCTGAAAGGCTATTCAATCCCACTCCAATAACAGCAATAAACAAGAAAATTCAAGCAAAAAATGAGCAAAAAATAGCAGCAGCAGATACCCTTGATGGTTCCGAGGTTAACCATCCGCATGCGGAAGATTACGAGCGGATAAATACTATTCTAGATGATCTTTTTATAATATGCGAAATCGTTTTGCAAGACCTTATTGACGGAATCAAAAATCGTGATAAGGGAGCCGAAGGCATGAGTTAAGAGCAATTCCTGCGTCCCGGGATCATCAAACAAACGTGCAGATTGACGCCGAGATTGTTGAAAAAGCAACCGTTGGGTGGAGTGTATCCTCTCCCTCGGGCAGACATGCCGCCTGTAGAAAAAAACAACCTCCCCCGTGCTTGTCGAGGCCGTGCACGCAACCTTCAACGGCCTCGAACTGATCTTGCCTGGATTGCTCAGCCCGCCGTTTGATCCAGATCCCCTGATCGGTTACAAATTCATGATGCGAGTCAATACCAATCTAGTTTGTGAACTGAAAAAATCTCTATTTATGGATGGACACTTATTTTTTTATAGTCACTATTATTTGGTCCAGCGTACTGTTCCAGGGACTGACGAACTCCATGCAGGAACTAAATTCACGATTTTTTCGCTAAAACTGCACCATGTGCTGTAGCACCAGCTAGGATTGCGATAACCTTTTTGCGCTTGTAATTTGAATTTGTCGCTGCTCGAATTTCCATTTTTTGTTATGAAATAATTGTAGTGCCATATATTTCCTGGAATTGATTTAGCCTTTGATGCTCCTATTGTAAAAGCTAATTCATTAAATTCGCATCCAAAATAGTTATATCTTGTATCCAGATAGGGGTGAGAATCCGATGGCCATGTTGTTGCAGCATAGACAATCAAGGGATAACAATTTGGGTAGGATGTGCTTCCGTTACGCAAGTATGTGGCATTGTCGTAATTGTAAAGAAAGTAGTCATGTTCATATGTGTCAATTTCGGTAAAATTTGGATTATACCATCCCATATACTGTAACGTATATCTCTCAGTTGGAGAATACTGATAAGTATGTGAATATCCTACATTTGGCCACCATGTTTTTATGTCATTTTCTGTATAATTTTTCTCGTTTTGGTAGATATCATGGGTTTCGTCAGTATCTTGATCGAAATTTTCCTGATATATATTTCTGTCGAATTTATCTATAGATGCTATTTCGATGTGTTGAATTATGTTTGTATGTCTTTTTATTATTTCGCTTAATTGAATATGCGTAGTTTGAATCGTAGCTTTAGAAATATGTGTTGGAATATCGGATTGGTCATATAGCATTCTGTGCATTGATTCTAACATGTCGTAACGATTAATAACTATGTCATCATCCAATTCGTATGCTGTTTCTAAGATGGATTGGAATAGTGCATGTCTATATTTGTTAAATGTGCTATGAATATTTTCTAGGTTTATCTTATATAATTTTTCACTTGGTTGAACAAGGAAGAATTCATAATGCTCTGTTCCACCGATCACGAATTTCCCCTCAAGCATTATAAGTGTAAAAATATCGCTGTTTGAAATGGCAAATTTCTTTATTTCATTTAAATTGAGCAATTTGTTAAAATGAATTTTTAATATTAATTCATTTCTATTGTTTATGCTTTCAATTTCGGCAGCAGAAAAGTTTGTGATAAAAATTAAGTTAAATAGAATAAATGTGGAAAGTAATTTTTTCATATTAATATCTCCATTGTTTATATATAAAAAATGTTGTTTTACTCTAATAAGAATTACTTTTTTTATTTATATCCTGAATCCGTGAGCGAATTACTTATAAAATTAACGCGCATAGCAATATAATATATTGATTTTATTCACTAACTATGCTACGGTTTCACCTGTCAAAAGATCACTTGGGAGGTGAAACGTGAAACGATTTATCCTTGAGCGGTCCAAAAAAGATTTCTACACATCGCACTCGGGTCTTGCATTGATCGGACTGGGCATCAACTATTACAGCGACCTGCCAGGCAAAGCACGGAAGGCATTTCCTCTTGCCAAAGGCGTCACCGGAATCGGACTGGACGACGTCGTGCGCAGCTATGTCGGCATGCTCTCTCTTGGTCAAAGCGACTATGAAGCCATAACCAATAAGAAAGATGACACCTATTTCAAGCAGTCCCTGGGTATTCGTAAAGTGCCTTCGGCTGAAACTTTACGCCAACGCCTGGATGATGTTGCCGTGGGTCTGCGGCCTTTGGTGGATGCTGCAGCAGTCGATTTTATCCGTAATTCCAAAGCGTTGATTACAAAATTGGATACCGGGCACATTCCTCTTGATTGCGATGTGTTCCCCATGGACAACTCCCAGACCAAGAAAGAGGGGGTTTCCCGCACCTACTCCGGCACGGATGGGTATGCGCCCATCGCCGCTTATCTGGGCCGGGAGGGTTGGTGCCTGGAACTCGAACTGCGGGAAGGCAAACAGCACAGCCAGTGCGAGTTCATCCCCTACCTGGAACGTGTTCTGAAAAAGGCCCGCACCCTGACCTCGGACAAGCTCCTTGTCCGTCTGGATTCCGCCCACGATGCCCTCGAAGCCCGTGCCACCCTGGCGGGGCATGAAAAAGTCAGCTACATCATCAAATGGAACCCGCGTAACGAAGACCAGGCGGAGTGGGCCAGCCAGATCTTTACCAAAGGGAGGGTTACCTCCCCGCGACCCGGCAAAAGGGTCGGAATCCTCCGAGTCCACATCCGCCAGGAATATCAGGGCAAAACTTACCGCTTCCAAAGGGTGATGCGGGCCGTTGAGCGCACCAGCGACAAACGCGGTCAACTGCTGCTCAAACCGGACATCGAGGTGGAGGCCTGGTGGACGACGCTCGATCTGCCGGATGAAAAGGTGATCCGGCTTTACGAGGACCACGCCACCAGCGAGCAGTTCCACAGTGAGATCAAATCCGACATGGACATGGAACGCCTGCCATCGGGCAAGTTCGCCACCAATGCCCTGATCTTGACCTTGGCCGGTCTGGCCTACAACATCCTGCGTTTCATCGGGCAGTTGGGCCTCGTCGGAGACCGGTCGCCCTTACGCCATCCGGCCAAAAGGCGCCGCATCAAAACGGTCATCCAGGAACTGATGTATCTGACTGCGCGGTTGGTCACAACCGGCCGGCGTTTAAAAATCGTCTTTAGCCGACATTGTCCGGCTTTTGAAGCCTTCGGGGCTGTGTACAACCGCCTGGCATGCGGCTAGATCCGCAAACCAGGAAGTTTCATCAACCAAGATAGGTTATCTCAGGGTGAATTATGCCTAAAAAAAGCCATAAAACATAACTATTTAGCAAAGAGCATCAAAGAACGACTCTAATAGTGAGTGTAGAAGCCTCAGGACACTCACATCTACCGGTGGACTGGCCGATATTACGCTTCTGAGCCTGAAACCGGGCGACCGTTTACTGGAGTCTCACGGATTCAGGTATATTTCAGATCTTGATTTGAAAGTGCTCTATCATGGTTATTGTTTCTTGGTGAATTTTATCCTCTTTTCAGTTTTTAAGCAAAGTATGTGCCAGATGCCATGAAATGTGTTTGGAGAAGCGGCTGCTGTCTAGGGGATCGCCTAAGACGTTGGATCGACATGGATGTGGGGATTTCCGAAAGTGAGCGATTCTGGACGGGAAAGCAGGATGAATGTCAGAGACAGGGCACTCGGCCCATTTTTTGACGGTATTTCAGGGGGGGACATGCACAAATGATCGTGCATTGCTCTTCGGTGTGGCATGCCGCTCTAGCCAGTTTTCCATCCGGAAATGATTTTCCGGTGCAATCCAGTTTCCTATCCGGAAATGAGGATTTTGGGCCAATATCAGGAAAAGCAAACCTTGTGCGGAGGCGACCTGGTGGTCGCCACACAAGCAAAGGTGCAGATTGGCGGCGGGATTGGCAAAAAAGACTTTTTCCGGATGGGAACTGTTCGAAGGGGGTATGCAGGATCTTGCTTAGGAAGCTGGAAGGCAAAGAATTCATCATCTTATAGCTTGAGCCACAAGGTGCTCAAAGAATATCCGCCGGCTGGCTCGGCCTCTTCGGAAAGGCCTTTCAGCCCAGGCCGACCTCTCCGGCGCATGGCGCGGACTGAAGGCTGCGCAGCAGGTTCAGGCGCAGTTGGGTCTCGCGGACCGGGTGGGACACGGACCAGTCCCAGTGGCCCTCGGCGTAGAGCCCGGCAAAGAGCTCCCGGCTCCCGCTGAAGAGCTCCTTCAGGGTGTCCACCAGCAGGCTTTTTCCGAAGCGTCGGGGGCGCGAGAGAAAGTAGTAGCTTCCCTCCTCGATCAGCCCCAGAATAAATCCGGTTTTATCCACATAATAATAATCGCCTTCCCGAATCTTGCGGAAAGACTGCACCCCGATCGGCAGTTTCTTTTTGGCGGTCATCTTGCGTTTGCTCCCGGTGTTGCATGTGTCGCCCGGCGGCGGATGCGATCATCCCCCGGCTCTCCTGCCGTCGCCCGGAAGGCGGTTCAAAGGCGCTTTTCATATCCCTTGGATCTGAGCGAGAACCGTCTTGAATTCCTCCATGTCGCGGGCGTTGATCGCTTCTCTCAAGAGTTTTGTCAGGACACCTACATCGTCGGTTTCCTCGATCTTCTGGACGATGTCTGCAGGAAGGGCGTCGAATTTCGTTCTCAGGGCCTCCGCCACCATCGCGCGCGTCCCTTTCAGTGTTCCCTCTTGTATTCCTTGGTGTAAGCCCTGCTTTCTGCCTTGCTCCATGCCCTTTTGCATGCCTTGCTCGATCCACTGCTCTGCCAGAGTGGGCATAATGTCACCTCCCTTCTCGTGAAAAACAGCTTTGGCGTTTCTAATCAGATCCTCGGCCTTCACCCGATCGCTGGCGGAGGCCACGTAGCGCAGCGCGGCCTCCAGCGCTTCGAGGGCGCTTTGGCTGTCGGACAGGGATTCCAACAGCCGAAGAAAGTCCGGCAGCCGCTCCACGAGATCATCGGAGAAGATATGCTTCAGCAGCAGGAGCGGCAGCCTGAGCCGAATGGCGCCCTTGATTTGTTCGTCGCTGTATTGCGACAGGTCGCATAGCAGATACTCGAACTTCGGCACCAGAGGGCGCAACTCCCGGGGCAGCTCGAAGAGGTCTTCGAACGTAAGCCCGATCTTCCAGCAGCTCAGACCGTGATAGAGAACCACCGGGATCACCGGCGGGAGCGCCCCGGCCTCTCCCCGTTTCAACCACTCCGCCCATATCCGGACCATGTAGCGCAGCACCTGGTAGGCGGTCAGGCGATCCGGAGAACTCTTGTGCTCGAAGAGCAGATAGACGAAGGCCGAACCGCCTTGCTCGATCTCGACCTCGTAGAGCAGATCGGAGAAATAGTGCTGCAGTTGGCAGTCGACGAAACTGCCCTTGCACACCGAAAGGGTATCCAGATCCAGCAGGCGCGTGACCTCCGCCGGCAGGTAGTGGAGCACGAAGTCCCTGGCCTGATCCGCGTGCGACAGGGTTTGCTTGAAGGTCCTGTCATGCGGACTGTTTACCTTATCTGAAGCCATGTTAAACGTGCTCCCTCATCTCGTCAAGCTCCAAACCGGGCAAGGGGGGAGGCGATGGTGCCGGCAAACAGTCTTCCGGGACAGAGCATCGGTCAGCGACAGGGGGGTGTTTCAAGAGGTTGGATCAGGATGTGGCAGTCGGAAGCGTTGAGGGCCTTCAGGGGCCATTATCCCGGCGGCCCTGCGTTTTCTGTGGCCAGTGGGGCCAGGCTCCGGACCTCGAATGCGCAGAGGTTCCGTTCCTTGCGGCTGAACTCGACGCCGATCAGATGGATGGGCCGGCCCAGGTCCAGGTATTTGTCGGCATAGCGGCGGGCCAGGATCTGCTCCAGGGCGCGGCCCTCGGGCTCGAGTTCCACCACCTTGAACTCGAAGACGAACACCCGCCCCTCGAAAAGCACGGTCATGTCCACCCGGCCGCGGCTGGTGGCGTCTTCCACCCGGATGTCCAGCCCGAGGGCCGCAAAATGGCTGTAGAAGACGCTCGCGTAGTAGCCCTCGTACTCGGCGATGGCGTTTTTGCGGTGCCAGTCGGCGGGAATGGCGGCGAACAGGGCCCGGAAATGGGCCTCGAGGGCGGTGAAGTCGGCGGTGCTCAACACATCGTAAAGGCGGCTTACGACCCCCTCGGCCGCTCCGGGATCGGCCAGCAAAGATTTGAGCAGCACATCGTTCAGGGCGCTCTGCACCTCCAGGTTGGGGTAGCCCAGCCGGTACTCGGTCCGGGCGCCCATGCGCCGCGTCCCGGCGAAGGTCAGGTAACCGGTCTGGAAGAGCAGGGCCTCGACGGGCATGGTGTCCACATCGAAGGTCGAGAGCAGCATTTCAGATGCCACGGTCTGCCCCAGGCTGGGGGTGAATACACCCCGCTCCAGCAGGAGCTTGACCAGGAAAGTGGGGGTGCCGGACTCGAACCAGTAGGCCCCGAAGGTGCGCTTCGAGAAGAGCAGCAGCACGTCGAAGGGGTTGTAGACGCTCTCCCCCAGCCAGTTGTAGCCGTCGTACCATTCCCGGATGGCCGCCCGATCGAGGCCCGGAAGCTCCGGGGCGAAGACTGTCTCCAAATCTTCCTCGGTGTACCCGCAGATGGCCGAGTAGGGCGCTTCCACCGTGATGTCCCGCAGGTTGTTGAGGCCCGAGAAGATCCCGGCCTTGCTGAACTTGGAGACTCCGGTCAGGAAGGCGAAGCGGATGTGGGCGTCGTTGTCCTTGATCACCGAGTAGAAGTCGCGCAGCACGTCCCGTACCCGGGCGGCCTCTTCCCGGTCCGCGATGGCGTCCAGGATGGGCTTGTCGTACTCGTCCACCAATATTACCACCTGCCGGCCGGTTTTTTCATGGGTTTGGCGGATGAGCTGTTTGAAGCGGCTGCGGATTTCGGGAAACCGCATGCTGATCCCCCAATTCTCCTCAGCGTACGTAAGCTGCTCGATCAGGCTGTTTTCAAGCGCCTCGACCGATCCCAGGACACCCCCGGCAAAGCTGAAGAGCAAGACCGGGTGGGACACGGACCAGTCCCAGTGGTCCTCGGCGTAAAGCCCGGCAAAGAGTTCCCGGCTCCCGCTGAAGAGTTCCTTCAGGGTGTCCACCAGCAGGCTTTTTCCGAAGCGTCGGGGGCGCGAGAGAAAGTAGTACTTGCCCTGTTCGGCCAGGTCCACGGCATAGGCGGACTTGTCCACGTAATAGTAGCCGCTCTCCCGGATTTCCCGGAAAGACTGCACCCCGATGGGCAGCTTCATTTTAGCGGTCATCTTGCGATTGCTCCCGATGTTGCATTCACTGCCCGGCGAAAGTCCCCGGCCTGACCGGTGTGACTCCTTATCGGTCAAGGAGGGTGCATTCTACATCCCTCAGATCTGAGCGAGGACCGTCTTGAATTTCTCCATGTCGCGGGCATCGATCGCTTCTCTCAAGAGTTTTGTCAGGACATCTACATCGTCAATTTCCTCGATCTTCTCGACGACCCCTGCAGGAAGGGCGTTGAATCTCGTTCTCAGGGCCTCCGCCACCATCGCGCGCGCCCCTTTCAGTTTTCCCTCTTGTATTCCTTGGTGTAAACCTTGCTTTTTGCCCTGTTGCATGCCTTTTTGCATACCTTGCTTCATGCCCTGTTCCATACCTTGATGTAAGCCCTGCTTTCTGCCTTGCTCCATGCCTTTTTGCATACCTTTTTGCATACCTTTTTGCATACCTTGCTCGATCCATTGCTCCGCCAGAGTAGGCATAATGTCACCTCCCTTCTCGTGAAAAACAGCTTTGGCGTTTTTAATCAGATCCTCGGCCTTCACCTGCTCGTTCGCGGAGGCCACGTAGCGCAGCGCCGCCTCCAGGGCTTCGAGGGCGCTCTCGTTGTCCGACAGGGACCTGAGGAGTTCGAGGAAGTCCGGCAGCCGCGCCGTCAGATCCTTTGAGAAGATATGCTTCAGCAGCAGGAGCGGCAGCCTGAGCCGGATGGCACCCTTGATCTGCTCGTCGCTGTATTGCGACAGGTCGCATAGCAGATACTCGAACTTCGGCACCAGAGGGCGCAACTCCCGGGGCAGCTCGAAGAGGTCTTCGAACGCGAGCCCGATCTTCCAGCAGCTCAGACCGTGATAGAGAACCACCGGGATCACCGGCGGGAGCGCCCCGGCCTCTCCCCGTTTCAACCACTCCGCCCATATCCGGACCATGTAGCGCAGCACCTGGTAGGCGGTGAGGCGATCCGGAGAACTCTTGTGCTCGAAGAGCAGATAGACGAAGGCCGAACCGCCTTGCTCGATCTCGACCTCGTAGAGCAGATCGGAGAAATAGTGCTGCAGTTGGCGGTCGACGAAGCTGCCCTTGCACACCGAAAGGGTATCCAGATCCAGCAGGCGCGTGATCTCCGCCGGCAGGTAGTGGAGTACGAAGTCCCTGGCCTGATCCGCGTGCGACAGGGTTTGCTTGAAGTATCTGTCATGTGGACTGTTTACCTTATCTGAGGTCATGTTAAACGTGCTCCCTCGTCTCGTCAAGCTTCAAACCGGGCAGGGGGGCGGCTGCAGCCCTGAAGGGGAGGGCCGCCCGTCTTGGCTGCTTTTTTTCCGGCTATATCTGCCCGTTTTTTGAGCGGTGGCAATCATCCATGCCATTGCAAGCACTTTTTGTGCCGGATGGGATTCATGTATTGCAGTGCGCAAAACGTCATCCGCTCGCAAGAACGTCTATGGCAGAGGGTTGAGCGTCATCCGCTTAGCGAGAATGTATTCTCCCGACGTGACCGGCCATCGGGCGCGAGCGCCCGGATGCGGCAATCCGAGAATTCATGTATCCGCGCAGAGAAATATATCCCTCTATGCGCGCAGAGGCAGGTACGCGCAGCTCCCCCCGGTGCGGCAACCCATGCTGTGGATCCCTCTATACGTGCAGAGGCAGGTGTCCCCAAGTTCGAAGACTTTCGGAAAAGTCCGCCGCGGTCGGGACAGCCGTTCGCGGCAGATTCGATATGCACAGTCTTTTGTGCACAATGGCGGGGCCGTTTTACCTATCTTCCCTGTTCTCCCCTCGAACCCTAGGTCTGCCGGCCTTCCGGGTCGCAGCCTGAGCGAAGGAAAACAGGACGGTGCCCCGCTCGCCACGGCCTCGTTCAGCCCGCAGGGGACGTCCTTCGAACCGAATCCATAGATGGAAACAAGATGGGTTTCGGATTCGGTAGCGCGTAAACATGGGGGGAGGCGATGGTGTCGGCAAGCAGTCTTCGGGGACAGATCATCAGTCAGCGACAGGGGGGTGCTTCAAGGGGTTGGATGAGAATGTGGCAGTCGGAAGCGTTGCGTGCCTTCAAGGGCCATTATCGCGGCGGCCCTGCGTTTTCTGCAGCCGGTGGGGCAAGGCTTCGGACCTCGAAGCCGCAGAGGTTCCGCTCCTTGCGGCTGAACTCGACGCCGATCAGGTGGATCGGCCGGCCCAGGTCCTGGTACTTCTCGGCGTAGCGCCGGGCCAGGATCTGCTCCAGGGCCCGTCCCTCGGGCTCCAGCTCCACCACCTTGAACTCGAAGACGAACACCCGCCCCTCGAAGAGCACCGTCATGTCCACCCGGCCGCGGCTGGTGGCGTCCTCCACCCGGATGTCCAGCCCGAGGGCCGCGAAATGGCTGTAGAAGACGCTCGCGTAGTAGCCTTCGTACTCGCCGATCGAGTTCCTGCGGTGCCAGTCGGCGGGGATGGCGGCGAACAGGGCCCGGAAATGGGCCTCGAGGGCGGCGAAGTCGGCGGACTGCAGGCTGCGCAGCAGGTTCAGGCGCAGCTGGGTCTCGCGGCCCAAGTCATTCAGGAAGGCGCCGGCAAGGCAGACATTCAGGCTTTGGTAGACCTCGCGATTGGGATAGCCCAGGCGGAAAAACCGCGCGCCGGCGATATCCTCCGTCCGGTGGAAGGTCAGGTAGCCGGTCTGGAAGAGCAGGGCCTCGACAGGCATGGTGTCTACATCGAAGGTCGAAAGGAGCATTTCGGATGCCACGGTCTGCCCCAGGCTGGGGGTGAATACACCCCGCTCCAGCAGGAGCTTGACCAGGAAGGTGGGGGTGCCGGTCTCGAACCAGTAGGCCCCGAAGGTGCGCTTGGAGAAGAGCAGCAGCACGTCGAAGGGGTTGTAGACGCTCTCCCCCAGCCAGTTGTAGCCGTTGTACCACTCCCGCACGGCCGCCCGATCCAGGCCCGGAAGCTCAGGGGCGAAGACTGTCTCCAGGTCGGTCTCGGTGTAGCCGCAGATGGCCGAGTAGGGCGCTTCCACCGTGATGTCCCTCAGGTTGTTGAGGCCCGAGAAGATTCCAGCCTTGCTGAATTTTGAGACTCCGGTCAGGAAGGCGAAGCGGATGTGGGCGTCGTTGTCCTTGATCACCGAGTAGAAGTCGCGCAGCACGTCCCGTACCCGGGCGGCCTCTTCCCGGTCCGCGATGGCGTCCAGGATGGGCTTGTCGTACTCGTCCACCAATATAACTACCCGCCGGCCGGTTTGCCGATGGGCGTGCAGAATCAGGTCGGCGAAGCGGCTTCGGATTTCGGGGTAGTGGGCTTCGACCCCCAAGGCCTTTTCGTGCAGATCGAGCTGCCGCTCCAGATGATTCTGCAGATCCGCCACCGACCCGAGCACACCCCCGGCAAAGCTGAAGAGCAAGACCGGGTGGGATACGGACCAGTCCCAGTGTCCCTCGGCGTAAAGCCCGGCAAACAGCTCCCGGCTCCCGCTGAAGAGTTCCTTCAGGGTGTCCACCAGCAGGCTTTTTCCGAAGCGGCGGGGCCGGGAGAGAAAGTAGTAGCTTCCCTCCTCGATCAGCCCCAGAATAAATCCGGTTTTATCCACATAATAATAATCGCCTTCCCGAATCTTGCGGAAAGACTGCACCCCGATCGGCAGTTTCTTTTTGGCGGTCATCTTGCGTGTGCTCCCGGATTCACATTCTCTGCCCGGCGAAACTCCCTGGCCTGCCCGGTGCGGCTTCTTCCCGGTCAAGAAGGGTGCATTCTACATCTCTCAGATCTGAGCGAGGACGGCCTTGAATTCCTCCATGTCGCGGACATGGATGACCTCTCGCAAAAGCTGTGTCAAAACCTCTGTATCTTCAATCTTCTCGATTTGCTTGACGACCTTTGGGGGAACGGCATTGAATTTGGTTCTCAAGGCCTCAACCAACATCGCGCGTGTTCCCCTCAGTGTCCCTTGCTGCACTCCTTGCTGCAGGCCTCGTTGCATGCCTTGCTTGATCCATTGCTCCGCCAGAGTGGGCATAATACCACCTCCCTTCCCGTCAAGAACCGCCTTGGCGCTTTTGATCAGATCATTGGCTTCCACCCGATCGCTGGCGGAGGCCACGTAGCGCAGCGCGGCCTCCAGCGCTTCGAGGGCGCTTTGGCTGTCGGACAGGGATTCCAACAGCCGAAGAAAGTCCGGCAGCCGCTCCACGAGATCATCGGAGAAGATATGCTTCAGCAGCAGGAGCGGCAGCCTGAGCCGAATGGCGCCCTTGATTTGTTCGTCGCTGTATTGCGACAGGTCGCATAGCAGATACTCGAACTTCGGCACCAGAGGGCGCAACTCCCGGGGCAGCTCGAAGAGGTCTTCGAACGTAAGCCCGATCTTCCAGCAGCCCAAACCGTGGTAGAGAACGACCGGAATCACCGGCGGGAGCGCCCCGGCCTCTCCCCGTTTCAACCACTCCGCCCATATCCGGACCATGTAGCGCAGCACCTGGTAGGCGGTCAGGCGATCCGGAGAACTCTTGTGCTCGAAGAGCAGATAGACGAAGGCCGAACCGCCTTGCTCGATCTCGACCTCGTAGAGCAGATCGGAGAAATAGTGCTGCAGTTGGCGGTCGACGAAACTGCCCTTGCACACCGAAAGGGTATCCAGCTCCAGCAGGCGCGTGATCTCCGCCGGCAGGTAGTGGAGCACGAAGTCCCTGGCCTGATCCGCGTGCGACAGGGTTTGCTTGAAGTACCTGTCATGTGGACTGTTTACCTTATCTGAGGTCATGTTAAACGTGCTCCCTCGTCTCGTCAAGCTTCAAACCGGGCAGGGTGCGGCTGCAGCCCTGAAGGGGAGGGCCGCCCGTCTTGGCTGTTTTTTTTCCGGCTATATCTGCCCGTTTTTTGACCGGTGGCAATCATCCATGCCATTGCAAGCACTTTTTGTGCCGGATGGGATTCATGTATTGCAGTGCGCAAAACGTCATCCGCTCGCAAGAACGTCTATTGCAGAGGGTTGAGCGTCATCCGCTGAGGGAGAATGTATTCTTCCGGCGTGACCGGCCATCGGCCGCCACTGCCCGGATATGGTAATCCGAAGATTCGCCCAAGGGCGCGGAGGCTGGTGGTAAGCTCATTCAGCAGATCATCGTTGACTTCAGATTCGCCCACGGGCGTGGTGGTTGGTACAATCTCCTGCTCGTGATGTTCGCTCAGAGGGGGTTTGCCCCATCCGCATAGAGGTTGCTGGCTCATTCATATCTTGGTCCCGGTCTATGACGGGTTCGCCCCATCCGCCTGGAGGCAGCTATTGACAGGGGCTTTCCGTCGCTTGCCGAGTAGAAATCCACCCGTGTGGGCCGAGGTTGGTGCGGGGAGGCTGCATGGTTGGCTATCATCCGTAGAATCCACCCGTGTGGGCAGAGATTGGTGTTTTCGGTCAACTCCATATGATCAACATGCAGAAATCTACCCGTGTGGGCAGAGATTGGTGTTTTCGGTCGGGAGGTCCTGCACACGAAGGCCCGTCGTGGTCAGGACAACCCGCCTCGCAGAGGATGTGCGATGCACTGTTGATTGTGCATGTGCTATGGGTTTTTACTTTTGGTTTCGCTCTCCTTTTGTCCCGATCGGGCATTCAACCACCCGAACGGCAGGAACCACCCCCTCCACCTGCGGCCTGATTGTGTGGCACAGATCCTGCTTCACCCTTTTTGACCGTTTGAGTTCCTCCAATGAACCTTCATGAGCAGGAACCCGATGCCTCCGATCACCACCATCTCGTTCAGCCATCGGCAAATCCCCTTTGAACTGGATCTCGCCGCCCGAACCTTCAAGGTCAAGCAGGGCGGCGATCCGGAAACGGTCGCCCTGCGTCGGCGCGATTTTGAACATAGGCCCTGGTGCGGGTGCATGCCGAGCCTCGAGGAGAGAAAGGCGAGGGCCCTTTCCCGTGTGGAGAGCGACCTCGCGCGTCTGATCCATCTGCCGCTGGGAAAGGACTATTTCCTCTATGGCATCAGGGATCTGATCCAATCGAGCGACCGTTTGCTCAAGGACGCCGAGCAGCCGGTAGAGCTGCAGGATCTGATCGCCCCGCTCATCGAGCCGGTTATGTTTCCCCTGCATTCCGCAGCCGCCATGAAGCGGCTCCGCTCCGACCTGCAGGCCCTCAAGAGCCGCCCCCGCCTCACGCCGATCGTCTCCTACGGTCTGATGGATCCCTGGTCGTTTGAAAACGGCACACGGAGCCTGCCTCTATTCGAGGTGCGGGGGATCATCGACGTGATCACCGGAGCTATGGAAGCCTGCCCCCCGATCGAGCGGGAGGCCGTCCCCGGCATTCGCAACCATGGTGTGAACGATAAGCCCGGGCGAATGCCCGTATTGAAAAAAGAAAGACGAATGCCGCATCTGAGAAAGGAACTCTATCGTAGGAAAAAGACCTCTGTTGCCGTCGATCATGATGAGAAGACCCAAAAAAGGGACAGCGAGATGGAGCGGTCCACCGCCCTGAAACAATGGCCCGCGCGCCCTGAAAGGCCGCTGAACTTCCTCGATCCCGCGAAGTACAACTTCCTTGACCCTTCGAACCCCATTCCGTCCCCTTGGACCACCGCCGCCGACCATCGCCCGCCGTCCATTCCCGACCTGCTTTTTCCCGGACTCGGTGAATGCTTTTCGAAGCCGCTCGAGCAGTTTTCTCCGCCCGCAAAGCCGCCGAGTGTCCTCGGTTCCGGTCCCTCCCCGGAAGCCGAAAAGGAATCAGCGAAAGAAGGGTTGCAGGTGCAGCTGTATCGAACCCGGCCCGAACGCGCCGATAGCGGCGCTCCTTTGAAATCCATGCACGAAGACCCCAATCCAGCGTTTTACGAGAAAACGATCCGGAGGGCCAAGGATGTCATGCGGAAGTTGTTCATCTCCGATAAAACACAGAAGGAGGTCCTGAGGGCGGTGAGGGGCATCTGGGTGAATCATGCCTACGGGGTGCCGCTGCAAGAGAAAAGATCCAGGTGGCGGTTTTTGAAGGGCAGGCGGACCCGTGGCGAACCGATCATCGAGCTTCGCAAAAAGAAGAAGACCAAGCCATACTTCGAATGCACCCGTCAATTCTGGCTCCCCTATTACGAACACTGGAGGGCGGAGAGGAAGCGCAGGGCCGAGGAGTTTGGGGATCCGAGCTGGAGCCCTTATGATGAGAAATACAAAGCGATCTACAAACAGGTAGATGAGGAAACACTTAACGAGTTCTTTTCCTCAAAGCCTCAAGTGGACGCGTACTTTAATGAGCTGGAAGAGGGTGCCGAAGAAGTTTGCCGGCTTCGTAATAGCGTACCCGTCCAGAGCATATGGATTACCCCAAAGAAGGTGCCTTATTACGGTGAAGAACTTGACAATTTTTGTGACGGTTGTAGAGAGTTTTTAGAACTTTGGGAGGATCTGAGCCGGTCCCTTGACGATCGTAAAATATGCATCGAGTGCCTGTCGACACACATCTATGATCTAGGCGGCGGTATTCACGGAATATACAGCACATTTCTTGATGTTGAGAAAAGATCTGATCGCAAAAGGATTATATCTGATCCTTTTACGAAAACAGAGGAAATTGATCGCTTAAACTTGAACATCTATCCTACACCTGGTAAGACACTATGGAAAATCTACTGTATAAAAAGGTAAAATTGTAAACAACGGATTATTAATTAATGATTTTGAATCATTTATGCAATTAATGCACTTGTACAATGAACTTCCATGGAGGCATATCATGTGTGATACTCGATTCAATTTGGACCATGTGAATAGACAAATGCCCCAGTTCGATTCGTCAGAGCGTCATAGAACACATCGAGCGGTCATCAAACCATCCAGCAATTTTGGTAAGTTCGTTGTGGCGGTCAATCAGGCGCAGTGGATGATCCCTTCCATCGGAGCTGCCACCATCCGTAAGCTGTCCCCGCCGAACGTGAAAGACGTTCATCTCGTCACACTCCCTGAACAACGGCCCATCAGCCAGACAGTCGATGACACTTCTTCGAGATTTAGAAAATGCCGGTTTGTACCGGCCGGAGATAAATCCATCCGTATCGGGAGTAAATCGGTTCATTGGGGAAAGATATCCGGAAAAGTCGAAATGGACCTCCAAAAACTGGGCCGGCTCCGGGAGTACTTTCTCCTGAACCAGCAACCCCTTTGCCGCCGGCTATGCCGTCTATCGGGATTTCAACCTGGTCTTTCCGGATCTCAAAGGCATGACTCTCGAAGAGGCTCTGGTGATGATCGCCGAGGCCGCAAAACCCATTGCGAACGTAAATATAAGATTTTACAACGTGGAATTGGCTGTCTACGACATCGATGGGACCGTCCTGCCAAAAAACCCTTTCAACTTGAGCAGCACGGTGCTCGAGCAGTATCCGCCCGCCGGCGCGGTGCAGCCCTTCTTCGTCTTGTGGAAGTCCATCGGGTGCAACGGCGCAAGCCTCTGGATCAAGTAACGGTGTTTGCTTGCCGCACCACCGCGTTGTGTCGCTTTACGGACGTTTGAGTGCAGAACTCCGAGAGGTACCCCGTCAGTCACCCCCTCCGGCGCGTGGCGCGGACTGCCAAAACCTTGGCCGGGGCCGCCCATTCCCCTTCAAAAGAAGTGTTTTCCGTATTCCTCAGATCTGACCGAGGACCGCACACTCCGTGGACAGAACATCAGCGCGCGGTTTATCCATCGGCCCCGAGGGTTTCCGAACAAACCGTTCGGTGACCACCTCCTTGGCGAAGGAATCGACGGCCTCGCGATCCCCCGATATAGGCCGTCATGGTCTATCAAAATGATAGACACCAGGTAACTCTCCAGGATCAAAAGATATATTCTCCCCTACGGCCCAGCGGCCACGCGGTTTACGCCAATCTGACCCTCGCATCTTGCGCTGCAGCTCGGATCGGATCTTTTGTCTGCTGTGAAACGATTCCGCGTTCAAGCCTTCGTAATCACTCCATAGATCGATTTTCGCAAGACATCGTTTGTCCCTCGGCGCTGCTCATCGGTCCCGTTCGGACCACGGCATGTCTATCAAAATGATAGACAAGGCCTTTAAGAGGATCAAAATGATAGTATAAATTGGGAACATTTTCGTTTCTATATTTGAACATCCCATGATAACAGCCGCTTACGCATTTGGCACAACTCTGGCACATCCTATTGCGGTTACCTGCCGGAGCGACTGACTCAGTCACCGGTGCCCTCATCGACTCGATATCACTCGATAGACTTGGATGCTTGCCGGGGTCAACCCCGCAGCCCCGTCCTATTTGCGGAGGCTTGCCGGGATGGGGCCCCCTCGGGCGGGCTTTTGTTGGAGGCTTCAGCGATGAACCTGGCCGGTAATCGCTGGAGCGCCGAAGTTGGAGCGGAACGTCCCACCGGGAGTCTATCATTTTGATAGGAATTGCGTGGCGGCGTCTGCCGAGCGACGGAGGTGCAGCAGCGCAGGATCACACTCTGACGATGTCTGTGCCGTGTTGCTGAGGCCGCCGGCGCAGCCAGGCCAGGCGGGGGCACAGATCTGGGGCCGGTGTCCCGGAGTTCCTGCAGCCATCACCCTCCGCCCACAGAGCGGGCGGCATGGCCGACAGGGGAAGGGGCGGGAAATGATCGAGGTTGTGCTCATCGATAACTCGAAGATGTGGGTGAATCCGCTGCACATATTCTCCATCAGGTCGAAGCCCGATACGGTCATCACCTTCACGACGAAGCAGACCCTGACCGTCCGGGATTCCGCGCAGGAGTTGTGCACGAAGATAGACAACTATTTTCGGTTGATCAATCTCGGGTGCAGTTCTTTCGATATCGAATCAACCGATGGAACCGGCGGGCCGGGATTGATTCGGCAGGAGAGGTGAAAACCTCCAAAATCTGCCAGTAAATCAGTATCTAAAGGAATGGTCGGGCCAGGAACCGAAGGAGCGGAGCTGTGCCGAGCAACCCCGAAAAGGATCACCAGGATCCTAAGGCTTGGCCTTCTTAGAGAAGCACTTTTCCCCCCTGTTCAGAATATGGTCGAGCGTTCTGCGAATGGCCAGCCGCCATTCCTTCATTTTGCCCAAGCAGGTTGTGCCCGGGGAGTCTTGCCATACCGCAACAGGCAAGGAATCCGGTTCGAGACCAGACAACTCAGCAAAAATTTTTAGCGTTTGCAGGCGGTGAGCAGGTCATGAAGGACTACACGGAACCTATCCTTGGCCTGGGCGTTACACAAGCCACCCTCGATGCCTGCATCGATAGGATCCTGCGCGGGTTGGGATCCAGGGCCGAACGTCGGGTCGTGGCGTGCCTGAATCCGCACTCCATCGTTCTGGCAAGGCGGGATCCGGTGTTCTCGATGGCTCTCAGGGATGCGGACATCGTCGTGCCCGACGGAACCGGGATCGTCTTCGCATCGCGTATCCTTGGCGGTGCGATTCGCGAGCGCATCACGGGGAGCGACATCTTCCGCGAAGTAAACCTGCATATGAACCGGAGGGGCGGATACCGATGCTTTTTCCTGGGATCGACCTATAAAAACCTCGAACGGATCCGCGATAAGTTTTCAAGGCAATATCCCAACGTCGAGATTGTCGGGATGTATTCGCCGCCTTTTAAACCCGATTTCGACGAGAACGACACGCGAGATATGGTTGCTGCGGTAAACGCTGCCCGCCCCGATGTTTTGTGGGTAGGGATGAGCGCTCCGAAGCAGGAAAAGTGGATATACCTGAATCGGCGTAGGCTCGATGCGGCGTTGATCGCTGCGGTCGGGGCAGTGTTCGATTTTTACGTTGGGACTGTGAAACGCGCTCCGCGCTGGTTTTTGGACCATGGTCTCGAATGGCTGCCGAGGCTCATCCAAGAGCCCCGGCGGCTGTGGCGCCGGAATCTTGTTTCCACCCCCCTTTTTCTGAGCCTGGTTTTGCACGAGAAGCGGAGTCGATTCAGATAATCCGCTCCTCACCCTCGATTACCTCTCATGACTACCATTACCGTCATCTTTCTTATCGCCCTCATCCTGGCCTTGGTCAATACACCACTGGTTGCCAAGGTTGGTTTGCGTTTGGGGATCGTCGATCCGCCTGGCGAGCGCAAGATCCATCGACGGCCGGTGCCGCGTATCGGGGGCGCGGCCATCTTTTTGTCGTTTTGGGGTTCATTCCTCCCGGTGCTTTCTCCGTGGGTCCGCGAAAAGACAAATGTACTGCAGTTGATCGCCTCCGAACCGTCATTATTGGCGATCGCGCTCGGGAGCGCGGTCGCCTTCGGGCTGGGCCTCTGGGACGACAAACGCGGACTTGGACCATGGAAAAAGTTCGGGGTCCAGATTCTGGCGGGGGCGATTGCCTATTTCGGGGGCGTACAGATCCAGGGCGTCAGCGTCCCCGGGGTGGGGACTTTTCATTTAGGCTGGGTCGCTCTGCCGGTGACGGTCTTTTGGATACTGCTCGTGATGAACGCTATCAATTTGATTGACGGGCTTGACGGGTTGGCGGCAGGCGTGAGCTTTTTCGTTTGCATGGTGCTGGTGGCGTTGAGCGTGATCGGACATCATCTGCTTGTGGCCGCTCTGATGGCGGCGCTGGCGGGTGCCATTCTGGGCTTCTTGCGTTACAACTTCAACCCGGCCAAAATTTTTATGGGCGACGGCGGTAGCTACTTTCTCGGCTATATGATCGCCACCTCCAGCATCATCGGCTCGATCAAAGGCCAGGCCGCCGTGACGCTGCTGATCCCGGTCATCGCTATGGGGGTTCCGCTGCTCGATACCATGTGGGCGACGGTCCGCCGTTTCCTGATGGGGAAGGCCATTTTTCAGGCCGACCGGGAGCACTTCCATCACCGGTTGCTGCGGCTCGGGTACTCGCACCGGAAGGCGGTTCTGCTCCTGTACGGGGCATCGGTTCTGTTCGGGATTCTTGCCCTTGCGCTCGTCAATCTCCAGGACGAGCGGGTTGCATTGATCTTGGCCGTGATTGGCGTGGTGGTGATTTTGGGCATCCGGCGGCTTGGATACATGAACTACCTCAAAGGAAATCGGCTGATGGCGTGGATTCGCGAACTCGGCGACGCAACCGGACTCTCGCATGAGCGGCGGAGCTTCCTCTATGAACAGATCCAGATCAGCGAGGCAAGCGATCTCCAAGAGCTGTGGCGCCGGACGGCCCATGCCCTGGAGATGCTCGAAATCGATCTTGCGGCCCTGTATCTGAATGGCAAAGAAAAAGGAAGCGTAAAGAAGGACTGCCACCCGCTCGAGATGAGGGCTCCGCAAGGCGCCGGATGCCTCATGTTCGGCCCCGGGAATATGGATCGCCGCTTGACCGCTGCGTTGCACGCCAGTGTCTGCAGCCGGATCGATCCGCCGGATTTCGTCTGGAGCCGGGCTCCCCTCTCCGATACCCGGCAGCGCTACCAGCTGCGCCTCGAATTGGCGCTCATCGGCGAGGACAGTGAAAATCTCGGCACGCTGGTGCTGCTGAAAAACGGCGGTTCCGGCGCGACATCGCACTATACACTCAAGCGGGTCGAGCATCTGCGCCGGAATGTGATCGGAACGCTCGAAAACATTTTGGGCAAGGAAGGCGTGAGGATAAACGGCAATGTTCCTCTCCTTGGGTATAAGGCCCGCTCAGAACATCTGTGAAGCTGACTTTTCCAAGGCCGGCGGGACATTGACATGAGGCTTCGCATCGCTGCAGGCGTATTCTTGGTGCTTCTTTTTCCCTTCTTTGCGGGAGCGGAGGTCTTCAAAGGCATGTATGGCGTCTCACCGCCGGCCGGGGTGGATTTGAACAGCTATGCATCGCAGCTGAAGGCTGCTGGATTGAAGGCGGTTTTCGTCCCGGCGGACAAGGCCGTCGTTGCGGCCTTCAAGAAACGTGGATTCGAGGTGTATGTCAGCGTCAATGCATTTGGAGGCAGCGAGGCCTGGGAACGATATCCTGATTCAATGCCGGTCCAGGCAGACGGGCGGCTTATCGGGGCCTCGGAGCAGGGAAATGCCCCGGGAGGGGTCTGCCCAAGCCATCGAGGGTGGCGTCAGGAGCGCTTAAAAGCGATCCAAGAACTCGTCGAGGGGTTCAGAGGAGAGGTTGCGATCGATGGCATTTGGCTCGATTTTCTCCGATATCCGGGGGTTTGGGAGGCGGAAAACCCTCGAATACCGGATACCTGCTATTGTCCGAGGTGCCTCCGTCTCTTTCGGCAGCAGACGGGGATCGCCCTCCCGGCGGATCTCGACGCGGTTGCGGCCGCCGATTGGATCGACGAGCACTGTCCCTATGAATGGATGAAGTGGAAAAAGCGGCAGATCACCTCCTTTGCAGAGGAGGTCCGCGGCATCCTGGAAAGGGCCGATGCGCAAGACACCGTGAAATTGGGCGTCTTTCTGATTCCCTGGACCAAGGGGGAATATGGGAACGCCGTCTCGTACATCCTGGCCCAGGACGTCGGGGAACTCTCGGCCATCGCCGATATCGTCTCCCCCATGCTCTATCATCGGATCTCCGGCCGGCCCGTGTCCTGGGTGGGACAGGCGACGGATTATTTCCGGGAGGCCGCAGGTTGCTCCGTGTGGCCCATTGTCCAGGCGGGGGGCTGCGATCCCCGAGAGTTCAGTTCGGTCCTCGATACGGCGACTCGGGAAGGCGGCGCGGAAGCGGTCCTCGTCTTCGCGCTTCAGGACATGACGTCCGGACTGTGGGAGGCGTTCGGCTCTTTTCAGGGGGCCGCCAACCTGATCACGAACCCCGGGTTCGGAATGGCTTCGGATGGGAGCGGACCCGTCGAGTGGCGGCGCGGCGCCCCGGCCGGAGAAACCCGTTCGAAGAGCAGCCTCGACGTAGCGGCCGCGGATCGGATCGACGTCAGCGGCTGGGAGCCCCTTGCGCACCACCGTTCCCTGTGCTTGGGCATTTCTGCCGGCACCGACCGGGGGGGTGTGTGGTCGAGCCCCCTTCCAAGCTGTACCCCCGGGGAGACCTTCCTGTTCGAGTCGCTTCTCTACCGCCATAGCATGGAGAACGGCGTGTACCCCCGGTTCACGTTTTGGGGCGAGGAGCATCTCGTAAACGTCCATATGCAGGTAAGGCGTTTTCAACCCGTCAGGTTGCACGTCACCTGCCCGGAAGAGCCCGCAGCGGATGTCTTCGAGTTCGTGAACCACCATCCCGGGCATACCTTCTGGATGAGCGAACCGCGCCTGGTTCGGGTGGCGGATCTCAGAGATGAAAATGCGCCGAAGCCGGCCGCCTCCTTTTTTGAGGAGGGTTTCTACCCGATCGGCGTTTACGGCGCCGAACCCGACGCGCTGGAGACCGTGAAGGCAGCCGGCTTCAACACGGTCATCACGGACGGCCGCAAAGAGACGATTGAAAAATGCCATGAACTGGGCTTGAAGTATGTGGTATCGGTTCCCAAGGATCCGGACCGCCTGACACCGTTCCTGGACGAGTTGGCGAAGACCGTGCGCAGCGATGATTTGGCCTTTTATGTGAATGACGAACCTGGCATCCACGCGTTTCCTCGCGGCCGGGCACAGGACATCCAGCGTCTGATCAAAGCGAGGTTCCCGGATGCGGCTACCTGCATGGCGGTGGTCAGGCCCCGGGTTTGCCGCGATTATCTGGATGCCGCCGACTTCTTTCTCCTCGACCAGTATCCCGTTCCCCACATGCCCATGACCTGGCTTTCGGATTCCATGGACCGGGCGGCACGGGATGTCGGGCGGAGCCGTATGGCGGCGGTCGTCCAGGCCTTTGGCGGCAGGAAGTGGTCCGGTTGGGGATGGCCGCGTATGCCCCAATGGCATGAGATGGACTGCCTGGCCTTTCTTTCGGTGGTTCACGGGGCCAGGGGGGTCTTCTTTTTCTCGTTTTCCGAGGCCGGTGCGACGCAGGAGGGCGTAGAATCCCTGAAAAAGGTGACCGACAGGCTGCACCTTCTCCAGCCGTGGCTCAGCGTGGAGAACCTTCCCGATGCACCCGAGGTGAGCATGGTGTCCTCGTACCGCGCAGACCCCGGGGGGCGGCCCGCCATCCGGTGCTGCCTGCGCAGGACGGGGCAGGAGTGCCTGGTGATCGCCGTCAACACGATCGGCACCTTTGTCGAGGGGATGATCGCCGTCGAAGGCCCTCGGCCGACGCTCTACAGGGAGGTTTTTTCGGGCGAGGATCATGCCGCGGAGGAGGGAAGGCTCCGTGCCCGGCTCGGGCCCTACGAGGTCAAAGCCTTTTCCTTCGAAGTCGGCACGATCTGAAGAACATGGAGAGATCCGCCTTCACTCTCTACATGGCCGTACTGGTGATCGGCCCGCTCCTCTTCGGGGCCATCCACATGTACGCCTACACCTTCATGAGCCTCGGGGTGCTCGCAGCGACACTCCTCCTGATCGTGAAAAACGTCGGCCGAACCGCCGGGAGCGGAAGGTGGACCTTCCGATGCCCCCGAACGGGCCTCTACGTCTTCTTTTTTATGATGACCGCCTTCCTGGTCTTCCAGACCATCCCGTTGCCCGGCTCGATGACGTCGACCTTGTCGCCGGAAGCGCACCAAATTGCGGAGGCCGCCATCCCGGCGCCTCTTGTCGTCTACGGAGCGGCCGGCTCCGGTTTCCGGTCGGCGCTGGCCCCGTATATTTACCCTGTCCGCATGTCCATCATGCGTTTCCTGGTCTACGGCCTCTTCTTCTTCGGATTCGCTCAGGTACTCAACTCACGAAGGCGGATCGAACTTGCCGTTGTGCTGCTCCTCCTGACGGGCTCCTTCACCGCGCTCTACGGCATTCTTCAGACGTACTCCGCCGACCCCCATATCTGGTGGGTCAGAAGCGGCCCGAGCCGCCAGGCTGTGAACGGGACCTATATCAACCGAAACCATTTCGCCGGCTTCATGGAAATGGGTGTGCTCATGGCGGCTGCGTTTTCGGGGGCGATCGCCTTGGGCGTGAAAAAGCGGCTGCCCGTCCCCGGCATCGGCCTCAGAGGGCGTATCGGGGCATTCCTCTCCGGAGAGCAGGAGCGGAGCAAACGGGTCCTGGTCCTCCTGGCGGGGATCGTTATGGGGCTCGGACTCATCTTTTCCGGATCGCGCGCGGGGATGGCATCAGCCGCAGCCGGACTCCTTTGCCTGGGGCTCTTCTTCGTCTTCAAGAGGAAGAACCGTCGGAAAGGGGCCCTTGTACTCTTTCTGTTTACCGCTACGGCCGGCTATGCCCTTTACATGGGTGTGGATTATCCCTTGAGCCGATTCGAGAACCTGGAACCTTCCTTCGAGGCGCGATACAGGTACGCCAGGACCACCTTCGAGCTGTTTCGGGATTACCCGATTTTCGGTGTCGGCGTCGGCAATTTCCAGTACGCCTACCCGGTTTATCAGGCCCCGCAGGACCAGGGCATCCTGGTGGAGCATGCGCACAACGACTGGGTTCAGTTCCTGGCTGAGGCAGGCCTGGTGGGCTTCGCCATCATGCTCCTGGGGGCCGGCTGGATCGCCTTTGTGCTCGTGCGGGCTTATCGGAGGCGGCAAGAGCCCTTTGCGGTCTCGCTCGGCGCAGTCCCTTTCGCTGTGATGGCGGCCATCGGGCTCCACTCGGTCTACGATTTCAACCTGCACATGCCCGCCAACTTTCTGATCTTCACGGCTGTGCTCGCGATCGGGTTCAGCGCCCTGCACCTCGAGAGGGAGCCGATGGGGGCGCTCGGAGGCCTTCCATTCCGGGTGCTCCCGATCCGCGGCAGCGGGGCGCTGGCGCTGGCGCTGGGCCTCGGGCTGGTGCTTTGGACCGGCCTATGGAGCGTCAGACACTTTGTAGCGGAGGCGCACTGCAACACCGTCCCCAACTCGACACTGAACCGCGACATGGATCCCCCGGCGAAGGATATTCAAACCGCCATGGCCTGGGACCCCTGGAATGCGGGTTATCCTTACAGGCTGGCGCTCAAATTCATGCTCCCGAACCCGGAGGCCGCCGAGGCGGCTGCGCCGGGGGCGCAGGTCTTGGGCGCGAGCGGCATCGCCCCCCTTTTCTTGCAAGGGACGGCAGAGGCGATCATCCCCCCGCTTGAGCGCTCCCTCGCCCTGAACCCGTTTGAGGGCGAGCGCCACCTCCTCCTGGGCTGGGCCTACGCGAGCCTCTGGGACCGGCCGGATTACCGCGAGAGGTGGCTCCCGGCCGCCGATCTGGCTATGCAGCGGGCGGCCCTCTTCACCCAGGATAGAGAGGCCGGGGTGCATGCGGAGCTGGGGAATTTCTGGGTGCTTCGTTCGAAGGCGCTTCACCCGGCGGACCCCGAACATGCGGCCGCCCGGGCATCGGCTGCGGCCCATTACTCGAGGGCGCTGGACTTGTCTTCCGAAAAAGCCCGGAACTCCATGCGAGAGAAAATCAGCGCCTATGTCTGGCTCTTCTACCCCGATGAGCAGTTGGTCGGACAGCTTGTGAAAACTCCGGAGCCGGAAGTCATTCAGTGAGTTGGAGGATTTTGAGGGCAGGCTTTTTCCCTTGCTTTCTTTGTTCAAAACGTATACAGCTAAAGCGCCTATGAAACGGATCGATCTGCGGTGCCGGCCATTGTTTCAGTCTTGCGTTTATGGCTGGTTTTCGAAGGGGATTCAGTCTCGGGCAAAGGTTTCTTTATTTATTGGCGGCGGTTATCAGATCTACTTTCAACGTCTTTCGGGATGAACGGGAGGGAGAGGGTATGAAACTGGTCAAATCTTTTCTGGTGATGGTCCTGATGGTCCTGGTTCTTCCAGGACTGTCCTTTGGCGCTATGGTCCTCGAACTGGACCACCCCGGCACCGCTTACGTTGGGGAAACGTTCGATTTGACGGTGAAGATCGTCGGCACGGATTCGAATACCGATCCGTTGACGATCTGTGGATACGAGACCCTTCTGGACTTCGACCCGGAGGCCCTGGAGTTGACGGCTTACCAGGGTGAGCCATTTTTCCCCAGCGGCCTTCTGGGTCCTCAAGTTTATACGCCCACGAGCATTCCGCCGTCTTTGCCGGGCACCTTCGGGTCCATGGATATCACGATGGATAATCCCCCGGGTTTTCCCTATGGGGGCGCTACGGCGACCTTCACCTTCAAGTGCCTCAAGGCGGGTGTGGCTACGTTTTCCTTGACGGGTACCAACCTCGTCACGGATTGTTTGTTCCAGAACACGGATATCACAAGCGTGACCAATCCGTCGATCGCCGTGAACGAGAAGCTTGTGGCGCAGCCTGTCCCCACGATCGGTGAGTACGGTATGTTTTTGTTGATTTTCCTGCTGGGCCTTGGCGCGTTGTGGACGGTCAGGAGGAAGGCATCGGTCATGAGACGTTCATAAGAAGGCATTTCCCCCCGCTCATCCCGCTCGCTCCGCCGGGGCGTTTGAGCGCATGAAAAGGACAACCCAGGTTTAGAACCCAACATGTTTCGAGAGGAGTCAGACGATGATCAGGATATCCGGCGTTGCATCGCTTCTTATGATTATGCTTGCGATGGTTTTTGCGGTTTCGCTTCCTGCCCATGCAGGGGAGCCTGTTGAGAAGGCGGCCTCCATTCAAACGTTCGACGATTGTGCGTCTTTCAACACCGATTTGAACGGCGACGGTGCCATCGATGTGGCGGATCTGCTTGCCGTCAAGAAGTGCATCCATGACGGCTGCAGCGATTCTGCCTACGACGTGGATGGGGACGGGGCGGTGAACGAGGCCGATGCGGATATCGTCCTCAAGTGCATAGAGCTTCGCCGGACGCAAAGGCAATGATGCACCGCACACCCCTTAAACTTTTGCAAGGGACGAGGATTATGAAAAAGCTAAGCGCAGTACGCAAGACGATGGTTCGGATGGTTTTCTCCACAGCATTGTTCTGGGGTGCGCTTGCCACGCCGTCATTTGCCACGGTGGCCCCCGGACCGAGCGATATCACGAACTGCGATGATTGTCAGAACCTCGTGAATGTCGATGTGGACAGCGATGGGCGCGTTACGACGGCAGATCTTCTTATTGTCTACAGCAACATAAGGAATAATATCTACACGGCTGCGAGCGATGTGAACAGTGACGGCTTCGTCAACATGGACGATTTCACCATCGTCAAACGCTGTCTCGGGTGCACGGTGAGCGCGAGCCCGTTCAATTGAGAGGCCTTCCCGAGGCGAGTGAGTTGAGCGCCTCGGAGTCTTTGGTGGTAGCACGAGATCGACCTGAGAAGGCTCCGGGCACCCACCTTGCGGCCGGCTGCCCGGGGGGGCCCCCGGGGTTTCACGATCGGCCTCTGCGGACCGTGCAAAGGTGCCTTCGCGATCTCTCCTGCCGAAGTTCCTGTCCTGCCATTCCCCCTTCACCTGTTTTGAGATCGAGTGACATGCTGCGTTATCGGAAAAGCCCCTGCACGTGCGTGTCCGCACGGATGCCCGGGACCCTGCCCCTCTTTGCTCCAGGCAGTGGAGGAGCGGCTCACAGAGCGAAGAGGCGCGGCCGCACTCGGTCAGGGTGTGACGTGTCGGGGCGGCGGGCCGTCGCTTCGGCGGTGTTGTGCCCCCTGCTCATGGTGCTCCTGATAGGCACTGTCTGGCTGGGCCGGGCGCAGGGCGCCGTGTGGAGCCAGGCGGCAAGGTCTGCTGAAGGGTATATGCAGGGCGACACCGGCAATCTCAGGCTGGGGAAGTGGCGCGTCCTGCCCACCCTGGCGCTGGAGGGTGTTTATGACAGCAACATCTTCCTCAGCAACGGGGAGGGCGTGCAACCGCTCGACCCTTCGAGGCGCACCCGCGACCCCAAGGTGTCGGACTACATCTTCCACGTTGCGCCGGCGCTCGAACTCGCCTATGACATGGGGGTGCGCGGGGGAATCAAATTCGGTTACCAAGCGGATTTTGCGTTTTATCGCAGGCGGAGCGATCAGGACTGGCAGCGGCAAAGCGGCTCCTTCGGCTTCGACTATCGCGCGCCGGGAGGGTTGCTGCTGTCGATCGACGAACAGTTCACCGACGCCGATGACCCGTATGGAAACGACGTCCAATACGGCCTGGGCGAGACGCGTAGCCGCTGGACGAACGATCTGAAGGGAAGCGTCGGTTGGCGGTTCCCGAAGGATCTCAAGCTGCTTGCCCATTTCGGGCACAGCAAGAGCGAGTACGAAGTGGAGCGCGACCTCGACGCCGGCCAGAACTGGACGCTGATAGAGGCGGGGTTGGGCGTCGAGAAGAAGGTGATGTCAAGGACGTGGGCCTTCCTGGAATTCCGCAACGGCTGGCAAGACTACGATGATCACAGCCTGTCCGTCACCTCGGAGACCGATGCCGGCAACCAGCGTGTGAGCATTGACACCGGCCTGAAATGGGAAGGCATCGGCCGCCTGTCGGGATCTTGCAGCTTCGGCTATCAGTGGCTGCAATACGATAATGACCGGGATGCCCAGGGAATCCCCTACAGCGACTCCGGCACGTGGGTTGGACAGGCCGGCGTCGGCTGGAAGGCGACGGCCACGACCCTCCTCGGTTTTAATTTTTCGCGAAACGAATCCCCCAGCTCCGGTGCCGGCGCGGACACCATGGACACCACCTCGGCCGGGCTCACCCTTTCGCAGGAACTCCCTTATAAATTCCGCGGCATGGCCGGGTTTTCCTATGGTCTTTCCGACTACCAGTCGGGCCGCAAGGACCATGACTATTACGCGAACGTGGGCCTTACCTATCGGATCCGCGCCTGGCTCGATGCGGGCATCGGGTACCGCTATCTCCGAAAGGACTCCAGCGATGGGGCGGAATCGTTCACCGGGAACCAGTTCAGTGTTACGTTAGGCGCGCGGTATTGAACGGCGGAAGCCGGACAGGGAAGGGAAGCGTCCCGCTTTAGGGTTGCAAAGCGCCGGCCGAAACCGTAGGATCGAAGCAAAAATGAGAGACCCGCGGGGCGGTCGCTGTTTTTGGCCGCCCTTGTACATAGATTGAAAGCCGAACGGAAGACCGAGACGATATGATGTTGCCGCCGAAGATTTTGCCAGGCGCCGCCGAAGGGCGTCGCTGTCACCGATTGGTTTGGGCCCTGTTGAAAATGCGTGCTGGGGCGGTGCTGCTGTTGCTCCTCGCTTTTTGCGCCCCGGGGTGTGCGGTCAACGATGAGGTGGTTCGCGTCACCCATGTGCAAAGCGGGGAGCTGAGCGGCCTCGGGGCGGAGAACGCAGCCAGGGTCGCCGAGATCAAGAGGGCCCGCGGCGGCCGGGAAATCAGTCCGCAGATCGGCGAGGTTCTCGGTGATGCCCCCCAGTTGAGCGTTGCGGAATATCGTTCACGCTTTCCCGAAGCCGAATGTGCGGAGTCCGATTACCAGGTCGGCGGGACCGATGTGCTCTCGGTGGTGGTCTATGACGAGCCCGACCTCTCCAAAGACGCGGTGCCCGTGAGCAGGGAAGGTTACATCTCTTTTCCTCTTGTCGGGCGTGTCAAGGTAGCGGGTCTTACCCCGGTTGAAATCGAGCGGCTCATGGCCCATGAACTGGCGGCCAAGCAGTATCTTCTGGACGCGCATGTTTCGGTCATGGTCCGGGAGTACAACAGCAGGCACTTCATGGCCCTCGGGACGGTGAACGCCCCTGGCACCTACACCCTTCAGGCCGGGGAGCGCGTGCTGAACGCCCTTTCCAAGGTGGGCGGCTTCGACCGACAGCGGGCCGGGAGCCACGCCCTCCTTATCCGGACGCTCGAATCGGGGACGGAAACGGAGAACCGAGTCATCGTCAAGATCGACCTCGACAGCCTTCTGAAGAGGGGCGACCAGGCGTCCAACCTGCATCTGCGCGACGGGGACATGCTGTTCGTTCCACCCGTATCGCGTTATTACATCATCGGGCAGGTACAAACCCCCGGCTCCTATGATATGCCGAACGACGAAGTCAGCCTCGTGGAGGCCATCGGGGCCGCCGGCGGGTTCACGCCGATTGCGGCCAGGAACAAGACGCGCATCATCCGGGTGGAGGAGGGCGTGGAAAAGATCATCGTGATCAACGTGGATGCCATCACCCGCGAAGGTAGAAAGGTGAGCGACATCGCGCTCAAACCGGACGACATCGTCGTGGTCCCGGAGAGCTTTTTCTGATTCGGGGATCAGCGGCTTTTCAAACGGCAAAAACAATGAATGAACCTCTGATAGATTCCCCGGAAAGGGAAAAACCGGTCGACCTGCGGCGCTACCTGCAGGTAGTCCTCAAACGGCGCTGGGTCATTCTGGCGGTCTTCGCGGTCATCCTGATCGCCGTTGCCCTGAAAACCTACACCGCTACGCCGGTCTATCGGGCCACGGGCCGGCTCATCATCGAAAAGAGCCTCTCGGGGAGTTCCGTGATGCCGCAAAACGGCATGTTCTACGAGATCTGGGACCCGCAGTTCTACAACACGCAGCACAAGATCATCCAGAGCCGCGCGGTGGCGGCCTCGGTCATCGACCGGTTGAATCTGGAACATTCGGAGGAGTTTTTCCCCGAGCCCAAGGATGACCCCGTTTCAAGGGTGAAGCGATTCATCGCGGACCAAGTTCAAGGCGTCAAGCAGTCGGCGGCCGCTCTTTTTCGGACGGGCGACAGACAGGCCGTTCCGCAGCCTGACCAAGCCGATTCCAAAGGGCCGGATTCGGGGCTGATCTCTGCGGTCATGGATCGGATCACTGTCACGCCCGTCCGGGATACCCGTCTGGTGGACGTGAGCTTCGACGCGAAAGACCCGGTGCTCGCGGCGATGATCGCCAATGCGGTGGCCCAGGCCTATATCGAAGGTAATTTGGAGACACGGCTTGCCAGTGTCAAGGATGCGGTGGAGTGGCTCAGCGACCGGATCGAAGATGAGCGCAGAAAGGTCAACGAGGCGGAGTACGCGCTGCTCCAGTATAAGGAGCGGAACAAGATCATTACGGACTTCTCCAGCGACACCGAACAGGTAACTGCGCAGAAGCTTGCGCAGTTGAACGCCCAGGTGGTCGATGCTGAATCCGCGCGGGTCGAGGCCGAAACCCTTCTCAATCAGGCCCTTGCGCTCAGGGGGTCTCCCGAACTGATCGGCTCGATCCCGGATGTCTTGAGCAATTCGCTGATCTCGGAGATCAAGAGCATGGAGGTGGACATCTACAAGCAGATGTCCGAACTCTCCAAGAAGTACGGCAAAAACCACCCCAGGATGGTCGCCCTCGATTCGGAGTTGAAGGAGCTGAATGCGAGGAAGGCCAAGGAGGTGGAGCGCGTCGTCAACTCGCTCAGGAACCGCTACATGGTCGCCCAGGCGAAGGAAGAGTCCCTCAAGAGGGCGTTTGAGGAGCAGAAGGAGCAGGCCCTCCAACTGAACGAAAAGGCCATCCGTTACAGCCTGTTGAACCGCGAGGTCGAAAGCGCCCGGGAGATGTATGACCTCCTGGTCAAGCGATTCAAAGAGGCCACCGTCGCCGAGGACATGAAGGCGGACAACGTCCGGGTGATCGACAGGGCCGAGGTGCCCGCGAGCCCGGTCAGCCCGGACAAGCGCCGAAACCTCCTGCTCGCCCTCGCCGTCGGGCTCGCCCTCGGGGTCGGAGCCGCGTTTCTCCTCGAATACCTCGACAATACCATCAAGCTTCCCGAGGAACTCAAGGACCATCTGGACATCGCGTACCTGGGGCCGGTGCCCGCCTTTCAGCCGGAGGGGGATGGCGTCTCTGCGGGCGGAGATCTCGCTTGTGTCCATTCGCCCAGGTCCGGCGCGAGTGAGGCGTACCGGGGCATCCGCACGAACCTGCTCTTTTCCTCGGCCGGATCCGCCCCGCAGGTCATCCTTATCACGAGCGCCACGCCCCAGGACGGCAAGACGGTCACCACCGCCAATCTGGGGGTGACCATGGCGCAGGCCGGGAGCAGGACCGTCATCATCGACTGCGATCTGCGAAAGCCCAAACTGCACAAGGTCTTCGGCGTCAAAGCCGATTGCGGCCTGACGAATCTCCTGGTGGGCGCGAAGGGCAGCGAACAGGCGATCCTCGCCACCGAGGTCCCGGGGTTGGACCTCATCCCTTCCGGGCCGATCCCCCCCAACCCCTCCGAGATGCTCGGCTCCTCGCAGATGGCCGATCTCCTTACCACCCTCAGAAGCCGCTATGAGCGCATCCTGCTCGACAGCCCGCCTGTCACCGCGGTGACCGATGCCACGGTCCTGGCCAGTGCAGTCGACGGGGTCGTCCTCGTAATCAGGGCCGGCTCCACCGTGCGGGCCGCCGCGGCCGGCGCCGTCGACCAGATCCGGACGGTCGGCGGGCATATCCTCGGGGGTCTGCTGAATGCGGTCGATGCCGACGGGGGCAAGTATTACTATCAGCACTACTATTATCACTATTACGGCGATGATGGTGAGAAGAAGAAAAAGAGCCGCAGGAAGCGCAGATCCTCCGGTGCCTGATGCGCTCCACTGAACCCGACGGAATCACTCGCTCCCGCCTTGCGGGGTCCGAGCGCCGCTTTCATTTGACCGCCCGATGATCGATATCCATTGCCACATCCTGCCCGGCATCGACGACGGGCCGAGTTCGCTCTCCGAAGCCCTGGCGATGGCCAGGCAGGCGGTGGGCGACGGCATACACGCCATCGTCGCCACCCCGCATACCCTTAACGGGGTCTATACAAACGACCGGGCAAGCGTCCTGTCGGCCGTGGCTGAAATGCAATCCTTTCTCTCCGGACAGAAGATCGATCTCAAGCTCTACGCCGGCGGGGATACCCATCTGACGGATCATATGGCCGAGCGTGTCCATGCGGGTGAGATCTGCACGATCGCCGACCGGTCGAGACACCTCCTCCTGGAAATGCCGAGGCACGTGCTCCCGCGGGCTGTCCAGACCGAGGTCTACGCCCTGAGGTTGAACGGCCTCACCCCCATCATCACCCATCCCGAAAGAAACGACACGATCCAGCGCGACCCCGGGCTCCTTCTGGACCTGATCCGCATGGGCGCTCTCTCCCAAATCACGGCTATGAGCCTGACCGGGGGATTCGGGAGACTTGTCCGCAGCGTGGCGAAGAAACTGGTCGCCCAGCGCCTCGTGCACCTGATTGCCACCGACGCCCATTCGCCGGACCACCGGCCTGTGTCATTATCCGCAGCCGTCCACGTCGCTGCGGAAATCCTGGGCAGCACAGACGAGGCCGAGAGAATGGTGACAGCCGTGCCCAGTGCCATACTGGCCGGCGAATCCCCGGAAATCCCCGAACCCGCCCTTCGACCCGGAGGACGGGTTGAACGTGCAGCGAGAGTGTGAATGCAATGCCCGTCCCTTTTCTCGACCTCCAGGCCGCCTACCTGGAACTGAAAGCCGATTTGGATGCCGCCTCCCGGCGCGTGATGAACTCCGGCTGGTACATCCTGGGCCCGGAGCTTGAGGCCTTTGAAGCGGAATTCGCTGCCTATTGCGGCGTGAAACATTGCATCGGCACCGGCAATGGCATGGAAGCCCTGGCCTTGATCCTGAAGGCCTTGGGGATTGGTTCCGAAGACGAGGTCATTGTTCCCGGTTTCACGTTCATCGCCACCTGGCTCGCTGTTTCGGCGGTCGGCGCCCGCCCCGTCCCGGCGGACCCCGATCCGGAGACGTACAATATCGATCCGGCCCGAATCGAAGCGGCGCTGACCGATCGCACCAGGGCGATCATACCGGTTCACCTCTACGGTCAGCCTGCGGACATGGACCCGCTCCTCGAGATGGCAGAGCGTTACGGTTTGAGCGTCATCGAGGATGCGGCCCAGGCCCATGGCGCCCGTTACAAAGGCCGGCGCGCGGGAGGCCTGGGGCATGCCGCAGCCTTCAGCTTTTACCCGGCCAAGAATCTCGGGGCCTTCGGGGACGGCGGCGCTGTCACCACCCATGATGATGCACTGGCCCGGAAGCTGAAAACCTTGAGGAATTACGGCTCCCGGATCAAATATCACCACGAGGTCCAGGGGAGCAATTCCCGTCTGGACGAACTCCAGGCGGCGCTTCTGCGCGTCAAGCTCAGGGTCCTGGATGAGTGGAACGACAGGCGCCGTAGGCTCGCGGAGGTCTATTTGAAGCAATTGGCGGGGTGTCCAGGCCTCACGCTTCCCCATGTGCCTTCCTGGGCCGAACCCGTCTGGCACCTTTTTGTGGTCCGCCATAACGACCGACAAGCGCTCCAGCACCATCTCACGGAAATTGGCATCGGCACGCTGATCCATTACCCTGTCCCCCCGCACTTGTCCGACGCGTACCGAAAGGGCGGCTATTTCCGCATGGACCTCCCCTGGAGCAATCAATTGGCTGACAGCGTATTGAGTCTGCCCATAGGACCGCAATTGACGTTGGATCAACAAGACGCTGTCATTCGATCGGTTCGAGCTTTTTGACTGTCTTTAAACGTCTGTACGGGTATGCAGAGGCATTTCATCGACCCTATCGATAGGGTGACTGTATCTCCTAACCCCAAGCATAGAATCTGAGGGGGCTCCAGATGAAAAGGCCATACCCCAAAGCCGTGATCGAAACCGACCAAATCGGCCGCAACGTGTCGATCGCCGAATTCGCCGTGATCCGCAGGGGCGTTCAGTTGGGCGACAATGTCGTGATCCATCCGCATGTCGTCATCGAAGAAGACGTGACCATCGGCGACGGCGTGGAAATCTTCCCCGGTGCGGTTATCGGCAAAGTGCCCAAGGGCGCGGGGGCACTGGCCCGGCAGCCGGAATTCGAAAAGAAGCTGGTCATCGGCCCCAACTGCTCGATCGGCCCCCATGCGGTGATTTTTTACGATGTGGAAATCGGCTCCAACACGCTCGTCGGCGATGGGGCATCCATCCGGGAGCAGTGCTGGATCGGCTCACATTGCATTATCAGCCGTTATGTCACCATCAACTACAACACGCGCATCGGCGATTACACGAAGATCATGGACCTGACGCACGTCACGGGCAACTGCACCATTGGAAAGCATGTATTTGTAAGTCTCACTGTCGGTATGACCAATGACAACATGGCTGGCGCCGGCGGCTATGACGAATCCCGCGTTCAGGGCCCGACCATTTGCGATCACGCGGTCATCGGCGCCGGTGCGACGCTGCTCCCGGGTGTCGTCATCGGGGAAAAGGCCGTAGTCGGCGCCGGCGCAGTGGTGTCGCGCGATGTCCCTCCGGGCGTTCTCGTCATGGGAGTGCCCGCCCGCGTCGTTATACCGGTCGAACAAGGGGGGGGGGGTGCAGGTGCCTGATGCCGCCCTGCTCGAATCGGATCACGTCGGGGACGGCACCCGGATCTGGGCTTACGCCCACATCCTGCCGGGGGCCCGCATCGGACGGGACTGCAATATCTGCGATCAGACTTTCATCGAGAACGATGTGGTCATCGGCAACCGCGTGACCATCAAGTCCGGCGTGCATATCTGGGACGGCGCGCGCATCGAGGATGACGTGCTCATCTGCCCCGGTGTGGCTTTCACCAACGATCGATACCCCAGAAGCAAGCACTACCCCGAGCAATACCTGCCCATCATCATACGCAAAGGTGCCAGTATCGGTGCCAATGCGACGCTCCTTCCCGGCATTACCATCGGTGAAAACGCCATGATCGGTGCCGGGAGCGTGGTGACCAGAGACGTTCCGGCCTATTCTCTAATAGCCGGAAATCCCGGTCGCCTTATCAGATATCTTCCGGATGACGACTTGAACAGCAAGAATGCTTGATCTCCAGAACACGTCCCGCTCGGTTTACGATGCCGCCATCATCCAATTCCCCAAAATCCTGGATGACCGGGGGAACCTCACCTTTATAGAAGCCCGCCGGCACATTCCCTTCGACATCAAAAGGGTTTACTGGATCTATGATGTGCCAGGCGGGGAATCCCGTGGCAGCCATGCCTATCGGGAACTTCAGGAGGTCATCGTCGCGCTGTCCGGAAGCTTTGACGTCTTTCTGGACGATGGTCTTGCCCAGAAGACCGTTAGCCTCAACCGAGCCTACTATGGTTTATACGTGCCCAATATGATCTGGCGCCGAATGCAGCACTTCTCGACCAACGCTGTAGCGCTCGTTTTGGCCTCTCTTCCTTACGATGCAAACGAATACGTGAAAGATTACCCTAATTTCAAAAAAATGAATCAAACGCAACAACGCCGCTAACGATTTGCATATGAATGTTTTCCAAGGCACCTGCAGATGACATCGATCAACGCCTGCAAGGTAATCAATCTTCCCAAGATCAGCGAACGTAAAGGCGCTATTACGCCCATCTACGCCGGCGAGCATGTGCCATTTGAAATTCAGAGGGTTTATTATCTTTATGATGTGCCGGGCGGTGAAAGCCGGGGCGGGCATGCCCATAAAGAATTGCAGCAGCTCATTGTATCTGTGATGGGTGCGTTTGATGTGATTCTGGATGACGGGACCGAACGCCGCCGGGTGCATCTGGACCGAGCATATTACGGCTTGTATATCCCGCAAATGATCTGGAGGGAACTTGAAAATTTTTCCTCCGGCGGCATTTGCCTGGTCTTGGCGTCAGCTCCTTACGATGAGCATGATTACATTCGCGATTATTTGGAATTTGTGCAGATGATCAAATGCACCCGAGTATAACCGAGACCGAAATTGTGTGATGTCATTTAAACCATTTATCCTGCTCGTAAATCGACATTTGCCTTAAAGAGTTCCAAGCCCGATTTACGTTATCGGTCAGGATCGATCCCACCGCCAGAATCGGTGATTAGCCAATAAGATTGCAGCAAATTTTGAGAGCAGACATGTTTGATGGCTTTTACAGCGGGAAGAAAATTTTTATAACCGGCCATACGGGTTTCAAGGGCTCTTGGTTGTGCCTCTGGCTCCATGCCTTGGGCGCGAAGGTCGCGGGCTATGCCCTGGCCCCCCCCACCGAGCCCAACCTCTTTGGACTCGCCAAGGTCGAGGAAACGCTTCAATCCTCGCATGAGGCTGATATCCGAGACCTGGAAACCCTGCGACAGGCCATCCAGGCCTTTGGTCCGGAAATTGTCATCCACATGGCGGCTCAGCCCCTGGTCCGTGAATCCTATCTCGATCCGGTAGGCACCTATGCAGTCAATGTGATGGGGACGGTGCATCTCCTGGAAGCGGTGCGTCACACTTACGGGGTTCAGGCCATCCTCAACGTGACCACCGACAAATGTTACGAAAACCGGGAGTGGATTTGGGGCTACCGCGAAGACGAGGCGATGGGGGGTTACGATCCCTATTCCAGCAGCAAGGCCTGTTCCGAACTCGTGACGAGCGCCTATCGCCGCTCGTTCTTTACAACTGAGGGTGAGCCCTTATCCGGTGCTGCTTCTTTTCCCTGCGTGGCTTCGGCTCGGGCCGGGAACGTCATCGGCGGCGGCGACTGGGGTGCAGACCGGCTGGTCCCTGACTGCATGCGCGCCTTGCTCACTGGAGCACCAATCGCCATCCGCAATCCCGGAGCTATCCGGCCCTGGCAGCATGTGATCGAACCCCTGTGCGGTTATCTGTTCCTCATAAAGCGTTTGGTTGAAGACGGTCCCCGGTTCGCTTCTGCCTGGAATTTCGGGCCCGGTGAAAGCGATGCCGCTCCAGTGGAACGGGTGGTGCAGTCGCTCTGTGAGAAATGGGGAACCCCCGGCGCCTATACCATAGACAGCGGTCCCCATCCCCACGAGGCCTATCACCTGAAGCTGGACTGTTCCAAATCGCGGACCCTCCTTGGCTGGCAGCCCCGCTGGGGCCTGCAACAGGCCATCCATGCCACGGTTGAATGGACCCGGGCATACCAACGCGGTGCCGACATGAAGGATCTTTGCCTCCAGCAGATCGAGCGATACACGGCCTCTTAAAACCACTATCAGGAGGTGATGTGATGCCGGCCGAAAGAGGCCTTTACAGAAACGGAAAGATCGAACTTCTCGAGCCGCTCCCCTCCATCCCGTCCGCAGATCTCCTTATTGAGGTTGTCCCCCGCCTTTCCTGCAAAGGATCAGGACATGAGCCCCCGGATATGGTTTCCACAGCTCGCCTGACGGAATCCGAAATCCGTTCCGACGAAGTCCGGTTCGCTGCAGGGATCGACTCGACCAGGGTGCCTGTTTCAGCCTCCCTGAGACAGATCGTCATGCCGGACGCCAACGGTTTTATACACATTCAGGTGCCCTCCGGTTTCGGGCGTAAGGTCGAAGTGATTATGTCCCCCCTTTTGTCTGAAGAGACAGAATCCCCCGATTTTGAGTGTACGGATGAAAAGGGCATCATATACAAGATGAAAAGTTGGACAGACGAAGAATTTAAGTGGGCAAGCATCATAGGCGCATGTGGGGAGGACGACACCCGGCCGGAGGATCTTTTTGATGTCTGATATCGGCATCCTCGTTTCGACCGAATTTCGGTATGCAGACGGGTCAGGCGTTAAAACCAGACCCGGGCTCGTGATCGGAGAATATCTGGAGGAGTACCTCCTGGTATTCATCAGCAAGGAAGTGGAAAAATACCGAGAAGAACCTACATCCGTCGTTCTCGATAACGATAGCCTGGATGCCGGCAGATTGAACCAAACAAGCGTTATCCAAAGTCACAAAACCTTTTGGGCCGAAAAAGCTGCCTGCACACAAATCGGCCGGGTCAAGACCGGAGTGGTGGACAAAATTCTAAGGTTGAATCAGTTCTTTTCTCTCAGAAACTATTATCAGTTTGCGCACATGCCATCTCCCTTCATCCCGGGGACATCCCGCATCCCCTATGCCGGCCGGGTGTATGACGAAAAAGAGATGATCAGCCTGATGGATGCCTCCCTGGACTTCTGGCTCACCGCCGGCCGGTATGCAGCCCGATTCGAAAAGGCCCTTGGACAATTTTTAGGCGTCCGACACTGCTCCCTCACCAACTCGGGATCATCCGCCAATCTTCTGGCCTTCATGGCCTTGACATCTCCCAAGCTTGGCGAGCGTCGCATCAAACCCGGCGATGAGGTCATCACGGTCGCCGCAGGTTTTCCCACCACGGTGGCCCCGGTCATTCAATACGGGGCTGTTCCGGTTTTCGTGGATGTGCGCCTTCCTGATGCCAATGTGGATCCGGGTCTTCTGGAAGAGGCCTTGAGTTCCCGCACGCGGGCGGTCATGTTGGCCCACACCCTCGGTTTTCCTTTCGACCTGGAAACAGTCAAGCGCTTTTGCGATCGCTACAAACTGTGGCTTATCGAGGACAACTGCGATGCTCTCGGCTCCCGTTATTGTCTGGGCGGAGAATGGCGATACACGGGTACCATCGGGAATCTGGGCACGTCCAGCTTCTATCCGCCGCACCACATCACTATGGGCGAGGGAGGAGCTGTATATACCAACGATTTGGAACTCAAGCGCATCGTCGAATCGTTCCGGGACTGGGGACGGGATTGCTGGTGCCCGCCCGGAAAAGACAACACCTGCGGCCACCGGTTCGACCATCAGTTTGGCACCCTGCCTTTCGGCTATGACCATAAGTACGTCTATTCGCACTTCGGCTACAATCTGAAGGCGACCGATATGCAGGCGGCCATTGGCTGCGCCCAGTTGGAAAAACTGGAGGCCTTCACGGTCCGGCGCAAAAGAAACCATCGGCATTTCTATGAGGCCCTGAAGGATTTGGATGCTGTTTTTCATCTTCCCCAAATCGCGCCGGACACGGATCCCAGCCCCTTCGGTTTTCTCCTTACCCTGAAGGACGGCGTTGGCTTCACCCGGAACGACATCACGGCATATCTTGAAAAAAACAACATCCAGACCCGCAATCTCTTTGCCGGTAACCTCACGCGTCACCCGTGCTTCGACCATCTGACGTCGGGAAGGGATTATCGTATTGTGGGGGAATTAAAGGTCACGGACAAAATTATGCACGACAGCTTCTGGGTCGGTGTTTATCCTGGAATGGGTGCGCCGATGGGAAACTATATTTGCGAGCGAATAAGGACCTTTTTAAGGCACGCCTAATAGCAAACCAAAGCCGCATCAAGCAAATGAAGGGTATGGCAAGATGAATGAGAATATTCCCGTTGTTATCCTTTGTGGAGGTCAGGGCACACGGCTCCGCGAAGAAACCGAGTTCAAACCCAAACCCTTGGTTAAGGTCGGCGGACGCCCTATCCTATGGCACATCATGAAGATCTACTCTCATTATGGCTTCAAACGCTTTATCCTTTGCCTTGGATATAAAGGGGAACTGATCAAAGAATACTTCTATCACTACCAAATCATGAATAGCGATGTGACGATCACCCTGGGGGCGAATGGTGCATACAAGGTTCATAATAGCTATGATGAATGTGACTGGAAGATCACCCTCTGCAACACAGGCGACAATGCCCAAAAAGGGGCAAGGCTGAAAAAGATTGAGAAGTATATCGATGCGGATCAATTCATGGTGACCTACGGAGACGGGGTCGCTGACATCGATATTGCAAATCTTTTGGACTTTCACCGACGCCATGGAAAAATTGCTACGGTCACGGGTGTCCGCCCCAAATTTTTGAGATTCGGCGAACTCAGTATCGAGGAAGACCAGGTCACCCGTTTTGCTGAAAAACCAAAATACGCGGGCAACTATATGAATGGCGGCTTTTTTGTTTTCGAAAAGGCTCTTTTCGATTACTTGGAAGACCAGGATGATTGTGACTTGGAGACGCAAGCGTTGGAAGAAATAAGCAGGAATGGGCAATTGATGGTTTACAAGCATGACAGGTTCTGGGCTTGCATGGACACTATAAGGGACGCAGAATATTTAAATATGCTATGGAACAATAAACAGGCGGAATGGAATATTTGGCAAGCATACTTTTAAATATCGGACGATGTACCTTCAAAGTTCAAAAAATCAATATATCTACGGGTGAAAAATGATTGTTTCAGATTTTATAGCCGATTTTTTATATAAGCAGGGCGTAAAACACGTTTATGAATTAATAGGCGGTATGATCACTCGCTTAGTGGATTCGATTCACCGCCAAGGTAAGATAGAGCTAATAAGTGTCCACCACGAACAAGCGGCCGCCTTTGCTGCTGAGGCTGAGGGACGCCTTACCGGAATTCCCGGAGTCGCAATGGCAACCAGTGGTCCCGGTGCGACTAATTTATTGACCGGCATTGCTAGTTGTTATTTTGATTCTATTCCAGCTATTTTTATCACAGGCCAGGTAAATCGTAGCGAGATTAAGAACGATCGGCAAATACGACAACTCGGTTTCCAAGAGTTGGATATCGTCTCTATGGCAAAGCCAGTAACAAAAGGTGTTTTTCAAATCATTGACCCCTGCGAAGTACCGAACGTTTTTCATCAAGCGTTCTTCTTGGCTAAGTCTGGTCGCCCGGGTCCGGTTTTAATCGATATTCCGATGGATGTTCAGGGTTCAAATATAAATGTTGAGAGTGCAGGATTGCGAACGGATGAGGCATTAGTAGAGCCGAGGTATGATCTGCTTGATCAAATCCTGAATAGCATGAGACTTGCCCAAAGGCCAATGATCTTAGCAGGAGGAGGGGTTCGTTCTGCTCAAGCAACGGAATTGGTGCGTCGATTTGTTGATATAGTTAAAATGCCTCTTGTAAATTCCCTGCTGGGAATGGACATTCTCCCGTATCAACATCCGTTGCGAGTCGGGCTCATCGGCACCTATGGCAACCGATATGCAAATTTAGCAGTAGGAAAATCAGATCTGCTATTGGTTTTGGGTAGCCGTCTCGATATCAGGCAAACAGGATCCGACGTTCTTTTTTTTAAAGGGGACCGAACCATTTACCATGTCGATATTGAAGTAGGCGAGATAAATAATCGGGTTAAAGGTTGTCACCCGGTCTTATCACATCTGGTTTCGTTTCTTTCTTCCATAATTGATCTTGCTTCAAAAATGGAATGGAAAAAACCAAGAAAATGGATAGCTGAAATTGCGGATCTGCGTGAAAAATGGCCAGATATTGCGGAAGCCCAAGGGGTGAAGGGTATTAACCCTAATTTGGTAATGCATGAATTGTCCCGCTATTCCAAGGAGGCGTCTGCATATTTGGTGGATGTCGGCAATCATCAAATGTGGGCAGCTCAATCGTTGGAATTGCTCGAACACCAGAGGTTTCTCACTACAGGGGGTATGGGGGCAATGGGTTTTGCCCTTCCTGCTGCTGTAGGGGCAAGCCTTGCAACCGGTAAGCCCGTTGTGATGATCGCCGGAGATGGCGGAATGCAGTTGAATATCCAAGAGCTTGAAACGATTTCCAATCATAAGCTCGCGATCAAAATGGTGATATTCAATAATCGTTCGCTGGGTATGGTACGGCAGTTCCAACAAAGCTACTTTGCTGAGCGTTACCCTTCGACATATTGGGGCTATTCGTCACCCGATTTTGCTGACGTGGCAAATGCCTATCACATTAGAAGTCAGTCCGTAATGGATTCCCAATCTCTCCCTTCAGCCCTCGAAAAGATGTGGGAAAATCCGCAAGCTCCTTTCTTGTTACAGGTATTCGTTGATGTATCTGTAAACGTCTATCCGAAGATTGCCTTCGGGCATCCGCTGACCGAGATGGAGCCTTTTGTGAAACCGTCGGAGATGGAAGGCACATAATGCGGGATGCGGCCAATTTTTCGTGCAAGGCGCGGTATGCGTTTTGATTCATACGATTGTTCAACAAGATATTGAATTTGTATTCAAGATGGTTGGCCAGGATCTTAACCGCCTGCAAGGGAAACGAGTGTTGATTACGGGCGGAACGGGTTTCATCGGTACCTGGCTTTTAGAAACGCTCTCCTGGCTAAATGCGAATTCAAATCAACCTTGTAGAGTTTATGTCCCAAGTCGAAACCCCAAGGCGTTTGCACAGAAAGTACCCCATCTGGCCTCAAGCCCAGAGATCGTTTTTTTGACGGGAGACATTGTCGATTTTGAGTATCCGGATGGTGAATGCGATTTTATCATTCATGCAGCTGCGCCAGGCGAACCGAGAGTGCTGAAAAATGATCCACTCACCGTTGCAGAGACCATCGTCATGGGAACGCGCCGTACGCTAGAACTGGCAACGAAAAAAAATGTAGAGGGGTTTTTGTTTCTCAGTTCTGGGGCAGTATATGGGGTTCAACCACCGGAGCTGGAAAGAATCCCTGAGGATTATCATGGTGCCCCAGATATTACCAACGTCCGCTCTGCGTATGGTGAAGCTAAGCGATACGCAGAAATGCTTTGCAATCTCTATCGCCAAAGGTATGACCTTCCTATCCATATCGCACGGCCTTTTACCTTTGTTGGGCCTTACCAGGACCTGAATGGGGGATTTGCAGTTACGGACTTTCTGAGGGATGCTCTGTTAGGCGGACCCATAACGATACAAGGCGACGGAACAACGGTCAGGTCATATTGCTATGCCGCAGATTTGACCATCATGCTGTGGAAAATCCTCCTTCAGGGACCTGTAGGTTGTGTTTATAATGTGGGGTCCGATGAACCGGTTTCCACTCTGGAATTGGCTAATAAAGTTGCCTCGTTTATGGATAGTCGCGTCGAGGTGCGTATTAATTCAAAGCCGAAATTAGAATACAAGGCATCCCGCTATTTGCCTGATATCAGTCGCGGGAAGTCTGAATTAGGCATCAGTGCCAATACTGACATCGACAAGGCCATTGAACGAACGCTATCATGGATCAGGTAGCGTTTTGTAATAAAAAGCACGTAAAGTATTCAATGCGATAGGAGTGTTTTCTAAAATATACCAATGAAAACTATAAGCATTGTCACCCCGTGTTATAATGAGGCAGAAAATGTGCGAGAGCTCCATGAACGTATCGCGGCGGTAATGTTGTCGCTGGAAAAATACTCCTATGAACATATCTTTATCGATAATGCATCGACGGATCACACGGTTGATATTCTGAAAGAAATAGCTGTCCATGACCAAAGGGTGAAGATCATTGTCAATGCTAGAAATTTCGGTCACATCCGCTCTCCGTATTATGCTCTTCTCCAGGCCCAGGGAGATGCCGTAATCAGCATTGTCGCTGATTTTCAGGACCCTCCAGACATGATACCGGAATTTATACGAAAATGGGAAGAGGGGTATAAAATCGTTGTCGGCGTAAAAAGACAAAGTGAGGAGTCCCCTCTCTTTTTTGCGGTGCGAAAGCTCTACTACAACCTTATAGGCAAGCTCTCGGAAATCAAGCTTATCAAGAATTTTACTGGGTTCGGACTTTACGATCGGAAGGTCATCGAAATCTTGCGTAAAATCGACGACCCGTATCCCTATTTCAGGGGCCTCATTTGCGATATTGGTTTTGAACGGGCGGAAATCCCTTTTGTTCAGCCTGTCAGAAAGAGGGGCTTTACCAAAAACAACTTCTACACCCTGTACGATATCGCCATGCTTGGCATCACAAACCACTCAAAGATCCCGCTGCGCTTGGCAACGATGACGGGGTTTGGTGTGGCGATTCTCAGCCTGATGGTGGCCTTTGGATACTTTTTATATAAAATCCTTTTCTGGAGCAGTTTTAACCTTGGGATTGGGCCTTTAGTGATTGGGTTATTTTTTTTCAGCTCAGTCCAATTGTTTTTTATCGGCATTATTGGAGAATACCTTGGGTCTATCCATACCCAGGTCTTGAAGAGGCCCCTCGTTGTGGAAAAGGAGCGCATCAATTTTGACTCCTGTGATGCTGAAGGGGATTTCATTAGAGAGGATGGACAGAATCCACATCGTGCTTAGGTCCCCGGCTTTCTCTTTCCTGCATAACTCACTTGGCAAGCATCGGGTAAAGGCGAAATTTGTTCTTGTCGGCATCTGGAATACCGTGTTTGGGTATGGTGTTTTTTGCTTTTTAGACACATTGTTTTCGCAGATACTGACAGGCAGACATTTTGCCTATATGTCCGCAATGGTTTTGGGGCAGATAATAGCTGTCATTAATGCCTATGTGTTCCACAAGTTGATCACGTTCAGGTCAGACGCGAAGGGAAGGGCCATCATCAGGGAGTTTTGCAGATTTTCCTCAGCTTATGCTGTCACCTTCTGCCTGAGCGTGGTCTTGCTTTTTGCCTTCGTTGAAATTGCCCAGATTCCCCCTAAACTATCAGCGGCAATGATTATCCTCATTTGCACGATCATCAGCTATCTGAGCCACTCGCGTTTTTCGTTTAAAAGCATATCCTTGAAATGAATGTTTACATAAGCAAAGACCAAGAATGGTTTTGCCAAATGAGAAATATATTAGAGAAGAAATTAATGTCATATTGGACAATATTTATTCTTTATTGTATTTTTTCAATCGTGACAATTGAGAATTATCAATTGCCTTGGGGGGATGAAATCTTTTTTGTTGACATGGCGCAGAACTACCTCACGACAGGCAAGCTTATAAATTTCGCTTTTTTCCCGGAATCACCTGTTGAAATAAAATATTATGGGCCAGTATTTTTTTGGCTAAATTCAAAATTATTCGCTACTTTTGGTTTTAATATCTGGACGGGAAGAATTTTAAATTTGTTTTCAGGGCTAATAATTATAGTTATTTCACTAAAAATACTTGAACATCTGGAGATAAAAAAGCGCTATATCTATTTGTTTTTGTTGTTGATAATGACAGACCCCAATTTTAACTTTATATTACACTCTGGTCGAATGGATTTTGTTGCTACTATGCTTTTTATGGTTGCCGTTTATATGTACATGTTTATTGAAATCAAGAGCCGATATAAATATTTTTTATGTGGTGCTTTGATCGCATTAGGCGCTTTAACTACATCAAGATTGTTTTTGCTGTTACCGTTCTTAATTTTTTATCCACTTTTTGGAGAAACAAAAGCTGAGAAAAAGAAAATCTTTATGAGTCTGGTCTTTGTATTTGCTGGGATGATTGTTATCTATTTTACTTGGATAGCTTACGAGTTTAAAGATCTAAATGATTTCAGAAATTGTTTTTTAATCAAAACAGGTTTAGACAACAATGAATCGAATGTTTTCAATATTTTTATGCTATCTGGGGATTGGTTTAATAAATTATTCAGAAATTCTTATTTGTTCATACCAAGATATATTATATTTTACGGGGCGGTTATCTACCTCATTGTGAAAAAAAATATTGAAAATCGGAAAAACCTAATTTTCTTCACGTTGGTTTCACTTAGTCTTATTGTATTGGTAAGAGAAATTGCTTCCGAGGCGTATATCGCCATGGTAAAACCGTTAATATATATTATAATTGTTTATATGACTTATGATATTTTTGTAAAAACGAAAAGGTGGAAAATTTACAAATATGGAGTGATTGCCTTATTGATTATTGTTCTATCAATACATTGTGTTTCGATGTCTGACAAACTCATAAAAATATGGGTTACTCAAAATGAGCTAAATAATGCGGGAATTGAGAAAATGATTAAAATGACTATTCCAGATGGATCGTTAGTTATGGCAGATCCACGTTATTTTTATGAATGCAAAGCAATAAATTGTAAATTTATAGCTGAAAAAAAGGATATATCTAAAATTGCCCCTGAATATATTATTACAAAAAACGAAGAATTCAATAATATAAAATACGATCTAATTTCAGATTTCGCGTACCTGAAATGGAAACCTAAAAGCGATATAGATATTCTACAAAAGCTTTTAGATCTTACAAGCACACGAAGTAGCTACTCTACAAATGCCTATATTTTTAAACGTATTTCTTAACACGCGCGATTGAATCATTGGAGCTTGGAATTTATATAGAAAAATATTTATTTTAAGCGTTGAGCTGAATCCTTGAACGTTTAATGCAGCGCAGGGGATCAACGGTCTGAGTGGTTGTAATGCTTTAAATGGGAAAAATCTTGACATGGGGTGTTATAGAATCTGCCTGGGTACTTTGAATGTTTCTTCCCGATTGTTTATTGAGCTCCGTTTTTCAGCATTGTTCTGCAGCCGATAGATGTTGGGGATGGTCATCTCGAATGTCATTTCTATTTTGAATGCCTACATATTTCATAAATTCATAACCTTCAAATCGTATGTGAAAGGTATTGGTTTGGCAGGCGAATTTTTCAGATTTTCAGCGACCTATCTGCTTACATTCTGCTTCAGCTTAGGTATGCTCCCCTTGTTTGTTCTGGTGATGGGTATTGATCCAAAAATCGCCGGCGCCATGGTTATCCTTTTCTGTACAGGGATAAGTTATGTGCCGTATTCCAGATTCTCATTCAGTCACAAGCACCGGTCATATTGATATCGAAAGGCATTCAAGTGACATCTTCAAGACAAATGAATTATCTAAAAATAGGAATTCTTTTATTTTTGTTGATGTTGACGTTTTATTATTCTGTAAGTGAAAAGGTCACAAAGAATAATGGTTTTGGCTGGGATGGTGATTATTATGCGTATTTAGTATCTAATATATATAATGACCTTTTTTCACAAAAAATTGACAACTATTACATCAGAAGAATTCTGCCTCCGCTATTAGTTTCTTTGCCTACAAAATTCTTCGATATTCCGATCACGCGCGACTATATTGTCTATGCATTCGTCACCGCTAATCTCCTATGTATTTTCGTTTCGGTTATCTTGTGGCTAAAGATATGTAAAATGTTTCAAATGAGCACTACCAGAACAACAGTCAGCCTTATTTTATTGTTCGGTTTCTATTGGATTGTTAAGGGTGCCGCTTTTTATCCGGTCTTGACGGATATTTTTGCATTTTGCGGTGCTATTGCGATGCTTTACTGCTATCTGACGAGCAGGACTTTTTGGCTTGCATTTGTCGTGGTGCTCAACTTTTTTGTGTGGCCGAGTACAGTCTATATGGGAACATTTTTGCTCATGTTCCCGAAAGAATCTTCATTCACGATTGCGCCGAATTTTGTTCATAAAATGTCTCGGTTCTTATGCATTTGCATATTGGCTGGTTTTGGCGGATTATATAGCATTCTCATGCTTTATCAAAACTATCCGACTATCCAATTCAGCCTGTTATCTCTGCTATCCAAAGTTATCGGTTCTGTCCTTGCCATGGTCTACATTTATCTGTGTATTGTTTATGTCATGGAAAATTTTAAAGGACCATCGAAATTATTTAGAATCTACAATACAAAACTGAGATATCTTATAATATGTGTTTTTATAATTGGTGGCTGCCTGATGCTGCAGTATTATTTGGCTCCCATTAAAGTGGAAACCGGACTTACTGCATTGGGCCTAGTACGTGGTAGCATTCTTAAGCCGCTGGTTTTTCTTGTCAGCGATATCACTTATTATGGTGCAGGTGCAGTTTTGTGTATCGTGTTTTTCAAGCCGATGCTAAAAAGAATATTCGATTTAGGATTGGGTGCCTATTTAACGGTAGTGTTCAGCCTGGTACTCAATATGTATCCAGAGCCTCGTTTTATCCTGACCGGATTCCCTCTTTTTGTCTTAGGGATTAGCTTATGCGGACATTTTGATCGCTTAAGCAGTAAGCAATGGGGCTTGCTCATCGGCACGCAAATCCTTTTCTCCAAAATCTGGCTGCCAATCGGGGCTGCTGTGGAAGACTGGGAGAATCTCATTGGCTTTCCCGCACAGTTCTATTTTTTGAATTTCGGTCCGTGGATGGCTAAGTCATCATATTTCATACAGCTTTTCCTTGCAGTGATAATTGTAATGCTGTTCTATCATATATTTCATTTACCTTCAGGAAGTTGTAGCCGCATAGAGATGAGGGATATGCCCTTTTCGAATAAATTGCCTACAGAAAATAATACAACACCGCTTTGATACTATCTGGCTGTGCAGCTTTTGGGGTAAAGCAAATGTTGACTGAATTTGTTTATTGAACTTTCCGAAATGCTTTAATGTGTTTATTGTGCAGCCAGGCGTGAAAAAAGAGAACTCATTTATTTTCGAGCCAACAACCACTCGTCGTGACGAGTTACCGTGAAATTCTGAAATCTACCTCCATGATCGGCGGCTCCTCGCTGATAAACATGGGGATCGGAATGGTCAGGACCAAATTCGTGGCGTTGCTGCTGGGGCCGTCAGGAATGGGTCTGATGGGTGTCTACACGGCTATCAGCGGTATGGTCGGCACCATTTCCAGTATGGGTATTGGCACCAGCGGCGTCCGTGAGATCGCCGAGGCCCATGGCAGCGGCGACCAAGATCGGATTGCCCGCACCGTCAAGACCCTGCGCCGCACTGTCTGGGTGACCGGACTTCTCGGCATGCTGATCATGATGCTGGGGTCCACGCTCCTTTCCAGTGCCACCTTCGGCTCAACCGAACATGCCCTCTCCATCGCGCTGATTGGAATCACGATTCTTTTGGGCAACATCACCGCCGGCCAATCCTGTCTTCTCCAGGGAACCCGCCGGATCAAGGATCTGGCCAAAGTCAGCGTCATCGGCGCCTTGAACGGCACGGCCATCAGCATCCCATGCTATTATTTCTGGGGAAAAGCCGGTATTGTCCCAAGCCTTCTCCTTACCGCTGCGGCTGCCTTGGGTACGTCCTGGTGGTACGCCCGCCGGGTTTCTGTGAAACCAATCGAGCTGTCTTGGCGGGAGAGCCGGGAAGATGCCGGCCGTCTTCTCCGGCTGGGAATTCCACTCATGCTGGCCGGCCTGATGACCGCTCTCTCCGGGTATGTCATTCGGATTCTGCTTATCCGCCAGGTAGGTTTGGAAGGGGTGGGAATTTACCTCGCGGCGTTCACCTTTTCCGAAATCGTGGTCAATTTTGTTTTGCAGGCAATGGGAACAGACTATTACCCGCGCCTGACCGGACTGGCACACGACGACAAGCTTGTAAATGAATCCGTCAATTCCCAGACAGAAATCTCCCTTCTGCTGGCCGTTCCGGGTCTGGCTGCCACCATCGTCTTCGCGCCCCTGGTCATCACGATTTTTTACTCGGGCAAATTCGATGCGGCGGTGGATATTCTGCGCTGGTCCGTTTACGGCATCTTCGGACGGATCGTCTCATGGCCCCTGGGCTTCATTATGCTGGCCAAAGGCATGGGAAAAACCTTTTTTTGCTCGGAGACCATCGCCAATCTGCTCCACATCGCAGCGATCTGGGGCTGCACCAAACTGTGGGACCTATCCGGCGCCGGCATTGCTTTCTTGCTCCTGTATGCCATCTATACACCCTTTGTGTGCACCATCGGCTATGCAGTCGCCCGCGTGACGTGGAACCGGGTCAATCAGCTGCACATCCTCGCTTTTGGAACAGTTTTGGCCGTTGTCGGATTAATCAACGTCATGATAGCCAGTATATGGTATCAGTACGTCGTTAATTCAATCATCTTATCACTAGTGAGTCTGTACTGTTTTTGGAGGTTGTCAAAGAAATCAGGCGTTGCCATAGGTTCCTTGTTTGGAAACCGAAAAAAATGCCGATGGCATATGACTGACAAACAGTATGATTTGACTGATGTTCTCCGCGTAGGGAAAAATAGGTAAAAAAAACACTTAACCTATGTTTTTATTATAGCCAGTGCCCATCCGAAAAACGTAATTTATTGATAAGACTTAAAAAAAGCGCATTTTAAGGTGGATAATTTCTTAGATTTTGTTGGTATAGCGTTATTCAAACATTTGAAATAACGACAACAAATAAGAAAAGGCCACCAAGAAATGCGCAAAAAATATCAGCAGCAGATGCCCTAGATGGATTCCGGCGTTAACCATCCGCATGCCGAAGATTACGAGCGGATAAGTGCCATCCTTGATGATCTTTCGCTTGGCATCAGGGCATAAAAGCACCATCTGCCCAGATTGAGGAACCCAATGAGATCCAGGCCAAAGTGATGGCCGCCTTTGGGTATGAACAATAGCTGACGGTTAGGTTCTACAACTCCGACTCGAGTTTACAAATAAGAAATTAAAAAAAGAACCAAGCCTTTGTTATCGCAGTAAAAAATAGCTACTGCTTTTGTAGGACCCTACCGTCCTGGATCACGAAGCCGAGAGCATCCAGAACAGCGATTTGCTGAGATGTGGGCTCTTCCAACCTCCGTCCGGGTTTCTTCGTGCCGGGAAGCCAGAAGAGGGCCGTCCGCAAATCACGGAGATGGCGCACCGCCTCTGCGGCGGACATCTTGAGTCCATGGGCGCGAAGCGAGCGCTCCAGAAGCGTGAGGTAGACCAGAGCGGCAATGCAAACAAAGGCATGGATCCGTATCTTGGAATCGGTCCAATGGTATTGGGGCATAAATGCGATTTGAAAGGGATGTTTTGTCTTACGGAACTGGTTCTCGATGAGATGCCGATCTCTGTAGGCCAAGTATACCTCCTGGGCAGTCCACGTATGGTGGTCCGTGACCAGGATGCTTTTTGCCATTCTTTTGATCGTGGCGTCCACCTGGTAACGGTTGAGTTCAAAGCCCATGGCAGGAAGAGAATCCTCCGTGAAGAAGCTCAGGTTGAACAGTGCCGGGCTCAGGTGCAGTGATGCACATATTTTCTCGTACCGCTCCCTGATCGCCTCCGGAGAGCGGGAGTGGGGATGCCCCTCTCTATAAGCCCGGCGCAGCGTGAAAAGGTCTTCGCGAAGGCGGTTGAGTTTCTCCTTCAGATCATAGCGTTTCTTTCGAAAGGTCCTCGGATTGAAGGTCATGACGACCTTGCGCTCGCGGCCCCAGAAAGACGCGGTCGTTTCATGGTACAGGATCTGGTCTTTCGCCTGCCCCGCTGCCAGAAGCCTGTCGTTCACTTCGCAGGGCAGGAGCCGGAACTGCGAAAGAGGAACGGCGGCCAATTCCGGCGCAAAATACGGGGAATAGGATGTGATGAAGTGCAGTTTTTCGTCCCCGTCAATGCGTTGGACGGCTTCCTCGGCGTTCATCCCTTTGTCGAAGATCAAGGTGATGTCTCCCGATGCCGTCCCGGCAGCTCTGAGGCGGGCGACGATCTCGTCGAGATGGAGGCGGAAAAACCGCGAATCGTGCTGGTTGCCTGGATAGAGAGAAGCGTAAACGGGCATGGAACTCGACCGTTCCGTGATAAGCGCCAGCCCTACCTGTCGTAAATAGTGCTTCCCGGCTTTGTTGTGTCCCCGCTTGGCGAGCGTGGAAGGGGTGCGGGAACTCAGGTAGGTATAGTAATTTGTGGTGTCGAAAAGGAAGTGTTCTTCCTCGCCGTGGGAAAGCGTGCGGACCTTGGTGAAAAACCGGTCCATGATGCGGGTAAGCTCATGCTCACCGATACGATCCCAGTGGTTCCAGAAGTTTTGGGCGGTGAGGGCATCGAGGTTTACAGGACGGATCTGCTGAATATCGGTGACGCCATACCATTCGGACATCCTGCGTTTGCTCATGGGGGCAATGGCGCGATTGATGACGGCATAAAGCATCAACTCTCCGGTGGAAGGTCCCTGCCTCTTCCTTTTTGCAGGGACGGCGTCGTCGACAATGCCGGCGAGGTTCAAAGGCTTGTCGATTTCAAGCAGGGCAAAAAGCGATCCGAACTCTTTGGAGGAAATCCGGCTGGGGAACCCACTCTCTTTGGCCATAAAGACGGAAAGGATTTTGTCGGCAGAGCCGAGATACACCTGGTTGACAACGGTAGGTTTGCCATCGATGCGTTGGGTCTCACGCACGTAGTAGTAGGCGTTGCCTTTCTTGATTTTCTTGTGGAGGTGCGCCATGACACCCACTATATACAGTAGGGTCCTACATGTCAAGAGAAAATATCCCTGATGGTTATATATGCTGCATTTGAGAAGGCAATTTTTCGGCATACAGTAGGGTCCTACAGATAAACACCAGCTAACATATTGATATCACAAATAATCAGGCGGTTTCTGTTCGCTTATTTGTAAAGTCGAGTCCGAGACTTAATTGTCTTGTAATTAATACGAGTAAACCCCCGGCTTTGCCGGGGAGACACACAAAGTTTGACAATTCCGGGAATATACGAAAGCCTCCAAGATTGTGAACCGGTCAAAGATCACTTTCAAGGAGGCTTTCGATGAACAACGTTCAAAGCTTAAACCATACGGCATGGGATTGCAAGTATCACCTGGTTTGGATTCCGAAGTACCGAAAAAAGATTCTTTACGGGGAGTTACGGAAATATTTGGGAGACGTGCTACGTGAATTGGCATCGCACAAAGAGAGCAAAATCCACGAAGGACATCTGCGAGGCGACCATGTCCACATGCTGATATCAATTCCGCCAAAATATGCTTTCTCCCAAATCGTCGGTTATCTGAAGGGGAAAAGCGCAATTCACGTTGCTCGCCAATATATGGGAAGGCAGAAGAATTTCACTGGTCTTCACTTTTGGGCAAGAGGCTACTACGTCTCTACAGCCTGTCACGATGAAGAGGTGATCCGGCAATACATCAAAAGACACGAAGAAATCGACAAAAAACTCGACCAGCTAGGTTTGTTCAAATAGCAGCCACCTTCAGGTGGCCCCCGATTTTATTTACCGCTTTGAGCGGTTCACAAATTCAAGCCTCCGGCTTTGCCGGAGGTCATGACTACAGAATATTGGAACTTCATTCAGCTTCAAACTCTGAAACTCCTGTCAAAAAGATCTTTAAGCTTTCGCCGCTTATCGTAGCCTTTTGCGATATAGAGCAAAATTTGGAAGGAAGCTTGTAGATGGAATATAAATTTCGCTAAAAAGCGCAAAACACAAAGACTGTCAGGTATAACTGTGGGAAAAGGGCTACCGCTTATTTCATTGGTAATTATTTCTTATAATCAGGAAAAGTATATACAAGAGGCTGTTGAAAGTGCTTTTGCACAAGATTATTGTAATCTTGAAATCATAATTTCTGACGATCATTCACAAGACGATACGTGGGGATTAATCACTCGATCCGCTAAAAGATATAGTGGCGATCATCAAATTATTCTGAATAGGAACCAACATAATCTCGGGATTGTACTGAATCTGCAGAAAGCTGTTTCTCTTTCTTCAGGCGAATGGATTGTTTGTCAGGCTGGGGATGATGTTTCGCTTCGTCATAGAGTTTCGAGCATTCAGTCCAAGATAAGCGAAACAAAGGGTGTTTTCGCAATTGGGACTGCATGTAGGATTGTTGATTCGCAGGGGAAAAGTATAGGCTTTCGCGGCTACAAACTAGGCCATCTGCCGAATATACGTTCAACCATTTTAATTGGCGCAACCGCTGCTTATCATAGGGACTGTTTCACGTTATTTCCTTCGCTCAATGCAACACAAATCTCAGAGGATCTAATCCTCCCTTTTCGGGCATTGCTATTAGGAAAAGTTGTGATTACAAATATAGTTGTCTTACTGTATAGGGTGCATGAAAAGAATGTTTCAAGTGATTCTAGGTCATACGAAGAAATTTTGAAAAAATGGGCTTATTTTGAAAATAGAAATCCAGATGCTTATATGCAAAGGATAAGGGATATCAACGCTGCTTCCCACATACCACTTTGTACTAGAAGTAATCTTGTACAGTTACAACGTACGTTTATTGATGAAGCTGCGGAAGCTAAAAAGCGGATAGAGAAACTCATAAGATTTTATGAGTTAAAGGGGCTTTTTAGATTACGTTATATTTTAAAACTTGAGTTAAACATTAGCTTTTTCCACTCATTTGTTTTCAAATGTAAATTTGTGTTACGGCAATCAAATTTAATTTGGCGTCTTTATTCTAAAATGCGGTTTAATGTTTTGCAATTCAATTGTTATACAGCGCCCGACTCTGCTTCAAATGTCATAAAACTGGAGGATTATAAAATATTTACCTGAAACCGGGTGACTGTTTATTGGAGTCTCACGGATTCAGGATCAAGATATCGCTTCACATCTAATGCAAAAAACGGTTTGTGAAAAATTTTCTTTAGATGTGGTTGTCAACAGGCTGCTTAATTCAAAAACTAATCCGAGAATAACCGATATAATTATTTTATGCCAAATCGTTGGATTGCAAATTTTAAATATTGAGATAATAAAAAATCGACAGGCATGGCTAGCAAGTAGATGAGAAATGAAAACAGATATAAGCAATATCAAGAGAGTATTTCACATTTTTTTATATTTACCATTTTTGGTTCCCTGGTTGCTTACCAACAAGCGTTCTCTGATTCAAAGGGACTTAGCGCGATGGCCAAAAATATTTATGTGGGATTCATTAATAGCGGATTTTCTGTATTCAATGCGCAATCCTGTTTATCGCGCTGTTTTTTTCCATAGAATAAAATGTGGCAATGTTTCTGCAAGATTAATCGGTAGAATGATAAGTTGGTTTTATAAGCCTCCGCAATCGCTTCAGATTTTTACACGAGAGATTGGACCTGGTCTTTTTATCGAACATGGAATCTGTACCATTATTGCCGCAAAAAGAATTGGTTCGGATGCCTGGATCAATCAGGGCGTCACTATCGGGTGGAAAGATAAAAATGGGCCGCCGGTGATTGGGAATAATGTGAGAGTGGGGGCCGGCGCCAAAATACTGGGGAACGTCGTTGTCGGGGACAACGTCCAAGTGGGTGCCAACGCCGTAGTGGTAAAGGATGTCCCCCCCGATACAACCGTGGTAGGGGTGCCTGCCAGAATTGTGCGGCGGAATGGTAAAAGAGTTTTGGAAGATTTGGTATGAATAAAATTCAAAGGGCAACTGAGTATGTTCCTGTTTCCGTCATTATCCCCGCCTTAAATGTCGAAGCCTGCCTTGCCCGTGCGGTGTCAAGCGTCCTGGAGCAACTCCCGCCGCCGTTTCAGGTGATCGTTCTAAACGACGGTTCTACGGACAAAACGGCTGAAGTGGCGCGAGGTTTTCGTGAGCGTATCCGCTACCTGGAACAAACCAACCAAGGGGCGGCCGCGGCCCGGAATGTCGGGCTAGCTGCGGCAACAGGCAAATATGTGGCTTTCCTTGATTCTGATGATTATTGGCAGCCCGGCTTTGTTGAAAAAACCATCAATTTTATGGAAGCGCACCCCTAATTGGTGGCTGGCAACACGGGTTACGGGAAGAGAGACTGGGATGGAAACGATTATTATTGCCCCGTTCTGGATAAAGAAGATTTTGCATTTTATGGCATTGAAGGAGCTGTGTGCCCGAGTTTTTATGAGTTCTGGACGAAATACCGTTCGGTGCTTACTGAATCAGTGATGATGCGTACGGCCATTGCAAGTATCACCTGGTTTGGATTCCGAAGTACCGGAAAATTTTTCTTTACGGGGAGTTGCTGAAATATTTGTGAGATGTGCTGCGTGAATTGGCGTCGCGCTAGGAGAGCAAAATCCACGAAGGACATCTGCGAGGCGACCATGTTCACATGCTGATATCAATTCCGCCAAAATATGCTGTCTCCCCAATCGTCGGTTATTTGAAGGGGAAAAGGGCAACAACGTTGCTCGGCAATATATTGGAAGGTCACAACTGTCCAAATTAGGCGGGGATTCAAACTCCACTCCCTGAAAACATTTGGATTCTAGACCGGATTTGGCGGATTTGGAAATTAGGTTGTACTTTCAACATGGATGCTGTCCCGATTATAAAAGCGCGAAAGCCAGCTGTTCATGGTCTGGGCCGAGGTGAGATGTCCCCCACGGCTCGTAAGATTTCGATAGGTAAAGAGGTTCATCTTGAGCAGCGCCACCAGGTTGGAAATGGACCAGGCGAAGATGGCTCCTAATTGAAGATGTTTGAGAATCAGCATGGCGATCAGTGCTGTCCAAATCTGGGTCTTCAAAGCGTTGGCAGAGGTCCCGACAAAGGTTTTGATCTTCAGGTTCTGTTTCAACAGCTTGAAAAAGATCTCTATCTGCCACCTGTCTTTGTAAATGGCAGGGATGGTGACCGGCGAAAGCCGCATGTGGTTCGTGACGAACTCGAAGGTTTCGTTCCGTTCCTCGTCATGCCATAGGATCCTGCGCAGATATTCAGGACAGGCTTCCTCAGCCTTCTTGCTGATAAGGTGAATGATGTCATCGGCTAGGACACGGGTATCTTTCGGACAGGGTCTACGCTCGCAAACCTCGAACTGGGCGTTTTTCTTGGCCCTGGTAACGAAGAAAACCCCTTGCTGGCACCACTTGCCCCACAACCGATAGTCGTTGTAGCCCCGGTCGTCCACAACGATAGTCCCCGGATCAAACCGGATTTGATGCGCTATCTTCACATCGGAGACGTTTCCGTTGGTAATCACCCCAAATGAAGGGAGATATCCGTCGTGATCCAAAACCAGGTGCAGTTTCACTGCTCCCTTCGTCCGCCGAAACTTGGCCCAATCAAAAACCTTTACGCACAGGTCGATGGTCGTGGAATCAAGGCTCATCAGCTTATTTTTGAACCGAAATTTTCGCTTGAATCCGGCTGCCTGGACCCGGCACCTCTCCAACAGGTTGAAAAAGACTGTCTGGTAAAGCTCCCAAGGACGATGCTCATTGGCATAAGCCAGGCTGGAGCGACTCGGCGCGCGAATTCCCAGATGGACCAGCTTTCCTTCGCAGGTTGCAAGACCGCCGCAGATTTCGCGCAGGCTATGGGCGCGCCCCAACTGGCAGAAAAGCATCGCGACAAATTGTCCCCAGCACGTAAACCCCCTGGCATGCCGTTCCGCCCGAGTCTCTTTCACCGCCGCCTCAAATTCCGCCCGCGGAAAAAGTTGCAGCAACTGGCTAAATATGCTACCGAACCTGTTCATGGGTATCAGCCTCCTCTTGGTGTGTTTGTTTTTCCCAAAATCCTTATACACCAAAGAGGCTATACCCAGAAACCTCGATCACCTTCCCGACTCCACCTTGCGCTTCACCTCCGCCCTAAACGCCCGCAATTCCTAATTTGGACAAGAGTGAGGGCGGGTAAGGTTTTAAGGCATGAAGAAGCTAACCCAAATTGCATTGAAAAGGTCCAGGGTTGAGGAAAAGGGGCCCTGCGGCGACCGGGTCACCCACAGGGCTTGCAGCGGTCGAGCCTCCAGGCCCCGAGGTTGTCGCGAGAAAACGGCGCCGCAATTTTACAGCCAAATACAAACTGCGTATTCTTGCAGAGGTCGACAGGTGCTCGAAGCGGGAGAAGTGGCCTCCTTGCTTCGCCGTGTACGGACCCATACGCACGGTGGTGTGGGAGGGCGAAGGCCGTGAGGCCTTCCCCTATCCCGATTTGTTTTGTTTGTGTAGCATTATATGGGAAAGCCGATGAATGAGAATGAAGCATTGAATAAAATGATTAGGCTGCAGAAGAACGCAGAGCGACTAATGGAGTTTCCGTCGCGTTTTGTTACTCCAAAGTCAATTGATAATTGGAGACATACCCGTATGCTTGCGTTGGCAAATCCTTTACTTAAGGCTTCCCCGTTTGACGTTTGGATGACTGTAGGGGATGGGCGGTATGGATCTGATTCAGCATATCTTCTTGCATTTGGAATGACTGCAATTGCGAGCAGTTTAACTGATGATACCCTTAAAATTGCTTATGAAAAAGGGTGGATAACTGAGTATAGGGTTGAGAACGCTGAGTGTCTATCTTTGAAAAATGATTCAGTAGATTGGATACTTTGCAAAGAAAGCTACCATCATTTTCCACGTCCACCTGTTGCATTTTATGAAATGCTCCGTGTTGCTGCTAAAGGTATATTTCTTATAGAGCCAATCGACGAAAGGAGAGTTTTAAATATTTTTAAAAGTCTTATTAAAAAGCTTCTTAGAGGACGTGGAGACATTGATTTTGAGCCCAGTGGAAACTATCTATACCGTGTCAGCATCAAAGAAATTATAAAGATGCATTTAGGTTTAGGAGGAAGACTTCTTGCGTTTAAGAAGCTGAATGATTTCTATCACGAAAAACTGTCAAACATGCCAGCAGACAGTCGAAATCTTTTTTTTATAATGACGAAACTTGGCATCTCTCTGCAAAATGGGCTTTGTCGGTTGGGTCTTCTTGGGTTTGGCCTAGGTGGGATAATTGTTTTCAAAAAAGAGCCGGAAGAGTCCTTAATCCAAGGTCTGCGAGAAGAAGGATATGAAATTCTATATTTGCCAAAGAATCCATATTTTTGATATTGCTGATGGATATGTTTTGTGATTGTTATCTTGGATAGGCGATATTGGTATCGTCACTTTGGGTATTGCTTGTGTAGCCCATCATATCAAAACTCCTACGCTGGGCAAAATATCGATACAAGATATTCCAGCGGGCAGCCGAGAAGAAATTGAGGGCGGATCGAAGGCAAAATCCAAAGCTGTTTGCGCACTCCGAACTGTTGAGTAAGCTGGAAGGGTACTCAGACGCCATATGACGCGAGAGTGTCACATCCAGTGCTGTGTGGAACTGATTAGTAAGTCTTGAAAAACGAACACGATCTACAGATGCTAGCGCTGAGATTTCTGGCGAATGTGGTCTTGAGTGTGCAACCGAGCTGTTTTTCAATGTTTCTCATATTTCTTTGTGCGAACATCAGATCTCTATAAGTTGCTCGAGAAAGGACTAACTGTGCTTATTATAGAAGTTGGTTGTGTGCGCAGTGCCGAATATGAATGAAAATCTGTCCAAAGAGTTGTGTTGCAAACTAAGCGGCGTCTCTGTCATCATTCCCGCCTATAACGTCGAAAGCTGCCTATCCCGAGCCGTTCTTAGCGCCCTGAATCAGGATCCGCCGCCTTTGGAGGTGATTGTTAGCAATGACGGATCAACGGACAAAACGGCTGAAGTAGCCCAGAGCTTTGGAGATCGTATCCGATACCTGGAACAAGCAAACCTCGGCCCTGCGGCTGCCCGCAATTCTGGTTTAGCTGTCGCAAAGGGTGAATATGTGGCTTTCCTCGATGCGGACGATTACTGGCTCCCTGGATTTATTAGAGCCACGACTCAATTTATGGAGGTCAACCCTGAAGCTGTAGCAGTGAGCACGGGGTGGCAGATTCAGCCCCTAAAAGGTGCAGCAATAAGTTTTCCTCCACCTGGAAGACAACCTGATATTCCCTGCAAGCCCTGCATGCTGGAAAATTTTTTTGATTTCTGGGCCCGCTATGATCACATCCGTACCGGGACGGCACTGATAAGACGTTCCAAACTGGGGAGCGACGGTATTCAACGAACCGATCTTCGCATCTGTGAGGATCTTGAGTTCTGGGCTTTTCTGGCTACGAAAGGTCCGTGGGGTTTTATTCCTGAAGCCTATTGGTTCGGCGATTCGGCCAGGGAAGCTGCCCGTGAGGGTTGGTTAAAAAGGTATATAACCCGCGGAAAATTTTGTCCCACGGTGCAAATGTGGCAAGTACGGGTCTTGCCGAATATAAAAGAGGATGTCTTGCCGTCCTTTAAAAGGATACGGGGAAAAGTTGCCGCAAGCTATGTCCACAATATGGTTCTTGCGGGGCGGCATAAAGAAGCAAGAGAAACGTTTGAAGCATATGCCAAGGAAATACCTAGGACATGGATAACCCGCTTGATGTTCGCAGGGTATCGGCTTGGCTCGTTCGGTTGGGCCAGTTCGTGTGGTTTTTTGATGTTAAGGGAATATCAAAAAGCGATTTTGTTGGCCGTCGGGCAAAAACTGTCAACCGTAAAAAGGTAAAATGCGAATAACCTACGTTTGCCGGTCCTTCCTCGACTACCGGGTGCCTGTGTTTGAGGCACTTGATGAGTTGGTTGAGGGGAGGTTGAGCGTGGTTTTTTCGGATAAAATCCCTGAGCGGGTTATACAGCGGGCGCGTAACATATTGGGCGAGCGGGCTGTGGGCCTTGCAGGGGAGCGTGCCTTGGGCTTTCACGGCAACATATCCAGCGAGTTTTCCAACACCCGACTGCGCATTCCTTGGCAACCGGGCATCCTGAAAGAGATTAGGAAATCCAAGCCTCATGTGTTAATCGGCGACGGCTTCTCCCAATGGACCCTGGCTGCACTGGTTTATCGGATAGTAGAAGGTATTCCCCTGGTAGTGTGCTATGAACGTACGACGCATACAGAACGTAATGCCCAGGTGTACCGTAGGATATTTCGAAAAGCGGTTATAGCCTTTGTTGATGCCATGTGTGTCAACGGCAGTCTGTCAAAGGAGTATGCGCAATCATTGGGCATGTCTGCAGACAGGATTACCATTGGTCACATGGTGGCTGATGTCAAAGAACTGCCTGAGAAGCATAAGAATCTTCAGCTGGACCAGGTATCGGCGCTTCGTCAAAGCCTGGGCATTCCATTGGATGCAGTGGTCTTCCTGTCGGTTTCCAAACTCATCAAACGCAAAGGAATAGCGGAGTTTTTGGATGGATGGAAACGATTTGCCTGGTCAGATAATGTGAAGCCTCACCTGCTGGTTGTGGGCGATGGACCTGAATGTCGGAATCTGGAGGCGATCTGCCGCGAGGCAAACTTGCGTAATGTCACTTTTGCTGGGGCGATTGATTATAGCCATATTCATCAGTACTATGGGCTTGCGGATGTTTTCGTGATTTCAACGCTGGAGGACAACTGGAGTTTGGTTGTGCCGGAGGCGATGGCCTGCGGACTGCCGATCATGTGTTCTAGATACAATGGCTGCTGGCCGGAACTGGTCACGCCTGAAAACGGGTGGGTGTTTGATCCGTTGGATTCAATGGATACGGTTTCCTGCCTTGAAAAATGTCTGGCAGGGCGCGATAGGCTCCCGGAAATGGGCAGAAAGTCGTTTGAGATCGTGCAAAACCATACACCGGACCATGCGGCCAAGGCGATCCTAAATGCCTGCAGGATCGCACTTAAAAGGTAAATAATGAGATCACTATTACAATTGATTTTTCCCCGATATTGGCCGCTTGAAGAAGAGTTCAAAAAGCGCGAATCATTTATGAGTTTATCCAAGACCGATCGAGATTATATAAGGTTACGAAAACTTAACGAGCGGTGGCTAAAAGCTCAGAATAACTCAAAGTATTATCAACGTATAAAAAAGAAGCATAATTTACCTGAAACATTCTCTTCTATAGAAGAATATATTTCATTGATGCCAATAACGACCAAAAATGCGGTTTCAAGACATCCAAAACATTTTTTGTTGAATGGGCACGCACGAGGGAAATGGATGTCGACCGGGGGATCCACTGGCATTCCAACCAGGGTATATTGGAAACTCAAAGGACATCTGGAAAGCTTGAGGGATCAGTATTGGGCGCGCATGTGGTGGGGAGTTGATCCTTTCGATAAGCAGGCGATGATTTGGGGGCATTCCCATACATTTGGCCATGGAATGATAGGAACTTATCATAGGCTTATGGTCCCAATTACCGATAAAGCGCGACGGAGGATGAGACTAAGCGCATACCAAATAGACGAATCATCGTTGCGAAGATACTATGATAAGATTGACGCGTTTCAACCAGCATCTTTATATGCGTATTCATCTGCAGCATTCCTGCTTGCGATGGCCAACTCAGATCGCCCCCCCTTGGGAAAGACCCTTAAAGCGGCGTTTTTAGCAGCTGAGCCCATATTGCCACAACATAGAAAAATAATTGACCAAATTTTAAGATGTCCGGCAGTGGGCGAATATGGAAGTATTGAATGTGGAATGATTGCGTATGAACATCCTTCGGGAGGTTATCATATTTTCGAGAATTCCGTTTTAGTAGACACTTCCAAGAATCCCTCAGGTGGATATGACTTGATCGTTACGCAACTAAGGGATAGCCATTTTCCTCTATTTCGATATCAAATTGGAGATATGACGGCTAAAGAAATAGAGCGCGGGAATAATGGTCGCGAAATTCTTGGAGAAATAAAAGGTCGGACCCACGATTTTTTGCGAACACCTTCTGGAAGATTCTGCCACGGAGAAATGATTACACACTGCATAGAACAACTAAGCGATATATTGATTTTTAATGTTCATCAGAGGCGCGATTTCCGAATAATCATAACTATCACAACAAATGACAGCAAACCATTATCATTGAAAAAGGAAAATTGGTTAAAAACGTCTATCCGTACCACATTGTGTGAATCAATTTCTATCGATTTAGACTACAAACCAGAATTGAGCCGATCTATAGCGGGCAAGCATAGGTGGATAACGACCGAGTTCGAGCAATGACTTAGAATTTATTGTGCTGCATTTTTTCAAAAATTAAATTTTTCTCCTAGAGAAGTATTCTGATATCATGTATGCAACTATGAGTGATGCATATAAGAAACCGCTGACCCATTCTAACGCCACTGAGCGAGTTGATAAATCCGCTGCCTATTGGAATCAATTGAAAGGGGCGTTACCTATATGGTTGTGCATTTGGGGGCTTGCCTTTCGGAGGATGGTGCTGCGCCGCGGAAGGTCCGCGGAAAATTTCGCGACCGTCGATTCATTTGCGCTTGTAGATATAATTTTAGTTGGGATAATGACGATCCTGGTGCTGAAAAAGCTTGCAAAAGGAAATCCCTCTATCAGGAGATTTTTCCCTGTCAGCGGTGAATTCCTAGTCGCGATGTATTGTTTAGGCATTGTAAGTATGATTTGGTCGCCAATGCCAAGTTACAGCGGGTATAGAGCGTATGAAGTATTAATAAGCATCTTTGCAATCTATGTATCGCTATCTTGTTTCAGCCAAAAAAATCTTGAAAAGGGCGCCTTGACTCTTGCCGTTGGTGCGCTGTTTATATTTTATGGTGGCAGGTGGTTGGAAACGGGCGTTTCATCAATCGCCGGACTTCATGTTGATGCTGCAAGTGCCGCCATGATTTTCGCTTATTGCTTCGGTGAGTTGCTTACTTCTCCCGATGAGGAACGAAAAAGGGTGCTTAGGAGGCTGGCCGTATTATCACTTGGCATTTTGGTAATATCGACCAGTTCAAGCAGCAACATCGGGGCGGCTTTTGGGGTTCTGACTGCCATCTTCAGCAAAAGAAATCGATTTCTGGCCTTTTCGCTCCTGTTATTTCTTGCTTTAGTTAGTTTCATGATGATTTCGGGCGCAGATGATTTGCAAAGCGCCATGTTACAGATTTTCTTTCCTGGCAAGAATTATGAAGGGGTCATGAGCGGGACTGGGCGAGTCAGCGTTTTTAAATATTACTGGCCTCTTGTCTTTGATCATCCTTGGTTTGGTTATGGTTTTGGTATAGCGACTCGCACCCTCGGTTTTTACGCAAATACCGCGCACAACATATTCTTGGATATCCTTCTCGCTATTGGTTTCGTTGGCTTTACACTGTTTTTTTTGTTCTTTTTTAATTTTATTTTTGAAAATATTAAGGCGACCAAAATCAGAATGAGAAGCGCGCTTGGCTGCAGGGCAATGTTTGCAGCTGGATTGGTAAATTGCCTCGGATCTCCTTTTATTGGTAATTTTTGGGCAGTCCCAATTATCGTTTTTTCGAGTTTTTTGGCGCTTCACCATTTTTCCTATTACCAGCAAACCACCAAGAAAATTTGATACGTCAGTTCTGATGCATGGATGGCGTGCATAATAAAAATACTAAGTCTTTCAAAGTTTTTCTGGAGATGAACCGACTGACCGTTCTAAGTTCGTTTCCGCAGAATTGTATTTTTTCATTGGGCAAAATTGCTTATAAATATAAGTTTATTATCCTCTTCATAATTGTCTTGGCACTTGTAATAGGCCAAATTTATAACCAACGTTGGCAAGGCGACTTTTGGCAACATTCTGCTGTTGTATCGGCATTGTCTGACAATTTCGTTGATCCAGGGCATCCGAGACTAAATATCAATACTCCTTATGAAATGTATTCTCCCTATTTGCTCCTCCTGGCTTTTTTGGCTCGGGGATTAGCGATACATCCAATCATAGTTTTATCATTTTTTGCGGTTCTAAATCTTGTGTTCTGGTTTTATGCGATGCGATTTTTTGTTACCAGGATCAGCACTGCAAAAGATACGCCCTTTTATGCCATCTTATTTACGTTGGTTATGTGGGGTCCACATCCGTGGATGTGGAGCGGATTTCTGCATTTAAAAGCCATTGGAAATGTTATACCCTATCCTTCAGCATTTTCCATCGCTTGTACGCTCATTGTCTGGGGATGGGCGATCACCCTCGAAGGGAAGAATAAGTGGGTAAAGATTTTTTCTATGGCTGTTATTTCGGGAATAGTGCTCTTATCCAACCCTCAAACAGGGATGGGCCTTGTGGCGGGCCTGGGAGCGATTGCTCTCAGTCGGTTTGCCAATGGATGCCTGATGCCAGCGTTGCTGATATGCGGGGCAGTGGTTGGCGGTTTTGGATTGGCACAGCTATGGCCTTATTATCCCTTTTTTGATGTTGTTGCCCCAGGAAAGTCTGTAAGTTATCATCTTGGCAATTATTGGATGTACCACAATGTTTTATTAGGAATGGGGCCGGCGCTTTTGGGATTGCCTTTAATTATCTCTAGATTGCGTTATAATCGATATGATCCAATAGGCTACATGGCTGTAGTGTTTTCAATTATATATGTTTATGGATATATTACTAAGAATTATGGATATGGTAGAATTATTGTTCAGATAATGTTCATTCTTCATTTTGTCCTTGGGGAATGGTTTGCCCGGGCAATTGAAATGACTACGTCTGGAAAGTTGATGCGGTTTAGAACTGCCATGATTTTCAAATTCACTAGGGCGGTCATAATTGCCATGAGCCTGTATTTTCTTGCGTTAGGAATTTATAGGTTTCATCCTGGAAGGGATAGCACCTATGAATCCCTCACGTTTCTTAAAGATTATGTGTCATCTCAAGATGTTGTCATTACAGGGTTGGACAATGCGGATATGGTCCCCTCCTTTGGAGGGAAGGTCATAGCGACTTCGACTAACGAATCATTCGTAAGTGATATTAAAGCCCGCTGTGATGAAATCCGAGAGTTTTTTGATGTCAAAACAGAATTGCATGCGCGGGAGCTATTAATCAAAAGGCACAAAGCCAGATTTATTTTGCTAAGTAAAACGAATCCTGATTTGACTGAGAATTTAAAAAATGAGTTAAGGTTATTTGGAATAACTGTATATAGAAGTAATGATCACGAACTTATATCGATCGCATCAGAAATTTTCTAAAGCCTTGATGAAGCGATTTTAGAGCATAAAAATTCCTTTTGAATTTGGTGCGGTACCGACGTATATGGTTAACTGACGCAAAACCACCCATTTAAGTTACTACAATTTGTATATTTGTGCCTGTAGTGTCTGTTTCAGTGCTTGTATTGTAATTTCCGCGCGCTGAATCGTCTTTTTCTTGCGATCATATCGAATATCCATCGCTTTTCACGAGAACTTTCCTGATACGTAGCACCTTTATCACATACAGTCGCCGACGAACCGTTGACGTCGGCGCTATCGCTTAATTTGGGATAAAATTATAAAGGAGTGGAATTATGAAGAAAATTATGGTCACGGGTGGTCAAGGAACCGTTGGTTATGCAATACAACAAATAGTTTCCCGTGAACCGGTGGAAGGGTACCGCTTTATATTCGTGGATATTAGTGATGGTAACCTCTGTAGCAAGACAGCCACCCTATCGCTTTTTGAGAAAGTTCGTCCAGACGGCGTAATCCATCTTGCTGCAGATGTTGGCGGTTTGTATAAGAACATGGATCACGGAGTTGATATGCTCGAAAACAACCTGCTGATGAATATGCATGTAATGCAGTGCTGCAAAGAATTTAATGTAGAAAAACTGGTATCGTGCCTTTCTACATGTATTTTTCCCGAACTGAGTCTGAGTCATCATATTAGATTGCCTATCGATGAGACCATGATTCATATGGGACCGCCCCATCCTTCTAACGAAGGCTATGCGTATGCTAAACGGATGGTAGATGTGCAATCCAGATATTATCGTAAACAATATAAACAAAATTATATTACGCTCGCACCGACAAATATCTTTGGACCCAATGATAACTTCTCGCGTGAAAATAGCCACGTCATTCCTGCACTTATTCGGAAATGTCATGCAGCCATGAATAATGGTGGTGATTTCGTTGTCTGGGGTTCAGGCCGTCCCTTGCGACAATTCATCTTTTCTCTTGATGTTGCAAGGCTCTTTATCTGGGCATACCTCCATTATGACGAAGCAGAGCCGTTAATCCTATCACCTGATGAGAGTCAGGAGGTGAGCATCGCTACGATTGGCCAGTATGTCGCGGACGCATTTGGTTACTTTAAGCCATTGATGTTCGATACCAAGTATTCAGACGGTCAGTTTCAGCGAACGGTGTCGAATCGCAAGTTGATGGAATGTTATCCGGATTTTAAATTTACACCGCTTCCCGACGCAATAAAGAAGGCCGTAGATTGGTATCAGGAGAATTTTGCCAAGGCAAGGCTATGAAAATTGAACCTTTAGAAGAAACTATCCTCATATGATTGAACTGACAATACTAATCCCTACCAAAGAAGAAAAGGGAAACATCGAACCGGCCGTTTGCCGAATGCCCAATTTTGGTGTTGAAACTGAGTTGCTATTTGTGGATGGTCACTCAGTGGATGGCACCATGGCCGAGTTAGAAAGAGTAGCATCTGCGTATCCTAATCGCTGTATTCATTACTTTACGCAGGAGGGTAAAGGTAAGCGCGCCGCTGTCTGGCAAGGCTTTGAACGCGCAATGGGTAAAGTTGTTGTGATCCTTGACGGTGACATTACTGTGCCTCCAGAAGAGTTGCCTGGAGTTTATGAAATTCTTTCTAAATCACAAAACATTTTTGTGAATGCAACACGTTTTCGCTACCCTATGGAAAAGGGAGCTATGCAATTTTTGAACTATTTGGCAAACCGGTCATTTGCGTTGCTGGTGAGCTTTATTGTAGGGACATGGCTGTCAGATACGCTTTGCGGGACGAAGGGGATGAGAAAGGATGATTTCATCAAATTGTGCGAAGAGGGATTTCTGAAGAATATTGATCCATTCGGTGACCATGAGCTTATTTTTGGAGCTTGGAATCTAGGTATGAAGATTGTTAACTATCCTGTTCATTATAGTGCTAGAAGCTATGGATCACCAAAGATCGCCAACATGAAAATATCTGGGGGATCGGCATTTCTTCGAATTGATCTTGCGGCATTGAAGCATAAATTCCTAAAACGGAGTAAAATTCGGTTTTCACAAAATGAATTGCGTTAAGGCTTCGGATGCGGTTGCTTTTATTACATAATCAGTACGGCGCTGTCAGCGGGGAAGAATATGCGCTCAGGGCCATTGCGGGCATGTTGGAGGAAAATGGGCATCAAGTTTCCTGGTTTCTGCGCTCTTCTGTGGGGATCGAGGGTATTCGGGGTAAAGTCCGGGCTTTTTATTCCGGGATTCACAGCCATGGGGCCGCACAGGCCTTGCGTTTATTTTTGAGCGAGCACCCTGTCGATGCCGCCTTGGTCCAAAACCTTTATCCGTTTCTTTCGCCTTCTATTTTAAAGGTGTTGCGCGAGTTTGCCATTCCGATGATCATGCGTTGCCCTAATTATCGACTGTTCTGTCCGAATGGGCTTCATCTGTGCCACGGAGAGGTGTGCGAGCGCTGTTTGGGGGGGAAAGAATACTGGTGCGTGATCCGGAACTGCGAAGAGGACCTGTTTAAAAGTCTGGGATATGCGCTGCGCAATGCAGCGGCGCGAATCAGCAGACGGATTGTGGATCATGTGGACATGTTTGTGGTGTTGTCGGAGTTTCAGCGGCAACGGTTTATCCAGGGAGGCATCGCCCCGGAACAAATTGCAATCGTACCCAACATCGCCCATCTGTCAGCGAAGCCATCCTCCTGCGATCCGGGCATTCTGGTTTCTTTTGTAGGCCGGATCAGTCCGGAAAAGGGGATCGAGGATTTTATTGCAGCGGCGGAACGGCTCCCGGAAGTCCCATTCGCTGTGGCTGGCAACCACGAGCAGATGCCGAAGCTGCTCCGACGTTCACCGGCCAATGTGCAATGGATGGGATTTCTTAGAGACAGCGCGCTGGATGATTTCTACAGGCAGTCCCGAATCCTGGTCTTCCCCGGGCGCTGGTTTGAGGGGTTCCCCAATGTGATTGCAAGCGCTATGGCAGCCGGCAAGCCGGTCATCGCGTCCCGTCTGGGGGCGGTGCCTGAAATTGTGGAACACGACAAAACCGGGCTGCTGTTCCAACCACGCGATGTTTCCGAATTGGCCGGCTCCATTCAGCGGCTTTATGCTGATCCGTCTGAATGCCTCAGAATGGGCGAGGCCGGGCGGATCAAAGCGGGGACTTGTTACAGCCAGGAAGCGGTTTATCGGAAACTCCTGGAAGTTTTTACCAGAGTTATACCCCCTGCCCCTATCCTTCCCCATCGTGCCTGAACCGCCCAAACCGAGATTGCACAGGTTCGATACGGCTGCCGGGATCACGATGGTCCTGGTGGTGTTCGGCCATAACTATTTCGGCGATTTCAGGCAAGATGCAATCTATGGCCCTCTTCGGGATTTTCTCTACCAGTTCCACATGTCCGTTTTCATGTTTTTGTCAGGGTTTTTAGTTTTCTATACTTGCAGGCCCATCAAAACCATGAAGGCATACAGGCAATATCTATCCAAAAAGGGGCGGAAGTTCATTCCCATCTATTTTCTGTTATCGATTCTTTATGTTCTTTTGGATCTGTATTTTAAAAAATACGACATCGAGCGGGTTCCGGGTCAGATATACAACATGTTCTTTTCACCTGTCCGGGGCGGCGCCATTTTTCTCTGGTACCTGTATGTGCTGCTCATCTTTTATGCTTTTACGCCTTTCCTGAAAATACTTCCCCGAAATCTTCTTTACTTGGTAGCATTGGCTGCTCTCTTGTTGACGGTTATCCCATTGCCATACATCTTTTCCTTGAATCTGGTCGGCAAATACTTTTTCTTTTTTATCACCGGCGGCTTGATGACTGATCATATAGGGTTTTTCGAAACCGTTTTACCCAAATGGGGCGTGCTTTTTCTTTGCCTGTTCGCCATTCTCTTAGTGAATGTGTTTACCCGTACAGCGAAGGTTCCATATCAGGTGACCAGCATCGCTGCCATTGTCAGTATCCTATATGTATCGTCAATCCAGTGGGTTGGAAGAATTAAGTTGCTTAAACGCATCGGCAGGCATTCCTTTTACATTTATCTTTTAAACTCGCTGGTGATTGGCATTTTTTACCTGATTTATCACCGAGCTGGGCTTGATTCTTTTATCCATCCCCGCTTCTATATCATCATCCTGACGATCTTAGGAACGATGCTCCCTTTATGGTTCAGCATGATGGAAGGACGTCTTGATGGCCGGAGGTCGGAGGGATAAGGGCTAGAGGCGGGATATCCGATGTCCGAAGTCGGAGATTGGAGGGATGAAGCACTGAATGGAGGAACCCGAACCTGATTCGACTATGCCCATGGCTGGCACCTATCTCTTTCTTGAACATCGCAGTCGGGTGACCGACGAAAACCGGGCCATTGAGTGGATGATCAACAGAAGGCTCAACAGCCCGCGTCCCTTCCTAACCAAGAAACGGTAAACCCGCAGGGCCTGGCCCTCGCAGTTCGATGTTTCTGACCTCAATCCTCTGGCATCCTGCCGTATGCTTTTCACTTCCCTCGAATTCTATCTTTTCCTTACAGGCCTGCTGATCGTCTGGCGCATTGCCCCCGCCCGGTTCGGCCCTGGGGTCCTCCTGGCCGGCAGTTGCCTGTTCTGCGCCTGGTGGCAGCCGTGGTTTGTGCTGGTGCTCGTGTATGTCACCCTCGTCAGTTTTCTGACTGGAATTCGGATGGCATCCGCCACGGATATCGAAGCTCCGAGTTCTGTCCTGCGGGCTTCTTGCACTCAGAAGCCCCAGGCGTACTTCTGCAAAAAAAGGCAGGTGTTGATTGCTGCGGTGGTGCTCAACCTCCTGCCGCTGGTCTTTTTCAAGTACTATAATTTTTTCAATGATTCACTGCGGCAACTCTGGGGTGGGTTCTATGCCGTGCCACACCTCGACCTGCTGCTGCCGGTGGGGATATCCTTTTACACCTTTCAGGCCGTATCCTACTGCGCGGATGTTTACAAGGGAAGGATCGCGGTTGAATCCGGGCTGGTGAGGTTCGCCCTCTATCTAGCGTTTTTCCCCAAGCTGATCTCCGGCCCCATCGAGCGGGGGGCGGCTCTGCTGCCCCAGATCAAAAGACCGTCTCTGTTTCAGAGCGGTCTTTTTGTGTCCGGGGTCCAGCTATTTTTCTGGGGGATGTTCAAGAAGCTTGTGCTCGCAGACCGGATGGGCATGTATGTGGACATGGTCTTCGGCGCTCCGCAGGGGATGTACGGGAAAACGGCCATGATCGGCGCATGGATGTTTTCCCTTCAGATCTACTGCGATTTTTCCGCGTACATGGACATGGCCATCGGGTGTGGAAGGATGTTCGGCATCGAGCTGAGCCGCAACTTCAATTTCCCCTATATGGCGAAATCCGTCCGGGAGTTCTGGCGCTGCTGGCACATCACCCTGACATCTTGGTTCAGGGATTATGTGTATATTCCCCTGGGCGGCAACCGGGCGGCTGCGGGCCGGTGGGCGCTGAACATCATGCTGGTGTTCCTGCTGAGCGGTCTGTGGCACGGGGCGGCGTGGACCTTTGTCTTTTGGGGCGGGCTGCACGGCGTTTTTTACCTGATCGGCAAGTACACGGTGACGGTGCGAGAGCGAGGGCGGCGAAGGCTTGGGATGGGGGGGCGGATCGAGGCGGCGATGCAGGTGCTCGTCACCTTCAACCTTGTGTCCCTGGCCTGGGTGTTTTTCAGGGCCGGGAGCATTGGAGAGGCCTTTTTGCTGATTCGGAACATGTTCATCGATCTCGAACTGCCGGTGCGTATGCTCTCGAGCCAGTTTTCGACCTTCCTCGCCTTTGCGGCTGCGGGTGTCTTTGCCGGTCTGGAATGGCTGACCTATGCGGGGGCCCGGAAGCGCGTGAACCTGGTCCAGGCGATCCCCCCGTTCCTGCGCTACCCCGGGTATGCGCTGGGGCTCCTGGCGATCACCCTTCTGGGGGTGAGTAGCCGGCAGTTTATCTACTTTCAATTCTGAAAATGGATGTTACACGCAGGAGAGAGGCACGAGGTTTTTGGTTTCCCGAGGGCGGTGGCTTACAGGCCCCAACCTGTTCGCCTTGAATCCGAAGGGAAGAGCTAGGCAGCGCCTTTCTTCTCCCATCGAAGCGAGAAGTGTTCACTGCCGGGCTGATGAGGAGGGGAGATCAAAGCGCACCTGATCAAGGCCCTGATCATCGGCATCCTCTTCTTTGCCGGGGACATCGGCATCTCCCATGTATTGAAGCAGGGAATGGCCCGCTACTACGGGTTGGACAAACCGGCGCAAATCCTGTGCGTGGGGCATTCGCACATGGTGTTGGGGATCGATGCGGAACGGCTGGAGCGGGAGTTGGGCGTACCCGTGGCCAAGTATGCCACGGCCGGGGCGAATGCCTTGGACCGGCTGTGGATGGTGCGGCAGTTCGTGGAGAGGCAGCCTTCGGTCAAGACGGTGATCTACGATGTGGATCCGCGGCTGTTCGACACAGAAGGGCTCAGCTCCGCGTCTTATACGCTCTTTTTGCCCTACATGGGCGATCCGGTCATGTCCCGCTATCTCCGGCGGGAGGCGACCTGGCAGGAATTTTACTCGGCCAGGGTGATCCGGACGACCCGCTTCCGGGACCAGACCATCAACGTGGCACTGAGGGGCTTGCTTGGGAGGGTCGAAAACAAGAAGACCAGCCGGATGCGGGTAGAAGATCTTCAGGGGTTCCTGGAAAGAGAGGCGGCGCGGGGGATCCGCAACAACCCCGATGCGCGGGGTTGTTTTCTCGAAACCATCGATTTTTTGACGAAAAGAGGCATCACGGTGGTCCTGGTGTACATCCCGGTGGCGGATCTCCTGAACGCCGTTGACCCGGAGGGCCAGGAGGGGGTCCTGCAGGTGTTCAGGGACGTGGCCGGAAAAAACGACAAGGTGGTCTTTCTGGACTACAATCGGGATTATCAGCACCGGCATGAATGGTTCTACGACCTGCGCCATCTGAACGGAGAAGGGAATGAGATCGTGACCGGCAGGCTGATTGCGGATCTGAAAAGGCTTTTTTGGGAGGGCGGTGAGAGACGCTCGTCTGCAGACTCCACGGACATGGATGTGTCTTCAATGGAGACGATCCTACGGCATAGATCTGGTCGGCCGGTCGAGGGGTGATGTGCAATGGGTGCGGAGAGTTAACCGTCAGGGTAAAACACCTTTTTGATTGCGGCGAGCGAGGCATCCTGTGCGTTTCAGTCTTGCGTTGTAACGAGGTGCCATATCAGGGGCAGGGGGCGTTTTCCATCAACAAAACAGCCTCTCGAGGGCAGCAGAGCAAGGGCACGGGGGAGTAAGCTTCGGCTGGACAAGGCATCGTCTTCTTCCAGCCCAGCAACATCGTGGGGACCTTTATCCTGATAGAGCAGGCCAGGGGGCACAGCGACCGGGTTGGGGTTTTTCGATAACCTCCGCAATGCTGGGTTCTACGGGAGTCATGCCAGGAAATGGATTTATTGGGAGAGCGTATTTGATCACAGGGGGTGCATTTTCCCCTGGCGTCCGAGGCTAAATTTTGCTAGGGTGCCTTCCCAGGAGGGAACAGCACCTTGGCAGAGACCCTGTATCAAATTCGCGGCCGTCAGATCAGAGAGGAAGACCTCTCGTTTATCCGCGATACCATCTCCCGGCATTGGGAACGCGGTCGAACCGCCATTTCCCGAGTGCTGTGTGAGCACTGGGACTGGCGGCAGCCGAACGGGCAGATCAAAGGGATGGCCTGCCGTGCGCTGCTGCTCAAGCTCCAAGAAAAGCAGGTTGTTAATCTCCCCCCGCCTTTGTCCACAACGAATCCTCGGAAGCCCCGTAAGGCTGTTCGACGCAGCTATAACTACGACACCTCGGAGATTCACGGAACGGTCTCCGAGTTTGGCTCTTTGAAAATCGAGATGGTCCGGCGCACCCCGGATGAAGGCCTGTGGGATCACCTGGTCGATAATTACCATTACCTGGGGCGCCCCCGAATCGTCGGTGCATACTTGAAGTACCTGGCCTACCTGGATGGACACCTGGTGGCTTGCCTCGGTTGGGGCTCAGCGGCCTGGAAGGTGGAGTGCCGCGACCGGTTCATCGGTTGGGAGCCTCCTACCAGGGAAGCGAACCTCTACAAGGTCGTCAATAACGTCCGGTTCCTGATTCCGGGCTGGGTTTCGGTGGAACACTTGGCCTCGAAGCTTCTGAGCGCCAACATCCGGATGCTTCCCGGGGACTGGCAGGCGTTTTACCGCCATCCCGTTGCCTTGCTCGAAACCTTCGTGGACACCACCCGGTTCCAGGGCACCTGCTACCGGGCGGCCAACTGGGTCTATGCAGGACTGACCAAGGGACGTGGACGCTACGACCGCTATAACCGTTGCATGGAACCGGTCAAGGCGGTCTACCTCTACCCGCTTGGCAAGCGTTTCCGCGAGGCGCTCCATGGCTGAAACGACTCTTTTTCCCGAAGGGATCACCTTGACCCAAGAGGGGCTGCAGGATGTCCCGCGCTCCGTGCTCATCCAGATCATCCTCGCCCTTGCGGAGGAAAAAAGCGAGTTCCGAAAACGGATCGAACACCTCGAAGCGCGTCTGAACAAGGATTCCTCCAACTCGGATCGGCCGCCGTCCTCGGATCCGCCCTTCAAAAAGAAAAAATCCGGGAAGAAAAAGAAAGACACCGATCGACGGAAACTGACCCATCCGGGGCACCGGCAGGAGATGCTCCCGCCGAAGGAAACCCGAGTCATCCTTCCGGAAATCTGCACCTGCGGCAACCGCGAGTTCCCCGAAACCGAACCGTATTATACGCACCAAGTCATCGAACTGCCGCCGATCGAACTCGAGGTCATGCACTTCGAACTGCACCGAGGCAGGTGCTCGGTCTGCGGCAAGATGCAAAAGGCCACCGTCCCCAGGGAACATCGGACAGGCTACGGTCCCAGGCTTTCGGCCATGATCGCCGAGATGGCGGGCACCGGAGGCAGACAGTCGCTCAACGATTCAAACCTTCTGCGCTTCGGTGCTTGGGTTCCATATCAGCCTGAGCGCCATCCAGAAGATCATCGATCGGGCCTCGGCCGCGATCCAACTCCACTATGAAACGATCGGCCAGGCAGCCAGGCAGGCGCCGGTCAACCACATCGACGAGACCAGCCACCGCCTCAACGGCTTCCTGCAATGGCTGTGGGTCATGGCGGGGCCGGCAGTGGCTTTCTTCATGATCCATTCCAACCGCTCGAAGGAAGCCTTCGAAGCATCGATCAAGGACTGGACCGGCATCCTGGTCTCGGACGGATACGGCGTGTACCGCAAATGGGTCGGACTGCGGCAGACCTGCCTTGCTCATCTGATCCGCAAGGCCAAGGAACTCTCCGAAAGGAAAGACCCGGACATAAAACGTTTCGGTCTCTGGGCAACCCATGAACTCCAACGACTATGTCATATGGCCAAGGATCCCCCATCCGTCGGAGAGTGGCAGGCCTTTTATGCTCGTTTGATCCGCTTGATCACCCTCCACGAGAAGCGCAAGGATGATCCCGGCAGATTTGCACGCTGTCTTCGCAGGGAGATCGAAAACCTTTGGATGTTTCTCTCTGAGCAGGGGGTGGATCCCACGAACAATCATGCCGAGCGGATGCTTCGATTCGCCGTGCTGTGGCGCAAGTCCAGCCAGGGTACATCCAGTGAAAAAGGCAACCGTTGGGTGGAGCGTGCCCTCTCACTCAGGCAGACCTGCCGGCTTCAGAAAAAGACAACCTTCCCCGTCCTTGTCGATGCCCTGCGCGCCTACTTCCGGGGTCAGGAACCCGACCTCGCCTGGATCGCTCAACCCACCGCCTGATCCAGATCCTGTGATCGCTTACCCTATGAGTATCTTTTTGACACGGGTTAGACAAACCATGAACCGATTTTCCCAGAAACCGGGCGGCTAAAGTCACAAAACAAAAAAAATATCAAAATCTCATTTTTCAAAGAGCGAAATGTAAGTTCTACGGGAGTCATGCCAGGAAATGGACTTATTGGGAGAGCACTCCCCTCACTCCGGGCATCCCTTACTTCTCGAGCCGGTTTGTCCTATCGGAGCCTGATCCGGTTCGTGAAGGATCGGCCGGGACACGACTACCGCTATGCCATGGACTTTACGCGGCTCCGGACCGAACTCGGTTGGACCCCGGAGGAGTCCCTCGATACGGGCCTCCGCAAGACGGTGCGCTGGTATTTGGAGCACAGTGGCTGGATCGACCGCGTCCGGAGCGGGGAGTACCGCCGCTGGATCTCGGCCCAATACGGCTGATTCGGCCCGCAGGGGAGGCGGCGCGGTCCGGATGGCGCCCTGTTCATCCGGGGTGAGAATTCAATCAGGAGCAATGCATGAAAGGCATCATTCTGGCGGGCGGGTCGGGCACACGCCTCTACCCCATCACCCGCGTGTTGAGCAAACAGCTCATTCCGGTCTACGACAAACCGATGATCTACTACCCCCTCTCGGTCCTCCTGCTGGCGGGGATCCGCGAGATCCTGATCATCTCGACCCCCGAGGATTTGCCCCGTTTCAGACTGCTTCTGGGGGATGGCTCGAGCCTGAACATCTCCATCTCCTACGCCGAACAGGCTCGTCCCGAGGGGCTGGCCCAGGCCTTCATCATCGGGCGGGAGTTCATCGGGGAGGAGAGCGTGGCGCTGGTTCTGGGAGACAACATCTTCTACGGCCACGGGTTTTCCCAGTTGCTGCAGCGCTGCACTATTAACGCCGGTCAAAAAATGGACAGAATGGGCGCTTTAAAAACCACCAGAAAGAGTATCAGGGCATAGCTGTACACGGGGCGGCAAACGGCTTCGCGAAGAAGTGGAACCTGCGGGAGCCCGATACGCCCGAGGAAGAGCCCGGCACATCTCCAAGAGGGAGAGGCAGGAGCAAGCAAAGATTGTTTATGGGATGGATCTATTTGTGTTTTCTTCGATAACTTATTCCTCCGAGGATGATGACCTCCGAGTTGTAGACGAGGCGGTCAGCGATCGCGGAGGCTACCGTATTGGAATCGAAGACCTTTCCCCATTGAGCAAAAGGCAGATTGGTCGACAAGATTGTTGACCGCTGGGTATGCCTTTGACTGATGACCTGGAAGAAGAGGTTCGAACCCTGTGAGCCAAGCGGAAGATAACCGAGTTCGTCACAAGCGAGGAGATCAGGGGTCTGGTATTGCCGAAGCTTCCTGATGAGCGACCGATCGAGCTCAGCGGCGACCAGCTGGTTGATCATGTCGATGGCGCTGGTAAAGAGGACCTTGAGGTTGGCATTGCACGCTGCGGTGGCGATGCATTTGGCCAGCATGGTTTTCCCGGTACCCGGGTTGCCGATAAGGATGACATCCTGCTTTTTTTCGATGAAGTCAAGGTTGAGGAGTGCGAGGATTTTGTTTTTCTGATCCTCGCGGGACTTGTGGTGGTGGAAATCAAACTGATCGATGCTCACCCTTTCCGTGATGCCGGATTGTGAGAAGCGGCGGCTGACGGCGTTTTTCCACCGCTCCTCCTGTTCTGCATCCAACAGACGCTTCAGGATGTCCAGGATGCCGAGATTTTTCTGCCGGGCCTGCTCGAGGACGCCCTCGAGGTTGGCAGCCATTACGGAGAGCTTGAGGCCTTTGAGGTCCTGGTAAACGGTCTCTATGGACACGGACATGGTTATCTCCCCTTTCTGAGCACAAAGGCGTCGAAGTCAGCGAGGTTAGGTTCCTCGAGCCGGATGCGGTTCAGGCGTTCTTCCTTGAGTTGGAGTGGGGGGTGGTTTTTGACAGGGGTGTGATCCTGGACGAGGATATTTTCGATGTAATGGGCGCCGAAGGCCTTGTTGATCAGGGCTTTTTGAAGAGCGGCCAGGAAGGCGACCAACCCGTAGCGGTCCTTGAGGGCAAGGAGTTTGGTGACATTCTTCCTGAGGGGAAGGCGTGCTGCAGCAATATGTTCGAGGTAGAGCCTGGCATCTTCGCCCAGGGCGGCGAAGAGGGCCACTTCTTCGGATTGCCACTGTCTGCGCATGCCTTTTAAGACCGCTTCGCGGTGTTCAGGGAGTTCGATGCGTTGTTTCCGTTCCCAGGAGCGCTGATGGGTGGCGATCAGCTTTTCCTTGAGATAGATGCTGAGGGTTTGCTGATCGGCTTTGACCACGACCTGTTTGCCGACAGCCCAGGGGGGAGTGGTGTAGGTGTTGGCATCGAAGTGAATGCAAAAATCGGTGTGGACCTTGAGCACGGCTGATTCACGGCAATCGGGAAGGAAGTCGGGCAAAGGCCTGAGTTGCTCCTGCAGGGCTCGATCGACAGGCCTCTGAGCGGTGGTGGCATGCAGCCGGCAGTTGGCGAGGGTATCGCGCCAGTGATCGGCCTGGCGCTGCAAGTCGGTGAGATCGACGAACTCGCGCAGGGGCCAGAAGTTATGGCGGATATAGTGGATGACGCCCTTTTCGACCTTGCCCTTTTCCTGCGGCTGACGGGGGTTGCAGGCCCTCGGGGTGATGCCGAAAGGACGGAGGAACTCCAGAAAGGCTTCGTTGAAGCGGATGAGGGATCCTTCCCGTTCGAGCACGGCGGTGAGCATATTGTCGGTGAGGACTTCTCTCGGGACCCCGTTAAAGAAACGAAAGGCGTTCAAGAAGCAACGGTGAAGGGTCTGCTGGTTCTGGGAGTGGGTGAACTCGAGGTAGAGCAGTCGGCTGTAGCTTAAAACGATGGCGAAGCAGCACAGCCTGCGCTCCGTATCGCCGTAAGGGAGGCTGCCGAAGTGGCCCCAGTCGATCTGACACTGCTCGCCCGGCAGGGTTTCGAAGCGCAGGAACACACGGCGCGGTGCGGGCCTGATCGATCGCAGGAAGTCCTTGAGGATGGTGAGTCCTCCCCAGTACCCCTTGGCAGTAAGCCGCTGGTGGATAACGGTGGCCATGGCGCGGGGGTTACGTTCGAGCATGGCCCGGATTTCATCCCGGAACGGGTCGAGTTTGCTGGGCCGCTGGACTTTTTTCCGTTCGGGGGCTGGATCGCGAAGGTATTTGGTTACGGTTTGCCGGTTCAAGGCCAACTGCTCCGCGATATGGCTGATCGTCCAGTCTTCCTGTGCCAGGCGGTGGATCTCAAAAACGAGGCGTCTTGTGATCATGGTCTCCTCCAAGGCTTTGGTGGATGAGTTGGCGAACGGTGGCGCGGTCAGTCCCGGGCTCACGGGGCAGGGAAAGGATCTGAAACAGCCTTCCGTCAAACGCGATGAGGTCTTTGTGGATCAAACCGTCCCGTGCAAGGATATATTCATCGGCCAGGAGGCCCGTCAACGAACAGATCCGGTCATAACTGTAATAGGACAATCCGTGCCGGTCTCCGACCAGGACCAAAAAGAGATAGAGGATCAACTCATGGTGGCTGAGTTTGGCCCAGAAGCCCTCGCGCAAGAACCGGTGCTCGATGGCGGCAAAGCTCCCCACGATGTTTCTTGCCCTGTCGGGGCGGAGCAGCCGTTTTTCGATCATGGTCTCTTTCCTTTCGAGAGGAAAGCTATCATGCGGATGAAACCAAAGGCGATCGAGTCCTCTTTTGCAATCAGACGTTTTCGCGTTTAAGAGGCGGGAATCAGGATAACTTTCTGTGGGAACGCGTCCATTTTTGCAATCACCGGGAGGATGTAAAAGGCCTGCGCATGCCCGCCAATCCAGGGGGTAAACGCGTCCATTTTTGCAATCTGTTTTCCTGCCGATCTACGGCTGTTGCGGCAGCGCTGCAGCAGGCGGTTACGCTGAGCTTTTCCGGGATGGCGTTTACGGTAGGCTTTGTAGTATCCCGGGTGGCGGTCGTGCCACGCCTTCTGGCAGTCGCGCTGGTTGGCTTTGTAATCCGGGTCGGAGAGGAGTTTTTCACGCTGCCACTGTCGCTTCCGGGCGCGCTGGCATTCCTTTCGGGCGCAATAGCGCTGGGTCTTGATGCGCGGATTAGGCTCGAAAACAGATCCACAATGGACGCATCGGATAGTTTGGTTCATGGTTGCCCTCCCCGTGGATGACAACCATAACACTTATGAGCCTAATCTTTCGAGATTGCACAAAAATATGGAATAAAGAAGAGAAAGAAGCAGATCCAAGAAGAAAAGACAGGTCTTACAGAGAGGAAAGAAGGAAGAACCTGCAATGCCGGTTTTTCAGCCGCCCATCTTGCCCACTTTTCTACTGGCCATACCTGTCCATTTTTTGACCGGCGTTAATACTGCACCACGATGGAAAGCGGGGGGATCATTTTCGGGTATGCGGTGAAGGACCCGCGGCGCTACGGCGTGGTGGAGTTCGATCAGGAGGGCTGCGTGACGGGGATCCAGGAAAAGCCCGAGGCGCCCCGCTCGCGCTATGCCGTTCCGGGGCTGTATTTCTACGACAACCAGGTCGTGGAGATCGCGGAGGCGCTCAAGCCCTCCGCCCGGGGGGAGCTGGAGATCACGGACGTGAACCTCGCCTACCTCGAACGCCGGCAGCTGCGGGTCGAGCTTCTGGGACGCGGATATGCATGGCTCGACACCGGCACCCACGAATCCCTGCACCACGCGATCCACTTCGTGCGGGCCATCCAGGAGCGGCAGGGGTTGAAGATCGCCTGCATCGAAGAGATCGCCTACCGGCTTGGCTACATCGACAGGGAGCAGCTGAGGCGGCTCGCTGTCGAGATGCACCAGGCCGAGTACGGCCGCTACCTGCTCGATATCCTCGAAGAGGGAGACGACCGCCATGCCGATGAACTTTATTGAGTCCGAACTGCCGGGCGTGCTGTTCGTCGAGCCGAGGGTCTTCGAGGACGAACGGGGCTGCTTCATGGAGACCTACCACCAGAGGAGCTTTCTCGAGGGGGGCATCGGCTGCACGTTCGTCCAGGACAACTTCTCCCGTTCGCGGAAAGGAACCCTGCGCGGCCTCCACTATCAGCTGCGGCATCCACAGGCGAAGCTGGTGTACGTCATCAGCGGGGAGGTCTTCGATGTGGCGGTCGACATCCGCCGCGGCTCGCCCACCTTCGGTAAATGGGTCTCCGTGGTCCTTTCAGGGGAAAACCACCGCCAGATCTTTGTCCCGGCCGGGTTCGCCCACGGGTTCTGCGTGCTGAGCGAAACGGCCGACGTGGTTTACAAGTGCACGGATTTTTACGCCCCGGGGGACGAATACGGCATCCACTGGTCCGATCCGGACCTCGCCATACCCTGGCCTGTCGCCGAACCGCTCCTCTCCCCGAAGGACGCCGCCAATCCCCGCCTGGCCGACGTCCCCGAAGCGCTCCCGAGATTTTTGAAATTCCCAAAGACTTACGGGGGCTAACGAAGGAGTCGTGTTACCAGATGATTTGGCAATTTTTCGAATGTCCTCTCGTTCTTAATATAAAAATCTGGCTTCGGAAGACAAAAATGCCCGCTGAGTTGGAAATCAGGCCAAATCAAGCCATCTTATATAATCTTACACTTTCAGTCCGGAAATGGTTTTTTTTGACAACCTTGGCGTCAATCTGCACATTTGCTTGTGCGGCGACCTACAGGTCGCCTCCGCGCAAACGCTCGATTTCCTTGATATTGGCAAAAAATACTCATTCCACGATTGGAAACTGGGTTGTACCGGGAAATCATTTCCGGATGGATCTAAATAGATTATATGAAACGGGGTTGCTTAGCTTTGTTCGTGCGATCGAGTTCAAAGTTTTTTAAGTCGTTAGGGGGAGGACCATGGCTGAAAATATATCAAATAAAAATTTGAACATAATTGTTGTTATGCCTGCTTATAATGCTGCTAAAACTTTAAAAAAAACCATCGAAGAAATACCAACTGGAAGTATTAATAAAATTGTATTGGTTGATGATGCTAGTAAAGATGACACGGTCACAATTGCAAAACATATGGGTGTTGATGTAATTTGTCATGGGAAAAATCGTGGTTATGGAGCCAATCAGAAAACATGTTATGATACAGCGTTAAAAATGAATGCAGATATAATTATTATGTTGCATCCTGATTATCAGTATAATGGGGCGGTTATTCCGTATGCAGTGGGGTTTTTATCATCTGGAATTTGTGACGTAATTATCGGATGTCGAATAAGAACTCGCAAAGAAACGCTTGAAAATGGAATGCCATTTTATAAATATATTAGCAATCGCTTTCTTACAGTTATCGAAAATCTTATTTTGGGGCAAAACTTGGGAGATTTTCATTCAGGTTTTAGAGCGTACACACGCAAAGTCTTGGAAACCATTCCTTACAATCAAAATTCTGACGATTTTGTTTTTGATACTGAATTTTTGGCTCAGGCAGCTTTTTTGGGTTTTCGAATTGGTGATGTGCCAATTCCGACGCGCTATTTTTCAGAAGCATCTTCAATTAATTTTTCTAGAAGCCTCACTTATGGGATACAAACAATTTTCGTTATGTTTAAATATATTTTGCAGAAAAGCACTATTCTAAATTCAAGGATATTCCGAATAAATGGCTAAAACAATGCAATTTATTGTGGCATTATTAAATTTGACAAGAAAATTTCAATTCATCACTCTGCCAGTTTTGGGGTTTTGTCTCGTTATGTTTGTATCGAACCGGTGGGGTATTGGCACAACAACTGATTCGGCGTCATATTTGGCTACCGCTCAGAATTTGTCAGATGGTCTTGGCTATGTGAAAAAGGTCGGCGAGCAGTATGAGCCCTTTAGTTGGTTCCCTCCGCTTTATCCAGCAGCGATAGCCTTGGTCTCCCTTCTAGGTGTTGACGTTTTTAGTAGTGCTCTCATTGTTAATGCATGCCTATTTTCAGTGCTTCTTTTTTTGGTAGGATTGATCATACATTCAATGATACCGGAATCTAAATGGGGTTGGTTCTTGGGCGGGTCCTACTTAGGAACGTCAATCAACGTTCTTCAAGCATATGGGTATGTGTGGAGTGAGGCATTATTCCTACCGTTGTACTTGATTTCTATATGGTTGACACATATTTACATTGCGAGGGGGTCGCGGATGCATCTATTTGGAGCGTCCACTGCCGTTGGGTTATCTATTTTGACACGTTATGCAGGTGTTTGTCTTACACTGGCTGCTTCCGTCGCGTTGGTTCTGCAAAATGGAAAGAGATTTAAAGAAAAGGCGGTAGATATAATATTGGTAAATATCTTGCCTCTTTTATTATTTGGAGGGTGGAGCTTGCGCAATATAGGACACTCAGGGAATTTGACCGATCGAAAGCTATCTTTCTCAGGTGGTTTTGATGAAGTGTTTCAGATCTCGTTCGGTTTGTTGTCTTGGATTGGGGGCGCTTCATTGTTCGGGTTTTCTCGATTAACGCTGGCGCTCCTCGTTTCGGTTCCGAGTTTGATCGTGGTGGGGTTCTTTATCTGCCATTGGTGGAATGCGCGTATGAGGCGAACGGTTTCGCGCTTTGCGTCATCTTCCCACATTAAGGTACTGACTATTTTTGGGGTTACCTATTTTTTATTCATATGCGGGATCTGGCTTACTGTTGATGGCATATCAGATAGTGCAGAAACACCGCGCATGTTGCTGCCTCTGCAAATTACAGTAGTTGTGATTGCTACTGTGATGATATACCAACTTCTTATTTCGGGTCCTCGGAATTCAGGTAAAATGTTTCGTGCTGGAGTCGCCATTTTTTTACTCATTAATATTTTTGGGGCCACTGCATGGGCCAGTTATAAGTACGTGTACGGATTGGGTTTTAGAAGTAAAAAATGGATGCCCATGGCTGTCGTGACAAACAATACTACTTTGCAGGAAGATGGTTTTTTGTATACCAATTTCCCGCAAGCATTATACTGCATTTCACATAAGGAATCATGTTTTGTGCAGATGAATGATTTTTATGAAGATAAAGATAATGCGCTGCTAATTGAAAAAAAACTTATGCAATATGGTGGTGCGATCTATTTTTTTAAGGATGGATATGATAATAGAGAATTGATTTCAATGTCAGCAATTACAAATATTTTTTCTCCGGATGAGATCTATGAAAATTCTGTTGGCATCATCATTCGATACTCTCCTAAGATTTAGTTTCATTTGCTTTTGCTTAATTCTTGGCTTCGGATAGGTGTTCGCAGGGTAGCCGAAGATAACGGAAAATCCGGCTGGTTAGACGGAGCGTCCAGAAACGCGTGTTACTTTTTAATAGGCCTGTGACTCGAATTTACAAATAAGAAATTGAAAGACGAAGGCGTGGATACGCATTTTGGAATCGGTCCAATGATATTGTAGCATAAAGGCGATCTGAAACGGATTTTTCGTCTTTCTGAACTGGTCTTCGATGAAATGCCCATCTCTGTAAGGCGAGTATATCTGCTCAGCGATTCAGGCATGGTGGTCGGTGATAAGAATGCTCTTCGGCATCCTTTTGATGGTGGCATCGACTTGGTAACGATTGAAGTGGAAGCCCATGGCGGGAAGAGAGTCCGGACCGGGGTAGGCCTCGATGCGGGCCAGGGAGCAGCCGGTGACAATAAGGTATAGAAGGGGAATGAGGACTGTGAGTCTGCGTTTCATATCGGCCCGAGCGGGGTGTTAGTGTGCGGAAACGGCTCCTTCGAAGCAGGGTGCCCGTATCTTACCATGGCGATGCGGTTGCGGCAAGGGCGGTCTTTACCTGGAAAGAGGTGAAGACCGCCCTTGCCATAAGCGGGGGTGGGCGTCGAAGAGGGCGGGCCTGGTTTTTGCCGGGGGTAGTCATTAGCGGCGCGGCCGAGGTGGCGCGCAAGATGAAGGAGGTGATGTCGGGGTGACGGTGCATGCGCTCTTCCCGAATGCCTTGATTGTGGACAACGATTACTTCTTCGTGAGGTTCCTGGTCGATCAACTGCACGAGCGGGGTTACACGGCCGACAGGGCCTATGACGGCAAGGAGGGCATTGCGCGGTTGCAGGACGGGTTTTTCAGCCTGGTCTTCTGCGACATCATCATGCCCAAGATCGACGGCCGGGCGGTCATTGCGTATATCCGCAGGCACTGTCCCGTGCAGCCGAAGGCGGTTGTGGCGGTATCGGGGCTGTTTGTCGAGCTGGTCGGTCAGCTCGACGGCATCGAGGCCGATTACTTCATGGCGAAGGGGCCGCTCGAGCAGATGTCCGAACAGGTGCAGAGGTTGCTCGACTACATCGAAACCGGCGGCGGGCCCCCGCCGAGGTTTTTCTTCGAGCCGGAGGAGCGGGATGGACCTGCGGGCTTCAATCAGCCGGCGGTCGAGTTGATGGAGGTCCTGAAGGGCGAGCGGAGCATCCTCGAGAGTCTGGCGATGGGAGTGGTCGTGGTGGACAAGGATGCCAGGGTGCTGAGCGCCAATCCGCCCGCACTCGAGCTTTTCGGTCTGCCGGCTGCGGAGATCGTGAACCGGCACATTGCCAGCCTTTTTGCGGAGGAATCGCGGGGGGCGCTCATCGGTGCGATGCGCTCGGCCCTGCTCGATCGGATCCATCGGAAGGTGGAGTTGAGCGGGTCTTCGGGCGGGGGCAGCCGGCCCTGGGCCGTGTCGGCCTGGGAGGCGCAGGGAGAGGTCATGGGCTGGATCCTATGCGGGTGAGGGGTTGGAAAAACGGGCTCAAAGAGGTTTGGCCGCGGATCGAGGTCTTGAAGGGACGGTTCTTGCGATGAAAAATATCCGGAAGGTACTGGCGATCACCGCGGGGGTGATCTGGGTGTTCGGGATCATCGGGTCGGCCGTATGGAGTCAGTGGCAGATGCGGCGCTCGCTGATGGTGTTGGCCGAATCGGAGGCCGCCGCCTCGATTGAGAAGGACGTCGTTTACCGCCGGTGGGTGTCCATGCATGGCGGGGTCTACGTGCCGCCGACGGAGACGACCCCGCCGAACCCGTATCTGAGCCATTTGCCGGAGCGGGATATCACCACGACGGATGGAAAGACCTTCACCCTGGTCAGTCCGGCCTACATGACCCGCCAGGTGCATGAACTGGGGCGCGAGCGGTACGGCCTGCGGGGGCATATCACGAGCCTGAATCCGCTCCGGCCGGAGAACGGGCCGGACCCTTGGGAGGCGGAGGCGTTGAAGGCCTTCGAAAGGGGTGTGAAGAAGGTCGAGTCGGTCGAGGTCCTGGACGGGGAGCCGCATCTCAGGGTCATGCGGCCTTTCGTGGTCGAGCAGGAGTGCCTCAAATGCCATGGGTCGGAGGGCTATCGGGAGGGGGATATCGGCGGGGGTATCAGCGTGTCGACCCCGCTTTCGGCGCATATCGCGGCGTTCGGCGACCATCGGATGCTGGTGGTTCTGGCGCACGCGGCGATCGGGATTTTGGGCCTCGCCGGTTTGTGGGGAGGCGCCGGGATCTTGAAAAAGTCAGAGAGGCGGCTGAGGCAGAGCGAGGAGCGGATCCGCGGCATCGTCGAACATAGCACCTCCGTCTTCTATGCCTGCGATGCGAAGGGGGTTCCGACCTATCTGAGCCCCCAGATCGAAACGGTGCTCGGGTACACGCCGGAAGAGGCCATGGCCCGTTGGGGGGACTTGATGACGGACAACCCCCTGAACCAGATTGCCGAGGAGCGGGCCGCGGCCGCTTTCGAGACGGGCGAGGCCCAGCCGCCCTATGAGATCGAGGCCGTGCACAAGGATGGCCATCCGGTCTGGGTGGAGTGCAGGCAGAGCCCTGTTGTCGAGGACGGGCAGGTCGTGGGGATGGCCGGTTCCTGGAGGGACATCAGCGAGCGTAAGGCAGCCTTGGCGGCGCTCAGAAATCGCGAAGAGCGTCTGAGGCTGGCCCTGGAAGCCGCTGGATTGGCCACCTGGGATTTCGATGTGCCGAGCGACACGGTGACCTATGATCGGCGCTGGTTTCGGATGCTCGGCTATGCGGTGGGCGAGATCAAACCCGATCTCCGCAGTTGGGAAGCGCTCGTCCACCGGGAGGACAAGTCGTATGTAATCGGGCGATTTCATGCCCACTTGGCAGGGATGACGCAGACCTACGAGACGGAGCATCAGCTCTGCCACAAGTCGGGCGATTGGATCTGGGTGCTGGACAGGGGGCGCGTGACGGAACGCGACCCCGAGGGGCGGCCTTTGCGGGTCTGCGGCACGCTGATGGATATCACCGCCCGCAAACACGCCGAGCGTATGACGCAGATCCAGCTCGATCTGATCGAATTCGCGGCCGACCACAGCCTGGATGAGGTGTTGAAGCACGCCTTGGACGAGATCAGCGCGTTTGTTCGGAGCCCGATGGCCTTTTTCGCCCTGGTGGCGGCCGACCAGAAATCCCTCTCGTTTCAGCAATGGTCCTCTTCGACCAGGCAGACATCTTGCCGGATAAAGGTGAAGCAACTGCACTACAGCCTCGATCAGGCCGGCGTCTGGGCGGATTGCGTGCGGGCGAAAAAGCCCGTGATCCACAACGACTACCGCGCCCTGCCCCGCAAAAAGGGGCTGCCGGAGGGCCATCCCGAACTGGTCCGGGAGTTACTGGTGCCGTTGGTGCGGAAAGAAAGCGTCGTCGCGATCCTCGGTGTGGGCAACAAGCCCGTGCCTTACACGGAAGAAGACGCCGAACGGGTGGCGTCCTTGGCCGATTTGACGTGGGAGACCATCGAGCGCAAGCGGGTCGATGAGAGGCTGCGAGAGAGCGAAGAACTGCAGGAGGCCATGATCGAATGCTCGCCTGTCGCGCTTTATGCGGTCGATCCGGCGGATGTCGTCCTTTCGTGGAATGCGTCGGCGGAAAAGGTCTTCGGGTGGAGCGCCGAGGAGGTCGTCGGGAGGCGTCTGCCCATCGTTCCGGAGGGAAAGACGGCCGAGTTCGATGCCATACGGAGGCGGGTCGTGGAGGGGGAGGTGGTCTCGGGCCTGGAGGTGGCGTGGTGGAAGAAGGACGAAGCGGTCTTCCACGGCAGGCTTTCGGTTGCACCGATCCATGACGTCCAGGGCCGGCTTGTCGGGATCATGAACAGCATGGAGGACATCAGCGCCTGGAAAGAGGCGGAAAGGGAGAAAAAGGAACTCGGGGAGCAGCTGCTTCAGGCGCAAAAGCTCGAGTCGGTGGGGCGTCTGGCGGGGGGCGTCGCCCATGATTTCAACAACATGCTCAGTGTGATCCTGGGCTATGCCGAGATGTCGATGGAGCAGCTCGAGCCGGGCAACCCCGTTGCGGCCGGGCTGTTGGAGATCCGGAAGGCCGCCGAGCGCTCAACCGTCCTCACGCGCCAGTTGCTCGCCTTTGCACGGAAGCAGATCGCGGCCCCGAAGGTGCTCGATTTGAACGAAACCGTCGAGTCGTTTTTCAAGACGCTGCGCCGGTTGATCGGGGAGAACATCGGTCTGGAATGGGTGCCGAGCAGGGAGCTGTGGCCGGTCCGGATCGATCCGGCGCAGGTCGATCAGATCCTGGCCAACCTGTGCGTCAACGCGCGGGACGCCATCAGGGATTGCGGGAGGATCCTCATCGAAACGAACAACGCCGTTCTGGATACGGCATACTGCAGGGACCATCCGGAGGTCGTACCCGGTCAGTATGTCATGCTCGCCGTGAGGGACGACGGATGCGGGATCGACAAGGCGGCCATGCCGTATGTGTTCGAGCCCTTTTTTACGACGAAGGATGTCGGCGAGGGGACCGGGCTCGGGCTGTCCACGGTCTACGGGATCGTGAGGCAGAACCGGGGCTCCATCGATGTGTGCAGCGAGCCGGGGGAAGGCACAATGGTCAAGATTTATTTCCCGCGGCATCGAGGCGGGGTTGCGGAGTTTCACAAAGGGGGGCGTGAGGAAGGCCCGATCCCCCGCGGCGGCGAAACGATCCTGGTGGTGGAGGACGAGCCGGAACTCCTGAAGATGACGAGCAGGATGCTCGAAGAACTGGGATACGGCGTCGTGGCCGCTGCGTCCCCCGATCAGGCGATCAGGCTCGCGCGCGAGCATGCAGGCAGGATAGACCTGCTCATCACCGACGTGGTCATGCCGGGGATGAACGGCAGGGACTTGGCGAAAAGGATTCTTTCCCTGGAGCCCGCCGTGCGGTGTCTTTTCATGTCCGGCTACACGGCCGACGTCATCGCCCAACACGGGATGCTCGACGAGAGGCTCGCGTTCATCCAGAAGCCGTTCAGCATGAAGGAGCTTGCCGTCAAGGTCCGCCGGTCGTTAAATTAAGCGAAAGGGGTCGGTGTGGGGTCCGCCGCACAGGGTGGGTGCCATGCCTGTTTCGAGATATGATGACAGCACTCGTCCTTATAGTTGTTCTATTGCTGGTGATGCACCTATTGTACCGCCGCCGGGTGCATGCGGCGGGGGAGAAGCTGCGTCGGTCGGAGGAGAAGTACCGCCTGCTGGTGGAAAACGCGAGCGACGGGATTTTTGTCGCCCAGGACGGCCGATTCGAGTTCGGGAATCCAAAGGCCTTGGATCTGGTCGGGTACGAGGCAAAGACGCTGCGGGGGCGCAGCTTCGTCGATTTCATCCACCCCGAGGACCGGGCGATGGTGGTCGAGCGGCATTTTCAGCGGTTGAAGGACGAAAACCCACCCGGGAGCTACTCCTTCCGGATCCTCCGCCAGGACGGTTCGGTTAGGTGGGTCAACCTGAAGACGGTGCGGATCGACTGGGAAGGCAGGCCCGCGACGCTCAATCTGCTCGAGGATTTCACGGAGAGGAAGGCGGCGCAGGAGGCGCTCGAGGAGAGCGAGCAGATGTATCGGAGCCTGGTCGAGCGCGCCAACGACGGCATCATGATCATCCAGGACGAGCGAATCGTGCTGTGCAACAGCATGTTCGCCGACTGGGTGGAACTTTCGAAGACGGAGGTCGAGGGCCGGTCGTTTATGGATTTTGTAAAGGAGGAGGACGCCTCCGTGGTCCTCGAACGGCACCGGAGCCGGATGGCCGGGAGGCCGGTCGAGGGGCTCCTCGAGGTGGAGGTTCCGCGGAGGGGCGGCGGGGTTATGCATGTGGAGATCAACGCCGGTCTGATCGCCTACAAGGGGGCGCCGGCCAATCTGGCTATCCTGCGCGACATCACCGAGCGCAAACAGACCATGACCGAACTGCGGAACAAGCGCGTCGAACTCGACCAGATCATCGAGGCCCTGCCCGACGCCATGGTCTACACCGATACCGGGCGGAGGATCCTCCGGGTCAACCCGGCCTTCACCCGGATCTTCGGCTGGGAGGCCTCGGAGGTGCTGGGCAGGTTGACGCGTTTTCTGCACCCGGACGAGGAGTCCTTCCTCGAGCACGGGAAGCTGCACTACAACCGGGAGGCCATCTATGTTGTCGATTCCTATGAGCTTGTGACCTGGAGGAAGGATGGCAGCACGTTCCTTGCCGAGGTTGTGGCTACGCGGGTGCGCGATGCTGAAGGGAAGATCGCCGGGTTCCTTTCCCTGGTGCGCGACATCTCCGAGCGGCGGGAGGCGGAGGAGCGAATCGCACACCTCGAAAAGCAGTTTTACATGGCGCAGAAGCTCGAGGCCGTGGGGAGGCTGGCCGGCGGGATCGCCCACGACTTCAGCAATGTGGTGATGATCATCGATTTCTATATCGATCTGCTGGAGAGCAGTCTGCCCGAGTCCGATCCGCTGCGCGCCAAGGCGGCGTGCGTCCGCGAGGCCTGCGGCAGGACCGCGCGGCTGACGCGGCAGCTGCTCGCCTTCAGCCGCGGGCAGGTCTTGCATGTCGAGTTCATGAATCTGAACGACCTGATCGAGCAGATGATGAACATGCTGCAGCCCATGGTGAGGGACGATATCCGGATCCGGTTCGTGCCGCAGAAGGGTCTCGAACGGATCGAGGCCAACCCGGGGCAGATCGAGCAGGTCGTCATGAACCTGGTGATCAATGCGCGGGATGCCATGCCGAAGGGGGGCGAGATCGTGATCGAAACGCGGAACGTGGAACTCGATGCCGCTTACGCGGCGCGGCATGTCGAGGTGCGGCCGGGCCGGTATGTGATGGTGGCCGTGAGCGATACCGGTTCGGGGATTCTGAAGGAGATCCAGGGGCAGATCTTCGAGCCGTTTTTTACGACCAAAGATCCGGGGTTCGGGACGGGCCTCGGGCTGTCGACCGTTTACGGGATCGTGAAGCAGAGCGGCGGGAACATCTGGCCTTACAGCGAGCCGGGGCGGGGGACCACCTTCAAGGTGTACCTTCCATTGGCGGCCGAGGGCGAGGCGCTGCAGCAGGCGGACGAGCAGCCGCTCGAATTCTACGGGTCCGAGACGGTGGTTTTGGTCGAGAACGAGGAGTGGCTGCTGGAGTTGGTCGAGTATATGCTCCAGGTGGCGGGCTACAAGGTCCTCGCGGCCGGGAACGGGGAGAAGGCGCTGCGGGCGGCCGAGGAGCATGGCGGACCCGTGGACCTGCTGCTGACCGACGTCGTGATGCCCGGCCTCAGCGGCCCGGAGACCGCCGAGCGGCTGCTGAAGATCCATCCGCGTGCGAAGGTCCTCTACATGTCCGGCTACAGCGAGGAGATAGTCTTCCGGGAGAACGGGGAGGGGGGCGAGAAGACCCCTTTCATCTCCAAGCCCTTCACGGCGGCCGAGCTGGCGCGCAAGCTGCGGGAGCTGCTGGGGGGCGCCCCTTCTGAGACAAGGGTCTGAGCGCCGGTTTCTCCGAACGGGTTCCCGGCGGTGTTTCAGGTCGTTTATCCGTTCAGAGCGTTTATCCGGGGAATCTGCGCGTAACACCCTGAAAGACCCCGCTCCGGTGCGATCCGCCGGACGTCGAAAAGACAGGAAAGCGCGGGAGAGAAGGACGTTCCTTCTGTTTCGGCGTTTGCGGCCCTGAGGCCTCGAATGCGGAAAGAGGAAGAACGTCCTTTTTTTGTTGTCGATGCATCTTTTCGTAGGCGGTGAGGGCCGTTGGCACCATAGCGGCCAGGTCGCTGACGTTGCCGGGGATCAACAGCATCTGCGGTTGCTAGGCCTCGAGCAGCCATTCCTGCAACCCCGTGACTCGGATCCATGAAGGGATGTCCAGTCCGCGCTCCACGCTCTCGGAAAGAATCAACCCATCGACCTCGCCCAGCATCTGCCTTCCCGCCGCCAAGCCTTTCAGCTCCCGCCCGATGATTTTCTTTAAAATAGTCTTCATACAAGGAAAATATATGTGAATATTTTCCTTAAATTAAGGAAAATGTGAAAAATCGGGTGGCGGCGATGAAGACCAGGAACCAGGATAATCCATTCTTAAGTGACTAAATTAAACGAAATTTAGTCACTTTGGACACCCATTTTCATTAAAATGTGGTCAGTAAACGGGGGCTGAAAATGGGTTAAGGTTTTTCACCGTATGGGCAAATACCGACTCCACGTCCCGGGGGTGAAAGGGATGAGCCGTTTCATAACAGTTTCCATCCGGAAATGGTCTTTTTGGCCAATCTCGGCGTCAATCTGCACGTTTGCTTGTGCGGCGACCCACAGGTCGCCTCCGCGCAAACGCTTGATTTCCTTGATATTGGCAAAAAATCCTCATTTCCGGATTGGAAACTGGGTTCTATAGGGAAATCATTTCCGGATGGACACCAATTAAATTCCGAATTGAACCATAAAATCCGTCGCTTCGACTACAGGCCTTAATTTGCGGTCTCGCTTTTCGATCTTCACGATACCGTAGCGGGCCATCGTTTTGAGCGTCCGCGACAGGTTGCTGCTGCTGCGCCCGGTCACCGCTTCCAACTCTTTGAGCGATTGAGGTTTATGTTTCAAAATGGTCTTCAACAGCCATTGGTTTTCATTGCTTAGAACCTGGGCCATGGACTGCAGCGATTCGAACCATATTTTGGGTTCATCCGGCTGTGGTTGGTATTCTCCGTTGGCGATGGCCAGGCTGCGCTTCTTGTAATCCTCATAGGACAGAATGCCGATATGGAGTACTTTTCGGTTCATTTTTCTACCTCTGATATTGGCTCATGATTCGGTCGACTTCGCGCCAGAAATCATCGAGCAACTCGCCTGCCGATTCGTATTCGTAAGGGGAAATGACATTGAATTCATGTTTGTGATCCCAGGAAATTTTCCTGGCGCCGTAGCGCTTGGTCTTGGGTTTGAAGGCGTGTGCATTGTCAAAGCCAAGCAGTCGCCGGTTGTTTCGGTCGTGCAAGGTCAAGCAATACCGGACTCCATGAGGGATATGGGGTTCCGGCGCGACCCGAAAAGCCTCGAATTTTGTCCAATAACCCTTATCCATAAAGAAAATCTCACCATCCAAATTCAGCAAGGTAGCAAGGCTTTCATCGTCCTCGGAAGGTCGTCCGATCTCCATGTCAAAATAGATTATCACCAGATGATAAGATACGCAAGCTTTTTTCATGAGCGTGGGCTGTTTGCTGTTTAGAACCTTGGCCGGTTGCTCCTGGGCCAAGCCCACCTGTTTGCGGATTTCGGCCAGGTTGCTGTGCTTTGAGTTCTTCACGGTGTCGGCATGGGGTCGCCCAAGGGCAGGGCTCGGAATCCGCAGCAAATTGACTCCGAGGGGCAGTGTTTCTTGCTCGTCTTCGGTCAGAAGTAAGCAGGATCAACGGGATACCCTCCAAGTTTATGTTGCAAATCCTTTTTACTTATGTATATTTGAAGAGGATTTGCACAAAGGAGATTCCATGAGTCGACAGCAACAGATACTGGAACTCGCCAGAACAAAAGGGATTATCCGGGCCGAGGATGTTGAGGCGGTGGGTATTTCCCGAAACTACCTGTACCGAATGCATAAGGAGGGGCTTCTGGAGAAGATCGCTGTGGGACTCTATACCCTGCCGGAAGCTCCTGTGACTGAAAACTCGTCTCTGGCGGAGCTTGCGAAAAGGCTGCCTCACGCCGTTGTTTCTCTTATTTCCGCCCTGAGCTACCACGGGATCACCACCCAGATCCCCCATGAGATATGGCTGACCATTCCGAGAGGCTCCTGGCGGCCGGATGTGGGATACCCACCGGTTAACCTGACCTATGTTTCAGGACCGGCCTATTCTTTCGGTATTCAGGAGCATGTCATCAACGGCGTGACGGTTAAAATCTACAGCCCGGCAAAGACGGTTTGCGATTGCTTCAAGTTCCGCAACAAAATCGGCCTCGATGTCGCCATTGAAGCACTCCGCGAGGCATGGCGCTCACGTAAAACCACCATGGATGAGTTGGTGGAAGCCGCCCGAATCGACAGAGTGTCGAAAATCATGCGCCCATACCTGGAGGCGACTGTATGAACCAGAACAAGAAAAACGTTGCCCATTCAATTTTTCAGCGGCTTCTGAACCGCGCCAAAACCAACAAGGAAGATTTCAATCTTCTGCTCTCCCGGTACGGCATGGAGCGATTCCTATACCGGCTCAGCGTTTCGCCCCACAATGACCGGTTCATTCTGAAAGGAGCCAGTCTGTTTTTGGTCTGGAAAGGACAGAATTACCGCGTCACGAGGGATGCGGATCTTCTGGGATTCGGCAATTCCGATATCGAACAGCTTGCGGACTTGTTCCGTGATATCTGCCGCATCGAGTTTCAGGGTGATGGTATGAGCTATCTGCCGGAATCCCTGAATGCGGAGGAGATCCGCGAAGACCAGGAATACGATGGAGTGCGAATCACTTTGGTCGGTATGCTCAATCAGGCCAGGATTCCTCTCCAGGTTGATATCGGCTTTGGTGATGCGATAACACCAGCCCCTGAACAGATTGAATATCCAACCCTTTTTGATGCTCCCCCGCCGCTCTTGAAAGCCTGCCCTCGATATACTCTGGTGGCCGAAAAGGTGGAAGCAATTGTCAAACTCGGCCTGGCAAACAGCCGGATGAAGGATTTTTATGATATCTGGCTGCTCTCCAAGCTCTTCTCGTTCGAGGGGAATGTTTTACGAAAAGCGCTGGCGAATACCTTCGACCGGCGGCGCACAACATTTCCGACGTCAACACCTTTTGCGCTCACGCCCGCTTTTTACGAAGACTTTCAGAAAACAGTGCAATGGACAGCCTTTATCAAAAAGTCAAAGCCCGATATTCCAGTTGGCGACCTGTCTGCTGTTATCGCCGACATAGCTGTCTTCCTCACACCTGTCATCGAAAGTCTGCAATCGAATGCTTCCTTTGATGATGCATGGGTGCCTGATCAGGGGTGGGGCCCGGAATCCGCAGCAACTTGACGCCGAGGGTCAGCGGCTCCTGCACGGCGGGCGAATGCCTCTATTTCCGCAAAGGGATCTCCCATTTCTTCATGTATTTCCAGACAGCGGTGCGGCTTACACCTAGGCGGCGCCCGACCTCGGCCTTGTTCCAGACGCATTCGTCGAGCAAGTTCATGAGGAGGTCGCGGGTGAGCGGTTTGGCAAACCAGCCGCTTGGCGCCGGCGGGCCCCCGTCCTTCAGGGGGGCGGGGCGGTAGGCGAAGCGGCGGATCTCGACCGGCAGGTCGAAGACGTCGATGTAGTCCCCGGCGCACAGGACGAAGGCGTGCTCGATGGCGTTTTCGAGTTCGCGCGCGTTGCCCGGCCAGGGGTAGTCCATCAGGATGCGCATGGAGGTCTTCGTTGCGCCCTTGATGACCAGGCCGGTTTTGCGGTTCTGCAGTTCGATGAAGTGGGTCACGAGGCAGGGGATGTCCTCCTTGCGCTCGCGCAGGGGCGGGATGAGGATCGGGAACACCTTGAGCCGGTAGAAGAGGTCCTCCCGGAAGGCGCCCTGCTGCACCTGCTGCAGGAGGTCCTTGTTGGAGGCGGCGATGATCCGGATGTCGATCCTGCGCTTGCGGGATTCACCGACCCGTTCGATCTCCCGCTCCTGCACGACGCGCAGGAGCTTCACCTGGATGAACGGGCTGATCTCGGCGATCTCGTCCAGGAAGATCGTCCCTCCGTCGGCCTCTTCGAAGCGGCCGACCCGGTCGCGGATGGCCCCGGTGAAGGCGCCTTTGACGTGGCCGAAAAGCTCGCTTTCAAGGAGCGTCTCCGAGAGCGCGCTGCAGTTGACGGTGACGAAGGGCATGCCCTTCCGGGCGCTGTGGTGATGGATGGCGCTGGCGACCAGTTCCTTTCCGGTGCCGCTTTCGCCCTGGACGAGGATGGTCGCCTCGCTTGCGGCGGCCGCCTCGATGGCCGAGAAGACCTGCTGCATGGCGTGGCTCTTGCCGATGATGCGGTCGAAGCGGTGGATCTCGCCGAGGCGCCGGGCGGCCTCCTCGGCCTCATGGCGCGCCTTCTGCAGCTCCGTCAGGTCCGTGACGGTCTCGACCACGCCCTTGATGATGCCTTGTTCATCCCTGACGAGGCGGGCGCTTTTGATGACCGGGACGTCGTGTCCCTCTTTGTGGCGCAGGAAGCACTCCCTGCCGTCGAGGCGCCCGTAGGTGAGGATGCCGCATTCCGTGATGCCGGTCGGACAGCTCTCTTTAAAGCACTCGGTGAAGTTCAGGAGGGCGCAGGGCTGCCCGATCGCCTCCTGGGCGCTGTAGCCCGTGATCCGCTCGATGGACGGGTTCCAGGAGGTGATCCGCCCCTGCTCATCCAGGGTGAACACCCCGTCCGCCATGGACTCGAGCAGCAGGCTCGAAAAGTTGGGATCCAGTGTTCGCATAGGCATTGAAGGCCGGGGAGGCCGGTGTTGCAATCCCGATTTCGCATGTCCGGGGAAAAAGAAGGTTTCCTCAGGTTGAACCATAAAAGCCAATAAGTAGTAAGTAACGTTACCGGGTTGCTTTGTCAAGCGGATCGCGGTCCGCGGGAAGCCCGATCCGGATATAAGGCACAATAATTGAGAGGGTTCAGGGGATGCAGGACCCGATCATGAAGGAGTTCTCCAGGTGGTAAAGGGCAGGGTGAGCATGGCCTCGGTCCTCATCTCGGTCTCGTTCATGCACATTATTCCAAAGGCCTTTTCGATGAACGGCTACGCCCCGTGCCATCTCTTCGGGGGCTATATGGGGCTCCACCTCTTCGACCTCCTTCCGCGGACCGAGCGGCTGGAGAAGCGGTGACGGCGAATGATCTTGACACGGTAAGTCGCCGTGAGTAGACTTAGTTCTGTAAACTAAATCAACCAGAGGGACTGATGCAAACCTACAATATCCATGAGGCTAAAACAAATCTCTCGCGTCTCATCGAAGAGGCGGCGCGTGGCAACGCTTTTATCATCGCCAAAGCCGGTAAGCCGATGGTCAAGGTTTTGCCCTTGTCCCAAGAGGAGCGGGGAGGTGTCGGGAGGCTCGGATTTTTGAAGGGTCAGATCTTCACGCCGGATGATTTCGATACGCTGGGGGCCTCTGAAATCCTCGAGCTTTTTGAAGGCCGAACAAGGTGAAACTTCTGCTGGATACACACGTCCTGCTTTGGGCGGCTGGCGAACCTGAAAAACTTTCCGCGAAGGCCCGTTCGCTGCTGTCATCCCCCGAAAACACCCTCCTTTTCAGCGCGGCGAGCATCTGGGAAATCGTGATCAAGCTGGGCTTGGGGCGGGAGGACTTCAAGGTCGATCCTCATTTGCTGAGAAAGATGATGGTTTTACACGGCTACATCGAACTCCCGGTTACGGCCGAGCATGCCTTGAGGGTTGACACGCTTCCGCTGCTGCACAAGGACCCCTTCGACCGCATCCTCATTGCGCAGGCAAAAACCGAAGGAATAACGCTCCTTTCCGCTGATGCGAACGTGTTGCAATATGAGGGGTCGATTCTGCGCGCGTAGCCCGGCCAGGGGTCGTCCATCAGGATGCGCATGGAGGTCTTCGTTGTGCCCTCGATGGCCAGGCCGGTGTTGCAATCCCGATTTCCCATGTCCGGGGAAAAAGCAGATTCCCTCAGGTTGAACCATAAAAGCCAACAAATAGTCAGTAGTGTCTATCCGGAAATGATTTCCCGGTACAACCCAGTTTCCAATCCGGAAATGAGGATTTTTCTTCACCGCTTCGCCGCTCAGTCCCACCGCTTCGCGGCGGGTCCCGGTTTGGCCAATATCAAGGAAATCAAGCGTTTGCGCGGAGGCGACCTGTAGGTCGCCGCACAAGCAAACGTGCAGATTGACGCCGAGATTGGCCAAAAAGACCATTTCCGGATGGAAACTAAGTAACGTTACCGGGTTGCTTTGTCAAGCGGATCGCGGTCTGCGGGAAGCCCGATCCGGATATAAGGCACAATAATTGAAAGGGTTCAGGGGATGCAGGACTTTGCAACGGCTTCGGCGGGCCGGCTTCGGGTGTCGACGGAGGGAGAGAGGATTGGGTTTGATCCCGGTCAAGACGGTGGGGGAACTCAGGGGGGCGAAAAATCACGGGCTGACGGTGGTTCATTTCGGCGCCCCTTGGTGTGCGCCCAGCTCCCTGCAGGACCCGATCATGAAGGAACTCTCCCGGTGGTACAAGGGCAGGGTGCGCATGGCCGCGGTCGATATCGACCGGAACCCGGACATGGCCGTGCGGCTCGGGATCGAATGCATTCCGACCATCGTGATCTTCCGCGATGGGATAGAGGTGAAGCGCTTCCTGGGGCTTCAATCGGCCGAGGTCCTTTCGGCCGCCATCCGTTCGCTTCAAGGTGCAAGGCAGGTTTGATCGGCCCATGGCACAAGTCTTGCTGTAGTATATGGGCAACAGAAACAGCGGTTCGTTTGCCATAACCTCTAACCTCTAACCTAAACCCTCCTGATTCAGGGCGGGGCATGCGGTCGAAACGTGGGATTCCGCATGCCCCGTCTCCTTTTGGACCTCCGGCGATGTAGCGTTACTTGATGCGTTACAGAACGTTATTAACATGAGGTAACGGTTTCCACGGGGAGCGGGTGGATCGCTGCGAGATGCCTCGAAAGGGGCGGGCGGGTGTATCCGCAGCGGATGCGGATCGGGGAGGGGCTGATCCTCTGTCCCATGGCGAGATGGACGGCGTGCGGGATCTGCACATTTCGAATCGCCGGCGCCGTGCGGGTTCGATCCATTTGAAATCGGCACGAATCTTGATGCGGAAGTCAGGCGGAAGGTCTATTCTTTTATGATGAATGGCGAAGGGATGATTCAATAGAACATCGATCGAGGAGGGGTTTACGATGCCTAGAGGAGACGGAACAGGTCCGAGAGGACAAGGGCCCGGAACGGGCAGAGGCCAGGGTGGAAGAAGCGGTGGGGGCGGTGGAGGCCGAGGCGGTGGATTCGGGGCCGGCCCGGGTGGAAATTGCGTGTGCCCCAGCTGCGGCGCGAAGGCTCCCCACGAACTGGGGATTCCATGCTACGAGCAGGTATGCCCGAAGTGCGGCGCGGCGATGACGCGCGAATAGGGGGGCTTGCCGACCGGGACGGCGACAACGAGAGGGAAGGAGATCTGTGAATGGGCTCAGTATCGTTTGCCGAGATCGCTGTGGTCTCATGCGGAACATTGAGTTTAGAGTTGAACCATTTGAGAAAAGAGGGTTTTCTTGATACGAAGCACCTCTTTTACACGACTCCGGGCCTTCACGAGGACTGCCGGGAACTCGAACGGCAGCTGATCGACCGGATCGAAAAGGCCAAGGAAAAGACGGACAAGGTCCTGGTCGTCTACGGCGGCAAGTTCTGCTACGTCAACGCGGACAACCCGACCCGGACGATGCGCACGATCATCGCCGAGCAGGGGGAGGGGGTGGCGCGGATCGAGGCCACGCACTGCATGGATATGATCGCCGGAGAGGCGGAGCGCGAGCGGATCGCCCGGGAGATGGCCGGAGGCGAGAAGGTCTGGTGGATGACGCCGGGCTGGATCCAGTTCCGCCACCAGGTGTTCAAGGGCTGGGACCAGGGTCTGGCGAACGAGAATTTCCCCCGGCACACGGGCGGGGCGATCGTGCTCGACGGCATCGGCTTCCTGGACGGCTATATGGCGGAGAAGCCCGAGGAGTTCCTGGAGTACTCCGACTGGATGGGGATCCCGATCCAACCCTATCCCATGACCCTCGACCGGTTCAAATCGCTGCTTCTCGATCAGGCGAAAAAGCTTCTGGCCTGAGCCGTGCCGTGGCAGCACAGCGGGCCGGGGAGGGGGCCGGGTCCTGCCCGGGTTCTCGACCGGCCCCTGCGCCGGTGTTGCGCGGCGCCGTCGCTGTCTTATCATCTCGGTAGGAAGACAGAATCGAAATCGATCGAAGACCTCTTCGAACGAGGGGGCAGGATATGCTGAAGACAGCGATCGAGGCGGCGCGGGAGGCAGGGCGGGTGATTGCCGAGCGGTACCCGTCAGAGCGGCGCTTTTCTCTGAAGGGCTTTCGTGATCTGGTAAGCGATGCCGACACCGCGGCGGAGGCGCGGATCATCGAGTTGATCGCGCGGCGCTTCCCGGACCACGCCATTTTGTCGGAGGAGGGGGGCGGGGTCGCCGCGGGCGCAGGTGAATACACCTGGGTCGTCGACCCGTTGGATGGCACGACGAACTATGTGCACCGCCTCCCGGTCTTCGCCGTCTCCATCGGGGTGCTCGAGCACGGCCGGCCGCTCCTGGGGGTCATCTACGATCCCTTGCGGGACCACACCTTCGTGGCCCACAGGGGAGGCGGGGCGAGGCTCAACAACGAACCGATCCAGGTGAGCGCGGTGCCGCATCTGAACGAGGCCCTGCTCGGATTCGACTGGGGGCACAGCGACGAGATGCGCACGAAGGTTGCAGGCTGTGCGGCGAGGATGCTCACGCACTGCGGGGGCCTGCGCGTCATGGGCTCCGCGTGCCTGGCGCTCGCCTATGTCGCCGCCGGGTGGCTGGACGGGTATTTTCAGGCCGGGCTGAAGCCCTGGGATACGGCGGCCGGCGTCCTTCTGGTGTCGGAGGCGGGCGGATGCTGCAGCACACTGCGTGGGGAGGCATACCAGGTGAGTGAGCCGGGCTGCCTGACATCGAACGGCGCGATCCACGACCCATGCCTCGAAATCGTGAAAGGGACCCTGGCGTAGCCATCCGGCGGCACGGCCGGCCGCGAAAAGCGGCCGTTGGAGGAGGCAATGCACGACACGTTTTGGCCTGCCTTCGGGGCGAGCTTCCTGGCGGCCCTCGTGACGTCCATAGGCATCTATGTCATCCGCCGTTTCGAGCGGTGGGGGCGGGAAAACAGCATCTACTTCGTCTGCTTTGCGGCCGGGGTCCTGATCTCGGTCTCCTTCATGCACATTATCCCGAAGGCCTTTTCGATGAATGCCCACGCCCCGTTCTATCTCTTCGGGGGCTACATGGGGCTCCACCTCTTCAACCGCTTCATCAACGCCTTCGTGTGCGACAAGAACGCCGACGAGCGCTATGCGATCGGTCTCGTCCCGATGGTCGGCATCGGCCTGCACTCGTTCATCGATGGCTTCATCTATTCCATCACCTTCACCGTCAGTATGTTCACCGGGTTCCTCGCCGCGACCGGGATGGTCCTGCACGAATTCCCCGAAGGCATCATCACCTATCTGCTGCTGGTCCGCGCGGGGTTCAGGGAGAGGCTGGCCTGGCTGCTGGCCTTCGTGGCCGCGGCGGTCACGACCCCTCTCGGGATGCTGGTTTCCTACCCCTACATCAGTCGGATCGACAAGCCGTTCCTGGGTGCGCTGCTGGCCTTTTCTGCCGGCGCCCTCGTCTATGTGGGGGCTACGCACCTTCTGCCGCAGGCCGAGGCGGAGCGGAAAAGGTACAGTTTCCTCGCCCTGGGTGCGGGGGTCCTGATCGCGATGATCATCATCTTTTCGAAGTCATAGGGCAGCCGCGCCGCGCCGGCCCTCGATGGCAGAGCGGGGGATTCCGACGTTTTGGGATCACGCCATTTCAAAGGATGCAAGCCGATGGAACGAAGAGTGGAAAACGCGGAGGCGCAGAGCGAAGTCCGAAACGGGACCCTTTCCGATGTCACGTTTTACAGCTTCGTGATGGATAGTCTGCCGGTCGGCATCCTTACGGTCGATCGGGACATGAGGATCACGAGCTTCAACCCGTGGGCGCAGACCCTGACGGACTACACCGAGGAGGAGGTGCTCGGCCGCTACTGCGGTGAGGTGCTTCGGGGGGGGCGGTGCGGCAGTGACTGCCCCCTGAAGAAGTCGATTCATGACCGATCGCCCATCGTGTGGATCGAGACCACGATCAGGAACAAGGCCGGGGATACGATCCCGGTCAGGATTCACACATCCGCGCTGACGGACAAGGACGGGAAGCTGATGGGGGGTGTGGAGGCCTTCCAGGATATGACCAGGGTAAAGGCCATGGAGCGCGAGAAGGACAACATCATCTCCATGTTCGCCCACGACATGAAATCGTCCTTGACGATCATCGGCGGCTTTGTGCTGCGGCTCTTGAAAAAGGCCATGGAACTGGACGAGGAGACGAAGGCGAAATATCTCGAGATCATCCAGAAGGAGACCGGGAAGCTCGATTTCCTGATCAACGACTTCCTCGAGTTTGCGCGGCTGCAGACCGGCAAACTGAAACTGAACCTGCAGGCCGTCTCGCTCGACAAGGAGTTGATGGAGCTGTTCGAGGCGTATCAGTCGCGGGCCATGCAGTCCGGGATCGACCTCGAGTTCCGGGGCGACATCATCCTGCCGGTGATCCTGGCCGATCCCAACCGCCTGCGCCGGGCGTTCACCAATATCCTGGACAACGCCTTCAAGTTTTCCAAGAAGGGGGATGTCATCCGCATCGTGCCGGATTTGGGGGAAAAGGAGATCTCCGTCCGGATCGAGGACCAGGGCCCCGGGATCCCGGCGGAGGACCTCCCGTTCATCTTCGAGGCCTTTTACCGCGGGAAGAAGGTCGAAGGGAAGGAAGAGGGGGTCGGGCTCGGCCTGGCCAGCGCCAAATCGATCGTCGAGGCCCACGGCGGCCGGGTGACGGCCGAGAGTGAATTTGGCAAGGGTTCGGCCTTCACCATCATCCTCCCGAGGACCGAGCGGCTGGAAAACCGCTGACACCGCCTCGGCATCTTTATCCCGCCTTCGGCGCGAGCGCTCGATTGCGTCGATCCCGACCGGACGGGGACCCGCCCAAAAAGGACGGGGCCGAGCGGCTGCAACCGGTGAAGACGCATCCTTGTTTCCGGACAAGCATCAAATCGCGCCGGCTGGCACGGCGTAAACCGAATCGGTCAGGGGCAGCGCCTCCTGGACGAGGCACACCAGGGCTCCGGGGCCGGCCCGCAGGGAAAGGCGGTCGAGCACCCCGAAATGCCGGATGTCGCGGCTGCCCGGCGAGGCTGTTTTTTTGATCTCGATCGGGTACGCGGTCCCGTCCTGAACGATCAGGAGGTCGATCTCCTTCTGATCCTTGTCCCGGTAAAAGTAGAACGGGGCCCGCTTCCCGCTGTGCCACCAGCCCTTGAGCAATTCTCCTACGGCCCACGTTTCCAAAACGGCCCCGGACATGGCGCCGGCCTCCAGGGTCTCGGGGCTTGACCACTCCGTGAGATAAGCGCAAAGGCCCGTGTCCAGGAGGTAGAGTTTCGGCGTCTTCACCAGGCGTTTGGTCAGGTTGCTGAAATAGGGCTCCAGCAGGTAGACGATCCCGGAAGCCTGCAGGATGGACAGCCAGCTCTTGGCGGTGCCGGTCGAAACCCCGGCGTCCCGCCCGAGTTCCGCGATGTTGAGCAGCTGTGCCGTTCGGGCTGCAGCTGTCCGGAGGAAGCGTAAAAAGGCCATCTCGTCGCCGACTTTGGCCAGGTCCCGCACGTCCCGCTGTAGATAGGTCTGAACGTAGGAGCTGTAAAAAAGATCCCGGTCGACGGCCTCGTGGAGTGCGACCGCGGGGAAGCTTCCGCGCCAGATCAGGCGGTAGAGTTCCTTGAGAGAGAGGGGTGCCTCCGCCCCGGCGCGCTCCAGCACAAGCTCCGGCAGAGGTACGAACGGCCGGGAGTCCGCGGCGCGCCCCGCCGATTCGAGTCTTGACAATCCCAGCATCTGCACGATGCCTGCCCGGCCGGCAAGCGATTCCGAGATGTTCCGCATGAGGTGAAAGTACTGGGAACCGGTCAGCCAGAACGCCCCCGGCCGCCGGTCTTTGTCGACGGCCATTTTGATGTAGGGTAGGAGCTCCGGGGCGTATTGGATCTCATCGATCAGCAGGGGCGGGGTGTAGCGCTGGAAGAAGAGCGCCGGGTCATCTTTTGCGAGTTCCAGCACCAAAGGGTCGTCAAGAGTGACGAAGGTCCTCTTTTCACCGCTCAGATGCCTCAGCAGGGTGGTTTTCCCAACCTGCTTGGCCCCGGTGAGCAGGAGGACCGGAAAGTGCTCCGCGGATGCGGCGAAAAACCCCTCCAGGGTGCGGGGAACATACATGGGTTTCTCCATATGTGTCTATTTTGCAATTGGATTGCATGATAGACGAACTTCTTGGTCTTGTCCATGGCGAACGCTCTCGACCCTGTCAAGGGACATCCCCTGCTTCATGTATGCAGGATCTCGCGGATCTTCGTCGAAAGCTCGTGGAGCCGGAAGGGCTTCTGGATGAAGCCGCTGCAGCCGCGCTGCACGATCTCTCCGGCCTCACCGTCCAGGCTGTAGCCGCTCGCGAGCAGGACGCGCACGTCCGGGTCGACGGCCTTCAGTTTGTCGAACAGCTCGCCGCCGCTCATGCCGGGCATGATCATGTCGAGCAGGACGAGGTCGATCGACGCGTGATGCCGCGTGAAGACCTCCATGGCCTCGGACCCGCTTTCCGCAGCGAGGACCCGGTAGTCGAGGGCCTCCAGAAGATCCCTCCCCACGTCGCGGATCCGCTCCTCATCGTCGATCAGCAGGATGCACTCCCGCCCGCCGGAAGAGGTCGATTCCTCTTCATAGGGCGCCTGCCCGCCCGTTTCGAGCGATTCATTCCGGTCGCCGCCTGCGGGGAGGTGGACGGTGAAGACGCTCCCTCTCCCGGGCTCCGACCGGACCTCGATGTGGCCGTTATGCCCCTTGACGATGCCGTAGACCGAGGCGAGGCCGAGGCCCGTCCCCTGTCCGGGGGCCTTGGTGGTGAAGAAGGGTTCGAAGATGCGCTCGAGGGTATCGAGGTCCATTCCGCAGCCGGTGTCGTGGACCGATAGCGTGACATAGCACTCCGCGCCGGGCTCGAAGGCGGGGCGGCTCACCTCGGCGGGCGTGGCTTTGCGGGTTCGGACAAACAGCTCGCCCCCCTGGAGCATGGCGTCGGCGGCGTTGACGAAGAGATTCAGCAGGAGCTGCTGCATCTGGCTTTGATCCGCGTCCACTGCGGGCAGCTCGGCCTCGAGTTCCGCCCGGAAGGTGATCTGCTTGCGCGTCTTGACAAGCGTGTCGGCGGAGTCGCGAACCAACTGGTTCAGATCGAGGGGCCGCACGTCGTAGCGGCCCTTCCGGGCATAGCCGAGGAGTTGGGAGGTGAGCCTGGAGCCGTTGCGGACCTGCGCTTCGATCTTCCTCAGCCGCTCGTAATGGGGATGGTCTTCCGAAAGCGGCCAGAGCATCAGAGAGACGTTGCCCTGGACGTTCATGAGCAGGTTGTTGAAGTCGTGTGCGATGCCGGCCGCCAGCGTGCCAACGGCCTCCATCCGCTGCGCCGAGATGAGTTGGGCCTCGAGTTCCATGATCTCCGTCACGTCGCAGAGGATCACCACCCACTTCTCCGTAGGTGCAGGGAGGGGAAAGGAGTTCAGCAGCGTCTTGCGGTGGTTGATGGAATAGGGCCCCGCCCGGTGGATGGGGGTGCGTGAATGGACGGAGGCGTCGAGGAGCTTCTGGATGGTGCTCCGCTCGCGCGGGACGAAAAGGTCTTCCAGCATTTCACCGAGCAGGCACTCCTCCGGTATCCCCGACAGGGATACGGCGGCCGGATTGACGTAGACGATCCGCTTCTCCGCGGTCAGCTCGAAGATGGCCTCGGACATGCCGGCCAGGATCAGTTCGAAGTGCTCCTTGAAAGCGAGCAGTTCCCGGGTGATTCCCCGGGAATAGATGCTGTCGATCCCGGCGATCCTCTCCGGGCATCTCTGCCGCGGGTTGGATTCGGCGGCTTTCAGGACAGCGAGGACGTTGCGTGCCATTTCAGCCAGGGGCGTTTTCGCGATCTGCGCATCGATGTCGAGCATTGAAGGGGTGTCGCGCCGTTCGGCGGCGATTGCGGAGAGGATCACCAGGTAGGCGTTTTCCAGATGCGGCATGCCCCGGATGATCCGGCAGAGTTTTTCGCCGGAGATGTTCGGCATGACCAGGTCCACGAAGATGACGTCCGGGGTGTGCTCGCGGAGGAGGTCGAGGGCCGACAGGCCGTCTTCGGCCGTCAGGACCCGGTAGCCCTCCTTTTCCAGGAGATCCTCCATGAAGGCCAGAATGAGCTTGTCGTTGTCCACTACCAGAATCGTGCGCATTTCAGTTTCCCTGTGAGATGCACTGGATGAGGGGAATCCCTGAACGATCGGTTGCGCCGCTGCCTTATCCTGTCGAAAACTGCTCTTCCAGGACATCCTGAAACTCCTTCAGGTCGAAGGGTTTCTGCAGCACGCCGTCGATCGGTGCCCTGGAGAGCCTTTCCAGGTTCGAAGGGGTGGCGTGGCCGGTGATCACCACGATTTTCGTGTCGGGGCTGGTTTCTTTGATCTTCAGGGCCAGTTGATGGCCGTCCATGTGCGGCATGACGATGTCGAGGAGGACCAGGTCCGGCCTGGACGAACCGATAAAGAGCGCGGCTTCGAGCGGATCGAGGAAGGTCCGCAGGGTGCAGCCGGCGCCCAGAGGGGTCTCCAGGAAGAAGGCCTTCAGGATCTCCAGGATCTCCAGGTCGTCATCGACCGCCACCACCGTCTTCCGCTTCTCCGGGCCGAGCGATTCAGGTATCGCCATACCGCGATCCGTCAGGAAGCGGCGGAGGGTGCTCCGACTGACGAGATACCGTCCGCCGGGGGTGCGGGCCGCCTCGAGGGCCCCCTGTTTGATCCAGGCCGAGACCGTTACCCGATGCACGCCCAGGATGGCGGCGACTTCAACCGAGGAGAAGGATTCATCGAAAAGCCCCATACTTGTATATCCCTTGCCGTTGGGGTATGCTGTGCAAACAGCGTTCTTTCACCGAGCGGCCGGGATATCGCCGGCCGGCTGCCGGTCTGAATCGAGGCCCGGGGCGGGGGTTGACTGCCGCTTTCCGGACAGGGCATCTGCTGCAGGGGTCGATCCCGCCGCAGGCCCTTCGGTTGACTACAAAACTAACGTAGACTAACATGAACTGCCTTGTCAATGATTTTCCCGGGCAACACCATGGAATAATGGACTGTTTTCATCTGGAACGGGTTTGTGCGGCGGAATGCGCCGCCGGCCTCGGGCGCCGCCGGCGGTCCGGAGAGGTTGGATCTCGGCGTCGTCCAGGGTGTCTCCACCTTTTGGTTGCGCCGAAGGGTGAGGGCGGAGGGGGCTGCAGGTGCGGGGCGGGAGGCGCCATCCCGGTTTCGGGGAAACGCACGTAAACGTCAACGGGCGCCGGTCCGGCGAATCGGGGCGGGACTCGGCAGGCGACGGATATCGAAGAGGGGGAGAGGCTGTTTCGGCATGATCGATTTCAAACCCGGAGACAGGGAGACGCTTCGTACGAAGGGCATCGACCCTGAAGAGGCTGCATTGCAGATCGAGCGGTTCCGCAAAGGGGCGCCGTTCCTGGAGCTGGTCCGTTCGTGCACGGTCGGCGACGGGATCGTGCGCTTGACGGATGCCGCGCAGGAGCGCTGCCTGCAGGTCTTCGAGGAGGGTGCGCGGGGGCTCAGGCTCGTCAAGTTCGTGCCCGCCTCGGGCGCGGCGAGCCGGATGTTCCGGGACCTTCAGAAGATCCGGAAGGGGCCCGAAAGGGTTCGGATGGACCGGGTGCGGGCGCTCGCCGAAAAGGGGGATGCGGCCGCGCGCGCCGTCCTCCTGTTCATGGAGGGGATCGGGCGCTTCGCCTTTTTCGCGGACCTGAGGAGCCGGATGGCCGCCGACGGCCTGGCGGTGGAGCAGAAGATCGATGCCGGGGATTTCACCGAGATCCTCGACTATCTTCTGACCGGGAAGGGCCTCGACTACGAGGCGCTGCCCAAGGGCCTCCTGAAGTTCCACGCCTATCCGGAGGGGGCGCGCACCGCGTTCGACGAGCATCTGGTGGAGGCGGAGGACTACGACCGATCGGGCGACGGGGTCTGCCGATTGCATTTCACCGTGTCGGAGGAGCACCTTTTCGGGTTCGAGCGGCGTTTCGCGGAGGTGAAGCCCGCCTTCGAGGCGGCCTGCGGGGCGTCCTACGCCGTTGAATTCTCCTTTCAGGACCCGTCGACGGACACGATCGCCGTCGACCCCGCAAACGAGCCCTTCCGGACGAAGGAGGGCGAACTCCTCTTCAGGCCGGGCGGGCATGGGGCCCTCATCCGGAACCTCAACGGCCTCGACGCCGATCTGATCTTCATCAAGAACATCGACAACGTGGCGGTCGACCGTCTGAAACCGCCCGCGGTCCGCTGGAAAAAGATCCTGGCCGGGCTCCTGCTGGAGGTCCAGGCGAAGGTGTTCCTGCATCTCTCCGCCCTGAGGGAGGGGGACCCGGGCGAGGCGCAGCTCTCCGGGGCGGCCGCCTTCCTGAAGGAGGCGTTCGGGGTCGATCCCGATGCGGAGCGGGAAGGGCTTTCCGCCGAGGCCTGGCGTGGACGACTGGCGGAGCAGCTCGAGCGCCCGCTCCGGGTCTGCGGCATGGTCGAAAACGCGGGCGAGCCCGGAGGCGGTCCGTTCTGGGTGAGGGGCGGGGATGGGCGGATCAGCCGCCAGATCGTCGAAAAGGCGCAGGTCGATCTCGACGCCGCCCCGCAGCGGGAGCGATGGCGATCCTCCACGCACTTCAACCCCGTCGACATCGTCTGCGCGACCAGGGGCCGGGACGGGCGCCCCTTCGACCTCGGCCGCTTCGTGGATCCCGAGGCGGTGATCATCACCCGCAAGTCGCAGGGCGGCAGGGACCTCAAGGCGCTCGAACTCCCCGGGCTCTGGAACGGCGGCATGGCCCGGTGGCACACGGTCTTCGTGGAGGTGCCGCTCGTCACCTTCAACCCGGTCAAGACGGTGATGGATCTCCTGAGGGAGGCCCATCAGCCGTCCGAAGATTGAACGCTCCAGGCCGAAACGTCTTTTGCGGCTCCGCTCGGGCAGTCGGTGGTTGACTCCCGGGCGATTTTTTGAGATTCTCCAGGCCGGGTTGTGACGGCGCCCGTGCAGCGGATGGGCGCGGCCTCGGACCCCGGACGACGATTGAATGCCCCGAGGGATCGGCCGGTGCACCGGAGGTCCTGCTCGATGCCGGCCCGGCGGCGCCCGCGCGATTCGGGAGGATGACCCCATCAAAGAGATCATCGTCGAGAATATCATCACCGGCCTCCCCGTCGGTCTGGTCGTCATCAGCGCGAAGGGGGAGTTGATCACCGCCAACCCCGTGGCTTCCCGTCTCCTGGGATATCAGGTGCAGGAGCTGCTCGGGCGGGGCTGGGGGGAGCTGTTTTTCCAGAATCCGGCCAACGACGATTTCAACCAGGTGCTGCTGGATGCGGTCGGTCAGGCGCGGGTGCATCTGCGCCGAACCGTGTCCTATGTCCGGCCGGACGGGATGACCCTGCGGCTTCTCGTGACGACCTCCTACGTGAGCGAAGACGGCAACGTAGAGGGGGTTGTCGTCCTGCTCGAGGACCTGACCGAACTCCACGCCCTCTACGAGCGCGAAAAGGCGATCCTGGAGGACAAGAACCGCATCCAGGCCGAGCGTGTGGAAAGCCTGCGCTACCTGGCCCTGGCCGTCGCCCACCAGATTCGCAACCCGGTCATGTCGATCGGCGGGTTTGCCCTGCGGCTCAAGAAGGGGGTCCCGGCGGAGACATCCGAGGCCCGCTACCTCCAGTTCATCCTGGACGGGGCGGCGCGGCTCGAGAAGATCGTCGACGGCGTGAAGGCCTACGCGGATTCCTTCGAACCGCGTCTGCAGACCGTGAAGCTCGACGAGGTGGTGCGGACGGCGGTCGAGGCCTTCCGGCGGGAGTATCGCGGGTCGCTGGAGCGGGTCGAGTGGCGGATGGAACTCGATCCGCTGGAGGAGCGCCTGGATCCCGGGCTTTTCCGCTCCGGCTTGAAGGAACTGCTCCTGAACGCCGTGCAGGCCCTCAAGAACGGCGGGGGCACGATCAGCCTGAGCCTTTCCCGGGCCGGCGACGGGTGGCGGATCGAGGTGGCGGATACGGGGGTCGGAATCCCCGAATCGGATTTGCCCTATGTCCTGGACCCCTTCTTCTCGACCCGCGCCGATGCCGTGGGCATGGGCCTGGCGAAGGTGCATCGGGTCGTGACGGACCATGGCGGAACGCTCGAACTGGACAGCCGTGAGGGCGAAGGCACGCGCGTGAGGATCACGATGCCGGGGGTGGCGAAGCGGCGGTGAACCCGGAAATGAGGATTTTTTCTTCACTCCCTTCGGGTGCTCAGTCCCACCCCTTCGGGGCGGGTCCCGGTTTACCGATGTTAAGGAAATCGAGCGTTTGTGCGGAGGCGACCTGGTGGTCGCCGCACAAGCAAACGTGCAGATCGATGCCGAGATCGGCAAAAAAGAGCATTTCCGGATGGAAACTGTCTGACAGAGCGTAACCCATGGCGAAAAAACAGGTCCTGATCTGCGGCGGCGAAGGGCAGCTCGGGCGCGACTGCGTCCTGGCCCTGGAGGGCGGGTGGCGCGTGGCGGCCCCGGGTTCGAAGGCGCTCGATATCACGGAGCGCACAGCCGTCCTGGAGGCGGTGGAGGCGCTTCGCCCGGATGTCATCTTGAACTGCGCCGCCTACACCAAAGTGGATCAGTGCGAGACCGACCGGGACGCCGCCTGGCGGGTCAATGGCCTCGGGCCCCGGAACCTCGCGGAGGCGGCGGCGACCTACAATGCGCTGCTCGTGCATATCTCGACGGACTATGTCTTCGACGGGCGGCGCCCGCCGCCCGAACCGTATACGGAGGGCGATCGCCCCGCGCCGCTTTCGGTTTACGGGCGAAGCAAACTCGCCGGGGAAATGGCGGTGCGGGAGATCCTCGACCGCCACATGATCCTTCGCACCGCCTGGCTCTATGGAGCCGGCGGCCACAACTTTCTGAAGACCATGCTGCGCCTGGCGGTCTCCGACCCCGAGCGCCTCATCCGGGTGGTGAACGACCAATACGGATGCCCGACCTGGACTGCGGATCTGGCCCGGCAGATCGGCCGGCTCATGGAGGCCGGCGGCCGGGGCGTCTACCACGCTTGCGGGGAAGGCTCCTGCACCTGGTACGAACTGGCGCGCCGGTTCCTCGAGCGCATGGGCGTCGGGCACCGGCTTGCCCCCTGCACGACGAGCGAGTACCCGACGGCGGCGGTGCGCCCGCGCAACTCCATTCTGGAAAACCGCCGCCTCAGAGAGGAGGGGCTCGACCTCATGCGCCCCTGGGAAGAGGCGCTCGAGGCATTCATCGCCCTGAACCGAAGGGCTTTGCTGGAAGAGGTCAACGCATGAAGAATATGCTCGTGACAGGGGGCTGCGGCTTCATCGGCAGCAATTTCATCCGTTATCTGCTGGAGGAGTCGGACTTTACGGGGCGCATCGTCAATGTCGACAAACTGACCTACGCCGGAAACCTCGAAAACCTCGCGGGCCTCGAGGAGCGCTTCCCCGGACGTTATTGCTTCGAGCAGGGGGACATCTGCGACGGGCCCTTCATCGAGTCGGTCTTCGGCACCCATGCGGTCGACTGCGTCTGCCACTTCGCGGCGGAGTCCCATGTCGACCGGTCCATCGCGGCGCCGGACGCGTTCATCCGCACCAACATCGTCGGGACCTTCACCCTGCTCGAGCAGGCCCGGGCCCACAGCGGCCGGGTGGGCCTGTTCCACCACGTCAGCACCGACGAGGTCTACGGGAGCCTTGGCCGGGAAGGGGCCTTCACGGAGAGCACCCCCTACTGTCCGAGCAGCCCCTACTCCGCCTCGAAGGCGTCTTCCGACCACCTGGTGAGGGCCTACCACACGACCTACGGGCTGCCGGTGACCCTTTCGAACTGCTCGAACAACTACGGCCCCTACCAGTTTCCGGAAAAGCTGATCCCGTTGATGGTCCTGAACGCCTGCGAGGGGAGGCCGCTGCCGATCTACGGCGACGGCCGGCAGGTCCGGGACTGGCTCTACGTGCGCGACCACTGCCGGGCGGTCTGGACGATCATGAAGGAGGGCCGGCGGGGCGCGACCTACAACATCGGCGGCAATCAGGAGATGGAAAACCTCGCGCTGGTCGAGCGGATCTGCGGCATCCTGGAGCAGGAGCGCCCGCCCCGGGACGGAGCCTCCTATCGGAGCCTGATCCGGTTCGTGAGGGATCGGCCGGGGCACGACTACCGCTATGCCATGGACTTTACGCGGCTGCGGACCGAACTCGGCTGGACCCCGGAGGAGTCCCTCGATACGGGCCTCCGCAAGACGGTGCGCTGGTATTTGGAGCACAGCGGCTGGATCGACCGCGTCCGGAGCGGGGAGTACCGCCGCTGGATCTCGGCCCAATACGGCTGATTCGGCCCGCAGGGGAGGCGGCGCGGTCCGGATGGCGCCCTGTTCATCCGGGGTGAGAATTCAATCAGGAGCAATGCATGAAAGGCATCATTCTGGCGGGCGGGTCGGGCACACGCCTCTACCCCATCACCCGCGTGTTGAGCAAACAGCTCATTCCGGTCTACGACAAACCGATGATCTACTACCCCCTCTCGGTCCTCCTGCTGGCGGGGATCCGCGAGATCCTGATCATCTCGACCCCCGAGGATTTGCCTCGTTTCAGACTGCTTCTGGGGGACGGCTCGAGCCTGAACATCTCCATCTCCTACGCCGAACAGGCCCGTCCCGAGGGGCTGGCCCAGGCCTTCATCATCGGGCGGGAGTTCATCGGGGGGGAGAGCGTGGCGCTCGTTCTGGGAGACAACATCTTCTACGGCCATGGGTTTTCCCAGTTGCTGCAGCGCTGCACCACGATGGAAAGCGGGGGGATCATTTTCGGGTATGCGGTGAAGGACCCGCGACGCTACGGCGTGGTGGAGTTCGATCAGGAGGGCTGCGTGACGGGGATCCAGGAAAAGCCCGAGGCGCCCCGCTCGCGCTATGCCGTTCCGGGGCTGTATTTCTACGACAACCAGGTCGTGGAGATCGCGGAGGCGCTCAAGCCCTCCGCCCGGGGGGAACTCGAGATCACGGACGTGAACCTCGCCTACCTCGAACGCCGGCAGCTGCGGGTCGAGCTTCTGGGACGCGGATATGCATGGCTCGACACCGGCACCCACGAATCCCTGCACCACGCGATCCACTTCGTGCGGGCCATCCAGGAGCGGCAGGGGTTGAAGATCGCCTGCATCGAGGAGATCGCCTACCGGCTTGGCTACATCGACAGGGATCAGCTGCGGCGGCTCGCTGACGAGATGCACCAGGCCGAGTACGGCCGCTACCTGCTCGATATCCTCGAAGAGGGAGACGACCGCCATGCCGATGAACTTTATTGAGTCCGAACTGCCGGGCGTGCTGTTCGTCGAGCCGAGGGCCTTCGAGGACGAACGGGGCTATTTCATGGAGACCTACCACCAGAGGAGCTTCCTCGAGGGGGGCATCGGCTGCACGTTCGTCCAGGACAACTTCTCCCGTTCGCGGAAAGGAACCCTGCGCGGCCTCCACTATCAGCTGCGCCATCCGCAGGCGAAGCTGGTGTATGTCATCAGCGGGGAGGTCTTCGATGTGGCGGTCGACATCCGCCGCGGCTCGCCCACCTTCGGGAAATGGGTCTCCGCGGTCCTTTCAGGGGAAAACCACCGCCAGATCTTCGTACCGGCCGGGTTCGCCCACGGGTTCTGCGTGCTGAGCGAAACGGCCGACGTGGTCTACAAGTGCACGGACTTCTACGCCCCGGGGGACGAATACGGCATCCACTGGTCCGATCCGGACCTCGCCATACCCTGGCCCGTGGCCGAACCGCTCCTCTCCCCGAAGGACGCCGACAATCCCCGCCTGGCCGATGTCCCCGAAGCGCTCCCGGGCGCCTGAGGCGCCTCATCGGATGGGCCGCTTTTTGGGCAGCCGCTCAGAGCCGATCCGCTCCAACCTTATCGCCGGACTCTTGTGCCTCCGTTCATCCCGCACATCCGCTGGCATGCCGCATGTGGTCGTGCCGCTGAGATTTTTTGCCGCCTGAGTTCCGGCCCCATCTGCTGAAAGGCCTTTTCGCACCTCCGCCCCGTTTGGATTCAGCGCCAGGACGCCATGAGGGCGAGGCAGGCCCGGTTCAGCTCCTGTGCGCGCGCCGGGCTTCCGGCCTCGGTGTAGCAGCGGAACTCCGGTGCGTTTCCGGAGGGGCGGAGGTGCACCACATCGCCGTTGTCGAAGGTGATGCGGAGGCCGTCGGTCCTGTCGCAGCCGACCGGGCGGCCGAAGGCCGTGCCGAAGACGGCGGCGATCGCCGTCAGGTCCCGCTCCGGGTCGCCGGTCCAAAGCGCTTCGAGTTTTTGCCGGCTCTTTTCGGGGGGGAAGTCTTTGAGGCGGTCGCTGAAGGTGAAGCGCTGGGGGAGCTTTCGGAGGAGCGCGCTGATCGGGGAGCCTTCTTCGCGGGCCGCAAGCAGGATGGTCAGGTGCACGATGAGGGCGTCGCGGGTGGGAAGGGGGGCCAGGGTGCGGCCGCGCTTTTCGATCGGGGAGGCGGTCAGAAACCCCCCGTTCGCTTCGTAGCCCGTCACGCGGCGCGCGCCGTCGGCCGCCGCCTGCATCATCCCCTCGATGACGTAGGGGGACCCGATGCGGGTCCGGTAGACCCGTTCGAAAAAACCGCACCGGTCGACGGCCGAGTTGCACGAAACGGGAACCACCACCGCGTCGGCCCCGAGATAGGCGGCGCAGAGGATCCCGGCGACGTCGCCGCGCAGCCAGAGGCCGGTTTCGTCGGCGATGAGGGGCCGGTCTCCATCGCCGTCCGTCGAGACGATCGCATCGAAGGAGTGCTGTCGGGCCCATTGCGCCGCGGCCGCGACATCCTCGGGGCGCAGGGCCTCCGTGTCGACCGGGATGAAGCGCTCCGAAAACCCGAGCCGGGTTACGGCCGCGCCGAGGCCGCCAAGGACCGTCGCCATGGTCTCCCGGCTGACCGATGAATGTCCGTAGACCCCGATCCGCGCCCCCTGCAGGCATCCGGGGGGGAAGAAGTCCAGAAACCGCCGGATGTACCGCTCCCGGGCCGCTTCGCTGACCGGGGGAAGTTCGACCGGTTCGCGAAGCCGGCCCGAAGCGTCGAACCGCCCGTCGGGGATGGCGACGACCTGCCGGCGGATGCCCGCCTCGTCCGCCTTGAGGATCTCACCCTTTTTCGTGTTGTATTTGATCCCGTTGCGGTCGTCCGGGATGTGGCTGCCGGTGACCATGACGGTCGGAATCCCCTCCTCGATGCCGTGGAGGGCCAGGGCCGGGGTGGAAAGCCTGCCCGCGTGCTCGAGGCGGTAGCCCCGGTCGGTGGCCGCCCTGGCGGCCGCCTTCATGATGCGCTCGGTGCTGGGGCGCAGGTCGCCGCCGACGGCCACGGTCCCACCGGGCCCGGATTCGCCGCATTCCTCGAGATACTGCAGGAAGGCGGCCGTATAGCAGTAGCAGACGCGGTCCGTCATGTCGGCTGCAAGCCCGCGGACCCCGCTGGTCCCGAACTGCACACCGCTCTGGATCATCAACTCCGTAATGGACTGCCGGATTGCCATTGTTTTGCCTTTCATCGAAAACGGGGGAGTCGCGCCCGAAACGCCGTGTCGTGTCCATCCTGTCTGCCGCTGCGGGCGTTTCAGGGCCGCAGGCCTGCGGCCCGTCCGGGTGTCCCCGGGGCGTCGAAGCCGCACCCGCTCCCAGCGGGCGGGCTGTCTGTCTATATGAGGAGCGCCGCCTTTGCGCCTTCCGCACGCCGACCACCGGATGGAGATTGGCGCCGCTGCGCTGTTCGAGCGGGATACGCAGGAGAGTGTTAACAGAACAGCACCGCCCGCGTCAAGCTCCCGCGGTTTATTTCCCGCGTGGGTCCGGGATGCCGGGTCGCTCCGAGGTCTCGCCCCTCTCTCGGCGGTCCGGGTTCGGGTCGGCGCAGATCCGCCGGCCGCGGCAGCGGCACGGCGAGGCGCGTGCGCCCCATGGCGGGCCTCCGGATGCCTTGGACGTTCATGGTCCGTCGGCTCGGTGTCGATGCCCTGAAGGCGGCCTTTTATTCTCATGCGCCGCAGGGGGCGGCGGGCGGAGGCGAGAAAAGGATTGACCCCGGACGCAAACGATTTATAAGCTTAGAGCATTGGTGCGCACCGGGAGTTGTCTTCCGGATGGAAACCAAGTAGTCTCCATCCGGAAATGATTTCCCGGTACAACCCGGTTTCCAATTCGGAAATGAGGATTTTTTGCCAATATCAAGGAAATCAAGCGTTTGTGCGGAGGCGACCTGCAGGTCGCCGCACAAGCAAACGTGCAGATTGACGCCGAGATTGGCAAAAAAGACCATTTCCGGATGGAAACCAACTAAACCTGTCGACAACAAGGAGGATGTCATGGCCCACGAAGGACTGCACGAACCGGCAGAGGAATTGTCTCGGGAAACGAAGGATATGCATCGCGCTCTCGTCTCGCTGATCGAGGAACTCGAGGCCGTGGACTGGTACAACCAGCGCGTCGATGTCTGCAAGGACGAGGCCCTCAGGGCGATCCTGGCCCACAACCGGGACGAGGAGAAGGAGCACGCGGCGATGCTCATGGAATGGATCCGGCGCGCCGATCCGGCCTTCGACAAAGAGCTGAAGGACTACCTTTTCACGGAAAAATCCATCGCCGAGATGGAGAGTGAACACCATTAGACGGCTCCGATGGACGCTGAAGCGGAAGACGGAACAACCCTTGAAGGGGGTCGAGCGAAGATGGACGAAGTCGAGAAGCTTTACGAAATGCTGAAAAAGGTCCAGGAGCCGAAAGGCTACTTTTTCAACACGGACAAGGAACGGGTGATGGATCTGCTCGGGGCCCTGCTGGTCAACAAGGACCGTTACGGGTACATGTGCTGCCCGTGCAGGCTCGCCTCGGGAAACCGCGAGAAGGACAAGGACATCCTCTGCCCCTGCGTCTACCGGGAGGCGGACGTGGCCGAGTACGGCAGCTGCTACTGCAACCTCTACGTGTCGAGGGACTGGAACGAGGGGCGCACCCCCCACCGCTACGTCCCGGAGCGCAGACCGCCGGAAAAGATGTTCGGGTGAGCCCGCTGCGGCCGAGCCGGCCTGGTGCATCTTTGGACGGACGGGGCTGAGTGATCCGGGCGCCTCATGTGCGGCGCTGCATCCCGGTCGGTGCGGGCTCCTCGGGAGCGTCTTGGTCCACCACCCACTGGCGGGGCGCTCCATGCGCAGCGCTGCATCCCGGCCGGCGCAGGCGCGGGGGCGCCCGGCCCGAATCATGAACCCTCCCGGGGGAGACAGAGCCCATGGATCTGCGCATCTTCGAAGACATGGAGGCGGAAGCGCTCCGGAAGTACATCGGTTTCCTGCTTTGGCACTACCGCGTGGCGGACGCCTTCTGGTTCATTCGCGCGGCCGAGCGCTACGGCCAACCGGCCGCCGAGAGGCTGAACGAAGAGGTGTGGGGCAGGGTGCCCGCCATGGCGGCGAAGGACCTGGTGCAGCGCTTCGACATCCGGGCGAAGGGCCTCGAGGGCTTCGTGGAGGCCCTCCGGTACTTTCCCTGGTGCATCCTGGTCGGGTACGAGATCGAGTCGTCCCCGGACGAGGTCCTGCTCTCCGTGCCCTCCTGCCCGACGCAGGAGGCCCGGCTGAAGCGGGGACTCGGGGAGTATGTCTGCAAGGAGATGCACCGCGGGGAGTTCGAGAGCTTCGCGCACGCGGTGGACGAGCGCATCCGGGTCGAATGCCTGTTTGCGCCGCCCGACCCGCACCCGGAGACGATGTTCTGCCGGTGGCGGTTCACGCTGCAGACGGCGTGAAGCCGGTCCGTGGGCGGGTGCCGTCGACAGGCCCTCGGGTCGAAGTCCGACGCACTCCCGGCGGCCTTCGCGGGAGAGGCATATGGAGGATTTAAAGACGCATCCCCCGCGCTGGGATCTTGGGGCCCTGTACCGCAGCCCCTTCGACCCCGCGATCGTGCGCGACCTCGGCGAGGCCCTTAGCGCGGCCCAGGCTTTCCGCAGCGGCTGGGAGGGGCGGGTGCAAGCGCGCTGCGCGATGCCGGAGGAGGCCGCCCTCGCCCTGAGGGCATTCGAGGCCTGCCGCGACAGGATCCTCCGGCCCGTGGGCTACGCGACCCTCGTGCAGGCGGTCGATACGCAGGGATCGGCGGTGCGGGCCCTTTACGACCGTGCGGCGGCGGCCTCGGGGGCCGTCGAAAAGCAGCTGGTTTTCTTCCCCCTGCAGCTGGCGGCGATGGGCCCCCGCGCCCTTGAGGGACTCGCGGCGTACCCTGCCTGCAGGGAATACGGGCCTTACCTCCGATGCCTCGCCCGGCGGGCGGCCGCCTTCCTCCCGGAGGCGGCCGAGCGTTTGGCGCTCGACCGGGATCTGACCGCACGGGATGCCTGGCGTCTCTTCTACGACATGACGCTCGGCGCGCTGCGAATCCTGCCGGAGCGCCGCGGCGGCAAGCCGATCGGGCTGCCCGAGGCCCTCGGGCGGCTGGGCGCGGCGGATGCCCGGATGCGGGCGGCCGCCTTCGGGGCGGTCTACCGGGCGCTCGACCCCTTTATCCCCCAGCTGGCCTTCGTTCTCGACACCCTGACCCATCATCGGATCCTGGATGCCTCCGCACGCGGGTTCGCCTCGCCGCTCGACGCCTCCGCCCTTGCCGCCGGCCTGACGGCGCACGGGGTCCTCGGCCTCCTCGATGAGGTGGAATCCCGCTATGCCCTGGCCGTGCGCTATTTTCGGCTGAAGGCCAAGGGGTTCGGTTCGGCGCGGCTGCCGATGCCGGACCTTGCGGCGCCTTGGGGACCTGAGGCCTGCGGCGCGCCCTACGCAGAGGCGAGGGGGCGGCTCGAACGGACGGCCGCGGCTGTCGACCCCGCATGGTATGCGGCGGTGCACCGGGTCTTTTCGGAGGGCCGGGTGCACGCGGCGCCCGAGGCCGGGAAGCGGAGCGGGGCCTTCTGCCATGCGCCGCCGCCCTCGAGGGCGCCGTATGTCTTTCTCTCCTATACCGGTTCGCTCCGGGACTTCCTGACCCTTGCCCACGAGGTCGGACACGCGGTCCACTATACCCTGGCCTCCCGGCAGACCGGCCTCCTTTTCCAGGGGTCGCGGGTGGTGGAGGAGGCGGCGGCGACCTTTTTCGAGCTGCTTGCCTGCCGTCAGTGGCTGTCGGAGGCTGTCTCCCCGGCCGTGGCGCTGCAACTGGCGGCCGCGCGCATCGAGGGCTTCATCGGGACGGTGATGCGGCAGAGCGTGCTGACCCGCTTCGAACTGGCGCTGGGGGCGCGGCGGGGCGCATCCCCGCTCGGCGCGGATTTCATCGGTGCGGCCTGGATGAAGGAAACCTGCGGGCTTTACAGGGAGGGCGTGGAGATGCAGGGCGTCTATCGGCACGGCTGGGCGCTCGTCCCGCACTTCTTCCACCGGCCGCTCACCTGCCATGTCTACGTCTACGGGCAGCTCGTATCGTACGGTCTCTATCGGCGGTATCTGGATGAGGGCGGGCGGTTCACGGCGCGGCTGAGGCGCCTTCTCGAGGCGGGAGGGAGTGCGGAGCCCGCGGCGCTTCTCCGGGAGGTGGGGATCGATATCGAGGGCCTCGCCTTCGCCGCGGAGGCCTTCGAGGTCTTCGAGGGGTTTCTGGAGGATTTCGAACGGATGGTGAAGAGCGCCGGGCCGATGCGATAGGCGCAGCGTCTCGAGTAAGTGCACATCGGCGTGGTCGGCCGGGCGGGCGCCGGCCGGCCACGGGGCTTGTTCATTCGGGGTCGCGGCGGTTGTTCGGGCCGTTGACCCACCAGTCCGTCTGCTTGTCGAACCACCAATCGGTCCAGTCTGTTTCGAGCACCACCTTCGCCAGCGCCTGCGCCTCGTCCGTCGAGAGCCGCTGCAGGGCGAAGGAGAGCCAGTCTTGGGCGTGCGGGTTTCCGAGGTCTTTGTAGGACTTCAGTTCGAGGATGAGGTCCAGTTGATCGGCATCCTTCGCGAGGCGGGCCTCGAGCGTCGCGCCGGCGTTGAACTCTTCGCAGAGCGACAGGATGTCGCCGCCGAAGGGAAGGCCGACCACCTGGTCCTGCAGGGCTCGGACCTCGTCGACCGTCACGTAGCGTTTGTTGACGTAATTGTGGTCTCCCGTGCGGGCCTCGGGCAGGTCGTGGAAGAGGCACATCAGGGTCACCCGTCCAAGATCGACGCCCGGTGTGCGCGAGGCGAGGACGTAGCCGATCACCACGGTGCGGAAGGAGTGCGCCGCCACCGATTCCCTGCCGGAGCCGAGGAACTGGTACCCGGTCCGCGGGGTTTTTTTGAGCATGCCCACTTCGAAAAGAAATTTTGCGATGCGGTCCAACATGGGTCAAATCGCCTTTCTCAATGAATGGAAACCTTACAGTGCCCTTGCGAAATGAGTGTCCGGCCGGCCACGGCCCTTGTCCGCATCAGAGGAATCATGTGCCTGCACACAGGCGGCCTGCAGCTCGCTGCACGATCAGAGGCGCGGGTTGACGCCGCGAGCGGCCAAAATGACCGTTTTCGGATGCCAATTCATTAGTTTCCAATCCCGAAATGAGGATTTTTCTTCACCGCTTCGCCGCTCAGTCCCACCGCTCCGCGGTGGGTCCCGGCTTGGCCAATATCAAGAAAATCAAGCGTTTGCGCGGAGGCGATCTGCAGGTCGCCGCACAAGCAAACGTGCAGATTGACGCCGAGATTGGCCAAAAAGACCATTTCCGGATGGAAACTGGGTTGTACCGGGAAATCATTTCCGGATGGAGACTCATTAGAGGGATGGCATAGAAAAGTCAAGGAGGTTTTGCCGCGTTTACCTTGATTTGTCTGCAAAGCTTGCTTAAAATGATAAGGTTGAAACTTGAACGAAAAGTGTTTTCCGAAACCAACCCGTTTTCGATCTTGAATGATAGGGTCCCCGCCCGGGAGGCAGGCGGCCGGTTCAAGGCCGCGCTGCCGAGGGTGTGATCGACGCCGTGATGGGCAGCGAAGACCCTTCGAGAGTGGAAAGCGGCCAGGCCTCGATCGGAACAGGAGGGCAGACCGCCCGGCCGGCAGTCGGCCGTGGGGGATGCCCGGATTTTTTCCGGGAGGGAGGCCCATCAGCGTGAGGAGGGATGCCGGGGCCGGCGCAGCGCCGCCCTTCGGCGTCAGGGAACGATATGGAAGAAAAGGAAGGCCTATTGGAGATCCTCACCTATCCCGATCCGATCCTGAAGACGGCGGCCGAGCCGATCGAGAGCATCGACGGCGAACTGCAGGACCTGATCGACCACATGATCGAGACCATGCACGCCGCACCGGGCATCGGACTGGCCGCCAATCAGGTGGGTGAGCTGAGGCGGGTCATCGTCTTCGAACGCCGCCCCGGCACGGAGGAGAGGTCCCCCTTCGCCCTCGTCAATCCGGTCGTCGCCTCGGGAGAAGGCCGCATCGTCTGGCCGGAGGCCTGTTTGAGCGTGCCGGACTACACGGCCGACGTCATCCGGATGGCACACGTTCTGGTTCGGGGCGTCGACCGGCACGGAAAGACGCAGGAGATCGAGGCAGACGATCTGCTGGCGGTCTGCCTCCAGCACGAGATCGATCATCTGGACGGGGTGCTTTACATCGACCACATCAGCAGTCTGAAGCGCAGCATTTACAAACGCAGGCTGCAGAAGCGGCTCAAGAACCCGTGAACGACACCGACGGCCTGAAGCGAATATCCGACGACAGACGACTGCTTGGCCCGCTCCCCGAAAAGGCCCGCATCGTCTTCATGGGGACGCCCGAGTTCGCCGTGCCCGGGCTCGAGGCCTGCCTCGAGGAAGGGCATCGGGTCGCAGCCGTCGTGACCCAGCCCGACCGGCGGAAGGGGCGAGGGCGGAGCGTGATGTTTTCCGCCGTCAAAAAGGCCGCGCTCTCGGCGGGGCTCGAGGTCCTGCAGCCCGCGAAGGTCTCCGATGAGGCCTTCCTGGAGCGGATGCGCGCGCTGCAGCCGGACCTGCTGATCGTCATCGCCTTCGGACAGGTGCTGAGGCGGCCGCTTCTGGAACTGCCGGGCTGCGGGGCCGTCAACATCCATGCCTCGCTGCTTCCCCGCTACCGCGGGGCTGCGCCCATCCAGTGGGCCATCCTCGACCGGGAGGGGGAGACAGGCCTGACGGCGATGCTCATGGAGGAGGGCCTGGACAGCGGTCCGATCCTGCTGCAGCGGCGGGTCGCCATCGGAGCGGAGGAGACCTTCGGGGGCCTCCACGACCGGCTCGCGCAGCTCTCCGGCGCGTTTCTCGCCGAGACGCTGCGCCGGTTCCAGACCGGGACGCTCGAGGCGGTCCCCCAGGACGAGGACCGGATGACCTACGCCCCGAAGATCACCAGGGAGCATGCGGCCATCCGCTGGGAAGAATCCGCCGGTGCGGTCTCGGCGCGCATCCGGGCGATGGATCCGGCTCCGGGCGCATTCACCGTGTTCAACGACCTGAGGCTCAAGCTCTTCGAGCCCCGTGTAGTCCGGGAAGAGGCGGACGCGGCCTCCGTGCCCGGGCGCGTCCTCGGCTGTGCTGAAGGCCGCCTGCTGATCGAGGCGGGCGAAGGGGTCCTGGCGGTCGGCGCCCTGCAGATGCCGGGGAAGCGCCGCATGCCCGCGGACGATTTTCTGCGCGGCTTCGCGATCCCGCAGGGGGCCGTCCTGGGTTCGCCGCCATGACGAAGCGCACCGCCCAGCTATACGCAGCGGGCTCCCCGGGCGCGCCTGCAGACGATCCCCTGTCGCACCGGATGCTTTCGGAGTCCGAACCCTCCGGCGCGCCGCGCAAGCGGGTGTTCATCTTCCTGCTGCTGGTGCTCTGCCTGGTTCTGCTGATCCTCGCTTTTCTCCTTTGGTATGTCCCCTATGTCGGTCTGAGCGCGATCCATCCGAGCATGCCCGTCGTTCTGGGCGTCGTCCTGGGGGCGGCCGTCTGCTTCATCCTCGGGGGGGCCCTGACCCTCGTCTTCACCATCATCCGGGGGAAGAACCTCTTTTTCAACCGGCGCATCCGCGGCGCGGTGGTCCGTTTTCTCTTTCCGCTGCTGGTGGTCCTCGGAAGGTGTTTCCGGATCCGGAAGGACCAGATCCGGCGCTCGTTCGTCGCCATCAACAACCAGCTGGTTCTGGCCGAGTGCGGTCGGGTCCGCCCGCAGAAGCTGCTGATCCTCCTGCCGCATTGCCTCCAGTTCCACGAGTGCCGGGTCCGCATCACGGCCGACGTGGCCAACTGCAAACGGTGCGGGAAGTGCCGGATCAAGGAGCTGGTCGAACTGGCGGAGCGATACGGCGTCGCCGTCTCCGTGGCCACGGGCGGGACGCTCGCGCGCCGGATCGTCGTCCAGAAGAAGCCGGACCTGATCATCGGGGTCGCCTGTGAACGGGACCTGACCAGCGGCATCCAGGACAGCTACCCGATCCCCGTCTTCGGCATCTTCAACCGGAGGCCCCACGGCCCCTGCTTCGACACGGACGTGGACATCGCGATGGTCGAAAAAGGGGTCAAGCGGTTCTTGGCCGGTCATGACGATGGGACCCCGTGACGCGGCGCTGGAGGCCCTCTGCGCCCTGGAGGGGCCTTTGGCGAGGCTCGAAGGCGGGGCGCGGGACCTTTTGGGCTGGGCGGCTTTGCCGGACGAACGGGACCGGGCCCTTGCGGTGCAGTTGGTGCAGGGGGTGATGCGCTGGCGGGCGACGCTCGACTGGATCATCGCCCGGAAGCTTCGGTTTCCCTTCAGTAAGCTGGAGCCCCGCGTGCTCGACATCCTGCGGCTGGCGGTCTTCCAGATCACCCGGATGGACCGGATCCCGCAGTCGGCGGCCGTCAACGAGGCGGTCAAACAGGCCCGGGCCTGCGCCCGGCCGCACGTCGCCGCCTTCGTGAACGGCTTGCTGCGGGCGGTGTGCCGGGAAGGGGAGCCGCTGCCCTTTCCGGACCGGAAACGGGATCTGCGCAGGCACCTGGCGGTCGTCCATGCCTATCCGGAGTGGCTCGTGGACCGGTGGCTGAAGGAGTGGGGGATGCCGGCGGCCGAGGAGCTGATGGCGGCCGGGAACCGGATCCCGGACCTGACCATCCGGGTGAACCGTATGCGCATCGGGCGGAGCGCCCTGATCCGCGCCCTTGCCGAGGAGGGGGTCGCCGCCGAAAGGACGGCGTACGCCCCCGAAGGGCTTGTCATCCGGGGCGTGAAGGGGGGCGTCGAACGGCTGAAGGCCTTCCGGGAGGGCTGCTTTCAGGTCCAGGGCGAGGGCGCACAGGTCTTCTCGCACCTCCTGGGGCCGCAGCCCGGGGAAAGGGTCCTGGACCTGTGCGCCGGGCTCGGCGGGAAGAGCACCCATCTGGCCGAACTGATAGAGGGGCGCGGGTTCATCCTCGCGGTCGATCTGCAGCCCAGGCGCCTGCGCGGGCTCGGAGAGGCGGCGCGCCGCCTCGGCCTCGGCGGATGCATCCATTGCGCAGCGGCGGACGCCCTGCACGGAGCCGCGAATGCCTTTCGGGGCGGGTTCGACCGGATCCTCGTCGATGCGCCCTGCTCCGGCCTCGGCGTGCTCAGCGGACACCCCGATATCAAGTGGCGCCGCCGCCCCGAGGACATCGCCCGCCTGGCCGGGCTCCAACTCGGGATCCTGGAGGGGGCGGCGCGGATGCTGAAGGAAAACGGGGCACTCTTTTACGGGACCTGCACGTTGATCCGCGAGGAGAACGAGGGCGTCGTCGAGGCGTTCCTGGCGGCCCACCCCGACATGGCGCAGGAGGATCTTCGGGTGCAGGCGCCCCCCTGGGCGCGTCCGCTGATCGATGCGCGCGGGTTCCTCCAGATCCTGCCGCACGTCCACGGGCTCGACGGGTTTTTCGGCGCGCTCCTGAGGCGCCAAGGGGGGAGGGAAGGCGCAGGCGCGCCGGGCCATCCCCTCCGGGATGAACACGGGTCGGAATCGATCCGAAAATGATCGTTACGAAAAGGAGACGTGTATTGGGAAAGATAGCCCCTTCCATCCTCTCGGCCGATTTCACGCGGCTCGGTGAGGAGATCCGCGCGGTCGAGGCCGCCGGGGCCGACATGATCCACATCGATGTCATGGACGGTCATTTTGTGCCGAACATCACCATCGGCCCCTTGATCGTCGAGGCCGCGCGGCGGGTGACCACGCTGCCGCTCGATGTCCACCTGATGATCTCCGACCCGGACCTTTACGTCGGCGAGTTCGCGAAGGCCGGGGCGGACATCCTGACGGTCCACCCGGAGACGCTTCGGCACCTGCACCGCAGCGTCCACGCCATCAAGGACCTCGGCGTGCAGGCGGCCGTCTCCCTCAACCCCGCGACCGGCCTGGAGATCCTCGACTATGTCCTGGACGATCTCGACATGGTCCTGCTGATGACGGTGAACCCGGGCTTCGGCGGCCAGCGGTTCATCCCGGCGGTCATCCCGAAGATCGAGCGGCTGCGGCGGATGATCCTGGAAAGAGGGCTCCAGACGGCCATCGAGGTGGACGGCGGGATCGGCCCGGCGACGATCGGGAGGGTCGCGGCGGCCGGGGCGGATGTCTTTGTCGCCGGGTCGGCCATCTTCGGCACGGACGACTATGCCGGTACGATCCGCCTGATGCGCGCGCGCATGCACGAGCCGCTCGAGGTGTAGATCCCCCCGGGCCGGGAAAACGCCCCTTTGCAACGGAAAGGATTGCCATGATTTCCATCAGACATCTGTTTGGACACGTCGACTCCCTCCAGCCGGAGGAGGTCAAGGCCTTCATGGCCGAGCACGAGGCGGGGACCTACACCTTTCTGGATGTCCGTCAGCCGGGCGAATACGAGAAGGGCCATATCCCCGGGGCGGAGCTGATCCCGCTGCCCGAGCTCGAGGGTCGGACGGGGGAGCTGAGGCGGGACCAGCCGCTTTTTGTCTACTGAGCCCTCGGGGGGCGCAGCCGGGTCGCTGCGCAGATGCTCAAGGGCAAGGGGTTCGAGCAGGTCTACGACATGAAGGGCGGCATCAGGGCCTGGAAGGGTGTGAAGGCCCGGGGCCCGGTGGAACTGAACATGGACATGATCACCGGCGAGGAGTCCGCAGCCGGCATGATCGGCATCGCCTACGGAATGGAGGAGGGCCTCGCGCGTTTCTACGCGCTGGCGGCCGAGCGGACGAACCACACGGAGGCGGCGGCGCTCCTCGAACGCCTCGGATCGATCGAAGGGGCCCACAAGCGGAGGCTCGTTGCGCTTTATGACGAGGTCGTGCCTGGAGCGGGCGGCGAAGCGGCGCTGCGCGCAAATGCCGACTACAGACGGGTGGAGGGGGGGTTCGAGTTGGAGAGGTTCCTGAAGGAGAACGAGCGCGTCTTCGCGTCCCCGGCCGACTGTCTGCAGCTCGCCATGATGATCGAGGCCCAGGCCCTGGATCTCTATCTGCGTTTCACCGATAAGGCGACCGACGAGAAGGCTCGCCGGGTGCTCTTCAAGACCGCGGAGGAGGAGAAGGGCCACCTCGCGGCCCTCGGCGATCTGCTCGACCGTCTTGCTGCGAAGTGAGGCGGTGGTCGGGGAAAAGGCCTGCAGGGCGCCCGGGTCTTTCGGACCCGGGCGTTCCGAGGTGTTTCGGGGAGGGTTAAGGCTGCTCCGGCTCGGATTTCGGGCGGACCGACAGAACCGGGCACTGGACCTGCCGGATGACCCTGTCGGTCGTGGACCCGATGAAAAGCTTTTCCACCAGGCCCTGTCCGCGCACGCCCAGGACCACCAGGTCCATCTTGTTCACGAGGGCGTACTTCGTGATCTCTTCGTGAGCCCGGCCGGCGAGGAGGCTCGTCTTCGGTCTGCACCAGGTGCGCGCCTCCTCCGGAACGAGTTTTTCGAGGGTGTCCCTCAGCTGGAGCCGCAGGTCTTCGGTGAAGCCCTCTTCCACCTCGGCCTCGGTCTTGGCGATATGCTCGTAGACCGGAGGTTCGATGACGTGGACGAGGTGCAGCTCGCTCTCGAACTCCTGGGCGAGGCTCAGGGCATACTCGAACGCCAGATCGGAATAAGGGGAGAAATCGCATCCGACCAGGATCCGCTTCATCGGTACGGATGCCGCGCTCAAGACCTCGGTCCCCCTTTCGGGGCCGCGCACGGCCAGAAGCGGGCAGGGCAGGATGTGCATCAGACGTTCGGTGACCGAACCGAGGAGCATCCGTTTGATCCCGGAGCGGCCGTGGGTAGCGACGACGGCCAGGTCGGCCTCCTTTTCGGCGGCGAGGCGGGAGAGTTCGTCGGCGGTGTGCCCGACGGTGACAAACGGCTCCCATACGACGGGGGCGTCCCCGATAAGCCGGTTGAGGTATTCGTAGGCGTAGTCCGTGATCCGGCGCTCATGCAGAAGCGGGTCGGCCATGCCCTCGCCGTACATGGTGGCCGCCGGCAGATCGATGATGTGGCAGACGTAGAGCTTGGCCTTGTATTCCTTGGCCAGCGCAATGCTGTAGGCCAGGGCCTGATTCGAGAAATCGGAAAAATCGATGCCGCACAGGATCTTTTTCAGAAGGATACGCATGCTCTTCCACCCCTCGAGTGTCCATTGAAATGATGATGATCGCTTTTTACGGTTTTCTCCGGGTCCTGCGATAGGCAGCCGGGTCGGGGAAACGGCCGCTCGGCCGGGCTCGGGGAAGGGCTCCCCGGAGCCGGAGGACGGCGGGGAATCAGCCCCGGAGCGGCTGATTCCCGGCGGTGTCACGGTTCGTGATACACAGGTTTGCCCATCTCGGCAAAGGTGAAGTTGTAAAAGACGTTGTAACCGTTGTAGTCCAGCACCCGCAAATCATCGCTCTGTTTCAGGTCGCCCATGATGACGGCGTAATGATTGCCGTATTTCTTTTTGACGGTTTCGAGCGGCAACTCGCACGCAATGAATTTGCTGATTCCCTTCGATGCCAGTTTCTTGACGAGGTTCGCGTCCTGGAACGATTCGTAAGTGGTGAGGATCAGAATGGGACCCGTGCCTGTAAAAATAAGCCCTGCCTTCATGGTGCACCTCCTTTTCCGTTGCGGGAATCCACCTGGTTGAACCCACCGATAAGCCGCGATGCAAGGCGCACCCCCGGATGTCGAATGCCAGAGCAGGCGATCTCCTCCCACGGCGCCCCGAGTCGACGGGACGACGCGCCCCGGGCGGTCCTGCACTTCCCGGTCCGGCCGCCGGCGGCCGCAGCCGGCCGAGTCGGAGTCCATAAGGAAAGTTCTTCTTCGGTCATTCCAAGAAAGGGTCTGAAAAATTACAGCACAAGCCACCGTTCTTTTCAAGCTCTTTTTGGTGTCGGGGGAGGCCGGAACCGATCAAATATTCTGCCGGGCTGGAACGGCGATTGCTTGAAGTGCCGTCTCTTTTAGGGTAGTCTGGTATCCGTCCGGAAATGCTCATCCAGCGCGGTCCGGTTTTCAATCCGGAAAGGGGTATTTTTCTTCACAGCCTTCGGCGGCGCCCTGCCCTCAGGGGATGGGGACTGCCAGGCTGGGTCCATACCGCCCATCGCCTTCATGCGGGCGGTCGGAGGGGTGCAGGGGCGTGGGCATGCTTTCGGAGAGGAGAAGGGCCGGTGAGGATCCGGCTCGAACGAGGAGCCTTTTTTGGGATCGAGGAGACGGTCATGCTGAAGGACAAGGATACGGAATTGGACGAGATGGAAGAGGAAACCACCGAGGCATTCGATTATGCAGACAGAGAGGACCGGAACAGGACAGGCGGGTCGGGGTCTTCCCCGGGAGGCTCCCTGCTCAAGCCCATCCTGATCGCTGCGGTGGGGCTGATGCTGCTGATCATCGTGCTTCTTGTCCTGAGCGGCCGGGGGCGGAACGACATCAAACTCGAGGAAAAGGTGGCGCTCCTGGAGGCCAAGATCGCGCAGCTGGAAGAAAAGGCCGGCAAATCGGCCGGGCTTCCGGAGCGGCTTGCCGCGCTCGAGCAGGAGCAGATTTCCATCAAGGATTCCGTCGAGGGTTCCATCGCGCAGCTGGACCGGAACCAGCGCGATATCGGGGCGCAGCTGCAGAGCGTCGTAAGACAGCTCGAAACCTCCTCCCGCCAGGCCAATCGGCCTGCCGCGCCCAAGCCCGCCTCGGCTCCCAAGGCGGCCGCCAAACCGGCGGCAAAAAAGGCTGCACAGGCGGCCTCCTCCAGCTTTTACACGGTTCAGCCGGGCGACACCCTTTACCGCATCGGCCTGAAGCACAACCTGAGCGTCGACAAGCTGCGTCAGCTCAACGGCCTGACGGCCCAGGACCTCATCCAGCCGGGGCAGAAGCTGAAGGTTTCGCCGTAGCCCCGGCCGGACCCCGCTTGCCGGTTCGGCCGGGCCTTGGATCCAGCCGCGCCCTTCGGGGTTTCAGTCGAGGTGTTTCCTGAAGCGGCCCACGGCGGCCGAGAAGACGGCGAGGCCGAGGAGCCCCAGAGCGGCGAACTGCGGCCAGAGCACCTCGAAGCCGGTCCCCTTGAGGAAGATGCCCCGGATGATGACCAGAAAGTGCCGGAGCGGGTTCAGATGGGTGAACCACTGCACGGGCAGGGGCATGTTCGAGATCGGGAAGACGAATCCGCTCAGCATGAAGAAAGGGACCATGAAAAAGAACGTGGTCATCATGGCCTGCTGCTGGGTGGTGGAGATGGTGGAGATGAAGAGTCCGATCCCGAGCGTGCTCAGGAGAAACAGACAGGTGGCGCCGAAGAGCAGGGGCGCGCTTCCGACCATGGGGATCTCGAACCACCAGACGGCGAACAGGGTGACGGCCAGCATCTGGGCCTGGGCGATCAGGATGTAGGGGATGGTCTTGCCGAGGATCCATTCGGAGGAAGTCAGCGGCGTGACGATCAGTTGCTCCATGGTGCCGGCCTCGCGCTCCCGGATGATGGCCATCGAGGTGAAGAGCAGGATTAGAAGCATGATCAGAAAGGCCACGATGCCGGGAACGTAGAAGTACTGGCTGTCGAGGTTCGGGTTGTACCAGGTGCGGATGAGCCCGTCGATCCGTCCGTATTCGAGGCGCTGCGGGTAGAGTTCCCGAACGAAGCGGTCGTTCAGGCCCTTCAGGGCGGTGAGGGTGTGGGAGATACGCACCGATGCCATGTTGCTCATGCTGCCGTCGACGAGGATCTGCACCTCCGCCGTCTGTCCCGAGCGGAGGGTCGCGCTGAAATCGGGCGGGATGATCACCGCCATGTCGACCCGCCGGTCCAGGAGGGCCTGTTCCAGGTCCCGGGGATCCTCCGGGGCGAGGATGACCCGGAAGGTCTTGTTGGCATCGTAGGCCTCGCGCAGCATGCGGCTTTCGACGGTCCGGCTCTGGTCGACCATCGCAAGTCGGATGTCCCTGACATCCGTGCTGACGACGTAGCCGAAGAGGATCAGTTGCACAAGCGGCGTAATGATCAGCAGCGGCCGGTTTTTCCGGTCCCGGAAAAGCTGGATGAATTCCTTCCTGACGAGTTCCCGGATCCGCAATCCCTTCATCTTCAAAGTCCTTCCCGTTTGAGCGCGAAGAGCGTGCCGAGCCCGAGAACGCAGAACATCCCGAGCAGCACGGCATAGCTCGGCCAGAGCTCGGCCAGTCCGAGGTTCCTGAGGTACAGGCCGTTCATGATATCGATGAAATAGGTCGCCGGGACGACCGCGGTGGCCTTCTGGAGCAGCGGCGGCATGTTGATGACCGGAAAGACGAAGTCGGAGAGGAGGAGCGAAGGCAGATAGGTCAACAGCACCGCCAGTTGGTTGGCGACCAGTTGGGACTTCGTCAGGATCGAGATCAGGAAGCCCAGGCTGAGAGCGACGCAGAGGTAGATGGCCGAGGCGAGGATCATGAGCCAGAAGCTCGATTTCATGACGACGCCGAAGAGGACCTGCCCCATCAGGACCGCGATCAGGACGTCGACGAGCGCGATGAAGAAGTAGGGGACCGCCTTCCCGACGAGGAACTCCAGGGCGTGGACCGGGAGGGAGAGGATCGTTTCCATCGTGCCGTCTTCGTATTCCTTCGCGATGACGAGGCTCGTCAGCATGGCGCCGACGATCATGATGATGATGGCGATGATCCCCGGGACGATGAAGTTCCGGCTCTCGAGGTTCTCGTTGAACCAGACCCGCACCCGGCCATCGATCGGGATGTCGATGGCGCCCATGCCGCTGCGGTCGAGAAAGGCCTGCAGCAGGCCGAGGTTGTACTCCTGGATGAAGGCCTCCACGTAGCTCTTGGTGATGCCGGCGAAGTTCGGGTCGCTGCCGTCGATGAGGACCTGGAGGGGTGCCTCACGATCGGCCCGGAGCGCCGCGCTCCAGCCGGGCGGGATCACGATCCCGAGCGTAGTCCGGCCCGCGTCGAGCTCGGCCTCGAGGTCGCGGGTGCGGGGGAGCCGGGCCGTGACGCGGAAGGCGGTGCCGGCGTCGAGGCGCCGGATCAGGTCCCGCGAAAGCGGCGTCCGGTCGTAATCGACCACCATCGTGCGCACGTCTTCCACGTCGAGGCTGAGGGCGTAGCCGAAGATCAGGATCAGGAGCAGGGGGATGGCGAAGGCCAGGTAGAGGCTCCGGAAATCCCGGATCAGGTGGTAATATTCCTTACGGGCGATGGCCCGGGCGGCGGCCGGCCTCATGAGCGCCTCCTGCGCATCAGGGCCACGAAGGCCTCATTCAGACCGCCGCCGCCCTCCGGGAGATGCTCGGCGATGATGGCGGCCGGGGTTCCCTCCGCGACGATGACCCCGTCGTGGATCATGACGATCCGCCCGCAGTGTTCCGCTTCGTCCATGTAGTGGGTCGTGACGAAGACCGTGACGCCGCCTTCCGCAAGCTCCCGGATGAAATCCCAGAAACGGCGGCGGGTCAGGGGGTCGACCCCGGAGGTCGGTTCGTCCAGGAACAGGACGTCGGGCCCGTGCAGGAGGGCGCAGCCGAGGGCGAGGCGCTGCCGGAGGCCTGGCGGCATCTCGCGGGTCAGGCGGTTGCGGGCGTCCTTCAGCCGCGTCATGTCGAGGACCCAGTCGATCTTTTCGGGCCAGCTCCGAACCGGCACATCGTAGATGCCGAGATAGAAACGGATGTTCTCGAAGGGTGTCAGGTCCTCGTAGAGCGAGAACCGCTGGGACATGTACCCGATGTGCTCCTTGATGCGCTCGGACTCGGTGAAGAGGTCGTACCCGGCGACATGGCCTTCGCCGGCCGTAGGCCGGATGATGCCGCAGAGCATGCGGATGATCGTGGATTTTCCGGCGCCGTTCGGGCCGAGGAGTCCGAAGATCTCCCCCCGTTTGACCGAGAAGGAGACGCCGGCGACGGCCGTGAAGGCCCCGAAGCGTTTGACGAGCGCCTTGACGCGGACCGCGTCAGAGTCCGAAGCGGTCATGTTCGGGGCCCCCGTCGATATCCTGGATGTGGTGGACGATCGCGGATTCGAGGTCGGCAAATCCCTGGCACAGGACGTCCGGGGCCGCCTCGGCGAGGATGCGCGCACGGTGCATGAGGAGGATGCGGTCGCATTTCTTCGCCTCGTCGAAGTAGGCGGTCGAAACCACGATGGTGATTCCCTGGGCGCGCCGTTTGGTGAGGATCTCCCAGAATTCCATCCGGGAGACCGGGTCGACGCCGTTGGTCGGCTCGTCGAGGATGAGGACCTCCGGCTCGTGGACGAGGACGCAGGCCAGTCCGAGCTTCTGCTTCATGCCGCCTGACAGGTGCCGGGCCTGGCGTTCGACGAAGGGGAGGAGGTTCGAAAACCCGAGGAGGCTCTGGCGCTTCGAGGGGCGCAGGCGCGCCGGAATGCCGTAGATGTCCATGAAGAAATCGAGGTTTTCCGCCACGGTGAGGTCCTGATAGAGCCCGAAGCGCTGCGGCATGTAGCCGATCAGACGCTTGACCCGGTCCCTCTCCTGGACCGTGTCGAATCCACCGATGGTGATTCGCCCGGTGCTGGGCCTCAGCATGGTGGCCATCATGCGCAGGAGCGTGGTCTTGCCGGCCCCGTCCGATCCGACGAGACCGAAGACGATCCCCCGTTCGATGGCGCAGTCGGCCGCGGAGACGGCTTCCAGGGCGCCGTAGCGCCTGGAGACCCCCCGGACCTCGATCAGCGGGGCCGACAGCCGGTGGGCGGGCCTGTTTTCACCCAATGGATGTTCACTGAAGCCAGGCATCGGCCGGCATCCCTGGCTTCAGCTCGAGGTCGGGGTTCGAGAGGGCGATTTTGACGAGGTAGACGAGTTTGACCCGCTCCTTGTGGGTCTGGATGATCTTCGGGGTAAACTCCGCCTCCGGCGAGATGTAGATGACCGTTCCGCCGTAGTCCTTCTCCGGGAAGGTGTCCGTCCTGACCGTGGCGTTCTGCCCGGGCTTGACGGTTCCGAGCTCGGTCTCTCCCACGAAGATCTTGAGTTCGACCGATCGGAGGTCGGCGACGGACAGGACCTCCCTGGTCGGGGTGACCACCTCGCCCGGTTCGACGTTGCGGCTGGTGACGATGGCGTCGAAGGGGGCTGCCAGGACCGTCCACGCACCTTCGGTCTCGGCGAGGCGCAGCGCGGCCTGCGCCGCGTGGACGCGGGCCCGCGCGACGTCGAGCGCTGCGCGGGCCGCATCGATCCTCTTCAGGTTGCCCTTTGCCTCGTCCAGTGCCGCGCGGCCCTCGGACAGGCGGGCCGCGGCCGCTCGGATCGACTCCTTCCGGAAACCTTCGCGCGAAAGGTCGGAGGCCGACTTGGCCCTTTCGTATTCACGCAGGGCGGTTTCATGGCGCAGGGCGTAGGCCTCCATCTCGGCGGCGGAGACGACTTTCCGCTCGAAGAGCTTTTCGTAACGTTCCTTGTCCCTGCGGGCCTCCTCGAGGGTCGCCCGCGCCGCGAGCCGGGCCTGCTCGGCCCGGTGGACCTCCTGCCGCCGGTATCCGGCCTCCATCTCATCGAGGTTGGCCTCGAGCGATCGGACGGCCGCTTCGGCGCGGGCCACCGCGGCCGGCGCCGCGATCTCGATCGTCGCGAGTTGGATCTCGGCCTGGGACGCCGCGTGGACCGCCTGCTCGAGGTCGGCGGCGGCCTTCTGGACCCGGGCCTCGTAGGTCGAGGCGTCGAGCCGGGCGAGGACCTGATCCTTCCGGATGGCCTGGCCCTCGTCCACCAGCACTTCCTGGACCCGGCCGCTGACCTGGAAGGCGATGTTGGATTCGATGCTCTCGATGGTCCCGGAGTAATACCGCTCCGCCGTCTTCTCGCGCCGCTGTCCGAGATAGACCAGCAGGCCTACCCCGAGGAGCAGGATGACGAAAACAATCAATATGAGGCGCTTTTTCAATGTTTCGTCCGTCCTTCAGGCTGGTTGCCGGGTGTTCGCGCAGAGGTTTCCTGCGCCGGTTGGTTTTGGGGCTCGCTTTCTGCGGCGGGACAAGGGTGCGCCCGATCCGGACCGAAAAGGGGCCTCCAACCGTTTCATCGCTTGGGGAAAACACCGCTCTCAAAAGGAAGATCAAGACAGTAGCGCTTTATACCACCGGGAGCGAGAGTCGATCAAGCCGCAATCGCACCCGGAGGGCCGGAAATGGTCGGGGAGGGGGTTTTTCTGCGCGGAGGGAGGTCCGGGGAAGGCGCGATTTGCAGTGCTGCAGGGAAATTACTTGATTGCTACTTCAAACCCCTTATGGGTTACGGCATGATAATCTCCGGCCCCGAAAGAGGATTTATTGCCTTTGCTCCTATTGCTTTGGTAGCCTTGAGCAGAATATCATCGGCTGCCACAAATAGCATCTCTTCAATCTGATTGAATAGGCTGAATGTGGCGAGATGAATTGCATCCAGAGCTCTCAAGCCTGACGTTCTTCCCAGCCGTTTGACAAGAGCCTCTGCCTCATTCAGTACCGCTCTCCCGACTTTCCTGGTGTTAAGCCTTGAATATTCTTTATAAAAACCATCAAGGGCTTTGGCCAAATCGTCCTCAGTAAGCTCATTCATTCTTAACCTTCGATGGAGCGCACAAACAAATTCCAGCCTGGCAAGTTCGGAAACCCATATTTCATTCTCGAGGTCGGACATAATGGAAACAACGACATTGGTACCCTCCTCCCGATGAAAAAATTTGACCAACGCCGATGTATCAAAAAATAGGATCATATCCGGTCCTCACGCAGTTGGCGTATGTCATCTGAGAGTGATCCAGGGCACTTCTTCAGGATTTCCTGCACTTCGAGAAATGCGGGCTTTGCATCTTTCAAACGGATGTTCTTTTGCTCCTTCAGGTCCAGCACCATTTCATAAACATCCATCAGATCCTGTGGTGGCAGATCCTGAATCTCTTTAATCAATTGCTCTCTAACCCGCATAGTTTTCACCTCAGTTCAACCTATTGTTGAACTTCCTTCCAAAGCTTTGTCCTGCCGGCCCAAATATCGTCCAACCCATTTTTGACGAGCTTCTCGAATTCGGAGGATCGAGAGAGAATCCAGCTTTCTTTACGGTCTTCCGTTTCGTCCATGATGGAAAGCATTTTTCTGTTCTAAATAAAGACGATTGATAGCGAGTTTCCATCCGGAAATGGTCTTTTTTGCCAATCTCGGCGTCAATCTGCACGTTTGCTTGTGCGGCGACCTACAGGTCGCCTCCGCGCAAACGCTTGATTTCCTTGATATTGGCAAAAAACCCTCATTTCCGGATTGGAAACTGGGTTGTACCGGGAAATCATTTCCGGATGGAGACTAGCGAGGTCCATCTGATTGCTCTTCCAAAATACCCTTGCCATGATCGAAGTGCAAGGAGATTCCAAATGTCTTTTTTTGACCGGCGTCAATAACGGCGAGGCGGTTGAAAGCTGCGCAGATCCTGTTACAATGTGTGTGAACCTCGGGTTTCCGGAGGGTGCCGGGGCATTCACCGGAGGGCTCGCGGAAAAGATGGCATCGGGGTCCGAGGCCGGCAAGGCCGAGGATTCGAACGAAAGAGGACGGCGGAGGCCCCATGGGCGCGGGGCCGCCTGGAATGGCCGGAGGCGGCGCCCTGGGAGGAGGGCCGGATGCAGATAGCGATGATCGGATTGGGGCGTATGGGGATGAACATGGCCCGAAGGCTGATCCGGGGCGGACATGATGTGGTGGGCTACAACCGGACCCGGGAGAAGACGGAGCGGTTGGCGGCCGAAGGGGCCGAGGCGGCGTTCAGTCTGGAAGAGCTCGTGAGGAAGCTCGCAGCGCCGCGTGCGGTCTGGTTTATGCTGCCTGCCGGCGCCACGGTGGACGAGCACCTGACCCGGTTGGCCGGGCTCCTTTCAGCGGGGGATGTCGTGATCGACGGGGGGAACACCTATTATAAAGACGATCTGCGCCGCGCGGGGCTCCTTGGCCCGAAGGGGATCCAGTATGTGGATGTCGGGGTGAGCGGCGGCATCTGGGGTCTGGAAACCGGATACTGCCTGATGGTGGGGGGCGACAAGGACGCTTACGCCTCGCTGGAGCCGGTTTTTCGGTCGCTCGCCGCCCATGCGGATGGTGTCCTGTACTGCGGCGGGACGGGCGCGGGACACTTTCTGAAGATGATCCACAACGGGATCGAGTACGGGATGATGCAGGCCTATGCCGAAGGTTTCGGTATCCTGGATGCCTCCGCCTACTCCGACGATCTGGACTACGCGAAGGTGGCGCACCTCTGGAACCAGGGGAGCGTCATCCGCTCGTGGCTGCTCGAACTGGCCGAGGGGATGTTTTCGAAGAGCGCGCGCCTGGCCGATGTCGGCGCCTTCGTCGAGGATTCGGGGGAAGGCCGGTGGACGGCGCTCCAGGCCGTCGAGAGCGGCGTCCCGGCCCCGGTGTTGACCCTGTCGCTGATGAGCCGCTTCCGCAGCCGCGTGGAGGACAACTTCTCGGACAAGGTGGTGGCGGCCCTCCGGCGCGAGTTCGGCGGGCACGCGGTTGTGAAGACAGAGCGTGAGGGGTGAATGCGGAAGGGACGAATTGGAGTGGAGCCCGATCCCGCAGAGGGCGCAGCCGCCCGCAAGGCCTGGACGGTGCGGCGCGCGCAGCGCAGGGAACCGGCCTTGCCCTCGATCGAAGCGCGGCTCGCCCGCAGGGCTGCCTCGGCGATGCCGCAAGGCCTGCTTGAGAAGGAGATGACTCGAACGTCATGAAATCGTTCATCATGGGTTTTACGTATCATGTGCGGGGCCTCGGCCTGGCCTTCCAGCGGCCCCGGCTCCTTTTCTGGGGCATCCTGCGTCTGGTGGTGGTGCTGGCCTTGACCGTGGCGGCCTCGGCGCTGATCCTCGTCTACCATCAGGAGATCCTCGATGCGGTCTGGACGAGGCCCGAAAGCCGATGGATCCTCTGGCTCTGGGTGATCGTTTCGTGGCTCGTGTCCCTGCTTTTGACGGGGGTGGCCGCCGTGCTCGCCTATCTGCTGGCGCAGATCGTCTTCGCCGTGCTCGTCATGGACTACATGTCGCGTATCACCGAAAAGATCGTGACCGGGCATGTGGAGGAGCCCGGCGGCGGGCTGCTGAAGGTCCTCCTGTACCTGATCGGCCAGGAGATCCCGCGGGCCATTCTGCCGGTGGCCGGGTCGCTGATCCTGATGGTCTTCGGCTGGCTCCTGCCCTTCGGGCCCTTGTGGGTCCTCCTTTCATCGGCGGCGGCGGTCTGCTTCCTGGCCTGGGACAACACCGACCTCGTTCCGGCGCGCCGGCTGCTGCCTTTCGGCGAGCGGTTCCGGCTCTTCAAGGAAAGCCTGCTCTTTCACCTGGGCTTCGGCCTCCCGTTCCTGGTGCCGGTGGTGAACATCTTCCTCCTGTCCTTCGCCCCGGTAGGCGCGACGCTCTATGCCCTCGACCGCATGGGGAAGGGCCGGGGCGCGGGGGATGGGGCGGTTTGATGGAATTTGTCCTTGACTAACCGCGGCGGGTCTGTTTTATATTCTGGTCTGATCGATTCGCCGGGTCAGCCGCCTGTCGATCGATCGTCTCCGGTCCTCGGTTTCGGGGGCAGGACCGGGATGAACGGCCCCCCCCTCGACGCATACGCCTCCGGCCCCGGGAGGATTCATCGAACGCCGGACGACAGCTGGACCGCAGCCCGGTCCGGTTTCTCTGAACCCGAAAGCCGCTCTTTTGCCGATCCCATGCAAACCTGGTCTGACGAACGGTGCTACTGGCTGGGTCTCTATCTGATACCCGGACTGGGGAACAGGACCTTCAAACGGTTGATCGATGCGTTTGGGGATCCCCGCCGGGTCTTCGGGGCGGGTCTCGGGGACTTGCTCCGCGTGGAGGGGGTTAGAGGCGAGGTCGCGCGGGCCATCGCCCGGCGCGGGTCCGAGGTGGATCCCGAAAGGGAGCTGGAGGCGGCGGAGCGGTGCGGGGCCCGGATCGTGACCTATGCGGACCGGGAATACCCGCCCGAACTGCGCGAGATCCACGCCCCGCCGATGGTGCTTTACGTCAGGGGCCGGGTGCCGCCTCCGAACGGGTCGCCGGTGGCCATCGTCGGCTCTCGCAACGCCAGCCACTATGGGTTGAAGGTGGCCGAGCGGCTCGGCAGGGGCCTCGGCCGGAGCGGCGTTGCGGTCGTGAGCGGCATGGCCCGCGGGGTCGACACGGCGGCCCACTGGGGCTGCCTCGGTGCGGTCGGCTACACCGTGGCGGTGTTGGGCACCGGGGTCGATCAGGTCTATCCGCGGTCGAACAGCCGGCTCATGGCGCGGATCCTCGAGGCCGGCACGGTTCTGAGCGAATTCCCCATGGGGACGCAGCCGGAGCCCCGGAACTTCCCGATCCGCAACCGGCTGATCAGCGGGTTGAGCCGTGGGGTCGTCGTGGTGGAGGCCACCCGGAGAAGCGGTTCCCTCATCACCGCCGCCCAGGCCCTCGAACAGGGGCGGGAGGTGTTTGCGGTGCCGGGGAGCGTCGATTCGATCAAGAGCGCGGGCGCCCATTTCCTGCTCAAGCAGGGGGCAAAGCTCGTCGAGGGGACGGAAGACATCCTGGAGGAGTTGGCACTCCGGCCGCGGAAAAAGATGGGTTGGGTGAAGGCGCCTGAGGCACCTCACATTTCGGACGGTTTGGAGAAGGCGGTCTACGGGGCGCTGGACGTCTATCCGCTCCACATCGACGAGATCGTCCGCAAGACCCGTCTGCCCTCGGGGGAGGTCCTCGGGGCGCTGATGACCCTCGAACTGAAGGGCCACGTGAAGGGTCTGCCTGGCAGGACCTATGTCCGGTCTGATCCCCCCGCTCCCGATGAATGTCCGCCGGAGCGTTAGAGGCGGCCGAGTCCGCTCGGCAGTGATTTTCCCTATGAACAGGTTATACTCGAGCTTATGGCTAAGAATCTTCTGATCGTCGAATCGCCTGCAAAGGCCAAAACCATCCAGAAATACCTCGGTCCCGACTTCGTGATCAAGGCCTCCGTCGGGCACGTGAAGGATCTGCCCGTGAACCGTCTCGGGGTCGATGTCCGGCGGAACTTTACGCCCGAGTATGTGACCATCAAGGGCAAAGAGAAGATCCTGAGGGATCTGAAGCAGGCCGGGAGGAATGTCGAAACGGTCTACCTCGCCCCCGACCCGGACCGGGAGGGGGAGGCGATTGCCTGGCACATCGCCGAGGAGCTGCGAAACGGCGGCCCGGCCATCGTGCGGGTGCTCTTCAACGAGCTGACGGCCGGCGCCATCCGCGAGGCGGTTGCCTCGCCCAGGGAACTCGACCGGCACAAGTTCGAATCGCAGCAGGCGCGCCGCGTCCTGGACCGTCTGGTCGGCTACCAGATCTCCCCGATGCTCTGGACCAAGGTGAAGCGGGGCCTGAGCGCCGGGCGCGTCCAGTCGGTCACCGTCCGGATGATCTGCGACCGGGAGCGCGAGATCTTCGCCTTCGAGCAGCAGGAATACTGGTCTTTGACGGCGCATCTCGATGCGGACCGGCCTCCGCGCTTCAAGGCCCGCCTGGTGGCCTTCGACGGCGAAAAGTGCGATCTGAAGACCGGGGCCGAGACCGACGCGGTCATCGAGGCGGTCCGGGACAAGCCCTTCAAGGTGCGGCGGGTCACGAAGAAAAAGACGAAAAAGAGCCCTCCGCCGCCTTTCACGACGAGTCTCCTGCAGCAGGAAGCCAGCAAAAAACTCGGATTTCCTGCCAAAAAGACCATGTTCATCGCCCAAAACCTCTATGAGGGCGTGGCGGTTGGTTCCGAGGGGCAGGTCGGTCTGATCACCTATATGCGGACCGACTCTTTCCGCCTCTCGAACGAGGCGCTGACGGCGGTCCGGGAGCGGATCGTCGCGGATTTCGGGCAGGCCTTCCTGCCGAAGAAGCCGAACCAGTACCGCAGCCCCAAAGGGGCGCAGGAGGCCCACGAGGCCATCCGCCCGACGGATGTCCACTTGGCGCCGGACCGGGTCAAACCCTATCTGACGAAGGACCAGGCGGCCCTCTACACGCTGATCTGGAAGCGTTTCCTGGCTTGCCAGATGAACCCGGCGGTGCTCGACCAGACCCAGATCGAGGTCGAGGCCGGAAAGGGCCTTTTCCGGGCCTCCGGGGCGGTGATCGCCTTCAAGGGGTTCATGGCGGTCTATGACGAGCCGGCCTCCGAGACAGTGGCGCCCAATAAGGAAGAGGACGCGCTCCTGCCCGAACTGAAGGAGGGGGACCCGCTTTCGCTCGTCAAGCTCGAGCCTGCGCAGCACTTCACACAGCCGCCGCCCCGCTTTACGGAGGCGACCCTGATCAAGGCGCTCGAGGAGAACGGGATCGGCCGCCCGTCGACCTACGCCTCCATCATGGCCAACATCAGCGACCGCGAGTACGTGGTGCTCGAGAAGAAGCGCTTCAGGCCGACCGAACTGGGTTTTCTGGTGACCGACCTCCTGCTGGCGAGTTTTCCCGACATCCTGGATCCGGCCTTCACGGCGCAGATGGAGAACCGCCTCGACATGATCGAGCACGGGGAGGCCCAGTGGACGGAGGTCATCCGGGAATTTTACCGCGTCTTCAAGGAGGAACTCGACCGCGCGCAGTCCAAGCTCAAGGGCGAGGTCCCTACGGGGCTTGCCTGCCCGAAATGCGGGCGGCCGATGGTGGTGAAATCGGGGAAAAACGGTGTTTTTCTGGCCTGCTCGGGCTATCCCGAGTGCCGGGAGACGGCCGATTTCACCCGGGACGAAAAGGGCCGCATCATCGTGTCCGCCGTCCCGGTGGTACCGGAGGACCTCGGCCCCTGCGAGCTTTGCGGGCGCCCGATGGTGCTGAAGACCGGACGCTACGGCCCGTTTCTGGCCTGTTCGGGCTACCCCGAGTGCAAGCACACCGCTCCGCTCGGCTCCGAGGAGGACAAGACGGCCGCCTCCAGACCGTCGGATATTCTCTGCCGGGAGTGCGGGGCGCGGATGCTCGTCAAGACCAACCGCTCCGGGCAGCGGTTCCTTGGCTGCGAGCGCTACCCCGAATGCAAGCACACCGAACCCTACCGGACCGGCGTGAGATGCCCCGAGGAGGGCTGCGGCGGCACCCTGGTGGAGAAGTTCACCAAGAAGGGGAAGCCCTTCTACCCCTGCGACCGCTTCCCGGAGTGCCGCTTCGTGATGTGGGACGAGCCGTACGAAGGGGAATGCCCGGAGTGCGGCACCCGGGTCCTCGGCATCCGGCGCGGCAAAGGCGGCGAAGCGATGCTCGTCTGCCGCAAGCGGGGCTGCAAATTCTCGCGGCCGCTGCAGTCCGGCGAAGACCCTTCCCAGGCGGAAGAACCACCGTCCGCATAGATCACCGTTGCCGAGTGCCTTTGGCAAGCGGACGGCAGGAACCGTCCGCCGGGGCACTGGCTGGTTTGCGCGTTTTGGAAACGCGTGCACAACCCCATGCATCTGCAGAAGTGGGTCCGCTCAGAATCCTATTCGCTGCCCGAACATCCTCCGTCCCCCCACCAAAAAGTATTGACAATGCCAAATGCGTATGTTACTTTCGCGAAAAAATGAATGATAATTCATTCATAATTTTTTTTGTGTCTGGGTAGAACAGCATGAAATATCGGGTTATTCTTGGCAGGGTCGAGCGTTTGGAAACGTTAGCGGATGTCTAAAGGAGGTCGCTTTATGGACAAGAGGATCAGGAAGGCCGGAGTGCTGGGGGCGGGCGTGATGGGCGCCACCATAGCCGCGCAGTTGGCCAACGTCGGTATCGAGACGATCCTTCTCGATATCGTTCCCCCGAAGCTGGGAGACGATGACCGGAAAAAGGGGCTGACGGAACAGAGCAAGGCTTTTCGGAACAAATTCAGCCAGAACGGTGTTGCGACGGCCCTCAAGTCGAAGCCGGCATCCTTTTACATCCCTGAAAACGCCGAGATGATCGCGCTCGGAAACCTCGAAGACGACCTCGGGAAGCTGGCCGATGTCGACTGGATCATCGAGGTGGTGGTCGAACGCCTCGACATCAAACGGGCCGTCTTCGAAAAACTGGAGACGGTCCTGAAGCCCGGGATCCTGATCACCTCCAACACCTCCGGAATCTCCGCCGCGGCCATGTGCGAAGGGCGCTCCGAGACCTTCCGGCAGCATTTCGCCATCACGCATTTTTTCAATCCCCCCCGCTACATGAAGCTCCTCGAGATCGTTCCCGGGCCGGACACCCTGCCGGAGGTGGTCGAGAGGCTCGCCGAGGTCTGCGAGAAGCTGGTGGGAAAAGGCGTGGTCTATGCCAAGGACACCCCGAACTTCATCGCCAACCGGATCGGCGTCTACAGCATGCTTTACGGCATCAGGGCCATGATGGACCTCGGGCTGAGCGTCGAGGCGGTCGACACCCTGACGGGGCCGGTCATCGGACACCCGAAGAGCGCCTCCTTCCGGACCGCCGACCTGGTCGGGCTCGACACCCTCGTCCATGTGGCCGACAACGTCTATGACGGGGCGCCGGACGACGAGAAGCGCGAGATGTTCAAGGCCCCCGAGTTCATCCTGAAGATGATTCAAAAGGGCCTGCTCGGCGAAAAGACCAAGCAGGGCTTCTACAAGAAGGGGAAAGACGGGGAGGGGAAGAAGGTCATCCTTTCGATCGACTACAACACCCTCGAGTACACCCCGCAGCAGAAGGCGAAGTTCGCCTCCCTCGAGGCCGCCAAGAACGCCGGGGGCACCGGGCAGAAAATCAAGACCCTCTACTATGCGGACGACCCGGCCGGCCAGTACACCTTCCGGACCACCACCGAGACCCTGATCTACTCGGCGAATCGCATCCCCGAGATCGCGGATGACATCGTCAACGTCGACAATGCCATGAAGTGGGGCTTCGCCTGGAAGATGGGGCCCTTCGAGGCCTGGGACGTCCTCGGACTCGAGAAGTCCGTCGCCAGAATGAAGGCGGCCGGATATGCCGTTCCCGGCTGGGTCCAGGAGATGCTCGATTCCGGTAAGACGTCCTTCTACAAGAGCGAGAACGGCAAACGCCTTCACTATGACAAGCTCTCGGGCGAATACCGCGAGATCCCGGTCAAACCGGGGATCATCCTGCTGCCTTCGCTCAGGGAGCGGAACAAGGTCGTCGCGGACAACACCGGTGCGACGCTCTACGACATGGGCGACGGGGTGGCCTGCCTCGAGTTCCACACCAAGATGAACGCCATGGGCGACGACATCATCAGCATGGTGGTCAAATCCGCCGACATCGTCTCCGAGCAGTTCGAGGGCCTCGTGATCGGCAACCATGGGGGCGCTTTCTCAGCCGGCGCCAATCTGCCTCTGATCCTCTTCACCGCGCAGGAGGAGGAGTGGGACGACCTCGACTGGATGATCAACACCTTTCAGCAGTCCTTGATGAAGCTCAAATACCTCGACAAGCCCGTCGTCGCTGCTCCGGCCGGTCTGGCGCTGGGCGGCGGCTGCGAGATCTGCCTCGCCTCGGACCGCGTCCGGTTCGCTGCCGAGACCTACATGGGGCTGGTGGAGGTCGGGGTCGGGCTGGTCCCGGCCGGCGGCGGCACCAAGGAGATGCTGATCCGCAACACCGACCACCTTTTCGAGGTGCCCCGGGGCGGGATCTATCCGAAGCAGATCGAGCTGATGCCGTTCGTCGCCCGTGCCTTCGAGACCATCGCGACCGCGAAGGTGGCGACTTCCGGCCCCGAGGCGATCAAGCTCGGGTACCTGAGGCCGACCGACAAGATGACCGTCAACCGGGATTACCTCCTCGAGGACGCCAAGAAGACGGTGCTCGCCATGAACATGGAAGGCTACCGGCCGCCGCGGCCCGGACAGGCGATCCGCGTGGCGGGCGAGAACACCTTCGCCATGATCAAGCTGGCGCTCTGGACGATGCACGAGTCCGGATACATCACCGACCATGATGTGACGGTCTCGACGAAGGTCGGGTATGTCCTGTCCGGCGGCGAGGTCCTGGCCGACACGCTGGTCAGCGAGCAGTATCTGCTGGATCTCGAACGGGAGGCCTTCCTGAGCCTGTGCGGAGACCCCAAGACCCAGGCGCGGATCCAGCACATGTTGACCACCGGCAAGCCGCTCCGGAATTGATCCTTGCAAGGAACCTTTCGGACCATCGTGATGAGGGAGGATGCAATATGATGATGAAAGAAGCTGTGATAGTAGCCGCCTGCAGGACTGCGGTTGGAAAAGCTCCCCGGGGGATCCTGAAGGACACCCGGCCTGAGTATATGGGGTGCGCCGTGCTGGGGGATCTGTTGAAACGGGCCGGCGGCCTCGACCCGAATCTGATCGACGACGTGGTGATCGGCTGCACCTTTCCGGAGGCCACGCAAGGGCTCAACCTCGGGCGCGTGCTGGTCATGTCCATGGGCTGGCCGGACCGCATCCCCGGGATGACCGTCAACCGGTTCTGCTCGTCGGGGCTGCAGGCCATCGCCATCGGCGCGGAGAAGATCATGTGCGGGTTTTCCGATGTGATCGTGGCCGGCGGCGTCGAGAGCATGAGCCAGATCCCGATGGGGGGCAGCATGATGTACCCCAACCCGGCCCTGGTCGAGATGCGGCCGGGGGCCTTCACCGGTATGGGCCTGACGGCCGAGAACGTGGCCGAACGATACGGGATCGGCCGGGATGAACAGGATACGTTCGGCGCCCTCAGCCAGCAGAAGGCCGAGGCGGCCATCGTGGCCGGGCGGTTCAAGAGCCAGATCGTGCCCCTGAAGATCAAGAAGCAGGTGCGCCTGCCCAATGGGCGGTTCGGGTATGAGGAGTTCATCTTCGACACGGACGAAGGCATGCGGCCGGGGACGACCAAGGAAAGCATCGCCAGCCTGAAGCCCGCCTTCAAACCCAACGGAAGCGTTACCGCCGGCAACTCCTCTCAGACATCGGATGCCGCCGCCGTCGTGCTCCTGATGAGCAAGGAGAAGGCCAAAGAGCTGGGCCTGAAGCCCATGGCCACCTTCCGCTGGCACGCCGTCGAAGGCTGTGAACCGGAGTATATGGGCGTGGGTCCGGCCGTCGCCATCCCGAAGGTCCTGAAGCTTGCCGGGATGAGCATCGATCAGATGGACCTGATCGAACTGAACGAGGCTTTCGCCGCCCAGGCCATCTACTGCATCGATACCCTTGGTATCAACAAAGAGATCACGAACGTAAACGGCGGCGCCATCGCCCTTGGGCACCCCCTGGGCTGCACCGGGGCGAAGCTCACGACCCAGCTCGTCTACGAGATGCAGGAGCGCAAGGCGCGCTTCGGCCTGGTCTCCATGTGCATCGGTTTCGGCATGGGCGCTGCGGCCATCTTCGAGGTCGAAGACTACTGAGGAGGCGGCTCGAAGAGGCACCTGATACGGGCGATGACAGATTTCAAGAACCGTTTACAGGCTGATCGATGGAAGCCCGGGAGGGGCTTTTGGCGGCGGCGGGGCGATCACGGTCGAATCAACGACAAGAAAAGGAGTGACTGAAATGGCGGAGAAAAGGGTTTTTGCAGGCGGGGAGTTTCTCGTCACGGATGTGGCGCCGGAGGATGTCTTTACGCCGGAAGACTTCAGTGAAGAACACAAGATGATCTACGAAACGGCCAAGGACTTTGTGACGAAGGAGGTCCACCCCTATATCGACGCGCTCGAGGAGAAGAACCACGACCTGGTCCTGAAACTTCTCAAGCAGGCCGGGGAACTGGGGCTGCTCGGGACAGACGTTCCGGAGTCCTACGGAGGGCTCGGGCTCGACAAGGTCAGCACGACCGTCGTTGGCGAAGTCATGGGGACCGCCGGGTCCTTCTCGGTCGTCTACGGGGCGCACACCGGGATCGGGACGCTGCCGATCGTCTACTTCGGCAGTGAAGCGCAGAAGGAGAAGTACCTTCCGCTCCTCTCTTCCGGGGAGTGGTGCGCCGCCTACTGCCTGACCGAGCCGGGGGCGGGATCCGACGCCCTCAACGCGCGCACCAAGGCCGTTCTCTCCGAAGACGGAAAGTTTTACGTGATGAACGGCGAGAAGATGTTTATCACCAACGCCGGCTGGGCCTCGAGCTTCGTAGTGTACGCCAAGGTGGATGGCGAGAAGTTCACGGGGTTCATCGTCGAGAAGGATTTCCCGGGGTTTTCGACCGGGAAGGAAGAGAAGAAGATGGGCGTGCACGGCTCTTCGACCCGGCCGGTCATCCTGGAGGATGCCCAGGTGCCGGTCGAAAACGTCCTCTACGAGGTCGGCAAGGGCCACAAGATCGCCTTCAACATCCTGAACCTCGGGCGCTGGAAGCTCGGGGCCATGACGGTCGGCGGCTGCAAGGCCTGCGTCACCCAGGCGGTCAAGTACGCCAACGGGCGGGTGCAGTTCAAGGTCCCGATCAGCTCGTTCGGGATGATCAAGAGCAAACTCGCGGAGATGGCGGTCAGGACCTTCATGAGCGAGAGCATGATGTATCGCATGGCGGGCATGTTCGACGACAAGCTGGGGACCCTGGATGCCGAGGCGAAGAAGCTCGGGGCTGAAAACGCCAAGGCGATCGAGGAGTACGCGGCCGAGTGTTCGATCACCAAGGTCTACGGGTCCGAATGCCTGGATTACTGCGTTGACGAGTATGTCCAGATCCTCGGCGGGTACGGGTTCTGCTCCGAGTATCCGGCTGAGCGCTACTATCGGGATTCGCGCATCAACAAGATCTGGGAGGGCACGAACGAGATCAACCGGATGCTGGTGCCCGGAACGATGATGCGCCGGGCCATGCAGGGCCGGCTTGCGCTTCTTCCCGCCGCCCAGGCGATCGCCGGGTTCCTCATGGGCTACTCGCCGCTTTCGGTGCAGCTGCCGGATACGCCGCTGGCCCAGCAGGAGCACATGGTCGGGATGGCCAAGAAGATCGCGCTCATGGTGGCCGGCGTGGCGGCGCAGAAGTTCGGGGCGAACCTCGCGAAGGAGCAGGAGATCCTTGCCAAGATCGCGGATATCGTCATCGAGATCTTCGCCATGGAGAGCGGGCTTCTGCGGGCGCTCAAGATCATCGGCAAAGAGGGCGAGGGCAAGGCCCGCTATCAGATCGAGGCCGTCAAGGTCTATATCGACGAAATGATTCCGAAGATCGAAAGCTGGGCCAAACAGGTCATCGCCTACACGGAGGGCGGCGACATGCTGCGGACCCAGTTGGCCGGGATCAAGAAGCTTGCGCGCTACCAGCCGATCGACGCGGTGAGCCTCAAACGGTCGATCGCCGACCGCATCATCGAGATGGAGGCGTACCCCTTCTAATCCTTTCGGATTTTTTATGTTGGAAATCTCTTAGCGTTTTCTGCTAAAGTGATGTATCAAAAAGAGGGCTTGGGCCCTCTTTTTGATTTTTCCGCCCGTGGCGTGGACGCTGCGGCGGCGGATTCGCTGCAGCGGGCTGCTTTTCAGACCGATTCGAGTTTCGATCAACCAGAAGGAGCCTTTTCCGGGCGAGCCGGAGAAAATTCCGGGTGGTCCCGGCGGTATTCCAAGTGATCCAGAGGAAAATGAATGTCAGAGAGAATTGAAAGATTGCGGAACTTGGGCATCAGCGCCCACATCGATTCGGGCAAGACGACGCTCACGGAGAGGATCCTCTTCTACACCCATCGGATTCATGCCATCCATGAGGTCCGCGGGAAGGACGGCGTGGGGGCCAAAATGGACTCGATGGAGCTCGAACGGGAGCGCGGCATCACCATCGCCTCGGCCGCGACTTACTGCGAGTGGAAGGGCTATCACGTCAACATCATCGACACGCCGGGGCACGTCGATTTCACGATCGAGGTCGAGCGGGCGCTGCGCGTCCTGGACGGTGCGGTCCTGATCCTGTGCGCGGTGGGCGGGGTGCAGTCCCAGTCGCTGACGGTGGACCGGCAGATGAACCGCTACCAGGTCCCGAGGATCGCCTTCATCAACAAGTGCGACCGCTCGGGGGCCAATCCGCTGCGTGTCGTAGACCAACTGCGGACGCGCCTCAATCACAATGCCGTCCTCGTCCAGCTGCCGATCGGCGCCGAAGGGGACTTCTGCGGGGTCGTGGACCTGGTGGCCATGCGGGCGGTATACTTCGAGGGCCCGAAGGGGGAGGAGATCCGGATGGACGCCATCCCTCCGGACCTGGCCGAACAGGCGGCGAAGAAGCGCGAAGAACTCCTGGACGCGGCGTCCATGTTCTCAGATGCCCTGATGGAGGCCATCTTCGAGGACCAGGTCACCGAAGAACTCATCATAGATGCCCTGCGCCGAGGGACGCTCTCCCGGCAACTGACCCCGGTCTTCGTCGGATCGGCCTACAAGAATATCGGTGTGCAGGCCCTGCTGGACGGCGTGAGCCGGTATCTGCCGAGCCCTGCGGATGTTCGGAACGAGGCCCTCGACCTCGATGCCGGGGAGCAGATGGTGCCGCTGCGGTCCGATCCGGAGGCGCCGCTCGTCGCGCTGGCATTCAAACTCGAGGTGACACCGTACGGCCAGTTGACCTATATGCGGATCTATCAGGGGTCGCTCGGGAAGGGGGACGATCTCGTGATCTCGCGCACCCGGAAGAAGATCAAGGTCGGGCGGCTCGTACGGATGCACGCCGACGAGATGGAGGATATCAGCCGGGCCGAGGCCGGCGATATCGTCGCCCTGTTCGGCATCGACTGCTTTTCGGGCGACACCTTCACCGACGGGCGCGTGAACTGCAGCATGTCGTCGATGTTCGTTCCCGAACCCGTCATCTCATTGGCCCTGACGCCGCAGGACAACAAGAGCCAGGTGAACATGTCCAAGGCCCTGAACCGCTTCATGAAGGAGGATCCGACCTTCCGGTCGCACGTCGACCCGGAATCGGGCGAGACGATCATCTCCGGCATGGGGGAGTTGCACCTGGACGTTTACCTCGAGCGGATGAGGCGCGAGTTCAGCGCCGCGGTGACGGCCGGCATGCCGCAGGTCGCCTACCGGGAGGCGGTGACGGAAAGGGTCGCATTCGACTACACCCACAAGAAGCAGACCGGAGGCGCCGGTCAGTACGGCCGTGTCGCCGGCTACCTGGCCCCGTCCGAGGAAGGGGAGTACACCTTCGTCAACGAGGTCAAGGGAGGGGCGATCCCAACCGAATTCATCCCCGCGGTGAACAAGGGGTTCCAGTCTTGCCTCAAGAAGGGGCTGCTGATCGGATTTCCGGTCCTCGGCATGACGGTCGGAGTGAACGACGGGCAGGCGCACAGCGTCGATTCGTCGGAGATGGCCTTCAGCCAGGCGGCGATCGGCGCATTCAAACAGGCCTACATGAAGGCGCGGCCGGTCATTCTCGAACCGGTCATGAAGGTGACCGTGGAATGCCCTTCGGAGTACCAGGGGGGCGTCATGGCTTCTCTGAACCAGCGGCGTGGACTCATCATGGGGTCTACGGAAGACGGGGTTTTTACGGGGGTCGAGGCCGAGGTGCCTCTGGCCGAGATGTTCGGCTACGCGACCGTGCTTCGTTCTTTGACGCAGGGCAAGGGGGAGTTCACCATGGAGTTCTCACGCTACGCGAAACTGCCGGAGGCCCTTGCGGAGGAACTGAAAAAGCGCCTCAGGGAGAAAACAAAGGGGGATAAGGTGGCATGAAAGACAGGATTGCATCGAGTCCTGCGGAGATACTGTCGGCCTCTTCACAAGGGGGCCTCGGCAGGGGAAACCTCGGGGCGGTGGTGGCTCGTGCGGGCGTGGGTAAGACGGCCTGCCTCATTCATATCGGATTGAGGCGTCTCCTCGATGGGGAGCGGGTGGTGCATGTCTCCCTCAAGGAAGGCCCCGACAAGGTCTCCGCCTATTATGGACTGATCCTTGCGGAGCTGGTCCGCGATCTCCCGGCGGACGAACAGAAGCGTCTGCAAACCGTCATGGAGAAAAACCGGATGATTTTGGCCTACCTGAACCAGAGCTTCGATGTGGCGAGGCTGCGGGCCAATCTCGTCAATCTGAGGGATCATCTCGATTTCAGCGCGGATCTGCTCATGGTCGACGGCCTCGATTTCGAGCACGTGAAGCGGGAGGATCTGGAGGCCTTCACGGCCTTTGCCGCGGAGTGGGGGGTGGAGATCTGGTTTTCCGTCCTTTCGCACAGGCACCTGCAGGAGACGAATGCCCGAGGGGTTCCGCAGCCCCTGGATGCGCTGGACGATTATTTTAGCGTCATCCTGCATCTGCGCCCCGAACCGTCCGGCATCTACCTCGGGTTTCTGAAGGATCACGCCGCACCTGCGGTCCCCGAACTCGCGTGGCGCCTCGATCCGAACACCTATCTCGTGCTTTCCTGAAGCAGGAGGCGTATAGCCTGAGGGCGGGTGGGCGCCCCGGAGGCCCTGCCGCCGGAGGATCGAGCAGCGCCTGTCCGGCCCCGGAAAAGAGACCATGAAAACTGTCATCGAACTGGTTGTGGCCCTCGTGATCCTTGTGGGGGTGTACCTGCTCACGCAGCGCATCGTGATCTGGCGGCTGCAGCGGACCTGCAACCGGGTCCTGCGCGACCTCCGGGCCAAGGGGGCTGTCGCCCCTGAATCGGCGGTCCCTCTGCCCTACGCCCGGAAGGACCTGATCCGTATCGGTGTGCGCGACTACCGCCCGAAGGCGGTCGAGATCCTCCTCTACCAAGGCAAGATCGCGATGAACGACGACGGCGCCTACTACCTGAGCCGCAGCATGACCGCCGAGGAGCCGATCGGGTGACTATATCACGCGCGTCAGGGGCCACCTTTTTCCGCCACACATAGAATGGCTGTGTTGCCGTGAAACTGGATGAAATCAGAGTAACCGTTCAAGAAGATGGACTAGAGATTTCGCAGGAAGACTGCTTTTCATTTTCGATGCCTTTTGGCTCTGGAGGCACCCTATCCAGTAAGGATGCCTTTTCGGCTTAGCGATTGCCAGTTTAAAACGTATCGAGCAGTTCCACCGACGGCGATATGTAGTCCGGAGCGTGTGGGGGCTGGGATGGCCCTTTTCTGGAGCATTGGGCTGCCGAAGGCGAACTGGGCATGACATGTCCGGTGGATAGGACAGGTCAACTGCCAAAGCGCCGAAAATTCAGGCACGCTGCTCGTCAGTTCCCGTTTAAGAATAATTTTTCAATACTTCGCCGCCTCACCGCCATACAATTTAATAGTGATTTGGCAGCCTGCGCTCTTTCTGTGGTTCACGAACCTATTCGCTTTCCAGCCTTTTCATCCTGCGAGTAAGAGATATGGCCAACTATTTTGAGGCATTAATAGGAGCCGCTCATTCTGAGACACCTTTTAGGATTGGTAAGAAGGCTGCCGAAGAAGCCTTGCTGCAAGTCAGGAAGCTTCCTCCGCGTTTCGCTATAACATTTATTTCACCTGAACTGGATGTTTTTGAGGTCAATCGAGGCCTGCTCGAGGTATTGAAAGGATTACCGCTCATAGGAACAAGTACAGCAGGTGAAATAAATAACGGATATAAAAAAAACAGTGTTGTCGTTATTCTTTTTTGTTCTCATCACATAGACGTAAAATTGGGAATAGGAGAAGGCGTATCCAGCGATTGTGAAAAGGCTATCACGAATGCACTTGTAAATGCAGGTGTTTATGAGTATTTTACTCCAAAATCTGCTATAAATCAAATGCTGAAAGTACATGCCCCAAGCATGGCCGGAATGTCACCCGTACTTCTGATTGTCTTCTCGCCAGGAGTGACAAAAAAGGGTTATTCCTTTACCCACGATATCCACAGTTACCTCAGGAAAAGATCTTCGAACAGGATTCCCATTTTTGGCGGGAGTTCGGCGGATTACTTCAAATATGCCCGCAGTTATCAGCTTGTAAACGATCATATCTCAAACGATGCCGTGGCAGTTGCGTTTCTCGAAACCGACGTGCTTTTTGGACTCGGTATGTCCCACGGTTTTTCACCGACGACCAAAAGGGCCCTCGTCACAAAGGCCTCCGGGCATCTGGTTCACGAGTTCGATGGCCGTCCAGCATCAGATGTGTATGCGGAAATGCTCGGTATCACTGCGAGTCAGATCAAGGCCAATCTTCCCGCACCGCCCTCCCCCCTAAACGAGTTTCCCTTGGGTTCTATTGACGTCTATGGAAATTCACTTCTCCTTGTTCCGGAGCACATTCTCTCCGACGGATCGATTCAATTCCCCCATCTTATTGGTAATGATCGTGTCATGACGCTTATGAAGGCTGATAGACATGAAATTGTAAAGGCGGGCGTATCCGCCTACGACAAAGCTGTCCGCTACGGCGGCCTCACTCGACCGTCGGTAGTCGTTATGCTTTCATGTGCCCTTAGACTTACGCAACAGGAGGAACAAGAAGAAATCGACCTGGTTCGGAAACGGACAAACGTGCCTGTCTGTGGATTTTATACGTACGGTGAGATGGGTATCTTCGATGATGGCCTTCCGGTCTACAATAACCAGTCAGTATCCATTTTGGTTTTTTCCGATGAACTCAATCCCGTTGCATCGCTCATGCACCATAGTAAAAAGGTCTACCAGGAATTCACATCGCAAGTTGAAAAAAAGATCAGTCAGATCAAATCTATCAGCAGGATCAACCAGATCATTCAAGCTACGGCCAATGAGGTCGATCTCATTTCGGCCATCACGAAAGAACTTCCTGTGCTTTTTCCCTGGGCAAACGGATCCTTTTATGACGGAGGATACAAGACGGCCACTACGGTTGACGAAGTTTCTCGATTTGGGCATGACTTTAAGGATGGGGTAATGCTCGATAGCGATCCGCATTGCATTTCTGTAAATTTGTTTAGCCATGGCAAGCATTTTGGAGTCTTGGTCCTTAAACCCAAGAATGGAGAAGAAGCGCCCGAGGAAGAAGAGCGGGTCTTAGCTGAAATTGTAGGAAATCTGGTTGCCAGCGGGCTTTACAGGATTAGACTGGACCGAAGCCTTTCCCTGAAAATGAAACAGGTCGAGATTCTCAATCAGCTGGGATCAGAATTTGCGAAGCGTATCAATCCTAATGTCCAATCCCAGAATATCGTCAGACATGTGTGCCGCATATTAGGGGCGACATTTGCAACACTTTGGTTGGTAGACTTGGCTCACCATTTCTGGGTCAAGGAAGCGCTCGATGCGGCTCCTGATTTTCATCCTGGACTCATTGAGACGGAGAACGATGAAAAGGTGGTAAAATGGCAAGTTGAGCATTGTAAATCTTTTTTCTTTTCCCGAAAATCCTATGTTCCTTGTCCTATCGATTTGAACGAGCCTTTCTCTTTCAATTTTGTTACAGTCCCTGTCATTTACAGGGATGAAATTCGCGGTGTGCTGAATCTGTACTTCAATGTCGATGAACCATTTCTATTTTTTCCGGAAAGCCCCTCAAATGGGCCTGGGTTTCTTGCGAGCATTTGCTCCCAGGTGGCTATGTTTATCGAAAACAGGGCGCTAAACAAACATTCTCTTTTTTACCAGGAAGTCAATCATCGAGTGAAAAACAATCTTCAGAACATCGCTGCTCTTCTCAGGATGCAAATGCGGAGGCTCGACCGGATTACCCCGGAGCAAGCACTTTCCGACAGCATCTCCCGAATTATGAGTATCGCCTTAGTGCACGAAACACTTTCCGAAGGCCAAATGGGGCTTGTAGATTTGGGGAAACTGGTTGGTAATATCAGCAGGGCGGCCGAGACAGGAGGGATGGGAAGACCTTGGATTACGCTCGACGCGTCCGAACATCCGATCTTGATTCCTTCGCGTGAAGCCACTTCGGTCTCACTGATTGTCAACGAAGTGGTGCAGAATGCAATTCAGCATGGGTTCAAGGGAATAGAGAATGGCCGGATTTCGATCAGAATCAGACAGTTTCAGGGCTGGGTGAAGATCACTGTCCAGGACAGTGGCCCTGGATTCCCATCAGGATTCGATTTCGAAAAGGATGTCAACCTCGGCTTGATAATAGTTCGAACTCTCGCGACAGAGGAGCTGAAAGGCTCCTTTCATATCCGTTCTGAAGGGAATGCGGCAGTAGAGTTAAATTTTCCTTTACCATACGGGTATCATCATAAGAGCTAGGAGGTCCCTTTGACTTTGCGTATTCTCATCGCAGACGACGAACCTTTGCTTCGTTGCGACCTCAAAGAAGTTCTTACAGGTTTAGGCTATTGTGTCGTAGGGGAAGCCAGAAACGGGTTGGAAGCCCTGCGCCTGGTTCACCTGAAACAGCCGGATGTCGTAATTTTAGACATCAAGATGCCTGAAATGGATGGCCTCCAGGCGGCACGAGAAATTTCGGAAGATTATCCCGTGGTGATCTTAACCGCATTTTCCGAGCGTCATCTGATTCAAAAAGCAAAAGACGCGGGGGTAATGGCGTATATCACTAAACCATTCCGCGTCGGTGACGTCTCGTCTGCCGTTGAACTAGCGGTTAGCCTATTTACCGAAAAATCGGTTTTGGCGGATCGCGTAGCTGCACTAAAGGAACAGTTGGAAAACAGAAAGGTTGTGGAACGGGCCAAGGGTCTGCTCATGCAAAAGGAAAAGCTCAGTGAGAATTCGGCCTATCGCCGTATGCAGGAAATAAGCATGAAACGGAATAAGCCCCTTAAAGATGTTGCCCAAGCCATCATCCTCATGTACGAATAGACGTCATATATTTATCCATAGGTGATGTTGAAAACACTTTCCGAACATCTTCTTGTGCGGCGACCACTAAGTCGCTTCCGCATAAACTATTGATTGTATTGATTATGTCAAACTGGGATCCACCGCGAAGCGATGAAGTTGCGCACGCCAAACGTGTGAAGAAAAAATCCCCATTTAGGGATCAAACCGCGAAGGGGTTTCATTATGATGGGTGTATATCAAAGAGAGAGGCACCTCATGACGGAGGTCTAATTTTTTTTCTTGACAAGAGCTTATTTTCTTTGCAATCGTAAAAGCAATTTGTGGAGCGGAACCTGACGACGGGTTCCGGAGGTGATGGCGCCTCTTCTATCCCTTGTGTGGATGGAAGGGGTTTTTTTTTGCGGTTTGGCTTCCTTGTTCGGACCAGGGTTCGGATAAGGTTGAATGCGCGTGAAATCCGGTTCCTAAGCTATCGATAAAGAACATAAAAAGGAGGATTCAAGTGGAAAAGGAGTTCAGAATGTATATCGCCGGAGAGTGGGTCAATTCACTTGACGGAGAGTTTTACGAGGATCTCAACCCTTTTACTGGGGAAGTCTTTGGGCGGGTAGTATCCGGAAAACGGGCTGATGCTCGACGTGCCGTGGAAGCCGCATCCCATGCACTTCCGCAATGGTCCGGTATGCTCCCGGGTGAACGTCAGGCGCTTTTCTTGAAGGCGGCGGAAATCCTTGAAAAAAAACAAAACGAGATTGTTTCTGTTTTGGCCGATGAGACAGGATGCACCTTCGGCTTCGCCATGTTTCAGACAATGTTTACACCTGGCCTTTTGCGCGAAGCCGCCGCACAGGTGCATCAGGTCTCGGGGGAAATTATCCCCGCCGACCTGCCTGGGGCCTTTCATATGGCTATTCGACAGCCTGTAGGGGTCGTCGCAGGGATTGCGCCGTGGAACGCACCTTTGATTCTTTCGCTCCGTTCCATATGTCTGCCTATTGCTTACGGAAATACTGCGGTTTTAAAGCCCTCTACGGAATCGGCTGTAGCGGGCGGCATTGTGATCGCAGAGGTTTTTCACGAAGCCGGGTTTCCCAAGGGAGTCTTGAATCTCGTTACAAACGGGCCGGGAAGGAGTTCCGAGATTGGGGATGAATTTATTGAGAACCCTGCAGTGCGCCGCATCAATCTGACAGGCTCGACTGCCGTCGGCCGTAATTTGGCCGAAAAAGCAGGCAGGCATCTTAAGCGCGTAGCTTTGGAATTGGGGGGCCAAAACCCTTTGATTATCCTTGCTGATGCCGATATAGACAACGCGGTCAATGCTGCAGCTTTCGGCGGTTTTTTGCACCAAGGACAAATTTGTATGTCTACTCGGAGAATCGTTGTAGCAGAAGCGGTCTCGAAGGAATTCACTGAAAAATTCGTGCAAAAGGTTTCTACTTTCAAGGTTGGAGACCCGAAAGAACCCGATACTCTCATTGGTCCTCTCATCAACCGGATTCAACTCGAAGAGGTCAAAAAAAGCGTTGAAGCAGCCGTTCGCGAAGGAGCCAAAATCCTCTGCGGTGGAAAATCCGAAGGACTCTGCTACTATCCGACGGTCCTCGCCAACGTCAAACGCGGCTCATCTTTTGCGAGTGAAGAAACCTTCGGCCCAGTGGTCTCGATTTTCGAGGTAAAGGATGAGGAGGAAGCTGTGGCTGTTGCCAACGATACACGCTACGGCCTTTCGGCAGCAGTTTTCACTCGGGATCTTCAGAAAGGCCTGTCCATGGCTGAACGTATCGAATCAGGCATCGTTCATATCAATGATCAAACCGTTCACGACGAACCGCAGGTGCCCTTTGGCGGCGTGAAGGACAGCGGCTGGGGCCGCTTTGGTGGAAAGGCCGCGCTGGAGGAATTCACCGAACTGCGCTGGATCAGCATGCAGCGCACGCCAAGGCAATATCCTTTTTGAAACTATACAGACTGGACCTAAAAAAGGCAGAAGCTGTTAAGTATCGGCAAATGACGATCCTATTGCCAAAACAAATCTGTCTTGTTTAGTAAATAAAGAAGAAAATTAATTTGATAAAAAAAATCCAAAGCTGGCTTAGCGGCAAATCATATTGATTTAGTCTGAATGTTTAGCATTAAAATGTTCTATGTCTATGGTCTCATTGAAACGCTCCAACAAAATTTTTTATTGAAATGAATATTTATCTTAAAGATAACAAAATTGATAATTTTGATTGATTATATCTAAATCAATATAGATATCTGAAAATATAATTATTGGCATTAAATTTGTAAATTTAAAAGGATTGAAGATAAAATCATCAGTTTCAGTAGAAGTAATTTGCGAAAGGTAATTGAGTCAATGGGCAGTAAATACTGGAATCCAACGCTCGAAACTCTTTCAAGGGAAAAACTCAGGGCGCTTCAATTGAAAAAGTTCAGGCGGATCTTCGATTGGACGTACGAGCATTCCCGGTTTCATCGCGCGCTCTATGACCAAGCGGGCGTTCGCTCTGGTGATATCCGATCCTTCGAAGATATCCGCGCAGTGCCAAAGGTGGAAAAATCCATGATGCGCGACATCCAGAGGAAAGATCCGTTTCCCTATGGGGACGCCCTTTGTGTACCGCTGGAGGAGGTGACCGAGTTCCGCCAGACGAGCGGCACGACCGGTCAGCCGGTTTATCAGCCGGATACCTGGCAGGATTGGGAGTGGGGGGCCGAGTGCTGGGCTTGCATCCTCTGGGCCCAGGGGTACCGCCCGTCGGATCGGGTCTTCCTGCCTTTCGGGTACAATATTTTCGTTGCGTTCTGGACGGCGCATTACGCCGCCGAAAAGGTCGGCTGCGAGGTCGTTCCGGGTGGCATCCTCGATACAAAGGCACGCATCCTCAAGATCCAAGAACTGCGGGCCACCGCGATGATGGCCACGCCCACCTATGTCCTCGGCATGGCGGAGACCGCCCGCAAGATGGGGATCGACCCCGCTGCGCTGACGATCCGCAGAATCACCTGCGCCGGAGAACCCGGTGCCGGGATTCCTCCCACCAAAAAACGCATGCAGGATGCCTGGGGAGCCAAGGTCTTCGATCACGCCGGTGCTACGGAGATCGGTGCCTGGTCCTTCGAGTGCGCAGAGCAACCCTTCGGGATGCATGTGAATGAAGGGATGTTCCTGGTGGAAATCGAAGACATCGAGACGGGGGAGATCATCGAGGAACCCGGCCGGAGAGGCAAAATGGTCATCACCGCCTTCGATCGACAGGCCCAGCCCTGCGTCCGCTTCGATTCCAAAGATGTCATCGAATGGGATTCGGAGCCGTGCCGCTGCGGCCGGACCTTCCGCCTCATCAAGGGCGGGGTCCTCGGCCGCGCCGATGACATCACCAAGGTCAAAGGCGTGCTGCTCGCCCCCTCCGCCATCGAGGAAGTGGTGCGGAGTATCGAAGGGCTCGGCGACGAATACGAGGTCCTCGTCGACAAGGTCGGAGATTCGGACCGGATCACCCTCAATGTGGAGTTGCTGCCGGAGGCGCACGGAAACCGGAAGGCCGTCGAGGCAGCTCTGGTCGATCAGTTGCGCCTGAAGACCAACCTGCGCTACGACCTCCAATTCAACGATTACGGTCAGTTGCCCCGTTATGAGGTTAAGGCCAAACGGTTCAAGGACCTGCGAAAGGATCATTGACACGGAAGGAGAAGGTCGGCAATGGTGGATGAAGCGCAATTCAGGGAAATGGCCGAGACGATCGCCGGTATGCGGAGATCAGTTGAAGGTCTCCATACGATGGCGGATAGCTTTCCGGCCGTCAAACGCAACACCGCCCGCATGCTGGCATCGTTGAAGATGCTGGAAATCAATGTGTGGGATTTGAACGATCTCTCGGAAGAGGAATGAGGGAGCGCGAACCAAATGGCCCTTAATCTCCAAGTCCGATCCTGTTTGCGGTTCGAATTCAAGGGCGTTATTGATTGTTCGAAGCTGGTACTGCCAAATTGTGAATGATTATTCTAGACTAGTGTCCATCCGGAAATGATTTCCCGGTACAACCCAGTTTCCAATCCGGAAATGAGGATTTTTGGCCAATATCAAGGAAATCAAGCGTTTGCGCGGAGGCGACCTGTAGGTCGCCGCACAAGCAAACGTGCAGATTGACGCCGAGATTGGCCAAAAAGACCATTTCCGGATGGAAACTAGACTATATTATTTATGGCTTGGGTGTACAAAGGTAGTGGGGCTTTTCTGTAGCCTGTTTGGGACAAAAATCAAACGAAGGAGGAGAAAATGGCTAAAGAAATTATTTTGTATAACCTGAAAGACAGTGTTACCGACGAGGAATACAAACAATACTGCAAGGAAAAGAAGGGACCTTTCCTGAATGGACTGCCATCTTGTAAGAAATTTACGCTTGTAAAAATAACTGCCTCTAAAAAGGGCGAGATTCCCTATAAGTATGTGGGAATTGTAGACGCTATCAGTCAGGAAGCCTGGATGAAGGATATCCAATCAGAGGCATTCCAACAGTTTCTGGGGGAATGGATGCAGAAGGTGGCGGATTTCCATATTCTTATGGGAGAGGAGGTTTTTGGCGAATAAAAGCAAGATTAGATGGTCAGGAATGAGCGTCCAATGAGGGATATTTGAGGTAATGGGGCCTCTTTTCTCCGGTGGGGAAAAGGGGCTTTTTACATGCTGCGGAGGTTGATATGCTTCGGAAGGATACATTTACGGAAGAGCAAAATGCTATTCGGGATATGCTGCGAAAATTCGTGGATAAAGAAATCATGCCCGTCCGCCTGGAATTAGAAAGCGATCCTAAACTCGTTGAATCCATTCATCAAAAGCTCGTGGATCTTGGTATTCAAAGGGCTGGATATCCTTCTGAATATGGCGGAACCGGGCCTGGATCACCCACCACCCTGGGAATTGTCTGTGAAGAGCTGGCGCGCGGGGATGCAGGCATCAGCCTCAGCTGTGGCATCAACGCCGGATTTGTGCTTCAGGCTGCGATGGTGGCCCAAAACAAAGCCATTCTCGATAAATTCATCCCTCCCTTTTGTGGTGACAAAATCAATTATGCTTGTTTGTCCATGACGGACTCCACCGGCGGTGCAGACACGGAAAACCCGTTGTTGCAGGGTAGAGGCATCAAGACTAGGGCGATACTCGATGGTGACGAATGGGTCATCAATGGCAGCAAATCATGGCCTACCCATGCTGGGATCGCCAGCGTTTATTTAACCGTCTGCAGTACGGGTTATGAGCAAGGTGAAGAGGGAGTCGCACTGATTTTTGTGCCTGGAAACAGTCCGGGGCTTAGTTTCGGCCAACCGGAAAAAAAATTGGGATTCAGAACATCTGTCAATGCAAGTATTTTCTATGACAATGTGCGTGTCCCTAAAGAATACAGGCTGGCGGGTCCGGGGGCGGATGCACAGTTTTACTATGCTACCATGGCCGGTACCCAATGGCATTCATCCGTGATATCTTTGGGAATTATGCGGTCCGTTTTCGAGATCATTTTGGACTATACCAAGGGGCGGGAAAGCGGCGGAAAACCGGTCAGAGAGTGGAGTCTTGTTGCTGGCATTTTAGCAGATATGGCTATTAGGCTGGAAATGACTCGTGGCGCTGTTTTCAGTTATGCCTATATGATGGAGCATCCAGAGATTTATGGGCCGCCCTTTACCAAAGATATGGTGGCAAAAGCCAGCATTGTCCGCTCCTATGCTTCTGACAGCTGCGTATGGGTGGCAAACAAGGCTGTTGAGCTTATGGGCTCAAACGGTCTTTCTCCAGAGTATCATCTTGAAAAATATTTAAGAGATTCAAAAATCACTCAAATCTGGCTTGGCGGTCAACAGATATGCAAATACCGCATAGCAAATGGCTATTATGATTATTACGTTCGCTGATAAGCGGTGGGCGTAAGATAAACAAATCGGAGTCGAAAATGAGTAGGAAAAATTTGTTGGACGGAAAAAAGCTCCTCATTGTGGATGATGAGAGGGATGTTCTTGATAGCCTTGAAGAATTGTTAAGTGTGTGTCAGCTGACACGGGCGGAATCTTTCATTGAAGCCAAAATAAAATTGGAAAACCAGCATTTCGATATGGCGGTACTGGATATCATGGGAGTGGATGGTTTCTCTCTCCTTGACATAGCGCATAAAAATGGAATATTGTCCGTTATGCTAACTGCACATGCGTTGACTCCTGAAAACACTATCAGGAGTTATAAAATGGGAGCTGCCTATTTTATCCCCAAAGAAAAGATAACAGACATCTCATTGTATCTCAACGACGTTTTGGTTGCAGTTCAAGAGAAGCAAAATTATTGGAATACATGGATGGAACACGTGGGGCAGTATTACGATCACCGATTCGGTCCCGGTTGGAGAGCTGGACAGCCCAATTTTTGGAAGGCACTCGCTAAGAAAGACTGGAAGATGGCTTCTGAAATTGAAATTTAAAGCAAAAGACTGATGTGGACCTTAAACACTGGGCCATTGTCTCGGAGATTAAGGTGTAAGAATTCCAATTTCAATCCCGTTGAGCGTTAGTCGGGGCTTGGGCTCGTTTCGCGGAGCCTTGCGGAACTTAGGCGAGGCGAGGCCAAGCCTACCGCCGTTTTTCGAAGACAGGGCTTCCCATGATGTCGGGCCCAGTTAGTTTCCATCCGGAAATGGTCTTTTTTGCCAATCTCGGCGTCAATCTGCACGTTCGCTTGTGCGGCGACCTATAGGTCGCCGCACAAGCGAACGCTTGATTTCCTTGATATTGGCCAAAAATCCTCATTTCCGGATTGGAAACTGGGTTTTATAAGAAAATCATTTCCGGATGGACACCAGTTAGGAGCAGAACCCGGTAAAGAAGATGGAAACGGGCAGGATACCTGCCGAGGTGATGTCGCCCGCCTCGTTGTTTTCGGAGCGGTGCGGTCGACGCATTTTAGAACGGTCAGGAAGTGCGTCTGTGAAAGGGGAAAAACGATCCTTTGGCAAGGGGGCTGTCGCCCCTGAATCGGCGGTCTCTCTGCCCTATGCCCGGAAGGACCTGATCCGTATCGGTGTGCGCGACTACCGCCCGAAGGCGGTCGAGATCCTCCTCTACCAAGGCAAGATCGCGATGAACGACGACGGCGCCTACTACCTGATCCGCAGCTCCGCCGTGTAGGAGCGGATTTCTCCGCTCTTTGGAAAAAAGCTGTTAGCATGGCCTCTCAGGAAGAATCTTTTGCGCTTCTACCCTGAATGAAGCTTTTTTGAGAGGGACGCCCTTTGTGTGAAGCGATATAAGCTCGGTAAGCAAAAAGGATCGCAGAATATCTCTGCCGGTCCTCATCTCGGGTGGGCGAGATTTTCCCTGAAGTCGCTAAAGGCCAGAAAGTAGGTCAGGGGACGCAGTGGAGAAGGACGAAATCCAGCATGCTCATAGAAACAGGCAGCTTTTTCATGCAAGGCATGGACTGGCAGTGCTCGAATGCCCATGATTTCAGACGTCTGGAGCGTGCGAAACACGGCGTCCCGCAGGAGATCGAGACCCAGTCCTTTGCCTTGCCAATCCTTGTCGACAGCAAGGCGACCCAATACTACCACGGGGATGGGGTCAGGCATATTGCGGCGTAGTTTGGAAGGAGCCTCGTGCGCGGCAACTGCGCCGGCAGTTGCTTTCTTCATGATCTATTCCAACCGCTCGAAGGAAGCCTTCGAACGTCGGAGAGTGGCAGGCATTTTATGCTCGTTTGATTCGCTTGATCATCCTCTCCGACCGTTGCTACGGTTTTCAGGAACCGAGAATACCGCCAAAATGGAATGAAGAGCGAGCGAAGACGTTCTTAAACCCCTAAAACCGTGCTCTTCCCTCGCTCCAACCCGGCCATCGGCTTTACGTCTTGTCGGCAGGGTTTCTCATCTTTTCTTGTGCATGAAGTTCCATATTTTCGTATGTTCTAATTTCGGCATCCAGAACAGCTCCGGAACAGATACCGGCCCTCCGAACTCTCTGTCGACAAAGGTCAGCGACAAGTGGGTGAGCCGGTTCATCCTGCATATATACTCGTAAGAACCACTTGAGTTGCTTCCATTGCCATAGATATTTGCGTAGACATGATATTTTGTACCTGGTTCCAGCGTGAATGAAATCTGATTATTCAGTTTTTTGTTGTAATATTGTGTGACATCGACATCCGACGCCTTGAAGCTATCGGTAATGTGCTTAACGATTTTACCATGTGTTTCATCATATATTCCAGCGAAGCAGCCTATTTCAGATTCATTGCTCCAATTGTTTTCATGATGGATGTAGACGCTTCCCGTTATTTGACCGGCAATATTGAGGTAAGCCGTTGTCGCCTCGCTTCCTTGAAACGTAAAGGGATGATACCATTCAACCTTCATATCGATACTGGAACTTTCGTTACTGTATTTGTTTTTTCCGTGCACGTAAAGGTAGAGACCGACATCGTTGAGGTTTTCGTCGTGCCACCAATTAACCGGGCCGCTGCGGTCGTTGTTGTAGTAATTTCTTTTGAAGGCGGATGGATCCATGATCGCGTCCTTGCCGCCAATGCGAAATGGCGCCAGGAAATAGCCATAGGAGATCGTGCCGTTGGAGGATTCTTTATAATCATTCGTATAAGTCTTCACGACGGCGTTGCCCAGCACGGGATAGGATCCATCCCCGGTCGTATACTTGACCGTGTAGTTATCTCCCGGGTCGAAGGCACCCAAATCGCCTTTGAGGAGGCTGTACGTCGTGCCTTTCCGCAAGGTGCCCAGGTCGGGGGTTTTCAGGGTGCCCCAGTAATCGTAAGGCCTGTTTTCCATCTCTACATCCACCATCACCCCCGGTGTACCGACCCATTGACTGTGATTGGGATCGATGTCTCGGACAGCGCCTATCTCCGTGATATCGTAGATGAGATTCTGTGTTCCGAAGACGCCCAGCCTCAATCCGTAGTGGTCCTCACCCAAGGTCTGGGTCACGAAAAAGGTGGCCCTGGCCAGAACCTCCTGCGCGCTTTCGGGAAGGAAATTATTTTCCCAGTAGAGCCCGCAGTTGTTGGTGATCAGCTTCAGCACGTTTTCCATGAACCTGTCGGTTTCCTCTTGGATCATGGGCTGAAAGGTGCCTGTCATGTAGCTGTAAGCCGGAGTTATTTCGTCTCCGAAGATCGAGGTCCCCGTCGGAGTTTTACCCGAACTGGACTGGTAGTTCAAGGCTTCCACCACGATGTTGGCTCCCTTGAACTGGTAAAAGAGGAGCACCGCGAAATACTGCTCCAGTGTCTGGTAATAGCTCACGAGGTGATCGGCGTCTGTCGATCCTTGAAGGAGGAAGGCATTCGTCCAGAGGTCGAGGAGACCGTCGGTATGCCCGATGTCGGGAATGATGGCATCATGGATCTTTTGCACTTGCGACTCGATGTCCCATGCCCCAGTGACGTTATCGATGAAGGTCTTTATCTGGGCCTTGGTTGTCGGGTTGGAATCACTGGAGGTGCACCAGGAATACCATTTAAGGGTGTTGGTATCTCCCCGGCTGTCCACGTCCTCCGGGCCGTAATGGGTCTTGATCAGCGTGACGGCATCCTGTGCGCTCTGGCCCTGGATATAGGTTTCTACCTCGTTTGTGTCCAAGGCAAGGCTCTTCGCCAGGTTCGTCAGGGCGGTGATGATTTGTTGCAGGTCGTTCAAGACCGCATCGAGCTCCGATTTCAAATCCGAAAGGCGGTTATCAATGTCATCCCCCCCGATATTGAGCAGTCCCATAATCCAGCCGGCACCCTCGCCGCCGAGCTTTGAGATGGCGCCTTTCAACAACGCGGCCATGACATTTTCAAAATAGGAGGAGCCGATGGATTCGGGATCATAGAAGCAACGGGTTTCCCCTGCCTCGAGTTCCTCCAGAAGGTGGTTTATGAAGGAGGTTATGGTTTCGGGGTCCGCTTCCTTCATGAAGATATAGTGAGAGAAATAGTAGCAGTACCACTCGCTACTGTGGATGATCTCGTCCAAGTCGACCGATTCCGGGAGGGAGAGGAATGTCTCGACGGCGTCCTTTGCCTGCATATAGGGAATGTCCGGATGGTCGTCCAGGTAAGCTCCGAGGAGGGTCGTGATAGCATTGACCTTGTATTTCTTTCCAGGGTCGAACGCGTATATGGAACGGATCAGTTCGTGTTCGAATGACTTCCCGGCTGTTTCTCCCTTTTTGATCACAAGCTTGAACGATTCAGGCAGCGGGACCGTAATGGAAAAGGAACCGTCTTCACCGGTAACGGAATCTAAGGAATTGAGCAGAAAACCATTTCGATCATAAACAAGGACCGTTGCTCCGGATATGGGATTCTCCAGGAATGCTTTTCCCGTGAGTGTCCGCGACTTTTGCATGTAGAGTTCGTCTTTTACATCATCCACCCAGGCTGCCGTTGCTGTGAGCGGGGATACGATCGAAAACAGAAAAGCGAAGAAAATGACCATTAATGGAGCGAAATGGACCTGAATTTTTTTTTCAACTTGCATTTTCAACCCCCTTTTCGGCTTGGAAACTTGGTCGTCCTTGGTAAATCATTTCCGGGTGGCATCTGAGTACACTATATTGACAAGGAACGAGCGAAATGCAGGGTACGAGTGTTTTTCAACAACCTGCTATAGGAACTGAAGCAGGATCTGTGTAGGGTTCTGGCCCGATTGTCAAAAATGGTAGTTCAAACCGATTGTGATGGGCATTGTCCAAAAGCCGTCGGCTTCCGATGGTTTTCGCAGGTTCGGATCGGGTGAATCGAGATAACGCGCCTTGACATCCAGGGAGACTCCCCAAGGGCCCCAGCGGTATTCCGCTCCCGCTCCGGCATTGAAGAGGAATACCCAGGAGGAGTCCCAGTATTTCCCGCTGAGGCTCTGGTAGGAGACCTCCACCGAGGATAGGTAGGCGGCGCCGAAATCCAGCCGGAGGTAGAAGTCCCAGGGGACGGCGTCCGGAATCAGATGTAACTTGCCGCCGGCATAGAGCGGTATAATTTCAAGATCGTCGAAGGAAATCCCCTGATAGGTGTCGCCGCCGAAGACCTCATACCCGATCCCAGCCACGCCGCTGAACCATCGGCAGAACTGCCAAGAAAATTCACCTCCGCCGCCTAAACCAGTGCCGAAGGCATCGTCGTAATCCGGTGCTCCCAAGCCGGTGCCGGCCTCTCCGGAAACAAACGGGCTCAACTGTCCCCAGAGCCGCACCGAGCGCTTTTGTTCCGCAGCGAAAGCCGGGGCTGGGAACAGGAATGGCAGGCTCAAAAAAGACAGCAAGAAACAACATGTCAGGGACTTTTTGCTCATAATTTTCTCCTGAAGTTTTTTGTTATTGCCGGCGATTTGCCCTTGGCAAAATCAGGAAATTCACCAAACCCGGTTTGCGGATCTAGAGAGAAGAATGATCTTGAGTGATCTCTTCGTTGAAGGTTGACGATTGTAGAGAATCAGCTTATCGAGCGGAATAATGTAACAACAATGAAAAAAACACAATAGGCAAAGACGTTTTTTAACCCAAACAGGCCGCTGTTTCGTAAGCTTCCTGTATGGATCTTGCCTTTCGGCATGCTGTCGGCACGATGATCCCTATCCACAAAGTTCCATTTGGGATGGAATGGGCTCGCAAAATACCTGGAGGCCTGACTCCAGGGATTGAGGCAGAGTGTGGATCTTGGCATCATAGCTGCCTGGATCACAAGGGAGAGACCTGGCGCAGCCTTCCGGGATGGGATGAGGTCTTGTGTGACGGATTTTGCTCTGCAGGAGTGCGGGGGAGGTTCACCTTGGGCTGGCGGTAAGGCAAAGGCCCTGGAAATACGCGCCCATTCCAGAGTTGTAGTGCATATCTCCCTGAAGGAGGGCTCCCGGCAAGGTCTCCGCTTATTACGCGCTGATTTTCGCGGAACTGGTATGCACCCTGCCGCCGGAGGATCGAGCAGCGCCTGTCCGGCCCCGGAAAAGAGACCATGAAAACCGTCATCGAACTGGTTCTGGCCCTCGTCATCCTTGTGGGGGTGTACCTGCTCACGCAGCGCATCGTGATCTGGCGGCTGCAGCGGACCTGCAGCCGGGTCCTGCGCGATCTCCGGTCCAAGGGGGCTGTCGCCCCTGAATCGGCGGTCCCTCTGCCCTATGCCCGGAAGGACCTGATCCGCATCGGTGTGCGCGATTACCGCCCGAAGGCGGTCGAGATCCTCCTCTACCAGGGCAAGATCGCGATGAACGACGACGGCGCCTACTACCTGAGCCGCAGCAGCAGCGCCGCCGAGGAGCCGATCGGGTGACTATATCACGCGCGTCAGGGGCCACCTTTTTCCGCCACACACCGTAACGACATAAGTCCTGGATGCTCCGCTTGCCTGATTGGCTAACGCCCTCCGTTTGAGCCAATCGTCCATCAGTGCTTCGCCGGACCGAAAGGAGACGAAATCGTGATATGCTGCGAGAGGCTCTGGCGCCTGGATCATTTTTCCCACTGAGGTTTGCGCGCCAGGAGCGCCTCCAAACGCTCGTTTGGACCGGTGGGGATATCCAGAAGCGCTTGGAACTCGTGAAACCGTTTGTGAGAGACCTGAAACAGTGCCTGATCGAGAATGGCATCCTTCGCAGCCTTGGTGACGATATCGAGAATGAACTCCGTTCGCGTTTTGTTGCTGATCGAAGCGGCCTCATCGATAAGATCGCGATGATCAGGGGCTACCCGAATGTTGATGTTGGCACTGCGATTTCGTCGTGCGGTTTTTGGCATAGTTGAGAGTCTCCTCTGAGATAGCATAAGATCCCCCAAATCGCATGCCAATACATTGTGCGTACACTGCCATTCGGAAAACGGTCACGCTGGACGGTTTGAGTGACAAAGTCCCAATCGGTCAACAACGGTCATCCGGCATGAATCCCCCTGTTTACCGAGAAGAGCCTACGGTGAAAGGATTTCCTTTGCCGGCTGGCGCTGTTTTGCTGCCTTCCTGTATTGATCTTGAATTTCGGCATGCCGTTGGCACAATGATTCTTATCTACAAAGCTTCATTTCGGATGGGGTGGTTTCCCAAGAAGCAAGCGATCACAGGGGGTGCATTTTTCGTTGATGTCGGCTGCTAAATTTTGCCAGGGTGCTTTCCCAGGAGGGAACAGCACCTTGGCAGAGACCCTGTATCAAATTCGCGGCTGTCAGATCAGAGAGGAAAACCTCTCGTTTATCCGCGGTACCATCTTCCAGTATTGGGAACGCGGTCGAACTTGAGGTTACCCACTTCGAGCTGCACAGAGGCAGGTGCCCGGCCTGCGGCAAGATGCAAAAGGTCTCCGTCGCCAAGGAACGTCGGAAAGGCTAGGGTCTTAGGCTTTCGGCCATGATCGCCGAGATGGCGGGCACCGATGGCAGACAGCCGCTCGACGATTCAAACCTTCTGCGCTTCGGTGCTTGGATTCCATGTCAGCCTGAGCGCCATGCAGAAGATCATCGATCAGGCCTCGGCCGCGATCGAATCCCGCTATGAGCGGGAAAAAACAACCTTCCCCGTAGTTGTGCCCTGCACGCAACCTTACAGGGCCAGGAACCGGACCTCGCCTGGATCGGTCATCCCGCCGTTTGATCCAGATCCCCTGATCGTTTACGAAAATTGCTGCTATGGCTTACAAGTCCATAGACTAAGTCAATGGCATTGGAAAATAGTTAATTAATCTGCATAGTAGATAATGAAGTATGAAAAAATGATATGAACGGATTTTTATTTATCATTCCAATTTGGTTGAAGAAGCGCTTTTAGAATTCCCGGATAACCCTCTTTTAATAACGATAAATGGCGGCCAGGTAGCGTAGAATAAAAGAAACATTCCCGTCAATTTATTTTTTATATCATTCCTTTTCGCAAAAACTCTATGATTCTGTCGATCTCCTTGCCTTCTCGCTGATACTTCCTGGCATATTCTTCACCAATCTTTCTGTCGATATGCCAAATAGATTCAAGTGCATCAGCCCGAAAATATATCAACTCGGAACGGTCTTCGAGAATATTTATGAGCATAGGCAAGGCGCGTTTGTCACCAATCTTCCCTAGAGCACCGATAGCATACCGGCGTCTTGGCATGTCTTTTTTCTGAATTTCAACAATCAAATACGGAACTATGGGTTTTCCGGCTTTCAATAGATAGTAGTCGCTAATTGGCTCGGGTTCCCTGTCATTGTAAAAATTCTGAAGAACTTTTCTGGCTTCTTTTTCGTCCATCGCAGATTCCGAGCATCCTACTGCAATTATGAATATTATGAGAATAACCCGAATACTCTTAAATACAGCCATGGCTAATTCCAATATTTGACGGTCAAGGGTATTGAATCTTTTTGACCGGAGAGATAATTGAAAAAGCTCCCTTCCCCGGAACCAACATCGATACAGCCCGCTGAACCAGGAAACCAACCACCGTGAATGAAGAATGTACCCCGTCCAAGTATACTACCACCAGGGATATCGATTGGCACACGATAATGGCCCCAAGAAGGCACACCCCCATTCCATGTGTGGATAAGTCCGAAGGTAGCTGCAGCTTTTTTCAAAAAAGGCAAGTCAGACCATTTTTCAATTTTACCCGGATTTACTGAATATTCTTTCCCTTCTGGTATTGGCCCTATGTTTCTTAAGCCCTGATCAGCAGGCGTCGTGCCGGGTCTACCCGACGAAGCCTTCCAAGAATCAACTATATTTCCTTTGTTATCTGTTGCCGTTAACCGTTTCCCATCAAAAGACAGAGGGTCATCTTCAATCGATTGTCCACTTTGCAACTTCGGCATTGTTAAATTACTAGCCCAGACTGCACCCACTGTGCCGCCGATGATACCCCCGGCATAATAGGCCAGCCCATCCAATCCGCCTGTAGCAGTTGCCGCGACAGCGCCGGCGCCAAACATTGCATAAGCTCCATTTGCACCCCATGTGGCATATACGGCACCTCCTACGCCTCCGAGGATGCCACCAAAGGTTGCGCCTTGAATGATGCTTTCGATATTCCTATCGGTAAACGCACTACCTACAGCTCCGGCTAGCATTCCTGCCACTACCGGATTTCCACCAGAAAGTACGTAAGCCGCACCGCCTACAAATCCTGTAAACACCGCTTCAAAAAAGTTCCCTAAGCTAAAATGCCCCGTTGGATCCGTGTAGATTATTGGATTGTTCCGACAGTAGCTGTATCGGTTCAACGTCTGGGGATCCATTGGATCGGGCACGATGGAATCCGGGGAGATGAAGCGTCCGATGCTGGGATCATAGAGGCGGGCGTTGTAGTTGTAGAGGCCGGTTTCGATGTCGTGCTCCTGGCCGGTGTAGCGGTGGTCGGCGATCTGGCTTCGGGATGCTTTCCGTTCGGCGCCGAAAGGCGCATAGTCGGCCCGCTCGACCACCTGGCCGTTGGCATTGGTGAGGGCCGTGGTGCCGCCCAGATGGTCCTGGTGAAAGAAGAGGAGGCCGCCGGAGTCCATGCGGGCGATTCTGGCGGCGCCGGCAAAGATGTATCGCGTCTGGATGCCGGCGCGGATCTCGAAGTGCTCGCCCATATACCAGGTGTCGGGGGTCCCCTGGACGGTCTTCTTCACCCGTCGACCTTCCGGCCCGTAGACAAACTGGGTGGTGAGGGTCCCGGACGGGCGTTTGTGAACGATCTGCACGGGCTGATTGTCCGCGTTCCAGGTGATCTGCCTCTCCGCGGGGGCGAGGGGGTCGGTGAGATCAGGGCCGTTGAGGAGGTTGCCGTTCGGGTCGTATTGAAAGGGGTTCCGGGAAAGGATTCTGCCGCCTCCCGCAGCGCTTTGCTCGACCTGAAGGGATGAGACCGCGTGGGGACGGACCGAATCGTAGGCATAGCGGAAGGTGACATCCCCGCAGCGCCGGGTGAGGAGGTTCCCGGTGGGCCCATAGGAGAACGAGAACGGAGGGAGGGAGGCCGTGGAGGGAGTTTCCGCGGTCAGCCGGTCGAGGCGGTCGTAGGTGTAGGTTAAGGTGACGTCCTGGACGCTGTCGAGGATCTCGGAGAGGTTCCCGCCCTTCGTGTACCGATAGGTCTTGTGCTGGATATCCTTCGAGGGCATCCCGCTCGGATCGGTGGTGAGGATCGCGGTCAGGCGCATCGAGGAGGGGTCATAGGAGCGGGTGGTGGCGGTCCGGTTGGCGCAGACGGTGCGGCCGATCCGGCCTGCGGCGGTATAATCGGTGAACCGGGCGAATTCCCTGCCGTCGGAGCCGCTGACGGCCGCCAGAAGGCTCGTGCCCTTGTGATAGGTGTAGTCGACCCGGTAGGCGTCCGGATAGGTCAGGGTGCGGAGCCGGCCGGCGATGTCGTAGGTGTAACGGGTGGTGCCTTGCTGCTCCCCGAGGTCGGTGGTGACGGCCAGCACCCGCCCGAGAGGATCATAGGCTTCGTAAAGGGTGCCGAGAGACCCCCGGGCGGCCTTCCGGAGCCTCCCGCGTCCGTTCGGGATCGACGTGTCGTCATAGGTAAAGGTGATCGACGGCTCCCCGTTCGAATAGGCCTTGAGGACCAGCCGGTTGAGGGCGTCGTAGCCGAAGCGGGTCGTCAGCCCGCGGGCGTCGGTCTGGGCGGCGAGGTTTCCGTTCGGGTCATAGGCGTATCGCCACGCACCCATATCAGGGTCGCGCATGGTGGTTTTTCGGCCCAGGGTGTCGTAGACGATCTGCGTCTGGTTGCCCTCGTGATCGATGACCTTCAGCAGGTCGCCGGCCGCGTTGTAGGTGTAGCGCGTATACAGACAGCCGCTCTCGGCCTGTTCGATGACCTGGAGGACGCGGCCGAGCGTGTCTTTGACGATGGTTTTCCCTGTGCCGTCGGGCCCCCACACGCTTGTGGAAAGGCCCTGATAGGTATAGGCAGTGGCTATTTGACCGTGTTCGCCGTCCGGGCCGATGACCCAGAGCGGGCGCCCGCGCTCGTCGTAGACCGTCTGCCGATAGGGGTAGCGGGCGGGCGGCTTGCCGTCCTCGAGGAAGTAGGGGCCGGCCGTCAGATCCTCCCGGCCCATCGCATCGTAATGGCGGTAGGCGATGACAGGCTTTCCTTCTTCACCGAAGCCGATGGTCTGGATGGGGCGGCCGAGACCATCGACATAGACATATTCGGCCTGCACGTTCCCTTCGCTGTCTTGAAGGCGGGCCGTGGCGGTATATCGGGGAAGGCTTTCGAAGCCGTAGCTCGACCAGGTGACCCCTCCGTCCGGATAGGCGGTTTGGACGAGGCGTCCGAGCGGGTCGTAGGCATACTGGAGGACGCGGCCGTTTTCGTCCTTTTCCCACAAAAGGGAGCCGAAGCGGGGATCGTAGCCCTTCTCGATCACATGATCGATGGTTCCCGTCCGGGGATAGGTGACCTTGACGGGGTAGGAGCAGGTGTCGGTGTCGTAAGTGGTGCGCGTGCTGCGGCCCAAGGGGTCGGTCACTTGGGTCAGGTTCCCGTACATGTCATAGCCAAAGCTGGTGCGGGGGCTCTTTCCCCCGTCAAGCCAGGCCTCCTCCCAGAGGCGGTTGCCCGTGGCGCCGTATCCGCAGCGTTTCCTCCGGGCGGGGATCCACTCGTACTCCTTTCCTGCCGCCCGTCCTTCGAGGAGGGTTTCCTCCGTGAGGCGCCAGAGCCACCCGCCGAGGTTCTGGTAGGTCCACATCCGGGCCAGGGTAGGGGCGTTGGTTGCCCTTTGCCAGGTGCAGACGAGATGGCCGTTTGTCTTGTCGTAGGAATGCCCTTGCTCGGTGGAGACTTCATGGGTCTTGCCGCTTTCGTAGTCGTAGGAGCAGGTCTGCTTCCAGGACAGGCGCACATGGGCGGTTGTTTCGCCCTGATCCAGAAAGGCCTTTTCCCAGGTGTAATGCTCCTCGGCCAGGATGGGTCCGTCATCGGGTCCGCGGTGGACCTGGCAGTAGGGGCGGCCTTTCAGGTACCGGTCTTGATGGTACCAGGTATCGTGCGTGCTGCCGTCCGGGTCTTGCCTCCGGACATAGCCGAAGCCGCGAAACTCCCGTTCGGCGGCATCGAAATACCCCCCGGCATAGGTGTAGCGGGTCGTCGACTGATTCCCGAGCCCGTCGTCGCTCGTGATGCTGGACACCGTATAGACCCTGAAGGGGAGGAGGATGTTGGCGTAGCGGGAGGAGGGCGCGTAGGTGATCGCGGCGCCCCCGCCGAGGTTGCCTTTCATCTCGGCCAGAAGGTCGGGGAAGGGGCCTTTGGACAGAGAGACGTCTGTCTGCTGCTTACCGATGCGGCCGATGTCCGTTTTGCCGTCCCCGTCGAAATCCCCGGTGAGGATCGGGAATTTCATCGTGCTGGTATAGTCCTGGGCCTTGGTGAACCGGACGAGGGGTTCGAGGGCGACCCAGCCCTTGGCGCCGTCGAAGCGGTAAGAGCGGATCTGCTGGTCCCCGGCCCGGCCGATATCGATACCTCCATCCCCGTTGAAATCCCCTAAGACCATCGGATGGGTCCCTGTGCCGGTGTAGCCCTGGTCGATCCCGAGGTCGCCGTCGATATCTGCTACGCGCTCCCATTGCCCGTTGCCTTTGGAAAGCAGAACCCCGACCCCGCGGGTGTGCACGCGGCCGACATCGCTCTTGCCATCCCCGTTGAAATCGCCGACGAAGACCGGGTACTGACCGGCGTTCACGTATCCCACATTGCGCCCGAACTCGGAGACGTCCGGCATCCGGCGCCATCCCGTCGCAGGATCCGAGAAGTAGACCCGCATCCCCGAGGAATGGACCCGTCCGATGTCGGTGCGCCCGTCCCCGTTGAAATCCCCGATGACCATCGGGTAGAGGCTCGTGTCGGTGTAGCCCTGTCCGGTGCTGAGATCCCCTTCGATCGAGGCGAAGGGGGCCCACTGTCCGTCTCCCTTCGAGCGGTAGACGCTGATCCCGCTGCCTCCCGCCCGGGCGATGTCGGTCTTGCCGTCGCCGTCGAAATCCCCGGTGAAGGTCGGATAGCAGGACCAGCAGGGATAGGCCCCCGCCCCGAAATCGGCCAGATCGGGTATCCGCCGCCAGCCATCGCCGGCTGAGGCGAAATAGATCCGGACCCCGCCGTCATGGACCCGGCCGAAGTCGGTCCGGCCATCCCCGTTGAAATCCCCGGTGATCACGGGCCACTGGGCGCCTTCGATCAGGGTGCAGTTTCCGATCCGGTCGTCGACGATCTCCTGGATCTTCTTCCAGCCTCCCTCCGGCGTACGTACATAGAAGATCGCCCCGGTGCAGGTCAACCGTCCGATATCGGTCCGGCCATCTCCGTTGAAATCCCCCGTCATGACCGGGTAGCGGTCGTAAAAGTCGATGTGGACGCCGTATTCCCAGCCCATATAAAGGCCGGTGTGGGGATAGGCCGCAAACCCGAAATCGTTCAGGCTCCCGCCCTCATCCCAGCCGGTGCCGCCTTCCTGCCAGCCGAAGGCGGCCGGGGGGAGCGCCGTCTTGCCGTCGGTGCCGTACTGGGTGATGGAAAGGAGCCGGGAGCGGCCGCTGGCGCGGCCCTGCTCGTAGGCGAGGACGTAGCGCCGGGCCAGCTGGCTGCCGGCGTAGACGGCGATGCTCTTCAAGCGCTGAGCCGTCACGGCCTTGTCATGCCCCGGATAGGAAAGGGTCTTGTCCGGGCGGTCTTCCGTCGTGAACTCGACCCGGTTCGATGGGGCGAGACTGCCGTTCCCGGTGTAGTCGACCCGAAGGGGATAGATCTCCCCCTGGTCCTTGCGGTAGGTCACCGTCATGAAGTTCCCGTTCGGGTCTTCGACCCGGTCGAGGCACCACTTGAAGATGCCAAAGGGGCCTTCCTGCCTGGAGGCGGCGCTCGATCCGTAGAAGTACCTCAGCCCCTCCCGCGAGAGGATCTCCCAGCCTCCGGAAGAGGGGTTGCGGTAATATTTCGAGAAGGCCCTCTCGATCCGCTCGCCGTAGTACCCCTGGCCCCATTCGGGCCTTCGAACCAGTTCGGAGGCGGCCCCCTTGATCGTGGCGACGAAGTCATCGGCTGCGTAATCCAGACCGTGTCTGGTCGAACGCTGGATGGCGCCGAGGTCGAACGACCACCCGACGCCGACCCAGCCGTTTGTGCGGGAGCTGTCATAGGTGAGGGCGAGTTCGGGCGAGACGGCGCATCTCCCGGGCGGAACGAGGATCGGGATGGCGCAGGCGGCCGACCCCCCGAAAGAGGGGCTTCCCGGGAGCAGGACGCCGAGCGTGCCACTCGTATCCTGATCCGAGGGCATGGGTTCGGCCGGGCTGCTCCGCTGAGGATCCTCCGGAGGGGGCTCCGATGGTTCGGGAGTGGGTTTCGGGGATTTTGAGCTTGCTTCGAGCACTTGTTCGGATGCCTGGAGGCTTTGCCGGAGCGGGTTGGCCAAGGCGCCGGAAGCGGCTGCGAGCCGTCCTGCTTCGCATCTGGCTTCAACCAGCCGGGCATCGCCGCCCGTGGTGGTTTTGCAGTATCCCGTTTCAATCCCCGGAATCGTTGTCACCATCAGCATCCATCCCAACACCCACGCAATCGGGCGGAGACCCGCACCGCGGTCGAACAGCCGGTTCACGATCCAACCCCCTCGGGAAGGCCGCAGGCGCCAGGGAAACGGGGTGCCTGCTTTCAGACTCTGTGGCCTTCATGGCACGGGGGGCGAGTCCGGTTAGAGGTTCAAGGTTTAGGGCCCATGCGGTCGGTTAGGGATCGCTTCTACGGGTCCGCTACGGGGTCGCTTCAATGATGTTACCTGGCGATCGGCTGAATGGGGCCGATGTCCAGGCCGATTGGAGGTCGATGATTCAAGGGCCGGCGCTGCGGATACCTGCCGGCGATCTTGCGCCGTTCGGAATCCATATCCCTGGCGGCGCGACGGGTGTTCAGGCATGGGCAGAATCAAGATGTGTGCCGAATGGGCGAAAACGGGATGTAAATGCGTCCATTGGAAGATCAGTGCACGAAGGTTGCATGTTATTCCAATGGCTTGTATGAACATTAAGACCCTTGTCAGACGATGGTGAAAGGATTCTTATTCATGGCTCTGACCACGAAAGACAGCGAGGCGCAGCGATATCGCCCGGCATCCGATGCATCGCTGCACTATTTTCAAGGCAGGACATGGCCCGCCGTAGGGCGGCGTTGGATCGACCGCCGTTTTTCGAAGACAGGGCTTCCCATGATGTCGGGCCCAGTTAGTTTCCATCTGGAAATGGTCTTTTTTGCCAATCTCGGCGTCAATCTGCACGTTCGCTTGTGCGGCGACCTATAGGTCGCCTCCGCGCAAACGCTTGATTTCCTTGATATTGACAAAAAATCCTCATTTCCGGATTGGAAACTGAGTTGTGCTGGGAAATCATTTCCGGATGGACACCAGTTGGGAGCAGAACCCGGTAAAGAAGATGGAAACGGGCAGGATACCTGCCGAGGTGATTGCGCCCGCCTCGTTGTTTTCGGAGCGGTGCGGTCGACGCATTTTAGAACGATTAGGAAGTGCATCTGTGAAAGGGGAGAAACGATCTGTTGGCAAGGGGGCTGTCGCCCCTGAATCGGCGGTCCCTCTGCCCTATGCTCGGAAGGACCTGATCCGCATCGGTGTGCGCGATTACCGCCCGAAGGCGGTCGAGATCCTCCTCTACCAGGGCAAGATCGCGATGAACGACGACGGCGCCTACTACTATGTCGACTCTGAGGTGTTGGATCATTAAGGACACGGCTTCTTCCAAGGAATCTTATAGGCATGATCGTAAATGGGATGGAGAGTGTGCAACTGCTGGAGTCAACCAGGGAGAGGAGGGATTTCCCGAATGCAGACTGAGAGCGTAAAACAGCAGACTTACCGGATGGTCGAAACTCTTCCCGATTCGGCAACCTGGGAGGATTTGATGCGCAGGATCTATGTGCGATAGGCCATTGAAGCCGGTTTGAAAGACAGCGACGAGGGACGGACGATAGATGTCAAAGAGGTCCGCCATACTCTTGCAGTTGGTTTTTGGTTGCGCGAAAAGATTCATCTTTCCATTGACATGCGGCACATTCCATGGTATATACCCTGGTAACGATCAATCGTACGATGGAGGTTCACATGAAAACAGCGCGCCTTTTTATCAATGGACGGAGCCAAGCGGTTCGCCTGCCCAAAGATTGTCGGTTCTCGGGATCTGACGTCTATATCAAAAAACTTTATGGGGTGGTCATGCTCATTCCTAAGGATGATCCATGGGCCTCACTCATCAATAGCCTCGACCATTTTTCAGAGGACTTCATGAGTACGCGTGAACAACCAGAACCTGAGTCGAGGGAAGCATTGTGACCAGCTTCATGCTCGATACCAACATTTGCATCTACATCATCAAAAAGAAGCCGGAACAGGCACTCGAACGACTGAAGGGCGCTCGAATTTCCGATATCGGGGTTTCTTCGATTACACTCAGCGAACTTGCATACGGCGCAGAAAAAAGCTCTCGACCCGATCAGAACAGAATAGCCCTGGCCGAATTCTTGGCTCCCCTTGAAATCCTCTCCTATGACGACTTGGCTGCCCAGGAGTACGGGAAGATTCGAACCTATCTGGAACGCCCTGGAAGCCCGATAGGGTCAATGGATATGCTCATCGCGGCGCACGCATTATCCGTCAATTGCACTCTGGTCACCAACAACGAACGTGAGTTCAGCCGTATCGCATCCCTGAAAATCGAAAACTGGGCTAAATAGTTTCCATCCGGAAATGGTCTTTTTGGCCAATCTCGGCGTCGATCTGCACGTTTGCTTGTGCGGCGACCTACAGGTCGCCTCCGCACAAACGCTTGATTTCCTTGATATTGGCCAAAAATCCTCATTTCCGGATTGGAAACTGGGTTCTACCGCGAAATCATTTCCGGATGGAAACTAAATAGTCCTTTGCCTATTCGAATACATTGAACACGAGGGCCCACGAGCACCGGCCGGGGGGCAGTGAGCTTGCACCAGGGGCGTGCTTCGTCGTCGCCTGAGGGGATTGCGCTCGGGTGGAGGGTGACGGTCCCGTTCAGCGGCATCGACCAGGGGGCGCAGGAGCGGGTGGTTCAAATCCGGTGGGGGAGGCGTTTTCCCGGCTGGGGACGGTTCTTGGGCTTCCTGTATGAATCTTGACTTTCTGCATGCAGTCGGCACAATGATTCTTATGCGTAGGGTTCCTTTTAGGAAGGAATGGGTTCCTGCAAGGCCTGGAGGCCTGCGTCCCGGGGATTGACGCAGGGTTTACGTCCTGGCATCACTCACAGCCGCATAGATCGATAGGGAGAGACTGGCCGCAGCCTCGAGGGAGTATGTGTCTGCCGGTTTTTCGGCCCGCAGGGCGGCGGTGAGGTTTACAGGGGTCTGGCGGTAGGGCACTGGGGATGGAGGCCCATTCGGGCAATCGATAACCCTTGGAGCGGTCAGGAGGTGCAGCCATGGAGAAGGAGAAACGATCCGTCGGGAAGGGGGCCTGGCTGAAGGTCTTTTGTCCGGAGGCTCGGTGTTTGACGGAGGCGGAGATCGTGTCGATCCCGGCCGAAGAGCGGAAGGAGGCCGAGTCGGGCGCTGAAAAGGGGCTTTGGCTGGAGGTTTTCTGTCCGGATGGCGCTTGCTTGAAGGAGGAAGAGCGGATCGATCTGCCGCTCCGCCCCAGCGCGGAGAAGGAAGAGCGGGGCGCCTGGCTGAGGCTGTTCTGCCCGGAGGGCCGCTGCCTGATAGAGGACGAAACCGACATCCCCTAGGCGCCGTTGTTTGGCGGCAAGGTTCCGGAGGCAAGCTGAAGGCTGAAGCGGCCTCGAGATCCGACGGGCGTAGAGGACCTCTTTTGCGGGGCCGGTTTTGACGGCGCAGGCCCCGTCATCCGCTGCGCCTCCCGCATGTTCGATAACAGGGAAGGGGCGCCCGAGGTTACGTGCGGATCACGGTTTCTCGCCCTTGCTGTGGCAGCGGTATTGCGCGTTGGCAAGAGGAGGGGTGGTCAGTTTCTTGAACAGGATGCGCTGGAGTTCCCGGTGGGTAAAGTAGGGGTCGTCATTGCGCAGATAGGGAAGCTGGATCCTCTTTTCGCGGAGGATCTCCCGTGAGAGCTCTCCGAAGACGGCGTCTTCCCCGTAGAGGCGGGCCTTGGCGATCCGCTGCCCGTAGGGGTTGATAACCTCGCTTCCCCCCCAGAACCGGTAGGTTTTTGGAACCTGATGGGGAAAGTCCGTCGAAAGGCCTGCGGGTTCGCACTCCCCGAAGGTTTCCTCCCCGACCCGGTTCGCGCAGATGTTGTAAATGCCGAAGATGCGCGAATAGAAGGTGTTGATGGTCTCCCAACTTTCGATATTGGAGAACCCGTCGCCCATCGATTCCTTGGAGGAGTTGATGACCGTGATGAAGACGTCCGCCTTCTGGGTGACCCCGAGGTAGGGGAGGGACGGGTGCCAGAGGTCGTTGCAGACGTAGACGGCGAAGCAGAAGCCGCCATAGCGGAAGACCGGAACCTTTTTCCCGGAGGAGAAGTATTTACGCTCCTCGAACACCCCGTAGTTCGGGAGATTGAGCTTGCGATAGGCGAAGAGGAGTTCGCCGTCCACGGCGACCAGCGCGGAATTGTAGAAGTTCATCGAGGGGGATTCCTCGATGAAACCGACGACGGCGGCCGTGCCCCGGCTCGCTTCGGCGATCTGCCGGATTTCCTTCGAGTCCATCCGGAGGGCGACCTTCGGGTAGTGGTGCCCCACGAAGTAGCCGGTCAGCGCCAGTTCGGGAAAAACGATCAGCTGGGCCCCCTGTTCGCGCCCCGCATGGATCTTTTCGATGATGCCGGCAAGGTTGGTCTGGACGTCCAGGAGGACGGGACTGGTCTGATAGACGGCAATGCGCATACGTTCTCACCTCCATCCTTTCCGATGATCAGCAGACAAAGGCCTTTCCGGTGTTCTTCAATGTGTGGTCATCGCGCATGAAGTTCGCCTGGCTGCCGTTTCTGCGGATCGTCTCCAGCCCCTCCTCGTCGTAGGGTTCCAGTGGGTAATCGGGTGCCGCCTCCGGTCCGGTTTCACGGCACAGCGCGATGTGCCGCTCGAGCTTGGCGATCGAAAAGGAGATGAGTTCGCGCAGAAAACCGAAGGCGTGGCGCATCTGGTGGAAGCCGTGCTGCTTCATCAGTCCGAAGCCCTTGACGGCCTCCTCTTCGGCCCGGCCGTTGGGGGCGTCCTGGCTGGTGGTGCAGGCGGTCTGGATGGAAGGCAGGCCCAGTCGTTCATTCACTTTTTCCATGAGGAGGTTCGCGACATTGTGGGCGACCAGGCCGAGGTCCACCGCATAGTTCTTCTGGATGTTGGCGATGGAAGGCAGCCCGGCGTGGACGACCGTGATCCCCGGGTTGACGAGTTGGGTCAGGGTGATCCCGAAAAGGGCCTCGGCGTGGGTCAGGGTGAGCAGACCGGACATGGAGTAGGGGGCGGAGAGCCCGGCCATGGGCATGGTCGACACGTAGATGGGGATGCCCGCCCGGACCGAGGCCAGAAACGGGTCGATCATGCTCTCGATCACATTGAGGGGGCTGTTGATGATGGAAAACTGCAGGGTCAACCCGCCGCGCGTCTCGTGGATCTCGCGGGCCTTCTCGATCCCTTCGGGGGTTAGGGCGGCCACATAGATCGGCTTCGAGCAGTGTTCGATGATGGTCTCCATCACCGGTACTTCGGCGTTCTTGATCAGGACGCCGCGGGCCATGAAGGCCACTTCGTCCGCTTGCTGAACGGTCTTCGCGATGCGGATCAGGTGGTCGAAGGTGGGCGGAATCAGTTCGCCGGTGTCGTCGTCGTAGACAAACGGGGCTGTCCCACCCACCCCGAAGGCGTTTTGGCCGATCCAGTAGCGATCCCGTTTGGGCGCAGACTGCAGGGCCTGCTCCACGAGCGGTGCCAGTACATGGATATGCCCTGTGGTTTCATCGTAGGCCGCAAGGCCTGTGTCTTCAAAAAGGGATTTCACCTGACGGTTGGCGCAGCGGACGCCGACCTCCTCCAACACGCGAAGCGCGTCCTGGTGTATGCGATCGATGTATCCGTTCATGGGTAGCTGCATTTTTGTGACACCTTTCCTGTCCCCGGCCGGAAACCGTCTCTTTCAGCCAATGGGCCATCCATCCGCGCGTTTGTTCGCGCGGTGATCCGGGAGGGGGCGCCTCCTCGCGATGGCTTGATTCCCGCGATCCTGGTTGAAAATCCTGATTCCCCGCCTGGAAACGTGTTCGTGTTCATATAAATTTACGGCATGGACATGTTTTAGGTCGATTTCGGTATGGACCTTTTTTACGTTCGATTCCGGTGTGGACATTTTTTTCGTTCAAATAGGGACTTTTAGTCTAAAATCCCGCTCGTCCCCTAAACGAATCAGCGGATGGGGTGAAAGGGTGCGCTCACACACGGACCGTCAGACCGTCGTAGGCGAAACGCGCATTGGGCAGCGTTTCCGCGAGCGCCCGATAGTCGTCGAAGCCGCGGTTCCAGTATTCTTCGAGGTGCACGAAGAGAACCTGCCGGGCTGCGATGCGTCCGGCCAGGGCCAGGGTTTCCTCGAAGGTGTAAAGCGTCTGCCGGGAGATGTGCGACGCAGGATAATGGAACCCGTGCTTCAGCCCGTCCTCGAAGATCCCGGGCTGGATGACCAGCAGGTCGGCGCGCTGCACCTCCAAACGATCCTCCGGAAAGGGCTTGATGTCGCAGGGTGCATAGACGATCCGGTTCCCGGCGTCTTCGAAGACGAGCACGAAGGCCGTCTGGGCGCCCCGATCGACCGGGATCGCCGTCACGTGCAGACCGCCGATCCGGGCCGTTTCATCGAAGGCCACGCGTTCGACGAAGCCCTGCCGCTCGTAAAAATCGATCGATGGTCCGTAGATGGACCGGATCTCACGGATTCGCTCGTCCAAGGCGGCGGGGAGATGCAGACGGATCCGCTTCTCGGGGTAGGCCTCCCAGGACCGGAAATCGAGTGCGATCTGCTCGACGACCCGGAACCCTTCCACGTGATCGGGATCGAGGTGGGTGAAGAGCAGATGGTCGATCCGGGTCAGCTCGCAGCGGTTGATCTGCGCGCAGACATCGGCCGGGGTGTCGATCAGGACATGTTCATCGTGGATGAAGGCCGAAGGCCCCGTTCGCCGGTAACGGCCGCCTTTTTCCCTCGCCTCCGTGCAGATCCTGCACCCGCAAAGGGGCTTGGGGATGCCCATGCATCCCCCTGATCCGAGAATGGTCATCTCCATGGTTTTTCCCGGCGCCGGCATGTGATGCGCCCCCGGGCTGCAAGGGTTGTCGATACCTCGAGTCCGGGGAATCCCCTCTGGCAGAGGGCCTGCTCGGCGGAGCCGGCGTCGTTTGGCAGGGTGAAAAGGCAGTTCTGTCCGCCGCAAGATGCACGCAAGATGCAGCCTTCAAAGACGGCGTGTGCGGCAAAAGATGCCCGGCAGCGGCGCCGTCCCCGGGAGTAGACATCCCTTGTGCGGCGCAAACCGGTGATCAGCTCCAGGGAAAGGGGCTGTGGGAAACGGGGTGCAGCTCCCCTTTCTGGTAGCGGTCGAAGCGGAAGGGCTTCAACAGCGCCTGCTCTTCCCCCAGCACCTCCTTGGCGACCAGTTGGCCGACGCCGATCATCTTGTAGCCGTGGTTGGAATCGAGGATCATGTAGCAGTTGTCTTTGAAGCGGTCGAAGATGGGAAAGCTGTCCGGCGTAAAGCACCCGAGTCCGCCCGAGGGCTCGTTCTTGTAGTCCCGGTAGCGGTTTTCGTAGCGCTTCTGGCAGTGGGCCAGCGCCGAGGTCCACATGTGGACGAACTCCGGCCCCACCACGAAATCCGGCGAGTCGATGCCGTAAGGATCGACTGTGACGTCGCCTTCCACCTTGTAGGGTGCGGCCCCGCCCTGCACGCCTCCGAAGTGAAAATCCGGCTTGTAGTAGATGCCCCACATTTCATCGGTGATGAGGGATCCATCCTCGCTAGAGTGAAGCGGGGCATCCGAATCGACGTGGATGACCGGCGGCATCTGCCCCCGGTTGTCCATGGCGTATTCGGGCGGGACCCCGAGCGTCCCTTCGACGAGGCACCAGTAGGTCCACATCGGAATGTCCTGGTGGACGATCCCGTTCCGGTCCTTGACGTCGATTACGTTCGGCAGTTCGAGCATGTCCCAGAAGGTCTTCGCCCAGGGGCCCGGGGCCGCGATCAGCCAGTCGCAGGCGACCGGACCGTTGTCGGTCTCCACATGGGTGACGGCGCCCCCCTGGGTGCGGATGCCTGTGACGCTCACCCCGGTCATGATGCGGACCCCTTCGGCTTCGGCCTTGTCCGCCAGGCGGTAGAGGGAGCGGGTGTTGTGGGCGTAGCCGCCGAGCTTCTCATGCAGGATGGAGGTGATGTTTTTCGCCTGCCAGTCGTCGAAAACGTTTTTCCGCATGTAGGCGAGGCAGTCCTTTTCCCCTTCGATGAAGTCGGAGGTGTAGCCGATGGACTTTTGCTGGCGGTAGATCTCCGCCACATCCTCATGCATCACCTCGGGGGATATCTGCATGTACCCTACCGGGTGGTAGCCGTATTTTTCCGCGTCCTCCTCCCAGATGGCGACACTGTGCGCCATCAGTTCGCGCATGGCGGGCTGGAAGTAGTTGTTGCGGATGACGCCGCAGGCGATGCCCGAGGCGCCGGCGCCGATCGCCGTCTTGTCGAGCACCAGGATATCCTTGCCGGAGCCCGCTCCGGGGTGTTTCTTCAGGGTTTTGGCCAGATGCCAGGCGGTGCTGAGGCCATGGATGCCTGCACCGATAATCACATATTTGGATTGGGATGGAAGTGCCATCGTATAGATATCGTCCTTTCTTGTCGGGGTGGTTGTGAAGATGAATCAGGCGGTGGCGAGCTTGGACAGGCCTTCCGGGGCCCGCGAGTGGTCGTGTTTCAGCGCACCGTCGACGGTCCCCTTGACCTTTTCCCGCTCTTCAGCGAAATCGAAGCCGGTCCAGATGCCGATGGACCCCAGGATGGAGTCCTGCGGGTGAAATTCCCGAAAGATCTTGAAGTAGTAAGCGGCTTCCTTACTGTTGATGACGGCCTCGGGGTTCTCCGCCCTGATCCGCAGATATTCTTCGTCGCTCATCGCTGCTTCGGCCATCTGTTCACCCAGGCTTTCACAGCCCGCTCCCTGGGTGTATTGCACCTTGTAGCGCCACAGGATGTCGTCCGGGAGGTAGTCGGTGTCTTGGAATGCCATGCGCAGGATCCACTTTTCGATCTTGGCCCCGTTGTGCTCCCGGATCTTGAGCTCGGGGGGGATCTTCATGCTGAGGTCGATCATGTCGACATCCAGGAAGGGGACGCGCAGTTCCAGACTGAAATGCATCCCCATACGGTCCGCGCGTTGCAGGTTGATGTTGTGGAGATTGCCGATGCACCGGCGGGCTTCCAGGTTCAGCTGGTCGAAGGGGAAGTGCTTCATATAGTGGTAGCCCGTGAAGAGTTCGTCGGCCCCTTCCCCTGTCAGAACGACCGTCACATAGCGGGCGGCGAGTTTGCAGGTGAAATAGCAGGGGACGGCGCAGCGGACCAGCGACGGGTCGTAGGTCTCGAGCTTCTGGATCACGAGCGGCAGGGCCTCGTGATATTCAGCTTCCGTAAAGAGCAGTTCGTGATGGGTGGATCCGATATGCGCAGCGGCGATCTTTGCCGCCTTGACGTCGTCGCTGACATCCCCGGAGGCATCCTTCATCCCGACCACGAAGGTGTGCAGATTCGGGATCTCCTCGGCCGCGATGGCGGCAACGAGGCTGCTGTCGAGTCCGCCGCTGCAAAAGGAGCCGACCGGAACCTCCGGGTCGGCAAGGAGCCTTTTCTTGACGGCCCTCACGAAGGTCTCCCGGATCCTGCGGCAGACCGGTTCGATATCCGTCAGGAGGTGATCCTCGATGGGCGGGATGTCGTAATAGCGCACGAAGCCGCTCTCGGGGGTGTAGTAGTGCCCGGCCGGAAATTCATGGACCTCGTCGACGCCGGCCAGGGTCATGGCGCCCAGCTCCGAGGTGAAGTAGAGGGCGCCCTGCCTGTAGCCGTAGTAGAGGGGTTTGATGCCGATCGGGTCGCGGGCCATCAGGAATGCGTCGCCGTCGAAGAGGGCGAAGGCGAACATGCCGTCCAATTCCTTCACGCATTCGGGTCCTTTCTCCTGATAGAGCCGCAGGATCACTTCCGTATCGGAATCGGTGCCGAAGGAATGTCTGGGCCGCAGCGACTTTTTGAGTCGACGGAAATTGTAGATCTCCCCATTGCAGATGATCCCCGTGCTGCCCCCGTTGGCCAGAATCGGCTGATGTCCTTTGGCGACGTCGACAATCGACAAACGGGTGTGTCCGAAGACCAAGTTCTCGCGGGGATGGATTCCCCGGTCATCGGGTCCGCGATGACCCAGCGCGTCCAGCATCCGGTTGACGGTTTCCGTATCTGGGGTGCCTACGCACCCCGCAATACCACACATGGCAGCCTCCTATCGTAAGATATTCGAAAGATGTTTCGGAATATTGCCGACTGAAAGAAGGGCGTTCTCAGTTCACGAAGATCTTGCCGAGGTTCGCGGTTGTCAGGGGATCCTCCATGTACATGCCGAGGCCGATTTGCTGGATCGACTCCATGCCCCTTTCGTCGTAGACGGGCATCTCGATACGGGGGGCGTCGGCCGCGGTGATCTTCTTCGAGAGTTGGCTCGCCTTGTCGAGCTTTTCGAAGGAGAAGTCGATCAGATAGCGGAGAAAGGCAAACGGGTGGCGCATCATGTGAAAACCGTATTTCATGCACATCGCCTGCCCGGCCATGGCGTCCTGATAGGCCCTGTCGGTCAGATGCTCTTCGTGGGTGGTCCCGGCGCTCTGACACGTGGGGAGATCCAGTATGAGATTCAGGTGGGTCATCAGGATATTGAGCAGGAAGTGGCTCACGAGTCCGTAGTTCGGGTTGTATTCGATGCGCGGGTCGGCGATCGTCGGGAAGCCGGCGTGGATGCAGGTCACGCCGGGGTTCAGCAGCTGCGCCGCACAGATGGCGAAGAGTACCTCGGCGTGCGTCATGGCCAACACCCCGTTGTAGCAGTAGGGGGCGCTGATGCCCGCCATGGGCATGGCCGAAACGAAGACCGGCAGGCCGGCCCGCACCACCTTGACGAAGTGTTCGGAGAAATTCTCGTTGACCTCGAGGGGTGGGCGGGTCAGGCAGAAAACGATCATGATGTCCTTCCGCTCCTCGTATAGCTCTTTTGCGCGGGCGAGCGCGGCATCGGAGGTGACCGCGAAGTAAAGGGGCTTGGAGCAAATCTCGGACATCAGAGACATCTGCTCGACCTCGTTTTTCAGCTTGATGCCTCGTCCCATTCCGGCAATGGCATCGTTCGCCTGTGCAATCCGCGCGATTTCCTTCGCGTAGTCCGTATTGGGGAAGATCCCGCCCTGTCCCTTCCGATCGTCGTAAACGTAAGGTGCGGTGCCGCCGATGAAGAAGCTGTTCAGGGGCACGAAGAAGTCGTCCAGTCCGGGGACGGTCTTGAGGCATCGCTGCACCAGTTCCCTGGTGACAAAGATGCGATCCTCGTAAACAAAACCGAGGCCATCGTTTTCATAGGCTTGAAAGGCCGCCTGGATATCGGGCTGCCGGCAGCCGACGCCGAGGTTTTCGAGGATCCACAGGGCGTCCTCATGGGTCCTGAGGAGCATCTGGACGGTGTCTTCTCCCAGAGCGGCCTTGGACTGCGCTACCTGGTCTTCTCTCATACGTTCCACGCTATTCTCCTTGTTTGCAGGTTGGATCACGCTCCATCCTCGTTTCTGGATTGGATCGTCGCCCTTATGGGCAGCCTTCCCGGATGGATATCATCGAGTCAAGCGAAAGAAGCGGCGCCCTCTGTAAGGGCCCGGTGATCCCGGGGGATCTCCTCTCGGATGATTTGTATAAAAACCAAATCATGCAAAATAGTTTCAACTCAAAATACTACGCTAAAAAAAATCGCTTGTCAAGGGGGAGGCTCGGCAAGCGTCAGAAACGGAGGTCGCGTTTTACTCGTTGGGTAGATCCAAAGGGGGTGTATTTTCGATTTCCTCGTCGAGATGCTCCATCTCGAGATCGGCAAGGTCCGGCATGTCGAGCATCCCGGTCAGGGTGTGCAACCCCTTGCGGATGTTTTCGACCTCGAGCAGAGGGAGCTTTCGGAGCCCTTCCATGATTTTGCGCTGAACAGGCGGGGGGGCGTTCATGGCCAAGGATTCGCCCGCTTCGGTCAGTTCGATCATGATGACCCTGCGGTCGGGCGAGTTGCGGACTCGACGGACGAGGCCCTTCTGTTCGAGCCGATCGATGATGCCGGTGACGGTGCTGGATTTGACGAGGATAAGGCGGGCGATCTGGGAGGCGGGGATAGGCCCGTTGGCGTGCAGGGCGAGGACGCAGTTCAACTGCGGCGTACTGATCTGATGGTATTTTATCAACTCCTTGGAGTAAAGGGTTCCCGCCTGTCCCAGGCGGCGTATTTGATAGAGGATCTCGCCGATGAGTAGGTCTCTTTCCTCCTGAGCGGGTTTTGGATTTTCTGCGGTGTTGCAATACGATGGCATGGTTTTGAACCCTCGATGGGCAAGATCGTTATGGGCAATAAGGTTTCCGGATCCGGACGGTGCCTTTTCGATCCAGGAGGCGCCACAACCGCCTGCCGGCGCGGCAGGGTCGGAGGCGGACCGATAGAGATTTTCACGTCATCCCTGAACCGGGCAAAGCGTGCAAGGGACACGTTATCATTTGAATATTATAGAGATAGCCGTCAGGATTTAGCAATGACAAAAGACCGGCGGGGGTCTTTCGGGTGCGCGCGGCGGCCGTGAGGTCAAGCATATCGGCGGGTCTTGAGGTCGCCGCTGCCCGCGGCGCAGCCTGCGCCGCGGGCCGTCCCATCGCGGCAGGGCGCCTGAGCGTTTCCGTTGGGGTCTTTGCCCTTGCCGGTCCGGAAGGATTCGAGTATATTTTTGGTCCGAGCCCGCGATTTCGAAAAAGGCAACCCACGCCGTCCCGTCAACGCAAGGACCCCGATGAAAGACTACCCCCTCGAGACCCTCATTACCCACCAGAAGAACCTGGAGCGCATCCTCGACAATCTGGCGGAAGGCATCATAGCGCACGACACCTCCCGGCGCATTCTTTTTTTCAACCGGGCCGCCGAGGAGATCACCGGATACAAACGGGAGCAGGTCGTCGGCCGGGACTGCCACGAGGCGTTCGGGCGGCCCTTTTGCGGCGAGCGGTGCGCCTTCGCGGGTGAGCCGCTCCTTGACCTCCAGGACACGGAATACCCGCTTCATATCACCCACATGCAAGGCGGACAGCGCCAGCTCGAGATGCGCGTGACGCCGATGCGGGACGATCGGCAGCGCTTCGTAGGCGTCATCGCTGCGTTCCGCGATATTACGGACCTCGTGGATTTGAAGCTGCAGCTGGGGGAACTCGAAAGCTTCGCCGGCATCGTCGGGCGGGATCACAAGATGATCCAGGTCTATCGCCGTATCCGTGACCTTGCCACTGTCGACTATCCGGTGCATATCAGCGGGGAGACCGGCACGGGAAAGGAGCTGGTGGCTGCGGCGATCCACAATGAAAGCCGCCGCGGAGGCGGGCCGTTCGTGCCGGTGAACTGTGCGGCGCTGCCGGAGGGGGTGCTCGAGAGTGAGCTGTTCGGACACGTCAAAGGGGCCTTCACCGGCGCCGTCCGAAGCAGGAAGGGCCGCTTCGAGCTGGCCGCCGGCGGAACCCTGTTCCTCGACGAGGTGGCGGATATGCCGCAGAGCGTTCAGGCGAAGCTCCTCCGGGTTCTCCAGGAGGGCCGCTTCGAGCGCGTCGGCGCCGAGGGGTCCGTTGCAGCCGATGTCCGCATCATCAGTGCGACAAACCAGGACCTCAAACAGTGTGTCGAGGCGCGGCGCTTTCGTGAAGACCTCTATTACCGCATTCACGTTGTCCCGATCCACCTGCCGTCGCTGCGGGAAAGACGCGACGACATTCCGCTGCTGGCGCGGCATTTTCTCGAGAAGGCGCTGGTGGATGTCGGCCGGCAGGCCGTCGTGTCACGGGAGGCCATGGCGGCCATGATGGATTACGAATGGCCGGGCAATGTGCGCGAACTGCAGAGCGCGATCCGTTTCGCCCTGGTCCATGCCAAGGGGCGGCTGATCCGGAGAGGGGATCTTCCTCTCGAGCTGAGGCATGGAGGCGCGCGGTGCGGGCCAGGGCAGCGGCTGAGAAAGCTTACGGTCGAAGGGGTTCGCAGCGCCTTGCTGCAAACCGGGGGCAACAAGGTGAGGGCGGCACGCCTGCTGGGGGTGGGCCGGGCAACCCTGTACCGTTTTCTTGCGGAGAACGGCGATGTCTCATGATACACTTCTGTCTCGCCCGTGATCTTCCTGAATCATTCTCGAATCTCTACATAACCAACTAGTTTCCATCCGGAAATGGTCTTTTTGGCCAATCTCGGCGTCAATCTGCACGTTTGCTTGTGCGGCGACCTACAGGTCGCCTCCGCGCAAACGCTTGATTTCCTTGATATTGGCCAAAAATCCTCATTTCCGGATTGGAAACTGGGTTCTATAAGAAAATCATTTCCGGATGGACACCAACTAGCTTCCATCCGGAAATGGTCTTTTTTGCCAATCTCGGCGTCAATCTGCGCATTTGCTTGTGCGGCGACCTATAGGTCGCATCCGCGCAAGTGCTTGATTTCCTTGGTATTGACAAACCAGGACCCGCCGCGAAGCGGTGGAACTGAGCACGCGAAGCGTGTGAAGAAAAAGTACTCATTTCCGGATTGAAAACTGGGTTGTACCGGGGAATCATTTCCGGATAGACACCAACTATAGGAGTGGATTGGACCATCGCTGACCGGCTTCACATTCCTCATGGAGCGCCGGCCATCCGGGGATCCGCTTCCAGGACCGCAGCCTTCGAAGCACGTGGCGCGGTTGAGACCCGGAGCGGGCGGGGGTGCCGGGGGACTCGATGGGCAGGGCGTCGAAGGCCTGCCGCGAGGGCAAAAGGCTGGAAAGGCGATGGTCCAACCGGATGTGTCTCGGCAAGAGGTGTCTCATCGGTGTCCCGTCGACGGGTGTTTTGGGTCCCGGTGGCCGGACAGCCCTGTCAAACGGGGGGGGAATCGGCCTGATCGCGCCCCGCCTCGCCCTTCCTGGATGCACGGTTTTGGTCCGTCCTTGCCGCCCTCTCGAATGGGGCTCGATGGGCCGGGAGTTCGGCGGCGCAGGATCCAGACGTCTGGATAGATCCAAGGAAATCATTTGGTTACGATATTGAAATATCAGCGGACCGCACGACGGTGCGCTGTCCCCGGAAGTCGGGGGGATTCCCTGGAAAGGCATTCACCGGCTTGCGCCGCTTACAGGTGGCGGTGCCGCCCGGTTTGGGTGGGGCGGGGCGAGGCCTTTTGGCACACGTCTTGTATCTGATTTACGGGGAAACCGATTGGAGGCCCCTGCGATGGGTGGATGCCGATGAAGCCATGCGACCGCGCTATCAGGAAGACACTGGAACTGACCGAGCGCATGATCGCCCTCGCGGACGAGGGCGACAGCGTCAGGGAGGACTCGAACTGCGGCATCCTTTACGGGGTGCTCAGGGACAGTGCGTTTCGGATAAGACAGCTGGCGGAAAGGGAGCGTGAGGCCCATATCCGCAAGGGCTGGTGGACGGAATAGCGGGTCGACCGCGGGTCTTCGTCATTGGACGACTTTGTTGGACGCGGTTCGCTGGAAAGGGTCGAACCCGAAGGGGCGAGATTCGCAGGTAAGGTGTATGCGGGAATGTTGATTGAGCACGGACGGATTTCCCATCAACCATGAGGATGTTTCTTCGCAGGTGAAGCCGGAAGGGCATATTCGCGCTTAGCAACAGACACGGATGATGAAAGAAGGGAGGAATAAAATCATGAGCAAAACGGAAGAAAATCTGAGAGAGGCCTTTGCCGGTGAATCACAGGCCAACCGGAAGTATCTGGCGTTTGCCAAGCAGGCCGACAAGGAAGGGTACCCACAGGCCGCCAAGCTGTTCCGGGCTGCGGCTGAGGCTGAAACAATCCATGCCCACGCGCATCTGAGGGTGCTCGGTGAGATCAAGGGCACCGCCGAGAACCTCAAGGCTGCGATCAACGGAGAGACGCATGAATTCAAAGAGATGTATCCGGAGATGATCGAGACGGCCAAAGCAGAGGGGAACAAGGCTGCGGAGAGGTCCTTTACCTATGCCAATGCGGTGGAGGAGGTGCACGCGAGGCTCTACCAGAATGCCCTCCAGAGTCTGGGCAACCCCCCTGATGTTGCCTGCTACTATGTCTGCTCGGTCTGCGGCTATACGCATGAAAACGAGGCGCCTGACACATGCCCCGTTTGCGGCGCCAAATCGAAGGCTTTTGTGCGGGTCGATTGAGTTTGAACGGCGGCCTGCAGGTCGGCTCTCCGGAGCCGACCGATCTCCTCGATATCGGCCGAATGTCGTCCTGTTCGGATTGGAGGCCGGGCCGTCCGGGCTGTCTCTTTTCGGATGGAAATGAACGGTTCAAGATGCTCCGGCGCAGGACAGACGTCGGAAGGGAGGTGGATATGGCGGCTCCTGAAGACATGTGGCAGTGTCAAACCGTGAACTGTGGTTATATCTATGACCCCGACAGGGGAGATCGCAAGGGAAAGATCCCCAAAGGGACCCGTTTCGAGGACCTTCCGGAGGATTGGAAGTGCCCCGTCTGCGGGGCGGGAAAGAAGATGTTCAGGCCCTTGGCCGGGCCCGGGTCCGTCGCGAAGGAGGGGATCTGAAGAGAAATTCCTTGACATGTCCGCTGACAGCTCTTAAAAATTAGGAATGATTCCTAATAGGTTGTGAGGATATGACGACAGGAACGGCACATCGAATGACGCGGCAGCGGGAGGTGATTCTGGAAGAGATCCGGAAGCTGGATTGCCACCCCACGGCGGATGCGATCTACGAGGCGGTGCGCAAGCGCCTCCCGAGGATCAGCATGGGGACGGTCTATCGCAATCTGGATATCCTCGCATCATGCGGAATGATCCGAAAGCTCGAACCGGATTTTCCCCAGATGCACTTCGATTGCAATACAAAGGAGCATTATCACGTTACCTGCATTAAATGCGGTAAGATTGAAGACGCGCACCTCGAAACGGTGAAAGATTCTGTCGAACACCTGGAATCCGCCATGGGGAGCTTGACCAAATTCGGCATCTTTGGCCACCGTCTGGAGTTTCTCGGCATATGCGCCGAGTGCCGTGCAAAGGGGGAGACGCTCCCGGTGGCCGATCCGGTCTCTGACGCCGATGCGGCGGAAGGGGATCCGGAACAGGGGGTACAAGGGGGGGTTGTCCGGTCTGAAATCTCAAAGGGTTGATCGGATCGGACTGGCCCTCAGGGTTTGTCCGAGGCCGGGAAGATGTCCGGCGGGTTTTTGGGCGGCGGCTGTCTGCCTCGGCACCCGCACCGGCCGTCGGGATGAAGTGAGGGTGGACGGAAAGGCCTGTTTGCTGGACGAAGGAGCAGGAACGACGAAGGAGGAGATATGGAAGAGCGTAGCGGAGTGGTCACCATGAAGGGAAGCCCGCTGACCTTGATTGGCGGGGTGATCGAGGTCGGAGACAAGGCGCCCGACTTTGTCGTTATCGACAACGATCTCAAACCGGTGCGTTTTTCGTCTTATGCCGGCAAGATTGTTGTGATATCCGCCGTGCCGTCCCTGGACACCCCGGTTTGCGATATGGAGACCAGGCGCTTCAACGACGAGGCGGGGCGCCTTTCGGATGACGTGGTGATCCTGACGATCAGCATGGATCTTCCTTTCGCCCAGAAGAGATGGTGTGGGGCGGCCGGGGTGGATCGGGTGGTCACGCTTTCAGACTACCGGGAAGCGGAGTTCGGGAAGGCCTATGGGGCCTTGATCAAGGAGCTGCGCCTGCTGGCCAGGATGGTTTTCGTCGTGGATCGGAGCGGCGTGGTCCGCTACGTGCAGACTGTAAAGGAGTTGACGCAGGAGCCGGACTATGATGCGATCCTTGCGGCTGTGCGCGGTCTGGCGGGCTGATTTCAAGACGTGAAGAAGGGGTTCCGAGGGTTTTCCGCCGGCCGCGAAACGTTGGGTGAGGCGGCCCCTTCAACCCTCGATAGGCTGTAAGGACTGTCTCTGAAGCGCAAACAGACAATCATCCATTCAAAAGGAGGGATACCGATGGCCCAAAAATTGGAGATTTATAAGTGTGAAGTCTGCGGTAATATCGTCGAGGTCCTTTTCGGCGGAAAAGGCGAACTTGTCTGCTGTGGACAGCCGATGAAGCTTTTCAAGGAGAACACGGTCGACGCGGCCAAGGAAAAGCATGTCCCGGTCATCGAGAAGCTCGCCGACGGCGGGTTCAAGGTCACGGTGGGCAGTGTGCCGCATCCGATGGAAGAGAAGCACTATATTCAGTGGATCGAGGTCATTGCAGACGGCAAGGCCTATCGGCAGTTCCTGGAGCCCGGCGCCGCGCCGGAGGCTGTCTTCAAGATCGAAGCGGCATCCGTCGTTGCCCGGGAATACTGCAATCTCCACGGCCTCTGGACGGCATAGGCACACACGGGGAGAGGTGCTCCCGTCCAGAAGAGGTGCGCGCGGGACCTGGGCCAGTTGTCGCGAGGGTCCCGCTGCAGGGAGCGAGGAGCGCCGCAGGCTGCCCCGGATAGAAAGGAGCGAGACGGATATGGGTGAGTGGAAATGCAAGGAATGTGGATATATGGTCAAGGCGGAGACCCCGCCCGAGACCTGCCCCATGTGCAAGAAGAAGTGTGAATTCGTGGATGTCTCCTGCTATATCCCTGACTGTGGGCAGACGGGCAGCGATCCCAGATTGAAGTAGATTCCATTTAATCTTCTGAAGCAGAGGAGGAGCGGGCCATGTCGGAAAAGAAGTACAGAGTGCGGGCCGAGTGCCCCGCTTGTGCTTGCGGGGATGTTACTTTTCTCGGTCCCGAGAAGCTGCGGGAGAAGTTTATCGGTAACGAGAATGAGGTCGAGATCCTGTGTCCGCATTGCGGCGCGAAGCTGAAAGGCAAGGTCGAGGTCGAAGACGCCGATTGAGCGAAGGAAGAACAGGCGGTTTGAATGGGGCTGCCCGGAGGTCGCGAACATGGGAAAAACTCTGGTCGTTTACGCCACCAGAACCAATGAAACCAGAAACATCGCCGAACTGATCGCGGAGGGCATCCGTTTTTCCGGTCATGAGGCGGAGGTGGTCAATGTGACCCAAATCAAGAAGGAATCCGATCTGGGTGGGTATGACGCGTACGTATTCGGCTCCGCCACCTACCACGGAGAAATGATGCAGGGCATGAAAACCCTGCTTTTCCTTGCGGAAAAGGCCGGGCTGGAGGGAAAGGTCGGTGCGTCCTTCGGCGCCTTTGGATGGAGCGGTGAAGCCCCCGACCGGATCTTCGATACCATGAAAAACATCTTTCGGATGAACATGGTGGGAGGGGCGCTGCGCCTCAAGTCCGCGAGCCTCGGAGGCGGGACGAAGATGGCCCAGGATTATGGGCGCGAAGTTGGACAGAAGCTCTCGGCGGGTTAGCCGAGTACGGAGGGACGGGCGCTTGTCCGGCTGGCCCGGGTCCTGACGGCCGCCGGAAAAGCTTCCCGGCTGCGGGCCGCGCGGGTCGGAGAAAGGCGCTACCCGTATCGTTCCGGGGGAAGCCGAGGAGGCGCCGTTCTGGAGAAAAATCCATAAATCCATGAAATGATTCAGGTCGGAGGAGGATGACGTATGACAACCCCACAGCATTGCCCCGGGTTCGAACAGTTCAAGAGCCTCAAGTCGTTTCTGTGCAAATGCCCCGACTGCGGCATGGAAAAAGAGATCTTCTCGGATGAGTTCGATCAGAAGCATGTGTGCGGCGGGTGTGGAAAGGAAATCGATTTCACGAAATGCTCTTTGGAAACGGGGAGCTGAGAGGCGGGAGGTGGCGATGCCTCCCGCTCGGGATGAACGAAACAAGTCGTTCGTTTGGGGGCAGAGTCATCGCCGCCCAACCTGGTGCCGATCGCTTTAGAAAGAGCTTATTGCGCCGCCCGGCGAAGGAAGGCCGGATTGGAAACTGGGTTGTACCGGGAAATCATTTCCGGATGGAGGCCACCTAACACTGAGGAAAGGAAAATGCATTTCGAATACCGTATCACCAGTCATGCGGAATCCGATTTCAAGCGTGTGATCTATTTTTGCTCCGAGAAGGGGGATTGCCGTTTGGAGGATGTTTCGGATATCCAGATCAAGACGTTGACCGCGATGTTGAATGACCAGGGCGCTGAAGGCTGGGAACTGGTTCAGCTTTTGTTTGGCAAAGGGGGTCTACTGGCCGTTTGGAAACGCGTATTGAATTTCTAATTTTATTAGTAATAGTTACTAGTCATGAAGGCTAATTCAATCCATGAAGGAGGATCTCTGATGGAAAAGGAAAAGAAAACGGATGAACTCGTGAAGTTGAACATCAAGGACGCCACGATGTGCGAGGCGACTGCGCAGATGCTCAGGAAGGCGGAACGGGACGGGGTCGAGACGGCCTTTCACCGGGCTGCGACGATGAAGGCCTGTCCAATCGGAGCGGATTCCGCCTGCTGCAAGCACTGTTCCATGGGGCCGTGCCGCCTCAACGCCAAAGATCCGTACGGAAAGGTCGGTGTTTGCGGCGCGACCATCGACACGATTCAGGCCCGGAACTTCGCCCGCATGGTGGCGAGCGGCGCCGCGGCCCACACCGACCACGGGATGAGCATGCTGGACCTCTTTCGTGAGGTGGTGAACGGGCATATCAAGGAATACCGGATCAAGGACACCATCAAGCTCGAGGAGGTCTGCCGGGAGCTCGGGATCGAGGTCGAGGGGCGCAGCCCCGAGGAAATGGCCAAAGACCTGTATAAGGAGTTGGAGCGGACCTATATTCAGGTGGAAGGGGAGATCCCCTTCGCCAAGCGTGTCCCCGAGAAGACCCTGGAGACCTGGCGAAAGCACGGGGTGGTCCCGAGGGGCGCCATGCGCGAGATCATGGAGCTGATGCATCGCACCCACATGGGCGTGGACCAGCACTATGAAAACATCACCAAGCAGTGCACTCGGACGGCCCTCTCCGATGGGTGGGGCGGATCTATGGTGGCCACCGAGATCTCCGACATCCTTTTCGGGACCCCGACACCCGTCCGCGCCGAAGTCAATATGGGCTGCCTCAAAGAGGACGAGGTCAACGTCATTATCCACGGCCATGAGCCGAACCTTTTCGAGTCCATGCTGGATTCGGTCAACGACCCCTCGCTGATCCAGGCGGCGAAGGAGGCCGGGGCAAAGGGAATCAACCTGGTCGGTATGTGCTGCTCCGGGGCGGAGATGCTTTCGCGGCACGGCATTCCGCACGTGGGCAACTTCATGTCGACGGAGGCCATCCTCATCACCGGCGCCGTCGACGCGATGGGCGTCGATGTCCAGTGCATCAAGCAGGGGTTGGCGAAGGTGGCCGAGTGCTACGGGACGAACCTCTTCACTACGAATCCCCGCTGCCACATCGAGGGCGCGGAGCACATCCAGTTCGAGGAGCATGCGCCCCGTGAGTGTACGGATGCCATCGTCGAACGCGCGATTGTACGCTTCAAGAACCGCAAACTGCCGATCGAGATTCCGCAGATCCGGAACCTGGGCGTCCATGGCTTTTCGCACGAGTACATCAACTACATGCTCGGCGGGAGCTTCCGGTCTTCCTACACCCCGCTGAACGACAACATCATCAACGGGCGGATCCGGGGTGTGGCGGGTGTTGTCGGCTGCACGAACCCGCGTGTAAGGCATGACTGGGTGCACGTGGAGCTTGTCAAGGAGTTGATCAAGCGGGATGTCCTCGTGGTGCAGACGGGTTGTTCTCAGATTGCGCTTGCCAAGGCGGGTCTGTATACGCCCGAGGCGGCCCACCTGGCCGGCGCCGGGCTTCGCGAGGTCTGTGAGACCGTAGGGATGCCGCCGGTTCTCGGGCTCGGGTCCTGCGTCGACAACAGCCGGATCCTGATCGCCTGCGCGGAAATGGTCCGGGTCGGCGGGCTCGGCGAGTCCATCGCCGACCTGCCGGTGGCCGGGGCCGCGCCCGAGTGGATGAGCGAGAAGGCCATTTCGATCGGTCACTACTTTGTCGCCTCCGGGGTCTACACGGTCTTCGGTGTGACCTTCCCGATCGTCGAGGGGACCAAGTTCCACAAGCTCCTCTTCGAGGGCCTGGCGGATATGGGCTTCGGGACGTGGGGCTTCACGCCGGATCCCTATGAGATGGCGCGCCTGATGGTCGCCCACATCGATGCGAAGCGCAAGGCGCTCGGGATCGACAAGGCGCGGGAGCGCGTGCTCATGGACATGGCCTCGCGGCGTGATCTGGAAGCGGCGTGATGCCTGCCGCCGAATGATGCGTTGAAAACGGGGGTCGAGGGGTGCCGGGATCCTTATGGATCCAGGGGCCTCTCGGCCTCTTCGATTTTTTCCGGCTCGCCGGTTTTGGGTTTCGGGCCTCGCTGCGCGGCCGAAAGGCCCCGCTGCGGGGTGCCTTGCGGATGTCGCCCCCTTGCCGGAACAAAAACCTTCATGATTTCGGCCGTTGTCTGGTAAACTCGCCAACGGAGCAGAACGGGGCCTGCTGAATGTTTTCCCTTTTCCGGCCCGCTCCGCGGCCGGCGACGGCGCGGCCCCTTCATACCTTCCCATCAGCTGCCCGGTCTTTTACGATCGGCCTTTTTTAGCAGGATGATTCGGAACCGATGTGCCTGATCCTTTTTGCCTGGCGTGTGCATCCGGTTTACGCGCTGGTGCTCGCCGCAAACCGGGACGAATACTATGATCGGCCGACCGCCCGGGCCTCTTTTTGGGAGGATGCCCCGGGTCTGCTTGCGGGGAGGGATCTGCGCGCCGGCGGGACGTGGTTCGGCGTGACGCGCCGGGGGCGGGTTGCCGGCATCACCAATTACCGCGATCCAGCCTTCTGCAGGGAGCAGGCGCCTTCACGGGGAAGCCTGATCACGGACTTTTTGCGGGGGGATGCGCCCGCAGAGGAGTTCATCGAGCGGCTTGCACCCAGGGCGGCGGAATACAACGGCTTCAACCTGGTGCTGGGCGGTTTGAGAGGACTCTACTGGTATTCCAACCGGGGCGGTGATCCATTGCCTCTTGTCCCCGGCGTTTACGGGGTTTCCAATCGGCTGCTGGATACGCCCTGGCCGAAGGTGGTGCTGGGGAAAGAGCGCCTGGTGGAGGCGATGGCACGCTGCGGCCGGCAGGAGGACCTCATCGAGGCGCTTCTGGAAATGCTTTTCGACCGACAGCCGGCCCGAGAGGAGGCCCTGCCGGAGACCGGTGTAGGCCCTGAGTGGGAGCGGATCCTTTCCCCTATCTTCATCGAGAGCCCGAGCTACGGGACCCGTTCTTCGATGGTCCTTCTCGTGGACCGCGCCGGAGAGGCGCATTTTGTAGAAAAGACCCACTCTCCCGAGCAGGCGCTCGACGGGCGTGTGGTTCGGCATACGTTCAGGATGGACCTCGCGGGTTGACCCTGGACGTTGAGGCCGACGTATGGATCGAACCGGTCCCGGGAAAGGGCGCTGCGCCGAAGGGCCGTGCGTCCGGGAGCGCCCCGGGCGTGAACGCCCATGGGGCGTTCGGGCCTGCCTGTTATTGGACGGCCACCAGCACCTTCTGCCCCGGGAAAATGGTGCTTCGCGTCGTCAACTTGTTCAGCGCCAGAAAATCCGACAGGCCCATACCGTATTTACGGGCGATGATCGCGGGACTGTCGCCTCTCCTAACGGTGTATTTCCTCGTCTGGCTGGCCGAAAGCGCGCCGCCCCCCTTGGGGAGAGTCAGGACCTGTCCGACCTGGAGACTCGAGCTTTTCATGCCATTCATGGACTGAATCACTTTGGTTGTGGTACCGAATTGCCGGGCCAGCCCGAAAAGGGAATCCCCCTTCCTCACGACATAGTCTACATAATTTTTCTGATGGACTTTGGCGACTGCCGCGGGAGGGGCGGCGGCCGACTTTTTGGTGGCCTGGCTGCTGGATGTCGGGATTTTGAGGGTCGATCCAACCAGGATATGGTTCGTGTTTTTGAGTTTATTGGCGGATTTGATGCTTCCAGACGATGTGCCGTAGCGCGCGGCGATGGAGGAAAGGGTTTCCCCCTTGCGGACGCGGTGCCTCACATAGGCGGAGCCGGCCCGTGATGGGGCAGGGGCTTTGACTACGGCTGCCGGGGGGCACCAGGAGGGGATGCTCTCCATCTTGGCGAGCAATTCCGTTCCTTTACCCTTGGGTACTTTGAGATCGTAAGGTCTTTCAGGTGTCGTGTTCTGTCGCAGCTCGGGGTTCATGCCGAGGAGGGTGTCGTAGGGTGTGGAGATGGCCTCCGCGACTGTTTTCAGGTGGATCTGTTTGTCGATGGTGACGCTCTCCATCGGAAGGACGGAATCGACTTCGGGCAGGGTCATTCCATAGGCCTTGGGATTCTGCAGGATGTGGAGTACGGCCAGAAAGCGCGGGACATAGGCCGCCGTTTCCCTGGGCAGCTTCTCGTAGAGGTCCCAGAAGTTATCCAGATAGTTGATCTGCTGGCTGTTGATGTGGCGCAGAACGGCGCCTTCTCCGCAGTTGTAGGCGGCCAGGGCCGTGGTCCAATCCCCGAAGATCCGGTGCAGTTCGGTCAGGTAAGCGATGGCGGCGTCAGTGGACTTTTCGGGGTCCATGCGCTCATCGATCCACTCGTCCCTCTGAAGGCCGAACTTATACCCGGTCGATGCGATGAACTGCCAGAGGCCGAGGGCCCTGGCGCGGGAAAAGGCCCTGAGCTTGAACCCGCTTTCGATCAGGGGCAGCCAGGAGAGTTCTTCGGGCAGGCCGGCCTCCTTGAGTTTATCCAGGATAAAAGGCCGATACCGGCCGGAGCGACGGTAGGCGTTGACGAAGAAGGGGTTGCCGGGAGCACTCAGATAGGCGATCTCCTTTTCGACATGGGAATTCATGATCATGGGGATGGCGGTATGCAGCCCGTTGGCTGCGGTGTAACGCGACGAATAGATCTCCACGGTGCGCTTCGAGATGGTGATGCGGATGTCGTCCCGCTGCTGGAGAATCTCTTCCCCGGCGTCGTCTTCGACACGCAGGATCAAGCCGTAGGCCTCGTCCAGGGTCGAAAGCGCCCTGTCCAGTTCGCCCCGCTCCCAGTAGTCGTTCGCGGCCTGGCAAAACTCGAGGGCCGTGTCGAGGAGTTGCTGGTCGGTGAGGCGGGACGGGTCGACGCCCTCTAGCGCGGCGCCGCGCTCGAGGGCGGGGCTGGAGGTCCTGGTGAATCCCGCGGCTGATTCGCCGGCCTGATATCCGCCCGGCCGCAGATCGCCGTCGATCGAGTGCCGGGATGAAGCGCTGTTTTCCAGGGGCAACCCGCTGCCGGCACACCCCGCCAGGAGCATCCCTCCGCAGAGCATCGGCGAAATAACCCGCGTCAGTCTGAAGACCATATCCTTTCGCATGTTTCTCCCTCGTTCACGCTGTTCTGTCAGGAAATAAGGTTGACTCCCCCGTCGCTGCATCGAACCCGAAAAGCGCGGAGTGGGAAGCCGGGCAGGCCGGCGAACCGCTCCGTCGTCATCTCGCGATGCCCTCGGCTGGAGGTTCGAACCGGATTCCGCCGCAGGGCGGATCGATCGGGCGCAGCCGATGGAGCGCCATCCCGACCTCTGGAGCGAACCTTCGCCAGTAAGGTAAATATGGTTTATGGACAGGCATTTATTGGGACGCAGGACCGCAACGGAACTTTTTATCTGTCAAACCGCCTCTCTGTTCCGGACCGGCATGGCCCAGGCGGCGCAAGGGGAGGCGGCAAGCTTCGAGGACTGAAATCTCCGGGGCTTCAAGGACTTCTGCGTGATGGTCAGGGGCCGCTGAACCGCGTGCACCTTTATCCGCCTTGCCGCGCCTCCCGCACAAGCATCGCCCGCGAGTATAGGAGAAGCCTTGCGATTGGTCAAGCCTGAAATCGCCCGGCAGAACGGGTTTTCCTGCCGATTTTCACCCGAATGGAAGGCCCTGGATGGGCGGGGTCCTCAGGCCAGGGTCATCCTGGTGCAGAAAGACCCCGAATGATGCCTTTCAGGGTGTCCTCCCGGTTCAGGGCAGGGTCTTCGGAGACGATCCGGAGCAGCTGGTGCAGGATCCTGCCGACCGTCGGGCCCGGACCGATCCCGAGCAGCTGCATGACGGTGTGGCCGTCGACGGCAAGGTCTTCGGGCCGCAGCGGCTGAGGCTGCTCCATAAGTTCGTCGATCCGGCGCTCGAGCCGATCGAGGGCCCGAACCCTATGTTCGGAGCCGGGGCCGTGCGCGAGGAGATCCGCACGCCGCAGCGCGAAAAGCTCCTGCAGGGCTTCCGGACCGACGCGTTGAACGAGGCGGCGGATCGCCGCATCGCTCCAGGGCGCTTCGGCGTCGAGCATATGGTGCTCGACGAGGTGGGCCGTGCGCTCGGCAAAGGATGACGAGAAGCGCAGCCTGCCGAGGATCTCGCGGGTCATTCGGGCGCTCAGGGCTGCATGGCCGTGAAAACGCCAGACTCCTTCGATCTTTCGCCGGGTTCCCGGCTTGCCGACATCGTGAAGCAGTGCCGCCACCCTCAAGACCGGACTCGGGGGGACCCGATCCACGGTTTCGAAGACGTGCCTCAGGACCGTGTAGCGATGGGGATGGCGCTGCCGCATCCGGTATCCCTGGAGGAGTTCGGGGATGATCCGCCCAAGAAGCCCTGTCTTCCTGAGGAGGATCAGGCTCGAGGAGGGGTGCTCGAGGAGGAGGATTTTCAGCAGTTCCTCCCGGATCCTTTCTCTGGCCGCCGCTTCGATGCGCCAGGCCTCGCGCGCCAGAGCGGAGAGGGTCTCGGCCTCGATCGAAAAGCGGAGTTCCCCTCCCAGGCGGACGGCGCGCAGGAGACGGAGAGGGTCCTCACGAAAACGGTCCTCGGCCCGAGGTACGCCTCGGAGCAGACGTCTGCCGAGGTCGGCCGCCCCGCCGAACGGGTCGGTGAACCGGCCAGAGAAGGGGTCCCAGGCCATCGCGTTGACGGTGAAATCCCTGTGGGCGAGGTCGCCTTCCAGGCAGTGTCCCTGGCCCTTGAAGGGGGTGATTTCGACGCGGGTCCCGGGAAGGAGCAAGGTGAGCGTGTTGGCCTGAATCACGAAATGCGGGATGTCCGAGAAGATCTGGATCAGGGTTTCGTGCGGGGCGCTTGTCGCCAAATCCCAGTCGACCAGGCGGCGCTTCAGCCATGCATCCCGGACAGCGCCGCCCACGACGACCGCCTGGTGGCCGGCGGTCTGCAGGCGGCGGCAGGCCTGCGCGACGGCCTCCGGCAGGGCGACCGGAGGCATCGATGCAGGGGCGCGGTCCCCGAAGGTGCCTTTCGACGAATCGACACAACGTCCGGGCGAGGCGCATCGTAATCGGTATGGATTTCCTGTAGGCAACATGAAACGCTATCCTGAGATCGGCCCGCGGCGAAACCGGTGGGACTGGGCACGCGAAGCGCATAAAGAAAAAATCCTCGTTTCCGGATTGGAAACGGGCCTGCACCGGGAAATCATTTTGTTTCCATCCGGAAATGGTCTTTTTGGCCAATCTCGGCGTCGATCTGCACGTTTGCTTGTGCGGCGACCTACAGGTCGCCTCCGCACAAACGCTTGATTTCCTTGATATTGGCCAAAAATCCTCATTTCCGGATTGGAAACTGGGTTCTACCGCGAAATCATTTCCGGATGGACCCCATCTTATACCCGCAAGCCGCTCCCGGACAAAGAAAATTGGTTTCCATTCGGACGCAGATGGTTTCCGGGGCCATCTCTGAACCGGAGAAGCCGTTATTGTGGGGAAAGTTGGATTTGAGGCTTGAATTTTATTCAACATAAGTCTAAATTATAGAATTTTCGGGCTCCTGACCATGTTTCTTCCCGGGTGCCGACGCGTCGCCGCCCGGTAGGAGTCCGCTTGAAAATGGAAACGGAGAGGTGTGCTATGCTGGAATTGAAAGACCTCCGCTTCGTGGTGCAGGAGGATGCATCCGAGGGTGGCAACGGCGCGAAGACCATCATCGACGGCGTCAATTTTACCTTCGAGAAGGGAAAATTCTACGCGGTCACCGGCCCGAACGGAAGTGGAAAGACCACACTGGCCAAGCTGATCATGGGGATCAACCCCGTTACTTCAGGGGAGATCCTGTTCGAGGGCAAGGATATTTCCGGATGGTCGATTACCGACAGGGCGAGGGCAGGGATCGCCTACAGTTTTCAGCACCCCGCCCGGTTCAAGGGCACGACGTTTCGTGATCTCCTCTCGATCGCGATGGGTACGGAAGACGAGGACAAGCTGGTGAAGATCATCGCGAGGGTCGGCATCTGTTCGCTCGATTTCCTAGACAAGCCCGTCGATTCGAAACTGTCGGGGGGCGAGATCAAAAAGGTCGAGCTGGCTACGACGATCGCGCGCAACCCGAAGATCGCCATCTACGACGAACCGGATACCGGGATCGATCTCTGGACCATCGACCCCATGGTCAAGCTCCTGAAAAGAGAGCAGAAGGAGTACGGCACGACCACCCTGGTGGTGAGCCACAACCGGGCCTTCCTCGAGGCGGCCGACAGGCTTCTTCTGGTCAAGAAGGGGCGGATCGTCTTCACCGGCAGCCTGGAGGAGGCGCTGCCCCTGCTGAACGACCTCAGTATCTGCGGCTACAGCGAGGTATGTGAAGGAGAAAGCGATGCTAAGTGCTATCGATAAAGAGCTGCTGAAAGAGGTGGCCGGCCTCGAAGGCATCCCGAAGGGCGCCTACAACATCCGCAAAAACGGCCAACTCCTGGGCCGCGAGGTGTCCGCCAATATCCTGATCGAGACGAACGAGGCCGGGAATGGCATCGTCATCACCATCGCACCCGGCACCCGGAACGAGTCGGTCCATATCCCCGTCATCGTCAGCCAGGCCGGCCTCCATGATGTGGTTTACAACACCTTCATCATCGGCGAGGATTCCGATGTCACGATTGTCGCCGGCTGCGGGATCCATTGCGGCGGCTCCGCGCCCGAGGGGCACGAAGGGATCCACGAATTCCGGATCGGTAAGAAGGCCCGCATGAAATACGTCGAGAAGCACGTGGCGCTGGGGGAAGGGAAGGGAAAGCGGAGCCTCGACCCGACGACCCGCGTCTTCCTGGAAGAAGACGCCTATGCCGAGATGGAGTTGAGCCAGCTCGGCGGCGTCGACGAGGCCCTCCGGCAGAACGAGGCGCAGCTGGGGCCCGGAAGCTCGCTGCTCATCACCGAGCGGGTTCTTACGGACGGCCGGCAGTCCGCCGTCTCCCGGAACGAGATCGTGCTCGTGGGTGAAGACAGCAAGGCCAATATGATTTCCAGATCGGTCATCAAAGGGGATTCCCGGCAGGATTTCTACGCGACCCTGGATGCGCAAGCCAAATGCTTCGGGCACATCGAGTGCGATGCGATCATCATGGACAACGGCGCCAACGAGACCATCCCCTCTCTCAAGGCGAGGCATCCGGATGCCGAACTGACGCACGAGGCCTCCATCGGCAAGATCGCCAATGATCAGCTGATGAAGCTGATGAGCCTCGGGTTGACCTACGACGAGGCGGTCAACAAGATCATTCAGGGTTTTCTGAAATAGGTTTCCACTGGGATGAGACGAGGGGATGCCGCGGTGCGGCATCCCCTCGTCATGTGTCGGACCTGATTTTCGAACGGGCGGGATGGCCCGGGAAAACGGGTTTCGGTTCGACCGTCGATGCAGCGGAACCCGTCGTTCGAAAAGCGTTCGGGCGCAGGATCGAGAACGCCCTAGTTTCCATCCGGAAATGATTTCCCTATAGAACCCAGTTTCCAATCCGGAAATGAGGATTTTTCTTCACCGCTTCGCCGCTCAGTCCCACCGCTTCGCGGCGGGTCCCGGTTTGGCCAATATCAAGGAAATCAAGCGTTTGCACGGAGGCGACCTGTGGGTCGCCGCACAAGCAAACGTGCAGATTGACGCTGAGATTGGCCAAAAAGACCATTTCCGGATGGAAACGCCCTATGATTTGGCGTAGCTGTGGAGGCCCGCCAGGTAGTTCACGCCGAAATAGGTGAAAAGCACACAGGCGAATCCCACCAGACACAACACCGCGATCTTTTTGCCGCGCCATCCCCTGACAAGACGGGAGTGGAGCACCGCCGCATAGACGAGCCACGTAATGAGCGACCATGTCTCCTTCGGGTCCCAGCTCCAGTAGCCGCCCCAGGCCGAATGGGCCCAGACTGCACCGGTGATGATGCCGAGGGTCAGCATCAGAAACCCGATTACAACCATCTGGTAGTTGAGTTCGTCCAGTATGCCGGTAGAGGGCAGGAGCCGGGTGATCGCCCCCGGCCGGCCCGCCTCGCTTCTCCTTTTCAAGAGGTACATGAGGCTCAGCCCGAAGGAAAGGCCGAAGGCCGCATAGCCGACGAAACATGTGATCACGTGCGAGATGAGCCAGTTGCTTTTGAGGGCCGGGATAAGGGGCTGGATATGGCTGGTGATCCCCGGTGAAAAGGAGGCGTAGGCCATGGCAAGGAATGCCAGGGGTGTGACGAAGGCGCCGAGGGTGCGGTTTCGGGTGCGCCACTCCACCAGCAGGTAAAGGAATATGATCATCCATGAGAAGAAGATGAGGGATTCGTAGAGGTTGGAAAAGGGGGCGTGCCCTATGCCCATCTGATAGGACTCGGCCCACCTGAGCGCTATGGCGAGGGTGTGTCCGATCAGCCCTGCGACGGAGATCAGCGTGGCGATTACCCCCGGGGCCTTCCGGTGCATGATCAGCATGAGGAGGTAAAAGAGAAACGCACCGAAGTAGAAAAACGTGATGTAGCTCAATATCGTCGCATTCAGCATAAAAATCAGACCTTTCTATCGGGTGTCCGTCCGGGGACGAGGATCCGGTTCGACCGGGTCAGCGTCCGAAAAGGGACTTTCGGGCCGGTCTCTGCGCCGGTCCAGGGTCGTTCTGCTCGGTCAGGCATGGGGCTCGTTCAGATGGCGGTTCAGGTCGCCGGTCAGACGTTCGATCTCCCGCTCGAGCCCGACGGGGTTCTTGCTGGATCTTCCGGCGACGCGGACACGGTTCCTGCCTTGGTCGGTGCGGTCGAGGCGCACCCAGACATGGCGGTGGGACATGAAGAAGGTGACGATAAAGCCCGCCACCATCATGAAGCACCCCGCCCAGACCAGCGGCACGCCCGGGTCGCGGTTGACCTGCAGCCCGGTGTAATAGCGGCTTTCCAGCCGGTCCAGCACGAAGGTGTAAGGCTTGTAGGCGGCCGGATCGAGGCGGGGGTTGTGCCCGAATACCCCCGGGAAACGCTCCTGGACCGAGGCGACGTTCTGAAAGACCCAGAACTGGATCTCTTCGCCCTCCTGCGGTTTGACGCCGACCAGCACGGCGGGTCCCATGACCCCCATCATGTTGGGGTTGGCATCGAGTACCCTGAAGGCCCCTTCTTTTCCGGGCAGTTCGACCGCCGGCCCGGCGATTTGCGCATCGACCGCCGTCGCCGCAGCCGGATCGTCCCCGCGCAGGAGCTGGAGGCGTACCTGCCTGCCGGGGGTGGAGCCGTAGCTCGACTGGTAAAAGGTCACGCCTTCGAATTCGGTGGGGTGGTTGACTCGGATGGGGCGTTGGGCGGCCTCCTTCCCGTCGATGAGAAAGGTCAGGTCGGAGCGGTACTCCTTGGGGGCGCCGCTATCGTAAAATTCGACCGAGAACCGGTCGCAGCGGACCTCGAAACCGAGCGGCAGGGGGTCCTGGCGGTTCCTGACCGCGATCTCGTGGATTGTTTCCCCTTCCACAATGTTGACGAAGCCCTGGAAGCCGATAAAAGACCCGACCAATCCGCCGATCAGGATGAGGAACACGCTCAGATGGACCAGGTAGACTCCGAAATGGGCGTAGCGGCCCTTTTCGGCATGCCAGGCGGAGCGTCCGCCACCGGCGGCGTGGACCCGCTTGTACCGCGAACGGAGGAGCGCCTCGATCCGGCTGGAGAGATCACCCGGGTCTCCTGCGACGAGGATGGTCTGATCGTCGGGCAGGTTTTCGAAGGGTTGATCCCGCTCGGGGCTCGGCTGTGCGCGGAATCGGCGCCAGGCGGTCGGAAACCGGTCGATCGAGCAGACCAGCAGATTGATCGTCAAGGTCCCCAGCAGCAGGCGGAACCAGAAAGAGTGGTACATGTCGAAGAGATCGAGGGCCAGGAAGATCCGGAACACCCGAGGGTTCAAGTCCCGGGCGAAGTCCATGGCGCCCTCCTGCTGTGGGATGATCGTACCGGCGATGGATGTGACCGCGAGGATGATCAGGAGCGCAAGGGTCAGTTTGACGGAGCTGAAAAAGCGCCACAAGGGATGGGGCTTTCTCTCGGGGTTGGTTGGGGGTGTCGTCTGGGTCAAATTTACATCTCCCATTCATTCGAGGATAGGTGCGCTGGATAGACCGGATGCGCGGGGCTCTGCAGGCCTGCCGATCCGGGCGTTTTCGGGCGCGAAGGCCCCCGGGGCGCCCGCCTTCCGGAAAAAGCCCTGACCATTCGATTATCGGCATCATGGATAGCAGGCGCAAGCGAAATGTGTCGTACAAGGGATGTTCGGTTTTCCGTGCAGGACTGTTTTTGACGTTGCTTTAAAGCACTCCGTTTGTTATGCGTTTGCTTTCCCGAGGCGTTCTGCCGGGCTTGTGGAAACTGCCTGTTCTCAAGGAGACGACCGATATGAGCGAATGGCCTTTGAGCCGGCTTTCGGGTCTTTTCTGGCGTTTTGTGATCCTGATCTTTGTCCTGTCTTTTATCCTGCCCTCATCCGAGTTTGTCGGCGGGATGTCAGAGGACGCCTTCGTCGTCTGGCTGGTCCGGCTCCTTTGGGTGGTGGGTCTCTCGGCGGGGCTTTCCGCACTCTTCTGGCTGGCCGGGCGCTTCAGGTCGCGGAGAGGCGTTCCGCACCCCTCGAACGAGGCCGGGGAAAAGGGCGCGCCTGTGGGTGAGGGCGAAGGGCCTTCCGCCGGGCGCCCGGAGATCGATGGAAAGGACATCTGACCCGACCGCCCCGGGCCAGGCAAGTCGTCCGATTATATGTTGACAAGCGAGCCGGGCGCTTCTTAGAATACCCCCAGCGGACCAAGGCTGCAACATCAACCAGGAGATCCGGCGCGGTCTCTCTTCAAGGTGACGGGTGCTGTCCAATGCAAGAATCCGGAAAGAGTCGTGGGGAGGGTAAGACCAAGTGGCTTGTGGCCTTTGTCGTCGCGGTCCTCGTCTGCTTCTCTCTGGTGGTCATGGCTGTCAATTCCAGGAAGCCGGAGCCCCTCGAACCGGCCGGCTACGACCGCAATATCAAAGGGGCCGCCTTCGTCCGGGTCAATCAGATGCTCCTCGAGCAGATGATGGGCAACTGGCTGCCGAACGATCTGTTCTGGCCGACGGTTTTCCTGGACAACATGCCGAACTTCCAGCTGGGTCAGCTCGAACTGGTCCGATACAACCTGCGGGTCTTGAGGGACGAACTGACGCGGCTGCGAGCGACGGACAAGATCGATCGGCTGGCGGAGGAAGCGTTCACCGCGATCTCGAACGATCCGCGCAGATGGTGGTTCCCGTCCGCCGAGAGCAAGTGGAAACAGGCCTGCGATAAGCTGAACACCTTCTACGAAAATCTTCTGACCGGGAAGTCGACCTTCTACGCCCGAGCGGACAATCTGGCCACCCTCATGACGGAGTATGCCTCCCTCATGGGGGGGATCAATACGCGCCTCATGAATGCGCCGGGGGATATCCGTGTGGTGCTGATCGATGAGGAGGACGCCGGGGGGTCCGGAAGCGAACCCGAAAGCGTGCAGGTCGACATCCCCTGGAGCGAGATCGACGACAATTTCTATTACGCCCAGGGTGCGGCTTACGCCCTGCTGGCCTCTTTCAAGGCAATCAGGGTCGATTTTCATGACGTCCTCGTCAAGAAGAACGCCCTCAAGCTGCTGGACAAGGTCATGGAATCCCTGCAGCGCTGCAATTTCGAGCCCCTGATCATCTTCAACGGGGATCCCGAGAGCATCTTCGCCAACCATTCCTTGAATCTCTCCGGGGTCTTCAACGATGCCCGCCAAAAGATCAGCTCGCTGATCGTGGCGTTGAACCAGGGATAAAATTCCCGGCACACACACCCCTATTTTAGCCCCTCCGCGGCGGCCTGCGCGCCGCCGCGCGGCCCTCGAAAGCCCCCCGTTATGCACGAAATGTCCATCGCTCAGGGTTTGATCGATATCCTTCGGGAAGAGATGTCCAAACACCGGGCCGAGCGTCTGTGTCGCGTCAAGGTCCGGATCGGAGAGCTTTCCGGAGTGGTTCCGGAGGCGCTTTCCTTCTGCTTCGGCGTGATCGTCGAAGGGACCCGGATGGAGGGCGCCGCGCTGGAACTGGAGCGGGTTCCGCTGGAAGGGCGCTGCCGCGCGTGCGGGGAGCGCTTCCGGATCCGGAATTACGCCTTTCAATGCCCGGAGTGCGGAGATGGGTCGATTGAGATCGTTTCCGGCAGGGATTTGTCCATCGTCGAAATGGAGGTGGATGAGGAGGGAAAGATCGGATAGCCGGCCTTGGAGGCTCGATCCGCTTCGGAGCGCCGTCTGGAGAAGCGCCGCCGATCGGATCGGATGGTGCTCAACCGGGAGGCGAACGGTGCCTCCGTTTCAGGGGGGGGATACGGATGAAGATTTCAGTGGTGAGAGACATCCTCGATGCCAACGAGCGCATCGCTCGGGAAAACCGCAGGCTTTTCGACCGCAAAGGCCTGATGGTGATGAATCTGATGAGTTCGCCGGGGGCGGGGAAGACAAGCCTCCTCGAACGGACGATCGATGCCTTGGGGGCTGAACTCCGGGTAGGGGTCATCGAAGGAGACATCCAGTCCTCGAAGGATGCCGAACGGATCGCCCGGCTGGGGGTGCAGGTCGTCCAGATCAATACCGGTGGGGCTTGCCACCTCGATGGCAACATGATCCGGGATGCGCTGGATGCGCTCGACCTGGACCAGATGGATCTGCTGGTTGTCGAAAACGTGGGCAACCTGGTCTGCCCCGCTGAATTCAGGGTGGGCGAGGACTTCAAGGCCATGATCCTGAGCGTCACGGAGGGAGAGGACAAGCCCGCCAAGTATCCCCTCATGTTTCGCGAGTCGAAGGTGCTGCTCATCAACAAGATCGACCTGCTTCCCTATCTCGACTGCAGCCTGGAGGAGATCCGCGAGGAGGCGTTCAGGGTCAATCCCGATCTGGTGCTGTTCGAGGTCTCCTGCAGGACCGGAGAGGGGCTGGATCGGTGGGTCGCCTGGCTCAAAGAGACGACCCGGGCCCGGAGGCCCGCCCTTGACTGAGATGATCGAGCGCAGCAGAGGGTCTATCAGGGGGATCGTCCAGGGGGTCGGGTTCCGACCCTTCCTCTATATGCTTGCCGAGCGCCACGGTCTGTCGGGCTATGTTTTGAACAGCTCGGATGGGGTCGAGGTCGAGGTGGAGGGGCCGCGGGCCGACATCGAGCGGTTCTTCGAAGAGGTTGAAGCCCAGCCGCCGCCCCTTGCCCGGATCGAGGCGGTGATCCGCCGGCCGGTCCCTTTCCTGGGCGAGGGGTGTTTCGCCATCCGCGGGAGCTTCTCCCGCAGGGAAAAGAACGCGCTCATTCCCCCCGATGTCTGCGTCTGCAGCGCCTGCCTGGCGGAGATGCGCAACCCGTCGGACCGGCGCTTCGGCTATCCGTTCATCAACTGCACCCACTGCGGGCCGCGCTACAGCATTGTTACGGATGTGCCTTACGACCGCACCGGCACGACGATGACCGCGTTTCCCCTCTGCGAGGCGTGCCGTTCGGAATACGAGGACCCTCTGGACAGGCGCTTTCACGCGGAGCCGATCGCGTGCCCGGAGTGCGGACCGCGCGTGACACTCTGCGACGCGGCCGGTGCGCCCGTCGCGGCAGAAGAGCCTGTAGGGGCCGTGCGCGGCCTGATCGCGGCCGGGTGCATCGTGGCCGTCAAGGGCCTGGGCGGGTTTCACCTGGCGGCGGACGCCGCCGACGACGGGGCTCTGAAGCGGCTGAGGAGCCGTAAGCACCGATACGGGAAACCGTTCGCTCTTATGGTGAAGGACCTTTCGGCGGCCCGCCGGATCGCGGTGGTGAACCATGCCGAGGCGCAATGCCTTTCTTCGCCCGAGCGTCCGATCGTGCTTCTGCGCAAGAGGCCTGGGCACGGGTTGTCGGAGGAGGTCGCTCCGCGAAGCCGCCTTTTCGGTGTGATGCTCCCCTACACGCCCCTGCATGCCCTCCTGATGGAGGGGGATTTCGCCGCCCTGGTGATGACGAGCGGCAACCGATCCGACGAGCCGATCCAGATCGACAACGGGGAGGCCTTCAAGAACCTGGCCGGCATCGCCGATTATTTCCTGGTGCACGACCGGGGCATCCATACCCATTGCGACGACAGCATCGTGCGCGTGGTCGACGGGGCGCCGCGCCCCGTGCGGCGCTCGCGCGGGTATGTGCCTGCGCCGGTCCTTCTGCCTGAGGCGCTGAAGGCCATGAGCCCGGTGCTTGGAGTCGGCGGCGAGCAGAAGGTCACCATCTGCCTCACCAAGGGAAACCGCGCCTTCCTGAGCCAGCACATCGGCGACATGCACACCCTCGAGACCTTCCGCGTCTTCGAGCGGACGACCGCTCACCTCGAACGGCTTCTCGGCATCCAGCCGCAGGTGTTGGCCCACGATCTGCACCCGGACTATCTGACCTCCGGTTTCGCGCGCACTCAGAGCGGCTGCCGGATCTCACCCGTTCAGCACCACCACGCCCACATCGTCAGCTGCCTTGCCGAGCATGGCTGGGAGGGCCCGGTAATCGGGCTCGCCATGGACGGGACCGGCTACGGCCCGGACGGGACGATCTGGGGCGGGGAGATCCTGCTGGCCGACTGGGTGTCCTTCGAGCGCGTCGGCCACCTCGAATGTGTGCCGCTTCCCGGTGGGGACGCGGCGGTCCGGGAACCGTGGCGTATGGCCTTGTCCTATCTCGACAAGGTGTTCGGCGACGGTCTTTTCGGATTGGAGATTCCTTTTGTGAAGGAGATCGATCCGGACAAGAGTGCGGTCGTTCTGCAGATGTGCCGCACCGGCCTCAACGCGCCCCCGACGTCGAGCTGCGGCCGGTTTTTCGATGCGGTGGCGGCCTTGATCGGACTCCGGGCGAAGGTCTCCTACGAAGGGCAGGCCGCCGCGGAACTCGAGATGTGCCAGTCGCGGACGAAGACCGAAGCCTATCCCTGGCGCCTCCGTTCACGAGGTGGCGGGTCATGGCTCCTCGAGGTGGAGCCGGTCATCATGGCCCTGGTGGAGGATCTCGCGGTCGGTACGCCGGCGGGGATCATGAGCCGGCGGTTTCACCTGGCGCTCATCAAGATGCTGGCCGAGGTGTGTATAGGCGTCCGGGGCCACACCGGCCTCTCCACCGTGGCGCTGAGCGGCGGGGTTTTCCAGAACGCGACCCTCCTCGAGGGGCTGACGGCGCTTTTGAGGCGCAGGGGGTTCACTGTCCTGACCCACCGGGTCGTGCCCTGCAACGATGGAGGGTTGTGCCTCGGCCAGGCGGTGTGCGCAGGATTGCTTGCGACCGGCCGGCACGGCCGGTTTGCCGAGGGCGACTATACGGATTCAGGCGCCCTGTCGGGCGGCGATCGATCGGAGCGGGGGACATGAAATATATCGACGAATACCGCGACGGGGCCGTGGCGCAGGTCCTGGCCGCCCGGATCGAACGGACGGTCGAACGGCCGATGCGCCTGATGGAGATCTGCGGGACGCACACCATGGCTATATTCCGTCATGGCCTGCGGAGCCTGCTGCCTGAGGCGATCGAACTGGTCTCGGGTCCGGGCTGCCCGGTGTGCGTCACGGCGACCGAGGACATCGATCGGTGCATCCGGCTCGCGCGCACGCCGGGTGTCATCGTGGCGACGTTCGGGGACCTGGTGCGCGTGCCCGGCAGCCGATCGTCCCTCAGATTGGAGCAGGCCTCGGGCGCGGATGTGCGGATGGTGTACTCCACCATGGACGCCCTCGAGACGGCGAAGGAGAACGGGCGCTCCGAGGTCGTCTTCCTGGGAATCGGCTTCGAGACGACTGCCCCGACCGTCGCTGCGGCTATGATCGAGGCCGACCGGCAGGGCATCGGGAATTTCTCGGTCCTCGCCCTGCACAAGCTGCTGCCGCCCGCGATGGAGGCGCTCCTGGCCGATCCGGACAATCACGTCGACGGGTTCATCTGTCCGGGGCATGTGACGACGATCATCGGGACGTCCGCCTATCGGGATGTGGTCGAGCACCATCACAGACCCTGTGTGGTTACGGGTTTCGAACCGGTCGATATCCTCGAGGGGATCCTCTTGCTGGCCGAACAGATCGCGGCCGGCCGCGCCGAGGTCGAGATCCAGTACCGGCGCGGGGCGAGCGCCGATGGTAACCCCGGTGCCCTGCGGTTTATGTGGGAGGTTTTCGAACCGGCTGATGCGCTCTGGCGCGGTCTTGGTTCGATCCCTGGAAGCGGGTTGAAGGTGCGGGAGGCCTATGCCGCCCGGGACGCCCGCCTGCGGTTCGACCTTGTCGTCCCGCCGGCGGCGGAACCTGCCGGATGCCGCTGCGCAGAGGTCCTGAGAGGGCGGATAAGGCCCCCCGAATGCCCGCTGTTCGGCAGGCGCTGTACGCCGCAGGACCCTGTAGGACCCTGCATGGTATCGGGCGAGGGGACGTGTGCGGCGTATTACCGATATCGGGGTTGAGGTTTGCCTATGTTTGAAACCGCGCGTCTCGACGAACTGCCCGAGCGCGCCGCACGGGTGCTGAGGGGGCCCTCGAGCACCCGGCCGGCGATCTGGCTCCTCGAGGAGGGGGGGGCGGCTGCCGTCGTCAAGGATTTCAGCGTCAACCACACGTTGTACCGCAATACGGCCGGGCGCTTTCTCGTCTGGCGGGAGCAGAAGGCCCTGCGCCGACTTGCCGGCGTCCCGGGTGTTCCACGGATGATCCGCGTGATCGACGGCCTTGCGATCTTTATGGAGCGGCTGCCGGGCCGGACGCTCGAAAACCTGGAGCGGGAGCACACGCTCGAACCCACCTTTTTCGATCGGCTGCGGGAGATCGTTCTGCAGTGTCATGCGAGGGGGGTCGCCCACTGCGACCTGAAGCGCGCCGCCAACATCCTGTTCGGCGAGGACGGCCGGCCGTATGTCATCGACTGGGGGGCTTCCATCTCGGAGAGCGAATTCCGGTTCTTCGGTTTGAGGCGGATCTTCGAGCGCTTCGAAGAGGATGATCTCCTGGCGGTGATCAAGGTAAAGCTGCGCCATTGCCCGGAGCGGGTGAGCGCGGACGAAAAGGCCCGGCTTTACCGGCGGAGCGGGCCGGAGCGTCTCGTCCGCCGTCTGCGGGATCGTCTACGGGAGATCCTGCAGCGGATCGCCTGAAGCGGCCCCGGGGAGGCACACCGAAGGCGGCGGGATTTCAGCGCGGCGCGCGGAGGATCTCCTCGGTGTCTTCATAGGCCTCGGGCAGGAAGCGCGGTGTGCAGACTGCCAGGAAGACGAGGTCCGAGGCCCCGGTGTTGGTGATGCGCTGTGAGGCGTCGGGCGGGATGAGGACGATATCGCCCGGGAGGAGCGGGGTGGGCGGGAGGCCTTCCACCTCCATGAGGCCGGCGCCCTCGAGGATGACGTAGCGTTCGACGGTCCTGCGCAGACGATGCCATCGGGTCGTCCGGCCGGCGGGGACCCGTGCCCGGGCGATGGAGAGCCCCGGGTCGTCCGCCGAGTTGGACGCCTCGATGATGAAACACCCCTCCTGCGTGTAGAACTCCGTTGCGGGGTCCAGCTTCCTGACGATGGGTTGCATGCCGATGCTCCCTGAAGTTTGTCGGCCTTCCACTCGATAGCTCGTTTCCATCCGGAACCGGAAGCAGTCTTTTTTCCCAACGGGTTGGACGCCAGGTCCGACCGGTTCCCGGGTGCGGGAGGCGGGAAGTCAGCTCCGCAGCCCCTTTTTGTAGATCTTGCCCGAACCGGTGCGCGGGAGGCTCTCCAGCAGTTCGACGCCTTTCGGGCACTTGTAGCTTGCAAGGTGCTTCCGGCAGAAGGCAATGATCTCCTCCGGCCGCACACTGCGCCCCGGCTTAGGCACCACGAAGGCCTTCACCGCCTCGCCCCATTTGGGGTCCGGCACGCCCACCACCGCCGCCTCGAGGATGTCCTCGTGCCGGTAGAGCACGTTTTCCACCTCGGTGGAGTAGACGTTCTCGCCGCCCGTGATGATCATGTCCTTCTTGCGGTCGACGATGGTGACGTACCCCTCCTCATCGATGACCGCCAGATCCCCGGTATAGAGCCACCCATCCCTTATGGCTTCGGCTGTTTCGTCCGGCAGATTCCAGTATCCTGGGGTGACGGTGTCCCCCTGGACGATGATCTCCCCGACCCGGGTCTCGTCCGCAGCGACATCGAGCCCCGCATCATCCACGACCCGCAGCCTGACATCGATGAACTCCCTCCCGGTCTTGGCCTTGAAGCGGAGTTGCTCCTCTGGGGGCAGCGACCGCAGGCGGCCCTTGAGGAGGGAAAGGGTGAGATAGGGGCTCGTCTCGGTCATCCCATAGGTCTGGACGTAGTCGCAGTGGAGGGTCTCCATGATGCGGCGGACCGTTTCAGGGGCGATCGGGGCGCCGCCGCTCAGCATGTAGCGGAGCGAGGAGTAGTCGAAGGCTCCGACCCGCGGCTCGTTCACCATCAGGTTGAGCATGGTCGGGATGAGGTTCGTGAGGGTGATCCTCTCGCGCTCGATGGTCTCGAGGACGCGCAGGGCGTCGAAGACCGGCAGGATGACATGCTTGCCCCCGGCCCAGGTGATCGCGAAGGTGGCCCAGGCATCGGCCAGGTGAAAGAGGGGCGCGACATGGAACCAGTGGTCGCGGTCCGTGATGTGGAGTTCGGCGATAGTCCCGAGGGCGTGACTCTTGACGTTCCCGTGGGTGAGCATGACGCCCTTCGGCCTTCCGGTGGTGCCGCTGGTGTAATAGAGATGGGCTATGTCGCGGTCTTCGAGGGCAAGGGGCGGGGGCGGATCCGGGGGCTCTGCCGCGAGGAGGTCCTCGTAATCGGCCTCGTTCGCTGCGCTGCGCTCGAAGCTCCTCTGGGTCCAGATGAGTTGTTCGATGCCGGGGGCGAGCGCCGGCAGATCCTGGATGTGCGCGTGGAAGCGGCCCTGGGCGATGAGGGCCCGGGCGCCGCTGTCCTGCAGGATGAAGCCGAGTTCGCCGGGGGAAAGCCGGAAGTTGAGCGGGACCAGGATGAGGCCGAGGTGGGCGGCCGCAAAATAACTTTCGAGAAAGACGTGGCAGTTCTCGTGGAGGACGGCGAGCCGATCGCCCTTCGCCAGGCCCATGCGGCGAAGGGCGCCGCAAAGGCGCCAGACCCGGGCTGCGAAGGCGGCGTAGTCCATGCGGAGCCGGCCGCAGACAACGGCCTCGCGCCGGGGGTGCAGCCTTACGGCCTTCGGGAGCAGTTCATTCAGGGGCATAGGGGGATCCTTTCTGCTTGTTCCATGCGGAATGGTTTATCGCCTACCGACGCGTTTCCATCCGGTCCGAGGCGTTTTTGTCTGGAAGGGTACCTTCTGGAGCCTTGCCTTTTCGATCCGAAACCCCGTGCGTTTGCGGCAGGATGCATCCCGGCCATAACACAATCGGAGGGTGAGGGTCAAGCGCACGTTTCCTGTAGGTGTGTCTACGGAAGAATGCACATTTCGTTGTGCATTGCAGGGGGCGGGGTCTTCTTCCGGACCGCAGGCCCCCGCCGCCGAACAGGTTTTTCGGGCGGCCTCGGCTGCTGATCGCCAAAGGCCACGGTGGGGCAGGGATGAGCGGAGCGCTGCGCCGCCTGTCCATTGCATTGATTGTGCGCCGATTTCCTTTGTTCAGGGCATGGGTTGGTGCAGTTGGCGAGATGATTTCGGCCGCGGGGGGTATGAACGATAGCTCCCGGGAGTGCGGAGAAAGCCGCGCGGCGGCTATCCTGGCATATGGTTTGCATGTTCTGGAGCATGCTTTCAGTGTTTGGGCGGGTGAGGTGCGCGGGGTTGCGCCATCCACCTGCCATCTTTCCGTTTGAAGAAAGGGTTGCCTTCATGAAGAAGAACCGTCTGCCTGTCGGAGTGTGCCTGGGTGCGCTGCTGATCCTTTTTATCCTGACGCTGACCTACATCACGTCATCGGCAGGAATGCACCGGCTGTCCGATCTTGGGGCCTTGAACGTCCAAGGCCCCGCCCCTTTGCGGCTGAAGGTCGCGGGTGCTGGAACGCTCGCTTTTTATGTCTTTTCGGCCTTGTCTCTCTTTTGGTCCGCCTTCCTTGTATGCCGCGTGTGGGCGTCTGGAAAAAGGTATTCCGATCTTCTGCGGGAACGGGATGAACTGCAGCGGATCAAGAACGGACTCGAGGCCGAACTGCTGAGCGGGGTGGAAAAGGGCCTCTCCAGTCACGGTAAACTGGAGGGCCTTTTGCCTATCTGTTCAGTGTGCAAGCGCATCCGCGACGAGAAGGGCGAATGGAACCGGGTGGAATCCTATATCGCGGACCGCGCACCGGTGCAATTCACCCACAGCATCTGTCTCGAGTGCGCAAGGAAGCTTTACCCGGAATGTTACCGGGAGGTGTAAACAGGGGGGGTGTAAATCTTCCCCCCGGTTGAAGAACACCCAGGGGGATTCCGTTGCCAGGGTTTTTTGAGTCGAAGCCAAGAGGGCTCTCGATGTTTTAAAGGCTCAGGAGTCCGCTCCGACGGCCTTCCGGCAGGAACAGGTTGCCATGCCGGCTTGAACTCTTTCCCGATCCTGTGGGGGAGGCAGCAAGATCCGGGGGGCTCTCTGCTGTCAAGTGTGTTCAAGCAGGCCGGCAGCCTTCTTCCTGGGTGCCGGGATCTTCGTGATCCCGGCACCCATTTTTCGTTATCACCTGTCCTCCATTCATTTTTGACCTCGGTCCTTTCGTTTTCTTCCCGATCCTTTCCGTTTCCACCGCATCCCCAGACCGCGTGAATGCAAAACAAAGCCTCTCAGAAACCTTGCTGTAGAAGTCCTTGCTTCGGGGCAGCCAAGTGTGCCAACCTGTAGCTTGTTTCCATCCGGAAATGGTCTTTTTGACCAATCTCGGCGTCAATCTGCACGTTTGCTTGTGCGGCGACCTGCAGGTCGCCTCCGCACAAACGCTTGATTTCCTTGATATTGGCCAAACCGGGACCCGCCGCGAAGCGGTGGGACTGAGCGGCGAAGCGGTGAAGAAAAATCCTCATTTCCGGATTGGAAACTGGGTTGTACCGGGAAATCATTTCCGGATGGAAACTAGCATGCCCGGCGGCTGGCGGCCTCGGGTTTTCAGGGCTCTGTCGATCTCCGGTTCCCGAAGGGGCCTGGACTCCCCTGGGATGTCTACAGCGCTGAGGCCCGGGTGCGCCGGCGCGTCGGCTGTTTCGAGGGTTCATGCGGCGGAGTGTGCAGGGTGGAAAATGTGTCTCGACCGGTGAGAGGAGGACATGGGTGGCATGAGAATCAGGGGTGGAGCGGGACGGGTTTTACGAGGGGTGCGGAGTGCTGTGCGGGTGGGCATGGGTGTGCTGTGCGTTCTGGTGATCGCCGGTCCGGCACGCGCCCAGGAGGGGCCGGCGTCGGAGCCGGGTGGGATATGGCCTGACATGGCTGCGCTCGTAAGGGTCGGCGGGCCGCTCTCCTTTTGCGGGGAGCCGGTGCCTCTCGACAATCGGGAGGTGCGGGAGCGGCTCGAGAAAGAACTGCTCCTGACGATCTGGGATCGGCCGCAGGTCATGCTCTGGTTGAAGCGGTCGACACGCTATTTCCCCGCTATCGAGCAGATGCTGAAGGATGCGGGTCTGCCCGAAGACATCAAGTATGTTGCGATTGCCGAGAGTGCCCTGCGCCCGCATGTCGGGTCACCCAAGGGGGCGGTCGGTTTCTGGCAGTTCATGCCGGCTACGGGGCGCCGGATGGGGCTCGAGATCGACTCGCATGTGGATGAGCGCCGGAGCCTGCGCGCCTCCACCGATGCGGCGATCCGCTACCTGACGGCGCTCTACGGGCAGTTTCAATCCTGGACCATGGCCGCGGCGGCCTATAACATGGGCGAAGCCGGCCTTCAGACGGAGGTCCTGGAGCAGGAAACCGACGATTATTATTCTCTTTACCTGCCGCTCGAAACCCAGCGTTTCCTGTTCCGCATCCTGTCGGCCAAGATGATCTTCTCCGATCCCCTGAAGTACGGGTTCCGCCTGCAGCCGGAGGATCACTATCCCCCGGTGTCGTCGGACCGGGTGCAGGTGACCTGCACACAGGCCGTTCCGATCCGGATCGTGGCCCAGGCCGCGGAGGCGTCCTTCAAGATGATCAAAGATCTCAACCCGGAATGCAGGGGCTATTATCTGACACCCGGCGTGCACGAAATCGCGGTTCCCGAAGGGGCCGCGAAGGATTTCCAGCGCCGTTTAGACGAGCGCCTCGCCGCCTGGACCAAGGGGCGCGCCGAACAGAGCTACATCGTCAGGAGCGGCGACAATCTCTCGATCATCGCCGAACGGTTCAACGTGCCCTTGAAGGCGCTGCTCATCTGGAACCACCTCGACATGAATCACCCGATCCAGCCCGGGCAGCGCCTGGTGATCTATCAGCCAGGCCGGCAGGACTCGAATGACGCCTCCGAAAGCGAGAAGGACTGAGGCCATCGAAGGGGGGAGACAGAAACGACCCTTGACTCTCAACGTTTTTTGTGTCTCCTAATCCCGCTGCAGTTCCTCCAGGCCGGCGAAAAAATCGAGCGATTCGGGGTTCCTGAGTGCGTCTTTGTTGAGGACGGGCTGGCCCTGGATGGTCTTTTTGACCGCCAGTTCCACCTTCTTCATGTTGAGGGTGTACGGGATGTCGGGGACCGCGAGGATCTTGGCCGGCACATGGCGCGGGGAGGCGTTGGTGCGGATGGTGCTCCGCAGGCGCGTCTTCAGGTCTTCATCCAGGGTGCAGCCGGGCGCCGTCTTCACGAAGAGGATCACCCGCACGTCGTTCTTCCAGTCCTGCCCCACCACGAGGCTGTCCTCCACCTCTTTGAACTGCTCGACCTGCCGGTAGATCTCGGCCGTGCCGATGCGCACGCCGCCCGGGTTCAGGGTGGCGTCCGAGCGTCCATAGATGACGACCCCGCCGCGATCGTTGATCTCGATGAAGTCTCCATGGCGCCAGACGTTCGGGTAGACGTCGAAGTAGGCCGCATGATACTTGGAGCCGTCCGGGTCGTCCCAGAAGTGGATCGGCATGGACGGCCAGGGGGCGGTGCAGACGAGTTCGCCCTTTTGGTTGATGACGCTCCGGCCGTTGTCATCGAAGGCCTCCACCTTCATGGCGAGGCCGCGGCACTGGAGTTCTCCGGCGTAGACCGGCCCCATCGGGTTCCCGAGGGCGAAGCAGCCGTTCAGGTCGGTGCCCCCGGCGATGGAGGCGAGTTGGAGGTCCTGCTCGATGTCGCGGTAGACGAACTCGAAGCCCTCGACCGGCAGCGGAGAGCCGGTGGAAAGGAGGGCCCGGAGGGGGCCGAGGTCGAAGGCGCGCCCGGGCTTGACCCCGGCGTTTTCGAGGGCTGCGAGGTACCCGGCGCTGGTCCCGAAGACGGTGATCTTCTCGTCCTGGGCAAGCTCCCACAAGGCGTCCGCGGCAGGGTGGAACGGGTTGCCGTCGAAGAGCACCAGCGTGGCCCCCAGGGCGAGCGAACTCGTCAGCCAGTTCCACATCATCCAGCCGCAGGTGGTGAAATAAAAGATGGTGTCCTCGCGCTTCAGGTCCGTGTGGAGCATCAGTTCCTTCAGGTGGTGCACCAGGATGCCGCCGGCGCTCTGCACCATGCACTTGGGGAGCCCGGTGGTCCCCGAGGAGTACATGATGTAGAGCGGGTGATCGAACGGCAGCTGGGCGAACTCCATCTCCGGGGGCGGGGAGGCGCCCTTGAAATCGTCGTAGAGGACGGCCCTGGGGACGGCGCCGATGTCCGGTCGGTCCTGCGTGTAGGGGACTACCACGACCTGTTTGGTCGAGGGGAGGTCTTTGAGGATCTCCGCCACGCGGCCGAGCGAATCGAAGGCCTTCCCCTTGAAGGGGTAGCCGTCGGCGGTGAACAGTACGGTGGGCTTGATCTGGCCGAAGCGGTCGAGGACGCCCTTGATCCCGAAGTCGGGGGAGCAGGAGGACCAGACGGCGCCGAGGCTGACGGCCGCCAACATGGCGGCGGTCGTCTGGGGCATATTGGGCATGAACCCCACCACCCGGTCGCCGGGCGCGACGCCCACCCGCTTCAGCGCGGCGGCGAGGGAGGCGGCCTCTTCGTAAAGCTTCCGGTAGGTCCAGCGGATGGTCTCGCGGCCTTCGCTCTTGAAGATCAGTGCCGTGTGGTCGTCCCGGTAGCGCAGCAGGTTTTCGGCGAAGTTCAGACGGGCTCCTGAAAACCATCGGGCCCCGGGCATTCTGTACCGATCGTCGATCACCTCCTGGTAAGGCTCGGAGGCGATCACGCCGCTGAATTTCCAGAAGGCGGCCCAAAAATCGGGGATGTTCTGAATGGACCACTCGTACAGGCCGGAGTAATCGTCGAAGTTCTTCCCGAAGCGGCGGTTGACGTGCTGCATGAAACGGTACATATTGCTGGACTGGATGCGCTGCTCAGACGGTTCCCACAGAAGCTTCGCCATGATATGATCCTTTCTGCTCAAATGGTTGAAGGATAGAGACAAACGCGGCATCGCCGCAGTGCGATCACCATCTGGGAAAGAAACCTTGCAGACCTCGAACCAAACACGCCCCAGGCTTTTTGTCGGGAATCACCTCGAGGCGCTCGTGGAGCAGCTCGGCGCTGTCCTCGAGGCCCCGCTGTCATCGCCCATGGCCGCGGAGACGATCATCGTCCAGAGCCAGGGCATGGCGCACTGGCTGTCCATGCAGCTTGCCCGGCGGCTCGGGGTCTGCGCCAACGTGCGCTTCCCGTTCCCGAACGCCTTCGTGGAGGAGCTTTTCCGGAAGGTGATGCCCGGAGTCCCGGAAACCTCGCCCTTCGAGCCGGGTGTCATGACCTGGAGGATTATGAAGGTTTTGGGCGGATTCGTCAACGCCCCCGGTGTGGATTCGCTGAAGGATTACCTCGGACGCGGGGACGATCCGCTCAAGGCGCTGCAGCTGGCGGACCGGATTGCGGACACCTTCGATCAGTATCTGCTCTTCCGCCCGGAGAGGATGCTTGCGTGGCAGGCGGGAGAGGACGCGCACTGGCAGGCGGAGCTCTGGCGCCGGATCAGTGCGGATGCGCCGGCCGCGCATCGGGCCGCCCTCGCAAAGCGGTTTTTCGAGCTTATCGAGAAGCTCCCCGGGCCTCCGCCGGGCTTCCCCGAGCGCGTCGCGGTCTTCGGGATTTCGGCTCTGCCCCCCTTCCACCTGCATGTCCTGAGGGCGGCCGCGCGCTGGACCGAACTGAACGTCTTCCTCCTCAACCCGTGCCGCGAGTACTGGGGGGATGTCGTGAGCGAGCGCGAGGCCGGGCGGCTTTCGCGGCGCTCGAACCGGCCGGTGGAAGACCTTCACTTGGAAGGCGGCAACAGCCTCCTCGCGTCCATGGGCACCCTCGGACGGGACTTTCTGGACCTCCTCCAGGAGGAGGACATGGAAGAAACGCCCTGCTTCGAGCCGGAAGACCCATCGACGCTTCTCGGCATGGTTCAGGGCGATATCCTCGCCCTCCAGGAGGGATCCGGAAAGCGGGATGGCGCAGGCAAGCCCGTCAAGCGGCTGGTCGCCGCAGAGGATGATTCCATCCGGATCCATGTCTGCCATGGACCGCTCCGCGAGATGGAGGTGCTCTACGATCTCCTGCTGGATCTCTTCGAGCGCGACCCGGGGCTCGAACCATCCGACGTCCTCGTCATGGCGCCGGATATCGAGTCCTACGCTCCTTACATCCGTGCCGTCTTCGGGCAGCCGGGCGAGGGGGCGTCGCCGAAGATCCCCTTCAGCATCGCGGATCAGGGCCTTCGGCGGGAGGGAAGGCTGGTGGAGCCCTTCCTCGCGATCCTGGCGCTTGCGGGCGGGCGATTCCTGGCCAGCGAGGTCCTGGAGGTCATCGAGTGCCCCGCGGTCCTGGCGGCCTTCGATCTCGAAGAAGGCGACCTCGGTCCGATCCGCCGCTGGGTCCGGGAGAGCGGCATCCGCTGGGGGATCGACGGGGAGAACCGCCGCGAAAAGGGGTTGCCGCCCTTCCCGGAAAACACCTGGCAATCCGGGCTGGACAGGCTCCTCCTGGGATACGCCATGCCGGGGCACGGCGAGTTCCTCTTCGAGGGGATTCTCCCCTACGATGAACTGGAGGGGGCCGAGGCGGCGGTCCTCGGCAGCCTGGCCGAGTTTGTCGACCGCCTTTTCCGGCACGTGAGGGAACTCGTCCGCCCCCGCTCGCTCGAAGACTGGTCGCGGGACCTCGGGCTGCTCCTGGACGGCCTCTTCAGTCCGGGCCCGGACGACGAGGCGGAGATGCTCGTTATCCGGGGGGCGCTCCAGCGCTTCTTGGCGGAGGCGGAGTGTGCCGGTTACGGGGATGCGGTCGATGTCCGCACCATCCGCTGGGTTCTGGCGCGCAGCTTCGGCCGGCAGGGCTTCGGCTACGGGTTCATGAACGGCGGGGTGACCTTCTGCGCCATGCTCCCGATGCGGAGCGTTCCCTTCAAGGTGATCTGCATGGCGGGCCTGAACCACGACGCCTTTCCCAGGTCGGTGCGTCCGCCCGGCTTCGACCTCATGGCCGCCCGGCCGTGGCGCGGGGATCGCTCCCGCCGCAACGACGACCGCTACCTTTTCCTCGAAACCCTGCTCTCCGCCCGGCGGAACCTGATCCTGACCTACGTGGGGCGGAGCGCGCAGGACAACAGCGCCATCCCGCCGTCGGTGCTGGTCATGGAACTGCTGGACTACCTGGAGACGCATTTCGAAGCGTCGCCGGCCGAACCGCCCTGTAACCCCAAGGCGGCCTCACCCGCGAGGACGGAAAGGGCGGGGCCTGCCGGCATGACTGAAACCTGTCTCACGGTCCACCATCTGCAGGCCTTTCACCCCGAGTATTTCACGGGCGGCGGCAGGCTTTTCAGCTACGGAGCGGTTCAGGCCGCGGCCGCCCGGATGCTTCAGGGCGGGCGTCGCCCGCCTGGCACCTTCATCGCCGAACCGCTCCCCGAGGAGGCCGGCGAGCAGGCACGGGAGCTGACCATCGAGGACCTGAAATCCTTCGTCGTGAATCCGGCCCGGTTCCTCCTGCGGAGCAGGCTCCAGTTGGTGTTGGATGAGGCGGAGGGCCGACTGGAGGACCGGGAGCTTTTCGAACTGGCAGGGCTCGAGCGCTACAATCTGCGGGTGGAGCTGCTTTCGGCCCGTGAGGCCGGCAGGGATGCCGGACGCGTCTATGCGGCTGCCCGCGCGGCCGGCCGGCTGCCGCACGGGCCGATGGGAAGGGCCTTCTTCGACGCGGTCGACATGGAGGTGGATGCCTTCCGGGAAAAGACGGCCCCCTATCTGGCCGGCGGCCCTTCCTCCCCATTGGAAGTGGATCTTTTACTCGAGGGCCTCAGGCTCACGGGGCGGCTTACAGCCGTTTACCCTGGGGGGCTCGTTCATTACCGGCCCGCCCGCCTGAAGGTCCGCGACCGTCTCCGTCTGTGGATCGAGCACTTGGCGGCGTTCAGCCTCGGTGAAGCCGGCCTGCCGGGGCGGAGCGTCCTGGCCGCGCTCGAAAAGAACGGCCGGGCCCTGGCATGGGCCGGCCGGGTCTACACCCCACCCAAGGATGCGGCGGGTCTGCTGACGAGGCTTCTGGCCTGGCACCGGCGCGGTCTGGAGCGCCCTCTGCCGTTTTTCCCGGAATCGTCCATGGCCTTTGCCGAGGGGGTCTTCAAAAAGGGCGAGCGGCGTGAGGCGGCCCTCAAACGCGCCCGGCGGCAGTGGGAGGAGGACGCCTTTTCGAAGGGGGAGTGCACCGACCCCTATTTTGACCTGTGCTTCGGCGGAGGCGACCCCCTGGACGAGGCGTTTCAGGATCTGGCCCTGGACCTCTGCGGGCCGCTCCTCGAGCATGAGGAGAAGCTTTCATGAGCGCTGCACCCCTGTTCGATCTTGCGCACAGCCCCCTCGACGGCGTCAACCTGATCGAGGCGAGCGCCGGCACGGGGAAGACCTACGCGATCACGGGGCTCTTTCTCCGCCTGCTGCTCGAAAAGGGGCTCCCGGTGAGCGATATCCTGGTCGTGACCTTTACCGAGGCGGCCACGGCCGAGCTCAAAGATCGCATCCGGCGGCGGCTCCGCGAGGCCGAGGCGTGGCTTGCCGGGGAGGGGGGAGACGACCCGTTCCTCGAGGCGCTCTTTGCAGACGCCGCTCGCCCCGAGGATCTGCGCCGGCGCCTGCGCCTTGCGGTGACAGGCTTCGACGAGGCGGCGATCTTTACGATCCACGGGTTCTGCCAGCGGATGCTGTATGAAAAGGCCTTCGAAAGCGGCGTCCTTTTCGACACGGAATTGAGGCCCGACCTGACGACCCTCAATCGCGAGGGGGTCGAGGATTTCTGGCGGCGCCATTTCTATGTGGCCCACCCCTTCTTCGTGCAGTACCTCATGGAGGAGGGAGTGGAGGTAAAGACCTTCCTGGAACTGCTTCAAAAGCGCATGGTGCACCCCGGCCTCCGCATTCTTCCCGACGCCCCGGAGGCGGAGGCCCGCTTCGCGGAGGCGCTGGGGCGCGCCGAAGCGTTGACGGCGCAGCTCCGGGATTTCTGGCGGCGGGCCGAAGGGGATATCCGCGAGATCCTCCAGACGGGCGACTGCCTGAAGCGCAACCCGTACAAACCGGAGAAGATCCCCGACTGGTGCGCGGCGTTCGGCCGAAGCCTGGCCAAAGGCGTGAACGGCTTGCTGCGCTCGGAGGAGCTCCGGCGCTTTAGCGCCGAGACCATCCGGTCGGCCCTCAAAAAGGGGAAGACCGCGCCCGATCACCCCTTCTTCGATCTGTGCGCGGAGGCGGAGACGGCACGCCTAGAGCTGAAGGAGGCCTGCGAACAGATGCTGCTCGGCTTCAAGCGGCGCCTGTTCGACGAGGTCCCGCAGACGCTCGCGGTGTTCAAACGGGAGCTGAACATCCAGTCGTTCGACGATCTTCTCCTCAGGGTCTACCACGCACTCCATTCGAGTGCCGGCCCGGCGCTTGCCGCTGGTGTGCGGGCCCGGTTCAAGGCTGCCCTGATCGACGAGTTCCAGGACACCGACCCGATCCAGTACGGGATCTTCGACACCGTCTTCGGGGGAGGGAACGCCGTCCTCTTCCTCATCGGGGACCCGAAGCAGGCCATTTACGGCTTCCGGGGTGCGGATGTCTTTGCCTACATGCAGGCCGCCAGGGAGGCCGGCAGGCGCTACACCCTCGGCGAGAACTGGCGGAGCGAGCCCGATCTCGTCAGGGCCGTGAACACCTTCTTCGAGGCCTCCCCGGAGCCCTTTCTCTTTGAGGAGATTGCGTTTCAGCCGGTCGCCCCGGCGGCGGCGAAGGTGCACGAAGGCCTCAGGCTGGAGGCCCCGGAAGGGGAGCGGGCGCCTTTTCAGCTCTGGTTCATGGAGCCTCCCGGCGGCGAGTTGCAGTGGCCCAAGGGGGAGGGGAGGGAGGCCGTCCAGGAGGCGGTGACGGCCGGGATCGTCCGGCTCCTGCGGCTTGGACGGGAAGGCCGGGCCGCGATCGGCAGCCGGTCGCTGCAGGAAAAGGACATCGCCGTGCTGGTGCGCCGCAATATCGAGGCGAGGCGGCTGCAGGAGCGGCTCCGCGAGGCCGGGGTCCAGAGCGTACTCTACAGCACCGGCAACCTCTTCGACGCCCCGGAGGCCCTCGAGATGGAGCGGATCCTCGCCGCCTGCCTCGAGCCTGAAAACGAACGGCTGCTGAAGGCGGCCCTCGTCACCCGGGCGCTGGGAGTGCGCGGCGACGAACTCTATGCCCGCCGCGAGGACGAGGTCTGGTGGGAGTCCGTGCTCGGGCGCTTCCGGACCTTGCACGAGATCTGGCGTCGCCGCGGTCTTATGACCATGTTCCGGCATCTCCTTTTGGAGGGCCGGGGGCTGGAGCGGCTTGCGGCGTTGCCGGACGGCGAGCGGCGTTGCACCAACTTTCTGCACCTGGCCGAGGTGCTGCAGAGAGCGGCCGCCGAAAGGCGGCGCAGCATGGAGGGGACCCTCAAGTGGCTCCGCGATCAGCGCGACTCCTCGACCCCCCGGCTGGACGAGCACCAGCTGCGCCTCGAAAGCGACCGGGATGCGGTCACCCTGATTACGGTGCACCGCGCAAAGGGGCTCGAATGGCCTGTGGTCTTCTGCCCGTTCCTGTGGGACGGCACCCGTGCCCCGAAGGAGAAGGAGCCGATCCTCTTTCATGACCCGGGGCGCGGCGGGGGCCTGACCCTGGACCTCGGCAGCGATGCCTGGAAGGAGAACCGCCTGCTGGCCGAACGGGAGGATCTCGCCGAGGGATGCCGGCTGCTCTACGTGGCGCTCACGCGCGCGCGGAACCGCTGCACCTTTGTCTGGGGGCGGTTCAAAGACGGGGACAGATCGGCGCCGGCCTACATTCTGCACAACACGGGCCTGCCCGGTGAGGACCGAAAGGACGGGAAGGCGGAGGCGGACCCGCCGCCCGAAGACGGCGAGGTCGACACCTTCCGGGAGACGCTCGAGGCGCTCACGGTCAGGGCCGGCGGCGCGATCCATCTGGATGACCATCCACCCGTGCAGGCGGGCGAGGTGCCGCCGCCGGCCGGGGCCGCCCGCGCGGAGCCTGCCGCACGCCCGGTCAACAGACGGGTGGAGCGCGCGTGGGCGCTCACGAGCTTTTCCTCCCTCACGGCGATGTTCGATGAAGGGGAAGAGGGTGCTCGCGACGTCGATTCGTCCGCGGAGGACGGGCCCGATGATATTCCTGCAGGGCCCGAAGAGGCGGCCCCGCCCGAGGGCGGCTTCGCCTTCCCGCGGGGGGCGAGGGCCGGCACCTGTCTGCACGCCGTGATGGAGCACCTGGATTTTTCGCCGGCGGCGCGGGATACGCTCGGTCCGCTCGTCCGGGAACAGCTCGCCCTCCATGGCTTCGAACCCGCGTGGGAGGAGCCGGTTGCGGCGATGATCCGGCGTGTCCTCGAGGTCCCGCTGGAAGACGGGGAAGCGCCCTTTACCCTTTCCGAGGTCGGGCAGGCGGAGCGGCTGAACGAACTGGGCTTCTATTTTCCGCTCAAACCGGTGAGCCCCCAGCTCCTCCGCGCCATCTTCGCCCGCCACGCGACGCGGGCGCCTTCGAGCCTCTTTCCCGAGTTCATCGGCCGCCTGACCTTCGCCCCGGTGCAGGGCTTCATGCGCGGGTTCATCGACCTGGTTTTCCATCGCGCGGGCCGGTACTACCTCGTCGACTGGAAATCCAACTTTTTGGGCGCGCGGGTGGAGGATTACGCTCCCGATCGGCTCCTGCGGGAGATGGAGTCGTCCTTTTACATCCTTCAATACCACCTCTACGCGGTGGCGCTGAACCGCTACCTCGCCCTGCGTCTGCCCGGCTACCGCTACGAGGCCCATTTCGGCGGGGTCTATTACGTCTTCATGCGCGGCGTGGATCCTTCGCGCGGCGGCCGCTACGGGGTCTTTCGGGACAAACTGTCTTCCGAACTGATCGAAGACCTGACCGTGAACCTGTTGGCAGGTGAACCATGACCGCGCGAGAAAACCCTTTCTCGATTTCGGACCGGATCGACGACCGCGGCCTGAGCCGCCTCGACCGCCACTTCGCTCGGTTGATGGAGCGGCTGGCGGGTGCGCCCAACCCCGTACTCGCTGCGGCCGCGGCGCTGGCAAGCCGCGCCACGCGCGAAGGGCATGTCTGCCTGGACCTGCGGCGGCTGCGGGCGGCGGGGTCGGACTCCTTCTCCGAAGCGGCACAGACCCCCGGCTTCGGTGCCCTGGCGGAGTTGGGGGAGCGGCCGGAGCGTCTGCTCGCCGCTGCGGTTGTCGGGCGGGCGGGCGACCGGCGCCCCATGATCCTGGACGAGGCCGGCCGGCTTTACCTGTACCGCTACTGGGCCTATGAGAACGATCTCGTTCAGTGGATCCGCAGACGCTCGGAGCGGCTGATAGAGCCCATCGATACGGGTGCGGTTCGCATGAGCCTGAAGCGGCTTTTCCCGGGTGAGGGCTGCGCCCCCGACTGGCAGCAGGCCGCTGCCCTGACCGCCCTCCTGAAGCCGTTCTGCATCATCTCCGGGGGGCCCGGGACCGGGAAGACCACGACCGTCGCCCGCATCCTGGCCCTCCTCCTCGAACTCGGGCCCAAGGAGGGGCTGCGGATCCGCCTGGCTGCTCCGACGGGGAAGGCCGCCGCGCGTCTCCAGGAATCGATCGGTGCGGTCTGCGCCGGGCTCGCGCTCGACCCTGCCGTCCGGGAGCGGATCCCTCGGGAGGTCTCCACGGTGCACCGCCTCTTGGGAAGCGTCGCCGGCTCACCCTTCTTCAGGCACAACGCGGCCAACCCCCTTGCCGTGGACGTGGTGGTGGTCGACGAGGCCTCCATGCTCGACCTGGCGCTCATGAGCAAGCTGGCGGCGGCCCTGCCCGAAGAGGCCCGTTTGATCCTGTTGGGAGACAAGGACCAGCTCGCCTCGGTGGAGGCCGGTGCGGTCCTCGGCGATCTGTGCGATCGGGGCCGCGGGAAGGCGTTTTCGCCCGCCTTCGGGGCGCTGTTCGAAAAGACGCTGGACTTTCCACCGGCCGCGGGTGAAAATAACGGGCCGCTTTGCGATTGCATCATCGAACTCCAGAAGAACTACCGCTTCGAGGAGCGCAGCGGGATCGGGGCCGTAAGTACGGCGGTGAAGGAGGGTGCGGGTGGACGGGCCCTGGCCTGCTTCAACCGTTCTCCGGAGCTTGTCCGGCGGCCGGCGCCCCCTGCCGCCCGGCTGATGGAGGCCTTGAAAGAGGCGGTGCTGAGCGGCTACCGGCCCTGCCTCGAAGACCTCTCCGCGGACGGCCTCTTCGAGCGCTTCGACCGATTCCGCATCCTGAGCCCGGTGCGCGAAGGCCCCTATGGGGTCATCCATCTGAACCGGCTCGTTCGCTCGATATTGGCCCGCGCCGGTTGGGCGGCGCCCGGCGGGGCCTGGTATCCGGGGCGGCCGGTGATGGTGACCCTCAACGACTACCGGCTGAGACTGTTCAACGGTGACGTGGGGATCACGCTTCCGGACGGGGAGGCGGAAGGCGGACTGCGCGTCGTCTTCCCGGGGCCGCAGGGTGTGCTCAGGCGCTTTCACCCGCTGCGCCTTCCGGCGCACGAGACCGTTTACGCCATGACGGTCCACAAGGCCCAGGGCTCCGAATTCGACGAGGTGCTGTTCGTCCTGCCCGACCGGGACAATCCCCTGATGACGCGTGAGCTCATCTACACCGCCCTCACCCGGGCGAGGCGCAGGGTAACGGTCCTTGGGGACGAGGCATTGTTTGCGGCCGCCGTCGGCCGCCGTATCGAGCGCTCGAGCGGGCTCAGGGACGCCCTCTGGCGTGAAGGGTCTGCCGGTGCCGGGTCTGAGCGTCGATGAATCGGACCCTCTCCCCTGTGTCATTCCCCGAAATTTTGCGGACTGCTGTGCGGGTGTTTCCTCTCGGCCTTGGGAATGTGGAATTTGCGGTGGCGTGTCGGCCGCGCGGCGGGGGATGGCAGGGGCCGCTGAGCACGAGGGCAGTGACCGAAGACAGGTGAAACGGCGGCGCGGACCCGAGACAGCTACGCTGCAAGGCAGGGTGGCGGCCCTTGTTTCCGGGCTGCTCCGTTATAGGGAGTAGCAAAGGGCAAACCATTCTTTTTGGGAGGAGAAACAGGATGAACGTTCCGCAATACGTGACGGTTGACGAGGTCCAGAAGGTCTGCAGGGAATTGAAGTTGAGCGACTGGACGGCGAAGAAGGTGCCGGAGGTGACCCTGGAAGAGGCGAAAGTGATCCTCGGCGAGGTCAATGTGGAAAAGATGCCGATCGAACTCGGGGAGTTCCGGGATGGGTTGCAGGTGGAGTTGGAGCACGGCATGCAGTTCGTCGATGCGAACGTCACCAACAATCACCCCGTGCTGACCGGTTTGATCGTCCTCGCACACCTGAAGGAGTCGCTCGACTATTACAAGCTGCTCGAGGTGGCCGAACTGGAGGGCGACCTGGTGAAGGCCGTGGCGTCCGGCAATCTCGAAAAGGTCCAGAAGTACTACAGGAAGCTTGCCGAGGCCCGCATCGCCCTCAGCGAAGCGGAACTCAAGCGCCTGGGCTGAGATCCGCCCAAGACGCCCGTACACGAACCGCCGCGGGGTTGAGGGGCCTGGCGATCTGCCTCGATCCGCTGGGGTTCTCAGCCCGCCGCGGGACGGGGGATCATCCACCGCCGCTTCGAACTCGAGGACGGTGGGGTTCTGCGCCAGCGGGGGCCGGGTCTTCCATGCCTGTCAAGTCCTGCCGACAGAGCCGCGGTTCAGCGCCCGGGCCAGACAGGGTTTTGACACCCGGTTTGAAGCACAGCCTGCGAGGCCGGGCTTTGTCGGCAATGCCTGTTCCTCAGGGCTCCGGGGCGCTTTCGCCGGCGCTGCGCAGCCGGATGGCGCTTACGGGGCAGGCCGCGGCGCAGAGCGGCTCCGCCCCGCATGCAAATGAGTCTCTCTCCTTTTCCCCGAAAAAGCTGATGACGGTCTCGAACCCCCGCCTGGCGAAGGTCAGAAGCGGCTGGCCGAGCCTCTGCCTGCAGGCATCCAGGCATTTTCCGCAGAGGATGCACCGGTTGGGGTAGTAGTCGAGCAAGGGGTGCTCGCGGATGACCGGCGGGGTGCTGAGGATCTTGTCGAGCCGCTTGGATTTGAGACCTACCTCGAGAACGCGGGCGATGTCCTGAAGCGGGCAGTGCTTGTTGGAGGGGCAGTGGCCGCAGTCCACGTCATGGACCGAAAGCAGGAACTGAAGCCCCGCGCGCTGCAGGCGCCTGACGCGTTCGGTGTCGGTCCGGACGCGCATGCCCTCCTGCACCCTTTCGGTGCAGGAGGTTACCGGGCGGTCCACGCCTTCGATTTCCACAAAGCACATCCGACACGATGCGCGGGGGCGGCTCCGCCCCGGAATATGGCAGAGGTTCGGGATGAAGATCCCGTTTTCGAGGCAGGCATCGAGAAGGTTGGCGTCTTCCTCGGCCTGGATCTCCCGATCGTCTACAGTGAAAGTCACCATGGTTGCAGCCTGCTCCATTCTTCTCGGCGACCGCATGAAAAGGTGCGGTGCGCTCCCTTTCGGAAGCGTGCCGGATTGGTTTTCGAACCCGCTGAAATCACGCCATGCATGGTTTCCCGCACTTCAGAGCGGCGCGGCGGCAGCAGACGGTCGATGAGGATCCACCAGGGGACGCTGCCGGGCCTATATCCCGGGGATGAGCGGCCATGGATCGCCCTTTGATCCGGCCAATACACGGATGCGGCCGGTTCGCTGGGCTGGCCGAATGCCCGGGAACAAGGTGGGCAGAGCCTCGACTCCGCCCGTGCATCAACCCTCCGCCGCCTTCGGCGGCCGCTCGATGATGGGGGCCTTTTCGGGCGGCGACACCTTGCAGACGGCGCTGTATTCGGGCGGGCAGGCCGCCATGCATTCGCCGCATTTGACGCAAAGGCTCTGATCGATCCCTTTCTTGCGGCTGAGCGTCGTGAAGATCGCCTCCACGGGGCAGCACCCCACACAGGCATCGCAACCGCGCGCGCATTTGTCCAGGTCGATGTAGAACGCGGTCAGGGCGCGGCAGACCATGGCCGGACAGCGCTTTTCATAGACGTGTGCCTCGTATTCCTCCCTGAAATAGCGGAGGGAAGTGAGGACCGGGTTCGGGGCTGTCCGGCCGAGGGCGCAAAGCGATCCGGACTGGATATCGCGGCTGAACTCCTCGAGGAGTTCCAGATCCCTTTCACGGGCTTCCCCCTTGGTGATCCGCTCCAGGATGTCCAGCAGGTGTCGGGTTCCGATCCGGCAGAAGGTGCACTTGCCGCAGGATTCCTTCTGGGTGAAGTCCAGGAAGTAGCGGGCGACGTCGACCATGCAGGTGTCTTCGTCCATGACCACCATGCCGCCCGAGCCCATCATGGCCCCGGCCTTCGAAAGCGAATCGAAGTCGATGGGCGTGTCCAGAAACTCAGCCGGGAGGCAGCCGCCCGAAGGGCCGCCGATCTGCACGGCCTTGAAGCGCTTCTTCTTCGGAATGCCCCCGCAGACCTCGAAGATGAGCGAGCGGAGCGTGACCCCCATCGGGATCTCGACGAGCCCCGGGTGGGTGACGTCCCCCACGACGGAGAAGATGGCCGTTCCGGGGCTTTTTTCGGTGCCGATGGTGCGGTACCACTCCGCGCCGCCCTGCAGGACCCGCGGAATGGAGGCGAGGGTCTTCACGTTGTTGATGACGGTCGGCAGGCCCCAGAGGCCCTTTTCGACCGGGTAGGGTGGACGGTGCTGCGGCATCCCGCGCTTTCCCTCGATCGATTGGATCAGGGCGGTCTCCTCGCCGCAGACGAAGGCCCCCGATCCCTGAAAGACCGAGACCTCGAGATCGAAACCCGAGCCCAGGATGTCCTTCCCGAGGAGGCGCCATGCGATCGCCTGCTCGATCGCCCCCGTGACCGTCTTGACCGCGAGCGGGTATTCGGCCCGCACGTAGACGACGGCCTCCTTCGCCCCCACCGCATAGGCGCACAGGGCGAGGCCTTCGAGCACCTGATGGGGATTGCTCTCGAGGATGGTCCGGTCCATATAGGCGCCGGGGTCCCCCTCGTCGGCGTTGCAGATGACCGTCTTGCCGGGGCCTTCGGCCGAGGCCGCCAACCCCCATTTCTGCCCCGTGGGAAAGCCGGCGCCCCCGCGGCCCCGCAGACCGGAGGCGCTCACCGCGGCGACGACCTCCTGCGGCGCCTCCTGCAGCGCTCCGGCAAGCGCCGCATACCCGCCGCGGGCGATGTAGGCCTCGATGCGCTCCGGGTCGATGTCGCCGCAAAGATCCAGCACTACGCGCTTCTCGCGGTTGAAACGCGGGAAGTCGCTGACCGCCGGGATCATGTCGTTTGCTTCCATGGCCCCGAGCATGTATTCGAAAAGCGGGTCCCCATCCTCCAGAAAGGATTTCACCAGCATCCGGGCCTTGCCGGGCGTGACCTGGTGGTAGAGGATCGGGGGAAACCCCGGGTTGTGCACGATGACGACCGGTTCGGCATAGCAGTGGCCGATGCAGCCGACGGTCCTGATTCGGGCCTCGATGCCCCTTTCCTGAAGGGCCTCCTCGAACCCTTTTCGGGTTTCGAGCGCGCCGGCGGCCAACCCGCAGGTCGCCATGCCGATCACGATCTCGGGGAGGGCGGTTTCGACCTCCGCCGCGATCTGCGCCTCGGCTTTTTCCCGAATGGCCTTGAAAAGCGAATCAATCCGTTCCCTGTTGCTCACCCGATGCGTCCTTTCGTCGTTCTCGTTCTTCCTTTTCTTTGGCCAGCTGGAATCCCAGAACCAGCCCCTCCACCTTGCTCGGGGCCACGTGGCCGTAGACGGTCTCGTTGACGAGCGCGACGGGGGCGAGTGCACAGCATCCGACGCAGGCGACCCTCTCGATGCTGAACTCCCGGTCAGGCGTGGTTTCGCCGTCCTCGATGCCGAGTTTACGCTCGAAGTTTTCGAGAATGATGTCCCCGCCCTTTACGTGGCATGCGGTTCCCAGACAAACCCTGATCTGGTTGCGGCCGGGCGGGGTGAATCGGAACTGGTTGTAGAAGGTCGCCACCCCGTAGACTTCGCAGGGCGAAAGCTCCAGATGTGCGGCTACGAGGTGGATGGCGTCCTGCGAGAGATATTTGTGGCGCTGCTGGATGGTTTGAAGAAGTGGAATGAGATGCCGGCGTTCTCGGGGATAACCTGCGAGGAAGGAGGTGATGTCCTCGATCATCGCCTTTTCCTCGGCCTCGATAGTGTCTGCCATGGATCAGCCTCATGTGTGCGCCGAAGGGCGTCTGGGATTGCGTCGATCCTCTGCCGTATCTTGTGGACGTTGCAGGGCGGACAACCGGTCGAGAGATGCCCGTCGAAATGATGATGGTTCCTGGAGCGTTTCCGGATCGGGAACGGCAAAGCCGTTTCGCCGGGCTCTGCAGCTTCATCCCGCGGGGCGGGGACAACCGCGGACGGCAGGAACGGGCCGAGGGGGGTCTGGGAAAAGCAGGCATTTCGCCGTATAGACATGCCTGCCGTGCTGTGTGGCTGGCATGCGCAAGACCCGTTTCCAAACACAACCTCATTTATAGCATGACCGGATGAAATGTGAAGGGAAAAGGCGGTTGGTATCGCCGAATCACTCGGGTTTGCCGGCTGTTTTTATTTTTTCCGGGTGATAGCGCTTTTCAGGATCTTGTGCTATAAAGCGGGTCAAATACGTCGCCGCCGGACGGATGCGAGGGCGCGGCGGCGATGAGGGAGGATTTCCTGAGGCCTGTTCCTTCCGGCGGGAGGGGTCATCACGGCGGGCCTTTGCGCCTGCGCGGTTTTGCAGCAGGAGGTTTTTGCGGGCTTGGATCCATACGGCAACAAAGGAACGCCCCCCCGGGGCGCATCGAGCATGCAGGAGGGCTTCGAGCCTCTGCTGCTCGCAGGGATCACTCTTGCGGCGTTGGTCGTTTCGGGAATGGATCCCTATGACCGGGCCACCTGGGTGCTCGAAGTTCTCCCGGTCTTTCTCGGTGGGGCGATCCTGATCGCCACCTATCGTTCGTTCAGATTGAGTTCGTTTCTCTACCGGTTGTTGACGCTGCATGCCCTGATCCTGATCCTTGGCGCTCACTACACCTATGCGCGCGTTCCATTGGGGTTCTGGGTCCAGGACCTGTTCGACATGAGCCGCAATCATTACGATCGGCTGGGGCATCTTGCGCAGGGCTTCATCCCGGCGATCCTGGCGCGGGAAGTCCTGCTTCGCCTCTCGCCGCTGAAACCCGGAAAATGGCTGTTTTTCCTGGTGACGTGTGTCTGCCTCGCCTTCAGCGCCTTTTACGAGCTTCTGGAGTGGTGGACCGCAGCAGCCATCGGCCAGGCGGCCGATGCCTTTCTGGGGACGCAGGGAGATGTATGGGACACCCAGTGGGATATGTTCCTGGCCTTGCTGGGTGCGCTGGCGGCCTTGGCGGGGCTTTCGCGCAGCCACGACCGCGCCCTCCGGAAGACGACGGGGGTCTTGCCCGGGGTGGTTGGAGCGCCAGGCGGCTCTGTCGGCGCCGCGAGGCGGTCGGGCCGGCGGAGCCTGAAGTGAATATTTCTTAGAGGGTATCCATCCGGAAATGATTTCCCGGTACAACCCAGTTTCCAATCCGGAAATGAGGATTTTTCTTCACACCCTTCGGGTGCTCAGTCCCACCGCTCCGCGGCGGGTCCCGGTTTGGCCAATATCAAGGAAATCAAGCGTTTGCGCGGAGGCGGCCTGGTGGTCGCCGCACAAGCAAACGTGCAGATTGACGCCGAGATTGGCCAAAAAGACCATTTCCGGATGGAAACCAGATGGCGGGCCGGAGAACCGGGTCGTGCTGCGTGATGATCAAGGGATGTGAAGACGGTGGCTGAGAAGGTGGAAGCCAGGATCGGGATGGTCAACTTCATCAATACGGCGCCCATCTACGATGTCTGGCAGCGGACCGTGAACCGGCCCGAATGGCAGATCACGGATGCGGCGCCGGCGACGCTCAACCGTCTGCTGAGCCGGGGGCAATTGGACATCGCCTTCGTCTCCTCCCATGAGTATGCCGTGCGTCCGGAGCTTTACCGGGTTCTGCCCGGACTCTCCATCAGTTCGACGGGCCCCGTCGGAAGCGTGTTTCTCTTTGCGGATGTCCTGCCCGAGGAGCTGGACGGCCGGCTGGTGTACCTGAGTTCCAAATCACAGACCTCGGCGGCGCTTGTCAAATTGATCCTGGAAGAGTTTTATGGGGTTCGCCCGCGCTACCGGACCGGTGACATCCTGGATCTCAGGGGCGAGCGGGAGCCCGTTGCAGGCGTCATGGCGATCGGCGACGAGGCCCTGCAGTTGTCGCAGACCGGCGAGCCTGGGGTGCGGATCGATCTGGGTGAGGAATGGCATCGGAGGACCGGTCTGCCTTTCGTTTTCGCCCTGTGGGTTGCCCGCGCGTCCTTCTGTGAGGCAAATCCGGAGTGTGTGTCGGAGATCCGCTCGGAGCTGCTTCGTTGTGCGAGCCGAGGCAGGGCGGAACTGCAGGACATCAGCAGGCGGGTCGCCCCGCGCATCCCCATGTCTTCGGGGGCCTGCCGGCGGTACCTGGAGAAGATCGAATACGATCTCGGAGAGGCGAAGCGCCGGGCCTTGGATCTGTTCTTCCATTACCTGACTGCACGCGGCGAGGGGCGGCCCGAAGCCCTTCCCGTGAGATATTTCGAGTCCGATTGACCGCGTTGCCACGTTGACCGAAGCAGCCGTACGTTCGAGGACGATCGAGGAGGGAAGAAAAGGTCGTGACACTCACCAAATCCGATTTGACAGGCAGATTGGCGGAGAAGGGATTCGCCAGGAAAAAGGCGGCCGTTCTCGTGGAACGTGTCCTCGAGATCCTCAAGTCCACCCTGGCGAAAGGCGAGGACGTCCTGATCTCCGGTTTCGGCAAGTTCGATGTGAGAGACAAGGGCCCGCGCAAAGGGCGCAATCCCGCGACCGGAAACGGGATCGAACTGGAGGCCCGGCGGGTCGTGGTCTTCAGGCCTTCGCCCCGCCTGAGGGAAAAGGTCAACGGCGACGGGAAAGGGGCGGGAGGACGGCAGGCCCCGGATCGAATCGTCCCACAGGTCGTCTATGTCTGCGATGTCTGCGGCGAGCGGCACTGCATCTGCCGCAAGGAGCGCTAGCCACGGCGGGTGAAGGCGGCATGCCCGCACGGCGGGAGATCGATCGCGGCGGGCGTCTGCCCGGAGCCGGACAGGCCCTCGAAACCCGGTTTTTCGGGAATCCGATCATTTTCATTCGACGCGGAGGTGGATAGCATGGCGGAAAGCCCGGCTTCGATCAAGCCCCTTAAGGCTGAGGTCCTTTCGGTCAAGGGACATTGCAGCGCAGGACACAGACAGGGGGACCGTTTCTCGATCGGCTGCTATGACAGCGGCGGCCTGTGTGGTTTCTTTTACCACGATATCTTTCCGACCTTGAGTGTCCTGCAGTTCGGGGGCCGTTATCCCTGGGCATCGGGTGAAGAGATGGTCGTGGAGTGCCCCGACAGGGAGAATGCCGTGACCCTGAAGATCCTGCGAGGATGACGGCACGCTCTTCGGTCGACGGCTTTCCGGTGAAGCGGCGGCGCGGCTGCACCGGCCGGTTTCGTGCGGTGCTCCAGGGGTTCTCGGATGCTGCGCCTCGCCCTTTTGCAGATCGAGAGCTGCCCACGGCATCGGTCGGAAACGGATGGGTACGACCGGGATAGTGAGCGGGAGGCGCCCGCGTCTCCGGGATCGGTCCCTGCTGAAGGGGAGATCGGGCCACGCGGTTTGATAGGGTATCTGGGTTTTTCGTTGAATGACTGTACGGATTGAAAGGAGCGACAAGATGAGGGGATTCAGATTTGCGGTGGCGTTGTCGTGCATGATTCTGTTGGGTGCTTGCGCGCAGTTCAACCAGGGTGCCGCGCCTGTCCTTGGGCCGTCATCCCATCTGGACCGGATCGCTGCACGGGGGGAATTGGTGGTGGGGATGTCCGGGGGCCAGCCGCCGCTGAACTTCATTAGCAAGGGCGGCGAATTGATGGGTCTCGAGGTGGACCTCGCGAAACAGATGGCCGATGCCATGGGTGTCAATCTGCGTCTGCAGAGCATGGCGTTTGCGGACCTGCTCCCGGCGCTCGAGTCCGGCAGGATCGACCTGGTGCTCTCCGGGATGACCATCACACCCGCCCGCAACATGAAGAGCATGTTCGTCGGGCCCTATTTTCTCTCCGGCAAGGCGATTCTCACGCGGGAGCAGACCCTGGCCGATATCAGGAACCCGTCGGAGATGAATCGTCCCGAGCTGAAGCTTACCGCCTTGAGAGGTTCTACGAGCCAGGCGCTTGTCGAGAGCGAGATTCCCGAAGCGAAGCTCACCCTCGCCCAGGACTACGACGAGGCGGTTCAACTCCTCATCAAGGGCGAGGTCGACGCCTTCATCGCCGATTATCCGATCTGCATCATCTCGGTCTTTCGCTACCAGGACGAGGGGCTCATCTCGCTGATTGCACCGATGACCTTCGAACCCCTGGGGATTGGTCTCCCGGCCGGCGATCCGCTTTATGCGAACTGGGTGGAAAATTTTCTGATGCTGCTCGATGGGAGCGGAGAACTGGAGGAACTGACGAATCGCTGGTTCGGAGAGTCTTCCTGGCTGCAGGACCTTCCCTGACGGGATATAGGGATGCATCGGCCGCACAAGCGAACGTGCAGATTGACGCCGAGAAAAAAGACCATCCCCGGATGGAAAGCGGGTCGTTCCGGGTCGTCCTTTCCGGATGACCGTTCCCTTGGATCGGGGTTGCGGGGAATCCGGGCGGCAGATGCCTGAATGACCTGAAAAGCAGGTGTTTCAATGGGGGGCCGGCGCACCGCCGATCCCCCTCGTTTTGTCTATCGCCCTCCTACTACATAGTTTCCATCCGGAAATGATTTCCCGGTACAACCCAGTTTCCAATCCGGAAATGAGGATTTTTCTTCACCGCTTCGCCGCTCAGTCCCACCGCTGCGCGGCGGGTCCCGGTTTGGCCAATATCAAGGAAATCAAGCGTTTGTGCGGAGGCGACCTCTAGGTCGCCGCACAAGCAAACGTGCAGATTGACGCCGAGATTGGCCAAAAAGACCATTTCCGGATGGAAACTACATATGTTTGCATCTTTGCCTCCGCCCGGTGTGAAGTTCCTGCCTCCACCGTTCTCACGCCCCTTACTGTCATCGCTTTTTTTTACACCCTGAAAAAATGTTCGACAGAACGATCCCGCTGTCCGGGTCGAGGCGGTGCATCCGGGACGGAGAGCGGCGTCCGGATTGCCTCCGCTGAACCGCTGGGCAGGGGGTTTCCACCTGCTTTCCCTGGCACGCTAATTGAATCCATCGGGTAGGGCCTTCGATGTCATGGTTGCACGGCCTGAAGACCCTTGTATCCAAAGCGGTGCGCTTTCTGGAAAAAATGCCCCGCCGGCCGGATCTGTCGCTCTCATGCGCAGCCCGTTTCTCCGAGGGTTCGCGGGTGAAAGGAGCAGCAGGCCGGTGGCCCCTTACGCCCTAGTTTCCATCCGGAAATGGTTTTTTTTGCCAATCTCGGCGTCAATCTGCACGTTTGCTTGTGCGGCGACCTAGAGGTCGCCTCCGCACAAACGCTTGATTTCCTTGATATTGGCAAAAAATCCTCATTTCCGGATTGGAAACGGGGTTGCACTTGGAAATCATTTCCGGATGGATAGGCCATAAGGGGTTTCGGAGGAGGTGCGGTATTTTTCTTCAGGCGGGAGAACCCGTGCGCCGGTTGTTTCAATGCCGATACAGGAGGGATGCGGAGAATATCACCATCGAAAAAACGGGAATACACGGATCGTACGGAACTTTTCGCAGTCTCTAGTCCTTGTTGGGTCGTTTCCGGGGTCGTGCCGCGGGCGGTTTTCGGCTCCTCCGCGTTGGAGGGCGGAAGCCCCTGCGGACAAGAGGAGGAATCTATGACGGAAGAGAAAAAGAAGCCTTCGGGCTACGATAAATTCATCAACTGGAAGCTGTTCAGTCTACCTTTGGGGCTGCTCCTGATCATGCTGATCATTCCGACCCCGAAGAGCATGCTGGACGTGGGTGTGGAGTACGCGTTCGGGCCCAAATATGTGGAGGGCCTCTTTGCAAAGGAGCTCTTCAACCAGAATCCGGCGGAACTCGAGCAGTGGCAGATCCAGATGGTCCGGATGATGGAGGCGAATCTGCAGAAGTCCTCCTTCAGCCAGAAATCCTTTCTGAGCCGGACGGAAAAGTGGTGCAGGGAAAACGGGATTCCCACCACGAAAAGGCATTTTGACGAGGTCGTGCAGTTCGCCTCCCAGATGAGCCCGGAGGCCTTTCGGGCCCTCATGGACCGCGGCTACAAGCTAAGGACGGAGGAGTTGACCTTCGACCGGCTCGATGAAAAGGACCGGGCGAAGGCCCTGAAGGCCGGTTTTCACGTGAAGGCCGCAGTGGGGATTGTCCTGTTCGTGGTCCTGTGCTTCGTGACCGAGGCCATGCCGCTGCCCATGGTGTCGCTTTCGATCGGGCTGATCGCCCTCATGACGGGCATCGTGAGCCGCAAGAACGTCGCCTCGCTCTACTGGTCGGACGCGACCTGGTTCATCATGGGGAGCCTCATGTTCGCGGCCGCGTTCGTCAAGACCGGTGTGGACAAACGGATCGCCATGATGATGTTCGGCAAGCTCAAGAACCCGGATATCAAGTGGGTGACGCTCATCATCGTAGTCATCATCGCGCCGCTCACCATGTTCATGTCCGACCACGCCCTGGCCGCGATGTTTCTCCCGATCGGCATCATGCTCTACACGACCTCGACGGCCGCAACCGGGAAGGACGATCCGGAGCTTGCCAAGATGCTGATGATCACGATCGCCATGGCCTGCAATCTCGGAGGCTCCCTCGCTCCCTCGGGCGCCGCGCGAAACATCATCATGATGAACTACGCCGAAGACATGTTCGGCCTTTCGATCGGCTTCGGGCAGTGGTGCGTCTACTGCGTTCCGTTCCTGATCTTCCTTATCCCCATCTGCTGGGTGGTGCTGAACTGGCGGTTCAAGCCCGCCGTGAGGAACCTGGGGGCGGCCTTCGCCATCGTCAAGGAGGAGACGGCGAGGGCGGGCGGCGGTAAATGGACGCGGCAGCAGATCACCGCCCTCCTGATCTTCCTCGTCATGCTCTTTTGCTGGATCACCGAAAAGAACCTCCTGCTCCAGTGGACGGGCATCGACTTCGGAATCGGCGTCCTTGCCGTCATGGGCGCAATAGCCTATATCCTGTCAGGGGTGGTAAACTGGCGTGACTTTCAGACCAAGGTCGACTGGGGGGTCGTCTGGCTCTATGCCGGCGCCATCATCTTCGGGCGGGTCCTCGTGGAGACCGGAGGCGCCTACTGGATCGCCCGCACGCTGCTACAGGTGACCGAACCCCTTGGGGTCACCCACGGGATCGGTCTGCTTTTGACCGGGAATGTCATCACCGCGCTGATCACCCAGATCATGGCCGACGGTCCGGCATGCGCCGCAGTCGGGCCCGTGACCCTGGCCATGGCCGGCATCGTGCACCCGGGCTCCGCTATGATCCCCTTCATGGCGATGGGGACCGCCATCGCCTCGTCCTTCGCCTACTGCCTGGTGATCGGGACGCCGCCGAACGCGATCGTATACGCCAGCGGCTACCTGGAGGCCAAGGATTTCCTGAGGGTCGGCATGATCCTGTGGGTTACCAACATGGTCGGTCTGGCCCTGATGGGGATTACCTACTGGTCCTGGATGGGGTGGCCGGGGTTGAAACCGTTCTGAGAAGGAGGCGTAACCGATGAATCGCGTAATTAAAGTCCTGATGGTGGACGACGAGGAGCAGTTCCGCGCCACCACGAAAAAACTGCTTGCCCGCAAGGGCTTCGAAACGATCCTGGCCGGCTCCGGTGAGGAGGCGATCGAACAGCTGCGGCAGAACCCGGACGTGGTCGTCCTGGATATCAAGATGCCCGGCATGGACGGCCATGCCGCACTGAAGGAGATCAGGAGGCACGCCCCCGACCTGCCGGTCATCATGCTGACCGGGCACGGGGCCCTCCCCTCTGCCAAGGAGGCCCGGAGGGAGGGTGCGTTCGATTACCTGACCAAGCCCTGCGACATCGACATCCTGGCGGCCAAGATATCCGACGCCGTCCGGTCTATCGAGAAAGGCGGCCCGCCGGCGGAGAGGACCATGAAAGACGTCATGGTGCCTTTCGAGGCCTACACGACGGTGACGATGGAACAGACCGTCGGCGAGGCCATGGACGCCCTCCGGCGCAGCTATGGCGCGAGCGTGTCCACCAGCCGGATCCTGGAGACGGGGCACCGCTCCATTCTGGTCCTGGACCGCGGGGGCGAGGTGCAGGGGGTCCTCACGATCAAGGATCTCCTGGAGGCGATCATGCCGGTCTACCTGAGCGCGCCGAAGCCTTCGACGGCGGATAGCATCCAGTACTCGCCCATGTTCTGGAAGGGGATGTTCACGTTTGAGGTAAAGAAGCTCGTCAAAAAGCGGGTCCACGAGGTGATGTCGCACAGGCCCTCGACCATCGACGCGGAGGCGAACCTGATGGAGGCGGCCTACGCCATGGTGGGCACGGGCGAGCGGCGCCTCCTGGTGATGGAGGGAAAGAAGGCGGTGGGCGTCGTTCGGGAACAGGACCTGTTCTTCGAAATGGAGCGGATTCAAGGCGCCTGAAAGAGGGTCGGGAGGGCTGCGCCCCGTCCGCGGGGTGCTGCCAGGGGAAAGGCCCTGCCGGCACAGGCAACGGTGTCAGACGGGCCTTTTTTCTTGCGCTCCGCCCCGTGGCAGGGGTGAAGCCCACCAGACCGACCAGGCCCCCGAGTAGGTGATTTCCTGCCAGCGGCGCTCCTCTTCGCCGGCCTCGCTTTCCAGGCACAACTCGGCCTTGATCCAGAGAAGCCTGGCGCCTTCGGGCCGCGCGAGGAGGGTGGCGATCCGCTGCGGAAACTCCGTTCCTTCGAGTGACTGACCGGACCCGACTCGGGTCCGCGCTTTATGGATTTGAACGCCCCGGTCGTAGTCGATCCCGAATGCCCCCAGAAAGGTGCCGACGTCCTCGTCGTCGATGAGGTAGGTCTCGCCGTGCAGATCGAACTCCCTCCAGCCGAGGCGCGGGTCGGAGCCGTCGCGTTGCAGGACGATGCCTGCATCGTGCAGTTCGATCAGGTCGGCTTCTCTGTAGCTCTGCGTGTTCAAGAAGGTCCCTCCCCGATAGGATTTGAGCCGTCGCAGTGGCTGGGGCGAATCATATAACGGATTCCGCCCCGGCTGCAAAATAAATCGCTGTCTCGGACCGGAGGCCGGAAAGAATGCAGCGCCGCTGTAGGTGATTTGCTTTGCTTTGCGGTGCAGGTAGGGGTAGACTGAATTTGATATTCGGAAGGGGTTCGACCCTGGGCGAGCGCGTCAGCGGCTGGCAATGCCCAGTTAGTTTCCATCCGGAAATGGTCTTTTTTGCCAATCTCGGCGTCAATCTGCACGTTTGCTTGTGCGGCGACCTACAGGTCGCCTCCGCGCAAACGCTTGATTTCCTTGATATTGACAAAAAATCCTCATTTCCGGATTGGAAACTGGGTTGTACCGGGAAATCATTTCCGGATGAAAACCAGTTAGTTTCCATCCGGAAATGGTCTTTTTTGCCAATCTCGGCGTCAATCTGCATGTTTGCTTGTGCGGCGACCTACAGGTCGCCTCCGCGCAACCGCTTGATTTCCTTGATATTGGCCAAAAATCCTCATTTCCGGATTGGAAACTGGGTAGTGCCGGGAAATCCTTTCCGGATGGACACCAGTTAGGTGGGGCGGGCGGGTGTGCCGGCTTCGAATCGGTCTTGGCGGCTGCCGACTGGACCCCTTAGCGGGACCGTTGTAGGATGCCGCGGACAATGGGGAGTTCCGCGCATAGCGACGGCGACCGCTCCTCGGTCGTTTGATGTGGTGAAGGCTTTGTGAAATTTTGATCAAGACCCGCGTGCCCCAGGTACGCCGCAAGGAGCGAGCGGAATGGATGGCACCGATGCCGGTCTGGAGACCGAAAGGCTCCTCTCCGTTTGTTGAAAGGAGTTCCGCGGTATGAATATCCTGCTCGTCTACCCCCGCTTTCCGGACACCTTCTGGTCCCTGCGTTACGCCCTGCGTTTCATCCGCAGGGACGCATCGCACCCGCCGCTCGGGCTGCTCACCATCGCAGCCCTCCTTCCCGGGGAGTTCGACAAGCGCCTCGTGGACATGAACGTCGAGACGTTGACCGAGGGAGACCTCGCCTGGGCCGACATGGTCCTCATCAGCGCCATGGTCGTCCAGCGGGAGAGCGTGAAAAACGTGATCGCGCGCTGCAGAGAGAAGGGGTTGCCGGTGGTTGCGGGCGGACCGCTCTTCACGGCCGAGGTCGAGGAGTTCAGCGCCGTCGACCATCTGGTGTTGGACGAGGCTGAACTCACGCTGCCGGTTTTCCTGGCGGATCTGAAGGCCGGGCGCCCGAAAAGGGTCTACCGGGCCGACGGCTTCTGCGACATCGGGCAAAGCCCGACGCCGGCCTGGAGCCTCCTCAAGATGAAGAAATACGCCTCCATGAGCGTCCAGTTTTCGCGCGGCTGCCCCTTCAACTGCGATTTTTGCAACGTGACGGTCCTCTTCGGCCACAAGCCGCGCATGAAGCGGCCCGAACAGGTGATCGCCGAGTTGGACAGCCTTTATGCGCTCGGCTGGCGCAGCAGCGTCTTCTTTGTGGACGACAACTTCATCGGAAACAAGCAGTACCTGAAGACGCGCCTGTTGCCGGCCTTGATCGCCTGGCGGAAAGGCAAGAAGGGCTTCGTCTTCTATACCGAGGCGTCCATCAATCTGGCCGACGACCCGGAACTCATGCGGTTGATGGTCCAGGCGGGTTTCGACTCCGTTTTTATCGGGATCGAGTCACCTGACGAGGCCTGCCTGGCAGAGTGCCGCAAGAAGCAGAACACGAACCGGGATCTCCTTCAGAGCGTCAAGATCATCCAGCGGGCGGGGCTTCAGGTGACGGGCGGTTTCATCGTGGGCTTCGACAACGACACCCGTTCGACCTTTCAGCGCCAGATCGAATTCATTCAGAAAAGCGGCATCGTGACCGCCATGGTGGGCATCCTGAACGCGCCTCCGGGCACGCGGCTCTTTGCGCGGCTGCAGGGGGAGAACCGTCTGATCTCGAAGATCACGGGGGACAACGTCGACGGCACCACCAACATCATCCCCAAAATGGGGATCGAAAGCCTGCTCGAGGGGTATCGCACCCTGATGGGGCATATCTATTCCCCCAAGCACTACTATCGGCGCGTGAAGGTTTTCCTCAAGGAATTCGGTGTGCCCCGGGTGAAGGCGCCGTTGACCCTCCAGAGCTTCCTCGCCTTTTTCAGGTCCTGCTTTTTGCTCGGGGTGCGGGGTCAGGAGCGGTTCCAGTACTGGAAACTGCTTGTCTGGACGCTTTTGCGCAAGCCGCGGGTGGTGTCGCTGGCCGTGACGCTAGCCATCTACGGGCATCACTACCGCCGGATATGTGAGATGTACATTCTGCCGAAGCGCAAAGCCCTCCCTGCCGGGAAGGCATGACAGGACTCCTGGGGCGTTTTTCAGAGCCGCGCCATTTACCAGGGGAGAAGGGTGTCTACTGCCGACCGGGCGTTTCCTCGGCGGCATCGGCGCTCTTCTTGAGTTCATCGAGAAATTCTTTGAGAAAGGTGTCTTTTTCCCGCCAATCGGGTCCGAAATGCTTGTTGAAGGATTCGCCGAGGCGGCTGAAAAGCCTCTTCCAGACCGGTTTTCCTCCGCCCAGGACCACGTCTTCGAGATAGCTGCCGATCTCCGAAATCTTTTCCTTCGGAAGAAAAGAGAGCGCACCGAGCTTGATGGCGGTCTTGAGGGCGTCGGGCGTAAGGGCGTGCGCCGTGAGCATCACGGTGGGAAATCCCCTCGAGACGGTGTGGCGCAGGAGTTCGAAGCCGTTGACCCCCATGATGTCCAGTATGACGATGTCGTAGGTGTAGCTGAGGAGATACTGCAGGGCGGTGTCATAGTCGCCGGCCTTGTGAACGAGGCACATATCCAGTTCCTCTTCGATCGTTTCCAGGATATCCGGCTCGTCGTCCACCACCAGAACAACTTTATCCTTGAGGGGGCTTGCGGCTTTCATGACGGTCTCAGGCTCCTTTCGATCGGGTTGGCCAAATATCCTCCTTTCCGGATGGAAGCCGGCTCGCGCTGGATATAGCCTTCCCGGATGAATACTCAATAGTGGCTTGTATCTCCCGCAGCGGCGCAGTGGATTTCGGGGGATGCGGCACCTGCCGGTGATTTTAGCCTCCCTCTCTATAGCAGAGTTCCTTCCGCCAGTCAAAATCAATCACCGGGGCTCACCCGCAGGGGAATGGCAAAAGGCAAGGGGGCTTTGGAAAAGGTTTCCTGCGCCCTCATCCGGCGTGCCGGGCGCCATGCGCCGATCGGGGGTCGAAGGGCTTTGCCGCTGCGGCCGTTCAGGGTGGCGATTTTCGTGGAGTGTGCGCGCATCGTGCTACCCACGCCTTGATGTAATGTGCTAGACTGGGTTATTCAGAAGTGTTTTTCAATCATGGACAAGTTTTCAATCCGGAAATGAGGTTTTTTCTTCACCGGCTTTGCCTGCTCGGTCCGACCCCTTCGGGGCGGGTCCCGGAGCGCCTTTGCCGCCAAAGATCCGGCAAGGGCTGTCCAACCCCGGGAGGATGGGTTCGGGTTGAGAAAAGGCCCACTCCGGACGGAAACTGTGCCCCATCCTGAAATCGTTGTTTTTTTCTGATCGGAAAGGAGGATGATTTACATGACAGTCAAGATTGTCGGTGTCTGTTGCAGCCCGCGAAAGGGTAAGACCACCCGCTATGCGCTGGATGTCTGTCTGAAGGCGGCCGAAGAGGCCTTCCCGGATGTCAAAGGTGCGGTCATCGAACTGGCCGGGATGGATGTCCGCGGATGTATCGCCTGCGGGACGTGTATGAAGAAGCTCGAATGCAGCCAGAAGGATGATTTCCCGTCGCTTATCCCGATCTTGTCCGATCCCGACCTGGGTGGCCTTATCGTGGCCACCCCGATCTACCTCGGTATGATGACCAGCCAGTGCAAGGCATTTCTCGATCGGACGGTCATGTTCAGACGCAACGGCTTCAGATTCCGCAATGTCGCAGGCGGCGCGCTGACAGTCGGCGGCTTCCGCAATGGCGGGCAGGAGGCGGCGATCCAGGCGGTTCACGCCGCGATGCTCGTGCACGATATGGTCATTGTGGGTGACGGGAGCCCGGGGGCCCATCTCGGCGGGACCCTTTGGAGCAACCATCAGGGAGGGATCGAGGCCGACGACCTCGGGCTGACCACCGCACGGAGTCTGGGTGCGCGGGTGGCGGAAGTGGCGCTGAAGCTGCACGGGAAATGATGCGGCCGGGCGCGGGCGCTGCAAGAGGTGCCGGCGCCCCCAAAAGGCGTGAAAGATGATCGGCGATCAACGATCCGGCATGATTCTCGCCGGCGACATCGGTGGCACCAAGACCATCCTGGGTCTTTTCAGGAGGGGCGGGGCGAGGCCTGCGCTTCAGGTGTCGGAGACCTGGCCGAGCAGCGCCGCGGACGGTGTCCCGGCGCACGTAGAGCGTTTCCTCGATCGGCATCCCGCTGCGGTCGAAGGGGCCGTTTTCGCCATCGCCGGGCCGGTGATCGACGGGGTCTGCAAAACCACCCATCTTCCCTGGCTGGTCTCCGAGAAGGAGCTTCAGGCGCGTTTCGGCTGGCGCGTCCGCCTCGTAAATGACTTGGCCGCGGCGGGGTATGTCGTGCCGCTCCTCGAAGCCGGGGAGGTGCATGCCTTGAACGACGCCAAGCCGCGTTCCGGCGACACCATCGCCCTGATCGCACCGGGAACGGGCCTCGGGAATGCCGTTCTGTCTTTTCTGGACGGCCGGTATCGGCCCGTCGCCTCCGAAGGTGGACATGTGGACTTCGCGCCCGTCAACGAGGAGCAGATCGAGGTGTGGCGCTGTCTGGCGCGGCGATTCGGGCATGTGAGCGTCGAACGCGCCGCCTCGGGGCTCGGTCTGGTGAACCTGTTCGCATGCCTGAAAGAGATCGGCGGGTACTTCGTTCCCGATTGGCTTGCGGCCGATATGGCTCGGATAGACCCGGCGGGGGCGATCACGCAGGCCGCTCTGGAAAGACGTGAGCCGCTGTGCGTCAAGGTTCTCGAGACCTTCTGCTCCATCTTGGGGGCGGCGGCGGGGAACCTTGCCCTGACGGTGCTTGCGACCGGCGGCGTGTATCTGGCGGGCGGCATCCCGCCGAAGATCCTCCCGGCCCTCTCCGATGGCCGCTTCATGAAATCCTTCGTCGACAAGGGCCGTTTCAGCGGCCTGCTGCAGGGCATCGCCGTGAGGGTTATCCTCAACCAGGCGACGGGCCTTATGGGGGCCGCCCAGGCCGCCTTCGAAATGGGGTCGGAGGGCCCTTTGCGGACAGGCTGATGCCTGCCGCCCTTCTCGATGGAGCCGGAAAAACCGCGTGTAACTGCCGGGGCGATATGAGCCTTTACACCCCGATCCACCGGCGGAAAGGACGCTGCCATGCAAGAGCGAAAAGCGAACAGGCTGGCCCGGGAGAAAAGCCCCTATCTCCTTCAACATGCCTACAACCCGGTGGACTGGTACCCGTGGTCGGAGGAGGCCTTCGCCAAAGCCTCGGCGGAGGACAAACCCGTCTTTCTCTCGATCGGGTATTCCACGTGCCACTGGTGCCACGTGATGGAGAAGGAGTCGTTCGAGGACGAGGCGGTCGCGCGGTTGATGAACGAGGCCTTCGTCTCCATCAAGGTCGACCGGGAGGAGCGCCCGGACCTGGATCACGTCTATATGGCGGTCTGCAATATGATGACCGGAAGCGGCGGGTGGCCGCTCACGATCGTGATGACCCCGGAGAAGGCCCCGTTTTTTGCGGCGACCTATATCCCGAAAGAAAACCGCTTCGGGCGGGTCGGGATGCTCGAACTGATCCCGCGCATCCGTGAGGCCTGGCAAACGCGCCGGGGGGAGGTCGTGCGCTCCGTCGAAAAGATTGCTGCCGCCCTGAAGGGGGTCGATGCGGATACCGCCGGGGGCGACCTCGGGCTCGCCGTGATCGAAAATGGCTGCCGGGAGATTGCGCAGCGCTTCGACGCGGTTCACGGGGGCTTCGGCCCCGCGCCCAAGTTCCCGACCCCGCACCAACTCCTCTTCCTCCTGCGGTGCTGGAAGCGCTCCGGGGACGCCAAGGTCCTCGGGATGGTCGAGAAGACGCTTGCGGCGATGCGCTTCGGCGGAATCTTCGATCAGATCGGATACGGCTTCCACCGCTATAGCACCGATGCCGAGTGGCTCGTTCCGCATTTCGAGAAGATGCTCTACGATCAGGCCCTGCTGGCGCTTGCCTGTCTCGAGGCCTGTCAGACGTCCGGCAAGGCGCTCTACGCGGAGACCGCGAGGGAGATCTTCGCCTACGTCCTCCGCGACATGCGCTCTCCGGAGGGGGCCTTCTACTCGGCCGAGGACGCCGACAGCGAAGGCGTCGAGGGGAAATTCTATGTCTGGAGCGCTGAGGAAATGCGGCGTGTCCTCGGGGACGAGGATGCGGGCCTCGCCATGGAATGGTTCGACGTGAGGCCGGAGGGGAACTTTTTGGAGGAGAGCACCGGCCGGAAGACCGGCGGAAACATCCTGCATCTTCGTGAATCCCTCGAAGCGATGGCCAAGCGGAAAGGCGCTTCCCAACAGGTGCTTGCGGAGCGCCTGGCGCGCATCCGGGAGCGGCTTTTTGCCGCGCGGGAGGAACGGGTCCGGCCGCACAGGGACGACAAGGTCCTGACGGACTGGAACGGCCTGATGATCGCGGCCCTCGCGCGCGGCGCGAAGGTCCTGGACGATCCGCAGTACGCCTCGGCGGCGGCTGCCGCCGGCCGTTTCATCCTCGGCAAAATGAGAGGACCCGACGGCGTCCTGCTTCACCGCTACCGCGAGGGGGAGGGCGGGATCGGCGCGTTTGTGGATGACTACGCCTTCCTCGTCTGGGGGCTCATCGAATGCTATGAGGCCACCTTCGAGGAGGAATGGCTGCGCTCCGCCCTTGTCCTGAATGACAGGATGCTGCAAGGGTTCTGGGATCGGGATCGGGGTGGGCTGTTTTTTACGCCTGAAGAGGGCGAGACCCTGATCGTCCGTAAGAAGGAGATCTACGACGGGGCGGTCCCGTCGGGGAACGCTGTGGCGATGCTGAACCTCCTGCGCCTGAGCCATTTCACGGGGCGGAGCGGCCTCGCCGATCGCGCCGCCGAGCTTGCGCGCGCCTTTTCCTCCCGCATCGGCGATATGCCCTCGGCCTACGCCTTCTTTCTGACGGCCGCGGATTTCGCAGCCGGGCCGGTATCCGAGGTGGTGTTGGTGGGGAGGCGGGAGAGCGCCGACCTGACGGGTCTCCGCCGGGCGCTGGCAGGTCGGTTCCACCCGAATCTGGTGGCGCTTTTTCGTCCGGGAGATGAGCCCTCGGCCGAGATCGATGACCTGACCGGCTACACGTCCGGCTACCGGATGCGCGATGGAAAGGCGACGGCCTATGTCTGCCGCGGACAGGCCTGCAAAGCGCCGACGACGGACGCCCGCGGGATGCTTTCCATGCTGGAGTGAAAAGAAAGGCAGCGCTTTTGAAGACAGCCGCAGCCGGAGAATCAGGAACCCACGGGCTTGGCCGGGCGGCCGGGGTGATCAGCGCGTTTACGTTTCTCAGCCGGATCCTCGGGCTGATCCGCGACATGGTTGTGGCCCGTTTCTTCGGCGCCGGCATGGCGGCCGATGCCTTCTTCGTGGCCTTCCGCATCCCGAATTTTCTGCGCAGCCTCTTTGCGGAGGGGTCCCTGACCATCGCGTTCATCCCGGTTTTCACCGAGTACCTGGCCCAGAAAGGGAAGCCGGCCGCGTTCGAGCTCGCCCGGACCGTCCTGACCCTCCTCTCGATCATCCTGGTTATCTTGAGTGTGGCAGGAATTCTCCTCGCACCCTGGATCGTCCGCCTGCAGGCCTTCGGCTTCGGGGGCGGCACGGAGAAATACGCCCTGACGGTGCTGCTGACCCGCATCACCTTCCCCTACATCCTGCTGATCAGTCTGGTCGCCCTGTTCATGGGCGTCCTCAACTCCCTCCGGCGCTTCGCCGCCCCGGCCGCCGCCCCGATCTTTCTGAACGTGGGCATCATCGCGGGGGCCTACTGGATCTCGCCGAGGCTGAGCGAGCCGATCATCGGGGTGGCCATCGGCGTGCTGCTCGGCGGGTGTATGCAGGTCGCACTCCAGATCCTGCCAGCCCTGCGGGCGGGGATGAGCCTCAAGCCGCGCTGGCAGTTCGCCCACACGGGGGTGAAGCGGATCGGCCTCCTGATGCTGCCCGCCATCTTCGGATCGGCCGTCTATCAGTTCAACCAGATCATGGGCACCCTGATCGCGTCATTCCTGCCCGAAGGGAGCATCTCCTGGCTTTACTACGCCGACCGGCTGGTGCAGTTCCCGCTTGGGGTCTTCGCGATCGCCATCAGCACCGCCTCCCTCCCGACGCTCTCAGGTTATGCCGCCAACCGGGATTTCGAGCGCTTTGGAAGGACCCTCGAATACGGGATACGGCTGGTGTTCTTCATCACGCTTCCGTCGATGATCGGTCTGATCCTCCTGCGCGAGCCGCTGGTGGAGCTGTTTTTCGAGCGGGGCGCCTTCGACAGTGTGTCGAGCGCCATGACCGCCCTCGCCCTTTTCTATTACTGCCTCGGGTTGTGGGCCTTTTCGGGGGTTCGCATCCTGGTCTCGGCTTTTTATGCCCTGCAGGACACACGGACGCCGGTCAAGATCGCCGTTGTGGCGCTCGTCACGAACCTGAGTCTGAGCCTGGCCCTGATGAGCCCCTTGAAGCACGGCGGCCTGGCCCTGGCGCTCACCCTGGCCTCCACGGTGCAGTTTTCCTGCCTCCTGATCCTGCTCAAAAGGAGGGTGGCGGTGCTGGCCTTGAGGCCGGTCGGCCGCTCTATCCTGAAGTCCTTTTCCGCCGCCGTCCTGATGGGGGCGGCGATCCTGCTCTACGAGCACTGGACCCTGCCGATGAGCTTGTGGGGCGCCGGCTTCTGGCCGCTCCTGACGCGCATCGCCGCGGCGATCGTCCTGGCGGCGGTTGTTTATTTCGGGGCGGCCATGGTGCTGCGCTGCGCCGAACTCGATGCCGTCCGCGGCCTGCTCCGCCGGCGCTAGGGAACTGTGTCTTCGCATCCGCCCCGTAGCGATCGATTCGGATGGTGCGTCTATGACTGGGCGAATTCCGCCTTCGCCACGACAGTCCTGGCTGCCGTCCTGCCGGTCTATTTCGCGGAATGGGTCGTGCCGCCGGAGGGCGCCGCCCTCACCTGGTTCGGGCTGGATACGGTCTTGAGCGCCACGAGCCTGTGGGGATACGCCAACGGGCTCGTCTCGATCTTGGTGATCCTGACCGCCCCGGTCCTGGGGGGGATCGCCGATTTCAGCTCCCGGAAGAAGCTCTTCCTCATGACCGGCGCCTACGCCGGCGCCCTCGCCACCCTGGGCCTCGGCTTCTGCGGCGCGGGGGACGTGCAGGGGACCCTTCTCCTTTTCTGCATCGGGCAGTACGCCTTCGTGAGCGCGAATGTCTTCTACGACGCGTTTCTCCCGTTTCTCGCAACGGGCAGGGACATGGACCGGCTCTCCGGGCAGGGGTATGCCCTGGGATACCTCGGAGGCGGGCTGCTGCTCCTGTTGAACGTTCTTTTCATCCATTTTCATCAGGCCTTCGGGGTGGATCAGGAGGTGGCGGTGCGCCTGTCGCTTGCCTCGGCCGGGGTCTGGTGGGGCGGCTTCAGCACCGTGACCCTTTTCATGCTGCGGGAGCGTTCCGCGTCCGTTTCGGTGCGAACGGGGTTGAGCTTTTCGGTGCGAAAAGGTTTTTCTTCGCTCCGCGAGACCGTTCTGCACATTGTCAGGCGGCGGAACCTGCTGCTCTTTCTGGTCGCCTACATGATCTACAACGACGGCGTGCAGACGATCATCAAGATGGCGGCTATCTTCGGCAAGGAAGAACTGGGGCTCTCGAGTTCCACGCTTCTCGGGACGTTTCTGATGGTGCAGTTCGTCGGGATCGCAGGCGCGCTCGGCATGTCCCGGGCGGCCGAGACGCTCGGGGTCAGGCGGACGATCCTGCTTGCCCTGGCGGTCTGGCTGGGGCTGACGCTCTTTGCCTTCAGGATGCGGACCCCGGGGGAATACTGGATCATGGGGTTGGTGGTGGGGCTGATTCTCGGGGGGACGCAGGCCCTGTCCCGTTCGTTTTATGCGCGGCTCGTCACCCGCGAACGTGCCGCCCAGCTCTTCGGGTTCTTCTCGGTCTTCTCCAAGTTTTCCGCCGTCTGGGGGCCTATCCTGTTTGCCCTGATCCGGCAGTTGACCGGGACGGCCCGGCTTTCGATCCTCTCCGTCTCGGTCTTTTTCCTGGTGGGCGGGGCGATCCTCTGCTTTGTGAAGGAGCGGTGAGGGGGCGTAACCCCCGCCCTATTTGACCCGCCGCAGCCGCTTTCGTTTGAGGGCGCTCGTGAGGATCCGAAGGATCGGGCCTTCGAGACTCTCCCAGGCGGCCTCCGACTTCTTGATGATGCGGATCTCCTTCGGTTTGACGCGGATCTCCGTGATGCCCGGCAGGCTCATCAACTCCTGGACGATCTGCTTTCCGATCGCCCCGAGGGAGGGAAGCGACTTTATTTTGTCGGGGCCGTAAGGGGCTCGGAAGGACTCGACGAGCGGGTTTGAAACCGTGTCCCGCGTCAGGTAGGATCGGATCTCTGCATTCGGATGCCGATAGACCGCAATCTCGGGTTCGCTATCGGTGTTTTTCCCGTCGCTCATCGTCTGTCCTCCTCGCTGGGGTTGCCGGTGTTGCCGTCCGGAAAGGGTTTGCGGCCGATCGTCTGGGATGAAGGCCCGCATCTCCACTTGCGCAGCCCGGCCGATTGCGTCTGCGGCCTCAGCGGAAATGGGCCTGAGATGCGCGGGCGGATCGGATCTATGCCACCCCGACCGCTGCCGCCCGCAGGGACCCCCACCGCAGCCGGGCGGGACCGGCCCGTGGGGCGCGCGATGGCCGCTTTCCAGACGTTGCGCAGCGTCGCGGTTCCTGAAAGGAGGTCGTCTCCCGCCACGGGGATTGTTTTCTGAATGGCGCGGATGCTCGACACGCCATCCGGGCGGTGCATCCGGAGCCGGGGATCGTTTCCGGATTGGAAACTGAGTTCGACCGCGAAATCATTTCCGGATGGATACTTAGGATAGAAGTGTAGCGCGTCGCCCCGGAATTTACAATCATCTGCATGCGGACCCCTCAGGCCGGCGCCGCGGCTGGGTCCGGGAGATGGAACCGGCTTCCCTGTACGGAACGGTTTCCCCCTATGGAACCGGTTTTCCGGTGATGCGATCGCCGGACGGTCCTTTTCGCGGGCAGGCCAAGAATGGGCTTGCTTTTCCCCGCATCTTACGCATATGAAGATCGATGAGGGCAGGATCGCTCGTTCGGGGGCGGCCGCGCGCGGATTGTGGAGATGCGGGATGGCCGGCAACCCATAGACTTCACGCAAGCCGTTTCGGGGCGGCTGAACCGGAGGCGCGCGGTCGGTGCCTGGCGCTGCACTTGCCTGCGGCGGCGGTTTCTCGGGCCCGCAGGGGCAACGGCCTTTGCGCCCCGGGCGGGTGGTTTCGGCAGGCCTTGGAGACATGACGTCAATTTCATTTTATCGAGGAGGATGAACGGTGGAGATCAAGACAGTGGGAGTGATCGGCTCGGGTCAGATGGGTTCCGGGATAGCGCAGGTTGCCGCTGCAGCCGGCTACGCGGTGATCATGAACGATGTAGAGGATGCCTTCGTGGAGCGTGGTTTTGCGACCATCGAAAAGAGCCTCGATCGGCTCGTCAAGAAGGAGAAGATGACCCCCGAGGATCTGAAGACGATCCTCGGCCGCATCGAGGGCTCGACGGCGCTCGATGATATGAGCCGGGCGGACTTCGTGGTGGAGGCGGCCGTGGAAAACGAGGAGCTGAAGGCCAAAATCTTCAAGCAGTTGGACGCGGTCTGCCGCGAGGGGGTCATCCTCGCCTCCAACACCTCTTCGATCTCGATCACCCGGATCGCGTCGACCACTGCCCGGCCGGACAAGGTGATCGGGATGCACTTCATGAACCCGGTTCCGATGATGAAGCTCGTCGAGATCATCAACGGCCTGGCCACGTCGAAGGAGACGTTCGAGACGATCCGTGATCTGGCGGTGGCGATGGGCAAAACGCCGGTGCCGGCGAACGATTTCCCCGGATTCATCAGCAACCGCGTCCTGATCCCCATGATCAACGAGGCGGTGTATGCGCTGTTCGAAGGGGTGGGGACGGCCGAAGACATCGATCAGGTGATGAAGCTCGGGATGAACCATCCGATGGGGCCGTTGGCCTTGGCGGATCTGATCGGCCTCGATACCTGTCTGGCCATCATGGAGGTCCTGCAGCGCGGGCTCGGAGACGACAAATATCGGCCCTGTCCGCTCTTGAAGAAGTATGTCGCCGCCGGGTGGCTGGGTCGAAAGTCCGGGCGGGGTTTTTACGTTTACTGAGCGGGGCGGACCGGACACGCAACCTCATGGGATCTGTGGAGAAAAGGGGGTGCCGACTGCACACGGCGCCCCCGCCTTCAGGATTCATAACCTTTGCAAAACCGAATTCTTTGCTTTATAGTGAGGTGCATCGGGTGAGGAGATCCAAGGTCCAATTCAGATAAGGAGACTTGCACATGGCAAAAATCCTGATCGTCGATGACGAAGAACATATCCGCTACCTTTATTCCGAGGAATTGACCGAGGCCGGGTATGAAGTCATCACCGCTGACAGCGGGTACAAGCTCCTGGAAAGGATAGAGTCCGAGAAGCCCGACCTGGTGGTCTTGGATATCAAGATGGTGGACTACAACGGGCTCGATCTGCTCCAGGATATCCGCAACAAATTCTACAATCTGCCTGTCGTTCTGTGCACCGCATACGATACGTTCAAGGAAGACATGAAGTCCATTGCGGCTGATTTTTATGTCATCAAGTCATTCGATTTGACGGAACTCAGAAACAAGATCGCCATGGCGCTCGAATCGAGGCAGAACAATACAGGCAATTGACGGGCCGGGATCAGGGATGTTCGTTGTTCTCCCGCGGGTTTATGGATGCCCGCCCCATGGGACACGGATTATTTGTGGTATTTCGTGCCGTGAATGATGGTGAACGCCCGATAGATCTGCTCGAGGAGAAAGATCCGGCACATCTCGTGCGTCAGGGTCATCCTGGAAAGGGAGAGGCTCTCATGGGCCGCATCCCGGACGGCTGACGAAAGCCCGAGCGGACCCCCGGTGACGAACGTGAGGTGGTTGTTCTGCATATAGAGCGCTTCGAGGCGGGAGGCGAATTCCCGTGAGCTGTACATCCGGCCTGTCCGATCGAGTGCGGTCAGGTGGGTCGGGGAGGGGAGCCTTTTGATGATGGACTCCCCCTCCAGACGGATGATCTCTTCATCGGGGCGGGACTTGGAGGCCTTCTCCGGTTTGACGACAACCCAATCGGTCTGGGTGTAAGGTTTGAGCCGCGCCAGGTAGAACGTTTCGGCATCGCGCAGAAAGGGAGACCTGGTGCGATCCACTACGACGAAGCTCATCCTCGGCACGATTCCTCTCCTTTCGCGGGCCCTGCCGACGCTGCGCCGCTTGCGCGCAGGCCCCGATCGAGCATCCTGATGTTTTCGTATGTACCTCCGGATGGAATCCGACAAGCGACCGGAGCCTATCACAAGCGTTTCGAAATGTGCAACGGCCGAATGACCGACGCAGACGTTTTCGAGCCGGCCCCTGCATCGGCCGGCCTCCACGAAAGGAAGAGGATGTTCAGCCAGGATCTGTTGGAACGGTATGCCGATGTGCTTATCTGGGGGTTGAAAACCGCGCGGCGGGAGCCTTACGCCAAAGGCGATCTGGTCCTGCTCCGCTTCGATCTGTGCGCGACCCCGCTGGCGGAGGTCTTGCAGGGAAAGCTGTTGGATTCAGGGTACAACCCGGTTCTCCGGCCGGGGGGTACCCCGCTGATGGAGCATCAGTTCTATGAAAAGGCGAATCAGGCGCAGTTGACCTTCGTTCCCCCCGGCGAGGAAGAATTGTTCAACGCCCTCAATGGAAATATCTTTCTGCACGCGCCGGCCTCCCTGACCCACCTGAGTGACATCGATCCGAAGAAGATCGGCAAGGCGGCGGTTGCGCGGAAACCTCTGCGGGAGATCCTCGACGAGCGCGAGGCCGAAGGGCTGTTCGGGTGGACCCTGTGCACGGTCCCGACCGAGGAACTGGCGCGCCAGGCGAGGCTTTCGATCGAGGAGTACAGCGACCAGGTGGTGCGGGCCTGCTACCTGGATCGGCCGGATCCAGTCAAGGCCTGGCGGGAGATCCACCGCGAGGCCCAGGCCGTCAAAGACTGGCTGAACGGCCTGGAGGTCGAAACGCTCTACATCGAATCGGACCATATCGACCTGGTCGTCAAGCCCGGGAAAATGCGCAAATGGATCGGGATCTCGGGGCACAACATCCCGAGCTTCGAGGTGTTCCTCTCGCCGGACTGGCGGGGCACCAGAGGGATCTACTACGCGGATCAACCTTCGTTTCGAAGCGGCAACTACGTCGAAGGCGTGCGCCTGACCTTCGAGAGGGGCGTTGCAAAGACGATGGAGGCGGAAAAGGGCGGTGAATTCCTGCGCAAACAGCTGACCATGGATAAAGGGGCCTCCCGCGTGGGGGAGTTCTCGCTGACGGACCGCCGTTTTTCACGAATAGACCGCTTCATGGCCAACACCCTCTACGATGAGAACTTTGGGGGCGAGCACGGCAACTGCCACTTGGCGGTGGGGGCCTCCTACGCCGACACCTTCGCGGGCGACCCGCACACCCTGACGAAGGACCTCAAGCGCAAACTCGGCTTCAACGACTCGGCGCTCCATTGGGACCTCGTCAACACCGAGCGCAAACGGGTCAGCGCCGTGCTCGCTTCGGGGCGTCGCGCCGTTATCTATGAGGACGGGCAGTTCCAGCACTAGGTGGTTTCCATCCGGAAATGGTCTTTTTGGCCAATCTCGGCGTCAATCTGCACGTTTGCTTGTGCGGCGACCACCGGGTCGCCTCCGCGCAACCGTTCGATTTCCTTGATATTGGCCAAAAATCCTCATTTCCGGATTGGAAACCTGATGATACCGGGAAGTCATTTCCGGATGGATACCACGGGGCTTCCGTGGTGATTTTTCGATTGATGTCGACCCAGGCTTGCCCTTTGCTGGGCGGCGTAGCCATGCGATAAGATCGAGCATCTGCATGAAAGGAGCGGCGGCTGAGCGGAAGTGCCGCGGCAGCCTGGCGGCCCCGATCTCCGGAATCGATGCTTCAGAATACCTTCCTGCATATTCAGGGGATAGGCCCGAAGACGGAAAGACTCCTTTGGCGCCGCGGCATCCAGTGCTGGGACGATTTTTTCCGCCGGACCGAACCTGCCTTCTCGGATGCGAGGGACCGATTTATCGAAGGCGAACTCAGACGTTCGGTCGAACATCTGGGGGATATCCGTTTCTTCGAGAAGCGTTTGCCGCCCGGTGAGTTCTGGCGGCTCTTCGGCGAGTTCAGGGACCGGGCGGCCTACCTCGATATCGAGACGAGCGGGGGGCTGAACGGGATGGACGAGATCACCGTCATCGGCCTCTACGACGGCCGGGAGGTTTTCTCGTTCGTGAACGGCCGCGATCTCGACCGCTTCGAGGAGCGGGTGAGCGCCTACGACCTGCTGGTCACCTTCAACGGCAGCCTGTTCGACCTGCCCTTCATCCGGCGGGCCTTCCCGCACATCTCCCTTCCACCGGGCCACATCGACCTGCGCTTCGTGCTCAAACGACTCGGCTACAGCGGCGGCTTGAAGGCGATCGAAAAGGCGCTCGGGGTTGGCCGGGATGCAGGCATCGACGGTTTGAACGGTTATGACGCCGTGCGGCTGTGGCAGGCGCACCAGGAAGGCCGACCGGGGGCGCTCGACCGGCTGCTCGCTTACAACCGGGCCGACATTGTCAACCTGGAGCCGCTGATGCTCATGGCTTACAACCGTTTGCGGTTGGAAAAGACGGCGGCTCGGAGACCTGCCTCTGCGGCGTCCCCTCTCTGAGAGTCTTATGACGCCTTCGTCCACTCCCTCGAAAGGGCCCCGAGGAGTTCCATAGCCCTCCGGGCCTCCGGCTCGGACATGCTCCCCATCCCGCAGGCGGGTGTCATGAGGGATCGCTGCGCCAGAAGGCCGCGGTCGATCCCTTTTTCCTCCAGATAGGCGAGCCCCTTTTGCAGGCGGGATGCCAGCGAATCGAACGTCGCTTCCATGACCGCGGGGGACGTAGGGACGATCCCCCAGGCGACCGCCCCCCCTGCCAGCAGGAATTTCCGGATCTGATCGGGGTAGAGGAGGAAGTAGTCGAGGTGCTCGAAGGCATCGAAATTGACGATGTCGGGGGCTGCCTCCAGGATCATGGACCAGTCCGTGTTGCCGCAGCAGTGGATCCCGATCAGCGTCTCGGTGTGCGTCCGCAGGTAGTCGATCACGGTGTGCAGCAGTTCGATGACGGTCTCCCGCTGGATGGGGGAAAAGGCCGAGCCGAAGCCGGACAGGTACGGTTCGTCCAGGAAGAGGACCGGCCGACGGCCCGAGGCGGCCAGTCTGCCTACCTGCCAGCGCGCCTTGATGGCCAGGGCGTGGGTCAGGGCCTCGAGCAGTTCAGGGTTGTGGAGGACGGAGGTGCCGTTTGTGTCACGGATACCGGCGGCGAAGGTGACGGGGCCGACCGTCTGGCCTTTGAAGAAGGCGCCTGCCTCGGCGGGACGGCCCGCCAGGACCTCCTCCATCCGGTAAAGCCCGGGGGCATACTCCCGGCTGACGGCGAAGGCCTCCACGTCATGGGACATGAACCGGTCGTAGAAGGCGACCAGTGCATCGGCCCGGGGGGTGTCCGAGGCGATGGTCAGGGAGCGCTTCTCCAGGTCGGCCGAGAGGAGCGGCATGCCCTCGCTGAACTGGATCGACATGTCCTCGACGGGGCTTCTCCGCGGAAACTGAGGCCAGAAAGGCATCCGGGGGGCCTCCTGTAGGATCCCGTTGCAGGTCGCGGGGATGTCCGTAAAGGGAACGCTGCCGATTCCCGTGGCGGCGAAGTGGAAATCAGGTCTGTGCTTCTGCATAGGCTCTTTTCCGGATGCGCTCGAGCCATCCCTCGAGGACGGCGATGCGCTTTCGTTTGTGGTGTTCATGCCGTTTCCACTGTTCCAGTTTCGGCTCCAGTTCCTCCAGGCGCCGCCGGGAGGCGAAGTCGCCGGGGTTGGCCGCGAGGCAGGCGGTGTACATTCGCACGGCCGTCTCGATGTCGCCCTGGTTCAGATAGATCTCAGCCAGGGTGGGGCTCGCCAGGGGTTCTGCATCTCCCTCTTGCCCGGCAGGGCCGTCTTTGTCCATCGGCGCCCGGGGGCTCGAGGTGAGGGACCGCAGCGCGGCGGCGAGGTCTTCTTCCTCTGCAAGAGGCTGTCCGGCGGCCTTCTCGACGGCGCTTTGCATGGCGGAGGCCTCCGGGGCGAGGGCGAGATAGGCCTCGAGCGCCTTCTGAGCGTCCCGGCTTTTCCCCTGTCGCCTGCAAATATCCGCTTTTAGTTTGAAGACACGGCTCAGGGAGCGCAAGGAGCCTTCGATCCGTTCCAGCTCCCGCTCGGCGAGCGTCTTGAATCCGGCCTCGAGCAGCCTTTCTGCCGCGAACAGCCTGAGGGCGATGCTCTCCGGGTGGCGGCGCGATGCCTCGAGGGCCTCCTGGAGGGATTCCTTCACGCGGCCGGCGGTGTGCAGCCTCTCCAGAATCCGGAGTGCGGCTGCTTCCGAAGGTTCCTGGCGAAGGAGGGTGAGGAGGAAGTCGAGATCGTCAGACATGGTCCAAAGGCGCCTTTCAAGAGGGACGGGGACCTGGATGCGGGCTGCAGACCGGCTGTCCGGGGCGCTCCGCGGCACACGTGGATGGGGTGTTTCAATCCGCCTTTTCTTTTTTCTCGAACCGGTATATGATTTCGTTGTCCCTTACGAGGTTCATCTCTTTTCGGGCGATCGCTTCCAGATAAGCCGTATCGGTCTCGAGGCGGTTGATCTCATCCATTAACGCATGGTTTTCCTGGTTCAGCCGGTGGTTGATCTCCCGCTGCGCGTCGCGGTCCTGCCTGGCCTGATACAGCCGCAGAAACCCCTCGCTGCCCAATCCCAACCATAGAAGGATGGAGGCAATGATCGCGAGGCCCAGCAGGGGAATCTTGAAAAATCCTGGAAGCTTCAAGGATACAGCCTCGATCGGCGCCTATTCGGGTTCGTGCCGGCCTGCCGGGTTGGCTAGGCGCGAGCAGATCCCCGGCAGCGGTGGAAAAAATCATTTCTGAATGCTGATTTCATAGCATATCCCGGCTCGGAGTACAAACGCTAAAAGCAGCCATACAATGAAACGGACGGCGGAAAGGGGGCTCTTTTTGCGGCGGGGGAGGTGCTTCCCTCCGGGGCGCTGCGGCGCAGCCGCTCATGCGTCCGTCGTTTTGAGGAATGAGGCGATATGGGGTCAGATGAGTTGAAAACCACTTTGCAGGGAGAACCACGACCTGTGGAGAGGGCCGGGAGCGGCCCCCTCGAAAGGAATGGGACGGGGCTTCTGCCGCTGCATGCCCTTTCCGGGTCGGAGCTGATCAACCGCATCCTGGCGATGGACAGCCCCGAGGCCTATGTTCAGGGGCTTTCCTGCGAGGACCTTTACTGGCTGGTCAAGAAGGTGGGAGCGGACGATGCCGGCCCGCTGCTGCAATTGGCATCCGAGGATCAATGGCAGTATATCCTGGATCTCGAGGTGTGGCAGAAGGACGGCCTCGACCTGGAGGCGGAGGATCGATGGCTCGAACGGCTGCGGCAGGCCGATCTCGGGCGCCTGACCCGCTGGATGGTTTCGGAGGAGGGCGAGGCAATGGCCTACCTCTATTTCTTCAGGCGCCTCGAGGTGCTGGTCAAGCCCTCCGATGATGATCTGGACTTGCCGGACGGGTTTTTCACCCTGGATGGGGTTTTTTATCTGCGCGCACCCCACGAGGAAGCGCGGGAGACGGTCACGGCGGTCCTGCACAGCCTTGCGGCGAACGACTTCCAGAGGTTTCAGGCATTGCTCGCGACCTTGGGCGGCGTGATCCCGGCCGAATGCGAGGAGGAGATGTACAGGCTCCGGAACGTCCGCCTGGCCGAGCACGGGTTTCTGCCCTACGACGAGGCCCTGGCGATCTATGCCCCTCTGGACCCGCGTTTTCTGGCGAAGGGGGACGAAAAGCAGCCTGCTGCCTTGACGCTCCCGGACTGGGTCAGGGGGGAGGAGGCCCTTCCCCTCGCACCGCTTCATCACGGCGGGGTGAAGGGGCCGCTTGCCGAAGTGGTCTCGCGGGCCGATGACCCCGTTTTTCTCGAACGGATGCAGTTGGAGTTCGCCGGCCTCTGTAACCAGATCGTGGTAGCCGACAGGATGGCGCGCTTCGAGCTGGAGGATCTCCTGCGCGTCAGTCGCAAAGGCGCAGGCTATATCAATATCGCCCTCGATCGCGCGGCCGCGGGGGACCTGGATCGGGCACGATCTCTGGTCGAGCGGAACAGCCTTGCGGCCCTTTTCCGGACCGGCTTCGGCGAGGTGCTGAGCCTCCGCTGGGAGGCGGAGCGCTGGGTCAAAGAAAGCTGGTTCGCGGCGCAGGAGCTTCCACCCGGCTTCTGGGGGGAGGCGTGGGGCGGGGCCCTTTCCGGCGCGCTCGAATCGAAGCCGCGTTTTTATGCGGGGGTCGGAGAAAAGGATCCCGTCCGGGATTTTCAGAGCCTCGAGGAAGTCGAATCCACCCGGCGGACACTGGCGGTTCTGAGGGTCCTCGACGGCCTGCTGGCAAGAATCTCGGCGCGGCATGCAGTGGAGCGAAGTCTGCTCGGGAATGAGCCGGGAACCTTTCGGTCGATCCTGTTCAATCCATTCGCCTATGCATGTCTGGGGCTCGAACCCTCTCTGAATCCGCTTTCCCTCGATCAGGCGCGGGCATGGCTCGAACAGCTCGGCGGCGGCCGACGCGGAGGCTCCACCCCGATGGCCGCCTTCCAGGCGCATTTCGTGGATGCCATGGCAGGTTATGCCGCCGGATTCAGCGACGGGGATCTGCAGATCCTCCAGGCGGCGCTGCGGGGGCTGTGGCGTGAATTCGAGGAGGAATACGGGCAGCTTTCCCCGGAGGCGCTCTCTCCCCGCTATGCCCGCTTTATTTGGATCGATCCCGGGCCCGAAGCTCCCCCTCGGTAAAACAGGCCGAGCAGGCATCGCCCCAGCAGACCAATGTCTGGTTGTCCTGGAAGACCTTTGCGTGCTGATAGCCCTCTTTCTGAAGGGATTTTAAGGTGGTGACCGGTATGGAGAGCTTGTCCAGGGTGACCTGCTCGCCGTCCTTTTTGCCTGTCAGGAGTTCCGCAATCTTCATCGATCTGTCTCCTTCGATCCTCTGCTTTCGTTTTGAGTTTCCACCCATCTTTACGTAGGCTGTTTATGATGTTTTCCGGACCGATGGCCTCTCGGGGCGATGCTGGTCCGGCGGCTGCTCAGGTTCTGATTTCCTGCGTCATGAAGATCATGTATGAAACGGCGAAGCAGATCAGGGTGATCGCGATCAGGACCGTAACGTGAGGGTAGACCACGAGGAGGCTCTGCCCGAGCGGGAGCGGATTTTGAAAACGGGACAGCGACAGCTGTTCCATGTAACCCAGGAGGACCATCTTGCGGGTCGTTTTGCGCATCGGGTCGACGATGGTTCCGGAGGCGTCCGTGTAAAGGACCATCGGGGAGGTCAGAGAGAAGATCTCTTTGATCCGGGCATGCCGCATGGTTGCCTCTACGTCCTGACCTTGCTGACCCTCGAGCGGTTCGGCGACGCCCGCGGCCACGTCCGCCCCGAGGGAAATGAAGAAGGAGAGGAAGATCCAGAGCGCCACCGATGCCATGGCAGAGGTGGCGATGCCTTTGAAGAGGATCGAAAACAGGATGGCGAGGCCCAGCCAGAAGGCGATGTAGCAAAGGCTCAGGAGCAGGAATACGGCCAGCCGGAGGATTTCTTCGAGCCCCGGGACGATGCCGAGCAGGGTGATCCCGAAGCCCGAGATGATCAGGACGATGCTGAGGAGCATGATGCCGATCACGGTGACGGCCGCCAGAAACTTGCCGTTGATCACGGCGTCGCGGTAGATTGGCTGGCTCAGAAGCTTGATGAGGGTCCCGTGGGCCCGCTCGCGGTTGATGGCGTCGAAGCCCAGCACAAGCCCGATGAGCGGCCCGAAAAAGGCCACGAACTGGAGCATCGAAAAGAGCGCTCCGGGCGTGCTGAAAAGCATCAGAAAGACGAACCCGGGCCGGGCGAGGCCCTCCAGATTTTCCCGGAGCGCGACCCCGGCCATGTAGCTGGTGATGAAGCTGACCATCGCGATCAGGGCGAAAAGGATCACGAAACGGTAGCTGCTGAAATGGTCGCCCAGTTCCTTGCGGTAAACCGCCCAAAGCCCCTGCATACCTCATCCCTCCTGAAAGTACTCGAGGTAGATCTCTTCAAGGGAATACCGGCTGCCGCCCAGGCCGAAGGTCTGCTCGGCCAGGGTGTCGATGGGGCCTTCGGCCACCATGCCGCCTTCGATCATGATCCCGACGCGGTGCGAGATCCTCTGCACCTGTTGGAGGTTATGGGAGGACAGGAGCACGGTCATGTTTCTGTCACGGTTCAGGGATTCGATCAGCCCGATCAGACGGGCCGCCCCGTCGGGGTCGAGGCCGAGGGTCGGTTCATCCAGAAGGAGCACCTTCGGCTCCTTCAAGAGGACTTCCGCGATGCCGAGGCGCTGGCGCATCCCGCGCGAGAAAAACCCGACCTTCTTTCGGGCGGCGTCGGCCAGACCCACCTGCTCCAGCAGCCCGGGGATCGTCCGAGTGGCATCGGCATGGGGTTTTCCGTTGAGGGCGGCGATGTAGGCGAGGCTTTGGACCGCGTCCAGATCCCCGTAGAACCCCACGTTTTCAGGGAGATAGCCCACCACCTGCTTGACGTCGCGGGCCTCCCGGACCGGATCGAACCCGCAGACCTCGACCGTTCCGGTCGTCGGCACGGTCAGGCCGAGCAGCATCAGGAGGGTCGTCGTCTTTCCGGCGCCGTTCGGTCCGAGGAAGCCGAATATCTCGCCCTCGTACACCTCGAGGTTCAGGGAGCGGACCGCTTCATGCCCACCGTAGCGCTTGGTGAGGTCTTGGGTCCGGATGATCGGATGCCCGCCCATCTCAGCGCCTTCCCAAACGGATGAAAAGGAAAACCAGGCCTGCCAGGACCAGGACGATCAGTCCGATTCCGACCCACCCCCAGACCACGGATGCCTTGACACTCACCCGCAGTTCGAGGTTTTTGGAGATCCTGCCCGCCTCGCTGCTCAAGGCGAGGGAGTAGTCGCCTACCAGGGCCTCGGCCGCGGGCGTGATGGTGATCTCCACCTGCACGAGTTCGTCAGGGGCGAGCATTTCGATCTGTTCCGGCTTGAATTCGACGGTCCAGTTCTCCGGTTTGAAGGAAAGAAAATGGATGTCCTGCAGCGGGGCCGATCCGCTGTTGCGGACATAGAACGAAACGTTGGCGGGTTTTCCCTTGACGGCGCTCAGTGACAGCAGGTCGTTGGTGGTGTTCATTTCGAGCCCGTACGTGCCGCTCAGGATCACCGTCAGATCCATTTCGGCCTGGGCCTCCGGTGCCTTCACCGTGACCTGGATCGGGTACTCCCCCGGTGCGGCCTGCGGCGAAGGCTTGACCTCCACAGCCACGCTCTGGCTCTGGCCTGCCTTGAGGCGCAGGCTCGAGATGAATTTGTCTTCGTAGGCCGGCTTGAAATTGACCTCCCAGTTTTCAGGTGTCCGGGCGGTCAGACTGAAAACGGCGTCGGCTTCCAGGCGGTTTTCCACCTCCACGGAGAATTCGAATTTGCCGTCGGTGGGGCCTCTCAGGACAGGATAGGCGGTTTGAAGTCCGGCCCCTTCAGCCTTCCGCTCCTTCTTTTCCTCTTCGACGGTTACATGAAGGTCGGCGGTCGAGCGAAGGGCGGCATCGGCGGTCCGCCCTTCGATGCTAAAGGCGTATCCTCCCGGAGCGACCGTTTCATCCTGCTCCAGCCTGAGGGTGACGGTTTTGGACGAATCGCTCTTGACGAAGACCCCGCTGACCCCGAAGCTGTAGCTCTTGAGGCGCGCCGTCCAACCCTGCGGCGGGGTGCGGATGGTCAGTTCGACGGTTTCATCCGTTCGCCCGCTGTTGGTGACGATCAGGTCCAGGGTCAGGTCCTCCCCCTGCGGGAGGATGATCCCGGGGTACTCCACCGCCACCGATATCCTCCGCTCAGGAAGGTCTTTCTTCTCCTCGGCGGGAACGGGTTTCGCCGCGAAGCAGAGCAGGGAGAACAGCATTCCTGCCAGGGCCCAACCGATACGTCGGTTCCGTCTTCCGTTCATGCACCCAGACCTCCTTTACTCGGTTTCCGATTTGGCGTGTTTTTCGAGGGTCTCCAGAGGATAACCCGCCTTGCGGTAATCGTCGATTGCCCGCATCTTGAGGGTGCCGTCCCCGACCTTCGCCGCGTGGGTGTCAGCCAACTCCGCCGCATGGCTCCAGAGCCCCTGCTGTTCGTACTCTTTGACGCGCGACTCGACCCTGTCCCGGCCTTCGTCCGCCTCGGCGATGGCCGCCCGGCACCGCGAGACCAGTTTTCGGACCGGGGCCCCGCATTCGGGGCAGTGCTCGAGCGCGGGGTCCTTCAGGGACTGCAGGACCTCGAAGGCAGTGCGGCAGCGCGCGCAGGCGCGCCCGGCGTCACAGGCTTCGTATTCATAGATGGGCATTTACGATCCCCTGATCTGTGCATGGGCTGTCCCAGTCTCCGTCCGGAGAGGGTTTTGTTCCCAATCTCAGCGTCAATCTGCACGTTTGCTTGTGCGGCGACCTGCAGGTCGCCTTCGCACAAACGCTTGATTTCCTTGATATTGGCCAAAAATCCTCATTTCCGGATTGGAAACTGAGTTCGACTGCGAAATCATTTCCGGATGGATACTAGATACGAGCAGAAAACCCTCATTCCCGGATTGGAGCTTTCCCCCTGCGTGCTCATCGTCTGCATCTCCATCATAAATGTATAAAAATTCGACGTTTGTAAAGCCCTTCGGAAAGGCTTCCCGGATCATTTGCCGGTAAAAACAGGGGTGCGCTTCTCTGCAAAGGCGGCGATGCCCTCGGCGATGTCACGGCGTTTGAGCGAGGCATGAAACAGGGCCTGCAAGGCGCGCTCCTCGGCGCCCCCGAGGGCGGTGCTCCCCGCAATGGTCCGGAGGACCCGCTTGGTTCCCTGAAGGGAAAACGGGGCGTTCCTGGCGATCCGGCGCGCGAGGTCATAGGTGAACGACTCGAACTCCCCGTCGGGGAGCACGTGATGCACGAGCCCCATCTGCAAACAGGCCCGGCTTTCGAAAATATCCGCGGTCAGAAAGAGCTCGAGCGTCCGGGCAAGGCCAAGGACCGCCAGAAAGCGGCGGTAGCCCGGGTAGGGGTAAACGAGGCCGAGCTTGGCCGGGGGCATCCCCATGCGCGCCCGCGCCGCAGCGACCCGGATGTCGCAGGCGATGGCGAGTTCGCACCCGCCGCCGAAGGCATCGCCGTTCAGCATGGCGATGACCGGGCGGGGGAACCGTTCGATGGCTTGAAGGGTCTTCTCGAGGGGCAGGGTCTCACCCGCATCGGTCTGCGTGAGGTCCTGCTCGACATGCCCCAGGGCCTGGATGTCGTAACCGGACGAAAAGGCCCGGTCGCCGGCCCCGCGCAGTACCACGACCCGGGCGGCCGGATCGGAGGCAAGCGCTGAAAGGGTCCGCTCGATGGCCTGCAGGCATTCGAGCGTCAGGAAATTGCGCTTCGAGGGCAGGTCGATGCACAGGGTGACGACGGCTTCTTCCCGCTCGACCAACAGGATGGGCGCATCCGGCATCGGAACTCCTTTTTCAGGCCTCTTCCTTTTCGCCATGGAAGGGGATGATCAGTTCGTAGACTCCGCTGTCCAGGACGGCCTTCAGCGGGAACGGGGATTTCTCGAAGACCTTGATCATGGCCTTGTTGGAGGCGAGGACATCGGCCTTGAATCCTTCGATCCCCCGGTTCCTGGCGATGTTGATGAGCATCTGGAAGAGGTGGGTGGCGATCCCCTTGCCCTGAAACGCCTCGTCCACGACGAAGGCTACATCCGCGTACGGCCGGTCGGGCAGGCGGACGTAGCGGGCCTCGGCAATGATGGTCCCCTCGCCCGGTTCGCCGATGAGCCCGACGATGGACATGGTCTTGCGGTAGTCGACGTTGACGTATTCCTGCATCTTCGCGTGGGGCATGGTCTTGATCGGGGAAAAATAGCGGTAGTAAACGGCGTCGTCGGAAAACCGGTAGAAGAGGCGCCGCATCTGTTCGACGTCCGACGGGCGGATCGCGCGGAACCGGAGCACCAGGTTCCCGTCGAAGGTGTGGGTCGTGGCGAGTTCCTCCGGATAAAGCCTGCCGGACTCCGAAAGGTAGGTCTGGTCCGGGTACAGGATATGGTCCTTTTTGGCGAGACGGACCAACTCGGCCCGGTCGTCCGGGTGGGCGATGTCGATCAGGGCGAGGGCGCGCTCACGGATGGTCCGGCCCGCCAGCGGGGCGGTTCCGTATTCGGTGACGACGATGTCCAGGGACTCGCGCGCCGAGAACTGGTTCGGGTAGTCCCTGACCGAAGCGATGATGTTGGACTCGCCGAGGAGGTTGCGGCTCGGCAGGGCCAGAATGGTCTTCCCGCCGTTCGAAAGCCAGGCCCCCGAGAAGAATTCCTGGGCCTCGCCGGGCTGGGTGCCAACGTTGCCTTTGCCGCTGTGAAGGGCGATTCCGCCCGTGAAGTCGACCTTCCGCCCGGGCAGCGTCACGACAAAGCGGTCGATGCTGCCGATCCGCTTGGGGTCCGCCACCACGTCGACGCCTTGAAACTCGACGAGCGGATTGCCGTCGAGCCAGCGCATCAGTTCGGCCGTTCCCAGGGCATGGGCCGCGACCGATTTGCCCTTGAAGATGCTTTTGCGGCGGTTGGTCACCGCGCCGCTCTTGACGAGATCCATGAGCGCGTCGGTGAAGAAGGGGGAGTGGATGCCGAGGTTCGACTTCCGGGTCAGGTGGCGGGCGAGGGCCTCATAGAGGGGGCCGATGGAAAACGGCAGACAGCTCCCGTCCTGGATCAGCGAGGCCACGTTGGCGCCGAGTTTGTCGTAGACCTCCGTGACGGGCCAGCGGGGGAAGTAGAAGGGGGGCGTCGTCGCCTCCACCAGGAAATCGAAATCGTCGACGTGGACAAAGGTATCCCCGAAGGTGCGGGGGACCTGCGCGTTGATCTCGCCCACCACCAGGGATGCCTTTTCCATGGCCTGGCGGGCGACGTCCACGGCGACGCCCAGGCTGGCATAGCCGGCTTCATCCGGAGGCGTGATCTGGACGAAGGCCGCGTCGATGCCGATGGTGCCGGATTCGATCAGGGACGGAACCCGCGAAAAACGGCAGGGGATGAGGTCCACACGCCCTGCCTTGATGGCCTCGCTTGCAACCCACCCGGCGAAAAAGGTCTTCAGCCTGAATTTGTTGGCATATTTGTCGCCAATGGAAATCGCGTCGCCGAGGCTCACGAGTTGGATCAGCTCGAGATCCTGGAGGTTGTTGGCCTCGGAGGCCATCAGGGTCTTGACCAGGGTCCGCGGTTCGGCGACGGCCGTGCCGAGGAAGATGCTCATTCCCGGCCGGATCTTACTCAAAACCTTTTCGGGACTGACGATCTTGCTTTTCCAGCTTTTGTTCTTGAAGCCCGTCATAGGGTCTCCTCGAAAAGGCCGCCCCCGGATAGGTGGCGGCCGTGGTTGAAAAGGAGCGGACAGAGCCGGACGCAGGCCGGCTCATGGTGCACCGGGAGCGATGGAGCATGGCTTTATGATCCGCTTCGATGAGACATAGAAAATAACAGAACGGCGCGCCTTAGTCCAGTATCCTTCCGGAAATGACGATCCGGCAGGACCCCGTTTCCAGCCCTGGAATGAGGATTTTTCTTCACCCGCTTCGCGCGCTCAGTCCCACCGCTTCGCGGCGGGTCCCGGTTTCTTCACACGCTTCGCGCGCTCAGTCCCACCGCTTCGCGGCGGGTCCCGGTTTCTTCCATGTCAGGGGAATCGAGCGGTTGCGCAGAGGCGACCTGCAGTTCGCCGCACAAGCGATTCGGGCAGGGTGAGGCCGAGAGACGTCAGGAAGACCCTTTCCGGATGAAAGCTAGTCCACCCAAATGTGAAAGGATTTATGGGTGCGGGTGACCTCCTCGGCCAGCACCTCCGCCCGCGTTGTCCTGTCCACCAACTCAAAGGTCTGTGCTGCGGGTTCGCAGAGGACCCGCAGCACCTTCTCGACGCATCGGGAAAGGGCACGCGGATCGTAGCCGCCTTCGAGGACGAAGAGGGTTTTGGCCCCGCCCGGAACCGATCCGAGGTGCAGGATAAGGCGTGTCAGGTCGGCGAAGACGGCTTCGGTCAGATGGGAGCGTCCGATGGGATCGTCGCGGTGGGCGTCGAATCCGGCGTCCACCAGGATCAGCTGCGGCCGGTAGCGCTCCACGATGGGGGGCAGCAAAGTCTGGTAGAGGGCCAGCATATCCTCGTCTTCGAAGTCACGCGGCAGGGGCACGTTGACGGTATAGCCGAGCCCGTCGGCTGCGCCTGCCTCATCGAAGTCGCCCGAGTAGGGGTAGAGCAGTTTGTCGTGGGACGAAAAATAGAAGACCCCCGGATCGTTGTAGAAGAATTCGTGGATGCCGTTTCCGTGGTGGATGTCCCAATCCACGACCAGGATCCTTTCGAGGCCCATCAGACGCTGGGCGTAGCGCGCGGCGATCGCGAGGTTGTTGAAGATGCAGAAGCCGCCGGCCCGGCCTGGGAGGGCATGGTGTCCGGGAGGACGGATCAGGGCGAAGCAGGTGCGGCAGAGACCGGACCATACGGCCTTGAGCGCCTCGATGCAGCCGCCCGCCGCCAGCCAGGCGGCGAGGTAGGTCTTGGCGCTCGCCGGTGTGTCGGGTGCGAGGCTCGTGAACTGGTGCTCGGCGGTCTTGAGAACCTTCTTGATGTAGGCCGGAGTGTGGACGAGTTCCAGGTCGTCCATGGCGGCGGGCTGCGGTGTGATCGCCAGGAGGTTTTCAGGAAACTCCCGGTCGATCATTTCGTAGATCGCCCTCAGGCGGCTCGGGTGCTCCGGATGGGTGTGCCCAGGCAGATGATCGAGATAACGGGGGTCGCGGATGATTCCGATAACGGGTTGCATCGTCTTCCTTTTCGGAGAGGGCGTCCAAGGCTTCATGGAGCGGCCCCGGCGGGTGGCCGGGGCTCCCCGTCGAAGAGTCGAAAACGCCCTGCGCGGCGCTTCGCCGGCTTGCTGCGTTATGGAGGGCGGACCCTTCGGGATTTCTGCTTCTTGTCATTCGGATGGAAAACCGGGTTGTGCCGGATCATCGTTTCCGAAAGGATGTCGCTTGGTGTCCATCCGGAGAGGATTCCGCGGTAGGACCCAGTTTCCAATCCGGAAAGGAGGATTTTGGGCCAATATCAAGGCGATCGAGCGTTTGCGCGGAGGCGACCTGCAGGCCGCCGCACAAGCGAACGTGCAGATCGACGCCGAGATTGGCCCAAAAGACCATTTCCGGATGGAAACTACTTCGGCAGCCCGACGCGCTCCTTAATCAGCGTCTCGATGACGCTCGGATCGGCGATCGTGGAGGTATCGCCGAGTTCGCCCACGCGGCCCGCCGCGATCTTCTGGAGGATGCGGCGCATGATCTTACCGCTCCGGGTCTTGGGGAGGGCGTCCGCCCATTGCAGGGCGTCGATGGTGGCGATGGGGCCGATCTCCTTGCGCACCATCTGGATGAGTTCCTTCTTCAACTCGTCGGACTTCGGGACCCCCGTGTTGAGGGTGACGAAGGCGTAGATGCCCTGGCCTTTGACCGGATGGGGCATTCCGACCACCGCGGCTTCGGCCACCAGATCATGCAGGACGAGGGCCGATTCCACCTCGGCGGTGCCAAGGCGGTGGCCCGAGACGTTGATGACGTCGTCGATGCGGCCGATGATCCAGAAATACCCGTCCTGATCTTTCTTGGCGCCGTCGCCCGTAAAATACATCCCGGGGACCTGGCTGAAATACGTCTGGCGGAAGCGCTCATGGTCGCCGTAGACCGTCCGCGCCATGCCGGGCCAGGGCTTGCGGATGCAGAGCACGCCTTCCTGGTCGGGGAAGCGGGTTTCCTGGCCGGTTTCGTCGAGGATCACCGGATCGACCCCGAAGAAGGGGAAGGAGCAGGACCCCGGTTTGATGGGGGCCACACCCGGCAGGGGGGTGAGCATGTGCCCGCCCGTCTCCGTCTGCCACCAGGTGTCCATGATCGGGCACCAGTCGCGGCCGACATAATGATAGTACCAGCGCCAGGCCTCGGGGTTGATGGGTTCGCCCACCGAGCCGAGCAGTTTGAGCGAGGAGATGTCGTGTTTCTGGACCGGCTCGGGGCCTTCCTTGGCGAGCGAGCGGATCAGGGTCGGGGCGGTGTAGAACTTGGCGACGCGGTATTTCTCGACGATGGCCCAACACCGGTCGAAGCCGGGGTAGTTGGGAACCCCTTCGAACAGGACGCTGGTCAAACCGTCGGTCAGCGGTCCGTAAACGCCGTAGGAGTGCCCGGTCACCCAGCCGATGTCGGCGGTGCACCAGAAGACCTCGTCGTCCTTGAGGTCGAAGACGAGTCGGGTGGTGACGGCTGCGTAAAGGAGGTAGCCGCCGGTGGTGTGGACGACGCCTTTCGGTTTGCCGGTGCTGCCGCTGGTGTAAAGGATGAAGAGCGGGTCCTCGGCATCCATCGGCTCGGGCGCCACGAAATCGGGCAGACCCGGGTCCGCGAGCGCCTCGTGTGCCCAGACCTCGCGCTTCGGGTCAAGCTCGGGCTTCAGACCGGCGCGCTCGAAGACGATCACCGTCTCGACCCCGGGGCAGTTCTTGAGGGCGTTGTCGACGTTGATTTTGAGCGGCACGGGTTTGCCGGCGCGGAATCCGCCGTCCACCGTGACGACGAGCTTCGCGCCGCAGTCACGGATGCGGTTGGCCAGCGCCTCGGCGCTGAACCCCCCGAAGACGACGCTGTGGACGGCGCCGATGCGGGCGCAGGCGAGCATGGTGACGGGCAGATCCACGATCATCGGCATGTAGATGATGACGCGGTCCCCTTTCTTGACCCCCTTTTGCTTCAAAAGGGCCGCCATCTTGTTGACGCGCACATACAGATCCCCGTAGGTCACCGTCTGGGTCTCCTCGGGGTTGTCCCCCTCCCAGTGATAGGCGACCTTGTCTTTGAGGGTCTTCTGGTGGCGGTCAAGACAGTTGACCGACGCGTTGAGGATTCCGCCGCCGAACCAGGCGATATCGGCCTGATTGAAATCGTAGCGCAGCACGAAGTCCCACTCCTTGTCCCACGAGAGGTAGGTCCTGGCCTGTTCGGCCCAAAAACCGTCGGGGTCCTCGATCGAGCGGCGGTAAAGCTCCCGGTACTGCTCGATGGAGTTGATGAAGGCGACCTTCCGATAGTCTTCGAGGTGGGCGTCATACCATCTTGGTGCATCCGTCATAGTCCGTCTCCTTTCACGATGTTGGAACCGGAAATGCGTCCGCGGCTGTCCTGGCCGGAGAGGTGTCCGCCGGTTCACTCTGGTTTTGCAGCCTGCCTGGGGGGCGGGCCGCCCCCGTGCCGCCAGGCCTCCAGGCTGCCCCCATGCATGTCGAGATCGTTATTCTTCCGTCTGATTATCCGGTCCGCTGCGGGCGGACGGTTCGATGTCCTGGAATTGTCCTCGCAGGTCGGTCGATCCTCGGCGCCCCTCAGGGGTTGCCGCCGCAGGGCGCCGGGGAGGGGACATCGTCGAAAAAGGTCTTCAGGGTGACACCGTCGGCATCCTGCGATATGTTGACCGGGTAGGGCAGTTTCTCGAACAGGCGGATCATGGCGCGGTTGCCGGCGGATGTGTAGGCTACGAAGCCCTGAATGCCATGCTGCCGCGCGGTATCCAGAAGCTTGTGCTGGATGATGGACGAAATTCCTTTGCCCTGCCAGTCCTTGGCGACGCTGTAGGCCACCTCGGCCGGTCCGCCGCCGGGACCCGAGAAATAGCCTCCGACGCCGATGACCCGCTCGAAGCCCGGTTCGCCGGTGACGGCAAGGATGGCCATATCGTTTACATAGTCCACCATGAAGACGTCTGCGACGTCCTCGCGGAGGAAACTGGTCTTTTCGTGCAGAAAACGGCGGACCACGTCCTGCTGGTCCATGGCGTAGAAATGCTCCTGGACGAGCCTTTCGTCGGTGGGGCGGGCGGGCCTGAAAAAGACCCTGCACCCGCCGATAGTGCGGGCCTCCTCGATGTCGAGCGGATAGATGCAGCGCATGGTGTCGGCCAGGGTCCGTTCCTGGCCGAGGAAGCCCCTTTCCTTGGCCTCGTGGAAGAGTTCGTCCCGGAAGTCGGGATGGGCGATGCTGATCAGGGCCAGCGCGCGCTCCTGAAGGCTCCTCCCGAAAAGGTTCACGACCCCGTACTCGGTGACGACGTACTGAACGTCACCGCGCGGGACGACGACGGCGACGTTTTCCATGACGGGAACGATCCGGCTGCTCTTTCCGTCGAGGGTCGTCGAAGGGATCATGATGATGCTCTTTCCCTGGGGAGCCTGGCTGGCCCCCCGGACGAAATCCATGAAGCCGTTGACGCCGGTGAAGTGGTTGAAGGGCATGGCGTCGGCCGCCACCTGGCCGGTGAGATCGATGGCCATCCCCACGTTGAGGGAGGTCATCCGGTTGTGGCGGGCGATGATCATCGGGTCGTTCACGTAGTCCGACGGGTGGAACTCGATGCCGGGGTTGTCGTGCAGGAACTCGTAGAGGTTGGTCGAACCGATGGCGCCGCTCGCCACGAGCTTCCCTTCGTTGAAGCCCTTCATGTGGTTGTTGACTACCCCGCTCGAGAAAAGGTGCATGATGCCGTCCGTCAGAAACTGGGTGTGGACCCCCAGGTCGTTCTTGTCCGCAAGGCCGAGCAGCAGCGCCTGGGGGGTTGTCCCCAGGCTGATCTGAAGGGTCGCGCCGTCTTCGATGAGCTTCGCGGCGTGCTGGGCGATCCAGCGGGCCGTCGCGAAGTCGGGTGCCTGCCCGATCGTGATCAGGGGTTCGTCGTGCTCCACGACGATGTCGACCTCGTTCACATGGATGAAGCTTCGCCCGAGCACCCGCGGCATCTGGGGGTTGACCTGGGCGATCACCAGGTCCGCGGATTGGGCGGCGGACATCGTGACGTCGACGCTCACCCCGAGGCTCATCCAGCCGAAATCGTCGGGTTCCGATACCTGGATCAGGGCGACGTCGAGCTTGAGCTGCCGGCTCTTGAAGAGTCTCGGGACGGCGGAGAGGTTGATCGGGGTGATGAAGCGCTTGTTTTCGGAAAGGGCCCTGGGTTTGGCCGACCCGAGATAGAAAGAGCGGACGTTGAAATTGTGGCAGGCGGTCTGATCGGCGATCAGGGTCAGCGGGGTGGTCTCCAGGCTGAGGACCCGCACGATCTCGAGATCGGTAAAGGAGGCCGACTGTGCGGCCAGTTCCCGCACCAGCGCCTGGGGCTCCCCGCAGGAGGTCCCGATGAACACCCGCTGTCCGCGCTTGATCGCGCGGATGGCCTGCGCAGGTGTCCGGCGCTTCGTGACATACTGGTCAGGCCAGTAAGGTGTCCTCGTCTTTTTGGAATGGGCCATATAGTCTGCCACCGCGTCGAATCAATCCTGCATACGGGAGGGGTCGCCGGTCGGCAGGCCCAGTTCGCGCGCCCGCAGGACGCGCCGCAGGAGTTTCCCTGCGCTTGTCTTAGGGAGATTATCAACAAATTCGACTTCCCGCAAGGGGGTGTCGGGAGAAAGATTGGCCTTGACGAAGGCCTTGATTTCCTGGTTCATACGGCCGCTCGGGGAAACGCCCGCCTGGAGCTTCACGAAGGCCTTCAGATGCGGCTGGTTCGGCTGGATGGTCTTTGCAATGACCGCGGATTCAGCCACGGCCGGGTGCTGGAAAAGGATGTGCTCGATCTCGAAGGGGCCGATGACCTTCTCGCCGATCTTGATCAGGTCGTCCATCCGGCCCTGATGGTAATAGTAGCCCTCCTCGTCCATGATGACCATGTCTCCGGTGGAGAACCACCCCTCGAAAGGAAAGTAGGCGAGGAAGCGCTCCCGGTCCTCCCAGATCGCCGTCATGAGGGTGGGCCACGGCGTTTTGAGCGCCAGTTCCCCCATGGAGAGAAACGGGAGCGGTTCGCCCTTTTCGTCGAGCACGGCGGCCTCGATGCCCGGGACGGGCCTGCCCATGGACCCGGGCTTGACGTCCATGGAGGGGAAATTCGCGAAGCAGATCATCCCGGTCTCGCTCATCCACCACGTATCGTGCGGGGAATGGTGGAGATGGTTCCAGACCCAGTAGAAATGCTCGGGGGCAAGGGCCTCTCCGACGGTCAGGATATGCCGCAGGTTGGAGAGGTCATAGCGGGTCGGGAGGTCTTCCCCGGCCTCCATCAGTTTTTTGATCGTCATGGGCGTGGTATACCAGACGCAGACCTTGTGCCGCTCGAGGGTCCGGTAACAGTTCGACGCGGAGAAGGGGTCCCCGAGGACTACGCTCGTCGCCCCGCAGAGCCAGGGCGCGAAGGTGCTGTAAACGGTCGCCATGACCCAGGCCGGGTGGCCGTCCGTCCAGAGCGCGGTCCCGGGCGAGAGGTCCAGCACGTAGCGGCCGGTCATGAGATGGCCCGCCAGGTCGCGGTGGGCGTGTACGACCCCTTTCGGGGGGCCCGTCGAACCGGAAGTGTAGATGAGATAGAGCGGGCTCTCTTCGGCCAGGAGGACCGGAGGCAGGATCGGGGCGTTGTGCGGCAGCCTCTGCGGGACCAGGGTCTCGCGGTTGAAGACCCGCGGCAGCGGTCCCTCTGTGAAGAGGACGTGTTCGATGGGGCCCAGGGCCTCCGGCGGGAGGGATTCGACGGTTTCCGGATGGGCGAGGAGCGCACGGGGCGAGGCGTTCCGGATGCGCTGGTCCAGTTCGTCGAAGCCGAGCGTCGGATAGAGCGGGCAGAAGATGAGCCCCACGCGGGCGCAGCCGAGCATCGCGAAATAGATCTCGGGGCAGGGCGGAAGGAAGATGAAGAGCCGGTCCCCGGCCTTCAGCCCCAGATCGAGCAGCATGGCGCCCCACTGGGAGGAGATCGTCTGGAGTTGCGCGTAGGTCCAGCTGCGTGCCTCCCCTGCACGGTCGAAGAGGAGCGCCGGTCTTTGGGCATGCTCCGGATCCTCCGCCCAGCGGTCGATGGCATGCGTGACGATGTTGAGCGGATCGCCGGGGGACCGGTGCAGTTCCCGGTGGATGTCACCCCAGGTGAAGGTCCGGTAAAAATCGGCATACGCGCCCAGCTGGGCATTCGGGTTTTCGGCCTTGATGCGAGCCTTGATCATGAAGTTACCCTGCAGTGACCGCCGTCATGCGGCGATGTTGAGAAGAGGCCGTCGAGGCCTGAAGAAGGCGCGCCTGGAAGGGCTTCCTCCTGTCCATTGGATCGAGCGCCGGGGCGGAAAGCCGCTGACTGAAAGGCACCGGTCATGCGCCTTCGATTTCGATCCGCATCAGCCTTTCACAGTCGAAGGCGTCACAGAATCGGAACCCGATATTGCGATAGAGCCTTACTGCATGGAAATTGACGGTTTCCACAGTCAGCCAGACACACCCGATGCCCCGGCTCCGGGCCAGATCGAGCGTATGCCGGGTCAGGATGGTCCCGATCCCCTGACTGCGGAAATCCTGATGCACGAAGATCAGGAATTCGGCGTCGCCTTTTGCCGGATCGATCAGGATCGCGGCGTGGCCGATCAGCCGGTTGTCGCGGTGGGCGCAGAGGTTGACCCCGTTTTCGAGGAGAAAGACGACCCATGACCGGCATGCGGCCGGGTTGAGCGGGGGGAGCCCCTGCGAGGCGGGTTTGGGATCGAAGCAGGCGTACATGTCGAGCAGCTCCGGGAGCGCGGAGGCATCCGCCACGCAGAGTTCCACGGGCATCCCGTGCTTGTCGAGACTGGTCACCCTGTTTTCCACCCGATGTGCTCCGTTGCGGCTGGAGCCGCTTCCATCCGCCGACCCGATTCAGTCCCACCCTTCAAAGGCGCCGCGGATTCTCCGGCCTTTTCTCGTCCAGCCGGACCGATGGATTTACGGTGGATCGATCGATGCTGCAAACCGCACGATTTCAGCAGCGTGATCGATCTCGGTGCTGTCGGCCGTATAGGAGCCGAATCCGTTGAAGGTCTTCACGGTGCTTTCGGCCAGGATGGACCCGTCCGCCGGATTGACGAGGACCACCCGGGAAAAGAGCGCGGTGTAGGAGTAGCTGGCGGCGATGCCGCTTCGAGCCGACATGCCCTGGTAAATCGCCCGGGTTTCGACGTCGAGGCGCAGTCTTTTCTCCGCTTGCCCCTTGATCGGCCAGAGACCTGCCGTCATGAGCCGCTTTTCCAGTTCGAAACGCAGCCGGGAAGGAATCGATGGGGGTGTCTCGAGGGCGTCACCGGCCTGGACCTTGCCCAGTTCGACCCGGTAGCCTTTCTCCCGAAGCGGCGATCGATCGGGCGACTGCCCGGCGCTCTGAATCCCTGTGCAGGCTGCGGCGAGGCTGACGATCATGGCCGCGAGGAGGGTCATCGATCCGGGTTTCTGCATGTTGAATCTCCTTCGTGGGGCGAGCGGGGTCCGCGCAGTCACACCGCCTCGCGGTCGATTCCCGTTTGCCCGGGATCAGGGAAACCTGGCGTTCGCGCGGCGGTTGCCCGCAGGCCGCTGCACGAGCAAACGTCCGGATGGGCGCCGAGATTGGCCGGAAAGGCCCTTTCCGGATGGAAATCGAATCATTCCCGAACCAAGCCGGCTGCGCTTCCGAGAAGGCATTTCAGGAGCGTTGCCGCCACAAAAAGAGCATACTCAGTATCGCTTGAAAATTCAACAGGGAAGGCGCACGATCGTGACAGAAATCTGCAGGGCGGCGCCCGGCATGGGAGGCATCGGACAATGGGATCTTCTCAGGAAGGTTGGTATCCGCGTGGTATGCCCCGGTTGGAGGGCAAGGGGCCGCTGCTGCTGGTTTACCCCCCGGTGGCCAAGGTAAGCGAGCCGCCGGCCGGGATCGCACGGCTTGCCGGAGCGCTCGCCCGCCGCGGGATCGGGTGCGTTGTCCTCGATGCCAACTTCGAAGGGCTACTGAGCCTGATCCGGACACCGCTCGGGGCAGGCGGCCGGTGGACGGAGAGGGCCGTCCGCGGAGTGGAGCGCAATCTGGGGATGCTTTCCTCGTGGGATGGGTATGTGAATGTCGATCGCTACAAACGGGCCGTCGCGGATCTGAACCGGGTGGCCGGGGCGGCTGCGGCCCCGTCCGGGGTGCGCGTAACCCTGGCCGACTATGAAGACCCGGCCCGCTCGCCGGTGCGCAGCGCCGACCTGCTCGCGGCCGCCGAGGCCCCGGAGAAGAACCCGTTTTTCGGCTGGTTCAGCGGGCGCCTGGAAGCGATGCTGCTGGCCCACGCCCCGTCGATAGTCGGTTTTTCCCTCAATTATCTGAGCCAGGCCCTCACCGCCTTCGCCATGGCGGGTCACCTCAAGAAGCTCGACGGGAGGCTTCGTGTGGTCTTCGGGGGTGGACTCGTGACCTCCTGGCTGCGCCGGCCCGGTTTCCGGAATCCTTTCGGGGGCCTCATCAGCGACCTGGTTGCGGGGCCCGGTGAGGGGTTTCTGCTCGAATGCTTCGGGATCGACAATCCAGGCGCGGGCAGCCGCCCCCACCTCGCGGAGTTCTCCGGCTGCACCTACCTTGCCCCGGGGCTCATCCTGCCCTACAGCGCCTCGAGCGGCTGTTATTGGGGGCGCTGTTCCTTCTGCCCGGAGCGGGCGGAAGGCAATCCCTACAGGCCTGCCCCGCATTCGAGCGTGCTGGAGGATCTCACGGTTCTCGCACGCGCCCATCGACCTGTGCTGATCCATCTGCTCGACAACGCCCTCAGCCCGGCGCTCCTCGAGCGTCTGGCCGCGGGCGGCGGCCCCTGCGTGCCGTGGTACGGTTTTGCCCGCGCCTCGGAACTCCTGGCTGATCAGGATTTGTGTCGGGCGCTCAGAAGGTCGGGCTGTGTGATGCTCAAACTGGGGCTCGAATCCGGGGACCAGGGCGTCCTCGATGCGATGGGGAAGGGGGTGGGCGTCGAGACCGCGGCGCGCGTCCTCACGAGCCTCAGAAGGGCGGGGATCGCAACCTATGTCTACCTCCTCTTCGGCACACCCGGCGAGGACCAGGCGGCGGCGCGCAGGACGCTCGAATTCACGGTGCGGCACCGGGAGGCGATCGGCTTCCTGAACCTGGCGGTCTTCAACCTGCCGATCCACAGCCCCGATGCCGGCACGCTCGCCACGGACCCCTTTTACGCGGGGGACCTTTCGCTGTATACCGGCTTCATTCATCCGCAGGGCTGGGACCGCCCGATCGTCAGGCGGTTCCTGGACCGGGAGTTTCGTCGCCACCCGGCGGTGGCGGCCATCCTGCGCCGTGACCCGCCGCTCTTCACCTCCAACCACGCCCCGCTCTTCTCCATGGCCCGCGCCGCCAAGGGGCGGCCGCCCGAAGGCAGGCGCTGAAGCCTTGGGGCTGCCCCGACCGGAGCGGGGTTCGATGGTGATTGCGCCCGGGTCGAGCGTATGCAGCAGGTTCGACAGCGGCGGGTTCGGCCCCGTGCTCGAAGGGCGCCTGCCGGGGCCCGATCGAGGGACGCCTATTCCGGCACGTTGCGGCGCAGTTCCTCCAGCCAGACCTCCGCCTCCGAGTCGCTCGGGGCCCGCCAGTCGCTCCGGGGGGAGAGGGATCCGCCGGAACCCACCTTGGGCCCGTTCGGGATAGCGCTGCGTTTGAACTGGCTGATCTTGAAGAACCGGTAGAGAAAGACCTCGAGCCACTTCCGGATCGCAGCCAGGTCGTAGGCGTGTCGATTTTCCAGCGGGATGAAGGGGGGCCAGGGGCCTTTTTCCGAATCCTTCCACGCGTGGTGGCAGAGAAAGGCCACCTTGCTCGGGCGGAACCCGAAACGCGTGGTGTAGTAAAGGTTGAAGTCCTGCAGTTCGTAGGGGCCGATCCGGGCCTCGGTCTTCTGAGCCGGCTGTTCGGATCGACCGCTGCTGTCGGGGACGAGTTCGGGGGAGATCTCGGTTTCGAGGATCCCCTGGAGCACGGCATGGGTGGCATCGTCGAACTGCCGGGTGTGGATGACCCAGCGGATCAGATGCTGGATCAGGGTCTTCGGCACGGAGACGTTGACATTGTAGTGCGACATCTGATCTCCGACGCCGTAGGTCGTCCACCCCAGCGCCAGTTCGCTGATGTCCCCGGTCCCGAGAACGATGGCGTTGCGGAAGTTCGCCAGGCGGAAGAGGTGGGAGGTGCGCTCTCCGGCCTGTACGTTTTCGAAGGTCACGTCGTAAACGGACTCCCCGCGGGCATAGGGATGGTCGATGTCCTTGAACATCTGTATGCAGGAGGGCCGGATATCGATCTCCTTTGCCGTGATTGCGAGGGCGGACATGAGGCGGTGGGCGTTTTCGAGGGTCCTGGTGCTCGTGGCGAACCCCGGCATGGTGTAGCCGAGGATGTTGGCGCGTGGCAGCCCGAGGCGGTCCATGGTCTTGGCCGCCACGATGAGGGCCTGGGTGGAGTCGAGGCCGCCGGAGATGCCGATCACCACCCGCTCGAGACCGGCTGCTGTCAACCGCTTCATGAGGCTGTGAACCTGGATGTTGTAGACCTCGAAACACCGATCGTTCAGGACGTGGGGTTCGCTCGGGACGTAGGGGAAGCGCAGGACCTCGCGCATGAGCGCGTTCTCCCCTTCGGGGACGGCAAAAGTGAAGGGCACGCGGCGAAAGGTGCGCAGCTTTTCCCGGTGGTCTCCAACGGCATCGCTGAAACTGGTCGTTCGCATGCGTTCCTGGAGCAGGCGTTCGAGGTCGATGTCGGCCAGGATCATCTGCTCCTCCTGGGCGAAGCGCTCCGACTCGGCGAGCAGATCGCTGTTCTCGTAGATCAGGGCGTAGCCGTCCCATGCGACGTCCGTGGTGGATTCACCCGGGCCGGCGGCTGAATAGAGATAGGCCGCGATGCATTTGGAGGACTGGGAGGCGCAGAGAAGACGGCGGTGATCGGCCTTGCCGACGGTGATGTTGCTGGCCGAAAGATTGGCAAGAATGGTGGCCCCGGCCATGGCCGCATAGGTGCTTGGGGGGATGGGGGCCCAGGCGTCCTCGCAGATCTCGACATGCAGGTTGAAGCCCTCTGGATTGGAGGCCTCGAAGATCAGGTCGCTGCCGAAAGGAACGTTCTGTCCGGCAAACAGCACCTCACGGGCGACGGCCTGGCGTGCGGAGGTGAACTGCCTCTTTTCATAGTATTCCCGATAGTTTGGAAGGAAACTCTTGGGCACGATGCCGAGCACTTCCCCCTGGTACAAAACGACGGCGCAGTTGAAGAGGCGGCCTTCGAAGCGGAGGGGGGCCCCGACGAGCAGCACCGGCTTCAGGGGGCGGCTCGCCTCGACCAGGTGTTCGAGGGCGGAGCGCGAAGCGTCCAGCAGGGCGTCCTGATGAAAGAGGTCCTCGTTGGAGTAGGCGGAAAGACCCATTTCCGGGAAAAGGGCGAGGGCCGCTCCGGCATCCGACGCCCGCCGCGCGAGGCTGAGGGTCCGTTCGAGGTTGTAGACGGGGTCCGCCACCCGGACATAGGGCACACAGACGGCCGCTCGAATGAAGCCATGGGTGTACGGTGAGAAGAAAGGGTGCGTCATGGGGCTCCTGACTGCGGTTGGGGAAAGGGTTGCCTCTGAATCGACCGGGGTGCGGGCCCGCTCGATCCTGGAGGGAATTCGTGCTGCGGCCCGGGGGGTGTCGCTTCCGGGTCCGGTCGGGCATGCCTGAGGGCATGCGCGACCCAAGCTTTTCCTATAGCCTGCAAGGGCGTTAGAATCAAGTCAAATGACGAGGATATCACAGGTTTATTTTGCTTTTAACGTCGGCGATTTTTTATGTATGATAAAAAATTTGGTGGGGTCGGTCTACCGAAGGGGAATCCGGTGCTGACGGCGGGCGGATTTGCCGGCGGCCGCGATGGCTTCGGAACAGGGACGAGTCGAGCGGGGCGAAGCGTCTGACGGCCTTTGGGACCAGGTTTGGTTTGGCCGCCTGGAAGGCGGGTTGTTCAGCCTGGGATGAAGAGATCGCTGGAGGAAGCGGAGATGCCCCCGCACACGCGGCCGAGCGGGTTTCATGCTCGAAAACGGTATGCTGTGAGTGGAGGCGCCTCCGCACACGCGACCGTATGAAAAATCCGATGGATGGATGACGGGCCGGGCGTGTCCGCCGGCCTCCGGGTCAGAAATTTGCGTTAGTTTCCATCCGGAAATGATTTCCCGGTACAACCCAGCTTCCAATCCGGAAATGAGGATTTTTCTTCACCGCTTCGCCGCTCAGTCCCACCGCTGCGCGGCGGGTCCCGGTTTGGCCAATATCAAGGAAATCAAGCGTTTGCGCGGAGGCGACCTGCAGGTCGCCGCACAAGCAAACGTGCAGATTGAAGCCGAGATTGGCCAAAAAGACCATTTCCGGATGGAAACTACGTTAAGTGTGAGACAGGATGATGATTGAGCCCGAGCGCCACCCAAAAGGCACGATCGGCAGGGATGGGTCGTCGAGTGCGGTGCAGCAGGTCCTCAAGGCCTTCGACGACCTGGAGAAGGAAGGCAGGTCCTTGGCCTCCGCGTTCCAGGGGCTTCGAACGGGTTACGCCGCTCTGGCGGAGCAGGAGCGAACGCGCCTTTTCATGCAGATGCTCGAGCGGGTCGAGGTCTCGAAGGCCTCCGTTGCGCCTTCCCTCGAGGCCCTTGTGCAGTGCGACGAGGGCGATCCGCAATGGCCCGGTTTTTTAGCCGATCTGCGCCGGCGTGTGCTGTCTCCGCGTTTGAAGCGTTTCCGAAAGCTCGCCCATATTCCGGGGGGGCTCAAATTCATCCTGGATTTCAGGGGAGATCTGCTGGGGGCGCAGCGCGAGGGAGGCGTCGAACTCGGGGCGTTGGACGCCGATATCGTGTTTCTCCTCGAGATGTGGTTTCAGGAGGGGTTTCTGTACCTGGAAGAGATCACCCTCGATTCCTCCTACCGGCAGATCGAATTGATCAAGAACAACGATATGGTGCACCCGATGACGCGCATCGAGGAGATGGGGCGGCGCCTCGGAAAGGACCGGCGCTGCTTCGCTCTCTACCACCGTCTGCTGCCCTTCGAACCGGTGATTTTCATCGAGGTGGCCCTCACCTCGGGGCTTGCCCGCAGCATGGAGGAGGTGCTTACCCCGGCGGGGGAAGGATCGAGGATCGATACGGCGATCTTCTACTCCATCAACAACACGCAGAACGGTCTGGCGGGGCTTGGTCTCGGGAGGATGTTGATCGGCAAGGTCGTGGAGTACCTGCGCGGGGAGAATGAACAGGTTCGGACGTTCGCCACGTTGAGCCCCATCCCGGGGTTCTGGAAACGGTACCTGCACCCTGTCCTGGAGGGCCGGAAGGCGGATGTCCGATGGGGATGCCGCGAAATCGCCGGCCTTTTTTCCAGGAAGGGGGCGGCGGCGGTCAGGGCGCGTTCGGACGGCGGGGTGGAGGGGCATGAGGCCTTCTGCAAGTCCCTGGCCGGTATCCTCGACGACGAGCGGTGGGTCGGGGACGAGGAACTGGGGCGGAGTCTCGAAGGGCCGTTGAAGCGGATAGCCTATTCCTACCTGACGGAGGAAAAGACGGGGCGCGGGAAACCGCTGAACCCCGTGGCCGCCTTTCATCTGGGAAACGGTGCGACCGTGGCCCTGCGCCACGTCCATTTCCTGGCCAACACGACGCCGAGGGGGCTGCAGGAGTCCTGCGGACTCATGGTCAACTACGTCTACGATTCAGATTGGCTTGGGCAGATTCGTAGGACATTTCAATGGTTTGAGCTGATGGAGGTGCGGGGGATTTTCCGGCGGCGCTGACGATGGCTCACCTCCATTTTACCTTGACACGCTTCCGTGCCTCTATTATAGTTACTTTATAGCTAAATAGTAGCGATACACGATGACGATAATGTAGAAGGGAGATATAGCAGCGATAGAAAATGACGATAGATATTGGCAGGAACAGACGCCTGCAATACGCAGATTCCAGCGATAAATCGACCCCGCAAGGGGCCCCTGATTTCACCCCATATCTTTAAATGCCGGCAGCGTCCCGTCCGTCCGGGCGGCGGAAGACCCGCGAGGGGCTTCGTGCAGCCTTCGGCCGAGGGAGGCGGCCTGTCCGCAGAGGAGGCTTGTTTTCTATGGATATCGCCAAGGTCATACCGGAGATTCAGGAGATTGTGGGCGCCGACAACGTTTTTCACGATCGGGTGGAATGCCTCAGCTATTCACGGGATATGTCGGTCCACCAGGGTGCCCCCGATGCGGTGGTTTTCGCGAAAACGACCGAACAGATCGCGGCCATCATGAAGATCGCGCACCGCGAGAAGATCCCGGTCACCGCGCGGGGGACCGGAACCAGCGTCACCGGGGCGGTGCTGCCGGTCAAGGGCGGGCTGTTGCTGGATCTCCATCAGATGAACAACATCCTCGAGATCAACAAGGCGGATTTCTATGCGCGGCTCGAACCGGGCGTCGTCTGCGTGCAGCTCAACAACCGGCTTGCCAAAGACAACCTCATGTTTCCCCCGAACCCGGGGAGCGAGGTGGTCGCCACCATCGGCGGGATGGTTTCGACCAACGCCAGCGGGCACCGCGCCGTCAAATACGGGACCACGCGGGATTACGTCAAAGGTCTGAAGGTGGTCCTGGCGGACGGGTCCGTCATCGAGACGGGCACGCGGGCGCCCAAGACCTCGCTCGGCTATGACCTGACGCATCTGTTTACGGCGGCGGAAGGGACCCTCGGGATCATCACCGAGGTCATCGTCAAGCTGGAGCCCAAACCCGAGTATGCGGCGCTGGCCCTGGCCATCTTCGGCGATTTGAACGCCGCGGGCGACGCCGTGACCGAGGTGACCACCTCCGGCATCAAACTGGCGGGGTGCGAGATCCTCGACAAGAACAGCATCAAGGTTGTGGAAAAGGCGCTCGGTCGCGACGCGAGCAAGATCGAGGCGATCCTCATCATGGAGGCGGACGGGGTCAAGGAAGTGGTGGTCCGCGACATGGAGAAGATCGGCGAGATCTGCCGGAAGTGGGGGGTCCAGGAATTCGAGTGGACCGACGACCCCCACAAGCGGGAGGAGATGATGCGGGCCCGCGGCGGGCTGGTGCCGACCCTCTCGCGCCTGAGGCCCGGCAACCGGCTCGTGCCGATCGCAGAGGACCTGGGCGTCCCCTCGAGCAAGATCCCCGAGACCATCCGTCGCGCCCAGGAGATCGCCAAGAAGTACAACGTCCTGATCGCTACCTTCGGACACGTCGGCGACGGGAACGTCCACACGACTTTCGTCTCCGACGTGCGCAGCCGCGATGACTGGAACCGTCTGAAACCGGCCGTCGAGGAGTTGGTCGCGACCGCCCTGGAGATGAAGGGGACCCTGAGCGCCGAGCACGGGAGCGGCTTGACCCGTGCGCCCCATATGGAGATGCAGCTGGGTCGTTCCTTGGATCTGATGCGAAAGATCAAGCAGGCGCTCGACCCGGACAACATCCTCAACCCGGGCAAGATGGGCCTCGACGACCTGGAGCGGAAGTCCGACATCTACGACTACTTCGCCTTCCAGCCGCTGGTGGAGCACCCCGAGGGTCTGAATTCGCTCGGAAAGACCTTGGACGACGAGGTCCTGGCCTGCATCCATTGCGGCTTCTGCCGCCTGGGATGTCCGACCTTCAGCGTGACCCACCGCGAGTCCCGGAACGCGCGCGGCCGCAATGCGCTGGCTTTCTACTTCATGAACGGCAGCATCGAGCCCTCGAAGGAGTTGGCCGAGGCCTTTTACTCCTGCACCACCTGCCAGGCGTGCACCTATTTCTGCCCCGCCCGGATCCGTGTGGACGAGATCGTCGAGGGTGTGCGCAGCAAGCTCTACGATGCCGGGTTCGTCCCGGAGTCGGTCTTGGCCATTCGGGACAACATTCTGAAGACCGGCAATGTCTATGCGAGCGCCCAGGCCGATCGGATCGAGATCTACCCGCCGGCCCTGAAGGAAAAGGCAAATAAAGGTGAACTGAAGGCGAAGGCCGAGACCCTGCTCTTCATGGGGTGTGTGCCGAGCTATCTCGATATGAAGATGGTCCCGAGTCTGCTCAAGCCGCTGGATGAGGCGGATGTGGATTACACGGTTCTCGCTACGGATGAGAACTGCTGCGGGTTCCCGCTCTTTCTGATGGGGTCGAAAGACTTCGAGACGCACGCCCTCCAGTTGATGGAGCGGATCGAGGCCACGGGAGCCAAGGAACTCGTCACGCCGTGCGCCGGGTGCTTCAAGACCTTCAAGAAGCTTTATCCGAAGCTGCACGACATGGGCATCGAGGTGCATCACTCGGTGACCTACTTCGACAAGCTGATTCAGGAAGGGCGCTTGAAGTTCAAGGGGGATCTCGGCAAGAAGGTCACCTATCACGACCCGTGTGATCTTGGGCGCGCCCTGCAGATTTTCGAAGAGCCGCGCCGCATCCTGCAGGCGATTCCGGGGCTCGAATTCGTCGAGATGGCGCGCAATCGGCTGCAGGCCCGCTGCTGCGGGGGCGGCGGCGGTGTCCAGGCGTTCGACCCCGAGATGTCCGTGGCGATGGCGGCCGAACGGGTCCGGGATGCCCTTGCGGTCGGGGCCGAGATCATCGTCTCGGGATGCGCAGCCTGCAAGGACAACCTGAGGAAGGGTGCCAAGGCCATCCCCAAGGGGGAGCGCGGCAAGATCAAGATCATGGACATTACGGAGATCGTCGCCGACGCCATGGCGTCTGGAGAAGGGGTGCATTGACGTGGGAGAAAAACCCTTGAGAAAAGAGATCGCCGCCGGCAAGATCCTCAAAAAGATCATGGCCGACCACTTTTATGAACTGGACGCGGCCGCCAGGAAACGCAGTCCGAAGATCGCCTGGTGCACCAGCGTCGGGCCGGCCGAGCTGCTGCGGGGAATGGGGTTTCTGGTGTACTTTCCCGAAAACCACGGCGCCATGCTGGGGGCCACGCGGATGGCGGCCGAGCTGATTCCCTACGCAAACGCCGTCGGCTATTCGCCCGATATCTGTTCCTATTTGACCTCGGACATCGGGTCCTACCTCCGGAAACAGACGCCGCTCACCAAGGCCTATGGGATCGAATCGGTGCCGCTGCCCGATGTCCTGGTCTTCAACACCAACCAGTGCCGGGATGTGCAGGACTGGTTTGCGTGGTATTCCCGGGAATTGAACGTGCCGCTGGTCGGGCTGTACACGCATCGCGACATCGGTCCCATCCACGACTATGAGCTGGAGGATATCGCCCAGCAGATCCGGGACCTGATCCCGCCGCTCGAAGAGATTGCCGGGACCCGCTTCGACATGGACCGCTTCAAGGAGGCGCTCGGCCTTTCGAGGAGGACATCGGAGCTGTGGCGCGCCTGCCTCGAATCGGCTGCCGCCATTCCTTCGCCGTGGACCTTTTTCGATGCCACGATCCACATGGGTCCTGCCGTGGTGGCGCGCGGTACGCAGGCTGGGGTGGATTACTACGAATTGCTCCTGGCGGAACTGCAGGAGCGCGTGGCGGACAAAACGGCTGCCGTCGACGGTGAGCGCCATCGAATCTATTGGGAGGGGATGCCGATCTGGGGCAAACTGAGGCCGCTCTCGGATCAGTTCGCCTCTCTGAAGACCTGCGTGGTGGCCTCGACCTACTGCAACAGCTGGATATTCGATCAACTGGATCCGGACGACCCCTTCATGAGTATGGCGCGCGCGTATACAGAGCTTTTCATTGTCCGCGACGAGCCATACAAGGAGGCCTACATCCGGGAAGCGCACGAGCGGTTTCGATTCGACGGTATCCTTTTCCATGACGCCAAGACCTGCCCCAACAACTCCAACAACCGCTACGGCATGCCCGAAAGGCTCATGCGGAACCTGGGGATCCCCGTTCTGACGATCAATGGCGATCTGAACGATCTGCGCTGCTACAGCGAAGAACAGACGAAGACCAACATCGAGGCTTTTATCGAGCAACTGGAAGAGGATTGAGCGTTGGAGGGAATCTTTGCGGGTGTGGATGTCGGGGCCTCCCGCACCAAAGTGGCCCTGCTGGATGAAGATCGGCAACTGGTTGGATGGGCGGTTCTGAAGTCGGGTACGGACTTTTCGCGCACGGCCGAGGCAGGCTTGTTGGCGGCGTTGGAGGAGGCCGGACGCGGGCGGTCCGATATCCAGGGATGTGTTTCGACTGGATACGGCCGGAAAAACGTTACGTTTCACGATGGCACCAAGACCGAGATCAGTTGTCATGCGAAAGGTTGTTTTCATTATTTTCCGATGGCCATCACGATCATCGATATCGGTGGTCAGGACAACAAGGTCATCAAGCTGGATGACCACGGAAGACGGATTACCTTCAAGATGAACCGCAAGTGCGCCGCGGGCACGGGGGCCTTTCTGGAGGAGATGTCCGCCAGGCTCGATATCCCGTTGGAAGAAATGAACGCGCTTGCGGAGGCATCCACGGACATGGTCGAACTGGGCAGCTACTGCACCGTGTTTTCGGCCACGGAAGTGCTGGAGAAGATCCGGCAGGGAAAGAAGGTCCCGGACATCGTGAAGGGGCTTTTTTTTTCGGTCCTGAAGCGGGTGCTCGAGATGGATTCGTTGACCGAACGGGTCGTCATGACCGGGGGGGTCGTCGCGCACAATCCTTATTTGGTAAGGATGCTCGAGGAGATGGTGGATCGGGAGATCCTGGTGCCGCCGTTTCCCCAATTGACCGGTGCGGTGGGGGCGGGCCTGTTCGCGATGGAAGCCCCCGTTAGTTTTCGCTGAAAAGCGGCTCCTGGAAGCCGGTATCACCCTGTAAAGACGTCCCCGCCGGTGCGGGGGCTTTTCGGGCAGCGTCCGGACAATCGTTCGATTCTCCTGGTCTTACCCGGCCGGGGCTCAACCTGCACGCCGGCGGGCAGGACCCGTTCCAGGCGGGCGGGTCGAGCCGTTTCGGGTGCCAGGCAGTTCTTTCTTTGGGAGCGCAGCATCGCCGGTGCCGGCGGGCGCGGTATTTTGCGCCCGGTATCGAGACAGCGGGCCGGCAGGGAACGAATGCTGCAGTCGTCTGCAGGACACGGCTGAATGCCGTGTAAAGAGGTAGTTTCCATCCGGAAATGGTCTTTTTGCCAATCTCGGCGTCAAGCTGCGCATTTGCTTGTGCGGCGACCACCAGGCCGCCTCCGCGCAAATGCTTGATTTCCTTGATATTGGCAAACCGGGACCCGCCGCGAAGCGGTGGGACTGCACACGCGAAGCGTGTGAAGAAAAAATCCTCATTTCCGGATTGGAAACTGGGTTGTACCGGGAAATCATTTCCGGATGGAGATGAGGTAGCGCTTTCTGCTGGAAGCGAAATGAAACCATAGGGGGAGGTTTGTACAATGACGAGAAGCAAGTGGATGCACATGGGCACCATCTTAAAGATGAACGCCTACAGCTATCCCGACAAACTGGGATGGCAGGATCGCAATAAGGAATTCACCTTCAAGGCTTGGAACGATCGCGCCTGCCGGTTCGCCAATGGTCTGGTCAAGCTCGGCGTGGGCCACAAGGACGCCTTTTCCGTGATCGCCTATAACAGAGGGGAGTGGATGGATATTTACGCCGGCTGCGCGAAGGGCGGGCAGGTGGTGGTTCCCGTCATGTTCAGGCTGGCCGGTCCGGAAATCGAGTTCATCGTCAATCACTCGGAAAGTAAGGCGTTCATCGTGGAAGCCCCCTTCGTGGATCTGATCGACAGCATCCGCGACAAGCTTTCAGTCCCCAAAGGGGCGTTCATCTACCTGGGCGACGGACCTGCCCCCGAAGGCTACATCGCCTTCGAGGATTGGCTGGCAGCCTCCTCATCGGAAGAGCCCGACTGGGTGGTGGATGCCGACGATATCTGGACGATCATGTACACCTCGGGAACGACAGGCCGCCCCAAGGGCGTCATGAAGACCCACGAGAGTTTCATGGCCATGTATTATCTGGACATCGTCAACATGGGCGTCCGGCCCACCGACAAGGTGATGCTGGTGATGCCGATGTGCCACGTCAACTCGATCTATTATTCGTTCCCATACACGCTCCTGACGGCGCCTGTGTTCGTCAACAACATGGTGAGCTTCGATCCCGAGGATCTCCTGCGGACGATCGACAAGTACAAAATCACCTTTACCTCCCTGGTGCCTACCCACTACATCATGATGTTGGCGCTGCCCGACGAGGTCAAGAACAGCATCGACGTCTCTTCCATCAGACAGCTGCTGATCTCGTCCGCACCCGCCCGGAAAGACCTGAAGGCCGCGATCATGGACTACTTCAAGAACGCCGAATTGTGGGAGGCTTACGGCAGCACCGAAGGCGGGCTGGTGACGCTCCTGAGGCCGGAGGACCAATTCAAGAAGCTTGGTTCGATCGGCAAGGAGATCTTCGGGACGGATCGCATCCGGATCCTGGACGAAGACCGCAACGAGGTGCCGGACGGCGAGGTGGGCGAACTCTTTTACCGTACCCCGATGCTTTTCAAGCAGTATCTGAAGGAACCCGAAAAGACCAAAGACGCCTTTTTCGAGGGGTGGTCGTCGGCCGGCGACATGGTCCGGCGTGATGAAGACGGCTACTACGCCCTGGTCGACCGCAAGGCCAACATGATCATCACCGGCGGTGAGAACGTCTATCCGTCCGAGGTCGAAAATGTGGTCGGTTCGCACGATGCGGTGAAGGATGTGGCCATCATCGGGATCCCGGACGAGAAATGGGGGGAAACCATCAAGGCTGTAGTCGTGCTGCACGCGGGTTACGAGCCGTCGCCGGATTTGGCCAGGGAGATTATGGAATTCTGCAAGGGCAAACTGGCGGGTTTCAAGCGGCCGAAGAGCGTGGATTTCCTTACGGACGACCAGATGCCTCGAACCCCGACAGGAAAGATTCTGCACCGGGTCTTGCGCGAAAAATACGGAAAATGGAGCGATGCCTGATCGAAGACCTTACGGTCGGATCATGTTCGGCATGGTCGGGGTTGCTGCAGTTATTGGAACCGTTTCTTACGGCATCGCATCGATCGAGATGCGTCAAAAAACTCAATCGGGAGGGTTGTTATCATGTTGACAAAAGCGTTTATTCCTTTCAAAGGCTATTACTCGACTCCGTTCTGCCGCTGGCAGGGCAGCATGGCCAACGAGAATGCCATCTCGCTGGCCGCCAATACCGCCAAGCGATGGCTGGCGCAGAAGAACTGGGATCCGAAGATGTACGAATACCTGGTTTTCGGGAACACCATCGGACAGCACCATCAGTTTTACGCGAGTCCTTGGGCCGCAGCCCTCATGGGGTCGGTCGCAACGGCCGGGGTGATCATCAGTCAGGCCTGCACCACGTCCATGACCTGTATCTTTACGGCTGCCATGGGCGTCGAGGCCGGATGGTACGCAACGGCCTGCGCCCTCATGACGGACCGTTGTTCGAACGGGCCGCACACCATCTGGCCCAATCCGATGGGGCCGGGCGGGGAAGTCATTTCCGAGAACTGGATGATGGACAACTTCAACAGCGACCCGAACGTCGGCCTCAAGATGGTCGAGACCGCGGAAAACGTGGCCAAGGAGGGTGGATTCACCAAAGAGCAGTGCGACGAACTGACGCTCAGACGCTATGAACAGTACGCCGAGTCGCTCGCCAATGACCGCGAGTTTCAGAAGCGTTACATGTTTCCGGCAGAGGTGATCATTTCCAAGAAGAAGACCCTCCTGATCGGAGAAGACGAGGGCATTACGCCCACGACCAAAGAGGGCCTCGCCAAACTGAAACCCGTCATCCCGGGCGGCGTCCACAGCTTCGGCGCCCAGACGCACCCCGCCGACGGCAACTGCATGATGACGGTCACCACCGAGGCCAAAGCCAAGGAGTTGAGCGCCGATCCCGCGGTCACCATCCAGGTGGTCTCTGGCGGCTATTCCCGGGAGCGCGCCGGCTATATGGCGGCCGCGCCGGTCCCGGCCGCCCGCCTGGCGCTCGAAAAGGCCGGACTCAAGGTCGAGGACATGAAGGTTATCAAGACCCATAACCCCTTTATCGTAAACGACCTTTACATGAGTCGCGAGATGGGTCTCGACCCCTTCAAATTCAACAACTACGGCAGCTCGCTCGTTTATGGGCATCCGCAGGGACCGACCGCGGGCCGCATCATCATCGAGGGTATCGAAGAGACGGTGAAGCTCGGCGGCGGCTACTTCCTCTGGGCCGGCTGCGCAGCGGGCGACACGGGCGGTTCTCTGATCCTCAAGATCTCGTAAACTGCCCTTTGGTTGACCTGCAGTCTTGAATTTGTTATGAAAGATCGTCCTGTTCAAAAAGGGGCGATCTTTTTTTTCGCTTTTCGATCTAAAGCGTCCGTCTTTGCAACCCGATGGTCCTGGCGGCCTTTGGGGCCGCGTCACTTGATGCGGTTCTTGAAGGCACGGGAGCGTGTCAGTACCTCGAATCCAGGTCCGGATCGGTACAAATGAGGGGAAATAGCTTGTTTTTCAAGGGAAACCCGTATCTCAAGGTCGGCGCGCCATGATGAAGCTGGTCATCTTTCAGTCCCTCGGCGGACTGGGGCTTTTCCTTTTCGGCATGAAGATCATGTCGGAAGGGCTGCAGCGCGTGGCGGGCAACAAAATGCGGCAGATACTCGGTCTCGTGTCCAATAATCGGGTGGTCGCCTGTCTGGTCGGTACGGGCGTAACCAGCGTGATCCAAAGCTCGAGCGCAACGACGGTTATGCTGGTGGGGTTCGTGGACGCGGGGCTCATGACGCTGCGACAGGCCGTCGGAGTCATTTTGGGGGCCAACATCGGTACGACGGTCACGGCCCAACTGATCGCCTTCAAGATCGAGGACTACGCGCTGCCCGCCGTGGCCTTGGGCGTCCTGCTGAAATTCTTCATCGGGCGAAAAAAGTGGCGCTATGTGGGGGATGTCCTGCTTGGATTCGGACTGGTCTTCTTTGGCTTGAGCCTCATGAAGACCGGCTTCGCCCCGCTGCGGACCAATCCGAGCTTCATCGCCTTTTTCACTAGATTCCAGTCCGATACGACTGTCGGCATCGTGCTTTGTGTCCTTGCGGGTGCGGCTCTCACCATGATTCTGCAGAGTTCGAGTGCCACGGTGGGGATTACCATGGCCTTGGCCAGTCAGGGTCTGCTCAGTTTCGAGGCCAGTGTGGCCTTTATCCTCGGGGAGAACATCGGTACGACGGTGACCGCTCAGTTGGCTGCGGTCGGGGCGAGTGCAGCCGCCCGCGAAACGGCGATGGCGCACAGCCTTTTCAATATCCTGGGCGTTTTGAACATCGTCCTGCTCTTTCCTTTTTTTGTGGAGTTGGTCAGTTGGGCCACCGCCCTCGTGTTTCATGAGGGGGGGGCGGACTTGCTGGTCAATGGAGAGTATCCCTACGTGGCCCGCTATATCGCCAATGCCCACACACTCTTCAATGTGGTCAACGCCCTGCTTTTCCTCGTGGCTCTCCCGTATCTGGTGCGGGCGGCCGTCTGGCTGACTCCGGGAAAGGCAAAAGAGGCCGCCATGGACGAGATCCACCACGTGAAATACCTCGACAACCGTTTTATCGAGACCCCTTCGGTTGCCATCGGGCAGGCGCGGGCAGAGGCTGTCCGAATGGCCGAAATCGTCGAGGTCATGTACAACGACGTCGTCAACTGCTTGAAGGATAGGCAGATGGGCGAGCTGTCCAAGTGGCGGAAGCGCGAAGACGCCGTCGACATCCTTCAGAAGGAGATCACCCAGTTCCTGGTGCGTGTGGTCCAGAGCCCGATTACCCCGGAGGAGTCGAAAGAGGTCAATTCATTGATCCGTATGGTCAACAACCTGGAGCGCATGGGGGATGCCGTCGAGAATCTGGCCGAACTCATTCAGGAGCTGATCGAGCAGGATCTGCACCTTTCCGAAGGCGGGCTGTACGATTACCAGGTGATTTCGGATGAGGCCAGGCGCTTTATTCGGCTGATCATCGACGCCATGAAGAAGGACGACAAGATGGTCATGGGAAGGGCTCAGACCCTGGAAGACAGCATCAACAACATGCGCGAGGAGATGCGCGGCAATTACCTCATGCGCCTGCAGAGCGGGATCTGTACGGTCGATCCGGGGCTGATCCTGGTGGATATGCTGACGGCCTTCGAGAAGATCGGCGACTATTGCTATAACATTGCTCAGGCCGTCGCGGGAGTCAAATAGTTTCCAGCCGGAAATGGTCTTTTTTGCCCATCTCGGCGTCAATCTGCACGTTTGCTTGTGCGGCGACCCGCAGGTCGCCTCCAGCCGGAAATGGTCTTTTTTGCCCATCTCGGCGCCAATCTGCACGTTTGCTTGTGTGGCGACCCGCAGGTCGCCTCCGCACAAACGCTGGATTGACTTGATCTGGACAAAAAATCCTCATTTCCGGCTTGGAAACTGGGTTGTGCGGGATGGTGATCTGTGGATAGAGATCTAAATTGTGTCAACGCGGAAATGGTCTTTTTTGCCCATCTCGGCGCCAATCTGCACGTTTGCTTGTGTGGCGACCCGCAGGTCGCCTCCTGCCGGAAATGGTCTTTTTTGCCCATCTCGGCGCCAATCTGCACGTTTGCTTGTGCGGCGACCCGCAGGTCGCCTCCGCACAAACGCTGGATTGACTTGATCTGGACAAAAAATCCTCATTTCCGGCTTGGAAACTGGGTTGTGCGGGATGGTGATCTGCGGATAGAGATCTAAATCGTGCCTACACTGATAAGGGTCGCCATTCTTTTCGGGCTGGACAATGGATATGGCTGGGTAATCCAACCCACGGAGGGGCTTGCGTCCTGCGGAATGTTCCTTTCCGGGCTGGGATGCCGAGAGGGCCTTGCAGTTCTTTTTGGACTGTAACGTTCATCGTGGCCGGGTGACCTGCGCGGGGGAGGAACATGGGCCGTGCCGGATGGCCCTCCGTGTAAAGGAAGACAGGGTGGCGCCGGATGGTGATTTCCGGGCTCGACGTTTGTGGTTGGATGAATCGATTCCGGATGGGAAGCAGGAGATGATGCAATCGGGACTTGAACCGAGAATGGAGTGTATTCGATGCGGGCAGTGCTGTCTGAACAGCAGCCCCACCCTCCAGAAGGAGGACGCCCGACTCGTGCTGGAGGGGCGGATCCTGTGGGATGCCCTGTACACCGTCAGGGTCGGGGAACTGGTGCACGACCCCGTGGAGGGGCGCACCGGGATCGCCGCCAAGGAGATGATCAAGCTCAGGGAGCGGGCGCAAGGCGGCGGGTGCATTTTCTATGACGCGGAAGAGCGGGCCTGCCGCATCTACGCGTCGCGCCCGAGCCAGTGCGCGGCGCTGGCCTGTTGGGATCTGAGCGCGTTCATGCGTGTCTACGAAGGGCCGAAGGCTCAGCGGACGGACGTTATCGAGGACGGCACCCTTCTTCGCTTGATGATGGAGCACGAGGAGCGCTGCAACTACGAAGAGGTGGCGCACTGGGTCTGGGCCATCGAAGAGCAGGGGGAGAAGGCGGTCGGGGAACTGCTGAATCTCCTGCGGTTCGATCATGAACTGCGGCCGCTGGCGGCAAGGCGGCTGAACCTCGATGCCGCTTCGATGGACCTCCTTTTCGGGCGGTCGCTTGCCGAGACGATCGGCATGTTCGGTCTGCAGGTCAAGCGGGACGCCGATGGTTCGTTTCTGCTGACGACGCTGCCGCGGGGCTTGAGGCTTGACGTCGTCTGATGGGTGCGCCGCGCCCGGGGCTCAGGAGACTTCGAAGCCTCGGATGCTGAGCAGCGGGACAGGACATTTCCGGAACATCTTTTCGGCCGTGGAACCGAAGAGGACGCTCGAAAGATTGCTGCGGCCCTTGGTATTCATGATGACGAGATCCACCGCTTCCGATTTCACGGCCTCGATGATCTCGAGGAAAGGCACCCCCGTCCTCAAAAGGATTCTGGGTGCGACCCCGTGGTGCCCCGTCCCGGCCAGCATCCGCTCGATGGCGGTTTTGCGCTCCGCTTTTTCCTGATCGAGATAGGTCTCCACCCGGAAGGCTTCGGTAAGCCTTGAAACCTTTTCCACCGCTTCGATGTCCCGCTGATTGATGACGTTGAGCACGGTCAAGTCTGCTTTCATCCGGGCTGCGATAAGGGCTGCATAGTCGAGGGTGGGTGCTGCGTAGCTCGAAAGATCTATGGCGACCAAAATATGTTTGATCTCTTTCATGGCATCTCTCCTTGTAATGCGTAAGTCCTCTAGGGATGGAACCACCAGGGAGCCGATCGCCGCCTGGATTCAAATCTGAAGGATTTGTTTCGGTCTGTCAAAGGATATCCTGCAGGCAGGGAGATCATCAGGGAAAACGCAGGGTATCGGTCCAGCGGAAGGGGTTTATCGGGTCCGCAGGACGTGCTTCTGCCCGCGTGGGCCGGGACCCGAGCCCCCTTGCACGAGCCGCGATCCGTGTATCCCCATATGTATCGAGGCTCTGATGGGGGCCGGTTCGAAAGGGTCGTATTTCAGTGGTTCCCAATTCCAGCGCAATCGGATATCATGAATGCCAAAATACAGAGGATACACTGGTCCGGGCCGCCGGTAGGCGAGGCTGGCCGCGCGCCGATCGGGCCGGATGCAGGAAGCATAAGGGGGGTTGAAACAGGCTTCAATGGAAGACAAGACATTCGACTTCTGGCAGGATCACTCGCTGCACTATCTCGAAATGGCCTTCCGCACCGACCGGCAGGAGCGTCCTGCGCATCCTGAGGGTTATGGGAAGAGGACCGGAGTGTGCGGGGACACCATCGAAATATTCCTCTCGTTTCTGCATGGGCGGATTCAAAGCGTGAGTTTCCATACGGACGGCTGTATGAATACCAACGCCTGCGCCAACACGGTGGCGCATCTGGCGGAGGGCAGGTCCCTCGAAGAGGCCTGGGAGATCACGCCTCAGCATGTGGTCGATTTTCTCGAGACCCTCCCGGGCGGTGATCATCACTGTGCTGAGCTGGCGGTGGGTGCCTTCTACCTGGCCCTTGCAGACGCGGAGCGGCACCGGCGCGATGCCTACCGCTGGAACAAGAAAGACTACCCTTCGAACGGGGCCTCGTAAATCAAGGAGATTCCATCGTATCGCTGCGCGCTTTTATCCGGGGCGATCGTGACAGGGTGCTTCAGGGATTCTTGGGGTGGCGGTTGACAAGGTAAGGAGATCCCCTTATGTTGCAGCTGCAGTGGGATTTTTCTATGGATGGGGGTCGAACCCCTGACCCTTTGGAGATGGTCCGTCGTATGAATGTATCGGAAGAGGATCCGGAGCCGAAATCCAGGCGCTCTACGGTCAAGATCCGCGAGATGGAGATCGACGACATCGCGCATGTGTTTCATCTCGGAGAGAGATTGTTCACCGCGGAGAGCGCGCCTAATACATATCGGACCTGGGATGAATACGAGGTGATCGAACTTTTTTACGGCGACGTGGAGTTTTGTCTTGTGGCTGTGAAGGATGAACAGATCGTCGGTTTTGTCCTGGGAACGACGATCACGAAGACCCACTCGGCATGGAAATACGGTCATCTCGTGTGGCTGGGAGTCGATCCGGCCTTTCAGCGAAAAGGCGTCGCCGAAAAACTTTTCAGGCGCTTCAAGGATGTCATGCTCAAACACGACGTGCGCATGCTCGTGGTGGACACGGATGCCGAAAACCTGCCGGCCTTGCGCCTGTTCAGGCGGCTGGGTTTCGGCAACCCCAAGCAGCACATTTACCTGACCATGAACATGGCCGGTGAACGACAGCTGATGAAGAGAAGAACGAACGGGGGAAACTGATCTCCTCCGCAAAATCCCCGGTGGCGCCCTCGATGAAAGATCTCCCCCGCATTGTCCAGCCTCAGCGCCTCAAGAAGCTCCTCGAGCGGATGGTCGATATCTACAGCCCCTCCGGCAAGGAAGAAGAAATTGTCGAATACCTGCGCGGGTATCTCAGACGCCAGGGGCTGCCGGTCACCCTCCAGCCCGTGGATGAAAACCGCCACAACCTGCTCGTCGTTCCCCACGAGACGGAGATGCGGCTCGCCCTCGTCGGGCATCTCGACACGGTCGCGGCCTACGAAATCGAGGCTTACGGCTATTCGGAGACAGACGGTATGATCGGAGGGCTGGGTACGGCGGATATGAAGGGGGGGTGTGCCGCGATGGTGGAGGCCTATGTGTCGCTCTGGCAGAGCGGCTGTGAGCGCCTTCCGGTTGCCTTGTGCCTTGTCGTCGGGGAAGAGGAGGCGGGGGACGGGGCAAGGCAGCTGGCGAAGCAGTATCATTTTCCGTGGGTGCTGATCGGCGAACCCACCGATCTCAAGCTGTGTCTGAGCCAATACGGCTACGTGGAGATGCATGTCACGACCGGTGGCCAGCGGATGCATGCCTCCTTGGCAGGCAGCGCCCCGAGCGCCGTCGAGGTGCTGCTGAACGTCCTCCTGAGACTCTCGAAAGACATCCAGACGCGGCATCCCGAGATGACCTACAACATACGCGACCTGTACAGCGCGCACGCGGGCTTTGCCGTGCCGGAGTATTCCGAGGCCTGGATCGATCTGCACATCCCCCCGTCGGCCCCTGTCGGCGAGATCGTGATGGAGCTGGAAGAGGCGGTTTCCGAGCAGAAAGAACGCTGTCCCGAGATCGCCGTGGAACTCAAGGTGATGACCATCGATGCCGGCTACGCGCTTCCCGAAAAAGGCCGTTTGATCGATGCACTCAAGGCCGTTTTCGATCGGCGCGGCCTCCACTGGGCGCCTGAGCCTTTCAGGAGCCATTCGGACGCCAACCAGCTTTGGGCCGCCGGGATGAAAACCCTGCTGCTGGGGCCAGGGCGGCTCGAATATGCCCACGCGCCCCAGGAGGCCGTATCCTTCGATCAGGTCGTCCTGGCCTCCGAGATCTACGCCGAAATGATCCTGGAGTCCTTTCCCGAGTCCGTCGGTTGAAGGTGTGCCCGGAGCCTTTGCCCGTAAACGCACCGGCAGGCGTGAGGGCAACCCTCTGCGCGAAAAAGAGATCGACCGGTTCGCCGCCTTCCCCGCAGGATGTGCTGCGGCCGGCAACCGTGCCCACCTCTTGTTTCGTCATCCAAACACGTCTACCGGCACGAATCCAGCCCGCTCGACTTCTTTTTGGCCCTCGTCGCTCAGGAGATAGATGATGAATGACTTGATTTCCCATGTCAGGCAATCCTCGGTGGTGTAAAGGAGGAGCCGGCGGAGGATGGGGTAGCGTTTTTTGCGGGCGTTCTCGATGGATGCGTCGATGCCGTCGATGGCAAGGGGCTTGATTTCCATGTTGATGAAGCCCGCGCTGATATATCCGATGGCTTGCGGGTGCGCAGCTACGTAGGCGGCGACTTCGCTGTTGGATGACAGAACGACGGGTTCGAGGGCACCGTCCGGGATGGGCGCGACGACGCGGCTCCAGATATCGTGGGTTCCCGAGGCTTCGTCGCGGTTGACGGTCTGGATGGGCAGTTCTTCCCCTCCGAGGCTGCTCCATCGATCGATCTTTCCTGAAAAGATGCCTCGAAGTTGTGTGAGTGACAGGTCCCGGATCGGGTTCCCGGGGTGAACGATGGGGACGACCATATCGTACCCGAACACGAATTCCCGATATTCGGCGGCACCTTCTCCCAACTCCGAGTCTGCCGCGGGGACGGAGGAGGCGGCCAGTTCGCAATGCCCGCCGACGAGCGCGGCGATGCCCTTGTGCGAGCCTGTGGGTACAACCTCGATGCGGACGTCGCTCTGCCGTGAGTAGGCCTGGGCGATCCGTTCGAGGATGGGTTCGGTCGTTGTGGAACCGTAGATGCGGATAACGGTCTGTTCACTGTCGGTGCAGCCGGCGAACCCGAAAAGGAACCCCGTGCAAAGGATGGCGCAGAAGAAAGGTCGGATGCCGCGCATGATTATGCTCAACCTCGAAGGTGTTTAAATGGGCGGGAAACGGCCGGTGCATCGCGTTCAGGGTCGTGCCGGCCCGCGAGCCCCTGAAAGGGTGCGCGGATCTCGGGAAGACCCCCGGTAAGCCGTGTTCTGTTTCCACAGCGATTCGAAATCCGGACTGGGGCCGGATGATGAAACACCGACAGGCATCATCCCGAAAACGGCAGCGCCGGTCAAGATCTAAAACGCCCTCGATCGGCAGAAGCGCTGTGGATGCAGCTTCTCCTGCCCGGGCGAACGGAGGGATTCTTCGAACTCTACAAGCGCCATGCCGCGCTGGAGCATCCTTTCTGGATGGACATCGAGCTGAAACCTGGCATTTGAAACCTGAACGTCGAGATTCAAAACCGGAAGCGCATGGGATCCCGATGAAAGTTGGGCATCTGCAGACTTGCTTCCGCCTGGCTACGATTGGAGGAGATCGTGGAGAATGTGCCTCTGAGTGAAATCCTGCAGCGCATCGAATGTCTTCAGTCGCTCCTGGTCCGCGAGGGGCTCGATGGGGCTCTGATTTTTCAAAATGTAGACCTTTATTATTACGCGGGAACGATCCAGTCTTCCATCCTTTTCATTCCGAGCGAGGGGAGACCGGTGCTCATGGTCCAGAAGAACCAGACCAGGGCAAGGGCCGAGACGTGTCTCGATACGGTCGTGCCTCTCGCGAAGGGCAGAGGCTCCATGGCAGAGGTCCTCGGGGATTGTGGATACGAGCTCAAAGGACGGATCGGGCTCGAACTGGACGTGATTCCAGCCGCCCTCTACATTTGGCTCAGCGGGCGTTTCGAGCGATGCCGGTGGGAGGACGTGAGCTCCCTCATCCGCCGCCAGCGGATGTGCAAGTCCGCCTATGAGGTGGAGCGGGTCCGCAGAGCGGCCCGGATCCTCGATGAAGGCTTCCGGACGCTTTGCCGAGTCATCCGGGAGGGGATGACCGAGTTGGAGGTGGATGGCCGGATGGCCCTCATTGCACGGCGGCTTGGCCATATGGGCATCCTGAGGATGCGGGGGTGGAACCAGGAGATGACCCATGCCCATGTCCTGTCGGGGGGGAGCGGGGCGATGAGTTCGTTTCTGAACAGCGCCCATGCGGGCGAAGGCACCACCCCGGCCATGGCGCAGGGGGCCGGGTTCCGCAGGCTGGGGCGAAACGAGCCGATCGGGATCGACTACGCGGTCGGGGTGGACGGTTATGTAGGCGATCAGTTCCGGACCTTCGTGATCGGCTGTTTGCCGGCGCGGCTTCAGGCCGCACACGATCTTTCGTTCGATATACACCGTCGCTTCGAGGACATGGCGGGGCCCGGAGTGAACTGCGCGGACCTCTACGCCATGGCCCTGAACGAGGCCGAACGGGCGGGCCTGGGGGCCTATTTCATGGGGCACGGTGAGGGGCGGGTCCATTTCATCGGACACGGCATCGGGCTCGAGATCGATGAATTCCCTATCGTTGCGCCCGGCTTCCGAAAGCCGCTCGAACCGGGTATGGTCCTGGCGCTCGAGCCCAAATTCGTCTTTCCGGGCGAAGGGGTGGTGGGGATCGAGGACGATTACCTGGTCACCGAAAGCGGCGTGGAGCGGATAACCCTGACGGACCAGACGGTGATGAAGGTGTGCAGCGGATGATTCCTCCGCGCTCGCGCGCATGACCTCTGGCGGCTGCCCGGAGGGATGGGAGCGCTTGTGGAGGTCTTGTTTTTAGCGGCCGATCCCGCCTCGGATGGAGTTCGAATCGGGGTATGCACAGGGTGCCGTGTGGTGATGATGACTGTTTGCCTCGGTTCCAGGGCAAATTTCTGCGGGTCCGGCCCTGGCGCGGTTTGTTCGAGGAAATGTCTTCCCTCGTGACCGGGCCGTGCCATGAAAGGCCAACAACTTTCCATTTGCATACGCTCTTCAAACGATTCGTCGGACCGATTCCCGGCCGGTGCACCGAGCGTTGCCTGTTGTTTCGAGACTTCGGCACAGGCCTTGCTGCTGGCTTCAGCGTTTCAGCAAGGGTTCTTCGGGTTGGTGATGCCGGCCCGGGGTCCGGTTGCTGTGGCACGGCCGGCAGGAAGGGATGCAACGAAAGGATGGGTCATATGGGAAAAGAGAGGAACAGGTTCTTTTGGTCGCTCGTCGCCGCTCTTGCCCTGATGGTGCTTTGCGCCGCAGGGGCAGTGGCTGCGGAGGGCGCCGGACAGATCGATATCAACCAGGCTACGGTCGAAGAAATGACCGATCTCGAAGGGGTCGGGCCGGGGTATGCCCAGAAGATTGTCGAATACCGGGAGCAGAATGGACCCTTCGATAAACCGGAAGACATCATGAAGGTGAAAGGCATCGGACAAAAGATCTGGGATGCCAACAAGGATAAGATCAAGACCAAATAACCGAAGATGAACGGCAGATCCCTTCCTGCTGTTCAGCCGCTCTTCCACGCTGCGCACGATCCGGCCTGAACCCGGGCGCGGCCCCTCAAATATTCGTTGCCGATTTTTTGCAGAAGCGCTAAAGAAAGAGGCGGATGCCGTGAGCGCTGCAGAGGTTTGCGGTCAGCCCATCTTCCCAACCTTGCGCGGGCGAAGATTATGCAGAAAGAGGCATTCCAGGACCCGATCCCGGATAATGGATGTTTTGGGTGCGGCCCGCATAACGAGCACGGACTTCGCATCGAGAGCTACTGGGATGGAGAAGAGTCCGTCTGCACCTTCCTGCCCGAACCCTTCCGTACGGCGGGTCCTCCCCAGTTCCTCAACGGCGGTATCACCGCTACGATTGTGGACTGCCACTGTGTCTGCAGCGTCATCGCACATGCCTACCGTACCGAAAGACGCCCAATCGGATCCAATCCCCACATCCGGTGTGTTACAGCATCTCTCGATGTCAGGTACCTGAGGCCTGTTCCTATCGATGGGCCCGTAAATCTGCGGGCGAAGATTATCGAGTCGGACGGCCGCAAGACCAAGGTCGCCTCCGCGCAAACGCTTGATTTCATTGATATTGGCAAACCGGGACCCGCCGCGAAGCAGTGGGACTGAGCGGCGAAGCGGTGAAGAAAAATCCTCATTTCCGGATTGGAAACTGGGTTGTACCGGGAAATCATTTCCGGATGGACACGAATTAAGGGTGAATGCAGGTTCGGCATGGCATGAACATCTTTGAAGAGGAGGAACGCGATATGGGATTATTTAAGGAATTCAAGCAGTTTGCGATGCGCGGGAACGTTTTGGACATGGCGATCGGTATCATGATGGGGGCCGCCTTCGGCAAGATTATTTCTTCGCTTGTGAGCGATGTGCTGATGCCTCCGATCGGCAAGTTGCTCGGAAACGTCAACTTTTCGAATCTCTTCATCGTTTTGGGCGAGGGAGACTTTCCCTCTGTGGAGGCCGCGAAAGAGGCCGGGGTGGCGACTGTCAATTATGGCATTTTCATCAATACCGTCATCGATTTCGTGATCGTTGCATTCGTGATCTTTCTTTTTGTGAAGGGCATCAATGCTATGAAAAAGAAGGAAGAGGCGGCGCCTGCGGCGCCTCCCGAGCCGTCCCTCGAGCAGAAACTCCTCGCCGAAATCCGGGATTTGCTCAAAAAACGAGGTTAATGGAGTGAAGCGAAGCGAAGGAGCTATTTTTTTGTCTGCAACATTTGGATATTACGTGTATTTTTTCATGTTGAAGATTTATTGCGGTTTTTGTTGACATCGGATTGAGACAGCCTTAGATTGGCACATTTAATACAGCGGGCTGGTTTCGGGCCTCTCCGGGGGTGCGGAGTGAGCCCGCTGTTTTGTAAGGGGAGACCGTGATATGGAGCCCCGCCGTGAGGCTTCCCGGCGGCCGCTTGAGCACGCGATCCTGAAAGGGGCGAGTCACACCGAGTTCGACCATGCTCCAAATCTTCAGAGCTTGGCAGGAGGTGGACCATGCTGATCAAAGACTATTACGAGGAATCTATCCATGAGAATGGCAAAGAGGTTCTTGCCTCATTCGGCATTAACCGCGTACTCCGAAGGCTCAAAATTTCAATCGAGTGGGCTCCTGCAGGGCGGCCGGCTGTTTGAGAGGACGATTCATCCTCTGGCAGCGTATCTGGGCCTGCTGCTCATACTGTCGAGTATTGCAGCCGTCGTTGCCGCCGGCCTCCATTATGCCGAAGAGATCGACCTCGCCAGGGACAAACTGCGCCAGAATCTTTGGGGCGAAGTATGTTTCTTTTCGGGTCTTTTTTTTGTGCTGATCAATGGGTCCATTCTGGTCTGGCGAATCGTGCTCTTCCGTCGGTATCGGCCGGTTGAGGCGTGTGCGGACGAGCTTCTGCCGCACTGTACGGTGATCGTTCCGGCCTATAACGAGGGCAGGCAGGTGATGGGGACGCTTCTGAGCCTCGCCCGCAGCGATTATCCAAGAGAGAAACTGCAGCTCATCGCGGTGGATGACGGCAGTGTAGACGATACATGGACCTGGATCATGCGGGCGAAAAGAGAGCTGAAGGGCCGCGTACTCTCGATCCGGCTGCCGAAAAACCAGGGGAAACGCCATGCGCTCCATGCCGGCTTCAAGCGCAGCGAAGGTGACGTCCTGGTCACGGTGGACAGCGATTCAGAGGTGGACCGCGATACCCTCCGGAAGCTGGTGAGCCCGTTCGTCGCAAACGAGCAGGTCGGCGCCGTTGCGGGCAATGTGCGCGTTCTGAACCGCCGGGAGGGTCTCCTCCCCAGGATGCTGGATGTGACGTTCCTTTACAGCTTCGATTTCATCCGGGCCGGGCAGAGTATGGTCAACACCGTAATGTGCACGCCCGGGGCCCTGTCGGCCTATAGACGCCACATCGTCGACGGCATTATGGACGAATGGGCGGCGCAGACGTTTATGGGCAGACCGGCCAACATCGGCGAGGACAGGGCCATGACCAACCTGATCCTCAAGGCGGGCTACCACGTCCACTTCCAGCAGGACGCCTATGTCTATACCCAGGTGCCCGTCCGGTACAAGAACCTGTGCAAGATGTTCCTGCGCTGGGCACGGAGCAATATCCGTGAGACGCTCGTCATGAGCCGCTTTGCCTTCAGGCGTTTCCGGAAGGGTTCCATGCTGGGGGCCCGCATCAACCTGCTGGCCGGCTGGATGGGGATGTGCCTCGGGCCGGTCTTTTGGGCCGTGACCTTCGCGCACCTGATTACCCTCCCGTCCCTTTACGGTCTTCAGATCCTCTGCGGGATCGTCGTGGGTACCAGCTTGCCGGCGGGGCTCTACTGCTGGCGTCAGCGCAGCATGGACGGTCTATGGGGTTATGTTTACGGGGTCTTCTGGTTTGTGGCCTTATCCTGGATTACGCCTTACGCCCTCTTGACCCCCCAGAAGTCCGGTTGGCTGACCCGTCAGCTCAAGCAGGCCCCGGCCCGGCCTCCGGTGACCGCCAACCGTGGTGTCATTCGCCCAGCCTGTGCAACGACCGGCCATTTCTCACCTCAGGCCGAACCCCGCCTTTGATAGCGGAGGTGCGGAAAGGACGGCGGTGCAAACCGCCGTCCCAACCTCCTGCTGGATCTTTCTCGTTGTTCGAACTCGGAAGAGGCCGTCTCACTCAGGCGGAGCCCTGCTCGATCCCTCCTCCTTTGGCAGGAAAAGTCTTTTGTGCTCGCTCCGGGAGTGTCCGCCAACAGGTGGCGGGTACATCGATGGCAGCCTGCGGAAGCCGATTCAGGACACCGCTCCGCGCAGGGCCGAGCCGGCCCTGAACCAGGCGATCTGCTTCTCGTTCAGGCTATGGTCAAGGCGGATCTCGAAGGAATCGCTGCCTTCGCGCGATATCTTGACCATGACCGGCTTCCCGGGTGCAAGCTTGTCCAGGTCCAGAATACTGAGGCGATCGAACGCTTCGATCCGGTCGTAATCGGACGGCTCGGAGAAGGTGAGGGGCAGGATGCCCTGTTTTTTGAGGTTCGCCTCATGGATGCGGGCAAAGGAGCGCGCAATGACAGCCTTCGCGCCGAGAAACCGCGGAGTCATAGCCGCATGCTCACGGCTGGATCCTTCGCCGTAATTCCAGTCACCGATGATGACGAAGCCGCCGGACTCTTCCTTGTAGGACCGGGCGAGGTCAGGGAAGGGGATCCCGCGGGCGCCGGTCAGGACGTTGGTGCCGTGCCCCGTTTCCCGAGTGAAGGCGTTGAGTGCGCCTTCCAGCAGGTTCTTCGAGATATTGCTCAAGTGCCCCCTGTAGGCCAGCCATCTTCCTCCCGGGGAGATGTGGTCTGTGGTGGTCTTCCCTGCAGTCTTGACGAGGATCGGGAGTTCGATGAAGTCCTTGCCGTCCCAGGGGTCGAAGGGCTTCAGTCGTTCCAGACGCTCCGATTCGGGGGGGATGATGACCTCGGTGCGGCGGGCGTCTTCCTTCGGGGGGCGAAACCCCTCCTTGGTGGAAACAAGGCCGTCCGGGGGGAGGGCAGGCGGCTTGGGGGGGACCAGTTTGAACGGCTCGCCTGCGCTGGAGTGCAGGGTGTCACGCTCAGGGTCGAAGCCCACGTCTCCGGCGATCGCGAGCGCCGCTGCCATGGCCGGCGATGTGAGAAAGGCCCTCGTCTCCGGGTTCGCGTCGTTTCGTCCCCGGAAATTGCGGTTGAAGGTGGTGAAGATGACGTTGGGCATCCCCTTTGGAACGTCTTTTCTTTCCCATTGGCCGATGCAGGGGCCGCAGGATGAGGCCAGGATCGTTACCCCCGCTTTCAGGAAAATTTCGAGAAGATGATCGCGCCGGATGGTCTCGAAGATCTGAATGGATCCCGGCGAAAGGAGAAAGGGGACCTTGGGCTCGAGGCCTTGGCGGGCCGCCTGCTCGAGGATGTCGGCGGCCGCATGGAGATCGGAATAAGACGAATTGGTGCAGGAGCCCAGAAGAACCGCCGAGACGGTTTGGGGCCACCCTTCCTCCTGCGCCTTGCGCCTGAAATCGGCGACATCCGTCACGCTGTCGGGGCTGAAAGGCCCCGCATGGGCGGGCCTGACGGACTGGAGGTCGATCTCCACCACTTCGGCAAACACGCTCTCAGGCTCGTCGGTGCAGCGCTTGTCTTGTGAGAGGATTTCGGACATGGCCTCGACTTTGTCGGCATCCCCGGCGCGTCCTACGCTGCGCAGGTAGGCGTCCATGCCCTCGTCGTAGACGAAAACCGAGGAGGTGGCGCCGAGTTCCGCCCCCATGTTGGTGATGGTGGCCTTCTCGGTCGCCGAAAGGGATTGTGCTCCATCACCGAAGTACTCGAAGATCTTCCCTGTGCCGCCCTTGACGGTAAAGCGCCGCAGCATCTCGAGGATCACGTCCTTGGCGGATGCCCAGCCGGTCAAGCGGCCCGTGAGATGCACCCCGACGATCAGCGGGTATGGCGTTTCCCAAGGGAGGCCGAGCATAGCCTCCGCGGCATCCGCTCCTCCGACGCCGATCGCCAGCATCCCTAGCCCTCCGGCATTGGGGGTATGCGAATCGGTCCCCAGCATCAGTCCGCCTGGAAAGGCGTAGTTCTCGAAGACCACCTGATGGATGATGCCCGACCCGGGTCCCCAGAACCCAAGACCGTAGCGCTCCGCCGCCGATGAGAGAAAATCGTAGACCTCCCGGTTGGCTTCGCAGCCTTCGGCCAGGTCGGGTTCCGCGCCGCGGGAGGCCCTCAAAAGATGGTCGCAATGGATGGTGGCGGGGACCCGGATCTTTTCGGCCTGAGACTGCATGAACTGGAGCATGGCCATCTGGGCCGTTGCATCCTGGAGCGCCACGCGATCCGGGTAGAGATCGATGGGATCTTTTCCGGGGTTGAGGCGTTTTGCGTAGGAGCCTTCTCCTTCGTGGAGGAAAAGGATCTTTTCCGCGTAGGAAAGGCCCCGCCCCAGCATGCGGCGCTTCGTGTCGAGGATGGCTTGTGCTTCGCTCGCGTCGAATCGGAAGATCATAAATCGGTACCTTGATCGATGCCCGCCAGGGAATCGAATGGATTGAAGTCAAAGAAAATTTCCAGCATCCCGGCTGCCGCCCGAGGACGTTTGCACTGTGGGGGCGGCCGGCGGACCCGGAAAGGGATCCGGAGGGTTGTGCCGATACGCGACCTCGCCGGGGCGGAATGCTTTGCCCTCAGTTGCTTCGACTCTGAAGGGTAAAGCGGAACTCCTCCTTTCTATAATAGTCGAAAATAGGGGGTTGGCAAGTCTCGAGCGCGGAGAGAGTGGAATTTTCGGCGAGCGGATGCCCGGGATGGGGCAGGAGGCCCTTAAAACTTGAAGATTCGGGCTCGTTTGGGTAAGCTGGTGTCCATCCGGAAATGATTTTCTTATAGAACCCAGTTTCCAATCCGGAAATGAGGATTTTTCTTCACCGCTTCGCCGCTCAGTCCCACCGCTGCGCGGCGGGTCCCGGTTTGGCCAATATCAAGGAAATCAAGCGTTTGCGCGGAGGCGACCTGTAGGTCGCCGCACAAGCAAACGTGCAGATTGACGCCGAGATTGGCCAAAAAGACCATTTCCGGATGGAAACAAGCTGGTGCTGCACGGCTGGATCACCGGGCTCCAACGGCTGGTCCCCGTCCGATCTGATCGGTGATGGATGGTGTGGAAATCGATGCAGGATGAAAGGCCATCGGCGGTTGTAGGTGTCGTTTCGGACACCCATGGACTGTTGCGTCCCGAGGCCGTAGAGCGCCTCGAGGGGGTCGATCTGATCGTGCATGCCGGCGATGTTGGCAATCCGGCTATCCTGGAGCACCTGCGCCGGATCGCGCCGGTCAGGGCGGTGAGGGGCAACACGGACCGCGGACCTTGGGCGGCGGACTTGCCCCGGTACGAGATCTTCGAGTTTGGCGGTCGCACGTTTTACGTGGTCCACGACATCCTCGAAATGGATCTCGACCCGCGGGCTGCGGGCGTGGCGGTGGTCATCAGCGGCCACTCTCACAGACCTTCGATTCAGATCGCGGACGGCGTTCTCTACCTCGATCCGGGCAGCATCGGGCCGCGCCGTTTCCTTCTGCCCGTGGCGATGGCAAATGTGACCATCCGCTCCGAACGGCTGGACCCCGAACTCATTTTCCTCGGAGGATGAAAAGGGGTCGGCAGAGGGGTGTGTCGTTGGGAATAGGAAGAATATTGCCATTCGGGAAAAGATGTGTTAATAGGATGCCTTAAGAGGCGATCCTGCGCCCGCTGCCGTTCGGTTGTCCTGGTCCGCGGCAGAAGCTTGTATAGCAAAGGCGATTCGACGGCATCCATTTCGGAGGTTCAACCCATGGTCAATCGGTCGGCTCACGTGCTGGTGATGGTGCTTGTGATGGGGGTGTTCACCCTGCTCTGTGCAGGCGCATCTGGGGCAGGAGTCATTGAAGGGGTTGTCGAGGAGACGGACGGAACGAAGGTCAAAATACGCTTCGATGCAGTTGAGACACCGGAGGCGGGGGACTTCGTCGATCTGGGGCAGGAGGATTCGGACGGGAAAACAGCGCTCCTCGGAACCTGGAAGGTTACGCAGGTCGCAGGCGGGTTTGTCTGGGCCGAGGCCCTGGATGCGGCCGCGGAGGCGGCACCGCAGGCGAAGGCCTTCATCTATGCGGGTTCCGCAGATGCCTGTGCCGAAAAAAGGGCCGGCGGGGCATCCGCAGCCGGCCCCGGGAGACAGGCCGGTATCTACCCGGAGAAGGCGGCTTCGGATGAGGCCGAGATCGGCCGCGAAGTCGTTGCGGCCTTCAGGGTAGCCCACGATCGCCTGAACCCGGCTCACACGCAAAAGAAAGCAGCGCCGGAGCACCCGGGCTGGCTGGGCGTCACCTTGAAGATGGTGACCCTCGATCTCGCGAAGGCATTCGGGATGCCCGGACCCGGTGGGGTGCTCGTCGCCAGCATCTTTGCCGGAGGCCCGGCCGAAAAGGCCGGATTTCAGCAGGATGATGTCATCGTGGATTTCGATGGCACCCCGATATCCAATTGCCACGTAATGCCCGACCTGCTGGCTTGCGCGACTCCGGGCAAGAAGGTAACCGTGGTCCTCTGGCGCGGAGGCAGATTGGTCTCAAAAGAGGTCGTGATGGGGGCGCAACCGTGGGCGACAACCGGCGGGGACAAAAAAGCGCGTTCGAAGACCGCCATGAAGCAGAAACCCTGAGGGGAGGGGGTTACGGAAGATCCTCCAGAAACCGGATCTCCAGCCCGAGGCCGGCGCCCCATTTCTGAAGCAGCCATCCGTTTTCGCGCGTGCGTTGCGCGCGGGCCTGCCGGTCTTCTCCGTGGTCGGCTTTGTCAGCTTCGTAGGGAAGACAGCCGAAATAGCGCCAGCCGGCGTAGCCGCCGAAAGGGGTCCCGTCTTCGGGCGGGATGCCTGCCCGGACACTGCGCGCGATCTGCCGATCGACCGGCACGATGATGTGGTAGCGCACGCCCTCCGGGTCGATGCCGATATATCCTTCGTTTCCGGTGTAATCAGCGAGCGTGGCGCGCCACAGATCGCTCAGTCTGATGCTCATCTCTTTCATGATCCACCTTCTCTGGGCCCGATGCTCCTCCAACGGGCTTTCGCCCCTCAGCCGATGCACCGCTTTGGTGCCTGGCATAAGACGATCACCCCCTGATCGGCTCAACCCTCGTCATGGTCTGCTGTCCATCCTGAAGCGGTTATCAGACAGGGGCGCGTTTCCGGAGGGAAAAGCGCCTACTTTACCATCAGCACGGGGCAGGGAGAAAGAATGCCCACCTTGTAGCTGATGGTGCCCAGGCCCTCGGGGGCCTTTTCCGGATCGATCCTGTGGGAGCCGAGGACGATCAGGTCGACATGATGCTCATTGACGAAGCGGATGATTTCGGGCACCCGCTTGCCGAACGCGATGGCGGTTTCTATGGTGGCGGCCTCCGGTCCGAGCGATTCGACGAGCTTTTGCATCTTCTTGACGGCGCGCTTGCGAAGTTTTTCGTAGAAATCACTGAATTCGCTGTAATCGGCCCCTTCGATCGTCTCGATGATGTGCAACAGGGTGACTTGGGCATTCTGCAGCTTGGCCATCTGCATCGCGATCATGGATGCGTGCAGGCTTTTTTCCGTGAAGTCGGACGGAACCAGAATGTTTCGGAACATCTCGATCAACCTCCATTGAATCGATTCTGCGGTTTTACGTAAACCTCAGGAGTTTGGCCCCGCGGATTTTACGTTCCTTCCGTTCAACCTGGGTGCGGACGGCCTCGTCGAGGGAAAACTCCCGGGCCTCCGGTTTGAGCGGGATCTTGGTCGAGAGTTGAAGAAAGGGGTCCGAGCGGGCTTTTCTGGACGAAAAGGCGCCTCAGCGGGCACGAGCCCGCAAGACCATCGTTTGGGCGAACTGTTTAGCGTCATCGATGTCGGCCTTGTCAGGATGACCGGCTGCACTCTGCGCCTCTTCAGCCCATGCCTTGTTTTCGGGTTTCTGCATCAGGGCGTCGATCAGGGCGGGTTTGACCTGACCGCGCGTTCCGAAGGTGCCCAGGATCTTGAGTTTCGAGCCAATGGTCAGGGCATGATAGAAGGCGGTGATGGCCAATTCACCCCCCCGCAGGGAGCCATGAGTGGCGAAAAAAGCGGTCTTCTTGCCTTCAGGGATCGTCTTGACGAAGGCTTCCACTTTGCCTGGGACACTGTGGGCGTGAACAGGAAAACCGCAAAAGATCAAATCGTAGTCGGCTACGTTTTTCACTTCCTGGATGGGCAGAAGATGTTTCTCCGCCTCCTCTATGCCCTCGAAAATGCCGTTGGCCAGCTTTGCCGTGTTCCCCGTATCAGACAGAAATGCAACCAGTACCTTCATTTTTCCCTCCTGTTGGAATCATACGATATGCCGGAAATATCGCGGGCCTCGTCGACGCGGCCGTCCGCTCCAGACGCTTCTGACCGGGAAGTATGCCGGGCACCGAGCGTGCGCGAACGGTTGGGCTTTGAGTGGGCATTCGGAAACGCACCTTGGGCGTGCCCTGGGTTGGAAGCGAGAAGATGGAGGCCCCTTTCTCGGTTTTTCCACCGGCTTCGCCGCTCAGTCCCACCGCTTCGCGGCGGGTCCCGGTCTGCCAATATCAAGGAAATCAAGCATTTGCGCGGAGGCGCCTTGGTGATCGCCGCACAAGCAAAGGTGCAGATCGACGCCGAGATTGGCAAAAAAGACCATTTCCGGATGGATCTATGTATATAATTTCGATGCCGATTGCAAGATCTTTGGCGCCGGGACGAGGTATCTGTGCTAAAATCCTAATCGGTGGCCGAAGGTTTTTCATGCCGTCTGCGAAGGCGACCTGCAGGCCGGTGCGTGTACAGACGGGCGGATTGACGCCGAGATCGGCCAAACAGGCCATTTACGGATGGAAACCAGGCGGTGGAGGCTCGGCGGGCGGATATTTCCCGGGGCAAAGAAAGGGAATGTTGCGGGTAAGCTCCGGGGCTTACTTGTTTCGGTGAGTCGATGCGTGGCGGGAAAAGCGCCTGTCAACAGGGAAATGGCGTCCCCGCTTAGGGAAGGAGTCGGATGTGAAGAAGGAGAAAGCGTCGAAAAAAAAACAGAGCTGGTGGCGGCGATTCCTGGCGCGGATAGCGGCGGCGCACGCAAGCTATCCGCAGGGTGGTTGCAGCACGTGAGCCCCCCGGTATACGGGTGCCGTAGGCACCTCACGGAAGGTCACCTCAGCCGGTCGAGGTCGGCGGACGTAAGAAAGCGGGCGTTGCCTCCAGCCAGCAGGTAAGCGTGGGCGGCCTCCTCCACCTCTTCGGCGATGTTGAAGGCCTCGTCGAAATCGCGGCCCACGGTCACCAGGCCGTGGTTTTGAAGCAGGACGGCCTGCCGGCCGGCGCCCCCCAGGATATCGGCGACCGCCGCCGACAGTTCGTTCGAGCCGGGCGTCAGGTAGGGGATCAGCGGAAGGGGGTGCGCGCAGAGGGTAAACCCCGGGGTAATGGGCGGTAGGGACTGTTCACCGGGTGAAAGAATGCTTGCGACCGCGATGAGTGCTGCGCCGTGGGTGTGGCAGACGGCCAGGACGTCGGGTCTTGCCCGCAGAACGGCCAAGTGCATGCCGGCCTCCCGCGTGGGCCGTAAGCCTCCGATGACGCGGCCTTCGTCGTCCGTCACCGCCACCTGCTCGGGCTGCAATGCGCGCAGGGAGTGTCCGGTCGGCGAAAGGAGTATGCAGGCGCCCTTGCGGACGGCCAGATTGCCGCCGGAGCCGCAGACGAGCCGCCGGTCGTACATCAGGCGACATTGCCTGCAAAAGGTCTTTTTCGACGCGGGAGACGGCGGTTTGGACGTCTCTTCTTTTGGGGTCACTGTGCTCCCTCCTCCAAAACGGGTGATTGGGCGGTTTCGGGCCGGTATTGCCCCATGGGTGAAGGGCGGGGCGGGCGGCGTTCCCGGAAAAATTGCGCTGTTGTTCGGGGGAGCGGCCGTCCGGACCTTAAAGCCGAGGGCATCATAAGCCCGGGCGCGCCTGCATGGCAAGGGCCTTTTCGCCTTGACGGTCCGGGGGTCCTGTGGAATAGTGCCCCGCAGGAAGATTTCCGGGGCGGGGGTGTCATCCGGTCGAGCGGCGGATCGGATCGATCGGCGGCGGGTGTGGTGTGCCATCGAATGGCAGAAAGGCTCTCGTGGGTCTGTGGGAGCGGAGAGGGAGAGACATCATCGTGAATGACGACAAGCCTTTGGATCCGGCTGCAACGACGATCGCATCCATTGAGAACAGAAAGAGGCCCGGCCAGGTGGTCGAGATCCGCTATGCGGCGGAGGAGGGGGCCTTTGTCACGGCGGGGATCGAGGCGCACTTCGCTGAAAAGGAGATCATGATCCCTTCCCGGCTGGTCCTGGAGGATTTTGAGTTGATGGGGACGATCCTATCGGCGCTCCTCGAGAAGCTCTCCGAGGCCCAGGATGCGGAAGGCGTTTTTTCCTATGCCTCGCATTTCGAGGCGATGGGGCGCTTTTATCTGCTGAAAGAAGGGGAGCGGTATGTTCATTTGTCCCTGGCCGATGAAGCCGGAGCGGAGGGGACTGCTCCGCATGGGGATTTTTCGGCATGAGGGTGGCTCAGTATTTTGAGGCGGGTGAAGTGCGCATCGGTCTGGTCGGGGAGGAACCGGTCTCCTTTTTGTCGCGTCACTTCACGCTTCAGCCGGGAGATGTGATCCTTACGGGGACACCGAGCGGTGTCGGCGCTTTCCGCAACCCTCCCGTCTATCTTCGGTCGGGGGACGAGGTCTCGGTCACCATCGAAGGCATCGGGACGCTCACCAACCGGTTCCGTACGGTCTGAGCGCCTGCGGGCCGGATGGCGAATCCTCCGAGGTGGAGGCTGCGGTGGGGCCTCTGAAAAGCGGATGAAACGCAGTGCGGGCAGGATGGAGCAGGGGAGCGCGGCGGCAAGGAGATGATGGCGATTTGAGCGAAGAAAAGGTCTTTTTCGAAAACGAAGGATTGACCCTGGAGGGGCTTATCAGCCGGCAGCCTGGGGCGTGCGGCGCGGTTATAACCCATCCGCATCCGCTTTACGGCGGGGATATGCACAACCCCGTCGTGGTGGCGCTTGCACGCGCCTACCGGCGGCTCGGCTTCACGACGCTTCGTTTCAACTTCAGGGGCGTCGGTTCGAGCCAGGGGGTGTACGGCGGGGGGGAGGCCGAACAGGCCGATCTGCGCGCAGCGCACGATCTTCTGGTGGGCGAGGGAAAGACCCGCGTGGACCTGGCAGGGTATTCCTTCGGGGCCTGGGTGATCGCCCATGCCTTGGAGCGGCTGCCGGAGGCCCGGGATGTCGTGCTGGTGTCCCCCCCGGCGGCCTTCATGGATTTCGGCGGCCTGAAAAGACTGCCGCAGCTTCGCCTTGTGATCACCGGAAAGAGCGATGAGATCGCCCCCGCGGACCTGCTGGAGCGGCTGGTCCCGCAGTGGAACCCGGAGGCCGTCCTGAAGGTGATCGCCGGTGCGGACCATTTCTATGGGGGGAAGGTCCAGGAGCTTCAGGCCGTCGTGGAGGAATGTGTGCGCGGGTGGGAAAGCGCAGGACCGGCCGCAGGAGGGGAACGGTGAGCGGGGATGACGAGAGGGTCTTCCCCGGCCTCGGTTTGATGGAAAACCGTGTGATGCATTACGCCTGGGGATCCCGGACGGCCATTCCGCGGCTGATGGGGGCTGCCGAACCCGCCGCCGAACCATGGGCTGAACTCTGGATGGGGGCGCATCTCAAGGCCCCTTCCTGTCTGGTTCGGAATGGCGAGAGGCTCCTGCTGGATCGATGGATCGCACAACACCCCGACGAGGTCCTGGGCCTGCCGGTGGGGCGCCGGTTCGGGCCCGAACTGCCGTTTCTTTTCAAGATCCTTGCGGCGGATGCACCGCTCTCCATCCAGGTCCATCCTGACCGGCGGCAGGCGTTGGAGGGATTCGAGCGGGAGAATCGAGAGGATATCCCGATTGACGGTCTGGACAGAAATTTCCGGGACCCGCACCATAAACCCGAACTGCTGGTGGCGCTGACGCCTTTCGAGGCGCTGAAGGGGTTCAGACAGCCGGTCGAGATGTGCGAACTCCTCGAGGGTGCGGCAGTCGCGTTCGACCCGGGCGGACTGGAGGGCGCGTCCAACCGCGTGGGGGAGGATGCGCTCAGGCGGATCTTTCGAAGGCTCTTCGAACTGCCGGCTGCTGCGCGTGAACGCTGCCTGCAAAAGGCGATGGCACAGGCCCGCCTGCTGGCGGGAAGCCATCCGGCATTCGCATGGGTGCTTCGTTTGGGGGAGCGTCATCCGGCCGACATGGGCGTGTTGGCGCCGCTCTTCATGAACCTCGTGCGGCTCGATCCGGGAGAGGCCCTCTTCGTTGCGCCGGGTGAACTCCACACCTATCTCGGCGGATTGGGGCTCGAGATCATGGCGAACTCCGACAACGTGCTCCGAGCCGGATTGACCCGGAAGCGGGTGGATCTTGACGGCCTTTTGGAGATCGCACGTTTTGAGGCCCGGCCGGCGGAGGTCCTTCGGCCGGTTCCTGCCCGCGCTTTCGAACGTGTTTTTGACGTCCCGGTGGAGGAGTTCGGGCTGTCGCGAATCGCGCTCGGGGAGGGGGACAGCTACGTGGCGGAGTTGAACCGCAGCGTGGAGATCCTGCTTTGCATCGAAGGCGAGGCCCTGCTCAGGGATGCCGGGACGGGCGAAGCGCTCACCCTGCGAAAAGGCTCATCCGCTGTCGTGGCGGCTGCCGTGCCTTCCTATATCATCCAGGGGCCTGCGACGCTTTACAGGGCGTATGTCCCACAGACCTGCAGGCCTTTCGAAGGATAATTCGTTTCCATCCGGAAATGGTCTCTTTGGCCAATCTCGGCGTCAATCTGCACGTTTGCTTGTGCGGCGACCTCCAGGTCGCCTCCGCGCAAATGCTTGATTTTCTTGATATTAGCCAAACAGGGACCCGCCGCGAAGCGGTGGGACTGAGCACCCGAAGGGTGTGAAGAAAAATCCTCCTTTCCGGATTGGAAACTTTGTCGTGCCGGATGGCCTTTTCCGGATGGATCATAATCCCCATGCAGCGCATCGAGGCGGGCATCGCTGGCCGGGATGGTTGTACGGCCCTTGGGTGCTTGCCTCAGGAGAGGAGGCCCACGTACCAGCGCGTGATGAGCGGACCGAAAAAGAGATAAATGACCGCCGCAAGCGAAAGGAAAGGGCCGAAGGGGATCCGGGTCCGGAACCCTTCGCCGCTCGCGAGGATGAAGGCGAGGCCCGTCAGAGCCCCTACGAGCGAGGCGATGAGGACGACCAGGGGCAGCGACCAGGCGCTCAGCCAGGCGCCGATCATGGCGAGGAGTTTGATATCCCCGCCCCCCATCCCGGTGCGGCCGGTGAGCCGTTCATAGACGAAGGCGACGAGCAGGAGGCTTCCCCCTCCGGCGATGGCCCCGACCAGGGAAGAAATAAAGCTGATGTGCCCCAGCAGCAGGGCGGCAACGAGGCCGCAGAGCACCCCCGGCAGGGACAGGACATCGGGGATGATACGGTGGTGCAGATCGATCAGGCTGATGACCTCCAGCGCCGCGCAGAAGAGAAAAAAGAGAATGTATTGTAATGTCGGCCCGAATTTGATAAAGAGGGCGAGGCTGAGAGCGGCGGTCAGGCCCTCGACGATCGGGTACTGCGGGCTGATGGGGCAGCGGCAGGAGCGGCATTTGCCGCGCAGGATCAGATAGCTCAGGATGGGTATGTTGTCGTAGACGCGAAGGCGTGCGCCGCAATGGGGGCAGGACGAGGGCGGCGTGACGATGGACTTTCCAAGCGGAAGCCGATGGATGAGCACATTCAGAAAACTTCCGATGGCCAAACCGAAAAGAACCGCAAAGACAGCGGCGACAGAGTATCCATCCATGGAGACGACTCCGGGCGATTGATGGTTGCTTGAGCGGTTTGCCTTCGCAAGCCTCCAAAGGGCTGCAGAAGGCGCCTCGCCGTCATGATAACCGTTCGACTTCGAGGATGACAACCCTCAAACCTGCGGTCTGCCGAAGGCCTCGGGTAGCCAACCCCTCCGGTTCCGGCTGCGGCAGAAAGCAGGACGGATCCCGGGACTTCATAGGGAGGATCTTTCCATGACGGGAGGAGCGGGCGCCGCGAAAAAGGCGCAGATTCTTGCGATCAACCCCGAAAATCCGCAGCAGAGGCTCATTCACCGCGTAAGCGAGATCCTCGAGGAGGGCGGGGTGATCGCGTATCCCACGGATACCTTTTATGGTATAGGCTGTGACCTTTACAACAAAAAGGGCATTCAGCTGATCTACCGCCTCAAGAACCGACCCCTCAAGAAGCCCTTTTCTTTCGTCTGCGACGGACTGACCGAGATCAGCCGCTATACGGTCGTTTCCAACTACGCCTACAAGACGATGAAGCGTCTTCTACCCGGCCCTTACACCTTCATCCTCGAAGGGACCCGGCTGGTGCCCAAGATCATGCTGACGAAGCGCAAGACGGTCGGGATTCGTGTGCCGGACAACAATATCTGCCTCGCACTCGTGCATGCCTTGGGCAAGCCCATTATCAGTACCAGCGCGGGGTATGACGACCCTCTTTCCATTCAAGAGGCCTTCGGGCATCAGTTGGACGCGATCATCGACGGCGGCGTGGTTTCACAGGGCCCATCGAGCGTCGTTTCGCTGATAGACGATATCCCGGAGGTTATCCGGGTGGGGAAGGGGGATGTCAGTCTTTTCGAATGAGGGCTGTTTCGGGGAGCCCCTGCCAGCGGTAATGGACCCGGGATGAAGCGGCTTCCAGATGGCGGGTGACGGCTTGGACCGCCGATTCGGCCAAGAGATCGAAGAGGCCGATATCGCGCCGCTTCGGGAAAACGAGTTCGGGATCGCCGGAGATGCCGGCAAGTTCCTTTGCGAGGTCGACGGCATCCTGAAAGTTGCCGAGTGCGTCCACCAGCCCCAATTCTTTAGCCTTGGCGCCCGAAAATACGCGGCCGTCCGCAATCTGCATGACCGTTTCGAGATCGATGCCCCTGCCTGCCGCCACATCGGTCACAAACTGCTCCTGGATATCCCCAATCAGATGGCCGATCACCTCGCGGTCCCGCTCCGTCAGATCCCTGTGCGGTGAGCCGATGTCCTTGAATTCGCCGGTTTTGAGTACTTCGAGTTCCACGCCGATCTTGTCCAGCAGGTTCTTGAAGCGAAAAAACTCCATGATGACGCCGATGCTGCCGGTGATGGTGCCGGGGTTCGCCACGATGCGCGTGGCGCCGGCCGCCGCGTAGTAGCCGCCGGAAGTGGCGACGCTCCCGAAGGAGGCAACGATCGGCTTGCCTTCGGCGACCCTCCTGACCTCACGGTATATCTCCTGGCTGGGTCCGACGGAGCCGCCCGGGGAGTCCACTCGCAGAATGATGGCTTTGATGGATTTGTCACGATTGAAGCCGGTGAGGTCGGTGATCAGATCACGACTGTCCATGATCGGGCCGGTCAGGGTCAGGACACCGATCTTCTGACCGAAGGCGATCCGGGGCGCAGATCCAGACAGGTGCATGACCAGCACCAGCATTCCGCCGAAAAAGACGGCCGCGAAGAGCAGGATCAGAAAAACGGGCAATAGCGAACGTTTTTTCGAAGACATGGAGGCCTGTCGTCAAAAAGCGCCGTCGGCAGCCGGCCGGTGCTCCGATGAAGCGAACGGCTGCCGACGGCGCAGATCTTCCTTGGATGCAGGGGTGCGCAGTCGATCCGAATCTGAACTACCGATCGTCTGAACTGTCGGTGCCGGGGTCTTCCTCTTCGGGGCCGCTTTCGTCGAACTCTCCGTCGTCGTCCTCAGTGGCTGCGTTCTGACGCTGAAGGTTCATCATCTCTTCCTTGAGCAGTTCACCCAGGTTGGAAGTCGCCTCCGTGCGGTTGTTGAGGTAGCTCGTATAATTGTCTTTTTCCGAGCCTTCCTCCAGCTTGCGGATCGAGAGCCCGATCTTTTTCTGCTCGGGGGAGACGTTCAGCACCTTCGCCTGGATCACGTCATCGACCTGGAAGCGCGAGAGCGGGTTGCCCCGTTTGTCCTTGGCGATCTCCGAGACGTGGACGAGCCCTTCGATCCCCTCCTCGAGTTCGACGAACAGACCGAAATCGGTGACGTTCGTGACCGTCCCCGTTACGCGGGTGCCGGGCTTGTAGCGGATGGGGATCTCGTCCCACGGGTCTCGGGCGAGCTGTTTGATTCCGAGGGAGAAACGCTCGTTTTCCTTGTCGATGTTCAGGACCACGGCCTGCACCTCCTGACCCTTCTTGTAGATCTCGGAGGGATGTTTGATCCGTTTGGTCCAGGAGATGTCCGATATGTGGACGAGGCCGTCGATGCCCTCGTCGATGCCGATGAAGATGCCGAAATCGGTGATGTTCTTGATGCGTCCTTCGATCGTGGTTCCGACCGGATATTTTTCCTCGATGACATCCCACGGGTTGGGTTCGACCTGCTTCAGGCCGAGGGAGATCCGTTTCTTGTCGATATCGAGGTTCAGCACCAGGGCCTCCACCTCGTCGCCGATGTTCAGGATCTGAGAAGGATGCCTGATCTTGCGGGTCCAGGACATCTCGGAGACGTGGATGAGCCCCTCGACGCCCTGCTCGACCTCCACAAAGGCGCCGTAGTCGGTCAGGCTGACCACCTTGCCTTTGATCTTGGTGCCGGGCGGGTAGAGCACGGAGGCGTTTGTCCATGGATCCGGCGTAAGCTGCTTGATGCCGAGGGAGACACGCTCTTTTTCAGGATCGAAGCTGAGGACCTTGACACGGATCGTGTCAGCCACCTGGTGCATTTCCGAAGGGTGTCCGACTCGTCCCCAGGACATGTCGGTGATGTGAACGAGGCCATCGATCCCGCCGAGGTCGATGAACAGGCCGTAATCGGTAATGTTCTTCACCGTGCCTTCGAGGATGGCCCCTTCTTCGAGGAGTGCCAGGGTCTTCTCACGCTGAGAGGCCCGATCGGCTTCGAGGATCGCCCTTCTGGAGAGGACGATGTTGCCGCGGCGCTTGTTGTATTTGACGATCTTGAACTCATGCTCGGTGCCGACGAGGGAATCCATGTCGCGCACCGGCCGGAGGTCCACCTGCGAGCCCGGGAGGAAGGCCTGAAGGCCGATGTCCACGGAGAGTCCGCCTTTGACGCGGGAGAGGATCTTTCCCTTGATGGTCCCGTTGCCTTCGTAGATGTCCTTGATCTCGTCCCAGATCTTGATCTTGGCGGCCTTTTCCTTGGAAAGGATGATGGTCCCGTCCTCGTTTTCACGCCTTTCCAGGAGGACGTCGACCTTGTCGCCCACCTTTGCGGTCATAGTGCCGTCCGGCTCGATGAACTCCTGGATCCGGATTTGACCTTCGGACTTGTAACCGATATCGACCAGAACGTATTCTTTGTCGATCTGGACGATTTCGCCCTTGACCACTTCGCCTTCCTGTATGCTCTTGAGGCTTTCCTCGTAGAGCTCCATGAAGTTGTCGGTATCCTGCAGATCGTCCATCGAACCCAGGTCGTCATCCGCGGCCGAAGCCTGCGTCATACCTTCTTCCCGGTCCTCGAGGGATGTTTCCGTGGTTTGGGTTTCGTACGTGTCGTTATTGGTTAAGCCGGTTGTTGATTTTTCCATCAAAGTTGTTACCCCCCTGCATCATTTTGGCCCTGATTGCTGGCTTAAATATGTATTAATAACAAAGCCGGGAAATAATATCAACCGTCTATTTCATCAAGTCTATCGTTATTCAATAATTTTTAAGAATTTTCAGCAGAGTTTGCAGCACCTCTTCGACCCGCATGCGGTCGGTGTCGATGAACGTCGCATCCGGGGCGGGCCGGAGCGGAGCGACGGGACGGGTTTCATCCTGCCGGTCCCGCTGCTGAAGCTCTGCCAGTACGGTCTCGAAAGCGGCATCTTCTCCCCGGCTCAGCCGCTCCTGCCAGCGTCTGCGTGCGCGCGTTTCCGGGGATGCCGTCAGAAAAAATTTGTGGTGCGCTTCGGGAAAGACCACCGTCCCCATGTCCCGGCCTTCGGCAACCAGATCGCTCACAGCGGCGAGTCCACGCTGCAGAGAGACCATGGCCTTTCTGACGCCTGGAACGGCGGAGAGATTCGAGGAAAGCAAGTCCATTTCCGGGGTGCGGATGTCCGTCGAGATGTCTTCTCCCTCGAGGAGGAGGCGGGGAGGGTCGGTGTCGTTTTCAAAACGCAGATCGAGGCTGCGGCAGAAGGCTTCGAGGCGGGGTTCTTCGGGGAGGAAGTCGCCGAAACGGCGCCGCACGGCGAGGGCCGCGGCCCGGTACATGGCCCCCGTATCCAGATAGAGGATGCCGAGTTCACGGGCCAACCCCCGGCTTATGGTGCTCTTGCCCGAGCCTGCGGGCCCGTCTATGGCGACGATCTTTCTCAGTGCGCTAACGCCTTTCGCCTTCGAGCACCTTTTTCAGGGCCTCGAGGAACCGTTCGTTTTCCTGGGGAAGTCCGACGTTGATGCGGATGAACTCCGGCAGGCCGTAGCTGTCCATGGCGCGTATGATCACGCCTTCGCGCAACATCCTCTCGAAGACCTGTTTGCCGGGGATGGGGACCCGGATCAGGAAATAGTTGGTTTGGGTCGGCAGGGCTTCGAGGCCCATTTCACGGAGCCCCGCGTAAAGAAAAGCGAGTCCGGTACGGGTGGTCTCGAGCGTGCGGGCGACGAAATCGCGGTCGTCCAATGCGGCCGTCGCGGCGGCCTGCGCCAGGGCATTGGCGTTGAATGGCTGACGGACGCGGTTCATGTAATCGATCAGCTCCGAATCCGCAAACCCATACCCGATCCGAAGACCTGCCAGGCCATAAAGCTTCGAGAAGGTCCTCAGCACCACCAGACGGGGGCAGACGGCGAGGAGGTCTTCTCCGCGGGCCACTTGCGGGTCGGTCGTGAACTCGATATAGGCCTCGTCGAGGACGACCACGATGTCGCGGGGAATCCCCTCCAGAAACCGGAGCATTTCGTCTTTGAAAAGGATCGTCCCGGTCGGGTTGTTGGGGTTGTTGATGAAGAGGATCTTGGTCCGGGGTGTAATCGCGGCATGCACATCGTCGAGGTCGATCCTGAAATCCCTGAGCGGGACCGATATCATTTGTCCGCGGGCGCCGTTCACCATCTTTTCGTAGACCAGGAAGGTCGGAAAGGCCTGAACGACCTCATCTCCGGCCGCGAGAAAGGTCCTGATGATCAGTTCGATGATCTCATTGGAGCCGTTGCCGAGGATGATCTGTTCCATCGGCAGGCCGAGGATTTCCCCGAGCCTGCGCTTCAGGTAGTAGCCGCTTCCGTCCGGATAGCGATGGAGGCTCGGGATCTTTTCGACGATCGCCTTGACGGCCATAGGGGAGGGACCCAGCGGGTTTTCGTTGGAAGCGAGCTTGATCGAGCCGAAGATGCCGAACTCCCGTTCGAGTTCTTCGATGGGTTTTCCGGGGGGGTATGGCACCAGGTTTTCGACGCCTTTATGGGTCAGCGGTTTCATGAACGATCCTTCTTTCCCCGGGCAGGGCGCCCGATTCGGACCCCTGTGGGTCTCCTGGAGAGGCGTATGCCCGGCCTTGGATTCGCCGGGGTGACCGGCGGCGGTTTGTCCGTTCCCATGCTGCCGGCGGCAAGGGCCCGCAAAATAGGGGCGGTTTCCATCGGGAAATGACGATTGGAAACCTGCCCGCGCCTGACGGTCGTTTCCGGACAGGAAACGAGGGCAGCGATCGGGAGGATGCTTTAAGGGTGTTGCACTCAGAGCCTTTATAATGCAACGCGGCCGAAATGTAAATCGGATCCATCCCTGCCGGAATGAGGCGCCACATTTTCGGGGCGGAAGGGGTCGATTTCGGATGAAGGTGAAAAAGGAATCCATTTTCTGGCTTGACTTCAGGGGGCTGATCCATTAGGTTTACCCAATCTACTCGGTAACCGCTTTTAATCGTTCCCTTATTTTCCCCAGAGGAGTGCCATGAACAAATCGCAGCTGATCGAGGCTCTTGCCAAAGAAGAGAATCTGCCGCTCAAGAAGGCCGAAGAGGTGGTCAATACGATTTTCGCCGAAATGGAGACGGCCCTCGTCAGAGGGGAACGGGTGGAGATTCGTGGTCTTGGCAGTTTCAAGGTGAAGAACTACGACGGCTACAAGGGAAGAAACCCGAAGACGGGGGATGTTATCGAGGTGTCTCCGAAGAAGCTGCCCTTTTTCAAGGTGGGTAAAGAGCTCAAGGAGCGCGTGGATCTCTTTTGATGAATCGGTGTACCAGAATGATATATGGGCCCTTGGTCGTGCTAGGCGGGGAGTTAGCGGTGCCCTGTAACCCGAAATCCGCTCATGCGGGGTTGAAAATCTCCACTGAGGGGGCGCGCGAATCTGCCCCAGGGCGTCTTGGAGACGAGGTGGACCTCACGTAACAGACGCTTATGAACCCCGTCAGGTCCGGAAGGAAGCAGCGGTAAGTAAGATAGTCTGTGTCGTGTTGGAATCTACCTCCTATCTCCTCGATCCCGAGGCGGTTCGACACGTTTTCGAATGGAGATGCACGGCCAAGGACTCCAATCCCCTTTCCACATGATCCCCGACAGCCCACTATTTCTGCGATACCCCGGCCTCGCGCGGGAGTCCGGATTGGCGCATGCCGTGTTCACGCGGCGCGGGGGAGAGAGCCCGCCGCCGTTCGACAGCCTGAACGTCAGCGAAAGCGTGGGGGATGTGAGCGGGTGTGTCAGGCGGAACCTGGAGACGATCCGCGATTACCTGGACGCCGAGCGGCTCTTCTGGATGAATCAGTGCCACGGGGATACGGTGGTCGTGATCCGCTCGGCGCAAACCCCTTTCGCGGATGCCGTTCCGGACGCGGATGCCCTGGTGACCGACGCCCCCGGTCTGGCCCTCATGGTCAAGCAGGCGGACTGCCAGGGGGTGATCCTCTTCGACCCGGAAAGGCGCGTGGCGGCGGTTGTGCACAGCGGATGGCGCGGGAGTGTGCGCAACATCCTCGGGCGCACGGTGTCGGTGATGGAGAGCGTGTTCGGCTGCGTCCCGCGGGATGTCCACGCCGGCATCGGGCCATCGCTCGGCCCCTGCTGCGCGGAATTCAAATCGTTTCGGGAGATCTTTCCCCGGGGCTTCGGCGCCTTCAGGGTGCGGGAGGCCCATTTCGATCTGTGGGCCCTCAGCGTCCACCAACTCTTAGCCGCCGGGCTGCGGCGGGACCGTATCGAGACCGCCGGGATCTGCACCCGCTGCCGGAAAGACCTTTTTTTCTCTTACAGGGGTGAGGGCGCCACGGGCCGTTTCGCCACCGTGGCCATGCTGAAGCGCCGGCGCCTGTAAGGGTGTCGACCGCACTGACATATCCCCCCACCGGCCTCGCGCAGTCGAACACCACGTGGCGGGGTACCCCTCTCTCTGCCCGATCTTCACCGTCTCACCGTCTAAAACCACCCCTCGACAGTGCCAGGCCCGCCAGGAAGAGGCATTCACCGATCCCAATGGCGGTCAGGTCCATCGGATCCAGCGAAATAGCATGGGAATCGATGGGATCTGCTTCACATCGGCAAAAATTCCCCCTAAGCCCCCGCACGCCGGGTCCGACGGCGCTCGAACCACTGACGGCCGCTCTCTACGACAGAGCAGAGCACAGGGACGAGCACCAATGTCAGGAGGGTTGCGACGGCCAGACCGAAGATGACGGCCACCGCCATCGGGCCCCACCACTGGCTCGATTCCCCGCCAATATCGAAGGAAAGCCGTCTGAAATCGACGCTGACCCCAGTCGCCATGGGAAGGAGCCCGAGGATGGTGGTGACGGCCGTCAGCATCACGGGGCGGAACCGAACCATGCCCGCTCGCACGAGGGCCTCCTTGAACGGCAGACCACGCTCCTTCAGTTGGTTGTAGTAGTCGATCAGCACGATGGCGTTGTTGACGACCACACCTGCCAGACTGATCACGCCGATCCCCGTCATGATAATGCCGAAGGGGGTCCCCGTGATCAGGAGACCCAGGAAGACCCCGATCAGTGAGAGGAGGACCGAGGTCAGGATGATGCAGGGGGTGAAGAAGGAATTGAACTGGGTCATCAGGATCAGGAAGATAAGAAAGAGAGTGGCTGTAAAGGCCTTCGACAGAAAGGCCGATGCCTTTTCCTGCTCCTGCTGCTCTCCCGTGAAGCGGTAGGCGTAGCCGCGGGGCCATTGGAAGCCTTCGCCGATGCGGGCCTCGATGTCGCGGATGATGTCGTTCGCAAGGCGCCCCGAGACATCCCCTGAGATGGTGACGACGCGCTTCTGATCGAGGCGCATGATGGCGCCGAGGCCGCTTGCGAGGCTGATCTCCGCAACGCTGGTCAGCGGGATCGGTTCGCCCCGGGGGCCCGAGACCGTCAGGCGCTCCAGGTTCTCGACGCTGTGTCGATCCCGCTCGGGGAGTCTGGCGAGGATGTCGTACTCGTCTTTGCCGTCGCGGAAGACCCCGACCTTGACGCCGTTGACCGCGGCCTTGATCGTGTAGGCGATGTAGTAGGTGTCGAGCCCGAGCAGGGCCGCCTTTTCTTTGTCGACGCGGATGCGGATCTCCGGTTTCCCTTTGACGAAATTGTCCTTCAGGTCCACGAGGCCGGGGATGTCGCTGATCGTCTTTCGGATGCGGGCGGCGAGTTCACCGAGCACGTGGATGTCGTCGCCGCTGACCTCGAGATTGATGGGAGGCCCGGTGGGCGGGCCCTCCTCCTCTTTTTCCACCTGCACCTCCGCCCCGATGATCCGCTCGAGCAGGCGGCTGCGCACCTCCTTGACGATCTCGGAGGATGGGCGCGTCCGATCGTGAAATTCCCTGAAATCGAGGGCGATCCGGCTCAAGTGCGTCCCGGTGCCGCCCTGCGAAAAGGGATCCCCTCCGACCAGCCCGATGTCCGAGATCACGTACCGGATGTCCTCGTATTCGGAAACGACCGCTTCCACCTCCATGACGAGCTGGTCGGAGGCATCCAGGCTCGTACCCTCCGGTGCCTTGATGTTGACATAGGCCCGACGGGGCTCTGTTTCGGGGAAAAATTCGAAGCCTTTGCCGAAGAGGCCGAAGGCAAGGGCCGAGCCGATGAGAAGCATAAAAGAAAGGAGAATCAGCAGAAACCGATGTTCGAGGCTTTCTGTCAGCAGACGGGCATACAGGCGCTTGACGAGCGGTTCACGGCCAGGCTGCGCCATTTCGGTGGAAAGGGCCTTGGCGGTCTGAAACCGGGCCGAGAGCACGGGGTTGATCACCAGGGCGACGAAAAGAGACGCCGACAGCGCTATGATCAGGGTTTCGGGCAGGAACTTCATGAACTCCCCCATGATCCCGGGCCAGAAGAGCATGGGGAAGAAGGCCCCGAGGGTCGTCAGGGTGGAGGTGATCACCGGCCAGGCGACCTGATCGGTGCCAAGGGCGGCCGCCTCTTCGCGCGGCGCCCCCTGCTGCATGTGGCGATAAATGTTTTCGACGATGACGATGCCGTTGTCCACCAGCATGCCGAGGGCGAGGATCAGGGAGAAGAGGACCACCATGTTGAGGGTCACGTCGAAGACGGCCAGGAGTGCGAAGGTGATAAGCATCGAGTAGGGGATGGCCAGTGCCACGAAAAAGGCGGAACGTCCGCCGATAAAGAGAAAGATGACGGCCAGAACGAGGATGAGGCCGGAGATGATGTTGTTTTCGAGATCGGCGATCATAAGCCGTACATCGTCGGACATATCCGAGGTCAGACTGATCCTGAGGGCGGGTGGCAGGAGCGGCTTCATCTCTGCAACCACCCGTTTGACCTCGTCCGTCACCCGGACGATGTTTTCCCCCGTGCGCTTTTTGATGGCGAGGGTCACGCTCTGCTCGCCGTCGATGCGGCTTCTGGTCAGGGGATCCTTGTGGGTGTCCTGAATGACGGCGATGTCCCGCAGGTAGACGGGTTTCCCGTCGCGAACGAAGACGACGATGGAGAAGATCTCCGAGGGGTGTTTGAAATCCTCCGGGACCCGCACGAGGTACTTTCCTTCGCCGATATCCATGCTGCCGCCCGGCATGTTGACGTTGCTCCGGGTGACCGCTTCCACGATGCTCGAGAAGGGGACGTTGTAGGCCGCCACCCGGTCGAGGTCGAGGGCGACGTGGATCTCCCGTTCGAGCCCGCCGCTCAGTTCGGCGTCCAACACACCCGGGACGGCCTCGATGCGGTCCTCCAGATCCTCGGCGAAATTCTGCAGGCGCCGGAGGTTGAACGGGCCGGAGAGCACCACACGGATCACCGGGAGATCCGAAAAGTTCACCTCCTGGATGACCGGTTCGTCCGGCAGGTCGTCGGGCAGGTCGGGCTTGGCCTGGTCCACCTTGTCCCGGACCTTCTGCAGGGCATCGTCGATGTCGATGTCGGGAAGGAATTTGATGGCCACGGTGGCGATCCCCTCGGCCGATGTCGAGCGGATTTCCTCCACGTCCGAGAGCCCTTTGAGCTTCCGTTCAAGGGGGACGGTGATCAGCTCCTCCATGTCCTCGGGCGCGACGCCTTCATAGGTCGTGGTAACGAAGACATAGGGAATGGTAATGTCCGGAAAGGATTCCCGCGGGATGGTCAAGTAGCAGTACAGGCCTGTGATTACGATCAGGACGAGCAGCGCGAAGACGGTTACCGGGCGTTTGAGGGCGAGTTGATTGACGATCATTGAATCCGGACCCTCGTTCCCTCTTCGATGTCGCGCTGCCCTTTGACGATCAGCCGGTCTCCAGGTTCGAGCCCCCGGGTGATCTGGACGCGGTCTCCCTCGATGACGCCGATCTCCGCCTTGCGCGCGTGGGCGACGCCCTCTTCGGCGACAAAGATCAGACGTTCACCGCTCCTGTCGACGACGGCAAAGAGGGGAACCGACAATGCGTCCGAGATGACGCGGCGCAGGAAGGCGAGCTTCGCGATCATGCCGGGCCGGATTTCATGGGCCGGGTTTTCCATCAGGACCTTTACCCGGAAGGTCTTGGTGGCCGGGTCGGCCTTGAAGGCGACGAAATCGATCCGTCCGGTGAATTCCCTGCCCGGGATGGCATCGATGCGGATCAGCACGTTCTGACCGTTCCGGAGATAACGCACATCGCGTTCGGGGACGTTGGCGACGATCTCGATCTGTTCGATGTCGACCAGATCCATCAAAGGGTCGCCCCGGTTGATGAACTCACCCTGGTCGACGTGCAGGAAATTGACGCGGCCGCCGATCGGCGCGTGCGGGAAACCGTCCTGGTATTCCACGCGGGCCTGCTCGAGATCCGCTTCGGCCCCGGTCAGTTCGGCGATGCTGTAATCCAGTTCCTCCTGGGTGGAAATCCGCCGATCGAAAAGTTTCCTCCGCCTTTCGTGAACACTCCTGGCCAGTTCATAGGCAGCCTTCGCCCGGTCGAGGGCCGCCTTGCGCGCCGCGACATCGATTCTGGCGAGAAGATCGCCCTCCTTGACGGCGTCCCCTTCGCGGAAAGGCAGCGCTTCCACCCTGCCGGACGCATCGGAGGAGACCCGCACGTCGAGGTGCGGATCGGTCTCTCCAGGCAGGATCAGGATGTCGCGGATCGGGGCAGGTTGTATCGTAAGGACGGATACAGTCACTTCAGGAGGTTCGGGGCGGGCGGCTTCCCCGGCGGTTTCAGGATCCCGGCATCCGGAGGCGAAGAGAAGCCCCAGGAAGACGGCGCAGATCAGCAAGGGCGAATAGCCGGTCCTCGATCCAATGGGTGTCACGGGGTGCGACCTTTCAGTGAGCGGGTTTTAAGGTTCATCCTCTGCAAAACAGTCCAAGAGAAAAGAGAAGATGCCCGCCCCCGGAATCAGGCTTCGCTCTCCGTGGCGGGGATGGTCCATCGTGATCCGCGGCCCTTCAGGGCTCTGCTCGGGTCCAGTCCTTCATCAAGGCGACGATTTCCTCGGCCAGTTCATCGGCTGCAGGGTAGGGGGCGTGCGAAAAAGAGGACTCGATGACGCCCACTTTTGCCAGTGCCGCTTTGATCACGGCCGCCGGGGAGGGGTCGTAGCGTTTCTTGACGAGGCGCAGAAAATTGCCGAGTTCCCAGATCTGCCGCAGAAAATCCGGGTAGTTTTTCGAGGATCCCTCGAGGTGCAGAGAAGACTGGGTGATGGCGCGCCAGCCGCCCGAAAGGAGGTTTGCGCCGCGGGAAACCACACCGCTCATGCTCGGGTAATCCAGAAAATGCTCCTCGTCGCCGTCGTAGATCCGAAAATCGGGGCGTGCCCTCACGGCTTTCTGATAATCCCGGGCTCGGTCGAGGGACCCGTGAAAGACGAGCCCCGCGAGCTGCGGGAGCGCACTCAGCTCTTTCAGAATGGCGGTGCGGATGTTGCTTCGCTTAAGCCGTTTCGCCGTCGAACCGACCAGCACCGGGTCGTTGTAGAGCAGAAACATCCCGTCGCCGGTCAGCTCCCTGTATTCCTGATACAGGGCGCTCAGGCCCCGGTTGCTGTGGTAATAGAGGGGGGCGTCGACGAAAAACACAGGATCTCCTGCGGCGTGCCGTTTGCGCAGGCGATCCAGGAGGATGAGGGTTTTCCGGGTGAGTTCCGCATCCTCGGCGGTGATCCAGATCAGGATCGGTCTGCGCCCGCGGAGCACCAGCAGGGCGTCTTCGAGGAGTCTGGCCCTTGCATCCGGATCGAGGAAGGTGCCCTCACCGGTCCTTGGGCTTGCGAGGAGCACCGCCTGGCAGTCTTCCGCCACGCGGTCGAGCAGGCGCCCGAAGCTCCGGCTGTCGAGCGATCCGTCGCTTTGCAGCGGCGTTGCGAGATCCGTCAGGAGCCCTCTAGGAAACTGAATGTTTGCCATTGATTTTGAACTCCTCCCGCCCAAGCAGATCATGAAGATGGACGATTCCGACCACGCGGTGGCTCCGGTCCACGACGGCAAGGTGCGTGATCTCGTAGAGCTCCATCAGCCCCAGGGCTTCGAGGGTGGTCTGACCCTCGTCGACGGTCTTGGGGGAGGGGGTCATGACGGTGCGTATCGGTTGGCCGAGATCGGGGTGCTCGGAAAGCAGGATGCGCCGTATGTCACCATCGGTGAAAATGCCCTCGAGGGTACGCTCTTCCCCGACGACGAGCGTTGCGCCGAGATCCTTGACGTTCATCTCCCGGATGGCTTGGGCGATCGTCGTGTCCAGTGTCACGATAGGGATGCGGTCGCCGGTCAGCATGATCTCACGCAGTTCGACCGACAGTCTTTCACCGAGGCTTCCGCCTGGGTGAAAACGGCGGAAATCATCCCGGCTGAACCGATGCTGGTTGATGAGGGCGACGGCTAAGGCGTCTCCCATGGCGAGGGCGGCGGTTGTACTGGCTGTCGGGGCCAATCCCATCGGGCAGGCCTCCCTGTCCACCCCGACGTCGATCAGTTCGTCGCAAAGGGTGGCCATCGAGGAGTCGAGCCGCCCGGTAAAGCCGATCACGCCCGTACCCATCTGTTTCAAAATGGGGAGTATCGTGTTGATTTCATTCGTCTGGCCGCTGTTGGATATAGCCAGGACGATGTCATCGCGCGTCACCATCCCGAGGTCTCCGTGGATGGCCTCTGCGGGATGGAGGAAGAGGGCGGGGGTGCCGGTGCTGTTCAGGGTGGCGGCTATCTTGCGGGCGATCAGACCGGACTTGCCCATGCCCGTCAGGATGACGCGCCCTTTGGATTTGAGGATCATTTCAATGGCCCTTACAAAGGGAGGGCCAACCTTGTCCACCAGGGCAAGGATGCTTTCCGCTTCGATCGTCAAGACCTGTTTTGCCTGATTGAGGATTTCCCTGCCCGAACGTTTCTGTTTCGTCATGTCTTTAGGGTCCTGGTATTCTTTTCGCCGTTTGAAATGGGGTGTTCGAGAGAATATATGTTTAACACCGGGCTGGATGGAGCTCAAGTCTTTATTGTTTCCATCCGGAAATGGTCTTTTTGCCAATCTCGGCGTCAACGTGCACGTTTGCTTGTGCGGCGGCCACCAAGCCTCCTCCGCGCAAACGCCTGTTTTCCTGGATATTAGCAAAAACTCCTCATTTTCGGATTGCAAACTTGATGGTGCCGGGTAATCATCTCCAGATAGGCAGCCCTCTGGTGTGGAACCGGCGGCTTGGAATGGCTGATCCGCTCGAAACAGTTTCCATCCGGAAATGGTCTTTTTGCCAATCTCGGCGTCAACGTGCACGTTTGCTGGTGCGGTGGCCACCAAGCCTCCTCCGCGCAAACGCTTGTTTTCATTTATATTTGCCAAACAGGGACCCGCCGCGGAGCGTGTGAAGAAAAGGTCCTCATTTCAGGATCGGAAACGGGGTTGTACCGGGAAATCATTTCCGGATAGACACAATATAATGGATACGGGAGGATTCGACGATGGCCGATACCGACAAACGAAATGGAGAACCGCTCGATTTTTGCAGGACCGCTCCCTCCGCCGAACACGCGAGCGCCGCTGAGGCCGACGAGCCCTGCGACGATTTCAGGGCGGGCACCGGCATCAGCCGCTCTGAGGCTGAAGCGGGCGCTGTTTCCGTGCAACCGGGCCCGGGCGATGCCCTGCTTCTCATCGACATTCAGAACGACTTTATGCGGGGCGGCGCGCTGGAGGTGCCGGGCGGGGACGAGGTGGTCCCGATCTTGAACCGTTACATGAAGATCTTCGAGGACCGAGGGCTGCCGATCATTGCGACGCGTGACTGGCACCCCCCGGATCACAGCTCTTTCAAGGCGCGGGGCGGACCTTGGCCGCCGCACTGTGTTCAGGGGACGCCCGGGGCGGCCTTCGCCCCGGGGCTGCATCTGCCGGGATCCACCGTCATCGTCTCGACGGGTTCGGATGTGGCAAAGGACGGCTATTCCGGCTTCGAAGAGGAAACCCTCGAGTATCGCCTTAAGGATGCTGGTGTAAAACGGCTCTGGGTGGGCGGGCTCGCCACGGATTACTGCGTCCGCAGCACGGTTCTCGATGCCCTTGGGCGGGGCTATGAGGTTCTTCTCCTCGAGGATGCGGTCCGCGCAGTTGATGTGAGCCCGGGAGACGGGCAGGAGGCGATCGAGGAAATGCAATCCAAAGGAGCGAAGGTCAGCCGTTTGGCGGCGGTCCTCGGCTGATTTCGGGACGGTCGTTTTAGGGGTAGCCTCGCTGGTTCGATGCGCGTAAGGAGTCGAAGCCGTTCATCCCCGAGGACGGTTTTGTTGCGGGGCAGGGGAGGGGGTTTCGGGTCCCGAGGATGGGAGAGGCCATGTGTGCCGGGTGGTCCGCTCACCGGGATTGAAGAGAACCCCTTTGTGCATCGAAGACGCCGCGTGCAAAGGAAAGGAAGGGAAGGCCTTCGGCTGCCGCGGTTCCAGTTTGGGCATGCTGCAGGATGGGTTTGAGGGTCTCCGGTCACCTGGAATCGGTGCCCGGGATTTTCGATGGCCTAGGTTCGTCTGGTATGATCCAGGCAGTGGAGAGCCTGTGCCGTGGCGTGAAAATGGGGATCTTTTATACTGTCTAAATATGTCTTTGATCTGTCTAAATACAAGGGTTCAAATTTAGACAGATACATTTATCGATTGACTTTTCCTGATGTGTCTGTCAAAACGGTTTTAAACAGTGTAATGGCTCAGACAATTCATTCCCTCGGTTTATTTCACAATGACTGGATATCCGTTGCGAGAGTGGATTTCAAGTAAAAGAATTCTTGAAATTACAGGCATATCCAGGGCAACCCTCAACAATTATATCCGCTTGGGCCTTTTACCGAAGCCTGTCTTGGCAAACCCTCGATTCGAGACAGGCGGCCCGAAGCGCTTGGGCTATTTTCCCCCCTCTGTACTGGATCGTATCGAAGAAATTAGACAATTGAAGAAGAGCGGCAAGACGATCGAAGAGATCGGCTTATGGTTCCACAAGCGCTCGACGGAAAGAGACGATCTTCCGACCTATGGCGATGAGGCCCATTTGCAGCCTCCTGTTCGGGAAAAGGAAAATGCCCGCTGCGGACCTTCTTCCAGCATGGGCGGCGCCGATGGCGGACTGTGCCTTACGTTCGATGCGGAGGGGGACCCAGCCTATCTGATCGATAGGTCTCTCCGGGTGTGCTGGATGAACCGGGCCGCCGAGGAGCGTTTTTTCATGCAGGAAACCCTCGGTGGTGAGATTGAAAAGGGCTTGAGCATCTTCAAACTGCTTTTCCATTGGAAGGTGCATGAAAGCGTCTCGAACTGGAAAGACCTGATGCGGTTTCATATGACCTATGCAAAGGGCTGGATAGATCCTGAAAAGACGGATCTTCTTTATGCGGGCATTACCAGAAGCGAAGCTGATCTGTTGCAGGAGCTTTGGGAGGTGACGGACGAGATCTCGGATACGGTCTTCCGAGTAGCGCGGATTCCTTTGCTGACCAGAGATGGGCTGGCGGAAACGATTCGGATCCACAGCCTGGTGTTTCGAGAGGGGGTTCTCTTTGTGGTGGGAACCGATGCTTCCCATTTGGCTTGACGGCAGGGCTCTTCTCATATTCATCCGAAGGTGGCCTTTTTCTGAGCAGGTGCAGCCTGGGGGGAGAGGTCTCGTTTTTGTATCGGCAACCTGATTGTTCCCAAGAATCATTCCATTACGGACATTCTTTAAATGTTGACACGGTTGGAAATGGGAGTGGGACGAAGATGGAGAAAGGCAAGGCAGCGGATGTGGTATCGGGGTCCGGCAAACCGAGAGCAGAGATCGTCCTGCTCGACAGTCAGCTTCCTCCCTCGCTTTTTAAGCATAGCGATCTGATCGAGAGCGGAGGGGAAGGTTCTTCGGTTGATGAAAAATATATCATAAACATTTTGAATTTCATGAATTTTACTGAAAGCGGGGTTCTACTCCGTTTGCAGCATTCACGGTTTGAGGAGAGCATTCTGATTCGGGTTTATCCGAATGTGTGCGTCGGGGAGGGGTTGAGCTGCCGATGGGAGGGGGAGCCGCCTGCCGGGTTTCTGGAAGATGCTGTGAATACAGGGCATTTGCTGATCGACCGGGGAGCCTCTGTGCTCGTTGTCCCAATCAGTCTCAGGATGGGGGAGGGGGGGGAGCCTGTATTGCAGTTCACGCAAGGGGCCTATTCGGTGGCACGTCGGCAGACACGGCGCTATATCTGCCAGAAGCTTCTGCACGTCGAGGTTTTTCAGAGCGGTTTTCTCGCTTCAGGCAGTCTGATGGATTTCAATGCACGGGCCTTCAAGGTCTGCGTGCGTCCCATGTCGTCCGGGGCTTTTCACTGGCTCAACACGGAGGAGCCGATCGGTTTACAGATCAAGACCGATCATGATGTCATTTACTCCGGTCTTTGCCGGTTTGTACGCGGACAGCAGCCCCCGCTTACGATGACGGAGGACAGGCAGATCGTCCTCGAGCCCGCTCAGAAAGAAATCAGCCGCTTTCAGCGGAGGCGGATCAGGAGCCCCAGACAGCATCTGTCGCCACCGCCCATGGTCAATTTTCTCCATCCACTCCTCGATACATCCGTGACGCTGGATGTATGTGATCTTTCGACATCGGGATTTTCCGTCCGTGAACACGGTGATGAAGGGCTGTTGATGCAGGGGTTGATCGTTCCTGATTTGGAGATCGAATTTGCAGGCGGTGCCTGCGTCACCTGTTCGGCTCAAGTCATTTATAGAAGAGAAGAAGAGGATGCGGGAAGCTTTCGATGCGGGTTGGCCATACTCGATATGAGTTTGAAAGATTTCAATAAATTGGCGAATGTTATCAATAAGGTCCAGGATCCGCATGCCCATGTTTCTCCGCATGTCAGCCCGGATGCCCTCTGGGAGTTTTTTTTCGAAACGGGGTTTATATATCCGGGGAAATACCTCCTGATCGATGCGGAGAAGAGCGAATTCAAAAGGACCATCAAGAAGCTGTATGAGGAAAGTCCTGACATCGCCTGCCATTTTACCTATCAGCAGAACTCGAAGATCTTTGCACACGTCTCCATGGTGCGGGCCTACGAAAAGGCATGGTTGATCCAGCATCATGCGGCCAAGGTTCTGGAAAGCAAGCCGACCGGGTTTCATGTGATCAAACAAATTATGTATTATCTGTACGATATGTGTCGCCTGCCGTCCGCAAATATGGATTATCTGCTCTGTTATTACAGACCTGATAATAAGTTTCCGGACAGGGTTTTTGGCGGTTTCGCCAGGCAGTTGAACGATAATAAAAAATGCTCGACGGATATATTTTCATATTTCCCATTTTACAAGACAATTCAAAGGGATATAAATCTTTCAAATTTTGATCTGAAATGTTCTAGTAAAATGGATTTGTTTCAATTAGGCCTATATTATGAACATGTATCAGGCGGTCTGATGCTGAATCTATTTTCAATATTGCCTGAAAATGTGCAAAGTGGCAAAACGCTGGAAAATATTTTTAAAAATGTGGGTTTCACAAGGAAAATAAGGTTATATTCTCTATTTTATAACAAGAAATTATCCGCGGTTATTATCCTGGACCAATCTGATTTCGGCTTTAATTTTTCAGAACTGATGAATGGCATCAAGGCGATTGTCCTGGAGCCGACATCCTTGCCATGGGTTGTTTTTTACGAGGCCATCAATCAGTTGTCGTCGGAATATAAGACGGACAAGGTACCCGTCATGGTTTTTCCAGACGATTATGTTTCTTGTGCGAATAAGGTTCCGAAAGATCTAAAGCAGTACGTGCTTTGGTCTTATGATGTTGCTATTATATCACAATTTATTGAATTTCTTAAGAAAAAATTCCGTATCCGCTATTGGGAGGAGCCTGTGAGTGAGGATGCTTCTCCAGAAAAAGCTTCTTGATATTTTCCCCTTTATTAAGTATAAGTCCTGATAATCATAATAAATTCCTCCGTCTCCCCTAACAGAGCGGTGCCAATCCGAATAGGGGTTCATCGTTGCGTGCCCACACCGGGGTTGTTCCCGAGGTGGATCTGTCTCGAGTATGGGGGTGTTTTGGAATTTGTTTCCATCCGGAAATGGTCTTTTTGGCCCATCTCAGCGTCAATCTGCACGTTTGCTTGTGCGGCGGCCACCAGGTCGCTTCCGCACAAACGCTTGATTTTCTTGATATTGGCCAAACCGGGACCCGCCGCGGAGCGGTGGGACTGAGCGGCGAAGCGGTGAAGAAAAATCCTCATTTCCGGATTGGAAACTTTACCGCGCCGGATGCTCTTTTCTGGATGGAAACTTCCTGATCACCGACGGATATTTCCGGATGGACACTGATCTGATTTGTTTCTGCATTTCAGGATGTTCGATCCTGAGCCTAAACTCATTTCCGGATGGATACTACACTCGTGTCCATCCGGAAATGATTTTCTTATAGAACCCAGTTTCCAATCCGGAAATGAGGATTTTTTGCCAATATCAAGGAAATCAAGCGTTTGCGCGGAGGCGACCTGGTGGTCGCCGCACAAGCAAATGTGCAGATTGACGCCGAGATTGGCAAAAAAGACCATTTCCGGATGGAAACTACACTCATGAGAAGGCCGGGGACAGGCTGCCATGATGGAAGACGCAGCGATCTACAATAGCAGGATCACCAAAGGATACATCGAGTTTCTCAAGAGAGAATACCCTGAAATTGCGGTAGAAACGCTGCTCCATTATGCCGAGATGCCGGTTTATGCGGTGGACGACGAGGCCCACTGGTTTAGCCAACGCCAGGTCGATCGTTTCCATGATATTCTGGTCGAGAAGACCGGAAATCCCGGTATCGCCCGGGATGTCGGCCGGTTTGCCGCCTCATCCAATGCGATGGGCGTCGCGAAAAAATACACCCTCGGACTTGTCCATTTAAGCACCGCCTACCTCCTGATGGCCCGTCTCTACCCCATGATCAGCCGGGGGGCGGATATCACCTCGAAAAAGCTGGCTTCCAATCAGATCGAACTGGTCGTGACCCCCAGAACCGGCGTGGAAGAGAAGCCGTACCAGTGCGAAAACCGCATGGGGACGTTCGAGGCGCTCGCTCGGTTTTTCACGGACAAGTTCGCGACCATCGAGCATCCCGAGTGTTTCCACAAGGGGGGGAAGGCCTGCCGCTACATCGTCAGCTGGGAGAAGACGCCTTCCAGCATATGGAAGATGGCGCGTAATTATGCCATTCTGTTCGGGGTGCTCTTGACGGGGGCTTCTTTGTTCTTCTGGCATTTCGAAGTGAGCATCGCGATAGCGGAAGTCTTCGCTTTTACGGTTCTGGCGCTTTCCGTGTATGCAGATAACCTGGAAAAACAAGAGCTTGCCAAGACGCTCAAGCAACAGGGCGATACGGCGAAGAAGCTTCTCGATGAGATGAATATCCGCTACAACAATGCGCTGCTCGTAGAGGAGATCGGCCGGGCCACGTCTGCAGTTCTTGACATCGACCAGCTTTTGGAAGAGGTGATGGCGGTGATTTCGAAGCGGCTCGACTTCGATAGGGGGGTCATCTGGCTTGCGAATCAGAAAAATGACAGATTGATCTACAAGTCCGGTTATGGATACAGTGCAGAGGAAGAAAAGGTCTTGAAGGAGGCGGAATTTCACCTGGACAATCCGGATTCCAGAGGGTTTGCCGTCCAGGCCTTCAAAGAGCAGAAGGGATTTCTCCTGGATGATGTGGAGGCGGTGAGAGACGATCTTTCAATGAAAAGTTATGAATTGATTAGTCAGTTCAACGCCAAGTCGATCATCTGCGTCCCACTGGTATACAAGGGTGAATCATTAGGGGTACTGGTCGTTGACAATGTTGAAACCAAAAGGTCTTTGACCCAGAGCGACATGAATCTTTTGCTGGGCGTGGCATCTCAAACAGCCGTGAGCATTGTAAATGCACGCTCCTTTCAAGAATTGCAGAATAGTGAAAAAAAATACCGCGAACTCGTTGAGAACGCCAACAGTATTATCATGCGGGTCGATCCTGGATTCCATGTGACTTTTTTCAATGAGTTTGCCCAGAATTTCTTCGGCTACAAGGAACTGGAAATTATGGGGAAAAATGTCCATGAAACGCTTTTTTCCTCGAACACGGGTGCGGGTTTGAACCTCTATCGTTTGTACAAGGACATGAGAGGAACGCCGCAATCGCTTCTGGTTGCAGAAGGTGAATGTACAAGGCATGACGGCCGCCAAGTGGTTGTGGCGTGGACATTCAAGCCTATTTTCAAGGGTGCGCAGCAGGATATGCAGGAGATCCTCTGCATCGGTAATGACGTAACTGAGTTGAAGAAGGCGGCGGATGCCAACAGGACCTTGGAGATTCAGTTGCAGCAGGCCCAGAAGATGGAGGCGATCGGCACCCTGGCCGGAGGGATCGCGCATGATTTCAACAATATTTTGACGGCTATCATCGGGTACGCCGAGATAGCCAAGCTGCGTCTGCCGGGTGAGAGTCGGGCGAGAGAAAGTCTTGAGGAGGTCCTGCGGGCCAGCGATCGCGCGAAGGATCTGGTCGGCCAGATCCTTTCGTTCAGCCGGCAGGGACAGCAGCAGCTTTTGCCGGCCCAGATCGGCCCGATCGTTAAGGAGGCACTGAAGCTTTTGCGTGCATCTTTGCCTTCCACCATAGAAATCAATCAGAATATCGATCCGGATGCGGGGGTGGTCAAGGCGGATCCTACCCAGATCCATCAAGTCCTGATGAACCTTTGCACCAACGCCCTCCACGCCATGCAGGAGAGGGGTGGGATCCTCAGCGTAAGCCTTCGCAACTCGATGGTGGATGAAGTTTTTGCCTCCCGCCACCCTGGACTCGAGCCGGGACTGTATGTGAAGCTGCATGTTCAGGATACGGGGTACGGGATAGCGCCGGAGGTCCTCGACCGCATTTTCGAACCTTATTTCACGACGAAGAAAACGGGGGAGGGGACCGGGCTTGGGCTCGCAGTGGTGCACGGGATCGTAAAAAGCCATGGGGGGGTCATAACCGTCTCGAGTCACCGAGGAGAAGGGACGGCTTTCGATGTTTTTCTGCCCGTCATCGAGGGGGATGAACTGCCTCTGCAGCAGCAGTCCGAGGAAATGCCGCGGGGGGACGAGAGGATCCTCTTCGTGGATGACGAGCAGGCTCTGGTGCATTTGGCCAAAGAGATGCTGGAATTTCTGGGGTACCGTGTAATGACTTGCACCAGCGGTGTAGAGGCGCTCCAGGCGTTTCGGTCCATGCCGGATGATTTCGACCTGGTCATAACGGATCTGACCATGCCGCATCTGACAGGAGAGGGGCTGGCGCAAGAGATCCTATCGCTCAGGAAGGATATTCCGATTATCCTTTGCACGGGATTCAAGCAGAAGATGACAGAGCGGCATGTGAAGGAGATCGGCCTCCGGGCCCTACTCATGAAGCCGTTGACGATGAAGGAGATGGCCGAAACCATCAGGAGTGTGCTCGACAACGGCGGACGGATGGATGAGCGTCTTGAGGCCTGATCCCCCTGCACAGGATGACGGGGGTATATGTGAATCGGCTGGGGTCGTTGAAGAAGGCCCTGAACGCCTCGAAGAATCCGCTTCTTCCACCCGGGTAGTCCTTGAAAAGATGCTCCGCCTTGCGGGTCACGACCTCGGCCTTTTTCAGCCAGTTAAACAGGTCGGTGTCCTTCGGAGGGCCGTAAATCAGGTGATGCGCACGCATGTCCACCGTGATGTCCCGGTACCCGGCGTTATAGAGGCAGGCGTATAGTTTGCGGCCGGCATAGGGGTCGAAGTTGAATTTTTCCTCCAGAAGATGCATGAGATCCACAAGGCGGCTTTCCATGGCGGGCGGCAGAGGATAATGACTGAGGCAGTTGTAGTCGAGATCGATCAAAGAGATGATGCCTTCCTTTTTCAGTGCCGGGGTCAGGTTGTTCACGATCCGCTCCGATTCGGCGAGGTTGTATTCCAGAACGAACCGGACGATGACGGCGTCAAAGGAGCAGAATTCCCTCAGCGGTTCCCGGATATCGTGTGTCTCGAAGCGGATACCGGGGGTATCGGCGTACTTTGTGCGGGCGTATTCGATGAGCGTGGGAGAGTAATCGATACCCAGGGCCTCCCCGCCGGGCTGAACCATGCGGTGGATGATAGCCGTAGTCAGGCCCGGTCCACAACCTGCATCGAGGACGCGCATGCCGGGGCGGATGCCGGACCATTCGGCTTGGGCTTGAAATGCCTTCGGATCGGTTTTGGTCTCGAGGCGAAGCCATTCTTCATCGTTTTCCATCAGGTAGGTTGAACCGGTGGGCATGCGGTTCCTCGCATCGTTTAGGATGAACTCCATGCGGCTATAGACATTTTCCTCACAGTCCTTGCCCAGGCATTTCCACTCCTGCGGGAGGGGGCCCGATTCGGCTGATATCGGCGTCAGTCTGCACATTTGTTTGCCCGGCGGCCTTGCCGGGTAAGCCTGTGTACGGCGTTTACCCGATGCAGCGGGCTTTGTTCGGATCGGTCGGGGTATCATATAGCGTCAAGCCGGAGTTTGCCAATCGGAAAAAGCCGGGTTTGCCCGCCGGCAGATCTTTTCATGTCCCGGGATCCATCCACCGTGCTTCTTCACACGAGTGCCGTGTTCGCTCCTCTATCGAAAATCTGAACGATGTGGATCTCTCCTCCCGCCCTTCCGGCCCGCCTGCGGTGCGACCCCGTTCGCTTTTCGAGGGCGAGGGGCGTATCCTGGAATGAGGTTGATATATTTCGGGAGGTCTGTCATATTTAAAAGCCGATTTCCGGAGGCAAGTGGCTTCTTCTACCCGTTTTCGCGGCGGGCCGGGCGCAGCGATGGACCAAAGAGCCCCTTTCCGGGTCGGAAACTGGCTCCCGGATGGAATCTGGCCGAAAAAATGCAGTTACAGGGAGTTGTCCAGGATCATGAGTCGCAAAACATTCGAGCAGGGGCCCATTCGGCCGCCGAATGAGGCGCGCAGCCTTCTTCTGCGGTTTACGCGGAATTGTCCTTGGAATCAGTGCCGCTTTTGTCCGGTCTACAAGAATCGGAAATTTTCGCTGAGGACGGTCGAAGAGATCAAGGAAGACATCCGCACCGCGCGTGAGATCGCCGATGAGATCAAGGCCCTTTCCCGGGAGCTTGGGGAAGCGGGCGAGGTGACTGACAAGGTCGTGAGCCGCATCTTCAGCGGTGGAGGCTACAGCGATGCCTATCATAGCGTGGCGGGATGGCTCTATTACGGCACGGGGGCCTGTTTTCTTCAGGATGCCGACAATCTCGTCATGCCGACCGAGGATCTGGTGGCCTGTCTGAGCTTTCTGCGGGAGACATTCCCGGAGATCGAGCGCGTCACGACCTACTCCCGGTCCCGGACGATCGTACGCAAAAGCCTCGAAGCGATGAAGGCCATCCATGCCGCGGGGCTCGATCGGGTCCACATCGGGCTCGAAAGCGGCTACGACCCCGTGCTCAAGCTCATGAAAAAGGGCGTGACGGCCGCCCGGCACATCCAGGCCGGGAGACTGGTGGTGGACGCGGGCATGGAGCTATCCGAATACGTGATGCCCGGGCTGGGGGGGCAGGAGATGTGGCGGGAACACGCGGTCGAGACCGCCAGGGTCCTGAATGCCATCAACCCTCATTTTATCCGCTTGAGAAGCCTCCGCGTGCCGAAGCGCGTCCCTTTGTACCAACTCCTCGAGAGAGGGGAGTTCACCATGCAGACGGACGACATGCTGGCCGAGGAGCTCAGGGTCTTCATCGAACACCTCGAGGGAATTACGAGCACCGTCACGAGCGACCACATCATGAATCTGTTGGAGGACGTTGCGGGAAAGCTGCCTGAGGACAAGGATAAGATGCTGGAGGCCATAAAGCGTTACCAGGAGCTTCCGGACGAGGAGAGGCTGGTCTACCGTGTCGGCAGGCGCGGGGGCGCCTTCCATTCGCCGCTCGATCTGAAGCGGGACCCATCGACCTATCAGAAGATCCAGCGGTTGATCCAGGATGTGGAAGGGCGGGAAGGCCGAGACGGGGTGGAGAAGTTCATCACGGAACTCGTGGATCGCTATGTTTGATGAGGATCGGACGTGAAGACGTCTTTTGAGGCAGGCGGGCTCAGCCCGCGGGAAGACCCATGAAGTATTTTCCGGTCATGCTTGCGCTCGAAGGCCGGCGTGCGCTGGTCGTCGGCGGCGGAAAGGTCGCCGAACGAAAGGTCGAGACGTTGCTCGAGTACGGGGCGGAGGTCACGCTCGTTTCGAGGGATGTCACCCCGCTGCTGCAGAACCTGGCTGAAACCGGCCGGATACGCTATATCGGGGAGGCATACGATGCTTCATGCCTTGCAGGCGCCTTTCTGGCGGTTGCGGCCACCGATGACGCAGCGCTCAATCACACCGTCAGCGAAGACGCCCAGGCGCGCGGGATTTTGATCAATGCGGTCGATCAACCGGCCGACTGCACCTTCATCCTGCCCTCCATCGTAAAGCGGGGAGATCTCGTGCTGGCCATTTCGACCTCGGGCCGCAGTCCGGCAACCGCCAAACGGATCCGCCGGAGGCTCGAAACCCTGTTCGGCCCCGAGTACGCTTGCTTTCTGAGGATGATGGGCTGTGTCAGAGAGGCTGTCATGGCGCTGGGCCTGCCGCAGGAAGAAAACAGCCGGATCTTTCATGAATTGGCGGGCTCCCGGGCCCTCGAAGCCATCGGCCAGGGCGCATGGAGCGAGGTTGAAGGCATCCTCGCCGGGATGCTGCCCGCCGGGATCGATCCGAAGGAAATTTTTCGAAGCGCGCGAGAGGGCGCAGAGGCGGAGGGGTAAAGCGCTTGCTGTGGTTTTATCTGGCCCTGATTCTCGAATGGATCGCCACCGCCGGTTTCCTGGTCTTCATCATCACGCGCCGGAAGGCGTTTTTCCAATGCGGCTACGGATTCCTTCTGACCGGGTTCATCGCGCACACGATCTTTCTGGGTTATCGATATTATCTTCTGGAGACTGCGCCCGTCTTGAACTTCAAGGCGGCGCTCGGATTCTTCGCCTGGAGTATCGTCCTGGCCTATCTGATTTTCGAGGTCCGATTCAAACTCAAGGTCCTCGGTTCGTTCGTCGCGCCTTTCGCCGCCTTCCTGATGGCCCTCTCGTCCACCTTGACCGGGGTCGATGAGCCGGTCAAACCTATCTTCAAAAGCCTTTGGCTGACGGTGCACGTGGTGACGGTCTTTGCGGGAAACGGCCTCTTCACGATCACTTTCGTGGCGTCCGGGATGTACCTCCTCCAGGAGCGATTCATCAAACGCAAACGGCTCGGAGCACTTTACAGCCGGCTGCCGTCCCTGGCGACCCTCGATGCGATCGCCCATTATGCCCTGATTTACGGGTTTTCTTTTCTGACGGTCGGGATGATCACGGGCTCCATCTATGCACAGGTGGCCTTGGGGACCTATTGGCAGTGGGATCCGAAGGAGGTCTGGTCGCTGATCACCTGGCTCTTTTACGCCGTGCTGCTGCACCAGCGGCTGACAGTCGGCTGGCGGGGCCGGCGCGCGGCCATCATGGCGATGGTCTGTTTCGCGATGCTGATCTTCACGTTTGCAGGGGCGAGCTTCTGGCTGGGGGGATACCATAGCTTCGAGAGTCTCGGTGCCCGGAATGGATTGAGATGAGCATCATCGGCATCGGCATGAACCACGAGACCGCGCCTGTGGAACTGAGGGAATGCTTGGCGGCGGACGCGGGCAGCGCCGGGCGGGCCTTGAGGGCCATGCGCCAGATCGACTGCCTTCAGGAGAGTTTTTTCCTTTCGACCTGCAACCGGGTGGAGGCCCTTTTCACGACGGACGCCCCCGGGCCGGCGGTGGACGCGGTGATGGAGCTTATGGCCCGCATGGGGAGGATCGAAAGAGTCGCCTTCCGCGGGCATCTCTATGTGCTCGAGGACACGCAGGCCGTTGCGCATGTGTTCAGCGTCGCCTCGAGCCTCGATTCCATGGTGGTGGGGGAGCCGCAGATCCTGGGCCAGATCAAGGAGGCCTACTTCCTGGCGACCCGCGAAAAGACCTCGGGGGTGATCCTGAACCGGCTGATGCATCGCGCCTTTCACGTCGCCAAACGGGTCCGGACCGAGACGGGCATCTGCGAGGCGGCTGTCTCCATCAGCTACGCCGCCGTGGAACTGGCGAAAAAGATCTTCCACGAGTTGGAAGGGAAGAAAGTCCTCCTCATCGGGGCGGGCGAAATGGCGGAACTCGCCGCCAAGCATCTTTGCCGTCAGGGCGCAAAAGAGATGCTTGTCGCTAACCGGACCCTCGAGCGGGCGCAGCAGGTCGCCGCTCCTCTCGGTGCGGTGGCGGTTACACTCGAGCAGGTCGATGCGCGTCTGCAGGACGTGGATATCGTCATTGCCTCGACCGCCGCCTCCGGCTATGTCATCACCCATGCCCAGGTGAAGGGCTGCCTCAGAAGGCGGCGCAACCGCCCGCTCTTTTTTATCGACATCGCTGTTCCGCGGGATGTGGAGCCGCGAGTCAACACGCTCGATAACGTTTATGTTTACGATATCGACGATCTGAAGGGGGTCATCCAGTTCAACATGGCACAGAGACGCCAGGAGGCGCTCAAGGCGAAGGCGATCGTCGAGGAGGAGGTCCGCAAATTCGAGAAGTGGCTAAAGACCCTTTCCGTGGTTCCTACGATCGTATCTCTGCAGCGCAAGGCTGAAACGATCGTGCAGGCAGAACTCAAGAAGAGCCACTCGGCGCTGGGGACGCTGCCTGAATGGCAGCGGGAGGCTGTTGCGACCCTTGCACGCTCGATTGCGGAAAAGCTGCTGAACGATCCCATCCTCTTCCTGAAGGGGCGGGCGGACCGCAAGACGGTCAACGATTATCTCGACGTGGCACGAAGGCTCTTCAACCTGGACGAGGAGCGCGGGGGCGCAGCGGCGCACGGCGCGGAAGAAGGAGGCGACGATGGATTTGAACGCTATGATACAGACGCTTAAACGACACCCCCAATTTCATGCAATGGGCATGATCGCGAGCCATCTGGGGATCGTCAGGGGGCATTCCTTGAAGGGGGGACAGGTGAAGGCCATCGAGGTGGTCTTCGATCCGTCGGTGATTGACCGTATTGTTAAGGAAACCAAGTCAATGAATGGCATCGTTGATGTTCTGGTCGAAGTAAATCCGGGGCGTCTTTCGGTGGGGGATGAAGTCATGGCCGTTGCGGTCGGGGGGGACACCCGGGAACACGTGTTCCCGGCCCTGGAGCTGACGGTGAACCGCATCAAGGCGGAGGCGAGCCGCAAGCAGGAGATCTTCCAGGGAGACGAAGGAGGGCATTGAAGATGGGGATGATCGATGTGGGTGCCAAACCGGTGATCAAGCGGGAAGCCGAGGCCGCCGGGGTCATTCATTTGCGGACCGAAACGGTTGCGGCCCTCAGGCGCGGAGAGATCCGGAAAGGCGATCCGCTCCCGGTGGCGGAGGTCGCCGGGATGACGGCTGCCAAGCAGACCCACCTGCTGATCCCGCATTGTCATCAGATCCTGCTCGAGACGGTGAGTGTCCGCTTCGATGTGAGAGACACCAGCGTCGAGGCCCGCTGCCTTGTGCGCGCCGAAGCCAAGACCGGCGTCGAAATGGAGGCCTTGCTTGGGGTTGCGATGGCCCTCAACACCATCTGGGACATGGTGAAGTACCTCGAAAAGGATCCGCAGGGGCAATACCCTGAAACGCGGATCGACGATATCCGGGTGCTTTGGAAGAAAAAAGGTTAGGCTGAGAGGGGTAAGAGGAATGCGCATATTCGGTCCGGCGCTGGGATGGGTTCTCCTGCTGCTGATAACAGGTGGTTCCGCTTGGGCGGAGCGGGCGTACGTGACGGATTCTTTCCAGGTGACGGTCCGAACGGGGCCGAGCACGGGGCACAAGATCATGGCTTTTCTCGATTCCGGGTCGCCCGTAGATATCCTCGGGGAGGAGCAGGGCTGGAACAGGGTGCGTTTGCGCGATAAGGAAGACAAGACGGTCGAAGGCTGGGTGTTGACGCGCTATCTCATGGGGCGTGAACCCTGGGAGGCGAAGGCCAGATCTTTCGAGGAAAAATACGAGCGGCTGAAAGCCGTGACGTCGAAGACGAAAGTCGAATGGGAGTCCGTCTATGAGGAGAATCAACGCCTGACGACCCAACTGGCTGAAAAGACGGGTGCTTTACAAATGATTGAACAGGAGCACGAAACGCTCAAAAGGGAATCGGCGGATGTCCTTGCCATCAAGGAGGCCCACCGCCAATGTTCGGAATCCTTGGCGGGGCTCGAAAAGACGGTTGGCGAGCTCCGTGATGAAAATGCCTCGCTGCGCTCGAACGAGCGGAATAAGTGGTTTGCCACCGGCGCGTTGGTGCTTTTTGCGGGTCTCATCATCGGGCTCGCTCTGGGGCGGCAGCAGAAGAAACGCAAGTCGCTTCTGATGGACTGAGACGGCTCTGAAGAGGGGTTGAGACACGGCAAGCTCGATCCAGGCAGAAACTGCCTGTGTAGGATCCAGAAAGATTTTCATAAGCTTCTATTTTTGTTGATGCCATATCTTCGGCAATGGGAGTCATCGAGTGTCTTCAGTCGTTGAAAAGCGTCCTGACGCAGGGAGGGGTGCTGGCCTCCAGGACTGTGCGGTCGTCACCATCGGCACCGAGCTTCTGCTCGGGCAGATCGTGGATACGAATGCCTGCTACCTCGCCGAGCAGTTGGCCGAAGCAGGACTGCGGGTCAGGTTGCGCATTGCGGTCGGTGATGAAATCGGGGAGATCGTCGATGCCCTGAAGGTGGCCCTCGACCGCACCTCTCTGGTGATCACGACCGGTGGGCTCGGGCCCACGCTGGATGATCTGACCCGGGAAGCCGTGGCGAAAGTGGCGGGGGTTCCGCTCGAATTCCAGCAGACGCTGATGGCGGATATCGAGGCGATCTTCAAGCGCTATGGTTATCATATGGTTGAAAACAACCGCCGCCAGGCCTTTGTTCCACAGGGAGCCGAGGCTGTGCCGAACCCGGTCGGGACCGCCCCGGGCTTTATCTGCAGGATCGATGGGAAGGCCATCGCCTGCCTGCCAGGTGTTCCCCGGGAACTCGAGTACCTTTTCCCTCGCGCGGTGCTCCCCTGGGTCCGTCGTTTTTTCGACTTGCCGGAGCAGGTGATCTTTTATCGGACGCTCAAGACCGTGGGAATCGGAGAGAGCCAGGTGGATCAATCCATCGGGGATCTGATTAAGGCGGGCGGCGATCCGGAGATCGGCCTCCTGGCTTCCGAGGGGGAGATCAAGATCAGGATTGCGGTCCGCGCCCGAGATCGGGAAGGTGCCTTGGGCCGGATTGCACCGTTCGAGGAGGAGATCCGTGCACGCCTGGGTAGACGGATCTTCGGCTATGACGAAGAGACCCTGGAATCTGTGATCGCGGGTCTGCTCACTTCCCGCGGCCTGTCGCTGTCGATCCTCGAATCGTTCAGCAGCGGTGCCGCCGCCTCACTTGTCTCCCGCATCGAGGGCTTCCCCCTGGAAGAGGCGCTGGTGATCCGGAGCGAATCATCCCTTGCCTCCTGGACTCGTGGCCCTCGACCCGATTCATGGAATCAAGCCCCTCGAAGCAGTCTATGGGAAGACGAGGCGGAGCATAAGCGCCTTGCAGAGCGACTCCTTTGCGAAAATAGGGCCGATCTGGCGCTCCTGCTCCTGGGTTTTCCCGAGGAAGGCGCCGACGGTTGGCAGGTGGACGCGAACGCGATTGTCGCCGGCAGGATGGGGATTCTGAAGACCTTTTCATGGCACATGGGCGGCGCCTACGAGACGCTCCGTTCCCGCGGCGCAATCACCGGGTTGAACACCCTCCGGCTTGCCCTGCTCGATTCTGCCTGTCGGTAGGTTTCCCGGCCTCATTTTTTTGCTGCAATGAAGAGCCTTTTGCGGTATAAAACAAGTTTAAAGTATTTTACGCGCCTGTAGCTCAGTTGGATAGAGCAGCGGACTTCTAATCCGCAGGTCGGGGGTTCGAATCTTCCCAGGCGCGCCAAGAATTTCAAGGCTTGAGGATATGACCTTAAGCCTTTTTTTGTTGGTGCGTGAATCGGTGTGCGACTTTCGTCGAAGTTTTTGTCCAGGTAATCCAAGCCGTTCCTTTCCGCTTCCCCGATCGAGTGCAAAAAGATCCCGGTCGGGGTTCTGTTCGCATACCCAAAAAGCCCCTGAATCGATTCGAGGGAAAGCTATTGTTGGTTGGCACGATTGGCTGTTGGGAAAATGGCGGAATTTTTCACCGATGACGCAGATTACGCAGATGGAATAAAGGGAAACGTGCTGGAGTTCACCCGTGAGAGTTTCATTACATGACAATAACTGACGATGCATGACCAAGGCCTTATGATTCATGACAACCCTTGACGATATATGACCGGATCCAACCCGCTGAAGCAGTAGCTTCGCGTCGATGAAGAGGCCGACTATTTCGCCGTATCGGTGAGGACCCTCTATCGCCTCATTGACGAGGGGGAGCTGGAGCGGACCAAGATCCGGGACGGCCTCCGGGTGCCGGTCTGGGAGATCGAGCGGGATGGGAAGGAGCTTGAGCGTGGGATTGGGCAGGTATAACCGTCGCATCCTGGTTTAAAAATATTGTCATTTGATGATGCATAATAATGAAATAGAAATAAATCCAAACTAACCCTTGACTTTGGTTTAAAAATATGGTTATTTAATGAGCATGTTTAACGAAACGAAATCGAAAATAAACCGTCTTGTCAGTGAGTGGCCAAGAGGCACCCCCGCTGCCGCGTCCTACTTGAAAACAAAGGGCTTCAGCCACGATCTCCTTACCCAATACAAGAAAAGCGGTTGGACCCAGTCCTTCGGAAGAGGTGCCTACATCCTGAGCGGTGATCGTGTGGAATGGCCGGGGGCTGTCTACGCCCTTCAGAGCCAACTGGGGCTGAACGTCCATCCGGGCGGGAAAACCGCCCTCGAACTGAAAGGGTTTGCCCATTACCTCCCTTCCGGCAACAGAACGATATTCCTTTACGCAACCCAGGGCCTGGTTTTGCCCACCTGGTTCAAAGGGGAGCGATTAGGGGTGGAGGTCTCGCTGACTCGCACCAACCTATTCCCCGCAGCCCCGGAACTGGGGTTCTCCGAGGTCGAGGAAAAGGAGTTCCGTATCAGGATATCCGCACCGGAAAGGGCCGCCATGGAGATGCTTCACCTGGTGCCCGGGACCGTCGGTTTCGACGAGGCCCTCCTGATCATGGAAAACCTTGCGACCCTCCGATCCGAGACGGTTCAAAGACTGCTGCAAGCATGCCGGTCCATCAAGGTCAAGAGACTGTTTCTGGCTATGGCGGAAAGGCACGGCCATCCCTGGGTCTCCGAACTGGACCTCTCGCCGGTCGATCTCGGCAGGGGCAAGCGGATGATCGTGCCAGGCGGGCGTTACGACAAGAAATATCGGATCACGGTCCCTATAGACAGGTATGAAGAGGCGGCGGGATGAAGGACACCGTCTTCTTCAGGCAGGCGGAGCTACTTCTGAGAATCCTGCCGCTGATACACAAAGAAGAGGCCTTCGCCTTGAAGGGAGGCACGGCCATCGATTTTTTCGTGCAGGATCTCCCTCGGTTGTCCGTGGACATCGATCTGACCTATTTGCCCTTGCACGAAAGGGATCTCGCTCTGGATGAAATCCGCAACGGCCTGGCAAGGATAGCCGAGGCGATCGAAGGCAGGATGCCCGGCACGAGAATCCTGCTGAAAAAGATCCATGAAACCGATGTCGTGAGGGGGTTGATTATCGAGAGAACGTCCCCTTGCGGGGGTGCAGACCCGCGATACTATCGCAGGTGGGGTTGACGATACTTATCGTACATAATCGCCAAGCCTCATCCGAACTCAAGAGAAAAACGCCATTATCCGCCCAATAAGGATATCAGTCCCAGATAGCATTGTCGTTTTCAGAGAAACAAAAATGCGTTTTTCTGAAAAAAATCCCCTCGCCTGTGACCGTATCTGACAAACGCCTATGCTAAGATGGCCCCGTTTCGATTGACATCTCCAGCATGAAAGACTATGAAATTATCGGAAAAAGTCAATTTTCACTGCCCGTTGGGTGAAAGCCGGGGGCGCGGCTTCGGACAATTCCAGGGCGAATCGGGAAGGATCCGAAAGTTATGCATTGCTTCGAAGGAACTCGCAACCAGAAACAGCGATCGAACCGGAAAATCTGGGCCGTGGATTTGTTCTGCGGTGCCGGGGGCCTGACTCACGGACTCGAAAGAGCGGGCATCGATGTCCAGCTCGGGATCGATATCGACCCCGCTTGTGAATATCCCTTCTCGGCGAACAACAAAGCCAAATTCCTCCTGAAACCCGTCGAGGAATTGACGGCGAGCGATATCGAGAGATTTTTCCGGAAAAACGGCATCCGTCTCTTGGCCGGATGTGCCCCCTGCCAGACGTTTTCCACGTACAACCAAAAGGCCACTCCGGACGACAAACGATGGTGGCTTCTTCGGCAGTTTTCCAGACTCGTTCGGGAAATTTGTCCTGAACTGGTCACGATGGAGAACGTTCCACGACTCAGGGGTCAAGGGGTCTTCGAGGAGTTTATCGGGGCCCTTCGCGACGCCAATTATCACGTCGACATCGAGACCGTAAATTGCGAGGACTACGGCATCCCGCAGCACCGACAGCGACTCGTGCTGTTGGCTTCGAGTCTCGGGCCCATCCGGTTGATTTCTCCTTCCGAATTCAGCACCGATCGAACCACGGTTAGGGAAAGCATAGCCGATTTACCCCCATTGAAAGCCGGAGAAGTGGACGAAACCGATCCTCTGCACCAGGCAGCTATCTTGTCGGATCTGAACAAGAAGCGCATCGAGGCCTCGAAACCCGGTGGCACTTGGCGAGATTGGCGAGAGACACTGGTCGCCGACTGCCACAGGAAAGGAACAGGCAAGACCTACCCGAGCGTATACGGTCGCATGTGCTGGGATGAACTGGCTCCAACGATCACGACCCAGTTCTTCGGCTTCGGGAACGGTCGTTTCGGGCACCCCGCTCAAGACCGCGCCATTTCGTTGCGCGAAGGCGCCATCCTACAGAGCTTCCCGAAAGACTACGCGTTCGTGCCTCCCGGGAATCCCATCCACCGGAAATCGGTCGGAAGGTTGATCGGCAACGCCGTGCCACCGAAACTCGGAGAGGCGATCGGACTGAGCGTACTCGGCCACGTCGCTCGGTGGGACCGGGATCGAAGGAAAACCGGTTCGGGAGCGAAAGCGGATGCCTGAAAGAACACGACCCGACACGAACGGTTATGTCTGGAATCGGTCGGTACCGGACCCGGGTCAGTTCGTCGAGGTCAGACGCCGTCAGTGGGTGGTCGGTGACGTGGCGACATCGGCCTTTTCGTCGACGGGCAACGGAAGACAACACCTCGTCACTCTGGCCAGCCTCGACGAAGATTACCTTGGCGAAAGCCTGCAGGTCCTGTGGGAGTTGGAGCCGGGTGCACGCGTCCTCGAAAGAGCGGGACTGCCTAAAATCACCGGTTGGGACGAAACGGACAAACTGGAGGCGTTTCTGGACGCCGTTCGCTGGGGAGCTGCGACCAACGCGGACAGGTCATTCCTTCAGGCCCCTTTCCGAAGCGGAATTACCATCGAAGACTACCAACTCGACCCCCTCGTCCGTGCCATCGACATGGCTCGTGTCAATCTGTTGATCGCGGACGATGTCGGTTTGGGAAAAACCATCGAGGCGGGCCTGGTCATTCAGGAGCTTCTGGTCCGTCACAGAGCGAGATCCGTCATGATCGTCTGTCCCGCGTCTCTTCAGGTCAAATGGCGGACGGAAATGCAGGAAAAGTTCGGACTCGAGTTCCGTATCGTCGATACGGATTACGTCAAGACGCTCCGCCGGGAACGCGGCATCCACGCCAATCCGTGGACGTCTTTTCCACGACTCGTTTCCTCCATGGACTGGATGAAATCCGGGGAGGGCCTGCGGCTGCTCGAGGACATCCTCCCTCCTCACCCGATCTATCCACGCAAGTTCGACATTCTCGTGGTGGACGAGGCCCATAACGTCGCTCCCGCCGCCGCGACCCGATACGCCCTGGAAAGCCAGCGCACGCGATCGATCCGCACCCTGGCTCCCCATTTTTCCCATCGTCTCTTTCTGAGCGCGACCCCTCACAACGGATATCAGGAATCGTTCACCTCTCTTCTGGAGTTGCTCGACGACCAACGCTTCGCCAAGACCGTGATGCCGGACGAAAAGCGACTTCACCGGGTCATGGTCAGACGAATGAAGAGCGACATCGTCGACGCCGACGGCCAACCGGTCTTTCCCGTTCGGCGACTCGAGTGCCTGGAAATCGCCTATTCGGAGGAAGAACGGGATGTCCATCGCCTGCTGCGCGATTTCACGGCCGTTCGAGCCAACAGCGTCAAAGGGACAAGATACGAATTCGGTACCGACTTCGTGCACATGCTGTTGAAGAAGCGCCTGTTCTCGTCGCCGATGGCCTTCGCCATCACCCTGGCGAAACACAGAGAGACGCTGCTGCGCGGTCGCCCCCGGACAATTTCGACACTGGACGATCGAATTCTCCGCAAGGCGATCGTTCGAAGCGAGGAAGAGTACTCGGACGAAGGGAGAGCGGAAGAGGCCCAGCTCGAAGCGGTCGAAGTGGCGAGCGAAATGGCCGTAAAGCTCGGAGAAACGGAACGCGCCATGCTCGACCGCCTCGGCGAACGGGCCGAGAAACACAAGAATCGGGTGGACGCGAAGGCCAAGGCCATCCTCCGCTGGCTCGAAACCTACCTGAAACCGGACCGACAGTGGAACGAAAAGAGGGTTATTCTCTTCACCGAATACCGAGCCACCCATGTCTGGCTCCATCAGATTCTGACGGCCAATGGGTACGGTGGAGATCGTCTCGCCATCCTGCACGGAAGCATGCGGCCCGACGAACGCGAAGCGGTCAAGGCGGCCTTCCAGGCGCATCCGAGCGTAGCCCCGGTTCGAATCCTGCTGGCGACCGACGCGGCCTCGGAAGGGATCGACCTCCAAAACCATTGCAACTATTTGATCCACATCGAGATCCCCTGGAATCCCAACGTGATGGAGCAGCGTAACGGCAGGATCGACCGTCACGGCCAGAGGCGGAAGGAAGTCTTCATCTGGCACCCGGTGAGCCAAGGATTCGATCCTCGTGAAATAGCCAGACACCGGAAGGTGGGTGAAATCGAAGGCGATCACGAGTATCTCATGAGGGCCGTCCTCAAGGTGGACACGATCCGAGAGGACTTGGGCAGCGTAGGCCCCGTCATCGCCAAACAGATAGAAGAGGCCATGCTCGGGAGACGTAACGGTTTGGATACCGGGGCCGCCGAGGCCAGGGCGACGAAAACGCGCCGTTTCGTCGTCGCCGAGAGAAGGTTACAAGAGCGAATCGCTCGCCTTCACGAAAAACTCGTGGAGTCGAAGACGGATTTCCATCTCGATCCGGAAAACGTGCGCCGTGCGGTCGCGATAGCCCTCGAACTCGCCGAGAAGCCGCCTCTGAAAGCGGTTCCGTTGTCGGGCGTTCCGCATGACAAGGCGTTCGAAGTCCCGGTGCTGCCCGGTTCGTGGGGAAGGGCGACGATCGGACTCGAACACCCGCACACCGGTGTGCGCCGTCCCATCACCTTCGATCACGAAGTGGCCAAGGGACGGGACGACGTGGTCCTGGTCCACCTCGAACACAAGCTGGTCCAGATGAGCCTTCGTCTGCTGCGCGAGGAAATCTGGAAGTTGGACGACGTCAAGTTGCTGCATCGCGTCACCGTTCGGACGGTTCCCGACCGGGAACTCGATCGCCCTGCGGTGGCCATCTGGTCGCGCCTGGTCGTGACGGGCGGCGGGCATCACCGGCTACACGAGGAATTGACCCTCTCCGGCGGCGAACTGGAACATAAGTCGTTCAGAAGGATCGCCCAGGTCGGGAGGCTCGAAGCTCTCGTCGAAAAGGCGGATTCGGTCGCCCCCGGCGACGATGTTTTCGCGGTCTTGAAAGATCGATTCGAAAGGCACGAGGAAGCGATACGGGCAGCCGTCGAGGCGCGTTCCCGCGATCGTTTGAAGTATCTCGAAAATACCCTGAATCGCAGAAAGGAAAGCGAGATCGCCGATCTCATGGCCGTCCTCGACGATCTGGAGAAAAGCATCCGGAAGGAACTCGCCGACTCGGGACCGCAATTCGTGCAATTGACGCTCTGGCCCGACGAAGAACGCAACCAATTGAAGCGGGATGTCGAGGCATTGAGAGCCAGACTCGCCCGCATCCCCGAAGAGAAGAAAAGCGAGGCAGCGGCCATCGAAAGCCGCTACACCGCCCCCACAGCCAGAACCTTTCCCGTGGCGGTCGTCTTTCTCGTTCCCCGTTCCTCGTTCGGAAAGGTACGACCGACATGACCAAGCCATCGAGACATACGGAGTGGCTTTCCCTTGTCGAGGTTTCCGGGCCTTTCCTCGCCGTCCCTGTCCTGGAGAAGGCGTTTCCCCAGGGTTTGGACGTGGTCGAGACTCCGAAACGCCAGCGCCTTCGTGCGGCCTACGAAGAATGGCGCGATGCGGTCGACGACAACGACCCTCTGCTCGCCGACCTTCATCGCGAGTGGATTCGACTCGTGTTCACGGAAATCCTGGAATACGACGGTTCGACGCTGAAGACGGATGCCGAAACCTCCAACGCCTACATGGTGTCGTCCCCGGAGCGGACGGAGACCTTCGTTCCGGACTGGACGGTGGTTTCGCTTTCCGGCGACAAGCCCCGTCTCTTCGTCTCCATCCAACCTCCGGGAACGGATTTCGAAAGGGTGCGCAAGGACGACAGGTGGCCAGCGTCGCTTATCGAGCGAATGGTGGCGCTCTGTAGAACTCACACCGTTCGACTGGGAGTGTTCACCGACGGCGAACGGTGGATGCTCGTAAACGCACCGGTGGGAGGGATGTCGAGCCATGCCTCGTGGTATGCTCGACTCTGGTTCCAGGAGCCTGTCACCCTCAAGGCGTTCCAGTCCCTGTGGAGCGTTAGACGCTGTTTCGGTCCGTCGGAAGAGACCTTGGAAGCGCTGCTCGACAGATCGCTCGAACATCACGAAGAGATCACGGACACCCTCGGCGAGCAGGTCCGCCGTGCCGTGGAAGTTCTCGTGCAATGCCTGGACAAGGCCGATGCGGACCGCAACAGGGAGTTGCTCCGGGACGTTTCGCCCACCGAGCTTTACGAAGCCGGGCTGATTGTCATGATGCGGCTGGTGTTCGTTCTTTGCGCCGAGGAGAGAGGTCTCTTGTTATTGGGCGATCCCGTTTACGACGAGTGTTATGCCGTCTCCACGTTGCGCGCTCAGCTCGCCGAGGAAGCCGATCGCCACGGTCCCGAGGTGCTCGACCGGCGTCACGACGCCTGGGCCCGCCTTCTTTCGGTCTTCAGGGCTGTCTACGGCGGGATCGACCACGAGTCCCTTCGCATGCCCGCCCTGGGTGGGTCACTGTTCGATCCGGACCGCTTTCCCTTCCTGGAAGGCCGGCCCAAGGGGACGAGTTGGCGCGATTCGGACGCCGCCCCGCTGCCGATAGACAACCGGACGGTCCTGCTTCTTCTGAACTCGCTTCAACTGCTCGAACAACATGGTGGAGCCCTTCTGCTGTCCTACCGGGCGCTCGACGTCGAACAGATCGGCCATGTCTACGAAGGTCTTCTCGAACACACCGTCGCCCGTATGCCGTCCGTGACCGTAGGCCTGGTAGGTTCCAAAAAGGCGAAGAACCCGAATCTCCCTCTTTCCGAGATGGAATCGGCGCGCATGGCCGCCGAGGATACCCTGGTTTCTCTGGTCAAGGAAACCACGGAGCGCAGCGAGGCTGCCATAAGAAAGGCGTTGGCTCGCCCTGTCGACGACGCGCTCTTCGGACGCCTGCTCGCCGTATGCGGTGGCGACACGACGCTCGCCGAACGCATCCGCCCGTTCGCCAATCTCGTCCGTACCGACGCTTGGGACGATCCCATCGTCTATCGCGAGGGGGCCTCCATGGTCACCCTCGGAGCCGACCGTAGGGAGACGGGAACGCATTATACGCCCAAATCGCTCACCGAAAGCATCGTGGAAACGACACTCGAACCGATCGTCTATTTCGGTCCCGCAGAAGGAAAACCTCGCGAAGAATGGCGGCTCAAAACGCCGGCCGAACTGCTCGACCTCAAGATTTGCGATATGGCCATGGGCTCCGGGGCGTTTCTTGTCCAGGTGTGCCGGTATCTCGCCGAAAGGCTTGTAGAGGCTTGGGCTGCAGAAGAGGCTACCGGCAAATTCGTCACTGCAGAAGGAGAGGTCAGGCCATCGGCCGATGATGCCGATCCCATTCCAAAAGGTCTGGACGAAAGGCTCCTCATCGCGAGACGTCTGATCGCGGAGCGGTGTCTGTACGGCGTAGACATCAATCCCCTCGCCGTCGAACTGGCCAAGCTGTCCATCTGGCTGGTCACCCTGGCCAAGGGGCGTCCCTTCGGGTTTCTCGACCACAATTTGCGGCATGGAGACAGTCTCCTGGGCATACACCGGCTGGATCAGCTAACGAAATTCAAATTGAACCCGGGCGACGGTCCCTACCAGCAGCGAATCTTCGGCCAGAACGTAGCCGGTGCGGTCGCCGAGGCGGTGAAAATTAGGAGACGACTACGTGCCATACCGATCCGGGACATTCGTGATGTCGAGATAATGGCCCTCTTGGACACCGAAGCGAGGAAGAAACTCCAATCGATAGAAGTGGTGGCCGACGCCATGATCGGAGAAGCCCTAAGGTCGGATGACAGAGCCCGGTCACTGGATTCAGCATTGGATTCACTTGCAGTTCAAGCTGGAGAATTTCTTACCGGAAACGGAAGTATGGGCGAGATTATAGCCAAGCGAGCCCAGGCTGTATTATCCGTAGGCCTGTCTGAAGGCAAACCATCGCGACACCCGTTTCATTGGCCGCTTGAATTTCCAGAGGTATTTTGTCATGAGAACGGTGGATTCGATGTAATGATGGGTAATCCGCCATTTCTTTGGGGGCTTCGAATATCAATCAGGATATCAGTTCCGTTTAGCCATTTCCTAAAAAGAGAATGGCCTCATGCCAGGAAAAACGCAGACCTTTGCACCTATTTTCTATTACGTTCAAATTTAATATTACGGGCGACCTCATCAGCAATGGGTTTTATTACAACGAAATCTATTGCCGAATCAGACAATAAGGAAACGTCCTTTGATTATTTGTCTACAAATGGCCTGACTATTTTTGCAGCAAATACAGACATCAGATGGCCAGGAACTGCGATGGTTATTGTTTCAACAGTCAACTTGTTCAAAGGAACGTGGAGTGGGTCATTTTCACTAAACGGGGAAATGGTGAAGAGGATTTCTACTTCGCTTTCTGACGAGATTTCTATTGGAAACCCTCGCAGGCTTTTGTGTAATAAACATAAATGCTTTCAAGGATCAGTTCCTTTGGGAGATGGATTCTTTTTGGCTGAAGCTGAAGCCAATAAGTATCTTAAAATTGGAAACAATAAGAAGGTTATTTTTCAGTACATTACAGGAAAAGAGCTTAATAATTCATACTCTTTTGAACCAAGTCGTTGGGTAATATATTTCAGCGATTGGTCACTTGAGGAATGCAAAAAATATCCTGAATTGCTAAGTATCGTTAGGGAAAGTGTTAAGCCAGAGAGAGACAAAATCATACCCAAGAACAATATGGCAAGGCAAAGAAAGGACCTATGGTGGAAGTTTACCGGACCAACAGTGGATCTATATAGAGCAATATCAGCGAATGAGAGAGTGTTAGTATCTGCTGTTGTAGGTAAACATCATGCATTTGCTTTCATACCAGCTAATTATATTTATGCAAATACAATCAACGTATTTAGTTTCAATGATTATGAACATTTCATTGTCCTACAAAGTAATTTTCACATGGCTTGGTCATTACATCAAGGATCCAATTTGGGAGAGACACCAAGATATAATGTCAGTGATTGTTTCGAGACTTTTCCTTTCCCCGACCCATTTATAGATATCAATTTTATTGGCATCAAATACCATAATCACCGACGAAATATGATGTTAACGAGAAAAGAGGGCCTGACAACGATATACAACCACTTTAATAATCCCAATGAATTGTCTGAAGACGTCAAAATGTTGCGTTACTTACACGTCAAAATGGACAATATCGTAGGTGCTGCTTATGGCTGGTCAGACCTCAACCTGGGGCACGGCTTCCATCAAGTCCGGTCTCTACCTGGGAATGACTGTGTCCGGTTTACAATCTCTGAAGTGGCGAGGCTCGAAGTGTTAAAGCGACTATCGGACGTAAATCGACAGCGGTATGAGGAAGAAGTTGTCAGGGTGCATGAAAAAAAAGGTAAGCCAACCAGTAATTCACGTAAAAGGTCATCAAAAGAGGGAAACGGCCTACATTTGACTTGCCCAAAACAGACCTATTCTTCGAACCAACCCGCACAATTAAGATTACCCATTGATGAAGAACGGCAATTGTCCTATGGAGCGGACTTTAGCAACTTGGGTCGAAACGGTTCATTGAGGTGGTCTGGTTTATCGGCGGTCATGTCCTATCTTCGTGCCCATCCCGGCTGGCACATGAAAAAGGACATTTTGGCCGCTACAGGCCTAATCGACAGTCATTGGAACGCCTCCATCGCCGACCTTATACGAAAATGCCTCGTCGAAAGTCAGGGCGAAGGGCGCAGTACGAGATACAGGGCAAAAAAAAGAAGAGGTAATCCGGATGATTGATGAGAAACAACAAGACAAGGCAATTGCCATCCCGACCAAAACGTTTTTTGTCTCCATGTTGACCAGGGACATCAGCTTGGCCGATGCGATTTTAGATCTCGTTGACAACTGCCTTGATGGAGCGCTCAGGTCCGCAAATGGAGGCGAAGTCGATTACTCGCAGTTTTTCGTCAAAATCTCATTGAACGATGAGTATTTCTCTATTGAGGACAATTGTGGGGGTATTCCAAGAGAAATAGCCAAAAACTACGCTTTCAAGATGGGGCGCGAGCCTGATGACAATCGTGACTTGGATAACGAGACTATCGGCATGTATGGGGTTGGTATGAAACGTGCGATATTCAAGATGGGTCGCGATGCAAAGGTCAAGACCCTTTTCAAGGATGATGCATTCGAAGTGCCCATCACCTGTGAGTGGCTCGAAAACAAAGAATGGGATCCGCTACCGATTATGGATACCGATACGAATTCTCGGTTGCCTTTTCCGGGCACACACATCAAAGTTGACAAACTGTATCCTGGAGTTTCAAAGCATTTCACTAACGATGCTTTTCGAAACGAGCTTCGAACATCAGTCTCAGAGCATTTCACAATGTTCCTTCAGCGAGGTCTCAGAATATTTGTTAACGAAAAACCGATAGAACCGGTACTCGTGGAGGTTCTTGTTTCCGAAGATTCTCAGGGGCCAGCTCCTTATATATTCCAAAAAGATATAGAAGGTGTCATCGTATCGATCACGGTTGGCCTAAATACTGGACGGGGGCTGTCTACAGACGACGATGAAACCCCAGAGTTCGAGAGAGATAGATCCGCCGCCACTGCGGGATGGACCGTTTTCTGTAACGATCGTGCGGTGATCTTTGGCGACAAGAGCCGTCTTACGGGGTGGGGAGATAGTATTCCTCTGTACCATTATCAGTTTTCGATCATCACTGGGATCGTCGAATTCAGATCCAAGCGGGCAGAAAAGCTCCCGATCACTACAACCAAACGTGCTCTCGATGCATCATCCGATATCTGGCTTCAAGCACTTGTCAAAATGAAGGAAGGTATGCGTGTTTGGATCAATTACACAAATACATGGAAAAACCACCCGAGATCCGATCAAACAAAGCATTGGGAAACAGCCAAATCAATGCCATTGAGGCAGGCTGTCGAAGTAGTTTCGGCAAGGGAGAAAGTAATTAAAAAAAGTGGTGAGATTGAATTCAATCCACAGAAACGAAATGTCATTCCACTGCCTCCAACAAAAAAACCTTCATCGCGTAGGATAGTATTTTCTAGACCTATCGAAGAAATCAAGACTGTCTCGAAGTCGCTTTTTGATAGATACGACGAAAAGCCGGGTGTTATAGGAGACAAATGCTTCGAAATTGTGCTTCAAGAAGTGCGAAAGGGGGATGGCGATGAGTAAAGAATCTACTCTTCCTTATAAACTGAGGCCGAACAAGGCTGTTGACAGGGAACTCTTCATTGCACTTTTGGCTAGACTCGCTGCAACTTTGAAAATCGAAACCTATCGTTACATAGGTCTGGGAGGCGCTTTTTTGGAGGATTTTCGGCTTATTCACGCACGATTGGGCATCAAGGATATGGTATGCGTCGAGTTCCTTGAGAGCACTCATTTGCGCCAAAAATTCAATCGCCCAGTCGATTGCATCGATTGTGTCTATAGCACTCTTGAAGAATACATTGATTCGACAGAATTTGAGAAGCCCGTAATAATCTGGTTCGATTACACCGATCCGAGGAAAATAACCAGCCAGATAGAAAGGTTTGCGAGAACTATTTCGGAGGTTCAAACTAACAGTATTCTGAGGATAACGCTCAACTCTAATCCATCCTCGCTGGGTGAACCTGATCCCAAGGAAATTGCCACCAAGGTGGGTACTTTGGAAAGTGAAAAAGGTCAGAAAAAAACCATTCATGAATGGCGATTGGATCGTTTTCGTGAGCGGATGGGTAATTTGTTCCCGATTGATTTAAACGCCGAGGGAATGACCTTCAGAACCTTCGGAAAGAGTGTTTTGAGGGCTCTTTACCTCGCGGTCGAAAGAGAGATTTTAATGCTTCCAGACCGAAAAGTCGTTTGGGCTCTGGCGACCCACTATGCAGATGGTCAGCCGATGGTCACCGCAAGTCTCATTGTCTTAGACAAGGACCAGCAACAAATTGAGACGCTGGCCCGAGACTGGCAGTTTGCATCGACCCCAGAAGAGCCTTTGAAGCTCGATATGCCTGCTCTTTCTACACTGGAAAGACTGACAATGGAGTCTTGCCCAAACCCGAAGGAAAAAATGGGCTACGACCTTCCTATGTCGGAACTCGGTGAAGATCCATTCAAGATGTTTCGGCGCTTTTACAGGGTTTACCCACATTTCGCTCGAATCGATCTATGAGCAGAAGATACGATATGAACGATTATCCAATTTCCAAAACTACGGCAACTGATGTTGGACAAAATGCTTGGCTGATTCTGATAGGAGTGGAAGCTCGGTTAGAAGGATGCACTATCATCGTGGATCAGGTTTCTTCGGAACTCGGGGGGGGGGTCCGTGAAGGCGACGCTGTTTTGATAGTTGAAGAAGAATCGGGCGCACTCATTGTCGTGTTTTTCGCACGTGTCTATCGCTTGCGACGCGCCCTTCACGAAATCACGCTGCTTGTCGACGGGCTGGTTCCAGTCGAACCTCCCCGTCCCCTGGGCGATTTTGGCATCCAGCCGCCGACCGTGGCGGTCTGCCGCTTGGAATGGCGGTCGTTCGAAACGGCCCTGAAGAAGGCCTGTGGCATGGATTTTCCTGCACTTCCTGTTTTCGAGGGGAAAACCTCGCGGGAACAGGACTACATCCGAGACCTCCTGCAATGGGCGGTCGAAGACGACCTGCTCGGGCCCGCCGACGGACCCGCCGAAGAAATCATAGGGATGAGCGTGAGGGACCGGTACCTGGTCGGCAAGCTCGCTCCGCCGGATACGCGAGTGCAGGACGACCAGGTGGAGGATCTGGCGGACGCGGCGACCACCGACCCCGAAGCTGACGACCGAGAAACCGAAGCCTCCACCAGCAATTCGCTGGTGCCTTCGTCTTTCGGCTTCACGTTCTGCGTCGACGGATCTGCGAAGGCCGTCGAGGTTCGCGCCAATTGGGGAAGGTACGAACGCACCGAAAGCGAGCGGATGAACGAGAAGACCGACAAACCCTTTCGCTGCTGGAAAAGAATACCCTCGGGCGGCACAGTGACCGTTTCGTTGGACCGCCGGATCGTCTCTCCCATCGTCATGGACAGCGCCTGTCCCGATGTGGTCGTCCAGGGACCCGTCGGCGATCCGCTGCCGAGTGGCGACCGGTTGGTGACCCTTTTCCTGGTGAACGGGCAGACCAAGCCGAACGAGAATCAGGACCGGGCGTGGGTTTTTCAGCCCGAACTGATCGTCCGGGACGGAGAGGGACGATCCATCTTCAGGAAGAGACCTTTGCTATCCGATATCGGCTGGGACGAAGAACGCGAATCGCTGGAGATGATCTACCGACGGCGGGTGGAATTCGCCGTCGGACACGGCGTTTCCGTGCACGCCACACCATCGGCGGACGATCCGGAACGGGCGTCCGAGGTCAGGACCCGCGTCATGCCGCGTCACGAGGTCTCGGTCACCGAGACACCCGGAACCGCACCGGAGGACAGACCCGTGATGAATCGGCTCGTCTCGGACGGCTCGCTCGACATGCTGCGTCTGGCGGAAATGGAGCGTGCCGATCTCGTCGCCGTCCTCGATGCACTGGCGGACGACTACGCCGCATGGATCGGAGAGCGACGGGCAAGGATAGGAATCGACGTGCGGGGGTACGACTCTTCGGCGACTGCCGCTTTGGACAGATGTGAAGCCGTTCTCGAAAGACTTCGAGAAGGGATCGGTGTTTTGGCATCGACCGACTCGGCGCTCGAAGCGTTCCGTTTCGCCAACCGTTCGATGGCGTGGCAGCGTGTTCACAGCGTTTATTCCCTGAAGGTGCGGCGGGCGGAAACCGTCGATCTCGGGAGCCTCGACGTCCCCGAAAACCGTTCGTGGAGGCCGTTCCAGTTGGCCTTCATCCTGCTGTCCGTTCCCGCCCTGACGAATCCCGTTCATCGCGACCGCACGGAACCGGTGGAAGCCTACGCCGATCTTCTGTGGTTCCCGACCGGCGGCGGAAAGACGGAGGCCTACCTCGGGGTGGCCGCTTTCGCCATGGCGATCCGTAGACTGCAGGGGAACCTCGGCGGACTCGACGGTAGCCGGGGGTTGGCGGTGATCATGCGCTATACCCTGCGATTGCTCACCATCCAGCAGTTTCAGAGGGCCACCACCCTGATGTGCGCCATGGAGGTGCTGAGACGGGCCGACACCGCCAAGTGGGGCGCCACGCCCTTCACGATCGGGCTATGGGTCGGCCAGCGCGTGACACCGAACACCACAGAGGAAAGCCACGAAGCCATCGAGAGGGAAAGGGACGGCAAGTACGGAACCGGTTCGACGCCGGCGCAGCTCACCTTCTGTCCATGGTGCGGCTCCGAGATCGTACCCGGGCGAGATATCAGGGTGGACCGGGACATCGGCCGAACGTTCATCCACTGCGGAGACAAATACGGAAACTGCGAATTCGGAAAGGTCAAGTCTCCGAACCTGGGCCTGCCGGTGCTCGTGGTGGACGACGAGATATACCGTCATCCGCCCTCCATGCTCATCGCCACGGTCGACAAGTTCGCCATGATGGCCTGGCGCGGCCAGGTGCGAACGCTGTTCGGAAAGGTCGATGCGGAATGCCCGCGTCACGGTCTTCTCTGGCCAGGGGCCGAGTGCAGCGGGATGCATCACAAGAAGGGGTCTCTTCCGGCCACGAGGCCCCGGCCCATGACGCCGATTCGCCCTCCCGACCTGATCATCCAGGACGAGTTCCACCTCATTGGTGGTCCGTTGGGCACCATGGTAGGTCTCTACGAAACCGCCGTGGACGAACTTTCGGTCTGGACCTTGGACGGCAAGACCGTGAGGCCGAAAGTGATCGCGTCGACCGCGACCGTTCGCAAGGCCGACGAGCAGGTCAACAACGTCTTCCTCCGTCGCGTGGCGGTCTTTCCCCCGCACGGCATCGAGGTGGAAGACAATTTCTTTTCCGTGCAGCGATCGATCGATCGGAAACCCGGACGCCAGTACTTGGGCATCTGTTCGCCCGGCAGCTCGCGTCCCGCCGTCCTCATCCGGGTCTACGTGGCACTGCTGACGGCCGCACAATCCCTGTTCGAGCGATTCGGGCAGGCCGCCGATCCGTACATGTCCCTGGTAGGGTATTTCAATTCTCTGCGCGAATTGGGTGGAATGCGTCGGCTCGCGGAAGACGACGTCCAGACGCGTTCCTACCGTGTCCAGATGAGCGACGTGTCGCGACCGGGGCTGAGCCAGCGCTCGATTCGAAACGTGGACGAACTGACCTCGCGCGTTTCGAACAAGGAGATACCCAGAAAACTGGATCAACTGGAGGTGAAGTTCAAAGCGACCTGGGCCAAGGGCGAGACCCGCGCCATCGACATCGTCCTCGCCACGAACATGCTCTCGGTCGGTGTGGACGTGAACCGGCTCGGCCTGATGGTCGTGAACGGGCAACCCAAGAACACCGCCGAATATATCCAGGCCAGCAGCCGTGTCGGTCGTGTCTTTCCGGGGCTGGTCTGCACGGTACTGACGTGGTCCCGTCCCCGTGATCTGTCCCACTACGAGACCTTCGAACACTACCACGCGACCTTCTACAAACACGTGGAGGCCCAATCCGTCACGCCTTTCGCGCCACGGGCACTCGATAGGGGCCTGACGGGAACGATGGTGAGCGTCATGCGCCTCTTGAACGAAACCTTGAACCCGAATCTCGGGGCCGGCGCGCTCGACAACTCGGGGCGACCGGAGGCCTCCGCCGCGAGATCCGTGGTCTCGGATCGTGCCTGGAAGGTCAAGGACAGGGCGGCCCGGCAAAGGGCGGACACGATGGTGGCGGATCGCATCGATCGTTGGGTGAAGGAAGCTGTCAAGCCAGGGAGACGGCTCGGCTACGAGAGCGCCAAGGACGATGTCGTGGGTCTGTTGCGAAAACCGGGAGCCACGGCATGGGACGAGTTCACCGTGCCGTTTTCCATGCGGGAGGTCGAACCTGGCGTCCGCCTGGTCATGGACATGGCGAAGCTCTCCGACGCTCCAGAGTGGTGCGCCAGAGCGAGAGACGCGGAAGGCGACGGAGGGGAGGCATGAGTACCTATCTCGTGGGGCAAGTCCGCCCGAGTCAGTTGCTCTGGACGTACGGTCCCGGAGCGCTGGTCGATCTTCCGAACCTCTCGGTGGTGACGATGGGTCTGGATCGGTGGGATGTCAACCAATGTCTGCCGGTGGAGGAAGCCAGATTGCTCGCCGCGGTTCGTCGGGTGCTCGGCCCACAGGTCGAGCGTCTGCGGGTCCCTCCTTTCGTCCGTGAGGAAGGGGCCAGCCCCATGTCGGCGGAGGGCAAGATCGGCGTGCCGGTGAGGCCTTTCCCACGATGGTTGCGCTGCGTGAAATGTGGATTGCTGGCCGAATACGACTCCGGCCTTTTCGACATCAAACCGGACCCATATCGACCGGAACGGACACATTTCGTGCATTCGAACTGCGAAAAAGGAAGAAACGCGGACGCGGTCCCGGCCCGTTTTCTGTTGGCCTGCAGGAACGGACATCTCGACGATTTTCCTTGGCACTGGTTCGTTCACGGAGGGCCGTCCGAATGCCGGGGGACGCTGCGGTTTTTCGAGAGAGGGGCTTCTCTCCAGACCGAAAACCTCTGGGTGAAATGCGATGGGTGCGACGCCGCGCGCTCGTTGGTTCACGCATTCGGCCGGGAAGCCAGGGAAAATCTACCGGCCTGCAGGGGTAGACACCCGCATCTGGATATCTTCGACGCGTCGTGCGACGAGCCACCCCGGGCGGTGCTGCTCGGAGCGACGAACAGTTGGTTTCCCATGAGCTTGTCGGTCCTGGCCATCCCCTTGGAGGACGACCCGGTCGTTCAGGTCGTGAAAGACGGGTGGACCTATTTTCAGGACGTGGAATCGGCCGAAGAGACCGGCTACGTCCTCAAGACGCTGAAGAAAACGGGAACCCTTCCGGGAATCCAGGTGTGCGAGCCCGAGAGAACCTGGGAGATCATCGAGGCGAAACGGGAAGGCACCCTCGAAACGTCGGTGGCCGTGGAGGACCTCAAGTGGCCCGAGTGGCAGGTGTTGACGGCCGCGGCGCCTCCCACCGACTGGCCCCAATTCATGAGCCGGGAAGTGAGCCCACCCGCCCCATACGTCGGGGAGATAACCCGTGTCTTGCTTTTGGAGCGGTTGCGGGAGGTAAACGCCTTGATCGGTTACACCCGAGTCGAGGCCCCCGAAGAAAGCGGCGATCCCGACGACCGCCCGGAAAGGGGGCCTCTTTCTCGAAGGAGGCCGGAATGGGTGCCGGCGTGCGAGGTTCACGGCGAGGGGATTTTCATTAGATTCGACGAGGAGTCCGTCGAATCTTGGGAATCCCGGCAGTCAATAAAGAGACGGAACACGAAACTGGAAAACGGGCATCGAGGATGGCGTAACGCCAGACGGCTACCCCCGGACGAGGGCTATCCGGGTGTCCGATACGCCATGCTTCACACCTTCGCCCACCTGCTCATCCGCGAACTGGCCCTGGAATGCGGATACAACGCGGCCAGCATTCGTGAACGCGTCTACGCGAGTTCCGATAAGGAAAAACCCATGGCAGGCGTCTTGATCTACACGGCGGCAGCCGATTCGGACGGAACTCTGGGCGGACTGGTGGAGCTGGGGAATCCGGAAAATCTGGGGCGTCTGATGACTCAGGCACTCGATCGGGCGTGTATCTGTTCGTCGGACCCGTTGTGTTCGGAACACGATCCAGGGATCGACCGGTCCCTTCACGTCGCCGCTTGCCACGCATGCACGTTCGTGTCCGAAACTTCTTGCGAGAGAGGCAACCGTTATCTGGACAGGGCCTTGCTCGTGCCCACTTTCGAGTGCCGCGATGCCGCTTTCTTCGGACGAAGGGGCGAGGACGATGGATGAGCTGTGGCGAATCGTCGCCGAACTCGGACTGGAGCTGCACCCCGACCGCATCGCTGCCGTCGCCACCAAAATCGAATCGGCGGGTTCGATCGAACGGTTCGCATCGGTGAAACCCGCCTTCGGTCCCAATGCGGACAAGTCCATGATCGGCCGTCTGGACGCCGCCTGGCGGGATGCGAAGGGCGTGACGCCGAAGGAATTGGCCGCCGCGTTACGGGGCGCTTCCGCGACCGCTTCGATGCAAGAGGGCCGCAGCGCCGTCGAGATGGTCTGGACGGGCCCTTCCTCCGGCATGGTCCCTGTCCGACACACGGAACAGGTCCTCTGCGAGGTTGTCGACTCGGCACGCAATCGCCTCTTCATCGTGAGCTTCGTGGCCTACGAGGTGGGCTCGATCGTCCGGGCGTTGCAGGAGGCGACTCGACGGGGGGTTCGAGTGGGCGTTTTGCTCGAATCCTCGACCGAGCGAGGAGGAAAGGTCACGGTGGACTCGGTCAAGACGATGAAAGCGGCTGTTCCGTCCGCCGATGTCTATGTGTGGCATACCGGAACCCGGAACGAGGGGGTCGGCGCCACGATAGGCTCGGTACATGCGAAATGCGCCGTAGCCGACGGCAAACTGGCGTTCATCACCAGCGCCAACCTGAGCACGGCGGCGATGGAGCGAAACATGGAACTGGGTGTCCTGGTCAGAGGCGGACACCTGCCAGACGAACTCCACAGACATCTCGAGGCCCTCGTCGCGACGGAAACGGTGGACCTCGTTTGAATGGATACGGTCGACAGAAAAACGAGATCGCGGATCATGGCCAGCGTGGGGCAACGCGACACCGGTGCGGAGATGGGGCTTCGGCGTGCGCTTCATCGGCTCGGGCTGCGATATCGGCTGCACGACCGAAAGCTGCCGGGTTCGCCCGATCTCGTGTTCCCGCGGTTTCATGCGGTCGTCTTCGTTCACGGTTGCTTCTGGCATGTCCACGAAGGCTGTAAGTACGCTACCATGCCCTCTTCGAGGAAGGCATTCTGGGGTGAAAAATTCGAGGCGAACAAGAAGAGGGACAAAAGAAGTTACGACGCCCTCTTGGCTGCCGGGTGGAGGGTCCTGGTCGTATGGGAGTGCGCGATCAAAGGAAAAAAGGACGAGGAACTCGATAAACTGGGTGCACACGTGCATGCATGGCTATCGTCCGAAGAGCGGTGCGGTGAAATCGGTAACTCGGACAAGATGCGGGTCCTTGACCGAGGAGTGAAGAAAAACTCCGTAAGGTGAGACATCTCGAAGAGGGAAAGGTGATGAGCGATAACGACCATCCATATCGAATGACCGTCGATCTCAACGTACTCGATCATTTGGCAGACGGACTTTACAGTAGCGTCGCCGCCGTGATCACGGAGACCGTGGCGAACGCCTGGGACGCCGAAGAGCTCGAGCGAGCGTTGTCGAGAGGAGTGGATGCCCTTCTACGACTGCTGGCCGACCGGGACTCTTTGGAGGCGTCGTTTTATCGAGATATCGTGCACAACCGATTGGAGATAATCCAGGAGCTGCAGGGGTTGGTTGACGAGAATTACCGGGAACGCGTTCTGCAAAAGTATCTGTTCGATCACCTTTGGCTGCTCGACCCCGCGTGGGAACGCGCCACAGGCAGTGAGGAGATGGAGCGGAGATTGCGTCTGCACGATCCGTTCCGCGATGACGATAGGACTAAGGACGAGTATGGTCGGGTCGACATTCGGTACAGCACTTTGGCTGGCAAACACGTGATTGTAGAGTTGAAGAGAGCATCGGTTCGCGTCGGTATCTACGAACTCGCCGGGCAAGGGGCCAAATACGTAGACGCCATAAAGGAAATCTTGCCTCCGGAGGAAAAAGACAGAGCCCAAATCGAAGTCGTGTTCGTCGTCGGCAGGAACCCGCCCGATCCCTCTCAACGGATCGAGGATGCGATGAACAGTGTATCTCCCGGTTCGAGAATCTTGACTTATGAACTTCTGACCGGTAGGGCTCGGGCCGCATACGCCTCGTATCTCGAAAGCGCGAAAGCGGCGGATCGAATCGATGGGTTGTTCGCCCAGAGGGACGGGAGTGCTAATCCAGAAACGTCTGCGGAGGGATGATTGCTTGAGGCATGGACCCACGGCAACTGTTCATCGATAAACGTCACACCGGCATGTGTGTTTATTGTGGCACCTATCCAGATACTGGTGACCACGTGCCCTCGAAGGTCCTGTTGGATGAACCCTATCCGCTGGAGCTGCCGGTTGTCGGTGCTTGCCGAAGATGCAACGCCTCGTTCTCGCTGGATGAGCAATATCTGGCTTGCTTTGTGGATTGTGTCATCTGCGGCGATGCTGAGGCATCAGATGCCCATCGTCCCAATGTAAAGCGGATTTTGGAAGATAATCCGGCGCTGAGATACAGGATAGAAGATGCCCGGAAAAGGGACGAGGCGGACAACTTGCTTTGGGAAACGGAAGCCGATCGGATTAGAAACGTGGTCCTGAAGCTCGCAAGAGGACAGGCTGCGTATGAGTTGTACCCGAAACTGGAGGAACCGAGCATAGTCGGTTTTGCACCGTTACAGATATTGAGCGATGACCGAAGATTCGCCTTCGAGCAGGTTGCCGGCGGCGACAGAATCGGGTTGTGGCCGGACATCGGCAGCCGGTCGTTCCGCAGGGCGTTCGGGAAATCTCCTGATCGACTCCCGTTTTCAGGTGGTTGGGTTGTGGTTCAGCCTGACCGTTATCGATATGGAGTGGTCGAGACCGGTGGCGTGCTTGTGCGAATGGTCCTTAGTGAATACCTGGCCTGTGAGGTCGTATGGGATTGTTGACAAAATGAGCCTTTGCGTAGGAATTCCTTCGATGGAGATCAGTCTGATCTACTTTGTAGCGACAATGAGATGTAACCCATGGCCGGACCTTTCACCCATTTCCTGATTGCTGATGCAGCCAAGCGAAGGCTCGCTTCTCGCCCTTTTCTATACAGGATTCTCAACAGGCACTCCGAATTTCTCTATCTTGGCGCGGTGAGTCCAGACTTGCCCTATCTGAGCCTCAAAACGGGAACTGTCAATTGGGCGGACCTGATGCACTACAAAACGACGAATGGCATTGTTTTGCACGGTTACGCCGACATCAAAAACACCTGGGCCGAGGGTCCTCTCGGTCCCACGGATGAGCGTATTCTAGCCTGGTTGTTCGGTTATGTCTCCCATCTCATTGTGGATGCGACCATTCATCCCATTGTCGAAGCCATCGTCGGACCCTACGAAGAGAATTCAAAAGAGCACCAATTATGTGAAACCACCCAAGATTCCCTGATATATCATCAGGTTAAAAAAATGGATGTCAGGTACACCGAGTTTTCCTCTGTCTTGAAATTTTGTGGTCAACAAGAAGAGGATTTCGAGGCCCTCATGGAATTCTGGCGAAAACAGACCCAGAGAACCTATCCCGATACGGGTGAGGAACCCAAGCCGTCTCTTTGGTTTATCACTTATTCAAACGCCATCGATGCCGCAGAGGGTGGATCGAGCATCGTCGCGCTTTTCCGCCATGCCGGGATCGCCAATAGACTTTTGTACAAGACACGCGACGAAATCGCTGCCAAATACCCTGAGGAACAGGAAAAATACTACATGAAAGTCAGGATGCCTGGAGGTGCGACAGGAAGGTTTAGAGCCGTGGGGTTCGACAGGGCTGTGAACAATGTCGTTGGTGCATGGGATCGGCTGTACGACGGTTTCGAATCGGCTGTCCAGATTGCAGAGGTCATTCGGAATTGGAATCTGGACACGGGTGTCGATATGGATTCAAGCGACCAAATCAAGACCTATTGGGTGTGAGATGAGAATCGGGTTGAAAGCGACGATATGGCTGTCCCTCACGGTCTTTTTCATTTCTTCTTGCGCCACCCTCGATGAGCACCGCAAACAGGAGTACGGAATCCTCAAATCGGCGGTGACCTTTTCGAGTGACAAGGTGATCGGGGAATATGGCGATCAGATCCCGGTGGATTTTGACGACAAGCGGTTTATTGAGTTTGTCAGAGACAAGATACCAGGAGATTACCTCGATGCACTCAAAAAGCACAGATTGGAAGTCGATCCTCGTGGGTGGTATTATCTCATCAAGGTTTATCGAGACGGAACCCTGATCCTTTTCGATTACACCTGCACTATCGAACTGGATGGTCCTGTCCTGGACTGTCCTGACGTATTCGACCTGAGCAATATAGATAACTACGATAAATGTAAATAAAGTCGAGAAGAGCTTTGAACGAAGTCAACTCGAAAAAGGACGATACAGGTGGGTCAGGCGATTCAGATTATACCTGTCACCCCCCTCGAAGCACCTCCTCGTGTCGCTGAATATATTGTTGATAGTGGATATGGTTCCCCGAGTCCTTTACGCTGCCTTGAGCCGCAACAAATTCTCTTATCCTCTGCTCGAGCCTGTCAGGATCTCCCTCTCCGATGCACGCCAGCAAATGATTCCGGCTGGTTAGATCCAGCCCCCATTGCTTGTACCTATTAGCCAGGTCTTCCCGGTCCGAAATGACTGCGGTCCCACAGAACAGAGCTTCTGGGACCAGGTTCGAAAAGACCGGAAAGGGAAGTTCGCCTTCAAAGTGGAAGAGAATGTCTACGGACCCGAGCAGAGCGGGCATTTCCCACGGAGGGACAAAGGGTCTCCAGCTTACCCGATTTCCGAGACGCTCTCTCGCGTATGTTTGAATTCCTTCCAAACCGATCCCCTGGCTGATCACCACAAAATCGAATCCTTCTCCCATCCTTGACCAGATATCGATCACCCGGTGCCATCCCTTGTGTTTCCAATGATAATTGGCCTTTCCAATGAGGGCCAAAACAGGGCGATCTCGTCCTTTTCGGGGGACTGCTGAAAAAGCAGCCGGGTCCGGAACATAGGGCACGCCGACGCGGGTCCGGGCATTGTATTGGTTCATTTCGGGCCTGTGCTCCGTGTCAGTCATGATGCACCTGGCATTTGAAAGGACTTCGCTCAATAGATCAGGCCAGATACCGCCTTCAACGAATTTCTTTACATCAGATCCCCCGTGCTGGAGCATATATGGAAGCCCTGTTATTTTGCCCGCGAGATACGCGACCAGGCCATAAGGGACCAGATAGCCCGCCTCGATCATATCCGGCCTTTGCCTTTCGACAACTTCCAGTGTCTTGTTCAGGAGACGCAAGGCCCGATGCTCATTATGTGGAATGTGCCACGGGACCTTTTCTTCGGGTCTATGTATCGTTACATTGGGATGGTTTGGAATCGGCCTTCTCGAGTGGGCGGTGTGGACCTTGTCCTCTCCTTCCCGGTCCGTGACCACATGGATGTGGTGCCCCCGCTTTGCCAGGGCATGGGCAAGCCAGTAGGTCTTGGAGGCGATACCGCCCTCCAAAGGCGGGTATTTGCCGATGTAGACTACTCGGGCCACAATCGAGCCAGAAAGGAGTTTTCAGGCGGGGCGTCGGCGTGGTGGTCCCAGCCCTCAAAAAATATCTGTTCAAAGAGATCGAAAAGGAGAAGATTCATCTTTGAACCTAGGATTTCCCCAAGCGGGTGGTGGTGAATCTCTTTGTCTGAAATGGCCTGATCCACCTCATTGAGAACCTCCCGGTCCAGGTGTGAGATCGCCGAAGGCATACCCGTTTTCAGCCTTGTCAGGACCCAACCCAGACCGAGCTTCCTGTAATCTTGTTCAAAGGCGTCTCGAAGGATCTTCTTGGTCGTATTTTTATCCGGCACTTTGTAGTCAATAGGGAGTTCCATCGCCCACTGGGACAGGTCGTCCTCGAGATACAAGGGCCTGATCTCGAATCCAAAGGCCCCGCCGGAGCGGTCCACGCTCTGCAAGTGGTAGTTGGACAGTCCTGCGCGCAAGAGGTCATCAAACAGGTTACGCCTGTAGACCTTTTCCTCCTCTGGGCGAGGGAACAGCTTCTCTATGGCGTTTCTGAGTCCTTTATTATTCTTTACGGGACCCAAGTTGTTTCTCATACGATCCGAGAAGCCCAGCGGGTGGGTGTAGATCCAGTAATATCCGCCGAAAAGCTCGTCCGCCCCCTCCCCTGAAAAGGCAACCCTCACATGTTGGGACACGAATCGGGACAATAAGTGAAAGGCCAGGCCTCCCTGGATATGAAATGTGCCCCCTGCCATGAGGCCCTCATAGTGGGCCACGTAGTCGGGAAGCCAGCGCCAATAGTCATCTATCGAGACCATGAATTCTCGGTGTTCTGTCCCAAGTGCCCGAGCTACCTTCCTAGCAGCGTTCAGGTCATCGGTGTCGGCACCATCGGCGAGCGTGAAGGTCTGAAGCGGATACCCCAGTTCTTTGCGTGCCGCAAATGCAAGGGTGGTGGAGTCCAATCCCCCTGACAGATAGAGTCCCTTTTCCATCGAGCCGTGCTGGAACATGCGCTCGGCTGCCTGAAGGACACGGTTTCTTGTTTCTCGTACGGCGGCCGGATACTCGGGTACGGGAAATCCGTTCAGGTAGCGGGCCTGGGGCAATACCCCAAAACGTTCCTGCAGGCCAACTCCCTCGGAGCCAAAGCGCATGGCCGTCCCTGGGAGGACCTGCTTTATGCCCTGAAAAAGGGTTTCGTCCTGTGAATGGACATATCCGAAGACCCGCGTCTCTTCCAGGGCATGGACATTCAGAAGGGGGGTCACCTTGGGATGGGCGAGGATCCCCTTGATCTCGGAACATACAAGGATGCTTGTGTCGCTTTTTGTGTAGTAAAGAGGCTTGATCCCGAATCGGTCCCTCGCGAGAACCAGGCGTTGTCCATCAACGATTGCGATGGCGAACATGCCCTTTAACCGTCGGGCAAACCCCAGGCCATGGATCTGGTACAACCTGGCAATGAGCTCTGCTTCCAGATCATTTTTGGGGTGGTACCCTGTTTTAGAGAGTTCCTGCCGTAAGTCTCGATAGTTATAGATCTCGCCATTCAGGAGCGCCACCAGTCCGGTTCCCGGATCGTGGTAGATCATGGGTGCATTCGGATTACCGAAGATGGACAGGCGACAACCGGCTGCACCATGTTTTTCGTTGGTCCAGACCTCGAAACTATCCGGACCCCTGTGGCGAACGGCTGCTGCCATTTTGCGGAGGGTTTCAGGCTGGTTTTCATTGAAGGTCACGACAATGGTGCACATGATGATTCCTTGGTTGCCAGTGCCTTCATGGCAGAAACGGCCCCGTTCAATGCCAGAGATGTCCCGTCATCCAGATAATGGTAAGGCCAGTAACCGGACGGCAGTTGGGTTTTTCTGAGCCAGTCGATGGCCTTTTCAATCACAAGGGGGTCCACATGCTCTATCCATCTGGAAAGCCCCCATAGCACAACCCCCGTTGACCACGGGTCACTCCCAGTGGGATGCTCTTTCCATGGGCCGAAACCACCGTCCTCGTTCTGATCTTTGGCCAGATGGTCTATTGTCCGAAACACAAGGGCATTTTCCTGATCTCGGGGCGTTCCCAGCAGAAAGAATCCCCCTTTGTAGGAAAGCCTCACCGGTCCTTCAAAATCCCGGTTCCATTCGGATCGCATCCAGTCCACATCCCTTTGCTCAACTACGTCAGGCACCAGTGCCGAGACCAGACCGGTTATCGGTATCCGAGCCATGTCCCTGGGGTGCCGACCCCATCCACCTCCCGCTTTACGTTCCGACCTGAGCCAGCTCTTCGCAGCCGCAAATCCAGCGTCCTTTTTCCCCTTTACAGCACGAATAAGACCAGCAGCCCAAGCCGTTTCCTCGGGGTCGGACCACCCGCCGTCCGGGCTTTGCTTTTCAGCCAAACAGTCTAAGAGGACTGAAAAGACAGCAAACCGTGACTCACAACCCACCGAGATCAAGGTCCAACCGACCCGAGCTAAGCGAACTGGCTCCAAAGACCTCTTAATCGCGTCATTGATGAAAGTACAAAGCGCACAAGTGGCGCAGAGGAAGAGGTCATCCGATTTGCCACTAAGACACATCATATTCAATTCGCATCGCAGGTTTCAACTCGCGGCCTATCTCATAAAGCTGTCTAAGTTTATTTTGCCTCACATCGTCAGGGGTGGCCTTTTTACACGTCTTGCAAATGTGAAAAATGGCTTCATCCTGCCCGAACCTGAAATAATCAATTTCTGTTATTGGACGATGTTCATCGCACAGGGCACACAAGAACTTAATGCCACCTGATTCATTCCCCCTTTTACTGTAATCGTACAACAAAACATCAAATCCTACGTCCACCGGCACAATCGGCCAGCCAGAAAAACCTTCACCTTGAAGACGTTTAACTATATCGGTGCGAATACCTCCGCGCAATTCTTCGCCGAATTCGCCTATCAATATCAGCTTGTTACGCCTCTCTATTCCATCAATAAAATTATTACCAGGATACCCGAGCTTCTTCAGAAAACGAATTGTACCCATGAGATACGGATGGTTTTCTCTTCTTATTAGTCCTTCGCACTTATCAGGTTCATTATACTCTTTAAATGTCTTCCCTTTCTTATGATCGATAAGTGAACCAATATGAAACAGTAATACATTGCAGTTCTTATATTGTGATGCGACGTCTATATTTTCTTTTGGATAAAGGTCTTTGTCCACCCACTTTGTATCCCCGGTATATCCGAAGCGCAAAAACTTGCTTGGATCTTGTCTGTCTAACGGAATGGAAATAACAAATCCAAAACTATCAGATATGCCTGTGTAGTCCTCATGATAGGCGTGGGTCGGTCGTATTTTGATTTCTCCTTCTTCTTGGTTCCCAAGAAGAGGCAGAACTGGTATCCAATGTATTGGACTTATTTTGTTATCTTCTTCAATATTTGTCTTAAATCTAAAATTGCAATGAATTGACTCGCTAATATTGCTAAAGAAGTCTTGGTCAATCTCCTTCCGAATATCCACTACCAAAGGGTTGATGAATTTACGCAGTTTTGGATTTTTGATAATATGCCTAAGTCGTTCATAGATTCCGAGCGTCATAATCACATTGAGTCGATGGGTAATCTTCTTTTTCCGTTCCAGTTCACCCAACAACTGAACCAAAGTCTCGAAATCCCAGAGATGATCGGGGTGGGCATGGCTGATAATCACGATATCAATATCTCTTAAGCTAAAGCCCATCCGAAAGAGATTGCGGACAAAATCGAATCCAGGGTCGATTGCTATTCCCAAATCGACATTCCCTTTGCTATCTGTGCGATAGATCAAATATCCGCCACCAACTGATTTTCCCTGGGCAGGAGTTAGTGAATTCCATCTTTGCAGTCCAACAAAATGGAGGCCTTCTTTGTGAGGTTTCTGTTGAGAAGGAGTTTCCAAGTGTTTGATAAAGTCTTCTTCTGCCTTCTCCATAATGCGCTGATAATCTTCATCATATAAGAACTTATCCAGTTTTTCCACCGGTCGACCTTGGCATGCCAATACCCCAGGGAAGTAATAAGGACAGTCTTTCGAATTAGCTGCATTGGCTTCCGCTTCGTCTTTGCATTTAGTTTCTTCAAGGCATCCTTTGCATTCTTTAGTAACATCTGCAGTCAAAAATAGCCTTTCGTTACCTCTTTCAAGTGACTTTATCTTTTGATTCTCCCCGAATTCGATTTCATATTCGTCGAGAGCGTCCAATAATTGAATATGATGTTTCTTCAAATAGTCGACAGGCTCTCCATTATTGACTTCCTTCAGCTTTTTTTCCACCAGCACTTTCAGATCTTGAGAGAGCCCTTCTTCTTCTGGTCGTAATAATATATCACCCATTTTTTTATAAAAAGTAGAAAGTCCGTTGCTAAAATCAGGGAGGTCATCGGACCTGAGATTCTCTAATTCAATTGTAAGGTTGGGCTTGGGACGGTTTTTGCGGACTATAGGCAAGTTATCTGATTGTGAGAGATACAATTCTATTGTGACTTTGAGAATCTGAGAAGAGGCATCTTTAGGAAAAGTAAATTGGCCATTTCTTGCACGTTTCGTTTTGCCGAGCTCACAAGCGGTCTCCATCCCAAGTTTAATTATCTGTGCCCATCGCGAATAAAATATGCGTTCATCCTCTTTGTTTCCTTCAATCCACTTCCAATAATCTTTAAATGCTTCAATCGTTTTTGTTATGTGATTGAAACTGAATGCCATGTTTTCTTGATGCTTATCAGGCGATTGGGAATTACGTATGCTGGCGGCTGTCCTTCCAGCTTCTTGATGCCACCAATTGACAGCATGCTCTACGAATTGAGTTGCGATTGCCCCTAACTGATGATGATCTATAGGTGGTAGGTTTACATCAGTCACCTTCCATCTGTTCCCCCTTGCGGCCTTGCCAAAAATAGCGCTATAGCTTTTTTCAAGGCGTTCTTGGGCCTCCTTCAACATTTCCAGTTGAAGCAAAGCCTCTATTCTGTGGAGTTCTATACGGATTTCAAGATGCTTAACGGCAGCACCAATCAACTTGCAACGATATTTCGCTTTAATATCAATAAGATTTGTATCTATCTCTTTTTCTAATGTCTGCAGAGCATGGTATCCTAACTGGAGCTTGAGATTGATAGCGGTGCGTTGGAGGTAAGCCGGGACGATATTGACCAGATATTCCAAGACAGCGTCAAACCGATTGAGTTCTTTAGGAAACTTTCTAATTACCTGATTGAATTCCAGGACGGCTTTCTGACTGCGATCAATATGCTGATAGGCCGTGCCCATATTCCACCAAATCCACCGGTCATAAGGCCCTCTTTCAGGGTCGTCGCAACAAGAGAATAAGAACTTGACTAATTTCCTGGCTCTTTCAGCGTAGCCGAGACTAGCTTCGCCATGGGTAACAGCAGATAATTCCATAAGATAACTGAATTGCGTCACATAGAAATCTGCTTTAACTCCACCAGGAGGGATCCTTGAGGGCATTCGAGTCTCCAAGAAAATGGTCAGATCCTCGTATCTATCCAGCCAGTCGGCCTGATTATATTTTTGCAGTTCGGCCCGGACTCGTTTCGCCCAAAACAGATCCGACCATGATTTGAGAAGGGGAAAATCTTTTCCTTTTTGCTTGAGTTCGAATGGTGGTTTTTCAGACTTGAAAAGCTGCGAGTTCTGAAAAAGCTCGGCGAATTCAGGCATAGAGATCCTTCCAACGCTTAGAATTGGAAAACTAATGTTGGAAAAATCGAATTCTTCAAGAGATGTCTTGCCGTCAGTGTCTCTAAGTTTTCGTAGAAATTGGGAACACTTTCTCCCTCCTCGCAGAATTCGATCTACGTATTTATATAGCTCTCGGTCAATGCACAAGTCGATTATCTGGTTAATTCTTTCTAATCCATAGATAAGGTCGGAAACTTTGGAGTTCGTGTTGTTAGGCATATGTGATGTGTTCATCTGTAATGGCGAAGAGACCATATGTAGCGTTACCGGCAATTGTGGCACGAAGAGCACTGCCTGCAGACAACCCCTTTACCCGTGGCCTCGATGATGTCGAGGGGGAATCGCATTTTGTCTTTCTTCACGATTCTTGGTTTCTCGTAACCTTTTGATTTTTGTTTCTCTTTCATGTCTCCACCTCCTTGATGATCTGGTTTTTCATGCCAAAGCCGAGGACCTCGGTCAGGTCCTCGTCCACAGTTCCAGGATCGATATCAAACTGACCTTCAAAGCGTTCACGTAATTCTGCTAAGGTTACACCTTGCCCAATTGTCTCCAGCACCCAATATGCAGTGTGATTCAACTCGAAGTGATCTCCGTTTGCCACATTGAAGGCATAATAGTGGTCAAGCTCCGGGATGGCCTGGAGCATGATGTCTTCTGTCAGAGCCAACCGGGTGCCCAACTTCATCGCCAGCATTGTGGATCCTCCGCCATATAGTCGCCGGTGGTAAAGTAGGCCATGGCGCGGCAGCCCCGGCATTGGGTAATTAGGTCGCATTCCTTGCATTTGCCGCCGAGGTTAGCGGGGTTCCTGAGTCGCCAGAGAACTTCAGAGCCGTACCAGATCTTGAAAAAGCCGTCCGTCAGGACATTTCCGATCGAAATGGGCAGCCGACGGCACGGGTATACGGTTCCGTCCGGCATAATGGTCAGGGCATTGTTGCCAGCCGAGCAGAGCGCCCCTACAGTGGGATCCCCTGGCGACAGGAGGGCAAACAGAGGCCGATAAAGGAGTATCCGAACAGGCGAACCATTTACGGCAATATGATAGATGCCCTCATACACGGTTTTCAGCTCTTGGGGACTGAGCACCTGATCCGAAAGCCTTGCCCCTGTCCCTTCCGGGATCAGCCGTTCCAGTGCCAGGGTAGTCACTCCTTCTCTACCGGCCAGATCTATCAACGCAGGGATCTCATCTTTATTGAATCGGCTGATGGTGGTCATTACCGAGACTGCAATGCCCGCGTCCTTCAAAAGCCGTATCGCAGAAACCGTGGATTCAAAAGCTCCTGGACCTCGAATCTCATCGTTGGTCCTGGGTGAGGCTCCTTCCAGGGATACCTGCACGCGTCTCAAACGGGAATGTTTTGCTAGAGTCGACGTTTCCGTTTCCGAAATCAGGGAACCGTTGGTCAGGATGTCATAGTATGCCAGGCAGTCCGATCTGTCTATGCGGTCCATCAGTGCGTGGAGATCGTCCCGGCGGAGGTAAGGTTCGCCCCCCGTCATAGACAGGGTTCCCTTCTTCCCCCACTTCCTGACAGCCTCTTCCATTCGATCTATAATGGTCAGGAGATCTGGAAGGGCGAGTTCTGCCCCCGGAATACCATTTTGATAACAGTGTTTACAGGCGCGGTTACATCTTTCCGTGATGTGCCATTGAAAATAAAATTCTTCTCCGGCAGTCAGATCATCTGTTGAGATTTCTTTATCTTTGAGCATAGCTAACCGGGAGATATCGGTGGGAGAATTGATATTTTTCCGTACTTTTATCTTGAGGATAATCGTATTTTTTTATAATGTCAACAGGTTAATTGCCCATCGCAACGGGTACTCTTACGGATCAGTATCCGACCCAAAGCCGAAGAACTGCATGAAGGGAGATGAAAATCCTTCGAAGGGGTACACCGGTATGTCCGATGGAATTGGACCTATTGCCGCCATGGTTGCATTCAACGGCTCGTTCTGACCCGGACCAATACCAGGATGAAGAAACCACAGAGAATTCGTATTCTTCTTGTTTGGTGAATCAAAAATGTTTTGATGCTGATTGAGATCCCCCCTTCAGGCTTTTCGAAGCGCCCAATCCTTTGTCCAAAGTTTGGCTCCCTGCCCATCCAGATCCACCAGATACTTCTCGCCATCGATCTCGACGACCGTCCCTGTGCCGTGCTGGTTTTCACTTTATCGCCGACCTTGAAGCGTTTCTTGCTTAGCGGATTGGGCTCGGGGGCCTTGGCCGGCGATGGGGTGGAGCGGGTAGCTGAATGAGCACGGAGTTCCGTTCGTGCAGGTTTGGGCCGGGGAGCATGGGCGATCTTGGGAGGCGGGGGTTCGAACCGCTCGAGGGCCGCCTGCCACTCGGGGGTGAGGATGTCCTTGAAGTCCGGGGGGAGATAGGGTTGCCGGATGGCACGGGTGAAGGCCAGGTAGGCGATATTGGCCTCGTCGCCGAATGTGGGGGTCACGAGGGCCTCCGGTCTGGACAGGGAGGCGGCGATGTCGGCAGCGATATAGATCCGGTCGTATTCCTGGCCCTTGGCCCCGTGGAGAGGATGATGCCGGGACCATTCGGGTTGTCGGCCGTGCTCTTCGAGATCTTCATGATGTCGAAGACGGCGTCCGGGAGGATCCGGGCATATTCCCTGACCACTTCGACCATGTTGGCGAACTGGAAATCGTCCAGGTCTTTGGGCACATGTTTCGAGGCCCTCCAGGTCTTCGAAAGGCCGAATGAAGGGGCCCCTGATCTTGCCGCGTGTCCCTTCTGACAACCAACACAGATCCACCGATATCCGACCCAGAATCCCGGATATATTCCCCTGCAATGAAAACGGAATCCCGGTTCTGCGAAGACCCAGGGCGTGTTCGAAGAGGGCCAGGTTGGTCCGGCTCAGGATCGCGCATCGCTCGCCGGCCTTGGGTCTCGGGGGGTTCGCATAAAAGGCCATTCTGGATTTCTTTTCCAGGTTTCCCTTGCTCCCGAATCCCTTCTCTCCCTTTGCCTCCCGAATGAAGACCGATGCCAGGTCCGCGATCTTCTTGCCGAAACGAAAGCTCAGGGTCAGGTCCCGCCTGTCGTCACAGGAAAATCGCTTCATGGTGTCGATGGCATAATACCGGAAGCTGTAGATCTGCTGGTGGGTGTCGCGCACGATGAAGATCCGTTTTCGGAACCTGCTTTCCAAAATTTGCGCCAAACTTTTTGGATTTCTTAACAATTTATATTCATTTCGCTGAATTTTTTCAACGGCACCGTTTGTCTGAAGGAGATTTCTCGCAATCCTAAGCTCCCCTTCAGCACCGTTTCACTTTTTCTCGTGAATCTCGTCCGCTGTTCCTTACAAAGGGAACTCGACGGTTTTTTCAACTACTTGGATCTTCCGATCGCTCTGAAAGAAAGGTCATGGCTGGCGCGTTCTGTCGAGCCAGGAGCAAATTTTCTTTCGAGGCTTTCGTTGATTTGAATCGGAAACTGCTTTTCTCCTTCTATCAGTCTTTCCCCATTCGGCGCTGGACGGGATTTCGTCTGCCGGCTATCGACGGATCCACCTTGTGTGTCCTTGATGACGATGAAACCAAAAAGTTCTTTGGTGTTTGGCATCTCGCCAAAATCAAGAAAACCCGTCCCTTGGCCAGAGTTTCGTCGCTCTATGACGTCCTGAATCGGATCACCGTCCATGCACTCATGGCACCTGAAAGCGAAGGCGAACGGTCATTAGCCGCTAAACAGATGCAGGGAAGGGGACCTTTTTCTTCTGGATCGGGGATGCTCCGCATACTGGCTCTTTGCCCTGATCTTGAACCGTGGCTCTCAATTTCTTTGTCGAATGAAAAAGAATTCAGATCTTGTCAGGGAATTCCTCCACTCCGGAAAGCGTGAGGCTATCGTTACCCTCAAACCGTGCCCCGCGGCCAAAAATTTCTGCGAAGAGAACAACTTGACTACCAACCCGCTGAAAGTTCGTGTTCTCCGGTTCACACTGAAAAACAGGGTTAAGGTCGTTCTCTTGATTTCCCTCCTCGACAGGCGCCCGTTTCCGTTGGCTGAACTCAAAGAGCTGTACATCAAGAATCCGCAGGTCGGGGGTTCGAATCTTCCCAGGCGCGCCAAGAAAATCAAGGATTGAGGATATGACCTTAAGCCTTTTTTTGTTGGTGCGTGAATCGGTGTGCGACTTTCATCAAAGTTTTTGTCCAGGTAATCCAAGCCGTTCCTTTCCGCTTCCCCGATCGAGTGCAAAAAGATCCCGGTCGGGGTTTTGTTGGTTGGCAGAATATACTCCGGGCGTTTTGGATGCGGGTATGATCTATCTAGATCATATGAAACGGGCTGGTCCGGGGTGTAAAATACACCCCAGCCAAGAAATCCAAAACGGAGGACCAGCCCATGAAAAAAGTAGCGTATGTCGGTGTAGATTACCACATGAATTCTCTTTCGATCGCCGTAGTGGTCGAGGGTGAGAAGAGGATTCACCAGATGATCTGGACCGCTTCGCCGCTCAGTCCCACCGCTACGCGGCGGGTCCCGGTTTGGCCAAATCAAGGAAATCAAGCGGTTGTGCGGAGGCGACCTGCAGGTCGCCGCACAAGCAAACGTGCAGATTGATGCCGAGATTGGCCAAAAAGACCATTTCCGGATGGAAACTATCTATTACGACCATAAGGAATTCCCAGCTTTTTCATCCGGTTTCTGAGCGTGCTGGGATGGACTCCCAACAAATCTGCAGCGCCATCCGATCCATTGATCTTGCCTCCTGTCCTATTGAGGATCCCTTCGATATGTTTAAATATAACATCATCCAGTTTGATGGATCCGTCACCTGAGGCTCCGTCGCCATGGGTTTCTTCCCTCGAAACGCAGGGCTCAGGATCAAACAAAAGGGGGCCGTTCTTATAGCGGAGCAGGGCGCGCTCCACCACATTTTCCAGTTCCCGCACGTTTCCTTTCCAAGGGCAGGCGGTCAGGCGATCCATGGCGCCGGGGGCCAAAGGCGGGATGGTCTTAAGTTTGAGTTCCCCGCTTTTGCGTCTCAAAAAATGATCCGCCAGCATAGGAATATCCTCCCTTCTTTGTCGTAGCGGGGGTATACGAATGGGAAACACACTCAGCCTGTACCACAAATCCTCTCTGAATGTTCCGGCCGTCACCATATTTTCCAGGTTACGGTGCGTGGCGGCGATGATGCGGATATTCAGGGAAATCGTTTCGGTTCCGCCCACCCGTTCGATCTCTTTTTGCTGGAGAACCCGCAGGAGCCTTATCTGGGCCTGCATGGGGAGATCCCCGATCTCATCCAGGAAAATGGTCCCCCCATGGGCCCGCTCAAAACGACCCCTCTTTTTCGAAACGGCCCCGGTAAAGGCGCCCTTTTCGTGGCCGAACAGTTCGCTGTCCATCAGGGCATCGGGAATAGCGCCGCAATTGACCTTGATAAACGGTCCATCGCTTCGGGGAGAGGAATAGTGAATGGCGTTGGCGATGACCTCCTTTCCCACCCCGGTCTCTCCCAGAAGGAGCACCGGCGTGTCGCTCGGGGCCGCTTGCCGGACCATTTGCATGACATGTTTCAGGCCGAATTCCGCACCGATGATGGTGTCCCCGCTAACATGCCGAAGTTCATTCTTGAGATAGCGGTTCTCATCGTTGAGCAAATCTTTCAGGCGCAGGACCTCCTCATGCTCATGGATGTTGGCTGCTGCAACGGCAAAGGGATCATGCAAGAGAGCTAACAACCGCGCATGCTCCCCGGTGTATCGGTCATATCCCGAGGCCCTGACGGTTACCCCTCCCAAAGGCACACCCCCAATACACAAATGCAGGATCAGCAGCGAGGAATGGGCCACCTCGAGGGCATCCCATACGAGACGGCGTACCGGCTCACGGTCCGGCCGATTGATAACCACCACTTCTTGGGTTCCCTCTTCCCGTTTCACTACGTCGTCTTTCAAGTACCGTGGCATGGGAATGATCCGGTTCACTTTTTGTGCGTTCTCAGCGGTCGCCCTGGCCACGCAACGGACCGCAAAGAGGTCCGGATCATAGTGGTTCATAATCATTTCATCCATGGGTATGAAATCCTTCAGATACTGAAAGCATTCCATCATGGCCTGCTCGATCTCCAGGCTTCCGCAAATACGTACCGTGGCCTGGTGAAAGAATTCTCTCTCGTCGATGGACATGAGCTCTCCTTCCTACGGGTGCGATACCCCTTGAGGGCTTCCGGTTCGGGTTGCCATATTCGGAAGATCGTACAAAAGACTTCCATATATGGAAAGTATTTTATCGTATTTGGAAGTACGGATTTCATGTAGCATTCTATCTATTTGATATATAGATAAAAATCTAATTGGCACGATTTGAGCGAAGATTCTCTTTGAAAAAGAGTGACCTGGAAACCCGGAGAGGGGCAGCAGATCATGAATTGGCTTGAGATCATCCATCTTCGAACCAACCAGCGTAACCAGGAAACGCTTCTGCGGAATCTCGCAGGACCCATAATGGCGATCGAACCCTATGAGAACCTGGTGGCAATCAGAATCCATGCTCATCCTCGAGTGGATACAGCCCTGATCATCCATGTCCATTGGAAGGGCGACAGAGCGCAAGCCCTGGAGAGTCCGCTTGGGTTGCGGCTTGAGACGTTACGGAATGAATATGGGGTAAAGAATCATTCCATTTGGCTGGAGATGATGGAAAACAAGGAGGTGCCGGATTCCTTTCGAACCCCATCGGTTAATGGTTCAGGATGGGAAGACTGAAACGCACATATATCGAGATCCGAAGCCGCGACAGAGACCATTGGTTCGCCAATATGTCCATCGGGTTCCTGGTTGGCTATGGGACCGTGGCTTTTTCGTCTACATCTCACAATATTGTTGACGCGACCTATCTTTCACAAACGCCGTTTCCGGCAACCAGGGCAGTTATGGCACACTTGTTTTGACGGTTTTCCTGGGTTGGGCTATGCGGTTTGCATAAGAAAAGGAAGGACTTTTCCAATAATCGATATGTCCCACATCACCCATCGTTTTTTTTGGAGAGAAAAAATGAAAAACATCAAACACAAACTTGTCGATTTTTCCATCAATCATTACAAACTGGCAACCCTTCTCATGGTTCTCCTGACCCTGGCTGCGGCCGCATTTTTTCCGTGGGTGGAAATCGATACCGATCCCGAGAATATGCTCCCTGCTGACGAAATTCACCGCGTGTTCCACAATCAGACCAAGAAAGCGTTCTCTCTCAGTGAGATAGTGGTGGTGGGCGTCGTCAATGAAAAGGACCCGGACGGCGCCTTTAACCCGGAAACGCTTTCCCGCATCTATGAACTGACCGAATTTGCCAAAACGCTTCGATGGCCCGATGAAAAAAAACCCGGTGAATTCACAGGGGTCATCGAAGCGGATATGGTCGCGCCGTCGCTGACGGATCATATGAGCCAGGGCGGCCCCGGGGAAATCCGATTTGAATGGCTCATGGGCAAACCGCCCAAAACCAGGGCAGAGGCACGGGCCGTCAAGGACAAGGCCTTTTCAAACCCGCTGCTCAAAGGGCGGATGTTCTCGGATGACGGCACGGTCGTCTGTATCTATCTGCCGCTCACCGACAAACACCTGAGTTACCGGATCTACAATGAACTACGGCAAAAAGTCGCTCGAATGGGAGGGGAGGAAACCTATCACATCGCCGGTCTGCCGGTGGCCGAGGTGGCCATCGGTGTGGAGATGTTTTCCCAGATGGCCTTCGGCTCTCCCCTGGCCATGGCCGTCATTTTCGCGCTTCTGTTCTTCTTTTTCCGCAAATTTCGCCTCATTATCCTGCCCATGATCATTGCTGTGTTTTCCGTCATTACCACTATGGGTTTGTTGATTGCATCGGGTTTTCCGGTCCATATCCTGAGTTCCATGATTCCTATCTTTCTGATGTGCATCGGGGTGGTGAGTTCCATCCATATACTCTCCGAGTTTTTTGATATCTATACCAAAGAAAATGGACGGGAAGAAAGCATCAGGGAAGTGATGCACACCCTCTTTACGCCCATTTTGTATACGTCGCTGACAACCGCTGCAGGATTCTTCTCTCTGACCTTCACATCCATACCTCCGGCACGCGTCTTCGGCGCGTTTCTCAGCATCGGTGTCATGATCGCATGGCTGTATACCGTCATATTCGTTCCCGCCTATATTATGATGATTCCCGATGCAAAGCTGGAAAACTTCGGTATGTCCGCACGCGGCAAGGAAAAGGAGAACGGGTTGACAAGAATCCTGAAGGCCACGGGGAGACTGACCTATTATCGCGCGAAATCGGTTTTGGTCTTATCGGTCATCCTGGTCGGCGTGGCCATATGGGGCATCACGCAAATCCGTATCAACGACAATTACGCCAAGCGATTCACCGCAAGCCATCCGATCCGCCAGGCCGATGTGGCCTTCAACAAGCACCTGGACGGCACCTATGCGGCCTATCTGATACTGGAAGGGGAAAGACCTGAACGCCTCACGGATAAGGGCATAGAGAAAGCAGCCCAAGACTTGATGCATTTTGGCGATGAAATCAAACCCCAATTCCCCCAGGCCCCGGATTTGGCCAAACGTATTCAGGAGAGCCTGCCGAAGTTGAAGAGAAATAACATCTCCTATGAAGATTTTCTCGGTGCGGTCATGGCACATATCGATGCACTGGCCGAGCCCGCGTCGGATGAGGACTATGACGCTTTTCAGGAACTCCGTGGCTTTCTGGGCGTTGAAAAGGAAAAGCTCAAGGTCTTCAAGCGTCCGGAAGTGTTGAGGTACATGGCCGGACTTCAAAGATACCTGGAGGAATCAGGACTGGTGGGGAAGAGCACCTCCCTTGCGGACGTGGTGTGCAAGGTCAATCAGGAACTCATTGACGGAAAGTCGGAAAATTTCCGCATACCCGATACATCTCCGGGCATTGCGGAGTGTTTTCTTCAGTTCCAGCAAGGACACCGTCCCCATGATCTGTGGCATATGGTCACACCGGACTATATGAAGGCCAATATCTGGATGCAGTTGAAAACCGGCAACAGCATGGACATGAGAGCGGTGGTCAAGGCGGTGGATTCATATATCAGGGAGCACAAACCGCCCGTTGAACTGATCTATCGCTGGGCAGGGCTCCATTATATCAATCAGGTCATGGAAGAAGAACTCATCTCGGGCATGTTTACCTCCTTTATGGGCAGCTTTGTCGTCGTCTTCCTCATGATGGCCTTCCTGTTTCGCTCACCCCTGTGGGGGCTGCTGTGCATGGTGCCTCTGAGCATTACCATTCTGGCCATTTACGGCATCGTCGGGCTTTCGGGAAAAGACTACGATCTGCCCATTGCGGTGCTGGGCGTTCTGGCCCTGGGCATGGCCGTGGATTTTGCGATTCATTTCCTGCAACGCTCCCGTATCAAATACAGAGAAAAGGGAAACTGGAAAGAGGTCATCACTCTGATGTTCGGCGAACCGGCCCGGGCCATCAGCCGAAACGTGCTGGTCATCGCCATCGGATTCCTGCCGCTTCTGGTGGCGCCCTTAATCCCCTATAAAACCATGGGTGTCATGCTGTTTGCCATCATGTCTCTTTCAGGGATTATCACCCTGGTGGTCCTGCCGTCCCTGCTGACCCTGTGCGAAAAACGGTTCTTCAAGAAACGAAATGAAAGAGATGCAGATGCGGGTTAATGGCTGTCTGTTGGCTGCTTGACGCCAAAAATCCGCGGGTGAAACAAACCGAAAAAAAGGAGGACAACATGAGAAAAATCAAACGGCTTTTATTCGTGATGGTGGTTGTCTTGCTGGCCCCGGCGACGTTGGCCTTGGCCGATGAAGATCCGAAGACCATGAATGTGGATGAGATCATTCGAAAGGCCAACCATGCGGCCCTATATCAGGGAAATGACAGCAAAGGAAAGATCAAGATGGTGATTACGGACAAACAAGGGCGATCACGGATAAGAGAACTCAACATGCTTCGAAAAGATGTGGGGGACACGGATGGGGATCAGAAGTATTTCGTCTACTTTCAGTCGCCGGCCGATGTCCGAAAGATGGTCTTCATGGTGCACAAACATGTGCTCTTGGGCAAAGAAGACGATCGCTGGCTCTATATGCCCAGCTTGGACCTGGTGAAACGAATCGCAGGGGGCGACAAACGCACCAGTTTTGCCGGTTCGGACTTCCTGTACGAAGACATATCCGGTCGCCACGTGGCCGCGGACATCCATGAACTGATTCAGACAACGGATCGGCACTACGTGGTCAAGAACACACCCAAAAGCCCTGACGACGTGGAATTCGAATACTACACCGCCTATCTGGACAAAACCACCTTCATCCCCATGAAGATGGAATATTTCCGCAAAGACGGGCGGCTTTATCGCGTTATCAAAACAACCAACATTGCAAAGATTGAGGCAGAGGAAAACGGAAGCAAGGTCGTTTATCCGACGGTTGTGGAATCAACGGCCGAAGACCTGGAAAGTGGGAGCAAGACCATCATGACCTTTTCCAACGTTCAGTACAATGTGGGGCTTGATCATGGCATTTTTTCAGAACGCTATCTCAGAAGGCCGCCGAGGGAGTTCATGCGATAGACACATGAACACCTTTGCTAACATCCTCTTTTCGATGTTGTTGTGGGCGCTGATCCCCCATCCATGGCTTCACGCCGGGGAAGGGGGTGAAGGCGCCCTGTGGGATTCATTCGTACCCATTGAATTCAACGGCTTTGTTGAATTGAGAGGGGGCATGCGTACCCAGCACGATCCCTATGAAAAGGATATTTCTGTGATGGAAGCCAGGGCACAGGTGGAGCTCTTCACTTACACCGATTGGGCGGAATTCAAGTATAAAGGGGACGGCTGGGCCGACGGCGTCACGGAGCGGTTCGAGTACGATACCCGCGAGGCTTTTATCTTTTCCCGGCCCACCGATTTCATGGATGTCAAGGTCGGCCGTCAGATCCTGACCTGGGGGACGGGGGACCTGGTCTTTTTAAACGATCTGTTTCCAAAGGACTGGCAATCCTTTTTTATCGGGAGGGATGCCGAGTACCTCAAAGCGCCTTCCGATGCCATGAAGGTGAGCCTGTTCATGTCGGACATGGCGAACGTGAATCTTGTTTATACCCCCAAATTCGATCCGGACCGCTTTGTCGACGGGGAATATCTTTCATATTGGAGTGGCGCGCTAAACCGGATCGTGGGACGGGATGCCATCGTCGTTTCCGATACGCCCGACCGATGGTTCAAAGACGATGAAATCGCGGTCCGCATCTACCGAAACATGCACGGCTTTGAACTGGCCCTTTACGGCTATTGGGGGTTTTGGAAAAACCCTGCCGGAGAGACGCCTACAGGCATCGCCCTTTTCCCCGGCCTGCATGTCTACGGCGCCAGCGCCCGGGGGAATGTGGGACCGGGAATCGGAAATATCGAGATAGCTTGCTATGACTCCACAGATGATTCCAACGGCGCCAATCCATTCATCAGAAATTCGGAGATGCGCTACCTTATGGGATATGCCCAGGAGATCGGAAAAGATTTCAACGGGTCCCTTCAATACTATGTGGAACAGATGCTGGATTATGACAACTACAAGAAAGGCCTCAAGGGAGGTCTGGATAAAGATCACTTCAGACATGTCATCACACTGCAATTGACGAAATTGCTGATGAACCAGAACTTGGAACTGGGCCTGTCCGGCTACTTCTCTCCGAGCGACAGGGATGCCTACCTTATGCCGAAAATCCACTACAAATACACCGACAAGATCGGATTGGAGATCGGTGCCAACATCTTTTTTGGCAGTGATGACGATACCTTTTTTTCTCAGTTCGAGAATGATACAAATGTCTATGGGGCAATCAGGCACAGCTTCTGACGGGCTTAAATAGGACAGAAGATTATAGGAATCAAACCTGTCCCTTGCCAGGGCAAGGGACAGGTTTTTCCCCAAATGACAGTTATAGAGGAGACGAAACCATGCTGAGCCTGGGATTGGATATCGGATATTCATCCATCAAGCTGGCAGTGATCAATACAAAGGGCACGGTGTTGCACCATTGTTACGCACTGCACAGGGGAGATATCCGCGACACCTTGTGCACCATCATCAATCATTTGCCAACATGCCTTGACGCCACAGAGATAAGACAGGGCGCTGTTACCGGCAGCGGCGGCAAGTTCCTTTGTAAGAGAGGCGAGATCACATTTGCAAACGAGGCCACCGCCATTGTGGAAGGCGCCATTTGGGAAAACAATGCCTGCGAATCCATTGTCGAAATCGGAGGGCAGAGCGCAAAATATATTGGCGGATTCAGTGCCACAGATCCATCCGGAATCAAAATTGCCATGAATTCCAACTGTTCTGCGGGCACCGGCTCCTTTCTGGAAGAACAGGTTTCCCGACTGAAGCTGAAGTTGGAGGACTACGCCCTGTACGCTGGAAGGGCCAAAACCATCCCCCGCATCGCCGGCCGGTGCAGCGTATTTGCCAAGACCGATATCATCCATCACCAGCAGGAAGGGGTTCCGGTTGAGGATATCCTGTGGGGATTGGCATGTGCCATGGTCCGAAATTACCGGGGTGCGGTGATGCGAAAAATCCCTTTGAGGAAGCCGATCCTGTTTGCGGGAGGGGTGGCCCATAATCAAGCCATTATCAACGCTTTTAAAGAGATCCTCCATCTGAGAGAAGACGAATTCATTGTCCCTGAGCATTTTGCCGTTATCGGTGCGCTGGGGGCCGCGCTCATAGCGAATAAGGAAAATTGCCTATTGAATGTGGATAGGTTGTTGGTGGCCCTGGAACAAACCCATGACTTCATCGATGAGGACCCGTCAAAAACGCCATGGCCTGATCTCTCGGGCTTTGGCAGCGACGATGCATCCGGCAAGCATGACTTTAGGCCCGTCACCCCGGGTCTGAATGGACTGAAATGCTGGCTCGGCATCGATGTGGGCTCCACAAGCACCAATCTGGTTTTGACGGACCCAGACGATCGTATGGTGTCGTTCCAGTATCTGAGAACCATGGGCAAGCCCCTGGCGGTTGTACGGGAAGGGCTTAGAACCATCCAGAAAGAATTCGGAAACAGGATCCAGATTGTTGGGGTCGGCGTCACCGGCTCCGGCAGGCTCATGATCGGAAGGGTGGTCGGGGCCGACGTCGTAAAAGACGAGATTACCAGTCAGGCCAGGGCCGGCGTTCAGATCGATCCCACTGTAGAGACCATATTTGAAATCGGAGGGCAGGACTCTAAATACATCCGCCTGAAGGACGGCACTGTAACGGACTTCCAGATGAACAAGATCTGTGCGGCCGGGACCGGCTCCTTTATCGAAGAGCAGGCTATCAAGTTTGACATCCCGATTCAGGATTTCGGCAAAATGGCCCTTAACAGCACCCACCCCATTTCATTGGGGGAACGATGTACGGTCTTCATGGAAACCAGCATCGCGGCCCATCTGGCGAGGGGGGCGCGCCCGGAGGATATTGCCTCGGGGCTTTGCTATTCCATTGTTCAGAACTACCTCAACCGGGCCGTGGGTCAGAAAACCATCGGGGAGAAGATTTTCTTACAGGGAGGCATTGCCTACAATCAGGGGGTTGTCAACGCCTTCAGGGCACTCACCGGAAAGGCCGTCTTTGTGCCGCCTTTTTTCAGCGTCACCGGGGCCTATGGGGTTGCCATGCTGGCCCGGGAAGAGATGGCTGGTGCCAACACCCGCTTCAAAGGATTCGATATCCACTTGGATATCCGGCATGACAACGTCCAGGAACGCCGGGAAGACTTACATCGCTCCGAACGATTCAATCAATCGATCGCCAATCTTGTCTTTGAGGGATATGACGGCACCTTGGACCCGGAAAGGAAGACCGTGGGTATCCCCAGGGCACTGTTCACCTATGGCATGTTCCCCCTGTTCAACGCTTTCTTCAAGGAGTTAGGCCTGAACGTGCTGTTGTCGGAACCTACCAGCGAAGAGACGATTAGGGCCGGCCAGGAATATGCCCTGGATGAAACCTGTTACCCGGTCAAGCTGATCAATGGGCATGTTGCGGAACTGGTTCAAAAGAAGGTCGATTACATCTTCTTTCCCGATCTCTTCACGGTGGAGCATCCAGGGTCCCATACCAGGCAGAATTACGGATGCGCCTATATGCAGCTCGCCTTCAAAATGGTCAACCAGGCCATGGAATTGAACACCCGAGGCATCGAACTCCTGGCGCCAACCATCGCCTTCAGCCTCGGAAGGGAATTCATGATGAAGGCTTTTTCAAACCTGGGAAAGCAGATGGGGAAAACACCGGAGCAAACAAGCACGGCCCTTCAAAAAGGGATGATGGCCTTTCAGGCATATGAAAAGAGGATTGAAGTGTACCGAAAGGCCGTGATTCAGGAAATCGGGCCGGACGAAAAAGTGTTTGTCATCATCTCAAAGATCTACGGTGTCGCAGACAGGGTCCTCAATCTGGGGGTGCCCGACAGGCTCATGGATATGGGGTATCGGGTCATCCCCTTTTTTGCATTGCCGGAAGCGGATATTTCCAGAACACACCCCAATATGTATTGGCCGTTTGGCCAGCATATTCTCCAGGCGGCTCAACTGGTCAAAGCGCATCCCAATCTCTATGCGGTTCTTCTGACCCACCACGGTTGCGGCTCTGATTCGGTCTTGTCCCACTATGTCAAAGAAATCCTGGACGAAAAACCCTACCTCCATATGGAAGTGGATGAACATGCGTCCCATATCGGGGTGATTACCCGATTAGAGGCCTTTGTCAACAGCCTGCACAGCAGAAAGGCTGAACAGGCAGGGCCGGTCGATCATTACTTAAAGAAAACCGTTTCGAAAAGGATAAAGATCGATACTGATTGGACGCGTTTAACAACCTACGAAAGCGTTCTTTTGCCCCATGTCTTCCCCTATTCGGAAATATTCGCAGCATGGCTGACCCGCAAAGGCGTGAAGGCCCGGGTATTGCCGCCGACCGATCGGGCCGCTATCGACCTGGGAAGGAGACACACCCTCACCAATGAATACTTTTCATTGATCGCCCTGCTGGGGGACGTGCTCAGGGCCTTTCAGGGGGCAGACCCCGGCAGGGAATCAGCCCTGTTGATCCCCCAAACCGAAGGCGCTGAGGTACAGGGACAATACAGCCGTTTCATCAGGACCAAACTGGATCAGGAAGGCCACGAGGGGGCCAATATCATTGCGCCGTTCGTGGAAGATGTCATATATGAAAGCGATGAGGTCCTCGATGCCGTGTTTTTGGGTTTGCTGGCCGGGGATGTTATCAGATCGGCTCATTGGGCACACAGAAACCGATATCTGACCGAACTGATGGAACTGATGAAGAGCAGGCCCCTCGGCATCCGCCATGTTGAAGCAATGGCAGCACAGATCCGGGTTGAATTAACAGCTATTGGACGAAAAAAGCGGATCCTTGCGGGAGGAGAGCCATTCATCCTCTATAACGATTTTCAGAACAACTTCTCCTTCAGGAACCTGGAACAGGACCATCACAGGGTTCTCTACAGCCCTCTCAGCGAATCCATGTGGTTGATGTGGAAAGACTTCCTGGATCAGAACCAGGGAAAGGATCAACAGGCTCCAAGAGAGGCGCTGAAAACACTGGAAGATTATATGCACGGCATATCCGCTATACTGAAAGATGAAAGTCCTTTTGAAGATGATTTGAACCGACTGGTTGCGTTGGCGGACCATGTGGTTGGATACTATGCCGGGGCAAACGGGAGATACAGAGAGGCAAAGATGCATTGCGATCTGCCGAATATCGACGGCATTATCAATGTCACGCCGATGTATGAAAACACCGGCATCGCCCTCGGCATACTGCATCAGCAATTTGACAATAACAAGCCTGTCCTCAACCTGACGTTTGACGGGAACCAAAATGAAAACGACCAGACCAAGATGGATGCTCTTCTGCGTTATTTCTAAGCCGGCCTGTCAAAAAGGAAAAATCATATGAAAAGATCCTCTGACACGTCCGATGTCTCCCAAACAGCCTTCGACCCCATCGTCCTCAGGCCGGTAGGCGTTATCCGAAACGAAATTGATGAACCCTTCCTCAAGGCTGGAGAAGCGGGCATTGAAATGAAGGAACGGATGGCCGCCATAAAGGCCCAAGTTCGCAAAATTCGTAAAATGAAATCGGAGATTGTCATCACCCGGGAATTGAGCGGGATTCTGGATGGTCTGAAAGCTTACTCCCACCTGGTTATTCTCTACTGGGCGCACCGGGTCCCCGAGCAGAGCAGGTCCATCACCCGGGTCCATCCCATGGGAAGAAAGGACATTCCCCTTACGGGCATCTTTTCCACGTGCAGCCCGGTCCGGCCCAATTCAGTGCTCACCACCGTTGTCCAACTGGTCAAAATAAGTGGAAACATCCTGGAAGTGGTCGGCATCGACGCCATCAATGGAAGTCCTGTGATCGATATCAAACCGTATGCCAGACAATGGTATCCCCAAGAAGGGGTTCGAATTCCTGAATGGATGCGTCGCCTGCTTGAGGAAGTGGGGGAAGATGATTCGGACATATGAAAAAGTCGACTGCCAATTCAAAGATCGAAACAAGAGGAGAAGTCATGGAAGAGATTGAAACAGAAAGAGTCGAGAATGGATCCAGGTTACCTGCTCGCGATACAACGTGGATCGAACAACTCAAACAAAACCCCAGAAGAGATTTCATTCAAGCCATACGCGACAACGATGCGGCTCGCTGTCTGGTAAAAACGGCCGAAATCCACGGACACTTTTGTCCGGGGAGCGCACTGGGCGTTATGGCCTCTCTCTGCGGCCTCCGGCGACTGGGGGGAGAATCGATTCCCTCCGATGGATTGGAAAATCTGATGGCCATTGTCGAGATAAACGCCTGCTTTGCGGACGGCGTGCAGGCGGTGTCAGGATGTACCCTCGGTAACAATGCGCTGGTATATCGAGACCTGGGTCGCATGGCGGTAACCTTTGCGATCCGCGGAAAGGAGTCGGGGGTGCGCGTCCGGGTTCATCCGGAGTTTCGCTCACACATCACGCGGGCGGTTCCGGAGTTTCACCCCCTTCTGGAAAAGGTCATCAAAAACCGGGAGGGGGGGCCCGAAGAAGAAACGGCCTTCAAGAAAAAAGCGCGGGAGGCGGCCTTTGCCCTTATTGGCCTGCCCTTTGAACTGCTCCTGATTACGGAGAGCGTCCGACCCGATTTGCCGGAATACGCCCCCATAACCGAAAGCGTTGTGTGCCCGGCCTGCGGAGAAACGATCATGGCGACAAAGGTGGTAAGCGATGGAGAAAAATCCGGTCTCTGTTATATGTGCGCGGGCGGTCCATACCGTCAGGTGGAAGGGCGGGGGATCGTCACCGTCTCCCACGGGAAGTAGCTTGTTTTACCGAGGGGCCGCTTCAGATGGCCGTTTAAAGAAAGGAAATCGGGACCATGGATAACGCAGGATGCAACCACCACCATCAAGGGCATGGAAAACTGAGACGGGGACCCAGCAGTTTCTGGATGCACGATCCGGAAGTGATCTTCGATCAGCTCTCCCTGAAACCGGGGGATCATTTCCTGGATCTGGGGTGCGGGCCGGGCGAGTATGCCATTTATGCCGCCAGGCTGATTGGAGACTCGGGCGTTGTCTACGCGTTAGAGAAGTGGGACTACATGATCGACGGTCTGGCGCAAGAGGCGGCAGCCCAGGGGCTTTTGAACCTCAAACCCATGACTGCGGATATCACCGAACCGCTGCCCATTAAAGATAAATCCATCGATGTCTGTCTTCTGTCAACAGTGCTCCACATCTTCGATCTTTCCAAGATTGAAAAAACCCTGTTCAATGAAATCCGACGCGTCCTGAAACCCGATGGGCGCGTCGTTATTATCGAGTGCAAGAAGGAGGACCAGTCCTTCGGTCCGCCCAAACATATGCGGTTATCGCCCGAAGAGGTGGAGACTTCTATTGCAAAATACGGATTCAAGAAGCTCAGCTTAACGGATTTGGGGTACAACTACATGGTCCAATTTGAGATTCATCGCCCCTGATTCATGCACGCAAATAAAGGGACGGGACCATCCATATGAATAGGATAGACCATTCAGGATCAAAAGGAGAACCATGGTAAAAAAGACAACCTCCCTTACTCTCACCTTTTCCGGCCTGATACTGCTGATTTCCAGTGTCGTCCTTTACATCGGGCCGCCCGGCCATGTGGGCCATTTCTCACCATGGCGACTTTTGGGGCTGTCCAAACACTATTGGGGTGTGTTGCATCTGAACAGCGGCATCCTTTTCTGCCTGGCCATGATCATTCATGCCTGTTTTAACTGGAAACCGCTGATCTCTTATCTGAAGAAGGGGGCCAGGGAGAAGATTCCGTTCCTCCCTGTGGCCGCCTCCCTGGTTTTGACCGGCTATATCTGTGTGGGCGCCTGCCATGAGGCGTCTCCCATGGGGCAGGTCATGGATTTTGCACGGAAGCTGAAGATGGGGGCCGTGAAACGATATGGTTCTCCCCCCTATGGAACATCCAGAGCATATCCCATCAAAATCATCGCCTACTACATGGGTTGGAATGTGAAAACCGCATTGGCGCGCCTGGCCGAGCACAACATCAGTGTCGCGTCTCCGGATGAGCCGCTTAGGGACGTGGCTTGGAACAACGGGACAACCATCGGCAGTCTGCTGGATATCATGGCCGGGGACCAGGAAATAGGTGGTGATAAGATAGAAGGTCGATGATAAAGAAAATGACTGTAGATCAAGATGGATTTTCGAATAATGAAGGTGCCGTGGCCACGGCATCCAAATACCTCAACCGGGCTTCACCGTCTGAAATCATTGTAGAGTATGCAAAACAAAACAGTGACTTTTTGTTGGAAAATATCCCCCTCAGGCCCGGACTTCAGATGATGATCTGTAATCACACCCGCCGAGAGGGCTTTCGAATGATCTATGAAATCGAGCATGCGCCCATCGGCTTCTCTTTCAACCTCTCCCAAAAGATTCGACTGACGCTTAACGTTGGTGGAAAGAGCCGGATCGTGGAAAGATCGCCCGGGGACGTCCTGGTCACCTATTTGCCGCGTACAAGCGGGCTTGTCGAGTCCTCCGGAGGACGGGTTGCGGGTGTATCGTTCTACTTCACCCCGCACGCCTTTAGAGACCTGTTTCAAAAGACGCCCGAATGCCTGAAACACCTCGGCCTCAACCCTTGCCTGGTCGTTCCGGAAAAACGGTTTTTTCATCAAAGCATCTTCAATGGAGATACATTTCTGATCCTGAAACAGATTTTCGAATGCCCGTATCAGGGCGGACTCCGCAGGCTGTTCCTGGAAGCCAAGGCCTTGGAACTGGTGGCGAACAAGCTGTCTGAACTGGAAAACAACGCCAAAGGGAATGATTCGACGTTAACCCGCCAGGATCTGGAACGGGTCCATGAGGCGCGTCACACCCTTTTGACCAGGCTCGACGATCCTCCAAACTTGACGGCCCTGAGCCGGCTGGCCGGAATCAACCGCAATAAACTGAATCATGGCTTCAAACAGCTCTACGGAAAAACCGCCTTCAACGTCCTTCGCGATGCCAGGCTCTCCAAGGCCCGGACACTCCTGCAACAGAGCGATTTGAGCCTGACCGAGGTGGCCTTCTCAGTCGGGTACAACAGTCAGGCCAATTTCACCAAGGCCTTTCACAGACATTTCGGACAGACCCCCAAAACAGTCCGTCGGCAGGGGATGGTCGGAAGTTTTTTATAAATGTGATAGTGGCGTTTGGCTGTACCGGCCGTGCATTTCACACAAAAAAAAGTGCATTGCGGAAAAGACAATAGCCATATCCTTCTGCTATGCATACCCCGTCGATAATCAATCGATGGCCTCAAAATAATGCCTCGAAAAAGTTCCGATCAGGTGTGAGGCATATTTTTTTATCAATTTGGTTAGATGAATGAAACAAATATAGTGCATCAAACTAAACTTAACGGTATGGAATTAGGTCTAGGGGAGACGGCCATAGGTATGGATAAAGATGCCAGTGAGGCAGTTCAGAACAAAGTGGAAGGGACCGCATTTAAACTCATGCTGCTGGCATCCATGTATACCTGCCAGACGATTCCCGTGGGATTCATCATCAGTTGTCTGCCCGTGGTGTTGCGGCACCAGGGGATGACTCTCCGTTCTGTCGGGTTCCTTTTTCTGCTGCAGGTGCCGTGGGCGATGAAATTCCTGTATGCCTCTCGGATCGATCGATTTTACATAAAACGCCTGGGCAGGCGGAGAACCTGGATATTCCCCCTTCAATGGATCGGCGCAGGGCTCTTCTTCGCCCTTTCTTTCGTCCCACCGGATCGATCCTTCGGGCTTATGTTCATACTCCTTCTCTTGTTCAATACGGTCATGGCAACCAACGATATTGCTGTCGATGGCTATGCGACCGATATCCTCTTGCCCGAGGAGCGGCCATGGGGAAATACCATTCAGTCGGGCGCCAGACCCATCGGGATGCTCTTGGGTGGAGGGTTGGTCCTGGTCTTTTTGGAGACCGTGGGATGGCAGGCCATCTGTTCTGTGCTGGCCGTAACGATTCTGCTCCTAAGCCTGCCGGTGGTGCTGCATCGGGAAATCGCCTCTGTCTATCCGGAACGGCCCATACCGCAGCGCGGCTGGAAAGGGAAGTCAGGACTGCGGGAATTTCTGAACCAATCCGGGATCCGATGGCTCATGTTGTTTCTGTTATTGCCGACCCTCTTTTTCTTTAACGGTTTCCAGATGCGGATGCCGCTCTTGACTGATCTCGGACTGAATCCGGGCGCCATTGGAAAAATTCTCATCCAGTTCGGATATCCTGTCGGATTCCTGGGGACGCTCCTGTGGGGATGGTTCTTCCACAGAGTGGGGCCGGTGGCTTTTCTTCGAACATTCGGCGCCCTTTCCCTGATGTTGACCGCTTTCACCATCTTTGTGGCTGCCAAAGGCATGATCTGTCCCTGGCAAGGAATGCTGATCCTGGCTGGCGACAATATGATCCTGGGAGGCATCCATATATGGGGCTTCACGCTGATGATGAAGGCGAGCGTGGGAGAACGGTCCGGAACCGGATTCGCCTTGTTGAGCACGGTTTTTATACTTCCACCTCTCCTTTTGGGACCCCTGTTCGGCGCTCTGGGCGATGCCTGCGGTACGCTCATTCTTTATGTAACGATCGGGGCATTGATGGTTGCGGGGCTTTCGGGCGCCGAACTGATTTTGCATTTTCGATTGAAGGAATTCGTATCAGGCCGTTCCCGTGCGGCACATCAGAGGCAATGTTCTGTTGCGTAAATGGGGATGAAGGCCCACGTAAGACGGCGAAATCAGAAAACCCAATTGACTTCAAGGAGGTAGGTTCAATGAAAAATTGCCGGTTTTTGAGGATACTCACCCTGTCCGCAGCCATCACCCTGATATGTTCGATGGCACATGGAGAGACATTCGGCGAAGACCAGGCCCAACAACTGGAAGACCTTACGGTCACCGCACAAAAAACAGAGGAGAATGCACAGGAGGTTCCCATCAGCATGGATGTCTTTTCCGAGATGGAAATGGAAGACGCAAAGATTGAAAACACGCTTGATTTGACCAAGTTTTCCACAAACGTGTTCATGCAAAATCGCTACACCGAACATGTTGTGGTGATGAGGGGCATCTCTTCATTTAAGGGGTGCAACTATTCACCCGCAGGCTTTCATGTGGATGATGTGAGTTATCCGCTCCACTACATGCAAAACATCGAATTTTTTGATCTCGAACGCGCCGAGGTTCTCAAAGGCCCACAGGGCACCCTGTATGGCAGGAATGCCGAATCCGGGGTCATCAATATCATTACCCGGCAACCCGGCAATCAATTGAGCGGCAAGGTGTTGGGCGAGTATGGGAACTACAACACGTTTCGGACCGTCGCAAATATCAGCGGACCCGCGGTCAAAGATACCCTCTTTCTGGGGGGCGCATTTCAATACAAATCTTCGGACGGGTACGTGGAAAATCTCTATAACGGCGATGACCGTGCCGCGGATCTGAGGCATCTCGCCGGCCGTGCTACATTGCGGTGGACCCCTGCCGATCCATGGGACATCTCCTTGATTGCGGACATCATGGATCTGGATGATCACGGGGGCGGGTACAGACTGATTGACGGTCCCCATGCCACCGATCCCTTCAAGGTCCGTAAGGATTGCGACGAGTATCTCAAGCAGGAAGGGAACAGCCAAGTCTTGCGGGTGAGGTACGGCGGTAATGAATTCAACGTCGTGTCCATTACCAATGTCCTAAACCAGGATTTCGACAAAGTCAATGACGCAGATTTATGGGACGATCCCACCAATGAAAAGCTGGAATACGCCAAGATCAAACTGAATCAATACAGCCAGGAATTCCGTGTCGCTTCCCAAACCGGTCCCTTCGAATGGCTGGCGGGTCTTTACGGGTTTATTGAAAAGACAGACTACAATTACAGATACGACATTGCGTCAAAACACATGACCTACCTGAATCCGGAGACAAAAGTGGACGCTTCCGGCTGTGCCGCTTTTGGTCAGGGCACCTATACCCTGTTAGAGAGACTTCATCTGACAGCGGGGCTCCGTTTCGACCATCAGGACCAGGAAGGAAATCTTAATGATCCTATCAGAAGAATAACCTGTCACAAAGATGTGAGTCACAATGAAGTGTTGCCAAAGTTTTCTGCGGCCTATGACATGTCAGCAGATGCGATGATCTATGCGTCAGCATCCAAAGGCTATTTGATAGGCGGATATAACTGGGCGATGATGCCAACCCAGGAGAGCTTTTATTATGACCCTGAATACACATGGGATTATGAAGCAGGGGTGAAGACCACCTGGTTCAACGATAAATTACTGGCCAACCTATCGGTTTACTATATTCACATGGATGACAAGCAGGTTACCCAGATGGACGCGACCCGGTTGGCAACCACCATCACCAATGCGGCAAAGGCCCACTCCAGAGGAGCTGAACTGCAGTTTGAGGCAAGGCCGATTCAGGGATTGAGCCTATCGGCGGGATTCGGTTACACCGATGCACAATTCGATGACTTCAAGGCCATGGAGTGGAACTCCACACAGACGGCGCTGGTCATGAATGACTATAAAGACAACTACCTGCCTTTTGCGCCGAAGTACACCTACAATGCGAGCGTTCAATACCGCAGTCCCAACGGTCTCTTTGCTCGGGCCGATATCCTGGGAACAGGCCCCTTCTACGGGGATGCCGCAAACAAGGCCGAGCAGAAGGCATACGAAACCGTCAATCTGAGGATCGGATACGAAATAAGGCACTTCGACGTTTACCTCTGGGTGGAGAATGTCTTTGATCAGGAATATCTTACCTGGCTCTCCCCTTATAACAACAACACCGTTGGACTTGATGGTCCGCCCAGGACCTTTGGCGCGACATTGGTCTGGCGGTTTTGATGCATGAAGGCCATTTGCCAAAAGACAAGACTCGGAGATGTACATGCGCGTTTGGTAGGCTTGCATGGGTCAAACCGGGCACATTCGAGCAGGGCGCCCAAAAAGACGGATAAGAGACGGAGGACGAGAGGATTGAAAAGAATAACATGGATCGCCGGGTGCGTTGTTGGCGTGCTCTGCCTTTTTCAAGGCCAGCCAGGATTCTCGGAAGACCTCCCGGCACGGGTGAAGAGGCCGGTGGACGAATCCATAACCATCCGTCAGTCGACGCAGAAGGCCGAGGACAAATGGGCTGAGGAGCGACTGAAGCTCAAGGCGGAGTATGAAGTCTTGGAAGGCGAAAGGGATCGACTAACGGCTGCGAACAATGCATTGAAACGGGAGGTTGGGGCACGCATGGCCTCGGTTGAGGCGCTTGAAGAGGAGATGGCGCAGATCGGGCGGATCTCCAATGAACTGATCCCGTTTCTTGAAGAGACACATAACCGGCTGGCGGCCCTGGTGAAGGAGGATGTCCCCTTTCTTTCGGAAGAACGGAGGAGCCGCCTTGAGACCCTGAGGCGGACCCTGGATGATCCCATGGTCTCTGCCGGGGAGAGGTTCAGGAAGACCATGGAGGCCCTGTCTGTGGAGCCGGAATGCGGTAACACCGTGGAGGTGTATACGGAAGAGATTGGCCTGAATGGAAAAAAGATCCAGGTGCATGTTTTCAGACTAGGACGGATCTCCCTGTTCTTTCAGTCCTTGGACGGGAAGACATCGGGGTATTTCGATCCAGCGGTCTTTGAATGGAAAACACTCCCGCCGCGATACAACCGCCAGATACATGCGGCCATGGAGATGGGGGCGAAACAACGACCGGTGGATTTGCTTGTTTTGCCCATTGGAAGGTTGGTGAAGGAATGAAAAGAGGGTTTGCATGGGGTCTTGTCATTGTCTAGGGCCTGCTTTTGGCGACAGGCGCCTATGGCGAAGATATGCGTGCCGTGCAGAAAGAGGCCAGGGACAAAAAGGCGCTCCTGCTCAAGCAAGCGAAGGAAGAGAGGGAGCGCGCTGAAGGGGAGGCCGCGGAGAGCAGACAGAGGATATTTGCGGACAAATCGGCGCTTAAGGCATCGATAGAACAACTGAAAAGGGAGGATGAGGACCTCGCGGCCCAGAACCGGGCGCTCGATACGACCCTAAAGACCTTGGAGACCAAAGAGACGGTGTTGCGCGCCCAGCGCGAAGAGATGGAAGGGACGGTGCGGGAGTTGGTCGGATCTGCCCGGGTGAATGCCAGAGACGTGGAAACCCTCCTAAGCCGAAGCCTCCAGAGTGCCCTTGTCCCGGGCCGGGAGGAGGCCCTCCAACCGATCCTGAACCAGACGGAATTCCCCGGAATGGATCACATCCGGTCAATGGTGGATCTGTTGTTTGATGAGATCATGCTCTCGGGTCAGGTCCGGATTCAGAAAGGCCCATTCGTGAATCGGGCCGGGCAAGAGGTCGTAGGTGACATTTTGGTACTGGGCAATTTCTCGGCAGCCTATCAGATACCTCAAGAGTCCGGCTTTTTGCTCTATCCTGAGGATAGCCGGCGGTTGTTTGCCCTGTCCAAGCCCCCGCCACCCCGCATGGCAGAAAAGTTAGAGGCATATCTAAAAGGCGAATCCGAGGACGTTCCCATGGATATGTCCAAGGGCGCGGCCCTGCGGCAAATGACCCATCAGTTGAGCCTCCCGGAACAGATCCCCAAGGGCGGCCCCATCGTGTATCCGATCCTCGGCATCGGGGTCCTTGCCTTGCTGATTATTCTGGAGAGGACCTTCCATCTTTTCCGGAAAGGCATGAAAACAGACCGCTTTGCGGATGCGGTGTGCACCCATGCGACCCGGAGCGAGTGGGACAGATGTTTAGACCTCTGCAGGCAGGCCGGGAAAAGGCCGATACCCACCGTGCTCCTGGCCGGGGTCAAGAGCCGGGACATGGGCCGTGAGGACCTGGAGAATGTGCTCCAGGAGGCCATTCTGAACGAGGTGCCGAAACTGGAACGGTTTCTGTCCACCCTGGGCATGCTGGCGGCCATTGCGCCGCTGCTGGGGCTTCTGGGGACGGTTACCGGCATGATTAACACCTTTCATGTGATCACCTATTACGGCACCGGCGACCCGAGGATGATGTCAGGCGGGATATCCGAGGCCCTGGTGACCACCATGCTGGGGCTGTCAGTGGCCATTCCCATCATGCTGTGTCACACCCTCTTGTCCGGAAAGGTGGAGAACCTGATCGGCCAGATGGAGAAAAAGGCGGTTTCGCTTGTCAACACCCTGTTCAAGACACGGGACGGAGGATGATGGGGATCCTATACGAGCATATCCTGGACATGGAGGACTATTTTTTTCAGCCGGGGGCCTCGTCATGATCCCTCTGGCCGTCATTGTGGTGGCCCACCGGGAAAGCCGGACCGGCATTGCCATCGACGTTATGGACGAATGCAAGCTGGCAGGGGCCAAGAACGTATCCTTGGGAGCAGGGCTGCCATCGGAGAGAGGGGAGTAATGCCATGGGCATGGTGATGGAATCGGTCTCGCCGAACCGGATGGAAACCTGGAAGGGCATGCGCTCCTCCGGGATCTGGACTGTCGCGGTGATTGCTTCCCTGATCCTCAATATGTTTCTGTTTGACCTCATGCCGCGCTTGATCGACAGGGACTTGGGAAGGCCTGTGTGCGGCCCATCTATCGAGAGGGTCAATGTGGTCCGGATCAAGCGGCCCGAGCCCCCGGCCCGCAGGGAAGAAAAGAGGGAAGCGCCCAGGCCTCGGGAACCCCCCCAAAAGCCGAACCCCCAAAAGAGGGTTTATGAAAACCGTCCGATGAAACAGGCCGTTGATCTTCCCTTTGAGATCAACCCGAAGCTGCCCACCATTTCCGGCACGGTGCCGGCCCTCCCCATGCAGACGGTTTCACTGGCCGCACCGGACCTGAAGGGGTCCTATGGGGTGGGAGAGATCGATCGTCCCCTGACGCCGCTTGCCCGGGTCCCGCCCATATACCCGATGCAGGCGAGACGGAGGGGGGTCGAAGGGTGGGTCAAGGTCCGGTTTATTGTGAACGAGGCGGGGAAGGTCGAGGATATCCGGATCATTGAAAGTCATCCGCAAGACGTGTTTGACGAGGCGGTCATCCGCTGTGTTTCAGACTGGCGCTTTACGCCCGGGACCGTGGGCGGGGTCCCGGTCAGGACGTGGGTCAAGACGACCATTCAATTTGATCTTCAGGAGGAGCGAAGATGATCCCGTTGTCAAAATATGCCTTGGGTCTATTGGCCTTCATTATCGGGCTAATGGCGTCTCATGGCATCTCCTGGGGAGGCCAGGGAGAAACCGATATCCCCCTGCCAGTCCGGGTAGCCATCCACGAGGCCCAGCAATTGATGGAAAAGGAGCGGTTTGCAGAGGCCGCGGCTGTTCTGAAACGATTCACGGAACAAGGGGAAAAACTGGACGCGAAGGAAAAGGCGTCAAAGGGGTATGACCATTACCTGGTCCATTTCATTCTAGGGAACTGCTGTTTGATGAGTAAAAGCCACTCCGCAGCGGAGAGCCATTATCGATCTGCTGTGAGCCGGAACCCCCAATTTTACGAAGGCTGGATGAACCTGGCCAGGTGTTGCTATGACATGAGCGACCATGGCAAGGCGGCCGACGCCTTCTTAAGGGGGTACGAGACCGCCCCCAAAAAGGACCCTGAAACCCTCTATTACGGTGCGATCTGCTTCATGACTGCAAGGGATGTCAGAAGGGGGCCCTGGCCACCTTTCAGAGGCTTTTGAATGAGCATCCTCATTCAGACATCAAACTTGAATGGAAGGAGGCCCTGGTCCAGACATTTCTGGATTCGGATCAGCCTCTAAAGGCCCTGCCCTTTATCGAGGACCTCTCCGAGAAGGCAGAAGGAAAAAAACGCCAACAGTGGCAGGAACTGAGACTGCACACCTATCTCTCTCTGGGCATGAAGGCAAAGGCCCTTCAGTACGTAAAGCGCCTGGTCATGGAATACCCGTCTGAGCCCAAATGGTGGAAGGGACTGGCCCATTTTTACCTGAAGGAGAATCAGTACAAACACGCCCTGGTGGCGCTGACCGTTAAGGGGTTCCTTGAGCCCCTCACAGCCCAGGAGGAAAGGATTGTCGCGGATCTCAACATGACCCTTGATGTCCCGGTGCAGGCGATTCGGATGTATGAAAGGCTTGCAGGGCAAAAACCTGGGCCCGATATGGCATACCGGATCGCCCAGGGATATATCCGGCTCCACCGGCCTGAAAAGGCCCTGGAATGGGTGGAAAAGGCCCTTTCCCTGCAACACAGTCCCCGTCTGGTGTTGCTGAAAGGAGACCTCCTTTATGAACTGGAAAGGTATCCGGAGGCCGTGAGCGTTTTTGAAAAGGCCGCCCAACAAAAGAAGAATGCCGGGAGGGCCTGGCTCATGGCAGGGTATGCGGCCTGGAATGCAATGGATCTCCATAGCGCGCACCGCGCGTTCCAGAATGCGGCCAGGCATTCAAGTCAAAAGGATGCCGCACTCGAGGCCTTGCGGCAACTGGGGCCGTAAGGCTGTAAATGATATCAATGAGAAGACGCGTTGCCTTTTCAGCCATGCCCTTCCTGTGAGCGATTCGACATGGGCCTTCATGAGCTAGCCCGGATTCAAACCGATCTCTATGACCATCCCGGAAAGGCTATTCATTCAGGCAGCGCTTTCCCTCAAAACTGAAGTGAGCCACACGGCTGCTCCCTGAAGACATCATCTGATTCAGTGAGAGAGCACTGAAGATGAATGGATTATTGTGCATATCTCACAAGAAAACGTGCATTGCGGAAAAGACAAGACCCATCCAATTGTTCTAATTGACTGGTGTCGCGCAAAATGTGGGCTTGCAATCCTTCGGGAAAATCATCCGACAGAGCAACCTCGACATGTCGTGCTAAAACCCAAGGTGCATCATTAGATAACATCAAGAAGATGTTGAAATAAGAATCACCGGGTAAGGCGTATTTATCAAAAGGCCATGAAGGCATACAGACAAGAAGTCTGTATTCTTTTCATGGCCTTTTTTTGTTTTTGACGCATGAAAATATCCAAAAGCGGATCAAAGAGGTGAGAGAAATGCACATTACAGTAGCAAAAATTCTAACGACCGTGGTTGCGACCCTGCTCTGTTCCAACGCATATGGCGATTCCCTTGAAGAAGAGAACGTCCTTCAACTGGAAACCGTAACCGTGACTGCGCAGAAAAAGGAAGAAAATGTGCAGGAAGTTCCCATCAGCATGGATGTGTTTTCGGAGATGGAGATGGAAGATGCACGGATACTGGATACGCCCGATATGGTGCGCTTCTGTCTCAACGTCAGCATGATGGAGCGCTCTTGCGAACATATCGTTGTCATCAGGGGCATCTCCCCTTTCAGGGGTACTACCTATTCAAACGCCGGCTTTTATGTGGATGACGTGAGCTATCCGTTGCATTATGGCCAGAATATCGATTTTTTCGATCTTGAACGGGCGGAAGTGCTCAAGGGTCCTCAAGGCACGTTGTATGGAAGGAATACCGAGTCCGGGGTCATCAACATCATTACCAAGCAACCCGATAATCAACTCAGCGGCAAGATACTGGCAGAATACGGAGATTACAATTCATTCAGGTCGGTTGCAAATGTCAGCGGACCCATCGTGGACGACACCTTATATCTGGGGGGTGCGTTTCAATACCGATCTTCGGACGGGTATGTGGAAAATGAATCCAATGGCGATGACCGGGCCGCGGATTTGAGCCATCTGGCCGGACGCGCCACGCTCCGATGGACGCCTTCCGATCCATGGGACATGTCCCTGATTGCGGATATCATGAACGCCGATGATCATGGCGCCGAAACCAGGTTTCTTACCGGCCCCCACGAAACAGACCCCCATAAAATCCGGAGAGACACCGATGCCTATTTGAAACAAAACTGGAACAGCCAGATCATGCGCGTGAAGTACGACTCGGATGCCCTTCGCTTTCTCTCGGTAAGCGGCGTGTTATATCAAGATCTTGACAAGGTCAATGACTGTGATATGTGGGATAACCCCAAGGACAAAAAGATAAATCCCACGCAATTGAAGGAACGGCAATACAGTCAGGAGTTTCGCGTATCTTCACAGGCCGGCCCCTTTGAATGGCTGGGGGGTCTGTATGGATTCATTGAGAAATCACGATTCAACTACAAGTATGAGATTATTTCAGCGGGAAAAACCTATATGAACCCGATTACCGACGTGGATTCAACAGGATGTGCCGCTTTCGGTGAGGGGACCTATACATTCATGGACAACTTCCATTTGACCGCAGGTCTGCGTCTGGACCACGAGGAAATGGAGGGCAATCTCAAAGACCCGGTTCAGAATAAGGCGTACGGAAAGGATCTCAGTTATAATGAAATGTTGCCGAAATTCTCCCTCTCCTACGATGTCTCAGGGGACATTATGGCCTATGCATCCGCATCCAAGGGGTATCTGGTGGGCGGGTACAATTGGGGCCTGACCGGAACGCTGGAAACGTTCACTTATGAGCCCGAATACACATGGAATTATGAAACCGGCATCAAATCCTCCTGGCTGAATGACAGACTGATGGCCAATCTGTCGGTGTTCTATATCTCCATTGACGACAAGCAGGTGTCTGAATTGCACCCGACCATTGCCATGACCACCATTACCAATGCGGCAAAGGCCCACTCCCAAGGTCTTGAACTGGAACTCACGGCAAGGCCATTGCATGGATTGGACCTGTCTGCAGGGTTCGGTTACAACGAGGCCCGATTTGACCGGTTTATGGCAACTGTATGGAACGACGCAGGCACGGCGCAGGTCAAGAAAGACTATAAAGACAACTATCTCCCCTATGCCCCCAAGTATACCTACAATCTGAGCGCCCAATACCGGAGCCTCAACGGCCTTTTTGCCCGGGCCGACCTCCTGGGAACAGGTCCATTTTATGGGGATGCCGAGAACGAGGCCGAGCAGAAGGCATACGAGATCTTGAGTCTGCGTGTCGGATATGAGTGGAACGACTTCGATCTTTCCTTTTGGATCGAAAATGTGTTTGACGCGCAGTATTGCACCTTCCTGAGCCCTTTTCAGCAATCCATTGTGGGCATTGACGGCCCTCCGAGGACCTTCGGCGCCACATTTACATGGCGGTATTAATCCGATTCATTTAATGCCCTTTCAGGAACGTGTATTCCAATTCGAAATCATGATCAGACATCTTTAGAGGTCGCTTCTGGGTTTTGGGGTGCCTTTAAACTGAAAGGGAGGCCTTTCTTAAGCCTCCCCTTCATCCCAATTCTCACCCAATGCCGAATTTCCGTTAGACAATTTTCCGGTCTGCATTATATGGAGGCTATTCCTTCAAATCGCACTACCCCTCAAAGGTGAAATCAGCCCAGGACCCGCACCGATCATTATAATCGAAATTTCGATTATGGTTCTTGTAGTTCCAGAAGTCGGTGTGGCACGCCGTTACCAGTCCGAGAAAAGGCAACAATACGTTTTGAATCGTCACTGGTCCACCTGAAGGTCCGACTGTTTTGGTTTGCTTCATCTCGCCGAAAGCCATTTTGATATGAAACGTGTCGCCTTGTTCAATAACCGACACAACCGAACTGGAAACCATTTCGGTTACGGCCCAAAACTCCACCTGGATGGCCAACCACGAAAGGGCCGGCATCGCCCAACAGATGTCCCGGATGGCATTCGATCTTCCGGAGTTCCCTTCCTTTCAGAAAATGCTCGATCTGGGAGGGGGACCCGGGATATTCGGCATTGCCATGGTGAAAAGGCATCCCTCCATGAAAGGGGTCATCTTTGACCGGAAAGCCGTGGTAAGCGTTGCATAGACCTTCATTAATGAGTACCAACTCAAAGAAAGGGTGTCGGTCCTTGCGGGGGACTACAACAAGGACCCCATCGGAGAGGGATACGATCTCATCTGGGCAAGCGCGACCTTGAATTTTGCGCAGCACAACATGGATGCGGTCATGGCAAAGATCTATGACGCCCTGAATCCGAAGGGCCTGTTCATCAATCTGTCCGAAGGTTTCACAGATGAAGGGACCCGGCCCCGCGTTTGGGCCATCCACAGGGTGGGTTGGGCCATGAGCAACCCCATGACACCCTTTGAACAGGGCGTCATTGCCGATGCCATGCTGAAGGCAGGCTTTAGATCGGTGCGATCCCGTACCCTGAGCACGGGATGGGGCCCCATGGACCTGGACATCGCTCGAAAATAGCTACCTGGTGTCCATCCGGAAATGATTTCCCTATAGAACCCAGTTTCCAATCCGGAAATGAGGATTTTTGGCCAATATCAAGGAAATCAAGCGTTTGCGCGGAGGCGACCTGTGGGTCGCCGCACAAGCAAACGTGCAGATTGACGCCGAGATTGGCCAAAAAGACCATTTCCGGATGGAAACTACCTGGTTCCTGTTCTGTTCGATACAATCCTTATTCAACCGGCCTAAAACCCCACACAGGGCAGGTGCCTGCGGATATTGGTGCATCCATCACAAAAAAATGTGCATTGCGGAAAAGACGGCGTTCCATTTTCCTGCTATTGTTCCCCTTTCGATGAGCAACCGTTTCGAAACAACAGCCCAGAAAGGTCTCCGTTGGGCACGAGGCATATTTTTTTTGCGCTCGAAGTTAGTTATCTGAAACAACATTAGTATTTTAAAATCAAATTTGCAGGTTTAACCATATGGATAAAGATGCCATTAGGGTGGATCAGAACAAACGGTGGGGCATTACATTTAAACTCATGCTTCTGGCATTCCTGTATACCTCCCTGATCGAGCGATTCCCCATTAAAGGCCTGGGCAGACGCAAGACATGGGTCTTTCCCCGTCAACGGATTGGAGCAAGGTGCAATACGAAGAGAGGATCAAGAGTGGAATTCTCGACTCTGTGTGTCAGAGTCGGGCATTTTTTTGTGGATAAAGAATAAACCCATAGAGGCAACATCGTGCATAGCGGCGTCCCTTGCGATCGCCGATAGGTTTTGCATATCATCAGCGAGCGAATCTATGAACATCACCAAAGCTGTTTTCCAATCCCGCCAATGTGTATGGTCCACACTGCACAAGATGGGACTCTTGTTCCTCATGTACCTTTCGCAAAAGATTTTCCTATGCTTTTCCTGGGTTCTGCTGCCCATAATTCTGCGGAAACAGGGCATCAGCCTGGGCGCTATCGGATTTACAGCCCTGGTTCACAGCCCCTGGGCCCTGAAATTTCTTTACGCCTTCATGGTTGATCGCTTTTACAGCACGCGCATGGGAAGGCGAAAATCATGGGTCGTCCCCTTGTTGATGGTTTCACTGTTCATGCTGCCCTGTATTGCCCAACTTTCTCCCCAAGAAGACCTTAGGCTTCTTCTGTCCGCTGTGTTTGTGCTGAACTTCATTTTCGCCACAGTAGATATCGCCGTGGATGGCTATGCCACGGATATCCTGAAGCCCGATGAAAGGCCCTGGGGTAATACGGTCCAAATAGGCGGCTACGTCATCGGCTATATGATCGGTTCGGGCGTTTTTCTCATTATCTACCAACAACAAGGCTGGCGAAATACCCTCATGATCATCGCGGCTTTGCAGCTTCTCATCATGGTGCCCATTGTGATTCACAAGGAAATGCCCCCCGTGTTCCGCGAAGAATCGGGACATAACGGATTGAAAGGATGGGGGCTCAAGCTCAACGCATGGGAATTCATCAATCAGCCGCAAAATCTGTTTTTTTTACTATTTGCAGGATTGATTGCGCTGTTTGATCGAGGCGGTTCCCAACTCCGTCTCCCCATGGTGACGGACATGGGCATCGAACCGGTCGTTTTAGGAAAATTGAACATATGGTTCAGTTCACCCATGTGCCTTTTTGGAGCCGTGATGGGAGGAACCCTATTAAGAAAGCTGGGAAATCAGAAAATTCTTGTTCTGGGTTGCCTCATTGCCGCGGGGGTCAATTTTTTTTCGGCCATTGTGTCTCAATGTCCATCGTCCGGTTGGTTGAGCATCGGAATCATGATGGGGTCCGAAAAACTGATGGGCGGCATTATATCCATCTTGATCTCCAACATGATCATGACGTTGAGCGTGGGATCTCAGTCCGCCACCCACTACGCAATACTGTGCAGTTTGGTCTCCCTGTTCGGGATGGGAGCAAATCCCCTAATGGGGAAATTATGCGATGGCGCAGGGTATTTTAATTATTACATGGGGCTTGGGGTATCCAATATCCTCATCATCTTCGTCGGCACTGTTTTATTGAGGCGTATCCCTAACTTAGCCAAGTGACGAGGGTTTCATTCGGGCATTCGACCCGCGGATTCACTGGAACAGGGCTTTTAAATAGTGTCCATCCGGAAATGATTTCCCTATAGAACCCGGTTTCCATTCCGGAAATGAGGATTTTTGGCCAATATCAAGGAAATCAAGCGTTTGCGCGGAGGCGACCTGGTGGTCGCCGCACAAGCAAACGTGCAGATTGACGCCGAGATTGGCCAAAAAGACCATTTCCGGATGGAAACTAAATAAATTCAATGAGGACTCATACAACAGAAAGGAGGAGGAAAGGGGTGGGAAGAACGACTTATTTTATGATTGTATCAATATTTGTGCTTTCGGCGCTATACGGTTCGAATGTTTACGGGGATAATTCGGATGATGCGGAAAAAGCCGGGAATACCCAACTGGAATCCATTACGGTCACTGCACAGAAAATCGAAGAAGATCCCCAGGAAGTACCTATCAGCATGGATATATTTTCGGATATCCAAATCGAGGATAATCGGATTGAGAATACATCCGAGCTGGTGAGGTTCTCCCCCAATGTATTTATGCAAACAAACCCCTTTGAGAACCAGATCGTCATCAGGGGAGTATCCTTTCTCCCTTCATCCATTTATGCTCCTGCAGGCTATTATGTGGACGGTGTAGCGTATTCTTTAAACTGGATGCAGAACAACGAGTTTTACGACATCGAACGGGTGGAGGTCCTCAAAGGCCCACAAGGGACGCTATATGGTAGAAATGCCGAATCCGGTGCCATCAACATCGTTACCCGTAAACCGGATAATCTGTTCCGAACCAGTGTTTATGGCGAATACGGAAACTATCATTCAATCAGGGCGGGTGCAAACATAAACGGCCCGATTGTCAATGATCAATTCTATATGGGCGCAGCCATCCTGTACAGAACGTCGGACGGATATGTGACCAATGAATTCAACGGCGACGACAAGGCAGCCGACATAAACAATAAAAACGGACGTGCCACATTGAGGTGGACCCCCACCGACCGCTGGGACATTTCCCTGACGGCCGATGCCATGGAGGCGGATGACCACTGCGGCCAATACAGATATGTCACAGGCCCCTATGCAACTCCTGCCCATAAAACCAACAAGGACGAGGCCAATGAATATTTGAAGGAAAACGGCAATAGCCAGACCCTGCAACTGAAATACGGAGGAGATGTTGTTGATATCAAATCTATCACGGGCATTTTGTACAGATGGCGGGAGAAACTCAATGACTCGGATCTAACCGCCAATCCCAAAAACCCCACGACCAATCTTAATAAATATGATCTTCATCAGTACAGTCAGGAGGTTCACTTTTCCTCGGTTCGCGAAGGCCCCTTTCAATGGCTGGGCGGTCTGTACGGATTCAGTGAAGATACCCACATGGATCACAAGAACGAATATACCTCAAGTGGAAAGATACTTAAGCATCCGGTTGCTGATGTCGCTACCAAAGGCTATGCGGTCTTTGGTCAAGGCACCTATTCCGTATGCGGCAGGCTCCACCTGACCGCCGGTCTTCGTTTTGATCACCAGGATCTGGAAGGAGATTTCAAAGACGCGGCCAGAAATGTGATTTGCGACGACGGCTTGCGTTACAATGAGGCATTGCCCAAGTTTTCCGCCGCATATGATCTTTCAGGCACCGCCATGGTCTATGCGTCCGCAGGCAAGGGGTATATGACGGGCGGATTCAATGTATTTGCAGACCCCACCCAGAACACGTTTACCTATGATCCCGAGTATACGTGGAATTATGAAATAGGGGCAAAGAGTACCTGGTTTGAGGGAAAGCTTATGGCCAATCTGTCTCTTTTTTACATTGATATTGACGACAAACAGGTCATGGGTATGAATCCCGAAACCTATGAATACAGAATCACCAACGCTACAGGCGCCCATTCCCAGGGTCTTGAATTGCAATTACAGACAACTCCGGTTCAAGGCCTGAATCTGTTTGGGGGATTTGGTTACACCGATGCCAGATTCGACGATTACAAGTCCTTCGATTGGAACGCGGATTATACCCAGCGCGTCCTGAACAATTTTGACGGCAACGCCCTTCCCTATGCCCCCCGGTATACCTACAATCTGGGTGCCCATTATCGTACCCCCATCGGCATTTATGTCCGGGCCGAGCTTTTCGGAACAGACGGGTTCTATGGGGAGGCGGCCAACCTTTCCGAGCAAAAGGCCTATGAACTGGTGAATGCTCGTTGTGGATACGAATGGAAGGGTGTCGACCTCTGCCTGTGGATGGAAAATGTGTTCGATACTGAATACCTCACCACCATCAAGTGGAAAAAGAGTGGCATTGTCGGACTCGACGGCCCGCCGCGCAGCTTTGGCGTCCAATTAACCTGGCGGTATTGAGTCCAACTTATCGAGGTATTGCCCGGTCCATTGACAATAATCAATCCGCCTGGGCCTGGCCAGGGCGGCCTCACAATTTCTATTAACGCCATCAAAGACAAGAGGAGAAGCTACCATGAGTCTGCCGGAAGTAAACGTCAGTCCTGAAAATCTCTATAGAATGAGTTCTGCAACCATCCAGTTCAGACTGCTGACCACAGCCATTGAACTGAAGATCTTCAACCAGTTGTCCGAGCCCAAGTCCGCAGAACAGGTGGCAGAGGCCATCAGCGGCCACCCAAGAAACACAGCCTTCTTCCTGAATGGTCTGGTTGCATGCGATCTGCTGACCAAAAAAAACGGCGTCTATTGCAATACACCGACCTCCCAGACCTTTCTGGTGGAAGGAACCCCCACCAGCCTGGGACAGGGCTTTCTTCATCGGGCTGTCATGTCAGAAAGACAGCTCGCAGATCTCTCCAAGCTGATTTTGGAGGGACCACCCTCCCATGCTTCCGGCCATGCGGTGCATTCCGAGGAAGAATGGGGCAGCCGTGCCACCTGGATGGCCAACCACGAAAGGGCCGGCATCGCCCAACAGATGTCCCGGATGGTAGCCGATCTTCCGGAGTTCCCTTCCTTTAAAAAAATGCTCGATCTGGGAGGAGGACCGGGAATATTCGGCATTGCGATGGTGGAGAAACACCTGACCATGAAGGGAATCATTTTTGACCGGGAGCCGGTGTTGAAAGTTGCGAAAGGATTCATCCATGAGTACGGCCTGGAAGACAGGATCATGGTTTTGGCGGGGGACTACAACAAGGACCCCATCGGAGAGGGATACGATCTCATCTGGGCAAGCGCGACCTTGAATTTTGCGCAGCACAACATGGATGCGGTCATGGCAAAGATCTATGACGCCCTGAATCCTAATGGCGTGTTCATCAATCTGTCCGAAGGTCTCACAGATGAAGGGACCCGGCCCCGCGTTTGGGCCATCCACATGGTGGTCTCGGCAATGAGCAACCCGATGACACCCTTTGAACAGGGCGTCATTGCCGATGCCATGCTGAAGGCAGGCTTTAGATCGGTGCGATCCCGTACCCTGAGCACGGGATGGGGCCCCATGGACCTGGACATCGCTCGAAAATAGGCACCCGATTTTTGTTTGATACAGTCCTTATTGGGCCGGGCCAAAAGCCCGGCCCAAGGCAGGTGCCGACCGACCTTGGTGCATCCGCCACAAAAAAAGTGCATTGCGGACAAGACGGTGCTCCATTTTTCTGCTATTGATCCCCTCCCGATGAGCACACTGCCTCGAGATAAAAACTCAGAAAGGCTGTAATTGGGCGCGAAGCATATTTCTTTGCGCTATAAGTTAGCCTTTTAAAACAATCATGGCAGACCAAAAGTACGACTCGCGAGGAAAGCATATGAATATGGGAGTCGATAGGGCGGTTCAGAGCAGAGCGGAAGGGATGGCATTTAAACTCATGCTGCTGGCATCCATGTATATCTGCCAGACCATTCCGGTAGGATTCATCATCAGTTGTCTGCCCGTGGTGTTGCGGCACCAGGGGATGACTCTCCGTTCTGTCGGGTTCCTTTTTCTGCTGCAGGTGCCGTGGGCGATGAAATTCCTGTATGCCTCTTGGATCGATCGATTTTACATAAAACGCCTGGGCAGGCGGAGAACCTGGATATTTCCCCTTCAATGGATCGGCGCAGGGCTCTTCTTCGCCCTTTCTTTCGTCCCACCGGATCGATCCTTCGGGCTTATGTTCATACTCCTTCTCTTGTTCAATACGGTCATGGCAACCAACGATATTGCTGTCGATGGCTATGCGACCGATATCCTCTTGCCCGAGGAGCGGCCATGGGGAAATACCATTCAGTCGGGCGCCAGACCCATCGGGATGCTCTTGGGTGGAGGGTTGGTCCTGGTCTTTTTGGAGACCGTGGGATGGCAGGCCATCTGTTCTGTGCTGGCCGTAACGATTCTGCTCCTAAGCCTGCCGGTGGTGCTGCATCGGGAAATCGCCTCTGTCTATCCGGAACGGCCCATACCGCAGCGCGGCTGGAAAGGGAAGTCAGGACTGCGGGAATTTCTGAACCAATCCGGGATCCGATGGCTCATGTTGTTTCTGTTATTGCCGACCCTCTTTTTCTTTAACGGTTTCCAGATGCGGATGCCGCTCTTGACTGATCTCGGACTGAATCCGGGCGCCATTGGAAAAATTCTCATCCAGTTCGGATATCCTGTCGGATTCCTGGGGACGCTCCTGTGGGGATGGTTCTTCCACAGAGTGGGGCCGGTGGCTTTTCTTCGAACATTCGGCGCCCTTTCCCTGATGTTGACCGCTTTCACCATCTTTGTGGCTGCCAAAGGCATGATCTGTCCCTGGCAAGGAATGCTGATCCTGGCTGGCGACAATATGATCCTGGGAGGCATCCATATATGGGGCTTCACGCTGATGATGAAGGCGAGCGTGGGAGAACGGTCCGGAACCGGATTCGCCTTGTTGAGCACGGTTTTTATACTTCCACCTCTCCTTTTGGGACCCCTGTTCGGCGCTCTGGGCGATGCCTGCGGTACGCTCATTCTTTATGTGACGATCGGGGCATTGATGGTTGTGGGGCTTTCGGGCGCCGAACTGATTCTGCATTTTCGGTTGAAGGAATTCGTTTCAGGCCGTTCCCATGCCGCCCATCCGGGACAACATCCTGTTGCGTAAACGGGAAATCAAGGCCCCCAGGGCGCATTGTATGGAAGAAACGCTGAATCTGACGTCATCGACATCATTACCCAGCAACCCGGCAATCAACTGCGCGGGAAGGTTCTTGGCGAATACGGGAATTACAGTTCATTCCGGACCGTCCCAAATATCAGTGGACCCGTGGTCAAGGACAAAATCTATCTGGGAGGAGCATTTCAATATAGGTCTTCGGATGGATACGTGGAGAATCAACATAACGGCGATGACCGTGCCGCGGACCTAAAGCATCTGGCCGGACGGACTACACTGAGGTGGACCCCGGACGATCCCTGGGAGATCTCCCTGATTGCAGATCTCATGGATGCTGATGATCACGGCGGCGGGTACAGACTCGTTGTGTCGAGCAGGAAGCATACGAGACCGCCAATCTGAGGTTCGGATATGAAATGCGACACGTCGACATTTATCTGTGGCTGGAAAATGTCTTTGACCAGGAATATCTTACCTGGCTGTCACCTTATAACAATAATACCGTCGGGCTTGACGGTCCGCCCAGGACCTTTGGCGCGACAGTGGTCTGGCGGTTCCGATGCATCGAGGCCATTCTCCGAAGAAGAGAACTCGGAAATATCCACACGAGTTTGGCGGGCTTGCATGGGTGAAACCGGGCATATTGGATCAGGGTGCGGAAAACGGCGAATATTAGAGTTGGAGGCTGAGAGGATAGAAAAGAATTGCATTGGTCACTGGCTGTGTTGTTGGGGGACTCTGCTTTTTTCAAGGCCAGCCAGGATTCTCTGAAGATCTGTCGGCAAGGGTCGAAAAACCGGTGGATGAATCCATAGCGATCGGGCATGCGGCCCAGGACGCCGAGGATCGATGTGCGGAGGAGCTACGCAAACTCAAGGGGGAATGCCCAAGACGTGAGGGCCATGCAGGCGGAGGTTAGAGAGAAAAGGGCGCTCCTGCTCAAACAAGCGAAAGGAGAAAGGGATCCTACCGAAAGGGAGGCCGCGCGGAGAGCAGACAGAGGATATTTGCGGACAAGTCGGCGCTTGTGGCATTGATACGGCAGCTTTAGGTGGTTTGGGGGCAAGGCGATTTCGGCTGTCTTATACCTTGAGCGGAATTTGCTGATTCACCAGATTCATCCGCTAGATCCGGTAGTTGATGAGCTTTCCGCTTTCAAAAAGATCCACCAGCCGCCAGACCTCCTCGCCATCCTGCTCCAGCACATCTACCGATGCCATGATCGAGAACTCTGCATCTCCTTCGGCAAGATACGCATTGGATTCACACACACTCTAATATCTCCTTTACGAGGAGCACAGCCTCCTGTACCAAGTGGGGGAGGGGTTCTCCGAGCAGGCCGACGATCCGGACACTCTCTTGCGTGAGGGGAATCAGGATCTTCGGCACAGGACTTGAGGTTATGGCCATAGCCATTTTTGGGGTCACTTCGCCCAGCATGGCATTGGCCCATGTCACAGCGATCGGAGCCACGATGCAATCGGCCTCCAAAATGCCGCAGCACACGGCGTTTTCGCCGGACGCCCCTTTGTTGGCCCCCGCTTTGAGCATTTGGGCCGCAGCGATGGCGCTTGTCCCCAGGGCGATGATCAGAACGTCTTCTTGCACTACCGGTTTCAAATATTTGATCAGGGTAGCGCCGATGCCGCCGCCTTGGCCATCGATAACACAAATGGATTTTCCCACAATGATTCCGCTAACCTCTTGATTTATAGGGCGTTTTGGCTGTCGATGTTTTTTGCGATGGCAGGAAGATAGACAGTGAAACAAGTGCCTTGGCCGATCTGACTTTTCACATCAATCCAGCCTCGATGCCTTTCGATGATGGCGCGAGCCATAGTGAGGCCCAATCCGGCATTGTCTCCGCTATTTTTTGTTGATACGAACGGATCGAAAATTCTTGGGATAAGGTGTGAGGAAATACCTGGCCCGGTATCGGATATTGCCACTGCTGCGAAGTCGCCGCCATTGGTATCAGCGTGCTGCTGACAACCAACTTCTTCCTGGCGGATACTTTGGCTCGTTATCATGATCTGGCCGCCTTCGCCAACAGCATCTTTAGCATTATTGACGAGATTCACGATAACTCGGCCCATCTCGGAGGCATTGCCGGCAACGGCGGGTAAAGAGGGGTCGAGATCCATTTTAATCTGGACGTTGTCAGGCAAGGTCCCTCCAATTAAGGCCGCCCTTCGCTCTACCTCCCTATTCAGATCGATCTCATGAAGAGAGTTTTGATCGCCTTTGGCCAGGCAGATCGTGTCATTCACCAATTCGAATGCCATACGACACACATCGATAATAAGATCACACTGCTTCACCATCTTGATGTCCTGTGTAGATTTCTTCATCCTGTTGGCGCTTACGGCGATGATGTGGATGAAGTTCCTGAAATCGTGGGCGATACCCCCGAGCATGTGCGAAGGCCCGGCGGAGTTACATGCGTCAAGATTTTCGACGGGCACATCATGGTCCAGACTGAGCGACATGTTTCGACCTCCTCTACACATATGGACAAATACGTCAGCTCTTGATGCCCAACTCTTCCTGTAATTCTTCCCTCAAAGCGGGCAAGATGGACGCCAAGGTCGAACAGAGCCTCTTTGCCTCGGGTTCGGATCCCGAAAAAGCGACCCAGCAGTCCCAAAGCTCATCCTCACTCTGCCACGTATTCCCATCCGGTTTCAGCAATCCTTCGCTTTCATAGATTCTCGCAAACAGATTGACTTTCTTGATAAAGTCCGACTCGGGCTTTTCCCCGCCTTTTTGCCTGTATTCGGCATAGAGTGCGTCTGCGGCCCTCTCATAAATGCCGTTCCGAAAATCCTGGATCATCCTGGGCAGGAAGGGTTGTATCCACGACATGTTGCTCTTTATGAACCATTCACGGCACAGCCTTTGGCCTTTTTCCATTGCTGCGATCGATGCTCTGTTAATCGCCTCAACGTCCATATGACCATCACTGGTTTGAGGCAATGAGGAAAACCATTCACTATAGGCCCTCTCGATTTCTTTTCGCGTGCGGTCATCGATCGCATCGCCCTCCAGCCCGCTCAGGTCCAAGGCTCTATCAGGTTTCAGCTCGACAAGGCCGTGTCTGTTGGTGCAGGAATACAGTGCTCCGGTTGCCTCGTCCGTGAATTTTTCATCAACGATGTGCATGTACTGGACAGCTAATCGAAGATCTTCACTGACGAGGAGGCGTGCACCGCACTCCTGTCGAATGGGAGGCCGATGTTTGAACCGGCCGGACTCATGAAGGTTAAAAACGTTCGGGTTTGCGTATTCCGGTTGATATAGCACAAACCAGCCTCTTGGCGTTTTCATGGGTAGGTACAGAACACTCATTTCCACTGTAGTTTTCATTCGATCGATCTCCTTCTTGCCTACTTTTTATGGTTGCGCTTTCCTTGTGGTCGATCTTTTCGATGGTAAAAGGGAGGTCATACCACATGAGATGCCGGCTTAGAGCTCCTCGAATAGGATCTTTCTTTGCGTGTTGTCATAGCGTTTGAGCCGGGCCCTGATGGCTTTCTGCTCCCCAAAGATGTTGATCAGTTTCACATCATCGACTTCTATTTCTACAATATCAACGCTTTCGAGCAGCTTCTCCTCCTGCTCGTTTCTGCAAATAAAGGCATGCGCTTCGCACATAATAAACCTCCTATTATCAGCATATCAAAATATTGTCTGGGAACTGTTTGGATAATTGTTGGCCCGCACTATCAATACCGCCACTTACTGTATGCATTGTGCTCTCTCATTCTTGCTATTTGATTCCAATTCGGTGCAAAATGTTTGTATTCATTTATATGATCATTGCTATTTTCATTGCAGTGATTAATAAATTTTCGTGACTTTCCAATAAATTACATAGCATATCCTTTCAGTGAATGCCGAATCGCCGGGAATCTATATTGATTTCTCTGAAACATGGGACACAATACATTGCACCATCGCGTTCAATGATGCGGCTTTTTAATGCTTGTTCTCGACATTTGCAGCAGGTTAGATAAACGCTGGTCAACTCCGTCGGGTCTTGTCGGGGTTCAACAGCGGCTGCAGCATAAAGATTTTCAGGAGACAGACTGAGAAGGTGTTTCACGCGACTGTCCAGCAGTCCCTGAAGTTGGAGCACGTCATCCAGTACCGCCTGATTGTGCACGATCCTTTGTTCGAGTGCGTTGTATGTTTTTTCGTCCCCGTAGAATTGGGGCAACAGTGAGAGTCTGAAGGCCGCGGGTTCGGCTTTGCTCATAAAGGTATAATTGTGCTTTCCAAAATCCATAACCCTAAGACGCTGGTTCCCGATCATGGCGCCCAACATAACTTGAATTGCGTCGAGAGCGGATGTCGAATTTTCAGTGATAATGGAGATGCCTCCTGCCAATTTTCCGTTCAATGACAGCAGTTTCTGCGCATATTGGCAGGCTTTGCCACCCAACACCAGATCTGGGCATAGGTGCCCATGAAAATCGACAACTCTTTTTAACGTCATATGGACGAGCATTTTTCTATCCTCCCGATACAGGGCCATCAATTCACCATCCGTCAGGATCCGAAAGGAGAGGACCCAGCAGCCCTCGTGGAATGGACTGCGATGATTCACAATCCAGGTGTAAAATTCAGGAAATAGACCTCGTCGCTGGCTGCGCAGATCAAAAACGCATTTTGAGGGCTTGTTTCATGCAATCTGAATCGGCCTAGTATCTCCCGGATCCTGTAGGTCTTTCCTGCAAAAAGAAAGGAGGTCGGCATCTGCTTGATATGGTCAAAATCCACCGGTACGCTCTCCTGAATATATTCCACCAACTCATAGGAAATAGAACGTAAGGCTTCCGTCCTTTCCATCGTCAGTCTCCTTTATGTGGATAAACGGGGTTGACGCTGAAGAACCGAGATACCTTCAAGGCCTTCTCAGGCAATAACCCTCTCGCAGAAAGCCGTTGTTTGATCTCCCCAACACCTTTCCACATTGCCTTGCGCATTTGGCCGGACATGCCAAAGCCTTCTATCTTGTAGGGTTCGATCCATAGGAATGTGAGGTCTTTCGGCAATCCTCCCGCCAGTTCGGCCCTCGCCAGAGCCTGTGCCAAAAACTGTATCGTTTGATATACATTGGCCATCCAGTCGACATGGCGTTGAAACACCTTATAGGACCACATGTGGAACCGGCCAGGTGGTCCGCCAAGAGCGAAAGCCCCGACAATGAGGACCAGGTCCGCAGCGTGGATCAATCCTCCAGCCCACCGCGGATCATCGCCCAAATAGGTGAGATGGACCGAGTCGCCAGGAATATCCTGTGCGAGGATCTCGATGAGGAAACTGCCGACTCCCTCATCCCCCTTCAGAACATCGCCGAGACCGATGATCAATGCATTTTTCAAGGTGTGACACCCCGTATCCACAAATCTATCAGTCCGCCGACCCGATAGCTTCATAAGGGTTGTTGCTGACGGATATCATCTTCACGCATATTTCCGATGTCAGCTCAATCTTTTTGGCTATGCTGACAAACCCGAATGAGCCCACCCACTCAGGATGCCGGTAAGGCTCAGTGCCTCGCTTGGGTCGCCGAATTGTTTCATGACAGGCGTATAGGAAAATGTTGAACCAAGCTTCTGTGTTTCATGAAAGGGCAGGGGCAGAGCCACCAGAAGATAGCCGTCGCGCGAAACAAAAGCGCTCATAAAATATCTCTTGCAAGAAAAGGGCTTCTTGCCGAAATTCGGTTCTTGAAGGTTGGATATTCGGACAGGTTGGCGTCCTTTCCACAATGGTGGGGCGGACAGGCGCTTCTCCGAGCCGTCATGTTGGAAGTCGGTTTTTCAGGACCATAGGACCTTCAATGCTATGTAGTTTCCATCCGGAAATGGTCTTTTTGGCGAATCTCGGCGTCAATCTGCACGTTTGCTTGTGCGGTGACCCACAGGTCGCCTCCGCGCAAACGCTTGATTTCCTTGATATTGGCCAAAAATCCTCCTTTCCGGATTGAAAACCGGCTTGTACCGGGAAATCATTTCCGGATGGATACTATGTATATATGGAACACCATGGTTTATCCGCTCATCAGGCGAGGGAATCCAGGACTTCTTGTAAGTCCCCTTTTTCAATAAAAAAGCCACTCACACCTTTCCCCTTCTGGGGGAACAGGCCTTCGTGGCTTTCAGTCAAATGGATTCGAGACTCTTTAAAACGAGGGAACTTCTGTTCCTATTTGCTAATTTAACAATATATCTTATACAGAATTAAATGGTCTCTGTCAAGGGTTTTCCTTTGTCAAGGGAATTTTTTCGTATGGCAGGTTCCCCTTGCCTGAGCGTTTTGAGTTCTATGGCGTTGATGTTGCTTGATAGGATATGCTGTTGGGAAAGGGACGGAATTTTTCACAGAAGTTTGATTGGAAGGGGCCGGATGTCGGAATATTCTGACTTTGGGAATTGGGCGAAAGCGAACATAGAAAAGAATTGGGGTAAACGATGTATGGATGTCCCAGGTATCCAGTGATGACTATGAAGGTGGGGGCGTAAGTGGATAACCGAGGGGCACCCAAAGCGCCGCTTTTTGAAGTCCAAAACGTGCTGCTAAGCTGCTCGAAGTGCCTCTTTTGCCCATGTTTTCTTTGTTTTGCAGTTGGTTATCTTGGTCCGAACCCAAGAAAACTAAGAAGTGGAAGCTTCTTTCGCTAAATACGGCTTTGCCAAGATGCGTTTAACCGATCTTGGATACAATTATTTGATCCAGTTCAAAATTGCGTACCCTGAATCATCGAATGCCAACCCGAAACTCCATGGAAAAATGTTATGAACCGGTACATTGATGTAACAGAAGAGGAAAAGGTGTCAACACGATCGAGTCTTTCCAAAGATCCTTGCCCATCGGAAATCGTTGTGAACCACGACGAAGAGAACGGGGAAGGGATGTTTGAGAATATCTATCTCAGGTCCGGCCTTCGGATGATTGTAGGCGACCGTGTAGCGTCTCGTGGCTTTCATATGGCCTATGAAGTCGAGCGTGCCCCGCTGACCTTCTGCTATAACCTTTCCCAGAGAATGCGAGTCACCATAAAGAGCGGCGCTAGAAATGAACAGGTGGTGGAACGATCGCCCGGAGACGGTGTGATAGCCTATTTGCCAAAGACTAAAGGCATGGTTGAGTCCCAGGGAGGCCGGATTTCCGGCGTTTCTCTCCACTTTTCCATGCTCGCTTTTGGAAAGCTGTTTGACAAGCTTCCTGGGTGCCTGAGAAAGTTGGACATAACCCACTATGGCACCTTTCGGGAACGACGGCTTTTTCGACAAAGTGCCTTCAACGGAGACACCTTTCTGATCCTGAAACAGATTCTTGAATGTCCGTATCAGGGAGAACTCCGCAGACTGTTCCTGGAAGCCAAGGCCCTTGAACTGGTGGCGCTCAAGCTATGGGAACTGGAAGACACCGTGAGACCGAATGCCTGGGAATTGAGCCGTCAGGACCTGGAGCGGGTGCGCGAGGGGCATCACACCCTTTTGGCCAGGCTGGACGAGCCTCCGAGCCTCACGGCCCGGAGCCGACTGGCAGGAATCAACCGCAATAAACTGAATCAGGGCTTCAAGCAGCTCTACGGGAAAACTGCCTTCAATGTCCTTCGTGATGCCAGGCTATCCAAGGCCCGAACCCTCCTGCAACAGACCGATTTGGACCTGGCCGAGGTGGCCTTCTCAGAGGGGTTGTCGTCTTTCACAATAATCTGACATTTTTTTTCTGATTATCCTGGACGATTGGTGGTGATTTTCGGGGTAATTTGGACAGACTTGTTTTCGATGATGGTCTTGGCCTTGGCGATGGTTCTATCGAGGTAGGCATTTTTCCTCCGTTCGCCCTGGTGATGATCCCAGGAGGTCCGTTGCTCGATGAGCAAGGACTGGATATCGTGTTCGGAGTACCCGCGTCTGAGGAGGGCGAGGATGTAGGCGAAGTCGGTTTCGGATTCGGTAGCGCGCACATATCTGGAGCGAGATGGAGGGGAAAGAAGACACACGGCCCCCCCTGTGGGGGTAAAGGGTGCTGCTGCATCCTTTACCCCAATTGCTTTCGATGCCCGCTTTCGCCCTATTCCCAAGGCCAGAATAATTCGACATCCGACCCCCTCTAGTCAAGCGTTTGTGAAAAATACGGCCCCTTCCCGACAGCATATTCTGCCAACCGACACTTTGATTCAATGAGGATATGCGAGGAGACCTCCGGGCCATAAAATTCAAAATAAGGTTCTATCTATTCGTAATATATATGGATTTTTTCCTGGCGCAAACCGAAAGGTGAGGATATTGTCGAAGTAAGGAAATGTGCAAGGAGCGCTTACGAAAGAAGCGCAGGCGGAGAATCCAGGCATTTTGTTGTTTGAAAGGGGCTTACCTTCAAAGATTGACATCATGGGCGCAATTTATACATGACGACATAGATGATAGTTGCGCATAATGGAAACTGTTGATATGCTAGCCTACGAAAGGAGATGGAGCATGCGCAAGTTGGAAATTACAGATCCCGATATCATGGGGATGGCGATCCAGGACGAGATCATGAGATCCAAGGAATCGCGTTATTACGGGCAACATAATGCATTTCCATTTCTACCACGTTGTCTGCCCTTGACCTTCGTCAGGAGATCTTCCCCCGGAGATGGAAATATTTGATGCCCCGGTAATACGATCATCGACTTCATGGCGTTCTGCTGGTCAGCCAGGGATTCAGTTGTGCGAAGGTTTCAGTCAACTGGCGCTTTTTCACCTCAAGGCTCTCACGGAACTGTTGAAAGCCGATATTCGAGACAAAATGACACAAAACGAACCGCTTTTCGGCTTTTGCTTTGGGTAGTGCAACTGATCTGAAATAGAGAAAAGGAGTGTAAAGATGAAACATTTTTGTCTTTTCGCAACTTTACTCATGACATTTGTGTTAACCGGAAACAGTTCGTTTTCCGATGAATGGGTTTTTGGTATGGAACCTGTCGAACCTAATGGGATGATGAGCGATTTATCGGTTTCAAACAATAGAAAATGCGGACCAGTGAATCAGATGGGATATGATGAGTTTTCTAACACTGAACTAACAGCAAAAATAATCAACCCTTTCTCCCATATTCAGGAATATTCCGACAGTTCTATAGCGTTCGAGGGTTCTGCAACTGGGGGAACGCCACCCTATTCTTATTATTGGGATTTTGAAGGAGCACCCGATTCATCACAAGAGTATCCTGGAAACATAAGTTTCAGTTCGGGAGGTGAGCATTATGTTTCTCTTACGGTTACAGACAGCAAAGGTAGTTCCGCAACTGACTGACTAATCGTATACAATGAAGATCCTGATAATTATTCTATTGGTAACCCGACGGACATAGTTCGAGATCCTGACACAGAAAGCTGCACAAAATTCAACATTGGAAACGAAACACTGGAAACAATATCTTGTGAGTATTCTACTAGTGAAGATGACGATTGTTACCATTACGTAGTCCATTTTCATGTTGCATACTGTGGAGCTGACCAGGGCCACAAGAAATTTTGGACAGGGATGATAGGGGAAGTGCGCGAAATATGGCTCTCAACAAAGAATATCACTATCGAAAAAGGGAGCATATTGACTGGAGTGCGATATCATAAAAGCGTGAACCTTTATGATACTGCTTATCTTAACCAAGCTTATCCTTCGGAAAGAGTTGCAACCTGCGATTGTAAATTCCCCCATTCCTCCTGATCCCCCTGAACCTGAACCATCGTGGAATACTGCTTATGAGAAATTAATCTTCGATTCACACCAGTTAAGAAAGCTTAGAAAATATCGGGACGAATTTCTTTCTAAGACAAAAAGAGGAAAATTGCTTGTAAATTTGCTTTATGAAAGCTCTGAGGAAGTGTTGGATGTACTTCTCAATAGTCCAGTCCTTATGGAGCAGGCAAGATGCATCATTCAAGACAATATGGAAGCTGTTCAATCCGTCCTTCGTGGCGATGAAGGTGTTTTGCGAAATACTGGCGGAATCGCTTATTTCTTGACGGAATTTGCCCAGGAAGCACCTCAGGAATTGAAGCTTCTGGCGATAGCGGTCGAAAAAGAAATGTTGCACAAGCAACAAAAAGGAGAAAATTTTTTTGGCTTCTGGTTAAATTAAGTTAAGTATGACTTGCACTTGTTTTAAATGGTTTTAAAATAGCATGGTGCAGGCACGAGTTTTAACTATAACATCTTTTGTAACTAATCGAGTTTGACAGCAATTCCGTAGTTCAAGTTTGAAGTTCAGAACTTCTGTCCGGCCGGGTTTTTTTGTTCGGCTCTTGAGGCAATTTTCAGATCCAGGACTGAATGCTTGAACTCAAAGGGGAGATGGATTGCTATGTTCAAGAGGCTGAGTGCTTTGATGATCCTTCTTTTGGTGACCTTCCTGCAGTTGCCAGAAGCCGGGGCGGTCGTGCCTCGTATCTTTTTCGTTGAACCCGCCCAGGCCGGCCTCGGCGGCAAGTTTCTCGTCAAAGGCGTAGGTTTTGGGAATCGGGGCGGTCTCGTGAGAGTGGGCGGCGCACCCTGTCGAGTGCTCCGATGGAGCAGCAGGGGCATATATTGCGTCATGGACAAGGCTCTGTCACCCGGTCCGCACGACATCGTCGTCAGGCCTTTCTCAAGGCGCTCGTTTCCTCCTTGCACCCTGCTGGACGGTATGAACGTCATGCCGCCGGAAATCCATACGCTGATGGGACCCGCCAATGTTGTGCCCTACGAGGAGGTGACGATTCACGGCGCCTTTTTCGGCACGCTGACAGGCACGGTGCAGATGGTCAGCGGAGAGACGCGCATTCCCTGCGAAATCGTCGAGTGGCAGATGGACCGTGTTACCGTGACCGTGCCCGATGCGCCAGGCGGCGTATATGGGATGGAGGTTTCAAACCTCATAGGGATCGCCTGGGATGACGACTTCCTGAACCTTGTGCCCGATTCGCCCATGCCGGGAGATTATGTGGGGGGTGACTGCTCCATGTCCGCCCTCAAAAACGCGCAGGCGGTGTACTATCTCGGAAAGCTGTGGCTGTTTTTCCCGGTCAACTACTCTCATAACATCGAAGCCATTGCCTTTATCCGCTATGATCTGACTACTGGGATCTGGGAGAGTGAATGCCATTACCTGAAACTGTCGGACGGCACCATGCCGGTGACCGGCAAAGGGGTGGTTCCCCTGCTGGTGCGTGACGGACTGCTCGTGTTCTGGATGGAGGAAAACAGCAGCTACCGCTGCGCCTTTCACCGTGAGGAAACCCTGTACGATCAGGGTAAAGGTGAGTTCTTCGTGGAGGATGTGTGGGACATCGGCGATCTTCCGTACATCAAGGATGCCACGGATGAACCCGCTCCGGTCTATAATCCCACCACCAACCGCCTCGAACTTTATTACAAACTCGCCAACAAGCACGTTTACTGGATATCGGCGCCTGTTCCACCTTCAGACCAACCGCTCCTGCTCAATTGGGATCGCACCCAACGCGAAGTGGTCTTTCAGAACGGGGGGGTGGTTTATACCGACAGCGCACCTACCGCCACATTTGTGCGTACCGGCACCGATCCCGGGACACAGGATCCCGTTTATCAGACCATGCTGGCTTACCGCGATACGGACAGTCACATCAACATCGCCTATCTCAATCAGAACGGCACGGGCGTCAAGCACAGTGCGCTGAATGAAAAAACGGATACCAACCCCTTTGTCACCAATACAGGCGTTGGACAGGTGGCCCTGGTGTGGCGGGGCACAACCGGTTACGTCAATATTCTCTATTACGACGAGGCGAATCCCGACCAGGGGGACCACGGCTGGGTCGACAAGCACAAGTGGGGAACCATGACCATGCGCCACCCCACTGCGACGGTGGCTTACGCGCCTTCGACCTCGAACGCCGGGGCTGATCCCTCGGGCGGGACGACTTACCCGGACCTGATCGGTGGCCTCTATGTCTTCTACGATCCCCTTTTGGGGCTATGCCACTGGCGAAAGGAAAAGGATCTGGGCTCCTGGCGCTACCAGGGTACCACGACGGTCGATTTCGACAAGGAGCTTTCTTCGACCTTCGACCAGTGCCCCATTCTGGGGGTGGTGGACGCGCCGCCGTTCGTCTACAACGGTGGGACGGTCGAGGAAAACCTGACCTGCCTGACCCTTTACAGGGACGACCAGGAAACCACCTCCTTCGAATTGGACTTAAAGGCGGGGGCCTTTTTCGAAGAGGGCGGGAAAAAGTCACCGATAGAAATGCAGGTGAGCGTCGGGGCGCACTATGCCTACGGCACGGAATTCACCCGGTCACTGGCGGTGAGCAACGCAAATTGCGCGACCGACGGGGCGGACATCATGTTGGTGATGCTGGTGCCCGTGTTCGACTTCGTGGAGTATGAGTGGTTCGACTACGATGAACACCCCTCGGGGAATACCGTTATTTCCATCAGTCTCAATCAGACGCTCTTCATACGTCCCCAGCAGTTCGCCGCGGACAGCTCCTACGTTACGGACTATCTCCCGGACCTGCCTACCCACGTGGCCGGTTGCGTAAACACTTACAAGGATGAAGATGTGCCGGACGGCGAAATCTATGCCCAGGCTTCTGCACATTGGTACTACGTCCAGGACGAAACCGCCATATCCGCTCAGTTGGTGTTGGAAGACTCTGTCATGGACACAGTGGGCGGTTATGCGAAATTCAAAATGGACGCCAAACTGGGGCAACTCTTCAAAGTGGGTTTCGAGGGTGAATTCAACGTGAACTGGACCAACGTCACAAAAGTGACCAGAGAGTCGAAGCTCAACCTCTGGAATCCCAAGGACAAGCAAGAGGGCGATGTGAGCGACTTCGACGTCCATGTTTACTGGATCGAGCCGGATGCGGATGGCGCATGGGTGCCTTCCTGCCGCAAGGATTCCGGAGACAGGCCATGGTACATCACGTATTCGGTCAGAAACATCGAGTACATGGGCGGGATGACAACCCCGGGTTGCGAATCGTTCGAGGACTGACGCGTGAAAAGATCCCCCAGGTGCAAGGCATCTCACCGGCCGGCATCGATTGTCAGCCCAGCCAGGTTCCCGGCGGTAATCGTGTCCAGGCCGAGTCGGTCACACAGATCGTTGAGGTAAAGGATTTCCTCGATGCTGTCGATCTCGCACAGTCCGCCGAAGGCATAGATGGTTTCATATTCCGGGCCCTCCAGCCGCAGGCCTTTGTGGAGGCCTGATTTGACCGTCGAGAGCCGTCCGCAGGCCATGAAACATTTCAGACAGGACCGGGGCTGGACGTCGCAACCCGGATGCAGTGCATCGGCATTGATTCCGGCTGTTCCCTCAAAACGCCCTTTCTGCCAGTAACGCGTAGGGAACGCGCCGATCTTGTTCATGATATCCATCAGCATGGACGTTCCTTTGGTCTTGTAGGCGATGACCTCCGGATTTTCCTTCGACTCGGCGGCCATCTCGGCGAATTTGCGCATGTTGCCGAGCATGTATGTTGAATGAAACGGCGAGCAGACCTAGTTTCCATCCGGAAATGGTCTTTTTGACCAATCTCGGCGTCAAGCTGCACGTTTGCTTGTGCGGCGACCTACAGGTCGCCTCCGCACAAACGCTTGATTTCCTTGATATTGGCCAAACCGGGACCCGCCGCGTAGCGGTGGGAATGAGCGGCGAAGCGGTGAAGAAAAATCCTCATTTCCGGATTGGAAACTGGGTTGTACCGGGAAATCATTTCCGGATGGATACGACCTAAGATGAGAATTTGGCTTACCGCATCGAGCTTAGGGCGGATTCGTGATGACGTGCACCCGAAGACGGGGCCGGGGACATCTGAAGAGCGCTTTAAGGTTGGCATTTTGAGTTCTAAAAGGGGCTTCTAAGCTCCTGGGAGTGCCTCTTTCGCCAATTTTTTGCTTGTTTTTCATTTATTTATCTTGGTCCGACCCCGACCTCAACCTGCAAACGATGCAAAAGTTCATGAAACTCAGCGTGCTTGCCCTCGCCGATACGTTCCCGTTCGAGTCGCTCGAATGCTTCAAAAAGCTCTGCGTCTTTATCCGGATCCAATTTGGCATCCGCCATGGGAAAAAGAACCGTGTTTTCCTTGTCGATATGTTGGCTAAGGAGTGCGACATATTCTGTAATGATCACCTGGGCCTCTTCCATGCGCGAGAGGACCCCGGACCCATGGCCTGACAGGGCGTCTTTGAGCCTCGCAACCAATCTGCGGCCCTGTTCGTGTTCCTGCAACATAACCCCGATGGGACCTCCTTCACGCGGCACACCAGCATTTTCCAAGGCTGGGAAAAGGAATTCTTCCTCCTTGCCATGATGGCATTTGTCGACGAAGATCGACAGGAAATCAAGGATGCCGGACAGATACTTTTCGTCCACGTCTTGGCCGTGTTCGAACCTGTCCGCAACTGCCTGCAAGACCCGAAGCATGATTTCAATGCCGTGGTGTTCGTTTTTGAGTTCCTCAGTTGCCTTCATCCTGACATCTCCATGAATTTTGGTTTATGCGCAGCGAGGCTGCTTCAGAAAGTCAACCTTGACGCCGCGAGGTTGCGGTCCAAAAAAATAGGGCGCTTATCCATTTTCCATGGTTCTTGGCAATCACATCCCCTCGATGATCTGGTCAATTTTTTGCGAACGGATTTTCTGGGCGATTTTCTTCACGGGCTGAATTTATTCTCAATGAAAGAATCATCCAAAGTCCAGGGTTTTTGTTCTCTGATGAGCGGGTAGAGAGGGGGTGGATTTCGCGGCCTGCGCCGCTGAACTTTTTCGCCAGGCCTCAATTCTGCAATCTTGCTTGTGCGGTCAACACCAACTCTCTCGCACTCAACAGATTGATTTCCTTGCTGTTGATAAGTAAGGCCCATTTCGGGAGTGAAAATTGCTCTTCCTGGGGTAGCCATCTCCGGTATATTCTGTTTTTTAAGGTCGAAAAGGTGCATCTAAGCTCCTGGAAGCGCCTCTTTTGCCGATGTTTTCTTTGTTTTTCAGTTGCTTATCTTGGTCCGACCCCAAAGGAGGAATGCCATGAGGACATACGATTATGACATGGGCATTATCGGCGGTGGGGCGGCGGGTTTGACGGTGGCGTCGGGTGCGGCCCAGTTGGGTGCCAAGACCCTCCTGATCGAGAAGGAAAAGGTGCTGGGCGGCGACTGTCTCCATGTCGGTTGTGTGCCGAGCAAGACGCTGATCCATACCGCCCGGGCCTATCATACCCTGAAAATCGCTCAGGACTTCGGGCTCCCCGCCCTCAACCTGCCGCCGGTGGACTTCGCGAAAGTGCGGGAGAGGATCCAGTCGGTGATCGCGGCCATCCAGAAGCACGACTCGGAAGAGCGGTTTTGCAGTCTTGGCGTCGGCGTGGCGTTCGGTGAGCCCGCCTTCGTTGACGAGCACAGCGTCCGAATCGGCGGCCGAACGGTCTCGGCCAAAAACTGGGTCGTGGCCAGCGGTTCCTCACCGCAAAGGCCCCCTGTCGAGGGGCTGGAGAAAACGCCCTACATCACCAACAAGGAGATCTTCTCCCTGGATCGGCTTCCGGCATCCATGGTCGTTTTGGGCGCCGGGCCCATTGCCGTGGAGATGGCTCAGGCCTTTTGCCGCCTCGGGACGAAGGTATCCGTGGTCCAGCGGAGCGGACAGATCTTGAGCAAAGAAGACAAGGACATGGCCGACGGGATCATGCAGGTTCTGGCTGCTGAAGGCGTCGTCTTTCATCTCGATGCCTCGGTGATCGGGGTCGGGGATCTGGGGCATGAAAGAGAAGTCCGCATCAAGACCAGGGAAGGCGTCGCCATCTCTCTGAAGGCGGAGCAGATCCTGGTCGCCATGGGACGCGAACCGAACCTGACGGGTCTCAACCTGGAAGGAATCGGCGTTTCATTCGACCGTAAAGGCATCGAGACGGATGCGCGGATGCGAAGCAGCCGGAAGCACATCTATGCGGCGGGCGATGTCACCGGGGCGTTTCAGTTTACCCATGCGGCAGGCTACGAAGGGGGAATTGTGGTGAGCAACGCGATTGTTCATCTTCCCAGGAAGGCCGATTACACGTTCCTGCCCTGGTGTACCTACACCGACCCTGAGCTCGCCGGCATCGGGATGAACGAAAAGGCGGCCGGGGAAGCCGGTCTGGAGTACGACGTATTTACGGAGGTCTTCGAGGACAACGACAGGAGCCTCGCTGAAGGGGAGAGGGTCGGAAAGATCAAGATGCTGCTGGACAAGCATGAGAAGCCGATCGGGGTTCAGATCCTGGGGCCTCGGGCAGGCGAACTGTTGAGCGAGTGGGTCGTTGTGCTGAACGGAAAGGTGAAGCTTTCCACCTTGGCCTCCGCGGTCCATCCCTACCCGACCCTCGGGGAAATCAACAAACGGGTTGCGGGCGCCTACCTTTCACCGAAGATTTTTTCCGACAAGGTGAGGAAAGGACTCAAGTTTTTCTTCAATCTGAAAGGCAGGGCCTGTGGGCTGGAGGATGGGGCATGAGGCCGCTCTTCAAGGCACTCTTGTTCGCAGCGTTTATCGCTGCGGCCGTCTATGTGGTCAGGTTTACGCCGGTGAAGGGATTTCTCACTGCCGACGCGCTTGGCCGGTTCCTGGACAACGCAGGCCTATGGGCGCCCGTCGTCTATATGGTCGTCTACGCCGTTGGGGTGTGCCTGTTTCTCCCCGGGACCCTCCTCACCGGGCTGGGTGCGGCGATTTTCGGTCCCTACTGGGGGTTTCTCTATGTGTGGGTCGGCGCCATGCTGGGGGCGAGTGCAGCCTTTATCATCGGCCGAACTTTGGGCAGGGAGTTTGCCGCCTCCCTTATCGGAGACCGACTGAAGAAATACGACGATGCCGTCGAGCGAAACGGCTTTGCGACGGTGCTCTATCTCCGATTGGTCTACTTTCCATTCACCCCCATGAATTTCGGCATGGGGCTCACCAAGGTCCGGTTCTGGGACTATGTGGCCGGCACGGGTCTCGGCATCATCGTGGGGACCTTCATCTTCACGTTTTTCATGGGAACCGTGAAAGAGGTGTGGGCCTCGGGCAACTGGGGCGAATTCCTCTCTTTCAAGGTGTTTTTCTCGGTCGGCCTGTTCGTTTTCTCATTTTTTATCCCGAAGATCATCCAAAAGATCCGGGGCGAGACTGCGCCGGGTCGGCAAAGGCCTCTCGATGATCAGCGACGGGCTGAAACAGGGCGGCTCTGAAGTGGAGGCATGGTTGGAGAGGCGGTTTTCATGTCCGTCTCCAGGCCTTTCTGCCGCCACGAATGGAGGCTGTTAGATTCCTTTGATACGGTTGCTTGAAAAAGGTCGAAATGGAGCTGCCCGGGAGGGGGCGGGTTTCATCTGGGAGGAGTGGACGAAAAATGGGGTGGAAAATATCCTCGAGGGTAAGCGATATACTGGAGAAGGCGGGGGGCTTTGAAGGAATCAGCCGGGAGGATGCGGGTTTTCTTCTAAGGCTTGATCTTGAAGCGAGAGAGGTCTATGCGCTCATGGAAACCGCCAATCGGCTGTCCCGAGAGCAGTTTGGAAAGAAGGGGGAGAACCATCTCCACATCGGGGTCAATGTGGCGCCCTGTCCCTTCAACTGCGCCTTCTGTTCCCTGACAGAGCATGCCGGGATCTTCAAGGAAGATGTGGACTTTACAGAAGACGCTATCCTGGCGTGGGCCAGAATGGGAGAGGCCCAGTCTGCGGATGCCCTCAACCTGATGACCACAGGCACATTTTCCTTCGAGCGGCTCCTGGAGATCGGAAGGCTTCTCAAAAAGGAGGTCAGGGTTCCTCTTGTGGCCAACACCCGCGACATCACCCATCGGGAAGGGGAGCGGCTCCTGGAGGCCGGTTTCGTCGGGGCCTATCATGCCGTCCGGCTGGGCGAAGGGGTGGACACCCCTTTCAAGAGAGAGAAGCGCATTCAAACCATCCGGGTCCTCAACGACGTGGGGCTGCTGTGGATGAACTGCATCGAACCGGTGGGGCCGGAGCATGCCCTGGACGAGATCGTCGATCTGATGTTCCTGGCAAGAAGATATGGGGCCGTTTACAGCGGGGTCATGCGGCGCATCAATTTCCCGGGGTCGCCCATGGAACGGTTCGGGATGATCACGGAGCGGGAGATGGCGCGGATGGTGGCGGTCAGCCGGTTGGTGATGGGGGATGTGCCGCGCGCCCACTGCACCCACGAACCGCACTCGGCATCGTCGATGGCAGGGGCCAACCTCTTTTTCCCGGAAGTGGGCGCCAGCCCCAGGGATGGAACGGCGGACACGGGAAAGGGCCGGGGGAAAAGCCTCTCGGTTTGCAGCGAGATCCTGAGAGAGATGGGATGGGATCCGCACTTGCCGTCTAACTGCTTTCCCGCAGTCGCTGCCCGGTAAGGAATCGGTCTGTCAGGGTTCGAGGATGTTTGCGCAGAGAATGATCTCGGGACGGAAATCCGAACGGCTCGCAGGAGGTGAATATCATGCGTCGGCCAACCGCAGTTTTTGGAATATTGCTTGGGGTCGCCGCTATTTTAGTGATGGCCTCCTCCGGGTCTCGGGCGGAAGACATCCGGGTGGGCACCTGGAAAACGCCCCAAACCATACAGCCCTTCTTTTATGGGCGGTTTTTTCCCGCGAACCAGAAGGTGACGGTCTATTCTTTCACCAATCCGGCCGACCAGAAGACGGCCCTCCTGGCCGGGAGCCTCGATATGTGCGGGACGACGCTGGCGCATGCAATCCATTCGGCCTCACTGGGTCAACCCGTGGTGGTGGTCGCAGCCCTGTGCAACAAGAGCTCGGCTCTGGTGGTCAAAAAGGGGGGACCGATCAAGAAGGTTGGAGACCTTATCGGGAAAAAGATCGGTTACGTTCCAGGAACCATGCACGAGATCCTGCTGAGGGGACTCCTGACCCGCAACGGTCTTTCTCCTGAAAAAGACGTCTTTCTGACCCGCGTGGATTTTTTCGACATGGGGATTGCCCTGGCAAGGGGCGGTATCGACGCCTTTCTCTCCGGCGAGCCGCTTCCGAGCCTTGCCGTTGCCCAAGGATACGGTAAAATCCTCGCCTATCCTTACTATGACGAGTCGATCGGTGCCATCAATGCCGGGATGCTGGTGCGGCGGGATACCATTGAAACGGATCCGGAGCGGATTCTCAGACTGGTCAGGGCGCACGCGCAGGCTACCCAATACCTTCAATCCCATCCCGAGGTCTGGCTTCAAAAGGCCGTGTCTTTCGGCACGGAGCGGAATATCCTGGAACAGGCCGCGGCCAACATCGAGTTGGCTTGGGACATGGACGCTGATTTTGTCCGGAAGGCCAGTGCGCTGGGGGAACGGATGGAAGCCCTCGGAATCATCCGAGAGCAGCCTGATTACGAGCGGCTTTTCGATCTGTCATTCGTGAAACGGGTGGTGAAATGATAGTGTTTGATGGCAGGAAGACCGTTAACCCAACCGGGTGGTTTCTGCCCTGGGTGATCCCTGCTCTCTTCTGTTTTCTCTGGTGGGCGGTGAGCGCCACGGGGCTGATGCCTGCCTATCTGTTGCCTTCCCCCAGGGCTATCGTCGAGGGCGGCTATGCATACATCCTGGGGGCGCCCGAAGGAGGCCCTTATGCCGGCCGATTTGTCAAGGACTTGGTGGCAAGCCTCTGGCGGGTGTTTTGCGGTTTTTCGCTTGCTGTGGCCTTTGGTATGCCTCTCGGGATTCTTTCGGGGCGTTTGTGGATTGTCCAGCGGCTCACAGGCACGACCGTCAATGCGTTGCGGGCCGTCCCCGGCATTACCTGGCTGCCGCTGGCCCTGGTCTGGTTCGGCATCGGGATGAAAACCACCGTTTTCCTGGTGGCCCTGGCCGCGTTTTTCCCGGTCTTCCTGAATGCGGCTGCGGGGGCCAGGCAGGTGAACCCGCTTCTTCTTCAAGCAGGTGCCATGATGGGCGTCAAGAGGGTGAGGGGCACCTTTGCCATCCTTCTCCCCGGGGCCATGCCCCATATCATGACCGGGCTGCGTTTGGGATTGGGGATCTCCTGGGCCTATCTGGTCCTGGGGGAGCTGACCGGGGTCCCGAACGGGCTGGGCGCGGTGATCATGGATGCCCGGATGCTCGGGCGCATTGACATGATCGTGGTGGGGATCATCGTGATCGCTGTCATGGGGCGGATCACGGATAAGCTGCTTCAGGGCGGGTTGCGTCTGTGCTTCAAGAGCGCGAGGAGGATGACATGAGGACGCGCCTGAAGGCGGTGGCTGGAAACCGGCCTGCACCAAGAAGGGAGGAGATCCTCAAGCTCGAGCGCATTTCGAAGGGGTTCCACACGGCCGGCGGGTACCTTTCGGTCCTGGAGGATGTGGGCTTTCAGGCGGAAAGCGGGGAGTTGGTTTCGATTCTCGGCAGGAGCGGATGCGGAAAGTCGACCTTGCTGAAGATTGTGGCGGGCTTTGTCTCTCCGAGTTCCGGGAAGGTGCTGCTGAACGGAATACCGGTGAAAGGGCCGGGCCCGGACCGCTGTGTCATTTTTCAGGAGGATGCCCTGTTTCCCTGGTTGACGGTGGGAGAGAATATCGCCTTTGGTTTGAAAGGGCGGAAACAGTCCCGTAAGGCCAAGGCTGGAGAGGTGAGTCGTTTCCTGAATTTGGTCGGGTTGAGCGAGTTCAGGGATTATCTCCCCAGTGAGATCTCCGGGGGCATGAAACAACGGGTGGCGCTGGCCAGGGTGCTTATCCTGGAGCCCGAAGTGCTGCTCATGGACGAGCCGTTTGCTTCTCTGGATGCCCAAAGCCGCGAAGAGATGCAGCACCTCCTCCTGACGCTGTGGCAGGAACTGGGCCACACGATTCTTTTTGTAACGCACGATGTCAGCGAGGCCGTGATCCTGGCGGACAGGACTCTTCTCATGAGCAAGAATCCCGGTCGGATCCGTGAAGACATCCCTGTGAATCTGCCGCGGCCACGGGAAAGGGAAAGCGCCGCCTTCGCGGGCCTCAGTCGAAGGCTGCATGCAGCGCTTCGGGATTAGCTCGTTTCCATCCGGAAATGGTCTTTTTTGCCAATCTCGGCGTCAATCTGCACGTTTGCTTGTGCGGCGACCACCAGGTCGCCTCCGCGCAAACGCTTGATTTCCTTGATATTGGCAAAAAATCCTCATTTCCGGATTGGAAACTGGGTTCTATAGGGAAATCATTTCCGTTCCATAAGGTGTTTTTATCGACCGGCTTGTTCATCTTTGATTATTCATACCGATGATCGTCAATCGCCGCTCTTGGCTCCTCGCTTGCCGATGGCGTAGGTTCCGCCCTTGCCTATGAAGGGGAGAGCGATCATCCAGGGAAGGGTCAGGCGGGATGGGTCCCTGAACTGGTTCAGGCCGATGGTCATCTGTTCGTGGCCTTTCGTGGGTTGGGGTTTGTACGTTCCACACAGACGATCCCACCACGGAAGGTTGAAGCCGAAGTTGGAGTTGGTTTCATTGGGGAAGACCGAGTGATGGACGCGGTGCATATCCGGGGTGACTACCAGGAGCCGCAGCACACGGTCGATCCCCAGTGGGATGAAGAAGTTGCCGTGGTTGAACATCGCCATCCCGTTGAGGATGATCTCGAAAATGATGACGCCCAGCGGAGGGGCGCCCAGAATAATGATGGCCCCGGCCTTGATTCCTAGGGAAATGACGATCTCGATGGGATGAAAGCGGTTTCCGGTGGTCAGGTCGTAGTCCATGTCTGCGTGGTGCATCATGTGCAGGCGCCAAAGCACCGGGACCGCGTGAAACATGACGTGCTGCATGTAGATGACAAAGTCCAGGACGATGATGGTCAGCACCACCTCCAGCCAGAAAGGCCACTGGAAATATTGGAAGATCCCCCAACCCTGGTGTCCGACCCAGATGGAGATCCCAACCGCCCCGGCAGGAAACACAACCCTCAGCAAAGCGGTGCTGATGAAGACGATGCCGATATTTCCTATCCAGCGAGATAGCTTGGAGGTGGTCAGGATGCGCCGGGGTGCGAGCAGTTCCGCCAGGGCCACAGCCAGAAAGATCCCAACGAAAAAGGCCATCCGGATGGTAGGTTCATGGGCGGTTACGAATTCTGTCATTTCTTCCGCTCCTTGCTGATCTCTCGTCATGATCCGGTTTGGATCTGCGGGCGGGCGATGGATCCAAACTAGGGTGGCAGGAGGATTTTGAAAGTCTTCGATCGCTGCGCCGAGAGGACCGGGCTGCAATATGCAGGCACAGCAAGGCCCGAAATACGTCTCATTTCGTTATCGGCGGCAGCGTTCATCGCTCCCATGTTCCAGCGGTTATGTCGTAACGAGTTGCAGCCCTTTTTTATCGATCTCATTTAATGAATTTTAATGCCTCTATGCCATGAAACAAGGTGCCCCTCATCTTTTGATTTTTGCGCGATACCCTGAGCCGGGGAAGGTCAAGACCCGCCTCGTTTCAGCGCTGACGCCGCAGGTGGCCGCCAGGCTTCACCGCCGCATGACCGAGGCCGTCGTGAAAATTGCGCGGGCGGCCCGGAGGGCGGCGGTCACCCGTGGGGAAATGCCGGTCACCATTTGGTATACCGGAGCACGGCGGAGGGATTTCCGGGCCTGGCTGGGGACCGATCTCGGTTTCGCGGAGCAGGCCTCAGGGGATTGCGATCTCGGCGTCCGCATGCTCGATGCCTTCGAAGCGGCCTTTCAGAGTGGAGCCGGGGCGGTGATCGGCGTCGGGTCCGATATCCCCGGCCTGACCTCCGAGATCCTCGAACAGGCTGTTGAAGGCCTTCGGTCTAAGAATACGGTTGTGGGACGTGCTGCTGACGGTGGGTACTACCTCATCGGGATGAAGTCGGTGCATCCCTCGCTTTTTGAGGGGATTGACTGGGGAACCGGCCGCGTTTACGCCCAGACGTGTGAAAGGATCCGTCGTCTCGGTTTGAGTGTAGCGGATTTACCGCCTCTACGGGATGTGGATCGGCCCGAGGATTTGGATGTCGTTCAATACGACCCTCGTTTCTCGGATGTCTTTTCGGGGAAATCTCTGATCTCCGTCATTATTCCCACCCTCGAGGAATCTGGCACGATTGGGCGTTTGCTCAAATGTCTTGGGCGATCGGCGGGGATCGAGCGGATCGTGGTTGACGGCGGAAGCTGCGATCGGACCCGCCAGATTGCCGCGCGGGATGGGGCCAAGGTGTTGACGGTGTCCGGCGGGCGGGCCTTGCAGTTGAATGCAGGGGCCGCTGTAGCCCGTGGAAGAATCCTGCTCTTTCTCCATGCCGACACCCTCCCGCCTCGTGGATGCGCCGAGGCGATATGCGCCGCCCTGGATCGTCCGGCGACGGTGGCAGGGGCATTCCGGTTCAAGACCGACGATCCGAGGGCCGTGATGCGCCTGGTGGAACGGGTGACGCACATCCGGTCCGCGCTTTTTCAGATGCCTTACGGCGACCAGGGGATCTTTATGGAGAAGCGGGTTTTCGAGGAACTGGGCGCCTTTAAACCCATGCCGATCATGGAGGATTTCGAACTGGTGCGGCGCCTCCACAGGCGAGGCAGGATTGTAACGCTCTCTGAGGCTGCCATCACCTCGGCCAGGCGTTGGCAACGTCTTGGCGTCATACGCACGACCCTTCTAAATCAGGTCATGATTGCGGGCTTCCTGGCCGGTATGCCGATCCAAAATCTGCACCGTCTCTATACCGGTTCACTCCATTGAGCACGAAACCCATATTCGGGAATTTCAGGATGCGCCGGCCAACTGCAGGCTGGGGAAAAACTCACTCGTCCCCTGATTCATCCTCTTCATGCTGTAAACCGGAGGGTGTATTCGGCTGCGGCAGGATGCCCGTATCCTGCGAAAAGTCATCCTGACGGGGCATTATCCTGCCTCTCTTCGATTCATTTCTTGATCCAGGACTTGGCGGTTTCTTTACTGGGGTTTTTGTCGATCGACTTCACTTCACCGTCCACATTTTCGGATCGGGAACCGGGGTGTGCAGGGTAAATCATTTCCGGATGCAAACTGTTCATAATTCGTATCCATCCGGAAATGATTTCGCGGTAGAACTCAGTTTCCGATCCGGAAATGAGGATTTTTCTTCACCGCTTCGCAGCTCAGTCTCACCGCTATGCGGCGGGTCCCGGTTTGGCCAATATCAAGGAAATCAAGTGTTTGCGCGGAGGCGACCTGGTGGTCGCCGCACAAGCAAACGTGCAGATTGACGCCGAGATTGGCCAAGAATCCTCATTGCCGGATGGAAACTAATTCGCAATTTAACGATATGAAAAGGTCGAAAAAATCACGCGCCGCAGATATTCTCCCTTCGAATTTCCGGTAGGTGCATGTACAACTCCGTAAGCCCAGGTGCTTCCTCGAGCCAGTGCTCGAGGTTCCGCAGCATGGCGGCCGCGTACGGGTTGGGCGGGTCCGCAAGCAAGCTGTAGTTGACCCAAAGCCCCTCCTTACTCCAGGTGACAAGGCTCGCTTCCTCTAGAATTCTCAAATGTTTGCTGACCGTAGACTGAGCCAGATCCAGAGCGGCCTGGAGTTCGCATACACACATGACACGCCTCTGCAGAAGCTTCAGGACCGTTACCCGGTTCGGGTCGGAAAGGGCCTTCATCACCTTGATGAAATCTTTCATGGGGCCTCCATATCGTTAATCAGCAATATAGTGCCAGGGCGGTGGTCTGTCAAACGGAATAATCGCTTGATCCCTTTGTTTTTGCAGGGATGCAAAAAAATGGCTGAAAGATCCGATCCCCTGCAAACCGCTTAGGCTGGCACCCATTCCGGGATTCATCGGTTGCTCGAAGCTCGAGGGGGAGGAAAAGGAAATTTTGCCCCTTCATTTCAGTTGATATTTCTAAAGAGCGCTGCCTCGTTTAATCCTTGCATTTTGAGTCTCAAGTGGTAGGTTTAGAATGGAAAAACGGTGTACACAAAAAATTCTCTATTATTTAGTATCCATCCGGAAATGATTTCCCTATAGAACCCAGTTTCCAATCCGGAAACGAGGAGTTTTGGCCAATATCAAGGAAATCAAGTGTTTGCGCGGAGGCGACCTGGTGGTCGCCGCACAAGCAAACGTGCAGATTGACGCCGAGATTGGCCAAAAAGACCATTTCCGGATGGAAACTATTTAGTATGCTATCTTGGTCCATCTTCTGAAGAACAGATTCTTTCAAGGGTATTTTTGTTGGTCCGACCCATAGAGAAAGGGAGTTATGTTAAGCACGAGAGTTTGCGATGTTTTGGGAATCCGCTACCCCATCCTGCAGGGGGGAATGGCGTGGATTACCGGGTGGGAAATGGCAGCCGCGGTTTCGAAAGCCGGCGGATTGGGGACGATCGCCGCCGCCACCATGGAGCCTGACGAGTTGGTCGATCATATACGGAAAATCAGGGAGGCCACCTCTCTCCCGTTTGCGGTGAACATCCCGCTCAGGCTTCCATCTTCGAAGGAGGCGGTGGAGATCGCGATCGAAGAGCGGGTCCCGGTTGTGGTCTCTTCAGCGGGGGACCCTGTTCAGTATACCGAGCGGTTCAGGGCGGCCGGGATCAAGATATTCCAGGTCGCCTTCACCCTCGAAATGATCAAGCGGTGCAACGAGGCCGGCGTGGATGGGATCATCGCCATGGGCATGGAAGGTGGCGGAAACATCAGCCCATCCGAGATCTCCACATTTGTCCTGGTTCGGGAGGCGACTCAGATAAGCGACTTGCCCGTTGTTGCCGCTGGTGGAATCGCCGATGGGAAGGGATTGGTTGCGGCGTTTGCCCTCGGAGCTGAAGGAATCCAGATGGGTACCCGGTTTCTGGCGATTCGGGAGGCCACCCTCCACGATAACTACAAGCAGGCCGTGTGCAACGCCCTCGACTCGGATACAGCGGTCACCGGCAGAACCACCGGCCTCCAGTTCCGGGTTCTCAAGAACCAGTTGGTGCAAAAGGTCCTTCAAATGGAGATGGAGGGGAAGGACAAGCACGAGATCGACGGTTTTACGATCGGCTCCCTTCGGAAGGCCGCGGTATTGGGCGACATGGAGTGGGGGTCGGTGATGATGGGACAGGTCGCCGGACTGATCAAAGGCGTGCGCCCGGTTGCGGAGCTGCTGCAGGATATCATGACGGAGGCCGAAGGCGAGATCGGACGCCTCTCGCGCTATGTCGCCTGACGGATTGTCATGGTTGAGACGTGCCGAGTGTCTCTGACATATCTGGAGTATTTTGACCCTCAAATGGTGCTTCTAAGCGTTGAGAAGGACTTTTTTGGAGGATTTTATCTTTTATTTGCAGTAGTTTATCTTGGTCCGACCCCACCGTTAAACCCCACCGTTAACTCCACCGTTAACTCCACCGTTACGCCGCGCTATGATTGTTTGCACTCAAGGTCACAGACGGCTGGTTCAGATTCGACTTTGACCTCCAAAAGGGGCGTTTAAGCTGGAAAAAAGCTCTGCTTAGAGTGCTTTATCTCATTTTTTCAGCTACTTCGCTTGGTCCGACCCCACTTTACTTTCACTGGACATGTTATATCATATTTGATATATGAAAGAGCAGTGTTTGACGCCTCTAACGACAAGTGGGAAAGTCATTATCGAGGAAAGGCGATGCGAATGAAAAAGATTTCACTGAACGTGAACGGAAGACGGTATCAGTTTGTCGTTGATGCGGAGAGGGTGCTTCTAGATCTGTTGCGGGAGGATCTGCATCTGATCGGGGCGAAGCAGGGCTGCGATCGCAAGGGGCAGTGCGGGGCGTGCACGGTTCTGGTCAACGGCAAGGCGACGCGCTCCTGCTTGAGCAGGGTGACGGATCTCGACGGAGCCGAGGTGGTGACGGTGGAGGGTCTCGGTACGCCGGATAATCCTCACCCGATCCAGGAGGCTTTTGTCCTTTCGGGGGCTGTGCAGTGCGGATTTTGCACCCCGGGGATGGTTATGTCGACGAAAGGCCTTCTCGATCGGAACCCTGATCCCGGCAGGGAGGAAATGAAGAAGGCCTTTGCCAGGAACTTATGCCGCTGTACGGGATATGCGAAGATCATCGATGCCGTGAAGCTGGCTGCCCGGTTTCTCCGCCACGAGACCTCGCCCGATGAGGTCAGACCCCCGCTCGACGGCGCCATGCTGGGGGTTTCCCATCCGCGGCCCTCGGCTATGATCAAGGCCTGCGGGGTGGCAGAATTTGCGGCGGATATCAGGATGCAGGGTGCGGCTGAGTTGGCCGTTGTTCGAAGTACGGAGCATCACGCGAAAATCCTGTCGATTGACGCTTCTGAAGCCGAAAAGATGCCCGGGGTCATCGGGGTCATGAGGGCTCACGATATTCACGGCACCAACAGGATCAAATTTATAGTCGATGATCAGCCCGTTCTTTGTGATGACAAGGTCCGATGTCTGGGGGATCCCATTGCCGTCGTGGCGGCCGGGACGTTGGCCCAGGCGCAGGCCGCGGCGGGCGCGGTAAAGGTGCACTACGAACCTCTGCCGGTTATGCTGAGCCCTCTGGAGGCCCTTGCGGAGGGTGCTTTGCGGGTCCATGACGCCTATCCCAACCTCTGTTATCGACAGCCTCAGATCAAAGGAGACGCGAAGCGGGCTTTCACGGAGGCGGCGGCGGTGGTCGAGGCGGAGTTCCAGACACAGATGAACCACCAGGCCCCGCTCGAACCGGAGGCCTGCATCGCCTACCTCGAGGGGGAGGGGGAAGATGCCGTACTCGTGGTGATCGGGCGGAGCATCATGATCCACTCGCACAAGGCGATGCTGCAGGGGGCACTCGGATGGAAGAATATCCGCTACGAGGAAGCTTACAGCGGGGGGCAGTTCGGGATCAAGATCGCCATCACTTCGGAAGGGATCGCAGGGGCGGCGGCGCTCCATTTCAGACGGCCCGTACGATATGTTCCCAGTCTCCAGGAATCCATGCTGATGACGACCAAGCGCCATCCGTTCAGCATGAAGGTCAAACTGGCGGCCGGAGCAGATGGCCGGCTGACGGCCTATGCCAATGACTTCACGGTGGACAACGGGGCCTATATGATCATCGGCAGCACTGTAATCAGACGGGCCTTGAGCATGCTATCCGGGGTCTATGATATCCCCAATGTCGACGTCATGGCGCGGCTCGTGTATACCAACAATCCGGCGGGTGGCGCCGCACGGGGTGCCGGGCCCCCCCAGGTCAATTTTGCCCTGGAATCCGCTGTGGACATGCTGGCGGAAAAGCTCGGAATCGATCCGCTCGAATTCCGGCTGAAGAATTCGCTTCTGTCCGGTCAGACCGTGTCCACCGGGGCTACGGTGGAGCAGTGGACATTCCCGGATATCTGTAAACTCATTCAGCCTCACTATGAGCGCGCCAGAAAGGAGGCTGCCGCTTTCAAAGACGGCCCTATCAAACGGGGAGTCGGCCTGGCCGCTCACTCATATGGTATTGGGGCGCCCGGGGATACGGCCGAGGTGACTGTGGAACTCGTGCCGGACGGCGGTGTGACGATTTTTGCGGCAGCGGCGGACCCCGGCGAAGGCAACGACTCGATGTTGACCCAGATCGCCGCCCACCTGCTGAAACTGCCCCTGAAAATGGTCCGGCTGGTTGCGCGGGATACAGATCAAACCACTCAAACGGGACCGGCGTCAGGCAGCAGAATCACGTACATGGTCGGGGGTGCCTTGGTCGCGGCGGTTGAACAACTGAAGCAAAGCATGCAGCAGGCAGGTGCGGCGACATTCGAGGAACTCAAAGAGAAAGGAAAATCCATTCGCTACACAGGAAGAAAAACCGTACCGGCTGGAGCGCTCGACCCCCAGACAGGTCAGGGGCCGACTTTCGAGTCGCAGGTCCACAATATCCAGATGGCTGAAGTGGAGGTCGACACGGAAACGGGGGATGTGCGGGTCTTGAAAATGACCACGGCTGTAGATCCTGGACCGGTGATCAATCCGAAGAACCTGGAGGGGCAGCTCGAAGGCGGAATGGATCAGGGGGTGGGGTATGCCTTGAGGGAAGAATACATAGCCGGCAAGACCCGGGATTGGGTCACGTTCAAGTTCCCGACGATGAGAACCTCTTTTGATGTGGAAGTCATTACACCCCTTGAGACGCCGCGGAACAAGGGGACGCTCGGCTCAACCGGCATCGGGGAGATGACCATGGTGTCGACCGCCCCGGCGGTGATCAACGCCATCGAGGATGCCTGCGGCGTGAGGGTATTCAACCTCCCGGCTACCCCGGAAAAGATAAGGGCGGCGTTGGCGGAGGGTTGAGCCGCTGGATTGGAGGGAGGTTGTCTTCGACAGCGAAGCGTTGCTGTGCAACACCGAATAAAGGCCGCGGTATTTATTGGGCGACATGGAGCGGGGGTCGGTGATGATGGGACAGGTCGCCGGACTGATCAAAGGCGTGCGCCCGGTTGCGGAGTTGCTGCAGGATATCATGACGGAGGCCGAAGGCGAGATCAGGCGCCTTTCGCGCTATGTCGCCTGACGGGGCACTACGGCGATGAAGCGTCGGAGGGCTGGGGCCTCTTGCTCATTTTGACCCTTAAAAGGGGCTTTTAAGCTCTAAAAAAGCCTCTTTTTAACGGGTTTATTTTTTATTTACAGATACTTGGCTTGGTCCGACCCCACCACCTAGGGATTTGTAGAGGGTGACGTAGGCGGTGAGGAGGAGGGTGCGGGTTTGGGCGACGTTGAGTTCGGCGGGAAAGAGCTGTGATTCGGCGTCGAGAACGGTGAGGTAGGGGGTGTAGCCGCCGGTGTACTGCATGCGGGCGAGGCGGGCGTATTCGCGGAGGGCGGCGGCGAGGGCCTCGCGGGCCTCGAGTTCGTCGGAGAGCTTGCGGCGTGAGACGAGGGCGTTTTCGGTGTCCCTGAAGGCGCTCAGGATGGCGTTCCGGTAGGTTTCAAGGGCCGCGCGCTGCGCCGCTTCGGCCTGTTTGACCTGTCCCTTGACGGCGCCGGCGGTGAAGATCGGGCCGGTGACGGACCCGGAGTAGCTCCAGGTCTTGGAGGATCCCTGGAAAAGGTCCGAGAGTTCGGAGCTTTCGAAGCCGAGTGCGCCCGTCAGCGAGATGGTCGGGAAGTAGAGCGCCTTGGCGGCCCCGATCCGGGCGTTGGCGGCGATCAGGTTCTGTTCGGCCTGGGCCAGGTCCGGACGGCGTTCGAGCAGTTCGGAGGGCAGGCCGGCGGGTACGGCCGGGGGGACCAGTTGGAGGATGGATCGCCCCCGTTGGATAGGCCCGGGGTTCCGCCCAAGGAGGATCGACAGGACGTTTTCCGTTTGGGCGAGCTGGGATTCGATCTGAGGGATGGCTGCAGCAGCTGTTTGGTACTGGGAGCGAGCTTGTTCGACGATCAGCCTGGAGACCTGCCCGTGGCGGTGCTGCAGTTCGAAGAGCTCGACGGACTCCCCATAGGCCTCGCGGGTGCGCCGGGCGATGGCAAGCTGCTCATCGAGGCCGCGGAGCTGAATGTAGCCCTCGGCGACCGCCGACACGAGGGAGAGGATCACGCCCCGGTAGGCCTCTTCCGTCGCGAAGAGATCGGCCTGCGCGGCCTCCGACAGTCGGCGGATGCGCCCCCAGAGGTCGATCTCCCAAGAGGCGCCGGCGAAGACCTGGAACGAATCGCTGGGGTTTTCGATGAGGGAGGAGAGGGGGCCCGTGCCGAGTCCGCTCGTCTGTGCTCGGCCAGCGGCGGCGCCGTAGTCGGCCTGCGGGAAGAGCGGGGAGCGGACCTGCATGAGCACTGCGGCCGCCTGCTCGATGTTGGCCGCCGCGGCCTTGAGGGTGTGGTTGTTTGCCAGGGCGTCGGTGATCAGGGCGGCCAGCACCGGGTCATCGAAGCTCTTCCACCATTCGGTGTCGGCGGTCTGCTTTGCGTTTGCTTCCGCGTACCGGAAGGCCTGCGGGAGGTCGAGTTCCGGGCGCTGGTAGTCGGGGCCGGTCATGCAGCCCGCGAGCAGGAGTAGAGAGGCGAGAAAAAGGAAGCGGCGCATGTCAATTCACCTCCGGGTGCCGGTCCTCGGGAGGGGTTTCCACGGCTGTCGGCGGCGGTGTGTGTTTTGATGCGGAGCGTTCGCTCCAGCGGTCGAAGAGATAAAAGAAGAGGGGGACGTAGAGCATCGCCAGGGTGGCCTCTCCAATCATGCCGCCCATGATGCCGGTGCCGATCGAATGGCGGGCGTTGGCCCCGGCGCCTGTGGCGACGGCCAGGGGGAGCACCCCGAAGATGAAGGCGAGGGAGGTCATGATGATCGGCCGCAGCCGCTCCTCGCCTGCCTTGATGGTCGCCTCCATGACCGAGAGCCCCTGCTTGCGCAGTTCCACCGCGAAGGTGACCCGCAGGACCGCATTCTTCGCGCCCAGCCCGATCAGCACCAGCAGCCCGATCTGGAAGTAGACGTTGTTCTCGAGCCCGCGCATCCAGTTGAACGCGAGGGCCCCGAGGACCCCGAAGGGGACGGCCGTCATGACCGACCCGGGAAGGGTCCAGGACTCGAACTGCGCGGCGAGGACCAGGAAAACGATGATCAGGCCGAAGGCGAAGGCGGCCGTCGAGGTCCCGCCCGATTGCCTCTCCTCGTACGCCATCCCAGACCAGGCAAAACTGTAACCCTCCGGAAAGACCTCGGCGGCGACCTGCTCCATGGCGGCGATCGCATCCCCGGAGCTGTACCCTGGCGCGGCCGAGCCCGTGACCTGGGCGGCGGGGAAGCCGTTGAAATGAGGCACCATGTCAGGCCCGCTCACGTAGCGGGTCGTCACGACGGCTGAGAGCGGTATCATCTCCCCATTGTTGGAGCGTGTGTAGAGGCGGGTGATATCCGCGGGCTCGCGCCGGAAGGGGGCGTCGGATTGAAGCACGACGTTCCAGACCCGACTGTACTGGTTGAACTGGCTGACGGTGATGGAGCCGAACTGGGCCTGGAGGGCGCTGTACACATCCTCGACCGGCAGGCCGAGCAGCATCGACTTGTCCCGGTCGACCTCGGCCTTCAGCTGTTGAGAGGCAGCCCGGAAGGTGGTGTTCAGTCCGGAGAGTTCCGGCCGCAGGCGAGCCTTGGCCAGGAAGTCCTGGGCGATCTCGTAAAGCCGCTCCGGATTGCCCGATCCTTTGTCCTGCACCCAGAACTCGAACCCGCCCGTGGTGCCGATGCCGGGGATCGCCGGCGGCGGGATGGGGATGAGGCGTCCGGTTTCGATGCCTCGGGCCTCGGCGTAGACCGATTGGAGGACCGCGCGGGCGTTCTCCTTGCGGGCGCGGTCGATCGACGAGTACCGCTCCTCGAAGTCTTCGAGGGTGACGAAGAAGGTGGCCGCATTGGGCTTGTACTGGCCGTCGATCAGGCTGAAGCCGTTGATGGCGCTGCGGACGGCGACGGCCGGGTTCGCGGCGAAGATCGCATCGATCTTGGTGGAGGTTTCGACGGTCCGCTGAAGGCTGGCCGCATCGGGCATCATCACCAGCCCCATCAGGTAGCCCTGGTCCTCGTTGGGGACGAAGCTTGTCGGCGTGGTGCGGAAGAGGTGTAGGAGCACCCCCATGAAGACGGCGAGCAGGAGGAAGGCGATGGCCATCCGCTTGATCATGAGGACCACCGCGTCGCCGAAGGCGAGGGTGAAGCGGTCGAAAAGCCGGTTGAACCAGGCGAAGGGCCCGCGGCGCGGGGGCGCCGAGTGCTTGAGCATCAGCCCGCACATGGCCGGGGTGAGCGTCAGGGCCACGAAGCCGGAAAGGGTCACCGAGATGACGATGGTGATCGCGAACTGCTTGTAGAGCTGCCCGGTGGTGCCTGGCAGGAAGGCCGCCGGGATGAAGACCGAGGCCATCACCAGCACCACGGCGACGAGGGAGGTGCCGATCTCGTCCATGGCCCGGATGGTCGCTTCCCTGGGCGCCAGGTTGTTCTTGGTCATGTTCCGTTCGACGTTTTCGACGACCACGATGGCGTCGTCGACCACCATCCCGATGGCGAGAACGATGCCGAAGAGTGTCAGCAGGTTGATCGAAAATCCCAGGGCAAGCATCCCGGGGAATGTGCCGATGAGCGCCACGAAGATCGCCACCGTGCAGATGATCGTGGCCCGAAAGCTCTGGAGAAAAAGGTAAACGACCAGGACGACCAGCAGGATCGCCTCGAAAAGGGTGTGGATGACCTCTTTGATGGACAGGCGCACGAAGTCCGTGGTATCGAGGGCGATCAGGTAGTCGATGCCTTCCGGGAGCGTCCGCTTCATCTCCTCGAGGGTCTTGCGCACGGCCTTGGAAACCTCGAGCCCATTTGCGCCCGGCTGCTGATAGATGGCGATGAAGGTCGCGGGCTTCCCGTTCAGACGGGTGTCGTCGATGTAGAGCCTGCGGCCGACCTCGGCGCGGGCGACGTCCTTCAGGCGCACGATCGCGCTGCCTTCCTGCCCCGCGCGCAGGATGATGTTCTCGTATTCGGAAGGGCTCACGAACGGTGCTTCGGTCACCACCGGAAAGGTCAGCTGGACAGGGCCGTCAGTCGGCTGCTGACCCACCTGGCCGGCCCCGAAGAGGGCATTCTGTTTGGCCACGGCATTCTGGATATCGGTGGTCGTGATCCCGAGGGATGCCATCCGGTCCGGGTTCATCCAGATGCGCATGGCCTGGTCCGGGACGCCGAAGATCTGGGCCTGGCCGGCGCCGTTGACCCGTTTGATGGCATCGAGGATGTAGACGTTGGCGTAGTTGGTGACGTACTCCGGGCTGTACCGGCCCTCGTTGTCGGTCACCGCGACGATCATCAGCGTGCTGGAGGATTTCTTCTGCACCGAGACGCCATAGTTCACCACGGCCTCGGGGAGCTGAGGGGTTGCGAGGTTCACGCGGTTCTGGACCTGCACCTCGGCCATGTCCGGGTCGGTGTCGAGGCTGAAGTAGACGGTGATGGTCATCTGGCCGGTGCTGGAGCTTGTCGAGGTCATGTAGAGCATGTTGTCGACCCCGTTGATTTGTGCCTCGATGGGGGCCGCCACCGAGTCTCCGACCGTCTTGCTGTCGGCGCCCGGGTAGGTGGTGGTCACCTGGATCTGGACGGGGGTGATGGTCGGGTACTGGGAGACCGGCAGGGCGCTCATGGCCACCAGGCCGGCGATCACGATGATGAGGGAGACGACGGTGGCGAAGATCGGTCTTTCGATGAAGAATCTCGAGAACATGGGTGGACGCCCTCTCCGCCTAGCGGCCGCTCTTCGGTGGGTTGTTTCCGGCCTTGGACGATCCTCCCGGCCTCTCCTGATCGATCGGGTGGTTGACCTTCAAAGGGGTGCCGGGCCTGAGGGCGATCTCACCGTCTACCACGACGCGGTCCCCGGGGTGCAATCCCTCCGAGACGAGCCACTGATCCCCGTGCCATTCGCCCACCACGACCGGGCGCGTTTCGGCCTTGTCATCCTTGCCTTGAACCCATACGAAATGCCCCTTGGACGACTGCTGGACCGCGCGCTGAGGAACGAGTACCGCATCGGGGCGGACGGCTCCCTTCAGGTGAATGCGCACGTATTGATTGGGGTGTAGCTGACCGTCGGGGTTGTCGAAGGTTGCGCGGATCAGGAAGGTGCCCGTCTCGGCGCTGAAGGAGGGATCGGCGAAGGTCAGCTTGCCGGTATGCGGATAAAGCGAGCCGTCGGCCAGGATGATCTCGGCGGTGTAAGCCTCCGCTTCGGGTTCGATGAGCTGTCCCTTGCCGATCTGATCACGGGAGCGCAGCCAGTCGTTCTCGGAGACGCTGAAGTTCACATAGATCGGCGAGAGCACGGTGACCGTGGTCAGCTGGCTGTTCGTGAAGCTGAGATAGGTGCCGTCGGCCTGGTCCGCCGAACCGGAGATGCCCGTTACGGGCGAGGTGATGACCGTGTAAGAGAGGTCGAGTCTGGCCTGCTCGACGGCGGCCTTGGCCTGCTCGACGGCGGCGGCGGTGGACTGGTACTGGCCGGTCGCGTCGTCGAGGTCCTTCTGGGAGAGGGCGTCGGCGGCGGCGAGGGGCTTGACGCGGGCGAGGTTCCGGCGCGCGACCTCGTAGGCGGCCTGCTGGCGGGCGAGGGCGGCCTCGGCCTGTGCGAGCTGCGCTTTGAAAGGTTTTTGATCCATCTGGAAGAGGATTTCGCCCTCCTGGACGATGGTCCCCTCGGTGTAAACCCGCTTTTCGAGAAATCCGCTCACGCGCGCCTGGATGTTCACCTGCCGGGAGCTTTCCACCTGGGCGATGAATTCGAAGACGACGGGGACGTCCTGCGTCTTCACCGTGCTTACTGTGACGTTCACCGGCTGCTCTGCGGACTGGGCGCCTCCCGGATCCTGTTTCTTGCAGCCGAAGGCCGTGAGGGCAAACGACAGGGTCAGAATGGCAGAGAGCAAGCCCCGCCTGCGCCGCTTTCGGCGTGGGACGGGTAAAGATTCGAAATGGGATATGTTTACCACTATCATCCTCCGGTACAGGGAACCCGTGACGGTTGTCTCGAGGAAGGCGGGTGGATCGCGAATGGTTGGGTCTGCATACGGAAAACGTATTGTCGGACAAATTTAGGATCAAAAGGACACAAAAGGTCAAGGAAAAATTACGAAACTTCCATTTTTTTGTCGAGCGGTCAGAGTGGCTGCCGCAATTGGACAGGGGGCGCGCCCAGTCCCGGCGCTGCGGGTTCCCCGATTGAGCGATACCAAAAAAATGAATCCCTTGTGTCGATGGGACCTGTAGGGTTTGATCGAAGGAAACGTGCGGATTGATGTCGAAATCCGAAAAGAATCAGCGATTCGGGTTCGAAAAAAAATATGGTGAGGAGAGTTCTTGCTAAGGGTGTGTTTTCTGGGGTATAAATTTTCTCGGCATCCCATCCGGTGGAGCAGGTCTTATGCCTGAATATCAAGTGATTGTTTATCACGGTATCCTTGACCATGAGGTTGATTTTACAGAAAAGTTTTTTTCGCCGGATCATTTGTATCCATCAGGAAATGCTTTATCCAGCACGACCCGGTTTCCAATCCGGAAATGAGGATTTTTTCTTCGCACGCTTCGCGTGCTCAGTCCCACCGCTTCGCGGCGGGTCCCGGTTTGCCAATAGCAATGAAATCAAGCGTTTGCGCGGAGGCGACCTGGTGGTCGCCGCACAAGCAAACGTGCAGATTGACGCTGAGATTAGCAAAAAGGAACATTTTCGGATGGAAAATTTGGCAGTAAAGCTCGCGCAGCTGTTCGAGAAGTAAGATAAAGGTTCTTCTGAGTCTGAATTCGGCTCAAGAGCAGTTTGAAGAGAGAGGTAGTTATGGTTAAGACGAATATTCTCCTTGCCGATGATGAGGAATTGATTCGGAAATTTCTGACGCAGGCTTTGACAAAACATAAATATATGGTTTTTTCGGCATCCGACGGAGAAGAAGCGGTTCGTTTAGCGGGTGAGCATGAGATCGATATCGCCATTCTGGATATTTCTATGCCTATTATCGATGGGCTTGAAGCCAGTCGAAGGATTCAGGAAATCAATCCGTTGACGCAGATCCTCATAATCACTGGGCGGTCAGAAGCCAGCCTTTTGTTTGAAGCTTTTTCAAAACATGATATTTTCGATTATCTCTTTAAACCTCTCGAGCTTCATATGCTTTTGAAATCAGTCGAAGAATGCATCCAAAATCTTGATCGATTACGATTGGGTCAGGTGGTTGGGCGAAAAGAAGCTAATTTGCTGACTGCTTCAGGAGAATTATATCAAAATAAAAAATTCGAGCTTAGAGATTCTCAGCTGAAATTCAAAAACATAGTTGAGCACTCCAGGGACATGATTGTCATTGTACAGGACGAAAAGATTCAGTATGCAAATCCACGCGCTTTGGAAATTACTGGCTATTCAATTCAAGAGCTTGAAAAACTTACTTTGTCTGATGTTGTTTATCCCAGCGACTATCCTGTCATTATAAGCGCATATGAAAATCGATTATGGGAAAAATCTGTCCAATCATTGATCTCTTTCCGTATCCCTAAAAAGGATAAGAGCTTGGTTTGGGTGGAGATGAACCTTATCGGTACAACATGGCAGGAGAAGCCGGCTGTTCTGATTATATTGCGTGACATATCCGAGCGGATTCAATCTGAGAATGAGTTGCGGATCAGGGATTATGCGATCGCTTCTTCTTCTAATCCCGTTGCTTTTGCCGATTTGGAAGGTATTTTGACATATGCCAATCAAGCTTTTATCAATATTCTCGGTATGAAAGTTGAATCTGAAATCTTGGGGAAGCCGATTTGGGATTTCATTGGTTGTCCATTAGATGGCCAGTTGAGTGACGAAGCGAAAAAAGTGTCAGAGCTTCAGTCTTATTCCAGTGAAGCGGAAATCAAGCGAAGCGATGGTGCTCATCGTCATGTTCATTACACCATTAACTCTGTCGTCGATTCATCTAGCAAGCCTATTTGTCTGATGGTATATATTGTGGACATCACACATCAGAAGAATATGACAGATTTGATGCTACGGTCTGAGAAGCTATCAGCCTTAGGTCAATTTGCAGCTGGACTTGCGCACGAGCTCAAGAATCCTTTAGCCGTTATAAGTTCTTGTTCTCAATTTTGTCTGGATCACTTGTCCCCTGATAAGCTTTTGAAAGAGAATCTTCAAGTTATTTACCGTAACAGCCTGCGTGCCAATCGACTCATAGGGGAGCTTTTGAATTTTGCTCGTCCACCCCGTTTGGAATGGAAGGAAGTTGATATTCATGAGATTATTGAAAAGGCGATACGGATGGTAAATTTGGAACCTCGGTCTTATGACATCAATTATTTACTGAATTTTGATAAAGAAAACCCAAAAATTCTTGCCGATGAGGATAAGTTGGGGCAGGTGTTCGTTAATATTATTATCAATGCCGTTCAGTCATTTTCTTCCAAAGGGCAAATCATCATTAATACCCGTTTTCTGCCTTCCGAAGAAACCCTTCAGGTCGATATTGAGGACAATGGTCCGGGGATTCCGGACGAATACCGGCAGCGCATCTTCGATCCTTTCTTTACGACAAAGGACGGAGGTACGGGTCTTGGATTGAGCATCTGTCAGTCGATTATAGCAGAGCACGGGGGCGACATTGAGGTGGATTGCCCTAGCGGAGGCGGGACACGTATCTCCGTTCATTTCCCATATAACCGGTCGTTGCCGGAGGGGCGATAGGAGGGAGAAAATGATTTCAGTTCAAAATTGTGTTGGTGGAAGGAAGATACTGCTTGTCGATGATGATTGCGACTTTGTGTGGGCTACCGGAAATGTGCTCAAAGCCGCCGGTTATGAAGTGTTTGGCGCCGCCAATGGTGAAGCTGGGATTGGGATACTTGATGAGATGAAGCCTGACCTGGTGCTGTTGGATTATCATATGCCTGGGAAAGACGGGCTTTCTGTGGCGGAAGAAATGCTTCAAAGCGGATCGAAGCCCTCTATCATAATGGTCACCGCGTACGGTGAAGTCAAATCAGCTGTTAGAGCTATGAAGATGGGCGTTTATGATTACATCAGTAAACCGGTGGACAACAACGATCTTCTTTTTACCGTTCAACGAGCTATCGAAACCCGCGATCTGACCCAGGAAGTGCAGCATCTCAAGAAGGTCCTCAATGGACGATCTTCTCTGTACGAACTTATGGGATACGGCGATAGAATCCGAAACCTGGTTCAGCTGATTGAAAAGGTTGGCCCTACTTCGTTCAGTGTGTTGATCGAAGGTGAAAGCGGGGCTGGAAAGGAATTGGTGGCGCGGGCTATTCACGATTTGGGAGGGGGAGAAAACCGTCCTTTTGTAGCCGTCGATTGCGGAGCCATACCTGAATCTCTCATAGAAAGCGAACTGTTCGGCTACATGAAGGGGGCCTTTACCGGCGCCGGGCAGGATAAACCAGGCCAATTCGAGTTGGCCGAAGGGGGGACCCTCTTTTTGGACGAAATAGGGAATCTCCCTTATTCCGCTCAGCAGAAACTCTTGCGCGCGATGCAGGAAAGGACGGTCCAGAGATTGGGGGCGACGAAGACCCAGCCTTTCTCGGCTCGCATCATCGCGGCCACAAACAGGCCTTTGGAAAAACATATTGAATGTGGGGCGTTCCGCTCAGATCTCTACTTTCGGCTGAAAGAGTTCGTCATACGGGTTTCCCCCTTGAGGGAAAGGGCCGAGGATATCCCTCACCTGGCCAACCGCTTCATCAAAGAGGCCTCCCAGGAATTGGATAAACCGTGCAAAGGTCTTTCAAAGGCCGCCTTGCAAGTCCTTTCTACCTATGCCTGGCCTGGAAATGTCCGTGAGTTGCGTAATGTTATCCGGCAGGCGGTCCTCCTGTGCGAGCCCGACAACCTCCTTCACCCTGACCATTTTATGATGGATTGCGTCGCACCTCTCGCTAATGGAGTCCTGGATCCGATGCCCGCGGCTCCCGTGAATTATGACGGGGCTTCATTGAAGGAGAGCGTCAGGCTCGTAGCCGATTATGCGGAGCAGCGGATAATCATGCAGGCGTTGGCCGATGCCGGTGGTAATAAAAGCGAGGTTGCACGCAGGCTGTGCATTGATTACAAGACCCTGCTTCGAAAGATGAAAAAATGGGAGGAAGATTCCAACTTTTAAAATTCCCTACTATGGCATTTCTGCCCTAATTGGGGTCTGGATGCCCTACCACATCTTTCTTCCTAGGTTTCCCCCTCTGTTTGACCCAATCGCTGCCATTTCTTCCGAAGTATTTGGAATAACGCTGTAAACACTGCAAAAACTCACCGCCGACAGCTCCAACGTTCCTGCATATCATTCTTGGCACAGAACTGGCATATCTGATGAAATATCCTCATCAGTCCATCCGGAAATGATTATCCAGCAGAATCGCGTTTCCAACCCGGAAATGAGGATTTTTGGCCAGGATCTAATGATACCAGGTATTTGCGCGGGAACGACCTGGTGGTCGCCGCACAGGCAAACGCCCGGATTAGGGCTGAGATTGGCCAAAAAGACCATTGCCGGATGGAAACTCATTAGATGTTCAGCGAACATATTCGGGATAGGACTATGAGTAATGGTTTTCAAGTTTTGATCATCGAGGATTCAGAGGAGATGCTCTGGGTTATCGGCAATGTGCTGGAGACTGCGGGATTGGCCGTGGAGGCTGTAACCAATGGAAAGGATGCAATGGAAATTATAAAAAATCATCCTGAAATTCGTTTGATCCTCCTTAATTACGTTCTGCCGGACCATTGCGGATTGTCAATTTTCGAAGAAATCAAGACGCTGGGCTGTCGTGCTGAGGTGATCGGTATATCCGCCTTAGGGGAAACGCGATCCGCATTCTTGGAGAAAGGGGCCTATGCCTTTCTCGAGAAACCTTTCGACATTCGGGAGCTTGTCGAGCTTTGCAGGCAAGCCATAAACGGGGGCCGGAGGGCGGTTGACCTGGCCTTGTTCAAGTAAAAAAGAGAAAGGAGGTGAATGCAAATGGCGATGGAGAAATCGATGGCATCCTCCAGCTTGGCCGAGGTAGTGGACAGGATCCTCGACAAGGGTGTGGTTGTGGATGCGTGGGCCAGGGTTTCCCTGGTGGGCATCGAGCTCTTGGCGATTGAGGCTAGAGCGGTTGTGGCCGGCGTCGAAACCTACCTCAAGTACGCCGAAGCGGTAGGCCTTACGGCTGCTGCCTAAACAGCAGAGAACCAATCAGAATGTAAAAGGAAAGGAGAATCACAATGGCAATGGAAAAATCGATGGCATCCTCCAGCTTGGCTGAGGTGGTGGACAGGATTCTTGACAAGGGTGTGGTTGTGGATGCGTGGGCCAGGGTTTCCCTGGTGGGCATCGAGCTCTTGGCGATTGAGGCTAGAGCGGTTGTGGCCGGCGTCGAAACCTACCTCAAGTACGCTGAGGCGGTGGGCCTGACGGCAGCTGCATAAATACATTTATTGAAGGGAGATTGCCAGATATCCTGGAGGGTGTGAAGGCGCACGAGACCCCTTCGCAAGCGCAATAAATCTTAGCGCTGTGATATCTCAAGCATATCTGAAATCTCCGCAACGCACCGAAAGACCGTTACTAAACCTGACAGGTCTCCCTTCATTGGTTCTTATCGTAGGGTTTTGTGTCCGGTTTATTAACGGTTTTTTTATTGGTAGACGAATTAATGATGCCATCCAATTGTTATCATGATAAAAAGACTATATAATGGATGCTGATTATTGAAAGTGTTCATTTATAAGTTGAATATGATCGAAATTTGAGAGGATCCTGGAGGTTGTAGTAATGAAGTCAAGAGATGATCTGAAGCAATTTGCAGATGCTCTTCTCGACTCCTACGAGATGCGGGTCAATACCGTCAATTCTCTCATGGGACAGGCTTATGAAGCACTGAAGTGTTATCAGGTTGAAGTCCAGGATATGATCCTACGCTTACGGGATAATTTGGCGAAGGCGGAAAGTCTCAGAAAAAAAGATTTTGACCGAATGATAGAGGATGTAGCCACACGATGGAGGTCACACGCAGCGGACACCGAACAGATTTTTCACAGCTTCCAGGATCAGGAAAAAAAGATGGTCGATCGTCTTAGAATCCTTCTTTTGAGCGGGTCTTCGAATGGTTTGGAGGAGGTGCACGAGATTCGCACCGATCTGTCGAAGAAGCAGAAAGAAAGGGAAATCAAGATTCTTCATGCGCTCAAGCTGCTTCAGGTTGAACAGGAGGAACTGCGTACATCGTTGATGAGCCTTTTGTCAAAAGGGGAAAGCATCCGCATGAAGGATTTCAGAATGATGCTCAAGGCACTGAAGGCTCAGCAGAAAGAGAGAGAGGGAGGGCTGATCCGCATGATCGAAGATCTCAATCGCGTTCGTGAAGGAATTCAGAGCCGGTGGCGTACAATCGCTTGCGGAGCGGACCTTTTTCAGGGCTCTTGATCGAGGGCATCAGAGTAGTTTCCGCCAATCGGTGGAGAAAAGGTACATATCCATTCCGCCGATTCGCATAACCAATCGGAGAGACATCCTTGAGGTAGACCAGGTGTTAGTGATACCCCTCAGTCCGAAAGAAAAGTCTCAAGCATGTCCTGTACGGATGATGAAAGGACAAGGAGGGAAAAGATGCTACAAGATGATTTGAGGAGATTGGCGGAAGAGATTGCAGCGGCGCATGAAGAACGTATGAATGCCATGGATCGGATGAGGCAGGACATGGCCACGTCAAAGGCCCAGACACTGGAATTCATCTCGACTCTGGCCGAGAGTCGGAAGAGTATGGCGCAGGAGATGCTCGCTGGATTTGATCAAATTCGTGAAAATCGAAAAGAAGATGTCTCGACATTATGCAAGGCCACCCGTGATATGCTGGATGATATTTCCACAGCGCGGAAAGAATCAAGCGAGAAGCTACGGGATGAACTTGAGCAATTTTCATTGTTGCTTCAGCAGTACAAGGCCGACCTGGATGTGTCTGAAGCCGGCCGTAAGGAGCAGACACAAACTGAAATTGAAGATAGAAAGAAGCTGATTGCGGAACTTGGCGCAAAAACGAAGTCGCTGTTGAAGGAATTTGAAGAAACCCGAAAGGGAGTATCCGAGGCTCTGAGATTGAATCTTCAAGCCCTGAGACAGAGCCTGGTAGAGTTCAAAACCAGTTTGCAGAAAGCGGAAACAGAGCGCAAAGAGGGCGTTCAAGCGGAATTGAAGGAAAGCGCGGAATTTCTTAGGGCTATGCTGGCTGACGTTATTGCGGGGCTTCGCCGTTTCATGGAGGGTTTGGACGCTGCGGAAACAGAACGGAAAAAGGCGGACCGATCCGAGTTTGAAGAGATGGCGGCTGGACTCAGGGGAAGGCTTTCCGAGTTCCGAAGCAGTTTGACCGCATCTGTTTCTACGCTCTTAGGTGAATTGAATTCAGACCGGAGCAATGCTGCACGGATCTGGAAAGAGATCCTCTCCGCGGTTCAGTCCGGGAGGGCTGGCGAGTCGGTGGCTCCGGTCGAAGTCGCGGCGGAGGAAAAGGTCGGAACCGTCGAGGAGGTTTTGCAGTCTTCGCAATCCACCGAAAAAAAGGCGTCCGAACCGGTGGCCGAGGAGCCTGCAGAGGATTTACCTGCCGAAGAAGGAAGCGAAAGCTCACAAGAAGCTACGGAGTGGGGATCGGATTTTGAGGATCGAATCCTGGAATTGCTCAGAGAGCGTCCGCAGGGATTGAAAATGGTGGAGATCGCCGAAGAACTGGGTTTGGCTAATTGGCGTTCCCTTATCCCTGTGATTCGGGAGCTTTTAGAGAACGGGGATGTAAGGAAAGAGGACTCGAGCTATTTTATTGCCTGAGATTCCAAGATATTGGGGTAACACCAAGCGGCATCTCACGTAGACTCCAGGACACGCCTGATTTCTCCCCCATGCGCTGCCGTGCGGGGGAGAAATCAATTCAAACAAAGCAAACGACATTATCAGGCATGAAAAAAGGAGGATCAGATGTTGACGCAGGAAATGGCAACGGTCTTGGAGCCGAGATCTCTTCCCAATTTTGTTGAGACTCCCTACGTAGAAGATATCACCGGAAGAGCGATGGCTTATCTAACGGCGGGATTTCCCATTCATTTCAGGGGAATTTCTGGAACTGGAAAAACGACTCTGGCGTTGCATGTAGCGGCTAAGATCGGCCGGCCCGTAGTGATGATCCATGGCGACGAGGAATATTCGACATCGGATCTGGTGGGAGGGGAATATGGGTTTCGGTCAAAGAAGGTGGTTGACAATTTTATCCACACCGTGCTGAAGACCGAAGAGGAAATGAGGAAGCGCTGGGTTGACAATCGACTGACGGTAGCATGCAAGAATGGTTTTACCCTCATCTATGATGAATTTACACGTTCACGCCCGGAAGCCAACAATATACTGCTTTCTGTCCTGCAGGAGAGGATGCTCGATCTCCCTGCAGCAAGAGGCGGTACAGATGGAGGGTATATACGAGTCCATCCCGATTTTACGGCGATTTTTACCAGCAACCCGGAGGAGTATGCAGGAGTTCATCGGAGTCAGGATGCTCTTCGGGATAGAATGATCACGATGGATCTGGATTACTTTGATGAGGAGACAGAGGTTCGTATCACTCAGTTCAAATCAGGCCTGCTCAATGGGGATGCAGGCAAGATCGTAAAGATTGTTCGAGGTCTGAGAGAATCCGATACCTATGAATTTGCCCCCACTATCCGGGGATGCATCATGATAGCAAAGACCCTCTCGGTTCAAAAGGTTTCAGCCAACAGAAACGACTCCGTATTCAGGCAGATCTGCCTGGATATTTTGGCCTCCGAGACAAGCCGCATCGGAAGCATCGGTAATCAGGTCAAGGTCAGGGAAACGATAGGGCGCTTGATTGAAGAGATCTGCTAAACGGTGTCCATCCGGAAATGATTTCCCGGTACAACCCAGTTTCCAATCCGGAAATGAGGATTTTTGGCCAATATCAAGGAAATCCAGCGTTTGCGCGGAGGCGACCTGTGGGTCGCCGCACAAGCAAACGTGCAGATTGACGCCGAGATTGGCCAAAAAGACCATTTCCGGATGGAAACTAAATGGCTTATGGATGCATACTCGGAGAGGATCAGTATGGAACGAAAGATCAGAGGCCTCAAATCGATCAGTACAATAAAAAAACTGAGACAGGGAATTTTGCCGCGTGCTGATAAATCGTCTATTCAATTGGACCTTTATCTTCTTGAAAACAATAAGTGTATTCTGCAGAATGAATTGGTTAATGTGATCAAGCGTAAAGAACAAATTGAAGGCAAGATACAGTCTCTCGAGGATCAAATTTCAAAGCTGATCGGCATTGATCAAGAAGATGGCAAGAAAGCTAATTTTAGAAAGCAGCCGATAAAAGAGGATGTATCAAAATCTATAAATGTTGTAAAAATAGAATATTGATTAACGCATATCTGGGAAAACTGGTCGGTGAGGATATGGTTATGAGTAAGGAAGGAAAATATATTTATTGCATTATCGGAGCCAACGAAGGCAGAAATTTTGGCACGATAGGCATCGGCCAGAGAGGTGATGTGGTTACAACGATTGGTTATAATGACATTAGTGCAGTAATCAGCAACTCTCCGTTGACCCGCTATGTCATCAATAGGGAGAATCTTATGGATCATGAGCGAGTCATAGAAGAGGTCATGAGGGACTACACGGTTTTGCCGGTCCGTTTTTGTACCGTAGCGAACAATGCCGAAGAAGTGCGGATGTTTTTACGAAAACGATATGTGGAGTTCAAAGGGCTCCTGCGCGATCTGGACAACAAGGTGGAAGTTGGTCTCAAGGCGCGCTGGACCCAGATGAAGACCATTTTTGCCGAAATCATGGCATCCGGTCTGGAAATGAAGGGCAGCCTAACGCCTTTGGCGGGTGCGTGCGAGGAAGCCGATTCCGAGAAAAGAGTCGCTTTGGGTAGGGCCGTCAAGGATGCCCTGGAGAAAAGAAAACGGGAGGAATGTGAGAAGGTCCTGAATACTTTGAAAAGGATTGCCATTGATATTCAAGCAAAGGACGGGGTGGGGGACGAGATGTTTCTCAATGCCGTTTTTCTCATAGATCGGACCCGCGAAAAGCAGTTTGATTTTCTGGTGGAGGATTTGGCTGAAAAATATAGCGGGACCGCGGATTTCCAGGTAGTCGGTCCTGCGCCGCCGTTTAACTTCGTCAACCTGGAGATGAAATTGTAGTCCGGTTCCGAGGTGTGAAAAGGTGCCCGTTCGGAAACGGAGTCATTCCACTAAGAGTTTGCAATTCGAAAGTGAGGTTTTTTAGCCAAGCAGATCGTTTCGGAGTGGGATTTAACCAGTGTTCATTCGGAAATGATTATCCAGAACGACCAGGTTTCCAACCCGGAAATGGGGATTTTTGGCCAATATCAAGGAAATCGAGCGTTTGTACGGAGTCGACCTGGTGGTCGCCGCACAAGCGAACGTGCAGATTGACGCCGAGATTGGCCAAAAAGGCCATTTCCCGATGGAAGTAACCAGCCGCCGCTTTTCCATGCAATAGCGCAGAAAAACGGTGCGCAGAGAGGATGCGTAAAATGCCGACACGGAAAAAGGGAGATGATGAAAAGGAAGGCATCGGCTTTGATCTGGGTTTGGGGGGACTCTTCAAAGGCATTACCAATCTGATCGAGGCTGCCAATCGTCTGGCCGAAAAGGGCGAAGAGGTGGGGAAAACCGGAGAAATCGACTTCGGAGATCTTGGAAAACTCAAAGGCCTCAAGGACTTGAAGGCAGTTTACGGGATCAATGTCCGAACCATGGCGGATGGTCGTCCTGCGGTTCAGCAATTCGGGAACGTCAAGAGAACGCCCAAAGGTCCTGTTGTAGAAGAGTTTCGTGAACCGCTCGTGGATGTCTTCGATACTCCGGATGGAATGCAGATTGTGGTCGAGATGCCCGGGATCGAGGAGACGGATATCAGGCTCGAGGTGAGGGGGGATATCCTGACGATTCGGGCGGAGGGGGAAAAGAGAAAGTACCACAAAGAGGTCCTGCTCCCGCGGGAGGCTGCCAAAGACAGCCTGACATCGGCTTACAAGAACGGTGTGCTGGAGATCAGGATCCGGCCTTCGGAAGGGGCGGTTTGAGAGCCGGTTTTTGATTTGAATCAGGAGGTTTGGTGGAACGATGGAAGGCAGACAGCTGATCCTCAAAGTAACGGAAGCCGCTCCTAAAGACGCAGGCCGGGGCATTGTCCGTTTCGATCCTGCCGACTTCTCTCGAATTGGGGTGGAAGTGGGGGATGTGGTCCAACTGAAGGGTAGGCGGGAGACGGTGGCCAAGGTTATGCCGGCGTATATGGAGGACCGAGGCAAGGGGCTTATCCGGGTCGATGGGATAACTCGGGAAAATGCCCAGGCGGGGATCGATGAGAAGATCGTTCTGGAGAAGACCTCCTGCGAGGCGGCGGAGAAGATCGTGGTGGCCCCGCTCACTCTGATGCGTTCCTATGATGCTCGGTACATAGGAAGCCTTCTCGAGGGGCTTCCGTTGAAGGAGGGTGATAAGGTAAGAGCGCGGCTTTTTGGAGCACGGACACAGGATTTCGAGGTTCTTGGCACGAGGCCTGCCGGCCCTGTGATCATTCACCCATCAACCTCCATCCATATCCAACTGGAGAAGGAACCTAAGGAAGGAAAAAGCCGCATCGCTTACGAAGATATCGGCGGCCTGGGAAAAGAGATCCGCAAGGTCCGCGAGATGATCGAACTCCCGCTCCGTTATCCGCAGGTTTTTGAAAGGCTTGGGGTCGATCCTCCCAAAGGTGTGCTGCTTCACGGACCACCGGGCTGCGGGAAGACGCTCATCGCTCGGGCGGTTGCCAACGAAACGGATGTCCACTTCAGACATCTGAGTGGTCCGGAGATCATGAACAAGTTCTACGGCCAGAGCGAGGCCAATCTGCGCAAGATATTCGAAGAGGCTACAGCGCATGCCCCCAGTATTATCTTTCTCGACGAGATCGATGCCATTGCGCCCAAGCGCGAGGAAATGGGCGGGGAAAAACAGGTCGAGAAGAGGGTCGTAGCCCAACTCCTGGCCCTCATGGATGGCCTGTCCTCCCGCGGACAAGTGATTGTAATCGGCGCCACCAATATCCCCAATGCCATCGATCCTGCCCTGCGAAGGCCGGGGCGCTTCGATAGGGAGATCGAGATCGGAATTCCGGACAGAAACGCACGCTTGCAGATTCTCGAGATTCATACGCGGGGAATGCCCTTGGCCGAAGATGTGGACGTTCCTCGATTGGCCGAGATTACCCATGGGTTCGTAGGGGCGGATCTGGAGGCCCTCTCCCGGGAAGCTGCTATGGCCACCCTGAGAAAGATTTTTCCGAGGATCGATTTTGAACTGGAGCAGATTCCGTATGACACGCTGATGGGCCTTCAAGTGGCGATGGAAGATTTCACCGAGGCCCTGAAAGAGATCGAGCCTTCGGCTATCCGCGAGGTTTTTACGGAGATCCCGGACGTTCGCTGGAGGGACGTCGGAGGGCTTGCCGGAATCAAACGCGTCCTCAAGGAAACCATTGAATGGCCGTTGAAATACAGCAAACTGTTTGAGTATGCCCGGACCTCCCCTCCGAAGGGCATCCTTCTTTATGGAGAGCCTGGAACCGGCAAGACGCTTTTGGCCAAGGCCGTCGCCTCCCAGTCAGAGGTGAATTTCATATCCATCAAGGGGCCGGAGCTGTTGTCCAAATGGGTCGGTGAGAGCGAGAAGGGCGTCCGGGAGATTTTCAAGAAGGCGAAGCAGGCCTCTCCCTGCATCATATTCTTTGATGAAATCGATAGCATCGTCCCCAGGAGAGGCTCGGAAATGTCCTCACATGTGGTCGATCGGGTGATCAGCCAATTTTTGACCGAATTGGATGGGATCGAGGAACTGAAAGGCATCGTCGTCCTGGGGGCCACCAACCGGTTGGACATCATCGATCCGGCGATGCTCAGACCGGGACGGTTCGATCTCCATCTCAAACTGCCGGCCCCTGATGAACCTGCAAGACGGGAGATATTTGCCGTCCACACTGAGGGCAAGCCTCTGGCTCCTGAAATCGACCTCTCGGTCTTGGCTGAGCTGGCCGATGGCATGGTCGGAGCGGACATCGAATCGATCTGCAGAAAGGCCAGCCTTATCGCGATCAGGGAGTTTCTCGATGTTGGTGAACAGGACGTGAGTTCCTTCAGGATTTTGCTGAGACATTTTGAGGAAGCCTTCTTTGAAGGCAAAGGAGATGCGGCACGGTGAAGGTATCAGGCCACTTTCTTTATGGTTTCATCGAAACGGATGCGCCGATCCATCTCGGGCCCAATGGGATCGACGGCGGGGAGACCTACGCTGTCTCCCACGAGGGGATTTCCGCCTTGGTGAGTCCGGTGGGAGAGTTCGACATGGATGCACTCCCCAAGGCGGCCCTTTTGAGAACTCTGGCGCTTTATCAAGCGACCATCGAAAAGGTGATGAGCGATTACCCTGTGTTGCCTGCCAAGTTTGGAACCATCCTCGAGGGGAATGAAGAAATCCAAAGCCTGCTGAATGGACAGCATAGCGAGATTCTCCAGAACCTTCACCGGATCAGAGGCATGATAGAGTTGGACCTGGTTGCTCTTTGGGCGGACATGGACGGGCTTCTGCGGGAGATCGGCAACGAGGAGGAAGTCAGAAGGCTCAAGGACGTAGCCGAATCGTGTGCGCCGGAACAGGCTCTTGAGATCAGGATAAAAACCGGAAGGCAGGTCAAGGCTCTGCTCGACGTGAAAGCCAGAGCAAGGAAAAAGGAGATCGTGCAAAACCTGCTGATGGAAGCGGAAGATCATTGTCATCATCCCGTCATGGATGAATTCATGATCTTGAATACCGCGTTCTTGTTGCGCGCGGAGCGCGAAGAATCCTTTCTGAGAGGGGTCAGGAGGATGGACCGCGAATATCGGGATGCCATCCGCTTCAAGATTGTCGGCCCCCTTCCGCCGTATAGTTTCTGCACCATGGAGATCGTCAAGGCCGAATTTGGCGCCGTCGAAGAAGCGCGAAGATGTCTTTGCCTGGGGGAAGAAGGCACGCCGGAAGAGATACGGGATGCCTTTTGGGAATTGAGCAGGCGGTTCCATCCGGACAACAGACCCGGTGACTCGGAGGCTCCCAAGTATTTCGAAAAGCTTCATAAGGCTTATCGATTTCTTTCTGGTTATTGCGGGGACGGCCGCGCATCGTTCCGTGAAAAGGATGTGAGGGAATGGCTTCGTGTTCGCCTTTTAGAGAAGCCGGCCCGGAACGATGACTGAGAGGACCCTGCTCTATGTTCCGGTGATCCACATCGCATCCGATTTGGGAAGCCTTGCGCCGCAACTCGATCGGAGAAGTGCCGAGATTTGTGGAGAGGAGCGGTGGGCGGCGCACAAGGAGATCATCGCCCGTTTCTGGGAAGGGATCGAAGTCTATTTCAGGTCCATCGATGCCGCGGACCTCAAGATTTTCCAGGATGGATTGATAAGCGGGGGCGAATTCGGAAAGAGAATCATCGAACAGGGTGCGCGGACAGGAAGCCAAAATTACAGGATCGTGCGCGATCTTGTGGAGCGTGGGGCACTGATCCAGAAGACCGAGGATATCGCCCTGATCCAGGAAGAATACGAACGTCTCCTCAGATCATCCCAAAGCCCATCACGGTGGGATAGCTCGACTGCCCAGATTGGATACGAGCATGAGGATACGCGGCTTATGGAAAGGAGAGACCGCTTTGTGGCCGAGGCAATCCACGTGAATCTGAAGGACGGTGAAAGGGGAGCCCTTTTCATGGGGGCTTTTCACAAGGTCTACGAATATCTCAATCGCTCAATCCGGCTTATTACAGTCAAGGATCCAAGTTTGGTGAGAGAATATTTCTCGGCTCTATTGACAGGGGCGGATGAAGAAAGATTTTCACGATTGGCGGAATACATGATCAGAGCACCGAAATGAATGGGATAGTAAACCGATGACAAAAGAAGGAAAGTATATTTACGCGATTGTGTCGGGTCGTGAACCGAAAAATTTCGGTTCTACAGGCATGGGTGGACAAGATAAATCAGTCTATATGATTAACCATATGGATTTGTGGGCTGTGATCAGTGATTCGCCTATCGATAAATATCCCGTTTCCAGAATAAATACCATGGCTCATCAACGGGTCATGGAGGAGGCAATGCGGCATTATGCTACCTTGCCGGTGCGATTTGGCACTATCGCAGAGGACTTGGATCAGATAGAGAAAAAATTGCTGCACGCACGCTATGATGAACTGATGGGTTTGCTGTCTTATATGGAAGATAAAATCGAACTCGGATTGAAGGCTCTTTGGAAGGATAAAGACTCGATATTTCAAGAGATTGTGGATGAAAACCGTCAGATTCGAGTGCTCAGGGATCGATTGTTGGCGAAAAAAAAGTTTCCTCAGCACCTGCAGGTCGAGTTGGGGGAGATGGTAAAAAAGGCGTTGGATGAGAAGAGAGCGCAGGAAGAAAAGGGTATTCTGGATGCTTTTAGAGGTATGTGGGTAGACCGCCGGGAGAATCGGGTTTTTGGAGATCAAATGGTCACGAATAGTGCATTTCTCGTAACAAAGGACTTGGAGATGGATTTCGATCGAGCAGTCGATGAATTGGCGAGCGCGTTTTCGGAGAGACTTTTATTTAAATATATTGGGCCGGTTCCACCCTGTAATTTCGTTGAAATCCAAGTAAAATGGTGAAGGTTTATCTTTATGTATGACATTTATTATTAGTGATACGGGTTACATGTGATATGGCATTTATTATCGACGATATATTGTTTTCTCCTTTGAAATTCACTATCTGGCTTGCTAAAAAGCTTCGGGAATCCGCTCTTCAGGAAATGACGGATGAATCACAGATTCATGATGAATTGCTTACGCTTCAAATGCAGCACGAAATGGGCGAAATCAGCGATGATGAATACGAAAAGGAGGAAGCGAAAGTAATGGAACGGCTGGAGGCGATACGGGAGCTTAAAGAGGAGATCTAATTTCCGGATCGAAAAAACTTAGGAAAGTGGAGGAACATTGTTATGGCCCTGGGCCTTGCACAAATCGTGAAGCAGGCAAGATTGGAGTTGAACCAGTTGACCGGCCTGGATATCTCATCCACCTTGGAGGCTGCGAGGGAAGGGGATGAGTGGTTGGTGAATCTGGAGGTAGTCGAAAAACGTTCGATTCCCGAGGCGATGGATATCTTGGCAACCTACCGGGTGCAACTCGATGAAGAGGGCAGCGTCTTGGGATTCAAACGAATCAAAATGCGTAAGCGGATCGACACAGAAGAGGCCGAGGAATAACAGGCAAAGACAATCCGCGGCTATCGGGCGCGGCAGTGCGGGAGCGAACTGGAGGGAAAAGCGATGGCATTGGAGCCGCACAGAGATCGACATGCGGAAGGATTGGCCGACCTGATTGACCGGATCTTGGATAAAGGATTGGTTGTCAATGCGGATATTGCTGTTTCTGTAGCCGGTGTGGAGCTTTTGGGCATCAAGATCAGGGCGGCGTTGGCCTCCTTTGAGACCGCTGCCCGCTATGGCCTCGAGTTTCCCTCTGGCACCCGCTTGCCTGCGTATGGTTCGCCGGGGCATGCACATCTGGAGGAGCAGTGTCCGCAGTGCGATAAGCGCGTCTCTGCGCACACATTGATGACGGAGGGGTGTCCGTGGTGCGGTTGGGTCAGTGCCAGGCATGCCCCTGTTCGGATTCAAGAAGAGTGAGAGATGGCTATCGATATCGATGAAAAGAATTTCAAACACGGGGTTTTGGGCCTCGTCATGGCGCTGGTGGAGATCATCCGCGATACCCTCAAGCTGCAGGCCTTGAAAAGGATGGATGGGGGCACCCTGACCGAGGAAGAAATGGAGCGGCTGGGATGCGCCTTAATGGAACTCGATCAAGCCATTGAAGGCATCAAGCGGGATCAGGGCGTTTCAGAGTCGGTGCGGTCGGTAAGAAGAGACCTCGACCGCATCGTTGACGATCTTCTCTTGACGCAGACGTCCGACAAACACATCGATTGAGGGGTTTTCGAGCGATGAGTACGATGCTGAAGGCGATGATCGAGGAGCTGGTGCGCGAGGAGGCCGGCACAATGTTGGCTGAAGGGCGGGCCATGATCAGCGATATGATTCGCAAGGCCATGATTCCGGAACTGAGGGCTATGGTCCGGCAGGCCCTCGAAGAGGAACTGAGAGCCCAAGTCGCTGTCTCCTCAGATTTGCCGCCCCTTCAGCTTGATTCTATCCAGCCTGAAAGCCGGTTGCCCGGTGGTATCCCGGACCCGGCGGATCGAGGGATGACGTGCGATTCTGATCCGTCCGAGGACTGCCGAGACCCATCGTTTGAAGGGTTCTATGTCTACGGGGTTATCCAGACTGACGAACCTATGAGCCTAGGGCCTATCGGGGTTGAGGAAAACGAGGTCCGCACCGTGTCTTTCAGGGATCTATCCGCCCTTGTGCACGGTTGCGGGGGCAAGGCATACCAGTCTAAAGACGAGGCGACCGTCAAGGGATGGGTCCTGGCCCACCAGCGGGTGGTGGATGCAGCTTGGGAAAAGGTCGGTACGGTGATTCCTGCGGGGTTCGACACGATCATCCTGGGAAACTGCGACCAAGGCCCGGATGAGGCGGTCAAAGGGTGGCTCGAGAGGGAGTATGACCGCTTCAGGGGAAAACTTGCGGAGCTTCAGGGAAAAGCGGAATACGGGATTCAGGTCTTCTGGGATGCAGAATGTATCGCGAGGAAAGCCGTTGCGGAAAATCCGGAGATCTGCCGACTGCAAAAGGATATCCAATCAAAACCGCGCGGCCTAGCCTATCTTTATCGTGAAAAGCTGCAAACCCTTATGAAGCGGGAAATGGAGCGATTGGCAGAGCAGTGGTTCGATCGATTTTACGCCATGATCAAAACGCATGTGGTGGATCTCCATGTCGGGAAGATTTCAGAGAAGGAGTCTGAGCAAAGGGCAATGATGATGAATCTTTCTTGTCTGCTCCAGCAGGAAGGGGTCCAGGCCCTGGGAGAAGAATTGGAGAAGATCGAACATTTGGAGGGGTTTGGAGTTCGATTCACTGGCCCGTGGCCACCCTATAGTTTCGTTTGAAGAGGAGGCATCTTTGGCAATGACTCCCACTCGGAATTGCAATGGGGCTCTTGTGGATTTACTGGAGAGAGTTCTGGACAAAGGAGTGATCATCAATGCAGATCTCATCATTTCTTTAGCCGGGATCCCCCTGGTTGGGGTTCAGCTTCGGGCGGCCCTGGCTGGGATGGAGACCATGCTCGAATGGGGTTTGATGCGGGATTGGGATAGGAAGCTCAGGAGTGAGGAGAGTGGTACCCATGCGCGGAAAATGGCGGCCCTATTGCGCGGGGAAACCATTCTCTTTAAAATGATAGGCGCCTGCTTCGACGAGAGCGGCCTTTATAGAACTTGGCGGTATGGGCATCTTTATGTTACTGATCAGCGGATGATGCTCATACAGGGCGAGGTTGAAAATGTGCTTTTCCAAAGCCCGCTGGTCGATATCGAAGAAATCGTGTTCGTGGGGGAAGCAGATGGGGAAGATTTGCGCGAGGATGACTTGCAGGTGACGATTCGAGGGGGGCTGAACGTAAGACTCCGAACCGCTGATCCTCATGGCATGCTGGCAGCGTTGGAGAGAAGGGCGGAGGCTGTCGGGATATGATGGTGAGCAGGCTGGCCCGGTTTCTTCAGCGGCTTCGCCGCTCAGCCCCATTCTTGCGGGATGAGTCCCGGTCTGGTCAACATTAAGGAAATCAAGCCTTTGCGCTGAGAGGAGCTGTAGCTCGCCGCCCGGGCAATCGTGCAGATTGACGCAGAGGTTGGCCCAAATGACCATTTCCGGCTGGAAACTACCTGTCCTGCCGAGGTGTTGTGAAAGGGTGAGAGAATGGGAAGAGTCATCGGCATCGATCTGGGAACGACTTACTCGGTCGTGGGCATTATGGATGGAGGCAAAGCCAAGGTTGTCCCCACCCTAGATGGGCGTATTTTGATTCCATCGGTTTATGCCGAGACACCCCGGGGCGAGCGCCTTGCAGGGGCCGTGGCGATGAGCCAGGCTGCGGCCAATCCCGAAAGAACGGTCTCGTCCGTGAAGCGGCATATGGGTACGGATTTTCGGGCTGTGATCAATGGAAGGGCCTACTCACCCCAAGAGATTTCCGCGTGGATTCTGAAACACGTCAAGGGCGAGTCGGAGCGCGCTCTCGGCGAACCCGTTACCAAGGCTGTCATTACTGTTCCCGCCTATTTCAATGACGGACAGAGGCAGGCGACCGAAGAGGCAGGACAAATGGCCGGTCTGGAGGTCTTGCGCATCATCAATGAGCCGACTGCCGCGGCGTTGGCCTACGGCCTTCATCAGGAAGATATTCAGACGGTTGTTGTCTGGGATCTCGGAGGGGGCACGTTCGACGTATCCATCCTCGAATTGGGGAAGGGGATTTTTCATGTAAAGGCGGTCAACGGAGATACGCAGCTCGGAGGAGACGATTGGGACGAACGTTTGGCGGCCTATGCGGCCCGTCTTTTTGCTGAACATCACGAGGTCGAGCTGCAGAAGGATCCAAGGGCTTGGCAGAGCCTGAAAGAAGCGTGCGAGAGGTCCAAACGAAGCCTTTCACTCTATCCCAACGTTGGCATTTCGGTCGCCTTACCGGGGAAGGACGGCGAGGGATGGCGTATGTTGAAAACCCGGGTGGATCGGGAGACCTTTGAAAACATGACGGCTGATTTAAGGGAGCGGCTTGTCCGCGCCACCCGTCAGTCTCTTGCTGATGCCGGTGTTTCAACTGCGAAGGTTGACCGCGTCATTCTGGTAGGCGGTTCTACCCGAATGCCGATTATCCGGCGGTTGGTATGGGATTTTTTTGGTCAGGAACCTTATACGCACCTCAATCCCGATGAGGTGGTCGCTCTGGGGGCGGGTGTGCAGGCGGGGATCCTTACGGGGCAAGTGCGGGATCGCGTCCTGATCGACGTCACTCCTCTTTCCCTAGGCGTGGAGGTGCAGGGGGGGCTCTTTGCACGCATCGTTACCCGGAATGCCTCGATTCCTCTTACGGCTAGTCAAATCTTTACGAACGCAGAAGATCAACAGACGGAAATGTCCATCCATATCCTCCAGGGTGAGCGGGAGATGGCAAAGGATAATTTCAGCCTCGGTCGATTTGAATTATCTGACATTCCCCCTCTTCCTAAAGGTAAGGCCCAAGTGGAGGTGTCATTTCAAATCGATGTGAACGGCATGGTCACGGTTTCTGCCGAAGAACTCTATACCGGCGAACAGGCTGAAATAACCGTCGACGCGATCCATCTGCTTTCTCCGGCAAGAGTCTCGGAAGTGCTCAGAGAGGCGCAATCGCAAAAAGAACCGGACAACCGAGCGAAAGAGACCGCTGAAGCCCATATCCGTGCGGCCGATTTGATCCAATCCGCCTTGTCCTTCCTCCAACAAGAAGAGAATACGGATCCGCCTGCCTTTATGGAAAAGGTGATGAGTACGGTTCAGGATTTGAAGCAGGCCATTGCTTATGGAGACCTCGATACCGTCAGGGAGGGTGTGCAAGTTCTGGAGGGATTACTCGAGGAGATTTCCGAGATAGGTCCTATCCGGAAATGCCTATGAAGCACAGGCACGTGTCCAATCCGGAAATGAATGAGATGAGGTCGTTACGTCTATGCGTATCAGTTGTCCAAAAAGCACCCTTCCTTTCAGAGTCGACGATGTCCCTGAACTGGAGGATTCGGAGACCTTGCTCTTGAAGGGGCAGTGCGCCTATCGGAACCATCCGTTTTCAGGGTGGCGCCCGGTTCAGAGCTTCTTGACGGATCAACGGCTCATTCTTTACCTGAGGCCGAAGATCAGAGTGGCCGTACCTCTGGCCTCGATCCGTCGGATCTTTAGCGAACGGCAGTATTGCCTGTTGAAAATGCGGGAAGTCATCTGCGTTGTCTATGGCAACGCAGGACCCGGTAAATCAGCCAAACTCTGGTTTGTAGCCAATGAGCTCAAAAGATGGCGGATGTTGATCTACCAATTGTCTCTTTTCGAAGTGAGTGCCGAGACCCTGAAGCAACTGGCCCTTCAACTCGATTTCGATGGGCAGGAAATCCTTTGGTATCTTTGGGAAAAGGGGCATGCCAGCATCCGGGAGCTTTGTGATCTGCTCGGTTCTCAGGATCCTGCCTACGTATTGGATGTCATCAAGGCAGTCATCAACCCAATCGCGGTCAAGACATTTGCGTGTCCGATCCTTTGTTTCGAAAGGAGAAAAGTCGACCTGCGGACGGGTGAACCAGTGTTTTTCCACTGGTGGATCTTAGGAAAAGGAAACTGTTCCGCGCATAGCAGGGATCGGTTGGTTGACATTTTCGATGAAGGTACGCATGTCGCCGTGCTGTTGGAAGTAAAAGGAGTGTCAGAGTCCGATCTCAAGGTCGATATCGATGGTTGCCGTCTAACGCTGCGATCACATAAAATCGGGGCTTCCTTGCGGGTAGATATGAAACTGCCTGCGGAAGTGGAGCCGACAGGGCATTCTATCCGTATCAAGAACAACCTCCTGCAAATGCGTCTTCAGAAACGTTGACATAAGAGACGTTCAATTCCAACCCTCTGCATAGGTGTGCTATGCGTCATTACCTGCAAGGCGACACCTTGCGATTGATTCTGGTGGGCGGCAAGGGGGGAGTCGGCAAGACGACGCTTGCGGCTGGCATAGCTCTTGACCTTGCCAGGGCTTGTGTTCAGCCAAAAAAGATCCTTCTCGTATCGACGGACCCGGCGCACTCTCTGACCGATGCGCTGATGGTCCCCCTCGGCGGCCGGATTACACCCATTCCGTATGAGCCGTTTTTACCTGACAGTTCTTTTATCTCAGATAGAAAGATTTCCAATATTATCGAATCGAGATCGGGTGCGGTAGGGGATCTTTTCGCTTGGGAACTGGATGCCTCGGAACGCGCGGAGACTTTCAGGAAAAAGAACGAGCGCGCCTTGAGAGATCTCGCAGATCGCGGCACTTATTTTGACCAGGAGGATATCTCTCAATTCCTTGATTTATCCATTCCGGGGATCGATGAAGTCATGGCCATGCTCGAAATCGCTCGGCTTTTGGACGAGGGATTGTATGACCACATTGTCGTCGATACAGCTCCAACCGGGCATACCGTCCGGATGCTTGGCCTGCCCGTTCAGATGTTGCAGTGGATCGAGGTGCTCGAGTTGATGCAGGGCAAGTATCGTTACATGAAAACCCATATCACGCGCAAGTCCTGGGAAAAAGACCACTGCGATCGGTTTCTGGAAGAGCTTTCCTGCCAGCTTGAAAATCTGCAGAGACTCCTGGGAAATGCGGATCGAACCCGGTTCATTCCTGTGACCCTCCCCGAGCCGATGGTCATCGCGGAGACGGTCAGACTCTTGCGGAGATTGAAGGAATTGCATTTATCCGTCAGAGAGATTTTTGTGAATCGGGTGATCGCCGACAGTGATTGCCCATGGTGTCTGCTGAGAAAAAAGGAACAGGCGCGGCATCTGGCTGAGGCCGAGGTAATTTTTTCCTCCTACCGACTGATCGAGATCCCGCTTTTTCCAGGTGAGGTCTATGGAGTCCCTGCTTTGCTTCATTTAGGCGATGTGTTGGCAGGCAGGGCCGATCCTGTGCCTCCACCACCAGGGGTGGATCTGCCGCCGGAACCAGAAGAGCGGGTTCTCGGTTTTCCTTCCCTTGTCCGTTTTGTTCTTGTAGGGGGGAAGGGCGGGGTTGGAAAGACCTCCATCGCGGCGGCTGTGGCCTTGGAGTTGGCTTGCCGACACCCGGACAAGAAAGTCCTCCTGTTTTCACTGGATCCTGCCCACTCATTGAGCGACGTTCTCGATGCACCGATCCGAAACAGCCCGACTCCAGTGGCGTTTGGACCTGTGTCATGCCGTGCGCGAGAACCCGGCCTGCCGTTTGCGGATAACCTCTACGCTATCGAAATCGATCCGGAAGAACTCTTTGGGCGATTCAGAAAGGAGTTTACGGACGAGATAAACGAGCTTTTCAGTCGTTTTTTGGCCAATGGTTTCGATCTGAAAATGGATCGGGAGATCATGACAAATCTCCTGGCCTTTTCCCCTCCGGGGTTGGATGAAATGATGGCGATGGAAAGAATCGTCGGGTTGATGGAGGAGAAAGCCTTTGATCTCTATGTGCTTGACACAGCACCTACCGGCCATTTTCTGCGTTTTCTCGAATCTCCCGATCTGATCCGACGATGGGCCTATACCCTTTTCAGGTTGCTGATAAAGTATAAGGGTGTGGTCCGGCTGAGCCGGCTGGCCGAAAAGGCCCTGAATCTGGTTCAGGCCGTTAAGAAAATAAGGCAAACCTTCTCTGACTCCATGCAGACGACCTTCATAGGGGTAACGACCCCCGAACGGATGGCTGTGGAGGAGTTTAAACGACTTCGTGAAGCAGCCGGGAAGACGGGGCTCGATTGCGGGCAGCTTGTCGTGAACATGATCAATCCAGCAAACGACTGCTCATTTTGCCGGGCTGTTCGCCGAGAGCAGATAGGGCGAATTCAGGAGCTGCAAAAAGCGTTTCCATCCCTGTCCATTATTTTGGCTCCCCTTTTCAGCCGACCGATAAAGGGTATCGGGGATCTCGGCTGCATGACAGGGAAATTGTTTAAAAAAATAGGAAGCAATGCGACATTAATATGACCATTTACAACATGAAATGATAAATCGTATGATAATTAGATATAATCTAAAAAATAATGCATGTATCGTGTGTATATGTTTATTTTGTTCGATCGTATTGGCGGGTATAACATATGGACAAGACTTAAAATATATAAAAGAAAGTGGAATGTTGCGCCATCTTGGTGTCCCATATGCAAATTTTATCACTGGGCGTGGCGATGGGCTTGACGTAGAACTGATGGAACGCTTTGCGGAATATTTAGGCGTAAATTATAAATTTATAGAGACGACTTGGGAAAATGCCATTGTCGATCTGATTGGCAACAGGTTCACGGTCGAGGAGGGTCAGGTTCGGCTGCTTGCCTCCCAGCCTGCCAAGGGGGATATCCTGGCCAGTGGGCTTACTGTTTTGCCTTGGCGGGAGCAGATTGTCGATTACTCTGTCCCGACTTTCCCGACCCAAGTATGGTTTTTGGTTCCGGCTGATTCGCCTGTGCAGCCTATCCGTCCGTCAGGAAAGATCGAAAAAGACATCGCCTTGGTAAAACGGTCGATGGCCGGTCTTACCGTGCTCGTGAAAGGTGGTACGTGCCTTGACGGCACCCTGTATCACCTGGCTGAAGCCGGCGCGGAAGTCGTCGAATTTCCGGGCTTGTTGAATGAAATGATACCTGCTGTGATTTTCCACAAGCATGCCCAATCATTGATACTGGATGTGCCGGATGTGCTGGTCGCCCTACGGAAATGGCCTGAGCAGATCAAGGTCATTGGTCCCGTTTCCCGTGAACAGGAGATGGCTGTCGCATTCAGGAAGTCAGATAAAGAGCTGAGAAAAAATTTTAATCTGTTTTTTCAGAGGTTCAATGAGAGTGGTGCATATGGTGAACTTTTGAGAAAATATTATCCTGGATTGACTTATTGTTTTCCTCGTTTTTTTAAATGAAAGAAATACATTCCGCCCATATAGCGATGAATATGGGCTTCATAAAATCTATATCTTTTAAACACTCACGAATTGCTGTTTTAACGATGACAGTGTGCTTGGTGCTGTTTGTCGGTTTTCTGGTGAGCATAGATTATTATTGGCAAGTCAAGGCTAGAGAGTTGGCCATCAAAAATGTTCTTGACGAAACCGTGCAAAGAAGCACTGCAATATCATATTTTTTTTCAGAACGGTACAATGACATGGTTCGACTGGTAGAGGGCGGTGCCATTGATACCTACTTCGCCAATGAAGCGCTCGGAATGTCTATGCAGTACGGGCTCGGGGCTAGCCTTCAGATGATCGAAAACAATTTTCGACGACTGCTTGATGAACGTCGTATCGGAGGGGTTCCTATTTACCAGGAAGTAATCCTGGTCAGCCGCGATGGGGAGCCGCTTATGCGAGCCTGTGGTCTTGGTGAATCGCCATCCGGTTTGAGGGATTGGAGTTCTTTACTGACACGCAATCGGTCGGATGCCTTTCTCTCGATCGGGCATGAGGATCATGGGGCTGTGCCAGAGTTGATTGTTTCATGTCCTTATTGGTTCAAGGGGGCATATGAAGGACAGATTCTGGCCCGGCTTGCACCGGCGGCCTTGGAGGTTCTCCTTGCCGGTCAAGAAGATGGAAATCCAGGAGGAGTGTACTTCATTCTTTGCGAGGGAGGGGAGCTTTTTGCCTCCGGAGAGCAGAACCAATCTGTTCGGCAAATAGACCGAGCCGTTCTTCAGGGCATGAAATTCCGGGAGCCGACCTTCATCCCCGTGAAAACAGGTGGCACCGAGAGAAGGGATGTCCTGGCCATTCGCCAGCAGGTGGGCGATTTTCCACTTTCCCTACTTACCCTTAGGCCGAAATCGGAGATATTCGGGCTTTTGGAGCCATGGCACCTCCCTATTGCGATGTCGGTGCTGGCACTCTTCTTCTTGGCCGGTGTGGTCGAGGCCTTCAACATCCACACGCGAAACGGGATGCTCCATGCACGGCTGGAAGCAGCAGATGCAGCTCGCGGGCAAATCGAGAAAAACAATCGGATTCTGGCGTTGGAGGTGGCTGAGCGAAAGGAAAAAGAGCGGGCGCTGGAGCATGAAAAGTACGTCAATGAGTCCTTGGCGCGGCTGGGGGGTATTCTTATCGCTTCGCCCTCGGTTGAAGACATACTGACCAGTGTGCTGGATTACGCCATGTTCTTGACAGAAAGCCCGACTGGTTTTGTGGGGCTTCTCGACCCTGAGAGGGGAGTGATGCCATCTCGAAGTTTTGATATGGGAATATGGGATATCTGTAAAGTTGCGGGGGCAATTACGCTCTTCGAAGATAATCCCGCTCTTTGGGGGCGAGTTTTCTCCCATAAAGAATCCTTGTTGAAGAATGACTCGGGCTGTGGCTCGATCCGGCGCATCATATCGGTGCCGGCGCTTATAGACGGCTGTCTGATGGGACAGATTACGCTTGCACAAGGCGTCCGGCCTTATACCTCGAATGACCTCGCTGTGCTCAAGAGTCTGGCTGCGTTGTATGCAATATCAGTGCAGCGCAAGCGGGATGAGGAGTTGCTCAAAAACAGCAATGCTGAGCTAGAGCGGCGTGTATTGCGCCGAACGAAAGAATTGACTGCTTCTTATGAGTGGATTGAGCGTGAGATGGCTGAGAAGGAAAAAAGCCAGGAGGAGCTATTTCAGTGGGAGAAGCGGTTCAGAAATGTGATCGAATCTGCACCGATCGGGATTGGAATAATCCAATCTGGTAAGTATCGCTTCGTCAATCCCGCTTTTGTACATATGTTTGGATACGATTCAGAGGAGGAGATTTTAGGGCTGGCTTTAGAAGATATTTATTCTCCTGAAGCGATAACTCTTTTGCTGCAGCAGCAGAGCATTCATCTTAATGGAAAAGATTTGCCAAAATATTATGAAACGAAGGGAGTTAAAAAAAGCGGTGATTTATTTAGTATGGCGGTTGGCTTTACTTATATTATCTATGAAGGAGAGAAAAGTATTCTCGGGTTTGTTTTGGATATCAGCGAGCAAAGAAATCTACAAGAACAGTTGTTCCATGCTCAAAAAATGGAAACTGTTGGGAGGTTGGCTGGCGGGATAGCTCACGATTTCAATAATATTTTAAGTGCAATTCTAGGATTTACACAATTATCAATAGAACAAATAGATATAAATAGCATAGTATATGAAAATCTAAAAGAAGTCGTTGTGGCTACTAGACGTGCTTCTGATATTGTTCGTCAACTTATGGCTTTTTCAAGGAAGCAAGATGCTTTACAAAAAATTGTTGATGTTAACGTCATTGTGGTAGGGATGCTCAAGATGTTGAAAAGGATGATTGGTGAAGATATCAAGGTTGAATGGCTTCCTGGAGAAACCGTATGGAATGTTAAATTTGATCCGGTACAGTTGGATCAGGTGCTTGCTAATCTTTGTGTCAATGCCCGTGATGCAATTTCCGGAACTGGAAATATCGTTATCAAAACATCAAATATAGTCTTGGATGAGTCATTCTGTAGCAGATTTTCCAATGCGACTCCCGGTGAATATGTCGTTCTTTCAGTTCTCGATGATGGGTGTGGTATGAGCGAAGAGGTCTTGAGTAAGGTTTTCGAGCCCTTTTTTACGACCAAGGAATTAGGCAGGGGGACCGGTTTGGGGCTTTCCACTGTTTACGGCATTGTGGCTCAGAATGGAGGATTTATTGATATCCATAGCAAAGTCGGCAACGGCACCAGTGTTGAAATGTATATGCCACGGGATGAGGTCCATGAAGAAAAAATGCTTGAAAAACCATTGAATACAAACATGAACTCACAGGGAGATGTTGAGTCGATTCTTTTGGTGGAAGATGATCCAGTGATGCTCAGGCTTATGGAAAAAATGCTGCAAAATATGGGGTATCAAGTGTTTGCAGCTGGAAATCCCTTGAAGGCGATGAATATAGCACAAAAGTTATTAGATGAGGTTGATCTTCTTATTACTGATATAATTATGCCAGATATGAATGGAAAAGAGCTAGCGAAATATATTGCGGAATTGATTCCGGGCATCGGAATCTTATTTATGTCGGGTTATGCGACCGATTTTATCGGAGAGAGCATGCCTTTTGGAAAAGATACAGTGTTTCTTCAAAAGCCTTTCAGCGTCAGTGAATTAGAGTGTTGTTTGAAGAATATAGTAGTGTCTAAGAATTTTTGCACGAAGACAGTATTGAATAATATAGATTTACTTGAAGAGAAATGAAGGTCTTAATTCTTGTTCAGGCTGGTTTTCATGTATCCAGGAGAGTGCGCACCTTCGTGACAAGATCGTCGATCGCAAAAGGTTTGCGAAGATAACCGAGAGCTGGATCTTTGCGTTGTGTGAGAGAGCGCGTATCCGGTGGGTAGGCGGACATGTACAGCACCTTGATTTCGGGGCGTAAGGCGGTGACATGCTTCACAAGGGTCAAGCCATCCATATCGGGCATAAAAATATCTGTGAGCAATAGGTGGATCGGATCTGGATCTTCTTTAACCAGTTTGAGTGCTTTTCTCGAATTTGCGGCGCTGATTACACTGTACTCATGGCGCTCCAAAATCGTTTTCACGAGGCCTAGGAGACTCTGATCGTCTTCGACGAGGAGGATGGTCTTGCCTCTTTCGGGAATCGACGTTCGTACTGGGGCGGTGTAGTCTCGAGTACTCTTTCCGGTTCCTTCGGCACGCGGCAGGTAGATCCTAAAGGTTGCACCCTGAGCAGGGCTGCTCTCAACGCGGATAAAGCCCCTGTTTTGCGAGACGATGCCGTAGACGGCCGAAAGGCCAAGGCCCGTGCCCTGTCCAACCGGTTTGGTCGTAAAGAAAGGCTCGAAGAGGGTGTGCCGGATTTCAGGGGTCATCCCGCAACCATCGTCCCGCACGAGGAGTTGCACATAATCACCGGGCACCGCGTTTTCTCCCCCTTCGGCGGACAAGTTTTGCTTGTGGATATTCTGTGTCCCGATCGTGAGTGTTCCGGTTCCCGCAATGGCATCGCGTGAGTTAAGTGCCAGATTGATGAGGAGTTGGTCGATCTGGGAAGGGTCGATTTGTATACGCCAGAGATCGGCTGAGGGTTTCCAGATGAGAACGATGCGCTCCCCGATCAGATATTCGAGCATACTCATTATGCCTGAGATCTTCCGATTCAGATCGAGCACCTCGGGTAGGACGGTCTGTTTCTGCGCGAAGGCCAGCAGTTTCTTGACCAGATCCACTGATTTGAGTGCGGCATCCTGAATGGCGGAAAGGTCCTCCTGAAGGGGGCTGGCCAGGTCGATCTGGTTCATGACGAGTTCGATATATCCAAGGATGATCATGAGTTTGTTGTTGAACTCATGCGCCACCCCGCCGGCCAAACGTCCGACCGATTCGATTTTCTGAGATTGGGCGAGGTGCGCGCGCAGCTTTTCCGCCTCGGCCTCGGCCTGCTTCTGCTCGGTGAGGTCATCGATGGCCATCACGGCAATTCGTTCGGTGTCGAGCTGGACGGGCCGAACCCTATACTTCACCCACATAGGTTCGAATCCGGGGTCTCTGGCGATCGGCGCCTCGCCGGTCTGGACAGGGTTGAGGGCTTCGGCGGCCAGGGCCGAGCGGATCGCCCTCAAGAGGGGGCAGGTTGGACAATCAGGTGAATACCCGCATCCACGCGGGTCGCGGTGGCGGTTGCCGCAGTCGATGAAGTCCCCACATCGGATCGTCGGCCCATCGGGTTTCAGCCTCTTGGCAAAGAGCCTTTCGGCAAGGTCATTCGCGTAAACGACCTCTTCGGTTTCATCGAAGACGATAATCCCGATTGGGACGGCCTCGATGATGGTCTTGAGCCCGGCATAGGTTTCTCCAAAACGGGGTGGAGGAGGGTACTTGTCAAATGTGGTCATGTTGGAGGGACCCTTTCCCGGAAGCGATAAAGCCCCCGGACGACGCATCCGATGGGCTTCGAGCGCGGTGGTGGTGCGCGGGCAAACTCAGAAGACGGAGAGGATGCTGAGACCCCTAACCCTCAATCTTGGGTGTCTTTACCTCTAGATTACTATACAATAGGTGGATAGACAGAAAAATAGAAAAATGGGATTCATGTTCACATTTTTGTGCAGGGGCGTGTCTGTCGAGAATAACCTTGCCATTCCACCTGTTTTTGGGTAAATGTGGGGGCCGGTTCATCGAAGACATCGGTCCGGGGCGTCTCGACCGGTCGAAGACTGCAAACCTCCAGGAGAAAAGGGGAGTGGAACATTTCATGGGCAAGGTGAAGCGCATCCTCAAGGTTACTGCCGTGCTGCTGATCAGTGTGCTTTTTCTAAGCGGGATGATCGGTTGTGGGACTACGGATCATGGTCGTTCGTATGACGATTCGCGCTGGTGGGCGCCTGCAAAACCCCTGCCCGACCATTCCGATTGGCGTTCTCCGTTCGACATCCTCTAATGTCGGCCGGCCGGACCCGAATGTGTTGCACCGCTCCGTCCGTCCGGCGGTCTCCCCGGGTGATGGATTGCGTCCGCGCGGCGCGGAATCTGTTGCCGAATTTCGATCCGGAAACGGTCTTTTTGGCCAATCTCGGCGTCGATTTGTGCGTTTGCTTGTGCGGCGGCCACCAGGTCATATCGGTGTAACCGCTTGATTTCCTTGATATTGACGAAAAACCCTCATTTCCGGATGGGAAACGGGTACTTGCCGGCTAATCATTTCCGTATGGGCACGATCTGCCCATTGCCAAGTCGCTTGCAATTTGCAATGATAATTCGATTGTGCCCCGCTCCGGAAGGGAACGTACGGGCTGATGAAGGTTCCGGATGAGGGCGGGATGCGCCCGCTCCGGCCGGGATCGGACGGGAGGCTTCGCTCTGCATTGTTTGTCATGACATTCAACCTGCGCTTCGAAAATCAGCGGGACGGCGCGAATGCCTGGGAAAACAGGCGCTCGGAGGTCGCGGGGTTGATCGAACGGCATCGCCCCGATCTGCTTGGCACCCAGGAGGGGTTGCCCTCGCAGCTGCGATACCTGGAGAAAAATCTCTCTGAATACAGGCTGCACGCCCCCGACCGCTTCTGGGATGACACCTGCCAGTATCCCTCCCTTTTCTATCGCCTGGACGCCTTCGAGCTTGCTGCCGGCGGGGAATTCTGGCTCTCGACGACGCCCGGGGTGCACCGGAGCAAGGACTGGGACAGCGCCTTTCCGCGCATGATGAGCTGGGCGAGGCTGAAGATGCGTGGAAACGGACGTCTGCTGACCGCAGCGGTTACCCATTTGGATCATATCGGCACCGAGGCGCGCATCCGGCAGGCCGGGATCATCGCCCAGTGGGTGACCGGGCAGATGCCGCCGGTAGTGCTCCTCGGGGATTTCAACGATGCGCCCGGGTCGGATGTCCACCGGATCCTGACAGCCCCCGCGACCGGACTCAACGACACCTGGGAGGATCTCGGCCTGGCCGGGGGCGAAAGGAGCTTCACGCATCACGGATTTACCGGCATCCCGCAAGTTGCTCGAATCGACTGGATCCTGGCGGGTGACCCGCTTCGGGCTTCGCGGGCCCGCATACTCCGGGATCGGTCCGATAACGGGCTTTACCCTTCCGATCACTTCCCCTACTGTGTGGAACTGGTGTGGGATGAGGGTCGTGAGGGCCTTCAGCGGGAGGAGGGGCGATCCGGCGGCCGCGCTGTTTAGAGACGAAAGAAGAATGAAGGATCGAGGGGCGTGTGCGCTTGCCGGTTCAGGCTGCTGCGTGGCCCCTGTTCAAAGGGGTTTTGCCCGGAGGAATGAATCATGTTGGAACTTAAATTTGTACGGGCCAATCTCGACGCCGTTCGGGAGATGATTCAAAAGAGGCACTCTGATCTCGATCTGGATGCATTCGAGCGGCTGGATCAGGAGCGCCGGGAGGGGCTCACTCTCCTCGAGGACCTGAGGTGCCGGCGCAATCAGGTGAGCGAAGAGATCGCAGCGATGAAGAAACGGCGCGAGGATGCCACCGAGCGGATCGAGCAGATGCGGGAGGTCTCCTCGCAGATCAAGGACAAAGAGAAGACTCTCGCCGCGATTATGGAGGAGGTGGATCGGCTGCTGATGATCATCCCCAACATGCCGCACCCGAGCGTTCCGGTCGGGCGCGAAGAGCGTGACAACCCGGTCGCGAGGACCTGGGGGAGCACGGCCGGGATGGACTTCGACCCCAAGGCCCATTGGGATATCGGCGAGGCCTTGGGTATCCTGGATTTTGCCTGCGCGGCCAAGCTTTCCGGGGCGCGCTTCACGCTTTACCGCGGCGCCGGCGCCCGGCTCGAACGGGCCCTGATCAACTTCATGCTCGATATCCACACGCAGGAGCACGGCTACACCGAGATCCTGCCCCCGTTTCTCGTGAACAGCGCCTCCATGACGGGGACGGGGCAGCTTCCCAAGTTTGCGGAGGACCTCTTTCGGATCCAGGATTGGGACCTTTACCTGATCCCCACCGCCGAGGTGCCGGTGACCAATATCCACCGGGACGAGATCCTGGACGCGGAGGACCTGCCCCGCCACTACGTCGCCTACACGCCGTGCTTCCGGTCGGAGGCGGGCTCCTACGGCAAGGACACCCGCGGTCTGATCCGCCAGCATCAGTTCAACAAGGTGGAACTCGTCAAGTTCACCCGTCCGGAGGACTCGGAGGAGGAACTCGAAAGGTTGACCCGGGACGCCGAGGATATCCTTCAGCGGCTGGAACTCCCTTACCGGGTGGTAACGCTGTGTACGGGGGATCTGGGGTTTTCCGCGGCCAAGACCTACGATATCGAGGTTTGGCTGCCGGGGCAGGGGCTTTACCGGGAGATCTCCTCCTGCAGCACGTTTACCGATTTTCAGGCTCGGCGGGCCAACATCCGCTTCAAGACCAGGGGGCAGAAGGGGACGACCCTGGTGCACACCCTCAACGGGTCGGGCCTGGCCGTGGGCAGAACCTTCGTCGCCATCCTCGAGAACTACCAGCAGGCCGATGGAACCGTGCGGATACCCGATGCATTGAAACCTTATATGGGAGGGCGCAGCCATCTCTCAGCAGATTAAGGCCATGCCGAATCGAAGCAACGGTGGGTGGTGGAGGGATTACCAGCGCAGCCTGCGCCGAGGAAGAGGCAAGGGTCTGGCACCGGATCGTCTGTCGTTTTTTTTCGTCTGCGCGGGCGGGGTGTTTGCGCTGCTGGCGGTCGCCCTGCTCTGCGGATCGCTGATCTCGCAATGGCGCTCGGAGCCTCAGGATGCGGGCAAGAAGACCCCGGCGGCGGGGAAACCCGATAGGACCGCCTGGGAAGGAATTATCCGGACGCGGGAGGATCTCTGGCCGATCCTCAAGGATTTCGACCCCTTGCTTTACGCGGGCGAAAGCGGCCGTGTCGTTCACTTCGAAGGGAAACCCCTGACGGTCAAGACCGGCCTTGATGCAGCGATTCAATCCGCCGTCGCGGCGCTTCTCAAGAAATCCCAGACCATCAAGGCGGCGGCGGTGGTCATGGATCCTTTCAGCGGGCGGATTCTTGCGCTGGCCGGCTACGACGCGAACGGCGGAGGGAATGAGATTTGCCTGCAGGCGTGTTTCCCGGCGGCGAGTCTGTTCAAGATCGTCTCGGCCGCGGCGGCGATCGAGGTGGCCGGCCTGATGCCCGAAAGCCCCCTCTATTACAACGGCGGCCGCTATACGCTCTATAAGAGCCAGTTGAACGACAAGCGCAGCCGCTACACGCATGAAGTGCCGCTGAAAGAGGCCTTCGGACTCTCGATCAACCCGGTCTTCGGAAAACTCGGCAGCCTCACCCTGGGGCAGGATGTGTTGAACGACTACGCCGGTCGCTTCATGTTCAACTATCCTATTCCGTTCGATCTACCCCTGGAAGAGAGCCGGATCGAGGTGCCGGAGACGGCGTTCGGCCTGGCGGAGATCGCATCGGGCTTCAACAAACGGACCCTGATATCACCGCTTCACGGCGCCCTTTTCTCCTCGGCCGTCGCCAACGGCGGGGTCATGATGGTGCCTTGGCTGGTCGAGGAGGTGAAGGACGAATCGGGCCGTACCCTCTACAGGGCGGAGCCCGCCGTGATGGCCAGGCCCGTCGAGGCTGCCACAGCCCGGAAGCTGCGGGTCCTGATGCAGGAGACGGTCAAGGGCGGGACCTGCCGCAGAACGATCAAGCGCCTCACCCGAAAAAAACCTTTCGATGCGATGGAAATAGGGGCCAAGACCGGGACCATCAACGATCCGACAAACACCCACAAAGTCGATTGGTTGAGTGCTTATGTCATCGACCCGGACCGAAAAGAGGGGGTCTGCATCGCGGTCATGGGGATGCACGGAGAAAAGCTCGGCATCCGCGCACCCGATATGGGCCGGCTGATCCTGGATGAGTGTATTTTTTGATATTGAACCAAAGGCCTCCGGGTGATTGATTGTCCGTTTGGATTGGACGGGCGATATTTCGATTTTCGGTTTGAAGGTTTACGTTTTGATTCTTACGTTTCGAGCTTTAACCTCTAGTTTTTTATAGGGTGTCCATCCGGAAATGATTTTCCGGTATACCCGGTTTCCAATCCGGAAATGAGGATTTTTTCTTCACACGCTTCGCGTGTGCAGTCCCACCGCTTCGCGGCGGGTCCCGGTTTGGCAATATCAATGAAATCAAGCGGTTGCGCGGAGGCGACCTGGTGGTCGCCGCACGAGCAAACGTGCACATCGACGCCGAGATTGGCAAAAAAGACCATTTTCCGGATGGAATCTGGGGTAAGGAGCCGGACTTGAGTCTTAAAATGGGATGCTTGTCCCCTGAAACGGGACATACGCCCATTGGGGCCGCGGACCTTGCGCGCTGAGGCCCGAAAGGTGGAACCTGAAACTTGAAGCGCAGGATTCGGAAGAGGAACTTATGTGTGGAATCGTCTGTTATGTCGGGCCGCGGGATATCAAATCGGTCCTGATCGAAGGGCTGAAGCAGTTGGAGTATCGCGGATACGATTCGGCGGGGATTGCGGTGCAGAACGGCAACCGGATCGCCTGCTACCGTGCGGTGGGAAAGATCGTGGAACTGGAGAAGAAGATCGCCGGGATCGAGATCATCGGCGAGAGTGGGATCGCGCACACGCGCTGGGCCACCCACGGGGCGCCGACGGAAGAAAACGCCCATCCCCACCGGGATGGGAAAGAGAACGTGTACGTGATCCACAACGGGATCATCGAGAACTATCACTCCCTGCGCAGGAGGCTGCAGCAGGAGGGTGTCCATTTCCGGTCGGAGACCGACACCGAGGTGCTCGCGCATCTGATCGCCCTTCACTACGACGGCAGCCTGAGCGAGGCGGTCCGCAAGACGATGGGGCAGGTGGAGGGGACCTTCGGCATCGCGGTGATCCACCGCAACGAGCCGGGCAGGATCGTGGTGGCGAGGCGCGGCAGCCCTTTGATCATCGGCCTCAGTGACGGCAGCCACTTCGCGGCCTCCGACGTTTCAGCCATGGTCCGGTATACCAATCAGGTCATTCATCTGCAGGACAATGAACTGGCGGTCCTCACCAAGGACGACGTGTCGATCTCCACGGTGCAGGCGGTCAGCGTCAAGCGGGTTGTGGAGACGGTCGAATGGCGTGGCGAAGATGTCGAGCTGAACGGGTTCCCGCACTTCATGCTGAAGGAGATCTACGAACAGCCGAACACCATCGAAAACGCCATGCGCGGCAGGCTCGAACCGGCCGAGGGGGTGCCGAAGCTCGGCGGGATCATGCCCGTCTGGGACCGTTTGAAGGACTGCCGGCATCTGGTGATCGTGGCCTGCGGGACCTCCTTCTATGCGGGGTGCGTCGGCCGCTATGTCTTCGAAAAATTGACGGAGATCGACGTGCAGGTGGAACTCGCGTCCGAGTTCCGCTACCGCAAGCTGAATTTCCCGCCCAATACCTTTATCCTGGCCCTGAGCCAGTCCGGCGAAACGGCCGATACCCTGGCGGCCATCAAGGAGGCGAAGCGGAAGGGCGCATCGCTTCTCGGGATTGTCAACGTGGTGGGGAGTTCCATTGCGCGGGAGACCGATGCGGGCGTATACAACCATGCCGGGCCGGAGATCGGCGTGGCGTCGACCAAGATCTTCACCTCGCAGCTGACCATTCTGACCCTCCTGGCACTGCTGCTCGGACGCCATCAGAACCTGTCGCTTACCGACGGCATCGAGGCCATCCGGGCCCTTCAGCGGATTCCGGAACAGATCAACGCCATTTTCGCCCAGGCAAACCACATCGAGGCCATCGCCGAAAACTACTATCGTTGTTCGAACTGGCTCTTTCTCGGGCGGAAGTACAACTACCCGATCGCCATGGAGGGGGCTCTGAAGTTGAAGGAGATCTCCTACATCCACGCCGAGGGGTATCCGGCCGGGGAGATGAAGCACGGGCCGATCGCGCTGGTGAACCCCGAGATGCCGACGGTGGCGATCGTCCCTCAGGACGACATGTACGAGAAGATGATCAGCAACATCCAGGAGGTGAAGAGCCGCAGGGGCCCGGTGATCGCTGTTGCAACCCAGGGCGATGCGAAGATCCGGGAACTGGTCGATGAGGTCATCGAGATCCCCCCGACGCTCTCTTTCCTGAACCCCATCTTGACTGTAATCCCCTGTCAGCTTCTCGCCTATTACTGCGCGAAGTTCCTGAACCGAGACATCGATCAGCCGCGGAACCTGGCCAAGAGCGTGACGGTTGAATGAGCGACGCGACAGCCGCGTCGGGCGGGGCAAAGACCTGAGCGGGTTGCCGCCCGGCCCGCATGCCCGGGGTCTGCGCTTCGAGATGGGAAAAGACATCCCCTGTCGGCGGCGGGAAGGGTTTTGCCGATTGACCCGGATGGTTGCCGGACTGAGTCTCCGCCCATTTTTCAATCTCAGGGTGGAGGGGGCGCACCATGTGCCGGAAGAGGGGGCATTTCTCCTCCTCGCCAAACACCAGCGTTGGGAGGACATCCCGTTGCTTGCGCTCAGCGCGCCCCAGGTGCTGTACTACGTCGCCAAGGTCGAGCTGTTCGAGCACCCGGTCGTCAGCTGGCTGCTGCATTCCCTCGGCGGGGTGCCCCTCAATCGGCGGCATCCGCTGGAAAGCCGACGTTACCTGAAGCGCCTGGTCGGATTTCTTCGGAGCGGCGAGGGGGTGGTAGTCTTCCCCGAAGGGACCTACTACCCGCGGCGTATGGGACCCGGATTGAACGGGGTTGTACGCCTCGTCCTGGGGCGGCTCGAGGTGCCCCTGGTGCCGGCAGGAATCGAGTACACCCCGAAGGGCCGACGACGGATCCGGGTGAGCGTGCGTTTCGGCCCTCCGGTCCAGCCGCCCTTCCCCGAGATCGATTTTCTCATGCCGGAGATCATGCACCGAATTGCACTGCTTTCGGGCCTTTCAAACCCCGCCTGCGCCCCATCCCTGAACTGTATCGAGGAGGAAAGAAAGGAATGCTGAACCATTTGGACCAGATATTTGCCCGTATCGATGCGAGTGCCATGGACGTCATCCGGCTGCAGACCGAGTTGACGGCCCGGGTGGCGCTCGGGCCGGAGAACGGAGGTACGGGCGAGCACGAAAAGATCGCGTACGTAAAGACCCTCCTGGAGGAGCTGAATCCCGCGATGCTCGAGGAGATTCACGCCCTGGACTCCCGCGTTCCGGCAGGGTATCGGCCTAATCTCATCGCCCGCTGGGGTGAGGTATCGGAGGCACCCACGCTCTGGATCCTCAGCCACGCGGATATCGTTCCCCCCGGGGATCTGAGTCTGTGGCAGAGCGATCCTTACAAGGTCGTGATCGAAGACGACCGGGTGATTGGCCGGGGGGTCGAAGACAACCAGCACGGCATCGTCAGTTCGTATCTCGCGTTGAAGGCCGTTCTCGATGCGGGCGTACCCCTCACCCGATCCGTGGGGTTGGCGATCGTGGCGGACGAAGAGACCGGGAGCGAATTCGGCCTGGTGCAGCTCCTGGCCCAACGCTCGGACCTGTTCAAGAAATCGGATTGGATCATCGTTCCGGATTCCGGCAACGAGACCGGAACCATGATCGAGGTGGCCGAGAAGAGCATGCTCTGGCTGAAAGTGACGGTGACGGGCAGGCAGACGCACGCGAGCACACCGCATCTGGGCAACAACAGTCTGTATGGTGCGGCGCGGCTGATCGTCGCGCTCGACAGGATCAAATCCCGCTTCGGCAAGAAAGACCCGCTCTTCAGCCCGCCGGTCTCTACCTTCGAGTGCACCAAGATCGAGGCTAATGTCCCCAACGTGAACACTGTTCCGGGAAAACAGGTCTTCTATGTGGACTGCCGTATTTTGCCTCTATACGACGTTGAAACGGTTATGGGGGCGATCGGGGATATCGCTGCGAAGGTGGCCCAGGAACTGGATCTGAAGGTGGAGATTCAAGTGGTTCAGCGTCAGGAGGCGACCGAGGCGACATCTGCCGACGCCCCGGTGGTCAAGGCGTTGATGCGGGCCATCATGCGGGTGACAAACCGCGAGGCCCGGCCGATGGGCATCGGGGGCGGGACCTTCGCCGCCTTTTTCAGGAGGGCGGGCTACCCGTCCGCGGTCTGGTGCACGGCGCCGCAAACCGCCCACCAACCGAACGAATCGTGCCCGATCCCCGACATCCTGTCCGACGCGAAGGTCTTCGCATACCTGTTTGTGGAGGAATAGTTCGCAAAGGCCCTCTTGCCGGCGCCCCAGGCTCAGCGGGGAGGCCTCCTGAAGGACATGAAGCTTCCCGCACATCTTCTGGAATTTTCTTATTGGTTCGCAAATTGAGTTCTACCGCGAAATCATTTGGGTGCGGCTCTTTTGGAACCACGCTAAAAAATAACAATCATAGCGAGTTAGGCACTGTGCAAGCCTAGGCATTGGTTGTTTGTGGATGAAATAGCATATCGGGGAGACGATATACCCTTTTTTCTAGATCTCCCAAGGGCAATAGCTCGGGACAACGATGAAAGCACTTTTTTGCGGAGATGATCATTTTTTGCTGGACTTTGCCCCATTTCTTTGTTATGGAAAAATGGTAAAGGAGGACTGGGATGATCACCGCAATAGACAATCAGCGATTCTGTGGTCGGGAGTTTACGCGCGAAGAGCTTTTTTTGATGCAAGAAGTGGTCGAGACCTGTGCAGGAATCAGCCGAACCGAACTCTCGCATACGGTGTGCGAGTTGCTGGAGTGGCGCCGAGCCAATGGCGGACTGAAAGCTTGCGAATGTTTGGACTTTTTGGAACGGCTGGAAGGCCAGGGGTTTTTGAAACTTCCGGAAGCTCGGCAGATTGGACCGAAGAAAGGCACGAGGCGGCACATTGCGCCCCAGACAGGCGAGCAACCATGGGCCGGACTGGCGGGGAGTGTGGAGTCGTTTTTGCCCTTGGATGTGGAGGTGGTGAAGAGCCAGAAACAGCGCAGTCTTTTCAAGGATCTTGTGAGCCGGCACCACTACCTGGGATATGCCATGCCGTTCGGGGCGAGGCTTCAATACCTGGTCTACGTGATGAAGCCAGGACGGCAAGTGGTCGGATGCGTACAGTTTTCCAGCCCGGCCTGGCGGATGAGGGTCAGGGATCGATGGATCGGCTGGGACGATGCGGCACGGGAGCGAAGTCTTCAACGGATTGTGAACAACAGCCGGCTGTTGGTGCTGCCAAGAATACGCAATCTGGCCAGTGCGTTGCTCTCCTGCGTGCTTCGGCGACTGCGAAAGGACTGGCGGGATCATTATGGGATCGATCCCTGGCTGGTGGAAACGCTGGTGGACCGGGAACGGTTTCACGGAGGGTGTTACCGGGCCGCCAACTTTATCGTTCTGGGGGAAACCAGTGGTCGAGGCCGGATGGACCGCGCCCATCAGCGTCATGGAGCGGAAGTGAAAACCGTGATGGTCTACCCACTTGTCAAGGATGCAGCGATAAGGCTCCGAGACGGCTTCGGAGGGTAAGGAACGATGAATGCATTGGCCGTATTGTCGTCCCGGGAGCGCTTTTATGAGCAGTCGAGGCAGGGGTTTGAAGAAATGGTTGGGCGCCTGGATTCCGAGGAGGTTCGCTCGATGACCCATAGTGAGATTGAACGGGAGCTCGAGAAGATGGGTCGGGAACTGATGCGCAAACTCTTGCAGGAGCATTTGGAATCCCGGGGTCCTGGAGAAAGTGCACAACCCGTTCAGGGCTCCGATGGCGTCAAGCGGCCGCGGGCGAGGCTTCAGAAGCGAGAGTTCGAGACGATTTTCGGCACGGTCTCGATAAAACGCGCGGGCTACGGCCAGGAGGGGAGCCGTAGTCTGCATCCGCTGGATGCCGAGCTCAATTTGCCCGACAAAAAGTATTCCCTTGAACTGAGCCGCCGTGTGGCAGAAAAAGCTGCAAGGAGCTCCTTTGACGAGACCTTCGAGAGCATCGGTAAAATCACTGGAGGTCATGTCCCGAAGCGTCAGATCGAGGAACTGGTCAGGCTTGCAGCCCAGGACTTCGATGCTTTTTACGAGACCCGTCAAGCACAATCGGCAGTGGTTGAAGAAAATGACTCGATTATGGTGATAAGCGTCGATGGCAAAGGGGTAGTGATGCGGACGGAGGATCTTCGAGAGCAAACCCGTAAGGCCGCCAAGGCGCGTAAGCACAAGATGGGCGCGAGGCTTTCCAAGGGGGAGAAGAAAAACGCCAAGCGCATGGCTACTGTGGCCGCCGTTTACACGATTGCGCCCTTTGTGCGTAAACCGGAGGACCTGGTTCCCGAAACCGACTCTGAACGTGTCGAGCTGCCTCGCCCCCGGCCTGAGAGAAAACGGGTTTGGGCGAGTCTGGAGAAGACCCCGGAAGAGGTGATCGAAAAAGCGTTCGAGGAGGCAGTTTGTCGGGATCCCGGGCATCGAAAGAAGTGGGTGGCACTGGTTGACGGCAATAAGACCCAGATTCGCCTCCTGCGCCGCATAGCCAAAGAGAGAGGTATCGATCTGACCATCATTCTCGATTTCGTTCATGTAACAGAGTATCTTTGGAGTGCGAGCAGGGCGTTTCACTCCGAGTCCGGTGAAAAGCTGGAAAATTGGGTTCGCGTGCGGCTTCTTGAAATCCTGCGGGGAAAGGCCGGGTATGTTGCTGGAGGCATACGCCGCAGCGCCACATTGCGAGACTTTACCCCGCCAGAACGCAAACCCGTCGATGTCTGCGCCAATTACCTGCTCACCTATGGACCCTATCTGAAATACAACGATTACCTTGCTCAAGGATTTCCCATTGCTACGGGAGTCATTGAAGGCGCTTGTCGCCATCTGGTCAAAGATCGCATGGAAGTGACTGGCGCCCGATGGAGCTTGAACGGGGCCGAGGCCGTGTTGCGTCTCCGTGCATTGCGCTCCAGCCACGATTTTGATGAGTACTGGGAATTTCATGAAGTACAGGAATATGAAAGAAACCATCGAAGCTTTTACGCCGGTGGCATCGTACCCTCCACAATCAAGCCAACACACGCTCCCGAACGTAGCCGTAGTCATCTGAAGATCATTAAATAAGGGAAATATTTCCGTTCAAATGTTTGATAACATACGATGAAAAATGCTGCTCAAAGTCGTTCTAAAAGAGCCGCACCCAATTTTTTTTTCAAAAAAAACAACTAATATAAAAACACTCCAAAAAAGAAAAATTTTCAAAAGAATATTACCTGGAACATTGGTTTTTTGATTATTAAAAAATATCATAGACATGGCTTGTATTGATTGTAATCTTTATTAATTGAATCAATTGTTTTATCAAATATGAATGGATGCCTATCAATTAGATTTGCATCGTTATTTCCATTTTTATTGTCCCATTGATAAATCAAATACTCCTCATCAACAACTCCTGCTGCTTTTGGATTTAATAAATCAAAAGTCAAAATTCCAAAACTAGACATTGGAATTGCTGATCCTTTTTCCAGTATAAGGACAATTAAATGTACTCGATCAGGCGGCCGTCCGGGAGGCTGATCGACAGAAGCGCGCCGCGGCTCGCATAGCCGTACCGAGTCCTGGCGCCTCCGGCGAGGAGGGAAGCCTCTTTCATGACCTCCCCATAGCCGTTGAAGGTGCGGGAGGTCTCGAGGCCGTTTCCTGTGACCGTCTCAGGAAGCCCGTTCTGCGCATTGCGGCCGATCGCGCACGCCCCCCGGCCGTTGTGAGGAAGCCGTCGCCGTCGTAGAGCAGGGCGGAAGTGCCGCCAGCATAGCTCAGGCCGCTCAGCTGGAAATCATTGTCCCAGGCGTAGCTCAGCGTCTGGCTTAGGGTGCCGCTGCTGGTTTCGGTCGCCGGGAGGCTGCTGTTCCAACCATAGAAGAGTTCCTTCGCACCGGCTTTGATCCGCTCGGATTTGTCGGCGCATTTGTCGGCGCAGAGGTAGCTTAGACCCAGGTCGCCTTCGGGGGTGGCAATCCAGGCCAGGAGAGCGTTCTCGTAAATGTGGCGGATCTGTTTGCCCGAGGGAAAGTCACGGCCTGCAGCCTCCGGTCACGGTCGTAGGTGTAGCTGTATGAACCGCTGAGCGGCGCTTGGTAAAGGTTTTTCAGATTGACCCGATTGTAGTCGAACGCGTGGTCGACCGCAAAGGGATTGGTCAGCACCCGCAGATTGCCGTTCAGGTCGTACTGGAGGTGGACTGTAGCGCCTTTGGGTCCGGCAATCGATGTCACCCGGCCCATGGCGTAGTGCAGGCCGTGACGCCGACGGCCTCGAAGATCTCGAGCCTGCTTCTGGCCGCCATCGCGCTCATGATCGTCCGCAAAGACGTCCTCGCCATCCTCGCTGCGGGGCTTGAACACGGCTCGTGATGAACGAGCTTCCTGTGTCTGCAGGGATTCCTCAATTTTTTCTGTGGCAGGTCTCTCCGGTAGGAGCCGTGGCCTGCCCCTACAAAATGTGAACAAGGAAACAACGTCCGTATCTTTGACCCAGGTATTTGATAACCTGGGCGTCGGGTATCTTTGTGGCGGTAAGCTGTACAAAGATTTCGTCGCCTTCGTTTAGAAGCTGCCCGAGAAATGCTCGCAATTCTATGCCAAATCCGCAGACCCGGACGACGACGAGGGCATCTGGGAGTACGTGGAATTCGGAGACCGCAGGGAGAGTTAGAGCCGTTTTTGCCGGGCGTTGTTCATCCGCCTCGTAATATCCGACAATCATGTCGTTTTTTTTGGGCGGCCCTGCTCGGTTATCTATACGAATCTTGGGATGCGTTACAGGATCGACGATTAACTCCGCGACTCGGGATTTGAGGAATTGCTCGATCCCGAGAGGATGATCAACTGCTACCATCAGCGCGGCCACAGTGAAATGACTTTCCGTGCGCTGAGGAATTTTGTGGAACAGCGACTCCCCCTACGCAAAATTCTGCCCCAGCGCGGTCTTTTACTACCTGATGGTCATCGGATTTTTCCTCTTTAAAGTCTTCAAGGAGGATGTCTGTCACGATGTGGTCCCCATCAGTTGCTATGCGACAACCTTTCAGCGCAAGATGATTGAAATTGCCTCAAAAATTGTTCGTGGACACAGGGCAATCAGGCTCAAAGTATCGCAATGGGTATGGGAATCGCTGGATTTCGAAGTGCTTTGCAAAAGAAGCAACTCGCCTCCCAGCCTCTGCCTCGTATAAAAACCTATCCGCGCATATCGTAGTTGCCGGTGGAGCAACCCAGGGAATGGCGTTTACAGTCTTTGGAGAACGAACTCTTGTCATAACCATTTGCTATTATTGTTTAAAACATTTGAGGTTATCAAAAACCTGCAATTTGGGCTGGCTCCAACTTGTAAACCTGTGCCGGTAGCATGGTTTCCGCCTTGTAATGCAACGGGCAAAGCGGTGGAGGCTCGCCTTTCTCCTGATCGAATCGGGAATCTCCTGGTAGCTCGGGAGAATTTCAAGGTTGAGCACCTTATTACGCTCAAACAATCGCTGGCAAACTGCTGCCGATGGTAGAATCGCTCAATTTAGGTTTATCATTCTCCTGCCACCCGCCCCAAAAAACAGAAAAGCTGTTAAGAATTAAATCTCAACCGCTTTCTTTAATGTGTAGTTAAAAACCACCTGAAAAAACATCAATTACATTTATGGCCCATTCTTTGATAGTCTTCCACAAAGGTTGCTCTTTCGCTTTTGCTTTTTTGACAAACAAAAAAGTAACGTATACAAAAAAGCATAGTGCAATTAATAGCCATATCCAAAAAATCATTTCAATTACCACATCAGTGTACCAATTTCTTTAATAATATCCCAATATAAACCGGATCCGTATCTAAGATTTTCATACTTATCTTTCAAATAGTCTTTGATTTTTCGTTCACACGGATCATCAAAATGCTGGCCATGAGGCAGTAAACCATTCAAGTTTCTCCAAGAAGCATCTGACCAGTCTTCTTGAAAAGCCTCGGCCCACTGTTGCATAGCTCTCTTTTGTGCAGCTGTTGCACTGCTAATATTCCACGCGCCTAGTAACGCCGTTCCTATACCAGCAGGTATGCCTATTCCCGTACCATCAAGACCCGCGGCAGCCGCTAACTTTAAAGCCCCCGATGCATATAAACGACCTGCATTAGCCGCATTGCCTAAAGCAACGATTCCTTTTGTTGGATTAAAGAGGCCGTAAGGATCAATTGAATTCAGGCAACCATTTAGACAGTATCCGTACAAATCCGTATCTCCCCCGGCAAAGCCGATGGGGTCTTTGGCGGTCCAGCGGCCGGTGGCGGGGTCATAGTCGCGGTAGCCGAAGCGTGAATTTACAAAACCAGAATAAATATTATAATCCATAATGAGGCCAAAACAAATATGATTGTTTTATTATTAACAAATTTCAGAATTGAGTCAGTTATAATTACTGTAAATATAAATGTAGCTAAATTTTTTATTAAATAATCATAATTATCGCTCGGATATTTAAAAAATTTTTTTTCACAAAATACAACTAATATAAAAACACTCCAAAACAGAAAAATTTTCAAAAGAATATTACCTGGAACATTGGTTTTTTGATTATTAAAAAATATCATAGACATGGCTTGTATTGATTGTAATCTTTATTAATTGACTCAATTGTTTTATCAAATATGAATGGATGCCTATCAATTAGATTTTCATCGTTATTTCCATTTTTATTGTCCCATTGATAAATCAAATACTCCTCATCAACAACTCCTGCTGCTTTTGGATTTAATAAATCAAAAGTCAAAATTCTAAAACTAGACATTGGAATTGCTGATCCTTTTTCCAGTATAAGGACAATTAAATCTGCTCCAGCAACATTCGCTTTTATGAAATTTCGTATCGGGATAATTAAGCCACCTTTAAGTCCCACCGGATCAATCCAATTCACCGGATCATTGAGACAGTACCCATACAGATCTGTATCCCCGCCCGCGAAACCGATGGGGTCTTTGGCGGTCCAGCGGCCGGTGGCGGGGTCGTAGTCGCGGAATCCGAAGCGCACCAGGCCCGTGTCAGGGTCGTGGAGACCGCCGGCGAAGCCCAAGGGGATGTGCAGGCCGGGGTTGCTGTCGCTCAGGACCGAGCCGAAGGCATCGTACTGGATCTCTTTGGCCACATTGCCCTGGCCGTCCACCACCAGGCGGAGCGAGCCGACCGGATCGTAGAAGAGGTGAGAGCGGGCGCCGTTTTCTCCGGTCATGGCGACGGGAAGACGGCCGCCCGCGTATTCGAAGCGGAGTTGGAACCGCTCGTTTGCGTCATAGACCGCAAGGAGCCGGGTCAGGCCCTGCCAGAGGTATTTCTGGGTGAAGGCACCGTCGATCTTTTTTGCGATGCGCCGGCCGAGGGGATCGTAGACGTACTCGATCAGCCTACCGTCCGCGAGGCTGACCGACAGAAGCTCGCCGCGGCTCGCGTAATCATACCGGGTCTTGGCGCCTTCGTCGTCCCGGTAGAGCAGAAACCCATCGAGATCATAGCCAAAAGAGGTCTGCCCGGTGCTCACCAGGTGATCTTCATCGGGCTCTTCTTTTCTCGACGACACATCACCAAAATCCTGCAAGCCGTCCTCACGCTCCACAGTAAGTCTTTATCGAGTATCCGATCTGGCCAGAAAAATCCCCGAAAGATGAGGTGGACCCCAAGTACGGGACCAGTTTTCGAGAGATTTAAGGTGTAAGAACTCCAATTTCACTCCGACTGTTCGTTAGTCGGGGCTTGGCCTCGCCTCGCGGAGCCTTGCGGAGCTCAGGCGAGGCGTGGCCAAGCCGGCTGCGGCTTACTGTACCCGAGCCCATCAGGCTGCCATCCTAAGCAGCGGTGTTTGATAGTAGACCTCTGCCGGGATCCGGCCGTTCAGCCCCTGGTGCGGCCGGCGGTTGTTGTAGAACTCGAAGTAGGCCCTAAGGCCGTCGATCAGGTCCGCTATCGTCTCGTATTCCCTGATGTAAATATCCTCGTACTTTAGCGAGCGCCATAGACGTTCGACCATGATATTATCTGTCGCACGGCCTTTGCCATCCATGCTGATTTTGATTCCGTGGTCCGTGAGCACCCCCGTAAAAGCGGCTCCGGTATATTGCGATCCCTGGTCCGTGTTGAAAATCTCCGGCTTCGAATACCGTCTCAGGGCCCGCTCGAGGCTGCTCACGCAGAAGCTCTCATCCATGGTGACCGACACTTCCCAGGATAGAACGTAGCGGCTGTACCAGTCCATGACAACCGTCAGATACACAAATCCGCCCCGCATCGGAACGTACGTAATGTCACTTGCCCATACCTGGTCCGGCCGTACGATTGGGAGATCGCGCAGCAAATAGGGATAAATCTTATGACCTTTGTCAGGCACGGTTGTCCGCTTTTTTCGGGGAGCGATGGATTCAAGCCCCATCAGCTGCATCAGACGTCGAACCCGCTTCCTGTTGACCCCATGCCCAAGCTGTACGAGATAATCGCGCATTTTACGGCTTCCGAAAAACGGGTGCCGAAGATATTCTTCGTCAATCAACCGCATCAGCTCGAGATTCTTCTCGCTCTCACCCCTTGGGCCGCGATAGTAGCTGGATCGGTGCAGTTTCAGCAGACCGCACTGCCGGCGGATGCTCAAGTCCGGATGATCCTGTTCAACCATAGACCGCTTCGCCGCAATCGTCAGTCCAGATGACCGACTTTTTTTTTCAAAAAATCCACTTCGACCTGAAGGCGTCCGACCTGCCGATACGCCCGATCCAATTCAGCCGCCTGGGCGGCTGTATCTGCGTCCTGACCGCGATCAAAAAGCTGCGAGGCACCTTCCAACAGCTGCTTTTTCCATTGCCCAATCTGGTTCGGATGGACATCAAATTCTTTCGCCAGCTCGTGAACCGGCCGTTGTCCCTTGATTGCCTCCAGCGCCACCTTGGCCTTGAATTGCTTGGTGAATCTCCGTCGCTTCGCCATCGTTGTCCCCCTTTCTTGACCTCAGATTATACCTTAATCTGTGGTCCCATTTAAGGGGTCCACTTCCAGAGGGGGCCACAATTGAAAATTTTCGCTATGGCTTACAAGCCCATAGCTTAAGTCAATGACATTGATTCTTTCCGGTGGATAGGTGCTCCTAAAATCAGGTCAGAAGCCTTAAAAACAAAGTTACTGCCGATTCAAAATGGGTTTGCACGGAAATTTTATCGAGCGTTCCTCTCTTTAAAGGGCGCTACTGATGATCATAAAGTAAAATAACCTTTTTGTGTTTAGACACTATATAAATATTTATTGTTATCACGTTTTATTCCTGTTTTTCTTATAGCGATGTTCCGTGAGCAGTCCAGTAATCCACAAAGAGAAAATAAAAATTATCCAAAATAATATGAATTTTAAACCATTGAAATATCTCAAAGAAACAAAAAATAACACACAAATAATGATTGTAGTAAGAAAAATTTTCATTGTTATAACAAAACGATTACATTCTAATAATCTGTTTTGTAAAATCTTATTATCTTTGCCAAATATCCATACGTCAATTTTGTGGAAAATGGTAAACGAAACTATCCAAAACAAAATGATATTAACTCCCCCAAAAAGATTTTGTATAATTTGATTTTCTGAAAAAAGCTCTCTCAGTCCAAACGAACTGATCATAACCACTACAATAAAAACGGCGCTGATAAGTATTCGTTTATTCACAGGGGAAATCTTTTAGTTGCTGTAGGTTAATCCAGTCATAAATATCTTCACCTAGACTTTGACCGGAGATACATTCATATATCGCATTGAAAAGACCACCTATTTCTAATCCCGCCAAACTGGACAATCCAACAGGTAACCATGCTGGTGCCGAAGCTGCAGAGAGGCATCCTAAGGATACAGTTTGAAAAGTACCCCATCCTTGTATCCCCAGAAGAACATTCACTACAACTTGACTATTGACCTTGGGAACAACAGTATTATTAGTATCAAATGTGAAAACAGCAGAAATTGCTGCATCAGCAATCTTACCTGACAGTGCGGCTTCTTGAGCAGTTTGACCAACAATTTTCCCTATACCATTTGATAGGATACTCCCTATGATCAAACCATGTGGGTCAATCCGATTTATTGGATCATTCAAACTGTACCCGTAAAGATCCGTATCCCCTCCTACAAAGCCGATGGGGTCCTTGGCGGTCCAGCGGCCGGTGGCGGGGTCGTAGTCGCGGAATCCGAAGCGCACCAGGGCCGTGTCGGGGTCGTGGAGACCTCCGGCGAAGCCCAAGGGGATGTGCAGGCCGGGGTTGCTGTCGCTCAGGATCGAGCCGAAGGCATCGTACTGGATCTCTTTTACCACATTGCCCTGGCCGTTCACCACCAGGCGGAGCGAGCCGACCGGATCGTAGAAAAGGTGAGAGCGGGCGCCGTTTTCTCCGGTCATGGCGACGGGAAGACGGCCGTCCGCGTATTCGAAGCGGAGTTGGAGGCGGTCGTTTGCATCATAGACCGCAAGGAGCCGGGTCAGGCCCTGCCAGAGGTATTTCTCGGTGAGGGCACCGTCGATCTTTTTTGCGATGCGCCGGCCAAGGGGATCGTAGACGTACTCGATCAGCCTACCATCCGGGAGGCTGACCGACAGAAGCTCGCCGCGGCTCGCGAAATCATACAGGGTCCTCGTGCCTCCATCGTCCCGGTAGAGCAGAAACCCATCGAGATCATAGCGAAAAGAGGTCTGGCCGGTGCTCACCAGGTGATCCTCGATGGAGTACTCATACGCGCGGCCGGCGATATCCCGCAAGGCGTTATGCTCCCGGACCCGCCGGCCGTTTTCGTCATAGTGGTATTCCTCCACGAGCCGGCCGTCGAGGTGAACCGTGGCAAGCCGTCCAGCCGCATCATAGCCGTGATCGTAGACGGCCGTCCGGCCGTTCAGGACCTCGGTGCGGCGGGTGATCCGACGGGCTTTGTCGCGGAGAAGCTCCCACGAGGAAAGGGCGCCAGGTCCCGTCCGCGGCCAGCGATCCCAGGCCGGCATAGCGGATCCTGCCTTCACGATAGGGAGCCGCGTTGCTCGGGAGGTAGACCAGGGGGGCGGGCTCGCTTTGCCCCTCCTCCAGCACATAGATCCGCAGGTCGAAATCGCCTTCGAATCGCTGGCTCCACTGGAGGACATAGCTCTCGGCCGCCCAGCGGAAACGCTGGCGGGTGCTCGTCAACCAAAACGTTGCCAGCGGATTCGGGCTGTCCAGGATGATCACCCGGCTTTGCCGTCCCTCGTCATAGAGATTCGAGACCGTTGCCGTTCCAGCATCCGGACCTGTGATGCGCCAACGGTTCGTCCGGCCGTCCTCGGCATCCTCGAACACCATGACCCGGCTGTTCGCGGCCCTGGCAGGGAGGAGGAAAAGGAAGGTGATGATCACAAAAAGTGAAAGAAAAGCTGCTCTGCCATGGTTCATATCCGCCCTCCCGGCTTCTGGTTGCCATCATCACGGATCGGCCAGGCACTGGAAGGCGGCTCTTTGTGCGTATGCTCAAAACGGTGTGCATGCCTTCGGTCTGCGCAGGTCAGGTAGGGATATATCGCAAATTCTGCGCCAAGCTGGGTGAGGGCCGCGCCATCGGGCGGTCGCTATTCATGCTGCAGGCATGCATCCGGTTGAATTTATGCGGATAGGGGATTTTTTGCTCGGGAGGAGATTCGGCCGGGAACGGGGACGGACAAGGCAATGGGGGATCCTGGAAGAGGCCTCAAAACGGGTCGATGCACAATCGAGTGGGCATTGCCGCCGGGATTCAGGCCACCGATGAGCCTCCCTCTCTGATCTGACAGCCGCGAATTTGATACAGCGTCTCTGCCAAGGTGCTGTTCCCTCCTGGGGAAGCACCTTGCCAAAATTTAGCAGACGACGTCAGGGAAAAATGCACCCCTGTGATCGATAACACAAAAACTATGCAACTGGAAGCGTTGCCATTATCCCGACCACAAGGAACTACATCGCTGGACGCTTAAAACCATTCTCAAACAGGCAGAAATTTCCGACCAACAGTTCAATGACCTGCTGAAAAAGGGATGATCTGTGATTGTATAGAAAAAAAACGGCGGTTAAGGAAGGCTCAGCTTTTTCCTTAACCGCCGTCAATTAATCGTTGGCAGATATAAGTTTATTTGCCTAGGGTGTCCCAAAGGACATTTAAAATAAATGCAAGGAGTCAATTTACTTCAAAGGAATGAAGGCACCACCAAAAATATCTATTTTGTCTAACAAGAGAGTCTCCTTTCCCTCACTTAAAGTATAAAGAAATAAACCACGTGACTCATTCAACCTTAAGATATTTGACCAGGTTTGCATGGTAAATAAAAAACCACTTCCATCAGGTAACCATATAAAGCTAGTGCCCATAGACCGCAATTTATTTTCTTTTATAAGCTCTATCGTATTTGATAGTGGAAAATAAAAATAGATTTTCATACCATCGCTACTTCCGCACAAAACTTTTTTACCATCAGGCGATAGAACCCCAGGCACGATACTACTATATCCGACTTTCTGCTTTTCACCATTAGGCACATCAAGCAATACCAGTTCGTTATTCAAATCAATATACAGCAAATGAGTATTAGATACCCAAACACATGGCTGATAATTTGCAATATCACTGGCAAAATTTTGAGCATTCATATTTTTCAGGTTTTGAATCCACAACTGATTAGGATGCCGATAAAATGCCAAAAGGTTCTTTTTTGGAGAAAGTGAAGGGTGTCTTGCATTATCAATCAATTTCTTAGGTTTTTGACTCAGCGGCAGCAAACTAATGCTATAAATATTTGCGTCTGCATCTTGATCAAGCCCATCCTTGGCAACAAAGTAAATGCTTTTTTTAGCTTCATCATAAGATGGCCAATAAACATGAGACCACTTGTCATTATTTAAGATATCTCCAGCAATGCTAATTTTATCCCGCTGAAGGATACACTTGTGCAACACACCTGAAAAGGAAGCCAAAAATGGTTCATGTTTCATTGTATCATTTGCATAAACAGGCATTTTAAACAAAAAAACAATAATAAGAAAAATTGATAGAACATGCCAAAGATTCATTTCTTAGTACCTTATTTAGTGGCATGGGTTATTCTGCTGATTCCACTCGTCTAATCTGTATTCTTCCATTACTGCGTCTGCATAATCCTGGCAGTTGTGAAATAGTAAATTATACAGAAAGATTGGTGGCGTCTCTGGGGCAGTTCTATCAAAATTCCACATTGGTCTTAAATTCGCTTCAGCCTGACGTAAAATATCGTCAAACAAATACTCCCCGACATTCCGGTATTGATCCTGTAAATATTGACTTGCACGGTCCTCACGAACCGTTGAGTCCCCATAGTATCCCGAGTCATCACCGTTATCATAAAGAAATCTGTCATGGTGAAATGGCCCGCGCGTAGTATCTCGCAAACGAGGTAAATCTAAAGGCCGAACCTGTCTCCATGCCAAACCATACGGATCAATCAGATTAACCGGATTATTTAGCACATATCCGTACAAATCCGTATCCCCTCCCGCGAAACCGATGGGGTCTTTGGCGGTCCAGCGGCCGGTGGCGGGGTCGTAGTCGCGGAATCCGAAGCGCACCAGGCCCGTGTCAGGGTCGTGGAGACCGCCGGCGAAGCCCAAGGGGATGGCAAGCCCCGGGTTGCTGTCGCTCAGGACCGAGCCGAAGGCATCGTACTGGATCTCTTTGACCACATTGCCCTGCCCGTCCACCACCAGGCGGAGCGAGCCGACCGGATCGTAGAAGAGGTGAGAGCGCACGCCGTCTTCTCCGGTCATGGCGACGGGGAGACGGCCGTCCGCGTATTCGAAGCGGAGTTGGAGCCGGTCGTTTGCGTCATAGACCGCGAGGAGCCGGGTCAGGCCCTGCCAGAGGTATTTCTGGGTGAAGGCACCGTCGATCTTTTTCGCGATGCGCCGGCCAAGGGGATCGTAGACGTACTCGATCAACCTACCGTCCGGGAGGCTGACCGACAGAAGCTCGCCGCGGCTCGCGTAATCATACAGGGTCCTGGCGCCTCCGTCGTCCCGGTAGAGCAGAAACCCATCGAGATCATAGCGAAAAGAGGTCTGCCCGGTGCTCACCAGGTGATCCTCGATGGAGTAATCATAGGTCCGGGCGTCGATCCCCCTCAGGGCGTTGAACTCAGCGATTCTCCGGTCGTTTTCGTCATAGCGGTATTCCTCCACGAGCCGGCCGTCGAGGTGAACCGTGGCAAGCCGTCCGGCCGCATCGTAGCCGTAATCGTAGACGGCCGTCCGGCCGTTCAGGACCTCGGTGCGGCGGGTGATCCGACCGGCTTTGTCGCGGAGAAGCTCCCACGAGGAAAGGGCGCCTCCGGCGAGGAGGGAGGCCTCTTTCGTGATCTCCCCATAGCCGCTGAAGGTGCGGGAGGTCTCGAGGCCGTTTCCTGCGACCGTCTCAGGAAGCCCGTTCTGCGTATTGCGGAAGATCGTGTATGCGCCGGCCGAAGAGAGGAGTCCATCCAGATCGTAGCCATAGGAGACGGTCTGGCCCGCGTAGCTCAGGGCGCTCAATCGGAAGTCATCGTCGTAGGTGTAGCCGAGGGTCTGGCTCAGGGTGCCCCCGTGGGTTTCGGATAGGAGGAGGCCTCCTTCCCAGCCGTAGTGGATCTCCTCCGGGCCCGAGCGGACCCGCTCCGGTTTGCCGGGGCACAGGTAGGCCAAGTCGATATCGCCTTCGGGGGTTGCGATGCGGGTGAGCAGGCCGTTTTCGTAGAGGTGGTCGATCTGGAGACCCGAGGGGAACCGGATCGTTCGGAGCCGCCGGTCCCGGTCGTAGGTGAGGCGGTAGGAGCCGCTCAAAGGTGCGGCGTATCCGGTTGCGAGGTTGACCCGGTTGTATTCGAAGCCGTGGTCGATATCGAGGGGGTTTGTCAGGACCTCGATATTGCCGTTCGGGTCGTAGTGAAAGCGGATAAGGGAGCCATCCGGGGCGGTGATGGAGCTGATCCGGCCCATGGCATCGTGGGTGTAGGAAGTGCGCTCGAGGTCGGGCCCCGTGATCGCGCTGAGGTTTCCTCCGGCATCGTAGCTGAAGGAGGTCTCCCTTTCACCGGTAAGGGTTCGGGTCAGCCTGCCCCTGCTGTCGTAGGTGAAGCGCGTCTCGTGAAGACCCGGGATGAGCACCCGGGTCGTGAGATTTGTCTCCGGGCCGTATTCCGAGAGCGTTGTCCTCCCTTCAGGGGAGGTCAGGGTGCGGGTGGCCGCAAGGGTGTCGACCACGTACGTGCCGGTGCGGCCGTTGGTGCAAAGGGTTTCGGTCATACGGTCGCTGCAGGAGTCGGCGTCGGTGTCTTCGTAAGCGCGCTCCCGGGTCAGGGTGCGCTTCAGCCCGCCGGCCGATTGCGTCATCCCTTTCACATAGCTGAAGCGGTATTCCGGATCGAGCCCATAGGTGAAAGCGAGGTCTGTGCCGCACGCAAGCGCCTTGGTAACCGAGAGGCCGTCGGGGGAACGCGCATATTGCGTGGCGGATCCGTCCGGCGCGGTGATGGTCGAGGTGTACCCGGTGCTTGCCTCTCGGTCGAGCCAGGTGGTCCATCGGCCTTCGGCGGTGAGCATGTCGTGCTGCAGGGCGCCCTCCGCGGTCAGCTCGCGGAAAAAGTGCCACGCCCCGCCTTCTTCATCGGTGATCAGGGCGAGGCGCCCGTCCCGGTCATAGGTGTTGTGGAAGCGGTTCCCGTTCGGGTCGGTCTTGGAGGTGAGAAGGCCCTGGTCGGTATAGGTGAACGAGTAGGCGCCGCCGTCCGGGTAGGCGGCGCGGGTAAGCCGCCCGTTTCCGTCCACCAGCAGTTCGGTGATCCAGCCGTCCGGCGAGAAGATCCTCCAAGGGGTTCCATCCGCCTGCCTTTCGATCGAAAGGGTGTTTCCGAATCGGTCGCGGACCTGGACGAGACGGCCTGCTGCGTCATAGCTGAAAGCCTGCACGGTGAGGCCCGTCTCGATGTCGAAGCTCAGGAGATGATCCCCCGATGAGGAAAAGACGTAGCCCGAATCCCCGTCGGCTGCGGGGATATCCCCTTGCCCCATCACATCCGAGAAGGTCGTGGGCGGCCCCACGCGCCGGATGCACTGGTTCTTGCCCTCGGAGAAAAAGATCGCGCCCGAGGGGGTCGACACGAGGCTTTCGGGCTCGTTCATGAGCGCCTCGGTCGCAGGGCCACCGTCGCCGCTGTAGCCTCTGAAGGCATAGCGGTTTTCAGGGGGACGCATCTTGCCCGCCACCCGCACGAGGGTTCCATCCGGGTTGAGGCGTGAGATGAAGTGGTTGTAGGTGCCCGAGTTGTAGCCGTAATCGTAGCGGTAGTAGTGGGTGAAGTAGAGGGTGCCGTTCCGATCGACACAAAGATCCTTGACCGATCCGAGACCCGAGGAAAGCGCCTGCTCGTTGTACCCGGCGCAGTTCTTCCCGGCGACGGTACGGATGATGCCGTCCGGGCCGATCCTGCGGATCCTGGCCCAGATCGTCCAGGCGCAGTGGCCGTCGTAATATTCCGAGACGTAGACGTTGCCCTTGGAATCGACCGCGAGGCCGTTGCTCGAAGACCCGATCCTGAGCTTCGCATCGACGGCGCGGCCGCCGTCTTCCCGCTCCGTTCCGCCGCCGGCCAGGGTGGTTCGGCATACCCGGGGCCCACCGGTTTTCCACGGTAATCCAGACCGTCCCAATCGAAGACCATCGCCTGATTCGGAAGGGGTGCCAGGTCCTCTTCGAAGACCCTCCCCGCCGCCTCGACCCGGACGATGATCCGCTTCAGGCTCTGGGGAACGCTCGCCCCGTGTTGGTCGGTCACGGTGTAGGTGAACCGGTCGTTTCCCACAAAGCCTTCAGCGGGGGTGTAGGTGAAAACCCCTCCGCCTTCATGGGTCGAACCACCAAAGCCGGGTTGTGTGAAGGCAGTGAGGTGGATGGCGTCCCCGTCCGGGTCCTCGTCGTTTGCAAGGACGTCCGTAGTGGCGGCCGGCGTATCCATGAGCGTTTCGAGTCGATCGTCGCGGGCGACAGGGGGTCGGGTGGGCGGAGTCCGATCGAGGCCCCGGATGTCATCGACCCGCCCGGTGCCGTGAAAGGAGAGCCCCACGACGGCCTCGATAGGACCGCAGGGGCCTCCGGCCGCCGCGAAATCCGCCTCGATGTCCCTCAGGAAGGTGCGCCAGTTCCCGTCCGCGGCCAGCGATCCCAGGCCGGCATAGCGGACCCTGCCTTCACGATAGGGGGCCGCGTTGCTCGGGAGATAGACCAGGGGGGCGGGCTCGCTTTGCCCCTCCTCCAGCACATAGATCCGCAGGTCGAAATCGCCTTCGAATCGCTGGGTCCACTGGAGGATATGGTTCTCGGCCGCCCAGCGGAAGCGTGGGCCGGTGTTCGTCAGCCAAAACGTTGTCAGCGGATTCGGGCTGTCCAGGATGATCACCCGGCTTTGCCGTCCCTCGTCATAGAGATTCGAGAGCGTTGCCGTTCCAGCATCCGGACCTGTGATGCGCCAACGGTTCGTCGTCCGGCCGTCCTCGGCATCCTCGAACACCATGACCCGGCTGTGCGCGGCCCCGGCAGGGAGGAGGAAAAGGAAGGTGATGATCACAAAAAGTGAAAGAAAAGCTGCTCTGCCATGGTTCATATCCGCCCTCCCGGCTTCTGGTTGCCATCATCACGGATCGGCCAGGCACTGGAAGGCGGCTCTTTGTGCGTATGCTCAAAACGGTGTGCATGCCTTCGGTCTGCGCAGGTCAGGTAGGGGTATATCGCAAATTCTGCGCCAAGCCGGGTGAGGGCCGCGCCATCGGGCGGTCGCTATTTATGCTGCAGGCATGCATCCGGTTGAATTTATGCGGATAGGGAATTTTTTGCCCGGGAGGAGATTCGGCCGGGAACGGGGACGGACAAGGCAATGGGGGATCCTGGAAGGAGCCTCGAAACGGGTCGATGCACAATCGAGTGGGCATTGCTGCCGGGGTTCTAACCCTCGATGGGCCTCGGATGGATCCGACCTCCGCGTTTTGGCGGACCGGCGATATGCTTCGTCAAACCTTCGGGCTTCGGGGCGGCGCCCTTCTCGATACCCTGAAGAGTCTGCTTGAAGCCAGGACGATGGGCGGCCTCGAATCTCCTTATGTTGTGGACCAGACAAACTCACCCCACGCTTGCTTCGGCTCTTCGGGCCAGTCGACAAAAGGCCCGTCATATTACGGTCGGAACCCTGCTTACCGAAGAGGGTTGCAGCGTCTGCCATTTTACGCCCCGAATCACAGCCTGAAGGCTTTGCCCAGGCCACCCAGGAAATAGCCTAGCGCTTACCCGGACCACCCGCCACCGATCGGAGTTTATGAAGACATTTTTATCCAAAGGTTCTGCTCCTTTTAGAATCGAGAATCCCCCCATATTCTGTGCCTGTCTGATCTAAATAGGTTCCACTCGGAAATGGTCTTTTTTGCCGATCTGGGCGTCAATCTGCACGTTTGCTTGTGCGGCGAGCACCAGGTCGCCTCCGCGCAAACGCTTGATTTCCTTGATATTGGCAAAAAATCCTCATTTCCGGATCGGAAACTGAGTTCTACCGCGAAATCATTTCCGGATGGAAACAAGCTAGGGCAGTATGGAAATGACCATTTAAAGCAATTTATAAGGTATTGCTTATAACATGATAGAATACAAGTTGTTTGCATGATATATCAGGCGGGCAGTTTGATGACCGCCGGGACATCGAAGCAGGCGACGATGGCGGCGATGGCCCTTTCGGCCTCCTCAGGGGCGACGAGCCCCGTGATGGAGGCGACCGAGCAGTTGAGGGCGATGAGGTGGACGCCGGCTTCCTCGAACGCCTGAAGCAGGGTCGCGGTGATCCCGTAGCGGTCCCCGAAGTGCGGCCCGTTCATGGTGAAAAGGACGGTCGGGCGGCTGGTTGCGGAGACCCCGAGTTCTGCCTCCCGGCCGATGGCGGCTGACCACGCGAACTGGGCGTTTCCCGGAACGGCGATGAGGAGCCGGGTCTTCGAAACCGGGTCGGCGAGACTCGACATGAGGAAATGGAGCGGGCCGCCGGTGGGGGCGAGCGCTTCCAGGATCATGCCGGCGAGCGGCATGGACCGCTGGTCGAGGGTGAGGCTGAAAAGGTGCAGGTTGTCCGCCCAGCGAAGCCCGTAGACCTTTGGCCTTCTTTCCCTGAAAGAGGCCACGACCTCTTTGAAAAGGGCCTCTTTTCCCTGCTGGGCGAGGCGCCAGTCCACGGGCGTGTGATAGGCGCCGAAGCAGAACGGGCCGAAAACAGCCTCGGTTGCTTGCGGAACGGCTGCAGCGGGGAGGACGACGGAGAGCGCCGAGGGCGAGAACGCGAGCACATAGGGCCAGAGCGATGCGTGAGCGAAGGCCTGAATGAGCCTGCCCGCCACGACGGGGTCGTTCCGGTGTGGAAAAAGGGAGAGGACGGCCCCCGGCACCGCGGACCGCCCTCCGCATAGGATTTGATCGGGGAGGATCTCGTCGGCGCGGGGGGCGTCCTCTGACCCGAAAACAATGTTCCAGTAGGTCTGAGGGCCCGAACGTTCCAAAGTCAGGAACGGCAGGTTGACCTCGCGGGTTGAGAGGAGTTGGCAAAACTTTCTTCCCGGAGAGCCGTCCAGACCGGTCTCGGCCAAGGGGGTCCAGAGCACCTGGTCAAGAATCTTGAAGCCGCCCAGTGATAGGGGAGCACAGGTCCCCATGCCATTCCCCGCCGCCGGTGTTGTAGATCCTTAAAGAAGTCCGCTGACCACTTTCCAGAGCCCTTCGGTGTCGATGGGTTTCGGAATGTAGTCGTCGGCTTCCGTGGACATGCCGTCCCGGTGGGTGTACGTCGTTGTCGGGACGGCCTCGCCCACCGCGGTCAGGAGCACCACCGGGATGTCCTTGGTCTCGTCCTTCGATTTGAGTTCGGCGCAGAGGACGTAGCCGTCTTTCCTCGGCATCATGACGTCCAGGATGACGAGGTCGGGCCGGCGCTGCTCGATGGACTCCTCCCCCTCCACGCCGTCATAGGCGCGGCCGACTTCGCAGCCCTTGCTCTCCAGCATCATCGCCACGGTTTCCACCAGATCGGGATCGTCGTCAACCACCAGAATGTAATGTTTTGCCATATCGAAACCTCCTGAATTGTGAGTTCCCTATTTCGAAATGCTCCACGCGAGTCGAGACAAAAATGGCCCTAAACAAATAAGCGAAAACGATTTGAATGAGTTGGCAACCCTCTGGAAAGGATTTGCCGGAACAAGCCGGTTTCCAAATCTAATCTATCTGGGGCCGGGGATAGAGTCTACCCCTTTCGACGAGTTCCGGAACTTTATCTTCCCATTCGATGGCCATGATGTGAAATCCGTGTACGCCTTCCACTTCCTTCAAACGCTGGATGGCCTCGACGCAGATGTCGAGCCCTTCCTGGGGCTGTTTTTCCTTCGGGACGCCGCTCATGCGTTTGATGATCTCATCGGGCACATCCATGCCCGGCACCCGGTTCTTCATGTATTTGGCCATGCCGGCCGATTTCATGGGGGTGAGACCCGCCAGGATGTGGACCTTTTCGTGCAGGCCCCGGTCCCTGACGCCCTGCATCCATTTTTCGAACTTGTCGAGGTTGTAGATGCACTGCGTCTGGATGAACTCGGCGCCCGCCGCGACCTTCTTGGCCAACCGGGCGACGCGGATCTCGAAGGGGTCGGCGAAGGGGTTCGCCGCGGCCCCTACGAACATGCGGGGCGGGCGTTTGATCTCGTCGCCGCCGAGGAACTTGCCTTCGTCGCGCATGCGCCGGACCGTCTGGATGAGCTGCATCGAGTCGATGTCGAAGACGTTCTGGCCGGTCGGGCAGTCCCCGAAACTCTGGTGGTCGCCCGAGAGGCAGAGCATGTTGAAGATATCGAAGGAGGCGGCCCCCAGGATGTCGCTCTGAAGCGCGATCCGGTTGCGGTCCCGCACGACCATCTGCAGGATGGGCTCGAGGCCCATGAGCTTGATGTGGATGCAGGAGGCCAGGCTGCACAGCCGCGTGACCGACGTCTGGTTGTCGGTGATGTTGATGGCGTCGACATGGCCCTTGATCATCTCGGCCTTCCGGGTGATCGCCTCGGGATCGCTCCCGCGCGGGGGGCCGCATTCGGATGTGACGGCGAGATGCCCGGCTGCCAGGATCTTTTCCAACTTGCTGGGTGTCTTCAGGGTAGCCATTCCGCTCATAGTCTCACATCCTCCCTCACCACGGTTCTGGGGCCGCCGGCCCGGTCGGTCGACCAATCCTTGATGGGCGCAAGAATCTCGTAGTCGTCGAGGCGTCCGAGTTCCTTCAGGCGGTCGATGATCAGCTGCCAGGCGCAAGGGACGTCCTTGCTGATCTCGCACTTGCCCTTTGAGGATCCGCCGCAGGGGCCGTTCAAAAGCCGTTTCGCGCAGCGGGAAATAGGACAGATCCCGGCGGTGCGGCCCAGTATGCACTGGCCGCAGCCCTGGCAGCGCTCGCTCCAGACCCCGCGCTCCTCCGTGACGCCCATGAAGCAGGTGTTGACGCCGGGATAGATGGGGGTCGAGAAGTATTTTTCCGCCATGAACTGCACGCCCACGCCGCAGGCGATGGACACGACGGCATCGTACTTGTCGATTACGTTCCGGATCTCCTCGAGGTACTCGTGATCGCACTGGCGTTCGAGGGTGACCTCGTCGATCTTGACGTCCTTGCCCTGGTTCATGAAGTACATGCGCAGTGCGGAGGCCAGGACCCCGACCTCCTTCTTCCCGCCCGCTTCACAGACGGTGACGCACTCGTTGCAGCCCGCTACGAGAATGGATTGTTTGTCCTTCACGTAGTCGATGATCTCTTCGATCGGTTTCCTTTCGGCAACAATCATGTCTTGCTCCCTCTCAATCAATCGCGCAGGGTTGCTCGGCTTCCCCTCTCACCGAAGGGAAACGTGCCACGCTCTCCGGGAGGCATTTCTCAACCGCGCGCGGCAGGCCGTGGAAGGCCCCGGAACGGGCACTGGTTCGTCAAAACGCTTGATGCTTTCATAGTGGCATTTCAAAATTTATGCAATCCAAAACAGCACAAAAATCCGGGTGCCGTCGACTGGATTCGAGCATTCTGGATTCAGCCTCGGCGCTCCATCAGGCGGCCTTCCTGGCGAGCTTGATCGGATTGGGGCCGAGGGCCTTGATCTTCTCGGTCATCTCGGTGGCGATTTCCGCGAAGCGGGGTCCCTCACCTGAAGACAGGTTGTACATCTGCAGCCGCTCTCCGCCGATCCCGACGGCGTCGAGGATCTTCTGCGCCGCCTCCACCCGCCGGCGGGCCCGGAGGTTCCCGCGGATAAAGCGGCAGTCCCCCTCCATGCACCCGACGATGTAGACCCCGTCGGCGCCCTTTTCGAAGGCGTGCAGCATGTGGATGATGTCTACCTTGCCGGTGCAGGGCACGCGGATGATGCGGATTGTCCCGGGGTACTGAAGCCTCATCGAACCTGCCAGGTCCGCGGCGGTGTACCCTCAGAAGTTGCACGCAAATGTGACGATGATCGGTTCGCTCTGTTCCATTGTGATGACCCCTTTGCGGCAAAGCCTAGGCCTCGCCGAACTGTTTGGTTGAGCCGGCCCCCTAATCTGTCTGCGGGGCATCCGCCTTTCCGTCGCGCGGAGTCGCCCGGTGCTGTCCGGAGGGCGGCGTTTCGCCCGGACTGTGGTCCGCCGATCCGCCTGCCGGAGGCCCCTTTTCAGGGGAGCGCCCCGGCCTTGAGGATGCGCTGACTACAACACCCCCTCGAGCAGGGCGTCCACCTTGCTGATCAACTGTTCGTCCTCGTACCAGTTGAGCTCGATCGCCTTGGCCGGGCACTCGGCCGCGCAGATGCCGCAGCCGTGGCAGAGGGCCTCGTCGATCTCGCTCGCACCGAGTTCGTTGATGCGCGGCACGCCGTAGGGGCAGGAGCGCACGCAGATGAGGCAGGAGGCGCACTTGTCCTGGTCCACCCGGGCCGTCACCGCCGAAAGGGTGATCTCGGTCTGCGACAGGAACGTGGTGGCGCGCGAGGCGGCCGCCAGGGCCTGGGCGATGGTCTCCGAGACGAGCTTCGGGCTGTGCGCCGTTCCGCAGACGAAGACCCCGTCGCTCGCCATCTCGACCGGCCGGAGCTTTACATGCGCCTCCAGGAAATACCCTTCCGCGTTCCGCGGGACCTTCATGATGCTGGCGAGTTCCTCGGTGTCCTGTGCGCGCATGCCGGCGCTGAGGGCGACGAGTTCGGCCGCGACCCGGATGTCGCGCTGCAGGACGTGGTCGGTGAAGGTGACCGTGAGCCCATCGTCCGAGCTTTCCACCCGGGGCGGGTTTTCCGGCTCGAAGCGGGCGAAGATGACGCCCATCTCGCGGGCCTTGCGGTAGTAGTCTTCGAGGAGCCCGTACATCCGCATGTCGCGGTAGAGGATGAAGACATCGGTCGCCGGGTTCATCTCCTTGATGTGGATCGCGTTTTTGACCGCGCTCTGGCAGCAGATCCTGGAGCAGTTGGGGTTCTCCTCGTTGCGTGAGCCCACGCACTGGATCATGACCACACGGTCGACGCCGTCGATCCCTGTTTCCTCGAGCCGTCGGCCGAGCTCGATCTGCGTGAGCACGCCCTCGTTCTCCCCGTAGAGGAACTCCTTCGGCACGTACTCGGTGGCGCCTGTTGCGATGATCACCACCCCGTGATCTATTTTCCGCTCGTACATACCGGGGCCGACCAGGATCTCCGTCGTGAAGTTCCCCTTGAAGCCGCCGAAGTTGACCACGAGGCTGTTGGTCAGGACCTGGATCTTCTCGTTTTGGTTCACCCGCTCGATCAGCTTGTCCATGTAGGCGCGGATGTCGGCCCCCTCGATGGTGGTGGTGAGCTGTCGTGAGAGGCCGCCTAGCTGCGGCTCCTTTTCGACGATCACCGTCTCGAAGCCCTGGTCGGCCAGGCCGAGGGCCGCGTTCATGCCGGCCACGCCGCCGCCGACGATGAGGGCGCGCTTGTTGACCGGGATCCGCTTCTCGTGGAGCGGATGCAAAAACCCGGCCCGTGCGACCGCCATGCGGACGAGGTCCTTGGCCTTGAGGGTCGCGGCCTCGTGGTCGCCGGCGTGCACCCAGGAGTCCTGGTCGCGGATGTTGGCCATCTCGAAAAGGTACTTGTTGAGGCCGCAGGCCTGGAGCGTCTCCTGGAAGAGCGGCTCGTGGGTCCTCGGTGAACAGGAGGCGACGACCACGCGGTTCAGGTTGTGCTCCTTGATGACCTCCTTGATCTTGTCCTGGGTGTCCTGGGAGCAGGTGAAGAGATTGTGGTCGGCAAACGCCACGTGCGGCAGCCCCGCTGCGTACTCGGTCACCGCCGGCACGTCCACCACGCCCGCGATGTTGATCCCGCAATTGCAGACGAAGACGCCGATCCGGGGCTCCTGCCCCGCCACGTCGATCTCGTCCGGGATCTCCAGGACCTTCGTCTCGAGCCAGCGCGCCGAGTCGAGCTTCGAACCGGCCGCACAGGCCGCGGCACTCGCTTCGACGACCGAGGTGGGGATGTCCTTCGGGCCCTGGAAGATGCCGCAGGCGTAAACACCGGGACGCGACGTGCTGACGGGCCTGAAGGGCTCGGTGGCGGCGAAGTGGTAGCGGTCGAGATCGACCCCGACCCGCTCGGCCAGACGCACGGTCTCGGGGTTGATCTGGAGGCCGACCGACAGCACCACCATGTCGAAGGTCTCCCCGTGGATGGTGCCGCTTTCATCCGAGTACTCGATCTGCAGGTCATCGGTCCCGGGGATCGGGCTGATGCTGTGGACACGCGAGCGTACGAACCGGACGCCGTGCTCGCGCTCCGCCCGGTTGTAGTACTTCTCGTAGTCCTTCCCGTAGGTGCGCATGTCCATGAAGAAGATCGCCGTGTCCAGCGCTTCCTTGCTGTGGTCCTTGGCGATCACGGCCTCCTTGATGGCGTACATGCAGCAGACGGCCGAGCAGTACCCGTTCCCGCACGTGTGCGGATCGCGCGAGCCCACGCACTGGAGCCAGGCGATCTTCCGCGGCTCCTTCTGGTCCGACGGCCGCTGGAGGTGGCCCATCGTGGGGCCGGAGGCGCTCAGGATCCGCTCGAACTCCCCGCTCGTGAGGATGTTCGGGTGCGACTGGTAGTGATAGAGTTCCTCGTATGGGGAGGGATCGAACATGTCGTTGCCGGGGCAGAGGATGACGGACCCCACGGTGATCTCCCGCTCGAGGGCCTTCTGCTCGTGGTCGATCGCCTGGGCGAGGCACGCCTTCACGCACTGGTAGCACTCGCTGCAGATCCCGCACTTGAGGCATCGTTGCGCTTCCTCCCGGACCTCCTCTTCGCTGAAGCCGAGGTTGATCTCCCGGAAGTTCCCGCGCCGCTCCTGGACGGGCAGATGGCGCATCTCGACCCGCGGACGGAAGGGCTCCCCCTTGGCGTCGGGCTTCTCGTAGGACCAATCCTTTTCACGCCCCTCGCGGAGGTCGACGTTGTTCAGGTACCGGTCGATGCTCTCCGCCGCGGTCTTGCCGCACTCGACCGCCTCCACGACCGATTTCGGGCCGTAGAAGACGTCGCCGCCCGCAAAGACCCATTGGGCCGGCGTCTGGAGCGTCACCGGGTCGGCCGTGAGTCCCCCGCGCGCACCGACCGTGATCCCTTCCTTCTCGGCGTAGGAGAGATCCGCCGCCTGGCCGATGGCCACGATGACCGTGTCGGCCTCGAGGGTGGTGAGATCCGCCTCGTCGTACTGCGGGCGGAAGGCGCCCTTTTCGTCGAAGACGGCGGTGCAACGCTTGAACTCGAGCCCGGCGAGCCGCCCGTCCTTCTCGATGAAGGCGCGGGGTCCGAGGCTGTTCACGATCTTGACCCCTTCCTCGAGCGCCTCTTCGATTTCGTAGTCCCAGGCGGGCATCTCCTCGCGCTTCTCGAGGCAGACGAGGGTGACATCCTTCCCGCCCTCACGGAGGGCCGTCAGGGCCACGTCTACGGCCACGTTGCCGCCCCCGACCACGACGACGCGCTCGCCCACCGCAACCGGCCGTTCGAGCGCCGTTTCACGCAGGAAGTCGACGCCCTTCAGCACACCGGGGAGGTCCTCCCCGGGCACGTTCAGGCCGCGGCTCAGATGCAGCCCCGTCCCGATGAAAACGGCCTTGTACCCGTCGGCCTCGAGCCCTTCGAGGGTGATGTCCTCGCCGAAGGCGACCCCGGTCCGGATCTCGACCCCCATGGCCTCGACGATGCCGATCTCCCGCGCCAGGATGTCGCGCGGCAGCCGGTAGGCCGGGATGCCGACGGCCATCATGCCGCCCGCCACCGGGAGCTTTTCGAAGACCGTGACGGTATACCCCTTCAGCGCCAGGAAATAGGCCGCCGCCAGGCCGGACGGGCCGGCGCCGACGACCGCCACCTTTTCGTCCCGCTTCTCCTCGGGGACCGCCGGCACATACGGCTCACCGCCGCTCCGGTCGACGTCGGCGAGGAACCGGTGGAGGTACTGGATGGAGATCGGTTCGTCCACGTCCCCCCGCGTACAGATCCCCTCGCAGGGATGGTGGCAGACGCGCCCGCAGACCGCGGGGAAGGGGTGCGCCTCCATGAAGAGCTCGAGCGCCTCGCGGTATTTCCCCTGGTTGATGAGGGCGATGTAGCCCTGGATGCTGACGTGTGCGGGGCAGGTGGCCTTACAGGGCGCGGTGCCGCGTTTGCTGATGGCATAGCCGCCCGGGATGGCCTGGGGGTATTTCTTGTAGGTGGCTTTGCGTTTGCTGAGCCCGAGGTTGTACTCGTCGTCGAGTTCGATCGGGCAGACCTTGGTGCACTCGCCGCAGCTCGTGCACTTCGAGAGGTCCACGTAGCGGGGCTCCAGCCTCACGCGGGCCTGGAACAGCCCCTCGTCCCCTTCGAGGTCCATCAGTTCCGCATTGGTCAACAACTCGATGTTCAGGTGCCGGCCGACCTCGACCAGTTTGGGTGAGATCACTCACATGGCACAGTCGTTGGTGGGGAAGGTCTTGTCCAGCTGGGACATGAGCCCGCCGATGGCAGAGGATTTCTCCACCAGGTAGACGTAGTACCCCGAGTTGGCGAGGTCGAGGGCGGACTGCATCCCGGCAATGCCGCCCCCCACCACCATGACCGATCCCGATACCTTTTTTGCCTGATTCTCCGTCATGATGCTGGTTTCCTTTCTTAGAGCCTGGCGATGTCCAGGACCTGGGGGAGCTTGTCCTCCCACCCGATGGTTGAAATCAAGGTTCCGGCAAGCCCCATCTCCCTGAAGGCGGCCACGAGCTCACCGGCGATCTTCGTGCACTGGTAGGCCTTGTCCCCGGCCTTCTGGATCGATTGGATGGTGTCGGGAGGAATGGAGATGTGGCGGATGTTGCGGTCGATGTAGCGCGCCATGCCGGCGGATTTGAGCAGCAGGACGGTCGGGATGACGGCGACGCGCGAGGTGTCGATTCGCTTCAGGACGGCCTTCAGCCGATCCGGCTCGAAGATCGGAGTGGTGACGATGAAGCGTACGCCGAGGTCGGTCTTTTTTTGCAGTTCGGCCAGCTCCACCTCGAGGGCGCCGCCTGCCGCCCCGGCGTTGAAGGTGCTACCCACAAGGAAGTCCGGCGCGGCGCCCTGCAGTTCGATGCCGGCCATGTCCTTGCCCCGGCCGAGGGTCTGGAGCATGCCGAGGAGTTCGAGCAGATCGAGGTCGTTGACCGCGCGGGCCTGGTGGTGGTCGCCGAAGGTGATATCCTCCCCCTGCACGGCCATGACGGATGGGATCCCGAGGGCGGCGGCTCCGAGCAAGTCGGCCTGGAGCGCGAGGCGGTTCCGGTCGCGGCAGCAGGCCTGCATAACCGTGTCGAACCCGTGCCCCTGCAGATAGGCGCAGCCCGCAAGCGAACTCGCCTTCATGACGGCGTTGGCCATCTCGGGGATCACCAGCGCGTCCACGCGGCCCTTGACCAGGTTGGCGTTTTTCAGCAGTATCGAGAAATCCGCCCCCTTCGGCGGCTCCAGTTCGCCCAGGACGATAAATTCACCGGCTTTGATCTTTGCCTCCAGTTTCATGCTCATGATTCCTCCCAGGAATTAATGTGGCGGCCTGTTCATGGCGTTGGCGATCGCCATTTCGAGGTCCTGAATGCCAAACGACTTGATGTGGTAAAAAAAGATTCGCTGCTGGCGCACCTTGCTCTCGAACTCCGGCGTGTTGGTCTCGGCGCAGATGATGATCGGAAGATCCTCGGCCATGCCCTTGATGATGGAGATGAAGGTGCAGTCTTCCTCGAGCAGAGATGCGTCGAGGACCAGGGCGTCCACGCGCTGGTTCTGGATGGTCAGGAGGGTCTCCTTGAGGGTGCCGGCATGCACCCCCTCGAGTCCGTTGTCATCCATGAAAGGCCGCAGCTCCGGGGCCATGACGCTCTGCGGTTCGGCGATGAGAACGGTCTTGCGCGATGCATCCATAAGGTGTGACCTTTTCAGGTTGTCTTGCTGTCCACCGTTCAGCCCTTCTCTCCGGGGCCTGCATCTCTGAGAGGGGATTCCGCGAACCAAGCGCCGGATCCCCGGATGCGCCCGAGTAAGAAGCATCAATAGTGCCAAAAAGACTTAATGATTGAATTTACACGAGAAAGAACTGTTCGCACCACTCAAGGGGAGGGGGAGGAGATGAGGTCAGTGGGGCAATTTGTACCAGTCTAACGAGCGGTGACTATTAACTTATTGATATAAAATTGTTTTATGCAGATGCGTCATAATGCCCCATCTGTTACCTTGTGCCTCATGGGGTGCTGATCCAGCAGCAGAACCTCTATAGCCTGGGCAGATTTCAGAAAGTCCGTATCGTTGGTGACGATAGCGTCGGAATGGGTTGCCAGCGCAGTCGCGGCGTGGATGGCGTCGGGGGGGTCCGCAGTCCGTACAGTGCGCGCAGGCGAGCCGCTTCAGCGGAGATTTTGGAGTCAAGGGGACATATCTGCAGATTTGGGAAGGTGGTTAGAAGGTTGAGAAGGGTATTCGCCCTTTTGGGGTCCTCTGCCCGATATGCAGGAACAAGCAATTCTGCGAACAGCAGAGTAGAAATCACGCCCGTGAAACGCCCCGCTTCGATCGCGCGGAAAAGTTCCCGCACCACCTCGAAGTGAACCGGATGCTTTTCGAGAAAGTAGATGAGCACCGGGGTATCCAGCGCAAGCTTTTGGCCTTGCGCAAGGGATGCGATCTTCAACTGTCCCATTGCGCCCTGGATCCCTCCATTTCTAGTTCATAGTTGCGCCAGATAGTCGAGGCACACTGTTCCAAGGCATCTACATGGGAATGGGCTGCCTTGCGGATGACAATGCTGCCCCTTTCCTCCAAGACTTGAAGCACGTCGCCAGGCTTCAACCCGAGGCGCCTGCGGATATCCGCTGGCAAAACGATTTGTGACTTGCCGCTGAGTTTCACGAGGGGCATGGTTTGACTCCTGATTTGACGGTTGTTTTACCGCATTATAAAGCAGGTCCGCCCAATCTGTCAATGCGTAGGGGCGTCGCTGCGTCGAGAGCAGAGGTGTCCCTCAGAATGGATGCCTTCTGATTGGCGCTTTTTCAGTTGCAGGCAGGCCTTGATATTGTCAAAAGTCAGTTGCGGATAGTAGCCCGTTATGATTTCGTCGAAGGGTAGGCCTTCCTCAATCAATTCCAGCACATTCTGCACAGGAATCCTTTTCCCCGCCACACAAGGTTTCCCAAAATGAACGTTTGGATTCACCGTAATTCTTTGCTGCATGAGATGCTCCCTTTTCCGCTAGAGGCGGCTCGCAATTCAAATGGGACGATTTTCTTGCCTTCAATGCCAGTAAGAGCGTGTGTCTCCTGATAACTCGATGTCACACCGCATCATCCGATGAGAGGGCGGGAGCCTCATCTATTCGAGCCCGTACTTCTTGATCTTCAGGCCGAGCGTCTTGCGGTTGATGCCGAGGATCTCGGCGGCCTTGATCCTTTTTCCGCGGGTGAGGCGCAGGACGAAGGCGATGTACTTCTTTTCGAGCTCTTCCAGGGTGAAGGGCTCCTCCGAGAACATCTGAAACTCGCCCTGGCGCTGGGAGATGAAGGCGGGCAGGTCGCGTGCGCGGATGACCGGGGTGTCCTCCAGGATCAGGACCCGCTCGATGGTATGCTCGAGCTCCCGGACGTTGCCGGGCCACCCGTACTCCTGAAGGATCTCCATCGCCTCGGAGGAGACTTCGGGGAGGGCGCGCTTCAGCTTGCGGCAGTACTTTTCGAGGAAGTGGTGGATCAGGAGCGGGATGTCGTCGGTACGCTCCCTGAGCGGCGGGAGCCTGAGCGGCACGACGCTCAGACGGTAGAAGAGGTCTTCCCGGAAGGTCCCGGCGGCGACGCTTTCGGCCAGGTTCCGGTTGCTGGCCGAGAGGATCCGAATGTCGAGGCGCGTCTTTTTCTGATCCCCGACCTTCATGAACTCGCGCTCCTGAATCACCCGGAGGAGCTTCGCCTGGATCTTGAGGCTCAGGTTGGAGACCTCGTCGAAGAAGAAGGTCCCGTGGTTGGCGAGTTCGAAGAGTCCGTGCTTGGTCTGGATGGCGCCGGTGAAGGACCCCTTGACGTGCCCGAAAAGCTCGCTTTCGAGCAGCGTCTCGACGAGGGACGAGCAGTCGACGGCTACGAACTCCTGGTCCTTCCGGAGGCTCTTAGCGTGGATCGCCTGCGCGACGAGCTCTTTGCCTGTCCCGCTCTCGCCCGTGATGAGAACCGTGCTGTCCGTCGGTGCTACGCGCAGGATCTTCTCGAAGATCTTCTTCATCGGACGGCTCTGCCCGATGATGAGGCTGTCCTTAGAGTCGATCCGGAGGCCCTTTTCCCCCAGCGCCTCGGCATGGCCCTGGTCGCCCTCCGGCGGCCAGACGATCTTTTTGAGGGCCGCGTCGAGGTCGTCCAGGCGGAAGGGCTTGACGAGGTAGTCGAGCGCCCCGAGCTTCATCGCGTGGACCGCGGTGTCGATTGTCGGGTATCCGGTGATCATGATGGCGGGAAGTTCGGGGTGCGCGGTGCGGATGCGCTTCAGGAGTTCGACCCCGTCCATGTCCGGTATGCGGATATCGAGGAGGGCCAGATCGAAATGCTCCCGGGCGAGCATCTGGAGCGCCTCCTCGGCCGCGGCGACGGCGACGGGCTCGAGTCCACGGCTCTGCAGCGCGCGGCTGATGCCGCTTCGGACGACCGCCTCGTCGTCGACGATAAGGACGCGGCGGATGGAATCATACGTCATCGGGATTCCTTTTCGATCAGGCCCGGGAAACAAGCGTTCTCATTCGGGACTGCAAAAGCTCGACGCCTGTGCAGGCGGCCCTCAGGGCGCCAGGGCGGGCAGGAGGATCCGGAAGGTGGTGCCGCCGTCCGGGACGCTTTCGACATCGATGCTCCCGTGGTGCGCCTCGATCACGCCCTTCACGATGGCAAGCCCGAGCCCGGTGCCCATGACCTGGCGCGTCCTGGGGTTCTTGACCCGGTAGAACTTGTCGAAGATCTTGGGCAGTTCCTCCGGTGCGATGCCGATGCCCCGGTCCCGGATCTCGATCTCCACATACTCCCCTTGTCCCTCGGCGCTGATCGTCACCTCGCCCCCGTCGGGCGAGTAGTTGATCGCATTGCTGATGAGGTTCGTCATGACCTCGTCCATGTGCTTCGGGTCGGCGGGGATCGGCCCAAGATTGCGGGCCGTAAAGCGGACCGTAACGCCCTGCTCGCGGGCGCGCGGCTCCATCAAAGCGACCGTCTCTTCGATGATCTTCTGGAGGTCGGTTGGCACGCGCGTCTGCGTGGAGTGGGCGGATTCGATCTTGGCGATGTCCAGGAGGTCGTTGATGAGGTCCAGCAGCCCGTCGATCTTCTTCATCCCCCGCGCGATGAAGTCCTTCTGCTTCGGGTCGAGCGGCCCGGCCAGGCCCTCCAGCATCACGCTCTGCTGCTGCCGGATGGAGACAAGGGGGCTGCGCAGCTCATGAGCGACCATGTGCACGAAATCCGTCTTCATCGCGTCGAGCTGCTTGAAGGGCGTGATGTCTTCGAGGACCGTCACGGTTCCCACGACCCCGTCTTCGGGGCCGAGGGCCGGTGCGGAGATGGCTCGCAGAAACCGCCGCCCGGCCTGGATCTCCTGCGCGATGGTGGCATCCGGGGCCGATTCGCCTGACTGGATCTTCTTGAGCGTCCCGATCAGGGCCTCGTCCTGCAGGAAGGCCTTGACGGAGGCGGGGAAGGCCGTGTCGGGTCCGAGTTCCAGAAGCCGCATCAGGGCCGGGTTGTGCAGCACGACCTCGAGGTTGCGGTTGGTCACCATGACGCCGTTCGCCAGGCAATTGATGATCGTGCGCAGCCGGCTCTTCTCGAGGCTCAGGTCGTAGAGGTTGCGGCTGTTCTCTTCCTGGAACCGCCTGGCCTGCTGCTCGAGCCGCCGCTTTTCCGCGGCCCGGGCGATGGTCAGGAGGAAAGGGTCGATCTGGAACGGCTTCGTGATGAAGTCGTAGGCGCCTTTTTTCATGCACATGACCGCCGTATCCACGGTCCCGTGCCCGGTGATGATGATCACGGGGATGTCCGCATAGCACTCGTTCAGGATCTCGAGCAGCGTCTCCCCGTCCATTACGGGCATCTTGAGATCGAGCAGGATCACGTCCACCGGCTGCTTTTGCAGGATGTCGAGGGCGACCTGTCCGTTCTCCGCTCCGGTGACCGTGTAGCCCCGGGTCGAAAGTACGCGGTGGCAACCGTCCCGGATGGTCTTCTCGTCGTCTACCACCAGAATGTCGGGCTTGTCATCCGTCATCGTCCAGTCCAATGAATACGGGTTTATCCTCTTCCCTGCACGTGTAGTCGAGCGGGAGTTCGATCCTGAAGGTCGTGCCGCCTCCCGGCGGGCACTCGAAAGAGATCTGGCCGCCATGGAGCTTGATGATGTTCTGGGAGATGCTCAGGCCCAGGCCCGTGCCTTTTCCAACCGGTTTCGTACTGAAGAAGATGTCGAAGACCTTGTCGCGCAGTTCCTCCGGGATGCCGGGACCGGAGTCCGAGACCTCGATGATGAATCGGCACTGGCCTGGCTCGTAGCGCGCCTTGATCGCCAGGTTACCCTTGTAGTTCATGGCGTCGGCCGCGTTGATGAAGAGGTTGGTGAAGACCTGCTGGAGCTGCCCCATGTCACCTACCATGTCGGGCATCTCGGGTTCGATCTCCTTCGAGACCTGGATGTTCTGGAAGGTGGCCTGGTGGACCAGAAGGTTCAGGGTCTTGGTGATGAGCTGTTCCAGGCCGAACGAGGCGACCTTGCCGACGGACTGGCGGCTGAACTCCAGAAGCTCCGCCACGATATGCTTGCAGCGCAGGGTCTGGTCGATGATTTCCTGGATGTCCTTCAGGTGCTGCTCGCGGCCCTGCAGCGCTTCCTTCAGCAGTTCGGCATAGATGAGGATGCCGGAGAGCGGGTTGTTGATTTCGTGGGCGACGCCGGCCGCCATCCGGCCGACCGAGGCGATCCGCTCCGACTGCACGAGATGAACGTGGGCCTCCTCGAGATCCCGCCGCATCTGCAGCACCTCCCGCATGTCGGTGAAGACGCCGACGCTGCCGATGTCCTTCCCGTCGATCGTGATGAGCGAGGCGGTCAGGGTGATCGGGATCTTTTCGCCGTCCTTCGCCGTGATCTGCATGCTCGTCGGGTTGAGCTTCCCGGGTGGTCCGTAGAGGCCGCTGCGCATCTTCTTCATGTTGGCGCGCGCGACGTCTATGTCGTAGAAAATACTGAGATGGCCGTGGTCCACGATCTCCTTGGCCGAAAAGCCCGTCAGCCGCTCCATCCCCTCGTTGAAGATCAGGACGTTGCCCTTTGTATCCACCACCACGATGCCGTCGACGGTGCTCTGGATGACGTTCTGCAGAAAGATGTTGCTCTTTTCGACCTCCTTTTCGAGCCGGATGCGGTCCGTGACGTCCCGTGAGGCCTCTAGCAGTTGCACGGTCTCGCCCTTTTCGTTCAGGATGGGGGAGACGGTGACCACCTCGTAGCGCGTCTCCCCGTTTTCATCTTCGAACTCGTGGATCGTGCTGATGGTTTCCCCGGTCTTCTGCACCTCCTCGAGGTAGCACGCCCGCCCGCACTCTTTGCAGGGCTTCGTGAGTCCGTAGCGCAGCTCGTAGCAGTGCTTGCCGAGGATGTCCTGATAGTCGAGGCGGTTTTCGCGCAGAAAGGTCTTGTTGACCGTGTGGATCGTCATGTCGGTGTTGACCACCATGATGCGGTAGGGGAGGGAGTCGAGGATGGTCTGGGTATCCTGGACGGTTCCGGGCGTGCAGACGTCACGGGGCTCCGCCGCATGCTCCCGGATGAGCGGCTGGATCAGGAGGCTGCAGATCTTGCCGTCGATCAACCGCACCCCGGCGGGTTTGCACGCCGAAACGGCGGCTTCCGCCTCCGGCCGGTCCCCTGTTACGAGGAGGGCGTCCAGCCCCGGCTGGCCGCAGAGGTCTTCATAACGCTCCGTCGTGTAGATCCCCATCGCGCGCGCGAGCTTCATGCCCACCGCCTTCCGGTCGGGGTCGGCGACGCCGATCACCTTGACGGCAAGCCGCTGCCTGGGCCCCTCGTAGAGTCCCGTCAGGATCCCGCAACTGTGCTCTCCGCCGCCCACGAGCCCCACACGGAGCATCTCCGTCGAAGGCCCTCGGCCGCCGCCGGGCTTGGCCGGCGGCATCACGCGCTTGTGGGGATCGGATTTCAAGGCATCGGGATCCTTCTCAAGCATCTGGCAGATTTCGTCACGGGCGGCGCACCTCCGCTCGATGTAGAGGATCTTTCTCTGGAAAGGCATCTCAGGCAAGGCGGTCACGGACCTTCCGTTCGAGATCGCGAATGATCGCCTTCAATGCCGCTCCGGCCTCAACGGGGCCGGACTGGTTCCAACCCTTATCGAGCGCCTCGCGCTTCTTTTCCTGAAACTGTTCCAGACTGCTCGAGAGGGCCTCCCAGGCGAAAAGCTTCTGAAGAATGTGCCGCTCCGGCGCCGAGAGGTCCCTGTCGGTGTCGAAGCTCTGTCCGTTTTGGGTGGTGAAGATCATGGGGTGCGCGTTTCCGGCGGAAAGTTCAGATCGAGAATGCTCCGGTTATTATCGGGAATATCGATTGGAATTCAAGGAAAAAACATCGGTCGGCTTTTTGGGAGCGGATGCTTTGCCCATTGCAACCGGCATCGGGTTGGGGTAAGAAATAAGCACGTCGACGGAAATAGGTTCGTTCTGATACAATGTTTTTTGTCACAGGCATCGCGCCGCCTGCTCCTTACCATCTCTTCGGGATGCACCCTGATGCCGCTGCAGGCTGCAAATGCGGACCGCGGCCCCCGTAAGGACGGCCGCTGATGCCGTCAGAGGCAGAGTGTGCCCCCTCTGGTATCAGCCCCCAATGCCTTTCCGGGTTGTCCGACGTCCATCGCCTGGTCAGGCGTGTCTCGCGGGGGGCTTACCGGCGCAGGCCCGACCGCCGCGTTCAACCGGAAGTGAGGCCGCGGCTCTCCGCAGCCCATTGGGGAAAGACTGCATCATGGTTGCAGACAACCCGCAGACAGGAAACCCGCTGCCGAATCATGTGTCCGGGCGGAAGCCGCTGGATTCGCTCCCGTTGCTCGGCCTCTACCTCCGCAACCTCGGCGCCAACCTGCTCGGGCTCGGGATCGTCCTGGGGTTGAATCTCCTGACGCCGCTCGGCTATTTTCGGGAACTGACGAGGCTCTTCCTGATCGAGGGCTGCTGGATGAGGCTTCTTCTCTGGGAAGCGGGGATCATGCTCTTCGGGGCCTGCCTCCAGTACTTGCTTCAGCGGCCGATCTCGGATTACGCGGCCTGCTTGCGGAAGGGCGGCACGGCGCCTCCGGCCATGCGCGAGCGGGCGGAAAGACGCGCCGTCAACCTGCCCTTCGTGATCGCCCTGGCTAATTTCTGCATGTGGATGGCCGTTCCGGCGATCCTCGTGACGGGCATGTGGCTCTGGTTCGACACCCGCACCGAATCGGCGATCTTCGGCTACTTCCGTTCGGTGATGGTGGGGATGATCACGGCCACGGCCTCCTTCTTCCTGCTCGAGGATTACCTTCGCCGCGGGATCCTTCCCGCCCTGTTCTCGGAGGGGAGGCTTGCCTCGGTCCGGGGGACCATCAAACTCCCGATCCTCCGGCGCATCCGCTTTCTCTATACCGCCGGCACCCTCATCCCCATGGTCATGCTGGTGGGGACCCTTTATCTCAGCCTGAATGGGGCGGACCACCTGGCCCCCGCCGCCCGCGAGGTGGCGCAGGAGATCCTCATTTTCTGCTTTTTTCTCTGTACGGTGTTCGCCCTCTTCGCCCTCCGCCTCAATTTCCTCGTCGGACGATCGATCTCAAAGCCGCTGACCGGGATGATGCGGGTGATTCGGAGCGTACGGCAGGGGGATTTCAGCCAACGCATCCGCGTCGTGTCGAACGACGAGATCGGGATCCTCGGGGATGCCGGAAACGCCATGATCGCGGGCCTCGCCGAGCGCGAGAGGATCCGCGAGACCTTCGGCCTCTACGTCAGCCCCGAGATCCGCGACGAGATCCTCTCCGGCCGGATCCCGCTCGAAGGCGAGCGCCGGATCGGGACGCTTCTTTTCAGCGACCTGCGCGATTTCACGGCCTACGTGGAGCACCATTCCCCCGAAGAGGTGATCCGCAGCCTCCGCGCCTACTTCACCGAGATGGAGGCGGCTGTCCGCGCCCACAACGGCCTCGTCCTCCAGTACGTCGGCGACGAGCAGGAGGCGGTCTTCGGCGTTCCCGTCTATCATGAAGACCACGCCGACAGGGCGATTCTCGCCGCCCTCGAGATGCGCCGCCGCCTGGCCTCCCTGAACGAAGAGCGTGTCCGCGCGGGCCTCGTCCCGTTCCGCCACGGCATCGGCATTCACACCGGTGAGGTCTTGACCGGCAATAGCGGAAGCGAATCGCGTCCTTCCTACGCCCTCATCGGCGACACCGTCAACATCGCCTCCCGTGTCCAGGACCTCACCAAGACGCTCAAATGCGACATCCTCGTTAGCGAAGACACCGTTGCGCACTTGCACCAGGCCTTCCCCCTGACCCCGCAGCCACCGCAATCCCTCAAAGGCCACACGCGCACGATGACGGTTTACCGGCTGGGTTGAGGGCTTTTCCTGCTCAGGGGCGTTTTTCAAAGGCGAACTGCAAAGAGAGAGTTCTTGTCAGCTCATGGGTTTAATGATTTACAACAAAGTCCTTTCGGTATTTCTTGTCTTCCAATTTGAAACGGTTTAAACTGCTTCATCTTTTTCTTTTCGAACCTTCTCAATTTCTCTCACACGTTTCTGTTCGCAATGCCGTCTCTCCATCTCTGGCTTGGAGAATGTGGAGTTACGGGTGTTCAGGCGGTTTCTTCATACTGAAATTCTGTTGCAGGGCCGTATGGAGTGTATCGTGTCTCAAGACAGCCAGTCTGTGTATGGCTTCACGCTGGTGGAAATCATCCTTACGCTGGTGCTGATGGGGTTGCTGGGAGCTATGATCGTGCCATATTTTCAGGCCGGCGTTTTTGATTCGTCACGGCTTCTGTCGGAGCAGCAGAACATTCTGGATCTGAACAGTTGTATGGCTCACATGGTGGCGGATTACGAAGAGAATTACAAAAATGATATTGGTGGGTTTTCCAGTGTTATAGGAGCGGAAAATTCTGCTCAGGATAACGCTTATGGGCAATATCAGGTGGCAGAAAAATTGCAGCGAACGATAGCGGGAAACGCGGCGCTGCAGCTTACGATAGAAAGCCCCTCGGGCAACGGAGCGAAATTGAGCTATCTTTTCACGACCAAATTTTGATGCTTCAGGATATCCGCTGAGATGCGCAGTAAAGATGGTTTTACGCTGATTGAACTGATCGCGGTTCTGATTATTATCGGGATTCTGTCACTGGGTGCTACCTTTGGTTTGTCGCATATCGTGCGGAGTTCTTTATTTACGGAAGAAAATATTAAAGCTACGCTTGAATCGCAGAACATGACCCGTCTGTTTATCCAGCTGTCTTTTATTAAAACAGTTGTCAGCATAACTTCCGATAGTATTGCGTGTACATTGGAATATCCTGATGGTACATCTCAGAATATCTCTATTGAAGCTCCATCAGACACATCGTTTACCTATTTTGGAAGCGATGCATCTACAGTAGTCAGTGTACCTGCAGATGTAAGAATCATCCGCATTAACATGCTTGTCGCAGCTGCCGAAGGCATCACAAAAACGTTCAGCACCGATGTGGCGCCTTATAGACTGAATGATGGATAATTTTTGTCTTGTCGTATTTAGGCGCAAAGCTTCTTAGAATAGCACAGTGAACAATCACTAAGAATGTCCATCCGGAAATGATTTCCCGGTACAACCCAGTTTCCAATCCGGAAATGAGGATTTTTGCCAATATCAAGAAAATCAAGCCTTTGCGCGGAGGTGACCTGTAGGTCGCCGCACAGGCAAACGTGCAGATGGATGCCGAGATTGGCAAAAATGACCATTTCCGGGTGGAAACTGTAAATCATGGCAGACATCAGTGTGCACCCAAGATTGGGGGGCAATCTGACAATAGGTGTGAACCCATCGACAGGCGGTTGCTGAAGGGGAAGGACAGGAAGAAGATTTTTTGATTCGATTCTTCCCTGGCTTCAGGCTGTATGTCTTCGAAAGGGAGGCAAGTGGGTTACATGAGAAGGACGTTGATCGAGCAGGTGGCGCAAAACGAGCGCGGGTTGAGCCTTTTCTTCGTTATTGCAGCGATGCTGGTGGTCAGTATCCTGGTTGTGGGAATTCATAGTATGTCTTCCAAGACGGCCATCGATCAGGCGGAGAGCCAAAGTCTCTATCAAGCGGTCTATTTGGCTCAAGCCGGTATGAACCATGCGGCCGCCTGGCATAAATATCATGAAGATATGCTATTGAGCGCGGCTGAAAAAGCACAGAATTTCCAGGCAGATGCCAATGTAGATGGATGGGATCAGGCCATGGAGACTGGATCGTTCACCCTTTCGGCCTCTCAAGTGGAAGATGATCCAAGTGCTGTGGATGTCACATCGACGGGACATGCAGGTGGAAACGCGCATGACTTGCTGAAGCGGTTTTTCTTCTTGGATAGTTCGGATGACGATGATGACGATGATGATGGAGGTGGTATTGACACTGGAGAAGGCCAGTCTGAACTGGCCTTGAATTCCATGAATGGAAATCAAAATTTGGATAACCAGAATCTGGTCGAAGGGAGTGTTTCGGGGAAAAATGTGGTTTTAGGGAACCAGTCTGAGGTTACCGGAAACATCTTTGCGAGAGGAAATGTTCAACTGATCAATCATGCAATCGTCGGGGGCGGCATCTGTGCCGGGGGCGATGTAACGCTCCAAAATCAGACCTTTGTCGCCGGAGACATACACGCACAGGGCCATGTTACCCTGGGTGCCAACTCAAGCGAGGTGTCCGGAAGCGTCTATGCTGGCGGGGATGTGGGGCTGCAGAACGGGGCACAAGTGATGGGGGAGGTTCACGCGGGTGGCAGCGTATCCTTGGGGGCGAACAACAGCAAAGTTCATAATAGTGTATTTGCCGGTGGAACCGTTACAATGGGGCATTTGACGTCCATTGGAGATCAGGTCCAAGCTGGTGGAAATGTAAGGCTGGTTTCTCAAGCGACAGTGGAGTCTGATGTAACTGCAAAGGGTGATGTAACACTTGGCAACCAAAGTGTCATAGAAGGCGATGTGACGGCTGGAGGCGCGATTGTTCATGGTTGGCAGACTCGGATCTTGGGTTCTGAACATGCGAACACTTCGAATCCTCCCGTTGTCGATCCGACGGAGCCTGCCGAATGCCAGGTATGTACCCCTAGACACGCCGTTTTCACGCCTGGAAGCCGGAACATCACCATAAACTGGCAAGCCGATAGAGCGATCGATCCTGGAAGCTGGGGTGTGTTGACCTTGGGCGGTGCAAACAAGGTTTACTTGACAAGTGGGCGATACACCTTTAAGCGGATATATACAGGCACGCGGCCATCGCTTTATTTAGATGTTTCGGCGGGGGATATAGAAATATTTGTTCAGGGCGACGTTGTTTTCGGGGATCAGTTGAAGGTATATGTCAATGGAAACGCGATTACCCAAGGAAATCACATCAACGAAGATCTAAGGCCGCTTGCAGCCAGGGTTTATTTGGAGACATTGGACAGCTTTACGATGAGCAATCAGAATCAATGGTTCGGGACTATTTATGCGAAAAACAATATAACATTCTCAAATCAAAACCTCTTGGTAGGTTCCTACCATTCCTCATCCGGAAGGGTGATCCCGGGCAATCAGATGGAGGTGTACTTCGTACAGTCTAAATACGCCAAGGATCATTGGACATGCGATTGATCAGAATTAATCTGATTTGTGTGGATTCATGAGATTCTGCAGATGGGGTTTTATATTGAGAGATAAAAGTTCAGCTTTGTAGTTCGGGTATTTGCGTTCTATTATATTCGGATCACAGGAGAGTTTGTGATTGCTGGGAGTAACCTTCGTTTTATGGTATTATATTTTTCGAAATTAGCCGACCACTCCAGATAGTGGGTGCAACTTCATGCCATTCCAACTCCCCAATCTTTGGTTTTTCCATCCTCACAAGGATCATCCGATCGGCAACGGTCATTTTTTCGATCCATGGAATATAACTTTCGTCTTTCCCTCTAGTCAACTGGATACGACGGTAGATTTCCAGATCTTCAGCAGGCATCCAACCTGGCTCGAAACCGAGAATGTATCTCCAAGAACCATACGGGTTTTGAAAAAAAATATTGTAGAACACGCTCATGCTGTCGCTGTAAAGGATACCATCCTTACCCGGGAGCCAAGGCCGCTGTTCGGCGTTTTCCGTTCTCGGCCATTGAAGGATTGTTTTAGAACTCCACCGACCACCGTAATCGTTCGTCACTGCAAGAAAAAACACCACGCAAAGAACAATCACAACTCCGCACCTTCTTAGACTGAGGGGAGCAACTGATTCGTCAAAAATAGCCTGGATCTCTAAAGCCACCCAGCAGGCCATAGCCGGCCAGCCCCAGTCTGTCCAAAACCTGGCGGCTATGAATCCCAGGATCCAACCGATTACCCCTAAGACAAACGCAGGGTTCTCGACTGTCTTTCGGGTCCATTTGCCTCTGGCCATTCGCCACAGTAACAGACCCGCGACCAGCACGAGTACAAGTACATCTCCGTTAAATGGCTGGAATTCGGTGACCAATTGACGTTGAAAATCGTGAGTTCCAAGTGCTGTCATTGCATGAAACAACATTTGGTGCAGAAATGTGATTGGTTTTCCAGTCAATAAAGCACCGATGATAGTTCCGATGGCGAAAGCTATTGATAGAATGGAAGCAGATCTCCATTTCTTACATACCAAAAGCGAGATAATAGGAAGGAATAATAAATACCAAACGCCGTGGATCCATGTCGATAGTGTCGAGAGAGCTATAAAAATCAGCATATATGAATATTTATGTTGACCTTTAAGCTTATCCCAAGAGAGACAGAATATAATGACGAGAAGCATACTGATGATGAAAGGTCTTCCATAGAACAATCGGTAAAGCGGACTGAAAGAACATAGAGCAAGAAGTAGCAGAGATGTAATCCATGCTTCGGGACGCTGAAGGAGAAAGACCGGTGGGACGGCGAAAACGGCAAAAAGAAACAGCACCGAAAAGTTCAAAAGGTTGATAGGTGAAAGCGGGATAATTGCATTTATTGCGGAAAGGAAATTGTGCCAGCCAGGATGGCTATCCATGGTAATTTCACTTCGAATTACCAAAATGTCATTCCATGGTTTGCCTGATATTACCTTCGCTACATGTCGAAGTGCGTCATCCGAGGGAAAATATCCATGACTCAGTATAACAAGGGCAATAAAAAAAAGTGTGCTTAATGATAAAAGAAGAATTGCTGAATTTCTTATGCTTTGGCTGATATTGGAACTAAGCAAGCCGGCCCTTTCTAAACAGGATGATATTCGTGGCAAATCGGAAATTATTACACCGAAGAAAGTGCAATTGAACGATCTGCAACAGTTAAGAAAATCGGGATTTGTGAACTTGCCAGTTTGCTTGAAAGGGACCTTGGGATCGAAGTAGAGACCCCGTCACCAGGGGCGAGGTTTCTACTCCGATTCAAGAACGCTGCACTTTCAACTGCTTTCCCAGAAGCAAGGGCGTATATGGGCCGCACTTTCCGGCTCGATCGGAAAAGCCGCTGCCTTACGACGTGGCTGTAATCTACTGATTAGGATCTGAAAATACACCGCTTGCCGTTTGGCCGGATCCAGCGGCCGCTATCGTAACGCTTGCATCCCCTTTGGTGCATGTCAAGGTTGTACCAGTTGGATAACCATCTTTACTCACATTAGCGCATACACCAGCGTCCAGATTTGACCAAGCATCAGCAGCATTCCCCTTATTTAAAAGCTCTTTTGCATATTCCATCGATAGTTGGCTTTGTGCGGCGGCGACCAGCCCTTGAAGGGCCTTTGCTCTAGCCTCATCCTGCAGATCGAGGAATTTTGGAATAGCGACTGCTGCGAGTATGCCGAGTATGACTAAAACAGCAATAATTTCGATGAGTGTAAAACCTTCATTTCGTTTGAGGCAATTTTTATTTCCCATGCTCATATCCTCCTATTGATGGATTTAATAAGAAACCGAACTAAACGAGAAAATAAGGTCTTAAAATCCTATCCAAAACGTTCGTTCATTCCATCCAGACACCTCCTTTCCTGGTGTGCTAATTCCTTCTGCTGAAGAACAAAATCTTTTCCGAAGCCCCGAATAAACGTTTCGTAAATATTTATACGCAATATTGATGCCATAGACCTTGAACAAGGAATGCAGAAATCCTTAGAAGCGAAGAACCGGTCAAAAAAATCAACTTTTTCTGATCAGGCGTCAGAATGTCTTGTAGTTGCAGCTAGTTCTGAGAATCTTTCGTACCACGTCAATCGGTCTCCATCTTGGCCTTTGGCATCTAGTAGCAGCCGAATACTTTAAGAGGAAAAAGGCTGCTACCAAAATTGTTGCCGAACCAGCAAAAATTGGAGATCCCCGAATTTGTAAGCACCCATTAGTCATGTTTATACTGTCGGAAAGTTGAGCTTTCCCCAAAATTTTGGTGAGGAGTATACGTCTTGAAGGAGTTTATTGTAAACGTCGGCTTGTTTTTCAAATTTTTTGATACCATGTGGCAGGTTCTTAGCCGCATGTGCAAAGACTATGAAAAATTTCTTTTTATACCAGAGGTATCGATTTGATACTTTTTCACCCGGTGCCAGAGGCTCCGCTGGTTGATGCCGAGGGTTTCCGCCGCCCGTGCCTGGATGCCTCCAGTGGTGTAGAGGGCGTCGATGATCAGGTTCCGCTCGATCTCGGCGAGCTTTTGGTCGAGAGCGGCATCCGGCGGAAGGTGATCGAGTGGCCCGCCGGCCTGCTGGACCAACTCCGGCGGGAGGTGCTGAGGTTCGATGGGGCCCCCCGCTGCCAGAAGGGCTCCGCGCTCAAGGACATTCTGGAGTTCGCGGATGTTGCCCGGCCAGTTGTGGGCCGTCAGGGCACGAAGAGCGGCGGGGGTCAGTTCCCCTGTGGGTGACGTCAGGTTTTTCAGAAAATGGTCCGCTAGGAGCCGGATATCTTCTTTGCGGTGCCGTAAGGGCGGCAGGTTGAGATCGAAGACGTGGATGCGGTGATAGAGGTCTTCGCGGAACGTGCCCTCCTGCACCATTTTTGAAAGGTCCTTGTTGGTAGCGGCCAGGATGCGGACATCGACCTGGATGGTCTGGTTGCCGCCGACCCGCTCGAATGTCCGCTCTTGTAGGACGCGCAGGATCTTGGCCTGGGTGATGGGGGGCATGTCGCCGATCTCGTCCAGAAAGATTACGCCGCCGTCGGCCGCCTCGAACTTGCCGGGCTTGCGGCTTGTGGCGCCGGTAAAGGCGCCTTTTTCATGTCCGAAGAGTTCGCTTTCGAGGAGTCCTTCGGGGATGGCTGCGCAGTTCATCTTGATGAAGGGCCCGCCGCAACGGGGGCTGAGGCGGTGGATGGCCAAGGCCATCAACTCCTTTCCTGTTCCGCTTTCACCGTGGATCAGAACCGTCGTTTCCGCAGGGGCCACCAGCGCGGCCTGGCGGAGGGGGGTGCGCAAGGCGCGGCTCGAGCCTATGATCTCGGGGAAAAGGCGGACGGCTTCTTCGGTGTCGAGCGCCCCGGTCATCTGCTGGATGGCCTCTTTGAAACAGTCGAGTTCATCTTTCTCCGAGATAACCTCTAGTCTTGGGTAGGGGTCAGCGGCGGGGGTCGCTTCCCGGACGGCCCGTTTGATGGGCTTCAAAAAGAGACGCACGATGATGATCCCCGCAAAGGCCGCGATCCCGCCGCTCATGAGGAAAGCCGCAAGGAGGGTTGATAGAGAAGGAGGTCGGTCCATCTGTCCAATGTGAAACCCGACGAGGAAGGCAAGGAGCGCCATCCCGCCCACTATAAAGGGAATAAGGACTTGAAGGCTGAGTCTGTATTGCTTCATACGGATAAATAGGTAGTGTCCATCCGGAAATGATTTTCCTATAGAACCCAGTTTCCAATCCGGAAATGAGGATTTTTGGCCAATATCAAGGAAATCAAGCCTTTGCGCGGAGGCGACCTGTGGGTCGCCGCACAAGCAAACGTGCAGATTGACGCCGAGATTGGCCAAAAAGACCATTTCCGGATGGAAACTAGGTAAGGGACGGGCTTAAAAGCGGTCCCTCGATGCTTTGCTCGCCTCCTCAGTTTTGATGAAATCCCGAGCTGATAGGCAGGAGCACGCCTTCTAAAAGAGTGAATAAGTGTCAGCCTTTAACTGCTGCGATGGCTAACGCGTCAAAATTTCGCCTGGACCTTGACCATATCCCACATGGGCAGGAAGATCGACAGGGCGAAGAACAGGACCACGGCCGCGAGACCCACCGTGAGGATGGGCCCGATGGCGTCGGTCAGGCGCTTCATGGCGAAATCCACTTCGTCATCGTAGTGGACCGAGACCTCGCGAAGCATCTCGTCCAGCCGCCCGCTTTCCTCTCCGACAGCTACCATATTGATCACCATGGGGGTGAAGTATCGGGCCTGTTTCAAAGGGTCCGCGATCCCTTTTCCCTGTTCCATGCTGTCCTGAATGCGACTGAATTCGCGGGAAATCACTGCGTTACCGATTGTGCCGGAAAGGATGCGCATGGATTCAAGTACATGGATACCGCTTGCCTGCAGGATGGCGAAGATACTCGCAAAGCGCGACATGGCGCTCTTGATGAAAAGCGGTCCGACGAGCATCGTATTGATCAGAATGAGATCACGGATGTAGCGGCCTGCAGCGGTTCGGAGGGCCAGGACCGCCGAGATGATCAGGATAGTCAGTCCGCTCAGGAGATAGGGCCAGTAGTTGGAGATTACTTCATAAAGAATCATGCATATCCGGGTCGGGAGCGGGATTTCCACTCCGGCTTCGATAAACATGCCGATGAACTTTGGAACCACGAAGGTCAGCAGGACGAAGAAGGCGACGAAGAGAAAGATGAGAACGATCATGGGGTATTGGAGGGCGGCACGGATGTCTGATTTGACCTTGTGCTCGTGCTCGACAATGTAGATCAGCCGGTTGAAGACCTCGGGCAGGTCCCCGCTCGATTCTCCTGCGCGCACCATCGCGACATAAAGCGGGGGGAAAATGCGTGGATGCGCTTGAAAGGCCTGGTAAAGGCTGTTGCCTCCTTCGATATCACTTGCAAGCTTCCTGATAACCCCTTTCAGGCGTTTGTTTTCTGTCTGACTTTCGAGGATCAGGAGCGTCCGGATGACCGGCACCCCGGCGCGCAGGAGGGTTCGGATCTGTTTTGTGAAGAGGATCAGGTCGAGGGCCTTGATCGATCGAAGACGGTCGAAGAAGCCGATGCCGTTTGCGGTCGACGCCGCACCAGAAAGTTCACGGATGCGGTCCGGTATCAGGTCGCGGTCGAGGAGCATGGCGGCGGCCTGCTCCCGGTGTTCGGCCTCGAGCCGCCCGGAGCGTTTGTGGCCGCTGACGTCGATCGCTGTGTATCGGAAGGTCGGCATACGTCGCTACACCATGACGGCCGAGGCCGCCTCCTCCAGGGTGGTGATGCCGCGGACGACCTTGTCCATGGCGTCCTCTTTGAGGGTCCGCAGCACGCCTGCCTCCCGTGCGGCGCGGGTGATCTCCTGGGCGGAGCGCCGCTGGAGGATCAAATTCTGGACCATCTCGTCGTTCACGAGGACCTCGAAGACCCCTGTGCGGCCGCGGTATCCGGTGTACATGCAGCTCAGGCACCCACGCCCGCGCTGGAAGTCTGCGTCCTTGACATCCGTCAGGCCCCACTGCGCGAGGGCCTCGGGCGCGGGCTGGTAGGCTTCCTTGCAGTCGGGGCACACCTTGCGTACCAGGCGCTGGGCGAAGGAAACGAGCATCACCGAGGCGGTCAGGAAGGGTTCGATCCCCATGTCCAGAAAGCGTGTGACGGCCCCCGCGGCGTCGTTGGTGTGGACCGTGCTGAGGACCCTGTGTCCGGTCAGGGCCGCCTGGACCGCGATGGTGGCGGTTTCGGAATCCCGGATCTCGCCGACCATGATGACATCCGGGTCCTGCCGGAGGATGGAGCGCAGGCCGCTCGCGAAGGTCATGCCCGCCTGGCGGTTCAGTTGGGTTTGCCGGACCTTTTCCAGACGGTACTCGACCGGGTCTTCGAGGGTGATGATGTTGATGTCGGGCTGGTTGAGTTCCTTCAGGATGGCATAGAGGCTGGTGGTCTTGCCGCTTCCCGTCGGGCCGGTGCTGAGGATCATGCCGTAGGGTTTGCGGATCATGGCCGCGATCTTTTCCTGGTCGAAAGGGGCCATGCCGAGGGCCTTCAGGGAATAGACCCCGGCCGACATGTCGAGGAGCCGCAGCACCACGTTTTCGCCGTAGATGGTCGGGATGACGGAGGCGCGGACGTTGACCTCCCGGTCGTGCATCCGCACGGTGAATCGGCCGTCCTGCGGGATGCGGGAGACCGCGATGTCCATTCCCGCGAGAATCTTGATGCGGGAGGCCAGAGGCAGGAACAGCGATTTGGGGGGCGCGGGGACCTCGTGCAGCTTTCCGTCCAACCGGAAGCGGATCTGGATGTACTCCTTCTCCGGGCTGATGTGCACATCGCTTGCGCGCTCACGAATGGCCTGGGAGAGGATCGAGTTGACCAGGCGGACGACCGGCGCCTCCTGCGCCATGTCCTGCAGGGAGCTTAGTTGAAGATCCTCTCTGCTGCCTCCTCCGGAGGCATCGAGGACCCCATCGGCCTCACTGGGTTTGTTTTCTTCGATGCTCTCGAGGATCCCGCCGATATCCGAAAAGGCCCCGTAGAGGTTGTTGAAGATCTGGTTGAACTCCTGCTCGCTGCAGAGCACGGGCTCGACCTCGAGGTTGGTGTAGACCTCTATGGCATCCTGGGCGAGCACGTCCAAGGGGTCGGTGACCGCGCAGTAAAGGACGCGTCCGCTCCGCCGGAGGGGGAGCACCTGGTAGCGGGAGGCCGTCTCCTTCGGGAGCGTGCGGGAGAGGCTTGGGTCGATCGGAAAGCGCGTTGGTGAGTATTTCTCCAGGCGGAGCTGCCGGGCGAGAAGATCGATCAGGACGGGTTCGGAGACCAGGCCCTCGCGGACAAGGTACTGCCCCAGCTTGAGATTGCCGCGCTTCTTGTCCGCCAGGGCCTTATCGAGCATCTCCCCGGCCAGGACCCCGGCCTCGATCAGCATCTCTCCCAGGCGTTTGCGCTCCCTCACTTCGACCTCGCTTGCGCTTCACGGGGCGGGATATCCCCGTCCGGCGGAGCGGCCGCCGCCCTCAGAGGCGGCTGAGCAGGGAGGATGCGGGGGGTGATGAAGATCAGAACATCCTCCATCTTGTTCATCTTTCCCGTGTGGCCGAAAAGCCAGCGTAGCCCTTTGATGTTCTGCAGGTAGGGGATCCCGTCATTATTGTCCTGGTCGGTCTGCTTCGAGAGCCCTCCGATCACGGTCGTCTGGCCGCTTTGGAGGATGAGGTTCGTCTCGGCCCGTTTGGTCAGGATGGTGGGGTTGCCGAGGACGGTGCGGGTAAAGTCGAGTTCGTCTTTGGTGGTGACGATGTTCATGCGGATCGTGTCGCCCTCGATGACGCGCGGCGTGACCAGAAGGCGCAGGGCGGCGGTCTTCCACTCGATGGAGATGTCCTTGTCGAGTCCGGTGCCGGTGATCGTCTGGTAAGGCACCTCGGCGCCGCTCTCGATGACCGCCGGCTGGTTGTCCATCGTGGTGATGGAGGGCCGCGAGAGGATGTTGAGTTTTCCGTCGGTCTCCAGGGCGGAGAGTTCCACATCGAGGACGTATTTCCCGAACTTTTCGTAGAGGTAGCCGAGGGTGAAGCCCGACGGGAATTCGTCGGGCCCGAAATCCGCCGGGAAGTTGCTGGATACGCCGGTGGTGGGATCGACGCCTTCGGAGAGGGTCCTGTCGAAGATCCCGCTGGTGTTGGAGCCGGGGGTGATCCAGTAGTTTCCGGCCCGATACAGCCCCCCCCATTGGATGCCCAGTTCGCGTGCGACCTCGCGGGTGGTCTCGACGATGTGGGCCTCGATCAGGATCTGGGGGGGTGGGCTGTCCAGCTCATGGATGAGGGCAAGGATCTTCTCGGTGTCGCGGGGCAAGGCATGGACCAGCACGGAGTTGGTCTGTTCATCGAAGAGGATATTCCCGATGGGATCGCCATTCTGATTCTTGCTCAGAAGAGCCTCGAGATTTTCCTTGAATTTTTCATCGATATCGCTATCCCGCTCCTCTTCGATGGTACGTTTCTTCGAGTCGCCGCTGGTGTCCTGGTCGGTGATCTTGCGGCGGGTGAAGCTGTAGTAGCGGAGTGGCACGATGCGGGTCACCATCGGCTCGAGGGTCTGGAGATCCCGGCGGGTGGCCTGCATCTTGAGGTCCGTTTCGAGTTGTTTAAGTTCGTTTTCCTTGTCCTCGACCGAGATGACGCGAATGATGTCGTTTTCCCACTGCCAGGCCAGGCCGTGGGTGGCGAGGATCCCGGTGAAGACCTGGTTCCAGGGGGTGTTCTCGACGTTGATGCTGATCAGACCCTTGACGCTTTCGCCCAGCATGATGTTTTGGCCGGCGGCGCGTGCGAGGGCGCGCAGGACGGCCGGCACGGAGGCGTTGTGCATCCGAAGGCTGACCTTCTGGGCCGGCAGGGCCTTTGAGTGGACAGGGGCCTTGGGCTGCGCCTGTGGCCGGGCGGAAGGGCGTCCGGTTTTGACGGCGGGGGGGGTGGGCGCTGTCTGGGAACGGGCCTGATTCGTTTCGGCCATTTGCTTCCACTTCTGGTATTCCGTGTCCAGGGGGGAGGGCGGGGTCGGCTCTTTTTGGCCGCAGCCGGCCGCAAGCAGCATCAGGATCAATCCCGCGGCAAAGCAGGCGGAGAGGCACGCCGTCCGTCCGGCATCGTGTATGTTCAGCATGTGTGTCATCCTCTCCTGATCGACGCCGTAAGAAACCGTCTGGTGAAGGGCCTTTGCAACAGCCCGCTTTCTCATTCGTCCAACTGCAGCACGAAGCGCTGTCCATCCGTCTTGTGAACCAGAACGACGTTGGTTCGATGGATCTCTTCGAGTCGGTAGTCGCCGGGTTCGATCCACTCGCCCTTCTGGTACTCGATGTCGTTGATGACGGCCAGGTGGGTGTCGCCCAGTTCGACAAAGCCCGAATACAGGAGCCCCAAATCCTCCGTGGAGCCCGAAGCGGCTGCATCGGAGGTGTTGAGGAACTGCTGCAGGGCATAGTCCTGATCCCAGAAGGGATCCGACGGCCATTCGAGAGTGCAATCTTCGGCTACCTGCTGAACCTTTTGCTCTTCGGGGCTCTTGGTGAGGTTCTTGGCCATGTCCGCGACGAAGGTATTCAAATCGAGGTTCGCGGCAGCGGGCGTCGAAGGCTTCGGGGCGGAGGTGCCGCCGGATAGAAAGATTTCATAGACACCGTAGGCGAGGGCGAGCGCCATGATGATCACGAGGTATATCTCCCGTTTGGCCAATCCACTCACTCCTGCGCCGTCTGGGTTTTGGTCAGGATGATCAGGGTCAGGTCAAAGAGCCTCTGTTCTCCGGCCGAGTGGATCTGGAGCTGTTCGACCTTTTCGACGCAGCTCATACCATAGATGCGGATCAGAAACTCCCGCAGCTTCGCCCAATCCCCCAGGAGCTGCAGGTTCAACGGCATCCGTTGCCCGGGGCGGTGGCCGTTCGGCTCGGGGCGGATGGTGTGCACCTCCATGCCGAGTTCACAAGCGAGCCGATCTATCTGTACCATCAGGCCCTCGAACGCCTCCAAGGCAACGGGGGAGGGAGCGGGGAGCGGAAAGGGCGGGTCGCCGATCTCCTTCAGCTCCTTCAATAGATTCTGAAAAAGCGGACCGAGGACGTCCTGTTCGCTCACCTCCGCTTCGAGCTCGGCAATGCGTGCCTCGGCTTCTTTCAACACCCTGTGCGAGGGGTAGACGGCCAAGAGATAGAGAAGGGCCGCTCCCGCAGTGCACAGGAGGAGATAGCGGAAGCTGCGCCCGGGGATCAGGTCAGAGGTTTTCCGGTCCATGGATATTCATCCGTAAAACGAAGTGGGTCAATTCGGCCCCGCTGTCGAGAAACCGGCGGTTCTGCCTTTCGACGACCGGGCTTCCGAGGAGCGGAGAGGTTTCGAGAGCCGCGAGATAGGCGCTCAGCCGGATATCGAGGCTGCGCTCTTCCCCGGAGATGATCCCCTCGACGGTGGCGATCTTCACCGGCGCCGATGGAGCCGCTGAAGCCGTCTGTTTCGAAGTGGCGGGCTTCGCCTCCTCCGATGGGCCTGCGTCTGCATAGCCGAAACGGACCAACCGGATGTGGCTGGGCGTCTTCGCGGTGAGTTCGTGAAGAATCGCCAGAAGGGCGTAACGCTCGGAAAAATCGAGGAGCTTCCGTCGCTCCGTCCGGACTCTGCCGGCCAGATCGAGCAGAAGTGCCCGATTGACCCGCGGGTTGTGGCGGTCCAACTCGGTTTCCAGCCGTGCGATGTCTGAGCGCCGTTGTTCGATCTCGTGCCCCTGCCAGAAGAGAAGCCCTAAGCCGACGGCGACGGCGGCGATGAAGACGACGAATATACCGCGGTTGAGGAAGGTGATGCGGGCGGTCTTCTCGCGGTCCAGGTGGGTCTGGAAGAGATTCTGGGTCTTGCGCGTGGGCATGGCGACAGCGAGGGCCGAACTCAGGCGCCCGAAGGCCCCGGGATCCTCCGGTGGCGGTGTAAGCCATGCCAGAACGCTTTGGAGGCGCGCCGGATCGATGCGCTCGACCGAGATTCCCAGCTGCTCTTGGACATAGCTCAAAAGGGGCTGATAGAGGGTGATCTCTCCGACCAGATAAACCTGTGCTACCCTCTCCGTGCCGGCGCTTTGAGCGAAATGGGTGAAGCTCAGTTCGGCCTGCCGCACCAGTCGCTCGATGGGAGGAATGACCAGGCGCAGGATGTCGTTGGCATCCAGGCGCGCTTCGGGGCGCCCGGATTCATAAGGATAGGGGGATGATGTGAGCAGGGAGAGCATCTGCCGGCCGTGGGTTTCACCGAATTTCAGGGCCTCCTCTTCCAGGCAGAGTCCGTCGTTGTCCCGTTGGAGGGAGAGGTGGGGTGAATCGGCTCCTTCATGCAGACCGTTTGCCATCAGGGCCTCGAAGAGGCTTTCCATCCCGGTTCGGACCGAGCGGGTGAAGACCAGGCGTTGATTCGAAAAGATGCTGATGCAGGAGCCTGTTTCACCGACGTGCAGCAGGCCGAGAAGCCCGCCGGCTTCATCGGCCGGCATGGTTTGGAGCATGTTCTGGAGGGCGAAGGGAGGCAGGGTCACCCCCGCCAACGGGAAGCCGGCCCGTGAGAAGAGGGTCTTGAGGCGGTTCACCTCGCTGCGAGGCAGGGTGTAGGCGAGGACCTCGGTCTTCTGGATGCCTCCTTCCCCCGTTTGCCCCAGGATCTCGTAATCGAAGAGCGTTTCATGGTCATCGAAGCTTGCGGTCTTTCGCAGGCCCCAGTAGACGGCTTGGGTCAGGCGCCTGCGGGCGAGGCGTGGCACCTGCAGCCGGCGGATATCGCAGGTGCTGGGTTCCAGAAGAGCCCAGATGGACACCCGCCGGTCATTTCCGCAGAACAGGTTCAGCTTTTCACGCAGGCGACGGTGGGCGGCCGCGCCGGTCGGGTCTTTCGGCCCGCTTTCAAGCACCGTTTCGACGTAGTCGAGGACCTCCCAGGAGCCGGGGATGCCGCTCTTGAGCTTGCGCAGCTTGAAGAGGCGCAGGTGGTTGTGCGCCATCTCGACGCCGACGAAGAGGCGTTTTTTGGCTGGGAGGACCCCTTCGAGTGAAAGAGAAAGACGACTGCGCTGGGCGATCCGGGCGGCCGAGGGGATGAAATCGACGGTACCCGCTCCCGGGGGGACGATGGCACGAACCGCTCGGGGGGATGCTGTATGGTCTTTGCCGCCCAAGACGACCTCCGGATTGTCTGATTCGCGCGTATTTGGTTCGAACAGAAAGTGAAGATGCACCGTCATACAGGATTCAGACGACGATGTAAAGCGAAAAACCCTATCGAGCACGGGTTTTGAGAGGATCTTGAATAGCTAGTTTCCATCCGGAAATGGTCTTTTTGGCCAATCTCGGCGTCAATCTGCACGTTCGCTTGTGCGGCGACCACCAGGTCGCCTCCGCGCAAGCGCTTGATTTCCTTGATATTGGCAAAAAATCCTCATTTCCGGATTGGAAACTGGGTTGTACCGGGAAATCATTTCCGGATGGATACTAGCTATTGCGTGGAAATTGCGGCTGTGATAGTTATAATCTATTTATCCGAGGAAATGAGATGGGGGCTGCGGTTGTTTGTCCTGAATCATGAACTTGCGCTTCGAACGACAGTGGGGACCGATATCATCGATCTCACGCCTGACGTCGCCGGATTTGTTGGGGCGAGCGGGATTGGTACGGGGTGTCTGACCCTGTTCGTGCCCGGCTCCACGGCGGCCCTGACGACCATCGAATACGAGAGCGGGGCGTTGAACGACCTCAAGCGCGCGGTCGAACGTCTGGCCCCGGAGGGTGATGTCTACGAGCACAACGAGCGCTGGCACGACGGCAACGGCTACTCTCACGTCCGTGCCGCCCTGCTGGGCCCCTCGCTCAGCATCCCTGTAATCGGCGGAAGGATGACGCTCGGGACCTGGCAGCAGATCGTCCTGCTCGACTTCGACAACCGCCCCCGCACGCGGCGGGTGGTGCTGCAGGTCATGGGGGAATAAAGCGTTGTCCAAGCGCCCGAACGGATCGCGGACCATGCCGGAGGAGCGGAAGAAGATCGTCTTCCCGGAGCAGGAGGCCTTCCAGAGCCTGGTGGGAGAAAATAACCGGCACATCCAGGTCCTGGAAAACAAACTCGGGATCGCCGTTCACGTCAGGGGCGACAGCCTGATCCTCGAGGGGGGCGACTGGCAGGTCGAGCTTGCGGAGCGGGCGCTTCGCCAGCTCTATGAACTGATCAAGGTCCGATACCCGGTTTTTGTCAACGACGTGGATTACGCCGTTCGGATCCTCAGCGCGGACCCCAACGCGGATCTCAAGAAGATCTTCAAGGACGAGGTCTACATCCCTTCGAGCAAAAAGCTCATCACGCCCAAGACGATCCATCAGAAGGCCTATATGGATGCCATCCGGCACTACGATATGGTCTTCGGGATCGGTCCGGCCGGGACCGGCAAGACCTACCTGGCCATGGCCATGGCGATATCCTTTTTGTTGAAGAAGTCGGTCAAGCGGGTGGTGCTGGCCCGTCCCGCCGTCGAGGCCGGGGAGCGGCTCGGGTTTCTGCCGGGTGATCTGGCCGAGAAGGTCAACCCCTACCTCCGGCCGCTCTACGACGCGCTCCACGACATGATGGATTTCGAGAGCGCTTCGCGCTTGCTCCAGCAGGGCGTGATCGAGGTGGCCCCGCTCGCCTTCATGCGGGGCCGGACCCTGAACGACTCCTTCGTAATCCTGGACGAGGCACAGAACGCGACCCCGGAGCAGATGAAGATGTTCCTGACGCGGCTTGGCTATAGCTCGAAGGCGGTGATCACGGGGGATGTCACCCAGACGGATCTGCCCGAAGGCAAGGTCTCGGGCCTCGTTGAGGCCCGCAGGATCCTGGAGGGGATCGGCGGGATCTGCTTCATTCAGTTTTCCCGCGAAGACGTAATCCGGCACCCCCTGGTGCAGGAGATCATCGACGCCTATGAGCGGACCGAGAGCGGCAAGGCTCCGGCCGGAACTGGGCACAGCCCGGAGGCTGCATGAAGATTCTGAGCTTGAGGACGGGAAAAGACCCTAAAGGCAGACAGCGGGCCAAGCCCCCGGCCAGACGGCGCGAGAACCGGTCGGGTGCGGGTTGGCTGCCGGGCTTTTTCAAGGACCCCGAGTGCCAGCGCTGGATGATCCTGATCGGTCTGAGCTGCGTGGTGGCGCTGCTGATCTATCCAAGCGGTTTCAGCAAGCCGGCGGATTACAAGATCGGGGATGTGGCGGAGCGGGACATCAAGGCTTCCAGGGATTTCCTGGTCGAAAACGAGGCCCTGACCGCAAAGAATCGCCAGGGAGCCGAGAAGGAGGTTTTATCGGTTTACGACTTCGATCGGAGCGGCACGAACCTTGTTCAGCGGGTCAACGAGAGCTTCCGGGCCGGTCGGGAATATGTTGCGGCGGCGAAGGCCGCGGCCGAGGCGCGGAGAAAGGCCGAAGCGGAGGGCGCCGGAGAGGCGGAGGAAGCCGTTGCGGCGGAGCCCGAGGTGGAGCCGTTGAGTGAGGCCAGTGTGCGGGAAGGCTTTTTCGAGATCCTCGATATCCCGGTCGATGACACTGTTTTCAGGACCTTTCTTGCGGCCGGGTTTCCCGAAGAGGCGGAGAAATGGGTGGTGGAACTCGTCCAGCCGGTGATCGAAAAGGGTGTCGTGAGCAACAAATCCATGCTCATGAGCCAAAGCGACAAGGGCATCCTGCTCCATGACATCCAGACCGGAAAGGAGTCCGAGGTCAAGGATCTGACGACGTTCTACAGCCTCGAGAGCGCGCGGAAGACCATCCAGTCGCGGCGGGACGAACTGCGCAAGTCCATGCTGCCGAACGTGCTCGCGAACCTGTGCGTCGAGCTGGCCGCGGTGATCGTCAAGCCGAACCTGACCTTCAACAAACGTGAGACGGAACTGCGGATCGACGAGGCGAGAAAGTCCGTAAAACCCTTTTACTATCTCGTGAAAAAGGGGGAGATGCTGGTGCGCGAAGGCGAGCGGGTGACGGATGAGCACGTCCGCAAGCTGGCCGAGCAGAACAGGCGCCTGCATCGGGAAGGCGGTTTGGGGCGTATCCCGGCGATTGCACTCCTTTTCGGGTTGTTGCTTGCGGCGATGTACATGACCGGCCTGATGCGGCGGCGGGTCCCGACAAGCGAGACGCGAGACGTCCTCTTCACTGCCCTGGTGATCCTGACGATGTTCCTCCTGCTGCTTGCAGCTGACATCGTCTCGCACGAAGTCGCTCGTGGGTTCCATTTTTTCAGCCCGCGCGCCCTCCTCTACGCTGCGCCGGTGGCAAGCGGGGCGATGCTGGTCTCGGTTTTCATGGGCATGCGGGTGGCGGCGAGCTTTTCAGTGATCGCGGCCATCCTGGCGTCCCTTGCGGTGGAAGGGCAGGCGACCTTTTTTATCTATTTCTTCGTGAGCGCGTTGGTCGGGGCGCACGGGGTCACCCATTGCCGCGAGCGCGGCGTGCTTATCCGGTGTGGGCTCAAGGTGAGCCTGGTCAATGTCGTCATGGCCTGCGCCATCGAGGCGATCGTCGGGAATTTTTATGCCGTCGAGACCGTGATCGCCGCCACGGCCGCCTTCGTGGGCGGGATCCTTGCCGGGGTGGTGACGACGGGCCTGCTGCCGCTGATCGAGATGTGCTTCGGCTACACCACCGACATCAAACTTCTGGAGCTGTCGAACCTGGATCAACCGCTGCTGAAGGAACTGATGGTGCAGGCCCCGGGCACCTATCACCACAGCGTGATCGTGAGCAACATGGTGGAGGCGGCCGCCCCCGCCGTCGGCGCGAATCCGCTCCTGGCGAAGGTCGCCGCCTATTACCACGACATCGGCAAGGCCCGCAAGCCGCTCTATTTCATCGAGAACCAGATCGGCTGCGAAAACCGGCACGAGCGGCTGGCGCCCTCCATGAGCGGGCTCATCCTGATATCGCATGTCAAGGACGGGGTTGAACTCGCAAGGCGCTACAAGCTCGGCAAAGAGATCACCGACATCATCATGCAACACCACGGGACGAGCCTGATCCATTTCTTCTTCGAAAAGGCCAAGGAGCAGGCCGAGAAGAAGGGGCTGAAGGGCCAGCAGGTGAAGGAAGAGGACTTCCGCTATCCCGGGCCGCGGCCTCAGACGAAGGAGGCGGGGCTGGTGATGCTGGCCGACATCGTGGAGGCGGCCTCCAAGACGTTGGTCGAACCGACGGGGGCGAGGATCCAGGGCCTCGTCCAGAAGATGATCAACAAGGCCTTTTCCGACGGGCAGTTGGACGAATGCGAGCTGACGCTCAAGGATCTCCACGAGATCGCGAAGAGCTTCAACAAGACCCTGAGCGGGATCTTCCATCACCGGATCGAATACCCGGACGCCGCCGCGAAGTCCGGGCCGCAGCGGCTGCGTGAAAAGGCGGGCCCGGGCGCGGAGGGCGCCGAGCGCCGGATGGCGCCGATGGAGCGCGCGGCCGACGGAAAGCGGATAGTGAATGGACATACAGATGCAGTTCCGGAGGCGGATCAGAGGTCTAGGCGTCCGGAAGATCAGAAGGAAACTGGAGAGAGCCTTAAGCGCCTTGGGCTGTGAGTCAAAGGAGTTGAGCGTTCTCTTCGTGGACGACGCCGAGATGGCGGACCTGAACGCGCGCTACCGGAGCCGGAGCGGCCCGACGAACGTGCTTTCCTTTCCGATGGGCGGCGGGGACCCGCTGGAGCCCGAGACCGCGATGCTCGGAGACGTGGTGATCTCGGTCGACACCGCCCGAAGAGAGTCCCGGACGGCGGATGAAACGTTGGAGGAGACCGTGGATCGCCTGCTCGTGCATGGGCTGCTCCATCTGCTCGGGTATGACCATGAACGCGGAGAGGTGGAGGCAGTGATCATGGAGCGCGAAGAAAAGAGCGTGCTTGCACGCATGCGAGAGGAAGCGTAATGGCAAGACTGGCAGTGAATGTGGATCACGTGGCGACGGTGCGGCAGGCGCGCGGAGGACGGGAACCGGATCCGGTCGCGGCGGCCGTGATGGCGGAGCTTGCCGGGGCCGAGGGGATTATCTGCCACCTGAGGGAAGACCGCCGGCACGTGCAGGACCGGGACCTGAGGGTCCTGCGCGAGGTGGTGCAGACCCGGCTCAACATGGAGATGGCGGCGACGGACGAGATGATCCGGATTGCGGGTGAGGTCAGGCCCGAACTCGTGACCCTGGTCCCTGAAAAGCGCCAGGAGTTGACGACGGAGGGCGGTCTGGACGTGTTCGGGAGTAAGGACCGCTTCAAGGATGTGGTTCGACGGATGCATGAGGCGGGGATCCAGGTGAGTTTTTTCATAGACCCCGATACGCGGCAGATAGAAAGCGCCGCCGAATGCGGCGGAGACATCGTCGAAATCCACACCGGGGCCTACGCCGAAGCTGCGACGGGGCCTGCGGCGCGGGGCCAGTTGGCCACGATCGCGACGGCCGTCAACGTGTCCTCTCAGCTCGGCCTGCGCGTAAGCGCCGGGCACGGCCTGAACTACGTGAACATCAAGCGGTTTAATCGCATCCCTTTGATCGAGGAATACAGCATCGGACACACGATCGTCGCGCGGGCGGTGCTGGTCGGGTTCGAGCGAGCCGTGCGGGAGATGCTCGCGCTCGTCAGGGATTTCTAGCAGGATCGTCGCGCGTATGATCTACGGCATCGGTGTCGACCTGGTCCATATCCCGCGGATAGAGAGGGTGCTTCACCGGTGGGGGGAGCGCTTCACCCACCGGGTCTTCACGGTGGGGGAACGGATGCGCTGTCTGAGGCGCCCGCGTCCTGCGGCGGCTTTCGCGCTTTATTTTGCGGCGAAGGAGGCCTTTTCCAAGGCGATCGGCCTGGGGATGCGGCAGGGAGTCCGCTGGGCGGACATCGAAGTCGTCCATGATCGCCGGGGAAAGCCCGGCCTTCGCCTGGGCGGCGCGTCGGCGTCTCACTGCCGGCGGGAGGGCGTCGTTTTCGCCCACTTGAGCCTGTCGGATGACGGGGCTTACGGGATGGCGATGGTGGTGCTGGAAAAGGCCGGCGGGGATGAATCGGGCAGGGGGAACCTGGATGTTGAACGGGAGGAACGCGGCGGGACCGCCGCCGAGGAACGCAAGGGGAGGTGACGTATGCTGATCGCCAGCGATATCATGAGCACCGATGTGGTGACGGTCAAGAAGGATACACCGCTCAAGGATCTGGCCGCGATCCTCTACCAGCGGCACATCAACGGTGTCCCGGTTGTAGACGATGATGGAAAGCTCATCGGGATCATCTGCGAAAGCGACCTCATCCGCAAAGACCGAAAGCTGCACATCCCGACGGTGTTCACGCTCCTTGACGGCCTGATCTTTCTCGAGCGGCCGAAGAAGATGGAAGAGGAGATCCGGCGGCTCGGGGCGAGCGTCGTGGAGGACTTGTACAGCAGAGATGTGATCACGGTCGACGAACGGACGCCGATCGAAGAGATCGCGACCATCATGAGCGAGAAAAAGGCCTACACGATCCCCGTCATGGACGGCGATCGGATCATGGGAATCATCGGGAAGGCGGATCTCATCCGGACGCTTGTGGCGTGAGATCCGATCGTGTTATATACCGGGCGGCCTCGGAGCGGGATACGATCGCCTTCGGGCGGAGGCTCGGGCGGTTGCTCGAACCGGGCGATGTGCTCGTGCTGACGGGGGATCTCGGCGCAGGGAAGACGTGCCTTGCCAAGGGGATTGCACAGGGGCTCGACGTCCCGGCCGATCAGGTCATCACGAGCCCCTCCTTCGCGCTGGTCAACGAATACGAAGGCCGTTGCCCCTTTTTCCACATGGATGTCTACCGGCTCGAGGGCCTGGAAGAGGTCCTATCGGCCGGGTTGGAAGAATACCTCTATCAGGGCGGGGTGACGGCGATCGAGTGGGGTGAACGGTGCCCGGAGATCCTGCCTGAGGGGCATATGGTCGTGATGCTGACCATCCTCGGGGATCTTTCTCGGGAGATTGTCATCGAAGGGTCCGCCGGGCGGGCCCTCATCCTATTGGAGAGACTGAATCAATTGCTGGGTTGAGGTTGAAGAATGGCACTAGTGGTACAGAAATTCGGGGGAACGTCGGTCGGCAGCATCGAGAAGATCCAGAACGTCGCACGGAGGGTCATCGAGACCTTCGAGCAGGGGAACCGGATGGTGGTGGTCCTGTCGGCCATGGCGGGACAGACGGACGGGTTGATCAAGTTCGCAAAGGAGATAGCCTCGGAGCCGGATGCGCGGGAATTGGATGTCCTGATGGCGACCGGTGAGCAGGTGAGCGTGGCGCTCTTTTCGATGGCCGTGAAGAGCATGGGCTACGATGCGTGCTCCCTGCTCGGGTTCCAGGTGGCCATCCACACGAGCGACCTTTACGGGAAGGCGAGGATCCACGAGATCGACCACGAGCGGATCACACGCGAGCTGTCGTCGAACCGGATCGTGGCCGTGGCGGGTTTTCAAGGGCTGGATGACGCCGGCAACATCACCACGCTCGGGCGCGGGGGATCCGATACGACGGCGGTGGCGCTCGCTGCGGCGCTTGGCGCCGATGTCTGCGAGATCTTCACCGATGTGGAGGGGGTTTACACCACCGATCCGCACGTTTGCCCGCAGGCGCGGAAGATGGATTCGATCTCGTATGAGGAGATGCTCGAGATGGCGAGCCTCGGGGCCAAGGTGCTGGAGATCCGTTCGGTGGAGTTTGCCAAGAAATTCAACGTGCCCATCCATGTGAGGTCCACGTTCAGCAACGAAAGGGGTACGATGGTGATCGGTGAAACGAAGGACATGGAAAAGGTGGCGGTTTCGAGTGTCGCCTACAACAAGAACGAGGCGCGCGTGACGATCCGGCGGGTGCCGGACCGGCCCGGCATCGCCTCGCAGATCTTCGAGTCGGTCTTTCAGGCGGGGATTGTCGTGGATATGATCGTCCAGAACACGAGCGAGGACGGCTACACGGATCTGACCTTCACGGTGCCGAAGCCGGATTTCATGAAGACGATGAAGCTGGTCAGCCAGGTGGCCGAGGCCATCGGCGCCGAGAAGGTCCTCGGGGACGAGAATATCGCCAAGGTGTCCATCATCGGGGTCGGGATGCGAAGCCATGCCGGCGTCGCGAAGAAGATGTTCGAGAGCTTGGCGGCGGAAAACATCAACATCATGATGATCAGCACCTCCGAGATCAAGGTCTCCTGCGTGATCGAGGAAAAGTACACGGAGCTGGCGGTTCGCGTCCTGCATGAGGCGTTTGGTCTGGACAAGGTCTAGAGACGGCCACCGCCTGATGCGGGGTGGCCTGCTCCTGCTCCTGCTGCTCCTCCTTCCCCGAGCCCTGGCGGCGTTATTCGATTCCGCTTCACCCTCCATGTCGAGGGATGAGGCGGTTTTTGTTGAGGTCGTGCGCCCGGGGGGCGATGCCCGGGTTTATGCCTTCGAGCGGGGCGCGCGTCTGGCGGAACTCCTCGTCCGGTTGGAGGGAGAAGGGTGGGTCGCGCCGGGTTCGCCGCAGGGTGAGGCGCTCCTCGGTTCGGGGGACCGCGTCGAGCTTTGCGAAGGACCGCCGACCGTTCGGGTTGTGGCGCGGGGCATGTCGGCGTTCTACAAATGGACCCTGAAGCTACCCATCGACCTGAACCGGGTGGACCGTGAGGGGCTGACGGTTTTGCCGGGGATTGGTCCCAGGCTTGCGGAGCGGATCGTGGTCGAAAGGGAGCGGCGGGGGGGCTTCGTCGCGCTCGAAGAACTGATGCAGGTCGAGGGGATCGGACCGCTGAAATGGTCCAAGATCCAGCCGTATCTGACCCTCTAGGGATTGGCCGGTCCTCTCGCTGAGCGCTCGTTACGAATGGAAAGAAGGCGATTTTGCTGATTCTGGGCATCGATACATCCTGTGACGACACCTCTGCCGGGGTGATGCGGGACGGGCGCGAGGTGTTGGCCAATGTGGTGCACTCGCAGATCGCGCTGCACCACCGTCATGGCGGCGTTGTGCCGGAGCTGGCCTCGCGTGAGCACCTGAAGAATCTGATCCCGGTGGTGGAAGAGGCCCTGAAGACGGCGGGGGTGGATTTCCACGACCTCGATGCACTTGCCGTGACCCAGGGCCCCGGGCTCGTCGGGAGCCTCCTGGTGGGGCTGTACTATGCGAAGGCGCTCGCGTTGGCGTTGAAGATACCGCTTATTGCGGTCAATCATCTGGAGGCGCATCTCCTTTCGATCTTTCTGGAGCCCGAGGTGCCTCCTTTCCCCTACGTGGCTCTGACGGTTTCGGGGGGGCATACGCAGCTTTATCACGTCCGCGGCTACGGGGATTACACGCTCCTCGGTCAGACGGTGGACGATGCAGCCGGGGAGGCCTTCGACAAGGTGGCGAAGATCTTCGGACTCGGGTATCCCGGCGGCCGGGTGATCGAGGGGCTTGCCAGGAGCGGGGATGCCCGGGCGATCCGGTTTCCGAGGGCCTGGATGGGAAAAGATTCTCTGAATTTCAGCTTCAGCGGCCTCAAGACGGCCGTTCTGCTTCAGCACCGGCGGTGGATCGAGACGCCCGAAGCCGAGCGGACCCTTTCCCTGGCCGACCTGGCGGCCGCCTTCCAGGAGGCGGTCGTGGACGTCCTTGTCCAGAAGACCCTGGCGGCCGTGGAAAGGACGGGCGTTTCGGCTGCGGCGGTCGCGGGGGGCGTGGCCTGCAACGGGCATCTCCGGGCCCGTATGAGCGCGACGGCGAAGGAGGAGAAGGGGATCGCGGTGTTTTACCCGCGGCCGGCATACTGTACGGACAACGGGGCGATGATTGCCCTGACCGGCTACCGCAGGTTCCTGAAGGGTGAAACGGCGGGCCTGGATGTGGATGCCCGGTCGAAGTTTCCGATGGGCGATCTCATGGGGGTGCGTCCTATGAACTGCATGGATAGGGAGATTCGTGTGAGGTGAAGCTCAGCCGGCGAATTCGCTACTGGTACTGGCGCTTTAGCCGCCTCCGTGGAAGCCCGCATGAACTGGCGCTCGGCATAGCGGTCGGTGTCTTTGCCGGCTGCATGCCCATACTGCCGTTTCAGAGCGCGCTTGCGATTGCGCTGGCCATCCCGCTCCGCGCGAGCAAGATCACCGCGCTGATCGGCACGTGGGTGAGCAACCCTTTGAACTGGTATTTTCTCTATCTCTATGCGTACAAGCTGGGGGCTTTCGTGCTCGGCATGCCCCATGGCAATGGGGTGGTCCGATCGGTCATGGGGATGATCCGCAACGGCGAGGATCCCATGGATATCGCTATGCAGATCCTCGGAGACGGCGGAGGGATGGCCGCGGCCTTTCTCGTGGGAGGGGTCGTTATCGGAACGGTCTTTGCGGTGCCGGCGTATCTGGTATCCATCCGGCTCTTCCGATTTTTCCAGGAGATGCGGCGGAGGCGGCGGCTAAAACGGGCTGCGCGCAGCGGGGATTCATGACGGCTCCAGGGGATTTCCGAGCGCGAAAAGGCCTCGGGCAGAACTTCCTCATCCACCAGGGCGTGGTGAACCGGATCGTGGCCGCCGCGAGGCTCCAGGCCGATGAACCCGTCCTCGAGGTCGGGCCGGGGCGGGGGGCTTTGACGGTGCCCCTGGCCCGTTCGGCAGGGCATGTGGTCGCGGTCGAGAAGGACCCGTGGCTGGTGGACTATCTTGGCGGGAAGCTGCGGGCCGCGGGAATGGAGCATGTGAGGCTCGTGCAGGCAGACATCCTCCGGTGGAATTTCGAGGGGCTGGTGGCTGGGAAAGGCAGCCGTTTCGTCGTGCTGGGCAATATTCCCTACAATATCTCCTCGCCGCTGATCGAGACGCTGCTCAGACACCGCGGCCTTTTCAGCCGGGCGATCCTCATGCTGCAGAAGGAGATGGCCGCCAGGCTGACCGCCGCCCCGGGGGGAAAGGCTTACGGTGCCATGACGGTTCTCGTGCGATACGCGACGAGCGTCACCCACGTCCTGGACGTGTCGCGGGAGGCCTTCCGGCCGCGGCCGAAGGTCGACTCGGCGGTGGTGCGCTTCGACTTCGGAGCCCCTTACCCGCGGCGGGCCCGTGACGAGGCCGTGTTCCGGCGGGTGGTAAAGGGCGCCTTCGGTCACCGGCGTAAGACCCTGCTGAACGCGCTCCTCCGCATGTTGGAGCCGTGGGCGGCAGAGGAGCTGGGGGCCGCTTTCGAGCATTGCGGCATCGACCCGCGAAGGCGCGCCGAAACCCTCGATATGGAGGACTTTTTGTGCTTGAGCGATGCCCTGGCGTTGACAAAGGTTGCCGGCGGTGATACCTAGTTTCCATCCGGAAATGGTCTTTTTTGCCAATCTCGGCGTCAATCTGCACGTTTGCTTGTGCGGCGACCACCAGGTCGCCTCCGCGCAAACGCTTGATTTCCTTGATATTGGCCAAACCGGGACCCGCCGCGTAGCGGTGGGACTGAGCGGCGAAGCGGTGAAGAAAAATCCTCATTTCCGGATCGGAAACTGGGTTCTATAGGGAAATCATTTCCGGATGGATACTACCTAGTTGCCATCCAGAAACAGGGATTTTTGAATCGAACGAAAGGTCCCGATCCTGAAGGCCGCTGTGACGTCCGGGATGGGGGTCGAGGGGGCTTTATGGAGATCATCGAATCGGTCCAGGAGATGCAGGAGAAGGCCGAGGCCCTGCGGGTGGCTGGGCACACGATCGGCCTGGTGCCCACAATGGGATTCCTGCACGAGGGGCACCTCGAGCTGATGCGCGTAGCGAAGCGCTTGGCGAGCCGCGTGGTCGTCAGCATCTTCGTCAACCCCTCGCAGTTCGGCCCGAGCGAAGATTTCGAGCGCTACCCGCGGGACCGTGAAGGGGATCTCGAAAAGGCGCAATCGGTGGGGGTGGACATCGTGTTTCTGCCGACGGCGCCAGAGATGTATCCGGCCGGTTTTCAGACGCGGGTGCAGGTCCTGGAGGTGACCCAGCACCTGTGCGGAGTTTCGAGACCGACGCACTTCGATGGGGTTGCGACGGTAGTGATGAAGCTCTTCCATATCGCTCGGCCACACCTGGCCGTTTTCGGCCAGAAGGATTTTCAGCAGCTGACGGTCATCAGCCGGATGGCGGCGGACCTCGACATGGGCATTGAAATCGTGGGCGTTCCCATCGTCCGGGAGCCTGACGGACTCGCTATGAGTTCGAGAAACAAGTATCTGAGCCGCGAGGAGCGGATCGTCGCCCGGTGCCTCAAGAAGGGCCTGGACCTGGCGCAGGACCTGGTGCGCGCGGGTGAGAGGGATGGCGCCGCCGTTCGCAGAACCGTCGAGGCACTGATCTCGGGTCAGCCGTTTACGCGGATCGACTACATCAGTCTGGCAGACCCCGAGACCCTGGAAGAGATATCCGTGCTGCAGCGGGATACCCTGATGGCGCTCGCGGTTTTTGTGGGGAACACCCGGCTGATCGACAACGCTGTATTGGAGGTTCGGGCCTGAGCCCGGATGCGGCAAGCAGGCCGCCAACCCAACTACGAGAAGGAGTACCGGATGAAAGCAACCAATTTTCTCTTCACTTCGGAGTCGGTCACAGAGGGCCACCCCGACAAGATCGCCGATCAGATCTCCGATCACATATTGGACGAATTCATGCAGCTCGACCCGAAGTCCCGGGTGGCGTGCGAAACCCTCGTGACGACCGGCATGGCCATCATCGCGGGCGAGATCACGAGCGCTGCCTATGTGGATTTCCCTGAAGTGGTACGTTCCACCATCAAGGATATCGGCTACAACAACTCCTCCATGGGGTTCGATTGGGAGACCTGCGCGGTGCTCTCGAGCATCGACAAGCAGTCGGCCGACATCGCGATGGGGGTGAACGGGACCGGGCTTTTCAAGGAGCAGGGAGCCGGTGACCAGGGGCTTATGTTCGGCTATGCCTGCACCGACACCGATGTATTGATGCCGATGCCTATCTACCTGGCCCACCGCCTCACCCGGCGCCTGGCGCATGTCCGCAAGTCCGGGCAGCTCCCCTGGCTGCGTCCCGACGGCAAGAGCCAGGTGACGGTCCATTACGTCGACGGGCGGCCGCACCGGGTCCACACGGTCGTGATCGCGGCCCAGCACGAGCCCGACGTGGATTATGACACCCTCCGGGAGGCTATCATCGAAAAGGTGATCGAAGAGGTGATCCCGGGCGAACTGCTGGACAACGAGACGCAGTATTTTATCAACACGACCGGGCGTTTTGTCGTGGGCGGCCCCTTGGGGGACTGCGGCCTCACCGGGCGGAAGATCATCATGGACACCTATGGCGGCTTCGGATATCACGGCGGCGGCGCCTTCTCCGGGAAGGACCCCTCGAAGGTCGACCGGAGCGCCTCCTACATGTGCCGGTACGTCGCCAAGAATATCGTTGCCGCCGGCCTGGCCGCGACCTGCGAGATGCAGGTGGCCTACACCATCGGCCGGGCCGAGCCCGTTTCGGTGATGGTGGGAGCTTACAGCACCGGTGTGCTCCCCAGTTCGGAACTGACCGAGATCGTCAAAAAGACCGTGGATCTTCGTCCGGCGGCGATTATCGAGCGCCTCGACCTGCTGCGGCCCATCTACCGGAAGACCTCCAACTACGGGCACTTCGGCCGGGAGCTGCCGGAGTTTTCCTGGGAGAAGACCGATCTCGTGGACGATCTCAAACGTGCCGTGAAATAGTTTCCATCCGGAAATGGTCTTTTTGGCCAATCTCGGCGTCGATCTGCACGTTTGCTTGTGCGGCGACCACCAGGTCGCCTCCGCACAAACGCTTGATTTCCTTGATATTGGCCAAACCGGGACCCGCCGCGTAGCGGTGGGACTGAGCGGCGAAGCGGTGAAGAAAAATCCTCATTTCCGGATTGGAAACTGGGTTCTACCGCGAAATCATTTCCGGATGGAAACGAAATAGGGGTTGCGCGGCAGGCGGGTTTGAGACCGGGATGGCCACCCTCTTGTGAAGGCAGGCTGGTTTGGTGATTGAAACTGGAACAGGGATAGGGGACCGGTGTCGGCACGAACTGCTCGACACCGGCGCCGATCCCGAGGACGAGATCCTGAGTCTTGTGCGTGAATCTCCAACCCATCGGGATGGACCTATTGGGCAGGGGCGCACACGGCGCGGAGTGATCGGGAAGAGAGAGGAAGGATAAGAATCGATGGATTATGATATCAAGGATTTGAGCCTGGCCGCTGCGGGGCGGTTGCGCATCGAGTGGGCGGCCATGAGCATGCCGGTCCTGGCGAAGATCAGGGAGCGCTTTGCTGCCGAAAAACCCCTGGCCGGGCTCAGGCTTTCTGCGTGCCTCCACGTGACGACCGAGACGGCCGGTCTTGTGAAGACCCTCAAGGCCGGCGGGGCCAAGGTGGCGGTCTGCGCCTCGAACCCGCTTTCGACGCAGGACGACGTTGCGGCATCGCTGGTGGCCGACGATGAGGTCCCCGTCTTCGCGATCAAGGGTGAGGATCATGCCACTTATTACAGCCACATCCTTTCGGCGTTGAAACACCGCCCCCATCTGACGATGGACGACGGCGCGGATCTTGTCAGTTCGCTCCACTTTATCGCCCTCCGTAAGTGGGGCGAGCTCGAGCCCACGGTGGCCAAATGGGCCCAGGGGCTGGGCGAGGCCGAGCAAAAAAGCCTTCTTGCGCAGGTTGTGGGGGGGACCGAGGAGACGACCACCGGTGTGATCCGCCTGCGCAGCATGGAGCGGGACGGCGTGCTCCAGTTCCCGGTGATCTCGGTGAACGACGCCAATACGAAGCACCTCTTCGACAACCGCTACGGCACCGGGCAGAGCACCCTCGACGGGATCATCCGCGCGACCAACCGTCTGGTCGCCGGGAGCATCTTCGTCGTGAGCGGCTACGGCTGGTGCGGCCGCGGTGTTGCCGCGCGGGCCAAGGGCCACGGAGCGCATGTCATCGTCTGCGAAGTGGATCCGCTGCGCGCCCTCGAGGCCGTGATGGATGGCTTCCAGGTGATGCCGATCGCCAAGGCCGCGCCGCTCGGAAATTTCTTCTGCACCCTCACCGGGGACATCAACGTGATCCGCAAGGAGCACTTCGCCCTGATGAAGGACGGCGCCATGGTCTCCAACTCCGGCCACTTCGACGTGGAGTTGGACCTCCCCGGACTGGCCGAACTGACCGAAAGCCGCAGGGGCATCCGCCCCTTTGTCGAGGAGTTCCGTTTGAAGACCGGGAGGCGCATCTATGTCCTGGGGGAAGGGCGCCTCATCAATCTGGCCGCCGCCGAGGGGCATCCTTCGAGCGTGATGGACATGAGCTTCGCCAATCAGGCCCTTTCGGCCGAGTATATGGCCAAGCGGCACAGCGAACTCGAGAAGCAGGTGTACCCGGTGCCGAAGGCCATCGATGAAGAGATCGCCCGTTTGAAGCTCGAGGCCATGGGCGTCGAGATCGACACCCTGACCGAGGAGCAGGCGGCGTATCTATCCTCCTGGGAGATGGGCACCTGATCCGGTTCCGGGAAAGGGTTCGCCGGACGGTCAACGATTGCGCCTGGCGGGGGTTCCTTGTGTCAGGTTTGGAGACGCCCGGGACTCGGGTGTTGCGTTTCGGATGAATATTATCCGGACTTCGAAGCCGGAAAAGGGCCAGATGACGGATTTGTCGCGCTCGACCCGTGAAGGGTGCGGGGCACGCGGCCTGAGGGGCGCGTGCCGCCGGGCCCGGGTTCTGGCTGGATGGGGGGTGCGGCGCGTCCCATGACGGTCAAACGCATACTCCTGTGGGTGCCTTTGCTGCTCATGCTCTTTCTGGTGCAGGCCTATTTCTGGGTGCCGAGCTATGAGGAGCAGACGCGGGGGAACCCTGAGCGGCTGGAGTCGTTCATTACGGGTTCCATCGGGGATGCGAGCATCTTGAACCCCATTCTTTCGGCGGACTCCGCGAGCAGCGAGATTACCGCTCTGGTCTTCGAGGGGCTGCTCGATCGGGATGAAGAGCTGCGCCTGCGGGGCCGCCTGGCCGAGTCCTGGGAGATCCGGGAGGAGGCGTGGTTTTGTGTGGATCCGGCCGCTGCGAAGGCCGGGGCCCCTGGCGGCGCTCAGATCGTGGCGAGTATCATCAAGGCCCGCGGGGGGCTGCTGGACCTGCCGGGCGAGGTGATGGAATCCCTCTCCCACATTCAGGGGGTGGAGGTTTTTCCGGCCCAGGTCTATACCGTGGTCCGAACGGTGCCTCAGCGACCCGCGGACGGGGAGCGAAGCGAGATCGAACTGACGGTCCATGCGCCGGAAAGGGTCCGGTTGAGCCTCGACCGAGTCGATCCGGAGATCTTCGAGCGGCTTCAGACGCTCCTCGGACCGGGTGTTTTCGGGAATTTCCGGAGCGCGGACCACGTGCGCGCATCCCTGCCGCTCGAAGAACCACTTCTTGCCCGTTTGGCGGAGGAGGTGTTGCCGCAGACCGAGCACAATCCAATCGTCACCTTCCGCCTCCGTTCCGAGGCGTGCTTCCACGACGGCCATCCCGTCACCGCCCGCGATGTCCGCTTTACTTATGATGCCATCATGGATCCCCGCAACCTCTCGCCGCGCGTCTCCGATTACGAACCGGTGAAGTCGGTCGAGATCCTGGACCCGTTGACGGTCCGGATCGTGTACAAGCGCCTGTATTCTCCTGCCCTGGCGAGTTGGGGCATGGGCATCCTGCCGGAGCATCTCCTGAATGCGGAGGCGTTGCGCCGGGAAGCGATCGAGCGGGGGCTGGACCCCGAGGCGTTTTCCATGCGCCAGAGCCGTTTCAACCGCCGGCCGGTCGGATGCGGACCGTTCGTCTTCAAGGAGTGGCGCTCCGATCAGCACATCGAGCTGACGCGTTTCGACGACTACTGGGAAGGCGCCCCCAACTACCGGCGCTACGTCTACCGGGTGATCCCGGACCTCCTGACCCAGGAGATGGAGTTTTACGCCGGGACGGTGGACAACTACGCGGTGCAGCCGCACCAGGTCGAGCGCTTGTCCCGGGATGCGCGTTTCCAGAGCTTTTCCGGGGTGAGCTTCGGGTACACCTACATCGCCTACAACCTGCGCCGCGAGCCCTTCGATGACGAACGCGTCCGCCGGGCGCTCGGGATGGCGATCGATGTCGAGAAGATCATCCGTTTTGTGCTCTACGGGCAGGGCGAGCGCATCACCGGTCCTTTCGTGAAGCAGACCGATTTCTACGACCAGTCGATCGCGCCGCTTCCCTATGACCCGGAAGCGGCTCTCGAGCTGCTGGCGGAGGCCGGCTGGCGCCGCAGCCCGCAGGGCTGGCTCGAGAAGAACGGCCGCCGCTTTCAGTTCACACTCATTACGAATGGCGGGAACGATACGCGGAAGGCCATCCTGGCCATCGCTCAGGACGCCTGGAAGCAGATCGGGATCGATGTGCGGACCGATATCCTGGAGTGGTCCGTCTTCATCCAGGAACGGGTCAATAAGCACGATTTCGATGCCTTGGTCCTCGGCTGGAGCATGGGCGTCGACCCGGACCTCTTCCAGATCTGGCATTCGAGCCAGACGAAACCCTTCCATCTGAACTTCGGCGGGTTCGCGAACCAAACGGCGGACGAGCTGATCCTGCGGATCCGGGAGACCTACGACCATGACCGGCAGGTGCGGTACTGCCATGACCTGCACGCGATCATCGCCGAGGAGCAGCCGTACACGTTTCTCTATGTGGGGAAATGGACCGCCATCCTGGACAAGCGCATCGTCATCCAGCGGACCGCGGATGATGGTGCTCCTGTCTATGAACGGATAAAGCCAACAAAGACAGGAAGCTATATCTACTATTTCAACCGCTGGATCAAGCTTCCCCATGTGCCCGATTTCGCGGCGGAGGGCTGATCGATGCTGTCGTTTCTGGGCCGGAGCCTGATTCAGAAGATCGTCACCCTCTTTTTCGTGTCGGTGGTCTCTTTTCTCATTATCCACCTCGCCCCGGGGAGCCCGAGCCAGGTGGACCCCATGAACCCGAAGTTCACGCCCGAGATGGTGGAGCGTTTCCGGGAGGCCTTTCATCTGGATGAGCCGCTCCATGTTCAGTACCTGCGCTTCTATTCGGACCTCCTGACGGGACGGAGCGTCTCCTGGAAGGACAACCAGCCGGTGCTCCTCAAGATCTGGGAGCGCTTTCTGAACAGCCTGCCGCTTTTCATCGTCGGGACGCTCATCACCTGGACCCTTTCGTTTCCGGTGGGAATCCGTTCGGCCATCTATCGCGGCGGGTTCTACGACCGGAGCACCACCTTCATCGCCTACTTCCTCATCTCGATTCCGGGGTTTTTCTTCGCCTACGTCCTGATCATCCTCGTCGTCAACACCCTGGAGGTGCCGGTGATCGGGATGGAGACCTTCGGCGTGGGGGGGTCCTCCTGGATCCACGGGGTCATGGACCGGGTCTGGCACCTGTTGCTGCCCTCCGTCCTCGGGGCTACAGGAGGGATCGCTGTTCTTTCGCGCTACGTCCGCAGTCAGATGCTCGAGGTGGAAAGCCAGGACTATGTGCGCACGGCCCGCGCCAAGGGGCTTACGTTCGACCAGGTGCACTACAAGCACGCCCTGAGGAACGCCTTGCTGCCCTTCGTCACCATGTTCGGGCTGATCCTGCCCGGCCTGATCGGGGGCTCGGTGATCATCGAGTCCATCTTCTCGTGGCCGGGCATGGGGCGGATGGCCTACGAGGCGATCCTGGCCAGGGACTATCCCGTGATTTTGACGGTGAATTTCATCTCGGCGGTGCTGGTCCTGGCCGGGACGCTGATTTCGGACATCCTTTACGTGGTGGTGGATCCGAGGATACGGCTGTGACGGAGGCAGAGAGCATATATCGAGCGGACCTCGCGGCCGCAGCCGCTTCGGCGGACGGGCGTTTCGATGCCTTCCGGCGGATGATCAGGGGAAACCGGATGGCCTTTGCGGGGCTGGTGGTCTTCGTGGCCTTCTTCCTGACCGCGTTCGCCGGGCTGTTCCTGACCTCCGGATCGAACCCGGTCTTCGACCCGGCCTTGGTGCGGCTCGAGAACAAGTTGCGTTCCCCCTTGAGCGGCCCTTTTGCCGGCACTGTCGAAACGGATGCTATGCCGCCCTTCGGGGTCTTCCTGCTTGGGACGGACGATCTTGGCCGGGACGTCTTCGCGCGTATGCTGCAGGGGGCCTGGGTCTCTCTCACCGTGGGGTTCGTGGCGGTGGGGATCGCCGTCGCGGTGGGGCTCCTGATGGGGGGGATTGCAGGGTATTTCGGGTCGAACAGGGTGGTGCTCTGGCAGGTTCTCTGGGCCAGCGCCTGGGTTGGGGCGCTGTTTGCCTTCGCGCAGGGTGGTGCACGCTTGGCGATTGCCCTGTTCCTTGCCGGGCCTGCACTAGGGATTCTCTACCGTCTGACATCCTCGGGGCATGTTTTTCGCTTTTTGGGGTGGGGGACCTTTTCGGTCGAAACCCTCGTCATGCGACTCGTCGACATCATGCTCTGCTTCCCGAGCTTTTTCCTGATCCTGACGGTGGTGGCGCTTCTGCCGGCGAGCATGTACAACATCATGATCGTCATCGGGCTGACGAGCTGGATGGGGACGGCCCGCTTCGTGCGGGCGGAGTTCCTCTCGCTTCGGGAGCAGGATTTTGTGACGGCGGCCAGGGCGCTCGGGATCGGCACCTGGCGCATCATCTTCCGCCACATGATGCCGAACGCGATCGCCCCCGTGCTGGTCTCGGCCACCATCGGCATCGCGACAGCCATTCTGACGGAGGCCGGGCTGAGCTTCCTCGGTTTCGGCGTCCCGCCGCCGCATGCCACCTGGGGGAACATCCTCTCGGACGGGAAGAACTTCATCTTCGACGCCCCGTGGCTGACCTTCGTGCCCGGGGTGGCGATCCTGATCGTCGTGCTGTGCTTCAATCTCTTCGGCGAGGGTCTGCGGGAGGCCCTGAACCCGAGGCTGCGCGAGAGATGATGCAACCGCGTACAGAAGCCCTGTTGAACCTGACGGATCTGCACATCACTTTCCGGACCCTGGCGGGCCGGGCGAAGGCGGTGGAAGGCGCGTCGCTTGCGGTCTGCAGGGGCCAGACCGTTGCTCTGGTTGGGGAGTCCGGCTGCGGCAAGAGTGTCACGGCCCTTGCGATGCTCGGCCTGCTGCCGCCCTCGGCCGAAATCGAGCGCGGGAGTGCGCTGCTGGGGGGGGTGGAACTGCTAGGACTGACCGAGGAAGAACTCCAGAGGATCCGTGGAAAGCGGATATCCATGGTTTTCCAGGAGCCTTTGACATCTCTGAACCCGGTGTTCACGATTGGGGATCAGATCGGAGAGGCCATCCAAGCGCATGAGGCGGTCGAGGCGGCGGAGCTGAGGGGCCGCGTGATCGCGCTCTTGCGGGATGTCGGCATCCCGAACCCGGAGGAGCGCCTCGAGGACTACCCGCATCAGTTGAGTGGCGGACAGCGCCAGCGGGTGATGATTGCCATGGCCCTTTCGTGCAACCCCGAGCTCATGATCGCCGATGAACCGACGACAGCCCTTGACGTGACCGTACAGGCGCAGATCCTCTCTTTGATGCGATCCCTCCAGCAGGAGCGCGGGATGTCGATCCTTTATATCACCCATGACCTCGGGGTCGTAGCCCAAGTGGCCGAGAGGGTCTACGTGATGTACGCCGGGATGATCGTCGAAGAAGGGGGCACACGGACGCTTTTCGAGAATCCCCGGCACCCTTACACGCAGGGGCTTCTGGCCTCGCTGCCGAGCCCCGGAAAAAGGGGGCGGAGACTGAGCGGCATTCCCGGACACGTCCCGGACCCGGTCTGTAAACCCGGGGGCTGCCCCTTCCACCCGCGTTGCGCCAGGTCCATCCCATCCTGCGCGGTATCGATCCCCCCTATGATCGACTTGGGTGATGGGCACCTCGTGCGCTGTACGATCGACCAGAAAGGCGCATGGCCTCCGGGAGAGGCGCGCAAAGGGGAGCGCCTTGGCGAGTGAGAGCATGAACCGGAAGGCCCTATCGGATAATGCCCCGATCCTCGAAGTGGAGGACTTGAAGGTGCATTTTCCGGTCCGGCGAGGGTTCCTGCAGCGGATTCACGGCTGGATCAAGGCCGTCGACGGCGTCGATCTGGAGGTCGCCCGAGGAAAGACCCTGGGGCTGGTGGGCGAGTCGGGCTGCGGGAAATCCACTCTGGCCCGCGCCGTCCTCGGGCTTCTGCCTGCGATTGGGGGCAGGGTGATCTTCCGAGGCCGGGATATCTCCGGAGTTTCGGAGAAGGAGCTTCGACCCTACCGGCGGGAGCTCCAGATGATCTTCCAGGATCCTTACGGCTCTTTGAACCCCCGCATGACCGTCGGCCAGTCGGTCGAAGAGGGGCTGCGGACGATCGGGATGGAGCGGAGCGAGCGGCAGGTGCGGGTGGGGGAACTGCTCGAACAGGTGGGGCTCGCTGCCGCGAACAGGGACCGCTACCCCCACGAGTTCAGCGGGGGGCAGCGGCAGCGCGTGGGGATCGCCCGCGCCCTGAGTGTGGGGCCGTCGCTGATCGTCTGCGATGAGCCCATATCGGCTCTGGATGTCTCGATCCAGGCGCAGATCATCAATCTCCTGAACGATCTGCAGGAAAGCCTGGGTTTGGCCTACCTCTTTATTTCGCACGACCTGAACGTGGTGGGGTATCTTAGCCACTTTGTCGCGGTGATGTATCTCGGACAGATCATGGAGTACGCCTCGGCTGAAGCCCTCTATGCCGATACGCGGCATCCCTATTCGAAGGCGCTCCTGGCGGCTGTTCCATCGATCGAGCAGGGGTCTGGTGGTGTTGTGCGTCCGCTCGGCGGCGATGTCCCCAGCCCCATGAATCCTCCTCCGGGCTGCCGCTTCCAGGGGCGCTGTCCTCTGGTGGAGGATCGCTGCCGCGAGGCGCCCGTCGCGCTCGAGCCGATCGGCCCCGACCACCTCGTGCGGTGCTGGAAAGTGCTTTGAGTGGGCCTCAGGCGGCTGGTTTTTGCTTGACATGCTGCATTCATTCAGGCAAAATTCAATTTTTGACTGGGGGATCGTCCAGCGGCAGGACGACGGGTTCTGGCCCCGTTAACCGAGGTTCGAATCCTCGTCCCCCAGCCACCTTTCCTTAGCGTTTATTTGCAAAGCCGATGCGTCGCGCGCAGGTGCGCCGCGCATTTGCGTTTTGAAGGTCCCATCGTCTAGCGGTCCAGGATATCGGCCTCTCACGCCGGGGACACGGGTTCGAGTCCCGTTGGGACCACCAAGGAAAAACAAGGGGTTGCGAGAAAATCGCAGCCCCTTTCTTATTTTTCGCGTACTGTCCGCAACCGTATCCCCAACCCTAAATAGTTTCCATCCGGAAATGGTCTTTATGGCCAATCTCGGCGTCAATCTGCACGTTTGCCTGTGCGGCGACCACCAGGTCGCCTCCGCGCAACCGCTTGATTTCCTTGATATTGGCCAAACCGGAACCCGGCGCGAAGCGGTGGGACTGAGCAGGTGAAGCGTGTGAAGAAAAAATCCTCATTTCCAGATTGGAAACTGGGTTCTATAGGGAAATCATCTCCGGATGGATACTAAATGAAATTCCAACCCCATTCCAACCGGCGGGCCCGGTCACTCGTCTGCAAAAATTGTGTGGTAACGCTCCGGGTCCACAATGCATTACCACTCTTTGAAAAATTTGGAGGCCGGGTGATCCCGGGCCGCTGCCAAACCTGGATTTCCGCAGATTCGAACTGCCGCAACATAACGCGGCTGGTGCCTCAAGTCGTGGTTTTGCTGCGCGACCTATGCACTGGTGGGTAACGGTGAGTTCAGGAAGCGGAAACCGGGTCGCGTTTGATGATGATTTCCCGATAGACACTCCCTAGCGGAGGGCCCTTTTTCTTTTCATATAGATGACACTCAGTATCATCATTATAGCGATCGACGCAGCGCCGCCTAAGGCGTTGAACGTCGGGACGGCCTGTGGCTCTTGCGTTGAACACGGCTGCGCATCATTCAGGAGGATCGGCCCGAAAATCGTATAGTCACACTGGTCGGATTCCAGCAGGATAAAATATGCCCCGTTTGCACCGGGATCGGCGCATGCACGGAAGGACAGAGATGCATTGTTGGGGAAACAGAGCGCAGGTTCCGGGTGATACCGTTCCAAAAAGCGGTTGAGCAGGGTCTTGTTGAAAGGTGCGCGAATGATTTCACACATTTCGGTGGTGTTTGCGCCCTCGACGTAGACAATCGCGCTGTCTATTTGACTCGCTCCCGGGAAGGAGATGGTTCCATTCCAACTCTCGCATGATTTATTTTGACCGGATGACGTGATATGCCAATTATAGATAGTCTCCATCCGGAAATGATTTCCCGGTACAACCCGGTTTCCAATCCGGAAATGAGGATTTTTTGCCAATATCAAGGAAATCAAGCGTTTGTGCGGAGGCGACCTGTAGGTCGCCGCACAAGCAAACGTGCAGATTGACGCCGAGATTGGCAAAAAAGACTATTTCCGGATGGAAACTAGATAGGATTTCCCAAAGAAACATATTGGGGATCGGTGCAATTGAAATCGCACTCTTCTGCGGATAAATCACCGTCTGCAGTGATGGTCAGGTCCGCCGAAGAAAGTGAGGCCGAGGCGAAAAGGATCAATCCAGCCAGAACTACCACCCAGAATCGCTTTTTCATCTCTTCCCTCCCGCTAAGGATGTTTTCCGTCCCTGATATATTTTTTCACCCTATAAATCAAGACAATTATTTCCGGTATGGGTACACGGAGTGGCTGTCTTCTTCATCCCAGAGGGCACTCCAGGCGGCGTGGTTATTTTGCAGCTTCCTCCGGCAATGTTACCGATGAGGTAGTAATGTGCAATATATTGAAACACAAGATCTTGCAGAGCGTGCCCGCTATGGCGACTTTACGATAGGACTCTAAGCCGCGTTGACGCGGAGGCGATCCTGGTGGTCGCCGCACAAGCAAACATGCAGATTGACGCGGAGATTGGCCAAAAAGAGCATTTCCAGGTCGAAAAGAACATAGCAAATTTTTGCAACTTATGGATGACCCGCCTCATCCCCTGCATTTATTATGGAAATTTGAGAAATTTGCGCTCGATCACATCTTCACAAGCTGAGGGTCTGTTTCTCCATTGTGCTGAAAGTTGGGCTGTTTTGCCTTCGGCAGCAAGGCAGGCTTTGATATTGACTTCGATAGTCAGTGCGCCTATGTTGCCAAATAGGTCGTAGGGGTCATTTTAAAACAAAAGCACTTGTTTGAGGATGAGACAATGGGCTTGCTCAGATGGGCTATCGGAGTCGTTCCTTTCGTTTGTTTTTGCTGCTTGGCCGGGTGCGGGGAGAAGGCGTTAACGGAGCTGCCTGAGGCGTTGAGCGTGCAGTTGAAATGGGTGCATCAAGCGCAGTTTGCGGGCTTCTATGTGGCTCAGGAAAAAGGCCTGTACGCGCGGGAGAATCTGGAGGTCGGCTTTATCGAAGGCGGAGAGGAGGTCGAACTGGCGGCGCCTCTCCTTTCGGGCAAGGCGCAGTTTGCCGTATCGAGCCCGGAGGATGTCTTCGTCAGGCGGGCCGCAGGGGAGCCCCTGGTGGCCGTTGCCGCCATCTACCGTCGCAGCGCTGTGGTGTATGCGGTCAAGACGGGCTGCGGGATCCAGAAACCCTATGATTTCCGGGGCCGGTCGGCTGCCGTGGCAGGCTTGAAGGACTCGTTCTGCGAATTCGAGTATCAGTTTCGCGAATTGATTGAAAAGGTCGGCGTGCCCGAGTCCGAAATCACTTTCCTGCCTTATGACCCATCCTACAAGGACTTCATCGAAGGCAGGGCTGAAATCACTGCCGCTTATGTCACGGGAGGAGTGGTCAAGCTGAACCGCGAGGGTTACAGTCTCGATCTTTTCTGGCCGGGAGACTACGGAGTGCAGTTCTATTCGGATCTCCTCGTCACGACTGAGGATATGCTGGAGCGGGACCCGGATGTGGTCGATCGGTTCGTGCGGGCCACGCTCGAGGGGTGGAGTATGTCCGTGGGGGACCGGGATATGGCCGTCGATGTCACGATGGGGTATGCCCGTATCAAAGATAGAGAACTCCAGTCGGCGATGATGGACGCGCAGGTGCCGCTGGTCCGCACCGGTGAAGACCGGATCGGGTGGATGAAGGAGGAGGACTGGCGTGAGATGCACAGGGTCCTGGTGGAGGAGGGGATCCTGTGTGCGCCTGTGGATGTGAATCGGGTTTTCACGACGGCTGTCCTCGACAGGATCTATGGAGGTGGCGGCAGGTGAAGTCGGGCGCCTGTTCCGCATGCGCCGGGATGGACATCCCTGCCCGGATCGAAGCGAAGGACTCCTGATGTCAGATACCCATCCAAACGATATTCCCTCTCCGGATCGGGCCTCCAGCTCGGAGCGTGAGACCCGGTCGATCGGGCGGGTCGCCCTTTATGCGTTTTTGGTGAACGTCGGCCTCGTGGGGATGAAGACGGCTCTGGCCTTTTTCTCGAACAGCCTGGCGGTGACAGCCGGAGCCATCGATTCGGGGACCGATGCCGTCGCCTCTCTGGTCCTCTTTGCCGGCGTAAAGCTTTCTACGCGCAAGTCCGCCTCCTTTCCTCTGGGGCTTTACAAGATCGAAAATCTCCTTTCGGTTTTTGTCGCTATTTCGATCTTTTTTGCAGGCTATGAGATCGCACGCAAGATCCTGAGCCAGTCCATCGTGCCGCCCGAGATCTCGATGGACATCCTGCTGTTGCTTCTTGCGGGCACCGTGGTCACCTACCTTTTCGGGCTCTACGCGCTGCGGATCGGACGCCGCACGGGGTCGCCGACCTTGATCGCGGAAGGGAAGCACCGGCAGGTGGATGTCCTTTCGTCTGTCGTCGTTTTGGCAGCGGTGCTGCCGCCTTTTTTCGGGTGGGACCTGAAGGTGCGGGGTGTTTCGGTCGATCAGATCGCGGCGGGCGTCGTTTTGCTTTTTATTGCAAGGGCCGGTTGGGAACTGCTTTCGGACGGGATGCGGGTGCTGCTGGATGCCTCGGCTGATTTTAAGACCCTGTCCGATGTACAGGAGATCCTCGAGGCTCATCCCCTGGTGGTTGAGGTTGGATCCCTGATTGGCCGCAATGCAGGCCGCTTTCGGTTCCTGCAAGCGAGCGTGGTGGTGCGGACGAGCGATCTCGAGGCGGCGCACCGGATCAGCGTGGACCTGGAGGCGGCCATCCGGGAAAAGATTCCCCACGTCGAGCGGGCGATGATCTACTGTGAGCCGGAGCCGCGGGCCCATTACCGGATCGCGGTTCCCCTCGCGGACCGTGAGGGGACCGTAAGCCGGCATTTCGGCGAGGCGCCGTATTTCGGGATTGTCACCGTCAGGACCTCCGACGGCGAAGCCGAAGCCCGGGAACTGGCGGAAAACCCCCATACGCGGGTCGGCACAGGCAAAGGTCTGCGTGTGGCGGAGTGGCTTGTCGGGCTGAATGTGAACGAGGTTTACGTGACGGAGGACCTTTCGCACAAAGGTCCGGGATACGTCTTTGGAAATGCGGGTGTGAGAGTCGAGACGACGGGTTTCACTCAGTTGGAGGAGTTGCTCGGGGCGATCCGCGACAAACAAGACAAAGTCAGAGATAGGGGATAGATCTGTCCGCTTCCTCCTGCCTTGTCTTTATGTTTCCGAGCGCACCTCCACGGGCAGGAGACTTTGCGAGCGCTTCGGCTTCGGCAGCACGACGCTGAAGGTCGAGCCCCGGCCCCAGACGCTCCGAACCTCGATGCGTCCGCCGTGGGCCTTGACGATGCGCTTGGCTCCGGCAAGCCCCAGACCGAAGCCCTCCTTATTTGGAGAGGTGCGGCCGCGCCCGAAGGCGTCGAAGATGAACGGGAGGTCTTCTGAGGGGATGCCTGTTCCCTGATCCTGAACGGTCACGCGGATCTCTTCCGGTGTTTCGGAAAGCGAGACGGTGATCTTCGTGCTGGGTTTCGAGAACTTCAGGGCGTTGTCGAGCAGGTTTCTGAAGACCCTCCGGAGGTGCTGGCTGTCGGCTTCTACAGGGGAAAGGGGCTCATCCGAGACCAGCTGGAGTTCGATGCCCGAGGCGGCTGCCTGAATCTGGTAGCTTTCGAGAAGGTCCAAAATCTCCTTGTCGATCGAGATCAGGGCCAGGTCGAGCTTGAGCCTGCCGGACATGAGGCGGGAGAAGTCCAGGAAGCTCGAGATGAGGGAGTCGACCTGGGAAACCTCTTTGCGGATAATATTCAGATACTCTTCCTGCTTCTCGTTTGAGAGACGTTCCCTGTGTTTGAGCAGCCGCAGCACGAACCCGCCGATGATGCTGATGCTCGACTTGAGATCGTGGGCGAACATGGAGACGATATTGTTCCGCTCCCGCTCGAGGGTCTTGATACGGGAAATGTCCTGAAAGGATTCGACGCCCCCGATGAGCGCCCCCTGATCATCCAGCAAGGCGGCTGCGCTCATCCTGACAGGGATGATCTCGCCATACCGGTTCGTGACGGTGCTTTCGACCAGCGAAACGGGCTTCATGCCATTGATGGCCGCCTGTAGAGGGCAGCGCCCGCGGCACATGGAACTTCGCAGGATGTCCCCGCAAAACCGGCCTTTAACCTCTTCCAGGGTGTAACCCAGTATCCGCTCGGCCCAGGGATTGAGGCCGGTCACCCGCATATCGGAGTCGACCGTTACCACAGCGGTGGGGAGGCTGTTGATGACGAATCGATGAAACTTCAGTTGTTCGTCGCTTGTCTCCGACGATGGAATCCGGGCGTTCATGATGAATCCTCCCCAGGAACTTACAAAAAAAGACCCGCTCCAGCCAGCACGGCACCGGATCAGGAAAGCGCCCTGATCCTCCTTCTAATTCTTGCCCTTGCCCTTTGATTTGCCGGATTTTTTCATCTGCCCGGGCGGATAGCGTTTGACGATGTCGGAATGGTAGACATAGGGTCGATCGGTATCCGTTTCGATGACGACATAGCGGTCGAGATCGATGTGGATGGAAGAGGGCAAGGCAACGGCGGCCTTCCAATCCCCGATCGAAGAGTAGAAATAGAGGCGCCTGCCGCTGTCGTAGTAGACATAGGAATCCGGATAGTATCGATACCGGTGTTTGGCCCGGTAGCCATGTGCAGGGGCCCAGGGCGGCGGTCCCTGAGCGCCACGACCGGATTCGTAGGCGGCACCTTCATCTCCGGCCGCAATGTAGGTGCCTGCGCATCCCGAGAAAAGCAGCCCCACGCTGACCAGGATCGAGAAAAAAGAAATGAGGACCCTTGTGTTCTTCGGCTGATTTCTGTGCATATTTACGTCCTTTCAACTCGGCTACGTCCGCAGATGCAAAATCCCACTTTTTTCGGCCGCAGTCAAATCAAACGACTTCAAGCGGGATATGGTTCGCGGAAGAGGCAGCCGCCGACAACGCCCGCTGGCATGCGTCCAGTTTCCATCCGGAAATGATCTCATTCGTCAACCTCGGCGGCAATCTGCACGCTCGCTTGTGCGGCGAGCTGCAGGCTGCGTCCGCGCAACTGCTTGATTTCCTATATATTGTGCAAAAATCCTTGCTCCCGGATGAGAGGCTGGATCGCGCTGGATAATCATTCCCGAGTGAACATCTATTGAAGCGCGATTGAAGACACCTGTCAAGGAAGACCTGTTCGAGGCGACGGCCGCCGCCGATGCAGTGTGGAAAGGCCGGGGAGAGGGGCAAGGGAGAGCTTTCACCATCGAGCCGCATTTTCCCCTTTATTCCGCTGTGCGTGCGGCCGATAATGGTCCGCTCAACACCTGATCCTGATGCATATCCGGGGGGCCATATGTTTCTACAGTTGCTGTTTCTGGTCACAGGGTTCGTCTGCCTCGTTCTGGGGGCTGAGATGCTGGTGAAAGGTTCCTCGAGGCTCGCCTCGGCATGGGGTGTGTCGCCCCTGGTAATCGGGTTGACGGTCGTGGCCTTCGGCACGAGTTCACCCGAGGCGGCGGTGAGCGTTTGGGCATCCATCGGCGGACAGTCCGGGATCGCCATGGGAAACGTTATAGGCAGCAATATCTTCAACATCCTGGTGGTGCTGGGCATGTCGGCGGTTGTATGCCCCCTGGTGGTCGCCCAGCAGGTGGTCAGGCTGGATGTGCCGTTGATGGTGGGCGCCTCGGTTGTCCTGTATGTCCTTCTTCTGGATGGGGCGCTCGGAAGGTTGGACGGGGTGCTCCTCTTTACAGCGCTCATCGTCTACACGTTCTGGGCGATCCGCAAGAGCCGCAGGGAGATGAAAGAGGTGAGCGCCGGTTACCGGAAGGCGCTCGATCTGCCGCCGGCGAGCGCGGGTCGCACCAGGCCGCTCGTCAACGGGCTGCTTGTGGCGGGGGGGCTCGGACTTCTTCTGGTGGGTTCGCACCTGCTCGTCCAGAACGCGGTGTTTATCGCCAGGGTGCTCGGGGTGAGCGAAATGGTGATCGGCTTGACGATCGTGGCGGCAGGGACCTCCCTGCCGGAGTTGGCCACGTCCATCATCGCGGCGTTCCGGAAGGAGCGGGACATTGCAGTGGGAAACGTCGTCGGAAGCAACCTCTTCAACATCCTCGGCGTGCTTGGGATGAGCGCCATCGCCGCATCGAAGCCGTTGAGCATCGGGGATGCCTCGCTGAGGCTCGATCTGCCCGTCATGGTCCTGGCAGCAGTTGCCTGCCTGCCCGTGTTTTTCACCGGACACCGGATCAACCGCTGGGAGGGCTTCTTTTTTCTGGCCTATTATGGCGTCTACATCCTCTATCTCATTCTGGTTGTCAGGGACAGAGGGGGTCTCCTGACCCTCGGGTGGGTCATGCTTGTCTTCGTCTTACCGGTTACGGCGGTGACCTTGGCCGTTTCGCTTTACAGACAGCTGAAAAGGCGGTAACCGTCGGAAGGTATTCATCCGGCAACCTGCCGCAAGCCTTCAGAATCTGCGCATCGCGGTCAACGCCTGGATTTCCCGCATGACCAGAGCCCGTGCATCGGGCCGGGCGAAGGCGCCGATCCCGCGCGAAAGCGCACGCAGTTCCTCGGGACGGCAGATTACGGCGAGGATGGTGTCCGTGAGGGTTGCAGCAGCGGTCTCTTCCCTGACGAGAATGCACGCGCCGGCGTCGGCGTATGCTTGGGCGTTGCTGATTTGGTGGCCTTCGGTGGCCTTGGCGGATGGAACGACGATGGCCGGCTTTCGCCACAAGGCGAGTTCGGCCATCGTGACTGCGCCGGCGGCGGTCACCACCAGGTCGGCGGCGGCGTAAGCCGGAGCGATGGACGGGATAAAAGGAAAGATTCTGCAGCGAGCCGTGTCTTTTCGATGGATGCCGGCATGGATCTGGGCAAAATGGCGGTCACCGGTCTGCCAGACGATCTGGATGCCGTTTGCGCTCAGGCGATGCGCCTTGTGAAGCAGGGCTTGGTTGATGCCTTCGAGCCCCAGACTGCCTCCCATGATCAGAACGGTCTTCAATGCGGGGTCCAAATCGAATGCAGCGCAGGCCTCCTTGCGGGTGATATTCGAAGGGAGTGCGGCCTGGCGCACCGGCGTGCCGGTCAAGGTGGTCTTTCGAGGGGGAAAGCACGCCCCTGTCTCCTCGAAGGAGACGCAGATCCGGTCCGCCACCGTGGCGAGAAACCGATTGGCAAGGCCGGGCAGGAGGTTCGGTTCGAGGAGAAGCGTGGGAATATGTCTCATTCCGGCCGCCAGAACGAAGGGCCCTGTGGGGTATCCTCCGAGGCCGAGGACGACGTGGGGGCGGTGTTTGGCCAAAATGCCCAGGGACTGGTGCAGACTGCGAAGGAAATCGAATGGAAGGCGAAGGTTGTTGATTGGGTTTGTCCTGTCGTAGGGGTTGATATCGAGGAAAAGGATGTCATACCTGGAATCGTGCATACGTTCGGACGGAAACCTCCCGGCCGCCCCGATCAGGACGACCTCCGCCGCCGGGAAGCACATGGACGCCTGCTCAGCGATGGCGACCGCCATATGGATATGGCCGGCCGTGTCACCCACACCGATCATCATCCTGAACGACCGATCGAGGAAGGCGGCCCGAGACGGTGAGCCTATTGCCGGTGAGGTGGCCGAATCGATCCGAATGTCCTGGCAGGTTTCGGAAGGATCGACTGAAGGATGAACAGGTTTCATGAGCGGACGGCCGCAAAACGCTGCACCCTGGTTGATCCTGTTTCGGCAGGAAGAGGGTTTGGGGAAGTCGCTCATGGCTTCAACCTGAAGATTCTGACCGCTGGAGACCGGTCCAGAACCAGCTCGAAATACCCTGCGAAGGTCTCCGGCTCACCAATCAGCATCTGGACCATCATAGAGCGGTAGATGCCTTCGTCCATGATCGCGATGCTCTTGTCGACCTGATTACTCAGGACGTGCATACCGCTCCTGTTCCAGGGGTACTCCAGGTGGCGGCTGCCTGTCTGGGAGAGCATGTCGATCGTACGGGCCCGGAACCGCTTCCCGGATACGCTCAGGGACCCTTCGGCCGTGTCGATGGTGATTCGGCCGGCAGGGAGCATGAGGCTGGGTTTTGCTGTTTCGCCGGTGACGATGTCCCAGGTGCCGAATTTTCGGATCGCTGTCGAAATCCTGATGTTTTCCCAGGCAAGGACCAGATATTGTTGAGGGATGGGAATCTTGTCGGGAAAGGTCAGGCCTCCGATGCCCTCGAAAAAGGACCGGGCTTCCTGCGGGGGCATTTTTTCCAGGATGGCGGAAATGGGATTTGGATAAACGGGTCGGTCGGCGCACGGATGCGCTGTGTTTCCGTTCAGAGCCTGCTGCCGGGCAACGAAACGGATCAGGGCGTGCGCCTCACCGGGGGAAGCGGTGGCATGCACCCGGGCGAGCGGCAGGATGTATTCGCCGCTGTTGCGGGCGCCGTCAGCGAATGTGCTCACCCCGCTGTAAAACTGGCAGGCATACCCGAAATCCCACCAGAGCCAGAACTGTGCATCGGGTGAGACCTTCGGCCGCATGGCTGCCAGAGCCTCTGCAAAAGGCTTCGAGATGAAGAAAAAAGGCGCATTTTGATGGATGAACCGGGCGGGGAGCCACAGGACCGAGGCGAGAAGCAACAGCTGCAAAGCAAGGTTGACGCGCTTGGTCCAAGGCTTCAGGGAACAGAGCAGTGAAAGGCCGAAACCCAGCCCGAGGCCGACGACGACGCCGCCGTACATGGAAAACCGCGCGCCGAATCTTGTGCTGGCCATCGCAAGAAAGAGAAGGGGTGCAAAGACCAACGCTGCGGGATGCCGCCAACAGAGGAAGGCATAGGCGCCTGTACCGATGACGAGGAGCAGTCGGCTTCCTGCAACCGCCTGTTCCAGTTGATGCCAATCCACTGTCCGGGCCTCGATGATGGTCGAAATGGTGGCGGGATAGCGGATGGATACGCCGGTGGACGACCGGTCGCCGTAGCGGATGATGTGCCCGATGGATGAGTGGATCCGTTCGCTCAAACCGGAAAAGAGAATCAGGCCGGTCGAAAGGCCCAGAAAGAGGAGGATCGCCCCTCTTCTGCCCTGGCAGAGTTCGGGGCGGAGAAAAACCGCGAGGGCAGCGCCTCCTCCGAATGCAAGGCTCGCCCATCCGCCGTTTCCGGCCAGAAATGCGACGAGGAGCCCTGTCAGCACGAAGAGGCGCTTTCCGTTCAGGCTAAAGACCAGGCCGACGGATACGGCGATCGCGAAGAGCGCCAGAATAATCGGTTCGGCGCTGGGGTAGACGAACAGGTGGAGCTTGATCCAGATCCCTATGAGGAAGGCGAGGGCAAACGATATTCTCGGAGATGGTACGGGGTTGGTTTTGCGGGGAGGGCGGAGATGGGGCTCCAGCCAGCAGACTAAGGCCGTAGCCAGGGCAACGGTGAAAAAGAGGGCGAGCGGGTCCGTGTCGTAAAATCCCAGCCGGGTGCGGATCAGATAGCCTCCGCAGGTAGTGCACAGGACGCCTGCAACGAGTGTTCCCGGGGGGAGCCTCCACCACAGACCAAGGAAGGCGATCGGAAGGGCGGCCATGGGGGCCATGACGACGGGAAGCCAGAATGCCAGGGTGGCAAATCCTATGCCTGTGGAGGCATGCAGGAGGCGCAGCAGAACGGCGAGGGGATGGCAGCTGTACTGGTTGACTCTTTCGGCTCCCGCAAGCCAGGCATAGGCATCGTGCGTGGCCATGACCCTTTCCCCATGGACCAGGAGCGCCGGGCTATCCCAATGTACGAGATCGACAAGCCGGAGGCCCGCGCTCAGCACAAAAACGAGGACAAATGGCAGGAGCCAGTCTCGGTGCCGGAAGATGAAGCGGTTGGTGTCGCGTTGCATGGATGATCAACCCTGTCTTTCGATCTGCTGCAGGAGAAATGCGGCGATGCCGAGGAGGGCCGACAAAAGGCAGAGCAGGGTCGTGGTGCCCTGGATGCCCAGACCGGAATCGGAGAGCAGATGGTGCAGGTGGTCACGTCCCCCCTGCCATGGTTTTTGCCCTCTGAAGAGACGCATGACGATCACTCTTGCCATGTCGAAGAGCGGTATGCTCAGAACCATCATCGCCGTCACCAGTTTCCCGGCTGTGAGGATGGCGCTCACCGCCAGGACGAATCCGACCATCATGGCGCCGGCCTCTCCGTAATATATCCGTGCCGGGTGCCAATTCCAAGGGAGATACCCGAGCAGTGCTCCTCCAAGGAGAAAGGCGAGGGATCCGGTCTGTTCGTCGCCTTGCAGCATGAGCGCGACGCACCCGATGGTTGTGGATGCAATGATGCCGATCCCGGCCGACAGGCCATCGATGCCGTCCAGGATTTTGAGGGCTATGATCATGCTTACGATCCAGCAGACGGTCAACAGATGGGCGCACCACAGCATGGTTTCGAGGTTGAAATATCCGTTGAAGGGATTCGACAGGGTGCGGATGTGGAGCCCGGTCAAAGAGACAAGGAGCGCGGCAGTGATGGGCGCGAGGAGTTGAAGGGCAGGGGAAAGGTCGAATCGATCGTCGAGGGTGCCTGAAATCGTGAGGATGCAGACGCCGAAAAGAATGATGCCATAGGGACCCCGCAACGGGAAGAAGAGGCAGAGCGGGATGAGGAATCCGAGGCAGAGCACGATCCCGCCGCCTTTGGCGACGGGACTGGTGTGCATCCTCCTGTAGGTATCTCGTTGGTTTGGGTTGTCCGCAAAGCCGATTTTTCCGGCAACACGGATCACGACGGGCATCAAACTGACGCTGATGATAAAAGCGATGAAGCCCGGGAGAAAAAGGTCTATATTCATGACGATCGATCCGGATCGGAGATATCCCCGTCCCGGGGGCGGGTTCCCCCGGCCGGGCTCGGTGCGAAGCGGCGAAGCCGGTGAAGAAGAGTCCTCGTTTCCGGATTGGAATCCTGTCGCCATGTGATGGACAGTTCCGGATGCACACGGGTTACGAACATACCCGTGCCAGAAACGGGGATAACCTACAACAGATAGGCCTGAATGGCAACGACAGAGTTTGCGGATTCCCCTGGCCCCGGGCTGTGCGGCAAGCCGCTCTCGGCGGCACGGAAAAGAGGTGGAAACTGAAAGGGGTTTTTATGGAATGGGAGACGCATCGCGGGGCTGCCTCGGGCGATGACAGGGCCGAAGCGGGGGCGAAGGGGCTCAAGATAGCCTTTTTGCACCCGGAACTCGGCATCGGCGGGGCTGAACGCCTGATTGTGGATGCGGCAGTGGAACTGAGCGCCCTGGGTCATGAGATCCGGATCCTCACTTCGCGGCATGATCCGGGACGCTGTTTTTCCGAGACGCTCACAGGCCGGTTTTCTACTACGGTCCGCGGCGGTTTTGTGCCAGGCGCTGTCCGCAACCGCTTCCGTGCGGTGCTTTCAGTGGTCCGGATGCTTATCCTGTCTCTCTCCCTGCGTTCTGGGGGATTCAAACCCGATGTCGTCTTCTGCGATCTGGTTCCCCATGTGGTGCCATTCCTCCGATTCGTTACAGACGCCCCGGTTGTCTTCTACTGCCACTATCCCGATTTGTTGCTTGCTCCGGCAAGGCATGGACTTTATGGTTGGTATCGAATCCTTTTCGATTATCTCGAAAGAGCGGGTATGCTCAGCGCGGATCGGATCCTCGTCAACAGCGAATTTACAGGCACGGTGTTTCGTGATACGTTCCAGGGCTTGAGCGGGCTGGAACCGATCGTGGTCTATCCCGGTGTGCCGGTGGAACGGTTCGCGCTCGAAAGCCCCGCCCCGGTGCGGGATCTGATCGGAGGAGAAGCGGATGACCCATTCATCCTCTCTCTGAATCGTTTCGACCCGCGGAAGAATCTGGGCCTTGCCCTCAAGGCCTTGAACCGCATGCGGGAGATGATTTCCCCTGAGATGTTTTCCCGTGTGCGTTTGGTTGTGGCAGGCGGATATGACGAGAGTCTGCCGGAAAACCGGCGGACCTTTGAAGGGCTTCAGGAATTGGCTCGGAGGCTGGGTGTGTCGAACCGGGTGGTCTTTCTCAGATCGGTGACCGACGAGCAGCGCTTTGCCCTGCTGAAAGGCTGCGTGTGCCTGGTTTATACCAGTCTGGATGAGCACTTCGGCATCGGTGTCGTCGAAGGTATGGCGGTGGGCCGGCCGGTCCTCGCGGTCAACCGAGGCGGCCCGCTGGAAACGGTTTCAGATGGGATAAGCGGGTTTCTGAGGGAGCCCGAACCGGGGGCGTTCGCCCAGGCACTCGCCCGGCTCATCGTTGAGCCCGGGCTGGCCGACAGGATGGGGACGGCCGGGAGTGCGCGTGCGCGTAGCATGTTTTCCCGCAGGGCCTTCGGCCGACATCTCGATGCGGTTCTCAGATCCCTCACGAACAGGCACGCCCGTGATTGAAAGCATCAAAAAGGCCTATCTTCTGCTCGATCCGCGGACTCGCCGGCAATGGTTCTGCCTGGTGCCGCTCGCCTTTTTGGAAGGAATCGTGGAGAGCGTCGGCGCCGCCGGCGTCTTCACCTTGATCCGGGTGATCGAACATCCCGCCATGATCCTCGATCTGCCTGTCCTGGGGGCTGTTTATCGCTATCTGGGATGGGAAAGCGGCCGGATCATCATCCTTTCATTCACTTTTTTGGTCGCCGCTTATTATATCGGAAAGAATGTTTTTTTGATTGCCTCCATTTATATCCGTTCGTCGCTGACATCTTCGGCGGTCGAAAAAATCAGTGTCAGGCTGCTGAAAAAATATCTGAATGCACCTTATACGTTATATCTCGAGCGGAACCATGCAGACCTTATCGACAGGATTTCACAAAGCGTAGATCTGGCTGTACGCATGACACTGGAATCTTGTGTCGCACTGATATCCGAGGTGTTGATTCTGGTCGGCATAGCCGTTGTCCTCGTAATGGTTTCGCCGTTGATGACGTTGTTGTCGATGGGAATCCTTGCCGGTATTTTGGGAGTTTTGCTGGCGCTGACCCACAAGGTGTTCTTCAAAATCGGTTCACGGCATCAAGTGCTTCGTCAGGAATCTCTCTCAACCATCAACCAGAGCCTGGGTGGGATCAAAGAAATCAAGGTAATGGGCAGAGAATCCTACTGGCAAGAGCGATTTGCCGATAAGCAGAGGGGGATCGCCAAGATCCGGCGCTGGTACACCACACTGAATCATATGCCGCGGGCCATGGTCGAAACCGTTTTTATCTGCATACCGCTGGTGATGGTGCTGCTGTCGGTCGATCGGCTGGATCAGATCGGCGGCGGCATTCTGCCGCTCCTGGGGCTTTTTGCGTATGCCGGGTTCCGCGCGATTCCATCCTTCAACCGGTTATCCCTCAATATTACGAATATGCGGTATTCAGGGGCTGAAGTGGATCTCCTGTACAGGGATCTCCGGATGCTCGATGAGCGATCGATCGAATCGGAGATGGACCTGCCGAACGCCGATGCCTTCCGGTTCGAGCGGGAACTCATGCTCGACGGGGTCTCGTTTCGTTATGAGGGGAAGGACCAGCCGGTCCTCGAGGACATCGGCTTCTCGGTGAGGACAGGTGAATCGATCGGGATCGCCGGGGTGACGGGATCAGGGAAGAGCACGCTCCTCGATCTCATCCTCGGCCTCCTCGAGCCTTCCCGTGGATGCATTACGGTCGACGGGAGGAACATCCAGGACTGCCTGCCGGGATGGCATCGTCTGCTCGGTTATGTCCCGCAGCAGATCTATCTGACAGATGACACCCTGCGCCGGAATATCGCGTTCGGCGTGCCTGATGAAGCGATTGACGGGGAGCGTATGGCGGAGTGCCTCGGCATAGCCCAACTCGAGGCGTTTGTGAGGGAGCTGCCGCAGGGGCTCGATACACGCCTCGGGGAACGGGGGATCAAGATCTCGGGGGGGGAGAAGCAGAGAGTGGCTATAGCCCGGGCTCTGTATCGCGATCCGGAGGTGCTGGTATTCGACGAGGCGACATCGGCCCTGGATCGGTTCACCGAAAAGGTCGTCACCGACGCGCTGCATACGCTGCACGGGCGGATGACGATGATTGTGGTCGCTCATCGTTTGAGCGCCCTGCAGCACTGCGACCGGGTCATCTTCATTCAGCGCGGAAGGATTGAAGCGATAGGGTCTCTCGAGCGGCTGTTGCGGGAAAACGACGCCTTCCGGGGGACGGTCTCGACTGAGCGGTAAGTCTCCGTGAGAAAACGTCTTCGCTTTATCGAGGGGAAAAAGCGAGCATGGGGTCAACGATCCCTCTGAACTCGGAGATGAACCGCTCCCGCGAGTAGCGCGCCTGCCGGGTTGCAAGGTGCTCTCGCAGGCGGGTCTGCTCTCGGCCGGAGCGGAGTACGCGAAAGATCTTTTCCGCCGCTTCCTCTTCAGAGCGGTACAGGAGCGGTTCGTACCGGTCGACGATTTCCACCTGACCGCCGCCATCCGGGATAAACACGATGCAGCCCGCCTGCACCATCTCGGCCACGGCCATCCCGTAGTGCTCCTCCTGCATGCCGTGGATGCCATAGCGGTGAGCGGCTACGAGCCGGGAAAGCTCTTCCCGGGGCGGGGAACCGTTCATTTTGACCCAGACGGCGTTTTTCCGTACAAGAGTTCGTATGGAGGAGAAATATTCGCTGTCGTCGTCGGGCCCGACGATGTGGAGGTGGATGAGGCAGCCTCTCTCCCGCACGAGGGCGAGGATACGGATGATCTTGTCGATCTCTTTTTCACGCGAGATACGCCCGATGCAGACGAAACCGTCTTCGCGCCGCTTCCACGGGACGGACGGGAAGTCGCCCAGCACGGGTGGGTAGAGCGTTCGGGTCTCGATGCCCGGATAAAGGTCTTTTACGAGTTCTCCAGTCCAGTCGGAGTTGACCAGCGTCACGTTCTGTTTTATCCGGCTCATGGAATAGTCCGTCAGGGCCGGAAGCAGACGGTAGTACAAAGCGTTGGTGGCGCGGTTGGCATACCAGTGCCTGTCTACTGAAGGCCTCGGGAAGTGATTCCATGGGTAGTGGATATACTGAATCCCCGGCCGGCCAAAATCCGCCTCATTGTTCACCGAAAGAACGAGATCGAAACCAGGCTGGATCGAGCGTGACCGTTTCAGAAGCAGAAAGGTCTTGAGGAGTGTCCATGTCCCCGGCACTCCGTCCAGGAATCTGCGCAGGAGCGGCGGATAAACGAAGCAATGAAGATCCGTGGGTCGTAGGGATGTACCGAAGTGTTCATTGATGGCATCGAGGTCCACGGGCCGCCAGGAAAGGACGGCAAGGAGATAATCGTCCCGAAGCGCCTGGAGCATCCAGGAACACACGCCGTTGCCTCCGCCCGGAGGCTGGAGGCTCGGTTGGATCAGCAGGATGCGTTTTCGTCGCATGTGAAGGTGTCTCGCGTTTCGCTAAGCGGATTCGGATTCGATGAGGGAGCGGGTTGCACAGCGTATGAGCTGCGTGTTTCATAACACAGCGGGCCGACAGAGAACAAGCCCGGAATTGCAGCGCGGCGGAAAGGCACGCGGCCGAAGGGTGCGCGTCCTCTTCTTGTCCCACCGGCTGCCTTATCCACCTCTGAGCGGGGGAGCGATCAAACGCTGGAAGGTGGCCGAATACCTTGGCCGGAACTACGATCTGGGCGTTTCGGTGCTCTGCGCCCCGGAAGATCTGCCTCACAAACAGGACTTTCTCCGCCGGGTAAGCCTCGTTCAGTTTTCCGAAACGCTCATCAGCCGCCCGAGAAGCCTGCTGAATCTCCTCCGCAGTGGGTCGAGGGGCCTGCCGTTGGCGGTCTACCGCAACGATGCTGCTCTTTTCAAGGCACAGGTGGAGAAGGCGGCGACCTTTTTCGATGTGCTTTACCTCGATTCCCTGCTCGTCTTGCCCGCCGTCCCACCGATGTTCGGAGGAAAGATCGTCCTGCACGCCCACAATGCCGAATATATGATCTGGAGGCGTTATGCGGGAAGGGAGAAAAACCCCGTCCGCAGGGCGGCAGTGCTGCTCGAAGGGGGCCGCATGCGACGCTACGAGGCGCTCGCCTGCCAGCGCGCGGGCCGCATTCTGGCCGCTCCCCACGATCAGACTTTCTTGTGCGGGCTCGGGGTGAACCCGGAAAAATTCCTGGATACCTTCCATTTCGGAGACGAGACGCTGCTCGCTCGGCCGGACGTTGCCTTTTCCGAAACGGAGCCGGCGCTCCTGCACGTCGGGTCCCTTGATTGGGAACCCAATCTGGACGGCCTTCTGTGGTTTCTGGAAAAGGTCTGGCGCGGACTGAAGCAGAAACACCCTCAACTGCGCTTCTACATTTTGGGGCAGGGAGGCGGCGAGCGACTCCGGGCGGCAGCACGCGGCCTCGCAGGGGTTCGGATGACCGGGTTTGTGGAGGACCTGGAGCCCTACCACAGGCGGTGCCGCCTCTTCGTCGCTCCTTTGCGCTTCGGTGGAGGGATGAAAGTCAAGATCATCAACGCCATGTATCGGGGCATTCCGGTGCTGACCACGCCGATCGGCGCCGAAGGCCTCGAGACGGCGGATGGCCGGCATCTCTCTATTGCCGGCGATGCCGCGAAGATGCTCCGCGATGCCGACCACCTGCTGCGGGATGCCGCATCGTGGACGTGCATGCGCGACGAGGCCCGCCAGCATGCCCGGGAACGCTTCGACTGGGAGCGGGTCTATGGTCCGCTGCGCAAGGCGATCGAGGAGTGAGGCGGAGCGGAGCGGAAAAGTCTATTGACAGCCGGCCTGCAAACAACGACATTAAACAATTCAAATCCGCTTTAGGCATAATCGAGGAGGACGCTTTACACCATGACCACGGAGTCGACCGCTCAGGGGCAGGACTTCATCCGCCGCACCATCCACGAGCACAACAGGACCGGCAGGTTTCAGGGGCGGGTCCACACGCGCTTTCCGCCTGAGCCAAACGGGTATCTCCACATCGGGCACGCCAAATCCATCTGTCTGAATTTCGGGATCGCGGCGGAATTCGGCGGCCTGTGCAATCTCCGCTTCGACGACACCAACCCGACCAAGGAAGAAACGGAATACGTAGGGTCGATCCAGGAGGACGTCCGCTGGCTCGGCTTCGACTGGGGCGACCGGAAATACTACGCGTCGGACTATTTCGAGACCCTCTTCGACTACGCCGTGGCGCTCATCCGCAAAGGCAAGGCCTACATAGACAGCCAGAGCGCCGAAGCAATCCGTCAAAGCCGAGGGACCCTCACAGAACCGGGCACGGAGAGCCCTTACCGGGGGCGGCCGGTCGAGGAGAATCTCGATCTCTTCAGACGCATGCGGGCGGGTGAATTCCCCGACGGGAGCCATGTGCTCCGGGCGAAGATCGATATGGCCTCGCCCAACATCAATCTGCGGGACCCGGTCGTTTACCGCATCCTTCACGCGCATCATCACCGCACGGGCGATAAGTGGTGTATCTATCCCATGTACGATTTCGCCCACTGTCTCTCGGATTCCATCGAGGGAATTACCCACTCGATCTGCACCCTCGAATTCGAGGATCACCGTCCGCTCTACGACTGGTTCCTGGACCAACTCGAGGTGTATCACCCGCAGCAGATCGAATTTGCCAGGCTCAATCTGAGCTTCACGGTCATGAGCAAGCGCAAACTGCTCAAGCTGGTTCAGGAGGGTGTTGTGGACGGCTGGAGCGACCCCCGTATGCCCACCATTTCAGGGCTGCGCCGCCGCGGCTACACGCCGGAATCGATCCGCGCCTTCTGCGAGCGGATCGGTGTGGCGAAGCGCGACAGCACGGTCGATATCGCCCTCCTCGAACACTGCCTACGGGAGGACCTCAACCTTAGGGCCTCGCGCGTCATGGGGGTCTTGAACCCGCTCAGGGTCGTGATCGAAAACTACCCGGATGACCGGGTCGAGGAGCTCGAGGCCGTCAACAATCCGGAGGATCCTTCAGCCGGTATCCGGCTGGTGCCTTTTTCGCGGGAGCTTTACATCGAACGGGACGATTTCCGTGAAGACCCGCCGCGCAAGTATTTTCGGCTTGCGCCCGGGCGTGAGGTGCGCCTGCGCTACGGGTATTTCATTACCTGCACCCATTGCGTGAAGGACGAAAGGGGTGAGGTTCGAGAGCTTCGCTGCACCTATGACCCCGAGACGCGGGGAGGGGCGGCACCCGACGGCCGGAAGGTCAAAGGGACCATCCATTGGGTGTCGGCGCGGCATGCGATACCGGCGGAGGTCCGCCTCTACGAGCATCTCTTCACGGTTCCGGATCCGGATGAGGCCAAGGGGGGCGGGGGTTTCATGGAACATCTGAATCCGCAGTCCCTGTCTGTGCTCTCTGAGTGTCTGGTGGAGCCGACCCTGGCCCAGACCACGGAGGACAGGCATTATCAGTTCGAGCGCCAGGGGTATTTCTGTCTCGACGCTCGGGATTCGCGGCCTGGCAGATTGGTCTTCAATCGGACGGCTACCTTGCGCGACAGTTGGGCCAAGATGGAAAAGAAGATTTGAAGTTCTGAAACTCCTTGACATCGCCGATCCGGGTGTCTATGAATCAAACTGCGGCGTTCATCTGTCCAAAATATGAACAGGCATGCGGGGAACGACGGTTATTCATGGCTTGACTTGAGGGACCTTTTTTGAAGGAGCGGCGTCGGGCGGCGGAGGCGCGCATCGAAGCCGGTGCCCGTCAGGAGAGATACGTGACGAAGTTATCGGAAGAAATCGCTTTTTCTGTCTGCCCGGCCGGGGAACAATTTCCGCTTCCGGGCCCGGAAGACTATGAACGTGAGGCCTTGCGCCTGAGGGAGTGCGCCGCCCTGGAACGTGAAAAGGGCCGGCAGATCGTCGTGGTGATGGGCGTGGGGTTTGTGGGCGCGGTCATGGCGGGCGTCGTCGCCGACTCGGTAGACCGCGAAACGGGGGAGTCCTGTTTTTTCGTGATCGGGATGCAGCGTCCGTCTCCCCGCAGCTACTGGAAGATCCCCTATCTCAACCGGGGGGTTGCGCCGGTCGAGGCCGAGGATCCGGAGGTCGCGCCGCTGATCGAGCGGTGCGTCAAGAAAAAAAGGACCCTGACCGCTACCTTCAGCTACGAGGCGCTGGCCTTGGCGGACATCGTCGTGGTCGACGTGCAGTGCGATTACCGCAAGGAGGCGCTGGGTGAAGTCCGGCAGGGCTACGCGGAGATCGCCGCGCTGGAGGACAGCCTGAGGGTGATCGGACAGCTGATCGCGCCCGAATGCCTCGTCCTGATCGAGACGACCGTCCCGCCGGGGACCACGGAATACATCGCCTACCCCATCATCAAGAAGGCCTTCGACAGGCGTGGCTTCAAGGATCGGGAGCCTCTTCTCGCGCATTCCTTCGAGCGGGTCATGCCGGGGCGAGAATACGTGGCTTCGATCCGGGATTTCTGGCGCGTGTGCAGCGGCATCAACGAGACGGCGCGAGAGGGAGTGGAACGGTTTCTGACGCGAGTCATCAATGTCGAGCGGTTCCCGCTGACGGTCCTCGACCGTCCGATCGAGAGCGAGACCTGCAAGATCGTCGAGAACGCCTATCGGGCGACGATCCTCGGGTTTCTGAACGAGTGGAGCCTCTTTGCCGAGCGCAACGGCGTCGACCTGACCAAGGTGATCCAGGCCATCAAGGTGCGTCCGACCCATTCCAACATCATTTTTCCCGGGCCCGGCATCGGCGGTTACTGCCTGCCCAAGGACGGCGGTCTGGGGGTCTGGGCTTATCACACCCTGATGGGGTTCGAGGACGACATCTTCAAGATCACTCCGCTCGCTATCGATATCAACGACACGCGTGCGCTGCATGTGGCTCGGATCACCCGGGACGCCCTCAGAAACATGGGGCGCATCGTGGCGGCCTCCAAGATCGCGCTGCTCGGTGCTTCCTATCGGGAAGACGTGGGCGACACGCGCTACAGCGGCTCCGAAATGGTGGTGCGTAAGTTGACGGAGATGGGGGCCGAGCTGAGCGTGCACGACCCCTATGTCAAACACTGGTGGGAGCTCGAGAAGCAGGAAACCTACCCGGCGCCGGGCCAGTCCTGGTCGCGCTTTTTCCGCAACCAGGAGCGCTTGACCGAGACCCGGGTGCACGACGATCTCGCGGAGGTGCTTGCCGGCGCCGACGCCGTCATCCTGGCGGTCCGCCACAAGGCCTATCTCCACCTGGACCCCGATCGTATGGTCGAGATGATCGGGCGGCCGGCGGCCGTGATCGACTGCTTCGGCATCCTGGATGACGCCGCCATCCGCCGCTACTTCGAACTCGGCTGCGAGGTGAAGGGACTCGGAAGGGGGCACGTCAAGCGGATCAAGGACTCCGTCAGGAACAGGCCTGCTTCCTGAGGCCCTCTTCATTTTCAGGAATGCTTTGCCCGCAGACGCGGAAAGGAAATCCATCATGCAGATTCTAGTAACGGGGGCGGCCGGCTTCATCGGTTTCCACCTGAGCAAACGGCTGCTCGAACTGGGCCACAACGTAACGGGGCTGGATAACCTGAATGTCTATTACGACCCCAAACTGAAAGAAGACCGCCTGAAGCTTTTGAAGTCCTGGGAGGCTTTCAGCTTCAAGAAGCTCGATCTCGCGGACCGTAAAGGCATGGAGCGTCTTTTCAAGGCTCAGTCCTTCGAGAGAGTGGTCAATTTAGCGGCCCAGGCAGGGGTGCGCCACAGTCTGGAAAACCCGCACGCCTACATCGAAAGCAACGTCCTCGGATTTCTGAACCTCCTTGAAGGCTGCCGCCACAGCGGCGTGCCGCAGCTTCTTTTCGCGTCGAGCAGCTCCGTTTACGGGCTCAACACCCGCATGCCCTTCTCGGTCCACGACAACGTGGACCACCCCATCAGCCTGTATGCGGCGAGCAAGAAAGCGAACGAGCTGATGGCGCACACCTACAGCTACCTCTATAACCTGCCCGCCGTAGGCCTGCGGTTTTTCACGGTCTACGGGCCCTGGGGGCGGCCGGACATGGCGCTTTTTCTCTTTACCAGGGCAATCCTCGAAGGGAAGCCGATCAACGTCTTCAACCACGGACATATGAAGCGGGATTTCACCTACATCGATGACATCGTGGAGGGCGTGGCGAGGCTGCTCGACGCGATCCCCGCTGCGGATCCGCTCTGGTCGGGCGCCGCCCCGGATCCGGGTTCGAGCCCGGCTCCCTATCGGCTCTACAATATCGGCAACAGTCAACCCGTTGCCCTGATGGATTTCATCGGCGCTATCGAAACCAAGCTGGGGAAAAAGGCCGAGAAAACCTTCCTCCCCCTTCAGCCGGGAGATGTGCCGGCGACCTACGCAGATATCGATGACCTTTTCAAGACGGTGGGCTTCAGACCGCAGACCTCGATCGAGGACGGCGTCTCGCGGTTCATCGACTGGTACAGGGATTACTACGGCGTTTCCAGAGCTAAACCGGCGGAATCGGAGGGGTGAAGTGGTTGCAGTAGGCGGGCGGATACGGGCGCCAGCCCGGATGGGATATCAGATGGCCGGCCGAGAAGCCGGGCAAACGGCTTTCCGTGGGCGAGGAATTTTGCAGTCCAGCGCACGCCTTTTGGGGCACCCTGTCCGGGGGTCTTCATGAGGACTGAACGATGGTGAAATCGGCACGTATCTTCTTGGCGGGGCACCGGGGAATGGTGGGGTCGGCGATCCTGCGCAGGCTGCAATCTGAAGGGTATACGAACATTATTACACGAGCCCACGCGGATCTCGATCTGATCGATCAGCAGGCCGTACGGGCCTTTTTCGCCTCCGAACGGCTCGATCAGGTGATTCTCGCCGCCGCGCGGGTCGGTGGCATCTGGGCCAACAACGCCTATCCGGCCGAGTTCATTTATCAGAACATCATGATCGAGGCCAACGTCATCCACGAGGCCTGGCGTGCGGGGGTCGAAAGGCTCCTCTTCCTCGGCAGCTCCTGCATCTACCCGAAACTGGCCGCTCAGCCCATGCAGGAGTCGTGTCTGCTGAGCGGCCCCCTCGAGCCGACGAATGAACCGTACGCCATCGCCAAGATTACGGGCATCAAACTCTGCGAATCCTACAACCGGCAGTACGGCACGAAGTTCCGCTCGGTGATGCCCACCAACCTTTACGGACCCTATGACAACTATGATCTCCGGACCTCGCATGTTCTCCCGGCGCTGATTCGTAAGTGCCACCTGGCCAGGCTTGCGTCCAAAGAGGATTGGGATGCCGTGCGCAGGGACGAAGCGCTGCACGGACCCATCCCGGAAGACGTGCGCGAAAATCTCGGCTTCGGGGCCGTTGGCGGGCGGACGCCGCGTCTGCTCCTCTGGGGTACCGGGGGCGCCTACCGCGAGTTTCTGCACGTGGATGACATGGCTGCGGCCTCCGTATTTATCATGTCGCTCGAAGACGACAGGTACGCCCGCTTCACCGAACCGATGCTTTCCCACATCAATGTGGGTTCGGGAGAAGATCTGACGATTGCCGAACTGGCAAGGATAACGGCGGAGGTGGTCGGCTACGCCGGGGAGATCGTCTGGGACACGTCGAAGCCCGACGGGACCCCTCGCAAGCTTCTGGATGTATCGCGGCTCCGGACCATGGGCTGGCAGCCTTCGATCGGTCTGAGAGAAGGCATCGCGGCGACCTACCGCGCCTACTGCGAAGCGGCAGCCTGAATTCGGCCGGTTCAAGTAGGATCGGTCCACCTTTCCGGGCGGTTTCTCTGATGAATGCAAACTGTGGAACAGCGCTCCGTACTGCGGCCGGTCGCATCCGCGACCGGCTGAAGACCGTGAATGTTATGTTTTTCAGGGGGGAGGGGCCCAGTCGGAGCGGCAGCGGCTCCCCATGGGAAGCTCAGGCAGGGGGCTTTGATGAAAAGTGCGAATCTCGGTGTATATCCTTTTGGTGTTGACTCTTTGACGGGTGAAGGTGTGATGACATGAGAAAAAGGACCATGATATGGCTGTCGATCGCGTTGATGGGGATATGCTGGTGCCTGGCGGAGACGGCCGACGCCCGCCGGATGGGGGGCGGAAAATCCTTCGGGAGCCGGCCGCAATACAACAGGGCAGCCCCCAGCCCCTCGAGCCCGCAGCGGAGTGCGGACCAGCCTTCTCAGGGACAGAAGAGCACCCCCGATCAAAGCGGGCGGCGTCCGGGGCTTCTGGGCGGCTTCGGCGGGATGCTCGGCGGCGTGTTGATGGGGAGCATGATCGGGTCGCTCCTTTTCGGAGGAGGGCACGCGGGCGGCTTCGGGATGTTGGATCTGCTGATTATCGGCGGGGGTATCTTTCTGCTGTTCCGTTTTCTGAGTGCCCGAAGGGCGGCGACTGCAGCGGCAGGGGCATCGTCGTACGGGCGGGCGTCTGCTGCCCCCTATGCGGCGCCGCAGCCTGGGGCGGTTTACAGTGAGAGCCAGGCGGCGGCAGTTCCTCTGCCTTCGGGCTTCGATGAGGAAGAATTTTTGAAAGGCGCCCGCGCGGCCTTTGTGAGGCTTCAGTCTTCCTGGGACAGGCGTGATATGGAAGACATCCGTGAGTTCACCTCGCCTGAGGTCTGGGAGGAGATCAACCGCCAGGCCAAGGATGACCCCGAACCAGGCAATACGGAAATCGTGACCTTGGACGCCGAGATGATGAGCGTCGAACAGAAAGACGGGAGGACTGTGGCAACCGTCCTTTTCAAGGTTCTCCTCAGGGAAGAGCCGAAGCGTGATACGGCCGAGGATGTGCGTGAGATCTGGCATTTCAGCCGCGAGGACTCGAAGCCCGCTTCCTTCTGGAAGCTCGAGGGCATCCAGCAGGTGGAATAGAACAGGGAATTTGGAGCGTTGGGGGCCGGGGCCGCTGCCATCCTGGGCGGCCCCCGCGCCGGCGGCGAATTTGAATTTCAGGTGGACCATGTCCACTGTGGAGAGGAAAGGAGGTGATCGGAGGCAGGCCTTTCGGGATAAGGTACAGGCTGTAGGTTCAGTCACACTGTTTCTTAACCGTCAGAGGAAAGGAGAAGGTCAAAATGAGCGAAAAAGGGTTCGTCATCTCCGCCTTTCTAGGCGTGGCGCTGTTTGTAATGTCCTTTTCAGCTGTCCCGGGTTCTTCCGCAGCCACCACCCTCACTTATAGCTGTTTCTTCCCCCCCACCCACATCCAGTCCATCCTTGCCGAACAATGGAGCCAGGAGGTCGAAAAGCGGACCAACGGCGAGGTCAAGGTCCAGTATTACCCCGGCCAGAGCCTTACCAAGGCCGATCAGTGCTATGACGGCGTGGTGCAGCATATCTCCGACATCGGGTTCTCGGTCCTGGCATACACGCGCGGGCGTTTTCCTGTCATGTCCGCCGTCGACCTTCCCCTCGGGTATATGAGCGGACGGGCGGCGACCGCTGTCATCAACGCCGTCCTCGAGAAATTCAACCCGGTGGAACTCCAGGATACGAAGGTGATGTTCCTGCATGCACACGGCCCGGGCCTGGTCCATACCAAAGGCAAGGCGGTCCGGAAGCTCGAGGACATGAAGGGGTTGAAATTCAGGGCCCATGGGACCAGCGCGGATGTCGTCAAGGCCTTGGGAGGCACCCCGGTCCCGAAGCCCATGCCCGAGACCTACGAGATGCTCCAGAAAGGCGTGGTGGACGGGGGCGTCTATCCGCTCGAGTCCAACAAGGGATGGAAGCTCGGCGAGGTAGTGGACTACTGTACGGCCAGTTTCACCTCTGCGTATACAACCTCCTTTTTCGTCGTGATGAACAAGGACAAGTGGGCCGAGATCTCGCCGGAGAACCAGAAGATCATCGAAGAGATCAACGCCGAATGGGTGGTCAAGCACGCCGAGGCATGGGATACGAGTGACATGGAAGGCCTCCGGTACCTGCTGAACCAGGGCGGCCAGATGATCGGCCTCGACGCCAAAGAGGCGGCCAGGTGGAAGGCGGGTGTGCAGCCCATCATCGACGGCTACGTGAAGGAGTTGGACCAGAAAGGCTTCAAAGGCCAGGAAATCGTGGACTTCATCACTAAGAGGCTCGAAAAGGAGCAGCCGTGATACCTGGGCCCTGAACCTCGAACGATCGATTGAAGTGCGCCTCCCGGCGCACGGGGAAGGTCTCTCACACGGGGCCTTCCCCGTAAGGGGATTGTTCTATGTCATTTCTGAGCCGTATTCTCGAATGGATGGTCCATAAGCTCAATGCCCTCGGGGCGATCACGCTGACCGGGATGATGCTGATGACCTGTGTGGACGTCGTCGGGCGCTTTTTCGGACATCCGGTCCTCGGCTCTGTCGAGCTGGTCGGTTTTATGGCGACGCTCACCGTGGCCCTGGCGCTCCCCTACACCCACAGTGTGGATGGTCATATCGGTGTGGAGCTCTTTATCCGGAGCGTATCGCCGAGGATCCAGGCGGTCGTCGGTCTTTTCACGACCCTCCTCTCTCTGGTGCTCTTTGCCATCGTCGCCTGGAGGATGGTCAATTACGCCCAGGTGATGAAGGCCAGCGGTCAGGTGTCCATGAATCTCCGCTTCCCGGAATACTCCATCATCTACGTGGTCGCCTTCGCGTTCCTGGTCCTGACCCTGGTCCTGATCCGGGATATTGTCCGGTGCGTCAGTCGATTGAGGGGGGAATCATGAGTCCCGCACTGATTGGAACGATCGGCATCCTGATCATGCTGTTTCTCTTCATGACCCGTATGCCCGTGGCCTACGTCATGGCCCTGGTGGGGTTTGCCGGTTTCTCCTACATGGTCTCCGGGATCGGGGGGCTCAATCTGCTCTCGCGCGCGATCTACGAGTCCTTCTCCTCCTATGGTTTGACGACCATTCCGCTCTTCATCCTGATGGGGCAGTTCGCTTTCAACAGCGGGATCGGAAGACGGATGTACGACACGGCCAACAAGTTTCTCGGCAGCACGCGCGGCGGCCTGGCCATGGCGACCGTAGTGGCCTGCACCGCCTTTGGCGCGGTCTGCGGTTCGAGCCCGGCCACAGCTGCGACGCTCGCTACGGTGGGGCTGCCCGAGATGCGCCGGTATCTTTACGGCGATGAGCTGGCAACAGGCTCGGTCGCCTCCGGGGGCGGGCTCGGGATGATCATGCCGCCGAGCGTGGTCCTGATCGTCTATGGCATCCTGACGGAGCAGTCGATCGGCGCCCTTTTCGTTGCCGGGATCATCCCATCGATCGTGGTGACGCTCCTGTTCATCGCCTGTATTTACGTCTATTGCCTCATCAAACCCGGGCAGGGCCCGCGGGGCGAAACATCCACCTGGAGCCAGAAGATACGCTCGCTCTCGAACATGGGCGACACGCTGTTCATCTTCATCGTCGTGATGGGCGGGCTTTTCCTGGGGATCTTCACGCCGACGGAGGCAGCGGCGGTCGGGGCCTTTGCGGTCCTTGCGGTTTCGGTGGTCCGGCGGCAGCTGAGCTGGGCGGGTTTCGTCAAATCGCTTTACGAGACCTTGCGGACGAGCTGTATGGTCATGTTCCTGGTGACCGGGGCGGTGGTGTTCGGCAAGTTTCTGGCGGTCACTCGCATCCCCTACAACATCGCGAGCTGGGTGGGCGGCTTCGATCTGCCGCCGTTCCTCATCCTGGCGGCGATCGTAGCGGTCTATTTCGTGGGAGGGTGCATCATGGACGCGCTGGCACTCGTGATGCTGACGATCCCGATATTCTATCCGGTGCTGATCGACCTCGGTTACGATCCCATCTGGTTTGGGATCATCATCGTGCTGATCACACAGATCGGGGTGATCACGCCCCCTGTCGGCATCAACGTCTACGTCGTTTACGGGGTGGCCCAGAGCGTTGTAGGGAAGATCAAACTCGAGTCGATTTTCAAGGGAACGATTCCCTTCCTGTTCGCGATTGTTGCGGCCATCATTCTCATGACCATCTTCCCGCAGATCATCATGATCCTGCCGCGGTTGATGTATTGAGAAACCATTTCCGGTCCCGGCCCGGAGCAGCCTTGCAGGTTGTTCCGCGGCTTCGGGAAGGTCCGCAGGGAAGGGCGCCCTGTAGTGTTGTAGCACGCAGGCTGCTGCACTTTTGATCGTTGTTTGGCCTGGTTTTGAGGGATCGGCGCGCCCTGTCTCAAGTCCAGGGCAGATGGTATGAATTTCTTCCCGAGGGAGTCGAGGCATGCGGTTTTAGCAGACAATGTCGATTTCCATGACAAGTGCAAAGGGGTTGGTCATGAGTGAAAGATCAAGGCTGAGCGGAAAAAGAATCCTTATCGTGGATGATGAACCGGACGTACTGGAGACCTTGGCCGACCTCCTGTCGATGTGCGAACTGACCAAGGCGACGCGTTTCGAGGAGGCGCGCGACCTGCTCGAGTCGCAGCCGTTCGATATGACGATCCTGGATATCATGGGGGTCGCCGGATACGATCTGCTCGAGATCGCCAGCAAACGGAACATCACAGCGGTCATGCTGACGGCGCATGCCATCAGTCCCGGTGACATCAAGAAGTCCTTCAAGGGAGGGGCGGCCTCGTACGTACCCAAGGATGAAATGCTTCACATCGCGGAGTTTCTCGAGGACATCCTGGAGGCAAAGGAAAAGGGGCGGCACCCTTGGTCGCGCTGGTTCGAGAGAATGGCGGATTTCTGCGAAAAGAGGTTCGGCAAGGACTGGCAAAAGGGGGACAAGCAGTTCTGGGACAAGATGCCGTTTTATTGATGCGCCGGCCGTCCGGTCTTTGTAGGTGAAAGCCATCCCCCCCCGAAGCCGGGCCGAACCCATGTTTTCTTCGATCTAACCGGTCCCGAAGGCCGGCCCCCGGAACCGGTCCTTTTCGATCCCGTGTTTCCGCATCCGGTTCCAGACTGTCACCCGGCTGATGTTCAGGCGCCTGGGCAATAGGAAATGATCCCCGGGAGGTGTCTACCTTAAGGCGCAACCTTCCCGGGGCGTTTGCCGCAGGCAGCGGACGGGCCGTGCTTCCTGCTTCGCAACGTGCCTTCTCGGCCTCATGCCGGTGCAGGGCACGCCCGCATCGTCTCTTTGATCTTGCGGTAGACGTCCGAAAAACGGATCAGACCTACGATATCCTCGCCGTCCTTGACGAAGAGCGAGTCGTGCCGTCCGACGACAAACAGGTGAAAAGCCGTGTCCATTGTGTCATCGGCCTTCACCATGTGGTCGGCGGTCGGGAGGGTGATGAAGTTTTCGATCTTGATTTGATAGGCCTTCTTGCACAGTTCCGACAAAGGTTTCTGCCACAGGCGAAGCTCTTCCTTCATCATTTCGAACATGGAGTCCGCGAGGCCGAAGCGGGGGATGCCCTTCAGCCGGTCGATCTTGTCGTACCTCGGCTCCAACCCCTGCACTACATCCATCGGGGACATCTTGCCGATGATTTTTCCCGTCTTGTCGTAAACCAGCAGGATCCTCTGCGGGGCCTTTCCGGCCCGGAATTCCCCGTCCGCCTTCTCGAGCGCGTCGACCGCTTCCATCAACGTAGCCTGGCTCGATATGCTCGGGAAATCGCTGATAGGCCTCATCAGGTCTTTCACTTTGGTCTTTTCCATGGGCACACCCCTTTCTTTCGGTCGCAGATGGTTCTTTCATAGGACGATGTCCGTATTCTGACTTTACCCGCCGCAGTTCTCCCGGTCAATACGTCTTTGCCAGGTCCGATGAAAGAATCCCCGGCGGCGGGCCTCTGTTTGTTCAGCGGGCTGGGGGATTGAAGGGTGTCCTGAAGGGAAGGGGACGCAGGGCGGTTGACTCTTTGCTCCGGTTGTGCGATGGTTTCGGGGACGAGCACTGCTCTGCACGTCGTGGGGGTGGCGCAGGGCAAGCCTGCGTCGAGATGTTTCACCTGCAGCTTCCGGAAAAAGCCCCCCTGGGCGACATAAATTTACCGGATTCGTATCCATCCGGAAAATGATTTCCCTATAGAACCCAGTTTCCAATCCGGAAATGAGGGTTTTTCTTCACCGCTTCGCCGCTCGGTCCCACCGCTCCGCGGCGGGTTCCGGTTTGGCCAATATCGAGGCAATCAAGCGTTTGTGCGGAGGCGACCTGGTGGTCGCCGGACAAGCAAACGTGCAGATTGACGCCGAGATTGGTCAAAAAGACCATTTCCGGATGGAAACGAGTTCGGAAACCGCTTTATTTCCGGATTGGCAGCGCGCTTTTCCTCGATCATCATTTCAGGATGGACACGATCTATGAAAAACTTTTTTGGGCCTGAGAATCCAACGGGGGAGATGCCCCAGATCCGGATCGAAGATCTGGATTTCGCGAAGTTTCGTCGTATCCTCTATTGGATTCTTCTGATCCTCGGGGTGGTTTTTTTGCTGCGGGCGCTCGCCTGGGGCCTTTCTTTTTATACAGATCTTCTCTGGTTCGACGATCTCGGCTATCGATCCGTTCTGATGAAGGTTCTGTCTTCCCGGGTGGCGCTTTTTCTGAGCGGGGCGGTTCTGTTTGCCGCCTTTGCAGCCCTCAACCTGTTTGCAGCCTACCGGATCGCCGGGCGCCTGCTGCCCGGCCCGAACGCGAAACTGCCTTCGGGGGTTCAGAACTCCGCACGAAAACTCTTCCTCCTGAGCGCTGTCGTGATCGTGGTTCTGGGCGCTCTGCTCCTCGGTGCACGGCCTGCTTCCAGATGGGAAACGATGCTGCTTTTTATGAATGGCCAGCCCTTCGAGCAGATCGACCCGATTTTCGGGAAGGATTTGTCGTTCTACATCTTCAGCCTACCGGCACTGGCCTTTGTCCGCTCCTGGTGCGTAACCCTGGTCGCCGCAACGCTTTTCCTATGCCTTGCATTCTACTACGTGGCAGCCCCGCTTCGAGGTGAGCGTTTCGCTATCGCAGGAGTGCCCAAGAGACATCTCGCGGCCCTCGGGTCCTTGCTGTTTCTGCTCGTTGCCGCCGGGCACTGGCTCGGCCGGTATGAACTCCTGTACTCACAGACGGGCGCGGTCTACGGTGTGGGGTACACCGCCAGCCATGTCACGCTTCCGGCACTCGCTTTTATGACTGTCGTGGCGATCCTCTGCGCAGGGGCCATCCTGGCGGCCTCCTTCTACAAGCGTAACATGATGCTCCTATACGTCGTGGGCGCCTGGGTCGCCCTGAACCTTCTGGCGGGCAATCTGATCCCTGTCCTGGTTCAGCGGCTCCAGGTCGAACCGAGTGAAATGGCCCGCGAAAGGCCCTATCTTGCCCACAATATCGGGTTCACACGCCAGGCCTACGGCCTTTCCGAGATCGAGACGCGGAGCCACCCCGCCCGTGGCGATATCGATGCGGACACCGTCGCCGCGAATCAGGGAACGCTTCGCAATGTGCGACTTTGGGACGAAGGGCCCCTGCTTCAAAGCTACAACCAGATCCAGTTTTTCCGCCTCTACTACGATTTTCTAGCGGTGCACACCGACCGCTACACGGTCCAGGATGGCCTCCGGCAGGTGATGCTGGCGACCCGGGAGCTTTCGGCCGAGAAGCTGCCCGAGGAGGCCCAACGGTGGGTAAATCGGCATCTCCAGTTCACCCACGGCTACGGTGTGGCCGTAAGCCCGGTGACAGAGGTGGCATCAGGCGGCCGGCCGCGCTTTTTCGTCAAGGATGTACCGCCCGCCGGAACCATCCCGCTTACCCGACCCGAGATCTACTATGGCCTGCAGAGCCTGGATTTTCTGATTGTGCGAAGTCAGATGCAGGAGTTCAACTACCCGGGCCCGAACGGCCCGGTCTATACGCGGTATGGCGGAGAGGGCGGCGTCCCGCTCGACTCCCTTTTTCGGCGCCTTGTCTATGCCCTGAAGTTTATGGATCTGAACATCCTGATATCCGGGGAGATTCAGCGGGACAGTCTGATACAGTACCGACGGACCGTTCAGGAGCGTTTTTCGAGCGTGACGCCGTTTCTTTTGCGCGACCGGGAGGCCTACAGCGTCGTCGCGGACGGGCGGCTTTTCTGGATCCAGGATGCCTACACCTACACCACCCGTTATCCTTACGCGACGCCGTGGGAAAGACGGTTCAACTACCTGCGGAACAGTGTCAAGAGCGTCGTGGATGCCTATCATGGTTCGATCGATTACTACGTCGCGGATCCGGCCGATCCCCTGATTCGTGCCTACCAGGCGATTTTTCCCAGTCTCTTCAAGCCGATCGAGGAGATGCCGGACTATCTGCGGGTGCACACGCGCTACCCCCTCGATCTGTTTACCGTCCAGACGGAGATGCTGCTCCAGTACCATATGGAAGACCCGGTCGTGTTCTACAACAAGGAAGACCAGTGGTCGATCCCGGTGCAATCCTCCTTTGGCGAGACGCAGGCCCTCAAACCCTACTACATCGTCGGGCGGCTTCCGGGGGAGGCGCAGGAGGAGTTTCTGCTGATCCAGCCCTTCACGCCGGCCAGCCGGCACAACCTGGTCGGCTGGATCGCCGCCCGGAGCGACGGGGATAGATACGGGGAGAGGCTCCTCTTCCGGTTTCCGACCGGCCGCCACGTCGATGGTCCGAATCAGGTGGAGGCGCGCATCGACAACGACGCCGTGATCTCCGAGCAGTTCACGTTGTGGGGGCAGGTGGGCTCCGAGGTCTTCCGCGGGATCCTGCTGGTCATCCCGTTGGGGGAGAGCATCCTTTACGCCGAGCCGGTTTTTCTGAAGCCCGAGACGCTGGATTTTCCCGAGCTTCGGCGGATCATCCTGGCGGATGCCCGTCAAGTGGTGATGCACCAGACCATGGACACATCCATTCAGGCCCTGGTGGGTGAGGGCCCCGCCGTGGCGCCTTTGGTGGAGGAGGGCCGGGCGGCGCTGGACGCGGTTTCTTCAGGAGCGCCGGGCGAAGGCCTCGCTCGGATCAGGGAAGGTTTGGAGGAGGCGGTCGGCAAGCTGCAGGAGATCCTCGAAGAACTGAAGCGCTTCGGCCCGGGAATGGACCAACGGGAGACACCGGCAGACTGATCGTAGGGGGTACCCGAGCCTGTTCAGAAAGATCCAGACCAAATTGATGCTCCTCTTTTCGCTTTTCGCATTGGTGCCGCTCTGCGCCGTCGGGCTTTTTTCCATACGAACGGCGGAGGAGGTGATCCTCAGAACGGCGGCGAATCAGGTCGGGCAGCTTGCGCGGGACAAGGGTGCTCTCCTCGAGCGCTGGATCACGGAGCGCAAGGCCGATATAGCCGTAGTAGCGGGATCCTCTATCCTCTCTGAGGTCGACCCGGACACGATGGGCGCTTATCTGCGGCTGGTCAAGGATAACTACCGGGTTTACAGCGGGATTGCGGTCGTTGGCGAGGACGGTGGGTTGATCTATGCAACTCCCGGGGGGCCGCCGCTCCCGGAGCGGGGGTCCTGGTTCGAGGAGGCCCGCCGCGGCCATCTATACATGTCCGACATCCGGTTCAACCCGGAAGTGTCCCAGTCCTTCTTTTTCATCTCTGCACCGCTTGGGGATGGCTCCGGAAACGTTGGGCGCATCGTCTGCGCCACCGTCGGGACCAACGCAATCCTTTCAGCTGTCCTGGCCATATCCCTCGGTGAGACAGGCGAATGCTACCTTGTCAACCGCGAAGGCCTGTTTCTCGCCCATAAGGAGCCCCGCAGGATCCTCACCGAAAACATCGCCCAATCCGAGAGCTTCAGGAACATCTTTAGCGGGCAGAGAAAGCGGATCACCTATGTCGATTACCGCGGCATCGAGGTCATCGGGGCCTCGGCCAAGGTGGAGGGCACCGACTGGGCTCTGGTTGTTGAGCAGGATCGGGACGAGGCCTTTCGAAGCGCCGATGTCATGGGCCGGTACATCTTGCTGGTGACCGCTTTTTCAACCTTGGCGGCGCTTCTTTCCGCGTGGCTTCTTTCCCGGACGGTGGCGACCCCGATCCGAAAACTCAGCAGCGCCGCCCGGCGTTTGGCTGCAGGAGATTACCGGGGCGCCGATATCCGCGACGAGCGGAAGGACGAAATCGGCTTGCTCCACACAGCCTTTGCAGAGATGGCTGAACAGCTCCGGGACCGTCAGCGGTCCCTCGAGGCGCAAGTGGTGCTCCGCGAGGCCGAACTGAAGGAGACCGGCGTGGAACTCAAGCGGAGCCAGGAGGCGGCCGCCCGCTCGCAGCAGCTGGCGGCGCTGGGGCGGCTCGCTGCCGGTGTCGCCCACGAGATCCGGACACCGCTTACCTCCCTCAAGCTTTATCTGGAATCGATCGAAGACGATGTCGACATTTCTCTCGAGACCGAAGAGGATTACCAGGTGGCCATGACGCAGATCCGGCGGATGGAGGCGACGATCAACCGTTTCCTCGATTTTGCACGGCCGCAGGCCCCCATTCTGACCGACATCGATCCGGCCGAATTGATCGAAGAGGCCCTGCTCGTGGCAGGCCCCCGGGCAAGACAGCAGGAGACGCTGATTCTGCCGGAGGTCTCGGCGGTGCTCCCCCGGGTGCGAGGGGACAAAAAACAGCTTGGTGAGGTGCTCGTCAATCTGATGATCAACGCCCTCGAGGCCCTTAACGCCGGGGGGAAACTCCGGATCCGGGCGATGGTCGAAAACGGGGGGAGCGATCCGGCCGAAGGAGCGCAGGCCTTTGTTCGGATCGATGTCGAAGATACCGGGCCCGGAATCGAGCGACCAAATCTCCCGCGCCTCTTCGATCCGTTTTTCACCACGAAGGCCACAGGAACGGGCTTAGGCCTCTCCATCGCCTTTACGACCCTTCAACGACATGGCGGCATGATCAAGGTGAGGTCGCGGGAGGGGGCCGGGACAGTCTTTTCGGTCCTTATACCCGTTCCGCCGGGCGATGGAGCATAAGAGCCGATGGAGAAGGTCCTGATCGTCGATGACGATGAAGGTCTGGTGCATTTCCTGCGCCGGTTCCTTTCCAAAGAGGGCTACGCGGTGGAATCCTGCACCCGCGGAGAGCAGGCCCTCGATGTTGCGGGAAGGGAAAGCCTTGATCTGATCCTGCTCGACTACAAGATGTCGGGGATGAACGGCCTCGATACCCTGCGGGAGCTGCGGCGCCTGCAGGTCAAGACGCCCGTGATCATCATGACGGCTTATGGCACGACGGACACGGCCATCGAGGCGATGAAGCGCGGCGCCTACGACTACCTTCCGAAGCCTTTCGAGCGGGAGGAACTCAAGCGGCTGGTGGCGGATGCCCTGGCGGTGAACCACCTCATGAAGGAGGTGGTCAGCTACCCGGATGCCGGCCAAACGGCCGCGGAGCAGGGGGGCCGGGGCGCGGCGCGGATCATCGGCAGCCACAAGCGGATGCAGGCCGTTTACAAGCTGATCGGACAGGTCGCGGGCAGAGACGTGATCGTCCTCATCACCGGCGAATCGGGCACCGGCAAAGAACTGGTGGCGCGGGCGATCTACCACCACAGCCACCGGAAGGACAAGCCGTTTCTGGCGGTCAATTGCGCCGCCATCCCCGAGACCCTTTTCGAGAGCGAACTGTTCGGACACGAGCGGGGTGCTTTTACGGGGGCCGAGCGCATGCACCTCGGAAAGTTTGAACGCTGCGAGGGTGGAACCCTCTTCTTCGACGAAATCGGGGATATGCCTCTCGGCACACAGGCGAAGGTCCTGCGGGTCCTCCAATACGGTGAATTCGAAAGGCTCGGGGGCACCGAAACCTTCAAGGCCGACGTGCGGATCGTCGCGGCCACGAACAAGAATCTGGAGCGTGAGGTGGAGGAGGGGCGTTTCAGGGAAGACCTTTACTGGCGGCTCAAGATTATCTCGATCGAGCTACCGCCGCTCCGGGAGCGCCGGGAGGACATCCCTGCACTGGTAAGGCACTTCATCGCCCGTTTCAGCGAGGAATACGACGCCCCCATCCGCTACGTCGACGAGGCTGTGCTCGATCGGCTTCAAACCTATCCCTGGCCCGGCAACGTCCGGGAGCTCGAAAACTGCATCCGCCGCGCGGTTCTCCTCTCGCAGGGGGATATGATCCTCCCGGAGCACATCCAGCTGGCGCGTGAGGGAGTCGCTGTGTGTGCAGGTGAAGAGAGCGGCTCCGTAATCGAGCGGATCGAACGGAAAATGGACCAACTCTTCCCGGATCTTCTGCGGGCGGTGGAGGAAAACGAGAGTGGCGACATGCTCGAAATCCTCGAGCGCGGCTGCATCTGCCGGGTTCTGAGACACTGTGACCATAACCAGGTAAAGGCCGCGCGCATGCTCGGCATCAGCCGGAACACCCTCCGGCTTCGATTGAAGAAGTTCGGAATAAAAGGCATCCCCTCCGAATGATCGCTTCTCCGGCTTGAACAGGCTTCCCGCCCTTCTCCGGTTCGCATCCCTCCTCATTTCGAGAGGCTCTGCACCACCTGTTTTGTCTGTGCGCAGGGCGGGACACCCCTCTGGCGCCTCCGCAACACACCCTGAAAACAACCGATCATCTGCTTCCCGAGATGGGAGACTCATTGCCGGTTTTGACAGGAGTGTCGCCGCCGCAGGCCTCCATCGATGACGTTTGTTTGGCTTGCGCCGGTTGTCAAACCGTTCTTCAAACCGTATTCGAGTTCACCGCCTCGGCTGGTCCTGCTGCGATCGAAAGGGAAATACTCACTCGTTTCCATCCGGAAATGGTCTTTTTGACCAATCTCGGCGTCAATCTGCACGTTTGCTTGTGCGGCGACCACCAGGTCGCCTCCGCGCAAACGCTTGATTTCCTTGATATTGGCCAAACCGGGACCCGCCGCGGAGCGGTGGGACTGAGCGGCGAAGCGGTGAAGAAACCGGGACCCGCCGCGGAGCGGTGAAGAAAAATCCTCATTTCCGGATTGGAAACCGGGTTCTATAGGGAAATCATTTCCGGATGGATACTCACTAGTTTCCAATCCGGAGGCGAAGGGCATATCAGCACGTGGTGCTCCTGATTGCAAACACCCATGCAGGCATCGAGAGATGAGTAAATACGGAAAGTGGTTGCGGCATGTTTTTGAACACTGCTGCGCAGGGATTGCGCAGCGGGAGGGATTTATAAGCCTTTTGTAACACATTAAATATGTGCAGTAAATGCTTGGCATAGAATAAAAATTATGCATTTACGTTTTCCTGCTTCTCCTTTGGCATATCAATTGCTTCTCTGAAGTTCAAACCGTCAGGAACACCGGCTGTTCAACAATCAGGGTCTGCGAAGGGAGGCGGGGCGCAGCCGCCGGAAATGCCCTTCGTCCGATCGAATGAAACCTGCTGGAGAAGAAGGTGGCCACGATGAACGAAACCGCCAAGGCCCGGACCGGCGCGCAAGAGAAGACAAGCGAAGCCGAAAAAGGGCGGGAGATCGAGCGCGCCAACGCGAGGCTCAGACATTTCAGAGGGGTGGCTGCCAGCGTACTCACCGAGGCGCTCGGGTTATGGAAGGAAATCTGGTTTGCACTCGAGGATCCGCGCAGCTGCATGGAGATCCTGGATGGGGCGGAAGACCCGCAGCGGCTGCCGGTTCGCGATGACCAAGCCGATCTGCTCGAGAAGCTGCATGTTCTGGGTGTAAAGATCGATTATGCAAAACGTCTCTGCGAGGGGGATATCGGCAGGGAAAAGCAGGAAAGAAGGGAGACGGAGCGATGGAAAAACAGCTGAAGCTGGTCAGAAGTGCGCGTACGGAACAGGGGGAGCTTTCGCTGGAGGACAGACAGCGCCATTTTCGAAACGTCATGGGGTCTCTCATCCAGAGCGCTCAGGATAGCTGGGGCGACATCTGGCAGGAGTTTCAGGGAAATGTGGTCGAAAACGTGGTGGTGCATCCGAGTGCCAGGGAGGGATTCGTACCAGGCTGCGGATGGCCCGAGTTTCTCGAGAAGATGTGGATCCTGAAGCACTATCTCGACCACGCCAAGCGTCTTACGGAAAAAGGTTCATTATAAATTTTTTTCAGGAGGTATCGATACCATGTCCAGCGGCAACCAAGACAATCCTTTCGAGATCGCACAGCGACAGATCAACGCCTGCGCCGACATCCTCAAACTGGATGAGAGCACGCGCCAGGGGCTTCTGCATCCCATGCGGGAGTTTCACGTGACCTTTCCCGTTCATATGGATGACGGTACCACCCGGCTTTTCAAGGGTTACCGCGTCCAATACAACGATGCGAAGGGGCCGACAAAGGGCGGCATCCGCTTCCATCCCGATGAGACCATCGACACGGTGAGGGCCCTGGCAGCCTGGATGACCTGGAAGTGTGCCCTGCTCGATCTGCCGCTTGGGGGTGGGAAGGGCGGCGTCATCTGCAACCCGAAGGAACTCTCTCCCCAGGAACTCGAAAGGCTCAGCCGCGGCTACGTCAAGGCGGTCGCCCCCTTCATCGGTCCGGACAAGGATGTGCCGGCGCCCGACGTCTATACCAACCCGCAGGTGATGGCCTGGATGGTGGATGAGTATTCCTCGATCGTCGGGAAGAACCAGTTTGGCGTGATGACCGGCAAGCCGCTGGTGATCGGCGGCTCCCCGGGGCGCGGTGATGCCACGGCGCGGGGCGGCCTGTATACGCTGCGCGAGGCGGCGAAGAAGATCGGCCTCGACCTGGGGAAGGCCACCGTTGCCATTCAGGGGTTTGGAAACGCCGGCAGTTTCGCGGCTTCCCTTGCGGAATCCATGTTCGGCTCGAAGATTGTAGCGGTCTGCGATTCGCGCGGCGCGGTCTGCTGTCGAGGGGGCTTCTCGGCCGTTGCGGTGAATCAGCACAAACAGGCCACCTCGACCGTATTGGATTGCCAGGGCGGGGAGTGCATCACGAGCGACGATCTGCTGGAGATGGACGTGGACGTCCTGGTCCTGGCGGCCCTCGAGGGCACCCTGACGGCACGCAATGCCGGCCGCGTGAGGGCGAAGATCGTGATGGAACTCGCCAACGGTCCGACGACGCCCGAGGCCGATGAGATCCTTTACGAAAAAGGCGTACATGTGATCCCGGATTTCCTTTGCAACGCGGGCGGCGTTACGGTTTCCTATTTCGAGATGGTTCAGAACGCCTCCATGTACTACTGGGATGAAAAGGAGGTCCACGAGAAACTCGACAAGCGGATGACGCGCGCCTACCACGAAGTGGCGGACATGAGTGAGAAGCACCGTATCAACATGCGCAAGGCGGCCTACGCGGTGGCGGTTGCCCGGGTGGTGGAGGCCATGAAAGTGCGCGGGTGGGTCTGAGACAGACCGCCCCTTTGAAAATTTCCCGGGCCCCGTTTTCCGGCCTGCCGTCCCGGCGGCCGGGCTGCGCCGCCCGGGAAATCATGAAGGTGATGATTCGGGGAAGAGGCCTCCATGTTGCATGGCAAGACGGTTGACAGTGGTATTCCGGCGCTGAACCACGTTCTCGGGGGGCTGCGCCTCGGGGACAATGTCGTCTGGCAGGTGGACCGGCTCGAGAACTATCTCAGGGTCGCCTGCCCGTTCGTACAACGGGCCTTGCACGACGGCCGCAAGGTCGTTTACCTCCGCTTCGCCCCGCACCAGAGGATCATCCCGGAGAAGCCCGGGCTTCAGACCATCGAGGTGGATCCGCGCCCCGGCTTCGATCTGTTCAGCGCCCAGGTGAACAAGGTTATCGAGGAGCAGGGGATCGGCGTCTTCTATGTCTTCGACAACCTCTCCCTGCTGGTGGGAGAGTGGGCGACGGACGAACTCCTGGCGAACTTCTTTCAGGTCACCTGCCCGTATCTCCATGAACTGGATACCGTGGCCTACTTCGCGCTGAAGCGCGGGCAGCATTCCCACAGCGCTGTCGCGCGGATCCGGGACACGTCGCAGGTGGTCATCGACCTCTACCACGTTCAGAGCGATCTCTACATCCATCCCATCAAGGTTTTCGACCGCTATTCCTCCGAGATGTTCCTGCCCCATATCTTTACCGGAGAGACGCTCACCCCGGTCTTCCGGAGCGGCGATGCGTCGAGCATCCTGATCTCCGCCAGCAAATCGCCCCTCAAGATCAAGGCCGACTCGATCGCCCCGTGGGACAGCGTCTATCGGCAGCTGGCCCAGTACGACCCCGAGGAACTCCAGCGGCTGGAAGGCACGGTGGAGATCCAGGCCCTCAAGGTGGAACTCGCCCAGATGTTGATTGGGCCCTATCCGGAGTTCCGGCGGCTGGCGGAGCGCTATCTGACGATCCGCGACCTGCTGGGGATCCGCAACCGGCTGATCGGGTCAGGGAGGATCGGCGGCAAGGCTGCCGGGATGCTGCTGGCGCGGCGCATTCTCCTCTCGGATCCCGGGCCGGTCGATTTTAAGGAGGTACTGGAAGAGCACGATTCGTTCTTTGTCGGGTCCGACGTCTTTTTCACGTTTCTTGTCAACAACGGCCTGTTCAGGCTGCGGCTGCGTCTGACGCGCAATTCGCGGATCCTGCCCGAGGAGTTCGAGGCGGTGGAGGAGCGGTTTCGGGCCGGCCGTTTCCCGGACGAGATCATGGAGCAATTCAAGGATCTGCTGGACTACTTCGGTCAGGCCCCGATCATCGTGCGCTCCAGCAGCCTCCTGGAGGACGGCTTCGGGAACGCCTTCGCAGGAAAGTACCGGAGCGAGTTCTGCGTCAACCAGGGGAGCCCCGAGGAGCGGATGGACGTCTTCCTCGAGGCCATCAAGCTCGTCTATGCGAGTGCGGTCAATCCGGACGCGCTTGCCTATCGGCGGCAGCGCGGCCTGGGGGAATCCGATGAACAGATGGCGATCCTGATCCAGCGTGTGTCCGGTATGCGCCATCGGCGCTACTTTTTCCCCCCGCTTGCCGGGGTCGCCTTTTCGCACAACCTCTATCGGTGGACGGACCGCATCGACCCGGAGCAGGGGATGATCCGCCTGGTCCTGGGCCTCGGGACCCGTGCAGTCAACCGGCTCGGCGGGGATTATACGCGCCTGATCGCGGTGAGCCACCCGACCCTGCGGCCTGAGGCGCCCAGCAAAGTCGCGGCTTACTCCCAGCACCGGATGGACGTGCTGGACATCGCGAAAAACCAGCTCCGAAGCCTGCCCGTGATGGAGGTTGTGGGTAAGGACGGCCTCCCTTCCTTCGGTTTCTTTGCCTCCGATATGCAGGAGGGGTTCCTGAAGGAGGTGGAAGGGGACAGCCTCTCTCATTTGCAGCAGCCTGTCCTGACCTTCGACCGGCTGATCTCCCGCACGCGCTTCGTCGCCATCATGCGGGATCTCCTCGCCAAACTGGAGGCGGCCTACGGCTACACCGTCGACACGGAATTCACGGCGTTCGTGGGGCCGGATGGGGAGATCAAGGTCAATCTGCTTCAGTGCCGCCCGATGCGCCTCCCCGGTGCGGCTGCTTCGGCCAGCATCCCGGCCGACATCCCTCCCGAACGGATCCTCTTCCGCACCAACCGCACGATCTCCGGTGGGGTGGTGCGTGATATCCGCTTCATCGTATACATCGATCCGCAGGTCTATGCGCAGCAGACACCCCTCGAGACCAAACGCGTCGTCGGAAGGCTGGTCGGGCGCCTGAACCGCCACCCGGAGCTTCTGGCCCATCGCATTATGATGATGGGCCCCGGCCGCTGGGGCAGTTCCAACATCAACCTCGGGGTAAACGCCACCTATTCCGACATCAACAACACGGCGATCCTGGTCGAGATGGCCCGGGAGGAACACGGGCACGTGCCGGATGTCTCGTATGGGACCCACTTCTTCCTGGATTTGGTGGAATCCCGGATCATCTATCTGCCTCTCTATCCCGATGAGCCCGAAACGGCGTTCAACCGCGGCTTCTTCGAGCGCGCCCCGAACGATCTTCTCCGCCTGCTCCCGGAGGCCGAAGGGCTCGAGGCGCTCATCAAGGTAGTCCACGTGCCCTTTGCGGCACCGGGGCTGAGCGCGCGGCTCGTCGCCGATGCCAGGAACGGAAATGCACTCTGTTATCTTGCCGCGGAGGATGACCCGGATGAACACGCCACCGAACATCCGCCGGGCAGCGAGAAAGATCCCGCCAAGAGCGCCAAATTCAACTACTTGCCCTGAGAGCGGCTGCCACGGCAGAGAATCGGGCTAGGGGGAAGAGAGATCCGGGAATGCTGATTTAAAGCGGACCTGGGCAGAACGGGTCATGCTCATGAAAGATGTCGAGGCCCGAGCTGTAGGCGATGGCGAGGCATCCGCCGCACACGGGACGCACAGCGCACGAGGCGCAGGCGTGCGAACCCGCGCGGTACCGCCTGGCGGCTTCGCTGTCATAGATCTCGTCGATGTCATGCGTCAGGACACTTCCAATCGGGGAGGGAAATTTCCGGCAGGCATGAACTTCCCCGTCCGGCAACACCGCCATGAAGTTGAATGCGGCGCCGCATCCATAGCCTGCACACCCGCCGAAAAGCTCGTCGCCTCTTTCGTGCAGCAGTCGATTGAGGAGGTTGTCCTTGAGCCCTATAACAGGGTTTCTTGCCGCCGCTTCGAGGTATGCCTCGCAGAACCGTCGATACGCCTCCTGCGAAGGAGGGCGCAGGTGCGCCCCTTCTCCCACGAGTGAAAGCCGGTTGAAGGTGAACAGGTCAGTACGGCCCCTCAGGAGTTCCGCCAGCGGCAGGACCTGATCGATGTTCGCATCCGTCAGGGTGAGCATGACCATCGAATAGATCCGAAGCTCGCGCAGGAGGTCCAGAAAAACCAGGGTGCGGCTGAAATGGCCCGTCTGTCGGATGACATCGTTGTGCTCTCTCAGGCCCTCGAGACTCACCTGATAAAAGACCGGACACTCGATTTCGAGGATGGCTTCCATATCGGCGCGCGAAGCCGGGTTTCCGAGGATCGCCAGGGCAAAACCCAGATCGGACGCCCTCTGATAGAGTTCCATGAAGTGGAGGTGCAGGAGGGGATTTCCCCCCGTGAAGGAGATTTGACCACGGACATGCCTGGCATCGCAGAAGTCGTAAAATTCCTCGAGGATTCTGAGCGCCGTTTCATAAGGAAGCGATTTGCGCGCCGAGCGGTCATAACAGTGTTTGCAGTGAAGGTCGCAGGCCTGGGTGATATGCCACTGAAGCGTGAAGACCTCGGCGGTCAGAAATCGCTCGTCGAACCCCTCGGGGATCGAAAACGGCTCATCGGTGCGCCGGATCTTCGAAGGGGGGACAATCAGCAATCCACTTTGTGCCACCCGCTCAAAAGCCTGGTCGATGGCCGCGCGGGGGACGCCGGCTTCTTGCGCGGCCTGCTTGCGCGGGATCTCGTCGGCGAGCAGTTTCAAGGCGAGCAGGTCGTCATCAGAGGCCGCACGAACGATCACCTCGCCTGTCCGAGCGTGCCGATAGACCAGGGCGAAATCCTGCCCCTCCTGTGGTTCAGGGGCGCAGTCAGGAGAAGCGACCAATGATGGAAGATGTCTCCACGAAAGGTCGAGGAGTGTCAGGGTCGGATTGAGGGCGAGCCGCTCAGCCGAACCATACGTGGGCGGGGGCATGGAAACGACCTCTCCGATGGCCCTTTCGAGGCGTGCAAGATCCACGATGAAGGGCCTTTCTCCGAACGTTTCCCCCAAGGCCTGGTAAAAACCATCCGATCCGGGTGGATGCGGGCAGGATGCACCGAAATGCAGCCAACGGGATTCGCCGATCAAAGCGCGGCAGCGGGGAAACTCTGTACCGAAAGGTCTTTGTGCTTCGGTTTCCATCTTTCACGCACCCGCTTCATCCGATCTGGTAAAGGAGCGATCGCCTGACCGGCTCGCCGCGCAGCCTCTTCAGCAGGCAAGAGGATCAGGCCGACGTCGAAAGACCCTCATCGAATCTCGTCGCTGAGGTCTTCCTCAGTATGGGGGGGCAGGGGGAGGATGGTTACACCTTTTCAAATAAGAGGTATGCAGTGCGAACCGCACTACTTCTTGCTGCCGCCTCAGCCGCTTTGGCCGGGCAGCTTCTGCTGCGGGGTTTCTTTTACGTCAGGCTGGGTTGCATTCTGATCGGTTTCACCGGGTTGGCTCTGTGTGGCGCTTCCAGCGCCGCTCTGCTGCCCGCCTCAACCCGAGGAGCCGGCGGCTTTTCCGGGTGGCTCGGTGCTACCTGCACCTCCCCCGGCGCCGCCTCAACCGCTCGAGGACCCGGCAAACACCAGGCCCGCGCCGGAAATGAGGGTTGCCACACAGACGCCCGAAAGCGCCTTCTTGAGTTCTTTCAATTCCATGGGTCACCTCTCGAAACGATGGGTCCTACGTTATTGGATCTCGATTGGTTATTCCGATGCCTCCCCCTGCTATTGATACGATACACCGATAACCTCGAGAATGCAATCGAGGGTTCATCGCTCTTGACATTCAGTCGGAAGGCCGCTAAGGGTTCGTTTAACCAACGTTCAAGATCCTGATCGTGAACCTCATGGATTTCAGCCCATAGTGGATGAGAGGATGGCGTTTTATGCTCTTTTTTCTGAAAAAAGCGGTATCACCGCTGTTCTTGCCGCTCAGCGTTTCGCTCCTTTTCCTGCTCTTGGGATTGGCGCTGCTCTGGATGGGCAGACGGCAGAAAGCAGGGCGGCTTTTGGTATCGATCGGCACGTTGTGGCTTCTGATCTTTGCTTACCCGCCGGTGCCGGAGTTTCTGGCCGGATGGCTGGAGCAGCGGTATGCACCGGTCTTGGAGCTTGATCATCTGCCGAAAGTGGAATATGTTGCGGTGCTTGGCGGCGGAAGCATCGAAGCTCCCGATCTTCCAGCCACAGGACGTTTGCGTCCGGTCAGTGCGATACGGCTGCTCGAGGGGGTGAGGCTTTACCGCGGCCTTCCGGAGTGCAAGCTGATCGTAGCAGGGGGGGGCTGGAGGGGAGAGGTCGGGAGCGGGGTGACGATGGCCGAGGTAGCTGGGACACTCGGAATTCCGGCCGGCGACCTCATAGTCTGTGATACGCCGCGCGATACGGAGGAGGAGGCGGAGGCGATCCTGGAGATCGTTGCGCACGAGCCCTTCGTGCTGGTCAGCTCTGCAGCGCACATGCCACGGGCAATGTTCCTGTTCGAACGGCTTGGGATGCACCCGATTGCCGCGCCCGTCGACTATACGGCGGCGGGAGGCGCCTCCTGGTCGCCGGCGAATCTGTATCCCGGAAGCGAAAACCTGGAAGCAGCCCACAGCGCGATTCATGAGTATCTAGGGATCCTCTGGGTCCGCTTGCTGAAACGGGGATCCTACCCCCCGAAACATTTGAGCAGAGGGAATGGCTCCGAATAAGGTCACGGGCGGTTGCCTACCTTCAAGCGGTTCGGTCTCCCTTCCTCGGGAGATGGCAGCTCGGAGGGTCTATCCCTCCCGATCCGGGATTGCTTTGCTTCCATCCGGAAATGAGGATTTTTTGCCAATATCAAGGAAATCAAGCGTTTGCGCGGAAGCGACCTGGTGGTCGCCGCACAAGCAAACGTGCAGATCGGCGCCGAGATTGGCCAAAAAGACCATTTCCGGATTGGAAACTCATTAGGTTTGCGTATGCTGAGCTTGATCAGAAGACGAAATTTTTACATCATGCTGGGGATGGATTGCCTGCTTTCCTGTGCAGCCTTTTTTCTCGCCTTCTTCTTCCGCTTCGAGTTCAGCGTGCCGGACCTCCAATGGCGCCTTTTCACCCAGACCCTTCCGGTTCTCGTCCCCCTCGAGACAGTCTGCTTTCTTGCCTGCGGCATGTACCGCGGGATGTGGCGCTATACGAGCCTGCGAGACCTCTATCATGTGCTGAACGGCGTCGTGGTTTCGTCGCTGCTCCTGACTGTCTGGGTAGCGTTCTCCTATCAAATGGGAGGATATGCACGCTCGGTCTTCATTATCGATGGCCTCCTGACCCTGCTTTTTCTGGGGGGAATCAGGCTTCTGGTGCGCGTTTATTTCGTAAAGCGGGGCTCTATCGGTTCACGCTTTTTCGACCATTTCCCGGCCGGAGCATTTGGCAAAAAGAGGTTGATCATCGCGGGAGCGGGCAATTTCGGTGAAAAGGTGCTGCGGGAGATAAGAGAAAACCCCAGGATGTTTTACCAGGTCGTCGGTTTCGTCGATGACGACCCTTACAAAAGAGGATTGACGATCCACGGTGTTCCAGTCTTGGGGCCTATTTCCGACTTGGGGAACCTGTTGGCTGAGAAGAATATCGAAGAACTGCTGATCGCCATGTCATCCGTGAAAGGTGAAGTTGTCAGGCGGATCGTGGAATTCTGCAAGGACTCCGGCGTTTCCTACAAGACCCTGCCGAGCATCGGGGAACTGATCGACGGAAGGGTGAGCATCAAGACGCTGCGCGATGTACGCTACGAAGATCTCTTGGGAAGGGAGCCGGTGGATCTCGATCTCGGCGCCATTCTAGACTACCTGAAGGATCAGACAATCGTGATCAGCGGGGCCGGGGGGTCGATCGGCTCCGAGATCTGCCGGCAGTTGATCCGCTTCAACCCTGGAAGGCTGGTGCTGGTGGATGCGGCTGAATCCAATCTTTACAACATCCAGATGGAGCTGAAACACCAGGTCGGTTATCTGGATTACGCCGCGATTCTCGGAAATGTCCAGGATCGACTATTGATCGACAGGGTCTTCGAAAGGTACCGCCCCGATGTGGTCATCCACGCGGCCGCATACAAACATGTGCCGATGCTCGAACGAAACCCCTGGGAGGCGGTCAGCAACAATATCGTCGGTTCGAAGACGCTGATGGATGCAGCCGTTGCCGCCCGTGTGAAAAAGTTCATCATGATCTCGACGGATAAAGCGGTTCGGCCTACCAATGTCATGGGGGCCAGTAAACGCGTCTGTGAAATGATGCTGCACCTCCATCGAGGCAGTCCGACGCGCTTCATGGCTGTCCGATTCGGGAATGTCGTCGGATCGTCCGGTTCGGTTGTACCCCTTTTCCGGGAACAGATCGCCCGCGGCGGCCCGGTCACTGTCACACACCCGGAAGTCACCCGTTTTTTCATGACAATCCCCGAGGCCTGCCAGTTGGTGCTTCAGGCCGGGGCCTTGGGTCATGGCGGAGAGATCTTCCTCCTCGACATGGGGGTCCCCTTGCGAATCCTCGATATCGCGCGGGATCTCATCCGCCTTTCAGGGAAGGAGCCTGAAAAGGACATCCGGATCAGCTTTATCGGTCTCCGTCAGGGCGAAAAGCTCTATGAGGAGTTGATCACGCAGGAGGAAGGAATCGTCAAGACCACCCATGACAAGATCATGGTGCTGTACTCGGACTACAGTGCCAGATTCGATGAGACCTTCGATTTCGCCGGTTATATGAGGATGCAGATCGAGAACCTGGTGCGGGCTGCGGAGGCGAAAGACGGGCGTGCAATCCGCACACAGCTCAAGGAATGCGTGCCGGAATACACTGCAGACGATGGAGAATGCGTGATCTAAGGGCCAGGGTAGCGGTTGCCCCGGGGCGAAAGAAAATCGGGCGCAGGTGGCCGTGTCAACGGTTCCGGGCGGCCTTTTCTTTAAAGGACTGGCGGGCCGTCGTCAGGAGCAGCTTCAGGTTGAAAGGCTTCGTGAAATAACCATCGAAGCCTGTTCGGACGCACTCTGAAAATTCATACTTGCTTGGGTAAGCGGTGATCGCAAAGATCTTCGGTTCAGGCATGGTCGATCGGATCCGCTTGCAAAGCTCGAGCCCCCCCATCTCCGGCATCCAGAGATCGATGAACATGACGGGATACGTATCTTCGCTGAGACGCTCCAACGCAACGGCCGCGCTTTGAGCGGTTTCGACCTTGTAGTCTTCCTTCTGAAATGCATCCGCCAGCATTTCCAGCATGGAAGGGTCATCGTCGACGATCAGGACTTTTCGCTCGGTAGTCTTCGGCATCGTTTTCCAACCCGTGTGATGGCAATTCAAGAACTCTATTTATAAAACAGTTCAAAAAAAAGCAACAGATAAATGTCGCTTATGTCGGCAACTTGTTCCTGAGGTGCAAAAAAACCTTTTTGCAGGGCCTGCGCATCGCTTTTCAATCCAGGCGCCTTTACGTCCTGTGGCCTAAAGGTCGATGGATGCAGTCCGGGCAAAAACCTGGTTTATACCGTAGTTTTAGATACTTGTTCACGCTTCGCATCTGCAGACCGACCCTTTCGGGACACAGGCAGGCCCTTTTTCGAGGGGTGCACCCACCCGCCGAGGGGCGGTTCGCACCCCCACATTGACACAGAGGGCAGGTATAGCGGGTGGGCTGCATCCTATCCCGCCTTGGCACAAGCGCTCAGGAAATCCCAAGCATACCCTGTTTCAACTCTTTGCTGGGGGGAAAATCCCCAAGCCAGATCCCGAAGAGCACCTTTTTGAAATCAAGGCCGGCGATGGTCGTCTTGAGCTGACCGTTGAACCGGACCGTGACGCCATCGTGCGGGAGATAGACGAGGTCCCACACGTCCCCTTCACGGGTCTTATCGGAAAAACAGGCATTGAACGCCTCGATCTTTTTCTGGAGCGCAGGCGTCATTCCGCCGCTGGTCTTCGAAAAGCTTTCGTTCCAGGTCTCGACGAGGGTTGCCGGGTCGATGTCTCCCCGGATGAACTGCATGCGGATCGCCATGGGGGCATCGGCCTCGAGGACCGCTTCGGCGGAGCGGTTCTGCGCCGTCAGGTAGAGGGCGCATGCGTAGACCTTGACCACGAATTTCTTCCGCAAGCCCGCGCCGTTCAGGATCAAGACCTGCTCGCCCGCCCTGAATTCGAGGGGGAATTCCACCCCACCCGTTTCGAAGGCCGGCAAAAGGGACGGCAGAAGCAACAGACCCAACACCGCACAGAGCATCTTTCTCATCATGGCCACCCTCCTTTTTGGTTTTCCAACCCGTTTGAAATCGTTCTTCTCCTCCAGAACTCCCAGGAACTTTGATGGCTCTTCAGCCGTTAACGGTTCTTTGTAACCTGCAATACGACGTCCCCGAATGAAGGGCAAGGCGCGCCGATCTTTGAAAAAGCCAGCGGGATGAGGGTGTACCCGATCAGTATTTCCTGAGTTCGAAGAGTTTCTTGTCCTGCGTCGCGACGATATGGTAGTACCGGTCCTGCGGCATGTAGATATAGGGGACATCCTCCTGCCGCCGATAGAGAAAGTGGGAGAGGACCATCCGGTTGACCGCGCGGTGACCGATGATCATGATGTTCTCGGAATTGCAGCTCAGATAAAGCGCCTTCTTGATGCCGAGATCGATCCGGTCCTTCATGGTGGAGTATCCTTCCCCCTGCGGGTAGACGTAATGATACTTGTCGGCTTGGCGGGCGCGGTACACCTCCGGCTTCTTCAGACGGATCTCTTCATAGCTCATGCACTCGCAGATGCCGCTGTCGATTTCGTTGAACTCCGGTAGAGGAATGATCGTGCAGCAAGCCTGAAGGGCCTGGATCGGCTGGGCGGTCTGGATCGTGCGGACGCGTTTGCTGGTGAAGATGATGGGGATCTTTTTGTGCTGGAAGTGCGCCGCGAGGGCCTCGGCCTGCCAGACACCCTTTTTCGTGAGTTCCGAGTCCCCTCCAATCCTGTTTTCGAGATTGAAGAAGGTTTCGCCGTGTCGGATGACATAGAGGTGCTTGACGGTGTCGGTGACGAGGAAGTCACGGATACGGTCATAATGGGGAATTGGATCCTGTATACGTTCTGCGCTGATGCGATTGTATAGGGAATCGAGCTTGACGAAATTCCGTTCGTCCGAAAGGGGAACATAGATGCTTTGATAATAATGGATGCGCTTCTTGAAGCTCGCTACAGCCTCCTCTGCGGAGAGGTGCTGGAATTCGTTCAGGTCTATCTTGCGGAGAATGCTTGCCTCGAGGATCTCCGGGTCGTTGTTGATGCACTCGATGAAGAGCAGTGGGTGCCCCTGGAGACGCTGGACCAGTGTCTTACGGCGCTTCAAGCTGGCGTTGGTGGCATCCAGAATCGCCACCTGGCCCTTGCCGCTTTCGAGGTAGCGCCGTGCCATATCCATGTTCATGAAGGCGATTTTTTCACGGAGCCCGACGCCATCCTGATTGCTCGGGTCGTAGAATTCCGCATAGGAAGTATCTTTGCGGATATAACGGCGCCGAAGGTTGCCGTTGTTGAAGATGCGGGCTTTTATCCCATCCCGGACGAGGTTTTCGCGAAGCTTGCTGGCGATGGTCGATTTTCCCCGGGCCGGGAGTCCCACCATGGCGATATAAAGGCGATTGTGATGGTCCATAAGGCTATCCAATAGGCGCAAACGCCAAAAAGATCAATCGAAAAGTATTGAAGGAGCGCCTTCAAACCCCTATGATATAGAAAATGTGTTGATATCGGAAAAGCGTTATCGGCGGCGGTGCGTGGAGCAGCGCCGGACAATGGTTTTCACCGAGATAGAGGAGGTCTGAAGAAATGGTATCGGCTGCTTCGACGCAGACCAGAACCGAGGTTCTGGTCAACAGTTTTGTGCGCAGTGTCTACAACTGGATGGCGGTGGGCCTCGGCCTGACCGGTTTTGTCGCCTATTACGTGGCCAACAGTCCGGGGATCATGGGGGTCCTCGTCCAGAACCCGCTTTTGCTGATCGTGCTCATCGTTGCGGAGCTGGGCCTCGTCTTCGCCATCAGCGGGGCGATCAACCGCATCAGCGCCGGAACGGCGACCGGGTTGTTCGTGCTTTACGCCGGTTTGAACGGGGTGGTCCTGTCGTTTATTTTTCTGGCCTATACGCAGACATCCATCGTCAGCACCTTCTTCGTCTGCGCCGGGACCTTCGTAGGCTGCAGCATTTACGGCTGGACGACCAAGCGTGATCTGACCTCCTTCGGGGGCTTTCTGATGATGGGCCTGATCGGGATCATCATCGCATCCCTCGTGAACCTGTTCATCCGCAGCAGCGGAATGAGCCTCATCATCAGCTACATCGGCGTCTTCGTCTTCGTAGGCTTGACCGCCTGGGACACGCAGAAGCTCAAGAACATGGCGCTTGCACAGCCGGCGGATCTGGAGGCCGGTGTCGTGCGGAAAGGGGCCATCCTGGGAGCACTCTCGCTTTACCTCGACTTCATCAACCTCTTTCTGATGCTGCTGCGGATTTTCGGGCAAAGCAGAGAATAGAAGAAGGCGGGAGCCGTTCTCATGATCCGGATCGTCCCCCCGGGGGTGCCTCCCTCAGGGGGATCGTTTTTTTGGGGGTTTCGCTGGAAGAGGTTTAGAGGAAAAGGCCCATGATCGGACAGAAATGGACGTCAGCCTATGTCGCCCTGTTCGAAGCCGGAGGACTCGCACACCGGATCGAGGCCGGCCTCGAAATGATGAAATCCTGCACGCTTTGCCCCCGCTGCTGCGGCGTCAACCGTCTGGCGGGGGAGGTCGGCTATTGCCGAACCGGCCGCAAGGCCCGTGTCGCAAGCTACAACGCGCATTTCGGGGAGGAGGCGCCGCTGGTGGGGCGCCGCGGGTCAGGGACCATTTTTGTGAGTTCTTGCAGTCTCCTGTGCAGCTTCTGCCAGAACGCCGAGATCAGCCACGGAAACGAAGGGGTGGACGTCACGCCTGAACAGATGGCGGCCATGATGCTGGACCTGCAGGCGATGGGCTGCCACAACATCAACGTCGTCACGCCGACCCACGTGGTTCCGATGCTGTTGGAGGCTCTGTCGTCTGCTGTCCCGGAAGGCCTTTCGATCCCCCTCGTTTACAACTGCGGGGGATATGAATCCCTGGAGACCCTGCGTCTACTGGAGGGCATCGTCGACATTTACATGCCCGACTTCAAGTTCTGGGAACCCCAGTGGGCCGAGCGGTTTTGCCAGGCGGCGGACTACCCTGAACGGGCGCGGGCTGCGCTGCGTGAGATGCACCGGCAGGTGGGGGATCTGATCCTCGGCGAGACGGGGATCGCCCGGAAGGGGCTTCTGGTTCGGCACCTCGTGATGCCCCACAACGTGGCGGGAACCGCCGAGATCATGCAGTTCCTGGCCGGGGAGATTTCGCGGGATACCTATGTGAACGTCATGGACCAGTATCGGCCCTGCTGGAAGGCCCAAGAGGATCCGCTCATCGACCGCGGGCTGACCGCCGCCGAATACCGTGCCGCGTTGGAGGCGGCCCATGTCGCCGGGCTGCACCGGTTGGACCGGAGGGAGCACCCCCGGATCCTCTTCGGCCTCTGATGCATCCGCTTACGAGGAACAGGACGATGGACAGACGGGTCGGCATCACGGCCACGGTACCGGTTGAGATCATCCTCGCCGCCGGCCTGACGCCCGTGGATCTCAACAATATCTTCATCGGCGCAAAGGATCCCAAGCGGCTCGTCGCAAAAGCGGAGGAGGCGGGTTTCGCGCACAATATCTGCACATGGATCAAAGGGATTTACGCCACGGTGCTCGAGGGGGGGTTCAAACGGGTGGTGGCGGTGACGGGCGGCGATTGCAGCAACACGATCGCCCTCGGGGAGGTCCTGGCTCAACGCGGTGTGGAGATCATCCACTTCGAATATCCCCTCGACCGGTCCGCGGCGGCGCTTGAAAGCCGAATGAAAGCGCTTGCAGGTGCCCTGGGTGCAGCCTGGGGCTCGGTGGAAAAGACCCGGAGCGGGGTCCAACGGATCCGGCGGAAGCTCAAACGGCTGGATGAGATGACCTACCGCGAGGGGTGTGTCAGCGGCCTGGAGAACCACCTTTTCCTCGTCGGCAGCTCGGATTTCGATCAGGACCCCGAACGCTTCGAGGCCCGATTGGACGCGTTTCTGGAGAAGGCCCGCAGCCGCCCGTCGCGCGATCCGGCGATACGGCTGGGTTTCCTGGGGGTGCCGCCCATCTTCAGCGGGTTCTACGAGGCGGTGGAGGCCATGGGCGCCCACGTGGTCTTCAACGAGGTGCAGCGCCAGTTCTCGATGCCGGCGGGGGGCGAAGACCTCGTGGAGACCTATCTGCGCTACACCTATCCCTACGATATGGGCGGACGGATCACGGACATTCGGGGCGCAATCGCCGAGCGGAGGCTCGACGGCCTCATCCACTACACGCAGACCTTCTGCTACCGTCAGATCTACGATATCCTCCTGCGCGAAGGCGTCGACATCCCTATCCTGACCCTGGAAGGCGACCAGCCGGGCCCTATCGACAATCGAACCCTCCTTCGGATCGAGACCTTCTGTGAAATGCTCAAGACCGGAAAGGGCATCCTCCTCTAGTGTCCATCCGCAAATGATTTTCCGGTACAACCCAGTTTCCAATCCGGAAATGAGGATTTTTCTTCACCGCTTCGCCGCTCAGTCCCACCGCTTCGCGGCGGGTCCCGGTTTGGCCAATACCAAGGAAATCAAGCGTTTGAGCGGAGGCGACCTGCAGGTCGCCGCACAAGCAAACGTGCAGATTGACGCCGAGATTGGCCAAAAAGACCATTTCCGGATGGAAACTACTCTAGCAGGGCTCAGAGTGGGCGCCTGCCGCTGATGAAATCCTCCGCCAGTTCGACGTCCTTGCGGCTGCCGATGAAGAGCGGGACCCGCTGGTGGAGGGTCGTCGGCTCGATCTGCAGGATGGAGCCCTTTCCGTCGCTCGCGTAGCCTCCGGCCTCCTCGACCACCATGGCGAGCGGATTGGCCTCGACCATCAGGCGCAGCTTGCCGGTGGGCTTCTTCGGGTCCTTCAGGTCGGCCGGATACATAAAGATGCCGCCTTTCAGAAGGTTCCGGTGAAAATCCGCCACCAGGCTGCCGACGTAGCGCGAGGTGTAGGGCCTGGAGGTCTCCTTGTCCGGCGTCTTGAAATAGTCGACGAGGGCGCGGGTGCGCTCGTCCCAGTAAGCGTAGTTTCCCTCATTGACGCTGTAGGTCTTGCCCTGCTCCGGGATGCGGATGTTCTCGTGGGAGAGGAGGAACTCCCCGACGCTCGGAAAGAGCGTAAATCCGTGTACCCCGGTGCCTTGCCCCGTGGTATAGACCATGATCGTGCTTGATCCGTAGATGAAATACCCCGCCGCCACCTGCTTCATCCCGGGTTGAAGGACGTCGTTCAGAAGCACCTCATTTGTTTCGGAATCCTCCGGCCTCCGATAAACCCCGAAGATCGTGCCGATGCTGACATTGACGTCGATATTGCTCGAGCCGTCCAGCGGGTCGAAAACCAGGATATAGCTCCCCTTGGGGTACTCCGCCGGGATCTCGATCAGGTCCGGGTCCTCTTCCGATGCCATGCACCAGAGCTGGCCCACGTGGCGCATACGCTGGATGATGACCTGGTTGGCGAAGAGGTCCAGTTTCTGCACCCGCTCGTTCTGAATATTGATGCGGCCGGTATCCCCCAGGATGTCGGTCAGTCCGGCCTTGTTGACCTCGCGTGAAATCACCTTGGCCGCCACGATCAGTTCGTTCAGGAGCGTCGTGAAGGCGCCGGTGGCCTCGGGGTTCGTTCGCTGCTGTGTCAGAATATGCTCGGTGATGGTGGTTCCGACAGATCGCTTCCCTTTCATCTTCGCTCCTCCAGAGGTGCAGGTCCCCCGGGCGTATCGCCCCGGAACCCTTCGGAAAATTCATCCTTCATAGATCTTTGTTGCGGGGCCGGCAGCCTTCAAAAAACCTTTTTCGGCTGTGAACGCCTCGATCATGTCTATCCGATTGTAATAGTCCCGCACAACCAGGTTTCCAATCCGGAAACGGGGATTTTGTTTCAGCGGCCCTGCCGCTCCGCCCAACCCCTGCGGAGCGGGTCCCGGTCGGGCCGATATCGAGGAAATCCAGCGCTTGCGCCGAAGCGACCTGCAGACCCCGCACAAGCGGCCGTGCAGATTGACGCCGAGATTGGCCGAAAAGACCCATTGGGGAGGGAACTTCAGTACTTGAGCAGATGGTCCCAGAATCCGGGGTCTTCATCCTTCCAATTCGGACCGAATCGGCGGTCGCAGAACCCGCTGAGCCGCTCATACCATTTGGCCCAGACGTTCTTCTTCCGTTCGCGGGCATCGAGGACATCGGCCAGAAACAGATCGATCTTGCCGATTTCCTCCTTGGGTACGTAGTACGACGCCCCTCCTTCAAAGGATCGTTTGAGATTGTCCTTGGAAAGGGCATGGGCGGTAAGCATCAGGGCGGGGACATCCTTCTCCCGACAAATCTCCAGCAGTTCATATCCCCGCACGCCCATAATATCCAGGATCGCTGCGTGATAGTGGTTCGCTTCGAGGAAGGCCTTCCCTTCTTCGAAGGTGGAAGCCGAATCGATCCTGCACATATCGAGCAATTCGATGAGGAATTCCAGGATGTCCCGCTCGTCGTCCACAATGAGAATACGTTTACCTTTCAACACCTTTTCAGGTTCCATTCCATCGATCCTCCTTGGGATAGATCCAATCGTATGCGCGAGTTTACCCGGCGGGAGCAGGGATTTCTAAATCCACAGCTGTGGCATCCACATTACACGGAACCTTCCTGATATTCAAGCCGGTAGATTTCAGCGAGAGTCAGGAAAACCGTTATGACCAGCGGACCGTAAAGGATGCCCATGATGCCGTACAATTTGATGCCCCCGATGATTCCGATAAACACCAGCAGGGAGTTCATGTGCACCCCATGGCCGATCAAACGCGGTTTGATCAGGTATTCAATAGTGGCACTGTAAAAGACGTTGTAGGCGAAGAAGAGGAGCCCCGCGGCCAACTTTCCCTGAAGGATCATGATCGCCGCCGCCGGGATGAAGACAACGGATGCCCCGATGATCGGGAGAAACGCCATGAAGGCAATGACTGTCCCCCACAAGAAGGGGGAGTTCATGCCGAAGAAAAAGAACCCCAGCCCGCCCAGGAACCCCTGGGTGAGCCCCGAAAGGCCGTTGACCAGAATGATGACCCGGCCCATTTCATAAAAGGTGTGGGCGACCTTTTCAAGCTGTTCCCGGGGGACAGGCAGGAGCTCGATCAGGTAGTTCCTGAGCCGGGTGCCATCCCTGAAAAGGAAGAAGATCATCATGATCATGAGAAAAAAATGGACCAGAAAACTGAGGAGATTGGAGGCGACATTGCTCACCTGCTTGTAGAGGAAAAGCCCCACATTCTTGCCGATGGCGCTCGATACCTTGGCAAGGTTGTTCTGGTCCAGATCGATTCCTGCCATGGCAGCGAATCTGCGCACCCTTTGCACCCAGATGTTGTCGCTCTCGAGAACATCCTGGAGATGTCCGATGGAGACGGCATCCCGCGTGTTGACATAAAAATCGAACGCCTCGTTAGAGAGTGTGGTGAAGAACCATCCGGCAGGGATGACCAGCACGAGGAGGACAAGCAGTGTGGTCAGAAAGGCCGCGAAAGACGGCCTTTCCCCGAGAAGATGGGTGATGCGCTTGTGGATGGGATAGAAGATGCCGGCGATGAGGAGCGCGAGCATGATCGCAGGCAGATAGGACCAGAAGAGCCGGAGGAGAAGCAGAGACGAGCCGGCCAGAAGGATGAAAAAGAGGACGGTGCCCACGCGTTTTCCCGTCACCTCACTGCGCTCCTTCTTCGAGTGGTTTAAAGGACCGCCAGCAAACCCTGCTGCGGGCGCCCGCAGTTTTGCCGCCTACCGGCGCTTCAACTGCGGCTGTTGATAAGCGTGACCTGATCGTTGAGTGTCCAGTAGTCATAGATGTACCCTACCAGGAAAAGGCCTCCGGTCAGGAGGTAAATGAACCCGCTGATCCATTTCCGCATGTACATCCGATGCACTCCAAAGATTCCCAGGAACGTGAGCAGAAGCCAGGCGACATTGTAATCGATCGGCCCCATTCGAAAGCGGAGATCCGCCTGGCGATGGAGGGATGGAATCAGGAAGAAATCGACGATCCATCCGACCAGAAACAAGCCGAAGGTGAAAAAATAGATCGTACCGGAGATCGGCCGGCCGAAATAAAATCGGTGCGATCCGGTGAAACCGAAGATCCAGAGGATATAACCGAGGGCTACGCTATGGGACGAGTTGGCCATTGTTCGCTCCTCGAGCTTGATCAACACTGAGGCAGAATTGCTGAAATCCGTTTCAATCTTGCGAAACGGGTCTCCACCCGGAGATGCTCTTTCGAACCGATCCCGACTTCAATCCGCCCGTTTCTTTGCGCGGGGGCCTGCAAGTTGTTTCCACGTAAGATCTTGATTTTATATATATATTAGTATCCATCCGGAAATGATTTCCCTATAGAACCCAGTTTCCAATCCGGAAATGAGGATTTTTGGCCAATATCAAGGAAATCAAGCGTTTGCGCGGAGGCGACCTGTGGGTCGCCGCACAAGCAAACGTGCAGATTCACGCTGAGATTGGCCAAAAAGACCATTTCCGGATGGAAACTATATTAGCCAAACCGGAACCCGCCGCGAAGCGCTGAGCCTGAGCACGCGCAGTGTGTGAAGAAAAGTCCTCATTTCCGGATTGAAAACGCGGTCGGTCCGGGAAAACCAATTCCGAATAGACGCGAAACTATCAGGTAAGATGAGGGGTTTCAAGAAGAATCACGAGATCCAGAAATCTTGTCACAGCAGAACCATGCTGTACCAACCCGGCACGAGATCGCCCTTTTTGTCGTAGCGTACCTTGAAACCATGAGGTTGCACGGTCTTGGCGATATCGATTCCGAAAGCGTCCATGGCAGGTCGTGCGAGGTGGGGATAACGGCAGGGCTCTGGATAAGCACACACTTCACACTTGACGCAGAGCGTCATCCCGAAAGCGAAAGGCATGCCGAAGGTCGACATGGCCTCCTTCTCGATGGCGAGGGTCACGTCCTGGCCCGTAGGTGGATCGGGTGTCTGGATGATGAGGGCCTTTTCGTAATTGTCGAAAGCGGTCATGAACTGCTCGGGGGAAAGCTTCAGGTTGGGGGGGCATGTCCAGTACCGACCCCAGCGCGCGCATCCGAAGCGGCACTTCAGATAGGCGCGCTCATCGAAAACGATCCGAGCGGTATCGATCATTTTGGCGTCCATCGCCCCCAGCTCGATAGCTTTGGCGACCAACGGCTCGCTCTTGTCGAGGATTGCCCTGTCATTCCTGCTCATGATTCCCCCTCGGTGCGCGCTTTTTCTGAGAGATGGTCCAAAGTGGATTCGGGATGACGAGCCGGTGGAACCCTGCGCCTGTTTAAACAATCCTGGTGGAGACCTTCGACCAGTAATGGGTGCATGAGGTTTCGATCCGGAGCGGATCAGTCGTTGACTGCTTGGGCGATGGGTACCGAAAAAGGGTGCCGCTCGAAGTTCAACCATCCTGCTTCAGGGAGAAGATCAGTGAAGCTGCAAGGTTACTGGATTTCAGGGATCACCTGCCGCCGCCTTTCCGCTCATCTAGTCTCCATCCGGAAATGATTTCCCGGTACAACCCGGTTTCCAATCCGGAAATGAGGATTTTTTGCCAATATCAAGGAAATCAAGCGTTTGTGCGGAGGCGACCTGTGGGTCGCCGCACAAGCAAACGTGCAGATTGACGCCGAGATTGGCAAAAAAGACCATTTCCGGATGGAAACTCGTCTAGCTTTCTGCTGACAGGGTTAGCCCTGCCAGACAAGATCCTGAATGCTATCATATGGTGAGATATCTGCGCAATTCACTTTTTGGCCGTCCCACCCCGGCGAAGCCTCAGCTGCGGTGCTCATGAGCGGGCGAAACCGGTAAGAATCGCGGCTACAAAAAAACGCTTTTTTGCCACGGCTTCTTTTTCTTTTTTATCCTTCCCAGTCCAATCGCTGATTTTTCGACCGGGTTTGGTGGAGATTTTGGATGTCTTGAGGACATTTTCGATGGTGTGGCGGCGAGGGGTTGATGAAGGTACACTCCCGGATCGTCTACGAGGAAAAGGTGGCACTGCTCTTGCGCGAGGAGAGGCTGGAAAAGAGTGGCGGAAGTGCATGGGAATCGAACCCACCTACCAGGGTTTTAGCCCGGTACACCGGATTTGAAGTCCGGGAGCCCCACCAGTGAGCTTTCCACTTCCACAGACGCATCGTTTGGATCGCATCAATTCTAACGATACGGGCGGATTTGTCAATAAGACATGGCGAGATCCAGGCGGTTTTCAAGGGATTTCACTGAAAAATCGCCTCAATCCCGCGCATCGGCAAGGATCTTCGGATACGTCGGCTTTCCCGCCCCGATAAAGAGGGCCTTGGACCCGCCGTTCGGGCGCGGCGGGTGCCTGCAGCGAAGCGGCCCGCAGGGCCGCTTCAGGAAAAAAAGGACGGGGCACGGCCCGGAGATCGGCCGGGTCGAGCTACTCCAAGCGGGCTCAGCGTGTCAAGCGCCCGACGATGATCTTCAGGATGCGCCGTATCGGCTCGGCCGCCCCCCACAGGAGCTGATCCCCGACCGTGAACGCCGCCAGGTATTGCGGGCCGAAAAGCATCTTGCGGATCCGGCCGATCGGGACCCTCAGGGTGCCGCTGACGGCCGCCGGTGTCAGTGCAGCCAAGGTCGCGGGTTTATCGTTCGGTACGATTTCGATCCAGGCGTTGGCCTCGCCGAGCATGCCGTGGATCTCATCGAGGGGGATGTCGCGCTTCAGTTTGATGGTCAGGCCCTGGCTGTGGCAGCGCATCGAACCGACCCGGACACACAGGCCGTCGATCGGGATCGGCACCTCGGTTCCGAGGATTTTGTTCGTTTCGACGTAGCCCTTCCATTCCTCTCGGGTCTGGCCCGAGTCCATGGGGCTGTCGATCCAGGGAATGAGGCTCGCCGCCAGAGGGGCCCCGAAGTTTTCCTTGGGAAAGGCCGCGTCGCGGAGCCTCTCCGTCACGGCCCGATCGAGATCGATGGCCGTTGCGGCGGGATCGTTCAGATAGGGACGGCCGGCATCGACCAGCGCTGCCATCTGGGCGATCAATTCCTGCATGTGCTTCGCGCCGGCGCCGGATGCGGCCTGGTAGGTCATGGAAGAGATCCATTCGACCTCGTCGTGCGCAAAGAGCCCGCCCAGCGCCATGAGCATCAGGCTGACCGTGCAGTTTCCGCCGACATAGGTCTTGATCCCGTCGTCGAGAGCCTTGTCGATCACCGCGCGGTTGACTGGATCGAGGACGATGATGCTGTCCTTTTCGAGCCGGAGTGCAGAGGCTGCATCGATCCAGTACCCTTTGAAGCCGGCCCGGCGGACCGCCGGATAGACCCTCTTCGTGTAATCCCCCCCCTGGCAGGTGACGACGATATCGAGGGCACTCAACCGTTCGATGTCATAGGCGTCCTGAAGCGGCGGGATATCCGGACCGACGTCAGGCCCCTGTCCTCCAACGTTGGAGGTCGTGAAAAAAACGGGCTCGAACCCGCTGAAATCCCTCTCCTCGATCATGCGGCCCATCAGGACCGACCCCACCATGCCTCGCCAACCTGCAAAACCAATCCGTAGCATTCGAAAACCCCTCCAGAGCCTTGAGCGAGATGTAAACCGATAATATAGGAGGGTTGGAGGGGTGAATCAAGCAAAAAGGGGGTTGTAAGCGGAGTTCGGGTGGGGCCCCGGATGAGCGTGTCCTCAGGCCGGTCTTCCTGGCAGAAAGAGGCTCAGCGCGGGCCAGTAGGTGATGACGAGGAGCACGAAAAGGAGGAGGATCAGCCACGGGAGCGTCGCGCGGTAGATCTCGATGACGGGCCGCTTGAAGCGGGCGCTCGCGATGAAGAGATTCAGACCCACGGGGGGCGTGTTGTAGCCGATCGCGAGATTGGCCAGGAAGACCACGCCGAGGTGAAGCGGATCGATCCCGAACCGCGCGGCGAGCGGGGTGACCAGAGGCACGATGACCAGGATCGCGCTGAAGATGTCCATGAGGCAGCCGACCGCGAGCAGGAACAGGTTCAAGACGACGAGAAAGCCGAGGCGCGACTGGATCGCGCCCTGGAGAAACTCCAGGATCCTTGCCGGAATGAATGCATCGACCATATAGCTGGTAAAGGCGAGGGCTGCCGCGAGGACGACCATAATGGCGCCGACCATCTGCATGCTTTCGACCATGATCCGCGGGAGTTCTTTGAACGGATCGAGTTCGCGGAGGATCAGCAGTTTGACGAAGAGAACATAGACCACGGTGATGGCGGCCGCCTCGGTAGCGGTGCTGAGGCCGCTGTAGATGCCGAAGAGGATCAGGAAAGGGAGCGGGAGTTCCCAGGCGACGGTTCGAAGGGCGGAAAGGCATTCGAAGAGGGAAAAGGGGCGGGGTTCATGGCGGGAGCGCCTTCCGCACCAGAGGGCATAAACGCAGGGGACGGCCAGGAGGAGAAGCCCGGGCAGAAGGCCTGCCAGGAAGAGCTTTTCTATCTGTACGCCCGCCACGAAGCCGTAAAGAATCACCGGAAGGCTGGGGGGAAAGTGGAGCCCCATGCTTCCCGATACGGTAAGCAGACCGAGGGAGAAGCGCTCCGAATATCGCTCACGCTTGAACATCGGCAGCAGAAGGCCTCCGAGGGCGACGATCGTGATGCCGGTTGCCCCCGTAAGGGCCGTAAAGAACGCGCACGTGACGAGCGCGACCACGCCGAGACCGCCGGGAAGCCATCCGAGGAGGCTTTGCGAGAGGCGGACGAAGCGGGCGGAGGTCCCGCCCTGTGCCAGGAGGTAACCCGCGAAGGTAAAGAGAGGAATGGCGAGCAGGACCGGGGCATTGGCGAGCCGGTCGATCTCGACCGCGATCACGGTGAAGGGGACCTGGGCGCCGTGAAACCCGAGCATTGCGGCGGCGAGGATCCCGGCAAAAAGAGGCAGCCCCATCAGGAGAAGGCCGATCAGGAGAAGAATCAGGGCGCTCAAAACGGCGGCCCTCCTGCTCTTCGGAAAACCCTTTGAGCGGCGTGGAGGAGAAAGCGCACCGCTATCAGCCCGAATCCGGCGGGCAGGATGATCCGTGTCGTCCAGGAAGGGATGCCCCAGAAAAACGGCTTCCCCATCTCCATTTCGATGCGCAGGTAATCGAGGCTCACCACGGACATGATGCCGCATACGACGGCGGCCCCGATCGCAAGCAGCATTTCTCGGATCGGGGCGAGTCTTTTCGGGGTGAGGACGGCGGCGAGGTCGATGCGGATATGCGACCCCTCCCGGGTGGCTGCGGAGGCACCTATAAACGTCACCCAGAGGACCAGGAGTCGCACCGTGGGCTCCGACCACTCGAGGTGCCCCATCATGCGACTGGCCCACTCACAGCCCGCGTGGGTGTAAAGGCCGCGCAGGCACACGGCGATGAAGGTAAAAAGCACCATCGCGCCTAAGGAGAGGACCAGGATCAGGTTTTCGATTGTCGTCAATGCTCGGGCCAGTCGATCGATCGCCCTGGAGACGCTCTTTGCACGTAGAGGTGATTGATTGTCCCTTTGTGGTTTTTCTGCCTGAGGATTCATTGTGAACGATTCTGATATTTAATGTAATATATTATATTATAATGTTCATGTTAAATTTTAGATATATCGACAGCGAGATTCAGACGAAGTTCGAGCGATATCCGTCGCGATCGGCCCGCGCGCCGGCCTTTCAACTCGCCCCTTCGTACAGGGCCGGGGGATGTTCGGTTCTTCCCGGATTCGGCTCTCGGACAGCCGCCGGACAAGGCGATGCCTTCACAGCGGTTCCACATCCGCTCATGCGTCCCTGAGTCGAAGATGCAAAAAAGGGAACGTGGGGGCACAGCATGGCAGGCCCGCGAATCGCTCACTGAGCGGCGGCCGGCTCGCGGCCAAGGAGCCGGTACACCTCTTCGAGCAGTTCGGCGGGATAGAGATCGTCCTCGAGCGTTTGGGCCACTTGCCGGTGGATGGCCTCGAACGGGAGCAGCGCTTCGCCTGTCGGCGCCGGGACGATCTCCACCCCGGAGTTTTGGAGCGCGGTGGTGGTCTGTTCGACCTGGCGGCGCAGCTGCACGGTCAGACGTTCCATCGCAGGGGGGAAGACTGCCTGTAGTTCGCGGGTGAGGTCGGCGGGCAAACGCTCGAAGAAGACATTGGACAGGAGCACGGCGGCGTTGGCATAAGCAAGGGGGAGAGCGGACATAAACCGGAGGCTCGTTTGCCACTGGAGGGCGAGTGCCCCGAGGGGTGGTGCGTAGACCGTGTCGATCATGCCGGTGTTGAGCGCCGTGCCCACATCGGTGATCGGCAACGGAATGGGGTGGGTCCCCAGGGCCTTGAAGGTCTCTTTTGCGATCGGATCCCCCGACCAGGCCCAGACCTTTGCCCGTTTCAGGTCGGCGACGCTGCGAACGGGTGTCTTCGAAAACAGATGGACCGGACCGATCTCGGCCCAGGCTATGAACTGAAAACCCTCCCGGGAGAAGTCCTGCGTAAAGCGGGGGGTAAGCCCCCCCCGGACCCGGTCCACATCCGCCGCGTCCCCGAAGAGCATGGGCAGATCCAGAACCCTCACCGCAGGGAGAACCGCTCCGAGACCCACCCCCGAGAAGGCGGCGCAGTGCAGCTGGCCGATACGGATCTTTTTCAGGACATCCAGCTCGTCCCCGGCGATCCCGCCGGCGTAGATCAGGAAGCCCAGGCGCCCGCCGGTGCGCGCCCGAAGCTCGGCGTCGAGCTCGTTCATGGCCTTGACCCAAGCCGAGCCTTCCGGTGCGACCGTGGCGAATTTGATGCGGTATTCCTGCCCGGCGCCGAAGGCAAGCGGCGCCGTCAGCAGGCAGGAGAACAGCGCGAAGCGAAGCAGCCATTTCATGAGGAGATCCTTTCCACCCGAAGGCCAATCCACCCACACGGTCTAAAAGAAGAGTTCCTCTCGGCGGGAGAGCAGCCGACGGGCCTTCTGTTGCATGACGGCATTGATGAGGCACACATCCTCGAGCCCGTCGGGACCGCTTTGCAGAATCCCTTCCAGAAGCTCGCCGAAGCGGTCTTTGTCCTGCGTTTTTACGGCGACCTCGCGCGCGTACAGATAGGGGGCGAGGAAAAAGCGGCCCTGCCGGACAGCCATCGCCTTTTCAAAGAGGGCGCCGGCCCGGCCGAGGTTGCCCCCAAGCAGGGCGGGCTTTGCCGTCTCCTGCATCGCGGCGAGGAGATAAGGCGTTCCATAGAGCATCAGAGGGCTTCGATTCAGCATATCCGCGAGATAGGCCTGCGCGGTGGGGAGCTGCGCCAGGGCATCCGGGAGGTCCCGGTTGAGGTTGAGCCATCCGAACCATGCGAGGGTCGCCCAGAAAAAGGATTTATCCCATCGTTCGGCATCTCGGGGCCGGCGCTGCAACACCTTCTCCAGGGGAGGCGGAGGGGCTTCCGGCAGGGAGACTTCGAATCCCAGGGCCTTGAAGCCGTATCGGGCTGCCCGGGCATAGAGCGGGGAAGCACGCCCCGGGTCTTCGTCTTCGACAAAAAGCATGGCATACCCGGTGAATCCCATGCAGAGGGCGTCCAGAAGCCGATCGTAGCCGGGGGCCTCCCCAAGCAGGCCCTCCACGAGCTTCAACTGCGCGGGGAGCGCTTGGCGGGCAAGCTCCGGGTCGCACTCTTCGAAGAGGGTGCGGGTCATATTTTCCCAGAGCGATGGCGCACTCCGGAGAGCGACGCCCGCGCAGCCGGCTGCCGTCAGCAGCACCAGGGGAAGTATCCGGACCGCCCAACGAAGGGTGAGCCTTCTGCCGATGACCTGTCTCATTTTTTGACTGGAAACTCGCCTGTGGCTGAAAATCGTTTATAGAAACCACCCTACCGGAAACGCTTCCTTGGACGCAAGTGCGAAACGGCGGCGCTGCTGGGCCGAATGGGCAACGAAATGGAGCAATTGGCAATGAGTTCGGTATTTTGTAGATTTTGACGCAATAATCGGTTATTATATTGCATAGGGTTTATAGACGAACATGCGAGGTTAGTGAATCATGAAAATACTCCTTGTTGGAAGCACCGGGATGCTCGGCAGCGCCTGCAGCCACATTCTGGGGGAAGATCATGAGATCGTCGCTCCGTCTAGCAAGGAGCTCGATATGACGAGATGGGATGGGGTGATCGAAACCCTTGACAGGATCGCTCCCGACATCGTTATCAACTGTGCCGGCTATACGGATTTGGAAGGGTGCGAGCGGGACGGGTTGCTTGTCCGTAAGATCAATATCGAAGGCCCCAGGAACCTGGCACAAGGATGTGCGCGCTTCGAGTGCAGGCTGCTTCACCTGTCATCCGACTGCGTTTTTGACGGACGCAAGGAAACCCCCCAGCCGTATTTTGAAGACGACCCCCCCAACCCTCTCTCGGCATACGGGAAGAGTAAACTGGACAGCGAGATAGCGGTAAAGGAAAACGTCCCCAGTTACATTGTCGTGCGCTCAGGATGGGTCTACGACACGACCAGCCATGGCTTCATGCGCAGCGTCATCCGGCAGGCCGTCGAATCCCCGGGAGCCGTGATCCAGGTCCCGGCACTCGAAATGGGCGCACCGACCTGGAGTTATCGCCTGGCCCTGCAGATCCGTGAGCTTCTGCGCACCGATGGGCACGGGACCTATCATGCGACCGCGGAGGGTTGCTGCACACGGATGGAGTATGCGCAGGCCGTTTTGGACGCGTTGGGCCTGAAGGCTGTCCTGGAGGAGCGGCCGCTCGAAGGGGTGTCTCCCGCCATAGAACTGCCTGTCAACAGGATCCTCGAGAATCGGCGCCTGAAAAAGCAGGGGATCCATGTCATGGTGGATTGGAGGGAGGATCTGGAAATCTTCTTGAACGGGTACGGCGAGGCTCTCATCCGGGATATTCGGGCCGAGGGCCGCAGCGGGATCGCCGCCTGAGAGGTCCCGCCCGATGAGCAAGTGGCTGTTGTGGCTTCTGGGAGCGGCCTATGCCGTCTGGCCCTACGACCTCCTGCCTGATTTCCTGCTGGGGCCGGGCTGGATCGACGATATCCTTCTTCTGGGGGCGATCTGGTGGTATGTTTCCTCGCTGCGGAAAAAGCAGGCGTGGCAGCACCGGGGCGCGCAGGGGTCGGCTTCCTACGACGGGGGCCGCGCGGGGGCGGGGCACGCCGACGGGGGGGAGACCTCTGAACAGACCCGGGGGGAGAGTGGACCTTCTCCCTACGAGGTCCTCGGGGTGGACCGCAATGCCGGGCAGGAAGAGATTCGATCCGCTTACCGCAAACTTGCCGCGCAGTACCATCCGGACAAGGTGAACCACCTCGGGCGGGAGTTCCAGATCCTTGCCGAAAAACGCTTCAAGGAGATCCAGGAGGCCTACGAGATGCTCAAAGCCTCCGGCCCAGGACAGCCCCTTCATAGATAGCGTTTTTGGCGCTGCTCGGCTCCCGGCAGTCGCCGATCTGATAGACCTCGTATCCGGCTTCGGCGATCTCTGCATAAAGCCTGTTGTCCGGCTGATTTCCTATCGCCACGACAACGCGTTCGGCCGGCACCGTAAACGGCTCTCCTGTCTCACCCTGAATCTCCACACCGCCCCCGCCGATGCGGACGAGGCTGTGGCTCGTATAGGCCTTGACGCCGTGCGCCTTGAGCTGCGCCAGAAGGATCTTCCGCGTCATGCTCTCGAGGCCCGCCCCAAGATCCTTGAGTTTCTCGACGATTGTCACCTGGCAGTCGCTTTCGGCCAGATGCAGGGCGATCTCACACCCGGTGGGGCCCCCGCCCACGATGAGGATTTTCTTCCCGGCGGGGCGCGCGCCGTTCAGGGCCTCGGCCGGGAAGATCACCATCGGTTGGTCGATCCCCTCGACGTCCGGGCGGATCGGGCGCGAGCCCGCCGCGAGGACGACGGCATCGGGCTGTTCGCGGCGAATGGTCTCGAGGGTGGCCTCTTCGCCGAGATGGCAGATGACGCCGAAGCGCCTGATCTGGGACTCATGGAAGCGGATGAGGCTCAGGAGTTCACGCTTGTAGGCCGTGACGCTTCCCAACAGCAGTTGTCCGCCGAGCAGGGGCGCCTTCTCGTAGAGATGGACCTCGTGCCCGCGCTGCGCGGCCACCCAGGCCAGGTTCAGACCGCCGGGCCCCCCTCCGATGACCAGGATCTTCCTTTGTACCTCGGCGGGACGGATGGCCATCTCCTTCTCCCTCCCGAGGGTCGGATTCACCAGACATTCCACGCGGCCGCGCCGAAAGATGGACTGCATGCAGGTATTGCAGGCAATGCATCGGCGGATCTCGTCCAGACGTCCCTCCATCGCCTTGCGCGGCAGCTCGGGATCGGCGATCAATCCGCGCCCGATGCAAACGAGGTCGGCGACGCCTCCGCTGATCAGATCGTCGGCCAGCTGCGGGTCATTGATGCGCCCGACCGTCATGATGGGGACCTGGATGGCCTGCCGGATCAGGCGCGCCGCCTCCGAAAGGCACGCCTGCTCCATGAACATCGGCTGACAGATCCACTCCGGGGTGGCGTCGTTTCCGGCTGATACCTGGACGACATCCAGTCCGGCCGGGACGAGGATCTTCAGGATCTCGATGCTTTCGGGCACATCCAGGCCGCCCGGGACGAATTCCTGCGCGCTGATCTTGAACGAGAGAGGAAAATCCGGTCCGATGCGCCGGCGGATCTCCAGAATGATCTCCCTGGCAAAACGCGCGCGGCCGAGGATGTCGCCGCCGTAGGCGTCCTCTCGGATGTTCGAGAAAGGGGAAAGAAACTGGTTGACGAGGTAGCCGTGGGCCCCGTGGATCTCGATCAACTCGAAGCCCGCCTCGACCGACCGCTCGGCGGCGCGGCCGAATCGTTGGACCAGATCCTGGATGGCATCGATGGTCAGAGGCTCGACCTCCCCCCGGATCGTGGGGCAGGGGAGGGGGGAGGGCGCGAGGGGTTTGCGGCCGATGACCTTGGCGGAGGTTTGACGGCCGCCGTGGTGGATCTGGATGGCCGGCACGGCCCCTTCCCCTTTGATGGCGCGCGAGATCTCGGACAATCCCTTGATGAGCCGATCATGGTCGATGCGGGCCTGGTGGGTTGAAACCACCCCCTCCGGCGAGACCGAGCAGGCCTCCATGATCACCATGGCAACGCCGCCCGATGCCCTGCGCCGGTAGTGCTCGATCGCCCGTTCAGGAATATGCCCGCCTTCTTCGATCAAGAAGGAGGCCAGGCTCGGCATGACGATACGGTTCCTGAGTTCCAGACCTCGGATGCGGAATGGGGAAAAAAGCGTTTGCATGCGTCTTTTCTCCTTGCGACTTGAAGGGTTGATACAGGGGCATCATAGAAACTGCGGCGTTTTCTTGTCAAGCCCAAGCATCACCGGTCCCGGGCGATCCGCCTGACTGGAGGCGTTGAAACGGCCTCTCCTCAGCAGGCGGGATCACAATCCGAGATAGGCCTCACGCACATGGTCATTCTTCAACAGTGCATCCCCCGTCCCTTCGAGGACCACCCGTCCGTTTTCGAGGGCGTAGGCCCGATGGCACATCCTGAGCGTTTGCGTGACGTTCTGCTCCACGAGGAGGACGGTCACCCCCTCCTCGTTTACACGCCCGATCATGGAAAGGATCTCCTGAACAAGGAGGGGCGCGAGGCCAAGGGACGGCTCATCGAACATCATCAACCGGGGAAGCCCCATAAGCCCCCGGCCGATGGCGAGCATCTGCTGTTCGCCGCCCGAGAGGGTTCCGGCCATCTGTTTGCGCCGTTCGAGAAGGCGCGGAAACAGTCGGTAGACGTGTGCGACGCTTTCAGGCCGCTGCGCCTTGGCCCTTCGGCAGAGCGAGCCCATGAAGAGATTTTCCTCCACGCTCATCTCGGAAAAAAGGCGGCGGCCTTCCGGTACGTGCACGATGCCGTGTTCGATGATCTGGTGGGGCGCCAGTCTGTCAAGCTGCACTTCCCCGAAACGGATGCTTCCCTTCCGGGGTTTCAAAAGGCTCGAAATCGTTCGGATGACCGTAGATTTACCTGCACCGTTGGCCCCGATCAGGACCAGGATCTCGCCTTCCCGGACGTGGAAGGAGACATCCCACAGGACCTGCAGATCACTATAAAAGACATCGATGTTCTGCACGGTGAGCATAATCCTCCCCCAGATAGGCCTCGATGACAGCGGGGTGGTGCGCCACCTCGCGGGGCGTTCCCTCCGCGATGGTCCGCCCGAAGTTGATGGCGTGGATGCGGTCGGAGATCGTCATGATCAGCTTCATGATGTGCTCAACGACAATCAAGGTGACCCCTTTTTCCCGAATCCTCCGTATGAGGTCGATCGCCGCCTCGAGCTCGGAGGGGTTCAGGCCCGCGGCGGCCTCGTCGAGAAGCAGCAGGCGGGGTTGAGTGGCGAGGGCCCGCGTAATTTCGAGGCGCTTTCGCTCGCCGATCGGCAGGCTTTTCGCCAGGTCGTCTTTACGGTGAATGAGTCTGCAGAAGGACAGAGTCTCGAGCGCGATCTCCCGCGCCTCGTTTTTCGTCCGCGCGTGTGAAAAGGCCCCGGCGACAACGTTGTCGAGGACGGTCATCCGCTTGAGGGGCTTGACAACCTGGAAGGTGCGGCCGATGCCGAGGCGGCAGATCCTGTGGGTCTTCAGGCCGGTGATGTCCCGCCCCTGGAAGAAGATCCTGCCGCTTGTAGGGGTGTGGTAATGGCTGATCAGATTGAAAAGGGTCGTCTTCCCCGACCCGTTCGGGCCGATCAGGCCGAAGATCTCCCCCTCGGCGACCTCGAAGCTGACGTCGTTCACAGCGGCCAGACCGCCGAAGAACTTGGCCAGGTTTTTGACCTCGAAGAAACTCATCCGAGCACCTTTCTTTCACGACGCCGAAAGAACACCCTCGTGATCCGGCTCCAATCCCCCACGATCCCGTTTGGCAGGACCAGAATCACGATCACGACCAGGACCCCGAATCCGAGCACGTGGGCCTCCATGACGACCTTGGCCGCCGCCTCCACGGCCGACGAACCGGTAAGACCGGCCAGACCCTTGAAAAGGCCGAAGAATCCGGTTCTGAAAAACTCATGCACGGCGACCATGATGAAGGCGCCCACGACCGGGCCGTAGAGGGTTCCGACCCCGCCGACGATCCCGACAAGGATCGCCATGATCGAAATGTCGTGCAGGGAGAACACCACCTCCGGGTCGATGAAGCCCATGTAGTTCATGTACAGGGCGCCGGCCGTCCCGGTCAGAAAGGCTGCGATGTTGAGGGAGCACATCTTGTAGCGATGGGTGTCGATACCCAGGCTCTCGGCGGCATCCTGGTCCTCGCGGATGGAAACGAAATAATATCCCCACTTCGAGCCCATGACGAACTGGACGCTCAGGACCGAGAGGACGGCCATTCCGAGCGCGATGTAGTAGTAGGGGATCTTGGAGACGAAGGTCTGCATGATGAGAAGCCCGACCATGCCGCCGGTCAGAGGCTCCCAGATCGTTGCAATGTGGCGCATGACTTCGTTCAACGCAAGGGAGGCCAGGGCGAAGTAGGCTCCGCGAAGGCGGAAGCAGATCCAGCCGAAGGGGAAAGCCACCGCCATAGCGGCCACGCCCCCGAAGGCCATCGCCCACCAGGCCGAAAGACCGAGCTTGTACACGAACAGCCCGGCCGTGTAAGCGCCCGTTCCGAAAAAGGCCGCATCGCCGAAGGAGACCTGCCCCGTGTAGCCGGCGATCACGTTCCAGCCGGTGCCGATGGCCACCCACATGAGCACTAGGATCATCAGGTGCTGGTAGTAGCTGTCCTGCACGAGGACCGGGAAGAGGATCAACAGGGCAAGCAGAAAGGGCGGTGCGAATCGTCTCATGAGGTCGTCACTCTCCGGGCCCGGGCGCCTTCAGATCTTGGTCAGGCGTTTGAAGCCGCTAGGCAGAAACAGCAGGACCAGGATGAAGATCAGGAGCCCGATCATGTCATCGAATGCCATGCCGATGTAGGTGGCGCCGAATGCCTCCGCGAGTCCGAGGGTCAGTCCGCCGAAGATCGCTCCGACCGTCGAGCCCAGTCCGCCCAGGATGGTGATGACGAAGGCCTTGCGGGTGAAGGGGCTGCCGATATCGGGAAAAAGGTAGTAGATGGGCATGAGGAGAGTTCCGGCGGCAGCCACCAGCGCGGATCCGATGCCGAACGTGAGGATGGTGATGCGTTTGGCGTTGACCCCCATGAGGAGGGCCGCGTCCCTATCCTGGGCGGTGGCGCGGATGGCGCGTCCAAGATCGGTCTTGAGGAGGAACCAGAACATGAAGAACGTGAAGAGGATGGCGATGAAGAAGGCGGCTGTGAGTGCCACGCTGAACGAGATCTCTCCTACGAAAAAACTCGAACTGCTGTAGGCGGTCTGGACCGATTTATAGTCCGAGGAAAAGATGAAACGGGCGATCTCCGTCAGGACCATACCGATCCCGACCGTCATCAGGACCTGATTCTCGGGGAGGAGCGATTCCACCTCCATGAGCGGGTTCAAGGCGTATTTCTGGATCAGGGCCCCGAGCAGGAAAAGGGCCGGCATCGTGATGAAGAGGGCCAGATAGGGGTCCAGGCCAAGGGCGGTAAAGCAGACGAAGGTGATGTACATGGCCACCATCATGAGCTGGCCATGGGCGAGGTTGATGATTCCCATGACCCCCATGATGAGCGACATCCCCATCCCGATCAGACCGTAAAGACCTCCCTTGAGGATGCCCGCCACCAGCGTCTGCATGAAAACGTCCATCGGATCTCTCCCTGGATCGTGTCAGCCGAGCGTTTGCTGCCGCCTCAGCGCTTGTCCCAGGGGGGGAAGGGGTAGACAGGCTCGGCGGTAGCCACGTCTTTGGGCCAGACCGTCTCGAGCCTGCCCTCGATCCACTGCACCAGAAACGTGGGGAGTTTGTTCTGCTGGGTCATCTTGCCGTAGGAGATGAATTTGACCGGTCCGAACACGGTCATCGTGTCCGTTTCGGCGAGGGCGGCCCGCACGCCTTCGGGGGTGAACGTCGGGGCGCGTTTGAGCGCGTCGGCGATGACATACATAGCGGCATAGGCCTCGGCGCCGTGATACTCGGTGGGTGTCCCGTACTTCCCGAAGAACTTGTCGTAGTACTCACGGGCGCCGGGATAGGGCACGGAGGGGGTCCACAGGGTGGCCGAAAACACGAACTCGGAGGCTTCCCCGGCATTGGTTTGAAACTCCGGGAGGGTGAAACCCGCTCCGCCGCCTACGAAGAGCCGCGGATTCAGGTTCAGCTCCTTGGCCTGGCGCATGAGAAGGGCGGCATCCATGACGTAGGATATCATGTAGATGATGTCCGGATCCTTGGACTTGATCTTCACGAGCAGGGGCTTGAAATCCACCGCGCCGGCCTCGTAGCCTTCTTTCATCAGCACATCCAGACCGAACGCCTTGCACTGCTCCATGAACTCCTTGGAGCCTGACTGGCCAAAGAGCGTGTTCTCGTGCAGGATCACCACCGACTTGATCTCCGCCTTTTCCCCGAGGAAGGAATGGAGGGCCTGCGGGTATTCGCTTACGGGGGGATTGAGGCGGAAGATATAGTCCCAGCCCTGCTCCGTGATGTTGTCGGCCGAACCGGTGTTGACGAGGAAGGGGACCTTCCGCTGCTGCGCGACGGCGACGGAGGCCCAGGTCACCGAACTCGAATAGCCGCCCCCGACGACGAGGACCTGGTCTTTTGAAATGAGCTTTTCGATGGCGGATCGGCCGACGTCGGGTTTCCCGGTCGTATCCTCGATGATCAACTGGACCGGTCTGCCGTTGATCCCGCCGGCGGCGTTGATCTCCTCGGCCGCCATCAGGAAGGATTTCTGTTCTATCTCCCCGAATTTGGCGAGTTTGCCGGTCAGGGGGAGCACGACCCCCACCTTGAGCGGCGGCTCCCCGGCAGGGGCCGGCCCTGCATATGCGACAAGAAAGCAGGCTGCAAGAACCAGACACCCGATGAATTTCAGAGCGGCGTTCTTTCTCCCCTTCATGGCAATCCCTCCCTGTTCGCTGGATGTTTGTACTGTTTTTCGGCCGGCAAAATCATCTTCCGGCCGAATGGGACTGTGCAGGCGAAACATGCAAAGAATAATCCTCATTTCCGGATTGGAAACCGGGTTGTGCTGGATGAAGCATTTCCGGATGGATACTATCTTGATGACATCTGTTCGGCGTCTGGATATATATTTCCGAGTGAGCATGGGCTGTCAGCAAAAAACGCGTTTTCAGGCCGGGCATACAAGCGTGCCCCGTGCAAGGAGAGGCACGGATGTGGTGATCGATGCGGGGGGCGCGGATCGCAGGGAAGGGGTTTCCCCGTGCAATCTGCATATGGTGCGGCATGATACGCTTGCTTCAGGAGAAACGCAAATCATTTGGTCAAAGAAAAGAAGGAAGGGATGCAAGGAAGGCATCTGGAGGAAAGACATGAGAAACGAGATCCGAGAAGAACCGCTCCGCCGCTTCGATTCTGAGCCGGGGCCCTTCACCATGAGCTACGGCTTTTCGACCGATGCGCTGGTCCGTTCGATCGAGGCCGTCGGCATCGTTCAACCGCCGCTGGTCCTGGAAACGGCTTCCGAACCTTGGCCGATCGTCTGCGGTTTTCGGCGGATCGCGGCGGCACGCCGGCTGGGGTTGCCCGAGGTCCCCTGCCGGGTGCTGCAGCCGGATGAGCGGAGCACGAGCGAGTGGCTGCTCATCAACCTGCACGATAACCTCGCAACGCGGGGCTTCAACGTGGTGGAGGCGGGGATGGCGCTCGCGCGCCTCGCCGAGCATCAGCCTATCGACGCCCTCAGCCGTGTCTATGCGCCGCTTTTTGGGCTTGCGCCCCGTACGGAGACGGTCCAGTTGTATATCACGGTGGCTTCGAGCCTGGAGCCGCCTTTGAAGGAGTCCCTGGCCTGCGGCGAACTCAGCGTCCCCGCCGTTCGTGCCCTGCTCGCTCGGGGTACGAAGGAGCGAATCGCAATCCACGGCATCATCAAAAATCTAAGTTTAAGCATTAATAATCAGATGCAATTAATAGAATTAATAGATGATATAATACGCATCGAATCGGTCCAGCTTGAGGCTCTCCTTGGATCCCAGGCGCTCGGGGCGATCCTCGAAGACAGGTCGCTGAATGGACCCCAGCGGGGAAAGGCCGTGCTCGCCTACCTCAAGGGCCGTCGCAGCCCGCGGTTCGCCGCCGCAGCCAAGGCGTTTCATCGGCGGATCGCCAGGCTGCCGCTCCCCAGGGGGGCACGTCTCCAGGCGCCGCCGTTTTTCGAGGAGGAGACCCTTCGGCTCGAAATGGCCTTCAAGGATGGGCGCGAGCTCAAAGAAATGCTCAGGGATATCGAAGGAATCGACGGGCTGGAGGAATTGCGGCTCCCTTCCTGGAAGGAGATGCGATGAGCTTTTACCCGATCCGCAAGACGATCGTCGAGCCGGAAAGTGCAGGGGACCCGCTTGCGGCACAGATGACCGAGAGGCTTTCCGCGCTGCCCGGACCGACCTTACGGCGCGGTCCGGCCGATGACCTCGGCAAGGACGTGCTCCATATCCTGAGAAACAAGGGCGTTTTCCTGAGACCCTGCCCCGGCACCAGCCACTATATCTGCTGCGGCTACCGGATCCTCCATGTGGGGACCAACTGCCCGCTCGACTGCAGCTACTGCATCCTGCAGGCCTACTTCAATCAGCCGAACCTGCGCGTCTTCAGCAATCTGGGGGAAAACCTCGCGCCCGTGCTGGCCGAAATCGACGCGCATCCCGATGAGATCTTCCGGGTCGGAACCGGCGAATTCACCGACAGCCTGGCGCTCGATCCGCTGACGGACTGGTCGCGGACCCTGCCGCCGTTTTTCTCCTGCCGGCGCAATGCGATCCTGGAACTCAAGACCAAGACGGATCACATCGAAGGGCTCCTGCGCTCCGATGTCAGAGAAAGGATCATCGTCTCCTGGTCGCTCAATGCCCCGTATATCGCCGCCCGGGAAGAAAAGCGCGCCGCGGGCCTGAAACAGCGCCTCGAGGCTGCCCGTCTCTGTCAGCAGGAAGGATTCACCCTGGGGTTTCATTTCGACCCGATGGTCGAACATCCCGATTGGGAGGAGGGGTATGCGCAGACGGTCGAGCTGATGGACCGCTATATCGACCCGAAAGGGATCATCTGGATCAGCCTCGGGAGCATGCGCTGCATGCCTCAGCTCAAACCGATCATCCTCCGCCGCCACCCCGGGACCTGCGTCCTCGACGGGGAGTTCGTGACGGGGCTGGACGGGAAGCTGCGCCTCTTCCGGCCGATCCGGGTCGGGCTCTACGCCCGGATGGCCGCCCTCCTCGAGCGATGGTACCCGGATCTGGGCCTTTACCTCTGCATGGAATCGGATATGGTATGGCGCGAGTCTTTCGGCTGGTCGCCCGGCGATTCGCAGGGCCTCAAGGCCTTCCTGGACGGCCGGGTAAAGCGCTTTTTTGGTTGGTCTCCCTCCTGAATTTGTGTTATGAACCAATTTTTAATGTCAAGGAGAGGAGGCCTACCATGGAGACGCTCAAAGAGAAGGTTCAAAAGGCGCTGGAGAAGGTCCGCCCGTCGCTTCAGGCCGATGGGGGAGATGTGCAACTGGTGGATGTGACTGAGGACGGCGTCGTGAAGGTGCAGTTGATGGGCGCCTGCGGCGGGTGTCCCATGTCCCAGATGACCCTCAAGATGGGAATTGAAAAGATCCTTAAGCACAATGTGCCTGAGGTGAAACGGGTCGAACAGGCCTAGAACGAGGGATATGCCTCCGGCCCGAGGGCGGGGAGACGCCGGGAAGAGCCTCAGGTGCTCTGAAATGGACGGCGACGGTCTCGGCGCCCCAATCGAAGAAGAAGGTCATGCGGTCTTCGTGCGGAGACGGGGGCAGCGAGAAATGTCCCGGCCGGATGTCCCGGCCGGGAAATCGTAACGGCAGAAGGCGGGAAGCCGCCTACCTGCGCGGAAAACCCATGCGAAGTCGAGAAGGAGGATGACAAGGATTATGGAGATCAAGAAAATCGGCGTGATTGGAGCCGGAACGATGGGTAACGGTATTGCACAGACTGCGGCATTGATCGGCTGCGACGTGGTGCTGCGCGATGTCCAGGATGTTTTTGTCGAGCGCGGCATGAAGAATATCGAGAAGTTCCTCACCAAGAGCGTCGAAAAAGGCAAGATGCAAGCCGCCGAAAAGGACGCCGTCCTGGGTCGCATCAAGGGCACCACCGATATAAAGCAGCTCAAGGATGTGGACTTCGTGGTCGAGGCGGTGATCGAGGACCTGGATCTCAAGAAGAGCGTTTTCAAAGAACTGGATGAAGTGTGCCGGCCGGAAGTGATCCTGGCCTCCAACACGTCTTCGATGTCGCTCACCGAGATCGCCGCGGCCACCAAACGGCCCGACAAGGTTTGCGGCATGCACTTTTTCAACCCCGTTCCCCTGATGAAACTCGTGGAGGTCATCCGGGGTTTTGCGACCAGCGACGAGACCGTGGCTGCCACGACCGCGCTCGCCAAGAAGATGGGCAAGATCACGGTCGAGGTCAAGAAGGATTCCCCCGGCTTCATCGTCAACCGGATCATGATTCCGCACATGCTCGAAGCGATCAAGATCGTCGAAGAGGGGATCGCCAGCATCCCGGACGTCGACGTCGCCGTCAAGAACGGGTTGAATTACCCCATGGGTCCCTTCGAACTGATGGACCTGACGGGGATCGACATCGCCTACTTCGTGACGGAGTATTTCTATAAGGAACTGAACAAGGAATCGAAATGGGTCTCGCCGAATCTGCTCAAAACCATGATCAGGGCCGGCAAGCTCGGACGGAAAACCGGCGGCGGGTGGTATGACTACAGCCAGAAGTAGCCGATAAGCGCCTCGAAAGCGATGGGGCACCGCATTCGATTCGGTGCTCCCATCCGGGGACACCGATGAGTGAACCGCTGAAAGAGCACACCCTGAACCCTGAGGGGCTGCTCAAGATAGCATCTAATCTAAAGGGAACTCAGAGAGAGCCTGCGTCCGAGGGGTTCGGATCGAATACACAGCGTCCCCTCGAGGGCCTGGCGGCATCTCTTGAAAGCTGACAGGACATCGTTCCGGTCCCGAAACACCCATGACCAAACAGCAAGGCAGGCGGGGAAATCAACCCCGGCCTGCCTTTTTGTATGGGTGACCACCTTCCCCGAAGGGAAGGGGTTACTTGTTTTTATGCCGCATCTTTTTCTTGAGCTTACGGTATTTATGCTTTCTGATCTTTTTCCGCCGCTTTTTGACCACACTGCCCATTCACGTAACCTCCCAGAAATAAGATCGTTGTTTCTACTATTTGCCGGGCTGAATGTCAAGAGGATAAAAGAGCGAAACGCATTTGGCTGCGGATTGAAGAGGCGCCCGCGATGCACGATCGCATTCGCGTAGGGAGCAACCTGCTGATAATATTGCAAACAACGCCGTTTTCCGCCTGGATGGGCCGTCGGCCGCACCAGGATAAATCCAGCCAGGGGTAAGTTTACATAATATACATTATCAGACGTAAAATCGTCACTCCAGGCAGGGCGGCCTTATGGTGCGACCCCATCGCCGTTCAGCGCAACCCCTTTAGCCTGATAAAGACGGCTGTCCGCCAGCGCGATCAGGGCCTCCGGATTCATGCCGTCGGCCAACACGGCATGTCCGAGGGTCACGCTGATGTTGCACTCTTCCTGTACCCCGCTCCTGATGCGCATGCCGATCCGCTCGGCTATCGGGGCGTCCGCGTCGACGAGGATGACAGCGAACTCGTCGCCGCCGTAGCGATAGGCTGAATCGACCCCATCGCGGATGCGGCTTCGAATGACTCCGCCCACACGCTCGAGCAATCGGTCTCCGGCTATATGCCCGTAGCGGTCGTTGAAGGCCTTGAATACGTCGAGATCCAGGAGCACGAGTGAAAGCGGATATTTTTGCCGGGCCGCCCGGGTGATCTCTTGTTCGAGGACCTTATAAAAATGCCTCCGGTTGAAAAGCCCTGTCAGGGTATCGGTGATCGAGAGGGTCAAGAGTTCGAGGGCCCGATCCCGTTCGATGACGGCGCGCAGGATCTTGGCCTGCAGTTCCTCCAGTTCGAAGGGCTTGCGAAGGAAATCCGTCGCACCCGCCTGGACAGCACTCATATACCCGTAGTCCTGGGCGTAGCCGGTGACGGCTATGCACAAAATCTCCGGCCGGAGTCGGCGCGCCTCCCGGATCAGTTCGAAGCCGTCGATCCGGGGCATGCGCAGATCAGCCACAAGAAAGGTGTACAAACCGTTCTTGAGTTTCTTCAGCCCCTGCTCCGGCTCCGAGCACGTGTCGACAGGATAGCCCCAACTGGAGATCGCTTCCTGCAGGACCTTCAGGATATACGGATTGTCATCGACCAGGAGAAAGCGTTCTCTTTGTGGGTCGATTGCCCTTTTTCGATGGTTATCCATGGCTTATGCGTCTTCTGGCCGCTCGAAAAGACCCGGGTAAGGCTGGGTTTCGTCTCATCCTCATTCGAGGGCTTCACCCCGCAGGGAATGGATAAAGGATTCCTTAACTAAAACATTAATAATCTTATTCAACCATTTTTTACTATAAGTAAAATTGACGACCTTATTGCAGCCCGTGCGGCCTGAGAGCTGCGTCCCGCGGCGGCTTTCCCCCTCCACGAGGACTTCGACGACGGAGCCGATCAACGCCTGGTTCCGCCGCAGGGTGATTGTCTCCTGGATGCCCTGCAACGTTTCGAGCCGCGCCGCCTTTTCCGCTTCCGGGATCTTTCGATCCATGTCCGCGGCAGCCGTTCCCGGTCGGTCGCTGTATTTGAAGGAGTAAAGATTGTCGAATTGGATTCGTTCGATCAGGTCGAGCGTCTGCTCGAAGTCCTCCTCGGTCTCGCCGGGAAACCCGACCATCACATCGCTTGTCAACGCGATGGCGGGCTGCGCCTCGCGCAGCTTCTCCACCAGCCGAAGGTAATCTTCCCGTGAATAGCGGCGCCCCATGCGCTTGAGAATCCGATCGCTCCCGGCCTGGAACGGCAGGTGGATATGGGGGCAAAGCGTCGGGAGGTTTCCGAAACAGGCGATCAAGTCGTCGGAGAGATCTTTCGGATGGGATGTGGTGAAGCGCAGGCGCAGCAGCCCTTCGCGCTCCGCGACCGCGCGCAGGAGATCGGGGAATCGCCGGATCCGACCGGTTTCCCAGCGGTAGGAATTCACGTTCTGCCCCAGAAGCGTCAGTTCCTTGACGCCCTCCGCAAGGAGGGCATCGGCCTCGGCAAGGATATCGGATGGGTCGCGCGATCGCTCCCGGCCTCGCACATACGGGACGATGCAATAGGTGCAGAAGTTGTCGCACCCCTGCATGACCGCGATGAACCCGCTCACCCTCCCCTTGAAAAAACCGTCCTCCGGCTCGGGGTCGAGCGGAAAATCGGATGTGCCGATTGCAACCAGGGGCTCAGCGGGATCCTCTTCGAGGCGGGCCAGAAGGCTCGGGAAAGTGCCGAGGGCACGGGGGCCCATGACCAGATTCAGGGTCGGGAAGCGCCTGAGGAGTTCCGCACCCCGTTGTTGGGCGAAGCACCCCATGATCCCGAGGATCATGTCGGGGCGCCGGTTCTTGAGGGAGGCCATCCGGCCCAGCATGCTGACGGCCTTGTGCTCCGGTTTTTCGCGCACCGAACAGGTGTTGATCAGGACCAGGCGGGCGTTACGGGGGTCGGTGACAGGCTCCCATCCGGCCCTCATCAGCATGCGGGCGGCCGTGTCGGAGTCATAGACGTTCATCTGGCAGCCCATGGTGACGATGTGGAAGCCGCCCTTTCCGGGCGCAGCGATCTGCTGCCGGAGCGAGGTCTGCGCTGGGCGATCCTCCCCCGCTGCATCGGGTGTTTTCAACGCGTCCAGTTCTTCGATCAAAAGTCCTTCCCCTGTTTTGAGGGATGCGATCAACTCGGCGACCTCCGCCTCGCACCCGGGGGCCACACTGACCGATATGAAGGCCTCGCGGGGGTCCAGGGTCGTCACCGCAGCCATCCCATCGTAGGATTCGAGCGTATAACGGATGTAGCTGATCTCGCGGCGCTCGACCCGGAAGAGGCGCTTACTGGTCTCTTTTGCCATTGAAGGTGGCCCCGCCCCACATCAATTTACGGCGCAGGAGCTTGAAATAGTTGTGATAAGGCGGCAGCAGCAGCCGGATCCCCTGACCGGCCTCGGCGATGGAGACCTCGTCCCCGTACCGCAGTTCAAACCCGATCTGGCCGTCGAAGGTCAACAGGACCCGCTCCTCGCTTTCCTTACCCATGGTGATGTGGATGGTCGTGTCTCTGCTCGGTACGATAATCGGGCGGTTGGTCAGTGTGAAGGGGCAGATGGGCGCCAGGATGAAGCATTCGAGCGTCGGATAGACGATAGGTCCTCCAGCCGACAGATTGTAGGCGGTCGATCCGGTGGGGGTGGAGATGATGAGTCCGTCGGCGCGAAACGTCGTCAGCAGGGCGTCGTCGATGCAGACATCGAGGTCGATGATCCGCGCCAGGGCGCCCTTGTTGATGACGACGTCGTTCAGCACCTGGAAACGGCAGACCTCCCTCTCCCCGCGATGGACGCGGGTCTCGAGCATAGAGCGCCTTTCCACGTCCAGGCGGCCGGCGATCATCAGGGCAATGACGCTGTAGAGGTCGCGGAGGGGTGTCGCCGTCAGGAAGCCCAATCCGCCGAGATTGACGCCAAGGAGGGGAACGCCGTACCGCCCCACCTGTCGCGCTGCACCGAGCAGCGTGCCATCCCCCCCAAGCACCACCACCCAATCGACCGTCTTGGGGATCGAGGTCGCTTCCTCCTCCGGGTGGTAGCGAGACCCGACCGCAACCATTTCCTCCGTATAGACCCGGATGCCACGCTCATGGAACCATTTCTCGAGCTCCATGGCCGCCTGACGCGCAGGCTCGTGGTGGTGTTTGTAGATGATGCCCACCGAGGATTGCGGCTTCACAGCGCTCTGGAGATTACCGTTCTTCATGGGCCTGGCCAGAGGAGGTGGAGGCGCCGTTGCCCTGTCCCTGCGCAGGGAAGACCGGCACGACCGCAAAGCGGTTTACGTCGACGAGCCCTTGATCGGTCAGTTTGAGTTCGGGGATAACCGGCAGGGCAAGAAAAGAGAGCGCCATGAAGGGTTCGGGGACCGTGGCGCCGAGTTCTGAGGCCCGGTCTTTGGCTGCCCGGATCTTTTGAACGAGTTCCTCGAAAGGCGCTCGGGTCATGAGTCCCGCGACCTCCAGAGAGACCTCTGCGAGAACGCGGCCTTCAGCAGCCACCACCAGTCCGCCGCCCATATCCCGAACGCGCATAACGGCCTGGTGGATCGAGGCGTCGTCGACGCCGACCGCAATGACATTGTGGGAATCATGGGCCACGGACGATGCCAGAGCGCCCCGCTCGAGGCCGAAACCCTGAACCAGGCCGAGCCCGATCCGCCCGCTTGCCTTGTGCCGTTCGACGACGCAGAGCTTGAGGATGTCGTTCGCGACGTCGGTCTGCACCCGGGCCTGCACGGCGGGAACGGGCAGGGTCAAAACCCGGGTGATCAACTCACCGGGGACGAGCCCGATCACACGCGCTTCACCGCCCGGGTGGGGCATGCCGAGGCGCTCGGGCGTGAACGGGGCGATTCGAAGCGGTTCGGGGAAAGGCGGACGAACCGGAGCCCGGTCGGTGACGCCCCAAGGTTGAATGCCGGTCAAGCGTCCCTCCTCCGCCACCAGGATCCCATCTTTGTAGACAGCCTGGATCTCGAAGCTCTCGAGTTCCTTTGCGACGGCGATATCCGCTCGATATCCGGGCGCAAGGGCCCCTCTCCGACGCAGTCCGAAATAGTGCGCGGGGTTGATGGTTGCCAGGCGGACCGCGGTGACCGCGTCGAGCCCCAATTGCACGGCCCTGCGCAAAAGGTGGTCGAGATGTCCGCGCTCCGCAAGGTCTTCGGCGTGCAGATCGTCGTGCACCAGACAGAAGCGATTCCAGTTCGCCCGGTTGACGAGTGGAAGCAGCGCGGCGAGGTTCCGGGCGCTGGTCCCTTCCCGGATCATCAGCATCATTCCCGCCTCCACCTTCTCGCGACCCTCGGCCAAGGCGAAGCTTTCGTGGTCCGAACCGATCCCCGCGGTCACATAGGCCTGGAGATCCCTTCCCGTCAGGCCGGGGCTGTGTCCGTCCACGACGCGATTCCGGAAGAGATCGATCTTGCGCAAGACCTCTTCGTCGCCCGCGAGGACCCCGGGGAAATTCATCATTTCGGCAAGGCCCAGGATCCGGGGTTCATAAAGAAGGGGGGCCAAGTCCCCTGCGTGCAGCTCTGCCCCGGAGGTTTCCATGTGCGTGGCGGGTACGCAGGAAGGCGCCATGAAAAAGAAGTCGAAGGGGATATCGCGGCTGTCCTCGAGCATCAGGCGGATACCGTCCATGCCCATGACATTGGCGATCTCGTGGGGGTCGGCGATCAGCGCCGTGGTACCGTGTACGACGAGGGCAGCGCCAAGCGAGCGAGGCATCATCATGCTGCTTTCGATATGCAGATGCCCCTCGATGAATCCAGGCAAAAGGAAGCTTCCGGAAACGTCCCGCTCTTCGGCCGCTAGGTAACCCTCCCCGAGTCCGACGATGACCCCGTCTTTGACCGCGAGATCGCGGACAGCGATTTCCCCCGAAAAGACATTGACGACCGAACCACCGCGCAGGACGAGGTCCGCAGGGCTCTCTCCCCGCGCCGCGGCAATCCGTCTTCTCTGCAACTCGATCCGCTCGTTCATGGCCTCTTTTGCCGGTCGATCACCAACCATTCCTCGGTGAGGTCGGATGAGGTGTCCACCAGCAGGTGCATCAACGGTGTCGTCGGAAAAAGACCCAGCAGGTCATTCAGGTCGACCGGTTCGAACTTCTTCACATTGTTGTCGTAGGCCTGTTCGGTCAGCGCATTGGATTCGTAGTTTTCCTTGGTCCGATTGGAGATCCGCCGGAGCGAGACCTCTCGGGGGCACTGGGTCTGCTGGATCACCAGGTTCATTCCGGCCCCGGCGGCTACCTCTCCAGCCCGCCTTCGAAGCGCCTGGGTGACGAAGGTCGCATCCAGGATGATGCCTTGGCCCTGCGAGGCCAGTTCGTGCGCCCGTCGAAACATCTCGTCGTAGACAAGGGTCCGCTTCTGAAAGTTGGAGGCGACCTTCTCGTCGAAGATGTCCTCGTTCTTCAGGACGTCCAGGCGGATCAGATCCGAGCGCAGGATCGTGTAGCCCAGCAGATCGGCGATGACTTCGGTCGTCTCGGTCTTGTAGCTCGCAGGCAACCCGCAGGCGATCAGGACGCTTCGAGGCTCCAGGTTATTTTGCATAAAAGGGACAAAGGGTTCACGCATATTCGACTCACCTCATGGAAAAATTTCCGCTCTGAAGCACCGGCCTCCGGGCCCGGGGTCCGGGATAGATCAGGCGAAGCCGGTGAAAAAAAGACCTTCCCGGATGGATCTAGATGTAGCCTCCAGCCAGCTCGAAATAGGCCCGGGCGGTTTGGGCCGCCTTCTCCTTGGCCTCATTCCGGATGTTGGGATCGTCCAGCTGAAAACTGATGACCTTTCCCCTGACAAACGCCCTGTAGACCTTGTAAAACGTCAAGAGGTCGTGCCGATCGCCTTCTTCTGCGAATCTTCTATAGGCATCCCAGAAGATCTCGGAGAACGAGCCGCCCCCGTGATAGTCGAGGTCCATCATCAGGAATGCGACGTCGGCGAGCGTATCGCTGTAACGGAAACGGTCGTTGAACTCGATGCAGTCGAAGATGGGGATTCCTTCGGTCAAGCAAATATGTTCCATATGGAGATCCCCATGGCAGTCGCGGATCTTCCCGGCGGCGATGCGCTCCTCGAAGAGCGCCGCCTGAGCGCGGTAGAAGACGTCGGTCCACTGCCGCAGCGCCTCGAACAGAGGCCGGTCGATGCTGATCCCGCAGTATTTTTCGACCTGGGCGAAGTTTTCGTCGGTGTTCACGCGGAAGGCCTCCGCTCTCCCGAACGTATCGATTTCAGGGGATCTGCGCGCGCTCCGGTGGAAATTCGAGAGCACCCGGGCGATGTCCTCCAGATGCCTCTCGTTCAGTTCACCGCGCCGAAAGACCGCCTTCATCAAACGCTCCTCCGGGATCCGGCGCATCTTCACCGCATAGTCCACCACCTCTCCGCGCTCGGCGCCCACGCGGTGTCTGAAGCCGTCAAAGACGACCGGGACCACCCCTTCGTAGATCTCAAGCGCCAGACGGCGGTTGAGAAGCACCTCCTGACGACAGGCATGCGCGCGCTTGCCGAGGCTCGTGAAGTCCAGAAAACCGAAGTCGACCGGCTTCTTCACCTTGTAGACGAAGGCGTCGGCGATAAAGACGAGCGAGATGTGCGTCTGGACCAGGGTAACGCTGCCCGTTTCATCCGGCAAGGCTGCGGGGTCGAGGAGATCGTCGATCATGGCGCTCATGCGGTCCTCCTTTCGAGATGAACCCCGAACTGCTCCGCGACATAGAGCGGCACCTGGATATTCCCCATGATGACCGGGTCCTGGTGACAGTCCGAACCGCCCGTCACCATCAGCCCCTCCCGGCGGGCAAAGGCAAGGTAGGCGGCGGTGGTGCCGGGGTCGTGGCGCGAGTGCCAGCACTCGATCCCGTCCAGGTAGGGCAGCAGCCTCCGGCGGATGATCTCCTGCTGCTCGTTCAGATCCGGGGTCAGGGCGAAGAGCGAGGTTCCATTGGGGTCGCTCGGATGGGCCAGCATAAGGCGGCCGCCCGCTCCGTGGACGAGTTCGGCCGCTTCTTCCAGCAAAAGGGGCATTTTGGGGACATCGCAGCGCACCAGATAGCGGTCGAAGGCCTCCTGGCGGGTGTGGACAATACCCTTCCGGACCATGTAATGGGCGATATGAGGCCTGCCGAAGCTGCCGTCGACCGTCGCCTCGATCGCCTCCATGTCCTCGGCGGCGAAAGGCGCCCTCCCCTCGCGGGCGAATTCTTCATTGATCCGTTCGAGGATCTTTTCCGCGCGGGTGCGCCGGAAGGCCTTCAACTGCAAGGTCTTGTCGAGAAGCCGCTGATCGGCGGCGTCATAGCCGTAGCCGAGGAGATCCAGCGAAACCGCTTTGCCGCCGCGGTAGGCCGGATCCGAGAAGGTGATGTTCAGCTCCACCCCGGTCAGGTACCGCAGGCCCAGCTGCCCGGCTGCCGCTTCGATGCTTTCCTGACACTCGACCGAATCGTGGTCCGTGATGGAGAGCATCGTAATCCCGCGGCGGCGTGCCTCGCGCAGGATCTCTCCTGCCTCCATCTTGCCGTCCGAGCAGGTGCGCGAGTGGATATGAAGATCAATTTTCATAGGAAAGGACCATCTCGCGGCCGGTTTGAAGGGCCCGACGGTTCGGTTCGAGCTTTGAGGCCGGGAAGAGCTCTCCGATGACAGCCTCGACGTCAGCCGGCACGACCGGCATGCCTTCCAGTGCGCAAAGGGCGCCCAACATCACCATATTCAGCATGATCGGTCCGCCGAGCTCGATCGCCCGGCGTGTACCTTCGAGCCAGTAGAGCCTTTTGGCGCAAGCCTCGAGCGTTGCACGCATCCAGTCCGAATCGGGATAAGCGACATCTCCGGCGATAACGTTCAACGGGTAGATCGGGCGAGCATTGACGATGAAGGTGCAGTCGTCGTTCCCGAATTCGGAGAGGATCCGGACGGTCTCGAGCGGTTCGAGCCCCACCACCACGTCCGCGCGGTTGGGCGGAATGATCGGGCTGTAGAGCCGCTCATCCGAGAGGCGCACGTGGCTCATGACCGGTCCGCCGCGCTGGGAAAGACCGAAGGTTTCCCCGATGGTCACCTCCAGCCCCTTCTTGACCGCGGCGCGGCCGAGGATCTGCGAGGCCAGGACATTCCCCTGGCCGCCTACCCCTGTAATGATCAGATTCAACAGCATGATTCCCTCGGTATGCGTAAGCGTAATCAAATACGCCGTCTGCCGGAAAGGTCTATTTAGTGTCTATCCAGAAATGATTTCCCGGTACAACCCAGTTTCCAATCCGGAAATGAGGATTTTTCTTCACCGCTTCGCCGCTCAGTCCCACCGCTCCGCGGCGGGTCCCGGTTTCTTCACCGCTTCGCCGCTCAGTCCCACCGCTCCGCGGCGGGTCCCGGTTTGGCCAATATCAAGAAAATCAAGCGTTTGCGCGGAGGCGACCTGTGGGTTGCCGCACAAGCAAACGTGCAGATTGACGCCGAGATTGGCCAAAAAGACCCTTTCCGGATGGAAACTATTCAGGTTCACGGATGATGGCGGATTGCGGGCAGATGTCGGCGCAGATGCCGCAGCCCACGCAGATCACCTCATCGATCCGGGATTTCTGCATCTCCTCGTCCCAGACGAGGCCGGGGCAGCGGAAGATACGGGTGCAGTACCGGTTGCAGCCGCAGGATTCCCCCAGGCACTTCTCCTGATCCACATGCATGCGGAAGGGGAACCCCCCTTCCCTCCCCTGAACAAGGGCACATTTTCGCTTCAGGATCAAAACACGCGGCCCCCCTTGCTGCATCAACCTGTACAGGGTCTCGGCAGTCTCTTCCATCCTGTAAGGATCGGCGACGGCCACCGTGATCCCCAGCGACCGGCACAAGGCCTCTACGTCAACCGGTTCGGTAGGGTTCCCCATGGCTGTCCTTCCAGTCCCGGGATGAGGCTGAAAACCCGTCATGGCGGTGGTGCTGTTGTCCAGGATGAGAAGCAGGATGTCCGCCTGGTTGAATTTCGCGTTGACGAGCCCGGGCAACCCCGCGTGGAAAAAGGTGGAATCCCCGCATACCGTCACCACAGGCTGATCGAACCCGAGGGTAGTCAGCTTACCATACCCGCAGGCCAGACCGATGCCGGAGCCCATGGCATGAACGGATTTGACCTGACTGAAACCCGTGGGCCAGATGCCCATCGTGTAGCACCCGATGTCGCCCGAGACGAACCCGTCCCGGCCGTCCCAAGCGAGAGCCTTTTTAATGGCGTAGTAGGATCCCCTGTGCGGGCAGCCCGGGCAGAAGCCGAACTCGCGCTGCGGGAGCGAATCGCCGATCAGCGCCGCCACCTTATGACGGTAAGTCGCATCCCGCCAGTCGATCCCGAAAAACGCCCCCATCACCTCCATGAGGTGCGCGGGGGTCAACTCCCCGCACGCCGGGATATGCCCCGAGTTCTTCCCGAAAAACTCACGGACCCCGATGCGCGCGCCCAGATCGGCCACGAGCGTCTTGACCAGGTCCTCCACGAACGGATCGACGTCCTCGGCGAAAAGGACACGGGTCGATCGTTCCAGGTGCCGCGCGACGAGTTCTGCTGGAAGAGGCCAGGTGGTCCCCATCTTGAGGATCCCGACCTTTGCGCCGAGATCGAGCAGGTCTCGCGCCTCGGATGCGTAGCTCCAGGCGCAGCCGGAGGCAATCACCAGGAGCTCGGGCTTTTCAGGACCTTCATAGTCGTTGAAGGGCGATTCCTCGAAGAGGCGCGCCGCCTTCTCGAGCTTCCGGTGGCGCTCCGCGTGCTTGGCGACGACCGGAAACGTGTGGAAGGCGTGCTTGGGGTCGAACCAGGGGCGCGTCTCGAGAGCGGGAAGCGCTCCCACCTGCACGCAGGAGCGCGTGTGAGAAAGCCTCGATACGCTCCTGAGCATGACCACGTTTGAGATCTCCTCCGAAAGCTCGAAGGCCCAGCGGGTCATTTCCAGGGCCTCCTGGGGCGTTGCGGGCTCAAGGAGCGGGATGTCCGTCATACGCGCGAACAGCCGCGCATCCTCCTCGTTTGTGCTGGAGATGCCGGATGGATCGTCGCACGAGATGAGAACGATGCCCGCCTTGGTGCCGGACAGGGTCAGATTGGTCAGAAAATCGGAGGCGACGTTCACGCCGTTCTGCTTCATGCTGACCACAGCGCGGCACCCCGCGAAGGAGGCGGCTGTCGCCGCCTCGAGCGCAACCTTCTCGTTGGTCGACCACTCGACATACATCGGCAGGTCTTTGCTGCACTCGGCCAGGGTTTCGAGGATCTCCGAGGAGGGATTTCCCGGATAGGCCGCGCAGAAAACCGCCCCTCCCTCCAGGACCCCGCGCGCAATGGCCTCGTTCCCCTGAAGAAGCACTCTCTCGCCTGCATGAAAGGCTGCGATACGGTTCATGATCGACCTCCGCGAAGCTCGGAGAGGGCCTCTTCCCCTCTCCGACGCTTGTTTCGGGCCGCTTCCCCGAGGTGTTCGAGATTGGCGTCGGGCAAGGGCCGATGCTCCAGAAGACCGGCGGCACACGCATCCGCGAAGAGCTGTCGGCCGGTCTCCGTCCGGACCAGAACGGTGTTCCAGCCCGGGTATCCCTCAGCGGCACCGATCGAAATATCCGCCCATTCCGCAGTCATATCCCGGCAAATCCGGCATCCTTTCTGGATGGCCGGCCGGATATCGTCCAGAGGGAAGCTTCTCAGACCCTGAGGGGTTTCGACATCGAAACGCGCCGCAGGCGGCGGCGGAATATCGTATTTGCGGACGGGCGCGTCAATCCCCTTCCCCTTCAGAAAATCTCTGAGCCTGCGGTAATCGAGGGCCCATGTGCAGAAAAGGCCAAGCTTGACTGCGACAGCCCGGCTTCGTTCGGCACCGTCAGGCTGGACGCCGGCCATCTTTTCAAGGGCCAACATCTGGCAGGGAAGCCCGGCTACGGCCATGCGGTTGTTCCCATTACCGAAGGCGCGGTTCACCGCCGCCAATGCCCCGGCGGAGCTGTAGCGGGAACCTGCACAGACGAGGATCTCTTCCCGGCTCCGGGCCAGGGTTCCCGCCGGCGCATCGGATGCCCCTTTCGTGGTGAGAACGGCGCTTTCGACGAGCCTTGTTTCGAGTGCCCGGATGAGAAGCGACGAGATGATACCGCCGTATTGACTTCGAGCAGTGATCGCGTCATCCTTGGCTCTGGCCATGTGGATTTCGAGGCACACGCCGATCCCGGGGGGCGTGCATGCGTCGTTTTCGGCGCATCCGGCCTTTTCGGGCCCGCCGCCGCACTGCGGGCAGATCTGATAACAGCGGCTGTTCTCCGCATGGCACCGATCGATCACCACGATCCGTCCGTCCTTGAATTCCTGATAGGGGCAAAGGCCGACGCAGGCTCCACAGCCGACGCAAAGCCCCGGTGCAATGACCTGTTCGATCAGGCCGGCTTGCCCTCCACTAAGGCTGGGTTGCATGGAAGATCCCCTCGCAATGAGTTTTGACGCAGTTTTATATGAGCGGAGGCACGATGGTCAAGTCAGAAATTGGCCATACAAACCTTTCCAGGTGGAAACGGGCCGGGGTACATGAGCGTGGGGGTAAAGAAGATCAAGCTGGCTGCCGCGGGAGAGGGTCCCCGGCAAAAAAGCCTTTCCAGTCGACTGTTTTTACCCTGATTCCTCCCACGGGCGTTCCGGCGCCTCCGCTGTGATGAAGGGATTACGCGCCGGACGGGTTGCTGATTGACAGACCGGGGGGACCTGCTGAAACCTTGCTTGCCTGGCCTGGCAGAAGCGTCAATGACCCTGGGCGGCGAAGGCCTGTCCCGCTCAGGCGTTTTCGGAATCCCGGGCGGCTTCCATCTGTTCGAGATGGCGCTCTTGGTAATACTGGTAATATCCCAAAACCTTCTTCACATAGGCCTGCGTGGCTTTGAACGGTGGGATCCCTCGGTGCTCCAGCACCGCGCCCAATCCGGCGTTATAAGCAGCAAGCGCAAGCTCTACATTGCCTTTGAACCGGTCCAGCAGTCTCTTGAGATATCGGACGCCGCCATTGATGTTGTGGGCCGGGTTGTAGATATCCCTGACACCCAACGATTCAGCGGTCTCGGGCATCAACTGCATCAGACCTGCCGCCCCTCTTGGGGAAACAGCCCTCGAGTTGTAGCCCGATTCGGCCATGATGACGGCTTTGATAAGCAGCGGGTCGACCTCATAACGCTCTGCAGCCGAGTTTATGAGCGGCTTGAGATGCGGAACGACCGGTTTGCCTTTCGCATAGGGAATTTGTTCCGGCTTCTCCGCCGGGGCTTCCTCTTGGATCAGTGCCTCTTCTCTGAAAAACGCATCGGGCGAAAAGGTTAGAAGGCAAAGGTCAGGTTGGCTGCCAGAATGGGTTGGAGCTTGAGGAACCGTTTGAAAGAAAACCGGAACAAGAGCCGCCAGGAGAATGCAGATCCCGATCCCTCGACCAAAATCGTGCAGCCGGAAAGGCCTCAGGATTTCCGTCGTCATATAAATCACCTCCAAATTGGGGATAACCCGAGATTCTATTTGCCGATATCAGGGATGTCAACCCGTTTCGAGCATCCTGGGCCTGGGCGGCGCCCTTCCCGGGCCATTCGGAAAGGCCTTATCCAGCACGAACCAGGTTCCAACCCTGAAATGGAGGTGCTTGGCGACTGTTCATGAAATCAATCGCTTACCGCAGAGGCGAGCCGTAGATTGCCGCAGAAGCAAACCTGCAGATCGACACCGAGATGGGCCAAAAAGACCGTTTCCGGGTGGACACTTCTTGAGGGAGCGGCATTCGAGGTATTCTCTATGGCGGAGGGTTATGCTGGAGTGCCGACCCTGAAAGTGGTATACTTTTAATTTTGGTTTGTCACGTGTCCCTATCGAGATGATCGTCCAGCACAACCCCGTTTCCAACATGGAAAAGATGATCCAGCACGATCCAGTCCCCCATCCGGAAATGAGGATTTTTGGTCAATGTTTAGGAAATCAAGCGTTTGCGCGGAGGCGACCTGGTGGTCGCCGCACAAGCAAACGTGCAGATTGACGCCGGGATGGGCTAAAAAGAGCGTTTCCGGATGGAAGCTGCCGAGGCATAACGCTCAAGAAAGGAATCTTTGCATGCTGATGAAATTGGAATCGGCGCGGCGTTTTTTGGCGGAGAGAGTCGGGGAGAGGCCTCGCTTTGCGATGGTTACAGGCACGGGGCTCGATGCGGTGACAGAAACCCTGGAGGTGGATACCCGCATCCCCTATGCGGAGATCCCGAATTTTCCGGTCTCAACGACCGAAGGACACCGCGGGACGCTCGCTGTTGGGAACTTCGGGGGGATTCGGCTGATCGCCCTCGAGGGCCGTTTTCATCTCTATGAAGGCTATGCAGCCGAAGAAATTGCGCTGCCGATCCGCGTCATGCGGCTGCTAGGCGTCACCCACCTTTTCATATCGAGCGCCGCCGGCGGCCTCAATCCCCGGTTTTGCCCCGGTGACCTTATGCTGATCACGGACCATATCAATCTAACGGGCAAGTCTCCTTTGACCGGCCCCAACCTCGATGCGCTGGGGCCGAGATTCCCTGATTTAACAAGAGCCTACGCGCCGCAGCTCCAACGGCTCGCTTCAGCGGCGGCCCTGCAGGAAGGCCTCGAACTTCAAAAAGGCGTCTATGTGGCCGTTCACGGCCCGCATCTCGAGACACCGGCCGAGACCCGTTTTCTGAGGCTCATCGGTGGAGATGCCGTAGGGATGTCGACCGTGACGGAAACTATCGCGGCGGTTCATGGTGGCATGAAAGTCCTGGCGGTCGCCGTCCTCGCCAATATCAACAGGCCTGACCTCATGGAGGAAATCAGCCTTGACGAAGTGATCGCCCAGGCGAGAGAGGCCAGTCCCCGACTGGCCCGTCTCTGGAAGCGGATCATGCAATTGATCGAGGAGGATCCCTTCTGATGCCTTATGATATCCTGATCGAAAACGCGACGATCATCACCTGCAACGCCCACGCCCAACTGATTCAGGGTGGATGGCTCGGGATCGAAGGGGGCAGGATCGTCTACCTGGACGGGTGCGCACCCCAAGATTCAGACGCCGCTAAGATCATCGACGGCAAAGGTTTCCTGGTTCTTCCGGGCCTCGTCAACGGGCATACGCACGCGGCCATGACGCTCTTCAGGGGGTTGGCCGACGATCTGCCTTTGATGGAATGGCTCGAAAATTACATCTTCCCGGTCGAGCGCCGGATGGATGCCGAGTTCGTTCACGCGGGCGCGCTCCTCGCCTGCGCGGAGATGATCATGTCCGGAACAACCACTTTTTCAGACATGTACCTTTTCGAGGATGCCGTGGCGCAGGCAGCCAGAGCAGCGGGGATGAGGTGCCTTGTGGGAGAAGTGCTCTACGATTTCGATTCTCCGAGCTACGGTTCGGTGCAAAACGCGCTCGATTACACCGAGCGCTTCATCGAGCGCTGGCAGGGGGATCCGCTGATCCATGTGGCGGTCGAGCCGCACTCGTTGTACACCTGCAGTCCCGATCTGCTGAGAAAGGCGAATGAACTGGCCCTTCGCCATGGAGTTCCGTTGATCACGCACATCGCGGAAACGCTGAGCGAGTGCGCGGAGATTCAGCGCCGGTTCGGTTCGACCCCCATTGCCTACCTCGAATCCCTCGGCTTGCTGGGAGAGCATCTGATTGCCGCTCACGCGGTTCACCTCGAAGACGCCGATTTGACGGCGATGGCGCGGGCCGGCATAAAGGTCGTTCACAATCCCGAAAGCAACATGAAACTCGCTTCGGGCATCGCACCGGTGCCGCGCATGTTGGCGATGGGCATAACGGTCGCCCTCGGCACCGACGGGTGCGCCTCGAACAACAACCTCGATATGATCGAGGAGATGGACACGGCCGCCAAACTCCACAAGGTCAGCCAACAGGATCCGACGGTCATGGATGCCGAGACCGTTCTGCGGATGGGCACGATCCAGGGCGCCGCCGCACTGGGCCTGGAGCGGGAGACCGGCTCGCTCGAACCGGGGAAAAAGGCGGATATCATCATGATCGATACCCGTCAACCTCATCTGACCCCCATGTACAACCCCTGTTCACATGTCGTCTATGCAGCGCGGGGGCAGGATGTCCGCCATGTCATCATCGACGGACGAATGGTCATGGAAGACCGCCGTTTGTTGACGATGGATCTGGCCGGGGTATTGGCGCGTGCGGATAAAATGGCCGAACGCGTCGCCCTGTGGTTGAGAGGCTGATCCCTATGAGGACGGAATACCGGCGGTACATCGCGATCGGAAGCCGCCTCAAGGGAATTGACGGTGTCAGCACGATAGGCCTCAAACCCAATTTTCAGGATTACAGCACTGAAGAGAGACGGCTGATCCGGGAAGCGTCCATCATCCTTTACCCGACGCAGAACTACGCGGAATTCTTCACGACTATGGGTAAACGCATCTTTCCGAGCCTCGAAACACACCTTTACGCGGATGAAAAGATCAAACAGAGCACCCTGTTCACCCTTTTGGATCTCCCGCATCCGAGGACACGCTTTTATTATCACCGGCACCATGGCGCAATCACGAAGGATTTCGAGTATCCCTTCATTGCCAAGATTCCCCGCCGTTCGGCGCGAGGCAGAGGGGTCTTCCTGATCACCGACCCTGCCGCCCTGGAGACATATCTCGCGCGCACGTCGGTCGCCTACATCCAGGAGTACCTCCCGCACGCGCGGGACCTTCGCGTTGTGCTGATCAACTATGAACCGCTTCTCGCCTATTGGCGCGTCAAGGCGTCCGAAAATTTCCGGGCGAATCTGGCGCAGGGCGGCAGGATCGTTTTTGGCGGGGTGCCGGAGGAGGCCGTCCAAATCGCACGCGATGCGGCCCTCAAGTGCCGGTTCGACGATGTTGGGCTCGACCTGATTCACGCTGGAGGAAAATGGCACGTCATCGAAGCCAACATGAAGTACGGCCGAAAAGCGCTTGAACTCAAAGGAATCGATCCCCGTGAGACCATTCTGCGAAAACTGCATCGGGACGAACTCGGGAGGAGGGCCGGTTTCCCTTGCATGCCTTGAAATCAGACTTACGTTTTTAGAAGTGAAAGCCGACAGGAAAAACTGGACAAGTCTGTAACCTTTTGCCAAGATCCGGTTCTATAATTCTATTAGACGTATTCAGGAGGATTTAGAAATGCCTATCTATGAATTCAAGTGTAAAGCCTGCAACACTGTTTTTGAGCGGCTCTGCCTGAAGGGTGACGATACTCGGAAGGCGACCTGTCCGAAATGCGGCCACCCGGAGGCCGAGCGCATGATGTCAGCCTTTTCCAGTTTTTCCACCGGAAACGGCTTCGCGACAGGCGGCACCGGCTCCATCCAGGGCGGGTGCAGCTCGCGTGGTTTTTCTTGAGCTTCTTGATCTTCGATCGCCGTGAGCGATTATCGACCCGGTCTCCGAGGCGTGTTCGCGCTGCCTCTTGAAACGGATGCCCATCCGGATCCACGTCAAACAGGGTGCGGCTTCAGCGTTATTGAGGGGATTTTCTGAAGGAAGACGCTGTTGACTGAAAAGATCCAAAAAGAGGAAAAAACGATGAGTCTTTGGATATTGCTGGCAATCGTCGCCGGTTGGGTCTTGCTTCAGGCCGTCATTCTGCCGAGGTTCGGCATTTCCACCTGAATGCGGAACGCCTGTCAGTTGGACAGGTCGCAGACCAAGACATCTCAAATTGCGGAGCTTCCATCCACCAAAGCCAGCCGGCCTGAAAAAAACCCGAGGCAGTAAAATACAGAAAAAGCTTCTCGTGCATTAAAAAAAGCGCTCTCATGAAGGCGCTTTTTTTAATGCATCAAAAGACGAAAACCAGGCCAACCCGGCGCCTGCCGGGATCAGATGAGGGAACGAACGTGTCTTCTCTGCCCTTTGAGCCCTGTCATGAAATCCTCGATCAGACGGTCCTGATCTTCGCTCGAGAACCCCTTCCGGATGCGCTCGTGAACCAGTTCGATGGCGATCTCGGCCAGTTCGGCATTCAACTGCTTTTTGGCAGATGCGACCATTGATTTGGATTCCAACTCCGCCTTCTCGAGCATCCTCTGCGCCTGTTCCTTGGCCTGCTGGATCAATCTCTCCTTCTCGCGCTGCCCGATGTCCATCAGCCTCTGGCGTATCTCCGCGATCCGGGCATCGATGTTGGCGAGCTTTGCAACCTCTGCCTCCATGGCCGTGCGCTTCTCGCGAAGCTGGCCCTCCAAATCCTGCAGGTTCAGCTCAATCTTGTCCTTCTGACCACGCAGAAAATCCATCAGGGGCTTTTTGGCGAATTTCATGAACAGGAAGACCAGGATGCCAAAATTGACCCACAGCATGATGTTGTCCCAGAGCTTCCGGCCGCTGCCTGCGCCCTCGGCGGCCTCCGCCAGGGAGAAGGTCAAGAGGACACCTGCGCCGAGGCAGATGAAAAGGATCAATCTCCTGTTGAACGCGTTCAAGCTTCTATCCTCCTGCCGATCACCTTCGGGATGATCTCATCGACGAGCGCGACGGCGTGGTCCCTGAGCGAGGGTCTGGCCTGAGCCAACTGCTGCTCGACTTCCTGGGAGACCCTGGCGCGGATCGACGCGACGGTCGCCTGCGCCTGGTCATACTCGGCCATCGCCAGGCTTATGGCCTCTTCCTTCAGGAGGTTCCGCTCTTTGCTGGCGGCGCGGACCGCTTTTTCTTCTTCCTTCATAAAACGCTCCGCCAGTTCGATCGCCTTCCGCTCAGATTCCAATATATCGTTTTGGGCCTTTTCGATATGATCCCGCCTTTCCTGCAGCAACTTCCAGATCGGCAGGATCATCAGGTGCTTCAAGATATACATCAGCACCAGGAAATGGATCACCTGGATAAATAGGGTTGCATTGATACTAATCATCGCATATCTGCTCCGTAGGGATCCCTAAACCACAAAGAGGAGTAGCAACGCCACGACCAGGGAGTAAATACCGGTCGATTCGGAGACCGCTTGACCGACCAGCATGGTTCTGGTCAACAAACCAGCCTCCTCAGGCTTTCGCCCGATCGCTTCACACGCCTTCCCGGCGGCGAAACCTTCACCGACACCTGGGCCGATCGCGCCCAGTCCCATAGCTATACCGGCACCCAAGAACGCTGCTGCCTTAACGATATCCACACCTTCAATAGCCATTTTGTACATCCTCCAAAAATATTAAGTGAGTGTATCGAAAACCCTTTAGACGACGAAGATCAAAACCAGACTGACAACCATGGCGTATATGGCGGTGGACTGCGCGACCGCCTGCCCGACGAGCATCGTGCGGGTGAGATCCCCAGCCGATTCGATGTTGCGTGCGACCCATGCTACCGCCCCTTCGGCCGTCATGCCATTGCCGATACCGGGACCGATCCCCCCAAACCCCATAGAGATGCCGGCGCCTAGCAAGGCCATAGCCGGCGCCAGGGCAGTCGTTTCGGGCAAGACCCGGAACATGAGCACAAAGCTGATGAGGAGTCCGAAGATGGCCGGGGTTTGGGAAACGGCCTGCCCGACCAGCATGGTCGTTGTCACCTGCCCCAACGTATCGGGGTTGCGGGCGATCCCCTGGCAGCTGGCACCTGCCGCCATGCCGCCGCCGATCCCGGAGCCGATGGCCGCGAGGCCCGTGCTGAGACCCGCACCGATGTAGGCAGCCCACATCGGCATAACCGGAATGGTCCCCGGGTTCATGAACATCAGCATGAGCGAGACGACCATCGCGAAAATCGCCGGGGTCTGGGAGACCGCGGAGCCGATCAGCATGTTGGTCGTCAGACGGCCAGTAAAGGCGGGCTGCCGCGCAATGCCCTTGCAGGCCTCTCCGGCAGGGAACCCCGCGCCGATGCCCGATCCGATGGCTCCGAACCCCATGCAAATGCCGGCGCCGAGCAGCGCTGCCGCTCGCAGGAGATTATCCCCCGCCGCGGTCGTGAAGAGCAGCAAGATCGCGATGACCAGGGCAAAGATGGCCGCCGATTCGGCGATGGCCTGCCCCACGAGCATGTTTTTGAGAATATCCCCGGATTTGTTGGGCCGGTAGGAAAGACCCTCGTTTGCGAGGCCCGCTGTAAAGCCTTCCCCCAGCGCGGCGCCGATGGCCCCGAGCCCGATGCATGAGCCCGCGCCGACATAGGATGCCAGTCTGATGATAGTGGCGGTGTCCATGTCCATAAACATAGCTACTTTACCTGTACCGAGATGTAAACAAGGGTTAACATGGTAAAAACGAACGCCTGAATCGTGCCGACGAAAAGACCGAAGAAGCAGTTGAGGAGAGGCGGCAACAGCACACTGTAGACGAGGTGGGAAACAACCAGGATGATGATGGCGCCACCGAGGATGTTACCATACAGACGGAAAGAGATGGAAACGACCTTGGCGATCTCCCCGATAATATTGAGCGGAGCCATGAAGAACATGGGCTCGCAATACTCCTTTGCATACTTTTTGAAGCCTTTCGCCTTGATGCCCGAGTAATGGGCGATGACAAAACCGAGAAGTCCAAGGCTCAATGGGGTATTGAGGTCTTTTGTAGGCTCGGAGAGCTTCGGAAAGATGCCGAGCCAGTTGGAGAGAACCAGGAACATGAAAAGGGTGCAAATCAGCGGAAAATACTTTCTGGCCATTGCCTCGTCGAGTGCATCGCGGGTCAGGTCGTGAAAACCACCGACGAAGAGTTCCGCAACGACCTGAAAGGGGTTGGGCAACAGGCTTTTCTTGCGTGTCGCCAGAAACCCGAAAACAATCAGAATACCCATCACGATCCATGTCATGATGATCGTGTTTCGGTTGAGCACGAGGTTCAGACCGAAAAGTTGCAGGGTCCACTGTGGGATGATGGTCATGTCTTCCATAAGCTTTTAATTCCTCAGCAGTGTTCAGTATGAAGTAAGGAACCTCACTCCGATCCCCCCTTGCCCATCCATGGGCCGGGGAGCAGGTGGTCGGCAATGATGACGATCTGAACCGCAAAAAGCCCGACCGCCACCGCGGGAAAGCTGAAGGATGAGGATTTTACCGCTACCACCAGGGGCACCGCCAGAACGATGTAACGGCTGATGATCGAAGCAAAACCGGTCATCCTGGCGCGGGCCTGGCTCGTGCCGAGAAGGGAGGGACCCCAGATGCCCATCAACAGAAAGTTGAGCACGCTGAAGACGGTGCCGAGAATCAACCCCTTAGCCAGTGCACGCTCGCCGGCAAAAAGGAGAATCACCGCGATGACGATAAAGGCCAACAACGCCTTCCCGATGATCCGCTTCTGGAATCGGCTGACCTCAGCAAACGCCTCACTCACCGTCTGGATTTCCTCTCGCTGTGCCTTTACCTTTTCCCTCTTCGCGGGTCACGTCCATGATCTGCCGATAGGCGGTGTAGCCCCCACCCGCAATACCCAGAAGGATAAAAATGGTGATGAACAGACCCTTGGTGTGCAGCCATTTGTCGAGGTAGTACCCGATAGCGAAACAGAACAGGATAGAACCAGCGATGGTCAATCCGACCTGGCTGACAAGAGCGACATCATCAACCCATTTGCCGTGCTTCTTTATGTTGAAGATAGGCCTCTCTCCGAGCTTCGGCGCGGCACCGTCCCATGATGTTCCGATGCTCGCGCGGATTGGGGCACATCTATAGAATGAAAGACACGGTCTGTCAAGGGCAAAAATGAGAAGAAACGCTCTGCTCCGGATGGCCGGGACCCCGTGGAGGGCCGATGCTTTTTTGCTTGACCGCCTATTTCATTCCGTAATATTACGAAAAGGAAAAAGTGGGGTTTCAATCGGGAATGAAGGCACGAGAATCTGTGGATTATCTGCTCCTTGGCGCTCTGGCGGATGGACCGAAACACGGCTATGAAATTCTGCAGTTTCTCGAGCGGCATTTCGGCCCAGCCTGGTATGTCGGCAACAGTCAACTGTATACCGTCTTGAAGAGGCTCGAACGGAAAGGGCTCGTTTGCTCGGAGGTGAGATCTCAGGAAAACCGCCCGGCCAAACGCGTTTTTTCGCTGACGGCCGGAGGCCGATCCGCCTTCCAGGGGTGGCTCGGCAAGCCTGTGCAGCACATAAGGGATATGCGCATCGAGTTCATCGCCAAACTTTTTTTTGCCAGGCACATGGAAACCCTACGGCTGCACCGGCTGATCGATGCCCAGCAGGCGATCCTGCACAAGGCTTCAGAGCGGATCGCCTCCCGCCTGGAAAAGGAGCAGGACGCCTTCGCGCGGATTGTCCTTTCGTCCAAGCTGCATATGGCAAAGGGATGGACTACATGGCTCCAGGACAGTGCGGGGCCTTATACCGAAACATTTGGAGGATCGAACCATGGTTGATATTTTTGAAGAGTTGAAACAACGCCTGCTTCAGAGCGAAGCGGTCCACGGGCTTCTGTCCGAATCGTTGAAGGTGACGGCCAGGCCTTTGTCCGTAGAGGAGGCGGTAGGCCATCCGGAGGAGAAGGATTTTCCACTGCAAAAAGGCAAAGAATCGCTGATGCAGGCCGAATTCAGAGGCGCACTCGGGCAGGCTTTCACCGATCAGTACGGCGATTTTCAGGCAACGCTCGAAGAGATCCTCGATATGCCGCTCGACAACAATTTCAGGCGCGCTGTTTTCACCGCTTCGCTGAATGCTCTGATGCGTCATCTTTCCGCCGCAGACAAAACGATCCATTGCCGGGACCAGGAGCCAAGGCGCTGCGCGGCCGAACTCCTGCGCTTCTTCGAGGCGACTTACCCCGATGCAAGGGTTCTGCAGATCGGTTTTCAGCCGAGGATGATCGAGGCCCTCGGCAAACGATTCCCCATGCGGGTCCTGGACCTCGACCCCGACAACATCGGCACCATCCGTTTCGGTGTACCGATCGAAGGCCCGGACACCCAGGTGCAGGCCCTGCAGTGGGCTGAAGTCCTGCTCGTGACCGGAACCACCCTGGTCAACCATACCATCGACGGATTTTTGACAGGGAAACCGGTCGTTTTTTACGGCACGACGATCGCCGGGGCGGCAGCGCTCATGGGATGGCCGCGCTTCTGCGCCGAAGGCCACTAGACTCTTGTCAAAAAGACTTTTCCCCTGTAGAATTTACAATCTCTTCTCCATTTCATTCTCCCGAACAGCCCCTCGGAAAAACCAAGGAGGTTCGATCCATGCTGCACATCGAGGACCTGCAGGTTGAGCTTGCGGGCAAGATGATTCTCAAGCACATCGACCTGGATATCCATCCGGGGGAAACCCACATCCTTTTCGGCCCCAACGGTTCCGGCAAGACGTCTCTGCTCATGACGATCATGGGCTATCCTCAGTACCGGGTGGTGCACGGGAAGATATTCTTCAAGGGCGAGGACATCACCCACTTGCCGATCGACGAACGAGCTCGGCTCGGCATCGGGATGTCCTACCAGCGCCCGCCCACCATCAACGGCCTCAAGACGCGTCAGATGGTCGCGCTCTGCGCCCGAAGCCGGGCGGGACTGAATGTGGAGACGCTTGCATCCCGTTTGGCCTTCATGGACTTTCTCGACCGCGATGTCAACGCCGGTTTTTCGGGCGGCGAGATCAAACGCTCCGAACTTCTCCAACTCCTGGCGCAGGATCCGGATCTGATGCTTTTCGATGAGCCTGAATCAGGGGTCGATCTCGAGAATATCGCGCTGGTTGGAAAAACCATTGCATCGCTCCTCCAAAAGGACGAAGAGTCCCTCGGCAACACGCTCAAATCCAAGATGCAGCGCAAGATGGAGCGGACGAAGATGGGGCTGATCATCACGCATACCGGCTATATCCTTGATTATGTAAGCGCTGACCAGGGCCAGGTCCTGTTCGACGGAATGCTCAGTTGCGTCAGCAACCCCCGTGAGATTCTCACCTGCGTCGGCAAAACCGGTTACGAGGAGTGTGTCAGATGCATCATGCAGCAGAACAGCTGAAAGAGAAGGCCTCCAAGGCCAAGGAAAAACGCGCCCTCCTGGGCCCCGACGTCGATCTCACCCAATTTGTGACGGCGGCGGAACCGGCGGGGGCGCTCGGAGTGGACGGGCTCTTGTCGCTTCCCGGTGACGAAAGGCGTACGCTCGTCATGGCCGGTCTCGACCCGGCGGAAGGCAGCCGAGGAGGAACTTTTTTTCAGAAGGATACATCTGTCCTGCACTGCCGAAGCAAACAGCCCGGGATCGAAGTCATGCCGATCACGGAGGCCCTCGAAAAACACCCCTGGATCGAAGAGTATTACTGGAAACTCGTCTCCGTCGATACCGACAAGTACACCGCCGCAGCCGAGATCGGCCTACACAACGGCTACGTCATCCGCGCTCTGCCCGGCGTCAAATCCGTCTATCCCATCCAGGCTTGCCTGTACATCGGCAAGGAAGGCCTGCAGCAGAACGTCCACAATATCATCATCGCCGAAGAGGATTCCGAACTGCACATCATCACGGGGTGTGCAACCTCGCCCCACCTCAAGCGCGGCGCCCACATCGGGATATCCGAATTTTTCATCAAGAAGAACGCGAAGCTCAGCTTCACCATGATCCACAACTGGGCCGAGGATATGGTGGTGCGCCCCCGATCGGCGGCGCGCGTCGAGGCAGGCGGCCTTTTTCTGAACAACTACATCTGCATGAAGCCCGTCAAATCCCTGCAGATGTATCCGGTCACCTATTTGGAGGGGGAGAAAGCGGTTGCACGCTTTTACAGCATCATCGTAGGGAGCCCCGGTTCAGAGTACGACCTCGGCGGCCGTGTGTTCCTCAGGAAGCCCGGCAATCGCGCCGAGATCATCGCGCGCACGATCAGCAACGGAGGAAAGATCATCGCGCGCGGCCATCTGATCGGGGAGGTCTCGGACATCAAGGCCCATCTCGAATGCCGCGGGCTTATTCTGAAGGGCGGCCTCATCCACGCGGTTCCGGAACTGGAAGGCCATGCGGACGGGGTCGAGATGTCCCACGAGGCGGCAGTCGGCAAGATCGCCCAGGAGGAGATCGCCTATCTCATGTCGCGCGGCCTCAGTGAGGACGAAGCGACATCGACGATCGTGAGAGGATTTTTGAGTGTGGACATCCCCGGACTGCCGGCGGAACTCAAGGCGGAGATCGATCGTGCCATCGAGGAAAGCGACAAGGATGTGATGTAGTGTCCATCCGGAAATGATTTCCCGGTACAACCCAGCTTTCAATCAGGAAATGAGGATTTTTTGCCAATACCAAGGAAATCGAGCGTTTGCGCGGAGGCGACCTGGTGGTCGCCTCACGAGCAAACGTGCAGATTGATGCCGAATGCCGAGATTGGCAAAAAAGACCATTTCCGGATGGAAACGATGTAGGCCGGGTTACAGCACGCCGATCAGGCGGAAGAAGCCCTCGCCTGCGAAAAGATGTGCGAGATGGAACATCGGCTTCAACAGGATGAAGCCGATGATCCCTGTGTGAGCGAAATTGTCGAGCAGGATGATCCCGATCAGCACCAGAGGGCCGTACCGCCTCAGGCGCTGATAGCCGACGGCCGCCCGGCGGGGAAGCAGATTCTCGAGGACGTGCGATCCGTCGAGCGGTGGTATGGGGATCAGGTTGAAAAGACCGAGCCCGATATTCATCAGGAGCAGGTATAGCAGCACCTGCCGGTAGACCTCCCAGGGCATGAGTGCGTAGCGGACCAGCAGGCCCGTGCCGAGCGCCGCGCACAGATTGGCCAATGGGCCCGCAAGGGAGACGTACACAGTCGCACGCCGGTAGTCTGTGAAATTTCGTGGATCGATAGGCACGGGCCGCGCCCACCCGAAATTGAAGAGAAAGAGGCAGATCGCCCCCAAAGGATCGATGTGACGGATGGGGTTCATCGTGAGGCGCCCCGCACGGAGGGCTGTCGGATCCCCCATGGCGAGCGCCACTCGTCCATGGGCATACTCGTGGATGGTGAGCGCGAAAAGCAGAACGGGAATCTTGATGATCAGGCTTGCGATATCAAAAGACATGAAGGCCTCGAACGAAAACATGGAAGACAGGCCCTCTGCCGCCGCCGGGCCCTTTGACGGGTTTTCACCGGGCCCGTCGGAGACCCCGCGGCCATACGGAGATCTTCAAGGAGCCCGCACCAAACCACGAAATTTAGCACCTTTGTCTTCGTCATGCAACCTGCAAGCCCCAGAACCTCACCGGAAGGGTCGAAAGGAGGGGAGCTTATGCTTACACGTCCAGCCGATTTCGCAGGCACATGGTACCCGGGAACGGAACGGGAGTGCCTTGCCGCCATCAGGAGTTTTTCCGACCCGGCCCTTTCCTGCCCCGCCGATGCACAGGCGATTCTCGGGGGGATTGTCCCCCACGCGGGATGGGCGTTTTCGGGGAAGATCGCCTGCAATGTCATCCGGTGCCTTTCAGAGCGGGGCGAAAAGGCCGATACCGTCCTGATCTTCGGACACCACATGCGCCCTCGAAGCACAAACCTCCTGATGAAGGAAGGTTTGTGGGAAACCCCTTTCGGTGCGCTGGAAATCGATTCGGAGATCACGGCCCTGCTGATCGAAGAGTTCGATTTCGAGGTTGAAACGGCGACGCGCTACGTGCAGGACAACACCATTGAACTCCAGTTACCCTTCGTCCGGCACTTCTTCCCCGGGGTGCGCATCGTCCCGATCGGTCCGGCACCCCGGGAAGAGGCGCTTGCCATTGCCCGCCGCGCGGCCGAGTATTGTCTTCGACTCGGCAGGAAGGCCAGGGTGCTGGGCTCAACCGATCTGACCCACTACGGGCCGAGCTACGGCTTCATGCCGAAAGGCGATGGAACCCAGGCTCTTGAATGGGTAAAAACCGTTCAGGACCGCGCGGTCATCCAACACATGCTCCGGATGGACGCCCGAGGCGTCATACGCGAGGCCCTGCAAAGTCAGAACGCCTGCTGCTCCGGGGCCGCGGCAGCCGCGATCGCCGCCGCCCAGGCGCTCGGCGCCTCCCATGCAGAGGAGATCGCTTACACGACCAGCTACGACGTGCGTCCCGACAGCAACTTCGTCGGCTATGTCGGCGTTCTTTATTACAGCTAGTTTCCATCCGGAAATGGTCTTTTTTGCCAATCTCGGCGTCAATCTGCACGTTTGCTTGTGCGGCGACCACCAGGTCGCCTCCGCGCAAACGCTCGATTTCCTTGATATTGGCAAAAAATCCTCATTTCCGGATTGGAAACTGGGTTCTATAAGGAAATGGTCTTTTTTGCCAATCTCGGCGTCAATCTGCACGTTTGCTTGTGCGGCGACCACCAGGTCGCCTCCGCGCAAACGCTCGATTTCCTTGATATTGGCAAAAAATCCTCATTTCCGGATTGGAAACTGGGTTCTATAAGGAAATGGTCTTTTTTGCCAATCTCGGCGTCAATCTGCACGTTTGCTTGTGCGGCGACCACCAGGTCGCCTCCGCGCAAACGCTCGATTTCCTTGATATTGGCAAAAAATCCTCATTTCCGGATTGGAAACTGGGTTCTATAGGGAAATGGTCTTTTTTGCCAATCTCGGCGTCAATCTGCACGTTTGCTTGTGCGGCGACCACCAGGTCGCCTCCGCGCAAACGCTCGATTTCCTTGATATTGGCAAAAAATCCTCATTTCCGGATTGGAAACTGGGTTCTATAGGGAAATCATTTCCGGATGGAGACCAGCTAGTTTCCAATCTTCATCTCGGATTGGAAACTGGGTTGTGCCGGGAAATCATTTCTGGATGAATATCAGCTGGTTTTCATCCGCTGAGGGCCTTTTTCTTCACAGGTTTCGCCGCGCAGTCCCGCCGTCCAGCCGCGGATTCTTCACAGGTCCGGTCTGGAAGGACCGTTCACGGACTGGCCGGCCTGCCGAGGTGGAAAACAATCACCCATCCGGACCCCAGCCCTTTGGAAAATCTTATGACAGGAGGGTTCTCGAGATTTGATTTTTTCTAAGGGACTTGATATGATTCGGGCGACATTGGGTCGACGGGACGGCAAGGCGCAGCTACCGATCGAGACCGAAAGGCAATCGTCTACGGGGAACGATGCAATGAAGAACGAGATCGAGCAGAGAACGTCGGATAACCGACAACGCATCAAAATCGATCTGCTGGTGCATGATTTGAAAGTACCGTTGGCCGTTATCGAGGCAGGTATAAGCTCTCTCCTGACCCGGCCTGAAAAATACGGTCCAGTGACGGAGAAGCAGCAGAAGGTGCTCGCTCGAGTCCTCAGAAACACCAAAGTTACGCAGGCCCTGGTCAATGACACGCTGGAACTGGGTCGGTCGAGGGAGGGGTTGATGAACTACATCTCCCTCCCCCTCTCGGAGCTGCTGGAACAGGCGATCGGCCAAATCTTCGACCTGGTCGATTCCGATATGGCGGACTCCATCAAAACCTGCGCGTCGCTGGATGTGTTGAGGCGTGCCCTGCAGGAAAAAGGGCTTTATCTGCAGCTCGATGAGGCGCTTTGGTGTCGTGAGGTCTGTATCGACGGAAGCAAGGCCACCCAGATCCTGCGGAACCTCCTGACCAACGCCCTGAAATACCGGAAAACCCGGGTGGAGTTATCGGTGGATCTCGAAAAGGACGGAGAGGCCATCCTGTTCGCGGTCAAAGACGACGGGGAAGGCATCCCCGCCGTCTTCCACAAAAAGATTTTTGACTGCTACTTCCAGATGGATGCGACGGATGTGTGCAGTGTGCGCGGCCACGGTCTCGGGTTGGCGGGAGTCATGGTGCTGATCGAAGATATGGGTGGGAGCCTGTGGCTCGAAAGCGACGAGGGGAAAGGCGCTACGTTCCGCGTGAGGCTCCCTTTGAAAGTCGATCAGAAAGGGGCTTCGGCACCTACGCCACCCGCTACATGATATCTTCCAATTCCTTTTTCGAGACCCGATAGGTCTCGTCGAATTCGTCCCAGAACTCTCTGTGCTTATCCCGCCAGTTCGGCCCGAATTTCTTGTCGAAAAAGGGTTTGAGCCTAGTGAACCAGGTCCCTTCGCGGATCTCTCCGCTTTCCGCCGCCTTCAGCATTTCTGCCAGGTAATGAGGAACATCGGACAGTTTATCTTTGGGGATGTAGGACCGTGCCCCCTTCTTGATCGACTTGACGAGATTATCCGGATTCAGGGCATGGGCGGTCAGCATGAGCGTCGGGATACCTTTTTTTCTGGTCAGATCGAGTAGATCGTAACCCCTGACTCCCATGATATCCAGGATGGCTGCATCATAATTCTCTTTGACAATGAACTTCTCGGCAGTCTCGTAGTTGGGCGCCGTGTCGATGAGACAAACATCCAGAATTTCCTCCAAAGTTTCAAGGATATCTGGCTCATCGTCAACGATCAGGATCCTCTTCCCTTTCAAGGTCTCGTTCATGTGTCCCGCCTCCGTGCTGGCCTCCATGTTGGCATTTATACGTTTTCGGAATCTTAACCTGTTAAGCCTCGGTCGTCAATATTTTTTAAAATTAGCCTAGACTTAATTCGTGTTCATCCAGAAATGATGGTCGAGCACTTGCAGTTTTCCAACCCGAAGTGAAGATTCTTCTCACCGGTCCTGCCCGCCCGTTTGCACCTTTTCAGGCCGACTCCAGGAGGTTTCTTCGCGGGGTTCGCCACTCAGTTCCACCCTTTCGGACCAGCAGACCCCCGTACCGATTGCCGAAATCAAGCAAACGTGCACGTTGACGCCGAGGTTGACAAAAGAGACCATTTCAGGATGGACACAGGTTGTCAGTCCGGATATAATTTTATAGATAGTGTCTATCCGGAAATGATTTCCCGGTACAACCCAGTTTCCAATCCGGAAATGAGGATTTTTGGCCAATATCAAGGAAATCAAGCGTTTGCGCGGAGGCGACCTGTGGGTCGCCGCACAAGCAAACGTGCAGATTGACGCCGAGATTGGCCAAAAAGACCATTTCCGGATGGAAACTAGATAATGTTGTTCCCCGATCGGGCTGCTTCCCTTCGCCGTTGGCTGCGGAATCATCCCGTGAAAGTGTGCGTTTTTTTGAGCGGGCGCGGATACCCTTTTTCCGCAGCCGAACCCTGCGCTTTTTTGAAGTTTGTTTCAGTAGCAAAACTATTCAAGGAGAACCGTAATGGACAACCTCGACAAGGCCCGGATCAGAATAGAGCACTGGATCCATCATAATGAACATCACCAGGAAGAATATGAACTATTCGCGGATCAACTCGAAGAAACCGGCAGAAAAGAGACTGCCCGATATATCCGCGAGATGATCGAGTATACGGCAAAAACGAATGAAGCGCTTCGTAAGGCGCTCACCTCTCTCGCTTGAAGCGGTGTAAAAGGAGACAGCCGATGTGTGAAGCTCATGCTTTTGTCTTGAGGGGCGGCCAGGAAGAGAAACTGCTCGAGAATGTCGATTTGCTCGAGGTCGAAGGAGAAAGCATCCGTCTGGTCAATATCTTCGGCGAACAGAAAAAGCTTCGGGGGATCTTTCGCTCTTACGACAACACGCAGCGGAAGATCCTGATCGAACCCTCATAGCCGCTCTCCAATCGTGGAATAACGAGTTTCACCGATATCCATTGGATCGTGCAACCAGCTGGGCGGGGGCATTCATTGCAAATCCGCTCAGCGATGGGCGGGGCGATCCATGCCCAATCAGTGCAAACAGAGAGCCGCCCAAAATGGGTGTAGCTCAAAATTCGAGGTGTTTGGAGAAGCAAGACCCTTCTCCGGATGCAAGCGGGGGGAATCGCCTTTTTATGCTTGATGAACGTCTGATAAAACACGCAGCGAAGGAGATCGCGCACTCCAAGCTGACCTTGGCGCTCACAGGCGCAGGCATCTCGGTTCCCTCCGGCATCCCCGACTTCAGAAGCGCGGACGGACTCTGGGCGCGCTACGACCCTGCCGAGTATGCGACGATCTCCGCTTTCCGCTCCAATCCCCTGAAGGTATGGGAGATGCTGAGGGAGATGGAGGATTTACTGCGGCGCGCTCAGCCTAACCTTGCGCATCTCGGCATGGGGGAGATGGAGAGGATCGGCTGTCTGCAGTCCATCATCACCCAGAATATCGACAATCTTCACCAGGCCGGCGGTTCGCGGGATGTCATCGAATATCATGGCAATGCCGCTTCGCTCACCTGCCTGGCATGCGGCCGCAGGTTCAGCCGAAAAGAGAAGGAAGGCGAATACACCCCGACGTGCCTCTGTGGGAACATCCTCAAACCGGACGTTATTTTTTTCGGAGAGGCCATCCCGGAAGATGCTCTGAACCGCTCCTTTCATCTGGCTTCATCCGCACAGGCCTTGTTGGTGGTCGGTACTTCGGCCGTCGTTTCCCCGGCCAATACGATCCCCTCCATTGCCAAAAGAAGCGGAGCCTGCGTTATCGAGATCAATCAGGAACGGACCCATCTGAGCGAAAGCATTACGGATATCTTCCTCGAGGGCGATGTGGTCGCCGTAGTCCCCCTGCTGGTTGATGCCCTCAAAAAGGAAAGGGCCCCTCGTTGAATCGTCTTCATTCCATACGATCAGAGCGTTGAATCTGCCTGCCCATGCCGAGAACTTCTCAAACGGGGATTCCGCTCCTGAGAAGCTCTTCAAGGCTCCCCGGATGCCTGGCTTTTCCCCTGCCCGGAAGATCGCTGACTTTCTTATTGACAAATGGCTCCTTATGGATAGATTAACTCTGCATCCGCTCCGGACCACCGCTCTTCTGAAGCGATGGATACCGGAGGATTTCAGCAGCCTCGAAGGACGACAGTTTTGACCATACGGATTGACCAGCCTACACTTGAGCAGGCCTGCAAGAGCATCATCGAGACGATCCTTTTTTGCCTCCCGAATGCTTACAAGGGGACTGTTTATCTCATCGGCGGCCCACCCAGACTGACCGCTACCAGGATCACTTCGGGTGTGATCGATTCGGATCGTCAGAGCATCTCATGGGGTCTTCCACAAGCCTCGGATTACAACTACCCCGGCAAAACCTGGATGGAATACCGCGATGAGCCCAACCGCCCGCAGGAGGCGATGGCCTGGTGCGTTGAAAAGCAGAAAAGCTGGACAGCCGAGGACCCGCGCGCGGACTCCCGGAGCGTGCGGCTCCAGGTTGAAGGCGTATGGGAAGATTTCCATCACATGGAGCCGGTCCTGGTCCGGAAAAAGGATCTTTTCATCAACAGCCGAGGGGTTTATCCGGAATTCCCTGAGAGCGCTTACGGGGAGACCCTCTGGCAGTTCAGCGACCATGTCGTGGTCGCCGTCATCAAGATCCATTTCCGGCCTTATACCATTCGAATCGGGAGTCCGGAGACGCGGCTGATCAAGAAACTCTCTCGTACCCTTGGCACCGAACTCCTCTCCTATCAGTTGCGGGAGCAGTCCCTCGAGAGTATGCGGCACCTCGCCGAGGACAAGATCAAGGCATGTAACATCCTTGCCCATTCGATCCGGAATGCGATTACAAAATCAGGTCTGATCTTATCCCTCATCAAACTGGAGTTGAATTTTCTGCGCGAACAGTGGGAAAAGATCATCTTACAGCTCTGCGATCCGGTGCTTACCAAGAAGGGGATCATCGAGGAGCTGAACAAGGCTGCCATGGATTTTAAAAGCGAGGAGAACCAGCCCGCGATTCTAGACCTCGTTGAAATCCAGACCCGTTTTCTCGAGCTTTTCCTCTCCCCTGAGACCGGTGAGAACTGGGTGCATCTGCAGATCGAAGAGCGCTGGAACGATCTGCTGCGGGCGGCGCATGCCTCCGATGACCAACGTCAGCCCGTCGAGGAAAAGATCTCGCGGCTCCGCCAATCGCTCCGCTTGGGCAAGACCGCTGACCTGCTCACCAACTACGTGGACCTTCCGACCGAGGCCAAACAGGAATGGGTCGACCTGCTCTATCAGAACACCGACCAGATCGATCTCCCTTATCTCGAGCGGCTGATCCGCATCCTCGATTTACATAACCTGAAGCTGCCCTACCAGGACAAGTCCCGCAAGACCATCCTCAGATTGAAGGTGCTGATGGAGATCATGGGCGAACTCGAATCCGATACGAATATCGCCCTGAGGGAAGTCCTCAACGGCAAGTCGAACGGAATCTGAGCGCTGCCCAAACTCTCCGACGTCTGCTGTTTCTGCCCGCAGCCCGGTTTGCCTCCCCATTTCGATCCATGCTTGAAAATTGTTCGATACGGAGGACGAATCGCTTGGGTTCTAGAGCGCAAAACGCCTGAGTCCAACCAGGCCTGCTTTACAGGGCATTGCGGTGGTTCGATGCACCGCTTTCCGGTGCAGGATCTTGAAGGGCCAACCAGCAAGACCGATCGGTTCAAGGGCCCGTTCAGGCAAAGGTCAACCAAAGTCCTGGAATCGGCCGAGCCCGTGCAGATAATGATAGGCGACGATTCCTACAGAGGTCGAAAGATTCAGGCTGCGGACCTTCCCCCAGATCGGGATCGTATAGAACGGGAATAGCGATCGGAAATCCTCGGGGAGTCCTCTCGTCTCGGGCCCGAAAAGCAGGTGATCCCCGGCCTTGACAAAGGCCTCGGTATAGAGCGGTTCGGCATGGCGGCTGAAGGCGAGAACGCAGTCCGGCGCCGCCGGCGAAGCATCCAGATAGGCCTCGAAAGAACGGTGGTGTACGACATCCACCTCGGGCCAATAATCGAGTCCGGCCCGTTTCAAGTGGCGGTCGTCGACCTTGAAGCCCAGCGGGTGGATCAGATGCAGCCGGAGTTGCGCCGCAGCGCAAAGGCGGGCGATGTTCCCGGTATTGGCCGGGATCTCGGGCTGATAGAGGACGATATGCAGGGCGGGTTCAGGCAGCGGGAGGTCAACCATCTAAAGGGAATTCCGTGATGCTCCAGGTCGGGCTATGCCTGTCCGGCGCATTGCCCACGCCCGGTCAGGGGTTCATGGGCGGTCAAAAGACATCCTTTTCCATTTCGGAAAGGGCCGTTCGCTCAATGGCGAGGCAGCTCAATTTACCGAGGGTGTTCAGCAGTTCCATTTCCTCGTGGGTGGGTGTCTTCTTCATGGGGTAGTAAACCCGCAGGATGCTGTAGGTCGTTTCGTTGACGGTAAAAGGGATCCCGATGACCCCGGCGATTCCTTCCCGGCGCGCGACATCCCGGTTGCGGATGCGGGGATCCGTTTCGAAATCGTTGATGATGATAATGTCCCCTTCCGTGATCTCGGTGATGCTCTTCCCGCAGTCGATGGCCCCTGTCTGAAGATACTCCTGGCTGAGGCCGTAGCTCGACACAACCTTCAGATTGAAGGTGCCCTGCTCCAGCACACGCAGCGTGCTGCCCTTGCCCCCGGTCAGTTCAGTCGCCAGGGAGAGAATGAAATAAAGGCAGTCGCTGAGATCCTCGTCCTGGTATACGGTATCGACTACGCGCACCAGGGCGTAAAAAAAGGTATCCATCGGGTTGGTCTGCATCGTCGACTCCTTCCCGGTTCAGAAAGGCACCGGATCTCCGGATGGTACGTTCAGTGCACCGAGCCCGCGCAACGCTGATGTCGCGCTCAGGCCGTCCATCAGAACCTCTGCTCGATCCGCCCCATTGCTTCGGTGGGGTAATCGATGGTTCTCAGATGTCGGGCGTAGCCGATCAGGGCTTCGAAATCCTTCCAACGGGTCATTTTCCAAGTGATGCCCCCGGGGGGAATGTGCAAATATCTTTGCATATTCCGCGGGTCGGCGCAATAGGCGTTGTGCGTGAGGGTGTACCACCGCCCGGGGACGAGTGGCTTGCCGTTGACCGCGACCTCCTCGACCCTCTTTCCTGGAGGGTTTTTCATGTTCACGGTATACCGGATGCCCGAGACCTGATTCTGAAAGTCTTCGGCCTCGCCTTCCAGTATCTGAAGCACCTGGGCACCGCTCACCTTGGTGGTCACGAGTGCGTTGCGAAAGGGGCTGATGTCCTTCATATCTCCTTCCCGCAGTTCGAGCGGCTGATCGTAAGCGATGGGAAAGTCCATCCTCAGCGATGACCCGTTGGTCATCGCGATATCCGTCCCGGTCGCCCAACGGAAGGCGTCGGTTACAAAGTCCCCGAGGCTGCTCTCCCGCTCCCGCAGATAGCTCCCTGCGAGCGATCGCTCGAGAATGGCCACCACCTCGCCGCGGCCCGCATCGAAGGACTCCTTGACACGCATCGTCGCGTGGGTCAGACGGTCCGGACCCCACAAAACGATCTGGCTCTCCAACCGTGTTGCCTCGCCCTCCGATACAAGGAGGTCGACCCGCCCGTAGAAACGGTTCATCGCCCCGGCCTCGCAGATCGGGATCCCTCCGGAATAAATCGGTTTTTCGAGCACCAGGTGGTCATGCCCCGCCAGAATGAGATCTACGCCCCATTCAGGCGGCAGATCGCGGGCCAGTTCCTGGATGACGTCGATATGGTCGTGGATCAGCAGCACCGTCAAGTCCAGGCGGCCCATCTCCTGGAGGGCCTTCCCCACCGCCTCCCGCATCGGGAGGAAGGCAAGCCCCGCCTTTTCGACCTCCTGCAGCACCCGCGGATTTTTCTCCAGCAGCAGCCCGACCCATCCGACCCTCAGGCCCTCGTCCGTCACAACGACCTGATATGGCTTGTAAAGCGGCCCCTGACGCGGGTGAACGAGATTGGCGCAAAGCGGCGGGGAGGCAAATGAGGCCGGATCGGGAAGCCCATAATCGAATTCGTGGTTTCCAAGCGACCAAATCACTCGATCGCCGAAACCCTTCTCCGACAGGTGCCGATGGAAGGCATTCCAGAGTTCCGTCTCCATTCTCCCCTTTCGGGCCGCCGGCAGATCCGGTCCGGTGAAGAGATCCCCGGCCATTGCATAAAAGCTGTTGGGCTCCTCCCGAAAGATGTCCTCGAGGAGCCTCGCCGCCTCGGAGAGGCCGTTGCGGTTCCCCGCAGGAAAAAGCCAGCCGTGCAGGTCGTTCTGATGAAGGATGACGACGCTTTGCTCGGCGCCGTTAGAGGCGGACGGGGACAGGAAGAGCAGGACAGGCAGGAAAAGGGCCAACAGAAGCTGAAGCAATCCAAACCTCCAAGTGGAAACGGCCTCTTTACAGACGTAAAGCGGCTAAAACGGTCGCAGCCGGCCGCAATCGGGGCACTGCCACTGAACGCCGCTGCAGGTCAGTCCCCAGAGGTTTTCGTCCATACAAGTGTTGCAGATCTGAAAACCGCACGGGCATGTCCAGCAGAAGGGCTGCTCCTTGCCGCAGACGCTGCAGATATAGGGGCGGCGCCTTCGTTTTGGGCGGTTATCGGAACAGGCTTTGTCGAGGGAAGACATGGGTGCTCAGGTCATTCGATTCCGGTGTGGCCGAACCCACCGGAACCCCTCTGGGTTTCTTCGAGAGCGGCGCTTTCGACCCACATCGCGCGGTAGACGCGCGCGAGGACCATCTGCGCTATCCGGTCACCGGGTTCGATCCGAAAGGGCCGCTCCCCCCAGTTGATCAGGACGACGCCGATCTCCCCCCGGTAATCCGAGTCGATCGTTCCGGGGGCGTTGACCATCCCGATGCCGTGCTGAAGAGCCAAACCGCTCCTGGCCCTGATTTGAACCTCGAAACCTGGCGGGATGGCGATGCTGAGGCCTGTCGGGATCCGTCTGAACTCCCCCGGGGCCAGTGTAATGGGCTCATGGATCGCCGCACGGATATCCATCCCTGATGCGCCTTCGGACGCGTAGGCAGGCAGAGGCATCCATTGCGTTGCATCCAGGCGCTTCACCCGGAGGACTACGGGTTTCATATCGTATCTCCATCCCCTGCCGGGGTTGCGGCTCCGGTGATCTTTACAAGGGTCCACCCGCCCGAACCCGCGGCCTCTTGCCGAAGGCCGCAACGTCCTTCTTTTCGGGCATGTTCACTCTTGTGCGTGCGGGCCGCCCTGCGTCCGTCCGGAGATCCCGTCGGGCCGGCGCTTCTCGGCCGCCCGGGAAAGGGCATTCCCTATTTTCAAAGGGTCGGCAGGCGCAGCCCTCAGACTGCGCAAGCCGCCGCATCGTTCAAAAATGGAGGATATCGACTGCGAGTTCCCCCTGCTTCAAGGGCCCGAGTGTCGCAAGGGCCAGACGTCCGTTTTCGAATACGCTCCGGCTCACCTCGACGACCTCATCCAAACGCACCCTTTCGATGGATTCGGCCAACTCGTCGTAGGGAACGTACCGGCCGAAAAGGAACTCGTTTTTCGCGAGGCGCATCATGCGCCCTTCGGCCCCCTCCGCTCCCAGGTAAAGCCCTCCGACCAGATTTTCCTTGGCATTGGTAAGATCGTTTTCGCTCACCTCGCCGCGCCGGATCTTACCGATCTCGCGGTGGATGATCTCGAGGGCCGGGTTTACCTGCTGTGCATCGGTTGCCATGTAGACACCGAGAAGCGCTGCATCGGCATAGGAAGACAGGAAGGAATAGACTGCATAGGCCAACCCGCGCTTTTCGCGTATCTCCTGGAAAAGCCGGGAACTCATATTGCCGCCGAGGATGGTGTTGAAGACGGCGGATGCAAAGCGCTGCGGATCCCGCTGCGAGGGCGCCGAAGCCCCAAGGCAGATGTGCACCTGCTCGAGGTCTTTTTCATGGACGATCACACCGGGCGTCAGCTCCGGGATCGACCTCGCCGGCGCGTCCCCTCCTGGCGGAAAATCCTCGAAGAGGGGCTTGAAAACCGCTACCACCTCTTCGTGTTCGATATTTCCAGCGGCGGCCACTACGGTCCTTTCGGGCACGTAGCGCCTCCGGATGAAGTCTGTAAGCGCCGCCCGATCGATTCCGTCGACGCTCTGCTCAGTCCCCTGGATCGGCATACCCATCGGGTGATCCTTCCAGGAAAGGGCGGTGAAAAGGTCGTGGATATATTCGTCCGGCGTATCTTCCACCATGCAGATCTCCTGGAGGATCACCTGGCGCTCGCGCTCGACCTCCTCCGGAGCGATCGTCGAGTTGAGGACGATATCCGCCAGGATATCCGCAAGCCGCACGAAATGTTTGTCCAGGACCCGGGCGTAAAAACAGGTATTCTCCTTGGCGGTAAAGGCGTTCGATAGCCCCCCGATCGCGTCCAGTTCCAGGGCGATATCGAGTGCGCTCCGGCGCCTTGTGCCCTTGAAGAGCATGTGCTCGATGAAATGGCACGTGCCGCACTCGACGGCAGTTTCGTCGCGGGATCCGATGTCTACCCAGATCCCGAGGGATACGGATTTAAGATACCGAAGCGGCTCCGAGACGATCCGGAGTCCATTCGGCAGTACGGTTTTCCGAACCATCAACCCACACTCTCTCCCAAGGCAGCCTTGCGGGACAATCTGATTTTTCCATCATCATTGATTTCAAGCACCTTCACGAGGACTTCATCCCCCTCTTTCACGATGTCGGATACTCTGTTGACCCGCTCGTGATCCAGTTGGGAGATGTGTATCAGCCCGTCCGTGCCCGGAAAGATCTCGACAAAGGCTCCGAAATCCATGATCTTGACCACTTTGCCTTTGTAGATCCTCCCCACCTCGGCCTCCTGGGTGATGCTGCGGATCATTTCGATGGCGATATCGGCCGATTTCTTGTCCTGGCTCGCGATGGTCACCTTGCCGTCGTCCGTGACATCGATCCTGGCCCCGGAGGTGTTGCTGATCTCCCGGATCATCTTACCCCCCGGGCCGATGATGTCGCGGATCTTTTCCGGTTTGATCTGAACGACAGAGATGATGGGAGCATACTGGGAGACCTCCCCACGCGGTTTGGCGATGGCCTCCTCCATTTTCCCGAGGATATGGACGCGGCCCTCACGCGCCTGTTCGAGCGCCCGTCCCATGATTTCGGGCGTGATCCCCTCCATCTTGATATCCATCTGAACGGCGGTGATGCCCGTCCGTGTACCCGTCACCTTGAAATCCATGTCCCCATAATGGTCCTCGTCTCCGATGATATCGGTCAGGACCGCGACATTATCCCCCTCACAGACAAGACCCATGGCAACGCCGGCCACCGGCTCCTTGATCGGAACGCCCGCGTCCATCAGCGAGAGGCACCCGCCGCAGACGCTCGCCATGGATGAGGAGCCGTTCGATTCGAGGATCTCCGATACCACGCGGACGCAGTACTCGAACTCGTCGCTCGAGGGCATCACGGGCTCCAGTGCACGTCTGGCAAGGTTGCCGTGGCCGATCTCACGGCGCCCGGGTCCGCCGAGCCGTTTGGCTTCTCCAACGCTGTAGGGCGGGAAGTTGTAGTGGAGGATGAAGGAGCGCATCTGATCGCCGTAGATGGATTCGATCTTCTGTTCGTCCTGCTGGGTGCCAAGGGTCGTCAGGACCATGGCCTGGGTCTCACCCCGCGTAAAGAGCGCGGAGCCATGGACCCGCGGCAGCAGCCCTGCAACGCATTCGATCGGTCGGACCTCGTCGAATGGCCGCCCATCGATCCGCTTGCCCTGGTCCAGGATCATACGGCGGACCAACTGCCGCTCTAGGGCGTCCATCTGCTCCCTGATGAAGGAGGACTGGTCCGGGTAGTCCGCCTTCAAAGCGTCGAATACGGTCTTGAGCGCGGCTGAGCGGCTGCGCTGCCGCTCCTGCTTGTCGGCAATGGAAATGGTCGTCCCCAGCAAAGGGCTCGCGAGTTCCTCGATCCGCGCGATCAGGGCCGCATCGCGTGCAGGGGGTTCGATCACCCGCTTGGCTTTGCCGACCGCGGCCTTGAGCTCCTCCTGCATGTCGAGCATCGGTTGAATCGCCTTGTGACCGTAGAAAATGGCGTCGATCATCTCGGATTCGGAGATAAATTTTCCGCCGCCCTCGACCATCACTACCGCAGACCGGTTGCCGGCTACGATCAGATTGATGTCGCTCTCAAGAAGTTCGCTTTGTGTCGGGTTGGTGATGAAGCGTCCACCGATCCGCCCGACGCGCACGCCCCCGATCGGGCCGGCAAAGGGGATGTCCGAGACCTCCAGCGCGGCCGATGCGCCGATGATAGCGAGCCCCTCGGCGTCGTTCTCCCGATCGGTCGAAAGCACCGTGGCGATGATCTGGGTCTCGAAATGATACCCCTCCGGAAAAAGAGGTCTCAGAGGGCGGTCGATCAAACGGGCGGTCAACGTCTCGCGCTCGCTCGGCCTGCCCATGTCCCTGCGGAAAAAGTTCCCCGGGATGCGCCCCCCCGCGTAGGACATCTCCTGGTATTCAACAGTCAGAGGAAGAAAATCGATCCCCTCGCGGATATCATCGGTGGATACAGCGGTTACGAGCACGACGGTCTCCCCGAATGTCACAACGACCGACCCGCTTGCCTGCCTCGCGATCCGTCCGCTTTCCAGATGCAACGGCCGGCCTTCAATATCGATACTGCAGCTTTTTATCATGTTTTTCCCATTCCTTTCAGTTCATGTACAACGAGCACGTGAGCCGGGAAAAGCCCACTGTCTACTTGCGGATACCGAGTTCCTTGATCACGGTCCTGTATTTTTCCACGTCCTTTTTCTTCAAATATTCGAGCAAACGCCTTCTTTGTCCTACGAGTTTCAACAGACCCCGACGTGAATGATGGTCTTTTTTATGGGTTCTGAAATGGTCCGTAAGGTACTGGATTCTTCCGCTCAGGAGGGCTATCTGCACCTCAGGCGAACCCGTATCTTTCTCGTGGATCTTGAAATCGTCGATAATCTTCTTCTTCATCTCAGGCGTGAGAACCACTTTTTATTACCTCCTGTCTCGATTGCTTCTTTATGTGGCCGGCGGGATAGCTCTTTTCTCAGGATGCCGCCTTCCTCTTCGGGTCTGTTTCATTCACCGTGAAATGGCCAAGGGCATGGCCGCCTCAAAAATCATGAAAACACTCTGGTGATGCTCAATCGCTCATAACCTACCCCCTGATCTCCCTTGATTTCCAAGATGGCCACCAACGCATCCCGGTGGACGAGCTTCGCAAGCCCACCAGGGAAAATCTCTGAAAAACCCTGCTCCAAACCCAGATCCTCCGGCAAAGGCTGGTAGCCTTTGCGGATCTTTTCCACCAGTTGCCGGTCGATCTCCACCCCCGGGAAGTCAGAAATGGATGCATTCAGAGAGAGCAGGCGCGATCCGATCAGGTTTTCATCCCGCAGTTGGTCGATGCAGGCCGAAGGGAAGGCATCCCCCACATCCAAGCCCCCGCTTCGAATCCGCCGCAGCGACGTCAGATGAGCACCCGCGCCGAGGTCATCCCCCAAATCGGCAGCAAGGCATCTGACGTAGGTCCCGGAGGAGCAGAACACCTCGAAATCGACAAAAGGCAGCTGCACGCTCACGATATCCAAGGCATCCACCTCGATCGGCCTGGCCTTGAGTTCCGGCTGAAGCCCCTTTCGGGCGAGTCTGTAGGATCTTGTGCCGTTGCACCACACTGCGGAATAGATCGGCGGGACCTGCTGCCGGCGCCCGACAAGGCGCCCGGCCGCCGCCTCGATATCCTTACGGCTGTAATCCTCCACCGCGCGGCGAGCGGTCACTGTACCGTCGGGGTCCAGGGTGTCGGTTTGGACCCCGAGCCTCATGGTAGCCCGATAGTGCTTTCTCCCACCCATCAGGAAAGGCGACAGCTTCGTCCCCTGCCCCACCAGGATAATCAAGAGACCTGTAGCGAAAGGGTCCAGCGTACCCGCATGCCCGACCTTTCGGACCCCGAGCCCCTTCAGTACCGACTTGACACGGGCCACCACAGCGTAGGACGTCTGACCCGGCCCCTTGTCCACCAGCAGAATGCCGTCAAGCCGCATGGATCTCCAGAACCTCGGCCGCTGCGCCCAGAAAAATGCCCTTCAGATCCGGCAGCAGCCCCTCGGCATCGAATCCGGCAGCCCTTTTGTGCCCCCCTCCCCCGAACCGTTTGGCAAGCAGGGCCACGTCGACGAACTCGTTGGATCTGAGGCTGAACTTGTAGGCTTCTTCAGCGGTCTGCCGCACCAGAACGCCGATCTCGACGCCCGAGAGGTACCGTGGATAGTCCACGAAGGTGTCGCTGTCGGAGGTTGAAGCGTCGGCCTCATGGCACATGTCGAGCGAAACCGTGAGCATGGCGAGCTTCCCCTCGAGATGCGTTTCAAGGGTGCCGAGCGTGGCTCTCAGGAGATGCAGCCGCGCCTGTGAATACTCGTCCAGAATGAGCCGCGCACACCTCGACGGCTGCACGCCGTAGCTCCCGACAAGCGCCGCTGCGGTGCTGAAGGCCGCGGCGGAAGCATTCTCATAGCGGAAAGAACCCGTGTCGCTTTGAATGGCAATAAAGAGGTTTTCCGCAACACTGTGGTCAATCGGCAATCCGGCATACTGCAGCAGCCTGTAGATCAACTCTCCGGTGGAAGAGCAGTCAGGCTCCACCCAGTTGCAGCGCCCGAAAAAGGTATTGCTGGCGTGGTGGTCGATGTTGACCACCTGGATGTCGCCCTTCAAATCGTCGACGACCTTTCCCGGCCGGTCGAGATCAGCACAATCGAGGAGGACCAACGTCTCCGATCCCCCATCCGCGCTGTAGCGCTGCACCGCGCGTTCCGCACCGCTCAGACGATCGAAAGGCGAGATGATCGGCTCCTCGGTCACCAGGACGGTCTCCTTCCCGGCCAACTGGAGCGACCGACCGAGCGCCAGCATGGACCCCAAACCATCCCCGTCTGGATGTTTGTGAGTGGTGATGACAAAGCGCCTTTCCTCGCGCAGGATCCGGGCCAGTTCATTCAGCATCGTTTGTGGGGGTATCCTTCCGAATAGATTCGAAGAGCCGTTCCATTTCACTCCCTCTCTCGAGGGAGGGGTCATGCTCGAAGACGATCTCGGGCACGTATCTCAGGGACATCTTGACCGCGATCCGGCGTTTGATGAACCCCTTGGCGCTGTCGAGTCCCGCTTGCGCCTTCTGCACCGTCTCATGCCCGCCGATGATGCTGTAATAGACACGCGCTTTTTGGAGATCGCTGCTCAGCTTGATGCCGGTCAGAGTGACTTCGCGGGTACGTGGGTCTTTCACGCTTTCGAGAAGGATCATGGCCATCTCCCTCAGAATCTCGTCTCCGACCTTTCTGGATCTTGTTCCAGCAAGCATTCTTTCGACCTGATTGTCTAATTCCTTCGCTCTTGAAAAAGCCGTTCCGGGCGCTGCACCGGCTCGCGGCCGGAGCCAACGCCGGATGCGGTGCGCCGGACACCCACATCGGGCGGGACACCCATCGAACGGCGGACATCATACCAAAAAGAACAGCCGCCTATTCTCCTCTGCACCTTCAAGGAAAGGCAGGCGGCCGCGGGGAAGAGCATTCCGTGCAGGGCGGCGATCACAGGTTGATCACCTCCGTCTCAGTGTGAACGATATCGGCGAGATACAAGGACTCCAGATAATCGCGGACATGGTTGAGGCATGAGTCGACATAGCGCCGATCGTTGCCGATAACGGCGACACCCAACTCGATCTTCTGCCATTTGTCGTTGGAGTCGACTTCGGCGATGGAGACGTTGAACTTGGCCTTGACCTTGTCCACCATACTGCGGACCACCTTGCGTTTTCCCTTGAGCGAATGGCAGTCCGCCAGAAAAAACACGATCCTGAGCGCGCCTACGACCATCTCTTCTTAGAGCTCCGCGGCCACTTCTTCGACGTGGTAAGCCTCGACGACATCTCCGCTTTTGATGTCCTGAAAGTTCTCGAGGCCGATGCCGCATTCATACCCGGTCTGCACATCTTTGACATCTTCCTTGAATCGGCGCAGAGACGCGAGGCGCCCGTCGAAAATAACGACGTCCTCCCGCAGCAGCCTGACGCGTGCATTCCGCTCGACATGTCCGTCGGTCACCTGGCATCCGGCAATGACCCCCACCTTGGGGATCTTGAACGTCTCCCGGATCTCCGCGCGTCCGATCACCTGTTCCTTATAAACGGGCTCGAGCAGGCCGGCCATCGCCAGACGAATATCCTTGATGGCGTTGTAGATGACATCATAGTAGCGGATATCGACCTGCTCCTTCTCGGCGATATCGCGCACCCGCGGGTTCGCCCGGACGTTGAAACCGAGGATGATCGCACCGGAGGCAGCCGCCAGCATGACATCGGATTCCGTGATGGCCCCTGTAGCCGAGTGGATGATCTTGAGCTTGACCTCGTCGGTGCTGAGCTTGACGAGCGAGTCCGCAAGGGCCTCGAGCGAACCCTGCACATCTGTCTTGAGGACGATGTTCAACTCCTTGACCTCGCCCTCCTTGATGCGGTCGAAGAGGTCGTCGAGGCTCACCAGACCGCGTTTGGCCTCCTGGGGCTTGACGCGGCCTTTGCGGTGTTCGATGATCATCTTGGCGGTCTTCTCGTCGGGCACGACTGCAAACTCGTCGCCGGCCATCGGTACGCCGTTGATGCCGTAGATCTCGACCGGGACGGAAGGACCGGCCTTGTCCACCCTTGCGCTGCGATGGTCGGCCATAGCTCTCACATGGCCATAGTATTCTCCTATGACGATGTAGTCGCCCGGGCGCAGCGTCCCGTTCTTGTTGAGGACCGTCGCTACAGGCCCTTTGGACTTATCCAGTTGGGCCTCGATCACGATGCCCCGCCCGGGTTTGTTCACGTTCCCCCTGAGTTCCATCATCTCGGCCTGCAGGAGGATGAGCCCGAGCAAGTCGTCGACGCCTTCCCCGGTCTTGGCCGAGATGTACCCGAAGATCACCTGCCCGCCCCATTCCTCGGGAACGAGATCGAGTTCGGCCAGTTCGCGCTTGACCCGGTCGATGTTGGCCTCGGGCTTGTCGATCTTGTTGACCGCCACGACGATCGGGATCTGCGCCGCACGGGCATGGTTGATCGCCTCCCGTGTCTGCGGCATTACCCCGTCATCCGCAGCCACGACCAGCACGATCAGGTCCGTCACCTTCGCACCGCGTGCACGCATGGCGGTGAAGGCCTCATGACCGGGCGTATCCAGAAAAACGATGTCGCCCCCCTCGGTCCGGACGTAGTAAGCGCCGATATGCTGGGTAATCCCGCCCGATTCGCCCTCGGTGATCTTGGAGTCGCGGATGTAGTCGAGGAGAGAGGTCTTGCCGTGGTCGACATGCCCCATGATGGTGACCACCGGCGGCCTGGGAATCAGATCCTCCGGACGGTCCTCCGTCTCCGCCAGGATGGCGGCATCCTCGAAGACCTCCCTCTCGAGCTCGTAGCCGAAATCGTCCGCCATCAGAGAGGCCGTCTCGTAATCGAGGGACTGATTGATGTTTGCCATGAGCCCCTGTTGCAGAAGCTTGCGGATAAGGTCAGCGGATTTAACGCCCATCGCCTTGGCCAATTCGCCGACGGTCGCCGATCCCTGAAATTTGATGCGGCGTTTGATGGCCTTGGGCACTGTGATCTCGGTCTGTCTTGCACGCTTGGGCGCCTCCTTGCCGGGCTTTGCACCCTTCTTGTCCTTGCGCTTCCCACGGCCCTGATAGAGATCGGCCCGCTCATAGACCTCTTTCTTGCGCGCCTTGCGTTTTTCCGCCGCCTCCTCCGCCTCTTCGAGCTTTCGATCCTTTTTCTTGCGGGTGGGTTTTCCCTTCTTGGCCTTCTCCGAGACATCGCGGGCGATTTCGGCAGGTGTCATAGCCCGTGCGGCGGCTGCAGGCACCTCCTCTTCCGCGGCCTCCTCGACGCCCTCCCTGGCTATCAAATCCTTCAAAGGGCCTTCTTCAGCGCGTTTGATGATCCTCGCGGGCTGATCTATCTTTTTCTTCTTGGATTTCTTGGCTTTGGATTTGCCCTCACGGGGCGATGGAAGCGGTTCAGCGGATGGTGCCTTCTGCATCGCTTCAGCGGGTGCAGCCTCGATAGCAGCCGGTTTCCCTTCTTCGGCCTTTTGCGGCGCCTCCTCGGGTTGAACGGTCTCCGCGGCCTCTTCAGGGGCGGCAGGAATCTCCTCCGCGTAAGCCGCCTGTCTTTCCACTTCTTCTTCCAATTCCGCCGCGGCCTCCAAAGCCGGCGTCTCCTCGGCCCTCGCCCCAACTTGAACGCCTTCCTGCGTCGGGGGCGGGGCCTCTTCGAACATAGCCTCTTCCACTGCATGCGGGGGGCTTACCTCGATCGAGACCTGGGCCGCCGCTTCCGGCTGTGCACCAACGAACTCCTCTTCGGGAATTCCGACCGGGTGAAGGCCTTCCTCGGCCGGGGGGGCGGCCTCGGCTGCAACGGGTTCCTCCACCTCGATCCGCTTTTTCCTGCGCCGGATAACGGTCGGCTTGACCCGCTTTTCCTCGATCACTTCCGCGACAGGGCTCGAGCCAAGTTTTCTGGCTTGCGCAACCGCTTCTTCGTCAAGGGTGCTCATGTAATTCTTGACGTCGATGCCGACTGCATTCAGATCCTCCACCAGCTTCTTGCTGTCTACGCTGAGCTCTTTTGCAAGTTCGTAAACTCTGACTTTCGCCATGTAACCCCCCCAGAAGTTTTACAGATATCTTTGCAGCCGCACCGCCTGGAAAAAACTCTCTCACCCGTTCCAGGGCGGATCCGCCGGAACGCGCCCCTTCACCTCGCGTCTGAACGCCCTGCGCAGCCGACCCCCTTCGAAAATCGCTGTCCAGCACTGCGCATCACGGCAAACATAAGCCCCGCGGCCTTCCGATCCGCCGTAAAGTATCTCACCCCCGTCCGCACCCACAGTCATCCGGACCATCTCCGCCTTGGGACGTTTCCGCCTGCAGGAGATACACGTCCTCATGGGGATATGCCTGCCCCCACCCCTTCTACGCACCGGGGGGTTCCTCCGCCCCAGGCGCGTCCGGGAGCACCTCGTCTTCGCGGTCGGTTTCCTCGGGCTTCGCGATTCCCTGCCTCGCGCCCTCGATGATGCCGGCCGCTTTTTCCTCGGTCATATCCGGCAGAGATAGAAGATCGTTCGTGGAAGCGACCGCCAGGTCGCGGGCCGAGCGAAACCCGTCTTCATAGAGTTCGCTGGCTATCTTTTCGCTGACGCCTTCTATAGCGATCAAGGATTGATACCCTTGTTTCAGGGCGGCGTTATAATTCGTCTCACTGGTAACCTCGATCGCCCAGCCGGTCAGGCGGGAAGCCAGTCTGACGTTCTGTCCCTTTTTCCCGATGGCAAGAGACAGCTGATCGTCCGGAACCACGACTTCCATGGAGTGGCCGGTTTCATCGACGATCACACGGACGATCTCGGCCGGCGCAAGGGCGTTGCAGATGAATTTGGCCGGATCGGGATTCCATGTGACGATGTCGATCTTCTCCCCCCGCAATTCCTGCACAACGGCCTGCACCCGGCTGCCTTTCATGCCGACACAGGCCCCCACCGGGTCGACGTCGCTATCCCGGGAGGCGACGGCGATCTTCGCACGACTGCCAGGCTCCCTCGCGACCTGAACGATTTGAACAATCCCCTCGCTGATCTCCGGGACCTCGTTTTCGAAAAGGGCCGCCAGAAAATTCGGATGGGTCCGCGAAAGGATGATCTGCGGACCCCGGCTGAATTGCCGCACATCCAGAATATAGGCCCGGATGCGGTCCCCTTGCCGGTAGGTTTCTTTGCTGATCTGTTCCTTGAGCGGCAGCTCGGCCTCTGTACGGCCGAGATTGACAACGATGTTGCCCCGGTCGAAGCGCTGCACGATGCCGTTGATGATCTCGCCGCGCCGATCCTTGAAATCGTCGTAAACGATATCACGCTCCGCCTCTTTGAGCCGCTGCATGATGACCTGCTTGGCCGACTGGGCCGCGATCCTCCCGAACGCCTCCGTGTCCATCTTCACGCCCAGATCGTCACCGAGTTCGCATTCCGGGTCGATCTCTCTGGCCTTCTTCAGGTCGATCTGCAGGGCCGGGCTAGTGACCTCGGTAACCACCTCTTTGAATTCGAAGACCTCTATCTCACCCAACTCTTCATTGTAGGTGACTTCCAGTTCATAATCCGGACCGTGCTTCTTTCGGGCAGCCGCTTTGACAGCCTCTTCGAGGGCCTTTACGAGGATGTAGGGGTCAATGCCCTTTTCACGGCTCACCTGCTCGATCATCCGTTTTAAATCCGAAATCATCGCTTATTTCCACTCCGGAGTTTCAGTGTGAAGGTAGAGGTCAATCGACAAACTCGTAAACGAGATTCGCCTTGCGCACCGCATGCAGAGGGATCTGAAACACATGCTGGTCCACGGCCACCTGCAAAGTGTCCTCCTTGAAGGTTTCGAGCAGCCCCAGGAAATTCCTACGCCCCTCGATCGGGGTGTGGGTGGCGATCTTCACCCTTTTTCCAATGGCCTGTTCGAAATCTCCGGCCTTTCTGAGCGGCCGGTCGAGCCCCGGGGAGGAGACTTCCAGGACATATTCGTGATCGATAATATCACGGATATCGAGGAGATCACCGATTTCGCGGCTCAACCGCGCGCAGTCGTCCAGGGTGATCCCTCCCGGCAGATCCGCAAAGATCCTGAGAACCCAACGCCCACTCTCCTGCAGATACTCGAGATCGACCAGTTCACAGCCCTGATCCTGAAGGATCGGATCGATCAATTCCTCCACGGCATCGAGGACCTTTTCGCTGGACATGCGCCATCCCCTGAAAACAAAAAAAACGGGCACAAGGGCCCGCTTCAAACGTGCAGACTAGATTGTTCAGCGCTTAATCACATCATCGCGTGCTGAGGTTTAAAGCATGTGATAAAACGTCACTAGGTCCGCAATTCAAAGTCGTTCCCCTTCCAACCCGGGCAACCAACCTCAAAAAGGGTTCAGGGCCCACAAAAAGGGCTAAGGCTGGAGCGGGCAACGGGGGTCGAACCCGCGACACCAAGCTTGGGAAGCTTGTACTCTACCAACTGAGCTATGCCCGCTCATGACCTCGAACAAGGATATTCTATATCCTTTTGACTTAGCAGGATAGATGATTCGCGAACCTTAGTCAAGCTATATTTTCACATGTTTGCCGCTTTCCAAAAATCTTGACTTCAATCGGAACTCCGCTTAGAATTCAAAGATAATTCAAACTGGAAATCCCGTTTTTTCAGTCATCCTGGCATTTACTCCAAGCCGTTTTCAGAGGAGCAGAAAAGATCATTGGAAGAACCTCCGGGACAAGGTTTCGTCAAGTTTCTCCGCTTATTGTTCCGCAAAAAGCACGCCCTCGGGAACCATTCTGACCTTGCGGAAGAAATGCATGGCCTGATGGACGAAGGGCAGGCAAAAGGCCTTATCAGCGACGAAGAATCGGATATGGTCTTCGGCGTGCTCGATCTGAGAGAGACGAAGGCCCAATCCATCATGATCCCCCGCATAGAGATCTCCTCCGCCTCGATCGACGCCACCCTCGGTGAAGTCATCGCTCTGGTCAATACCTGCGGACACACACGCATACCCATTCACAGGAACAGCGTCGACGATATCGTTGGCATTTTACACGCTAAGGATCTCCTTCGGCTCTGGGGGCACGATCCAGGCATGCCGCTGCCGCTCGACATCCTGCGGAAGCCATTTTTCGCGCCCCGCGGACAGTTGATCGGAGAATTGCTCCGGGAACTGCGAGCCCGCAAGACCCACATGGCGATCCTGACCGACGAGTATGGCGGCACGGCCGGCATCATCACGATCGAAGATATTGTCGAAGAAATCGTCGGTGATATCATGGATGAACACGACACCGAAGAGCCTTTGCTGAGCGTGCAGGATGACGGGTCGCTTCTGGTGGACGCGCGGCTCGAGGCCGACGAGATGGCCGACTATCTCAAGGTCGATCTGCCCGAAGGGGATTTTGAATCCGTCGGCGGCCTCGTCATTCATCTGTTCGGTGGGATCCCGCAAAAAGGGGCTTCCGTTCCATTCCATGACTTCGACATCATCGTTCAGGAAGCGGATCAGCGACGGGTCGACAAGGTTCTGATCACCCCCAGAAAAAGCGGGGTGCCCGATCCCTCCAGCGGGTTCCCCTCGTGATCTCGAAGCATGGCTCTTCATCGGCAGTGAACCCGCCAGGCAGCGTCTTTTCACCCTCGAGGGGCAGCCTACCGCGTCTGCTGCGCTTCTGTCTGGCCGGTGTGAGCGGCCTTGCCCTCAGCGCTGCATTTCCGCCCTCCCCGCTCGATTGGCTTGCGTGGGTGGCGATCATCCCGCTCCTGTGGGCCGCGGAAGGTCTCGCCCCGGCGGCCGCCTTCCGCATCGGCCTCTGCGCCGGGTTTGTCCACTACGTAACCCTCCTCTACTGGATCCTCTTCGTTCTCGGTCACTACGGCGGACTGCACCCGCTGCTGGCAGTGCCGCCTCTTCTCTTGCTCTGCCTCTACCTGGCGCTTTATCCGGCCCTTTTCTCGGCGCTTTACCGTCTGCTTGCCGATTTGCCGGCGGCTCCCCTTTGGGGCGCAGGCTTGTGGACGGCCCTCGAACTCGTCCGCGGCCGTCTGCTGAGCGGTTTTCCATGGTGCCCTCTCGGAGTCTCCCAGTTCGACAACCTTCCGTTGATCCAGATGGCCGATATAACCGGTGCCGGCGGCCTTTCGTTTTTGATCGTATTGATCAATATCGCGCTTTACCGTCTGGTCCGCAATCCACGGAACGCCTTCACGGCCAGGAGCGCGGTCGCTCTTCTCATTGGACTTCTCATGCTGGGCGCCGCGCTCGCATACGGATTCGCGCGCCTCGATCGACATGTAGGCTCCGCTGCGCGGGACGCAGAAGGCCTCGATGTTGCCCTCGTGCAGGCCAACATCGATCAATCCCTCAAATGGGACACCGCTTATCAGGAGCGGACGGTCGAGCGTTATCGGCGTTTGACCGAGGCCGCCATGAAAGAGGGTCCCGGGTTGGTCGTCTGGCCCGAGACGGCGGCGCCTTTTTTTTTCGGCCTGGATCACGAAGACCTTTCGGAGCGCGTGAGTCAGACCGCCCGGGACTCCGGCGTACCGCTTCTCTTCGGAAGCCCGGCCTACGATCGAGCAGAGGGCAGGACCCGTTACTATAACCGCGCTTATCTGCTTTCGCGCGACGGGCTTACGGTCGGCTTCTACGACAAGGTCCACCTCGTGCCATTCGGTGAGTATGTCCCCTTGAAGCGTCTACTCTTTTTCATCGATCGACTGGTCCCCGCAGCCGGAGATTTCACCGCGGGGCGGGGACCGATCCCGATCCGCCACCAGGGCATCGACCTCGGTGTCCTGATTTGTTTCGAGGCCGTATTCCCTGAACTGGCGCGGGGCCAAGTCCGGGCGGGCGCCAATCTGCTCGTCAACATCACGAACGATGCCTGGTTCGGCCGGTCGAGCGCCCCGTATCAGCACCTGGCCATGTCCGTCTTCCGGGCGGTCGAAAACCGCGTCTCACTTGTCAGGGCGGCCAACACGGGGATCTCCGCGTTTGTCGAACCGACGGGAAGGATCCTCGAAAGCAGTCCGCTCTTCACGGAAGCCGTGCTTGTACATGAAGTTGCGCTCACACCTTCGACGAGCGGAACGATTTATACCCACTGGGGGGATGGGTGGATCGTCCTCCTGGGCCTGATCGTCCTGATCCGCACCACCCTCGCCTGGAGGCGCAGGCACTGACGGCAATCTCCTTCGCAGAACTGCATACCATCGCGTATCCATCCGGAAATGCTTTATCCAGCACAACCGGCGCACCATCGAGGAGCGCCTGAAGGAAGGCTCTCCGGCGGTGGCCCCACCGGGCCTCGCCCGGGAGACCCCGCCCCAAAGGAGATGGATGCAGCCCAAGCCCGGAGGGGCACCCCACCGTTTTGAGGTTTTCCCTCCCGCAGCAGGATTTGACCATCCACCCGGAGCGGCCGTGGAGCCGGCGCGAGAACCGGCCTTCTCGCGGAACCGAGAAATCATTTGCTTGCATTCGTTTCCTCAAGCGTTAAAATAGCTTGTATCTGGAAATGGTCTTTTTGCCCAATCTCGGCATCAAGCTGCACGTTTACTCCTGTGCCGATCTACAGGTCGCCTCCGCGCAAACGCCCGATCTCCTCGATGCTGGCAAAAATCCTCATTTCCGGATTGGAAACGGGGTTGTACCGGGAAATTATTCCCGGATGGACACCAGACAACGAGTCAAAGTAGAAATACGGCCGTATCGGCGCAGGGGGACGCAACCCCCGCTGTCGAAAGGCCGTACGTTTCACGATGGAAAATGTTCAATGCCTTCATTTTCATTTCCCAAGGTATATCCAAGGAGGTTTATATGTCTCAAGAATTGATTGAAAGAATCGATCAGGTGATGGACGTCTTATATGCGCTGCGAGGTCATCTTTGACTTGGAGAGCCGCTCCGAAGCCTTGGCCAAACTCGAAAAAGTCATGGCTATGCCGGATTTCTGGCAAAGGGATCAGGACGAGATCTCGAACATGACTCAGGAGCGAGCCGCACTGTCCGAAGTGATCACCCTGTGGGAGAGATTTGTCCGCGAGGCCGAGGAGGCCCGGATCATGGCCGAGATGGCTATGGAGGAAAAGGACGAGAAGACGCTGAAGGAGGTGGAGCGAGATCTCGATGAACTCGAGAAGGAGATCCGCACCCTAGAATTCCGATCCATCCTCGGCGGAGCCGACGACAAGCGCAACGCTATCGTCGCGATCAACGCGGGGGCCGGCGGCACGGAGGCGCAGGACTGGGTGGAAATGCTCTTCCGGATGTATGCCCGATGGGCCGAACAAAAAGGCCTGAAGGTGCAGGTGATCGACTACCTGGAAGGGGAAGAGGCGGGGATCAAGAATATCACCTTTACGGTGCAGGGCCCCTACGCCTACGGGTATCTCAGGTCCGAGCACGGAATCCATCGCATGGTGAGGATTTCCCCGTTCGACGCCACGGGCAGGCGGCATACCTCCTTCGCGTCGGTCTCGGTTCTGCCCGAAATCGATGCCGACATCGTCATCGACATTGACGAAAAGGACCTGCGAATCGATACATTCCGGGCCAGCGGACCAGGCGGGCAGCACGTCAACAAGACCAGTTCGGCTATCCGGATCACCCACCTACCCACCGGCATCGTGGTCCAGTGTCAGAACGAGAAATCGCAGCACCGGAACAAGGACATGGCGATGAAGGTGCTCCGTTCGAAGCTCTATGACCTCGAACGTGACAAGCAGGAGCAAAAAAAGCAGGAGATCCACCACGCGCAGAAGGAGATCGCCTGGGGGAGCCAGATCCGCTCATACGTCTTCAATCCCTACAGACTGGTCAAAGACCACCGCACGAACACCGAGATCGGCAACGTCGAGAAAGTCATGGACGGCGATATCGATCTCTTTATCGATGCCTACCTGAAGCGGGGAAGAACAGCGCATTAAAGCCGGGGGGGCTTCGAGCCCCCTGAGGCCTTGGCAAAACCCCCGACCGATCGGGGGCCGGCGGCGCGGTCTTGGGCGAGTTACCAGCCGCCTGCTGTGCCAGGGGGCCCCTTTGGAGACGCACAAGAAGGCATCCGGAGGCCGGATCAACCTCCCTTGTAAGCCGCTGTCATCTCCTGCACATACGCTTTGATCCCCGCAGCGATGCCCTGCGCCACACGGCTTTGATAGGTCGCAGTAGGCAGGCGCTTCCGCTCCGAGCCGTTCGTGATGAAGCCGATCTCGACGAGGATGGCGGGCATCTGGGCGCCGATCAGAACGTAGAACGGGGCTTGTTTCACCCCGAGATCCTTTAGATCCTTGTAACCGCGCCTGAGCCGCTTCACCATGCCGCCCTGCACCTGGTAAGCCAGACGGCTCGATTCGTTGATCTTCGTATTCATCATCAAATCGTTCAGGATGTTTTGCAGGTCGCTGATGCTCTTCTCCGAGGTGGCGTTTTCCCGGGCGGCCACCATCATAGCGTTTTCGTCCAGGGCCATGTTCAGAAAATAGGTTTCGAGGCCGTTAACGCGGCTGTCGCGGTGGGCGTTGACGTGCAGTGAGATGAACAGGTCCGCCTTCTCCATGTTGGCGATGGCCGTTCGCCGCTCGAGGGGTAGATAGACATCCTTCGTTCGCGTGAGGATGACCTCACAACCGAGTTCCTTTTTGATCTCTGCAGCCAGTACCCTGGCAAGGGAAAGGGTGATCTCCTTCTCGCGCAGGCCGCCGTAACCGCTGCAGCCCGGGTCCTTGCCCCCGTGCCCGGGGTCGATGACGATCCGATTGACGCCGAGCCCCAGCTGGCGAGCCAGCGAGACAGAATCCTTGCTGGATTTTTCGGCCTTGCGGACCCCTTTCTGCACGGGTCGCTTGGTGGGGGCTGAAGCCTTCGGGGCGGCCGCCGCAGGCTCCTTTTCTTCCAGCCGCTGGATATCCACGACGATCCTGAACGGATCGTAAAGATGGAACACCTTGTAGCGTCCCACCTTCTCCATGTCCAGTACAACCCGCACGGTATCTTTGTCGTACTGCCCGGCCCGAGCCTTCTGCAGAAGGTCGTCTTTGATGGGAATGACGGGGCTGATTTCAGCCGGTACGACGGCGTTTTCGAGATCGAGGTAAAACCGCCGCGGTTTATGGGCATCGGGATCTGCCTTGAGCAGATGTTCCTTGTAGCTGACAGGCGCACTCAGATCCACGACGACGCGCGTGTAGCTCGGGGTTGACCAGTAGCGGATGTCGGTTACCCGAGCCTTCCCGGAAGGCGCCTTCCCCGGTTGAGCATCTCGCTCGCGAGGCGCGGACTCCTCCGGCGGCGCCGCCACGCCTTTCCCGCCTCCTGAGGAAGCGGTGCCCTTTTGCCGGCTCATGACCTTGCTGAGGACATCGAGCCGCTTCGAGGCGAAGGGCCGCATATCGCCATCCGGATAACGGATCGTGACCTTCAGATACTCGAGGTAGGCCTGGGTGAAATCTTTCCGCTGGGTTTCATGGATGTCGGCCATGCCGAACAAGGCATCGTCCGCGAGGCGGTGATCCGGGTATCGGTCCAGCAGGCGCTGAAAGAGCTTCAGCGCCTCATCGATATCGCAGGGCAGGCGGGAAACCTCGAACATGTCGCGGTAAAGCCTCGCCGCGTGGTAGAGGGCCCAGGCCGATTCATCCTTGTCTGGATAGAGCGTATAGATCCGGGAATAGGTCCCGATACAGGCGAGCCAGTTCTCGCGGAATTTTCTCTTTTCGGGGGATTGGAGCAGGCCTTTACGGCAGACGTCACCGGAATGGAGCAGCACCTGCGCGGAGGGGACAGCCTCCCCCGTTGCCTGCCCTCCTCCGAGGCAGGCCAGGGCCAGCATGGTGGAGGTTGCCAAAAGCATGATCTGGATGAAACGGGTTATTTCGGCCTTTTTCACAAAGGACCTCAGGTCGTCGTCATATCGCGTGAGTGCGGCGTAACTGCCGCGAGGCAAGGAAAAGTGCTTCAGCCGGAAAGACGAAGGGGGCTGCCTTTTTCGCGCGCGGTCTTATGGTTTATCGATGAACTCCTGCAGTTTGTTTAATTCCAGAAGGGCCTCGAGAGGCGTCATGGAGGAAAGGTCCAACTTTCGTATCCAATCGCTCAACTGCGCATCGTGATGCGGAAACAGATGCAGCTGTGCTGCCCTATTTTCATCCTGACGTCTGCTCTTCGAACGAGCGATCTGGGGTCTCCCGATCTCGTCGAGTTCCCTGCCTTCCAGATTCTCCAGGATTTCCTTCGCTCTTTCAAGCACACTTTCGGGCAGACCGGCGATCCGTGCCACCTGGATGCCGTAACTGCGGCTGGCACCCCCGGGCGCAAGTTTGCGCAAAAAGATGATCCGGTCATTCCATTCCCTGACTGCAATCGTCAGGTTCCGCGCACGCGGCTTGGTGGCGCACAGATCGGTCAATTCGTGGTAATGCGTCGCAAAAAGGGTTCTGACCCCCTGTCCGTCCCTGTCGTGAAGCGCCTCGGCCACGGCCCAGGCAATGCTCAACCCGTCATAGGTGCTGGTTCCCCGTCCGATCTCGTCCAGGACCACCAGGCTCCTCGGCGTGGCGTGGCGGAGGATATTGGCCGTCTCGGTCATTTCCACCATGAAGGTGCTCTGACCCCTGGCGAGATCGTCCGACGCGCCGACGCGGGTAAAAATGCGGTCGACCAACCCGATGACCGCCTTTTCTGCTGGGACGAAACTGCCCATCTGCGCCATGAGCACCGTCAGCGCTGTTTGGCGGAGGATAGTCGACTTCCCCGCCATGTTGGGTCCCGTGATGATCAGGATCTGCCGGGATTCGTCATCCATCAGGATGTCGTTCGGGACGAAGTCCTCCTCCCGGACGGTCTGCTCGATGACAGGGTGGCGACCCTCCGTGATCTCGATCGATCTTCCCTCGTGGATGACCGGGCAGCAATAATGGTATTTTTCGGCCGCTTCGGCCAATCCGGCAAGGGCGTCCAGCTCCGCGATCAACGCCGCCGTCGCCTTGATCCGTTGATTGTGGGACGCCACCCGCGCACGGACCTCTTCGAAGAGTTCCAACTCGAGCGTAATGCGGCGCTCCTCCGCACCGAGCACCCGCTCCTCCATCTCCTTGAGTTCCTGTGTCACATAGCGCTCACCGTTGGCGAGCGTCTGCTTACGGATATAGTCATCCGGAACCAGATGAAGGTTGGCCTTCGAGATCTCGATGTAATAGCCGAAGACCCGGTTGAATCCTACCTTGAGGTTTGCAATGCCCGTCCGCTCCTGCTCGCCTGCAGCAAAGCGGGCGATCCACCCCTTCCCGTCCCGGGCCATGGAGATCAGGCGGTCGAGTTCCGCATGATAACCCTCGCGGATGATCCCGCCCTCCTTGAGCCCGGCCGGGGGTTCCTCGTGGATGGCCTCCCCGATGAGAGCGGCGACTTCCTCGAGGGCATCCAGGGCGTCGGCCATCTGCGCCACCTTCTCGCAGGCCGCACCCTGCAGGCGTGCCTTCAGCGCCGGAATCAGATCGAGGGACAGCTTCAGGCTCACAAGGTCACGCGCGTTGGCACGGCCCATCGCTACCCGCCCGTTCAGACGCTCGACGTCATACATCCGCTCCAACCGCTCCCTCACGACGCTGCGATCGAAGGGCGCTTCGCGGAAAAACCCCACCGCGGAGAGGCGCTCCCGAATCGATTCGGGCCGGATGAGCGGATAGGCGATCCACCGCCTGAGAAGCCTGGATCCCATGGGGGTCACCGTGCGGTCCAGGATCTGGAAGAGCGAGCCCTTCTCCGATTGCCTCCGCATGGTCTTGAGCAGTTCGAGATGGGCGACCGTCGCCTCGTCCAGGAACATGTAATCCCCCAGGTGATAGCGGACAAGTTCCTTGATGTGCTCCGGGTACCCCTTGTGGATCTCGCGCAGATAGTAAACCAGCGCCCCGGCGGCGGTAAGCCCCGCCCGAAGTCCTTCGCAGCCGAATCCATCCAGGGAGCAGACACCGAACTGCGCCTTCAGGAGCCCAGCCGCGCCGGAGGGCTCCAGGCTCTCGGCCCGCAGCGTTTCGATGCGGTAACGCGACCTGAGCGTCCCATCCGGTTCAGGCGTGCCTTCCGGGACAAGCACCTCGGCCGGGGCGATCCGGGCAAGCTCGTCCATGATTTCCCTGGGCGAGCCCGACTCGGTCACCCTGAATTCCCCTGTCGACAGATCTGCGTAAGCCAGACCGTAGACTCCCTCTTCGGCGCTCAAGGCCGCCATGAAAAGGTTGGCCGATCTTTCGAGATCTTCTTGGTCCAGGATGGAGCCGGGGGTGACCAACCGCACGACCTCCCGTTTGACGATTCCTTTGGCAAGCCGCGGATCCTCCATCTGATCGCAGACAGCCACCTTGAACCCGCTTTGGACGAGCCTCGCGATATACCCCCGAACGGCATGGTGCGGAACCCCGCACATCGGGACCTTTTCACCCTGCCAGGTCCCCCGATTCGTCAGGGTAATGCCCAGCACACGCGAGGCCGTCAGGGCGTCGTCGAAAAACATCTCGTAGAAATCGCCCATCCGAAAAAACAAAATGGCATCCGGGTATTGCCCCTTGATGCCTGTGTACTGTCTGAGCATCGGTGTCATATGGGACATCGGATCTAGGAGTGTGGACCGCCGTTGACAGCCACCGGATCGCGAACTTCGTTCTGGATGGCGACCGTCCGCCTGCGTTGGGTGTCCACGGGCTTGATGCTGTCCCAGTGCCTGCATTGAGGGCACTGCCACAGGAGTTCCTTCGGTTCGAAGCCGCAGCGTTCACACTGGAAGGAAAGGTAGGGAATCGTCAGAAACTCGAGGAGCCTGCCGTATTCGGCAAGGGCGTCTTCGGTCCGCCCCTCGTCCAGCAGCAGACGTCCCTTGAAACGCCGAGCCTCCCAGAGCGAGGGGTTCAGCTCCAATGCCTTTTCGATCTCCGCGAGGGCGGCGGCACCGTCCTTTTCAGCCTGAAAATAGCGCGCCAAGGCCATATGGCCGAAGGCGTCCGGCCGCTTTTCTACGCACGCCTTGAGAAATTCTCCGATCGGTTTGAGGTTTTCCATCCTGGAACAGGCACGCTCGAGCCGGTTGTAGCACAGAAACAGGAAATCGGGTGCCACGTCGAAGATCCTCTCCCAGATGGCGATCGCCTTCTTGTACTCCTCCCGCTCGAAATACAGATCTCCAAGGTGGAGATAGGCATCGACGCACGCCTTGTCGCTGCCGAGAGCCTTGTTGTATGCGCTCTTCGCACGGTTGAAATCCCCCTGCTCCTGGTAGACCTTTCCCGCCTCGACCAGATGATGCGCAAGGATGTGCCCCTGGTCTTCCCGCATCAATTTAGCGATCCTCTGACGGATGTTGTAGGCCTTCTCCCACTCGCGCAGCTCTTCGTAAATCTTTTCGATCTCCTGGAGGTTCTCGAGATTGCCGGGGTCCTTGTGCGCAACATCGAGGAGGACCTTGAGGGCCCTGTTCAGGAAACCGCCTTTGCGGTAATCCAGGCCGAGGTCATAGAGCGCGCGTACCCTGATCCGTTCATCGACATTGGGCCTCAGCATGATGCTCTGGCGGATGCGTATCGCGCGGTCGATATCGCCCTTGGAGCGGTAAAGATTCCCCAGGGCGACATAGGTCTCGATGGTGTCCGAATTGACCTTGACGGATTTGGTGAACTCCTCGATGGCATGATCCTGATCGTTGGACAGGATGTACTGGATCCCCTTGAAAAAGGCGGGATCCTCTTTCTCGTTTTTGCGCTGCCGCCTGTCCTTTCTCGATCGCCAGAAACCCATACCGGCAAACACCCCTCCCACGAAGGCCGTCCCGGCAAAAAAAACGGCTTTCCCTTCCGTCAAGACAGCCAGCCAATCCTGGACCTTATCGAACAAACCCATCCCCTTTCGAGGAAATCACCGCGGCACCACAAACCCTGCACATCCGGCGCAGCTCCGATATCTTTTTGGCGGCGAAACATCTAACGAGGCGGCGCCCGCAAAGTAAGCGTCAGGGGAGTTCTTCCGACTCCTGATTGGGTACGACTTCGCTGGTTACCGGGAGATTTCGAAGCGTGTTCAACTCTTCGTCTTTCTGCTTTCCCTGTCGGATCAGTGTTTTGATCTCTCTGCGGAGCCGGAAACGTTCAACCGCTCCGTAGAGACCCGCGATGAGGACCCCGATCAGAAAGGTGATGACCGCTATGAAGTAGAGAGATAAAGGAACGGTTTGCCCGCTCCAGAACTTGAGGTCCACTTTGAACTGCACCTGGGTCGAGAGTGCCGGGTGATTCTGAACCGCCACGATAACGATCAGCAACAAAACGAGAATGATAATCAAGGCCCTCAGATGTTTCATACCTCACCTCCTGCGGGGGTTTTCAAGCGGTTGAAATACGGTAACAGCTTTTCGTAGGTGGTCTGCAGGTGCTCGGGTATCACCCTTACATCTCCGATGACGGTCATATAGTTGGTGTCGCCGTTCCATCTCGGTACGATATGAAAATGCATATGCTCTTCGACGCCTGCGCCTGCAACACGGCCCAGATTGAGTCCTACGTTGAACCCGTCGGGCCGCATCAGCGTTTTGATGATCCCCATGCTTGCCCGCACCATCTGCAGGAGCGCCAGCATTTCCCCGGGTTCGAGTCCGTCCAGATTCGGGACATGGCGGATGGGCGCTACCAACAGATGGCCATTCACATAAGGATACTTGTTCATGATCACGAGAACCGTGGAATCGACGTAAAGAATCATCCGCTCTGCGTCCATCGAGCGGTCCTCGCCAGGGCAAAAGATGCACCCTTTGTATTTGTCGTTTCCCAAAATGTATGTCATACGCCACGGCGCCCACAACACTTCCATAATGCCCCCTCGAAAATTCGCTGATCTATGCCCTCGATCTACGCCGCTGCAGCGGCGAAAGACAGAGACCACACTTTGCGTCTATCCGGAAATGATTACTCGGCACAACCGGGTTTCCAATCCGAAAATGAGGATTTTTTCACCGCTCCGCGGCGGGACCGATTTGGCCAATATCAAGGAAATCAAGCGTTTGCGCGGAGGCGACTTGGTGGTCGCCGCACAAGCAAACGTGCAGATTGACGCTGAGATTGGCGAAAAAGACCATTTCCGGATGGAAACTACTTCGGATTCAAGAAATGGTTCCAGAGCACCATCCATCTTCAGGATGGCCTCAGGCCCTGCAGCATGCACGGTGATCTCATGGCTCAGCCGGAAATCCCGCATCAAACCAGGCAAAAGAGTATAACAATCAAGGAAAAAAAGACAAGGCGAAATCTGACGGCGCCATAACGGTTGACGTTCGCGGCAGTCGTTCATATATTGAATTCCGATCCAAAAGACGCAGCTCTTCCTGCAGATCCGCAGTGGAGATTCCTAGCCCATGGTTGAAGGTGGATGAAGGGATCCCCGATCCCAAAGGGCTTCCCTGTAGCCAAGGCCCCGGGCTGCGCCAACTCGTGCGGCGGTTGAGCCCCCGACACAGGCGCCCGCGCACGCTCGAATTTGTCTGGATCCTGCCTGGACTCGTCCAGGAGTTCGCCCAGTACCCCTGAAGGGGATAGATCAGCCGCTGTCCGCGGCGGGGTCTTTTCCCGATAAGAATGAACGATACAACCGGAGGGTTACCTGTGCCGATCTACGAGTTTTACTGTCCTAAATGCCACATGATCTTCAATTTCTTCTCGCGAAGCGTCAATACGGACAAGCGGCCTGCCTGCCCGAAATGCCGGACCCCGAACCTGGACCGGCGGATGTCCGTCTTCGCCTTTTCACGCAACCGACCCGAGGAAGAGGACACCCCTATGCCAGACCTCGACGAAGGCAAGATGGAGCAGGCCATGGAGTTGCTTTCCCGCGAGGTCGACCAGGTGGATGAGGAGGATCCGCGCCAGGCTGCGGCGCTGATGCGAAAGCTGAGCGATATGACCGGCCTCGACCTCGGGCCGGGCATGGAGGAGGCCATTCGGCGCATGGAGGCGGGTGAAGACCCCGAACAGATCGAGGCCGAGATGGGGGATCTCCTCGAGCAGGAAGATCCCTTCTCCTTGAAGGAAAAGGCGGCGCGGATCGCCCGGTCGCTGCCCCCGAGGGTGGATGAGACCCTTTACGATCTCTGAGGGCAGGCCGCAGGGAAAAATTTTCCCCGGCGAAGAAGGTCTTAAAAGGCGCCGACCCGAGAGTCGGGGGGGGCCACAGGCCGCTCGGCAAAGGCTCCCACCGGATAAGATCCGGCGGTTCAGAGGGCGAGAAGCTCGATCTCTCCCCAGCTGGCCAGACGGTCTTTCAGGATGAGCACCCCGCCGAGGACACCGGGGATGTGAGAGGCCTCGCGCGCAGCCGCGGCAAGGTCCGCCGCCTTGAACAGGCGGTTTCCCACGGCCGTCGCAGCCGCATCGGCAAGGGCGGGGGAGCGCGAGACGATGCAGACGGCGTCGCTCTCCCCCAGGCTGAGGGAATGCCCGACGCTCCCCGAGGAGGTGCAGACGCCTGTCGGCATCCGCTCGGCGGGGATCCTGATCCCCACCCGCTTGCTGAGAGGTGATTTTCCGGCGTAAATGGAGACTTTGGCGTCCCGTCGCGTGGCAAGGAAGATATCCCCGCCGTTTTCGACGATCACCTGCGGACTCAAGCCGAGAAGGCCCTCGCCCACATACTGGGCGACGGCCCCGGCCACCGCTGCCATGGGGCCGACCCCGGCTGCCCTCCCCGCCCTCAGCATGGTCTTGACGAGCGGAGGGGCGAGCACATCTTCCTGCAGCGGCAGAAGGGCCTGCACAAAGCCCGGGTGCTCCGCGATGTAGGACTCGATCTGACGGCGCGCCTCGAGGACGAGGCCACGCGTTTCGTCGGGGAGAGGGGTCTCCGTCTGCACCCACAGATCGGTCTGCCTGACCGCTACCCCAAAGGCCGTCAAACCCCGTGCGTGGGCCTTCTGCCGATAATCGCGCGGTTCGTGAGGTCTCACGGATGATTCCCTGCCTTCCTCTGTGTCAACCGGCTGGGGAGGTCGCTGTAGCGCCTCTGTGTGCGGTCATTGTGCACCGCCATGGCGAGGGCCTTCCGGCTCCCGATCAGGATCGCCAGTTTCCGGCCGCGGGTAAGGCCCGTGTAGATGAGATTGCGCTGAAGCATCATGTAGTGCTGGGTCAGAACCGGGAGAACGACCGCGGCGTACTCCGAACCCTGCGCCTTGTGGACGGAGACGGCATAGGCCAGCGAGATCTCTTCGAGATCGCTGTATTCGTAGGTGACCCGCCGCCCGTCGTAGAGGATGAAGACCTCCTGCTTCTCGCGGTCGATGCGCTCGATGAGGCCGAGGTCCCCGTTGTAGACATCCCGATCGTAGTCGTTCCGGATCTGCATGACCTTGTCTCCGACCCTCAGCGAACGGCTGCCCCAAACAAGGGTGTCGCCCTTCGGGTTGAGGGCGTTCTGGAGATTCAGGTTCAGATTCGAGGCACCGACCACCCCTTTGTGCATAGGGGTCAACACCTGGACCTCTTCCCGGGGGTCGAAGCCGAAACGCTCCGGAATCCGCTTCCCGACCAGTTCGATGATCAGGCGCAGGACCTCTTCGGGATTCTCCTGTTCGATAAAATAGAAATCCTCAGGCTCCCCCCTGCCGAGGTTTCTTTGCGGCATGAGCCCCGCGTGGATCCGGTGGGCGTTGACCACAATCAGGCTTCGGCTGGCCTGCCTGAAGATCTCCTTCAACGTGATGACCTTGATCACCCCGGACTGGATCATGGCCTGAAGGGGATATCCCGGTCCCACGGGCGGAAGCTGAAACACATCCCCGACCAGGATGAGGACGGCCGAAGTCGGAACCGCCTTCAGGAGGTGGTGCATCAGGACCAGATCGATCATGGAGGCCTCGTCCACAATCAGGAGGTCGCATTCCAACGGATTTTCCGTATTCTTTTTAAACGCCCCCTTGGCCGGCGCAAACGAGAGCAGGCGGTGGATGGTCTTCGCCTCCATGCCCGTCGCCTCGGCAAGGCGCTTCGCCGCCCTCCCCGTCGGTGCCGCGAGTAGAATGCGTGCGCCCTTGCGGGTGAAGATCTTGACGATCGCATTGACGATGGTTGTCTTGCCGGTCCCCGGCCCGCCGGTAATGACCAGAATGTGGTTCAGAAGCGCCGCCCGCACGGCCTCCCGCTGCTTTTCCGCCAGGCTGATGCCCGCCAGTTTCGCCTCCACCCACCGAAGGGCCTTGTCTGGATCCACCCCGCGCCACGGTCTCTCCCCGCCGGTGAACTCGAGGATCCTTCTGGAAACCGCCACCTCGCAGAAGTGGAGCGCCGCCAGGTAGACCTTCTTTTCGCCTCCCTGGAGCGATCCCCCCTCCGTGCAGCGTTCTTCGATGACGATGCGCTTCTCCTCAACGGCTCCGATCGCCGCTTGTTCGAGGATCTCCTCTTCGACTCCGAGGATCTCGCGCGACTTTTCCAGCAGTTCCCGGTAGGGATAGTAGACGTGCCCTTCCTCCGAGGCCTTTTGAAGGACATACAGCATCCCGGCCTGCGCTCGGAGCCTGGAGTGTTTCGCGAATCCCAGCTTTTCGGCGATCCGGTCCGCCGTAATGAATCCGATTCCCGCTATATCGGTTGCCAGCCGGTAGGGGTTTTCCTTGATCACCTGTATCGAGCGGCCGCCATAGGTCTTGAAGATTCGGGTGGCATAGGCGCTGCTCACCCCATGCTCCTGCAGAAAGATCATGACCTGCCGGATTTCCTTTTGCTCCTTCCAGGCCTGCCGGATCATTTCGATGCGCTTCGGGCCGATCCCCGGGACCGCGACGAGCTGCGCGGCATCCTGATCGATCACCTCCAGGGTCTTTTCTCCATGCACCTTGACGATCCGCTTGGCCATGATCGGCCCGATGCCCTTGATCAGCCCGGAGCCCAGGTACCTCTGGATGCCGTAAACCGTCCCAGGGACATCGGTGCTGTACTGCTCGATCTTGAACTGCCGGCCGTAGCGGGGGTGATTCCCCCAAACCCCCAGCATTTTGAGAATCTCCCCGGGAATCGGCGCCATCAGATTCCCGACGACGGTCACCAGTTCGCGCTCTCCGCGCACCTTCATCTGCACGACCGAATAACCGTTCTCCTCGTTCAGATAGGTAACCCTTTCGATCCTGCCCTGAAGTTCACACGCCATCCGGGCACCTCTTAGCGTCCTTTCCCCGCCGGCCGCCGCCCCGGGAACATGAACCACCCCCGAAACTGCAGATGCCGACTTCAAAAGAATTGTCTATATTTTCCAACGTGTTAAGGTGGTATGACGTACAGTGGGATCAACCAACGAAAAAAGCCCTATCAGGAGCACCCTCCCAACAAGGCCGGTTGAACAGTGCGGTAAATGACAGAATCCGGCTCGCCCCGAAAGCACTTTGAAAAGGCTTTGCCGATTCCGGTCGGTGATCAGCTCACAGCGTCCTTGAGCGACTTGCCCGGAACAAATTTCGGGACCTTTCTGGCCGGGATGTCGATCGTTGCACCGGTCTGGGGGTTTCTTCCCTGCCTGGCCGGCCTTTCGTCCACCTTGAAGGTCCCGAAACCGATCAGGGTAACCTTCTCCTGCTGCTGAAGGGCTTCTGTGATCGACCCGAAAACCGCGTCGACGGCCTGCTGGGCATCTTTTTTGCTACCGAGCACCTTTGCCACCTCATTGACCAAATCACCTTTGTTCATCTCTTTCCTCCCTTGTTGAAGTGATTGAACCCCGATGAATCCGTGCATTTGCTGGTGATAATCCAATCCGGGCCGTATTTCAACAGAAAAATCTCGGCCGGCGTAGGTCGCAAGCCCTTTCCTGCATCATTTCCGACATCCGCCTAACGTTCTTGACAGACAGTCGACCCGGCTCTTGCCGGATTTTTCGCCCCGCCCTTCCAGCGGGATCTCAAAGGGCCGGAGGCAGGTAGTCCACCCTGACATTGTGGAGCGCATGAAAGAGGTTCCCTTTGATCTTCCTGTTCGTGCGCTGCAAGGCCGCGAGAAGTTCCTTGATCTCCCGCCGTTTGGATGAAACGGCGGTAGGACAGCCCAGGTCGACAGGGGGCCAGCCCATCTCACGAGCGTAACGCGAAAGGTGAGCCTCCGGCACCTCGTAGAGCGGTCGGATGACCTTGATCCGACCGTCGAAAAACGTCTGGACCGGGAGCATGGTGCTGACTGAACCTCCGTAAAAGAGATTCAGCAGGAATGTCTCGATGACATCGTCCTTGTGGTGCCCGAAAGCCAGGAGGTTGCAGCCGAGTTCCCGGGCATTGTCGAACAGGATTTTCCGCCGCAGCCGCGCACAGAGAAAACAGGGGTTCTCAAGGTTTTCGGCGCTGTGGGCGCGCGGACCGATGCCGCTCCGGACGATCCGATGTTCGAAGCCGTTTTCCCGGAAAAATTCCGACAGCATGGCGGCGGAATCCCCGCCGAAGCCCGGGTCGACATGCACCGCCGTCAGCCGGTACGAGATGGGGATCCGCTCCAGACGGTCCCTGAGCAGCCAGAGGACAGCCATGCTGTCCTTTCCCCCCGAAACGGCCACGAGGACGTGGTCGCCATCCTCTACCATCGCGTACCGATGCATCACCCGGCCCATCAGGCGCCCGACCTCTTTACGTGCGTACCCCACGAACCGCCCCCTTCAGGCATTCCCGCGCGGCGGGCGTTCCCCGAACAGGGCCGTCCCGATCCTGACGAGGTTCGCCCCCTCTTCGATCGCTACGCGGTATGAATCGGACATGCCCATGGAGAGATACCGCATGTCGACATGCGGCAGCGAGAGCGAACGGATCTGCTCGAAAAGCTCCCGGGTCCGCCTGAAATAGGGCCTTACAGCTTCCGGATCATCCAGCAAAGGCCCCATGGTCATGAGACCCATCAAACGGATATGATGCAAATCGCTCAGCCGCCCGATCAATTTTACCGCCTCGCCGGGAAGGACTCCGTGTTTCTGGGGCTCTTCCCCGCTGTTGATTTCGAGAAGCACCGGCATGATCCTGCCCTCCTTTTCGGCAGCCCGGTCGATGGCCTGCGCCAGATTGAGAGAATCAAGGGTCTCGATCATGTCGAAGAGCTTGACGGCCTTGTTGGCCTTATTGGATTGAAGATGTCCGATCAGGTGCCACTTCACCCGTTCGCCGATAGCCTCCCGTGCCCTTTCAGCCTCCTGGACATAGTTTTCGCCCACAATCGCAAGGCCGGCTGCGACCGCCTCGAGAATCTCCCCGGGGGTCCTTGTCTTGGCAGCCCCGACGAGGATGACCCCCGCGGGCAGTTCATTCAGGATACGTTTGACGTTTTCCTGGATCATTGGCTCTATCCCCTATCGTGTTCGTCCGCCGCGAAAGGCCGTTCAGCAATCGGTGTCGTAATGCCTTCGCAAGCGGCGCAGGACAAATCCACAGGTGCATACCCATCATCCCTTTTGAATGGAATCCTGTCGTGTTCTCCGGAACGAACCTCCCCACCATCGATCCGGAAATGACGATCCAGCACGCCCCGCTTTCCAAATTGGAAGGATGGCTGCACCAGCAATTGCCGGGGCATTCAGGGCGGAAGGAAGCCGTCTTCAGGTAAAAAGGCTTTCCAAAGCCCCAGTTCATACGGATACCGCAACTTTGACTCGGTGTAAAGCGAAAGCCCGGGATCACATAGGCTTCCCCTGCTGCGCCGCGGTCCCTCGACGCCGTTGAAATCGAATTACTAAATTCAGTAATAATAAATAGCTATGCATATTTTGTTATCTTTCACATGAGGATTACACAGCCTTCTCCCTGCCTCTGTTTCTTCGGCGCTGAATTTCTGGATTTTATTATATCGATCCTCCTTCCCTGGTTTCTGTGCTGCAACGTTGCCGCCTTGAACCCGGATGTCGAAAACTGAGAGAACGTCTTGCCTGATTCAGGCGCTTGACAGACCTATGGCTCTAGGCTAGTGTCCGATCGTAAAGGGTCTTTTTGGCGAATCTGGGCGTCAACCTGCAGGTTTACTTGTGCGGCGACCCACAGGTCGCCTCCCCGCAAACGCTTGATTTCCTTGATATTGGCCAAACCGGGACTCGCCACGGAGCGGTGGGATTGAGCGGCGAAGCGGTGAAGAAAAATCCTCATTTCCGGATTGGAAACTGGGTTCTATAGGGAAATCATTTCCGGATGGATACAAACTTGATTTCCTGGATATCGCCGAAGCTGGGAGCCGCCCCGAAGGAGTGGGACCGAGCGGGCAAAGCTCACGAAGAAACTTCTCCATTTCCGGATTGAAAACCGGGCGGTGCTGGATCATCATTTCCGTATGGATACCTGGCGATTCGCAAGTATGGACAAGTAAGGGTGACACGGGTTCGAGGACCGGAGGGATGAAAGATGACCCATGAGATGAAAGGCCATTATGCCAAGAAACATGCGTCGGAGCGATCTTACCGAGCGGAGATCGCCGCCGCACTGCGGGCGGCGGCGCAAACCGATGGCGTTCCCTGCGCCGTCGCACATGACATCGCGGCGCGCTTCGAGGTGGCGCCCTCCGAGGTCGGCTTTACCCTCGATGCGCTGGAAATCCCCATTTGCAAGTGCCAGATGGGCCTCTTCGGATACCAGCCCCAACGGCGGATCGTAAAGCCTGCCGAAAACGTCTCCCCGGAACTCGAAAGAGCCATCGAAGCCGCACTCCTGAACGGCAAACTGCACTGCAAACAGGCCTGGGACATCGCCCTGCGCCTGAAAATCCCGAAAATGGCGGTTTCTGCAGCCTGCGAGACGCTGGGTGTCAAGATAGCCGGTTGTCAGCTGGGTGCATTTTGAAAGAACACCAAAAGAGACCCGCACCAAGCCCTGATCCGGAGCTTGGTGCGGGTCTTCAAAAGCATCATGCGCTTATCATGCCGTTTCCATGCGGATGGGTTGTACCGGGTGGACCGTGATTCCTGTCCGGGCGCACGGATGCGGGTCGGTACCCTGCTCGATCCGTTCGAGCTGGTTTCCATCCGGAAATGGTCTTTTTGGCCAATCTCGGCGTCAATCTGCACGTTTACTTGTGCGGCGACCACCCGGTCGCCGCACAAGTAAACGCGTGATTTCCTTGATATTGGCCAAACCGGGACCCGCCGCGTAGCGGTGGGACTGAGCGGCGAAGCGGTGAAGAAAAATCCTCATTTCCGGATTGGAAACTGGGTTCTACCGGGAAATCATTCCGGATGGATACGAGCGAGCCCAAAACCCGGCTGCGCTCCACCACCCGAACCCGCTCCGCACCGCAAAGTTTAGCAGCTGCCGCAGGAGCCTCCGCAGCCGGCACCCATCGGCATGTTGGAAGAGATGTTGAAACCTGATCCGAATGCCGAATTGACGTAATCGACCTTGACCGGTTTGATCCGTGTGTACAGATCCTTCTCGATGACATAGGTCAAACCGCGATCGTCAAAAACCTCGTCGTTGTCCCGTGACTCGTCCAGAGCCATGCCCAAGGAGGGCCCGGCTCAGCCACCCTGCGACATCATGATCCGAATCGGTGGGATCATGTCACGATCTTTCAGAAACTCCTTGATCATCTCGCTTGCTTTTTCAGTGACTTCCAACATTGCTAAACCTCCTTCAGGGTAATGGGCTGACCTTCGTTGATCTCTGTGGTGCAAGTTTTATCAAAATAGGCACTCAGAATGATTTGTCAAATAAAGAACCATTTTTCGCGGTTTGGTTACAGATTTTTTCAGGGTTCTTCGAGCAGGCGCTGCTGGAGCCAGATGAGAACCTTTTTGAATTCATCCTTCAGTTCCTTGAGGGCACGGCCGCGATGGCTCACCTGGTTCTTCTCCTCCGTATCGAGCTGCGCGAAGGTCTTCCCGAGCAGGGGGTAAAAAAACACCGGGTCATAGCCGAATCCGGATGCCCCAGCGGTCTGCCGTGTGATCTCCCCCTCACATTTCCCCTCGTAGATGAGCGCCGGACCGCGCGGGACAGCAATGGCGATCACGCACCAAAACTCGGCCTTCCTGTCTGTAACGCTTTCCATCCGTTCGAGAAGCTTTGCGTTGTTTTCCGCATCGCTCGCTCCCTCTCCCGCATAACGCGCCGAATGAACGCCCGGTTCCCCACCGAGCGCATCGACGACCAGGCCGGAATCATCGGCCAGGGCCGGAAATCCGAGGACCCGCGCCGTAAATCGAGCCTTTTCGACGGCGTTGTCCTCAAAGGTCTCCCCATTCTCCTCAACGCTCGGTATCGGCCCGAAATCATCCAATGTTTTAAGCTCTACATTGAAATCCTTCAACAATGATTTGAATTCACGTATCTTACCCTGGTTGCGAGTGGCGAGAACCAGAGGAATCCGATCGGGAAGAATTTTCGTTGGCTGATGCATTCGGTCTTCCTGCACTGGAATCATGTCTCCTTTGGCTTTTTTGGGAAAATGCAACCCTTCGAGCAGTCGTACCCGCATTTTAGGGTAGACAAGCCGCCAAGGCTTCGCTAGGTTGTTTCCTTCCGGAAATGGTCTTTTTCGCCAATCTCGGCGTCAATCTTCACGTTTGCTTGTGCGGCGACCTGCAGGTCGCCTCCGCGCAAACGCTTGATCTCCTTGATATTGGCGAAAAATCCTCATTTCCGGATGGGAAACCGGGTCGTCCTGGATGATCATTTCCAGAAAAACACTACGCTGTTTGCGGTCCGGAAATGGTCTTTTTCGCCAATCTCGGCGTCAATCTTCACGTTTGCTTGTGCGGCGACCTGCAGGTCGCCTCCGCGCAAACGCTTGATCTCCTTGATATTGGCGAAAAATCCTCATTTCCGGATGGGAAACCGGGTCGTCCTGGATGATCATTTCCAGAAAAACACTACGCTGTTTGCGGTCCGGAAATGGTCTTTTTCGCCAATCTCGGCGTCAATCTTCACGTTTGCTTGTGCGGCGACCTGCAGGTCGCCTCCGCGCAAACGCTTGATCTCCTTGATATTGGCGAAAAATCCTCATTTCCGGATGGGAAACCGGGTCGTCCTGGATGATCATTTCCAGAAAAACACTACGCTGTTTGCGGTCCGGAAATGGTCTTTTTCGCCAATCTCGGCGTCAATCTTCACGTTTGCTTGTGCGGCGACCTGCAGGTCGCCTCCGCAGGCAGTCCGAATGGCCCGGGGATGCATCCCCGGGCCATTCATTACCTGGACAACATCAAAATTTGTTCAAGGATCAACCGCATGGATCTCGAAGCCTTTCAGCGAAGCCACTCCACTCGGACCGAAGAGGTGCTCATCCGAAACCGCCGCTACCGCCTTCTGCTCCCCAAGACCCTCGATTCCTTCATCGACCCGGATGAACCGATGCAGAATTTTCCGCTCTGGGCAAAGATCTGGGAGGCGTCGCTCGTCCTGGCCGATGCCTTGGCCGGCATATCTCCGGATCCATCGCGGCATATTCTGGAGATCGGGTGCGGTGCGGGGCTTGTGGGGATTGTAGCGGCATCCTTCGGCCACCGTGTCACCATGACGGAGTATAACCCCGATGCGCTCGCGTTTGCCGAAGCGAACGCCGCTTTCAATTTAGCAGATCCCGGCGCCAAACTCAAGATCCAGCGCCTCGACTGGCACCGGCCCGATCTGGAAGGGCCGTTCGACCTGATCGTGGGCTCCGAGGTGGTTTACAGCGAAAAGGATTATGAGCCGCTCGAGCGCCTGTTCAAGACCTGCCTGAGCCCCTGGGGTGAAGTCATCCTGGCCGAGGGGATGCGGCGCACGAGCATGGCCTTCTTCCAGCGCCTTTCCGAATCCTGGACGATCGAGGCGCGCCGCATGACCCTGCGCGCCCAGGAAAAATCGGTGACGATCATCCTTGCGCGCATGCACTCCAAGGTGCATGGCCTATAGAAAGGCGTCCTTCCCCTTGGACTTGATGGCATCGACGATCCTGCGGATATCCTGCGACCGGTCGAGGCGGGCGACCAGAAGGGCATCGGGCGTATCCACCACAAGGATGTCCTCCAGCCCGAGACAGGCTACGATTTTTTTGCCGGCGGCCTGAACGAAGGAACCCCGGCAATCGATCAGGACCGCATCGGCGTCGATGTGGTTGCCATCCGCATCCTGCGAGGCCGATCGCAGCGCATACAGGGAGGCCCAGGACCCGACATCGCTCCAGTCGCAGCGGCACGGGACGACATAGCCCTCCACCCCCGGTTTTTCCATGACGCCGTAATCGAAAGAGATGCCCTCGATGCTCTCGTAAACCTCCTCCAGCCTCCGCGCGAAGTCCTCGCCCCCGAAAGCCCCCTCGAGCCGGGAAAGATTCCGGTGGAGGGCCGGCAGATGCCGCTCGACCTCCCGCAGGATGCTCTCCGCCGTTGCCACGAAGACGCCCGCGTTCCAGTAGTATTCACCGCTCGCCACATAGCGTCTCGCGTGATCGAGGTCCGGTTTCTCGACGAATTCCGCGACCCGGAAAACCCCGTCCACCGGATCGGAAGCGGCCGAGGACTCACGGCGGATATAGCCATATCCTGTGTCCGGCCGATCGGGCACAATCCCGAGCGTGACGATTCCGCCTGAAAGACTCTTGTGGGCTGCGGTGCAGAGGGCATCGAGGAAGGCCTTCTGATCGCCGGTATGGTGGTCGGCGGGGAGAAAGGCGATCGCGCCCTGTACCCCGCGCGAGCGGGCGTAGAGGGCCCCGAGCGCGATGCAAGGCGCCGTGTTCCTGCCCACCGGCTCCCCGATCAGCCGGATCGGCCGGTCGGCGAGGCATGCCTTCGCTTCGGGAAGGTGCCCCTCGCCGAGGATCGCGACCATCCGATCGTCCCCGAGTAGCGGGTTCAGACGGTTGCAGGTCTGGACGAGCAGAGACTCGCCCCCGGTGACAGGCAGAAACTGCTTTGGCTTGCACACCCGGCTCATCGGCCAGAAGCGTGTCCCCGACCCTCCCGCCATCACGACGGCGCATTCGATCACGTTATTGTCCATTGGAACGTCTTTTCTCCTTGACCCATCCTTTTCGGGCCGCAGGCAAGAACTGCGGCATGATTCGAATCAGGTCCGGTAGTCGGCGTTGATGCTGACGTACTTGTGGGTGAAATCGCACGTGCTGACCCGCTCCTCCGCGCGCCCCATATGAAGATCCACCGTAACATCGAAGACCGCCTCGTGCATCCTTTCAGCCGCCCGCGCTTCGGCCTCCACCCCGAGCCCTAATCCGGCTGCGACGATCTGGACATCGTCGATCCAGATGTCCACGCGCTCTTCCTGCATGATGACGCCCGAGCGCCCGAGCGCCGCCATGATCCGCCCCCAATTGGGGTCCTGGCCGTAGAAGGCCGTCTTGACGAGCGGTGAATTGGCCACTGTCTTTGCGGCAAGGATCGCCTGGCCCTCGTCCACGGCTCCCTTCAGGTGGATATGGACCAGCTTGCTGGCCCCCTCGCCGTCGCGTACGATCATCTCCGACAGCTCGCCGAGCACCTCGGTCAATCCTGCGCGGAAGGCGAGTTCACCGCTCTCCCCCAGGGAGCCGTTCCCTGCCAGCCCATTGGCCAGAACCAGCACCGTGTCGTTCGTGCTGGTGTCCCCGTCGACCGTGATCCGGTTGAACGTTTTTTGAACCGCTGCGCGCAGGGCGGATCGGAGCGCCAGGGTTTCGATGCGCAGATCGGTCACTACGAAGCAGAGCATCGTTGCCATGTCCGGCATGATCATCCCGGCGCCTTTGGCCATTCCAAGGATCGTAAAAGGCTTTCCCCCGACTTCTCCCGTAAAGCGGCTAAGCTTCGGGAAAGAATCGGTGGTCATGATCGCCTCGGCCGCCTTCGGGGCCCCGCGGGGATCGAGCCCCTCCACGAGCTCCGGAAGGGCGTTCTCGATGCGCGCCACCGGAAGCACCTGCCCGATCACACCCGTCGAGGCTACGAGGACCTCCTCCGGTTTCACCCCGACTGTGGCCGCGAGAAGCTCGGCGGAGCGCCGGGCGGCATCGAGTCCTTCGCGCCCGGAGCAGGCGTTGGCATTCCCCGCATTGGCGATGATCGCCCGTGCGGCGCCCGTGCGGATCCGCTCCTGGTCGAGTCGGACGGGTGCGGCCTTGACCCGGTTCGTCGTAAACATCCCGGCGGCCGTAGTTGTATCCTGATCGGAAAGGATCAACGCCAGATCGAGCCCAGCCTTCTTCCTCAGCCCGGCGGATACCGCCGAGAATCTGAAGCCCTGCACCATCATGTCATCGTCGTTCATTCCTCTCACCTCTGAAAAATGCACCACCGTGGGGCGTTGCCCCCTCCATCGATTCCGTGTCCGTGCGAATCATTTCAGTCGTTTACTGCTGATGCAGGCGCCCTGGACACCGATTCCGCGTCTATGTGGATCATTCACTTCAACAGGTACGTCAAAGGACACTTCCGGACTGGAAGCTTTGTCGTGCCGGATGCTCATTTCCGAATGGACACGAAGCTAACGTCTCAAAGACCGGCGCCGCAGCATTTCTTGTACTTTTTGCCGCTTCCGCAGGGGCAGGGATCGTTTCGACCCACCTTGGCCGCCTGCCGCCGCACCGTAGCCGGTTTGGAGTTCTCCGCGCTGCCGCCGTGGCTCATCTGGATCTGTCTCTTTTTTTGAAGCTCGGGCTCCGGCTGCCGCCTGACGAACTGCAGCTTGAAGAGCGTCCCAAGGGTCTCCTCCTGGATGCGGTCCATCAATCCTTCAAAGAGCGCAAACCCTTCCTTTTGATATTCGCGCAGGGGATCGAGCTGCCCGTACCCCCTCAGTCCGATCCCCTCTTTCATATGCTCCATGTCCTGGAGATGGTCGACCCAGCGGGTGTCGATGATCTGGAGCATGATCAGACGCTCCAGTCGCTCGAAGTCCTCCGCCCCGAGGAGCTGCCGCCTCTCCTCCAGGGCGGCGCGCGCCTGTTCTTTGATGAGATCGAGCACATCTTCAGGCTTGAGGCTCTCGAACGCCTCCTCCGTCATGTCCTTTTCCGAGATCCTGGGCCGGAAGCCGAAGACCCGGATGATGTGATCGCTCAGCGCCTGGACGTCCCAGTCCTCCGGATGGGCCTTCGGGTCGACGTACTGGTCGACCAGCGCTTCGATCCGCTCCTCCATCATGGTATCGATGATGTCCCCGAGTCCCTCCCCTTTCAGGACGTCCCGGCGCAGGGAGTATATGATCTCCCGCTGCTTGTTCATGACGTCGTCGTATTCGAGGAGATGCTTGCGGATATCGAAGTTGTGGGCTTCCACCTTCTTCTGCGCGTTTTCGATGGCCTTGGAGATCAGACCGTGTTCGATCGGCTCGCCCTCCTCCATGCCGAGCCGCCCCATGATCGACGAGATCCGCTCCGAACCGAAGATCCGCAGGAGGTCGTCCTCGAGGGACAGATAGAAGCGCGAACTGCCGGGGTCGCCCTGCCGCCCGGCCCGTCCGCGGAGTTGGTTGTCGATGCGCCGGCTCTCATGGCGCTCGGTGCCGAGGATGTGGAGCCCGCCGAGCTCCCGCACCCCCTCGCCGAGGACGATGTCGGTTCCACGCCCGGCCATGTTCGTCGAGATGGTGACGGTCTTGGCCTGCCCCGCCTGGGCGATGATCTCCGCCTCCTTCTCGTGGTGCTTGGCGTTCAGAACGGAGTGCGGGATGCCGCCGCGTTTGAGCATCTTGCTCAGCATCTCGGATTTCTCGATCGAGATCGTGCCCACCAGCACCGGCTGGCCCTTTTCATAGAGTTCGCTGATCTCGTCCACGACCGCCTTGAACTTTTCCCGCTCGGTCTTGTAGATCACATCGGCGAAATCCTTCCGGATCATCTTCCGGTTGGTGGGGATCACCGCCACGGAAAGCTTGTAGATGTTCTGAAACTCCGCCGCTTCCGTGTCGGCGGTGCCGGTCATACCGGCGAGCTTTTCGTACATCCGGAAGAAGTTCTGGAAGGTGATCGTCGCAAGGGTCTGGTTTTCGCCCGCGACCGAGACCCCCTCCTTCGCCTCCACGGCCTGGTGCAGGCCGTCGCTCCAGCGCCGCCCCGGCATCATCCGGCCGGTGAACTCGTCCACGATCATGATCTGGTCTTCTTTGATGACGTAGTGGACATCTTTCTCGAAGAGCCAGTAGGCCTTGATCATCTGCTGGGTGGCGTGGAGGAGTTCGGAGGATCGGATGTAATTTTCCTCCATCTCCTTGATACGCTCCACCTTTTCCTGCTCGCTCAGATCCTCTCGTTCCTGGATTGCGCGGCCTTCCTCGTCCATGTCGGGCATAATGAACTCCCCGAGATTTCCGCTGGAGAGGAGTTTGATGCCCTTGTCGGTCAGTTCGACGGCGTTGTTTCGTTCATTGATCATGCAATAAAGGATCTGATCGAGGTCACCGAGCATCTTCTGTGCACTGTAAAGGCTCTCGAGGCGCTCGATCTCCTTCTTGAGTGCGGGCTGATCGGCCAGGATGCCGAGATAAGTCGGATTTTTGGGGTCTCCGCGCTTGATCTGAACCAGGATCTCGATCGTCTTCTCGCTGAGGTCCCCTTCCTCGATCCGCCGGCGCGCCTCGGTGAGCAGTGCGCGGATCTCGGTCCCCTGCTTTTTCTTCAGGTTGATGACGAGGGGCTTCACCTCGTTGTAGATCTTGTTTTCGCTGTGTTCGACGGCCCCGCTGATGATGAGCGGGGTGCGCGCCTCGTCGATCAGGATGCTGTCGACCTCGTCCACGATCGCGTAGTAGTAATCGCGCTGGACCAGGTCCACCGAGTCGAATTTCATGTTGTCGCGCAGGTAGTCGAAGCCGAACTCGTTGTTGGTCCCGTAGGTGATGTCACAGGCATAGGCCTGCTTGCGCTCGGCATCGTTCATACCATGGATGATCACGCCGACCGTCAGCCCCAAAAAGCGGTAGATCCCTGCCATCCACTCGGCATCGCGCCGGGCCAGATAATCGTTCACCGTCACGAGGTGGACGCCCCGGCCGGTAAGCGCGTTCAGGTAAAGGGGAAGCGTTGCGGCGAGGGTCTTCCCTTCACCGGTCTTCATTTCGGCGATCTTGCCTCGGTGCAGGACCACCCCGCCGATCAGCTGTACGTCGAAATGGCGCATGCCGAGGACCCGGACGGAGGCCTCGCGCACGACCGCAAAGGCCTCGGGCAGGATGTCTTCGAGGGTTGCACCCTGGCTCAGACGCTCGCGGAACTCGACGGTCTTTCCGCGCAGTTCCTCGTCGGAGAGCTTCTGGATCGAGGGTTCCAATTCGTTGATGCGGGCTACGATGGGCGCGATGCGCTTCAGTTCGCGTTCGTTCTGACTGCCGAAGATTCCTTTGATGATTTTTCCGAACATGATTTCCTTCCACGCCTCGTGCATGCTGCTTCACGGGTGGCAGAGATACCGGACCGCATTTCCAGAGATTCACAGGTCTTCAGCCCGAGCCCCATTGAACAGAGAGTCCCCGCGCAACCGCCGGTCTGAAGAATAAGGAGAGCATGGGGCAACTTCAACGACCTGTGGCTTATCCGGGGATCCCCCGGAGAAAAGCGATCCAGAAGGGCGTACGGTTTCAGGCGCGGGTTTCGCCGGATGGAGTGGAACCCCGCGCTGAGAACAATCATATATTAAAAGATTTTAGGACGAAAAATGCAAGCACTCATGCGTCCCCGTCCGGAAACAATCGATCCCCGGGGGGCATGGCCTCGGCATCGCCCTGCACAGCTGCCGGGACGGATGCAGCCTGTACCGTGTTCAAAAAGGTCTTTAGCTCGCCCGCGAGGGAGGCGGAGATGCCCGGCACCGCGGCGAGTTCTTCGACCGTCGCCTGCATCAGCGTTTCGATATCCCGAAAATGCGTGAGCAGGGCCTTCTTGCGCGCCTTGCCGATCCCGGGGACCCCGTCCAGGATGGATGCATGCATGCGCCGGGCGAGCAGTTTCTGATGGTGGCCAATCGCGCGGCGGTGAGCCTCGTCGCGGATGTGCATCATCAGGAGCAGAACGGGATGATCGCCGGGAAGCTGGATCGGGTTCTTTCTGCCCGGGACATAGAGCTTGTCCCACCGCTCATGCCGCGCCTCGTCGGGCTTCGCGATCGAGACGGCCTCGGGCGCCCGTGCCTCCGGCCGCGCGCGGGGGCTTCGATCGATCACGGCCCGGACCGCCGCAAGATGGCCCTTGCCCCCATCGACCAGGAAAAGGTCGGGCCAGGGTGTCTTTTCGAGCCGCCGCGACACGAGTTCCCCCATCATAGCGTAGTCGTCGATCCCCTCGACAGCTCTGATGCGGTAGCTCCGGTACCCGGGCCGGTGCGGAATCCCGTCCACGAAGGAGACGATCGTGCCGACCGGGGCCTGCCCCTGAAAGTTCGAGATGTCGAGCCCTTCGATGACGTGCGGAATGCCCTCGAGGGCGAGGACATCCTTCACCGTCATCATGAGGTCCTCGTGCTCCTGTTTCAGACGGGCCTCGAGAACGCTTTCCGCATTGGCCGCCGCCATCTCGATGAGCTTCCGGTTTTCACCGCGCTGAGGCTTGAGGATCCGGACGCGGGTCGAGGCCTCCTGCGAAAGCCAATTTTCGATCGCCTCCCGATCGCCCACGGCCTCGGGGACCAGGATCCGCTTCGGGATGAAGGACTCCTGGGCGTAGAACTGCTTCAGAAAGGCTTCGAGGACCTCCACCCGATCGTCTTCCTTTTCACGGATGAGGTACGGGCGGCTCCCGACCAGAACCCCGTTCCGTATAAAGAGCACGACCATCTGAAAGAGGTGCCCCCGCTCGGCGAGCCCGATCACGTCCTGGTCCTCGAAACGGGTGGACACCACGTGCTGTCGCTCCACCGTCCGCTCGATCGCCACGATCTGATCGCGGAGCTTCGCCGCCTTTTCGAAGTCCAGGGCCGCGGCCGCTTGACGCATCTCCTGTTGGAGCTGTGCCACGAGTTCCGTGCTCCGTCCTTCCAGAAAGAGGCGCACCCGCTCGACGATCCGGCGATATTCGGCTTCATCGACCGGCAGGCAGCAAGGCCCCGGACATCTTCCCATCTGGTAGTTCAGGCAGGGCCTCGTGCGCTTGGGGACCTCGCGGTTCCGGCATTTCCGCAGAAGGAAGACCCGGTCGATCACCCGCAGGGTCTCCCTCACCGCGTTTGCGGAGGAAAACGGGCCGAAGTACCAGGCCCCGTCTTTGCGGGTCTTTCGGACGATGAAGGGCCGCGCGAAGCGCTCCCGCGGATCGAGGCGAACACTCGGGTAGCGCTTGTCGTCCCGCAGGATGATGTTGTAGCGCGGGGCGTGTTTACGGATGAGGCTCGCTTCGAGAATGAAGGCCTCGTTCTCCGTGGCGGTGAGGATGGTGTCGAGCCCCCTGGCCCGCTCCATCAGGTGGGCGGTCTTGCGGGGGAGTTCATCGAGGGTCTTGAAGTAAGAGAGGACGCGTTTGCGGAGGCGTTTCGCCTTGCCGACGTATAGGACACGGCCGCCGGCATCCTTGAAGAGGTAGACGCCGGGCCCGTCCGGCAGGATTTCCTGCAGCCGCTTGGGATCGAGCCCGTCCTGGACGGCCATCTCCTGCTGCGCCATGTTCAGAAGGTGTTCCAGCGGGACGGAAGGTGTTTGATCATAACCACGAGATCGTGCGCCTGCCCGGTGCGGTCCAGCACATAGTCCTTGAGAACCGCCTTCTTCTGGAAATCGAGCTTCCTGACCCCGTCGATAACCGCCATATCCCGGTCCGGCACCAGCCGGATGACCAACGCCCCGAGCCCCATGGAAATCCCGAGATTGATGAGATCGAGGAGCATCCAGGTCCCAAGGCGGCGCTCCCGAAAGGCAGGGTCCACCATGATGCGGATCTTGCCGATATGGCTCTTCGCCCCGAATCGCTTGCGCATCAGGGCGGCATTGCCGATGATCCGCCCTTCGAGACATGCTACGATGGAGACGATGCGCGACGGATCGAGGTGTCTGATCCAGTTCTGGATCACGGCCGGCCGCGTGACATCGTCGTTCAAAAACCAGAGTTCATCCGCGGAAAAATGCCGGAACATCCCCGCAAGCGCCTCCTCGTCGCCTTTCTGAAGGGTGCGCAGTGTGACGCCGGTTCCATCCTTGAGAATGATCTCGTGAGGGTAGCCTTTGAGGGGGTGCTGCCCTGCGCCTCTGGTATCCATGTTCCTTCTCGCCCCCGGGATCCTTTTTGATCTGATTGGCCTCTGCAGGCACCGCATCCTCGTTTTAGGGATAGACACCTGCTAACCTAAATGATAAGGATGCTAACAGTCAAGTTCATTGCCGATGCCGTCGGTCCAGCAAAGGTTGGGAGGCCTTTTGAAACGAAACACCGTCGTCTGCAGATTGGTTGGAACCCTCTTCATGGGTCTCCTGCTTTCAGCCGGCTGCGCTTTACACAAGCCCCTCATGAAGCCCGCAACAGTCAAAGTCCAGGGGAGTGAAGCCGCCTTCAGGGCCGGCGAGATCATCGACCTCGAGACCGGTGCGTCGGTGGACTTCGAGGCCATGATGGGGATACTCCAGGAAAAGGATCTCGTCTTCTTAGGCGAGGTCCACAGCGACCCTGAACACCACCTGATGCAGGTCCAAATCCTTCAGCGATGGGCCGAGGATCAGCCCCATCCCGTGATCGCCATGGAATTCTTTCAGGTGACCCAGCAGGATGCCCTCGACCGCTTCCTTGCCGGCGACCTGGGTGAAGCGGCCTTCCTCGAAGCGGCGCAGTGGGATGCCGAATGGGGATTCCCGTACCACTATTACCGTCCGCTTCTGGACCTGATCCGCGCGAAGCGTGGGCGGATCCTCGCGATCAACGCCCCCCGAGGGATCGTGAAAAAGGTGGCGCGTTCGGGCATCGAAAGCCTCTCGCCGGAAGAAAGGGCGCAGATCGCCTCTGAAATCGACTTCAACCGCGAGGCGCACCGGGAGTACGTCCAGGCCGTCTTTCCGCTCCACCCCGGGCATGGCGGGACGATAGACTTCGAGCGGTTCTACCAGGCTCAGTGCATCTGGGAGGATACGATGGCTGAAAATATCGCACGGTTCAAGCTCGAGAATCCCGGCATCCGGATTGCCGTCTTCGCCGGCAGCGGGCACCTGAGATACGGCTTCGGCATCCCGGAGCGTACGCTCGAGCGCTCGCCTGCCACAGCGGCGGTCGTTCTGCCCTATCCGGCCGAGCCGGACCTGGTCCTGGACCGGGATCTGGCCGATTTCATCTGGCTGAGCCGGTCGGCGCGGGGCGCCTCCGGGAGGCATCCCGGTCATCCTTCCACCGGGCATGCAGGGGGTCTTTCGTGGAAACCATGATCCAGTCTCCCTATGAGGCGCACCATGGCCCTTTCCGGTTCTGCCCGGTCTGCGGCGGGCCTCTCGAACGGAAGCGCCCCAAGGCGAACGAACCGTTCCGGCTGGTGTGCAGCGCCTGCCGTTTCATCCTTTACCAGGACCCCAAACTGGTGGCCTGCACGATCCTCGAAAAAGATGGGCACATCGCCCTGCTGCGGCGGAGCATCCAGCCGGAGAAAGGCAAATGGGTCATGCCCGGAGGCTACGTGGACCGAGGGGAAACAGTGGAGGGGGCGGCCCTCCGGGAGACATTCGAGGAATGCGGGCTTCGAAGCCGAATCGAACGCCTTTTAGGCGCGTATTCCTACGAGGGGCAAGCGAATGTCGTGCTGGTCTTTGCCGCCTCCCCGATCGACGGAGACTTCTACGCCGGGGACGAGACCAGCGAGGTGTGCTGGTTTTCGAGGGAGGAGATCCCCTGGGATAACCTCGCCTTCCAGAGTACCACCGATGCCCTGCGGGATTTTTTGGCCCGCGGGTGCCGCCCTTGAAGGGTCCACGCGCTACGTGCCTTCGGCTGAAAACGCACGCAGAGGCTGGGAGGACCGCCCGCCGAGTGGTTCCGGGAGGGAGGCCCGGCAGCAGGACAACCCAGGGAGCGGTCCTCGAGGCCATTCTCGTCCGGGGGTTGGCACAGCCGATTCCTATGCCCCCAGCCTGAGGGAAGGGGTTTCCACTCCGATTCAACGATAGAACCCAGTGAAGCAAGGAGATTTTTTCCGATATGATCATCACACCCAAGCCATTGGCATCGCTCGGCCCGAAGGAGCGCGCCGCGATCCTCGACCGATCGATGGCCGATATCTCCGCCGTCTACGAAGACATGCGAAGGATCGTGACGGACGTCCGGGACCGGGGAGACGCCGCCCTCCTCGACATGAGCCGGGAGTTCAAATCGGATGTCGAGGCCGCCGATCTAGCGGCCTCCCCCGGCGAGATCGACGCCGCGATCAAAAAGGTCGAACCGAAGGTCATGGACGCGCTGCGCGTCGCGGCAGCGAATATCACCCGCTTTCACGAAGCGCAGCGGGAGCGGGAGATGTGGTCGACCTACGTGGCCAACGGCATCCTCGCCGGGCGGGTCACACGCCCGATCGAGCGGGTGGGCTGCTACATCCCGGGCGGCCGGGCGGCCTACCCGAGTACAACCCTGATGACCATCATCCCGGCACGCGTAGCCGGTGTGGATGAGATCATCGCCACGACCCCTGCCGGACCCAAAATGCAGGTCAACTCCGTGACTCTTGCGGCCGCTCACCTTGCCGGCTGCCGGCGCATCTTCAAGGTCGGCGGGCCCTGGGGGATAGCAGCCATGGCCTTCGGAACGGCGTCGGTCCCGCGGGTCGACAAGATCGTGGGCCCCGGAAACAAATACGTGACGGCCGCCAAGATGCTGGTTTACGGCCGGGTCGATATCGATTCCCCCGCCGGGCCGAGCGAGGCCCTGATCCTCGCAGATGAAAGCGCCGATCCCGAGTTCGTGGCCGTGGACCTGCTCTCGCAGCTCGAACACGATCCCGATTCAGCCGCCCTGCTCGTCACTCCGTCCGCACAACTGGCGGAGCGTGTCGCGCAGAGCATCGAGACGGCCTTCGAGGATCTCCCCCGCAAAGAGATCATCGAGGTTTCGATCCGCCGAAACGGCCGCATCCTCACGACCACCTCGATCGAGGAGGCTATCGCCTTTACGAACGAATACGCCCCCGAGCACCTGCAGATCATGACCCGTGACCCGTTCCTGACCCTGCAGGGGATCCGGCACGCGGGTTCGATCTTCCTCGGGAACTATGCGCCGGTCCCGGTCGGGGACTACGCCTCGGGCACCAATCATGTGCTGCCGACCGGCCAGTGCGCCCGGATGTTTTCGGGGCTTTCCGTGGATGACTTCATCAAGAAGCCCACATTTCAATACCTCAGCAAGGAAGGCCTGGCCGGCCTGAAAGAGACCGTGCTCACCTTGGCGGAGGCCGAAGGGCTGCCGCTGCATGCAAGGGCGGTCCGTGCACGATTCGAACGTCGCACTTGAGGATTTGACACCGCACCTGAATGTGCTTGATTTCTGACCTCTCTGCTGCTAAAAACTTTCGCACCGGAAAGTGTGTAGAGGTAGCCGGCTGCACCTGCTAAACCCAACCTGCATCGGCCGCTTTGGGGTGATGTTCAGGCCCCCGCCCAAGCGGGCGGATCCTCTGCGCAAAGGCCCCTGGACACCCCTTTTGAGCGCTTCCTTGCGGAGGAATGCACCTCGGTACGGAGGGCCTTTCCGGCCCTGCGCCTGCGGAGCCGGACGCATGTGAAGGCAGGCAACGGGAAGACCATCCCCTCCCGCTCGGACAGGGGAAAACCCCGCAACCGGAAAGATCGCGCAACAAAGAACAAGGAGGGTAAGGACATGGCGGATATCAAGGGCTACATTATGCCTGACGAGTTCTACTACAGCGAGGACCACAGCTGGGCCCGCGTCGACGGCGACAAGGTCACCGTGGGCATGACCGATTTTTTCCAGAAGGAAGCCGGAGACATCGTTTTTGTTGACCTTCCGGAAGAGGAAGAGGAAGTCAGCCGGGGAGAGGTCTGCGGCAAGATCCAGTCGCGCAAGTGGATCGGCAAACTGGTCGCCCCGGTCTCTGGTGAGATCATCGAGATCAACGAGGATCTCGAGGAAGACACCAGCCTCATCAACACCGATCCCTACGGCAAAGGTTGGATCCTCGTCATAGAGGCCTCCGCCCTCGCCGATGATTTGGGCAAACTCATGCATGGGGCAAAGGTCGTAGAGTTCATCGAAGGCGAGATCAAACGTGCCGAAGAGGAGAAGGCCAAGGCCTAGGCTGAAAAATGATGGTCCGTTCCTGGCGATTGTTCAAAGAGCTTTCGCGGTCCCTCTCGACAGCGGAGGGACTCGCGATCGATGATACGCTGCCCCAGTCGGTGGCGCACCATCAGTCTCCTCCGATCCTGCATCTGTACACCTTCGTCCCATCGGTGATCGTCGGCAAGTATCAGGATATCGAGGCGGCGCTCAAGCTCGACCGCTGCCGGGCGCGCGGGGTGGAATACAACCGGCGCAGCACCGGCGGCGGCACCGTCATCATGGGGCCGCGCATCCTTGCCCTCGGCCTCGGAATCGACGTCGATTACCCCGGACTCAAGAAGGGGGTTGGAGGGGTTTTCGAGTCCCTGAGCCGGGTGCTTGCGAACGCCGTCGGCTCTTTCGACGTCCCGGCCTATTTCAAGCCGAAGAATGATCTCGAGGTAGGCGGCCGCAAGGTCGCCGGCCTTTCGGCCGCTGCGGATGCGGGGAAAAGCCTTCTTTTCCACACCAGCCTGCTGGTCGATTTCGATGTCGAGCTCATGACCGACATCATGAACACGCCCCTCATCAAGCTGCAGGATAAGGGTTACAACTGCTTCAGCCAGCGAATGACGACCCTCGCGCGCGAAAGCGGGTCCGATCTGTCGATGGCCGAGGTGATGCGCGCCGTCGAAAAGGCCTTCGAGGATGAATTCGGGATCACCTTCCGGCAGGACGAACCGGACGATTGGGAAAAGGAGACGATCGACCGCTTCATCCGAGAGCGATACACCCGGGATGACTGGATCTTTTCACACAAGCACCCTCGCGTCCGCATGGGCGTGGGACAAACCAAGACACCCGGGGGACTCCTCGAGGTTTATCTGTCCCTTTCCGGGGCTGCCATCGAGCAAGTGCTGATCACCGGGGATTTTTTCTCGACATCCGCCGACATCAAGCAACTCGAGGACGCCCTCAAGTGGACCTCCGCCCGGCCCGAGGCCATCGAGGAAAAGCTGGCCGGGGTCTGGCGGGACGACATGATCCACGGCATCGACCTGCCGACGCTCACCGCTGCCATCCTGAAGGCCAAAGACCACCAGGTGCGGCTTTGAGCACCCGATAGACAATCGTAAAAATTACTTATCCACTTTAAGCTATCTATGTAATGGTATGAAAAAAGAAGAAAGTCCAGCCGTTGCCAAGATGAGCCAAGCCACGGCGATTTCCCTCGATCTCATTCGCGGACGAATGTATCGCGGGGCGGTCAACCGCTGCGTGAATCTTCTGGTGCATTACCCCGAGGGCTGCGCAGCGAACTGCGCCTATTGCGGGCTTGCGAAAAAGCGCCCCGGCAGCTACCGCGAGAAAAGCTTCATTCACGTCGCGTGGCCCGTGTTCCCCATGGACGAGATCATTGCGGCGATCAACCGCGCTCCCCGCTTCGTACAGCGCACCTGCATTTCCATGATCACCAACGGCAAATGCACCCGCGCAACGATCGAGATGACGGAGCACCTCAGTCGCGAAACCGCCCTGCCCATCTCGATTCTGATCAGCCCAACGATCATGAAGGAGGAGGATTACAGCCGCATGTGCAAGGCGGGCGCCGACAAGATCGGCATCGCCATCGATCTCGCCACGCCCGAGCTGTTCGACCGCTACCGCGGCAAGGCCGTCTCCGGCCCCCATCGCTGGGAAACCTATTGGCGAGCCCTCGATCAGGCCCTGGCCGTCTTCGGCCCGCTGAACGTCGGCGCCCATCTGATGGTGGGCATGGGCGAGACCGAGGAGGAGATGGTCTCCCTCATGGATCGCCTCTGGCGAAAAGGCGTCGTGAGCCACCTCTTTTCCTTCTTTGCCGAGGAAGGCTCCGCTCTGGGCAACCGCCCGCAACCGCCCTGGGACACCTATCTCAGGGTCCAGCTCGCGCGTTATCTGATCGAAAACGAGCTGAGCAGCCACGACCGGATGCGCTTTTCTACATCAGCACAGATCACGGATTTCGGCGTCTCTCCAGATGAGCGTGACCGTGTCATTTCGCTCGGCACACCCTTCATGACGACCGGCTGCCTCGGCCCCGACGGCGAGGTTGCCTGCAACCGCCCCTTCGGGAACTGCCTGCCCGACGAGCGCCAGTGGAACTACCCCTATCCGCCGAATACCGAAGAACTGGCGCTTATCCGCGGGGCCCTCGTTCCCGACAGCGCGATCCCCGAGCGCAAATGTGTAGCCGCCCAAGGGGCTGGCTGATGCCCTTGCCCCGGCTTCTTCTCTCCATCGCCTCCTGAAGCCCCAGACAGGCCCGCAAATGCCTCGCTTCTTCCAAAAAACTTTTGACATATCGCCGGGGACTTGCTAAATTAAATTTTTCATTGGGCCGTTAGCTCAGTTTGGTAGAGCAGCGGACTTTTAATCCGTTGGTCGTGAGTTCGATCCTCGCACGGCCCACCAAGTGAAAACAAGGACTTAGGGAAACCCTCTAAGTCCTTTTTTGTTTTCCTGTCGATTCTATCCCGACCTTTTTCCTTACACTTAGCAATTTAGCGCATTTCTGTGTTTGGATGGGCGCCGGCAGGCCGGCACGTAATGCCGGTAATCCTGTCTGTTGTGAAGTCAAAGACAGTTTGGGATTCGAATCCACTTCTGATCGTTACTTTCCTCTGTTCCATTACCCTGCCGACAACCGCAGCATGAATGAACCTTTCCCGGAAGAGATCAATGACCGACTGGGAGTTTTCGGGTTTAACAGAAAGGATGAATCCAAAGCTTTGAAACGAGACCAGCCAGTCAAGAAGATCGAGTTCCGGTGGGCAGGGGATCGCATCCAGGTCGATATTCGCACCCCTTCCCGAGTTTTCCATCATGATGGAGAGAGTTCCCAAAAGCCCGGCATTGCTCACATCCTTGCAGGTCTGGGACCACCCATTCTCGGCGATGATCGGAAGAACCTCCAATCGACGGATCAATTCTTCTGACGTCTTTCCCGAGTTGGCATCCCAGCTTACCACAGAATAGCACCCCACTTGGCCGTTGAGATCTGCTGCAAAGATCAGGTCATCCCCGGGGGATGCCAGGTGGCTGCGGAGAAGCTTGTTTGCATAGCCCAAGATAGCAACCGAAAGAGAGGGCGCCTCCGAGGAGGCGTCGGGATGGAGGTGGCCCCCAACCATAGGCACCTGAAGCTTTTCACATCCCTTGCGAATCCCGTCGATGACCTTTGAACGGTGCGCATCGTCGCCGCTGGCCAAGACATTCACCATGGCAAGGGGCCTCCCCCCCATTGCATAGATGTCATTAACCGTTACCATCACGGATGCTTTGCCGGCAGCATAGGGTTCATTCACAAGCAGTCGGGTCATCATGCCGTCGGCGGCCAGCAACAGATAACCGTCCATCCAGTGGATCACTGCGGCATCATCTCCGTAGTTAGGCAGATGGTGATCAAGCTGGGTCCCCTGAATCAGTTTTGCATAGACCTCTTCAATCGGTCTTTTTCGCAAAAGCCCGATGTAATTCCTTGTATCACTAATTAGTCGTGATAGATTTCGCATCATAATACTCGTGGGCTCCATAGATTTTGAAATAACTCATACGATTTATCACAATTATCTTATCAATCAGATTTTAAATCATATCTTCCATTGAATAGTTGCGCATGATCAATGCACAATCATTGATCATCGAGGTCTGCCTCCATGATTTGATGTACTCTCCCAAAGTGGAGTGTGGGATTTTCAACACTTCTCCATCCTAATCGTGAAAAAAAAGGAACGTTTTCCTCCTGAATGAAGGCTGTAAACCGGGTACACCCTTCTTTTTTAATAGTTGCCACAGCTTTCCGTACCAGGAGCTCTCCGGCGCCGAAGGCTCGATACCCTTTTTTGACTGCCAGTCTCCCGCCGATCCAATGCTCATTCCCGTCGCCATTGCAAAAAACCCTAACCGTCCCAACCACTTCCTGACCGTGCTTCACCACCAGATGGATGCTGTGAGGATCGTTTGCGTCTGTATCGGAGTCCTCAAAGATCTTTTGCTCATCTACAAAAACCTGCTTCCGGATCTCAAAGGCCTGGTTCAACTCAAGAGATGTCCTCGCCCGGTGACAGGTGAGGGCGGGCTCGGCACGTTCATATAAGGGAAGCGCTGAGCAGGCACCACACCTGACGCACCCTGCCAGAGATCGGCCTGCAGAAAGGCCGGCCCGCTCCAATATCGCCGCCGCTTTTTCGTAAATATCAGTCATGATGGTTGGATCTGGGGGAATCGCATCTTCCATCAATGATCCTGGGATAGGGCGGAGTGGAACAACAAATGGATAGACGCCAAGATCTGCAAGATATTCACAGCCAAACAGGATGGATTCGGGTCTTTCACCCAGGCCGGCGATCACGAAACTGCTGACCTGATTCGGCCCAAAGATCTCTACTGCTGCTTTCCATGCCTCATCATATCCCCTTAAACCGATTGCCGCCTTCACAGGCGCGATTCTGGAGAGGGTCTGCATATCAAAGCATTCGATATGAATGCCGACGGTGTCTACCCCTGAACGCTTTAGATCATGGAGTTTTGTTAAGTCGACAGGCGGAAGAAATTGGGCATGGATCGGGAGGCCAGTGGCCTTTTTGATGGCCGAGGACGCATCAGCCAAAACAGTAAGCTCGGCATCTCGGGGTCGCGCTGCTCCAGTAGTCAGAACCACGTGTTTGACTCCGTCCAGAGTCTTTGCAAGAGAAGCTGTATCCGCGAGTTGTGAAGGCGTTTTCAAAGCAATCGTCTGCTGATTCTTCAATGAAAGTTCGATTCCGCAGAAGCGGCAACGGCTCTCTGATTCCCAGTAGACACAGGTCTGCAGCACCGATGTAGCCAGACAGTCCTTTCCATGAAGAAGGGCAATCTTTGAACATGGGGTCCCATCCCCAGCGGTTTGATCATAAAACTGTGGTCGAGATATCATCTCCAGCGGGAGGAGATCCCGGCCATCCTTGCACAAAAAAAAACTCTTTTCCTCCGCCCTGAGGGAATACGGAGAATCCGATACATAAGGACTAGCCGTCGGCACGGATACCGCCTTCCCATCGATCAAAAACGTCCCCGCGTCCGCGGGGCCAGCCCCACCTTGTCTATGTAGCAAACCCTTTCCGAGTTGTACCCCAAGGCTCTGAATCTGAGTTACGATATGGGCGCTCATATAACCAGGTCCTCCTGTCTTCGAGCAAAGCTCCGCCTCACTCAGTCAAGCAGCCGAGACCATCACGACATCTCCCTCGTGTTCTTCAATCCCGCAGGCTCCTCCAAATACATCTCTTATCTAGTTTCCATCCGGAAATGGTCTTTTTGGCCAATCTCGGCGTCAATCTGCACGTTTGCTTGTGCGGCGACCTACAGGTCGCCTCCGCGCAAGCGCTTGATTTCCTTGATATTGGCCAAAAATCCTCATTTCCGGATTGGAAACTGGGTTGTACCGGGAAATCATTTCCGGATGGAGACTATCTAGATTCCATCCGGAAATGGTCTTTTTGGCCAATCTCGGCGTCAATCTGCACATTTGCTTGTGCGGCGAACACCAGGTCGCCTCCGCGCAAACGCTTGATTTCCTTGATATTGGCAAAAAATCCTCATTTCCGGATTGGAAACTGGGTTGTACCGGGAAATCACTTCCGGATGGACACTACCTAATGTCAGCCCAATCCCTGCACCCCTCAACGCTGATCACATCTTATAGCATCATGATGACATAAACGTTCCGATTCGAGACCTCCGGATCAGATGCGGGCATCGAACTAAAACCCGCAGGAAAAATGATGCTTTATGATAAATCTGAGTTGCAAAAGCATTTGTCCTCAAACAGGCAAGCGGGGTATGGTCGCGATTTATATGCAAAATTACTCAATCTATTTGTACTTTAGTTGGAGAGGAATCACATTCGATGTGATATTTCTTAAGTTTATATCTCAATGTGCCTCTGGAAATACCCAAAATCTGGGCAGCTTTTATCTGGTTACCGCTAGACATCAAGAGCGCTCTATGAATTAATTTCTTGATATTATCGTGTAAATTCATGCTGTCATAATGCAACTGCGATTGCGCTGTATGCAATAGATTATTGCTGATTGATTAATACGAGTAAACCCCCGGCTTTGCCGGGGAGACACACAAAGTTTGACAATTCCGGGAATATACGAAAGCCTCCAAGATTGTGAACCGGTCAAAGATCACTTTCAAGGAGGCTTTCGATGAACAACGTTCAAAGCTTAAACCATACGGCATGGGATTGCAAGTATCACCTGGTTTGGATTCCGAAGTACCGAAAAAAGATTCTTTACGGGGAGTTGCGGAAATATTTGGGAGATGTGCTGCGTGAATTGGCATCGCACAAAGAAAGCAAAATCCACGAAGGACATCTGCGAGGCGACCATGTTCACATGCTGATATCAATTCCGCCAAAATATGCTGTCTCCCAAATCGTCGGTTACCTGAAGGGGAAAAGCGCAATTCACGTTGCTCGCCAATATATGGGAAGGCAGAAGAATTTCACCGGTCTTCACTTTTGGGCAAGAGGCTACTACGTCTCTACAGCCGGTCACGATGAAGAGGTGATCCGCCAATACATCAAAAGACACGAAGAAATCGACAAAAAACTCGACCAGCTAGGTTTGTTCAAATAGCAGCCACCTTCAGGTGGCCCCCGATTTCATTGACCGCTTTGAGCGGTTCACAAATTCAAGCCTCCGGCTTTGCCGGAGGTTATGACATCGAGTGCATAGTTATAATATCACTATTCTCCAGTAGCACTGCCCTTTCAATGGCGTTTCTAAGTTCACGCACATTACCTTTCCATTCCTGCTGAGAGAGCAATGTCATAACTTCAGGACTCAGTCCTTTTATATTTTTCTTCAGCCTTCTGTTAAATTCAACAATGAAATATTCTGCTAAGGGGATTATATCACATTTTCTTTCCCTTAAAGGTGGTACACGGATTTTGACAACGTTGAGCCTGTAATATAGATCTTCTCTGAAATTTCCCTTCTTGATTTCCTGTTCTAAATCTCTATTTGTAGATGCTAAAATCCTCACGTCACAATGTTTCTGCGCTGTTCCTCCAACCCGGAAAAATGTCCCATTCTCAAGAACGCGGAGGAGTTTCACCTGTCCTTCCAAGCTAAGATCTCCGATTTCATCCAAAAGCAGCGTTCCATCATCAGCTAACTCGAAAAGGCCAGGCTTGCTTTTATCAGCACCAGTAAATGCGCCTTTGTTATATCCAAATAGTTCTGATTCGAGGAGTTCTTTTGGAAACGCACCGCAATTCAAACACAAAAAAGGTCCTTTGCAACGAGGACTGTAATAATGGATTATCTGCGCAACGATCTCTTTACCAACCCCTGTCTCCCCTTGAATAAGAATCGAAGTATCACTGCTTTTGGCAACGTCTTTTGCAAGTTCCAAAATCTCACACATTTCAGCGCTTTTCGCTCTGAATGAAATGCCATCACCACGATTGCTCTTGTATTGAAGTTGCCGGACCTCCCTCTTGCTTCTAATGGCTTCGTCAGCTTTAAGAAGACTGATCTTGATTGATTCATTTGAGAATGGTTTTTGTATATAATCAAATGCTCCAGTTTGAATCGCTTCAACTACATCTTTGAATGTGCCATACGCACTTATAAGAAAAACGACAATATCTTGATCGAAAGCCTTTATACCTTTAAGTACCTCCAAACCATTCATTCCAGGGAGCCGAAGGTCAAGATATACTATATTCGGATTGTGAATCCGAAGACTATCTAAAGCCGATTCTCCACTATCCGCCAATATCGTATTGAACCCAATTTTATCGATAATTCGCTTTAATGCATTTCTTACAGATAATTCATCGTCAACAACAAGAACGGTATATTTATTCTGATTCATTTTTCCCTGTAATCTAATCTGAATTGAATAATTGTTTCAGTACCTTTTCCCTCTTCGCTATGCACTTCAATCAACCCACCGTGGTCTTTTACAGCCTTATAAGAAATATATAACCCAAGGCCAGAGCCAGTTTTTTTGGTAGTAAAGAACGGATCGAATATTTTTTCCAAATTATCTGAAGCGATGCCACACCCCGTATCGCAAATTCTCAAGCGGATATACTCACTATTTGCTTTATCTAAAGAGTTATCAGCCTTTGACATATTCGTTTCGACTCTAAGCGTCCCGCCATTTTCCATTGCTTCCAGACTATTCAGCACCACATTCACAACAACTTGCTTTATTAGCTCATAATCTAAATTGACATAAGGGATTTCCTCATCAAAAAGCAGATCCAATTTTACCCCCATTTTGTTCATCTTTTTTCTAAAAACGCTTAGCGCTTCCAAGATAAGTTCGTGTAAATTTACGTTGGTTAGATTTGGTTCAGGGGGATGGGCCAAATTCAGGAATTTCTGAAGTGTTGCCTCAATTGAATTTGCGCTCTGAACAATTTCCTTGATGATAGAACGATGACTTTTGGAAATATTAGACTCTTCATAGAGGTACTGTGCATTACAGCTTATTCCCGTTATAGGGTTTCGAATTTCGTGTGCCAACTCAGCAGCAAATTTCCCTACGGTTGATAGTTGCTCAAAATGACGGATTTTTTCCTCTAACTGAATGCGGTCCGTAAGATCCCTAACGAGCGCTACTCCATAAATAGTCTCATTTTGTACATTTTTATTAAAAAAATAGTCACTTTTAACAATTCTTTTTGTTCCGTATTTATCCAGCGTGTATATTAATTCTTTCGAGGCTGATTTACTTTCCGTCAAGGGCTTTAACATTGGACATTCATTCGAGTTACACATGGAGGTTCCAACAAAATTACAGCTATGATAAAGCATATAGCAAGGTGCCCCTATTGCCTCTTTTCTTGACCAGCCCGTGAGTCTCTCTGTCGATTCATTTATATCGACGACAATCCTGTTTTTATTTACCACGAGTATCCCATCATTTGTGTTATCAAATAATGCGATTTCAGTTCCTTTCCTCGCCAGCAACTCTTGAAAAAAGAACGTGTTATCGATTACAAACGTAAGCTGTTTTTCAATAAATCTGAGCAGTTCGCGTTCTTCAAGACTAAGCTTTTTTAGTTTGCTGAAAAACTCCAGGTAACCAGTTGTATATTTTGAATCAATATCAATAAAGATATGGTGGTTTATACCTAATTCCATTAATGGAATCCTGATGTCTTTGGGCTTTATTTCATTAATATTTTCAATTATTAACCCAATAATAGGATCAGATTGTTTATCACGACCATATTTATAATGCAAGACAGAACGAGAGGTAGAATAATGATTTTTTCTAAATATCTCTCGCTGATTATTATTCTTTGCACATAAGAGCATTTCTCCTTCTTCAACCAAAAAGTAATCTACTATATTGGAAAAAATTGTATTCAAATACTCATCAAGATTTAAATGTGATTTATTGACAAAAATATGCCTTAGCATAAACAGGTGATATGCTCTTTCAAGAAGTTTTTCGCATAATAATTTATTATCCCGCAAATCACTATTTCTCAATAGATGCTCAATAAGCGGGCGTTTTTGGAGTATTTTATTTTGAATACTAATTTCTTTAATTTGGCTCATGCGCGCCAATGGAAATACATCAATTTGAATATTGCTTATATTTTTATCTAAAATAAAATCAATTGTACTTTTTGTTTGGAATATCATTTCATCATTTTCGTAGGAATATAGACAAACTAACGCGTATGGAGCCGACCAAATTCTGCGCAGGCTTTTATTAAAATATGTCTCGAAATCAGGAAATATATTCATATTCACATGGCTATATTTTATCTTTAGCTCAGAATAAAGATAATTAGCCAAATAAATATCATTAATAAAATATGATCTATAAACTGTTTTCATTGTATTTCATGCTAATATTGGAAAATGTGGAATTTCAGTTAGTTTAGTTTCCATCCGGAAATGAGGATTTTTGGCCAATATCAAGAAAAGCGAGCGTTTGCGCGGAGGTGACCTGTAGATCGCCGCACAAGCAAACGTGCAGATTGACGCCGAGATTGGCAAAAAAGACCATTTCCGGATGGAAACTGGGTTACGATATTATTCGAATGCAATACCTATAATAGCAAAGCTGTTGTTAATTATATGTAAAATTAATCGGAAAAAGTATTTATATTTGGATTTGTAATCTAACTCATAGAATGGTATTTTGATGCCATCGTAGATAAAATATGATTATTAACAAATTTGGATATAGATGCATTAAATAAATTTCACAGTGTTAACATAATTATTTCTTATGTCATGATAATTTTGTTTTCATAAGCTAGGCAATTCAGAACTTCTTTCCGAACCCAATTACAATCCGGGCTTGTACGATCTCTGGGTCTTACGCATTCTACATTTACCTCTTTTACTATTTTAGCAGGTCTTCTGCTGAGAACAAGAATTTTATCGCTAAGGAATACAGCTTCATCAACATTATGAGTTACAAATAATACCATTTCTTTTTTCTCTCGCCATATTCCTAGGAGGAACTCTTGCATGGAATTTCTTGTTTGGCTGTCCAATGAGCCAAACGGCTCATCCATCAGGGTAACCTTCGGTTCGGTAATCAGAGTCCTTGCAATGGCAGCACGTTGCTGCATACCCCCTGACAGTTCACGAGGATAGCGATTTTCGAAGCCGCTGAGACCGAATCGGTGGATATAGGCCATAGCGGCTTCAAACCTCTCCTTTTTGGGTACACCCATGATCTCCATTCCCAACTGGATGTTCTGAAGGGTCGTGAACCAAGGGAAAAGGGCATATTGTTGAAACACAAGGCCAATTCGATCGGTCTCGTGATTGATTATTCTCCCATCGAGGAGGACCCTTCCAGACGAGGGTTTTTCCAATCCAGCAATTATTCTCAAAAGGGTTGTTTTTCCACATCCGCTTGGCCCGATTATAGAGACAAATGTTCCTTCTTTCACTCGACAATGGATATCATTTAGGACATGGATCGCTGCACTGGAGTCCTGCTTGGGGAAGATCTTGCTGAGACCGATGAGTTCCAGCGCCATAATATCCTTTCCCCGCTTACTGCCAGCGAATAATCCTCAATTCGCAGGCGTGCAGAGCAGCGTTGATCAGAACGCCGATCAGGCCGATTATCAGCATGCCAGCGAGAATCTCGTCGGGCCGCTGAATGTCCCTGGCTGTCATAATCATGTAACCGAGTCCGTAGCCGGATTTAACGCCGGTAAATTCGGCAGCCACCAGGGTCATCCACCCGATGCCCATGCCGATTCGCATCCCTACAAAAATAGAGGGAGTAGCTCCAGGAAGCAATATTTTAAAGAAAATATCCTTTTTCACCGCATTGAGGGTTTGGGCGACCTCGAAATAAACCGGATTGATCGAGACTACCCCTGAGACGGTGTTAAGGAGGATGGGGAAAAAAACACCCAAAAAGATAATAAATGCGGCCGACTTCATCCCGATGCCAAACCAAAGGATGGCAAGAGGGATCCACGCAAGTGGGGGTATCGGTCGGACGAGTTCGATCACAGGGTTGATGATCCGCCAAAGTCGGGGAGATCCGCCCATCAGCAGTCCCAACGGAACTCCCAGAAGTGCGGCGATGACAAATCCCAGGGTAACGCGATACAGACTGTGGAGGATATGATGCGGAAGAAGGTATTCAGGTGGCATCCCGATGGTCATCAGATCCTTCAGGCCTAGGAAAATGCGGGACGGGGCGGGGAGGAGGTGCAAAGGAATCACCCTGATCAAAGAGAGCCCTTCCCATAGCAGGATCAAAACGATTGGTAAAATGAACCGATCCCATCTCATTTCTTGATGATCTCTCTGAGTATTTCCTGGTTAATGAATTTTCTGACAAATGCCTTTGGATCCGAGATCTGGATGTATTTCATACGTGCCAAAAAATCCACATATTCCATCTCCTCTTCAATGCTCAAGTCATAGGTATAGACAACGTTTTTCATGGCCAGACGAATGGTTGGTACGTCCATACCTGTATATTGGACCCCGATTCTGGCGGCATCGTCAGGATTGGACTTGATAAAATCAGTGGCCTCCACATGGGCTCGGACAACGGCTCTGGCATCCCGAGGCCGCATAGAAAGGAAGTGGTCGCTTGCCAAAAGAACACAACAGGGGTGATTTTCCCATATCTCGTGTGAAGTCAGAAGGACCCGGCCAACTCCCATAGTCTGCGCTTTTGCGGGATAAGGCTCCCATGCAATAAATGCATCGATCTGTCCAGCCCTTAGCGCTCCGATCATCTCGGGCGGCTTCAGAACGATCATGTTTACATCCTTTTGACCAAGCCCGAATCTCGACATGACCTTCTTGATCAGGAAATCCTGGACAGTGGAATAACCAGGAATGGCAACCCGCTTCCCAGCGAGATCGAGCATATTCCTTTGCGGGGCATCTATCCCCACGATAACCGCAGACCCCTCGGTATTCACCTGTGCCAGAACCGTCGCCCTGGTTGTTTTATTAGCAACGGCCGTCGTTGCAGGCGCTTCTCCCACGTAGCCCATATCAAGAGCCCCGGCTGCAAAAGCGCTCATCTCTTCGGGTCCGGCCTTGAACACACCAGCTACTTCCACCTCGACTCCGTTCTTCCCATAAAGGCCCCTTTCCAGGGCTACCCAACAGGCCAAGTGATGGATATCACTCTGAAGATATCCGATCCTTACCGGTTTATCCCGGCTATTTGCAGGAAATGCGATTCCTAAAAAGACGAGCGAAATACCGAGGGTCAAAACCGATGCAGATCTCATCGCACACTCCTTCGGGCCCCTATTAAAGCCCCATCTCATTACTGGGCGAACCGAGAAAAACGCTTATTCCGGCTGCAGAACATCATAATACCTGTTAGGCGCCATGCCGGCGAATAAAACAGCCCCTGGACAAGGGACAACAAGTTTCTCACGAAACTGGTAACCAATGATGTTAAACAACTCTAAACAAGCGGAGCAAATATGATTAGTCTTGGCAATAGAATACGGAACAGTTCCGTTTTCATTGCTTATGAAATAGTTTGGTTCGATAAAATTTGAATGATTAGCACAGTGTGTAATGAAAATTTCTTCATAGGATATTCCCCTAACACCCATAATTTTTAACCATTTATCATGCAACCCCGAGTCATCTGCGGCGATATTTTCCCATTCCTGAGGTTTCGCACTTTGATACTTTTTTGATTCTATCATTATCATTTTTTCCGCCCTGCTCGGCACCAATCGGACATGGAATTTGCTAGGCCTTATAACGGTTTCAGGCTTTACACCTTTAGCTTCAAATTCATAAGAAGAAACAACCAAAAATTGTCCAGCATGCAACGAGTTTCGATACCAGGATAATTGCCTTTTGCACAATTCATACCTTTCCCATGCATCCGGAGCAACAAATCCAACTTTCACATTTTTGGAAAGAGGAACGCAAACCGCCTTCTTGGCTTCGATCATCGGCTTGCCATCTTCCTCCAGTACTCCTTTCAATGAAGAAAAATCACAGGAATCAAGCCAATAAACATACTTCTCATATGCCAAAATCTTTTCTTGCAGCACATTCCATTTAAAATGATCAGCAAAAAAAGACTCCAGCCTTTTGTACCATTTCCCAAACTTCCCGAGCCCTTTTTCCTGGGCTTCCAGAACATCGCTGAGGTAGACATCAATCTCAGAAATCTTCTCCTTAGGGATGAAAGCCATCGCTCCACTTTCAAGCGAACGGTCAAGATCGTCCTTTGTCATGGCGTGAGCAGTGAGCATAAGGGTGGGAATACCTTTCGCTCGTGTAAAATCCAAAAGCTCATATCCTCTAACGCCCATGATATCCAGAATAGCGGCATCATAGTGATTCTTCAGAATCAGTTCTTTGGCAGTCTCATAATCTGTGGCTTTATCGAGAACACATACGTCTAATAGTTCAATAAGTGACAATAAAATGTCTAACTCATCGTCAACTATAAGCACACGAATTCCATCTAATTTATCACTCAATTTCACGCTCGCTTTTTTCGTTCAGTAAATAATACGCTTCTTTGAATATTTACTTAGTATACATTCGGAAATTCTTTCATGCAACAAGCTGATTTTCGATCCAGAAATGAAACCGTTTTGCCAATGTCAAGTCAATCAAGCGTTTTTCACAAAACGCCCTGTAAATCGCTGCACAAGTAAACGTCAATATGGATTATATGATTCGTATTTCCGAATGACAACTAGTTAGCTTGTCGCGTCAATTCCCATAGAAAGCGCAACAAGCTCTGTCAGATCAGTCATTCTCACCTTAGATTGGATAGCATTAATGCCTATCTGTAACCCTTGATAGCAAAACGGACAGGTTGAAACAAGACGTTCAGCGCCTGTTCGCTCAGCATCCCGGACCCTTTCTTGGGCCATTTTGTTTTGAATGTCACTAAACCCAGCCTTGAGTCCACCTCCGGCACCACAGCATCGAGAGAATTCATAAATTCGATCCATTTCGACGAATTCGATACCGGGTATCGCCCTCAAGACCTCTCTCGGAGTATCATAGACATTACTATGCCTTCCCATGTGACAAGGGTCATGATAAGTTACCCTTAGCGGAACTTCATGCTTCAACTCCAGCTTTCCTTCTTTTAAAAGCCTGGCCAAAAATTCACAAGTGTGCAGCACTTCCATATTCAGCACGCCCATTTTTTTGTAATCTTCTTTTATGGTACGAAAACAACCGGCGCAAGATGTGACCAGCATCTTCACGTTTAATGAATTAAATAGCCGAATATTATATTCTGATAGCCTTTCAAACTCATAATCGCCAATCCTCAGCAAAACGCTTCCACAACACTTCTCCTCGGTTCCAAGGATACCAAATTTCAGCCCAAGTGCATCAAAAATATTAATCGTGTTGATGCCAACCTCTTTTACATTTATGTCATATGAAGCAGTACAACCCACATAATAAAGAATATCGATTGCGTCAGCTCTATCTATTTGCTTGTCTCTTAGAGATTTATTATATTGGTTTTCAATTTCCGCATTTTGCATTGGATCTTTTTCATCTCGATTCAATAAATTATCTACCTTTAGACTCTTCTTTTCCTCTTCCACATTCAATCTCCTTTTTTCAAAATCCAATAATTTAACTTCACTCCCGGATTGGTTTTGGCGGAGGCAAATTCTCGGGGGGTTTAAGCATATTCGGTATGGCTTTGATCCTTCCTTCCTTTTTTGCCACTCTGGTCCAACGTGCCCTCTGACTCCTAGGTTGTTGCCAGGGATCATCATAAGCTTTTGAGCTGGCTACCATTGGGAGATGGGTATCAATATGCGGTACCCCGGAATCTACAAGGGATCTTCTCAGTGCTTCATATAATTCTACGGTATCAATCCTGGACGGACAAACGAAATGGCACTGCCGACACGTGCTGCACTCATACAGAGCCGCCGCAGCTGCTTTTATATCATCCTCAGTAGGAAGCTTCGGGCATAAAATTCTGCCGATCCAGCTTTCCGGATTAAAATACTTTCTCCTTAAACTATTTTGTGCACTGATGATTTTTCTGAAAGCGCGGAGTTTTTCTTTTGGTGTTATTGTAATACGTGAATCCTGAACATATACGGGACACCATTTGACGCACATGCCGCATCTCGTACATGCATACAGCTCCATCACTTGATGCCAACTTAAATTACTTATATCAATATATTTGCCTTGTTTTTCTTTCTCATTCATTATGAGAACTCCACTCATTAGTATATATTTAAATTATCTTTTTTTAATCCACCCCATTTTTGAATACCGCTCTCCAGTAGTAACGAAGGCAAAATCGAGCGGAGAGGCGAATATATGCCTAAACTTGCTGAATGGTATATAAGCTATAAATATTAAGGATAGAATGCTATGGCCCCAAAAAAGATATTTCAGGCTTGCTGCTGTTAAGTGAAAATTATCAAGGAAAGGGACGAACCAGCCCACCGCAAAAGAGTAACCTGCGTCAAGGGCATCAGGGTACACTGCAATCCGAACGGCTTCACAAAGAAAGCCGGATACCGTTAAAATAAAGAGAAACCAAATGGCTATTGAATCGCTGCTAATGGTGCTTATAATTTCCGGTCTTATGATATATCTTCTAATAAGAGCGATCACTGTCCCAGCTAGCATGATGAGACCCCAGAAGTCACCCCAGACAGCTAGAAAAAGATTACCGTCTCCGGAGTTGAAATAAGCGAAAAAGGAAGATGTTGATGGCATAAGCCAATTCATAATAAAGTGGAAGGATGTCAGCAACAATAACGATATAAACCCCCAAAAAATCATTATATGAGCCAACCATGCTAGAAAACTATATTCCAATATCTGTGTTTCCAGAATACTCGCTTTCAGTAAAGCACCCGTCCATCGCCAGCCGTTAATATTTTTATTTAAAGTCGGTGCCTTGCCAAGCCGCCAAATATGGAGCATGCTTACGACGCCTAGTACCATGATAAAACTTGCAATGATAGCTAATATATAAAAAGTAAGGTTTGCTAGCTTTTCATAATGCATCTTTACCCCCTCAGTTTTGCAAACTTGTTCGAACTGTCTTAAAATAAATGTTTAAAAATATCTTTGACATTATTATCAAATTCGAAAATACAATGCGCGCTAGTCGAAATCCATCCAGCCCTTTATCAAGCTTTCTTTTGATCATCCGCAGCAAATTTGTAGTCTCAGAGCAATAAGCAATTAACTGGCGATCCTCCCCACTTTTTAAAATGAGTTGTTCAATTTTTTCAAGCCGCTTAATTCTCACCCAGATTGATTCGAGAAAAATACGAATTTTGGCTGGTTGATAAATCTTCCTGCCGATAAGCCAATTGACAGGTGCCATTTCCATACCTAAAGCCACAATCCTAGAATTACTGACCTCTCGCTTTATATTTCCGAGAAATTGCATAGCTTTTTCAGCCTTGAGAACAAGGATATTTTGGTCATTCCTGTTTTCTTTTACCGTGTGATTTTTCACATCCCAGTACATAACATCTGCTACAAGCATATTGGCTACTGGGAAACTTGGGTGCTCAAAATGTGGACCGAACAGATAGAATTTGCCAGACCCCATTTTTGTTCTGACAGCAGCTGCTTTGCCGATTATTGTCATCTCAGCGATGTCTTGAGATACGAAAAACTGGGTTTTCTCTGTAAAGCTTTTGTAGAATGCCAGCACTTTAACGTTTTCAGACTGTGGAACAATCATCGGAGGCCCGCCATAGAGAGGGGCCAACAATTCATTTATTGAACAAAAGGGAGCCTCGCCATTTGTTCTCAGCTTCACCTCTTCTCTGACCGGATGAAAGATAAAGGAGCAACCATACGGCGAGCAGTATTTCTCAGACACCGCTTTTTCCTTTGGAATCGATTTTATCAAATTTGCAATTTTTACGTTTACAAAGTTAAAAAGATTCAGATACTGCTTTGAGGAATTGAGAGGAAGGTAAGCTCCGGCGCATGCCCCAATGTAGACACCACCGTCTCTAACAAAACGCTCCAACCTATTGGAACCGATCATTCCTAATGCTTGGGCAACAGCAAATGTGTCTCCTCCTGACATGGCGAATACATCAAGATTATTTAAACCATCTTTTTGAATTTGACTTTCATCTAGAAAAATCACGTCATAAAAACCCATTCTGTCAAATAGCTCAGCAAACCATAACCATGAATGGGAAGCTCCACTCCCGGCATATACGCCTATTTTCGGATACTGCAGAATGTGGTTTGCAGCTAGACATCCTGCAGCAACTGAGCAAGCCATTCCCTGCTCTCCCCAAAAAACGCTTTCTCCCTGAAGAAGTCGTTCGTTGACGCGTCTATAGTTTCTGAAGATTTCGAAATGTTTTTTCATTGTTAGCCTACAATACATCCATTATATGACAAACATATACTGGGAATGTTGCGGCAAAAATATTTTTTATTTAGAAACATCAGCGACTGCTTGATCCAATGTTTCACTTGTTATCCCCAAGTCTGTACCTGTGTTAAAAAGATCAATCAATAAATCCTCACTTAATTCGGGCACCATCAGCGCAAAGATCGGATGTATGCCAAATAGGTAGGCCACGGCTTGTCGTCTTACCCACCATGCGCCATTCTTGCTTCCATCCCCAGGAAGACCAAAATCTGAAAAGAGAGGTTTCTGCGGACTCCATGGACTAAACCTGCTGGTTTCCTTGGATTCAAAGGGACCTTTCAGATTGATAAGTTCATTCTTGAGCTTCTCGATATCTGATATGCCCTTTTTCTGGAGTATTTCGCAGGCGGCGACTGCATCGATTCCGTATTTAGCACATGCCTCCAACAATCGGCAGGAAAGTTCGGCTGATAGCCCAAGTTTTTTAACTCCCAGCAAGGCATAAATGTCAGTAATAAGATACCCTGGTTCTTCCACATCACTTTCTTTCAATATCCTCGGATCTTCATTATACTTTACGAACGTATTGCTGGGGTATGGACAGTTAAAACAGGAACTATGCCTATGAACGAGAGGGGAAATCCACTCCCTGATATCTTCTTCCCCTAAGGCTACAGGAAATTCAATGCAACCTTTTTTATTTAGAAAAGGCTTTTTCTTTATTAATGACAGTATCTGCGCGCATTTCTCCAGAAATAGATTTGGATTGGCGATTTCAAAGAGGCCCATGCCCCTCAACACAAGGGATTTCAATTTTTTTCTTCCAAGAACTTTTCCAAATCCCCATCTGTCACCACTTGGCCAGCAGTTGATCATTATTTGGGCTATGTCCGAACCGTCCTCCCCTGCTTTTCCGATTGTCAAGAACTGGATAAGTTCATCTCCAAGGACGTTCCTCAACCCAACATTGAGATCTGCAATTTCCCAAGGAGTTTTCCCCCAATACTGACTCGCGTCATTTATATCCGCGATACCATCATGTAGCCATAGATACACGGGTTCCTTAGAAGCACCCTTAACAACAATATAATCAAAGCCAGCATATTTCATTTCCATGGCTGAATAGAGACAAAACGGGGCATGAGACATCTCCCCGGTTAGTGGGCTTTTAGCTGTTATAATTCCTAGAGATGCTCCGGGAACCAATGTTCCCGTAAGCACACCGGTTCCGAATACAATTGGATCATCTTCAATAAATTGTTCATACAAATATTTCGTGATACCAACACCGCCTATACGCTCTCTAATCAGCTCATCATCTACCTCTTGATTGCTTACTGTTCCATTTGATAGATCAATAACCGCTATATTATTCGATGACAAATATTCCATTTACTCACTCCTCTTCTCATTATTCTAATATTATGGCATCCTGCGGACAAAATCTTACGCACAGGGGTCCGTCATCTAGCCCTTCGCATAAATCACAGGCTTCTCTGAGCAAAATAGGCTTTGCGGCCGGATCGGCTACAACGTTCTCATCGACGATTCCAATACGTTGGATTTCCAATCCCTCGGGTCTAGCCAGGATCAGGTTCTCATGCTCCTTAAACATAAGCCCAAAATAATTTTTTTTCTCCCTGTTCCGATATGTCACAATACTTGAAGCAAGTGTAGCAAAGGCATCATCCCTGTGAAAATCACAGGCAAGTTCACAGGCCATACAGGCGGTGCATCTTAAAGAATTGAATTTTAATCCCATAATCGTATCTCCTCCCAACGGTACCTCTGTTTTTTGTTAAATTTAAAACCGTCTAACCCCTTTGCTTAATTTATTTTCATCCGGAAAGGGCGTTTTTTGACAGTCTCGGCGTCAATCTGCACGTTTGCTTGTGCGGCGACCACCAGGTCGCCTAGGCGTACACGCTTGATTTCCTTGATATTGGTAAAAACTTCATTTCCGCATTGGAAACTCGGCTGTACCCGGAATTCATTTCCTGATGGAGATCTAATTTAGGCATTTCCAATATTTCTTATGGATATTTCTAATCCTGGCGATTGATTCCCTATTTTGCTCTGAAACATCAGGCAAATTTTGTGGCATATCGTAGGGCTCCCGAAAATCTATATTTACATTCAGGCCCCCAGCAATAGTAGCTAAGAAACCTAATGGAGATAAATTCCGATCTAGACTGAACCCGCCGACATGCACGAATTTCCCGTTACATGTCACTCCGGCGATTTGTGATAAAATGGACACAGTTGATTTTAACCCATTCAGTGTTAGCATCATTTGATTGATTTCTACCGTATAATGTGCACCATTTAAACCAACTGCCACAACCAACTCAGGCTTGTATTCAACTCCAATGGGTAAGACAATCTCGCTTAGAGCGAATAAGAAATCCGCATCCGAAGTATAAGGCGCAATCGGAATATTGACAGTATATCCTTTACCTTTTCCCCTTCCGACCTGTTCAGGGAATCCAATTCCAGGATAGAGTGTTAATGGATCCTGATGTATATCAATACATAACACCTCTGGTGTATCATAAAATATCTTTTGAGTTCCATGGCCCGTATTGGCAGCATAATCAATTAGTAGCACTCTTGATAAACCGTAGTTGATTCGCAGGAACTCAATCATGATTGCAACATCGTTTAAAATGCCAAAGCCCCCGCCAAAATCGGCACCAACATGATGCCCCATTGTCGAGAAAACGAAACTTTTATCACAGCTTTCATCGAGAACGAGCTTCCCCCCAAGAATATCAGCCCCGGCAAACAGCCTGGCCACATCATAAACCCCCTTTACAACGGGGGTATCCAATGTAAGCAATCCACCATTCTCATTAAGGCTAATCACCAAATCCAAATATTCCTTCGTATGGACTGCCAAGATATCCTCGTTTCTGGCTTCATTTGGCTTAACAAATTCAATTTGGGTGATAGCAGATATTTCCTTGTTTGTCTTAACAAGCCCAAAGGCGATATCTCCATCCATATAGTCGCCTATTAAAGGGTGGTGAGGTCCAAAGGAATAGTTTCTGAAGTCTTCATGATATACAATCGCGACCTTCAAAGAAAAACCCCTCCTATTTGGCGTGTGGCTGATATGCGCACAAAAAATCTATCGAGAATTTTTAGCGCATCGGAAGCCAATATAGTTGTCGGCATATTCAGGACGTCTCCAATATCGTCGCGCACACCTGCTAGAAGCGGCATCATGGATCCAGGATCCACCACGAAGAACACGCATAGCTCCTTCGCTCGGTCCCCTGGGATTAACGCTTGGAGCTTTTCTATAATAGTCTTCTTGATACCAATCCCCTACCCACTCCCAAACGTTGCCAGCCATATCGTAGCAGCCAAAAGGACTTTTCCCCTCTTCGTATCCCCCAACCGCTTTGGGCGACCCCGAGCCTGTAGAGACGGAACGCCCCTTGCTCCATTCATTTCCCCAAGGCCATATCAACGCGTCGTTTCCTCTGGCCGCCTTTTCCCACTCCGCCTCTGTTGGCAGTCTTTTTCCTGCCCATTCTGCATACGCAGCAGCATCGTGCCAGGTTACCAACACAACTGGGTGATCTCTGGTGCCATCGGGATAACGATTGTCTTTCCAGCAATATTTCTTTGCCCACACTCTATCGATGTACGGAGCTGCATAGCCAGTGGCAATTATAAATTCCCTGTATTGCTCATTCGTTACAGGGAATTTGTCGATAAAATAAGCGTCTAGAAAGACCTTTCTCTGAGGCTGCTCATCGAAATTTCCGTCTGTATCACTTCCCATTATAAATTCCCCGGCCTCGACGTATATCACATTCCCTCCTTACAATTGCCTCCAATACCGCTCATGGATAGTCTTTAAGCGCAAAGTCATTTTAGATACCAATTCATTAACCCCGGAGACCATTTCTGGAATTTTATATGGTTCCTTGACATACATCATTTCATTACCAAGAACGGCACCAATTAACGCTTCCCATGCAAGAGGAAATATTTTCGCATCGTATGAGTGACCTAAAATTAGCACCATCTTTCCACTGCACAGCGTGTTTGCTAATTCAATAATTGTACGCATCTGATTAAACAATCCATTCAGCGTCATATGCAAGTGGGATAGAGGATCGGCAAAATGCCCGTCTATTCCCCCAAATACTATTATTAATTGTGGCATGAATTCAGTAATGATTGGAATGCAAATCTCGTGAAAGACATAGAGCGCATTATGATCGCCGCTTCCTTGTGGGAGTGGGACATTTACAGTAAATCCCTTGCCTCCTCGTAAGCCGATTTGCCAAGCAAACCCGGTCCCAGGAAACAAATATAATGGATCTTCATGAATGTCGATGCAAAGAATATCAGAATCTTCATAGAAAATATCCTGCGTGCCATTACCACAGTGAGCATCGAGATCTATTATCGCGATCTTTTTCAGTCCATAAAATTGTCGAAGATATTCTACCGTAATGGCAATGTCATTAATCAGGCAAAACCCGCCACCAAAATCAAAGCCCGCATGATGTGCCCCTCCACCCAATACTATCGCCCTTTTAAATATGTTCTCGACAACCAAGCGACCGGCTAGAATGCCAGCACCTGAGAGCAGTTTCGCAATGTCATATATGCCCGGATGAATCGGGGTGTCCATGCTAAGAAACCCGCCCCTGCTATTCAATGTATCCAGCAATTCAAGATAGTCCTCACCGTGGACGAGATTGACAACTTCTTGTGAGGCTGAATTTGGTGTGACAAAAGTAAGGTCAGCCTTGTGCCCACAAATAGATTGCGAGGCGAATATTTCAGGTAGAGCAGAGTATCTGTCGCCATGAAATGGATGATTTATCCCGAAATCATATTCTTTGAAATCGGGGTGATAAATTATGGCGGTTTTCATTTATAATCCTTCCAAAAGATTATTTTGAATCCCCGGAAGAACAACTTCCGCGTTGTCCCGGCAAATATAATCGGCTTTTTTATCAAATGTTGTTTTTGAAAGATTAATTATAGCAACCTTGCCATTATTTGCCTTAACCAAATTTGGAAGGAGGCCAATGGGTCCCATTCTTAATCTTGTACCGATTACCAGCATGAGATCAGCCACAATGGCAATTCGTTCAACCTCAAATGCTTTTGCGATAGGAAGCCCCTGATCGAAAAACGGGATGTCTACCTTAAGCACCGCATTGCACAATTTGCATCGCGGCATTTGTTTTCCCTCTTTTAAGGCCCTTTCGATCTCCTCTTCGGAAAGAGCTAAAAGCCTTTTTACACAGGAGTATGTAGTTACTCTCCTAGAACATTTAGGGCAACTGCTGGTGTAAAATGATCCATGAAACTCAATGACATTTTTGCTGCCAGCCTCTTGGTGCAGATGGTCTAAATTGGTTGTGACAATGGCTTTGATACTTCCATCTTTTTCCATATTGGCAAGCGCGATATGCGCAGCACTCGGTATCGCTCGCAACATCGTTTTTAGAAAGCAGATAGCTACAATCCAGTGGTAAGAGGGATCCTTCTCAAAGAAAGCTAACATCTCAGCTTTTTGAAAGTCATATTTTCCCCACATCATATTATCAGCATCAAACATTGGAACACCTGCTGGAACGGAAATTCCGCCACCTGTCATTGCAATGACACAGTGGGCCTGACGCATCTCATTAGAAATTATCTCGATAAATTCGCTTGTGTCCATGTTAATAGATTTCACATTCATCGCTGTCGTATCGTTGTTTAATAAACAAAGTGTTTAACAGATGCATTTTCTAGAATAACAGACGCATGTCATTTTACAGTCTAGAACTCCGATAAATGTTAATACGGGATTGCATTTTATTCAGTCTAAATTTACTTATGCCTTGCATTATTTTAAATAATGCTTTTTTATGCATCTAAAACAATTTGAAAGCGGCACACTAACACAAATAATCGTCGTTAAGCACTCACTTGCACGCGAAAGTTAGCATTTGCATTCATGGCATTCTATACTTATTAATCAAAAAATCGGCATACGCACTTTTTTGAATAAGATCCCCGTCATAGAGTTCCGTTTACAAATTGTTATGATGCACATTTATAACGGGGATCTTATTACTAAAGCTTTTTAAAAGCTTTCATTGAATAAATAGATCAAGACAATGTCGGTTCTCCGCCAGGAAGATGCTGTCTCTCAAAGGATTCTTCTTGGTTAGCTTTTTCATCCATAAAAGCCCTCGTCGGCCGATGGAAGGGTTGGCTTTTTGCACTGAAAATTGCATTCTCATCAATTTCCTTAAAACCCATCTTTTTTATCTGGGCTCTCCATTCCTCCGCCTCAAACTCACCGAAGCCGATCATTTCACCATCGGCACCACACCTGTTTAGCTCTTTGTACCAGTCTGCCTCCCCAAGCATTTTCTTTTTTCGCCAATATCCCATACCCTTTTGTATTCGATGGTAATGCGGAATCTCACTTTCAAACCAGGTACGCTTACCAGGCTTTGTCAAATGGTCATCCAATTTCCCAGCCTTTAGATCATCAAGTAAGGTGTCGATATCCAAACCCACTTCCTTGGCTGCAGACCACTGACGTCCATGCTCTTCGTACCACTTTTCTTCCTTTGGAGTAAAAAGGTACTGCACCTTTTTTGGCTTTTCTTGGACCTTTCTATGTTTATCTCGTACATAAACGCCAGGGATGTTACAGTCATTTGTGCCAATTAACGTTCCAAGCCGCGGGAAGTTGTAATTCGCAGTGAATATCATATTGTTGGATGGGAGGGGATAAACCCAGCCTCTCTCAAAGGACTCAGCAAACGCCATGCATGCCTCAAGAGCGGTTTCAAAATGAGCAAAGTTGAAAGGGTAGTTTACATCTCCGGACCACTGCATGAATGTCGATGGTGTTGTTTCAACAGGATGCCTTTTACCAATCAGAGGCTTAACATCCGGATCTTCGGTTAAAAGGCCAGGCCTGGTTATCCATTCATCGCCCTGCCCCATATTGAATTTATGAAACATAATGGGTTGTCCAAAAAATTGCACGCCAGACTTGTCAGGCGCAGTAAAGCGCTGCACTAATGTAAGGCCATGTGACCAGAGCCAATTCATGATTCCGGTGACCTTTTCTGACCACAGGGGATCCTTCAGATCGAGTCTCTTCTGAATACCAAGTTCGGACAATTCATCGTAAATTTTGAAACTTTTTAAGAATCGCTCCTTGACTTGCTTAGGGACTAAAACATTATAACCAGGTAGTTCAGTCACCTCCACTTTTCGCCTGTCGCCCCCAAGATCAACTTTTTCCAGTGGCATAATTCAGCCCCCCTCTTCTAAGATCTGATTTTGATAAAGATAGTCCTTTTCTGTCGACGCGAAATGTGCACATTTTAGGTACCCAGGGATTTAAGAGCTTCTATGGGTTTCGCCCCGCAACTTACTGCAACGAGTTGAACTGAATCGAAATTTTTCAGTTCGGATTTGATACCGATTATCCCATCTCGAAAATTTTGCTCGCAAAAAGGGCAGTTGTTGACAAGAAATTCAGCCCCTGTCAACTCAGCTTCTTTCACTCTGTCCAAGCTTATACGTGTTGCAAGATCACCATAACCGCTTTTTACCCCACCCCCGGCACCACAGCAGCGCGCATTCTTTCCATTTCTCGGCATCTCTATCAATTGGATTCCCGGTATTTCATTCAACAATTCTCTTGGTGTTTCGAAGTATCCACAATGCCGCCCATTGTGGCACGAATCATGATATGTAACTCGGGCATTGACTTTGTGGTCCAGGGTTAGTTTACCGTCTTTGACTAGCCTGAGAAGAAAGTCGAAAGTATGCATCACTTCTGGTTTTACGACTTCACCAATTTCCTCATACCACTCGGGATAATCTTGAAAGATTGTCTTGAAACACCCTGCACATGATGTAATAATCGTTCTGCAGCCATATTGCTCGTATAGATCATTAAATTCTTTAACATTGTGCCGCGCCACCCTCTTAAATTCTTCTCTTTCGCCAACGCGCATAAGGATCGATCCGCATTCCACCTCGTTTGCACCTAAAAATCCCCAATTGACTCCAGCCTTGTCAAGGCACTGGGCTGTCGAAATGACAACATCCGTCATTGTCCGATCCAAAGCGGCAGTACATCCGGTGTAATAGAGAACATCGATCTTTTCTTTCTTTTTAGCGAGATTCTTCCCTTTTGGCTCATAGATTCTTGTCCAATCAGCTTTGGCCCTTCTTGGTTGTCCCCACGGGTTGTCGTTTTGTTTAACACTAGCTAGAAGCACCTTGTGCCCGGGTCTGTGCTCAAAACCAAGCTCAACAAGATCTGCCCTCAGTGCCTCATATACTGCCGCATGATCCATAACGCGATGAATAGGAAAGCTTGCTGTCCCTCCATCCTCGATCTCATCCCAGGTATTGTGGCACATATGGTTACATAGGTTGCATACCGTGCACATATAGACGGCATCCGCAAGTTCTTGCGATGGTTCGAGTCTACCCTCAAGCAGTGCTCTGATAACCATGTTCTTGCCCCTGGAATAGTATGGCTCAAACCCTGGAGTGAAATCATATACCGTGCATGTACCGTCAGCGCCCACTTCGCTTCTCTGATCATTAATACAGTTGCCACACTGCATACACCATGTAAGAGCGCGGATATCCATCTGTTCCAGATTATGAAACTTGGTCCTGTACATTGTTCTCGCTTCTCTATCCATACCCAGCCCTCCTAGCTGCAATCTGAAAAAATGATTTAATACCGTGCATCCGGCAGATCGTTAATATGAAACTTTCCCGGGCTTAAAATGCCGTTAGGATCTAATGCATCTTTTACAGTTTTAAAAAGTTTCATATAGGATTCATTTACTATGCCCGCTTCGACTAACCAAGGGCTATTGATATAACCAGTCCAAATTGGCAGCGCTCCATTCTTCCACATAATCTCAGAAACACCGCGATGTAGCTTTCGCCTAATAGCCCATTCTTCTTCAAACTCAGGAATTTCGTTTCTGGTTGGAGCATAAACCAGGAATTTAACGCCACCGCCCACTACCGTCATTTGTGTCGCAAAACCCATTTTCACGTCCTGAAATTCATTTAAATTGTCCTGGTAGTAGGTTGTGAGTTGATCTAGCATCTTGTCAATGCCAGACCATTGAATATCCGCAATCCAAATGACGATCCCTGTTCCGCCCACCGCTCCCCAAGCAGGGTGCGCATAAAGCGTATTTCCAGTTTTTTCTAATAGCCATCGTGCATAGTTTCCATCCTTGATTTCCTGTCCGAACTCCTTGCAGCCGTATTTCGCTAAAACGCCATCCAAAGTTTTTTCGCAATAATCAAGCTCTTCCTGGCATTTGGCTGCAACTACATAGACGAGTGTCGCATTGTTTACTGGCTGGCCTGGATCAACGGCTCTTGCGTACGGCTCAAAGAACTCATACCCACCATAAATTGCCAGAAATTCGTGATCCCATATTCCAGTCACGAAAAGACCAGGAGAGCCCAATTTTTCCCACTCTCTGTAAATCTCAACGCAGACTTTTACATCCGCCAGAGGATTATCCACCGTAACCTCAGCGGGAACCATTACGCTCTTAGCTAACATGTGGGATGGCATGGGCTGAATTCTGAATGAGACTCGTGTCTTTATTCCCAGCATTCCAGGATCACCGATAAAAAGCCCAGTCAAATCGGGACCAGCAAGGTATCTTCCTCCATACCATGGTTTGCAGTAGTTAGACATCTCTGCCCCTGTTCTTACAATAGTTCCGTCGGCAAGGACCACCTCTACGCCGGTTGTCTGATCTCCGGGGCTTCGAAAATAGCACTCGCCCCCACCGCCAACTGAGTTACAACTTAAAGCTCCTCCAATTCTAGCCATGTTGTTCGCCGGGCCGTAGGTCGTCCACCAGCCAATTTTGTTCAACTCCTTTCTCAATTGTCCAAAGGATGCCCCGGCCTGTACGTTCACAACCATGGAGTCGGTGTCGACTTCGATTTTATCCATTTTTTTCAAATCCATTACTATGCAGCCGTTTCCTGGAGGCCTTGACCCAGAACTCAAATCAGACCCATTGCCTCGCGGCAGAATGGGTATCTTATACTCGTTGCATAGTTTTACTATTCCTGAAACCTGTTCAGTGGTCTTCGGCACTACAACCGCATCGGGAGGGATACGATAACTGAAATCATCAGCAGGCTTGGCATAGCTTTGAGTAATGAAATCCGCTGTAGAAATATTATCCTCTCCCACAACCACTTTCATTTGTTCAATTATGCTTGCATCTAATCCCATTTTAATCTCCTTTTCGTTTCGAATTTAACCTACTAATAGAAGCCATCGCTTGGGTAAATTTCGAGGATCAATTAGCGTTTAAGTCGTATTATTACCCAGCAGGCATATCCTACAATTTTATATCTCCCCACCCCCTTTCTTTACTGAGTCGCTAGACCACTCTCTATATCTTGGCAAATAAGAAATAATTTACATTATGGTTCTATAGTATAAATTGCAGGTGAATATAACTTATCAAAGAACATCATCTTTCTTAATTGTATATTGATAATGACACCCACGCTTCTTGTGTTAGTAGATTTCGTATTGTCCTATAACTGGGATTAGACACACCTTTATCTTCATCCAAATCTGTATCGACAAAAATCAAAAAAACATTTTCGTAAGTCAATTTTTTCAGAATCAATTTTATCTCGTCAAAAATAGCAATTTTATTGCTGGTAGGAATATTTGCCTTTCCATCAGACATTAGTATGATTATTGGAATCACTGCTTTACACTTCCTTTTTTCATTTACTAGAAGGCGAAGAGCCTCCACTAAACCTGAGGCCAGAGGCGTACCACCACCTGAAGGTAAATCCTCTATGTATTTTTCCGCCTGCTTTGAATATGCTCTTGAACAAATTGGCATTAATAGCTCAGATCTATGGTTCCTAAAGGTTATTAAGCCTATTCTATCGCGTTTAAGGTAACCTTCTTTAATAAAAGCCAGAGCAGCAGCTTTTAATCGCTCCATTTTTTCTTGACTAATGGATCCACTTGAATCAATGACTAGAACAGTCGCGAAAGGAAGCATTTTCTTTCTTGCTTTTTCCCTTATGTCTTCTTTTTTAATGATCAGTATTTTCTTGCTTTTGCCAGCTTTTCTATCCTTCTGGTATGGAGTTGCAGCACGTATGGTCGCCACAAGGTCTAAATTTTTTATTTGAATAGGGGCAAGCTCACTACCGATATGGCGGATGCCGTTTTCTGCAAATGCTTTTCCTCTCGCTCCAGTTCTAGCTCGAGCTACTTTTTTTTTTGCTTGAGCTTATCCCATGGTTTTGCAGCGTAGGAGGCGCCCACCTTAAATATTTCACCTTCATTTATTACTGGAATATCACTTATTCCGTTATGAACTTTTTCCACCTGTGTTTGTCTATTGAGAATGGAATCTTCTTCAACAGCTGCTAATCCCAAAACTTGCTCCACATCTGCCATTTTCTTCCGCAACAAAGCTTCATCCATAAAGGGTTCTTCAAACGGTTTGACCTGCATCCTGTGTGGTAAAACAAGACCAGCCGCTTCTTTTATGTCATCCATAATCACTTGTAGGCGTCCGTTATAAGCTGCAATTGTTCGAGATGCTCTTACTAGGCTGACTTCAGCGCGATGGGTTTTTATGTCTAATGACGAAGCGAGATAGGCACAAAATTCAATTAGTATCTCGTCAATTCTAACAGATGCAATAATGTCTCTTGCTGTTACCATACTTGTGAGAATTTCATGCTGCTGCGTCTCATATATCTTTCTGAACTCCTCAGGTCTTGTTTCGAACTGATTTACCAACAGGGCTATCTGGAATCGCTGATCGCGGTCCGTAATGCTTTTGACTTCGACATATAATCCAAATCTATCTAAAAGTTGTGGCCGTAGCTCGCCTTCTTCCGGGTTCATTGAGGCAACTAAGGTGAATCTAGCGGGGTGATAAAGAGATAAGCCTTCCCGCTCTATAACATTGACACCCATCGCCGCTGAATCCAACAATGTGTCTGCGATTGTGTCATCCAAAAGATTGACTTCGTCCACGTAGAGTATACCCCTATTGGCATTGGCTAGAAGTCCGGGTTGAAGGGTCTTGATACCCTCTGTCAAAGCCTTTTCAATGTCTATTGATCCTAATAATCTATCTTCAGTCACTCCTAATGGGAGATTTACAACCCGGATTTTTCTCTTTTCAGCAACTAATTTCTCTCCTCGCAATTGTTTTTGACGGCAAATTAAACACAAATTGTCCGGATCGAATGGATCACAACTAAACGGACAATCGTTGACTACCGAAATTTCAGGAAGCAGATGCGCCAAGGCCCTGACTGCACTTGACTTGCCCGTACCCTTTTCACCACGAAGCAATACACCTCCTAACTTTGGATTAATTATATTTAGAATGAGTGCCTTTTTCATTCTTTCTTGATTGACAAGTGCAGCAAATGGAATTACGTTCTTAAACCTTATATCTATCATACCGGATATCCGCTTTCATTGGGTATATACACTGCAGTAACGGCAATTCAAACCTGAAGCTCTGGGATATCTTTATAATAGTCTAATACATCCGGATTCGCTAAAGCGTCTCTGTTCAGCACGGGTTGATTATGGATAATTTTTCTTACCGCGAGTTCAACCTTTTTCATGTTGAGCGTATACGGGACACCTTTTACTGCTATAATTTTTGCTGGTACATGTCTCGGTGATGCGTTTTTTCTTATAAGGCTTACGATCTTGTTTTTTATAACATCTGTTAATGCAGTGTTTTCCTTCATAACTACAAAAAGGATGACTCTGACATCTCCTTTCCAATCCTGTCCGACGACAACGCTGTCGGCTATCTCTTCTATTGCTTCCATCTGTCGATATATTTCGGCTGTGCCGATTCTCACTCCTCCAGGGTTAAGTGTTGCATCGGAACGACCATAAATTATGACTCCCCCGGTATCCGTTATCTCTATGAAATCACCATGGCGCCATACGTTTGGAAAGACGTCAAAATATGCAGCATGGTATTTCGTCCCGTCTGGGTCATCCCAAAAATATATCGGCATTGACGGAAAAGGTGCCGTGCAGACGAGTTCGCCTTTGTGATTGTAAACAGGCTTGCCTTTTTCATCGAATGCTTCAACCTTCATACCCAGGTTCCTGCATTGGAGCTCGCCCCTGTATACTGGAGCGATAGGATTTCCTCCTGCAAAACAGCCATTCAGATCCGATCCGCCAGAAATCGATGCCAATTGAACATCTTCTTTTATATCGTGATAGACAAAATCAAACTGCTCTGGGGAAAGCGGCGAACCGGTGGATAGAACTGAGCGCAAACTCGATAGATCATACTCTTTACCGGGCCTGACCCCTGCACCCTCGAGGGCTGAGAGGTATCCGGCACTTGTACCGAATATGGTGATCTTTTCGTCCTGGGCCATTTCCCACAGCGCTCCTGGATGTGGATGGAACGGATTCCCATCATAGAGCGTAAGTGTCGCTCCCAAAGCTAGAGAAGTTGTCAGCCAGTTCCACATCATCCAGCCACATGTTGTATAGTAGAAAATGTTATCATTCCTACTGACATCTGCGTGTAGCTTTAATTCTTTAATATGATTGATTAATATCCCTGCTGCACTCTGTACCATACATTTTGGAAGGCCAGTGGTTCCGGAGGAATACATTATATATAGCGGGTGTTCTGCGGGAAGCTGCTCGAAGTGAATTTTAAGTCCGATCTCTTTAGATATAAAATCATCATAACATATGGCATTGGGAATCTGTTGGATGCCGCTCAAGTTATCGGTGTAGTTAACGACAATCACTTTCTCAATGGATGGAATATTTTCGACGATATTTGCAGTCCGTTCAAGTGAATCGAATTTTTTCCCTTTGAAATAATATCCATCGCCTACAAGAAGGACTTTCGGCTTGATTTGTCCGAATCGATCCAGGACCCCTTTGATGCCAAAATCGGGCGAACAAGAAGACCAGATGGCCCCTACACTTACGGCGGCTAACATGCCTATAATGGCTTCTGGCATGTTGGGGATAAATCCTGTAACGCGATCCCCTGTTTTTACCCCCATATCTCTCAAAGATTTGGCCAATCGCGCTACATTATCGTACAGTTCTGAATAGGTCATCCGGGATCGCTTTTCTGACTCCCCTCTAAATATCAATGCAATGTGATCGTCTTTGTATCGCAAAAGGTTTTCTGCAAAATTGAGTTCCGCGCCGTTAAACCAATGAGCTCCCGGCATTTTGTTTACATCATCGACCACACTATCGTATTTCTTGGATGCTTTTATTTCGGCGTAATCCCACATGGAAGTCCAAAATTCCGGTATCTTCTGTATGGACCATTGGTACAGATCGTCGTAAGATTGAAGCGTGCTTCCATACGTTTTGTTGATTAATTCAATGAATTGAGCCATGTTTGATTTTTGTTTACGTTTTTCACTCGGAGTCCAGATGGGTTCATTAATGGCCATATTTACCTCCTATTTATTGATATAATATCCACACCATATCCTTTTTCCGTATTTGGCTATCCAAAATCTCCCTTTCCGGGTTTTTGTCGTCTTTTTCTTGCAATTGACTAGGTTTGCACCTCCCTTGTAAAGCTAAGGACTTACTCTGGTTAACTATTTGCAATTTCGTTGCCGCTTTTACATTTTTACTTATCTTTTTTTTGTTACATAAGAGAATTGCCTCTATGTCATTGATCTAGAAAACATTTTTAATTAATTTTTTCTGTTTTTAGGCGTGGCTGGCTTTTATTTGTAAATGGGAGTGTGAGCAATAGTGGCTAATTTCAGCCATGCGTAGAATCCAAATATGGCTTAGATTAGATTATTCATTTGATAACAGGAACTTATATTATGGCTGAAATCAGCCATCAGCAGATGGCGTCCATAGGATTTCGAAAAGGGGACTTTTTTTCTGAAATACCTTTTCTCGAAGGATGTTTAAAAATCGGCTGGGGGATAATGCCGCGCGGCTCTTTCGAGTATGTCAGCCACGGCAAACAGACCGAAGCGCATGATGGCCGTGCCGCAAACGGCGAGGGAGAGGTTTGAACCAAAGTGACCGATACGGGTGTCGGCATGTCACCGGCTGGTAATCACCAACTTTGCGAATCGATTCAAAAGGCCCACGGGGTATCCCATTTATCTCATTGATTGCTCCTAATGGTTTCTGGTACGCTGATTTTCATCTTGGTTCACGCTTCGCGTTTCTTTCATGGTGTCTTTGGCAAAATCTCTTTTATATGATAAGCCCTTTTTTCATGACAAACGCGCACTCGAAAGCAAGAGGAGAATGGATATGGAAAATAAAACGCGACCTAGCTGCTCCTTTTTTAAAGACAAGGTGGCTATCATTACAGGGGCATCTACAGGCATAGGACTCGGTTTAACCCGTGGTCTGCTCGAGCGTGGGGCGGAGGTGTACATGTGCAGCCGAACGGCGAAAAACGTCGCGGCGGCAGCGGAATCCCTACGGAAACACGGCGGGCGCGTCCACGCGCAGGTGCTGGACGTGCGTGACGAAGATGCAGTCAATACGTATATCGAATACGTAGGGAGCCGAGGTCCCATCGACTACATATTCTGCAATGCGGGGGTAGGTTTCGGTCAGGCTTTCACCGTAACCAAGCGAGAAGATTGGAATACCGTATTCGACGTCAATCTGTTCGGCGTTGTGAACTGCGTTCACGCGGTCGTGCCCTGCATGATCAAGCAGGGATACGGGCATATCGTGAATACCGCTTCCGTGTGCGGGATCGTGCCACTGCCTTATCAGACCGTTTACGCGGCATCGAAGTATGCCGTTGTGGGGTTCGGCGAGGATCTGCGCTACGAGATGTCCTTCCACAATATCAAGGTGACGACGGTCTGTCCCGGCGCGGTGGATACGATGATCTTCTACCGCTCTCTGGATTATAAACTCCACATGGATCTCCCTAAGCCACCGGAGGCGATCGGCATTGACCAGGCGGCTGACGAGATTCTCGAAGGCGTGGAGGCGGGACGCAATATCATACCCGTCGAGAACTTCGCGCGCAGAATGTATCATGCCATGCGCACGAACCCGTCGGAGGTCGAAGACACGATGTGGTCATTGGCGAACCTCAGGCGTGAGGAACCGCAATATAAGGCGGACAAGCCGTCCGGGACCTGATCTCGATTCCTTGCAGGCAGAGAATATGCCGATGAATCCGTAAGCGGTTTATCCCCTTATCCTTAGTTTCGGAACGTCTGCCCCAGAAGCTGTCGACCCTGTGAATCCGAGGGGCACGCCCGGGGCGGCATCCACTAAAAAGGGCACCCATCCATCCGCGAGCACCACGGGTAGGGAGGCCTCCATGGAACGGCGGTTCTTAAACAGCCAGTTTCTTTTTGTGTTTCTTTCACTCATTCTTGCCCTTCCCTGCCCTGCACAGGCGGACGCGCTCATGGGCGGTGGAAACCCGGAGAGCGGGGGAATCGCCGCGAACCCCCAGACAGTCTACACCTTCCTGGGTTGGGATCAACTGGGCCGCGCCCTGGGCCTGAAGGATGAATGGGGGATCCGTGTGGGAGGATTCCTCATCCCCGAATTCAACCGGATTGCCTCTGGCGGAGCCGACCCGAACTCGAGTCATGTGAGCCTCGCCGTGGGTATCCACACGTCTGTCGATCTTGAAACGGCCTTCGGCATCCGCGGGGGGACGCTGGGGGTCGAATTCCTCGGGTTTACGGGGGATCCCATCACCCACGCCGCCGGCTGCATCCAGATGTTCAGCAACATGGACGGGTCTCCCCCCAGAGGCCGCGTAGAAATGATGCAGGCGTGGTGGCATCAGCGTTTGTTCGAAGACAAGCTCACCTTTCATATCGGGAAGATGAACGCGGCCGGCCACTTTGGCACGGTTACGAAACCGGTCATTGTCACCGAAGCACACCTTCAGGATCGAAGCAGCGACATCAGTAGTTTGATCTGGGTCCCCGTAGGCCTCAATCCGACGTTGCTCACTATACTCCCAGCCTATTACAACACGGCCTACGGGGCCACGATCCACTTTGCCCCTACCCGGGAGTTCTATGTCTCCTACGGGTTTTTCGACGGTAATTTAGCCCGGGGCGTACAGACGGGCCTCAAGTGGAAACCGCAGTTCAACAGCTATAAACTTCACATTGGAGAGGCGGGATATTCCTGGCGGGTGGGAGAGCACCGCAAGCCGGGGCGGTTTGGCGTTGGGGCATGGCAGCAGACAGGAGAATTCTACACCCCCGCTCTCACCCTCGAGGATGGGGCAGAAGGGTGTTATTTGTTTGCCAACCAGCGACTTTGGTACATGCGGCCGAACATCGACAACGCCGGAGTCATCGGCTATTTTCAATACGCCCACACAGGCGCAGACTCAGTGATGGTCAATGATTATGTGGGCGCCGGGCTCAGCGGGGTCGGTCTGGTGCCCGGGCGCCCATACGACACCATCAGTGCAGGCATGGCCTGGTCAGGGCTGAACGACCTCCCGGGCGCTGGCGCATTCTTCTGCCCCGAGACTCCTTCAAGCTCGAACGACCTCCGGGGACATGAAGTGATGCTGCAGACCGCATACCTGACCACCTTTGTTTTCAAGACGTCCAAGGCCTTTTGGACCCTCAGCCCGCAGTTGGCCTACACGTATATCCCCACCCCGGGGCGGCGTCCAGACCTCGAGGCGGCCCACGTATTCACGGCAAGATTCGTTGTGTTGTTTTAGAACAGCTGCCCCTCCGGGACCTTCTGAACCGCCGCGGAGGGGCTTCGCAGGCAACCGCTTCGGTCACACATCGGCCGCTGCTCGCCTGCAGGGCTATATCGATGTAAAATCTCCGGCCTTCCTGGCCCGGGCGACTCCCAGCAGGTAGGTATTCAAGAATGCATCCGTGCTCGGCATATAGGCCGCTCCCAGGGCCATGTTGACGCAGCCGCTCCGGTCGTCCTCGGTGACAAAGATGACGCGCCTGTTCTCCCCCGCGCCCTTGAGCACCGCCGCTGCACATTCCTCCGGCGTGATGGCCCCGGCCGGCGCCCCGCCCGCCCCTTCCCAAATGGCGGTGGCGACAGTGCCTGGAATGACCGTGGAAAAGCGGACACCATCATCCCAATACTCATAGCGCAGCGAGTTGGTCATGCCCAACAGCGCCGCTTTCGTAGCGGCATACATGCTCTGCAGAGGAAAATTCACGAAGGCGATGCCGGAGGCGGTGTTACAGATATGTCCACTTCTTGCCCCCTTCATATAGGGCAGCGCTGCTCGGATCCCATAGAGCGCCCCGTAGAAATTGATGGCGAAGGCCTTGGCCCAGTCGTCATTCCCCAGGTCGTCGAAGGCGCCGCCGAGGCCAAGGCCGGCGTTGTTGAACAGCAGGTCCAGACGGCCGCCGCCGAAGGCCGCCGCGCTATCCACCATGGCTTTGACGCTCTCCTCTCGGGTCACGTCGGTCCTTACGCCCTGCACCTTGCCGGGATACCGCCCGCTCAGGCGCTCCACGTGTTTCGCCAGATTGGTTTCGTTGATGTCGGCCATGGTTACTGCCTTTGCACCTATCTCCAGCATAGCCTCCACCAGCGCCAGCCCGATTCCTGAGGCGCCGCCGGTCACGGCGGCTACTTTGTCCATATAATATTCTTTCATTTTTTATCCTCCTTATCTTTCGACGTCGCCGAACATCCACCCATCATAACCGTTGAAAGCATGCGGCATCAGAAGCCGCGTTTCTTCCGGCCTGTATTCATAACAGATGGAAGAAGCTGTCTGATAGTTGTCGTTATCGTTCAGGAATGCGCCGAGCAGACGCTTCGGAGCGAGTTCGCACCTCGGATCGTTTATACAGATGGCTCGAATTCGAGCTTGTTGATGCGTGCGTGCTCTATCCCGTAAACATCGTTGAGGCATTCGCACCGGAGATTGCGAAAGTTGTAGAAAACGCCTTCCTTACGCCCGACGTCCGAATCCCAATTGAGCATGTGAAACGCGCCAGGGGTCCGAAGGTTTGCGGAGGGCAAGCTGATTGGGCATCCCCGCGCCGTGGCTGTCCATCACCCGCGTGATCTCAGTAATGATGAGGCCTATGGCCTCCCTTCGCCCTCTCTTCGTAGAAGGCGATAATGTCGTCGCTCACGCCCCCCTCCGGCGCCGCGAGATTCGTTCCCATGCCCGTCATGGCAACACGGTTTTTCAGTGTCAGTCGCCCGATGTCGATGGGGCTGTTCAAAATCTCGTACATTTTCTAACCCTTTCCACCGTTTTTGTCCTGCCATTATGGTGAGCCTAAATCTATCCTCAACCGGCACAGGGGAAGGCCTCATGGTCCCTTGCCCGTCCGCATCCTCAGTCCGTGCCCGATATTCTTCCGAGCAATGCACTCTGAACAACTGCGCCACACGAAGCACATCCCTTGTGAAATGATCGGAGATCGACCTTCTCCTAAGACGCTACGGCGCCCCCCCCTTGTCCTTGGAACTTTTTCAAGCTTTCGAGCTGATAGAGCAGGTAGAGCAGGACGCACCCGTTGGCAGCGAGGACGCCCCCAAGAACCAGCCCCGGGATCAGGTTGGAAATGAGCATCGTTATCCCGAATAGAATGGTCAAGATGTTCATGACGAGAAGCGCCGAGTCGACCTTGATGCGGATCGGCGGGATCGGCCCGCCGGCCTTTCTCTCCTTCAGCAACGGAACGCTGACCTTTGCAATCGTGATCATGCCTCCGGCCATGTTGAGGATACCGACCATGAGGGTAAGCGGTGCAACCAGGATATCGGGGATGATGCAGGAAACGACTCCAAGCCCACCGAAGACGAACCCGAGCAGAACAATAAGCCAACTCCTCTCGAAGGCCCCGATAGGTGTGCTGCCGACCGCCAGCATCTGGATGCCGAACAGGACCATCAGAAGACCAAGCTGGGCGCTCGGGGAAAACGGGATGAGGCCGAGACTCACCGGCAGGAGCAGAAGCCCCAGGAGCAGCATGAAAACACCCATCAGCAGGAGCATGGCGTTGTCCAAAGAAAGGCCTGCATGGGAATCCGGCAACTGGCCGGCCAGCGGATAGCGTCGTGTGATTTTCTGCAGCACCCAGGCTAGGTAGACGAGCGCAAAACCATAGAGAAGGGCGGCGGAAGCGACGAAAAAACCCGGCACGAGGTTCGGTTTGAAAATCAGCACCGCAATCAGAATCTGCACGAGATAGACCGCACAGGATGCGAAGATGAGCTGATTGAAGATGCTGCCGTAGGTGCGCCAGAGCCGTCCCTGGCCTTTGACGATGATCATCTGCAGCAGAAGGACGAGGCCGCCCGCTCCGAAGAACAGGATGAGGAGCATCCGGGGAACATGTCCCAGGACATCCGGGATGAAGCAGGTGACAATCCCGACGGTAGCCACGGTTACCCCGCAAAACATGAGGGTTCTGGTCCGCTTAAGGTCGCCGAAAGGGGTCCTTCCCATGGAAATGATCTGGAGGGCGAAGATGACGAGGAGAAGTCCGAACAGGCCGTTTTCGTAGTAAGGGAGAACCCCGGCATAAACGGGAAACAGCAGAATGCCCAGGAGAACCATGGCCATCCCTCCGAAGAGGAGGATGACGACTTCCAGCGAAAGGTCGGCCGCCTGAAGCAACCTGGATTCCCTCATCCGTTTCCTTCCCGTTCGGCCCAAAGGTATCACGGCAGAAGCCCTTGCCGGAAGGGCTCCCGCATGGAACCTGGGTTTACTCAAACAAACGGTCCGACATCATTGGCTCGCCTTTGTCAGGATTTTCGTGAAGTCAGCTGATCATAGCATCATAGTGCGGTCCGACGTCAAGTAGTTCCTCACTCTAAATATTATGAAACAGTTTATTGGCTCTTTTATGGTAAATACGCTTCGGCCGTTTATGATAACCCACCGGAAACCACAGCCTTTTTCCCTGTTTCCAGCTCGAAACATCATTCCCGGTCAAGTGCTCTACGATCTCTTTGCAATCCGGCGCAGCTATTTCGCACATAAGGCCCGAACCGATCCGCTTCAGCATGCTGCCGCTCAAGCTGTTTCCGGTCGGCGTCAGGTCCGAGCGACAGATGGGGGTTCCCTCACCCCCCGGGGCGGCAGAGCCGACGCTTCCCCATCATTCGAGCAGGCCCAGTTTTTTCAGCCTCGACTGAACGGCCCCGGGCCTCCTGGCGTGCGCCTCGGCTGAGCTCCGCGAGGCGAGGCCAAGCCCCGACTAACGAACAGTCGGAGTGAAATGGGAGTTCTTACACCTTAACTCTCTGGAAAACTGGGCCCGTACTTGGGGTCCACTTCACCCTTAAGCTCCTTTTTACCATTTAGTTTCCATCCGGAAATGGTCTTTTTGACCAATCTCGGCGTCAATCTGCACGTTTGCTTGTGCGGCGACCACCAGGTCGCCTCCGCGCAAACGCTTGATTTCCTTGATATTGGCCAAAAATCCTCATTTCCGGATTGGAAACTGGGTTTTATAGGGAAATCATTTCCGGATGGAGACCATTTATCTTGTCTCTAAAGGCATTATCATCTATACTTTTTCTCTCGAGACGACATTTAATCACCCACCCACGCTGTGAGACCTAGCAGGAATTTGCAATGGATGAGAGCTGTCTGCAATCGGATATGGTGAGCCGGAAAAGACCTGCCTCAGAGCAGTTACCACACGATATCCGGATCTTTTTCTGGGATGTGGATTTTGACAGACTTTCCGTGGTGGAATCAGCCCACTTCATCATCAGCCGTCTCATGGAACATGGCGACGAAAACGCATTCCGGTTTCTCCTGAAAAATTACGACCGTGACGAATTGGTTCGGGTTCTGAGGAACAGTCGATCTATCTCCAAGCGCTCGCGTATCTTCTGGAGCCTTTTTTTTGAAATTGATAAGGGATCATGTACCCCAAGACGATATCCGACGGCTTATACCGATTGCTCAAGCGCCTCGATCGATCCCTGGAATTGAGGAGCGGATATTTAGGGGGCGGAACAGCGCTGGCACTCCAATTGGGACACCGAAGGTCCGATGACCTGGACTTTTTTTTTCGGGAAGTCTTTAGTCCAATGGCGATCATCAGTGAACTGAAGGAGCTGGGACTGGCAGTCACGGTTCTCAATCAGACGCCTCGACACACGGAACTGGTTGTTCAGCGGTTTAAGGTCGATTTATTAAGCGAAACCATTCCTTTGAAGCGGTTGATAGGATCCATCCTTCCGGAGATCAATAATCTAAAGATGGCAGATGCCGCCGACATAGGCCGCATGAAACTCCTGACCATTGGAAGCAGGGGCTGCAGAAAAGATTTCGTGGACCTCTTCTGTCTCACAAGACACACGATTTCCCTTAAGGCGCTGATCGATGAATTCATTTTAGAGGGGCAAGGCATCAGGTTCAGTAAACTGCTGTTCCTCAAAGGGCTTGTGGATTTTGAAGCAGCGGATCTTGAACCCGATCCTGTTGTGTTCTGGGATATTGACTGGAATGGCGTGAAAGAAACCCTTATAGCAGAGGTCAAGCAAATCGCCCATGAGATTTGCTGAATTCCAGACCCAATTACAGCGTGGCGCCATAAACCGGCCTAATCTGTAGATAGGAGGCGTCTATTAAGCGCGAGACCTCTATAGCAACTCTTTTTCCTTTAGAACCGTCTCCACTATGGCACGGGCCTCTTTTCTCATGGTGTTCTCCCCCTTTGCGGCGCAGGCGAAGCTGTATGTGCCGTCCTCGCTTACGACATAGCCCACGAACCAGCCCAGGACAAAATTCCCGTGGCCGTCTGTGACGGACCGGGTCTTCCCGAAGAGGATCCCACGTTCGGTCTTCATGACAAACATCAGTTCCCTCAAAACCGACAAGGGTGCCTGAGAAAAGGGCAGTCGGCCCGTGGCCAGTTCTCTGATCGGCTTTGCCTGCTCGGTCGGTGAAATCAGGACCGTCTTGCGGCCTTTCGCCGGGGGCCATCGGGGCAATGCTCGGCGAGCAACGTGGTCAATCCCTCCGCTACAAGGAGTTGCCGCGCTTTTCTACTTTCTCACTCCGGCCTCGAACCAGGCGCTCACAACCCTGAACGCTCCTAGCTGGAGGGTTTCAAAGCATCCACCAATGCTCGGGCCTGATGGTGAAATCGATGAAGCGAAGGCCTCGGGATGTCGATACGATCTGGAAATCCGCAAGATGGCCGATGGGCAGGCTGCCAAGAGTGGGATGGTGTACCACAGTTCCCGCAAAATCCTTGACCGCGCGCCCGTCCTGAGGGCTGCAGCAGGCTTCTGCGTGGTCAACATGCATCACTTGACCTTTAAAAAGCTCCTCGTCAAAATCGAAGACAAGACCGAACCGCTGCTCATAATCGACGGGCAGAACCGCCCGGGTGTCCAGCCTTGCCAGTTCCGTGTAAAGCTCCATCTCGAGTTCCAGCTGTTTTTCCTGATCGAAGGAATATTTCTTGGCCCAGTAATCCCTTCCGTTTGTCTTGTCCTGAAGCCTGAAAAAAATCACCTCGTCGCTGAGCCGACCTCTTGCGCGGCCGAACGGCAGCGGCGCATCACCCGCCGACGCCACGGCCAACAGCTTTTTGTCAGATGGATTGAATGCGACCGTTCTTCTGTAGCTTTGGATGAGGCAGTAGGCGGTGCCACCTCCAGTCCGCTGTTGGAAAAACGGGTGAGCGCGTATCTTGGCCCGCAGCCCGGCTCGGCGGCTTGCGCTGGCGGGGTTCAACAGCACGTCCATTTTTTCATAGTGCAGCCACCTGCCGCGCCACCTGCCCTCTCCGCATGAGTGCAGTTCGCAGATGACGCCTCGTTTGCCGGAGATCACAAGTCGCACTTCGCCGTGCCGGGACATCAAGCGCCAGCGCCGCTCGAGCTCACCAGCCCCCCTGCCGATTCGGTGCCCAGGCAAAAGCTCCAGGGTTATTTGGTCAAACCCTACGCGCACGTAGCTGAAAAACCTTTGGGCGATCACGTCCCGTTCCACCCGGCGGCATTCCTCCCGGCGAAAGTGCAACGTATGCAACCATGAGATGAAGCCCCTCATGGGAGAGTTCTCATGGTCCGGCCGCCCGGATCCATTCTTTCCGGGAGGATCCTGATCACATCGTGCAGAACGGTGAACGATAGATCGTTTCCGGTTTTCGAGACAAAATCTCTGAGCGTTTCCAGGGAAGGAAATCCACGTCCAGGGATGAAGCAATGGGCGTCATCCACGAGGATGACGTGCCTCCTATCGCGCTGGGAGAGGATTGCCTCCAATTCCTCGAGCACGGGCGTCTCCTTGGGACCACGGGCTGATCTCCCGTAGCGGAAATAATGCGCATCGAGCCAAAACAACACATCGGTTTGAATCTCGGCAAGAATTTCGCCTGTCTTTTCTGCGCTGTCACCCTGCACAAGGGCAACGTGGGGCGCCGAAGCAAACCGTTTCAGGCAGAAAGCGAAGAGGTCAGGGTCAAGCTCAATGCTGTAAAGGTGCTCAAAATGCTTCATAACGCCGAACACCATATCCCCATACTGCGTGCCGGTTTCGACAAAAACCCGAAGGCCGAAGCGCCGCGCGTAATCACAGACCAGCGACTGCTTGTAAGCATGGGGTGTACGAAACGGGCACCCTTTCTTCCGCCAGGTATCGATACGCCTCCGGTTCAGAGCCTGCAGGGTCCAGCGCCCTGGGCCTGTCGATCCAAGCAGATCAAGGACTTTCGATCTTCGCCATGTCATGGTTTGCACAACCCCCGATTTGCGCCTTGGAAGCGGTGTGCATCAAAAACGCCGGGCCGCCTCGAAACTGGCTGAAGATTCCGCTGCACTTACTCATTGAAGGATCAACCCATCGAAGGTCCCGCCTGAAACGTGCCAGCCGCCGCCATACTGCAGCCCAGCCACATGCACAAAACCAGCATACAGGCACGAAGAGGCCAAGGGGGCGTGCGGCGGGCCCCCGGTGGCCCGCCCGAGATTCGGTGAACGGCCATATACCTTATCCTCCTGTTCCGACGTCCCACCCGTTCATCCGTATTCCCGACATTTCCGGATTGCACACCGGGTCGTTCTGGATAAACCATTTCCGGACAGGAACGAGCACAGCAAACAGCCTGACCGGGATTTTGCACCGTCCCCAATATATTGCCTTCTTCCTGCAGAGGTCCGGTTTTCTATTTCACGGTGCAAATCAATCAGTTTCATCAACTATTACAGACCCTTAAACGGTGTCTCCAGACCACCGGTTCTCCCGAATGTCTGCTGATCCTATGAATTCTTGCGCGCCGGTTTCGCTCTCATGCCCCAATCTTGGGGGGGCCCTTCTGGCGAGCCACTTTCCTCACCAGCGCGGCCTCTCCGATCTCCCGCATCCGGCGGATGAGCGGCGCCGGATCGAAATACCGGTTGGGTCGGTTGTTATGAAACCAGGGTTCCGCGAGCACCGCACGCCGTACTTCAGGGTTGCGGTCGATTTCCCGCACCACGGCCGCCGCCCGATCCATGGCGCGGGGCATGATATGATATTTCCAAAACCGCTTGTATAGGAAGGGAAACCGTTTGAGCCACCTGGGACAGCGGGCGGATTCCTCGGCCTCGTAGTCATTGACATTGACGAAGCTGCGCGGGTTGAATTCCCGCACCACCGCCGGATTGCCCCAGTAGATCGGAATGCAGCCCGCCCTCATGGCGTCGACCAGCTTCTCCGAGGTGTAACCGGGATAACTGCAGTTCTCGAAGACCAGGGCGAACCGGAACGTTTGGAAAAAGCTGCATTTGAGCGCTTGAAATTCATCGTTCATCCTTGATTTTTCAGGATCCCCGTCAGAAATGGGCGCCGCGTTGCTGCGGCTGCGCCCCGGCGCGACGACCCTGCGGTACGCCGCCAATCGGTCGAACATGGCGCAACGGGTCCAGGCATCTTTGTAGGCGACGTAGGCGCAAAAACCCTCACGCCCCTCCGCCATGATCCGGTCAGCGTAATCCCCCGTCTTGATCAACTCGCGCCCCCAGTCATCGCGGAAAGCGCGGCCGTCGATCTCGATGGCGTACAACGGCACCCTGAGATGACGAGGATGACGAAACTCTTCATCACATTCATAGGAAAAGGCCCAGTCGGCTGCCGACATATCCGGGCGGCGTGCTTCACCCGTATAAAAAACCTTCAGGTAGTCGCCTGCCGGCCATTCACCCTGGAACACTGAAAAGAACAGGATATCCGGACTGGCCCCAACCTGGACATCGAAGTGCATCCGCAGGGCATTGACCAGAAAGTTATGCTCGGGGTTGAAATTCGGCCACCATCTTGCGAAATCTACACGCAGCACCGGACGCTCATTCTCCAAAGAATTCTGAACCTCCTTCAAAATCAGAGGGGTCACTGTGCATATTCCATGAACTCACGCATAGGAATCTGTGCAGTTTCCCTCAACAGCACAAAGCGCTGCCGTTCCTTTCTCCGCTTCCTTCATCTACCCGCGCCCTTGTCGAAGAAACGCATCGAGATAAAAACCTATCGCTCTTTTGGATGCTTGGCCATATGCTGTGGCCTCTCCCCCATCCGCACACCTCCTATCCTATTGAAATCAAAATGGTCCTGGCACGCAATTTGCGTCGCCAAAATCGCCGTTGCGAATGATTCCGGACTCGGAAAACCTGCCTGGTGTTTATCCAGTTTCCATCCGGAAATGGTCTTTTTTGCCAATCTCAGCGTCAATCTGCACGTTTGCTTGTGCGGCGACCACCAGGTCGCCTCCGCGCAAACGCTTGATTTCCTTGATATTGGCAAAAAATCCTCATTTCCGGATTGGAAACTGGGTTGTACCGGGAAATCATTTCCGGATGGAGACTATCTAGAAAGGATGGCGAGCGATGATCCAGATCCCGGTCCGGAAACGAGGATTTTCCCTGACCGGCTTCGCCACTCAGTCCAACCCTTCGGCGGCAGGTCGCGGTTTGGTTTAGAACCAGGAAATCAATCGTTTGTGCGGAAGCAGCCTGTGGGTCACCGCGCGGTCTTCTATCAACCAGGAACACTATCACCTTATCCTGAAACTGCAAATAGGGAGCTTTATCATGGCAAGAAACCTGCTGTTCATAATGGCGGCCCTTTTCCTCTGCAACGCCTGCGCAACCAAGACGCCTTTTCTTTACAATCATCCGGCCATCAGCGCAAACCCCTCCGGAACCATCACGATCAGCCTGGAAAAACTGGATGACAGGCGGCAGGGTGACACCGGCATCGACGCCATCTTCGAACAACAGCCGGTCGAGGAGATCGATCGCATCATCGAGCACGAAATGATGAGCACCGGCCTCTTCAAACGCGTCGTGCGACTCGATCCCAAGGCTGCGAACACGCCACAATCTACAGAATCAAGCCCTATTGACCTGCATGCGGATCTGGATCTTCTCATGCTGCAATGGGAGTGTCCGGATGGAGACGAGATCGCCGCCACAACAGTTCTCCTCAGCGCGTTGACGGGTGCAGTGGGAGGGTTGATCTACGGCTGCACAGAAACCTATGTCGTCGGAACAGCTCACATGGATCTGAAACTGACCGACGTGAAAACCGGCGAACTAGTATTCGAGAAGACCTACATGGCCGACTACAACCACCCATGCTCCAAGATGAAATTTGACCTCCCGTCCACAAAGGCTGAATCCATTGCCGGATCCGTTTACATGATCATGCAGGAATTCAAAGCGGATCTGAATTCGCTGCTGAAACAACCCGCATTTCAATCAGCAGGGATACCAACCGCCTACAAATGATGTCAATGCGGGATGGCCGCGCAAAGCACTGAGTAAGGGTTTGCCGCCCGGCCGGAATCCCTTGGACTTTGAAAAGAAATGGCCCCCGAAGGGGCCAGAGTGAACGTCTGAAGAATGTGGCCGTTAATCTTTCAGCCACAGTTGAGATGAGAAATTTCCGAGCGGGATGGGAGAAAAGCCCCAGGCCTCCTCTCCACCAGTGCCTTGATACGTACGTTCCCCCTGATCGGCCTCTGCCTCGGGTCGAAGGAATCCTGTCTGAAGCTGGTCAACCACGTTTTGTTTCCGAAGTCCACCTCGGCATAGAGTCCATCCCGCTCGTAGACGATCGTTTCTCTGTTCTCCATGGCCTCTTGAAGGTTGGGCAAGTCGTTGACCAGCCATGTGTTTGATGTTTCCTTAACCGCCCCATATCCGATGAACTCGTCCGTTGACCAAGACCGCGCCTCCCGGATTGCCCCATGCGGCCGGTTCGTAGATCAAGAAAAGCACAGCAGCCAAAAGCGCTGATGCATTGAACCTACGACGTAAACATGCCTTCCTTTGATGCCCCCCTGTGATGAAATCGGCACTTCCTTCTGTCAGCATAGGGCTCAGCGTTCCCCATGCAAAGAGAAAGAACCATTGCGCTGTAGGCCTTCCACTGGATGTAGCCATGCCCAGGCCGGTTACGCTACGTAGCGCTGCAGCTCGGAAACGGTTTACAGGTCGCTGCACCAGCCCGGCGGGACATTGAAGCGGGACACTGACCCGGGGCCTTGACAACCAGCCTTCGACATGATGATATCATCGACTTCCAAGACCCCGTTATTTGCAAAGAGAGGTATGGCTCCGATATAAAAACACCCAGACCGGTCAGCGTCATCATGCCCGTCTACAACGCCGCCCCGTACCTATCAGAGGCGGTGGAAAGCATTCTCAATCAAACCTTCCGCGATTTCGAATTCATCATCAATGACGGGTCGACAGACGCCAGCTTGGATATACTGGAACATTATTCCCATATTGACCGCCGCATCACGGTTCACCATCAGGAGAACAAGGGGTTGATCCACGCCCTGAATAGGGCAAGCCGGTTGGCACAGGGACCTTTATTAGCGCGCATGGATGCAGATGACATCAGTTTGCCCACTCGGCTCGAGCGGCAGGTCGCCTTTCTCGAAAACCACCCCGAGGTAGGTGTGCTGGGCTCCTGGCATGAGAGCTTTATCCAAGACAAAGAAGAATCCACCTTGGTGCCGCTGCCAACACAACCCTTGAGTACAGCCTGGAGACTGCTCTTCGGGACGCCTGTGCCTCATCCAACGGTTATTTTACGCAAGGAATTGTTGGAGAAATCCGGTTACTACAGGGAAACTGCACCTTTTATCGAAGATCGCGATCTTTGGCTTCGAGTGTCCAAAATTATGGTGAGCCTAAATCTATCCTCAACCGGCACAGGGGAAGGCCTCATGGTCCCTTGCCCGTCCGCATCCTCAGTCCGTGCCCGATACTCTTCCGAGCAATGCACTCTGAACAACTGCGCCACACGAAGCACATCCCTTGTGAAATGATCGGAGATCGACCTTCTCCTAAGACGCTACGGCGTCCCCCCCTTGTCCTTGGAACTTTTTCAAGCTTTCGAGCTGATAGAGCAGGTAGAGCAGGACACACCCGTTGGCAGCGAGGACGCCCCCAAGAACCAGCCCCGGGATCAGGTTGGAAATGAGCATCGTTATCCCGAATAGAATGGTCAAGATGTTCATGACGAGAAGCGCCGAGTCGACCTTGATGCGGATCGGCGGGATCGGCCCGCCGGCCTTTCTCTCCTTCAGCAACGGAACGCTGACCTTTGCAATCGTGATCATGCCTCCGGCCATGTTGAGGATACCGACCATGAGGGTAAGCGGTGCAACCAGGATATCGGGGATGATGCAGGAAACGACTCCAAGCCCACCGAAGACGAACCCGAGCAGAACAATAAGCCAACTCCTCTCGAAGGCCCCGATAGGTGTGCTGCCGACCGCCAGCATCTGGATGCCGAACAGGACCATCAGAAGACCAAGCTGGGCGCTCGGGGAAAACGGGATGAGGCCGAGACTCACCGGCAGGAGCAGAAGCCCCAGGAGCAGCATGAAAACACCCATCAGCAGGAGCATGGCGTTGTCCAAAGAAAGGCCTGCATGGGAATCCGGCAACTGGCCGGCCAGCGGATAGCGTCGTGTGATTTTCTGCAGCACCCAGACTAGGTAGACGAGCGCAAAACCATAGAGAAGGGCGGCGGAAGCGACGAAAAAACCCGGCACGAGGTTCGGTTTGAAAATCAGCACCGCAATCAGAATCTGCACGAGATAGACCGCACAGGATGCGAAGATGAGCTGATTGAAGATGCTGCCGTAGGTGCGCCAGAGCCGTCCCTGGCCTTTGACGATGATCATCTGCAGCAGAAGGACGAGGCCGCCCGCTCCGAAGAACAGGATGAGGAGCATCCGGGGAACATGTCCCAGGACATCCGGGATGAAGCAGGTGACAATCCCGACGGTAGCCACGGTTACCCCGCAAAACATGAGGGTTCTGGTCCGCTTAAGGTCGCCGAAAGGGGTCCTTCCCATGGAAATGATCTGGAGGGCGAAGATGACGAGGAGAAGTCCGAACAGGCCGTTTTCGTAGTAAGGGAGAACCCCGGCATAAACGGGAAACAGCAGAATGCCCAGGAGAACCATGGCCATCCCTCCGAAACTGAGTTCTACCGCGAAATCATTTCCGGATGGATACTACCTACTCCATCAGGGTGAAAGAAACTACGGCAAGGGCATCTCAAGGCGGCGGCCAATCGGCGGCAACCCACCGGATGTGTCGTTGCGCGGACACATCCGGTGGCAGGTCGCATGAGCGGATCACGAACGGAATTTTCCGCTGATGCTTTCCTTACAGTGAGTGCGCCTCTTTCGATCCTATCTTTCGCCTGGAACGGCGACTAAGCAGGATCCAGCAGGCCAGGCCGGCGGCGAGCAGTGCCATGAACACAAGGCCATATCCTGTCATCGTGGGAACAGGCATAGCCAGAGGGGTGTTTGATCCTGCCAGAGCAAAAGGTAGCCCCGAAAGTGCCATTAGATCGGGGTTCGTACAGGAGTTGATCGTCACCTCGATGCCGCCGTTTCGATAGGTTTGAGATGAACATAGGCGCCAGCCGGAGTACCCGCAAAAGTAGATCTTGTCCCCGCGTTGGGCGGGGCTGAAGGTTATTTTGACCTCTTCCAACTCGAACACGTCGTCCAAGTGTACGTCCCAGTAGCTTTGGGCGTTTGGCAGAGCACCGCTGCACGGATTGTCGGTGTACTGAGCAGTTGTAACGTAGTGAGACAAGGTATGCAGCAGGCTTTTGACTGCCACTTCAACAATCCCGGGAGTCGTATCCTCGGTGCTGCCGGAACCAATAATCTCCACGGTATGAATGCCATCCACGCCGCCTGGAGTGTCGTCTGGGATGAAGAAGACAGCCACTCCGTTCCGGACACCGCATACCCTCGCGATGACGGTCGCCACGAGCACGTCTCCGCTCGCCTCGGAGGTCAGAGTCGCGGTAGCGACACCGTTGACCGTAGTGGTTGTGATCGATGGCGAAGCAAAGGAGCCATGATCCGTACTGAATGTTACGCTCGTCCCATCCGGCACGCGGATACCGTCGCCGTGGGTCACGAGGGCAGTGATTGTTGCAGTGGACAATCCGTCGGCGGAGATACTCGTCTTGTCAGTCTCCACCGTGACCGCGAGCTCCGTGAGGCGGATCAGCTCCCATCCCCCATGGGGGATAGCGGATGTATCCGCCAGCAGGTTAGCGACATTTGCTGTGCCGATGTATAGACCGTCATCGACGAGCATGTTGCGGAGCCCATAAGCGGCATAGTTTCCCAAACCGTTCAGGCTTTCGGGCAGGGCGTGTACATCGGATCGGGAGAACCGCCACAGATCGGCACCAAGAAACATATTCAACAGGTCCGCGTTCTGTTCGATTTCAGGGTGGTCTGCAAGGAAACCTTCGACAAAGGCCGTGATCTTCTCCCTGCATTCCTCGCAGTCATCAAAGATGGTATCGAACAACATTTTGCCGACATCATAGGCCATGAAACTCCAGTCCATGGTCCCGACGTACAACTGGCCGCCATAGACTTCCATGGTCCAGGTGTAACTGTTGAATATATTGCCAAAACCTGAAAGGCCATATAGCACGGGGCCGGTCCGGTTGGGCTGAAGGCTCCACGTCTTGTCGGCAGGTGAATAGGCCGGCAGCATGTCAAGACCGTTGACCACCTCTATAACGGGGTTATCCGGGAAACCTTTTGCGCGAAAGATACTGATATTCCGCCAGCTCCCAAGAAACGCGAGAATAAGGTCCTCGGTCTCGGTCGGTTCATAGACCATCATGTGAGTAAGGAAGGAAACAAGAGGGAAATTGATGGTGCCCCAGTAGACATAGCCATCGTAGGCGGTCATGGCACCCATGAAGTAGGCTCTGGCCAGGACAGGGTCGGGCTCATAGTTCTCGGCACCCCAGATCTTGGTCCAACTCTCCATGTGCGCGCCGGTGAGACCTCCAGGCGGTATCAAGGGGCTCATGTAGATGCCGGATGTCGCCTCATCGGTCGGAGTGGCCCATGTGCTTACAAACAGGCGCCCGTCCAGAACGGTCAGCTCCGCTCCTTCTGCATCCAGACGGCCGACTTCCTCGAACTTCAGGAGTTCGTTGATATCGGTCGAATTGGAATCTCCGATCCACTTGAGCACCCGCCCCTTTCCATCTTTGGATCTGACGGCCGAGTAAAGGCAATCCCCGGCCACGATCCACTTCCGGATATCCAGATACTCCGGAAACGCCTTGGACCCGAGGTATTCGCCTGTGTCGGCTTTGAACGCGAACAGATTGATGGCGGCGTGATCGATGAGGCTCGGGTCACCCTGAAAAAAACTCGCGATGAGGTTAGGACCACCCAGGATCACGATATTGCTGAGGGCGCCGGAAGCGCGGATACCGAGGGTATCCTGGACCAGCGGGTCGTTGGGGGTCTTGTCGGTTCTTACCTTGGTTTGGGTGTTGTAAACGAAAATTTTCGGCGGCCGCCAGTCGCCGAGCGAATCAGGGAGTTCGGATAGGTTTGGATTGGTCGGGACGAATTGATTTTTGAATGAACTGAATCCGAATTCGCAGACGAAAGATTCAGTCTTCAGAGCGAAATCCTCAATGGGAATCATCTGGTTGATGGTTGCGATATAGGTTCCCAGCACAGTGCAGAACTGATTGGCACTTGTCCCGAACCAGATGTCTGACCTGGTTTTGACCATGCTGAACAGATAAGCCTGGTTCAGTTTGGCTTGTCCTTCGTTGCAGGGCGGTCCGGCAGGGTAAGGAAGGCCAATCTCCTTGAAGCATTCGTCCTGATCCGAGGTTGCAAGGACTTCTTTATGCATGGTCAGCGTGCAATCAGGGGTGGTAAATTCCTTATTGAAATGAGAGTTCCAAAATTGGATGATCTCTTCTTGGAGCATCGCCTGGCAATAAGCAGTGGAAGATGACAAGATAAAGAACGAAAAGAACAGCACGGAAGCAAAAAACCTCATCAGCATGTTTTATCTCCCTTCCCCTACTGTGTTGACAAAATGGGTCTTAATAATTTTCGCGGATAACTCCGAGCCCGTCTACTAGATACTTTTCATAAAGTCAAGAAAAAATTTTCATAAGCAAAACTTAAATAATTGCTTCAGAAATTATCGCCTCCCTTATAAGCAATAAGTTCAACCACACGACTATTTTTGCTTGGCTTCGCCGGCTCTTTCGCTGAATACTGCCCAGATCGACACACGCGATAAAACAGTGGGAATCTTTTTCAGTAAACCGATCCGCTTCAGCATGCTGCCGCTCAAGCTGTTTCCGGTCGGCGTCAGATCCGACCGACAGATGGGGGTTCCCTCAACCCCCGGGGCGGCAGAGCCGACGCTTCCCCATCATTCGAGCAGGCCCAGTTTTTTCAGCCTCGACTGAACGGCCCCGGGCCTCCGGGCGTGCGCCTCAGCCACGGTCCGGATATCCGCGCCGGAAGCGCGCTCTTGGCGCAGCCGCGCATCCTCCTCAGGGCTCCATTTCCGGTAGGCGTTGGGATGCTCCCTGCGAATCGCCTCGATCGAACTCTCCGCGCCGCCCTCCCCGCCCGAACGTAAAACCTCCTCGGCAACCCGCAGGGCATATCGGCAGAGCTCGCTGTCCCCGGAGTAGAATCGCTCCACCGCCTGGAGATTACCCAGGCTCAGGATCTTCTTCCGGACGTACTCTTCCACCTCCGGCGGCGGCTGAGGTGCCGCACCTGTGGAATCGGCCCCCTTTTCCACAACCGGTGTCGCCTGATGCGTCCTCATGGTCACGTGGTTCTTGTACGCCTGAACCGTAGGAGGCGAAACCCCCATCTGTCCGGCGATTTCTTTTGAATCGAGCTTCCCTTCCCTCTGAAGATCGAGAATCCGGCCCTTTCGCTCCTCGGACTCCGTCATGCCCTCCGCCTTTGCCTCAATCGCACACTCTGCCTCGCGCTCCCCCCTTGCGCCGGCGCCCTCTCCCTCGAGGTGCTCCCGAATGACATTCAGGAAAACCGCACCAAACCGCTCCGCCCTTTTCTCCCCCACCCCGCTGATCTCACGGAACGCCTCCTCGTTCGCCGGTTTCCGCTCCGCCATCTCCCGCAAGGTGGCATTCGAAAAGATGAAAAAAGGCGGGAGGCTCAACTTCCTTGCCGTTCGGACCCTGAGGCCCTGAAGCTTGTCGTAGAGCGACTTCGCTCCGGCATCCTGCAGGGCGGCATCGGTGCGCGTCCTCCCTGATGCCCGGGCTGAGCTCTTCGAGGACCTTTTCCGGTCCTGCCTCCGGAGATCGCGCCTGAAGCGGATCTTCACCTCTCCCTTCAGCACCCCCCAGCTCTTCTCGCTCAGCTTGAGGCCTGGGTGCGGCCCGGTGGCAGGCGTCAGGTAACCCGCAGCCAGGAGCTGCCTGAAAATCGAGCGCCACTCCTTCTCGGAGAAGTCCTTTCCCACCCCAAAGGTCTTGATCCGGTCATGACCGAGCCCCTTCACTTTGTCGTTCAGGGCGCCCCTCAAGACATCCGTCAAATGGACCACCCCGAAGCGCTGGCCTGTCCGGTAGACGCAGGAAAGGGCCATCTGGGCGGGCACCGTCCCGTCCCAGGTCTCCGCAACATCGAGGCAATTGTCGCAGTTTGAGCAATCCTCCGGATAACTCTCCCCGAAATACCGGAGCAGAAACCTCCGGCGGCACTCCGCTGTTTCGCAATAGGTGAGAAGGGTCTCGAGTTTTTTCCGCTGGATCTCCTTGAATCCCTCGTCGCCTTCCGACGCCTCGAGCAGCCTTCGCCTCGCGACCACATCTCCAAGCGAGTAGAGCATCCATGCGTCCGCCGGCTCCCCGTCCCGCCCCGCGCGCCCTGTCTCCTGGTAATAGGCCTCCATGCTCCCCGGCGGGTCGAGGTGGGCCACGAACCGCACGTCCGGCTTGTCGATCCCCATGCCGAAGGCGACCGTGCCCACGATCACGATGCCCTCCTCTTTCCGGAAGCGTTCGAGATGTCTGCGCCGAACCTCCCCGTCAAGCCCCGCATGGTATGGGAGGGCGTTCACCCCCGCCTCCTGCAGCCACGCAGCCGTTTCCTCCGCACTGCGCCGCGTCCGGACATACACCAAACCGGCATCCCCCGCATGCTCCTTCTTCAGAAAGGCGAACAACTGCCTGCGGGGCTCTTCCTTGAGTTGGACGCGGTAAAGGATGTTCGGACGGTCGAAGCTCGAGATGAAGGCCTTTGCATCCCCGAGCCGGAGCTTTTCGAAAATGTCCTTCCGTGTGATGTCGTCCGCGGTAGCCGTGAGCGCCATACGGGGCACACCGGGGAAATCACGCGTGACCTCCGCTATCCGCAGGTAATCCGGCCTGAAGTCATGCCCCCACTGCGAGACGCAGTGCGCCTCGTCAATGGCGAAGAGTGCGATGGGCATATCGGCCAGGAACGCCCGGAACCCTCCGAGGAGGAACCGCTCCGGGGCAACGTAAAGGATGTCTGCTTCTCCCTTCCGGATACGCAACTGCGCGCGGGCGGCCTCTTCATCCGAAAGCGTAGAGTTCAGGCACTCCGCCCTGACCCCGATCTGCCGCATCGCCTCGACCTGGTCCTGCATGAGTGCGATCAGCGGAGAAACGACAATACCGACCCCCTCCCGCAGAACGGAGGGGATCTGATAACAGAGAGACTTGCCACTGCCGGTCGGCATCAGGACGAAGACATCGTTTCCGTGCATCACGGTTTCAATGATTTCCAGTTGGTGCTCGCGGAACTCGCCATAGCCGTAATACCTTCGGAGGATATCGTACGGGTTCATTCAATCACGCTGAAATAGAAAGGGCTGGTATCTCGACAAACAGGGGAATTTACAACATCTCTGCTATTTTTTGTCTTGTCATCCACATCCAGCATGTACACACCACCTTTTATGTTCGCAAAGGCCGGCAGTTCGTCGGCCGGCAGCTCAACGCAAGGCGCGGAGATTCGTTTACCGGCAAAATGCACGGTCTTCAGTTTACGAAAACCACCCTCTCCAAAATCGGATTTTTACAGTGATTCCATAACGCTATTGGCCACGACACATCCCGGGATCCGATTTTGAGTTATCCTGTCCTGCGATCGAAGCGCGAAAGCTCCGCCTCGACAAGCGCCACCGCCCATGACGAAAACCTACTTGCGCTAACCTCACACGAGGTGAATAACCTCCGCCCCTTCCCACAGTCGGCTCAGGTGCTCAGCCACCAGGCGACGGTGGCAGTGTTCTGGTTTGTCTTCGCTGCACAGGAGTCACGTCCCGTCAAAGGCCTCTGGGTCGAACTCCAGCACCCCCTCCGCCTCCCTGGCAGCATGGAGGCAACGTCAAAACCAAGTCCGAGTCTCGACATTTTTTCTTGCTTTTCTATAAGTACAGATTTCCATTTTTCGCTATCAATAGATACTACATGTAGTATCCATCCGGAAATGATTTTCCGGTGGAACCCAGTTTCCCATCCGGAAATGAGTATTTTTGGCCAATATCAAGGAAATCAAACGTTTGCGCGGAGGCGACCTGGTGGTCGCCGCACAAGCAAATGTGCAGATTGACGCCGAGATTGGCCAAAAAGACCATTTCCGGATGGAAACTAACTCTATACTCGACGAACAAGGGCGGGTGATCCCGGTCAGTGCTCTTTGCTAGCCGATTCCGCGGTAATGTGTCGTCAGCCCTTAGGCGGAGCGACCTTCACTTTCAGGTTATCCGGAGGGAAGGGGCTGAGCTATAATACTGTGCAGTCGGCAATTTCCCTTGTCGTTCGACCAAAACCAAGGCGTCGGAAAGATATTTTGTTGCAATCTTCGTTCATGGATATGGTCCCACCCGGATGGCCAGACAGGAAAGAGTGCCCCACCTCCCTTTCGGAAAGCATCTCATTTGGTATGGTACCGGGGACCAGTGCCGCCGCGGTAAGACAACAGGAGTCCGTGCATAAAAAAGTAGGATGCATGGTCTTCCAGACCACCAACTTGCCGACCAATGAGCATTCCTCTTTCCTGACTGTTCTGCCGTACCCATGTTCTCAGGTTGTCATCTCACTCATAATGTGTCCACATTCGGATGACCTTTACAGTCTTGATGTCGTCCAAGATTTGGTAGACCAAACGATGTTGTATAGTAATACGGCGTGAGCATGCGCTGGAAAGGTCTCCGATGAGTTTCTCGTACGGCGGCGGTGTCTGGCAGGGATCTTCTCTGAGAATGTTGAGGATTCGTTCGGCTTGAGGCTTCAAACCGGATCTCGCCAAATTCTTTGCATCTTGTTTTGCGTGCTTGGTATAAACCAGCCGCCGGCTCACCAGTCCAACTCCTCATTGCATTCGTCAACGGGAGTATTCAGTCCCTTGCGAATGGACTCCCGCATGCCGGGGATAGATGTAAGGTACAGGGTCTCCTGAATCGCATGCCAATCCTCCTCCGCAACGAGGATTGCAGTATTCCTTTTCCCCACGATCTGAACCGCCTCATGTGATTCGGCCACATCGTCAACAAGGGTGTACAAACGCTTTCTTGCTTCAGACGCTGTCAAAGTAGTCATTTCTAAAGCTCCCGTATCGTACGTAATATGGTACGGTCTGGGAATCCCAAAGTCAAGCCCGGATCTTAGGCATGGATTTTAGGCGAACGATCGAACTGTACGACGCGGTTTTTTGCGTCCGCTGAATTTTTTGGTCAGCTATGGATCAGATCATTTTGTTTTCTGCTCCAAGACCTCACTGACTTTGGCGGCCAGGCCTTTGGTTGAAAAAGGCTTTTGGATAAACTGGAGGCCTTCGTCGAGCACACCACGGTGTGCAATGACGTTAGCGGTGTAACCGGACATAAATAAGCACTTGATCCCCGGACAAAGTTTTTCCAATTGGTCGGCCAATTCCCGGCCATTCATTTCGGGCATGACAACATCGGTGATGAGCAAAGAAATCTCACCTGAATGCGCTTGAGCGGCTTCCAGTGCTTCCGAAGGGCTCTTGGCCATTAACACCTTGTAGTTGCAGCGCAAAAGGATTCGTTCAACCAGTTTCAAGATCGACATTTCGTCTTCAACCACCAGTACCGTTTCACCGTTGCCATTCGGAACCTGCTCATCAATTATCCTCTGTTTTCCAAAGATATCGCCCGAATGTCCGGGTAGGTAGATTCTGAACGTCGTACCACGGCCCGGTTCACTGTAGACATTGATGAAACCATTGTTTTGCTTGACAATGCCGTAAACCGTAGACAATCCCAGGCCGGTTCCCTTTCCCAAGCCTTTGGTGGTGAAGAAAGGCTCGAAGATATGATCCATCGTCTCGCGGTCCATGCCGCAACCGTCGTCGCTCACAACCAAAAGGACGAATGCACCGGGTATAAATCCCGGATGCTCGGAACAATAATCCGCGTCAATGGTCGCTGCGCCTGTTTCGATGGTGATCCTGCCGACGTCGGCGATGGCGTCGCGGGCATTGACGCACAGGTTGGCCAGGATCTGATCGAGTTGGGATGGGTCCATCAGCACCGGCCCAGGCACCTTTCCTGGATGCCAGGCCAGGTCGATGTCTTCGCCAATGAGTTTTCGTAAAATCTTGAGCATGTTTTCCACGGTTGCATTCAGATCCAGGATTTCAGGCGCGATGGTTTCCTTTCTGGCGAAGGCAAGCAACTGCCGCGTAATATCCCTGGATCGGTTGGCGGCGCCATGGATTTCATCCAAGTCTTTTAGCAGCGGATCTTCCGCCCCCACTTTGTCCATGGCCAGTTCGGAGTAACCGATAATGACGCTGAGGATATTGTTGTAATCATGGGCTACACCACCGGCCAAGCGCCCCACCGCTTCCATTTTCTGGGCTTGTCTCAGTTGTGCTTCAAGATTTCGCTGCTTCGTGATGTCTTCAACGATCCCCTTGTAATGGGTGATGCGTCCGTCATTGTCCCTGACGATGAACGTCCAGTCACGTACGAATTTCTCTGAACCGTCTTTAGCGATGACGCGATAGGGTTCGTGGACGAACTCCACGGTCTTCTCTTGAGCGCTCATTCTTGCCACTTCTTCCATCACGCGCGGCAGATCCTGGACGTGGATACAATCGGTGTACGACACCTCCCCTATGATGAATTCACCCGCCTTGTAGCCAAGGAGCCTTTGCACATTTTCAGAAACAAACTCCACCGGCCATCCCACCGCGTTCTTCCAGGTGAAGGCCACGGAAGAGCTCCTGTTCACGATAGTGCAGGCTTCTTTCAACGCCTTCTCGGCACCCTTGCGCTCGGTAATATCGCGGAAAATGCCGACGAGGTAGCGGCGGCCGTCCATCTCCAGGGGTGCGGAACTCACGTCCACGGGAAAGACGCTTCCGTCCTTCCGTTTCATGGGGATGTCCTCGGCCAACATAATCTCGCCTTGTGCCTGCTTCTCGAACAGCGCGCGTATGAGTTCGACAGCCTCTGCCGGATGGATATCGACGACGGACAATCCCAATATCTCCTCCTCCGAGTAGCCGAGCATCCGACAAATCGCCTCATTGCCCAACCGGAAACCGCCCGACTCCGCCTCAGCCACCAGAATGCCGTCGTTGGCGGATTGAAAGACCGCCCGCAGGGTCCTCTCGTTGCGAATCCGCGCCTGCTCGGTCTCCATAGTCTGCAAGGCGTAAGCCACGTCGCCGATGAGTTCGCGGAACAGGGACTGTTCCTCGGCGTCATCGGCCAACCCTTCCGGCAAGGCCACCACCAGCACGCCGTAATCGCGCTCGGCGTGCCGGAGCCTTCCGGCCAGGGCTACCGTGTCTCGATAGTTATTTGCCAGGGCGCAAGCCTTGCACTTGACGGCGGTATCGTGCATCGGTACGATACCGCCGGGATGCTCCAGCGCACGCCGGTAACACTCGGGCCATTCGCCCCCTTCGAGACGCTCCCTTAGGGCGCCGAAGTCCTCGCCGATCCCGCATTCGGCCACGGCCTCGAGTTCGCCTTCGGCGTCGCGCAAGGCAACCCACGCGCTGTGATAGCCCCGCGTCGAAACAAGAATCTCACATGACCGGCGCAGCAGGCGGTTCCTATCTTTCTCGTGGGTAATGAGCTGATTGACATCGCGAATCGCCCGCAACACGCGGTTCAAATGCTCGATTCGGCTTTCCGCCCGCTTGCGGTCCGTGATGTCCTGGAACGAGCCGCGCACGCGCACGACCTTCCCATCTTCAAGGATCGGGCTACCGATGGTGCGGACCCACTTGTGGAGACCCTTTGCGGAGACCAGTTCCAGTTCGAGGTCGTATGGTTTGCCGGATTCGATGGCCTCCCTGACCGCCAGTTCAATCCTCGCGCGCGACTCGTTTCGGTAGAAACTCAGGCCCTCCTCCATGCTCGTCTCGTCGGCCCAGTCGAGATCGTGGATCCGGGCAACTTCTTCGGTCCAGGTCCCTTCGCCGGTATCGGGATCGAACTCCCAGCCGCCGATGTGGGCGATCCGGCCCATCTCGCGGAGAAGCATCTCGTGATGCCGCAGGCTCTCTTCCGCCCGTTTACGTTCGCTGAAGTCCACGTTCGTGGTGATGAAGTGGAGCGGTCGGTTACGGCTGTCGCGCACTATGCTCATGCTGACATCCGCCCAGACAATGCCGCCGTCCTTGTGGACGTACCGCTTCTCGAAACGCGCGGAGTCTTCGCGCCCGTCCAGCAAGGGCGAGATGCGCCGCTCCGTCTCCGGCACGTCCTCGGGCAGGGTCAGTTCCTGCCAGGTCTTGCCGCGCAGTTCCTCGGGCGCATATCCCAGCATCTCGGCAAATGCCTTGTTGGGATTGAGTTCTCCCGTGGGCAGGGTGATGGACTTGCCCACGTTCGCCGCCTCGAACACGGACTGAAAACGGTCGAGGCTTTCCCGTAATTCCCGCGTCCGGCCGGAGACCTGCCGCCGCAGCAACCACGACCAGAGTAGGGCCAAGAGGGCAATCAGCAAGAGCGGCACAGCAATGAAGGCGACGAGCTTGAAAACGGTCCGCGCGGACATCCCCGGCTCATAGAGGCCCAGCCATTTCTCGTATATACGCTGGTATTCGCCCGAATCTTCGAGTATCCGCAGCCCCTCGGTGAATTCCGCCAGCAACGCCTCGCGTCCCTCCGGGACCGCGTAGCAGTACTGGCCGGAGTAGAATGCGCGATCGCCGACCGCGATGTTCGTCCACCCGTTTTTCTTGATCGCGTAAAGCGCGCCGAAGCGAGTCCCCAGACCGCAAGCGTTCCGGCCTTCGGCAACCGCACGCACGACATCCTCCTGGGTTTCGACGGTCGTGATCCGGGCCGCGATGCCATGTTCCGCGAGCGCATCCAGAATGGCATCCTCGGCCTGCACCACCAGGTCCCGTCCGGCGAGACCTTCGAGCGTTGTGGGGGGCGGGCCTTCGCCGCGCCGCATCATGCTGACGCAGTGGATCACCAGATACCGCGGGGAGAAATCCATTACCCGATCGCGTTCCGGGCTGTAGAACATCCCTTCCAACGCGTCGATCTTGCCATCGCGCAGCCCATTGACCATGTCTTCCCAAGGGCCCAGTTGAATGTGCACGTCCATGTTCAGCTCGCGCGCGATGGCCCGCGTCAGCTCCACCGTGAACCCCGCCGGGCGGCCTTTTTCGTCGAGAAATTCAAAAGGCGGATAGTTGTGGTCGCCGCCCACGACAATGGGCCGGTCCGACGGCAGCTCGAGGTGGGCAAACCACCTGGCGTGCAAACGGCGGTGCGTGCCGTCGGCCACCGCCAGGGCCAACCCTTCATTGAGGACCGACAGCATCTCGCGGTCGCCTTCTTTGACCGCGAAACAGAAGTCCTGCGAAAACCGCCGGATGGGCCGGTCAACGATCTTGAGGTTCGACAGGCCGGTTTCTTCCAGGAGCCGGAGGGCCACCAGCCGCTGGATGACGACGGCCTCACAGTGTCCCTCCGCGAGCGCGTGGAAAGCGTCCGAAAACGTGGGCCTCGTGACGATGTCGAATCCCCGGTCTTCACGCCGAAGAAACTCCTCCGCATTGTCGCCCTTCATCACGCATACCCGCCGCCCGCGCAAATCCGCCAGCCTGCGCACATCTTCCGTTTCCTTGCGCACGACAATCGCGCCATGTATCGTCATGTAGGGGACCGTGAAGTCGAAAAGCGGCTCCCGCTCCCGCGTCCGGCCCACCATCGGCAGCGCCTGGACCTCGCCCCGCTCCAGCCAGCCCCGCACCTCGGCCCACGGGCCGGTTCGGAACGTGACCTCGCGTCCCATCTTGCCCAGCGCCGCCCGCATCAGCTCGACGGAGAACCCGTCGACACGTCCGTCTGCATGAACGATACAGAAGGGAGGATAATCGATTTCGCAGCCGCTGCGGACCGTCAGTGCGGTCATCTCATCGGCAAAGCCCTCTACAGGGCACAATAACCCGACCGCCAGACTCACAACGTACAGCGCCAAAACACCCATCCCTCCGGCAGCACCCCGCAACGCCCGGGCCGGACATCGTTTGCTGTTTTGCCTTGCGCTTTTCATGCTTTCCTCTTCCCGGCGCTTTCCCAAAGTACTCGTCGCCCCGCAGCGCTTCGACGATCTCCGGGCCGGGGCTGTCGCGTTCATTGCCCAGCACGTCACTTCAGCCGATGAGGCATCACCTGTTGCGCTCTGCCAGGAAATGACGTTTAGAATTCATCATCAGAGAAAACATTCCGGTTCCCGCCGCGTACCGGCAAACTTGACCTCCAGTTCATGCTTGTGCCATAAATAATTTTCATCATCGAAATATTTCGCCCCAACAGGACATTTTTTGATGCAGGCGCAACACTTAATGCAAATGCCTGTCATTTTAGAAACATCATCTGGATCAATCGATCCCATGGGGCAAACCTCGGCGCAAAGCTTGCAGTCGATGCAATCGCTGCTTGTCTTGGGAGTAACTTTAAGGATGCTTATGGAATTACCTTTTTGATCCTTCAGTCGGTAATATTCTCTGTAAGGTTTATTTCCTCTTACGGCAACGGCGGAAATTTTACCCGGTGTCTTTGTTTTAGCATATATCCTGGCAGCAAAATCGCCCGCCGCGGCCATATCCTGTTCGTCAGGCCTGTCGGCCCCGAGCGTCGTTGAAAAAGAATGCTCGCCGATAAATGCTCCACCGGCAATAACATTAAAACCGTTCGACTCCAGAATGTCCTTGAACTCTATTAACGCATCGTCATAATCACGGTTTCCGTAGAGAACCACGGCGACTGCAGTTGCCCCGTTACCGGAAATTGTGTTTAAGAATTTCAGCAACACATTAGGTACGCGTCCAGCATAAACCGGAATACCCGCGATAACAAGGTCATCCTTGTTAAAGGAAAAAATTTTCTTTCGAGCTTCCGGCAGCGTAACGTCAATATTGCTGACCGTAATTTTCCCGCCGTAATTTTCCGCAATTTTTTCCGCAATACCGGTTACAATTCTCTCAGTTGTGCCTGTTGCGCTGAAATACAGTGTATTGATTTTCTTATTCATCGATTAAGTCTCCCTATTTGCATTGGGTGCAATCGGTCTTATTTCAAAATTCGAGTTTAAATAGTCTCCATCCGGAAATGATTTCCCGGTACAACCCAGTTTCCAATCCGGAAATGAGGATTTTTTGCCAATATCAAGGAAATCAAGCGCTTGCGCGGAGGCGACCTGGTGGTCGCCGCACAAGCAAATGTGCAGATTGACGCCGAGATTGGCAAAAAAGACCATTCCCGGATGGAAACTAAATATCAAATATACCAATGGGTTCCAGCTCGCGCCAGTTGATTTGGAAATAAAAAGATTAGAGGTGTGGCACTTAGGACATCGCCTCCAGTGCCTGGTTCGGCATCGGTTATTCCATCATGCGTTGGTATCGAGTTGCGCAATTGCCACCTTCAGGACCGCGGCTGAGGCATGGAGAGCCGCAGTTTCATTCTCCGGAAGATTGGCGGTAACGATCTGCTCGACTCCCGTTTCAGAGACGACACAAGGCACGCTGACGCAAACATCCTGAAGCCCGAATTCACCTTCGAGTCTCGTGCAAACAGTCAACACGCTTCTTTCCCTCCGTAGGATCGCTCCTACAATACGTACGAGTGCCAGACCCACTGCGAAGCAGGTGGCGCCCTTGTAATCAATGATGTGGTAAGCCGAGTCCCGCACCTGTTGTTCCATAGCGTCGCGTTTCTCATTCCAGTCCTCACACCGTCCGCAGATTGGGCAGAACTCGTTGATCGGTATTCCGGCGACATGCGTCATGGACCAGGCCGCGAATTCAGAATCGCCGTGCTCACCAAGGATGTATGCATGGACATTGTGAACATCAATACTGCAATGGGCACTGAGAAGATGCCGAAGACGTGCGCTATCCAGGACTGTGCCGGAACCCAGAATTCGTCCTCTGTCAACCCCGGCGCTTTGCAGGGCAACGTAGGTCATCACGTCCACGGGATTACTCACGACGAGGATCAAACCATCCGAGTCCTGCTTGACAATATCGGCGACGATGTTGTGCATGATGGCCGCGTTCTTATGCAAAAGCTCAAGTCGGGTTTCCCCGGGCCGTTGAGCTGCCCCCGCCGTGATCACGATCAGTTGGGCGTCCCGGTAGTCGGAAGGATTGCCCTCACGAATGGAGACCGCGGGGAAGAACGGCTGCCCGTGCGCAAGGTCTAGAACCTGTCCCCGCGCGAGTGCTTCGTTCTGGTCGATCAGTACGATTTCGCCAGCCAAGCCGCTTTGTGCGAGAGCGTAAGCAAAGGTCGAACCAACAGCACCCGCACCGACCACAGCAATCTTTCTTTGAGATGCCAAGGGCATAGCCTTCACTCCTTTCTGATTGCCGAACGAAAAAAGTCAGCGACGCGGGCGTCAACCCGCTTTCGCTGCATTGGTTTTGTTAGGAGATGGGGCTGACAAAAAGCCGAAATAGGCGAACAACAGTCCGACACAAATGGAAATGCAGGCGAAAATTTTCACGGTTCCGCCTGTGTATATCCGCATGGACAAATCATGAACCCATTGGGGATAGACAATGATGACAATGCCCTTCAGCAAAACGGGCCAACCGAGGAGAGTGATCAGAACCGTCCAGTTCTTTGCCCAGTTATTGTGGTAGTTCGCGATGAGGAATCCAATGATGACTGTCACAAAACCGCTCATGTAGGTCAGTCCGGCGTTGCTGAACAAATCGTCAGCGATTTGGCGATAATGCCCCAGGTTGAAAAACGCCTCCAAACTGGCGGACGGATAGATGATCGCCGCCATCTTCGCGATGAGTTTGGATAGTTGCATTTCTTTTCCCCCTGACATTTGAATTGGACGGCATTTCTAGGCGCCGGCAGATGCCTACCGTAATTGCCGATAAACCCCGAGGCGATCGGTGATCTGCCAATGTCCGGTTAGTCGACTGCCAGCAAAGTAGTAAACAGTAGCCCCCGACATCTCGATCTGCTTACCGGTAGCAGGAAATCCCGGAATATCCCCCTTCTGCGTGGCTGAACAGAACCATATCATTAAAACAGCGTCACCATCGGCAAATAGGCCCTGAATTTCGAAGTGTTGATCCGGAAATGCAGCCCGCAACGTTTTGACGCGCTCCTCATAACCGGCGAGCTCAAGTTCTTTTCCCTCCCACGGATCGCCTGGATCGTGATGAATCGTGTACTTCGGCGCGATGTATTTGTCCGATGCCTCGATATCGCCCTCGCTCCATACCTCGCGGGTAAATTCGCGCAGTATCGCTTTGGCGTTGTTACTGATTGACATCGGTGTTGCTCCGTACTTTTGATGTTTATTTCTTTGATCACCGATTTTCGCGCTCCTTTTAAGCGTCACAGCGATATAAGAACCGACGACACATTCAGGAAAATATCAAATGCAGTTTTGCATCCTCTAACCAGTTGATAACGAAAGGTATTCGGTGCCAGGGAACCGCTCTTGAAATGGAGTTATGGGCTCTTTTGGGGTATATGACGCTTAAAATTCCGTTTTTGGCGACTATTTTGCCCCTGCCTTTAACAAAATGGCGGTAAAGCTCAGGCGCGTCACAGTCCTCGAAACCCCGCAGGTTTTTGGCCAGCATGCTGTAGAGGGTGTCTGCAATTATGGTCATAACGACATCGAAGTGGACCTTGATCAGGATTGGAGAGGATAACGCATTGAGATTGAAAAATTTGACAGCCTCAGAGATGGCGTTTTCAACCCGCCATCGACCGGAATAATTCCCCACAATCAACTCCACGGGTGAATCGAAATCGTTGGAAATGAGGAAGACCGCTTTCTCATGGCCGTTGCCATGGATAATCACCTGCCGTAAGAAACCTTCATAGTCTTTGATCTCAATGAGCGACTCATGGACCAACGGCTCAGGTAATTTCCGTCTGGCGTGGGGGATGTGAATTACGATTCAAGGGCTAGAGAGAAAATAGTTGATTGCTGGAATTATTTTGGTGCCAGGCAATCCAGCCTGTTGAAAAACCCGTTGGATATCCAGTTTCTGGATGAATGGGGCAAAAGTGAAAATACCGGCATCCCGGCATTCATGTTTTCTTTTGTCCCATCCCCTCATATGAACCACCCGGGATGTTTCGGGCACCTTGGCGCCTTTTACCGTAAATCCGATCTTAAGGCTAGTCCGACGAGGCAGTTTTGGGTACCCCTCTTCTGCCAAAATACGCTCGACCGTGCGAATAGAAATCTCAATTCCTCCTCCAAACAACAGTAGCTGCGCAATTTCACCAGCTGAGAACTGATGTTCATGCCAACTACAGATTTTGTTGCGAGCAATGGTGCCGACTTTGCGTCTTTTGATCTTGTCTTCAGGAACCGGTTCAGAAAAGTCGATTTTACCATGAGCGAACCGATGACAAAGGATACTCTTAAGGATTCGTACCGCCTCTGCCATTCCTGGGTTGGATGTAGGAAGAATTTTTCATCGAGCATGTCTTTTATATATGCCATGACGCTTATTTTGTAAAGATATAATGGAAAAATCCGCGAATTTCTTGAGCCTCACGGAATCCCAATAAGATTCATGGACGCGCTCATTGCAGTCGATGCGCCTTGTCGGGGTTGTATTTTGGTCACCAACAACGGACGGCAGTTCCGTCGGGTCCCATTTCTAAAAATCGAAAACTGGACCCACTTGTTCCCTTCAGAGGGTCGGCCCGCCGAACGTCCCGGCCGAACCGGGACGCGTCGGCGCCGTCGCGCTCCAGCCGGTTCTTTAATTTTTTCGAGCCGTCTTCCATGCAACACCTCCTACTCTCCGACCCTTTCACCTCAAAGAGCGCAACCACCTTTTATCGCCCTCAGCTTGTCTGGGCGGCACCTTATCACAGGCGATTGACAGATCAGGTCAGATAGGCGTACTCTCCATCGAGGCGCCCGCCGCTGATGCGAGATCCCGCCTAGTTTCCATCCGGAAATGGTCTTTTTTGCCAATCTCGGCGTCAATCTGCACATTTGCTTGTGCGGCGACCACCAGGTCGCCTCCGCGCAAACGGTTGATTTCCTTGATATTGGCAAAAAATACTCATTTCCGGATTGGAAACGGGGTTGTACCGGGAAATTATTTCCGGATAGACACCGCCCAATATCCGACGTCTGAAGGAGCAAGCTATGAACCTTGATGACCTGCTTATCTCGAAATCGATTATAGAAGCATTTCACGAAAAACTGCTGGCCCACCTGAAAGTGGACGTAGCCTTGGTCGGAGCCGGACCGTCCAACATGATCGCCGGGTTTTACCTGGCCCGCGCGGGCGTACATGCCGCCTTATTCGAGTCCAAACTTGCGCCCGGCGGCGGCATGTGGGGCGGCGGGATGATGTTCAACGAGGTCGTCATCCAGAATGATGCTCTTGAAGTCGCCCAGGACATGGGGCTCAGATATGTGGAAAGAACAGACGGCTATTACACGATTGACAGTGTCGAAGCCACTTCCACGATCATTTCACAGTGTGTTCGGAGCGGAACGCCTATTTTCAATCTGATTCGGGTGACCGACGTACTGTTCAGAGAAATCGACGGAGCACCCAAGGTGTCGGGCCTGGTTCTGAACTGGTCCCCGGTGGAAAAGCTTGACCTCGCCGTTGACCCACTCAGCATCCAGGCGGAGGCCGTGGTGGACGGCACGGGCCATCCTGCGGATATCTGCCGCGTCATTACCCGGAAAATGGATGCCCGGCTGAACACACGCACCGGAGACGTCATCGGCGAAATGTCCCTTTGGGCCGACCGCGGCGAGCAATTCACCGTAGCCAATACAGGGGAGGTGTTCCCCGGCCTGTACGTAACCGGTATGGCTGCGAACAACGCCTTCGGAGGACCTCGCATGGGGCCGATTTTCGGGGGGATGATGCTCTCCGGGAAAAAGGTCGCAGACATGCTGGCCGCGAAGCTGAAGGAGTGATCGTTGCCAAGAACCGCAGAAGACATCCGCCTCTACTGTTTCTCCCCCGGTCCCTTTCTCGCCGGGAGGGATCCCGTCGCACTGGTGGAGGCCCAAATCGAAGGCGGAGCGGACGCGATCCAGTTGCGCGAGAAAAACCTCCCCACACGGGAGCGTTTGGCCCTCGGACGGAAGATCCGGGACATAACGAGGCGGCACGGTGTCCTTTTCATCGTCAATGACAACCTGGACTTGGCCTTGATCCTGGAAGCGGATGGGCTTCACCTCGGCCAGGAGGATATTCCTATCCAGTCGGCCCGCCCGTTCATGAGAAACCGTATCATCGGGGTTTCAACCCATTCCATGCAGCAGGTGCAGGAGGCTGCAGCAGCCGGAGCGGACTATATCGGCTTCGGTCCCGTTTTCCCAACCGGTACGAAGCCGGATCACGCGCCCGAAGTAGGGCCAGAAGGTCTGGCAAGGCTGGCCCGGATGTGCCCGCTGCCTTACGTAGCCATCGGCGGCATCACACGGGCCAATCTGCCGGAGATCATCCAAGCGGGCTGCTCCCGAGTAGCCATTATGTCCGATATTCTGAAAGCGGAAAGCCTCGACGAAATAGAAGAACGATGTCGGAAAATAAAGCTGACCTTGTGTTCTTCGCGGAAATAGGGCCGCTGAGTGCGTGTCAGGGACGCTGTCCCTCATTCACCACGTTTTTGCCACAGCCGTTCCTAATTCCAGGGTAAAATTTCATTTCTGCAGTCTGACAACCTGCCGAGATTCATTGATGATGCGTTTAGAAATCTCTATTCTTCATTGGTCAACATCGAATAAGATTTTGGTCGGAAATAGGGCTTGTCTTTCATGGCCTTTGTAGTCGAATCTTGCCTTAGAAATGAGAGGGTGTTTATGCAACTCATTTGCGTCTGGTGCAGCGGCAAGTGATAAAACAGAAACATGTTGCGGAATCGCAGGAGCGGCCTCTTTTTTGACATTCGAGCATTGTGTCAAATTCTAGACACTGGTCCAAAACCGAGCCAATACGTCCTTTGTTCCACGCACCCTCGCAGCCTAGTTTCCATCTGGAATAGAGTCCATCACGCTCGTAGACGGTCGTTTCTCCGTTCTCCATCGCCTCTTGAAGGTTGGGCAAGTCGTTGACCAGCCATGTGTTTGATGTTTCCTTAACCGCCCCATATCCGATGAACCCGTCCGTTGCCCAAGACCGCGCCTCCCGGATTGCTCCATGCGGCCGGTTCGTAGATCAAGAAAAGCACAGCAGCCAAGAGCGCTGATGCATTGAACCTACGACGTAAACATGCCTTCCTTTGATGCCCCCCTGTGATGAAATCGGCACTTCCTTCTGTCAGCATAGGGCTCAGCGTTCCCCATGCAAAGAGAAAGAACCATTGCGCTGTAGGCCTTCCACTGGATGTAGCCATGCCCAGGCCGGTTACGCCACGTAGCGCTGCAGCTCGGAAACGGTTTACAGGTCGCTGCACCAGCCCGGCGGGACATTGAAGCGGGACACTGACCCGGGGCCTTGACAACCAGCCTTCGACATGATGATATCATCGACTTCCAAGACCCCGTTATTTGCAAAGAGAGGTATGGCTCCGATATGAAAACACCCAGACCGGTCAGCGTCATCATGCCCGTCTACAACGCCGCCCCGTACCTATCAGAGGCGGTGGAAAGCATTCTCAATCAAACCTTCCGCGATTTCGAATTCATCATCATCAATGACGGGTCGACAGACGCCAGCTTGGATATACTGGAACATTATTCCCATATTGACCGCCGCATCACGGTTTACCATCAGGAGAACAAGGGGTTGATCCACGCCCTGAATAGGGCATGCCGGTTGGCACAGGGACCTTTATTAGCGCGCATGGATGCAGATGACATCAGTTTGCCCACTCGGCTCGAGCGGCAGGTCGCCTTTCTCGAAAACCACCCCGAGGTAGGTGTGCTGGGCTCCTGGTATGAGAGCTTTATCCAAGACAAAGAAAAATCCACCTTGGTGCCGCTGCCAACACAACCCTTGAGTACAGCCTGGAGACTGCTCTTCGGGACGCCTGTCCCTCATCCAACGGTTATTTTACGTAAGGAATTGTTGGAGAAATCCGGTTACTACAGGGAAACTGCACCTTTTATCGAAGATCGCGATCTTTGGCTTCGAATGTCCAAAATTACAAAATTGATGAACCTTCCAGAGGTTCTCTTGCGTTATCGAATACATGATGACAGCATCTGCGTAAAATTTTCCGAAATGCAAAGTCAGATGCTAAGAGAATCTGTTCGCGAAAATATGCCGGTTTACATTGAAAAAGATTTTAAAGACAGATCCTTTGAATCATTTTATGATCTATTTATTGATAATCATGTATGCAATCAGAGGGCAATAAAAGAGGCTGTTGATATGCTAATAAAGCTCTACATATCGTTTAAAAACAAAAACAAATTAGATGCCGTATCACACTGTGAGATAAAAAAAGATATTATAGAAAAACTTTTGGTTGCTGCAAAAATGCATATCAAGTATTTTCCCTATAAAAGTCTGAAGTTGCTACTTGACTCCTTTTCCATTGATGGATATATAACTACGAGACGGTTATCTTTCAAACTGCTGTTATGTATATTACCGGAGAATCTACCATTTTCACCTTTTGCAAAAAGATCATGGCTTGTATCAATGAATAATTTTTGTGCAAATATACGTTCCGAATCGAATATATCCTTTCCCTGCACAATCATAAGCCATCATCATAATAGACGTTAAACATTATCATCATATTGTTGAAGCGCAACAATGGAAAATGATTATATTATAGTTGGATCAGGATTAACTGGATCGGTCATAGCTCGCATGCTGACTGATGCGGGATGCAAAGTGACTGTTATAGAAAAAAGACCTTACATGGGAGGGAATCTACACGATCAAATATCCAACACAGGTATCCCTTACCATACATATGGACCCCATTTTTTTCGCACAGATTCTAGCGAAATCCGGGATTTCCTTAAGCGATTTTCCATCTGGTATCCATTTGAGGCTGTCATAAAGACGTTTGTCGATGGGAGACTTGAGAACTGGCCAATTTCTCTCAAATATATCCAGCGTGAGATTGGCTCCACATGGGATTCTTGCTTCAAGGGACACCCGACCAATTTTGAAGAGCAGTCTCTGTCCATGATGCCAAGGCTCGTTTATGAAAAATTTGTCAAACCATATACGGAAAAGCAGTGGGGAGTATCGGCCGACACATTGGAGACAGCACTGGCCAGCCGTTTCGAGGTCCGCTTGGACAATGACCCAAGGCTGTCAAAAAAACGCTACCAGGGGTTGCCGGAGCAGGGATATACAGAACTTATAAAAAATGTGCTGAATGGAATTGAAGTGCATCTGAATTGCGACTATCTCAAACATCGCCCCCAAATCAACGCAAAAAAACTCCTTGTATTTACGGGGGCTGTCGATGCCTATTTCGATTATCGATTCGGGCGCCTCCGGTACAGAGGACAAAAAAGAACGGTAAGATATCTTCGTGATACAGAGATTCATCAGCCCTATCCTATCGTCAATTATCCATCATCGGATCGTGAATTCATCCGTGTTATCGAATGGAAACATTTTCTGCCCACCCATCAAGCTCAACGGTGCAAAGGAACATTGCTTTCTTATGAAACTCCCTTTACTCCAGAGGACCCCGATCTATTCGAATATCCTTTCCCAGGCAGTATTGACCGTGCCATATATGACAGATACAGACAGCTCGCCTATACAATCCCTGGCTTATTGATCTGTGGGCGCCTTGGAGAATACCGTTATTATGATATGGATCATTCAATTGAAAAAGCTATGGTCCACGCAAAAAATATCATTAGTAACAGTTCTTTCTGATGGATAAGACAAGAATATATACAAACAGATGAATTGTTTATGTGTAAAATATATGGTTTTTCTTTTTAAATGAATTTACCATTTAATACTGTTTGTTTATGAATGATACAGCCATTCTTTTTTGTTGCCATTTTATCGATCCCAAAATCAAATCTGCGTTTTCGAGATTAAAACGAAACTGCGCGCATGATTTTGATGTCTATTTTTCATACGATAACACAAAAAGCCCAGAAATTGAACTCTCATGTTTTTCAAAACATGTTTTCAATCTGAATATTCTAAAAAATCACGGGTACAAATTTGCAGAAGAATCTACCTGGTTTCACATAGATTATCCTATCATCGATTTCTTCCTGAAAAATCCAAACTACACATACTATTGGCGTATTGAGTATGATGTAAGGTTTTTTGGAAATTGGCATATTTTTTTCGATTATTTCGCTGGCAGCGATGCTGATATTATTGCAACTTATATAAGAAATTTTGCTTCTGATCCAAATTGGTACTGGTGGAAAGCCATCAATATAGAAATTGATCGTTCAGATCTTATAGGCATGTTTTTTCCGGTTGTTAGATTTTCTAATACTGCTCTGAGGCTTCTTCATGAAAAATACCGATCAGGCATATGCGGTTATCCAGAGGTTACCGTTCCCACTTTGTCACGTTTAAATGGCCTGAAATTGCAGGATATTGGAAAACAATTCTATAATTTTCTGACATTTAGCTTCGACGGTCTTGTTTTCAGAATCCCTGGAAAATTGCTGCATCCGATTAAAAAATCCTCTTTGAGGGGAAGGATGCGAGGCACGTTACGCGGCCTGATCCAGAAACGTATACCCTGAAAAATTTACATTTTAGGACTTTCACACGATGTCACATGCGAAACTATGGATCATTATGCCGGTTTTCAATGAAGAAAGAGGTCTCGAGTCAGTCCTAAGCGAGTGGGTGCGGAATCTGCACAAAATTATCCATAAATCCTCATTCATATTTCTAACGCTGAACGATGGATCGACCGATGGATCATTGGCGAAATTAAAAAGTTTATCTTCTCACTTTCCCGAAATAAGGGTAACCGACAAGGTCAACAGCGGCCACGGTCAAACGTGCGTAACAGGTTACCGGATGGCCGTCTCAGCAGGGGCCGAGTGGATCCTGCAGATCGACTCCGACGGACAGTGTGACCCGCGCTACTTTGCAAGACTCTGGGCACGTCGAAATGAGGCCGGTGCCGTCTTCGGATTTCGAAAGGTGAGATCGGATGGCATCGCGCGCCTTTTGATTTCTAGAATGCTGTCCCTCGTCATTTTCCTTCGCACCGGAATCTGGATTCGCGACCCCAATGTTCCTTATCGGCTGATTCGAACGGATGTTCTTCGCCCCTTGTTACCCCATATACCCCGGGATTTTTATCTCGCCAATATCCTTCTGAGCATCCTTTTAGAACGCTGCACTTCTATTGATTAGGTCGATATCGCTTTTCGTAAACGTTCGACCGGTGCATCATCTTTTAAACCTGTTACATTTGTCCGTGAAGGATTCCGCCTGCTATCAGATCTAAAGCGTTGCGATATGGGTCTAAAATGAGGTGTCGTTCAGCCTTCACGCTCGAAAACATACTCCTGGCGCTTTTTTTGCTGCCAGTGATTCTGTTTCTCATCACGTGGTTCCGCTACTCAGTCGGAATTCCAAGCGCATTCGCTTTGAGCCTCTTTTTTTGGCGGCTGCTCCGAGCAGACGGCAACGAAACCCCATTCCCAAAATGGACCTTCCTCGAATGGGCTTTGCTTCTTTCGGGAGCGTTGGTGTGGGTAGGTTTATCCGGCACCGGGGGTATAGGATATCAAAACTGGGACCATGTAAAACATAACGCCATGCTGAACACGATCTGATCCTGAATGAATGGCCGGTTCGCTACGGGTCTGACTCTGCAACACTGGTGTACTATATTCCGTTCTATCTGATACCGGCCCTAATCGGAAAAGCCGCGGGTTGGATACCCGCCAACATCCTTCTCTGGATTCAGTATTTCATCTTCGTAACCCTTATCTTGATTTGGATTACCCAGAGAACTGGAGCGAAACACTTCGCAGTCCTGCCCGCTATTTTGATTATCATGTTCTTCTCAGGCAACGACTGGATTGCCCACACCGGGATGGGGGGGCCACCCCCTCTCCACCGTTCGCTCGAATGGTGGAATCCCTTCACGGCCTATTTGTCGATCACCACACAGCTTTTCTGGACCCCAAATTCCGCTCTTGCGGCATGGACAGGAACCATACTTTTGCTTGCTTGCTTAAAGCGAGAAACGGTTTCTCGGGCCCTCTTTATCTGCCTTCTGGTTTTCTACTGGTGCCCTTATGTCTTTTTCCGAATTTTCCCATTTCTCCTACTCTTCATCCCATTAAAAAAACGACGGATTCGGTTCTTCTCGTCCGAGTGGAGATGGCTAATACTCCTCATTCCTGCTTCAATACTCCCAATCGTGTATTACTCTGCAAAAACCGACTCAATACCGGTATATTCCGTTTTTCAGAATCAAATGAGCATCTTGTCCCTCATATTTAGCTACATAAGTTTTGTGTTTTTGGAAATCTTGTGGCTTTTCCCATTCATTTGGTACTTTAGAACAAAGCGAGCTATTGATGACGATTCCTGGCGAATCGCCCTCCTAGCATTTGCAACACTCATAGTTATTCCGCTTATGATGAGCCCAAGCATCATGGACTTCATTATGAAAGCTTCTATGGGACCCATCTTTATAATTGCCATATGTTTGAGCCAATTAGTGTCCATCCGGAAAAGAGCATCCAGCGCGGCAAAGTTTCCAATCCGGAAATGAGGATTTTTGGCCAATATCAAGGAAATCAAGCGTTTGTGCGGAGGCGACCTGCAGGTCGCCGCACAAGCAAACGTGCAGATCGACGCCGAGATTGGCCAAAAAGACCATTTCCGGATGGAAACTAGTTAAGTATATTGATGATTCGCCAAATCACCATCAATATGGACGAAGCTCAAAATACATTATGGCAGCAATGATCATAGTTTACATTTTTGGAAGCATCACAGCAATACACGAAATAGGACGTGCCGTGCACCATTACAATCTCATCACACAGGATTTTCAATTCGTGAGCCAGGTTCCGCTGCTCGAACCAGAAAGCATCGCTAAGCAGTATTTAGGAAACAATCATTTTCTTTTTAAGCCAAAAGTTTTTTGATCGCAATCAATATGCATATACTTGCGTAAAAAAGCTGAAAATTGGCAGTTTATATTCAGTGATTATACCCCATACATTCCATTCTGACAATTCCTGCGGCAGATTGATTAGTTACTGGTTGTGATGGAGTTTATGGACATATGGATTGTTTACATGCGCATACAAATAAAAATTCTCATCATCTATTAACGCTCCGCGAAATGCAGCTATCTGCACTAATTCACATTTTTTGACAATATTATCACTGATTTCCCAATTTAGAACAATAAGTGCCTTATCATCAAACAGTAATGCTCTCTCTATCCTCAGCAATTCGGGTATCTCAAGATTTTTTTTCCAATTTTGATCCCAAACAATAAAAGATCCCATCCTATTGCCATTTAGATAGTGAATGTTGTCAATGCCAAGATATCCTACAATGGTGGTAGCAGCGTAATCTCTATCACCGATAATTGTAATATCTTTCATATTAGCAGCTTCGATATAACGCGCAGCTCTTTTTCCATTCGAAAAAGGATGAACCAGATCCAGTTTCACCATGCTAAATCCGAAGTAAACGTGCACTGCAAACAATAATACTAGTAGTATATCTGTTATGATACAGGACATTTTCTGCAATCGATTCTGTAACGGCGATCTCGTTAATCGTTCCAGCCAAGCCGTAAGAAATAAAACCATGTATATATAACCATGGTGCCATACATTTCCCATATATTTGATATAAAAAAAACATAATAATCCAGCAGTTGCCATAACATAAAAAATAAGCAATTCCAGACGGTGACGCAGATGAAACCCAAACCACACCGATATTCCTATTGAAGCAAGCACCTGGAGTTTTGGATAGAAAACATTCAAGGCGTTTGACGTATTGTAACCCATGGGATAAACAAGTATTTTAAGAAATTCAACAACTCGTTTGAACCTTTGAAAATCGATATTGAAATGCCATTCAGTGTAAAAACCCGTGTCCGGTGGGGGAATAAGCTGGATCATGGATGTAAGAATACCGATGCCAATAAGCGCTAGCCCAATCATGATATTATGCTGAGTAATTCCATTGCTTGAAAATTCGTTGCGTTTCCAAATTCTATAGAGATCGCATAGAATATAGGCTGCAAATGCTATTACTATAATTAGCGCTAATACATTGGTGTGAGACGCTAGCATCAGAACAACGCCAACCCAAATAAATCGTTTGTATCTAATTGGATAAATAATGCACAATATAACAAAAAACAACCAGCCTAATGCATAATTGCGACTTTTCACAGAATATTCGTAAATCATAAAATAGCCAAATGTAAACAGCACTTTCTGCAATACTGTAAATGGCGAATAGCGTAATATAAGATAAATGACTGCAGAAGCAATTATAATACTCCACAATTGCATGATTGCAGGTTTGCATGTAATCATAGTAAGTGGCATTAAAGTTATATGCCATAGTGCTGGATGACCTTCATATTGCAAATTCTTCAATAAGTCGATAACCGAGTCGCTGTCACGGGCGATTAACCACGCCTGGATTTCATCTCTCCACATCTCGTGATACATAGCAGTATATCCCGTAACTGCTATGAATATCAAAGTGACTAATAACGCAAATTTTTGATTAGATTGATTGCTGGAGATTTTCATTGAATTTCATTTGCAGATTGTTTTCTATTTTTCATTTACGAAATGACCGGAGCAGTATGCCGCGATAAGACACCGCGTGGAATGGATCGACCATTTTTCTCGACAAGGGCAGGAAACGCCTGCCAATTCATTTTATGGTGTGTCAGGTGGATCTACGGGCGCGTTGCCATATATGCCAGATGGTGACTTCCTCACCGGGGTTGAGGGTGACCAGCCCCATGGCCTTCAAGCCGCCGCCCGCCCCCGGCTGGAAGCTGGTCTAGCCTGGTTTCCATCCGGAAATGGTCTCCCGGTAGAACCCAGTTTCCAATCGGGAGATAACGACCGGCTGGCGGAATTCCGGCTGCGGTATTTTTTCTGACGGACGTTACTACAGATCCTGGAAGAAGGTCTCGCAGGGTGTCGAGTGCTCCCGGCGTGGTTGTTCACCGCAGGGCTCGCGCTGTTTTCAAGAACCTGTCGGGTTTGCTTCGCGAGCCGCTGAAATGCTCAGAAGCATGATCTCTACTGAAAAAGCTGCCGTCCTTTCCGGCAGAGGCAGGTGTTCAAGTCGGCCAAAAACAATCCCTTGTCGATCCGGTTCAACCACCTGCGAGGATGCGCTCGAGCTTTTCCAGATCGTCCCCGTGCCCGAGGGCGATCAGCGTATCGCCGGCCTCTATTCGGGCTTGGGAGGATGGGTTGAAGAGCATCGTACCATCTTTTTTGCTGATGGCCACGATGATGATGTTTAGTTTCTGGCGGATTCCAGAATCGAGAAGGTTCACCCCGTTCAATCTCGACTGTTCATTGACCTGCAGCTGCTCCATCTTGAGATCGATGTTCTGATCCTGGACCGTAAATTCCAGAAAATCCATGACCGCGGGTTTCGTGATGGTGTGCGCCATCCGCTGCCCGCCGATCCGGTAAGGCATGGCGACCCGGTTGGCCCCTGCCCGCAGAAGCTTCCTCTGGTTCGTCTCGCTGTCAGCACGGGCCAGGATGAAGAGACCGGGGTTGAGGCCCCTTGCCGTCATGGTCAGGAAGAGGTTGTCGGCATCGGAAAGCACGACCGCGACGAGACCTTTGGCCCGTTCGATGCCCGCCTCCTGGAGAACGTCTTCGCTCGTGGCGTCATCGATGATGTAGGGAATATCGTTCTGCTCCAGATGCGGGCGCGTCTCTGGATTGTGATCGATCACGATCAGCGGAATGCCTTTTTTCTTCAGTTCCTGGGCGATGATCCGCCCGATTCTGCCGTAGCCGCAGATGATGTAGTGGCCCTTCATGCTCCTGATTTTCATCCCCAGCTTTCTCCTTCCCATGATAGTTCTCAGCTGCAGCTCCACCATCGCCTGAGCGACCATACCGAGCGTATACGCCATGATGCCCATCCCCACGACAATCAGCGAGATGGTGAACACCCGCCCTGTCTCGGAAACCGCGCGGATCTCACCGTAGCCCACCGTGGTGATGGTAATGATGGTCATGTAAATCGCGTCGAGGAAGTGCCACCCCTCGATGGTCATGTAGCCGAAGGTGCCGTAAAAAAGAACCATGGAAAGCAGGAGGAGCGCCTTAATGATTTTCCTGCTCGCGTCGTTCGAAGCGCTTTTTGCCGTTCTCACCGTGTTCGACATCTCGGGGCCTCAAAGCAGCTCGTTCTTCCGAGCGCTTGCACGATCTTGCGAGTGCGCCATGCAGTGGGCTGCTGAACCTTCCTTGGCGACTTTCCCCCCAGCGCCGCACTCCTTCCATGCCTGCAGGCCTGACTGCGGACGAGCACGCGCGGGCCGAGAGCGGTTCAACCCAGTTCGAAGCTGGTGATGCCGTAGATATTTTCCAGCGGAAGTCGGGGGGTCTCGCCCTTGTAGATCCGGGCGGTCTCGAACACCTTGTGCATCGCGTGCCGTTCGACCAGATCACAGGCAGCACGGTTACAGACGGGGATGTCCAAGTATATCCTTTCGCCCTCTGCACAGCCGGCCAGAGACAGAAAGAGCTCTTCGGCGACGTCGGGCGTATCGGCAAAAAGCGGGCCGATTTTGAAACCGCTGCGGCAGGGGCGGATGACCCCGTAGCCGGCCAGGCGCCCTTCGACAATTGCAGCGTGGCCGATGGTTCCAGGGCGGCTGACCCACTGTTCCAGAAACGCCGTACGGGCGGCAGGGAAGAAACGGCGGTCATAGCGTTCGAGTTCGGCGAACGGCAGATCGCGCAGATCGGCAAGGCGTCGACCGGAAGCGGCGCCGACCCCTTCATACCGCGCGTTGTGGTGCGCAATCCGGAACCCGATCTGTTCATACTTCGGCAACATCGCCACGACCCCGTCGGCACCCACGGTGCGGTTCCCGAGATATTCCATGGCCTTGCGGGTAAGCATCATACCGATTCCGAGGTGCCGGATCTGCTCACGCACGATAAAAATACCTGCAAACGCGAAATCCGCGTCATAGGCGACGGCCGAGATGCAGCCGGCTGGCTCACCGTCAACCTCAGCCATCAAAAACCCGCGCGGATCAGCAGCGTAAAAGCATTCGGCGTCGTAAAGGCCGGGGTTCCAGCCCTCCTGCGCCGCCCACTCGAGGGCCAATTCGACTTCGTCCCGCTCCATGCGGCGAAGGCTGATCTTTTCTCCGGTCATATTTCCTCTGCGAGATCCTTTGAGATGGCTTCCATCCGGAAATGCTTTATCCAACATGACCCGGTTTCCAGTCCGGAAATGAGGATTTTTTGCCAATATCAAGGAAATCCAGCGTTTTTGCGAAAGCAGCCTGAAGCCTTCGGCGCAAGCCAACCCGCGGATCGCCGCTGACACTGTCGAAAAAAATCATTTTCGGATGGAAACGAACCTTACAGGAACATCCTTATAGAATAAAGAGATAAATCTATATAGTTTCCAGCCGGAAATGAGGATTTTTTGCCAATATCAAGGAAATCCAGCGTTTGCGCGGAGGCGACCTGGCGGTCGCCGCACAAGCAAACGTGCAGATTGACGCCGAGATTGGCCAAAAAGACCATTTCCGGATGGAAACTGGCCAAGTTCGTGGACTCAATATTAACAAAAAACTCCATGCCCGCAAAATCGGGACTGAAATCGAATCCCGCTTTTCGGCTTGCAGCGCTGTTCCAGGGCATCTTTCCCGCGCCATAACCCGGGACCGCCGGATGAAAAATGTCTTCTGCAGAACTCCACCGCAGGTTGACGGTTGGTTCCTGTTGAAAGAAGTGCTAGAATGCCCCAGTTTCGCATGGACAATCGCCCTTTCTACGCACCGTCCCAGAGCGGTTTTCCGCTGGAATGCCCCTTCCGGACGCTGGACGGAAGCTACAACTCAAACCTGCCTCAAAAGGAGATGCCCGGGGAACAAATCCATCTGCCCTATTGATGTCGAACAGCAACTTATTTTACTGATTCATCCTATGTCGGATCGGTGGTCTTTTGCCGAAAGGGGGATTACACGATGAAATTCCGTGCCAGTCTCGTGCTATTGCTCAGCGCCTTTATCTGGATATCCGTCGCATCAGCCATCGAACCTGCGAAGGAATCGGGCCGTTTTCACTGGACCATGACCAGGGGCATTCCCGCGCATCATGGAGCCAACCCAACGAAACAATTCGATCCCGCCGTGGTGGCTGTCAATCCACAACTGCAGCAGCTTTACGACGATTTTTTCCCCGCCCAGGTTTTTCACGTCACGGACGGAATCTATGTGGCCCGCGGTTTCAACAGGGACAATCCTGTCCTGATCGACGGCCCGCAGGGTTTGATCGTGATCGATCCAGGGGAGAGCATCCCAGCGGCCGAGATTGTCAAGGCCGCCTTCAATGCCCATCTGGGAAACATCTTCTACAAGAAGCCCGTCAGCGCCATTGTTTACACCCACCACCATGATTGCCACATCCACGGCGCATCCGTCTTTGCAGGTGAGAACACCCTCATAATCGGACACGAAAACCTGATGGAGACCTTGTTTTATGACTGGTTCAGCCAGTTGTATCCCAGCCGCCTCGTCGGCGGAGCGGAGATGTCAGGGTCCCTCTTCGCCCATGACCGGCATTGGTTTGCCGGCGGCGGTCTTTTCGCGAGGCAGATCCACGGAGATTCAGGCTTCCTCCCGCCCACGACGACCGTCCGTGACAGGCTGGATATCAACATTGCAGGCGTCGATATGTGCCTGTTCTCCGCACCGGGCGAAACGCGCGATGTTCTGGTCATCTGGCTGCCGCAGCACAAGACGCTGGTGCAGATAGCCAACCTCTATGAGGCCTTCCCGGCCATCACGACCTTGCGAGGGGCTTACCCGCGTGATCCCTTGTCTTACATCAACAGCATAGACCTCTACCGCAGCCTCGAACCGGAATACCTGGTTCTGATCCATGGCCCCAACCCGGTCCAGATCGGGAAGAATAACATCAATCGCATCTTCACCAACTATCGCGACGCCATCCAGTTCGTCCACGATCAGACAGTGCAGTACATGAACAAAGGTCTGACGTCCGGAGAGATTGCAGCCCTTGTCAAATTGCCTCCGCACCTTGCCAGCGACTCGTTCCTGCAGGAAGTTTACGGGGAAATCGATCGGAACATCTATGAGATTTTCTGGTGGTATCGGGGCTCTTTTGCAGGCAGATGCAGGGACCTCTTTTTGAAATCGCCCCAGGAAGAGGCCGAGATGACGGCGGAGCTTGCAGGAGGCATCGAAGCGCTGGCCGAGAAAGCGGCCCAACTTCTCGACAGGGGAAAGCTTGAATGGGCCCTGGAACTTGCCGACAACGTCCTGCTCCTCGATCCGTTCAACGCTGGGGCACAGCTCACGAAAAACGAGGCGATGCTCTCCCTGGCGGAGGAAACGCCGAACGCCCAGAAACGCAACTATCTCCTGTCCGAATATCTGCTGGAGACCGATCAGGCAGGGGATAACCTCAAACAAATCACCGATGATCCGAAACTCGCTTTTGCCAGCATCGATGATCAGATCGTTCCCATCATGCCCATGGATGCCCTGTTCAGGATCATGGCCGTCTCTTTGAATGCTGCCGAATCCCTGGAAACTGACACAGTTATCGACCTTTCCCTGACCGATCTGCATGGTCCCATGCCGGAGTGCAAAGAGGAGGATAAGATTCTCGGCATCTGTATGCAGACCATCTTGTTCCCGCCTGAACCGCTTCATTATGCATTGCATGTCCGCCGGGGCATCCTCGAGGTTCGGGCTGGAACGCCCGAGGGCCCTGAGTTCGGCATTGTCACCGATTCCTTGAACTGGAAGAACCTGGTTTTGGGAAAGCTGCTTCCCGAAGAGGCCGTCTCAAGCGGAAAAGTGGCGCTTACAGGGGCAGATCCCCTGGAGTTCTACTCCTTTATGGATCTTTTCGATTAGACACGGTCAACGGATGTTAACGGGAGGCATCCTCGCCGCTGGCGTGCGAATGCTTCCTGGTCGTGTCGAATCTTGTCGAATGGGCTGCGTATGATCGATTTGCAGCAAGCCAGGCCGGCTGTATATTCTTTCTTCAAAGCGACAAGTACGGATAGCACATGAATATGCAGGGGAAAAAGTCATTTGCGATGGTCGATTACGAAAAGTGCGAGCCCCGGAAATGCAGCCCCGATGAGGGGATATGCGCCGCTGCAGCCGCTTGCACCCACAGGGTCATGAAACAGATAGACGGGAGGTTCGAGCCGCCCATCGTTTTTCAAGACCTGTGCATGGGATGCTGGGACTGCATCGAGGCCTGTCCATTGGAGGCCGTCCAGATCAGGCACATCACGTGACGCGTTTTCAAAGGGTTCGAATTCCGTTTTCCCAGCTGTACGCCGTCCGCCCCTCCTACTCCGACGGATAGCGCAGCCGGGCTTGACAAGGAGGGACAATGCCATGATAGGAGAACCCGGACTTTCGGTGATCATTGCGAGGATTGCTGCGGTGATCTATCTCGCGGCTGCGGCAGGCGCCCTCTTCAGCCGGAGTTATTATCGCAGGCTGATCGAGGACTTTTACAGAAACGCCGCCGTGGTCTATCTGGCGGGTTTCATGGCCGTCGTGCTTGGATCTCTTGTAGTGGTCCACCACAACCTCTGGGTAACAGACTGGAGGGTCCTCATCACCATTCTGGGATGGTTGGCCCTGATCAAGGGCGTACTCCTCATTGTCTTCCCGGGGTTCGTCCAAGGATATTCCAGGCCTTTTCTCGGGGAACGGGGGCTGATGTGGTTTCCTCCTACAGCCGCATTCCTCGGGCTCCTCTTCGGATACTTCGGTTTCCTTCATTGATGCGGCCATCTGTTCCGCCGGGTTGCCGAATCTCCGGTGCGGTGATACAGACGCTGATATTCCTGGCGCCCCCACGCCCTTTCGAAGCAGATGGAGAAAGCCGCATGAACATCCAAACGAAGCGGGTCTACGACCCGATCGACGAAAAGGATGGGACCCGTATCCTGGTCGACCGTGTATGGCCTCGGGGGGTGAAAAAGGAGCGGCTCGACGCAGAGGAGTGGCTCAAGGAGGCTGCCCCGAGCACTGAACTCCGGAAATGGTTCGCACACGACCCCGCGAAATGGGAAGCGTTCAAACGCCGCTATTTCGAGGAACTCGATCAAAAGCCGGAGGTCCTAGACCGGCTGCGCGGCCTCGCATTGGAGGGAACTCTGACCCTGCTCTATTCCGCGAAGGATGTCCGGTACAACCAGGCGGTCGCGCTGAAGGAGTTTTTGCTGTCGAAGCTACGCTGATTTCCGGATCGGAGACTGAGTTGTCCAGGAAAATCATTTCGGGATCGGCACCAGATTTATTCCCAATCAGGGTGTGAAAACGCGGCCGTGCGGGACGGTCCCTTCCTTTCTGAAGGAACCTGCCCCAGGCAAGAGGCGGTTGATCCGGGATACACGTCAGGATGAACGATACGACGGGAAAAACCTCGCCCGAGGGCAAGCCGGAAACGCTCGAATCGCAGGGCACGCTGGGGACGTTCGCCGGGGTCTTCACGCCGAGCATCCTGACCATTCTCGGCATCATCCTGTTCTTGAGAATGGGGTTCGTGGTCGGAAGCGCCGGGCTGGGGCTCGCGCTCCTGATCCTGCTCCTCGCCAATACGATTTCCGTTCTGACGAGCATCTCGCTCTCAGCCATAGCCACCAACCTCCGGGTCAGAGGAGGGGGAGACTACTATCTGATCTCGCGCACCCTCGGGATCGAGTTTGGAGGGGCGATCGGGATCGTCCTCTTTCTGGCGCAATCCGTCTCCGTTGCCTTTTACTGCATCGGCTTCGGCGAGGCGGTAGGGGCCCTCCTCCCGGTCCAGGTCCCTTACCTGACCCAGATCGCCGCCGCGTCCGCCGTTTCTTTCCTCTTTGTCTTCGCCTGGCTGGGCGCCGATTGGGCCACGCGCCTGCAATACGGGGTCATGCTCACCCTGGCCCTCGCCCTGCTGTCGTTTTTCGTCGGAGGGCTCCTGAAGTGGGATGCGAAGCTGCTGATCGAGAATTGGCCCACCCCGCAATCATCCATGCCTTTCTGGGTACTTTTCGCGATCTTCTTCCCGGCGGTTACGGGGTTCACCCAGGGGGTCAGCATGTCGGGGGACCTCAAAGACCCTGGACACAGCCTGCCCCTCGGCACCTTCATGGCGGTGGGGATCTCGATCATCGTCTATTTCCTCTCGGCGGTTGTGTTTGCAGCGGTCCTGCCGGGGGAAGTCTTGAGCGGGGATTATGGCGCCATGCGCAGGATCGCTTATTTTGGACCTCTGATCGACGTCGGAGTCGTCGCAGCCACCCTCTCGTCAGCCATGGCCTCTTTCCTCGGTGCACCCCGCATCCTCCAATCCATGGCCTGCGATCGGATCTTCCCCTTTTTGAACCCTTTCGCAAAAGGTGCAGGGCCCTTGAACAACCCGCGCCGCGGGATCCTGCTCTCGGCCGGGATCGCCTATATCACCATCGCGCTCGGGCAGCTCAACCTGATAGCGGCCGTCGTGTCGATGTTCTTTCTGATCTCTTATGGCCTGCTGAACTACGCGACCTATTTCGAGGCGCGTTCCGCCAGCCCTTCCTTTCGGCCGCGATTCCATTATTTCAACAAGTGGCTCAGCCTGGCCGGCGCACTCGCCTGCCTCGGAACCATGCTGGCGGTGGATTTTCGCTCCGGCCTCTTCGCCCTCGTGGTCCTCTTCGCCATCTTTCAATACCTCAAGCGAACGGCCGGCCCTCTGAGGTGGGCTGACAGCCGCCGATCCTACCACATGCAGGTGGTCCGGGAGCACCTGCTGGAGTCCATCGGTCTGCCGGAGCACCCCCGGTACTGGCGGCCCCAGATCCTCGCATTCTCGGACAATCCGGAGCGCCGATCCCAGCTGGTTGCATTTTCTTCGTGGATCGAAGGGACCAGCGGTCTGACGACCGTCGTGAGGGTCCTCGAGGGTGAAGGCGTGCAGATGCTCAAACGCAAGGAGGAAGCCGAAGCGGAGCTGCAGCGCGATATTCAGGAGTACGGGGTCCACGCCTTCCCGCTCATCATGGTGGCGCCTACCCTTCAGGCGGGCATTCAATCCGTTATCCAGGCCTACGGCATCGGGCCCCTCAAGGCGAACACCATCCTGCTCAACTGGATGGGGCAGACACCCGGCACCCTCCTCGGGCTCGACGGACTCGATTTCGGCACAAACCTGCGCGCCGCCCGTTTCTTCGGCTGCAACCTGGTCATCCTGGATGCGAAGGCGGATAAATGGCAAGCCTTGGAAGAAATACCGGCAGGCAAATTGGTCATCGATGTCTGGTGGCGCAACGACGCCACCAGCCGCCTGATGCTGCTCCTCTCCTACCTGATGACCCGCCACGAAAAATGGGCCAAGGCCAGGGTCCGCCTGCTTGCCTCCGCAGGCGCCTCGCAGGAAGAGGTGACGATGGCAGGGTTGCAAGAGATGCTCGAAGACGTTCGCATCGATGCGGAGCCCCAGATCGTCGCCGATGTCGACGCCGACAAGATCGCTGAGTATTCCGGGGACTCCTCCATCGTCTTCCTGCCCTTCCGCATTCGAAAAAACCAGGTGGTCGATGTCTTCGGCAATCCCATGGGTGAAACGCTTTTCTTCCTGCCGGTAACCGCGATGGCGCTGGCGGCCCGCGACGTAGAACTGGATGCGGGACCCGAATCCGGCAAGGCCGGCGAGACGGCAAAACTCCTCGATGCGCTCGAAGATGCTAGAAAACGGGCGTATGAAGCGGCGGCTGAGGCGGAAGACGCAGCCGAGGCATTCGAAAAAGCGCGGCGGAAAGCGGAGCAGCAGCGCCTTGAGAGCGTCAGCGCCGATTCCGAGGCCATTGCTCTCATGGAAAAGGCAGTAGAAGAGGCGTCAAGGCAGGCTGCCAAAACCGCCCGGCGGGCGGCCAAGGCGGCTGCCAAAGCCGAAATAGCCGCTCAGGAGGCCGAAACGGCGGGCGTCATCTCTCCAAAGAAGGATAAATAACCGGAGTAAGATCTGCCCGTGCCCGCCTCGAAGCGGTTGCTTCTTATCCTATCTGAAGAGTGGAGACGACCTCCCGGACACCCTCCGCCTCCAAGGCCAGCGCCATCGCCTTGCCGATGAGTTCGGCGGACGCAACTGTGCCCGAGAGCGTTACCTGACCCTCTGTCGTGGAGACGGATATGTCCAAAGCCGAGAGATCGGGGTCAGCCGCCAGTTTGGCTTTGATGATCGCCGTCGCGCGTGAATCGACAACGGTATCCGTTGCAGCATCCCCGATTTCGCGGGCCTTGCGCCGGACGACGCGTCCCTGCTCCGCGAGTTCCTGCTGGATGTCTTCGCTCCGTAGCTCGAAGGCCTCCAGTTTGGCGGCCAAGGCCTCCTTCGCCTGCTCGCCGGCCGCGCGAACGGAATCAAAGGCCTTTTCGGCCTGCGACGCCGCGCGCTCTTCGGCTTTCTCTATATCCGGACTCGTACGCTCTGCGGTCATATACCAGTATCCGCCGGCGCCGATGATGACCCCCAAAAGCACTCCAAAAATCAGTGTCTTCATGGTGCACCTCCGCATCGATGATTGCGTCCAATGACATGATCCAACCACTTAAAGCGTAATATTATTAAATTTAGAAGGATATGTCAAGATCACCGATTTTGCTGAAAAAAGATAAATTTCAACATCACGGAAATATTCATCTGCTATAAGATTATAAATCCTCTAGCATACGGATGGGAGATGCCGTCAAAACACCTGTCGACCTCACTACTCATCAAACAATATGTCATCTGTCCCGAAAGCTAGACTCGAGGCGAATGCCTTGGCAACAATCGGGTTGACTGCAATCATGGGAAGCCCCAACGCTTTAACTACAGATTGACACAGCTCCATCGGGTCGGCCGCTTCGGATTGATTGACCTGCAGAATGGTTTGATGGATCTTTTGAAGATAACGAATACCCTCATCGATGCGGCTCATGATGGCTTCACGCCCCTTCATCGGCGCTTCCCACGACGAAAGGAGCACTTCGACATCCGACACCTGTCGGAGGCGTTTCATCGATGCAACGCACGTGCGGATGTCGTCATAGATCGGCAGCTCTCCGGGGAGGATCAGCGCGTCCCCTGAAAACAGGGCCTTCTCGCGCCCGAAGAAAAGGGAGATCGACCCTGCCGAATGCCCGGGGGTGTGAAGGACGTCGCAGGACACAGGGCCGCCCAGATCGAGCCTCTGCCCGTCCACGAGCAGCCTGTCCAGCAAAACAGGCCCTCCCACGAGCTTGTGGAATCCGGGAACCGGTCGTTCTTTGAATTGGAGATCGGTGTCCTCGATCCAGGCCTTTTCGGCCTTGTGCGCCAGAACGGTGCAGCCCGTCTCCGCCTTGATGGACTTCGCCGAACCGATATGATCGGGGTGGGAATGGGACAGGACAAGCATCCCGATTTCGTCCGGGTGTCTGCCGTTTGCCCGGATGTAATCGAAGATCAGCCGCTCCGAACCCGAGACGCCGCTGTCGATCAAGGTTATCTGGTTGCCGAAGACCATAAAGGCGTAGACGAAGCGCTCGACTGAATTTTCAGGCGAGAACTCGAGGCGGAATGGTATGCGTATCGCATGAATATGATCGGTTATCTGCATATTTTCATCCTCACGGTGGATTGATGCCGGATCCCGGCGCACCGAGAAATACAATACATGCGGGATCCCGTCAAGCCTTTCCCAGCATCGAACCGAGACTGCGGATGATCTTCCCCGCACGTGAGGCCCCGAGGCCGAAACGGGCAGATCAGCCCTGCGGTGCGCACATGCAGTTTCTTGCATCTCTCCCCTTGCTGCCGAGATCTCTTCCCTGGGAGAGCCGCTTCGATCACATCGAGGTGTAACCTTTTTCTATTTCATGGATCTTTAGAGCAAAATCACACGGGGGATAAGAAACCATGGATCCGAAGATTTCACGCCGATCGTTTTTGAAAGGGACTCTGGCTGCAGCCGGCGTGGCTGGAATGAGCGCCCTGCCTCTTCCCAAAAGCGCCAGGGCGGCCGGCGGGCAGGAGTTGGCGACCCTGATCGACATCCGCAAGTGCATTGGCTGCGAGGCCTGCGTAGAGGCCTGCAAGGATGTCAACGCACCCAAATTTCCCGAACCCGAAAAGCCCTACCCCAAGATGTACCCGAGCCGGGTCAAGGTCGAGGACTGGTCCGACAAGCGGTACACAAGCGATCGGCTGACCCCATACAACTGGGTCTTCATTCAGAACGCAACGGTCAAAATGAACGGCGAAGAACGGACGCTTCACGTTCCACGGCGATGCATGCACTGCCAGAACCCGCCCTGCGCGGACCTTTGCCCCTGGGGTGCGGCGTTCAAGCTGAAAAACGGCATCACGCGGATCAACTCGGATGTCTGCCTGGGCGGCTCCAAGTGCAAGGACGTCTGCCCTTGGCATATCCCGCAGCGGCAGACGGGGGTCGGCCTTTACCTGGATCTTATGCCGGCCTTTGCAGGAAACGGCGTCATGTACAAGTGCGACCGGTGCTATAACCGGATCGAGAAAGGCGAGCTACCGGCCTGCATCGAGATCTGCCCCGAGAACGTGCAGCAGATCGGGCCGCGCGATGAGATCGTCAAAAAGGCGCATCAGATCGCCAAGGAGATCAACGGCTACATCTACGGCGAGAAGGAAAACGGAGGCACCAACACGATCTACGTCTCGCCGGTGCCCTTTCAGGAGCTCAACCGCGCCATCGAAAAGGGGCCCGGGAAACCCCACCTCAAGCCGGTCGAAAACACCATGGAACACGCCGACAATCTCGCGAAGGCGATGGTCATCGCCCCTTTCGCAGGGATCGCGGCCGCTGTAGGCAAAATTTACAAGACCATCAAGGACACCGGCAGTTCGGAGGCACGCCATGATGAAAACCGCTGATACGAAAGTCATCGCTCAGCCCGGCCGGAAAATGATGTTCCGGCTCTACACCCTCGCATGGATCGTCTTGGCCTTTACGGGATTCGGCCAGATGCCGATCTTCAAACGCTATTACATCTCCGACATCCCAGGGATGGCCTGGTCGGCCGATTTTTTCGCAACGCATTACATCCATTACCTCGGGGCCATTCTTTTGTTGGGGCTGATCGCATTCGCGGCAGTCGACTACCTCGCCCTCGGCCGAAAGCAGCACCGTCTCACCGCGGCCGGCTTCGTCAGGATCGCGCTGCTCGCGGGTATCGTCGTCACCGGGGTCTTCAGGGTGTTGAAGAACCTGCCCGACATCGTCTTCTCGCCCGGAGCGACCATGTTTATCGACATCGCCCATCTGGGCTTCATGATGTTCTACCTCTTTGCCGTCCTTTTCTTTGCGTTTACCCGGTCAGGGTGGGTCGTGCCGAGGAAGGAAGACTTGATGCACCATCGATCACCGTGACAGGACTGCGCCACGCCCCTCCGCTTTGAAGACCCATTTCGCGGCAAACACCGACCTCGGGCGGCGCTCATCCGTGTTCGACCTGCAATCGGCCGATCCGTCTATGCCGCCGCATCATCGGACTCAGCGAACCTTCAGCCCTGGACGGTGAAAACTCCCTTGCTGGGAAAATTGCCCCATAAAACGGTATCCACGTCAAAAAATGCTTGCAAACAACTGCGCCAAAAGGTATAAGACGGTTTCGTGTTTCGCCGATCGCTTATCGACAGCGCCTATTTGCCTCCGATTCGGCGGCGAAGCGAGCAGCAGAAAAAGCGGACCCTCTCCGGGTTGAATGCCCCGGCGAACATGAGGCTTTTCGCTGCACGAAGGTTTCATCTCAGCATCGTCCCCATCGTCTAGCCAGGTCCAGGACACCGGCCTTTCACGCCGGCAACACCGGTTCAAATCCGGTTGGGGACGCCACCAGTAAAATCAAGGGGTTACGTCAAAAACGTAGCCTTTTTTCTTTAGGTTTTTTTGTTTTCTCCAACCATATTCCCAACACCCTTTCCATGGACCGCAAAGGCACTGCAAGATCCTGATTGGCATTCCCCTGCCAGCCCTCGACGAAAGGTCCGGCGGCCGTAGGGATCAATCCCTACATCCACAGGCGGAATGCGGCCTCCTCCGCTTTTACCCGTATCGCGAAAAGCAGAGGTCAGGCAAGATTGTCGATTTTAGTCTGGTGTGATGACGCCACGAGAATGGCCAAAATGGCCATTTCCGGATGGAAAGTCTAGGTGGGGCGGAAAGGTACGGTGTCAAAATGGTATTATCCTTTAAGGACTTGGTCGATGGATTAGACAAACTTTATGACTTCGCAGGAAAACTTAAGAGAGATATCTCAAACTATTTGGAGAACCGTGAGAAGAATAGATTGCTTCGTTCATTGAGGGAATATATCAGCGCTTACGATGCTGATGTCACAAAGATCAAAGCCAAGATAGACTACGCCCAAGAAAAAGGGGATAATGAATGGTTTGACAGGAATAGGGAAAATATCGAGAAAATGTTTCACAAACTGAGTAAAGATTATTGGGATACGATAGTAGAGAATTTTTTGAGCCGCGCCGGTGAAATTTTGGCTGATAATCCTGAGTTGCGAGAAGCCCTAATAATAAAATTCCAGTATGAAGGAGTAGATGAGTACGATCCTGATCCTTTTCCTATCGAGATAAGAACGTTGCCTCAACTCTCGTGGTGGATTAACGCTGTTAAAGAGAAGACACGGACAGCATTAAAAATGTTGAATAATTATATTGGTTAAGCATCTTTATTTTTGCCTCTGATTTATGGTTTTTGTCCAACTTATTTCTTTAGCCATAATATTCTTCCTTTCGACTTTGATAATTCTGAAATTTTGTTATAGAACATCAGCAGTGAAAAATACGCCTCGTCGATTTATGAGCCCATTTGGCCTCAGAGGGCCAAGGTTCTAACCACCAGGGATGCCTCGTTCGGCACAGATGCGGCCGATTTCGGGGATGGGTTGAACCGTGCCCAGCACGTTGGATGCATGGCAGACGACAACCAAACGGGTGTTGGACTTGATGCTCTTTGCAATGGCGTCCGGATCCACGAACCCTGCTCCATCGAAAGGGACCAGGTCGTATTCGATCCATCCCCGTTGACGAAGGTGGTAGAGGGGCCTCAGGACGGAGTTATGTTCCATTCGGGTTGACACCACATGATCGCCCGGCCCGACCATCCCTTGCAGGGCGAGGTTCAAGGCATCGGTAGCATTTTGGGCGAAAACGATGTGGTTCGGATCCGGGGCCCTGAACAATGCGGCCAACTTCCGCCTCGTCTCCTGGACCAACTCTTCCGCCTCCAAGGCTAGATCATAGCTCCCCCGTCCGGGCGATACCCCCATCCGGCCATAGGTTGCAAGCATTTGTTCCAGGACGGCCCGCGGCTTGGGGAATGTCGTGGCGGCGTTGTCCAGGTAAATCAACTGTTCCACCATCATATCTAACCCGCACAGGTTTTTGGATTCGGCAAACCGGCCACCCGCCTTGCTCCCCCGCGGATCCCGCCCGGAAATAGCGCCTCGAGGTCCATGAGCGTCATCTTCACCCCTGCCTTCAGATCCCGGTTCATGGGTACGCAGCCATGTTGAAAGTAGTACGCTCGCATAAACCGGATCAACTGCCAGTGGGTCTCTCCCCATTCCTTTAGACCGCTTTCAGCCGCCAGCGATCGGGCCACCTCCTCGGGCCAGTCCTCTGGGTTGCGCAGAAAGCCTTCTCCGTCGAAGACGATCTGCGCCCCCGCAATCGTGCGGACTTTCCGGTTGGGGTGACCCGAAAGCGGGCAAGGTTCTTCGGCTTTCGCCATAGCCCTTATTTCCCTTTCAACAAGGCGGCCTTGATCTTCTCCGGTGTGGCCGGCAGATCGTAGATTCGGACGCCACAGGCGTCCTTGATGGCATTGGTGACGGCAGGGGCCGTGGAAACCATGGTCATCTCGCCGATGCCGGTCGCCCCCAGGGGCCCATTTTTCCGGGGGGTTTCCCTGGGAGTGACCACCTCCATGTCAAAAGCGGTCTTCATGGTGGGAAATTTGAAAGTGATCCAGTCCTTGGTCTCGCCGTGGACATAGATCTCCCTGAGTGCAAAGCCCACACCCTGGTCCATGCCCCCCTCCAGCTGCCCTTCCAGGTTTTTGGGGTGGATCACCAACCCGGGGTCCACGGCGGTGGTCATCTTGATGACCTTGACCTCCCCGGTATCGGAATTCACCTCCAACTCCGCCATTTGGATATTGTGAACCTGAGACTCGAAGGTGGACCCCAATCCGGTTTGAGGGTCCAGGGGCCCTCCGGGTACACTTTTCTTCCCGATAAAACGTGTCGGTTTACCTGCCTTTTGGAGCCCTTCGTACCCGGAAGCACCCGCCTCTGCCATGGCGGCTTTCATCTGTTCGATGGCGTTGAGCAGCGCCCCCCCCACCATATAGGTAATTCTGCTGCCTGCCGCAGGACCGGTTTCGGTTGTGTGCTCGGTGCTCCGGGTAGACAGGCGCACCTTTTCAAGCGGAAGATTCAGTAGATGGGCCGCGATCTGAGTGAGCATGGAATCGTTCCCCTCACCCGGGTCGGCGGCGGCGGCGTAGATGGTGATGCCGTCATCGGGGTCCCGCTCCACCGCTACCATGGCGGCGTCCCCCGGTTCAGCTATCCCGAAGGAGTGGCAAGCCAGACCCACCCCGCGCCGGATGGGACCGTTCTTGAAGGCGGCAGCCTCCTTCCTGGCCCGATCGTAATGGGGCCGGAGGTCCTCCCATAGCCCCTGAAAAGGCCACTCCTCGACGACTGCCCCGGTAGAAACGCTCTGACCCGGGGCGAGGATGTTCTTGAGACGGAATTCAAACGGATCCATCCCCAACTTCTCGGCCAGCATGTCCATGGCCGACTCCAGAGCGAAAGCGACCTGCGGGGGGCCTGCCCCTCGGGCGGCTCCCCCGGCGGCGTCATTGGTGTAAACCAGTTTGGCCATTGCCTCGACGTTGGGGATGTTGTAGGAACCGGAGAGCATCTGGAGAGCCCTCAGTCCCACCACGATGCCCAAAATCTGATAGGCGCCGTTGTTGATCGTGAAGTCATTGATAAAGGCGGTGAGTTTTCCCTCCTTGTCCGCGGCCAATTTCACCTTCATGTCGAAGGGGTGGCGCTTGGAGGTAAGGAGCATGGACTCGTGAAGGCTCGGTATGTAGCGGACGGGCTGCTTGAAATGAAGGGCGGCCGCTCCGGCGATGGCTTCGGAGGTGATGCCAACCTTGATGCCGAATTGCCCTCCGCAATACGCCTCTTCGTAGCGTATGTTTTCCCATCCCAGGGCCCCCTGCAGCATGGCCATGTGGCTGTGGATCATGATGCTTCGGCCGATCACCGCGAGGAGAGCGTCTTCCCCCTCCCCTTCGAGGTAGGCCACACAGGCCTCGGGCTCCAGAGGGGCCTGGTGGTTCATCTGGGTGGAGAAATGGGCCTCCACCACGGCAGCCGCCTCTGCCAGGGCCTTTTGGGCGTCCCCCTTGATCTGGGGCTGAGCCCAGCAAAGGTTCGGGTATTCGTCGTGGATTTGTACAGCGCCGTCGGCAAGGGCTTCGGCCGGGGTCATCATCACGGGCAACGGATCATAGTCGACCTTGACCGCCTGAGCCGCTGCCTCCGCCTGGGGCTTGGTTGCTGCCACCACCACTACGATGGGATCCCCCAGGCAGCGGACTTTGTCCGAGCATAGGACGGGCTGGTCATCGAATATGAGCTTGATCCGGTTGCTGCCCTTGATGTCCTTGGCGGTCATGACACCGACCACCCCGGGCATCTGTTCGGCTTGGGAGGTGTCGATGGATTTGATTCGGGCATGATGTTCGCTGCTCCGCAAAACTGCGATTTCAAGGGCGCCCTGCATCTGGATGTCCGCCGAGAATTCCGCCAGGCCGCACGCCTTTAGCATGGCCGAGGGCCGGGGGTGGGAGACGCCGATCGTTCCGCTTCCGGGATCGGGCCTGACCTCATCCGGGGTGATCTCGCCGCGGAGAAACCTGCCAGCCAGCTTGACGGCGTCGATGATCTTCTTATAGCCGGTACATCGGCAGAGGTTCCGTGCAAAGGCCTTCTTGATCTCCTCCTCATCCGGATCCGGATTGCCCTCGAGCAGCGCTTTCGTGGCCATGATCATCCCGGGGGTGCAATACCCGCACTGGATCGCTCCCGCGAGGACGAAGGCCTCCTGAATCAGATGGGGGTTTTCCGGTGTACCCAGACCCTCCACAGTCCAGACCTCCGCTCCATCCAGATCTGCCACCTTGCTGATGCAGGAGCGCACCGCCTTGCCGTCGACGAGAACCGTACACGCGCCGCACTGCCCCTTCCTATCGCAACCCTGTTTTGCTCCGATCAGGTGCAAATCCTCCCGTAGAAGGTCTAAAAGCACGCGTTCAGAATCGACTATGAATTGGTATCGTCGTGCGTTTACCTTCAATGAGACCTTTTTCATGGCCACCGCCTTTCCATAAATCGTGAAAAACTCCAATCGAGAGTTCTAACAAGCAATCCACTCATAAGAATAGGTTCGTATGGGCGAGTTCGTTTCGATCCGGAAATGCTCATTTTTGCCAACCTCGCCATCGATCTTCACCTTTGACTCTGCAGCAATCTAGAGGTCGCCTGCACGCAGGCGTTGGATTTCCTTGTACGTCTTTCGATGATATTGGCAAAAAATCATCATTTCCGGATTGGAAACGGGATTCTAGCGGAAAATCATTTCCGCAAGGACACCGGCTGGCTCACTCCCCAGTAAGAATAGCGGCTGAGCATCCACAAGCTCCCGCGCAAGAAACGAGGATATGGTTCAACCTCAATCCGTTTTATATCAGACCGTCTTGCCTCAGCCTCAGCGCAAGACTTCCTCCCTTCTCCTCCCCTGACCCTCCTTCGATAAAAACGCACTGCCTGGCAGTCGAAGCAGGAGCCGAGAGCGAGACGATGTTTCTCGTCCTGAGGGCGCTGACATCTAAAACCAGATCCTGCGCGGTCCACTTTGTCAGGGGCTTCTTGCGGGCTTCGAGCACCGCCTTGATGGAAGGCATCCGGAGCTCGCCCGCTTCGCTGCTCACCGTGAGGAGGGCCGGCAGAGAGGCGCGCACCCTTTCGAAGCCTACGCGTCTGAGCTTTTCCGCCTCGACCCGGCCTTCCAGGATCTCCGCGCCCTTCACAAGGTTGATCGCAGGGATGGCGAGCATCTCCGCCAGCAGGAGGCCCGTCTGCCCGGAGTCCCAGTCGGCGCTCTGCCTGCCCGTGAGGATCAGGCCGTATTCCCCTACCTTTTCAACCGCCGCCGAAAGCACCCTCGCCGCGGCTTCGCTCGTCAAATCATCGAACGCGGGGTTCTCGACCAGGATCAGTTCATCCACCCCCACTGCCAGCGCCTTTTTGAGCACCGCCGCAACGGCTCTCCCGGAGACATTGATCGCCACGATTCTGCCTCCCCAACGATCCTTGAGCCGGAGGGCGAGCTCCAGCGCATTCTCGTCATAGGGGTTGATGAGCGGTGGGATCCCTTTCGCCAGGACGCGTTTTTCCTCCGGCTGAACCTCGAAAGCCGAGGCGGGCCCCTCCGGATCGGGGACCGTCTTCAGGCAGACGATACTCGTGAGCGTTTTCATACCATCTCCTCCAGCTTCCGCATAAACCCGGGAAGCACCTCTTCATACCGGCCGACGACCCCGTAATCTGAAACCTCGAAGATGGGGGCCTCGTCGCTCTGGTTGATGGCCACGATCTTTCGAGACCCGATCATCCCCGAGAGGTGCTGGGTGGAGCCCGATATACCGATCGCAAAGTAGATCTGCGGATTCACCCGCTCCCCCGTCTGGCCGACCTGACGTGCGTGCGGGAGCACGCCGTTGTCGACGAGCGGACGGCTCGCTCCAAGCTCCACCGCCCCGAAGCGTTTGCGCAGAAGATGGATCAGCTTCTGCAACTGCTCGATCCCCTCCACGTTACCAATGCCTCTGCCTCCCGAGACGATGACTTCGGCCCCCCCGAGGTTGACGCTCTCCCCCTCCACAACGGAGAGGGTCTCTGACCGGGCGAGGGTGGAATCCAGCGCTACATCGAACGGGATGATTCTCCCCTTCGCCTCTTGGCGCAGGAGGGGTTCCTGCGTCATGCACCTCATGGTAGCCACGCCAGGGACGCCTTGGACCCCGATAACCGCGATGGCACGGCCGCCGTAGACCGGCTTGGTGCAAAGGAGCGCGCCCTCTTCCCCCCACTCCACTTCCGCACAATCGGGGACGAATTCACTGTTGAACCTGTGGGCGACCTTCGGGCCAAGTTCCACATTTTCGTAACTGTGGTTCATCAGCAGGACGGATGGCTTGACGGCCTTCACCAGGGTTTCCAAGGCCGAGGCATATAGGTCGGTCTGGTAGGATGAGAGGTTCGCGTCATCGAGCGTGTACACCTCGTCCACGTAAAGGGCTGTTTCCTCCGAAACGTCACCAGGCGCGTGCCCCATGACACACCCGCAGAGGACTCCGCTGCGGCCTTCCGCAAGCGCCTTTCCAACCGTCAGCAGCTTCAATGAAATGGGGGCCAAGCCGCCGTTTTCATGCTCCATCAAAACAAGAATCCGATCCTGTTCCATGGCTAGGCTCCTTCATATAGGGTGCAGGCGGCGGGCTTATCCCCTGATTCGAATCGCTGCAAGGCCCTATTGTTATTCACTGATTTTCTCATCTCCAATGTCCTTTCAGAATCTGTTGCATATCCTCCGGCATAGTACAGAGCACGTCTGGTTTTCAAATTTCCGGGTTCTTGGAGCGCGGAATTCGCGTGGATTTCCTTCCAAGCCGATGAAATGACCGGAATCACAATGTCCACAAAAAATCCGTAGGTTTCCTATCAGGGGCTGGAAGTGCAGATGGTCGCCCTCTTTCGATTGCAGCGTTCATTCGCAGAGCGGCTCCAGCGGTGCGTGCAAATTACCGCTGAAGCCAACTGCCGCTCCTCTTCCTCATGAAAAGCTCACTGACGGATCGGAGTTTATGTTTGACCGCATTCCGATTCCCGGCTGTCAGCGAAATGCCTATGGAAAAATGGCTGGGATATACCCAGACCAGTCCCCCACATCGTTGGGGTCGAGCATATCCCTGATCTTCCTGAGCCAGACGTCATAATGGTCATAGATAGGACCCCAGTTCTGATGGACATGGCTCTTGAATTCAACCTGAAGACCTCCCCCGAGATGGGGCACCCCGAAACGTCTGAAATCACCGTTCGGATCCTCAGAGGCCTGGGCGACATCTCGGAGAGCCTGAAGCGAATCGGCATCCCAGGGATCATAAAATGAAACATTTTCCTCATGAAAACCGACAGAGCTGTGCTCGCTCGGGATAAGGAACATCTCGGCGGTGCCGAGCTGCTGAAGCAATCCTTTGTCCATATAGGGTTGAAGCAGCCGTTCTGCTTCTTTTCTCAGGTTCAGCATCATGTCGGGGCTACCGTCGCCGGTGGGAGAGACGAAGAAATCTCCCGTGCGCCTGAATGCGGCAGTAACAAAACCGAAGTGCCAGGTGGCTGCAGAAAAGAAGCGGGCCTGCTCGGACGGGGGCAAAGGCAATGGATGGCCGCCCATTTCTTCGGCGATCTTCAGAAGACATTTCTCACGATATTCAAGCCCCCGCTTTGTCTCGGCGCCAATGACCAGAGCCACTCCTTTGCTGGCTACTTCAGTGAAGTTCATACCGGCATCACGCATCGCCTGTATCGCCAGCCACTGTTCGTCATTTCCTTCACCATACGGGAACATGAGTGCACCCATGAGCGCCGAGGCAAGCTCCGCCCTGCCAATTCTGCTCAACGCTTCGAACATTTGATCCTGGCTTTGAAACAGGATGACGAACGTTTTGTACATCTCCGGAACCTGCGTCAAACACTTTGCCGAAGGCGGTCGACCCGGCTCCGCCTCAAATTTCAGATCTGGACTTCCATGCCACGGGTAAAGCTTCACGCTCACCTTCGAAATGATTCCATGTCCACCATTCGCACCTGAGCGACCCCGTAAAATCCCTCTCATACTCGGCCCAGGTCCATCGGCGGAAAACCAGCCGGCGCCTGTTTCCGCCGAACCTGTCAGAAAGATCTCTCCGGTCGGCAGGATCCATTCCACGCCAAGGACATTACGGCCAAGGCCTCCCGTGCTGACCATCGTGGTCCCCGCACCGAAGTGGCAGCAGGAGCCGGCTATCACCCCGGCGCTGGGTCCTGCCCCGATAGATCCGACCGTCAAACCATAATTTATGGCTTCTCTTTGCAGCCTGTATATATTGACGTAGGGTTCCACCACCGCGTGCATGTTTTTGACATCTATTTCGATGATCCGATCCATCCTCTTGAGGTCCAAAAGGATGCTCTTTTCGTTTTCGAGAGCGAGAGAAATGATTTCAAATCCGGAAGAAAAGGGTTTGAAGCGAATATGGTATCTATTGCACACTTTAATGACGGCCTGACATTCCTCCGCGTTTCCCGGCAGGACGACAGCAGCCGGACGTGTTGAAAACTTCTGGTCAAATACGGCTTTATGTCCCCAGCACTGGTTGTAGGTATCCAGGATAGCCGGTTCACGCGTGATGTTCTCAGGGCCGACACAATCCTCCAAGGCCATGTATTCGATATCCGTTAACGCCATCTCGATCTACCCTCCTTCACATAGCTTTTTGGATCAGTTCTATGATGTCATAGACTTCAATTGGATCCGCGCCCTCTTCCATCGCGTCCAAGAAATTCCGTTTGCACCAGCCGCAGGCGGTGGCCATCGCTCGTGCTCCCACGGATCTGGCCTCCTTGAGCCTTTCGGCTGCCGTCCAGGTTGCAAATTCAGGATAGGCCTCCTTGACCCCACCACCGGCGCCGCAGCACCAGGCCGATTCCCTGATCCTGTGCATCTCGACCAGTTTGAGACCAGGGATGGTTTTCAGGATCTCCCTCGGAATGTCGTAGACCCCGTTGGCCCCCCGTCGATATTTTTTGGGTGGTTCATGGCAGATCATCTGCCCCATGACCTTGACCTCTTTCCCTTTCCAATGGACCCACGGCTCCGCGAGTCTTCCCAAATGGCAGGGGTCATGATATGTGACGGTCATGGGCACTTCTTTGGTCAACTGGATGGTGCCGTCTTTGATTAGTCGGTGCAGGTATTCGGTGATATGAAGGACCTCCACATCCAGTTTTTTGCCTATTTTGTCGTAGAGCACTTTGTAGGCCTGGTAACAATCCGAGCAGGGATTGACCAGTATTTCGACCCCGGCGGCCTTCAGGGCCTCCATGGTATGTTCAGCATATTTCGTGATCTCGCCGGCGTATCCCCACTGATAGGATCGGCCGCCGCAGCACACCTCATCATCACCCCAAATCCCCACATCGACGCCCGCATCGAGAAGAATCTGCAGTCCCCCGCGGACTATAGGCCACAATTCATCGTCATAGGCATATCTGCATCCGGCGCGATAGGCCACTTTAGCCTTCTCTTTATTGAGATTCTTGACGCGGATACCTTCAGCCCACTTTCCCCTGTCAGCCTTCTTGGCCAACATCATGTTGTCTTCTTTTTTTAGATTATCGATGAAAAGCATATGCTCCGGCAGAATCTGGCCGTCTTCCACAAATTTCATGCGAAGAGTCTGCATATGCTCGAGCGGTTCGATGTCTTGAACCACTTTGCACGATACATCACAGCTGCCACACATCTGGCAGCGATACACCGCATCCTGGAAGGCATCGGAGTAATCGATCCGGCCTTGCAGGAACGAATAGCTCATGTTCCACTTGCCACTCGCCGCATAGGCGTGGAAGTTGTATCGGGCGGCTGAGGGGCAGCCCTTTATGAAATCCATATTCTGCTGGTTTTCGTAGGGTATCCATTTACAGTATGAACATCTGGAGCATCTTTGCATGTCATGTTCAAAATCTTTCAGTTCCATTTTTCAAACTCCTCCCTTCTCTTCTTAGAAGCAAAGCTGCCCAGGATTCAGGACATTGTTCGGATCGAATATCTGCTTGACTTGCTTTTGCATGGCAGAGCTTACTGCGGCTCTCCCATACACCGTCTTTGCCCAGGTCCCATAAGGCCTCGAGAAAAAGGCGCCCATGTCCGCCAGATGGGCGACCCCTTCAGAAAGGAGGCCTTTCACCTTTCCCGCTTCGGATGTCTTCGCCGGATCATAAAACAGGTCGAATTCGCAGTGGCAGCTTGTGCCCTGGACAACCGGTTGGATATAAACGCCCATATCCGTTGAAGGGTACCTGCGCGCGGAGGCTAAACCGGATAGGGCCTGGATGAAATCGGGCGTCTTATCGAGGGTCGTGAGGAAGAAAATTTCTCCGCACCCGCCCTTGTATCTCAGCTTCCAGTAGGGTTCTTCCGAAGGCTTGGAGAGCACCGCAGACAGTTCTTCGGTATTCAGCCCGGAGAGGGTGGTCACCGGTCCCAATTGCCCTGCCCTGAGAGCCATTTCTCTAAAATCGCCCTCCTGCCACGCAACCTTGTCTTCCGGCAACTCCCCATTCCCCTCGAAACTGACCACCAGCACCCAGGCGGGGAGGCTCTCTCTCAAGGATCTGATCTCATTTGCATCTTTCGCCAACAGGCTGGCAAGGTTCAGATCGTTCAAGATGAAACAATGATCACACTGCCTGCTCCTTAAAAGCGGGTAGGTCAGATCGAACAGCTGCCCAATATTTTCTGACGGCACCAGGAATGTCTTGCTGAAGGAGGATGCCATCCGGCATTTCATGGTTGCCCAGGTGAGGATGCCGATCGTCCCCTGCGCGCCCGAGACGAGTTTGTTCTCATCAAACTGAGACAGCCCGAACGGGGTGATCTGGTAATTGCCGATCTTCCATTTTTCTTCCGTGCTGTCCGGTCCTGCAGCCTCGCCGCTGCGCAATACATCTCCGGTTCCGAAAATGATCTCGCCGCATAGGAAAGGATCGGTGCAGTCCCAATGATGCGCCGGCATCGTGATAGGTTCTCTCTCGAGGATACTCGTCAGGACCGATTTCGATTTCCTGGGGCACAAAGGCATATAGGCGGACAGCCCCTCTTTCGCCAGTTCAGTCTGAAGTTCGTCAAAACTGACCCCGGGCTCCACCATCGCCACCCGGTTCCGCTGGTCGACCCTGATGACCTTCTTCATCCTGGTCAGGTCCACCAGGACCGTTCCACCGGCGCGCGGAACCGTGTCACCCCGGAAGTGAGGCGGGCCTGAACTGATGGGTAGAAGAGGGACGTTCTCCTCGTTGGCCCATTTGACTATTTCCTGGACTTCCTTCGCACTCCCGGGTCTGACAAGGCACCTGGGCCGCATTCGGGCGGCAAAACTCATATCTCCGGAATAATCGTTCAGGATATCGGGACTATCCAGCACGTTGTTGCCACCCACAATCTTAACCAGCCCCTCATTCAGCATCATTTCTCCTCCTTTTCTGATGTCTTTTCCCAAAATCCACGGTAAAAATCTGCACACCTCCACCTATGGGAATCCTGTACCCCCTGCCGAAAACCCCAATTCCGCATCAAGAAACATTTCTATAAACTGAAACTCTTCTCATCCTATGGGATCCTCGAAATCCTAGATGGTTTGCATCCGGAAATGGTCTTTTGGGCCAATCTCGGCGTCAATCTGCACGTTTGCTGGTGCGGCGACCTGTAGGTCGCCGCCGCACAAACGCTCAATTTCCTTGCTATTGGCCAAAAATCCTCATTTCTGGATTGGACACTGGGATCTACCGGGAATTCATTTCCGGGATACTAGATGACAACAGGTATCGGCATCCCTGAACGCTCCCTTACAAGGGGTTTCAAAAGTCCTCATCGTTGAGATTAGACAGCATCAAACGTGCCAAACGTTTTTTTATAGTCATAACCTCCGGCAAAGCCGGAGGCTTGAATTTGTGAACCGCTCAAAGCGGTCAATGAAATCGGGGGCCACCTGAAGGTGGCTGCTATTTGAACAAACCTAGCTGGTCGAGTTTTTTGTCGATTTCTTCGTGTCTTTTGATGTATTGGCGGATCACCTCTTCATCGTGACCGGCTGTAGAGACGTAGTAGCCTCTTGCCCAAAAGTGAAGACCGGTGAAATTCTTCTGCCTTCCCATATATTGGCGAGCAACGTGAATTGCGCTTTTCCCCTTCAGGTAACCGACGATTTGGGAGACAGCATATTTTGGCGGAATTGATATCAGCATGTGAACATGGTCGCCTCGCAGATGTCCTTCGTGGATTTTGCTTTCTTTGTGCGATGCCAATTCACGCAGCACATCTCCCAAATATTTCCGCAACTCCCCGTAAAGAATCTTTTTTCGGTACTTCGGAATCCAAACCAGGTGATACTTGCAATCCCATGCCGTATGGTTTAAGCTTTGAACGTTGTTCATCGAAAGCCTCCTTGAAAGTGATCTTTGACCGGTTCACAATCTTGGAGGCTTTCGTATATTCCCGGAATTGTCAAACTTTGTGTGTCTCCCCGGCAAAGCCGGGGGTTTACTCGTATTAATTACGATATTTCGTCATTTTGATTGCTTTATTTCACAATTGGTGTATCTCTAAATAAGATTCACAAGAATCTTTTAACCACCGATCGATTTTTGGGATCCAAGAGCAGAATTTTAGGTTAAGTGTTTGGCATAACTGATATTCGTTTCTGTGGCTGAGCTGAAGAAAAACGGTAGGACTGGCTTTAGAAACCGCTGGATAGGATCATTTTTAAATGAAATGCAATTGTGAAATTTAGTGATATTTTACATCTTTCATAAAAACCAGAAGCCTAGGAGGCATACTATTCTCTGACAAGGCTATGAAATCGGATTTAGCAACGCATGCCTTGGCAGGGGAATTGAACTGATGTCTCTTCTCGTCCGCAGACTCACCAAAGTCTGCCTGATAACTCTAAGCTATTTTATTTCAAATGGACTTATATAATGAACAAGATATCTTCTTTAGACAATCCGATAATCCGTGTGAATGCAGATCGTTTTTACAAAGAAGCAACATTGCGAATCTGCGGAACTCTAGATTCTAAAACAGCTTTAGAGAGGGCATTCGACTACATTGGCAGCATTCTACCTGTAGATGTCATGTCTATTGTACATCGCGAATGGGATTGCACCGCTTTACGCGCTTTAGCAAGAGTTGATGTTTTTGGAAGTAAAAGACTGAATGATGTTATTTCTATACCTTATCAACATAGAAATTTACTACGTCAGTTAGGAGACGATCCTTTTTTGCTTATTAATGATACGAGCGCTAATCCTGTATCTGATTTGTGGCATTCGTTTTACAAAGATCCTATTTCATCAACCTTACTTTTACCATTGATCATAGACAAACAAGACATTGGAGCAGTTGCCTTACATGCTTTTGGAAAGAATAAATACACTGAAGAACACGCTCATTTGTTTTTGCAGCTAAAAGACCCCTTTGCCATTGCCATTTCAAATATTCGTAGACATGAAGAAATTATTGAAATGAAAAACATGCTTGCTCGCGAAAACCGTTACTTACGTGAAAAACTGAATGAATTTGCTGAAAACAGCATTATCGGGGATTCCGCCCCATGGAGGGCGGTGATGGAGATGGTACATCTAGTCGGACCTTTGGACAGTCCGGTATTGTTGCTAGGCGAAACAGGAACGGGCAAAGAAGTGGTCGCAAATGCCATTCATAGACACTCTGCAAGAAAGGGTGGCCCTTTTATAAAGGTAAACTGTGGCGCCCTTCCGGAAGGGGTTCTTGACAGCGTGCTTTTCGGGCATGAGAAAGGGGCTTTCACCGGGGCTATCTCCTCGAAAAAAGGCCTTTTTGAGCGCGCGGATCAGGGCACTCTCTTCCTTGACGAGATCGGTGATATGCCTTTGCACGTTCAGGTAAGATTACTGAGGGTTCTTCAAACTAAGGAACTGGAACGAGTCGGTGGGACTACTGTGATTCCGGTGAATACCAGAATTATTGCGGCCTGCCAGAACGACCTTTTACACAGCGTCAGCGCGAATCAATTTCGTGCTGATCTTTGGTATCGTTTGAATGTCTTCCCTATCAGTATTCCGCCTTTGAGAGACCGTAAGGGAGATATCCCTGCACTTGTGCGGCATTTTCTCAAAGCAAAGGCATGTGCTTTGAATCTGGTAAATATTCCAACGGTCATGCCCGGTGCCATGGATGTGCTTTTGTCCTATGACTGGCCCGGCAATGTCCGCGAACTTGAGAATTTAATAGAGCGTTCCATCATTTTAAGCAGAGGTAAACCTTTGGAATTTACTTCTATACTAAAAAATATGAATTTATCAGAATTTACACCATCAAACAATGCAAAAGACAACCTCGAATATGTCGGTTTTGATATCAACGATTCAGTTGATAGACATATTAATTCGGTGGATTTGCCACCTTATAAGCCAAAGATAGACGACATACCTCTTGGTTATGACGATAATGTGAAAAATCATATCGAGATAATTCTTGAAATGACCCATGGAAAAATCCACGGCCCTGGAGGCGCTGCTGAAGTTCTCGCTATCAATGCCAACACCCTCAGAAGCAAAATGAAGAAATTGGGCATTGCCTATAAGAAACGCTAAAAGCCTTCCCCGCAACGACAACGACGTGGAAGGTAAAGCCGCTGGAAGTTATCTTATGATTAACCTTGACGTGATCGAAGATTTACCTTCCCGAGATCAAAAAATCTATAGATGGCACCACTGCTGTCCAAATTAGATCATATGAAACGGGCTGGTCCGGGGTATAAATACGGAAGTGGACCCCTTAAATGGGACCACCTCAATACGAAAGCCTCCCCGATTGTGAACCGCTCAAAGATCACTTTCAAGGAGGCTTTCGATGAACAACGTTCAAAGCTTAAACCATACGGCATGGGATTGCAAGTATCACCTGGTTTGGATTCCGAAGTACCGAAAAAAGATTCTTTACGGGGAGTTGCGGAAACATTTGGGAGATGTGCTGCGTGAATTGGCATCGCATAAGGAGAGCAAAATCCACGAAGGACATCTGCGAGGCGACCATGTTCACATGCTGATATCAATTCCGCCAAAATATGCTGTCTCCCAAATCGTCGGTTATCTGAAGGGGAAAAGCGCAATTCACGTTGCTCGCCAATATATGGGAAGGCAGAAGAATTTCACCGGTCTTCACTTTTGGGCAAGAGGCTACTACGTCTCTACAGCCGGTCACGATGAAGAGGTGATCCGCCAATACATCAAAAGACACGAAGAAATCGACAAAAAACTCGACCAGCTAGGTTTGTTCAAATAGCAGCCACCTTCAGGTGGCCCCCGATTTCATTGACCGCTTTGAGCGGTTCACAAATTCAAGCCTCCGGCTTTGCCGGAGGTTATGACGTGTGCCCGGCATGGGCAGCGGCTTGGGGGTTAAAGTCCCCTGCAGGTCCTGATGGTGGAAACTGCTAGCTGAGGGCAAGGGCGTCCATCGCGAGGTGGGGTCTGGAGGAAGCCTAAAGCAAAACTCTGATCTGAGGGAAACGAACCGCATATAAGGCTGCGATATCTGGGTAAGCTCACGTGACAGAGCAAAGCCCGTAACCATCAAAAGATAGCGTAGTAAATGCGGCAGATGTGGAGTGGAGGCCGCGGTTCTTACCCGGGGAGGTCTGCAGGTCTGTCGGTACAGACTATGAGGTCCCGTAAGGGTCTCAGAAGGACCTGTAGAAGTCAGCAGAGGCCATAGTAGGACGGTGGACCCGTCTGAAGGGCCGAACATGTAGCCAGAGGTCTGGACCTTAGGATTCATTGTCATGGTGCCGCAGCAACTCCAGTTTCAATGGGACCGATCCTCAAGCTCCAAAGGTGAAGCCGGCGGAGAGAGTGCATCGGTGTGTCAAATGACAGAGGCATCCGAGACACCTAGACCCGCTAACCCTAGGCTGATGGAGGAAGTGGTCCAAAGGGAGAACCTCATAAAAGCACTAAAAAGAGTGCAGGCGAACAAAGGAAGTCCCGGTATAGACGGAATGACAGTGGATGAGGTTAAGGATTACCTGAAAATCCACTGGCCTCAACTCAGAGAACAACTGCTGGGGGATGAATATAAGCCTCAACCAGTTAAGCAAGTGATGATACCAAAACCTGGTGGAGGCATCCGACATCTTGGAATACCAATAGTAATAGATCGGTTTATCCAACAGGCGCTTTTACAGGTCCTCATGCCAGTATACGATCCCACGTTCTCAGCCCATAGCTATGGCTTCAGGCCCGCTCGAAACGCCCATCAGGCTGTTAGACAGGCCAAAGAGTATATCGAAGCTGGGCACGGTTGGGTTGTGGATTTGGACTTGGAAAAGTTTTTCGACCGGATCAACCATGATATTCTTATGGAAAGAATTTCAAGGCGGATCGGCGACAAACGTATTTTACGACTGATCCGGCGCTATTTGCAGGCAGGCATCATGTGCCATGGAGTTGTACTGGAGCGTTATGAAGGTACTCCTCAGGGCGGCCCTTTATCGCCCCTTCTCAGTAATATCCTTTTGGATGAAATGGATAAGGAACTGGAAAGAAGGGGCCATGCCTTCTGCCGTTATGCGGATGACTGTGCGCCACGAAGGCGCGGAAAGGAGGCGGTCATGTAGACACCGAATCGAAGCTGCCATGCTGCACAAAAGATGAGGGTAGGCCCCTCGGAGCCGCTGTGCAGGCGGAGGCTTCAAACCACCTTAAGCTGCTGTGGTCAAAAGCCATGGTGGTGAGCGTTAAGGAAAAGGTCCCGTAAGACGGGATCAGGTAGGTGCCATGGAGACGAACACCAGTGAATCGCTGATAAAGTGTCGAAAGCGTAGGGATGTCATCAAAACCAGGGGGGAGTCGTTAACCTGGGACGAGCCTGGAGGAAACCTGCTTACTGTCCAGGCGGTGACCGGCATGAAGGCGGCGTGAACATGGCACAGGCTTTTGTGTGGAACGTGGGAACCTACGACGCCGATGGTAAGGGAGAAACCCAAGTGGAAGCCCCACAAGGATGAGAGTACCGATGCGGCGTATAGGGGCGGAACAGCCCGTATGAGCGTTGATGCTTCTGTAATGGTGGCGGAGCAAAGGGGCTGTATCATCCATGTTTTAACGATTGATCAACTCTGCATAAAGCAGAGGAGGAATCAATGGAAGAAACAAAACCGTTTGAGATTTCCAAGCATGTAGTCTGGGAAGCCTACAAGCGAGTAAAGGCGAACAAAGGGGCTGCGGGAGTTGATGAGGAGTCGATAGCACTTTTTGAGGAAAGGCTGAAGGACAACCTTTACAAAATCTGGAATCGCTTGTCATCGGGAAGCTACTTTCCCCCACCGGTCAGGGTGGTTGAGATACCCAAAAAGAACGGTGGTACAAGAATTCTCGGGGTCCCTACCGTAGCGGATCGAATCGCACAGATGGTTGCCAAAATGTACTTCGAGCCCAAGGTGGAGCCGAGCTTCCACCCGAACTCATACGGGTACAGACCGGGCAAATCAGCCATCGATGCAGTGGCCGTGACCCGTCAGCGCTGCTGGCGGTATGATTGGCTGTTGGAGTTTGACATAAAGGGCCTTTTCGACAACATCGATCATGATTTGCTGATGCGCGCGGTTAGAACACATACGGACTGTAAATGGCTGCTGCTCTATATTGAGCGCTGGCTCAAAGCACCCTTTCAGTTGGAAGGCGGTCAGATAGTAGAGCGCCGGTCTGGAACACCGCAAGGCGGTGTGATCAGCCCCGTTTTATCGAATCTGTTCCTGCATTATGTGTTTGACAAGTGGATGGAGCGAAATTTTCCACAAAATCCATGGGCGCGGTATGCAGATGATGCGGTGACACATTGTCGGGCAAGAAGAGAGGCTGAATACTTGTTGGCGCGGTTGGATAAGCGTTTTAACGAATGCGGGCTTGAGCTACATCCGGATAAAACGTGAATCGTCTACTGTAAAGACGATGATCGTATGGCGGACTACCCGGAAATCAAGTTCGATTTTCTTGGGTATACCTTTCGTCCGAGGCGATCAAAAAATCGTTACGGCAAGTTTTTCATCAACTTTACGCCCGGAGTCAGCAACAAAGCTGCAAAAGCGATGCGCAAAACGATCCGCACTTGGCGGATTCATCTGAAGCCGGATAAGACGATCGAGGACATATCTCGAATGTTTAATCCGGCAATACGCGGATGGATTAACTATTACGGCCGCTTTTATAAGTCTGCGTTGTATCCGGTGCTCAGGCACATGAATCGTGCTCTGATCCATTGGGCACGTAGGAAATACAAAAAGCTGAGTCGCCATCGACGGCGCGCGGAACATTGGTTGGGGCGAATTGCCCGAAAAGAACCGCGACTGTTCGCGCACTGGCAGATGGGGATTTTGCCATCGGTTGGGTGATGGGAGCCGGATGAGCCGAGAGGTTCACGTCCGGTTCTGAGAGGGCCTGGGGATGAGATTCCCCCAGGCTACTCACCGCAACATTTACGTCCATTCCGAACGGGCAGGGAAAAGGGTGCTGGGCTCTATCGAAAGATTTTTGAGCAAGAGATTGAAGCTCAAGGTCAACCGTAATAAAACGGCTGTGGCCAGGCCCCAAGAGCGGAAGTTCCTTGGGTTCAGCTTTACATCGGGCCGGAAACTTAAGATAAAGCTCTCAGGAAAAGCCCTCAAAAACGCCAAATATCGGATCAAACGGATTACGCGCAGATCCAGAGGGGTCAACCTGCAGCAAATTATCAAAGAGCTGAATGTGTTTACCCGTGGATGGGTCGGCTATTATCGACTCATTGAGACGCCAACTGTTCTGAGGGATTTGGACAGCTGGATACGCCGGAGACTCCGCTGTTTCGTAATGAAGAAGTGGATCAACAACTGCCACACCAGGTACAACGGCCTGCTGGCGCTTGGCGTCAGTGACCGGAATGCCAAACCGGTAGCCGGGTCCCGAAAGGGCCCGTGGGCAATGTCCAACATGAAACCGGTCCAGGTGGGCATGCCGAATCACTTTTTTGCTAAAAGAGGCCTACAACCGTTACTCAATCAGTATAACAGGTTGGTTACTGCTATATGAACCGCCGTGTACGGACCCGTATGCACGGTGGTGTGGGAGGGCGAAGGCCGTGAGGCCTTCCCCTATCCCGATTCTGAAGTTTTCTTATAGAACATCAGCAGTGAAAAATACGCCTCGTCGATTTATGAGCCCATTTGGCCTCAGAGGGCCAAGGTTCTAACCACCAGGGATGCCCCGTTCGGCACAGATCGGGCCGATTTCCGGGATGGGTTGAACCGTGCCCAGCACGTTGGATGCATGGCAGACGACAACCAAACGAGTGTTAAACTTGATGCCCCTTGCAATGGCGTCCGGGTCCACGAACCCTTCCCCATCAAAGGGGACCAGATCCTAATCGATCCATCCCCGTTGACGAAGGTAATAGAGGGGCCTCAGGACGGAGTTATGTTGCAATCGGGTGGACACCACATGATCACCCGGCCTGAGCATCCCTTGCAAGGCGAGGTTCAAGGCATCGGTAGCGTTTTGGACGAAAACGACGTGGTCCGGATTCGGGGCCCTGAACAATGCGGCCACCTTCAGCCTCGTCTCCTGGACCAGCCCTTCCGCCTCCACGGCAAGGTCATAACTCCCCCTTACGGGCGATACACCCATCCGGCCATAGGTTTCAACCATCTGTTCCAGTACGGCCCGCGGTTTGGGGAATGTCGTGGCGGCGTTATCCAGATCGATGATGGGTTCCCCCATCATCTCTAACGCGCATAGGTTTTTGCATTCGGCAGACCGGCCACCCGCCGTGCTCCCCCGCGGATTCCGCCCGGGAAAAGCGCCTCGAGGTCCATGAGCGTCATCTGGACCCCAGTCTTCAAATCCCGGTTCATGGGTACGCAGCCATGTTGAAAGTAGTACGCTCGCATAAACCGGATCAACTGCCAGTGGGTCTCTCCCCATTCCTTTAGACCGCTTTCAGCCGCCAGCGATCGGGCCACCTCCTCGGACCAATCCCCTGGATTGCGCAGAAACCCTTGTCCGTCAAAAACGATCTGTGCCCCCGCGATCCAGCGGACTCTCCGATTAAGGTGACCCAAAAGCCAACGTGGTTCTTCGGCTTCCACAATAGCCGTTATTTCCCTATAACCAAGGCGGCCTTGACCTTCTCCGGTGTGGCCGGCAAATCATAAATCCGGACGCCACAGGCGTCCTTGATGGCATTGGTGACGGCAGGGGCCGTGGAAACCATGGTCATCTCGCCGATGCCGGTCGCCCCCAGGGGCCCCTTTTTCCGGGGGGTTTCCCTGGGAGTGATCACCTCCATGTCAAAGGCGGTCTTCATGGTGGGAAATTTGAAAGTGATCCAGTCCTTGGTCTCTCCGTGGACGTAAATCTCCCTGAGTGCAAAGCCCACACCCTGGTCCATGCCCCCCTCCAACTGCCCTTCCAGGTTCTTGGGGTGGATCACCAACCCGGGGTCCACGGCGGTGGTCATCTTGATGACCTTTACTTCCCCGGTATCGGAATTCACCTCCAACTCCGCCATTTGGATATTGTGGACCTGAGATTCGAAGGTGGAGCCCAGGCCGGTTTGAGGGTCCAGGGGGCCCTCGGGTACACTCTTCTTCCCGACAAACCGTGTCGGTTTACCTGCCTTTTTAAGCGCTTGATACCCGGACGCGCCCGCCTCTGCCATGGCGCGCTTCATCTGTTCGATGGCGTTGAGCAGCGCTCCCCCAACCATGTAGGTGATCCTGCTGCCCGCCGCAGGGCCGGTTTCGGTCGTGTGCTCGGTGCTCCGGGTGCAGAGGCGCACCTTTTCAAGGGGCAGATTCAGCAGATGGGCCGCGATCTGAGTGAGCATGGAATCGTTCCCCTCACCCGGGTCGGCGGCCGCGGCGTAGATGGTGATGCCGTCATCGGGGTCCCGCTCCACCGCTACCATGGCGGCGTCCCCCGGTTCAGCTATCCCGAAGGAGTGGCAAGCCAGACCCACCCCGCGCCGGATGGGACCGTTCTTGAAGGCGGCAGCCTCCTTCCTGGCCCGATCGTAATGGGGCCGGAGGTCCTCCCATAGCCCCTGAAAAGGCCACTCCTCGACGACTGCCCCGGTAGAAACGCTCTGACCCGGGGCGAGGATGTTCTTGAGACGGAATTCAAACGGATCCATCCCCAACTTCTCGGCCAGCATGTCCATGGCCGACTCCAGAGCGAAAGCGACCTGCGGGGGGCCTGCCCCTCGGGCGGCTCCCCCGGCGGCGTCATTGGTGTAAACCAGTTTGGCCATTGCCTCGACGTTGGGGATGTTGTAGGAACCGGAGAGCATCTGGAGAGCCCTCAGTCCCACCACGATGCCCAAAATCTGATAGGCGCCGTTGTTGATCGTGAAGTCATTGATAAAGGCGGTGAGTTTTCCCTCCTTGTCCGCGGCCAATTTCACCTTCATGTCGAAGGGGTGGCGCTTGGAGGTAAGGAGCATGGACTCGTGAAGGCTCGGTATGTAGCGGACGGGCTGCTTGAAATGAAGGGCGGCCGCTCCGGCGATGGCTTCGGAGGTGATGCCAACCTTGATGCCGAATTGCCCTCCGCAATACGCCTCTTCGTAGCGTATGTTTTCCCATCCCAGGGCCCCCTGCAGCATGGCCATGTGGCTGTGGATCATGATGCTTCGGCCGATCACCGCGAGGAGAGCGTCTTCCCCCTCCCCTTCGAGGTAGGCCACACAGGCCTCGGGCTCCAGAGGGGCCTGGTGGTTCATCTGGGTGGAGAAATGGGCCTCCACCACGGCAGCCGCCTCTGCCAGGGCCTTTTGGGCGTCCCCCTTGATCTGGGGCTGGGCCCAGCAAAGGTTCGGGTATTCGTCGTGGATTTGTACAGCGCCGTCGGCAAGGGCTTCGGCCGGGGTCATCATCACGGGCAACGGATCATAGTCGACCTTGACCGCCTGAGCCGCTGCCTCCGCCTGGGGCTTGGTTGCTGCCACCACCACTACGATGGGATCCCCCAGGCAGCGGACTTTGTCCGAGCATAGGACGGGCTGGTCATCGAATATGAGCTTGATCCGGTTGCTGCCCTTGATGTCCTTGGCGGTCATGACACCGACCACCCCGGGCATCTGTTCGGCTTGGGAGGTGTCGATGGATTTGATTCGGGCATGATGTTCGCTGCTCCGCAAAACTGCGATTTCAAGCGCGCCCTGAATCTGGATGTCCGCCGAGAATTCCGCCAGGCCGCACGCCTTTAGCATGGCCGAGGGCCGGGGGTGGGAGACGCCGATCGTTCCGCTTCCGGGATCGGGCCTGACCTCATCCGGGGTGATCTCGCCGCGGAGAAACCTGCCAGCCAGCTTGACGGCGTCGATGATCTTCTTATAGCCGGTACATCGGCAGAGGTTCCGTGCAAAGGCCTTCTTTATTTCCCCTTCATCCGGATCCGGGTTGCCGTCGAGCAACGCCTTCGTGGCCATGATCATCCCGGGGGTGCAATACCCGCACTGGATGGCCCCGGCAAGGACGAAGGCCTCTTGAATCAGATGGGGGTTATCCGGCGTACCCAGACCCTCCACAGTGATTACCTCGGCCCCATCCAGTTCAGCCACCTTCTGGAGACAGGACAGAGCCGCCTTTCCATTGACAATGACCGTGCACGCGCCGCACTGTCCCTTCCGGTCGCAGGACTGTTTCGTCCCGGTGAGGTGCAGGTCCTCCCTCAGCAGATCGAGCAGAACCCTATCCTCGTTCACCACGAATTGCTTCGCTTGGCCGTTGATACGCAAAATCACTTTCTTCATACTTGCCACCGCTCCCACAATTTTTCTTTTATCGGATTCTTGATGGGTTAGTACGTTCCATTATAGTCTTAGCCGGTCGAGAAAAAACATGGAACTGATATGCCCCTTCGATATATTGTTTTGAATTCGGAACCACTTGCCATAAAGACGGCGTAAAACATTAGCGTTTTTCAGAAAAATTTCCCTCTTAAAACCAGCTATTTCGTTTAAAAATCAAGTGCATCAGTAAAAATACATCACAGAAACATACCACTTAGTCTCCATCCGGAAATGATTTCCCGGTACAACCCAGTTTCCAATCCGGAAATGAGGATTTTTGGCCAATATCAAGGAAATCAAGCGTTTGCGCGGAGGCGACCTGGTGGTCGCCGCACAAGCAAACGTGCAGATTGACGCCGAGATTGGCCAAAAAGGCCATTTCCGGATGGAAACTAGGTATCATAGGTTAGATCGTCTTCACTCCGAATGTCCAAAAATTATCGAATGTGCAACCAGCGAATACCGGCATCGTAACTTACCGCAATTTATAAATAACCGTTTGTGGCACCTCCGATCGGACAGACATCCGCTTATGCGGCCCTCTTTTCTCTGGCTTTTTCAGAAGCGATCATAGCGGCGCATGAAGCACCGACAATCCGCGGGTCAATTTCTTGAGAAAAGGTAACGAAGGTGCACCCAAAAACGCTCTTTAAGGCATCTACGACGCCTTTGTTCTTTGCTACGCCTCGGGAAATAACGATTTCATCGCTTAAGCCCACCCTCCTCGCCAACGTACTTGTTCTCCCAGCTACTGATGTTTGGAGACTTCGCCTGAGGGCGAGGGATTATCTCCCACTCCCGGAAGGGGGCATTAATAATTCTGGATGGACACTGCCTACAGATTCAGATCGTAGTAGCCCCGGCAGACGTCAAGGCGCCCGAGCTGAGCACCTCCTTCCCACAATTGAATCATCTTACAGTCGCGCCAGTATTTTTCGACATCGTAATCCCGAACGTAGCCAAAAGCGCCCATCAATTCCATGGCCTTGTTGGTAACCGAGACGGCCACATCACAAGCATGCATCTTGGCAGCACTGCCTCGAGACAACATAAAAGCAGAAGTAGGCGCACCATAGGTCTCCGGGTGGTCATACATCCAAGCCGCGGCTAGATAGGACCAGCGGGCCGTCTCAATGCCGATTGCCATATCTGCTAAAATCCCGGCTGCGATCGAGTGTTGCCGAATTGGTTTGTCGGCCACGATCCGATCGCCTGTATATTTTAAAACGGTTTCGAAGGCGCCCTGTGCCGAACCGACAGCCATTGCCGCAGTGACAATCCGGCCAATGACGAGATTATTATGCAATAATTCGGCGTCCATCCCAGGTCCGGCGGCCCGCCAGTCTTTCGGCACCCGAACATTATCCAGAAACATGGGATGGTTTTTATCCGCAGCCATTCCGGCCTTTTTTTCATTATTGCCGAAGGACATGCCTTTGGTACCTTTCGGCACGTAAATCATGGCCACTCCTTCGTCACCTAGATTTGGATCGGTAGTGCAAACGACTAAATAAAGATCGGCTATCCCCTGATTAGAGGCCCACATTTTTTGACCGTTAAGGACCCATTCGTCCCCGTCGAGAATGGCCTTGGTTCTGACTTTTCTACCATGCAGATTGACGTTTTCAATGTCGCAGCCACCTCCGCCGTGGGAACCGCCGGGTTCGGTCATTGAAAAACAGCCAAATTTGAGGTCTTTTCCGCAAAACTCGGGGGCAAAACGATCCAGAACCGACTTGTTATTAGCTGCCAGTGCCGGGATCCAGGCCCAGCCGGTGACATTACGGGCGGTACATAGCCCGCAATCTCCTCGTCCCAGTTCCTCATGTAAGATGCACGCAGAAACTGCCGAATTAATCCCCATTCCACCGTATTCAGGGGGAAAAGCAGACTTTTGAGTGCCGAGGTCTGTTAGACCCTGAAGGATGCGGTTTACTATAATGTGGTCTTTATCGTCATCGATTTGCTGGCGAACAGGCATAATCTCCTTGTCAACAAAACTGCGCAACATATCCCGCATCATAAAATCTTCTTTAGTTAGAAAAAGGTCCAAGTGCTGTTTTGGCATACCAAATCCTCCTCATGATTTAAGTTAGTATCCATCCGGAAATGATTTCCCGGTACAACCCAGTTTCCAATCCGGAAATGAAGATTTTTTGCCAATATCAAGGAACTCAAGCACTTGCGCGAAGGCCACCTGTAGGTCGCCGCACAAGCAAATGTGCAGATTGACGCCGAGATTGGCAAAAAAGACCATTTCCGGATGGAAACAAGTTACTGTTGCTTAGTGGCAGTGCATTTTTCAGCGGCTCGTCCTTTGAATCTCTCACCAGACGGACCTAAAGTAAAAAAACCTTTGTTCCCAAGACTCATGGATTTCACATGGGCGGTACCTTTCAATTAAACAAAGATGAAGGTCTGGGCCGGTCAGGCGCACATATTTAACGTCGATCTTTTCAATTCCACAGCAAAATCAAAAGATAATCAGAGGCCGTGAACAAGAGGTATAAACTTTACGAGTTCTCTGAAGCACAAACCATGCCAGAGGGATAGGACAAGAATGGGTATTGATTTCAGTGATATAGCTTCTTGGGTAGAATCAAGATGTCATGCTGCCATTAATGAATCTTGATCCAGAAAAATTGTTGAAAGGCAAGTGCTTAGAAAAAGGGAGAATTAGGGCAGGATTCAAGATTACTTGATCAGTCAAGAAAACTTGATTTATTTGCTTCGCTTCCTCGATTGACGGTCCTTTTTTAAGCGCTGATTGAGGGCCTGTGGAGATATCCCCAGCAGCAAGGCGGCAGCCCGTTGGTTGTTTCCAGTCCGACTCAGGGCTTCCTGGACCAGGGCTGTGCTTGTTTCCCTTAAAGTGGGGAACTTCTTCAGTTGGGCCAGCCACGGTTTTATTAAAGGAGTAGGCGGGATAACAGCAGCGCTCCCCGGCATGCTGTGCTTTTTTAAAACGGTATTGAAAGATTCCAATGACAAAACGGGCAAAGAACTGCACCCAACTGCATCAAAAATAAGGGCCCGCAGTTCCCGGACATTTCCCGGAAATGGATGCTCCTGGAGTAGTGTCACCAGTTCCGACGTGTAACCGGGGGGGCGTTTGTTAAATTCCACGGCGGCGGAATCGATAAAATAATCAATAAGTAGTTGGATGTCATCCATCCGCTCGCGTAAAGGAGGGATGTGGATATGATGGGTGCGCAACCGAAAGAAAAGATCTTCGCGGAATTGGGTTTTAGCAACCATTTCCCCCAAATCTTTGTGGGTAGCAAATAGAAATCTGACCCGGGCGGGTTTGGCCACATCCGAACCCAAAGGAAAATATTCATGCTTGTCAAGGAGCCTTAACAGCTTTACTTGTGAAGACAGGCTGAGATCTCCGATTTCGTCCATAAACAAGGTCCCGCCGCCGGCCCTCTCAATCTGGCCGGTGCGGACGCTGACCGCATCGGTAAATGCTCCCTTTACGTGACCGAAAAGGGCGTCAGAGAATACATTATCATCGAGGCCAGCCGCATTGACAGCCACAAATTCTCCCGGGCGACCGCTCAGCCTATGAAGAACCTCGGCAATCAACTCCTTACCCACGCCTGTTTCCCCGGTAATAAGGATGGGGGAGTTTCCTCCCGCTATGGCTTCGCAATAGCGGAAAACAGCATGCATCTTTCCTGACTGCGTTAAAATCTTTGCAAAGAGTTCAGGATGCTCCAACGACTCGGAGAAGAAAGATTGAGCCAGTCGGGCGTTTTCCTGTCTTAGTTGGCGGATTTCGATGGCCCGCTGAACGGCCGGGAGCAGTCTTTCCTTGTGAACCGGCTTAAGCACATAGTCAAAAGCCCCCTTCTGCATGCAGCGCACTGCCGTTTCAACTTCATTGGTGCCGGTAACCATGATGACCGGGATTTCCGGATGGCGTTCTTTTAATCCGGAAAGGACCTCTTCACCTGAAAGGCCAGGCATCACGAGATCTAGAAGGATTATTTCAACTTCCTGTCTGGACAGGATTTCAAAGACGTGCGCACCCTCGGGACACAGGAGGATATGGTTCAGCCCTCCAGACCGGAGGGTCAACTCGAAGCCCTTGAGCGCGTGCTCCTCATCATCGACGACGAGGATGGGAAATAAAGGCTGGAGGGGGGGAGCTTTGCCCATTCCTTTCCCTCAAACTGCTGCCGGGAAGGTCAACAGGGCCTTGGTCCCTTTGCTAAACTCCGAAAAGAACTCCAACCTCCCGTTGTGTTCTTTCACAATTTCCAGGCATACCGACAAACCGAGACCCGTTCCTCCCCGGTCTGCCTTGGTAGTGAAGAAAGGGGCAAAGATATGCCGCAAGTGCTCAGGCCGGATCCCAATCCCTTCATCTGCGATAGAAATGGCAACTTCCCTTTTTTCTTCCTCATAGAAACTCCTGATACGAATAGCCTGACTTCGTTCAACAAGGGCCTGGCAAGCGTTTTGGATGAGGTTAACGAGTACCTGCTCCAGTCGCTGTGGAGTTCCTTTTATTAGGGGCAAATGGTCGCAGCGTTCGATGGTGAATGCCACGGTCGATTTTCTGATCTCATGAGCCAACAAATCCACAGCAGCCGTGACTACGATGTTCAGGTCAACCGATTGAGGTTGCTCGCAAAATTCTCTCCTGGCATATTGCTTCATGTTTTCAATAATTTTTCTGATGCGCTTAGCCCCCGCTTCTATTCCGCCAAAAAGTCGCCCGATTTCCTCCCGCATCTCGGAATAGGGTAGGTTCGCAATTATAAAATCTCCGCATTCCTCGTGATATTTGTCCAGAATTGGCAAGATATCCGCCCAGGACCCCCGGAGGATTGGGGTGTTCATCATAATAAAGTTATTCGGGTTATTGATTTCATGGGCCACTCCGGAAGCCAGCACGCCCAGGGAGGCCATCTTGTCCGCCTCCAGTAGTTGCCGGCGACGCAATTCGGCCTCTTCTTCCGCCCTCCTTTTTTCCGTAATGTCCATTCCAATCAGGACGACGTGGACGCCGTTGCCTTGCCCATCTTCCATGATGCTGTTCGACCAGCAAATCAGACGACTGCTCCCGTCCCGGGCTACCCACTGGCTCTCAAAAGAAGAAGGCAGATTTCTATCCTCCGACAACGGGAACAACTCTCCGATCAAGTCCCGATCCTTGGAATTCGCAAGGAGGTCCCCTAAAAATTTTCCTAAGACCTCCCGACCGGAATAACCAGTCAATTTTTCGCAAGCCTTATTGAAGCGGGCTATCCTGCCAGCCCGGTCCAGGACAAGGATGAAGGGAACGGCATTGTTAAGAATGGCGTTGGTAAAATTTCGCTCCCTTTTCAATTTTTCCTCAGTCTGTTTGCGGTGGATTTCGACTCCCAAACGATTGGCCACAGCCTTGAGTCCGTCGATCATCAGATTTTTTTCCAGACGTTCCTTGAAATCGATCAGGACAATCGTTCCGATAACCTTCCCCTCCACCTCCAGCGGCACGGCCAGAATGGTTTCCGCACCCGCTTCTTTCAAGATGTATCCTTTAAGGTCAAGCTTGCTGAGTCCGGTCAAATTGACGATACTCCCGTCCTTCAGCACCCCTTTTGAAAAGCACCGGCTTAGGGGGTACCGTTTACCCGGATGAAGCAACCGCTTCGAAAAGCCGAATTCCCCCAGGCTAATGATTTCCTGAGTCTGCTCGTCGTGCAACGTGATGACCCCCGCCGGGTAATCAAAATGAGAGGCGATCTGACCAATCAAGGGCTGGCAGATCTCCTCCAATCCCCCGGGAGAGTGAAAAACCCAGGGCTCCGTCAAAGTCAGCCAACGTCAAGTGAGCCGGCCCTAAAGAAATAGCGCTGGCTTTTTGTTTTTTCATTTGCTATGCTGAGGTTATGGCCAGCGTAGCAATCCAAAACTTTTTCTCAGACAACCCCTTGCGGGTGCGCCTTGCTCGGCGCGATGAGTTGCCGAAATGGCGCGACTTGATGCGCCGGCATCACTATCTCGGGTTCGAGCGTATTGTCGGCAGCGCCCTCCACTATGTCGCCACCATTGGCGACCAATGGGTCGCACTCCTCGGTTGGGGCTCCGCCGCCTTGAAATGTGCTCCCCGAGATCATTACATCGGTTGGGACCCTCATCTTCACTACCGGCGTCTGCACCTTGTCGCCAACAATGTCCGATTTCTCATTCTTCCCGATTGCCACCAGCCGAATCTGGCCTCACGCCTGCTCGCCATGAACCTCAAGCAGCTTAGCCGCGACTGGCTCCGATTTCATGGCCACCCCATCCTGCTTGCTGAAACCTTTGTTGACTCCACTCGTTTCCGTGGCACCTGCTACCGGGCTGCTGGATGGAAAGAACTCGGCCAGACCCTCGGCTATTCCAAGCGAAACCGCGGGTACTGGCACAACGGCTCTCCAAAGCTCATCTTTGTCCGTCCCTTGGTTGCCAACGCCGTATCTCACCTCTGCGCCCCATTTCTCCCGCCGGTGGCGCTTAACCCGAAGGAGGCTGAGCCTATGATCGATGTCAACCGCTTGCCCCTGGAAGAGCAAGGAGGACTCATGCAACTCCTTAATAACATAACCGATCCGCGCAAACCGCGAGGGGTCCGCCATTCGGTCGCTACGGTTGTTGCCATAGCCGTCTGCGCCGCACTCTCCGGAGCCCGCAGCTTCACCGCCATTGACGAATGGGCGCAATCGCTGAGCATTGACGCTCTTCGCCGAATGGGTTCCAAGCGACCCAAACCACCCTCGGAATCAACCATTCGCCGTGTGCTTCAACAAATCGACTCCGCAACCTTCGATGCTCAAATCGGCGACTGGATTGTCGACAAGTTCCCTCTGGCAGGAAAAGCGCTCGCCGTGGACGGAAAAACACTGCGTCGCGCCCATGATGTCGGCCAACGCCCTCCGCACCTGCTCAGCGCTATTCTCCACCAGGAAGCGGTTGTTGTCGGACAGCTCGCTGTAGAGGAAAAAACCAACGAAATCCCAAAACTTAAAGAACTGCTCCAGCCACTGCCCCTCGATGGCGCCGTCGTTACCGCCGATGCCCTCCATACCCAAAAGGACACCGCGCGTTTCCTGGTAGAAGAAAAGGGGGCGGAGTATCTCTTCATTGCCAAAGACAACCAGCCAACCCTCCGCCAGGACATCGTTGACCTCAACCTCAACGCTTTTCCCCCCTCAGCATTGCCAAATCGACAAGGCGCATGGCCGCCTGGAAACCCGCCGGATACGGGTCAGCGCCGAACTAAACGACTATCTTGACTTCCCCCATGTCGGGCAAGTCTTCTGCATAGAGCGTAACACCGAGGAGATCTCCACCGGTAAAACCCGCAATGAAACCGTCTACGGGCTCACCTCACTTAGCCATGCCAAGGCCAGTCCAAAGCAAATTCTGTCTCTGGTTCGTGGCCATTGGTCCATCGAAAACCGTTTGCACTGGGTGCGCGACGTCACCTATGATGAAGACCGTTGCCGTATTCGAAAAGGCAATGGCGCGCAGGTTATGGCCTCGCTCCGTAATCTGTCAATATCCTTGTTGCGTATGGCCGGCGCCCGCTATATCGCCCCGGCGTTGCGATACTGTAGCCGCATAGGCCTCGGGGTCTTGCGCTTCCTAGGGGTGCAGCTTTGACTTTGCCGGATCCCTGGTGAAAAACCTGGGAAATATGATTTAAGATCTCTGTCACACTATACTTATTTCTCATATCCGAGATGTCCTGGGCCACGATCAGCCTCCCTGGCAACCTTGTCTCGTGGCAGACCAACGGATACGATCGCGTAAAGTACAATCGGCCGGTCAAAAGGCTGTTTTCAATGACTTCCAGGTATTCGCTGAAAGAGCCTTTGACCACCGGGCATCCCAGACAGGGTTCTTCCTTCTGACAGGCCACATCGAAAAAGGGTCTGCCAACCATCTCTTCAGGAGCCAACTCGACGAAATCGGCGGCTGCCCGATTCGCCCATAGAACATTCAAAGCATCATCATGATACACAATCATTTCCGACATAGAGTCCAGAATGGCCTCGAAAGGGATCCTGTTCTTGCAGCCAGACGGTCCTTCCGCCGTTGGTTGAAGCGGCGCTAATAGTGCGGACGCTCTCTGTTCCATTCCATACTCCCAAAGAAAAAAGTGAAAAAGACTTGCCATAGTTCAAATAAAGGTTTTTTACCATATTGCAACAACAGTTGCAAAATTTACATGACGACAGAAATATTTGCGCATACTGTAAGCCTGTAATATGTTAACCTCCGAAACGAGGTAAAACATGCGCAAGCTTGAAATTACAGATCCCGATATCATGCGGATGGCAATCCAGGACGAGATTGCGAGATCCGAGGAATCGCGCTACGACCATCGACTTCATGGCGTCCTGCTGGTCTGCCAGGGATTCAGCTGTGCGAAGGTCGCAGACCTGCTGAACCACAGTCCTCGTACAGTTCAGTACTGGGTAAAACGTTTCGAGAAAAGCGGCTTTGCAGGCCTTCAAGAAACCGAAAGGCCTGGCCGCCCAAAATCCCTGGATGACATGACCATCGAGGCCGTCGCCTCTGACCTGAGGAAATCGCCCGAGACCTTCGGCTACCGCCAAAATCTCTGGGATGGCAAGTTGCTCAGCCATCACCTTGCCACCCAGTACCGGGTCGATCTCGGAGTACGGCAATGCCAGCGCCTTTTTCACCAGCTTGGGTTCAGACGGAGAAAACCATGACCGCTCATTGCACGATCTAACGCCAAAGCACAGCAGAGAGATATAAAAACTGCTGCGCCGGTCATCAAAGGGATATTCACTCTTCTCGGGGAGTTCAAGGCTGCGACGATTCCCTCTGAGCCCCTGCGAAAGGCCCTCGATTATACCCCGAACCATCAATTGAGGGTAGCTCGTATCCATCCGGAAATGATTTCCCGGTACAACCCAGTTTCCAATCCGGAAATGAGGATTTTTTGCCAATATCAAGGAAATCCAGCGTTTGCGCGGAGGCGACCTGGTGGTCGCCGCACAAGCAAATGTGCAGATTGACGCCGAGATTGGCAAAAAAGACCATTTCCGGATGGAAATTAGATAGTGTCCATCCGGAAATGATTTTCTTATAGAACCCAGTTTCCAATCCGGAAATGAGGATTTTTTGCCAATATCAAGGAAATCCAGCGTTTGCGCGGAGGCGACCTGGTGGTCGCCGCACAAGCAAATGTGCAGATTGACGCCGAGATTGGCAAAAAAGACCATTTCCGGATGGAAATTAGATAGTGTCCATCCGGAAATGATTTTCTTATAGAACCCAGTTTCCAATCCGGAAATGAGGATTTTTTGCCAATATCAAGGAAATCCAGCGTTTGCGCGGAGGCGACCTGGCGGTCGCCGCACAAGCAAATGTGCAGATTGACGCCGAGATTGGCAAAAAAGACCATTTCCGGATGGAAACTAAATATCAAAATGCTCCGTTTCATAACCACATGCTCACGCCCAACGGTTTCCGTGAAATCGACATCGGTTGGGAAACTATACAATGCGCTTTGACCCGATTTGATCGAAAACGCGTTATTCAAGCATCCGGTGCATACCTCAGACTCCCCTGAAAGGCAGAATCCAAAACCGAAAAAAGGAGCATTTGGAAAGTATTTCAGGACGGTAGGCTGATTCAGTTCATAGTCCGAAAGGGCCAGCCGGATGCCGGGGTTTAGAAAAACGGTCTTTATACTCCCCGAACCAACGGGTGGTGGGATTGTAAACTGGCCTTCGTTTAAAATATCTTGCTGACTGATGGAAAACAGTGGCCCTTTTTGCATTGTTTGCCACCTGCTGTTGGACGATGGGTTGACCGCATATGCCTCTATTGCCCGCCGACTCTCTCGGCTATGCCCCTGTAACACAACAGTTTCAGGGGACTTGGTCTTGCACTGGGAGGGCCGTAAAAACGCCACCATATGCCGCGTAAACGCGGCCAAAATGGCCTTTCTGCAAAGTGGGGATTATCCCGTTTTCGATATGGAAGCCGGTGATTCACAGATCAGGGCTGGGCTGGATCTGAACCTGAAGATTAAACAACCACCACAGAGTTTTTGGCATCTCCATAGTGCGTAGGAAAATTTCTATCAGCATCGTAATCATTCATCCAATCCGTGCCGTCAAGAAGATAGTGAAACTGATATTCTCTGCCCTTTTGAAGATCAATCACCACGTTGAATTCCCCCTTTCCCAATCTTTTCATGGGGGTGGAAGAAACATCCCAGTTGTTGAACTCGCCCACAACATGGACGGTCTTGGCGGATTTGGCCTGTCTTTTGTCCAGCCTGAACGTGACCCTGCATAGATGCCTTCTCTTGAGGTACTTTTTCTTGACACTCATGAAGAAATCTCCTGTGCGGTGATATATATTCCAAGCCCTTTTCGGGCATGGTGGTCAGGCGCTTTCCCATGAGGGTGACCTCAAAGGAAACCATATCCCCCCACATGCACACGGCTCAAATCGGTCAGAGGCATCAACCTTATGACGCGATTCACAAAAAAAGACGTAACCTATTGCACTCCAAAGGATTACGTCTTCACTTTCTCCGCGCGCAAGGACCGGAGGCCATAAGATATCTCTTATTCAATTTTGACTATAGAACATATATTCTCACCTCTAACTGATCCGAAAAAGCCCTTTTGTCAAGCCCTATTCAAGGAGCAGGGACATATTGTTTTTGGGCAGATTCATCTCCACTTAATGGGTCGTGTGAATGGTGCAGGTGATAGAATAAAGCCTCAGTTTGAGATAGATCATATCTCCGAATGCGCGTAACAGAGGAACTCTGGCTCTAAAAAAGGCAACTGAATTTCACGCCAATGATGAGCGGTTCGCCGGCACGACCCGCGCCGGCGGTGGTGTGGACCAGGTAGCTTTCATTCAGCAGGTTTCTTCCATAGATATAGGCCGCCCAGTTGGCGCGTTCATACCCTATTTTGGCATTGACAAGGGTGTAGCGCTCCTGTTTGATCAGGTTTTCTTCGTCCATGTATTTGGGGCCCATCGAGGCGGCTGAGAGGGCTCCGAAAAATCCACTGTCATGTCTGTACGTTGCGCCTACGGAGAGGCTGTACTCATTGGCATTGGGAAGCTGGTTGCCCGATAAATCCAGGCCGTCGGGATGATTATCATAACGGTCGAATTCGGCCTTGAGCCAGCCGAGCCCTGCAAGGAGATCCAGGCCTTTTGCCGCCCGCCAGCGAGCCTCCAGTTCCGCCCCGTAGCTGTGGGCTTCCGCCGCGTTCTGCATCAGCGCTACATTATCCTTTACGACGCTGACCTGCATATCGGTCACGTCCACATAAAAAGCCGCAGCGTTCAGCCCCAGGCGTTTGTCAGCCAGCAATCCCTTATATCCGAGTTCGTATGTCATGGTATATTCCGGATCCACCGGATCTCGAACAGCATCCATATCCACCTGATTGGCAGCATAATCGCCGACTTTGTATCCACGATCCACTGCCGCATAAATCCTTTCCCGGTCGGATAAGACGTAGGCGAGACTGGCCGATGGCATTACGCCAAACCAGCCGTCCTCACGAGAGAAGTCCTGACTGGGCCCGAGAGCGCTGCTGCCCATTTCAGACCATCCTTCCCATGTCAGTTTTCTCTTTTCATAGTCAAGGCGAAGCCCGGCTCGGAACTCCAGATCCTCCAAAAGCCTGAGGATGCCCTGACCAAAAAGCGCGGCCTCTTGGCTGTCGATCGATGAATCGGACAGCATGTGGAGCCCGGAATACGCACTCTCTTTTCCAAAGGCAAAGTCTGACGACATATCGATATCTTCTAACATTAGGAAGATGCCCGCCAGCCATTCGAAATTTCGAGAACAATTGCCGGTGACACGCAATTCCTGCGTCAGGGTATTGAAATCCTCGTCGTAGTCGAAGACCATCAGATCATATTGCGTGAAGTCTTGATCCCATAAGATCTCATAATCCGAATTGCTGTAATTTGTAATCGATGTGAGGGTAAACTCGGAAAACTTCCTTTCCCATGTCAGCGTAGGCGAAAGAAGGTGTCCTTTGTTCTCGCCTTCTTCATTATTGGTGGTTGTGGTTGTCGGCCCCAGAGAAACCGGCGCATAATCATCAAAGCCGCCATTATAGCTATCCGCCGTCATGGTAAACCTTACGAGATTGTCCTTCGAAAACAAAAAATCATATATGCCACGGCCGGAGAACTGCTCATGTCGACTCCCATCATCGGTGTTCAAAAAGGCATTCTTCATGTAGCCATCTCCACGGGAATAGCCAAACGCCAGGCGATACCCTTGATTGATTGCCACCGGTCCGCCAATAGCCGCCGTGGCCTTTTGGGTGTTATAGCTTTCCGCTTCTGCGTAGGCATCCAGTGAGAACTCGGGGGTAGGCTTTCTGGTAATCACGTTCACCACGCCGGCCAGGGTATTACGCCCATAAAAGAGGCCTTGGCCGCCCCTTATCAGCTCAACCCTTTCAACATCCAGGAACGTGTCGACTCCCACGTAAGGCGCGGCTACTCCATCCACATTGGTGTTCCACACTTTATTCATATTGGCTATACCACCGATGCCGCGAAACACCATCTGCGTCATATGCGAATCAATCTTGTCGATATTGATATTGGGTGTCAGCTCTGTCAACTCATCGATATTGTCGACACCCAAGTCCTCCATGACAAATCCATCAAACGCCGTGACGTTTCCCGGCACCTTCTGAACATCTTCTTCTTGCTTTTGGACTGTAACGGTCATTGTTTCGAGTTCATATTCCTCCCGGGAGTCGCCTTCTTGAACAGCCTTCTTTTCCAATATTTCCTCCTGGCCCGCTACAGAAGCTGCCGGCAAAAACAATACCCAAACGACCGAAAATAGCGCGGCAAGTATCCATAAGGTCTTTGCTTTGTACAGATTCATGATATTCTCTCCTATGTCAGCGGTTTTTCTGCCAGATCCCAATGCCGTCTATTTTGATTGAGGGGATGTCCGCAACCGCCCGATATTCGTGGACTCTGGATCCGCATCACGGGCATCGTGACGGCCGGCGAATTGCGTTGTATCCCTGGCCGGGGAAAGCATAAAGACGGGGATATACAGGGCGGCGGTAGTGGCGAAAAGCGCAGGATAGCCGAATATCCGAGCCACCACACCGCTCACCGCCACGAATGCAATTCCGCCGATGAAGGAAAAGGACATAACCAGCGCAATATCTGAGCCTTCCCTCCCCGGACGAGCAAATGCCATGGCGATGGTATAGAGCACAGTGATGAGCATGGCAAACGCCATGTGAATGCCGGCAAGAGCGCCATACACGATTGCATCCGAGCTGCTGCCGAGGGATATCGGGATGAATGAACTGCAGGCGGCTGCCGCCGAGAGGCAGGAGGCCGCAAACACACGGCTGTGCCCCCACCTTCGAATGCAAAACCCTGTGATCAGTGCTGTCGGCACGCCGGAAATGGGGGCTATCCCTAAGGTAATGGAAATAATGTCCCAGTCATACCCCTTGTCGACCAAGAGCGGCTTGCACATGGTCATTGTGCTGAAAACGCCGGCCAAGACCAGAAACACCGCCAGCATTAAGCGCGCAGCCCCAGGGATTCTAAAAAACGAGATTATATCCCCATACGAAGCCAACGACCGTGAAGCACTTCCCCTTTCCCGAGTAAAAAGAATGGGAAGCCCCAACAGCATGGTGATGCTGGATAAAACCGCGATAGTCGTTCCCCAGGACGTATGGAAATACAGGATCAGCGCTGCGCTCGAACCGAGCACTACGCCCAGCATATTGCCGGCCGTCTGAATGCCGTTTCCCACCCCGCGATCTCTGTGCTCGAGCGTTTTCGCCGCGTATGCGTCAACGGCGATGTCTTGGGTAGCTGCGAACATATAAGATAGGGTCATGAGTGCCGCCACCATGATGATATCCTCCCGAATGCTGAACAAAGCCGCACAAAGGGTGGTCAAAGCAAACAGCGGCTGCATGGCAACCACCCATTTCCGGTAATGATTGCTCTCGCCACCGAACCGGTCTACCAAAGGCGCCCAAAGAAATTTCAAGCCCCATGGGAGGCTGATCATACCGAGGCATCCGATCATCTCCAGAGAATACCCCTCTTGCCGAAGGATGATGGGAAGCGCATTCGCAGCGAAGTGCCCCGGCATGGTCTGGGCCGTATACAAACAGGCCAATACGCCGAACAGGGGCCTCTTCAGCATGGCTTGACCCCTCGGCACACCTGCATTACGACCATGCGCCGGCCCACCTCGATATTGGAGAATCCCGCAGCAGCAAGCATGGACCTCATCTCATCATCCGAATAGACTCGGAGGGAATAGAGCCAGCCGAACGTAAGTCTTCCCAGGATTCCCCTTGCGATGGTGACCATGGCAAACCTTCCTCCGGGCTTTAACACCCGGAATACCTCGGAGAGCACCGCCCCGGGGTCTTCCACAAAAAAGAACATATTCGCGCTGGCGCAGGCGGTAAAAGCGCCGGCCGGCCAGGGGAGGTTTTCGGCGTTTCCCTGGACTATCTCCACCCTCCCTCCCGCCACATACCGCCAGTTGATCTGTTTGGCCAGTTGCACCATAGCCTCGCTGTGATCCACGGCAGCGCCCCTGCTCACCTTGGAAAGGGCCATGTTCAAGAGCACCCCGCCCCCGCAGCCGATTTCACAATAGATATCCCCGTCACTCAGACAAAGACTGTCCAGGATGATCTTAAACGATCTGTAATGGGACCGGGGATGGGTATAGTTTTTGATTGCCCATTTCCCCTCCGGCTTGCGTGCTGTCCGGTCCACAAAGTCCTTCCATTTCGGATTGTTTTTCATTTGAAGCCCCTCATCATGTTTTGGCGTGCTCATTTCTTGAGGATAGGGCATATTGCAACCCTCCTGCTTTGCAGGGCGGACCTTTCATTTTGCAGGGCGGACCTTTTCGATCGAGAAACACCTTGGATACAGATTACAGAAGCGGGGCCGACGGAAGTAATGAGAAGGGATAAATGTGGATTGACCCAAAAGCTGATGAGCCTCTAAGAGACCATTAGAACTGACTCGCCCGGAAAAGAAGAGGAAACCTACGAGTAGTTTTTTAACTGCGGATAAGACATAGATATGGCGCTTGTTGGAAGTCTGCAAGCCCCTTGCCTGGGGAAACGGTCTTCGCGAAGATAGTCAGCCGGGGGCGTACCGAAATGCCGCTTGAATGCCTTGGTGAAGTTACTATGCTGGGCATAACCTACTTCAAACGCCACTTCCGTGACGCTCTTTTTCTTGGTCTCGAGCAGTTCTCTCGCCCGTTCAAGCCTGCTGATGCGTAGGTAATCAAACACGGTGGTTCCAAAAAGCTGCTGAAAACCCTTATTCAGTTTGTTCTTGTTAGTGCCAACCTGCCTGGCTAATTCGAACAGCGACGGCGGATCTTCAATGCTGTTCAGCAGGATTCTCCTGGCCTCCCGGATGCGGTCGACGTCATCCGAGCGCAACACGAGAGGCCGTGAGACGGTCTCCGGCCAGACCAGGTGTGCCATGCTTTGAAATAACAGCTCCAGTGTCTTTCCTTCAAGATAAAGCCTTCTCAGTGGAATCCCATAAGGGCAGTTGATGATTTGATGAACAACCACCCTTACAGAGGGCGTCATGGCTGACGTATGATGAAAGAAACTGCCATCACCATTTGCAATATCACGCAGACCGGCGGGAATCAGATCCTGGTGTCCCTCCATAACATCGTTCAATAACAGCGGCGCTATATGGATGGCCACGCCGCCCAGGGTGATCCCGATCGGAGATCTAGATATCCCCTGACACTCAGGCGCATAGGTCATAACGCTATGCCCAGGCTTAAAATGCCAGAAGTCCCTTTGCCCCTCTCTGCAGGTTACAGTGTGATGTATACCGCCCGAGAGGCTGAATGCCAGGACCAGCGGCGAATAATCGAGGTCAAAACTGATCGCAACACCTTCGGATAACCGATAGCTGCCGATGGCCAACATCAGGCCCGGCCGGAGCTTGAGCGCATACAAAAACCCCTTTCCGATCTTCTTCGGCCATTGCCAGTAGGCTTCATGCCCGTCCCTCCAGGCTTTGAACCCCCTGTAATCGGAGAAGTCCCCGAAAAGCTCGCGCGCGTTGATGATCACTGTGCCCTGTTCCATGGAAGTCCCATATGATATTTGGTCCGACGTTAGCCGGTATGTCGGCAGAAGAGCCGGTATGCCGCTCATCACCCTGCCCCCTCTAGCTTTAAGCCTGCCTCATGAATCAACGCCCCCGGCACCATGAGATTCAACCGCTGCTCTCAGGGTATGGGAGAATCGCTCATAATGCAACTGACTACCCGGAAAGAGAGCGTCGCGAAGCCCATAGATTGCCAAGTCTGAAGGCTTCTTCTCCATAAGCCAGGGAAAACGCCGAAAAGCCCCGGGTCTGTTGCACTGCTCTGCATCGGCCATCCTTGCAGCGTGGATCCCCTTACGGCACCTCAAAGGTCAATGTGGTCGAACAGAAGCACTCGTTGCATTTCGACTCCAACTCATCGGGCGCAGGGAATTTCCACTCAACTTTCACAAGCCACGTTCCGTGATGCAGGATTCTTACCTTTGTTTCTCTCACAGCTTTTTCATTACGCTGATGACTCTGGAAGGATGCGCATGCGATTTTGAAAGCCGTTCATGATCGTGCTTCCGAGATGATCAAGGCATGCGAAATACTTGCAATAGGTAGCGTCTCTCCTTTTCTTCCGCCAGAACCTTTCTGTAAGGTCAAGTTTGGCAAATGAAAGGGGCTTCATTTCAGTGAGCGCGTTTTGAGCCGCTGCCCGCGGCTTTACCCTGCCACTCCCCTCTTGTCAACCCTCCCCCCGGCGAGAGTCTCCCTCATCCATTAGAGTCGTTTCTTGATCCAGTTGCCGCAGGGCCTTTAGCGCATCGTCCTTTTGACTTGAATACCTGGCCGCATTCTGAAACGCGCGGCGCGCGCTCCGCAAGTCCTTTGCATTCCAGGCCGCATATCCTGCCATGAGCCAGGCCCTATCTGCTTTCGTCTGTTGGGAAGCGGCGTTTTCATAGGCCTGAGCGGCCTCGGGGTACCTTTTCAGCTGATAGAGGAGGTCTCCTTTCAGCAACACAAGACGGGGACTGTGTTGCATGGCAAGGGCCTTTTCCACCCATTCAAGGGCCTTTTCAGGCCGATGGAGGCGGATATACCCCTGGGCGATCTGGTAGGCCATGTCCGGTTGCGGTTTTCCCCGTGCAAGCTTCTCATAAAACCAAACCGCCTGAACCGGAACATCCAGGGCCATGTTCAGGTCTGCAACGATCTTTTCCTCCTGGTCCGTAAGGCATTCAAGAAAACCCTTTATGCGCAGTGCGATCAGTGCCGACCTGTAGTCATTCTCCTTGAGGTACAAGTGGGCCAGGCCTTTCCACCATCCGGGCTCCTCAGGGTATTCGAGGATCAGATGCTCGAGATACTCTCGGGCGTCTGCCTTCATGTTCAGAGAGAGATAGGTATGAAGCCTGGCCTCCTGCCACTGGCGGCGTTTCCCCCCTCCTGTCTTTTCCGAGAGGGCTTCAATAAACGGGAGGGCCTTCCGGGGCTGATCCGAGTCAAGATATGCCTGGACCAGGACCTCCTTCCATTCATGCCTGATCTCGGCCGGCGGATGCTCCTTCAGGAGGATCTGGAACGCCCCCAGGGCCGATTTGGAGTCCCCGGCAGTCATGAAACAGGCAGCGCCGTAATAGAGGATTTCAGAATCCTTTTTGGGGGCGGTCTCATACCCTTTTAGGAAGGCGTGGCCTGCCCGGCCATGCGCGTTCATGTCATAGCAGCATTTAGCCAGGTTCATCCACCCTGCGTGGAAATGGGGGTTCTGGCTTACGGCAGCCCGATAATGGGTCTCTGCTGCGGTATGATTTTTGCCCATCAGCCAGCAGTTGCCCAGGGTAAAATGGACCAGGTAGTGGTCATATCCCTTTGAGGCCTTCTCCTTTGCATCCAGCCTCCTCCCTTCTTCCGTGAATCGCTCGAGCACGGCAGCAGCCTCTGCAAACCGGTCCTTTTCCATCAATTGCTGAGCCTCGTGAATCGCCATCCGTGCGGCCGGAGGGACATCGTCTCCCTGACTCCCGCGGGAGGCCGAAGAAACCCCCAGGAGCATGATTACCATAGGCCACAACCCAAAGGCATATTTTGACACGGGGGTCATCCTTTCTCCTTCTGGAGATCGAATTGAACGGTTGTCTTCACCCATGTCTTGACAGGGATGCCGTCCACGGTCCCCGGCGTAAAGCGCCATATCGAAACACAGCGGATCACGGCCTCGTCAAAGACCTTTTCCGGACGGCTTTCAACGATCCGGATGTCTTCCACCCGGCCCTGCTCGTTTACGATGAAGCGGACCTTGACCCACCCTTCGATCCCCATCCGTCTCGCCTTCATCGGATATACAGGAGGGACCCGGGCAAGGGTGGTCAGGGGATGATCGATCTCGCCCATCTCATAAGATCCCTTCAGTACCGGCGCGTCTGGCGCGCCTAACGAAACCGTCTTCATAGGCGGGACCGACACGGCGCATGGAACCGGCGGCAGTTTCGGGTTGATTTCAAACGGCAGATCCATAGTTTGTCTTACCGGCCGATTGGCATAAACCATCTTCTTCGGGCTCACCTTCTTCGGGGTTTCGTTAACCTTCGGCTCTTCCCTTTTCTCCTCTCTCCGGGCCCGGGGTTCGGGATGTTTGATCCGGACGATATTGACCATTTCGATACACGGCTCACACTCGAGCCTCCTCGAACCCCTCTTGTCGATCAACCGCGGCATGAGATCGAACAAGACCACGTTGAGCCCCAGAGACAACCCTACCGCGACCGTCCAGAGGATTGCGGATCGCGCAGGGCTCCGGGTTTCCATCCGGTGTAGTGCAGCAGATCCCATCACCACGCCCATCTCGTTACTCCCCTGTTTCCGATAGGAGACCCGCGCCTAATGAGACACTTTTGGCCCCCGCCAGCTTGCATTCGTCCATGACGTTGATGGCAATGCCGGTACGGCTTTCCCGGTCGGCCACCACGATGACGGCCCCTTCCGGATTCTCGGCCAGGGCCCGTTCCACATGCGCCCTTACCGCGCGAATATCGATCTCGCGCCGGTCCATGAAGATTCGATCTTCCTCGGTGACTCCAATCAGGATATTGGCCTTTTCCTTGCTGACCGCCGTAGCCGCGGTCGGCCGGTCGATGTCGATCCCTGTTTCCCTGACAAAACTGGTGGTCACCAGGAAAAAGATCAGCAGGATAAAAACCATGTCTATCAAAGGCGCGATGTTCAGCTCGATCCCCCGTTTCCTCGCCTTTCGCGCTGCGGATATGTTCAGCATGATCCCCTCTCCCACAACATAAAACAGCCCCCCATACGATTACACATGCCGCCTCAGATAGATGCCCACCGCTGAGATCCGTTGTTTCAGGTTCTCGGCCCGGCGACTCAGAAACCCGCTCATATAAAGCCCGGGTATTGCCACCAAAAGCCCGGTCTGGGTCGTGATCAGGGCCTCCGAAATCCCCCCGGCCATGGCCTTGGCGTTCCCCGTCCCGAAAATCGAGATAATGTCAAATGTGGCGATCATCCCGGTCACCGTGCCCAAGAGGCCCAGCAAGGGCGCCATCGCCGCAAGAACGGCGATCAAAGAGAGGTGCCGGTTCAATGAGGACGTCAGAACGAGCACGGTCTCATCCAGAATGAATCGATCCACCTCGGCCATGCCGCACCGACGAAGCAGAAAGGCGTTGACCAGCAGGGCCCCAGCCCCCCTGTACTGCTTGGGATCCGGCAGTTGGCAGGCCTTTACATGCGCCAGGGCTGTTTTTCGGCTCATATTCTTCCGGTACAATCGCCTGAAGAAAAAGACCCGGTTGACAATGAGCGACCACATCACCACCGAGAGGACCGCCAGGGGAACCATGACCACGCCCCCTGCACAAAAATAGTCCTCCAGACCGAGAAAATGATCGTGAAAGACCCCCATCATCTCCCCTCCCGTGCCTTGAACACGGTGTTTACAAATGAAACCGCCTTCTTTTCCATCTGGCCGATCAGGTTCTCGACCTTTCCGGACAAGAGGGTGTGACACAGCATGATGGGAATAGCCACTGAAAGCCCCAGCATAGTGGTCACCAGGGCCTCGGATATTCCGCCCGACATCATCCTTGGATCCCCGGTGCCATAATAGGTGATCACATGGAAGGTATTGATCATGCCGGTAACGGTTCCCAGGAGTCCCAGCAGGGGCGCGATCGCCCCCAGCATGCCCAGGGTGGACAAAAACCGCTCCAGCTTCGGGACTTCGTTCAGCGTAGCCTCCTGGAGCACGTTCTCCAGGTCCTCACGGCCCATATCCCGACCATTGATACCTGCCAGGAGCACATTGGGCATCGGCTTTTTCCCGGCCTGGTTGCAAAGCTCCACACACCTGTCCCACTCGCTCCGGCTTGCATGGCCGCATACCGCATCCACAAAGCGGTCTGTTTTCATTCCTTTCCGGAACAGATAGAAGGTCCTCTCCAGAATAATCAGCAAGGCCAGAACCCCGATGCCGAGGATCGGGTACACGATGGGGCCGCCCTTGGGGATCTGTTCCATGAGGCTCAGTTGATGGGTCAATTGCCGCAAGGCCGCACCCTTGGACATATCGATGGGAACATCCTCCGATTCACCCTTCAGATACGCCTCCAGCTTTCTTGCCATACGCGGCGGAGGAGCTTCGGAAAGGGCAAAAAGATGTCGATTGTCGTCGGAATAGAGCAAAAACCCGGTCTCTCCGGCAACCTTATAGGCAGCTGAGAAATTCCCCAGCACCAGGATGTCGCCGGAAACCTCTTCCCCGGCTCGATTGACAAACGCTCCCTCCTTTATCCGAACCTGACCCGATAAACTGATTTCATCAAACAGGAGATCCACCATCGCCCGGATGTGATCCATCCCCGGATATTCCGTCTGGTTCAAGATCGGCTGCAATGCCGCCTCCCGGCCCGCGACAAGGGCGCTCTGCAGGCTCCGGCCCAGAAGAAGGTCAGTATCCTTGGCATTGACACGCACAAATCCAACCAGTTCCCGGACAGCCCCCTCCACCTCCTGCCGGCGGCCAAGCAATTCCCTCTCCTTGGCTTGAAGGGCCTTCAGACTCTCTGCCAATGCCAGGCTTTCAGTCGTCAGCCGCTCCTTTTCTCCACTCAGCCGCTCAAGTGATCGGTTGAGTGCCGATCTGTCGGCAAATATGCCTTGCCTGCTCTCTTCCGCCTCCCTCGCCGCACGCTCCTTTTCCTCCCTTGCCTTCTCCAGTATGATCGCCCGCCTCTCCCTGGCCTCGGTCTGCACGGCCCTCATATCCTGGGCAAAGGCTGCTGTGGACACACACAGTAGGATCATGGCCACAAGGCACATACCAGATCCCCTTTTCATTTCATCACCAGCCTTCCAAGCGGCAGAACCAGCAGATCCACCGGTCGTTGCTTCGCCCCCATCTCCATGGCCGCGCTGATCGCCTGGTTGTATCCAGGCGGAAACTTCTTCCACTCAAAGGCCGCCGGATCAAAATGCCCGGCCATCTTCCCGTCCAGAGATTGGAAAAACAATGAGATCCGTCCCAATCGGAAGATGTTGACCTGGATCTCCTTGCCGTCAATCTCGACCTCTTCACGGTACACCTCCACGGTGTTCCCGTACTCCGCCTCGACCGACAGGGCCTCCATCACCTTCCTGAACTTCTCACCGGCAGAGACCGTGGCGTCATCCAGGGTCCGTCTCAGGGTCTCAAGGCGTCTCTCCCGTTCATCCCGAAGAAACGGGACATCCCCCCTCACCAGGGTCTCCAGCCGGTCATAGGTCTCTTCAAGAAAGGGAAGAAGCTCTTCCGATATACCGGCAATCTGCCCAATCTCACGTTCAAGGGATTCCACCGAGCCACGGAGGACCGCCACGTCCTTCTCCAAGGCCTCGTTTTCCACACCCAGCCGATCGTTGTCATGCTCCAGCCTCTCATACTCCTCCTTAAGCCTCAGTCGCTCCTCAGCCCATTTGTCCTCAGCCTTCTGGGTCTCCTGCCGAATCGTTATGGACTGGTCGATGCTCTTTTGCGCCTGATCCGCTTCTCTCCCGGCCATCGAATGCCTCTGCGCCATACACACGAGGATGAAGAGCAACGGAATTAGAAGAAAACCTCTTTTATGAATACGATGATTCGTCATTTCTATCTCCCTCAGACAAAAAAAAGCGTAACCTGGATTTTTTTCCATCCAAGTTACGCCTTCACTTTCTCCGCGTCTTTGAGCCGCGAAGAACGTAAGACATTCCTCTTTAAGCTTGATCTCGCTAATTAATTTCGAACTGACTAATTATTTCAAAGCATCTCTTTTGTCAAGACTTTTCTTTCACTATAAGAGGGTTCCAGATCAGATAGCTGTATAAGAACCTGCGTCAGGGTCGGCAGGATGATGAGGCCTGAGGGAATAGTCCAAAGTGACAAAAAGCATCGCCGAGCAAGCCTGATAAACAATCTCCTTAAGCTATCAGCCCCGCCCTTGCGAAATAGTTTCCATCCGGAAATGGTCTTTTTGGCCAATCTCGGCGTCAATCTGCACATTTGCTTGTGCGGCGACCTACAGGTCGCCTCCGCGCAAACGCTTGATTTCCTTGATATTGGCCAAAAATCCTCATTTCCGGATTGGAAACTGGGTTCTATAAGAAAATCATTTCCGGATGGACACGAAATAGATTTGAGGGATGCGCCGTTCGATCTCGGCCGCTGAAGGGATGACTTCTTCGGCCGTGGCATCTTCAGCAAATTCCGCAAACAGGTTGGCCATCTGATGATCGCTGAAGGAAAGGCCGGTGGATTGGCGGGGTGATCCCGGGCCGTTTCCGACCCGGGATTCCCACAGATCCGGACATGCGCGACTGACGCATCCGGCTCCTCAGGTCATGGTTTTGCTACGCGACCTCAGCACTGGTGGGCCACGGTGGGTTTAGGAAGCGGAAGCCGCTTCGCTAATTCGTTTCCATCCGGAAATGGTCTTTTTTGCCAATCTCGGCGTCAATCTGCACGTTTGCTTGTACGGCGACCTACAGGTCGCCTCCGCGCAAACGCTTGATTTCCTTGATATTGACAAAAAATCCTCATTTCCGGATTGGAAACTGGGTAGTGCCGGGAAATCATTTCCGGATGGACACTAATTCGTTGAACCAATCCCATTTCCGTTTAGCCTTATGGGATCGTCGACCAAGCCACTTGTGCCAGATCTCTCGGGCCAGGAAGATAAACCTGCCGAGAGCAGGTGTATTGCCCTTGATCCCGAAGTACTGAATGTGCCCGCGCATCTTTGAACTCGGCATTTTATGCTGCCCTGCTATAGGCCAGTGGCGCACCCTGCGCAGCCAGACAGATAAGCGTTTAAGGGACCTTGCCAACCTGTCTTTTGCTGTCTTTCGCTTGATGATCCAAAAGCCCCGCCGGGATTTTGCCCAGAAGTGTGTAAACCCAAGAAAGTTGAATGTCTTTTTTTTCCCTGCGCCGTCTCCATCATGTGGCCGCCGGAAATTCAATGTTCGGGTCTTTTCCGGGTGGAGCTTCAGCCTATACTTGCCGAATCTTTTCGGAAGTACCGCCATCACGCATTCCGCATCCTCCTGGCATTCGAATACCAGCAGGGCATCATCCGCGAACCTCACCATGAAGGCTTTCCCTCTCATGCGGGGCTTCACCGTTGTCTCGAACCATTTATCCAGCACTTCGTGAAGGTAGACGTTGCTGAGGCACGGGGAGATCACTCCTCCCTGTGGAACCCCACTTTCTGGATACGTGATCTGATGCTGCTCCATCACGCCGGCATTCAGCCACTTTCCGATGAGACGCACAAACACACCATCGCGTACCCGTCGGCGAAAAATCTCCTGCAACTGACTATGATCGATGGCGTCGAAGTATTTGCGGATATCCTAATCTAATGATATACCCGCCTCCCATCTCCATCAGGCCTTCCCTGATTGTCTTTATGGCCTGGTGAGCAGACCGACCCGGTCTGAATCCATAGGAGCAGTCCAGGAAGTCCTGCTCATAGACTGGTTCGAGAGCCATCGCCACCGCCCTTTGAAGCACCTTATCTTCAAAAGTCGGGATCCCGATCGGGCGTGTTTCTTTGCCCTTTGCATCCTTCGGGAGTAAGCGATCACAGGATCTGGATCAGGCGGTGGGTTGAGCTATCCAGGCGAGGTCGGGTTCCTGACCCCGGAAGTAGGCGCGCAGGGCATCGACAAGGACGGGGAAGGTTGTCTTTTCCCGAAGCCGGCAGGTCTGCCTGAGTGAGAGGATACGCTCCACCCAGCGGTTTCCTTTTTCACTGGACGTACCCTGGCTGGATTTGCGCCACAGCACGGCGAATCGAAGCATCCGCTCGGCATGATTGTTCGTGGGATCCACCCCCTGCTCCGAGAGGAACGTCCAAAGGCTTTCGATCTCCCTGCGAAGACGGCGTGCAAATCTGCCGGCATCATCCTTGTGCTTCTCATGAAGGGTGATCAAGCGGATCAAACGAGCATAAAAGGCCTGCCACTCTCCGACGGAGGGGGGATCCTTGGCCATATGGCATAGTCGTTGGAGTTCATGGGTTGCCCACAGACCGAACCGTTTTATGTCCGGGTCTTTCCTTTCGGAGAGTTCCTTGGCCTTGCGGATCAGATGAGCAAGGCAGGTCTGCCGCAGTCCGACCCATTTGCGGTACACGCCGTATCCGTCCGAGACCAGGATGCCGGTCCAGTCCTTGATCGATGCTTCGAAGGCTTGCTTCGAGCGGTTGGAATGGATCATGAAGAAAGCCACTGCCGGCCCCTCCATGACCCACAGCCATTGCAGGAGGCCGTTGAGGCGGTGGCTGGTCTCGTCGATGTGGTTGACCGGCGCCTGTCTGGCTGCCTGGCCGATCGTTTCATAGTGGAGTTGGATCGCGGCCGAGGCCCGATCGATGATCTTCTGGATGGCGCTCAGGCTGATATGGAACCCAAGCACCGAAGCGCAGAAGGTTTGAATCGTTGAGCGGCTGTCTGCCTCCGGTGCCCGCCATCTCGGCGATCATGGCTGAAAGCCTGGGACCGTAGCCTGTCCGATGTTCCCTGGGGACGGTGGCCTTTTGCATCTTGCCGCAGACCGGGCACCTGCCTCGGTGCAGTTCGAAGTGCATGACCTCGAGTTCGATCGGCGGCAGTTCGATGACTTGGTGCGTATAATACGGTTCGGTTTCGGGGAACTCGCGGTTGCCGCAGGTGCAGATTTCCGGAAGGATGACTCGGGTTTCCTTCGGCGGGAGCATCTCCTGCCGGTGCCCCGGATGGGTCAGTTTCCGTCGATCGGTGTCTTTCTTTTTCTTCCCGGATTTTTTCTTTTTGAAGGGCAGATCCGAGGACGGCGGCCGATCCGAGTTGGAGGAATCCTTGTTCAGACGCGCTTCGAGGTGTTCGATCCGTTTTCGGAACTCGCTTTTTTCCTCCGCAAGGGCGAGGATGATCTGGATGAGCACGGAGCGCGCGACATCCTGCAGCCCTTCTTGGGTCAAGGTGATGCCTTCGGGAAAAAGAGGCGTTTCAGGCATGGAGCGCCTCCCGGAAACGCTTGCCAAGCGGGTAGAGGTAGACCGCCTTGACCGGTTCCATGCAGCGGTTATAGCGGTCGTAGCGTCCACGCCCCTTGGTCAGTCCTGCATAGACCCAGTTGGCCGCCCGGTAGCAGGTGCCCTGGAACCGGGTGGTGTCCACGAAGGTTTCGAGCAAGGCAACGGGATGGCGGTAAAACGCCTGCCAGTCCCCGGGAAGCATCCGGATGTTGGCGCTCAGAAGCTTCGAGGCCAAGTGTTCCACCGAAACCCAGCCCGGAATCAGGAACCGGACGTTATTGACGACCTTGTAGAGGTTCGCTTCCCTGGTACGGGGCTCCCAACCGATGAACCGGTCGCGGCACTCCACCTTCCAGGCCGCTGAGCCCCAACCGAGGCAAGCCACCAGGTGTCCATCCAGGTAGGCCAGGTACTTCAAGTATGCACCGACGATTCGGGGGCGCCCCAGGTAATATGGTACTTGTCGACCAGGTGATCCCACAGGCCTTCATCCGGGGTGCGCCGGACCATCTCGATTTTCAAAGAGCCAAACTCGGAGACCGTTCCGTGAATCTCCGAGGTGTCGTAGTTATAGCTGTGTCGAACAGCCTTGCGGGGCTTCCGATGATTCGTTGTGGACAAAGGCGGGGGGAGATTAACAACCTGCTTTTCTTGGAGCTTGAGCAGCAGCGCACGGCAGGCCATCCCTTTGAGTTGCCCGTTCGGCTGCCGCCAGTCCCAGTGCTCACACAGCACTCGGGAAATGGCGGTTCGACCGCGTTCCCAATGCCGGGAGATGGTATCGCGGATAAACGAGAGGTCTTCCTCTCTGATCTGACGGCCGCGAATTTGATACAGGGTCCCTGCCAAGGGGCTGTCCCCTCTTGGCAAAGCACCCTGGCAAAATTTAGCCTCGGACGCCAGGGAAAAATGCACCCCCTGTGATCAAATACAACTGATCTGCATGAGAAGAAAATGGCGATAGACAAAGAAATCAGCAGATAAGCCTGGATCATCGACACCACCTTGCAGGACGGGGAACAGGCTCCCTGGATTTCCTTCAGCCGCTCGAACAAGCTGGCCATTGCCCGCGCCCTGGATCATGCGGGTATCCAGGAGCTCGAGATTGGTGTTCCGGCCATGGGACCTGAGGTTCAAAAAGACTGCCGCGCCATGGCTGCGCTGGGACTACGCTGCCGGTTGTCGGTCTGGTGCAGGAGCCGAATGGACGATCTGGCAGCGGCCGCCCGCTGTAACGTCAGCGGGGTGCATTTCAGCTTTCCGGTCTCTCCCATCCATCTGGCGGCCCTTGGCAAGGATCAGGCTTGGGTGCTTTCCCAAATGGTCGCCCTGGCCCGTTCGGCCAGGGCTCACTTTGATCACATCACCGTGGCAGCCCAGGATGCCACACGGGCCGATAAGGACTTCTTGATCGCCTTTGCAGAGCGAGCCCGGGGCGCCGGCATCCAGCGCTTCCGTGTTGCCGACACCGTGGGAATTGCACGACCCGAAACCGTCACAAATCTGATCCGGTCCACCAGAATCGCTGTTCCAAAACTGCCGCTGGAATTCCACGGCCATAACGATCTGGACATGGCCACGGCAAACGCCCTTTGTGCCCTGGAAGCCGGTGCAGAAGCCATCAGCGTTACGGTGAACGGCATGGGAGAGCGGGCCGGAAACACGGCCCTGGAACAGATCGCCATGGCCCTTTATCAGCATCCCTGTCTCGCTTGTGAGGTGGACACCACATCCCTTGTGCAGTTGTGCAAAATGGTGGCGAATGCTTCCGGACAAACCATCCCGCCGGCCCAACCCGTTGTAGGGAGCCGGGTCTTCTCCCACGAATCGGGCATCCACTGCCACGCCATGTTCCGGAATACCCGCACCTATGAGCCCTTTTAACCCCAATTGGCGGGGCATGAGACCCGCCGTTTCGTTCTGGGCACCCATTCGGGTACCGCCGCAATCCGGCATCTGCTCGATGAGGCGGGTATTCAGGTATCTTATCAACAGGCACAAGCCTTAAGGCCCCTGTTCGTAATGTCGGGCGAGAAGCTCTAGGATGGCGTCGCCGGCCTTTTTGTCCACCGGCAGGGGTCCCCCCCCTGTCATGATCGATTCATCGACGGCTGATACGCCCGAAACGATAACCGCGTCGACCGGGATGCGCTCTCCGGGTTTGACTCCGGGAGGATTTCTCGGCTTTTTACGAGCAGATGGATGGCATCAAGGTGGGTATAAAACCCTATGCCTTTCCAGATTCCGTTGCTATTTCAGGGTGATATCCATATCCAACTCTCCCATGGCTGTTTCTATGGTTTGAGACCGGACCGACCGGAATCCGCATCGAAGCATGGAATCAGCAATTTCTCCCTGGTTGAAGTAGAGATCCCGACCTGCCCGCATAGCATCTCCCAAGTGCCCCAATATGGTATCGGGCCGGGTCTGCTCGTGGGTCATGCCGTCCTGAAAACTGATAAAGACCCCGCCCGGATTAAGACTCGTGTAAATTTTACCGATCAACGGGTCGAGATCGTGCCGTGCAAAATTCAGAGTCGCGCAGGCCCACACCAGGTCGTACCCGTTGCCAATATCGTCGGATAGATAATCTCCTGCCTGCACGGATACGCGATTTTGCATGCCATATTCCTGAATGAATCGCTTTGCCACGGCAACTACGGCCGGTCGGTCGAAAACCACACCGGTCATGATCGGGTGCGCGGCCACGAAATAGAGGGCGAACATGCCGTGACCGCCGCCCAGGTCGAGCATTTTCCGAAAACCGGAAAATCCCGGCAGCCCGGTGATAATGGCGGCCATTTTCTGTCCGGTACCACCAGTTACCCAACCGGCGGTGGCCTTTGTCACTTCGGCCCAAAGCGTCTCCGATGCCAAGTCCTTGTCGCAGGCTTCCGTGCGGGGGCCGCACTTGACCAAATCGGTGAGATTTTTCAGTGGGTCTAGGTACATCCTCTGTAGCGTCTTAAAAAGCGGTCCGAGATACGTCGGCGAATTCTTCATCAGGTAGGTATTGGTCTCCGTCCGGTTCCGGTAAAGGCCCTCTTTCTTTTCCACCAGGTCGATGGTTGCCAGGGCGTTGAGAAACAGTTCGGTATTACCCGCATGAGCCCCGACGGTAGCAGCAATATCCTTGGACGAACGAAATACATCCATTACATCAAAAATGCCCAGTTCGATCCCGGCCATCAACAGCCGGCTGCCAATGGGCGCTGTCGCTATATCATTAAGAGCCTTAAAATCATTTTCTACAGTGGGCAATGTTTTCATCCTACCTCCTCTTACTGTCTTATGCATTTTAGCTCTATCCTCAATGAGTTTTCATCAGAACCGATAGCTTGCAGTGATGCCGACCATTCTGGGTTCACCATCCTCGACCAGATCCCCCAGGCCCATGGACGAATTATCGTACATTGCGGTGACATATTCTTCATCAGACAGGTTCGTGCCCCAGACTTCAACGCGCCAGTGATCCGTTTCGTATCCAAAACGTAAATTCACAATTTCATAGGCCGTCTGTTCGAGATTGTTTCTGACATCCCCATAGAAGCCACCTGTGCCGAGCAGATCGGCCCGGGCAAAGAAACCCGTGGGGTGCCGGTAATCAGCGCTCAGGTTATAGGTGTAGTCCGGAGAGTATGGAAGGGACTTGCCATCAAAATCATACAGGGTGCCATCCTGTTGTAACGCGTTCCATTCGTCAAATTTTGATCGAACGTATCCAAAACCGGCAACCAGGTTCAGGCCTGGCAAAGGCCGTGCCTGAACCTCCAGCTCAATTCCCTGGGAATGCGCTTTGGCGGCGTTCTTTATTGTGGTCTCCATGTCCATGGACCATTCCACCACCTGTTTGTCCTGGATATCGATGTAAAAGAAGGCGAGATTGGCAAGGAGTCTGTTATTCAGCCAGGATGTCTTTATCCCTGCCTCGTAATTCCAGGTGTATTCGGGACCGTAGCAGAAGGCGTCTTCACTGCTGGGCATATAGCCGTAATTGTATCCGCCCACCATGTATCCCTTGGAGACCGTGGCATAGGACATGAATGCATCGCTGAAATCATAAGCGACGGAGAACTTGGGCATCCATTCATTATAATTGAGGTCTCTGTTTTGATCTATTGGGCCGGCCATACCCGTACCCTTCATGGTCCCTTCCAGGTTCTGATGATCAAATCTCAGTCCGGCGGTCAAGTGAAGTCTTTCGAAGAACGTATATGTTCCCTGGCCGAAAAGGGCACCTCCATCGTTATGAATGTCCGTATTGTTTTCCATGTGCCATGCCGGCCTATTGCTCCATATGTCGGTCTTTTCACCGAACACGTAGACACCCGTCAACCATTCAAGAGGCTTCCCGCCTTCAGGAGAGGACACCCTGAGTTCTTCGCTCATGTGTTCTATGTCATATTTCATGGGAGCATCCCCCCAATTGTACCAGGGACCCAGGTCATCGGCACAATCCATATCCGTATCATATTTATGGGAGTAGTGCTGAAGCCCGGTAATGGATATCACATCAAACACATCACCGGCGTACTGAATCCGGAGAGTCTGGCCGTTGCCTTGCTGTCTGGAATATTCATCCGTCACATTGTGGCGGATTTCGCAGGAAGGTGTTGCAAAGGGCCCGGTCCGGTATCGATAGGAGTTCTGCTTGTCGTCCGTATCCAGAAAATCTGCGATAAACGCCAGTTCCCATATATCCGTAGGCGTCCAACGCAGGGTGGCGCGACCATTTTTATGGTCTTTTTTAGCAGACTTATTATTGTTGCTGTACAGATTTGTAATATAGCCGTTTGAAAGATCATATTGCATGGCAAGACCCAGGAACAACTGATCCTTCGCAACAGGACCGCTCAGGTCTGCGCCAAATCGCCATGACTTATAGCTGCCGTATTCGCTCAGGAGTTTTGCCCTGAACTCATCATCCGGCTGCTTGGTGATAATATTGACAACTCCAGATTCGGTGTTGCGGCCGTACAAGGTGCCCTGTGGGCCTCTGAGGACCTCAACCCTTTCGATATCGTACAATTCGGGATTGTACATATAATGTATCGGGTAGTTCACACCATCCACATAAAATCCAGCCGGTGAATAGATGGACGTATCAAAGGCGGATATCCCCCGGATGATCAGGTCATTTTCCGCTGAAGATACTTTCATAAAAACATTGGGCGTGAAGCGTACAAGTTCGCTCATATCTTTAATGCCCGCATCTTCAATGGGAATATCCGAAAAAACCGAGACGCTCAGGGGTACATCCTGGACGTTTTCCTCCCTTTTCTGGGCCGTAACGGTCATCGGCGCCAATTCATAGACACCCGGTTCCTCTTTCTCCTGTTCCTCCTGGGCCGACACACAAAGCGCCGTCAAATGCATTATGGCAGTAAGGGCGATAATTGCACCGATAACACCCGGCAAAGACAGATTTCTTTTCCTCCTGGTCATGATATCCTCCGTTGCGAAAATGGTTTGTTGCGTAAGAATAAATCTATGCAGAATCTTTATATGAAAATCCAACCTTGATTGAAATACTGATGGCATGACCCGGAGGGATTTTGACATGACCTTAAGGGATTTTCAGCAAAAGGCATCCTAATGCAACCAGCGGAGGAAATCGGGACAAAATTTTTTAAAAAGATGTAGGGCAGAAACGGATGGACCATTCAATGGAGGCATTACTTGTCCTGATAAATGCTTACGGCAGAAGTGATCCGCGACCCCCACTATATGAAAACGACTTATTTTTATAGTAAAGACTCGGCCTCACCCCAAATTGCCTTTTGAATGCATCGGAAAAGCGGCCTGAATCCATATAACCCACGGCATAGGATATTTCTTTAACGTTCATTTGGCCTTCTTCAAGAAGTAACCTGGACCGCTCCATCCGAAGTTCGTGCAGGTATCCAAAGACGGTTTTTCCAAACACCCGGCGGAACCCTCTCTTTAATTTAAACTCGTTAAGCCCTACCTGACGGGCAAGTTCCATTAATGACAGGGGCTGTTTCATGTTACGAATAACAATATCCCTGGCTTCATGGATACGTTCAATGTCAGATTGCCGTAAGACCTGTGGGCTTTTCTCTCTCTTTCTGGAGAATAGGAATTGTTCCAGTTGAAATGCGACGAGTTCCAAGGCCTTACCTTCAAGGAATAAAAATCTAGTTAAGCCGTGATATGAGCAGTTCAGCATCTGATAAAGCGCTATCTGCAAATTTGGGGTCATGATGCCGGAACAGTGGTAGCGGCTTTTAAGAGACCCCTCAACAGCCGCATAAAAATCAGGTGGGATATCGTCAAATTCTCCGTGCAACAGAGTGCTCAATAATATAGGATCCAGCTGAATATGAACAATACGTGCAGGCGTGCCGGCTGAAAACTCACTGACACCTCGCGATTTCGGGAAAAAAGATATATGACTGGTGCCGTTGTTTCCATCAATACTTGTTTTCCCCCCGCGCCCATGATTGATGGTGGACCGCGCTTTTCCCGAAAGAATAAAACAGAACAGCAGCGGCGCACGCTCGATATCAAAACGCACGACGAAATGCCGCGGGAAAGTCACATCCGTAACAATCAATGCAAGCCCGGGCCCGAGTTCAACTCGCTTTGACCATTTTCCACTTATATCGAACGAGCTTTCAGAAATGGGATCATAAATAACTGGTTTATCAAAATATTCGGTCTCACCGAAGCCTCCGTTCCTATCTACTATTGACACCGATGGATTCACGTACACCTCAAAATGTTGCATGCTAAATGGTCAACTCGTCGATCCCTTGAACCTTTCCTGCCATTGCTGCCCTTCTTCCACCATTTTCGAGGCAAAGCATCCTGTCGATACCGACATCCCGGCACTCGTCCATACCGGCAATCTGCCCAATCCCACGTACAAGGGATTCCACCGAGCCACGGAGGACCGCCACGTCCTTCTCCAAGGCCTTGTTTTCCACACCCGGCCGATCGTTGTCATGCTCCAGCCTCTCATACTCCTCCTTAAACCTCAGTCGCTCCCCAGCCCCCATTTGTCCTCAGCCTTCTGGGTCTCCTGCCGAATCGTTATGGGCTGGTCGATGCTCTTTTGCGCCTGATCCGCTTCTCTCCCGGCCATCGAATGCCTCTGCGCCATACACACGAGGATGAAGAGCAACGGAATTAGAAGAAAACCTCTTTTATGAATACGATGATTCGTCATTTCTATCTCCCTCAGACAGAAAAAAGCGTAACCTGGATTTTTTTCCATCCAAGTTACGCCTTCACTTTCTCCGCGTCTTTGAGCCGCCAAGAACGTAAGGCATTCCTCCTGAAGCTTTGGCTCACTAATTAATTTTGGAGCTTCTAATTATTTCAACCAATTCTTTTTGTCAAGAATTTTATTTCATTATAGAGCGTTCCAGCTAGGGATATCAGGACCGGTGCCAGCGTTGATCGGATGGTGGGGTCTACCACGCAAGATATCCATAATGTGAGGGAACCCCGCCGTGCGAACCGTATTTGAAATATGCCTTGGCCGTTAGGGGCTGATGACCTCAATGGCTGGGGTATCCGTTCATGCTCTCTATGGCCGAATGGTCCTGCGGAGCGAAGGCGATCCAGTGGCCTTGCCCGATATCGATAAGAGAAATTTGGGAAGCGAATCCTGATTCGCAAATTGAGGCGTGCTTTGTATACGCTATTTGTAACAATACCCTTCGATACTATCATTTCCTTAAAAACTGTATCTCAATCTCAGGTAGATCATATCATTATCCGTAAACTGGCCGAGCCGGGAATCTATGGGGCCGCTGAAGAACATGTATCCCGGGGCGATTTGCCAGTTGTCGCCGATTTTATATCCTGTGAATATTTCACAGACTGCACTCTCATCGTTTGTGTAGTACGTGCCGCGAAATCCAGCGGTCAAATCATCGTCAAGAAAATTGACACTGATCTCAAAGGTGATGCCGTGAGTCTTGCGTTTTGAAGCAAGGGGCTGTTTGCCGTTTTCTATGAGATCGATGAAAAACTGCAAGTTGAGGTAGAGGTTGGTGAAAAAGGTGCGGTCAATCCCGATGACGCCTTGGTACAGGTCACGCATGGCAAGGCCGTCGCTGTCTTCCTTGTATGATGGATCATTAGCATCTATCGAAAACAGGAGTCCGGGTGTTGGTTGGCAGAATATGCTGTCGGGAAGGAGCCGTATTTTTCACAAACGCTTGACTAGAGGGGGTCGGATGTCGAATTATTCTGTCTTTGGGAATAGGGCGGAAGCAGTCATGGAAAACAATTGGGGTAAAGGATGTAGCAGCACCCTTTACCCCGAAAAACATGTGAGTAAAACTCACAACCCGTACTCTATTGATAGTATTTGTCGAGGTATGCGTCAAGAGCCTTTTCAGGCTGGGTCGAAAATATCTCTGGCCCAGGCCGTCATCCTGCCCCAAATGCGAAGGGAAGCTATGCGCGCATGGGTATGCCACGGCCTGCTTTGACGGGTACGGAGAACCTGCCGAGATTCCGAGGTACCGCTGCCCGGCTTGCGGGTGTGTGGTCCGGCTCCGCCCCGAAGGATACTTCTCTCGTTTCCAATCTTCCATCGCAACCATCCAATCGAGTATAGCCAACCGCTTGTCAGGCCGCGGCTGGCTCCCGGGTCTTTCGCCATCCCGCCAGCGCCACTGGCTGAACAGCTTGATCGAGCAGACGAAACTGCATCTTGGCCTGTCGTGGTCCGGACAGCTCCCGGACGCATTCGAACTGCTTCACGCCGTGGGGATCTGCCCGGTCAGCCGCTCCATCCAATGTGAAAGGAGTGCTTCTTTTGTGGGGCCCCACCGAAGGCTGCCCTTTACCAGCCCTCGGGAGGTGGGGTATCCAGACGCAAAACCACCACAAAGGAGGTCCCACAGATGGACGAACAGCAGCAAAAAGACATCGCCGTTTTCCGGTTCGGGGTGATCAGCGACTTTTTCTGCCAAAAATTGACCCGGGGAGAGAAAGAGCGGTTGCTCAGAGAGAAGTGCTCCCGGCAGTGGCAGATCCCCCACTCAGAGCGTACCCGGCTTGCCCGCACCACGATCCTTTCCTGGATCAGGGCGTATCGCCAAGGCCGGCAGAGGCTCGAAGCTCTTTACCCTCAACCCAGAAGCGACCGGGGCGTGCCCCGCAGCATCCATGATGAGGCTGCCGCCGTGATCGTCACGCTGCGCAGGCAGATGCCCCGGTGCACCCTCATGGTTCTTCTCTCGGAACTGGAAAACCGCAGGCTTTTGAGGCCGGACGAGCTGCCGAGCTACTCTTCTTTGTACCGCTTTCTCAAAAAAGAGAACCTCTTGCCCCTCGATCAGTCCTCACCGGTCGATCGGAGAAAGTTCGAGGCCGAATCCCCCAACGACATCTGGCATTATGCCGCCAACCGGATTATTGCCGGGTGAGGCATGCTCACCCAGCATTTTCCAATGGGAAGGGGCAATCAACCTTAAAATTTTGCGGCATAATCAAAGCGTTTTCAGGAAAGCCAACAGGTCGTCGTCCGGCTTATATCGGCCCGGCGGCACATCTGAAGGCGTTGTCTTAGCAAGGGCTTGCTCTTTCAATGCAAGGCTGGCATGAAGATACATCTGCGTGGTTTCCAGGCGCTCGTGACCAAGCCAAAGCGCGATCACGGATTGGTCGACTCCCGGCCTTACAAACCCCAGGGTCGGGGAAAAATAGAGCGTTGGTTCCTCACCGTGCAAAAACAGTTGCTCCCAACCCTCAGTTCAAATCTCGACCTCAGGGGCCTCAATGAACAACTCGAAGCATGGATCCACTCCGTCTACCATCAACGTCCCCACGGATTCACGGGTCAAAGTCCCATCCAGCGCTTTGCCGAAAAAATGGAGTGCATCCGCCCCGCCCCCAGAAACCTCGAGGACTTCTTCCGTAAGCGTGCCAGGCGAAAGGTCGCCAACGACCGCACCATCGCCCTGAATGGCAAGGTCTATGAGGCGCCTGTTCCCCTCATCGGAAAACAGGTCACGCTCCTTTACCACGACCATGATCCCACCCGGGTTGAAGTGCACCTGGACAACCTCTCCTACGGGTTCCTCACCCCTCTGGATCTGCACGTCAACTGCCGGGTGCGCCGGTCCCGCTCTCAAGACCTCGTCATAGACAGCGCTCCTCCAAAATCCGTCCCATCCGGCCGGTTACCCTTTTCTCTCGCAAAGGAGCCCCGATGAAACCCCATTATCTCAACTTTTTCGGCTTTACTCGTGAACCGTTCGGCTCCGAACTCGAGCTCGATCAGATCCTTCAGACCGCCGAAGTGGTGGCCGTCGCCGAGCGCTTCGATTACACCCTGCGCCTGGGCGCCGTCGCACTGGTGACCGGTGAGGTCGGTGCGGGCAAGTCCACGGCCCTGCGCTGGGCCATCAGCCGTCTTCACCCCTCCGAGTATCGCCCCATCTGGGTGACGGCAACTTCTGGCTCCATCCTCGAGTTGTATCGCCAGCTTTGCTCCGCCCTCGACTGCGATTTGCAGGGCTCCTCCCGCGCCACCCTCCTGCGCATCATCCGCAGGCAGGTCCTCGATCTCGTCCTCAGCCGCAAGCAGACCCCGGTGCTTGTCATCGACGAGGCTTCACTCCTGCGTCTCGAGGTCCTGGCCGAGATCCACACCCTGCTTCAGTTCGAAGCCGACTCCAAACCCTATCTGCCCATGATCCTCGTCGGCCAGAACCATCTGGCCGATCTGCTGACCTATCGCACCTCGCTTCCCCTCTCTTCCCGCATCATCGCCCGCTATCATCTCCAGGGGATCGACCGGGAGACCCTCGGTACCTATCTCCTGCACCACCTCAAGATCACCGGCATCACCCGCCCCCTTTTCTCCGAGCAGGCCCTGACCGCCATCCACCAGGGCTCGGGCGGCATCCTCAGGCGGGCTAACCATCTCGCCCGCGGTGCCCTCATCGCTGCGGCCGCAGAAAAGATCCAGCAGGTCGCCGCCGAACACGTCCGTGTCGCCGCAACCGAACTCCTCTGATCCTCAAAGCCGGGGCTGGTCATCGGCCAGCCCCCCTCTTCACCCCCATGGACGCTGTGCTTAGAAAACTCCACCGCTTCTTTCGCCAAAAATGGCACCTGGCGGTTCTCCATCCGGAAAAAGGACGCTGGATCGTCCAGCCCCATCCCGACCATATCCCTTATCTCAAGGCCCTCAACGCCTCAGGCTGCCACATCCTCCTTCAACCCCTTGAACAATCCCGCTATCTCCTGGCCGATGATCTGTCCTGGGAGAGGGTTTGCCGTCACCATCGCCAACCTGACAACACCTGGAGGCCCGGTCGCATGGTCGTCGAGACCTCCCCTCACAACTTCCAGGTCTGGATCCGTTCTGCCCACCCCTTGGATCTCCACCATAAACGCATCCTCCTCCACATGCTTCACAGCGATCCGGCCGCCGATCCCAACAACCGTTTCGGCAGGTGCCCCGGCTTCCGCAACCGCAAACCCTGCCATCGGACCCCCGACGGGCAATATCCACTCTCTCGCCTCATCTGGGTCGACTACAACTCCTCGGCCATCATCCCGCAGCATCTCTTCCAGGCAATGACTCCGTCTTCCCCTCAACCCTTTCCCCCTCCACCCCCAGGGGGGTGCGGTGTGTCTTTCTTCCCCTTCATCTCGCTTCAGATATCTGCGCGCTACCGAATCCGAAACCGACTTCGCCTACGTCCTCGCCCTCCTCAGACGCGGGTACTCCGAACACGCCATCCGCTCCCTCCTCATCGCGCAACGGACCTCCTGGGATCATCACCAGGGCGAACGGAGGCAAAATCCCTATATTAATAGAACCATCGCCAAGGCCAAGACCATCATCCAAAATCCCTCTGGCCAGATTGCCCCGAAAATGCAGACCAATCGTCCAACATAATCAGAAAAAAAACGTCAGATTATTGTGAAAGACGACAGCGGGTAACTGACGGGCATCCGACATCTGGCACAACTGGTGGGCGATCAGTTCCAGGGCGCGGCTTTCAAGAAAGAGCTTGCGGGTCATGCCGCTGAAGGGACAGTTGAGCAATTGCTGTAATGCCACGCACATGGCCGGGGTAATCGTCTGAATGTGGCAAAACAGATTGTCCCGTTTTTCCTACAGGATGTTGCGCAGGTGCCGATCGATCGAGCGCAGATCGGACTCGAAATAGGAGCGAAGCTGTTCCGGCGAGATGACGATGCCGACCTGACGCAGGGGCAGATCCGTACAAATACGGCTGGTTCCATTCGGATCCGGGTAGTATAATATGCCCTGTATTCCAGGTGATATCTCAATCGGTTGTTTTTGAATGCCATATCTGGCACTCGCTTTTCCAGAAAGGCAGAAGCTGAAGGAAAAGGCCGCGGGATGATCTACCATAGAGAAACGAGTGTCTTGGTGGAACAGACAATCAGTCATCCAAACATAGAATCCAGATCGAATTTCGGTTTTAACAATCCGGAAGTCACCATAGTCTCCCGACCCGTTCCAGCAGCATTCGAAGTGTTCCGGGGTGTTGCGCCGTATATTCATTGCGGCCGAGGCAGCCCCCCCTGGGGAGTGTAATGAATATGACTGGGTTCCGGCATCTGAATGCTCCACTTTGCACTTGATGGCGGTTTAAGGTTGAAATCAAAGACATTATTTTAAAGCAATTCGATCTTGTTGAGCTTCATGGTTCCGGATCATAAGAAGAATTTTTTGGCTATCACTGATACCCCTGCTGACACATAACATCACCCCGATAAGCTTGTGGATTATCCTGAAATAAAAAGGCGTAACTCAGATGATTTCTACAATCCAAGTTACGCCTTCACTTTTGCCGCTTATGCAGCAGCCGTAAGACATCCCCTTAGAGATTGATGCCCATATTCAATTTAGATTCGCCTAATATCAAAAAAATATCCATGTCAAGCTTTTAAAGGAACGAGGGATTTGCGTTGTACCGTTTTTTCCCACAGGCAATACCCAATCAAACCACTGATAACGTATTATAGCTTTATATAGATTGCCGCAAAATTGGAAATATGTTCAAAAACCGGCGATTTCGCCGGCAAAAATTGGGGTAAAGTTATTTTGGTCTGCAAAAAATACTCTGTCATTGCAAATGGTTAGATACAGCGCAAATCCCTCAGGAACCAAAATCACTGATTAGTGTCCATCCGGAAATGATTTTCCTATAGAACTCAGTTTCCAATCCGGAAATGAGGATTTTTGGCCAATATCAAGGAAATCAAGCGTTTGCGCGGAGGCGACCTGTAGGTCGCCGCACAAGCGAACGTGCAGATTGACGCCGAGATTGGCCAAAAAGACCATTTCCGGATGGAAACTGATTAGTCTTGACAGATCATTTATTACGTATATAATATGCGTAAATTGTAGAAAAGGAAAGAAAATATGAAAACAGCAAGTGTTGGAGAAATCCAGAAAAATTTCGCCAGGGTTCTTAGCGGGATTAATAATGGTAAAGAAATAATCATTACAAAAAGAGGGAAACCCATAGCCAGAATAGTGCCCTTACCCCCTAAAAGCGAAATCGAGTGGCCTGATTTCTACAATGAAGCTATTGACCTTAAAGGAAAGCCAATAAGCGAAATAGTTATTGAGGGCAGGGAAGACAGGTTCTAAGTGCTCTACCTCGATACGAGTGTAATCGTTAAACTCTACATCAAAGAAGAATATTCCCTGGATGTCTCAAATTGGCTTAAGGAGAATAATGAAGCCATTCCTTTAACAACCTTTCACGAATTAGAGTTTAACAATGCTATCAATCTGAAGGAATTCAGGACTGAGATTACAACGGATGAGATACGTCTTATTATGGCAAGATTTGCTGAACATGAAAGCAAAGGAGTCTTTTATCGTCCACAAATAAGCTGGACTGACGTATTCAAATACGCTGTTGATTTATCAAGAAAGCATACGAGTGAAACGGGATCAAGGGCCTTGGACATCCTGCATGTGGCCTCAGCTTTATCAATTAAAGCTGACAGGTTTCTTACTTTTGACGAGAGGCAATCCAAATTGGCTGCTCTAACCGGAATAAGGATAGAAAATTTATAGCTGAATGTCCATACCCTTCGGCTTTACCTCAAACTTGAGGTTATCGATACATCCTGTAACGATATAAGGACAATGTCTGATATCGGCAGACAAGATAAAAGCGGGGGGCAGGAAGTCGCTCTTTGTCTGAAAAAGGATGGGGTTAAAAGCTGTATCTCAATCTCAGGTAGATCATATCATTATCCGTAAACTGGCCGAGCCGGGAATCTATGGGACCGCTGAAGAACATGTATCCCGGGGCGATTTGCCAGTTGTCGCCGATTTTATATTCTGTGAATATTTCACAGGCTGCACCCTCATCGTTTGTGTAGTACGTGCCCCGAAATCCAGCAGTCAAATCATCGTCAAGAAAAGTGTCGCTGATCTCAAAGGTGATGCCGTGAGTCTTGCGTTTTGAAGCAAGGGGCTGTTTGCCGTTTTCTATGAGATCGATGAAAAACTGCAAGTTGAGGTAAAGATTGGTGAAAAAGGTGCGGTCAATCCCGATGACGCCTTGATACAGGTTACGCATGGCAAGGCCGTCGCTGTCTTCTTTGTATGATGGATCATTAACATCTATCGAAAACAGGAGTCCGGGTTTTACGGCAAGCTCACCACGTACCGTGGTCCTATCAAGACCCTTTGCAAAGTTAAATCCGTAGGCCTCGTAGCGGTAATAGCGAGCGGTGAAACGCATTCTGCCGTCAGTCAGGTAATCGCGGTGATACGCAGGATCATCCGTGTAGCCGTTGTAGTAAAGAAGCGCCAGGTCAAAGCCTTTCCATACCGTGGAGATCCGAAAAGCAACCTCAGAACTCTCCAACCATTTATCCGGTTTTTCATACGGGCCAAGCGCTATCACTCCGGATTCGGCCATTTTTCTTAATGCCTTCAGATTCCTTGCCTCCCATGGGCTATTGGGGAGGGAGAATTCGTTTACCTCTGCCTTCGGCACCCATACTCCTTCAAGAGTCACAGGCCCCAAGAGGAATATTCCGCTCCCCAAGATTATGGGCAGCCTGGCATCGGCCCTGGCGGTTGCAATGGGGTCCCGATAATCCCGGGGATTGATCAGATCCATGGGGTTGATTCCGTCGCCTGTTCCCCAACGCATCATCTTTTTGCCCAACATCAAATCGATCCGTTCGGTATCGACTGTCAGATATGCCTCGTTCAGATCTACATAGTAAATCTCACTGTTGTCATCCGTCCAGTCCCGAACCGCCGGATCATAATCAAAATAGCCACTGACAAACCCCCTCAGCCAATCATCCCCCAGGTAACAATCCAGCCACAGACGCTGCCGGAGAGAGATGGGCTCTTCCACATCCTTAGTCCTGATCTGATTGCGGCTTTCAAGGTAACCCCCGACCAAAAGGAATTCAGGCTCTGTCCTATTCACATCCTCGCCTATTGTATCGCTCAGGTCCATGTCCTTTAATGGATCTTCTTGAACGGCAAAAGAAACATCCTGCAAGAGAAGGAATAGGAGTATCACACCCCATCTGATCCCTCTGTCACAACACGTCTTCATACGAATCATTCAGTTTTTGACCATTTTGTCAGAGCCTATCAGAAAGGCATGATGCGCGGATTGGAGGAGCGTGTGCGGATACTTGTGTTGTAGATCTCCCTGTTCCTGAAACACTATCGCTTCAAATGGCTTTGTTCAAAAATAGCATCCGACAATCCGATATCGTAATCTATATTGTCATACTGCATCAGGGTCTCTGAATTTTGCTCCGGGGTCTTCACCATTATCTTTGTAACCGTCCAAATACCTCCGATTTTCTTGTACCCGCCATGGATAGCCGTCTTAAAATGCTTGCCTCTCTTATTATAGTATTCCATCTTCACAGGTAGCCAAGTATCCTTCCTGACCCAGACGATCCGCTTTGAGTAATTTGTGTCTTTCTGCTTATTTGCTATCCTTTCCACCACATAACAATCCACACCCGAGAATTCCTCAGACCTTAAAAGCCTGTGCTCGTCATCATCCACTTCTCTTTTTTCAATATCCTCATTGGCAAAATCACTCCTCATAAAGCTGCCCTTCTTGCCCCCGCCGCTAATCCTTCGGATCAGGCTTTCGGACGGAAGATAAACCCACATATCGTCGTCTTTTTCAACGTCTTCGTAGCTCCAGGTGAGGTACATGATCCCTCTGACATCAGGCGGCTCGATAAATTTGATCAGGCTTCGTTCATCCGGTCCATACTTTTTAATATATCTTTCCATCTTTCTGACCAGCTTCTGCCCGTTGCGGTTGATGACCATCACCGCGGCTCGCTTCCCGTCCAGGCTGGTATCCACTGCGTCCATCTTCAAGGCGATCTCCCGGCCGTTGGGTTCACCAGCCATTGCTGTTCCCGACGTCATCGCCAATATCATAACAATCCATAGTCTTCTCATGATTTCCTCAACTATTTGTCCTGTTTTTCCAATCCCAACGGCTTGAACAGCAGCATTATGGCCGGAGCAAGAAACAAGTCAGCCAGAAGCGCCCAGATTATCGCAAAACCTGCCATCAATCCGAAATCACCAATATTACTTATGTCGGAGAGACCAAAAATAGAAAATCCCGCTGCGAGGGTAATGCTTGTAAACAAAATCGGACGTCCCACGGTTATAATCGTACCCTTCAGCGCACCCTCGTAGGTGCCGGTACGCCTGAACTCACGGCGATAGCGCATAAAAAAATGAATGGTGTCATCTACTGCTATGCCGATGATAATGGCGCCAAAGGTCACCACTGACATGGAAAGGTAGATACCTGCATAGCCCATAAACCCTATGGCTATTAACACAGGAAAAACATTGGGAATCATGCTGATAAGCCCCAACTTGAATGATCTCAGGACGATAATCATCATCAAGCCAATGGCTATAAATGCAAATCCGAAGCTTTTGATCTGACCAGATGTGATTAAGTCGGACATCGCAGTTACCATGGGTATCATGCCTGTATATTCTATCTTGATTGACGGACTGAGGTGTTCTTCTGCAAAATTGGTGATATCTGATATGAACATTTTAATGTCCTTTGTACTTAGGCTTTTAGTGCGTGCCGTCAGCCGGGCAATGTCATAGTTAAAGCTTACCTGCTTGTCCAGTTCCTGGCCTCCGGATGTCTCATATAGAAACATATATTCAGATGCCTGTCCTTTAGTCTCCGGCAGGGTATAGTGCTCAGGATGGTTTTCATGAAGGGCCTGGTTCATCTTTTTCAGAATATCAAGCACACTGAAGGTTTTCATCGAAAAGGGGTGTTTCTCTATATGATCCTGCAACGATTCGAGCTGCCGCAAAAAGGCAGGTTCTTTGACGCCGTCTTTCCTTCCGGCGTCTGCCATAATCTCTACGGACATAGATCCGCCCATCCTGGAATCCACATAGTCGAAGGCCTGACGCACGGAGAGCCTTCTGCTGAACATCTTTATCGTGTTACTTTCCACCTCAACCAGGAGATAGCCGCCTGCAGACAGGAGAGTCAGGACAAGGAAAACAGCAAAAATGGCTCGCGAATGCCTAATATTGACGAGGGCTATCCATATTAACGCCGGTCAAAAAATGGACAGAATGGACGGTTTAAAAACGACCAGGGAGAGTAGCGGGGCATAGCTGTGCACGGGGCGGCAAACGGCTTCGCGAAGAGGGGCAGCCTGCGGGAGCCAGATACGCCCAAGGAAGGGCCCGCCACATCTCCAGGAGGAAGAGGCGGGAGCAAACAAAGATTTTTTAGGGAATGGATCTATTTGTGCTTTCTTCGATAACTTGTTCCTCCGAGGATGATGATCTCCGAGTTGTAGACGAGCCGGTCAGCGATCGCGGAGGCTACCGTGTTGGAATCGAAGACCTTCCCCCATTGAGCAAAAGGCAGATTGGTGGAGAGGATTGTTGACCTCTGGGTATGCCTTTGACTGATGACCTGGAAGAAGAGGTTCGAACCCTGTGAGCCAAGCGGAAGATAACCAAGCTCGTCACAAACGAGCAGATCCGGGGTCTGGTATTGCCGAAGCTTTCTGATGAGCGACCGGTCGAGCTCGGCGGCGACCAACTGGTTGATCATGTCGATGGCGCTGGTGAAGAGGACCTTGAGGTTGGCATTGCACGCTGAAGTGGCGATGCATTTGGCCAACATGGTTTTCCCGGTGCCCGGGTTACCGATGAAGATGACATCCTGCTTTTTTTCGATGAAGTGGAGGTTGAGGAGTTCGAGGATTTTGGTTTTCTGATCCTCGCGGGATTTGTGGTGGTGGAAGTCAAACTGATCGATGCTCACTCTTTCCGTGATGCCGGATTGTGAGAAGCGGCGGCTGACGGCGTTTTTCCACCGCTCCTCCTGTTCTGCATCCAACAGACGCTTCAGGATATCCAGGATGCCGAGGTTTTTCTGCCGAGCCTGATCGAGGACACCCTCGAGATGGGCAGCCATTACGGAGAGCTTGAGGGCCTTGAGGTCCTGAGAAACGACCTCGATGGACACGGACATGGCTATTTCCCCTTTCTGAGCACAAAGGCGTCGAACTCGGCGAGGTTGGGTTCTTCGAGGCGGATGCGGTTCAGGCGCTCTTCTTTGAACTGGAGAGGCGGGTGGTCTTTGGTGGGGGTGTGGTCCTGGACCAGGATGTTTTCGATGTAATGAGCACCGAAGGCTTTGTTGATCAGTGCTTTTTGAAGAGATGCCAGGAAAGCGACCAACCCGTAGCGGTCTTTGAGAACCAGGAGTTTACTGACATTCTTCCTGAGGGGAAGGCGGGCTGCAGCCATGTGTTCTAGGTAGAGCCTGGCATCTTCGCCCAGGGAGGCGAAGAGGGCCACTTCTTCGGATTGCCACTGCCTGCGCATGCCTTTTAAGACCGCTTCGCGGTGCTCCGGGAGTTCGATGCGCTGTTTCCGTTCCCAGGAGCGCTGATGGGTGGCGATCAGTTTTTCCTTGAGATAGATGCTGAGGGTTTGCTGATCGGCCTTGACCACGACCTGTTTGCCGACGGCCCAGGGGGGAGTGGTGTAGGTGTTGGCATCGAAGTGAATGCAAAAATCGGTGTGGACCTTGAGCACGGCTGATTCACGGCAATCGGGAAGGAAGTCGGGCAAAGGCCTGAGTTGCTCCTGAAGGGCACGATCAAGAGGCCTCTGAGCGGTGGTGGCATGCAGCCGGCAGTTGGCGAGGGTATCGCGCCAGTGATCGGCCTGGCGCTGCAAGTCGGTGAGATCGACGAACTCGCGCAGGGGCCAGAAGTTATGGCGGATATAGTGGATGACGCCCTTTTCGACCTTGCCTTTTTCCTGAGGCTGGCGGGGGTTGCAGGCCCGCGGGGTGATGCCGAAGGGACGGAGGAACTCCAGAAAGGCTTCGTTGAAGCGGATGAGGGATCCTTCCCGTTCGAGCACGGCGGTGAGCATATTGTCGGTGAGGACTTCTCTCGGGACCCCGTTAAAGAAACGAAAGGCGTTCAAGAGGCAACGGTGAAGGGTCTGCTGGTTTTGGGAGTGGGTGAACTCGAGGTAGAGCAGTCGGCTGTAGCTTAAAACGATGGCGAAGCAGTACAGCCTACGCTCCGTATCGCCGTAGGGGAGGCTGCCGAAGTGGCCCCAGTCGATCTGGCACTGCTCGCCCGGCAGGGTTTCGAAGCGCAGGAACACACGGCGCGGTGCGGGCCTGATCGATCGCAGGAAGTCCTTGAGGATGGTGAGCCCTCCCCGGTACCCCTTGGCGGTAAGCCGCTGGTGGATAACGGTGGCCAGGACGCGGGGGTTACGTTCAAGCATGGCCTGGATATCATCCCGGAACGGGTCCAGTTTGCTGGGCCGTTGGAGTTTTTTCCGCTCGGGGGTTGGATTGCGAAGGTATTTGGTTACGGTTTGGCGGTTCAGGGCCAACTGCTCCGCGATATGGCTTTTCGTCCAGTCTTCCTGTGCCAGGCGGTGGATCTCAAAAACGATGCGTCTTGTGATCATGGTCTCCTCCGAGGCTTTGGTGGATGAGTTGGCGAACGGTGGCGCGGTCGGTCCGAGACCCAAAAGGCAGGGAAAGAACCTGAAACAGCCTCCCGTCAAAGGCGATCAAGTCTTTGTGGATCAAACCGTCCCGGGCGAGGATGTATTCATCGGCCAGAAGGCTCGTCAATGAACAGATCCGGTCGTAACTGTAATAGGACAATCCGTGGCGGTCTCCGACCACGATCAGGAAGAGATAGAGGATCAACTCGTGGTGGCTGAGTCCGGCCCAGAAGCCCTCGCGCAAGAACCGGTGCTCGATGGCGGCAAAGCTCCCTGCGATCTTTCTTGCCCTGTCGGGGCGAAGCAGCCGTTTTTCGATCATGGCCTCTCTCCTTTCGAGAGAAAAGCTACCATGCGGATGGAACCAAAGGCGATCGAGTCCTATTTTGCAATCAGATCCTGACGTGTCTAACAAGCTGGAATCAAAAAGACTTTTTGTGGGAACGCGTCCATTTTTGCAATCACTGGGAGCATGTAAAAGGCCTGCGGAGGTCCGCCAATCCAAGGGATCAACGCGTCCATTTTTGCAATCCGCTTTCCTGGCGATCTACGGCTGTTGCGGCAGCGCTGCAGCAGGCGGTTACGCTGAGCTTTGCCGGGATGGCGTTCACGGTTGTTGGTTGGCAGAATATGCTGTCGGGAAGGGGCCGTATTTTTCACAAACGCTTGACTAGAGGGGGTCGGATGTCGAATTATTCTGGCTTTGGGAATAGGGCGAAAGCGGGCATAGAAAACAATTGGGGTAAAGGATGTAGCAGCACCCTTTACCCCGAAAAACATGTGAGTAAAACTCACAACCCGTACTCTATTGATAGTATTTGTCGAGGTATGCGTCAAGAGCCTTTTCAGGCTGGGCCGAAAATATCTCTGGCCCAGGCCGCCATCCTGCCCCAAATGCGAAGGGAAGCTGTGGGGGCATGGGTATACCACCGCCTGTTTTGACGGGTACGGGGAACCTGCCGAGATTCCGAGGTACCGCTGCCCGGCTTGCGGGTGTGTGGTCCGGCTCCGCCCCGAAGGATACTTCTCTCGTTTCCAATCTTCTATCGAAACCATCCAATCGAGTATTGCCAACCGCTTGTCTGGCCGCGGCTGGCTCCCGGGCCTTTCGCCATCCCGCCAGCGCCACTGGCTGAACAGCTTGATCGAGCAGACGAAACTGCATCTCGGCCTGTCGTGGTCGGGACAGCTCCCGGACGCATTCGAACTGCTTCACGCCGTGGGGATCTGCCCGGTCAGCCACTCCATCCAATGTGAAAGGAGTGCTTCTTTTGTGGGGCCCCACCGAAGGCTGCCCTTTACCAGCCCTCGGGAGGTGGAGTATCCAGACGCAAAACCACCACAAAGGAGGTCCCACACATGGACGAACAGCAACAAAAAGACATCGCCGTTTTCCGGTTCGGGGTGATCAGCGACTTTTTCTGCCAAAAATTGACCCGGGGAGAGAAAGAGCGGTTGCTCAATGAGAAGTGTTCCCGACAGTGGCAGATCCCCCACTCAGAGCGTACCCGGCTTGCCCGCACCACGATCCTTTCCTGGATCAAGGCGTATCGGGAAGGCCGGCAGAGGCTCGAAGCCCTTTACCCTCAATCCAGAAGCGACCGGGGCATGCCCCGCAGCATCCACGATGAGGCCGCTGCCGTCATCGTCACGCTGCGCAGGCGGATGCCCCGCTGCACCCTCATGGTTCTTCTCTCGGAACTTGAAAACCGCAAGCTTTTGAGGTCGGACGAGCTGCCGAGCTACTCTTCATTGTACCGCTTCCTTAAAAAGGAGAACCTCTTGCACCTCGATCAGTCCGCACCGGTCGATCGGAGAAAGTTCGAGGCCGAATCCCCCAACGACATTTGGCAGGCCGATGCCATGCACGGTCCCATGATCCTCGATGGGGAAAAGCGGCGGAAAACGTACCTCTTCGCTTTCCTCGACGACATGAGCCGACTGATCCCCCACGCTGCCTTCTACTTCAGCGAAAACCTCGAATGCTACCTCGACGCCTTGCGCTCAGCGCTCCTCAAGCGCGGCCTGCCACGCAAACTCTACACCGACAACGGCAGCGCCTTCCGCTCCAAACTCCTCCAGGAAACCACCGCCAGCCTCGGCATCGCGCTGGTTCACTCCCGGCCTTACAAACCCCAGGGTCGGGGCAAAATAGAGCGTTGGTTCCTCACCGTGCAGAAACAGTTCCTCCCCACACTCAGCTCCAACCTCGATCTCAGGGGCCTCAATGAAAAGCTCGAAGAGTGGATCCACTCCGTCTACCATCAACGTCCCCACGGATCCACGGGTCAAAGTCCCATCCAGCGCTTTGCCGAAAAAATGGAGTGCATCCGCCCCGCCCCCAGAAACCTCGAGGACTTCTTCCGTAAGCGTGCCAGGCGAAAGGTCGCCAACGACCGCACCATCGCCCTGAATGGCAAGGTCTATGAGGCGCCTGTTCCCCTCATCGGAAAACAGGTCACGCTCCTTTACCACGACCATGATCCCACCCGGGTTGAAGTGCACCTGGACAACCTCTCCTACGGGTTCCTCACCCCTCTGGATCTGCACGTCAACTGCCGAGTGCGCCGGTCCCGCTCCCAAGACCTCGTCATAGACAGCGCTCCTCCAAAATCCGTCCCATCCGGCCGGTTACCCTTTTCTCTCGCAAAGGAGCCCCGATGAAACCCCATTATCTCAACTTTTTCGGCTTTACTCGTGAACCGTTCGGCTCCGAACTCGAGCTCGATCAGATCCTTCAGACCGCCGAAGTGGTGGCCGTCGCCGAGCGCTTCGATTACACCCTGCGCCTGGGCGCTGTCGCACTGGTGACCGGTGAGGTCGGTGCGGGCAAGTCCACGGCCCTGCGCTGGGCCATCAGCCGTCTTCACCCCTCCGAGTATCGCCCCATCTGGGTGACGGCAACTTCTGGCTCCATCCTCGAGTTGTATCGCCAGCTTTGCTCCGCCCTCGACTGCGATTTGCAGGGCTCTTCCCGCGCCACCCTCCTGCGCATCATCCGCAGGCAGGTCCTCGATCTCGTCCTCAGCCGCAAGCAGACCCCGGTGCTTGTCATCGACGAGGCTTCACTCCTGCGCCTCGAGGTCCTGGCCGAGGTCCATACTCTCCTTCAGTTCGAAGCCGACTCCAAACCCTATTTGCCCATGATCCTCGTCGGCCAGAACCATCTGGCCGATCTGCTGACCTATCGTACCTCGCTTCCCCTCTCTTCCCGCATCATCGCCCGCTATCATCTCCAGGGGATCGACCGGGAGACCCTCGGTACCTATCTCCTGCACCACCTCAAGATCACCGGCATCCCCCGCCCCCTTTTCTCCGAGCAGGCCCTGACCGCCATCCACCAGGGCTCGGGCGGCATCCTCAGGCGGGCTAACCATCTCGCCCGCGGTGCCCTCATCGCTGCGGCCGCAGAAAAGATCCAGCAGGTCGCCGCCGAACACGTCCGTGTCGCCGCAACCGAACTCCTCTGATCCTCAAAGCCGGGGCTGGTCATCGGCCAGCCCCCCTCTTCACCCCCATGGACGCTGTGCTTAGAAAACTCCACCGCTTCTTTCGCCAAAAATGGCACCTGGCGGTTCTCCATCCGGAAAAAGGACGCTGGATCGTCCAGCCCCATCCCGACCATATCCCTTATCTCAAGGCCCTCAACGCCTCAGGCTGCCACATCCTCCTTCAACCCCTTGAACAATCCCGCTATCTCCTGGCCGATGATCTGTCCTGGGAGAGGGTTTGCCGTCACCATCGCCAACCTGACAACACCTGGAGGCCCGGTCGCATGGTCGTCGAGACCTCCCCTCACAACTTCCAGGTCTGGATCCGTTCTTCGCGCCCGTTGCACCTCCAGCACAAACGCATCCTCCTGCGCATGCTTCACAGCGATCCGGCCGCCGATCCCAACAACCGTTTCGGCAGGTGCCCCGGCTTCCGCAACCGCAAACCCTGCCATCGGACCCCCGACGGGCAATATCCACTCTCTCGCCTCATCTGGGTCGACTACAACTCCTCGGCCATCATCCCGCAGCATCTCTTCCAGGCAATGACTCCGTCTTCCCCTCAACCCTTTCCCCCTCCACCCCCAGGGGGGGCGGTGTGTCTTTCTTCCCCTCCATCTCGCTCCAGATATCTGCGCGCTACCGAATCCGAAACCGACTTCGCCTACGTCCTCGCCCTCCTCAGACGCGGGTACTCCGAACACGCCATCCGCTCCCTCCTCATCGAGCAACGGATCTCCTGGGATCATCACCAGGGCGAACGGAGAAAAAATGCCTATATCAATAGAACCATCGCCAAGGCCAAGACCATCATCCAAAACAAGTCTGTCCAAATTACCCCGAAAATCACCACCAATCGTCCAGGATAATCAGAAAAAAAACGTCAGATTATTGTGAAAGACGACAACGGTAGGCTTTGTAGTATCCCGGGTGGCGGTCGTGCCACGCCTTCTGGCAGTCGCGCTGGTTGGCTTTGTAATCCGGGTCGGAGAGGAGTTTTTCACGCTGCCACTGGCGCTTCCGGGCACGCTGGCATTCCTTCCGGGCGCAATAGCGTTGCGTCTTGATGCGCGGATTGCGCTCGAAAACAGATCCGCAATGGAGGCATCGAATAGTCTCGTTCATGGTCGTCCTCCCCGTGGATGACAACCATAACACTTGTGAGCCTAATCTTTCGAGATTACACAAAAAGGCGAAATAAAGAAGAGAAAGAAGCAGATCCAGGAAGAAAAGACAGGTTTTACATACAGGAAAGAAGGAAGAACCTGCAATGCCGGTTTTTCAGCCGCTCATTTTGGCCAGTTTTCTACCGGCTATATCTGTCCATTTTTTGACCGGCGTTAATAATCCATCCGAGTATCCGGTCAAAGAGATCATTGCGATGGGCGAAAGCCTTCTGAGATACTGCTTTTCTTGTACATTTACCGAAGGAGAGGAAGGCAGGCACTACCATCAGCGACAGCACAAGGGCTGTTATCACGCCGATGGCAGCATACGCCCCCATCTCCCGAATTGGCTTGATTGCAGTTGCCAGAAAGGACAGAAAGCCCACAGCCGTGGTGAGAGTGGTAAGCAGGCAGGGATATCCCACCAACGCCAGGGTTTTGGTGATTGCCTCTTTCCGGCCCAGGCCTCTTTGCTGCTGATTCTGAAATTCGGCGATGATATGCATGGAGTCTCCGATGCCCACCGCAATCAGCAGGGTCGGGATAATGATGACCAGCATATTCAATGGCCAGCCCAGCATACCGACCATCCCCAGGGTCCAGATCACGCTGAGGATTACAACTATGACGGGCGCTATTACCCCGCGAACACTGCGGATGGTCCAGTATAGAATCAGCATCTCCAGCAGAATGCAGATAAGCATAAACAGGGGCGTTTCTTTGGTAGTTACGGCCTGGATATCGTAATTGATAATGGGAGTTCCCACCGTATGCGGCGCAAGGGATGCATATTGCGGCTTGGCCAGAATTTCCCGGACGACCGGCGCAATGGTTCGCCTTGCATCCACTTTGTCGCCGGGGTATGGATCGAGTTCGAGCAGAATGGCCGCAGTTTTGCCATCGGGGGAGATAAGGTTATTCAAATAAAGCGGCTCTGCCAGCGCCTTCTTCCGGATAATCTCCATCTGGTGCGGATCCCCGGGCAGATCCTCCATCAAGTCATAAATCTCTATTCCTCCTTCAATTCCCTCAATGTATTCAACATTACATAGAGACTTTACGGCATTCGCATAAGGCACACTTTCTTCCAGTTCAGTGGCGAGTTCGGCGATCCGTTGAACTGTTTGAGGCTCGAAAAAATCTCCTGTTTCAAATAAGATATACACAAATTCATCATTGCCGAAGGTGTCATGGAATCTGCTGTAGGCAGCAAGTGTTTGATCTCCTTCTACAAAAAACGCCTCGTTGGAGTTGTCCATCCTCAGGCCGCGCATTTCATACAAGAAAAGAGCTGTCAAAAGCATAACAGCTACCAATAATGGCCAGCGCCAGGCCAGGACAAATCCGGCCAATTTTGCAAAAATGTTGTCTGAGTTGTAATTATTTTCCACAAATCCTCGCTATTGATAATCAACAATGCTCGCTGACCATGGAAGAACAGCTATCAGTGGACTGAAATGGTTTGGCAAGTCGATTGTGTCCCCTTGTCCCTCCAGCGCTATTTAGTGTCCATCCGGAAATGATTTCCCTATAGAACCCAGTTTCCAATCCGGAAATGAGGATTTTTGGCCAATATCAAGGAAATCAAGCGTTTGCGCGGAGGCGACCTGTAGGTCGCCGCACAAGCAAACGTGCAGATTGACGCCGAGATTGGTCAAAAAGACCATTTCCGGATGAAAACTATTTAGATGAATGATTCCAAGCAATCTATGTCAGAGATATATAGATCACATCTATTGCGGAGACGCTAACGGCCCAGTCTGTTTTTTTAGCGGAATCGTCTATTTGGTGACGAAAGAGAGGCCTCACGCATGTCTTCCAAAAGATCACAAATAGTGATCCCATCTTGACTATTTTCAATGTATTTCACATCACCAGGCACGGTTATGTCTTTCAGATAAGCCTCTTCGGTCTCCAAACCCTCAGCCAGGCACTAAAACCGGTATACGAGCTGGACACCCGCCTCTCCCGGATCGCTGTAGATGATGTAATAGCCATCGTAATAGCCATAGGAATTGTATTCCTTGTCAAAGATGTTTTTCCCGTAGAGGTAGAAATCAAAATGTTCCGTTTCATAGCCCACTTTCGCGTTGACAGTTTGATACGGATCTCTTGAGTATTTATTTGCCTTGTCAAAGTACATTTTGCCACAACCGATCACATCGGCCCTGGCGTAGAAACCGCTACCGTGTCGATATTGGACCCCTATATTAAAGGTATAGTCCGGCGCATAAGGGTTTTTGTTACCTTCATAATCACCCAGCGCGTCCTTGAAAGTCTTGAATTCAATATCGGTGTATCCGAATCCGGCCATTACGCTCAGCCCTTCGGTAACCTTGGCTGTCATCTCCAATTCGAACCCTTTGCCGGTAGCTTTGGCCGCGTTGCTCAAATACGATTCCATCGTCGAAACAGCTTCCGTAACCTGCATGTCATTAATATCCATATAAAAAATGCAGCCGTTTAGTATCAGTCGATTATCAAAAAATGCATTTTTCGATCCGATTTCATAGGACCACAATGTTTCTTCATCATAGCTGGCATATCTGGGATCAGTTGCAACCGTATTAAATCCCCCTGAGCGATAGCCTTTTGCAACACTCGCGTACGTCATCAATGCAGGCGTAAAATGATATTCGAGAGCCAGCTTGGGAGAAATGTCATTCCATGAGTCATCCGTTGTCGTGTTGAGAATGTTATTCTCATATTCCTGCTCTTGCACCTCATAGCGCAACCCTCCAATCAAATGAAACCCCTCCGTAAGGGCATAGTTGATCTGTCCAAAGACGGCATAGGCATCTCCCCTAAAATCGCGATCTTTTGTGGATGCCATCGGTGGAAAAACAGAGTCGGTTTTCATATTGATCTCATTATGGTCGTGGTCGTAATAGAAACCAACCAACCATTTTAAGTTTTCAGAGGATGAAGCCAATCGCAGCTCCTGGGATATTTTGGCGTATTTATTGTCCTTATCTCCGTGCATCAGCGTCATTGGGCTGAAGTCCCAGTCCATTATTGAGCGATCATTGTACATCCTTCTGGCGGTTACGGAAGTCAAGATCAGCGAATTACCAAAATCATATGTCATGTTAAGTGATTGCGTATTTGAACTTGCTTTGTTGCTGCCTTGAAGGTTGGCGGAATCCTTGCGATCCTCAAATGGGGGGAGCCCGAACATGGAAGCCCCGTATTCCGTCAAACTCATGTTTCCTGCGCCATCGTTATAATCGAGTATGGAAGCGATAAACGAAATATCGAGGCGATCCATAGGGGTCCATCGAAGGTGCGCCCTTCCGAACCAATGCTCTCTGTCATCCGGAGCATCGCCGGTCGTCGTGTTTTCCATAAAACCATCTTTTTGATAAAATTTTCCGGCGATGCCGAAAAAAAGTTTGTCTGTTTGTATGGGTCCGCTCAGGTTCAGTGTGAATTCATCCTTCAATCGATCGCCGGTTTCGGCGGACAATAGTCTCGCCGCTTCGGCAAACAGCTTCCCCCTGAAGTCGTTGTCAGGTTGCCGCGTAATGATGTTGATGGCGCCTGCTTCCGTATTTTTGCCATATAATGTGCCTTGCGGCCCCCGGAGAACCTCCACCCTTTCGATATCAAGCATGGAGTATTCAAATCCTGTAGAGGTTAATATAGGAACCCCGTCTATAAAAAGTCCGGTGGATACGGTCAGGAACTCCGCAGGTACATAAATGCCACGCATGGCCGGCGAATTCATCCCTGACGCTCCGTCATAATTGAGCAAAAAATTGGGCACAAAATCGGCAAGTTCTCCCAGGGATTCAATATTCTTATCTTCGATATCCTGTTCATCAAAGGCCGTAATACTCACCGGCACATCCTGAACATTTTCTTCCTGCTTTTCAGCTGTAACCGTCATGGTTTCCAGTTTGTATTCTCCCCGGGCCTTTTCTTCCTGCGCATCCTCATGTTTCTGATCTTCGTCCTCGGCCACCGCAAATGGCACTGAAAAGAAACCCGAGGCCAACGCGACTACAAATATTGCGATTACGATACCTAATGAGAAAAGCCTTCTCTTCCAATTTTCCATGATTTTTCCTCACTTTTTTAAAAAGAATCAGTTTCTACCCTCTAAATATATTTTATTTATCTAACATCACAGGCATTCGCTAACGATCCATGAACTTTTTTTGACGGAATATGAACTTTTGAGATTTAATAATGTTGGGGTAATAAGGGTGAAGAGGTCTTTTAAAACTTATTCCTGAAGTTACCTTTCATAAGTCCTGCCTGCCTGTGCCGATACGCCATTTTGTTGCGTGAACTCTGCCCCTCCAGAGCCTGGCGTAAAGGCCCCTATTCTCAAGAAGTTCCTTATGCTTACCGATCTCCTCAATCCGACCTTTCTCATTCAAGACAATGATCTGATCGGCTGAAGTAATGGTAGATAACCGGTGGGCGATAATAATGAGTGTCTTGGATGCAACCAGGCCATTGATTGCGCTTTGAATCAAGAATTCATTTTCAGGATCTACCGATGCTGTAGCCTCATCCAGCAGGATAACAGGAGCATCCTTTAAAATGGCTCTGGCTATAGAGATGCGCTGTCTCTCTCCACCGGAAAGGGTAGCCCCGCCCTCCCCTACCAGGGTATCGTAGTCGTTTGGCAGGGCACTGATAAAATCGTGGCACCGGGCAATCTTTGCAGCCTCGATGATTTTCTCTTTTTTTGCATTCTTGGAACCATAGGCAATATTTTGATAAATTGTGTCGTTGAAAAGATACACATCCTGGAAGACCATGCTCACCCGGGATAGAAGATCGTCGATTTTCATTTCCCTGATATTCCGTCCCCCCATTTTCACCTGGCCCGAGTCAACGTCCCAGAACCTGGCAATCAGCCGGGTGATAGTAGTCTTACCCGAACCGGAAGGCCCCACAAGGGCGGTAATCGTTTTTTCCGGAATAGTGAAACTGATATTTGTGAGCACTTTCTTGTCTTCGTAACTGAAGCTCACGTTCTCAAACCGCACATCACAGGCTCCCGGTACATGCCCATTTTCGGGCTGTGGCAGGGGATCCGTCTCCAGGAGTTCCTTTATCTTATACAGGGCCGGCTCGGCCAGTTTACGTAACGCAACTGCCGGGAACAACTGCTTCACAGGTTCGTAAATCCTTAGACCGATAATGGGGAATATCAGGAAAACGGTTAAAGAAATGGTGCCGCTAAAGAGGAAGCATGTGGCAAATACAAGAATGAGGGAAAGGCCCAGATCAAGGATGGTTCTGGCAAGTGTCATGGGAACATCGCCTTTCAGGACAACGCGTATGTTGGTTTCCCTGAAGTGTTGCAGGGTGTTATTGAATTTGTCAAATTGCCTATCCGTCTGCTTGAATGCCTTCAATACTTCAATCCCTTGAACATACTCGATTATTTCAGTATTGACGTTGGACAGGCCGTCGGATCGTTGACTCAGGCCTTTGGAAAATACATCCCTGACCCAGAAATAAAATGGTACTCCTACCGGGAAGACGGCCACAGTGACAAGCGTCAGGCGCCAATCAACGAACAGCAAAAAGATCGGGACTATTGTCACAAAAGTAAGTGCCACGATGATATCGGGAAATGCCTGGTAAATGGACATCTGAATTGCCAGCATCTCATCCACCAAAAGGGTATGGAGAGAACCGGTGCTTTTTTCGGAAAAATACCCCATGGACAGCCTGCGCAGATGCTCGCCCACCATCAGCCGTAGCTTTTTGACCATATCATTTGCCGTGGGCCAGATCGTGCGCGTAAACAGATAGGAAAATACCCCCTGAGATAAAAAGCAAAGGGCCATGCCGCCGGTATACCATACGACCTTCCTAATGCTGAGAGATCGGGCAAGCAGATCGTCCAATGTCAGGAAAATAAAAGCATAGGGCGCGCCCATGCATAGGGTTTCAAATATCTTGTAGAGCGCCGCAAGAAGGAATTTCCTTTTCAGTTCCGGTGCCCACTTTAGAAGTTGACGCATGTATCGGATCATGCTTCCTGCCTTTCCAAGGACCAACCCTGAGCGGACACATGGATTTCCCACATATTTTTATATAATTCGCTATCCACAAGAAGCTGCGCGTGGGTGCCGCTGGCCGCGATCCTGCCCTTATCCAGCACCACGATATCATCGGCTGCAATGATGGTTGAAAGTCGGTGGGCGATGACGATGAGGGTCTTATGCCGGACCAGTCGATTGATGGCATCCTGGACCAGGGCCTCATTCTCCGGATCAATAAAGGCGGTGGCCTCATCGAGTATGAGAATAGGAGCATCTTTTAGAAGGGCCCTGGCAATGGACAGGCGCTGTTTTTCACCACCCGAGATTCTGCCGCCTTTTTCGCCAATGACCGTGTTGTATCCTTTTGGCAATTTCATGATGAAATCATGGCATCCCGCGGTTTTGCCGGCCTCCCTGATCTCATCCTCCGTGGCATCCGGATGGCCGATACGCAGGTTGGCAGAAACGGTATCGTTAAAAAGATACACGTTTTGAAAAATCAGCCCGAATTGTCCCATGAGATCAGCTGAATGGATATTTCTGATATCTGTCTGACCTAAGGAGATGGACCCTGCATCCACGTCCCAGTAGCGTGGAATCAGCCGGGCCAGGGTGGTTTTGCCGGCTCCTGAAGGGCCTACAACGGCGATAAACGTTTGGTCGGGAATGATAAAATCAACATCTTCAATAACATTCCTGCCGCTATCATAACTAAATTGGATATGTTTCCCGAAAACGCCACTTCCCGGTGGCATTGAAGATTCGGGTTCACGTAAGGGCTCAGCGTCTAAAATGGCATCTATCCGCGCCTGACTCTCCAGATGTCTTTCCATGATCCGGCCGAATTGGATCATAACCCACATGGGACTTCCAAAACCAACGCCCATGAGCAAAAAGAAGGCCAATTTTTCCAGGGGGATCATGCCCGCAAGATGCATGGCAGCACCCACAGGCAGAACAAGGAGCATATTGGCTGTGATGGAAACGGAAAAAACGGCGGTGGGCAGATACCACCGTTTACTGGCCTCATTTTCGAGACGGAGGCAATCTGCAATGGATCCGGAATACTTGGAAAACGATTCGACCGTATGATTGAAGGCCTTGATGACGGGCATGCCCTGGATGAACTCGATCATGGCGGCGTTCATCTTTTCAGCAGCCAAAAACCATTTTTTTATAAACTCTCTGCCCCCCCTCATGGTCATTATCTGGATGACCATACCGAACGGAATGACGAGTATGGTGGCGACGGCCAGCCTCCAGTCAACAACCAAAAGAACAATGGTCGTCAAAAGCGTGCAGAAAAAAGCAGCGGCAAAGTCCGTGATGTTGTGGGCCAGAAAAATTTCCATTTGCTCCACGTCTTCACTCATCACCTTTTTTATCTGACCGCTATTTTTCTTATTGAAATATCCGAGTGGCAGCGTCATCAGTTTTTTTGCAATTTCGACCCTGAGATCATAGAGAATATTATATGCGGATATGTGGGACAGTGCGCTGGATACTCCCATGCAACCATGTTTAAGAATCGTCGCCACAATCCCCACCATGATCAACATATAGATAAACCGCTGGTCCGCCTCGCCAAGTGGCTTACCCCCGACCTCGGCAACCATTTTATAAATAACAAAGAAGGGTACGATGCCGAACCCCTGGCCGATAGCAGCCAGTATCCCTGAGAAGACCAGCTTGCCTTTCTGACGGCTGGCCAGATGCATCAATCCGCGCAGATTTCTCTGTTTTTTGGGTTTTGGTTCCATAGCTGTAGGGTCTCCTGTGCAGGTAAATCCATTCATGTTGCAAAGCCAGCAATGTGACGGATGATTAGGTTGAAATAATTGCATAGCCTCCATCCGTCCGCTAACGATTGAAGAATTATTTCTGACGGAATAAGAAGGTCTTCTTCAAAAGAGAGTGGGATTCAAGACCGGCTTCATTGGGGGAACCTACAGGCGGTATGCTGACCGGAAGGACTCAGTGCGGAATGGCATTTCCTGACTTCTGATAATTTCCAACGACGGGGGAATCGGCCCTATTACCATCTGGAAAACGCTTTTCGCAGATAGTTGCCAGGGGTGATGCCATGATAGCGCTTGAAAGATCTGGCAAAGTGGCTGAGGCTTGAGTAGCCGACTGAATATGCGACTTCTGTCACATTCATTCTCCCTTCATCCAGAAGGGATTTTGCTTGATTAAGGCGCAATTCACGAAGATATTCAAAAATAGTGGTTCCATAGAGTTCACGGAAACAAAAATTCAATTTGGGATGCGGGAGGCCGACCATTCTGGCCAGTTCCAATAGCCGTGGTGGGGATTCAAGATCACGACATATAATCTCCCTTGCATGATGTACACGCTCAATGTCATCGGGCCGCAATGCGAATGTCTTCTGAAATCCTTTATTGCTTGATAACGACTGCTCCAGTTTACAGGCAATCAATTCATATGCCTTGCCTTCCAGATATAATTGTCTGGTCAGTCCGTGATACGGGCAATGCATGATCTGATGCAGCACTGCTTGCATCAAAGGGGTGATTACATCCGTGTACCGGTATGTTCCACTCGGAGAACCGGAAGCGATATCACCAAAGTCGTCAGGTATCCGGTCCAGCTCTCTTTCCAGCAGGGTGTTGAAGAAGTGGGGCGCCATCTGCAGATGAATGGTAATGACGGGATCTTTGGTTGCCGCCTTTCCCCAGATATTTGAAGCCGGACGGTAGTACAGACTGGTCTGCCCGCTATCCGAGAACCAGTCATCGCTTGCGTATTGCATCCTGTTTCTTATACTTCCGGAGATGGCGAAACCCAGTCCGATCACAGACGAACGGGATTCCCTGTCTATAACAAGCGGCTCTCGAAGCCTGAAATCCGTGATAACAATCTCAAAGCCGGTGCCAAGCCGCGTCTTTTGAATTGACCCGGCACCAATCTCTTTCGGCAGATCCCAAAACAGCTCCAAAGGCGTTTCCTGGTTGGTGGACCTCTCTGTTAGATCCAGGTCCTCAAAAATTTCTGCCATCTTCTTTGCTGACATTTTTGGCTTCGTATCGACCTCGATGGTCGGTCAATTCTATCTTGGCGATCATGGTTTTTTTCGAACAGGCAAGACGACCTTGGTGGGGGCCCCGGATTATTCCGAAAACAAAATGTTGATCATGGTCCCCCCTCATACACAACACCGCCATAATCTTGTGGGTTATCCTGAGACAAAAAAAAGGCGTAACTCAGGATAATAGCTGCGATCCAAGTTACGCCTTCACTTTCTCCCACTTATTCGCCGGATGGGAACCCGTAAGGCATCCCTTCGGGGATTGAATCTACTAAAGACTTTAGGAGCTTCTAACAAGTTATAAATGTGCTGTCAAGATGTTTTGTTCGGAAGCAGGATGGCAAGTTGGGCGAATGAAGAATAAGAGCAGGCAGAATAAAGACAAATATTTGAGCTCAAATCCCTGTCATCATCAGCTTCGTTTTTTGGGGACACCGGTAAAAATTTGATAAAGTTCTCTAGAATCCATGGTTGACCGGCAGATGATTCATAATTGTTTTCTTCCCTTTACACACACGACATGGGTTTCCTTTTCAATAAGCCTCGATTCCTCGACCAGAAAGCCTGCCGTTTCCAGCAAGTTGGCAACATCATGCGGACTCACGACACGGTTCTCTTTGGGCGGCATGCCGAATCTCCTCAAATAGCGCATCCCCATGGCGAGCTTTGACCAGAAGGGCATACCGAAAGAGGTGGCGTCTGCCAGCAGGATGCGTCCGCCGGGTTTGAGGACCCGCCCACCTTCGGTCAATGCCTTCACCGGCTCCCTGAGGATATGAATGACGTTCCCCAAAAACAGGGCATCAAAAAGGCTATCTGCGAAAGAGGTATGATAGCAGTCTTGCATCTGCACGATCGTATTGCCAAATGGAGACAACCTCAGCCTTGTCATATCAAGCATTCTAAGAGCGCCATCCGCGGCCGTCAGGTGGCGTGCCTTTCCGGCAATGACCTCGGAAAACTGTCCGGTCCCGCAGCCCAGTTCCAGGACGTGGTCGGTCTCCTGCAATTGGTTCAATAGCCAGGCCTTTGTCTCCCTCTGGGCTTCCTCACCGACCACGTAGGCCGTCCCCGCATCATATGTGGCTGCCGTATCGGCCCAGTATTCGAACTCTTTCTTGATTTTCGCCATTTCCCTCCCCGCACTCATTCAGAATTGCCACTGCCGCACTTCCTGCTGCTCACTCCACATGCTGTGATACAGTCCCCGGGCGCTCATCAAGGTCTCATGGGTCCCTTGTTCTACAATCGAACCGTTATCCAAAACCACGATATTGTCCGCGCCTGCAACGGTGTTGAGCCGATGGGCGATCACCACAACGGTCTTGAGAGTCACCAATTCGTTTATGGCTTCCTGAATGTGTAACTCGTTTTCGGGGTCAAGCGATGCAGTGGCCTCGTCAAGGAGGACTATAGGGGCGTCCTTTAATATAGCGCGGGCAATGGATATGCGTTGCTTTTCGCCGCCCGACAGGGTGGAACCGCCTTCACCGACGATGGTCTCATAGCCGTTGGGAAATTGCTCTATGAATTCATGGCACCGTGCCTTTTTCGCCGCCTGGATGATCTCATCCATCGAGGCCTCTTTTTTGCCGACTCTGATATTGTTGATGATGGTATCGTTGAACAGATAGACATCCTGAAAGACCATGGATACCGAAGCGAGGACATTCTCGGGATGATAGTCCCTGATATCGGTTCCTCCCAGCAGGATGGCCCCTTCGGTTACGTCCCAGAAGCGTGCGATGAGCCGGGTCATGGTGGTCTTGCCCGAACCGGAAGGCCCTACAAAGGCATTCAGCGACCGCTCTGGAATAACGATGCTGATGTTTTTCAGCACATCGGTACCATGGTCATGATAACGGAAGCGCACGTTCCGGAACTCGATGTCAAAACGTTCCGGCTTGATGCGAGGATGAGTCCCGCTAAGAACCGGGGTTTTCCTTAAATTCTCGAGCCGCTCAACGCCGATCTGCTGATAGTTGAGCTCTCCCAGAAACACCAGGGCCTGAATCAGGGGCTCGTACACCCGGATTCCGAGAATCAGGAACATGATATAAACGGGAAGGGATATGGTTCCTGCAAAGAGAAAGGTCAGCCCGAACAGGATGATCAGCGTTAATCCGCCGTGAAGGATAAAGCCGGACAGGAGGATGGTCGGACCGGCGCCTGCTTCAAGCTTGATGCTCAGGGACTTCAGATTCCGAAATGCCTTTTCCATACGTTCGAATTTGGTTCCGGTCATATTGAACGCCTTGATGAGGCGCATTCCCTGCAGATACTCGAGCATCCGGGACCCCGAGTCGATACGCGCCTTCTGATGCCTTTTCCCGAAATGAGTAATGATCGCCCTTGAGATGAAGGTGAACGGTATGGCAACGGGGATGACAAGGGCCGATACAAGGGCCATCCGCCAGTTCTGGGTGGCAAGGACGATCAAAAGAAACAAGGGCATTGCAGCCGCCCCGGCGATCTGGGGCACGATATGACTTAACAGAAACTCGACATTGGCGTAATCGTTGATAAGGTATGATCCGATATTGCCGGGGTCGCGTGAATTGAAAAACCCCATGGAGAGATTTCGCAGGTGATCGCCAATGGCCAGGCGGCCCTCGGCACAGATGTTGTAACTCTCATGATAGACTTCATTATAAGACCTCCGGCTCACCAAAAACAAGACCAACAGGGCGACAAAGAGGGCACCCGTCAGGCCTGTCAGGGCGACAAGATCAAGGGGGGCACCAGGGTGCTGCAACGGTTTGAAAAGCACCCATATCACGGCCAGGAGAATGCCGTACGGCGCACCCCGGAACACATACTCCAGTACAGTCCAGAGGATCATCGGGCGCAACCGTTTGATATCTCCGAGGGTCGCTGCACGCATAATGGAAAGGGTTTTCATCGGCTATGGCCTTCCTTCCTGGCAATCCGCCACTCACGGGCCCTGGAATACGTCCCCCACATATCTGAATACAAACCGCCTTGTCCGACGAGTTCAGTGTGGACGCCCTGTTGGACGATCCGGCCGTCGTCGACAACCAATATCTGATCCGCGTTAGTAATCGTGGACAGCCTGTGAGCGATGACAATGACGGTCTTGCCCCTTATCAGACGGGCCAGCCCCCGGAGGATTGTGCCTTCATTTTCAGGATCCACATACGCGGTCGCCTCATCCAGGACAACGATGGGCGAGTCTTTCAGTATGGCCCTGGCGATGCCGATGCGCTGCTGTTCGCCGCCGGAGAGATACGTGCCCCCTTCTCCCACAAGTGTCCGATAGCCGTTGGGGAGCCTTTCAATGAACTCATGACACTGGGCGGCCCTGGCGGCAGCGATGACCTCGCCCATGCCTGCCCCGGTGTTTCCCATACGAATGTTTTCCTCCACCGTATCAAAAAAGAGAAACCCATCCTGAAATACGAATGACAGACAGGACATGAGGGATTCCATGGTCATATCCCGGATGTCCACGCCGCCGATCCGTATGGCCCCCGAGGACACATCCCAGAAGCGGGCCGCGAGAAGGCCCATGGTGGTCTTTCCTGCCCCCGACGGGCCTACCAGGGCCGTGACCGTGCCCGGCTCTGCCACAAAGGAGACCTCATGGAGTACGGTCGTTTCGTTGTAGCCAAAGGTGACCCGGTCGAATTCGACGGTGGCGTCGGCCGGGTGTTTTCCCGAATCTCTGTCCTCGATTTCTTCCCTGTAAAGGATCTCATCGACCCGGTCCACACCCACGCTGATCTGATTGAGGTAACTGCCCATGAACATCAGCTTAAGCAATGGGAAGAAGAAGCCGCCGCCGATGATCAGGAACAGCAGGACTGTCGGGATCATCTGCTCCATTGGATCGCAATGACCGAGGATCACCACGGCAACCGGGACAATAAACACCAGAGACGAGGATGCCGCAGTGAGAAAGGCAGGATAGGCCGTTGAATAGTCCCTGCTCATCTTCTGGGACCAATCCCGGTGGGAAATCACGGATTCCCTGAGACGTTGAAACGAGTCCTGTCCCGTCCCGAAGACCTTGATCACCGGCATTCCCCGCACATACTCCACAACGGCAGCGTTCATCCGTTCCAGGGCATCGTGATATTCATGATAAAGATGCCTGGCACTCCTGCCCATCATGGACATCATCACCCCTATGGCAAAGGAAAATGGCATCAGGGCGGCAATGGCCAGTCGCCAATCCATGTAAAACAAAAAACCGATGATGATCAGCGGAAAAGCCACCGAGCTGATGATATCGGGCAGATGGTGGGCTACGAACAATTCGATTCTCTCCACATCTTCGGACATAACCTTCTTGATCTCGCCGCTCGCCTTTTGGGTAAAAAAGCCCATGGACAACTTGGTAAGCTTCTGGGCAATCTTCACGCGCATTTCATAAAGGATATTGAATGCCGCGACATGTGACAGCATGAGAGAGGTGTACTGCAACACGCCAAATGCGGCCACAGACCCAAGGCTGACAAATCCCAGCGTGAACAGATAATCGCGATCGACACCGCCGATGTCAGCGGCATGGACGGCAAGCTCTTTAATGATGAGATATATGGCCACAACCGGGACGAATTGCACCATGGTGGCGACGACCGCCAAAAAGCCGGCTGCGAACAGCCACCATTTTTTGGCCCCTGAGATTTGAAGCAGCCTGAGAATGCCGGTTGCTTTCTTCTTGCCTTTTGCTGAATCTTTTACACCCATGGCTCCTCGAAGCTGCCCCTTGCGGCCGATTATCAGAATCTGTACGTCAGTTGCATGCCCAGTTCTCTGGGATCACTGTAAATGACGTAATAACCGCCATAATAGCCTACGGCGTCGTAATTCGTATTGAAAAGATTTTTTGTATAGAGATACAGATCAACATGTTCCGTCTCATAGCCGATTTTTGAATTGACGATTTGGTAAGGGTTCCGCGAGTATTTATTGGCCTTGTCAAAATAGTTTTCGCCGTAGCCGATCATGTCGGCCCTGCAATAGAACCCGCTTCCATGCCGGTATTGAGCGCCGATATTAAACGTATATTCAGGTGCAAAGGGGTTTTTGTTGCCTTTGTAGTCTCCCAGTGCATCCTTGAATTCGTCAAATTCAATATGAGAAACCCCGAGACCCCCGCTGATTGTTAGGCCGTCAGCAACCCTTGCCATTATTTCGAACTCACCGCCCATGGCCGTCGCCCTGGCGGCATTGGTGGTATAGGACAAATAAGGTGACACAGCTTCTTCGACCTGCATGTCGCTAATGTCCATACAAAATAAAGCCGCGTTCAGTATCAGCCGCTTGTCCAAAAACGTGCTCTTCATCCCGATTTCGTAAGACCACAGACTTTCCGCATCATAAGTTTGATATTGGGGCTCTTCCGCGATTACGTTAAAGCCCCCCGAACGGTACCCTTTGGAAGCGCTTGCATATGTCATGAGTGCAGGCATCAACTGGTATTCCAAGGCAATTTTGGGTGAAACCTCACTCCATGAATCATCATTCTTTGTACCGAGAACATGGTCGCTGAAATCCATGCTCTGTTTTTCGTAACGCAACCCTCCAATGAGGTTAAGCCGTTCGATAAGCGCATACCCAATTTGGCCAAATGCGGCCCACGCATTGCCATCGAAATCACGATCAGTTGTCTTTGCCATCGATGGGTAAATTGATTTTACTTCCATATCAATTTCTTGATGGTCATCGTCACAGTAGAGTCCAACAAGCCATTTCAGCTTTTCTGAAGATGAATCCAATCGCAATTCCTGTGAAATTTTGTTTTGGCTACTGTTTTGAAAGCTATCCATCAACATAATATTGCTATAATCAAAGTCCGACGCGAAATCCCATTTGGTCATTCTCCTGGCAGTAATCGAGGTCAGAGTAAGATTATCGCCAATATCGTAAGCTATCTTAAGTGACTGGGAATCGTTGTCAGACTTTTTATACTGATCAACGTTGGAGGAGATTTTGCGATCCTCCGGTGCCGGAAGGCCAAATGCGGCGGCGCCAAGTTCCGTCAAATTGATGTCGGTTGCCCCATCATCATGGGAAAAGCGCGAAACAATCAACGACATGTCAAGATCCTGCACGGGCGTCCAACGGAGATGGGCACGCCCAAACCATCGGTTTCTGTCGTCCACGATATCCCCGGTCACCGTATTTTCTAGGAACCCATCTTTTTGGTAGTACTGCCCTGCAACGCCAAAATAGAGACTGTCCTCCTGAATAGGGCCGCTCACGTTGAGTGAAACCCGCCTTTCCTGATCTTCGCCGCCTTCAGCCAGCAGTTTTGCCTTCAATTTATTATCAGGTTGCCTGGTGATGATGTTGATAGCGCCTGCTTCCGCATTCTTTCCATACAGTGTTCCTTGCGGACCCCGAAGCACCTCAATCCGGTCGATATCGATAACTCCTTCCTCATATCCGAAACTTGACAGCATCGGCGCGCCATCCACATACAATCCGACGGACGTCGTAAAAGACATCGATTGTGCTGAAATCCCCCGCATCGTGGTTTGACTGACCAGGGACGTCATACCTGTATCGAAAACCATCATATTGGGTACAAAATCGGCCATCTCCCAAACGGACTCAATATTTCTATCCTCAATGCCCTGATCGCTCAAAACCGTCATACTCAATGGTACTTCCTGGGCCTTTTCCTCTGTTTTTTCAGCCGTGACGGTAATGGTTTCCAACTCGTATTCCTTTTTTGATTCGGGTCCTTCCGCCTCCTCTCCTCCTGCCTTTACCGCAGTATTCAAAAAGAGTACACAAATCGCCATCATCAGCATGTGCACAAATCCATGTTTTAGTCTCGTCATATTCGTCACGCCTCCCATCATTCTCAAGGTTTCTCCAGCTCTGGGAACCACAAGCCGCTTCGCCCAGACGATTTATGATGGAGATATAAATCACATACCTTGCGGAGACGCTAACGGTAGAGTGCATTTTCTTAGCGGGATCGTTTATTTTATAAAGAAGGTGGCATCCTTCAGGCACGTGGCGGGTGGAAAGCCAAAATGGTCCCTAAACGCCTTGGAAAAATGGCTGAGGCTGGCGTATCCAACCGCGCAGGCAGCTTCCGTTACATTCGTTTTGCCTTCATTCAGGAGGCTTGCGGCGGTTTCAAGGCGCCGGTTGCGCAGGTAATCGAAGGGAGTGATGCCGTAAACCGAGCGGAAACAGTGATGCAGTTTGCTGCGACACATGCCCACCGACCGTGCCAGTTTATTCAGGTCAGGTGGATCCTCCAGATCCTTGCCGAGTAAATGGGCCGCATGCCGGACACGATCAATGTCATCCGGTTTCATAACAGATGGCCTCGCCGAAAGGTTATTGTCGGTATCAAGCTGTTCTATCTTGTAGGCCGCCAGTTCCAGGATCTTGCTCTCCATGAAGAGATCGCGGGTCAATCCATCATAAGGACAATTCAGGATCTGGTGGAGCGTCATCCGCATAAGCGGTGTAATCACACCTGTAACCCGGCCGGGGCCTTTTGACAGATTCTCTAACGCGGTTGGCAAACGATCTATTTCCCCGCCTGTAAAAGCATGCAACAAGCCAAAGGGAATCATAACGGAAATTTTGACCACGTGTTCGCGGCCAACGGTTTCCGTGAAATCGACCTCAGTTGGGAAACTATACAATGCGCTTTGACCTGATGTTACTGAAAACGCCCTATTCAGGCACCCGGCGCACATCTCGACCTCCCCTGAAAGGCAGAAGCCAAAACCGAAAAAAGGAGCATTTGGAAAGTATTTCAGGACGGTCGGCTGATTCAGTTCATAGTCCGAAAGGGCAAGCCGGATGCCGGAATTCAGAAAAACGGTCTTTATACTCCCCGAACCAACGGATGTCGGGATTGTAAATCGGCCTTTGTTTGGAATGTCCTTTTGACTCATGGAAAACAGTAGTCTTTTCCCCATTGTCTGCCACCTGCTGTAGGACGATGGATTGCCGCATACCCACCTGTTGTCCGCTGGTTCTGTCGACCATGCCCCTGTAAGGCAACAATTTCAAAAGAGTTTGTTTTGGACCGGGGAGGCCATAGAAACGCCCACCATATACAGCGTAAACGCGGCCAAAACGGGGTGTCTCCAAGATGGGGAGCACTCCGTTTTCAACATAGAAGCCGGCGTTTCACAGATCAGAGCAATCCTGCGTCTGAAGCCGGGGTTAAACAACCACTACGGAATTTTCGGCATCCCCATAGGGCGTAGAAACATACCCATCGGCGTCGCAATCATTCAGCCAATCCGTGCCGTCAAGAAGATAGCGAAACTGATATTCTCTGCCCTTTTGAAGATCAATCACCACGTTGAATTCACCTTTTCCCAGTCTTTTCATGGGAGTGGAAGAGACATCCCAGTCGTTGAACTCGCCCACAACATGGACGGTCTTGGCGGATTTGGCCTGTCTTTTGTCCAGCCTGAACGTGACCCTGCACAGATGCCTTCTCTTGAGGTACTTTTTCTTGACACTCATGAAGAGATCTCCCATTCGAATCCGGTTCTTCGCTATGGTTTGACATCAAAGCTGATGGTTCCCGCATAGAACACCTTGGTGCATTTTTCAACCAGCGACTTCGGGTCCTTTGCCGGATCCACATCCCAGCTCGTGTATACGTTGACCACCCATTGTCCTGCTGTGGGCATGCGAAACGAGCCCTTGCCGTTATGGAGCATGGCGGCCAGGAAAAAGCCGTCCGGCCCCCCGAACGTGTTGCTGGTGGCGGTGATATATTCCAGGCCCTTTTCGGGCATAGTGGTAAGGGGCTTTCCCATGAGACTCACCTCAAAGGAAACCATGTCCCCCACATGCACACGGCTCAGATCGGTCAGGGGCATCAGCTCGAGGTCGTTTCCCAGGGGTTCGGGGGCCGTCCATTTCGCCCCCACCGTAAAGAAGGCCTTGGCATAGGATTTGTATTTCATGCCGGCCAGCACTTTCTTTGCCCCTTCCACCTGGTTCATGGGCTTGGGAGCCCACTTTTTCACACCCTTTTCATCCAGGTACGTTGAGTAGAAGTTGTCGGCCGATGCAAGGGCGACCTGGTATGTGCCGGGGGCAGCCTTATCGGTCAGGCCCAACTTCCTGAGTCCGGCATCTCCGACGGACACCCCTATCCCCGAACCGGTCTCGAGTGTTTCCCCTTTTGTCACGGCGGGCAGAGGCAGGGCCGTTCGATTCAGTTCAGGATCGATCAGTTCGTAAGATGCCAGGCTAAGCTGACCGAGCAGGTCATCCAAGGGAATCCGATGGCCCCATCCGATAGAGGCGATTGCATGCCCCGGAGGATGTGCAAAGGACTCATAGAGGTTAATCCAAAGGGTGTGTGCTGAGGCCGGAACGGTGATCAGCACGCACGCCAAAACCATGAACAGACTGACTGCAGCTCTTTTCATTTCTACCTCCTGTTTCCTTTCTAATGCACCTATCGGGCCTGACCCGCAACGGTCGCGGCCCAGTCCTTGATATCATCATCCGCATCGTTGGGATCGCCGTCTATTTTCAAGGATTCTATCACAAGACTGCCGCCGAGTTCCTCCACCTTTTCCTCTATGAGGTCCACAGCACCGCAAAAATGCGTAAAGGAGCTGTCTCCGCAACCAAAGGCCGCGGCCTTTTTGCCATTCAGGGATACCTCATCCATCTTTTCATAGAACTCGGCGAAGTCCTCTTGCATTTCGATCTCGTCATCGCCCCAGGTGGACGATCCCAGCAGGACAAGGTCGTAATCCCAGGCAAGCTCTTCGACTGCGGTCTCATCAACGTTTTTCATCACGATGTCCCAGCCCTTTTCCTCAAAAACGTCGCCGATCATTTCGGCTGTGGTTTGTGTGTTCCCGGTGGTTGAACCATAAACGATCAATGCCCGCATCATGTGCCTGTCTCCTTTCATACTTTCAACATGATTTAGCACCCATTCAGGCGCCTCCATTGAAAAATCATCTAACGGCCTCTTCTATGACGCAACCCACAAAAAAGACGCAACCTCTTTCACTTCAAAGAATTACGCCTTCACTTCCTCCGCGTCCAAGAACCGGATACCGTAAGGTCATTCTTATTTTATTTTGCATTTCTAATATTAATTTGCAGAACTAACTACTCCGAGAAATTTCCTTTGTCAAGCTTTTTTTAAACAACGATATATGGGATCGAGAATCAAATGCGGAAAATGCACGACTTTCCGTAGGTGCCTTTTAGTCGCTTAAAGGTATCAGATGGTTACAGTTGGAGCAAACGAGGCGTGCGCCAAAAGTGGACCGTAAGGCTGCAACAAACAGATAGGCGTCTCATGCCGCAGTCCCATGGTTACACCCCACGCGAGATGTCGATCTCAACAGCTCTACCCGATTGTTGACCTTTTTGATCATGAGCCTGTAAAGCAATAGCTTTATGTAACCGGGCCTGTTTCGGTATGCCTCGGTCCTATAGTAATCAGAAGGGTCCTTCCAGACGCCCTGGTCCGCAACAACCGCGTCCATCTGGACAAATCGCTCGTCATCGATATGGAAATCGGCACTGCACCGGCCGTTGGCGCATGATATGGAATAGCCCGTGTCCCATCCCTTTTCTTTGAGGACCAGCTTGGCTGCGGTGAAAAAGGCCTCATCATTGATATATGAATCCAGCCTGCGCCATTTCCCCTCGATCTTCACCTCAAGCCAGCTATGAGAGATCAGGGAAGGCATCAGCAGATAGCCGATCCCCGTAAAAAGGCCTCTTTGTATTTCCTTCCTGATAAGGGAGAAGTGCATCCGGCCGGGAATACCAGAGGCCCTGCACAACGCTAAAAACAGGGCGCCCTTGGTGTTGCACTGCCCCATCCGAAGCCGAATGGTGTCGGATGCCTTTACCAGATCCCCGCCCATGGGAAAGCCGAAGCGGATCCCGTCCCGAACATAGTAAAAGAGCTTCTCCAGCCTCCAGCCTGGGGATTCCTCTCCCCCTGCCAGTCTTTCCGCTGTCTCTCGAACCAGCGGATGGTCATCATCCGCCAATCTGGGTATTGATTTCATAGGGTGTCCTTCGTGGGCTGAACGGCCCAAAATTCTGCCCCGGGCGGACGGTTCCTGATGTGTCTCGCCATCAAAACAACCAGATCGGGGATCTGAATCAGAGACTCATCTTTTAGAGATGTTATCGTGGGGGTACCATCGGGGGCTGTAGACGCACACACGTTCGCGTCCCTCCTGTTTTGCCCGGGACGGTGCCATGTCCGCGCGGCCCTTACCAATTCTTCAGGGTCATGGATATCTCCGTTGAGGGTGCACAACTCGATGCTCACCGTTACCCTGATCGCATCATCGGCAATGTTTTCAACAATTTTTCCTGCTCTTCCAAAGTCACACGCATTTTTCGCTTGATGCAACATCATGGGAACCCATGTCCGGCCGGTTTATGGGGAATCGCGGCATTCATCCAGAATAGTCCGGACATGTAGGGAGAGCTCTTCGATGGAGAAAGGCTTTTGGATGACCCTGCTTCGCCCTGCCTGTACAATATGCTTCGTCCGATCGCTGGCGCCATACCCGGTAGAAAGCATTACAAGGATGTTCGGTCTGATTTCGCGGAGACAATTGAACGTCCTGCCCCCGTCCATGCCTGGCATAATGAAATCGAGGATAACGAGATCGATGTCCTTTCCCATAGTTTTTACCGTCTCAACAGCCTCTTCTCCACTCCTGGCCGTCACAACCGCATAGCCCAGGTGTTCCAGCATGGTTTGGGCCACATCGAGGACGATCTCCTCATCATCCACCAGGAGGATGGTTTCAGAACCCCGTTTCATCTCTGTCTTTTCAGAATCAACATGAACTGCCTTCGCATTGGATGCAGGGAGAAAAACCGTAAAGGCGCTCCCGTCGCAGGGTTCACTTTGGACCGTAATCACGCCGCCGTGGTTTTTGATGATACCGTAAGCGGAGGCGAGGCCCAAACCTGTCCCCCGGCCCTTCTCCTTGGTGGTATAAAAGGGGTCGAAGACCCGCTTGAGGGTGACTTCGTCCATGCCCACTCCGGTATCCCTGACGGTAACCGTCACATAGGGGCCGTGGGGTGTCTGATAGAGATCGCAAAAGTGGTCGTCCGGCGCAATGACTCGGGCATCCAAAAACAACTCGCCGCCCTCTGGCATGGCCTGCCAGGCATTGATGTACAGATTCAAAAGGACCTGTTCTATCTGATTGGCATCGGCTTCTATCACCATGGGGACATCATCCAATCGGGTATGTATCTGGAGTTCCTTTTTGGTCCGCCCGAACATGCTCGCAGTATTTTGAACCAGGTCCTTCATATCGACATGTTTCAACTCATATTTGCCTCCTCGGGCGAAACCCAACAGCTCATAGGTAAGTCTCTTTGCACTTCCTATGTGCGTCTCAATCACACGGATATGTTCCTGAGCGGGGTGGATCGCGGGCAGGTCAACGGAAATGAGCGATATGCGTCCCTGAATTCCCATCAGGAGGTTGTTGAAATCGTGGGCGACGCCGCCGGCCAGGGTGCCGACGGCCTCCAGTTTCTGCGACTCCAGGAGTCGTGCCTCCAGCTCCTTGCGCCTGGTGATATCCACCACGCAGCACAGGAGATAAGACGGCTTTCCTTTGGCATCGTGGATCACATTGACATCCAGAATTGCATGTACCACATGTCCTTGCTTGTGCACAAATCGCTCTTCCAGATGGAAATGAGCCCTCTTGTCGTGAATGAGTCCTTCTCCCTTTTGTAGCGTTTCCTCTACCATATCGGGATGGATGATGTCGCGCACGTTTCGGCCGACGAGATCCTCCTCGAGTGACCCTAACATCCGGCAATAGGCCGTATTGGCACTGAGAATGGTAAGACCGAGCGAGACCCTCGCCACCCCGACGCTCATTCCCTGGTAGATGCTTCGGTACAGGGCCTCCTTTTCCCGAATCTCCTCTTCTGCCTGTTTTCGCTTGGAAATATCGGTGAATACAAACTCAAAGTGTTTGGGTTGTTCCTTCCTGTCCAGATGAACAAATCCGCTCCCGATGACCACAGGCCATCGACGGTCTCGGGCTTTGCAGCAAAGCGTCGTCTCAAGGTTTTCGATCTTTCCGGTTGACAACAGCACCTTGAGCAATTGATCCAGGACAGTGGGATCGCCAAAGATGCTCTCTATGGGAATACCTCTCATATCCTTCTCCGAAAGGTATCCAAGCAGGCCAACGGCGGCCGGATTGGCCTCGATCAACCGCAATTCACGGTTGAAAACCACAATGGCGTCACGGGTGCTCTCAAAGAAATTGTGGTACTCCTGTTCCCGTTCAACCACTGCCGCATAGTTCCGTTTCAATGAATCGTTTTCGGCCCTCAAGGCCTCGATCAGCTCCATCATCTGCAAGGGGTTCATTGAATATCCCTCTCGTGCCGAGACCTTGGCCGTGTGCCTGCACTGACAATCCGCTATGCGAGGCCTCTCTTCAGATATGACCCCATTTCTGCCCCGGCGAACCCCTCCTTCGTCCTCGGCAATTCCCTCCTCTTCTGGATTCCCCCCATTGAGCCGGGTGCAATCGCCCTCGCCGACCGGCTCGGGCCTTCTGTTCATCGGCATACCCTGTTTCCTCCATGAACGGCACCTTCAGTCTTTTCAGCATCTGATCGAATTCTCCTTTCCGAACTCCTGAATCCTGCCTTTGCCTCTTGAACAAAAGAAATTGGCCAAAACCGAGAGTGCAGCAAGTGGTTCTGTTCATCGGGAGGGCACGTGATCGGCCGGCGGATAAACCGGTAGAAAGCCGGACCGGATGCCCCAAACCGCAAAAGGACAGAAAGGCCCGGCTCCGTGACCATAACCAATATCGTCCCATTAGCGTTGCGATGAGAAGGAGTATCCCCCCCAAAAAAAAGACGCAACCTGGCCGCTCATCCTCCAGAGAATTGCGTCTTCACTTCTTTCGCGCCTGAAAAAGGCCGAAAAACGTAAGGTGCACCTATTTAAATTTTAGGGCGCTAATCTATTTTCGAGTAGCTAATTATACCGCGAAATCGGGTTTGTCAAGCTTTTTCGGCACTAGGTGCAATTTTAAGCTCAACCTATTGTTATCAAGGCTAAATCATATACTGGAACCACGCAGCGGTTTTGTTCCGCGTTTCCATGAGGGAAGTTCTGGACCAACCCATTTGACTATTGTGAGGCGTTTGTCAGATGTTGACGATTTTGTCTTCGTCACGGACCAGCCGAGCGGAGTTGAGCACCACCAACACAGAGCTGATGTGGTGAAACAGGGCAGCGAGCCACGGACTCAGGAATCCCGCAGTGGCCAGGGCAATGCCCACGGTGTTGAAGCCGATGGCCCAGGCGTAGTTCTCCCGGATGATGCGAATGAGCTTCTTACCCTTGTGGATGATGGTCAGAAGGCTGGATACATCGTCCCTCAGTACGATGATATCGGAGGACTTTATGGCGAGGTCGGCCTTGGCGCGCCCCAAGGAAATACCCACATCCGCCTCGGCCAGCGATGTGGCATCATTGATCCCATCGCCCACCATCACCGTGACTCCTCGAGCGCTCAATTCCCTCACCAGTGTGGTCTTGTCCGCGGGCAGCAGGCCCCATCGGTGTTCATCTGCGCCTACGAGTTCGGACACCCGGCGGGCCTCGGCCTCTTCCTGATCGCCTGTGGCCAGAACGACCTTTTGTATTCCCATGCGTCTAAGTGCCGGACCAAGGCCCCGGGCCGAGTCCCGAAGCTCATCCTGGATGGCCAGGACACCCGCAACCTTTTTATCCAAGCCAATCCATATGGCACGCCCTTGCATCCGGATGTCCGAAGGTACAGCTATTCCCATGGCCTTCAGGGTCTCGGCCTGACCCATGACGACCTCACGACCGCCAATGGATCCCTTTACACCCAGGCCCGAGAGGTATTGGGCGCCTTCCACTCTCAACGGTGGGATGTTCCTTTCCGAGGCATACGCGACAATGGCGCCGGCGATAGGGTGGGTGAACACGGATTCAACGGAGGCTGCCGTCTGAAGCAGTTCGTCTTGGGGAATGCCATAGGACTTGATTTCTCCGACCTTAGGGTTGGCCGAGGTGATTGTTCCGGTCTTGTCCAGAACCACATAAGATGCCCGGCCCGCGAGTTCCAGGGGTGTTCCTCCGCGAACCAGGATGCCGCGGCCGCTCAGACCACCGATGGCCGAGGCAAAGGCCGTGGGCACGGACAGGGCCCACGCACAAGGGCATGCCACAGCCGTAACCGCAGCCATTCGCACAAGGCCTGTGATAAAATCCCCGGTCAGGCCCCCGGCAAAAAGGAACACGCCCACGGCATACAAAACGACAGCGGAAATGAAGACCTGAACAATTCTGTCCGCGGTCTGGTGCATTTTGGGCTTGATGCCCAGCGATGCCTCGATCTCTTTGGCCATGACATACAGGAAACCCTTGTCACCCGCCTTTGCGACCTTCACCTTGAGTGGCGACGTCAGGGTAACGGATCCGGACGTAACCGGGTCCCCGGGACTTTTGAAAACGGGAAAAGGCTCGCCCGTAATGACCGATTCGTCAACAGAAGAAGACCCCTCCGCGATCTCCCCATCTACCGGTATCATCTCCCCTTGCGGGACAATGGCCAGATCCCCGGGGCGGACATCTTCAACGGACAACTCCATGAGCGTTTCGTTTCTCACCACCCGGACTATCTTATCCTTGCTCTTTGTCAGGCCCTCGATTTTCCGCCTTGTTCTTTCAATGATGGTAAATGATATGGCAAGGCCCATGCTGATGAACCACGCTACCAGCGCCCCGCTGAGCGGCTGCCCGGCCAGGAAGGAGACCACCATGACCGTTACGACCAGAAGATCCGCGGTTACCCGCCGGGTTCGGAAAAGCGAAAGGACGAGCGCCTTCATGTACATGGCAAAACAGACGGCATAGGAGAGGAGGCCAAACCACTGGAGAACGGCAAAGCCCGTCCACCCGTGGCAGGCAAGACAGAGCACCGCCACCAGCGCCACCACACCCCTGATCAGGAACGTTTTTGCAGACATAACGCCTCTGTTTCTTCACTGCGGCATTCAGCATTCCCCGTATGCCGTCTCGTGCTGCAATCACCGGCCTGTGAAGAATTGGAAATCGCCACCTGAGTGACGGTCTAATCCCTTGGCCAGTCCATCATCATCCCGACACCCGCAAGCGCCACAATACCCCCGAGAATATCGAAGCGATCCGGCGCTATCCCGTCGATTTTCCATCCTCATAGAATCGAAAACGCGATGAACACACCGCCATACGCTGCGTAGACGCGTCCAAAATGAGCCGGCTGGAGAGTTGGCACCACCCCGTACAGCACAAGAATGATCGCCCCGAGACCCGCCCAGGCGATGGATTTTCCCTCTCGCAACCACAGCCAGACGAGGTACCCTCCTCCGATCTCGAACAGGCCCGCCAAAAGAAAGCAGCCGACGGATTTCGTCATGCTTATCGCGTCCATTGTCGCACCTTTTGTGCAATGCTCGGATCATTCGGGGCAGGGTATCCAATACGGTGGAAGATAGGAAATCCACCACTCAAATTCTGGGTCAAGGGCAAAATGGGGCCATGCCGCCAAAGCAGTTCAGGAGCTTTTCCGCCAGCACGACCGGCGCGATTTCCCGCTTTGTTTCCGGGCTCATCCCCAGTTCCCCCCTGATTTCAAAGGCGGTGTTTCGGTAAGCGGTCACCAATGCTTCTTCATAAGAGGCCCGCAGCAGTGAAAAGGACGATTCAACTTCCGGGTATGCGTTACTTTCACGAAAGGGAAGTGTCAGCACGTTTTTGAGGCGACCGTCCTTATGGTTCGGCGTGGTTAGCTCATAATGAATATCGGGGGACCAGTCCCTTCGTTCATCGCGGCCGGGGTACACATGGCTTTGCCAGGCATCCGGCGGTTTGGCGATGGTACTGATGACGGTCACACTGGGCACTGCCAGGCTGATTTCAAAGGGTTCCAGTTCAATGGTGTAGTGCAGTTTAGGCCGCAAGTGTCCCCGCTTTTTGATAATCTCCCACTGAATGTTCATATCGTTCTCCCACCAAATGTCATCTGATTTCGATCACTTCTCCAAAGGGAGGGGTTGTGTCTCCCTGGCCCGTGTGGGCCCACAGGACGGGAAAGTCGGGTTTCTCCGGGAAACGATTGCAGGCCAGGTCCGTCAGATAGATCATGTATCGCGGTTGCAGACCCTGCTCGCGGACCCATTGAAACGCCGGGCGGAAATCGGTGCCACCGCCACCCTTGTATGTCAGCCTAAATGGCAGATCCATTCGATGCAGTTTCCGGATTTCGGTCACCCGCGTGTCACAAAACAGGAGGTGAACGGTCATGGCACAATCGCTGACAATGGCCCCCAGTTCCGCGGTAAACTGCGCCAACTCCCGGTCTGAGACGCTGCCCGAGGTATCCACCGCCACGACGGCATCAGGCAGCTCTTCGCTGCGCATGGACGGCAAATACAGCCCCCGGTGGAGGTAACGCCTGTTGGGCGGCATCAGGGCATAATCGTTTCGCGCACTTGCATCGATGAACCGTCCCAGAAGCCTTCGCCAGTCAAGCTTCGGGCTCAACGCGCCATCGATCATTCTTGCCAGGGAGGCGGGCAGATCCCCCATGGATTTTGCCTGCATCGCTGCCTGGGCCAGGGCGATCTTCCACTGGTTCTCCACGTCCTCGGCAGCCTCTATGTTTCCCCCGGGGCTGTCCGTTTCGGGGGGATCGCGTATCTCACCGCAGCTTTCGAACTCCCCGGCGGTCCCTTGACACCTGTGGTCCTTCTTTGTGGCGTTTTTCACACGGGTGTCGAGTGATTTGGTCTTCTCACCCGCTTCATCACCGTCTCGGTCTTCCCCCTGATCCCCTGAATCGGCTTCGTGGGCCGCGGTTTTCGAACCCTCATGGGGTTCTTTCGCCCCCTCTCTTTGCTCCCACTTGGAATCGTTGTTTTGGGCAGATAGAAGGCCAAAAATCTCATCCGCTGTCTTGCCCCGCCATTCGGATTTGTCCAGGTAACCGTCCGGCAGGGTTAAACCCGCTTCCAGAAGGATCCAGTTAATAGCGTAATCACAGGCCGCATTCCACTGATCAGGGTCCCGGTCCCTTCGACGACGGTAATGCCCGCAGACGCCATGCATCACCAGGTGGCCCAGAAGGCCTTTCAGTTTATCCCGGGGCAAAACGCCCACATAAGCGGGATTGTAAGCCAGCGCACGGCCGTCGGACCAGGCGGTTTGGCACGATGGATCCGCTTTCAGGGGCATGCGAAGGGACAGGGACCCGAAAAACGGGTGATCCAGCAACAACAGGGATCTGCACTTCACCATTTTCAAGTGCGCTTCCATATGAGGGCTCATAAAAGCACATCCGAATAAGCGGTGGCCCATTCGTTAAAGGCCTCGGTATGGACCACTTCCCTGTCAGCCTTAATGGCGTCCCTCACCAGAAGGACACTGAATTCCGGGGGCAGCCGTTTGGCGTAGGTGACCATTTGAGACATGTTATGGGGCGCGGCTTTTCCCGCCAGCGCCTCACATACCGCGTACAGGATCGCGGGATCATCGGGGATTTCCGCGGTTTCCGGCCGGATCAAAAGGGCATCCAGGTCCGGCAGTTCGTGGAACAGGCGCTGGAACCCCGCAAATTCGGCTGCAGCCCCTTCCCCGACGGTCCCTGACAGCAGTTCATAATCGGCCGACACGGATGAATCGAACGAAAGGATGCCGGAGACAAATTCCCACGACCGGGGCGTTGGAAACGCCTTTTCTTCCTTCAGGGGGTCGAAGGCATGCAGCAGATTGGGCCGGAAGCGTATAAAGGCGATGACTTCCGGGGCCATCCGGCTTTCCGCGGCCCACGCGCACCAATCCTCCAGATCCACTTGAAAATTGAGATGTACGAATCGGTTGGCCAGGGCCGACGGCATCCGGTGGGTCACCGCCCGATCGGTTTCCCGGTTGCCGGCGGCCACGATGCACCATCCGTCGGGCAGACGATAGTTGCCCAGACGCCGGTCCAGCACCAACTGGTAACAGGCCGCCTGTACCAAAGGCGGCGCCGCGTTCAGTTCATCCAGAAACAAAATCCCTCTTCCTTCCACGGGAAGAAAGTCGGGCGGGCACCAGGATGCGCGGCCGGTGTCATCGATATATGGCAGTCCTCTCAGGTCCACCGGATCCAGAAGGACGGCGCGAATATCTCTCAATTCATACCCCTGCCCCTCTGCCACCTGGGCCACCACCTGGCTTTTTCCCACGCCCGGAGCACCCCAGATAAACACGGGCTGATTGATCTTGAGCAACCGGTTCAGGGTCTCCTTAATTCTGGAAGGTTTCATATGTTGCCTCTTCTATACGGACCGCTGGAAGCACGTTGTCATGAATAAGAATTTCTAATATCAATAGATGGATCTAATATATTTGTCAATTCTACTTGTCAAGGCGAAAAAAGCGCATCCTTGGAATTCTATGGGTGTTTTGCATCATATCAAGTTACGCCGTCACTTGCTTCACGCCGCCACACGGCCGGCGCACGTGAGAGACCCGCTGACGGGCCTACCGGTGGTCATTTCCACTTCTTTTAACTTTCTACGAAAGCTAGAAACTCCTATCTGAAAGCCCAAAAAAAAATTCCTTCACAATGATATCTTCCGGACCATGCCCTCTCCAGTGACCAGTCCCCGTTCATTGAGGGTCTTGAGTATGTCGCTCACTGCAGGGATTTTGACCGCGAGCTGCCTGACAACATCTTTCTCCCGGATCACGCTTCTCGTTATCCAGGTTCCAAAGAGACGGGCATGTTTCACTACAGCCCGTTTTGCTTTCCAGCGGGTGCGGCAAAAGATGCCGCACCCCGTAAAGCCTGCCGCTCCGTATCAAAGAACTTTTTCTACTGCTACGATAGCGTCATAGGTCCCGCCGGCACCGTCAATGAAGCTTTTCACTGCCTCGGCGTTCGGCGCTTCCCAATCGCAAATGCCTACGCCCTCTTCATTCACCCAGAGCCCGTTGAACTTGACCTCCGGGTTTTCTTTCAAATATTTCCCCATTGCTGCACCAACTTGTTGTTTAAACTCATCTGTAAGAGCAGATGGGGGAAGTTTCCCATTATTGTATCTTAGTACGAGAACCTTTGCCATTTTCTAATCCCTCCGTTCTTGTGATTATCATTATCTCCTTTGTATCCTTATCCAAGGCGGCTTAGAACCGCAACCCGCAATCCGAAAAACCACCGGAACCAAAAACCTTGGAAAGCCGCATTGGATGAGGATCTCCAGACCTACCCAAAAATCTTCCTGTTTTTGGTGTGCTCATATGTCGTGCCATTCTGGAAGCTGACAAAAAAATCTCCCGGTTTCACGGCGTTATGGATCTTCTTGAGCAAGGCATCCAGTTCCCATCCCTGGCCGAACCTTTAGAAGAACCGCATGCCCACCTGGTAGACGACGATGGCCAGGGTGAAGGCAAACGCCATGGACCCAAAAACGGAGAAAAGCGCCCACCGGATTCCCGCCTCCCGAATGATCATCGCGACCGTAACCATGCACGGGGCATACAGCAGCATGAACAGCATCATCGCAATAACGCCGGGCATAGTCCAGTTGGGATCGGCCGCGATTCGCCGGCTGAGGCTTTGGGCCTCCTCCGTATCCACATCCCCCATGGAATAGGCAGTGGAAAGGGTGGACACAAACACCTCTTTGGCCGCAAAGGCGCCGATCAGGGCGATATTGGACTGCCAGGGAAAACCGGCGTACCGGGTGACGGATTCCAGTGCATCGCCAAGCCGGCCGGCCATGGAGTACCGAAGCGCCGCCTCACCCTCATCATTCGCAATCTCCGCAAGGGTTTTCTGGAGGGCCGTTTCCCCTTCAGCGGCTGAGAAGTTTTTGTCCGCAGTCTGCCGGGCGATCTCCGTTTTGGCCGATGCTTCGAGCGACTCGAAATGCTCCGCCTGTTCTGCCGGCAGTTGTGGAAAGGTCATGAGCACCCACATGAGGATAGAAATCCCCAGAATGACGGTTCCCGCTTTCTTGATGTACTGCCAAACCCGGTCCCAGGTGTGAATGACCACATTGCGAAGGGTAGGCAACCGGTAGGGCGGCAACTCCATGACAAAGGGCGTTGAAGGACCGCGAATGACGGTGCTTCGAAGGATTCTGGAGACCACCAGCACGAAAAACCAGGAAGCCATCACCACGGCGAACATGGCTGTAGTAGGGTGGGTAGGGAAAAAGGCTGCAATGAGCATTACATAGGCCGTTGTCTTGGCGCCGCACACCGTAAAGGGGGCCGTGAAGATGGTGGCCAGCCGTTCACGGGGGCTTCTGAGGGTCCGGGCCGCCATGACGCCCGGCACGGCGCACCCGCCGGGCAGCCCGCCGGAAATGATCAGGGGCATAACCGAGGCGCCGTGGAGTCCGAAGATCTTGAACACCTTGTCCGCCATGTAGGCCACCCGGGCCATGTAGCCCAGGTCTTCGAGAAAAACCAGGAGAGAAAACATGATCAAAATGAGCGGCGTAAAGCTCAACACCGCGCCTACGCCATCGATAATGCCGGATACCACCAGGGATTGCACCATCCCTTCGGGAATCAGCCAAGTCCCAAGGTCGCCCAGAAGGCCGAATCCCGCTTCCACCCACCCCTGCGGATAGGCGCCGATGTTGAAGGTGACATAAAACAGTACCAGCAGAACGCCCACCATGATGATGGGACCCATGATCGTATGGGTCAGGATCCGGTCGGCCTTGTCCGATGCATCCAGGGAAAGCTCACTTGTCCTTGAAACCACGCCCTGATTCAAGATGGAGTTGATGAAGGCATACCGGCAATCTGCGATGATTGCCTCCGGATACATCCCCTTTCCCTTTTCCAGGCGTTCGGTCACCTGGTTCACGTAGGTTTCCAGCTCCGCGCCAAGGGGGCCGGCCTTTTCCCCTGCTTTGAGGATTTGTTCATCCTGTTCCAGGTATTTTACAGCCAGCCATCTGGCATTGTACCGGTCGGTCATGAAACCCGTCGCTTCGATGCGGCGGGTCAATTCCTCCACAGCCGGGTCCAGGTCCGGTCCGTAGGAAATCTTGAGCGGAGACCATTTCCCCCTTGTTTTTTCAGCAACGCTTTTGACCGCTTTCATCAGTTTGTCTTTACCCTCACCGATGCGCGCCACACACTCTATCACCGGGACCTTCAGCAGCGTTGCCAGCTTTTCGGTGTCGATCCGAATGCCCTTCTTCCGGACCTGATCCATCATATTCAACCCCAGCACCAACGGCACACCGATTTCAATAAGCTGAACCACAAGGTAAAGACTTCGCTCCAGGGCCGTAGCATCCATCATATTGATAGCCACATCCGGACGTTCATCCACAATCACGTCCCGGGCGACCACCTCTTCCATGGAATAGGCTGAGAGGGAATAGGTGCCGGGCAGGTCCACCAGCCTGAACCGGGTGTCCCCCATGAGATAAGCGCCTTCCAGACGATCTACCGTGATGCCGGGATAGTTGCCCACCCGGGCCGTGGAGCCGGTGATGGCATTGAACATGGTGCTCTTGCCGCAATTGGGCTGACCCGACACGGCCACTCGAATGGTTTCACTCACAGACCTAATCCTCCGTTTCGCATTCGATATAGTCCGCTTCGCTGTTTCTTAGGGTCAGGGTAAACCCCTTCATACGCACGGCTACGGGATCCCTCAAAGGAGCCCGTCCAACGATGGTGAAATCCGTTCCAGGGACAAGGCCCATGTCTCGTATCCGCCGACCGATTTCACCGCGTGCCTTCACCGCAGAAATGCGGCCTTTCTGCTGTCTTCGCATTTTTCTCATTGGCATATGCATCGCAAGTTCTCCTCGAGGTCTTCTTTCGTCTCAAAGTATGGGTATCTTAAGGAACCACCATTGTTCTGTCAATGAATATTTGTTAGATCTGTACAACTTTTATAGGATATTCTAAAAATAGAGGGTGTTTTTTTGATTTCGGTTCTGTTATAAACTACCCAACAAGGGCAGCGACGCCCCAAAGGTCGCATGGGTATCAAGAAAGAAACATTCATGCTCAAGACAGGCATCATCATCGGCGTCCATCGGGAGGAACTTTCTCTTGGTGAAAGAACAGTCAAAGGCCTCCCGAAAAGGGGCATGGAAATCGTTCGCATCGAAAATGGAATCAGCAACCAACGCAGCCTCCACCACCTTAAGTCCGAACGACTGGCCGATCTGTACGATCTCTATAAGGGCATCGGCAAAAAGGCCCGCGGCCGGTTCAATCTGCTGCTTGACCTTCATTACGGGTACAGTGAAGGAGTGTGGAGCGCGGATATTTTTTGCGCGGAAACGGCGTGCTTGAACGCGATGGAGAACGCGCTAACTCCGTCATCAGGAAAGAACCTTCGGTTCCCCCCAAACGTCCGTCTTTTCAAGATCATGCCGAATACCGAAGCCAAACCTCTCGCCTTCGATGAACGCTTTCCGGTATGTCTTTCGTTTGTGCCGGAGACCATCCTCAACGGCAGCCACTACCATTATGTGGGGCTGGAGTTCTACCTCACCTCCAAGAGGGGGGGGTGGACCGACCACCGACTCTCACGACGTGTCATCCTCGGCGTGCAGACATGTGCGGAAATATACCTGTAAACAGAGCCACCACAATCAGGCGGCCTGGCGATCCGCTTTCACAGTTTTCGCAGGATATCCGATTTCCGATGCGTTACTCCATAAAGGATCCTTAAACGACAATGACGCAGTTGTTCTCGTCCCCATAGGGCGTTGTCACATAGTGATCAGCCCCGGAATCATTCACCCAGTCTGTACCGTTTAGAAGGTAGCGAAACTGATATTCCCTGCCTTTTTCCAGGTCAACTATTACACTGAATGCACCCCTTTTGAGCTTCACCATAGGTGTGGCACCGGTATCCCAGCCATTAAAATCACCGACGACATGGACCGTCCTGGCATGCCTGGCTTGCTTCTTATTCAGCCTGAAGGTGACTTTGCACAATGGCTTTTTCTTCATGTACTGCTTTTTCACGCTCATGAACATCTTCCTTTTCAGTCCAAGCCCATCATTCCCCATGGGAAACCCGTACATCTCATCGCAGCCTTTCTCAGGGTTCCTCCGGCGGGATTCGGATTTCGGTATCGCGACCTCTCCAGATATGATCCAGACCTGTTACGCTCACGGTGCGTATGGCGAAAGGCAAAACCATCTGTGTGTCAGTCTGTAAGGCCTATTCCACCATCATCTTCCGGGCCATGCCGCGACCGATGGCCAGGCGGGTCTCCTTGACCTTGATTATAACGGGCCCACCACCATTTCCGTTGAGCACCGTGAAACGGGCGCCCGGCACCAGCCCCATGTTGCAGAGTCTTGCCCGCAACTGCCTCCCGCCTTGAATACTCACGAGGCTCACGGGTTTTCCAGAAACCACTTCCGTCAGCGCCTGCATTGCCTTTTCATCTCCATTCACGGGACTTGAAAAAACGGCCTATTGATATCTACTAGTAATGTACTGATTTCACATGCCAACGTTAGGAGGAGCTGCAGCAATGCAGACTTCCCCGACACCCTCCTAGATCATCCCGAAAAGATTTCCCGGTACAACCCGGTTTCCAATCCGGAAATGAGTATTTTTTGCCAATATCAAGAAAATCGAGCGTTTGCGCGGAGGCGACCTGGTGGTCGCCGCACAAGCGAATGTGCAGATTGACGCCGAGATTGGTAAAAAAGACCATTTCCGGATGGAAACTAGACTTTTTCGACATAAATCGTCTTGGCCTCATTGGGGCCGAGATGGATTCGCAGGCCGTCCATGGTTTCGATGGCGAGATGATCCTGAGGCCCGTAGGCAATGCGCTTGCCCGGCTCAATATCGATGAGAACCAGGCTTGTGCCGGGGCTGATATGGAGGTTTTCCAGATACCCCTTGGCCCTGGCGCCCCCCAGGAGCTTCATAACCGAGAATTCTTTCCATTTTCCAGCAGATGTGAACTGCTTTTCTGCGCCCTCTGAAACGCCCCATATCTTGGATGCAATGCCTTCCTGAAGGTGGACATGCTTCTGTTTGTCCACTACTGCAATGTACTCCATGGGGGGCAGCAAACGAATGAGACGAATGGTGTCTCCGATCGAAAAGCCGAGGGTCTTCAGGGTATTACGAAGCACGGGGCCTCCCGTGAGGGCGTCGATCTTGCCCTGCTCCCTGGGTTCCATCTGCGACAGCGGCGTCTTGGAACCATCCGACCTCTCGATAACGACCTTGGCGCTCATACCGCCTCCCAGAATCCGATGGTTTCCGTCGGGACATGCCACGCGTACCGATCGCCGCTCAATTTCCTCCTTTGGGAATTTGACCAGCTTGCTTCCCGGTTCCAGACCGATGCGACTCAGGTCATGTGCCAGATGGCTGTTCCCTATACGCACGAGACGTAAAACGTCACCTGCATCGGCTTCTTCAAGGTTCACCATGATTATGATTCTCCGTTAAAAAGCGCGTCCGGGTTTACACCCCCCCCACTGGATCAAATCTGCGCCATTGCTCGAAGTCCTTCCAATTCCCCTTGCGGCCTCAGAGTGGTCGCGCGCAGGGCATAGGCCAGAAGTCCAATGGTGCTGCCGTTGTGAAGGATCGCTGCTCCTAATGGAGACGCCACCCCGGAGAGCGCCATGAGCAACACCACGCTGTTGATTCCCACGGTCAAACGGAAGTTGTTTCGCAGGACGCTCATGACACGCTGGGAGATCTCCCGGGCAAAGGGAAGGGTCATCAAGTCCTCCTTCAACAGGAGCACCTGGGCCGATTCTCTGGCCAGGTCCGCACCGCCGGGCATGGAAACCCCCACATCCGCTCGAATCAGGGCCGGCGCGTCGTTGACGCCATCGCCGACAAACGCAATCGAGCGGCCTTCGGCCTTGAGCCTCTCAAGGATGACGGCCTTTTCCTCGGGCAGGAGGTTCCAGTGAATCTCTGTAATGGGCAATGCCCGTTCGAGGGCCTGGGCCGCCTCTTTCTGATCGCCTGTGAGCACTACCAGATGCTGGATTCCCAGAGATTTGAGCCGGCGAAGGGCCGCATCCGCCTCGGGCCGAATCACGTCGCGAATGGCAATCAATCCGGCCAATTCGCGGTCCTTTGCAACATAAAGGGTCGATTTTCCTTCGGCATGAAGCGCCCTGGCACTTTCATCGCCCACGTTGCAGTCAATCCCCTCGTCTTCAGCCACAAAGTGACGGTTTCCCACCAACACCTCGTGGGAACCCACAAACGCGGAAACCCCATGCGCAACGATAAAATCGCATTCGCCGGCTTCAATGAACGGCACGCCCCGTTCCTTTGCCGCCGCCGCAATAGCAGAGGCCATGGGATGCTTGTAGTGCGCTTCCGCAGAAGCGGCCAGGGCCAGCACCTCCTTTTGGTTGCACCCATTGAAGGAGACAATGTCCGTCACCTCCGGAGATCCCCGGGTGAGCGTGCCGGTCTTGTCAAACACAAAGGTATCGACCTTTGAAAAGGTTTCCAACGCGGAGGCACCCTTGATCACCAGCCCCCCCTGAGCAGCCGAGTTCATGCCGGTCTTGACCGCCACGGGACTGCACAGTTTCAGGGCGCAGGAGTAATCCACGGTGAGGGCGGCCGAGGCACGCCGGATGTCTCCGGTGACGCCAAAGATAGAAAGCCCCATCCCGAAGGTCAGCGGTACCAGGCGGTTGGCCAGGGTTTCCGACTCGGTCTGCACCCGGGATTTGATCTTGAGCGATTTTTCGATGTATTGGCTGATCTTGGCTGTCGTGGATTCGGGCCCGACCCGCATGGCCCTGATCTTGATGCGACCCTCTTCGATCACCGTACCCGAAAAGACCTCGGTTCCCGACGTCGCATCCACAGGCAGGGGTTCTCCTGTGATGGAACTGGCATTGACCGCGGCGGCCCCCTCCACCACTATCCCGTCCACGGGAATGAGTTCCCCGTGCCCGCAGACGACGATATCCCCCACTTTTACGTCCTCCATGGGAAACCGTGTCTCTACGCCGTCCACTTCAATCCATACCCATTCGACCTCATGTTTATAGAGGCTCAGGAGCAGGCGGTTGGATTTGTACTCGGTGAGTTCTTGCAGATAATCCCCGAAGGTCAGCAACAGGACAATGGCGGTGGGCGAGAAGTAGTCCCGCCGCAGCAGGGTAAACGTGACAGCCCCGGCATCCAGGACCTCAACCGTGATGCCCTTGTTGAGAATGGCGTCGGCGCCCTTGACCAGGATCGGCAGCGCCGTGAACCAGGTCAGGAGCGCCCGGAGGCGCATGGGTAAGAACGGCGCAAGCACCAGTGAGATGGCCACCCGGATGGTCTTGGTCAGGTCCGGGGGATGGGAAAAATCGTACGTTTGGCAATGGATCTCCCCGGGGGGACATTCCAAGACATCGAGAATCTTCTTCCGGGTGCTGGCCCCGTCATCATAACGAACCACCACGCAGGCGGCCGGTTTGTTCAACCGAACCCTTTCCACGCCGGGAACCGCCTGCAGGAAGGCCTCCAAATAACGCGTATCCAGAAACGGATCGCATAAATACGGGCTACGAATCCGTATTCTGCCCGGTACATCGTGAACGACTTGCAGTCGGTATCTTGGTAGGTGTTCTCCCTCTGTCATGGCCTTTCATCCTGTCCCTGCCCCGTGATGATTTCAGGTTCGAGATAAGTGCTAATCCGTCTGTATCGATCCATGGGCCACTGTTTGCACAAATGACGGGAAGACGGAGCTTCCCCGAGCAAATGGGTACCCAAGCTGCAGTTCGGGAATCAGACGTCGGCTGACGGAGTTCGGGAACTTGGGAACCAGAGGCCGGCTGATGACGCTTGGGAGGAACATACTCCAACACCCTGTAACCGGGTTACCACTCCTGAAAAAGGGCAGAGGACACCCACCGGCGCTCGATTCGAGCCTTCCGTCCTCACCATACGGCCGGCGCCCTCGCCTGTCGATCGACACGTGGACGGGAAAAAACAACTATGCGTCTTTCTGTTTCACCGGCTTGTTCTCATCCCTGTCTTCCACCCCTTTTCCTCCCGCCTTCTTGCCGGACCTGTAGATCAGGTACCCGACAGCGCCGAGGATCAGCCATCCAATCGGATGGGAAAAAAGCGGCACTGGCATGATCCTACTCCTTTCTGTGTGATGAATGTCCTTTTCCATGCGGCTGATAGATATTGTAATGCCACACGCAAAACCCGACCAGGGCAATGCCGGCCCAACTGTGCAACACCCAGTTACGGCGGCCTTTTCCCAGGGCCGTCCAGGCAAGGACACCCAGGGAGACGGCCATCCCTGATTTGGTGATCTCCTTTACCGCAGCCTTATCCATGGTTCTTCGCCTATTTCTTTTCGCCTTCCTGCTGCATTTCCGCCTGAACGTCTTCAAATTTCTCCTTGATCTCCTGAATGCCTCCCTGGACCGCACCATACAGTTTGGCAACGCCCTTGATGATCCCCTTCTGCATGGATTCACTGGTCAGCAGCAGGGTGACGGCTGCGCCCAGGATGGCCCCTTTCCAGAACTGCTGGTCCCGAAAATTGAGGCCCAGAAAGGTAGAAGAAGGATATGGCTGTGCCTGGGGATAGCTTGTGGCCGCATAACCGGCGGCCGGATACCCCTCAACTTGTCCGTAGGCGTCATAAGGGAGCGGCCCCTGTCCTGCAGCCTGGTGGTAAACGCCCCCGTCATAGGCGGCAGCCAGGTTCATCGGAGCGTCCGTGGCCCCCGGGTGAACGCCAGGACCTGAATAAGCGGGATGATGATGTGCTGACATAAAATCCTTCCTTTCTTTTCTTTGCGAAAAAAACCTGACGCGTAAACTCCTTTAAGGAATCCGTGCGTAAGCATTTGATGTTCCCTCGGGATATCGAGCCATTACATTTCTTTTGAAACAAACGTCCCCTTCTTTGCGGCCCCCGAGGCCTTTGCGGAAACGGACTTTCCAACAGAATTCAACACATACCCCACACCCGTGGCCGTGGCCACCATCAGGACGAAAGACGTGAACGAGCCGAGGCGGACGGATGAAACCACGGCGGTGGCTGCGGCTGTCGCAACCCCGGCGCCGGCGCCCTTGGCAAGACTGTCCACGAAGGCCTCCTTCATGGTCATTTCGTTGTCCTGGACCTTGTGCAGGTTCGCGGCAAGGGCCGCGCTGCCGCCCACGACCGTCCCGAGGATACCCGCGGACACGTAATAGTTGGGGGCCATATAGGCGGATGGGACCGCCGCGGCATATGAAGACTGCTGAAGGGCATGGGGGTGATTGGAATGATTTGGCATGGTGAACTCCTTTCTATGTTGAGGCGAAACGCGACTTCCTGTCTATTTGGATTTCTTCTGGGTGGTTTTCTCAGCAGGCGCACTCGCCACGTCGGTATCTGAAGACTTCCTCCCGAAAAACTTGCCTAAACCCTGATGAACCGCATCGCTGTCAAGAATGAAAACCGCTACGGCGCCCAGCAGGGCCCCCTTCCAGAACTGGTCATTCCGGAGGTTGAGGCTGAACAGGCCGTTGACCATATCTGCAGTGGTGGCCTCGCCCTTGAGGAAGCGACCGACCATCTCGGCCATCTGACCGAAACGGTTCTCGTCGTGATAAATATGATGGGCTTCCGCACCCATGTAACCGCCACCTTGACCCGGTATCATGGGCCCCGTGTGAGGGCCTGTGGACGGCCCGAATCCCTGTGGGCCCGTAGCAGGCTGGCTCCAAGGTTGATACGGTGGTTGATTCTGAGCTGCCGTATAGTGGGGTGGAAACGGGGGCTGTGGCCCCTGACCAGGATAGCCCCCGGCTTGAGGCCCCATCTGCCCTGGGCCCGGGAAGGACCATGGCGCCTGACCTGGCTGGAAAAACAGTCCCGCGGAAGGTCCGGGGTTTCCCATGGTCCCCGGTGAATAGGGCGGGTTGCCAGGATGCCACGCGCCCTGCGATCCAGGCTGTCCTGCATTCATGCCCGAAGGTCCCGGGTTCATGCCGGGAGAGCCCATGGCCCCGGGATTCGCGCCTGTTGGACCCGAAGGGCCTGGGTCGCCAGGGACCTGCCCCGATCCGGCCGGTGCATGGGTTTCATGTTCACTGCATGAGCATGACTCCTCAGCGCCGCCCGCCTGGCCGGGTGGATTCACAGCGCCCCCCCCGCTCATCATAGGCCCTCCAGACTGTGGTTGGCCCTGGGTAAAGGGGATTTGTCCCCCCTGGGCCTCGGCCATCGCCACGCCTCCGGCCTGGCTATAGGCAGGCGGGCCGCTCATCTGCCCACCATTTTGAGGTTGGATTCCAATGCTTGCTTCCATTATGACCTCCTCTCTCGTTTGGGGTTTTGTACACGTTCAAAGATTTTCAAGGGCATTTCCTGGAGCGTATGTAATCCTAATCAGGATCCATCCGGAAATGATTTCCCGGTACAACCCAGTTTCCAATCCGGAAATGAGGATTTTTAGCCAATATCAAGGAAATCAAGCGTTTGCACGGAGGACACCTGGTGGTCGCCGCACAAGCAAATGCGCAGATTGACGCCGAGATTGGCAAAAAAGACCATTTCCGGATGGAAATGAATCAGCCTTCATCGGCCAACACAGCCCTGAGTTGCTTCACCACATCGGCTGTCTCTTCTGTCCGTCCGCTGATATGACCCACACGCTCCCACAGGTCATACGGTATCCTTTTATCGTCATAATCGATGATGATGGATCGAGCGAACCTGTTAACCCGTGTGCTCAAGATGCCGGGAATCTGTATGGGATTGTCGGCTGTAAGGGTGCCGTTGACGGCCTCGAGGCCTTCCAGGGAGATCTTCAAACGGATCCTGCCGGGAATATGATGGGCAATGACCGCATGCGGCACAATGCTCATGAGACCTGCAATGATTAGTTCATCCTTCATGTCGTCAATGGCTTTCATTCATTCTCCCTCGGTCTCTGCATCCTGCGGCAACCCGGATGCTTTCCAGTTCAACAGCCGACTCGAATTGAGCAGAATCCCTAACGTATGCACGATATGCAGCATGCCGGCCATGACAGGGGTCAGCCGCCCTGCTGCGCCCAGGGCGATTCCCAGGACATTGGTGAAGGTGGCGAGATAGTAGTTCTGCTCAATGGTCCTCAGGGTCTTATGGCTGAGCTGCCGCAGAGTGACCAGACGCTCCAGTTCGCTGTCCACCAGGGCGATGTCGGCCGCCTCGATGGCCACCTCAGCCCCTCCAGCCCCCATGGCCACGCCCACCGTGGCCTTGGACAGGGCCAGGGCGTCATTGACTCCGTCGCCGATCATCACGACCCGTTTACCATCGTGCTCGAAACGCTCCACATAGTAGGCCTTGTCTTCGGGCAGCAATTCGGCCCGAAAGTCGTCGAATCCGAGGGATCGGGCAATCGCTCCGGCCACAGGCCGGGTGTCTCCGGTGCCAAGATACAGCGATGAGACACCGTCCTTCCGGAGCCAGTCCAGAACCGGCTTTGCATTGGGCCTGACCCCGTTGGCCACCACGATCATGCCCTGGAGCTTTCCATTTTTGGCCACATACAGGACCGTGTTTCCCTCGAGTATCTGCTTATGGGCCCTTGCCTTGAAATAGTTTATCGGTACACGATGCTCCTTCATGAAACGGTCGTTCCCCACCAGGATGACGTCCCCGTTGGTCCTGGCCGTAACGCCGCGACCCAGGACAAATTCACATTCCGCATGGGGTGCTGGCGTAATGCCATGGCGTTTTGCGGCATTGACCACGGCTCTGGCCATGGGATGCTCGTTGTGGATCTCGGCGATCACGGCTGTTGCCAGAACCTGGGCCTCGGTCTGTCTGGGCGCCCGTGGAATCACCTCGATCACCTCAGGGACCTCTGCGGTGATGGTGCCGGTCTTGTCAAAGCAGAAGCAGTCGGCCTTTCCCACTGTCTCGAGATGCAGACCGCCTTTGATCAGAATGTGGTTGCGTGCCGCGTTGGCCAGCGCCGCGCTCACGGCCGTGGATGCCGCCAGGACCGTGGCGCAGGGACAGGCCATGACCAGCATCACAGTAAAGGCGCGAAAGGGATCCGCAGTCAGCAGGAGGGTCGTCAAGGTGGCAAAGGTGCCCAACCGGAAGAGCCGGCCGGCCAGAATGTCCGCCTGTTTTTCAGCCGGGGCGCGGTTTTCGATGGCGTCTTCCACCATGTGGAGAATGCGGCAGAGATAGGTGTCGTCCCCCACCTTTTCCGCTGAAACAACAATGACCCCTTTTTGAACAATGGTGCCGGCAAAGACCCGGTCCCCGGTCCTGCGCAGCTCCGGTTCTGCCCTTCCGGTGATGTGGGCCTCGTCCACCATGGCCTCTCCATGCTCCACCAACCCATCCACCGGGATCTTTTCGCCGGTATGAACAGCCAGGAGATCTCCCTTTTGAACCTGATCCACCGGGACCTGAACTTCCACGCCGTCGACCAGGATATACGTATCTTTGGTCGCTACCTGGAGGATCTCACTGATGGCCCGGCGGGACTGCTCGGCCACATAATCCTCCAGCAGCATGCCTACACGAAGGATCCAGATCACCTCCAGGGCCGTCATGGCCTCCCCCAACCCGATAGCGAGGACACAGGTCCCGGCCAGAAAAGGGAAGAGGCTCATGGCTTTTCCCTGCCTGAGGTCTTCCAGGGCGTGACGGAACAGGGGAATGGCCGCGACCAGGGCAACACCGGCCACGAGTGACAGGGGACCCTGGGACAGGGGCAGTTTGAAGACCAATCGGCGGATGAGGGTGTAGCCTACAAAGGCGGTGATGGCCACCACCTCCACCAGTCGCCCTGTCAGCGACCGACGCTTTAAGGTCCTGGGTATCGGATGGCAAACCTTGCACTCCAGACCGCAGGCAGCGTGGTCAGACAAGGGAACGCTGTTCAAAGAAGCGGGGAGTGCCTTGAATAAAGTGGGCCGAAGGGCTCCAGACAAGGCTTTGGACACAAGATCCAAGACAGCGCCGGCTTCCACCTCATGAGGATCAAAGAGCAAGATGACGCTGCCGCTCCTGGGCCGGGCCTCCGCGCTCACGACACCTGGCTGCGCGCAAAGCCAGTTCTGCAAAGCGCCGCCGCGCTCCTGAGAGAACCGGATCGCCGGGACCCTCAGGCGCAGGCGTCCAGAGATATGGTGTCTGATTTTGAATTTGTTTCGCTCCCTGAGCATGAGCATGCATCCATCCTTTCCACTATTTTCTCAAGACCCCTTACTGAATTCAGATGCTGTCTCACGTATCGTCCCGGACCCTATCCGCAATGCCCAAGGCTTCAGGCCCCATGCCAAGAAACGTGTTCCAGTCCTTCCACAGGAGATTCATATGGTTTTTCTGGAAGTCGTCCGGGGGCTCGACACTGGGATTCACAGGAATGAACCCCGCGTTACGACTCAAGGCCTGCTGCGTTTTCTCTGAAAGCAAAAACTCCACGGCCTTTAAGCCGTCCTCCCCACAACTCTTTTTCAAGAGTATGACCTGCATGAGGGGAATCGCCCCGTCTTCCGGCCAGCAAAAGCCTGTGCTCTTGTCCCGGGAGAATCTGGCAAAGGATGTGGGCATAATGCCGATGTCATATTCGCCTTTTCCAACGGCCAGATTCACGTCCAAGGGCAGTCCCCGGTAATGAACCGCCTCATTGACAAAATCCCTGCCCTTGGCCCCAAGGGAATGAATGCAGAATTGTCGGAAAAGCGCCGCCGGAGGGGTCTGTTCATGGGTGCAGAGAACCCTGCCCTCGAATCGCGGCTCCAGGAGGGCTGCCCATGTGCTGGGCGGATTCTTGACCCGGGTGTTGTAAAAGATGATCAGCGGCATGATAAACACGGGTTTCAATGTCCAGGTTTTGTCAAGAAATCCTTTGAATTCCATAAACCCGTGCACAGGGTAACGATAGTCACGATCAAAATGGCCGGATTCCGCCAAGCAGGTCTTCTCCCAAAGTATCTCCGGCCGGATGGTGACCACCATATCCGGGACCTGATCCATTCGACCTCCCCTTATCGCCTGCAGATAGGTCAGGTCATCCGCATAGTACTTTTTGGAAGACGAAAAGACCTCCGAATTGGTACAGTGCTGCTTCAGCTCCGTAATCAGGGCACGGCTGACATTGACCGGGACTGAAATATAGAGCCTGCTTTTACTGGCCATCGGTTTCTCCTTGCAGTGTTTTCAATCTGTTCAAAGTCTTTTCATCCAGTCGTTTTCCCTGTCTCAGGTCCTGGCGAATTCCTGCCAGGATTTCATCTATTCTGAAAAAGTGTTCCAGATGCCTTTGCTCCCATTCATCGGAGTCGATCAGACTCGACATGGCTCCGTTCTTCATGATGATTCTTCTTGGGGCCGTCAGCATCAGGGTAGGATCGTGGGTGGCGATGAGAACCATCTTCCCTTCCGTGGAAAGGATCTCAATGCCCCGGCTCTTGTTGATTCCGGCGTTTTCGATTTCATCGATCAGCACCACCGGGGCATTGCTGATGAGTGCGGCATCCGATATCATGAGGGCCCTCGACTGTCCGCCGCTCAGGGAGGCCAGGTGCATTCCCGGGGACAGGGGTTCGCCGGCGAGGCTGTTGGCCAATCGGATGACCTCTGCCACGGAATTGTTGGTTTCCAGTCCCCTGCTTTTGGCGTGAAGATGGATAAAGCTGGCCACATCCAGGTCCATCACGAAATGCATGTTCTGAGACAGAGACGCGGTGATGCGAAGGCTGAATGGGTCCGCGATTTCACCGTTGACCCGTACTTGCCGTCCTGACGGGGAATCCCCATTTGCGAGTTGTTCGAGATCGGAAAGGAGGAGGCTCTTTCCCGAACCGGTGGGACCGGCGAGTACCAAGACATCCCCTTTCCGAATAGTGAGTTCCTTGACCGGCTCAGGGTGTCCCTGCTTGTCCGTTCCAGCCAAGACCGTGATCTCCCGTATATCCACCCTACACCTCTTGAACATCCATTTTGATGATATTGCCCATCTGAAAGTCGGCGCCGATTCTGGTCTCTCCCTCACAGTAGGAACAGACCGCGGCGGGCATGTCGTGCCGCAATTCTTTGCCTGTCAGGGTTTCCGTGTCCGGGGCCTCCGTCACCAACCGCCTCAAGTTCAAGGATCCCATTCCGGTAAGGCCATTCATCTCGACGATCTTTGCGTCCGGGTTGACTTTTGCCACGTTTCCCCTGAACACTTCCCGTTCCGCCTGCGACACCATATCGCCCTTGGTGATAACCACCACATCCGCGGTGGTCAGCATGGGGCCGATCTTTCGAGGGGTATCGATGCCGCTGAGGTTATCGACTACGGCAATGGCCATGCAGCCCTGGATGGCCGGGGCGCATCGGTGACACAGGCCCGCGGTTTCCACGATGGTGATATGGGCGTCATGGGACTTGCCGAATTTGAAGATCTCTTCAGCGTTTACCACGCCGTAGTGGTCCGGGCACACATAGTCGCTTCTGCCCACGACTACGGGGATTCCCAGCCTTTGCTTGAAAACCACTCCGTCCGCAGTCTCGTGGCAGTCGATCTTGCCCACCACCACGCGTAATGCATCCGCCTTTAGCAGTCGGATGAGATGGATGATCACCAGGGTCTTCCCCGAAGAAGGTGGGCCTGCAACCGTAATGAATTTCATTCGCCTCTCCGTTCGGTAATTGCCTCTATGCGACCGACCTGTCTGTTGAAGACGTATAAAAATCCCCATTCGATGGTGCTTCATAGAGATCCTTCCACCGGCCGTTTCCCTCGGCGTTCGACCGGCCGCATAACATATCTCCGTTCATGGGCAATTCCCGAATTACCCCTCCGTCGAACAACATGAACACCCTGTCGGCGATTCGGTTCACTTCTTCGGGATTGTGTGATACGTACAACACCGTCATGGAATCCCCATGGGTCACCATATCGCAGACCATGTTCAGCATCTGCTCCTTCAATCCCACGTCCAGAGCGCTGAAAGGTTCATCCATCAGCAGAATATCGGGCTTCAGCGCAAAGGCCCGTGCGATGGAGACCCGCTGGCACATACCGCCGCTCAGTTGCCCGGGATAGCGGTGTTCAGATCCTGTCAAGCCTACTTTGTGCAGATAACGCATGGCCGTGTTTCTTGCCTGTCGGACGGAATATCCCCAGGCCCTGAGTCCGAAGGACACGTTATCAAGGACCCGCTTCCAGGGGATCAGCCGGTGTTCCTGAAAGATATACCCCACCCGGGTGCTGCCGACCCGAACCCTTCCCTCATCCGGCGCCATAATGCCGCTGATCAGTTTCAGGATAGTGGACTTGCCCGTTCCCGAACGTCCCAAAAGGCCCGCAGTCTCGCCTTCATGGATGCAAAAAGAGGTATTTTTCAGCACCGTATGCCCGTTAAAAGACTTCCCGACATTCTCAAATTCAATCATGTCTATTTCCATTTCGTGAGATGTTTCCTGACCGGCTGAAGAATCGCCAAATCAATCACACCGACCATGGTCAAGCTGACGATAACCCACGCAAACAAGGCTGGTGTGTCCAGGTTGATGCGGGCCAGAGCAAACGCGTGCCCTATGCCGCTGTGGGCCCCGAGGAGTTCGGCCAGGATGACGATGCGAATCCCCAGGCCGGCCGCTATGGTCAACCCTGCCAAGACATGTCCTCCGATCCCCGGCAGATAGATGTCCTCCAAGAAGAGTCGCAAGTGCGCACGGTAAACGGTCCCCATTTCCAAAAGCCTGGTGTCTACCGCTTCGATCCCCTCGATGGTGTTGATATAGACGATGGGCATGATCAAGAGGGCTGTGACAAAGATGGTCTGGACGTTTCCCATGCCGAACCAGATCATGCCGACCACCACCAGAATAACGGGCGGCATGGTCATCAGGCACCATCGGAGCGGCTCCAGCAACCACCTCACCCCCGCATTCAGGCCAGCTGCGAGGCCCGCTGCAAATCCGCCAAGGCTCCCCAGGAAGAGGCTCACCCCAAAACGCTCCACGGTTATGAAGACGTTTTTCCAGAATGCCGAGGTCTGGACCATTCGGCCCAGGCTGTAGAACGTCTGAGACGGTGAGGCGATAACGATTTCATGGAAGACCCATGCGAGCGTCTGCCAGATCAAAAAGAATATCCCGATTCCTGCAAGGCCCCAAAACAACCTTGTCATTTTGGATGGGCCTTGCAGGCGCGGCATCAAACGTTCATTCATAAAACCTTGCATCGGGCAGCTTGCCGCCGATGGATTCGGGGTTCATTTCCAGAAAGCATGAGAACATGAATTCCACATCATCTCTCGCATCGTTACCGCTTACGGACTCAAAAATCGTATACTTCAATGCGTCCTCAAACGCCGGGGCATTGACACCTTGAACATGCTTGGCCGCCATCAAGGCCGCAGGTCCCGTATTCTGTTTTACCCATGCCACAGCCTCGTCATACGCCTTTGTAAAGGCGGCAACGAGGTCCGGATGTTTCAATGCACGCGGGGTGGCCACGACACCGGCGTTCGGGAACCTGGGACCCCGCCCGGTAGCCCTTCCCCATTCCTCCTGGATGTCCACTGCTCGCCTGAAATTCAGGCCCTTTTCCCTTGCCTTCAAGATCACGAGCGCGGCCCCCGGTTCGATCATCAGGGCGTGTTTTGCCTTGCCGGCGAGCAGACTCATGGTGGTGTCCAGGGGAGAACTGACGTATTCAATTTCAAAATCCGTAAAGGGCGTCAGCCCCTGTTTGACCGCGATGCTTCGGAAGATAAGATCCGGCTGGTCGCCTCGAAAGGGGATAAAAATCTTTTGGCCGCGAAGATCTTGTATCCCCTTTATATCGGGATCGGCACTGATAATATAAAACACCCCCCATACGGAAACGCGAAGCAACCTGAGTGGGATACCCTTATTATAAAATATGGCCCCCACATTGCTTGGGATAGAAACAAAATCCGCCTCTCCCCGTGTCAATATGGCACGTAGTTGATCCGGCGTGTTCCATATGACCAGATCCACCTCTTTCGCCACACTCTGGAGCAGGTTGTTTTCCACAATGTAGGCCATAGGCATTGCAAGAGGTGAAAAGGGACTTGCCAAAATGACTTTCTCTTGCAGGTTATCAGCAAAGCATGCGCTTGCCCAGATCAGCAATATACTGCCCATGAGCACCGCTCTCTGTAACCGCTTGGCTATAACATTCATTTTTGATTTCCTTTGGTTTTCAATGTCATCAGAGATTCCCCCGCCCATACGGGATATCCATATGAAAAGGGGGTTTCATCCAACTCAATTGACTGAAGCGGCATTTACAATTTGAAGATACCTACCCATAATTTTCAGCTCAATTTCATACTCTTTGCCGTCTACAAATAAGGATGGAACACGCAGAATCCCATTCTGTCCGAAGTAGGCCGTCTCTTGGATATCAAACCGGTCGATCAAGGGCAGGCTCTCCATGTTAGCCACGGCCTGGGCCCGAAGAGCATTTTGGAAGAACAACTTCTGCTCATTCGTCGCCTTTCCTGTCTTGACAAGCGTTCGGTAAGTGAAGAATTCCTTCGGATAGAGATGCTCATTTGCCTGTACCTTCCACGCCTTGCCTGTAGACTTCTGAACAAAGAAGAAGCAGGCGTCCTCAATGGTCAATTGGGTCGCATCCGTAGCGTCTATCATAAACATCAAATCCTCGTGAGCCCACCCCATCGTTTCCACAAAGAGTTCTTCAGCTCCATCGGTGGTCCATCCCGTGTAGATCTGGATATCATCCCTCGGAATGACGCCGTCATCAAACTGGATCGCCAGGAGTTGGAGGGCCCTGAAGCAAAGGCATTTGCAGATACACACCTTTGTCTTTCCGTCTTCCACCTCCATCTTGACCTGATCGAAATCATATGAGGTATCCACATCGTTGACGTTAACGACCACGTGATTCGTAGAGATGGTCCTCGCCTGGGAGACCGAGGCCATGCACACAAAAGCCAACAACAGCACGGGTACCAACCATTTACCTTTCAGCATCTTCCTCATAACGAACCTCCTCCTATTAGTCGATCGATTTGTCTGTAGTTTGATCTCCGCTTGCATCACACATAAAAAAACCACCATCATCCCCGCTTTTACAAAAACCGCGATCTCTGTCCCGCTTCGCATGCGAGGAGTCCTGTCCCGCAAGGATCAAACGATGCAGCCATCGCCTCGGATCAAGGGAAAGTAGACCGAGAATCGGGCACCGGCTCCTTCCTTGCTTTCCACATCAATCCATCCCCTGTGACGTTGAACGATGGCGTACACGATGGCCAAGCCAAATCCCGTATTGCCATGCCTCTTTTTGGTTGAAAAGAAAGGATCGTAAATCCTGGGCAGCAGATGCTGCGGGATTCCGGATCCGGAATCAGAGACCGTCAGTACCACAAATTCCCCTGGTCTCGCATTGGCATGCTTCAGACAATCCTCTTCCAAAAGAACCGCATTCTCGGTCCTGATGGAGATAGACCCGTCTTGGCACAGGGCCTCTTTCGCATTATTGATCAGGTTGGAGATGACCCTGCAGATCTGCGTGGCGTCGCCTGCAATGTGGGGGTTATCCGCAGCAAAATCAGTTTCAAGAAGGACTCCCTCGGGCATTAACTCTTTCAAAATATGCACATTGTTCAAAACCTCCTCGTTAAGATCTATCCGATTCTTGGGGTGCTCGTCGGTGCTCGCCAGGTTCATCATATTCTCGATGATCTCCGAGGCCTTAAGACACACGTCCACGATCTGCGACGCGCGTCGCAGGGTCACGGAATCCCCTGTCGAATCCTTGATCAAACTGGCATTTACCGCAATGACGTGAATGAAATTCCTGAAATCATGGGCAACTCCCCCGGCCATGAGCCCAATGGATTCCATTTTTCGATCATGGGTGTATTCAGAGAGGATATGGCCGACTGTATCCATATGGGCATTGAATTCAGACAGACAATTGCTGATCCTGTAGGAAAGCCTTTCCAGGTTGATCCTCATTTTACCGATATCATTATCTATGTACTCCATGGGAAAATCCCCTCTACCCGTACCCGACACTTCCGGAAACCATTTCATTCAATCTGACGGCACCATCTTTCCCCCACCCAGAAAAAAAGGCGCAACTCGATGATAATCCTCCCTCTCGAGTTGCGCCTTCACTTGACCCGCGCCAAGACATGGTCGGGACACGTAAGGCATGCCTTGTAGAGTTAGCTACTACTTACTTAGCATTGCGGCTCTAATCTATACGTCGAGAGAAAATTGTCAAGCATTTTTTCTAATAAAATTCCCGGCATCTCCGCAGAAATTCCGAGGGCGCGTTTCTTCCCATCCCCTCAATAGAATGCTGAAGCATCTTCCAATTGTAGGATTGGCCCTATGCTCTTGCCGAGGGTGGCCATTGCAGCTTTCAAGGCAGAGCCGCCAAAGGCACTGCTTTGACTCACCATCCAGGCAGTGAAAATCGGCTGCGCACACGTGTCCTGCGGTCAAAAGAGATTTCAGGGTCTTTTCGCTCATTTCAAGGCGGACTCTTTTTTCATCGGTACGCGCCATATCGAGGCCTCCACACATCAATCGATCTTAATTCTCTCTCCCTATTTTCAAGCGACAAAGGCAATTTTGGCAGTTGCCGTTGCAACGGCATGAGGGAACCTTGGCTGGGACGATGACACGACTCCCATTGGGTGCCATTTCAAACCCATTTTTGCCTTTAAAATAAAGGCGCTCGGTCGGCACGATGCCCTTTCGCAGCTCACACTTAAGAATACCGCAGCCAAAAGGATGCATCTCGCGCAAGTCCTGGGTGTCGATAAACACCCGGCCCTTGCCGTCGTAGCTCTCATATATCATGCGAATCAGCACCCAGGCCGAACTGCCATCCAAGTCACCCTTCGGGCGAAGATGAAGATTGCCGTTGCTCTTTCTCATCTGAACGCTGAAATAACCAGCCATAATTTATCTCCTAATTAGTGTCCATCCGGAAATGATTTCCCTATAGAACCCGGTTTCCATTCCGGAAATGAGGATTTTTGGCCAATATCAAGGAAATCAAGCGTTTGTGCGGAGGCGACCTGTGGGTCGCCGCACAAGCAAACGTGCAGATTGACGCCGAGATTGGCCAAAAAGACCATTTCCGGATGGAAACTAATTACTGCGCATCTATTCCAATGCATTAATCAATATTGAATTTTTCGATTCAAGGCGATAAACAGATTCCCTAATCCTCGATAGATATTCAGGATGATCTACTGGATTTCCCGGCTGATTGCATTGCCCGTATCATTTCTGAACCAACAATTGATACTCTCTATCCCTGTAATCTTGGGTTTTATTATACGCTCCATCAACTTTTGCGCGGACATCCATTTCGTATCTGATATCTTTCATTTTCGATATTCCCATGGGCTGCGCCCGCTTACTGTATTCCATTCTTATTCTCTCACGCTCTTCCCTTTTCCTTCTAGCCGCAGCAGTGTAAGGAATTCCATATATTTCCCTGTAGACCAAGCGGGCGTATTCCCTCGAAAAGCCGAAGGTGTTCCCTACATCAGCCAGAGATGTTGCCGGATTTTCGATCAGGTTTTTGAACTGAGCCACAGCCCCTTTACCATGTTTTCGCTCAAAACGGGCTTCAAAGCCGTCCTTTTTGCTAATACCCAATCCACGCCGGAGTTCTCCGATCCGCCCCCGGCTGACACCCAAAATCCCGGCGATTTCGTGGTCGTATAGCGCTTCGTCTTTCGCTTTCTTTTTGAGGAAGCTATAAAGAGTCAAACCAAAATGCTTCCTTGCATAAGCTTCCAGATCCCCTTTCCTCACCTGCGATTCCTCCTTTCAAATTTTTCGTTCCATCCGCGGAAATAATGATTCGCCTCATTGCAGATCCCGGTCATACATATCTCCTCATCCTTCCATAAAATGACTTTCTCAGTTGCCGCACACATAGACACCGCCATTTCCTCTCAGGGCCTGTGCCATAGCGCTCAAGCTGGAACTGGCCAGGATGCAGACCTGCTTATTGTGTTTCTTGCCCAGGCTTTTGACCAGCGAACAGGCCGCATGGCTGTTGCAGCTGGCTGGGCAAAGCACAATATCCGCCCGTCTAAGACTGCTTTCGAGATTCTTCTTACCGCTTTTCACGTAGCCATTATGGTATTCGAAGATACCACCACTATCCTCAACCATTTGGCGATAAAGGGCCTCCATTTTTGTCAGCCCTCCCACAATGAGGATGCGTCTTTTGCAAAGATCAAAGGATGGGCAGTTCGCGTCACACCGGTTGCTGGCGAGCATCACCTTTACGAGTTCATACGCCTCCTTTTCAAAATGGTTGCTCAAATCTCTGTGTCGAGCTAATTCGCACGCGAGATGATGATTTTCTTCCATGAGAGTAACAGTATGACCTTCCTTTTCGACGATTTGGGCAGACATCGCACTCAACTCTCCCCTGAGGAGCGTATTCTCCTTTTCAAATTCGTTGATGATCTGACTTTTTTTCAACGAGGAGAGTTCCATTTTCAGCCTTTCGTTTTCTTTTTCGAGGCCTGCTAATTGTTTTGACAAGGCAAAATTCACTTCTTGTTGGCGAAGGTTTTCATTCTGCAAAACCTTTCCCGCACGGGCGACCTCGTTGGCCTTCAGAGCCATCTTTCGTGACGCCTCCTCTTGAAAAGCCAATTGGCGCCTGAGCTTAGCGCCACGCGCCGCATTTTCGTGCATGGCCATGTGAATGGCGCCGAATATCGCTCTCCTCGATTGAATGGACAAATCCGCCCGTGTGGCGGCCACCCAGAAGACGCCGGCATATTCGCCGAAATGAAAGCTGGCTTCCCATACGGACATGAAGGCCTTTTCCTCCAAGTCTGTCAGAGACGCAATGTCCTTGGAAAACTTACGGTTCAGTAGACGATCCATTTTCTCGGAGAAACGGACTTTCTTATCCGCACCGGAAACCAGGATTTCATGGATTTCAAAGGCGTTCTTGCGCTTGAGCGATATTCCCGTCTTTTTTAGAATCTGTCGTTGTTCTGAAGCGCTCAAGCAGATACCTACAACCGGACATTTGAAGAAATATTCTATCTCCCAAAGCCTCAAGCGTTTAGGCATGTTGTCGGAACCCTGTTGCTCTAGCGGCAGATGAACGTTCGAATCGGTGTCGACAATTTCCGGTTCTTTCATGGTTCACAACCTCCTTCGCATCACTTCATCATCTGGTTTGAAAAAAACAGGAAAGGTGCGGCTCGATCGATCATCCAGCACAACGCTCAGTTCTAGTCTGGAGGCGCCTACAGTCGTTTGGCTGATACAATTCTTCGACGCTTCTTCGAAGCGCCTCCAGCATATCCCGCCTGTCTGCTGTTTCGATATGTTCATAATTTCTATAAGACTTAGGTATTTCTAACTTTAAATTCAAAAAAAAGTTCAATCCAGAAAAATTTGCTGAGCTATACCTCCGCCAATAGCCAATCTCGCGTTTTTTGCCCGGACCATGACCAAACCTCCTTTGTACTGGGTCAACGCGCTAAAAGCGGCGCGTGGAAAAATCTCACGCTGTAAAGTCTCGATCGAATGCCACAAATCGTTTCCTATTCTTTATGCTATTTCCCATGAAATCCAAATGTTTTCATCCCGTCTTTCCGTTTTGCACCCAAGGCGTTGCACTTGAACCGCGGAAAAAGCTCTATGGAAAAACGCCTTTTTGATACGTTGAGGACACTAAAAGTGTTTTGGGTATCTAACTACCACGTCGAAAAACTCAAGTCAAGCTCATTTTTTCGGGATTTCAATGGCCGCTCAACCCGAGTTCCGGCTCAGCAGGGACTTCCTGGCTTCCACATCCAAATTTTGTTAATAAGTCTCCATCCGGAAATGATTTCCCGGTACAACCCAATTTCCAATCCGGAAATGAGGATTTTTTGCCAATATCAAGGAAATCAAACGCTTGCGCGGAGGCGACCTGTGGGTCGCCGCACAAGCAAACGTGCAGATTGACGCCGAGATTGGCCAAAAAGATCATTACCGGATGGAAACTGATAAAAACAAACGGTACACCGCTTCGGTTCTTTCAGATCATTGAGTTCCCTTTTCCTGGGGGCGATTCTGGAACATCGAGTCCCTGATGCCAAACCAAATGAGGCTTCCCCCGGCGGCCCCACCCGCCAGGCTCCTCTCCGCTTCGAAAAATAGCCTGCCACCGGCTCCCGGGAAGCGGTTCCCGAGCCCAGATTCCGGCCAATGCAGTCTACTTCTCAATGATTCAGTACGACAAGAATCCTCTACTGCACCGTCGACGTACCAGGAGAACTTCCCGATATGGAACTCGAATCGTGCAGGCTGCACTCCTGAGGGATGCGCTCGAGTCTTTGCACAGGATACCCTTTCGCCTCAGCCGATTCCACCAGGGTCTCGTAAACGTCCTGGTCCATGCAGGGGATTTGGCTCAGGATGCAGAGATACCTCCCGGCGGATCCCTGCCTGAGCTTCTTGTTCTTTCCCCGGTTTTTTTGGTAGGATTCTCTATTACCTTTGTCCTGCCGCTTCCATACCCACACCTCATCCATCGTCCATCGAGGGGCCTCTTGCGGCGGATGCTTTGGAAGCGTGTCAGTGGACACGGGAAGCGCTCCCTTTTCTGATGCTTAGCAACCTGTTACGGGGGAAAGAAGGGAAAGGACTTGAACAGGGCTATTTTCGACGCACTCCTGGCCGGCTTGAAAACCTTCAATCTCGGCTGGAATCTGGCGAAGTCAGCAGTGCTTTGGCCTGCGTTCAGGTCCAGAGGCTATTCGACGGAGTTTCCACCTGTAAAGCGCATCATGGTCTTGGCGCCGCACATGGATGACGAAGTGATCGGGTGCGGGGGAGCGATTTATCGTCACGCGCGGCGGGGGGGAAGGACAACCTGCGTGTTCCTGACCAACGGGGCCGCCGGCCTGAGTGGGGCAGGACGGGAAAGCGTCTATGTCGCGCGCCGCAGGGAAAGCGGTCGGGCAGCGCTGGTACTCGGCATCGACCGGTTGGTCTTCTGTGGACGTCCGGATGGGCACTTGAAATCCGATCCGGACCTCGAACGCCGGATCCGAGACATCATCGACGAGGAAAGGCCGGAGATCCTATTACTCCCTTACCCCTTCGACCCGCACCCCGATCATCGCGCCGCTTTCGGGGTTCTGGCCGACGCCACCCGGGCAATGCCGGAATCTGAGATCCACCTCCTCCTTTATCAGATCCGGACACCCATCCCCTGGAGAACCATAAGTGTTGTTCTGGATATCTCCCATGAACTTTCTGCCAAACGCGAAGCATTCGCCGCGTTTGCATCCCAACCGGAGAAAACCTTCAAAACCGTTTTGCATCTGGGCAGCTGCCAGCGCTTTCTGATCGGAGTCAAACCGAGAGCTGTGGAGGTCTTTGCCTCGCTCAGCCTTTCAAACGCAGGCCGCGTCGGCTATAATCTGCCGTTCCAGGGCCCGCAGGTCAGCCGGATCCTTTGCGTCGGGCGGCATGCCCTGCGCCGGGGAAGGCTTCTGCATACGCATCCGGTGAAGGAACCAAATGGCTGGAAAAACATCGTCTGAACCCCCGCGGCAGCCCGCCGCCTGTGGGAACATGAAAAGAACGCGCATCCTCTGTCCGGAAAACCCGGGCCTCACGCTGCATCCGTTCAGCCACGACCAGATTTTTTCTTGCCAGAGGAAATCCCAAACCAACCTGGGACAAGTATTGAGGTGGGGATCTTCGGCAACGGAACCGCAAAAGGTCGACGCCGTCTACCTCTGGGTGGACGGCGAAGACCCGACCTTTCAGAAGCTGCGGAACTCAGCCGCACGACGTCGGACGTACAAAGAATCCCTTGCACCACAACGTTTCAGGGACAACGGCGAAATGCGGCACTCCCTGCGGTCTTTAGAATCCCACGCTCCCTGGGTCGACAAGGTCCACATCGTTCACCAGGACATTCTACCTTCATGGCTGGACATCTCCAACCCGCGCATTCGAACGATTCGGCACGAAGAGATCTTCCCTGACCCGTCAGTCCTCCCCACCTTCAATTCCTGCGCCATCGAATTGAATCTCCACCGCATTCCCGGCCTGTCCCGGCGATTCCTCTACTTCAACGACGATCTCTTTCTGGGGCGGGATCTACCCTTCCCAGACTACCTTGACCCAGAAGGCAGGCAGCGTTTCTTCCTCGAACCCAACCCCATTTCCCTCTGGACGTGGACAAAACCCATCCACGACAAGGCCTATGCGTACACCCTGAGACATATACGCCATTTTCTGGGAAGAAGACGCTATAACGAATGCCTCCAGGTTCTCGCCTCGTCCAGCCGCGGCTGGCGAAGGCTCCTGCCTCCTCGATGCCTGCTGCCGGCCCATGTACCCCAACTCTACAACCGAGATGCGCTTTCCGAACTCGAAACCCATTTCCCGGAGGAATACCGTAAAACCCGGGCTCACAGGCTTCGGTCCCCGGAGGATATCGTTTTCAGGATACTTTACGGCTTTTATCTCGTGGATAAGGATGCGCTGGAACCCCGCCTCCTGGACTGGGATTCCCCGGCTTACGTCTTTGTCAGACTAGAGTCCGATCCCGCCGGAATAAAAAGGGCCTTTGACCGCATCACGGCCATCGACCCCGCTTTCATCTGCGTCAACGACGACTTGGATAACGTCCCCGAAGAGAATTCTTCCCTTGGCCTTTGGCGCGAATTCATGGAGAAACGCTATCCGGTTCCGTCGAGTTTCGAAAGAAAGACTGTTTGACATTCCCGGGCCGGGCATGAAGCTGGAAAGAGAGGGGCTGAAGTTGCCGCCTCTCCTCTCGCTGATTAAACGGCTTAGCAGCGTGTTGAAAAATCCGTTGTGCGCGGGCCGTTGAAAAACGGCCGGATGCAAGGCTTGCCAAATCCTGTGGAATGAAGCGCACTTATAAATGCGCCGCAATGACACGGAATGAGCGTAACGCAGCAGACGGACGTTTTTCGACAGCCTTCTAGGCATCGACACCCAGGGTTCAAAGCCTCACCCATTTCATGTCGTCGAATCGCTCCGTACAGCGGAGAATCCTGGTGTGATAGTTGTCTACATATTCGTTCTTCAGCTTCATGGATACATCCCTGAAAGCTTCGTTCTTGATTAGTTTTCCTATATTTTCAGGATCTTTCACCGTAAATTCGGCGACAATCTGGCTCGTTCCGCCGAACAAGACGTTCCATCCCCCGGTCACTTCCACGTAGTCGATGGTCTGCATGACAGGCAAGTGCTCATGGATCACGAAATCATTGTACCGCTCCCTTTTTCCCGGTCTGATGTCATAGTATTGATTGAATTTCCACACACCTTTTTGAATCGCATATTTCTCCCGTTTTACATTGCCTGTTGGATATAAAACGTATCGCCTGTAGTTGATAACGAGCGATCTCAGCTCGTTGTTGAGGGCATGGAATCGGCGATTCCCTATGATCGCCACCATATCCTGCAGCGTTTCCGTTGAGTTCACGCCGATGATACGGGGACCGAAGCCGACCTCGACATAATATCCACCGACAGAAACCAAACCCATAGACGTCATCGTCGGTATATACACATCCGATATAAACCGGCCGTAATCCGACCCCTTTCCAGGCAACACATCCCATGTCTCACAATAAAGGATCGACATATGTCCTCCTCCTTATATCTCCCAGCTGTTGGATCGAACCCATCGGGAGAAGCAGGTGCATGCCCCGTGGTCCAGAGTGCGGCACTCCGCGGTCGTCATCGGGCAAATCCAGCGGCGGCCCGGGGGTGGCGCAGCCATCGCGGCCCGGGCGAACCAACCGATCAAGGTTCCGTTATCCGCTCCACCATTGCGCTGAGTGATTCAATCGGGGTGCCGGGAGCGACCTCCCAGGGCGTCGAAAGGAAAAAACCGCTCCCGGCGTCCATCACCTGTGACAGGATCGAATCAAGGCGTGCGGATCGATCCGCTGAATCCGGGAATGGGCAGGCCACCCCCACACACATTTCATAGCGGTCCATCAGAACGGAGAGGCTTTCCAATGCTATATCGAAGGCTTGCGCGCCTGCGAAAAAGACCGCATCCGGTCCGATCGTAAAATACTTTTCGAGTTCCGCGATGTCATAACGATGAAAGGCCATGATCGATCGGACATCGAAATATTCCAACACATTCCAGAAGGTTTGGTAAATAGGTCCGATCCGCTCTATCTCCGAGGGCGTAACCCCTTCCCAATCTTCCTCGATCAACCAGATCGCATCGACCCTCAGGTTGCAGTATGCCTTCACGAGATCGAGGACAATCCCCTGAATGTCATTCAGAAACGATTTCATTTCGGGAAAATCCGCCTCCGTGAGGCTGAAGCGATCCATCAGGATCGTGCGCAGCAACGTTACAGGGCTGTTCACCACCCCGATGACCGGGGTGTCCTGGCCGATCACCTCGCGCATTTCTGCAGCAGCATCGAAAATCAGGCTGACCGGGGGGACCTCCGCCGCGGTAATCGACCGTTCCGTAATGCCGCTCTTTCTACCCGACGACAGGACCATCTCCTTGATGTCCTTCGGCACCCAATCGAAGGAGCGCCCCAGAAGTTCCAGTTCGACATAAGGATCGCAGTGGCTCAACACCGCGTCATAGCCGAAGAGTTCCTGAGCCGACATGAGGGCTTTGGCAAAATGGGTGCTGTTCGAAAACATCTCCTGGATCGACATCTTGCCGATGCGGGAGGCGTAGCTGTAAACAAGAGGAACGAAGGGAGGACGCTGCCATTCCTTATGGTCAAAGAGGTCTTTCCACAACCGCTTCGGCGATTTCTTCTTTCCCATTTCCACGACCTCCTTCATTCTCCGGTCATCGGGTAAGGACATTGACCGTGCAGGTTCTGGCATCCGCGTCCTTGTCGCCCCCCATGCATTGGGCGAGAAAGGTTTTTGCATCGGGTATCTGACGGTCTCCGGCCTCGCCCCTCAACTGCCGCACCCCTTCGACCACCTGGGCGACGCCTGTCGCTCCCACCGGATGCCCCTTGCTGAGAAGCCCGCCCGAGGTGTTGACCGGGATGCGCCCCCCGAGGCGTGTGGCGCCGGATTCCACCAGCCGCCCCCCTTCCCCTGTGGGACAGAGCCCCATGGCTTCGTAGTGCATGATCTCGGCGATCGTGAAGGCGTCGTGGCACTCGGCGCCGTCGAGGTCCTCAGGCCCAAGACCCGCCTGCTCGTAAGCGGCCTTGCACGTGCGGTAATCCGTCTCCCAAGGTACGAGATCGAGCGGGTTTTCATAACTGCCGGTCCTCAAAACGGACGCAGCAAGCCGGACCGGGTCGAAACGATAGCGCTTCGCCTTGGTGCCGGCACACAGGATGACCGCCGCAGCGCCGTCGGCATTGGGGCAGCAACTGAGCCGTGTCAGCGGGTCGGCGATCATCGGTGCGTTGAGAACGTCTTCCACCGTTATCGGGTCCCTGAACTGTGAAAGAGGGTTGAGCCCCGCGTGAAAGCGATTCTTCACGGCCACCTGCGCCAACTGCTCCGCGGTCGTTCCATATTGCGCCATGTGGCGCAGGGCCCTCATGGCAAAACTGGCCGGCGTGACAAGCCCCTCCAGGATATCCAGTTCGGTGTCCCCACCGCCGAGCAGACCGAAATTCGGGACGACCATCTTCTCTGCACCGACCACGACGGCGACGTCGTAAAGCCCTGAAGCCACACCCGTCCAGGCCAGATAGAGGGCTGAAGAACCCGAGCAGCAGGCGTTCTCGACATTGATGATGGGGATGCGGTTGATCCCCGCCTGCCAGAAAATGGTCTGTCCGCCGGTGATCACGCCGTGCAGATCCCCGGCCAGCGCATACGAGCAGAAACCCGCTTCGATGTCGGCGGGCCGGATGCCGCCGTCTTTCATCGCCTCCAGTATCGGCAGCGTGGCCAGATCCATGAACGACGTTTCCAGGTGTTTACCGAATCGCGTCATTCCGACGCCGATGATATCGACCTCTCTCATGCCTTCTCCTTGGATTCTTCAGGAGTAAAGTAATAACGCAGACACGGCTGCTCGTCAGCCCCCAAGCCCAGGGGCGCCACCCGCAGTTCCATGGGCATGCCGATCGCCAGATCCTGGAGCCTTTCAGGGTCGAGGAGACTGATAATGCGCAGGCCGTCTGTCTGGAGGTCGACGTAGCCCACGGCATAGGGCTGAGGCAGCCCGAAGGGGGCCTTGGTCCGTACCAGCGCGAAGGAATAGAGGGTGCCCCTGCCTGAAAGTGGGACCGTTTCCACAGACCCCTGGCACACCGGACAGACGAAGGGCTTCGGGAAGTACCTGCGCTCACAGCCGGGACAATACCCGCCCAGAAGCCGCGGCGGCGGGCCTATCTCGAATATGCCTTCCAAGACCGGTTTCACTGTTTCACTCATGCGAACCTCCAGGATTCAAACCTCTATTGCTTGCTGATGCCGTGAAATATAAAACTCACGATCGTATCGCCGATGTCCTCAGGCCTGAGCCCACCGCCCTCTTTGTACCAGCGGAAAAACCAGTTGATCATGCCGAAGATGCTGAAACTGAGCACGGTGAGGTTGATGTCCTCCATCTCATTTTGTTCGATCATCTCCCTGAGGGTCTTCATGTAGATGGCGCGTATCTCGCGTTGATAATCGTCGACTATGGCTTTCCTTTTTCCTTTCAGCCAGTAATGATCTTCGACGACGATTTTCGTCTGCTTTTTGTTTCGTAAACCATGCGTAATCATGTGATGCAAAAGCATCTCTCGCAGCCTCTCCGCAGGATCGCTGATCCGAGCTTCGATGCTTTTCAGACTGGAAAGCAATTCCTGAGACGCAATCGATATGATCTGAAAAAGCATTTCTTCTTTATTTTTGAAATAATGATATAATAAAGAATTGCTAACGCCCGCCTTGACTCCAATCTCGCGAATCGATGTGCCGGAGTAGCCCTTTTTATAAAAAAGATCTGCAGCCGCTTTGAGCAGTAGTTCCTGAGTGCTTGCGGGCATTACACTACCTCCACTTTGGGCCGGCCCTCGCCTGTGACCATTACACTGTCCATTCCAAACCCAGTCATGGGCTTGACGGCACCTTCCAGCATTCCCCCATCAGGATACCGAACGGATCCTGCAAGACGATCATCTCATTCGGATTTTCCTTGACGGGGGAGCGTACACCATCAGAAAGACAGCCGAAAAATGCCGATCACAAGCAACCTGCAATCCTTTTCCCTCCGATGCCGCCTGGATCGTTTCACCGCTTGAGTTTGTATCCAACCTTATCCCTGTCCCATGTATCCGGTGTCACACCCTGCTCCCGCAGCAGGTTCTTCTGCACCCGCTGGGTGGGCGTCTTCGGCATCGCTTTCATGAACCGCACGTAGCGTGGGATCATGAAATACGCCATCCTGTCCTCGCAGTGGGCCATCAACTCCTCGGGGGAAAGCGCTTTTTCCGGCTTCAAGGTGATCACGATCATGACCTCGTCCTCGCCCAGGTCCGACTTTACCGCCACCGCAGCGGATTCGAGGACGGAGGGGTAGGAGTTGATCACCTTTTCGACTTCATACGAGGAGATGTTCTCCCCCCTCCTCCTCAGGGCATCCTTTTTCCGGTCGACGAAATGGAAATACCCATCCTCATCGTAATAAAGGTAGTCCCCCGTATGAAACCAGAGGTCCCGCCACGCCTCCACCGTCTTCTCGGGCATGTTGTAATACTCGAGGAATATGCAGTAGGGCTTGAGCGGACGCAGCAGCACCTCGCCGGGCGTGTTGGGGCCGACCTCGCTTTGATCGTCGTCCACGACCTTGACGGTGTAGTCGGAACGGCACCTGCCGCACGTGCCCGGCTTCCGCATGCCGATCGTATTCTGGAGCGGAATGCCGATCTCGCTCATGCCGTACCCCTCGAGAAGGGTCACCCCGAAGCGCTTTTCGAAGGCATCGAAGAGGTCCATGGGCGCCCCTCCGCCGACCATGATCCGGAGGGGGTTGTCGGCATCGGCAGGCTTGGGGTCGGCCTTGTAAAGGATCGGAAGGATTCCTCCGATGTAGTTGAACTCGGTGCAATGATACCGTTCGATATCGGCCCAGAACCGGGACGCCGAAAACCGTTCGCACAAAACCATACGTGCGCCGCTCAGAAGGGCCGGCAGGGTGGACAGGACCTGGGCGTTGCCGTGAAAGAGCGGCAAGGCATTGTAGAGACAGTCCTCTTCCGTATAACGGGTGACGTCGCAGATGCATTCGGCCATGTAAATCCCATAGTTCTGCGGCAGCAAAGACCCTTTGGAGGGGCCGGTAGTCCCCGACGTGTACATGATAATCTGAGGATCCGACCAGGTGACGTCCTGGGCTTCGTAGACACCGTCGTTGTTCACAATCGAACGCCAATCGACGAGCTTCTTGCCGGTATCCGTTTTCACCTTGTCTTCTCCACCCAACAGCACCAGCGTCTCGACCTTTGGCAGAACGCCGAGTATGGGCTGCACGCGATCGAGGTAGTGGGCATCCATCACCATCATGCGGCTGTCCGACTGATTGACCATGTACGTGAGGAGATCACCCTTGTGGGCCGTGTTCAAAGGGACTTCGATCGCGCCCAGCTTGGAAAGCCCAAACCACACCGAAAGGAATTCCGGTGAATTATCCATGATGATCGCGACTTTGTCCCCCTTCTGGATCCCCATTTTCTGGAGTCCTGACGCGGCGCGATTCGCCATCCCGTTCAAATCGTTGAAACTGTATTCCTGTTCTTTGAAATACAGGAACGTCCGGTCTCCGTACCTCGCCGCCTGCCTCTCGAGGAGCACATGCTGCACCCGTTCCCGTGCAATCCCTTTTGAACCACCCATTGCAGCCCTCCGCATCATCCGTCGTATGAAAATCCAGCCCTCGATCGATCAGGATCCTATCCAGCGCTACGCTGCAGCGGCCTCCGAGGGGTGGGGATAGTTGCCATAGTATTTCAGGATCTCGGCAGGCGGCCTCTTCTTCAGCCATTCCTTCTCGAATTCCCCGTAATCCTGCCCGAACCGCAGCCTCTCTGCCAGCGCCTCTTCACGCAAGGCTTGCGTCGCGCTCTGATCGACGCGGAACGTCGTCTCGTCGTAAACGACCTTGTAGACGTTCTTTGCCTGCCAGGCAGTCGTAATCCCCGCCTTGACATCAGAGGCAACCGCCTCGGGGTTCCTGTCGAGCACATCGCCGTATCCGGCCCCGCCCCCGGCCGCAACCAGGAGGATGTCCCCCTCTTCATAGGGTGCAAAAGGCATCGTGACCTGATGCATCTCATGGCTCCCCTGGAGGCTGCCTTCCCTTTCGAGCTCCAGAAGACTTGATGGGATTGACCTGCCTGTCTGCTCCCATAATTGCTTCAAACCGGGTTTCCGAATGGAGTGCACCGCCGGAGTAGCGGCCGCATAGCCGCCGAACAGCCCTGTACAGCAAGGGAATGTGGATCCGAAACCGAGAGACCCCATGAAAACGAGCGGGACCTTGTGCACGACAAGGCCGTATCCCAGGCCATTTCCACCGCGTTGCCTGCCCATGCCATGGTTCTGAAAGAAATTCCGGAAGAGATAGACAAACGGTCTGTCCGCCTCGGTCGTTTCCACATCGCTGCAGTCGCTCATCGTCGCAAAAAAGGACCCGGCGACGTCCACACCATCCGCGTCCGGACGCGCACCACATCCGGTTCCGTTCATCTCGGCGGCGATGTCGGCCATGGGCTCACCCCACTGGTTGAAACCGCCGTACAGCAAGAAACCGAAGCCCGTGTACCACGGCGCGACGGCATGCAAAGGGTCCTGGTTGTATGAGAGTTTCGCCCCGATATGGAAAAACGACTGGGAAAAGGCCGTCTGGATGAAAGGCGCCTGTCCCGTGGGCGTGTCCCCGGAGGCGTTTACAACGCTGTTATCGGGAAACTCCCATTCCAAAATATCGAGAAGCGCGTTGTTCGCCGGCAGACTGTGAAGAAACCAGCCGCACAAATAGACCATGGCCAGCCCGATCACTCCTTGAAAATAAGTATTCATCGGCCTGTCGGGGATCGTGGGCGAGCTGTCCTTCAGCCTGAGCTTCATGATCTCGCCCCTTTTCTCCACCTCCAGATTGAGCTTGATGAGGGTCGCTTCCGGGCCCACGCTGTCCATGAAGACCTGGTGGCGGAATACGCCGTCAGGCAGTTCCGCCACCTTCTTTCTGGCCGCCTCCGCGGTGTCCGCCAGAATCTTTCGAAGCCCACCGATAAAGAGATCCGTGCCCTTTTTCTCGAGCACATCGAGGATCCTGCGCTGGGCGATCCGACAGGCAGCCAGCCGCGCCTTGAGATCCAGTATGAAGGTGCGCGGGTCCCTGCCCGCGGTCGCGAACATATTCAGGATATCTTCGCGCAGGGTGTAGTTCTCACCGATCTTGAGAGGAGGCACGAGGAAGCCTTCGTCATATCGCGATCGTGACGTACTCGGTGCACCTCCCGGTTCGGTGGCGCCGTTCTCCCCTGTATGCACGACCGCTCCGGTGAAGCAGACAAGCTTCCCCCGGTAAAAGACGGGCACCGCAACACCCATGTCACCGCCGTGGACGCCGCAGTAGAACGGGTCGTTGAAGAAGAAAGAATCGCCTTCTTTGATTTGGACGGACGGTTCGTTCAGCCAGTGCTTCACAATATATTTGATCGGGATCTGGCCGAGCGCGGCATGGAAGAAAATGCCTGTCGCACACACCGCCAGATCCCCCTGAGCAGTGTAGATGCCGAATGCTACGTCCCCCCAGCGCATGCCTGCGCTGGCTCCCAGCTTCTGGGTGGTCTCTTTGCCCTCGAGGGCGATCATATTCGCCTTGTGGCTGAATATCTCCAGTTCGACCGGGTCCAGATTCTCCATGGCCCGGGCCTCTTCGGGCGTGATCGGCTCCGGCCGCAATCGTTGCACGACCTCATAATCCCTGCCGTATGTATTCACTTTCATACTCTCTCCTTCCCATCATCAAGAAAGTTTCCGGGCCGTATCTCTTGCGGGACTCTGACCGGAACCACCTGCTATCGGCTCCAGCAGCCCCTGACCGTAGGGGTCCATAGTGAATCGCCATCCGGGGTTGATGACACCCGTCGTATCCCTCGCCTCGATCACCGCTGGACCAGTGACAACATTCCCGGGCAGGAGTTCTTCGAGGATGTAGAGGTTCGTATCGATGAATTGGCCCAAATCGGCGAAATAGACCGGGCGCGTACCCTTGCCGGCCGCTGCCGGAGCTTGCAAGCCGGCGGCCTCTTTAGGGCTCATTTCGAGATGCCGGCTGGGGACGCTCGCCTTCAGGAAGAAATTCTCCACATTGATGCCACCCTGGGGAAACGCAGCCTCCGGCGAGTAGGTTTTTGCATAGGTTTCTCCAAAAGCGTCGCAGATATCCTTCACATCCCCGGCGGATTTGATCTCCAGGTGCGGGGATTCCAGCTTCGTGTAGTTGTATTGCATCCCGTAGCGCATCTCCAGTTCGAGGACGAATTGTACATCCCCCACCGTAGATCCCTCCATCTTCAAATCCCGGAGTGCCAGATCCTTCAACTCCCTCACGACGCTGTTGAAGGCCTCGTAGTCCTCTGTATAGGCCTGGGTGGCGTATTGGAACAACTTGATCGACCGTGTCCTGTCGAAAACCTGCATCACGTCGACTGTGGATGCCCCGAAGGCCCCGAAAACAGGTGAAAACGGCGACATAATGACCTTCTTGATTTCAAGATAGGGTGCGATATCGAGGGCATGACACGGGCCCGCCCCGCCGCAGGCCAGGAGAACGAATTCCCTGGGATCGTAGCCTTTCAGAACGACCTCGTTGAAAACCTCCTGCCCCATCCTCGCATCGATGATTCGCCTGATCCTCGCCGCCGCCTCCACGACCTCGATGCCGAGTGGTTCAGCTATCTTTTCGCGGATCGCCTTTTCAGCCAGCTCCTTTTTGAGGCGCATCTTTCCCCCCAGGTAATGATCCGGGTTGAGATAGCCGAGGATGAGGTCCGCGTCGGTCACAGTAGGCTCTGTCCCCCCTTGGTCATAGCATGCCGGCCCCGGCATCGAGCCGGCTGACTGGGGGCCAACCTCCAGCCTGTTGCCGAAAAGGGTGTTGATCCAGGCGATCGAACCGCCTCCCGCTCCGATGGATTTCACCTCGATGGCGGGGATGTTCGTACGCCAGCGGTCGATGACGGGAATAAAATCATAGGTCTTGATCTGACCGTCCGACACAACCCCGATGTCATAGGACGTACCCCCCATATCGGTAAAGATGAGGTTGTCCATGTCATGCATCTGACCGATGAACCGGCTGCCGTGCAGTCCGGCCACAGGTCCGGCGTTGTAGGTGAGGATGGCGCGCGTCCGGGTCACCTTCTTCATGCCGCCGACGTTCTGAACCAGTGTCAGCGGCCGCGTGTAACCGTTGTCCTTGAGTTCCCAGACGAGCCTCGTCAACTCTTCTCCCATGACACTGTGGATATAGGCGTTGACGATAGTCGTCGTGAAGCGCGTGTACTCGCCCATCTTTGGAGAAATGCTGTGGGAAAGAAAAACAGGCATCGAACCGAGGTAGTCTTCCGGATATTCCGCTTCGATGATTTCTTTCACCATCTTCTCATGGACAGGGTTGTAACAGGACCACATGAGACAGATGACATACCCCATCGCACCGTTTTCCATGAGATACTGGAGATTCTCGAGTACGTCATCGCGCTTCAGGGGCATGATCACATTTCCGAACGAATCGACACGCTCGCGCAAACCTGAAATCATATCCCTTGAAATGAGAGGTTCGGGTTTCTTTATCCGGGCAAGATCCTTGGTCTCATGACCGAATAGACCATCGGCCCAGGAGCGTCCGCGGCCGATCGCGATGGTGTCTTCGAACCCGGCCGTGGTGATCAGGCCAAGTTTCGGGCCTGTCCGTTCGATCAGGGCATTCGTCCCCAAAGTCGTACAGTAGCGAATCGACTCGCATTCATTGAGGAATTTCTTTAACGGCAGACCGAAATCCTTGGCCAACTCCCGCAGGCCTTTCATAAAACCGACAGAAAGATCGTAGTGGGTGGTCGGTGACTTTGCGATGGTAAAACGGCCGCCGTCCTGTTCTGCAAAAAAATCCGTGAAGGTTCCACCGATATCGACTTCAACTGTATAGCTCATCTTCCCCCTCCTGTCGGCAGGCCGTGTCTCTTTTTCAACGAATCGATGTCCAATTCTATGTCGTGTGTAATCGGATGACCTGGCGGGAGATATTGATTCTCGACCATCAATCCGCACTGCGGGCAATAGAATTCTATGATCCGGCACCATTCGGGGTTAGGGGCGTATGTAAAGGCCGTTCCCTTTGCCAGAGGCTCGTGAATCTCTTCGGGCGACCTTTCACGCACCAGGCAGCCCTTCTTGTAGTTTTCCCGGGCATTCACCAATTCCCGGTTGCACCGGTTGCAGCACCACATCTCTTTCTCGAGATCGATATCAAGCGCGTCGGTTATTCTGATCTTCATGCTGTCGCCTCCTCGAAAATCCCGTTGCAGTAGGCATCCACGGTGTAAGTCCAGCCTTCCCTCACAACATAGGTCGTATCGATGGCTTCGACGATTGCCGGCCCGCCGACAACATTGCCGGGCATCAGTCTTCCCCTGTCGTAGATGCGCGTCGCGGCCATTCCTTCTTCGCTCCAGCATACCTCCCGCATACCCATCAGGGCCGGAGAGGGGTCCTGAACACCCTGATTCTGTTCCGTGACCTCGTAGTGGGGAATCGCCGCGGTGGCATGAAGGAACAGGACAGGTGCAAAAACGTCCTCTGCCTCCCAGAGCTTAGGCGCCTGTTTCTCGAGGGCATCAGAAACACCGGCCGCCCAATCGAGCCCCCTGATCACAATCCTCCCCTCCGGCGAGTCATCCCCGCGGCTCAAGAAGAATTCCACCCTGTAGTGGACTTCGGATTCGCTGAACCCTTCCCCTCTCATGTCGCGGGCGGCACCGGCATGCATCTCTTTTACAATCTTGTCGATCCCTGCCTCCGGATCGATCTTTCCGTCCTTCTTGATCCAGTATCCCAGACGCCGCGAATAGATGTGCCATATATCCATGCTGGAGAGAGAACACGCAGAGAAAACGGAGGCAAACCGGGGGGCGATGATCTTCCTGATGCCGGCATGCCTGGCCAGGCCACAGCAATGCCCCGAGCCCGCTCCACCGTAAACGACGAGAACCGGTTCGAGGTCGGGGCGTATCGAGTCGGCCATCCCTTTGAGCTTCGTTCCCATGTGCTCGTCCACGGCATCCCGTATCGCCAGCGCCGCCTGAAGAACGCTTTGGTCGAGCTGAGAAGCGATTCTGTCCTCGATCGCCTGGAAGGCCTTCTGGGGATCGAGTTGCATCTTGCCGCCCAGGTAGTTTGCCGGGTCGATGTATCCAAGGACAACGTCCGCGTCGGTCACCGTCGCATGGGTCCCCCCGAGACCGAAACACGCGGGTCCGGGAAGCGCTCCAGCCGATTGAGGACCCACCTGAAGCCGCCCCTTGCGCACGCCTGCAATGGAACCCCCGCCCGCCCCGATGGCCTTGATGGCGACCATCGGCGTACTGAGCGTCAGGCCTTCCACGTCGGGTTTCAAGGTGAAGTTGGGCTGGCTGTTCAAGACGATGCCCATGTCGAAGGAGGTACCCCCCATATCGCCGGAGACGAGCTTCGGGGCCTTGTAGAGCCGGGCAAGCGCCGCGACGCCCATAAGGCCGGCTGCAGGGCCGGAGTTGTAGGTGTTGATCGCCTTGGTCTTCGACACCCGCGCAACCCCGCCTGTAGCATGCACGATCAGCAGGGGGCGGCTGTAGAAACGTTTTCTCAGATCCTCACCCGCCTTGTAGAGAAATTTGACGAGCCGCGCGTGGATGTAGGCATTGACGACAGCGGTGTTGACCCGCTCCTGATCGCCGGGCAGTTGACTGACATCCGAGGCGAGGAACACCGGGACCGACCCGAGATAGTCCCTCGGGTATTCTTCCTTGATCCAGCTGCGCACCTGCTTTTCATGAACCGGGTTGTAGACCGAATTTTTCAGACAGACCACCAGGCACCGGGCGCCTTGGTCAAGCAGTTCCTGGGCCGACCTGAGGGCCTCATCCCGATCCAGCTTCTCTACCTCAGCTGCATCTTCGTCGATGATCCCTTTCAAGGTTCGAACCATCTCCTGGTAGACAAGCGGCGAATCATCATCCTCATTCACGACCTCGAGGCCCCCGTCCTGCCCCTGACTCAGCAACAGACCGATCTTCGTGCCATTTCTTTCAATCAGGGTATTTGTGCCGATGGTGGATGAAAACCGGATCACGTCTGTCTGTGTCAGGAGATCTTCGACCCCGATATTGAATGCATCGGCTCCAGCTTGGATGCATTTCATAAAGCAGACGGTAAGATCGTGAGGTGTGGTCGGTACTTTAACGGTGTTTACTCCACTGTCTCCCATAAAAAAGCCATCTGTGAAAGTCCCCCCCGTGTCAATGTCGATCGTGTAGCTCATACCCATCCTCCCTGCCTGATTTTTTGTCTCAATTCCTTGTGACACCGCCTTCATCAAGCCCCGTATGCATCCATTGCCCTTTCCCCTTTTGCAACCGTTTTCAGACATCCCTCAAGTCATTCATCTTTTATCCGTGTCCCCTTGAAAACCCCGACGCGCGCATGGACTCCCGGTCTCTTTTCCGCATCCCTCAGCAGGCCTCCCTCATCAAACACGTCGCGCCACGCAGGGCCGGCTCGCTTCGCTTTGCGACGCCAAAAACAGAAAGTTCAAAAAGAAAATGCTTCCCACCCGGAAAGAGGCTGCCTTCGCCCATTGCTCGGGCAAAAAGGGAATCTTGATCGATTGATCTTTTTCAGATTTTCATCTTAAACAACTACTTTAACGTTATAATCGACATATATTTTGTTGATCGCTCGATCTATTTTCAACCACAGCCAAAAATTTTTGTCAAGCGAAATTTATTGAGCGACCGATCAATTCGGTCGGTTTTTACCTAGTTTCCATCCGGAAATGGTCTTTTTGGCCAATCTCGGCGTCAATCTGCACGTTTGCTTGTGCGGCGACCTGCAGGTCGCCTCCGCGCAAACGTTTGATTTCCTTGATATTGGCCAAAAATCCTCATTTCCGGATTGGAAACTTTGCCGCGCTGGATGCTCTTTTCCGGATGGACACTACTTAGAAAGGATTCTGGCTGAAAGGGGCTTTGGAAGGCGTGCAGTCAGTCATACCCCCCGGCCTGACCGGGGGGCATGACCTACGCCTGGGGGGAGAAAAACTAGCAGGCGTATTCGGGGTTGATGGGACCTGCAGCGAGCATGGCTTCGACCTCGTTCTGCTTGAGGGAATAACGCAGCAGAAACTCCTCGTCGGATACTTCGGGGCCCATGCCGCTGGCTTTGCGGATCTCTTCGATGGAGGGTTGGGGGAACGCTTCCTTCATCATCTTTTTTGTCTTTTCGAGGCTGTGGACCTTGTCCAGCACTTCGGGATCGATGGCTGCCGGAGACTCTCCGAAATACCCCAGGACGTATTGAATGATCCCGTCGGGAACGATCTTGTAGCGCTTTCCGGAGATGATGTTCATCGCCGCCTGGGTGCCGACGAACTGGCTGAGGGGGGTGACCATGATCGGGTAGCCGAGCTCCTTCCGGACCCGTTTGATCTCCTCGATCACCTCCGGCAGACGGTGCTCCATTCCTGCCTCGCCCAACTGCCGCTTGAGTGTGGAGACCATGCCGCCCGGAACCTGATGCTCGTAGTAGGCCGCATCGTAGGCCGCCGGCATCCCGGGTTTCCTCCCCTCCTTCTCCGCTATAGCGTAAAGCCGCTCCGAAATGCCCTTCAAAACGTCCATCGCCACATCCGTTTCGCACTCCAGCCCCTTCATTTCCTCGACGATCTGGAAGATCGACGGCTGAGACGTTCCGTCGGCCAAAGGCGGCATGGCCGTGTGAAGGATATCGATGCCCTGCCGGATCGCTTCCAGATACACCTGCGGCCCAAGCCCCGCGCTGCAGTGGGTGTGGATCTCGAGCGGCTTTTCGCCGATCGCCTCGCGGATGACGGGGACCAGTTCCCTGACGCGCTCAGGGGTCAAAAGCCCTCCCTGGTCCTTCAGGTAAACCGTATCGACCTCCCTGCACGCGACGATCTCCCTGGCCTTTTGCGCGTAGTATGCATCGGTGTGCACCGGACTGATGGAATACGAAAGCGCCACCACGAACTCCTCGATGCCGGCCTGCTTGGCCATACGGGCGTTCTTGGAAATCACATCGATGTCGTGGGCGGCATCGATCAGCCAGACCCTGCGGATCCCGTTGGCGGCCACGGTCTTCAGGACGAGTTCCACGATCGAATCCGGGGAGCGCACGAACCCGATGAAGCGCCTGCCGGTCGTGCCAAAGCTGAGCGGTGTATTGGGTATCGCCTTTGCGGCCAGACGGATCTTCTCGAAGGGATTTTCCTTGTGATACCTGACGGAAACACCCATATGGATGCTGCTGATAAAATCGATTGCCTTGAAGCCTGCCCGGTCCATATCCGCGGCCACGCTCAGGATCATGCCGGTCGTAAGTCCCGTGGCATCCCAGAGACTCTGGTTGCCGTCCCGCAGCGTCGTGTCCACAAAACGAATCTTTCTCATTTCATTCTCCAGGTGTTGGAAATCCTGTCGGCGGCATGCAATCACCGTCGTGGGCGAAGCCGCCAGCAAAACCGGCCTTCACGCCCCTCGCCTGCGCAGCAAAGGGGCCGCCGTTCTGCCTGCGGCGGCCTTGCCCCAGCTCGCTCCTGTCTACTCCTCATAGAGTTTACGGATCAGCTTCCCTTTGTATTGATATTGCGGCAGTTCCTGGACGAGTTCCACCTCGGCCTGGAAGATCAGCCTGGCCCTCAGCTCCCTTTCCAGGAGTTTCTTCAGCTCCTTCAGATCGCCTGGTTCCTCGCCGAGTTCGGCCTTGATCTTCAGGGGCGGTTTGACGGCCGTCCCGGGCGCTTCCAGTTGGACCTCGATCTGGCCGGTCAGGCGCGGCTTGAAGGTACTCGCCACATCCTTGATGGCGAGGGGGTAGACGTTTACGCCCAGGACAGTGAGCATGTCATCATAGCGGCCCAACACCTCGATCCGCATTCCGCCCCGTCCGCAGTCACAGGTTTCGACACCGACAACCCGCACATGATCCCGCGAGCGGTAGCGCAGCAGGGGCATGGCCTGATGGATCAAACCGCTGTAGACCAGTTCACCCGTGGCCCCCTCTTTGATCTCCACTGGCTTGTCGGTCTCCGGATCGATCAGCTCGACGTGGACGATCCCCTGGGCGATATAGTGCATTCCGCGCCCGCGGTTCTCGACGCATTCGCCCCAGATGATGCAGGACTGCTCCCCCATCCCCATCCCCTCGATGACGGTGGCTCCGAAGGATTCCTCGACCAGCGGCCTGACCGCTCTGGTCCCTCCCTCCGCACCGCCGATGATGCGCCGGATCCCCATTTTCTTCGGATCGATCCCGGCCTTCTCGACCTCTCTCAGCAGATAGCTCCAAAAGGAAACGGTGGAGTGCAGGGCATTCGCACCCTGGTATTTGAAGGCGCTGATGACCCTGTCCGTATTGAAGCCGGTCGGGAAGTTGACCGCCCCCATCTTCTCCAGGCCCTCGCGGAAGGTGTCGGCGATGAACGGGGCGGTCGGGATGTTGACGACGATGCTGTCCGGCCGGATGCCTCCGCCCCAGGCAAAACGGGCGATCCCCTCGGCGTGGACGTTCAGGATGTCGCTCTGCGTCAAACCGATGTAGGTCGGGATCCCCGTGGTGCCGCTCGAGGAATACACCCGTCTCAGATCCACGACATCCACCGCGCGGTGCGCACCCACCGGCGCATTGCGCATCTGTGCTTCACGCAGTTCGCTCTTGACGGTAAAGGGCAGTTGGTCGATCTGTTCGATGCTCTCGATGTCTCCGATTTCAAGGCCGGCGGCCTTGAATTTTTCCCGGTAAAGCGGCGAGTTCTTGCCTACGTGCTCCAGCTGTTTCAAAAACAGTGGGTTATGCAGGGCATTGATCTTGTCGACGGTGAGCGATTCCATTTTTTCGTTGAACAATCTGGGCCATTGATCCGCCATGATGTGTCTCCTTTCCCATTCGCCCGGGAAAAACGCCGGCGCGCTATGTTTCGTGGCCGCCTCTTTCAGCGGCCGCTTTTCATGAATTCATCGAGGATATCAACCATCCGTTCGGCCATCGGCGTATCCTCGAGATTGCAGTCGATCTCCTCGAGCGGGATATCCGCCCTGAGATGCCTCTTCAACTCCTCGACGAACAGCCGGTCCTCGGCCGGGTCATAGAGGATGCCGCCCTCCTGGTCGATCGATGACCAGCCCCTCAGAGGGATAACCATCTTGAGGGGGCCTTTCGCCTTGTTCATCTTTTCCGCATACATCCGCGCGCCGACCAGGAGTTCATCCACCGGGAAACGCGTCATCGCCCGCATCTGATCGATCTCCAGGACCCGGCCGGCGGCGACGTACTTCGGGCGGTTGTGCCGAGTGGGTCCGGCGCCGGTCAGATTCAGGCAGCACGGCGCCCAGACCTGCGGAATGCCCCTTTCCAGAGCGGCGTCCAGCCGCTTCAGCCCGGCTGCACGGTTGCCTTTGAACTGCTCTTCGACCAGACCCGCCGGCACGATCTCCACAACACCGTCGAAGAACCCCTGTTCGATGAGACGATCCATGGCACGGTCGCTGACCCCTTGGGCATGAAACGGAAAGACGTGGTATCCCTTCTCTGTCAGCAGCTTCTCGACGTTCTTCGCGCACTGATCCGAGAAGCCCAGCTCCGTGATGGCCACCGAGGGATAGGGCAGCTTGAGGAAGCGGCAATCCATCGACTGCTCCGCCATCCCGCAGATCGCCCCCGCGACCTGCGCGAGCGCGTTTTTCATGAGATCGCTCATCCCGGACACCTCCAGGATGATCTGCATCACGGCGAGGTCCGTCGCTTCGAACCAGCGGTTGATGTACGCGGGCATCGCCGCCGGGGTGGCGATCAGCTTCGGGACCCCGAAGGGCAGCCGGGCCATCACCCGGGCCCCGACCAGGGCGATCGTCGCGCCTCCCAGGGCCACGATACCGTCCAGTTTCCCCTCCGAGAGCAGACCCAGCGCGGTCTCGACTGCCCCGGCCGTCATGGCATCCGTCACCTCAGCCCTGTTCCGCGATTCTCTCAGCAGCGCGATATCTTTCCCGACGCGCGCCGCGATCTCTGCGGGTCCGATATCGGCATTGACCGAGGGCAACCTCCCCATGCTGATATCCATCAGGATGGGGAGGTTGCCCATCCCCTCGATCTTTCGCCGCAGGAATCCGAGCTGCTCCCATTTTGTGTCGGTTGTGCCTATAATGATGATGTTCTTTGCCATCCAGACCCTCCTTGCGGCTCATCACAATCGCTTGTAGTTGAACATCACTGCCAGGAGCTTCGCCTTCTTCTCCCCGACGCTACGGCCGTAATGCGGCACGCCCGCATCGAAATAGACGCAGTCGCCCTCTTCCATCATCGTGCTCTTGCCGTCATAGACAAACTCGTGGCGGCCCTCCAGCACGTAGAGAAGCTCTTCCCCTTCGTGCTGAAAAACCCCCTTTTCCTCGAACGCCGGTTCGATGATGTAGGGGAGCATGTTCTTGCCCGGCTTTTTCGAGGCCAGTGCTTCATACTTGTACCCGTAGAAGGCGCCTACGGTTTCGACGACCTCGCCCGCACCGCGCCTGGTGAACGTGATGCGCGGGTCGACGTCCTCTTCCCCGTTTCCTTCAAAAAGGAATCGGACATCGACCCCAAGCGCATTGGCGATCTTGTTGACCGTGGAATAAGGCGGAGCCTTCTTCGAGCGTTCGATCTTCGAGAGATAACTCTTGGTCAATCCCGTAAGATCCGCCAGTTCCTGAAGGGTCATGCCCTTCCTCTCCCGCAGATTCCTGATATTCTGTGTGATCCATTCTTCCTGCATACGACGCTTCTCTTCCAGATCATTGCCAGTTTCCATCCGGAACTGATGATTTCTCTCCACCGGCTTCGCCGCACAAGCAAACGTGCAAAATGACGCCGATATTGGCGAAAAAGACCCTTTCCGGATGGTAACGAATCTAAGCTTTGATATAAACGACGCCCAGGTCCCCGTCTATCCGGATGGTCATGCCGGTCCTGATCTTCTGGCTTCCTTCGACACAGCCTGCCACGCACGGAATCCCGTATTCCCGAGCCATGATCACCGGGTGCGACAGCGCGCCTCCTCCGTCCGTCACCAACCCTTTAATCACGCTGAAGGCAGCCGTCCACGCGGCCGATGTCCCCGGAGCCACGAGGATTTCACCGGGCTCCACCTCCGGAAGCTGGTCCGCGCTCATGATGACCCTTGCCCTTCCTTCGTAAACACCCGGGGCCGCCGCTGCACCGTAAAGGTCCGCCTTGAGTTCCTCCCTTACAATCGGGACCTGCGTCGAAACGGAAAGCGTGGGATCGCTCTTGAGGACATCCTGCGCCTGGGAAATGTCACCGTAAAAGGGAACCGGCTCGACCTTCGAGTTCTCTTCCCATGCCTCCTTGCGCCGCTGGACATATGGCCGCAAGTCGACCTTCCCCATAGGGATGGCGGCCTTGCGAATCTCATCAGGATGAAGGAAGTGAATGTCTTCCGCCGAATCGATGCATCCGGCAAGAGCAAATCTGCGGCCGAACTCGGTCACGATCCACCGCCCGAGCGCCCCGACATAAAAATCACAGAAGTAGGTGTGGTCTTCGCTCCAATACCCCGATCTCTGTGCCGCTTTCATCAGCACCTCGAAGGAATCCTTCACCTCCGCCGGCACTTTTTCGAGCACATTTTTCTCGGCCTGCTCCCTTTCCAATATGATGCGGCCCCGCTCGGTATCGAACGTAAACTCCTCATCCTTCATCAGCATCTTCACCCGGTTCAATGCCAGCGAAGGTCTTTCGATCCAGGCCGGGGTGTCATAGGCATGCATCCGCTCACACCGCCACCCATGACGGGTGAGGAACGCGTGATATTCTTCCAGCCACTCCCGCCCTCTTTCGTTTTCGTTCAACAGGCGGAGAATCTCCTCCCTGTCCGAACCTGCGAATGCCTCTTCGAGTCCCATCGAAACCGCTTTTCTGCTGAGCCGCCACAATTCCCGCATCACCTTGACATCCTGGTTTTCGAAACCGGACATGAGCTTGCCGAAATCCGGATCGATGGGGGCGTCGCGGCCGAAAAGATCCTTCCACATCAGCTGAAAGAGACCGTTGATATAGTAGGAGGCCATCATCATGATCATGTGGATTTCACCTTCCTTGCGGTTGATGGTATAGGTGAAGTCGAGGAAAAACGAAAGCAGTTCGATGTTGGTCAGCCTCTTGATATCACCCCAGTCTTTCAACCCACGGGATTCTTTGGCCTCTGTGTAAAGCTCGATCAGTTCCTTCTTGTACCCATCCCAGACGGCATCGAAATCCTGCAGAAACGGCTTGATCTTCTGCCTGAAATAGGGTTCCCTCTCCCTCCGCTCCTCCTCGGTGGTCCGAATGGCTGTGATGTAGGGGTATCCCTGAATAAATCTCGAATCCCACCCACGCGTCGTCGGCAGAAAGAGGGTTTCCGAGCCGTATCTGAATCCGGAATAGTACCAGTACCAGCCAATCCCGATATAAAGGGGCTTCATAGCCGGTTTTCCATGCACGACATCGCACAGCAGCACACCGTAGCTTTGGGGATCTTTCTCATCATCGAATTCGTAGAAAGACAGATCATAAGCAGGATGAAGCATAAAGGCCTCCCTTTGGTCAATGCGTTAAAGAAATGTGATTTGCTGGATCCCTTTTTCGTGCATGTCTCAGGTCCCCATCCTCGATAGCATCATATCGAGCACCTTGTCGACGGGGTCTTTCTGTTTGGCTACGACTTCGGCGCGGGTCTGAAGAAGGAGGATGCTCATCGGAAAGACGAGATCCTGATCGATGGCCCACTCGCAGTCTTGCGGAACATTGAAATGTTCTTCGAGAACCTTTCCGAGACGGCCCAATTCTGCAGCCTCTTCATCGCTGATACAGAACTGCCGGCGCATATTCTCAGGTGTTTTCACCTCTTTTGTGCCCAGGGCATCGAAGCCGATATAGCTCTCTTTGGTTCCCAGCGTTTTTTCAATCGGCTTCAGGTTGGCCTTGTCAAGGACAAGGAAATCAGGGCGCGCATTGCCGCTCACAACGCTCTCTCCCAATCCCCAGTTCGCTTCGATGATCATGCGCGATGCGTTGCCATTGTTCGGATCGACTGTAAACAGCACGCCCGCCGACTTTGCATGGACCATCTTCAAGACCGCGACGCCGATCGGGTCGCAGCCAAGCGGCAGACCGTGCCTGCTCCGCGAGGTCAACGAGACCATATTGAAGGTGCTCGACCAGACCTTTTTCACTTTTTCGAGCAGATCCGTCTCCCCCTTCACATTCAAGCAGGTTTCATACTGCCCGGGGTGACTGACCGCTCCCGCGGAACGGACCGAAACGGCCACATCCCTCATGCCCAATCTTTCGTTCAGCCCCCTGTAGTGCGACAGAATCGCATCCTCGAGTTCATCCGGAATCTTTTTCGACTCCACGATCCCGCGCAACACCCGACTGACATCCTTGAAGCCCCCAAGATTCTCGGGCCTCAGATCGATGCCCGCCAGATGCTTTTCGATCTCCTCCCCCGCCCCGGACAATTTCATGAAATCTTTATAAGCGTTTACACTCAGCGCAAAACCGGACGGAACCCTCAGACCCATCTGCGCCATCTCACCGAGATGAGCGCATTTTTTCCCAACAAGCTCTTTGTGCTCCTGACCAAGCTTTTCGATCCAGACTACCCCTTTCATCAAAATGCCCCCCTTCCTGTTACGTTTGTCCCTGTCATTCAGGAGACTGCATCGTTTCCCCTGGGACAGGCCTCACCGGCCGTCCTTCACATCGTCCCGCCGCCATTGGCGACGCGCCGGCCGGAAGGTCTTACGCCCGGAACCGTTCAATGCCCTCTCCTGGGAACAAGAGGAACATACCTCCTGCGGTGCACAGGACAGATGCCCACGAGGCGAAGAGGTCTGTGCTCCACCCGGTCGACCCTTAACATGCCGAAATATCCTTCGGGGCGCAGAAACGCATTCTGCATGTCCACTATCACCAAAGCACTTCGTGCGCGCTCCAATGAAGCAGCTTCCGGTTCGGCGTTCAGGGTGATCATGAGATACAGTCCTTGTGCGATTCCAGCCGGAAGGGGCGTTTGTCGGCCTGACTCGACCCCGATCCCGGTCACTGAGTCAAAAGTGGTCTGCCGTTTTTCATGATCTCTGGAACAGGTTTCAACAATCTGGACAGACAACGCTCCTCGAGATTGGACACCCGCCCCGTGGTTTCACCTGCTCTTTCCGATAGAGAGAAAACACGCGAATTCGTCTTGATATCGATCAAGCCATGGAACAGGGCATGATACGCAACACAAGCCCGCGTCGCGCGAAAACGGGAAACAGGAGACCGGTTTTCGATCTCAGGAAACATGCGATGTGTACATTTGGTTGACATGCTCCTCATTCTTACCGACAATCCCAGGATACGCATAGAGGGGAACGAAACCCAACATCAATAAATCAGTCGATATAGCAATATGTTATCAAGCGAATCAATCCGCATTTATTTGAATCTCATTCAGGCTCCATCTCTAGCGGACGGTGTCCTTTTTGTCAACTAAAAAGAAACATTGTTTTTCATCTTGCGGGATCTGAAAAATATTATATTATTTACTATCAAATATTTTACGTATATATTTAAAATAATTTTTAGGTTTCCAATTTCGAAACAGGCATCCAGTTCTTCGTTTCTTTTTGAAACGATGGTCGCGCGATATCCGCTCCGTCTCTTTCTCCGGCCCTTGAGCCGGCAGTTGAACCCCGGACCGTGAAAATGATATAAAGGAGTTTTTCGCAACCCCCGAGCGAAAGGTGAAAAAATGAACCTAAGGGACCGCTATGCCATCGTCGGCATTGGCTACACGCCCCAGGGGCGCTTCCCCGACAGGACGGCGCTCAGCTTTTACGTCGAATCCTGCGCCAACGCCATCCTGGATGCAGGGCTCGAGCGCAAGGACATCGACGGACTGATCTGCTACCGCCAGTTTCCCACGAGGCCGGGCGAAGAGGAAATATCGCCCTATCTCGTAGCACAGCACCTCGGCCTTTCGCCCAACGCCATCAGCCAGGAGGCCAACTGCGCCCGGTCCCATGTACTGCATGCCCTGGCGATGCTGGAGGCGGGTCTTTGCCGGTACGTGGTCTTGAGCTACGCGGACACCTCCCGGTTGGGAACGCTCGGCAGCCCGCCGCCCTATACTGACAAAGCGGTCTTCGGACATTTCGGGCTGGCCGCCGATTATGCCATGGCCGCCCGGCGGGCCATGCATACGCAGCATACCGGTCCCGAAACATGGAAAAAGATCGCCGTCTCCCAGCGAAAGTGGGCGAACTTGAACCCTGCCGCCGTGATGCACGGCCAAAGCATGAGCGCCGAGGACTACGACCGGTCCCGATGGGTGGTGGAACCCTTCCGGCTGGCCGACTGCTGCCTCATGAACGACGGCGGCCGGGCCTGCGTGATCACATCGCTCGAAAGGGCGCGCGACCTGCGGCATCCTCCCGCCGCGATCATGGGGATCGGGCAGCACAACCCCTCCCGCGAGATTCAGGCCTCGACGGCGATGGACGGCCCGACAGGCGCATTCTTCGCCGGGCAAACGGCCTTCCGCATAGCCGGTGTGACCAGGGATGCCATCGATGCCTGCCAGATTTACGACTGCTTCACCTACACCGTGGAAATCACATTGCAGGACTACGGTTTCTTCGCCCCCGGCGAGGGGGAAGAGTGGTTCGACAACGGGCGGACCGCCCCGGGCGGCAGTCTGCCCGTCAACACATCAGGCGGGCTTCTGTCAGAGGCCTACTTCATGGGCCTCACACCGTTGACCGAGGCCGCCATGCAGCTCATGGGGCGCTGCGGAGCAAGGCAGCTGGGGCCGGCTACCGGGACCAAAACGCCTGAGCTTATCCTTTGCAGCGACAACGGCGGTGTTTTTCAGACCCACTCCACCACGATCCTGAGGAAAGGATGAAACCAGCGATGCCCGGAAAGATCCTGCCACAGCCGAACGCCGACACCCGTCCCTTCTGGGACTTCTGCAGCCGCCACGAACTCCGATTCCAGCGATGCGCTGCATGCGGGCACCTCCGCTGGCCTGCCTCTTTCATCTGCCCCATGTGTTACGAGAAGGCCTCTGAATGGGTTCGGTCGGAGGGCAAGGGAACGGTCTACAGCTACGTCGTCTACCGCCAGGCCTTCCACCCCGCCTTCGCCCAGGAGATCCCGTATGTCACAGCGGTCATCGCGCTCGAGGAAGGCCCCCATTTTTTGAGCGGCATCGTCGGGTGCGCGCCTGAGGCGGTCCACTGCGGCATGCCCGTCGAACTGTCCTGGGAGGATGTCGGCGAGGGGTTCAGTCTCCCGAAATTCAAACCGGCATGCCAACCATAAAAAGAATTCAACCAACGGGATAGAGACATCTTTTCACTCCGTCTTCGATGAGGCCTTATGCCGTCTCTACCTTACAAGTGGAAGGCCCTCCTGACCGTCGCCATGGGGACGATGATGGCCACCATGGATGCCAGCATCACGACCATCGCCTTCCCCGAACTGACCCGCGTATTTCGGACCGATCTTTCAACGGTCATGTGGGTGGTAGTGGGCTATATTCTGGTCAGCAGCAGTTTGATGCTCATCCTGGGGAAACTCAGCGATTCGATCGGCAGAAGCAGGATCTACACCACGGGCATCGCGATTTTTACCGTAGGCCTCACTGCCTGCGGGCTTGCACAGAGCATCACCCAGCTTGTCCTTTTCCGAATCCTTCAGGCGGTTGGGGCGGCTATGTGCGTCGGCTGCGGCACCGCGATCGTCACCGAGGCCTTCCCGGCCGGCGAGACCGGGAGAGGACTCGGAATGCTCAGCATATCGGTCTCTTTAGGCTTCATCCTGGGCCCATTTGTGGGGGGAATTCTCCTCGAATGGCTGGATTGGCGCGCCCTTTTCTACGTGCGGATCCCTGTAGGGCTCTGCACCCTGATCATGGCCATCGTGCTCCTGAAAAAGGACACCATTCAGCCCGGCAAGATCCGATTGGACATCCTGGGCACGGTGATCTCGTCCGCCGCCATTTTCTGCCTGGTCTTCGGTATGGGCCTGATCAAAACCCATGGACCCGCCGCCTCCGCCGTGCTTTTTTTCGTAAGCAGCGGCGTCATTCTTCTCATCGTTTTCATTTGGGTCGAACGTCGGGCCGTGAACCCCATCGTCGACCTGGCGCTTTTCAAGAACAAGACCTTCTCCTATGCCATGGCAGGGCTTTTCCTCTTCTTCCTCGCCGGCCCCGCCTACGTCCTGCTGATGCCATTCTATCTGCTGGAAGCCCTCCGCTTATCCCCGCTCGAGACCGGGATGCTTCTGGCCGTGGTTTCGTTGACCACCCTGATCGCCAGCCCCATCAGCGGGGCCGTCTCGGACCGGATCGGCCGCCGCTGCCCGTCCTCCTTGGGGGCCGCTGCCGCCGGCGCCGCGTTTTTCTTCATGCTCGGATTCGACCTCGAGACACGCGTATGGGCGATCATCCCGGTCCTCGTGCTTCTCGGACTGGGCGTCGGCGCCTTCCAGCCTCCCAACAACAGCACCATCATGAGCGCCGCGGGATCCGATCATCTCGGCTCGGCCTCCGCCCTGATCGCCACCGAGCGGCAGGTGGGCATCTCGCTCGGGATGGCACTGGCAAGCGCGATCTTCTCCGCCAGGCAGGAGGTCCACCAGGACCTGCTGCGCCTCCAGGACATGGATGCAGCCCATGTGCTGAGGGCCTCCATCCCTCCTGCCTTCCGGGATGCACTACTGGCGGCCTTCATCCTGAGCCTGGGCGTGCTGGCTTTCGCCCTGTTTTCCCCGAGGCTCGACCATGATGATGAGCCGCGGTAGCCTTCGAGAAGCGCCCGCCCGCCCCATGCGGCGGAGGTGATTGACGGCGTCTTCGAAGAGTCTTTCAGCCTGCTGAAGGGGGTTCTATCCCACTACGAAAAGGGTGATGCCTATCCCCGCGAGTATTTGATCACAGGGGGTGTATTTTTCCCTGGCGTCCGAAGCTAAATTTTGCTAGGGTGCTTTGCCAGGAGGGAACAGCACCTTGGCAGAGACCCTGTATCAAATTCGCGGGCGTCAGATCAGAGAGGAAGACCTCTCGTTTATCCGCGATACCATCTCCCGGCATTGGGAACGCGGTCGAACCGCCATTTCCCGAGTGCTGTGTGAGCACTGGGACTGGCGGCAGCCGAACGGGCAACTCAAAGGGATGGCCTGCCGTGCGCTGCTGCTCAAGCTCGAAGAAAAGCAGGTTGTTAATCTCCCCCCGCCTTTGTCCACAACGAATCATCGGAAGCCCCGCAAGGCTGTTCGACACAGCTATAACTACGACACCTCGGAGATTCACGGAACGGTCTCCGAGTTTGGCTCTTTGAAAATCGACATGGTCCGGCGCACCCCGGATGAAGGCCTGTGGGATCACCTGGTCGATAATTGCCATTACCTGGGGCGCCCCCGAATCGTCGGTGCATACTTGAAGTACCTGGCCTACCTGGATGGACACCTGGTGGCTTGCCTCGGTTGGGGCTCAGCGGCCTGGAAGGTGGAGTGCCGCGACCGGTTCATCGGTTGGCAGCCCCGTACCAGGGAAGCGAACCTCTACAAGGTCGTCAATAACGTCCGGTTCCTGATTCCGGACTGGGTTTCGGTGGAACACTTGGCCTCGAAGCTCCTGAGCGCCAACATCCGGATGCTTCCCGGGGACTGGCAGGCGTTTTACCGTCATCCCGTTGCTCTGCTCGAAACCTTCGTGGACACCACCCGGTTCCAGGGCACCTGCTACCGGGCGGCCAACTGGGTCTATGCAGGACTGACCAAGGGACGTGGACGCTACGACCGCTATAACCGCTGCATGGAACCGGTCAAGGCGGTCTACCTCTACCCGCTTGGCAAGCGTTTCCGCGAGGCGCTCCATGGCTGAAACGCCTCTTTTTCCCGAAGGGATCACCTTGACCCAAGAGGGGCTGCAGGATGTCCCGCGCTCCGTGCTCATCCAGATCATCCTCGCCCTTACGGAGGAAAAAAGCGAGTTCCGAAAACGGATCGAACACCTCGAAGCGCGTCTGAACAAGGATTCCTCCAACTCGGATCGGCCGCCGTCCTCGGATCCGCCCTTCAAAAAGAAAAAATCCGGGAAGAAAAAGAAAAACACCGATCGACGGAAACTGAGCCATCCGGGGCACCGGCAGGAGATGCTCCCGCCGAAGGAAACCCGAGTCATCCTTCCGGAAATCTGCACCTGCGGCAACCGCCATTTTCCCGAAACCGAACCGTATTATACGCACCAAGTCATCGAACTGCCCCCGATCGAAATCGAGGTCATCCACTTCGAGCTACACCGAGGCAGGTGCCCGGTCTGCGGCAAGATGCAAAAGGCCACCGTCCCCAGGGAACATCGGACAGGCTACGGTCCCAGGCTTTCAGCCATGATCGCCGAGATGGCGGGCACCGGAGGCAGACAGCCGCTCAACGATTCAAACCTTCTGCGCTTCGGTGCTTGGGTTCCATATCAGCCTGAGCGCCATCCAGAAGATCATCGATCGGGCCTCGGCCGCGATCCAACTCCACGCAGCCAGACAGGCGCCGGTCAACCACATCGACGAGACCAGCCACCGCCTCAACGGCCTCCTGCAATGGCTGTGGGTCATGGCGGGGCCGGCAGTGGCTTTCTTCATGATCCATTCCAACCGCTCGAAGGAAGCCTTCGAAGCCCTGATCAAGGACTGGACCGGCATCCTGGTCTCGGATGGATACGGCGTGTACCGCAAATGGGTCGGACTGCGGCAGACCTGCCTTGCTCATCTGATCCGCAAGGCCAAGGAACTCTCGGAAAGGAAAGACCCGGACAATAAAACGGTTCGGTCTCTGGGCAACCCATGAACTCCAACGACTATGCCATATGGCCAAGGATCCCCCCGCCGTCGGAGAGTGGCAGGCCTTTTATGCTCGTTTGATCCGCTTGATCACCCTTCATGAGAAGCGCAAGGATGATGCCGGCAGATTTACACGCCGTCTCCGCAGGGAGATCGAAAGCCTTTGGACGTTCCTCTCGGAGCAGGGGGTGGATCCCACAAACAATCATGCCGAGCGGATGCTTCGATTCGCCGTGCTGTGGCGCAAGTCCAGCCAGGGTACGTCCAGTGAAAAAGGCAACCGCTGGGTGGAGTGTATCCTCTCACTCAGGCAGACCTGCCGGCTTCGGAAAAAGACAACCTTCCCCGTCCTTGTCGATGCCCTGCGCGCATACTTCCGGGGTCAAGAACCCGACCTCGCCTGGATCGCTCAGCCCACCGCCTGATCCAGATCCTGTGATCGCTTACCTTGCACGTATGCCGCATTCCTCGGGCGCGGACCTTCCCTCTGGGCATTTTTGCTCAGCCTGTCAACCGCGGATTTTTTCAACAGGCTGCTAAGATCATATGAATATTATAAATAAATTTTAGCCAATAAATTAAAAGAAACAAAATAAATTCCATATTGTTCATAATGTGAACAATTATAAGACCACCTGATAGTCACGCGGAAAAACGGGCTTCCCATTATGCAATTCGTGCTAAATGCCCTAAAACCTTTGATCTCTTCCAAAATGATTTGAAAGAAGCTTCATAACAATAAGGATACTTGACTTATAAAAACCTTCACTATTATCCCTTGAGGATAAGGTACCAGCATTTAATACTATTTCCGCCTCAAGAACGGGAGTTAAAAAAAAAGAATCAAAAGAATGGGAAAAACCTGAGGTACGAATTTTCGTATACAAGAAACCCTCCGTTAATTTTGGTTCAGTCAAACTTTGGGTGTCTCCCCGGCAAAGCCGGGGGTTTACTCGGATTAATTATTCTCTTGCATCCAACCCTATCTATTTGATATATTATACAGAATCTATGGTGACCCGATCCTCAACACTTACTGTCCCTAACGATATCTCTTATCTGTCTGCCATCCAGGCCTACACAGGAGAGATAGCGGAGAATCTTGGTCTTCAAAAGATGGATGTTCAGATGGTGCTCCTTGCGCTGGAAGAGGCCATAGTGAATGTAGTGAAGCATGCCTTTGAGCCCTCGGAGAAGGCCACCTACCAGGTCATCCTTGAGCCGATCTCATCGGGGCTCAAGATCATCATCAAAGATAAAGGTTTGCCCTACGCCCCAAGTCTGGTCCCGGATTATATAACCCCAACCGGTCTTGACGATATCCCCGTCGCCGGTCTTGGCTCCTATCTTATGAAAAAGAGCGTTGACGAACTGGCCTTTTACAACCTCGGGAGGGAGGGCAAGGAACTCCATCTCATAAAGCACTTTCCTTATAAGAGCATCGAGGAGTATCACGACAAAAGGGATCTCGAACCCTTTCCTTCTCCTCGAGTGGTGGGGGCAGGTCCCATCGAGAAGAGGCCCTTCAGCGTGCGTTTGATGAAGACCTCAGAGGCCCCTGCGGTCTCAAGGCTCTTCTACCGCGCCTATGGTTATACCTACAGCCTTGATGCGATTTATTATCCGGAGAAATTTGCCCGGCTTGTGCAGGAAAGAAAAATCATATCGGTGGTGGCCGTTGCCGATGATGATCAGATAGTGGGCCATGCGGCCCTCATAAGGGAGGATCCGGAAGAAAAGATCGCCGAGCTGGGCATGGCGGCCGTGCAGCCTGATTTCCGCGGGCAGGGATGCCAGAACGTCATGATGCGGAGACTCGTGGAAGAGGCACGCAAAGCAGGGCTGATGGGCATTTTCAGCAAGGCTACAACAGAGCATATCTACGCCCAGAAGGCCGGCCTTAGGGTGGGGTTCAGGAGATGTGCCATGGTGATCGGCGTTATCCCTGCGGACAGGACCTACAAGGGCATCCATGAGGTACTTAACCAGCGGGGAACCTTTGCATACGGCTTTCTCCCTATCGAAAACCCGCCCGGGATAATCCTCTTTCCCCCGGAACATCACAGGCCCTTTATCGAGAAGATCTACCGTGATATCGGTCTTGACAGGACGTTTAAGATGCCAGCGATGCCTTTGTCCACCGAAGGAATGGAGGAACAATCAAACATCGCAGTCAGTGTCCTTCCCAACTATAACAGGGCAATCATTGAGGTACACCGTTACGGGAAGAATGCCGTATCCGGTGTGAGAATGATACTGAAAGAACTATGTTTCAAAAAGATTGACGAGATCTTACTGCATTTGCGTCTAGAAGATCCTTGTACGGGAGCACTTTGCTCGCGGTTTGAAGAACTGGGCTTTTTTATAGCAGGGATCCTCCCCTTTTACCACATCGGGGATGCCCTTATTTTACAATATTTGAACAATGTTCAGATAGATTACTCAAAGATTCAGATTGCGTCGGAGAATGCACAGGAAATCCTTGATTATGTGAGGGCACACGACCCGAACATTGTTTTGTGACGGGAGAAATACCATCCTTCAATGTCTTGTTTATGTTTGCTTTCCGCGCTGCCGCCAGACCATAATAGAAAATCCAAAAGCAACGAGACACATCAACCCACCCAATATATAAGTGGACCTGAACCCTTTCAATAATATCTCGTGGGGAATATTGGTACTAAGCAGGTTTGCTTTTGTTGAATAAATACCCGGAATAGCATTGGCAAAGACCGTCTCAAATATGGCGACCCCAAAGACATAACTCAAATTTGTCGTAGTATTGAACAGGCCGGAGGCAACCCCGTGTTTATTTTCCGGCGCAAGGCTCATCACCTGGTTATTGTTCGGTGAGAAAAAGAGGACATACGATAATGCCAACCAGATAAGGAATATAAAGACAAATAAAAAGCCCTGGCACTGAAGGCTGAACGAAAATACAAATACGTTAACTGTTGCCGAAAGCATGGCAATAACACATAGGGTGCTTGGTTTTATCCTGTCGGAAAGCCTGCCGGCATACGGTGATATAAGGACATAAATTATTGAATATACCAGGAGCACCATGCCTGTCTTTTGGGGGTTCAGACCTTTTACGATCTCCAGATAAAAAGGGAGCAGAAAGGCATTGCCCGCGATGAGCAGATAGGCCATGAATGTTGCAGACAATACAAGCGTGAATTTGAGATCTTTAAAAACCCCTAAATCCAACAGCGGCGCGCGGCACCTCTTTTCGCGGAGGACAAAAAGCGAGAGCAATATAAGTGATAAAACGAAACTTACTATGATGGGGAAGGAACCCCAACCTGATTCCTTTCCCGTATTCAATGCACGCAGGAGTATTCCAAGCCCCAAAAAACTTAACACAGCCCCCAGGAAATCGAATCGCTCCGGTTCGCTTGTTTTTGGTTGAGGCCTTTCATCCGGTATGTTTTTGCTTGCAATGATATAGGCAATGATGCCGATAGGCACATTGACGAGAAAGACCCAGTGCCATGAGAGGTAGCCCGTTATCAATCCGCCGACGGGGGCTCCCGTTGCCACTCCAAGCGCGGAGGCCGTGGAGGTTATGCCGAAAGCCCAGCCTGTCCGATCGGAGGGTATGAATTTCGAGATGATGGCAAAACTCGTGGCAAGAAGCATGGCGCTGCCTACACCCTGAACCATGCGTGAGCCGATCAGCGTATGGATGTCCTGGGCAATGCCGCATAAGAGGGAGCCTGCGACAAAGACTATATAGCCGATGATAAATATTCTTCTTAACCCCACTTTGTCTGCCAGCTTCCCGAATAATAGAAGGGAACTGGTTATGATAAGGAGGTATGACATAACGATACGGGAGACCTCGCCGGTACCGACATTGAAATCACGGGAGATGGTCGGCAGAGAGACATTGACCGTGTAATTGTTCAACCTTGCCATGAAAGAACTGAAGGCAACGCTGATGACGATGAGGTATTGCTGAGATCTGTTTTCGATCATTAGCTGTTCAAGGTTCTCATTTTTACTGTTTCTTTTCAAACCGTTTTTTTAATTTACTTGTGTCTGAAAATTAACTACAGTTGCAGATAATTGAATAGAATCGGATAGAATAGAACGGAGGATCAAAGCAGAGTGTCCTTATCGAACGGATTGACCACAGGGGAGATACCGGCAAAAACCGGTTCGTCCTCGAGAATACTCTATTTCGACAATATGCGGCTCTTTTTCACGGTGCTCGTCATCCTCCACCATGTCGCCCTTACGTACGGCGCCCACAGCGGCTGGTATTACTATGAGAATAGCGACAATGCATTTACGAACCTTGTGCTCTCGCTGCTCATGAACGTGAACCGGGCATGGGTACTGGGGTGCTTCTTCATGGTATCGGGATACTTCACACCCGGCTCGTACGACCGCAAAGGTGCCGTAAGATTCCTAAAAGACCGGATCATCCGGATCGGCATACCGCTTGCGGTCTTTGCACTCCTGATACGACCTTCGATCGTATACATGATGAACAGAGAAGCCCTCGCCGCACAATACTCCTTCTGCGAGAACCTATTTCTTCTGAAGAACGTTGCGCCGGGACCTGCGTGGTTCTTAGAGGTGCTCCTGATCTTTTCGATCATGTATTCCTTGTGGCGCCGGTTGAGAAAACCCCCAGATGCACCGAAAAACAAGGGCATGTCGTTTCCCGGGGACAGGGCCATTGTCCTTTTCATCCTTGTCCTTGCCGCTGCGACCATTGTGATCCGCATCTATTTTCCCACAGAAAGGGAGATCTTTCATCTGCGGATCGGCAACTACACGGGATATGTAGCGTTCTTTGCCGCCGGGATCGCGGCGTACCGCAATAACTGGTTCCAGGGCATAACAGAAGCCATAGGCAGACGCTGGTCGATGATCACGGCGGCAGCGGTCTTCGCATACTGTATCATTGTTATCGTTGCATGGTCGTCGCATATGAGCCTTTCATTTCTCAGAGGAGGTCTCTCTCTGAGGACGCTTCTGGCAACGTGCGTGGAAACGGCTATCGCCGTCGGGAGCATGATCAGCATCTCCTATATCTTCAGGAAATTCTTCAATAAGCAGCCGGGTGTCGTGAAAGGGATGGCCCAGGATGCATACGCAGTCTTTATCTTTCATGCGCCCGTTATCGTCGCCTACACCTACCTCACGAGAGACATCCTCGGCAGCAACCCCTTCCTGAAGTTCATCACGGCGTTCATTGCCGGCAGCGCGCTCTGCTTTCTCGTATGCCATTACGTCATAAGAAAGCTGCCCTTTGCGAAAAGGATACTCTAAGGGATGGATACAGCCAATAGAGAAATTGCAACTGATAAGTCGGCACAGCGCTGAATGACTATCAGCATCGCCTTTGCCGCTTTCATGTCAAAGCTCGACAGTCCCATCGTGAATATCTCCCTGCCGGCTATCTCCCAGTATTGCAATGTATGTGATAAGAACTCGCGTATTGAGGTTGAATCTGATATGTGATGTGATAAGAACTCGCTTTTTGAGGCTGAAAGGATAGCGGAAAAGGGCTGGCCTGTCAACAGAAATTCAGCCACAAGATATTGGGGACCGGTGCGGAAAAATGACAAACGCTTCTTCGGCTAAGGGACAACGGCATGCCGGGAAGCTTCAACTGTGCGGCCTGTAATGGAAAAGTGTGGGATTTCGACGTCATTCAGACATGTACATCCATCCTCCGCAGATGGGTGTTTCTCAAGGGCCTGTTAAGCGGTTTGTGCATTCGCTTGCGCAGATCCGCTTTCACCTTCACCGGTGCCGCCCGAAGCCGCCTCTTTGCTGTCTTGCGCCGGATATGGAAGCACTTTCCGATTCTGGTCTTCGCATAGATTATGCCCCGAAAATGGAACCGCGCCGGCGGGCAAAGCCCTACGAAAAGTCGCCCGCAACCTGCCTTTCACTCGTAAAACGGTAAACAGGAAAATCACGCAAGACAATTGACACGATGTGAAAGATCTGATTAAAGAGACCGGAGCCCGGTGCAGAATACGAGATACCGGCTTTTCCGCAAGGGCTGGACCACATTCAGACGGCGGGACTGGACATGAAGAATTTTATCAAACAGATGTGGCTTGTCATCGTTCTCATCGCAGCGGCTTCCTTCGTTCTCCTCGTGTCGGACATGGGACAACGGGTGCGGGATACGAAACCCCGGGCGCAAGCCTATCCTGTGATCACCGTGATGCAGATCGCGTCAACCCCCCTCCTGGACACCCACGTTGCCGGCGTGCTCAGCCGGCTCGAAGAACGAGGCTTCCGGGCCGCGAACGGGAAAAATATCGAACTTTTCAATCCCCAGGGGGATTTCACCACCGCCAACACCATGGCGCGCAGTATCGCCGACGGGCCCTCTGCGCTGGTGATCACCTCGAGCACCGTCGCCCTGCAGACCTTCGCGAAGGCCAACCTTTCAAGGAGGAAGATTCACGTGTTCGGGACGGTCACGGATCCTTACGGCGCCGGCGTCGGCATCGACGGCCCTGAACCCGGGCAGCACCCGCCCTACATGGCGGGCATCGGCACCTTTCAGCCTGTAGGACGGAGCATCCGCCTGGCGCACGAAATGAATCCAGCGCTCCAGCGCCTCGGCGTGGTGTGGAACCCGGGCGAGCAATGCTCGCAGGCCTGTCTCGTGAAAGCCCGTGCGGCCTGCGGGGAGCTGGGGATTGAGCTCATCGAGGCAACCGCCGTCAATACTTCGGAGGTATCCGAGGCCGCGCGCTCCGTACTGGCCAGGAATGCGGATGCTCTGTGGGTCGGCGGAGACACGGTTGCCATCGCGTCCATCAGTCTTCTCATCGACCTGAGCGCAAAGGCGGGCATCCCCCTGTTCAGCAACGACCCCACCGACGCGGAAAAAGGGGCCCTGTTCGGGCTCGGCGCCGATTACTTCACCGTGGGGCGCTACACCGCTGATATCGCCGCCGACATCCTCGAAGGGAAAGCCCCCTCTTCCTTCCGCATCGAGAATGTCATCCCTGAAAAGCTGGGCCTGAACCGAGAGGTCCTTGACAGGTTCAAAGGCCAGTGGAGCCTGAGCCCATCAGTCCAGGAACTTCTGAATGCCCAGGAAGAGCGTCCCTTGACACAAAAGGCGTTAGGACCCGCCGAGACAGCGATTCCGAAGCCCGCCAGGCCCCTCAAGTTGCGCATTGTCCTTTACAGCGAAACGGAATTCGCGGAGCAGTGCCACGACGGGCTCAAGGACGGCATCCGGCAGGCAGGCTTTGTCGAGGGGCGGGATTACGACCTGCAGGTGTACAACGCGCAGGGGGATATCTCCACCCTGTCCAGCATCATGACCACCATCAAAGCGGACCATGTGGATCTGCTCATGCCCATCTCGACCCCAGCCCTTCAGGCGGCCCTCCGCCAAGCTGGCAGCGACACCAGGATCGTCTTCACAGGGGTCGGCGACGGCGTCGCCGCGGGGGCTGGAAAGAGTTTGACGGATCATCTCCCGAACGTAACCGGCGTCACCACCCGTTCGGATTTCGAAGGCATGGCGCGCATCGTCAAGGAAACCCTCCCGGGCGCCCGCACGGTGGGGACGCTTTTCACGCCTTCGGAAATCAACAGCGTTCTCTACAAGGACTGGCTCAAGGAAGCGCTGGAAAAAGAAGGCATCGAACTCCTGGCGATCCCGGTGACTGCCAGTTCGGAGGTGGCCCAAGGCGCCATTGACCTGTCCCGGCAAGAGATCCAGGCGGTCGTGCAGATATCGGACAATCTGACACGGCCCGGTTTCGCTCTCATCGCCCGCAAAGCCCTCGACAGAAACCTCCCCGTCTATGTCTTTGACAGCGCCCAGATGAAGCAGGGCGCCGTGCTGGCCCTTGCCACGGATTATTACGACGCCGGCCTGGAAGCGGCGCAGAAAGCCGGCCGTGTCCTCCGGGGCGAGGATCCCGGGGATATCCCGTTCAGCAACGTCCAGAAAAAGAAGCTGGTGTTAAACCCTGAACTCGCTCGGAACTGCAAACTGAAGATCAGCAATGAAATGATGAAAACAGCCTCGATTTATACAAAGAAAAACTGACGGGAGCCCACATGAAGCTTCAGCATGAGAGGCGGGGAAGGTATCTCCTCGTCCGCGCGGAAGGAAAGCTCGACGCATCCTGGGCGGATTTTTTTACCGAGGCCCTCCTCGGGCACATCCGGAACGGCTGCCACCAGATGGTCGTAGACGCCTCCGGGATGACCTTTTTGAGCTCGGCCGGTATCCGCTTCCCTTCTCCACGTTCACAAAGCCCTGAATAGCGTCCACGGAGAGTTCCGGATGATCAATCCGACCTCTTCATGGAACAGACACTGCGAACTGCCGGTTTCCAGGTTCTGCTCCATGACGTTCCTCCAGACATGGCCCCGTTCGAAACAACCGCTGCCGACGAGGCATCGGCTGACGAGGGGATAGAGCGGTTCACCTTGGAGGGAAACGCCTCGCTCACACTGCGCTATGCGGGCGGCTGGCGTCCATGGCGAAAGGTCCACAAGGAAGAGGCGTGCGTCCTTTCCTTTGGAAAGGAAACCTGTGCCCTGGGTATCGGCAGCTCGGCAGAGGATTTCCAGTCCGCCAGGGAGAGCTTCGGCGAGTTCCTGGCTGTTGCGGGAAACGTGGTTTATCAGCCCTCTGACCAGGATGGGCACCCGGACTATCTTATCTCCGAAAAGGAATATATTCCCCGGATGCATTGCATCCAGAGCTCGGGGTTCAGCGGGGAGATGGCTTTTCTCATCCGCTTCGCCCCCACGGAAAAAACACCCTTCTTTGCAGTTTCCGGATTGCTGAATCACCTCCTGGCCCAGACCGGCGGGAAAGCCGTTGGATTCGTCGTCCTTGGCGAGATAGAAGGTTTGGTGGGCACGGCCCTCATCCGCTCTCCCGGATTGCTCGAAGACGACCGCGAGATCCCCTTTCCCGAAATCCGGGACTGGCTCCCCTTCTGCGGTGAACGCTCCTATCCGCACCAGCAGGCCATCCTGGTCGGTCTTGCCTGCAAGGATGACCTATCCGGTGAACGCCTTGCACTGGCGCCCATGCCCTCCCGCCCGGACATCCGCACCCACGTGCATGCGGCCGTCGTATTTGATCACAGGGGGTGCATTTTTCCCTGGCGTCCGAAGCTAAATTTTGCTAGGGTGCTTTGCCAGGAGGGAACAGCACCTTGGCAGAGACCCTGTATCAAATTCGCGGCCGTCAGATCAGAGAGGAAGACCTCTCGTTTATCCGCGATACCATCTCCCGGCATTGGGAACGCGGTCGAACCGCCATTTCCCGAGTGCTGTGTGAGCACTGGGACTGGCGGCAGCCGAACGGGCAACTCAAAGGGATGGCCTGCCGTGCGCTGCTGCTCAAGCTCGAAGAAAAGCAGGTTGTTAATCTCCCCCCGCCTTTGTCCACAACGAATCATCGGAAGCCCCGCAAGGCTGTTCGACGCAGCTATAGCTACGACACCTCGGAGATTCACGGAACGGTCTCCGAGTTTGGCTCTTTGAAAATCGAGATGGTCCGGCGCACCCCGGATGAAGGCCTGTGGGATCACCTGGTCGACAAGTACCATTACCTGGGGCGCCCCCGAATCGCCGGTGCATACTTGAAGTACCTGGCCTACCTGGATGGACACCTGGTGGCTTGCCTCGGTTGGGGCTCAGCGGCCTGGAAGGTGGAGTGCCGCGACCGGTTCATCGGTTGGCAGCCCCGTACCAGGGAAGCGAACCTCTACAAGGTCGTCAATAACGTCCGGTTCCTGATTCCGGGCTGGGTTTCGGTGGAACACTTGGCCTCGAAGCTTCTGAGCGCCAACATCCGGATGCTTCCCGGGGACTGGCAGGCGTTTTACCGCCATCCCGTTGCCTTGCTCGAAACCTTCGTGGACACCACCCGGTTCCAGGGCACCTGCTACCGGGCGGCCAACTGGGTCTATGCAGGACTGACCAAGGGGCGTGGACGCTACGACCGCTATAACCGCTGCATGGAACCGGTCAAGGCGGTCTACCTCTACCCGCTTGGCAAGCGTTTCCGCGAGGCGCTCCATGGCTGAAACGACGCTTTTTCCCGAAGGCATCGCCTTGACCGAAGAGGGGCTGCAGGATGTCCCGCGCTCCGTGCTCATCCAGATCATCCTCGCCCTTGTGGAGGAAAAAAGCGAGTTCCGAAAACGGATCGAACACCTCGAAGCGCGTCTGAACAAGGATTCCTCCAACTCGGATCGGCCGCCGTCCTCGGATCCGCCCTTCAAAAAGAAAAAATCCGGGAAGAAAAAGAAAGACACCGATCGACGGAAACTGAGCCATCCGGGGCACCGGCAGGAGATGCTCCCGCCGAAGGAAACCCGAGTCATCCTTCCGGAAATCTGCACCTGCGGCAACCGCGAGTTCCCCGAAACCGAACCGTATTATACGCACCAAGTCATCGAACTGCCGCCGATCGAACTCGAGGTCATCCACTTCGAGCTACACCGAGGCAGGTGCCCGGTCTGCGGCAAGATGCAAAAGGCCACCGTCCCCAGGGAACATCGGACAGGCTACGGTCCCAGGCTTTCAGCCATGATCGCCGAGATGGCGGGCACCGGAGGCAGACAGCCGCTCAACGATTCAAACCTTCTGCGCTTCGGTGCTTGGGTTCCATATCAGCCTGAGCGCCATCCAGAAGATCATCGATCGGGCCTCGGCCGCGATCCAACTCCACTATGAAACGATCGGCCAGGCAGCCAGGCAGGCGCCGGTCAACCACATCGACGAGACCAGCCACCGCCTCAACGGGCTCCTGCAATGGCTGTGGGTCATGGCGGGGCCGGCAGTGGCTTTCTTCATGATCCATTCCAACCGCTCGAAGGAAGCCTTCGAAGCATCGATCAAGGACTGGACCGGCATCCTGGTCTCGGACGGATACGGCGTGTACCGCAAATGGGTCGGACTGCGGCAGACCTGCCTTGCTCATCTGATCCGCAAGGCCAAGGAACTCTCCGAAAGGAAAGACCCGGACATAAAACGGTTCGGTCTGTGGGCAACCCATGAACTCCAACGACTATGTCATATGGCCAAGGATCCCCCCTCCGTCGGAGAGTGGCAGGCCTTTTATGCTCGTTTGATCCGCTTGATCACCCTTCATGAGAAGCACAAGGATGATGCCGGCAGATTTGCACGCCGTCTTCGCAGGGAGATCGAAAGCCTTTGGACGTTCCTCTCGGAGCAGGGGGTGGATCCCACGAACAATCATGCCGAGCGGATGCTTCGATTCGCCGTGCTGTGGCGCAAATCCAGCCAGGGTACGTCCAGTGAAAAAGGCAACCGCTGGGTGGAGCGTATCCTCTCACTCAGGCAGACCTGCCGGCTTCGGGAAAAGACAACCTTCCCCGTCCTTGTCGATGCCTTGCGCGCCTACTTCCGGGGTCAGGAACCCGACCTCGCCTGGATCGCTCAACCCACCGCCTGATCCAGATCCTGTGATCGCTTACCAAGAATTTACAAAACCCCACGCATTGTTGACAATATCGTACAGCTTAGTGAGTATACTGGACCGATTCGTCAGATTGTAATCACTGACTTGGGTCATGAGGATCCCACGTTTCTTTTAACCAATTATTTAAAAAAATCTCCCTCCAGACTCATCGAACGATATGCCCAACGAATGATTATCGAAAACAACATCGCTGATGGTATCGACTTCTTTCATATAGATGCCCTGTCCTCTGCTGTCGCAATGAAGGTGAACTTGGATCTCCAGTTGACGCTCATGGCAAGCAGTCTCTACCGACTCTTCGCCCAACGAGTCGGGCAGGGGTACGAAAAAGCCAAGTCTCGGCACATTTTCAGAGATTTCATTGACGCCGTCGCCGAGGTTGCTATCCGCAAAAATGAGATCACTGTCCAATTTCAAAAACGGGCCCATAATCCACAGCTTCTCGCTGCAGGTTTTCACAATGCAAATCTAAAAGTCCCTTGGCTCAAGGATAAAATACTCCGTCTTCAGTTCGGATAGCATATTTTTCCTCGTATGGTGTTAACTCAAAAATCTAACATGGGAATCCAGGCTAGCTACAGGTCCGAATCAGGTCTACTCCTGGGATATTACTAAACTCAAAACATCGCAAAAATGGACTTATCTTTATCTGTATGTCATCATAGATATTTTCAGTCGCTATGTCGTTGGTTGGTTGGTAGCCCCCCATGAAAGTAGTGAATTGGCCAAACAGCTCATCGAGGAAACCTGCATCAAACAGAACATCGAACCTGGAACACTGACGCTGCACGCTGATCGCGGCTCCAGCATGAAATGTAAGGCCGTCGCTCAACTTCTGGCTGATTTGGGCATTACCAAGACCCACAGCCGGCCGTACGTCAGCAACGATAACCCCTATTCAGAATCCCAGTTCAAGACACTGAAATACTGCCCGCAATTTCCAGGCACATTCGGTTCTATCGAGGATGCCACGGCGTTTTGCCGGTTCTTCTTTAACTGGTACAACAAGCACCACCACCATTCCGGTATCGCCATGATGACACCGGAAAGCCTTCACTACAGCCATGCCCAGACCATTCAGAAACAACGCCAAGAAGCCCTCTTTGAGGCTTTCCAGCGCTTTCCCAATAGGTTCAAGGGCATCGTACCACAACCTACCCCTTTACCCGTTGCCGCATGGATTAACAAACCGACGGCGAGTGGTTCCGGGGTACAGTAATTTATCGCATGGCGTGTCTCATTTTCATTGACACATTCCGGACTGCGTTTCACTTCACCGGTTAAGCTGATCCGTTCGGAAAGGAGAGAAGAATGGGTGTAACAAGTCCACACATGTTCAGTCTGGAGGAAGCCGCAGCTGCATATGCACTGGCGGCAGAGAACATATTTGGTGGTGACGCCACCTTCCTCAACGCCAACCCGGCGGTTGTGCCCATCTTTGTCAGCATGCTATTCCAGTCACTTGAAATCTCGATCAAACACGCTGGAATCGAATCCGGGCTGTTTACCATGCAAGAGGCACGCAACCGACAGAAGCGTTCCGGTCACGGTATCAAAGAACTTGCCGCCCTTGCCGTCGAGAAGCTCGGCGGCGACCCGTTCGATCCGATCGTCATGGCAATGACCTTTTCCAACTCGGGAGACCGCTCGTCGCAATTCATCCGCGAGATGATCTGCGGAAATAGAATGCAGAAGACGAGAGACGCCTACGCCTCTCGATGCTTGGGTTACGGCGAAGTTCACGAGGGCGACTTTGCATTGATCAATCCCATCGCAGAATGGGTATCCGCTGTCAACCAAACGGCAGTGAACCTTCCCAAGACAATTGACATCCTCTCGCAGTGGCACTCATCGGCATCAAAATCGAAACACTTCGCCATTTGGCTCCAGGGGAGATGAGCCGAACCATGCCATGCACTCGGACGGGAATTACGCTGCGCTCCATTCCCGCCGGTGATGGCCGGCGTTATGTGGCAAGACAAAGGAGATCGTTAATATGCTGAAGGCAATCATAAAAAAGTCAGTCAAGGAAGATTATTGGTCGTTTATGAGCTGGTATAGAGAGCGTTTTGGTTTTCTTCCTGCTGTACTTAAATATATAGCGCTTCGTAAAAATGGGATTGGAACTGCCCCCAACCCGTTGACGGGAGGAGTCGTCTATCTTCGACCAGGAACAACAGATCAAAATGTTTATGACGAAATATTTGTTGCAAGAGAATATGACATTGACCTAGGCGCCCCGCTATTTATCGTTGACGCAGGCGCTCATATTGGGCTGTCGTCGGTTTTCTTTGCGAGCAAGTATCCAAAGGCAACAGTAATTGCTATAGAGCCAGAGCCGTCAAATTTCGCCGTTCTACTTAGGAACGTAAAAGACTATAGCAACATAAAACCAATACAGGCAGGACTTTGGAGCAGGAAAACTCATCTTAGTATCCAAGACTCTAATGTCGCAACTTGGAGTTTCCGGGTATCGGAGGATTCTTCAGGAAGTGGCATTCCGGCGGTTGGCATTCAAGATCTTATCACTGATTTTAATATGGATCGCATTGACGTCTTAAAGATCGATATTGAAGGATCAGAAATAGAGGTGCTTAATAACTCTAAAGCGTGGATAGATGCCGTGAAGACTTTGATTATTGAATTGCACGACAGATTTCGACATGGGTGCACTGAAGCTTTACAAAAATCCTTTTACAGTCATACCTATGATAAGTCGCGATCCGGTGAAAGCATAGTTATGACCAAAATCAAAAGAATTGCCACATAACAACCGCATCAACTCGGACTGGCAATTCCGCTGCGCTCCATTGTCAGCCGGTTATGCGTAGCGTTATGCCACAAAAGGAATGAGAAATGAAACCACGCATTAATATGATTACGCTCGGAGTTTCTGATATGGATAGGGCGGTTCAATTCTACGAAAAAGGGCTCGGCCTTCCTCGTATGCTTTTTGAAGGAGGCGCCGCTTTTTTCATGCTAACCGGGTCATGGCTATCATTGTATCCGTGGGATGCGCTCGCCGAAGATGCTACAGTTCCGGCTACCGGAACTGGTTTTCGTGGAACTACATTGGCTCAAGTTGTATCGAGCAAGGAAGAAGTCATGGAGGTTCTGGATCAAGCTGTTCGGTCTGGTGGAAAGCTTGTCAAAAAAGCTCAGGATGTGTTTTGGGGTGGTTACTCAGGATACTTCGCTGATCCGGATGGACATCTGTGGGAAGTAGCCTGGAATCCCCTTTTTTGGCCTGGGCCAAAAGACAGCGACAAGGCATAACAAGGGCATGAAGCCGATCGCCCAAAAAGCGGGGTTCCCGCTTACGCCCGGCGTTGGGCCAATATATACCAACCTCATACTTTATCGATTGATTATTAGGAGAATCAATGCGAATCAACTGCCACGCACACATTTTCAATACCAAGTTGGTCTTTACGTCCGAGACGCTTAAAATCTTGCTCCGCCGCATCACTGAAATGGACATTCCCTCGCTGATCAAAACCGAACTGACAGACCAGCTTGGGAAAGTTCTGTCAAAGGCGGGAGACTACGTTGATGAAGAAACCTTCTTCCGAAATGTGGTCAAAAAGGTCTCCTCATCCAAGGAGTTCAAAGACGTTCTGAAAACTCTTGCCTCCAACGACACTCTGAAGCTGGAACTGCAAGGAGGGGCGGCTCTGCAGGATTATGCGGTCGACGGGCTGGTCAGGCTGCTGGAAAAAGTCGGCGATGCGCTCACCCAGAAAGACAAGGACGCGGGAAAAGCTGACATTGGTGATGCCCTCGCGTTTCTGAGAATCGCCCTGCAGCCCAGTATCAGACACGTCACCGAGATCCTGATGGAAGAGCTGAGCCTGCAGGATGCTGTCATCCCTCTGGTGATGGATATCACCCACAATGGCGGCAACGAGAAGCTGCTGGAAAAGCAACTGGCCGATACCTCGGCGCAGATTCTGGCTTATCCCGGACGCATTTTTCCGTTTGTTGCCGTCAATACGAAACGCCCCGAGCACTTCTCCATCATGGAGATAGCCCTAAACGGGCGGGGCTTTGTCGGCGTAAAGCTCTATCCTTCGCTGGGGTATTCTGTTAACAGCCCTGAGATGATCAAGGTGTATGCCTATTGTGAGGAACGCGGCGTCCCCATCCTGATGCACTGCAGCGAGGGAGGGTTCTACTATTCAGACGAAACGCGGAACAATTCCGACCCGGCCCTGTGGGCTCCCATTCTGGAAAAATATCCGAATCTTAAGATCTGCTTCGGGCATTTCGGCGGGGCAAAGTACCTTGCCACCAAGGAAATTCCCGCCAGTTGCTGGACGCGCACCATCCTTGAGCTGATGACGAAGTTCAACGGGGTCTACGCGGACATCGCGTACCACAGCGAACCTATGGATGGTGGAGCTGGCGAACAGAACTATTTCAGGAATCTCTCCCTGCTGCTGCAGAACCCCGATTACCGCGACCGCATCCTGTTTGGCACCGACTATTTCCTGTCCCGGCAGCGTCTCACTGAAAAGAGCTACTGGAAATATTTCAGGAAGCATCTGTCCGAGAACGAATTCTTGCAGATTGCAGAGGATAACCCACAGCGCTATCTCGGCCTTCCTGGTGGAACCCAGAAGGCGAGCGTAGCGATGGCCAACTACATCCGATTCGTCTACCAGCAAAGGAGCTCTCTTCTCAGTGAATCACCCGCCTGGCTGAAGAGCGCGATCAAAGACCTTTTCGGGCCGACAGCGACTCTGCCCAAACCGTCCCTGGGACCGAAATGGAGTTGGAACAACAAGGTCCACGCCTACTTCTACGTATTTCTTGCCGAAGGGCAACTCAGTGACCAGCAGAAGGCCAAGGAATTCGACGCGGTCGGGCTGCTAAAACTGAGGGATCTAGCCTATTGGAACAAAGGGTTCGAGGCCAATGAGATCTGGAATCTCAAACTCAAGGCGATGGCGGAAAGCCTGGACTCCTTTTTCCACGCCAATGGCGGAAGCTACGAAAAGAAACAAGACTCGGCCAAAGCCATAGCCACCCTGCAGAAGATTTTCAACAATGCGTCAACCTACATCCACGAAGCCGCAGAGACATGCGATGCAATCTATTACTTTGCGTAAGATCACCGGGAAAACGATGTTGCCCCTGCGAAAAATCATTCCTGTATTGATACTTCTCCTCGTTATGAGCATCCCCGTCCTCGCGGCGGATTCCTGGGATCTCAATTATCGGTTTCAACCTGGTTTGCTTACAGCCGACAGTGAGTGGACCCCGGCATTGAGTTACGATGTCAAAGTCACGAAGATCATGTGGTCCCAACCCGGAAAACAGACTTTTCGCAAATATCTGAGCGCGCATGTTGGGATCCGGGGAACCCTTGCCGGCGATGTGGACCTGAATAGTGAGCCCTTGCTTGCAGACGCAGGCTTCACCACCGCCATCAACCTCTATCGTCCCCCCATCGTCAGCCTCGGCGATCAACCGGGTGAATACAGGACCGAGAGGGAAGGGTTCAGGTGGGGTCGCCTCAGCTTGAGTCTACTGGCCGGTTACGAAAGCGATCAGTCCTTAGACAATCGAAACTTCACCGGCGGTGGGGAAATCGGCTACGCACTTGTAGAGAATCAAGACTTAAAGGCGCTCATCCCTTCGATCTTTGTGGGGTATGACTTTGTATTCAACGATCACTCCGATCTGGAACAAGACCTTGGTGACAATGACGACTCCCGCCGGGCACGGGTATTCGCTTCATGGAAACTTCCGGTGGGGCAGTGGATTTCTGGTTCTCTCGATGGCTTGAATGTTCACTTCGACCTTCGCTATTTCAAAAGTGAAGGGCTCTCTAAGGCCTATCGGGACGCCGAACAGGATGAAGCCGTATATAAAGCCGGTGCGTTGAGCTACAGCTTTGGCGCCGAGCCGCTGTGGGGCGTCATCAATGCCGTTTATGTTCGGTTGGCCAACGGCAGAATCCCCCCGGTGACCGATAACGATACCACGGTAATGGTCGGCCTGACGGTTTGGGAAGAGTAAGGGAACTTCGTCGTGACAACCCTCAAAACCTAAATATGGTCGAGGATCGGACCATGAAAAATCATACATCGAGAAGGTTAAACAGAAAAATATCCCTGAAGCATCTTATACTCGCGCATCTTTGGTGCAAAAAGGACTATTTAACAAGAGGGATTGCCCAACAAGAAAATCCAGCGGACGCAAAAAACGCGCCGCTGATTTTGATGTTGTGCTGAATGGAGATAAATCTATGGAAGAAGTTCCTAAATTGCAGGACTACATGCTCCCAGTCTTAAATCTTTTCGCAGATAATGAGGAGCACTTGTACAAGGAAATCCCAGCATTCCTCGAAAGCAGATATGCATTACTAGAAGCCGATAAACCAAACAGATCTAAGGTCATGATAAATAGCACGATTGGATATTTTGTAAAGGCACTCATTTTGGGTAAAACGGGACACCAGAGGTTCAAAATAACTGATCGAGGTTTGGAGCTGCTTCGGAAGGCACCTGAGATTATCACCGTTCAAGATTTGAGACAGTTTCAAGAGTTCGAAGCTTTCATTCAGAGTCGGTACAAAAAAGCAGAAAAAGCAGATGCAGATGAGGCCGCAGGGAGCATAGTACCAGAAGATGCTATAGAGTCCGCTTATCAAGTCCATAAAGAGAACCTCGCCGACGAGTTACTTGAGAAAGTTAAACAAGGAACATGGAAGTTTTTCGAAATGCTAGTTAAAGATCTCCTTGTTGCTATGGGATACGGTGATCCCTATGACGAAGGACAGTTGGCACAGAAACCTGCGGACGGAGGGATTGATGGGATTATCCAGGAAGACAAACTCGGATTGGATATAATCTGCATTCAAGCTAAAAAGTGGGAAAACCCCGTTGGGCGTCCCGAGATACAGAAATTCACTGGAAGCCTGGAAAGTAAACATGCAAAAAAGGGGGTCTTCATCACAACATCGAATTTCACTGCCGAAGCCCAAGAATATGTGCGAGGCATTGAGAAGAAAATCGTCCTTGTTGATGGTAAACGACTGAGTGAATTAATGATTGACTATGACGTCGGTGTAGGGACATTGAAGACCTATAAAGTGAAACAGGTTGACAACGACTACTTCCTGATAGCTTAGACAAATGCACAACGAATAAGGATAGATCGTGTGAGTGCAGCGAACCACGATCTATCCTGTAGTTGGACGAGCCCGGCCCAGGCATGCCGAGAAGCGCCCCTTATATAAGCAAATATCTTTTTTAGAACGAGGGATGGCGGATTTGTTTTAAATGGCGTGATGGCGATACGTATAACGTTGAAATCACAGATTATCATTAGGAGAATCTTATGCAAAACAATAAGCTTCCTCCTATCCATCCAGGCGAAATCCTCATGGAGGAATTCTTAGAACCTATGGGACTCAGCCAGTATCGACTGGCTAAAGATATTAGTGTGCCCCCCAGACGCATCAATGAAATTGTGCATGGAAAAAGAGGCATTACTGCAGATACTGCACTTCGGTTAGGACGGTTTTTTGGTATGTCGCCTCAGTTTTGGCTAAATCCCCAGACGCGTTATGATCTTGAAGTTGTTGAGGATTTGCTGAAGGACCGACTTGATGATGAGGTAAATGCTCTTCAAGCGCAAGCGGGATAATATATTCTGCATTTATAACCTTTCTGCTAAAGATGGGCTGGAAAAAACCGGCTGGTTTTTCCCAGCCACCTAGTGGCCCGTTATAGATCAAAAAAGCCATATAAAAATCCATATTTTTATATTGACGTATTTTCCTTCCCTATCTATTATTACTTTATGGGCAAACGATCTGATTTTGAGTGGGATTCCAAAAAAGACGAGCAAAACCAAGGAAAACATGGGGTTTCTTTCGCTTTGGCACAGCTTGCTTTTCTGGACCCTGATCGTGTTATCCTCGAAGACCTTGAACATAGTGAAAATGAAAAGCGGTTTTACTGTCTTGGTAGGGTCTCCGACGGAACAATGACGGTTCGGTTTACATACAGAAAGAACAAAATCAGGATAATCGGCGCAGGATATTGGCGGAAAGGGAAAAAACTCTATGAAAGAGAAAATAAAATACACGGACGAACCAATGGGGAAAGTTAAGGTCATCTCTGACTTTCTTCCATCGCCGGAAGAACTTGCTTTAAAAGATGAAACAGTCAAGGTTACAATTACGCTAAGCAAAACGAGTGTTGATTTTTTTAAGAAGGAAGCAAAAAAATATAACACGCAATATCAAAAAATGATTCGCAGGCTTCTAGATGAATATACTGCCCATCAATAACTGCGAATCTATAAACACTGCATCAAGACGAACCGGAAAGCAGCAGTTTCGCGTTGCGGCTGTTTCCCGGCCCGTTATGCTTGGCGTTGGGTTTCTCTTACATGTGAGCCCTGCTCACTCTGATTCGCAAAAAGAGGTCGAAGCGGTCGAGGCTTCCCAATGGAGGCAGGTGTCGCCGCAGTGACACGGGATGAGCGTAACGCTGCAGGCGCGCGTTTTTCAACTGCCTGTCAGGCCGGGGTGATTTTCTTGCGGATGCCGAGCTTTTTCATCTTCGAATGCAGCGTGGTGGGCTTGAGGCCCAACAGCCAGGCTGCACCGCCCTCCCCCCCCACCTTCCAACTGCATCGATCGAGGGTCTTGATGATATAGGCCCTTTCCATCTCTTCGAGGGTGATGTTGCCCGGCAATTCCCCTTCCTCATCCGCAGGGTCCTGGAAGCTCGGGAGCATCAGGGAACTGCCCTCGCTGAGGATCACCGCCCGCTCGATGACATGACGTAATTCACGGACGTTTCCCGGCCAGGGGTAATCCATGAGATCGTTCATCCTGCGTTTGGAAACGCCGCGGATGTCTTTCCCCAGGTCCTTCTTGTACATTTCGAGGTAGTGAAGAACGAGCAGGGGGATGTCCTCCCGACGTTCCCTCAGCGGAGGGACCTGGATGGGGAATACATTCAGGCGGTAATAGAGGTCCGATCGGAATCCGCCCTCGGCCACCATGGCATGGAGAGGCCGATTGGTCGCCGCGATGAGCCGAAAATCGGCCTTCAGCAGGCTCGAGCCGCCGACCCTCTCGAACTCTTTCCCCTCCAGGACCCTCAGGAGTTTGGCCTGGATGTCGAGGGAGAGGTTCTGGATATCGTCCAGAAACAGCGTTCCGCCCTGGGCCAGCTCGAAACGGCCCAGGCGCGACCGCAGCGCCCCGGTGAACGCCCCCTTCTCATGCCCGAAGAGCTCGCTTTCGATCAGGCCTTCGGAGAGCGATGCGACATTCACGACGATGAACGGTCCGCCGGAACGTCTGCTCAGCCGGTGAATGCCGCGGGCCACCAGTTCCTTCCCCACCCCGGTCTCCCCGCTGATCAGGACCGTGGAGTCCATCGGCGCGACCTTCTGCATCTGCCGCTGGACCAGACCGATCGCCTTCGAACAGCCCACGATGGGCTTCAGTTGGGGGGACACCTCGGAGTCCATGCGGTAATACCGCGTCTCTTCCTCGAGCCGGTCTTTCAAGGCCGCGATCTTCTCGTAGGCCTGCACATTGTCGAGGGCCACCGCCACCTGGGTGCTGATGGCACGGAGCAGAGGCAAATCGTTTTTGAGGGATTCCGGAGTCACTTTGGCGGCCAGGTACAGAGCCCCCAGAATGCGATCCTGCAGAATGACCGGGCAGCAGATCATCCAGTTGACGCGCGATGCCTCGGGGCGACTGGATTCCTCAGACCCGACCGTCTTCTTGATGGCCTCTTTCCCCGTCCGGGCCACCTCTTCGATCTCGTGCAGATAGGGTCGGAAACGATCCGCTTGGAGCATCGGCAGATCCAGGTTGCGGCTGGCTACGAGTTCCAACCTGCCGTCTTTCCCGATCAAGAAGAACCCTCCGCGCTCGGCGAACGTAAAGCGCATCGTGAGCTGAATGATGAGCTGAAGCAACTTTTTCTTGTCTCTGACCGTCCCCAGCACATTGGTGATCTCGACAATCGTGTTCACCAGGAGATCTTCGTGGGTCTTTTCTTCGAGGTACCGTTTCAGATCCTCGGGGAAAAGGGCGATGTTCGACCGGGCCATGGCCTCCCACGCCTCTTCGAGCAGACCCCTCGCCCTTTCGGTGCTCCCCTCTTCGATCAACACCCGCGCCAGGGCGATCTGGGTCCGCGCCAGCTCCAGCCGGGCCCCGGAGCGTTGCAGCAATTCGAGGCTCGTCTCGTAATCCGCTTTGACGCAGTCTGCGGGTTGAGAAGACCGCTCGGCCCTCTGCCCTCTGAAGCGATGAGCCACGCCTCTCATAAAGATGTCCGGCCAGTCGACCAAACGTTCCAATTCGGACGTCAGACTCATCTCGGGATTGGCCAGCCCCGCGATTTCGAGACCCTCGAGGTATTCCATCACCCAGCCGCCCCGATGATGAGGGCGGCCGTACTGTTTGAGAAGCTCGCAGCCGCGGATATGTTCACTCAAACACTGTTCGAGATCCCCTCGGCAATAGGCCACGTAAGCGACACACCAATGCGTCGCCCAGAGGATGGACGGACCGGCGACGCCCTCCGGCAGGTTGAGGATCTTATCGAGATAGACCTGCGCCTCCGAGATCCGCCGGGCCTCCAGCAGGGTAAAAACCATCATGAGGTCGGCAAAGATTCCGATATCTGTGAGGCGATGCTCTTTCGCCTTGATCCGGACCATTTCAATGAGACCAAGGCCTCGGGAGGTCTGCCCGCACACCCCGTAGCACCAACCGAGGGTCGTGCAGCCCCTGAGCGTCGCCTCATCCAGAGAAAAATCCTCCAGATCGCCGATGACCTCCTCGTACCTTTGCACCGCTTCGGCTACCAGCCCCTGTCTGAAAAGGAAGTCGCTGGTCATGAGCGCCGCCTTTTTCAGCAGTTTTTCGTCACCCAGTGTCTGCGCATTTTCCCATGCCTGCTCCAAATGACGGGCAGCCTTCTCGTAGAAGCCCTCCTTTTCGAGGGTCTTTCCCAAGGCGAGCTGGACGGTGAGAAGCTGCCCCCGATCATGGATTTCCTCGGCAAACAGCCGGGCCTTTTCGAGGAAAGCCCTCTGCTCGGGCAGAAAGAGCATGTGCCCGTATGCGGCCGTGATCCCGACAGCGGCCTCGATATAGAGGTTCTTTTCCTCCAGAGATTCCAAGAGGCCCACCTCCTTCTCGAGGATCGCCCGGTAATAGGAAAGGGCCTCTGCGTGCATCTCCATTTTCTGGCAATAGGTCGCCGCAGCGAGGAAATAATCCAGCCTGGCGGGCGTAACCCCCGCCGTTCTGTGCAGATGCGCCAGCGTCAGGCACCGGTCCCCTTCCCCTCCGCCGTCCGCTTCGTAGTATGCGATGAGCTTTCCAGCCCCTGCCTCCAGATCCTCCCTGGGCGACTGCTCCAATATGAATGTCGCGATACCGGCATCGGAGAGAACATAGAATCCCTTTCTCGAGGAGGCATCCGATAAGAGGAGATCCGGCTCCGCGATATCTTCGAGGACCTGAAGGATATCCACCGCCTTCCATCCGCTCGCCGCTATCAATGCATCCAGCGGGAGGGGGTGCGGAACCATCGCCAGGAAAACCAGGATCTCTCTTTGTCTTGCATCCAGCCGCTTCCACCATTCGTGTTTGTTCATTGGGCGCCTCTGACCTTGCATGCAGGTTTACAGATGAACGTGTCAAACAGATCATTTGTGCGATAAATCGTATCTATACGAAATACCGTATCAGTACGATTTCGTCAAACAGTTTCTCATGTTTTTAATTCCAATAAAAACCATATGTTAGTCTGAATGATCCCAATGGTATGTCCTTTGCAGTTCATTGAATCACGATCCAAGACACCGAATTTCGGACACCGGTGCTGATTTTTTCTTTCCAGACATGATTTCACAGAGGTTCAGTCCAGGTCATTCAAGGAAGTGGCAGCATGATCCAGCGGGAAGTCGCCTTCGGATCGATCCGGCTTTCGGCGCAATCGAGGGAGGGGAAGCATGTCATCGGAAAAACAGATCTTCTGGTTTGAGGAGTTGGAGGAGAAGCACAACGACATCGTAGGGAAGAAATGTGCGAACCTCGGACAGATGGTCCATCTCGGAATGCCGGTGCCGCCGGGGTTTGCCATCTCCATCGAGATGTACCGAAGGTTTTTGGATCGCAGCGGCGCTTCCGAGCAGATGCGGGCGTACGTCGGAGGTCTTGGGGATCTCAAGGGAGCGGGGATTGGAACCTTCGACGAGGTGAGCCAAAGGCTACAGGCCATCATCGAGGAAAAGGACATGCCCGCGGAGGTGCGAAACCCGATCCTGCGCTATTACGAAGAGCTCTGCGAACGGCTGGGCATGCCGGATGCCGCAGTCTCCGTCAGGAGCGCCGGAACGGAAAGCCGGCCGGGGATGTTCGAAACCTACCTGAATGTCATCGGCACCACGGACCTGCTGGACAAGATCAAGAAGGTGTGGGCCAGCGCCTACACCCCCCGGGCCGTAGCGTTCCGCGTCAACAAGGGTTTCCCCCTGATCGGCGATGAGCTGGGCGTGGCCGTCCCCAAGATGGTGAATTCGAGGTCCTCGGGTGTGAGCTTCACCGTCGATCCCGTGACGGGGGACGACACGCGGATCATCCTCGAGGCCAACTGGGGCCTCGGCGAAGGGGTCGTCAGCGGCTCGGGCAGCGTCGACGGGTTCGTGGTCGAAAAGGAGACCCTCGCGATCGTGAACCGGCACATCGGCCAGAAGACCCGATGCGTGGTCAACAGGGAAAAGGGCGCCGAGTGGGTGGATGTCCCGGAGAAAATGCAGCGCATCCCGTGCCTTGGCGACGAGGAGGTCCTCGAGATCGTCAAGACGGGCATCACCGTCGAAAAGCGGCTCGGCTGCCCTCAGGATATGGAATGGGCGGTCGATGGCGATCTCCCCTTTCCTAAGAACATCTTCTGGCTTCAAACGCGCCCCGCCAAGGTGCAGGTGAAGAAACCCGTCTCGACCACGGATCAGATCATCGATCTCCTGGCGAAGCGCTATCAGTGAAATGGGCATGCGGAAAATTGGAATGCGGCTCGAACACCTGGGATGAACAAGCTAAGGATAAAAGGAGAACAGATCATGGGAGAAAACATTGGAGGAAGAACCGCGTTATGGGATGCCCTGCCGGGCTATGACCTGATCGAAGAGGTCGACCTTCCTGAGATGCATTCCTGGTTTCTGGATGCCACCCACAGCGTCCCTCCCTGGACCCCGCTCTTCGGCTGGTATTGGATCCGGTTCTGCTGCCACGGGATGAAGGTCGTCTGCGACGAACTGAGCATCCCCACCTGCAAGGGCTGGGAGATGCGGTACCGGGACGGAGGATCCTACAATGCCTTCCATATCGTCCGGGACAAGAAGGAGATCGCGGAGCGGGCCGTAAAATTCCGTCAGGCCCTTCGCCCCTGGATCGACAATTTCGACGGCCTCTGGGAATCCGGCAAACGGGAACTGCTCGGCATGTATGACAAGCTCAAGGCGGTCGATATGGAGAATGCATCCCATGTCGAGCTCTACCGACACAATTACGACCTGATGAACACCTATCGCCGGATGTTCGAGATCCATTTCCTCGGGATGTATTCGTCCTACAGCGCCTGGCTGCTCCTCGAAGACCTCTGCAAGGAGCGCTTCGGGATGAAGGACCAGGACCCGGAGTTCCAGGACATGCTGCGGGGCTTCAACAACAAGGTCTACGAGATGGACAAGAGCCTCTGGGACTTCTCGCAGCTGGCGCTCGATATGGGCCTCAAGGAGGTCTTTGTGCAAAACAAGCCTGACGAGCTTCGGACCAAGCTGGAGATGTCCGAAAGGGGGCGCGAATGGTTCCGAAAATTCATGCACTACCTCGAGACGGACGAGGTGGGCGGGTGGCGCATGAGACGGATGAACGACCTGACCGAGCCTTACTGGTTGGAGGATCCCTGCACGCCCCTCGGGGTCATCCGCAATCACGTCCAGAAGGAGACCGCCGATGTCTTCGGCAATGTGCACGCGGAGCTGAGCAAAAACCGTGAAGCGGCCGTCGCCCGGTTTCTCCAAAGGGTTCCGCCCCCCGAAAGACCCTTCTTCGAAGGGTTGATCAACCTGGCGGGCAAGGCCAGCTCCTACAGCGAAGAGCACGACCTCTACTGCGAACTGATCTCCCACGCCCTTCTGCGCCGGGGTTATCTGGGGATGGGGCGGCAGCTCGCCAAGAGCGGGACCATCGATCAGCCGGATGACATCTTCATGCTGAACCCGGACGAGATCGACCGGGTTCTGATGGTCCCGGACCGGCATGACCTGAGGTTCATCACCCGACGGCGCCGGGCGGAATGGCTGGAATGGCACACCCGGCCCAATCCCCCCGTCATCACCGACCGCTCCGGGATGGAAGAGGCCGTGGCCATGGACCTGCTGCCGTCGATGGACGCCGTCGCCATGAAGATCGTCGTAGGAGAACTGCCCGAGCACAAGCCCGAGTTGGGAGCCGACATGTTCGGCATCTGCGGCTGCGCCGGCGAGGTCGAGGGCCCGGCCCGCGTCGTGATCAATTACGAGGACCTGAAGGAGGTTCAGCCCGGCGATATTCTCGTCTGCCCCGGAACCAACCCCGCCTGGACGCCGGTCTACGGGATGGTGGCGGCGGTCGTCGCCGACAGGGGCGGCACCTTGTCCCACGCGGCCATCATCGGCCGCGAATACGGCGTCCCGACCATTGTCAACACCTTCGAGGGAACCGCGAAGATCAAGACGGGCCAAAGGCTGCGAATCCATGCAGCGGAAGGGGCCATCTTCATCCTCGACAAGTGACCCCACGGTCGCAATCGCCTGCTGAAAAGGAAAAAATCGCTGCGGGGGTCTTCGCCCCCTATGCGCCTCATGTGTAGCAGTGTTTAGAGTATCTATCCGGGAAGGAGCATCCAGCACGACAACGTTTCCAGTCCGGAAATGATTTCCCGGTACAACCCAGTTTCCAATCCGGAAATGAGGATTTTTTCGCCAATATGAATGAAAATCAAGTGTTTGCGCGGAGACGACCTCTAGGTCGCCGCACAGGCAAACCTGCAGATTGACGCCGAGACTGGCCAAAAAGACCCTTTCCGGATGGAAACTACTTAAGGAGCGAGGCCATGATGAATACGGATAGTCCGGTAAAAGGTAAACGGATCCTGATTGTGGATGACGAACCGGATGTATTGGAAACGGTCCGGGAAATTCTCGATGTCTGTGTGGTCGATCAGGCTGCTGACTTTGACTCCGCTATGGACTGTCTTTCGAATCAACCTTATGACGCGGTGGTATTGGATATTCAGGGGGTCAGGGGTTTCGATCTGTTGAAATTCTCCGTTTCAAAGGGCTTTCCGACACTCATGCTGACCGCCCATGCAGCCACTCTCGAGTCCTTGAAGAAATCGATCAACCTCGGTGCGGCAGGCTTTCTCCCCAAAGAGTACATGATGGAGTTGAAAGAACTGCTGGAGGAAGTCATGGGCGGAGGCGGCAAGCGTTTCTGGTGGATGAAATCGCTGGATCGGACGGACGCGTTCTTCACAGAACGCTATGGCTCCGATTGGAAGGAAAAGGATGCCTTTTTCAAGGAATTCCATGCATCCCTCCAAAAAGAGGACAAAAAACCTCGAGAATGAATCCTCTCGCCCCCTTCCACAAAGCGGCCGGGCTGACGCTCGGATACCGTCGGGCTACGATGAGACGACATGCCCTGCAAAAGGAGATGCGATATGAGTGACGTCCTGATTCTGGGAGAAATAAAGGAAGGGTCCATTGACACACGGACCCTCGAACTGGTGTCGGTCGGCAAGCGGCTGGCCGGTGAACGGGGCGGCGATGCCTGCGTCCTCATCCTGGGGGATGCGCCTCAGGGCGCCGCCGCTGAGGCGGCCTCGTACGGACCGGCCAAGGTGTACAGCGTGGGGCACCCCCTGCTGAAAGGCTTCCAGCCGGAGTTCTGGCTCGCAGCCCTGGAGCAGGTCTGCAAACAGATCAAGCCGGGGGTCTTCCTGATGAGCCATTCCTACAGAGGGATGGAGCTGGGGCCGCGACTTTCCTGCCGTCTGGGCGCGCGGCTGACGACGGATTGCATCGATCTGGCGATCGACCCGCAGGATGGGCTGCTGCTGCGGACCAAGCCGGTCTCGGGGGGAAACGCCATATCGGTCTTTAAGTGCCCCGGCGAACCGCAGATGGCGACGGTACGCGGAAAGGTGTTCGAACCGGCCGCAGCGGGCGAGGCCAAAGGCGAGATCGTCGAGATCGGCGTGGAGCTCGACGCCTCCATGGCCAAGGTCATCTCCCTCGAGGTGGTCAAGGAGGAGATCGTTGCGCTCGACAAGGCGGACGTGGTCGTGGCCGGCGGGGCGGGCCTCGGGGAAGAGGACGGATTCGAGGCCCTGGAGGATCTGCGCAAGGCGCTGAGCAAGTCTTTCGGCAACGTGATGATCGGGTGCAGCCGCGTGGCGGTGGACAAGGGGTGGATCTCCTCGGACCATCAGGTGGGTCTGACCGGGACGATGATCTCTCCGGATCTCTACGTGGCGGTGGGGATCTCGGGGGCAATCCAGCACCTGGTCGGCATGGTGCACTCGAAGAAGATCATCGCCATCAATACGGATGCCGGCTGCAACATGTTCAAGGTGGCCGACTACGGCGTAGTGGAAGACTATGGGAAGATCATCCCCGCCCTGGTCCAGAAATTGGAGGAGCTGTCATGAAAGAGATGCGAATCATCGTCTGCGCGAAGCAGATCCCCGACCCCGAAGCGCCCCTGTCGGATGTCCGCGTGGATGCCGAGAACAAGGAAGTGGTGGTCGATGCCCCTCAGGTGATCAGCCCCTTTGACGAGAACGCGCTCGAGGCGGCCCTGCGGATCAGCGAGGACCTGGGCGGAAAGATCACCGTCCTGAGCCTCGGCAAGAAGGTGTCGGACACGGTGCTCCGGAAGGCCCTGGCGGCCGGTGCCGATGAACTGATCCTGCTCCAGGACGACGCCTTCGACAAGCTCGACAGTCATTCCGTCGCACTGGCCTTGGCCGATGCGATCCGCAAGATCGGGGACTACGACCTGATCCTGACGGGTCGGCAGGCCGGGGACTGGGACTCCGGACAGGTGGGCCTGCTGCTGGGGGAGATCCTCGGGCTTCCATGCATCAGCATGGCCCGCGAGATCGGCATCGAGGACGGGAGCGTGGTGGTCAAAAAGAGCAACCCCGAAGGGTATGAACGCGTGAAGGCCGCCATGCCGGCGCTCGTCACCGTGAGCAACGAGGTGGGCGAACTCCGGTACATCTCGAGGACCCGGATGTTGAAGATGCTCAAGGGCGCGGGATCCATCCCGTCCTGGGGCGCTCAGGACCTGGGGACGGCCCCGGATGCCCTGAAGAAGATGTCCATTGTCGAACTGTCTTCTCCACCGGATATGCGAAGAGACTGCCAGTTTCTGGAGGGGGCGACTCCGGACGAGATGGCGAGCAGACTGGCGGCCGTATTCAAGTCTCTGCAATGAAGTTCTCATGTCGCTCAGATGATTTTCGGATGGCCGCGTGCGCACTGCTTCGTGGCTGTCGAGCCTCGAAGCATGATTTCGCGGACTTATGGAGCGGCCGGAGCATGAACACCCAACGGATTGTAAGAAGTAGAATGCTTTGTTTGCCGGACCGCTTTTTGCGCCGGACTCAAACGGTTTAGACAACCCGGCGGGTTCCCTCGTCAGCCCGGAGCCCTGTAAAGCCTACATCCGGAAATGCTCTTTTTTGCCAATCTCGGCGGCAATCTGCACGTTGGCTTGTGCGGCGACCACCAAGTCGCCTCCGCGCAAAAGCTTGATTTCCTTTATATTGGCAAACCGGGACCCGCCGCGAAGCGGTGGGACTGAGCACGCGAAGCGTGTGAAGAAAACATCCTCATTTCCGGATTGGAAACGGGATTGAACCGGGAAATCATTGTCAGACAGACACCATCTATAAATATTTCAACTGGGAGAGGAGGTACCTCCAGTGGCGGATAAATCATACGATGCGGTGGTCATCGGAGGCGGACATCACGGCACCATCATCGCCCCCTACCTGGCCAAGGCGGGGTTGAGCGTGGGGGTTTTCGAGCGTCTCGATCATTTAGGCGGCGGCGCTGTCTCGGAAGACGGGCCCGCGCCGGGCTTCAGGATGAACTTTTGCGCCCACTTCACCCGGTTCTTCGGGCATCCCGCCTACAAAGAATTCAATCTCCGGGACGAGGGCCTGGAGTATGTCTTTCCCGACACCAACGAAGCGATCGTGTTCGATGACGACACGTCTTACCTGGGATATGCCGCCTGGCGGGTCGTGGATCCCAAAACGGGTCGGGTGGAGTTCAGCGAAAAGAACGTGCAGAAGACCTACGAGCAGATTCGTCGGTTTTCCAAGAACGACGCGGAAACCTATCTCCGCCTGACAGAGCTGTACAAGGAGAAGTGGCGGCCAGCCTTCAAGAAATACCGCTACTCGTCCCCGACACCCTGGGGGAGTCCGGATGCCCTCGAGGCCCTCTTCTCGGACCCTGCGAGCGGACTGGACCCATCGATGCAGTTCATGAACTGCAAGCAGTTCGCCCGCTATTTCTTTGAAAGTCCGGAGCTCAGGATCCTGATGCTGAGGGGGTTTCTCACGTCTGGGGGGATCTTTCCGGACGACATCCCGGGGCTCGGCCTCATGATCGCGACGATCCACCTGGCCCTTGGGTGGGAGTCCGCGGCGATCGCCAAAGGCGGCACCCAGTCCATCACCGACGCCCTGGTTTCGGCGGGGAAAAAGCTCGGGGTCGAGTATTTCATCAACTCGGAGATCAAAGGGATCAAGATCGAAAACGGCAAGGCCAAGGGGGTGATCCTGGCCGACGGGACCGAGATCGAGGCCAAAAAGATGGTGGTAGGGGACGTCGGGACGCCGCAGCTCTTCGCCCGTCTGGTCGGTGAGGAGCACACCAACCCCGAGATGAAGCGCAGGCTCGACACCAATTTATACGACCGGGGCCACGTCTGGTGGGGGACGATCGGCGTGCACGAGCTTCCCCAATACAAGGCGGCCAAGGACAATCCGGACCTCAACGCCACCCCGCGGACCTACTGGGCGCCCAAGGATCTGGCTTACATGGAAAACAAATACATGCACGAGATCTTCCTCCTCGGCATGAGCAGCAAGCTCTTCTGCCTGTCGGCGCCCGACAGCATCTGGGATCCGACCCGCGCTCCGGAGGGAAAGCACTCGGTCCTCTTCGAGGAATACACCTGCCCGACCCCGTTTTTTTCCAGACGGGAATGGCGTCAGATGGGCAACGAGTTCATGGAGGAGCTCATGCAGCAGTGGGGGAAGTACGCTCCTAACATGAAGAAGGACAATATCGTCGCCTCCCGGATCATCACGCCCGTCGACGTCCAGGAAACCCACCTGGATATGCGGGACGGGTCCTGGAGCGAGGGGAGCATGTCGGGTTCGCAGAACGGGCGGTTCAGAGGGATGCCCGGCGGATTCCGGACGTTTATCGACAACCTCTACCTGTGCTCCTCCTCCATCGTCGGAGGGGGCGGAATCGGGCGCGGCTCCAGCTACAACTGCTACAAGGTGATCGCAGAGGATTATGGACTGCGGGAGCCCGAGTAGCCGCCCTTCGGGTGCAGCCACATACCTGTCAAAGCCGGCCATGGAGGAGCGGTATGCCTTCGACAAAGCAGCTTTTCGATCTGTCCGGGAAAACAGCCCTGGTAACGGGAGCCAGTTCAGGCTTCGGGCGAAGCTTCGCGCTGACGCTGGCGGAGGCCGGCGCCGATGTCGTCATATCGGCCCGGAATCCGGAGCGTCTCGCCGAGACCGAAGACCTCCTGAAAGCGACGGGCAGACGCGTCCTCAAGATCTTCGGTGATATGTCCCTTCCGGAGGATGTCTCCCGGATGATCGACGAGGCCGTCTCCGTCTTCGGTCATCTCGACATTTCGGTCAACAACGCCGGGCTTCTCACCCGGCCGGTCCGCTTCCATGAAATGACCCTCGAGGACTGGAACCAGGTCATCTCGGTGAATCTGACCGGGGTCTTTCTGTGCATGCAGAAGGAGATCGCGGCGATGCTGCGCCGGGAGAAGGGGGGGAGCATCATCAACATCTCCTCCGTCCTCGGCCTGGTGGGGCTGGACGCCGATCTGAACCCGCGCGTGAATTACATCGCGTCGAAGCACGGGGTGATCGGCCTGACCCGCCAGGCAGCGGTCGAGTACGCAGACCGCGGCATCCGGGTCAACGCCATGGCCCCGGCCTGGCATTCGGGCACCTCCCTCGCCAAGGCGCGCTCGGACATACAGACCGAGCAGGAGCAGGCTGAGCGGGAAAGGCGGATGCTCGCCCGCACCCCGATGAAACGGCGCGGCCGGTTGGAGGAGCTTCAAGGGATGCTGCTCTTTCTGGCTTCAGACGCCTCGACCTATACGACCGGGCAGGTCTTCGCATCGGACGGCGGATGGACGGCCCACTGAGCCGTTCTGCTCGCTTTCCCCGGCCTGCGAGCTTCAAGAGCCGGTCGTCGAGCAGGCGCTCCAGTCTTTGGAAATCCCCTCGCTTCAGCCGCCGGCCGCGGCCCGGCAGGATGCTTGTCCGCGTGAAAGGATACCTTCCCGGGATTGTGTTTTAGAAAAGATTCTTTTTGGATAGAATCATCGGCATCCAGGCTCGGAACGACACGGATCGCCCGGACCCCGCCCCCTGCCTGGGGCGAAGGGCTTTGATCTCGCGCAGCCGATCCGCCGCTTCTCCCGCCGCAAATGGAAGAACGGAATCGAGACGCCGGCCAGGAGCGTGGATCCCCCTGGAAATGCGGGTTTCTCGAAGGTGACTCTTGCCGCTTGTCCGGCAAACAGGAGGTCATGAAATGTCCGATCCTCAGGTTTTCGATGTCGTCGTAGTGGGGGCCGGCCCCGGTGGCGCAGCGGCTGCAAAGCAGTGCGCTGAAAAAGGGTTGAACACGCTGCTGATCGAAAAAAAACGGCTTCCCCGCGACAAGGTGTGCTCGGGGATGGTCATGGGGCGGTGGGCCGCACAGACCATCGAGCAGGAGTTCGGCGTAATCCCCCGCTCCGTGTTGACCGAGCCGCCCCTGCTCGCCGGACATCGCTTTTATGTAGGCGAGGAGGAACCGACGGAGCTGAAATGGCCCACCGCCCTCTCCTGGCGGAAGGACCTGGATTTCTGGCTGGTCCAGGGGGCGCTCGCAAACGGCGCGCAACTGAAGGACGGAGTGCGCGTCGCCGGCATGGAACGGGAAAAAGCGGGCTGCCGCATCCTCCTCGAAAAAGAAGGCCTCAAGGAGATCCTCCGGGCGCGCTGCGTCATCGGCGCCGACGGGGCCGTCTCCATCGTGCGCAGATCCCTCTTCCCCGACCTGAAGGTTCGATTCTCGGGCCCCATCCGGGAATGCTACGCGGGCGAACTCGATCTGGAAAAAAACCTCTTCCACTGGTTTTTCCCGAAGGGGCAGGCCCGCCCGCGCTTCAACGTCAATCACAAGGGGAATGTGTTCCTGATCGAGGGCTCCGGCCTCCGCGAGCTTCGGAAGGAAATCGAGGAGATCCTCTCGGCCCATGGCTTCAGATCGGGCAGCGAACCCCTGTGGAAGGACGGCTGCAGCATCGCGCTGCTTCATGAACCGCTCCTTGCGGGGCGGTTCACGCCCGCCCTCGAAAATGTCCTGCTGGTGGGCGATGCCGGGGGGCTCATCCTGCCGATCACCTATGAAGGGATAGGCTCGGCGCTCAAAAGCGGCCTTCTGGCGGCCGATGCCGTCATCGAGCATTTCGAACAGCCCGGCAAGATTGCACCCGCCTACCTGAAGAGCCTCAAACCGCTGCTCGATGTCATTGGGCGCCTCTTGGCCCTTCAGTCAGGGCTCAAGATCGCCGCCGAAGCGGGCCCCCGATTCCTGGCGCGCGCGCTCGCCGACGCCTATGAGGAAACGCTCAGCATACAGGAACGATTTTTGTAGAAAGAGCAACGCGCAGCCTTCCCTGTTTCAGGTGTTTCTCGGCCCCCAGATCCCTCCGCCTGAAAACAGCCCCGGAGCGTCCTGTTTTTACGCACTTTTTTCTGTGCATATATGCCCTGGTGTGCTGCACCTTTTAGCCTCCTCGAATGAAAACCACTCGACTCGCTCTTTAGCACTATAAAATCCAAACGCGGGTCTTCAGCCTCCGAAATTTTCCCCCAACCCGGCAACCGGCTTCCCCGTCAATCTTTCCGACCGAAACACGCGCCGCGTCGGGGATGCAACCCCTTTCAGCGGACTTGCGCCCGAGAAGCACCCCTTTTGCGGCCCGAAAATTGCTAAGCTCTTTGTAAGCCTGGAATCAGGTTTTCTTGACCATTTTAAGGTACGCCGGCACGTGCGCAGAAGCATCCTACAAACCACCTTACGGTCAACCCTGGAAAACCTGGCCGAGATGGGCAAAAAAACCTTTCCGGGTCGGAAATTTGGTCGTCCCGGTTAATCATTTCCGGACAGACACGGCAATCAACGGCTCTCACCAGTCGTTCAGCAAAAGCGCATCACACCTTTTCAGAGAAGCAATGATACACCCGGCTGCAGAGGTGGAGTCTTTCACATCACCTTCAGGAAGCCGGCTTCGACTCCGCCCCGAAAAGGGCCGTTTCCTCAGGAGGTTATCATGGGTGGAAATCGGACGGCACCTTACGTAGCGGCTGCCCGTCAAGGCGGCCGGATACTGTATTACAAACCCGCACCTGGTAAAGGAGCAGTTATCGGGTCAGGAACAGGCTTGCGCAACTGGTTCACCGAAAAGGCCATGGGCATGTTCTATTACTTCTCAAAGCCTTCCCAGCTAACGTTGGAATCCTTTCAACAGCAAAGAAACGCTCAACTCCGAACCATGTTCCGCTCTGCACTGGAAGAGGATTACAAAGGAATATTGAGCAAAGAGGAAGCGCAAGCTCTGGTCGATGAGGGAAACACGCCCCTTACGGATAAAGATATCACGGAGGCAATCCGACAAGCCGATAATCATATCGGGGAATGCAATCGTGGAGTATTAAGTTCATTGGAATCGTACATAAAATATTGGACATCTTTCGATTTAAATCAGAAGAATCCGTGTGTATTTCAGTGGAATCTAACAGCATTTTTTGAACTTTTCAATATCCAATTGCCGGTAACCAAGATTCCTGAGGGCAAGGATGTCGTTCAATTATTTTTAAATATCGCCGACGAGATTTGCGATGAAATGACATCACGATCTCAGAAAATACCATCCTTGCAAAATCTAATAGAAAAATCTGCTAAACAATTCAAATCGCACCTTGCTAGCGTTGAGAGGCATGTCTCCGGTTTGCCGGAAGATGCACCGATTCAAAAATCCCTCCTCGAAAAGATCCTTCTGCATCCGAGCATGGGGAACATCCCCGTAGCTGAAAGAGAACAGGCAATGCGTCTCCTGACCCGTCAGTACCAGACCGAGGTCTTACCTGAATGGGATTCGCCCGGTAACGAGCCCCTCAGGAACATAGCTCGAAACGAGGACGGGGACACGCCACTCGATCCGAATGAGGTGTTCGGATTTTTCTTCCCGAAGGAAATCGACAAGACATTTCTGAAGGTCGATGAATCCAACCTGCTTCCCGCTCTTTACAGGGCCTGCGCAGAAAACCGCATCCGTCAGGAAAAGGCTCAGGGACTCGAAGGCCTGCAGAAGACGCTTTTTCTAGCCCTGACGAGTGCGGAATGGTCCCGCAGACCTGCGTCGTTGGGTGACTTCCACAGATACACCGAACTCGTCGCACAGCATATCGAAAAGATCGCCCGGGATTATGAGAACTATAAGGATTCGCTCGGAAGGCCCGTATTGTCCATGCGGCGGGTCTGGAACATCATTACAGCGACAGATATCCCCGCCTCCGTAAACGATTCGAATTTCGCCGCCCGTCTGGTAAACCAACCGCTTCATAAGCCCGTCAGACGCTTGCCCAGAGATTCTTCACTGTCCCGCCTGATCGCTCTCCCCAAAGCCGAGCAAGCGCTTCCACCGATCGAGCGGTCTCCCCTTGTGCTGCAACCGGTGCAACACTCCAGCGGGATCGACGAGACTCCCGTACCCAAGCAGCAAAATATCGCTCCCCAAGAACCTCTAAAGTCTGCACCGATTGATATAGCAAACTCTCGGTTCCCTGTGATGGCGCAAACGACGGACAATGACCCAAATCAAGACTCCACCTCACTCATCGAGGAACAACCGCCGATCCAAACGCCGGCGGATCCCCAGTCGGGCGATGAGCTTGAACATCGAGAAAACACGAATCCATTCGACCTGACGCCCTCTCCGCACCAACCCCCGCTTACCGAAGAGCCTGTCCAGAAACTTATCAGGGCCCAAAACCTTCAAGATGATGCAATCCCCCGCACTCCCCCGACACTCATGGGGGGATGGTTTGAAGGCACGCAGAAAAACCTTCAAATTCCCCCTCTCAACTGGATACCCCTAACCGCGGATCCTATCCAATGTCCCATAGAGCTTTCCTCGACATATCAAAATCGACCCCGCAAAGTACCAAATAGCGACAGTTCAGCCTTTTCTCATTCCAATATAATATTTTCCAAGGGAGTTTCGCCAAACATACCCATTGTAACTCAACAGGAAGAATGCATAATTATTCCAGTTATCGATCAAGAAGAAGAAACCGCAACCTATACCATACCAATTTCAGAAAAGCTTACCTTTTCAGATCTGATCGACGACCTGGATAATACGGACGTAATACAGGATGGCAACACCTGCTATATTCAGTGTGTCCTTTCAGCCTTACTGAAAAGCGATTGGGGGAAAGAATTTTTAAAAGGGTTATGCCAGATATCTCCAATACCGGAAGATGGCATCGATCAATCAAAAAGAGATCGACACCTGTCCATTCGTCTAAAACTGGCTCATCAGACCGATCCAAACTCCTTCCAATTCAAATACAATAAACATCATAAAAATTTGCTGATTCCCTTCTTTGAATCGGTTGTTGCGGCGCACCTTCAAAGAGATCGAGCGGCATGGGGAACTCCTAACGAAGTGCTGAACAGTCTCGGATTAGAGTATGTTTCGCTAATCGAATCGGACGCAATCGCCGCAGAATTGAACAGATCGTTGGTCCTAAGACCATTGTCAGCAAGAAGCCCGGCGGAATTTTCAAGAGAGGAGAAGTCCAATATCCGGTGGATCAAAACGCGATTGATGCAGGAAGTAAGTTTCATCAGCGAAGCCACTGACCGCGAACATGAATATCTTTTACGTGAAATCCAGGACCTTCACAAGCAGATGCTTGCGCGATTATTCAACGATTCCGAGATATCCCCTTTGCTCACTGAGCAAAGGCTCGTTCTCTACCAACAAGATACCAATCAGTTCCTGCAAAACCATGTGAAACCGGATGTCGATCGGTTTTACACATCTTTGAATGACTCTGATCAAAAGGCGCAAAAAGAGAAAGCGTATTTTATCGACCAAAGCAAGAAATCCAAAAAAGCGTTCTTAAGGCGATTCAAAAAAGAAGCCACCAAGCGCGATAACAATTTTATTGAATCGTGCATTTCGGATATCACTACCTTTATAATGGATGAATCTATCTTATTGAGATATAACAATGAGGAACAACACACTACCAACATTATGGCTTTGAATGAAAACATAAAAAGAATTCTTATTGATAACCAAGAAATATTTTTTGGCTACAAAAATATTTTTTCTGATGGTGAACTGAATATTTTATCCGGTAATATCATAAAATATCTCCAAAAGCAGCGATCAATTATCTTTGATACACAAAAACAAATTCATTCATTTGCGGATATATTGATAAAAGCAACACAGATCAAACCTTCACTAAAAAATGCATGCAAAAAAAATCAACGAGAATTGATTCATCATACCCAATCGCAATTAAAAAAACCTGATAATCAACAGATAAAAGAATCCTATAACCAATTCTATCACTTATATTTTTTCAATCTAAAATTCAGTCAAATGCACACGCTTCTTTCTCACCTCAATAAGCAAACGCTTAATTTTTATGGAAGTCTGAACACCTTCTATATAAATGAGTTCAAAATCCTGAACAGCCGCTTCATTGATATTATGAAACCAATGTTACTAAGCTTTCTGTCCAATTCTGTAAAAACGGAGCCACCAATGGTTCTTTTTGCAAAAAATCACTGGATGCCGGTCATCGGCATCTCCCGCACCCACTTCATCTGCCACTCCATGCAAGGCGATTCAGACCGCCGAGAAATCTCGCAAGCGGAGTTTATTGACGATATGCGCCTCCCGATAGGCCAAGGTTATCAGGAGGCAGCAGGGACTCCAGTGGACTTGATCCAAATCAAACCACCTCGAACGAGTATCACGCAAGAGAAATAAGCGAAATTTTGCCGCCCACGGCTAATGCACCTAGTCTGACCGGTCACGAGCGCTTTGATGCCCGGTCCATTCTCCAGGCATAAAGGTTGAAGCCGAAGCGGTTATCCATTATGATGGCACGCGTCTTTTCATGCTGGTTCTAAAGTCCTTGCCCGGGAACTCTCATGAGGTTTTTATGAAAGGCCGCCCGTCCATCATCGTCCTGATCGTGGTTGCATGTTTTTTGGCTGTCGGAGGCTATGCCGCCTATTTTGACTGGTCACGAAGGCAGGGGCTGCCCGAAGGCCTCCTTCTGGCCAACGGGCGCATCGAGGGGGACCGCGTCACCGTCGCCGGCAAATTCGCCGGCCGCATCCAAACGTTGCTGGTCCATGAAGGCGACTGGGTGGAAGCCGGGCAGCCCATTGTCACCCTGGACGACACCCAGATCCGCGCCCGGGTGGATCAGGCCCGGAAAGGACTGGCCGCTTACGAGGCCAGGATCCAGGCGACCGCGACCACGCTCGGCGTCTTGAAGCAGGAGGTGCCGCTTTCGATCGAGATGGCCGAGGCGGATCTGACCCGTGCTGCAGGGGCCCTCCAAAAGGCGCAGGCCGCCGAGGCCCAGACGGAACGGGACGCCAAACGCTTCGGCAAACTGGCCGCAAAAGGGGTGGTAGAGGCACGGCGGAGCGAGGAGGCCGATCTGGCCTGGGAGGCAGCCCGAAGTGACCTGATCTCCGCAAAGGCATCCCTCACCCAGGCCCGCAAGAAATCGGCCGATGCGCGCCTTGGCTGGGAGCGCATCGCGGCGAAAGAGGATGAGCTGAAGGCCCTGCGGGCGCAGCGGGACCAGGCCGAAGCGGCGCTTGCCGAGGCGGACAGCGTTCTGGCCGACCTCACCATCACGGCCCCCTCCGGCGGCATGGTCACCCACCGCATCGTCAACCTCGGCGAAGTGGTCCAGGCCGGCAGCCCGTTGTATGAACTGGTCGATCTGGACAGCCTCTATCTCAAGGTCTACGTCCCGGAGATCCAGATCGGCAAGCTCAGGCTGGACCTGCCGGCCCGCATCTACACGGACGCCTTTCCGGACCGGCCATTCCCCGCCCGCGTCCGATACATCGCCTCCAACGCGGAGTTCACCCCCAAGGAGGTCCAGACCCCCGACGAACGGGTGAAGCTCGTCTTCGCGGTAAAGCTTTACCTCGATGAAAACCCGGAGCATCGCCTCGCCCCGGGCATACCGGCCGACGCCGTTATCCGGTGGGACCCGGAAACCCCGTGGACCGAGCCGCGGTGGTGATCGCATGCCCGGCGACTCAGCAGTCATCCGCGTCGAGGGCATCGAAAAGGCCTACGGCAGGACCCGCGCCCTTCGCGGGGTGCGTCTCGAGGTCCAGAGCGGCGAGATCTACGGGCTGATCGGCCCGGACGGCTCCGGCAAGAGCACCCTCATGAAGGTGCTTGCCGGCGTGCTAACCTTCGATGCCGGAGAGGTCCAGGTCTTCGGAACGGCCCTTGACAGCGAGCGGGCGGCTGAACGCGTCAAGGGGCGGATCGGCTTCATGCCGCAAGGCCTGGGCCTCAACCTCTATCCCGAACTCTCGGTCGAGGAGAACATCGACTTCTTCGCCCGCCTCCGACTGCTCCCCGAAGCAGACCTTGCCCACCGAAAAGAGGAACTCCTCGCGATGACGCGCCTGAAGCCCTTCCGCGGACGGCCGATGAAGAACCTTTCGGGAGGCATGAAACAGAAGCTCGGGCTGGTCTGCACCCTGATCCACGAACCGGAACTGGTGATCCTCGACGAGCCCACGACAGGCGTCGACCCGGTCTCGAGGCGCGACTTCTGGGCCATCCTGGCGCGCATCCTGCGGGACCGCGGCATCACGGCCCTCGTCTCGACGGCCTACATGGATGAAGCCGCCCGATTTCAGCGGAGTTCGCTCTTTTACAGCGGCGAGGTCCTGGCCGAAGGGACGACCACCGAAATAACCCGCCTCGTCCCCGGCACGCAGGTGAACGTCCGGCCCAGGGAGCGCCCCCTCGAGGCCTTGAGCCGTCTCCGCCGTTCTTTTTCGCAGGTCGAGGCCATCGGGCCGTGGTTCAAGGTGTTCGTCGATCGGGAAGCGCACAAAGACGCCGAGGAAAGGGTCCTGCAGGCGTTGGATGGGCTGGATATCGAGGAGGTTTATTTCTCGGACCCCGAACTGGAGGATGTCTTCATCGCCCTGCTCAACCGCCGGGAAAAGGGTTTGCCGGAGGCCGAGGAAAAACCCTCCGCCCCCTCCCCCGCAGGCGGCCGGGAGGCGGCCGGCAACGCCATCGAGGCCCGTGAGCTCGTCCGGGACTTTGGTGCCTTCCGGGCGGTGGACCGGGTCAGCTTCACTGTCGCCCAAGGGGAGATCTTCGGCCTGCTCGGGGCCAACGGCGCCGGCAAGACCACCGTCATCAAGATGCTCACGGGCATCCTGCCCCCGACCGCCGGCGAGGGGCTCGTGGCCGGGGCGGACATGCGCAGGGCCGGCAGGACCATCAAGGAGCGCATCGGCTACATGTCGCAGGCCTTTTCGCTCTACCAGGACCTGACCGTCATCGAAAACATCCGGCTCTACGCAGGGATCTACGGCCTCGGACGCGGCCTGGCCAGGGAGCGCGCCGCCTGGATCCTGCACCTCGCCGGGCTCGAAGGGCGCGAGCACGACCAAGCAGGCCAGCTCCCTATGGGTCTGCGCCAGCGCCTGGCCCTCGGCTGCGCCCTGGTGCACCGGCCCCGGATCCTCTTCCTGGACGAGCCGACGAGCGGGGTCGACCCGGTCGGGCGCCGCCGCTTCTGGGACCTCCTCTTCAGGCTCTCGCGCGAGGACCGGGTCACGATCCTCGTCACCACCCATTACATGAGAGAGGCGGAGCACTGCGACCACCTGGCCCTGATGTACGCAGGCCGGATCGTCGCCGATGCCGGTCCGGCCGAGATGAAACAGTCGGTCGAGGCCGAGGCGGGCAAACTGATCGAGGTCCTGACCCCGAAGCCCCTGGCGGCCATGGACCTTCTCGAAAAGGCGGGGTTCGAAGGCGTGGCCCTTTTCGGCAACGCCGTCCACCTCCTGAGCCCCGACCCGGCCGAGGGTGAGCGGCGGATCCGAGAGGCCCTGGATGCGGGCGGAGTCGCCCTCCAACGGGTCGAGACCCGCCCCCTCAGCATGGAGGATGTCTTCGTCCACCGGGTGCTCAGCCTCGAACGGGAGGAGCGGCGGACCCCATGAAATGGAAGCGCGTCTTCATCGTCGCCCAGAAGGAGTGGCGCGAGATCCTGCGCGACCGGCTCTTCTTCACCCTTGCCTTCGTGGTGCCGGGGGTCCTCATGCTGCTCTTCGGCTACGGGATCTCGCTCGATGTCGAGAACCTTCCCTTCGTGGTGGTCGACCACGACCGCACACGCCTGAGCCGCGATTACGCCTACCGGTTCATCGAATCGCGCTATTTCGATTTCAAGGGATACCTCGACGACGAGCGCGACGTCGACCCGCTCCTGAGCGACAACGTCATCCGCGCGGCCGTCATCATCCCCGAACACTTCGAAAAGAGGCTCCTGGCCGGGCGACCGGCCGCCGTGCAAACCCTCATCGACGGGACCTTTCCCTCCCGCGCCCAGACGACCAAGAGCTATATCACGGCCATCAACAACGCCGTCACGATGGAGCTGGTCTCCCGGCATCTGGCGGAAAGCTATGGAAAGGACATGGACCGGGCGCGGGAGATGCTCGAGCCGGTGGGGCTGCAGATCCGGTATCTATATAACCAGAGCGCCAAGAGCATCTGGTCCATCGCGCCCAGCCTCCTGATGGTCATCCTCATGATCGCGCCGCCTTTCCTGACCGCCATCGGCGTCGTGCGGGAGAAGGAAAACGGGTCCATCTACAATATCTACGCCTCTACGGTCAGCCGGGGGGAGTTTCTGATCGGCAAGCTGGCCCCCTATGTGCTCATCTCGACGCTCAACATGACGCTCCTCTGGGTCCTGGCGGTCCAACTCTACGGCGCGCCTTTCAAGGGGCAGATCGGGTTCTTCCTGCCCGCCTCCGTCCTCTATCTCCTGTGCACGACCGGGATCGGGCTCCTGATCTCCGTCTTCGTGAGGACCCAGATCGCCGCCATCATCGTGACCGTCATCCTGACCCTGGTGCCCGCCGTGCTTTATTCGGGGTTTCTGATCCCCATCGCCTCCCTCTCGGGCCAGGCTAAGGTCACAGCCCATCTGATCCCGGCCATGTACTACACCAACATCGCGGTAGGAAGCTTCCTGAAGGGCATCGGGCTGGAGATTTTGTGGTGGGACCTCCTGGTGCTGGCGGTCTACGCCCTGATCGTCTTTTCGACGGGTTTCTTCCTGTTCAGCAAGAGGCCGAAGGCATGAGCGGACACGTCAGGAGCATGCAATCCCCTGCAAGACTGTGGCTTCAGCGCGTCGCATCCCTGACCGTAAAAGAGCTGCGGCAACTCTTCCGCGACCCGATTCTCATGCTCTTCATCCTCTATGCCTTCACCCTGGACATTTATCTGGCCGGGTCGGGCGTCAGTCTGGAGCTGAAGCAAGCGCGCCTCTTTCTGCAGGATCACGACCGCTCAACGGCCTCCCGCGAGCTGATCCACCGCTTCCGCCCGCCCTATTTCCGCTTCATGGGGGAAACCCCGGGCGGACGGAGCGGAATCGCGCTCCTCGACCGGGGCGAGGCGATGCTGGTGCTCGACATCCCCGAGCACTTCGAAAAGCGTCTGCTCGCTGGACAGGCGGCCGAGGTTCTCCTGATGGTGGACACCACCAACTCCGTCCTCGGCTTCCTGGCCTCCTCCTACGCCGCGGAGATCGTCGGCGGCTACGGGATGGAAGTCGGCATGCGGCGCGCCGGGCTCGGGGAGGACGCCCTCGAACAGATGCCGCTCATAGACAACCAGCAGCGGGTCTGGTTCAACCCGAATCAAAACAACACCTGGTTCATGTCCCTGACCGAACTCCTCAACATCATCACCGTGCTGGTTGTGCTGCTCCCGGCGGCCGCCCTCGTACGCGAGAAGGAGCGGGGCACGATCGAGCAGCTCCTCGTCTCGCCCCTGAGCCCCTTTCAGATCGTGCTGCCCAAGATCGCGGCGATGTCGGCGGTGATCCTTGCCGGCACCGCCCTGTGCCTTTTCTCCATCCTCGGGGCGGTGTTTCATCTCCCCTTCAGGGGGAGCCTCCTCTTTTTCTTCGCCGTAACCGCTCTCTACGTCTTCACCACCGCCGGTCTCGGGGTCCTGGCCGCCACCTTCGCCCGGAACATGGCCCAGGTCGGCATGCTGACGGTGCTGATGGTGGCCCCGATGCTCTTCCTCTCCGGCAACTGGACCCCTCCCGAAGCGATGAACCGTGTGATGATGTTCTTCATGACCCTTTCCCCCTTGCACTATTTCATCGACGCGAGCTTCGGCATCCTCCTCAAGGGCGCCGGCCTGAAGCTCCTCTGGGACGACATCCTCGGCATGGCGCTCATCGGCGCCACGGTGTTCGGCATCGGCCTGTGGCGCTTCCGGCGGCAGTTTCATTGAAGGCTTTCAAGATGACCAGCGTTTCGGGCGGGAGAACCGCCTCGGCATCACCAAGATCCAGTTCGGATGAGCGGGAAGCCAGCAGAACCTCCTTTGGAGCACCAGCCGGGAGAGGGATCCTTCGCGCCTCCTCGCCAAGGTTGCAGAGCACGAGCACGTTCCCCCGTCTCACGCTCAACCATCCCTCCTGTTCACTGAAAGAAACGCTGGGCCGCACCCCGCCGCGCAGATCCGGCTCGGAGCGGCGCAGGGCGATCAGACTGCGATACCAGGCAAGAAGCTCGTCGTGCGGCGCCTTCGATATCTCCCCCCAGTCGAGCTTCGAACGGGCGAACGTCTCAAAATCCTGGGGATCGGGGACATCTTCCGGCGCCCACCCGAAGGCCGCGAACTCCCTGCGTCGACCCTCCCGCACGGCGCGCCCCAGTTCCCTGTCCTGAAGGTCTGTAAAATACTGAAAAGGCGTCGATGCTCCCCACTCCTCCCCCTGAAAAATCAGCGGGGTGAAGGGGGAGATCAATACAAGAGCCGCACCGATCTTGAGGCGCGCGGTGTCCACAAGCCGGCTCAGTCTCTCACCCATGGCGCGGTTCCCGACCTGGTCGTGGTTCTGGATGTAAGCGAGCAGGCGGTGCCCGGGAAACGATGCGAACGGTCTGCCGTGGCGCCGCATCCGGTAGCGGGAGTAGCGCCCGTCGTAGACGAAGCCCGATGTCAAGGCCTTTGCCAGGTCCCCCAGCCTGCCGAAGTCCGCGTAGTACCCCTCCTGCTCTCCGGTCAGCAGGACATGCAGCGCGTGGTGGAAATCGTCGCTCCATTGCGCGTGGATACCGTATCCGCCCGCCTCCCGGGAGCCGACCAGGCAAGGATCGTTGAGATTGCTTTCCGCGATCAGAAAAAGGTGCCGGCCTAAGCTGTTTTCGAGGACCGCGGCCTCCCGGGAGAATTCCTCCAGGATGTGCACCGCGGAGGTGTCGAGGATCGCATGCACGGCATCGAGCCGAAGCCCGTCGACATGATAGTCCTCGAACCACATGCGGGCGTTCCCCCAAAAAAACCGCCGCACCGCATCGCTCTGCGGTCCGTCGAAATTGACCGCCTTGCCCCACGGCACGCGGTGGCGCTCCGAGAGGTAGGGGCCGAAGGCTTCGAGGTGATTGCCCTCCGGACCGAAGTGGTTGTAAACGACGTCCAGGATGACACCGATCCCGGCCAGATGGCAGGCCTCGACAAGCCGCTTCAGCCCTTCAGGACCCCCGTATGCCTCTTGCGGCGCGTAGAGTGCGACGCCGTCGTACCCCCACCCCCGGCTTCCTGAAAAACTGCTGATCGGCATCAGTTCGATGTGGCTGATGCCGAGATCCTGCAGATAAGCGAGCCTTTGCACAACACCGTCGAAGGTCCCTTCAGGTGTAAAGGTACCCACGTGGAGTTCATAAATGATGGCGGAGCCGACCGGCGGCTCCCGCCACCCCTGGTCATGCCAGACGAAGCGGCTGTGGTCGAAGAAGCGCGAAAAGCCGTCGACACTGTGCGGTTGCCAGGGAGAGCGGGGATCCGGGAGGGGCGTCCCTCCATCCAAAGAGAAGGCGTAATCCGCGCCATGCACAGCCAGGGCGGTTTCCGCCTGCCACCAACCGTCAGGAAGCGCCTGCATCTCGACCGAGCGCCCTCCGATCACAAGGGCCACCTTGCGCGCCCTCGGCGCCCACACACTCACCGCCGCCATGATCCATATCCTTCCATCATGGGCACCTGCCCCCCCGCTGGTTTTACCTTGAACCAGACATCGTTGACACCTTATGATGACGAACCGGCCGCCTGGCAGGGATGGGAGCCTTCCTTGTCTGGACAAAACCTGTTTATGGACGGGGTCCGGCCCATGGTCAGATTGTCTTACTCACGGTATAAGAGGATCTTCTATGCTTTTTGCCGTAAATCTTCTTCCCGGGCAGGCACCGTCCATCCCGATCGGCAGCGGAGGATAGGAAAGAGATGCAAAAGGGCACATTCAAGAAGGTAAAACCGTCCAACACAAGGATGTACGGGCCGAAAGGCACCATCGTCTGCGGCTACCCGGCCGGGGAGCACGCCTTTCTGCTCGATTTTGCGAAGGCGGCAGGCCTCGATGAAGGGCCCGTCATTTTTGCCCGGACCGAGGATGCCTCGGTCCGTTTGAAGGATCTGCTCTCCTTTTCAGATGGTTCGGGGATGGGCCATTCGTCGGAGATGCCGAGGGCCCTGATCCTTTCAGGGTTGACGCAAAACGAACTCCACCGGATCATGTCCGCTTACCGAAACGCGGGGCTACCCAGCCAGCTTTGGGCCACCTTGACCCCGATCTCCGAGAACTGGCCCCTATGCGATCTTCTGCAGGAACTCCAAAGGGAAAGAGAGGCCATGCTGGCAAACCAATCGAGGATACCCTCACACAAAAGTTGAATCGCCTCGAAAAAGGCGGACTCCGTTTTTCCTTTTTTGATTTAAGACCAAGAACCGCGTGGTGTCAAGGCGACCGGGGCGCCGGTTCGAATACGCGGAGGGCTGTCTTCGATCTTTGCAAAACGTTCAGTACGGTAGCAGCACGTCACTTTTTGTTATACTCTGTCATCGATCGACAGTCTTGTAGCCTGGTTTCTGTCCGGAAATGCTCTTTCTAGCCGATCTCGACATCAATCCGCACCTTTGCTTGTGCGGCGAACTATAGGTCGTCTCCGCACAACCGCTTGATTTCCCTGATATTGGCAAAACAGGGACCCGCCCCGCAGGGGTGGGACTGAGCACCCGAAGGGTGTGAAAGAAAATCCTCATTTCCGGATTGGAAACTGAGTCGCGCTGGATGAGCATTTTCGGACGGACACTCGTCTATGAAATTTACCAGACAGCGCAGGGAGGCAATCATCCATCAGATTGTCTCCGAAGACAGCATAATTTGAATTTTTTACTTGCTCACCGCTCAAATATCTGTTACATAATCAATCAAATCACTTTTATCTTCCAAACTGCCGCAGAAAAAGCCTAGCCCATTTTGTTATGGGCACGGAAAGCTACGGGTCTCGAAGAGACAGCCGGGTTGCCTGCGTATGAGGGGTAGCTCGGTTTTTTTCGCGCCTGTTTCACCTCCCCTCAGAAATGCTTGCAGACACTGCTTTGCCCGAGAAAATGAGCCGATCACCCCGCAGATGATTTGGTCTTTGTATCGGAGGGACGACTATCAGCTTCTGACACCGCTCTTTGAACGAAGAGCTACGGCTATTCAGTAAAAGCCTAACCTGCCGCGAGGCCGGGGCGGAAAGTCACGGGTCTTGAAAGACCGCCGGACTGCCTGAATGCATCATTCAGGCGGTCTTTTTTTTTGCTGGGTCACGATCGTTTGAGATTTGGTGGAAAATTCAGGGACTAACAATCAAATAGCGTCAAAAAAGGGGGTAAACGATCTTGTGATTTCTCCTCTCATAAACGCAATTTTGAGTCTCACAGCCTTTGTGATTTTTTAAGTTCGAATGTCTTAAACAAAGAAACTTTGTTTCACCCATTTAAGATCAGGAGGGATATTATGAAACAGTGGTTCAAAGTGAAGCTTGCTTCAAGGATGTTCAGGGCAATTGTCACGGCTGCTGTTCTGTCGTGCTTTTTTGGTGCCAATGCCGCGGTATGGGCCGCGAACCCGGCGCCGGTGCAACTCTTTTACGTCCCCATACCGGAGGACCAGTTGTTGACGGCTCTCCAATCCATTCAATCCACTGACGACAAGCCGGTAAATCCGGTTCAAACTTACATCTCCATCGCCGCGATTGCCGACAACACGCGGATCTATTATGACCAGTGGGAAAACGGCTACGATCTGGACATCGCCAATCCCACCAACGTTTACAGCGCCGGAAACTTAGGCGGCACCCAGATCTGGGGGGACAACGATCCATCCAACGGCATACCGCCGGGGTTTGCAGACGATATCATCGATGCGGGAGACGTCATCATCCTGAACAACGCCGTCACTACGACCAACCTCACCGCGATCGACTTCGACGGACGTGACAAGATTGCAGCGACCAAGACAATCGCCATCAGCCGCGCCGGCTGGGCATCGGAAAGTCGAACCCTGCTCGCCGGAGCCAATGAGGTCTTTGACACGAGCAATTGGGGCACGGAGTACCGGGTGCCGGTGGGAGAAGACATCCCCACCAATCAGATGTACGACATGTTCCAGTACACGGGCATGACTATTATGGCCGGCCCCGGAGGCGCGACCGTGGAACTGGATATCGACGGCAACGGAAGCCCTGAGGCCGTTTTGACCCTTGCCGAAGGGGAAAGCCATCTGGTCGACGGCGGCATCGAGGTGGGAGGCAGGGTGGCATCAGATCGCGCTGTGCAGATCGATCTGATTACGGGTGATATAAACGGCAGTTACGAAGCCCGCTTCTTTCGACTTCTCCCTGTCGCCTTATGGTCCGGCAGTTCCTACACACCGGTTTCAACGCCCTCTAGCGCCTCGATTTACAGTGGCACCGATACAACCGTCTGGCTCTACAATCCTCACAGTCTCGATATCACCGTCCAGTACCAGCGACGATCCGGAGGCAGCCTGCATACCACCGCCCTCACCGTTCCGGCAGGCGGATACCTCAAGCAGATCATTCCCAACGGCAGCGGCGCCCATTTCTACACCGCATCCGGCGACAAATTTTACGCTCTGACAACGATCGATTCCACCGATTCCTCCAACGGAGAGAGCTGGAACGACTCGGGCAACCGGGTATGGGATTGGGGGTTCACGCTCGTGCCGGAGGATTCCCTCACTCCTCAGGTCTTGATTGGCCTGGGGATCGGCCGCGACCCCACTTCAAGCGAGAACCCGAATGAAAACGCCAGTCCGATCTGGGTAACACCGGTCGGAAACGGCAACGAGGCGGTCACCATTTACATCGACTTCGATGCCGACCCCCTGACGGGGCCGAACACGGATCCAAACGGCAACCGATACGACTCATCCGTCAACCTCAAGGAACTCCAGACAGCCAAGATATACGATTCCGACGGTGATCAGACCCGGACCCTCGTTTACACCTTCGAACCAGGGGTTAAGCTGGCGGCCGCCTGGGGTGAGGATCCGCTTACGGCCAGCGTCGGTCAGCCGGGCCTGGACATGGGTACGGGGATACCGCCCTTGCCGCTTTTCGATGTCAGCAAGAGCGCTGCCCTGGAGACCGACAATGACCAGGACGGTTTCATCAGCCCGGGCGATGTCCTGAAATACACCATCCTCATCACGAATATCAGCCGGGCGCCCGTTCCGGACATCCTGCTGATCGACAATCTGCCGCAGGACACAGCGTATATCGCCGACAGCACCTTTTTCAAGAACGCCTCAAACGTCACGAGTCAGATCCCCGATGACGGAGTTGGTACCGCATTTCCCCTGGATGAAGGCGGCCGGATTCTCGACGATGTCACAGCCCTTCCCGTCGGGGGCTCCTACGAAGTCACCTTCAAGGTGATCATTGACAGCTTCGAGAATCTGAACTCCGAAACCTCGGAAATCATCAACACCGGCCTGGCCAGCGCCGTCGGCACCAAGGTCAGGTTCGAGGCGAGGACCCCCCTGTTCGGGCGCCTCGGAAACTTCGTCTGGAGCGACACGAACGGCAACGGACTGCAGGACGTCGGCGAAGCAGGCGTGAACGGCCTCACCGTCCAACTGCTCGATGCGGGGGGGACCCCGATCGCCGCGGCCGTCACCGCCGATGACGGAGGTGGAGACCCCGGCTACTATGAATTCAAGGGCCTCTTGCCGGGCAACTATGTCGTGGCATTTACCACCCTGAACGGGTGCATCTTCACCACCAAGAACTCAGATGGTTTGGGTATCGATGGGCCTTTCAACTCGGACGCCAACATTGCAGATGGCCGAACCGACCCATTTTTCCTCGCAGCCGGCCAGAACAACCCCAACATCGATGCGGGGATTATCTGCCCGGCCCCCAGCCTGACTCTTGACAAGACCACCACCACCGCCAACTATGACGGTACAGGCGACATCATCTCTTACGCATACAAGCTCAGCAACAGCGGGAACGTGCCACTCCGGCCCCCCTATGCCGTCTCCGACAACAAGGCCACCGTCACCTGTCCGCAGACCCCCGATCCCCTCAACTCGGGCGAGTTTCTTACCTGTACTGCTCAATACGCCGTCTCTCAGGTCGACCTCGACATCGGCTCCGTCACGAATACAGCCACCGCGAGTGCCACTTACGGCGACAGCTCCGTCACCTCCAACCAAGACCAGGTTACCGTGTACGCCGCGCAGAACGGTGCTCTGACAATCGTCAAAACCGCCACCCCTGCAACCTATGACGCGGTCGGCGACATCATCCAATACAGCTTCCTCGTCACCAACACCGGCAACGTCACCCTCAGCAACATCTCCGTTGCGGACGACAAGGCCACCGACGAAAACTGCACGGTCACATCCCTCGCCCCGCTTGCATCCACCACCTGTACGGCCTCCTACGCCGTCACCCAGGCGGACCTCGATGCCGGCTCCCTCACCAACACCGCCACCGCTTCGGGCTCGGAACCCAACGGCGACCCCGTCAATTCCCCGCCTGACAGCGAAACCGTCACCGCCGCGCAGAACGGTGCCCTGACGATCGTCAAAACCGCCACCCCTGCAACCTATGACGCGGTCGGCGACATCATCCAATACAGCTTCCTCGTCACCAACACCGGCAACGTCACCCTCAGCAGCATCTCCGTTGCGGACGACAAGGCCACCGACGAAAACTGCACGGTCACATCCCTCGCCCCGCTTGCATCCACCACCTGTACGGCCTCCTACGCCGTCACCCAGGCGGACCTCGATGCCGGCTCCCTCACCAACACCGCCACCGCTTCGGGCTCGGAACCCAACGGCGACCCCGTCAATTCCCCGCCTGACAGCGAAACCGTCACCGCCGCGCAGAACGGTGCCCTGACGATCGTCAAAACCGCCACCCCTGCAACCTATGACGCGGTCGGCGACATCATCCAATACAGCTTCCTCGTCACCAACACCGGCAACGTCACCCTCAGCAGCATCTCCGTTGCGGACGACAAGGCCACCGACGAAAACTGCACGGTCACATCCCTCGCCCCGCTTGCATCCACCACCTGTACGGCCTCCTACGCCGTCACCCAGGCGGACCTCGATGCCGGCTCCCTCACCAACACCGCCACCGCTTCGGGCTCGGAACCCAACGGCGACCCCGTCACTTCCCCGCCTGACAGCGAAACCGTCACCGCCGCGCAGAACGGTGCCCTGACAATCGTCAAAACCGCCACCCCTGCAACCTATGACGCGGTCGGCGACGTCATCCAATACAGCTTCCTCGTCACCAACACCGGCAACGTCACCCTCAGCAACATCTCCGTTGCGGACGACAAGGCCACCGACGAAAACTGCACGGTCACATCCCTCGCCCCGCTTGCATCCACCACCTGTACGGCCTCCTACGCCGTCACCCAGGCGGACCTCGATGCCGGCTCCCTCACCAACACCGCCACCGCTTCGGGCTCGGAACCCAACGGCGACCCCGTCACTTCCCCGCCTGACAGCGAAACCGTCACCGCCGCGCAGAACGGTGCCCTGACGATCGTCAAAACCGCCACCCCTGCAACCTATGACGCGGTCGGCGACATCATCCAATACAGCTTCCTCGTCACCAACACCGGCAACGTCACCCTCAGCAACATCTCCGTTGCGGACGACAAGGCCACCGACGAAAACTGCACGGTCACATCCCTCGCCCCGCTTGCATCCACCACCTGTACGGCCTCCTACGCCGTCACCCAGGCGGACCTCGATGCCGGCTCCCTCACCAACACCGCCACCGCTTCGGGCTCGGAACCCAACGGCGACCCCGTCACTTCCCCGCCTGACAGCGAAACCGTCACCGCCGCGCAGAATACGGCGATCGAACTGCAGAAAATGGGTGATTACATCGACAACGACCCCCTCGGCGTATACAATGCCGGCGACGAAATCTCCTATGTCTTCAGAGTGACCAACAAAGGAAATGTGACACTGACCAACATCACCATCAGCGATGCCATCCCCGAAGTGACCGTCTCCGGGGGCCCCATCGATTCCCTTGATCCGGGTCAGACCGACACCGCAACTTTTACCGGATCCTACACTCTGACGCAGAACGACATCGACGCCGGGAAATTCACAAACACCGCAACGGCCTTTGGCACCCCGCCAAGCGGCCCCAACATCAGCGACGATGACGATGACACGCAACCCATGACAACCAGCCCGGCGCTTGATCTCGTCAAGACAGCCGACCCCATGGAATATGAATCGATTGACCAAGTGATCGTCTACAGCTTCGAAGTGACCAACATCGGCAACGTCACCATCAACGGCCCCATCACCATCGACGATGACAAGGCAACCGACGAGTTCTGCCCCACCGGTGACCTGGTTCCGGGCGGTTCCATCACCTGCTCGGCGACCTACACCATCACCCAGGATGATCTCGATGCAGGTACGGTCACCAACGTGGCGACCGCCTCAGGGCTTTACAACGGGCAAACCGTCACCTCCAACGAGGACACGGTGAGCATCATCGCAGCCATAGGGGTGTGCTGCCTGCCTGATGGACAGTGCGTCATTGTCACGGAACAGGAGTGCACCCAACAGGATGGCATCTTCGACGGCACGCTTCGGTCGTGCGAAGGGGTAAACTGTTTCATTACTCAGGGACTGGGGGCATGCTGCCTGCCTGACGGCACGTGTGTCGACTGGCTCCACGAGGCCGAGTGCATTGACCGGGGCGGCGAATTCATGGGCGTTGGCGTCGAGTGCACACAGGGGCTCTGCCCCCGGCCCGCCATGCCTGTACCGACGATTTCGGCCTGGGGGCTCATGGTGCTCTCCATGTTGACAGGAGGACTAGCTGTTCTGGCCCTGCGCCGGAGATCCAAAAAGAGCTGAAACATGTTTTGTAGATACCGGTAAAACGCAAATGAGGCCCTAGAGGCCTCATTTGCGTTTTACCAGCTTCACCTGCCCGACTTTATCAACCGACAGCAAGACCGCGCCGAGCGGCATCGTACCTGGCGCAAACCCCATTCCATTCAAAAAAGATGGCGAGCGCTCCTATGCCTTTAAACAGCAGGGCACCCCGCGCCCAAAATGGGTGAATCCTGACAAAAGGGCCCCTTCCTGGAAGATACGCCGCCCATCCTGCTGGACCACCTCACCGGCGAAAAGCGGGCCGCCAACATTCCTGGACTCGTGGACATTGCCTTCGACAGGGAAATGCCGAGTATCGTCAACCAGACGGCGGAGAATGTTCATCGAGGAGCGGCTGCCGAGTTCACTCGAAGGTTTGAAGGCGGCTTCGAAAAGCGGAAAGAGCGGAATCTCGAGGTGTAAAGAGCCTCCCCCAGGCTAGTCGATGGCGGCAATGTCGTATTTGCGGAGCTTGCGGTAGAGCGTCGCCTCGCCGATCTGCAGCAGTTCCGCGGCCTTTCGGCGGTTGTTCATGCTCTTTTCGAGTGCATTCTCGATCGCCGCCCTTTCATAATCGCTGAAGGCGTCACCCATCACCAAGGGTTGAAGGCTGTTGTCATCCGCACGAGCCCCCCCCTCCGTCAAGGCCAGATCCTGGGGCCGGACCTCCGGGTACCTCCCGAGCGCTACGGCGCGCCGAACGCTATTTTCCAATTCCCGAACATTCCCACGCCATTCCTGCTGTGCGAGAAGGTCGAGGGCATCCTTCGAGATGGACTTGACCGGGGAGAGGGCCGTCTTGAAACGCTCAAGGAAGTAGTTTGCCAGCAGCGGGATATCCTCCCTCCGTTCGCGGAGCGGCGGGACATGTATGTTCACGACATTGAGGCGATAGAGGAGGTCATCCCGGAAGCGGCCGAGTGCCGCCTCCTCGCTCAGATCCCGGTTCGTCGCGGCGATGATCCTGACGTCCACTTTACAGCTGCAGCTGCTCCCTATCGGTCGGACCTGACGCTCCTGGATGGTGCGCAGGAGCTTTGTCTGCAGATTCAAGGCCAGCTCCCCGATTTCGTCGAGAAAGAGCGTACCGCCGTCGGCGGAGCGCATCAACCCGTCGGAGGCCTTGTGGGCACCGGTGAATGCCCCCTTGACATGGCCGAAGAGTTCGCTCTCGATGACGGTCTCCCCGATAGCCGCGCAATCCACAGGCACGAAAACGCCGCCCGCCCGTTGGCTGTGATGATGGATGGCCTTCGCCACAAGCTCCTTGCCTGTGCCGGTCTCGCCCTCGATAAGCACGGTGGCGTCCGTCGGACCCACGCGGACGATCAGACTTTTGAGTTTCAGGATGGGGGCGGATTGCCCGACCAGAGGGCCAAATTTGAAGAGGGAAACCGTTTCTCTCTTCAGTTTCCGTCGCTCCTCTTCGGCCGCAGCGGACTGGGCGATTCGCGCCACCCTCTGCTGCAATTCCACCGGTCGCACCGGTTTCTCGAGAAAATCGACGGCGCCGCCCTTCATAGCCTTCACCGCCTCCCTGACGCCGCCCACCCCTGTCAGGATAATGACCGCGGTCTCCGGGTGCAGGAAGCGGATCTCCTTGAGAAGCGCGAGGCCGTCCATGTCCGGTAGGTTCAGGTCGACGATCGCTGCATCGAAGCTGTGCGAGGCCAACATCCGCATGGCCTTCCGCGCGGTGTCACAGGCCGCCACTCTGTAGGGCTCGGAGATGAAAATCTCTTTCAGAAGCGCAAGCACAACCCGCTCGTCGTCGACAAGAAGGAGAGAAAATCCGGGGGGCTTTTTGCCAGTCGATTGATTCATCCTTTACTCCACTACAAACGCTTGCTCCCGTATATTCGAAAAAACCTCGCCGTCAAGCTCCGGACGATGGACAGGCTGAAGGGCAGCCCGGTAACATCGACACGGGGCAGCGGCACAGTGCAAGGCACTGGAGCAAACAGCGTTTTGGATCGTATCGAGAAGATGTTCCAGGATGAACACCCCAGCTTAATGGCATCCTGAAACCCCTGCGGTTGCACGGACTCGCAGCGGCAGGGAGGCGGAAAACATATCGATCGACGCAGGGCGTCAAGGCGGGGCGTTCAATTTATGAACCAATTTTAGTACAAAATGAGCGTTTTGTCAAGTCTGATAAAGGACCCTCTTCTTATCTCAACAGGACCTTGCAGGTGGGGCAAAAGGCGAGGGGCAGGCGATCGAGGGCCTCGAGGTCCATCGAGAAATGCATCAGGCATTGGTCGTCGAAGCAGTGGACGAGGTCGAAGAGGTGGGCAGCCTCATGCAGGGAGACCTTGAGGAGCCGGTCGAGTATCTGCGGGCCGGGGGGCTTTTTGGGGTGCAGGTCCTGGCCCAGGCGGTAGAGGGAAACGAGGGCGCAGAGACCCCCTTCGCGCGCCTCCCCGAAGACATGCGTAAAGACCGGGACAAAGAGGTCCACGTTGAGGACCGCCACGATCTTGGTGTGCCCGGGGGGTGGCTCCGCTTCGAGGGCATGGAGAATAGCCGCCGCGTTGTACTGCATGCGGTTCCGATCGAGCGCGTAGTGCGGTTCGGCCAAGGGCGCCAGAACCCCGGCCTCCAGGCCGAGGACGGTCTTCACATGCGCGGCGACCGCGTTGCATGCCATCACCGGCACCCTGCCAACCGGCAGCACTCCAATCGATCCGATCACGACATCCGTCCCAGTTCATGACGTTCAGTCAGCCGGCGCAGGCCCGAATTCATGCACGCCGTTTCAGGCCGTAGCGGTTGATCATCTTGTGCAGGGTCACGCGGTTGATCCCCAGAACGTTCGCGGCGTGGGTGATGTTCCAGTTCTCCTCCTCGAGGATCTCCTCGACGTGACGCTTTTCCATCTCGCGGAGGTCCCGGGGCCGGTCCGGGCGGGTACGGGTACCGCCGAGGAAGGCAAAATCCTGCGCGTCCAGGGTGCGGGACTTGCTGAGCACGACGGCCCGCTCGATGGCGTTTTCGAGCTCCCGGACATTGCCGGGCCAGGGGTACTGTTTCAGGCATTCGAGCGCTTCGCCCGTCACATGATCCACCTGCTTGGTGGTCTCGTGGCTGTACTTTCGCAGGAAGTGGCGGACGAGGAGCGGGATGTCGTCCTTCCGCTTGCGCAGGGGCGGGATCTCGAGGCGGATCACGTTGATGCGGTAGAAAAAATCCTCCCGGAAGCGACCCTCGGCCACCTCCTTTTCGAGGTCGCGGAGGGTCGAGGAGATCAGGCGGAAATCGACGTCGATCGGGTGTCGCTCACCGATCCGGAGGATCTTCTTCTCCTCGAGGACCCGCAGCAGGTCCACCTGCATCTTGGCGCTGATCTCGCCGATCTCGTCGAGGAAGAGGGTCCCGCCCGAGATCACCTCGAGAAAACCCTTGCGGTTCTTGTCCGCGCCGGTGAAAGCGCCCTTCTGGTGCCCGAAAAGCTCGCTCTCGAGGAGGCTTTCCGGCATCGCCCCGCAGTTGATGGCGATGAAGGGGCTGTTGGCCCGAAGACTCTTGGCGTGGATGGCCTTGGCCACCAGCTCCTTCCCGGTGCCGGTCTCCCCGGTGATGAGGACGGAGGAGTCGCTCTGGGCCACCTCGGGGATCAGGTCGAAGATGGCCTGCATCGGCTCGGACTGCCCGATGATGTTGTCGAAGCGGGTCTTTTCGTCCAGCAGCCCCTTGACATAGCGGTACTTCCCGAGGAGCTCCCGCTGGCCTGCGATCTTCTCTAGGACGAGCGTCATCTGGTCGGGGCGGAAGGGTTTCAGGAGGTAGTCGCTCGCGCCCATCTTCATGGCATCCACCGCCGAGGTGATCGAGCCGTAGGCCGTTATGATCACGACCGAGGTGTCCGGATACTCCTGCTTGACCCGCTCGAGCAGTTCGAGGCCGCTCATCTTGGGCATCTTGATGTCGACGAAGAGGACGTCGAAGGGGACCTTCTCGAGCTTTTCGAGGGCCTCGAAACCCGAGGCGGCGGTCTCGACCACGTGGCTGAACTTCTTGAACCACTGGTAGAGGGATTCCCGGACGATCTGCTCATCGTCGACCACCATGATCTTCAGCTTTTCCTGCATGTCACTCCCCCTCTTCGGGATACAGAACCGGAAAGCTCAACCTCACGCGGGTCCCCCGGCCCTTCTCGCTCTCCACCCCGATCCGCCCGCCATGCCCCTTGACGACGCCGAAGACAATGGAAAGCCCGAGCCCGGTCCCCTTCCCCTCCGGCTTGGTGGTGAAAAACGGGTCGAAGATCTTGGAGAGGGCATCCTTGCCGATGCCGCAGCCGGTGTCCTCGATCACCACCTCGGCCCACTCCCGCCCCTCGAAGGCGACGGAACTCGATCGGATGGTGATGGCGCCCCCTTCGGGGGTCGCCTCGATGGCGTTGAAGATCACGTTCAGGAAACACTGCTGGAGCTGGTTCGGGTCGCCGCGGACGATCAGCGGGTACTCGGAAAGGGAGAGCTCCAGCGTGAGATCCTGGAGCTGCATGTGGTGCTTCGTCAACGTGATGACCGACTGGAGGGTCTCGTTGAGATCGACCTCCTTGCGCTCCATCGTCGATTCCCTGGCGAAAGACAGGAGCCCGGAAACGATCCGCCCGCAGCGCTCGAGTTCGCTGCACATGAGACCCAGGTATTCCTTGAATTGCACCAGGTCCGTCTTTTCGGGGAGGGGGTTCTCCTCCAGGATGGTGCGCATCAGGTGCCCGAAGGTGAGCATCCCCTGGATGGGGTTGTTGATCTCGTGGGCGCAGCTCGCCGAAAGCTTGCCGAGGGTCAGGATGCGATCCTCCTGGACGAGCTTGCCGAGGTTCGTCTTCAGCTCCTCGAGGCGCATCTCCCAGCGCGACGGGAGTTCCTCGGTGATGTCGCGGCGGATCTCGATCACGCGGACGACCTTCCCCTCCTCGTCCTTGACCGGATAGGTCTCGAGGGCGGCGTAGGCGCGCCGGCCGTCCCCACCGGTCCGCTCGTGGATCACATGCGCCCGCTCGCCGGTCCGCATCGTCTCCAACATCGGGCAGGCCATCTCCGGCTGCCACTCCGAGCAGGGCGAGTTGAAGCCGTAAATCGTCTCGTAGCAGTGTTTCCCGACCGCCTCCTTCAGCGACCGCCCGACCGCGCGCAGGTAGGCCTGGTTGGCATCCAGGATCGTGAAATCCGGGTCGAGCAGGATGATGGCCTCGTGCGTTTGGTGGAAGAGGAGATCGGACATGCTCCGTTCGAGGAGCACTTGCCGGTCGGCGTCCTGGCAGATCTCGCCGGAGAGCAACCGCTCCTTCAGGAAGCGGAAGAGGTCGTGATCGATCACCCACAGGCCCTGCGGACGGCGCCGCACAAGGTCGAGAAAGATCTGCGGGTCGCGGGTAAGATCGACGATCCCGTCGAGGTCCGCCGCCGCGAGGATGGAGGCGTAGTCCCGGACCGTCGGGATGCCCATCTCTTCAGCCAGGCGGAGGCCCTCCGCGGAGGGATCGACGTCGCACACGGCGCGGATCTCCATCTTCAGGTTGGGGATGGACAGGTTGCGGATGGCTTCCAGGAAGGAGCGACAGGTTTGCCCTCCGCCCACGATTGCGAGGCGGAGGGCGGGTCCAGAAGGTCCCGCAGGTCGTACGGCAGGCGCTTTCATAGGCAGGCATGTCCCCGATCCAGAACGTTTCTTGTCCTCCTGACACCATAAACCATTTGAAGGCCGCCTTCAACCTCACCGTGGAAAAGACCGGGCGCGCACCCGGGGGAGGAGCCGGTTGCAAGGCAGGCCGAGCCGCCGCCGGATGCTCCGGGATACGCGCCCGAGGGGACGTTCGTTAGGAGAAGGCTCAGATCTGGTCGATCATCGCCATGATCTGGCCATCGTCGAAGCCTTTCAGGCGGATAGCGCCGCTCCGGCAGGAAGAAACGCACAGCCCGCAGCCCTTGCAGAGGGCTGGATTCACCTCCGCCGGGCCCTTTTCCGAGAAATGGGGGGCGTTGAACGGGCAAACCGTCACGCACACCCCGCACTGGCTGCACATGCCCGGCGCCACCTCGGCGACGGTACCGCTCACCGAGACCTTGCCCGCCGCCAGATACCCGGTCGCCCGGGCGGCGGCCGCCAGGGCCTGCGAGATGCTCTCGTCGAGCGTCTTCGGGTAGTGGGCCAGGCCGCAGAGGAAGACCCCCTCCGTCGAAAAGTCGACGGGCCGGAGCTTCGCGTGGGCCTCGATGAAAAAGCCGTCCCGGCTCGTCGGGATCTTGAAGAACTGCGAGAGGGTCGTGCCGTCCGGCGGCACGATCGCCGTCGCGAGGACGAGGAGGTCCGAGCGCAGCCGCACCGCGCGCTGCAGGATCGGGTCCATCACCGTGACGTCGACCCCCTCGGGCCCGGCGCTCACTCGGGGTTTGTCGTCCGGCTCGTAGCGGATGAAGATCACGCCCGCCGCACGCGCCTGGTGGTAAAGTTCCTCCCGCTCCCCGTAGGTCCGCAGGTCCCGGTAAAGAACCGTGACGCTCATCTCGGGGTTCAGCCGCTTCAGCTCGAGGGCGCTCACCATCGAGTGGGTGCAGCAGACCCGGCTGCAGTAAGGCCGCTCCGGCTCGCGCGAGCCGACGCACTGGATGAAGACCGCTGAACCGAGACCTGCCAGGGACGGGTCGTGATCGAGGAAGCGCCGGTCGAGTTCGAGGTGGGTCATGATCCGCGGATCCGTGCCGTAGGCGTATTCCTGCGGCCGGTGCTCCACGGCGCCGGTGGCGATGACCGCGACCCCGTGATGGATCTCCGTTGGGCCGGAGCCATTGCCATCGATTTTGGAGACGAAGTTCCCGACGAAACCGTCCACTCCGGTCAATTCCGCTGCGAGATGGAGATGGATGTGGGGGTGGTCCTCCACCTCCGCAATCAGGCCCTTCAGGTAGGCCTGGATGTCCTCGCCCTTCCAGGTCCTCGAGAGGCCGTTCGCCTGGCCGCCGAGGCGCGGGGAGCGCTCCAGGAGGTGGACCTCGTAGCCCTGGTCCGCCATGTTCTTCGCAGCGACCATCCCCGCCACGCCGCCGCCGATCACAAGGGCCGCCGGGTCGACGCCGAGCTCCTCCTCGCGCAGGGATTCGAGGAGGCCGGCCTTCGCCACCGCCATGCGGACGAGGTCCTTGGCCTTCTCGGTCGCAGCGCGCGGATCGTTGCTGTGAACCCAGCTGTCCTGGTTCCGGATGTTAGCCATCTCGAAGAGGTACTTGTTGAGCCCCGCGTTCTGGAGCGTCTCCTGAAAGAGCGGTTCGTGGGTCTTAGGGGTGCAGGCAGCCACCACCACGCGGTTGATCCCCTGCTTCCGGATCACCTCGGCCATCTTGACCTGGGTGTCCTGGCTGCAGGTGTAGAGGTTGTCCTCCGCGTAGACCACGTAGGGGAGCGTTTTGGCGTACTCCCGGACGGAGGGGACGTCCACCACCCCGCCGATGTTGATCCCGCACTGGCAGACGAAGACGCCGATCCGCGGGGGCTCGCCCACGACGGGGCGCTCGGCCGGGAGGATCTTTTCCTGCGTGCAGCTCCACCGGGCGGCGCAGAGCGAACTGCCGGCGGCCGCCGCGGCGGCCGAGGCCTCGGTGACGGACTGCGGGATGTCCTTCGGCCCCTGGAGAGAACCGCAGACGTAGACGCCGGGGACGGAGGTCGCCACGGGCGCGAAGCTCGTCGTAGCGGCGAAACGGTTCGGCCCGAGGTCGACGCCGAGGCGTTCGGTCAGCTGCACCGTCTCCTCGGGGACCTGGAAGCCGGTCGAAAGGACCACCAAGTCAAAGACCTCGCTTTCGAGGTTCCCGGCCTCGTCCGCGTAGCGGATAACGAGGTCGCCGTTTCCCGCCGGCTCGACGCTGTGGACGCGGGAGCGGATGAAGCGGACCCCGTGCTCGTTGCGGGCGCGGTCGAAGTACTCCTCGAACTCCTTCCCGTGCGTGCGCATGTCCATGTAGAAGATCGCCGTGTCGAGCGTCCCGTGGGCATGCTGTTTGGCGATGACCGCCTCCTTGATGGCATACATGCAGCAGACCGAAGAGCAGTAGGGCTTCCCGCCGTTATGGCTACGGGACCCCACACACTGGAGCCAGGCGATCTTGCGCGGCTCCTCGCGGTCGTAGGGGCGCATCAGGTGCCCGCTGAAAGGCCCCGAGGCGCTCAGGATACGTTCGAACTCGAGGCTCGTGACGATATTGGGCGACTCCCCGTAGCTGTAGGGCTTCAGGTTCGAGGGGTCCATGACCTCGCTGCCCGTCGCCAGGACCACGGCACCGACCGTGACCTCGGTCCGGCGCGGTTGGTCGTCATACTGGACCGCCTCGGCGAGGCAGACCTTCTGGCACATCCCGCAGCCGATGCACAGCTCCCGGTCGATGATGTAGGCGAGCGGAACCGCCTGCGCATATTGGATGTAGGTGGCAGTCCGACGGCCTAGGCCGCAATCGAACTCGTTCACGGCGGTCACGGGGCAGACGGCGCTGCACTGCCCGCAGCCCGTGCACTTCGCAGGGTCGATAAAGCGGGGGTTGTTCTTCAGCATGGCCCGGAAACGACCCGGTTCACCTTCCAGGCTCTCGACTTCCGTGTTCGTAACCAGATGGATATTTAGATGCCGGCCGACCTCGACCAGTTTCGGTGAGATAATTCACATCGCACAGTCGTTGGTCGGAAAGGTCTTGTCCAACTGGGCCATCATCCCGCCGATGCTCGGCGAGCGGTCGACCAGGTGGACGTAATATCCGGCGTTCGCGAGATCCAGAGCCGCCTGCATACCGGCGATACCGGCACCGACGACCATCACCGAACCTTCAACACCGTCTTGGTTCCCTGGAAACATGGCATTCCTCACTTGTCTTGCGGTTTATGCAGTCGCCGCGAACCGGGGGGTCGTTCCGTCGTACCCCGCCAGTTGGGCAGCGTGGGACCTTTCGAGATCGTTCAGCCTGACCGAGGCCGCGTGAATGGGAAGCCCGGTTTCGAGGGCGATGTCCCGCAGGCTCAGGGGTCCCTCCGCGAGCGCCTCCAGAATGAGCGCCTTCTGGAACTCCTCCTCGATGGTCTGCCGGAGCATCCGCTCGTAGGCAGCCTCGTCGTAGCGCTCGCCGTAGACGTTCCCGCGCTCGGTGATCTGGATCTCCATCCCGGTGAGCCAGCGGAGCCGCGGGGTCGAAAGCGCCCGCAGCGCCGCATCGAGCGTGCCGGCGGCCGCCTCTGTGTCGAGTGGGCCGAGGCTCTGGATGGTTTCGGTGTAATCCCGTACATACTGCGCAAAGAGTTGGCCCTCGGCCGCGCTCACCCAGCGGAGGCGGACCCGCTCCGCGCCGAGACCCGCCGTCTCGAGGAGGGTCTCGACCATCTTCATCTCGCGTGCCGCGTAGACATTACCAGACTGGTAATGGCATTCCCCGATGTGTCACCCGGACACGAAGACGCCGTCGAAGCCGCTTCTGAGGCCCTTGATGACGTGGAGGGGGTCCACCCTGCCGGAGCACATCACGCGGACGGTCCGGAGGGACGACGGGTATTGGATCCGCGAGACCCCGGCAAGATCGGCCCCCGCATAGGCGCACCAGTTGCAGAGAAACGCGAGGATTTTTGGTTCAAAGGTCTGTGGCATAATAGCTTCTCCTCCCGACAAATCAGGCATCTGTTCTGAGAAAGGTCTTGACCAGCCGCTCCCAGCCGAGTTCGGGGAAGTGGCCGAAAAGGTCCTTCACCGGCTCGCCGCCCGTCGCGGCCAGACGTTCGTATTCCGGGCCCATGAGTTCGAGCAGTTTTTTCACTTCTTCGTCGAGCCAGCGCCGGCTCTCCTCCCCCTTCCGAACCCGCGTCGGATCCACATAGGAGGTCAGCGGTTCGAGGATCAGCAGCCAGCCCTTGTCGTAGGGGTCGTCCACAACGAGTTCGGGGTGTTCGAGCGCCTCGCGGTTCACCATGAAGACCTTGCCGGTCGCCGGGCCCAGGAAGGCCGCGCCCTTTCCGTCGCGCCGGACCCGCCACGCACTGCGGTCCTGGCGGAGGGTCGCCCCCTCTGGAGGCAGTTCGATCCGGTCGGCCGGGCCGAGGACCTTGCCCGCGAAGTCGTCGACCCCGACGCGCAGGCGTCCGCCCTTCTCGACGCGCATCCAGGTGTGCCCCACGTGGTAGTAATAGTCATCCGCGACCTTGTAGCCCGAAACGGCGACAACCTGGCGGGCGGCCTTCAGGCGGCGCTTGACCGCGAGGGCGCTGTCGCCCCCCGCTTCGACAGCCGCCAAAATCTGGCGGTCGCGGAAATGGACCATGTCGATCGCCTTCTGGGGGCAGCTGGCTGCGCAGACCCCGCACCCCTTGCAGAGGGCCGAGAGGTTCTGCGCCCGGTAGCCCTTGCCGGGGACCTTCTCGAGCTGGATGGCGCCGAAGGGGCAGGCGGAGGCGCAGTAGCCACAGCCGATGCACTTGTCACGGTTGACCGCGGAGACGAGCGGCTCGACCTCGACCTCCCTTTTGACCAGGAGGGTCGCCGCCCGCGAGGCGGCGGCGCGGGCCTGGGCGATGCTCTCTTCGATCGGCTTCGGGTAGTGGGCAACGCCGCAGGCGAAGAGGCCGTCGGAGGAAAACTCGACGGGCCGGAGCTTCGCATGGGCCTCGAGGAAGAACCCGTCGTCGTTCAGAGGAACCTTGTAGAGCTGCGAGAGGCGGTCCTGCCCGGATGGGATGATGGCTGTGAAGAGGTTCAGGTAGTCGACGGTGAGCGACAGGGGCACACCGAGGACGTGGTCCCGGACGCGGATGTGGAGCTTGTCCCCGTCCACCGTGACCTCGGGCTTTTCGCCGCGGTCATAGCGGATGAAGATGACGCCCGCCTCGCGGGCCTTCCGATAGAGGGCCTCACGCTGGCCGTAGGTCCGCATGTCGCGGTAGAGGATATAGACGTCCAGGTCGGGGCGCCGCTCTTTGAGTTCGAGCGCCTGCTGGACGGAGGCCGTACAGCAGACCTTGGAGCAGTAGGGCCGGTCACCCTCGCGCGACCCAACGCACTGGATGAAAGCCACCGCTTCGGCTTCGGCCAGGGCGGCGGGTTCCGCGTCGAAGCGCGCCATCAGGTCGTGCCAGCAGGTGACCCGGTCGCTCTGCCCGTAGGCGTATTCGTCGGGGCGGAGATAATCCCCGCCGGTCGCGAAGACGGCCGCCCCGTGGGAGATCTCGCGGGGGGCCCCAGCGGCGGTGGCGACCGTGGTGGCGAAGTTTCCGACAAAACCCGAGGCGGACTGGATCTCCGTTTCGAGGAGGACCTCGATCCGCGGATGGGATGCGACGCGTTCGATCAGTCGCGCGGTATAAGCGGGGATGTCCTCCCCCTTCCAGGTCCGGCCGAGGCGGAGGCCGTAGCCGCCGAGGCGGGGGGACTTTTCGACGAGATAGACCGTGAACCCCTGGTCGGCCAGGTCGAGGGCGGCGTTCAAGCCCGCCACCCCGCCGCCGACGACGAGCGCCGACTGCTGCATGGCGAGGCGGATCCGCTCGATCGGCTCGAGGAGCGCCACCTTCGAGACCGCCATCCGGACGAGGTCCTTGGCCTTGTCCGTCGCCGCCTCGTGCTCCTTCTGATGCACCCAGGCATCCTGGTCGCGGATGTTGGCGAACTCGAACAGGTACGGATTCAATCCGGCCTCCCGGATGGTCTCCCGGAAGAGCGGTTCGTGCGTCCGCGGGGTGCAGGCGGCCACCACCACGCGGTTCAGGCGGTGCTCGGCGATCGTGTCGCGGATGATCTTCTGGGTGTCTTCGCTGCAGGTGAAGAGGTTGTCGCCCGCGTAGGCGACGTGGGGCAGGCCGGCAGCGTAGTCGCGGACGGCGGGGACGTCCACGACGCTCCCGATGTTGATCCCGCAATGGCACACGAAGACGCCGATCCGCGGGGGGTCGTCGGCGACGGGTGTTTCGGGCGGATAGGTCTTCTCGTGGATGAGGGTGTTCCGCGCGCCCGCCAGGAGGGAAGCGGCCGCAGAGGACGCGGCCGAAGCGCTGATCACAGACTGCGGGATATCGGCCGGTCCGCCGAGTGCACCGCAGACGAAGACCCCGGGCCGGCTCGTCTCCATCGGGCCGAGGCAGCCGGTCTGGACGAAACCGTCCGCATCGAGGGCCACGCCGAGACACTCGGCCATAGCCCGGGCCTCGGCGCCGATCTCGAGACCGACCGAGAGGACGACCAGGTCGAAGCGCTCGCTCAGGCGGGTGCCGCTCTCATCGACATAGGTCAGGAGGAGGTCGTCCGAGCCAGGGCCGGCCGTCTCCACGGTATGGATCCGCGACCGGATGAAGCGGACGCCGGCCTCGTTCCGCGCCCGTTCGTAATAGCGGTCGAAATCTTTGCCGTGGGTGCGCATATCCATGAAGAAGATCGCCGCGTCGAGCGCGCCGCCGGCGTGCTCCTTGGCGATGACGGCCTCCTTCACGGCGTACATACAGCAGACGCCGGAGCAGTAGGGGTGCGCCTTGTGGGTCGTGTCGCGGGAGCCGACGCACTGAAGCCATGCGATCTTCTCGGGGGTCTTCCCGTCGGAGGGACGTGTGAGGTGCCCGCGGAAGGGCCCGGTAGCGCTCAGGATGCGCTCGAAGGCCATACTGGTCACGACATTCGGGAAGCGGCCGTAGCCGTATTCCTTATAGAGGATCGGGTCCAGGGCCTGCGAGCCGGCCGATAGGAGCACCGCGCCGACCTCGACCCGGTGGGTCTTCGGCGTCTGCTCGAAATCGATCGCCCCGGCGGGGCAGAATTTCTCGCAGGCGCGGCAGGTCCCCTTCTCGAAATAGATGCAGTGGTCCTTGTCGATCGCGTACTTGAGGGGGACCGCCTGGGGGTATTGGACATAAATCGCCTTGCGTTTGGCGAGGCCCTCGTTGTAAGGGTCGTTCACCTTGCGGGGGCATTTCTCGGCGCAGACGCCGCAGGCGATGCACTTTTCGGTGTCGACGTAGCGGGGGGATTCGTGGAGGACCGCAGTGAAGTGCCCAGGGTCCCCTTCGAGCGCCTCGACTTCCGTCAGGGTATGCAGCGCGATGTTCAGATGCCGGCCGACCTCGACCAGTTTGGGTGAGAGAATTCACATCGCGCAGTCGTTGGTCGGGAAGGTCTTGTCGAGGGCACTCATCAGCCCCCCGATCGCAGGCCCCTTCTCGATCAGGTGAACGAAGTATCCGGAGTCTGCCAGGTCGAGAGAGGCCTGGATACCGGCGATTCCCCCGCCCACCACCATCACGGATCCTATAGAAACGGGATTCTCAGTCATTGAAGACTCCTTCATTTTCTCGGATTCAAGGCTTTCTGCAACAGTTCCCGGCCGGTCCGCCGGGACTCTTATTCTTTTAAAGACTCATTTTGAGACTCATTATTTTCCTGTTTTCTTTTTCCAACGCTTTCTGCAGCACCCCCCCGGTGGGGGGATTGCTGCCCCCCGACGGAATCGTTTTCCCGGCGCTCAGACGCCGGTCGGGCGGCGTATGGAGGTCGTTCGGGCGGCGTCAGCGGTAAGCAGCCTAAGCCGAATACGAGAATGGCTCTGCACGCCGCCTTGTCCCGCCGGATCGCGGCGCGCACACGCCGAGCAGGATGAAACACCAGCGGCTGGTGCATCACCCGGCGTGCGCGCCCGGATCGGCGGTCCGCAGGAAGGTTCGCACCAAAGGATCCCAGCCGAGTTCGGGAAAGTGGCCGAAGATATCGGGAACCACCTCTCCGCCCGTGGCCGAGAGTTTTTCATAGCCCGGGCCCATCATCGCCACCAGTTCGCGGGCGTCGTGCTCCATCCAGAGGGCAGCCTCCGCGCCGGAATAGAGGCTCTGCGTCTCCTGCTTCAGGTGATAAGGCTCCATCTGGAAAAGCCAGCCGTCGCCGTAAGGATCCTCGGAGACGGTCGCGGGCACTTCGACCACCTTCGGATTCACAGCCAGGATCCGGCCCGTCAACGGGCAGAGGACCGGGGCTCGGTGATCGCCGCGGGTCAGCACCCAGCCGGCGCGGGTCCGCTCGAGATCCGAGCCCGGCGCCGGCAACTCCACCCCGTCGATCGGCCCGAGGAGCTTGCCGACGAAACCATCCACGCCGACACGCACGCAGCCGCCGTGGATGACGTGCACCCAAGTGTGGCCAAAGTGGTAGTAGTAGCCGTCGGCGACCGGGTATCCGGTGACGTTCCGGCAGGCAGGACGCTCGATCGGGCGCGGCTCGCAGGCCTTTTCACCAGCAATCGCGCGGTGCGTCGGGCAGGCGTGGCAGGCGTAGTTGGAGGCGCACAGCGGCGGGGCGTCCTTATGCCCGATCAAGGCATAGATGCAAGGCCGGATGACCGGCTCGATGGCGGCCAGGACAGCATCCTGCGCCTTCGGGGGCCCTTCCAGCATAGCCGCGCGCATACTCCGGTCGAACTCGCAATGGTAGCAGTCGTAGTCGTTGTCGCACAGGTGCATGCCAATGATCCCGGCCTTCATCCAAACACACTCATGGTTGGGAAACGGGAAGACAAGCGGCGGCCTCTCCGCCCTGCCCGTTCCCGGCCTCTGTTCGGTGCGTCGGGCAGCGATGGATTGCCGGAGCGGCTCGTAGCCGAACGCGAGTTCGACCGGGCAGCTGTCGCAGTCGTAGTCCCGCGGACAGGCCTCCGGTGCGCCGCTCTTCTGATTGAGGAAATACACGCAGGGTTTCCGATGCCCGAGATACCGGGTGCGCATGGCGGCTGCCCAGCCGAGCGGCCGGGTTTGGCCCCTGCGCGGGTTCTGGGCGTCCATGGCGGCGCGCATGGCCCTGTCGAACGGGCAGTTGAAGCAGTCGTAGCCGCGGTCGCAGCTGCGGAAGTTGACGACCCCTGCCTTCATCCAGACACACTGGTCAGCCAGCACCTTGAACCCTGGAAGATCTCCGCCTTCTCTGTGGTTTGACATATTCTCGTTCATCGATCAGCCTCCTTCGGGAAGGTTTTCTTCAGGGCAGGAGCGCCTCTGACCGCCGGCAGTCCAACGCGTTCACGCTCCACTCCTGTCTTCGAGCCCTGTGTTCATACCCCTGGCTCTCTTGCCTTTTAGGACATGCAAGGAAAAGGCCAGATACAGCAAATCTAAAGCAAAATATTGATATCGTTTATATTTTTATTCGAATTAATCCGCGGCGAGCGCCGCGGTCGCACTGAAAATGTAGCATATAACTACACTCAGTCGCACTTTTCAGGGGAAAAACGGACCAGACGCTAGTAGGGCAAGTCATGTAGAGTTGTGATTATTTTAGCTACAACCGGTGTAGCCATTTTTTGGTATGGGCGTTAAATCGAAGCAGGAAGGCGATCAGACTCGGAAAATCTCAGGGATCGGGGAGGAAGGCGCGTCCATCGAAGCGAAAAGAGGAAACCTTTCGCTCAAAAAGCATAGCATCTCCTCTCAGTGAAGCCTTTCGTCGTGAGAGTGGAATTGCCGCGGATTCCCGGCAAGGGTTCAACGCGCCAGGCGGGAATCCGCGGGGAAAGGGGTTATGGATCAGGGTTGCGATTCTTCCTTTCCCAGTTCTTCCATGCGCCTGGTAATGGCATCCAGTTCGGCCTTGACCATGCGCGCCTGCTCCTTCAGCATGACCACCTCATCCTGGCTGCTCATCGGGTAAGGGGCGCCGTACGGAGGGGCATAGCGGCCGTAGGCTGGCGGAGCGTACCCGCCGCCGTAAACTCCAGCAGTCCGGCCGTAGCCGCGGCCGTAGCCACGCCCCCAGCCGGCACCCGCCCCCGCGCGATAGCCCCCGCCCCGGCCGAAGCCGTAACCGGCGCCATAGCCCGGACCATAGCCGTAACCCGCCGCAGCAGAATTACAGTAACCACGTCCACCGCCCGTCATGGGGCCTTCGCCCCTCGGGCCTGTTCCATCGAATCCCGGCATAATCAATGCCTCCTTTCTTGAAGATCAATCGTGATGCACCGTAGAGAAGATCTCTGGATGTTCGGGCGGAGGGTCTCACCCTGCGGCGCTCACCACCCCAGCCGGCGGAAGCCACGGCGTCTGCCAAAGCCACGACCGAACCCGAAGGCACCGCCGAACCATCCTCCGCGGGCCGCGGGCACAAGGGCCGGAAACGCCCCGTAGCCGTATCCGCCCGCGCCATACCCGGGTGGAAAACCACCATAAGGTCTGTTGACCCGAGCTGCGGGGTTGCAGTATCCGCGACCCCATCCCGTCATCGGCCCCATTCCTGCGGGACCCGTTCCATCAAAAGCCGGCATACCGTCCACCTCCTTTCATGTCATGCTGCGTCCGCCATCAGGAAAAAGGCCTTGAATCGCAGGGCGGAACAACGCTTCCTGAGCCGTTCGGGCGCCAACATCGCGCAGCGCCAACCCAGGGCCGCCCTCCTATCCTTATACTGAGCCACGGAGCACGTTTCCCCGTGCGGACATTTTATGAGCTTACGCTCATAACATATATCCTCTATCTCTTTTGTCAATGATTTTTTTGGTCAGAGGCTCATAATTGGAAAGCAGTCGGCCATGCGAGCGGCGCTCCGCCGCTCGCATGGCCGATCGGGTGCAGACGGAGCGAATGGGAGGGGCGGGCTGTAAACACCGCCTATAAGCGGGGATGTTGAAGGCTTTCAGGAGGTGCGGTGTCGCAGCCGTCCGTCGGGCGGTGCGGCTGCGACGCCCTTTTATCGAGAAATGATGGGCCTGCCCGCAAGAACCGGTTCACAGGCCTCCCTGAATCGACCTAGGCGATCTTCTTGCCGGCGTCCGGTCCGGGGGACACCGAAAAGATCTCGGTGATCTTCATCACCACCGCCCCCTTGGACTTGAGGGGAAGGCCCAGCTTCTTTCCCTCCTCCTCGGTCCAGGCCTGGGTGTCCTTGAAGATCGGGCCGTCGGTCAGGATGGTGGCGGAGCCTTTGAACTGGTAGCCGGCGAAGCCCTCCCAAATAGAGATGGCGCAGAGCGGGTTCTCCTTGATATTGTTGAATGTTTTCGTCATGAAGACAGCCGAGGCGAGGATCGTCTCGTCATCCAGAAGCTTCATGAAGTTGATCGGCACCACGTTGGGGACCCCTTTCCTGTCCGCGGTCGCCAACTGCTTGAGCCCTACGCGGTTGAACATCTCCTGCATTTCCTTCGTCATTTTTGCCATGATTGTCGCTCCTTTCTCTTCCATTTCTTGCGGTTTGAGGTTCCGTTTCCCCGAGGAAACGGCCATTGTTTCCACCCTGTGGAAATCTCCATGGGGGGAGTGCTCTGCGGGAGGCTGCAGGCAGCCCGCCCCGCCCTCTGTCGAACGGCATAACGCCTTACTCAGGCCGTGCCGCGCTTCTTGACCAGCGTGCGCTTGTCGGTCACCTGATCCGACTCATCGACAATCTCGCTTCCGAGGATCTCTTCGAGGACGTCCTCGAGGCTCACGACCCCGGAAACCCCGCCGTATTCGTCCAGCACGACGAACAGATGCTGACGCAGCTGAAGGAACTCCGTCAAGACCTTGTTCAGCGGCGCCGTTTCGATGACGAAATGCACCGGGTGCATCAGGTCCTCGAGGCGCGCGTCCTTCCGGTCGGCGGCGAAGGCCATGAAAAGCTCCTTGGTGAGGACAACCCCTACGATGTCTTCGGAACCCTGATCGTAGACCGGAAACCGGCTGTGCTCCCAGCGCTTCTCCTGCCGGCAGATTTCTTCCACCGTCAAATGTGCGCACAGCGAAAACACGACCGTGCGGGGCGTCATGACGTTTTTCACCTGTTTGTCGTGCAGGGTCAGGATCCGCTCGATGGTCGCCTCCTGGTACCCTTTGATCGCGCCGCCCTGCCGACTCAGCCGAGCCAGGATCCGGATCTCGTCGGCGGTTACGATATCGGCGGCCTTCCCTCTGGAAACCCAGCGGGTCAGAAGCCCGCTCATCCAGATAAACGGCGCCATGACAATCACCATCGATCGGATGATGTACCCGCAAACGGCGCCGATCGACCTTCCATAAACCACGCCGATCGTCTTTGGCAGGATCTCCGAAAGGGCCAGGACGAGGATGGTGAAGACCGCCGAAAACCACCCGAGGTGATCCTGCCCGAAGACGGCGGCTACCGCGGAACCCGCGAAGGCCGCCCCTGCCGTGTGCGCGATGGTGTTGACCGAAAGGATGGCCGCAATGGGCGCGTCCGGTTCGGCCCGAAGGCCCCGGAACACCCGCCAGTGCCGGCTGCCGGCCTGGACCTTGGCCTCGATAAAGCGTCGGGGGACCGAAAGGAGGACCGCTTCGAAGACCGAGCAACCGCCTGAGACGACCAATACGAAAAAAATGATCCATACAAGTTCAAACATCCGATCTCGTCTCTCCTTTCATCTCACCGCGCCGCCAACCGCCGACCCTTGCGCCCTGAAGGCGGCGAAGAGGCGTTCGGGGGTCATGGGCAGCGTGTCGATCTTGAGCCCGGTCGCATGGAGGATCGCGTTCCGGACCGCCGGCGCAACCGAGACGATCGGCGGTTCCCCGAGGGCCTTGTTCCCGTAGGGCGCCGTCGGCTCGTCCGTTTGAACGAAGACCGCGCCGACAGGCGGGGCGTCGACGGCGGTCGGGATCTTGTAATCCTCGAGGTTCGGGTTCAGGGTACGGCCGGTCTTTCGGTCGAAAAGGAGCTGTTCGTACAGGGCGTAGCCAAGGCCCATCTGGACGCCGCCCTGCACCTGCCCTTCGGCCATCAGCGGGTTGACGATCCGTCCCGAGTCGTGGACGTTGTATAGTTCCAGGATGCCCACCTTGCCGGTTTCCGTGTCCACCTCGACCTCGACGAATGTGCAGCCGAACGCGAGCGCATTGGTCTTCACGTTGCAGCTCACATCGGCGGCAATGGGCGAGGCCGTGGCCAGGTTGTAGTAGCTGTCCAGGGCAACCTCCGAGACCGGCACCAGCCGGGCGCCGCTCCGACGCCGCTCGACCACCCATCCATCGACGATGTCCAGTTCGGAGGCGGCAGCGCCCGTCAGGGCCTGCGCGCGGTCGAGGATCGCGGCCTTCACGGCCTCCGCCGCCCTTTTTACGGCCATCCCCGAGACGTAGGTCTGACGCGATGCGTAGGCGCCCGGATCGTAGGGCGTCCTCTCGGTATCCTGCTCCCAGGGGATGTGCACCGTCTCGATGGGGATGCCGAGGACGTCCGCGGCGATCTGGGAAAGCGCCGTGTCGCTCCCCTGCCCGATCTCGGCAGCTCCGATCTGGAGGTCGACGGAGCCGTCCTGCTTCAGGACGATCCGCGCGCCGCCAAGCTCCAGTCCGGCGGGGTAGATCCCCGTACCGTAGCAGAAGCAGGCCATCCCGACCCCGCGCCGCCTCGGACCGGTGCTCCGGCCGGCGCGGCGCTTCGCATCCCATGCGATCAGCCCCTTCCCTTTGCGGATGCACTCGAGAAGGCCGCGCGTGTGCATCGTGACTTCGGTGGGCGGATCGACGAAGCCCTCCGTGTAAAGATTCCTTTCGCGAAGGGCCACCGGATCCATGCCCAGTGCGAGCGCGATGTCATCCATGTGGGATTCGACCGCAAAAATGACCTGCGGGGCACCGTAGCCGCGCATCGCCCCGGCGGCCGGTGTGTTGGTGTAAAGCGTTGCGGCCTCGAAGCGCACCGCCTCGGCGGCATACATCTGGCGAAAGAGGGTGCCGCTTTTGGAGACGATGGCATGCCCATGGGAGGCATAGCCCCCGTTCATGGATCCTGCCTCGAGGACGCGGGCGGTCAGGGTCCCGTCGGCCTTCCCCCCGGTCTCGAGCGTAAGCTCCATGGCATGGCGCACGCGGGTGCCGACGAAGGTCTCCTCGCGCGGGAGCACGAGTTTGACGGGTCGGCCGCCGACAACCGTCGACAGGAAGGCCGCCAGGGGCTCCACAACCGCGTCCTGTTTGCCACCGAAACCACCGCCGACAAAGGGCCTTACCACCCGAACCCCGCCCCAGGGAATGCCCAGCGCCTGACCGACGATCCGGCGACAGATATGCGGGATCTGCGTCGAGGAGTAAACCACGATGCAGCCCTGCGGGTCGACGGCGGCCACCGCGCCGTGATTCTCCAGCGCGCAGGGGTGGACGACCTGGGTCACGAACCTGCCCTTGACGACCCAATCGGCCCCCTTCAGGGCTGCGTCGACATCGCCGATTCCGTAACCGCTCTCCTGGAGAAGATTCCCGGTCCCTTCGTGGACCTCAGCTGCCCCCGGCTGCCGGGCCGCCGCCAGATCCAGGACCGGCGGCCACTCCTCGTATTCCACGTCGATCTCGTCGAGCGCCCGTTCGGCCGTCGCTTCATCGACCGCCACGACGGCCGCGATCTCGTCCCCGTAAAACCGGATGCGCTGCGTCAGGAGGCGCCTGTCGGCGATATCGCGCCGCGCCGGGTCCAAGCTGAAAGGATGGCCCGCCGTCGGGAAGGTGTGCCGGGGGACATCTCGGTAGGTGACAATAGCCCGGACGCCCGGAATTGCAGCCGCAAGGCCGGCATCGATCCGCCGCACCCACCCGTTGGCGATGCGGCTCCGCAACACCCGAGCATACAGCATCCCCGCCAGCAGGATATCATCCACATATCTTGCCCGGCCTGTCACCTTCGCCCGGGCGTCCACCCGCTCGACGCTCACCCCCACAAAAGCCATTCACCGCTCTCCCGTCCTGTTTACTTCGATAAGCCGCATCGCTCCAACGGAATCAATGGTACCACCCCACCGCATGAAAAAAAAGAGGACAACCCATAACCTTTTCCGAACTCTTTCACATCTTCTCCACAATTTGCACCTAAAATAAATCAATAGGGTCGGACCAAGCTACCGACTTGATATTACAAGCGATTACCCTTAAAAAGTACCGTATTTGGCGCTTAGACCGATCATTTCGGGCCAAGAAAGAGGCCTGTAAGATTTCAAGGTGCTGGAAAATGGAAATCAGTCTGAAAATCTGTTTGGTCTGAACGTTCTAAAAAACGGTAGAACCTTAAACGCTTCATTTGGCGAGCTAAATGATCAATCTAAGTTTAAAAAACGGCATTTTCTTGGTTTCTTATTACATGATATCAATATCTTATCTTGGTCCGACCCCTAAGAGCTAAGAGTAGGAGAACGATATGAAGAGGTTTATTCTGATGTTTTTGATGCTGCCCCTGAGTTCCATCTCATGCGCCGCTTCAATCGGGCACCATGGTGCTCACGTGGACATCGTGCCACCACTCCCTGTGACGGTCGTATTGTCAGGCCCGTACTTTTTCGCTGGTCTGTATTATCCATACTACTATTATTATCATGAAAACTGCTATTATTACTATCATCACAACCGATGGTACTATTCAAGATATAAACATCCAAAACGTGAGCATTGGAAGGCGCTTCCAAATCATTACTATCCACGTCAAGTCAAATATGTCCACCATGAACACAGGCATTATTATACGAAAGATTATCATGATTCACATCGGGACAAGCACGAAAGAAAACATGAAAATAGTTATAAAAAAGACCGCAGAGATCACAATAGACACTACAAGGATAAAAACAGCAGGGAGAAAGACAATTTCGAAAACCACAAACATGTGAATAGGGATAGTAAACATAGCGACAAACATAGGAATACGAATAAATATACGAATGAAAATCGGTCAAACCATAGAGGTAATCCCAATACCAACACCAGCAATCGAAAAGAACAGGGAATCTACAAATCCGACAACAAAAACCCTCAGCAGGACAGAAACCGGCACTACAATTCCGCTCGAACCGATGCCTTGATCCAGCAAAGCGGCAGAAAACGATAGAGCGACGCGAGCAATCTGAACAGCCATCAAAGGGAAGAGGAGGCAGTCCGGAGGCAGTCAGCGTAATAAAGGCTTGACAAAGCTGGCCGGTATCGTTTATTAGTGGGGTAAATGATAGTTATGGGAATCTAACAACGAGGCCGATATGATAGAAGCCCAGACCAGAGAAAACGCGGCGGACAAGCCTTTGACTTCCGTCATGGAAGATTATCTGGAGGCGATTTTCGACCTTAGCCAGGACAAGAAGGTCATCCGCGTAAAGGACATCGCCAGGCGGATGGACGTCAAAATGCCCACAGTCACAAGCATGCTGAAGACATTGAACGAGCGGGGCATGGTCCACTACGAGAAATACGAGTATATTGAGTTGACCCGGGAGGGATTCGAGGTCGGAAGCGAGATGCGGCGAAGGCATGAGCTTCTGCGGGAGTTTTTGACCGAGATTCTGCGGGTCGAACCGGCCACCGCCGATGAGGACGCCTGCAAAATGGAACATGCCCTCAGCCCCGCAACCCTCGACAGTCTGACCGATTTCATCGAGTTCATCCGCACATGCCCGCGGACGGGTGAGAGCTGGCTGAACTACTTCGAGGAATACCGTCTGCACGGCCGCAGACCGGAAAAATGCCAGGCCCGCAGCACCTCGTTTTCCTGTGAGTTCAAGCATCAGATCGACCCTGCCGAGGTCGGACGCGGCACCGACGATGCCGAATGATGACGGGGCGGGGATTCAAACCACTTCTGTGAAAGAGACTCGCTCCGAACAGAACATATAGACCGTCTAGTGAAAATCATTCGCGCGACGGCCATTTTTTTGGGCCTATTATTAGCAATCTAAAACATCACAATGGAACTCTAAGAAGATGGAGACAGATCCTAAAGACCTGGTTGTCGCGCTCAGTACAAGTGTCAAAGAACTCCAGCAGGGCCTCGATCTGCATTGCTGCCTGGTCACTTCGCTGCTGGAAGGAAAGCTGGATGAGCGGCATTTCCAATCACTCGTGGACCGGTGCCCCAAACGATCGCGGGAACGCCGACTCGAAAAAGCCCTCCGGGAGGCCATCGATGTCCTGGAGGAAAGCAGAAAGTCTTTCAAGTCGAAGGCACTGGAGGTGCTGCGAAAGCGGCTGACGGAGGCGCTGATCGATCCCGATTAGCAGCCACCGTCTGTGACAGGTTTAAGCGCATCAATCGGGCCGGCAGCCAGTTCGCACGGGATCTATTCTAAATGCCCCGAGCGACGAAACACTCACCCGGTGAATTTTCCCCAAAAAAAGTGCTTGACAAAGAGACGCAGAAAGATAAAGTAGAGTTCATATATATAGTTTTGTAGCCCTAACTTTAGAAAAGATGTCTTACGGCCTTCGGTCTAGCTTATTGGGCGCGAAGGAAGTGAAGGCGCGGCTCGAGACGCATCATGCGTATCGGACTGCGCCTTTTGTTTTTCTGGATTCAGGAGAAGGAGGAACCACCATCATGATGACGCTCGATGAGATAAGGCCGGGGGGCGAATGCCGCATCAGAAAGCTGGCGGCCGGGAACAAGTTGGGGCAAAGGCTTTTGGACATGGGGGTCTATCCCGGGCTGCGGGTCAAAGTGATCCGCAACACCCCCCTGGAAGACCCCATGGAAGTGGAACTGGGCGGGTATTTCATCAGCCTCCGTCACGAGGAGGCCCGATCCATCGAGGTGGAACAGTCGTGAGAACGCCCGGGAAACGCCTCGTTGTGCTCGCCGGACAACCGAACTGCGGCAAGTCCACCCTCTTCAATGCACTGACCGGCGCGAGCCAGCATGTCGCCAATTATCCTGGTGTCACCGTAGACAAGATGTCCGGCTGGTACAGGCACAACGGTGCCCGGGTAGAGGTAGTGGACCTGCCCGGCACCTACAGCCTGACGTCCTTTTCTCCAGAGGAGCGAATATCGCGGGATTTTATCCTCCATGAAAGGCCGGCGGTCGTGGTCAACGTCATGGATGCCACCAACCTGAAGCGATGCCTCTATCTCACCTTCCAGCTGATAGAGATGAATATTCCACTCGTCCTGAATCTTAACATGATGGATATCGCCGAAAAGCGCGGGGTTGAGATCGATGCCGCGCGCCTCGCCGGGAGGCTCGGGGTCCGCGTCGTCCCCACATCCATGAAATCCGGCCGGGGAAAAGCCGCGCTGATCGATGCGATCGCCGCCGTTTCAGAGAAGACCGAATCACAAAGAGGGGCGCGCATCGACTATGGCGAGATGGAGCCCAGCCTGCGTGAAATCCGGGAAAGTCTCGCCTCGGAAACCTCTCTAGGGAAAGAATACCCCCTCCGATGGCTGGCGATCAAGCTCATGGAAGGCGACAGCGAAGTCCAACGCCTGATCGAGAAAAATCATCCGGCGCCGACGGCCTTTCTGGAATCCGTAGCGCAGAAGCGGGCAGATTTCACCGCACGCTCCGACGAAATGCCAGAAATACATATTGCCAACCGGCGCTATCAGACGGCCGAGGACATCGCCGGAACATCCATCAAAATGCGGTCTACAACCACCCGCCCCCTATCCGACAGCATCGACCGGTTCTTGTGCCACAAACTTCTGGGGCCAGTGATCCTCGTCGGTGTTATCTGGCTTCTCTACTACCTGTCGATCGTCCAGGGATACCGCCTGACGGGCTTGACCTGGCCGCTCCTGGCAAAGCTCCGGGATCTGGCCGAGGCCGTCACGCCGGCGGCAGGCTTCATCGAGATCCCGTTGGTGCAGTCCTTTACTCTCTGGTTCGTGGATAGCATCAACGCTCTCCTGAACTACATCCCCATCTTTTTCATCCTCTTCGGCCTGATCGCCATTCTGGAGGACAGCGGATACATGCCCCGCATGGCCTTTATCATGGACCGGCTGTTCAGCCGCTTCGGTCTCCATGGCCAGTCCACTCTGCCCATGGTCCTAGGTGGCATCTACGTGGGCGGCTGCGCCGTGCCGGGCGTCATGGCCTGCAAGGGGATTCCCGACGAGCGCTCCCGTTTCGCAACCATCCTGATCATCCCGCTCCTCAACTGCCTCGCAAAGGTGCCGCTCTACGTGTTGCTGATCAACCTCTACTTCGCAGCCCACGCCGCCTGGGCCATGTTCTTCATCTCGACGATCAGCCTCCTGCTGGTGCTGCCCATCGCAAAGATACTGACGCTGACCGTCCTGAGGAACAAGGAAACGGTGCCTTTCGTGATGGAGATGCCGCCCTATCACCTGCCCACACTTCGCGCCGTTCTGGGGCGCGCGGTGGAGCGGGTCTGGCTGTTTCTTCGGAAAATCGGCACGATCGTCGCGGCCGTCGCCGTGGTCCTGTTCGTGCTCCTGCAATTTCCCGGGCTGAACGCGGAGAGAATGGAGCACTACCGAGACCAAAAGGCAGGCGCTCTGGAGGCCTTCTTCATGGAGGTTAGCGGCACACCCTACGCCAAAGGCCTGAGCGACGAAAATAGCGTCATGGATCTCCTCTTTTATTGGGAAGCTTACAAGAACGCGCGGATGAAGGCTTCCGGCAAAGCGGCGATGGAAACCCTCGACAAGGAATTCACGCTCCAAAACCCTGTGTATTTCCTGATTGTGCAGCCGGGAGGAGACAGGTTTGCTCGGCAGGTGAACCGGGCGTTCAAGAAACTTTATCAGACGCGCAAAGGGCTTTTGCAGGCCATGCGCAGAGAACGGATAGACAACAGCCTTCTAGGCCAACTGGGGAAGTGGCTGGAACCCGTCACACGCGCCGCCGGTTTCAACTGGCGTGTCAACGTCGCGCTCCTGAGTGCGCTTGCGGCCAAGGAGAGCAGCGTCGCCACCCTGGGCGCACTCTATGAGCAAGAAGAGAGCGGCGAGACCCTCGAGCGGCGAATGGCGAGAGAGGAAGGAGATCTGACCTCCCTCCACGCGCTCGCCTTGATGCTCTTCATGGTGCTCTATCCGCCCTGCCTTGCCGCCAGCATCGCCGTCAAGGTCCAAGCCGGCGGCGTCAAATGGATGTTGTTTTCCATGATCTATCCGATAGCGCTCGCGCTGGGGGTCGCCACCCTGGTTTATTCAGGAGGGAAGGCCCTCGGACTTTCGGGTTTTCAGGCCATGTTCGCGTTTTACGGGCTGGCCTTGGCTCTTACGGTCGTTATGGGTCTTTTCAAAAACCAAACCGAATTCACTTAAGGAAAGAAAGGAGGATCGTTTTTATGGCGGCACGAAAAATCATCATCATCATCATGGCAATCCTTGGACTGGGGATCTCTATGGGGAGCAGGGTATCTGCGCACACGGCGCTCTGCTCCTGCTACGACAACGGGGACGGCTCCATTACCTGCGAGGGGGGCTTTTCCGACGGCTCGACCGCCCGCGGCGTCGAGATCCGGGTGGTCGGCAAAGACGGGAAACTGCTCATCGGGGGCAAGATGGACGATTTCAGCGAGTTCACCTTCGACAAACCGACCGTCCCTTACACCATCGAATTCGATGCCGGACCGGGGCATATTGTCACCATCGATGGAGAAAAAATCTGAAGATCCTATTCGAGGAAGAATTTTCCGACCGGTCCCGCCGCCCGGGGAAGTCTTTCCATATCGAAACCGTCGAGAGTTCAAAAGGAATATGAGGAGTAAAGGGATTCTTTTCAAATCAAACGCATTCACAGGAAAGGAAAAATTCAAATGAAGAAACGGAACCTATTGATCGCTTTAACCGGCTGGATATGCATTGCGTTCGCTGCGCCTGCAGCGGCCCATTTCCAGATGATCTATACCCCTGAATCGGCCCTCGAGGAAGCGACCGCCGTTAATCTCAAGCTGGTCTTTACCCACCCCTTCGAGGCGGGACACACCATGGACATGGGCAAACCCGAGCAATTCTTTACAGTCCGCAAGGGCAAGAAACAAGACCTGCTCCATCAGCTCAAACCGATCACCTGGAAAAGCCTTACAAACAGCGGTAAGGCATACGAGGCCACGTGTGAACTGCGGGGCATGGGAGACCACGTCTTCTGTCTGATTCCATCACCTTACCTTGAAGAAAAGGAAGATTGCTACATTCAGCAGATCACCAAACTCATCGTCAACACGAGCGGGTTCCCGACAGACTGGGATGCAGATATCGGTCTTGCAGCGGAGATCGTTCCGCTCGACAAGCCCTATGCGCTGTGGACTGGGAACGTTTTCAGGGGCGTCGTCAAGGGAGACGGCAAACCCGTGCCGTATGCACAAATCGAGGTTGAGTATCTGAATCATAAACCGCAAATGGACCAAAACGCCTTTGCGCAGCAGGCTGAGGTCAAGGCGCCCCAGGATGCCTTTGTGACCATGACGATCAAGGCCGACGCCAATGGCCTGTTTACCTTCGGAATCCCGAGGGAGGGGTGGTGGGGGTTTTGCGCCCTGGGCGTCGGCCCCGCGAAAACCTTGAACAGCAAGGAGCTTTCCCAAGACGCCGTTATCTGGGTGCAGGCCAGAGATATGCAATGACGGTAGAACACCGTCCGAATGCGAATGTGATGCCGGACATCTTATCCGGCATTCCATACCAACGATAAATCCCATCACAACCAGCTTACAGGGAGGAAAGAGTTGAAAAAAGTATTGTTGACAATGGGTTTCATGCTCGTGTTGTTATGCTGCACTTTAGCGGCGATTCCGTCATCCGCGGCGGAATTGTCCAATGAGGAACTGATGCAGGAACTGGAGGCCATGAAGAAAAGGGTGCAACAACTCGAAGAACAACTTCAGCCCACCGCCGCAGCAGATGTAAAACAACAGGAGACTGGTCGGGCAGCCCCCGCTGAAAGCGAAGGTCTGCCGGAGAGAATTCGCAGAATCGAGGAACAGCTGAAAGAAAAGACGCTTCCAGGCAAATGGGCGGAAAGGGTTACCTTGAGCGGGTTGATCGAGGCCGAGGCCGGTTATGGAAAGGTGAATTACTCGGATCCGGCCGTGGCCGATGAAGATGTGAGCGACATTATCCTTTCAACCGTAGAATTGGGTATCGATGTAGATATCGCGAAGCATGTCAGCGGACACGTCCTTTTTCTCTGGGAAGAAGATGCAACGGAACCGGTGGATATGGACGAGGGCTATATCACCCTTGATGGAGAGGATGTGGTGCCCCTCTATCTCAAAGCAGGAAAAATGTACGTACCCTTTGGATACTATGAAACCCATTTCATCAGCGACCCCTTGACGCTCGAGATCGGCGAAACGAGGGAAAGTGCTGTCAGCGCTGGATTTACCAATGATCTCTTTGAATTGTCCGTAGCCGTGTTCAATGGAGATGTGGATAAGATCGGCGATGACAATCACGTCGACACGTTTGTCGGGAGCGTTGCCTACACCCTTCCCGAAGAGATCATTCCCGATTTTGGGCTGGTCGCCGGCGCTGCCTACATCAGCAACATCGCGGACAGCGATGGGCTCGAAGGCGAGACATCGGGGCAAATCGAAGATTATGTCGGCGGTCTGGGGGCTTTCGTGAGTCTCGCATTTCGGGAGAGGATCTTCCTCGAATGCGAATACTTGGGCGCTCTGGAACATTTTGAGGCGGGAGAACTGAGCTTCGACGGGGGCCTTGCCGCAAAACCGCAGGCATGGAATATCGAGTTCGCTCTGGTCCCCATCGCCGACGTGACCGTGGCCGTCAAGTACGAAGGGAGCAAAGACCTGGCGGCGTTCCAGCCCGAAAAGCAATACGGCGCGGCTATCACCTACAACCTCTTCGCCAACACGGCGCTCTCTCTCGAATACCTGCGCGGCGAGTTCGATAACGGCGACCGAAGAGATCTCCTCACCACCCAGCTCGCCATCGCATTCTAAGGGGTCGGACCAAGCTAATTGGCTGATATTACGAATTAATGCCCTAAAAAAACGCTTTATTTGAAGCTTAGAATGGCCATTTCGGCCCAAAAAAGAGACCAGTAAGTTTAAAAATTCCCAGGTGTCCCAAACGGGTCCGAACGAACCAACTTCCAGCCGGGGATGAATATTTTTTAGCGGGCTTCGGCTGCTCAGTGCCAAGGGCGGTGCTGAGCAGCCGAAGCTTTGAAAAAAATCCTCAACTCCGGATTCCCTCTGTGTCAATGTGGGTGAGACACGCCCCCCTTGAAAATTTAGTGTAGGGCGGGTAAGGTTTTAAGCCATGAAGAAGCTAACGCAAATTGCATTGAAAAGGTCCAGGGTTGAGGAAATGGGCCCTGTGGGTGACCCGGTCGCCCTAGGGGCGACCGGGTCACCCACAGGGCTTGAAGCGGTCGAGCCTCCAGACCCCGAGGTTGTCGCGAGAAAACGGCGCCGCAATTTTACTGCCAAATACAAGCTGCGTATGCTTGCAGAGGTCGACAAGTGCTCTGAACCCGGAGAAGTGGCCTCCCTGCTTCGCCGTGAAGGGCTTTACTCTTCGAATCTGACCTGTTGGCGGCGCCAGCGGGAAGAGGGGATGCTGCACGCACTTCAACCGAAGAAACGCGGCCGCAAAGAGATCGAGAAAAATCCGTTGGCACCACGCGTTGCGCAGCTCGAAAAGGAGAATCGGAAACTCAAAGAGAAGCTGCACAAAGCTGAAACCATCATCGAAGTTCAAAAAAAAATTTCAGAGATCCTGGGGATCCCTCAAGACCAGGACAAGGGCAGCGGAAGGATCTCATGATTGTGGCACAGAATCTCCATCGGACAGTGGGGATAAAATCCGCCTGCAGCGCATTGAGCGTTTCTCGTGCCACTTTTTACCGTCACACCTCGAACAACGACACTCCCATGGAAAAGATCTGCTCGCCTGCTCCGCCTTTGGCCTTGATGCCCGCAGAAAAGCAGGCCGTGATCGACGTGTTGCATTCGGAGCGTTTTCAGGACATGGCACCACATCAGATCTATACCAATCTTCTTGATGATGGGCAATACTTGTGCTCTGTAAGCACCATGTACCGATTCATCAGGGAAATACACGGTGATGTCAAAGAGCGTCGTCGTCAGGTGCAACGACCACATTACGAAAAACCTGAATTACTGGCTACAGGTCCGAATCAGGTCTACTCCTGGGATATTACTAAACTCAAAACATCGCAAAAATGGACTTATCTTTACCTGTATGTCATCATAGATATTTTCAGCCGCTATGTCGTTGGTTGGTTGGTAGCCCCCCATGAAAGTAGTGAATTGGCCAAACACCTGATCGAGGAAACCTGCATCAAACAGAACATCGAACCTGGAACACTGACGCTGCACGCTGATCGCGGCTCCAGCATGAAATCTAAGGCCGTCGCTCAACTTCTGGCTGATTTGGGCGTTACCAAGACCCACAGCCGGCCGTACGTCAGCAACGATAACCCCTATTCAGAATCCCAGTTCAAGACACTGAAATACTGCCCGCAATTTCCAGGCACATTCGGTTCTATCGAGGATGCCACGGCGTTTTGCCGGTTCTTCTTTAACTGGTACAACAAGCACCACCATCATTCCGGGATCGCCATGATGACACCGCAAAGCCTTCACTACGGCCATGCCCAGACCATTCAGAAACAACGCCAAGAAGTCCTCTTTGAGGCCTTCCAGCGTTTTCCCAAAAGGTTCAAGGGCATCGTACCACAACCTACCCCCTTACCCGATGCCGTATGGATCAACAAACCGTCGGCGAGCGATGCGGGGGTACAGTAATTTATCGCATGGCGTGTCTCATTTTCATTGACACATTCCGTTGGGAACTTCTTCATGCTGGACATTCATCTCCGAACGAAGCTCCGCAGCAATGGATCTTGCAAACATCACGTCTTAGCCTGAACATGACCATTTTCCGATGGGAACTGGCTTGCTCGGGCCTGCCTAAACACCCAAGAATCTTAAACGCGTCTTTTTTAGGCCAAAATGATCCCTCTAAGCTTAGAATTCGGCTCTTTTAACGCTCAATATCTTTTAATATCATTATATTACCTTGGTCCGACCCGCCGAAAACTGCACGTTCGGCGGTGGCCAAGGCGCCTTCGAGGTAACCCCCATGTTCGGGGGCGGTTTCCGTACCCGCGAAGTGGATGGTGCCGCCCCAGACAGCGGTTCGGCCCACCGGTGGATGATAAACAGGGTGTTCGGTCATCGGGGGCTGATCATATGGTGTAGCAGTAAAACGTTCACGGGCCCAATCACGGTAGAAAAAGGCGGCTGGCTCCAAAGCAGCCATGCCGTACAAGGAAGCAAGCTGGACTAAAATGGCCTCGATCAGGACATCCTGCCGGGTCCGCTGTACGGCCGGGATGCCGACAAACCCGGTCAGGCCGTAAGGTCCGCACCCGTCGTTGGACGCGTCGTGGATCTCGCCCAGCGGCCCGCGCTCGCTGAAGGCCTCACCCGAAAGGCCGGCCTCGCGCCAGAAAGGCTTTTCGTAAAGAGCGCAGAATTTCGCCTGACCCGCCATCCATGTGCCCACTTTCAGCATGGCCTGAGACAGCTCATGGGAAAGCTCCGGTTCGAATAGAATGGTAGCCGCAGCGAGCCGTGGCGGCAGGGCAAGAATCACCTTACCGGCCTCGAGCTGCACCCTCGGCTCCTGATCCAGATCGCCGACGCTTACCACAGCACCATTCTGCGTTTTCTCGATGCGACAGACGGGGTGATTCAGGCGGATGGCAACTTCTGGAATCCGCTCGCAGAGTTTCCGGATCAGAGCCATCATGCCCCCCACAAGGCGGAAGGAAGGCGGCTCCATGGCATAGCCTCTGACGGTCTGAACTATGCCGTTGAAGCGCTCGAAACGACCCAAGCCACGATCATACTGGGGGTAGCCCTCAAGGCCCAGGTCTTGGATGAGATACGCCATTCTGGGATGGATTTCAGGCCAATACCATGAAGGCCCCAGATCGGAGAAAAACCCCTCATGTTCAGGGCTAAGGATCCTGCCGCCAACCCGCGGACGAGCTTCAAGGATTACAAAAGACTCTTGCATCCCGGCAAGGAGGCTCGCGGCGTAAATTCCGCTCAGGCCTCCACCGACGATGATGGTGTCAACAGTTTCCGTATGCATCGGACCCACATGATTCATGTTTCAAGCAGTCCAGGGACATCGTTACCGGCACATCCAGCGCTCACGACCACAGGGAAACACAGCGCCGCCTGCCGCGTTAGAGGCGTACGCATCCGTCTCACCCTCCGGTCGACGTTCGAAACAGCCTCATCTATGGTGCCGAGGATCTGGTTAACCACGGACGCTTGTCGTTTCCGACCAACTGCGAGGTTTTCTCGACGATCCAGTCAAACGGGAGATCGGCGTATGGGGGGAACTTCTCGATGTACTCGATCCATGCCTCGCCTTTGAGATTTACGCTGGAAAGTGTGGCATGGTTTTTTCCGTCGAATTCAACCAATGGCAGGTCGTTCTTCTCTGACAGAGATTTGTCGAAGGTCGGGGCAAGGTCGATCCAGCGACCGTTTAACAAGAATTGCGTATAACCATGTCGAGGCAGCACATTGCTTTTCGTCAGTTCCAATATATGCTGAGGCATAAGGTGATTTTTGATCTTCGCGAACGCCAGCCGCGACGGAATGCCGGCAGCTCTTCCCATCGCCGCGAGAAGCACAGCCTTCTGGACGCAATAGCCCTTTTTCCACGCAAGGATGCGAGAAGCCTTGAAATCCTCCAAGAAAACAGATATCATGTAGGGGCTGTAGCGGATTTCGTCCCTCACGAAATAAAAGAGCCGAATGGCCTTTTCGGTAGCGTCTTTACAGTTGGATATCAGATCTTTCGTCGTTCGTTGAACATCCGGGTGGTCGAAATCAAGGGCGATTGTAGGCCTTAAGAGTGCCGCAAAATCATCGGCAAGCTCATTTGGTTCGCTCTTATCCATCAGCGTTTTCCCCTTTTCCTTGTGCAGTTTCTCCACTATTCGATATCTCAATCGACCAGCATCAAGCAATAAAGATTCTGTGTTTCCGCCTTTTCCCTCAAAGGTTTAATGAAAAACCCGTTGTTCCGAGCGGTTTGGTAGACGTCGATCCCGCACGCCTCCATGGCCGGTCTTGCACGATCCCGGAAACGGCAGGGCGCTCCTTTCAGCTTCTCACATGCCTCGCACAGGTGGCACGGGCCCTCGAGCAAAACAAGTGTCTGATAATAACCATCCTTGAACATTTCACCTTCCAACGTCACCAATTCATCCAGGTACCTCCGCGTCGTTTTGATCCTGCTTTGCCCCGCTTCATGCGCAGCTTCTCTGTGAAACAGGATCACTCGCCTGTACTGATCGAGGACCGTACGCATCTGGTCATGGGTCGGCGTATCCGGAGGACATGAGTACCGCATTCCGTAGCCAGGACACCCAAACTGGCATTTCATCCTCACCCAGGGGGCGGTTACGACGCTGCCGGGATGAATCACCTTTGCATCGGTCGCTCCGGCACTTATGGCTTTCCTGCAATAGGGTCTAAGATCGTCGTCATCCACGGGCTTGTCCTCCTGCGGAAAAGGAATGGGGTCTCACGTTGGACCGGACATGAGCGACTCTATCCTCTTAACCCGAAAATGGCAAGACCGGACCCGAACAGGTCGCGGCAATTAATCCTTCAGTCATGGTCCCTTTTCTGATAAAAATCCTGGAGTATCCGCTTTTCACCTTAATTTCTGTTCTATTATCCGGGCTCTTATCCGGGAAAGGATCTGCAAATGGACGGTTATGATATCGCATTTGTGGGCCACGTCTCATACGACGAGATCGTTCCCTTCGAAGGTCAAGTCCGCTTTGCCACCGGCGGCTCAGCCTTCTTCAGCGCCATCGCGGCAGCCCCGGCCGGGAAACGCATCGCCCTGATCACCAAGATGCACGAAGCCGACCGACATCTTCTCGACCCTGTGAAAAAGGCCGGAATCGACATCTTCCGCATTCCAGCACCACAGACCACGGCGATGCGGGTCGTCCACCCGACGCCGAACGTCGATGAGCGGGAGATGATCCAACCGCGCAGCGCCGGCTTCATCGCCGTCGACGAAATGCCCGCGATCGAAACGCACTGGATGCACTTTGCCGGATTGACCGATCAGGATTTCGCTTTCGACCTGCTTGAGCATGCTCGCGAGAGAGGTTGCGGTGTGTCGGTCGATATGCAGAGCTTTGTGCGCCAAGTCGATCCGGTAACGCGGAGGATTTCCTTCAAGGATGCGCCCAGGAAAATGGACATCCTGAGCCTGGTCGAAAGGCTCAAGGTCGACATGGTTGAAGCGCAACTGCTGACCGGAACGGACGATCCCGAAGAGGCCGGGGCCCGATTCGAAGAGTGGGGATGCGCCGAAACCGTTATCACCCGCTCCGAGGGTGTCCTGGTGCGCCATCGCGGCAAAAGCTACTTCGAAGGGTTTTCAAACCGTAACACGACCGGGCGCACCGGGCGCGGAGACACGGTCTTCGGCGCCTACCTTTCCCGGAGGCTGGACCACGACGTAGCCGAATCCCTCAAGTTCGCAGCAGCCCTGACATCCATCAAAATGGAGCGCCCGGGGCCCTTCATGGGCACTTTGGAAGAGGTCACAGCAAGGATCAAAGGGGTCGGACCAAGCTAAACATTTGAATAGACTTGATTAAACTATCGAATCAGACCCTTTTATTTGCTTAAACGCGCTATTTGAACCAGAAAAAACCCAATCTAAGCGATAAGGAATCGGCTCGCCAAATAGCGAGAAAGACGTTTAATCCCAGATTATTAGATCGTTTATTTAATGTATAAATTTCAGTAACGGGCCATGGGGATAAGGATCAGGCCGTGAGATCAAAGTTGCCATAAGCGGGGTAGAGCCCACGCCAGATTGGTTGGAAAATTTATCCGGCAAGTAAGTCTATGTCTCGAAAAGTGCAAATTGCTTAAACCGAGCATTTCGACTTTAAAAACCCACTTCTAAGGCCGAAAAATGCGCTTCTTAGACATGATAAGAATGCGATTTCAAACAGATAGATTGGTCCGACCCCTCTGGGAGATTGGTCCGACCCCTCTGGGCGAAGAGTGCGGCGCCTACTGCACCGGCGATCTGGGTGTCCCAAGTGGTTTGCATCCGCTCGAGGCCGATCATCGGCATCAGACGGTCCATAACGCCCCTGTTCTTGGCCATGCCGCCGGTGACCGCAAAGCCCGGCGCTATGCCCACACGTTCGAGCAGGGAATAGATCCGCTCGGCCATCGCGCGGCAGTATGCCGCCAACACCTCGTTGATCGTCCAACCTTTGCGCAACAAGCTGATGGCTTCCGATTTGGCATACACAACACAAGTATTGGAGACGGCTTTCGGTTCCTTTTCCACCTGGAACGAACGGTCCCCTACTTCGGCGATCGGCACCCCGAGGAGGTCGGCAATGACCTCCATCCCCCGCCCTGTACCGGCAGCGCATTTGTCGTTCATGAGGAAGTTCGTGACTTTTCCCTTTTCATCGCACCTGATAGCCTTTATGTCCTGACCACCGACATCCAAAACGGTCCGCACCTCGGGCCCGTAAATGAAGTTGGCGCCACGGGCGTGGCAGGCGATCTCGGTGAGGGTACGATCCACAAAAGACATGCTGACACGGCCGTACCCCGTGCCGACGGTATAATCTATCCGGCCTTCCGGCATATCCCCGACAGCCTCCAGGGCTAACCTCAACGCCTTGGCGCCGCTGTCGGGGCTGTTGGAACCCGTCCGTGTGTTGCTGTATGCCAGGATGGTCTCATCCGCCATGATCACGGCCTGCGAACTCACCGAGCCTACGTCGACGCCAACGGTAATGTACCGGGCCTTTTTCCAGTCAACGTCCGGATTCCTCCAGGTAGATTCCGTCCATCTCCAAAATTCCTGCTTCTTTTCCTCGGAAACCTCCGTTTCCTTACGGGAACCACAGCCATCGACTATGCTCCGGACTTCTTCGGACGCCGCCAAGGCGGCACTTACACCGGCTCCATGCTCGGATTGGGGCGGGATCTTCTCCCTCATGGAGCCACAGCCATCCACTCTTCCCCTTTCTTCTTCGTAGACAGCCAGAGCAACACCCACAGCGGCGCCATACTCGGGTTCGGGCGGGATCAGGATCTTGTCGATCTCCAACTCGCGCACCATAGCATCGACGAAACCCGGGTTGCGCCCCAGACCGCCGAGCAACACGATGTCCTCGTTGACACCCACCCGCCGAATCATGGAAACGACCCGGCTCGCCACGGCATCGTGGATGGCCCTGCTGATATCGGCTTTGGCGGCTTTCGCGTGGATGAGCCCGACCACCTCGGACTCTGCAAAAATCGCGCACTGCGCACTCATGGAGATCTTCTTCTCCGATTTCCTGCAAAGGGCCCCCATCTCCTCGGCCGTCACTTCCAGCGCCCGCGCCATGGCATCGATAAAGGAGCCGGCCCCTGCAGCGCACTTTTCGTTGATTGCGAAGTCTAAGACATTTCCGTTTTCATCGATCTTGGCTACCCTGCCTGCCTCGGCCCCCACATCCGCAACGGTCCTGGCACTCGGGAAAAAGTAGTTCGCCGCTTTGGCCATGGCCTTGATGTCATTGATTTTTTTCTCGGCCATTTCAACAACGTCCTTCCCCGAACCGGTCGCGCCGATTCGCTCGACGTCCCTTCCTGCGATGCCGGCAGCCTTGACGGCCGTCTCGAACGCTTCTCGAACCGCTTTGCCCTGGTCGAATCCCGTCGGCACCTGGGCCTTGGCAAGGATCTTACCATCATCCAGAATCACCGTTTTCGTATTCTTGGCGCCGCAATCGATTCCTGCAGTAATCATGAGCAAATTCTCCCCAACCGTCCTTCCTCACATTCGCGCCGCTGCCCGTAGCGCCGCGGGTACACCGTTCAAGTTAAAACTGAATTACGAGGCTGCCTGGTTTCCATCCGGAAATGAGAATTTCCTTCACCAGATTCTACCGCTCGGCCTTCACTTCGGAGGCAAGGCCACATAGGCGTCCTCCGGAATTTTGAAGACTACACGCCGCCCGAGGCCATCCTTCGTCCCCCCGGCACATCCACCCCTACCCGCTTCCTGCAGGGGATGATCCGCGGTCTCCCGGTCTGCCTGTCAGTAGACCCCGACAAGCCCCCTGCCCGATGACAGACCTTTGTAACCCGCGAGCACGTGGATCCGGATGACTGGCGCGGGCCAGAACCTGGGACCCAGAGCCTCCGACAGGCGCAGCAGTTCATCCGTGACGACCTCCAGCCCGATCTGATCCGCCCACGCCAAGGGGCCTTTGGGAAACCCAGCCCCCAGGGTCATGGCCAAGTCGATATCCCCGGACGTCGCGAGCCCCTCGTCAAGGCAGCGGATCCCTTCGGCGAGTATGGCCGAGCGCAGACGGGTCCTGACCAGGTCGAGGTCCTTGGCGTCCAGGCTGCGCGAGGCGGGCGCAAGATCGGAGGTCATTTCCGGGGGCGTCTGCGTGTGATCGTAGAAGCCCTTGCCTGACTTGGCCCCATAACGCTGCCTCGAGCGAATCTCCTCGAAGAGCGGGGGCAGCTCGAACCGCTTGCCGTAGTACATCTCGAGCGTCCGATTGGACGCGTGGATCACGTCCCAGCCCACCATGTCCCCAAGGGTCGCGGGCCCCATCGGCAGCCCGATCTCCCTTGCGCACGCATCCAGTTCCCGGATGCCCGCCACGTCCTGAAGCAGCCACATGGCCTCGTTCATGAAGGCCCCCAGGATCCGGTTGACGAGGAACCCCGGGCACTCCTTGATCCGGACGACCTTCTTGCCCGCCGAGGACAAGAAGGCGCTGATCAGCTCCACGACCTCCGGGGAGGTATCCATCCCGGGGACCAATTCGACGAGCGGCATGACATGGGGAGGGTTGAAAAAATGCGTTCCCAGGAACCGGCCCGGCACCGAGAGGGCTGCCGCTATCGCAGAAATGGGGATGGCGCTCGTATTGCTGCAGATCACCGCCTCTGGGCCGACATGCTTTTCAAGCCGTGAGAGCAGCCCCTGCTTGAGCGCAAGGTCCTCGCTCACAGCCTCGATGACCACATCCATCCCTTCGAGCCGGTCCAGCCCGCTCCCGGCCTGAAAGTTTTCACGCCATGCAGCAGCCTGCTCTTCGCTCAGCCTCCCCTTCCCGATCTCGGTTCGCCAGCTCTTCTCGAGCCTCGCCCGGCCCTTTTGTGCAAGGCTCTCGTCGGCTTCGACCAACACCACTCTGAAGCCCTTCCCCAGGAAGTGACGCACCAGGCCGCCTCCCATGATCCCACCACCGATAATGCCAATTTTCTCGATCACTTTCAGCTCCCGCTTTTCGATACGCATGATTCAGGCCGAAGCCTGTCCAAATCCTCAGGACAGAAAACAACCCTGAAGAGCCGTTGCATCGTCCTGGCGCTCTCACCGCAGCCAACCACCTCACGACCTCGTGCGACCTTATCCCCGAAAGCACTTCCCGGGCTGATCAACCCTCTGAAACAGAAGGGAATTGCGGGCGTCGCCTGCTCAGGAAGGCCGCAATGCCCTCTTCGAGGTCCGCGCCCCCTGCAAGCCTCGAAGACAGCCTGCTCTCAAGGGCAAGGCCCTCCTGCAACGAGCCGTCGAGGCCTCTGGTGACCGCGGTTACAACCGCCTCAACGGCTCCACGGGAAAGCCTCGCAATGTGCTCGGCAGTCCTCAGGGCCTCCGACATCAGTTTTTCCCTGGGCAGGACTGCCCTCAGAAGGCCCCAGCGGTGTGCGTCCTCAGCCGAAAAAAGATCCCCCGTCAAGATGGCGTTCAACGCCCTTTGGCGGCCGATGACCCGCGCGAGGCGCTGGGTGCCGCCGAACGAAGGGATGGTCCCCAGCCTGACTTCCGGCAATCCGAAAGAGGAAGACGGGGTCGCCATGAGTATGTGAAAGGTCAGGGCGAGTTCCAATCCCCCGCCGAGGCACGGTCCGTCTATCGCGCACACAAGGGCCGCGGGTGCCGTCTCGAGTTCGGTCAAGAGATCCTGGACCACCGAGGTCGTGCCACGCGTGGCGTAATCCGTCCTAAGCAGCTGGAGTTCATTGATATTCATTCCGAAGCAAAAGCGGTCCGGTTCGCCGTGGAGGAGTACGGCCCCGATCCGCGGGTTGTGCGCTTCCTGGATGATTTCCCTGATCAGATTTCTGTATATTTCAATCGATATCGACGAATCCCCATCTGCCCGAAATCCTATGACGCAAACCCCATGAAGATGTTCTTTCGTCCAGCCTGCAATGGTCATCTCGATTGTCCTTTCCCTCCGTCCGCACAGCGAAGCCCGACGCCGCCGGCCCTCAACGTCCGACTATGCCCTGAAATCGCATCTCACAAGCAGAGCATATCCCATACCGCCACCTGCACACAGGCTCGCCAGTCCGATATCCGCCTTCCGTCGGATCAACTCGTGCAGCATCGTAACGACCAGCCTGGCTCCCGTCGCCCCCACCGGATGCCCCAGGGAGATGCCGCTCCCGTTGACATTGACCTTGCTTCTGTCCAGCTTCAGCACCTTTTCGCAGGCTAGATAATAGGAGGCGAAAGCCTCGTTGATCTCGATCAGATCCAGATCCTGCGCCTCCAGGTCCGAAAGCCTCATGACCTCCTGGATGGCCGGCACAGGAGCCACACCCGTATAGCGCGGTTCTGCAGCCTTGACGGACCACGGGCCGATCTTTGCCAGCGGCGTCAAACCGTGTTTTTCGCAGCCCTCCTTTGTCGCGAGCACGATGGCGGATGCCCCGTCGTTGATGCCGCTCGCGTTGCCGGCGGTGACCGTCCCCTCCCGCGAGAAAGCCGGGGGCAAGGTCCTGAGCTTATCGAACGTCGCATCCTTTCTGGGGTGCTCATCCTCCGTCACAAGCATCTCTCCGGATTTAGCCCGCACGGCAATCGGAACGATCTCGCTTCCAAAGCGGCCCTCCGATCGGGCCGCCACCGCCCTGGCGTGCGAAAGGGCCGCGAATTCATCCTGTTCATCCCTCGAGATGCCGTATTCGCCGGCAAGAAAATCCGCTGCGACGCCCATCCCCCCCATGACGGGATCCTCCTGCATCCCCCACCACAGGAGGTCCGTCGCCTGGGCGTGGCGAAGACGCTGCCCCCATCTCATGCTCGGGATGACATACGGCGCGTTGCTCATGGATTCCACACCGCCCACCAACGCAGTCTCGGCCTCGCCGAGAACGAGGGCCGATGCCCCGCTGATCAGCGCCTGCATGGCGCTGGCGCAGGCGCAGTGCACACTGAAGGCGGGCCTATCGGCGGGAATGCCGCTCCTGATAGCCACCCCTCTGGCGATGTTCGGGTTCAGCGGAGACAGCGTGTTCCCCAAAATGACTTTGCCCACCTTTTCCCCTTGCAGGTTAGCCCTCTCGAGTGCAGCCTTGACAACCGGAACAGCCAGGTCGATCGGAGCGACGGCGCGCAACGCACCTCCGAAGTCTCCGATCGGCGAACGTACGGCCGAGATGATGAACACCTCCTTTTTCATAGTTCCCCCCTCTTGTTTGATCCGCGCGATAGAACGTATAAAACGGGTCGGACAAGGCTAACCATATGAAAGGAATAGTAAAAACACATAAATTCTACCCTTTTATCCCTTTAAATCCGCTATTTCTACCAAAAAAACTTGCTCTAAGGACTGGATAGTCCTCATTGTAGACTCCTCGATAAGGCGGAACATTCAGGACGTTTGGTTCGCGGAGGCAATATCGGCCGTTACAAAATAGGGGTGCAGATCAAACCTTGCGAACAAATTTCATGCAAACGACGGTCATGTCCAGGCAGGGATGGCCGGAATTTTTCAGCAGATGGAGACCCTTTATGGCAGGGAAAACCAAACCTCGAAAACCGCAATCCCATCACCTGCTCAAAGTCGCCTTTTATACCCCAAAAAGGGCATTCTAAAACGGAAAATCGCTTGGTTTTAGAGATATAATATCGTAATTTCAAACATATAGATTTGTCCGACGCTCATAGCTAGTCTCCATCCGGAAATGATTTCCCGGTACAACCCAGTTTCCAATCCGGAAATGAGGATTTTTTGCCAATATCAAGGAAATCAAGCGTTTGCGCGGAGGCGACCTGGTGGTCGCCGCACAAGCAAATGTGCAGATTGACGCCGAGATTGGCAAAAAAGACCATTTCCGGATGGAAACTAGCTAGTGTCCATCCGGAAATGATTTTCCTATAGAACCCAGTTTCCAATCCGGAAATGAGGATTTTTGGCCAATATCAAGGAAATCAAGCGTTTGCGCGGAGGCGACCTGTGGGTCGCCGCACAAGCAAACGTGCAGATTGACGCCGAGATTGGCAAAAAAGACCATTTCCGGATGGAAACTAGCTAGAGTGTGGGGAATTTCTCCCAGAACTCTCTTTCCCGGCTCTGCCACTCTTTCCCGAATTTCCGTTCCCAGAGCGATGCCAGTCTATCGAACCAGCGCCACCAGGTGCTCTTTCCCTTCGCCTTCGCCTCGAGGATATCTTCGAGAAAGATCGGCAGTTCCGGCATCACGTCCTTCGGCAGGTAGGATGCCGCGCCCAGCCGATAAGAATGAATGATGTGATCCGGGGCCAGGGCATGAGCTGTCAGCATCACGGGAATCACATCGTTTTTATTGGCAATATCAATAAGTTCATATCCGTTCACGCCCATGATGTCCAGAATGGCCAGATCGAAAGGTTCGCTTTCGAGCAACTGCTTCGCATCCTGGAAATTTTCCGCCGTCACGATGCGGCAATCGGAAAGCAGTTCCGTCAAGGCATCGAGCACGTCCGGCTCGTCGTCAACGATCAGGATCCTCTTGTTTGCCAGCAGGCTTCTTCCACTCATCACCGTAACCGTCCCTATCGATCGATGTTTCGAGGAAATCTCTCGATGCAGTTCACTGTCTCGGCGATGAACCGCCGACAAGGAACACCGACAGGCGGGTAAACCGCACGTCATCGCCCGCAAGGCCACCTGCTCCCTGGCCGGAAAGGCTTTTTTTTCAGCAGCGCCCCGCCATCATCCGTCCACTATGACCTTCCGCCCCGCACCCTTCCAGTATTTTTCACGCAGTGCGCGCTTGAAAATCTTCCCCGAGCCGGTCTTGGGCAGCTCGTCGAGGAATTCGACCGACCTGGGCTTCTTGTAGCCCGCCAGCCGCTCCTTGCAGAAGTCGATGATCTCCTGTTCAGCCGCCTGGTGCCCGCCCTTCAGGGCGATGACCGCCTTGATCTCTTCGCCCCACGTGGAGTTCGGGACGCCGATGACCGCCGCTTCCAGCACCGCCGGGTGGCTGTAGAGCACCTCCTCGATTTCGCGCGGGTACACGTTTTCCCCGCCCGTGATGATCATGTCCCGCTTGCGGTCCACGATATATAGAAAGGCGTCTTCATCCAGATAGCCCATGTCGCCCGTATGCACCCATCCGTCCCGGATGGTCTCCCGCGTGAGTTCCGGCTTCTCCCAATACCCCTTCATGATCCATGCGTGCCGTGCCAGGATCTGCCCCACCTCGTTGGGACCGAGATCCTTGCCCTCGTCGTCGACGATGCGGACGTCGGCATCGATAGCCGGCTGCCCGCAGGAGGCCAGACGACGGATCTCCGTCTCGCCGCCATAGGGGTCATGGTGCTCCCGGCAGAAGCAGCAGATCAAGGGGCCCGTCTCCGTCTGCCCGAACCCCTGGACGAAAACCCGGCCGAAGCGTTCGATGCCCCGCTTGAGCAGCGCCACGGGCATGGGCATCCCGGCGTAAAAGATCGTCCTGAGGCTCGAGGTGTCATACCGTTCGTGATCCGGCAGATCGAGGATCATGCCGATCTGGGTGGGCACGAGTTCGGTGGTGGTGATCTTCTCCCGCTGGATGATCTCCAGGAAATTCCGGGGGTCGAACCGCTCGACCAGGTAGTTCGTGCACCCGCGGTGAAACACCGGGAAAAGGAACGAACGGGGGCCGATGTGGAAGAGCATCATTCCCTCCAGGTGCTTTTCGACGCGCCGTATGGGAACCTCGATCGCCATGCTCCTCGAACACTCCCACTGCCCCTGGTGGGTGATCATCGCCCCATTCGGGCGCCCCGTCGTGCCGCTGGTGTAAATGATGTAAACGGTGTCATCGGGCCGGATATCCACGTCCGGCTCCGCCGTCGAACTCGCGGCGAGCACGTCTTCATAGTTGTCCATGCCTTCCGGGGCGGCATCGATGCAGAAGCAGTGCTGAACAGGGATCCGGCCGCGTATCTCATCGATGGCCTGCAGGAAGGGCGCCTGCACGATGAGCGCCCTCGCCCCCGAGTCGTTGAACTGGTATGCGAGTTCCTCGCCCTTCAGACGCCAATTGATGGGGACCGTGATGAAGCCGCCCTTCTCTGCAACGCCGAAGACCTCCATGTATTCGGGCCGGGTGTAGGAGAGGACGGCGACCCGGTCCCCCTTCCGCAGCCCCCTCTCCCGGAGCGCGTTGTAGAGGCGGTTCACCCGCTCGTTGAAGTTGTGGAAGGTGATACGGTGCGTATCGGACATGTAAGCGATCTTCTGCGGAAAGAATTTCGCGTTACGCCTGATGATCTCTCCAAGGTACATATTCTCCTCCCCCGTCACAAGGCGCCGAGCCTCGTCAGCATCAAAGAGATTTGAGGAAAAAAGGTGATGATCATGAGCCCCACGACAAAGAGCACGATGAACGGAGCCGTGCTCCTGGCTACGGACACGATGTCGCGCTTGGTGATCGTCGACGCCACGAAGAGGTTCAGACCGAGCGGCGGCGTGAGAAACCCGATCTCACAGTTGACGATCATGATGATGCCGAAATGCAGCGGGTCGATGTTGAACTTGGCGAGGACGGGGATCAGGATCGGCCCGATGATCAGCATGGCGGAGACCAGGTCGATGAAGCAGCCGAGAAAGAGCAAAAAGATGTTGCACAGGACGAGGAAGATCCAGCGCTGCTCGATGGCCTCCCCCAGAAACTCCGCGGCCTGGACCGGCACGTGCATGAAGCTCAGGTACCAGGATAGGGTCGACGCGGCCGAGATGATGAAGATCAGCGCCGAGCCGACCAGGACGGAGTTCAGGGTGACTTTTCCGAGATCCCTGAACCGGAGTGAACGCTGGATGAAGAGTTCGATGACCAGCGCGTAGATGACGGCGACCGCGGCGGCCTCCGTGGGCGTGAAGGCACCCGAGTAGATCCCGCCGAGCACCACGACGGGCAGGCTCAGCCCCCAGATCCCTTCTTTCAGGACCTGCAGCATCTCCCTGCCGCCGACCCGACCGGTCCCCTTCCAGCCGTTCCTGCGCGCAAGATAGTAGCTGTAGCAGATCAGCATGAAGCCGATCATCAGACCCGGCACCACGCCGGCGATGAACTGCTGTGTGATGGACACGTTCATGACCATCGCCCAAATGATCATGGGCACGGACGGGGGGATCAGGATACCCAGCGAACCGGCGGAGGTAATCAGCCCGGTCGAGAAATTGGTCGAGTATCCTTCCTTGATCATGGCGGGGATGAGAAGACCGCCGACGGCGATCACCGTGGCGGTGGACGACCCCGAGATCGCCGCGAAGAAAACGCAGCCCAGGACCCCCGACACCGCCAGCCCTCCGTGCGCCCAGCCGAGCAGCGCCTTACCCACATTGATCAGCCGTTTTGCGAGGACCCCCTCGCTCATGATGTTCCCTGCAAAGACAAAGAAGAGAACCGCCAACAGAAGCGTCGTGTCGATCCCGCTGAACATCACCTGCGGCAGCGCGACCAGGGGAATCTGCGCTGCGAACTTGATCAGAAGGATCGCACCGAGCCCCACGACCACCGCAATCGGCACGCCGCAAAGAAGCATCACTATCATGAAGATGATGACTATCGTGTGCAGCATGGCCTTCCCCCTGACTCTGCCGAGGTCCTTTTTCGTTTCACGATGGTGAGAGCTGCAGGTCCGCCTTCGAACAAAACTTCCGTACTTCGCGCACAACATAGGATGCCGAGCGAACGGCCATGAAAAATCCCCCGATCGGCATAGGCAGGTAAATCCAAAACTTGGGTATCCTCGTCGCCGCCGTCAGCTGGCCGCTGGCGGCGACCTTGAGGACGAGGGTCATCCCGAAATAGACGATGGCAGAAGAAAAGGCAAATACCGCCATGAACACAAACGCGTTCATGAGCGGCTTCAGACGATCCGGCAGAAATAAGTTGATCACCTCCGTCTTGATATGTGCACCGTAGCGAAGACCTATGTCGGCACCGAAAAACGCGATGAAGCAGATCTGGTAGCGCAGGACCTCCTCCCCCCAGGTGAGGGATGTCCCGAAGACATAGCGCATCACCACCTGGACGAAGGCCAGGACTGACATCTCGAGAAGCGCGAAACACAGGATGAATTCCTCTGCCCTATTGAAGGCGCTGGCTATCATTTTCATCGATCCTGCCTCCGGTCTAAACAGGTCTTCCAGGAAGAACGGTCCGGCCTGCCCTCTGCCTATGGCTGAGCCCTGGTCTCCTTGATGATTTCAAGGGCTCGATCGTAAAGTTCCGGGCCAATCGTTTTTCTCCACTTGTCATGGACCGGGACCATCTTCTCCCGGAATGCTCCCAGCTCCTCCTCGGTGAGGACATGGACCTCGCCTCCCTTTTCCTTCCATTTGTCGATGCCGTGAAACGTCCCTTCCAACGTATAGGACAGATTGAGCTTTGCGCTCTGATAGGCGCCCTCCTGTACGACCCGCTTCAGGTCGTCAGGCAGGCGGTCGAAGAGGCCCTTGTTGACGATCGTCATGATACCCGAGTTGGGCCAGCCGTTCGACACGGTGAGGTACTTCGTCGTCTCGTAGAATTTGATCATCTCGAGGGCGATGACGGGAAGATCGAGCCCATCGATCACGCGCTGCTGCGTGGCGGAGAAGACCTCGGGCCACGGCATGGTGATGGGATCGACCCCCAGGGCCTTGTAGGCGTCGATGTAGACCGGCGCCTCGGTGCACCGGAGCTTCATCCCTTTCATGTCTTCGGGAGAGTGAATGAGGTGCTTCGAGTTGGCCCAGTCCCTGAAGCCGTTGCTGGACCACGCCAGGCAGTACATGCCGTGCTTGGTGAACTCCTGCATGATCTGGAATCCGACCTCACCCGACCACACGCGCTCCAGTTCCTCGAAATTCTGATAAAAGAACGGCAACGAAAACAGCCCCATCTGTGGGACGAAATTCGCCAGGGTCTCCGAGGTGATGGAGGCCATTTCCTGGGTGCCCAACCCCACCGCCTCGGCCTGTCCGATCTCGCCGCCCAATTGGCCCAGAGGGTGGACGGAGACCTGGATGCGGCCGTTGGATTTCTTTTCCACGTAATCCTTGAAGAAAAGCGCCGCCTTGTTCTGGGGGTGCGGCGGCGGAGCGACATGGCCGAAACGGATCTTGAAGACCTCATCGGCGCCGAAAGAGAAAGGGGCTCCGACGACGAGCACGAACGCGACAACCAGGCTCAAAACGACCAGCTTCTTCATCTTCCCACCTCCTGTGGAATCAGGGAATTGAGGTTTGCGGCCCCGGGCGATCGCCACCCACCCGCGGCCCGCTCCAATCGCCGGGAAACACCGGCTACCCGATGCCGCTCCGCTCCTTCAGCGGGCGGCGGCGCCTGTTCCCCGGAAAACCTTCGCCCGCCGGAAGCATGGTTTCCTCCGACGTCGCTCTCATGTCATGGGAGCCCCTTTCCGCTTCAATTCATGCGCGATAATGAGTCGTTGCATCTCGGACGAACCCGCCGCCACTGTCAGCACCTTGGCATCGCGGAAGTATCTTTCGACCGCACGGTCCTTCATGTACCCCGCACCCCCGTGGATCTGAACCGCGTCCCCGGCAATCCTGACCGCAGCCTCGCTCGCGAAGAGTTTGGCCGACGAAGCCGAGAGACGAGCTTCCTCCCCGCGGTCCAGAAGGCCCGCGGCGTGGTAGACAAGCAGTCTTGCGGCCTGCAGATCCACCGCCATGTCCGCGATCATCCCCTGGATCATCTGAAAGGAATCGATCGTCCTGCCAAACTGTTTCCTGCGGCCTGCATACCAGAGCGCGCTTTCGAGGGAGGCCTGGGCGAGGCCGAGGGCGATCGAGGCCCAGCTCACCCGCTCCGGGTCCATCCCCGCCAGGAGCTGACGATACCCCTCCCCCTCGCCGCCTCCCAGAAGGTCCTCGCGGGGCACACGGCAGTTTTTGAAGCGAATCCTGCCCGTGGGCGACCCGCGCATCCCCATCTTGTCGAAGGGTTTGCCGGTGCCAAAGCCGGGCGCCCGCTTTTCCACAACGAAGGCGGAAATGCTCGCGGGCCCCTTCGCGGCCGAGGTCTTCGCAAAAACCAGGTAGATGTCCGCGAAGGGGACGTTGGTAATGAGCGTTTTGGCGCCGTTCAGGGTGTAGAAGGCACCGGATTCGGCGGCCTTCGTCCGTAGCGAAAGGATGTCGGAGCCCGCGGCGGCCTCGGCGAGGGCCATAGCCCCCCACTTTTGCCCCGCGGCAAGGAACGGGAGCCAGCGTCTCCTCTGGTCCTCGGTGCCCGAGAGAAAGACGTTGTGGGCGCAAAGCATCGCATGCGGAAAGAGCGCCACCGGAACGGAGGCCGACACCCGCGCGAACTCCTCGCCAATCAGCACCACGGAGAGGTAGTCCCTGAAGGTGCCCCCGTACAGGGGCGGAACGCCCGCCCCTGCAAAGCCGTTTTCGGCCAGGCGCTCGAACAGGCGCCGCGGAAACTCCTGGAGCACATCCATGCGGCGGGCGACGGGCGCGATCTCCCGCTCCGCGAACGCCCGCGCCTCCCGGCGCAGCTGCGCCTGCTCATCACTGATTAGGGGCCTCAGCTGATCATGGATGTGTTGCATCATTCCCACCGACGGGGAGGCGCGGTTCAGAGCGCCCGCCCGGTGTCGAAGGCCTTCAGGTTGACGTCGCGATGTTTCTGCGGCACGAGCTTCGAGAGAGCCCCCTTCCACTCGGCCTCCGTGAACTCCAGGTGATTCGACAACACCCCGAGCAGGACCGTGCTCACCACGAGCGGGTTCTTCAATCGGTTGGCGATGCCGAGAGCGTCCACCTCGATGGGATCGATGCCGTTCTCCCGCATGATCGCGGGCACATCGTCGGGGTAGCGGTCCATCCCCGAGGTCACGCGCGGCGGGTAGACGCGCTGGAGGTTCAGGATCAGCTTCCCGCCGGGCCTCAGGAAATGCGCGAACCTGAGCCCTTCCATCTGTTCGAAGGCAAGGACGATATCCGCCTCTCCGCGCGCAATGACCGGGGAGTGGACGCTCGTCCCGTAGCGGACGTGGCTCGGCACGGTGCCGCCGCGCTGGGACTGCCCGTGGGCCTCATTCTTCTTGACGTCGAAGCCTCTGGCCATGGCCACCTCCGAAAGGGCGTTGCTCGCCAGAATGACGCCCTGTCCCCCCACTCCTACAATCAGGATATTCCTGGTTTTATCAGGCATTTTCGCGTCCTCCTTCCGCTTGGATGGCTTCGGTCGGGCAAACTTGGGCACACAGTCCACAGCCCACACAGACGAAGGGATCGATGGCCACCTTGTTCTTGCCCTTCTCGGTCTTTCCACCGGACAGGACCAGGCCGGGGCAGTAAATGGTGAGGCATTTGCCGCAGCCCGTGCACAGATCATCCTCGACATGGTAGGCGGGGGACTTGATCTTCTGCGGGAACATCCGGCAGGCGCCTTTGGCGATGATGACCGAGACGCCCTGGTAACCGATGGCGTCTTTCACAGCCTGCGAGGTGTTCTTGAGATCGTAAGGATCCACTTCGTGAATGTCCTCTGCCCCGAGGGCCCGGATAATGGCCGGGATCCTCGCTGCGGTGTGCCGGTCCCCCTTCAGGGTCACGCCGGTGCCCGCGTGCTCCTGGCCGCCGGTCATGGCGGTCGTGCTGTTGTCGGTGAGGACGAGCGTCATATTGCTCTCGTTATAGATGGAGTTCAGGAGTGCCGGCATGCCCGCGTGCAGGAAGGTCGAATCCCCGATGTAGGCCAGGATGGCCTTGTCGGCCGGGTCCTGGAGGGCCTTGCAGAACCCGTGGGCGACGCTGATCCCCGAACCCATGGCGAAGGCGCACGAGAGCATGTTGTGGGGCGCGGCAATCCCCAGCGAATAGCAGCCGATGTCGCCGAGGATGACGACGTCCTTCTCCTTGATCTTCTTCTGAGCCTGCCGGATGGCGTAGTAGGCTGCGAGATGGGGGCAGCCCGCGCAGAGCGTCGGGAAGCGTATGATGACGCCCGGGAGGGGCTGCCGGCGCTCGGGTACCTCTTTTCCAAACGTCTGCATCACGTCCTCGAGGCGCTCGCTGAGGATCTCGACCGACAGGGCGCCGACATCGGGCCTCAGTTCGCGCCCCCGCACCGGGATCCCGAGGGCCTTGATCCGGTCCTCCAGGAAGGGCTCCAGCTCCTCGATCACATAGAGTTCTTCGACCTGCCCGGCGAACTCCCTGATGAGCGCCTCCGGGAGGGGGTAGGTGAGCCCCAGCTTCAAGAACGAGGCCTCGGGCAGCATTTCCTTCAGGTATTGGTACGGGGTGCCGCTCGTGATGAACCCGACGCGCCGGTCACCCCACTCGATCCGGTTGAGGGGCGTCTCACTGGCAAACGCCGCGAGGCGCTTCAGACGGTCGTGCGCATTGGCGTGCATGACCGAGGGGTGCACGCCGCCCTGTGGGCGGAACTTGGGCGAGGTCTTGTCGAAGGGCGGTTTGCGGCCGTCGGTCCGCTCCGCAAGCTCCACGACGCCCATCGAGTGGGAGACCCCATTGGTGGTCCGGTAGAACACCGGCGTGTCGAACCGCTCGCTGATCTCGAAGGCCGACCGCATGAAATCCTTCGCCTCCTGGCTGTCACTGGGCTCTAGCATCGGGATGTGAAAAAGATCCGCGTAGATCCGGGTGTCCTGCTCGGTGGGCGAACTGACCGCCCCGACGTCGTCGGAGCAAATGAGCACCAGGGGGCCGTTGACCCCCATGAAGGCGATGGGATAGAAGGGGTCGGAGGCCACGTTCAGGCCGGCGTGTTTCATGACCACGATGGTCTTCGCGCCCCCCAGGGAACTGCCGATGGCCACATCCATGGCGACCTTCTCGTTGACAGACCACTCGCAATAGATGTCCTTGTATTGCCGGATGGTCTGAAGGATCTCCGTGCTAGGCGTCCCCGGGTAGCCGACCGCAACCTGCAGGCCGGCTTCGTAAGCGCCTCGGGCAATGGCCTCGTTGCCCAGCATGATTTCTTTCATAGCGGTTCCTCCAACATTTTCAGTTTGTTTCGGTTAGACAGCGCCTGCACCGGATCTGACTTTCAGCAGCGGCCGTTCTCCCGGCAGGGGGACCGAACGATCATCAGCGTCAAAGGCCGAGTTCCTTGACAGCCCTCCCGCGCAGTTTGAAACGTTGCACCTTCCCCGAGGTCGTCATGGGAAAGTCATCGGTGAACAAGACGTGCTTCGGTATCTTGAACTTCGCAAGGCGGCCTTCACAGAACGCGATCAACTCGCCCGCGCTCACCTCCTCACCGGGCTTCAGTTCGACGAAGGCCGCCCCGGCCTCGCCCAGGTCGGGGTCAGGGACCCCCAGCACGCACACCTGCTTCACCTTCGGGTGCGTGAAGAGCACCTCCTCCACCTCTTCCGGGGCGACGTTGAGCCCCCCCGGCATGTAGATGTCCTTGAGCCTCCCGGTGATGCGGATGTTTCCGGAAGGATCGATCGAGGCCAGATCCCCGGTGTGGAACCAGCCGTCCCGGTCGATGAGCTCGGCGCTCTTCTCCGGCTCCTTGTAGTAGCCTTTCATCACCAGGGGGCCCCGGGTGCACAGTTCGCCCTCCATTCCGGTCCGGAGTGGCTCGCCGGTCGAGGTGTCGACGACTCGCACCTCGTAATCCGGCCAGAGGGGCCGGCCCACCGTCTCCGCCAGGATTTCCGGGGGGTCGTCCGGCCGGGTCATGGAGGTCCCGACGCTGTTCTCCGTCATGCCGAAACCGTTGACGAGGGCGCTGATGCCCATTCGCTGCTTGATTTCCTGGATGAGCGAGACGGGGGCCGGGGCGGCGGCGATAAGACCGGCGCGCAGGGACGAAAGGTCGAACGTCTCGAAGTCCTGATGCCGAAGCATCCGGATGTACATAGTTGGACTTCCGGCGAAAAATGTGCATCGCTCGTCCTGGATAAGCCTCAAGCACTGCTTCGGGCTGAAATTTTCGACCAGGATGGAAGCCGCGCCGCAGAAGGCGGGTGTCAGGATGCCCTGCGAGTTGCCGAAATTGTGGCTGAAGGGAGGCGCGACCAGCAGACGATCCTGCTCCGTGAAGCCGCCGATGCCGTTGATGAAGCCAAGGTTGAAGCGGATGTACTGGGCATGGGTCGTCATCACCCCCTTCGGCTTACCGGTCGTCCCGGACGTGAAAGGCAGATGGGCGATGTCGTCGGCTGCCACCTCGAACTGAATTCTTTTGAGGCCTGCCAGGTCCGGCGCGGTTTCAGCCTCGATGAGCCCGTCCAGGTCGAAGGCGCAGAGAAGCTCCGACCTTCCCTCAACGATGATGTTCCTGAGGAAGGGAAGCCGCCCGCACTGGAGTTCCCCTGGAATCGAGCGCTCGAATTCCGGGCAGAGGGAGCCCAGCATCTTGACGTAATCGAGTTCCTGGAAGCGATCCATCATGATGAGGGTGGTCGAATCCGAATGCAGCAAAATGTGCTCGAGTTCCTGGAGTGAGTAGCGGGGGTTCACCGGAACGACGACCGCCCCGATCTTGTCGATGGCGAACTCCGCCACCGCCCACTCGGGCCGGTTGGTGAACAGCACCGAGACCTTGTCCCCCTTTTGAACCCCGAGCCGGAGAAGGGCACAGGCGAAGCGGTCGACGCGCTCCCGCAGCTCCCGGTAGCGGGTCCTGCCGCCGGGCCAGACGACGGCCTCGTTTTCGGGCCAGATCTCCGCCGCCCGGTCGATGAGTTCCCCTAGTGTTCGAATATCCGTTATCATGATCGCGCTCGCTCCGATGTCAGGTGGATTTTTCGAACCGCTTGAACCGCCCGCCTCCCGCTCGAGTGCGGGGCATCGTCGGTCGGCCCCCTTTCGCGCACGACGTGCGGGCCTTCGGGTGCCCCAGAGGGACGCGGGGGCCTTTGTCGGCGGCCTCCAGGGTGGATCTTCCCTGCCATTCGTGTGAGGAATGCTTCATCGCAGGTCCGGGACCCGGGTAAAGATCCGTTTCAACGTTGACGCACGATGTTTACGAGGGGTTCCCCGGCCATGAAGCGCTTCAAGTTGTCGCAAAAGACCTGAGCGGTCCTCGCGATGTAGCGGTCGGTGCCCGTGGCGTTGTGGGCGGTGATGAAGAGGTTGTCCAGGTCCCAGAGTTCGTCGTCCTGGTCCAGGACCGCTTCCTTGGTCGGATCGCCCCAAAAGACGTCGATGGCCGCCCCGGCGATCCAGCGCTCTTTCAACGCGGCGGTGAAGGCCGCCTTGTCCAGAATCTCACCCCGCGCCACGTTGACCAGGTAGGCCGTAGGCTTCATCCGTTTGAGCTGCGCTGCGGAGATCATCCCCTCCGTTTCAGGGGTGAGGGGCAGTGTGATCACGACGAAGTCCGATTCCGACAGCACCTGGTCGAGCTCGCCGGGCTTGACGATCCGATCGGCATACTCGAACTCCGGGACGAGGCTGTCGACACCCGTAACCCGCATACCGAACCCCAGTTTCGCCTTTTTCGCCACTTCCTTGCCGAGATGCCCCAGGCCCAGGACAGCCAGGTTGCGGTCGTGCAGTTCCCGCATCTGGCCGAGCATACGGTCCATCTTGTGCATCCCCTGATTCTCGAGGGAAGCCTTGAATTTCTTGACGAAGAAAAGCAGGTAACCCATGACCACCTCCGCCACCGGGATGGAAACGGAGCCGGCGGACGTCGTCAGGAGGACGTCCTTCGGGATCAACCCGGTGGCCAGGATGTGCTCGTAGCCCGTCATCAGGATGTGAAACCACTTGAGGTCCTCGATCCTGGGAAGGGCGTGGGGATAGGCGTTGAAGGACGCCACGACATCGACCTTTTCGATCCCGGCCGGCACCTGGCTCGCGTCCGATTCCTGAAGGACCGGGTAAGGAATGATGTTCAGGGCGGGGAACTCTTTCTGGATAAGGCCTACGTATTCCTGGACCATGAAACCCAGCCCGCCGACGAGAACGGTGAGATCGCGACGCTTGTTCATGACACGTGCCTCCCTGCGTTTCGGTGTGTTTTACGGTTATCCAATATATCGAAATAATTGGCTAATCCTTTCTCGACCAGCTCCTTCGAAAGGAACCTCGGATCCCCGTGATCGCCTTCGAGGATGAAGCCGGGCAAGCCGCTCCTTTCCTGGACGATGCGCTTGATCTCAGGGATGGCCATCGAGAACATCTTGCAGCTGCGGTCATTGTGGTAGACGGCGCCGTCGAGGTGGTAGCGCTCCTGGAGGCCGAGAATGAGTTCGACCCGGCGGTTCAGATTCCAGTCGAAATAGTGGACGTACTCGTTCGTCCAACTGCGGAACGGATCTTCGGAGTCCAGACGGAAGTCCGCCCAGGGGAGGGTATAGACGGTGGAAACGAGGCACGCATCGTACGAGAGAAAGAGGTCGGAAAGCCACTTCAACTCGTGCCACAGGGGAAGACTGTCCCAGTAGAGACGGTACTTCTCCCTCGGGACCGCTCCGACTCCCGCCTGCACGCGCTCCAACACCTCTTGCTTCAGGGCCCGGTAGAATTCGAGGGCCACCCTGGAGCCCCTCTGGGCCACGATGGGGGCCATGCTGAAAAACTGGTCGAAGACCGAAAGGGGAGCAGGCACCGCGCGAGCCGCATCCAGGATCTCCGCCCAGAGGGCCGTCGTTTCGTTGGCGGTCGCGATCACCTCCGCAAGCCGCGCTCTTTTCAGGCGGTTCCCGGATATCCCTTCGAGGAAATCGACGAGATCGTGGAGTTGCGCCTCCACATAGGCCCTTGCGTGCTCATCGGGGAACTTGCCCCCGGTGTAAGGCACATCGATCAGATAAAGCGGGACATCATAGAACTCGCTCATCCTCTCGAACCACTTCGTCAACGTCCCGCACTGCGAGTTGGTCGTAAGAAAGAAGTCGGGTCGCGGAAGGCCTCCGACCGGGCTCTTCCCCGTGAGCGCGGAGCCGAGATCACACATGGCGTAGCTGCAGATCCCGGGCGTGTACCCCAGCGCCTGAGGCCTTTCACTGATCTCGGCGGTCATCTTCCTCGCCTGGATGAAGACGGCGTGGTTTTCGGGATAGATGGGGACGATATCCATGGCATAGAACAATTCCGTGGGGGCGAACACGTTGACGAAGCCCACTTTCTTCCCCTCTGCCGACGCATTCCTGGCATCCTCGTAATACCGATCATTGAGATTCTTCAAGAGCTTGAGCGTCTGCATGGCGGTGTTAGACCCCTCCGCTTTTCCGTTCGAGAATCATTTCTCCGAAGGCCTCCAGCCGCGTCTCGAGCTGGGCGCTGGAGCCCAGCGTGTGATCCACTTCGACAAACAACGACGGAATGTCCATTTCGTCCAGGAGGGTTTTCACCATGGGGTAGTCCAGCTGGAGGACCTCGCAGTTCTTGGGGCACAGATACACGACCCCGTCGATCGCGGCGCGGACGATCCTGCGCCTCAAAGACTCCCTGAAACGTCCTTCCCGGTAGTGATAGCAGCTCATCGGATCCTTCCGGAAATGTCTGGCGACGAGGTTTTCCACCGGGTCGCCCACTTCGTCGACGTCTTCATTGTAATACCGCGTTCCGTTGTAGAGGTTGTCCTCGACCGCCATCATGCCTGCCTTATCCAGGCAGCGGTAAACTTCGGTTACATCGCAGACGCTCCCGAAGAGAAATACACGGATGGATTTCGGACCGGGTGCCGCCTCTTCGGCCGCTCCAACCGGAAGCGCCTCGAGCAACGCTTCCAACCTGTCGCTGTGCTCCACCTTGGGCATGCGGGCCGATGCCCGGACCACCGTCATGAAGTCCGTGTTGGAGAGGGCCGTGGAAGGCGACGATTGCCTCCGGTGGAGGGATCTGAGAAGCGCTCTGTTGCGATTGAAAATTTTTATGCTTTCGAGGAGCGCTTCATCTGGAACAGCCTCCCCGAGGAAATCGGCCAAGGCCCCTTTCATCCTCAAGAGTTCCTGCTCGAGGAAAGCCCTTGCACCCGCACCATCCGCAGCCTTGGGGAGCCATAGGGTGTAGTTGAAAAGGCCCGGGAAATTCGTCTCCCAGACATGCGAGAAGGCCCGCATGGCATCGCAGCTGTATGGAATGACCAAACCGTCGAGAAAATCCAGTTCCCCCTGCAGCGCCGCCTCCAGCGGACTGACGTTGAACGGGCAGGAGAAGGTCGGCAGAGAGGCATAGGCCCGGTCGACACTGCCCACGGTGCCCGGAACGGCAAAAGGCAGTACGCCGAAGGCATGCAGCAGTTCCTCGGGAACGTCGGGGAAAAGGAATCCGATGACCTTCAGGGAGGGGGGGCCGGCGGCCTTGAGTTCTTTTACCCTGCGAAAGGGATCCTCCTGAACGAACCGGAAAGGCGCTATCAGATCTTCGAATGCCATCGTTCCACATCCTCTGACCGAGCCCGGAGGCTCAATACCGTTTATAGCTGTGAAGGATGATCAGGATCCTGCTCTTTCTTTCACCGAGGCTCCTGCCCGTATGCGGGATCTGGGCGTCGAAGTAGGCGGAGTCCCCCTGGCTCAACTCGTACTTCTCCGTGCCGTAAAGAAATTCGATCCTGCCCTCGAGTACATAGAAGAACTCCTCGCCATCGTGCTGCAGAAACTCTCCAGCCTCGAAATCGGGGGTGAGGATGTAAGGCTGCATGTTCTTGCCCCGCTTCCCGGAGGCGAGCGGCTCGAAGCGGTAGCCATGCTTGAGGGTCCCTAAGGCGCCAGCCGCGTCCTTTGCGTTGTGGTCTTCCTTGCGGCCTATGACGATGCTCGGGCTGTTCTCCAGGTCTTCGCCCCCACCTGCCAGGAGATAGGAAACATCGATGTCGAGACCCTGCGCGATGCGGGTCAAGGTCGAGATGGGCGGTGCGCTGGTGGCCTTCTCGATGCGGGAAAGATACCCTTCGGTCAAACCGGTCTTGCCTGCAAGGGCCTTCAAGGTGATGTTCTTGTTGGCCCTGATGCGCTTGATCTTTTCGATGATGGTCTTCTCGTCCAAGGCACGCCCCGTTGTTTCCTAAAATACAAGTTTCATTTTTATAGACTTTACGATTAGGCAAAAACTGAAGTCAAGAAAAAATTGTATTTGCAGAATTTTTTAGATGTGATTAACTATTTTACTATATATCCCAATATATTATATTTCAGATCCTTGATTAGATTTATCACCAATTTATGATTCTAATTCATTTTGTAACCTATTAGGCAATTTACAATATTTTTGAATTGCCATTTAGAAAACATTCCAATGGGGGTCGGACCAAGCTAACCAACTGAATAAATTGGCACAATCCCTCTAATTTGAGGGATTTTTTTGCTTAGACGCTCAATTTTCAGTAGAAAATGGCTGTTCTAAGCGTGGGGAAGCTCGGAAGGGTCTTCAAAATGGCAGGGAAATTTAGAGCCTTTTGTTCGTTCCAAAAAGCGAAACAAACTGCTACACTTTAATAGAGGATGGAAATCAGACAATGCGGACGAAGCTCATGTAGCGATAATAGACTCCAGGCAAGATTTACGGAAAATCAATCCAGGTGCTGAACTAAAGCTCGAAAGGTGCAAAATCGCTTAAAGTAGCTATCTGGCCTCCAAAACCCCCTTTCTAAAGCAGGAAAATACCATTGTTAAACAAGAAAACAATGCAAATTCCATCAGATAGATTGTTCCGACCCCAATGACTATATCCAGTATTTGAATTTTTCCCAAAATTCTTTGTCGCTGCAGCGCCATTCGGGGCCGAATCTCTTGTCGTAATAATCCCCCCATTTCTCCAGCCAGCCGGACCAGAAATGTCTGCCCTCATTTTTGGCCTGAAGCACTTCCTCGAGAAAAGACGCGATTTCCGAGATCTCTTCCTTCGGTAGATAGGAGGCGGCACCCCCTTTGAAAGATTTCTTGATATTTTCTGGACTGAGCGCGTGGGCAGTCAGCATCACCGCCACCATATTTCTACTATTAGCGATCTTCAACAGTTCGTAACCGTCGACACCCATGATATCCAGGACAACGATATCGAACCGTTCGTTCTCCAATAGTTCTTTCGCCGCCTGAAACGAGTCCGCTTTCGCTACGGTGCACATTGTCAGAAGCTCTTCCAAAGCTTCCAAAACATCCAGCTCATCGTCGACAATGAGAATTCGTTTTCCTGGAAGCAACTTCTCCATTCGTTTTCCTCCAACCGTCATAGGGCACGGGAATACACGATCTTGCAGCACGAGCCAAGGGGTGCAGAATAAACGCCCCACCTCTGAAACCTAGATTTTTCTGTCACGATCGGCCCAATACTTCTGCCTGATCTCCTTCTTCAGAATCTTTCCGGCCGGGTTTTTCGGCAGATCCGCCACGATCTCCACCGACTTGGGGGCCTTGTATCCAGCCAGTCGCCCCTTGCAAAACGTAATGAGGTCCGCACCGCTGGCCTGCGCTCCGGCCTTCAAAACTACCACCGCGTGCACCTTTTCGACCCAGTACGGGTCCGGGATCCCGACCACCGCCGCCTCCAGGACATCTCCGTGCTGATGGAGAACTTCCTCCACCTCCCGCGGGAAGACGTTTTCCCCACCGGTAACGATCATATCCTTTTTCCGGTCGACGATGTAGACGTAACCGTTTTCATCGTAGCATCCCAAGTCCCCTGCGGACACCCAGCCATCCACCACCGTCTGCCGGGTGTCCTCTGGTTTGCGCCAGTATTCTACCATTGTGGCCTTACTCTTGACAACGATCTCTCCCACTTCTCCCGGCTCACAATCCTCCCTTTCGGCGTTGATAATCCGCACATGCACACCGATATGCGGAAAACCCGCGGAGGCAAGGATCTTCTGCTCTTCGACCGACTTGTGCAGCACATGATGCTGACGCTTCGAGAGGACAAGGACATTCGGGCCGTTTTCGGTTGCACCATAGAACTGCATAAAGACGGGGCCCCATTTTTCCATTCCCTTCTTCAGCAGTTCCACCGGCATCGGCGAGGCGGCATAAAACATCCTCTTGAGGTGGCCCAGGTCGTAGCTGTCCACATCGGGAAGGGCCAGAAATGCCGCGAGATGAGTCGGAACGATATGGATATCGGTTGCCTTTTCGTCCTGCAGCACCCGCATCGTAGCAGTTGGATCGAACGATATTTGGGGCATAAGAACGTTGCTGCCCGCCACAAAAAAGTAGCCCCACAGATTCTTGGTCCCGCCTACATGGAAAAGGGGCATGATCTGCACGTGCCTGTCACCGGTTTCAAGGCTCAGGGCAGTGGCAAACCGTCTTGTGTCATCCATGCTCCGGGCCTGCGTGTATAGGGCGCCGCGCGGCACTCCGGTGGTCCCGCTGGTGTAGAAAAGGAACAGAGGATCGCTCTCTTCGGCATAGACAGCGGGTTCCCGCTCTTCCCGGCCGGCCGTCCAAGCCCGGTATTCGCAAACCCCCTCCGGCGCATCGCCGAAAGCGACGATGTGTTTCACCCCAGGGAGCCGCTGCTTCAATGAAAGCGCCGTTTCGAGTAATTGCGGGCCCACAAAGAGCACCTTGCATTCGGAGTAATTGATGACGTAATCCAACTCATCTTTTTTCAGCCTTGGGTTGAAAGGCGAGATGATAAACCCGCCTTTCATAGCTGCTCCATAGACATCCAGATATTCGAGGCAATTCCAGCTGAGAACCCCCAATACATCTCCCTTTTCGATGCCTATGGACCGCAAAGCCTCAATCAGCCGGTTCACCGAGGCATTGAACTGCGAGAAGGTCACCGTGTCCTCTCCGCACTTGAATGCCTCCTCATTCGCATAAAGCAGCGCATTGCGATAAACGATGTCCGCATAGGTGCCGATGTCATACCGTGACAATTCTTTCAGTAAAAGATTTTTCGACATGATTCTCCTTTACATTGCTCGATTACATGACTCTATACAAACGCTTCTAAGAAAGACAGGAGCACCGCCTTAACCTCTTGCAGTATCACCCTCAATGCTTCATAAAGTGCGGCAATACGGTCGCTATGGTCGGAAAAAACAGGATCAGGATCATGGCTGTCATGTCGATCAAAACGAACGGAACAACGGACCGGTAAATGTCCAGCATAGTCGTCTTTTCCGGTACGACACCTTTCATTACGAAGAGGCACAGCCCGAGCGGCGGGGTTTTCATACCGATCTCCATGTTGATGAGAGTCAGCAACCCGAACCAGATGGGATCGAAGCCGAGCGTCTTGACGATCGGGGTGAATATCGGAAAAGTCACCATCATGATCGAGACCGGCTCCATGAAGGTCCCGAGAATGATCATAAGCATCTGCATCACGGCGATGATCGCCAAGTGGGGAAAAGGAAAGCTGACCACCAGTTCCACGAGCCCGCGGCTTGCACCCGTAAACGCAAGGATCTGGCTGAAGGCCGTCGAGCCGGTCAGGATCATGAGCATCATGACCGTGATCCTGAGGGTGGAATCCAGCGATCTGCGCATCACCCCCCATTTGAGTTTTCCGTAGACGGCCACAACGGCGGCGGTCGTCATGACCCCCATTGCCGCCGATTCGGTCGGCGTGGCCAGGCCCGCAAAGATCAGACCGGTGACCACAAAGATGATGACACCGAAAGGCAGGACATGGGTCGCTAGGGATTTGAACTTCTCGGACCAGGAAACAGCTTTTGGGACATAGTCGGGAGCGAGATTCGGCTGCAGCTTGCACCGCAAAACGATATAGGCCACGTACATGCACGCCAGCAAAAGCCCTGGCACAACGCCTGCGAGGAGCATCTTGCCGATCGAAACCTGCATAAGCGATCCCAGCACCACGGCCAGTGCGCTCGGGGGTATGATCATGGCCAGGGCTCCGCTCATGCATGAACCAATCGCGATGGTTTTGTGGTACCCTCTCTTCTCCATCTCGGGGAGCAGCAGGGAGCCGAGCATAGCCGACGTGCCCATGCTCGAACCGCTCAGGGTCGAGAAAAGGGTCCCGCCCCCGACACTCAGCAGGCACAGACGGCCCGGGATCCGTCCCATCCATTTATCGAGGCTGTCCAGCGCACGTATAAAGACCCCGGAATGAAACAGCAACTCCCCCATCAATACGAAAAGCGGCACTGGCAGAAGGACGAAGCTGCTGATCGATGAAAAAATCGATCGTATGAACTGCTCCAGGCCATGCCCGCCACCCCACAAAAAATAGATCCCTACGACATCCACGATCGTGAAGGCGAGAAACACAGGAAGACCGGCGGCCAGAAGGATCAGAAAAGATCCAACGATGAGCACCAGGATAACATACCATTCCGCCATCAGTTCACCTCCTTCAGCCGCCGTAGATGCTGCAAGCCTTGTCTCGCAAACTGCCCCAGAAGCAAGAGATATCCCAGGCTGATCAGACCCAGAAAATAGAATTCATACACATTCATGGTCTTGGTGATCAAAACCCTGTTGAGGTAAGAATTCCATGCGGCGGCCCCGCTGAACCAGACGACGATCCCCGAAACAAAAACACCGGTGAGTGAAGAAAACACCCCCAAGCAGCCCTGCAGCTTGAGGTTCATACGTTCGACAAGAATGTCCACGCCGACGTGTCCCCCCTTCTTCAGGAGCCAGGGCGCAGCCAGGAAGGTCATGGTAAAAAGGATGTATTCACACACCTCAACCGTCCAGATCAGTGGTTTCATGAAAAAATATCGCATGAAAATCTCCACAGATATAACCAGGACGGCACCCACGAGGAGCACCCCTCCCAGCAGCGCCATGAAGTCGATGATCGAATCAAAAACCCTTTTTTTCTGCATACGCTAGACCCCTGTGCAGGAATGGGGTTTCCACCGCAAGCAACGTCACGATCGACACCCCTGTCACCGGTTCCTTCAGCGCGAAAGCCGCTGAAATCGGGAATGGCACACACCCTTTCGCAAACAACCGCCTCTCGGCATTCGCCTTCTAACGTTCAAGGTTGCTCCGCGCGCGAAGAGGGGCGCAGACAGCGTGAATGGATCACGGGCGCCCCCCCGATGCTTTGCGCGACAAGGGCGAGTCTGCATAGGCGGCAAGGCGACACTACGCCCGCTAATCCCAAGGGAACACCTCTTTGGGAATCGCCTTTCTCGAGGTCAATTCCCTCAATTTGGGGCCATATTCGGGGGCTGCCTCGATGACATATTCCCAGGTCTTGTCATAGGCGATGGCCCGGAATTTCTGGGCTTCCTCCGGCGGCAGAATCAGCGTTTCCATGCCCGCCGCCTTCCGGACCTTCTCTTCCGTCTGTTCGATCATGGTGTTGCGCATCGTGCCGATGTACTCCATATCCTGCATCACATCCATGATCAGGTCCTGGACATCCGGAGGGATCTTCTTCCACTTGTCGAGATTGATCATCGTGGCAGGCTCCATCTGAAAGACCCCCGGCTCGATCGCATACTTGGTCACCTCCTGCAGGCCCCAACTGATAACGCCCACATTGGGCCACATGAAGCCATCCACGACGCCGCGCTCCATGCCCGTGTAGATCTCGGTCGGCGGGATGCTGACCGGCGTAGCGCCCAATGCCTTGATGAACGGAATATAGAGGGGTTGGACCCTGATTTTCAGCCCCTTGATGTCATCCACCTTTTCGATCTTCTTGTTGACGAACAGCTTGAACGGGAGAAAGCTCTGCAGGCGACCGAGGTACTTCGCGTTCGCACGCTTTTCGAAGATCTCGCACCAGAGGTCGTAGGCCCCGGTCTTGCGCTCTTCCCATTCAGCCAACTCCGTTAACCCCTTTGCCCAAGCCTCCGGCATGATCGGCTTCAGGTATCCGAACGGATAATAGAGGATCATGTCGATGGTGCCCGCCTTCAAGGCGTGGATCTGGTCGAAACTCTGTATGACCTCCGGTCCTCCCACCCAATCGATGCGCAGCTTGCCCTCGGCCCTTTTGTTGATTTTGTCCACCAGGATTGGAACAGGGTCGTTATTGAGGTGATTTTTGGGAAAACCTGTTACGGCCTTGAGTACAATCGTCTCGCTTTTCGATTCGATGGCGGTAAACCCCAGGAACAGGGTTATGCAGGCGATGATCAAAAAGACTTTCTTCATGTTGCCCTCCATTCTTTCTGTCATGTATTCATAGAAAACAGATCTTCCGATCCGATAATGAAGACAGTCTGACAACCGAATCCTATATCTTCCCGCTTCCCACCCCCTTTCGAAGCTCCGGCAGGCACCCTGTCGCAGAGCTTGTCCTGCCACCCCCACAGACGGCTCCCACCCTTCAGCGAAAGCCGCCGCTCAGCACCCTTTAACAGAAAACATCGACACGACATAACGCTAAAAGACCCTGCCTTCATCGATCCAGGAGGGAAACCACTTGTAATAGTCAAGGGGAAAGGCCTTGCCGAGGCCTTCATAGCTGGCCTTCGCCAGCGCGATGCCTTTCTTGTCGCGGACCAGCCGTACGTCGCCTTTGCCTTCCAGGTCGACGAGCACCTGGTCGAGATCCTTGTCATCCACATCGAAAAAGGCCTTGATGTCATCCCGGCTCATGTGCAGGCCGGGATTGGCCCGGTAATCCTCTCCCAGAACCTTCAGGAGGCTTTCCTCATCGATCGATCGGGCCTTTTCGGGCTCGGTCGCGGCCGGGACAGGCACACCGAGTTCTGCATGAATCACCCTTCGGCACATCTTCAGATCCTCGGCCATCTGCTTCATGGCGGCGCGCTGGATCACCATCCTGCAGGCCTCCATAGTCCCGCCCGCGATGTTCTCCACCTTCGAGACACCGTAGATGGCCGAGAGCGGGTAGAAGGGCGTCAACCCGTCCCCTCCCATGACCTGGATGGCGTCGAGGCTCGCGCCCACCGCCCCTTCGCAGTTGTAGACCTTGGCCACATTGGACTCGAGGGTGATATCCCAGCCGAGGTCCCACAGGTAGGCCGTGTAATAGGTGAGCAACCGGGAGATCTTCACCCGGCTCACCATGTCGGCTATCTTGAACTGGTTGTTGGTAAAGCTGATGGTGGGCCGGCCGAACTGGACCCGCCGTTCGGCGTAGGGGACCGTATTACGGAGGAGTTCGCCCATCCAGGCCGCGGTCTGCGCGCAGATCAGCGTGCGCTCGAAATTGAGGCCGGCCGTCATGATGGACCAGCCCTGCCCCTCCTCGCCAAGGACCTGGTCCATGGGGACGGGGACGTCTTTGAAATCGAGCGCCCCGTTCTGGATGTTTTCGAAGCCTATGATCTCGTTGATTTTTTCGACCGTAAAGCCGGGTGAACCCTTTTCGACGACAAACGCCGTCAGGTGTCGGTACCGTTTTCTGTCCTCGGGTTTGTCGCTTGTCAGCGCGTAAACCATGTAGCGTTGGGCCACGCCTGCGGAGACGATGTAGCGCTTTTTCCCATTGAGGAGATAGACATCCCCCCCGCGTCGAGCCGTCATTTCAATGGCTGCTGCGTCGGTGCCCGCGACGGGCTCCGTAATCACGATGGCCCCCATCTCCCCCTGTGCGATGCGGGGGAGGAAACGCTTTTTCTGTTCTTCCGAACCGAATTCAATGACCTGGCGGAGTCCGCCAAGCATGTTCCCGATGAAGACGCGGCCCGGTCCGGGCATGCGGCTGAATGCCTCCGCGGCGATGCAGGCCCCCGTAGCGCCAAGCCCGAGCCCGCCGTATTCCTTGGGCACGCCGGCGCCGGTGTACCCCCTTTCTCCGATCTTCTCGAAGATGTCCCACGGAAACTCCCGCTTCCACCGGGACTCTGCGTCCCGCGGCATGAGTTCCCGCACAAAGGCGTGGACCTCCGCCGCAAACGCCTTCTGCTCGTCCGTCCACCATGGATAGAAATCCATCCTTTACCTCCTATTGTTTGCGGTTCCGCAGGGCCATCACCACCTTCTCGGGGGTCAGCGGCTGCTCTTTGAACCAGATGCCCGTTGCATGATGCACCGCCGTAAAGACAGACGGCGGGGTGCTGACGATGGCCCCTTCGGAGGCCTCTTTGGCGCCGAACGGGCCGGACGGGTCATCCGTCAGGATGTCGATGACCTCGATCCGCGGGATGTCTGGGGCGAGCGGCATCTTGTAGTCGGCCAAGTTCGGGTTGAGGGTCCTTCCGTGGTCCATCCGGAACTCCTCGTAGAGCGCCTGCCCCATGCCCTGGATCGCGGCGCCCTGGTTCTGCGCCTCCACGTTGACGGGGTTCAACGGCCTGCCGCAGTCGTGCGCGATCACCATGTCCGTGCAGCGGATGAAGCCGGTCTCGAGGTCCACATCCAGTTCGGTCAACTGGGACGTAAAGCTGTAGGATGTGCCGCAGTTGCCGATCCCTTTTTCGAAGTCGAGGACGTCGATGCCGTAATCGGAATACCCCTTCCCGATGATGACCGCCCCCGAGCCCGAATAGCAGGCGATCTTCGCGAGCTGATCGAACGGCATGGTCTTTTCGGGGGATCCGGCTACGCTGACCATCCGATTTTTGAAAACGATGTCCTCGGGGTTCGCCTCCCACTCCCGCGCGGCGAAGCGGGCCAATTGATCCTTGATGTCGATCGCCGCGCGGCGGGCCGCCTCGCCGGCGAGCACCGTGACCCGGCTCCCGTAACTCCCCGCATCGCAGGGTGTCACGGCCGTATCGACGCGTTTGATATCGACATCTTCCATCCCGACACCGAGTTCCTCGGCCACGATCTGGCAGAGCACCGTGTCGGAGCCCTGCCCGCAGTCCGTCGCTCCCGTGAGGTAGTCGATCGTCCCGTCCTCGCAGAGCCGCAGGACGGCCGCGCAGGATTGGTGGCCGCGCTGCCGGGCGCCGCCGAGATAGGACGTGGCGGACAGGCCCGTGCCATGGATGACCGGCCCGCTCCCCTTCCGCTGGTCTCTGGTCTTCCAGGCCTCGCTCTCGGCCAGGGTCTGGATCCCTTCCACCAAGCCGCAGGACTTGACGGTGACCTTGTTGACCGTCTCGTGGGGCGCCGTGATGGCGTTTTTGAGCCGCACGGCCACAGGGTCGATGCCGAGTTTCTCCGCCATCATCTCCATCTGGAGCTCCGCGGCGAACCGGGTGTGCGTAACGCCGTGACCGCGCATGGCGGCGCCGATCGGGTTATTGGTGTAAATGCGATAGGCATCGTGTTTAAAGTTGGGGAGTTTATAGGGAAGGGTGCTCATGGACCCGGTCAGGTACATGGTGAGCGGGCCGATGGCGGTGTGGGCCCCGCCGTCGGCGATGACCCGGCTGTGCATGGCTGTGATGGTGCCGTCCTTTTTCATCCCCGTCTTGTTGTAGACGATCATGTTGTGACGCCGCCGGCAGGTCATGAGGACCTCTTCCATGGTGTAGACGAACTTCACCGGTTTGCCGGTCCGCTTCGAAAAAAGGACCGAGCAGAAGTCGCCTGCCAGGGAATCATTCTTCGTTCCGCCAAAGCCCCCGCCGATGAAAGGCTGGATCACCCTCACCTTGCTGAGCGGGAGGTTGAAGCAGGCCGCCAGGTGCCGATAGACGAAATAAGGGCTCTGTTTGGCCGCCCAGATGGTGATGCCCGATGAGTCGTACACCGCCACGGCGGCGGGCGGCTCCAGGTAACCGGTGATGACCCGGCCGGTTTCGAAACGGTCCTCCTGGACGAGATCGGCTTCACGGAAACCCTTTTCGACGTCGCCGAAGTCCATGTGAAAATCCCAGCTGACATTGTTTTTCACATGGTCATAAAGCTGCGGAGCCCCGTCCTCCATAGCCTTTTCCGGATCGAACACACCGGGAAGGGGTTCGTACTCCACCTGGATCAACTGGGCCGCTTCCTCCGCCGTGTCTTCATCCACGGCCGCGACCGCCGCCACCGCCTCCCCGAGATAGCGCACGCGTTCGGCTGCGAGCGGCTCCTCCTCACGGGTTTTAGGCATCCAACCCCATTTCCATCCCTTGAAATCCTTCCCCGTCAAAACGTCCTTGACGCCCGGGAGCCGCTCGGCACGGCTCGTGTCGATGTTCAGGATTTTCGCGTGGGCGTGCGGACTTCTGACGATCTTGCACCAGAGCATACCGGGCATCTCATAGTCCGCGGCGTATCTGGCCTCCCCCGTGACCTTGGCGAGGGCGTCCACCCTGGGGATCCGTTTTCCGATCACAGAAAATTCTTGCATGATTTATCTCCCCCCTTTCATGAGCTCGGCGGCCGCCTGGATGGATTCGATGACCTTGGTATACCCCGTGCACCGGCAAAAATTCCCGGCGATACCTTCTCTGATCTCCCCTGGAGAAGGTGAAGCATTACGATCCAGAAGGGATTTCGCGGACATGATCATCCCGGAGGTGCAAAACCCGCACTGCATTCCGGAGTGCTCCACGAAAGACTCCTGCAGCGGATGCAGTTTGTCGCCTTCCTTCAGGCCTTCGATGGTCGTAATTTCCTGACCATCCGCCTCCACCGCCGGCACGAGGCAGCTGTTGACGGCCCGGCCGCCCATGATGACCGTGCAGGCGCCGCATTCACCCAGACCGCAGCCCTCTTTGGCGCCGGTCAACTTGAGCTCTTCACGAATGAGCTCGAGGAGGGTGCGGTGGGGCGCAACCCTCAACGTTTGTGATTCGCCGTTGATGACGAATTGGATTTCTTTCAGTTCCATCGTTCGCTCTCCCTTTGTCGGTTTGGGTTCCATCCGGAAACGGTTTGGCGGATCACTCAGGGTCCAGAACTGGCGCTCTGGATGCATGAATGCCGGAGTCTGACAGCCGCCTTTAGACAAGCGCCCGGTTCTATCGGTCGCGCCCAAAAGATGGTTTACGACCCCATTGGAAACGCATGGTGTCCGATTGATCGATTTCTGTGTGTGGCGAAGACAACAATCTCCTGCCTCAGTCCTGATTTGATAACACCTGTTTCAGCGCCCGCCGGACCAGGACCTCCACCATCAAGCGGCGGTACTCGGCGGATGCCCGGTGGTCGTCGATCGGTTTCGATTCATCGGCGGCGAGCTTGGCCGCCTCGGCGATCACCTCATCGCCCACCGGCTGACCCTCGAGGAACGTTTCACACTGGCCAGCCCGGATCGGTGTCGAGGCGACTGCGCCCAGGCCCACTCGGACTTTCGAGAACATGCCGGAGCGGGTTCCCGCCAGGGCCGCTACGCCCACAACCGCTAAGTCCATGCGGCTGCGGGGTGAGAGCTTGATGTAGACACCCCGTCCTTCAGCCGGGGGAACCTGTATCTCCTTGACGAGTTCATCCGGATTGAGGACTGTCTTTCCCGGGCCGGTAAAAAATCGGTTCAGCTCGACGACCCGTTCACCCCGCGGGCTGACGCACAGAAGCCGCGCCTCCAGACAAAGCAGCGCTGGAGCAGAGTCCGCGGAGGGAACAGCATTGCAGAGGTTGCCTACGATGGTCCCACGGTTGCGGATCTGGTGGGACGCGATGCTGAATGCAGCCTGATGCAGCATAGAAAAACGTTTTTTCACTGCTTCGGAATCCGCAACAGCATTGATGGAGGCAAGGGCTCCGATCCGCAAACCCCCGTCCTTTTCAGCACTGACATAATCGAGACCGCTCACACCCTTTAGATCAATCAGGATTTTAGGGGTCGGATCGGTTCTCCGTTTGATTTTCGGTATCACGTCCGTCCCGCCTGCATAGACCCGGGACGTTCCGCCAGGATTTTCCTGCATGAAACCCAGTGCTTCTTCGAATCCCTCGGGTTTGAGGTAGTCGAATTGCGGCAGTCGTCTGTAAAAAAGTGTCATAATCCTGCTCCTCCCTTATCGACTTGAAATTCCCAAAGTCTTTTCCTGAAATTTGAAAAGGCAATCCTCGAATACTCCCAGACCCCGGTTCAGCCTCCGCCGAGCGGGGTCAAACAGATATCGAGCCAATCACCCTCCTCGAGAACCGTTCCCAGTCCCTTCGGATAGAAAAGAATGTTCTTGCCACGGAGTGTCAACTCTATGTCGGGTCTGAGTCTTACCCCTTCGGTATCGATCAGAATAAACCGACTCTCTCTTTCGACCCGGCGCAGAAGCTCAGCGACGGTATCCGCCCCACCATCGAACTCCACGTCACCGAACCCCGCCCCGCGGCGAAGAAAGTTGGTTGTAAGTCTTATCTTCTTGGACATGTCGATCCTTCTTCCATGCCTGCATCTCTCTTTATGCCTAAGAATTTTTAGTTTTGATCGTGATACGACCGGCCGCACGGTCGGTCCACCGACCATATAAAAACGGCGTTTGATGCCACCGGAAGCAGTCTCCGACCAAGCGCTGCACACGTTATCAAATCGCCAGACCGATCGAGGAGGGTAAGTCTTCGATCATTCCTTCAGGTTGTTAGGCCGCGGAGAAAGATTTCGACGTATGTATCAGCCAACTCCGGTGCTGCTTCCTGTCGGGAATAGTCGAACCAGTAAAAGATCCAGCTGCACATTCCAAGGGCGCCGAATGTCGCGAAGGTCATGTTCAAATCTTTGGCTTTTCCTGCTGCCTTCATTTCCAGCAGGGCATTCCGGATCAAATCGAAGCCCCTTCTCCAGATCCGGTTGATCCTGGCCCGATGCGTCTTCGCAAGATTCTGAGTCTCATGAACGAGAAGTCGCACGGAAGGATCCGGGGTCATGGCATGCAGGATGTACTGACGCATGAAGAACGCCACCCGTTCCGCCGGGTCCGGGAATTTTTCCGCCTCTTCGAGCAGAGGAATGAACATCCTTTCCATCTGACGTTCGTGAATCTGGAAAAGAAGCTCCTCTTTGCTGCTGAAATAATGGTAAAGACCGGCCTTGCTCAATCCCAGGGCCTTGGCGACGCGTGACAAGGGGGTCTGTTCATAGCCATCCGTCAGGAACAATTCCAGTGCCTTGTCGCATATTTCGTCCCGTTTATCCAATTTAATACCCCATCCCCATTGCTGATATTTCGTTACGTCCCCAACACGGCCTTTTGATATGATTTTTAAAAATGAACCAAGATATCCGACCGGCCGCACGGTTGATACTACTCGTCTCATATCCCGTCTGTCAAGAAAAAAGTTTCGAGGGGTCGGACCAAGCTAACGATTTAAATTAACTTGTAAAACACGGATTTTTGGACCATTTTATTTTCTTAAACGCACTATTTGCACCAGAAAAAATCTATTCTAGCGTCCATCCGGAAAAGACCATCCGGCGCGGCAAAGTTTCCAATCCGGAAATGAGGATTTTTCTTCACCGCTTCGCCGCTCAGTCCCACCGCTACGCGGCGGGTCCCGGTTTGGCCAATATCAAGGAAATCAAGGGTTTGTGCGGAGGCGACCTGCAGGTTGCCGCACAAGCAAACGGGCAGATTGGCACCGAGATTGGTCAAAAAGACCATTTCCGGATGGAAACTATTCCAAGCAATCAGGAGTCGAGAAGGAACACTCTCGAGAAAGTAGGATAGCCTGCCGCCGTTCGTTCATCCAACTCACATTTCGCTTGTTGCTGCTGCAAATTTTGTTGATTTTTAAAAATGGCTGAATACGAGCGGATACCGCAGTAAAATGCAGAAAAGGGGCGGATAATCGGCTCATTCGGCTTTGGTTAGGCTGGACGTAGGTTATTGTGTTTGGCATAGTACGGTCCCCAAGAAGACTTCGGAGGACATGATGCCAGACGTTATCTTGAAATCCGTCCAAACACAGGGCGTCGGCTTTGCACCCATACTGCGATGCTATTTCAACAGGTGTCGTATTCGGCAGATCATTGACGAACATGTTTTTCTTGACCCCAGACGGAAGGTCCTCTCGCATGGCGAGGCTTGCATCGCCATGATCTCGGGCATTCTTTTTCAGGTCCTTCAGCTTTATCGGCTTTGCAGCTTCGCCACCGATACCACTGTGCTGGATGTGATCTTGCCACATGTCGCTCCCCATGAGTATTTCGATGATCGCCTGGCCGACACCCTGGATGCCCTTTATGATTACGGCATCGGCAATCTGGAAATGCTCCTCACCAGACAAATGATCTCCGAATTTAACATCAAGAACGACATCTGCCACAACGACACCACATCGGCGTCAGTTTATGGGGAGTACAACACAAAAACCTCTGAAGGCGTCCATATCACCTTTGGCCACAGCAAGAAGCATCGTGAGGACCTCAAACAACTCATTTGGTCTTTGTCCGTCAGTTCCGACTCCGCATTTCCGCTGTTTCAGCAGGCCTACAACGGCAATACGGCCGATGTGACCACCTATGTCGAACAGTGGACCCGCCTCGTGGATCTGTTGGACCGCTGCAATTTCCTTTATGTCGGCGATTCGAAACTCGTCACCAAAGAAAACATGGCTCACATCCATGACCATGAAGGATATTTCATCGCGCCCGCGCCCATGTACGAATCCTACAAAAACGCCTTTCTATCTGCCCTGGACAGCCACACCCAGGAACAGCTCGTCCCCTACAAAGACCAAATAAACCGTGGCTTCGAAACCCCCTTTTCCTTTTCCCATAACCATAAAGAGTATGTCCTGCACATGATCATCCTCTATGATCAGGGGTTGGCTTCCCGAAAACGACACGCCCTTCACAACCGGGTCCAAAAAACCCGGAAAGCTTTTGCTGCGTTAACGCCCAAGCTCAATGCCTATCACCTCAAGACCAAGGAATCCATTGAGCATGCCTGCAACGCCATTTTGAACATATATCAAGCCGCTGAGTTCTTCAGCTATACCATCTCCAACAACCCTGCCGTCTCTTACAAAAACAAGACATCGGGCCGTCCTGCAAAAGGACAAGAACACCAGAAGGTCAAAATCGTCGTTGATCATTTCAGCGTAGATCTTCACTTTCATGAGGCAGCCTTTGAAGAGGCCCTGTATCGGTGCGGCTATTACCCCTTGGTCACCAACAAGTCGCAAGAAGACTTGCCCATTGAAACTGCCATGATGGCCCATAAAGACCAATACAAATCAGAGCATATCAACCGCAGGGCCAAAAGCGGCTTCAAGCTGGAACCCGTTTACATCCATACCCCCAAACGGATCGAAGCCTATCTCCTCCTTTTTAAAATTGCCTTGCAACTCATTATCCTTATTGAAAGAACAGCCAGAAACAACGTCCAAGCCCGCGACAAAGGGTTGGACAATTTTATGCCCAACAGAAAAGACGTTCGCAACCCAAGAGCTGAATACATGCTCAAGGTATTTGAATTTGTGGTGTGCGGGCTAATGACCCTCCCCGATGGGAAATCTTGCGGGTTTGTTTCGCAATTAACACCCCTGCAAATGGACATCCTGAAAATTCTAGAGGTCCCCGACCGCTTTTTTTCCTATGAGTATCTTTTTGACACGGGTTAGACAAACCATGAACCGATTTTCCCAGAAACCGGGCGGCTAAAGTCACAAAACAAAAAAAAATATAAAAATCTCATTTTTCAAAGAGCGAAATGTAAGTTCTAACACAGAAAATTTCGATTTTTTCGCAGAATAACCATTCAATTTCAATCATATAGCTTGGTCCGACCCCAATAAGGCCTGGAGGGCGGCCTGTGCCTTCCTTTCGCCGTGTACCAGTTTGACGGCCCGTGGTTCGACGGCTCTTGCCCACTCGAGCAATTCCTGCTGATCTGCATGGCCAGAGTAGCCGCCGAGTTGATGAACGGAAGCCAGGATGGGGACGGGCGTTTCGCCCAGCAAAACCTCACGGTTGCCTCCGTGGCGGGATTCGAGGATGTCCCTTCCCAGGGTTCCGGCGGCCTGATAGCCGACGTAGAGGATATCGGTGGTCGGATCGGGCAGATGTTTCTTCAGATGATCGATGATTCGGCCGCCCGTGCACATGCCACTGCCAGCAATGATGATAGCCGGACCCTCGAGTTCGATCAGCCTTCGGTGGTCTTCATGGCTCTCTACGCCGTAGAGGCGCTCGAAGTTGAGCGGATGCTCACCCCGCTCCAGAAGGCCCTTGGCCTCATCGTTCCAATACTCCGAAAGCGCGGCATGGATCCGGGTTATCTTGAGGCCAAGCGGCGAATCGATGAACACTGGAACCCGGCTGCCGTCTATGGAAAAGGGACCTGCAGAATCCGAGAAAAGGCGGTCCATTTCATAGATCAGTTCCTGGGTGCGGCCAAGGGCGAAGGCCGGGATCAATACTTTGCCGCTGTCGGACAAGGCTCTCTGAAGAATGGCCTTTAACTGCTCCAGGCGGCGGGTTCGATCCTCGTGGCGGCGGTCGCCGTAAGTCGATTCCAGAACCAGAAGATCGCAGGGCGCGGGGATATCCGGGTCAGGCAGGATCGGTGTGCCGCTCGATCCGAGGTCCCCTGAAAAAACGACGCTTTCGCCATCCGGGAGATCAAAGCGGATCCAGCACGAGCCGAGGATGTGGCCAGCGCGCCCCAACGTGAAGCGAATGCCTTTGCGCAGATCGAACGTCTCCTGGTATTCAAACCCCCAGGAAAGGTCATCCAAGTCTTCGAGCAGCCGTTCTTTCTGCGGGCGCGAAAGCTTCGTGAAGCCCAATGCGTCCTCCAGCATCGGCTCCAGCAGCGCCTTCGTGGCGTGGGTGCAAAGGATCTCTCCCCGGAACCCGCGGTGGATCAGTTCGATGACCCGCCCGATGTGATCGATATGTGCGTGCGTGAGAAATAAGAAAGGAATATCCGCCGGGTGCACAGGCCACTGATCGATGGGCACAACCGTATCGGAACCCTGGGTCAGACCACAGTCGACAAGAATGTTGATCCCCCTGACCTGGAGCAGGTGGCAAGACCCCGTGACCGTTTTCTCGCCGCCGAGATGAGTGATTTCTATCTTTTTCATGTTGTTATTCTCTCACATATATGAAAAAAGAACAGCGAAAAAAAGGACATAAAGGAAGGGGCAGACTCCGAAATCTGTCCCCTTCCTTATCACCGGACAATCATGTAGAATGCACTGCAACGGTTGGCAAGAACATCTCAGACGGCACCCTCGCCCGCCCCTTCGGAAGACGGGTGGCTCAGCGGGACGATTTCATCCACCAGTTGATAGTCTGGAACTTGGTTGAGAGGGAAATCCTTGAAAATCGCCCTTTCCAAGCAACCGCACCATCCGCTTCGATCCACCCGGCAATCCCCTCCATCCTCTTGGAGCCCAAGAGAAACACCGATCGCAGCCCTCTTCGTGCTCCTCTGGAGCACCGGTTTTATTGGCGCCAAGTTCGGCTTACCCTATGCCGAACCATACACCTTCCTCCTCATAAGGTTCTGGCTGGTAGCCGCCATTCTCTTGGTGCTCTCTGTCGCCACCCGGGCCCCCTGGCCTCGGACCGCCCGCGAAGTAATTCATCTCCTGGTGACCGGGCTTCTCATTCACGCAGTTTTTCTGAGCGGCGTCTTCTCATGCATTTACAACGGTGTCCCTGCTGGCATCACCGCTCTCATCGTGGGCATGCAGCCCGTGCTGACCGCAATCGCCGTCGGTCCCTTGCTGGGTGAAAAAGTGAGCATACGTCAATGGACGGGCCTTGCACTCGGCATACTGGGCGTAGCCCTGGTCATGCAGGACAAAGTGCTGCTCACCCCAAACCTCAGCCAAGGTTTCGTCTGGAGCGGCGCAGCGCTGCTGGGAATCACGGCTGGGACCCTCTATCAGAAAAAATTCTGCAGCATGACCGATCTTCGAACCGGCACTGTGATCCAATATACGGGAGCAGGCATCGCCCTTGCGGTGGCTGCCCCCCTATTTGAATCGATGGAAGTCGCTTGGACCGGGGAGTTTATTTTTGCGCTGCTATGGCTCAGTCTGGTTCTCTCGGTCGGCGCGATATTTCTTCTGTATACACTCATCCGGAGAGGAAAGGCCTCTTCCGTGGCAGGCCTTTTCTACCTGGTCCCACCATGCACTGCCCTGATCGCCTTTTTTGTGTTCGGAGAAACGCTTAACCCGATTTCGCTCTGCGGTATGGCTATTGCCGTCGTAGGCGTAGCGCTGGTCATCCTAGAGCCCGGGAGGGGTCGGACCAAGTTAAGTAGTTGAATCAATTGACACAATATCTTTAATCAAACGGTTTTATTTGCTTAAAAGCACCATTTCCATCAGAAAAGGCCTGTTCTAAGCCGTGGAGAATCACCACCGGCAACTCCCGAAACAGCTAGGTTGTGTCCGCCCGGAAATGATTTCCCGGTACAACTCAGTTTCCAATCCGGAAACGAGGATTTTTTTGCCAATATCAAGGAATTCAAGCGTTTGCTTGTGCGGCGACTTGGTGGTCGCCGCACGAGCAAACGTGCAGATTGACGCCGAGTTTGCCCAAAAGGACCATTTCCGGATTAGGGGCTGGGTTGATCTGAAGCCATACGTTTATTCAAGGCATCAAAATCCGGGATTCCGCCATGGCGATCAAGATTGGACAATACGGACAAAGCTCATAGCATGGCGATAAAGTCCAAGCGAAATCTGCGGGAGAACTTATTCTGCAAGCAAAACCGGAGATCGGAAAGCGCAAGTTGCTTAAAGGGGTCATTTGGCCATTAAAAACCCGCTTCTAAAGCAGAAAAATGCAGTTTTTAAACGTGATAAAAAAGCAATTTCATATAGATAGTTTGGTCCGACCCCATTAAGCGGGTCCGACCCCATTAAGCGTACTGGGTGGCGAGTATGTCGGCGACGGAATCGTCGAAGAGTTCGCGCTTCTGGATGCGGTCGAAGGTGGCCATGAGGTCCGGGGCGCGGACACGGTGCTTGCGCTCTCCCTGATAGTCCTCGACGATCCGGCCGCGGTGCATCATGACGATGCGGTCGGGAAGATCGACGGCCTGCTGCATGGAGTGCGTCACCATGAGGGCGGTCAGGTTCTGTTCGTCGATGATTTGCTTGGTCAACTCCGCCACCTTCGCGGCGCTCTTCGGGTCCAGGGCCGCCGTATGCTCATCCAGGAGCAGGAGCTTCGGGCGCGTCCAGGTGGCCATGAGCAGGGTCAGGGCCTGACGCTGCCCGCCCGAAAGGGTCCCGATCGGGTTGTCCAGTCGGTCTTCGAGCCCCATCTTCAGGGTACGGACCCGGTCGGCCACCGCATCGCGGAAGGTGCGGGTGACAGCCCGGCGCAACGGACGGTGCACTCCGCGCTTTAGGGCGATGGCGATATTTTCCGCGATGGTCATGTCCGCCGCCGTCCCGGCGAAGGGGTTCTGGAAAACGCGGCCAATGAAGGCGGCCCGCCGGTATTCCGGCCAGCGGGTCATATTATGGCCGTCCAGCAGGACCTGACCAGCGTCGAGATCGAAGGTGCCGGCGACGGCGTTGAGGAGGGTGCTCTTCCCGGAGCCGTTCGTACCTATGATGGCGGCAAAGCTCCCGGCCTCGAGATGGAGGCTCACATCCTGGAGTGCCTTGACCTCATTGGGGGTATTGGGAAAGAAGGTCTTCGATACCCCCTTGATCTCAAGCATGACGAAGCCCTCCTGAAATCTTCCTGCCGAGAGACCTGAACCATCCCGGGGCCACCAGCGCGGCGAAAACGAAAAAGGCCGTGACCAGCTTGAGGTCGTTCGGGTTGAGGCCCCAGCGAAGCGCGATCGCGATGAGGAGTCTGAACAGGATCGTGCCGAGGATCACGCCGGTGATGGTCAGCCCGATCCCGGCCCGCCCCACGAGCGCTTCACCAATGATGATGCTCGCCAGCCCCCAGACCATCATCCCGATACCCATCTGAACATCGGCAAAGCCTTGGTACTGGGCCAGCAGCGAACCGGAGAGCGCCACCAGACCGTTGGCCATCGCCAGGCTCACCACCACCATCGTCTGGTTGTTGACCCCCTGCGCCCGGACCATCTGCGGATTGCCGCCCGCGGCGCGCAGGGCGGTGCCGTAATGGGTGAGGAGAAAGCGGTACAGCACCATTCCGATCAACAGACAAATGACCGCACTGCTCCCAAAGACGGCCAGATCGCCCGCAGGCACGTGCCATCCGGCAAGATTCACCCGCAATGCGCCGGCGCCAAGGCCTCCCAGGATACGTTCGGCCCCGGTAGACACCGTCTCCACATCCAGGAGGGGGATGTTGCTACGCCCCATGACGCGCAGGTTGATGGAATAGAGGGCCGTCATCACGAGGATGCCGGAGAGGATCTCCTGGATCTTGAACCGGGCGTGCAGGAGCCCCGTAACCGCCCCTGCCGCAGATCCGGCGACGAGGGATGCCAGCGCCGCCAGCCATGGAGACCAGCCCTGAACGATGAGGACGGCCGAGATGGAGGCCCCCAGGGTGATGGAGCCGTCCACCGTGATGTCGGTGAACCGGATCATCCGGAAACTGATGAGCATTCCAAGCGAGAGCAGCGCGAGGATGAGCCCCATCGTAAAGGCGCCGATCACTAGGCTCATGACAACACCTCCGGGTTTTCGAGGGGTCCGAACCAGCAGGCCCCGCGGATGAGGGCGCTTTCCCCCAGGCCGACCGCCGGGCGGACGTCATCGATGAGATGCATCACCGCCAGAGGAGGCGGGCCGCTGAAGCATTTCCGGATAGTCGGCTCGAGGGCGATCCGGCCGTTCTGCAACGGCTGATAGGGGAAAACCGCGGCATGGACGTGGACAGCGGCATCCGGGTTCGAAGGCAAAGGCGCAAGCAGACCCCCGCCGTGAGCGGCATCTCCCTTGCAAACGACACCGGCCAGAAGGGCCAGTTGGTGCGCGTGGGAGCGCTCGCCGGAGAAGGTCAGCCACTCGCGGATTTCGGGAAAGTCGATCTCGCGCTCCGCATCGAGCTCTCCGGGGGATCGGATGAGGGCCGCGCCCACCAGGCCCTCGATCTCCCCTAGGGCGACGAACCCCGACGCCTTCCCGCCTGTGCGGTCCAGAATATGCCCTATCAGGGCCGAGACCGTCCAGAAAGGCGCTTTGACACCAGGGGCAAAACGGATGAGACGCCCCATCGCGCCGCTGAAACCGAGGCACTGGATGCATTGCATCTCGGGGACGTAGTCCCCTTCCGAGATGAGATAATCCGGGTGCCCTTGCTCATCCGGAGGCTGGTAGACAACGTTTCCGGCGACCGCCAAGAACTCCCCGAGCTGGCTTCGGGCCGACTCGAAATCTGCGGCCGAACTGCCGATCCCCAGCGCGCAGACGTCCTCCGAGAAGAGGAACCTTTTGCAGCCCGCCGGCTCCACCCTCCGCCAGGGGCGCCAGCCTGCCGCCTGGAAGAGCGTCAGGGAGGCACCCTCCTCCAGCGTGAAATCCTGGAGGCCGGCATCCTCCGCCGCTTCGATAGCGACCGCCGTTTCCGAAGCCGGCATGTCCTCCGGGGGACCGTCCGCGAGCAGAACCTGAAACCCGGCCGTTCGCAGGACCTGCTCGACGAAAGCGGCGGGGTGGACGATCCGGAAGCTGCCGTGGACCGTGTTCAACGCCTTGTAGATCTGGAGCAGGGACCGAATGCCGGCCGAGCTCAGGAACGCGAGTCCCGAGGCGTCGACAATCATGTGGTGGCAGCCGTTCCGGATATGCCCGAGGAGGGTGTCGGTAAAATAGTCCGCCCAGGATGCGTCGAGCTTTCCTTCGGCCGTGACAAGCAGGTATTTGCCCCGTGTTTCATGCCGCAGATTCATTGGACCTCCCCCTGATCAATCGGCCGGAGAGTAAAGAGTGGCCTTGCGCATCGTTTCATCGCTGAGCTTGAGCCCGAACCGGCGGACCAGGTCGGGGTTGACGACCAACTCCTCCGAACGGGCATTGCTAAAGGGGATGCCTTTCGGGTCTTCGCCGCGCAGGATGCGTACGGCGATTTCGGCCGCTTCCAGCCCGGCGTCGTAATAATCCCGGGCAAGGGCAAGCACCCCCCCCTTCTTCATCTGGTCGGTGTCGAACACATAGACGGGTAGATTCCTTTCAGAGGCCTTGCGGGCGATCAGCGCGAAACCGGGCCGGGTCAGGTTGTCCGGGATCTGCACCAGGGCCTGGACATCCTTGCCGCACAGATCGATGGCACACTGCGCCACTTCGGTGCTGCTCGTCACAGGGACGGCAACCAGTTCGATGCCCTCCTTCCGAAGGGCCTCCGCAAAACGATCCTTGTAAAGCACGCTGTTGATCTCCGCAGGCGTGAAAAGCGTTCCAGCGCGTCGGATCCCAGGCAGACTCTCCCTGACGATCCGGGCCATCCCCTCGAAGGGAGAACGGGTGGTGATTCCGGTCACATTCGGGAGATGATCCGTCTCGATCTTCCCCGCCCCGGCGGCGACGCCGTCACCCACCCCCGTGAAAACGATCATCGTCTCATCCCCTGCCTGACGCAGCGCAGCCTGAAGGGTCGGCGTCGACACCACCATGAGGAGGTCGACACGGTCCGCTTTGACGGCGGTCATGATGCTCGAAAGGGTCGACATATCCCCCTGGGCGTTGAACTCGCGCAGCGTATAGTCCCGGTTTTCGACGAGGCCGGCCTTCTTGAGCCCGTCGAGGAGCCCATTGCGGCAGTGCTCCGATGAGTACGTTTCACAGTAAAGGACGAGGCGGAGATTGAAGGGCGTCCTGGCCCTGGCCTTGGCCCTCGATGCCGCTTCCTCCGCCGGTTCGACGCGCGTGTGGGCCGCGGTGGGCATGACGGGCAGACGGGAGGGAGGCACACCGGCCAGGACCTTCGCAGCCAGCCGCCCGGACTGCCGGCCCCACTCGAAATAACTGTCCCCGACACCGCCGCTCGCCCCCTCCGCGATCAGCGCCATGTCGGTGACGTAGATCGGGACACCGGCCGCCTGGGCCACTTTCAGGATCGCCTTGAACCCCGTGGTGACGAGGTTGTCCGCTGAAAGGACAATCGCCCGGGCGCCGCGGTCGATGACAGCCTGAGTGGCCATCGGGAGTTCGGAGACCGTGGACGCCGTAGCCTCGAGGATGGGCACATGCTGCTCTTCGCAGGCCTTCCTGAGCCGCTTCACGGAGATCAGGGCATTCATCTGGGAGGGGTCGTAGATGATTGCCACAGCACCAAGGCCCGGATCGTGCTTTCTCGCCATCTCGAGCACCTGATCCAGCGGGGGATCGTCGTGGACGCCGCATACGTTCTCGGGACGGCCGTCCTTGAAGAGGCCGAGCTCATTCGGGTCGCTCGCCGCGGTGAAAACGAGGGGGCATTCGAAACGCTTCTGAACGGCGGCGATGAGGACAGGGGAAGAAACGGTGACGATCAGCTCGGGTTTTTCCATCCGCACCCTGTCCAGGATCTGGGGCAGCTGGGACATATCGCCCTGCGCGCAGTAGGGCCTCATCCGGAAATCGATGCCGTCGCGCAGACCCATCTCGGACAAAGCGGCCTTCACGCCTTGGATGGCCTGGTCCAGGGCGGGGTTCTCCACGAGATTGACCAGCGCGACCGTCGCCGGGGCCTCTCCGCTCGAGCGGACATGGAAAAACCGGTCGGCCCGCTCGAGGAGTTCGACCGGGACGGTGAGGCCGGCCTCCCGCGCCGCCGCCAGATCGAGGGCCAGTTCGTTCTTTTCGCACGCAGCGAAGGGGATGCCGGCGGGGGACTCCCCCAGGAGGACCCGCGCGGTCAGGGCGGCGATCTCCCCGCCGTAATCGGAGGGGCCGGGCGCGCAGGACAGGACGGCCCCCGTCCCCATGAGGGAAACGTCCTCGGCGATGACGGGGATGCCCTTCGCGCGGCAGGCCTTCGTGATGGCCGGCATGGCGTTGACGATCGTGTTGTCGCCCATGGCGAATACGAGATCGACATTTTTCGCCAGGAGCCCGCGCATCCCCTCGGGGACTTCGCTGGCGCTGTTGACCGCGACGGTCACGAGTTCGATCCGGCTGCCGTCCAGGATAAGCTTCAGGTTCCCGACCTCCTTGACCGAATTGGGCTCCGAGGGGTTGTAGAGCGCACCGATGCGCCCGGCCTCGGGAAACAGCCTGCGCGCCCACACGAACAGTTCTTCGGCGGGCATCAACTGAACGATCCCGGTCACGTTGGGCAGATGGTCATCGAAGCTTTTTCCAGCGCCGCCCTCCAGCGGTGCGGAAACGATGCCGAAAACGATGTTCGTGTCCCTGGTCTGGGCGATGGCGCTGCTGAGACAGGCCGTGGTCATGACGACAAGCACATCGGGCCGCTGCCGAAGGAGGTCGGCCATCGTCTGATTCAGGAGGGACATGTCGCCGTTGGCGTGCTGGGCCGCAAAGGTCAGGTTTTCTCCTTCCACGAAGCCCAGGTTCCGCATGCCGTCCTTGAAGCCGTTGATGGCCATGTCGAAAATGGGGGCGGGAACGAAGGTGCTCAGACCGACGCGGTACGACTTGCCGGGCTCCGGACCGGCCGGTTTTTCTTCGGCGCCTCCGCCCCGCTCTTCCAGAAGCGCTTGAACAGACGGCGCGAGGGACCACCGCCCGCCCAGTCTTGCCAGGACTTCCCGATTGAGGCGAAGCATATCCGGGACGACATTCTCGATGCGGAAGGTCGATGGGCTTTTCCCTTCGAAGATGTCCGCCGCGATGTCGCCCGTGTACCGGCCCACGGTGAAGTAGTCGGCGCCGAGCCCGAACAGCGCCCCCTTTTCGGCATCCGTCGGATCGTTGGTGAAGACGGGAATGCCCGCCTGATCGGCGAGGCTGATGATGAGCCGGATGGATGCGTTGGCCACGGTATCCCCGCCGACCCAAACGGCGTCCGGCTTCTTGGCCATCAACGACCGGGCGGCCTCGGAGACCTCGGAGGTGTTGGCTGCAATTGCTTCGATGAGATCGATCCCAAGGTCTTGGCAAATGTCACGGGCCTGAACGAGGCAGGCCTCGGAACACTGCTCGCCCGGGTTCCAGACCACGCCGAGGCGTTCGAGGCCCGGGTTCATGTCATGGGCGATCTGAATGGCCCGCCGGACGGGCTGGAACGTCCCGACCCCGGCCATGTAAGGCGGGTGCTGCTGCGGCTCCGGACCCCCGATGCCGACGCCGGCGCCGTAAGGGTCCGTCACGGCGCCGAACACATGGGTCTTCTTCCGCGCGAGGTTGGCTTTGGAGAAGGTCTGCAGAGCGACAGTGCTCGAGGTGACAACGAGTTCGTAGGGTCCGTTGGCGATATCCCGGGCGATGGCGTTGGCCGTGCTGAAATCCCCCTGCGGATTGAAGAGACGGATATTCCGGTTGCCAGGCGCGCAGAAGCCCCTCTCCTCCAGGCGGGAAAGGACCCCGGCGACGTGCTCGTCCAGGAGCGGCGTCGAAGCGATCTGCATGATGGCAAGCGCAGGGTACTTCAGCGCCCGGCGGCTCCCATCCTGTCCGCGCTGCTCACGGTCCGAAACAAGGAGGATGAAAGAAGCCGCCGCAATGAGGACAACGACGAGCCATAGCTGCTTGATCGCGTTTTTCATGCTTATCCCGTACGTTCGCTGGGTAGCGCCAGCCATCCGGCATGGGCGGGCTGCCATTCTGCTCTTGTCTTATTCTGCAATCACCTATAACTGTCAAGGGGGATGATGCGGTTTTGGGGCTCGTTGCTGCAGCAAGGGCCACGATTCCCGCCTTCCGAAGGGTCAATCATCCGGCTCACGCAAAGGATCGTCCGAGATGAACCACTCCCAGACACCCTCCTTCCACTGTTCGATCTCATCCCGGCAGGACGAGGCCGGGGCCTCCCATCCGCAGGACCTGCAGACCACCCTGGCCGCGGCTCAGCGGCCGACGATCTCCGCAGCGGCCCCGCAGCGGCGGCACGTCAGTTTGGGCTCTTCTTCCATGTATTCGACACTCCCTTGATCAGGTCTTCGATCAGAACCATGAATCGGTCCGTTCACTGACCTGGTTTATCATGCATTCTTTATGATTAATTTCTCATTGTTTACCGCCTTGCCCGGCGCGCTCGAGGGCCTCAGGGCCTCTCCCCGCGCCGCTTGAATATGTCCGCCAGCGGCATCGAAAAGGCGACCTCGGGCTGAAAGCGCAGATAGGCGGGAACGGGGTACCGGATCCCTTTTTCATGCGTCTTTTCAAGCCCCTCCACCAACTCCGCCAGCCGGGCGGCATGGATTGCCATCACCATTTCGTGGTCCTGGCAGGCGGCCCAAACACGGTCGCCGTTTCCCGGCACCACGACCTTCGCATCCTGGTCGAGCCAGGCACCGATGACTCCTTCCGTGCACGACGCCGCCCTGCCCGAAAAGGACCCCTGGATGGGTTCGCCGGTCAGAAACGTGCACCCATGGATGAGGCGCATCATCTGCGCAGGGTTGACGTAGACGAGAACGACGTCGGGCGGCATCACAGTCTTCTCGAGCGGAGAATACAGGACGAGGGGATCGTGATCCGTCTCGAGCAGGCGAAACCCCTGGAACATTCGGACGGCGGCCTCATCGTCCGCCGCATAGTTCATGCGGGTGAAAAAATCGATGGGCCCGGCCGGATCGCTGACTCTCTCCCACCCATACGTGTGCGCGGCGATCGCGCAGCCGACGTCTTCGCGTGCAAACGCGACCGTCCATCCATAGAGCCTTGCCATGGCGGCCCCCTGGCACGGGGCCATCTTCACTCCGAGATCGCGTAGCGGCCTGCGGGCCTTCTGAGGAATCTGACCCTCTTTTGCCAAGAAGCTCACCGCTATGGGCATGGTGGACGGATTGATCCGCTCCCTGAGCTTCCGCCCCATCTCTATCCACTCTTTCATCGCTTCCCCGCTCCTTTCATTCGTAGAGAGTCCTGAACACAAGCCGCCGCCCCACGTCCTTCCCGGACATCCGCGGCCGCACCTTTTTCTCCGGACCGGCCTGCGCCCGAGCCATCATCGCCGGATCGGACTTCCGGCAAATCCTGCATCGGCGACTCCGTGTTGAAAAACGGTCGTTCATTCCCCATTTCATTTCTTTTCGGAAACGTTGCCGCGCCGGATGCTTTTCCAGAGCGATAATATAGTGTTTCCATCCGGAAATGAGGATTGGAAACCGGGTTCTACCGGGAAATCATTTCCGAATGGATACTATATAATATATTCTCTTGAAGGAGAACTCGACGATCAAACAGATGCAAACGCCATGCGAATCCAAATGGAACAGGGGAGTTTTTATGGAATCGAAAATCGCCAAGGCCATCGGCCTCAAGTACAACCCGGTCGCCGTGCTTTTGGCCGACCAGAAACCCGAAAAGGCTTTGCAGTTCAAGAAGGGAAAATGGGGGTGCGTGATGTTCATGTTCGCCAACGCCGCCAGAGACAAAACAGCCGCGTTCGACAAGGAAACATACGGCTGCTGGGGCGGGGGCGTGGGGCTCGGGTTCGGGAACGCGTACCTGCAATTTCCCGGTGGGGTCGAGTGCTTCACCTATTTCCTGTCTTCCGGTAATATCCATTCGGACAAGGGCAAGCAGGTCGCCCGTGCGCTGGAAGCCTCTGCGGGGAAGGCATTCACGGAGGACTTCCTCGAGGGCGAAGGGTATGTGAAGACCCCTGAGTTGGTGGAGCAATTCTTGGATGATCTGCCCATGCGGAAGATCGGTTCGAAATATCTGCTCTTCAAACCTCTCCCGGAAACCGATCCCACGGTCGAAACGGCCGAGACCGTGGTCTTCGTCGCCAACCCGGATCAGATCTCGGCCTTGGTGATCCTGGCCAACTACGCGAGGGAAGGCATCGAAAACGTCGCCATCCCCTGGGCCGCCGGGTGCCAGACCATCGGCATCCTGCCGTTCAAGGAGGCCGAGTCCGCCAGCCCCCGGGCCGTCATAGGACTAACCGACATATCGGCCAGAAAATATGTCCGCAAGCTTCTGGGTGCGGAGTACCTCTCGTTCGCGATGCCGTGGAAAATGTTCCTCGAGATGGAGGACAACGTGGAAGGCAGCTTCCTGGAACGGGCGACCTGGCGGTCCCTTCAGCAGCCCGAAAGCTGAGCCCCGCCGCTTCGAACAGGCGGGAGCGAACGCTTTTGCCCGAGCACCCGCGGCCATCCGGACGCTTGCCTCCGGCCTCGGAATGCTTTATATCTTTCTGATTCCAACTCAAGGACGGGACGATGATCACTTTTCTGGACTACGGCGCAGGAAACGTGCGCAGTGTGATAAACGCCATCGAGAAACTGGGGGAAAGCGTCCGGATCGTTCGGAGCGGCGAAGACCTGCTCGCTGCAGAGCGCCTGATATTTCCGGGCGTTGGGCATTTTGCCAACATGATCCGGACGCTGGAGGAAAAGGGCCTCATCGAACCCTTGCGGGCCTACCTCCGCGCCGGACGGCCTTTCCTCGGCATATGCCTCGGGCTGCAGGCCTTGTTCGAGGGGAGCGAAGAGGCACCCGGGGTGCCGGGGCTCGGCATCATCGCCGGGAGGGTTCGGCGCTTTCATGTCGACCTGGCGGTCCCCCACATCGGCTGGAACGGGTTCAGGGCCCTGCAGCCTTCGGCGATTCTAAGCGGCCTGCGCGGCGACGAAAAATTCTATTTCGTCCACTCATACCACGTCGTGCCCCGGGACGAATCGGTGGTTCTGACCCGCACCGATTACGGGATCCCTTTTGTCAGCAGCATCCAGCAGGGGAACATCATCGCTACCCAGTTTCACCCTGAAAAGAGCGGAGAGGACGGCCTCTGGATCCTGAGAAACTTCCTCGAATCCGCGCGCCCTGCGCTCCCCGAGCTTTCCACGCGATCGGCGAGTACGCAACTCGCCAAACGGATCATCGCCTGCCTGGATGTACGCAGCGACGACCGCGGAGACCTCGTGGTCACCAAGGGGGACCGATACGACGTCCGCGAAAAGGGCACGGTGCGGAACCTCGGAAAGCCCGTCGAACTGGCGCGGCGCTATTACGAGGATGGCGCCGACGAGATCACCTTCCTCAACATCACGGGTTTCCGGGATTTCCCGCTCGAAGACATGCCGATGCTGGAGGTGCTCAGACAGACATCCCTGAACGTCTTCGTACCGCTCACCATCGGGGGAGGGATTCGGGACTACACCGATGAGAACGGCCGCCGCTACTCATCCCTCGAAGTGGCCTCCGAGTATTTTCGCTCGGGCGCCGACAAGGTTTCCATCGGCAGCGACGCGGTTCTGATCGTCGAGGCCTATTTGAAAGCAAGGCGCAAAACGGGCCGGAGCGCCATCGAAGAGATCGCCCGCGTCTATGGCAGCCAGGCCGTCGTCATCTCGATCGACCCTCGGCGCGTCTATGTCCGGTCGCCCGAAGACGTGCAACACCACGTCATCGAAACCGCAACCCCCGGTCCGGGCGGCGAGCGCTACTGCTGGTACCAGTGCACTATCAAAGGCGGCCGCGAAGGCCGGGATGTCGATGCGGTGACCCTCGCGCGCGCGGCCGAAGAGTTAGGCGCGGGGGAGATCCTCCTGAACTGCATCGACCGGGACGGCACCCACCTCGGGTTCGACATCGAACTCATCAACGCCGTCAAGGGCGCCGTAACCATCCCCGTGATCGCCTCGAGCGGCGCCGGCAGCGCCGAGCACTTCCTGGAGGTCTTCACCCGCACAAAGGTCGAATCGGCCTTGGCCGCCGGCATCTTCCACCGTGAGGACGTCCCCATTGCCGCCGTCAAGCGCCACCTCCAAGGCAAAGTCGAAATCCGTGGGGTCGGACCAAGGTAAGTCACTATTTTTGTTGATATAACACACTTTAACTGGCCATTTTTTTAGCTTAAACGCGCCATTTTCGCCCCAAAAATGCGGTTTAAGCTGTGAGGCGACCGAGATATATAATATTCTGCCAAAAATCGCGACAGACAGTCCTTCATCGAAACGGTGAAACAGCGCTCACAAGGAGCAGGAGCCAAAAATTTGGGGTTCATGTTCCTTTCATGGTTTGCGAGGTAGTATCCATCCGGGAATGATTTCCCTATAGAACCCAGTTTCCAATCCGGAAATGAGGATTATTCGCCAATAGCAAGGAAATCAATTGCTTGCGCGGAGGCGACCTGTAGGTCGCCACACAAGCAAACGTGCAGATTGACGCCGAGATTGGCCAAAAAGACCATTTCCGGATGGAAACGAGGTATGGAATCGAAAGGGTTTACTCACTGTCGCTTTTGGTTTATAGAAATACTTGATCTTGATGATAAGATCGCAATCGGCATTTGACGATCTGATCAGGTAAACCGCCGCGGCTCATTTACTTGCATCCGCGATGCACTACCGGATACGTGGTCAGGCTTTCCTGCGGCGGTCCGCCTTCGTAACACTCTCATCCCTGAACTGCGCTGAAGTGTTGGGGAACAGTTCCGAATCAGCGCATCAAACTGCATAAGCCCCCCGATTTGGATGCCATTTTGGTGCACACCAAAGTATCCCATGTCATCTTTCCTTTGGCCTGGCTGGGCTTTGGGCTTTTTAACCCCCCCGAATTGTTGGTTTCCATTTCACCAAATACCGGAGAATCTTGCGTGAGTTGCAGTCCGTTTCATAACAGCGTCGATCCGGAAACGAGTATCCGACACGACAAAGTTCTCAGTCAGGAAATCAGGATTTTTCTTCACACGCTGCGCGTACTCAGTCCCAGCGCTGCGCGGCGGATCCCGGTTTGGCCAATATCCAGGAAATTAAGCGCTTGCAAGGTGACGATTGTAGGTCTCCGCATAAGCAGACGTGCAAATAAACACAGAGATTGGCTAAGAAAACCATTTACCGAGAACAAAAATCAATTACAGCTGATTAGCGAACATGCGGACAGACAAACAGGGAAACGTTTATCGAAAGAACCTGAGATATGGAAACATCGAGAAATCCAGAGCACTGAGCTATCAACGATCTGCTCTCGCATAAATCGTTTCTATGAAAAGAGTATGCTGAATAATATCCGCGGCAAGCAGGCACTATGTGCATTTGACTCCGCACAACCCTAAAAATGGAGTTGAGAATTGCCCAGGGCAAATCGCCACTACATTCCAGGTCATGCATGGCATCTCACTCATAGGTGCCATAAGAAAAAATATCTGCTTAAGTTTGCCAGGGATCGACAGGGATGGATCCATTGGCTTTTCGAAGCCAAAAAGCGCTATGGATTGGTCATCCTGAATTACACGGCAACGTCCAACCACGTTCACCTACTTATCTATGACCAGACCGGCGGCAGCACCATTCCAAAAAGTATTCAGTTGGTCGCAGGACGTACGGCTCAGGAGTATAACCAAAGGAAGAACACAAATGGCGCCTTTTGGGAAGACCGCTACCATGCAACTGCAGTACAGACAGATAGTCATTTACTCCAATGTATGATTTATATCGATTTGAATATGGTCAGGGCAGGTGTCGTTAAACATCCCCGTGAATGGATTCACGGAGGCTACAGAGAAATCCAGGACAATCCAAAGCGGTATAGATTGATCGACCGCGAAGTATTAATGCGTTTGCTAGGCATTATAAATAGCGATCAATTAACCCTGTCACACCGAAGATGGGTTGAGAAAGCGCTTCAGACCACATACAATGTTCGGGAAGAAAGATGGACAGAGAGCGTCGCTGTCGGAAATCTTTCCTTCATTGAAGACATAAAGGGAAAACTGGGTGAGAGGGGGATCGGCAGGAGAATCGTGGATAGGGGAGAAAGCTGTGAACTCAGAGAATGCCAGTTTTCTTATAATAAGCATTCTGACCCCGAAAGCCCGCTTTTAAGGTTTGAAAACACGATATTTTGGGATGATAGGTATATAATTTCACCTAGATAGTGTCCATCCGGAAATGATTTCCCTATAGAACCCAGTTTCCAATCCGGAAATGAGGATTTTTGGCCAATATCAAGGAAATCAAGCGTTTGCGCGGAGGCGACCTGTAGGTCGCCGCACAAGCAAACGTGCAGATTGACACCGAGATTGGCCAAAAAGACCATTTCCGGATGGAATCTAGATTGCTTTTTGCATCCGGCGGATTCCAGTCAACTCAGGGTCATTACCAGCCAAATGAAAAAAAATTCAATGCGAAAAAAACGATTTTTGAACATCAACAACTAATCATTTTCAATATACAAATTATGATAAACCTAATTTTACAATTTCTTCTAAAGTTTTTTCCGCCACTTTCTTATTCTTAATAAAATATCGCTGCAATCGATCAATAAGCTGTCTCTGCTTTTCCTTATCGCCTACATAATATTCGTGTGATAATATTTTCTTTACCCAATCTAAATTAGCTGCAACTTCATCGGGAATACGTTCACCATCGTGGCGAACAGCGTCATTTGGACATACGTTGTGGCAAATACCGCATCGGATGCACTTATCATCATCTATAGACGCTACATTCTCAATTATTGAAATTGCTCCAGCAACGCATGCATCCACGCAAATCTGACAGCCATCACACAATTCTTTACTTACCCAAGGCATTTGATACTTTCTCCGCTCCCTTCATCTTTCAGCCACAGCCAGGACACAGCAAAACGACCTGCTGAACTCCTCGACGCAAAATCTTTTTTAGAACGATCTCAATTCTTGTATTTGATCACAGGGGGTGCATTTTTCCCTGACGTCCTAAGCTAAATTTTGCTAGGGTGCCTTCCCAGGAGGGAACAGCACCTTGGCAGAGACCCTGTATCAAATTCGCGGCCGTCAGATCAGAGAGGAAGACCTCTCGTTTATCCGCGATACCATCTCCCGGCATTGGGAACGCGGTCGAACCGCCATTTCCCGAGTGCTGTGTGAGCACTGGGACTGGCGGCAGCCGAACGGGCAACTCAAAGGGATGGCCTGCCGTGCGCTGCTGCTCAAGCTCGAAGAAAAGCAGGTTGTTAATCTCCCCCCGCCTTTGTCCACAACGAATCATCGGAAGCCCCGTAAGGCTGTTCGACGCAGCTATAACTACGACACCTCGGAGATTCACGGAACGGTCTCCGAGTTTGGCTCTTTGAAAATCGACATGGTCCGGCGCACCCCGGATGAAGGCCTGTGGGATCACCTGGTCGATAATTACCATTACCTGGGGCGTCCCCGAATCGTCGGTGCATACTTGAAGTACCTGGCCTACCTGGATGGACACCTGGTGGCTTGCCTCGGTTGGGGCTCAGCGGCCTGGAAGGTGGAGTGCCGCGACCGGTTCATCGGTTGGCAGCCCCGTACCAGGGAAGCGAACCTCTACAAGGTCGTCAATAACGTCCGGTTCCTGATTCCGGGCTGGGTTTCGGTGGAACACTTGGCCTCGAAGCTTCTGAGCGCCAACATCCGGATGCTTCCCGGGGACTGGCAGGCGTTTTACCGCCATCCCGTTGCCTTGCTCGAAACCTTCGTGGACACCACCCGGTTCCAGGGCACCTGCTACCGGGCGGCCAACTGGGTCTATGCAGGACTGACCAAGGGGCGTGGACGCTACGACCGCTATAACCGCTGCATGGAACCGGTCAAGGCGGTCTACCTCTACCCGCTTGGCAAGCGTTTCCGCGAGGCGCTCCATGGCTGAAACGCCTCTTTTTCCCGAAGGGATCGCCTTGACCGAAGAGGGGCTGCAGGATGTCCCGCGCTCCGTGCTCATCTATATCAATCTCGCCCTTGTGGAGGAAAACCGCGAACTCCGAAAACGGATCGAACACCTCGAAGCGCGTCTGAACAAGGATTCCTCCAACTCGGATCGGCCGCCGTCCTCGGATCCGCCCTTCAAAAAGAAAAAATCCGGGAAGAAAAAGAAAGACACCGATCGACGGAAACTGAGCCATCCGGGGCACCGGCAGGAGATGCTCCCGCCGAAGGAAACCCGAGTCATCCTTCCGGAAATCTGCACCTGCGGCAACCGCGAGTTCCCCGAAACCGAACCGTATTATACGCACCAAGTCATCGAACTGCCGCCGATCGAACTCGAGGTCATCCACTTCGAGCTACACCGAGGCAGGTGCCCGGTCTGCGGCAAGATGCAAAAGGCCACCGTCCCCAAAGAACACCGGACAGGCTACGGTCCCAGGCTTTCGGCCATGATCGCCGAGATGGCGGGCACCGGAGGCAGACAGTCGCTCAACGATTCAAACCTTCTGCGCTTCGGTGCTTGGGTTCCATATCAGCCTGAGCGCCATCCAGAAGATCATCGATCGGGCCTCGGCCGCGATCCAACCCCACTATGAAACGATCGGCCAGGCAGCCAGGCAGGCGCCGGTCAACCACATCGACGAGACCAGCCACCGCCTCAACGGCTTCCTGCAATGGCTGTGGGTCATGGCGGGGCCAGCAGTGGCTTTCTTCATGATCCATTCCAACCGTTCGAAGGAAGCCTTCGAAGCCCTGATCAAGGACTGGACCGGCATCCTGGTCTCGGACGGATACGGCGTGTACCGCAAATGGGTCGGACTGCGGCAGACCTGCCTTGCTCATCTGATCCGCAAGGCCAAGGAACTCTCCGAAAGGAAAGACCCGGACATAAAATGTTTCGGTCTGTGGGCAACCCATGAACTCCAACGACTATGCCATATGGCCAACGCTCCCCCCTCCGTCGGAGAGTGGCAGGCCTTTTATGCTCGTTTGATCCGCTTGATCACCCTTCATGAGAAGCGCAAGGATGATGCCGGCAGATTTGCACGCCGTCTTCGCAGGGAGATCGAAAGCCTTTGGACGTTCCTCTCGGAGCAGGGGGTGGATCCCACGAACAATCATGCCGAGCGGATGCTTCGATTCGCCGTGCTGTGGCGCAAATCCAGCCAGGGTACGTCCAGTGAAAAAGGCAACCGCTGGGTGGAGCGTATCCTCTCACTCAGGCAGACCTGCCGGCTTCGGGAAAAGACAACCTTCCCCGTCCTTGTCGATGCCTTGCGCGCCTACTTCCGGGGTCAGGAACCCGACCTCGCCTGGATAGCTCAACCCACCGCCTGATCCAGATCCTGTGATCGCTTACCAATTCTTTAAATATGCCCATCGCACACAGCAAACCCTGCGATGGAAGACCGCGGACCAGCAGATCTCAGATCGAACGGGTCAATTCTTCCAGCAAGGCAGCTGCACAAATACGCGAAGATCGCTTTCCGTACAGTGGAACCTGATTGATACGAGGAACAAAACGCCCCATGATGAACAAATGATGAACAAATCACAGAGAACTCAAATCACGCAGCATCACTTTGCTTAGAGGAGTCTTTCAGGCACCCAAATGACCATCCTAAGACTGAAAAACACCACGTCTAAAGATAATAGCAGTTTAATTTCAAGCACTTAACTTGGTCCGACCCCCAACTATTTGCTGAACTCTTCGACCATTTCCTGGACGGCCTTGAACACGGCTTCCCCGTCAACGCCTTTTGCGTTCGCGTTCTTGATGTAGGTATCGAACACCGGTTTTACGGCCTCTTTGAACTTCGCAGATTCCTCATCGGACAGTTCGATAAACTCATGACCGAGCTTCTCCACAAACTCGCGCCCCGATTCGTCGCTGTCCTCCCAGGCGTTGGCCGTAATGTCGACGTATTTCTTGCTCACATCCGTAATGATCTGCTGCAGGTCGGGCGGGAGGCTGTTCCATTTCTTGAGATTCATGGCCACGAAAAAGCCCTGGGTATAGGCGCTGCTGTAAGTGAGCGTCGTATATTTGAGGACCTCGCCCTGTTTGAAGCCTTCGAGGGCCTCCATGGGCACCAGCGTCCCGTCCACAATGTTTTTCCTGAGGGCGTCATAGGTCTCGCCCTGGGACATAGCCACCGGAGCCGCCCCATAAGCCCTGACGATCAACTGGCTCGTCCCTGTCGAACGGATCTTCAGGCCCTGTACATCCTCGAGCTTGCGGACGGGTTTGTTTACGGTGTGAAGCAGCCCGGGCCCATGAGCGAACAGATAGCAAATATGGACATCGTTCATTTCCTTCGGCTGAAATTTATTGTACAGCTCGTTGATCACCTTTGTGGCGATAAAGGCGTTGCGGTAGCCAAGCGGGTTGTCCACCGCCTCCATGACAGGAAAGCGCCCCGGAGAGTAAGCCAAGACGGAGGTCCCGAAATCCGAAATACCCTTCACCACCCCGTCGTAGATCTGCGGGGCAGGCGTGAGTGACCCCCCTGTGAAAATCTTTATCTTTATCCTACCGCCGGAAAGCTCTTCGATCTCTTTCGCCCAGGCTTCGGGCACCTTGGTCTGGATGTGGGTTGGGGGGAAAAACGTGCTGTAGGTGAAATTATAAGTTTCCGCCTGTGCCTGCTGAACGACCATCCCCATGGACGCAGCGACTGCGCCGCATACCAAACATGCCACTGCCAACCAGAATCCTTTCCTCATGCCGACTCTCCTTTCGATTTTGAAGTTCATTCTTGCTGACGTCTGTTTTTTCCACGAAAAAAATGCCTTAAAGGCCATTGAATTCAAAACGGCCCTATTCGGTTTAAAAAATCAATAGGCCAGTAAGCTTGGCAAGAACAGAGCGATTTGAGGGAAAAAAATCATAATGACGATATAAGTGATCAAGGTCAGGACGAACGGAAACGTGCCCTTGAATATGACCTCCAACGGCACCCCCCTGGCAATCCCGCTCACGACATAAACATTGATGCCCACAGGCGGTGTAATGACACCCAACTCCGTTACGAGCACAATCACCACGCCGAACCAGATCGGATCGTAGCCGAGGGCGACCGCAACCGGATAAAAGATGGGGATGGTCAAAAGAATCATTCCTAGGGCATCCATAAAACATCCGCCGATCAGGAAAAAAAACATAACGACTATCATAATCGCCCATGGAGGCAGCGGAAGTTCCACAACCCAGCCCGACAGCGTACTCGGGATCGTCGTCACCGCCAGAAAGTGGCCGAATACAGTAGCCCCCGCAACGATCATGAAGATCATGCAAGTGGTGCGGGTCGAAGAGTAAAGGGCATCCCGAAAACCCTCCAGCGAGAGTTGTTTTCTGATAAGGGGAATGACAAGTCCGCCGAAGGCCCCTACCGCGCCCGCTTCCGTCGGCGTGAATATACCCAGGAAGAGCCCGCTCATGACCAGCACAAACAAGATGATGACCTCGACCAGGCCGGTCAAGGACTTGATCCTTGTTTTCAGACTCTGCTTTTCGACCAGCGGTGCGATCTCCGGCCTCAGCGAAACCCAGATATAGATGGTCAGGATAAAGAGGATGGAAAGCAGTATCCCGGGAAGGATCCCCGCCATGAAGAGTTTTCCGATCGATTGTTCAGTCTGGATCCCGTAGACAATGAAGATTACACTGGGTGGAATCAGAATTCCGAGGCTCCCGCCGGAGGCCACGACCCCCGTAGCCAGTTCATCACGGTATTTCAGACGTTTCATCTCCGGAAGAGCGACGGATGCCATGGTCGCCGCCGTCGCGTTCGTAGAGCCGCAGATGGCGGAAAAGCCTGCGCAGGCTCCTATGGTCGCCATAGCCAGGCCGCCCTTGTAATGACCGACCCATCTATAAGCGGCATCGTAGAGTTTGCGGCTGATGCCGGAGCAGAAAAGGATTTGCCCCATGAATACGAACAGCGGCACAACCGTCAAATCATATGAACTATATACCGTATAAAAATCTTTCACAGTGATGTTCAGGGCCGCGGTGGGACTTACCAGGTACCCGAAACCCAGCAACCCCACAAGGGCCATACAGAAAGCGACCGGGAGGCGTGAAAACAGGAGAATGACGAGTAGTAAGACGCCAAGGAGCCCGACATGCACTGGATTCATCTTTTCGCCTTTTTCCAGAGGTCTATAAGGTTATGCAGAATGGCAAGACACAGGCCGAAAAAGCAAAGTCCAATCAAGTAAATAAGAGGATAAAACGGTATGTGCAGGATTGGCGTGATCTCCCCCGCCGCCTTCATATCAAGACCCAACTCGACAGACTGCCACACCAGCAAAAGAAAAAAGAGAATACCTAGAAGGTGTGTCACGGTTTCGATGACGAGCTGTTTGCCCACCGAGAGACTCTTGACCAGGATATCCACCGCCACATGTCCCTGCTCCAGCATCGTATAGGGCATTGCAAACGCAGCCACAACAGCCCCCAAAATGCTCACGATTTCATAAGTCCCAGAGATTGGACGGCTGAAGAGGTATCTCATAGAGATGTCGAGGCAGGTCAGCAGCATGATGACCACGAGAGCCAAAGAAGCGATTAAATTGAATAGGCTACTAAACCCTGAAGCTTTCCTGACAACATTGAATCTATTTTTTTCCATAAAGCCTGCTCGCCGCTACTTACCATAAACAAAAAAACTCACCAACCCGAAAACCAGCCATTCGATTCGATGGACCTTCCAATCCTGATACGCGATTTCCGACCGCAAAAGCCCCATTTGGGAAATCTCTATTTTCGCCCGCAAAATAATCGGCAGGTCCCTTCGCTGTAAACAGCACCAATTCGGATCTCGGCGAAACCTGCCTATCCGATTGGAATATATGGGACAAGTGTTTCAAGCTTCATAATGAACACCAAGCAATGCGCAACGCAGATCTTCGCATCCGGAAAAACCTACACGGCGGCGACAACCGACGAAGGTTTCAAAGGAACTCATATTGAGAAAAATAGTAATACGCTTTATTGGGACAAAGGACACCAGTAAAGATATCCTGTGCTTTTCAAGATGGAAATGAGAAGGACCTGAAGGTTAGAAAACAGTAGAACCTTAACGTGTATAGTTCGTCTGATGTATAAGAAGGCAGACGTAACCGCAGACTTCCGACCGTGCCGTAAACCTTATAGCTATTCGCATATCGGGAGGATTCTCGTCCGGACACCAGAGATGCCCTCCCTCTTGCAGAAGAAATAGGAGGCTGGTTTGAAACCAGGGACTCTTTTATAAAAGGATATAATCGGAAAGCAGCTAAAATTACATCTTCCGCTAGCTTTCTAGAATACGCTGCCTTCTATTGTCAAGCTTTTTGTGGGGTCGGACCAAGGTAACTATCTCGATAAATGGAAATAAAATCGTAAACCGGACCATTTCCTTACCTTAAAAGCGTCATTTCCACCAGAAAAAACCTGCTCTAAGAAATCGAATATTGCCGCTGGAAAACGACTCGAAAAGATAGAAAAACCTAAGATCCCGCAAAATCGGCATTCATTCAAGCCATCAAAATCTGCTTTAGCGCAATGGAAATCCAGCAAGCTTGCTCGGGAATCCACGAAACAAGCCACGCTGTCGGCAGATGCTCATTTGCATAAACTGGTGTCCATCCGAAAAAGAACATCCGGCGCGGCAAAGTTTCCAATCCGGAAATGAGGATTTTTCTTCACACCCTTCGGGTGCTCAGTCCCACCGCTTCGTGGCGGGTCCCGGTTTGGCCAATATCAAGGAAATCAAGCGGTTGTGCGGAGGCGACCTGTGGGTCGCCGCACAAACAAACGTGCAGATTGACGCCGAGATTGGCCAAAAAGACCATTTCCGGATGGAAACTGGCCGTTTGGGGTGTTTAGAATAGTGTTTTGGGCATATAAATGCCCATCCTAAGGCTGAAAAAAGCGATATTTAATGAATATAGTTGTTTAATTGCAAATACTTAGTTTGGTCCGACCCCTACTATTTAGATTTGACGACCAGGATGGCGGTTCCCTCGAGGGCCCGCAGAAGTTTGACGCTGACATCGCCCATGACGAACTCCTCGGCCTTGGTCATACGCTTGCGTCCGATGACGACCATGTCATACTTCGCTTTCCGGAACTGATCGATGATCCCGTCGGAAATCGTCGGATAGGGTTCGCTGACCATCTCGATCCGGATATGATCCGGGGTGAACCCGCTTTCGATCAAGCGATCCCGGGCCTTCTCGAGCACGTCCTGGTAGCGCGCCGACATCTCTTCGGTGAACTTCTTTCCCATCAATTCTTCACTGGCCGAGGGCTTGCGGAAAAGATGCATCAGAACGACATTCCAGTCTTCCGGACAGAAAGGGAGATTCGCCAGGTAGTCGACAACCGCCCGGGAACTCACAGAATCACTGAGAGGAACAAGTACAGTCGTTGTCAAAGGATACCTCCTCTCACTCGAATACCGAATAAAGACAGCGGTTGAGATCTTCTATAATCTCTTCGGTAAATTCGTAATAGACATTGGCAGATTTTGAAAAATGCATCAGAATATCATTCAGCGGCTTGGGGATCTCCGGGTAGAGTTTTTTGAGATTCACCAGCCGTCTTTTGTGGATGATCGAAAAATCGCCTGGTTCGAGACGCTCGGCCACGTCTCCATATGAAGACTTTTGCTGCATGATCAGATGCATGTCGTGAAGACCCTTCCCAATCGCGTTCATCAGGATACTTCCCAAGCCGAAAAGATCCAGTGCGAAAGGATTCTCCGTCGCTTCGAAATCGTAATCGAAATCGATCCAGACGTATCTCCCGGTTTCCTTCTCTACGATGATATGGTCATTGCGGATATCTCCATGCCTGAACCCGTTGATATGCAGGAACCGGATGGCCTCGAACGCCTTGACGACATGCTTGAGGATCGTCGGGAGATATCTTTCCATGTACTCCCGATACGGCATGGTGAATTCATCCAGATAAAGCAGAAAATTGGTCCCGTTGACGATATCCAGGATCCGCAGCACGTTTCCCTTCTCGTCCAGGCTCGAAATCCCGTGCATAAAATAGGGGTGATCTCTAACGAGATCGAGGATCTGGGCCTCCTTGGCGGGGTTCCTGAAGCAGTTGACTTTCACTTCCCCATAGGAAGCCACAAAGGTCTCCAGAAAGGAAAGCTTGATGATCTTCTTCTCCCCCGTCTCGGCATCTACCACGCGCTTGACCCAGAATTTAGGGTCATCCATCCCGAAGCGGCGTTCCCTCTCATGGCCAGTCACAAGATATTGCTTTCCGCCCACTTCGATGATGTCGCCGTGGTCGATCACAAAAATCGGGGTGGTATCCCTGAAGACCTTTCCCGCCATGGCTAGAGCCCTTCCAAGGCCCTTAAAGGCAGGCTTTCCAGGGCCATTTTCACCCTTTCGAGGAAGTTCCTCAGCCCATTGTTTTCGATGACCACACCCAACTGCTCAGCCAGAACGCACAGGGTCTCGATATCGGCCTCGTGATACTCCCACGGTTCAGCGTGATAAACGCGGATAACTCCGATAACAGCCCCGTGATACTTGATCGGCACGGAGAGCATGCTGACGATGCCCTCCTTGGCGGCGGCCTCGGGATACTGAACCCTGAGGTCCTTCTGCATATCCCGGATCAGGACCGGCTCCCCGGTGCATGTCACACAGGATTCCTTGTTCAGCACGAGGGGCCCCTTGTTCAGGTACTCGTCGCTGATCCCGTAAGTGCTGACGTGAACCAGCTGATTCTCCCGGTCGTCCACCAGGAAGATGCTGCAGCCTCGCGCTCCGAAGGTCCGGCTGGTCCCTTCGCTCAGATGGTTCATCAGCAGCGCCAGATCTTCATAAATCGAGATGGCATGGCTGATGGCCTTGAACTCCCTCAGATAAAACTTCCTCTCTGGTTTTCGGTCCATGGCTTTCTCCCTCCAAACGGCATTTCTACGGTCAAAGCTCCCCTCCCAAACGGGGGAAGGTCTGGGGCGTGCTACAGGGCGCGCCGCTGCTCATCATAACCGATCGACACCTTGTAATGCAAACAAACCCGCAACGGACAGGCCTTCTCCCGCCGCTCAACGGCCTGCCTCACCCGTGCCGCAGAAATAGTACGTCGTCCCCACCAGCCCCCCGAAGGCATTGAGTCCCCTGTTCCGCAAGGCCAGGCCGGCATTCGAAACATGATGAAACATAACTTCGCCGTCCAGGGCCCAATTCCGGCTCAGCATAAAATGCAGCCCCGCACTGGCCTGTGGGGTGAACTCGACCGCCTGCCCGATATCGAACTGGTTCCCGTCATGGTAAGCGTCGTTCAGCACCACCCCCACACCAGCCTGGAAATAGGGAACGTAGCGCGCATCGGGCTGAACGAAGTTATAGCGCAGGAGCCCGGTAAAGCCGCCCATGGCGCTGCCTGCCCCCTTGTAGATGTGTGAGTAGGTGAGTTCGACGATCCCCTCCAGATTCCCCCGCAGGAGCCACCTCTCAGGCCCGGGTTCGGTCAGCATCTTCGATAAGCGCAGATTGGTCTGCCAATAATCCATCACCGACGACCGCTTCGCCAGCATGGTCGGTGAGAAAAGAAGACCGGATGCAAGCTGCAGCGCGACCTGCCCCTTTCTAAAAGGCGGATCGAACGCCACATCGCCGGCACACAGTTCCATAGCGCAGGCATGCCCCGCTCCAGCCATCAGGGGCAGCAAGAGAACGATCGCCATCCAAGCCTTCTTCCGATTGTTCCACACTCGCATCTCCTGAAACCTTTCCCTCCTTACTGTATTTTTCCCACTGTTTCAGATACATTCCCATTCAACATCCCATGCGGCCGCCTACGCGGATCTGATTTTCAATGCCTCCCCAACCATTTCTTTTGACTTTATCCAAGGCGTTGCGCTAGTTTCCCCTTGGGAAAGGGCTTCTCGCACCGTCTCCGGAGCCGGTCCATCTGCGGGTGCCGGGGGCATCCTTATCGTGCGGCATCCCCCTAAGCGGCCGCTTTTACCCCAATGAAACATGAAACGGGATCTGTCCCAAAGCAGTTGAAAGATGTGCCCGCGCGGCCTGCAAAAGGATTGCTCCTCACCTGATGCAGGGCGCGTGCGCGCTGCGATGCCTTTCCCGGATGATCCCGCGCAGGGTCACCCAGAGCAACAGGAGATTTCATACTCCGTGTGCCAACGCACGATGCTGCGTTATTTCCCGGCCGGACAACGCTGTGAGCAACCTTCTCCGGCGCAGGCGCCGAGCAATGGAGGGCGGTTATGCCGATGGCCATCCGCAAAGCACTGATCGTCTATTTCTCACCCGCCGGCACCACACGCCGCATGGCCCGCGCGATCGAATGCGCCCTCCGGGCCGCTGGGACGCCGGCCGTCATGATCGACCTCGGACGGGACGACGACATTCCCTTCGTCATGTCCCAGATGGGCGCGGCCAAGGACAACATCTGCATCTATGTCGGCTCACCCGTGTACGCCTCTTACGCAGCACCGCCCGTGACGGCTTTCCTTTCCGGGCTGCCCCTGTCGCGCAGCGGATTTTCCGTCCCCTTCGTCACCTGGGGCGGCGTCAACAGCGGACGCGCCCTCTACGACATGGCCCGTGCGCTTCAGGAAAAAGGTTATCCCGTGCTTGGGGCAGGTAAGTTCCTGGCGGAACACTCCCTCATGTGGACACTCGACGAACCCTTGGGGAAAGGCCGCCCTGACCGGGAGGACGCCCTCCTTGCCGAAAAGCTGGTCACCTCCGTCGACGCGAAAATGAGGACGTCCGAACCAGCAACGATCACCGCAGGCTCTCTCGCCCCTGATCCGCAGACACCCCCGGAACCTGATCCCGAAGGATTTACGCGTGCGAAGGCCCATTTCCCTGCGAAGATCCTCGATCAGGAACGTTGCACCCTCTGCAGCCTCTGTGCGGACCAGTGCCCCGTCCAGGCGATCCGCCTCACACCTTACCCGGAAATAGGCACGGAGTGCATCTTCTGCTTCAACTGCGTGAGATGCTGTCCCGAAGGCGCCATCCGGGCGGACCTTGCCCCTCTGCACACGCGGATCCGCAAACTGAGGGAGGGGTTCGGGGAACCGGCTGAAAGCAACATCAACCTCTAGCGGCCGGCTCCTGATCCGCCCCATAAAGCTTCCTCCGTACCCGGACGTAAAGGCACCCGGATCGGCCGCCCCCCAGCCTCAGAGATGCTTCTCCTCCCCCTTACAGTCAAATCGCTGATAAACAGGAACTGCTCCCGTGCGTCGATCGGATAGGCCCTGATCCGATGGCGCGTTCCCCATAAATTCTCCGAAGTCACCACGATGATCGGATGATCCAGATTCGCATACGGGCTTGTGAGGGCTACGTCATGGAGCCTCTGGCGCATCAACGACCCGTCGTGATCGCTGTCCAGATAAAAATCCGCCGTACATTGCAGGTCCCGCTTCCCGTCATTGTGGTTGCGGATAGCGCTTTGCCACATCCTGGTGTGCGGGATATGGACGACCGTATCATCGGGGGTCAGGAGCCGCACCGACCTGGCGCTCACCGATTTCACCTCCCCGTAATCACCATCGATCTCGACCCAATCACCTACACGATACGGCCGTTCGTAAACAACCAGCAAGCCGCCGATAATGCCGCTCATGTAATCCTTGAAGGCGAAACCGATGGCAAGGCCTGTCGCCGCGAGGATGGCAACCAGGTTTTGGAACGAGGGTTCAATGATCAAGGGAACGATCAGAACCACCGCAAGCGCGAATATCATCAAACGGACAATCGTGACCACCGGCAGCACCTGCAACCGGAACCTGGCCGGGAGCCGTTCTGCAATCCATGGGAATAGACGGTCGGCGATCTTGATCGCGGCCCATGCCGCAACGGCGATCAGGACAATCGGCAGGAGCTTGACATGACTCAATTCACGAAAGACATCGGCGATCTCTGGATTGGGGGACATTCTGTTCTCCTAAAACGCTCCGGCGAGGTATCCCTCGCCTCTCAAGGCATCATCCACCGCAGGATATCCAAGCGCACCCACCTGCCATGAACCGTCCGGACCGGCTTCCACCACCCCGCAGCCGACCAGTGTCGCAAGCCCTGCCATGATATCCGTGCCGGAGAGCGGCAGGATCCTCTGCAGCATCCGCCCGTCGAGCCTGCCGTGCAGCAAGAGGGCGTGGAGAATCAGGTGGAGCGGAACCTGACGTCCGGCAGGCAAGGAAGGCAACGTGACGCGGGACCATGGCTTGACCCAGATAGTGGCGCCCCTGTCGACAGCGGCCGCCTTTTGCGCCTTTTCCTCCACCTCGGCTTCGTAAGCAAACCGCAGGCTGAACCGCCAAATCGCCAGCGCAACACCAGGCAATCCGCGGCTGTACGAGGCAACATGCCGCAGAAAATCCGTCACTTCCACAGGCGCCCCCCGCTGTTCAGCCCCTTGTTCGGAATCCCCGCGCGCACTCTCTGGGCCGTTCTCGGGAGGGGGCCTCAATACATATCTCCCGCTGTCAGCCTGCCTGAAGGAAAAACCTCTTTGGAAAGCACCCGCCGCAGCCTCCCCGAACCACCTCTGCAACCGCTCCCCATCGAACGCGTCGAGTGTGTAGACCGGCTTCAGGACCCGGTCGATACCCAACGAACGGCTCAAAAAGGCCCATGCCCAGCTGTCGCAACCCACAATGCAAGGCCGCCCCGTCGCCACAAGGATTTCGAAAAGGCGACGAAGAAAACCGAAACCCATATAGTGGCGTATATAGAAGGACTCGAGCTCGGGGATGGCCAGAGGCACATCAGCGGTGCGGAGCAGGCTTTCGAGGAATGCCTCCCCACCGGCCAAGATCTCCTCACCCTTCAATGGCGGCGGCACCGCCCATCCCTCTTCCTCCGCCATGGCACGAATCGCCGAGGCGATACCGTCGCCAGACGTCCGCAGTACCGCAAAGCCGTTCACCGCCGCGGCCCCGCCATTGGACACCGTCCCGTGAATGCGCTTCAGGGCGGCCGCAACCTCAGTGCGATCGCCCCCCGGCATGACATCCTTCATGAGACCATCCGGGAGAGTGCAGAGATCTTTTTCAGCCACCGCCTCCTCGGCGCCATTGGAAGACCCCCGCAGTCGGTCCCAAAGCCCGAGCAGACCTTTGCGCACCGCCTCGGCGGCCGGCCTTGCCGGCCGTCTGAACTCTTCGAGGCGAACGAGCGTCCAGAGGCCATTCCGATCCGCCTCAGCGCGTGTGGATGGATCCATCCTCTCCGCCATATCCCTGCCCCCATTTTCATCGTTTACTCGGGCAAAGGCTTTTCCGGCCGCCTGCCTACAAACCTTTACACCGTCAGTAGGGCCCGGTCGCAGAAAGAAGCTGGCCCCTCAACTCAACGGACCGGGCAAGACCTTTCTCCCTAGGTCTGCTAATGGGCCTTTACAGCGCGGGCGCCACCCCTCTACACCGGCAATCGTTAAGATCCGGTCGAAAAGGAAGTCGGAAATGATTTCCCGGTAGAACTCAGTTTCCAATCCGGAAATGCAGATTGACGCCGAGATTGGCCAAAAAGACCATTTCCGGATGGAAACTACTTTATACTTGGTAGCAAGATGGCGGGACAGAATCAACCTGTTTTTGTCCCGTGGGCGAAGGGAACCAATGTCTGAAAAACGGTTTACAACACCAGAGTCCTTATCCCCTGCTTCGAATGCATCATTGCCGAGGACAGACTCATGATCCGCGATTGCGCACCCCTAATCGGCGATGGTCGCGGACTGCAAAAGAGGTTCACAACGGGAAGGGCGATATAGTATGTTGTCCAATATTGGATCTGAAAAAAGGAGGCAGTTCACAACCAGCCTTTTCTTTGCGGTAGCCGCTGTTTGCGAGCCCCGGGCGTTCTTTGCGCGGAATGCTCCTGCAGAATGTCTGCAGGGGCCGTTTCCGGGGCGCCGGTTGTGGTTGATCTGTGCCCGGAAACCTGCGATCGGCAAGACTAAAGGAGGGACGGCGCTATGAGTCGAGTGGCAGTGATCATCACCGACCTGTTCGAGGATTCCGAATACACGGAACCCGTCAAGGCATTTCAGGAAGCGGGCCATGCGGTCGTTTGCGTGGGGTTGAAGGAGGGGCAGACGGTAAAAGGAAAAAAGGCAGGGACCCCCGCCACGGTCGATAAGGCGGTCACGGATGTCTCGGTGTCGGACTTCGACGCCCTGCTGATACCGGGCGGCTACTCCCCGGATAAGCTGCGCGTGGATGAGCACGCGGTGGGTTTCGTGCGGGATTTCGTCCAAAGCGGAAAACCGGTCTTCTCCATCTGCCACGCCCCCCAGATCCTCATCACAGCCGATGTCATCCGCGGCCGGAAGTTGACCGGGTGGAAATCCATCATCCAGGACATCAAGAACGCTGGCGCCGAGTTCATCGATCAGGAGGTCGTGATCGATGGGAATCTGATCAGCAGCCGCCAGCCCGGGGACCTGCCACCATTCATCAAGGCGTGCCTCGCCGCGCTCTCAAGCTGAAGGGTTCGGCTCCACCCGAACCATCCAAGAGTGTCGCACGGTCAACCGAACCTTTCGGCCGGCAGGGCGCAAGCTCAGGCAGCCAGCGGCAGCGGCACGGAAAGCCATTTCCGGAAGGCGGCCGCGTCCGGCAGGAAAAATAGGCCGAAAATGCCGCTGCCGGAAAGCTTCCTATGGTTGGAGACGTCAAAGGCCGTCTTGGTGCAAGAGGGACTGCAGAAGGATCCTGGCTGGCTTCCATCCGGGAAGGATCTTTTTGGCCAATCTCGGCATCGATTTGGATGTTTGTCTGTGCGGCAGCCTACAGGTCACCTACGCGCAAGCGCTTGATTCCCTTGATATTGACAGACCGGGATCCGCCGTGAAGCGGCGGGACTGAGCACGCGAAGCGTGTGAAAAGAAATCCTCATTTCCGGATTGCAAACCGGGTTGTGATGGATAACGCATTTCCGGATGGAGACGAGATAGCTGTGAACTCAGAGCATGCCGGTTTCCTTATAATGTTTATTTTGGCGGTGAAAAGCTGGTTCTAAGCTTGAAAAACAGCATCTTTTAGAGGCATAACGACACAATTTCAAACAGATAGCTTGGTCCGACCCCGACACACGATGGATTCGGCGGCGAGGATGCCGCTTGCAGAGGCCTGAAGGAGCCCCCGGGTGATTCCGGCGCCGTCTCCGACGGCAAAGAGGTTCTCCACGCCGGTTTCCAGTTCGGGGGAAAGCGCGATCCGGTTGGAATAGAATTTGACCTCGACCCCGTAAAGCAGGGTGTGTCGTGAATAAACGCCGGGGGCCAGACGATCCAGGGCCTGGAGCATCTCGATAATGCTCAGCATATGGCGGTAGGGGAAGACGAAGCTCAGGTCCCCGGGAGTCGCCTTCGCAAGCGTCGGACGCGTCAGGCACCGCTCCAACCGCGAGGCCGTCGTGCGCCTCCCCGCGGAAAAGTCCCCCAGCCGCTGGACGATGGGTCCGCCGCCCAGCAGATTGGCAAGCCTCGCGATGTATAGCCCGTAGGCGATCGGATCGTTGAACGGCTCCGTAAAACGGCTGCTCACGAGTATTGCAAAGTTGGTGTTCCCGCTTTTTTTTTCGGCGTGGCTATGGCCGTTGACCGTGGTGATCCCCTCATAGCGCTCGGTCACAACCTCCCCATAGGGGTTCATGCAGAAGGTCCGCACCTTCTCGTCAAAGGTCCGGGAATAGTAGATCAGCTTCGCCTCATAGGCGATGTCCGTCACCTCCTTCAGGACCGCCGCAGGGAGTTCCACCCTAACCCCGATATCGACGGGCGCCGAACTCGTCCTGATCCCCAGCCTGTCTATCTGCCCCTTCATCCATCCGGCGCCGGAGCGCCCCGGAGCGGCGATCACGAACCGCCCCTCGATAAAGCGGCCGTCGGCCAGTTTCACCCCCGTTACACGCCCACCCTCACAAACCAGATCCGCGACGCGGGTACCGGTCCAGGTCTCTACACGCCCTTCCAGATCGCGCCGGAAGGCGTCTAGGATCCGGACGCAGTTCTCGGTTCCCATGTGGCGGATCCGGGTCGGGATCAGATCGAGATCCGCCAGGCGCGCGCGTTCCTGAAGCGCCTCCATCTGAGGGGTCCACTCCCCGAAGATGCGCTGAGGCGCCCCGTGAGCGGCATAAAGTCCGTCGGCAGCCTCGAGTAGCCGGCGCAGTTCTCCTTCCTCGACAAAATCGCCGAGGACCCCGCCGACATCCGTCGAGAGGGTCAGTTTTCCGTCGCTGTAAGCGCCCGCACCGCCCCAGCCGCAGATGCGGTCCCGCGCGTCGTCCCGCCGGCGCTCGGAAAGGTCCTTACCCTGTTCAAGCAGCAAGACCTTTTCGACGCCCGACCGGGCCAGCGTCAGCGCCGCAAAAATCCCCGCCGGCCCCCCTCCTGCGATGATCACGTCGTATTTCATGGGCTCAAAAGACCTTTCCGGCGGCCTTCCGCCGTGCACTCCGTCCAGGAAGGGGCCGTCTCCGAGGAGCCGGCGCGGAAAAAAGCGCTACCACCCGATGGCGAGGTTGCGCCGCTGGTTCTCCGCCATGACCCGTCGAAAGCGTTCGGCAATCCGGAGCACTTCTTCCAACGAATCCTGCTCGGGAGCAGAGACCGACGGGGACCAACACCCTTCTACCCATTCCATGAAGACAATCGTCGCGTCCAGGACCTTGTCCATCGCATCCCGCCGGTCGATCAGCCCATCGACGTTGAAATCCGCTCGATCCGAAAGCCGCTGCCACTCGCGCGTATACCACTCCGCGAAGAGCTGCACTTCCCGGTCCGCACGCTCCTGAAGATCCAGGACATCGACGATGCCGTCCTCGTTGAAGTCTGCGCCGCATTCAGCACCGTAAACGGATACCGTCAAATCGTCCATGCACAGAAGCGGTGGGACCTCCCCGGGGCCCTTGCCGCAGATCTGAAACCGCGTCGACGGGTACGCAGCAGGATCGATCTCTGAAACCGTCATGAACTTCAAGACACCGTCCCGATAAAAAAGGACGCCGCCGTCAGGCCTCAGGGTGATCTGAAAGAGGTGCCATGCGTCGTCGGGACAAGTCTCCCAGAAGACGCCATGTACCGTAGCGTAAAGAATGCCTTGGGACGGCGGGGAGGTCAGGGTCACCGAAGCCAGAAAGGATGGAAGAGATTCGCTCCCGCCGGCCTCCTCCAGTCGATCGGCACCGGTGAACCCCGCGGCCAGCTGGACCCCGTCGGGTAGATCCTGCGAAGCCTTGAGCCGAAAGGCCGCCGACAAACCGCCTGCCGTCTCGAAAGTCATCGATGTGAGCACCCCCTCGAGGCCCTCGCCGCCCACCCCAACCGCCAGGGCGCCGTCGCTTTCGTAACCCGGGAGGCAAAGCCCCACGCCTTCCATACTCGTTCGGAGCCATTTCCCAGATTCGATGCCGGCCTCCCAACCCTCCGAGAGGAGCGGTTCAGCCGCGGCCGCACCGTGAAACCAAACCGCCGCAACCAGGGCAACGATCGTGCCGATCCATCTTTTCATCATCCTCACCTCGTCTGTTGTATGATCTTATTCTAAGCATCGCGATAGACCCACGTCAACTGCAACGGAGTTGCAAAGCGGGCGATCGTCCTTTAAACTTGTGTCCTGAGGAAACAAGATAGATCCATCGAATGACCGCCCGCACAAAAGGCCGACAAACCTCGGTACACCTATCCCGGAAGGAAAGAAAAATGCCCGAAAACACGCTTGACGTCATGAGGGCCGACGTCCGCCGCATCTTCGAGGCCGCCGTCGAGGCCGTTGACCCCTATGCCGCCGTCCGAAGCCACTGCACCCTCGACCAGGGGCGGCTCAGCGTGCGATCCGCCGCGGGAACCCCCTTCACCCTGGACCTCGGGCGTTTCCGACGGATCTTCCTCGTCGGCGGCGGCAAGGCGACCGCCCCCATGGCCAAGGCGATGGAGGATCTCTTCGGCGACCGCATCACCCGGGGAACCATCGTGGTCAAATACGGCTTCGCGGAGGCCCTGCGCGCCACCCGCATCATCGAGGCGGATCACCCCGTCCCCGATCGGAACGGCGTCGAAGGGGCGAGGGCCATTCTGGATCTGCTGCATGAGGCCGGGGAAGACGATCTCGTCGTTTCCCTGATTTCGGGGGGAGGCTCGGCGCTCCTCCCGCAGCCCGCCGAAGGGATCCGGATCGAGGAGAAACAGCGAATCACGCGCGGTCTGCTCGCCTGCGGCGCAAGCATCGACGAGATCAACGCCGTCCGGAAGCACATTTCGGTGCTGAAGGGCGGGCAGATGGCCCGCGCCGCCTATCCGGCCGCCACCCTGAACCTGATGCTCTCGGACGTCGTGGGCGACCGGATCGACGTCATCGCATCCGGCCCCTTTACCCCGGATCCGTCAACCTTCGGCGAGGTGGCTGCGATCCTTGAAAAATACGCCTTGGAAGACATCCCCGATTCCATTCGCCGTCACCTCCAGGCCGGGGCGGAGGGACGTATCTCTGAAACGCCCAAGCCAGGCGACCCGGTTTTCGAAAGGGTCCGTCACGTCATCGTGGGAAGCAATATTCTGGCGCTCGAGGCGGCTGAAAAGGAGGCGAAGGCGCTCGGTTACGGAACGCTGATCCTGTCATCCATGGTGGAGGGGGAAACGCGCGATATCGCGCGGATGCATGCGGCCATCGCCAAGGAATGTCTCAGGTCGGGGCATCCGGCCCGCCCGCCGCTCTGCGTCGTCTCCGGCGGGGAAACCACCGTCACGATCCGGGGCAATGGACTCGGAGGCAGAAACCAAGAGTTCAGTCTGGCGGCGGCGCTCGACCTCGAGGGCGAGCCCCCGCGCGTGGTCATCCTGAGCGGCGGGACGGACGGGAACGACGGTCCGACGGATGCCGCCGGGGCCGTCGTCGACCCCCTGACCGTTTCGCGGGGCCGCACGGCCGGCCTCGACGCGGTCCGGGCGCTGAGGGAAAACGACGCCTACCCGTACTTCCAGAAGACGGGGGACCTGCTCATGACGGGTCCGACACGCACCAACGTGATGGATGTGCGCCTCATCCTCGTCCGGTAAGCGCGGCCGATACGGCCGGGCCGTATCAGGAGTGCTTCTGCTGCCAGCGTTTTACAAGGTAGGGCTTCGTCATCTCGAAGGTCAGGCAGTCTTCTTCGATGGCCTCTTCGGCCTGTTTGATGTTCATGCTGCGGGTCTTTTTCACGAACGAAAGCGTCCGCCCGTAGTAGAGCGGAATCAGCGATTCCATCATCTCGTCGCGGTCTTGGACCGCGTCCCGGTAGGCCACGGCCGTATCGAAAAGGATGCGCGCCCAGAGATCCGTCGGCACATCGAAGACATTCTCCTTCATCTCCTTGATCTCCAGGAGCTTTTTGTACACATCAGGGGTCAGGAGCGTTTTCCACAAACCGTCGAAATCGTCGAAACCCTTCCGGAACTGCCGAAAGAGATTCGCGCTGTCGACCGACACCTTGGGCGGCATCTCCGTTTCACCGAGGCCGAAGCCGTAGATGGCGGTCGGCCGGCTGTATTTCACCTTGAGCCAAAGATTCTCGAAGTGTCCCATCAGCGAAAAGACGGTCCCGACGACCTGGCGGAACATCGGTCCGAGGTGCGCCCCCGGGTCCTTGGTGCGGTGGATCTTGGGCCGGCCCATGAAGGACTGGCAGATCTGAACCTTTTGCATGATGGCTACCGTGGTCATCCAGATATCGATCCCGAAGTGCGCCACGGCCTCGTCCCAAATGCTGCAGTCCGCATAGGCCTTGGCCAGTTCGCCGCTGAACCCGAAATCACCCCCGATCGGCTGGCGCACCCGCCGTCCATAGAGAGAGCGGGTCAGGGGATAGGCGATGCCGTTCGTGATAGTCCCGTCGTACTTGTGCCGGATGTAGAGCGGCGCCACATAAGAGAATCCGTTGTAAAGCGGCTCGCCGAGGTGCCTGATCCACTCCGGGGTGATGCTCTTCAGATCGGCGTCCACCACCACCACGGCCTTCGCCTCGAGCGCCACCACCTTTTCGAACAGATTCCTGAAGTTGTTGCCCTTGCCCATGACCCCCGGCGGCGTCGACAGGTAGATCTTGGGCGTTTCGGTCGGCGTACCCAGGAAGACCGACCTGGTCTCGTCAGGCGAATCGTTGTCGCAGTTGATGATGACCGCACTCTTGTCGCCGAAATATTTCTTGAGGCCCTGGTCCGCCTGTGTGATCGGATACGCTATGGAGTCCGCCTCTTTGTAGGACGGGATGCAGACCACCATCTCGGCCTTTTCGATGCTCTGCGGATTGACCTCCCTTTCAAAGCCTTCCGTCATGTGTTTCTCCCTCCTTCGTCTCTCCCAAAATCGCCGAGACCGTCTCGTTCCAGCCCTCAGGACCCTTCCGGCCGCTGATGGTCAGATTGGGAATATGTTTCTTCAAATAGCTGTAATCCCGCGCCGATCGGATCAGGACGGGATAATCGACCTTTTCGAGCATGGAAAAATCGTTCGGGCTGTCTCCCAAGGCAATGGACAGGACAGGACCGCTGCGCCGCCGGTAGTGGGCCATCAGCATCCTCACCGCTCTTCCCTTGTCGTTCGAGCCCTGGAGATGATAAAACCGCCCGCCCGACAGGATCTGCAGTCCGCGGGCACGGGCAGCCTCGTCGAGCACCCGGCTTCCGGCTCCGTCTGCGGTCGGAAACACGAACGGCTCATCATACTCGCGCCGGGCGGCGAGGCGCGCGCCATCGAGACCCAGGCCCGTCAACTCCGCAATCTCCGCGGCGCTCATATCGGAAAAACCCCTGAGGGGCAATCCGGTTTCTTTGCGAATCTCCTCGAGCGCCTGCACCAGCCGGGAGTATGGCTCGCCCAGGCGCCAGACCCAAAGGCCGTCCTCGGCCAGGGCATCCTCAGGCGGAGGATCACCGCCGTCGAAAAAGACCGCGCCGCCGTTCTCCACGACGAACGGATCCGATAGGCCCAGCGCCTGGCGCAGCGGCTGCATCTCAGCCCGGGTCTTGCTCGAGACGAGAACGACCGGCACCCCCTGATGCCGGCAAAGCCGAAGGGCGGGCCGGGCCGCTTCCCACGCGTAGGTGTCGTGATCCAGGAGGGTTCCGTCCAGATCAGTAAAAACGATATAATGGCCTTTCATTCCACCCGAAGGATCCATGGTGCATCCACCGCAGCGCCTCAGTCTGCAAACCGCTGTTTTTCCTGCTCCACCACCTCGATGATCTGATAGAAGATGTCGGGCAGTTTGTTGTGGACCCGCTCCCACGAGACCGTCTGCGGCATGTCGAAACCGCCCTTTTCCGTCCGCCGCTCCACGGCGAGGACGGCATCCGCCAGACCCTGCTGCAGGAACGGGGCAAATTCGTCATGGGTGTGCAGAAAACGCAGAAAACGTTCGGTCATCCGGTAGGGAGCCGTCAGCATCTCGCCCGCACGGACGATGCTATGCCGAAAGACGTCCTTGATGAGTTCCTCTTCCGCATCGCGGTCGTACTTCAGATTGCTGAACCCGGCATCGTCCGAATACTTCTTGACATGCTCTTCGGCTACGGCCTGGTAGGTCACGGCCAAGTCCCGGAAGAAGGTATCCGAGATCTCCAGACCCTCTTCGATGACCAGCGCGTTCATGAGGGTCGCCACGATATCGATGGCCATCCGGTTCAGCCCCTTTCCGGGATCGGTGTTCGAACTCTCCTGGTGCTTGTGATCGAAAGGCCGGTCGCTGAACATGACCTGGGCCGCCGAAGAGGCCTTGCGATACACCTCGATCAGCGTGAAGATCTCGACCCCCCAGTTGGTGGCAAAGCGCATCCGTTTGAGCAGATCGGCGTGAAAGGCCACCTCGCCTGAAAGCTGGTACTTGAAAGCCAGAAGGAAATCGATCAGCCGGAGCATCTTTTCTTCCCGGCTTTCCGTGAACTTGCGTTTGAGCGCCAGGAGCAACGGGTCGAGGAGCAGCCGCTTGACCCGACCGTAGATCTGCTTGTTCATCAATCTGGCATAGTAGGCCTTCGAAAAATCGTAGTTGAGGGCAACCACCGGGTAGAGCAGACGGTCGAGCTGAATCCGCCGGAAGGTCCGGATGTCGGCATCGATCAGCCCGATAGAGTGCGCTCCCAGGGCCAGAGCGATCCCGAAGCTCAGGAACATGTTCTTGCCCTTTCCGGGTTCGCTGATATCGAAGCCGGCCTCGTTCAGACGCGCGTATATCCTGATGAAACCTGGGCCGTCGTTCCACTGGATCAGGGCGTTGCGGATGCCTGCCTCCTGGATGAGCCGGCGCAGCTGAAAGGCCTCCTCCTCGTCGGCGCGGTCGAGTCCAAAGATGATGGTCGAGAGGTAGACCACACTTCGAAGCTGGTTCAAGATATTTCTGAATACCGGCAAGTTGTCGGGGTCCGTAAATTCGGAGGCGAGACAAGGGATGATGAGGACGGTCTTCTTCCAGCGCGAGTGAAGCCGCAGTTGAGTCTTCAGGTGGTTCCGGTCTATCTGCAGGATGTGGAAGGTGGTAATCTGCCCGCTGTGTTGGGAGAAATCGCTCATCGCTCTCTCCTTGCACCCCCGACTCCGCCTGGAGGACGTGAAGGGCGAAGACGGACCCCGAGAAAAAGAGCCATCCAGCCGATGCGCGGCTTTGCGGCAAAGCAGGCCGTCCGCCCGCAGGCACCAGGGGCCGTATTCGATAAGAATGATCTGTCCTATCCCGGTTTCTCGATGGAACCTAGCGAATTTACCCTTCGATGTCAATGCCGTTGAGGATGATACCCGACCCGACGCGGCGCCACTCGAGCCATCTCCCGTCCGCCCTGCCGCATTCGGCCGCCGTGGAGCCGCCCAGGCCGGATGAACGGTTTTGGGGATTCCGGGTACACACCGGCTTGCAGAGCGCCACAAAAAGCTGTACGTTTATATGGATGTGCAGAAGCGATCTTCCATCGACCATGAGCTTTCAAAAGAGGAAACCATGATTCCAAGCTATGAAAAATGCCTGGAAGCCTGGGACCGGTACAGTATGCTCGACAACATCCGGGCCCATAGCCTCCTGGTCGCCAGAATCGCCCTCCTGCTGGCGAAAAACCTGCGGGCCCGGGGGTTTCCGGTATCGGTCGCCAAGACCACCGCGGGCGCCCTCATGCACGATATCGCCAAGACCCGCTCCATCCAGTCGGGCGAGGACCATTCCGAACTGGGGCGGCGGATCTGCCTCACCCACCATTTCGACGAGATCGCCGACATTGTGGCCGAACACGTCAGGTTGCGGAGTTTCGATCTGAACGGTGTGTATTCCGAAAAGGAACTGGTCTACTATGCCGACAAGCGGGTCAACCACGACCGGGTTGTCAGCCTCGAGGAAAGGCTCGAATACATCATCTCCCGCTACGGCGCAGACGATCCGGACAGATGCTCCGCCATCCGTTCAAATTTCGGCCGCTGCCGATCGATCGAGTGGAAGATATTCAGTAAACTCGACTTCGGCCCGGAGGCCCTCGAGCACCAGGTGCTGAAGGGCCCCGGGGAACCGGTCTTCACTGAACCCTAGAGGTCCGTCCATGTCCATCCGACTGATAGCGAAAGACCTGTACCGTTTGAAAAACGAGGTTGAACAGCTGGAAAAGGAATTGGAGCACGCCCCGAGCGACCGGCAGGATGCCCTTGCAGACACCCTGCGCAGGACGCGCGCAGACCTCGACCGGCTGCAGCGTATGCTGGACGGCGCGAAGAACCCTCCAGACTATCGGCAGCCCCGATGAACAGCGCAGATCGCCCGGCATACCGGATACCGATCGAAGGACGTTGGCATCAACCCGCAACTTGCCGGAACGCTCCATGAAGATCGACCGCATACCGCCTCGAACACCCCGCCCTCGTCTGAAGGACATCCTCGGTCACTTCCTTCTTCCGGCGCTCCTTTTCATCGCTTGTGCAGCTGCCTCGCCTCCCTCCTGGGGGGCCACGGCCGCCATCGAGACGATCCCTTCCCGGGAGGCCTACCCGGCAGGCGGCGCCTATCCGCTTCACCTCACCGTCACCGTGGACGAATCGTGGTTCCTTCACGGGTCTGAAGAGGCAGAGGGGATGCTCGCCACCCGGCTGGCCTTTTCCGGGTCAGACGCCGTCCGGATCTCCGGCGTGCGGTTTCCGCCGCCCAAAAAGGTTCGCTTCCCCTATCTCGACGAGCCGATCGAGGTCTACGACGGCACCTTCACCGTGGCAGCGACCATCGAGGTCCCGGGCGAGGCAAAACCCGGCCGGCACCGGATCGATGGCGTCTTTTCCTACCAGGCCTGTTCGGCCGCGACCTGCCGCCCGCCCGAGGAGATCCGTTTCCCCTGCGAGATCGAAGTCCTCCCGCCCGAGGCCGGCCGCGGCGAGCCGATGCGGGTCGGGTTGGCCCCCTCTGCGCGCGACGCGGGCGCCGGGGTCCGAGAGGACCGGTGGAGCGGCTTCTGGTGGACCATCCTCGGCATCTTTCTGGGCGGCCTCGCCCTCAACCTGACGCCCTGCATCTACCCCCTGATCCCCATCACGGTCTCCTACTTCGGAGGGAAAGGCGGCACCCTGGGCGGGCACCCGCTCCTGCACGGCGCCTTCTATATCATCGGGCTCGCCGTCACCAACGCCGCCCTCGGAGCCGCAGCCAGCCTCTCAGGGGGGCTCCTCGGCGCGATCCTCCAGAACGCCTATGTCCTCAGTGGAATCGCACTGGTGCTGGTCCTGCTCGCGCTGAGCTTCTTCGGCCTCTGGGACCTGCGCCTGCCCCAGCAGCTCACCCGCCTGGCCGCGAAAAACTACAGCGGCTATTTCGGCACGCTCTTCATGGGGCTGACGCTCGGCATCGTGGCCGCGCCTTGCCTCGGGCCTTTCATCCTCGGGCTTCTGACGGTCGTGGGGCAGAAGGGGGACCCCCTCCTCGGGGTCCTCTATTTCATCGCCCTCAGCATCGGAATGGGCCTGCCGCTGACGGTCCTCGGGATCTTTTCGGGCGGACTGAACCGGCTGCCCCTGTCAGGGGACTGGATGGTCTGGGTGCGCAAACTGCTCGGCTGGGTTTTGATCGGCATGGCCGCCTATATGGTCCTCCCGCTGATACCGGCCGGCCAAGGCAGGACCGTGATCGGCGCGGCTCTCCTGCTCGCGGCGGCGCTTCACCTGGGCTGGATCGACCGCAGCGGCAAAGGGGCCCGGGCCTTCGGCATTACCAAAAAGGCCGTCGGCCTCATCGGCATCGGTGCCGCCCTGTTCTATCTCTACAGCGGTTTTCAGATCCGCGCCGGCGTCCCATGGGCCCCATACGAACCGGCCCTTCTCGAAGAGGCTGCGTCCGCCGGCAAACCGGCCATCCTCGACTTCTACGCCGACTGGTGTACGCCCTGCCGTCAGATGGACACTGCGGTCTTCAAGGACCCGGAGATCGTCCGGCTCGCGGAGCGGTTCATCCCGTTGAAAATCGACCTGACCAGACGGCATCCCCGGCAGGACGAACTGCAGCGGACCTACGGTCTGAAAGGGGTCCCCACCATCATCTTCATCGATCGGAATGGAAAGGAATTGGAGGGGCTGCGGATCGAATCCTACATGGACAAGGCCGCGGTGCTGGAGCGGATGAAACGGGCCCTGGGACCAACCTCCTGAGGGTCGGGCCGACCCTTCGGGCCGGGACCTCCGTGCAGAAAGACGAAAGCCCGGGCGGCCCCGCCTTCAGAGCCCTTCGATGAACTCCTCCACCTCCCGATTGAACGCCCCGGGCGCCTCGACCATCAGCATGTGCCCCGCCTCGGGGATGACCCGGACCGAGACCTGTTTCAAGAGCCTTCCCAGTTCCTCGGAAAGCTTCAGAGGGGTCAGGCGATCCGCCTCGCCGCACAGGACGAGCGCGGGGCATGCAAGGCGGCCCAAGCTCTCCCGGCAGTCGAACCGGTCGCAGGCCGCGAAGTCGCCCAACACGACGGGCATCCCCGAATTCTTCATCATTCGCACCCCTTCGCGGAGCAGTGCGTCGAGGGCTCCCGGCGCGTAGGCATAGGTCACGATGGCCTCGACCGTCTCCTCGAAACGGGCCTCCAAACCCTTCAAAAAATCCGGGGCAACGCGCAGCCGGGCCCCGGTGCCGGCCAGGATCAGGCCGTTTATCTTCATGACTCCCCGCAGGGCCGCCTCGAGCGCGATGGCCCCTCCCATGGAATGCCCCATCAGAACGACTCCGGCATCGAAGACGGGGCCGACCACCGTCTCGAGCCATGCGGCATACGCCCCGATATCGTTATGCGAGGGCCCCGCGGTGCCGCCGTGCCCCGGAAGATCCACCGCAACCGCGTTCAGGGTCCGCCCGAGCGGGCCGGTCTGATTGAGCCAGTGCGCCCCTCGCCCGCCGGCGCCGTGCACCATGAGAAGCGTCGGCCGCTCCGCAAAGAACCGGTCCGACCCCGCCTCGAAACCCACACCCATCCGCGCGAGGGCGGCGTAAGGTGAACGGGCCTCATCCATTGCTGCTCCTTTTTCCTCCATCTTCAGCTCCTTTCAGGCGGGCCTTTCCCGCGGGAGACGCTCCATCAGAACGGTCTTGCGGACCTTCCCGAGTGATGTGCGGGGGAAATCCTCGAAAAACGCAACCCTCTTCGGGATCTTGTAGCGGGCCAGTCGGCCGTCGAGGTACGCGAAAACCTCCTCCTCCGTCAGGCTTTCACCCCGGCGCACGACAATGCAGGCATGGCCCGCTTCGCCCCACTCGCCGTCGGGAACCCCGAGCACGGCGGCATCCTCGATCCCGGGATGCGCCTTCAATTCCCGTTCGATCTCGGCGGGATAGACATTCTCGCCGCCGGAGATGAACATGTCCTTGGCACGATCGACCAGATAGAAATAGCCGTCTGCGTCCTGGTAAGCCAGATCGCCCGTGTGAAGCCACCCGTTGCGGATGGTCGACTCGGTCTGGACCGGATCCTGCCAGTACTCCTTCATCATGACGGAGCCCCGCACGACGATCTCCCCGATCTCACCGGGGCCGACCTCCCTCCCTTCGCGATCGAACAGCGCCACCTCTGCGTGGAAGACCGGACGGCCGACCGTGCCCGGCTTCCGGAGGGAATCCTCCTCGGAGGCCCACAAAAGGATCGACGTCTCGGTCTGCCCCATGATCTGACGCGCGCAGAATCCCGCCTCCTTGCAGGCCGTCAGGAGTTCCGGGGTCACCTTTTCGCCGCCGACGGCACAAACCCGCAGAGAGGACAACCGGTGCTCCGTCCTGGGGCCGACCTTCAGGAGGGCGCGATACACCGTCGGGACCCCGAGAAATTTCGTCACGCGGTGGAAGGCGATATCCACATAGGTCTTAAGGGGATCGAAACGCGGATGGATCACCATGCTCGCCCCCTTGTAGAGGATCGGCGAGGCCTGGATGAAGAGCCCCCCAGAATGGAACATGGGCAGGATGACGAGCATGACGTCGTCGAAATGGAGTTTGAAGAAGATGTCCGCGTTGAGGCAATTGAAAAAGGTCTTGCGGTAGGAGAGCACAGCACCTTTCGGCCGGCCCGTCGTACCGGATGTGTACATGATCACCTGCGGCTCCTCCGGGTCGGCCGGGGCGAGCGACCGGGTCAGGAAAGGGCGACAGCCTTTGAACTCGCCCCGCTCCTTCAGATAATCGAGACAGCCGGCTGGCGGCGCCTCCCTCGACACGCAGGCGAGCAGCATCGGGGGGCGTGCCCGGGCAAGGTCCTCGATGCCGATTCTCGCCGCTGACCGTTTGCCGAAGACAAACAGGCGGGGCCTGGCATTGGCGAGCAGGTAGCGCAGCTCATGGACCGTCAGCCTGAAATTGAGCGGAACGAAGATGGCCCCCAGGCGGGCACATGCCAGATAGAGTTCCAGGAACTCGAGACCGTTGTGCAGCATCACCGCAACGCGGTCGCCCTTCTCGATCCCCACCGATTGCAACCAGCACCCGCACTGGCTCACCCTTTCATGAAGATCTGCATAGCTGACCGACGCCCCCTCAAAGAAGACGGCCGTCTTCCGGGGATGCAGTTCGCTCCACCGCTGCACCCACCAGGCGATATTCATCGATTCGATCATAAGGAGTGTCCATCCGGAAATGCGATTTCCCAACACGGCCAGGTTTCCCATGCAAAAAGGGCCTTTTTGGCCAATACCCGTGTCAATCTGCCTGTTTATCTATGCGGCGACCCACCGGTCGCCTTCGTACAAACGCCTGTTTTCGTCGATATCGGCAATAAATCCTCACTTCCGGATTGAAAATCAGAGAGTTCCTTTGGATCACCCAAGAAACTCGCGGTCCGGTGGCACACGTCTGAAAGGAAGAGGACAACCGAAGTCACAGCCACTCTGCGCGCGCCGGGTCCCCCCCAAAAAAACCGCAGCGCATCGAGATCGTCGACAGGAGACGAGTCGGCATGGAGCGGCAGGCTCGAGGCAGGGGGCTTCAGACTGCCCGCTCCAAGGCAGAACAAAGCGGATATGAGAAAGCCCAATCCCTTGGCGCAGGTTCATGCCCGATCGGGTAAGGATCAATCTGGACTGGAAACCAATCCGGCACCGCAGGGTGCCGCCGCAGAAAAGCTCCGTCAGACGGCCGCCCACCGGACGAGGGCACTCCCCCAGGTCAGTCCGCCGCCGAAGACCGGCAGACACACCAGGTCTCCATTCTTGACGCTGCCGTCGCGCACCGCCTCGTCGAAGGCAATGGCGCACGAGGCCGAAGAGATGTTCCCGTATTTATGGAGCGTTACATAAAATCGTTCCATCGGAACATCCAGGAATTTGGCGATGGACTGAAACATCCGCAGGTTGGCCTGGTGGGGAATGAACCAGGCGACGTCCTCTACCTTCAAACCATTGAAGTCGAGCGCCTCCCGGATCGAGTCGATGAAGTGGCGCACCGCCACCCGGAAGCTCGCGTTCGCCTCGATCATATTGAGCGTGTGGAGGCCCTTGTCGACGCTTTCATGGGAAATGGGCGTCGTCTTGGAACCGCCGCCCGGCATAAGGAGATCCCGGCCATTGACCCCGTCCGTGTGGATGTGCGTCGAGAGGATCTCGGGCCCGGAATCGCCGGTTGTCAGCACGGCCGCGCCCGCACCGTCGCCCCAGAGGATGCAGGTCGAGCGGTCCTTCCAGTTGAGCGTGCGGCTCATGACCTCGGCCCCGACGACCAGGATGGTCCGGTAGGTCCCGTTCTTGAGGTATTGTTCGGCCACATTCAGACTGAAGATGAAGCCCGAGCACGCAGCCGTCACATCGAAGGAGGCCGCCTGAGGGGCGTCCAGGTGGGCCTGCAGCCAGTTGGCCGCCGAGGGGCAGCAGGTGTCCGGGGTGATCGTCCCCACGATGATGAGGTCCAGGTCCCGGGCGGTCAGCCCCGCCATCTCGAGTGCGCGGATAGAGGCCTGATAGGCCAGATCGGATGTTGCGACATCGGGATCGGCGATCCTGCGTTCACTGACTCCGGTCCGTTTGACGATCCACTCATCGGTCGTGTCGAGGCCCATGGCCTGGAGGTCGAAATTCGTCAACACCTTGGGCGGGACGTAGGACCCGGTCCCGAGAATCCGTATGTTTCCCATGCGTTGTCAGTTCTCCCCCTTGATCCCGAGGGCCTTTTCCTTGTTCGCGACCAGCAGCCTCGTCCGTATCACGGTGTCCGGTATGAGGCTCATGGAGTCGATCCCGCACTCCACCAGGAACTCAGCGAATTCCGGGAAATCACTCGGCGCCTGGCCGCAGATCCCAATCTTGCGCTTCTTCTCCTTAGCCACCTTGATGACCTGGGCGATCAGGCGCTTGACGGCCTCGTTGCGCTCGTCGTACAGGTGCGAGACCAGAGAGGAATCGCGGTCGAGCCCCAGGGTGAGCTGGGTCAGATCGTTGGATCCGATCGAGAAACCGTCGAAGATCTCGGCGAACTGGTCCGCGCAGATCACGTTGCTAGGGATCTCGCACATGACGTAGATCTCGAGGCCGTCCTCCCCCTGTACCATCCCGAACCGCTTCATGAGATCGACCACCCGCCGGCCCTCTTCGGGTGTGCGGCAGAAGGGCACCATGACCTTGATGTTCTTGAGCCCGACCTCGCTGCGGGCCTTGTGCAGGGCCAGGCACTCGAGCTCGAACGCGCGCATGAAGTTCTTGTCGTAGTAACGCGAGGCCCCGCGCCAGCCGATCATGGGGTTGCTTTCCTGCGGCTCGTAAAGGTAGCCGCCCAGAAGATTTTCATACTCGTTCGTCTTGAAATCGGAAAGTCGCACAATGACATCGTTCGGGTAGAAACCGGCGGCGATGCGGCTGACGCCTTCAGCCAGTTTATCGATGAAAAACAGACGTTTGTCATCATAAACCGAGGTGATCTGGTCGATCTTGTAGACCACCCCCGCGATCTTCTGGTCCGACTGCGCCTTCTCTTTGAGTTCCGCATAATCCAGCAGGGCAAGCGGATGGATCCCGATATGCGAGTTGATGATGAACTCCTCCCGCGCCAATCCGACCCCGTCGTTTGGGATCATTCCCTGGGAAAAGGCCTTTTCAGGGATGCCGACGTTCATCATCAGCTTGGTCCGGGTTTTGGGCACGTCTTCGAGATCGATCTTTTCCACCTCGTACTTCAGGAGTCCCTTGAAGACGTCCCCTGTCTCTCCTTCGCAGCACGAGACCGTCACCTCGGTGCCGGGTTTGATCACCTCATCCCCTTTCCCGGTCCCGATCACGCAGGGGATGCCGAGCTCCCGCGAAACGATGGCGGCGTGGCACGTCCGCCCCCCCTTGTTGGTCACGATGGCAGCGGCGATCTTCATGATCGGCTCCCAGTCCGGGTCGGTCATGCTCGTCACCAGGACCTGGCCCTTCTTGAACTTGCCCATATCCGTGGTCGAGTGGATGACGTTGGCCTCCCCCTGGCCGATCTTGGTCCCCACTGCCGTTCCGCTCACCAGCAGCTCGCCTTCCTCCAGCAGAAGGTAATTTTCATAGGTCTTCAGGTCCTTCCGGCTGTGGATGGTCTCGGGGCGCGCCTGCACGATGAACAACTTTCCCGTTCCCACGTTGACACCGTCGCCGTCCTTCGCCCACTCGATATCCATCGGCTTGAAGTAGCCCGATTCCTTCGAATAATGCTCTTCGATGATGCAGGCCCAATGCGCCAACTGCAGAATCTCGTCGTCCTCGAGGACGTAGCGGTGCCGTTCGGGCAGGGTGATCGGGACGTTCTTGACCGTGGCATCGTCCTCCATGGAGTAGACCATCTTGATGTCGCGGTCGCCCACCTTACGGCTGACGATGGCGCGCTTCCCTTCTTTGAGCGTCGGTTTGAAAACGTAGTATTCATCGGGGTTGACGACGCCCTGCACCACGTTTTCACCGAGCCCGTAGGCCGCCGTGATGAACACCGCATCCTTGAACCCGGTCTCGGTGTCGATTGAAAAGATGACGCCGGAGTAGGCGGAATCGCTGCGGACCATCTTCTGGACCGCTATCGACAGGGAAACATCGAACTGGCCGAAGCCCTTGTCATGACGGTAGCTGATCGCCCGGTTGGTGAAAAGGCTGGCGAAGCACTTGCGGCAGGCATCCAGAACGCTCATCTTGCCCCGGATATTGAGGTAGGTATCCTGCTGGCCGGCGAAAGAGGCGTCCGGCAGATCCTCCGCCGTGGCCGAGGACCGGATGGCCACATCGACCGCATCCTGCCCCTTCAGAGAGAACTCCTCCGCCAGCTTGTCGTAATTGGTGTAGATCGCCTGCGTGAGGTCGGGGGGAAACTCCGCGTGCACGATGGTCTCCCGGACCTCCCGGCCCTTACGCATGAGGCCTTCGATGTTGGCCGTATCCAGATTCTTGAGGATCTTCTTGATCTCGTCCTCGATGCCGGCATACTTGAGAAAATAACGATAGGCATAGGCCGTTATGGCAAAACCGTTCGGAACCTGGATCCCGCGACTGTGCAGTTTCTGGTACATCTCCCCAAGGGATGCATTCTTGCCCCCGACCAGGGGGACATCCCGTATGCCGATCTCGTTGAACCAGAGGATGAATTTTTTCTCGTTATCTTTTGGCATCGCCTCTCTCCTCTTCCCGAGCAATCTGGTTTCTCATCCGGAAACGGCCTTTTCCTTCGCCGGCTTCGCCCTTCAGCCCCAACCCTTCGGGGCGGACCGCGCCCTGGCCGACCTCGGCGCCGATCTGCACGTTTACCTGAGAGACGACCTGCAGGTCGCCTCCGCACACCCCATCCAGCCTTTTCCACCCCCCGTCCCGATCGGAGCCCTTCCTGAAAACAGAAAAAAAGAGACCTGCACGACCGAACGGAAGATCACCGCTGTCGAACCGGGCGTAAGACCGGTTCCAAAAATCGGTTCCTATGTTCATGAAAGGCGGGCAGTAAGCACAAACAGGCATCCGCTCCAGCCGATGCCCGTCCAGCAACGACATCCGGGCACAGTCCCGCCCTCCGCACCGCCGAACGGCGGTGACCCAGCCCGTGCGACCACGATTTAGACCTACCATCAATGGAATATGTTGTCAATTCACAAAATTTGGTTTACAACCCGCCTGTAGACCGTTTTTCCCCCGCTTCGCGGCGCATGACGGCGCCCGATCGGTGGAGATCGCTGCAGACCCGTAGCCCTTTAAGTTATTGTTCGTCAGGGATTTTTTCGATGCCTTCCGCACAAGACAGATCCATCTACCTGGACCACAACGCCACCACGCCCATCGCACCCGAGGTGCGCGAGGCGATGCTCCCCTTCCTCGGGGAGGCCTTCGGCAACCCATCGAGCGGTTATCCCCTCGGCCGGCAGGCCAAGGAGGCCCTGGAGGAGGCGCGGGCCGATGTCGCCCGCCTTCTCGGCTGCAAGCCGCAGGAGATCGTTTTCACCTCCGGCGGGAGCGAGGCGAACAACATGGCCCTCAAAGGGCGCGTGGACTTTCGCCGCCCGGCTGCCTTTCATCTGGTGACGACGGCCGTCGAGCACCCGGCGATACTCAACCCGGCGCTTTACCTCGGCGAACTCGGCGCCCGGGTCACGGTATTGCCGGTCGATGGACGCGGACGGGTCGACCCGGAGGCGGTCCGGCGCGCCCTCGGGCGGGAAACCGGCCTAATCAGCGTCATGCTCGCCAACAACGAGACCGGTACGCTCCAACCGATCCCCGAGATCGCGGCGATCGCGGCGGAACAGGGCACCCCGGTCCACACCGACGCCGCCCAGGCGGTGGGAAAGATCCCCGTCGACGTGAACGTCCTGGGCGTCGCGTTCCTGAGCCTCGCGGGGCACAAGCTCTATGCCCCCAAAGGCGTGGGGGTCCTTTACATCCGCGAAGGCTGCGAGCTGACGCCTCTCATCCACGGAGCGGCGCAGGAATCCGGGCGGCGCGCCGGCACGGAAAACGTCCTCCTCGCCGTGGGTCTGGGCGCGGCCTGCCGGCTGGCGGCCGGGACCCTCACGGCCGAGCGCCGGCGGATCGAACACCTCAGGGACACCCTGCAGGAACTGCTCTTTGCAGGCATCGACGGGCTCATCCTGAACGGGGATCCCCGCGAGCGTCTTCCGAACACACTCAACGTGTCGGTGCCCGGTCTGCAGGGTGGACGGATCCTCGAAGCCCTTCCCGGCATCATGGCCAGCACCGGCGCCGCCTGCCACGACCGCAGCGTGGCGCTTTCCCATGTCCTTTCCGCGATGGGCATCGAACCGGCAACGGGCATGGGCGCCCTGCGCCTGTCCCTCGGCCGGTCCAACACCCTGGATCAGATCACCGAGGCAGCCGGGCTCATCATCGACCAGGTCAAAAGGATGGATCATGAACGACTTTGAAACGGACAAACCTGCCCTGCTGATCATCGATATGGTCAAGGACAATTTCATCGAGGGGAGGCATCTGCCCATCACGCCTTTGGCGAAGGCCATCATCCCGTCCATCAACGCCCTGAGCGCCGCCTTCCGGGAGGCCGGGTGGCCGGTGGTCTTCGCGACCGATGCCTTCCATGCGGAGGACTTCATCTTCAAGGGGCGTATGAGCCCCCACTCCCTGGCGGGCACCGAAGGCGCCGAGGTCGTGGACGAACTGGACCGCCGTCCGGAGGATTACTGGCTGCCGAAGCCCCGTTTTTCGGCCTTTTTCAAGACGGGGCTGGAAGACTGGCTGAGGAAGCGGGGCGTCACCCTATGCGCCGTAGGAGGCATCGCCACCAACTTCTGCGTCCTCACGACCGTCATGGACGCCCTGTGCCACGACTTCAAGGCCGTCCTGCTCGAAGACTGCGCGGCGGCGGCCGCCGCGGAGACGCACCGGCAGGCCCTCGGCCTCTACCGCCGCAACCCCCTTCAACCGCTCTTCCAGGTCATGCGCGCCGCCGTGTTTCTGGAAGCACTCAGACGGTCGTGAGCCCGGCATGAACCAGCAGCCTCCTTCCCCACCACCCGAGAGCGATCCGATGGCGGCCTTCTTCGAGGGCCTGGAGGACCTGGCCGTCCAGCAGGCACGGCGGCTGATCAACCTGTCCCTTTACAGCAAGGCGCTCCTGTCCATGCTGCCCGTAGCCCTGATCGCCACGGACAAGGACGGCCTCGTCAGGATGAGCAACAAGGCCGCCCAGGACATCCTCGGATTCCGGGAAGAGGAGATCACCGGACGGCCGGCGGCGGAGATCTTCGGGCCCCGGAGCGAGATCGCGCGAAGGCTCCGCCAGGCGCTCGAAGACGCCAAGCCAGCCCACTTGGCCTCGCGAAGCCTCAAGCTCCGCTCGGGGAAAACCCTGGTGGGGAACCTCTACCTGCAGCCTTTCAGGGACGACGAAAACACCCTGCGCGGCCTGCTGGTGACCGTCGAAGACCTGTCCTACGTGCACTTCCTTCACGATGCCTTCAAACGCTACGTCCCGCCCTCGGTCTCGGAGATGATCGCCCGGAACCCGCAGGAGTTGAAGCTCGGGGGGGAGGAAAAGCACCTCTCGGTCCTGTTCGCCGACATAGAAGATTTCACCCGCTACAGCGAATCACACACCCCGAACGAGATGGTGACCCTGCTGAGCGAGTATTTCACGCTCATGACCGACCAGGTCTTCGCCTTTGAAGGGACGCTCAAGGAGTATGTCGGGGATGAACTGATGGCGATCTTCGGGGCGCCGGTCGAGCAGGCCGACCACCCGCTGCGGGCCTGCCGCACCGCCATCGCCATGCAGAAGGCCCTGAGCGACCTGCGGCGCCGCTGGCGGGCCATCGGCCGGCCGGCCATCCGGGCGCGCATCGGCGTCAATACGGGGCCGATGCTGGTCGGCAACCTCGGATCGCCGTACCGTTTCTCCTACGGCGTCTTGGGCGATCAGGTCAACCTGGCCTCGCGGCTCGAGGGGCTTTGCGCCGTCTACGGAACGCCCATCCTGATCGGAGAGCGGACCGCACTGGAGGTCGCCGACGTCTTCCTCTTACGCGAAATCGATTGGGTCCGGGTCAAGGGCCGTGTGCAGTCGGTGCGGATCTACGAGCTTCTCGGCGAAAAAGACGGGCCCCGGCCCGGCCCCGCGCGTGAGGCCGCCCTGGCGTTTTACGCCGAAGCCCTCGAGGCCTACCGGAACCGCAGCTGGGACCACTCCCTCCACTGTTTCGAGCAGGCCGCCGCAGCCGACCCCGAAGACGGCCCGTCCCGCGTCATGGCCGGACGCTGCAGGCAGTTCCTCGGCGCGCCCCCGCCCGAGGATTGGGAGGGGGTCTTCGAGCACACCCGGAAATGAGAGGCCGTTTCGGCCGCCTTCGCGCCCCTTCCGCACCTCAGGACACCGCCTTGAACTTCTCCTTGACGGCGCCGCAGACCGGGCAGTTGACCGGCGGTGCATCCTCGGCGATGTAGCCGCAGACCTGGCAGACGAAATAAGGGGTCTCCCGCTCGGCCAGCATATCGTTCATCGCCCGCTTGTAGAGTTCGGCGTGCTCGCTTTCGACGTCGCGGGACTGTGAAAACGCCTTTTCGACCGCGGCGACCCCCTCGTTCATCGCATCCTGGATCAACTGGGGATATTCGTCCACATTCGCGCGGATCTCGTTTTCGAACGCGGCCTGGAGGTTCTCCTCGGTGGACCCGATCTTCCCGCGCATCAGGCACAGGTACCGCTGTGCGTGGACCCCTTCCGCCTCGCTGACCGCCCTGAAAAGGCGCGCGATCTGTGCATACCCTTCGACCTCCGCCTTCTGCGCGAAGGCGAGATTGCGGGCCGAGGCCTTCGATTCGGCCGCAAAGGCATAACCCAGGTTCTTTTCGGTCTTTTCACCCATGTGTTCTCTCCTCACATATTGATGTAGCGATGGGCGTAGCGCCGCACGGGGTGCCCGTCGAGCACGTGAAAGCGCCGCATCTTCCGCAGGGTCTCGGCGGAGAAGATCCCGATCGGCAGGTAGAGAATCGTCTTCCCCAGCCGCGCGGCCAGGCTCCGGCAGCGGCCGGAGGGCGGGTCGGCCGCCACGTAGACCACATGCCGCTCCAAGCTGTAGTCGAGGGCGGCCATCAGCAGCCGCTCCGGCTTGTTGCGCGCCTGATGGAAAAAGGGGTCCTTCCAGATGTCGAGGACCCGCATGGGCGGGTAGGTCAGCATGAAACCCCCGTGCTGGCAGAGCGAGATCCCCGGGCCCTTCATCACCTCCCCGGCCGGCGTGCTGTAGAAGGCCATATCCGACTCTTGATCGTGTTCTCCCAGCCAGGTCACGCACCAGGGGTAGGCCTCACTCCCATCCCCGCCCGAAAGATCCGGGTCGAAGATCACCACCACAGACCCCACCCGACCCCTCAAGGGCCGTTCCTCCCGCACGTAAATCCTGCCTGTAGTCCATCTGCGGACGGTCTCCCGCACATCCAGGCCGTCCCGCATCGAGCCTGTAAACGGTTCGATGCGGACATTGTCTTCCGTCTTCACCTCGAGGGCCTTCTTCTTGAGATACTGACCGTATCCCTCGATGACCAGATCCTCCGGCGGATAGGAGCAAATGGCCTCACCCCTGAAGGTCCGCCGCCACTCTCCGGGGGACGCCTCCCGCGGCCTGCGCCTGACGGGGACCGGCACGAGCCTTCGGCGCATCTGTTTGAGGCGGCGATGGAAGCGGATCCGCCTCTGATCCAGAAAGAGGTCTTCGCCCGACAGGCGCAGAACCGGGAGATCCGGCTGCTCGGACTGCCATGGATAGTCGCTGCCGACCTCCCAGAGTTCATAGGCGAAATTATCGTCGACCGCCCCACGCGCCGCCACCAGCAGCTGGTACAAATTCGGCACGAGCCTCCCGGTCAGAAGCGCGTAATTGCGGGCGAATCGGTTCAACACCCGCAGCTGCTGCGCCGAAAGCCGCTCCCGCGCATGCTGCCAGTGCCGCTCGCCGGCCAGGCGGATCATGCGGCTCTGAACCTCCAGCCGATCGATCTCCTCCGCTTGGTCCCCGGATCGCGTCTTTTCATACTCCGCAGCGAGAAAAGGGATCTCGGAGAGGATCTCCCGACTGGAATCCCGATGCAGATGCGCCAGCGTCACCCCGTTCCGATGGGTCCTTCCGATAACACAGGCCTGGGGCTCCTCGAGCTCGCGCCTGATCCCCGGCAGATGCGCAAGCCCCCCCACGAAAAGCACCCGTCTGCCTCCTGCATTCAACCTTTGCAGATGGTAGGCCATGGTCTTTTCCCGCAGGAGGTCCTCCTGGGAAGCGGCAGCGGCCGCCTCGCACCGCAGCCAGGCCTCGCAGTATGCCGGGTGCCCGATCCTTCTCAGGGCATAAGAATCCGGGAAGGGCGTGAAATCATAGGGGTAGTCGGCCGTGTCCCGATCGATGAAGCGGACGGGCAACCCCTCCGCGAGCGCCAGACGGAGCGCCTCCACCTGTCCGTCGGTCGGCTCGAGGACGAGATAGGTCAACATCCCGTCCTCCTCCTCGTAGCTCACGACGGAAAGAAGCGGCAGGCGTACCACGCCGCGCAGGAGGGGTTCCATCAAGGTCTCGGGGTATTCCACGGCGACCACCTCGGGCCGGAACTCCCGAAACTGCCGGCGCACCTCCTGCGCGAATTCGAGTGCGTTGTGCAGGATGGGGACGAAGCGGATATTCTCCCAATCGAGGCTAGAGGTCCTCTCGCGCACCATGCAGCAACTCCATGAACAGCCGGGCCGCGTTGACGTCCAGGATCATGGCGGCGGCCTCCTGCAGAAAGACCGGCAGGCGCTCGGAGCGCGCCCCGCCCCCGCCCCCTTCACCCGCAGCCAGACGTTTGAGGGCGTAGCGGGCGATGTTGATCCCGTCCCGGACGGAGTAACGTTCGTCCGCCTCGTGGGCCGCCTGCAGAAAGGTCAGCACATATTCGATCACCTCGTCGTCGGAGAAGGGCAGATTGCTCTTCAGGATCCGGCGCTCCTCGTCACGGTCGGGGAAATCGATGTAGATCTGCGGCTGCAGCCGCGAGTGGATGTACTCGGGCAGCTCGAAGGTCGAGGCATCCTCGTTCATGGTGGTGCAGAACCGGAAGTCCGGGTGCGCCTTGATCTTGATCCCGGCCACGATGGATTCCACATACCGGCGGGCATCCAACAGGGGAGCCAGGGAGGCCCAGCTCTTTTCGCTCATGCGGTTGCCTTCGTCGATGATCGCGACCCCCCCCTTTATCACGGCGCTCACCACACTGCTCGCCATGTAACGAATCCGGCCCTGCTCGGCGATGACGGGGGTGACGACAAGATCCTCCGGACGCGTGTCCATCGTCGCCTGAAAGAGATAGACCGGGCGTTGCAGGATCCTGCCGGCGTGGTAGGCCAGGGTGGTCTTCCCGACGCCGGGTTTGCCGATCAGTCTGGGGTTCAGCGGCAGATCCTCGTCCCCCAGGACAAGCCAGGCCGCCAGCACCTGGGTGACCAGCTCCGGCTGGCCCACCCAGCGCAGCGGCACATCGTCGGGGGCGGCAAGGTGGATCTCCACCCCGTCCAGCGTTATCGTTTCAGCCATTCCATTCCTCCAGAGAGCGGATGTTCGAATATGGAAAAGATTCTAATGACGGGGCATCCAAAATGCAAACCCCTAATTTCCCCGAGGCACACGGGTGCAGCGGCAAAGGGTTTCTTTACACATTGTAAAAAGACCCAACAGGCCCGCGCTGCCCGAGCACCACCGGGAGGCGCCCATGCCCGAGAAAAACCGGGTATACCTGGACGCCCCGGCCTCATGATCGTTTGGCATATATGTTGCTTTGTGCTAAACTGGGTTTCATTCGGAAATCGAGGGCGGAAGGCCGGAAGGCCCCGACTCATGAAGCGCCTTTTCGGCGCAGGATGCGTCCCGGTTTCTTCAGCGGCTGCACCGCTCAGCCCCGCCCCTTCGGGATGGGTGCTGGATTGAACAAGATCGGGTAGATCGATGGCTTGCGCGGAGAAAACCCCGTAGGTCGCCGCCCGAGCAAACAGGCAGATCGACGCCGATATGGGCTGAAAAGACCATTCCCGGATGAAAACCAAAACGCATCGGAGCAGGAGGGACAGGCATGCTTGTCAAGGATTGGATGAGCCGCAACGTGATCACGATCGATGTCAACGACAACATGCAGGAGGCCACCAAGCGGATGAAGCAGCATGACATCGGTATGCTGCCGGTCATAAAACGCGGGAAGATCGTGGGCATCGTAACGGACAGGGACCTCAAACGGGCCTCCGCCTCCGATGCCACCACGCTCGAGGTGCACGAACTGCTCTATCTGATATCTCGGATCAAGGTAGCCGATATCATGACAAAAGACCCCATTCTGGTCCCCTTTGACCACACGGTCGAGGAAACCGCCGAGGTCCTTCTTCAGCACCGGATCTCCGGCGCCCCCGTGGTCGATCGAGAAGGCGATCTCGTGGGGGCCATCACGAAAGGGGACATCTTCCGTTGCCTCATCTCCCTGACGGGCGTCGGGCACCGGGGGATCCAGTTCGGCTTCCAGGTGGAGGACAAGCCCGGTTCCATCAAGACCGTGGCGGACATCATCCGCAAATACGGAGGCCGAATGGTCAGCATTCTGACCACTTACGAACGGGCGCCCAAAGGCTTCCGTCAAGTATTCATCCGGATGTACGGCGTGGACCGCTCCAGGCTGTCTGAACTGAAGGAAGAGCTTCGGCTGAAAGCCACTCTGCTCTACATGGTGGACCATCGGGAAAACATCCGGGAAATCTACGGAGAACCTGCCTGAAAGCGGAATCGTATACAGCAGGCAGACCCTCTGTTCTCATGACACAGGAGGCGGACAATGGCTGACCCCCCCAAGAAACCCCTGTTGCTGGCAATCGACGGTTCGGAGCATGCCTTTCAGACCGTCAAGTACATCAGCGAAATCCCTTCCATGCGCAGCATGCCGGTCGTGCTCTTCAGCGTGTTCAACAGGATACCCGACCAGTACTGGGACCTGGAGCGTCAGCCGCACGTCGGCCGCCGCATCGCGGAGGTGCATGCCTGGGCCGTCGAGGAGGAAAAAAGGCTGCGGTCCGCTATGGAAAAGGCTCGCAAGCATCTCCTGAAGGCCGGTTTTTCACCGCAGTCGGTACGCGTCGTGATCCAGGCGCGGGAATCCGGGGTTGCGAGAGACATCCTCAAACAGGCCGCGAAGGGATGCCACGCCGTGCTCGTCGGCCGGAAAGGCATGACCCACCTGAGGCGCATCGTCCTCGGAAGCGTCTCCACCAAGCTCCTCGAAGGCATGCATTTCACGCCGTTGATCCTGGTCGGCAAGGGGGCTCGTCCGGGGAAGGTCCTGATCGCGGTGGACGGGTCCGAAGGATCGCTCCGCGCTGTGGACTTTGCCGCTGCGACGCTCGACGGCCACCCCATGGAAATCACCCTGACCCATGTCGTCAGGGCCTCGACCCGGGAATCGATCGGGGAGGCCGAGATCAGGATCGGCCAGTTTTTCGAAGAGGCCAGAGAGCACCTTATGGCAGCGGGGATACGCCCCACCCAGATCAGCACCCAGATCGTCACGAACGTCCCTTCGCGGTCGGCCGCCATTTTGGAAGAGGCCCGAAAAGGAGGGTACGGCACCATCATCGCCGGACGAAGGGGTCTCAGCAAGGTGCAGGAGTTTTTCATGGGTCGGGTCACGAACAAGCTGATCCAGATGGGGGAGGGGCTGGCTATATGGGTCATCAACTAGTTTCCATCCGGAAATGGTCTTTTTTGCCACTCTCGGCGTCAATCGGCACGTTTGCTTGTGCGGCGACCTACAGGTCGCCTCCGCACAAACGCTTGATTGCCTTGATATTGGCAAAAAATCCTCATTTCCGGATTGGAAACTAGGTTTTACCGGGAAATCATTTCCGTCCGGATGGACACTCAACTAGGCCGGAAATGGTCTTTTTCGGCAATCCCGACGTCAATCGGCACGTTTGCTTGATTGCCTTGATATTGGCCAAACCGGGACCCGCCGCGTAGCGGTGGGACTGAGCGGCGAAGCGGTGAAGGAAAATCCTCATTTCCGGATTGGAAACCGGGGCGTGCCGGTGAACGATCGCTTTCTGGATCGAAACCCAGGTTCGAGCCGAGAAGGGCCAACCGGGAACCCCTCAGGGGTCAGACTGAACTGGCGAAGCCGATGAAGACCGATACTCATGTCCGTGCAGGAAACCTCTGGTGATATACGTTTCGGCCCCGGAGGGGATAGCGGCTCCTTTCCGATCCGAAGCCGGCCCCTGTCAGGACGTTGTCCAGCATCTCTACACTTTTCCGGAGGCCGGTAGTGAGTATTTACAACCTTGGAAAGATCTTCATGCCGTCGACGGTGGCGCTTGTCGGGGCCACGGAGAAAACCGGGTCCATCGGTGAAGCGCTCCTGCGAAACCTGCTGCAGACGCCCTTCGAGGGCACCGTCTTCCCCATCAACCCGAGGTATCGGGAACTGATGGGGATCCGATGTCATGCAACCGTCGGGGAAATCGGTCAACCCGTCGATCTGGCGGTCATCGCCGTACCCATCGGGAAAGTGGTCGAAGTCATCGATGACTGCGCCGCGGCCGGGGTCGGCGGTGCAGTCGTGATCTCCGCCGGCGGGAAAGAGACCGGGGAGCGGGGACGCTCGATCGAAAAGGCCATCCGGGAACGCGCCGACGCAGCCGGGATCCGGGTCATCGGCCCCAACTGCATGGGCATCGTATCCGCGTCCGTGAAACTCAACGCCACCTTCGCCCGCCGTGCGCCGCTCAGCGGCCGGCTCGCCTTCATCTCCCAGAGCGGGGCCATGTGCGCGGCCATTCTGGACCTTTCCGAACGCGAGAGGATCGGTTTTCGCTACTTCGTCAGCATCGGCTCCATGCTGGATGTAGATTTCGGGGATCTTGTCGACTACCTCGGACATGACCCGGATGTCAGCGCCATCGTGCTCTACGTCGAGAGCCTCACCTGTCTGCGCAAGTTCATGAGCGCAGCGCGGGCCGTCTCGCGCGTCAAGCCCATCGTGGTGCTCAAGGCCGGCCGCTCGGCGGCCGGCGCCGCGGCGGCATCCTCCCACACGGGAGCGATGGCGGGCGAGGATGCGGTGTATGACGCCGCCTTCAAGCGGGCCGGCATGCTGCGGGTCGAGACCATGGATGAACTCTTCGATTGCGCTGAACTCTTCGCCAAGCAGCACAACCCGCGCGGCAACAGACTGTGCATCCTCACGAACGGGGGCGGCCCGGGGGTCATGGCGGCCGATGCCCTGGCCTCCCACGGCCTCGAACCGGCCCCCCTCGAACCCGAAACGCTGAACGCCCTCGACGGGATGCTGCCGCCTTTCTGGAGCAGGCGCAACCCCATCGACATCCTGGGGGACGCCGTCCCCGAGCGATGGAAGGCGGCCGCCGAGATCTGTCTCTCGGCCAAAGAGATGGACGCGCTCATGACCGTCTATGTACCCCAGGGATTGAACCCTACGGCCGAAGTCGCCTCCGCCCTCGTGTCGGCCTTCCGGAACAAGGACCCGGACATGCCGCTCTTTTCGGTGTGGATGGGGGGTGAGGGGGCCGACCCGGGCCGAGAGGCGATGAATCGGTCCGCATTTCCCACCTATGACTCGCCCGAGCGCGCGATCACAGCCTTCATGTATGCGGTGTCCTACGCCCGCAACCTCGAAATGCTCCAGGAGATCCCGCCCAAATTCGATCGCTCGCTCCACTTCGATCGGCCCGCGGTCGAGTCGATGGTCGAAGCGGCCATCGAGGGTGGAGGCGGGATGCTCGACGAACCGCAGTCCAAAAAGATCCTGAACGCCTACGGGATCCCTGTCAACCCCACGGAAACCGCCCATAACGCCGACGAAGCGGCGGCCTCGAGCGCCCGCCTCGGCTTCCCGGTGGTGATGAAGATCCTGTCGCCTGATATTGTCCACAAGTCCGACGCGGGCGGTGTCGAACTGAATCTGAGGACGCCTCGGGAGGCCCGGGAGGCCTTCGAGCGGATCGTCGCGGCGGCCCGTGCCTACAAGGCGGATGCGCGCATCGACGGCGTCACCCTGCAGCCGATGCTCTCCGGTCCCATGCACGAGTTGATCCTGGGAAGCAAGATGGACCCCGATTTCGGGCCGGTGATCCTCTTCGGCGCCGGCGGCGTCCTCACGGAGTTCTGGAAAGACCGCGCATTGGCCCTGCCTCCGCTGAACCGGCTGCTCGCAAAGCGCCTGATGGAAGAGACGCGGATCTATCACATCCTCGAGGGCTATCGGAATATGCCCCGTGCGGATATCGGCCTGCTGGAAGAGATCCTGGTGCGTCTGGCCCAACTCGTCACCGACTTTCCGGAGATATCCGAACTGGACATCAACCCTTTCATGATCGGCGCCCACCGCGGTCTGGCGGTCGATGCACGCATCCGGATCGCCCCCGCCGCCGCAACGTCCCCCGGGCATCTGGTGATCAGCCCCTACCCGAACGAGTATGAGGCCAACATCAGCGCCAAAGACGGCAGGCGTTTCCTCGTCCGCCCCATCAAACCGGAGGACGCGCCGCTCCTGGTAGAACTCTTCTCGGCGCTCTCTCCCCGCAGCATCTACTTCCGATTTTTCAGCCCTCTGAAATCCCTGCCGACGAAGATGCTGGCCAGGCTGACCCAGATCGACTACGACCGAGACATGGCCCTGGTGGTCATCGATACCGAAGCGGAGCATGAGCGGATCCTTGCGGTGGCCCGCCTCATGAGCACCCCGCGGACAGAGGAGGCCGAATTTGCGGTGGCCGTGGGGGATCCCTGGCAGGGGCAGGGGATGGGCGCCGCGCTGATGGAGCGGCTGATCGGCATTGCAAAGGAAAAGGGGATGAAAAGGATCACCGGACAGGTGCTGTCAGAAAACACCCAGATGCTGGCCTTGGGGCGCCGGCTCGGTTTTGAAATCAAGAAGGCCGTCGAAAACGGATTGTATGCCCTCAGCTTGAATTTGAAATGATCCATGCACCGACGGTCTGATGCAGCTGGAAGATAGGCCGGACAACCCTCCACCTGTCCCGAAATCATAGGCCGGTTCCTTCCGGCCCACCCTGGAAGCTCGTCTTCCGGACGGGCGGTGCCGGCCCAGGCTCACCATTCCTGCGGTCGAGAGAAACACCTTTTTTCTGCGAAGGGGTATCACCCTGCAGGATCGAGCTTGCAGAACCAATCGGGTTGAATGCAGACGCGGCTGGAAAACCGGAAATCTCCCGGGAAAACGCGGCGGATCCGCCATTCGAGGCCAAGGGACCGTATCCGGAGGCAGAAGCGGTGAAAAGGATATTCACGATTCTCGTTGCTGACCGCAACCCGCATATCAGGGACTTCTTGAAGCGTGAATTGATCAACGACGGGTTCAAGGTGCATCTGGCCAAGTCAGCTGCGGAGGTGTTGGACTGCGCATTCGGACCCGAACGGCTCGATCTTCTGATTCTGGATCCGGACCTGCCTGACCTGAAAGAAAAGCAGCTCTACGAAAAGCTCGACAGCCGCATCCCCGTCCTGCCGGTTGTCATTCACGGGTTTCTTCCCCTCGACGATCAATGGTCCGAAGTCCTCGACACCCTGGGCTTTGTCGAAAAAATGGGGAATAGCATTGAACCGCTGAAAACTCTCATCTATAATCTGCTCCCGAACGCCAGCCAGCCACCGGAAACCCCTTCCACCGAAGAAAAACGGTCGGGACTATAGGAAGACGACATCACGATGGAGCGAAAAAACGAAGGCCGGAGCGGCTATTACCGGTCCCTATCCCGAAATATGCTGCTGGGCGTACTGATCGTCTCCCTGACGCCGATGTTCCTGGTCAGCGGCTTCATCCTCTACCGTTTCCATCAATCCTACCAGGAAAAGGTCAATGCCCATCTGACCACCCTGGTCCGGAAACACAAGCAGAACATCGACGCGTTTCTCACCGAAAAACTCGCGGAAATCAGGTTCCTGGCCCAAAATTTCACGCTGGAGGAATTCGAGGATCAGTCCTTTCTGGAAGATCAACTGGCGGCCCTTCAGAACACCTTCGGTCCGATGTTCGTAGACCTCGGCGTCATCGACGCCCAGGGCGTCCAGCGGGCCTATGCTGGTCCTTTCAGATTGACGAAGGCGCTTTACTCCACGGCGGACTGGTTCGAAGGGGTCATGCGGGAAGAATTCTTCATCAGCGACGTGTTTCTGGGCCTGCGTCTCCTCCCCCATTTCATCGTCGCCGTCAAGGAAAATGACAACGGGCGGCCCTGGATCCTCAGGGCCACCATCGATTTTGTCGCCTTCAACAACCTGGTCGAAAAGATCCGGATCGGAGAAACGGGATTCGCCTTCATCCTGAACCGCGAAGGGGAGTATCAGACCAAACCCTTCCTGGACGTGAGTCTGGAAAAAGGCCCCTACCTCGAACTCCTCGCACGACAGCAGTCGCTCGACCAGGAGGTCCAGATCGTCAAGACCCGGGACGAGGCCGGGGAGCAGGCGATCTACGTCTCCGTCTTTCTCAAGAACGGTGACTGGTGGCTCGTTTACCGCCAGAAGACTGCGGATGCCTTCGCCGATTTCAACAATGCCTTCAAAGGCAGTTTGGTTTTCATCCTCCTCAGTGGGCTTCTGATCGTCACCACCGCCGTCGTCGTCTCGAGGCGGATGGTCAGCAGGATCTACCGCTCCGACCAGGAAAAGCGGATGATGAACGAGCAGGTCGTGGAAACCGGCAAACTGGCATCGGTGGGGGAGCTCGCGGCAGGGATCGCGCACGAGATCAACAACCCCGTGGCGATCATGGTGGAGGAAGCGGGCTGGATCGGGGATCTGCTCGAGGAAGAGGAATTCAAGGACGGTGAAAACCTGCAGGAGTTCAAAAGGGCCCTGGAGCAGATCCGCACGCAGGGAAGACGGTGCAAGGAAATCACCCACAAACTCCTGAGTTTTGCCCGCAAGACAGACCCCAGGATCCAGGAAGTGCCGATCAACGAACTGCTCGAAGAGTTGGTCGCCCTCTCGAAGCAGCGCGCCAAGTTCAGCAACATTGAAATACAGACCGCCTTCCAGGAGAATCTCCCGCTTCTCAGGGTATCCCAGTCAGAGCTGCAGCAGGTATTTCTGAACCTGATCAACAATGCAATCGACGCCATGGAAAAGCGCGGAGGTCTCCTCAAGATCGCCACCGAGCAGTTCGATCACACCATCGAGGTGGAGATCACCGACACCGGGCCCGGCATCCCCCAGGCCAATCTCGGCCGGATCTTCAATCCCTTTTTCACCACCAAACCTGTCGGGAAGGGAACAGGACTCGGACTCGCCATCTGTTACGGGATCATCAAGAAGCTTGGAGGAGAGATCGAGGTGCGCAGCGAACTGGACGTCGGCACCACCTTCAAGGTCCTCCTGCCCTTCGCACCCGGGAAGACCGCCGAAATGGATATCGCCCCGGAAGGAAAACCGCCCGGTGACGGATCGCTATGACCTTCGGACAGACCCAGAAAGGAGAACACCATGAGTTTGGCCCATATCATGCTTGTCGATGATGAAGTGCCCTTCGTGGAAACCATGACGAAGAGGCTTACAAAACGCGATCTGGAGGTCGATTCGGCCTTCAGCGGGGATGAGGCGCTCAAGCTTCTCGAAAAAAAGCCGCAGACGGAGGTCCTCATCCTGGACGTCAAGATGCCGGGAATGGACGGCATCGATACCCTGCGGGAGATCAAACGCCGGCACCCCCTGGTCGAGGTCATCATGCTGACCGGCCACGCGACGGTGGAAACGGCCATCGAGGGCATGAAGCTCGGCGCCTATGACTACCTCATGAAGCCGTGCGACATGGATCTGCTGCTCAAGAAGGTCCAGGAGGCCACAGCCAAGAAGCGCGGGCATGAAGAAAAGATCGTCGAAGCCAGGATGAAGGAGATCACTGCGCGGCGGATCTAGGTTCCGGACCGGAAATGGTTTTACCGACCTCGGCGCCATTCCCGGCCCCTCGCTGCGGGTTCGGCCTGCAACGGACCGATCCCGCGCAATCCTCGGATCGGCGCGGGATCGGCAAGAGCTTCAGCTTCCGTGTCGGGAACTTTCCCCCGCAAGGGTCCTTTCCGGTTCGACGAGTTCAGGTCCGGAGCCAAAGACGCCTTTTCTTCTTCGCCCTGAAAACCCCTTACCGACCGCGGAGAAGAAGGCCCACCCTCGGCTTCGAAAACCGGAACCCGCCGCCCTGATTCAGGATAGGCGATCGCCGATTTATCTTGAAAACCCACTCGTTTCAGATCTGTATTCTGAAACAGGCTTTTCCCAGGAGAGATTTATGGCGACGAACGAACATGCGGAGGACGGTCGGATCCGCCTACTGCTCGTAGATGACGAGGCAGGTTACGTTAACGTGCTGGCCAATCGCCTCGGCAAACGAAAGATCGCGGTCACCAAGGCCTTGAGCGGTTCGGAGGCCATCCAGGCCCTGCGCGGCCAGGATTTCGACGTGGCGGTGCTGGACCTGAAGATGGAAGACATGGATGGACTCGATGTCCTGAGGATCTTCAAGAAAATGGATCCAGACCTCGCCGTCATCATGCTGACGGGTCATGGTTCGGCGGAGGCCGCCAGGGAAGGGATCGACCTGGGGGCCTTCGACTACCTCACGAAACCCTGCGAACTGGACGAACTCCTTGAAAAAATCAGAGAGGCCTACGCGGCCCGATCGAATCCGCTCCGACCGAACCCTGTAGAAAAAGGTTGAAAATCAGCCTCGAGGCCGACGACTCGGCCACGTGAGGGGCCGGCCGCCGCACACGGCCTCTGTACAGACAACGGCTCCCCGCCGCCGATCTCCCCCCCACCCTTCCTTCCCCCTGAAACCATCCAGCACATTTCTGCTGCTCGGGACCTGTCCTGCGGCCAAGCCTCGGCCCCTTTCTGGACATCGACCGGATCCTTTCCGCTTTTACACCTTGTAAAAAATGCCGACAAAGATCCGGTCGTCCCATCGGAACGCCCTACCGCCCTCTGCCTCGACCTTTCAATCCTTTCAGCCTTTTGGACCCTTCCCGACAGACGCACTCTTTTGGCATAAAGATTGCCAGACCACGAATGGGGGCCGAACTGCAGACGATTTTCGGAGCCCTGTGAACACCGAAACCGGCAGCGGGCTTCCCGGCACCTGGCGCATCCGCGTCAGACCGTCCGCGTAGGGCGGATCCCTTTCGATGGGGTCAGGAAAGAAAAACGGCGGACACAAAAGCTTTTCCCCCCCCTGCCCCACCCCCGGGACCCCCAATCGGGAAGGCGATCAGCCAGGGGAAGCGACGCTGAACGTGGGCGGGTGCCTTCGGACCCTGCAATTCAACCTGGACCGAAGACGCAGGCTGGACGAACCTCAAGAGAGATACCGCTGTCAAACCATAAGGAGGATCCTATGTCACATGTCAAAGCGAGTGTGGACCCAAACCCCGATCAGAGCTTCTGGGCCAGCCGCCCGGGATACAAACCGATCCTGCTTCTGTTTGCGCTGATCGTTTTCCTCGGTCTGTTCTTCCTGCCTCCGCCCCGAAGCATGGTCGACCTCATGGGAATCGAAAATCCCCCGGGCTACAAACTGCCGGCCGACTGCCTGAGCATCACGGAAGCCATCAACAAGAAGCTCAGCCCGGCCGCCTTCACCGCGGCCAAAAAGGCTGTGGTAAAGGCCCCTGCCGCCGGTGAACCCGGGAAGGCCGGGGATGAAGAAGCCCACAAGGAAAAAGGGCTGATGACACCAGAGCAGACCGCGCAAATATTGAAGGTCATGCTGCTGATCTTTTTCGTCTGTGTCTTTCTCTGGGCTACGGAGGCCCTGTCGCTGGGGGCCACCGACCTTCTCGTAGCCGTTCTGCTCTACCTGTTTGCCATCCTTCCCATCAACGAAATCTCAAAGGCCTACATGTCCGATGCGGTCTTCTTCATCTTCGGCATCCTCGTCGTCGCGGTCGGCGTCGCCAAGACCGGGCTCGACAAGCGCATCGGGCTGATCATCCTGAGCCGCATCAAGAGCGCCAAGGCCTTCGCCTTCATCTTTATGCCCACGATCGCAGTCTGCGCCAGTTTCCTGTCGGAGCACGCCCTGGTCGCCCTTCTGATCCCCGTTCTGATGGGCGTCTACAAGGTGACCTGCAGAATGTACGGCGTGGAAAAGGATCGCGCCCTGGCCGTGTTTCTTCTCCTGGGGATCTGCTTCGCCGCCAACCACGGAGGGCCCGGGTCTCCCGCGGCAGGCGGCCGAAACGCCATCATGGCCGGGTACCTGATGGACTTCGGGAAGGGCATCAGCTTCCTCGAGTGGATGAAATACGGCATGCCCTTCGTACCCGTCTGCGGCGTGATGATCGGCGCATACATGTACATCGTTTGCAAGGGGCGCTTCAAGGTCAAGGACATCAACCCGGCTGAGGTCGTCAAGGCCGAGGCCGCCCGCATGCCCAAGTTCGGCGGTCAAGAGGCCATCATGGCGGTGATCCTCGTCTGTCTGGTCGCCGCGTGGATCATCCTGGGGGAACACGCCGGACTCGGCGGCCCCACGATGTACGCCGTCATCGCCCTCTTCCTTGCGCGCATCATCACCTGGGACGACATCCAGGAGGGCGTCGCGCTCGACGTGGTGGGTCTGTACGCGGCCGCCACCGCCATGGGGGCCGGCCTCAAGTTCACCGGCGCCGGCCTCTGGCTGGCGAACACCTTCGTGGACTTCCTGCCGAAGGTCCTGGCCCAGGGGGACATGCTCGCCATCGGGGTCAGCGTCCTGACCGGCACGATGACGAACTTCATGTCCGACGGTGCTACCGTGGCGGCCCTTGGCCCCATCGTGCTGCCCATGAGCGCCCTGGCGGGCGTGCATGTCTGGAAGCTCGGACTGGCCTGCGCGTTTTCGTCTTCCTTCGCCAACTTCCTCGTGGTGGGAACCCCGAACAATGCCATCGCCTTCGGCATGGGCAAGGACCCCGAAACCGGGGAGCGCCTTCTCAGCGTCTTCGATTTCGTCAAGTACGGCCTCCCGGTCACGATCATCGCCTGGCTGGTGCTCTGGTTCTGGTCGATCCTGGGGTATTGGAAATTCCTGGACTGGCCTGTCCTGCAGTAGTCAACCAAGCGGCGGCCGCGAGGGGACCTCGCGGACCGCCCGCCCCTTCAGGGAAGCCACGATGAAAAGCAGATTGTACGTCAGTCTCCAGAAAAAGATCATCGCCGTAACGCTGTTCGTCTCGTTCGCGCCCCTGGTCCTCCTGGGAGCGACCATCTACCACCAGTTCGCACGGCTGTACCGCGACAAGATCGCCGAACAGATACGCTACCGCGCCACCGCACAGGCCGAGGCCGTCGACCTCTTTCTGAAGGAGCGGACGGCGATCCTCGCCGCCATGGCCGACACCCATCACTTCCAGGAGATGATCGATCAAAAGGTCCTGGTCAATATCTTCCAGGTCATGAACCAGCGTGCCGGTGCCTTCGTCGACCTGGGGGTCATCGACAACGCCGGAACCCACCGCACCTATATCGGCCCTTACAACCTGGAAGGGTTGAACTATTACCAACAGCCCTGGTTCGGCGAGGTCATGCGCAAGGGGATCTACATCAGCGACGTCTATCTGGGGTACCGCCAACTGCCCCACTTCATCATCGCCGTGCGCCGCCAGGAAGAGCAGAACAGCTGGATCCTCAGGGCCACGATCGACCCGGACGTTTTCGGGGGCATCGTCCGGGCCGCCCAGGTCGGCAAAACCGGGGATGCCTTTATCCTGAACCGGGACGGCCTCTATCAGACGCAGCCCCGTCTCGAAGGCAAGACCCTGGGCCAATCAGGGATCGAGCAGGCCAAATTCGGCGGGGGCACCACCTTTTTCGAGGAGATGGATGCGGAAGGGAAAAAAACCCTTTATGCGGGCCGATGGCTCAAAAAGGATCAATGGCTCCTCGTCATCACCCAGGAGGTCGCCGAAGAGATGGGGGGGCTTTTCGCCACCCGTAATGTCGAGATCCTCATCATCCTGTGCGGCATCCTCGCCATCGTCGTCACGACCATCTTCACCACCCACATGAGCATCAAACGGCTGAAAGATGCGGACAAACGGATGAACGAGTTGAACGCGCAGCTGGTGCAATCGGACAAACTGGCCGCGCTCGGCAAGATGGCCGCCGGGGTGGCCCATGAAATCAACAATCCTCTGGCCGTCATCCTGCAGAAGACCGGATGGATGGAAGACCTGCTGGAGGAGGAATCCTTCAAGGACAGCCCCAATGCAGAAGAATTCCGGAATTCCATCCGCAAGATCGAGGAGCACGTAGAGCGGGCCCGCAAGGTCGTCCACAATATGCTCGGTTATGCCCGGCGGATGGAGCCACGGCTGGAGGACGTGGACGTCAACGAGACCCTGCGCCAGACGATCGCCCTGCTGGACAACTACGCCCGGATCAACAATATAGCGATCGCGACGGATTTTTCGCCGAATCTGCCGATCATCGCGAGCGATCAATCTCAGCTGCAGCAGGTCTTTCTGAACCTCATCTCGAACGCGATCGACGCCATCGGCAAGGAGGGGCACATCGAGGTCAAGAGTCGCCAACTCGGCTCCGAAATCCATGTCAAGGTGATCGACAACGGACCGGGGATGCCGGCGGAGATCCAGAAACGGGTCTTCGACCCCTTCTTCACCACGAAGGACACCGGAAAAGGGACGGGGCTCGGGCTCTGGGTCAGCTACGGAATCGTCGAAAAACTCGGAGGAACCATCAAGCTCCAAAGCACGGTCGGAAAAGGCAGTATGTTCACAGTGCGGCTGCCGGTGGTCCTGCCGGGAAAAAAATAGCCGGAAATGATTTCCCGGCAGAACTCCGTTTCCAATCCGGAAATGAGGATTTTTCTTCACCGCTTCGCCGCTCAGTCCCACCGCTTCGCGGCGGGTCCCGGTTTGGCCAATATCAAGGAAATCAAGCGGTTGCGCGGAGGCGACCTGGTGGTCGCCGCACAAGCAAACGTGCAGATTGACGCCGAGATTGGCCCGGAAATGATTTCCCGGTACAACCCAGTTTCCGATCCGGAAATGAGGATTTTTGGCCAATATCAAGGCAATCAAGCGTTTGTGCGGAGGCGACCTGGTGGTCGCCGCACAAGCAAACGTGCAGATTGACGCCGAGATTGGCCAAAAAGACCATTTCCGGATGGAAACTAGTTAAACACCGAGCCGCGATAGTGCCGATGCGGCAGGGCGGTGGCATATTTTGCTTTTGTTTTTGCGGCCTCAGGCCCTACACTGGTTTCCATCCGGAAATGACGATCCAGCACGATCCAGTTTCCAATCCGGAAATGATCGTCCAGCAGGACCGGGTTTGCAGTCCGGAAATGATGGTCCAACGCAGGCAAGGTCCGATCCAGGGGTGTGTCGACGCCCTCCCGCGGCCGGGAACCTCTGCCCGGGCCGCGCACGGACACAGGTTGCAGGGGTCGCCCGGGTTTCATCGATCACATGTTCTTTGCAACGGTATTGCTCTAGCCTAAGGAGGTCATTATGGACAGTTTCAGAGTGCTGGTAGTGGACGACGAAACCGATTTTCTGGAAACCCTGGTCAACCGTCTGAACAAGCGCCAGATCGATACGACCGGTGTCCAGAGCGGCGAGGAAGCGCTCGAGGCCATGAAAAAAAAGCTCTTCGACGTGGTGATCCTCGACATCAAGATGCCGGGCGGCATGGACGGGATCCAGGCCCTGCGGGAAATGAGAAAGATCCAGCCCCTGGCCGAGGTCATCCTTCTCACCGGACACGGTTCGGTCGAAACGAGCATCGAGGGGATGAAACTCGGGGCCTTCGATTACCTGCTGAAGCCGGTCAAACTGGAAGAGCTGATGGTCAAGATGGCGCAGGCCTTCGAGAAGAAAGACGCCCACGAGCAGAAGATCCGATCGGCCAGGATCAAGGAATTGATCCGTTTTCCCGGAAGGGTCCTTGAACAGGAAAAAGAAAAATAGCACCGCCCCAGGATTGACACCTCTCCTTCCAACCCCCGACAAAAGCCGCGGCCGGCAACCCTCGCCCTTGCCGATCCGCGGTTTTTGTACCGCCTTGCCTCTTCAGCAAGAGCCGGGACGCATCCGTTCCTCCCGGCCCCAGGCGTGAAGCCCCCGGAGACGATCGAGGGAATCGCCCCTCCCCGGCCGGACAGCCTTGTGCCCCCGCACAGCCAAACCTGCAGAAAAACGGCTTCGTCGCCTCGAAAGACCCTTCATGGCCGGCAATGGGATTCTCGAAAAGGCGGAAATGAGACCGCCCTTCATCCGGCTGACAAGGCCTCGAGAGCGGCAACCCGGGTGCATCCCTATTTTCGGACTGAAACCTGCCTGTGCTTGATGAGGGTTTCCGGACGGACCCATCCCAGCTTCTCTGAAATCTCCCGCGAGGCGTCTTTCAGGTCGCCGACCAGCGCCTTTCGATCTTTCCCCAGGATGGCCTCAACGGACCCGATCAGCGCGACGGCTGCGACGGCCCGCCCCGTATGGTCCAGGATGGGAACCGCCAGGGCCCCGGCCCCCGAATCGACCTCCGAATCGCTCCAGCTGTACCCCTCCTTTCGGATGGCGGCCAGTTCGCGCTCCAGTTCTTCCACATCCGTAATGGTGTTCCGGTTCATCTTCGGAAGGCCTCTGGAGCGTATCAGATCGTCCAGGAAGGTCCGGTCCCTGTTGGCCAGAAGCGCCTTCCCGGGAGCCCCGGCGTGCAGTGGAAGCCTGGCGCCCCGCTTCATCGTCAGCTTGACCGGCCGCGTGCTTTCGATCGTGTCCACACAAAGCAGATCGAACCCTTCGGTCAGCGTCAGGACAACCGTTTCCTGCGTGCGCCGGGCGATAGAAGCCAGATAGGGCCGGGCGATCTCCAGCAGGGAGACGTTTTCCGCCGCCAGGATACCCAGTTTGAAGATCCTGAACCCGAGGCGGAATCTGCCGCTGTCGTCTTTGCTGAGGATGTCGTTGCGGAGGAAAACCTTCAGATAATTGTACGTCGTGCTCAACGGGATGCCGAGGCTGATCGAGATCTCCTGGGCGGAGAGTTCAAGGGTCTGCGCATCGAAGAGGCAGAGAATCCGAATCGCCTTCTCGAGTGATCCGAACACCTTGTCCGTTTCCCCAGTCATGTGCAGACCTCAATACCGCTTCTTCAGCATCCGATGGAGGATTTTGCCCGTGGTGGTCCTCGGCATCTCTTCCTCCCGGATGAAGTCGACGCTTTTGGGCCGCTTGTATCCTGCGATCCGGCCCCGGGTGAAATCCATGAGTTCCTGCGCCAGGGCCGGGCCCGGCTGATGGCCCTCCTGCAGCACGACGACCGCCTTGATGGCCTCGCCCCACTTCTCGTCGGGCACGCCGATCACGGCGACCTCCCTCACCGCGGGATGCCCCTTGAGGGCGATCTCCACCTCGGAGGGGTAGACGTTTTCGCCCCCCGTGATGATCATGTTCGCCTTGCGGTCGACCAGGGTGTAGTAGCCGTCCTCGTCCCGCCTGGCCATGTCCCCGGCGGAGAACCAGTCGCCCTCGAAGGCCTCCTTGGTCTTTTCCGGCTCCTTCAGGTATTCCTTGAAGACGCAGGGCACCCGGTAAAACAGCTCGCCGACCTCCCCGTCCGGGATCTCGTTCCTCTCCTCATCGAGCAGCCTGATACGGTCGCTTCCGAAGATCTCCCGGCCGATCGAGCCGAGTTTCCGGAACTGGTCCTCGGGCCGGAGGAGGGTCCCCAACCCGCCTTCCGTGCTCCCGTAAGCCTCCCAGAGTTCCGCGTTCCGAAAATAATCCATGATGGCGAGCTTCAGGTCTTTCGTAGCCGGCGCGGAAGAAATGAGCAACTGTCGGATCGACGAGACATCCTTCGCCTTGCGCGTCTCCTCCGGCAGACTCAGAATCATCTGGTAATGGGTAGGCACCAGCGAGGTATAGGTGATCCGGTATCGGGCGATCGTCGTCAGGAGGTCTTCCGGATCGAAGCTCGCCCTGTTGTAGATGAATACGGGTGCGGTCACGAGGGTATAGGGAAAGGAGTACTGGATCGAATTGACATGGCACATGGGCATGACGAGCATCACCTTGTCGGTCGGCCGCACCCCCATGTTGATGTCGCTCAGGAGATAGTGGGCGATGTGACTCTCATGGGTGCGCACCACGCCCTTCGGCCGCCCGGTCGTCCCGGAGGTGTACATGACGTTCCAGACATCGTCCCCATAGACGCGCTGGGCGGGCTCCTCCGGCGATGCGCCGGCAAGGAGCGCCTCGTAGCCAATATACCCTTCAGGCACAGGGCCCTCACCGAGATAGATAAAGGCCCCTTCCGGCACCTGCAGCCGGTCCCGGATGCCGTCGATCAGCTCGACGAAAGGCGCTTCGACCACCAGCCCCCCGCACTCCGCATGGTTGACGATGGTTTCGATCTCGGGCGCAGCCAGGCGGAACATGAGCGGCACCACCACCTGCCCGCCCTTGGCGCACCCGGCGTAGATGTCCATCCATTCCCCGCGGTTGTAGGCGATGACGCCGAAGGTATCCCCGTACCCGACGCCCAGATCCTTCAAACCGTTCGAAAAGCGGCAGGCCCGGGCATTCCATGCCGAAAACGTGAACTCCCTGGATTTGTCCTGCCATCCCAGTCTGTCGGGACAGTTGATCGCGTTCATCTTGAGGATATCGCCTACATGGATCCATCTGCTTCGGCTCATGTGTAGAGCCCCCTTTCCTGGATGCCCGAAAAGGATTCTTCTGAATGGACGGGCCGCCGCACCGCGGATAACGGACAAGCAGGCGGCATCCGCCGCCCTTCCGGCTGCCTGACGCCCCGGCGGTTCAACGCCGCAGGTATCGGTCCTCCATGGCCTTGACAAGGTTCGCCATCGTCGCGTAGCACGGCGTAGGAACGCCGGTCTCCCTCCCGTACTCGACGACCTTCCCACCCAGGAAATCGATCTCGGTCCGGGTCTTGTTGGCGATGTCGACGCACATGGAATCCTTGTGCACCCCCACCTTTTCGAGATACCCCAAGGCCTGGGTCAGATAGTCCTCCCCGAGGTCGTAGCCCTTGGCCTTGGCGACGGCCAGGACCTCTTTGAAGCAGGCGTCGGCGATCTCGCGCGTGGGGGGAAAATCGAGGGCCTCTTGGATGGTGCGGTCCGTCACGGCGCAGATGGAGGCCATGGTGCACTTCATGATCATTTTCTTCCAGACGAAGCGCTTGATGTCGTCGACGCACTCCGTATCGAGTCCGCCGGCGGAAAGGCGCTCCGCCAAGCGCAGACCGAAGCCTCGGTTTTCGGGGACGAGGGCCCCCAGGTGGTTGGGGCGGTTGAAAAAGGCCGTTTCGACCGCAGTAGGACCCTTCAGGGCGACCCCGAAATTGAGAGACATCCGGAAGGCCGCCTCGGGGCCGAAGACCTCCGCGATGAGGTCCTCGGTCCCGAGGCCGTTGTGCGTGCTGACGATCTTGGTCCCCTCCTGGAACACACTCTTCAACTCCTCCAGAACCTGCGGGAGATGAAAGGTCTTGGTCGCCACGAAGATGCAGTTCGGGCGGTGCTCCCTGCACATTTCGATCCGATTGAAAAAGCGGCGGACGGGAACCTGGTAATCGAGCTGCCCCGTGATGCGGATGCCGCCCTTGCGAAGTTCCTCCTCCAATCCCGGCCTCGGATCCACGAGGATCGTATCCGGATCCCGGCTGAGCAGGGCCGCCGCCAGAACGGCACCCGTAGCCCCAATACCCACAACGGCGATTCTAAGGTCATCCATACGTATTACCCCCTTTCGTCAACCTATCTTGAACGCTTCCTTTGCACCGGAGTACTTCTCCCTGAGAACCGTTTTGAGGAGTTTGCCGGTCGGGTTCCGCGGTACCTGGTCGAAGGCCACCTTTCGCGGCACCTTATAGGTGGCCAGCCTCGACTTGCAGAAGGTGACGATATCCTCCTCGTTCAGCGCACTGCCCTCTTTCAACTGGACGACCGCCATGACGATCTCGACGAACCGCTTGTCCGGATACCCGATCACCGCCGCATCGACGATGTCCGGATGCTGGTGCAGGACCTCTTCGATCTCTACGGGGTAGATGTTTTCCCCACCGCTGGTGATCATGTCTTTTTTACGGTCGACGATATAGTAATACCCCTCGTCGTCCATCCGGGCAAGGTCCCCCGTATAGAAATAGCCGTCCCGGATGCTCTCTCGCGTCAGATCCGCATTCCGGTAATATTCCTTCATGAGGCGCGGCGTCCTGATCGCGATTTCCCCCACCCGACCCGGAGCTACATCCCTCCCTTCGCCGTCGACGATGCGGCCCTCGACCCCGAAGTTCGGCCTCCCGATGGATCCCGGCTTGCGCAAAATATCGGCGTAATAAATGCACCAGGTCGCTCCTCCCCCTGCCTCCGTCGCCCCGTAGGTGTGAATGACGTTGCACGGAAGAAGATCCATCAGCCGGCTGAAGATGTGGGGCGGCACGGGCTGCGCGCCCGTCGTCACATACTTCCACGAGGAGAGGTTATACCGGCGCACATCGATCTTCCCGCTCTCGATCCGATCGATCAGGTCGACGCACATGGGGACCACCGCCAGGACGGCATTCGCCTTTTCTTCTTCGATGGCCTCGAGCATCCATTCGGGGTCCCGGTATTCGCGTATCAGGGTGCCGGTGGCGCCCACCGCAAAATAGGAAAACCACATGAAAAGGCTGCCCGAGTGATAGAGCGGCAGCACGATCAGGTAGTTGTCATCCACCGTCAGGGGGAGGCTCAAGCCGTTCCCGACGGCGGTCGCCTGCATGCTTCCATGGGTATGGACCACCGGTTTGGCGTTTCCGGTCGTGCCGGAGGTGAACATGACCGCGAGGTGATCTTCATCCTGCATGGCGACGATACACTCTTCCGTATCCCCGGAATTCTCGATGTCGGAGAACGGGGTCATACCGTCCGGGCATGTCTGTCCCCCGGCGATGAAGCTTCGGACGGTCTTGAGCCGCTCTCGCACATGGATGACCCGGTCGAGGAATTCAGGGCCGAACAGAAAGGCCGACGGCTCGGCGATGTCGCCTGCATAGACGATATCCGATTCGATGAATCGAAAGTTCAACGGGACGACAACGGCCCCGATCTTGATGATGCCGAAGTAGGTCGTCAGCCATTCCATCGAATTGTTGAACAGGTGCAGAACCCGGTCTCCTTTCCGGATCCCCAAATTCTTCTCGAGGAAATTTCCGACCTTGTTGACCTCGGCGTTGAAATCTTCCCAGGTCAGGACCCGCCGCCTGCTCCTGACAGGTTGCCTTTCAATGAGAGCGACCTTTCTTTTGTACTTGACGGCGTTCATGCGCAGGTAATCGGCAAGATTCATCTTCACCTCCATCGCTCCCTTCGGAAAAGATCCAAGGGCACCGACGTTTTCGGGATACCGAGCGGGTCATTGTCTCACCGGGTAGCACCTCCCCGGATGCGGTGTTTCCATCTGGCAGTGAATACGCAGCACGAACAGGTCTTCCACCCGGAAAGGATGCCGCTTCTTCACCGGCTGCCCCGCTCTGCGTCACCCCTTCGGGGCGGTCCCGGTCACTGCCTTTCCCCGACAAAAAGGGGCATCTGACTTACCTGCTCCAAGGCTGTATTTCTTACATTGCTATAACCTATTCTTATAATGTAGGAGCATAAGGCGGCTCTCAGATGAAGTCAAGAAAAAATGCCCGATGGCGACAAGCCCCCTGAAAAAACGAAAAACGCTTCCGGTTTTCGCCTTCCGACAGCTTTGCCGGCGGACGTAAAGAGGTCAAAAGATCCACCCGTTTGCGGCAGAGCGCCGACCCCATCGAGTCTCTTCTCCCCTCGGTCGGCTGAGACCTGAAGCCCTTTACAGACTGTAAAAATGTCCGACAGCCGGGCGCCTCCGAACGTCTCACTCCTCTGCCACAGCAGAATCGATCTATCCATATTTCAACATGTTAATGCCCATTTGCCGACTTCCTCCCTTTGGCATGGACATTGCCTTCAAGAACTGACGGAGAGCAACCTTGTATTCAGGGAGAAATCATGTCTCGTCAGCCCAAACCCCCAAACGGCGCCAACCATCACTACGCCACTCTCAGAAGGATTCTCCTCGCCAGCACGATCGTCGGGCCTCTGATACCCTTTGTCCTTGTCCTGGCAATCGGCTACACCTATTTCAAGAACGCTACAGAGACGAGCACCGTCCTGCACATGAAGCGCATCGCGCTCGACCACGGACAGATGATCGACTCCTTCCTTCGGGAACGGAAGGCGGACCTGACCTCTATCGCGGACATCCACTCGTTCGAATCGCTGCGCCGTCCCGAATTCCTTCAGACCACCCTCATGCTGCTGCAAAAGACCTCCAATGCCTTTCTGGATCTGGGCGTCTTCGATCAGGATGGGCTGCACGTCGCCTATGTCGGCCCCTATCAACTCACTGGAAGAAACTACAGCGATGCCGACTGGTTCAAGGCCGTCCTGAAAAACGGCTTTTATATCAGCGACGTCTTTCTCGGCTACCGGCGCATCCCCCACTTCATCATCGCCTTGACCCGCAAAGAAGGCGACCGCAGCTGGGTCCTGAGGGCCACGATCGACACCGATCTCTTCAACCAGCTGGTCAAGAAGGTGAAGATCGGACAGACCGGTGAGGCGTATCTTTTGAACTCGCAAGGGTACTTTCAAACAGAGCGGAGAGGTGAAAGTCGGCTCATGGAAAAGGACCCTGAAACCCTGATCTATCCTTCCCCCGAAAGCGGGGTCAGAACCTTTGTCGAAAAGGACACCGGCGGCATTCCCTACCTTTTCGCCACCACCTGGCTGACGGAGAAGAAGTGGCTTCTCGTCGTTCGCCAGGAAAAGCGGGATGCCTTCGCAGCCCTGCGCCGAGCGAGCCTTCTCATCCTTCTGACGAGCCTTCTCGGCGGCGCTGTCATCATCCTCTCAGCCTTCATCCTGACGAACCGAATCATTCGCCGGATGGAGGAGATGGATTCGGAAAGGGAGCAGTTGGGTGAACAGCTCGTCCGCGCTGCCCGCCTGGCCGAACTTGGAGAGATGGCTGCCGGCTTCGCCCATGAAATCAACAACCCCCTCCAGATCATCAAGGCCGAGAAGTCGCTGATCGACAGCATTCTATCCGACATGAAGGAAAATGGCGCGGTGATGCCATCCGAAGACCTGACGGAAATCGAGGATTCGATGCGGCAGATCAATACCCAGATAGACCGCTGCGCCCAAATCACCCAGGCCATCCTGAAATTCGGCCGCAAGAGCGAGCCTGTCATACAGGATATCGATTTACTGAGGTTCATCCCGGAAATCATGGGGATGGTCTCCAAAAAAGCAGCGGTGCACGGGATCAGCGTTCAGGAGAAGATCAGCTCTGACACTCAGCCGATCCACGCCGATCCGGCCCAACTGCAACAGGTCCTCCTGAACCTTCTGAACAATGCCATGGATGCCGTCCTCGCCCGGCACGGGACCGAAGGAGGAGAGCTGCTCATCGGCACGGAGCCCGCCGTTGACGGACAGGTCAAACTCTTCGTCAAAGACAACGGGTGCGGCATCAGCCCTGAAAACCTGAAAAAGATCTTCAGCCCCTTCTTCACCACCAAGCCGGTCGGGAAGGGCACCGGCCTGGGGCTTTCGGTCTGCTACGGGATCGTGGACCGCATGGGGGGGACGATGGAGGTCAACAGCGCGGAAGGCGTGGGGACCGTCTTTACCCTCCGTCTGCCCGCAGCCTCCTGGAATCCGGCCGAAGTCCCGGGTGCAGAAGGGGTTGTGAACGTGCGGGGGGCCGCCAGATGAAGCAGATGACATCATCCTCTGCTCTCCTCTGAGTGTCGTGGCATGCCGGGACGGCCGCCACGAGTGTTTTACCCGCGCCTGAAGCAGCCAATACGGGCCGGATGGGCCTGCAACCTTGAACAGCTTTCAACGACAGGGGGAAGCGGAATGGAGAGCATGAAGATGATGCTGGTGGATGACGAGGAACGCTTCCTTGCCACCACCCAGAAATTGCTGGCAAGAAAGGGCTATGACGTGATCACCGCCGGGAGCGGCGCCGAGGCCCTCGAAAAGCTCAGGACGGAGAACGTCCATGTCGTCGTTCTCGATGTCAAGATGCCCGGTTTGGACGGAATCGCCACGCTGAAGCAGATCAAGAACCAGTTTCCGATGGTGGAGGTCATCATGCTGACCGGTCATGCCACCGTCGACAGTGCGGTCGAGGGCCTCAAATCCGGCGCGACCGACTACCTCATGAAACCAACCGACATCGACGATCTGATCGCCAAGGCGGAAGACGCCTTTCACAACCGGCAGAAACTCGAAGGAAAGATCCGCGTTGCGCAGGCCCGAAGCACCATGAAATCCGCCCGTCAGATCCTGGAAGGTTCGGAGTGATGCCGGCCCACAAAAGACACCGGCAGGGGAGTCGACCGATGAAGACAGAGGAGCGCGAAGCAAAAACCGCCGGGAGACTCAGGTGGACCCGGGAGACCGAACGCCGTTTCTTTTTCTATGCCACCATCGGCATGTTCATGCTCTACGGAGCGACGAAACTGTTCGGTTGACCGTGAGTTCTTATCCGAAAGGGGTTGTCCGATCCGGCGTTTTGCGATCCGGAAAAGGTGCCCCTTTTGATTGAGCCAGTGGGAAGCTGGCGGGCAGGGCGGGCCTCGGATCGAAGGAAAATATTCTGTTGCCCGGATTGGAACCCCTGGACCCCGGGGTTCCCCTCTCGGCGGGAAAAACGGGCCGTGCCGTGCGCGCGCTCCGCCGGCCGAAGCGATCCGACCCTCACGTTTAGACCTTCACGCAATGCAGATCAGGAGGGACACATGACAGACAAACGAGAAAAGCCCTCAGGGTATGACAAGTACATCAACTGGAAGCTGTTCATCCTCCCGGTGGGGATCTTGCTGCTTCTGCTCGCGATGCCCACACCGAAAAGCATGCTGGATGTCGGGGTGGAATACGCCTTCGGCCCGAAGTACGTCCAGGAATTCTTCGCCGAGGAGCTGTTCGGGGAGCAGACCGAGAACCTCCAGCAATGGCAGGTCCAGATGGTCCGGATGATGGAGGCCAGCCTCCAGAAATCCGCCTACGGACACGCCGCCTTTCTCAAGAGGAACGAAAAGTGGTGCAAGGAAAACGACATAATCTGCACCAAATCCCACTTGGAACAAATTATGTCGTTTGCCGAGCAGCTCACGCCGGAATCCTTCCGTAGCCTCATGGACCGGGCCTACCTGCTGCGCGCCGAAGATCTGACCCTCGATCGCCTCACGGAAAAGGAGCAGACCCAGGCCCTCAAGGCCGGCTTTCAGGTGAAGGCGGCCGTGGCCATCGTCGCCTTCGTAGTCCTCTGCTTTGTCACGGAGGCGATGCCGCTTCCCATGGTGGCCTTTTCCATCGGGATCATCGCCATGATAACCGGGATCGTCAACCGGAAGACCGTCGCTTCACTTTACTGGTCGGATGCGACCTGGTTCATCATGGGGAGTCTCATGTTCGCCACCGCCTTCGTAAAGACAGGCGTCGACAAACGGATCGCCATGATGATGTTCGGCAGGCTCAAAAACCCCGACATCAAATGGGTGACGCTCATCATCGTCCTGATCATCGCTCCTCTGACCATGTTCATGTCGGACCATGCCCTGGCGGCGATGTTCCTGCCGATCGGCATCCTCATCTACACCACCTCCGCCTCAGCGGCCGGCAAAGAGGACCCCGAACTCGCCAAGATGCTGATGATCACCATCGCCATGGCCTGCAACCTGGGCGGATCGCTGGCCCCCTCCGGTGCGGCGCGCAACATCATCATGATGAGCTATGCCGAAGACATGTTCGGCCTGTCCATGGGCTTCGGCCAGTGGTGCGTCTATTGTATCCCGTTTCTTGTTTTCCTCATCCCCATCACCTGGTTCGTCATCAACTGGCGCTTCAAACCGGCCATCTCGAATCTGGGAGAAGCCTTTGCAGTGGTGAAGGAACAGACGTCCAAGGTGGGTGGCGGCAAATGGACGCGGGATCAGAAGCTGGCCCTGATCATCTTTCTCGCCATGCTCTTCTGCTGGATCACCGAAAAGAATCTCCTGCAGCAGTGGACCGGCATCCGCTTCGGCATCGGTGTGCTGGCGGTCATGGGGGCGATCGCCTACATCCTTTCCGGGGTCGTCAACTGGCGTGACTACCAGACCAAGGTCGACTGGGGTGTTGTGTGGCTCTATGCCGGTGCTATCATCTTCGGCAAGGTGCTGGTAGACACCGGCGGCGCCTTCTGGATCGCCAGGAGTCTGCTGGCGCTGGCCGAACCCCTGGGTGTCAGCCAGGGGCTCGGACTCCTTTTGACCGGCAACCTCATCACGGCCCTGCTCACGCAGATCATGGCCGACGGCCCGGCCTGCGCGGCGGTCGGCCCGGTAACCCTGGCCATGGCCGGCATCGCCCATCCGGGAACCGCCATGATCCCCTTCATGGCCATGGGCACCGCCATCGCATCGTCCTTCGCATATTGTCTGGTGATCGGCACACCGCCCAACGCCATCGTGTACGCCAGCGGCTACCTGACCGCAAAAGACTATCTGCGGGTCGGCCTTATCCTCTGGGTCACGAACATGCTCGGGTTGGCGCTCATGGCCTCCACCTACTGGAACTGGATGGGATGGCCGGGGCTGAAAACCTTCTAGGCGTTTGCCGGTCTTGCACCCAAACGCCCCATGGAGAAATCTATTTCGTTGGACTCGATTCTCCCATCGAAAAGCGTATTTCGAACGGCTGCCGGGGTCGGGAAGATGATCCCGGCAGCCGGCCGGAGCCCAAGTGCCGGCCCACTGCCGATCCACAAAACGAGGCGAGGCAAGCGATGAATATGACGCAAACCCTGTCAAGCACAGAGCGGGACCGCCCATTCTTCGTTCCCGGACGGAGTTTTTTGAAAATGGTCATCGGGCTTCTGATCAATCCGGGCCGCTTCTACGAAGAGCGCAAAGAGGAGAAGGGATATTGCAGGGCGCTCCTATTTCTGCTGACGGTATCGATCCTCTTCACGGCGGCCGGCACGCTGCTGATGCCTCAGAAAAAGGGTTTTTTTGCGGTGGTCTTCTTCCTGAACGCCTTTCTGATGCCGTTCCTGACTGCCGGCATCCTCTACCTGGTAACCCGTCTTATCTGCCGGCGCCTGTATTCGTTCGAGGCCCTTTTCCGTATCATCGCCTACGCAAATGTCACCCTCCTGATCTCCTGGCTCCCGGGCATCGCCTGGGTGGGGGGAATCTGGAAGTTTTATCTGATCGGCGTCGGCCTGAGCCGAACCGGCGGCATCAAGACACGGGTTGTATTCGCTTGCCTGGCAACAGCCGCGATTCTGCTCCTCTTGCTGATTCAGCTGCTGAAGCCGATCATCTCGGCCTGATCCGGAACAGGGCGGGAGCGGGCACCCTCTGCCGGAACGCTCCGGCGCTGCAGGGCCCAGAAATCCGCCGGATCTCCATATTCCGGGAGATTGAAGCCGTAATGCACCTTCGATGAGGATCCGACGCTCAAAAAGGAGGCAGGACATATGAACGATTCGATCAAAGTTCTCATGGTGGACGATGAAGAACAATTCCGGGCCACGACCCGAAAACTCCTGACCCGCAAAGGATTCGACACCCTCCTGGCCGGATCGGGCGAGGAAGCCCTCGAGCAGCTCGAAAAGCAGCCGGACGTCGTCATCCTGGACATCAAGATGCCCGGGATGGATGGGCATGAGACGCTCAGAGAGATCCGCAAGCGCACCCCCGATACCCCGGTCATCATGCTGACAGGGCACGGCGATCTCCCCTCCGCCAAGGAGGCCCAGAGATCCGGAGCCTTCGATTACCTCTCGAAGCCCTGCGACATCGACCTCCTGGCAGCGAAGATCTCCGATGCCTTCAAGACCCGGCAGAAAGGGGCGCGCCCGTCCGAACGGAAGATCCGGGAGGCCATGATCCCCTTCGAGGAGTATGCATCCATCTCTTCCGATCAGACCATTCAGGAGGCGATCCGCGCGCTGAAGGACACGTTCGCATCGAGGATGAGCACCAGCCGCCTCATGGAAACGGGCCACCGTTCGCTCTTGGTCCTCGGTGCCAACGGCGAGGTCCAGGGGGTGATGACGATCAAGGATCTCCTCGAGGCCATCATGCCCGCCTACCTGAGCGCCCCCAAACCATCCATGGCGGACAGCATCCAGTACTCACCCATGTTCTGGTCCGGCATGTTCACCCTCGAGGTGCGGAAACTGGCCTCGAAAAGGGTCGGCGAGGTGATGTCTCCAAGGCCTTCCACGATCGACGCGGATTCCAATCTCATGGAGGCCGCTTTCCTGATGGTCACCCAGAACGAGCGGCGTCTTCTGGTCTTGCAGGGCACGCGGCCGGTCGGCGTAATCCGGGAGCAGGACCTTTTCTTCGAGATGGCTCGGATCCGGCAAGCCTGAGAAAATCGCGGCTGTGCAGGGGCCTCGAGCGCTTCAACGTCTCTCCGGCGCTCCAGTCCTTAAAAAGACGCCGTCCGCTTGGCCGCCGCGCGCCTGCAGGCCCCATCCCATACGATGCGGGATGCATCGAGATCCTCGATCGAGAACACCTCGAGGGTGAGCACCCCTTCGAACCGATCCGTAAGACGGGCAGCGATGGGATCGAGGGCCTCGGCAGGCACTCCGGCCAAGCTCGTGTGGTCCTGTCCGGGCTGGAAACCGCGGTCCGCCGGCGGCGGAAAATCGCGGAGCCCGTGGAGATGGATCACGCGCGTCCTATCGAGCCAGACGTTCAGGTGATCCAGGGGGTCTATCCGCTGAAGCCACAGGTGCCCGATATCCACGCACCGGCTGACCGGCAAGGCATCGAGCACCGGGCCGAGGACCCCGGGGTCCCACCGCTCGATATTTTCGATCGCCAGACGCTCCGGCTCCTCGAGCCAACCGGCGACGATCCCGGCCGCGCGCTCCGCCCTTCTCCGCCATCGATCGATCTCTCCGGGCGACGGACCGTCGAGCAGGGCATCCCCGTTCAGGTGCGCAACGTATGCCCATGGATCGAGATCCCGCGTCAATTCGATCACCTGCCGAGCCCGTTCGATCGAACCGTCGGGGCAGGTTCCGTCCTCCGCCACGCAGAGGTCCTGGGGCAGATGCACGGTGTAGGTATGGCCGCAACGCTCCGCCAACCCCGCCAGACGGCGGACGGCGGCCCGGTCGGGCAGGTTGTTCCCGTAGCCCTTGACATCGAAAAGGACGAGTTCGATATCCTCCACCCCGCCGGCAAGCCGCGCGACATTCCCTGCAAGATCCTCTGACGGATAGATCCAGGAGGTGGTTCCTATCCTCATAGCCGCAAACCCTCCTTACAACCCGAATCGGCCGAAAAAGGCCCACCGGATCATAAACCGTTTACCAAACGGCCTCCTTTTGTGCTAGATGGTATCCATCCGGAAATGATTCCCCGGTAGAACTCAATTTCCAATCCGGAAATGAGGATTTTTCTTCAGCGCTCCGCGGCGGGTCCCGGTTTGGTCAATATCAAGGAAATCAAGCGTTTGCGCGGAGGCGACCTGGTGGTCGCCGCACAAGCAAACGTGCAGATTGACGCCGAGATTGGCCAAAAAGACCATTTCCGGATGGAAACTAGTTAGTGTCCATCCGGAAATGATTTTCCTATAGAACCCGGTTTCCAATCCGGAAATGAGGATTTTTGGCCAATATCAAGGAAATCAAGCGTTTGCGCGGAGGCGACCTGGTGGTCGCCGCACAAGCAAACGTGCAGATTGACGCCGAGATTGGCCAAAAAGACCATTTCCGGATGGAAACTAGATGGATAAATCATTTCCGAATGCACACAAGGCAGTTTCGAAGGATACCTCATGCAGGAGCACAGCTCGGGAGGAAAAACCATGGCATCCGACACAACAAATCTCGCATCCTTTTTTCATCCCCGCAACGTCGCCGTCATCGGCGCCTCGGCCGACCCGGCCAATCTCGGGCGAAACATCATCAAAAATCTGCTCAATTTCGGATACCAGGGGGAGATCCTGCCGGTCAACATCCAAAAAGGGGTCCTTTTCGGCCAGCGCATCTATGGCTCCGTGGAAGACATCGACCACCCCATCGACCTGGCGGTGATCCTCACCCCGGCAAAGACCATCCCGGGGATCATGGAGGCCTGCGGGCGCAAAGGGATCCGCCGGATCGCCATCGAATCGGGCGGATTTTCCGAGATGGGAACGGAAGGGGAGCCCCTCGAAAAGGCCTGCTTGTCCGTCGCCCACCGCTATGGCATCCGTTTCATCGGCCCGAACGGGATCGGCGTCACCAACCTCGAAAACGGACTGGTGCTCCCCTTCTGGCCGCTGCGCGAGGACCTGAAGCTCGGGAAGGTCTCCATCCTCGCCCAGAGCGGCGGCGTCGGGTTGAGCTACCTCGGCTTTCTGGCTGAGGAAAACATCGGGCTGAACAAGTTCGTCTCGATGGGAAACAAGCTGAACGTCGACGAAAACGATCTGCTCGAGGTCCTGATCGAGGACGAGGGGACGGAGATCATCCTGCTCTACCTGGAAGGGTTCAAGGACGGACGCCGATTCCTGGAAATCGCCTCACGCTCCCCCAAGCCCATCCTCGTCCACAAATCCAACCGGTTTCAGGAAAGCGCCCGCATCGCCCACTCGCACACCGCCGCCCTCTTCGCGAACGACCGCCTGGTGGATCAAACCCTGGAGCAGGTCGGTTGTGTCCGCGTCAACACCATGGTGGACGCCCTCGATTACGTAAAGAGCCTCACTCTTCCACCCCTCAGGGGGAACCGCCTGGCGGTCGTGTCGCGCTCAGGCGGGCACGCCGTCATCGCCGCCGATGCCTGTGCCCATTACGGCTTCGCTCTGCCCCCGTTTCCGCGCGATTTCCTCGCCAGGATCGAAACGAGCTTTCGCGCGAAGGTCATCCGCCTCCAGAACCCGCTCGATCTGGGGGACCTGTTCGACCTGGCGGTCTATGAAAACATCGTCGAAGAGATGCTCAAGCGGGGCGACGTGGATGGGGTGCTCCTCGTACATGGCTACCGGCGTGGGCTGGACCACGAAGACAGCCGGAAGTTGCTACTCCGCGTGGAGGAGTTGATCGACACATACCGAAAACCCGTTGCGGTCGCCATCTTCACCGAGGCGGTGGAAGTCGACTTTCTAAGACGGCATACCGGTGTTCCCATCTTCACCGCCCCGGAAAACGCCATGCGCGCCTTTTACCTCTCGCACCAGTGGGGTGTCCGCAAAAAGGCCGTGCAGACGTTCAGCCCCCTTGCAGAGATCCGTTCCAAGACACCGCCGGCAAGCCTTCCCCGGATGTCTGGGCGTACCCATCTTCTCTTGAGCGAGGCCACGGCCTTTATCGAGGACTACGGCTTCCCGGTTCCGAAACACCGGCTGGCACGCTCAGCCGATGAAGCGGCGTCGGCCTGGCGGGCCATCGGCGGGCCGGTCGCCCTGAAGGTCAACCGCCCCCATATCTCGCATAAAACCGATGCAGGCGCGGTGATCCTGGGCATCGATTCGAGCGATGCCGCAGGGGAGGCCTTCGAACAGCTCGCCCGCAAACTTGCGCCCGAAACCCTGGAGGTCCAGATCCAGGCCATGGCGGCAGGCGGGCGCGAGGTGATCCTCGGCGGCAAACAGGATGAGGTCTTCGGGCCGGTGGTCCTCTTCGGTCTGGGGGGCATCTTCGTGGAAGCGCTCGAGGACGTGGCTTGGCGGGCGGCGCCCCTCGAACGGGAAGATGCCCGGTCCATGATCCACCAGATCCGCGGCCGGAAAATCCTCGAGGGCATCCGTGGCGAGGAGCCTTACGATATCGAGGCGCTGGAAGACCTGCTGGTTCGGCTTTCGCGGATGCTCGTAGACCACCCCGATATCCTCGAGATCGACATCAACCCGGTGCGCGTCCAACGCAAGGGGCATGGGGCGGCGGCGCTCGACGCGCGCATACTGGTTCGAGGAGATGACAGCGCCGGAGCGGAGTGAGGCCGACCCGACCGCTACGGCTCGAAGCGCTCCAAAACGATCGACGCGTTCTGCCCGCCGAAACCGAAGCTGTTGTTCAAACTCCTCGTGACGGAGGCTTTGACCGCCACCCGAGGGGTGTAGTTCAGATCGCATTCCGGATCCGGATGATCCAGGTTGATGGTCGGGTGGATCCAACCCCGCTCGATCGTCAGCGCAGTCGCGATGGCTTCGACCCCTCCGGCGGCGCCGATCATGTGGCCCGTGATCGACTTGGTGGAATTGATGGAGATTCGGTAGGCATGTTTTCCGAGGGCCTCTTTGATCGCGCGGGTCTCCGCGGGGTCGTTCAGCAGCGTGGAGGTCCCGTGGGCGTTGATGTAATCGATCTCCTCCGGCCTGCGGCCGGCCCTCCTCAAGGCGTCCTCCATCGCCTTGGCCTGCATGCGGGCGCTCGGCTCGGGCGCCGCGATGTGGTAGGCATCCGAGGTCGCACCATACCCTGTCATTTCGCAGTAGATGCGGGCGCCGCGTGCCAGGGCATGGGCCCGCTCCTCCAGGATGACGATCCCGGCCCCCTCCCCCATGACAAAACCGTCACGATTCTTGTCAAACGGCCGGGAGGCCTTTTCGGGTTCGTCGTTCCGCCGGCTCATGGCGTTCATGGCGGAAAATCCCCCGAAAACGAACGGCGTAATGCAGGCATCCGCCCCGCCCGTCACCATCACGGTCTCTTCCCCGAGAACGATCTGTTTGTAGGAGGCGATCATGGCATGATTCGAAGACGCGCAGGCCGTCGAGACCGTCGACGCGATGCCCTGGATCCCGTATTTCATCGTGACGGTCACCGGGACGGAACAGATCTGCACATGGGGGAGGGCGAAAGGGGAGACCCGCTTGGGTCCATGGTGCTTCAGGAAACTCTTGTGCCACCGCTCACACAGGTCCATATTCTGGGCCCCGACACCCAGGATGGCGCCGACGCGGTGCGACGCGACACCCTCCAGCGTAAAGTCGAACTCACCCTTTTCCCCTTCGCGGGGCAGCAAGGTGAAACCGGCATCCTCGAGCGCGAGACGCGCCCCGGCCAGGGCGAATTCAGAGGTACGCCCCAGATAGCGGAAACTCTTGGTGCGGGGGATAAAATCGCCGAGATCGAAAGGCAGGACAGGGCATGCGATCCGCGAGTTATACTGATCCATCTCGCAGTCTTCGAAGGCGACTTGCCGCGCCCCTGACTTTCCCGAGACCAAGGCCTCCCAGAAGGCCTCCTTGCCGATGCCGACCGGCGTTATCGGCCCAAGCCCCGTAACAACCACTCGCTTGAAAGCCATATACTTACCTTGAAAAGGGGCGATGCAATCAGGTGCCATGCCGCGCAGGCCCGCTTCGCCAGGCGGCGGAACGGGCTCCAAGCCGCAGCGATTTTCCTCAGGCCTGTCTCCGCGCCAGATTGACGATGAGATCCACGGCTGAATCCATCGACATGCGGCCCGTATTGATCGTCAGATCATAGGAAAGCGGATCGTTGTGGCGTTCCGGCTCGGCGTAGAAATTGAGGAAGCGGCTGCGGATATCATCCGCTCTACGGATAGCCTTCTCGGCATCCTCTTCTTTGATGCCGTACTGGGTGACCAGAAAACGGATGCGCGAGGGGAGATCCCCCACCAGAAGCACATGTGTGGTCCCCTTGTGCTTCTCCAGGATGAATTGGCCACCGCGCCCAACCAGCACCACGTTCCCCTTCTCATAGAAATCGAGGATCGTCGCCTTGACCGCGTCGACATAGCTCTTCTCGTCGACATAGCCGTAGTTTTCGGCGCAAAGCCTCTCGACGTAGCTGGTCGAAACAATCTTATCCAGAAATTTCATCAACTTGTCGGTACCACGCTTTTCGAACGACTTGATCTGGTCATGCGATACCTGCGCCTTGATGGCGATCTCCTTGATCATATCCTCGTGAACATAACGATATTCCAGTTCGTTGGCGACCCTCTCCGCCAAGGTTCTTCCGCCTGCACCGAACTGCCGCGAAATCGTGACAACCGCCATACCCTCTTCCTCCTTGTTGGTTTCCGAAGTGGAAACTGAACACCGACAGAAGACCGTTTCCGAACAGACGCCGGCCGAGCGGACACCCGGAATGCCCGGCAGGCCGGATCTCAAGCCATGACCAACCTATCACATCCAAACACTTTTTGTTAGATCAAAAAAAAGCCGGCCCCGAGCGCAACAGCCTTTTGGAAGAGCGCAGGCGGAGCCTTGCCGAGGCCGGGACACCGGCATCAGGCCGCTTCATCGGCCATGAAAATGTTGCCCGGCGCCAGGATCCCCTTCGGGTCGAAGCTGCGCTTGAGCGCCTTCATGGCGGCGATCACCCCGGGCGGATACTGGAGCGCGAGGTGCTCCCGCTTCATCTTCCCGACCCCGTGCTCCCCCGTGATGGTCCCGCCCAAGGCGACCGCCTTGCGCGCCATCAGCCAGTCCACCTCTTCGGCCGCCCGCTTTTCCGCCGGATCGCGGGCGATGAAATTGAAGTGCGGATGCCCCTCTCCAATATGGGCGAACCGTACGACCGGCATCGACCCGAGACGCCCCCGAATCTCCTCGAAATAGGCGAACAGCTCCGGCAAACGGCGATACGGGACAGCCCAATCCGTCGAGATCTTACAGCCCCCTGTCCGGATCGCCTGGATGCTGAGCGCATTCATGCTCTCCGGTACAAAATGCCGCAGCTTCATGACGTGTTCCTTTTGGGCATCCGTCCAGGCGACCCTGGTCTCCTCCACAAGCGGCGTATGCCGCTCGACCAGGCGCGACCAGGCATCGAGCCGGGGCTCGTAGCCCTCGTCCGCCGCGTATTCCTGCTCAAAGTAGACCAGGGTTTGGGCGGATGACGGGATATTGAGGCCTTCCGCCCTGCCACGGATGATCTGCAAACAGCCTTCGTCCAGAAACTCCAGGCTCCGCGGATCGCAGGCCGGATCCTCCCGGGCATCGATCACGAAATCCAGTGCGCGGGTCATGTCGGGGAAGAAGACCAGGACCAGCATGAAGGCCCGGGGCAGTTCGGTCAGGGCAACCTCGATCCGCGTTACAACCCCGAGAGTGCCCTCGGACCCGACAAAGAGGTGCGCCGGATTGTAAAAGGCGCCGTAACCGGCGCAGATCTTCCCGCCCTCGGCGCTACGCGCCGTGAGCAGATGCCCCGACCCATCCACAACCTGCAGCGCCCTGACCCATTCGATCGTAGCCCCATACTTGAGGGAACGGGAACCCGAGGCGTTGGTGGCCACATTTCCGCCCAGCGTGCACTCGGCCGCACTGGTCGGGTCCGGGGGGTAGAAGAGGCCCTCTGCGGCAGCCGCGCTCTTGAACTCGGCCAGGACGACACCGGGTTCGACCAGTGCGCGCCGCCGGCGCCGATCGATATCCAGGATCCGATTGAACCGCTCGAGCGAAAGGGCAACGCCCCCGGGCGCCATCGAGGCTCCGGTCAGCGACGACCGAAGCCCCTGGCAGGTAACGGACATCCCCTTGTCCGAGTACATCCGCAGGAATTCCTGGATGTCGGCGGTGTTCTCCGGTCTGAACACCGCCTCGAAGCCGCCCTGCAACCCCAGGGCGTCGTGGCAGTAACCCTGGACGATATCGGGGTCGGTTACCCACCTGCCCGAATGCGCGAAAAGCTCCAATGGAGAAGACCCGCCGCTCAGAAGAGATAAGGCGCCCACTGCCGGGCGGTATCGGCGATATACCCGGCAGGGACCTTTTTCATGATCTGGTTGTGGCCTGGCAGCAGCACATCGACCTCCAGTTGCGCCAGCCGCATCAGCGACTCCCTGAGCTGCGGCCCGCTCGCGCCGTGAAGATCGAAGCGGCCGATGGCGTAGTCGGCATAAACCACGTCGCCGGGGATCAGGATCCTGCCCGACCGGTTATAGAGGGCAATGGAGCCGGCCGAGTGCCCCGGGATATGCAGAATCTCCCACGCCATCCCCCCGAGTTGGACGCTCTCCCCGTCTTCGAGCTTGCGGTCCACCTTGAAGGTAAGGGCCTCCGGCGTCAGACCGTACTGCATCTCACACAGGTTGCGAAACATGTCCATCCCATAGACGGTCCGGGGATCGCCCTGCTCCAACGGTTCGGCCTCCGCCCGGTGAATCCAGAGTTCGACATCGCCCAGGGCATCGAGCAATTCACGCAGACAACCGATATGATCGAGATGCGTATGGGTCAGGATGATCCGCTTCACCCTGGCCGGATCCAGTCCCAGCCGGCGGATCGCATCCAGTTTGTAGGCCCCTTTTCCAAATAGACCCGCATCCACCAGCGACAGGTCAGAGGCCTCCGGCCCGCCGATCACATACATATGGGCATCCGGGATCATCTCGTCACGCCCCGGGATGAAATAAACTCCTTCACACACTGCTTTCATGGTCTTCTCCTCATCATGAATTTCAACTCACCATACCCTATTGCCCTGCGCGATTCAAGCAAGAGTACCGGCCGGGCAGGGCTCCGGCCTCGATCCTGCAGAACGGATCAGTCTCCGATCGCCCGGACCATCAGATGGGCGTTCTGCCCCTCGGGATAAAACCCCTTCTTCAACGCGAGCGGGATAAACTCGAAGGACTCGAACAGCCTCAATGCCGGCACGTTTTCTTCGGCGGTGTGCAGCACCACGCTCTGTGCGCCCAGCGCTCGGGCCTCTGCCAGGGCTTTGGACAAGAGCATCCGGCCGGTTCCCCCGCCCTGGAACCGTGGCACCACGGCGATCGCGAGGATCTCCGCGACAGGATGAAGCCGCCCGTTTGCGTCGAGCGGACCGATCATGACAAAACCGGCCCGGGTGCCGCCCACGAAGGCAACAAGCGTGATGCCGAGGCGATGCTCGAACCATTGGGCAAGGATCTCCCCGTATGGGCCATAAGGGGAGAACACGCAGCGGCTCAAGGCCTCGATAAACGAGGCGTCCGCCTCCGATGCCGGACGGACGACGGGCTCAGCGGTCCGCCGCCCCGTTCGCGGACCCCGGCCCGCCAGGGCCGTAAAAACCCCTCTCCCGGCCCCGGTCAGCCCCTTGAGCAGACGACTGCGGCGCAACCGCTCGAAGCGTTTCATGTCACCGTATTTTCCGAAGCGCCCCCGTCGGCTCACCGTTCGCCGCACCCTTTCCCCCCGCCCCGGTTTCGTCAGGCGGCTTGACTTAGAGTCTTTCACGAATTAGTTTCCATCCGGAAATGGTCTTTTTGGCCAATCTCGGCGTCAGTCTGCACGTTTGCTTGTGCGGCGACCACCAGGTCGCCTCCGCGCAAGCGCTTGATTTCCTTGATATTGGCCAAACCGGGACCCGCCGCGTAGCGGTGGGACTGAGCGGCGAAGCGGTGAAGAAAAATCCTCATTTCCGGATTGGAAACCGGGTTGTACCGGGAAATCATTTCCGGATGGAGACGAATTAGTTTTCAATCCTGAAATGAGGATTGTAGGCTTGCGCGCGAAGGATAAGCATTATAGAATCGAACCATCCAATACATGCCCCCGGGAGGCGGGCCGGCCGATCAGGACCGCAGGGCGGGTCTCCCGCCGCCGCCCCGAGAGCAGCAGGTAATACGCCATTGCAGACCGAAATCGTCCATCTCACCGAACTGGGCCGCAGGCTGGGTCACCGGTTCAAACGGAAAGAACTCCTCTTCCAGGCCCTTTGCCACGCGTCCTATATCAACGAACAGGGCACTCTGGATCTGGCAGACAACGAGCGGCTCGAGTTCCTGGGCGACGCCGTCCTCGACCTCGCGGTCAGCGATCTGCTGATGCAGCGTTTTCAGGAGGCGACGGAGGGGGATCTCTCCAAATACCGGGCGATGATCGTCGACGAATCAGGGCTGTGTGAGATCGCCCAACGGCTGGGACTCGGCGACTACATCCTCCTCGGCAAAGGGGAGGCCCAAAGCGACGGCCGCACCAAACCTTCCATCCTCGCCAACACCGTCGAGGCCATTGTGGGCGCCCTCTATCTCGACGCCGGCTTCGTGAAAGCCAGAAAGATCATCGACACCCTGTTCGCACCCCTGATCGAAAAGGTTCAGAATCGGGACCGGATCCACGACTACAAAAGCCTTCTGCAGGAATACACCCAGAAGGTCTTCCGGTCGCTTCCCCAGTACCGTCTGATCGAAGAGATCGGCCCCCCGCACGACAAGACCTTCAAAATCGCCCTATGGCTGAGCGGCACCATGTTAGCCGAGGGGACCGGCAAAAGCAAGAAAGAGGCGGAGCAGGCTGCCGCAAGGGAGGCCTTCCGATGTCTCGAATCGGTCTGAAACCTTTCATCGTCCCCGTCTTTCTGCCGCATCAGGGCTGCCCCCATCGCTGCATCTTCTGCGACCAGCATCGCATCACCGACCGTGACGAACGTCCCCTGCGGGGGGCCGAGGTCGGCCGGATCCTGGAGCAGGCGCTCGGCGCCCGGCCATCCGGCGGTGCGGAGGTCGCCTTTTACGGCGGGACCTTTACGCGGCTCCCCGTCGAAAGGATGGAGGAGCTTCTGCTGGCGGTGCAACCTTACCGGGAAAAAGGCGCCGTCGCCCGCATCCGCGTTTCGACCCGCCCCGACGCCCTGGATCCCCCGCGTCTGGAAACCCTTCGCCGCTTCGGCGTCACGACCGTCGAACTCGGCGCGCAATCCATGGACGCGGAGGTCCTCCGCCTCGCCGGCAGGGAACACAGCCCCGAGGCCACCCGCGAGGGGGTCGCCGCCTTGCGCGGCATGGGGTTCAAAGTCGGGATCCAGTTGATGCCGGGGCTCCCCGGGGACACCATCGACACCTTCCGGGCAACCATCCAGACCACCGTCGAACTCCGCCCCGACATGGTCCGGCTCTACCCTGCGATCGTCATCGACGGGACCGTTATGGCGGAATGGTACCGGCAAGGCCGCTACCGCCCACTGACCGTGGAAGAGGCCGTCCACCAGTGCGCCGAGGCCTGCCGAAGCCTCGAAGGATGCGGCATCCCCGTCATTCGGCTCGGTCTGATGCCTTCCCCGGCGCTCTGCAAGTCGGGCCGCATCCTGGCCGGCCCCTGGCACCCGGCCTTCGGCTCCCTGGTGCGCGCCGCCATCTATCGCGGGGACCTGCAGCCCCAGCTGCGCCGGATCCCTTCGGGCCGCACCATCAGGCTCATGGCCCCGCAAAGGGACATCCCGCTCCTTCGCGGGCACCGGAATCAGGGACTTGCCTGGGTCGAAGCGACGACCGGCAGCCGGGTCGCGGCGGTCCTCCCGGACGACAGCCTTTTGCCGGGGCATATCCGGGCGGTCGAGACATGAGTTTCCTCTCGGGATTCATCGCCATCGCAGGTCCGCCGAACGTCGGGAAGTCCACCCTTCTCAACCGCATCCTCGGCCGGAAGATCTCTATCGTATCGCCCAAGCCCCAGACCACCCGCAACCGCATCACGGCGGTCCTGAACGGCGACGATTTCCAGGTCGTTTTCATCGACACTCCGGGTATCCACAAAACCAGGACCGCTTTGCACCGCAGCATGGTGGAATCGGCGATGGCAGCCCTTCAGGAAGTCGACCTGGTGCTGCTCCTGATCGATGCCAACCGGCCGAACGACCCCGAGATCGCGCCGATCCTCCGCCAACTGCAGGCCTCCCGCAAGCCCGCCCTCCTCGTTATCAACAAGATGGACCTGGGGCCTCCCGAGCGCGCCCTGCCCATCATCGAACAGCTCCGCTCGGCCTACCCTTTCGAGGCCTTTGTGCCGATTTCGGCCCTGCGGGGAGACGGGGTGGAAACCCTCCTGAAGGAGATCGAGACCCGCCTGGAGCCGGGGCCGCAGTTCTTTCCCCCGGACATCTCGACCGATCAGACCGAGTCCTTTTTCACGGCCGAGATCATCCGCGAAAAAATCTACCTGCGCACCCGCGGAGACATCCCCTATGCGTGCGCGGTGACGGTCGACCGGATCGAGGAAAGGCCAACCGGGGACCTTCTCGAGATCGATGCCCGAATCCACGTCGAAACCGAAAACCAGAAGGGCATCCTCATCGGCAAGCACGGAAAAATGATTCAGACCATCGGGCGCGCAGCGAGGCTGGAGTTGGAGAAGCGATTCGGGATCCGGGTCTTCCTCTCCCTCAATGTGCGGGTAGAGAAAAACTGGAACAAGGACACCCGGGCCCTCCGACGCTTGGGGTATTGAAGAATTTTTGGAAAAAATGGGCAGGGTTCTTTCTTTTCTATCCTGTCTTTTCTCTGCTGCGCTTCCTACTTTTTTGTAAGGATGCCCGCGGTCTCGAGGAGCCTGACCACACTCACGGCCGCCTCCTCCGGGGTCTGCCGTTCCGAACGCACCACCAGCTCCGGGGCCTCGGGGGGTTCATAAGGAGATGAAATCCCGGTAAAATTCTGTATTTTCCCCTCGCGAGCCTTTGCGTAAATCCCTTTCGGATCGCGTGCGGCGCAAACCTTCAGCGGGCAGTCGACGAAGATCTCGAAAAACCGCCCCGGATCGACCAGTGCCCGCACCCGTTCACGATCGGACTGGAACGGAGAGATGAAGGCCGTCACGGCGATGATCCCCGCATCCACGAAGAGCCTCACCATCTCGCCGATGCGGCGGATGTTTTCGCTCCGGTCCTCTTCGGAAAATCCCAGATCTGCGCACAGGCCATGGCGGACATTGTCCCCGTCAAAGACATAGGTAGAGCAGCCCATATGATGCAGGACCTGTTCGAGGCGATGCGCGATGGTCGATTTCCCCGAGGCGGAAAGGCCCGTGAACCAGACCACCGCACCCTGATGCCCGTGCAGACGCTCCCGGTCTTTCCGGCTCACCAGTCCTTTGAACCAGGTCACGTTGTTTCTCTCTGCAATCGTGCTCTCTGTCATCCCCTCTGCGCACCTCCATGGATCGAGATCGGAACGGCCTATTGATAATGCAATTCACCCGTCTCCGCAAGGCGAAAAAGGAAGCGGGCTCAGCGTTGTCCCGTCTCTGCACCGTTTTTTTATCTTGACACCGAACCCCATATCCCGCATACTTACATTAAAAAGTTATCTTTATCAATGAGTTAGGCCAACATTTTCAGCTTTTTGAAGCACCCCTCCCGGATCCCCCCTTGCCGATTACGGCAGCGATTGGATCCCGGGCGGCTCCACCGAAGAACACCCCTGCTGCCAAGGGTTTCCCGATATCGAAAAGACCATCCGCCCCGGAAGGCTGCCGGGCCTGCTTTCCAACTTTTTGAAATGCGCATTCGGAACCACCATCCGGTTGAATGAAGTTTTAGTCCCAGGCGCGGTAAACTCGGCACAAAGACCATTGGATCATCCCCCATAGAGGACCCCCCATGGCCATCGAGGAGAAGAAGGTCGTCTGCCCTTTTTGCCGCAAGCCGTTCCGGGCCGCCCCCAGGATCAGCCTGCTGGGTTTTCAGAAATATCTCTGCCCGAGCTGTGCCCGAGCCATCCTTCATCCCCTCTTTCAGCGTCGCTATTATTGGATCGCATTGGCTGCTCTCGCGGCGGTCGCCCTCTTCTCTCTGGCCGGCTACAGCGCCCGGCCCTGGGGCGACAAGCTGCTCACCCTGGCAGTCATCAGCACGATCTACGTGATGGAGCGGGTCTCCTATCTCCTATTTCCATTTGCCGCATGGGCCCTCCTGCGCCTGCTGGGCCTGATCTACCCCTGGGCCCTTTCAGCCGCACGAACGATACTCTGGTACACCGGAATGGCTGCGCTCGCAGGCATCTTCATCGCCATCCTGGGCGGTGTGGCCAGCCTCGTATGGCGCGGCATCATCCTGGAGCCGTTTCTGGCATCGGTCTTCCTTTCCATGTGTTTCCTGGCTGTCCTGATGCGGGATCGAACGATCCGGGCGCACCTCCCGAAAAGGTGAGTCCGGAAAGAATTCTTCGAAGCACGATGCCGAGCACATCCCCCCATTCCGGGCCCGGGCGGAAAAGGGGACGCTTCGAACCTTCTTCTCCAGGCCCGCGGCCCGGGCAGGGGTTTCGAACAAGAAGGATCCCCGGCCGTACCATCCGGGCCGAGCGAGGGGAGGAGCGCAGCACCGGTCTATATCATCCACAAGAGGATCGATGCGCATGACACAAGGGGAGCCCGATGAACGATTCCAGATCGGCCGGCAAGATCTATGATTTTCTCAAAACCGTTCCGCCGTTCCATCTCATGCCCGACCCGGAGATTCGAGACCTCTCCCGCACCCTCACCCTGGAGCACTTTCATCGCGACCAGGTCATTCTCAGCCCAAGCGCCTCCCCTACCCGATTCCTCTATCTGATCCGCTCCGGCGAGGTTCAGCTCATCCCCCCCGGAGGCCCGAAGGGAAGCGAAGGGACGGTGGTCGACATGCGGGGAGAGGGGGAATTTTTCGGCTTTTTCAGCCTCCTCGGCAACCGGCCGAGCCCTTTCACAATCGTCGCCGAAAAGGATACCCTCTGTTTTCTCCTCGACAAGAACTCCTTCCTTCGGCTCCTCGACACCTATCCCGACGTCCTCCTCTACTTCACCATGGGCCCCAGCAAGGGGTTCAAAACCGCTGTCCCGGGCCGCTCGGCGGAGGAAACCGGCCCCTCGCCCTCCGGGCCGGAGCCGGATGTCCTTTTCTTTACCGCCCGCGTGCGCGACATCATGCATCCCCATGTGGCAACCTGCCCCGAAACCGAATCCGTCGTGGCGGCAGCCCGCCTCATGACGACGCGCGGCGTCGGCTCCCTGATCGTCGTCGACCCGGGGCAAAAACCCATCGGAATCCTGACGGATGGAGACCTTCGGCGCAAGGTGATCGCTTCCGGTCAGCTGAAGGATGTCCCCGTCCAAGGGATCATGAGCCACCCCCTCTCGGCGGTTGCGCCCGATGCCTTTCTCTTCGACGCCATCCTCGTCATGATCCACAAACGGATCAAATACCTGCCCGTCCTTCGAGGCCAGGACCTGGCGGGGATCCTCTCCGAACGGGACCTGATGATCTCCCAGGGCAACAACCCCGTGGCGATCATCCGCCGGATCGAGCAGGCGCCCGACCTCGAGGAGTTGATCCTCATCCGCAAAGAAATCACACATACCCTGCAGGTGATGCTCGAACGCGGGGGACAGGCGCGGGAGATCTGCCAGCTCATCACCCAGCTGAACGACCACCTTACGGTCCGGATCATCGAGTTGTCTCTGGCGGACCTGGCCCGGCAGGGACAGCGGCCACCGCCTATGCCCTTCGTCTGGGTCTCGCTCGGAAGCGAAGGCCGCCAGGAGCAGACCCTCTCGACCGACCAGGACAACGCCCTGATCTTCGGAGATTCCGACGCCGAAACGGAATCCCGCGCAAAGGAATATTTTCTAACTTTGGCCGAGCAGGTGGTCTCCGGCCTCGAGCGCTGTGGTTTCCCGCGCTGCAACGGCGACATGATGGCCTCGAACCCGCAGTGGTGCCAACCGCTGCGGGTGTGGAAGGACTATTACCGGAAGTGGATCTTCCAGCGGGACCTTTCGGCGCAGGACATCCTGATCTCTTCCATCTTCTTCGATTTCCGGACCATCTACGGGCCGGAGCACCTCCTGAACGAACTGATCGCCTCTGTCCGGGCGGCCATCCCTGAAAGCAAGGTCTTCCTGCCCCACATGGCCCTGCGCTCCCTGGAGTTGCGGACACCCCTCAGTTTTTTCAACCGCTTCGTGGTGGAGCGATCCGGCCAGTACAAGAACCGGTTGAACATCAAACGGCACGGCCTGATGCCGCTGATCGACGCCGTCCGCATCCTGGCCCTGGAACAGGGGATATTCCGGACCAACACGCTCGACCGTATCGCGGACCTTCAGGAAAAGGAGATCTTCGCCCCAGGGGACGGGAACAACCTGCGGGAGGCCTTCAACCTGATGATGCTCCTGCGGCTCCAGCACAACCTGGACCAGCTGAAAAAGGGCGAAGAACTCGACAATTACATCGAGCCTTCGGAGCTCGGCACGATCCAGCGCTCCAACCTGAAGATGGCCTTCAAGGCCATCGACCGTCTCCAGAGCCAGATCGAGATCCGGTACGGTCTCACGACCCTGAGAAAACGGTGAAAGTCCTCTCCGACAACCGGGACACCCAGGACGCACGGCATGGAAACCCCCTATTGGGCCGATGACTACCGCAGCAAGCTCACCTCCCCCGAAGAAGCCCTTCGTGCCATCCGGCATGGCCAGCGGGTCTTTATCGGATCGTCCTGCGGCGAGCCGCAGTGTCTGGTCCGCGAGCTGGCCCAAAAGGCCCACCTGTTCGGGGACATCGAGATCGTGCGCCTCCTCAGCATGGAGAGTTCGCCGCTGACCCGGATCGCTGCCCGAAGCGGCGGGGACTGCTTCAACCTGCGCTCTTTCTATCTCGGATCGGGAAAGACCCGGACCCTTCAACGCAACCGGCGCTTCATCACGCCCATCAATCTTTCGGCCGTGCCGCGCCTTCTCCGGAGCCGGCAGATCCCGATCCACGCAGCCCTGATCCAGGTCTCGCCCCCGGACGACTTCGGCTGGATGAGCCTCGGCATCTCCGTCGACATCACCCTTGCGGCGGCCGAGGCGGCCTCCCTGGTCATCGCCCAGGTCAACCCCCGGATGCCCCGCGTCCTGGGCCACAGCTTCATCCATGTGAACCAGGTCGACCGTATCGTCGAATGCGAGGAGGAACTCCTGACCATCGCCGACCCCCCCGGCCTCGAGGCCGCCCGGCAGATCGCCGGACACGCGGTCAAGCTCATCGAAAACGGCTCCACCATCCACATCGGCCTCGGCGCAGCCCCCCAAGCAACCCTGGCAGCCCTCTCCGACCGGAAGGATCTGGGTGTCCACACCCGTTTCCTGACCGACGGCATCATGAAACTGGTCGGTCTGGGCGTGATCACGAACCGCCGCAAGGGCTTCAATGACGGCAAACTGGTGGCGAGCGCGGCCATCGGCTCCAAAGACCTCTACGCCTTTATCAACGACAACCCGTGCATCGAGTTCCGGCCGTCCGACTACGTGAACCGGCCATCGATCATCGCACGCCACAACCGGATGGTAGCCCTCAACGTGGCCACCGCCATGGACCTCACAGGCCAGGTCGCAGTGGACGCCATGCCTTACAACAACCTTTCCGGCGTAACCGACATCATGGACTTCATCCGGGGGGCGGCGGAGGCCCCCGACGGGAAATCCATCCTGATGCTCCCCTCGACGACCCTGGACGGCAAACAGAGCCGCATCCTCCCCACCCTGGAGGATACGGCCGTCGTCGTGCCGCGGGGCGACGTCCAGTTCGTGGTGACGGAATACGGGGTCGTCAATCTTTTCGGCAAGAGCCTCCAGGAGCGGGCCGTGGCCATCATCAGCATCGCGCACCCGGATTTCCGCGAGGATCTCTTTTACCAGGCTCGGCAAAAGGGGCTGCTCGCGCCCGAGCAGACCCTGAGCGCCTCCATCTTCGGCGTCTACCCCGTCAAACTGGAAGAGGTCCTCGAAATCGCAGCAGAACGCGTCCTGATCCGGCCCACGAAACCCTCCGACGAGCGGCTCATCCAGGAGCATTTCTACAACATGGACAAAGAGGATCTCGTGTTCCGCTTCATGCACGAAAAGCCCCTCTTCCCGCGGCGGGACGTCGCCGAGATGTACCATGTCGACTATATCAAAAACCTGACCCTCGCGGCGGTGACAGGCGAACTCGGATTCGAGACCATCATCGCCATCGGCGGCTCCTTCTTCCATCCGGCCCGCAACGAGGCGGAGATCGCCTTTTCCGTCCTCAAGGACTGGCAGGGAAAAGGGATCGGGACGATCCTCATCCGCAAGCTGGCCGACGCCGCCCGCGAAAGCGGCATCGGCGGTCTGAGCGCGTACACGATGCCCCAGAACCAGAAGATGATCAAGCTGTTCCATTCACTGCCTTACAAGGTCCACACCTTTTTCGACGAGGGGACGCTGTGCCTGAGCTGCCGGTTCGACGAGCCGGCGGAGGCATGAGACCCGGGGTCCGCGGGCCCTGATGGAGAGCCGGCGGAGGGGAACGTGCAGATGCAGAACAAAGAGTTGTGGCCATTTGTCTTCTTCCTGGGCATCCTCTTTTTCAACTGGCCGCTGGTAGCCCTGGTCAGGGTGCCCCTGCCCTACTACCTCTATACGCTCTGGGCGCTCTTCATCCTGATCGTGGGTCTTCTCATCAACCGGACGAACGGCAAGGGGAAAGGCTGAAATGTTCAAGGGCTGGTTCGTCTCCATGATCGTCATGGGCAATCTGACGGTCCTTTTCCTCATCGCCTACTACGCGGAGCGGCGAGAGCGCAAGGGGAAAAGCCTGGTTGCAAACCCATACGTCTATTCCCTTTCCCTGGCGGTTTACTGCACCTCCTGGACCTTTTACGGCAGTGTGGGCGAGGCGGCCACCTCAGGGCTGTCCTTTCTGCCGGTCTACCTCGGTCCCACCCTGATATCGTGCCTCTGGGGGGTTTTCCTGATCAAGATCATCGTGATCGCGAAACGACATCGCATCACGACGATCTCGGATTTTCTGAGTTCCCGGTACGGAAACTCGCTCTTCCTCTCCGTCCTGGTGACCCTGGTATCGCTGGTCGGCATCACGCCCTACCTCGGGCTCCAGATGAAGGCCATCCTGAACGCCTTCACGATCCTCGCCGGGGAATCACGGGGCATCACGGCCACCGGGTGGGTGATCACCCTCGTCCTCGGCGTCTTCGCGGTCATCTTCGGGGCCCGCCGTCTGGATTCCTCCGAGCGCCACGGCGGCCTCGTCTTTGCCATCGCCTTCGAATCCCTGGTCAAGCTGGTCGCCTTTCTGAGCGTGGGCGTCTTCGTCACGTACGGCCTCTTCGATGGTTTCGGGGACATCTTCACCCGCATCCAGGCATCGGACCAGGGCCACCTGATGATGCTCGGCGAAGGGTCCACCGTCAGCTTTCTGGAGTGGGCCTCCCTCCTCTTTCTCTCCATGATGGCCGTCCTCTTCCTGCCCCGCCAGTTCCAGGTGGCAGTGGTGGAAAACGCCGATCCTTCCCACGTCTTCAAGGCCATGTGGCTTTTCCCCCTCTACCTCCTGCTCATGAATCTCTTCGTCCTGCCGATCGCCTATGGCGGGATCCTCCTCGGAAAACACCAGGCGGAGGCCGACACCTTCGTCCTGACCATCCCCCTGACGCAGGGCAGCCCCGCGCTGGCCCTCCTGGTCCTGATCGGAGGCTTTTCCGCCGCCAGCGGGATGATTATCGTGGAATCCCTGGCACTGAGCACCATGGTCATGAACAGCCTCGTCATGCCGGCCATCTTCCGCTTCAGGCAGATCAGGGGGTTTCCTGCGCTGATCCTGAACATCAAGCGCTTCATCATTATCGGATGCGTCTTCCTCGGATATTTTTTCGCGATCTTCATCGGCCGCTTTTACACCCTGGTGCAGATCGGCCTCAAGTCCTTCGAGGCCGTCACGATCTTCGCCCCGGCCTTCATCCTGGGCCTATACTGGAAGAAGGGGAACAAAAAGGGGGCGATCGGCGGCATCCTGGCAGGGTTCATCGTGTGGTTCTACACGCTCCTGACACCGGCCCTCATCCGGGCGCACGTGCTCCCAGCCGAATGGAACGCCGAGGCCCTGCTGCAGAATGCATTTCTGAGCCCGCGGGCCCTCTTCGGGCTCGAAGGGCTGGACAAATGGAGCCATTCCCTCTTCTGGGGCCTCCTCTTCAATGTCGTCACCTATGTCGGGGTATCCCTCGCAACCTCCAAGCGCGAGGAAGAAGAGCGCCAGGCCCTGCTCTTCGTGGAACCCTACGATCCGGCGCTGGTCTCCCCAAAAAGCGTTTACAGTATCGAACAGATCGAGGCGACCCTGGAGCAGTACATCGGCCGGCAGGAGGCCTCCGATGTCATCGCCCGCTTCATGGCCCGGCATGGGATCGACCTCAAATCGATCAACCGGAACGACCTGATCCGTCTGCGGGACGAGGCCAAACGGATCCTCTCCGGCGCGCTCGGTTCCTCCATGGCTGCGATCCTTTTCGAAGACAAATCGACGCTCACCGAAAAGGAGCGGGACGAACTCTCGAGCTCCATCAGGATGATGACCGACACCCTGCGCCTGTCACGGCACGAACTGTCCGAGGCCAACCGAAACCTGGCCTACCTCAAGGCCTTCAGCGAAAATATCATCGAGAGCGCCCCCTTCGGGATCGTGGCGGTGGATGCGCACCTGCATGTCACCTATTGGAACCGGGAGATGGAAACCCTCGCGGGCATCTCCAAGGCCGCCGCCATCAACCAGCCGGTCCAGCCCTTGATCCCCTGGATCCCGGATGAGGCCTGGACCCTGGGCAGGCAGCAGGAAAGGACGGTCGAAACCCCCTCCCTGCAGCATATCAAGATCAACATCAGCCCGTTCAAGGACCCTTCCGGCGGGCTCGTCGCCATCCTGGAGAACATCACGCAAAAGAAGATCATGGAGAAGCAACTGCTCCAAACCTCCAAACTCGCAAGCCTCGGAAAGCTGACGGCCGGCATCTCCCACGAGATCGGCAACCCGCTCGCCTCGATCAGTTCCCTTGTGCAAGAACTCCAATCCCTGGAACTGCGCAGCGATCAGGACGTGGCTTTCACGCGGGAGTCACTGAACAACATCAACGGGCACCTGGCGCGCATCTCCAAGATCGTACGGAGCCTCGGTGATTTCGCGAGGATTTCCTCTTCGGAAAAGGTGCCGACGGACATCTCGGGACTGGTGGAGCAGACCGTCAACCTGCTGAAATACGACAAGCGGTCGCGGAAGGTCGCTTTCATCACCCGGATGGACAGGATCCCCCCCCTTCGGGTCAACCCGGACCAGATCCAGCAGGTCTTCCTGAACCTCATGCTCAATGCGGTCGACGCCATGCCGGAGGGCGGCAGACTCGAGATCTCGATCGAGGACAAGGGCCGATGGATCGACATCCGCTTCGAGGATACCGGAAGCGGGATCGACGAAGCTCAGATCGACCGCATCTTCGACCCCTTCTTTTCCACCAAGCCCATGGGCAAGGGCACGGGTCTCGGGCTGAGCATCTGCTACGGAATCATCAAGGAGCACAACGGGAGCATCAGCGTCAAAAGCAGCAAAGGGAGCGGAACCACCTTTGAAATCAGGCTGCCAAAAGAGGAGGCATCGCATGGCTGAAAAAATACTCATCGTCGAAGACGAAGATACCCTCAGGGAATCCCTCACCCGGGTCTTTGAGCGGGAAGGCTACGAAGTCGTCCCCGTGAGCAGCGCCGAGCCGGCTATGGAGCTTTTCGAGGAAAGCTCCTTCGACCTGATCCTCACGGATATCATCCTGCCGGGGATGACAGGGATCGAGTTGGTCAAACGCGTGAAGGAGGCCGCGCCTGAGCAGCCCTGCATCGTCATGACCGCATACGCCTCTCTGGAGACGGCGGTCGAGACCCTCCGGGCGGGGGCCTATGACTATATCGTCAAACCGATCATCCACGAAGAGATCAAGCAGACCGTCCGCAATGCCCTCAAGCTGAGGGCCCTCCAGGAGGAAAACGCCCGGCTCAGGGAAGAAGTCGCCGGCTATTACGACACGCAGCATCTGATCGGCGTCCACCCCGCCATCGTGGCCGTCCTGGAGCGGATCCGGAAGGTGGCCGAGGCCAGAAGCCCCGTGCTGATCATTGGCGAGGTGGGCACCGGCAAGAAGCTGGTCGCCCGGATGATCCATGAGGCCGGATCACGGATAGGCCTGCCGTTCATGGAGGTGCACTGCGAAGCCCTGTCTTCCTCCGAACAGGAAGAAACCTTGTTCGGGGGCCGGGGAAACCCGGGCCCCGGCGGGGAAGCCCACGCCCGTGGCGTCTTCGAGAAGGCCCGCGGCGGGACCGTCTATCTGAACCGCGTCGAGGCCCTTGACCCGCACGTCCAGCAGCGTCTTCTGAGTACTCTGTCGGACGGACGGATCCGCCGCTCTGCCGGTGAAGCCATCACCGCGCCCCTCGAGGCGCTCATCGTCTCCGGCACGGAAAGGGATCTCGGACCGGCTGTCGCAAACGGCCGGTTCCTCGACCCCCTTTACCAGCGGCTGCGGATCGCTGAACTGAACCTGCCGCCGCTGCGCGAACGGGGGGGGGACATCGAGGGTCTGACCGACTTTTTTCTCGCCCGGTACAACCGCGCCTTCGGAAAGGCCGTCAAGGGCCTCGCCCCCGAGGCCTGGATGCGTTTGAAGCCCTATGACTGGCCCGGCAATGTGCTGGAGCTGCGAAACCTTCTCGAGCGAGCTGTGCTTCTCACAAGGAGCGACTGGCTCCAGACGGCGGATTTTCCGCCCCTCTCCTGACCATGCTGACAGAAGACGTCATCCAGTTTCTTTCGGGGATCCCTCCCTTCCAGTTCCTGGACCGCGGGGAAATGGAGCGGGTGGCCAGGGACGTCTCCCTGGAATTCTATCCGGTCAACACGCTCATCCTGAAACAGAACGGACCTCCGAGCGACGCCTTGCGGGTCATCAAGAAGGGGGGGGTCAAGGTCATCATCGAGGGGGACGAAGGGGAAGAGATCGTCACGGAGTACAAGGGCGAAGGGGACAATTTCGGGTTCCTGTCCATGATCGGAAAGGACCGCCAACGCACGACGGTCAAGGCCATCGAGGACACCCTGTGCTACCTCCTGACCAGGGAGCGGGTCCAGCGCCTCCTCGAATCGAGCCCGGCCTTCGCCGAGTATTTTCTGTCGTATCTCTCCCGCTACGTCGATCGGACCTCGCAGGAGATGCGCCGCAGGAGCCAGCTGCAAAGCGCGGGAGACCGGCTTCTCTTCACCACACCGGTGGGGGATATCGCCATGGGCCTGATCACGGTGCCCGGTTCGACCTCGATCCAAGAGGCCGCCCGGACCATGGCCAGGCACAGGATCAGCTCCCTCGTCATCCTGAACGAGCACAACCTGGCCACCGGCATCGTAACGGACCGCGATCTGCGCGAGAAGGTGGTCGCCACCGGGAGAAGCGTCCTCGAGCCCATCCGGAACATCGGCCACCTCGCCCTGATTCGTGCCGACGGCAAGGGATCGTGCTTCGAGGCCCTCATGAAGATGATCCAGTACAACATCCACCACCTCCTGGTGGTGGAGGAAGGGGAGATCAAGGGGATCATCACCAATCACGACCTCATGCTGCTCCAAGGAACCTCCCCCGTCTCTTTCGCCAAGGACATCCTTCTGCAGGACAGCGTGGAGGGCCTGGTCCCCCTCGTTCGCAAGATCTTCAACGTCATCGGCCTGCTCCTCAAAGAGGGCAGCCATTACGCCCAGCTGTCGACCATCATCTCCGAGATCTATGACCGGCTCTTCCGGAAGGTTCTCGAACTGACCGAAAAGGAAATGGGGCCGCCGCCGCTTCCCTACTGCTGGGTGGTCCTCGGGAGTGAAGGCCGCCGGGAGCAGATCTTCAAGACGGATCAGGACAACGCCCTCATCTATTCCGACCCGGGCACCCCCGGAGAGGAGATCGATGCAGCGGGCTATTTCTCCACCTTCAGCAACCGGGTCAAGGAGAACCTCCTAGCCCTCGACGTTCCCGCCTGTCCGCAGGGCTTCATGGCGGCGAACCCCCGCTGGTGCCAGCCGATCCGGACCTGGAAAGCCATTTTCACCCAATGGATCACGGAGCCTTCGGAGGAAGACCTGGCAAAAGCCCTGATCTTCTTCGACGCCCGCCCGCTCTCCGGAAAGTTCATGCTGTTTCAGGGGATCAGAAGCCACATCACACCCTGGATCATGGAAGAAGGCCGCGCCTTTCTGGAGGCGCTCGCCCGGCTCGCCACCCGAACACCCCCGCCGGCCGGCTTCGTCGGGAACGAGATCTTCGAAAAGAACGGGGAACAGAAGACGGAGATCGATCTGAAGCAGCGCGGGATCCTCCCGATCGTCGACCTGGTGCGGCTGTTTTCCCTCTCCCACGGCCTGCCGGAAACCGCCACCCTCGCCAGGATCAAGGCCCTCCGAGCCAAGGATCCGGCCTTTGCACCGATCGAAGGCGAACTCCTCCATACCTTCGAATACATGATGCTGACCCTCATCCACCACCAGTACGAACCAATCCGCATGGGGATGCCCCCCGACACCCTGCTGCAGCCGTCGGCCTTGAGCACCCTCGAGAAGAAAACCCTCCGGGAGGGCTTCCGCCTGATCGAGTCCTTGCAGCAGCATGCGCGCACGCGATTTGGTCTGGAGCCTGGCTGATGCCTGAACGGATTCTCATCGTCGAAGACGAGACGGCCCTGTGCGAATCGCTTCAGCGCGTCTTCGCACGCGAGGGCTATGACGTCATAACCGCATCCAATGCCGAAGCGGGTCTGCTCCTCTATGAAGCGGGGGGACACGATCTGATCCTGTGCGACATCCTCCTGCCGGGCATGAACGGCATCGAATTCCTCGAGGCGGTCAGGAAGCGCTTCCCCGAACAGATCGTGATCGTGATGACGGCCTACGCCTCGATCGAGACAGCGGTCGGCGCGCTCCGGGCGGGCGCCTACGACTACATCCTCAAACCGGTGATCCACGACGAGATCAAGCGCCTGGTCCGGGTGGCCCTCAATCAGCGGTCCCTTCTAACGGAGAACCAGCTGCTCCGCAAACAGATCGAGGAGCGGCACGATTTCCGGAATATCCTCGGCGATAGCAGGGCGATCCAGGGCCTCATCGAACAGGTCAAACGGGTTGCGGATTCAAAAAGCAACATCCTGGTGCTGGGGGAGACCGGGACCGGCAAAGAGCTCTTTACCCGCGCCATCCATCACAACAGCCCGCGCAGGGGCAAACCCTTCATTCCCATCAACTGCAGCGCCATTCCTGATCATCTGCTGGAATCGGAGCTCTTCGGATATGTCAAAGGGGCCTTCACCGGTGCGACCCAGACCAAACGCGGGCTCTTCGAAGAGGCCGATGAGGGAACCGTCTTCCTGGACGAAATCGCCGACCTGAGCCCGCACCTCCAGGCGAAGCTCCTGCGCGTGATCGACGACCATGAGATCCGGCCCCTCGGCTCCACCCAGAGCCGCAAGGTGGACCTCCGTTTCATCGCCGCCACCAATCGGGATGTCATCCAGGCCGTAAAGGAGGGAAATCTGCGCGAGGATCTGTTCTATCGGCTGAACGTCGTCACGCTGCACCTGCCGCCGCTCAGGGAGCGTAAAGAGGATATCCCCGTCCTGACGGCGCAGTTCATGGGCAGGTTCGCCCAGGAGCTCGGGAAGCGGGTCCGTGACCTGGACCAGGCCGCCGCGCGCCTCCTGATGGAATATCCCTGGCCCGGGAATGTGCGGGAACTCCAGAACATCATCGAACGGGCCGTCCTGATCACCGACGGCCCGTTGATCCGCCCCGAACACCTTCCGGAAGGGATGAAAACCGGCGGGACATTCACCGACCAGTCGCTGCTGGAAGGGCTTTCCATCGAGGCTTACACGAAGGCCTTCATCCGGCGGTACCAGGGCACCCTGAACGAACAGCAACTGGCCGATCGCCTCGGCATCACCCGCAAGGCCCTCTGGGAAAAACGCAAGCGGTGGAACCTCCTCCGCTAGTCCTTCTTCGGACCATCGCCCCAGAGGGGGTCTCCGAAGCGCTCGATAAGCCAATCCTCGGGCGAGAGATTTTTTTTGATCTCGTCTTCTTCGAAGGAGTATCGGTAATCGCTGCAGTAATCGACGATCGTCCGGTAGGCGGCAATGATCCGGCGCGTCATCTCCTGGCACTTCTCCGCGTCATCCCCGGACCGGTCGGGGTGCCACTTTTCAAGGAGCATCCGGTAGTGGGATTTGATCTGTTTCAGGGTCGCCCTCTCCGGCAACTCCAGAACCTCCCTTGAATCGGTGATTTCACGATACCGTTTCATCGACCGCACCCGCCTGCAAACAGCCTTTCGAATGGATACCCCGCCTTCTATACTTTTGTCTTCGGCTTGTCAATCAACCACCGGCCAAGGTCAGGCCATTTCTTCGCCGGTTACTTTTTTTCCTCAAACGCCGGCGCGTTTGCTACGAAAAGTAACGCCCTCTCAGAAACGGCTGGCCGGCCTTCGTTGCTCCCCCCGTTCATTGCCTCCCATTTCTCCAGCAAGCCACGGCTCGCGGGACCTTCTTCGTTCTCCGGCTTGCGCAGCCCACCGGCCCTTCATTCATCCCCGATCTTCCTGTCACTGCCTGCCCGTCAGAGTGGCCCGTTACTTTATGTAACGCGGTCGCCCTGTTCCGCGCGTCGAAGGCGGCACTTACGCCGGCCTGAAACCGCCCTCTTTCTGATCATTTATCAACCATAACAGCCTGTTGCAAACCAGGGCCACGCCTCCTGGCCGGGCGGCACAAGTATTGCTCAGGAAATCGGTCATGGACAGGGAAGACCTCATCGGCTTTTTTGCGCGCTCTCCGCTTTTCCAGGACCTGGAGGCAGAGGTTTTGCGGGGCCTGGCCGATTGCGTGCAGATGGAAGCCTATCCCCGAAGCAGCGTCATCCATGCATCGGGGGGACCGGCCATCGATCGGCTGCGAATCATCAAAGAGGGTGCGGTCAAGATCACCGTCCCCTTCGGCCGCAACGACGATGCCTTGGTCGACTACCGGGGCACAGGTGAAATCATCGGATTCCTCTCGCTCCTGACCGGCGGAAGGCCGCGCGGCGAGGCGGTTGCGCTCGAGGACACGACCTGTTACGTCCTCGACCGGACGACCGTCTTGAACCTTCTGAAGAGCCAGCCGGCCTTCGCCCGAGAATTTTTCTCGGATTTCTACAACCGCTATGTCCATAAACCCCACCGGGAAATCGGGAAAAAAAGGCTCCTCTATGGAGGCGGCGAAAGGCTCCTTTTCAACACGCCGGTCGGGGAACTGGTCAAACGGGACCTGATGACCGCATCGGAGGATATCTCCATCCGCGAAGCCGCCCAGATCATGTCGACCCACCGGATCGGCTCCCTCGTCCTGCTGAACGCCCTGGGCCTCCCGGCCGGAATCGTCACCAACAAGGATTTCCGCGACCGCGTCGTGTCGCGGAACCGGGACGTCGCGCAGCCCGTCAAGCGCATCCAGAGCGTTTCCCTCGTCAAGGCCGAAGCGGCCGAGCATTGCATCGAGGCCCTTTTCAAGATGCTCCATTACAACATCCGTCACCTGCTGGTGGTCGAAGGCGGCCGGCTCAAAGGCATCGTGACCGCCCAGGATCTGCTGCGGCTCCAGGGGGCCTCTCCGATCGCCCTCGTGCAGGAACTCGAAAACCAGCCTTCCATCGACGGCCTGTTGGACCCCGCAGGCAGAATCCAATCCATGGTGAGCGTGTTTCTCCGGGAAGGGGTCAAGACCAACCACATCCTCAGGATCATGAACGAGCTGTATGACCGGCTCATCCGACAGGCGGTCCATCTGGCGGAACAGCGGCTCGGACGCCCTCCCCTCCCTTACTGCTTTCTGTCCCTCGGCTGCGCGGGGCGAAAGGAGCAGGTCTTCATGCTCCCCCAGCACAATGCCCTGATCTTCGCCGATCCCCCCTCGGCAGATGCGGCGCAATCCGCAGCCCGTTACTTCGATATGCTTTCCACCTCCATCGTCGGCACCCTGGAACGACTCGGCTTTCCCGCCGCCGGAGAGGGCGACCCCGCCCCTGAAGCCTGCCGCTGCCTCTCTTCGGCCGCCTGGAAAAGCACCTTTTCCGAATGGATCAAACGGGCCGATCGCCGTTCCATCGAGGCCTCTCTCCCGGTCTTCGACTTCCGAGCGCGGTTCGGCACTGAAGCCCTTGCCGAAGACCTGAGGAACGCGGTTTTCGAAAGGATCGCCCGAAGCGGGACCTTTCTGAACATCATGGCCCTCACCATCGTCAAGACGTCGCCTCCCATCAGCGCCTTCAAGAGGTTCATCCTCGAAAAGGAAGGCGGACACAAAGGATGCTTCGATCTCAAGCAAAGGGGACTGAGACCGCTTGTCGATATCGTCCGCCTGTACGCCCTGAAGGAAGGGATCCGGGAGACCTCCACCTGCGAACGGCTGAACGTCCTGCGGGAGAGGTCCCCTCATCTGCGGGAGCATTGCCAGGAATTGGAGTACGCCTTCGAGATCATGAGCGGTCTCCGGCTCCGCATCCAGCGCGAGCAGCTCTCCACGGGCGGAGGCACCGCGTCCTTTTTTCTCGATCCGAATCACCTCAACCGGCTCGAAAAGCAGGCCCTGCGGGCCATTTTCATGTTCATCGCCAAGCTCCAGTTTCTCGTGCAGGAAAAGCACCAACCGATAAAGATCTGAACAGCGGAAAGGGTCTGCTTTGATCAACCTTTTCAGGAAAAAGGCCCGCAGGGGATCCGAAACCGGCAGAGGGGACAGGATGGATCTTCCGGCCCGGGAGGCCTCCTACGTGATCCTCGATACGGAGCTGACAGGCCTCGACCGGAAGCGGGATTCCGTCCTTTCGATCGGTGCCCTCAAGATGATCGAAGGGCGCATCGAGATGGGGCGGACTTTCTATCGACTGGTCAAACCCGGCAGCGAGATGAAGCGGGAGTCCATCGTGATCCATGAGATCACCCCGTCCGAGGTGCTGGAAAAACCGGTCATCGACGACATCATCACCGAGTTTCTGGCGTTTTGCGGAGACGCCGTGCTGGTGGGGCACTACATCACCATCGACCTCGGGTTCATCAACCGTGAACTCAAACGCGTTCTCGGGAAATCGATCAGCAACCCGGCGCTCGACACACTGACCCTGGTGGACTGGATCCGCTGGAACACCCCCGGCCAGGGGAACGAGGCCTTCAACCCGAAGAACTATCAGCTCTATGAGGTCGCCAAGGATCTGGGCATCCCGGTGCACGGAGCGCACAACGCCCTGATGGACGCCTTCATGACCGCCCAGGTCTTTCAGCGGTTGCTGCCGCGGCTGGCACGCCAAGGCATCCGGACACTCGGTGAACTCTTGAGGATCGGGAACCCCTCACGGAAGCTCAACCAGCCGGGCATGGTGATCTGAGCGCCCCGAAACGGCCGGCGGAAGGAACCTGCGCCTGCTCCGGCAGGCGACAACCTGAGGTTTTGTAAAGGAGGTGATCGAAGGAGAGGAGGAGCGGAAGGACGCCCACGGACACGGACCCCACCGGGCCCGAAAGCGTCCGAATAACCCACAGGGAAAAGAGGAGGAGCTATGGAAACGAAGCAGAATTTTGCGGCCTACTGGCGGATGAATCTGACCTACGTCGTCATCCTGCTGTCCATCTGGTTTCTGGTTTCCTATGTCTGCGGGATCCTGCTCGCCGATGTGTTGAGCCACATCTATATCGGCGGGTTCAGGTTGGGATTCTGGTTTGCCAATCAGGGATCCGAGGTCATTTTCGTCATTCTGATCTTTGTATACGTCAACCTGATGAACAAACTCGACAAGCGGTTCGACGTCGAAGAGAAATAGCCGTGTAACCCCATCGGCTCCTGCCAACCCCGAAGATGAAAGGATAAAGCTATGGGTATCTTAGCGTGGACCTGGATCATTGTCGGGTTGTCCTTTTCCTTGTACATCAGCATCGCAATATGGGCCAAAGCGAAGACCACGGGGGACTTCTATGTGGCCGAGCGCCGCGTTCCGCCGGTCCTGAACGGCATGGCGACCGGAGCGGACTGGATGTCCGCGGCCTCGTTCATCTCCATGGCGGGTCTGATTTCCTTCATGGGGCGCGACGGCGCCATGTACCTGATGGGCTGGACGGGCGGCTACGTGCTTCTCGCCATGCTCCTCGCCCCCTACCTGCGCAAGTACGGGAAGTTCACCGTTCCCATGTTCGTGGGCGAGCGCTACTACTCGAATGCCGCCCGTGTGGTGGCCGTCCTCTGCGCGATCTTCGTCTCCTTCACCTACGTGGCGGGCCAGATGCGCGGCGTCGGCATCGTCTTCTCGCGCTTCCTGGAGGTCAGCATCAACACGGGGGTCGTCATCGGCATGGCGATTGTCTTCTTCTACGCCGTCCTCGGCGGCATGAAGGGCATCACCTACACGCAGGTCGCCCAGTACTGCGTCCTGATCGTCGCCTACATGCTGCCGGCGATTTTCATCTCCATCATGCTGACCGGCAATCCGATTCCACAGCTCGGGTACGGGAGTTCGCTCAGTGAAGGGGGGCAGCAGCTGTTGGGAACCACCGGAGGCTACCTCCTCGACAAGCTCGATCTGCTGCAGCAGGACCTCGGGTTCAAGGCCTACACCGGCGCGGGGGCCAAGAGCATGATCGACGTCTTTATGATCACCTTCGCCCTGATGGTGGGTACAGCCGGGCTGCCCCACATCATCATCCGCTTCTTCACCACCCCGACCATCCGGGGGGCACGCGCCTCGGCCGGTTGGGCCCTCTTCTTCATCGCCCTCCTGTACACCACAGCCCCGGCCGTCGCCTCCTTCGCCCGCTTCAACCTGCTCCTGAGCGTCAACAATAAGGCCTACGAGCAGGCCCCCCAGTGGATCAAGAACTGGTCCAAGACCGGGCTGATCGCCTGGAAGGACAAGAACGGCGACGGCAAGATCCAGTTCGCCCCCGGGGATGCCTTCGCGGGAAAGGTCGCCTTCGCCAAGACACCGGACGGCCAGATCGAGATCGGCCCTTACGGCGAGCAGGTGGTCTCGACCCCGCAGACCCCCACCGAAAAAAGCCGCAACGAACTCTATGTGGACCAGGACATCATGGTGCTCGCCAATCCGGAGATCGCCAAACTCCCGAACTGGGTGGTGGCTCTGGTGGCTGCCGGCGGGCTTGCGGCAGCCCTCTCGACCGCCGCCGGGCTCCTTCTGGTCATCGCCGCGGCCCTCTCGCATGACCTGATCAAGAGCATCCTCATCCCGTCCACCACGGAAAAAATGGAACTCATCTACGCGCGCATCGGCGCGGGCCTGGCGGTCCTGATCGCGGGTTACTTCGGCATCCACCCACCCGGGTTCGTGGCGCAGGTGGTCGCCTTCGCCTTCGGGCTGGCGGCTTCGTCCTTCTTCCCCCTCATCATCATGGGGATCTTCTGGAAGCGGGCCACCAAGGAAGGCGCCATCGCCGGCATGATCTGCGGAATCCTCTTTACCGCGGGCTACATCATCTATTTCAAATTCATCAACCCAGGCATCAACAACGCCGCCCACTGGCTCTGGGGCATCTCGCCGGAAGGGATCGGAACCATCGGCATGCTCATCAACTTCATCGTCATGTTCCTGGTCTCCAAGATCACGAAGGAGCCCCCGCAGGAGGTGCAGCAGATGGTGGAGAGCCTGCGCTACCCGAGAACCATCTGAGTTTCCGGCCGGAAATGGTCTTTTCAGCCGATCTCGGCGTCAATCTGCACGCTCGCTTGTGCGGCGACCATGAAGGTCGCCTCCGCGCGATCGCTTGATTTCCTTGATCTCGGCTGAAAATCCTCATTTCCGGCTCGAAAACTCCCTTGGGATATCAACCTTTGTTGTCCATAAACGTAAGCGCGGATAAGTTCGCAATCGGAGGGCTTCGAGGCGACCTCACCGCTCGCAGGCAAGATCATTGCATGTGCCTCATCAAGAGAAAATCCGGGCGCAGGTCCAGATCTCGATCGAACCTGTTGGTACAGATTTTGAGGCACATGGGAATTCTCCCTATTTCATCCTTTTCGATGCACCCGGACCAGACTTCGGCATTGGAAGACCGCGGGAGTCTGTCCGGGCCTTCGACACCCCTTTATGAACAGGAGGCTATCCCGATGGTCGATGAAAGCATCAAGGTCTTGATGTCCGAAGAGCGGACCTTCCCGCCGCCGGAGACATTCAGCAAAACAGCCCATATCCGGAGCATGGCCGAATACGAGGCGCTCTACAAACGTTCGACGGAGGACCCTGAGGGATTCTGGGGCGAAATGGCTGAAACCCATCTGAGCTGGTACCAGAAATGGGACAAAGTCTGGGACTGGGATTTTCACAAACCCTCTATCAAATTCTTCGTGAACGGCAAGCTGAACGCCTCCTATAACTGCCTCGACCGCCACCTCGACGGCCCCACCCGCAACAAGGCGGCGATCATCTGGGAGGCGGACGACGGCTCCTACCGGACCTACACCTACCAGCAGCTCGCCTACGAGGTGAACCGCTTCGCCAACGTGCTCAAAAAGCACGGGATCAAGAAGGGCGACCGAGTCACCATTTATCTCCCGATGATCCCGGAGCTGGTCATCGCCATGCTGGGGTGCGCGCGGATCGGCGCCATCCACAGCATCGTCTTCGGCGGCTTCAGCCCGCAGTCTCTCCAGGACCGGATCCAGGACTGCCAGTCGAGCATGGTGGTCACCGCCGACAACGGGGTGCGCGGCGGCAGGCTCGTCCCTCTCAAGGCCAATGCCGACGAGGCCCTTAAGGTCTGTCCTTTTGTCACCCGGATGATCGTCGTCAACCGGGCGGGCGAAGCGGCCATGGACCCCGAGCGGGATGTCTGGTGGCACGACGAGATGGCCTCCCCGGAGGTGGCCAACTTCTGCGAACCGCAGGTGATGGACGCGGAGGACCCGCTTTTCATCCTTTACACCTCCGGATCGACCGGAAAGCCGAAGGGTGTCCTCCACACGACAGGCGGCTATCTGCTCTACACTACCCTGACCTTCAAGTGGATCTTCGATTACCACGACGAGCACATCCACTTCTGTACGGCTGACATCGGCTGGGTGACCGGGCACAGCTACATCGTCTACGGGCCCCTCGCAGCCGGCGCCACCAGCCTCATGTTCGAAGGCATCCCCACCTACCCGAACGCCGGGCGGTTCTGGGAGATCGTGGACAAACACAAGGCCAATATCATCTACACCGCCCCCACCGCCATCCGGGCCCTCATGCGTGAAGGAACCTCCTGGGTGACCCGCCACGATCTCTCGTCCCTGCGTCTGCTGGGAACCGTGGGGGAACCGATCAACCCCGAGGCCTGGATGTGGTATTATGAGCATGTGGGAAAGAGCAGGCTGCCCATCGTCGACACCTGGTGGCAGACGGAGACGGGAGGCATTCTGATCACGCCGCTCCCCGGGGCCATGACCCTCAAACCCGGCTCGGCTTGCCGGCCGTTCCCCGGCGTCTTTCCGAAGGTCGTGAAAGAGGACGGAACCCCGGCCGGAAAAAATGAAGGCGGCTACCTGATCATCGAAAAACCCTGGCCCGGGATGCTCCGGGGAACCTACGGCGACCCGGAGAACAAGCGGATCAAGGAGGTCTATTTTTCGCGTCTGCCCGGTGTTTACCTGACCGGGGACGGCGCGCGGGTGGATGAGGACGGGGATTACTGGCTCATGGGGCGGATCGACGACGTCATCAACATCTCCGGACACCGCCTCGGAACCGCAGAGGTGGAATCAGCCCTCGTCAGCCATGAAGCCGTGGCCGAATCCGCCGTGGTGGGCTTCCCCCACGACGTCAAGGGCGAGGGGATCTATGTCTTCGTGACCCTGAAGGAGGGCTTCCAGCCGAGCGACGAACTGAAGAAGACCCTGATCCAGCATGTCCGCAAGGTGATCGGCCCCATCGCATCCCCGGACAAACTGCAGTTCGCCCCTGGGCTCCCCAAGACGCGCAGCGGCAAGATCATGCGCCGCATCCTGCGCAAAATCGCCCAAGGGCAACTGGATGAACTCGGGGACACGTCCACCCTGGCCGACCCGTCGGTCGTCGACAACCTGGTCAAGGAGCGCCTCTAACGGCCTGCCTCTGATGACCCTGCCGCGCACCTGAAGCGGCGGGCGGTGGAGGGCATCGCCTCCATGCCCGCCGCGCTTGAACGTCCACCCCTTTGGATCGCTTGGGAGGCCTTATGGGTGACAGATTCCTTCTCGGAAAAGAACAGGTCCTGCTGATCCTGATCGACCTCCAGGAGAAACTCGCCGCCGCCATGAAGGAGAAGGTGAAGGAGGCGGTGGTCGGCAACTGCCTCCACCTGTTGGAGGCCGCCCGAGTGTTGAACATCCCGGTGATTTTAACCGAACAACACCCCAAAGGCCTGGGACCCACCTTGCAGGAGATCCAGGCCGCTCTGCCGGCCTACGAACCGTTCGAAAAAGCGGCCTTCGACTGCTGTCGGGAGATCGGGTTCATCGAAAAGGTGGCGGCGGCGGGCAAACCCGCCATGCTCCTGGCAGGGATGGAGACGCATATCTGCATCCTCCAGACCGCCCTTGGCCTGATCCGTGCAGGGTACGTCGTCCAGGTCGTGCGGGATGCGGTCTGCAGCCGCACCAAAAATAACTTCAGGATAGGGATCGAGGAGATGCGGGATGCCGGGGCCGTCATCACCGCCACCGAAACCGTTTGCTTCAAACTCCTCGTCAAGGCAGGCACCGAATCTTTCAAGATCATCTCGAAGCGGCTGAAATAGCGCCGATTGAAAAAACCTTTTAGTGATCGTCCGGAAACAATGCTCCAGCACGCGCAAGTCCCCCGTCCGGAAATGAGGATTTTTTGGCCCATACCAGGAAAATCAGACGGCTGTGTAGAAGCGACCTGCAGGCCGGTGCACAAGCCCATGTGCAGATTGACGCTGAGATAGGCCAGACCGGAACCCGCCCCGGAGGGCTGGGACTGAGCAGCCGAAGGCTGTGAAGAAACCGGGACCCGCCGCGCAGCGGTGGGACTGAGCAGCCGAAGGCTGTGAAGAAAATGACCATCTCCGGATGGAAACTGCGTTTTTTGCCCCCCAGACAGGCTGCATGCGGAACAAAACAACTTCAAGCGGAGGGATTATGAACTATCGAGAAGCGTACACGGAATCGATCGAAAAACCTGCGTCCTTCTGGGGAAAGGCCGCCGAAGCGGTCGTCTGGGATCGAAAATGGGACACAGTCCTGGACGACTCGAGGCTGCCGTTCTGTCAATGGTTCAAGGGAGGGCGTCTCAACACCTGCTTCAACGCCGTCGACCGGCACGTGCAGGAGGGGAGGGGAAGACAGCCGGCCTTGATCTACGACAGCCCGGTGACAGACACGGTCGCGGTCGTGACATACCAGGAACTCCTCGACCGCGTCACCCGAATCGCCGGGTTTCTGAAAGGCCTCGGGGTCGAAAAGGGGGATACGATCATCGTCTACATGCCTATGATCCCCGAGGCGGTCCTCTCCATGCTGGCCTGCGCCCGGCTGGGCGCCATCCACTCCGTCGTCTTCGGCGGGTTCGCCGCCCGGGAGCTGGCCGTACGTATCGACGACGCGCGGCCCAAGGTCATCCTCTCCGCCTCCTGCGGCATCGAAGTGAAGCGGGTGATCCCCTATAAACCCCTTCTGGACGAGGCGATCCGAATCGCGGTCCACAAGCCCGAACACTGCGTCATCTTCCAGCGCCCCATGGTCGAGGCATCCCTCGCCCCCGGCCGCGACCACGACTGGGCGGCCCTCGAGGCGCATGCCCAGCCCGCCGGTTGCGTCTCCGTCGAGGCGACCGACCCGCTTTACATCCTCTACACCTCGGGGACCACCGGACGTCCAAAAGGGGTCGTCCGAGACAGCGCCGGGCATGCCGTCGCCCTCACGTGGAGCATGAAACACATCTACAATATCGGGCCAGGCGACGTCTATTGGGCGGCATCCGACGTCGGCTGGGTCGTCGGCCACTCGTATATCGTTTACGCGCCCCTTTTCATGGGGGCCACCACCATCGTCTACGAGGGAAAGCCGGTCGGAACGCCGGACCCCGGCGCCTTCTGGCGCGTGATCTCCCAGCACCGGGTCAAGACGCTTTTCACCGCCCCCACCGCCATCCGCGCCATCAAACGCGAGGACGCCCAGGGGGCCTTCCTCAAACCCTACGACCTCAGCCGGTTCGAGGCCCTTTTCCTCGCCGGAGAGCGGACCGACCCCGACACCTATCATTGGGCCAGCCGCCTGCTCGACAGGCCGGTCATCGACCACTGGTGGCAAACCGAGACCGGCTGGGCGATCGCGGGCAACTTCCTGGGGCTCGAGACCTTTCCCATCAAGCCCGGATCGGCCACCAAACCGATGCCCGGCTACAATCTGAAGATCCTGGACCCTGCGACGGCAAAGGAACTCGGCCCCAATGAAAACGGGATGATCGCGGTGAAGCTGCCCCTTCCCCCGAGCAACCTGCCGACCCTCTGGAAGGATGACGAACGGTTCCTGAACTCCTACATGAAGCCTTACCCCGGGTATTATCTCACCGGCGACGGGGGTTATGTCGACGAGGACGGGTACGTCTTCGTCATGGGACGGGTGGACGACGTGCTGAACGTGGCCGGACACCGGCTTTCCACCGGCGGAATGGAAGAGGTCCTCTCGAAGCACCCGGACGTGGCGGAGTGCGCCGTGGTGGGCGCGGCCGACGACCTGAAGGGGCAGGTCCCCGTCGGCATGATCGTCCTGAAGAGCGGGGTCACCCGACCGCACGAGGAGATCGTCGCCGAGGTCGTCCGGATGGTCCGTGAGGAGATCGGCGCGGTGGCTTCCTTCAAGAAGGCGGTGGTGGTCAAACGTCTTCCGAAGACCCGCTCCGGCAAGATCCTGCGGGGGACGATGCGCAAGATTGCCGACGGGGAAACGGTCGCGGTCCCCTCGACCATCGACGACCCCGTCATCCTGGAGGAAATCCGGGACTCCTTCGTGACCATCGGCTACGGGCCGCACCTCAAGAAAGAGGGGTAACCACAGCCCGGAGATTGGGTGTTTTTCGACCCGGCGGCCGAAGGGGACGCCGCGTCGATAACCGTTCCAGAGATCAGAACGACGTCGGACAAGGGCGACGTCCGAGGCGGAATGCCGCCGAACCTCGAGCGAGGAGGCCGCGCGCCGCGCTGCCGAAGCGTCCGGCTAAAACACTGGAGGTGGCAGAGGCTGGAGGGCTTGGTCGGAACGAACCATTTCAAACCGGGGCTTCACCCCGTCAGGCCATGAAAAAAACGGGTTTCCTCTATGACAAGCGCTTCCTGCTCCACCGCACGGGCCCCTTCCACCCGGAGGCCCCGGAGCGCCTGGAGGTGATCCACAGGGCGGCGGTGGGAAACGGGCTGCTCGGGCGGCTCGTGCCGATCGGCGCCATTCCGGCCGATCCGCACCGGGTGGAGGCCGTCCACAGCATCGCCCACATCCGCCGCTTCGAGGAAATCTGCCTGATGGGACGTTCCGATATGGACCACCCCGACAACCAGATCTGCGAGGAGACCTTCGCCACCGCCATCCTCGCCGTCGGCGGAGTGCTCGAGGCGGTCCGGCTTGTTATGGAGGGGGAGATCGAAAACGCCTTCTGCGCGGTCCGCCCTCCAGGCCATCATGCGGATACGGACCGTGCGATGGGCTTCTGTTTCCTGAACAATATCGCCGTCGCCGCCCGGTATCTGCAGACCGAGTGGGGCCTCCAGCGGATCGGCATCGTCGATTTCGACGTCCACCATGGAAACGGAACACAGCACATCTTCGAAAAGGACCCAGGCGTCTTCTTCTATTCCATCCACGAACACCCGACCTTCGCCTATCCTGGCACCGGCCGGGAGTTCGAGAGGGGGACCGGGCCGGGCCTCGGGTTCACCCTGAACTCGCCGATCCTGCCCGGAGAAGGGGATGCGGAATACCGGCGTGCCTTCGAAAGGGATCTCATCCCGGCCTTCGACCGCTACCGGCCGGAGTTCGTCCTCGTCTCCGCGGGCTTCGACGCCCATGCGGAGGACGACATGTCGAACATCCAGCTGTCGACCAGCGGCTTTTCGTGGATGATGGAGAGGATCACGGACTTGGCCGAGCGGCACGCCAACGGCCGGCTGGTCTCGGTTCTCGAGGGCGGGTACTGTCTGGAACGCCTGCCGGAGCTGATCCGGAACCACCTCGAGATCCTTCTTGGGGTTCACCGATCCACCCGTTGAGACGCATCCGGAAACTGGATGGTTATACCGTATAAATGTTTAAATCTATTTGATAAATATCTTTATGAGCCAAAATGTGGACGCTGCTGGACCCTTACACAGCGCCCCGCCCTCTGAGCAAAAGGGAGAGCTTATGTTCATCGAACGGTCCATGACCCGCAGGGTCGTCACCATCGGCCCGGAAGCCGGCCTGCTGGAGGCCCGGGAAACGATGAAGACGCAGGGGATCCCCTCGCTTCCCGTGGTCGGGGAGGGCGGGGTACTGGTCGGCATCGTGACGGACCGCGACCTTCGGAGCGCCCTGCCCTCCGGGTTGCTGTCGCCGGAGGAAGTCCAAGGACAACAGGAGCGGCTTGCAGCGGTGCGGGTGAAGGATCTCATGACCAAAGACCCCGTCACCGTCGCCCCCGTTCACACGCTCCAGGATGCGCTGATCCTCATTCTGAGGGCCCACGTAGGCACCCTCCCGGTGGTGGACGAAAAACGCAGGGTCGTCGGGATCATCTCCCTCAGAGACATGCTGCAGGCCTTCGAGGAGGTCTTGGGACTCAGCGAGCCCGGGACGCTTCTCTGCGTCCTGGCCGACGACCGCCCCGGTCAGATGAAACGGATCGTAGACGCCGTCACCGAAGAAGGCATACGCCTCGGCAGCGTCCTGGTGGCGCGGGATTGGGAGCGAGGCCAACGCGCCTTCTTTCCCTATATCTTCACCAACAACACCATCCGCATCAAGAGGCGGCTCGAGGCCCTCGGCTTTGCACTCCTGAACCCGCTCGACTGGTATCTCGCGCCGTTCCGCGCCAAACCGTGACGCAGCCCTCAGCACCCGCACCGCTTCAGATAGGCCATGATCCCCTCGGCCGCCCTTCGCCCGTCCGCGATCGCCCGCACCACCAGGGACTGCCCCTGGCGCATGTCCCCAGCCACGAAGAGCCCGTCGACCGAGGTCATGTGATGCGCATCGGCACACACATTCCCCCGTGCGTCTCGTGCAACGCCCAGTTCTTCCAGCATACGGTTCTCCCGGGGTCCGAGGAACCCCATGGCCAGGAAGACGAGGTCCGCCTCGACCTCGAAGTCCGTGCCGGGGACCTCCCGGGGGACGGGCGGTCGACCCTCATCCACGCTCTCCCAGACAACCTCGGCGCACTGCAGACCGGTCAGCACCCCGTCCCGCCCCGTAAAGGCCCGGGTCGTCACCGACCAGCGTCGCCCGCAGCCTTCCTTGTGGGCATGGCTTTCGCGCAAGATATTGGGCCACATCGGCCAGGGCGTGGATGCCGGGCGTTCACGCGGGGGCTTGGGCAGTATCTCGAACTGAAGCACCTCCCGGGCCCCCTGACGGATCGCGGTCCCTACGCAGTCCGAGCCCGTGTCCCCGCCGCCGATCACCACCACGCGCTTGCCCTCGGCCCGGATGCCGCCCGCAGAGGGCGGAAGTTCGCCCGAGACGCGCCGGTTCTGCTCCGTCAAATAATCCATGGCAAAATGGATCCCCTGCAGACCACGACCGGGGACCTTCAGGTCCCTCGGGGCGCGGGCCCCGCAGGCGAGGCAGACCGCACGGTGGCGGTCCCGCAGATAATGGTAGGAGAGATCCTCGCCGACCCGGACACCGGGCTCGAAGACGACCCCCTCTTTTTCCATCAGGGCGATGCGGCGGTCCACAACCCATTTTTCAAGCTTGAAGTCCGGGATGCCGTAGCGCAGGAGCCCCCCCGGGCGCCGGGCGCTGTCGAAGACCGTGACCGCGTAGCCGCTCTGATTGAGCGTGTCGGCGACTGCCAGGCCCGCCGGGCCGGCGCCGATCACCGCCACCCGCTCCCGGTGGCGGACCGGCGGGCGCAGCGGATGAATCCAGTCGGCCTCGAAGCCCTTTTCGATCACCGTGAGTTCGATCTGCCGGATGGTGACCGGGTCCCAACCGATCCCCGCCACACAGGCGGCCTCGCAGGGCGCCGGGCACACGCGGCCCGTAAACTCCGGGAAATTGTTCGTCGCGAGGAGAAGTTCGAGCGCCTCATGGTACATTCCCCGGTAGACCCAATCGTTCCACTCCGGGATGATATTCCCGAGCGGGCACCCGAAGGCATGGCAGAAGGGGGTGCCGCAGTCCATGCAGCGCGCGGCCTGGCGCTGCACCTCCGCGTGCGAGAGCTGCTGCTCGACCGCCCGGTGATCCCTCAACCGCTCCGCCACCGGGCGGTAGCCCGGCTCCCGGCGCGGATACTCCAGAAAACCCGTCACCTTACCCATGCTGCACCTCCTCGCGCTCCGTCGCCTCGTCCTCCTTGGTCATCTTCCCGAGCACCCGACGGTACTCCATCGGAAAGACCTTGACGAAGAACGGCAGGCTCGCATCCCAGTCGCCCAAAATGGCCGCGGCCTTGGCGCTCCCGGTGGCCCGGGCGTGGTTTTCGATCATCGTTTTGAGTTCCCGGACATCCTCCGGTTCAGCGACCAGTTCGAGGTCCACCATGTCGAGGTTGCAGCGGTGGTCGAGGCGCCGCTCGGGGTCATAGACATAGGCGATCCCGCCGCTCATGCCCGCCCCGAAGTTGATGCCGGTCTCCCCCAGGATCACCACGCGGCCGCCGGTCATATATTCGCAGCCGTGGTCCCCCACCCCCTCGACCACCGCCAGGGCGCCGCTGTTGCGGATAGCGAACCGCTCCCCGGCCCGGCCGTGGATGAAGACCTCGCCGCCGGTGGCCCCGTAGAGGATGACGTTCCCGGCGACGATGTTGCGCGAGGGGTCGAAACCCGCACCCGGGTGAGGTTTGACGATGATCCGGCCCCCTGACAAACCCTTGCCCAGGTAGTCGTTCGCCTCCCCCTCGAGGATCAGGGTGAGACCCCGCGCCCCGAACGCCCCGAAGCTCTGTCCCGCGGCGCCCCTGAAGCGGCAGACGATGGTGTCCTCCGGCAGACCGGCGTTGCCGCAGCGCCGGGCGATCTCCCCGGAGAGCATCGCGCCGACGGTCCGGTTGACATTCCGGATGGGGAGGCTCACCTCCACCTTCTGCCCCTGCTCCAGGGCGGGTGCGCACTCCGCGATCAGCCTGCGGTCGAGGACGTCCTCGATGGGGTGCTTCTGGGCCTCGACGCACCGGTAGACGGTCGCACCGTCATCGGGCGGGCGGTAGAAGATCCGCGAAAAGTCGAGCCCGCGCGCCTTCCAGAACCCCATGGCCCGGTTCATGTCGAGGAGATCGGACCGTCCGATCATCTCTTCCATGGTGCGGAACCCGAGCCGGGCCATGTATTCCCGGACCTCTTCGGCCAGGAACGCGAAGTAGCGGATCAGGTGCTCCGGCCGGCCTCCGAAGCGGCGCCGCAGGACCGGGTCCTGGGTGGCGATCCCCACCGGGCAGGTGTTGTTGTGGCACTTGCGCATCATCACGCAGCCCATCACCACCAGGGCGATGGTCGCAAACCCATACTCCTCCGCCCCCAGGAGGGCGGCGACCACCACATCCCGGCCCGTTTTCATCTGGCCGTCCGTCTGGACGCGGATCCTCCCGCGCAGGCCGTTCAAAACCAGGGTCTGCTGGGTATCCGCAAGCCCGAGCTCCCAGGGAGCGCCCGCGTGCCGGATGGAGGAAAGGGGGGAGGCCCCCGTCCCGCCGTCGTACCCGCTGATGAGGACCATGTCGGCGTGGGCCTTGGCCACCCCGGCCGCAACGGTCCCGACCCCGATCTCGCTGACGAGCTTGACGGAGATCCGCGCCCGCGGGTTCACGTTTTTCAGGTCGAAGATGAGTTGGGAGAGGTCCTCGATCGAATAGATGTCGTGATGGGGCGGCGGCGAGATCAGGGTCACGCCGGGCGTCGAATAGCGCACCCGCGCGATCTCCGCGTTCACCTTGTGCCCGGGCAGCTGTCCGCCTTCGCCCGGCTTGGCGCCCTGGGCCACCTTGATCTGGATCTCCCTGGCGTTCACGAGGTACTCGGCGGTGACCCCGAAGCGCCCGCTCGCCACCTGTTTGACCGCGCTCGAGCGGCTGTCGCCGTTCGGCAGCGGCTGGTAACGCGCCGGGTCCTCCCCCCCCTCGCCGCTGTTGCTCATGGCCCCGATCCGGTTCATGGCGACGGCGATCGCCTCGTGCGCCTCGCGGCTGATCGACCCGAACGACATCGCCCCGGTGACGAACCGCTTGACGATCGCCTCGACCGGCTCCACCTCCGCGATGGGCACCGGCTCCCGCGTCTCCCCGAAGCGGAACATCCCCCGCAGCGTGCAGACCTGTTCGTTCTGTTCATTGATGAGGGCGGCGTATTCCCGATAAAGGCCCGGGTCGTTTTCCCGGACGGCCCGCTGCAGAGCGGCGATGGCCCCGGGCGCAAGAAGATGCCGCTCACCGTCGAGCCTCAGTTTGTAGAATCCGCCGGACGGGAGAATCGGGACGACCCTGTCTGCGGCGCAGGCCGCGCGGTGCCGGGCGTTCGCCTCCTCGGCGATCTCGTCGAGGCCGATGCCGCCGACGCGCGAGGCCGTGCCGGTGAAGTACCGGTCCGCCACAGCAGCATCGACCCCTACGGCCTCGAAGACCTGGGCGCTCCGGTAGCTGCGCAGGACCGCGATCCCCATCTTGGACATGATCTTGAGCAGCCCTTTGCAGAGCGCCTTGATGTAATTCTCGAGGGCCACCGATACTCCAACGGGCGACTCCAACTGCCCGCTCAGGGAGAGGTCCGCCACGGTCTCAAAGGCGAGATAGGGATTGACCGCCGTAGCCCCATAGCCCAGGAGCAGCGCCATGTGCATGACCTCACGCGCCTCGCCCGTTTCGAGGATCAGCCCGGCGCCGGTCCGGAGCCCCTTTTCGACCAGACAGCGGTTGATCGCCGAGGTCGCGAGAAGCGCCGGGATGGGGGCCTCGTCGCTGCAAAGGCCCCTGTCGCTCAGGATCAGCAGGGACGATCCGCGCCGGATCGCCTCCGCGCACCGGTCGCAGAGGGCATCCAACGCCATTTCGAGGACCTTGCCCGTGCCACCGGCAGGGAAACCGATCGGGATCGTGGCGGCCTGGAACCGGTCCACCTTGAGGTCCCGGATGCGCTGGAGGTCCTCGTTCGCCAGGATCGGGTGCTGGAGCTTGATCAGGTGGGCGTTCTGCGGGACCTCCTGCAGGATGTTCCCCGGGTTGCCGATGAAGGTCATGAGCGACATGACCAGCTCCTCCCGGACCGGATCGATGGCCGGGTTGGTCACCTGGGCGAAGAGCTGCTTGAAGTAATTGTAGAGGAGTTGGGGTTTTTCCGAAAAGACCGCCAGCGGCGAATCGGCCCCCATGGAACCCACCGGCTCCTGGCCCTTGGCGGCCATGAAGGCCATGACGGTGTGGATATCCTCCCGGGTGTAGCCGAAGCGCTTCTGGCGGTAGAAAAGGGTTTCCCGGTCCGGTTTCATCGGTAAGACCGTCCCGTAGAATCCACGAACCGCGATCCGGTTTTCCTCGACCCACCGCCGGTAGGGCTGGGCGCGCGCCGCCAGGGTCTTGATCTCGCCGTTCATGAGGACCCGCTTCTTCGCGAAATCCGCCAGGATCATCTGCCCGGGCCTGAGGGCCCCTTTCTCGGCGATCTCCCGCGGATCGAGGTCGAGGACCCCCGTCTCGGAGGCGAAGACCATGAACCCGTCCCGGGTGATGGTGTAGCGCGCAGGCCTCAAGCCATTGCGGTCGAGCATGGCCCCCACCTGCGCGCCGTCGCTGAAGGCCACGGCCGCCGGGCCGTCCCAGGGCTCCATGAGGCCGGCGTGGTACTCGAAAAATCCCTTCTGGTCCGGCCCCAGCGGGTATTTCGTCCCCCAGGCCTCGGGGATCAGCATCAACATGGCATGCGGCAGGGAACGCCCGCACTTGTAGAGGAACTCCAGGGCGTTGTCCAGACAGGCCGAGTCGCTGCCGCGCGGGTCGATCACGGGCAGGAGCCGCTTGATGTCATTCCCGAAAAGAGGAGAGCGCAGGGACGATTCGCGCGAGCGCCAGAGGTTCCGATTGCCCCTCAGGGTGTTGATCTCGCCGTTATGTGCCAGGTGGCGGAAGGGCTGCGCCAACTCCCAGGAGGGGAACGTGTTCGTGCTGTAGCGTTGATGGATCACCGCGAGGGCGCTCACCAGGTCTTCCTCCAGGAGATCCGGATAGAAAAGCGGCAGCTGCGGGCCTGTCAAAAGGCCCTTGTAAACGATCGTCCGGCAGGAAAAGCTCGGCACATAGAAGACCGCCTCGTCTCCGGGCCACTCCAAAGCCGCCCGCTCCGCCTCCCTCCGGACGAGATACAGGCGCCGGTCCAGGACCGCCGGGTCAGCCGCGGCGTCTCCCGCGGCGAAGCACTGCATGATGCAGGGCTGCTGCGCCCTCGCCTGTCCGGCGATGGCGCCGCTGTCGACAGGGACCGCGCGCCAGCCCAGACAGCGCAGGCCCTCATGCACGACCTTGCGCTCCACCATCTGCATCAGCCGCCCCCTGATGTCCGCCGCCTGGGGCAGAAAAAACATCCCGACCCCGTAGCTCCCGGCCTGCGGCAGCTCGATGCCGAGGTCGCCGCACCGCTGCCGGAAAAAACCGTCCGGCAGCTGGAACAGGATCCCTGCACCGTCCCCCGTGGTCAAATCTCCGCCGATGGCGCCCCGATGCTCGAGGTTCTTCAGGACACGGATCCCCTTCTCGACGATCCCGTGGTCGGGGCGGCCGTCGATGTTCACAACAAAACCCACGCCGCAGCTGTCATGCTCGCAGGCGGGGTCGTACAACCCCTGCGGTGGCGGAAAACCACCGAATATTCGTCCGTTCGTCACGTCTTTATTATCCTCTCATCTCTTGCTGGTTCATGCGGTCTGCTTCAGGACCGGCGCCATTCCGGATGGTTACAAGCCTTCCAGATGCAGCCGCCATGAAGGGCGTCCGGTCTTCCACGCCCGTCTTTCACACCGAAAAACGCCGGTTCAACCCGCCGGCGCGAGGAAAGTGAAACGATCCGACCGGATTGGATGGTCTTATCCTGTCTCCACCCGGACACGACTCAGTATCCATCCGGAAATGATTTCCCGGTATAACCCGTTTCCAATCCGGAAATGAGGATTTTTGGCCAATGTCAAGGAAATCGAGCGTTTGCGCGGAGGCGACCTGTGGGTCGCCGCACAAGCAAACGAGCAGATTGACGCCGAGATTGGCCAAAAAGACCATTTCCGGTAGAACCCAGTTTCCAATCCGGAAATGAGGATTTTTGGCCAATATCAAGGAAATCAAGCGTTTGCGCGGAGGCGACCTGTGGGTCGCCGCACAAGCAAACGAGCAGATTGACGCCGAGATTGGCCAAAAAGACCATTTCCGGTAGAACCCAGTTTCCAATCCGGAAATGAGGATTTTTGGCCAATATCAAGGAAATCAAGCGTTTGCGCGGAGGCGACCTGTGGGTCGCCGCACAAGCAAACGAGCAGATTGACGCCGAGATTGGCCAAAAAGACCATTTCCGGTAGAACCCAGTTTCCAATCCGGAAATGAGGATTTTTGGCCAATATCAAGGAAATCAAGCGTTTGCGCGGAGGCGACCTGTGGGTCGCCGCACAAGCAAACGAGCAGATTGACGCCGAGATTGGCCAAAAAGACCATTTCCGGATGGAAACGACTTAGTTTCGAGACTCCTCCACCCGTTCTGCGGGATTCCATTTCAGATTCATTTCTGGATCAATTGTTAGCAACAATAATGCCATCAGAGCGCCAAAATTTATCTCTCTTTATTACAAACACTTAAAAGGCATCCACATGAACTTCTTGCAAAAAGGAAAACATTTTTGTATGAGCTTTACGATAATGAATACAAAAATGTTTTATAATTCGTATCCATCCGGAAGTAATTTCCCGGTGCAACGCAGTTTCCAATCCGCCGGCCAGCCGGCGGCGCCTCGAGCGCCGTCCTCAAAAACGCGGGTGTCTGAACGAAAGGCTTGATCGGTTGATTCGGGTATAATATACTATGAAATTTCGATCCGTCCAGAGACGATTGGTCAGGAATCCACAAAAATTATCCGGTGCTTTCGATGCAATGGAAAAACAGAACCTACTGCGGTGACGTCGGCCAGGAGCAGGCCGGCGGCGCCGTCGTCCTTATGGGTTGGGTGGACGCCGTCCGCGACCACGGGAATCTTCTCTTCATCCATCTGAGAGACATCCGCGGGATCGTGCAGGTCGTGTTCAACCCGCAGACCGGAGCGGATCTCTATCTCGAGGCCACCCGCCTCAAAGAGGAATACGTCGTCGAGATTGAAGGGGTGGTCCATCTCCGGGAGCCCGGCACCGAGAACCCGAACCTCGCGACCGGCCGGGTGGAAGTGTTCGCCACGCGGCTCGAGCTCTTTGCCCGGTCCAAAAATCTGCCCTTTCAGATCTCCGAAAAGGCCATGGTCTTCGGGGAGGAGCTGAAATCCTCCCCTGAGAGCGTAGACGAAGAGCTGCGGCTGCAGTACCGCTACCTCGACCTGCGCCGCCCGTCGGTCCAGGCCCGCTTCATTCAGCGCTACCGGATCGTCCGGTGCATCCGGGAGTTTCTGGACGAGCGCGGCTTCGTCGAGATCGAGACCCCGTTTCTGACCCGCAGCACTCCGGAAGGCGCCCGGGACTTTCTGGTCCCGAGCCGCACCCACCAGGGAAAGTTCTATGCCCTGCCCCAGTCTCCGCAACTCTTCAAGCAGCTCCTGATGGTCGGCGGGCTGGACCGTTATTTTCAGATCGCGCGCTGCTTCCGGGACGAAGACCTCCGGCCCAACCGCCAGCCCGAATTCACCCAGCTCGACCTCGAGGCCTCGTTCATCGACGAGGAGTTCATCTACGAGATGCTCGAGGAGTTGACCTGCCGGATCTTCGCCGTCGGGGGGATCGAGGTCCCGAGGCCCTTCCCCCGCATGACTTACGCGGAGGCGATGTCGCGGTACGGGAGCGACCGGCCGGATCTCCGCTTCGACATGGCCTTCGAGGACCTGACCGATCTCTTCGAAGGAACGGGCTACGCCATCTTCCGGCGCATCCGGGACGAAGGGGGCCTCATCAAGGGCTTCTGCGTGAAAGGCGCCGCGGATCTCCTGAGCAAGAACATCCTTCAGAACGAATACGCCCTGAAGCTCGTCCCCGCCTTCGGGGGCAAAGGGATGACCTGGATGAAGGTCGCCGGCGGTCGCCTCGAATCCAACATCGTCCAGTTTTTCAGTCCCGAGGAGCAGGCCGGGCTGGTCGCGCGCTTCCAGGCCGGTGACGGCGACGTGTTGATGCTCATCGCCGACACGGACCGCGACCTGGCCCACAAGGTCCTCGCCGCCCTGAGGCTCCACGTCGCCCAGCGGCTCGACCTCATCCCTCAGAACCGCTTCCGCCCCCTCTGGGTAACGGACTTCCCGCTCTTCGAGCTGAAGGAGGGGCGGCTCAGCTCCCAGCACCACCCGTTCACCATGCCCGACCGGACCGGTTTCGATCCCCGCGATGTGCAGGCCTGCCTGCGGCTCAACTCGCGGGCCTACGATCTCGTCATGAACGGCGAAGAGCTGGGGGGCGGCAGCATCCGCATCCACGACATGGCAGTGCAGCGGAAGATCTTCGAAGCCCTCGAACTGAGTCCCGAAGAGGCCGAAGGCAAATTCGGCTTCTTCCTGAACGCCCTCGAGTTCGGCGCACCGCCCCACGCAGGGCTCGCACTCGGCCTCGACCGGGTAATCGCCATGATCCTGATGGAGCCCAACATCCGGGAGATCATCGCCTTCCCGAAGAACCGCAGCGCCTTCTGCCCCCTCACCCGCGCCCCGGCGGGCGTCGACCCCCTGCAACTGGAGGAGCTCGGCATCGGCATTGCGGCCGCCGGCGGCGCCGGCAAGGATTCCGCCGCAAGGCCATCGAAGAGGGCTGTCCGCAGCGAACGGATCAGCGCGGCGAAGGTCAGGCACGTAGCCCGGCTCGCACGGCTCAGGGTCGACGACGCGGAGGTCCGGGCCTTTCAGAAGGACCTGAATGCGGTCCTCGAGCACTTCGAGACCCTTCAGGCGCTCGACACCCGCGACGTTGCGCCGATGAGCCACGTCCTCGATCTCAGGAACGTCTGGAGGGAGGACACCCCGCGCGAAGGCAAGGAGATCGAGCCGCTCCTCGAAAATGCGCCTATGCGCGAAGCGGACTATTTCAAGGTCCCGAAGATCCTGGAAGGGTAGCCGATGGAACTATGCGATCGCAGCGCGGCCGAACTGGCCCGAATGCTGAGGGCGGGCGAAACGACCTCGGTCGAGATCACCCGCTCCGTGCTTCAGAGAATCGACGAGCGTGAAGCGGAGCTGAACGCCTATATCACCGTCGAGCGCGAAGGCGCTCTCCGGCAGGCGCAGAAGGCGGACGAGCGCCTGCGGAGCGGCGGACGAACTCCCCCTTTGAACGGCATCCCGGTGGCGATCAAGGACATCCTCTGCACGCGCGGCATCCGCACCACCTGCGCCTCGAAGATCCTCCATAACTTCAAGGCCACCTATGACGCCACCGCCGTCCGCAGGGTCATGGACGAGGGCGCCGTTCTCATCGGCAAGACCAACCTGGACGAGTTCGGGATGGGCTCCTCGACTGAAAACAGCTTCTTCGGGGCGACCCGCAATCCGGTCGACCCGCGCTTCGTGGCCGGCGGGTCGAGCGGCGGGTCAGCCGCCGCAGTGGCCGCCGGAGAGGCCGTCCTCGCCCTCGGGACCGACACGGGGGGCTCCATCCGCCTGCCCTCGGCCTTCTGCGGCTGCGTCGGGATCAAGCCCACCTACGGCCGCGTCTCCCGCTTCGGCGTCATCGCCTATGCCTCCTCCCTCGATCAGGTGGGGGCGCTCGGGCGCTCGGTCGAAGACACGGCCCTCCTCCTGAACGCGATCGGCGGACACGACCCGCAGGACACCACCAGCGCCGCGCTCCCCGCGCCCGATTTCACGGCGGGGCTTGGACGAGGCGTAGACGGACTTCGGATCGGCCTGCCGCGCGAATATTTCGTCGAGGGGCTCGATCCGCGCATCCGGGAAAGCGTCCTAGGGGCCGCCGCCCTGCTAGAGAAAAACGGGGCCCGCATCGTGGATGTCTCCCTCCCCCACGCCCGCTACGCCATCAGCGCCTATTATCTCATCGCAACGGCGGAGGCGAGCAGCAACCTCGCCCGCTACGACGGTGTCAAGTACGGCTTCCGCTCGGAAGAGGAAACGGACCTTCTCGGGATGTACGCGGCCACCCGCAGCCAGGGGTTCGGGAGCGAGGTCAAGCGGCGGATCATGCTCGGCACCTACGTCCTTTCAGCCGGCTACTACGACGCCTATTACCGCAAGGCCCAGGAGGCGCGCACCCTCATCAAACAGGACTTCGATACCGCCTTCCGGGAGGTCGACTGCATGCTCGCACCGGTCTCGCCGTGTCTGCCTTTCAAACTGGGTGAAAAGCTGGACGACCCTCTCCAGATGTACCTGGTGGACATCTACACGGTGTCGCTCAATCTCTCGGGCCTGCCCGGGATGAGCATCCCCTGCGGGCGGGTGGAAGGCCTCCCCGTCGGGCTGCAGATCATCGGCAAGGCCTTCGACGAAGCGAGCATCCTCCGCGTCGGACACGCCTGCGAAACGCTCTTGGGACGGATCTGATCATGGAATTCGAGACCATCATCTGTTTTGAAACGCACGTCGAACTGAAGACGGAGACGAAGCTCTTCTGCGACTGCCCGGTCCGGTACGACGCGGCCCCGAACCACTGCAGCTGCCCGGTCTGCACAGGCCAGCCGGGGGCGCTCCCGGTCCTGAACCGGCGGGCAGTGGAATACGCGATCCGCGCCGGCGTCGCCCTGGGCTGCGAGATCAACCGGTGTTCACGGTTCGCCCGCAAGAACTACTTCTACCCGGATCTGCCCAAAGGCTATCAGATCTCCCAATACGAAAAGCCCTTCTGTGAAAACGGGGTCCTCGAGATCGTCGGGGACGACGGCGAACCCTATGCCGTGGGGATCAAACGCATCCACCTGGAAGAGGACGCCGGGAAGCTGGTCCATTCGTCGGATTCCTTCGAAGCGGCGGATTTCAGCCTGGTGGATTACAACCGATCGAGCATCCCGCTCCTCGAGATCGTCGCAGACCATGAGCGCAACCCCCTCCGCTCGATCCCGGAGGCCCGCCAGTACCTCGAAAAGCTGCGCCAGGTCCTGCGCTATATCGGCATCAGCGACTGCAGCATGGAAAAGGGGCAGCTGCGCTGCGACGTGAACGTCTCCCTGCGGAAAAAGGGGCAGCCGGACTTCGGCAACCGCACGGAGGTCAAGAACATGTCCTCCTTTCGCTTCATCGCCGACGCGCTCCAGTACGAGATCCGGCGGCAGGCGGAGATCCTGCGCTCGGGCGGCGCCGTCGACCAGGAGACCCGGCTCTTCGACGAGCAGAAGGGGATCACCCTCCCCATGCGCAGCAAGGAGGACGCGCCGGACTACCGCTACTTCCCGGATCCGGATCTCGTCGAAGTGGAGATCGAAGACGTGTTCCTCGAGGCCGTCCGACGAGCCATGCCGGAGCTCCCCGACCGGAAGATCGAACGGGTGATCGCGCAGTACGGGATCCCCCGCAAGGACGCGCTGATCCTGACCCGCGAGCGGGCCGTCTGCGACTACTTCGAGCGTTCCGCGGCCCGCTGCATGGACTGCAGGCGCCTCGGGGCCTGGCTGATCAAGGAACTCTTCAAACTCCTGAACGACGCCTCCCTCTCCATCGAGGCCTGTCCGGTGCCGGACGCGTCTTTTGCCGAACTCATCGACCTGATCGCGGAGGGTACGATCACGGACGCCATAGGCCGCACGGTCCTCGAGGAGATGTTCGCGACCTCCCGAAGCGCCGGGGACATCATCGCCGCCCGCAACCTCAAACCGATTCAGGACGAAGAAACCCTCTCGGATTATCTGAACGAGGTTCTGAGGGAAAACCCGGACATCGTGGACCAGGTCCTGCGCGGCAACCGCAAACCCATGGACTTCCTCATCGGGCAGGTCATGCGCAAGACACGGGGAAAGGCGGACGCCCGGAAGGTCAAGCGCCTCCTGGAAGAGAAATTCGCGCCCTGAGGGCCTTCGGCGCCGCTCCGGAGCGCCATCCCGCCCGACCCGACCGACGGTCTCCATCAAAAAGGCCTCACCGGTCCTATCGACCGGTGAGGCCTTTTTGGGGTGAGGACTCACGCCTCAGGGGAAAAAGAGAAGGCCCAGGCGTGGGGCTACAGCTTGGCGAGATAGCGGTCCAGTTCGAAGGCGCTGACATGCGTCCGGTACATATCCCATTCGATCTTCTTGTTTTCGATAAACTTATTGAAGACATGCTCCCCGAGGACCTTCTTGACGAGCGGGCTTTTCTCCGCCTCGAGCGTAGCGGCGTAAAGGTTTCCCGGTAGATCGGTGATCCCGTGGGCCTTGCGCTCGGCCGGGTTCATCTCGAAGATGTCCTCTTCGATCGGATCGGGCAGCTCATATTTGTTCTCGATCCCCTCGAGCCCCGCGCCCAGCATCACAGCAAAGGCCAGGTAAGGATTGCACGATGGATCCGGAGACCGGAACTCGATCCGGGTGGCCGCCTCTTTGCCCGGTTTGTACATGGGGACCCGGATCATGGCCGAGCGGTTCCGCCGCGCCCAGGCGACGTAGACCGGCGCCTCGTAGCCCGGAACCAGTCGTTTGTAGGAGTTGACCCACTGGTTGGTGACGACCGTGATTTCCGGGGCATGACGCATAATCCCGGCGATGTAATGTTTAGCCACGTCCGAGAGGTTGTACCGGTCGCTCGGATCATAAAAGGCATTCCGCTCCCCTTTGAAAAGCGACTGGTGCACGTGCATGCCGCTCCCGTTCTGGCCGAAGATAGGCTTGGGCATGAAGGTCGCGTAGACCCCGTTTTTGTGCGCGATCTCCTTGACGACCAGACGATAGGTCATGGTCTTGTCGGCCATGCGCAGGCCCTCGTCATATCTCAGATCGATTTCGTGCTGGCTCGGAGCCACCTCGTGATGGCTGTATTCCACCTGGATGCCCATATCCTGCAGGGCGAAAATCGTCTCGCGCCGGAGATTGCTTCCCATATCGATCGGACGGGAATCGAAATACCCTCCTCTGTCGAGGCACTCCGTACCGCAGTTGTCCTGAAAGTAAAAATACTCGAGCTCTGGACCCACATAAAAGGTGTAGCCTTTTTCGGCGACCTTCTTGAGGAGGCGTTTCAGGACGAAGCGCGGATCGCCTTCATAAGGGGTTCCATCCGGATTCATCACATCACAGAACATTCGGGCCACCGGGCGATCGCCGCTCCGCCAGGGCACCAGTTGGAACGTGGTCACATCCGGCTTCGCGATCATGTCGCTTTCCTGGATGCGGGCGAAACCCTCGATCGACGAACCGTCGAAGCCCATTCCTTCGCTCAGGCCTTCTTCCAATTCGGAGGGAGTGACGGCGAAACTCTTCAAAACCCCCAGGACATCCGTGAACCAGAACTGAATAAAGCTGATATTCTTCTCTTTCACGATCCTTTTGACATCTTCTTCCGTCTGACAAATCATTTGTTTTCCTCCTCTTGATTGATGATGCCGATTCAAATGGTTTATAATGGTCATTCAAACAATTAAACGTCGTCAGGTGTCCTATAGATGTAGCAAACACAATGCCAAAAAGAACAAACTGAAAAAAATATCGCTATTTCAATAAGATATACATACAAATCTCAGATCTGGCCATCTTTATTATCTGCATTATTGTAGAGAGAACCCCAAGTATACAACAATTTTGTAGATTTATGAGAGAAGGTTCAAAGGGGGAGATATTTCCAGAAAGGGACAGAACCGCAACAATTCCGTCGCAAAGGTTCTCCGGTCTCGATAGAGGATGGTCTCGAGCCCTCGGCCGCGAGCCCGCTCGATGTTTCCCGGGTTGTCATCCACAAAGAGGATTTCGGATGGGGGCGTGCAGAGGCGCTGCACAACCTGCTCGAATAAGGCCGGATCCCGTTTGCTTCGGCCCTCGACAAAGCTGTTGAAGACGGCCTCGAAGTGCTCGAAGAAGTGATCGCGGCCGTCGAGCCACATCAGCCAGTCGGTCTGGTCGCTCAGGATCGCCAACCGTACGCCGGCCTCTTTCAATCCCTTGACCTGCGCCATCATCCAGGGCCGCAGGACGAAACGATCCAGGATCTCCTGACGTAGATGGGCGTCGGACCCCTGGATACCCGTCTCCCGGCGAAGGTGCTCCCAGTAGGTTTGCTCCGAGGCCTGCCCCGTCACATATCCGCTCGCATGCACCCACTCGGAGGCCGTCTGAAAGAAGGCCTCGGGATCCAATCCATTCTTCCGCGCGATCGCCATCAGCCCTTCCCGGAAACCTTCTTCGGCCAGAACGCCGCCGTAATCGAAGAGAACGACATCCACCCGGCATCTTTTCTGCACGTTAAAAAACCTCGACTTTCCGCAGCCACAAGGGGCGTATCCAAATTGTTGCCACCATTTTTTCGGAGGATAGCCGATCGACCGGAGAAATGAAAGCATCAAAACCGCCTTGACGGGGCTCGACCGGGCAAGCTAGTATCCATCTGGATAAGAGCATCCGGCAAAACCCGGTTTCCAATCCGGGAAAAGGGCTTTTCGGCCGACCCCTGCTTCGAACGCCGCTTATCTTCAGTGAGGACACCTTGTGCCGGGACATCACACAACCCGAAACATCGAGCCGCTATCGTTGGAATCCCTGATCTCCGCCATCCGCGACGTCCGCCATCCGGGCCTCACCGAAGGAAGCGCCGCCATTCCGGGCCTGGCGGAGGACCTTGCCCGTCAACTGGCGGTGATCACCTACAAATCCGGATCCCCGGTTGCCTGGGTCATGTTTCTAGGGGGAACCGGCACCGGCAAGTCGACCCTCTTCAACCTCTTCTGCGGAGCGCTGTTGAGTGTGACCGGCGTTGAACGACCCAAGACCTTCGGCCCGATCGCCTATGCCCATGCCTACACGAACCTCGGGAAGGACTTCCCCTTTCCGGACATAAACCCCGACGAGCCCTCCCCCGAGGAAGGCCTGCGCCAGCCCATGGCGGGCGCCCCGGGACATCTGTCGATCATCGGCCACCGCCGCGAAACCCTCTCCCATCTCGTGGTCGTGGACACCCCCGACGTCGACAGTGTGGAGGAAAGCAACCGCCTCATCACCCGGGATCTCTACCTCCTGGCCGATGCGGTCATTTTCGTCGCCAGTCCGGAGAAGTATGCCGACGAGGTGCCGCTCGATGCCCTGTTCGAGGCCTTCCAGGACGGGAAGGTGGCCGCCTACCTTCTGAACAAGGTCCGCAGCGGCCTTGGTGTGGAAGATATCCTGAAGGTCCTCGAGAGCCGGGGAATCACATGCGATCGGCGGCTGATCCAGGTCCTGCCGGCGGCACCCGGCGGCACGGCCGCCGAACTCGGCGGCCTGGAGGATGTGAGCCGCGCCCTAACGGCGCTGCATGCGACGCTCGACCCGGCCTCATCCGGCGAACGCCTGCGCCGGCAGCAAGGCCGCCGCGTGGAGCGCAGCCGCCGGGCGGCCCAGTGGCTGCTCGGCCTGCTCCAGGCAGAGGACGCCGCCGCCAAGGAATGGCAGGGTGCACTCCAGCAGTGCGCCCTGGAAACAGCGGACCTCCTCATGGAAGGGGAGCAAAAGCGTTTCAAGGCGCAGAGCGATGAGTACATCCGCATCGAGATCCGCAAACTCTTCAACCGCTATGACCCGCTGGCAAAGCCCCGACGGCTGATCCAGGAAACGGTCCTCTTTCCCCTGCGCCTTCTAGGCCTCCGGAAGGACGGGGGCGAGGCACGCCACAAGCAGGCCCTAGCGAAGCTGCGCAAATACTCCGACAGCTCCCCGCTTGCCGCCGCCCTGGCCCAGATGAACCGCCGCGTGCTGGAAGAGTTTGCCCCGCCTGGTGCCGGGGCCCCCCTCGCCGCCGCCCTGCGCCGCCCGGACCTGCCCCTGACCGAAGCCGAGATCGAAGCCCGCATCCTGCAAGGTCAGGAAACCCTGCTTGCCTGGATAGACGAGCGGTTCCGGTATCTGGCCGAACATCTTTCGACCCGCAAGAAGTGGGGCATCTACAGTGCCTCGATCGTCTGGGGGGCGCTCCTCCTGGCGGTCGAGATCGTCATCGGCGGGGGCTTCACCATGGTGGATGCGGTCCTCGACTCCGCCCTCGCGCCCTTTCTGACCAAAGGAACGACAGAACTCTTCGCCTACCAGGAGATACAAAAGATCGCCCGTGAACTGGCAAACCGGTATCGGAGCGAACTCCTCGCCGTCATCGACGAGCAGCGGATGCGCTACGAGCAATGCCTCGCCGCACTCCTGACGCCTCCCGAAACGGTCCAGCTCCTCGGAAAATGGCTGAAACAACGACCCCGCGCCGACGCGAAGGGCCGTCCAGACCGATCGTGAGCGCCTGACATGCGAGACCCCGGCTTGAATGTGCGCAAGGAACTCGATCGCATCCAGCGACTCCTTGAAAAAGAGACCCTCTTCTCCATTGCGCCCGGCGAGCGCCAGTCGTTGAAGGCCCGTTCCAAGGCCCTCCAGGCGAAGTTGGACCGGATCGAAGGGCATTTTCTGACCGTCGGCCTCATCGGCGGCACAGGCGTCGGCAAATCCTCCCTCCTCAACGCCCTCGCCGGGTCCGACATCGCAACGAGCAGCCACCGCAGGCCGCACACCGACCGGGTGCTGATCTACCGCCACATCCACGCGGACCCGCTGCCCCTGGCCGAGCTCCGCCAGCTGCCCTGGAAGGAGATCACCCACGAGGCCGACGCCATGAAGGCGCTTCTGCTCTGCGACCTGCCGGATTTCGACAGCCTGGCCGGTGAAAACCGCCGCTATGTCATCGATTTTCTCGAATACCTCGACCTCCTGGTATGGGTCGCCTCACCCGAAAAATACGCTGACGGCCGGTTTTACGCCTTTCTGGAAGAGATGCCCAAGGCCCGCGAATATTTCACCTTCGTCCTGAACAAGGTGGACCAGCTTCTCGAACCCGGCGAGGGCGGAGCCACGGACCGTCTTGCATCGGTCCTGAACGGCTTTAAAGAGCAGATTCTCCAACACGGGGTCAAGGACCCGCTCCTCTTCGCGGTCTCGGCGGAGGACGCCCGGAGCGGCGGCGAACCGGCCGTCTGGAACCAGTTCGATTTCTTCCGCCGCCACCTGATCGATCAGCAGCGCGTCAAGACCATCACCGCCATCAAGGCCGCCAATCTGGGCGCTGAGGTCCAGCAGCTGCTGACGCCCTTTGAAACCGAACGGCTGATTCTCGAGGAGACCGCCAGGGTGATCTTGGACGCCCTTGAATGGGTGGAGGCAAAACGCTCCGATTGGACCGCGACGGGGCGCGAGGCCCTCGCCGCGTGGCTGATCAGCGAAGAAACCCCGCTGGCTGAAGAACCGCCAGAGGAGCTTTCGGGCCTCGTCGGCCCCAGTTACGGGATCGGCCTCCTCCTGCAGACGCTGCGGCGCGGGGGCGACCGACCCTCCAGCGGCCAAGCCCGGCACAGCGTCCTCCTTCCGCCTGAAGGGACGGCGGCCATCCTGAGGAGGCCTTTTCAATGGCTCGAGGAAAAACTCCATAGCCGCTTTCTGCGTGAAAATCTCCCGCAAACCCTTTGGGAAGATGTCCGCTCCACGCTCGATCTCGAAGGCGCATTCGAACAGTTGGGAGCAGACCTCGCCTCCACCGGTGAAAGGGCTGCGTCACAGACCCTGCAGCCGTCTTTCCGAATCTTCCGGGCCGGGCAGATCCTGACCTTCGCAACCCTCACTTTGTGCCTATTCATCGCCCTGACGGGGGCCGGCGCCTGGCGGACGTTCCTTCAGGACCCGGGCCTCGGCGGCGCGCTCGGGCTCATCGCGGCGGCGATCGAAGCCGTCTTCAGCCCCAAAGGACTCGCAGCCCTCCTGAGCTACACGCTGATCAACCTTTTCCTTTCCATCCGATTCTATCGCCGTTACAATAAAAAACGGCGGGACGAACGGCTCAAGCAGCGCATCCGGCTGGCGGAAACCCTCGGGGCCGTTTGGGCCGAGCGCCTGGAACAGCTCGCCGGCCGGTTGAAACTCCTGGAAAACGAAACCCGCGAACACATCGACGCACTCGAAAGCGTGCTGTCCGATACCCGCGGAAAGAAAGGCCCCTGAACAAAGGAGGAAAGACATGCATCCAATCCCGGTCAAGTTCGGTGAATGGTTCGAAAAAGGCTTCAACCTCTACAAGGAAAACATCGTACCGCTCATCCTGGCCTCCCTGATCGGCCTGGTACTGGGTACGGCGACGCTGGGCATCCTGGCTGGGCCGATGCTGGCTGGGCTCTTTCTGATGGCACTCGCCTTTCACGATCGGCGTGAGCCGCGCCCGGAAGTGGGGGAGATCTTTCGGGGCTTCAATTTTTTCCTGAACGCGCTCCTTTTCGTCGGACTGTGGGGCATCGCCATGCTGATCCTTGCCGTCATCGTCGGACTGATCCCGTGCATCGGTCAGCTTGCCGCCCTTTTCGGCATCTATGCGATGCAGACCTTTCTCATGTTCGGGCTGCTCCTCATCGTCGACCGGGGAATGGAGTTCTGGCCCGCCTCTGTGGAAAGCTATCAGGCGGTCAAGACCAATTTCTGGCAGTTCCTCGGGCTCATGATCGTAACCGGCATCATCGGCAGCCTCGGTGCGATCGCCTGCGGCCTTGGCCTGGCGGTCACCGCACCTATCCAGATCTGCGTCCTGACCGTGGCCTATCGGGATATCTTCAAGGAAGGTGAAGCGGAAACCGCCGAGGTGATCGAGATCGTCGAGACGGGTCCGGCGCCCGAACAGGAACCCCCTCGCGAAGGAATGGTTTGAGGCCATCGGGCAGCGGTCTGTCGGCCCATTTCGGCCTCAGGCCCTTACGCCCGGGAACCGGATAGGAGGTTGGGATTGCGAACATCGAACCTGGAAGGGCCGCTCCTCGCCTGGGAGTGGATGTTCAGCCGCTTGGACCGTTTCATTGTGGTCCACCGGCCGGCATCCTACTGGGATGTCCTCGGCAAGCACCTGCCCCTCGCCCTCCTTGGAGGGGTTCCTCTTGTCCTGGCTCGATTCGTGCCGATTACGGAGCTGCCCGGCGTGCCCTGCCTGTTTCTGAAATGGACGGGATTCCCCTGCCCCTTCTGCGGCTATACCCGTTCCTTCTGGGCCATGGCACAGGGAGATTGGGTCTTCGCCCTCAGCAACGCACCACTCGCCTGTCTGCTGTATGGAGCGGCAATCCTTCTTTTACTCTGCAACGGGGGGGCGCTTCTTTCCAGACGCATCCTCAGACGGGGGCCTCTTCTGCGGATCCCCGGACGGTTCACCGGTCGTCTTATCCTGATCGGCGCCCTGCTGGTTCTCTCCCAATGGGCCTATCGGCTTGCCGGATCCCTGACCTGAAGCGGATCGCCCTTCCGCCTCCACCCCGCTCCGAACCAGACGCTCCCGCTCCCATGCCGAAGGGCCCGTCGATGCCCGGCTCCGGAGCGCACACAGGCGCTTCAGGCACACGGGGCAATCCGTGTCGACGCAGGGATCCATGTGGACCAGGATGCTCGCCCGCCCTGAAAAATGCTCCTGAAGCAGCTCCTCCAGGTCCTTCGCCTCGCGGTGCGCCTCTTCGAGAGACAGATCCCTCGGCAGGATCAGATGAAGGTCGATATGGATCAGGCTCCCGGAACGCCAGGCGCGCAATTGATGCACGTCGATCCACAGCTCCTTGCGATGGCCGTCGAGGACGGCCGAAATCCTGTCCAGAAGCCTCGGCTCGGAGGCGTCCATCAGGGCCGCGAAGGATTGCCGCACCAGGCCGCCTCCGGAGATCAGGATGTTCAATCCCACCAGACAGGCGACCGCGCCATCGAGCCAGAGGAGGCCCGTGTATCGGACCAGCAGCAGCCCGGGAAGCACGGCGGCCGAGGTGTAGACATCGGTCAGGATGTGTTTCCCGTCGGCGATGAGGGTCAGCGAACCGGTTTTTCTCCCGTGTTTGAGGAGCAGAGCACCGAGGAGCAGATTGACGACCGCCGCCCCGGCCAGGAGCAGGAGCCCACTTTCGAGGCACGGCAGCTCCCGGGGTTCGAGGATATGCGATACACCGGTCACAAAGATCCCCACCGCGGCGATGACGATCAGGGCCCCCTCGAAACCCGCCGAAAAATACTCGATCTTGCCGTGGCCGTAAGGGTGGGAGGCGTCCGGCGGCTTCTGGGCGAGGATGACACTGCCGAGGGCGAAGGCGCTCGCCACCACGTTGATGATGGATTCGAGTGCGTCCGACAGGATGGCCGACGACCCGGTCAGGTGGTAGGCATAGAATTTGACGGCCATGAGGAGCGCGCCCACGGTGAGGGCGAGGCTGATCACCGTGAGCCGCGTACGCTCCTCCCGGCTCGTCGTGGCTGATGAACTGTTCGGCATGGTTCGAAACCCCCGGCCTTACGGGGCTGTTTTCCGCAGCTCTTTTTCGATCGCGCCCATCAGGGTCTCGGGAGTCGGAGCACGAAGATGTTTACCGTTGACGAAGACCGCGGGAATTCCTCTCACCCCGGCCGCCCGGCCCTCCGCCATGTCCCTCTGAAGAACCCCTTGGAACGTAGGATTTTTCCGGTCGCTCTGAAAACGCTCCATGTCCAGGCCCATCTCTTCCGCGGTCCGGGTGATCACCTCTTCGCTCATCGTGTTGTGCGACGCCATCAACCCCTTGTGAAAGGGTTCGAACTTCCCTTGAGCGTGGGCCGCCAAAGCGGCGAGCCCAGCTGAAACCGCGAACCGGTGGCTCGAAAGCGGCAGATTCTTGTGTACGATCCTGACATCCTTCGGGTATTTCTCCTGCACCTGCTGGAGGAGCGGCTCCAGTCGCGCACAATAGGGGCACTGGTAATCGCTGAAGACCGCCACCGTCACCGACCCATCCGCGGCCCCGAGGATCGGCAGACCGGAAGGATCGAACGTATAGACCTTCTCGAGCGCCACCCGCAGCAGCCGTCCTGAGGTCCGGCTCGTAAGGATCAGCATCGCTTCTGCGTCCGAATACGCAATCCGGTCAAACCCGCTCTCCACTGGGATCCGCGCGACGGCGGCCCATGTTTTCATGTCGAGAACACGGACCTCACCGGGGATCAGAAAGAAGATCCACGCCCCATCCTGCGACACCGCAAGATCGAGCGGCTCCAGTTCAAGCTTCCGATCGTCCCGAACCTCCCACTCGAGGCCGGCAGCCCCAGCCGGAAAAAACGGGGCTGACAGCACCAACATCGACAGCCCTGCCAGAATGAAACGATGCATCGATTGCCTCCTCATCACAATCCAAACCGGTCTCATCTTCATTGGAGCACGATCGGACGTGTCCATTCCCAACGCTCATCCCCTCCCGGATTTCCTCTTGCGGGACACGGCTTCGAGAACACTCCGCAGTTTCCTTCCGGACATAGCCTTTTCAAGCGCCTGCTTCGATCCACGCGGCCAGTGCAGGACGCTCGACCGTCTCCCATTCAGGGGAAATCCGCAGCAGGACAAAGCGCTCGAAAAGCGCATCCAGCGCCTTGGCACACCGCTCCAGCAGGAGGATCTTTTCGAAAAACAGCCCGTCCGGATCGTCGTTGCGGTCCATCACGACCTTCGGCCCCTTGTAGCCCTTGATGTTGAACCAGCAGGAGTCCAGAAGGAACGTCCACCGCTCGTCGCCCGCTGCCAGTTTGATCATGGCCTGGACCACCTGCTTCTGCCGGGTCAAGGCGTACCGCGCCTCTCGGAGGGCGGGCCTCTCGCCTGAACACGTTACGGTTTCGACCCCCTCGTTCCCTTCGGACTGGAGCACCACCTTGCCCTCGATGGCGAATTCCACCGCGCCCAACTCCCCTCCATCGATCACGCCCCCCTCGGCTTCACTCCGAAACCACAGCCACAGCAGAAACTCCCGGCCCAGGAACTCCGTTTTTTTCGCCTGCTCCAAGACATTCATACGGCTACCTCCCCCCGGCGAATAGACAAGGCGTCAAGGCGTCGAGCGCCCCCTGCGAACGTTTCTCCCGTTCGAGGATCCTCGCAGCGAGGGCATAGGGGTAAACGGCCTGGAGGGTCAAACCGAAGGTCTGGTAGAAAAGGGCTGCAAAATCGTCGCACAGGGCCGCGTTGACGGCGCCGAAAAAAACCATGCCGTCCGTGAGCCGCCAGACCATGTCGTAGACGTTGGTCCGGGGGATCAACCGGTGCAGCAGGCTCCGCCGCACTGTTTCCTTGACTTCGATCCGGCGTTCGCGGGGCAGGAAGGCGATCTCCTCCGCGGCCTTGACCTTCTCTTCCGCCTCCCGGCAAAACTGCTTCAGGGCGCTGGCCGGCACCCGGCGGACATCCACCCGGAGAGAAAGCGCAAGATAGGGTTCCTTCAGATATTCGAGACCGCCCATGGCGCTGTCGAACAGGTCCATGATGTTGACCCATCCCATCGATTTTTCCTGATCCGAATCCTCGGCAAACGGCCGAAAGGCGTACCGGCCGATCCTTTCAGGCAGCGATTCCATGACCTCCCTGGGAAGCGTCCCCTCGACCCAATAACGGGTAAAGCTGGCCGAGCCCTGTATGAACCCCATACAATCTCCTTTCGATGATCCAGTCAATGGTTCCCGCAGCACCGTCGAGCTGCTTCGACGGGCCCGCGGTCATTCATCTTCAGCCTTTCCGATGACCTGCCTGACCCTGTCCATGAGCGGCCCCTCGTCCCGCCACAGAAAGCAGCTGTTGCGCAGTTGTTTCAGGGCGGGGACCTCTTCTAAGGACGTCGGCAGCGGCCTTCGTTCCCGCGACCGATCCGTCCAATATCCGTGGAGCGCCGCAGGCCCCATGGCGATCATGAGGTGGGTCAGATGGCTGCATCCCCTGACACCCCCCATCAACCGGAGGACCTCCCGGCTGTAGCCCCCGGAAATCGCGACCCCTTTCAACCGTCTGACCGAATCGATCATCTGCCTGCAGAGTTCATTCGGCACCCCGGGCATCTCCGCTTCGATGTCCATAATCGTCAAAGGCCAACCTTCAACGATCATCCGTACGATCATCCAGTGGATCACCCCCTCGGGCGCCTGGACGCCGTCAAAATAGTATCCCGGTTGGAACCGGTCATCCCGCAGCGATCCCTCGACGAGCGTGCGGCCTTCCCCAAGCGGGTAACTCACGAACTCGAGCCGCCGCTGATGAACGGCCTTCCCCCGAATGAGGTCTTTTAACGTCCCCATATGACCCTCTATCTTCGCCATACGCATACCGATGCGGTTGACGAGCTGTGGCGCAGTCTGCGCGGCGGTGCCTTTCAGGCAAAAAAAGCCGGCGGCATGAACCCTGCTGTGGATAAAGCCTAAGAAAGGCCCTGCCGCCGATCCGAAGCCCCCCACGTTAACAGGCTTTCCATACCGAGTCAACGGCTCAGCGCCGACTACCGCCGGGGCCCTTCCGCAGCCGTGAGAGAACGACCGCCTTTCGCGCAGGGCCGAACAGATGGGCCGCGAAAATCCGCGATCGATGCGCCTCCGAATCTACCGGCTTGCCATCCACCGACCGGTGCCCTTATGATAGGTGACCGCCCTACCGACTCACGACGCATCCAGAGGTCCCCACAGCTTGAGCCTAGTCCTTCACAGATGGTCAGAGCCCGGTGGTTACCGGGAGGTCCTGAAGATCGCGATTCCCATGATCCTGAGCACGGGTGCATGGTCGATCCAGCATTTCGTGGACCGGATGTTTCTGTCCTGGTATTCCCCCGAGGCCATCGCCGCAGCCATGCCGGCCGGCATGCTCAATTTCACCATCATGAGCATCTTTATCGGGACGGTGAGCTATGTGAGCACCTTCGTCGCGCAGTACCATGGCGCGGGCCGGCACCGGCAGATCGGCCCGGTCCTGTGGCAGGGAATGTACATCTCGCTTTTCGGCGGGGTCTGCCTGCTTTGCCTGATCCCCCTTGCGGGGCCCATCTTCGCCCTCGTGGGGCATGATGCACCCGTACAGAAGAACGAGGTCGATTACTTCGCCACCCTCTCCATCGGCGGTTTCCCGGCCATAGCATCCCACGCGATCTCCGGATTTTTTTCCGGTGTCGCACGCCCCTGGCCGATCATGTGGGTGACAATGGCCTCGACGGCCTTGAACCTGATTCTGGACTACCTCCTCATCTTCGGCAAGGCCGGCCTGCCCGAAATGGGGATGCGCGGGGCCGCTGTCGCCACCGTTCTGGCGGCCGTGTTCTCTCTGGCCGTCTTGCTCCTCCTGGCATGGCGCCCGGCGAACGACATCCGCTACCATACCCTGAGGGGCTGGCGCCCCGACACGGCGCTGATGCGACGGCTGCTGGGGTTCGGTCTTCCTTCCGGGATGCAGTTCTTCCTCGATATGTCCGCTTTCACCGGCTTTATCCTGCTCGTGGGGAGGCTCGGCACCCTGCCCTTGGCCGCCACAAATATTGCATTCAATATCAACACCCTCGCCTTCATGCCCATGATCGGCTGTGGGATCACGGTATCCGTGCTCGTCGGACAATACCTCGGCAAGAACATCCCCGAACTGGCCGAAAAGGCCACCTGGTCCGCGTTTCACATTACCTTCACCTATATGGCGTCCGTGGCGATCGCCTATGTCCTGATCCCGGAGGTTTTCGTCGCCCCCTTTGCACCGAAGGACGATCCGCAGGCATTCGAAGCCATCTTTCACCTGGCCGTGATCCTGCTCCGGTTCGTTGCCCTCTATTCCATCTTCGACACGCTGAACATCGTCTTCGCTTCCGCCATCAAGGGGGCGGGAGACACCCGTTTCGTCATGCTGATCATCGCCGCTTTTTCGGGTCTCCTCCTTCTGGGGCCCGCCTACGTCATGATCGTCGTTCTGGGGCAGGGCATCATGGCGGCATGGATTCTGGCCTCACTGTACGTGACATCCCTGGGCATCGTCTTTCTGCTGCGCTTTTTACAGGGCAAATGGAAAGCGATGCGGGTCATCGAACCGGATAGAATCATGCCGGTCCCCGAGGTGCTCCCCATCCGGGAACGATAGCTGGTTTCCATCCGGAAATGGTCTTTTTTGCCAATCTCGGCGTCAATCTGCGCATTTGCTTGTGCGGCGACCACCAGGTCGCCTCCGCACAAACGCTGGATTTTTTTGATATCGGCAAACCGGAACCCGCCGCGAAGCGGTGGGACTGAGCACGCGAAGCGTGTGGAGAAAAAATCCTCCTTTCCGGATTGGAAACTCGGTTGTACCGGGAAATCATTTCCGGATGGAAACTAGCTGAGAACGTACGGGATTCCAAGACACTCACCAGGGTCCCGGACAAGGCGACAATCTCCAGGAACCCGGCCAGGGCGTGCCGTGCATTTCCGGATTGACACCCAATGGTTTTTATCCGAAAACGGTTCAACGAATGGAGGCCCCTCGATGGACAACGACAAACAGCAGATTCCAAGCGCCGGGCAACTCGCGTCGATGGCCGAAGCCCTGATCCACAGCCGCAGCACCATGACGCTCGCTACGGCCGGAAACAGGGGCGCGTGGGTGGCTCCTGTCTATTACGCCTGTCGGAGCGGCTCCTTTTACTTCTTCTCGAGCCCGGACTCCCGGCATATCCAGGAATCCGCTCCGGACCGGGAGGCCGCGGCGGCCATTTTTGCGGAGTCGGATTCCTGGCGCGGGATCCGCGGGCTTCAGATGTCCGGGCGAATCGTCCACATCCGCGCAGGCATCGAAGCCCTCAAGGGGCTGCAGACCTATATGAGCAGGTTCGCGTTTACGAAAGAGTTTTTCACACCCGGCAAACAGCTCGACCTGGATGCGTTCTCGGAGCGCTTCCGCGTCCGGTTCTACGCGTTCAAACCGGACCTGATCTTTTATCTCGACAACAGCATCGCTTTCGGGTTCAGGGAAAAGATCACCCTCTGAAGCCACGCCCGTCGAGAAAAAATCATCGCATCCAGGCCCACTTCCTGAGAGGAAAGAAAACGGTTTCGTCCCACCCTTGTCCTGCCAACCGGCCTGCCCTCAAACGCAAGATCCCCGCCCCCTGTTTCCAGGCGGGCGGGGACCTCAGCGGTTCGGTTCTGCTCCAGACGCCCCGTCAGGCGTCCCTTTGCAGGCGGTTGTCGGTCGACAATCAGCCTACGGTTCGGGTCATCGCACGATCGGCGCGGCCTCGGGCGGCACCTCCGTAGCGCCGGTCGCATTCGGGAAATCCTTGGCCACATAAGCCTTCTCGTTTTTCTCGATCAGGTGATGCGCCTCTTCCATAAAGTTGTTGAACCGTATCTTGCACTCGTAAAATCCATGCCACCAGGCGTAATCCGGGGCCATCATGGCCGCGCCGAAACGGGCCCTGCGGCCTTCGTGGTGCCACAGCTCGTAGAAATCCACCTCCAGCCGCTCATCGAAGTAGCGTGCCTTGTCCAGTAACTGCTTCTCGTAGAGGTCGTCGAACACCTTTTTGGCGGGCTCGTAGTAGACCGTGTTGTACTCCTCGACCACCCGGTCGAACTTTGAGAAATGACCCTCGACCCAACTCCTGGCGTGGCACTGCTTGCAAACGTCCTTCATCTTGTCCCGTTCGACCTGGTGATTGGTCGCGGCCGGAAACGCCTTGAAATCCTGGGGCCGAACGGTCAGCGGCGCCTGGGTCTCCCATGCCAGCCGCTCGGTCACGTCGTGCGAGGTGAGCACCGTCCCGGAGCCCGACATGTGGCAGCCGGCGCAGGTGGGCGCCCGGTAGTCCACCCCGGCCGACCAGGTGCCGGCGGCGGCATTCCAGTTGTAGGTGTCGCCGAAGGCGGTGTAGATATCCCCGTGCTTGGATTCCATGAAGATCTCGATCTGCGGATGGTCCGGTCCGAGGTGGCATTGCCCGCAGGCCTCTGGTTTACGCGCCTCCATGACCGAGAAACGGTGGCGGGTGTGGCAGCTCGTGCAGCTCCCGCGGCTCCCGTCCAGGTTGATCCGCCCGACCCCGACATTGGGCCATGTTTCGGGGTCGAGATCCCCGTCCTTCACCTTGAGCACCGTCCCGTGACAGGTGTAACACCCGCTCAGCCGCTCGAAATCGCTGTTCATGCCCTTCTGAAGCCAGGCGTCGATCTTCCAGATGATCTCGATGGTATTGGCGTGCTTGCTGATGCTGTACTGCCTCGTCTCGTCGGGGTGGCACCGTGAACAGTCTTTGGGCGTCACGGCCGCGGCGACCGGAACCTTGTATTCAGGCGTCCCGTAAGGGACATCGGACCGCTGGTACTGTTTGCCATGCTCCCGGCTGACGTCCGGGTCGAAGGACTCCGCCTGGTGGCAGTCCAGGCAGGTGATGTTGGCCGCCGCATGCCGGCTCGCCGCCCAGTCCGCAAAGATACCGGGATGCTCCCGCTTGTGGCATTCGATGCAGGCAACCGCCTCCTTCGGCATGCTCCGCTCGATCCTGAACGCCTTGGCCTTCGGGACGTTGACAGCCTCATCCTGGGTGATCCCCGTCCGCGGCGCCATCACCAGGAACATCGCCGCCGCACCGAAGAGCGTCGCAACCCATCGAAATCGCTTCATCATGAAACCCTCCCTTCCGCCTGCGTTGATGAGGTCATCGCTCCAGGCCCCCCGCCCCGGAAGCGGACCTTTGCACCGCTCCCCGACAGGGTTCAGAAACGATCACAGACCTCTGTACCCCTCTTCAAACTGCTTGTACGCATAGACCGGGCTGGGGTTGTGCACCAGGTCGCGGTGGCAATCCACACACCGCTTTTCATATCCCGGCCGCGCATGGAGAACCGAGCGATGGGCCAGCATGGCGCCGCGTTTTTCCGGAATGTACAAGATATTGCGGTGGCATTTGAGGCACTGGATATTCTTGAAGGACGCGTAGGCCTTTTCCCGATTCAAGGCGTGGTCGTATTCATCCTGGGTGAAGTGAACAATGATATCCTTGATGCCATGGGCCGTCTTGGCGTAGAAGAAGTCAAAGGTCTGGTGAGGGGCCGGCAGGTGGCAGTCCATGCAGTCGGCCACAAAACCCTGGCCGTTGTTGACATGGGTGGATGTTTTCCAGGTGTTGTAAGCGAAGCGGATTTCGTGGCACATGGCGCAGAACTGCGGAGTCGAGGTGCGCACCATGGTGAAATAGGAGATACTGAACAGCGGAAAGGCGACGAGGATGCCTACAGCGACATAGATGGCCGGTTTCAGGATCCTCTTCCAGAAAGGTGCCGTCATCTCATCCCCCTTCTCACACGCTGGGCAGGCCGGAAGCCGGTCATCTCATGGAAAGCGGGTCGACTGGCGATGATATCTCACTATCAGATATCCTTCCCGGGCTGTCAAACGATATTTTGCGAAAGGAGGGGACAATCCAAACAGATCGGGACGCTCCAATCCTGAAGCCTCCTCAAGGATTCACTTGCGGACCGGCGCCGCATCCCTTCGACTCGACGCCTCCCGGGATGAGCATGCGCCGGCAACCTTTTACTAACCCATCACGGCGCTGCGAAAGGCGTCGAATCCAATGCGATCGACCATCTTGCCGATACGTTCGCCTTTATTGGCGTTTGCCCGATAATAGGTCAGGACCTTGTCGATGCGCTTCAGGGCGTCTTCCGTGCTGAGACCTTCTTCGAGGACATCGGCAAGGCGCGGTTTACCGGTCCCGCAGCCGCCGACCATCAACGTCCAGCCGCTCTTCTTCCCGACGAGGCTCACGTCCTTGATGCAGTTTTCCGCGCATTGGTTATTGCAGCCGCTCACGCCCATCTTCGTTTTGCTTGGAAATTCCATACCATGGTAGATCTCGTCGAGCTTCATGCCGACGGCGAGGCTGTCCTGCTGGGCCAGCTTGCAGAAAGTGGTCCCAGGGCAGACCTTGACGCTCCGCACGCAGAGTCCCACCGCGGCACCCGGCGCCATTCCGAGTTCCGCCCAGACCTTGTCGATGTCCTCCTCCTTGATCCCCACCATGGCGATCCGGGCTGCACTGGTCACCTTGAGGGCGGCGCAGTTGAATTTTTCGGCTGCATCCGCCAGCTTCCGAAGGGTCTCGGGCGTCACTACACCGCAGGGCATATGGGGCGCAATCGCATATGTTTCTTTGTCTCTTTGGAGAATCGCTCCCTTTTCACCGTCTTTCAGCATGTTATCCCTCCTTGTCGATGGCATCGAAAAAAATCGAATAAAGGATGCCCGGTCCGGCCGCATCATGGCGCCTCGATCGAACATCCCGACACGCAATTCCTTTTTAGGCAGTTGGGTGCGCAGCAGGCCATCTTTCAGAAAGCCCAGCCCCAATATTCCGCCTTCCGCGCACTCCAGGATAAGGTAACCCTGTCCCGCCGGCAAATCCACGGGAATCCACTCCCCTGCCACCAGTCTCGCCAACGCTTCGCGCTCCACCACCACCCGCGCGCGGGTGGCCAGATGGCCGAAGAGTTGGATCAACCGGGTCGTCGGTTTCACAAACGCACCAACCTGCTGGAAGGCCTTCAATCCAGCCTGCTCGATCTTCAAACGCACCGCCCCAGCAATCACTGCCGAGCGCTGCAGCAAAAACCAGCTCCTTCGGCTCCCCAATAAGAGGAATCCGTCAAACGCCGCCTCCGGAATGCCGAATCGTTCATCCAGGAACCCGAGCAGCCTTCGGCGCACGTCAGGGCCTGCCAATGCGGGCCATGAAGAATCCCACGGAATCGACCCGATGGGGATAGAATCGGGCGGCCCTGACCAATTGTCGATCGTAGCGTTCATCTTCCCATTCTTGTATGCCGGGTTCCAGAGGGATATTCAAATCGATCGGAAGCAGACGGGCTTCGCGGTTCTCCAGAAGATACTGGACCACCGCTTCGTTTTCAAGGGGATTATAGGTGCACGTTGCATAAAGCATGTGCCCCCCGTCCGACAGCAGGTCAAAGGCCCGCACAATGATCTTTCGCTGGAGGTCCGTCATCCAGATCTTGCCGGCCGAACTGCGTGCCCTCGAGTGCTCTCTCCTTCTTCTGAACCGTCCCTCGCCGGAGCAGGGCACGTCCGCAAGAATACGGTCGAAGCGCTGACGCAGGGGGAATTCCTGGGCCTGATACCCCGTCACCACCGCATTCGCCACCCCAAGGCGGGCCAGGGTATGGCCCAACGGGACCTGGCGGGTAGCATAGAGTTCATTGGCGACGATCAGGCCCCTGTTATCCATCAACTGCGCCAGGTGGGCGGTCTTCCCTCCCGGGGCGGCGCACAGATCGAGCACGCGATGCCCCGCCGCCGGCCGCAGCACCAGCGCAGCCAGGCAGGAGGTCAATGCCTGGGGATGGATATGCCCCATGTAATAGGCCAGGAGGTTGCCCGGGGCGTCGAGGCCCTGCGCCTCGTAAAGTCCGGATGCCTCATCGAATGAGGGCCGCAACCTCACCCCTTCCCGCTCGAGGGCGGCACGCACCGCACCCGGGGAGGCCTTCAACTGATTCACCCGCAGGTGCACGGGAAGCGGATCGAACAGGCTTTCTTCGAAGGCGGCATAATCGGGAACGATATCCTGGTAGCGCTCAAACACCCTGGGCATGAAGAAGCGTCCTTCACTTTCTATTTGGGACCGTTTGTTAGCATTCTAGCGCCCAAGATTCTAAACTTGAATCCTAAAACACCCTTCTTGCCCAAAAATCTCGCCCTGCCGATTTCAAGGCAAAGCGTGTCTCGTGTTCAAAATTCTCTGAACCCGGGGTCGACGCCAACGCCGCCCGGCAGCCAGAGCAAACCCGGGGTCGACTGACTTGTCGTTGCACCGGACACCGGGTTCTGTTATGGTGTCCGGTACATCTGACAGGGCGCACATTGCCGAGCGTATGCCAGGGTGTCTTCCGGATCCCGCTTTCACCCGGGAATCCACCCTCAAACACCGAGGGCGAGAATGCAGCCGAATGGGAACGAGCGTTCCGGACAAAACAGCCCCGATCGGATGAACATTCCATTCCGCAATCCATGATTGCCCCACAAGGAGGACTGGCCGTATGGTCGTGTTGAAAACGTCTCTAGGAGACATCCAGATCGAACTCTTTTCCGAGCAGGCGCCCATCAGCGTGCAGAACTTTCTCACCTACGTCAAGACGGGTTTTTACAACGGCACCATCTTTCACCGCGTCATACCCGGATTCATGATCCAGGGCGGGGGCATGAACCCCAAGATGCAGCAGAAGCCCACGCGGCCGCCCATCAAGAATGAGGCGGACAACGGCCTGAAGAACACCCGCGGGACCCTCGCCATGGCCAGGACGCAGATCAAAGACAGCGCCACCGCGCAGTTCTTCATCAACGTGGCCGACAACGACTTCCTGGATCACGGGGAGAGGGATTTCGGCTATGCGGTTTTCGCCAAGATCATCGAGGGGATGGACGTGGTGGACAAGATCGCGGCGGTGCCTACCGGATCGAGCGGGATGCATCAGGACGTCCCGCTGAAGCCTGTCGTGATCGAATCGGCAAAGGAAACCCCTGCCCCCAAGGCATAGAACGCCACAGACGGGGGAGGCAGTCGCATCCACCAGGGATCGACCGCAGAGGACTGCCTCTCGCGCCCGGAAGGAACAGGCCGCCCCGGGGCCCGGACACGCCGCAATGCAGGCCGGCGCCTGTACTGCGGCTATTTTTTCAGGATCACGGGCTTCAATTCATAGCGGCCAGATCGGACCTGTTCCCAGAAGTCCTTCTGGTCTTTCTGCCAAAGGGGGCCGAACGAGGCGTTGAAGACCCCCTCCAAACGCTCGAAGACCCGGCGCCACATCGGCTCGTAGCCCAGGCTCAAGACATCCTCGAGGAAATGGTTGATTTCAGCCAGGTTTTCTTTAGGGATATAGGCTCGGGCCCCCAGTTCGATGGATCGTTTCAGACTTTCGGCGTTCAAGGCGTGCGCGGTGAGCATCACCACCGGGAAATGCAGCTGCACCGCCGCATTCAGAAGGTCGAAGCCCCGGACGCCCATGATGTCGAGGATCACGACGTCGTAGGTCCACGAACGGATCAGATCGTAGCCGCTCTGAAAATCCCTGGCCGTATCCAGCACGAGCCCCTGATAGTCCTCCAACTCCTCTTCGAGGGCCTCGAGCACGTCGGGTTCATCATCTACAGCGAGAATCCGTCTGTTGTCGAGAATACGCTTTCTTCGATTCACTGTCCTACCCATGCGAAGGGCGCCCCGTCATCCAACGTCTGCCCTGCGCTTTCCTTCGCTCCGCACCTCCCGCCGCAAGAGTTTTCCCACCTTGGACTTGGGCAGCATGTCCCGGAACTCGATATACTGGGGGACTTTGTAATCCACCATTTTTTCCCGGCAGAACTTGATCAGATCGTAGCCGGTGATGCCTTTGACGTCTTCCTTGAGGACCACAAAGGCCTTGATCCGCTCGCCCACCTTCTTGTCCGGCACCCCCACGACGCAGGCCCCGATCACGGCAGGATGTTCCTGGAGCACCGCCTCGATCTCCGAGGCCGAGACCCGGTACCCTTTGTGCTTGATGGTATCCACCGTGCGGTCCACGAAATAGAGGTTGCCATCCGCGTCCATCTTCATGATGTCGCCCGTTCGATACCACAGGCGCCCCTCCCGCTCGATGAAGGACTCCGCCGTCTCTTCCGGCTTGTTCAGGTAAGCTTTCACCATGTGCTCCGAATGGACGAGGAGTTCGCCCGGCTCCCCCGTCGGCACCCCTTCGAGCGTGGCGGGATCGACCAGGCGTACGCTTTTGCTTGGAACGACCCGCCCGACGCTTCCCGGCGGATTTTCCACGTCGGTCGGACACATCGTGATCCCGCCGCAGGTCTCGGTGGACCCGTACCCTTGATAGATCGGTTTGCCGAACCGCTCCCGCCAGCGCTTCCCCACCTCCAGAGGAAGCACATCGCCCGCGCTGTACCAGTAACCCACCGAACCGAGATCGTACTGATCGAGGCGGTTGTGCTCCAGGATCATGCGATACAGGGCCGGAACGCCGATCATGGTCCGGGCCTTGAAGCGCTGGATCGCATCGAACGTGGCATCCAGATTGACCTTCGGCTGAAGCATCAGGCATCCGCCGACCAGCAAGGTCGCCAGACTGCAGGTCTGCCCCAGGATGTGGAAGAGGGGCGCATTGCCCAGGATCACATTTTCCTCCGGATGGAAAAGCGGCTCGCTGACGGTGATCTGCTCGAGCGCCGAAGTGAGGAAAAGATCGTGCGACATCGGCACACCCTTAGGGTGTTTGGTCGTGCCCCCCGTATAAAGGATCTCGGCTGTATCTGAACCCGAGCGCGGCGGGGTTGCCGCGCCGGCGCCTTTCGCCGGACTGCCGGTGAGCATGCGCCTGAAGGCATACACGTGGGGCCCCTGCGCCGTCTTTCCCTTCGGAACGACGTCGAACAGGTAGCCGAACGAGCGCTTCCACCATGGAAGCAGATCCGCCATCTTCGCGACGATGACGCGCTCGATGCCCGTCTCGGGCATGATGCGGGTGACATAGCCGAAGTTGGTGTCGGCGCAGATGACGGTCCCGGTCCCGCTGTCGTTGGCGATATAGCGAAGATCGTAGGGGGTGTAGATCGGCGTGATCGGCACAGCCACCGCACCGGCGCGTTGAATACCGAGCCAGGCCACCACCCATTGGATGGAATTGGGCAGATAGATCATGACGCGGTCCCCCGGCGTCAGACCGAGGCCCAGCAGGCCGGCGGCGAACCGCTCGGCCATCTCCCGCACCCTGGCGTAGCTGTAACGCGTCCCCAGGTAAATCACGGCGGTGTTCCGCCCCCGCCTCTCGGCTGCAGAGGCAAACGCCGTGAAGATATTCCGCCCGGCCTTCTCTCCCATATGATCAAACCCCGAAATAGGCGGCCTTGACTTCCGGATTGTCCATCAACTCCGCGCCGGTCCCTGCCATGCTGAGCATGCCGTTTTCAATCACATAGCCCCTGTCGATCAACGGCAGAATCGGTCGCGCGAACTGTTCGCTCAAAACGATGGTGATCCCCGATTCCCGGTTCAGGCTAACAATGCCGTCCATCAGGATGCGCTGCATCATCGGGCTCAATCCGAGGAGCGGCTCATCGAGAAGCAGCAGGACAGGGCGCACCACCAAGGCCATACCTACCGCCAGCATCTGCTGCTCCCCGCCGCTCAGAAAGCCGGCCTTGCGGGTCTTCAGGTGCACCAGAGCGGGAAAGAGCTTGAAGACGTAGTCCATCGTCTCCTGTATCTCGGACTTTTTCCGCAGATAGCCGGCGATCCTCATGTTTTCGACAATCGTGCTCTCGGGGAAAACCGGGTGCCGCTCGCGGGAGAGGACGATGCCCTTTTTAACCCGCTCGCTCGGTGGCATTTCGGTGATGTCCTCCCCGTTGAAGGAAATATGGCCGTAGACGGTGATCCGTTCCCCGCCCCGGCGCTTCTCCTTGATCCGCATATCGATGATCAGGCCGGAGAGCGTGTTCATCAGGGTAGTCTTGCCGGCGCTGTTCGAACCGATCACGCCCACAACCTCACCCTTTTCGACATCCATGCCGAAATCGTTCAATGCCAATGCATTCTCGAAAAACACCATCAGATTGCGGACTGTCAGCATCATCCACCCTCGTCAGTCCTCGGAACCCAGATAGGCCCGCTTGACCTCGTCGTTTTCCATCACCGCCGCCGGAGGCCCATCGGCGATCTTCATCCCGAAGTTGAGCACCATGACCCGGTCACTGATCTTGAAAAGTTCTTTCAGACGATGCTCGATCATGATGATCGTGCGACCCTCGCCGCGGAGCTTCTCGATGATCGGCACGATGCTCCCGACCTCGGCGAGGCTCAGCCCGGAGAAAAGCTCGTCGAGGATGATCAGATCGGGCTGGAGCGCGATCGCCTTGGCCAGTTCGAGCCGCTTCAGATAGCCCTGCGGCAGGACGCTGGCGACCTTATAGGCGACGTGCGAATCCCGCTCGAAGCCCACCTCCTCCAGAAGATCGAGCGCCACCGCCTCGCGTGCGCCGAACTTCCCGCCAGCCAATGCTTTGACCCTCGGCGAGTACAGCGGGATGATCATGTTCTTGAAAGCCGGTAGACGATAAAAAGGCCGCACCATCTGAAAGGTCCTCGCCAGCCCGAGCCGCACAATGCGGTGAGGCCGCCAGTGGGTGATATCCAGCCCCTTGTACAGGACCTTGCCCGCGCCGGCGCGCACAAAGCCGCTGATGCAGTTGACCAGTGTGGTCTTCCCGGAACCGTTCGGGCCGATCACCCCCAGGAGTTCCCCTTCCATCAGATCGAAACTCACCGCATTGAGGGCCAGAACGCCCCCGAACGTCTTGGTCAGGCCTCTGACCTGCAAAATGGGTGTCGCGCTCATTGGTCCACCTCCACCCATCGCTCGAACTGCTGGTACTTGCGCTGAATAAAGGGAAACAGCCCCTCAGGGAGCGCCACGATGAAAACGACCAGGAACACCCCGTACAGGATGATTCGAAGTCCTCCAAAACCGCGCAGGATCTCCGAGAGCGGCACCAGGATGCACGCCCCCAGCGTCGCCCCCGCAAGGCTTCCGGGTCCGCCCACCACAGCGGCTGCGATCGGCAGGATGGAGTAGTCGAGGGCGAAGACGGGCATCCCGACAAACATGTAGACGTGGGTCGTGAAGGCTCCTGCGAAAGCCCCGATGCACCCCGCTATGAAGAGGGCCTGGATCTTGAACCAGGTGACGTCGATGCCGGCATTCATGACCGACCGGTCGTTGTCGTTGATCCCTTTCAGGACCAGTCCGAAATCGGAATCCATCAGCCGGCGGAACCCGAAAAGGGCCGCCAATAGAACCAGAACAACACCATAAACCTCCACCCACACGCTCGGCAATGGGGTCAATCCGCTCAATCCCTCGGTTCCGCCGAAGACCTTCGTGGCCTCGATGACCCTCACCAGCATGAGCGGGATGATCAGCGTCACCATGGCGAAATAGATGCCCCGCAGACGCAGGACGGGCAGCAGAAGGAGCGTGCAGATCAACCCGCCGAGGAGGGTGCCCGCAGGGATCGTGATGAACGGAGACAAGTCGAAGGCGTGGTTCAACACCCCGGAGGCGTAGGCCCCCATCCCGAAAAAGAGCGCCTGCCCGAGGGAAACCATCCCGCTCTGGGCCAGGATATCCCAACTGATAGCCAACAATGCAAAAACCGCCACCGAAATGAGGACCTTCTGCCAGTAAACGCCAAGGACCAGGGGCAAAACAATAAAACCGAGGATGGGTAACAGTCGGGGGAATGCCAGGTAGAGCATCTCCCGCCAGGAGGAAAGTGCAAAGACATCTCCCGAACGCGCTTTGATCCCCCGATCGATTCTTTCCCTGCGCAATTTCAAGATAGGCTGTCCTTTCTCCGGTTACGCAGGAGCGGCTCCTGCAGCTTGACACGAGGCGGAGAGACACCCAGGATCCTATGGTCGAGGTTTCCGCCGAGGGGTATGCACAGAACGTGACAGGGCGAAGGGAAAGCCGCGGCAACTGCTCGATCTCCGGTTGTCTCCATCCGGAAATGATTTCCCGGTACAACCCGGTTTCCAATCCGGAAATGATTTCCCTATAGAACCCAGTTTCCAATCCGGAAATGAGGATTTTTGGCCAATATCAAGGAAATCAAGCGTTTGCGCGGAGGCGACCTGTGGGTCGCCGCACAAGCAAACGTGCAGATTGACGCCGAGATTGGCAAAAAAGACCATTTCCGGATGGAAACTAGGTTGCAACGCGTACCTCTGATCCTGGTCGGTGGTTCCCATCCCTTCAGGGTAGGCCTCGAACTCACAGAGGGTTGGATGGGCGTCATTCAAACAAAAAGCGCGGTCTTTTTCAATAAAAACCTGATCGGCGACACCAGGGAAATAAAAAAACTGCAGAAGCACCTCGTGCTGTGCATTGACGCACAAAATGCTAGGCAATGGCGCAGAAACCCAGCCGCCTTTGCCATTGATCTGCAAATCCCTTGAATGACGAGCCCTTACCGCGATCAAACCACGGGTGGCTCGTTCTCCGTACAGGATAACCGGCCTGATAACACGCCGAGGCACCGGTTTCACGCCTCCGAAACAAGAAACCGTGCCTGCACACCAAGGCGCACCGGCGGGGGTCTATACCGCCTAGGTTATACAATAGACTGATATCATAGGAATTTTATGTCAAGTCCATGTGTGGCACAGACCTTGCTTCGCTATAAAGGCGACGCCAACTCAACGCACACCCTGAAGGAACATGGCGTCTACCTTCCTCTTAGTTCCTTCCTCCGGCCCGCAACATGGGTCTTCCTCCTCCGCTCCGGCCGCACCCTAACAGGGTGCGGCCGGAGTCCTTCCTTTATGTTGCGCTCACCCATCACGCAAAAGCATCCTCCTGCTGGTCAGAACGGCCGTTCACCCGGCGCACCGCCCAGCCTGGAAACGCCTTCTATTCGACCAGCCTCAAGGGACCCAAATCCGTATGTAGCGGCAGTCTGGAAAATGCAGGTATACACAATGCCAACTCCCGGTCCCGATCTGAAGTGGAATACTGACCATTTCGTTGACATTCACGCTATATGGCGGTTTTACTTCTACCCCGCCGTCCACGCGTGCTTCTCTGAAATCAAAATGACCGTTACGGACAGGGATCCTGATGACGACTTCCTTCTGGATATCCCTTTCATCAGGCGTATCCCTGACAGGTTGTGCATATCCATTCGCGGTCAGCCCCAGAAAAAGGCAAAACACCGTCATTCCGAACAGTCTTTTCATCATCCACCTCCTCACAGCTGAAAGGTCCATCCCGCCGATTGGCTCCACCATCCCCGGACCACACCTCAGCAGGCCATTCTTTCATCGCACATGACCGTTCACCCCCTTCCCAACGCCCATTCTCACAAGTATCCATCCAGAGATGATTCTGCGGCACGACCAAGTTTCCAATCAAGAGATGAGGGTTTTTCTTCACCGCTGCGCCCCCGCGTCCACAGGTGCCCTATCCCCTTCAGAACGTAAGCGTCATCCGGACAAACCAGAGCCGCTCGGGGTAGATCGTGGGGTTGGTCGCGTCGGGGTCGTAATATCTGAACGATTCGTCAAAACAGTTCTTCACGCCCATGCTCACGATGCCCCTTCTCTTCGGAAACCGGTAGTGAAGAGCAACATCCATGACCCAGAATGTTTCGCGTTCCTCATGAGCAGGCGCGAATTTCGGATCGCCGAATGTGCCGGTCTGATCGACATGCGTGAGGATAAGCTCGGAGCCGAAACCGGAAGGGTGAAAGAAGTGAATTCCGAAAGGGAGCTGACGCATCTCCAGTGCGGTGAAATATCCCCCTCCGGGGTATTCGGGATCGGTCGTGCGCTTGTCGTAGCGCAGCTCCGCCGTCGCCGAAAACCTCTTGTGCGGGGCCCAGTAAAGATAACCCCGGAGGACTTCTTCCTCCCAATCCGCATCCCCGACAGAAGGCGGCTGGCAGAGCGTCCGGAAATCCTGGTAGGCATAGGCAATCTTTCGTTTCGAGGCCTCGATGCCGGAGAAGAGCCGCTTTGCCAGACGCTGGTCGATCGCCAGGCCGAAGCGCCAGGAATCTGCACCGTTCGCATCATCGAAGAACTGATTGAACCCTGCGATCTGCGTCGGCTCCACCGTCTGATTCGCTATCAGGGTTCTTTTGAGCGTCCTGAAGGCCGCCGCCCGCAGGGTCGTATCCGTAAAAGGCCGGTAAATCACACCCAATTTCGGGTTGAGCTGCGTCTTGCTATCCAGTTCGCCCTTATAGTGATCCGCGCTCGCCCCAAAGGTCCACGCGATATTGTGAGGGTAGCGCAGGGTAGCGTAGGAGTAGATATTATCATGATGAAGGTCGGCCTCCTCCACTCTGGTGCAGCCCCAGGGAGGAAACGAGGGCGATTCGAAGCCGGTGGCCATCGCCAGCCGGCTCTTGCCAGTGAAGCGGCCTAGGCCGCTCACGAGGCTGAAAGTCGATTTCCTGTAGAGATGCTGCACCTCGCCGATGACCCCCCGGTTGTCACCCGACGACTGGCTGAAAAAATCCAGGCCGGGCATAACCGGCTCCCTGAACCCCAGATCCCAATCCAGATTCTGAAAGATCAGGGACGCGATCAGATCCGAACCCGGTTTCAGCGTGCGACGCAGGCCGAACCGCAGAAAAAGCCCGTCCTCGCCCTGTCGCAGATTTTCGAGATAAGTCTCCGGGTCGAACCCGAGCGTAAGGTCGCCGGAATGCGTATTCCTGATACGCCATTCCATCTGAACGTTCGTGTCGGGTGACAGGCTGGTCTGAAGAAAAACGTTCGTCACGTTTTCGATGAAATCGTTGTTGGGTCGAAACCCGCTGGTTTGGTAATGGTATTGGCCCACGCTGTAGGAGAGCCCGTCAGAAATACCTGACTGGATAAGCTCACTGCCCCAGCCTTCATTCCCGGCTGCGACCCCGCTTGCCTGAAGGGCAAGGCGGTTCCGGGCGAACAGTGGGTTGAACTCGTTATAGCCGCCGTCCGACGGACCGGCCCCTTCCAGCACGTAGAGATCGCTTTCAGCCAGCCGCGGCGAAACGGGGGTTACGTTCAGAGGCTGGAGCAGTTGCGACTGAAGCCATTCGCTCACCCGTGCGATTTCATGGCTGGGAAGTCCAACATAGGAGTCGGCCAGAAACCGGTGGGCGGAATAATCGGCAGGGTCGGCGTGGACCGACCGCCACCCTTCCACCAGCCCCAGTTGTTCAAAACCGAGGTCCCCATAGATGCGGGCAAGTCCTGCACTGCGCGCCGCCAGATCCTGATCGAGCAGCAGTCTCGACCGATAGACCGCTCGATGGTCATTTAGATCGATGGATCGCTGCAGATCATCCATCGCCTCCACGGGCCGGTTGAGGCTCTGTTTACGAATCGCATCGTAAAACCAGGGGGTCGGATCGAGCGGATCCAGCATTTTTGCCGCGCGTAGCTGCTCGGCCGCCAGCCTGTCCCGTTTTTCGTCGTAATAGGCCTTTGCAAGATAGCTCCTGAAAAGCGCATTACCTGGATCCAATCCGACCGCAATCTCGATTTCCTGCCTTCCGCCGTCGAGGTCACCTCCCCGTATCTTCGCCAGGCCCAGGCCCATTCTCGGAAGCGGATCGGCCGGATCGAGCTTCATGGCCTGCTCGAAGGCCTCCGTCGCCTTCGCCAAGGCCGTCTCATTCAAATAGACGAACCCGAGGATCGCCTGATGCCGCGCCGGATCCGGACACAGAGCGATCGACCTTTCCGCTGCGTCCAGAGCACCTCCGTGATCGCCGGTCATGAGCCTCAACTCTGCAAGACGCGCCCAGACCAAGCCGCTCGACGGGGTTGTCTGTGCGGCCTTTTCCGCGCTCTTCAATGCCCCCTCGATGTCGAATCGAGCCTGCTCCACATAGGATGCAGCCAACAACACCGTGGCCGACTGCGGATCGGCTTCGAGCGCCCTCTCGACCCAACGAACGGCGGCATCGTGATCGTTCTGTACGACGGCTATCAGCGCCCGCAAGGCCAGGGCCGGCGCGAACCCGGGATTCCGGCCGAGCGCGTCCGTCAGGTCCTGGAGTGCTTCGTCCACGCGCCCGACCTCCAGAGCGAGCGAGGCGCGCCAAGCCAGAAGATCCGGCCGGTAACCCTCGGGTGGAACCCGATAAAGGCCGGAGAGTAAGCTTCCCGCGTCGTCTCCCCGCGCCGTGTCATGGATAGGCGGCATCCAGACCGAGAGCGACCCGGGACTTTGTCCAGGCCTTTTCAGCCCGAATTCGTCAAGGATCGGGGGATAATAAAGGGACCATTGCACCGCATCGCGGGGATGCACCAGGACCCGTCTGATGGGCGCCTTCCCAGCGGGCGCCGCCGCCGATTGGTTGCTCCCGAGATCGAGCCCTCCCACCGGATTGGTCAATCGGACTTTGCCGGCGTAAACCGTCACCAGGGCCTCATGGGCTGTGACCTGAACCAGAAACTCCGTTCCTTCGACCCCGCCATTTACAAAAGGGGTGAAGAACGTCAAGCTGCGGGGGATTCGGCTGAAGAAATACACCACCCCGCTGATCAGATCGATGATCGACGCCTCCTCCTTTTCAAGGGCCATCAGCGTAAGGGTGGTCTGCTGATCGAGGCGCAAGACCGTCTCGTTCGGTAGCAGCAAGGCCGCCCGGCTGTGCCGGTCGACCCTGATCATGTCGCCCGGGCAGCAAAGATCGTTCATGACGACCGGAGACCATGCGGCATCACCTTGCATGAGGATCTCGACGCGGCCCTGTACCGACACGACCCTGCCCGACACCCCGGCACAGCGCTCCCGTGACTCCCCGCCTGCCCAGGTTGCCTGCCCCAGGATCAGGGAAAGCCACAAAACCGTTGTCATGAAGGGGCGGCATCTCGAACATCGCATCGGGTCCCTCCTTATCCAGCCGGTAATGCCTATCAGGGACTGACCTGTTCTTTTCCGGAAAGACAGGATCCAATCATTTCCGGATGGGGACTATTTGCGATCCAGAGAGATACTCCCTTCCCAATCTACAGCCGGCGGCGAAGCCATGTATCCCCGCACGATTTCCATATAGAATCGACTGGGACCATCTTCACCACCAATGCTCCTGCACTCCCCGAACAGCCTCAAAGCCTTTTCCCAGGACTGCCTTCGAAAGGCCTCCAATCCGCGCGAAAAAACGGCGCACAGACTGAGGAGCCTGTCATCGGCATCCTCCTTCCGGCCGAGCAGTTCGTAGATCCGGACTGCATGGGACTTTCCGGCCAGGACAAAACAGCCCACCTCTCGCGCCAGGACCCCTTCGACCTGGCCTACCACCTCTTCGGAGGCGAGCGTACGCGTCAGAAGGAATTTATTCAGCCCCTCTATCCGGGACGCCGTATTGACAATATCACCAACCGGACGGTAGGCATAGTGACCTCTGGCACCGACATTGCCGAGATAAATATAGCCGCCGTGAAGGCCGATCCGGGTCGGCATGGCCATCCCCCCTGGGGAGCCGCCGAACGACGCCACCGCTTCGCTGATTTCGAGCGCCGCCATGCAGGCCTTTTCACAGAGGTCGGCCTCCGGCCGAGCAGTGGTCCAGATAGCGAGCATCCCGTCTCCGATCACCTCCGCCACAAACCCGCCATAACGCCTCACGGGCTCGAAAAGGGCATCGAAATAACGGTTCATGAGCCGGTTGAGCGACTGAGGATCCATGGACTCCGAAAGGCAGGTGTAGCTTTCGGCGTCCGTAAACAGGCATATCCCATAAACGACCCGGCCGGATATCTCGTCCATGGACAAGTCCTTCAGCAAGCCGTCCACGACACCGTTCGGCAGATAGTATCCGAACGCCTCCCGTATCTTCCGCCTCTCTTTGTGCACCGCCCCATATTTCCAGAGAATACTGGCGAAAAAAGCGACCGGCAGCTGGAAGCCGAGAGGAAGGATCAGCGGCCACCAAGCCGCTGCCTGATCGAAGCGGTGCAACGCAAAAAGAAAGTAGGCGCCGCCGAAAAACAGCGCAGCAACTGCAGCGGAAAACGCAGGCAACAGAAAACAGAGCAACCCCAGTGCCGCCCCGGTGCAGCCGATCACGGCCAGGCGCAGCATCGCCGGCAAGGGCTCGACGCAATGGTCCTGCAGCAGGTTTGCGAAGGCCGTGGCTGCGATTTCGACCCCGCTCACATCTGCGCCGCTCGCCAGCGAGAAGACCGTATCGAAACCATCCTTTCGTTGAGGGCGAAGACTCTCGCTCATGCCGACGAAAAAGGCCATTCGCCCCCCCGCCGGGATGAAATTCCCAAGGTCGGCGCCCGGCTGGATCATCTTGTGAAAGGAGAGGGTTTGAAAGGCCCCCGCCGGGCCGAAATGATTGAGGTAGCAGTTCGGGCCCCTCCCGTACATCCGGATGAGCGACCTCAGCCTCTGCAGGCGGCCAGGGTCCAGAGCTGCGGCCGAGTATCGATGCGATTCCTCCTCCAACGAATCCAGCAACTTACGGGATAGAGCCGGCCTCTGCAAAAAGAGCCTCTTGATCTCCCCGATCCGGTCGGCAAAGCCCTCAGCGTCCTGCGGCCAAGCAGGAGCGGCGCTCCATTTCGCCGCCTCGTCCGGACAGAAATGGCCCAGAAGTTCCAGGAATTCCGCGTTGACATCCAGAGCGAACACCTGGAAAGCCACTGTCGGCAACGTCGGCACATCACCAGCAGACTCCTTCAGGGTCCAGAACTGGTTCAAGCGGAGAGGTAGTCTCGGCAGCGGAAACGGTGCGAGGGCCGCTGCCGAATGGACCAGGGATTCGCTTGGAGATACCAGCGTTTCGAGGTTCGCGAAGCCGATCTCCTTTCCTTCCGCATTTCTGATCGTTACGGACTGCTGACGGATGGACTGGCACAGCACCACATTGCGACCCTTATCCATGGCTGCGGCAAACCCCCTGTCCTCGTCCGGCCGGCACTCCTCGAAAAGGATGTCGAACACGATCACAGCTGCCCCCAGGGCATTGAGCTTTTCCACCAGCAGGGCATGAAGCGGGCGCGGCCACAGGTAAGGTTTATCCGGGAGGCCCATGGCGTGCGCCGAGGCCCGGTCAAGGGCAACGACACAGACTTGGGGAGGAGGACGCTTATGCCCTCTGAGTCTGAAAAGCAGGCCCAGCCCGATATCTTCCTCCACCTGAAGCGACCAGGGAAAGACAAGGATGCCGGCTGCACCGACTAACAGGGCCGCGAGGAGTGCCTTCTTGATGGCCAAGGGCTGCCCCCTGTCCTGATGGGTGGTATTGAACCGGTTGTGAGTTGGCTCTGTTTAGTGAATTCTGTTCAGGAAACCAGGTGGATGAAGGACCTTCCAAGAAAACATTTGGTTGCCGGTTGGTGTGTTTCGACCCGCTTTCCCGCACGGCAGTCCGGGGTCATAGATAGTTTCCATCCGGAAATGGTCTTTTTGGCCAATCTCGGCGTCGATCTGCACGTTTGCTTGTGCGGCGACCTACAGGTCGCCTCCGCACAAACGCTTGATTTCCTTGATATTGGCCAAAAATCCTCATTTCCGGATTGGAAACTGGGTTCTACCGCGAAATCATTTCCGGATTGGAAACCGGGTTGTACCGGGAAATCATTTCCGGATGGAAACTAGCTAAATAGGGAAGAAAAATCGCTGCGTGATTCCAAAAATCGGATAAAAACAAGTGCCTATATGATTAGCTTAAAAGTATTCCGCCTCATAAACGGCCTCGAAGCGTCTTTCTTCTTCAAGGCCGAAGCCAACCGGATTGGAGACCTGCTCGTACTGGACAATCATTTCCGGATGGACACCAACTGCCGGGAATGCCCGGGTTAACCCCGCCGGTCGATCGTCAACCCAAGGGCGCCATGTAGAGGTGAATATCGTCCACCCAAACCGTTCCCGCGCCTTCGATGACCACGTTCAAACGGATATTGTCGGGATTCTGGCCTGCCTGAAGCAAAAAAGGGGTTTCAACCGTGACCCAGCCGTTCGTTCCGCTCAGCGACGATTGAAGACTCCTCGAAAAATACTCGCCGCCATCCGGGAAATGACACCACATCTCGAGGTATGTCCGCCCCTCGAGGTCTTCTGTGCTGAGCTTCGCCTGATATACGACGCGGGCCTCCTCCACATCCATATCCCCGATTTCATAAAGCCGGACCAATCGCGGACCCTGGGCGTCGATGCGGATCGACCCGTTACCGTCACTGCTCTTGGCGGTGTCCAGACTGATGTCGTCCCGGCTGATCATACCTTCCAGTCGATCGACCGGAAATTGCTTGAGTTCCGCCGCCCTATCCGAAGAACCCGAACAGCCATACAACCATGTCAAAAAGACCGCCGCCGCAAGCACACAGAGAATTCTGCCCGAAGCCATCCCGCTCCCCCCTGTCCCAACGCCTGTTTCACTGCAAGACCCTGGCGCTGCCGTCGGGCCTCCGCAGAACCGTCACCCGGTCGCCCTTCGCAAACGGCACATCGGCGGCCTGGACGATCGAGACCACCTCACCATTGTCCAGCTTCACCGTAATCTCCAGACCGTTCTGCCGAGTAGCGCCTTCCTCGGCGGCCCCACCGGCCAAGGCCCCGGCAACCGTTCCGGCGGCCCTGGCAAGGGTCTGTCCGGTTCCGCCCCCGATGGTGCTTCCAATCCCGTAGCCCAGGATGCCCCCGGCGATGGCCCCGATGCCGGAATGCGTGCCCTCGATCTGTACGCCCCTGACCATGACCACGGTGCCCTCATGGGCTACCTGGACCTGCTTCGCTTCATCCCGGGAGTATACGTTGCTGGATAGGCTCGGGGCGCACCCCGCCGTCACCAGGGCCATCATGATACCCATGCAGGCAGTCGCCGCTAAACGGATCATTTTCATCTCATACCCTCCTCAGGAAGTTCCAGCCAGGCGGTGAAAGCAGGATCGACCGGATTGCACAACGGCCTCTCCGATCGGCCTAAGGGCCTGTCCAACCCGCATCGTCCTTGATCGAGGCCGTTTGGGCCGCGTTCATCTGCACATCGTCAGCCATTGAATGTTTGGATGAATGATGATTCTAGGGCGTGAGAAGGGGTTTCCAACCCAACAAAGAGGATTCTCCGGGCAGATCCGAACGGATGGCCGGTAAGGGTTATACCCCATCGCCCCCTCTTTCGGGATGGAACCCCTGTCGCCGAAACACAGCCGCTGTCCCAGAGAAGCATCAGGGCGGCCAGTTTGGATCTAAAGATACCAAAAACCGGGCCGCCCTGCAATCAACAATTCGTCTCAGAAACGCCGCCGTTATTAGAATGCCTGAATCCGGTGGGTGTTCCAGGATACGGGGTCATGACAAACCTCGGAGATTGGAGGCCGTGCTGAATCCATTTCGTCCGTGTCGAAAACGGGCAACAGCGATCCACTGACCGCCACAACCTTCGAGCGACTCGGACAACCGTTGACATAAACAGTGACCATCGCAAAACCCTCCGGGAACCCTTCGACGATTGCCGAGTGGAATGCCCGATCGGTAAAAGGATTTTCGGGGTCAGGGAACAACCACTTCGCATAGCCGCTGGCCATATTCCGCAGTTGGACCAGCGGGTAGTTGGTCGGCGACCCTCGGAAATCCCCTCCCGACGCCTCCGTCAGGCCGGTGCCCCTGAAGCCTGTTCCCGTTACAAACAAGGGCTCCCCCAGTTGAAGCGGTGATTCGACGGTCTCGATGCAAGGCTGGATGGCCATCTTTCGGTGGGATTCGAAATCCAGCGTCTCCGACGTCCCCAGAAGACTGCCTTTACGAAGAGATCCCCCGCAAAGCATCACATCTCCATTGAGGAGAAGGGCCGCCGCTAAACCGCTCCGGCGATCGATCGACTCGCCCACCCGAGCCCAGGCCCCTGTACCGGGTAAAAACATCTCCACCATCGCCACCGGCCCTCTGGCGCTCTCCCCACCCAGGACCACAGCCCTGCCGTCACGCAATATCAGGGAGACATGCCCGCTACGCGCAACGGAAAGTTCACCCACTCCTGACCAGACACCCGTAGTCGGATCGAACCGTTCGGCCGCCGCTACGAAGCCGCCTGCATCGCAGCCCCCGGTAACCAGCACACTCCCGTCCGGCAGGAGGACCGCGCTGTGGTCGGTACGCGGAAAGATCAACTGCCCTGTCTCAAACCAGGAGCAGGTCGCCGGGTCATAGAGTTCGGCGGTCCCGGTCGGGCCAAAGGGGCCAGTGCCGCCCGCAGCCAGCACCCTGCCATCTCGAAGGAGCGTCACCGTATGCCGGCAGCGCGGATGACTCATCTCCCCTGACGGCATCCATTTCATCATATACGGATCGAATGTCTCTGTTTCGCGGAGCATGCCCCCTTTGCCCAGGCCGCCGGTGACGAGGATGCCACCTTCAGAAAGCGCCGTACCCGCAAAATCCATCCTCGCCATCGACATGTCCCCAACCGGATGCCAGGATTTCGTCAAGGGATCGAACAGCTCCGATCCTTCCGTTGGACCTTTCACAGCGCGCCCACCGCAAACAAGAACGGCCCCGCCCGGGAGCAGAAAGGCGCTGTGGGACGTTCGACCAAGGCCCATCGGAGCCACTGTATGCCAATGTCCGATCAAAGGGTTGAAGATTTCGACGCTTCTCAGCGGTTGCCCCAGGTGGTCTTCGCCCCCCGCTGCGAGCACTTGCCCCTGTGGGAGGAGCGTTGCCGTGTGATACGCCCTCGCCCTCTGCAGACTCATGGCCCTTCGCGCCTCGACCCGTTTCTCCGGTGCATAGATCTCGGCCGATGCCAGGACATCCGCTCCCCGCACACCCCCCACCGCCAGAACGGTCCCGTCGGGAAGCAACGTCGCCGTATGAAGCTTGCGATTCACATTCATAGGACCGGCTTTATGCCATCGAAGCGTCAACGGATCGAAGCACTCCGAATCCGGATATCCTTCTCTGCTGCACCCCCCCGCCGCCAGAACGGTCCCGTCCGGAAGGAGGGTCAACGAAAATTGCAGGCGCGGATGCACCGTGGGGGCGTTGCTGCCGATCCATCGATCGGCTCGGGGCATGTAGAACTGAGGCTGAAGCAGATACCCGGCGCCGCCGCTCCCACCCACCAACATAACCAACCCGCCGAAATCGGGGAGTTGGACGGCGCACCCCTCCACAAGGGGAACGTCCTCCAGGGGTGCAGAAGGGGTCCATGTCTCCGAAATCGGATCGAAAAGGTCGCCGCTCTCAGTCGAATGTTCCCGTTCGGTTGTCGCGCCCCCGAAGATGAACACCCGGCCGTCCTGCAGGAGCGTCGCCGTATGCGATCCCCGCTGAATCGTCAGATCGGCCGCTCGACTCCATGTACCCGTCGTGGGATCGAAGATCTCCGCCTTCGCTACAGGATACATGGAATCGATTCTGCCGCCGGCTATGAGAACCCGGCCGTCCCTCAGGAGCGTCGCCGTATGCTCCATCCTGGGCTGCTCGAGAGAACCGGCATCGCTCCAGGTTCCCGTGATCGGGTCGTAAACCTCGGCCGATTTGAGCGTTGCCCCGTAATCCGCGGCCTTCCATCCGCCTACGACCAGGACCCGGCCATCAGGCAGCAAGGTCGCCGTGTGGTGAGACCGCTGCGTCTTCATAGCCCCGGTCCGCTCCCATGTGCCGGTTGAAGGGTCATAAATCTCCACGCTCTTGACAACCCCGCCGTACTCCTCGTAGTCCAGCATCCCTCCAGCCACCATGACCGTCCCGTCGGGCAGAAGGGTCGCCGTGTGGGCGAAACGACTCTCATGCATGGAACCTACGGACTTCCACGCCCCGGCTGCGTAGATCAGACCGGGTGAAAATACAAGGAAAGCGAACACCGCAGCGCCCGTCAGAACACGGCATAACCCTCTGGACAGGTATAAGCCAATTGCTGATTTCATGCAGATCCTCCCTGTTGCAATGCTCGATAATCGTTACAAGAGCCTATTTGTAAAACGGCCGGCTTCAACCCTTTGGCACAAGCCGGAGCACAGACCTCCAGGCGGTCTGCCTCCTTTGGCGGCGAGTTCCTGCCAAGTACTTTCGGCGCAGAAAAGCAAGCGGCATGCCATAGTGTGGGAGTTGTCTTTATTACCCGGAAAGCGCCGAGGAAAGCATCTTCCCCAACTTAGAGAATATGGGAAAGACGACGATCTCTGCCCTTTTTTCTGAGCATTCCCGCCCTGCACGGTAGGCACCGATCCCAAACTTCCGATGCTCTTGAGCCGTTTCACCCTCTCACTTCCTGCCGCCCGCCGTGTGTCTGACTGCCGGCGCGGGATGGGGTCGACAGCCCTTGCTTTACAGGACTGACCCGATCGGATAGAATCGTCCTGCAATCGCACCATCGCGGCGCAGGGCATACCCGGAGCCTTTTCGAATTCAGGGGGGGGTACGACGGATTGCAGTGGCCGCCTGGAGCGGTCCCATCGCCGACCCCATGGGAAGACCGAGACTTCGCCGGCTGTTGCCTGCAGGCCGTGCCGGCATGATCACACGAGGAAAAGAGACAACGGACGTAGTGACGATGAGTTATGCCGGAGAAATGCGCAAGCTGGTCGGATCCCGGAGAATGTTTGTCCCCGGCGTGCGGGCGATCATTGTGAACGGAACCGGAGATATCCTGTTTCAACGCCGTAAAGACAACGGCCTGTGGGGGGTCCCCGGCGGCTCGGTAGAACTGGACGAAACCCCCCTCGCTGCGCTCCGGCGTGAAGTGGAGGAAGAGACCGCTCTGGAGGTAGTCAGCGCCGAGCCCATGGCTCTTTATTGCGGTCCACAACAGAAGTTCGCCTATCCGAACCGGGACGAGGTCCAGTGCTTCGCCCTGGCCTTCATCGTACGAGAGTGGCGCGGCACCCCGCGTGCCGATGGAATCGAAGGCTCCAGCCTGCGTTTCTTCCCGGTCCAGGATCCGCCCCGAGATATCGTGCCGGTCCATCGGTCGACCATCGAGGATTATCTGCGGTATGAGGGGCGCTTTCTCCTCTCCCAATGAAGAGGGCGGCCGGATCCTCGGTACACCCACAGGCAGCATCACTCCGCGGAGGGTGGGGGCGATTCGGAAAACGACGGTCTGCTGGATATAAGCTTGACAGATACTTGAAAAAGCAGGTAAAAAGTTAAAGCAGCGCCTGGCATGGGCCTTTTCATCGAAACAAAACGCCGCGCTCCGGCTCCAATGGTGCGGCCATGAGCGGGTCATAGCCTTTCCCGGGTAAGCCCTGGAAAACGCGCCCCTCAGAAAATGATCTTACGGGCAGGCAGAACCGCCCTTTCCCGGAAGCCTCGCTCCCTCGGAAACCGCAATTCCCGATGGCAATGAATGCCCTCGGAGACCTGAAGAGAGATGGGCGACTTGCAAGCCTCTTTCATCATGCTGCTGGCAATCATCGTTGCCCCCGGTACCTGGATGTTCGCCTCCTGCGACATAAAAATACCCATCTCCAAGGAAACCGTCCAGGGACTCGCCCATTCCTGGACTCCTGCGCCGGGAAAGGGGGATTGGACACCCTGTCCTCTGTGCCCCTTCAACCGTTGGGAGGCGGATGGTGCTTCCATCGCTTCGCTGCACCACCCCGGCCGCGCCGACAGGGTTTAAGCCGGCACAGCGACACCGTCCCGCTCCATTTCATCGACCTGGAGGTTTTATGAAAACAGGGATCACCCCATACCGATTGTCAGTGACACTTCTCACTCTTCTGTGCGTCGTACTCTTCCCCATGACAGCCCTGACCGCCACCCTGTCCTGCAAGGATCCCCTTCCCTCCTGGAACCCGGGGCCCGTCAAGGAGAAGATCCTGGCCTTCGTTCGAGACGTCGGTCGGCCTGAAAGCCCCGATTACGTCCCGGTGGAACAACGGATTGCCGTTTTTGACAACGACGGCACCCTCTGGGCAGAAAAACCCGTCCCCTTCCAATCCGCTTTCAGCTTCGAGCGCATTCACGCCCTCGCCGAAATCGACACCGAACTCGCCGAACAGCAACCTTACAAGTCCGTGATCGATGGCGACCCAACCGCCCTGCAGGCATTGCATCCAGCCGAACTCGAGCAAACCCTCATGATCAGTTACGCCGGCACCACGATCGAATCCTTCGACGAGGCTGTTCGCACCTGGTTGGAAAAGGCGCGGCACCCGCGCTACCAGCGTCCCTATACGGACCTTGTCTATCAGCCGATGCTGGAACTGCTTGACTTCCTGCGCGCCAATGACTTCAGGATCTTTATCGTTTCGGGAAGCGGCACCGATTTCATGAGATCTTTTTCAGAGGCCCTGTATGGCATTCCCGTCGAACGCGTCATCGGCAGCAGTCTGGTCTACGAACTCGAAAAAACGGCGGGTGGACAACGGATCATCAAAACAGACAAGCTCAATTCGTACAATGTCGGTGAAGAAAAGGTGCTCAACATAGCACTGCACATAGGAAGGAGGCCCATCATAGCGTTCGGAAACTCCAACGGAGATACGGCCATGCTCGAATACACGGATAAAGGCAAAGGAGCCGGGCTTTGTCTGCTGCTCCACCATGACGACGAAACCCGGGAATACCGCTACACCCAAGGTGCGGAAGAAGCCCTTCAGTCAGCCCGGGAACACGGCTGGCAGATCGTCAGGATAGCTAAGGATTTCAAGTATATTTTTCCTTTCGAGTTATCCCGGAATCGCTAGTGTCCACTCGGACCGGGTGGACGCCCTCTGAACGAAGGCGGTTTTGCCGAGCGGCTAGCCGCTGCGTCTGACGGGTTGATATGGATCGTACAGGATCCCGGTTGGTCGGCTTGACACCTCTAACGGGGAAAGGAGAAGGAGCCATGCATCTAAAAGACAGAAAAATCGGTTGGTTAATCGCAGTCCTGGTCTATGTGCTGGTGGCAGGGTTCAGTGCTCCGGCGGCGGCGGAAACCGTTGAAGAAACCGGTTTGGTGGACAAATCCGTTGTCACGCTCAGGTCCTTCATGGCTGACACACAGATGGAATGGATGCAAACGCATCTCAAGGAGGCCAAAGCGGTCCTGATCATCCCGAGCCTGGTCAAACTGGGGTTTGTGCTCGGCGGGTCCGGCGGGAGCGGCGTCCTCCTCGTCCGCAACGAAAAATCCAACAGTTGGAGCCAGCCGGCCTTTTACATGATCGGCAGCGTCACCTTCGGCCTCCAGATCGGCGGTGAAGCGGCGGAGGTCATCATGCTGATCCAGAACCAGAAGGCGCTCGACCGGTTTTACGCCACAGAATTCAAGCTGGGCGGAGATGTTTCGATCGCGGCGGGGCCTGTCGGCGCCGGCGCCAAATCCAACATCACGGCGGATGTCGTTTCGTTCGCCAAATCCAAAGGGCTTTACGCCGGTCTGAACCTCGAGGGATCGGTCATCAAGGTCAACGACAGCTCCAATCGTGCCTATTACGGCCAAGAGGTACGCCCCATCGATATCCTGGTGCGCCATGCCGTCTCCAATCCCGGATCGGCCGAACTGCGCCAGGAGTTGGCCAGGGTTGCGCGGTAAGCGGCTTCCATTTGCCTACGCCCCTTCAGGCCGCCTTCGTCGTCGAGCTGCACCTCCGCTTATGCTGCAATCGACGGATCGCCTTGCCGCGAAGGCCTGATCCTGTTGATTCCGAGGAGGCCGAAACCCGCCCGCGCAGAGCAACCTCAACCGGAGCGACAACCGTTCGGCATTCCAACCGCGTTGACGCTGTCAGAAGACAACACCAGCAGGCACCCTTTATCGGATCGGAACTCAGCCATCCTTCCGATCCGAAGTCGAGGCAGTCCCATGGATCAAGCCTTTAGCGAATTCCACAAATTCGGCGACCTGCTGATGGTTCACGGAAAGGATATCGTCACCGCCCTGGCGATCCTGGTCCTCGGCCTCATCGCAACCCAATGGTTGATCAGACACGCTCGTCAGGGACTTCGGAAAGCGATCGGCAAACCGCAACTGGTCGACATCCTGATGCTCAGCCTCAATGTCTTTTTGATCATGCTGGTAGCAGCCTTTACCCTCCTCTATATCGGCGTACCCGCGCTCATTATCCGAAGGATCCTCGTGGTGGTGCTTCTGGGAGGAATCGGCCTCATCGTGCTCTTCAGGCCATATCTGCCAACGCTTCCTTACAAGGTGGGCAACACGGTCGAGATGGGCGGACTTCTGGGAAAAGTGGAAGCCACGACCTTTCTCCACACACGGCTGAGGACCTTCGACGGCAGGACGCTCTTTATCCCCAACCGGATGGTTTTCAACGATATCGTTTCGAACTACCATTTTACCCCGACGAGGCAGATCCGACTCTATGTAACCATCGGCTACCGGGAGGATCTCCTGAAGGCCAAGGCCCTTCTGATACGCGTCCTGAAAGAGGACCCCCGTGTTCAGGAAAAGCCCGCCCCCACGGTCTATGTCATTTCCCTGGCCGAAAACGGGGTATACTTGTCAGCCCGCGGCTGGGTGGAAAACCAGAAGTTCTTCAAGGCCCGCTGTGAACTGTACGAGCGGGTCAAGCTCCTGTTCGATCAGGAAGGAATCGGCTTTGCACACCCGCAGCGGGATGTGCACCTCTACGGGCGTTCAGTCCGCTGCATGGAACAGGACGGGCTGTGCCCGGAAAAACTGGACAACGAGCGTATGTGATGGAGCCAGCGACTGCTGTGGGAGAAATAGGGTACACGCTTCAGGAATTGATCGATATCGATCAGCTCGACCGGCTGATGGAGCTTTTCAACAGAGCCACCGACCTGGCCATCGCTGTCATCGATGTGAAAGGAAAGGTTCTGGTGGCAAAGGGTTGGCAAAAGATCTGTACGGATTTTCACCGGGTGAATCCACAGACCAATGAACGATGCGTGGAAAGCGATCTCTATATCAATCGCTGCATCAGCCAGGAAGCGTATGTCGAATATCAATGCAAAAACGGTCTGGTCGACATGGCGGCCCCCATCGTCATTGCAGGAAGCCATCTGGCAACCATTTATTACGGCCAGTTCTTTGTCGAAGGGGAGGAGCCATCCCGGGATTTCTTCGAAGCACAGGCAGAAACGTTCGAATTCGATGTCGATCGATACCTGGAGGCACTGGACCTCGTTCCGGTGATCAGCCGCGAAAAGGCGCACCGGGTCATGGATTATTACGTCGCGCTGGTCCATTTCATCGCCGAAACAGGCCTTGCCCGGTACAGGCAGATGGAGGCCGAAAAGGCCCTGCGTAAGAGCGAAGCGAGATTTCGCATCTTTGCCGACTTTACATGGGACTGGGAAAGCTGGACAGGGCCCGATGGGCGATGCGTCTATGTAACGCCGTCTGTAAAGCGGATCACCGGTTACAATGCCGAAGATTTCACTCACGATCCGAAACTGATGACAAGCATCGTGCACCCCGAAGACCGGCCCGTGCTCGCGGAACACTTCCGGAAAGAACTCGTGGAGCATAAGGCCGGAAACATCGATTTCAGGATCATTACCTGTGGGGGGGAAGAACGCTGGATCAACCACTATTGTCAACCGGTCTACGACCAGGACGGCACCTGGTTGGGTGTGCGCGCCAGCAACCGCGATATCAGTGAGCGCAAGCATGTGGAAAGGGAACTGAGAAGAAGCGAAACCCGGTACAGGGCCATCGTTGAAGACCAGACCGAACTGATCTGCCGTTTCAGCCTCGACGGGGCCCTGACCTACGTCAACGAGGCCTACTGCCGATACTTCGAGAAGGAGCATGGGGAGTTGATCGGCAAAACCTTTCAGCCCATGATCCCTGAGGACGAGCGTGACCTGGTCTCCGCGACGCTGCGCTCTCTGACGCCGCAAAACCCTCTGATCACCCATGAATACCGCGTCGTTACACCCCGTGGGGATATCCGCTGGCAAAGGTGGACGAACCGCCTGATCCTCGATCAGCAGGGCCACCCCTATGAACTGCAGGCCGTGGGGCGGGATATCACCGACCGGAAACTGGCAGAGGCAGCGCTGAAGGAACATAGTGAAAAAACCAAGCTGTTCGCTTACTCCGTCTCACACGACCTGAAAAGCCCCGCCATAGCCATCCACGGCCTCACGAAGCTGCTTCGCGACAAATACGGGAAGGTCCTCGATGAAAAAGGCGTCGAATACTGCGACAAGGTCTTGCAGGCGTCGGAGCATCTCGTCTCTTTGGTCCAGAAGATCAATATGTATATCTCGGCAAAGGAAATCCCTTTACATATCGAAAACTGCCGACTGAAAGATGTGGTGCGTTTTGTACGCGATAATTTCGAGATTCAATTCAATCTGCGCAACATTCGATTCGTCGAGCCGCCCGACCTGCCTTCCATTCGTGCAGACCGCACCGCTTTGCTCAGGATCATCAGCAATATCGTGGACAACGCCTTGAAATACGGTGGGTCCAAACTGAACACGATTACCCTGTCAACCTGTGAAAATGACGACCTTCACATCATCGCCGTGGAGGACGACGGCGTAGGCATGTCCGGTAGCACATCCGATGCCCTCTTCGAGATCTTCACACGTACAAAGACGTCCAACGGAATCGAAGGCACCGGCCTTGGATTGGCCATCATCAAGGAACTTGCCGAAAAGCACGGCGGCACAGCCTGGATGGAGGTCAATGCAAAAGGCGGCGTCACTGTCTCAGTCTCCATCTCGAAACACCTGGCATAATACAAGAGATCCCGATCCGTGCGGATCGTGCTGGACATTGACCGATCTCCCCATAAATGTCCGGTCCGCTTTTCCCGGGCCGTCGACCTGCCGGGTGCGGCGTCCAGCGGGCTGTTTCAGGAGGCACCCGAGTTTTTTGTCCTCTCCAGGATGGGCCATCACCCGCACATGCCCCGTTATGAGGCAGCAGGCATAGCCCCTGCAGCCATATTCAACTTTACAACGGTCGAGGTTTTCCAGATAATGCCGAAAACCCCGAGCCGAGATGGCTACGGGTTACCCGTCCTGCTCCGCTTATCGGCTCGATGGGGAAATCCCTTTGTAACGATTCGCGAAATTCCTGCATAGGCGCTGGCCTCAGCCAGAGACCAGCGCCTATGCAAGCTATTTAGTTTCCAATCCGGAAATGGTCTTTTTGGCCAATCTCGGCGTCAATCTGCACGTTTGCTTGTGCGGCGACCACCAGGTCGCCTCCGCGCAAACGCTTGATTTCCTTGATATTGGCCAAAAATCCTCATTTCCGGATTGGAAACTGGGTTGTACCGGGAAATCATTTCCGGATGGAAGCTATTTACTTGACTCATTTTCTTTCAGAGAAATCGATCGCTTTTCAGACGGGAGGAAGCACCGATGACCATCAGAATCATGCCCTGCCTCGACATGCAGAATGGACGCGTCGTCAAGGGCGTTCAATTCGTCGACATCCGGGACGCCGGGGACCCCGTTGCGTGCTGCGTAGCATACTGCAATGCCGGGGCGGACGAACTGGCCCTTCTGGACATCACGGCAACGATCGAAGGCCGGGCGACCATGCTGGACGTCGTCGAAAAGGTGGCGCGCGCCGCTACGATCCCCTTTACCGTCGGCGGGGGCATCAGCGACGTGGCTTCCGCTGAGGCCGTAATCCGCGCCGGGGCTGACAAGATTTCGACCAGCAGCGCGGCCTTTCGCAAACCCGAGGTCATTCGGGACATGGTCAAGGCGTTCGGGACCGAGCGGGTAACCGTAGCCATCGACGCAGCGGCCAGCGACCGTTTGCCCTCCGGATACGAGGTTTATATCGACGGGGGCCGCACTCCAACCGGAGCCGATGCCGTGGAGTGGGCCGAACAGGTCGCGGACTACGGCGTGAATACGATCCTACCCACCAGCAAGAGCACCGACGGCATGAAAACGGGCTTCGATCTGCCCCTGATCCGGAAAATCAAGGAGGCCACCAAAGTGGACGTCGTCGCCTCGGGGGGAGCCGGCACGCTCGAGCATTTCTACGACGCAGTGCAGGCGGGTGCGGACATCCTGCTGGCCGCTTCTGTTTTTCACTTTAATATCATTGGAATACAGGAACTCAAAGCCTACCTGCGGGAGCGGGGTGTGGATGTAAGGACATAGGAGTAAAATCTTTCACCTGTGCCAAGCCGCGCGCATAGGCTTCGTGCCAGCCTTCTTTCACAGGCATCGTCCGATAAAGGTCCTGCCGTTCCGCCTCTAACAGTCGTCTGGGACGGCCCATGAAATCAGCCGCGCAATAGATCCGTCGATTCGCTGCCTTGGACAGGTCTTGAAGCCAGTCCAGTCCTTCCGTTGATCGCAGCAGGTGGTGATCCAGGATAAGGGTTCGAACCCTTTTCGCCAGGCGCTTGGCGTTCTGCCAGGCGCGGGCGCGGTCCCCGGGAAGCAGTCCCTGCTGATAGAGCGGCGGACCGGCCGCCAGGACAATATCCGGCGACCACTCGAGAATGGCGTCCACAGTGGCATCGTCGAGGAGTTGGATATCGGAGCCATGCACAAAGGTGCAGCCGCCCAAGGCCACCCGGGTCATCATGACGTGTCCGAAAGCCAGACCGTCGAGGCCGTGCGGCATCGCCCGTGAAAAACGCAGCGGACCATCCTCCACTTCCTCTGCGATTTGCCAACCTTTCGATAAAAGGCCCATCAGGTCATGGGCACGGGATTGGCTCTTTTCGGACTGGCCTTCGGGCGACTTGGCCCACGCACGCAGTGCCTTGAAGCGGGGCGGCAAATGGGCGAAAGAAAGCTGGTAGGGGTTGGCCTCAGCCAGGGGGATATGATCCCCGTGATAGTGGCTGAAAACCACATCGGTGGCCTCCTCCAAAGCCGCAACGATTCTTCCGCGGGCGAAGGCACCCGCAGCGATCTGCACCGGATGGGGCAAGAGGCGGTGGCGCCAGGCACCCAAGGCGACCCCGGGGTCGATCACAATCACCCGACCTCGCAACGCGATCCGGCAACAGAGGCCCCGCATTCCCAGAGACTCCGCCGTGAGGATCTGGAGCCTCATCCCAGCCGCCGCCTAGTCCATATAACCGCCAGGATCATCCAAACCCTCCGCCCTGCCGCTGAAAATCGCTGCGGATCGGCGGCAACACGCTGATCTCACGCGGCCGGTGGGGGAATTGCAGCACATTCAAACGCTGCTCACATGCCGATTCCATCGATTTTGGCCCCGCACTCCGGACACTTGCCGCCCTGCAGCCGATTTTCAATGAGGCTCATGCCGTAACGCTCGATGAGCGGCGTTTTACAGGCGTAGCAGATGGTGTTTTCCCTTCCCTCGCCTGGGATATTGCCTTCATACACATAGCGTAAACCCTCCTCCAAACCGATATCGTGGGCTCGACGCAGAGTATCGACAGGAGTACGCGTATGGTCCATTAACTTATAAGTCGGGAAAAACTGAGTGACATGCCATGGGATATCTACACCGACGCTTTTGATAAAACGAGCGATGTCATGCAGTTCCTGACTCCCGTCATTCAGATCCGGAATAATCAGCGTTGTCACCTCCACCCAAACTCCCATTTCTTTCATCAATTCGATTGTTCTTAAAACAGGCTCGAGGCGGGCCCCACAGATATCCTTATAGAATTTTTCGCTAAAGGCTTTTATATCAATATTAATGGCATCCAGATAAGGCCCAATCAGACGGGCTGCTTCAGGGCTCATGAAGCCATTGCTTACAAAGACATTCTTTATGCCGTCCCTTCGCGCCAGCATCGCGGTGTCCAGTGCAAATTCAAAAAAGATGGTAGGTTCCGTATAGGTGTAGGCAATGGTTTCACATTGCGCCGCTTTTGCGGAAGCTACGATGTCTTCGGGTGTACGATCCTGGCCGACGATTTCACCGCCATGATCGTGCGGATATTGGGAAATGTCATAATTCTGGCAAAATTTGCAGCGAAAGTTGCATCCCACGGTTGCGATGGAAAATGCCTTCGAGCCAGGCATGAAGTGGAAAAGGGGCTTTTTTTCGATTGGATCGACGTTCTCCGCAATGATTTTGCCATAGACAAGGCTGTAGAGATCTCCGCCACGGTTCTCCCGCACGCCGCAAATCCCTCTTTTACCTTCATGAATTTTGCACCCATGATTGCATAAAGTGCAACGCACCCGATTTTCAGCTACAGGCTCATAGAGCAGGGCTTTCTTCATGATGTGAATCCAATCCTTTAATTTTGAATATCCTGATCGAAACATCCACTTATCATGCTCATAACACCATCAATAACAGACATAATACAACAGATCAATGCTTTCTTGTACAAATTCACGCTCGCAAAAAGCATACCCAGTTTCCATCCGGAAATGGTCTTTTTTGCCAATCTCAGCGTCAATCTGCACGTTTGCTTGTGCGGCGACCACCAGGTCGCCTCCGCGCAAACGCTTGATTTCCTTGATATTGGCCAAAAATCCTCATTTCCGGATTGGAAACTGGGTTCTATAGGAAAATCATTTCCGGATGGACACTAGCTTGTAGGGTTATGGGTCGATCAAACCTCCGCTACGTTCACCATCAGGCCATGGATATTGCACAGTATGCGGTAGCATAAACTATCTTGAAGTCTTCGATTCAATTGATTTGGAAACGAATGTTAGGGTTTGAATAAACAAAAGGCCATGCCGCTGGGGCCAGGTTGATGGCTCGACTTCTATCTTTGTTGACGTCATAAGCCCGAGCGATATAATAGGAAGTTCAGGGGTGTTACGGTGAAGCCTTTCATGGCCAATCTCGGCGCCAATTTGCGCGTTTGCTTGTGCGACGACCTGCAGTTCGACGTACAAGCAAACGCTTGATTTCCTGAATATTAGTCAAACCGGAACCCCTCGAACAAGAATGAAACTGCGCAGCCGAAGCTGCGAAGGAACATCCTCATTTCCGGATGGAGACCGAGCATAATATAGGATATGGCTTTACGGGCTTGATGGAGCAATAGATATGCCACCACCAAAAACAAGCGGGAAAGGCGGGAAGAATTGCAGCAGAAACACTGTCCCTTCAATCTTTTCCTTCTGGATTGCCCGATCCGTGTAACGTTACCGTGGCTGGCAAGGACTTTTTTATGAATACGTTATAAGGTGAAACTATCAACGTTCGAAGCCTGTCAACGTCCGAAAGAACTTTTTTAACAATCTGAAAATAAACAACTTACCCGCTTAAATCGATCAATCGTCGATTGAACGCCGGAGCGAATATAAATTGCAGTCGACCAGGAAATTTCTTTCCGGACCTATAACAGGCAACCTTATCCTCGATTCGATATTCGATTTTGCGTATTCAAATCCGCTCCGCGCCTAGCTGTGGAGCGGATTCGAATACGCAAGACGATAGGTTTAGACAAGCATCCGGAGATGCCAGCAAAAAGTAACGTTACTATGGCCAACCGAAGCGTTACCTGCGAATATGTACCCCTGCCGATTTCTGATAATAGACCCGTCAAAATCTGTCTGTTTCCAATCCGGAAATGAGGATTTTTGGCCAATCTCGGCGTCAATCTGCACGTTTGCTTGTGCGGCGACCCACAGGTCGCCTCCGCGCAAACGCTTGATTTCCTTGATATTGGCCAAAAATCCTCATTTCCGGATTGGAAACTGGGTTCTATAAGGAAATCATTTCCGGATGGATACTGTCTTGTTTCTCGGCAAAAGTCGTCTTTTTGGCCACTCTTGACGTCAATCTGTATGTTTGCCCGTATGGCGACCTAGCGATCAAACCGCGCAAGCGATTGATTTCATTGATATATATCAGACAGAGTCCCGCCTCGGAGCGGTGAAGAATAAACCTCCTTTCAGGATCGAAAGCTTGATTGTGCGCATAACCATTTCCGGATGGAAACGACCTGTATTCTGAGCCTCATCCCCGGAAGGCATGCCTCATTGGCCAAAAACATTCCGTCCTCCAGGCGGGACTTCTGCTGCTTTCGCAAACGATTATCGCGGTGAAAACCTATAATCACAACTATTTGAAACCTTGCAGCGAGGGGCAGGGCAATCGTACACATTTTCCTGGCCTATTTTCGGATACGCCAAAAACATGCAAAGGCATGACAATTGCTTCTTTTATCAGAGGGGAGTATTCTTGTTGGAACTGATGCAGGTCAAGGAGGGGACGTCATGACGAATGAACTGGGAAAATGGGTATGCGCGCATTGTGGCTATACGGCTGATGGACGATTTGAAGGGGATATCTGTCCAAAGTGCGGATTGACCTATTGGAAGTGTTCTCACTGCGGATTCACGTTAACGGCCCCGGCACCTCCCGATGTTTGCCCGGAATGCGGTGAAAAATGTAGTTTTATAAACATCACATGTTACACACCGGATTGCGGAGGACCCGGAAATATCGATCAGCGCCTGTAGATCTGAGAGGTTCCGATAAACAGCCCTTTTCGATGAAGGTCCATTGTCTTCTATTTTGTAGAAATAATGCCCTTTTGGATCGGCGTTTCCAAGTTTTCGAAAAGGTTCCTGTCAAAGATCATACATCGAAATGAGGACTTCAAATGGACCGAAAAAACGATATCTTGGTTCCTATGGATGTTCCCGAGATTTTGAAATCCACCTATATTGAAAATTACAATAGGATTACAAAATCAACCGGCCGATTGATGCTTTTTGCAGGCGATCAAAAAGTGGAACATTTGAATGACGATTTTTACGGATCCGAAATTCACATCGATGACGCTGATCCGGAGCATCTTTTTAGAATTGCAAGCTTAAGCAAAATAGGGGTTTTCGCCACGCAGCTCGGCTTGATCGCCCGATACGGAATGAGTTATCCAAATATTCCTTATCTGGTAAAACTGAATTCCAAGAGCAATCTTGTAAAAACATCTCAAGCGGATCCATTCAGTCATCTGTGGTTGGATGTTCAAAGGGTTATCGACTTTCGCAACCATACTAAATTGAATATTTTGGCAGTAGGTTATACGCTTTATCTAGGAAGCGAGTTCGAGGCGGAAATGCTGCATCAGGCGGCTCAAATCATCTATGATGCGCACCAGCATGGATTGATAACAGTGTTGTGGGTCTATCCCCGCGGAAAAGCCGTAGCGGATGAAAAAGATCCCCATCTGATTGCTGGTGCCACGGGAGTGGCAGCCTGTCTTGGCAGTGATTTTGTCAAAGTGAACTATCCTAAACAGATGAACAAGGATTCAAAGGAATTATTCAAAGAGGCCGTTTTGGCTGCAGGCCGCACAAAGGTCGTTTGTGCCGGGGGTTCAAGCACGGATGTAAAATCATTTCTTCAACGCCTCCATGACCAGATCTTCGTCAGCGGCGCTTCAGGCAATGCAACGGGCAGAAATATCCACCAGAAATCCCTTCAAGATGCCATCAGAATGTGCAACGCCATTTATGCCATAACCGTTACCGGTGACAATGTCGAAGCGGCGATGGAGATTTATCGTTCAGGCGGTTAATCTTCCATTGCTCGTTCGAAACATATGCTCAGTTGTCAGCCGGTAACAGTCTTTCTGGCCGGTCCTGGTATCGGTCATCACCTTTGTTCGCGCTGCAGCGCCAGGCTGCCACCTGGTTTCCATCCGGAAATGGTCTTTTTTGCCAATCTCGGCGTCAATCTGCACGTTTGCTTGTGCGGCGACCTACAGGTCGCCTCGGTGCAACCGCTTGATTTCATTGATATTGGCCAAACCGGGACCCGCCGCGTAGCGGTGGGACTGAGCGGCGAAGCGGTGAAGAAAAATCCTCATTTCCTGATTGGAAACTGAGTTGTACCGGAAAATCATTTCCGGATGGACACCACCTAACACCTGATTTCCTTGATATTGGCAAAAACTCCTCATTTCCGGATGGATACTATCTTGGGGACAAACCCGAACATGATCAAGCGTCTGTCGCAAGCGGGGATTTGCCAGGGATCGATGTGACCGTTATCCGGGCAGGTGAAAAGCTCGATCGCGTCACGGTTGGCCATTATCCTTGAAATTTCGGGCTGGTTCTGCCAGGATGCCCTCGGTGTTCGAATAGAGTGCCAAGGCGGTTTGAAAGGATGCCCTCATATTTTTGGAAAGGAGACTCATTCCGTTCATGATGCGACGATTTTCATCTCTCACAATCCTCTTTTGTCTGGCTGCGATTTTTTTCTCGGGTTGCAGCACCGTTCCATCCAACGGCATTACACAGGTAGCCACGATCGATGCCTTGTTGACCGGCGTCTATGAAGGGCACATGTCTCTTCAAGAACTCCGTTCGTATGGGAATTTCGGCCTCGGGACCTTCGAGGGGCTGGACGGCGAAATGGTCTTTATCGACGGCACGTTCTACAAGGTCCGAGCGGACGGCAAGGTATACACGCCAGCCCTTTCCGAGCGAACGCCTTTCGCCTGCGTAACGGCCTTCGACCCCGACCACAGGGAGACGATCACGGAGCAGACGGACCTCGCGGCACTGGAAAAAAGGATCGATGCCCTGGTCCCCGAGCCGAATCGGTTTTGCGCATTCAAGGTCCGCGGGACATTTGACCACGTCAAGGCGCGGAGCGTCCCTGCACAGCAAAAGCCTTACCCGCCGCTGGTCGAGGTAACCCGAAACCAGCCCGTCTTCAATCTTTCGAACGTTCAGGGTACCTTGATCGGATTTCGGTCACCTCCCTTCGTGAAGGGTGTAAATGTCCCTGGTTACCATGTGCATTTTCTGGTCGAAGATCATTCAGGAGGGGGCCATGTCCTTGATTTTGTGATGCGCGAAGGGACTCTGGAGGCCGACACCGTGCATGACTGGCTCAACATTTATCTGCCGACAGAAAACCCCTCCTTTGCACGCGCCGACCTGACGGTGGACCGCACGGGGGAAACACAGGCAGTCGAAAAGTAGGACACGCAAAGGAGCGGACGCCGACATCATTTTTTGGGAAGACCGATTTGCGCCGGAAGAGTGGTGACCGGGACGGTCACCGTAAAGGTGGTTCCCTTGCCTTCGGCGCTTTTCACCTCGATGCGTCCGCCGTGCTTGGCGATAATGCCTTGGGAAACGCTCAGGCCGAGGCCTGTGCCTTTGCCCTTGGCCTTGGTGGTAAAAAAGGGATCGAAGATCAACCCGAGGATGTGCTCCGGGATGCCGCTGCCGTGGTCTTTCACCTTCACAGCGAGGTAATTCGGGTCTTGCGCAACGCCGACGGAGACGTCCACCTTCCCCCCTTTCTGGGATGCGTCGATCGCGTTCAGGATCAGATTCAGAAAAACCTGCCGGAGCTGCTGACTGTCACCGTGAACGAGCGGAAGGTTTTCCGGGGTCTGGAGCGAGATCTTGATACCGCTCAATTTCACCCGGTTGCTCGCGAGATGGACGGTATCGGCCAGGAGCTGCCGCAGATCCAACGGCTCCAGCTGCGATCCGCTTTCGCGGGCGAAATCGAGCAGGTTGGCGATGATGTTTTTCGACCGGTCGGCCTCCTTCACGACGTCCTGCAGCATGTCCTTCCGCTCCTCCTCGCTCAGTGAGTCATAGTCCTCGAGAAGCATGTGCGCGGTCAGGGTGATGTTGTTGAGGGGGTTGTTGAGTTCATGGGCCACGCCGGCCGTGAGCGTCCCGACCGCTCGCATCTTGTGGGATTGGATGAGGACGGCCTCACGACTTTCCAACTCCTGGATCATCTGGTTGATGGCGATGGCCAGATCGGTGAATTCGTCCCTAAACCGTCGGACCGGCATGATGGGGGTGAAATTTCCGGATGCAATCCGCCGGGCATAATCCGAAAACCGGTTGATGTTCCCCAGAATCCGGCTCCCCAGAAGGTAGGCGTTCAGGACGATAAAGATCAACAGAAAGATCAGCGAGTAGATGTGGATATTGCGGGAGCGCTGGATGGCCTGTTCCAGCGCAGCCTTCTCACGCTTGATGAGTTCGTCCGCAGAGGACACCATACGCTGACCGTGCTTCCGCAACTCACGCTCGATTTCCTTTTTGCGCTCAAACTCATCCTGATCGATCAACTGGTGCTGCTCCAGATCCGCCAAGCTCTCGAGCAGATCCTCGTAGCGCTCGATATCCCGCCCGATCCGTTCGTGGCCGGCCGCCCCCAGGATGCGCCCCAATTCCTCCGCGTTCAGGGTCAGAATGTCATGGGCATGATAGACATTCTCCAAGGCATCGCTCAGGTTCGTCCCGTAGAGGAAATAGTTCTTTTCGAAGCGCCGCGCCTGCTGGATTTCGATCGCATAGTCGTTGACGATCTCCAGGAACCGGAGCTTTTCCTCCATCTGGTACATGGCGACGACCAGGGCGGTGGCAATCCCCATGGCAAAGAAAAAAACGAGCAGGAAGCAGACATAGATCTGAAACCGCAGGCTGATCCGTCTGCGCGACAGCAAAGCCTGCCGCGCCGTCTCGGCAGCTTCGATCCGGCCGTACCTGCCTTCGAGGGTGGCTCCAGAGCGGGGCTGCTCTTGTTTGCCCCCCGCTCCACCACCCAACCCCGTCGTGATGCCTTCGCGCATGTTCTCCATGGTCAGACCGCTTCCCCTGATTCAACCTTCAGAGGGGTTCCCAGCGCCTCGGCGGCCTTGGCGATGACCTTGCGGAGGTCATTCGGTTGAAACGGCTTGGCGATGAAGTCGAAGGCGCCCTTGTCCATGGCCTCACGCGCCAGAGACATCATCGCATACCCGGTGATCATGATCACCTTGGTGCGCGGCGATTTGGCGGCCACGCGCTCCAGGACCTGGATCCCGTCGATCTCGTCCATCCGGATGTCGGTCACTACGATGTCGAATTCCTGTTCATCGATGCGGGCCAATGCCAAACGCGGGTCCTCGAAGACCTCCACATCGCAGCCGATCTTGGCCAGGGCCGGTTTGAGCCTTTTGCCCACAATGGGCTCGTCGTCCAAGAGCAGTACATGCAATTGCGCATCCATTTTCGGCTCCTTTCCGTGATGCTAGCCCGGTTCCGGGACTGTTCACAACCTGTTTCCGCTCTTCATTCTCAGCGGAAACTCTCCGCCGCCTGGCGAAAGATGTCGTTGACAATGTGGACCTCTACGTACTCGACCCCGGCGATCTTGCCGGCCATCTCCTTGATCGCTTCAGATTTCCGGCGCTTTTCGCGCTTCATGGCGCGCACCTCGACGACCAGCGTCCCGCCGTCGGCGCTGACCTTGAGTTCGGGAAAACGCTCGAAAAGCGCCGTCCGGACACGCGCGGCCAGCTCCAGATCCGCCAGACACTTCTGCGACCAGCTCATGGGCCGGAATTTGCGGTAGGAAACCGTATCGCAGATGGTCTGCACCGCCTCGTCCAGGTCGATGTTGCTCAAACCGATCACCAGATCATACAGCCCGGGATCCGTTTCATCCATCCCGAAGGCGTTCCGGGACCAGCGGCGCCGAAGCTGCTTCCGCTGCTCGAGCCGCTTCATGGCCTTTTCGGGCGGAATCCGCTCGTTTGCGGACAGCGCGGCCGCCTCCTTCTCCGCATCCCCAAGGACACGCACCTTGAGGGCATGGGAAACCCCGACCACATACAGATGAGCCGCCAGGCCGTGGCAGACCGCGTTGTCGTCGAGGAGTCTTTCGAGGGCAGACTGTTGAATGACCGCCAGAGACTGCCGCCAGCGCCGTGTACGCATCCCGAAAAGGGAGGGATTCTCTGCGAGCGCCCGTTTCAATTCAGCTTCCGGGATATGGTTCCGGGCAGCCACCTCCCCAAGGATCTCCCGGTCGAGCAATCTGTAATCCAACCTTGCAGCCACCTTTTCGGCAACCGCGCGACCGCTTTCATAAAGATCCGCAGAAATGATGATCACGGACATAAGCTTTACCCTTTCTGCCAGAGGTTCACGGTATAAGTTCAGACCCTTTGCTCCGCCCTGCCTTCAACCTCCTCGATCGATATCGCCGAGGGGGATCGGAGCCACCGGAACGGATCCCCGGCGGACCGTCACGACGCCCCGTAAAAGAGGTAGATCGCCGCAACCATCACGACCAGGAAGACCACGCTGACCAACAGGCCCGCCTTCATGAAATCGACGCTCCGGTAATGCCCCGGGCCCATGTAGAGCGCATTCACCTGGTGAGTGGGCAGAATGAACGAGTTGCTGGTGGCCAGCCCGACCACCAGGGCGGCCATACGCGGATCGGCGTTTGCAGCGATAGCCATATTGACGACGAGGGGCACCAGCAGCACGGTGGCGCCGACGTTCGAGATCACGAGCGTAAAGACCGTCGACAGCAATCCAATCACCGCGAGCAGCACGATCGGCTGGACCGTACCGATCGCCCCCAACACCGTGTGCGCAATCCAGGCGGCGGTGCCTGTTTTTTCGGTGGCGATCCCCAGTGGAATCAAGCCGGCCAGGAGGAAGATCGTCCGCCAATCCACCGCCTGGTACGCCTCATCGATGCTCAGCACCCGTGTGAGGATCATACCGAGCGCGCCGGTCATGAGGCAAACCGACAACTGGATCTTGAAAACCAGGATCATGACCAGCGCCAGCAGAAGCCAGAATCCCGCGAAGAACGCCTTTTCGGGTCTGAGGAGTTCCACATCGATCGGCGTGGTGAAAAGCAGGCTGCGCTCCGCCTGCAACTCCTGGAGGCGTTTCCAGGTCCCCTGGATCAAAATCGCGTCGCCCACCTGGAGCGGCATATCGCTGATCTCGGCCCGATAGCTTTCGCCATGCCGGAAGATGGCGAGCGGCACCACCTGGAAATGGTCCCGCAGGTTGATCTGCCGAAGCGTCCTGCCGATCCAGGGCGAACGGGGTCCAACCACCGCCTCGACCGTACCGGCGAGATGCTCCGCCGCCTCCTCCTTGAAGAACTCGAGCGATTCCTTGTGCGCCATCCCCAGCTGTTCGGCCATCCGCTCGACGTCTTCCTCCCGACCGACAACCAGGATATCCGAGCCGGAGCGGATCATCGCGTCCGCGGACGGCGACAGGACCTTGAAATCCGGCTGCTCGGTCAAAGCCACCACGTTGACCAGATAGCGCCGGCGCAGATCCCTGACCGTGATGGGATCCCGGTAATGAGTGAAATCATCGGGTGTCAGCAGTTCGTGGAGTTCTCCAAGCTGCTCGCGGTAGCTTTCGACGCTCGACCCCACTGGAGCCGCCGTGTCGACGTCCGCCTCTCCCTGAGGGAGGATAAAACGGCCGAAGAGGATGAAGCAGGCGATGCCGCTCGCCACGAGCAGCACTCCGACCGGTGTGACGTCGAAAAGCCCGAAGGGTTTGAGATTGAAAGGCGTCAGGAGATCGTTCAAGAGGATCAGAGGACTCGAACCTACCAGGGTGATCGTCCCCCCCAGGATCGCCGAAAAGCCGATGGGCATAAGGAGCTTGCTGATCGGGACCTTCAGGGACCGGCTTACCCGTTGGACCGCCGGCAGAAAAAGCGCCGCCGCCCCGATATTCTGCATGAAACTCGAGATGCCCGCGATGGTGACCGAGATGAAGATGACGATCCGCGACGGGCTTTTCCCGGCCAACCGCACGATGGGGGATACCAGTTGATTGATCATGCCGGTCTTGTCGAGGCCCGCCCCGATGATGATCACCGCTATGATGGAGACCACCGCATTGCTGCTCAAACCTGTAAAAGCCTCTTTGGGGGTGACGAGGTGAAGCAGCGGCAGGACGACCATCATCAGGATCGCCACCACATCCACACGCACCCACTCCACAATGAAGAGGAAGACCGCCACCGCAATCATCAGCATGACAAGGATCATATCGAGCGTCAAAGGTTCCATTCCGCGTCTTCCCTCCTAGGATTCAATCAGCGTCCAGTTCGTTTACGTCTTACCGGCCGGCTGGGCTCCTGCGGACTTATCGGCCACCGCCAGAAGCGGACACTCCAGGTTCCCGGCCACCCGGATGATCCAATGCGCCCGCCGCCCGGGCCCGCTCTCGGGCAGCGCTGCGCTGCTGCCCCACAGGATCGTTTGAAACGGAGGCCTTTCGGCCAGAAACTTCAGAAGTTCCTGGGCCGCATCGCCGACCCTCAAAGCGACACCGGCCGAGATCCCGTCCTTCAGAAACTCCGATGCGAAGGCGCCCAGGATCGACCCCATCTCCTCCTCGATGCGCCGGATGCGGTGCCGGTTGGAGCCCAGCAGGGAGCCTCCAGCAAAGGCCATCTCCGCTATCATGAGAAAGGTGACCTCCGCATCCATGCGTAGGGCAAGCTCTCGGGCATAGACAACCGCAGCCTGATGGACCTTCCGGTTTTCGAATATGACCAGAATCCGATGGAGCATGCCCCTGCATTCCCCTTTCTCTCTAGACTCTCCCTTCGCTCGATCGAAAGGGAAGCAAGCAGCGTACCACATAGAGAAGCTATAATTTAAGATATCGATTTAGCTGATAAAACATTAAAAAAAAGGGGCGATGGAAGGGAAAGAAACGTTGCGGATTGCAACATCCTATCCAAAAACAGGATCTAGAGGCAATCGCAGAAGGAAAGGAAAGATATGTTGCAGAACCGAGCATGTCTGTTGCAGAAGCGATCCATCCATCGGTCCTCAACCGAAAACCCCTGCCATTCTTCCGCACCGAGCGGGGTTCACTGCAGCGGGATGTTCAGTCGATGCCGTATTTCTTCATCTTGCGCCAGAGAGAAGCCCGATCGATCCCGAGGATGAGAGCGGCCTTGCTGCGAACCCCGCCCGTCAGTTGGAGGATATGCCGAATGTAGCCCTCCTCCAGTTCTTCGAGGTTCATGAGCGAGCCTCCGGGGCGCTCATACGGGTGCAGTTCGAGTTCGGCCAGGTCCGGCGGCAAATCCCGGGCGAGGATGCGATCCCCGCGGCAAAGGGCCACCGCCCGCTCGATGATGTTCTCAAGTTCCCTCACATTTCCGGGGTAGTGATAATTTTCCAACAGATCCATGGCTTCTCGGGAGATAGCCTTGACGGTCTTTCCCATACGCCGCCTGGATCGGTCCAGCATGTGATAAGCCAGCAGCGGGATATCCTGGCGGCGTTCACGGAGGCTCGGCAACACCAGATTGACCACATTGAGGCGAAAGTAGAGATCCTGCCGGAAAGAGCCTTCGGCTGCCTCGGTCTTCAGATCCTTCGCCGTCGCGGCCAGGACCCGGACGTCGAGCGGGATCGGCCTTGTGCCGCCCACGCGCAGCACCTCCCGCTCCTGGATGACACGCAGGAGCTTTACCTGCATATCGAGGGGCATGTCCCCGACCTCGTCCAGAAAGAGCACCCCGCCGTTGGCCGCCTCGAGAAGGCCGGGTCTGAGCGTGGTTGCGCCGGTATAGGCATCCTTCTCATGGCCGAACAGTTCGTTCGCGATCAATTCAGGGCTGAAGGCTGCACAGTTGAAAGCCACAAACGGCCCCTGCGCACGGGGGCTCAGGGCGTGGATAGCCCGGGCAGCCAACTCCTTCCCCGTGCCCGATTCGCCGGTGATGAGGACATTGCAATCGGTCGGCGCAATCTGGCGGATCACCTCCGCAACCTGCATCATTCTGGGGCTTTCGCCGATCATGACGGCATTGGAGCCGCCCCCCGCCTGCATGGGCGTGCCGCCTGCCGCCCCCCGTTCCCTCAAGGCCTTTTGCTCGAGCGCTTCACGGACGACGGCCCGCAACTGGTCCGGCGTAAACGGCTTCGCCAGATAATAATACGCCCCGCGCTTCGTCGCCTCGACTGCGCCGTCCAGCGAAGCATATCCGGTCATGAGGATCACTTCGATGCCGAGGGCGGCCCGCTGGACCTCTTCGAGAAGGCTCAGACCATCCATATGCGGCATCCTGAGATCCGTGATCAGAAGGTCGAAAGAGGCCTTCTTGAACTCTTCACAGGCCCGCACCGGATTACTGAACGTGCTGACCTCGTAGCCGCTTTTCTCCAAGAGGCGTCTCAGGTTCTTCAGTGTCACGGGATCATCGTCTACGACTAGAATGCGCATGGAAGAGAACTGAAAAAGCAAAAAACAGGTTTATTTTTCCGATCTAGTCTCCATCCGGAAATGATTTCCCGGTACAACCCGGTTTCCAATCCGGAAATGAGGATTTTTTGCCAATATCAAGGAAATCAAGCGTTTGCGCGGAGGCGACCTGTGGGTCGCCGCACAAGCAAACGTGCAGATTGACGCCGAGATTGGCAAAAAAGACCATTTCCGGATGGAAACGATCTATATTTCGAGCGGCGCGCCCGGAGCTATTCTCCAGGATATGCCGACACGGGTCAACCGCAAAAAAGGCCGCTCATGGGGTTCTTTTTTTGGCCTTTCGTAATGAACCGTTCATTTTCTGTCAGGAACATGTTATGTTTCTGTGTATGAATCCGTTGCGTCTGGAAAAAATCCTGCGAGATGCTCTGGAAGAGGACTTGGGGTGGGGCGATATCACGACGGAGGCCGTCGTCCCTCCCGACGCGGAGGCGCGCGCTGTGATCGTCAGCCGTGAAGACGGCATCATCGCCGGTCTCGACGTTGCCAAGGCCGTCTTCCGGATTCTGGACCCCTCGACGCTTGTGGAACCGCTGGTGCCGGAAGGCAGCCCCATCTCCAGGGCCGCCCCGCTCTGCAACATTCAGGGACGCGCCCACGTCATCCTTTCCGGAGAGCGGGTTGCCCTCAACCTGACGCAGCGGATGTCCGGCATCGCCACCGCCGCGCGCAAAATGGCCGCGATTGCCGAACCTTACAACGTCAAAGTGACGGATACCCGAAAGACGACCCCTGGTCTGCGGATGCTCGAAAAATACGCCGTCCGAATCGGAGGCGGGTACAACCATCGCATGGCCCTGGATGATGCGGTCCTCATCAAAGACAACCATCTCGTTGCTGCCGGCGGGGTTCTGGAGGCAGTCCGAAGGGCGCGGAGGCGTGTCGGCCCTCTTGTCAAGATAGAGGTCGAAACGGAGTCCCTCGCACAGGTCGAAGATGCCCTGCGTGCCGGTGCGGACGTCATCATGCTGGACAACATGGAGCCGGACCTCATGCGGGAAGCGGTCAGGCTGATCGGCGGACGCGCCCTGGTGGAGGCCTCGGGTCGAATCAGGCTCGACAATATTCACCAGATCGTCACAACGGGCATCGATTTTCTGTCCATGGGGTGGCTCACCCATTCCGCTCCTCCCCTGGACCTGAGCCTTGAGTTTTGCCAGGGGCGCGAACCGCGGGGAGAGGCTCCCTAGCCCGATCAACGCATGCCGTCAGAGAGGTTTTCTGCTGCCCAAGGCCTTCCGCAGCCGCTCCTGCAGCAAACCAGAACCGCCTCCTCCAGATCCCTTTCCGACGGGTGAGGTAATCTCTCCCCCGGTTTGGTGAACCTGCAGGCAGCGATGGAAAACCCGACTGCAGAGCACCGGCTTGACGGCAACCTCGCCGGAAAAAGATCCCTATACACTAAACGAGCCGCCCGAAGCGCGAGAAATCATCATGCAAGAACACCATCCCGAAACACCCGGAAAAATCTCCGACGCCCCTATGAACGGCAGGGAGATCGAAGCGCGGATCGCAGAGGCCAAGGAGGCGCTCGGAAGCCGGGTCCTCATCCTCTGCCACCATTACCAGCCGGACATCATCGCCCGATTCGCCGATCACATGGGGGACTCGCTCCATCTCTCACGGCTTGCCGCCTCGCGCAAGGAAGCCCGCTATATCGTCTTCTGCGGCGTCTATTTCATGGCCGAAACGGCTGACATCCTTTCCGCTCCGGAACAGGAGGTCTACATGCCCGACCCGGGCGCCGGATGCCCGATGGCCGATATGGCCAGGCTCGACCAGGTCGAACGGTGCTGGCGCGAGCTGACCGAACGTGTGGGGGAGACGATCCTTCCCATCACCTATGTCAATTCATCCGCGGAGATCAAGCAGTTCTGCGGCCGCCACAAAGGGGTCGTATGCACCTCCGGCAACGCCGCCAAGGTCATGGACTGGGCCTTTGAACAAGCGCCCCGCGTGCTCTTTCTCCCCGACCAGAACCTTGGCCGCAACACCGCCCTTGCCAAAGGCATCCCCAAGGAGGAAATCGCCCTCTGGGACCGGCGGAAGGCGGAACTCCAGGGCGATCCGGACCGAGCGAGGGTCATCCTCTGGGATGGGTTCTGTCCCGTGCATGTACGTTTCACACCAGAGCAGGTCATAGGGTTACGGACCCAACATCCCGGCATCCGCATCATCGTGCACCCCGAGTGCACCGAAACGGTGGTCCGGCTCGCGGACGGCAGCGGCTCCACGGAATATCTCATCCGCGAGGTGCGGGAAGCGGAGAGCGGTTCGGTGTTTGCGGTCGGAACGGAGCTGCGGCTGGTCAAGCGGCTCGCCTCGACCCTGCCGGATCGCACGGTTTACCCTCTGGACGAGGAGCATTCCATCTGCATCGACATGAGCCGGAGCACACCCGAGCGCCTCCTGGTAGTCCTCGAGGGGCTGCTCCAGGGTCAGGCGCCGGGAAGAATCCAGGTCTCGGCCGAAACCGCGGAATGGAGCCGGGTGGCATTGGAGCGCATGCTGGCGATCTCATGAAGCAGAGGCCGTGCCGGCCCGTTGCGCCTTTCGGATTCCGGACAAACCCCGTGGTTTCAATGAGGGAACCTCCCCGGCCATGGGGTCATCACAGACCACTGATCCACTCATCTTTTCATCTCTGGAGTAACCCGTCATGACATCGGTCGAAGCCATGCTGCACACTGATTTTCTGGTCATCGGATCAGGGCTTGCCGGCCTCAGGGCAGCCATCGAATTGAGCGAACGGGGCAAATCCTGCATCCTGATCAGCAAGTCACGACTCCCCCATTCCAACACCTACTACGCCCAGGGGGGGATAGCCGCCGTCGATCCGGAGCGGGTCGCGAAGGGCGATGACAGCTATGAATCCCATATGGAGGACACCCTTCGGGCCGGGGACGGTCTTTGCATCCCCTCGATCGTCCAACGCTTCGTCCAAAAGGCCTTCCCGGAAGGCGTAAAATTTCTGATCGACCACGGCGTGCCCTTCTCGAAAGCGGATACCGGCGACCGCTATGTCCTCCATCAGGAAGGAGGCCATGGACGGCCCAGGGTCTATTGCAAGGACGATTATACCGGGCAGGCCATCGAAGAGCATCTGGTCGAAATCGTCAGGAAACAGCCGCTCATCACGGTTCTTGAATACCATGCAGCGGTCAGCCTCATCACCCGGAACCGGATCTCCGATGTAAAGGTGGTCAAAGACCGGTGCCTTGGCGCCTGGGTCCTGGACAGGAAGACGCGGCGGGTCAAGACCATCGAGGCGGACGTGACCTTTCTCGCAACGGGCGGCGCCGGCAGGGCGTTTCTCTATACCAGCAACCCTGAAAACGCCACCGGCGATGGGATTGCCATGGCCTTCCGGGCAGGGGCCCGCGTCGCCAACATGGAGTTCTTCCAGTTCCATCCCACGGTGCTCTATGAAGTGAATCCCGAAAACCCCGCCGAGAGGCGTTTCCTCCTGACCGAGGCCCTGCGGGGGGAAGCCATGGGCGGGATACTCACCCTCGACAGGGATTCGACCGAGGACTTCGTTCTGGCGTATGACCCACGCGGGTCCCATGCGACCCGGGACATCGTCGCCAGGGCCATCGACACCGAGATGAAAAAAAACCATCGGCCCCACGTCTGGCTCAATGTCACAGCCCAACTAACCGGCAAATCGGAGGAATACATCCGGCAATCCTTCCCGAAAATCTACGCCCATTGTTTGAAAAAGGGGGTCGACCTGACTGTCGAGCCCATCCCGGTCGTGCCCGCGGCCCATTATACCTGCGGCGGGGTGATCGTGGGCGCGGACGGCCAGACGGATATCGACGGCCTCTATGCCATCGGCGAGGTCGCCTGCACCGGCCTCATGGGAGCCAATCGCCTTGCCAGCAACTCTTTGACGGAGTGCGCGCTCTACGGAAAAATCGCCGTCGATGCCGCCCTCGACAGAGCGCCCTCTCTGCGGGATCCGGACCTGATGCCGCCGCCGTGGCAGGGCAGCACGGTCCACCCTGAAATCAACCCCGCGATGCTCAACCGCTTCTGGGATACGACCCGGGCAACCATGCTGGATTACTGCGCCATCGATCGGAACGAAAACCGCCTGCGCGTCGCCATGGACATCCTGAACGGCCTCGTACAGATCACCAATGACATCTATTGGCATTTTTACCCCACGCTCGAGATCATCGAACTTAGGAACCTGTCACTGGTCGCCCGGCTGATCGTCGAATCGGCCCTCCACCGAAAAGAAAGCCGGGGCGGCCATTTCCGCTCCGACTACCCCGAAAGGAATGACCACCTCTTCGAAGGCGCCACCATCATTCATCAAACCACCGGGATTCGCCTCCTCAAATGCCGGCATGCCTGACGGCTGAAACGAAAACAGGGGACCCAACGAGGGCGAAAACCGGTCTGTTTTTGTGTGCAAAAACAGACCGGTTTTCGCCCTTCTGTTTTCACTCCTTTTCCACAGACAATATCAGAAAAACTATTTTCACTTGAAATATTCAGTGTTATTAGCTATAGTTGTTCAATCAACCCGCGGATCCCCGCCCCCCGGCAGGGAAAATCCACGCTGTGGGTCAACACGCAAAGGAGGTTCCATTTTGGCCAGCATTGCAGGCATTGTTTCACAACACGGCCGGATAGAGACCGATTCCGCCAAGGATATGGCTCACATCATCGAGAACATGCATCATCGAGGCCCCGAAAACATGATCGTCCGCTCCCTGACGGACGCAAGGGGAGCGTTGGGAGCGAATGAAATCAATCTGTCGCCCGAAAGAACCTACTGCACCTCCCTCGAGGAAACCCCTTATGTCCTTTTTGACGGAAAATTGTTCAATGCGCGGGAGAACGGGAAGACGGACATCCAGCTCTTCATGGAGCTTTACGAGAAACACGGGCTGAATTGTTTCAGCTACATGGATGGCAGCTTCGTCTGCGCCATCGTCGAAAAAGACGACGAGGTCATTCTGGCCCGGGACGCTGTAGGCGCCAGGCCCCTTTTCTATGGCTGGGACAACGATGTCTTTTATTTCAGCAGCGAGATGAAAGGCCTCAAAGACCATGTCCAGTTCAATGTCCACGAACTCGAACCGGGCTGTACCTACAGCTCGAAAAAAGGCATCAAACCTTTTCACCCTTTCGCTCCCGAAATCCCGGACCACGGGGGAGACATGCAAAGGGCGGCGCAGATCCTCAGGCAACTCCTGATCGACGCCGTCAAGAGGCGCATGGATGACGTCAAGGCCATCGCTCTCAGCGGCGGGCTGGACAGCTCCATCATAGCGGCGATCGCAAAAGAGCTGGATCCTTCCATCACGCTGGTGACGGGAACCGTCGAGAGCGCGCCGGGACCCGACCTCGAAAACGCCAAACTCATGGCCGATTTTCTTGGCATGTCGCACCATATCTATGAAATCACGGACGAAGATATCGAAGGGTTCATCCCCAAGGCCGTCTGGTACCTGGAGAGCTTCGACGAAGACTGCATCTCGGGGATTCTCTCGAACTATTTCGTCTCCAAAATGGTGAAGGAATACAGCAATGCAGTCCTTGTCGGAGAAGGCGCCGATGAACTCTTCGGCGGGTACCGGATGGTCCTCAAGAACCCCCGCGTCAAAAGCGCGGAGCAGCGGGAACGCCTGGCTCAAAAGCTGCTGGACATCGCTTACAACACGGCCCTCAGGCGTCTTGACCGGAGTTGGATGGCCAATTCGGTCATCTACAAAACCCCATTCCTCGATACCCGTGTCGTAGCCTTCGCCAAGACGATCCCCATGGCGTGGAAGATCTACGGCGAAAAACAAGTGGAGAAATACGTCCTCCGGGAAGCCTTCAGAGACATGCTGCCTGAGCGTATCGCCAACCGCGAAAAACTGCGCTTTGCCATGGGCACAGGCATGGACGACGTCATGGATGAGATCGTCTCGCGAAAGATCGACCCGGATGAGCTGAAAAAGCGGCCCAAAGCCGCTTACGGACTCCCCTTCGCGTCCTTCAAGGAGCTGTACTATTACGATGAATTTCTGAAACTCTTTCCGCCCTCCTACGAAAAGCAGACGGTCCGCTGGGATCCTTTCAAATAGAAGCCCGTCCATGCAGCACCGAAAAGAAGAGCAATCTTGAGTCTGCCCTCCTTTTGCCGGTGCTGCACGCGCGAAAAAGCAAACAGAGAGAAAAAGGGGACGGATCTATCTTTTGCTGGCAAGAGATAGATCCGTCCCCTTTTTCCTGTCACCTTGGTTGAAACGCTGAGAGGGTTGTTGTCAATCAATCCAGCTGATCAAAAGTGATCAGATCGTATTCAAAAAGATATTCATCAGGTGTCCACATCCTATCACCCAAATTTCCACCCTTTTGAAAATAGGTTTTGATTGGAGGAGATTGGAGATTGATGGAGTTCTATGGGCTCCCTCCTTTTTCAATCGTTGGCAATTGTGCATCCGGCCTCCTCTTTTCCTCCCTGTTTCAATGTTTCTTTGAACAGGTAGCTTTCGCAATTGCAGCTGATGATGGCGCTTTGTGGGTAACCCTGCCCAACAGGCCGGCTGTCTTGGAACATCCCGGCAACCGGGATGCTCCGTCTATTCGGGCTTGGCCGTTGTTTATGCTTATGGACAGGGCACACAGTGAATCGTGATGCACTCATCCAAAATGACATTTTTGCAAGACCACAATCTTCCAAAAATGTTTTTGTTTCCGCCACTGATGACGATGTTTCCGAAGGGTGCAAAGACAGACCCGTACCCATCCGAAGCTTCCCGCATCTGGAAGATCCCATGCGTCTCAAGATACACATCTGCGCCAGCCCCGCCGGTCGGATAGACCCCCATGTTCGTCCCGAAATACATGTCACGTCACCTACCACATAGATGTTGATCGGGCCCCAGTCAAATCGAGATAGAGCTTCAGAGAATTCAGAATTTTGATTCATGTAAAGTAGTAGTCGCCTGAGGAAAGATAGAGTTTGTTCAGGGTTCCAAGCTCAAGCGCACCGTAACTTCCAGGAGGCAGTGTCGTTGTCTTACCGTTCGATTTGATCACCGGGAGTCCCCCTGCCGCAAAATTCGTCTCAGGAGGACAAGGAAATCAAGCGCTTGCGCGGAGGCGACCTGTAGGTCGCCGCACAAGCAAACGTGCAGATTGACGCCGAGATTGGCCAAAAAGACCATTTCCGGATGGAAACTAGATAGTCTCCATCCGGAAATGATTTCCCGGTACAACCCAGTTTCCAATCCGGAAATGAGGATTTTTTGCCAATATCAAGGAAATCAAGCGTTTGCGCGGAGGCGACCTGGTGGTCGCCGCACAAGCAAATGTGCAGATTGACGCCGAGATTGGCAAAAAAGACCATTTCCGGATGGAAACTAAATATAATGGGTAGAAAACGAAGATTATTTGTTCTTTATAATTTAAGTAAATCTTCTTTTATAGCAATTTTTGTCAGGTTAGCTACAGATTTGACGGCGAGTTTCTGCATGATATTATATTTATGCGTTTCGACCGTTTTTTGGCTGATGCAGAGCTTCTCGGCGATTTCTTTCGGACGCAATCCATCGGCCAGAAGCATGAATACCTCTCTTTCACGTTGACTTAATCTCGTAATCTCCGGATTTTGATTGTTGCTACCACCATTCAAGATTTCGAAATCTGTCAACCTTTTCTGAAGGATGGTCATCACTTCGGCGCTATAGAAGGTTCCATTGACTGCTGCAGCTTTGAGAGCCAGAAGGATATCCGAGAGGGGACCGCTTTTCAAAAGATAACCGGAAATCCCTGCTCTCACGAGAGCAGTTACGTAGATCCGCTCGACATGCATGGAGAAAATGATTATTTTAACATCCTGATCAAATTCTTTGATGACACGAGTGACGTCGATCCCGTTCATTTCGGGCATGGAGATATCCATGATGATGAAATCAGGTTTGAGCGTCTTGACCATTGAAATGGCTTCAGAACCATCCTTCGCTATCCCAACAATTTCGAAGTCTTCAGATGATTCCAGAATTTTCCTAAGCCCTTCCAAGACCACCTCATGATCATCTACTAAGACAACTTTGCCGCTTTTCATCGCTCATGCCATCTTTGAAGTGGTTTCGCCAAGTGTGGAGTTCACCATCCCATCAATATGGTTTTCTGTTGTCAAAGTAAGCGGGGATGTTTGCGGAGAGAATTGTTCCCTTTCCGGGCTTGGAATCTATTTTAAGTTTACCGCCCAATTGCTTTATCCTTTCATGCATAATGACAATGCCCAACGCAGATCCTGCTGAGTTATCCTTGGGAAGGATTTTTAATGGATCAAACCCGATGCCGTTGTCCTCAACATACAAGTGGGCAAAAGTGTCTTTTTTCTTGATGGTAACCCAGATGTCTGTGGCCTTGGCATGTTTTAAAATGTTATTAAGCGACTCTTGAACGATTCTGTATATAACAATAGCTGTCTTGCCATCGATTTGGTTAATTTCATTTTGAGCAAATAATTTGCAGCGCATGTTTGTTTTCAATACGATTTCATCAAGTAGACCTTGAATGGATGAAATCAAACCTAGAGTTTTTACGTGGTCAGCGCGCAAATAATGCGATATATCTCTTGTTGCTGAAATAAGCTCATCAATTTGAGAGCAAATATTATTACATTGCAATTTTATTGCATTATCAATGCTATTTAAATCATTTAGCATGTTTTGAAAATTAATTTTGAGTACAGCCAAAAGCTGTCCGAATTGATCATGTAGTGCATTGCTTATATCTTGGCGATCTCGTTCAAGAAGTGTCACAAAATTGTCAACCGATTTAGGATGCAATTCCTTCCCTGCTGAAGGGACATCCGAGTGATTTTTTCTGCGCTGCCGGCATTTGCTGCGTAAACGGGATCTTTTTATATGGGAAATATACGACTTAGCCATTTGGGTATAGCGTTTTTCAGTATCGCGATCAATGCGCGGCAACGCGGGAAGTCTGAATGACACACAAGCGGTTAGGAAGGGATCTTTTTCCTTTTGAAAAACGAATCCTTCAATGTGAAGCGGAATCGATTCCGCATTGTTTGATTTAAAGGGAGCTATAAAGGCAAATGGTTTCCCAGTTTTCATAAGTTCCGCTAAACATTTGCAGAGTTGGGCCGTTGCGTCTGCATCCAGAAATTTTTCAAGGGGTTGTCCGAGTAAACTGAGAGCTTGTTTCTTGAAATGCAGGCATGCATTTGTATTGCACAATGAAGCGCGGTGATCTTTAGCCAGCGCCACGAAACCACTTGAGCAAAAGAAATAGAAGGTATAGAGATCCTCGAACTTCATGCAGATGGATGGGATACAGAGAGTGTTTCCGACCCAGTGAAACATTTCTCTCAGGGCCCTTGGCTGGGGCTTTTGGGCATGGAAGCAACCGCGTGACATACATGCTTTTTTCAAATCTGACATAAAATTCCTCACTGCAGCCTGGAACTCCGGTCAGGTGTTCTTTAGATCCACCTTGATTTTCAGCAGGAAATGGTCTTTTTAACCAATCGCAGCGTCAATCTGGGCGTTTGTTCGAGGGGTCACCACCAGGTCGCCTCCGCGCAAGCGCTTGATTTCCTCGCTATTGGCCAAAATCCCCATTTCCGGATTTGAAACTTTGTCGTAACTGACGCTTTTTTCCGGATGGACACACCATAATCCTTATCAGGTTGTCCGTCGGAGGATGTCTGACGTCTGAAATGTCGGCTTGCCTTGCTTTTGCGATAGTTGAACAAGGCAAATCTTCATGCTTCATGTATGAAAGTGTATATGTAGAGGGAAACTGTATTTTTGCTGGGCAACCGTTTTTGAAGGAGCATTCACTCTGAGGAGAAGGAGCGGGAGGCGACGGGCTTGCGACAGGGGAAGTGCCCCTGATGCCCGTATAGAGAGAACACGCGCAAAAAGCTCCTGGATGTACAGTTAACCAAATACAGGTCGCTCTTATCCATCCTGATATCGGAATCCTCCCCGAAACGCCAATCTTTTTGTCGAAAAAGCATGCATCAGTCTGGTGTGACAGTGGTTTAGGGAGAGGGACCCTCTAAAATTTACAGGGAAGAGTGAGGCCTGGAATGTTTTGAACTTACAGTCCGTCCTTTTGATGTTCGGAGGTTTGTGCGCTTAGTGTTGGAATGCCAGCCAGAGAGAGATTCACCTTGGGCATCGTAGAACCCTAGCCGCTTTGAGAGGGAATGTCAAAAAAATAATGAAAAACATGCCTATGATCATGGAAAGAGCGTCATCCCTTAATCTCTCGTCTCGCGACGGGTCATCTGTCAACATGTGCATCGAGTGAACCTGGATGCCATGGACCCATCCGATCATGCTTATCCAGCGCGACTCAGTTTCCAGTCCGGAAATGAGGATTTTTGGCCAATAGCGAGGAAATCGAGCGCTTGCGCGGAGGCGACCTGGTGGTCGCCGCACAAGCGAACCTACAGATTGACGCCGAGATTGGCCAAAAATCCTCATTTCCGGACTGGAAACTATTTCGGGATGGAAACTAGAATGTGGGCAGGTCTTGGTAGAGAAAGTGGATTGGAAATCTGGCCTGAGTTTCGAGCGGTTCGAGGGGAAACTCGGCTAACGCCGCTGCTGCAGCTTCGGTGTACTTGCGGACGCTGGCACTGTTCGAAAGCCCCAACCAAAAGGCCATGAGCCTTGGTGAGATGCCCGTTTTGAGGAGATGGATGGCTGTTGTTCGCCTCAAAATCTCAGGAGTAACTCGTCTATGTGCAAGACAAGGGAGCCGCGGGATCGCTGCAGCTACTGCCTTCCGCAAACGGTCCTCAACGCCGGATCGAGTCAGCGACTGCCCTTTGCGGTTCGGAAAAAGTGCGGCCTCGGTTTCTAGGCGTGCCATGCCTAACCATCCGAGAATGTGATGCCGGGTCATCGACCACAAAGGGACCCTCCGCTCCTTCAGTCCTCCGCTGTGCAGCCGTATGCTCCCTGAGCCGTTCAAGTAGATGTCCGATCGGTGCAGCGATACGATTTCTGACACACGGGCACCGCAGTTATACAGGGTTGCGAGCATGGCGCGGTCTCTCATGCCTGACCATGTGGATAAATCCGGTGCATGAATAATGGCCAATACCTCTTCGGGTGAAAGATATTGCATATTTGGCTTATTCAGGCGTTTGATTGGGATGATCTTTAATTCATTCAGTATGGTATGTGCTTTAGGGTCGTGTATGGCCGCAAATGCCATAAAAGAGCGTATGGCAGCCAACCGGATATTGATCGTCTTGGGAACATTGTGGCGTTCGGTTTCGAGATACTTCAAAAATTCTCTGACAATGCGTGCGCTCATATCACCCGCAGTCAAATCGGAAGCGTCTTTGGAATAATGTTTGCGCATGAATTCTAAGAATATTCTCAGCGTATCGCGATAAGCAAGAAGCGTTTTAGGACGTAGATCGGATTGAGCAGCAGAATCTGAATCCAGATAATCCTGCAAAATCTTATTGAAAATTGAAACCTCCTTTGACTTTTTCATAAGGTCACTCCACTGGTTGGTGTCCATCCGGAAGAGAGCGTCCGACACGACAAAGTTTCCAATCCGGAAATGAGGATTTTTGGCCAATGTCCAGGAAATCAAACGCTTGCATTGAAACGAGCTGCAGGTCGCCCCAAAAGCAAAGGTACAGCTTGACGGCGAGATCGGCCAAAAGGAGCCTTGCCGGACTCAAAGAGATTATTCGGTAGGCCAGCCGGGACGCACACCGTAGGGATGCGACTGTGCAGCGAAGGGATGGTCAATGAAAAATCTGTTTCTGTTAGGCGATGCAAACGTGGTCAGCGAGTGAATGGAAACGACGATTGAAATTACCACCCAAGTTAACTTTAATGGTTCCGCAACTCAGCATAATCTTTCACTCATCATAATCAAGTGCCTGAGTGCAGACGAAACATTTCGGACAAATAAAAAAATTGTGTAAGATAAATATTATTAATTGACAAATGCCTCCATATATGAAATAAAATTTACACTATGTAGCTATTACAAAATGATCTATTATCACTTAAATAAATTACATCATCAGCATAATTATTGTAATTACTATTATGTACATATAGGAAATCATTAATATTGGATGTATTGGTTATGACAGTTTTTTGCATATGTAATTTTTGTAAATCGGATCAGCTCAGCGGAAAGTTTATGCCTATTTGGAAATGGTTTACGAATTTCATTGCGTTATAAATCCACGAGTCCTTCTGGATTGGTCCCTTTATGGAGGTAATGCGAGATGGCTCTTCATATAGAAACGAAAAACGGCAATGAGTGTATCCGCAGATCACTTATAGCGGTTTGTGTGTTTGCGTGTCTATGCGCTTGCTTGCCAACTCCTTTAACGGCGTCTGAGGAAAGCCGATCAGTTACTATCGCGCGGGTCTTGGCATCTGCGGATGATGCTGTCGAATTTGTCGACAGTGGCTATGTCGCCACCAACAAGAGATATACCTACGCTGGAAAAAATTATTTTTTAGCCTATCGATTTGACGGGATCCAAGTGCCGCGGAATGCGATCATCGAGTCTGCACAGCTATTTCAGTATGCCTCCGGTTACGAAACGCGTTCGATCATTCTTCGGTACACAGGGGATGCGGCTGACGATTCGATGTGGTTTGACACCACACCCTATGGCCTCAGCAGTCGAAAACGTACAAGCGCTGAGGTGATCGATACCCCTGAAGCCTGGAACCACTACGACTTCAGTGCCAGCGCTGATCTGGCGGCCATTGTCCAGGAAATCATCAGCAGACCCGGGTGGGTGCAGGGAGGCGCCCTTTCTATATTCGTTGAGGACTACGGCAGTGAATCTATCCGGAAGGTCGACCAGATCGATAACAGCCCGGCCCATGCAGCGCGGCTCGTGATTCAGTATCTATATGATTTGCATGACCCTTCCAATGACACAGTGCCGCCGAACGTCACAGTCCTTTCGCCCCCAGCTGACATGAAAATATCTGAAGCGCAGATTGATATTCAAGGCAAGGCCTCAGACAATATTCTTGTGACCAGGGTCGAATGCGAGACACACTCAGGATACAAAGCAACCGCAACTGGTACAAGCGAATGGTCCATCCAGAAGGTTCCATTGGTCGATGGCCCAAATACGATTACCCTGCGGGCTTATGACGCGGCCGGTAACTACGGAGTGGCATCCAGGCATATCACGTATATTCCGCCGGATGGGCTCTTGCGGGAAGTCTTTCTCTCGGTGGATGCCGGCGAGAACGATGCGTTCGAAAAGACATACAACGGCGTAGTTGTGCCCAGCAACAGTGTGATTCTGGTTGGGAAAGATCAAGTCGCCGCTTTCCGCTTCCTCAATCTCCCCGTTCCTGCAAATGCGGTGATCGAAAAGGCTCGGCTGCTGATGGTGTGTGCTTCCGGCGAAAAGAACGCTGTGAGCCTCAGATATGTCGCTGAGCGCTCTGCCTATTCCGAACCTTTCAGGGTGCGGCAGGCGGACCTCAGCTCAAGGCTATTTACCGGCGAGGAGGTGTTGGACGACAATCCAGCCTGGGAATCAGGCGAGTACAACGAAAGCCCGGACTTGCGGCAGTTGCTCCAGAGGGTTATCGAACTGCCGGGCTGGAAAGAGGGCAATGCCGTGACGTTCTTTATCTGCGACAACGGCAGTTCTTCCTACCGGAGTCTTCGATCCTTCGAAGGGGACCCTGCCCGACCGTCTGGTCTCTATGTCCAATACCGCCTTCCGGGTGAAAATTCGGTAATGGCCTCTGCAGAGCCGCAAGTTGTGATTCCGGGAGAAGCCGTCCATTTCAACGCGATTTCTTTCTATTCGGATCCGGTCGTATCCCTAACCTGGGATTTTGGAGACGGAATCTCCTCGTACGAAGTCGAACCGGTGCACCGTTATCAAACGGAAGGCACTTATACTGCAAGTGTAGTGGTTCTGTTTGCGGACGGTGGGCTTTCCTCGGACACCGTGGATGTTGTTGTGATGCAGGAACCGGCCTACGAGGGTTTTGCCGAAGGATTTGGCGCTGCGACGACCGGGGGGTGGGGGTACCCGGTGCATACAGTGAACAGTGCTTCTGAACTGGATGCCATCCTTAGTGACGTATGTTCGGCGGGGGGTAATGCATCCATCAAGCTTTTGGGCGATTGGAGCTACTCTTCTGATATTCATTTGATTGAGCTGCAGAACGTCACTCTCGACGGGTTGGGATCCGGAGTGATTTTTTCTAACATGACGTTGTATGCTATAGGCTCTGACAACCTTATTCTCAAAGGATTGCGTATCAGAAAATCCAAATTCGGTTACGATTGTATCCAGGTGAATTCATGCCGCAACGTGATCATAGATCATTGTTCCATGGCTGATGCTGGGGACGGGAGTCTAGACATTTCAGGTTTTAGCTACGGCGCGAGTAAGGATATAACCGTTTCGTGGTGTGTTCTTGCGAACACTTGGAAGCAGAGCCTCATCAAATACAATGGGACAACCAATGTCACGCTTCATCACAATCTATTCTACAACAGCGGTGCGCGGATTCCTTCTTTGAATGAAGGGGTCTTTGATCTTCGCAACAATATCATGTATCAGTGGGGGAGCTATGGGACGATATTGGCTGGAGGTGCACGAGCCAATATCGTCAACAATGTTTATCGGCTTGCTCCAAGCAGTAGGAGGGGACATACCGCGATCTGGTATCTTGATGACCAGTCTGCGGCCTGGATTGACGGCAATGTGTTGCCTTCAACGGAGACCGACGTCTCCCGGTTGCCTGTGTCCTTGGATGTTCCCCCTGTCGCCACTCAAGCAGCGGATGTGGCGTTTTCAGCCGTGCTGGATCAAGCGGGAGTTCTGCCGCGTGACCCATATGATGAAGAGATTGTGACCAATATCAGAAGCGGCATTTTTCCGCCTCTTCCCCATTTTTTCGACTGAGGATTTTTGAGGGGCCCGCCATTGTTCGGAAGGCACAGCACTTATGTGGCTATTATGATGGTGTCTGGATTCGTGGCGACCGGAGCGGGGCCGTCCCTCTTGGCATGATCGAGTGTGTCTAGACGGGGATTGGTTTTAATTTGTTTCCATCCGGAAATGGTCTTTTTGGCCAATCTCGACGTCAATCTGCACGTTTGCTTGTGCGGCGACCCACAGGTCGCCTCCGCGCAAACGCTTGATTTTCTTGATATTGACCAAAAATCCTCATTTCCGGATTGGAAACTGGGTAGTGCCGGGAAATCATTTCCGGATGGACACTAATTTAGAATTTTCGGGGTTGGCTTTTGTGGCGCATGCCTCGATAAGGGTTATGATGCCGGTCCGTTGATCCGCTGAAAGACGGCCGAAATGGATCCCCATACGGCGTATTTCCAGCAGCCACGATGCAAATACCTCCTCCGGGTGGCGCTGATCGTAAATGATTTCGCAAGGAGCCTGTCGAACGATGAAGTGACCTCCAATCATAAAAATGTCGACAAGATCAAAGATGATATCTATTGGTTGGCGCTCATCTAATACGACATATTGGACGGTCATGCCATCGGTACTTATATCTTTTATAAGTCCGAGTATCTTGCTGGTATGAGTGAAGGCATAGGTATCTTTTTTGAGTAAGAACAATTGAGATGTATTTTCATGAACAAATCGCATATCGTCTTTTTCTCTCATCTCCTCCCCCGCTGCCTTTTCTATAATACCATATATGTATAGAGCATTATTTAGTGAATTGCATCGAAAGATTATATTTTGATTTTCATTGAGCATATCAATAAAAAAGATTTTTTGTTTTGCCTAATTAATTGGCTCTTCATGTCTATATATGGAATTGGTGAAAGATGTGCACAATTATAGATTTATAAGTATTATTCATCTGTATAACCGAAATTGTATGGATATAATAAGATTTATAATACCGAATTCTGTGTTGACGAACTGTTTTGTCTATTCTATATTCCGGACTCTCGCCGGAAGATCTGTGCAATATCACATTGGTTGGTTCCGCCCGGCCACGACCCCGGGAATGTTTGCAACGTCAAGACAGGAGGGGAACACGATGTGAGAAATCGATGATTCGGCCGTTCGAAAAAGGCAAACCATTCCGATAAGGATGGGACGCAAAGCCACCGGCCGCAGAACAACGCTTTTGGGCGATTTTGGGTTCGCGTCGGGCACGCGCGGGTGCCTCTTTAGAGGATTCGCCGCTGGTAGCCCGAAGGTTGTTATGTTTCCCTCGTTCGCAGAGAGAAGCGGTTCCGGCAGCGGGGTTGCTCGGACGAAATGCTTTGGTAGGACATCCTCATGATGTATCCCATCATTTCGTCTGTATCCAGGGAATAAACCATCAGGAGGTGTATAGGTATGTCTTACCGCAACAGATCCGAACGTATTTTTTTTGCAATCTTTTTATTTATCACCATTTTCTTCTCGACCGGACTGGTGCTTGCCGGGGAGCTTCCTTCTGCTGGAGGAGACGATGAATTTATCATCTCCCTCCAGCCCAGCCCCCAACTGAAGGATTTCGATCTTCGAGGGATCGCGGAAAGGGCCGGCGGCCGCCTCAAAGCGAGCATGCCCAACCGGCCCCATCTGGTTCTTGTCCAGAAGCGATCTGGTGTTTTGCAGGAAAGATTTGTACAGGCACTGACCCGTTCTTCGAATAGGATTCGCGTGGAACCAAACGCGAAGATCTCCATCCCGGACCAGGCACCGGATGCTGTCCTGGATGTGGATGCAATCGGCGGCGCGGCGGCAACGGCCTCGATTCCAAACGATCCCTGCCTCACCTGGGGATACGGCAATATCGAAGCGGACTTGGTGCCTTACTGGAGTGGGGATGGTGCGGTGGTCGCGGTCATCGATACCGGTGTCGATTATCGGCATCCTGAACTCATCGGAAGGGTGATCCCCGGTTACGATTTTCACAACGGCGATCAGGATCCCATGGATGACCATGGCCACGGTACCCACGTCAGCGGGATCATCGCGGCAGCGGCTGACAATGGCGAAGGAAGCGCCGGTGTGATGGATAGCATCAGGATCCTTGCGCATAAGGCGCTCGGAAGCGATGGGTCCGGATCGACCTGGAATGTGATTCAAGCTATTTACGATGCAGCTGACCGACCTGAAGTGCGTGTGATCAATCTGAGCCTGGGCACGTACCTGGGGACCGTGATTTTCCACGATGCAATCGATTATGCTGTTGCCAAGGGGAAGTTGCTGGTGGCGGCGGCAGGAAACAGCGACAGTACTGCAGCCAATTTTCCTGCCTTTTGGTCGCTCTATTCCGATGGGGTGATGGCGGTGGCTGCCAACGATGAGCGGGACTGTAAGGCCAGCTTTTCCAATTATGGCGAGTTTGTGACGATCTCTGCCCCTGGGGTGAGCATCTTTTCGACCTTGCCGGGTGGGATGTATGGATCCTGGAGCGGGACATCCATGGCGACACCGTTCGTCGCAGCGGCTGCTGCCCGTCTCTTTGCGCAGAATCCCAATCTCCGGTACAACGAAGCGGCCGAGATCCTCGAGGGGTTTTCCGACCGATTGAGTTTTGACGGTTCTTGTTGGCCGACCCTCTATCCCGATTTTGGAAATCTGAACCTTTTCGAAGCGCTCGCCGTGTGTCCCGGCAACCCCTTGGATCAGACTCCGCCTTTAGTCGAGATTCTCGCTCCCACGTCCGAGCCTGAATGGGAAAGTGCGGAAAACGGTGTGTCGGTGTCCGGGAGGGCATCGGATGACTCTGGAATCGCTTATGTCACTTGGGAAAATGATCGCGGCGGTTCAGGGGCAGCCGACGGTGGGACGAATTGGTCCACCCAGGACGTTCCCCTGCAGGAAGGCGAAAACCGCATCACGGTAACCGCCTGGGACACTTCGAACAACCAGGGGGAGGCGGTCATCCGGATCACCTATGAGCCCGATCCTTCCGCCTCAAGGACTGTCGAAGTTCAGGTGACGGACCGATATCTGGATTCCCTGGAAAAGACATACAACGGCATGACCTTACCGACTTACGGAAGGCAATATGTTGGGGCTGGCTACATCGATGCTTTTCATTTCGGGCAGGTCCCGATCCCTGCGGGCGCTGCTGTTCTATCGGCCGAATTGCGGCTTCACTGCTGGGGATACGGTGACCGCCATGTCGATCTTCTCTACCAGGGAGAGGCCGCGGATGATGCAGCGGCCTTTTCAACGGCTTCCAGAGATTTGAGTGGGCGGCCGAAGACGCTCGCCGCCGTGTCCGATCGGCCGTCTGCATGGATGAACGGGGCATTCAACGAGAGTCCGGATCTGCAGAGCATCGTCCAGGAAATTGTGCGGCGTCCGGGCTGGCGCGAAGGCTCCGGGATGAACTTCTTCATCTCCGACAGGGGCAGTGACGCTTACAGGCGAGTGACTGCGTTCGAACAGGATCCGGCGTTGGCCGCCGTTCTGAGCGTAACCTATCGTCTGGAGGCCCCGTCCGAAGATTGTCTGCCTCCCGAAATTTACATCACGGATCCGGTTGTAATGGGGACATTGGTAACCCATCAGCCACAGATCGATGTTTCGGGGACCGCCTCGGACAATGTAGGGGTCACGCGGGTGCACTGGTCGACGGATAAGGGCGTCGCAGGCGCTGCAGAGGGGACGGCGCAGTGGTTCATCAGCGGCATTCCTCTGCAAGAAGGTTCGAATACCATTGTCGTGTCTGCGGATGATGCCGCAGGAAACGAAACCCCCAAGCTGATCGAGGTGGTTTGGGAGCCGGTGCCTGAAGGAGAACCCCAGACGATTCATTTGGTGATTGAAACAGGTTCTGACGATGCAGGAGAGAAAACCTATAACGGCGTTGTCTCGACGAGCGGGAAGACCATGTACATGGGACAGGGGTGGATCACTGGTTTCCGGTTTGGCTCAGTTCCCGTACCCTTTGGAGCAGTCATCCACAGCGCGGTCTTACAGATCCCCTGCCGTCTCTATGGGAGCAATCCCATCAGTCTCAGGTATACCGGCGAGATCAGCGCATCCGCCGGACCGTTCACGAGCGCCCCATACGGGTTGAGCGCTCGGACGAAGACCGCGGCGGAGGTAAGGGATCAGCCGGACGCCTGGAAGGAGAATACGTACAATGTTAGCCCGGACCTTTCTTCGATTGTTCAGGAAATCGTGAACACGTCGGGCTGGCGGAGTGGCAATACGCTGGCGATTATTGCGGAGGATGCCGGGAGTGCACGTTATCGAATGATCCCCTGCTTCGAACTCGATTCATTTCGTACGGTGGTTCTCACTGTAACGTTTATTCCTTGAGCAGCAGGAGGGTCTTTCCCCGTACTGCCCTGCTGGAGGCAGTACGGGGAGGTGATCAGCGGCTCGGGTGCTACTGTCCGTCACATTTCCGGCAGCCTTTCAATCAGTCTGCCGGCGTTTTGTGCATGACCTATGGCAGGACCAGTTTCTTGTCGGTGAAGATGCAGTAACCGCCGACATTGCCGGTCTTCAGGTCGATCGGGTAAATGATTCCCAGCAAGAACTCGGCTCCGGTTGTGTATCCGGCGGCGTTGAGGGCTCCCACTACATCGTTCTGCGTGTCGAAGCGGTCGAGGCTGATGAAATCCAGGGATGAGTGCAGTTGGTCTGAGCCGGTATTTCCACTGGTTACGCCTCCTGCGATCAGTGCGGCGTCCGGGGTGAAAATCGCGAGTCTCTCAACCGTTTCTTCACTGAAATTGACCCCCTTGACCTGCAGAGTCCCATCCGAGTTCAAAATGAAATCCGTAATGCACGCACATTCGATCCCCGGGCGGATATAGCAGATCTCGGTCGACTGGTTGAGGGAGATGCGCAGCGTGGAAACCTCAAGAAATGAAAGACCGAACCACTGCGTGGTGTGCGGCGGCTGGCTCTTCCCGCGCAGGCCGATGGTGCCGTTCGGAACGTAGACGAAACAGAGGCAGAAATGGCCGTCACCGGCATAGTAGAAGGCCACAGGCTCTCCATAGACGCCCTTCGGGTTTTTGTTGTCTCCGCCGTAAGTCCCGTCCGAGCCTTCTACATAGAGGACCACGTCAGTTGCCATGGTTGGGTTCACATTGCCATATTCCGAGAAGGTAACGAATTCCTTCACCCTCACTTCCGTGTTGTTTTCAAAAAAGACGTTGTATTCCCCTGATGGGTAGAAAATGATGCGTCTGAAGGTGTAAACACCGGATTGCAGATAGACTTTGCCTTTGAAACCGACCAGCAGGTCGCGATAAGCCCCCGGAGGGACGACCTGACTTCCGGCCGACGGAATTACAACGTCCACGATACCTGGAATGATGGTCCCCGGAAACGCGGGAAAAGCCGGAAGGTCCTTGATGCCGGTATCGTTCAACGAGTTGTTACCCATGTCGCTTTCGAGAAGGTCGGGACCGATCCTGCCGGCAGTTGCCACATCCGCATAGGATCCTGTGGCTGCATCGTAAATAATGTGACTGACAGCCGCGAAATTTCCCAAGCGGATATTGGGTGCAATGACGGCTACATCGGCCAAGGTTGGCGCACCGACCGGGATACGGCATCGAGCCTTGCCGCCGATCTCGGCGTAATTGCGGCTGCCGAGATCGGTCCTGCGGCCTGCGCCTGTGTAAGCGTTTACGTCGGCAGCACCCTTGATGATCAGTTGATCGTCCACCAGGATCACGAAATCATCGAGTTTATACTCCGCTGCCTCCCCGTTGGAGGGTATGAAACCGAAGAGGACAGTAACCGCCAGGACGGCAAACAACCCCCTGAAGACAATTTGCCGTACCACCTTCAGTATATCTGCCGATCTTACTTGCATGAGACACATAATTCTCCTCCCTGATATCGCATCGATAATGGATTTAGGTTAAAACGTTCTATGAAAACGCGGCCTTAGCGAAGAAAAAGAATCACCTCCTTTCTCCGTGAAGGGATTTTGGCAATCACCCCTGAAAAGGCGGTCAGAGGTACCCGTTTGCTCAGCATCTGGGCCGGAGGCCGCAGACCATATTAGTAGACATAGCTAGTTTCCATCCGGAAATGGTCTTTTTGGCCAATCTCGGCGTCAATCTGCACGTTTGCTTGTGCGGCGACCTACAGGTCGCCTCCGCGCAAACGCTTGATTTCCTTTATATTGGCAAAAATTCCTCATTTCCGGATTGGAAACCGGGTGTACCTGAAAATCATTTACGGATGGACACGAGCTATAGGTGAGGTATGTTTGGCAAAGTGGAGAAGTTTGCATTATAATTATTTGATGTGGATTGTACGTGAAACGTTGATTTTCGGGCAGGATGGTCATTTATACATCAAATAACCGTATTGATATAAACATCGATTGGCAATTGTCGCAATTTATTTTGGATATAAAACAGCAAATGTAAAAATTGTGATTCAAATAGAATTTGTTATCAAGTTTCCATCATAAAATACTGGTTCGAAACATAGTCGTGCAAGTCAGTCATTTTCGGACACTATCTAGTTTCCATCCGGAAATGGTCTTTTTGGCCAATCTCGGCGTCAATCTGCACGTTTGCTTGTGCGGCGACCACCAGGTCGCCTCCGCACAAACGCTTGATTTCCTTGATATTGGCCAAAAATCCTCATTTCCGGATTGGAAACTGGGTTGTACGGCAAATCATTTCCGGATAGACACTATCTAGTTTCCATCCGGAAATGGTCTTTTTGGCCAATCTCGGCGTCAATCTGCACGTTTGCTTGTGCGGCGACCTACAGGTCGCCTCCGCGCAAACGCTTGATTTCCTTTATATTGGCAAAAATTCCTCATTTCCGGATTGGAAACGGCTTGTACCGGGAAATCATTTCCGGATAGACACTATCTAGACCAAGCTTTGGATTCAAAAAAAATCCGATGCCAAAGCTCCAAAGTAACCATGGAGTTTATTAAGGTACTTGAGCACGAATAATATGACGATTTGCCCGAGAAATATCTTTCAAGCAGGATTTTTAGCCTATTTTTGTCAAAATAATTACGATCCAGAGTTTTCTGATCAAAAAGTATTTCACAAATATATCCTTTGATTTGAGATAAATACCATTCATCCTTGGGTATGGAAAAACCTTTTTTCTGTCTATATAATGCCTCATGTGGCATTAATTCAGCGAATGCCTTTTTCATTAAATATTTGGATTCTTGACCATTGAGACGATATTTGGTTGGTATTGTTTGAATGAATAATAGTAAGTCTTTATCCAGGTATGGAGAAGAAGGTTTAATCTTATTGACTGCGCAAGTTCTCTCGACCTTTGGTATGAGGTCATCATGTAAATAAAAGTAAATATCATAAAATAAATATTGTTCGAGTTCTGGACGATCACGGACTTTTTGCATTTTTGCGATAATATTTCTGTATGGACTAAATCCTTTATTAACTTCCATAAAATCGTATGAATATAAATATCGCTTCAACAACAAACTTATCATGTTGTTTTTATAAAATTTTTCTTCAAAAGGGATCGATGTAAAATACAATTTTCTTTTGATTTTATCTAAGTAGTTATCGGCGGAAATTGATATCGGTATATTTTCGAAAATATGCTTTAATCCAGCTTTTCTTATTAATTTTTTGAAGCAATTATCGCTGTCTATAGCAAGTTGAAAATTTTTGTGTTGATCACTTCCTAGCATCAGTTGATCCGGGCCATCGCCTGTTAATACAGTATTGCTATAATCTGAAGCAGCCTTTGCTGCAAAATATGATGGAAAAATCGATGAATCTTTGAATGGAGAATCAAGATCGTACGTCATTTTTTCAAAAAGAGGGAGGATGTCTCCGGGTCGAATGACTTTTGAAGTCCAATCGATGCAGTGTTTTTTAGCGATAATTTCAGCGTATGGAATTTCATTGAAAGAAGGTTCTTCGAAACCGATAGTGATTGCCTTGAATGGTATGTCAAATTTCTCGCTTAAAAGGGAACAAATTCCACTTGAGTCGATGCCACCACTCAAATATGCAGAAATATGCGTGTGATTCTTGATTCTCTTTTGAATTGCTTTTTGTAGTAATTCCATAAATGTGTGTATATAATATTCTTCAGGATGATATCCTTCTATATTATAGTTGAATGACCAATAATTGTGTTTCTTTATTTTATTGAATTCTATTTGGATTGTTGAACCCGGTTCAACTTGCATGATATTTTTAAACATTGTTTCCGGATGTGGTACATATCCGAAAGTGAAAAAATCATTGACTCCTGCAAAATTTATTTCTGGTAGAAACAATTTCGATGCAAGTATAAATTTTATCTCTGATGCGAATATAAAGTAATCGTTATTAATATAATAAAAAATCGGTTTTGTTCCGAGCATATCTGTTGACAATAGGAGTAGGTGGTTATCTATATCACAAATAAGGTTTCTGAATTCTCCGTCCAAGTGTAATGCATATTGTATATTAAATTTTTTATACAAATCTTGTATAAAATTTGAATGCGTATAATTTATTGGTGAGTTATTATTAGTTGCTTTATAATTTCTCAAATAGTCTGTGTTAAATATGTTACCTTCTATGATTGAAAAGATCGGTTGTTTTTCGTTTATCTGATTTTCGGTTGGTATGCCCGTCGATTGCAAATTGTTTTGAGGAAAACAAATCGCAAATTCTTTTTTCAAATAATATGACGGTTTAGGGGGTGATTTTTGTATTAATGACTGTAACATTGAATCGAGAATGATATTTTTTTGTGAAAAAGATAATTGCGAATGTATATCTATAAATCCACAAAAGTAGCTCATATAATGCCTATATGTAAAATATACATGTAATTATAATATATAATTACATGTATTTTAGCAAAATGTTTTTTAGGAAATTGCTCAATCGTAATATTTTGAATACTGATTGAGTTTTGGGGTGTAAATGGCCATGTATGCACAATTCATGTGAGCATATTATAGTTTGTTGTCATCCGCGAAAGCTATATTCAGCACGAGGCGGTTTACAATTTGGAAATTAGGATATTTTCTTTATACCAAGGAATGAATTCTTTGCGCTGATGCAATTTATTGCTCGCTCCACAAATAGACGTATTGATTGACGCCGAGATTGGCCAAAAAGACCATTTCCGGATGGAAACTAGTTAGGTTGCGGTAAGGGAACTTAATCTGTAATGAGAGATGTGAGGATCAGTTGGTGAAGAAGCTTCTGTGAGTGCATAAAGGCGTTGGTCGATAGTACTAAAGGCTTTTGCATCCTCCTCCAGCTTCCTGGCCATGGCATCGATGATGCAGCAGCGTAGCGCTACGTCGTGATAGTCCACCCTTTCTTGCAGGTTGAGGGTCTTTTGTATGGTTTTGACCATCCGGGGCGGCAAAAATGGGCGGATCTTCCGAGTTATTGGGTATTTTTGTGTGATCGGTTTGGAACCATTGCTTCGCATATTCCGGATGGTTGCTTCCAGAAGGATTGGTGGAAAGATGTGGCGACAATGGGCTGAGTTGAGGGTATCTCCCATGAATTGCGATACGTCTCTGCGCTTCAGGTATGTCCGTCCGAGATCTATGGCTGGATACCTGGCGAATGGCACCGCCGGTGAAAGTGCGCTTACAGCGGCGCGGAAGAGCTTTTTTTCCGTCCGGAGGCGATCCGGCAGGCGTCTGACAAAATGGATTATTCGGCGAGATATGAATGGCGTCATGATTTCGACATAGGCCTGCTTTAATTCGTTCAGCGGAGAAAGCCAAACCGGGAAGAGGTAGTCTGTGTACAAACGGTCCCGCCACATTTCCATGCTTTCAACAGGCCTGCGGGTCAAGTGCTGTGGCCAGGTCTGTGGGTATTGTGCGGCTATGTCCATTCTCCTGAAATCCTCATAGTCGGCAAGCATGGTTGCCAAGCAGAATTTCCTGAAATCCAGCTCGGAATATAGGGTGCGGCTGCCAAAGCACTCGTCACCTCTGATGATGCCCTTGGCCCCGCTGGAAGTCAACTGCCGCCATAATTCAAAACCATCCAGGTATGGTTCGAGCTGGTCGATTCTGCCCTCACCCGCTGCAAGAAACCGCTCGAAAACGGTACTGAAGCCATCGGTCGATACCTCGGTGACGAAGTACGTGTGGTTGACGTTCAATACCTTGCAAAGCCTTTTGGCTACCCAGGCATCGGTCCATCGATTTTTATCCGCGTCGGCTTTTCCCCAGGTGACACAGCGAATATCTCTATAGTTTAGGTGCAACTGAAGCAGAAGCATGCGACTGTCATATCCACCTGACAACGGGAGGATCCATTGCTGCGGGTCCATCGTGATGTTTTCGAGAACGCTTTTGATTATTGGCTGAAGTTGTTCGAGGAACACTGCATGCGGACGATTTTCGGGTCGAAAGCAGGTTTCTCCCATTGTCAGTTTGGTCTGCCAGGAAGATCTGTCAAGATAAAGCCGGCTATTTAGGGGAAGTGCATTGATGCGTCGATCCCATGAAATTCCGGGACCGATCGTCCCCGAGGATAGCATCCAAGCCCTTGCCCTTTCGTCAGGTTCGAAGGAACCGAGAAAATGAACGATGGCCCTCTGCGAGGTCGAGGCAACAAAAAAGGATGGGGTCTTTGCGTACCAGATAGCACGTGAGCCCATGAGGTCCGTTGCAAGTTCGACAGCTGCCGGTGAGGTGCGGAACAGGGCCATCGAGCCATCAGGGATGCTTTCTCCTGGGTTGCCCCAATCCTGTTCCGGTTCGAACATGTATCCCAGCGCAACACTGGTATTCTGGATCGGGATCAAATGGTTCGGGTTCAAAATGGCGATATGCACCCCACCCTCACTGAGGATTTTCGGTGATGAGGGTGTAAAATTATCTGGCATCAATCGCTTTGCGAGGATAGCTGTTTCATCCGGAAATGATTTTCTTTCCACCCCGTGGCGTTGGCATAACAATATGAGCTTAGCCATCGTCATGTCCTTTCTTGCTGCAAAAATGTACCTGCGTGGATAAATCTATCGGTTAAAGGCGAGTTCGAGCTTTGATGTTGTATAGTTGACTTGAGCTAGTGGGGATGTGCCTCTGTAAATGCGATCGGCGCCTATTTGAACCGTTATCGTAAAATTGCTGATGCTTTTGCAGAGAGCGATGTATTCTTGGTTTGACATGGAGTATTTCAATTCCGGGAAAAAATTCCATTTATCAAGAAATACGTAAAAATATACCGAAGTCGAGGTTGCATCCATAAATATCAGCTCTCGAATGCCTGGGCCACCCGAAACGTAGCGATATTTCGTGGTTCCCACAACAGTTCCTGCAGGGATTGTCTGAGAGAATCGAGGGAGGTCGGCATCGCCGAACTCGATCGAAACCGTGACATCTTCGTTGAAAGGCATGCGGAATGTTCCGTCAGGACCTTTTTCCAGATACGACACATCGCTTCCCCGATCATAGTTGTCATATCCCTGGAAATAGAATGTGAATTTCGCTTTTCTGTTGTCCATCTCAGAGTAGTCACCCGGAGGAGGTTCAGGTGGAGGGGACGGAGGGGTGTAGGTGACCCGCAACGTTGCGGTGCTTTCGTTTCCGGCAGCATCCACCGCTTTGATCATGACGAGATTTTCCCCTTCTTCCAGGAGAATATCATTGGCATGCCAGGCCCAGTTCATCCAGTCCGACGTGGACCCCGCGGCGATATCACCTTGGCTTGAGGCCGTGGACCAGTCGATCATAACGATGCCACACGGTTCGAAGGCATAGCCGGAGACGTCGATGGTTGATGTGGATGTCGTGAAGTGACCTTCCGAAGTCGGTGCGGTAATGGCCAGCCTGGGAGCCTCAACATCATCGAGGCATAAGTCCGCCGCCTTTGCGGTCGGCGGACTTGAAAGAAGCATTCCGAGAAAACCAAACATCGCAAAGGCACCGATAAATAAAGTTACGACAAAATTCCTTTTCATTTCGCCCTCCAAGAAAAATGTTTGATTTGATTCTACCTAAAATAAAATCATTAAACGTTTGTAATAAAGGAAGTGGACCCCTTAAATGGGACCACAGATTAAGGTATAATCTGAGGTCAAGAAAGGGGGACAACGATGGCGAAGCGACGGAGATTCACCAAGCAATTCAAGGCCAAGGTGGCGCTGGAGGCAATCAAGGGACAACGGCCGGTTCACGAGCTGGCGAAAGAATTTGATGTCCATCCGAACCAGATTGGGCAATGGAAAAAGCAGCTGTTGGAAGGTGCCTCGCAGCTTTTTGATCGCGGTCAGGACGCAGATACAGCCGCCCAGGCGGCTGAATTGGATCGGGCGTATCGGCAGGTCGGACGCCTTCAGGTCGAAGTGGATTTTTTGAAAAAAAAAGTCGGTCATCTGGACTGACGATTGCGGCGAAGCGGTCTATGGTTGAACAGGATCATCCGGACTTGAGCATCCGCCGGCAGTGCGGTCTGCTGAAACTGCACCGATCCAGCTACTATCGCGGCCCAAGGGGTGAGAGCGAGAAGAATCTCGAGCTGATGCGGTTGATTGACGAAGAATATCTTCGGCACCCGTTTTTCGGAAGCCGTAAAATGCGCGATTATCTCGTACAGCTTGGGCATGGGGTCAACAGGAAGCGGGTTCGACGTCTGATGCAGCTGATGGGGCTTGAATCCATCGCTCCCCGAAAAAAGCGGACAACCGTGCCTGACAAAGGTCATAAGATTTATCCCTATTTGCTGCGCGATCTCCCAATCGTACGGCCGGACCAGGTATGGGCAAGTGACATTACGTACGTTCCGATGCGGGGCGGATTTGTGTATCTGACGGTTGTCATGGACTGGTACAGCCGCTACGTTCTATCCTGGGAAGTGTCGGTCACCATGGATGAGAGCTTCTGCGTGAGCAGCCTCGAGCGGGCCCTGAGACGGTATTCGAAGCCGGAGATTTTCAACACGGACCAGGGATCGCAATATACCGGAGCCGCTTTTACGGGGGTGCTCACGGACCACGGAATCAAAATCAGCATGGATGGCAAAGGCCGTGCGACAGATAATATCATGGTCGAACGTCTATGGCGCTCGCTAAAGTACGAGGATATTTACATCAGGGAATACGAGACGATAGCGGACCTGATCGACGGCCTTAGGGCCTACTTCGAGTTCTACAACAACCGCCGGCCGCACCAGGGGCTGAACGGCCGGATCCCGGCAGAGGTCTACTATCAAACACCGCTGCTTAGGATGGCAGCCTGATGGGCTCGGGTACAGTAAGCCGCAGCCGGCTTGGCCACGCCTCGCCTGAGCTCCGCAAGGCTCCGCGAGGCGAGGCCAAGCCCCGACTAACGAACAGTCGGAGTGAAATTGGAGTTCTTACACCTTAAATCTCTCGAAAACTGGTCCCGTACTTGGGGTCCACCTCAAAATGTAAACAAATAATTTAGTCACATAATATGAAATCTCGAATTTCAATTGCTTCTATATATAAATTTTAGTGATTTGAATCTAGTTTCTATCATAAATTTAATTTGATCCAGCTCATCTTTTTCGAAAAAATCCATGAAATAGATGGATAATGGATAAATAATCATGAGCAGAAAATTAATTATAATTCTAAAAACAATTCCCGTATCAGGCAATTGATACCAGATGAAAAGGACAAGTATAAAAGCCAATATATTTTTTATCATTCTTATATATTGATAGTTTATCGGGTATATGGCTTGACTTATTATCCAGGCGAGGACGGCACGTACTGTATAGGCGATCATCGTGGCCCAGGCAGCTCCCATGATTCCGTGATTTGGTATTAGAATAAGACATAATAAAATGTTAATAGCCGCTGTTATTAATAGCAAAGGAATAAGATACACTGTTTTTTTCTTCAGATAAAAACTTCTACTCGGGATAAAAAAAAGAAATTGCATTATTGATGATATAGCTATGATATGAACGATGGGTAATGCGCTCATGTACTTACTTGATGCAAATATTAAAAGAAGCTCTTTCCCCATCATGATAGTAGCTAATGCCAACAAGAGAATCAGGGCAAAATTGTAGGTTGTAACATAAGCGAATATCTTTTTTGCCTCTTGCTCATCTTCATCCGTCGCTGTTTGATAATAGAAAGGCAGGATTGCCCAATGGATGCCGCTGATGACAAGTTCGAAAAGGATGCTTCCTATCGCGTAGCCAACGGCGTATATCCCTACCATCGCCAGGGCGACATAGCTCTGGAGGATCAGTTGATTGGCCATTTTGAGCGCCCAGTTCCCGAGTCTTACGGGACTGTCCGGCAGGCCGAAGATCAGGGACTTCTTTGCCACTGTCCAGGAAAACCGAAAGGTAAGATAGGGGTAGAGATAGTAAAGGTAGACGACATAGAGGATGGCCGATGCGATACATGCCCCGAGGATGGGGCCGAGGGCCTCCATTCGGTAAACAATGACAAAAAGAAGCGAAATTCCGACAATCAGAGTCATCTGTGCCAGATTGAGCACGACGAAGCGTTTGGCTTTTCCCTCCGCCCTGAAAATGGTCCTTGGCAGAATGCCGATGGCTGCCAGAAGGACCGTGATCAGTGTCAGGATTCCATAGGGGCGAAAGGGAATATCTTCGATGAAGTATTCCCAGAGGGGGGCACCCAGAAAAAGAAACGGGATAGATATGCAAAGACCGAAGCCTGTTGTCAGGAAAAACAGCGTCGAAAAGAGCAGTTCGCGCTCTTTTTGCGTCCTGCAATCATAGTAGAACCGCATGGAAGAGGCTGGGGTTCCGACTTCATAGACAACGGTAAGAAGCTCGCGGATGGTCCTGACAATGGAGAGCACCCCGTATTCTCGGGTCGACATGCATCGCGTAAAGACGGGCATGGTAATGATCGAGAAGGAGCGCATGAGGATGTTGCCGACGGTGTAAACGGAGGATTCACTGAACAGTCTCTTCAATTTTCCGTGCATGATACCCCGCCTGGATCAGGAGGAAAGGTTTGCATGCAGAGGCATTCGCCCCCCTTTCTTTAGGGTGCGGTTACATCGCGGCCATGCAGATCATCTGCTTCCGGTTTGCCTGCCCGGTTTCGCCGGTCGCGTGCAGGCTGTGTTTTAAACCGTAATAATCCATGTACCATTGGATAAACCTGGGCACGCCCTCTTTGACGGTCGTAGGCGGCAAATAGTCGAAATCACGCTGAAGGTCCCTGATGTCTGCGAAGGTGGCAGGCACGTCACCTGCCTGCAGCGGCAGATACTCCTTCACGGCCTCCAGACCGAGCGTCTTTTCGATCACGCTGATGAAATCTGTGAGGGGGACCGGTTGACCGTTGCCGATATTGTAGACTCTGAAGGGGGCGTAGCTGGTGCCCGGATCCGGCTTCTCGCCTGACCAGGCCGGATCGCTTTTCGGGGGGTGTTCCATCACTCTGACAACCCCCTCGATGATATCATCGATATAGGTGAAATCCCGCTGCATCCTTCCATAGTTGAAGACCCGGATGGGCTGTCCGGCAAGGATCGCCTTGGTAAAAAGGAACAGGGCCATGTCGGGTCGGCCCCATGGGCCATAGACCGTAAAAAATCGCAACCCGGTGCACGGAAGCCCATAGAGATGGCCATAACTGTGGGCCATTAATTCATTGGACTTCTTTGTGGCGGCATAGAGTGATACAGGATGATCCACATTTTGGTGGATGGAGAACGGCATTGCGGTGTTTGCACCATATACCGAGCTCGAAGAAGCAAAGACCAGATGATCTACGCCTCGATGCCGACATGCTTCGAGGATGTTCAGAAAACCGACAATATTGCTTTCGATATAGGCACCGGGATTTGAGAGGGAGTATCGTACGCCAGCCTGAGCCGCCAGATGAACGACGGCATCGAACCGGTTGCGGGTGAATACCGTCTGCAAGAGAATAGAGTCTTTTAAATCGATCCGGTGAAACACAAAATGGGAGAAACGTTTGGTCAGCTGTTCCAGTCGATCATATTTTATTTGAACATCGTAATATTCGTTCATATTGTCTATCCCAACGACCTCATCACCGCGCTCCAAAAGCCGCTTGGCGAGATGAAATCCGATAAATCCGGCTACCCCTGTTACGAGGACACACCTCGAATACTTTGATCCCATTTTGAATCCTTTCATAGATTTCTGTTTGTGCATTGGATGTGGTCGTAATTGCATATAGAAGACATGCCAGAGATGATTTTTATTCAAAGCTTTCGACCGCTAATTCCCAATCTTTAAGAGCCGGTCCTGGTTTTGCCCACGTCAAAAAGGTCAAGCGTTTGGGTGGGGTCGACTTGTGTCTGGCCCGTGCAAACAATCGTGCAGATGAACGGCGAGATTGTCTGGGAAGATTATTTCCGCATGTATCTAGACGAATGATGGTTCGAGATTGCCGTAATAGTTTGTAGGAACGGTAACGGATTCTGAGGTTACACATTTTTTATGTCTGATTCCGTTTTGTTGGCGGATGATCATATTGGCTATTATATCGGAAGATTCGACGAATAGATCATCGACATTGATGCTGTCGATGATATCGTTATTCCATATGACTGTGCTTTCCTGCACGATATTTTTTATTTGATGGAATTTATCCCCCAACGCACTTATCTTTTTCTCCAGTGCAACGTCTCTGTTGAACTTGACGTTTATCAGCAGCAAATATTCAATCGCGCGCGGGACGCTTTGGGTCTGGGACATGATTGGAATCACGACAAATTTCCGATTGTCTCGACGGCCTTTGCCGACGAGAACGTGTCCGTTTTGTACGACGATCTTCTTGGTTCCCAGGAGACGGTTGTCCTGTTCGACGCGGGATGGGATATCTTTCAGCGCGCCGTCTTTGCTGATTACGGTGATTGTCGTCGCTTCGACGGGTTCACCCAGAAGGTTCAAGTGATCGATGCGGTAGAGAATCGATCCTTTGATCAAGGAAATCACCGACTGCAGATTTCTCAAGAGAATCACATTGCGGTTTGAAAGTTGTGTAATATCGAATCCCTGGGCGACCAGCCGATCGAAGATCAATCCTTTCGCCCTGTTATGGTCGCTTATTCGGCTGGTGCCGACGGTAACGGTTTTGGCTTGATGCTTGATGGCATCGACTGGCCGTGCCAGGCCGTCGATACACGTATCCAGGCAGGAAAAGAGTTTGTTCAGGATGTGGGTTGCCGTCCCTTTTACGCCGAAATCCATTTCGAAGTCAGAAGCGGGGAGCCTTCCCGAGAGGTATTTCAGCAGGAGTATCAGGTCAGAGGCCGATCGGAGACCGATGACCGTGGGGATTCGTTTACCCGCCTTCAAGCCGCGGAACTGATGGTAGAATTTAATAATTTCCTCCCTGAAGCTGTCCTCTAGCAGGATTTCATAGACGTCCAGTCCCTTGCGGGAATAGTCTTCGATGCGATTGCGCAGACTTTCCCTGAACTCGAAGAGCAGGTTGCTGATATCGTTGATCGTGAGGGCTGCGTAATACCCCCACAGATGACCGACAAGCGTGTTGACGATCGGTGCCAGGTGTTGTTTGACGGCCGGCACGTGAAAGACATCCTCGGCATAGGGGTCGAAGCGATCCTCGCCCTCATTGGCGATGACGACCGGCAAGGCGTTGTGGGCCTTGAAAATGGCTGTGTCCTTGACGATGTCACCGATGACCTTGCCGTTGGTTCCGGCCGTGCAGACAAAGATGAGGGGCTCGGAAGACAGATCGATGTGTTTCTTGTCTTCGACATAATCCGATGAGATCGTCTTGTAACAGAGTTCGCTCAATTTGATCCGGATTTCATCCGCCGAAGCCTTGTTGGGTCCGCTTCCGACGGCGGCCCAGTACGTCCTGCTCGCTGCGAGGCGGCGCGCCGAAGCCTCGATTTTGGGCGCCATCTTCAGGGTGGTCCGCATATGGGCGGGGATCTCGATCAACCGCTTGATCTCTTCCGAGATGAAGGAGCGATCCCGGCAATGGCTGATTTCAGCCAGCGCGAGCCCAAACAATGCGCCGGCGATGATCTGGCTGTAGAAGGCCTTGGTGGATGCAACGGACATCTCGATGTCGCGGCCGCTGCTCGTGTACAGGACGCCGTCAACCTTGAAACAGATCTCCGAGTCTCTGCGGTTGACGATCGTAAGCGTGCAGGCGCCTTTGCTTCTCGCCATATCGACGGCAAGAATCGTGTCCGTGGTGGTTCCAGATTGAGTAACCGCTACGACACAGGTATCGGACATACCGTATTCCCCGGTTATTTCCTCCATCCTGAATCCGCTGAGTTCGGAAGACTTGAACGCCCCGATCTGGATGCCAAGAGGGAGGAGATAGTGGTCCACGATCTCCGCGGAGGCCTTGGCCGCCACACCGGCTGTGCCCTGTCCGATGAAGAAGATGCGGCGAATCCGTTTTTCGCGCAGGGCATTGCTCAAAGAGGCCGGAATCATTTCCTTGACGGGTTCGATCCCATACATTTCCCCTGACTCTTCAAGCATCCGCCAGCGGTTGGTGAGGGTTCTTTCGACGGATAGGGGTGACTCGAAGATCTCTTTCAGAAAGTAGTGGGGAAAGTGTTGGCGGTCGATATCCCTGGATCGGATCTGCGTTGTACCGAGGTGTTTTTCAGTAACGGTCGACGGGGTTCCGTCGTAATGAAAGAAATCCATGAGCGAGGGCCACTCCTTGTCCGGTTCCTGACGAATGACGCAGATTTGTCCTTCTTTTTGCCCCTGCATCCGATAATACCGAGCGGTTTCCTCGACGAACCCGTATACCTCGGAGGCAGGCATAATACATTCCTCTCCTATGCCAACGAACAGCGATTGTCCGCCACCCTTTTGGGCCAAAAAGAGCTTTCCCGGCGCGAGATTGGTGTGCATCGCTATAGCATGGGACCCTTCGAAGTCGCTTACGGTTCTGCGAAATGCCTCTGCCACATCGTGGCCGTCCCGGATGTATTTGTGGACCAGCAGGGGGATAATCTTCGTATCCGTTGCCATCTCTTTGTGGATGTGACCGTGATACGGTTTCAAAAGCTCTTGGTAGTTATCGATATCACCGTTTAGGCAGGCGTGTATGATCCCATTTTGATGGCTTTTGCAGGCTATGGTACGGCTGTCGACCGGATGGCAGTTGGGCTCCGTGATCGCACCAACGGATGCCCATCTGGTATGTGATAAGATGGAGCAATGCCGGTACTCTAAGACAAGCTGTTGCAAAATCCGATCGTTACGGATCGATTCCCTCAGCAACTTCACATTGTCTCCCAGCCTACCTACTTCAGCCGCAACCTTGTAGGTAAAAGCCAGCCCGATCATATCTTCTGAAAGGGAACCGACGCTGATATCCCGGTTTCCAAGAACGTCGCAGGTAGTTCGTCTTTCGAATTCCCTGCCGTAATCCATCGCTTCTATCAGCTGTTTGGATTTGAGGTAATCATTGTTGCTCAGATAAATCAGAAAGGATATTCCGGCTGAGTCGCGCCCGCGGACTTCAAGGCGATCAATGCTGTTTAAGACGGTATTCACATTTTTATAGAATCGAATGGTTCCTGATGAGGGATTTTCTACAGTGTTTAGCAAGTATTTTACGTTGGCTACATTCTGAAGCAGTTCCTTTTCGAGGCACCAGGTAATATCCCTGAGCCATTCGATACGGCGCACCATCATGTCCAGATCATCGGCATCGAGGCGACCCATAAGGTCCGAACAACGCTGGCCTTCCGTGCATATGACCCTGGAAAGACGGCAAACCCATTGAGCGAGGACTTTTTGTTTTCCGCTTTCCCGAAAGATCTGATTGAATGTGATGCTGAGGCTCAGTGCCCGCAGTTGTTGATACAGCTCGGAAAGGACCTCGTCTCCCCCCAGGTATCCCGCTGAAAGTCTGGTGCCCATTTTCCCTGAATAGGAGAGGCTTTTACGTTCAATGTCTGTGAACCCTTTCAGGATCGGATCAAGATCCAGTAGGGCACTTTTTTTGGGCTTTATGGCGATCAGGCCCGCGATGCCGCAGCACAAGAAGTTATCCCGCAAGGGAAAAAAGACGATGGATCCTTCCGGTATACCGATTGGACTCCGTCCGATGAAAACCCGAATCGAGAGGAATGCTATAAATCTCCCTAAAATTCTTTTCATCAGGAGGCTTAGGTAAAGTAGTGTTGTCGATCGAGAATTCATGATGTTCCCTCCGAGGAAAATGGCTTTACCACCCTTGCCTAATACCTATAATTCGGATTTCACCATCATCCCAGATGTTACCGTTGACTCCGGACATATCGATCACATCGGCATTTATTTCGATATTTCGGTTCATATGCACATCGCCTTCCCTTACACCGAAATTCACCCAGCATTCACCATCGACGGATGCAGCGGAGATGGTGACATCGCGGTTCAGATGGATGTCGCCGCTTTCAAGAGCTTTAAAATTGATGTGTGAGTTGCCGACGATTTGGCAGTTTTTCCGGATATTTATTTCTCCCCGGGAGGTGATCAATTCGATATGGCGTCCCAATATTGAAGCCCCTTCTTTCAGGATAATCTCTGATCCGGCGCGCGTTGTTTCCAGGTAGACGTCACCGTCCCAATCTTCCGTGCTATTTCCCCCAAGCAAAATCTTTCCATTGTAACTGATGAATATGTAATTGCGTGAGACAACCTGGAAATCGTTTCCTCTCAATCCGGGGTAGGCTGAACTGACTATGGGGGAAAGCAGATCGCTGATAACCTTGCCGCCGTTTGTCAGGACGAATGCACCTCCTTTGAAGAGGGTTTCACAACGCGTCGCTGAACCTCCCATGATTTCCAGGGGATGTTCCACCACCAGTGTTCCTGAGTATTCGGTCTTGCCGACCGGGCACTCAAAATAGCCATCACCGTCACGATCGTAGAGGACGATATCCGGAACGTTATCTCCATCTGTATCGTATTCGACCTGTTCCAACTGGTATGAGACATGAAGACGGGCGCTGTAATCCGATGCCCTTTCGCTCGTAAAGATTCCCCGGTAGGCCGAGCTGCAGGAACCGTCGGCAAATAGTGTCAGGGCATGACCGCCTCGCCATCCAGGCCGATTGATGATCTCCTGAATAATCGGCTGCAGAGAAGCAGTCCTGTTCCATCCCCATAGGGTCCAAGGCCCCGGGGTATCGAGGACGGCGGCGGAGGTCTTCGGCCGGTTGGCGATATCACCCATAACGGTTGTGAAAGGTCCCGAATCGTCGGAGGCTTCACCGAGGTAACGAAGCGTCAGCGAAGCGCTTTCCTTCTGATTGCAGAAGAGTTCCAGAGCGGCGCCCAAGATCTTGACCCCGCGGGGCAGGGGCATATTCTCGAAACGCCACCCGACCAAGTATCCTTTCCCAACGTAAGCGTAGCTGCTCGAGATATTTGCGGTTAGATTGTACAGCTTTGCATATCCGTCACTCTCCTTCGATTGTAAAACGACTGTTTCGTCCACGATGCCTCCCGTCGCGGATTGTGGGATCATTGCAAAGCCCAGGAATACAACGGCTGACATGATTTTATAGAAACGCGGCATCTCTTATCCTCCGTTCATGTATAACAAAAGATGGTTGATGCGAACTCCGTTTGAGCAACGGAGGAACGGTTTTCATCAATCGCTCAGGAAACGGCGCCACGGGACTGAAAGCATGTGCGCCAGAAGATGCAGTGCAGGTGCCGGATCGTCCCGTGCTGAAATGGCAAGTGTTTTTTTGCCGCGATAAGATGACAGCCATTCACGGATGGTCATTCTTCCGGCGAGCAGATAGTCGAGGGATGAGCGGAGGTCTCTTTCCTCGTGAATCCATTTGACTGAACAGCGCGACTCGCTCAGTTCAGGCAGAGGGAGCCCCACGAGGTGACAATAGGCCAGGTAGGTCAAGTTTTGCCCGCATGCAGTGCTGATGCCGTGCGGAAACCATGTCCTCGCGGTCACTTCGATGACCTTGTAGGCCTGGTCCCTGATATCCAGGCGGAACTCTACCGAACCATACCCGGTGAATTCCATGGCCTGAAGAATCTCGATGGATTTCGATGCAATCCAAGGGTTCCAAAGACTCTCCGCCATGCTGGATGTCCCATAGTCCGGTGGATATTGGCGGAGTTTACGCCCGGTGAAAATTCCCATCGGGCGGGAAGCTTTGTCTAGATAGGCCAGAGAGAAGAAGAGGCGATCGTCTCCGCCCGGGATGCGCTCCTGTATGATGAGATCTTTATGCAGGGGCATCAATTGGTTTTGTACCTTCAAAAGGTCTTCCCGGCTTTTTGCGGTGAAAAGTTTCTGATCGGGAAAGAGTTGACGCCATCCGAGATTGGGTTGAAAGGGCTTTACGATACAGGGAAACCGGACTTGGTCCGCAATTCCCCGCCATTCTTCATCGGACTGCGCGAAGAAGGTCTGTGGTATCGCAAAGCCTTTCAGTTCCGCAAAGCGGTAAAACAGTTGTTTGTCGAGTGTGAGCCGGACGATCTTCTTTTCCGGGAAAGAAAAATGGTAATAGGGCTCGAGTCTTTGCCGTTTTTCGCTTAACAGTTCGAGGCTGAAGTCTCCGGAAGGAAACAGCACGCCGCGTTGCGGCAGCCGTTTACCGAGGTTTACGAGCAAATCCACCAGACCCTCACCGGATTTGAAATCCGCGCACAGGAGCCTGCGGCAGTAGCGTGTCCGGGCGGTATACTGCTTGAGGTTGCGATCGATTCCGATGACCGGGACGCCTTGCCTTCCCAGGGACCTGACAGTGGCAAGGCCGTTTTGACCCAGGCCCAATACGACGGCTACCGGAAGGGCGTCGGAGTGCATGTCATTTTCCTCGCAGAATGTTTGAAGCTTCATTGTCGTGAAGATACAACATGTTTCACTGGGAAATGAACTCTCTGAACCAAGATCCAGTGTGTTCTGGCAAAGCTGAAGAGGTGCACGCAGTGAGAAATTGCGTTCTCTGCGGGACTCACACCTGCTGTTATCGGAGTCGGCTTTGATCAGGGGCCGTATGTCGACACGGAATCGAGCTTCAGATGAAGAGATGGGATCCAGGGTTGGGGGTCATTCGCGGCCTCTACCGTATATGACTGGTGGATACTGACTCGTTTCCCGGCCGACCCAGAAGTTAAAACTCGCCAAATTGCTGTAGGTCCGGTAAATGCCCTTGCGTCTAAGGGCCCATGGATCGTCTCCACGATGGACGTGTCCCGGAACGGATGTCGCTGCTGAGAGGTACCCGGCCTCTTCCAGCAGTGCTTTGAGCGTCTTGTTGAAATTCAAGTAGTCCCCGGGATTTGGATAACTGAAATGCTCGACCGGCGCATCCAGTGCCCTTTCCAGCATATCCTTTGACTGTCTGATTTCCTTGTCTGCCTCGTCGAGGGAAATGAACGGGAGCGACGGGTGACTCAACGTGTGAGAGCCGATCTCCATCCCCTGTGCACGCATCTCGTGAACATCTTTCCATGTCAGCATGAGGCCGTCGAGTTCTTTCATGTCAGAAATCTTCAGCGCAGCCTTCCTGGAAATCTCAGACAATACCGATTCCCTTCCCGAACAATTCATACGCACCATCATCTTTTTTAGATTGTTGTATGCTGATTCTTTATTTGCAGCGTCATCAACCAGCAAAGATACTGAGAGGGATGAGAGATTCAATAGTGTCTTGTTCGTTTTGTAAATGAGAAATCGTAGTTCGGATGGCCATGGAGGTCGCTTATCAATGCAATCGACCGTTAGATAGAAAATCGCTTGGATATTGTATTTTTTTAATATGGGCAATGCATAGATATAATTATCACGATAACCGTCGTCAAAACTCACGACGAATATGCATCGATGGCCTATTGCGTTATCTTTATATTTTTTTATAAAATTGGTTAGATTTTGCGGTTGATAATATTTCTTCATGAATAACATCTGTTTATCAAAATCACGCGCGCTAACGGATAAACTTGGGGAAATATATGCCATGGATGATTTTTTTTCTGCTACGACCGAATGATATTGTAGGATCACCCCGCTGATATTTCTGTCGTTTCCATTGAGCGTAGGACTCAAACAGGATTTTAAAAAGAAAGCCTGTTTTACCAACGATTTTGGGAAGGCAAGAAAGATTTCCACGGTGGAATCCTCGTTTCCGAATTGAAAATCTGTTTGGACTTGATCGATATTTATGGACGGCATTCTTTCAGGCGGGGCGGAGCCGGGCGGAACTGATGGTGAAAAGATGTCGAAGGCCTGAAAGAAACCCCATGCCCCAGGCCACATGGATGGAGAAGAAGACCACCGGCAGGATGAGTGCTGACCGGATGCCGCGTTTTGTAGCCGTACAAACGGATACGAAGAGGTTGGCCAGTGCATAGCTCCCCCCGACCAACAGCAGAGGAAGCAAATGCAAGGAGGCCAAGGCGATGGCGATCAAAAGGCTTAGGACGAAGAGCGGCGGAATGATCTGCCGGTAGACCAACGATCCGGGATGTTCAGCCAGCATCTTCACTTTCCAGTTTCCATAGCTGAAATATTGCTGTAAAAGTCCTTTTAGACAACTACGCGGGAAATAATAACATTTGAGACTTGGAGACAGGAGAATGCCTTTTCCTCTCTGGCGTAGTCTGTAGTTCAGTTCGTAATCTTCGTTGATGAGGTACGACTCGTTGTATCCGCCGACCTCGAGAAGCGTTTCCTTCTTCCAGCAGCCGAATGCCACCGTGTCTACCCACCGTTGCGAATCGGCATATCGGTAATAGGCGTTACCCACACCGAACGGTGAGCTGACACCTATCGCGATGGCTTTGCCTACCAGTCCCCGTCCAACAGGCTGAATGATTCCACCGACATTCCCGGCTTGTGTTTTCAACAGGAGCGTTACGGAATTCATCACATAGTTGATGTCATAGAGGGTGTGGGCATCGGCTCGTATGATAACGTCTCCTCTTGCTTCACGGATCCCGATATTCAAGGCACAAGGAATGATACGCCTTGAGTTTTCGAGAACCCGGATGTTTGGATGACGATCCGAAAACGCCTTGACGATTGCACGTGTCTGGTCACGGCTTAAACCATCGATCACTAAAATTTCTACAAGTTCCTGCGGATAGTTTTGCTCAACGAGTGATTCGAGGCAATCGGAAATGGATTCCTCCTCGTTGTACGCGGGAATAATGATGCTGACCATTGGCATTCCAGGATCATTCGATTCATATCCACGTATTTCACAAGAAGCTTCGGGACTCCGCGATGGTGTATAAAACGGTTCCATGAGAAAATCCTCTAATGAGTTTCCATCCGGAAATGGTCATTTTTGCCAATCTCAGCGTCAATCTGCACGTTTGCTTGTGCGGCGACCTACAGGTCGCCTCCGCACAAGCGCTTTATTTTCTTGATATTGGCAAAAAATCCTCATTTCCGGATGGAAACAAGTTAGCGGTTCAAATAATAAGCTGGTCAGCGTGTTTTCCTATAATTTGACATTTGTCCACGAGTCGAATCGCCTTTGCGAGTCGCGCGTGTAGAACGGCTCTTCCAAATGGGTGAATCCTGTCGAGTTTTCCTGTATCAATATAGACTCTTTGGGTATCGATCGAGAATTCTTCGATAGTATTGAGCAGACGTGCAGCAGAATCACCATCAAAATCGCCCTTCAGGCGAATATGAAGTGTTTCACAGTTCTTTCTAAGATCGATTTTAAAATTGCTAGCCATGGCATCCTCATTGGAGTTCTTATAGGGGTTTTCAAGGAATGCTCATTTACGACCGTGAGGGAGCGGCCGTACCCAATGGACTCATCACCCTCAGTTTGCCGCCGCTGCCGGTCGAGTCCGCCGGGATTTCGTCCTGTCGGAATATTTCGACGAGGGCCCGGATGTTTTTGCTGCGATCGAAGGTTTCGTGTGCACGCATGTAGCCTTTTTCACCGAGCTTTTTTCGGAGCGATGGATTCTCGATCAATGATTTCAAGGCAGCACTGAGGGCTTCCGGGTCGCGCGGATGGACGAGGAGCCCGTTTTCTCCATCCTGAATCAGTTCCGGGATCCCGGCAACGTGCGTGGAGACAACGGGTATTTTCATGCCCATCGCTTCTACAAGGACGTTCGGGATGCCGTCCTTCTGAATCCCCTCGCCTCCGCTCATCTTGATTTCCATGATCTTCAAACGGCCCAGATCCACATTCTTGTGGAAAAACCGGACATGCTGTACGACGCAAGGCAGAACGAAGATGTCGGCCAGGGCGTAGTAGTTGTCGATCAGTTTTTCCTGCGTCATCGATCCGGGCAGGAACACCATTCCATGCAGGCCCAGATCCTGAATCATCTTTTCGAGAACCGGCCGCTGCGGCCCATCGCCGACGATGTGGCAAGCGAATTGTATGCCGCTTTTTTGAAGCAGGTTCAATGCCTGGAGCAGGAAAGGAAAGCCTTTTCTCTCGTGGAGATCTGCTACGCTCAGCAGAAAGGGCGGTTCTGCGGGGTGGTCCCGACGAAGCTCAGGGCGAAACTTCCGGAGGTTGGAACCATGGTAGTTCACGATTATTTTCTTCATCTCGGACTCGTGCAGGAATGTGGACAAAAACTTCAGTGCGTCGCGCGTGCAGGTCAGAACGAAATCGGCCTCTTGTACTTTTTCTTTCACCATAGTCTTGATCATACTTGTGTCGCACGCATGGGATGTGAAGCTGTATCGCAGGCCCGTAAGTTTGGAGACGGCCAACGCCACCGTCGTCGGATAGCCCGACCAGTGTGCGTGAAGATGATTTAACGAGGTTTCCTGCAGCATGGAAGCGAGATGTGCCGCCTGCGGGTACAGTGCCATCGTCTTGATGAAATGCACTGGATTCGACAGAGTATGACGTATGAGAAAGCCGAGGACACCGAAGTATTTTTTGGGTCTTTTGAAGATCCAATGGATATTCGAGGCTAAACAGGCGGCAGAATAAAGTGGATCGACATAAACCGTCCTTTGCATTAGTTCTTCGGATTCTTTGTGAAGCTTGATGTCGAAGGGTCGTCGCAGTGAGTATATTTTACTGTTTGGAAATTCATCCATCAGAATTTTTATTTCACCCGCGACAAATGTTTCCGTAAGAGTTGGGAATGTTGACATGATAAAAGCAATTCTTCTCATAGTATCCTCCGATTATATCATTGTGAAATACGGTAATTGGATACCAATTTGATTTTTTTGAACGCTTGCTTCAAAATAATAAATCTATCTGCAGATGTTACCAGACGTTCTTAAAAGATTTTTGAAAGGCAAACTGTGCGAAGCCCATCCAGTCGCACCCACCGCTCAGCTTGGCTTTGAAAAGAGGGATATCATCCTCTCTACTGATACCGATCCGCTTTAAACTTAGAAGGTCATCGGATACCCGATTCCTTCCGGTTCGTGAGGTACAGGCAAGTTTGTATCCGCATTCTTCGAGGTGTTTTCTCGTGTTTTTGTTTACATCACCATACGCATAGCTGCCTCCTGGGTAGGAAAAAAAAATGACCGGTGGTTCGAGACGTTCCTCGAGGATCCTTCTTGATTCGCAGAGTTCATAAACGATCTCGTCATCCGGCAGACGGCCAAGGTGTGGGTGTGTCATGGAATGAGATCCAAAAGTGATAAGCCCTGATTCTTTCATTTCATATATTTCATTCCATGAGAGTAATCTGAAGTGTTGTTTGAGTTCTGGTTTTTTTGTAATCTGAGTACGATCCCATTCGTAAAAATAATCCGCTCCCGTGTAGTGCACCGTCAGAAAAACGGTCGCCGGCAGCCTGTACTTACATAATACCGGGTATGCATTTTCATAAAAGTTGGCATAACCGTCATCGAACGTGATGATAACCGTATTTTTGGGCAGGCTGTTTTTGAACTGGTGACTGTCATAGAAAGACTGGAGCGACACGATCTGAAATCCGTTTTCAAGCAAAAATTCAATCTGTTTGGAAAAAAGTTCAGGGGAAACATTCCATAATGCATCGATTCCATCGGAGATATGGGTGATCTTGTGGTATACAAGAATCGGTGTCTTTTTATTGGATTGGAATCGTGATTTAAATGTTGCTGCCCAATAGAGGGGTGTTGCGGAAACCTTTATCAATTTCATGAAAAGCGATTTTATAAATATTCTCGACCCCATGGTATATACCATTCAGTGCTTTCATGAAGAAAATTGATTTATTGCATATAATATTTTCCAAGTTATTTTGGTCGCTAGAATGCTGCATATTTATTTCGATAATTATATTGAAGATTAATGCATCTTACAACCGCCGATATTTTTCATTTTCTGAGACAAATTTCCAATGACGTTTAATTTTATATTACGGATTAGTTCGATTTTTTTGGCTTCACGTCTGATATTCGCCACCATTCTGATACTTTTGAACGGAATCTGTGAAAGAGCGTTTCTATTTCGTACAAGTATTCTGACATTCCAACGGTGATTGCTGGTCCACTTGTATTTGTATGGTTCTTCACCGCGTGTAAAATCAAATTCGTGGAAGCGTTTTGTGTTAAAGACGGATTCCAGCAATCGTGCGAGGATCTGCTCTCCCGGGAAAAATCGTTCATATTCTGGGTTATAGGCTGTGATCAACCAGGTGAACTGTGTCCCGTGCATGGCTGATAGGCTGAAAGCGACGACTGCATCATGCGTCTCCAATGTCAGTAGGTGCAGCTGTCCTTCTCGGCAAAGGTCGATGCTCATGTCCTGATAAAAGTCCCGCTCTTTTACACCTGCAAAACTCAGGCTGATATTCTTGCCATGCCAGCGCTTTTGATAGACCTCGATCAGACTGGGAAATACATCCCTAACGGCTTCCGGGTTATCATATTGCCTGAAAATGGCTTCCCCTCCCTCCGCGAGTCGGCGGAGACGTCTCGAGAGATCCTTTCGCGTGGATTTGGATCTCGTGTTTGCGTAGTAGACCGCCCAGTCATCCCCGTTGACCTCGAGGAAGGGGCAAAGAATGGATGGTTCAACCTGAAAAGTGTAGTCCTGCTCGGCCAGAACGCTGCGCAAAATCGGCAGATTCTTGGAGTCTTCCGGGACATCCATCAGATCCATGACATCCCAGTGCAGATGTTCCTTGATAAAGAGGAAGAGCCTCTGTGTGCATTCGTATCGCAAGTCAGGCTCAAAACAGAAATCCAGATGGTCCGCGTGTCGGGAACCTATAAACCGCAAGATCCTGAACGGCAATCCGAGGACATGGCTGATCGAAGTAAAGAGGGGGACGATCCCTACCAACCGGCTGTCGTTCAGAAAGAGGATCGTTTGCATTTGCTTCCCGTCGCCGAAATGCCGCCACCAGTTTCCGATCCACTCCGGGGAGAGAAAGAGGGGGCTGCTTCCTCCGGAGTGCTCCAGGAGGGTCTTCCAGTCGGGATAGTAGGGCTTCAGATCACCCGCGTCGCTGATCAGTTCGATATGCATACAGTCTCCTTCAGGCAAGCCCATCGGGTCGATGCAGAAAGTCCTTTGCCCTGCGCGATTCCTACCGGGTAGAGCCTTTTCGGGTTATCGGAGCTTCTGGCGCGTTGGCGGATGCCAAGCCGGATTTCCGGATGATTATCAAGCTGCTCGCGTTCCCTGAAGGACGATGGCATAGTTTTCGAAGCGACGGATCGATGGGGCTTTGAGCTTCGCCTGCCTGATCCATTGCTTGAGTTCGTCGGTTGAGTAGTAGTGCACATGGGGGTAAAAAAGTCTGTCCATCCAGTCGGTGCAGCAGGTGCTGAAACTGCATGAGGCATACAGACGGACATGGGTGGGGATGAGCTTTGTCAATCCATCCGGCAGGGTCAAAGATCTGGATAGTTCGCGGTAGGGCAGAATCATCAGTCCGTAGTCGACAGTGCCCAGTATGAACGCTAAGGAACGTACGACGGGGTTGGGAAGCCGGGTCGTGACTTTCCGCATATGACGCAGCGCCCCATGGGCTTTCTTTCTTTCATTGCTGTAAAGATAGGCGAGTATCATTCCATCTTCTGCCAGAAACGGCACCATGGATTGGAAGGCTTGAGGTGGATCGTTCGTATGGGGCAAGGCCCAAAGGCTGTAGATCAGGTCCAGGGAATTCCGTCTGAAGGGAAGATGGAACATGTCACCCTGTATGGCGTGAATCGCTGGATCGGCAAAAGTGTTTCCGAAGGCGGCGTCGACGGCATTGCTGAGGTCCATGGCAAAAACGGTCCGAGCCCCGCGCCTGGATGCCTCCATGGCATGCCGCCCTGCGCCGCACCCTGCATCCAGAACCGTTTTTCCGGCAAAGCGGGTCTTGGGCAGATACCCTACTCCTTTTTCAAAATTGTCTTCACGGTAGTCCTTGAATTTGTTCCACTCGTAGCTGAAACGGTCGATTGTTTTGCCTTTGGTTTGCACTTCGATCGCTTTTTTTTTAAAAGAGCCTTTTTCGTGTTCACTCAGGGGTGGAAGCTGCTCTTCATGGCGTTGGAAAAAATCTGGATAATACTCGAGGAAAAGGTGTCTCAGTTCCAACCCCAACATTCGTGGCACCCCCTTGATCACGGGGTACCAGGATCCGCATGTGCAGGAAAGCATCCCCTCCAAGATTTCCGTGCTCTTGCAGGAATCGCACTGGAGCCGTCCGCTTGCCTTCGGGACATCGCCAAAGAATCCGCACCAATGCTGGCAGGGCGGATCAGGGTTATGATCAGACGCTTCTGGATCAAGGCTTTCGGTTAAAAAGGACTTAATTTTCAGGTTTGATCCGCAGTTTGGGCAGACCAGCCTGTCAAGGATATAAACCTTCATTGCACTCTCCATTCCGGTTGTTTTATTTTCATTGCAACATCGAGCAATAGAGTCCTTCAAACTTGGCGACCATCCGTTCCACCGTGAATTTTTCCAAGATGCGTTTGTTTGCGTCGTTTCCCATCACGGAGCGTAGATCTGGATCCCCGAGAAGCGTCACCGTTTTATCTGCAAACACCTGGATTTGCGACGGCGCTACTAGAAATCCATTGCGCCCATCCGTTACGAGTTCGGATAGCCCCCCCCTGTCGGTGGCGACACACGGAATTCCGTTCAACATCGCCTCCATGATCACATTCGGAAATCCTTCCCCCGTGCCGTTCCCGTTCGAAGTGGTCAGGACAAACACATCGAACAGCTGCAGCAGGTCCTGAACATCCGGCCGTTGGCCTGTAAATACGACGTGTTGGGTGATTCCAAGGTCCGAAGCCCGTTTCTTCAACGCCTTTTCAAGGGGACCTCCGCCAACCACCAGAAACATGGTATCCGGGCGATCCTTCAGGACACGTTCGGCGATTTCGAGGAAAAGGGTTTGATTCTTGATGGGAACGAATCGTCCGACTGTGCCCACTATGGGGCAATGAGCGGGAAGGTTCAGGTTCTCCTTCAGCCGTGAAATGGAAGCAGCCTCTGCTTTTATGGGCATTTCGATCCCGTTGTGGATCACGACTGATTTTGCAAGATGGGGATAGCGTCCGCTCAAATCCGCGTCGAGTGTTTCTGAGTTACAGACAACCCGCTTAGCCAGGCCATAGGCAAGCAAGCGCTTGAATTCCTGAAACGGCTGCAGGGTTGTCCGGACCGGATCGAAGCTGCGATAACTGCTGAGGACCTTGCCCTTTCGGCTGAGCAGGGAACTTAGGACGGCGTAGAGATTGCCCGGCATCTGGAACCCATGAACGATATGCGGGCGAGTTTGGTTCAGGATTCGGGTCAACATCATCAAGCGCCGGATTTCGTAGCTCTTTCGTCTCGTTAACTCGATCACATCGATGCTGAGACGACGGATCTCCCTGACCCAGTACCCGCCCCTCGAGAGGGTTACGACCAGCGGCGAAAAACGGGTTCTGTCAAGGTGTTTCAGCAGCAGATACAGTTGCTTTTCCGTGCCTCCGATGTCGAGGCTTCCGATGATAAACAGGATCCTCAGCGGGCCTTTGGCCCAGGCCGTGATGGCCTTGTCTTCTGGTATGCTCGGTATGTTCCGTGAGAAGGGATTCATAGAGCCTTTCCATTCTGTCTACCATGCAACGAGTGCTGAATTCGCCTTCGATCCGGCGTCTTCCTGCCCGCCCCATTGCCTCGGCGGCAGGTGGGTCGTTCAGGAGCCTCATAACGGCATATGACAGAGCCTGCGGATCTTCTGTAGGAACCAGAAAGCCCGTTCGGCCTTCGACCACGGTTTCACAGTTTCCCCCTACAGCCGTTGCGACGACGGGAAGACCCATGGCCATGGCCTCCAACAAGGCGTTCGACATGCCTTCGATTACCGAGGCGCATACGTAAACATCGAACCCGGCGGTATACCGCGCCGCTTCCTCCCTCCACCCGAGGAAGCGCATGCGCGGGCCCAAACCCAACCCGTCAGCCATTTCTTGTATGTGAGGTCTCAAAGGGCCATCCCCGATAGCGACGAAATAGGCCTTTGACGATTTCTGCGCCACCGAAGCCGCCATCTTGATGAAACTGGGGTAATCCTTTTTCCAAAAAAACCTCGCCACGGTCCCGACGATCTGACCATCTTCCGGAATTCCCCAGGAGCCCCGCAGTGTCATTTTTTCCAAAGCCTGAGAGCCTGTGACGCCTGCGCTCGTGCCGTTGGGGATAACGATCATCTTGCCTTTAGGGCAGTCTTCCGTTTTCCGGACAAAGCCCATGACGGCCATTGAATTGGCAGTCACCTTGGACGCAAGCCGGTTGGTGATTCGGCAGGCGATCTTCTTGAACCCGTGATAGGCGTCCATACTCCGTTTGCTGGCGATGAGAATCGGGACGCCCGCAAGACGACCTGCGAGTGAGCCGATCAGGTTCCCCTCGAAAAGATATCCATGGACGATATGGATATCGGCAGCGCGGAGCAGCCGGACCATCTGTGCGACCTTGACAAGATTTCGAGGATTCCGCAGACTTCCCTTCATACCCATTCTGACGAGCGTGACATCCGTTTTCAGGTACTCTTCGTAAAGGGATTTTCCGTATCCGTCTCCTAGGCAAAAGAGCCATGGCGTGAAGCGTTTCCGATCGATATTGCGCAGAACCTCGATCAGATGCTTTTCAGCGCCCCCCATATTGAGTTCGTGTAGGACATAAGCTAGCTGGATCATCGGATAGATCGTCCTGTCAAGAGGAGATGCAGAAAATGTCGGGTGGATCAAAGTGCTTGGAGGTGCATCTTTTTCATTGTCGCCGTTAATCCCACCAAGAGAAACAGTATCAACTCGAGCCACGCTTCGGTGAAGAAAGAGAAGACCATAAAGAGGATCAAGGTTGTTCGCACGGTTTTGATCATCCATGGGGGCGGAAGACCCGTGACACAGCCCCGGTGCTCCATCCAACACAAGTCTTTCCAGGTGATCCAAAAAAGAAGCAGAAAAAGGAGGAGGGCTACGATTCCTCCACTGGTCGAGGCCCAGAGAAAAGCATTGTGCGTTGCAACGGTTTTATGGTCATAATCGATTCTTCGGATCCATCTGAAATTTCCTGGTCCGACGCCAATCAGGGGATTTTCGTTAATAAAAATTTTCCATGCGACCACGAGTGTTCGATATCTCTCGAGCAGGGAACGGGAGGCCTCTTTTTGGGATGGGTCGACGTCGAAGGCGGTGATCCGTTGAAGGTTTTTTTCGGGAATGAAATGGGTTGCACCCAAGGCGATTGCACCCAGCAGGCACACGGTCACGCCAATCTTAGGGAAGCTGAAGCCGGATTCGAAGGTGAGAACGATAAACAAAACAAGAAGATTGATTATCGCATTGCGTGAAGCCGTCAAAAAGACAACAGACAGGAGTAGTAGGCCGATAGAGAGAAAACAAACCCGAGCGAGAAAGGATTGGCTTTCCTGGCGAAGATACCAGCTCATGATCAGGCCCATGAGACAGTAAAATGCTAAATAGTTGGAATTTTTTGCCATATTGACGCCGTAGGTGGCCACGGCCCGATAGTCGGCAGCCGACTGCAACAAATTGGTGAAGGAAGAAGCGGCTGAAAAGGTAATTACGGCAAGGAGGATGCAGAAGATATAACTCAGCTGTTTCTTGTTGGTGATAAAGAAGACCATGAATAGGACAAAGGCGGTCTGTGAAAAAAACTCCCAAAGTTCTTTGTTGGTGCGGTCTATCGGTGCTAACGATTCAGGATGTGCCGGGGCAAGATAGGTGGATACCAGGAAAATCAATCCGATTGCAGCAAGGACAGGAATCTGTCGAATTCGCAGCAGCCATGGCAATTCGCCTTTGATCAGCCTGACTGCCAGCAGAATGCACAATATTGCTCCCAGAACGTTATTCGGCGATATTCTGCCTGCATCGGGGATGTATGATGAATAGGAAAACAGAAATGTGCTTAAAAGAGCCAGTATGGCAAGACTGGGGTGCAAGGTAACGATCACAAGCAGGCCAAGAGCGACAATAACCAGGAGTGCAATTTTTTCAGCATCTAGAAATCCCACCCCAAGACTGATCCCCATGAGCAGCAATAGCACACTAATTATTGGAACTGAAATTGAATTCACGTTCACATTTCACCTCTTGGTATCCACTGATATTTGAACGCATTTTACTAGATCTGGCCGATTGTAATGCGATTGCCCAGGAAAACGCTCCAATAAATTAATAATTCTCATAATCAGTAATATCATGATGGTTGATTGGATGATTCATTTGTATGCCTTAAAGATAGCAATATTAGCAAAGAATAGCGCCTAGTACCCTGGCTTGTATCTGTTCCAATGTGTTGCGCGCTTTTTTTGCCAAATCGGCAGAAACACCCATGTGGAGAACGAGAATGACTCCCTCAACACTCTTGGCTAAAGGCAAACAGCTGTCCGAAATAGCCGGCGGACCATCGAGAATGATCATATCGTAATAAGATTGAAAGGTCTTGATAGCCGTATCGATACGAAACGAGTTGATAAGTTCACGCTCTCCGTTTTCCATCAACCCCAGTTTCATACCAAACAACCGGGGGTTATTTGAAGGCATGACATAGTGATCCACTGACCGATATTCTCGCAGAAAATCGCAAAAACCGGCACGGCGAAAGCCTACCTCATGTTTGTAGAGACAGGGTGAATCCATGTTTGCATCGACAACCAGGATTTTTAGGGGCTCGTTGAGTACAATCGTTGATGCAAGGCTCATGGAAAGCATAAGGTTATTATCTTCACATAGCCCGCAGATCATAATCGAGCGAATTTTCTTCAGCCCCAAAAGGGTAAGGTTCTTGTAAAGACATTCAAATTCTTGCTTTGCCTTCTCCTGTGAATGAATATCGAGCGGTGGTATCTGTAGAAAACTTTCCTGCTGATTATCTATGGATTTTGAAGTTGTCATATCAATTTCTTTATTCATTACATCCCCTTTGTTTTTGTTCAGAAGTTCATATATTTGGCTCATTATATTCCTCCTCTAACATTGAAAACAAGGGGATTTGCATGATTTGTTTACCAATTGTTTTAGCAGTATCTATCGATTTAAATCTGTCTGATTCAATTTGATAGATTTTACGTTCAGATGTTATATTAACGTCTCTTATCATAAAATTTATGTGCATATTTTCTTTGAGATGTCTTACCCATCCATTTATTCTGCTGCGTGACCATGATGATATAATAATGAGGAAATATCGCCCTTCATTGTCTCTGATCAGGGTTGGCCCTGATATCGTGTTCGGAAAATTGATGTAGGTATCTTGAACGATCAGATCGAGGTTTTCGAGATTTGGGTTGGCTGCCTTGATGATGGCCAGCACATGGCTGTTCACGTATCCATAGAGATCCCTGGCCAAGGATGTAATGGTGTCACCAGGATAGACGCGCCTCTTATAAAAACTTTCCAAGGGCACGTCGTCTAACTTGTTTTCAGGGGTGGAGGCGTGATCAGGTGCGTCTTGGGGTGTTTTGAGCGCCCTCAGATAGGCCGCCATCATGGGCTGTCTTTGCCCTGAACTCGAAGAGGGAATCTCTGGTGGCTGTGCCCTTTCGATTCGGGGCGTCGATGTCATGGTCGTAACATTACGCACTGTTCTTGTCAGGATCCCTTCCGTGGACTCTAAGGAAGATGGCTCCGGGGACGATGGCATTGCTTGGGATGCTTCATCAGGAGGCATTTCATAGATGGACAGAGTTTCACCGTCGGATTCTCTTCCCTCTTGTGCAGGGGGCTGATTCCGAACGGGTTCGCCAGCGTTTTGCACATGGATCCGGTCTGAAGTGACATTTATCGGCTGGTTCTCTCTTTCGGGTTTTTGGCTGTCCATGGCGATTGTTGATTGTTCGGGAAGGACCCATGCTTGGTGGATTCCCGCATTCATACCCTGAAATCGGTCTATCAAGGTGCCCGCGGGGGTGAACATCAATATCAGGATCAAGACCGCCAAGCCCAGCGCCCATCGCCATGCACGGTTCGGAGCGGGCTTTTGCAGAGGGAGAGGTGTCGGTTTTGAATGGATTTTTTCGGCGATCGGGTCCGGTGTGACCGTGTTCTTCTCTCCCTCCTTTTCTTGATGCAACCTGATCTTGTTCTCATCGGCCAAGAGCATGAGGTCATTGGCTGCTTCCCGGACGATCGCCACGTCAATTTGGGGACTGTTCAAGGCGCAACCCGTTAGGAGCGCATTTTCACAGATAGAATTTATGATGCGGGGGATGCCCTGGCTGTAGCAAGCGATCAGTTTCAATGCCTCATCGGTGAATATTGTCAGACCCCGGTGGCCCCCAGCCACCCGGATTCGGTGAGCGATGTAGAGTGGAATTTCCTCTGACGACAGCGGTTTCAGATAAAATGCTAGGGCAACCCGCTGCTTGAATTGTCTGAGTTGAGGAAGGTTGAGCTTCTCTTTGAGTTCAGGCTGTCCTGACAGGACAATCTGGAGGAGTTTTTCTTTCGGTGTTTCAAGATTCGATAACATCCTGATGAACTCTAAAGACTTCACTCCGAGTCCCTGGGCTTCGTCAAGCAGCAGTGCGACGATGTGCCCGTTGTCATTGGCGGAGACCAGAAAATCTGTGAGATAAGCAAGCCGTTCGGAGATGATCCTGGCTCCTCCTCCTATCCCGAAATCACCCGTCATGGCGTCGAGAATCCCATGGAACCCAAGCCCGGGGAAGGAGATCTTCGTTACCAGAACCCGCTTCTCGAGGATGCTGGTCAAGTGGTTGATCACCATGGTTTTTCCGGTTCCAACTTCACCGATCAGACAGATGATCCCCTTTTTTTCAAGGATCCCGTATTTAAGCACGGCCAGAAGTTCCTTATACGTGGTGTTGCTGTAAAGGAAATCCGGATCAGGGCTGATGCTGAAAGGCTTCTTGCTGAATCCGTAAAATTCGCTGTACATAACGATCAGGTCCGTTGCTTTTCGTGGTATCCGTTTGTGATTGAACCTAGTACAGGTATGCCCAGAATCTCCTGAATCTGATCCGGACGGCTCAAACGCGGCCTGAAAAGTTCCAGGAGAAGTGCGAAGACGACCGCAATCACCGCGCCCAGTCCAGTGCCGGTAACCACTGAGGAAAGTGCTGCAAGGCGCTTCCCCTGCTTCAATTGCGCTGATTGAATCACGTTGAGCGAGGTGATTTCCAGTCTGTTCATTGCTTCGACAAAACGGGCATCATCGAGCTTGCCAAGATAGAAACTGTGCATCTTCTTTGCGGTTGCCACCTTATGCTCGGCGCTGATGAATCGGTATTCCACTCTGTCAAGATGCGCCAGGCGGCTTTCGTCGGCCTGAATTAAACGGATCAGTTCATTTCGCGACTTCTGCAACCCATCGAGTTCCGTTGACAGATTCATCTCCAGAGTGCGAAGATTTTCGCGGAGAGGGTTTATGGTAAATGTGCGTCTTCCTTCTACAACAGGATCATACTTATGAATTTGAGAGTGAAGAAAATCAATTTGTTTATTAAGATCTTTGACCTCACGTGAGTCATCGACATATTTTGTAAGCAGCCCGGCTTTCTCCAATTCTAGTAATGCAATCTCATTCTTTATTGACAAAACTTCAGGGTTAGCGATCATTTCTATATTATTATTTATTTGATGTGGTAATTTAGCAAGATTATGAGTTATTAATGCGATTTGCGCCTCAAGTGCAGCTATTTGTATATCGGTATTGCTTAATTGACTTTTAGAGCTTTTAATATTTTGCACAAGGTCATGTTTAACCGTTGCAATGTCGGAATAGACATTTTCGTTTTCCTTCAATAAATATAATTTCCGAATGCTATCATCCAACTCCTGCTTAATCTGATTAACTCGATCGGTGTAAAAACCAAATACATTTTCGCCTTCAATATTTTTGCTGTAATATTCTTTGTATAGCTGGACTAGGGTGTTAAGAACATTCTTGGCGAATTCGGGATCACTATCAGTATAAGAGATTTCGATAATTGTGGATTCAGGCATCAGATAAGCTTCCAGGTTACGCTGAACCCTTTTGATGATTTCATCTTCTTCACTGGGGAATTTCGCTATTGCAAGCGTTTTGACAAGTTTCTCGACGAGCATATTCCCCTTCAAAATTTCAACCTGTGAGTTCATCCTTTCAATAGCAATCGTACTGCGAGAAGCACGTTCATTGAGTTGGCTGGACAACTCCAGGCTCAACCTGTGATTGTTTTCAAACATAATTTTTGCAATAGCAGTCTGCGGTTCGGGCTTGCTTAAAGATATAATTGTGAGTGGAACGGAAATTATTAAAAAAACAATCATAATCAGTGATCCATGCGATTTTATCGCATAGAAAAGATTGCCAAATTGATAGTTCCAATCTTTAGTATTTACAGCATCCATAGTATGAACCTCCGAATGTTTTATACATAGTGGCGCAGTATGGTATTTTGTTGGAAAATAAATTTTTGATTTAATGATTAAATGAGAATATTAAAATATATTATGCTGATGAATAGTATGGAAAATATTGATTGTGATTACGCAAACTAAATGTCAAATGTTTCAAAATAAAATAATTATTTCGCAGAGGTATGTTATGTAAACACGCAGATGTTATCTCGTGTCTATCCGGAAATGATTTCCCGGTACAATCCAGTTTCCAATCCGGAAATGAGGATTTTTGGCCAATATCAAGGAAATCAAGCGTTTGCGCGGAGGCGACCTACAGGTCGCCGCACAAGCAAACATGCAGATTGACGCCGAGATTGGCAAAAAAGACCATTTCCGGATGGAAACTATCTCATATTGTACACGTCGTAATTCATACTGAATGGAAGCATGCGACGAATATATTGATCTACAGCTTGATTTGCTTTGGCGACGCCTGTTTTGGGTACGAAAATCACATGATTGGGTTTGAGAGCCACGGATGCAATCTGTTGAAGATCCAGATCTCTGAGAAAGGCGGCATGTTCTCCGAGTTCAATCAGATAGATCTTCTCCCATTGTGCTGCATCGGTAAAACCGCCTCTTTCAAACACTGCCTGCAGAGCGGTGAGGTTTTCCCGAAAGGGGACAAAGCCGGCGGTTCTTACCTCACCACCGACGTAGACCTTCTGTGCTGAAGATGTGACCGTAACAAAAACCTCAGGATCTCTGAGCCGACTCGAAGATGCGGATCGGATCGCCTCCTCCAACTCGACGGTGGTCAACCCTGCAGCCTTGATTTCGCCGGCTGCGCCAACGACAATTAGCCCATCGGGCTGAACGATCAGCTCTTCATTGTGCTTCTCGGTGTAAGGAAATTTGATTTGAAGGACATCGCCGCTCTGGATGCGATAGGCCTCTACAACGGAGGTATCCCGGGGGATTTCGGTTGGAATCTGGCTAAAGTCCTGTCTGGATGCACATCCTACGTTCATGAGTCCAGACAGAGCACATCCGACGATGAACATGGCGATCACGTCCCATTTTGATGCGATTTTTTCGAGGTTTGCCATGGAATATTTCATCTTGTACCCCCCCCGTTACCTAGTCTCCAAACCGGAAATGGTCTTTTCGCCAATCCCGCCCTCAATCAGCACGGTTGCTTGTCAAGCGGCCTGCGAGCCGCCTCAGGGCAAACGCCTGATTTCACAAACATTGGCTAAATCTCTTCGTTTCCGGATTGCAAGCTGGGTCGTGCTGGATAACCATTTCCGGATCGACACTACGTGGTACAATATCGTCCAAAGCCTGTCATTTCAGATTCCCACATAACCGGAATTCGAGGCAGTGGTGTTGTATCTCTATCGTTCATGGAGTGAGCCGAATTCAGCGGGCACCCTTCCCAAAAAGGATCACTTTGATCGTTTTCAGTAGAATAAAGACATCGAGCCAAATCGAAAGGTTCTTCATGTAGTAGAGATCATAACGTAACTTTTCGATTGCATCTTCCACTGACGCTCCATAAGGGTAATTTACTTGCGCCCAGCCAGTTAATCCTGGTTTCGCAAAATGTCTTTCGGAATAATAGGGGATTGATTCTTTCAATTCCTTTACAAATCCAGGCTGTTCGGGACGTGGTCCGACGAGACTCAGATCGCCTTTCAAAATATTGTACAATTGTGGCATTTCGTCTAAACGCGATTTTCTGAGGAATTTTCCGACACGTGTGATTCGTGGATCATTTTCTGTAGCCCATTGGTGAATGGCGCTTTTTCCGTCATCGTTTACCATCGTCCTGAATTTATATAGTATAAATGGTTTTTCATCCTTTCCGATGCGAACCTGCTTAAAGAGAATAGGACCGGTTGAATCAAATTTTATTAATGCAGATAAAACTAAAAAAATGGGTAATGCGGTTATAATCCCTAGTGCTGCCAGAATATTATCCATAATATTTTTGATAAAATATGTGATCCAACTGTTATGGAAGCCATCGCTGTATATCATCCAGCTCGGGTTGATGTATTCAACCAGAAGCTTCCCACTGGCCTCTTCATAAAATGATGGGCCATCCATTATTTTTGTGCCGTTCAACTTAGCTGAAAGAAGCTCTTTTGACGGAATGAATCCTCTACGCTCGGATAGCGAAATGACGATGATGTCAGGTTTTACCTTCGTTACGATCTTATCCAGTGATTGAAAATCGCCCAGATCATTGAGCCCTTTGATCCGGTTGTTTTCGTTGGGTACCGCTACGTAGCCGAGCAGGCTGTACCGGCCTTTCTCTTTTGCGGCGGTGGCACCTATCATCGCTGCTTGCTCACCGGAGCCCACTAGGAGAACTGTTTTTGTAGAATGAAAAAGATTTTCCGCTACGTTGCTATGAAAAAAATGCCACAGGTATTGAAAAATCATAAATGTAATAATTGATAGCCATAGAAGATGTCTATCAAATTTCAGCGATGAAATGTGTATTATTGAAATAAGAAAGACAAATGCGAGTATATTGCTGGTAACGATGCGCGCAAGACAAGTAAATTTTTCAAATTGTTTTCCGCGCACATATAATGCTGACATGCTTGAAAAACAAATGATTGTTATTATAAACATTATGGAGTGATCAAAACTAAAAATATTGTATTCATTAACTATATCAATCAGATTATAAGCTGAAGGTGACACCAAATAGATTGATAAAAAACATAAAATAATATCGCCTGTCATCAACAGAAATGATCCTCTGGTGGAAATATATTGTTTTAGGAATAGCATGACAGCACCTTATTGATAATCATTCTGAAAATGGCAATAATTGATAACAAATGTGATTGAGGTGATTGCTGAGAAAGATACACTCCTGGCCTCTCAGCTACAGACGCAGCCTCTATTTTTAATACTATGATCTCATTTAATGGAAGAGTTGATTGGATCGTAAAATCTGTAATGCAATCAATTTAGATTGCAGGATCTGCAGGACCTATATGGGAAACCCTTAGCCAAAAATATTTTACTGCAAGATTTCGAGGGAATCAGAACGGATTTCGACTCCCACCGATCTGCCAAGGATTTCAATATTCACATAAAAGGTGCATCGATTGGCTGATGGCGGCCTTTCGATGATCCCTTCTGTTCCTTCGAGGGGGCCGTCTTTGATCCGTACGCGCATGCCGGCCTTCAGATTCTGATCGACTTTGATGTCGGGGCCGTCCACAGCGATTTTCATCAAATTGACAATCTGCTCTTGGGGGATAGCCTCCGGTCCATCAGAGCTGGATCCCAGGATTCTGACGACGTTCTTAGCCAGGATGACTTTCGAAAATTCTCTTTGGCGCGGATGGGTATGGATAAAGATATATGAAGGAAATAATGGAAAAGTGACCCATTTCTTCCGGTCTCTCCACTGTCTCAATCTTTTGATAGTCGGCAGATACACATGAACACCGGATCCAGTCAGTTCCTTTTCAAGGCTGAACTCCGCTCTTGACCTGGTATAAACTGCATACCAGCAGAGATCAAAGCTATGCATTTTAGACATCATACGCATTCCTCATACATGCGGTGCAGTAGGCTGTAATCGAGATGAGAAATGTTGCCCGCCAGATCTCTGGAATATGCTGATAATTAGTTTCCATCCGGAAATGGTCTTTTTTGCCAATCTCGGCGTCAATCTGCACATTTGCTTGTGCGGCGACCTACAGGTCGCCTCCGCGCAAACGCTTGATTTCCTGGATGTTGGCCAAAAACCCTCATTCCCGGATTGGAAACTGGGTTCTATAGGGAAATCATTTCCGGATGGATACTAATTACCTTGCTCATTAAGCAAATTTTGTGCCCTTTGCTCAGCACAACTGATTCTAAAGCGTAAGGAATCCGAGGTTTCCGGTCTGGCCGAGAAAATTGTCGCATAATATTCAGTAGATTAGGCTGGCGTCGTTTCGAGTGCAGATGTTTTGAATCGCATATTCACTTGTTTCGCGGGATACTTGACGGCCTGATCTTTTAAAGAGTTCTCTTCAATCTGTTTCCTTCCGCCACATTCTTACCCCTAAACCGTCCTTCTGCTGTTTCCAATCGAAACAATGATTCTGCAAGTTTTTAGGATTTCTTGGAAATTTTTCGGTGTTTCATTTCGAACCACTTTGCCCGACGACGTCTGATCGGCAAAAAGGATCATCCCGCTCTGATGGAGTTAGAAAAAATTCCCGGCTCGACTTCTTACCGGAAGTTCTATGCCAAGCGAACACCTTTCAATAAGTGAAAAACGGATTTTCTTGGCCGGGTCGCCTTGCTCAGGCGGACCCTCCCGGGCGGGAAGTCTGATCTTGCTGCGAACCCTGGAACCAATCGGCTGGGCAGCCCAGGTCCGGAGCCCGCTGCCCTGCTAAACGTGTCGGTCAGCGCCTCTCCCGGCGAACCCTCCTCTTGGAGAGAGGGAGCCAAGCCCCTCCTTGAACTTCCGTTTTTTGAACTGTTTATGAAAACTATTCTTCGGCGATGCGCTGCATGTGAGCGTTTTCACAGTTGGATCTGCAAAAGTGTCCCGATCATCGTCAGATTACGGCTGTTGTTTGGATGAACAGGGAAAGATATGAAGATAATCATGCAAATATCGTCCATGCAATCGATGACAGCTATTTTCAAATGGCGGATTGACCTTTTAACCCTAAGACAAATATCGATTAATTATTAGTGAATTCCCGATTGCGTTTTGTATCAGTATCGAATTAAATATTACTTATACTAAAATATGTATAAGAGAGGTTATGCTCAGGATGATCTGAATTGTGATTGAAAGTTTGTGGAATGATTCACGTTTATTTTTACAGACAACGTGAATGTACAATTATGATCGATGTTTAACGATAGAGAGGAGGGTGATAATTATGAGTAGTAGAAATGTGATTGGAAAATATTTTCTTTCCTTATGGTCTTTTTCATGTTGATGATAACAACGAGCAGTTCAGCATAGCCAAGCTATGGAACGGCCAACGTCGATTGAAATTATGCGTAGTCGAATCTAGCAGATGATGTTTTTGCGGACATGTATCGCGTTTTTAAGCCCGGGTTCACTGTTCTATCGAAATTGTATTTAGTTTCCATTCGGAAATGGTCTTTTTTGCCAATCTCGGCGCCAATCTGCGCATTTGCTTGTGCGGCGACCTACAGGTCGCCTCCGCGCCGCCGCTTGTTTTCTTAACTTTGCCCCAAAAAACTCATTTCCGGATTGAAAACTGGGTCGTGCTGGACAAAACATTTCCGGATGAATACTAAATATAGGCTAGACAATCATTTCAAAAGTTATCAAGATATATTTATAACTTGATTCTCTTTAATCCGCTTATAAAGCGATTTTCTCGAAATACCAAGAGACCGAGCCGTCTGCGATATATTTCCATCAAACGTACGCAGTGCCTTCTGAATCGCTTCCGTCTCCAAACGCCACAGCGGTTTGATCTCCGATAGCACTGCGGCATTGCCAGAAATATCTTTCACTTCCGGTGGGAGATGCTCGAGATCGAATAATTCTCCCTGCGCCATTGCGACTCCGCGCTCCACCACATTCCGCAGTTGCCGCACATTTCCGGGCCACGCATAACCCAGAAACCTTTTCAAAGTAGCATCCGTAAAGCAAAGCTTTTTTCTTTCCCGCTTGCAGAAATCCTGGAGAAACATTTCCGCCAACTGCACCAAGTCATCCCGCCGCTTCCAAAGCGGCGGCAAATTGATATTTACGACATTTATTCTATAAAAAAGATCCGTCCTGAATTCTCCGCTCGCTACCTTCCCTTTTAAGTCAGTGTTCGTAGCACAAATCAAACGGAAATCCGCACGTCGTGATTTATTACTGCCAAGCCGTTCGATCTCTTTATCCTCGAGCACTCGAAGAAGCTTGGCCTGCAAGCCCACAGCGAAATCCCCTATCTCGTCCAGAAAAAGCACCCCACCCGATGCCTTTTCGAATCTTCCCGTCCTGGCGGCAATCGCTCCCGTAAACGCCCCCTTTTCATAGCCAAAAAGCTCGGCCTCCAAGAGATCCTTTGGAATTGCTGCGCAATTCACAGGTACGAATTCATTGGCGCACCTTTTGCTATAAGCGTGGAGCTGTCTAGCGACGAGTTCCTTTCCAGTTCCTGTCTCTCCCGTAATCAGTACATTGCATTCGGAATCCGCAATTGTCTCAATGATTCTCATAACTTTTCGTATTTCTAAACTCCTTCCGATGAATCTGAAATCTTTCTCCTCGGTTCCTTTGAGCTGAGATTCTATGACAAGTTTATTCAGGTGTCTGACCTCCACCGCCTTAGCAACTATCTTTCTCAATTTAAGATAATCCGGTGGTTTCAAAAAATAGTAGAATGCACCCTCTGTTATCGCATGAACCGCAGAATCGACTGTTCCATAACTTGATATAATAATCACAGGTATATCAGGATGTTTTGTTTTAATGTATGTGAAAATTTCAGATCCATTTGGTGCTTGTATCCGTACATCGGCGATAAGCACATCAACGTCATTATTTTCAATAAAATCAATAGCACTCTCGCCATCACAAGCTTGACTCACTTTATGATTTTCCTTACTGAGGATAGCAGCAAGGACTTCTATCGAAGCAGAATCGGTATCTACTAACAAAATATTGCCACACTTATTGGTGTTCATCATGGTGATCCTCCGATCAGATCGTCGGCACCACATTGCCGTCCTACAATATCTTCACTGACAGTTTACCTTCCAGAAACTGCTTTTCGACCTATGCCGGTATCGCTTTTGCTTTTAATTTGTGCTGAAATGGGAGATTATTACAGAAAAATACGCAAGCATCGATTACGCCAAAATCGGAGCCCGCTCCTAAGCGATGGGATGAAACGGTCAAGGCCATTCAGGAAGATTATTTCGCATTTAAATTTAGTTTGATATTGTTTATGATTATCGAAACAATTGTCACATAAAAACTCATCGGAAAATGCTTATCAAGCGGGGAAACCCATTACCCGAAATCATTTTTTTCCCTCATGCAGGGGAAATCAAGCGTTCAAACAAAAAATACGAAGGCCGCTGCAAAATCAAGCTCAAAGATGGACGTCGGGACCGATCAAGCCTGCGCCTACGTCAGGAGGGGTAGAACCCATCAGGCCCCACCTGTGAACAAAAAGGCTATTTCCGGAGGAAGTAAATGACAGTTATTTATGAAGTGTATAGAGGATAGCCTAAGGCCTTTCCTGCGTCCATCAGGAAAACCCCGTTTTTTTATCAGGTATTTTTTAAAAATTTAGGGAATGCCCATCCGGAAATGCTTGATCCAGCACGACCCGGTTTCCAATCCGAAAATGAGGATTTTTTGTCAATATGAAGGAAATCAAACGCTTGCGCGGAGGCGACCTGGTGGTCGCCGCACAAGCAAACGTGCAGATTGACGCCGAGATTGATCAAAAAGACCATTTCCGGATGGAAACTACCTTATTCAAGAGGCCATAGTCATGAGCGGTTTTTCTGCAGCGGTTTCCAACACCACCAAGCTCCGCCTGCTGGCGGTTACGCTCGCCATGGAGCTATACACGGTCGGCGCCTCCACCATCGGGATGCTCACCTCCAATTCCCTTGTCTTCGTCGCGAACTTCGTCATCGCTTTGACCGCCGCCCTCGCCTCGGGTCTATCCCTCTACACCGTAAAGCGCATGGCGCACCATACCGACCTCCGCAACACATACGGATTCGGGCGCTTGGAAACCATCTCCAGCATGGTGGTCGGCATCGCCATGCTGCTTGCAGCCCTATTCATCGGCTACGAAACCTTGATGAAGATCCGTCACCCGGCCGAGCAGGAAGGCGGCCTGACCGCAATGCTGCTGACCACTGTTTCCTGTGCCGTTTCCGTCTGGCTCTGGGTCCGCAACCTGCGTCTGAGCCGGACCGAGCACTCGCCCATCTTCAGCGCCATGTGGCGCATGGCCCGCATGGGTGCCCTCGAGGACATGCTCATCATCCTGGCCGTGGGACTCGCCCTCGTCTTTCACGGCGCGCCCTGGACACGCTTCCTGGATGTCGGCGCCACCTCCATCCTGCTTTTCAGCTTCCTCAAATCCACGCGGGATGTCTTTTCGGGCTCGGTCGGCGACCTGCTCGACCGGAGCCTCGACGAGCGCGACCTACTCATCATCCTGCGCGAACTGGCCGCCAACTTCGACGCTTATGAACAAATCCATGGCTTTCGCACCCGTCGCTCCGGCAGCCACGTTTTCATCGAACTGTTCCTGGAATTCGACCGTCAACGAAAGATGAAAGAGGTGTACACCCTTATAGATCGCCTGGAAGCCGGCCTCAGACAGACCCTGCCGAACGCCCAGGTGATGGTGGTGCCGAGCCGTCTACCCGTCTCGGCCTGAGGAGGTCACTTCTCTTACGAGCATTCAGCAGCCGGCCGGCATCGGGAAGAAGACCCGGTTGCATGCGGGACACTCCGCCCCGATGAACTCGGCTTTCCAGCCTTCTTCAGCCGGAGGGGTGAAGACCGCCTCGCACAAAAGGACTGGGTGCGTCATCGAACAGTCTTTTCCGCACGGCGGACCTTCATACGGAAACACCTTCCCGACAGAAATCCGCCGTGCCGGCGAGCCGTCAGGGCTTCAGGATGACCTTGATGCAGGCATCCTTGCGGTTTTCAAAAAGGTCATAAGCCTCGACGGCATCCTCGAGCGCGAATGTGTGGGTCACCAAGGGCGCAAGATCCACCCGGCCCGCCGCGAGCAATCCCATCAGCTGCGGCATGTGGGCGAGGCTCCCGAGGCCCATGTTCAGGCGTACGCCGTAGTAAGCGAGTTCGTTCAAGGGAAACTCCACCGGTGTCGGGAAAAGCCCGACTACAGACACCGTCCCGCCCCGACGGACCGATCGCAGGGCCTGCTGGAAGGTCGCTGGGTTCCCGATGGCCTCGACCGCCACATCCACCCCTTCACCGCCCGTCGCCGCCCGCAGCCGTTCGACGACATTCTCTTCACGGGCATCGATAATAGTGGCGCCGTAGTGCCGTGCGATCTCCAGCCGGTTGTCGAACATGTCCACGGCAAAGACCTCACGGGGCCCCATCTGCCAGGCCGAGACAAGAGCCGCCAACCCGATCGGCCCGCAGCCGAACACAGCCACCGAATCCCCTGTGCCGATCCGGCCTTCCAACGCGGCGTGATACCCGGTGCTGAAGACATCCCCCACAAAAACAGCCTGTTCGTCCGGGACATGATCGGGGATAGGTGTCAAGCACATGTCCGCATAGGGCACCCGCACACTGCTGGTCTGGGCACCGGCCAAACCTTTGCCGAAGAACTCCCCGCCCCCCCATACACCCCCGTTCGGGCAGTACTGGATCTGTCCCCGCCTGCAGGCCGGACAGGTGCCGCACCAGACCGCCGCCGGGACCGACACCCGGTCGCCCGGCTTGAAGCGGCTCACGTCCGCGCCGGTCTCCATCACCACGCCTACGAACTCATGCCCCATAACCGTCCCGGGGGCAATCCCCGGCAGTTGCCCGTGTTTGATATGGATGTCGGAGCCGCAGATGGCCGCGGCGGTCACCTTCACCAGGACATCGTCGTTTTTCTGCAGCCGGGGCTCCGGCACCTCGGCCATCCCAACCCGATGATCTTCCATCAACACCACTGCCTGCATCATGATCCGCCTCCCTGAAGTTTGCGTTTGAGCCGAGATTACGCCCGGCCTTTCAACGTTTCGGGACCTACTCTTCCTTTTCGCCGTTCCACACCTCGCCGCTCAGATCCTGATCCCCTGCAGTCTCCGAACCTGAGAACCGATTCACTCCCACCGCCCAGAGCCCAAAGCGCCATAAAGGATAAACGCCAGGATCTCCTCCACGGCCTCTTCGTGGGAAAGCTCCCCTTCCGTCCGGAACCACTTGAGATGCCAGTTGATCACCCCCAGGATGTTGAAAGCCAGGATCTTGATGCTGCGGGTGTGGACCAGACCGGCACTTTGAAGATCGTTGAGGACCTCAACATACATCTCCAGAATTTCCCGTTGGATTTTCCGGTTGATCTGGTGTCCTTCCTGCGAAAGACGTTCTTCGTCCAGAAAAAAAATCCTCGATTCCTTCTGAAATTCCCTGGAAAGCTTGAGATGCGCCTGAACGAGGGTCTTCAGCCTCTGCAAGGGCGCCTGATCGTTTTCGAAGGCCTCCCGCAGCCTCTCGAGCAGGGTATTGGACGTGTGCTCCAGGATAGCCAGCAGAAGACCTTCCTTGTTGCCGAAATAATGGTAAATATTCGAGATGCTCATCCCCATCATGTTCGCGATATCCCGGATGGATGTTCCCGCAAACCCCCTGCTCGCAAACAGGTCAACGGCCACTTGTATGAGTTTTTCCCTGCTCCCCTGGTGTTCAGACATCTCGGGTCCCTCCTTCGCTCATTTCCATCCTGAAACGGTCTTCTTTCCCGATCCAAGCCTCAATTTGCACAGTCCCTTGTGCAGCGACCTGGAGGCCGCCTCCGCGCAAACGCATGATTTCCTGGATATTCGCCAGACCGGGACCCGCCCCGGAGGGGTGGGACTGAGCACCTGAAGGGTGTGAAGAAAAATCCTTATGTCCGGATTGGAAACCTGGTCGTCGCTCAATCATTTCCGGATGGACACTCGCTGGAGGTTCAAGGCACGGGGCACCTCATCGGATGCATTTTGTCAGAGACCAAACCCCTATAAAACTGAAAGGAACCTGAACATGTATCGAGTGTTCGATACCATATCGAACACTCGATACATTGTCAAACAAAAAAACGGACCGACTCATACGCCACGCCCACAAACTATAGGCCGGTCCAGCGGGGCCTGGCATTACTATCGGTTTTTTAAGTTTGACAAATCGTATCTTCCGAAATAACATCCCGCCCATCCGGCTCCGATCGGGTAGAATCGTTTTTTCCAAAACGAACTTCCAGAGCTTCGGGGCCGCTTTCGGGGGCAAAGGCGCTGGGCGCCCCGCGGGCTTCAAACCCGTCGGCCTCGTCTGCAAAACGGGGAGGAGGTTCGATTCCCCTTGCCCCCTACACAATAATCGCGCACCGGCGGAGCGGGGCCGGAACAGTCCGGATCACTGCAGCATGCTATCACCTGGAGGAACACCCGGCGTTCTCAGCAAAGCAAGAAGATTGCTGGAGATAGACTCATGGAAAAACATCTGACGGCTGGCGTTGCCGGCCATGTGGACCATGGAAAGACCACTCTGGTCCGTTGTCTGACCGGCATAGACACCGACCGTATGCGTGAGGAGAAGGAAAGGCGGCTGTCTATCGACGCAGGCATCGCCCCGCTTCGAGACACGAACGGTCTGCACCTGGCCCTCGTTGATGTGCCGGGTCACACCGATTTCCTCAAGAACACCATTCGCGGTCTCAGCGCCGTGGATTTCGGTATTCTCGTTGTGGCGGCCGACGATGGCGTGATGCCTCAGACGATCGAGCATATCGACATATTGTCTCTCATGGGGGCAGGAAGCGGCCTGGTCGTCCTAAGCAAGACAGATCTGGTCGATCGTGAAACAGCCGAACTGGCGGCGCTGGAGATTGCGGATGCCGTCACCGGCACATTTTTGGAAAATCGTCCAATCATCCCCTTTTCAGCAATGACCCGCAAAGGGCTCGATGACATCATGGATGCGATCGACGCCACAGCCAGAAATCTGTCGCCCAAGACTTCGAACTCCCCTGTTCGTCTCTGGATCGATCAGGTGCGCTCTTTGAGCGGGTTCGGAACCGTGGTGAGCGGCACCCTTTCGTCGGGCATCCTTCGAGTGGATAGCCCTCTCTTCCTCCCTGCCCCCCATATCCTGACCAGAGTGCGATCGCTGCAAGTCCACCACCGCCCCGTGGACATCGCCTATGCCGGCCAGCGCGTCGGCATCGCGCTCGCCAAGGTTCCGAATAAATCCGCGCGCAGGGGGATGGCCCTCGTCGATCCAGGGCATTTCGGGGCAACCTATTTGATCGATACGCACGTCCTGATCCGTTCCCATGCCGTCCAACCTCTCCGGGACCGCCAACGTGTCAAACTCTATGCGGGCACGGCAGCGGTAAACGCCCTGGTTCTTTTGATGGCTAAGGAACAGCTCGGGCCAGGGGAATCGGGTCTCGCCCAGTTCCGACTTCTGAGACCGCTGCCTGTCGCTCCAGGCGACCGATTTATCATCTGCCCGCTGAATCTGACCACCGTTCTCGGGGGAGGAGAAATTCTCGAGATCCCAAACGAAAAATTTCGTGTGTGCAAGGCCGAACGCTTCCTTCCCCGTCTTCAGGCGCTTCGTAACAAGGATGCCGACGCCTTCCTGGACGCCCTGTTTGCAGAAAACCACCTGAGGCTTTTGAACCCTTCGGACTTTTTGTGCAAAACCTCTTTGACAAAACAGGCGCTCAGGGATACATTCTCCCGCAGGGCTGCTGCCGGCCTTCTCACAGCCGTAGGAAGCGCGGGTTTTGTCCATAAAGAGCGGTTTGAAACCTTCAAGAGAAACCTCGTCCAAACCGCTGAGACTCTTTTGCGACAAGATCCCCTCAAACGAGTTCTGAGCACGGAAGAACTCCGTAACGCCTGCACCATCCCTATCGACGACGCCCCTTTCCAGCGAGCGCTGGATGAGCTTTGCATTGGGGGTGCCTTCGTGAAAGTCAACGGTTGCTATGCTATTCCCCACTTGAAGGTCGAATTGCCCCAAAAGCGGGAAAAGTTGGCCGGTCTGCTGCTGGATTTTGCAGACCAATGCCGGTTGGTGCCCTTCAGCGCCGACACCTTCTGGAAGGCGCACGGCCGGAGCCTTAACAAGAACGAAATCCAGCGCCTCCTGGATTATCTCCATGCAGCCGGACGACTGATTCGACTTGGAAATCGACGCTTCCTCTCACCGGAAGCGCTCAGGGAAATCAAACGCAAAATAAGCCGTCGGATCCGGGAAAAGGGTTTTCTTGATCTGTCCGACAGCAAGGAAATCCTGGGCTACGGTAGAACGGTTGGTATTCCGGTGCTGGAATACCTGGATGATGTGGGCTTTACCACCCGGAAAGGGAACACACGCATACTGAACGGGGATCTCGCCTGCCAGGAGAATCGCCAGGCAGCCCCGGGAATTGGAGGATGACATGATGGAGGCTTTCAGCCCGAAAAAACTACCTACCGACGTTCAGGACCATTTATCCAAATTCGATCTCAACACCTGCTTGACCTGCGGCACCTGCACCAATGGCTGCCCCATCACCGGCACACCTGGAATGGAGGGTTGGGATACCCGCAAGGTCTTGCGCATGCTGATCTTCGGCATGCTGGACGAGGTGGTGAATTCCAAGTTTCCCTGGCTCTGCACCGGCTGCGGCCGTTGTGCCTACGCCTGCCCGATGGGCATCGACATCCCCTGGATCATGTTGCATATGAAGCATCTGCGGCCCCGTGACGAGGTCCCGGGGATTCTCCACAAGGGCGTCGCGAATGCCCTGACTACCGGCAACAACATGGCCATTCCCCAGACAGACTATTTCTTCCTGCTCTCGGACCTCGGCAACGAACTTGCCGAGGAGGAATTGCCCGGCTTCTACGTCCCCGTCGACAAGGACGATGCCGATATCCTCTTCTTCCCCAACTCCAAAGAGGTCTTTGCGGACAACGATGACATGAAATGGTGGTGGAAAATCTTCTATGCCGCCAAAGAAAACTGGACAGTCCCGTCGGAAAACTGGGAGTCGGTTGACTGGGGGCTTTTTACCGGCAACTATGATGCCATTAAGGAGCTTGCGCGCCGGAAGATCGACTTCGTGAAAACGCATCGGATCAAGCGCATGATCATGCCCGACTGCGGCGGCGGATCTTACGGCTGCCGGGAAGGCATGAAGATGTGCGTCCACGAAAACCCCGACAACGAGATCAATTACATCTACCTCTACGACTATCTGAAAGAGCTTATCGAGACCGGCCGCATCAAAATCGATAAGAGCGTGAACGCTGGCAAAATCTTCACCTGGCACGACTCCTGCAAACATGGCCGTGAACTCGAACGGCACTTCGGCAAGGGATACTATGATGAACCGCGCTGGATCATCCAGCAGTGCGTCGATGACTTCGTGGAGATGGAACCGAACCGCGCCAACAACTTCTGCTGCGGCGCCGGCGGAGGCATGTGGCCCGGCCCCTACGAGGAAGAAGCAGCCTGGCACGGCCGCATGAAGTACAACCAGATCAAGGACAGCGGCGCTCACGTAGTCGTGGTAGCGTGCTCCAACTGCCATGACCAGATCATGAAGCGCATCCCCAAATTCTACCCGGATTATAAATACGAAGTGAAATACATCTGGGAACTGATCGCCGACTCCCTCGTGTTGGAACCCTGGAGCGATGAAGAAGTCGGCCGCGGCGAGGCCGAGGGTGCGGCCCAATGGGAACGGCTGGGTGTCGATCTAGACCAGGAATGGTAAACCGCCTATTGCACAAGCCCATCGACGGGCCGTTTCAATACCCTCACTCCTGACGGGATCTGGTTTTGGGGCCGCGCGTCAGAGCGGGATGGCTGCCGCCTTAACGGCTCCAAGGCGGCACGGACCGCTTCCATGCGTGGACCTCCAAAACCAGTTCACCCGAAGGAGTTTCCATTCTCGGAGCCCTGCCGATGCAAAAACGCCTCGGGGTAATCGTCCTCGCCGCCGGATATTCCTCCAGGATGGGCGCCTTCAAACCGCTCCTCTCTTTTGGGAAAATGACGGTGGTGGACTATATCGTTCATCGTCTCGAGCGCATCGGGTTGGCCGACATCCGTGTCGTAACGGGATTCCGTGCAGAAGAACTCGCAGGGCATCTGCGCGGATCAGGAGCCGTACCGGTCCACAACCCTCGCTTCGAAGAGGGGATGTTCTCCTCCATCCAGGCCGGGATCCAAAGCCTCCCCTCGGATCTCAATGGTTTTTTTATTCTCCCGGTGGATACACCGCTCTTCCGGCCCGGCACCTTTCACTTCCTGACGGAGGCCCTCGATGTCTTGAACTACAAGGGGATCTTCATTCCGCGTTTCTCCGGCAGACGAGGCCACCCTCCCCTGCTGGACCGGGGCTGGGCCGAAGCCGTCCTGCAATGGCGAGGCCCATATGGGCTGCGAGGTTTTTTCCAGGCCCATGTTGAGCACTGTGTGGAAGTGGACGTCCCCGACCGGCTCATGCTCCTCGACATGGATACACCCGAAAAGTACCGATCCCTTCTGGAGGTGCTGCCCCTTCAAGACATCCCGGACCGGGAGGAATGTCTCGTCCTGCTTCAAAGCCGGCACACCCCGCCGGAAGAGCTCCGGCACAGTCAGGAGACCTCGAGGCTGGCTTCTTTCCTGGCGCGTATTCTCACGGCATGTAAGCACCCTCTGGACCTCCAACTCCTGGAGGCGGCCGCGCTGCTGCACCACCTCAAACCTATACCATCGAAGCCTTCGGAAGACCTGCCCGCGTTTCTGCGCTATATCGGCTTCGGGCGTGTGGCCGAAACCTTGGTTGCCTCTATACACTTCGACCAGGTATCCACAGGGGCGGTGGAGGAGGCCGATATCCTGCTCCTGGCCGACTTTCATCTGCACCGTGAACCTGTTCCGGACGGTACAGTCCCTTTGGGTGGGAGGTCATTGTCCTCCTTTGGAGAACGCGAGGGATCCGAAGCGGGTAGACGGCGAGTCGAAAGAGTACCGTCCGTGGAAAAGCGTTTTGAAGAAATCTCCGGAAAAGCGATTTCGCTTGCCCTTGAAGAATATCGAGAACACCGCGACGCGCGCCAATCCCAAGGCATAGCGGCGGGCTGAAGGCCTCGTTCACGAACCGGCCCTTCGGTGGCGCCGCCCTTCCCTGGGAGGAACCCTCTGAAAGGCCCGAAAGATAAAGATATTCAAGCGGCCGGCCTCCCAACACCGAGCATGTTTTGCAGCATCAGCGCATTTTCTGCAGCATACCCCGCCTCATCATTGTCGAAATAGCAGTAACTGTCGGCACCTCGCTCCGCCCAGCCCGCCAGGGCTCCAGCCCACTCCGAAAGCGCCTGTGGGCCATACCGCCCCTGATAGGCCGCGCCGGGCCCGTGGAGGCGCACGTAGGCAAACGAGCCGGGCATCTCCACCGGGGAAAGCCAGCCGGCGATTTCATGAATACAGAGTGCTGCTCCGCTCTCCTGAAGGGACTCGTACACCTCGCGGTTGTGCCAGCTTGGGTCCCGGAACTCGAAAGCAAATCGATACCCCGCAGGGAGGGAGTGCAAAAACCGGTAAAAACGCTCACGATTGTACCCCCAGCGGCCGGGAAGCTGGAAGAGAACGGGGCCGAGCTTCTCCCCCAGGAAATCGATTCTCTCCAGAAAGAGGGAAAGGCTCTCTTCCGTATCCTTCAGTTTTTTCATGTGGGTGATATAGCGGCTTGCCTTGACGCTGAAGGTAAAATCTTGTGGAACCGTATCTTTCCAGGCCTCTAAAGCCTTTATTTCCGGAAGTTTATAAAACGAGTGGTTGATCTCGACGCTCTGGAACCGGTCGGCATAATATGACAGGAATCGATCTTTTTTGAGGCCGGCCGGATAAAACGGTCCAACCCAGTGCGGATAGTACCACCCCGATGTTCCTATAAAGACATGTCTACGTGTTTTCATGGCATCCTTTGCATCGCCCAGGGCACTCAACCGCCCCTCCGCCTCTCTGTCCGCATTCATCCGAAACTCAGCCTCTTTTTCTGTTCGAACCGGATGGCCGCTGTACGGGGCAACACGGCCCCATGGGGGTTCACGGATATCGTTTCTGCATCTTCACAGGACGGAAACAAGCCCCGGAACCCATCTGTCAAAGTACATCCCCTTCGGTAGCATGGCTGAACCTGAATGGATTTTCAATGCGGTATCGAGGATTTCCCTGAAATATGCATCGAGTGCTCATCCCATGTCCATCCGGGCAGAAAACTCGTTAGTTTCCATCCGGAAATGGTCTTTTTGGCCAATCTCGGCGTCAATCGGCACGTTTGCTTGTGCGGCGACCACCAGGTCGCCTCCGCGCAAACGCTTGATTTCCTTGATATTGGCCAAACCGGGACCCGCCGCGGAGCGGTGGGACTGAGCGGCGAAGCGGTGAAGAAAAATCCTCATTTCCGGATTGGAAACTGGGTTCTATAGGGAAATCATTTCCGGATGGATACTCGTTATTGACATTCTCATGATAGTCTTTTATAATATGAAACAAATTCAAGGAAAAATCAGATTTCGGGGTGGCTGAAAAGGCCTGAGATTATACCCGTTGAACCTGATCTGGGTTATGCCAGCGTAGGGAAAAGAAGCAAGGCTGCATTCATTCGGATGGACCAGGAGGCCGCTTCCCGCGCTGTGGGTTGCGGCTTTTTTTGATTCGTCATTTTTGGGGAGTTTCAACATGCTCGACACGTTGAGGGAACAGGCAGTTCGCAATCTGACATCCGTCCGGAACCAGAAGCCCCTGGTCCACAGCATCACCAATTTCGTGGTGATGAACTTCACCGCCAACACCCTTCTAGCCATGGGCGCCAGTCCGGTCATGGCCCACGCCGAGGAGGAAGTGGAGGAAATGGTCTCTTTGGCTGGGGCGCTGGTTCTGAACATCGGGACCCTCAGCGGCCCGTGGATCGCATCGATGCTCAAGGCCGGCAGAAAAGCCGCCGAACTGCGCAAACCCATCATTCTGGATCCGGTTGGCGCCGGCGCCACCGAACTCCGAACACGGACCGCCCTGGACCTCATGCAGGCGGCAAAGCCCTCCGTCATCAGGGGGAACGCATCAGAGATCCTCGCCTTGGCCCGGACCGGCTCGAAGACCAAAGGGGTAGACTCGCTGCACACCGTCGAAGATCTCGGAGACAGGGTCGAGGAGATGGCCTTGGACCAGCGTGCGGTCTTCGCCGTCACCGGCCCTAGGGACCTCGTCACGGACGGCGCGAGGACCGTGATGGTGGGGAACGGGCACCCCCTGATGTCGACCATCACGGGGACCGGCTGCGCCGCAACGGTCACCATCGGGGCCTTCCTCGCGGTCGACCCCGATCCCTGGAGCGCTGCGGCGACCGCGCTCGCCTTCTTTGGGTTGGCAGGCGAAATCGGGGCATCGACCTCCCATGGCCCGGGAAGTTTCATGACCGCCCTCATCGACGCCCTGTACAACCTGAGCCCGGAGGCGTTGGCAGCCGGCTGCCGGTTCATGCAACCGTAAAAGCGGCCCCCGGTGCAAATCGACACCTTGCGTGCCCTCCATCTGGGAGACCGTGATGAAAGGATTTTCCCCTTACCGTGAAAACCACGGCTCCATCTGAATATCGCCTTTGGACACAGGCATGGCCAACAGCTCCAAAACCTTGGGACAAAAGGCTCATGGGCACAAAGGCTTCCGCTTCTTTCGCAGAACGATCTCCGCCGGAAAGGGAACCATCGTCGTAAATTTAGAGAAGTCAATCATCAAGCCCCCCGGCTTTCGGGCAAAGAGATGCCCCCATGCAGATGAAACAAATCGATTATTCCCTGTATCTCGTCACAGACCGCAGCCTCTCCCGCGGACGTCCGACACGCGCCATCGTGGAAGCCGCCGTGAGAGGCGGTGTGACCTGTGTCCAATTGCGGGAAAAGTCCTGCTCCACCCGGACCTTCATTGAGGAGGCGCTCGCTGTGCGGAACCTTCTCCACGAATACGGCGTCCCCCTCATCATCAACGACCGCGTGGATGTCGCGCTGGCCGTCGAGGCCGACGGGGTCCACCTCGGCCAAACGGACATGCCGCTTCCGAGGGCGAGGGCGATCCTTGGCGACAGGGCCGTCATCGGGATTTCCGCAGAATGCCTGGAAGACGCGCTGCGTGCGGAGGCGGAGGGCGCGGATTATGTCGGGGTAAGCCCCATCTTCGCGACCCCGACCAAGACGGACACCGCCCCCGCCCTTGGACTCTCCGGTCTGGCGGCAATCCGCGCCGCCGTCCGGCTGCCGCTTGTCGGCATCGGGGGGCTTCATTACGAAAACGCCGCGGAGGTCATCCGCCACGGCGGCAGCGGCCTGGCGGTGGTTTCGGCCATCGTATCCGCAGAAGACCCCGAGGCGGCTGCAAGGCGGCTGCGGGCCGCCATTGAAAGGGCAAAGGCGCAATGGGCCTGAAGGAGATCGGCGAATTCGGATTCATTCGCAGGGTGAGCCAGGGGTGCCTCGTCCGCCCGGACGGCGTGGTCAAAGGCATCGGTGATGACGCGGCGGCCTTCCGGGCCGCGGAGAACCAGATCACCCTGCTCACCACCGACCTGCTCGTCGAAAGGGTCCACTTCATCCGGGACCGGATCAGCGGCTTCGACCTCGGTTACAAATCCCTGGCCGTGAATCTGAGCGATATAGCGGCGATGGGGGGGACCGCCCGGGAGGCCTTTGTGAGTATCGCCATCCCCGAAGGAGTTCCGCTCGACTACCTCGATCAGCTCTATGGCGGCATGAAATCCCTGGCCCAGGCATTTTCCGTGAATATCCTCGGAGGTGACACCACGGGTTCACGCCGGGATCTGGTCATCAATGTCGCCGTAACCGGCGAGGTGCCGGAAAAGGAGATCCTCTTTCGCCACACCGCCAGAGAGGGAGACATCATTTTCGCAACCGGCCCCCTCGGGGACAGCCGGGCCGGGCTGCACCTCGTCCTGCACGAAGCAGGCCCCGAATCCCCCGGCTTCCGGGACCTGGTCGATGCCCATCTGAGGCCGCGACCCCATCTCCCCGAAGGACGGTTCCTCGCCGGCGCGGGGGGCGTGCACGCCGCCATCGACATCAGCGACGGACTCAGCTCGGATCTCGGCCATATCGCAGAGGCCAGCGGGCTCGGGGTGGTGATTTCGGCGGCAAAGATCCCCCTATCGAGGCACCTCCCGGGCTTCTGCGAGCGCTTCGGCTTCGACCCCGTTGACTTTGCCCTCTCGGGCGGTGAAGATTACGTCCTCGTCTGCACGGTAGACCCCTCCAGGGCCCGGACCCTCGCGGAGCAGTACCGTGCACTCTTCGGACGCCCTCTCTACCCGATCGGTCGGATGACAGACTCGCGGCGGCTGGAGCTCGAGACCCGCGACGGCACAATCATCGCCTTTACGCCATCAGGCTGGAACCACTTTCAGACAGGCGACCTTCATGACAACCATTCCGTCAAAAGCTGACCCCACCCCGCGCACCTACCGCAAGGCGCTGACCATCGCCGGCTCCGACAGCGGCGGAGGCGCGGGCATCCAGGCCGACCTCAAGACCTTCGCGGCCCTCGGCTGCTACGGCATGTCGGCCATTACCGCCCTCACGGCCCAGAACACCCTGGGGGTGACGGACATTCACCCGGTCCCCGCCGCATTTGTGGAAGCCCAGTTGGAGGCGGTCTTCAGCGATATGGGCACCGATGCAGTCAAGATCGGCATGCTTTATTCCGCCGAACTGATCGCCGCCGTGGCCGCCCGGCTTCAGAAACACCGTGTGCGGCGGATCGTGCTCGATACCGTCATGGTCTCCCAGAGCGGGCACCGGCTCCTTCGCGGCGACGCGGTGGAAGCCTTCAAGGAACTGCTCATCCCGCTGGCGGACGTCATCACCCCCAATCTGCCGGAGGCAGCCGTTTTGCTGGGAATCGAGCAGGAAGAACTGAAGGATTTGCGCGCCGCCGCCCGATCGCTTTCCGCCTTCGGCAGCGCCGCCGTCCTGCTGAAAGCCGGACATCTCGAACACGACCCGCAAAGCAGCGATATCTTATATCTGCCGCAGGAGGAGCGCTTCATCGAACTGAAGGCCCCGCGCATCCTCACACAGAACAACCACGGGACGGGCTGCACGCTTTCCGCCGCAGTGGCCGCCTATCTGGCCCACGGACTCGATATCCCGGAGGCGGTCCGTAAGGCCAAGGACTACATCCATGCCGCCATCTGCGCCGGCGTCCCCTACCGGCTCGGGAAGGGCCACGGACCAGTGCACCACCTGTTTCCCTTCTGGCAGTAAGCCCCACCCGACCTCGTTTCCTGATCCCCGACCGCCTCCCTGTGTCGGCCGGGCACGGGCACGGCCGCTGCAAACCGGGAAGCCGCCGAACCTCCGGTGTCCCGGTCCCGCAATCTTCGCGTTTTTACTTGACAAGGCAATCCCGTCGATTCACATAATGAAGGCCAGGTCGTCTCCATCCGGAAATGATTTCCCGGTACAGGCCAGTTTCCAATCCGGAAATGAGGGTTTTTTCTTCACACGCTCCGCGTGCTCAGTCCCACCGCTTCGCGGCGGGTCCCGGTTTGCCAATATCCAGGAAATCAAGCGGTAGCGCGGAGGCGACCTGGTGGTCGCCGCACAAGCAAACGTGCAGATCGAGGCCGAGATTGGCAAAAAAGACCATTTCCGGATGGAAAGGTCACGATCGTGCCCCCGGTTGCCACGGTTTCCTTCGACGTCACAAGGGTCAGCAACCGCCGCATCCCCGAGAAAGATCTGTCGGGTGCGACCGGAAACGAACCGGAGCGGACCCGCCGTACCTTACTGCCCAAGGACATTGTAAAGGGGGTTTCCGGATGATGCTCCAAACCCGGTTTTCGACGATTTTCAGCCTATTCTGGACTGTTCTGATCAGCCTCTCGCTCGTCTCTACCGTTTCAGCCGAAGACAGCATCCACATCAAGTTCAGCACCTGGCATCCGCCGGCAAGCCGCGAGGTCAAGACGGTTTGGGCTCCTATGCTCGAAGAACTCCATAAACGCAGCAAGGGGAGGATCACCTATACCCTCTATGCGGGCGGCGCCCTCGGCACCGGCCCCGAGCATTATGACATCGTTGCCCAGGGCCTCTCGGATATGGGCTATTTCACAGCCACATGGACACCCGGGCGCTTCCCCCTGACCGATGTCCTCTCGCTCGCGGCGTGGGTCGATGGGAAAGAGGTCGGGGTCGAGATCGGCAACGCCACCTACAAAAGGGTTCTCCGGGAGGAGTTCACCGACGTGAAAGTCCTGGAACTGAATGGTTGTATCCAGGCCTTTTTGTGGACCAAGAAACCGGTCCGTACCCTCGAGGACTGCAAAGGGCTCCGACTGCGCACCCCGGGTGGCCATCAGACCCGGTATATCCACGCCATCGGCGCCGAACCGGTTTTCATGCCCCTGGGTGACGTTTATCTGGCGGTCGAAACCGGCACAATCGACGGCGTCGTGACCTGCCCACCGCTCATGCTGGCCTTCAAACTCCCGGAGGTCATCAAGCACGGAGTCATCGTCACGTTCGGCTGCGTTTCGGAAGGGGTCGTCATGAACCGCAAGAGCTGGGAGAAGACACCCGACGACCTGAAGCCGATCATCGAAGAGGTCGTGGGGAACCCCTTCAAGACAACCGGAGGATTGAACCGGGACGTCTACCGGACCATGATGAAAGAAATCGAGAAGAAGGGGGTGTCTCTTTATCGGCTTCCGCAGGAGGAAGAAGAGCGCTGGTTCGAGGTCTTTCGGGACGAAACCCGCAAATGGGTGGCCGAACTGGAGGCCAAGGGCCTCCCCGCACGTGAGGCCGTTGACGTTTTCGCTGAAGAAGCCCATCGACACGGCGTCGAGTGCGTGGCCTTTCCGAGCGAATGGAAGAAATAGACCCGGAAAGACCGACCGGTCGACACCATCATGTATCGCTCATGACCTGGACGGCCATCAAAGAAAGGATCCAGCGCATCGATCGCGGGTTGTGCCACGCGGGGATGTTTCTCCTCCTGCCCATGATGTTCCTGACGGCGGGAGACGTCCTGGGCAGGACCTTCTGGCGCGCCCCCATCAGCGGCACGGTTGAACTCTCGAGCTATCTGCTGGCGGTCTTCATTCTTCTCGGCCTCGCCTATACCCATCAAGTCCGGGGGCATGTCCGCGTCTCGGTCCTCACTTCGCGGCTGCCCGAACGCGGGCGTCTTTTCCTGAATGCCGTCACGACCTCCCTGAGTCTGATGATCATCGGGATCGTCTTCTGGCAGGGCTGCCTCCTGGCATTCGGCACCAGCGCAGTTTCCGACATGCTCCGGATCCCGCAATGGCCCTTCAGGCTGCTGGTTGCTCTGGGCGCCTTTTTCCTGTGGCTGGAGCTACTGATCGAACTCGTCGACACCATCGGAGAACTCATAAGAAGGTGATTCTAGACCCGGTAACGACAGGGCTGATCGGCATGGCCGGGGTTTTCCTCCTGCTCTTTCTCGGCATGCCCATCGCCTTCGCCCTGATGCTGGCCGGATTTGCCGGCATCGCCCACCTGACCAGCATCGGTGCAGCCTTGCCCGTCGCATCACGTACGATCTATGAAGTGGCCGCCTACTATCCCTATACGGTCATCCCCCTTTTCATCCTGATGGGGGGATTCGCCGGAAGTTCCGGCATGACCCGGGAACTCTACAGGACTTTCGATCACTGGCTGCGGAGGTTTCCGGGCGGCCTCGGGATCGCGACCATCGGCGCATGCGCCGGATTTTCAGCCGTCTCAGGCTCTTCCGTCGCAACGGCAGCAGCCATGGGCACCGTGGCCCTGCCCGAGATGCAGCGATTCGGCTACGACCCGGGTTTTGCCGGCGGCGCGATCGCCGCCGGCGGCACCCTGGGCTTCCTCATTCCACCAAGCATCGGCTTCGTGGTGTATGGCATGTTAACGGAACAATCCATCGGAAAACTGCTCATCGCAGGCATCGTCCCGGGACTTCTCCTGTCCCTTGCCTTCATCGGCATCATCGTCATTCTGGTGAAGCTCAAACCGGGTCTGGCGCCGACTAACCCACAGCCGGTCTCCTGGAAGCGGAAATTTCGTTCTCTGCTCAGCGTATGGGAGCCTTTGAGCATATTTTTCATCGTCATGGGCGGCATCTACCTGGGCTTTTTCACCCCTACCGAAGCCGGAGCCGTCGGCGCGACGCTCCTGCTGCTCGAAGCCCTCCTGAAGAGGCATTTGAACCGGCGTAATCTCCTGGAAGGGCTGACCGAGGCCTTGCGCACCTCCGTCATGGTGCTCTTTCTCGTTGCCGGCGCCAACGTCTTCAGCTATTTTCTGGCCCTTTCCACCATCCCGATGGAGGTCGCGGCCTGGGCATCGGACCTGTCCGTATCGCGCTTCGCCGTTCTGGCTATCGTCGTCCTGATCTACCTTTTTCTGGGCTGCTTTCTGGACGCCATCTCCATGATGGTACTGACGATGCCGGTGATGTTCCCCATCGTGCTGACACTGGGATTCGACCCCATCTGGTTCGGCGTCATCGCCGTCCTCATGATGGAAGCCGGGTTGATTACACCGCCCATGGGGCTGAATATCTTCACGGTTGCAGGCGTAGCCAAGGACATCCGCATCGAACAGATCTTCATGGGCGTCGCCCCTTTTCTCCTGGCGATCTTTGCGGTGCTTTTTGTCATCACCGTCTTTCCCGCACTGGTTTTATGTCTGCCGAATATGATGTTGAGATAGTTTCCGTCCGGAAAGGGGCTCTCGAACTCATCACGACAGGGATGATCCAACCTGGATCCTTCTCTTTTCATAGGCCTGAGAGCCCTGATCACCCCTGTAAGGGAATAACGAGGCATGCGCGTCGAAAAGGCCATCCATGCCCTCGATGAGGGACGTATTCTGGCGCGTCATGGGTCCACGCGGTTGATCATCTCCGCACGCATCGGCCGCCTGCCCCAGAGGAGCCTTTGTATCCAGGCCGCACGCGAGGCCTTTGTCTACCTCGAGCGCATCGCGCTTGTGGAAGAGCAGCTGAAACGCCGCCTGCCGGAGATCATCGGTCATTTTCCGGATCCACTTGCAGAATCGATGCTCCGGAGTGTGCGTGAAGTGGGAGATTCCGATCTGACACCCCTGGCCGCCGTGAGGGGAACTCTGGCGGATGCCGTGGCCGATTTTCTCTTCGCGCGCGGGATGACGGTCGTTCTGGTTGAAAACGGCGATGACGCAGCCGTCCGGATCGGTGAACCGGCCTCTGTCATGGTCGGCATCAAGCCCGATGTCGGTTCGGACATTATCGGGCATATGCTCGAACTGGATGACCACCTGCCAAGCTGGGGCGTTGCGACGAGCGGGATGGGCGGCTGCAGCCTGACACGCGGCATCGCCGCCTCCGCGACAGTCGTGGCTGGAACGGCATCGACGGCCGATGCAGCCGCTACGGCCATCGCCAACGCCACCTACGTATCGAACATCCAAACCGTCCAGAGACCGGCCGAGGACGTAGAACCGGGGACGGATATCCGGGAACGGATGGTCACCTGCAGCGTCGGGACCCTCAGCAAAAAGACCGTCTCACTGGCCCTCGCCCAGGCCTCATGCTTGAGCCGGCGCCTGATCGAACGACAGGTCATCCTGGGCGCCCTCGTAACGGTCCAGGGCCAAACGGCTGCAACCACCTTTATGGAAAAACGCCTCGTCCCGGCCTGGCCGTTCGCATGAGGTGCCTTTTCGGGATCTGTGGCGGCCTTTCAGGCCTTCGGCAACAGCCCTTTCGATTCAGCTTGACCCTCCTGCGGTTTTCTCACTAAGCTTCCCCCCGGACGTCGGCTCGTTCCGGAAGGTCCAACAGGCGATCCATCATGTCCGAAAAGCCACGCCTACGCTCGCCCGGCCCGATCGGGGAAACCTCTCGCAGGGCGACAGGTGGTGTCGATACCATAAAAACCTTCGAGAGAAACCCATGCAGACAGGCAAACTTCGAAATGCACCCTTTATCGCCTGGCTGGAGGAGATCGACGTCCGGGACATCGGCCTGGTAGGAGGCAAAAACGCCTCTCTCGGCGAAATGCTCCAGAACCTGAAGGAGGCCGGACTCGCCGTTCCACCGGGTTTTGCGACGACGGCGGAGGCATATAGGGCCTTTGTGGAATTCAACGATCTCCAGGACAGGATCCGTGAGCAGATCGAGAATCTCGACCAAGGCCGAGTTCCGCTCGAGGAGGCAGGAGAAAACATCCGCGGGCTCTTCCTTCGGGGTGTGTTCCCGGAGGCGCTGTCTTCCGCGATCCTCGACGCCTACCACAGCCTGGGCCGTCTCTGCCGGACCGAAGACCCGGATGTAGCCGTCCGAAGCAGCGCCAATGCCGAAGATCTCCCGGAGGCAAGCTTTGCCGGGATGCTGGAGAGCTTCCTGAATATCCATGGAGGGGACACCCTGCTCCATACCGTCAGGCGCTGCTTCGCCTCCCTGTTCACCGACCGGGCGATCCACTACCGGGAGAGGATGGGCTTCGATCATCTCCGTGTGTTTCTGAGCGCCGGAATACAGAAGATGGTCCGCGCAGACAAGGCGTGTGCGGGCGTCATCTTCACCATGCACAAGCAGTCCTGCTTTCCCGATCTCATCGTCATCACCGGGGCCTGGGGGCTGGGTGAAAACGTCGTTCAGGGAGCGGTGGCACCCGACGAATTCCAGGTCTTCAAACCGCTGCTGACGGCACCCGGCTGCGCGCCCATCCTCGGCAGGAGCCTCGGCGGCAAAGATAAGCGGTCGGTCTATGCGGAAGGAGCGGATTCAGGGACCCGGGACATCCCAACATCCGAAACGGAACAGAACACGTTCATCCTGGAGGACCACGAGGTTCTTCACCTTGCGCGGTGGGCGGCAGCCGTCGAAAGGCGTTTCGAGCGCCCCATGGATCTCGAATGGGCGAAGGACGGGGAAACGCAGGACCTATGGATCGTCCAGGCTCGGCCCCTCACCGGCCTAACCCAATGCGCAAGGGAAGAAATCACCGTCTGCCGCCTGCTGCAGCCAGGCCGTTTGCTCGCACGGGGGATCAGCATCGGTGAAGGGATCGCCAGCGGCAGGGCCACCTTTATCGACAACTACAGAAATATCCAAAAGGCCACCGATCATTCCATCCTGGTATCTGAAACCGCCAATACCGGATGGGTCTCGATGCTGAGGCAGAAGGACATCAAAGGCCTGGTCACCGATTTTGGCGGACCGGAATCACACGGGGCCATCCTGTGCCGGGAGCTCGATATCCCCGGCATCGTCGGCACAGGCAACGGCACAGAGGTGCTTCGTCCGGATCAGGAAATCACGATGGCCTCGATCGAGGGCGATCACGGCTATATTTACGACGGCCGGCTCGCCTGGCAGGAAAAAACGGTGTCCGTCTCCGATATCCCTTCTACGCAGGCGAAAGTATTGCTCAACATGCCAAGCCCCGCAGCGGCCTTTCAGTGGTGGAAGCTACCCGCCGACGGCATCGGGATGATTCGCCTCGACTATATTCTGAAGCACATGAGCCGGATTCACCCGATGGCCCTGATTCACTTCCGGGAATTGAACGACCGTATCCTTATCCGGAAGATTGCGCAGCTCACGCGCGGTTACGACGACAAGATCTCCTTTTTTCTGGACACCCTCAGCAGTGCCATCGCCGCGATCGCCGCTTCCCGCTATCCCGATCCGGTCATCCTGCGCACCAGCAACATGGCAGTCGACGAGTACCGTGACCTGATCGGCGCGGGATATTTCGAGCCGGACCCACAGAAGGTCCCCCGCTCCTATCGTGGGGTCGAGCGCTATCTCGACGATCGGTACCGCGAGGCCTTCGCCCTTGAATGCGAGGGCTTCCGGCGCGCCCGCGTGGAGAAGGGGCTGCGGAACCTTCACCTGATGCTGCCGTATTGCGGAAGCCTGGAAAACGCCCGGCGTATCCTCGATGCGATAAGGAGGGGGGGGCTTGAAAGAGGAGTCGAGGGGCTTGAAATTCACCTCGCCTGCGACCTGCCCGCCAATCTACAACGCGTCGCCGAATTCGCCGAATGCTTCGATGCCTTCAGCCTCTCCGTGAATAAATTGCGGCAGCTGCATCATGCCTCGAGGGCGTCTTCCGAACCTAAGGCGGACCCGGAGGCCGAGCCCAACGAATCATCGCTGCGATATGCCATGGAGGCCTTCCTGACGGGCGCGAGGGCAAACGGGCGCCCCGTCACCCTTCGCAGCCGGACGTTTCTCGGTTCCTCCCGGCTCGTGAGGCTGTTCCTGGAGGCCGGACTCGATGCCTTTTCGGTCAATCCGGAGGGGTTTCCAGAACTCAAATCCCAGATCGCCTTAGTGGAAGACTGTGAGCGGAGCCATGATTGAAAAAGACTGCATGTTCTGCCGCATCATCCGCGGAGAACAACCTGCCGATTTCGTCCACCGGGGAGAACGCATCGTCGCCTTCAAGGACATCAGACCGAGCGCGCCCGTGCATATCCTCCTCGTCCCCCGCAAACACATCCGCAGCGTCAACGAACTGACGCCGGAGGATGCGCCGCTCGCCGCAGAGATGATCCTCCTTGCCCACGCCCTGGCAGAGAAAACCGGCATCGCCTCGAGCGGATACAAGCTCCTCTTCAACGTCGAGAGGGGCGGCGGTCAGTTTGTATTCCACCTCCACCTGCACCTTTTCGGGGGATGGCGGCCTCAATAAGAATTGGATAAACCGATCTTGGATATAAATACGATCGAATAATCCCGTTTGACAACGGGCATCCGCTTTCTTAATCTTCTCACTGGGTGCGCAGATTTTGCACCCGAAGCCCTTCTTCGACCGTGCAATCGAGGGCTGTGGATTTTTCGCTCCGGTAAGGTCGCCTTCAAGCCGAGAAACCGGATGATTCCGAAATCGCCCCAAAAGGACCATTTCCTGATGGAAACGGATAAGGAAAGCGATCGCGATGGGAAACAAGACCCGCCGGCTGACAGAAACCGTCTCCGGATCCGGTTGAGCCTCAAAACTGCCTCCAGGGGACCTGGAGCGGGCTCTTTGCGGGATAGCGTTCCCGACGGATGAAAACGTCCTGGTAGGGCTCGAAAGGGCCGACGACGCCGGGGTCTACAAGGTCTCCGAGGAACTGGCTCTCATCCAGACGGTGGATTTTTTTACACCGATCGTCGATGACCCCTTCTGGTTCGGTCAGATCGCGGCCGCGAATGCCTTGAGCGATGTCTATGCCATGGGTGGCGTACCGAAAACGGCCATGAACCTGGTAGGGTTCCCTATCAAGGATATGGACCTGTCCGTCTTCCGGAGCATGATCGAGGGAGGCCTCGTCAAGCTGCGCGAGGCGGGGGTCGTGCTGTTAGGCGGGCACAGTGTCGAGGACAAAGAGCTCAAGTACGGCCTCTCCGTCACGGGCTTCATCCACCCCGACCGGATACTCACCAAGAAGAACGTGCGCCCGGGGGACCAGCTGATTCTGACGAAGTCCCTGGGAACCGGGGTCATCAACACGGCCATCAAAGGCAATATGGCGCCGCCGGAACTGATCGAGCGCGTGACCCGTCTGATGGCGGCGCTCAACCGCAGGGCGGCGGAGGTCATGTCACGCTTCGCGGTCCATGCCTGCACCGATATCACCGGCTTCGGATTTCTCGGCCACCTCTGCGAGATGGTAGAAGGCTCGGGGTTCGGCGCGGTCGTGCACGCCTCCCGCATTCCCATTATACCGGAGGCGCTCGACTACGGCGGCATGGGCCTTTTCCCGGCCGGCGCCTATCGTAACAAGGAATTCAGGATCTGCATGGTGGATGCACCTTCCGATCTGGATCCTGTAGTGTTGGACCTGCTTTTCGACCCGCAGACATCCGGCGGGCTTCTGATGTCGGTCCCAGCCGACCCGGCGCAGGACTTGGTGTCCGCGCTCCTGCAGGAAGGAGTGGATTGCGCGGCGCTCGTGGGCGAGATCGTTTCGGAACCCTGCGGCCGCATTGTCGTGGACACATCCTGAACGATCGGATCTTCGATGCATTCCCAGCCTGTTCCGCACGCGCCGTCCATCGGCAGGTAACATCCTTCGACCGAAGTCCGGAGGGTCCAAAGGCCGTTCGGACCGTTCCTCAGGCATATCCACTGCACCGGAGCGTCCCCGGCGCTTCGGGGTGAAAGGCTTCAACAACACGAAACCAGCCCCAGGAGTGTTGCAATGACCCACGAAATCGATTGCCGCGGACTGGCCTGCCCGGCCCCCGTCCTGCAGACCAAGGAATGGCTCGAAAAAAACCCGTCCCGCGAGATCGCCGTCCTTGTCGATAACGAAGCCTCCCAGCAGAACGTCTCCCGATTCCTGCGCACCCAGGGCTTCACGGTTTCCACACTGTCGGAAGCGCAGCATATCCGGGTCAAAGGTGAAAGGCCCGGAGGTGCGGAGGCCGCCCCCACCCCGGACGCAATCAGCCGCGAAGAGACGCGGAAGATCATGGTCATGGTCACCCACGACAAGATGGGGCATGGCGACGACGAACTGGGAGCCAAGCTGATGGTGAGTTTTCTGAAGACCCTCAAAGAAATGGGCAAAGAACTCTGGCGCCTCGTCTTTGTCAACAACGGCGTCAAGATGACCATCAGGGGGTCGGACGTTCTTCCGGTGCTCAAGGAACTCGAGGCCGGCGGGATCTATATCCTCGTCTGCGGAACATGTCTGACCCATTTCGATCTGCTGCAGGAAAAGGAGGTGGGCGAAACCACCAACATGCTCGATATCGTCACTGCGATGCAGTTGGCCGATTCGGTCATCAATATTTAAAAGGCAAATCCCTCTTCCTGCTCCGGGATGCGAACCGTGTCCATCCGGATGGGATTACCCAGCGGGCCCCGATCTCCAATCCGGAGACAAAGGAGGGATACCTTTTCGTTCAAAGATTTCCGTCCTGAAACAAGAGGGCTTTTGCCTTCTTCGCAAGGGCGCCGCCTTCCTCCTTCCACAGCTGCACTTCCTCGCGGCAGGGCTCCGCTCAGCAGATGCACGCCCAGTGGAAAACACCCTAATTTTCGATCGGAAAAGGCCCTGACTGCCACTCGAGGGCCTTGGATGCATTGGACATCAGATTTCCCTCATCATGGATTTTCCGGCAGCAAGGCGGCCAGCAATTTCCGCCCTCCCGTTCCCGGTCGTTTGCGGGTCGGCGCCGCACGGGTCTCTACCCTTCTCATGACTCCTGCAGGAGTTCGGTCATGACCGCGTCGTGCAGGATGGGTCGGAAGGCCCTTATCGCGATGTTTTCACGGCTGGGATGCACCCGGTTGGTCAGAAGGATGACCACGATGCGCCGCTCGAGATCCACCCAGACAGAGGTGCCGGTGAACCCGAGATGGCCGATGCTGTGATGGGAAAAGAGCCGCCCCGCGCTCGATCGGCCCTCCGACGGCGTATCCCACCCGAGGGTCCGGGTGCCGTCTCCAAGGTTCTGTCGATGCAGAAATCTCCTGACCGTCTCCGGCCGGAAAATGCCCCCTCTCAGACCATCCAGGTGCTGCAGCAGGGTATCGATCAGGGCGTACACGCCTCGGGCCGTCCCGAAAAGACCGGCATGACCGGAGCACCCCCCCATAAAGCCAGCGTTTTCGTCATGCACCTCCCCCCGGAGCACCCGCCCGCGCCAGGGGCAGCGTTCGGTGGCCGCTATCGAGTTCAAGCGGTGTTCCGGTATGGCCCCACCCCAGAAGAACACCTCCGACAGACCCAGCGGCCCGTAAATACACTCCAGGACGTAGCGGTCCAGAGGCAAGCCCCCGACGCGTTCTACGATCCATTCGAGGAGGATGAAGCCAAGGTCGCTGTAAAGCGTCACGCGGCCTGGACGATGCACGAGAGGCATATCGAGAACGGCCCGGCGCACCGCCTCCTTGCGGTCTTTGACCGGGCTGCCGGCCAGTGCCAGATAAAACGGATGCCAATCCTTCAAACCGGAAGCATGCGTCAGGAGCAGCCGGGAAGTCAATCCCGCCTTGTCCCGAGGCAGCCGCAGCTCGGGAAAGATCGAGTCCAGAGGCCGATCCAGATCGAGCCCTGCGTGGTCGACCAGGTGCATGACAGCCATGGCGGCTGCCAGCGGCTTGGTCAAAGAAGCCAGATCGAAAAGGGTATCCGCTTGAACCGGCAGATCCCCCGGATCCGAAGAAAGCCTTCCGCAGGCTTCGAAGAGCAGAACCCTCCCCTCCCTCGCCGCAAGCAATACGGCGCCCGGAAAAACACCTTCTGCAAGGCCCTGGCGCAACCACTGCCTGCCGAGCGGCATCCGATTTTCATCGTCGTCGGGCCGACCCATCCGCCTCGTTTCCCCCTCGATCAAAATCCTTGGAAAGGCTGTGGACATGTGCAATACTTTTATATTTAGTTTCCATCCCGAAATGATTTCGCGGTAGAACCCAGTTTCCAATCCGGAAATGAGGATTTTTGGCCAATATCAAGGAAATCAAGCGTTTGTGCGGAGGCGACCTGTAGGTCGCCGCACAAGCAAACGTGCAGATCGACGCCGAGATTGGCCAAAAAGACCATTTCCGGATGGAAACTATTTAGCGGCTGCGATACCGGAAGCGGTCATCCCTTCAACCCGGACGGATCGACCCCGCCTCGATCGGCCTCAGCGGCCGCGAGCGCACCATCATCCAGCTGACCGTTCCAGAATCCCCATCAGGAGCCCGAAACAGTCTACCATGAATGAAGAGAATATTTACCGTATACACGAATCCGAAAGAGAAATCATCCTTGTGGGCACTGCGCATGTCTCCGAAGAAAGTGTCCGTCTGGTCGAGACCGTCATCCGCGAAGAAAAACCCGATACCGTCTGCATAGAACTTTGCCAGGCCCGATATGAGACCTTGACCCAGCAGAAGACCTGGCAGGACACCGACCTTTTCAAGATCATCAAGGAAAAAAAGGCCTTCCTGCTCCTGGCGAACCTTATCCTGAGCGCCTTTCAAAAGAGGATCGGCCGGAAGCTCGGCATCCAACCCGGGGAGGAGATGCGCAGGGCCATTGTGTGTGCCGGGGAGGCAGGCGCGCGGATCCACCTGGCCGACCGGGATATCCGCACCACCCTCGCGAGGGTCTGGCGTCTGATGGGGTTCTGGAGCAAGATGAAGCTCCTGTCTCAGATGCTGGTCTCTTTCGGCGAAGTCGATGATATCAAAGAAGAGGACATCGAACGGATGAAACGGGAGGATGTCCTCGAGACCCTCCTCTCCGAAATGGGAACACACCTTCCGGAGATGCGCCGCATCCTGATCGACGAAAGGGACCTTTACCTCACCCATCGCATCCGCCAGGCCCCCGGCAGCAAGGTTGTCGCGGTCGTGGGCGCCGGACACGTACCAGGCATCAAACGGGCATGGAAACAGACCATCGACCTCGATGAACTCGAGGTCGTTCCCCCACGCAGCCCGCTTCTGGGGATTCTGAAATGGGGCATCCCGGCATTGGTCCTGCTTCTGATCGTGCTCGGTTTTTTTTATTCCGGAAAATCAGGCGGCACCGATATGATCAAGACATGGGTACTGGCCAATGCGGGGCTGTCCGGACTGGGCGCCGCCCTCGCCCTCGCCCATCCCCTGACCATACTGTCGGCGGTCATCGCAGCGCCCTTCACCTCCCTCAACCCGCTGATCGCCGCCGGGTGGGTGGCCGGTCTGGTGCAGATCTTCCTGAACAAGCCGAAGGTAAGCGACTTCGAGCGGTTGCCTGAAGATATCGTAACGATCAAGGGCTTCTGGTCCAACAAGATCACCCGCGTCCTGTTGATCGTCGTCCTGACGAACGTGGGCAGTTCGGTCGGCACGTTTGTGGCCATCCCGCTCATGGCCCGCTTCATGACCTGACGCCCTGCGATCCCGCGGCGAAATTCGTCCCGGGGACTTCGCTGCGCGTGCTGCTGAAGGTCCGGGGCCTGTGGACCTTCTTTCGTGGTTTAAAAGGGCCGGGCAACGCATCTTTTCAAACTCGAAACCACGTCTGCCGGCAAGCCGACGGTCCCATCCCTATATAAAGGGATTTCAGAAATATAACCACAAGATACAGCTTGAATGTCGATTCCGTATCTGCTATATGCTTCTTTACGACCATCTGGAATGGGTCTTCTGGGCCAATCTCTGCGTCAATGCACACGTTGGCCTAAGTGCGGCGACCTGGGGGCATCCTCCGTACAAGCAATTGATTTTATTGACATTAACCAGACCGGACCCCCGGAAGAATCGGGGATGAGCGGCGCTGTCGATGAAGAAACCGGCCCGCCCGGAGGGGTGGATCCGAGCAGCCGAAGACTGTGAGGGGAAAACCCCATTGACCGGCGAAACGGAGAGCGATTTTTCATGATCGAGGAGGAAATTTTATGCATTTTTACTGGAAAATGATCGAAGAATTGAAACTGATCGGCGAAACGTGGATCATGAAAGATCCGGGGTTGTCCCGATGCTACCAGATTTGGATCGAGCGTAATCAGTCCGCTATCTGGTCCGGCACGACCGGCCAAACAGACCTCAAAAGGCCTTTGTTCAACTACCGGGGAACACCCCATTCTTTGAATTGATCAACTCCCGTAGGTTCACAGACGAATTCCGGGGTTGACGTTTCAGCCGTTTTCAGCTAAGATCTTGTTTTTATGACTGAAACAAGCTTCTTCCCCGAACGGGGTGTTCCGGCGGCAGTGGTACTCGATCTGCCCTTCGAGGGTACAAAGACCGACCAGGCCTCTTTCGGCACCGCTCTCGCGCCAAGACCGGCCGGATGCCGAAGAGCACACCGGGGTCTTCGCTGAGCCTGCGCCCGGAAAAGAGGGCGCCGTTTTCGAGCCGGCGTGGCGATGCCGACCGAAGGCGGGCTTCACATGAACCTGCTCTGTTTCCCGATGTGCATACCAAATAAGGAGGATAGGCCTATGAAAGCCGGATTTTGGCTGTCTTTGCCGGGTGTGTTGCTCCTGTCGATCCTGCTCGCAGCACCGCCGGCCGTCCTGGCCGAGGGCCAGGCGCCGTGCGTCGACAAGGAACAGTGCGAGCGGATGATGCGATTCGGCCAGGAGGCATACGCACGCGGCAAGTATCTGGATGCCAAAGAATTTTTCCGTAAAGCGGTGCAGGCCGACCCGGCCTCCGTGAAGGCCTGGCGCTATTATGACCAGGCAGTGATTTTCGGCCTGGCTGAAAAGGTCGAACAGGACGCCGAACTGACGTTCCCGTCAGCCTCCCGACGCACCGAAGGCCCCCCGGAGGACGGCGGGGGAGCCTCACCGCCGCCTCCGCCCCCCAAGCCGGTGATGCCTGCGCCGCCGAAACCGGGGGAATTTCGGATCCTGCACGATGAAGGCTGCTAGCGCCAGGGAGAAGAGGCCATGAGCGAGGAGAGAGGAAACTCGGTTCTTGTCGGCATCCTGAGGCGTGGTTACCATGCCGTTTTCTTCGAAAACTGGTCTATCTGGCTTGGAGGGGTGCTCATCGGGATCATGAGCGTCATCACCTTTGCCTGGGCAAGACCCTGGGGGGTCGCAGGCGGGCTCCGCAACTGGGGCGACTGGTTTTTCAGCGCCATAGGCATCTATCCTTTCCCCACGGCTTCCCCCATTACCTCCACCAACTCCATTCTGACCATCGGACTTCTGTGGGGTGCCTTCGCCTCGGCGCTCCTCTCGAAACAGTTCGCCCTGCGGATGGCCCCCCCGCTCGAACTGGCGAAAGGCGTGGTCGGAGGCATTCTCATGGGCATAGGGGCCGCCATGGCCGGAGGGTGCAATGTCGGCGGGTTTTACACCGCCCTGAGTGCCTTGTCGTTGAGCGGCGTCGCGATGATGATCGGCCTTTTCATCGGCGCTTACCTGGGCATCCGTTACCTTTACTGGGAATTGGAACACCTGCCTTCGGGCTCGGGCGGAGCGGCGCCCCCTGACAAGGGGGGGAAGAGCGGCCTTCATCTGCGCGATCTCTCACCCTATCTGGGGGTCCTGGTGATCATCGGAGCGGTCGTGGCATCGATCGCCTACAGCAGGGAGGCCTTCACCCGTGAGGGCGGGCTGCTTCTGTGCGGACTCGTCTTCGGAATCATCATTCAACGCTGCCGCTTCTGCTTTGTGCGCGGGTTCAGAGACCCCTTCATGACGGGTGAAGGTGAGGTGGCGCGTGCCATCGCCCTGAGCCTCATGATCAGCGTAATCGGCTTCGCGGCCCTCAAGTGGACCGGCCTGCGAGAGGAATCCATTTACGTTCCTCAGGCCTTCTGGTTCGGGGGGCTTGTGGGCGGCATCATCTTCGGCGTCGGCATGGTCATGGCGGGGGGCTGCGGCAGCGGTTCGGTCTGGCGCGCCGGTGAAGGCCAGATCAAGCTCATGATCGCCGTCTTCTTCTTTGCGCTTTCGACCTCGCTTTTCAAGCTCTGGATGATGACATCGGAGGGCTTGAACAAACTCATGGGTCACCGCGTTTTCCTGCCGGATTTCCTGACATACCGGTGGACCGTCATTTTATTGCTGGTGCTTCTTTTCGTGTATTACGTGATCGCGACCTGGAACGAGGAGACGGACACCTTCACCGTCGAACTGTGATATTTAGTTTCCATCCGGAAATGGTCTTTTTTGCCAATCTCGGCGTCAATCTGCACGTTTGCTTGTGCGGCGACCCACAGGTCGCCTCCGCGCAAACGCTTGATTTCCTTGATATTGGCAAAAAATCCTCATTTCCGGATTGGAAACCGGGTTGTACCGGGAAATCATTTCCGGATGGAGACTATTTAATTTTTTCCTTAAGGAGGAATTCATCATGGAAGAGAACATAACCCCCGACCAGACCCTGGATTGCCGCGGCCTGAGCTGCCCCATGCCAATCCTCAAGACCAAGAAGCTGATCGGCACGATGAAACCCGGACAGATCCTCGAGATCCTCGGCACCGATCCCGGCACCCGGAACGACCTGCCTGCCTTCTCGAAGCGCTCCGGCCACGAGTACCTGGGTGAAAAACCGGATGAAGGCTTCAGCCGCTTTTACATCAAGGTGAAGTAGGCTTCGCGGCCCGTTTTTCCCGTTTTGCCTGACTACGCTCAACGCTTAACCTGTTATCCATCTGAAATAATTGACTAAAGACGACAAAATTTCCAAGCCGGAGATGAGGGTTTTTCGCCAATATCCACGAAATCGAGTGTTTGTGCTGAGACGTCCTGTAGGCCGTCGCACAAGCAAACGTGCAGATTGACGGCGAGATGGGCAAGAAAGACCCTTTCCGGCTGTAATCCAACTGGATCGAAGGAGTCACCCATGGCCAAACATCTGGGGGTCTTCGTCACCTCCGACAAGCATCTGGACAAACTGATCGACCTGTGCCTCGCCGCCCGCCGAAAAGACGTGGAGGTCTCGATCTTTTTCTCCCATCTGGGCACCCTGCTCACACAGGACCCCAGATTCAGTGAACTCGAGGGGCTGGCCAAGATGGCCCTTTGTAACGTCGGATTCGAGAGCCACAACCTGAAACCCCCGGTTCCGGGCATCGATGAAAAGGATTACGCCACCCAGGCAAGGCACGGGGAGCTGATCGAAGACTCTGACCGCTACATCGTCTTCTAGGAGGAGGATTCGGACAACCATGGAAAACATCAAGCACGTGGCCTTCCTGATCCGCAACAGGCAGGACCTCTGGGAGGGCTCCCGTTCAACACTCGGGCTGGCCGTCGAGAATTTCTATTCGTATATGTTCGTCATCGATGTAGAAATCGAGATGACCGAGGCCTACAAGGAGAACCTGGAATGGCTCGAGGACATGGAGTGCCAATATTTCTCGAACAACCAGGTCAACGTCGACCAACACGGGTTCAAGTACATGAGCCTCGAGGACATCGGCCGTAAGCTCAGGGAAATGGACCTCATCGTGCCTTTTGGGAGCTTGTCATGAAGATTCTGCACCTTCTCAAAACCCCGCCGGACGATACGACGCGTCTCCTGAAGGAGCTTGTCTCGGAAGGCCAGGATATTACCGAGATCAGCCTCTATGAAGAGCAGCCCGATTATGAAAAGCTGATCGACTCGATCTTCGCTCACGACAAGGTGATCTCCTGGTGGTGAGGAGAACCGTGTCGCCCCGCGCCAGGGCGCACTGAACAGAAAGGCCGCAGGGCGACGCCCTGCGGCCTTTCTGTCGATTTTGTCCCTCCCCGCGCTGAAACACCGGGGAATTCGCTGCAGACCGTCTGGGAAAAGCAGCCGTCTGAAGAAGCTAATACATCTCTTCCTCGAGGTCGATGCCGTCCCGCTCGAACTGCTCATCCCTGAGCGCCCTGGCCTTCTCGATCTCTTCTTCGCTCCACGGCTCCACGATCAGCGAATCGGCCACCAGCTCCCAGAGGTACTTGGTCTCGATCCCCAGATCGTATTCCTTCGTCAAAGACTTCATGATCTGATCCCGGCAGTTGTGGCAAGGCGCAATCACCAGCTCCGCCCCTGTGTCCCGGATCTGCTGCGCCTTGACGCGGCCATAATAAATCCGCTCGTTCTCATAGGGCATCGCCCAGGCGCCGCCTCCGGCGCCACAGCAGAAATTGTTCATCCGGTTCGGGTGCATCTCGACGAAATTCTCGCAGCACTGCTGCGTAATCCAGCGGGGCTCCTCGAAATACCCGTGGCCGAACGCTTTCTGGCTCTTCCGGCCGTAGTTGCAGGGGTCATGAATCGTCGTCAGTTCATGGTGAATCGACTTGTCCAGTTTGATCCGCCCTGTCTCGATGTATTCCTTCAGGAGATCGTGGACGGAAACCACTTTGTACTTCTCGAAAACTTCAGGGTACCACGTTTGCAGACCAAGCCTGGTCGCATAGTAGGCGTGGCCTCATTCCGGCAGCAGAAGCGTCTTGCACTCCAATCGCTCCATGTGGTTGACGATGCGCCCGACCAGGGTCTTCATGGATTCGTCGTCACCCGAGAAAAGGCCCCAGTTGACCCCTTCCCATTCCGTCGACGCGGTAGTCCAGTCTTCCCTGGCGGCGTAGAAAATCCGCCACCAGAATTTCATATCATCCGGCTCGCCGAAAGGCTCCTTCGAATTGATGGTCACGAAGACATTGGCGCCCTTCTTGTCCACAGGGACATAGAAGCCCGGGAACCCTTCATCCTCATCCATCTCACGCCCCAGGTCCGCCAGCAGAAAGAGAAAATCGTCTTTCGGGATGCCGAGGTTGTTTCCCCTTTCCAGATCCATCACGACACCCTTGTGGATCGGGCCGGGGACCTTGTCCCTCGCGCGCAGGGTCCGGGCGCGGCGCATCATCTTGAGGATCTCCACCCCTTGCGGACAGGCGTATTCGCAGCGGCCGCAGAGCGTGCATACCCAGGGGAACCGCGAGTCGATCAGTTCCTGGTCCAACCCGAGGGCGGCCATACGCACGGCTTTCCTGGGGTCCATACCGTCGACGCCGGTCACCGGGCATCCGCCGGCACAGGTCCCACAGGTAAAGCAAACATCCGCCCACTCGGGAGCGACCCTGAGTTTGCTCTCCTTACGGTTAACAGCAATCGGCTCCATTCATCAACCTCCTGTTATCGTTTATAAAAAAATACCTCCCGGCGGCTTTTTAGATCGCCGGGAGATTTTTACTTCGGATAACCGCTGTATATTTGTAAACATTCTCATCCGGAAAGTCAATTCTTAATGCCATCGCGGCAGGAGCATCCGGTTCATCGCTGCACCCCTCGACAAACACGGTCCGGGACTCAAAAAATACCCCGGATGATCCCTTTGGCCTGTTCGTACTGGGCATCACTCAAAACCAGCGACCCGTCGTTTTTCCGGAAAGGCGGCTCGGGGATGCTGTAGACCCGCTCCTCCTGCAGAGCCTGGACCGCCATCCGCTCTGGCATGGCAGGCACAATGCCGATCGCCTTCTGTACGTCGTCCGGGAACTTGCCGGGATCGGCGGTTTCATAAATCACCGCGGGCCGGTCATGCCGACCCTCCAGGAAGGTGTCCAATGTCCTCCAGCCCACGGCGCCGTGGGGTTCGATGACGACGCCGAACCGTTCATAGACCTCTTTGATGGCGCCATAATGGTCCGCATTGCTGACCGCTATGGAATAAAAGTCCCGCCGCATCGCCTCCAGGTCCGGCATGCGGTCCATAACGCCTTCCTCGATGATCTTGCCCGCTTCATCCCGCCGGTCATAGACATGTCCACCGTAAAAATCGACCAACCGCGCGAAGTTGCTTGGATTGGATACGATCATGGCCGACGAGGGGGACTTGACCGACGGCCTCACCTTATATCGGCCGGTCGCCAGAAACTCCGGGAATTCCCTGTTCTCGTTCACACCACAGAGAATCCTGCCGATCGGCAGGCCCATCTCCCTGGCCAGAACCGTCCCCATCATGTCCCCGAAATTGCCCGACGGGACACTGGCGATCAAGGGCACGCCGCCCGCGGGGATGCGGGAGTAGGCAAAAAATGGGTAGACCGCCTGCGGCAGAAGCCGCCCCAGGCTGATGGAGTTGGCGGAGGTGAACCGCTCCGAATCCCCGAAGCAATCCAGCGCAAAGCGCCGATCCCCCAGAAGCCGCTTGGCCAAGGCTTGACAAACGTCGAAATCCCCGTTCACCTCAAAGGCGTGGACGTTTCCCCTAAGGGTGGTCATCTGACGGCGCTGCCTCTCCGTAATGGAGCCGCGCGGGAAAAAAACGATATTGTCGACGCTCTCCAGCCCATGCAGCGCATCCGCCACAGCACCCCCCGTATCCCCGCTCGTGGCGACCGCGACGACACGCCTCTGCCCGGTCTCTTTGAGGAAGTGGTCGAGCATCCTGCCAAAAAAGCGGGCCGCATAATCCTTGAAAGAGTAGGTCGGCCCGTGGGTCAGCCACATGATGTAGGTCTGACCGCTCAGCGGCTGGATCTCCGTCGGGATCACCTCTTCCCGATAGGCGTCGTCCAGGATGGCGCGAAGAGCCCGATCCCCGATATCACCCTCCAGGAAGGGATAAAGCACCTCGAAGGCAATCTCCGCGTAGGACATAATGGACATGCCCTGGATAAACGCCCGCGGGAGCTTCGGGACATCCTCCCGCGCGAGCATATACAGCCCATAGTTCGAGGCCAGCCCCCGCATCAGGGCCGTTTTGAAATCCGCCCGTTCACTCCGGTCGTTCGTACTGTAATAGTCTATTCTCGTCATAGGATCCAAACTCCACCTGAGCCGCTCTGCCCATCAAAAGCATTCAGAATATTGACAATTTTTCATTTTAGGCCTTTTGACCCGACTTGTCAAACGACAAAGAGGCCGCCAAAACGCAGGGGAGCACTGCATGCGCCTGTCGGGCAAGGAAGGGACTTTCCCAAAAATCAGGCCAGATAAGGGTGCCGAAGAGCACGCACCCTTATCTTCAATTTAAAAAGAGGATGTTTCGCTTTTTACCATCGCCCCGAAATCCTGATTTTCGGGTAGAAAATGTTTAGACGGAAATGAGGATTTCTCTTCACCGGGCAGGCCGCGGAGTCCCACCCCTTCGGGGAGGGTCCCAGCTTGTTTCCATCCGGAAATGGTCTTTTTTGCCAATCTCGGCGTCGATCTGCACGTTTGCTTGTGCGGCGACCCACAGGTCGCCTCCGCGCAAACGCTTGATTTCCTTGATATTGGCAAAAAATCCTCATTTCCGGATTGGAAACCGGGTTGCACCGGGAAATCATTTCCGGATGGACACCAGCTTGGCCGATATCGATGAAATCCGCTGCTTCTTCGGAGGCACCCGGGTAGTTTCCATCCGGAAATGGTTTTTTTGGCCAATCTCGGCGTCGATCTGCCCGTTTGCTTGTGTGGCGACCTATAGGTCGCCACACAAGCAAACGCTTGATTTCCTTGACATTGGCCAAACCGGGGCCCGCCGCGAAGCGGTGGGACTGAGCACCCCAAGGGTGTGAAGAAACCGGGACCCGCCGCGGAGCGGTGGGACTGAGCGGCAAAGCGGTGAAGAAAAATCCTCATTTCCGGATTGGAAACTGGGTTGTACCAAAAAACCATTTCCGGATGGAAACTGGAAAATAGCTACAATGTAAATTTACCGGTTGCTATTCCAATTAGATTGTTCTATAGATATGGTCTTTTGAATCTTGTTCAAAAAGCGGCCAATTTTCGGGCAGCCGTTGCGTTAACAGACATGGAGGCACAGGAACCGGCGGATCGTTGAGGTCGGCGCGTGGCCATGCGGATTTGCCCCAACTGGAAGAAAAAGGAGGGAGATGTTTATGGAATTCGGATTGAGCGAAGAACTACAGATGCTGCGCGATATGGCGCGCGACTTTGCGGCGGAGAAGATCGCGCCGTTTGCCGACGAGTGGGATGAAAAGCATTACTTCCCCTACCAAGAAGCCGTCAGACCCATGGGGGAACTTGGTTTTTTTGGAACCGTCATCCCCGAAGAATACGGTGGCAATGAAATGGGCTGGCTCGCCGCCATGATCCTGACCGAGGAAATCGCCCGGGCCTCGAGTTCCCTGAGGGTCCAGATCAACATGCAGACTCTCGGGTGCGCCTTCACGATCTTTCGTTACGGCACGGAAGAACTGAAGAAGAAATATATCCCGAAGCTTGTCAGCGCCGAACATATGGGCGGCTTCGGCATCACCGAACCGAACGCCGGCTCGGATGTCATGGCCATGAAATCGACGGCCGCCGACAAAGGCGACCACTGGCTGATCAACGGCTCCAAGACATGGATCTCCAACACCTCGGCGGCCGATGTCCTGATTTTCTATGCCTACACCGATAAAGAGGCCCGCGGCCGCGGGCTCTCCGCCTTCGTGATCGAGCCCAAGAACTTCAACGGGATCCACACCACGAACCTCGACAAGATGGGTTCGCGCTCCTCACCGACCGGGGAAATCTATCTGGAAGACACCAAGGTCCCGAAGGAAAACATCCTCGGTAAACCGGGGGACGGCGCCAAGATCGTCTTCGGATCGCTGAACCAGACCCGCCTCTCGGCCGCCGCAGGCGGCATCGGCGTGGCGCAGGCCTGCCTGGACGCCGCCACAGCCTACTGCGCAGAGCGGGAGCAGTTCGGCCAGCCCATCGGCCAGTTCCAGATGAACCAGGACCTGATCGCACAGATCACCTGCGAGATCGAAGCGGCGAGGCTGGTGGTCTACAAGGCCGCCTGGCAGAAGGATGAGGGCAACCTCAACAACACCTTCGAGGTCGCTCAGGCCAAGTACCTGGCCGGTGAGGTCGCCGTCAAGGCATCACAGGTAGCCATGAAGATCCTCGGCGCCTACGGCTATTCGACGGAATACCCCGTAGCCCGGTTCTACCGCGACGCCCCGACCTACCAGATCGTCGAAGGGTCCACCAACATCTGTAAGTGGATTGTGGCCCTGGATCAACTCGGCATCCGGAAGGCAAACCGGTAGCTCGGAAACGGAGGAAAAACATGCGACCTTATTTCGAAAAGTTGGAACCCTTCGGCAAGGACCTTACCGAAGGCCAGAAGAAATCCGGTGAACAGAACGTCAAAGAGATCCGCGAAGTCGAAAAGACCGTGGCCGAGGCCATCGAGGCCGTGAAGAACGCTGGCATCCCCGCCGAAAAGATCAAGAAGCGCGGGCAGATGACCGTCTGGGAACGGATCGAATACCTGATCGACCCCGGGACCTGGTGTCCGCTGCACACCTTGTACGACCCGCTGTTCAACGAAGAGGGCACCACCGGCGTCATCGACGGGCTCGCCAAGATCAACGGCAAGTGGGCCGTCGTCATCGGCTTCGACAACAAGGTCATGGCCGGGGCATGGATCGCCGGACAGGCCGACAACCAGCTCCGGGTCACCGACATGGCCAAACGGCTTCATGTGCCTTTGGTGTGGCTGGTCAACTGCAGCGGCGTGAAACTTCCCGAGCAGGAAGAGGTCTACGCCAACCGCCGCGGCAACGGCACAACCTTTTTCCGCCACGCGGAACTCGAAAAGGTGGGCGTACCCATCCTGGCCGGGATCTACGGGACCAACCCGGCGGGCGGGGGCTACCAGGGCATCAGCCCGACGATGCTGATCGCCCACAAGGACGCCAACATCGCCGTGGGCGGAGGCGGCATCGTCAGCGGCATGAGTCCAAAGGGCTACTTCGACATGGAAGGGGCCGAGCAGTTGATCGAGGCCACCCGTCATTTCAAGGAAGTGCCCCCGGGCAGCGTGCCCATCCATCACAACGAAACAGGCTTTTTCAAGGAAGTGTACGATACCGAACAGGGAGTCCTGGACGCCCTCAAAAAGTACATGGACATGATGCCGGCCTACGATCCGGCCTTCTTCCGGGTCGCCGAACCGAAGGAACCCCGCTTTCCCGGAGAGGACCTCGATTACTTGGTCGCCTTCAACCAGAAGCGCAGCTACAACTTCGACGAAGTCCTCTCCCGCATCTTCGACAACAGCGAGCACATGGAGTTCCGCCCGGGATACGGTCCGGAGGTCTACACGGGCCTCGCCAAGATCGACGGGTTTCTTGTGGGCTTCATCGGCAACCGCCAGGGTTTCCTCGGCGCCAAGTATCCGGAATACGCGGATTACATGGGCATCGGCGGCAAGCTCTACCGTCAGGGTCTTATCAAGATGAACGAGTTCGTGACCCTGTGCGGGCGTGACCGCGTCCCGATCGTCTGGTTTCAGGACACCTCCGGAATCGACGTCGGCGATATTGCAGAAAAGGCCGAGCTGCTGGCCCTCGGGCAGTCGCTCATCTACTCGATCGAGCAGACGGATGTCCCCATGATCTGCGTCGTTCTGCGGAAAGGCACGGCAGCGGCCCACTACATCATGGGCGGCCCCACAGCCAACAACCACAACGCCTTCACCCTGGGCACCCCCATGACCGAAATCTACGTCATGCACGGAGAGACGGCCGCAGCCGCATCGTTTGCGCGGCGTCTCGTCAAGGAGAAGGACGCCGGCCGGCCCCTCGAACCGGTCATCGACAAGATGAACGAACTGGTAAAGGAATATTACGAAAAATCCCGCCCGGTCTATTGCGCCAAGCGCGGCTTCGTCGACGAGATCGTCTCTCTGCCGCTGCTGCGCAAATATATCGCGGCCTTCGCCGGGTGCTCCTACCAGAACCCGACCTCCATCTGCCCCCAGAACCACATGATGATCCCGAGGATCATCAAGGGTTGATGATCATCCGCGCCTTTGCGGGCTGAAGAAACCACGGCTTTTGCGGCTGCCTCAGGGTAACCGCAAGAGCCGCTTTTTTGAATGTGGTTGCGGAGAGGCCTCGCGCGAAAAAGCATGGCCAAGCTTTGCCTGACAGAACCGGCGCGGCGCGGCGCTACGCTACGCCGAGCCGAAACACCTCAAAAAGAGACGGGGGGTCGGCACCGGTCCGGCTCAGAGGCTGGCGCCGTATTCCACCCGCGCCATCTCGGCCAGTTTGTATTTCTGCACTTTCCCGCTGCGTGTCATCGGAAATCGATCCACGATTTTGAAAAAATGAGGCAGGTGATCCTCCTCCAGGTAATCCCTGGCATGGGCGGCCAAGGTCACTGTCGAGAGGCTCGCCCCTTCCTTGAGACGCACCCAGGCGGCCACCTCCTCCCCTTCTTCCGGGTGCAGAAAACCGAAGACCTGTGCTTCGAGCACCTCCGGGCGCTTGTAGAGCACCTCCTCCACCTCGACCGGGTGGATCTCGACGCCGTTCCGGAAAATGGTGTCTTTGACCCGGCCGGAGATGGTCACATAGCCGTTCAGATCCATCCGGGCAATGTCGCCCGTGTGGAGCCAACCATCCCGGTCGACGGCGGCAGCCGTAGCGGCAGGCATCCTGTAATACTCCTTCATGAGAAACCCGCGGGTGCATAGTTCCCCACGCTCCCCCGGCGGCGCCTCCTCACCGCTCACAGGATCCACGATCTTGACCTCGCTGCAGGGCAAAGGACGGCCAATGGTACCCACACGAAGATCGAGAGGATCGTCCGGGTCTGTCATGGTAATCCATGAAGAGGCCTCGGTAATGCCATAGGCCACCGTGATGCGCGCGGCGCCGATCTCCTCCACCAACCGCTGCATAAGTTCCATAGGGCACGGCGCCCCCCCGACAATCCCTTTCAGGACGGTCCCCCAGAGCTTCGTCTGATTTTCCGGGTGTTCCACCAGCCCCATAAACATGCTGGGCGATCCATAGACCGCCGTGCACTGTTCCTCTTTCAAGGCCCTCAGGATCGGAGGGACGTCGAAGCTCGTACAGGGCATCACGAGGCAGGCGCCTCTTAACAGCCCGGCAAGCGCCACACAGGTGTTCCCGAACATATGAAAGAGCGGAAAGAAGAGGCACAGCCGGTCATCAGCGGTTATCCCCTGACGGGCCGTACTGTGAAACGACTTGTTGATCAACCCGAGGTGGTCCAGAACAACCCCTTTCGGCGCCCCGGTGGTCCCCGAGGTATACATGACGGCCACCGGATCGCTCGGCTGCTGGTGAAACGCTATATCCAGAAGGGTATCAGCCGGGACATCCTCGCCGGCTGCAAGGACTTCCGTCCACGATTCCGTCTCGGGAAACGACTCATCGGCGATCAGGACGATGGATTCCAGAGAAGGCACTCTGTCCCGCATCTCCATGATGGTGTCGATATAATCCCCCAAATCGGCTTCTTTGCAGACAATGAGGGCGCGCGCCTCGGACTGGCTCAGCATGTACTGCACGTCGACAGGCTCGGCATCGGGATCGATCGGCACCATGAGCGCTCCCATCCGCGCCAGCGCCAGCATGGCCACGATCCACTCCGCCCCATTGGGGGCCCAGAGGGCGACCCGGTCTCCCGGCTGCAACCCCAAACGGATCAGCCCCTTTGCCGCACGATCCACTTCCCAATCCAGCAGCCCGTAGTTGTAGCGGATGCCGGAAGGCACATGGACCAGGGCCTCCCTCGAGGAATATACGGCGGCGATTTCTCTGAAAAGACTTCCAATCGTCTTCTCCACCTTTTCCATAGCGGCTCTCCTTTACCCAGAAAGAATCCCGGTTGAATAATCATCCCGTCGAGAGCGCCTTCCGGTCTGGTATTCGCCCCCAGACTGCGTTGATACAATACAATATATTGAAATCACGAGGCGTCGCCCGATCCTACCTGATGAACTTTAACTCGTTTCATAACCCGTCCGCAACCCATTTCCAACGTTTGCCTTTGCCATGCCCACCTTTCCCACGTAACGCCTTTTGCTCCACTTCGGACCGAGCCCTTCCGCCCGGGCATTTTTTCCGCACCTCAATCAGGACAAAGGCACCCCAAGCCTGGGCATAATGCAAATGAAAACACTGGACGCCTGCTGCGGCGCCGTAAACACGATACATCGTTACGATAGCCGTTACGGAACGTTCTCATCTACACGGTAACGTTCCGTCGGTCCACCACGATCCATTCATCCAGCATTCCACTTGAGCGCCCTGGCGCCAAACGAGCGGCCCGGCCTATCACGGCTCATTCCCCAACCGGCCGATTGTTCAAATACGATAACGGCATGGATCTTGCTCCTGGAGAGAAGAATTATAGCATCGATACCCAAAACGTAAAAGAAGCAACGGGATTCGAAAGATGGACGGTGCAACTTTGCTGTAGGCTGGGTAGCGGTGAACTGGATATGGTTATAGATATACTGCAAGCAGTATGGATCAACCATTGACAATTATTTTATTATTACATTCTTCACTATTTTAAGGAGTATTTGAAAATTGGAAAAAACAGATGTTTTGATAATTGGCGGAAGTGCAGCCGGCATTGTGGCAGCGACAACAGCAAAATCATTTCACCCTGAAAAAAAGGTAACACTTGTAAGAAAAGAAAAAAACGTATTAGTTCCATGTGGTATGCCATACATCTTCGGAACTCTTGAGTCAAGTGATCAGGATCAGATACCTGACTCAATCCTACTCAATGCGGATATTGGACTGAAGATATCTGAAGTAGATTCGATCGATGCTCAAAACATGATCTGTAAGGTATCAGAAAATGGAAACATCGGTTTCGAAAAACTCGTTCTGGCAACGGGATCTACTCCTGTGAGGCCAAAATGGCTAAAAGGAGCGGAATTGGAAAATGTTTCCACGATCCCAAAGGATAAGGTCTATCTGGATCACTTCAAAGCCGGGCTGAACGAAGTTGAAGATGTGGTGATTGTCGGCGGCGGATTCATCGGCATCGAAATGGCGGATGAACTCAACAAATCTGGCAAGAAGGTCACGCTTGTAGAGATGATGCCCCATGTCCTGAGTCTGGCGTTTGACGAAGAGCTTGCCATTGAACTCGAAGAAGTACTCCGAGGCAGGGGTATTCGTTTGGAAACAGGGATCGGCGTCCGCGAAATCAACGGCGAAGAGAATAAAGCAACTGGAGTGACCCTTGAAAACGGCGACAGGCTACCGGCTGACGCAGTGATTCTGTCCGTCGGATACCGCCCCAATTCCGCACTTGCAGAAAAGGCCGGGCTTGCCGTAAACAAAATGGGATTCATCCAGGTCAATGAATACATGCGGACAGAGCACCCCGACATCTTTGCCGTCGGCGACTGCGCCGCAAAAAGCAGTTTTATCACGCGAACCCCCAAGCCAACAATGCTCGCTTCCACCTCCTGTGCCGAAGCGCGGATTGCGGCCATGAATTTGTACAAACTCTCGACAGTCCGACTGTTTGGGGGCACCATCTCCATCTTCTGTACAGCCATCGGTGACCTGGCATTCGGCGCGGCGGGCGTCACCGAAAATCTGGCCAGCGAACGGGGATTCGATATCCTGACCGCCACATTTCAAGGTACGGATCAGCACCCGGGGACCTTGCCAGGCACGCAGAAGCAAATCGTGAAGCTGATCGCGGCAAAGGAATCCGGGATCATTCTCGGCGGAGAGGTGATTGGTGGAAAATCCACCGGTGAACTGACCAATCTGATCGGGTTTATCATTCAAAGCAAGATGAGCGTCGACGCCCTCTTGACCGCGCAAATCGGCACACATCCGCTTCTGACGGGGCCGCCGATAGCCTATCCGCTGATTAAGGCGGCTGAGTTGGTAGCCAGACAGCAACGTTCCTTGTAAACCGGAATGCCCGCGAACGATCCGCCCAGGAGAGTCGTTCCGAAGTGCGTGCCCACCTGCGGTTTGTCTTTCCCCAGAATGGACGCGCCTGACTCATCATCCCGGCCGGTAAACCATCAGCCAGCCTGATCCTTTCAACCAGGCGGCGGGACGTAACGCCTTTCATAGGGAATATGCACCCCCCATTCGGAGAACAGGCAGCCTTTCAGCCCTATCTGCAACGCATAAGGACCTGCAAAGGACCCATCACCGGAGCCTGTTGTCCCGTCCGTAATCCACCAGAAAAGGATTGACATCCGGTTGCGACAACGCTAGAAGTGCTTGAGTGCGGGCAGGAAGTCCGCGGGCGCTGATTCAGGAAGTCTGAAGATCGAGCAGGTCACGAAGGCCTAAAACGTTTTCCTATGGCTTACGTGGCCTTTTTTGTGCGGCATACCGACCGGAACGCTTCCGGCCGCACCGCCTTCGTCGAGGATTCACACATGCACATCTCGGAAGGGGTTCTTTCGGCCCCGGTCCTCATTTCGGGCATAGTCCTGGCCGCGGCCGGCACCGGCATCGGTTTCAAGAAGATGGACTACAACAGCATTCCTCAGACCGGCATGCTCGCCGCGGCCTTTTTCGTCGGCTCGTTGATTCATGTCCCCGTGGGGCCGTCGAGCGTCCATCTGGTCCTGAACGGGATCGTCGGGCTGCTACTCGGCTGGGCGGCCTTCCCTGCCATCCTGGTGGCCCTGATCTTGCAGGCCCTGTTTTTTCAATTCGGCGGCATCACGACCCTGGGCGTCAATACCGTCATCATGGCCTTTCCGGCGGTGATCTGCTACCTCCTCTTTGCGCCTCTCATCCACCGCAAACCGGCCGTGAGCCTCACAGCGTCTTTTGCATGCGGATTTCTCGCCGTCTTCCTGAGCGCCGTTCTCGTGGGTCTGGCCCTGATCTCCACGCGGGAGGACTTCTTCAAGGTCTCTTCCCTCATCGTGGCTGCCAACCTGCCTGTGATGGTGATCGAAGGGATCCTGACCCTCTTCTGCGTGATCTTTCTGAAGAAGGTACAGCCAGCTATGCTGCCCAAGGACCCGTCCCTCCAGCCCAAGGCGTCTGCGAACCATCCCGCCGGGTCCTCGCAACGGTGATCCAGGAGCCGTTTGCCATAGGCGATTCGCCGCTTCACCGGACAGACCCGAGGCTCAAGATCGTCCTCGCAACGGCCTATTCTTTTCTCGTGGCGGTACTCCAAAGCTTCCCGGCACTCCTGACCGCCCTCGCCCTTTCGATCGGTCTGACCGCCCTCGCCCGGCTCGACAGCCGGACGCTCCTGCGGCGGATAGGGCTTGCCAACGGGTTGATCCTGTTCCTCTGGGCCCTTCTGCCCTTCACTTTTCCCGGCACACCGCTCACAACGATCGGCCCGTTCGATCTGACCCTCGAAGGGGTGCGTTTTTGCGCCCAGATCACCCTGAAATCCAACGCCATCATCCTGGCCCTGATCGCCCTCGTCGCCACCAGCCCGATCGCCACCCTGGGTTATGCCTTGCATCGCCTCCATGTTCCTGCCAAAATGGTCCTGCTGCTGCTCCTCACCTATCGCTATCTCTTCGTGCTGGAGCAGGAATACGAGCGTCTGGCGCGTGCGATGCGCATGCGCGGATTCCGCCCGCAGACCAACCTGCATACCTACCGGACCTATGCCTACCTGGTAGGAATGCTCTTCGTGAGGGCCAGCGCCCGCGCGGAACGGGTGCATCAGGCGATGCTCTGCCGGGGGTTCAGCGGACGCTTCAGGACGCTCAAGACCTTCACCCTCGCCAGACGGGAATGGATCTGGCCGTTTGCGGCGGGATGCGCGATGAGCGGATTGATTTTACTGGAGTGGGCAACGCGATGGAACTGATCCGGCTCGATGACATCAGCTTCGCCTATCCGGGGCGCGTAACGGTCCTGGATCACGCTGACCTGACCCTTCGAGAGGGGGAGCGGATCGGCCTCATGGGTCCCAACGGCGCGGGAAAGACGACCCTTTTCCACCTGATCATGGGTCTGTTGAAGCCCGATTCGGGCAGGATCGAAATCTTCGGGCAGGAAGTCCGCGAAGAAAAGGACTTCGAGTCCGTGCGGCGGCAGATCGGCTTCCTGTTCCAGGATGCGGACGATCAACTGTTCCACCCCACGGTCCTGGAAGATGTCGCCTTCGGGCCGCTGAACCTGGGGAAAAGCCGTGATGAGGCACAGGCGATCGCCCTGAAAACCCTCGAGAATCTCGGGCTCGAACACTTCGAAGACCGGATCACGCACCGCCTCTCCGGAGGCGAAAAAAAGCTCGTGGCCCTTGCCACCGTAATGGCCATGGAGCCCAAGGTTCTTCTTTTGGATGAACCGACCGCCGGCCTGGACGAACGGACCAAGGAAAGACTCACGCAACTGCTGAAAGGATTGGACCTCACCTACATCATCATCTCACACGAACTCGATTTTCTGATGGAAACGACCACTGCCGTCTACGCGATGATCGACGGCCGCATCCAGTGGGATGAAGAGGTCAAGTTGCATCCCCACATCCATGGACATCGACACGGGGCTTATCCCCATGCGCATGAGTAGCGCCCCCCCTGACGGCGTCATTCCCTCCGTCTCCCCTCTCAGAACTCGAAAGAAGGGCGACGGAGGAGCGTCCTGCAGCGCCGGGGCGATCCACCACCGCTGGGACGTCAACATCCCCGAGGCCCGGGCGATCCAGGAGTCCCTCGCGCACCTCGTAATCATGCAAGATTGCCTCGGTGAGGTGCGCTTCGTAGCGGGAATGGATGTGGGCATCGACATCAGGCGCTCCACCGCACGGGCATCCGCCGTGGTGTTGACCTTTCCGGCTCTGCAGCTTTACGATTGGGCCGTTGCGGAACGGCCCGTCACCTTCCCATACATCCCCGGGCTGCTGAGCTTCCGCGAGATCCCCGTGATGCTCGAGGCCCTCGAAAAACTCAAACAGGCCCCGGACCTGGTGATCTGCGACGGCCAGGGACTGGCCCATCCGCGCCGGCTCGGAATCGCCTGCCACTTCGGCATCCTGACTGGGATCCCAACCATCGGGGCCGCCAAGAGCCGGCTGATCGGGACGCACCGCCCCTTGGGTCCCCGAAAAGGGCAGTACGCCTTTCTCAAAGACGGCCCGAACTGCATCGGCCTCGTCCTGCGCACCCGCACGGGGGTGAAACCCATCTTTGTCTCCATAGGCCACCGCGTGGGCTTGATGACCGCCTGTCGATTCGTGCTGGCCTGTACCACGCGTTACAGGCTGCCCGAGACCACCCGCTTTGCTCACCGACTCGCATCGTCAGGAGCGCTCCATGGCTTTCGATAGAACCCCCGAGACCCTGGACGCGGCGGTTGCTGCGTCCATCGATCAGACCGATGCCCTGTACGATCGGTATGCGGAGACCCTGACCCACGAAAAGACGCTCACCGACCTGCTCGACGCTTACAGCGAGGCGATCTGCCGAACGCAGGAACGGATGCGCACCCTCGGCGTCGTGGCCGCCTGCGCCCGCTGCGACACTCAGCCAACCGGCAGCTGCTGTTTCAAAGGCGTCGAGGGATGGTATGAACCGGTGATCCTGCTGATCAACAAGCTCATGGGCGTCACCGTCCCGCGCCGGCCCCAAGCACCCGGACAATGCCTCTTTCTGGGCGAGCGAGGCTGCCGGCTCAAGGCCCGTCATTCTTTCTGCGTGAATTTTCTTTGCCCGACCCTGCGGGAGGAGTTGGGCCCATCCGGGACGGCAGACCTCCTCGCCGTCGCCGGGCGCGAACTGCTCTTGGGGCTCGAGGCCGAGACCTTCCTGCGGCGATGGCTCCGCATGCGCAGTGAAAAAGGATGACTCCGGCAGGTGCATAGGAATCCCCGAATGGGATGGGGCAAACTGCGCGAAGGCAGGAAAAGCTCTGCAGGGATCATGCGCCGCCTCACCGTTGGATGAGGCCGGGGCACACCTGAAGAAAGAGCGTCCGGATGGGGAGGCCGACCTTCAAAAGGCTGGATTTACTGCTGAAATTTCGGGTTTTGTGGAAAAGGTGTCACCTTCACATGGTTTTCTTCAATACCACGGCCCCCAATAAGGATACCGCCACCAGGGGGGGTAGCCCCACCAGCCGCCCGGAGGATACGGATAGAGTGGATCCTCTGTTACGACCGGCCAAAGATGGATCTCCTGCGCCCGCAGAAGGGGATAACTGTAAGTGATCTCCCCTAGCGGCCGCTCCCTCCGGCCGATGACGGGGCCTGCCACCGTCACGTCGCGGCCTTCGGCGTAGATGGCCGGGTCAAGATAGCCGTCATGCAGCGCGAGAAACCGGCCATAGGTCGTATCCCCCCCGGATGGGCGTTTTTCGAAATCGAGCGGCTTCTGCACGATCTCGAGCAGGGTGCCCGTTGCCTGATTCTTTGTTGAAACGATCATCCCCCCCAACAGGACTATCTTCCCCTCATACCGCTCGGGTTCAGCACGCAGATCCTCGAACCGTACGGTCTGATCGGCCTGCCGAAGCAAATCCCGTGAAATGACCGAGGCACAGCCCCACCCTCCCAGCGCGATGCAGACCACCGTCACTGCCGTCAGAAACCCTCTACCCTTTTGCATCGTGGACTCCTCGAAGGACCCGGAATTCCAATGAAGAAAAAAATCCCATTCCAGACGAAAACTCATTATGATGGTAATATCCTGGCTTCGGGTGTGTCAACAGGCGAAAACCCTCAGGAAAAGAAGCGCCGGAATTGCCCCTGTCGGCCACAGGGAAAGGCGATCCTCGAGGCCGTGGCCGGCCTGCTCAGAGGTCGCTCCGTCGCGCTCCCCTTTCACTCTAAAGAGGAAGGCTCCGTGCCGACATGAAAGAATTCGAGCATCCTATCGACACCGATCTCCACATCTCCGCTCAAAAAGCCCTTTCTCCCGGTTTCCACAAGGCTCGAACCCACCGTTCCGAAACGGGGAAAAACCCTGCGCTGAACGGGATCCAATCTTCTTTGAAGCGGGTGTCGATCTTCATGAAGGGGGTCAGTCTGCTGACGCTCCTTGTGCTTGTGCAAACGGCGGCGGCATCGCCGCCGGCTGAACCCGCAGGACAAGCACTTCCTTTCCAGGCCGGTGAAAAACTGGTCTTCCAGGCCCGGTGGGAATTCATACCGGCCGGGGAGGCAGTCCTGGAAGTCCTGCCCTCTGAAGCCATCGGGGAAACCCCCGCGCTGCATTTTGCCGCCACCGCCTGGAGTTACCCCGTTATCGATCTCTTTTACAAGGTACGAAACCGTATCGACGCCTACACCGGCCCAGGCGTCTCGCGCACCCTCTTGTACACCGAGAGATCCGAAGGCCGACGCCCCAAGGATGTCACAGTCACCTTCGACTGGGGACGCCAAACAGCCCAATACACCAACAGGGACGAGAAGCGGGATCCACTGCCCATCCAGCCGGACTCCCTCGACCCGCTTTCGATCTTCTACGCCTTTCGCCTCGAGGACCTCCGAGTGGGCGCGGTTCTGTCGGGGCCGGTGACCGACGGGAAAAAATGCATTAAAGGGACGGCTACGGTCATCCGCCGTGAAAGGCTTCAGTGCGCCATGGGCGAGATCGACACCTTTCTGGTCGAACCCTCGCTCGAACATGTGGGCGGGGTCTTTGAAAAGGCCAAGGACGCCAAGATCCAAATCTGGGTCTCGGCGGACCGATACAAAATCCCGGTGCGTCTGAAAAGCAAGGTGATCATCGGAAGCTTCATTGCGGAACTCATCGACGTCTCCGGCACCGACTGGCCCTACCGGCCCAAGGCCCAGGACTGAGAACGCTCCGGGATCGATCGAAGCGCCCCCCGAAATCTGCGCTCGCCCGGGCGCGTTGAACGGAAAGGATCAGACCGTCCGGGGCCTCTCCCGAGCGGACCCGGACATTGAAGACCTCTATCTCGAGGGGCAAGACCCCGTACCGCAGCCCCCCCATTTCCACATGGGCCCCGCTGATGCTGGAAAGAACGCTTTCCAGGAGCCGCTTGACGGCATCAGGACTGCGATAGAGAAAGACCGCCCCCGCCAGCGAGACCGCCACGAGCACAATCACGGTCCATACGGCGATCCAGCAAATTTTTCTTCCAGTGCGCATGGGCTTGCCTCGGAATCACCCTCGTTCCGGCCCATCCTCATAAAGGCGCCAAGATGTCTCCCGATTTGCGACCCGCGATTACCGCCTGTTTCCGGCACCCGTCCCGAAACGACACCGGGGCACCCGGTTTTCTCCCCAGCCAACCTCCATCCGGAAATGATTTCCCGGTGCAATCCGGTTTCCAATCCGGAAATAAAAATATTTTTTTCGCACGCTTCGGGTGCTCGGTCCCACCGCTTCGCGGCGGGTCCCGGTTTACCTATATCAGGGGAACCAAGCGTTTGGGCGGAGGCGACCTGCAGGTCGCCGCACAAGCAAACGTGCAGATTGACGCTGAGATCGGCAAAAAGGACCATTGCCGGATGGAAACCAACTAGTGTCCATCCGGAAAAGAGCATCCAGCTCGGCAAAGTTTCCAATCCGGAAATGAGGATTTTTGGCCAATATCAAGGAAATCAAGCGTTTGAGCGGAGGCGACCTGCTGGTCGCCACACAAGCAAACGTGCAGATTGACGCTGAGATGGGGAAAAAAGACCATTTCCGGATGGGAACCAGCTAAACACCCCGACGTTCCCCACCCCAGAGGATCTTGTGCAGCTGCAGATGGAGCCGCGCCTCCGGCCGGTCATCAAGCATCCACTCGGCCAATCGAGCAGGCTCCAGCACACCGAAGACCGGTGAGAAGTGAACAGTCCGGCAAGGGCTCGACTCCAGGATACGCGGCAGCATGCCGAGGGCATAATCATAGTCCCTACGGTCCACCATCACGAACTTGACCTCATCCCTGGCCCTCAACCGATGAAGATTTCCGAAATCCATCCGCGATGCCTCACCGCTGGAAGGACATTTGATATCCATAACCCGGACACACGCCTCCGGAAGGACGTCGATATCGAGGCTGCCGTTGGTTTCGACGAGAACTTGGCGCCCCCGATCCAGGAGCGCTGCCGCCAGGGCCGGAGTGCCCGGCTGAAGAAGCGGCTCCCCTCCGGTGATCTCGACCAACCGGACCCCATAGCTCAGCAAGACCCCCAGTATCCCGTCTGCCGTCATCGGCCGGCCTTCTTCATAGGCATAGCGCGTGTCGCAATACGAACACCGAAGGTTGCACCCGCTTAACCTCACGAAGGCACACGGCAACCCGGCCCAGGTAGACTCGCCTTGGATGCTGTAAAATATCTCGTTGACCAGCAACTCGCTCACCATCCGCCTATCTGCCGCGGCCGCGTCCCGCATGCCGCCCCCCGCCTCCCCCGCGGCGGCATCCCCGTCCAGGCGACATGCCCCTTGCGGAGCCTCCGGCGGCTCTTCCACTTGCCGGCCTACTGCCTGCCCCGGACTCACCGCCGCTCTCGAGCCAGCTCCGGATAGCCTGCGAGAGACGTGAGCACGCGGACAAAATCAGACCGGTGCCCGTTTCCACCAACTGCTCCAACTGGGTCCCCGTCTCTGTCTGGTTGGGCCCCCTCTCAGGTTCGCTCCGTGTCTCCGCCTGGGGACGATCCTCCCTCCGGCCGGCTCGCTGAGTGCTTTTCCAGGAATCTGACAGGGTCTCATAGGCCACGTTGATCTCTTTGATCCTCGCGGCGGCCTTCTCGATCAGTCTTTCATTGCCGGCAAAACGGTCCGGATGCCAGACAGCGGCAAGATCCCTGTAGGCCTTCCGAATCTCGTCCTGATCCGCGCCCGGACCAACCTCCAGGACTTCATAGCAGTGCTTCAGGTCCATCGATCGCCCCTATCCTTTCTCCTGTCGATCCACCCGGGCCGCCGGAAGCGCGATGCGTCGTTTCTCAGGCTGCTTCTGTTGTCGGTAGAGAATCACCGTATGCCCGATGGCACCCACGTGCACGCAATCCACCTGCTGCACGATCTCGAGGGTCATCGCGTGCTTCAGGTCCTTTTCCTTGAGATCGATAAATTTCACCTTGATCAATTCCTGGGCCTCCAGGGCCTGGTCGATCGATTGGGCGACGCCATCCGTAAGGCCCTTCTGCCCGATCAGAACGACCGGCTTCAGGCGGTGCGCCAATCCACGCAGGTACTTGCGCTGCGAACTGTCGAGTCGATGCATCGAATTCCTGAACTCCCATCCATAATACTGGACGGCTTCGAGCGTCCCAAAACCCTCCCGCCAAGGGCGGCACCGCACGGAGGAAACCGGTGAAGAAACCGAGACCCATTGCGCAGGGACGGGGCTAAGCGGCGAAGCCTGTCGAAAAAATACCGTCTTTGAGTCAAATCTAACCTATCACAGTTGCCAGTCCAAAAACAGGATAATCCCACACGCCTTTCTCGCGCCTCAACCACAAAAGACGTGGCAAAACACCCCTCGCATTTCAACTCCCCGTGCGATAAACCGGACCGTGCCAGGGTTGTCCGCACAGGAACATCCCCTCAGATCAGAAACCGAAATGGTTTCCATCCGAGAATGGTCATTTTTGCCAATCTCGGCGTCAATCTGCACGTTTGCTTGTGCGGCGACCACCAGGTCGCCTCCGCACAAACGCTTGATTTCCTGGACATTGGCAAACCGGGACCCGCAGCGAGGCGGTGGGACTGCAAAACGAAGCCGCTGAAGAAAAAATCATTCCCTGATGGGATCATCATTTTCTGCATCACCACTCCACATTCTACGCTTGTCAAAACGAGCGGTTCGCCATAGATTGGGCCCTGATCGGCAGACGGCGCCCAGCTTGAATCCTGGAAGGGAGTCCTGCCGATGGTAAAGATCATCCATCCCACAACATTCAATATGAACCTCTTGAGCCGCTGGAGGTCGGGATCAGGAAACCGGAGATCCATGATGATCCCGAGCGGCCTTTTCCGATAGCTGCCGCCATCGAGCGGCTACCGGACCGGGCGGTCTGTTTGCCGCCCGCCTGAAAGGGAGGAATCATGGACTTTGATCTCACCAGAGAACAGAAAGATATCGCCCGAGCCGCGAAGGAATTCGCCGAGGGGGAATTCCCCGAGCTTGCGCGGGAATGCGACCGGGAAGAGCGGCATCCCATGGAGTTGGTCCGCAAAGCAGCGGAGCTCGGTTTTATCGGCGTCAATCTGCCTGAGGCCTATGGGGGCAGCGGATACGGTTATCTCGAAAAATGCCTGGTCTGCGAAGCCTTCTGGCGCGTCGATCCAGGGCTGGGTTCCGTCCTCGTTTCAGCCACCTTCGGGGCCGACATGATCCTGCTTTTCGGAACCGAAGTTCAGAAGAAGGCCTGGCTCGAGCCGCTGACCTGCGGCGAGGCGGTGATGGGCTCGGCCATCACCGAACCCGACGCCGGAAGCGACGTCGTCTCCACCCGGACCGAGGCGCGGGCCGAGGAGGACGCATACATCGTCAACGGCTCCAAGATGTTCATCACAAACGGCACGGTCGGGAGCTATTTCGTCGTCCTATGCTTGACCGATCCCGACAACCCTTCGAGGCACCGCCGGCACAGCGTCATCCTCGTCGAAAGAGAGCGACCGGGCTTCGAAGCCAACAAACTCCGCCACAAACTGGGCATACGCGCCTCGGACACCGCCGAACTGGTGTTCAAGAACGTCCGCGTCCCCAGGGATCATCTGATCGGTGAACAAGGTCAGGGTTTCTATCAATTCATGAACTTTTTCAATCTCACCCGCATCCATGTCGGCGCCGAAGGGGTAGGCATCGCCCAAGGAGCTCTGGACCGCGCCATCCGGCACCTCAAAACCCGCCATCAATTCGGTCATCCCCTTGCGGTCTTCCAGGCGAACCAGTTCAAGGTCGCCGAAATGGCCACACGCATCCACGCCGCCCGCAACATGGTTTTCGAGGCCGCCTTCAGGGCGGACCAGGGGCAGCCAGACCACACCCTCACCGCCATGGCCAAGTGGTACGCCGGCGAAACCTGCACGTACGCAGCCCAGGAGGCCCTCCAGATCCACGGCGGATACGGGTATTTCGCGGAATACGACATCGAACGCTTCTATCGCGATGCCAAAATCATCGAGATCTACGAAGGGACCAAGGAGATCGAGAAGATCATCATCGCCCGTTCCATGCTCTGAGACGCCCGTTCCCGGAGTCCCCGGCGCCTTTTCGGTTTTCGCCGGCGCGAGGATGTGCTGACCCCTTTTGGAGCCCAAGGAGAAATCCCCACCTGGCCCCATCCGATTTTTCGCTTGATCATAACGAAATTGATTGACAGGCCAAATGGACTAACATATCATCGCTTGTTTTTATCGATATGACCAGCGCTACCGGCCTGCCGTCCAACGGCTCCGGGAGAACCATCAAGAGGCCCCTTCCCATCGATGGGGCCCTTGAGCGGTAGAGGAGGCAGACACACTGCCCCCCTCACCCTCCGCTCCCACAGCCGCAAGGCACAGCGCCAGGTTCTATAACAAGGCCGGATATCGTCATATCTGAAAGGAGGGACTAAACCATGATTCAGCACAATCTTGCCCACGCAACCAAGGAGCCCTGGGGTCTATTGACGAGCCTGGACATCTATGACTGCAACCCCGATACCATAAGGGACGCCGAAGCGATCAAACGCTTTGTGGTGGAATTGTGTGATCTGATCGAAATGCGGCGATTTGGAGAGTGCCAGGTCGTACACTTCGGCGAGGATGAACGTGTCGCCGGATACTCCATGCTGCAACTCATTGAAACGTCACTGATTTCGGGCCATTTTGCCAATCTGACGAATGCCGTCTACCTGGACATCTTCAGCTGCAAAACGTATGACCCCGATAAAGTGACGGAATTTTCGAAACGCTTCTTCGGCGGAAAGTCCATCAACGCGCACATCACCGAGCGCATGTAGACAGCCACCCCAGCAGACCTTTATCGAAGGGGAACGCCCCCGAAGGCGCTCCCCTTCGCCTTTTATGACCCTGGCCTCATGTATGTCGATTTCCTTTTCTGACGTTGGCCCAAACCGGAAATGCGGTTTTTTTCTTCACACGCTTCGCGGCGGGTCCCGGTTTGCCAATATAGGAACTTATGCGTTTGCGCGGAGGCGACCTGGTGGTCGCCATACACGTAAACGTGCAGATTGACGCCGAGATTGGCAAAAAAGACCCTTTCCGGATAGAAACGAAATAGGGATCTGCGTCCTTCTGTCCCCTCTTGCTTTATCCCTGAAGGACAAAAGACCGATTTCCACGCCGGCTTCGATTCGGTGGAGAAACGACCGCGCAAATACTGTTTGACTTCAGGGCACAGAAACAATAAGGTTTCCGAAGCCTATTTTTCATATGCAAACCACGTACACTGCCAAATTACCGGGTCGCTCATTCCAGCATCGATGTCCATTTTTCTGCTTACGGACAAGATCCCGTCACGGGGTTGTCGCAACCCTGATCGGTTTCTGACCGTTTTCTACGGCGCGAGCCCCGCATTGAACCTGTCACAGCCTGCGGTGGTTGAAACCGCTAAATCGAATGTACACGCGGGAGAACGGATTTTCGGGCACCGGACAACGAATGTGGTATCCGGGACCTCAACTCACCCCCCAAGTCAGGAAAGGAGGCATTATGCAGACAAGGAAAATCGTATTGCCGGAATCGGAGTTGCCAAGGCAATGGTACAACGTGATGCCCGACATGCCCACCCCGATGGAACCCCCTCTACACCCGGGCACCGGTCAGCCCGTGGGGCCGGAGGACCTCCTGCCGATCTTTCCCATGCCGTTGATCGAACAGGAAGTCAGTCAGGATTCATACATCGATATCCCCGACGAAGTCCTGGAAAAATACCTTATCTGGCGTCCCACCCCGCTTTATCGGGCCTACACCCTCGAAAAATTCCTCCAAACGCCGGCAAGAATCTATTACAAGAATGAAGGCGTAAGCCCGGCCGGGAGCCACAAACCGAACACCGCCATCGCGCAGGTCTACTACAACAAGATCTCCGGGACAAAGCGCATCACGACCGAAACCGGGGCGGGGCAATGGGGAAGCGCCCTCTGCTTCTGCTGCTCACTCTTCGGCATCGAGGCCAAGGTCTATATGGTCAAGGTGAGCTTTCATCAGAAGCCCTATCGGCGGATCATGATGGAGACCTGGGGGGGCCAGTGCGTCGCGAGCCCGAGCACCGAAACGCAGGCCGGCCGCAGCATCCTCGCACAGAACCCGGAGTCGCCCGGGAGCCTCGGGATCGCCATCAGCGAAGCGGTGGAAGCCGCCGTCCTGGACAAGGACACCAAATACTCCCTGGGGAGCGTCCTGAACCACGTCATGATGCACCAGACGATCAACGGCCTGGAGTGCCAAAAGCAACTGGCCATGGTCGGCGATTACCCGGATGTGATCATCGGCTGCGCCGGGGGCGGAAGCAATTTCGCGGGGATCTGCCTCCCCTTCGTGAGGGACAAGATCAACGGCAAGGACATCGACATCATCGGCGTCGAACCAACCTCCTGCCCGACCATGACCCGCGGACCCTTCGCCTACGACTTCGGCGACACCGTCCAGATGACCCCGCTTCTTCCCATGCACACCCTCGGTCACAATTTCATCCCTGAGGGCATCCACGCAGGCGGCCTCCGCTACCACGGGATGGCGCCCATCATCAGCCAGCTCCTCATGAGCAACCTGATCCGGGCGGAGGCGGTGCCTCAGCTCGAGACCTTCAAGGCCGGAATCACCTTCGCCCGGACGGAAGGCTTCATCAGCGCACCCGAGACCAATCACGCCATAGCGATGGCCATCCGCGAGGCCCTCAAGGCCAAGGAAGAAGGCAAGGAAAAGGTCATCCTCTTCAACTGGAGCGGCCACGGGCTGGTGGACATGGCGGCCTACGAGGCCTATCTGTCCGGAAAGCTCGAAGATCACGCCCTGGCCGATGAGGAAATCCAGCGGGCGCTCAGGGATATCGCCTCCCTTCCCAAGCCGAAGCAGTATCGGGCTTAACGCATTGCATCCCCGCCCGGAGCCCCGTACAGGGCTTCGGGCTGGTTGGAATCCTATGGATAATCCGATCCTCCCCCCCGGTGACGATTTCGAGATCCGGTGCCCCCGTTTGGGCCATCAAATCAGCTTCGCATACTGCCGCCGAGAAAATCAAGGGCTGCCCTGCGCGAGGACCCTGATCTGCTGGCATACCTACTTTCCCGTCGAGGCCTTCCTGCGCGCGGAGCTTACGCAGGAGCAGTGGAATGACACCTTTGAGGCACCAGCCCGGCCGAAGCTGCTCTCCCTGGTCGAATTGATCGAAAAGGCCAAAGAAAGGAACCTGCAAAAGTGACGACGCGCTCTGAATTTCTGTTGGGAAACGGGGCCATTGCACTGGGTCTGCTGGAGGCGGGCTGCCAAGCCCTGACTTCCTACCCGGGCACCCCGAGTTCCGAAATCCTGCCCGAAATGATGCGGCTGATGCAATCCGAAGGGATCCACGCCTACACGGAGTGGTCCACAAACGAGAAGGTCGCGCTCGACACGGCCTTCGCCGCCGCCGTGGCCGGGAAGAGGGCGGCCTGCTGCATGAAGCAGGTCGGGCTCAACGTCGCCGCGGACTCGTTGATGAGTTCGGCCTACCTGGGTGTCACGGGCGCCTTGGTCATCATCTCCTGCGACGATCCGGGGCCGCACTCCTCGCAGACGGAGCAGGACACCCGCTTCATGGCGCGCCTGGCCAAGGTGCCGGTCTTCGATCCTTCCTCACCCGAGGAGGCCCGCCGGATGGTGAAAGCCGCGATGGACCTCTCGGCGGAATTCCGGCTTCCGGTCATCCTGCGACCCGCCATCCGGGTCTGCCATGCGCGGCAAAACATCGCATGGGACCCCATCGCATCCCCCTCCGGAAAGGCCGCCTTCGAGAAGAATCCCCTCCGCTGGGCCGCCACACCGAAATTCAGGCTCAAACTGCACGGCGAACTGAACCAAAAACTTCAAGTGATCCAGGGGCGCTTCGAGGCGCTCGCCCCGTTCAACGCCGGCGCCGCTCCTCCGGCTCCGGTCCCATTGGGCATCGTATCCGGGGGGGTTCCGAGCGCCGCCATTTCCGACCTCCTGGCAGAAGAGGGCCGCACCGATATCCCGATCCTCAAGCTCGGAGCGCCCTTTCCCTTTCCCTACGGCCTGGCCGATGCCTTCATGGAGCGGTGCAGCCGGGTTCTGGTTCTCGAGGAGACCGACACCTTCATCGAGTACCTCCTGGGTGACCGAAAAAAGGTCCTGGGCCGTCTCTCCGGACATGTCCCGGCCGAAGGCGAACTCGTTCCCGAGCGGATCGCCGCCGTCCTGGACCGGGTCCTGGCCGAGACCGGTCTTCCGCCGCTTTCCACCGGCCCCGACCTCGGGGTGCGGGCCCTGGTCGAGGGGCTCGGCCTCCCGATGCGCCGCCCCACGCTCTGCCCCGGATGCCCCCATCGGGCATCCTTCTTCGCCATTCGCAAGGCGCAGCCGAAGGCCATCTATACCTCGGACATCGGCTGTTACACCCTCGGGCTCAACCTCGGCGCCGTCGACACGTGCCTCGATATGGGCGCCGGCATCACCATGGCCGCAGGCTTCTATCACGCCTTCGCCGCCGACGGTCAGGCCCAGCCCGTCGTCGCCACCATCGGCGATTCGACCTTCTACCACTCCGGCACCGCCGGGTTGATCAACGCCGTCTACAACGACGCCCGCTTCATCCTGGTGGTCCTCGACAACGAAATCACCGCCATGACCGGGATGCAGCCCACCCCGGGGCTGGGCCTGCGCGCCGATGGAAGCCGGGGGAAGACCGTTTCGATCGAGAAGGTGGTGGAAGGCTGCGGGATCGAATTCATCCGGGTGGTGGACCCTTACGATCTGAGCGCAATGACCCGCACCGTCAAGGATGCAGCCCGCTACACCCTGGACCCCGACGGTGGGATCGCCGTGATCGTCGCGCGTCATCCCTGCGTCATCGCCTACCGGAAGGAGGCCATTCCTGAACCCAAGACGGTGACCGTTACAGATGACTGCGTAGAGTGCCGCCTCTGTCTCGAACGCTTCGAATGCCCGGCCCTTTACCACGATGACGCGGCGGGGAAAACGGCGGTCAACCAGGCGCTCTGCACGGGCTGCGGGGTCTGCATCCAGGTCTGCCCCAAGGGCGCCATCAAGGAGGTATAGCGTGGTGGAAACAGCAGCGCAGCCGGTCAACATCGTCCTCAGCGGCCTCGGCGGTCAGGGGATCCTCTTTATGACCAAACTGCTCGCGCAGGCGGCCCTGGGAAAAGGCTTCGAGGTGATGGGCGCCGAAACTCACGGCATGGCCCAACGGGGCGGCTCCGTCGTTTCGCACCTGAGGCTCGGTCCGGTCAGAAGCAGCCTCGTCCCTGAGGGAAAGGCCCACTTCCTCCTGGCCCTGGATGAAAGCGAAGGGTATCGCACCCTGCCCTTCCTGCGGCCCGAGGGCCGTTTCTATCTCGACGCCCCAAACGGAGACGTACGGCCCGAGGTCCAGGCCTATCTCGACCGGCTCGGAGCCGTCTGCAGGGCCTTCCCCGCCCAACGGACCGCCATGGATCTCGGCGCCCCCCTCTCCACAAACCTGGCGCTTCTCGGCTTCTTTTCCGCGTTCGAGAGCGCGCCCATCGGCCATGCCGATCTGCGGGCCACCATCGAGGCAGCCAGTCCGGAGCGGTTGAGGGGAACAAATCTCAAAGTCTTCGATGCGGGATATCTGAAAGGACTCGAGGCATATGCATGATGCGGCCGACCCGGCACACCCCGGGGCCGTAGCCGGAATTGTCCTGGCAGCCGGGGCTTCGCGACGGATGGGCACGCCCAAGCAGCTGCTGGACATCGAAGGAAGGCCGCTCCTCGCCCGGGTCCTGACGGAGGTGCTCGCCTCGGAACTCGAGCGCGTAATCCTGGTTCTGGGATATGAAGCCAACCGTGTGCGTGCGGGTCTAGACACCCTTCTTGCACACCCGAAGCTCGAGGTGGTCGAAAATCCGAGATTCCATGAAGGGATGAGCACTTCACTCATACTGGGGCTCGAAGCGGCTGAAAAACACTTCGACCACATCATGATCCTGCTCGCCGACATGCCTCACACCGACCGCCGCGTCATCAACCGTCTGATTTGCACGGTCCCGCCGTCTGGACGCCCTCTCGGCGCAGCGGCTATCGGGGGCAAGCGCACCCACCCCGTCATGGTCAGCCGGCCCCTGTTCGCCGAACTCCATGCGGTGAGCGGGGACAGGGGCGCCAAGGCCCTCTTTATGAAGCACCCGGAAAAAATCCAGACGGTGGAGGTCGACGGACCATACGATGACCGGGACCTCGACACGCCTGAAGACTACGCACGCCTGACCGGTCGGAGCCTAAAACCGCCAACTGAGGCCTAACCCCACCGCACCGCGGCCCCCCGTAAAAAGCCTCAGATCGAGGCGTTCGTCGAGCCCTTCACGGAAATCGTCCCGGACCTTGCGGTTGTATTTGTGTGCCGCATTGACGGCGCTGTAAATATTTCCGGAGTACCACCCGACTTCGAAAAAGGTCAGGATCCCCCCGAGCACATCCTGGTCGCTGTCGAAGGCCTCCACGGCAGCCCAGATAAAAAGCCCGTTCAGGAGTAACGCCACGAGTCCGTCCTTAGGACGGCCGACGTACGCGTGCCCCGCCCCCGGCAGAACCGCCGCCAGCACCCCGGCCGTGGCAGGCTCCTTCCATGCGAGCTCGGCGCCCTCGAGGCTCTCCCCTGCGAGCAGCCCGGCCTTCGCATAAAGGGGGCTCTCCGCACCCACCCGATCGAATGCGGCTGAGGCCTTCTCCCACTCGTCCTGGCGCAGATCGACCCAGCCCAGCCGGTAAAGGGCGGCGTTTTTGATCTCGAGCCCCGGATAGCGCCGGACGACCTCCTCGAAGACGGCCGCGGCCTCCTCCATCCGGCCCTCTTCGTAGTAGGACTCTCCAGTCATGAAGATAGCCCTGGCAGCAAGGGAAGGCTCGGCAGCCTCGTTCAGCAGGCGCCCAAACACAGCCCGCGCATCATCACGGCGGCCTTCGCGCAATCGGCAAAAGCCGATGAAATACAAGGCCTCCCCCGCGCGCGGATCTTCCGGGAAAAAATACCGGAAGCGCTCGAACTCCGCCGCCGCACTTGCATAATCTCCCCGGTCCAGATACTGATGGGCGAAGCCGAATTGGCTGTCGCTCCGGATCACCACCTCGGACGAGGAGGCGCTCCCCGAGGCTGCGCACCATGCCAGAAAGCAGATGAGGCCCAAGAGACCCCGGCGGATCCACCTTACCGTCATTTCGACCTGTACCACCAGAAATCGTTGTTGCGAAGCGGGTCGTTGATCAAGGTGCGGCTTCCGACCCTCACGGTGCCGGAGAGGGCTTCTTCCTCCGAGCCTTCATGAATCAGGCGGTCCACCGTCATCAGCCAGCCCATCACGAATCCGTGTTTTTCGAAGGCCTGCACACTGTACTCCGAACAGGAGGGATAACTCGGACACCGGTCGCCGTCCACCGCCGAAACGTGATCCCGAAAGAACCGGACCAGCCACGCGCCGGCATTGATATCGCCGCCCGGTTTTTCCGACACCGTTCCCCCGGCGGCCCTCTCCCGCAAAATCCCTTCAGCCCCGGCGAAGGCCACGGACGAACAAGGGAAAAGGAGGGCAAGCCCGAGGCAAACGCCCATTGACAGGTATGGACGGCCTTTCATGTCTTCCTCCATATCGCAGCCCAACAACCGCCTTTAAGTGCGTGAAAAAGCGACTTCATTGGACCTTTCCAGCCGCAAGACCAAACGCCTTTTCTCCCTGATCCTGGCAAGGAATCCGATTATCCGGTTTGGAAACTCCCTGCGACCTGCAACCCGTTCCGGACGGAGACAACCTACCCGTTCAGGGCGCTCCGGTGGGCCTCGGTCAACCTCTCCCGCAGATAGTCCAGCAGGGCCTCATCGGCTTCGGTCATGTCAAAGCAGTAACCATCCTCGCCAAGAAGGCCGCCGGGGATCAGGTCACCCTGCTCATCCGGATCCGTGATCATCTCGCCGTAGAAACAGACCGACAACCACCGATTGGCAGGGTCGTCGTCCACCACGTCCACCATGGCGAAGAGCGGCTTGTCGTAGCCTGTTTCGGCAACCGGGACGGCCCTCAACGAATAGCTGACGCCCGGCCTCGCCTTGAAGACCAGTTCGGTCGACTCCTTGACGTCGAGATGCTGCTTGAGTTTCAAAAAAGCCACCTTCATCGGATCTTCCACCCAGTCATCCACCCACTTTTGAAAGGCCTCTCGCTCCTGCGCATCCTTGAACATCACGATCCCCTTCCCGTAGCTGAAGAAGCCATTTCCATCCATCTTTCCCGGCCGTCTTCAGCATACGCTCCTTTGAAAAAATCGGCTTCGATATCTATCCTCGATCAGAAACAGATCCGTTCGCTTTTCGCGTAAAATATCGATCTGTTCGCCACTCTACATAAAGCAGTTTCTCTCACTCTTTCGCACCCGTTTTGAGAACCAGCGCTTCCCTCGCAAAAATGAAAGAAAAAATCTCTCCTCCTTTTTGGAAAATAAATCCGTCCCCTCTTCGCTTCTCTAATGCTTAGAAAATGCCTTGGCGAAGGGGTTGTTGAATTGCCCGCTCCGTGCGGCATCGCGCGAAGCCTTTGGCCCTTTGACGGAATGACCGCCCGGCCCCGGACGAGCCTCGCGGCCCGCATCACCGCCTTCTGCACGCATACTGAGCGCAATGCGCTGACGCGTCGTGTCCACATCGAGGACCCTTACCAGGACCTTCTGCTGCACCTTGACGATCTCACCCGGATCCTTTACGAAGCGGTCGGCCATCTCACTGATATGGACCAGCCCGTCCTGATGCACCCCGATATCGACGAAGGCACCGAATGCGGTGATATTCGTCACGATCCCGGGCAGACGCATCCCGGGGCGGAGATCCGCGATCGTCTGGATGCCTTCATCGAACTGGACCGCCTCGAAGCGCTCCCTCGGATCACGCCCGGGCTTGGCCAGTTCCTCGACGATGTCCCGGAGGGTCGGCAAACCGACCGTCTCATTGACATAGCGCTCAGGGCGGATCCGCCCCCGGACGTCCTCCTTCCGGATCAGGTCGACCACCGCGCAGCCGAGATCCGCCGCCATGGCCTCCACGATTCCGTAGCTCTCCGGGTGCACAGCGCTTGCGTCGAGCGGATTCAAGCCGTCCCGAACCCGCAGAAACCCAGCCGACTGCTCGAAGGCCTTGCTCCCCAGACGCGGGACATTCATCAGCTCCTGCCGCGATCGGAAAGGGCCGTTCCGGTCGCGGAAGGCCACAACATTGGCCGCCAGCTGCGGGCCAAGCCCGGAAACATACATCAGCAGCTGCCGGCTGGACGTGTTTACATCCACACCCACCGCATTGACGCAGCTCATGACGACGTCGTCCAACCCCGCCTTGAGGCCGCGCTGATCCACATCGTGCTGGTACTGCCCGACACCGATCGACTTCGGGTCGATCTTCACCAGTTCGGCCAGGGGATCCATCAGCCGCCTGCCTATGGAGGCCGCCCCGCGGACCGTCAGGTCGAGGTCCGGGAACTCCTCCCGTGCGACCTCGGAAGCGGAATAGACCGAAGCGCCGCTCTCGTTCACCATCACGACCTGAACGGATCCGGGCAGGTTCAAATCCCTCAGAAACGTCTCCGTTTCCCTCCCTCCGGTCCCGTTCCCCACCGCAATCGCCTGGATGGCAAAACGATCGCAGAGCGCCCGGACCCGCTCCCCGGCTTCCGCGCGGGCCCTCTCCGACAGAAGAGGATAGATGGTCTCGTTGTGCTCGAGCCGTCCCTGGGCATTCAGACAGACCACCTTGCAGCCCGTCCGGAATCCCGGATCTAGGCCCATCACACGCTTTTCCCCGAGCGGGGGTGCCAGCAGGAGCTGCCTCAGATTCTCGGCGAAGATCCGGATCGCCTCCTCATCCGCCCGCTTCTTGGTCTGCAGGCGGATCTCCGTTTCGAGGCCATGGGAAAGCAGTCGTCTGTACCCATCCTGCACAGCCTGCAGGACCTGCTCGGACATGGACGAAGCGCCTTTGACAAAGACCGCCTCCAGAATCTCCAGCGCAGCCTCCTCCGGCGGGGCAATCCGCAGACTGAGGACCCCCTCCTTTTCCCCACGGCGCATCGCAAGAATGCGGTGGGAAGGCGCGGAGGAGACCGGCTCTTCCCAATCGAAATAATCGCGGTACTTCGCCGCCTCCTCCTCCTTGCCGGTCACGACCCTGCACTGAAAGGCCCCCTTCTGCTCGAAGAGCGACCGCAGGCGCGCCCGCGCTTCCTGATGCTCGTTGACCCACTCGGCGATAATGTCGCGCGCGCCCTGCAACGCCTCCGCCACACTTTCTACACCTTTGCCCGGATCGATGAAAGCCTCGGCCGCCGCTTCGGAATCCCCCCCGCCCTGCTCGAATATCACGGCCGCCAAGGGTTCCAGGCCCTTCTCTTTGGCCATGGTCCCGCGTGTCCGGCGTTTGGGACGGTAAGGTAAATAAATGTCTTCCAGCACAGTGAGGGATTCGGCCTGCATAATACGCAGGGTGAGATCGGGGGTCAGTTTTCCCTGTTCGGTAATCGTGTTCAGAATCGACTCACGGCGCTTGTCCAGCTCTTCCATCTGCTGTAGACGATCACGAATCCGGGCCACCGCCACCTCATCCAGGGAACCCGTCCGTTCCTTGCGATAGCGGGCAATAAAAGGGATGGTCGCGTCCTCGGCAAGAAGCGCAGCGGTTCCTTCGACCTGCCACGGCTCCACGCCCATTTCTTCGGTCAATATCGCGAGGTGCTTCTCATGCATAACCGCCAAAAACCTCCACGGCTGGATCTAATAGAAAGTCAGGTGCGCTCTGGCACCGGAATTGGCCAAAAATCCTCATTTCCGGATTGGAAACTGGGTTGTACCGGGAAATCATTTCCGGATGGAAACTAAATAACATCGTCGGCTATACCAAAGTCAACGGAAAAATCCCCCCAACTCGGTCATCCGGCGGTTTAGCGCCATAGAGAAAACGTGCCGGCCCAACCGGTTGAAAATCGATGATTCACTCTGCCGACCGCGCTTGCCCGGTCTACCGGTCGACAACCGCAGGCGCCAAAACCGCATCGGGCCGAGGCTTTAATCGCGGACCCCCGCGGGTACGTTTCGCGCGTGCGTTGAGAAAGTTCCTATGGGGGATTGTATTTTCAGGAATAGTTACTAATTTTAAAAACAATATGCTTTCGCCGAAAACAAAGATGCCAGGCTGACAACCTGCACCGGATGGGCGGGGAGGAACAAACCATGCTGGGACTCGAAGACATCAGAAAACGGAATGACCTCATTGGAGTCATCGATTGGGACATGACACCGGAGGAGGCGGTCACCCTCTATCTGGAGTGGGGAAACAACTGGACACACGGAAAGAACCTCATCCGTTCGAAAAACGATGTCTCCCGGTATTTCGTCGTCAATACGTGGGAGGAGCCGGCAAGGATCTACCTGATCGAAAGAAACTCGGAGGCGGCCGTGGAGTTGGCCAGGATAGACATGCCCGAGGCGCTTCGGAAAGGTTTCCTCTCCCGCATAGCCCGGCGGAAAGGGGTCTACGCCATCGATGACGAGGTTCGCGCCTGGCTGGAAGAGAAGCTTTACGGACATCAACCGAAAAGCTACGCCAACTGATTGTGAATGATGGACCAACTGAAAAAGGGGATGCCGATGAGAGTCGAGATCGATCCCGACCTGTGTATGGGAGACCGGAACTGCAACAAGGTCTGCCCGCATGTCTTCGCTTACGATGAGGACAAGATGCTTTCCATCGTGAAGGTGGAGGTCGTACCCGCTCAATTCGAGGAGGCCGTGAAGCGCGCGGCGCGGGAATGTGCGCCCGGCGCGATCGTCGTCATCGAATGAATCGATCAGGCGCCCCCCGAACGTAGGGAGGCGCCTGATGCAGCATTGTCAGTCTTTGATCGGCACCGTCACGACGGAGACAGGGGAATTCTTGAGTACTTTGTCCGCCACGCTGCCGAAGAAAAAGCGCCCCTTGCGGCCGCGCGTCGCCATGACCACCATATCGACTTTTTCCTTGCCGATCATCTTCAGGATCTCGTCTGCGGGATCACCCAAGGCGATGTGTTTGACATAAAGCCGACACCCTTTCAAATAGGTGTCGCAGATCTCATCCAACCTCTTTTCAGCTGTTTTCCGTTCCCAGTCATGAATCTTCTCGATATGTGAACGATCGAACTCCCCATACCAAGGCTCGTGCAGTCCCAGCTCCGGAATCACATAGAGCACATGCACCTCGGTCTGGTATTTTTCCGACAGCGACGTCACATAAGGGAGTGCCTTGGCGGCATTTTCGGAGAAGTCTGTGGGCCAGAGGATCTTCTTGACTTCCATACTCGACCTCCTTGAAAAAGAATTTTCCCCTATTTCCGGATTGAAAACCGGGTCGTGTTGAATCATCAAATCCGGATGGACTTTAGCCTCATTTCCATTGGGAAATCACCATCCCGTGCGAGCGGGTATCCAATCTGGAGGTACCGCTTTTTCTTCACCGGCTGCACCTGACCGATCCCGAGCTTCACGCAGGCACCCCGGGTTGCCCAAGTCCAAACCATCCTGCAGATCGAAAGCCGAGATCGGCTGAAAAACCCATCCCTACGGTTAAGCCGAGTTGACGAAGACTGTATATTGTCATCCAATCCCAGTGATTGTAAAGAATTTAATCGCCTTACGGGATCTGAGAGGCCGCCCTTGCGGGACGCGACCCGTGACGGTCGCCCGTCTTTTCTATTTGCGGAAAGAAGGGTCTGCCTAGTAGTATATCGAGAAAAAGCGAACGGCCCAGCGTATCTCCCGGTGTTCTCCAAAGCATCGGACATCTCCCGTTCTTGCAGAACCGAAACATTACACCAGAAGCAGGATCGAACCGGAAGAACATGACGAAAACACCCACCCTTGTTTTGACCGATGCAGAGTTCACGGAAACCGTCTTGGAGTCCAAGGGGATTTGTCTCGTGGATTTCTGGTCACCGCGCTGCGGGCCCTGTCATTCCATGGCCCCTGCCCTCGAAGCGTTTGCCGCCGCCAACGTAGCGAAATTGCGGGTCTACAAGCTCGACGTCGATGACAATCCGAAGACCAGTGAAAAATACGAGATCAAGAGCACCCCGACGCTCATCTTTTTCAAGCACGGTGAACCGGTCGACGTCACCAGGGGGACCTTGTCGGAATCTTCCCTGCAATCCAAACTGGAAAGCCTGCTGCCATAGGCGCCGTCTACCCGCCATTGCTTCGCACTGCCCCATGCGGCCCATTCCGGCAGACCTCGATGGGGCGGGACGATTCCCTGTCAAGGCATCACGCCGGCTTGCTCTTCGTGTAGAGCGGCGAGATTTCACGCAAGGTCTTTACAGCGCCGCTCAACGCTTTCAAGAAGCGAACGACGTCTTCCTCCGTATTCTCGAGTCCGAAGGTGATGACCATCGTCCCTTGGGCATCCGCGAATTCCCGCCCGATGGAGAGCAGCACGTGGGAGGCCTGAAGGGCCCCCGCGGCGCACGCCGAACGGGTCGAGACCGCGACGCCCTCCTCATCGAGCATCAGCACCACGCTCTCCCCTTCGATATACTTCAGAGAGATGGACAGGAGGTTCGGCAGACAGAACTCCGGATGACCGTTGAGAATGTACTCATCGACATGGTTCGGCAGTTCCCTGAGGAGAAAATCCTTCAGCCGCCCCGTGTGCTCCATGCGCTTGGGCATGTCCCGAAGGGCCAGTTCAGCGGCCACCCCCATCCCGACGATACCGATGAGGTTTTCCGTCCCCGCACGCTTGCTGTTCTCCTGAACACCGCCGTCCAGCAGCGGCCAGATGGTCGTGCCGCGGCGGATATACAGCCCCCCGACACCGGCCGGACCGTAGAAGGTGTTGGAGGCGAAGCTCAGCAGATCCACCCCCAGGTCCTGGACGTCCACGGGGATCACCCCGACAGAGTCGACCGCATCGCTATGAAACGTGATCTTGCGCTCCCTGGTGATGGCGGCGATTTCCCGTATCGGTTGAAGGGTGCCAATCTCATTGTTGCTGTGCATGATGCTTACGAGGATGGTATCGTCTCTAAGGGCCTTGGCCACATCATCCGGGTTGACCCGGCCCTCGGCATCGACAGAGACGGATGTAACCTGGTAATCCATCATCTTGAGGCGGCGAAGACTTCGGAGAACAGCGTTATGTTCGATGTTGGAGGTCACGATGTGTTTGCCTTTGTCGGCCTTGGCGAACGCCACCCCCTTGATGGCGTGATTGATGGATTCCGTCCCGCTGGAGGTGAAAACCACCTCCTTTTCCGAAGGGCAGTTCATCAGCCTTGCGACACGCCCGCGCGCCTTATCGAGCGCTTCGGCGGCGCTATCCCCCAGGCGGTGCTGGCTCGAAGGGTTTCCGAAGGTCTCCCGCATCGTGCCGATCATGGCCTCCTGCACCTCGGGCAGGAGCTGATTGGCCGAGAGGTGATCCAGGTTGATGATCTTCATGGGGTACCCTCCCTTTCCTTCAGGATTCAATGCTGGACAGACAGATCCGTCTGACAGGCTTTACAGAAGGTCACCCCCTCGGGGACCTCGGCATCACAATAAGGGCAGTAGCAGTGGTCGCCATGGGTGTGGACGTGTTTCTCGCTCCGCTTCGGCTCAGCCGGTTCCTTCCCTGCCTTCCTGTCTTCATAATCCTTGATGGCCTGGTGAAGCGCATCCGCCCCGAGGTTGGAGCAATGAAGCTTGTTTTTCGGCAGGCCTTCGAGCGCAGCGGCCACATCTTTGTTCGAGATCTTCTTGGCCTCTTCGATGCTTTTTCCCTTGGTCATCTCCGTCAGCATACTGGATACAGCGATAGCCGCGCCGCACCCGAAGGTCTGGAACTTGATATCCTCTATCCGATCGTCCTTGATTTTCAGATAGATGCTCATCATGTCGCCGCAAAGGGGATTGCCCACTTCTCCAAAGCCGTCCGGGTTTTCGATTACGCCCACGTTCCGAGGACTTTTGAAATGATCCATCACCGTTTTTGAATACATGGCCAAATCCTCCAAAAAAGGTTTATTTTAAAATACTAATCACCACAAGGAATAAGTAAAGAAGATCCTCTCAATCATGGCAGCGAAGAACTTGAAGAAACGTTCTCTTTTCGGATTGGAAACCGGGTCCCCGCTCGAAAAACTTTTCCGGATGGAAACACACTGGTTTCCATCCGGAAATGCTTTATCCAGCATGACCCGGTTTCCAATCCGGAAATGAGGACTTTTGGCCAATATCAAGGAAATCAAGCGTTTGTGCGGAGGCGACCTGCAGGTCGCCGCACAAGCAAACGTGCAGATTGACGCCGAGATTGGTCAAAAAGACCATTTCCGGATGGAAACACACTATGATTTGACGTTGTAATCCACGGACCATCTGTTATAGTTTTTCCGGTGTGGATCGGCGGAGCTTTGCCTGTGCCCGATCCCGGTCGATATCGAAACCTTCCGAAGGCACTTTGAAATGGCGTCTCCATCCACGGTTCTGCTGTTCGTCCCATGTCTGGTGGACGGGATCTCCCCGGAAACGGGGCTGTCTGTCCTCCATGTCCTCGAGCGGTTGGGATTGAGGGTGATCTGCCCCGAACGTCAGACCTGCTGCGGCCAGCCAGCCTTCAACGCGGGATACCGTCAGGAGGCCCGGGGCTTGGCCAAACGCTTCCTCGAGATCTTCGAAGGGGACCTGCCCATCGTCAGTCCGTCCGGCTCCTGCGTTCACATGGTGCGCCATCACTACCTGGAGTTCTTTGGAGAAGACCGCCGCTGGGCATTGCGCGCACGAAAGGCGGCGGACCGCACGTATGAGTTCACCGAGTTTCTGGTGGACATCCTGCACGTCGAGGATGTCGGCGCCGCCTTTAACGGCAGGATCACCTACCACGACTCGTGCCAACTGGCGCGCGGGCTCGGGATCCGCGAACAGCCGCGCCGCCTGCTGCGCCATGTCCGAGGCGCGGACTTTGTCGAAATGCAGGATTCCGACCGCTGCTGCGGGTTCGGCGGCGCCTTTTCCTTCAAGTACCCCGAGATTTCGACCGCCCTCGTTCAGGAAAAGGTCGATCATATCCTGGCAAGCGGCGCCGACGCGGTGGTCGGCTGCGACAGCGGCTGTCTCATGAACATCCAGGGGCGGCTGAGCCGTATGGGCTCGCGCGTCAAGGCAATCCACATCGCCCGCATCCTGGACTCTTCCGAGGAGCACACCTGTGCGCCATCCAACCCCAGAAGACTATAAGCACGCCGCGCACCGCGGCCTGTCTAACCCCGTGCTGCAGGCGGCCATGGCCGACATCCAGAACCGGCTCGGACCGGCGACGGCCCTGGCCTATCAGGCCCTGCCCGAAGGCCCCGGCCTGAGGGACACTGCCCACGACATCCGTATGGCGGCGATCGAAAACCTGGACGTTCTGCTTGCCGCATTTGCGCGTCGGGTTAGAGAACATGGCGGTCAGGTCCTCTACGCCCCGGACGGGGATGCGGCAGTCGCACACGTCCTCGAGATCGCGCAGCGCCACACCGTCCGGAGGATCGTCAAGGGCAAGTCCATGCTAAGCGAGGAGATCGGCCTCAACCCCGCACTTGCTGAAGCCGGCCTCGAGGTCATGGAAACCGATCTGGGCGAGTACATCGTTCAACTGGCCGGCGATAGGCCCTCCCATATCCTGGGTCCGGCCATGCACATGACCCGTCGGGAGATCGGGGCCCTTTTCGCCAAACACCTCGACATCCCCTATTCCGAGGACCCACCGACGCTGACCCTAGCTGCACGCCGCGCCCTGCGCGACAAATTCTTCAACGCCGACATGGGCATCTCCGGGTGCAACCTCGCCTGCGCCGAAACCGGACACATCACCATCCTGTCGAACGAGGGGAACGTTCGCATGGCCACCACCCTCCCGAAGGTCCACGTAGCCCTCATGGGGATGGAGCGCATCGCGGCGCGCCTCGAAGATCACGACATCCTCCTCCGCCTGCTTTCGACCGGAGCCACATCCCAGAAGATGGCCACCTACGTGAGCTATGTGGGCGGCCCCAGATCCCCCGATTTCGAGGACGGCCCCGAACACTTCTATGTCGTGATCGTCGACAACGGCCGGAGCCGGATCCTCGCCGACCCGGTCTTCCGGGAGATCCTCTGCTGCATCCGGTGCAGCGCCTGCCTGAACGTATGCCCCGTCTACCGGAAGATCGGCGGACATGCCTACGGGTCGATCTACTCCGGCCCCATCGGCGCGGTCATCACCCCGCTGCTCTGGGGGATCGAGCGGGGCAAACACCTCTGTCAGGGCGAGACCCTCTGCAGCGCATGCGAAGACGCCTGCCCGGTCCACATCCGCATCCCGAAGCTTCTCCTCGAACTCCGCGCGCGCCTGGCGGAAGGCGACCCCGGATGGGAAACCCGTCCAGGCCCCGTGGCAGAGAGGCTGGTCTACAAGGCATGGGCCCGTCTGGCCGGTAATCATCACCTCTATGGTGCTTTTATCCGCGCCGCCGCCTTGATGCAGCGTTTTCTCCCGCGGCGAAACGGTATGATCGGCAGGCTTCCGGCCCCCTTCGGCGGCTGGACCCTTTCCCGCGACATGCCGCCGCTGGCCCAAAAACGGTTTCTTGCTCATCACCCGCTGCGCAGACCTCAGGATGATCGAGAACCTCGCTGAAAGATATCGATGGCCCCTATGAAGGATCAGGAATGATCATGAACGACCCGGAGAGCGCCTTTCTCGGCCGAGTGCGCAAGGCCCTGGGCAAACACACCCCGATGGGACCCATGACTCCGGAGCCGGAAGACACTGCGCCGGAAAAGGCCCGCATCACCCTGGACCGGATCGCCAACCGGGAAAAGAAGGATCAGCGGGAGCTTCTCGAAAGGCTCGTGGAGGAAGGCCGGTCCATCAACCTGCAGGTGCATCCAGTCAGAGGGTTTGGGGAAGCAGCCGAGACCATACGCGAGATCGCCGTCGAAAACAGACCTCGCCCTACCTCCGGCCGGGGGATCCTCTGTTGGCGCCACCCCTTGATCGACCGGCTCGACCTGATGAAAGCGTTCGCTGACCAAGATATCCCGTTCTTTCCCGCCGACCTCCGGGACCCGGCCCTTGCCGATCTACCCGAAGACGAACGACGCGACCGCATCCGAGGAGTGCTCGATCAGGCCTTCATGGGCATTACCTCCGCCGACTTCTGTGTCGCTTACAGCGCCACGCTCGTCCTTCGAAGCCGCGCCGGGCAACCCCGGGCCGTCTCCCTCGCACCCGACGTGCATGTAGCGATCATCGAACTGGGCCAGATCCTGGCCGATTTCGACGAACTCTACACCATCCTCGAATGGCACCCCGAAATCCGGCGCGAGGGCTTGGGACCGAACCTCACCTTTATCACAGGCCCCAGCAAGACCGCCGACATCGAACTCCACATCGTCTATGGCGTCCACGGCCCGCGGAAGGTCCACCTCCTGGTGCTGACCGAAACCGACCCGCCACGAAACCTGACGGAAACCTCAGAGCCACCGGTACGAGATGCAACCTAGTTTCCATCCGGAAATGGTCTTTTTGGCCAATCTCGGCGTCAATCTGCACGTTTGCTTGTGCGGCGACCTACAGGTCGCCTCCGCGCAAACGCTTGATTTCCTTGATATTGGCCAAACCGGGACCCGCCGCGTAGCGGCGGGACTGAGCGGCGAAGCGGTGAAGAAAAATCCTCATTTCCGGATCGGAAACTGAGTTCTACGGCGAAATCATTTCCGGATGGATGCAACCCAAACACCCCAAAGAGAGAAAACCTCTGGATCCTGACCTGATCGAACGTCTGAACCGCCTGTGGACGCCCATCTACCCCAGCATGGCGGACTGGATAGCACCCTGGTGCCGCAACACCTCCGGGCAACTGCTCGAGTTGGGGCCCTTCTCAGGCGGGATCAGCGCGGCCCTGAAAAATCATCACCCGGAGATGAAACCGGTCTGTCTCCTCAGGGAAGGCTATCTGCTCCCGCTCATTCGACAAGGTTTTCCGAGCAGCGGCGCATGGGTGATCGGAGACCTGGCGCGCCTTCCATTTCAGGCGGTCTTCGATCTGGTCATTTTCCGTGGGGCCTTCTTTTTCCTGACCCCTGCGATCCTGACCTCACTATTCGGGGTGCTCCGCCCTGGAGGTCATGCACTGATAGGAGGCGGTTTCGGCCCCTTGACCCCAAGGGAAAAAATCGATCCGATCGCAAAGGAGTCGAAGGATCTCAATGATCGGTTGGGCAAAAAGTGGATCTCCAGGAACGAACTGCAAGGCATGCTCGACAACGCCGCGATTCCGGCCGATGCCGCCGCGATCCTGGAATCGGGCGGGCTGTGGCTTCTGCTTCATCGCGGTTTGTTGAAAGCCACACCTGAATGAAGGACCTTCACATGACGATGGGAATTGATCCATTCGGCCCGCAGGACCAGGAATGCGATCAGAAGACATACAATACCCCGTCACGCTCGATCGAGAGGAAAAACCACTGAGATCAAAAATAAAAACAACTTTTATAAAATAACTCTTGCTTCTCTTAAAAAAACGCTTATAATGTTAAACAAGATCAAGATTTCGAAGTTCTTTTCAGGAAAAAATCCATTTTTCATGAGTGGCGCCTGAAGTTAGGAACTGCGAGAAATTTTCGCGAAAGGAGGTTGTCACCATGGCGAATGGAACGGTTAAGTGGTTCAACGACAGTAAAGGCTTTGGCTTTATCGAGCAGGAAAACGGTCCTGATGTTTTCGTGCACCATTCAGGGATTGCAGGTAGCGGATTCAAGTCCCTGCGGGAAGGTGCGCGCGTATCGTTTGACATCGAAGAAGGCAAAAAAGGCCCGGCTGCTGTCAATGTAGTCGAGCGCTGATTTATTCTGCACCACGAAAGACGCTTTCCTTATACAAGGAAAGCGTCTTTTTTTGATCTTTGAAACGCCAGGGAATCCTTCAAAACTTGTCCTGGATCTTCATCGACCCGGCCCCTGAGGGGTAATCGAACGTATGAAAAAAGAAGGAAAACTGGAGATTCATTCCCATGACCTGAAGATTCTCAAACCCGTGCATCGGGCCATCCGGAGAATCAAACGTGACCATTCTCCCAGCGTGCACGGGTTTCGCATTTGGAAATCGAGTTGGATGCTGGTCGACTTCATCGCGCACCAGCATTTCCAGAACGGCCTGAATGTACTGGATGTCGGGTGCGGATGGGGATTGGCCGGGATCTATTGCGCCAAAAATATCGCCGCCAAGGTCACGTGTATGGATATCGACGCGGAGGTGTTCCCGTTTTTGCAGCTTCAAGCGCAGGCAAACGATGTCGACATCAGGACCATCCACCGCGGGATAGCGGATCTCACCCAATCCGATCTGCAAGACTTCGACATCGTCATGGGGGCGGATATCTGCTTCTGGGATGAGTTGGTGTCCCCATGGTACAAGCTGATACACTCCGCCAACCGGTCCGAAAGGACCACCGTCATCCTCGCCGACCCGGGAAGAACACCCTTCGACAGGCTCGAACGCCGCTGCATGGCGGATTACAACCAGGAAGCGGTCTCCTGGGAAATCTCCGATCCCTTCTCCTACAAAGGCCGTATCCTGAAAATCGACTGATATCCATGCCGGAAAAACGCTCTCATTCCGACAAGAGGCGCCGAACGGCAGCGGGGCGCCAGACCGCATTCTTGAGCTGGTTTTCGTCCGGAAATGGTCTTTTTGACCAACCTCGGCGTCAATCTGCACGTTTGTTTGTGCGGCGACCTACAGGTCGCCTCCGCGCAAACGTTCGATTTCCTTGATATTGGCAAACCGAGACCCGCCGCGAAACGGTGGGACCGAGCACGCGAAGCGTGTGAAGAAAAACGCCTCATTTCCGGATTGGAAACTGGTTTGTACCGGGAAATCATTTCCGGATGGATACGAGTTATCTTCCGGTGAAATTCGGCGCCCGCTTTTCAAGAAAATGGGCAACTCCTTCCTTGGCATCCTCCGACCGGAAGCTCAACAGCATCTCGGCATCCGCCTCCTGCCAGGCCTCAGCCAGGGTCTGAAACTGGGCACGGTAAACCTGTCTTTTCATGATGCCCAGCGACCGGGGGGAGACCTCCGTCGCAAGAATGGAGGCGTACTCCATTACGCGCGACATGAACTCGTTCTGGGGAAACACCCTGTTCACCAGGCCCATGCTCAAAGCCTCCCCGGCATCGATCATCCTCGAAGAGAAGAGCAGATCCAGGGCGTTCGCCAGGCCTGCAATTCCGGGCAGGATCCAGCTGATGCCGTGCTCGGCGATCAGGCCGCGGCGGGAGAAGGCAGTCGAAAACTTCGCGTTGTCCGATGCGAAGCGGATATCGCAGAAAAGGCCGACGACAAGGCCCAAACCCACAGCCGGTCCGTTGACGGCCGCGATGACCGGCTTTTCCACGCCGAGAAAATAAGAAAACCGCTTGCGGAAATCCTCCCGCTTGCCGGAGGCGTTTTCGGGGTCCAACTCTTCATCCGTTTTGGTTCGCATAAGAATAGACACTTGTTTCTCTGCCGTATCCCGATTGTCTTTTTTCAACACGTCGTGCAAAGTATCTTTCACATGTTCCAATTCATCCAGATCGGCACCGGAACAAAAGGCATTGCCGGCGCCCGTCAGCACGATCACCCTGATATCCCTGTCGCCTTCTGCCATGAGCATGGCATCCCTGAGTTCGTTGGCCATCACCCACGTCCACGCATTGCGCTTTTCAGGGCGGTTCAACGTGATGGTCAAGATATTTTTTTCAACGTTACAGATTATTTGTCGATATGGCATATCCTATCGCTCCGCTTTAACTGAGATAATCCGGACGGATACTGGATAAGCTGCATGGTTCGACCACCTCGTCCGGTCTGTTTTCACCTTTCGGCAGGAAACGCGTTTCGGTTGCCAACTCTGTCCGGCCTGAAAACAAATGCGCTGTTATTCGTACCGGTACCAGCCCCTGCCGCATTTTCTCCCGACATGGCCGGCGTACACGCGCTGTTTGAGGGCGTCTCCAAAGCGGAACCGGTCGCCGTGGGCCTCCTTCAACAGATTCCCGATGTCGAGCGCCATGCCGAGATCGGCCATGTCCATCAGGGCGAAAGGTCCCAGAGGATGCCCCAGCCCCAACCTGCAGGCGGCGTCGATATCCTCACAGGCGGCGACCCCCTCGTCGAGCAGTCTGACAGCTTCCCCGAACATGGCGAACAGCATCCGGTTCACGACAAAGCCCGCCGTGTCCTTGATCCGAACCGGTGTCTTGCCGATCCGGCGGCAGGCCTCCAGCACGAAATCGATGGTGGCGCCGGCCGTCTCCAACCCCGGGATCACTTCTACCAGCTTCATGGTGAAAGCGGGAGCAAATTGCGATCTCGGCAGCCATCTGCCCGGCGCCCAATACTCCGACCTTTTCAAATTGACGCATTCTCTCCGCCTTTCGGTGAGGTCATGCCGGCAAGTTCGGCAATGATTCGCTGTGACTCTTCGATCATATCCCCTATGAACTCCGCAACGGTCGGTATCCCATCTATGACCGTCGAGGCCAGCGAATGCTTGATGCCATGCCCCATCTGGTAGACCTTGCGGCGGTAATCCGCATCCAGGACACCCTGTTGAACGATGGCCTTCTTCAGAGCATCGGAGGCTTGAAACTCCTGCGTCGCCATCATGGCCGTCCCGAGGTAGACGCCCGCAGCGCCCATGGCAAGCGCGGCGACAAAACCGCGGGCGTCGCCGATGCCACCGGCCGCGATCAGGGGCGTATCGATCAGCTTTCGGGTGGCCGTGATATTGATCAAGGTGGAGTTCTGGAGCGGGCTCTTGAAGCCGGTCCCCTCGAGACCGACCAGCACAACGGCGTCCGCCCCCTTCCGGGCGGTCGAAACAGCGTGCTCGATGGCGGCACACTTGTGGATCCAGATGCACCCCTCGGCCTGGCACCGCCGGCCGATCGCCGACCCGTCGTAGGCCGAGGTGAACACGATGCGCACCCCCTCCTCGAGGGCGATCCTAACATACTCCTCATGGTAGTCCTCCAGGATGCCGCGATCCTTGAAGAGGGAAAAATTGACCCCGAACGGCTTGTCCGTCCGGGATTTGGCATCCCGGAGATCCTGCTGGAATTCGTCCGGGTCCCTGTAGGAAATCGAGGTCATGATCCCCAGGCCGCCGGCCTCCGAAACCGGAACCGCGATCCGGGAGGTGCCCATCCCCTTCGGCCCGAAAGCCCCCTGGATGATGGGATAGCGGATGCCGAGCATCCGGGTCAGGGCCGTGTCAAATTCCATTCTCTACACACCTCAGAAGCGCCCTTTTCACCAGGGCTTTGGCGATCTCGATCTTGTAGGCGTTCCGGCTCAGAGGCACAGCACCCTCCAGGCCTTCGATGGTTTCGATACGGCGGCCGTGGCATTCGACCGTGAGGGTCGTACAGAAGAGCACGGGTTTTCCATCCATCAATACCGTGCAGGCCCTGCACGCCCCCTGGTCGCACCCGATCTTGGTCCCCGTCAGCCGCGCAGCGTCTGCGCCGGTTTGACGCCACTGTGCGCCTCCCCGGCCGGCAGATCATAGGATCGACCGTTAACGATCAGGTTGACGACCCGCTTTTCGTGCACTCTGTCTCCTTCGCTCATACTCACAGATACCTCACCTCCCGGTCGGCGTGGCGCGGACGGCAGCTTGCGCAACCCCTCGAGGGTCGTTTCCGGCCGCGGGTGTTCGTCGGTATCCACCACGATACCGGGCTTGCGCCTCTTCCCCGGAATGACCACCGAAACGCGTCCTTGAACCGCCCGGTTTCCAGTGCCTTTTTGGCCCTCATCCGGCTGGAGTAAGCGAATTCGTCCTGATCCTCCCGGGAAATGCTGCACCTTTCGGCGCCGTTCTCGTCCGTCATGCCCATAATGAGCCCGATGTGGTGATCCGTCAAGCCGTCCCAGATGCCCTCGGAAGGTTCCTGCTGCCGGAGCCGGAGCCTCCACCGGGCCTCCTTGATGCTGTAGGAGATGTTGTTCATGCTCTCGCCGCCGCCCGCGATCACAGCCTCGGCCTCCCCGAGGCATGTCGCCATGGGGAATGGCAAAACACTGCCCGGAATGGAAAGCCCGTCCAGAAACGGCTCAAACGGTTCCGGATCCTGAAATCGAGCATTCGAGGTATCCTGGATACCGGTCCGGCGGCCCAGAGCGACACACGAGGGTCACCTGTCCTCCACCTCCAGGCTGAACTTGTAACCCACGCCGTAGACCGTGCGGATCACCTCCCGATGCGGGATCCCTTCAGCGATCTTCCGGCGCAGATTCTTGATGTGGGTGTCGATGGTGCGGTCATACCCGTCGAAGGCATAGCCCTGGACGCGGTCGATCAGTTCGCTGCGGGAAAAAACGCGCCCGGGCTGGCCCATCAGGATCTTCAGGAGCCCGAACTCGCTGGGGGTGAGATTCAAGGGGTGACCGGCAGCGCTCGCCTCGCGCCTGGATTCGTCGAGCAGAATGGGGCCCGCTTCGAGCGGGGTGGAGAAGTCCGGTTCGGCGCAGGCCCTGCGAAGCACCGCCTTGACCCGCGCCACCACCTCACGGGGGCTGAAAGGCTTGCAGACATAATCGTCGGCCCCGAGCTCCAGACCGACAATACGGTCGATCTCCTCCACCCTGGCGGTGATCATCACGATCGGAACGCTGGAAAACCGTCTGATCTCACGGCAGACCTCCGTCCCCTCCATCCCTGGAAGCATGATGTCCAGCAGAATCAACACCGGCGGGTCTTTTTTGATGTGCGGGAGCACCTGATCGCCCCGATACAGGCAGGAGGCCGTAAACCCTGCGGCCGCGAGATAATCCACCAGGAGCTGGGCGATTTTCCGCTCGTCTTCGACGATCAGAATATGGTTCCGAGCCATTCCCTCTACCTCTTTTCGATGGTACCCGCCAACCGCTGCGGGCCGCGCGGAAAGATGATGCGGACAAGGAGACCCCCGGCCGGACCGTTTTCGGCGCGGATGGCACCGCAATGCGCGAGGACAATCTGCCGGCAGATCGCCAAGCCCAGACCGCTCCCTCCCAGGTCGCGGCTTCTGGACCGATCGACCCGGTAGAGCCGGTCGAAAAGCCTCTCGAGGGCCTCTTCAGGGACGCCGGGCGGCGTGTCCTCGAAGCGGAGCACCAGGTTGCCTTCCTCCTCCCTCCCCGTAATCGTCAATTCCCCGGGCGCATCCGTGTACCGGAGGGTATTTTCGAACAGGTTCGCGTACAACTGGGCCAATCGATGGCTGTCTCCCTCTATGATGAATCCCCTGCAGTCCTGCACATCCAGGCGGAGGGCGATCCCCTCGCGCTCGAACCGCGGAAGAAAGCTCTCCGCCGTCTTTTCGAGGATGTCAACCGCCCGCACGGGCTCGTTTCGCTGCATCAAGGCCTGGGAATCGGCCAGTGAAAGCAGGTGCAGATCGTCCACCATCTTGCTGAGCCGCACGATCTCGGCATGTAGAGAGCCCAAGGTCTCGACACTCGGCTCACGGATTCCATCCTGGAGCGCCTCGATCTCGCCGCGGAGGACTGCCAGGGGCGTGCGCAGTTCGTGGGAGATATCCGTCACCCACTGCCGGCGCATCTCTTCGTACTTCCGCAGCGTTTCCGCCATCCGGTTGAAGTCTTCCGCCAACTGCCCCAACTCGTCCCTGGTATCGACCGCAATCCGCGCACTGAAATCGAATTCCGCAAGGGAGCGGGTCCCGCTGGCCAGCCGGCGGATCGGCCTCAGGATGTGCTTGGAAAAAAGCAGGGAGGCCATCCCGACCAGAAGAAACACGCCGAGGCCCACCAGCAGAAAGGCCCTTGCCTGGGCCTTCCGGAACTCGGCCTCCAGTGGATTGTGCGGGCGCTCACGCCGAGGCAGCCCCACCCACCCCACAGGGACCCCTTCAACGCGAATCTCCCGCATCGTGTAGGTCGCGGGATCCCGGTCCGCAATCCTTCCGGCGACTGGTCTCCGCCCGACGTCGAAGAGCACGAGGCCCTTCAGCAACCAGCGAAACGGCGACGGTAAACGCTGAGCCGGACCCTCGGGCGACAGCGCATCCACCCGCTTGACCGCACCCGGCTCCTGCGAGACCGGGGCCGGGGCAACCTCCTGTTCGCCCCCGACACGCGCCGCCGGTGCAGCATCGCCTGGAGGGTTGAAACGCCTCAACGCAGCCCGCCAGCGATCCGGCTCCGACGTGAAGGCCGTCCAGCTTCCCTCCAAGCGATAGATGTCGGCCAATTCGCCCACCAGGTCGTCCAGGCTTTCGAGGGCCGCCTGATTCAAGTAATCGCCGAATCGGTGGGACAGATAGACCTGGAGCGCGGCGATCATGGCCACCGCCATCAAAGCCGTCACCAGAAAGGCCAAAAATGTCTTGTAAACCAGCCGCATTCGAATCCCTCAGCGCAAATGAGCGGACATCACAGATTCGGGAGGGAAAGGTTCAAAAGCACCACCCTCCCAACCTTGAGATTTAGGCCCTATCCGCCAGAATATCAAGTCATTTCAGCCTCTCCCCGAACTCCCCATTCCTTCTCCATGATTTCTCCCTATTTCGGCAGGCCGCGATCTCTGCACGATCGACATCCAGGCTCCATATTCTCTCCACAATCAAAGGGTATCCTCCCTTCAAGCTATAAGAGACCCGAGGCTTTCGGGATACCGAAGTACAAGCGTGGCTTCCTTTAGAGACAAAGGACGTCCACACCCGACCCCAACCCAAATCACCGGCTGTGATCATCGATCGGACACGATCCCGGCCGCAGCCAGCCAAGGAGGCTACCATGAAACACAGGATCCAGACCATCGCAGTCATTTCGTTTCTCGCCCTTTTGACCGCGCTTCCCATCAGCGCACCGGCCTTTATGGGACCCCATATGGATGGGGAGGAAAGAGGGCTTCACACGCGGCACCACAAGGAAGACGGCCCCGGGCTCTTCATGCGGTTCGTGCATGAGAACATGGCCGTGGAAGCGATTGCCGAACTGAGCAACCAACCACCTGCAACCATCCGGCAGAAACTCGAGGGCAAGCGACTTCGCGTCTTGCTGGCCGAATACAGCATCGAACCGGAAGCCTTCCGGAACACCATGGAGGCCAAGCACACGACGCTGCTCAAAAAGCTCAACGAACTCGGATACCTGACTTCAGACCAACTGGCTCTGATCGAGGAGCGGAAAAATCGCCTCACCGAACGCCGCGCCCTCATGCAAAAACTGGTCGAAGCCGGGGTGGCGAATGGCACCATCACTCAGGAAGAGGCAGCGACCCTCGTGCCTCGAATGAAGTAGTTTCCACCCGCAGGGGGTGTTTTCCTTTACGGGCTGTGCCTGTGAAGAAAAGCACCCTCATCCCCGGTTTGCGAATCTGCCCTCGATGGATGGTCTTTTGCGGATGGGAACGAGCCCAAGGACAAACTCGAAGGGCGCACCGCAATGCGGACGCGTATCAGGCGAGAAAGACCCAGACCATGAAAAATTCCACCGAATCGAGCGGCCACAGCCGCGTTCGCCCAGTCTGGCTCCTGGTCCCGGCGCTCGTGATCCTGTTTGCCGGGTGCGCCGCTGTGGGACCGGACTATGTCCCCCCTGAAGTCGTTTCACCTGCGGTCTGGCACACGGGGCTCAACGATGGGTTGAACCCGAAGGCGCTCGACCTCCCAACTCTCGCCGAATGGTGGATGACACTGAAAGATCCGATCCTGAACGGTCTCATCGAACAGGCCATCGACCATAACCTCGATATCAAGGAGGCCCGCGCACGGATACGCGAGGCACGCGCCCAGTTCAGGGCCTCCGGTGCAGCCCTCCTGCCCGCCATCGACTCGGCAGGCAGCGCAACCCGCAGCCGCGGCAGTGAAAACCGTGGCAGCGGCCACACAACGGAACTCTATTCGATCGGTTTCGATGCTTCGTGGGAATTGGATCTTTTCGGCGGCACCCGGCGCGCCGTGCAAGCCGCTGCAGCAGAACTGGAGGCCCAGGAGGAGAATCTTCGAGACGTCCTGGTCACCCTGCTGGCCGAGATCGCCCTCAACTACCTGGACCTGCGCACCTACCAGGCAAGACTTTGCGTCACGGAGGAAAACCTCGCCTCGCAGGAGGAAACGGCAGACCTCGCCCAACTGCGCCGACTGGCCGGACTGACCGACGAACTGGCCGTCGAACAATCCCGCTACAACCTCGAAAGCACCCGCTCGCAGGTCCCCGTGCTACGCACCGGCATCGAGGCAGCCAAAAACCGTCTGGCTGTCCTGACAGGGATTCCACCCGGACAACTTCACGAGCAGCTCGAAGCCGTGCGGCCGGTCCCTGCGCCACCCCCCGAAATTGTAGTGGGCGTCCCGGCAGAAACCCTTCGGCAGCGGCCTGACGTAAGGAAAGCCGAACGCTCACTGGCCGCCCAGACCGCGCGGATCGGCGTTGCCACGGCGGATCTCTACCCCCGGCTCAAACTCTTCGGATCGATCGGTCTCGAGTCCCTCTCCGCCGGAAACCTGTTCGACGCTGCCGGCCTTGCCCACAGCATCGGCCCCAGCCTCAGCTGGCCGCTCTTCGATGCCGGAGCGATACGGAGCAACATAGAAATACAGTCGGCCCTTCAGGAACAGGCACTCTGCCAGTATGAATCCGCCGTCCTGGGTGCACTGGAGGAGGTGGAAAACGCCCTCCAGGGCTATCAGGATGAACTGGAGCGGCAGGGAACCCTCACGCTTGCCGCCGAAGCGGCCCGCAAGGCGGTCGAACTTTCCCGCATCAAGTATCAGGCAGGACTGACGGATTTTGTGAGCGTGCTCGAGGCCGAGCGTTCCCGCCTGGGTTTCGAAGACCAAATGGCCGAAAGCGCCGGGAACGTCACGGCTAACCTGGTGAGGATCTACAAGGCACTGGGCGGAGGGTGGAACACCCTCGCCCCTGATAAAAAACGGAGCGACGATCCTTTATGAAAGACCGCATGGTAGATATTCATTCCGCTCATGATTCCCTCACGGACGGCAAGCTTCCAGGCCTGGAACAGGGCCGGAAGGCTCATAGATTTTTCAGATGGTGGATGATTTGGGGGCTCCTGGCCGTGCTGTCGGCGTTGGTCGTTCTCAAGGTGACAGCTACCGGAAACTCGAACGGCGTGCAGTACAAAACGCAACCGGCCCGGTCAGGCGATATCACGGTCAGCGTCTCCGCCACAGGGAACCTGGAGCCGACCAACCAGGTGGAAATCGGCAGTGAGCTTTCGGGAACCGTCAAGTCCGTAGAAGTGGACTACAATGACCACGTGCAGGCGGGACAGGCCCTGGCTTATCTCGACACCGCCCGGCTCGAGGCTCAGGTGCTGCAGTCGAAGGCCTCCCTCGACTCGGCCCGTGCGGCCCTGCTGGAAGCCGAGGCCACGGTGAGAGAATCACGGAGCAACCTTGCACGCCTGAATAATGTTCACAGTCTGAGCAGCGGGCGGGCGGTTTCCCAGCAGGATCTGGATACCGCCGAGGCGGCGCTTGAACGCGCCAAGGCCCTGGAGGCGGTGTGCCGCGCGGCGATCTCCCAGGCCCGGGCCAACCTCGAGATCAACGAGACCGACCTGTCGAAAGCGGTCATCCGCTCACCGATCGACGGCATGGTCCTCAGCCGTTCCGTGGAACCCGGTCAGACTGTGGCGGCCTCCCTCCAGGCCCCGGTCCTGTTCATCCTGGCAGAAGATCTGGCCCGCATGGAACTGCATGTCGACGTGGACGAGGCGGACGTCGGGCAGGTGTACACCGGACAAGCGGCCGAGTTCACCGTGGATGCCTATCCGGATCGCCGCTTTCCGGCATCCGTCCGGCAGGTCCGTTTTGCCTCCCAGACCGTGGACGGGGTCGTCACCTACGAAACGGTGCTGAGCGTGGACAACCACGACCTCGTGCTGCGCCCGGGGATGACCGCTACAGCCGATATCGTCGTAGGCCAGGGGAAAAACACCGTACTGATCCCGAATGCCGCGTTGCGCTTCCGGCCGCCTGCACCGGATGAGACGGAAAACGCTGCAGACTCCGGCGGAATCCTCCAGAAGATCCTGCCGCATCCTCCGAAACGATCCGCAAAAAAGGCCAAGGAACAGCCCGACAACAAAAAGGATCAAAAGGTCTGGACCATCGAGAATGGGGTGTTGACCGCTGTCCCGGTGACCGTCGGATTGACCGACGGCCTCATGTCCGAACGGATCGCAGGCGGCGTCGAGCCGGGGATGGAATTGGTCGTCGAGCAACTGGAAGGAAAGCGATGAGAGAAAACGCCGCGGCGCCTGAAACCGCTCCCGAACCTATCATCCGCCTGACGAACGTCACAAAGATCTACGGCTCGGGCAGCGCGGCTATGCAAGCCCTCAAGGGCATCGACCTCACCATCCACCCGGGCGAATTCGTCGCCGTCATGGGGCCAAGCGGGTCCGGAAAATCCACCTGCATGAATATTCTGGGATGTCTGGACACGCCCAGCAGTGGAACCTTCGCCTTCAACGGCGTCGACGTTGGACGGCTGACCCGGGATCAGAGGGCGCTTCTGCGACGCCATTACCTGGGGTTCGTCTTCCAGGGCTTCAATCTCTTGAGCCGCACCTCGGCCCTGGAAAATGTCGAACTCCCGCTGATCTACCGGCGCGTCCCTGCCGCCCGGCGCCATGAACAGGCGGTTCGCGCCCTGGCCGCCGTCGGATTGAACGGCTGGGAGGCCCATACGCCGGCCGAACTCTCCGGGGGCCAGCAGCAGCGGGTGGCCATCGCCCGGGCCATCGTCACAGACCCCAGGGTGCTGCTGGCCGATGAACCCACGGGGAACCTGGATTCAGCCTTGAGCTGCGAGATCATGGCGCTTCTGCAATCCTTCAACCGAAATCAAGGCCTCACCATCGTCATGGTGACGCACGAGGCCGACATGGCCGAGTACGCCAGACGGCGGATCTTTTTCCGCGACGGCCGCATCGCCTCCGTCGAAACAGAAAGGAATCAACCCTGATGCTGTGGGAAACGATGCTTCTGGCAGAGCGCGCCATCCGCCGCAACCTGCTCCGGTCGGCCCTCACCATGATCGGGATCATCGTGGGTGTCGGGGCCGTCATCACGATGGTCACCCTCGGCGGAGGGGCCACCGCCCAGGTCACTGAACAGATATCGAGCCTCGGCAGCAACCTCCTCCAGGTCCGTCCGGGGCAGGGCTTCCGCGGTCCGGGCGGCGTCCGGTCGGAGGCCCCGCTCTTCGAGGTGGCGGATGCGGATGCGATACGGCGGGAGATCTCAGGCCTGGCGGCCGTGGCACCGGTAGCCAATGCGGCCACCCAGGCCATCTACGGCAACCGCAACTGGTCCACCGCCATAACGGGCAGCACAGATGAGTTCCTCGCTGTGCGCGACTGGGCGATCGCCTCGGGACGGTCCTTCACCGACAGGGAAGTGCGGGCGGGCAAAGCCGTCGTCATCCTTGGGACGACCGTCAAAAACCAGTTGTTCGGGGCCGAAGACCCGCTCGGCGCTACCATCCGTCTTCAGAAACTGGCCTGCCAGGTTATCGGGGTCCTCGAATCCAAGGGGCAATCCTCTTTCGGCACCGACCAGGACGACTTCGTACTGATGCCCTTGAAAACCCTGCACCGCCGCATCGTCGGCAACACGGATGTAAGCGCCATCTACGTCTCCGCCGAGGATGGCGTTTCGACCGAGCGCAAAATCGCCGATATCCAAAACCTGCTCCGGGAAAGACGCCGCCTGGCGCCCGGAGACGATGACAATTTTCATGTCAGCAACATGCAGGAGATCCTCAATACGCTCACCGGAACCACAAGGGTCCTGACAGGGCTTCTAGGCGCCGTGGCGGCGGTAAGCCTTCTGGTGGGGGGGATCGGCATCATGAACATCATGCTGGTGTCGGTGACGGAGCGCACCCGGGAGATCGGCATCCGCCTGGCGATTGGCGCCCTGGAGCGCGAGGTCCTGCTGCAGTTCCTCGTGGAGGCGATGGTCCTTTCCTCCTTCGGCGGGCTACTCGGCATCGGATTGGGGTTGGGTGCCGCGGCCCTCGGAGCGCAGATTCTCGATGTCCCCTTTGTGCCGAGCTACGGCATCCTCGTTATCGCGGTCGTCTTTTCGGGCGCCATCGGGATCATCTTCGGGTACTTCCCAGCCCGCAAGGCCGCCCGCCTGGACCCGATCGAGGCCCTGCGATACGAGTAAAAGGCTGCAAGGTAAACCGTTTCCATCCGGGACCCGCCCGCTCCGATGGGGCGTGGCGAAACAGGCACAGCCCGTGCGCAAAAATCCTCATTTCCGGATTGGAGGCTGGCTCGTGCTGAACAATCATTTCAGAATGGACACGAGGTATAAACCATTTCAGGAGGGCGGCCGGGACGCTGCGGGACTTTCGGAGAAATCTTCGCTCAAGCCTCGTCCGGGCCTGGAAGCCACCGGGCAAAGAGGCGGTAAACCCCCATCCCGACCGCGATCGTGCCGAGGCCGAACAGTGCCGCCAACGGCCGGCTCTTGAGGGAAAAGAATATGATCCAGGCATTCCCCAGGATGAAGAGCAAGGGGGTCACGGGATAGCCGAAGGTCCTGTAAAGGCCTTCGGCTGCGTCGGCACGCCGCCGGATCCGCATCAAACCGATGACGGTCAGCATGGCGCATAGCGACAGGGTGAAGCCGATATAAATAAGCAGGGACTCGAAAGAGGCCGAAAGCAGCATCGCAACCGCCAGAAACGCCTGCAGGAAGATGGAGGCGGTCGGAGTCCTGCGCGCCGGGTTCAATCTCCCGAACAGGCCGAAAAAAACCCCGTCCCGGGCCATCGCGTAGTAGATCCGCGGACCGGTCAGGATCATCGCGCTCAGAACCGAAAGAATGCCCAACGCGACCGCCCCGCTGAAGACCCGGCTGATGCCGGACCCGAAGAGGGCCACCGCCGAATGGGCGCCCACCTCGAGCACACCCCGCATCTGCGCCGGCGGCAAGGCATACAGATAGACCGCGTTCAGCATCAGGTAAAGGCCGATGACTACACACGTTCCGAGGATCAAAGCGATGGGAATGTTGCGCCGTGGATCGACGATCTCCGCCCCGATATAGGCCGCCGCGTTCCAGCCGCTATAGGCGAACGAAACGAAGATCAGGGCCACCGCGAACCCCCCGGCCGATAGGGTCTCGCCCGCATCGGCCCCATAGTGCGCGACCGATCCGGTGCCACACAAAAGGCCGCCCAGGATAAACGCTGCGATCAAAACGATCTTGAAGAGGGTCAGTCCGTTCTGGACATTCTTGCCGATCTTCAGACTTCGGCAGTGGATCAGGGAAAAAAGAACCACGACCCCGATCGCCGCCGCGGTCTGGAGTGAAATCGCGGCCAGGCGGACACCCCCGACCTCCAGGATCAGCGGCTCACCGGCGGGGATGGAAAAGGCCTGGAAGGCATAGGCGGCAAAGGCAATGGCCGCCGCCGCGATCGGCGCCGAAAAACCGACGATGAGCGAGATCCAGCCGGACAGGAACCCCACCCCTATACCGAAGCTCTCCTTAAGGAAAATATATTCGCCGCCGGCGCGCGGAAACCGCGCCCCGAGTTCCCCGTAGGACAGCGCACCGCACAGGGCGAAAAGCCCTCCAAAGAGCCAGCAGAGCATCAGGGCCCTGGCTGAGCCGACTTCGGCCAGGATGAAACCGGAAGTCGTAAATATTCCGGTCCCCACCATATTGGCAATCACAAGGATGGTAGCCGAAAAAAGGCCTACCTCCCTGCGCAACTCACTTACGCCGCCTCTGCTCTTCACTGTCCGATCCAACGTCTGGAGGGTATTTACGACAAACGGACCTGGAACATCAGACCGCTCTTTTTCTGCACCGTCGGAACCCGGGGGGCATTCAGGGAATACTTACGGAATGGATTAGCACACGAACGAGGTTTTGTATATCGATTGCCGCAGTAAGCCGCCTCTGTATCCCCTTCCGGACGGCAATTATCTGCGTCCCGCTGAAGCCTTCGGCCTTTCTCCCCAGGATTTTGGACGCTTCCCGGCCCCCCCCCCGAACCTGCCGGCCGAAGGGATAGGTCTCTGCTCCCGCTGTGCACAGGCCGCATCGTTTTCCGATGCAGGACGTCCATAATCAAAGTCCTTCAGGGTGCGCCGCTCGATCTGGGTTCCAATGACGCGGTCAATGGAATTCACCATACTCCTGTCCTCGCTTGTAACGAGGGTTAAAGCGGCACCGGTGCAACCGGCGCGCCCTGTGCGCCCGATCCGGTGGATATAGGCCTCGGGCGTAGAGGGAACATCATAGTTGATGACGTGCGAGACCTTGGAGATGTCGATCCCCCTGGCAACGACATCGGTGGCCACCAGGATCTGAAACTTCCCGCTACGGAACCCGTCCAGAGCCGCCTGACGCCGCCCCTGTGAAAGGTTTCCCTGCAAAGAGGTCGACCGGTGCCCGGCTTTGGCAAGCTGTTCGCCCAGGCGTTTCGCGCGGTGCTTGGTGCGGGTGAAGACCAGCACGGGCCCTTTGCCTGTCTGAACCAGCAGCTTCATCAAAAGCTCCGTCTTTAGATGCTGGGCAACCGGGTAAAGAGCGTGACTCACCGTTTTGGCAGGCGCGTCGGACCCGATCTGACAGGTAATCGGGTCGTGCAGAACTTCACCGGCCAGATGTCTGATTTCGGCCGGCATCGTGGCGGAAAAAAGGAGGGTCTGTCGTCTGGAGGGCAGGTAACCGAGGATCCGCCGGATGTCAGGGAGAAAACCCATATCGAACATGTAGTCCGCTTCATCGAGCACCAGCACCTCGACATGCGCAAGGTCCAAAGTACCTTGTCGGAGGTGGTCCAGAAGCCGTCCGGGACAGGCGATAACCACCTCGACCCCACGCTTGAAGGCCGAGGCCTGCGGGTTGAAGCTGACGCCCCCGTAAACTGCGGTACTTCGAATACGGGTTCCGCGCCCGAGGGCTTCGAATTCTCCATGGATCTGTTCGGCCAGCTCGCGCGTGGGAGCCACGACCAGCGCGCGGACCCGGCCGCGCTTTGCCTGCATGAGACGGTGCAAAATAGGCAGAGCGAAGGCAGCGGTCTTGCCGGTGCCGGTCTGTGCCAGACCCATGACATCGCGCCCATTCATGATGTGGGGAATGCTCTGTATCTGGATTGGGGTGGGGGTGGTATAACCTGCGGCTGCCACAGCGGCCGTCAGATTGCGATTCAACTCAAATGTTTCAAAACTCATCAAATTCTTCTCTCTCTAAAAAATTATCGGGGCAGAGGAAGGCGCAAGCCCCCCATCCAGTGCACCCTGACGGGCGCACAAAAAAAGCCCCGGAACGATTCCGGGGCTCACGTCATGATCATGTCTACCTGGGAAAAAACCGTTGAATTATTGCAACCTAGCACTTATCCCTTTTCACTGTCAAGGATTATTTCCATCACTAACGGGTGTCCACCCGGAAATGACGATCCAGCACGAACCAATTTCCAATCCCGAAATGGTCTTCTTCTTCAACCTCGCCTGCCACACCTCCAGTTTTTTCCCTTGACGCGCAATCGGCAGTCGGCTATAGCGCTCTTCTGGGTGCGTAAATCCTCACCCCCGCATTTCTCCTTGTTTCTTTTCTGTAAAGAGGTCTCCAGCAGTTCGTCGTCCGGTTCGTGAGGCGCCCTTGCGAATCGGCAAATCACGTATGATTGGCCAGGCAACTTCAAAGAGGAGGAAAAAATGGCTATCAAGTCCGAACAGGAGTACCGGGACCGTGTATCCAAACTGAGGCCGAAACTCTTTATCGGGGGGAAAAGGGTCGAAGACCTGACAAAGCACCCCGTTACCCGCAGCGTCATCGACGCGACCGCTCGCGTCTATGAACTGACCTTGGACCCACGATACACTGATACCATGCAGAGCGTTTCACACCTGACCGGTGAGCCCATCAGCCGGGCTCTCCACATCCACCAGAGCAGGGACGATCTTCACAAGCGTCTGGACATGGCGCGACTGAGCAGTCAGAAATTGGGCACCTGCAATTACCGCTGCCCCGGCAACGAGATGCTCCCCTCCCTCGCAGCGACCACATGGGAGATCGACCACGACAAAGGCACGGAATATCATCGAAGATTCAACGCGTTCCTGAAGTATGCCCAGGAGAACGACCTGGTGGTGAGCGGTTCGGTCACCGATCCAAAAGGCGACCGCAGCAAACGGCCTCTCGAACAGGACCCCGACTACTACGTCCACGTCGTGGAGAAAAGGCCGGACGGAATCGTGGTGAGCGGTGCCAAACAGCACGCCACCGGCGCCTACGCGGCGGACGAGACACTGGTGCTGCCCGGAATCTCCTGCAGAAAGGGGGAGGAAGACTACGCCCTGGCGTTCGTGATTCCGAACGGCGCTGAGGGCGTGACCTACATCGGCCAGTACAACCCCTTCAGCATGGAGAGGGAATGCGAATCCGACCTGCGGGTAATCGGAAACCCCGTCTACGGACAGCGGGAGACGTGCCTGATCGTGTTCGACCGGGTGTTTGTCCCCTGGGAGCGGGTCTTTATGTGCGGCGAGGTGGAGTATACCCAGAGCTTCATCACCCGGTTCGCCAAGACCCACCGGATGAACTGCGGGGGGGCCTGTAAAGTGGGCTTCATGGATCTGATCATCGGCGCGACCCAACTGATGGCAGAGTACAACGGTCTCCCCAACGTCTCGCACATCGCCCAGAAGATCACCCGAATGCTCCAGTTGAACGACACATCCCTCGCCTGTGCCACGGCCGCCGCCTTCATGGGGAAAGAGGAACCGGCCGGGTCGGGCGTCTTCATGCCCGATGAAACCATGAGCAACATCGCCAAATTGAACACCAACGACGGTTTCTGGGAGGTCATGGCCCTGGCCGGGGACATCGCCGGCGGCGTCTCCGTGACCATGCCGAGCGAAAAAGAGCTCGACAACCCGGAAACGCGGGACTATGTCATGAAATATCTCGGCGCGGCGGCGCCAGCCCACAAACGGATGCGGATCATCAAGTTTTTGCAGAACTGGGTCGCCGGTCTCCATGGGGTAGGGACCTATCAAGGTTCCGGCCCGAGCCAGAACCAAATGATGGTCCTCTACCGGATAGCGGATCTCGAAGGCAAAAAAAGGATGGCCGAGGAACTGGCAAACGTCCACGCCTAGCGTCGGCGGCAGCCCGCAAGCGGCATCGCAGCGGCCGCTGCCGGGCTGCCACAGACTTGCTCCCGACGTCGATAGAGAGCGCGGATCGCGGCATGCGCCTTCGCCATCGAAAGCAGGCCGGTCCCGACGTGGATCCTTATACGTCGGGAGACAACCTGCCCAAAGACACCGATCCGAATCGATCCGGAAACACCGGCGTTCGCTCCTTATACGCCCGACCACAGAGAGGCCTGCAGGTTCACCGACTGCATCCTCTGTCTTTCACCGCCTTTATGGCGATAAAAGCGCCCTTTCCATAGCCGTCCTGCACGGTCCCGGACAGGTCTCCCGGGATCAGGGTCTGTTTTATCTCCAATATTTCAAAGCCCGTCTCCCGCAGTCTTGCCAGGACCTCCCCGGTTGAGAAAAAAGTGGCGTCCCGATAGAATCTGCTTCCTTCCCTGCCGGCCGCGTACTTTCTGCCGAGACCGCTTTCCTTATCCACGAAACCCAATATGATGGAGCCATCCGGCTTCAAAACCCGGGAAATCTCCCTCAATGATGCGACGACGTCGTCTACAAAGCAGATCGTAGTAACCATCAGGACGAAATCGAAGACGCCCGCGCAAAACGGAAGCGCCTCAGCGACGGCCCGGCAGACCTCGAGGCCGAGCATCCGGGCCTTTTCGGCCATCTTCCCGGAGGGATCGACACCGATCTTTATACCGAAAGGGACGGCAAACTTTCCGGATCCAATGCCCACTTCCATACCGTTTTCGCCGGAAGCGGGGACGAGACCGCGGATGGCCTTCAACTCCAGTTCATAAAATAGAGGATGCCTGTCGAACCACGCGTCATAGGCATCGGTGTGGGCGTCGAAAGATTCTGTTTTTGCCATGACAACTCCCGTGAAACCTCCCGTCTCGAAGCGATAGGTGCGCATAAATCGCCCCCCGATCTCGGTAAAACCGGCGGAAGGATTCTTTAAACAATATCTATCGAAGACCCTTGCATCCACATCCATCCAAAAAGCGACGCACGTCCATTCGTGCACATCGCAGCAAATTCAAGGCATCAAGAATGGATACACCCCAGGAGACCTAAGCAATACCCAGGCTCAAAAGGGCCTTACATTTTGGCATATCTTTTGCTGATCGCAGATTGTACGGTTTGACACCCATTTTCAAGCCTCGCAGGGTAGGAACGTCAAAAAGCCATTTAGTTTCCATCCGGAAATGGTCTTTTTGGCCAATCTCGGCGTCAATCTGCACGTTTGCTTGTGCGACGACCTACAGGTCGCCTCCGCGCAAACGCTTGATTTCCTTGATATTGGCCAAACCGGGACCCGCCGCGAAGCGGTGGGACTGAGCGGCGAAGCGGTGAAGAAACCGGGACCCGCCGCGTAGCGGTGGGACTGAGCACCCGAAGGGTGTGAAGAAAAATCCTCATTTCCGGATTGGAAACTGGGTTGTACCGGGAAATCATTTCCGGATGGATACCATATTAGTACCTATCCGGAAATAATTTCGCGGTAGAAATCAGTTTCCGTTCCGGTTTTCAACCCCTCACAGCAGCATACGGGCGGCAGTCTTCACCATTGGACCCACCCGTTCGCTGTTCTTGGATTTTACCGGGGCCGATCCCCTGAACCTGAGAAAGGAAAGCGGCTATGGAGCGTTTCAATGCATTGTTCAAGAGTTTCGGGAAGACCATCGGACTCCCTGACCTCGACCTGGACGAGGATGGGTACTGCTGCCTGGAGTTCGACGGCCATATCGTCAACATCGAATTCAATCCGCGCTCGGAAGAATTCTTTCTCTACGCCCACATCGCCGATCTTCCCGGGACCGGCCGCAAGGCCCTCTACGAAATGCTCCTCGAAGCCAATCTATTCTTCCGTGGAACCAAAGGGGCTACTCTCGGGATCGACAGGGCATCAGAGCGAATCGTTCTGGCCGTCAAGGCGCCTGTCACAGCCATGGATGAACGCGCATTAGAGAGGATCATGGAAGATTTCGTCAACGTCACCACCTGGTGGAAACAGAGATTGGCAACCTTCCAGGAAACGGAAAAACAAGACGAAGCACAGCCAGACAGGTTCAGCTCCGATTTTCTGGAACGAAGGGCCTGAGCGGCTGCTGCACAGCGGGTCTCCAGCTTTCCCCGTTCAGGGGCATTCAATCCGAGGGTGTTTGAGGATGCAAAGCCGTTCTCAAGACCGCTGCTCACTCCTGAAGACGCCCCTTATTGTCTCGAAGAAAGTCCTCCATAGCCGCTCTCACTTTCTGGAAACGATCTTCGAGCACCGGCAGACGGGATCGGGCGGCATCCAAGTCCCTGCTGCGCGCCGCTTTTTCGATCTCCAGAGCCTCCTGCCGCATGGCCTCCCCACCCGCACTCGCTGCAGCCCCTTTGACCGCGTGGGCCCGGCATTCAGCACCGGGGCCGTCCTCCTTTTCAAGGAGCCTTTTGAGATCCTGAATCTGTTGCGGAATATCCGTCAGGAATGTCTCTGCAATCTCCACCATCAGGTCCCGATCCCCCATCAACCGATCGAACAACCCTTGGCTGTCCCAGGCCAGGCCTTCGTCGGGCCATGTCCTTCCCCTTTTTTTCGCCTCTCCGGCGGTGGGGGCCTTCTGTCCTGCACCTCCCTCATCCGCCAGCCACTTTTGAAGCATTTCGGCCAGGGCAAGGGGGGCCACCGGCTTAGCGAGATAGTCATTCATTCCTGCTGCAAGGCACCTTTCCCTGTCCCCCCCCATGGCATGCGCCGTCATGGCAATGATGGGGATTGTGGTCGGACAAGCCAGCGTCTTGGAGCGGCGGATCGCCCTAGCGGCCTCCAGACCATCCATCACCGGCATCTGGACATCCATCAGCACCAGGTCATAAGAAGCGCTCTCGAGGGCGTCGATCGCCTCGGCACCATTGGCGACGGCGTCGGCTCGAAGCCCCAACTTCCTGAGGATACCCAACGCCACCTGCTGATTGATAATATTGTCTTCGGCCAGCAGGACATTCGCCGAACGATCCGCAAACAACATGAGTGCTTCGCGCGCCGTGTGCCGCGTTGTGATGGGCTGATGCTTTACGCTCTTCCCCAACCGCTCCATCAGAGATAGAGACAAGGCAACCTGGAGTTCTTCATTGCGTACGGGCTTCGTCAGATAAGCGGCAAACCCGGCCTTCGCAAAACGCCGGGCATCTCCCCGGTTCCCCAAAGAGGTAAGCATCACCAGGCGGGTATCCGTCAGACGTTCATCCGCCAGAATCATCCTGCCCAGCGTTTCACCGTCCACGTCCGGCATCTGCATGTCGATAACGGCCAAACGGAACGGATCTTCTTCATCTTTGGCCTGCAGAAGGGCTTTTAGGGCCGTCGGACCGTTCTTTGCTTCCTTCGGGCGCATACCCCAGGAACTCAGGCGCCCCATCAGGATCTCACGCCCTGTGGCATTGTCATCCACCACCAGGACCTTTACTCCCCGCAGGTCCGAATAAACCGGGGCATCCTGCTGTCTTTGATCAGGCTGCTTACGGAGGCACATAGTAAACCAGAATTCCGATCCCTCGCCCTCCCGACTGGCGACGCCGATCTTTCCCCCCATCATCCCGACCAACTGCTTCGATATAGCCAGCCCCAAACCGCTGCCGCCGTATCGGCGTGTGGTCGACGCGTCCACCTGGCTGAATTTCTCGAAGATCATGTCCAGCTTGTCTGCCGGGATCCCGATGCCTGTATCGCGCACCATAAGGCGCAGCACCGCCTCCTCGCCGGTTTCGGAATCCACCGTAACGCGGATCGAAACCTCACCCGACGAAGTGAACTTGACGGCGTTGCCGGCCAGATTATTGATAACCTGCCGAAGGCGCCCCGGATCCCCCCGCAACAGCTTGGGGACCTCCTCCTCACAGCTGCAGAGCAACTCGATGCCCTTTTCGTGGGCCCGCACAGCGAGGTTCGAGATAAGATCGTCCAACAGACTGACAAGATTGAAGTCGACCTCCTCCAGATCGAGCTTGTTGGCTTCGATCTTGGAGAAATCAAGGATGTCATTGATCAGGCACAAAAGCGACTCCCCGCTTTCACGCACCACTTCGGCGTAACGCTGCTGCTCCGCCGTCAATTCGGTATCCAGCAGCAAACCGGTCATGCCTATGATCCCGTTCAGAGGGGTGCGAATCTCATGGCTCATATTGGCCAAGAATTCGCCCTTGGCATGATTTGCGTTTTCCGCTTGAACGGCCATTTCACTGGCGCGTGCAGTCGCTTCCTCGAGCTGGCGGTTGGCCTTGAGAAGCCTCCTTTCGTATTGCATTCTTTCGTCGATATCGGTATCCGAACCCCTAAAGCCAAGGACTTCACCCTGCAAACCCAACAGGGTCATCCCACTCCTCATCACCCAAAGGTAGCGCCCATCCTTGGTGACCAGCCGATTTTCAATGTTGGTCAGGGATTCCCGATGACGCATCACCTCCAGCCCAAATGCTTTGACCTTTTCCCGGTCGGTGGGCGAGCAGATATCATAAAAATATTTCTTACCGACCAGTTCTTCGGGTTTGTAGCCCAGGACCGTTTCCACGAGAGGGCTCAAATAGGTGTACAACCCTTCGGCATCGACCTCCCATGCGACGGTCCGGCTCTGCTCGGCAAGTTTGTTGAAACGCTCTTCGCTCTCCCGCAAGGCCTGCTCCACACATTTTCGCTCGGTGATATCCCGGGAAACACCCACAAATGACTTGAAAGCCCCTTTCTCATCCGTTACGAGGCTTCCTGCGGCACTGTGCCAATGCCAGGAACCGTCGGCGTGTTTGACCCGGTACTCCGGATGCGGCGAGGCGGCCTTTCCTTCGATAACCTGGGAAAGATAGGCCACGCAGACAGAGACATCTTCAGGGTGAACGATCGTGTCGAACAATTTTCCGACGACCTTTGCAGGATCATAACCGGTTATTTTGAGCCACGACGGCGAAGCGTATGTAAAAATTCCATCCGGGGTCAAGCTCCATATCAGGTCGGATGAATGATCTACAAGCAATCGGTATTTCTCCTCACTTTCCCGCAGCGCCTCTTCGGCCAGTTTAACATCGACCGACTTCCAGACCGCATCCATCAGAAGCTTGAGCTGCAGCACGTCAGAATCGTCATAATCCGCCGCCTTATTGGCCACGCCCACCACCGCGATGATTTGATCGCCCTTGAATATCGGTACAGTCAGAAATTTTTCGATATGGACATGCCCCTGCGGATAGCCCTTCTTGAGTGGGTTATCCGCCTGGAAATCATTCGCCACAATCGGCTGCCGCTGCCGGATGGCTTCACCCCAGATACCCGTTTTATCCAGATCGTAGCGCCTCTTTGGATTGACAACCCTGCACTCCTCCATGACGCCTTTCGACCAGGTATTCAAGATAAACTGTCTGCGGTCTTCATCGTAGAAATAGATATATCCGATTTTGCTCTCTGTAAGCTGAATGACTTCATGCAGGGCATGGTCGAGAAACTCCTGGACTGTATCTGCCCGATCCCCCAGGATTCTTACAAGACTCCTGAGCCGGCTTTCACTCGTCCGGCGCTGCTCATCCGCAATCCTCCGTTCGGTAATATCGATTGAGTATTCGACCATCCGCACCAGACGGCCTTGTCCATCGAGGATAGGGTGTGCATGCACCTCGACCTGGTGGGCATTCCCGTGCGCATCATAATGCACATGCCGAATCACGACAGGATGCAAGGTCCGCCGGACCTCTTCGACAGGGCACGGGTGGTCTTTCCTCGTACACGGACTCTCGCGATGATGAGAAACGGTATAGCACTTCTTCCCGATGACAGCCGATCCGCCATAAGCCTGATTCGCCATCTCGATATCACAGCTCTCTGGATCGATGACTGCAAAAGGGTGGGACAGTGCGTCGATGGCCGTCCTCAGAAAACATTCCTCTTCACGGATGCGCCTCTGACGGTCATACTCCTCGGTCATATCTCTAACCATCCAAACAACCCAAGTGCTACCGCCCATTTCCCCCTGGATAGGCGCACAACTGCCGGCAAGGTGATGCTCGCGGCCTTCCCTTGAGACAAGAAGGCTATGGTCCCTCAAACGCCAGGCGGCCGTTTGGCTCAATGTCTGCTCAACAGGATTTTCAACCGGGGTGCGGGTCCTGGCATCGACAATGCGGAAAACCTCCCGGAAGGGTCGTCCTATTGCCTCGCTTGCCGTCCAGCCCGTAAGCGCCTCGGCTACGCCGTCAAGACTGGCTACTCTTCCTTCCGTGTCGCAGACAATCACTCCGTACCCCATGGAGGGAAGCACAGAGGACAGAAATTCCCCGCTTTTCTTCACGATCATCTGCTGCATTGGCATCCCTCCATCCCCGCTTCATCCAAATCTCTGGGTATGAGAGCCATCTCGTTGCAGGCACCCCACGCGCCGCTCACAAATGGGCATGAAGGACCGTTTCCTCTCCAACCCCCGGGAACAACCCGATCGGAACTGAAGGGCCCAACCCCCAAGTCATTCAGATCTTTTCAGAAGAATTCATCGTAGACAGCTCCACGCGTGGGTTGGCTCTCCTGATGCCCTTTTTTTGGACACCCCATCCCCTTTTCACTCACAGCTCCGGTGGCTGCAAACCGTAAAAAGCCCATACCTGCCGTTCATTGACCGCCACTCTTCAGCGCCCTTTTGATGCAGTCATCCAATTCCTTCAAGGTGAACGGCTTCTGGATGAAGTGCACTCCGTCGTCAAGAACGCCATGCTGAGCAATGACATCAGCCGTATAACCCGACATAAACAGACGCCTGATTCCCGGGCGGATCCTCGAGAGGTTTTCGGCCAGATCCCTTCCGTTCATTCCGGGCATGACCACATCGGTTATGAGCAGATCCATCCCCTTTGCATGCGTTTCGGCCAAACGAATAGCAACGTCGGGTGAATTGGCAGCCAGCACGTCATATCCAAGATTCTTGAGCATCGTCTTGGTCAAGTCCAGGATCGCCGCCTCATCCTCGACCAGGAGAACGGTCTCCCGGCCGCCTTCCGCGATTTCCAGCGGGTGGTCCTGCCGGGCGTCCGGGCACGCCCCTTTGTATCGCGGCAGGTAGATCGTGAAGGTCGACCCCTTGCCCAACTCACTGGAAACATCGATAAAACCATCGTTCTGCCTGACAATGCCGTAGACGGTCGCAAGACCGAGCCCGGTCCCCTTGCTCAGTTCCTTGGTGGTAAAAAAGGGTTCGAAAAGATTGTCGAGGGTCGCGGAACCCATCCCACACCCGTCATCGCTCAAAATCAAGCGTACATACTCACCAGGGGAAAAATCTGGATGGCAAGCGTAATAGGCTTCGTCGATCTGCGCCGAATTCGTCTCGATGACGATCTTGCCATCCCCCGCGATGGCATCTCGAGCATTGACACACAGGTTGGCCAGTATCTGGTCGACCTGGGAAGGATCGACCCTCACAGGCCATACCTGACTACCCGGAACCCAAACAAGATGGATGTTCTCTCCGATCAACCGCCGCAGCATCTGGAGCATCCCCTCGACAGTCTCGTTCAGATCGAGCACCCTGGGGGCAATGGTCTGGCGCCGCGCGAACGTCAAAAGCTGCCGGGTCAGTTCGGCCGAGCGCTTGGCCGCCTTTTCGATTTCAATCAAGTTGTTGTAATGAGGCACGGCATAGTCCATCCGAGCAAGGGTCAACTCCGCATGCCCGATGATCACCCCCAACATGTTATTGAAATCATGGGCAATCCCACCAGCCAGGCGCCCTATCGCCTCCATCTTCTGCGCCTGCTGGAACTGGGCCTGCAGCTTTTCCCGCTCCAACTCGGCCTGTCTGCGCTCAGAGATGTCGCGCGACACCCCGAGAATCCCTTCGACCTCCCCCTTTTCTCCACGGATCCATTTCATCGTGTTTTCCAGCCAAGCCAGGGTGCCGTCTTTTCGAAAATATTGGACCTCTGCGGTCACTGAGCGGTTTGGATCGCCCGGGGAGAGGGCGGCCTTCCGGAACTCCTCTTCAAAGAGCCTGGAGACCGTCTGCAAAGATTCGGGGGGCATTACGGTTTCAATGGGTTGGTTCCTTCTTTCACTCGGCGTAAACCCCAGGATCCTTTCGATGGAGGGACTCGTGTAAGTGGTTCGGAAATTCAGATCGATCGTCCACACGATGTCGGCCATATTCTCGGTGAGAAACCTAAACCGGGATTCACTCTCCTGGAGTGCCTCCTCCGCCCGTTTGCGTGCGGTTATATCGCTTCCGACAGACAGAACTTCCTTCAACCGGCCGTTTTCATCCAGGACGGGCCTGTTGGCCCAGGCGATCCAGGCCCGCTCACCGCTCCGGCGCATGTTCTCGCTTTCGCTGTTGGCGTACTCTTCGGGATCTCTCGCCAGCCTGTCCATCATCGCCGCCAGATCCCTCCCCATGCTGTCCGTCGGGGGCACGATCGTTCCCACCAGATGCCTTCCCAGGATTTCTTTCTCTGAATACCCGAAGAACCGCTGGGCGAACTCATTGAAAAAAGTCACCCGACACCCGGCATCCATCCTGATGATGATGCTGTTGGCGTTTTCCACCAATTCGCGATATTTCCTCTCACTCTCCTGAAGCCCGACGACGTTCCGGGTAAGTCGGCGTCTCAAAAGAACTGTAATCACGACCAGACTCGAAAGAAGCAACCCGGTGAAAACCGCGGCCCATGCGATCAGGCGCAGTGCTTCCGGGGACAGCCCTGAATGGGCCTCGAGCGCAAACCAGCTCTGCCGCACGGCGTCGAGTGCGCCTGTAGGAATCCGAACCAGCGCCGTCCGGATATCGGAAGTGGTAATAACCGCCGGCACGCTGGCGTAAGGGATGGGAAAAAGGGCATAGCGTTCCCTTTCTGCCGTCCGGACGATGGTCGGCGCCATCGCGCCCCCCCCGCTCTCCAAGGCTGCCAGATGCCGGTTCGAGTCCCTGCACGGATACTTGACAAAGCTGACGCCGAGGCAATCCTCGATCAGGGCGATGACCTCCGAACCCATTCCGGTGAAGATGCCGGGCTCAGAAATGTATTCGATCGGCGGGAATTCCGTATTGAAGAAAGGGATCAATTTTCCAGGGTTTTCGACAAGCCACCTGCACTCTTCGGCAGTAAACTCGACCGCGGACATCGCGTGAAGGGGGCAAAGAGTGTCCAAACCGAAAAAAAGAAAGCACGACAGAAAAAGGTAGAGGCGGCACCCGGTCCTTATCCTCAGCCATACGCTCCGGAAACGATTCATGGAATCTATTGACAGGCCAAAAAAAGGACTCCTATCTTTGAAAAAAGCCGCCACCCCGCCTGGAACCATTCTTCCATATCCTCCCACTCAATCGAAATCCTCGAGGCGGTCCCTTCCGCAGAGAACAGCATTCCTCAAGCGCCGCTTTGCGATCGGCTTCTTCGCCACATGCCTGAACGACCACCTTCCCTGTCAAGCCCTTGAGCGAAGAGGCGGCGTAAGCGGAGATGGGATCCTCAGGGTTTCCGCTTACGCCTTGGTTTGGAAGGATACCTGCACCCACCCGCCGCGGGCGGAATATCCACGGCGGCCGAGGATCGTCCTGGCGCCCCTGTCGAATAAGACAAATCATCACCCTTGCGAGTTACACAAAGCCCTTTTCTTTGTGCTTTCGGGCGATCGTATCGGCCATGCGCTCCAGGGCCTCGATATGGCTCTGCGAAACAAGGCCTTTGGCCAGAATGGGCTCCAGGACCTCCACCTTCAGATTGGGGATCATCCCCGCCAGGGTTTCGACGGTCTTCCCCCCCCAACCGTAAGAGCCGATAATCGAAAGAAACTGCACCCTCGGTCTGAGGGCGTTCGCCAGGAAGGTAGCATACGCCGCAAGCGGGTGCGGACCGGCCAGGACGGTCGGCGTACCCACCACGACGGTGGCGGCATCGACCAAAGCCATGGCGAGTTTTCCGATATCGGTGACGGGCAGGTTGAACAGCTCCACCCGCACCCCTTTTCCGATCAGGGCCGAAGCCAGATAATCGACCATCTGCCTCGTGCTGCCGTGCATCGAAACAAACGGGAGAACGACCAGGTTGCGCGGCGGACCGCTCACCCATTCACGGTAAGCGTTCATAATCCATTCTGGGCGATCGTGGATCTGCCCGTGGCTGGGGGCGATCATCTGGATGTCATAAGGGGCGAGCTTTTCGAGGTTCTTTTCGATCACATTCCTGAAAGGCATCATGATCTCGGCGAAATACCGCTTGGCCGCCTCGTACACACGCCCCTCGTCGTTGACATACAGATCGGCGGTCGCAATGTGGGATCCGAAGAAATCGCAACTGAACAGGATCCGGTCCTCTTCCAGGTAAGTCACCATCGTCTCGGGCCAGTGGACCCACGGTGTGTGCAGAAACCGGAGCGTCTTGTCCCCCAGGGACAAGGTCGCACCGTCTGCCATCGTCACGAAGGCGCTTTCGGGGATCTTCAGAAGATCGATCAGCATGGGTTTGGCCTTGGGAGACACAACGACCTTCGCTTCCGGAAACTTCCGGAGCACCAGAGGGATGCTTCCGGAGTGATCCTGCTCCGCGTGATGCGAAACGATGAAGTCCAGTTTCGGGATACCCTCGAGGAGCGCCGCCCAGGCATCGGCCATGGGGGGGTCGACCGTGTCCAGCAAGGCGGTCTTTTCACTGCCTTCGACCAGATAGGCGTTGTAGGTCGTGCCGTCCGGGAGCGGAATGAGCGAGTCGAACAAACGCCTGTCCCAGTCGATGGCACCCATCCAATAGATATTCTCCTTCAACTCTCTTTTGAGCATTGCTGAACCTCCTGATTCTTTCGTGGGTTACGGTTGCAGAAATGAGCAGGTTCATGCCCGCCATCCATAGCCACGGAGCAGGGATAGAAGGGTCTGAACGACCCCTCTTTTTGCCACCCCTATGAAGGCCTGTTGCTTGAATGCGACCATGAGAATCCTCGGCGCCTTCATGGCCTCCATGACGTCGGCATCGGAGATGTCGACGGAGGCGTACGCATCGCTGGCCATCTGGCTCACAAGGATTCCCCCCTCTGAAAAAAGTTCGAAATGCCCCGAATCCCCCCAATCAGCGCCTAGCCGGAAATGATCTCCCGGTACAACCTCGCCTCCAATCGCTCCCTTTTCAGCGGATGACGGACCTATCCGTCGCGCTCATCCGCGTGATCACCATCCTGTCGCGGTCGAGCATCTCTTTGGCCAGCGGGGCGATTTCCGTCTTCCAGTAATCGCTCTGATACACCTCTTGATAGAGGCGTTCGGCCTCTTCTTCGCTATCGAATCGGCGGATCCAGATATAGAGATCCGGCTCGTCCACAGCCACAAAACTACCGACGAAGACCACGCCCTTCGACATCTGAAACGGGATGATCTTCTCTTCCATCAACTGAACCCAGCGATCCCGCTTGCCATCCTTGATGCGGTACTGACGCAGTTCGAAAAACATATCCGCCTCCTCCTCTCGGCGCTTCAATCGATTCTCACAACCCGGAAAGGGCCTTTTCGAAAACCCTCGACGCGCTGTCCCGGACGGATTCCGGCGGCCGGAGGGAGCAGGGCTCCCGATGGAGCACCTGGGTGTAGGTCTGGTCGCTGTTCCCGATCTCCCGCAGGAGAAGCCGCGGCGTAACCCGGGCGTTCACCCGGAAGTGATCGTTTTCCCTGCCTGAAAACACCGACACGTTGAAGCTGTAAAGGCCCTCCCGATCGAAATACCGCAGAGCGGCCGTCAGCCCCTCCAGGAAGGCGTCCCGCTCCCCATCCTTCCATTCCAGCAGCGTCCGGCACTCCTTGAAGATACACCACAGATCGGGGAGCGCGCCCTGGGGGGCGAAGTTCAGGGTCCAGAAGGTCGGCCCGATCTCCGTCAGAAAGCGCTCGCCGCAGGCCCTTTCGGCATCCATGAAGTCATCCCAGAATAAACAGCCGTGCTTCTGGAGATAGGCCCGGCTTTCCGCCGTCTGTGCCCCCAGTTGCGTGGTGGGGATCGCCCCGCAGTTCACCTGGAGGTGCGGGTGGACGATGCTCGATCCGGAGGGCGGCATGTAGTTCCAGTTGATCGAGAAGAACCGGACATCCGCGTCATGCCGAGCAACGCTTCGAACAAAGCTCCGCGCGGCCGTGAATCCGTCCCTGATGATCGCCGGGGTGAAGCCCCCCGGTCCGATATAATGGTCCTTCCCCAAGACGCACACTGCAGCGTAGCGGTCCAGGGGCAGAAGGTTCGGGAACAGCCACGCCTCCCCTTCACGGACCCTTCCGCCGGGGAGGAGTTCATCCGGATAAAGGGGCGTCGACGTCGCGACCGATTCCGGGCAGAAGGGGCAGGGCATCTCGAGGGACCTCCTGACCAGTTCCTCTAAATCCGGCCTCTGAATGGGCCGGTAAGGCAGGTCGAAGATCCGCGTCGAGTGGCCGGTCAGAGGATCCCAGCGAATCTCGAAAGGGATTTCATCCATCGAAAATCCCTTGAAGGGATTTTTCAGCCGCATACAATCCTTGATCTTTTTGAAAGCGATCGGCATAACCTCGCCTTTGTGCCTCCTCTCGAATATATCCTCAAGGCCTTACCGAAGGGCAGCGGTTCAGCGGGCCGGGCATGGGAGGCGCAGCCCTTCGGGATCAATCGGAAAAACGCTCAAGCCCTTGCCCCCCGGTAAGTGCCTGCTACGCATCATAAGGGCACCATACCCCCGATCGGCGAATCGAATCAAGAGCGACGACAAGGGACAAAAAAGGGACAGACCCATTTCTCGCTCACGAAAAATAAATCTGTCCCCTCTTTTTGAAAAAATCTGTCTTTCTTATACCCCCTTTCCCCTTCTATCGGGGGACATTCACTTGCAGTGGCGGGCCGCCAGATGCTCCACGGAGAGCCCGGTCATCCCGGAAATGTGCTCCAGTTGTTTTTTCGGTGCGATATACCGCCCGGTGTCTTCGCACCGGATCATCTCGAAGTCCGTGTTCCAGATCCTTCGAATGCCGTTCTTGTCCTCCATGCGAATCACATCCACCGGACAGACATACGCGCACGAACCGCATGCGATGCAGTCCGGCGGCGCTTCACCAAAGGGCGTCGTGACGGTGCGATGTGTCCCCCTGCCTGCAAACCCGATGGCGGACACGCCGACAACCTCGCGGCAGGTCCTGACGCACTGGCCGCAAAGGATGCATCCCTTCATCTCGGTCGGGAAGCGCGAGGAAGCCACCCCCAGCCGGGATGCCATGGCAAGCAGCACCGGGTGTTTAGGGTTGCGCGCCAGGAGGAGTTCCATCACCAGCCTGCGCACGTTCTGCACACGCGGGGTATCCGTTTCGACCACCAGCCCTTCCGATACCTCATAGATACAGGAGGCGACAAGGCGGTTGCGCTTCCCGTCGATGATCTCGACCATGCACAGACGGCAGGCCCCGTAAGGCGTCAGCGCCTCGTTGTAACACAGGGTGGGGATATCGATATTGACGCCGCGCGCCGCTTCCAGAATGGTTGTATGTTCGGCGGCCTGTATCTTCCGCCCGTCGATCGTCACGGTGATCATTTCCGTCATGATTGCGCTCCCAGCAAGAAGGATTCATTTCCGTGCAGGAGGGCACCCTGAAGAGGCCCTCCTGTTTGCGGGGGAAAAAGGGCCGCCACGGAAAAATGGTTCAGGGGTGGACACTCCCTCAAAGATCTTTCGAAATTTCAAATGATCCTGATCGCGTCGAACTTGCACGCCTCGTAGCAGGCCCCACACCGGATGCATTTCGCCGGGTCGATCCGGTGCACTTCCTTTTTTTCGCCCTGGATCGCACCGCTCGGGCAGACCCTCGCACAGACATGGCAGCCGGTGCATGCCTCGCCATCAACGGTATAGGAAATGAGGGCCTTGCACACCCCGGCCGGACAGCGCTTATCGCGGATGTGCGCCTCGTATTCCTCGCGGAAGTAGCGCAGGGTCGTGAGTACGGGATTGGGCGCGGACTGCCCCAGGGCGCACAGGGCCCCGTCCTTGATGGCCGCCCCCATCCAGGTAAGGGTCTCGAGATCTTCCATTTCTCCTTCGCCCTCGGTGATCCGATCGAGGATGCGCCGCATCTGCAGGATCCCCTCCCGGCAGGGCGTACACTTGCCGCAGGATTCGTCCTCCAGAAACTTCAGGAAATATTTCGCTACATCCACCATGCAGGTCCGCTCATCCATAACGATCATCCCGCCCGAACCCATCATGGAGCCGATCTCGGTCAAGGCATCGAAATCGACCGGCATGTCCAGGAACTGCTCGGGGATGCATCCGCCGGAAGGCCCGCCTGTCTGGACGGCCTTGAAGCGGCGGCCGCCCGGAATCCCCCCGCCTATGTCATAGACGATCTCCCTCAGGGTCGTGCCCATGGGCACCTCGACGAGGCCCGTGTTGTTGATCTTCCCCACCAGGGAAAAGATCTTGGTGCCCTTGCTGCCGGCCGTGCCGATGCCCCGGTACCATGAAACGCCGTTCCGGATGACCAGGGGGATGTTGGCCCAGGTCTCCACGTTGTTCAGACACGTCGGACGGTCAAAAAGGCCTTTATCGGTCGCATGCACGTATTTGGCCCTGGGCTCCCCCACCCGCCCTTCGATGGAAGCGAAGAGGGCCGAAGACTCGCCGCACACGAACGCCCCGCCCCCGCGGGTGATCAGCACATCGAAGTCAAACCCGCTGCCCATGATATTCGTACCCAAGAGGCCGCACTCGCGGGCTGTTTCCACGGCACGGGATATGTTCCGAACGGCCAGCGGATATTCATTGCGCACGTAGATGTAGCCGAGGTTCGCACCCACCGCATAAGCGCCTATGATCATCCCCTCCAGAATCGAATGGGGGTTTCCTTCGAGGAGGCTCCTGTCCATATAGGCGCCCGGGTCCCCCTCGTCCGCATTGCAAATGACATATTTGGGCGAACCCGTCGCCTTGCGGGTGGCGGCCCACTTCCGGCCGACCGGAAACCCCCCGCCCCCGCGCCCGCGCACACCGGCCTCGCCGACCTCCCGGATGACTTCTTCGGGTTTCATCGCCGAAAGGACCTTTTCGAGCGCTTCATAGCCCCCGATGCCGATATAGTCCTCGATCCGCTCGGGATCGATCGTGCCGTTGCCGGCAAATACGACGCGAAGCTGCTTCTTGTAAAACGGCACGTCGTCGACGCAAACGATTCGTTCACCGGTCAGCGGGTCCTCATAAAGCAACCGATCGATGATTTCACCGCCCAGGATCGTCTTTTCGATGATTTCGCGGGCATCTCCCAAGCCGATGCGCTGGTAGTAGATCCGCCGCGGGTCGATGACGGCCATCGGTCCCCGCTCGCAAAACCCGTGGCACCCCGACGTGCGCAGGTCGACCCGCTCTTCGAGGCCGTGCCGCCGGATCTCCTCCCTGAAATGATCCACCAAATCCCTGGTGCCATAGGCCAGACAGCCGCTCCCGGCACAGATAGTGATGCAGGACCGCTCAGGATCCCGGGCAGACCGAATCTTCTCTCGGAGGACATCCAATGCTCCCAGTGAATCAATCCTGTTCATCCGTTTCAACCCCTTTTTCAAGCTTTCTTAATATCTTATCGGCCTTGGCCATGGTGATGTGCCCATGATATTCGCCGTTCACCGTCAAGATCGGGCCCAGGGCACAGGCCCCCAGGCAATTGACGGTCTCGAACGTGTAGGCCAGGTCCGCCGTGGTCTCCCCCGCGTGGATCCCCAGCCTGCGCTCCAGATGCTCCCGCACCAGGGGGGCGCCCCGGACATGGCAGGCGGTGCCGGTGCACAGGCTCATTTGCGTCCGACCTCTCGGCTGCAGACTGAAGGCCCGGTAGAAGGTGGCCACCTCGTATACCCGGCTCAGGGGAACCCCCAGCTCGGCGCCCACCTGTTCGAGGGCGGCTCGCGGGAGGTAGTTCAGCGCCTGCTGCACGTCCTGCAGGATGGGCACCAGAAAACAGCGGTCCGTATGGTATCTTGTGCAGATTTCTTTTATCTTCGATTCCATCACGATTGCCCTCAACGCCTGGTTTTCTCTTTGAGTTTCGTATATTCCTTCGTGACGGTATCCTGGATCAGGGCCGTCAATTCAGGGGTGAGGTGTCGGAACCGCCCCTGCGGCTTCAAATATTCCTCCACGGGCCTCAGAGGCTCGGCGTCATAGGTCATCCGGTACCTCCCGTCCGCCACCTCATAGAGGGGAAACACGCCCGTTTCCACGGCCAACCGACCGACATGAATCGATTGATCGGTCGGAATCCGCCACCCCGTCGGGCAGATGGAGAGGATGTGCACATACGCCGGCCCGGGGGTCCTCGCGGCCTTCTGGACCTTTTCCATGAGATCGAACGGGTAGCTCGGGCATGCCGTCGCCGCATAAGGGATCCCGTGCGCCACCGCGATTTCCACCATGTTCTTTTTCCGGGTGACCTGTCCGGCCTTGATCCTCCCGGCAGGCGACGTCGTGGTGGCCGCGCCGAAAGGCGTCGAGGAAGAACGCTGAATGCCCGTGTTCATGTAGGCCTCGTTGTCGTAGCAGACGTAGACGAAGTCATGGCCGCGCTCAAAGGCGCCTGACAAGGCCTGCAACCCGATGTCGGCCGTGCCGCCGTCCCCGCCCATCCCCAGGAAAACGGGGTGTTTATCCGCAATCCTGCCCTTTCTGGCAAGCACCCGATACGCAGACTCGACGCCCGACAGGACGGCGGCCGTATTCTCGAAGGCCACGTGGATCCAGGGGACCTCCCAGTTCGTAAATGGAAACGGAGACGAGATGATCTCCATGCATCCCGTCGCACTCGCTACAACCACATTACGCCCCAGGGCCTTGGCCACCAGCCGCACGGCCAGGGCCTCGGCGCACCCCTGGCAAGCGCGGTGCCCGGGGGTGAAATACTCCTTTTGAGTAACGAGCCGTGAGGCATAAACATTCAAGGCTTCCATCATTCCCTCGCTCCGAAGACGATGTAGTCCTCCGGTTTCAAATGGTCCCCTGCCATGGCTGTCTCGTACATGGCGATATAGTCTTCCGGAGTGACATCCCGGCCGGCCAACCCACTGATCATGTTCAAAACCGCCGGTTTTGGCTCCACCCCGTAAAGGGCGTTTCTGATTTCCGCCGCCACCGGGCCCCCCGGGCCCCCGAACGAAACCGCCCGGTCGATGACAATGATCCGGCGCACGCCTTCGAGGGCGTCACGAAGGGCATCGAATGGAAAAGGCCTCCACAGCCGCAATTTGACCAGACCGACTGCGTGTCCCTGCCCGCGAAGCCGGTCCACAGCCATAGAGACGGTCTCCCCGATGCTCCCCATCGTGATGAAGACCGTTTCCGCACCTTCAGCCGCATAGGTTTCCACCGGCCTGTAGTGCCTTCCGGTCAATTCCCCCATCTCCTCCCAGGCCTTGATCATCTCCGGCATGGCAGCGATCAGGGCGTCGTTCTGGACCTTCTTGGCCTCCGTATAGATCCCCGGCATGGCAAAGGCGCCCATCGTCATCGGACGGTCGGGGTCCAGACGGTTGACGGGCTCGAACAGGGGCAGGTAGCGCTCGACCGTCTCCTTGTCCCAGTAAGTAATGGGCTCGATGACGTGAGTCAGGATGAATCCGTCCATATTGATCATGACCGGCAGGGAGACGCTGCGCGCTTCGGCCACCCGGAAGGCGAACAGGACATGGTCGAACACCTCCTGCCCGTTTTCCACGAAGAGTTGCACCCAGCCGCAGTCACGAACCGACATCACGTCCGTGTGGTCGTTCCAGATGCTGAGCGGGCCCGAAAGAGACCGGTTGGCCAGGATCATGACGACCGGCAGGCGCATGGAGGGGACGATGAAAAGGATCTCGTTCATCAGGGCGAGCCCCTGGGAACTCGTGCACGTGAACGTCCGGGCACCCGCCGCCGAAGACCCGCAGCAAACGCTCATCGCCGAGTGTTCCGACTCGACCGGGATGAACTCGGCCATCAGCTCTCCGTCGGCCACCAGTTCCGAGAGATGCTCCACAATATGGGTCTGCGGCGTGATCGGATAAGCCGCCACGACATCCACGTCGGCCATCGCCACGGCATCCGCCGCCGCAATGGATACCTCGATACCAACTCGCTTGCCCATCATTCCTCCTCCGGGACCATCCGGATGCACCCGGTAAAACATTCTGCGGCGCAAATCCCGCATCCCTTGCAATAATAGAGATCGGCCTCGAACGTACCGTCCGCCCGCCTGCGGATCGCCATGTCCGGACAGAACAGGTAGCAGACACCGCAGCCGATGCACCTCGCCGGGTCCACCACCGGCCGGAAGGAACGCCAGTCCCCCGTCCTGTAGATGCGCGCGTTGCCAGGCTGACGCACCACACAGCCCACTTCCAGATCCCCGCAGCGAAGATCCATCTCCGATTTAACCACGGCGAGCCTCCTTCCGAGAAAAGGCCGACGGCAGCACCTGCGTTTCCTCATAGGCGCGCATCAAGGCCTTGAAATTTTTTTCCGACACCCGCCCGAAACGCGCCCTGAGCGGTTCGATCAATTCCGCGGGCGGAAAAATTTCATCGGCCTTCAACAAAGCGCCCAGCATGGTGGTATTGGTGATGGGGAGCCCCAGTTCCTCCAACGCGATCCGCGTCGCATCGACCGTGGCCATCGCGTGCAGGATGCCCAGTTCGGCCCGGATTTCCATGCCCGTGTAACGGGTGTTGCTGATGAGCACCCCATCCTCTTTGAGCCCGGCGGTGACATCGACCAGACGCAGGATCGACGGGTCCAACACCAGAACCAGATCGGGGTGGTTCACATTGGTGCGCAACCGGATCGGTCTGTCGTCGATTCGGCAGAAAGCCACCACCGGCGCCCCCCTTCGTTCGGGGCCAAAGCTTGGAAAAGCCTGTGCAAACTGCCCAAGATTGATTGCAGTCCGAGCCAGCAACTCCGCCGAGGTAACCGCACCCTGCCCACCTCGGCCGTGAAAACGGATCTCGATCATCGATTCTCTCCTTTGTTTGATCCTGGCAGGAAGACAAAGCGCCCCTCCCAGAAGAAAACCAGCGATACTCAATAGCATATTGGCCTGCTGCCGGTTTGGGCCCACGCAGCCGGCGGCACCCGCCGAAAAACGCAATCGAAGCGGGGAAAAGAGGGGCAAAGCCTTCTCCAAGAAAGCGACCTGCCCTCCATTCAGCGTGTGTCCATCCGGCGATGGCCCTGTTGGTCATTCTCGCCGTCAAACCGCCCTTTTTATTGTGCAGTGCCTCCAGCAGCCTCTGCAAACGCGCTCGATCCTCATAGACTGGCCAAACCGGCTCCCACTCCAAAGCTGTGGGGCTGAGCCGGGCAGGCGCAGCCTGTAATAAATTCCTCATGTCTGGATTGAAAACCTGGTTGTGCTGAATCATCATTCTCGGATAGACACCAGATGTAGGAGTGGACAGCCTCGGCGCGCTTCAAACAGTGGAAAAAAACAAAGCCTCGCGATAGTATCAAGCCTACATGTCTTAGCAATTTATATGCCAATGTGTCCCGGGCCCGGATTCGTCCCTAAAATCCCTTGGATTGCGCCTGCGCAGTCTATGGAAGAATCGTGGTTTCCGAATGGGAAAGGTGCGCATGCTGAAAGATCATCGCTGCTTCGTGCAGACCCCAAATAGAGCTATTCGAGTGTCAACCCTCACTATTTCCAATGCGGCAGAAGCGACTTCGAGCCTTTTCTAAAAGTAAGCGATCGATCATGAAAGAATATTGACAGCGGAAATTTATTAGACGATATAAGAATCGTTTTTGGAGTATACCCGTTTGTATGTATAGTCAATACAAAAAGATGGGATAATTCATTTTTGTGCCCCATTTTTTGTGCTTCATTTTTGTTTTTTTGGTCTTTTTCTGCTAGCGTAAACAAATATGGGAGCGATACCATCATGGAGATCATCATGGATACTTCAACCGCCATCCTGAAAAGAGAGAGCATACGGGCCTATCTTAAAAAACCGGTGCCCCGGGACGCCCTGGAAAGGATCGTTGAATCCGGGCGATGGGCGCCGAATGCCGGAGCGTTTCACGTCTCGGTCGTCCGCAATGCCAAGCTGCTGAAAAAAATCAATGATCGGGCCTGCGAGGTCATGGTGCACTCCGGCAATGCCTTTCTGCAGCAGCGTGCATCCCTCCCCGGATATCAGCCTCTTTACGGCGCGCCGGTACTGATCCTGCTCTCCGGGCCTGCGGACGCCCCTTTCGGATCCTTCAATACGGCGCTCGCCGCAGAAAACATGCTCCTCGAAGCCACCGGCCTCGGTCTGGGCTCCTGCTTTCTGATCTCCCCCACTCTGGCGCTGAACGGGGAAGGCAACCGCGAGCTTGCTGAGGAGGCCGGCATCCCGGACTCGTATATCCTGCATTGTGCGCTCATCGTCGGCTACGCGGCCGCCGAAAACAGGTTCGGCCTCGGAGAACGCACCCGAAAAGGCTCCGTAGTCTTTATCGATTGAGGCTGTCGTCGGCTTCGAGCCTTGGGTCGAGTGCTCCCCCACCGGTCCGGATGAGGGAACCGAAGGGAGAGGAAACTGCGTTGGAATCGGGCTTTGACGGAGGTAATCCCTGATGATAGCCGATGCGGTGTGCGAAACGTTCAAACAGGCTGGTATTACGATCAACGGCCCCGATCCGTGGGACATCCAGGTCGGGGTCGAGCGCTGGTACGCCCGGGTTTGGCGCGAACAGAGCCTCGGCCTGGGGGAATCTTACATGGACGGCTGGTGGAAATGCCGCCGGCTGGACGAGATGTTTTACCGTCTTCTGCGCGCCGGCACGGAGGAAAAGGTCAAAAAAAGCCTGCGCTCCCTGATGCTTTCCCTGCCGGCGGCCTTTTTCAACCTGCAATCCAGGGCACGCTCCCGCATGATCGCTGAACACCACTACGACCTCGGCAACGACCTGTTTTTCTCTTTTCTGGATCCGTACAACCAGTACAGCTGCGGCTGGTTCGAAGACACCCGGGATCTTGCCGAGGCCCAGCGAAAAAAGCTGGAACTGATCTGCCGCAAACTGAACCTGACCGCCGAAGACCATCTGCTCGACATCGGCTGCGGATGGGGCGGCCTCGCGAAATTCGCCGCGGAGCACACAGGCTGTACCGTCACTGCCGTCAACATATCGCGGGAGCAGCTCCGTTATGCCAGGGCTTTCTGTAAAGGGCTCCCCGCGCATTTTGTGGACCGCGATTACCGCCTCATCTCGGGACAGTTCGACAAAATCGTCTCCGTCGGCATGTTCGAGCACGTGGGCCGCAAAAACTACCGCACCTTCATGAAAACAGTCCACCGCTCACTAAAGGATGACGGCATCTTCCTGCTGCACACGATCGGCGGAAACAGGTCGCGCATCGGCTGCGATCCCTGGATCACCCGCTATATCTTTCCAAACGGCATGCTGCCGAGCATCGCGCAGATCAGCCGGGCCGTGGAAGGCCTTTTCGTGGTCGAGGACTGGCACAATCTCGGCCCCCACTACGACAAGACCCTGATGGCGTGGCATGACCGTTTCCAACACGCCTGGGCTGGACTGCAGACGCATTACGACGACCGTTTCAAGCGCATGTGGGACTACTACCTGCTCTCGTGCGCCGGGGCCTTCCGAGCCCGCAGCATTCAACTCTGGCAGGTCGTCATGACCAAATCCGACGTCGGCACGGCCCAGCCCAACTGCCGGTTCTAAAACGGTCGTGTTATCGTTGGCAACCATCCGTAAAGAATGATCCAGCTCGACCCAGGCTCCAATTCTGAAGTGAGGATTCTTTATCCCTGTCAAAAAAGCAATGCTTCGCGCGGAGGCGACCTGCAGGGCGCCGCACAGGCAACCGTGCTGATTGATGCTGAAATCGGCCAGAAAGAGCGTTTCCGGATGGACAGAGATGGACGACCCTCCGATTCAATGCGGACGACTGTTTTTTTTGGCTCCGAAATAGGGCGGTGTTCCTGGACGGCATCCCCTCCAGGTTCATGTTGATCAAGGTCCTTCTTGACGGCGATGGCGCACAGCGTATCCATCCTTTGACAGCCAGGGCCGTCCGGACCTTATCCAGTTCCAACCGTTGACGATGAAAGGCGGGGGGACCATTGGGCCAGGCGCGTAAAGAAAAACTCAGAAACATCTATTTCCTGGGTTTTTCTCTGGTCATCGGCATCCTGGCCGCCTCAGGCGCCATTCTCTTTCGCACCCTCATCGAACTTTTCCAGAATCTTTTCTGGGCCTCCGGAACCTCCTTTCTGGACAAACTCGTCCAGTCGCCCTGGTGGCTGAAACTGCTGATCCCCACTGCAGTCGGATTGTTCGTCGGTCCCCTCATTACCTTTCTGGCCCCCGAAATCAAGGGCACGGGCGTGCCTGAGGTAATCTTTTCGGTCGCCGCCAGAGAAAGCACCATCCGGCACAGGGTCACCCTGTTGAAGTCTCTCATTACGAGCCTGCTCATAGGCGGCGGCGCCTCGGTGGGCAGAGAAGGCCCCATCGCACAGATAGGCGCCTCGGTCGGTTCATCGATGGCACAGCTTTTCAAACTCGGGCCGGAATTGAGGCGGGCCTACCTGGCTGCAGGGGCGGCTGCCGGCATAGCTGCGACATTCAACGCCCCGATGGCCGGGACCCTTTTCGCCGTGGAGATCATTCTCCTCGATATCGAAATCGTCTATTTGAGTCACATCGTCATATCGGCCGTAACGGGCTCGGTCCTTTCCCGTCTCTTCTGGGGGGAGTTTCCGGCCTTCAATGTGCCGGTCTTCCACACGTCTCATCCTTGGGAACTGCCTATCTACCTGCTTCTGGGGTGCCTGGCGGGGTTCGCGGCCATCGCTTTCGTCCAGATGATCTATTTTCTGGATGGCGCCTTTCAGCGGATCAGGATTCCGGAGTGGACCAAACCGGCCCTCGGGGGGATGCTCCTGGGATGCCTCGCCATCAAACTGCCGCAGGTCATGGGCGTCGGCTACGACACCGTCAATGAAACCCTGGCCGGAACGCTGGGGCTGAAGATAGCCTTCATCCTTCTCGCCGCAAAGATGGCAGCCACCTCCCTTTGCATCGGTTCAGGCATGAGCGGGGGGATCTTTGCCCCCTCTCTCGTTTTAGGGGCGACATTGGGCACAACCGTGAGCCTCGGGCTCGTTCGGGTCTTTCCGGAACTCGGATTGAGTTCGAGCAACTATGCCCTTGCCGGCATGGGGGCCCTCGTCGCCGGCAGCACGCTGGCGCCTATTACGGCCATCATGACTATTTTCGAGATCACTTACAATTATCGGGTCATGCTCCCCCTGATGGTCGCCTGCATCAGCAGTACACTGATTGTAAAATACTTTCTCGGATACTCCGCATACGAGATGAAACTCCTCAAGCGGGGCGTCAACATCGTTCGTGGTCATGATGTGGGGATCCTGCGGAGCCTGCGGGTGAGGGAATTCATGGACCGGGAATTCGAAAGTCTGAGGGACGCCACACCGATCATGGCGATTATCGAAAGATTCATGAAATCGTCTTACCCGCATTTTATCGTATTGAACGAAAAGGGTGCGCTCGTTGGGATGCTGAGCCCGCGGGATTTGAAGTCGACGCTGGACAAACTGGAGGAGCTCAAAGACATCGTCGTGGCGGCCGACCTCATGACCACTCGCGTCGTATCCCTCCATGCAGAGGACAACCTCGAAAGAGCCCTTTATCTTTTCGAAGGCCATAAGGTTTCACTGCTCCCGGTCACCGATCCGGGAGCCCCGGCCAACGTCATGGGGGTACTCAAGAAAGACAAGCTGTTGCAGGCCTACCGCGAACGGGTGCTGAAGGATCGGATCCTGTCGATCCCTGCACGCTGATCCGGTTCCAAGACCTGCCGGGCCCGAAGAAAAGAGAAATCGTATCCGGATCGATCTCCCGGGTTCTTCATTGTCCGCCGAAATGCTGCTATGATGCTGGGAGGACTGCGACTGGAACATAGGAAAAGGAGAAACACCCGCAAACGGAGGGGCACATGCATCGCCTGTATAGTCTCGGCAAAGCGGTTATCGCAGTGCTTACGTGCGCACTTCTATTAGCAACCTTTCTGGAAAGCCAAGGAGTTCAAGCCATGGAATTGAAAAGCATCGCCTTTGACGAAGGCAAACCGATCCCAAGCAAATATACCTGTGACGGACCCGACCTTTCGCCCCCTCTGACATGGAGTGGGATCCCGGCGGGTACGAAAAGCCTGGCGCTCATTTGCGACGACCCCGATGCGCCTGTCGGCACGTGGGTCCACTGGGTCTATTACGATATCCCGGCCGGCATCGGCGGCCTGCCGGAAGGCGTTCAACCGGACGGCGCTCCTGCCCCCGGAGGCACCCAGGGAAAGAACGACTTCAGGAGGATCGGATATGGCGGCCCCTGCCCTCCGGGCGGCACCCACCGGTATTTTTTCAAACTCTACGCCCTCGACACCATCCTCGGGCCTGCGGGGGCTGCGACCAAGAAGGACCTTTTGTCCGCCATGGAAGGGCACATCCTGAGCCAGGCCCAGCTCATGGGCACCTATAAACGCCGCTGACCCGTTTCCATGCAGGATAGGCCTTTTTGGCCAATCTCGGCGTCAATCTGCACATTTGGTTGCCCAGCAGCCACCAGTCTGCCCCCGCGCAAACGCTTGCTTTCCTTGACATCGGCCGAACCGGGCCCCGCCCCGCGCAGGTGTGGGACTGAGCACCCAAAGCGTGCGAGAAAGCCAGCCCCCCTCGCGGCGGTCGTCACGAGGCGGTCTCCTTCTTCACCGCCTCGATTTCCGCCTCTGAATACCCCAATTCCTCCAGGATGGCATCTGTATGCTCGCCGATGCCCGGACCCATGCTGCGGGTACCGGCGCTGCAGGCGCTGAAGTGGATCGGATACCCCGGAATCTTCACCTTCCCGATCCCCCCAACCTCCGCCTCGACCAGGTAACGATTCGCCAAGGCTTGGATATCACCGAGGACCTCGTAGATATTCTGAACAGGGGAAAACATCATTTCGCGCGCCTGAAATATTTCGATCCACTCGTCACGGGTCTTCGTCATGAAAACCTCGTCGAAAATCCCCACCAGTTCGGCGCAGCGTTCCTGCCGGCCGTCCGGGGTGCTGTACCGAGGATCATCGAGCAGCCTCGTAAGGCCGGTCGCTTCGCAGAAGATGGCCCACCAGTTTTTTTCGGGGTGGTGCACACCCATGATCCAGTCCCCGCCCTTGCAGCGGAAGCAGTTCCGGAGCGGGGAATTCTTGGTTCGATCCCATGGCAGACCGGGGTCGACGCCGAGCACGCCCGCCACCGTGAGATTGGAGTGAAGCAGCCAGAGGGCCGTGCTGAAAAGGGAGACATGGACCTCCTGCCCGATGCCCCGACGTTCCCTGACGAACAGAGCGGTCAGAATGGCGTGGCTGGCGGCGATGGCGGTAGCCTGATCGAGGACGGCCAGGTGCATGAGGGTGGGTTCCTTGCTGCCCGAAGCGTACATCATGCCCGAACGCGCCTGTCCGGCCGGGTCATAGGCGCCGAGGTTCTTGAGAGGCCCCTCGGGTCCATACCCGGTGACGTTGGCGTGGATCAACCGTGGGTTCACCCGTGAGAGGGTCCGGTAGTCGAGACCCAGTTTCAGCTTGGTGTCGTGGCGCAGGTTCGTCAGAAACACATCCGTCTTCTCGATCAGCTTCAGAAAAGCCGCCCGCCCGTTTTCCTTGCGAAGATCGAGGCAGATCCCCCGTTTATTGCGGTTGGAAACATGGAACATCAGGCTTTCGTCATTCGGGAGAATAAACTGGACGTTCCCGTCGATCCCTTTCCACCCCCGCTCCGGATCCCCCTCGCCTGTCTCGATCTTGATGACATCCGCTCCGAGATCCCCCAAGATGGCACCGCAACCGGGCCCGGCATGGTAAATGGCATACTCCAGAACCCGGATCCCCTCGAGGGGCATCGACTTTCTGCTCTTCTCTTCCATCATCGGCTCAACCCCACTTTTTTCATTCTTATTCCGTAACCCCATCTCTATCCAGAAGGAGGCATTCCTGCCCGCCTCGCGCCGACACGGCGGTTACACAAACGGCAAAGCCCCCTGAAATCCGCAACAAATACACCTGTCCCAACTGCGACATACCCTCATGGGGATCAGGGACGATTACCCGAAAAACCTCCTAGTTTCCAATCCGGAAATGGTCTTTTTGGCCAATCTCGGCGTCAATCTGTACGTTTGCTTGTGCGGCGACCCACAGGTCGCCTCCGCACAAACGCTTGATTTCCTTGATATTGGCCAAAAAGACCATTTCCGGATTGGAAACCTTGCCGCGCCGGATGTTCTTTTTCGGATGGAAACCACCTACATGAAAAGGGAAGGGAACGCTTGGGATCCGGGGATCTTCCTGAGTTCTTCCTCAGCGATCGACACAGCGGTTTTCGTTACGAGCCACTTGTTTTTCATTTCGAGAAGATATTCAAAGGCATCCTCGGCCGAAGCGCCGTGAATCGTCAGGATATCCGAAAAATTATAACCGGTCAGACGAAAAAGCTTGTCGGCGTCACTGACAACGATGCGGTTGATATTCGATATATCGGAGGGGGGAAAAGCCGATACGTCCTCATGATACCCTACAATATCCACAATTTCATCGATACAAGCGGTTTCATAGCCGACCGACTCGAGGACTTTTCTGGCTAGAACCGCTCCTTCCTTCATATGCAGCATCTTGATGTTCTTGGAATACGTAGCCCCAGTATCCTGCCCTTTATGGATACCAAAATAGGTCGTCTTTCTATAGAGATCTTCTTCTTCGATAACAGAATAACCAATATCATGAAGTATGATTGACGGGACTACGATGTCTTCATTCCCACCTTCATGGAACAGAAGCCGCATAGCAAAATCACACGATACTCTTGTATGCAACAGATCTACATCACGTCCATTCTTAAGATATGTCTTTCCTGTATCCCAAATGGCCCTATATTTAAAAGCTATATCCATGATGTCGTGTCCTCATTGGAAGGATACTACATTGTTTTCTCAATTCAGAATTCACAAACTATCCTAAAAGATTACAACAATCCATACATATTCTTCAAAAATTGAAATGTATCACTGCAATAACACAGACAATGACGCGAAAAATTCAATGTTCAATTAACCATATATTTTAACATAATATTTAAAGGAAACTCAACCAGAAACCATGAGAACTGTCAAGCAAACCATGAGCAATGTGCTGTCATTTCATCGTCCAAGGCATTCGACGTGCCTGCAGAAACGGCTGGAAGACCTGCAATACAGGGAAAAATTCCTGTCATAATATCCTGAGGCGCTCTTTCATAGAAACCCACACCGACCGCTCCCTCGATCCATTTCGTGGAATCGGCGATGATTTTTCCTTACTCTACAGGGTTTGTCGTGGTATAATTTAGATAAAATAGACTTACCGGGGCCGAATCGCAGCCTTTTGTATGCCACGCAAGAAGTTGTCCCTGTCATGACAAACACAGTCCTATGCGGGCGTTTTCAAATCTGCCGGCGCCCCATGGCGGCGGAGCCGGCGGATCGGGCTGGAGAGGCGGTTTATCGCCACTTTTTATAACCCTACAGACGAACAAGGAGGATTGGACATGCTGAATCAAAGAAATGCGTTTCCAGCAGCAGCGGTATTCATCCTGGCTCTCCTCTTGATAATCCCCGGGGTACTCGATGCTGAGGAGCCGTTGAGGAGCAGCTATTCCCCCGTGGTGGTCAACGAGCCTTTCACGGATGTGGTCGAGAGGATGAAAAGCGCCAAACCCGAAGTGATGAAAAGACAAATGGAGCTGCTCAATGAGCGATATGACCTGAGCGACCGTCCTGCGGCAGGGGCGATGATGTCAGGCGGGAAGAAGGCCGTTCAGGAAGGCGTCCGCGTGAAGCTCCCCGAGGACGTGACCTGGGAAGCCCTCGCCGGGATGAAACCCGAGCAAATCAAAGAGAAAGGTCTTTGGCCGGCAGGATTCCTTCCCTTGCCCCATCCGAATCATCCTGAAGGAGGTATGGTTTTCCCCCAGTTCCACATCGATGAAATCAATAAACAAGAAAAACGGGATCTCACTCGCTTCGATCTGGACTTCGATCTGCCGGATCACCTCCTCCCCGAGTATCCCCCGCCGATCTATCTGACGACGCGATCCGATTTGGGCGATGTGTCACAGGGGAAAGTCGTCACGATCATGAATTACTATGAGCTTTTCAACGGCATTCTCAATCCCAAGCAGTTGGAAGGATTGCGCCTGCTCGTGACCCCCTTTCCACAACAGCAGTTCAACCAAACCGAGGACCGGCGCTCTGAACTGGCCAGCAGAGGGGTCACCTGCTTCGACTGCCACGTCAACGGCCACTCGAATGGCAGTACCCATCTCGTCGGCGACATCCGTCCGCAGGAATTGCGCCACCGGCTTGACACGCCACCCTTGCGCGGCGTGAACGTCCAGCGCCTGTTCGGCTCTCAGCGCGCCCTCAAGACGGTTGAGGATTTCACCGAATTCGAGCAGAGAGCCGCCTATTTCGACGGTGATCCCGTGATAGGGACCAAGAAAGGACTCAATATCCTGGAGCGCGGCAGCCAGGTCCATTTCATGGCCGAATTCCAGGCACTGCTGGATTTTCCTCCAGCTCCCAAGCTGAATCTCTATGGAAAACTCGATCCTGAAAAGGCCACGGAATCCGAACTGAGGGGCGAGAAGGTCTTTTTCGAAAAAGGTCAGTGTTCCGTGTGTCACCCTGCACCCTATTATACGGACAACAGCATGCACAACCTGAAGGCCGAGCGTTTTTTCAAACCTGTCATGGTCAATGGACGTCTGGCCTCGGCCGACGGCCCGATCAAGACGTTTCCGCTGCGCGGAATCAAGGAGTCACCTCCCTATCTGCATGACGGACGGTTGTTGACCTTGGAGGACACGGTTGAATTTTTCAACCTGATCCAAGGCTTGAAACTGACAGAACAGGAGAAGAAAGACCTGGTCGCCTTCATGCGGGCACTGTAGCCATCTCTGCCTATACGTTAGAGCGGAAGGTCGGCTGTCACAACTTGGGGCGCGTCACGGTTGATCTTTTTCGGCCTCCTTGGGCTGGAGATCGACCGACAGCCCTATGTTGGGCCGCCGGCCTTCCTTTATCGATATCCATCTCCGGGCGAGGCCATAGCCCGTGCGTTTCAATGAAGGTCTCCACCTCGAGCCAAGACCTTGGCCCTATCTTTGGTCTATGGAAGCACCATAAGGATTTCAACATGGGAACCGAAAATATTCGCTATCGGCCGCTGCTGGATCGCGTCACGGACGCGCGCACGGCGGCCCGGCACATCCAGCACGGCACGAACCTTTTCATCTCCGGGTTCACGGCCGGATATCCCAAGCTAATCCCCCGTGAACTGGCCCGGCGCGCCCAGGAGGGCGAGCGCTTCAAGATCAACCTGTTCGCCGGGGCCTCGACCGGCGAACAGGTCGACGGCATCCTGGCACGCACCGATCTGGTGCACTGGCGGCGCCCCTATATGAGCGATCGCGCCATGCGCGAAAAAATCAACCGGGGAGAGATCCTTTACAAAGACGATCACCTTTCCAGCCTCTCGGCCCAGGTAAGGGCAGGAGATTGGGGCAACGCAGACGTGGCCGTCGTGGAAGCGGTCGCCATTACGGAAAAGGGGCACCTCATCCCGTCCATGTCGGTGGGCAATACCCCGACCTATGTACGCGAGGCCGACAAGATCATCATCGAATTGTCGAATTCAGCTCCGCCGGAACTCGAAGGCATTCATGACATCTTCATCCCGGAAGACCCGCCCTACCGGATGCCCATCCCCATCTACCGCGCGGCGGACCGCATCGGCAAACCCTTCATCGAGATGGACACCAGCCGGGTGGTGGCCATCCTCCTGAGCGACCAGGAAGACACCTGCGCCATCTTCCATGATCCCGACGAGGTGGCGCTGCTGATCGGAGAGCAGATTCTCGATTTCGTGCAGCACGAGATCGAACGCGGACGTCTGCGTCCCGGGCTGCCTTGGCAATCCGGTGTCGGCGACGTGGCGAATGCGGTGCTTGGCGGTTTTCTGGAGAATGATTTTTTCCACAACCTCGAACTATACTCCGAGGTTCTGCAGGACAGCGTCCTGGACCTGATCGACCTTGGCAAAGTGCGCGCTGGGTCCGGTTCGGCCCTGACCCTTTCCCACAAGGCGCGCCGGCGTTTTTTCAACGAATTGTACCGCTACAAGGAGAAGATCGTCCTCCGGCCCGTCGAGATCTCCAATTCCCCGGAGGTCATCAACCGGCTGGGCGTCCTTTCGATCAACACCGCTCTGGAAATCGACATTTACGGTCATGTGAATTCGACCCACGTGATGGGCTCCCAGATGATGAACGGAATCGGGGGCTCGGGGGACTTCATGCGCAACGCGGGTCTGTCCTTCATGGTCACCCCTTCGACCGCCAGAAACAGCAGTATCTCGGCCATTGTCCCCATGGTGTCGCATGTCGACCACTCCGAGCATTCCGTTGACATCATCGTCACCGAGCAAGGCCTGGTGGACACGCGATCCCTGACCCCGCGTCAGGTCGCCGAGGCCATCATCGCCAAATGCGCCCACCCGGAATACCGGCCCCAGCTGAGGGAGTATTACGAGCGGGCCCTGAAAAAGCATGGGGGGCATGAACCGCATGATCTGGAAGAGGTCTTCTTCATGCACAGGAGGTTTCAAACCACCGGGGATATGCGCGTACCCCCCGGGACGGTATGACCGATCATCTAGAACCCGACGGTCATCCTGCTCCGGGTGAGCGTTTTAACCGCTGCAACGGATCGGACCTTGAGAAGACCTCCTTCGCGGGAACCCGCCGATAGGAAAGGTCAGGAGTCTTCTGGGGCCGTACAACGCGCCTTATGATGCCGGAAAGAAGGGATCGCCGCCTTTGAGTCAGTCCTCAAGACGTCGATAGGGTTCGATGCCCGCATGCTTCAGCATCAGGATGCCGTCTTTCAACCAGCGTCGGCATTCTTGGCTGTCCATGTAGAAAAAATGTCGAATATTCCGATCCACAAACGCGTCGATAGACATCCCGGTTCCTATATCCGTATAGACCTGAGCGATTTTTCCGCGTTGGTCGTCGACATACCATTCAACGGACAGCCTGGCATTTTCAAGATACACCGATCCGTAAACGATCAGCAGCAACAAGCCGGCTGCCACCGCGGCCTTCCTTGGAAGCTCCGTCGACAGGATCACCCAGGATGCAAGAGGCAGGATCACCGCGAGATACCCGTAATGCAATTCGAGGCCCGGGGACCAGTAGGCGGCGCGGCCGATGGCGATGCTTAGAAGCAGTGCAAGCGCCGCCGTCATGACGCCCGCAAGGATCAAAGGGCCTTGGGCCGCCCTCTCCGGCACGTTCCGGTCGACCCATAACCGTTTCATGATGAGGGCCATCGCCGAGATATAAAGCATTCCGTTCAGGAGGTAATAGAGCCGAGGCGCAACAGGAGGAAGACGCCAGCCCCGTGGGCTGATCGACAGTAACCAGTTTTTGAGAACGGCCCGCGCCGTTTCTACGAAGCCGATATCCGCCGCCACGCCTGCGGCATCCGACGGCCGCCAGCTCAAGAAGATCCAAACCACCGCCGCAAGCGCCGTGAGCAGCAGGGCGGATGCTAGCCGTGCGTTGACCCTGCCGGAGAGGGATTTCACAGCCTGCAGATAGATGAGCATCGGCAGCGCGATCAACCCGGAAAGGACAGCGCCGTTCATCCCGCAAAATGCCAACGCCACCAGGCACCCGGCGGCGGCGATCCAACCCGGGCCCTTGCCGTTCGCCGCCCCTCCCAGCATGAATGCCAGGACGCACAGGGTCAGCAGGACCGATGACATGAATTGCAGCTGGAACCCCCAGACGAAAGGCCCGAAGCCCGGGTTCATCAGTACGATCGGGAAAAGCAGATCCCCCGTGACCGCATACCCGCGGCAGGACCGGACAGCACGCAAGAGGAGTCTGGTGACCAGGTACGCGAACACCGCATTGGCAAACACCAAGGCCCTGAAATCGAACGCGCCCGCCCTCAGCAACAGGACGTGAAAGAGCTTCTGCAACGGAATACGGTGATCGACATGCTGCGACCAGAGCCAATTCCATGACAACGGCTCGACCCCGATGGCATAGGGGACGAGGCCCCAATCATCCGAGTAGGGAAAGGGATTCCCGGCAAGAACCTGAACGAAAACGAGAAACAGAAAACACAGCGCGGCGGTTGCCTTTGCGAACCGATATGCCCATCGACCGGTGGTTTCCATCCGGAACCGCTCGTCTGCCACGGGCAAAGACCCAGTAAGAGGTGGACTCTCTCCTGGCAACAAGGCTTCGAGCCCTCCTTTTACCGGCGCCTCTGACCTGCCCTGTCTCATCCATCGTCCTTTACGAGGGTTCGATGAGTCCGTCGATCATTTCGTGTTACGGGGTTTGGAAAAAGATGTCGGTTGGCTGAAGTTTATGTGCCTCTTTTTCCTGTAGGTGTATTTTCCATTTTTTACCCCTGAAACCTGTCCTTCCAACATATTGTGCTGCCAGTGGGGAAGCGATTCTTCTCAGACGTTTGAGTTCTCTGCTCTTTATCCGGAAATCATCATACCTCAATCCACCTTTTTTTCAAAGTCCCCACCGACTGACAGTTTGAGGTAAGACGGATAAGCCAGGTTCGACAAAATTGTCGAGACTGCCGGTTTTTGTCGACCTCATGATCCGGTCTAATCATTCAACATACTGAAATACTTATCGTATTTTTTTGGCATGCCGCTTGCTTCGATGATCAGTCAAATGCAGGCAAAGACACCTGTGCCACGGGCAAGGGAGAAGAGGGAGATGGTGTTCTCCCCGATCTTTGAGACACACAGAGACTATCTGAAACCAGCGGAAAGGAAAGGAAGCATCATGGATAAGAGAAACACGAAGGTGGTTTTGGCAGGGTTGGGCGTGGGAGCGCTGATGCTGATGGGTCCGGGTCCAAGCTGGGCAGGCATCCCAATGAACCCTTTGGAATCTGAAGGGATGCACGCCCGGACATCGCTCAGCGACTCCGCCCCTATCGTCCTGGCCGGCGGCGGCCGTGGAAACAGACACGGCAGCGGTGAAGGCGTAAACGCAACATGGCGAAGAGGTGACGGCTCGGGCAGCGGACACGGATATGGCGTGCAGGATGGGAGCGGATCGGCCCCAAGGCCTCAGGACGGGACAGGCTACGGCGCCAAGAATGGATCCGGATCGGGCACCTGTGACGGCACCGGCCCCAAGGGCAAAGGACGCGGAGGTCAATCCTAGCGGAGACCAAAGCAGTCAATTTATCGAAACGGAACACAAATCGAAAGGAGAGCAGGATGATGAAAAGGTTGATGGCAGGCAGTGTGGTGGTATTGGTGGTGCTTTTGATGAGCGTCGGGACGAGTATCGCTGCAAACAGCTTTGACAAGGGCAGCCAGGGCGTCTGCGATGGCACAGGGATATCCATCGTTTGTTCGGGTACGCCCGTTGAGTTCACTGGTGTGGTGTCGGACATCAACTACGCCGGAAGCGGCCTGGAAGTCACTATTGACGATACAACTGTGGTCACGGTGTACGGCATCGGCCCCTATCATTACTGGGCCCTGATGGGTGCGGACCGCCCGGAGATCGGAGACACGGTCACCGTTTCGGGGATGGAAGTGGATCTCAACGGCGTCTTGAAGATCGTGGCCATGTCGATTAGTGTGAATGGTAAGACCATAGAACTTCGCGAACCGTGTGTGGACGGCACGGGGGGACAGCCCCTGTGGAAAAGTCTCCGGCGGCATCAGAGACCATAGCCGGTTTGGACCGACTCTTCAGAACTCTTTCCCTACATCACCCGCTTTGACAGGAGAGGCCCCCGCGGCAGGGCCTTTCCTTTTTCCACAACAGGGTGTATAGGGAAGGCGTAAGCCGCAGGGGGCAAACACGAAGACGGATACGGCCAATTCAAGCCTCGATACAGGCAACCGGCATTGAAATCGATCGAACAGAAGCCAACCATCGCCGCACAGGGGGCATAACCGGTGAGAAGACCTGCCTGGCCGAGATCCCAGTCCCCTCCGGGTCCGAGTCTCGTGATAGCGGTCTGTCTCTGTCTCTTTGTGATGCCTGCCAGCGCCGGCGCGGTGGACCTGACATCCGAACTCGCATCCGGGTACGATTCCAATCCCGCCCTGATCGATCCCTCGGAAGGCTCCGGTTTTTCCCTCTACGCCTTCAGGGCCGGACAACCGTTATCCCTGACCGAGGCTCTGGCCCTCGATCTGTCGGTGGAGGGAAGATACCAGGACTACTGGAGCGTGGGAGACAACTATCGACTGCAGGCCGATGGGTCTTTTACGGTTGCTTTGGCCGACGGCCGATTCCTGCCTGCCCTTGTGGGAGAAGCAGCCGCCTACCGTGATGCCCTCATCGAGGCCGACGAACGGGACGAAGCCATGGCGGGTATTCGGGCCGACTGGATCCTCTCCAAGAGGGTAACCCTGGGTTTGGAGCAGACCTGCCGGTGGTTGAGATATCGCAATTGGGCCATGCCGTTTTCCGGCAAAGGACAGGGTGGAATGGACGGCAGGAACGCCAAAAACAGCGATCATTTTTCCGAAACTCCCCATTCGGAAAGGGGCCGTAGTCCCTTCCGGCCGGAAGTGGAGCCTCCAATGAGACGAAGGAGCCCTCTTCAAACGCTCTACCCGCCGCGGGACAACCGCCTGCTTTCGACCACCCTCGATCTCGATGCCTTTCTGCTCCCCTCCTTGACCGGCCGGGTCTTTGTGGAGTACGGGGACCTCGATGCGTCGCTGGACATGGAATCCTACCGCGAGATCGTGGGAGGCATAGCCCTTTCATGGTTTCCGGCACCCGAGTGGCTGGTGGAGATGGATGCGGCATGGCAACGAACGGATTACCACGATGTGCCTGAAACCCTCACCCACGTGAGAGAAACCAACCATGTCCGATCGGCGGGGATCCAGATCAGCCGATTCTGGCGCGGCTTCGAGTTCTTTGGACACGCGGGTTGTAAATCGGGCGACGCGCCCCTCGACTACGCATCCTATACCCAGATGGTGATCCAATGCGGACTATCCTTCTCCTTTTGACGGGCATTCTGATCATGGGAGGGGTACTCGACGCCTCGGGCGAGGATCTCTTTCTGGGCCGTATCGTTTCCGTGGATCACGATACGGGGACACTGTCCATCTTCCTTATCGAAGAGCAATCGAATGGAGGCAATGGAAAGGATCGTGCAAGCGCGCCGCTGGAGGTAACGATCCCCCCGAACCAGCTCCCGAAACATCTCTCTCCCGGAGACACGGTCAGGATTTGGGGAGACTTCACGGGCGGGGGAACAACCCTGAGCGCAGCGAGGCTTTACGCCCCGGGCCACGGAGGCGGCGCGAACGACGCGACGGGGGTGCGCCGCCGCATCGGCAAAAGCAGAAGCCATCACGGCGGAAGGGGGGAAGGCAGAGGTCATGGCGGACGGTAGAAAACCCCTCCCCCTTTGGGCAGCCAACCTGTTCGTATTTTCCCTCCTTTTCTGCGTCGTGACGGTCTACTTTCTCTGGCAGGTCCACCAGGCCAAAAAAGAGTTCCTCAACCACGTCGAGGAACACGCCGCCATGGTGGCGGAGGTGGTCCAACTGAGCGCCCGGGGGAGCGTCCTCGCCCAGCGGGCGGCGGAGGAAATTCTCGAGTCCTTTCTGGGCAACACCGCTCGGTTCGTCGATTATCTGGACAGGATCGAGCCCTTTACCCCCGAAGAACTGACCGCCTTCTCCCAGGAGACCGGCCTCACGGGGATCCGCATCGACCGTGGAAACGGTGAGCAGGTGGAAGGCCCGGCGCAATGGCTTCCAGCGCATGATCCGGCCCGGCCTTCCAACCCCGGCCTCGGGCACCTGTCTGACCTGCACCTCTATCTGTTTTCATGGCCCGATAAGGGTAATTCCAGCCGGGTGGTCGTGGGGATGAGCGACGCCCAGGTGCGGACCATTCAGGAGCATCTGGGGTTGGATAACGTCGTCCGGACCCTCGCCGGAATCCCGCGCATCGGCTACGTGAAAGTCGCCGCACCCTCCAGGGGCGGACCGGAGGCTGCGCCGGCCGCCTCCGTGACCATGAAGGAGCATGAGGGCCGCAGGGTGGCGGAGGCCCTTGTTTCCGTGGATGGAAAGGAGATTGCGGTAGCCCTGGATGCGGGTTATCTCAACCGGGCCATCGGACGGCTGTGGCGCGATTTCTTCCTTTTCAGCGCGGCCCTTGCCCTCCTTGGTGCCGTCTTGTCGATCGTCCTCTACAGGCGGCAGGCGGCCCATCTCGCCCAGATCCAGAAAATCGACGGGCAGCTTGCCCTGGAGCGGGAAAACGCCGCACTCGGCCGCTCGGCCGCCGCCATCGCCCATGAGGTTCGCAATCCCTTGAATGTACTGAGCATGGGCCTTCAGCGTCTTCTCATGGAGAGCAAGGCGTTGAGCGACGATAATCGCCACCTGGTTGATCTGATGCTTGGCGCCGTCAAGCGCGCCAATACCAGCGTGGAGGGTCTGCTCAAATACGCGCGCCCGCAGAAGCCCTTCAAAAAACCGATGCGCCTCGATCTCCTGCTGGAGAACATGCTCCACCTCTACGAGCCTCAGTGCGAGGCATCGGGGATCAGGGTAACCCGGCGGATCGCCTTCCAAACGCCGATCCCCGGAGACCCCAACCTCTTGGGACAGGTGGTGGAAAACCTCCTCAAGAATGCCATCGAGGCTCAGCCCGGCGGGGGAAACATCCACGTGGAGATGTTTTCCGAGCAGGATGCGTGGGTCTCCCTGAAGGTCACGAACAGGGGTTTCACTCTAAAACCGGAAGAATCGGAGCGCATCCTGGAGCCCTATTTTACGACCAAGCCGGACGGGACAGGGCTCGGGCTAACGATATCCCGGAGGATCGTCGAGGCCCACGGCGGCAAAATCACGGTCCGGGTCCCAAAACCCGAGACCGTGGAAATCTCCATCGAGCTTCCTGCAACCGCATCGGAAAACAGTCCCTAGCAGAAGAAGAAAAAACGGGAGAAGCTCCTGCATGAAAATTCTTATCGTAGACGACGACCCGGCTCAGAGAGAACTGCTGCAAGGATTCCTGGAAAACCAGGGCTACTCGACGCTTTCAGCCCCTGACGGTCAGGAGGCCCTCCGCCTCTTCGAACGGGAGCCGATCCACCTGGTCCTCCTGGACCACCGGATGCCCGGCCTCAGCGGGGACGCAGTCCTCGAAAGGTTGAAGGAGATGAACCCGAAGGTGAGGATTATCATGATTACGGCCTTCGGCGACATCGATACGGCCGTCTCGGTCATGAAGCTGGGGGCCTCCGATTTTCTCGAAAAGCCCGTGGACCTCTCCGTCCTTCTGAAGATGATTCAGCAGATCGAGCAAGCGGTCAACGTCGAAGAGGACGTTGCGCAGGTGAAGGAAGCCCTGGCCGACGGACCGCTCCCGTTGAACATCATCGGAGAAAGCCGGGCCATCGAGGATGTGCTCTCCCTCGCAAGGCGCATGGCGGGAAGCCCCTGGCCCATCCTGGTATGCGGGGAGACCGGAACCGGAAAACAGCTGGCGGCCCACCTGATCCACCTCCTGAGCCATAGGGGCGACGGACCCTTTGTGGACGTCAATTGCGCGGCCATCCCGGAGACCCTTTTCGAAAGCGAACTCTTCGGGCACCTGAAAGGGTCCTTCACCGGGGCCTCTCACACCCGCAGGGGACGATTCGAACTGGCCGACGGGGGCACGCTCATGTTGGACGAGATCGGCGAGATCCCCATCTCCCTTCAACCCAAACTGCTCCGGGCCATTCAGGAGGGGCGAATCAACCCGGTGGGGAGCGAAGAGGAACGGGACGTAAACGTGCGCCTCATATCCGCCACGAACCGGAATCTGAGGAAGATGGTGGACGAGGGAAGCTTCAGGGAGGACCTCTTTTACCGCATCCGCGTCCTCGAGATCGAGATCCCGCCCCTGCGGCATCGACGGGAAGACATCCCTCCCCTTCTGGAATTCTTCCTCAAACGCTATGGCTCCCCTTCCCTGCGTTTATCCCCGGAAGCGGAGGACACGCTCATCAAATACCCTTTTCCCGGCAACGTACGGGAGTTGGAACACGTCGTACAGCGGACGGTCACCCTCGCGCGGGGCCCTGTCATCACCCCTGCGGATCTCCCCGATGAAATCCGTCATTTCCAGGCCACGACCCAGGGAACCCTCGAAGAACGATTGGAGGCGGTGGAACGGGAAATGATCCTTTCGGCCCTGGAAAAAAACGGCTGGGTCCAGACCAGGGCGGCGGACCAGCTGGGCATCAGCGAGCGGGTGCTCAGATACAAGATGCAAAAGGCGGGAATCCGGAAACCCGGCTAGCAACCCCATGGATATGGCATGCCGGGGGCAAGTGTTTGTTTCCACTCTGTCATGGTTGGTTCTTCCCATTCGAACGTCTCATCTTCCTTCGGAAAGCAAACCTCATCGATCGAGAAGCAGCGAGCCTCACGAATAGGGGGGTAATTTTTTCACCGGGCCCACACCCAGCAAGTAGAGCATCCTGGACGACTGGTTCAAGCCCAGCAGTTTGGCCGCCTCGCCGTCATAAAAGGCGCCGATGCCGCAGCAGCCCAACCCCAGGGCCGTCGCCGCCAGATACACCCTCTCTCCGAGCCGCCCCGCCGTAAGCATGGCGTAGCGGTACCCGCGCGGCCCCCAGACCTCTTCGAAAAGATCCAGGTTGGCGATCATGACCACATGCAGGGCGCAGTGCGAAAGCCACTCCTGGTCCAGACACACCCGCGTCATCGGCTCGATCAGGGCACCGCGGGCGGCAGAGCCCCAGGAGGAGGCGGCAGGGTCCACCAAATAAAAGCCCGGGTCCACCCCTTCAACGTTTCCGGCCAGCAGCCCCGGGCAAACGCAGTGATCCCCCATCCGCTCCAACCCCCCCGGCGGGTCGTCCAGGCAAAGCACCGACAGCAGGGCTGAGAATGAATCCCGTCCCAGTGCCCTTGGCACAAAATTGCGCAGGGACCTCCGCCGCACCACGGACTCCGCGAAATCCAAACTTTCGGGCCAGTACCCAGGCCGGGGCAGGGGGCGCCACTCATCGGGTGCAGGACCCAGGCTTCCGGCCGCCGCAGGCACGTCAACGGGAGTGCGCGCGGCGTGGGCGCTGCAGGCATGCATCTCGGCTGGCAGGGGATAATCGATCTCTTTGGGTGAAACGCGGCTGGCGGCCTGGATGGCTTCAGGAAGGGCCTCCGCATGATCCGGAATGCGGAATGGCGCCACTGCCGGATCGGCCACCTGCAGGACAGCCAGGCACACCTCCCGCCTCGGCTCGACTCCCAGGAAGGCGTTGGCGCTCTCGTCCTCGAAATCATAGCTCACCCGGCAGGGCAGACCGAAAGCCCTGAGGGTCAAGACCAGGTTCTCCAGCAAATGCCCCGTGTCCATCAAATGGTATCGGTAGGACCGGTCCCTGTATTTCCAGGCGCTCCGGAAAAAGATGGCCGTCATGAAAAAGGCCAGGTGCGGTGACGCGTCTTCTTTTACCGGGCCGTTGCGGCGCAGGCGTGACAGGCCGTGCCTGGCGATGGAAAAATGATAGAGCCCGTCCTCCAGCCCCTCCACCGACCCGGCGGCCAGATAAAGTTCGAAGGGATAAAGGGCGCCTGCCGATGGGACGCTCCTGAAGAAGAAATCCCCGTCGGAGTGGCGTGTCCTCGCCGTCAGCGTGTAGGCCGTTCCGATTACGCTGCTCAACAGCTCTATCGAGAGCGGGGACATCTTCCCCGGGCTTCTCTTGAGCACATCGGAAAGCCGCCCCTCCGGCCTGCGTATCTCCGGCGGCAGCTCAAACGTCACCCCGCCGGGGTATTCTTTGTACACAGCGGGCTGGTTGGCCCAATCCAGAAAGTGCCCGCCCAGCCTGCCGCGCTCATAGCTGGTGCGATGGTGGTATTGTCTGCCGGAATCGATCATGACACTACCCTCCTTCATTTTACAGGCGCTGCCTTGGGCGGCGCCACCCATGAAATGAGAACGCCTGACACTGCAGCGAGAAGCCCCAGGTAGGAAAAAACGCCGTAGAACGAAACCCCGCGCTCCAGAAGGGTGCCAGACAATGCCGGACCCAGCACGCTCGCCACGCATCCATAGGCTGTAAAGAGGAAGCCGAAGATCACCCCGAAGTGCTTCAACCCGAAGCAATCCGTTACGAGAGGAGCGGATATCGCGAACAGCGTGCCCAGGGCAAGGCCGATGAGCAACGCCAGCAAGCAGATTCCGCCCAGGATCGACACGTAGGGCATGCCGAAAAACGCTGCGCCCGACGCCGAAGGTTTCCATCCAGGTCGCCCCCATCACACCGGGATAACCGAACGTCATCGCGCCAGGGAACCAGATGGCCACGAAAGCGCCGATCACCGCCCATTTCCCTGACTGCTCCTCCCTCATCGCTCCTCCGGATGGGAACAGGAGGGGGAATCGAACTCCCACCGGATATGTCCCAAGGCAGTTGCCATCTGAACAACATCTCCCCTTTTTGTTGTGATATGCGGGGAAATTACCACATACATGCCGGCTTTAGCCAGGTGGATTCCGCACAGGGTGGGCCAAGGGGACAATCGAGATGAGGGGTGTACGATGAAATGGCATTGCGCCTACCCTGCGACACTCCAACCGGCACCCAGGCCGAAAAACGGGATTGTTTCCACCCCGTCATGGTTGTATTCTATCGTCTTGGAAAAATGACGACAGACTCGCCCCCTTTACGGAGCATCCACGCCCCGACAACCCTTGAAACGCTGATGGATCTATACGGATGCGCATCCACTATATCGGGCACTTGCCACCAGATGATCCGCTGGATGGATATTTGCGTTTCGACATCGCCCCCCGGCTCGACCTTCAAGAAACCCCTTCCGGGTTCCGTGTTTCGAGGTTCACCTTTTCGAGAGACGTGTACTTGTACGAGGCTGTCGAGAACACCTTTCGGGTGGTGGGCAAATTCTTTCCCCCCGGCCGCCGATCACCCCATGGGGCAGCAAGCCCTCCAACGGAAACGGAATTCCACAACCTGGGCCTCCTGCACCAGCTGGGCCTGAACCGTTGGCCTTTCCGGGTGGCCCGTCCGCTGGGATACAACCCCTGGATCGACCATGTCTTGATCGTGGAGCATTTCGACGGGCAGCTGCTGGACGAGGTGATCGATCGGGCGATCCGGCACCACCACCCCGACAGGCTTTTCCAGAAGCTCTCCGCACTGGCGGCGTTTCTTGCGGCCTTGCACAACCGCACCGCCGGCGATCGAAGCGTCGACTTCCGGGCGCCTTATGAATACGCAGGCCGCCTGATCGAGTCTCTGGTTCAAAAACGAGGAATGGCCCGCACTGAGGCCGACGAGATCTACCGGCTGCGGGAAGGGTGGTGGAACCGAAGCTGTATGTGGGAAGACCGCCGGGTGATCGTACACGGTGATGTGACACCCTCCAACTTCGCCTTCGGCCCGGGCCAGGAGGTCATGGTCTTCGATCTGGAGCGGATGACCTGGGCGGACCGCGTCTTCGACCTGGGCCGCCTAACGGGAGAGTTGAAGCACTTCTTCCTGCGAGGGACAGGAGACGCCTCGGCCGCCGAACCCTTCATCGGGCACTTCCTGTGGGAATACTGCGGCTATTTTCCGGAGCGGCAGGACGCCTTCCGCGCCATTACGCGCCGCATCCCGTTCTACTTAGGCATCACCCTCCTGCGGATCGCCCGCAACTCCTGGATCGATGACGCCCACCGCCGCCTCCTGCTGAATGCGGCCAAAGAGAACCTGAGGGCCATGACATGAAAATCAAGGGCATCTTATTCGACATCAACGGGACGCTCATCGACATCCTCACGGATGAAGGTCTGGATGAAATCTACCGGGCGATCAGCCACTTCCTGACCTACCAGGGCATCTACCTCCATCGGGATGAGGTCCGCAGCCAATACTACCGGATCATGGACGAACAGCTGAAGGCCAGCGAAGAAAAGCACCCTGAATTCGACGCCCTCGCCCTGTGGAGGGAGTTCCTGGATCGCAACACGGACCCTGCCCGAACCCCCCGCCCCGCCGCGTCCGAGGACATGCCCCGGATTCTGGCGTACCTGTACCGCGCCATTTCCCGCCAGCGTCTGGAACTCTACCCGGATGTGAAGTCCGTGCTCGAGGAACTCGAGCCGCGCTTCCCCCTGGCCGCGGTGTCGGACGGCCAGAGCGTCTGGGCCATGCCCGAACTGCGCACGGTGGGCATCGACCGCTACTTCTCACCGATTGTCATCTCGAGCGACAACGGATTCCGAAAGCCGGATCCGAGACTCTATCACGCTGCGCTGGCCGGGATCGGGGCAAAGCCCAAAGAGGTGCTGTTCGTGGGAAACGACATGTACCGTGACGTCTTCGGCGCCGCACGGATGGGCATGAAAACCGTTTTTTTCGCCTCCAATCAGGGGCGGCGGCATATGGAAGGCGTGGAGCCGGATTACATTATCTACCGCTTCGCCGAACTGAGAGAGGCGATCCGGTTTTTCGAACGGAGGTAACCCGGCGAAACCGGGAAAACCGGCGCCCAAGCGGTTTTCCTTTGGAACAGGGAGGCGGTCTTCGACGCCCCCGGTTTTCCACTCCGTCTGCCCGCCTGCCGAGAATCCGGATTCCTGCCGGATGCGAGCCTTTTTCTATTTCCCGGCCCCCAGGCTGTTCGATATCGTGTTGATGTAATTGAAGTAGGATGTTACGGCCGCGGCCTCCAGGATCTGGGAGTCCGAATAGCCGGCATCCCTCAGAACATCGATGTCCTTCTGCGTCATCTTGTAGTTTTCCTTGCCGGCGCATTTCATGCAAAACTCCATCAGGACCCTCTCGTTCTCAGGGATCTTCATATGTTCGATCCCGGCCAGGACATCGTCGACCTGCTTCTCCGTCATGCCCAGCATTCGGGCGATCCGTTCATGCTCACCGACGCACATGGTGCAGCCATTGAGGTTGGAAATGAGAATCGCGATGCTCTCCTTGATGGGTTTGCTCAATTCGGTTTGACTGACCAGCAGGGCCTTGAACAACAGGGTCGTCGCGTGGTAGATATCCGGGCGGATGGACAGGATTCTTGCAACCTCGCCCACCTCTCCCGTCTTCTTTTGGACAGCCTCCAACTGTACTCTAACCGACTCCTCGAGTTCGCTGATCGGCGGAAGATCAAGATATGCCATGGGATGCCTCCTCTTGTTTTTTTGGCCCCGGGCAGAACCCCTGCCCTTCTGGGCCGGAAGATTAACGAGCTTAACTCCTTTTACTTACCGTAATGGTAACCTTCATGGTTTCGCCTTTTAGAGCCAGTTCTCCGGCCATGGAAGAAAGTCATAGATAACCTTGACTTATCCCATGGGCTCATCTATGTATTTGATTTTTTCTTTCATATATTTTCAGTTCTTTCCGCCAATATCCGGCACCGATCATTCTGATTTTCCGTTTTCTGTATATAAATCTGAAGTTTCCTGAAAATGCTCACGCCGCCATGCGCCGCAGGGCATCCACAAAGGAATTTAGCCTGGATTTACACGGCACCGAGAAAAGTAAACCGAAATTATCATCCGCCGCGGCTTGAGCAACCGATCTTCGCACATCGGAGAAGGCGAAATGGTTGCGGCCCTCCACAATGTGTCGCCGGGCCGGGGTCTTCTCCATTCGGCTCGCGTAGACCCAAGCCACGCAAGCGGCCATCATGCAAAAGTGCAGATGGTTGCTGACAGCATCCGGATGCCGGGTTTGCGTCTCGGCACTTCCGATATCGCGCTTGAGCTCTTTGAAAGCAGCTTCGATTTTCCACCTGGCGCCATAGTACTCGATGATCTGTTGGAGGCAAAGGCTTGTGTCGGTTGAAAACAGGGCCACGTAGTGGTTGCCCCGATAGACCCATACCACCTTGACCGCGCATTTGATCGTTTTGAGCATCCCTTGGCGCTCATAGGCGATAACGGTTCGCACCCGCCCGTACAGGTTGACCTCGTAGGGGCGGGCAAGCGCTTTGAACTTGCCGGCCAGCATCGATGCCGCGCCCAGCTTTGTGCCATACTTGGCCGGTCTGCCGCGCATCTTGTGCTGACGCTGAGCGGGCTGCGCGAAGAGATTGCTGTTGGAGCGCAGTCGCGATATCAGGCTCAAGCGCGGGCCGAGACTTTTGTGCAGCGGTCGGTAGAGGCCGTTATTGCCGAACCATGAGCCGGCAACCACCGTAACGGGAGCGTGACTGAACACTGTGGCGATCTGTCCGATCATGGATACGGCCTGGCCGAGTTTGGTCTCAAATTCGATCCTGACCCGGTTTTGCGCACGGTTGACCTTCTCTCGATGTTCTTTTTCATATGATAGAACCGCCAGCTCAGCGGCAGACAAGCCCAGCGCCCCTTTATGATCTTCAACAGGCCGACGGCCACAACGTTCTGTGCCCAGGGGTATTTGGTCTGGTTCTGTTTGGCGGCATGGTCAAAGGTCTTGGCGCACGCGAAAATCTTGCGCCCTGTTTTGGGGTTTATGTAGTCGTCGAGGGCCAGCAGCAACCGGCCTTCGGTTAACGGCTCGGGGATCATGTTCCAGAGTGCTGGCCACAGCCGCTGCCAGGGGATCTTCGGTGAGGCCATGAAGGTGTAGAAGCGTTTCTTGGCAATGTGTCCGAAGCCGAAAAGGGTTGTGAGGCATCGGCGGATATGGGATGTTTTCGAGCCGGTAAACGGGATGATGATCGCCACGATGGTGTAGACGAACCAGATGCCGCGTTCGTCGGCTTTTCGGGAATCGGCGAATTGATCTTTGAGCTTTGCGAGGATGTCGTGTAGGATAAACATGCGAGGTTCCTTTCGTGGTACCGTTGTTTTTGGTCGAACAAACATACCACGATTGGACCTCGCGTTCAAGGTTAAAGCACCGTAAACATTGATAAAAACAGCGGAATGTGTCAATGAAAATGAGACACGCCATGCGGTAAATTAGTGTACCCCCGCATCGCTCGCCGTCGGTTTGTTGATCCATACGGCATCGGGTAAGGGGGTAGGTTGTGGTACGATGCCCTTGAACCTTTTGGGAAAGCGCTGGAAAGCCTCAAAGAGGACTTCTTGGCGTTGTTTCTGAATGGTCTGGGCATAGCCGTAGTGAAGGCTTTCCGGTGTCATCATGGCGATGCCGGAATGATGGTGGTGCTTGTTGTACCAGTTAAAGAAGAACCGGCAAAACGCCGTGGCATCCTCGATAGAACCGAATGTGCCTGGAAATTGCGGGCAGTATTTCAGTGTCTTGAACTGGGATTCTGAATAGGGGTTATCGTTGCTGACGTACGGCCGGCTGTGGGTCTTGGTAACGCCCAAATCAGCCAGAAGTTGAGCGACGGCCTTAGATTTCATGCTGGAGCCGCGATCAGCGTGCAGCGTCAGTGTTCCAGGTTCGATGTTCTGTTTGATGCAGGTTTCCTCGATGAGCTGTTTGGCCAATTCACTACTTTCATGGGGGGCTACCAACCAACCAACGACATAGCGACTGAAAATATCTATGATGACATACAGATAAAGATAAGTCCATTTTTGCGATGTTTTGAGTTTAGTAATATCCCAGGAGTAGACCTGATTCGGACCTGTAGCCAGTAATTCAGGTTTTTCGTAATGTGGTCGTTGCACCTGACGACGACGCTCTTTGACATCACCGTGTATTTCCCTGATGAATCGGTACATGGTGCTTACAGAGCACAAGTATTGCCCATCATCAAGAAGATTGGTATAGATCTGATGTGGTGCCATGTCCTGAAAACGCTCCGAATGCAACACGTCGATCACGGCCTGCTTTTCTGCGGGCATCAAGGCCAAAGGCGGAGCAGGCGAGCAGATCTTTTCCATGGGAGTGTCGTTGTTCGAGGTGTGACGGTAAAAAGTGGCACGAGAAACGCTCAATGCGCTGCAGGCGGATTTTATCCCCACTGTCCGATGGAGATCCTGTGCCACAATCATGAGATCCTTCCGCTGCCCTTGTCCTGGTCTTGAGGGATCCCCAGGATCTCTGAAATTTTTTTTTGAACTTCGATGATGGTTTCAGCTTTGTGCAGCTTCTCTTTGAGTTTCCGATTCTCCTTTTCGAGCTGCGCAACGCGTGGTGCCAACGGATTTTTCTCGATCTCTTTGCGGCCGCGTTTCTTCGGTTGAAGTGCGTGCAGCATCCCCTCTTCCCGCTGGCGGCGCCAACAGGTCAGATTCGAAGAGTAAAGCCCTTCACGGCGAAGCAGGGAGGCCACTTCTCCGGGTTCAGAGCACTTGTCGACCTCTGCAAGCATACGCAGCTTGTATTTGGCTGTAAAATTGCGGCGCCGTTTTCTCGCGACAACCTCGGGGTCTGGAGGCTCGACCGCTGCAAGCCCTGTGGGTGACCCGGTCGCCCCTAGGGCGACCGGGTCACCCACAGGGCCCGTTTCCTCAACCCTGGACCTTTTCAATGCAATTTGCGTTAGCTTTTTCATGGCTTAAAACCTTACCCGCCCTACACTAAATTTTCAAGGGGGGCGTGTCTCACCCACATTGACACAGAGGGTGGGGAAAACCAGTGGTCGAGGCCGGATGGACCGCGCCCATCAGCGTCATGGAGCGGAAGTGAAAACCGTGATGGTCTACCCACTTGTCAAGGATGCAGCGATAAGGCTCCGAGACGGCTTCGGAGGGTAAGGAACGATGAATGCATTGGCCGTATTGTCGTCCCGGGAGCGCTTTTATGAGCAGTCGAGGCAGGGGTTTGAAGAAATGGTTGGGCGCCTGGATTCCGAGGAGGTTCGCTCGATGACCCATAGTGAGATTGAACGGGAGCTCGAGAAGATGGGTCGGGAACTGATGCGCAAACTCTTGCAGGAGCATTTGGAATCCCGGGGTCCTGGAGAAAGTGCACAACCCGTTCAGGGCTCCGATGGCGTCAAGCGGCCGCGGGCGAGGCTTCAGAAGCGAGAGTTCGAGACGATTTTCGGCACGGTCTCGATAGAACGCGCGGGCTACGGCCAGGAGGGGAGCCGTAGTCTGCATCCGCTGGATGCCGAGCTCAATTTGCCCGACAAAAAGTATTCCCTTGAACTGAGCCGCCGTGTGGCAGAAGAAGCTGCAAGGAGTTCCTTCGACGAGACCTTCGAGAGCATCGGTAAAATCACTGGAGGTCATGTCCCGAAGCGTCAGATCGAGGAACTGGTCAGGCTTGCAGCTCAGGACTTCGATGCTTTTTACGAGACCCGTCAAGCACAATCGGCAGTGGTTGAAGAAAATGACTCGATTATGGTGATAAGCGTCGATGGCAAAGGGGTAGTGATGCGGACGGAGGATCTTCGAGAGCAAACCCGTAAGGCCGCCAAGGCGCGTAAGCACAAGATGGGCGCGAGGCTTTCCAAGGGGGAGAAGAAAAACGCCAAGCGCATGGCTACTGTGGCCGCCGTTTACACGATTGCGCCCTTTGTGCGTAAACCGGAGGACCTGGTTCCCGAAACCGACTCTGAACGTGTCGAGCTGCCTCGCCCCCGGCCTGAGAGAAAACGGGTTTGGGCGAGTCTGGAGAAGACCCCGGAAGAGGTGATCGAAAAAGCGTTCGAGGAGGCAGTTTGTCGGGATCCCGGGCATCGAAAGAAGTGGGTGGCACTGGTTGACGGCAATAAGACCCAGATTCGCCTCCTGCGCCGCATAGCCAAAGAGAGAGGCATCGATCTGACCATCATTCTCGATTTCGTTCATGTAACAGAGTATCTTTGGAGTGCGAGCAGGGCGTTTCACTCCGAATCGGGTGAAAAGCTGGAAAATTGGGTTCGCGTGCGGCTTCTTGAAATCCTGCGGGGAAAGGCCGGGTATGTTGCAGGAGGCATACGCCGCAGCGCCACATTGCGAGACTTTACCCCGCCAGAACGCAAACCCGTCGATGTCTGCGCCAATTACCTGCTCACCTATGGACCCTATCTGAAATACAACGATTACCTTGCTCAAGGATTTCCCATTGTTACGGGAGTCATTGAAGGCGCTTGTCGTCATCTGGTCAAAGATCGCATGGAAGTGACTGGCGCCCGATGGAGCTTGAACGGGGCCGAGGCCGTGTTGCGTCTCCGTGCATTGCGCTCCAGCCACGATTTTGATGAGTACTGGGAATTTCATGAAGTACAGGAGTATGAAAGAAACCATCGAAGCCTTTACGCCGGTGGCATCGTACCCCCCACAATCAAGCCAACACACGCTCCCGAACGTAGTCGTAGTCATCTGAAGATCATTAAATAAGGGAAATATTTCCGTTCAAATTTTTGATAACATACGATGAAAAATGCTGCTCAAAGTCGTTCTAAAAGAGCCGCACCCTTTTGATTTTGTGGTCTACATTCAGGAGGTCCGGTGATATCATTAAAAAAGTTGGTGAAATGGTCTGCCTCTGGCAGACCTGTACCTCCATGTGAAGCCTTCATGTGCATCGCCGGCGGGCAGGGTGGTTACGACTTTGGCGGGTCTGCCACCGCCTTTTTTTAGCCCTCCTTCGGGCGATCCCCTCCCTCCTCCCGTGAAGCCCTTTCTTGCTCCAGTTGTTGCATGGCCTTGAGCGCGGCCTCTTTTTGTTTGGGATGTCCGGCCGCGTTTTCAAAGGCGCTGTATGCGCCCTGCAAATTCTTTGCGTTCCAGGCCGCATACCCTGCCATAAGCCAGGCCCTCCCGGCATGTTCCCTTTGATGGGCAGCCGTTTCAAAGACATGAATGGCCTCCGGATACCTTTCCAGCTCATAGAGGAGATCTCCTTTGAGCAGCAGTAAGCGGCCGTTGTCTTCTTTTTGCAAAAGGGCCTTCTCCACCCATTCAAGGGCCTTTTCAGGCCGATGGAGCCGGAAATACCCCTGTGCGATCCGGTATGCCATATCGGACCCTGGTTCTTGCCCCGCGAGCCTTTCATAAACCCGGACCGCCTGAGCCGGGATATCCAGGGTCATGTTCAGATCCGCGACAATCCTTTCCTCCTGGGCCGTGAGAGGCTCAAGGAACCCCTTAACGGTCAGGGCCACCAGGGCGGGTTTGTACTGGTTCTCCTTCAGGTAAAAATGGGATAGTCCCTTCCACCATTTGGGCTCAGCCGGGTATTCCATGACCAGGCGCTTTACGTACGGGAGGGCCTTTGCTTTCATGTCCAGGGAGAGATAGGTGTGCAGTCTCAGTTCCTGCCACCGTTGGCGTTTTTCTCCTTCTGCTTTTTCCGAGAGTTCCTCGATAAAGGGCAGGGCCTTTTGAGGCTGATCTGAATCCAGAAATGACTGGACCAGGGCCTCCTTCCATTCAAGTTTGATGTCTGAATGAGAATGCTCGTTCAAAAGCCTCTGAAAGGTTGCCAGGGCCTTTTTGGCATCTTTTGCGGTGATGAAACAGATCGCGCCGTAATAGAGGGTTTCAGGGTCCTTTTTGGGGGCGGTCTCATACCCCTTTAAAAAGGCGTCGCCCGCCTTGCCATGGGCGTTCATGTCGCAACGGCATCTGGCCAGGTTCATCCAACCCGCGTGAAAATCCGGATACCGGTCCAGGGCCGCGCCATAATGGGACGCTGCTGCGGCATGGTCCTGGGTCATCAGGCAGCAGTTGCCAAGGGTGAAATGGACCAGGTAATGGTCATACCCCGTTAATTTGCCTGCCTCAGAATCAAGGCCTTTCCCCTTTTCCCGGAATTTTTGGAGAATGCCGATTGCTTCTCTAAACCGGTTCTTTTCCATTAATTGCTGAGCCTCACGGATGGCCACCCGGACGGGCAGGGGAATATCGGCCTCTCCCTGGTCCGCCCAGGGGATCCCGTGACACGCCAAAAGCCCGATAATAAAGACCCATAGGCCCAAAGCATATTTCGAGACAGAACTCATCCTCTCTCCTCCTGAAGATCAAATTGAATGGTTGTCTTAACCCATGTTTTGACCGGGACCCCGCCTACGGTCCCTGGCGTAAAGCGCCAGCCTGAAACGCAGCGGATGACGGCCTCGTCGAACACTTCTTGCGGATGACTTTCAATGATCCGGATATCCTCGACCTTCCCCGCCTCGTTCACAATGAACCGCACCTTGACCCACCCTTCGATCCCCCTTCGTCTCGCCCGCATTGGGTACATGGGCGGGACCCGGGCAAGCGGTGTCAGGGGGTTATCGATTTCCCCCACCCCATAGAACCCCTTCAAGTCCTGCGTACCCAGAGAAACCGTCTGCATGGGCAATACCGGCACCGTGCCGGAAATCGCAGGCATTTTCGGGTTGATTTCAAATGGGAGGTCAACGGCCTGTTTTATGGGATGGTTTTCATGAACCCTCTTTTGGGGATTCAGTTTTTTCGGGGTTTCCTGGGGCTTGGGCTCTTCCTTCTTTTCTTCTCTGCGGGCAGGGGGTTCGGATCGTTTGATCCGGACCACATTGACCGTCTCGATATATGGGCCGTACACAGGCCTCCCTATCTCCCTATCGATCAGCCGCGGCATGAGATCAAACAAAATCATATTGAGGACCAGCGAAGAAATCACCGCGACGGTCCAAACCACAGAGCAACGGATTGTCCTCCAGGCTTTGATCTGGTTCGGCGAGACCGATTCCATCACCACGCCCATCTCGTTACTCCCCTGTTTCCGATAGGAGACCCGCGCCTAACGAGACACTTTTGGCCCCCGCCAGCTTGCATTCGTCCATGACGTTGATGGCAATGCCGGTACGGCTTTCCCGGTCGGCCACCACGATGACGGCCCCTTCCGGATTCTCGGCCAGGGCCCGTTCCACATGCGCCCTTACCGCGCGAATATCGATCTCGCGCCGGTCCATGAAGATTCGATCTTCCTCGGTGACTCCAATCAGGATATTGGCCTTTTCCTTGCTGACCGCCGTAGCCGCGGTCGGCCGGTCGATGTCGATCCCTGTTTCCCTGACAAAACTGGTGGTCACCAGGAAAAAGATCAGCAGGATAAAAACCATGTCTATCAAAGGCGCGATGTTCAGCTCGATCCCCCGTTTCCTCGCCTTTCGCGCTGCGGATATGTTCAGCATGATCCCCTCTCCCACAACATAAAACAGCCCCCCATACGATTACACATGCCGCCTCAGATAGATGCCCACCGCTGAGATCCGTTGTTTCAGGTTCTCGGCCCGGCGACTCAGAAACCCGCTCATATAAAGCCCGGGTATTGCCACCAAAAGCCCGGTCTGGGTCGTGATCAGGGCCTCCGAAATCCCCCCGGCCATGGCCTTGGCGTTCCCCGTCCCGAAAATCGAGATAATGTCAAATGTGGCGATCATCCCGGTCACCGTGCCCAAGAGGCCCAGCAAGGGCGCCATCGCCGCAAGAACGGCGATCAAAGAGAGGTGCCGGTTCAATGAGGACGTCAGAACGAGCACGGTCTCATCCAGAATGAATCGATCCACCTCGGCCATGCCGCACCGACGAAGCAGAAAGGCGTTGACCAGCAGGGCCCCAGCCCCCCTGTACTGCTTGGGATCCGGCAGTTGGCAGGCCTTTACATGCGCCAGGGCTGTTTTTCGGCTCATACTCTTCCGGTACAATCGCCTGAAGAAAAAGACCCGGTTGACAATGAGCGACCACATCACCACCGAGAGGACCGCCAGGGGAACCATGACCACGCCCCCTGCACAAAAATAGTCCTCCAGACCGAGAAAATGATCGTGAAAGACCCCCATCATCTCCCCTCCCGTGCCTTGAACACGGTGTTTACAAATGAAACCGCCTTCTTTTCCATCTGGCCGATCAGGTTCTCGACCTTTCCGGACAAGAGGGTGTGACACAGCATGATGGGAATAGCCACTGAAAGCCCCAGCATAGTGGTCACCAGGGCCTCGGATATTCCGCCCGACATCATCCTTGGATCCCCGGTGCCATAATAGGTGATCACATGGAAGGTATTGATCATGCCGGTAACGGTTCCCAGGAGTCCCAGCAGGGGCGCGATCGCCCCCAGCATGCCCAGGGTGGACAAAAACCGCTCCAGCTTCGGGACTTCGTTCAGCGTAGCCTCCTGGAGCACGTTCTCCAGGTCCTCACGGCCCATATCCCGACCATTGATACCTGCCAGGAGCACATTGGGCATCGGCTTTTTCCCGGCCTGGTTGCAAAGCTCCACACACCTGTCCCACTCGCTCCGGCTTGCATGGCCGCATACCGCATCCACAAAGCGGTCTGTTTTCATTCCTTTCCGGAACAGATAGAAGGTCCTCTCCAGAATAATCAGCAAGGCCAGAACCCCGATGCCGAGGATCGGGTACACGATGGGGCCGCCCTTGGGGATCTGTTCCATGAGGCTCAGTTGATGGGTCAATTGCCGCAAGGCCGCACCCTTGGACATATCGATGGGAACATCCTCCGATTCACCCTTCAGATACGCCTCCAGCTTTCTTGCCATACGTGGCGGAGGAGCTTCGGAAAGGGCAAAAAGATGTCGATTGTCGTCGGAATAGAGCAAAAACCCGGTCTCTCCGGCAACCTTATAGGCAGCTGAGAAATTCCCCAGCACCAGGATGTCGCCGGAAACCTCTTCCCCGGCTCGATTGACAAACGGTCCCTCCTTTATCCGAACCTGACCCGATAAACTGATTTCATCAAACAGGAGATCCACCATCGCCCGGATGTGATCCATCCCCGGATATTCCGTCTGGTTCAAGATCGGCTGCAATGCCGCCTCCCGGCCCGCGACAAGGGCGCTCTGCAGGCTCCGGCCCAGAAGAAGGTCAGTATCCTTGGCATTGACACGCACAAATCCAACCAGTTCCCGGACAGCCCCCTCCACCTCCTGCCGGCGGCCAAGCAATTCCCTCTCCTTGGCTTGAAGGGCCTTCAGACTCTCTGCCAATGCCAGGCTTTCAGTCGTCAGCCGCTCCTTTTCTCCACTCAGCCGCTCAAGTGATCGGTTGAGTGCCGATCTGTCGGCAAATATGCCTTGCCTGCTCTCTTCCGCCTCCCTCGCCGCACGCTCCTTTTCCTCCCTTGCCTTCTCCAGCATGATCGCCCGCCTCTCCCTGGCCTCGGTCTGCACGGCCCTCATATCCTGGGCAAAGGCTGCTGTGGACACACACAGTAGGATCATGGCCACAAGGCACATACCAGATCCCCTTTTCATTTCATCACCAGCCTTCCAAGCGGCAGAACCAGCAGATCCACCGGTCGTTGCTTCGCCCCCATCTCCATGGCCGCGCTGATCGCCTGGTTGTATCCAGGCGGAAACTTCTTCCACTCAAAGGCCGCCGGATCAAAATGCCCGGCCATCTTCCCGTCCAGAGATTGGAAAAACAATGAGATCCGTCCCAATCGGAAGATGTTGACCTGGATCTCCTTGCCGTCAATCTCGACCTCTTCACGGTACACCTCCACGGTGTTCCCGTACTCCGCCTCGACCGACAGGGCCTCCATCACCTTCCTGAACTTCTCACCGGCAGAGACCGTGGCGTCATCCAGGGTCCGTCTCAGGGTCTCAAGGCGTCTCTCCCGTTCATCCCGAAGAAACGGGACATCCCCCCTCACCAGGGTCTCCAGCCGGTCATAGGTCTCTTCAAGAAAGGGGATCATTTCATTGGAGATACGACCAATTTGTGCTATCTCCTCTTCCAGAACGTCAACCAAGGCTCGGCGGGCCGCCACGTCCCGTTTCAATGCGTTGTTTGCGGCCGTCAGCCGATCCTTTTCCACTTCCAGGGCTTCATGCTCCTCCTTGAGCTTGCGTCGCTCCTCGGCCCATCGATCCTCGGCCTTCTGGGTCGCCTGACGGAGCGCAATGGATTCATCCACCGGCTTTTCAACCTTCGCCGGAAGATCTTCCGAGAACCCCGGTCGCCCAATGAAAAGGCCTGAAAAACAGGCGATGGAAACAAGAATAAATGTAAACTTCGCCAACAGCTTTCCCTCCCTTGGTTCCTGACGCCCATATTGGAATTGAAAGTTCAGACCGCAGATCCAGGTCCGGGGAGGAGCAAACAACCTGTCCCCGTAAAGATATGTCTTGTTCCACATGCTGCTTACCTCCCCAAACAGATCAAACCGGCCCCACCCAATGCAGCCCATGCAGGACTGCATTCGATTCTCACATCGCATACGGTGCGGCCAGGCACTAAGGCCTTATTGTCGGAGCAGGTATACTGCATGGATTCACACTACAGATTAAAAATCACTCAAAAGTTCTCTCTGGGGGTGTAGTAAAGATCCGCATACACCCTGTGCGTCGCCTTGCAAGCCACCCATAAACCCGCCTCTTCATCGATGGCCCTCAGACATTTATAGGTCCGTCGCCTTGAAGGTCTTCCATGAGATTTTCCACCGACAGGCCGTCAACTCCGGGAGTGTCCTTGTTCGCCCTGACTCGGCGATAGGCCGCCACCATGTTCTCGCGTTCGACCACTACTTCCATAAAATGAGGAATCTTCGCCTGGGAATACTCCGTCTTTGCCATCACGTTTGACGCACCAAGGCCATGCTCTGGCGGATTCCGTCCGCTACCCTCCGGGCTGGCGGCGGCCATCCCAGACCGCCCTTCTGCCTTCTCCGTTTGTCATCGAAATTCCGGCTCCCATGCCGTAATTCATGCTCGGGCCTTCAGCCGGGTCGACCGGCCTAATATGCCCTCGGCTGACTTCCGCCGATCCATCCCAGCACCTTTCGATGCCGGTAGCACGTGGCAAATCGACGGATCTCCCCGGGTAATGCGCACCGACCTTCACGCTTATGCCCACCGCATATACGTCCATGCTTTCTGTATAGGTATCGGATTTTGAAGATATGTGCCTTCTCATCCAGCATGACCGCCTCATATACGGTTCCTGTTCGTCGGACCAGCGCTTTGCCAGCGGCTTCCTTCAGATCCCGTCTTACGACGGGCACCCTTGCCGTCCGGCTAACATTTCCCCCCGTCGGGCGTGCAGAGGACTTTCACCTCCAAGTCAGTGCGCCCTGCCGGGCGCACAAAAAAAATCCCCGGACCGAAATGAATCAATCCGGGGATTTCCCAATTTTATCCTCAGAACCGCTGAGCCACCTCTGTCCGCGAAGGTTTGCGCTCTCTCCGTTCGGGCAGGTCTTCTGACTCTCGGATCTCCCTACTTGCCGCGCCTTCCCGTCAGATGATCACTCACTTACTGAACATCCGACAGTGGCAACATGCGGCTTTCGTCTCCGATCACAGCGGCGGGTCCGCCCTCGACTTCCACGAGGTTCCCTATTAAGCCTAGTTAAAGGCACCTGAACGAATTTCCCTTTTGCGCGGGGATTTTACTGAGCGCAAAAACTAAAGTCAAGAAGAAAGATAACATCTTTTCGCAAAGCCAGACCCAAGACGACCTCGGCGGCCTTGATCAGCGACCCCGGAACAGGGCACACCAGATGGCACTTGGAAGCCTCTGCAGCCCGGAAGATGGGGCAGTGGGGCAAAGGAAAAACAGATTTCTCGACGATATCCATTCGAGGTGGAAGCCGTGAACCAGGTCCTGGCCCGTGATTTTGGCGTCTTGTGCAGCGCGACAGGCTCCGGCAAAACGACGATGGCCTTATACTGCATCACCCAGAGACGGCAACCGACCACGATCCCTTTTGTCGGTTGGCAGAATATGCTGCCCTCTGTGTCAATGTGGGTGAGACACGCCCCCCTTGAAAATTTAGTGTAGTGTCCATCCGGAAATGATTTCCCTATAGAACCCGGTTTCCAATCCGGAAACGAGGATTTTTGGCCAATATCAAGGAAATCAAGCGTTTGCGCGGAGGCGACCTGTGGGTCGCCGCACAAGCAAACGTGCAGATTGACGCCGAGATTGGCCAAAAAGACCATTTCCGGATGGAAACTGGCTATCAATTGAACGGAGGCCTCGGAGAGGCCGATCAGGGATGTCAAGGGCCTCGCAAATTTTTGGGTATGTGCCATAATGCCGGAATTGGCACGGATAAAGACAAGGAACGTAATGGGAATCAGGACAATTGAAACGGACTTAAGCCCGGTCAATGCCTCAAAAAGGGACTCAGGGTCTGTCTCAATGGGAGTCGTTCCTGATTCCCGTCGTGTGCAACCTCAACGAGGCAATGCCTTTTAAGCAATGATCTTCCGATAATAATACCGATAAGCGTTTGAAGTGCCCCGCATGCCACAAAACAACCTATATATAAAGAACCGACCGCCATCCCCAGGACAGGCAGGGCAATGGGACATGAAAAAAAGAGCGCAATGTAGATCATTACCGGAGCCCTGGCCACAAGGGATGCAACCACGACTGAATTATCGCTGACCATACCGTCCTTGCGGAACCGTACCAGGGTCATCACGGCCGCGGGAAGGTTGATGTGGCAGGCTGTAAAATAGATGGAGCAACAGAACGGAAACCTCGATAAAGAACAGAGGGGCCGCATCACAATGCTTAACTTTTGGAGACTAGGAATGCGATATGCCAGTGAGGCGAAATAAAGCCCCAGGAAAACCAAGGGAATAATTTCAGCCAACAGGCTGAATGAATCCTCGAATGTCATTTAACAACTCAGGCATCGATTATGCTCACTCGTTACAAACCCCTCAACATCCCATTTATTATCTCTTCTGCCAGCGTTAGCACACCGTTAAACCCCATGTAGGGTGCCGATGTCAGGGTGATATGCGTGATGGTCGGATAGGAGATGGTGATAAGATACGTGTCCTTTCTGCTGCAAATGGGCCGGTCCAGGTCAGAACCAAACACAAACTCCACATCCAATTTTCCCGCCAGGTCCTTAAACCGCTCCCATGAAGCATGAGAGAGGATTTTGGGGCAGACATGTTCAAGCCCGGTATTCCGTTGAGCCCGGGCGGGAGACGAGGTGATATGCACGACCCGTACATCCATGCCCAATTCTGTTGAAAGGAACCGTGCCAAACCTCTGGCTCGTGGAAGGTCCGCTGAAATGGCCGCCGGCAATCCATACAGAGAAGGAAGATAGAGATGTGCCGTCTTCAAGATGTCCAGGACTTTCCTCTCTTCCCTCTGGATCGTTCTCTCCATAAGTCTTGGATCAATGTCCATCTTCTCGCCGACAGAGCGGAGAAGATGCGTTATGCCCGCAAGGCCATAGGGATATTCCGCAAACACGACGCTGGGAATGCCCCACCTCTTTTCCATCCTTTCCGCCAGATCGCCGCCATACCCAAAAACGATATTCAAATCGCCATAAGGCGCCTTCTTGAGCTCATTCATGCTGATTGGGGGGAAAACTGAGTTAACGCGTATCCCAATCAGACCAAGTGCCCTTCCTATTTCTTTGGTATCCGCTGCGCCCCTTGCAATATCGCGCTGCATGCCGACCAGATTGACCTTCGGCCCGGATCCTCGCCCCACCCGATGGGGATCATCCATCCACTGAGACAATTCAGCCAGGCACGCATCATATCCCTCGCCCATTGTTCCCAGATACCCACCGCAATCCAGGGCGATAGAGTGGAAATCAAAGCCCACCGGGTCAATGACCCCCTGCCAGTCTTCCCCGATAATGGAGGGTACGCTCCCTGCCAGAAGGATCAGATACCGCCGTTTTCGGTCCTTAAAAATGATCTCAATAGTCTTTTTGAGGCTGTCCTCCCCCCCAAAGACCACACTCCGCTCCCGAAGGGCTGAAACCGTCCCGCTGGTCTTGATCGAAGACAACCTCTCCATATAGTTCACCCCCCAGTGACAGCCAACAGGGGCATGCACCAGCACCAGGGCGCCTCTTATCCCGCAGGCTGCCCGGAATGCGCCCAGCAGCTTATCCCCCTGAACAGGGTCGATAAAAGCGTTTCTTTCCCGCTTGTTACCCATAATCCCGGGCTCAATTTCCAACATTATGACCTCCCCGCCATACCTTCTTCATGATCTTCTCCCATCTGAATTCATCGCTCACATCCGATAGGAGGGTCGGATATCTGCCTGGATGGTATGAATATCGAAGATAGACAAGGTCCCTTTTCCATACTGGAACTCGCAAGCGGTCGGCGATGATCTTCCCGAGCCGAATGTTTTGAGAAAAGGATATACGAAAAGACGAATAGCCCATAGAGTGGGGATTCAAGGCCCTTATGCCATGGTTTTCATAGAGCATGCTCCGCGAGGTATCCGAAATGAGGACATCGGCCATCACGAGGTCCACCCCGCTTCCCTTTAACCGCTCGACCTCTTCTTCAATAGTCAAATCGGAATAGATCATCGGGTCGGATCGGATATCGTTCAGCCTGGCCCTGAATTCGGCCACAACCCTGTCAACGGTCCTTTTGGACATCCCCCACCGTCTCCACCACTCCGTGTTGATGCAAAGCACACGGATATCGAGGCCCAGTATTTCAAGGAGTCGTACAATCTCAGGGGAGGTATGAAGGGGAGTACAAATATAGGCAACTTTTTTTCCCTTGGTTTCTGTTCGAATCTCAGAAAACCTTGTTTCCAAGTCCTGTTCCATCTCCCTGACAACTGCCTCCCCCTGCTTTTCCAGGCCAAATCTTTGAGCAATATCGAGGTAAAAGCGTTTCGCGCCATTGACGCCGACATAGCGTGTCCCGAAAATATCAAAGATATAGTCCATTCCGAACTTTTCCTTAAGGAATCTGGCGCTGCGTTCACTCCGCCGCATAAAATTCAGCTTGGCCCGCGCCATTTTCTTCATCGCTTCCACCGAGCATCCGGGAAACACGGTATTGACTCTTATCCCTATCTTTTTCAATATCGTCGTTATCTCGTTCAGCTCTCCAGCCAAGTCTTCATAATAGTGAAATCGCCCATAGGTATCGATATTTATGGACTTCTCTAGCTTATGGTCGGGCTCTTCAACCAATTGCTCGATCAATGAATACAGGGTGTCAAGCCTGCCGCATTTTTCGATCCCCCATTTGGGTTTTTCATCAGGATTTTTCCAGATATTGATAAGATCGTCGGCATGTCTGTTGAAGTCATCCGTGCGCTCATCATCTCCAAAACCTGCGGAAGAGGGTGTATAGATCACATCGGCATCGACCCGCTCTCTTACGCTGTTCACGATATCGATGATATCGTCCCCAATGATAGCGGCAGGACACGAGACAATGACCCCGATCAACTCAGGTCGGTAGTATCGGTCCACGTCAATGATGGCCCTGGCCAGTTTTTCAGCCCCGCCGTAAATCACATCTCTTTCGTCCATATCCGTACATGGAAAGGGCGGGGGTTGGTCCAGGCCGAGAAGCTGCATCCGTATGGCGTCCGGGGGCACCAATTTGGGGAAAAAGGCGCACCCTAAAGGGCCATGCAGAAGGGGAACCGCCCCCCTGATCTCCGAAAGATAGCAATAGGCCCCAAACATCTTGCAGTCGAGGCTGAAACGGCAGGCATGGGAAAGGCGGGCCGTGCAAATCTCTTCACGGGTCCTCTTCATGATCCCTCCTCCGCGCCATCTTGCTCGATCTTCCAGAAGATCAGGGCATTCTTGCAATGGTAGCAATGGAAGAACCTCCCATCCTCTTCGGTGACCTTGTCGGATAGATACTCGCTGAGGGCATCTTCCTGTTCCTGGGTGAGTTCCTCCCTATTGAGGTAATTTTTCCATCTGTTAACGAGTTCCTGAACGTTTTTGATCGGTCGTTTCACCCTCGCCTCAAACATCTCGATATCCGGCTGTATTCCGACCTCCCTGAGCACCATATAAAGGAAGGAATAATCAGGATAGGGCGGGAGGGGCTTTTTGTGGAGGACAAGATAGAGCTTTTCATAGGATTGGTCCCTCATGTAGCCGGAACACCCGGTAAAGAGATATACAAAGCCCCTTGAAACGTCGTTCATCTTTAAAAAAGACCTGTGCAAATCACCGATATAATAGATGGAATGGGAGGCCAAAACCGCGTCGTAAGGCCTGCCGTCGTTCAGGCCAATGGCCTCGTCACACGTTATGTCCTCCCATCTTTTCATCACATAGACGATGTTATCCAGGCCCTCCTTCCCGGCCTTATCCTTCAGGACGTTCAGCATCCCTTCTGAGGGCTCGGCCACGACCACCCTTTTTACAGACCGTGCAAGGGGGACGGCAAAAACGCCCGTACCGCCTCCGATATCCAGAACACTCTCAGGTCCGGGTTCGATGATCTTGCCCAACAGGTCCGCCCGGTTGGAAAATTTAATCTCGCCGTTTTCATACTCATCTGCATAATTGTCCCAGGCCCTGTTGATGGAGCCATGTCTGACCACCATATCATCAGCCCAGGCGGTCCTTATACCCTTTTCCCACATCCTGGCCCAATCCGGCTTAAACATGTAGTTTGAAAAGGCATTCGTCTCCATTAGTCCTGTCTCCCTTCTGAATTAGTCCCTTAAATTCTCTGCAATGAATTTTCCCAATTCATCCATCTTGTCGTCGGGAAGAGGCCTTGGATGTTGATAATCCCTGTTCTCGATGATACTTTTGGCTAGGTCTTTGAATACTTGGGTTATGGTGGATTGGGGATTTTGCTGAATCACTGTCTTTTGCTCAAGTTCACATAATAGAATTTCATCACTTCTCGGGATGGTCTGAATCACGCGTGTCCCCGTCAATTGCGCAAACTCGTCAACGATGTCCCTATCTCCGCCTTTTCCCCGGGAATTGTGGATCAGACCGCCCAACAGGGATCCCCCGCGATCGGAAAATCTCTTGATTCCCTTCATGATATTGTTGGCCGCATAAAGGGGCATGAATTCACCGGAAGTCACAATATAGATGGCATCGGCAAATCCCTCCCTGATGGGAACGGAAAATCCACCACAGACAATGTCACCGAGCACGTCATAGAGGACTACGTCCCAATCCCGTTCAAATACCCCCAGTTTCTTGAGGGTTTCGATCATACTGATGATCCCTCGGCCGGCGCAGCCGACACCCGGCTCCGGGCCACCGGCCTCTACGCAGCCGATACGGCTGAAACCATAGTAGATAAAGTCCTCTTCCTTAAAATCCTGTGAATAGCCCTTCTCCCGAAGGGTCCCCAAGACCGTCGGGATCCTTTTTCCCATCAGATTGCGTGTGGAATCGGCCTTCGGGTCGCACCCGATCTGCAACACCTTAAGGCCCAGAGCCGAAAAGGCGGCGGACAGGTTTGACGATATGGTCGACTTACCGATCCCCCCCTTTCCGTAAATTGCCATCTCTATCCTTTTTTTGCCCTCAGCCTGTTGCCTGTCAGTGCTGCTCTGTTTACCACTCATAGTTAGTCTCCATCCGGAAATGATTTGTTCAGCACGACCCAGTTTCCAATCCGGAAATGAGGATTTTTCCCTCACACGCTTTTGCGTGCTCAGTCCCACCGCTTCGCGGCGGTTCCCGGTTTGCCAATATCTAGGAAATCAATCGGTTGCACGGAGGCGACCTGATGGTCGCCGCACAAGCAAACGTGCAGACTGACGCTGAGATTGGCAAAAAAGACCATTTCCGGATGGATACGAGTTACATTGTTTCTTATGCCCATTGAAAGGGCGATCCCGCTGGAGAGCTTGCACTTGATGCTGTAGAGATGCACACCACTGGCAAAATCACTCAACAAGACATTGCCCGGGTCATCGGGGGTGTACATCCCTATCCTGCTACTTCCTTCCTGGCCTTTTCCCGTATCCGTTTGGCCAGGTCAATCAGATCTCCGCCTTTTAAAGGAGATGGCGGAACCCTATCCGTATTCTCAAGGATTCTATCTGCCAGATCACGGAATCTTTGGGCGATATCCGAGTCAGGTTGGCGTTCTATCGTGGTCTGACCGTATATTTCGTTTTCTGTAATCATCATGTTTTTGGGGATGGAACCGATAACCCTCCCGCCCGTCTGCGCGGCAAACTCCTCTACCAGCCCAAAGTCATCGACAGCGCCTCGAACATTATAGATAAACCCACCCAGTGGCGTGCCCTGGCGCTCAGCATAACGGGCGATACCTTTGCAGATATTGTTGGCTGCGAAGATGGACAAATAATCGGCGGAGGTAACGATATACGCCTGGTCGGCCATTCCCTTCCGCAGGTTCATCCCGAAGCCTCCACAAACAATATCGCCCAAAATATCGTAGATGACCACCTCGGGCTGATAAGTCTTGAATACACCGATTCTCTTCAAAAGCTCCACAGCCAGAACAATACCGCGTCCGGCGCACCCCACGCCCGGTTCGGGTCCACCCGCTTCGGCGCACATGATACCCTTAAATCCGGGAAACACGACTTCTTCCATCTTCACGTCCTTCCCGTAGATGAATTCGTCCAATTCCAGTTGAGCCTCTTTCTTGTCCTTTAGGACATCAGAGATAGTAGGGATATCCAGATCCCCTCTCAAATTCCTGGTACAGTCGGATTTCGGGTCACAGCCCACCATCAGCACCTTAAGCCCTTTTTCCACCATGGCGGCCGCCACGTTTGAGGATATGGTGGATTTTCCAATGCCTCCCTTCCCGAAAAAAGCTATTTGACGTATTTCGTTCATATCAATCTCCTTGGTTTTCTACCCCTGGCCGATAATTGCATTAATTATCGTCTGAGTAACGTTTGCAATCCCTTTGAATCCCATATAAGGAATATCGGCTACGGATACGGCATCCAGAATTGGATAGGATGTTCGTATGAGAGGAATCCCGAGTTCCCGGCAAATGCATTTTTGCATGGTTGAACCAAAGATGGCATGGACATTCTTTGACTTGATTGCCTCTTCCATGTGGAATTCATCACGTGAAACCAATATCTCCTCAAATTTCTCTTCAAGGCTTGTTTGGTCCCGGTCCTTCATTTCTGTGTTGGACAGGCTCTTCCGCTCAGATGTCAAGCAAAGCTGCCTTACATCCATCCCCAGTTCATCGCTCAGAAAAAGTGCCAGATAAATACTTCTTTCCCCGTCTCCGACGACGGCAACGGGGAGTCCGTAAATGCCCTGAAGGTACGTGTAGACCCTGCGCAGATTTTCTGTCAGCCGCTCTTTCTCCCATGACAAGACGTCCTGATCCAGCTTCTTCCCCAACGCCTCGGTTATCTTTCTAAGGAATTCCGTACTCAAATTCCATCCAAAAGGATAAGGGACAGTTATATACGGGATGCCGAAACGCTCGTTCATGAGGCGGGCACAATTGAGACCTTCTCCGGACATGATTACATTCAATGACGCCGACGGCGCACGCCTCACTTCGTCAAAGGTGCACGAGGTAATGACTGCATTTACCGTTACCCCCTGATTGACAAGCATCCTTTTGATTTCTTCCATTTCGGCCACTGCGTGGGGATCATCGGACTTGAAGCCAATGATGTTTATGCTGTCGTTCACCGGTTGAAATGCCTCCATATACTGAACCAATCGCGACAGGACTTCTTCGTAGCCCCTGTTCGCATTCCCCTCATAACCTGCGCAGGAAAAACTGCACAATCGACAAGGGATATCCTCTTTCAGCCGTTCCAGTGCCCCATCCACGTCATCTCCCATAAGGGTCGGGAAACTGGCAACCAGAACGGCGATCAGCTCCGGTTTGAATTCCTTGTATGCCGATCGGATGGACAACGACAGCTTCCTGAACCCTCCCACAGAGACGTCCTGGGATCGCATGCCGCTTCCAAGGACCCTGACATAGTCATGAGAACCGTTCAGGACATGAAAGAGCAAGGTGTCCGCATGACAACAGCTCTTCCCATGTACAATGGCAACTGCATCCCTTATCCCTGTTATACCTCTCATCACCCCCAATATTTTTGAATCGGGAAATGGCTCAAGTATTGTTTCAACCATATATGCACCCTCCATCTGCTCCTTCCGTAACCGCTCTCCAGACGTTCTCCAGCTTAACCCAGTTCGGCAGCAAGCTGGATTCATAGGGATCATATTCCAGCATGGAAAGAAGTGGTCTTTTTTTGGCGTTTCTTGCAAGTGCCATTTTCAGGTCGCGGGCAAGATCTATGGGGCACTCAAAACCAGTGCGCAGCGAATTCATATAGAAATCCATAGAGTCAAAGGCGCATATCCCCTGCTGGTGGTAGCGAAACATGTCCGCAGTAGCGGCAATAACGATCTGCGTGCCGGTTTCCTTTATCGCCTTTATCTCTTCTTCATGTGACGGGTTTACAATTATGGCGGGAGTCGGTCCATACGCCTTTGCCGCTTCCAGATCCATCTGGATCATCTGTCTTATTGCCGTCCGGGCCATGCCGTGATTTTCAAAACCATAGGTCTTATAGATCAGCAGCGACGCCTCCATCCCCATATCTTTGACCAACATCATCCCCATGCCGAAAAAAAGCCCCCCCACCACGGCGACCTTTATCGCCTGAAGTCCGGCCTTTTCTTCTTCAAGTTTCTCCCTTGCCCTACGTTTTCGCCTTTCCACCACCTCAACGGCCTTTTCCTTCTTACCCATGAGGTCGGCTATCTCCAGAAGGATGCGCGCACTGTTTTCCATGCCATTGGGATTGATCTCATCGGGATCCGTGGGATAGGCCAGAGAAGAGGTGGCATAGTAAGGCACGCCAAAGCGCTCCTTCATCCGATCCAGCCACGGCAAGGGGAGATCCGTAATGTTTAGAGCGGCTCGAGGGAGGTCGAAAATGTCTTCAAGAGATGTGTCGCCAAAGAAAATCTTATTCACTCCTATATCCATTTCTCCCAGAATTTCCACCATTTCAGTGAGTTTGCCGCTCGCACTGTGAATGGGAAAGGCGATGAGATTCACGGCGTCCTCCATGGGGTGAATCTCCATTCCTTCCGGCAGAAGCTGGTCAAGCAGAGAACAGAGGACATCGTGGTAACCGATGGGCCGTCCTTTAATCAACTCTCCTGTGGAATAAACAACCCTGCAACCGACATCCTTTTCCACCATCTGTACGGCCGCGGCCATGTCGTCGCCGATCATATCGCTGGGGCAGGTGGGGATGACCACAATAAGGGCCGGATGCCATCTCTCATCCGTCTCCCGTATGGCTTTCGCCAATTTCGCTTCAGCGCCATAGATCAGATCCAATTCATCCAGATTGGTGCATGGCGACCGGGGGCACAGGGAGTAAACGCCGAAAGAATTCAGTTTTCTCAAGGCGGCGCATCCCAAAGGGCCGTGGATCAGGGGTATTGCATCGGATATGGCATTTACCGCCATCAAGGCCCCGGCGTTTTTAGCCGGCTGGCACGCCATGGCATGAACGATCATACTTACAGACCTGTATGCCCTTTCAAGGGACCTTGGCTGTAACTTTCGTTCTTTTTGGTACACGTTCTTTCTCCTATTTCTCTTCAAGTCTGATAAAATGTTTCAGTTCATATTCTGGAAAAAGCTCAGGATGAGGGAGCGCCGCCACATCTTCGACGATCTCCCCCATCCGGTCCATGGACTGATGGAACCAGGGCTGAAAGGCGAAGATTTCTCCTGAGGTCATGGGCCCAATATCGGATAGCAGTGGGTATCGCTTACGCATCGTGGCTTTTGAGGTAATCCCGTGTCCAGGTCCTATGCAGATAATGAGGATATCCGCATCACTGCTCGAGTACAAAGCGACCCTTCTTACGGGTAACTCGATCCTCGGGAAATCTCCACTGCCCGGCAATGGCCTTTGTCCGCGGGGGATTCGTAAAAATCTTCTCTGCGCTCCATCCGTGACCTCTTTGAAGCCGTCCGCAAAATAGCGCCACCCGGATTCACGGGGTGCTTGGATAGGGCCAACCCCTGCTCTGTCACGTCCCCATGCCGGCCCGACCACCAGAAAAATGATCATCGCCCCAAAAACAATCCATCCCCTCATGCCCCCGACGATGCGCCCACTCCTGCTCTTAAACCTGGATATCATGGGCTTGTTTCAAAAAGGTGAGGGGGCCCTCTTGGTACTGATCCCCCTGGTACGGTTCGTTGGAGCGCGCATCCTTTTGTGTTTCACGGGTCATCTTTCTCCCGACATACAAGAAATATTTCTCATGTCCCGCGCCCATCAATCTCCCCAGCAAAGTTGACGTCTTACGCTGAATATCCTGATCATGGTACACAGGGATACAGCCCCTTTGATTGAGGCAGTTCTCAATCATGTTAAGATTGACGAGCGGGTTGCCCCTTGTCTCTGCCATCAAGGCCTTCCATATATCCCGGGTATCGCCTTTGTTGAAAAAAGCCCGTGTGATAATCCTGTACACGGCATAAAGAAGCTTGCTCGTTAACGGTACCTTGCCGGGATCATACTTTTTTTGCCGGTCGACTTCGGCCACGACCACGCGGCCGCCCCGCTTGACCACCCTAGCCATTTCCGCAAGGCCGGTTGCAGGGTCTTTCAGCGGCCAGATGGCGAATTTGCAGTATACCGCGTCAAAATAGTTGTCCTCAAAGGGAAGGGCATGGGTGTCAGCAAAGGTCAAGGCTATGGTCACGCCAGCCTCTGCAGCCCTCTTCGCGGCAAGATCCAGCATGCCCAAGGAATGATCGCACCCGTAAATCTCGAACCTTCGGGCCAGGGGAACCGCAAGAAACCCGGCTCCACAACCCACGTCCAAAACCCTGCGGCAACCATCCAAGGCCCTTTCGAACATCTCCACCCAGATATCCGCCCGGCTCCACACCCGCTTAAAGGGGCTCTTGGGGTCGTATTCAAACACAAGCTGATCCCAATGATTCATTACCACCTCCTGGTATGCGAAAGGCATTGCCACGATACTGCTAACACAGCGATGACGTATGAAAACAGCATCTTTCATTTCCTCTATCCATAAGGGGCCCCGGCCTGTTTCCGGGTGAAAAAGCCTTTCCAGGTCATTTTGAAGCACAGGCCGATGCAATTGTTCCATCGTCGACTCCCGGTATACCGCAGGCATCTGCGCGGCACTGTTTACACATCTCAAATTGCTCGATATGTTTCGCACACGACTGCCGGGCCAGGATAAGCTCCCCACATGTAGGTGGACGCCCCCCGGCAAACCGTCCCAGAGGAATCAGGGGTATGATGTTCATAATGTTCGCCCCCAACTTGGCATAACACTTCGCAATTTCCTCCATATGGTCTCCATTCACGTGGGGGACATATACCGTGTTGATCTTCACCACCATCCCCCTTGAGACAACCTCCCTGACACCCTCTTGCTGTCGATCGATCAAGATCCTGGCAGCTTCCTCACCGAAATGGCTTTTTCCATTGAGCCTCACATACTCATATACCTTGGCGCCGACGTGACAATCGACCGCATTGACTGTAACGGTTACTGTGTTGACCCCTAACTTCTCCAATAAGAAGGCTTTTTCACACAGGGCCAATCCATTTGTTGACAAGCATTTCATGAGATTGGGGAAACTACATGACACAATCTCAAGGGCCTCAAAGGTTTCATCATTGGCAAGGGGATCGCCCGGGCCTGCCACGGCCGCGACCCGGATCTCAGGCCATATTTCAAGCGCAGCACTGACCCTTTTGAGCACACTGGAAGGCGAGATAATCTCCTCAGCTACGCCGGGACGGTCTTCATCTTTATTCAATGCCCGTTCACAGTATCCGCATTTGATATTGCACTTGGGCGCCACTGGCAGATGGATCCGTCCATATTTGAAATGGGCCTGATTGCTGAAGCAGGGGTGCTGTTCCTTTATTATCTCAATATTCTTTTCGACCATATTCCGTCACATGACATTCTTCTGAGCCTGAGAGGATCTTCAAATTCCTCAAGGCAGAATTGATTTTCAAGCCAGGCATTTCCGCAACGATAGGATATTGTTCCATTTCGACCACCTCCCTCTAAGCCTCTCTCACCACCAAAAGGGATACCCCAACCAATATGGAAATTGATAAGGATAGAAGGGATACTCGTGATACACCCTTATCGTCTCAGGCCTCAACGCCCACAGGTGAACCGTCTTTGCCTTGAGAAAGGGATAGGTATATTCGGTTTCGCCTAAGGGATGTATCTCTAATCCTTGAATCTCTCCCATCACAGTCACTTCCCGTTTAGGGCGATAAATGATCCCATCCAGATAACCCGGGCTGAGCGTTAGGAATCTCCCCTGGGAGATATCCACCGTTTTCGGCCTGTTACTGCTGTCCAAGGGCAATTGCAATATCTCGATCAGGGTGCCTTCCTTTTTGTTAATGCAGCGCACGATCTCTCCGCCCCAAAGAACTGTTTTACCTCTACACGCTTCATAGTTCTGAACCACCTGGCTTAGGGAAATGTGCCTGTCCGCGCCCTCATCATCTCTCAGGTCTTGTGGCTTCAGGCTGGTTATGCAGCCTGAAGCCACCACAAAGGACAGGAAAAATAGAACCGCAGAAATCATTTTCGGCATGATATGCGTCCTCCCTCTTTTTGGTGAGACCTTGATATCCCTCGTATCAGTGCAAAATCCAAAACGTCTCTTGCCCGCTTTCATATCTCGCGCCGCTTCAACGGTAGGACTCGATAAATTCTGATAATACCTGATTAAATTTCTCCGGCTCCTCCAGAAAGGGACAGCGCCCGCTAAGCTGAAAGCTGGTAAACGTCGAACCCTTGATTCGTTTATGCATGTATTCCCCAGTGGGGTCGTTTTGACCCAGGTTGTACCACGCGCCTCGAACAATGAGCGTTGGAATATCTATTTTAAGAAGGAGACTGCGGTAATCGCCACAAAGGAGATCCAGGACGAGTAGCGAACGTACATAGGCAGGCACCTTTTCGTAGTCGACCTTTAACTGGTCAAGCAAGGAAGGATCAGCTTTTTGACGGAACATCTTCTCTACAAACGCTTCCCCTTCGTTTTCTGATTCCTGAAACGACATGGTGTATTTACGAACCAGCTCCAACCGTTTTCCATAGTCCATACAGCCGATGGGATAATCATCCGTCTTCCAGCTGTAGGGGCCGATATCCACAATACAAATCCCCTTCAGGTGTTCGTCTCCGTATTCCCGCATATATTCAAAGACAATGCTGCCCCCCATGGACCAACCAATCATGAAAAGATCGTCCAGGTTCAGCTCCTCGATGGTATCGTGAATGTCTTTGGCCAGGTATGCCAAGGTGTAGCCGAAATCAGGCTTCTCTGATCTCCCGTGTCCCCGCAAATCCACGGCGACGGTGTAATACCTGGAGGAAAGGTTCTCCATCTGTTTCGCCCAATATTGGGAGGAACAGAACCAGCCATGGATGAAGAGGAGAGTTGGATCCCTTTTTCGCCAGCGGCCTCGTAATAGATGCGGACGCCATCACGCAGGGCGATCCTGTCCCTTTCTTCCGCTGGATAACCTCCCCTTGTGAACACAAACACAACAAGGAGCAGGAGCATCAATGACAGGCCCTTCTGGAGCCCTCTTGTCCCAAATCCCGTTTTCATAATTGTCACCTCATCCAATGTCCAGCAACAGGTCATGGGCTCATGATGGACGTTGCCGCATCTTTTGGATCTATCCCATGTTCAGAGATTGCTCCGGATAAAAGGCCGGAGCAATCGGCAGCGACTCTCAGATCAGAACTCGAACGAAAGCCCTGCCACGTACGTCCTGTCCGGAGCAGGGTAGTATAGGTCATCCCCTGCGTACCCATCGTACTCTGTGTTAAAAATATTGTTGATTCCCACAAAGCATTCCACCCATTTATAGCTCAATTCAAGTTTAGTATTGGACACCTCGTAGCCTGGATACCTCTGGGTATTTTCCATATCCTGGTAATAGGAGGACGTTACCCTGATATCGAAGTGCCAGTTCAATGCCACATGCCCACTGTTGAAAAACAAATAATCGAGCATGGTGGTGAGGGTGTGGTTGGGGGTCCTTACGATCTCCTTCCCCTCCAGGTTCATGGACTTTGTCTTTCCCTCCTTTACCTCGGTGTCGAGGTAGGCATATGAAACCCGATAGCTCAGGCGGTCAAAAAAACTCCCGCCGATCGTCATCTCAGCACCCTGATGGATGGTCTTTCCATAATTCCTGGCTCCTGCGTATTTCCCATCAATATAATAGTAGTTTATCTCGTCCTTCACCTGGGTATAGAACAGATTTGCGTCCAAGAAAAACCACTCGTTGAAATCATGCCGATACCCCAGTTCGTAATCGGTGTAATGCTCCGGCTGGATCTCATAGTCGTATTCCTGACTGTAGGCCACCGTTGAAATGTAATCGTACAGGGTGCCGGGCCGATAGGCGTTTGCATAACTGAAGTAAACACTGTTCTCGTCAGTGAATCGCCAGCTCAAACCCATCTTGGGGTTCAGCTTGTAAAAATATGGGCTCTCGTCAAATGATTTATCCCAATAATCGAAATCATAGCGGATAAGGTCGTACCGAAGCCCCAATGTCAGAGTAAGGGGATCCAAGACATTGAATTCATCCTGAACAAAGATTCCGTATAGATCCCGGTTGAAATCCCCTGAGGATTTGTTCATGGTGTTAATGTTCGATGAAGAATTGACGAGATAGGCTCGTTTACTCTTCAGATTGTCCCAATCTGCATCGAACCCGATAATGAAGGTGTTTCCCCTACCAAAAAGGGGCGTCTTGATGCCGAACTGGCTCTTCAACCCCACAACCCCTTCATCAACATGTTCGTTATATTTGTATCGGTCAGGATCGCCGGTGCCGGTGTTCGTCTTATTATAGAAATATTTCTTGGCCATGTCTTTGTAGTACAAAGAGGCCTTTGTCAGGTAGGTTTCCGTATCCCGATCATAGCTGAGGCCAGTAATTACCTGTGTGATATTCTGCTCATTGAGGTAGGGCGACTGCCTCCTGTTTTCCTCTTCTTGCTCTTTGGTCAGCCCCACCGCATACTTACGTTCAAAATCATCCACCGAAACCAGCAAACCCAGATTGGAGAAGTCATCCAGAGAATAACCGGCATTTCCCAGGAAATTGGTCCCCCCGTATTCGGAACCATACCTATATCCGTCGTATTGTCTCCTGTTTATGGATGCAGAGTAGTCGAACCTGCCGGTCGCCCCCCCCGCTGAAGCGCTGCATCTCACATCCCCGTATGATCCAACCATCCCAGATGCCTTGTACCCCGGTTTTTCTTCGCCCTTTTTCGTAATGATATTGATCACACCCCTGGCTGCATCGCCCCCGTACAGGGAGGACACAGGGCCTTTGACGATCTCGATCCGCTCAACGCTGCCGGGCAGAATACCTTCCAACTCTGCATACCCATACTTGTCCATCTGGATCGGTATGCCATCAATCATCATATATGCGCCGCCACTCGATCCTGTCCTGGTACCCCGAATCGAGAGCTGGGGTGAGGAACCTGTATCGGTAATAAAAAAGCCGGAAAGTTGCTGAAAGACATCAGTGATCTTCATGGGATTGATCTTTTCAATGTCTTCCTTTGTTATGATCTCAACACTGGCCGGAACGTTCAGGATGTCTTCCTCCGTCCTGGTCGCCGTCACGACCAAGTCCTCTATCTTGAGGGCCTTTTCCCCCTTTTCGGCAGCGTCGTCGCCTTTCTTTTCTGTATTTTCGCCCATCCGTCCCGGAGCAGATTCCTCGGCCTTGCCTGTAACCGGATACGCCAGGAAGGTCATCAACACCATCACTATCGGCACTGTCCATAAAAAGTATCGCATTCTCTCCTCCTTCGATCTCAAAGGATCTGTACCATCTTGACCAAGGCTACCTCGCCAATTCACGGTTTACATTCAGGAAACCCTGGGGTAGCATAAAAATGCCGGTGACGTGGTCTGCCTCAGGCAGACCGGGGCCTCCGGGTTCCATATGCACTACCGGCGGGCAGGGTGGTTCGGACTTTGGCGGGTCGGCCACCCTGCCGCTACCTTATTCTTTTTTTCGGCTCGTTTTTTTGTTACCCCTCCTTCCTGGCGGTTAAGGTGGCTTCCGATTCCAATTGCCGCAATATCTTCGAAGCGTCATCCTTCTGGCGTGGTGGATGCCTGGCCGCATTTTCAAAAACCCTGAATGTGCTCTGCAGATCCTTTGCGCTCCGGTCTGCACATCCTGCCATGAGCCAAGCCCTCCCGGCATTTCCCTTTCGATGAACAACGGTTTCAAAAGCGCACGGCCTCCGGGTACCTCTCCAGCTCACAGTGGAGTTCTCGTTCGAGCAGCGATAATCGGCCATTGTCCCTTTTTTCCAAAAAGGCCTTTTCCACCCATTCAAGGGCCTTTTCAGACCAGTCGAATCGGATATACCCCTGGGGGATCCGGTATGCCATGTCCGGTTACAATCTTTCTCGTGCAAGCTTCTCTTATGACCGGACCGTCCGAACCGTGACCTCCAGGCCCATGCTCAAATCTACGACAATCCTTCCCTCCTGGTCCGTAAGGGGTTCCAGAAACCCCCTTGATGGTGAGCGTAACCAAAACGTTCATTCAAAAACCTCTTAAAAATCACCGGCCCCTTTTGATATCCCTTGCGGTCACGAAACAGATTGCACCGTAATAAAGCACCACAGGATCCTTAACAGCTTTCCTTCCCTTGATTCCTGCCGCCTTTATTAAAATTGGAAGTTCAGACCGCAGAGCCAGGTCCGGGGCGGGGCCAGCAACCCGTCCCCGTAAAGATACCTCTTGTTCCACATGTTGCTTACCTCCCCAAACAGATCAAACCGACCCCATCCAAACGCAGCCCATGCAGGACTGTATTCTATTCTCAGATCGCATATGGCGCGGTCCGGCACTGAGGCCATGTTGTCGGAGCGAGTGTACTGCATGGATTCATAGTCCAAGTTAAAGATCGCTGAAAGGTCATCTCTGGGCGTATAGCAAAGATCCGCATACACCCTATGCCTTGGCTTGCAGGCCACCCACAAACCCGTGTCCTCATCGATGGCCCTCAGGCATGTATAGGTCGCCTTAAAAGACAATTCCTTTAAGAGTCTCCAGCTGATTAGAAAATCCGCCCCGCTGCATGTCACTTTTCCGAAATTATCATACTGGCCAACCCCGCCATCTCCCAGTACATAGGTGATCCGGTCAACAACAGAGTTGTAAAACAGAGAAACACCCAAAGAGATGCCGGAAAAGACGTCTACGGAAGATGAAAGGCTGAAGTTGTCCGCTGTTTCCATGCCCAGGTCGGGATTCGGTTCTTTGGTACTGTTCTTATCATAGCGCTGGTAAAAGGAAGGAGTATTACAGACCCGATTGTATGCAAAAGAAAGAGTCCAAGCCATTTTCTTATATGTAATTTTCATTTCCGGGTTGAAGGTGTTGTCGAAATCCGAATAGAGGCTGCCCCGCAATCCAAAAGAAAAGGTGAATGGCAGAGGTTTGATGGAAAAGGTATCCGCCACAAAAATAGAGGCGGAATACTCTCTTCGGGAATCGAACTGGGTGCTTTCCGCCTCTCCCCAGCGAAGTGCCGCTCCATAGTTAAGGGATCCCCAGCCCCCCATATCGAGGGAGCTGTAAAGATCCTCACCGAGATTTCTAACGGTCATGGAATTGTCGATTTGTTTGTCAGGGTCTCTGTTTTGGATGTCTCCTTCGTTATAAAAGGCCTCACTCCGGATACCCTTTGCCTTAGCCGACAGGGCGCACGAAAGCATGTCGCTCTCTTTTCTGGAATGGGGCGTGGGATACTCCGGTCTTCCGCTCAGGCCATATTTGTCTTTCAAATAATCCGCAGAAAAGGCCATCGTCACATCTTCTTTAGGTAGGTATTCGATCTTGCCGCCGACCCGCTTCTTTTCCCGGTCATTGTTTATGTTATAGCCATCGGTGTTATCATATCCCACGGAAGTACTGACACCGAAGGTCCCCGTGAGGGACCGGCCGTTGGCACTGTAGCTCGATGTGCCGAAATTCCCCCAGTACGACTTCATATTTCCATGGAAGGCCCCGATCTTCTTTGTGGTGATCAGGATCACGCCGGCGCTGGCGTCATCCCCATATTTCAAGGCCCCTTCTCCTCGATAGATTGCAATCTTTTCCACATTCTCCAGGGAGACCAGGTCGAACTTGACCGCATTATAGCTGGAGGTGGGATCGTTGATGGGACGACCGTCCAATAGAACCTTCACCTTGTAGGAGCCCCGTATGGAAACGGAATTGTCCCCGGCATTTAACCCCGAGACCTGATTAAGAACCCCGGCAATCTTCTGAACGTTCATTTTCCTTATTTCATCTGCTGTGATAACGATTACGTCCGTGACATCAGATGCGAACACGGGTATGCCCCAACTAAAAAAGAGGGTCCCCCAAAAGCCCGCAACCATCACTAGCAGCCGGAAGGACGCACGGCCCTGTCCACTATTCTCTAACCTATCCAATTCATCCTTCTTCCATGGGTCCAGTCAAACCGCGGCCAACGGGCCTATCTTCATTTTGGGTCTTCGAAGAAAGATCTGAGTTTCCAATCCGGAAATGGTCTTTTTGGCCAATCTCGGCGTCAATCTGCACGTTTGCTTGTGCGGCGACCACCAGGTCGCCTCCGCGCAAACGCTTGATTTCCTTGATATTGGCAAAAAATCCTCATTTCCGGATTGGAAACTGGGTTCTATAGGGAAATCATTTCCGGATGGATACGAGTTAAGCCCTTCCAAACCTCTGGCAGAGGATTTTATTTACAGTTCAAGAATTCCGTCCAGCGATCCCCGCCAGCATTGATTGACCTCCCTCGCAATAGATCAGGTTTTCGTACGCCTTGCCATAAGGCTTCAAGTCAGCTCTCCTGCTGCGCAGGGTATAGACTTGCTTCCCCTGCTCAACGGCATAAAGCAACAGATCCACATTTCGCCTGTTCAATGACGCCACCGAAAAACCGGCGTCGACAACGAGATCGCTTTCAGCGATGCAATGGATTGCCTCGAAATAGGCCTTGTCCCCCACATCCTTGAATGGCTCTTCACCAATGACTGTTGCGCCCATGGCTCGGGCGATGTGCCAATCGATATCATTTTCATGGATCACCCCTGTGATAAGGCTATAGTCGTTTCTTGAAAGAAGGCGGTAGAGGGCCGTGCCGGTCCCGGCCCCTGCCACCACAAAAGCCGTCTTCCCGTCCCCCGTATTGATCAATTCAATGGTTCCCAGCTGTGGATCGAAGCGCGCACAGTCAAGATCGTACAAATGAGTGACCATATCCTGGTTGAGAATCTCCTCTGGCGCCCCACAGGCAATGATCCCGCCGTCTTTTACCAAAATGACCGTTTCGGAGACCTTGGAGGCCAGGTCCACGTCATGAAGGGATACGATTACCGTAATACCCTTTACCTTGGAAAACCGGCGCAGGATGGCGATCAATTCGATTCTGTGTCTCAGATCGAGGTGGAGGGTCGGTTCGTCGAGTACAATGACCTGCGGCTCCTGGGCCAGGGCCCTCGCAAGGATAACCTTTTGCCTTTCTCCATCGCTCAGCTCGCTAAAATATCTGTCTGAGATATTTTCGGCATTGACTAAACGCAGGGCCTCTTCCGTCTTGCGTTTGTCTTCTTCGGACAGCCTGCCCATAAACCCTGTGTGGGGATGCCTGCCCATGGCAGTAAACTGAAATGCCGTGATCAGACCTGGGGAAAGCCTCTCTGTCAGGACCACTGCCAGGCTTTTCGCTAATTCCACGGGCCTGAGATCGCTTAACACCCGATCATTGAGATATATTGCACCCTTCAAGGGGGATAAGAGCCTGGCCAGGGTCCTTAAGATGGTTGTCTTACCCGATCCGTTGGGCCCTAAGAGGCAAACGAAGTGTCCTTTGAGAATCTCATGATTGATGTGAGCCACAACAGTCCTTTGTCCGTAGCCCACCGCCAGATCTATGGTCTCCATTACCTTGCTTCCCTGTTTCAGGGCAGCGTTCTGCGTCGATTGCTTGTCCAGGCTTTTCATATGGCAGTCTTCTTTCTGAGTAAGAGACCGATTACAACGGGCGCGCCAAAGATGGCCGTGATGGCGCTGATTGGCAATTCCACCGGAGAAAACAGGAGCCTGGCAATGAGATCGCACAGGCTGGTGACAGCGGCACCCAGAAGCGCCGCGCCAGGGATCAGAATCTTGTTGTCCGAGGTGCCGAATGTCAGTCTGGCCATATGGGGAACGGCGAGACCGATAAAGGCGACAGGCCCTGCAAATGCGGTGACCATCCCGGCCAAGGCACTTGAAAATGTTACGATCAGCAACCGAAAAAGCGTGATGTTGACACCCATGCTCTTCGCATAGTCCTCTCCTAATAAAAGGGCGTTGAGGGGCTTGCAAAGGAGATAGGCCCCGAACAGCAACCCCCCCCCCATTACGCTAACGAGATAGACTTCATTCCAACAAATCCCGGAAAAGCTGCCCATCTGCCAGAGCACAAATCCCTTGAGCTTCTTTTCTTCGGCAAAGGCGATCAGGACACTTGTGATGGCATGACAAAGGTACCCCGTCATGAGCCCTATGACCAGCAAGGTGACGACACTCCTTATCCTGCCTGCCACCGTCAGGATAATCAGCATCACAGCCAATGCCCCGGCAAAGGCCGCCACGCTTATGAAAAGCGGATGGATGCTCAGAATCCCCAAACTCAAACCACCCAGCATGACCAGCCCCACCATGAGGGCAGCCCCGGATGAGACGCCCAAGATATAGGGGCCCACAATAGGATTGCGGAAGAAGACCTGGAGCAAAAGACCGGCCGCTGCCAGATAGGCCCCGCACAATGCGCCGGCCAGGGCCCGAGGCAGACGTATCTCCCATATGATGGCACCATAGGTCGAATCAGAAACGTTCTGACAAATGATCTTGCAGACTTCAACAAACGGAATGCTTTCCGTGCCGACGCCGATGTTCACAAGAAGGGAGACTGCCAGAAGGACCAAGAACAGGATGAACAAACCGGCATATCTTGCTATATTCATGCTATATATACCTCACGCCCTTAGAAGAACGCTATGTAGATGGGTCTGGAAATGACCGTACTGCGCTTTCACACCCTTTCACTTCCGGGGAAGCTCAAAAAAATAATGAGGATCCGTTTTTTCCGGGAACAATCCGGGATGAAAAATCGCTGCGAGTTCTTCGATAATGCCTGCCACATCCGCGGTCTGATACAATTTGTAGCCTGTAAAAAAAATCCTTCCCTCGTTCATAGGCTTGATTTCCACTGCCTCAAGCAACCTGTTCGCTTGGCGAAGCCTTTCCTTGGATGTGATCCCGCTCTCCGGTCCACGGTATGTGATGAACATTTCAGCCCATTTTGTCCTTGCAAAGAATTTCTCCAGGGTAACCTGCATGCAGCTTGCGCCTTCAAGATCACGAAACAGATAATCGCCCCCCGCCTTTTCCACCAACTGCCCAGCCCATGAGTTCCCGGGCTCGACCAATACCTTCCTTTCGTAGATATCCCCCCAGACAAGCTTCGGCCTTGTCATCGCATTCTCCAATCTGACCGATATTTCATTAATTTTTTTGAACTGTACATCTACAAAAGACGCTGCCCGCTTCTCTTCAACGTAAAACACCGAAAGAAATTCAATGAATTTTATGTGCGCGTCCAGGTCCTTGGCGATCCTGGTTGAGGTCAATACGCATGGGATGGAGAGTTCTTCGAGCTTTGGGATAACGCCTTCATCCCAGGTAAAAACCACGTCCGGCTGGATGGCCCTCAATCTCTCGAAATCGATCGACTTGTACTCCCCGAGATAGGATATGCTGCCGTCTTTAATCCCCTCTCTTATCTCAGGGATGTGCCATCTCTCCTCAGAGGCGATAACACCTCTAACGCTGTCCAGCCGTCCCAGCTCTTTGATCAGCGCAGCATCGTATCCAGAATACACAACGACCTTTTGCACAGGGATTCTTATGGCTTTTCCCTCTTTGTCTGTGTTCTTGGCGGTGTCAGTACGCGGCACCAGCAGCACTTTTCTCCCGATGCCGTCCGTGATTTCCTTGGAGCCGTTCTCGAGAGACTTGATGGAAAACTCGCCGTACTGCTCGAAATCTGTACTGCACCCCCCGAATAAAAGCACAAAAAGGTAAGAGACCATCAGTAGATGAGGCATGCCAGGCCGTCTGTTTATCGTCTTGGATCGTTGCGACCCCTCGTAATGCTTAACAGGCATGCCGTAGAACACCTGCCCGCCGTTGATACGGGACTGAATGACAGAGATGAGGTAGAGTACAAGCCCCAATCCAAACATAACTCCCCCCGCAATCATCAACCTGATGCCCGGGTCTCTTCTGAGCGTCATATTGATATAGGGCGGCCTCTTGTTCCCTTCGCTTTTTGGGGAAAAATCTTGAATGAATAGGCCCCACCCCTTATACATCATAGGGTGGTTCATGGAGATTCTCTTTTCATGATCCTCATGCCGGTCGTAGATGGAAAGAGTCCCAGAAACGGTTTTTGCCTCTCCTTCCATGCCCAAGAACTCACGATCTCCCTTGAAGAAATCTATCCTCAAATCCTTCAGAACAACAACTATGTCAGATCCCGGAACAATCATACTTCCTCCTACGTCCAGTATATGCCCATGCGAATTGACCCCAAGCGTATGGCTTGCAAGCTGCCCCAAAAGGAGAAAGAGAAAGCCGAGATGAATAACTGATGGAGATAGCTTTAAAGCAAGTTTCAAAAAACCATTCCCATAGAATCTTTTGATAACGGAAATCACCTTGTTTATGCTGCACACCGATGTGGTTATTCCAAGAGATAACAACAAATACAAACAGACAAAGAACCACCAAGTGGCTTTGAGATTGTTCAGTCCATATGTGACAACCCATTCTTGAATCGTTATGCTGTCAAGCACTGCAAATATCTTCGGATTGTCTCTCATGATGAAAGAGCCTACCAAAATATCCGCAACAATAAGATATATCAGACAGACTGAAAGAGAAGGCCTTCCCAAAAAGGTCCAAATCGCCCTAAAAGAGATCATACAATCCGCCATTAAATACTCTCGGAATATGCATTGCGCCAATCTGAGGCAAGTAGTCCAAGCTTAATATCATTACTGCGCCTCCCACAAGTATCCAGATCTTTTTGTTTTGATCCCATCCTTTAAAAAGGTGAAGATGCAAAAAACCGGCATAGTAGAGCCAGACTGCAATTGAATGAAAATAGTAGTGATTCCACGAAACCGTGTCAGATCTTCCCGCATAGCTCCATAACATGCCAAACATGCCCGATACTGACATGAAGGCAAACCCCCAGATAATCATCTGATACGGAATACCATCTCTTCTCTTCCTCACAAGAGAGCAAACGGCAAGATAGGCCCCGGTTATCAGACAGCCATGGCCAACAAAGGCAAAAAGATGAAACAAATGTGCGTGGATGCTCTTTGACTGCATGGTAAAGGGCGGGTAGTACCCTTCTGAAAAAAAGACAGCGACAAGCGAGAAGAGTGCGATGAGCGGTAGGAGGGATAGGCCGTCTTTTGCTGTTCCTGAAATGATGAGGACAACGGAAACGGCGGCTACGCATATGGGGAGGAAGAACGGTTCCTCGAACATGTTGCAGTACGGCCATACAATGACTCTGCCGGATATCTCAGAGACTGCATTGATCAAAATGCCTGCTGTGAAAAACCAGATGGCAGGCTTCTCCCTTGCCAAAAGGTGAAAGACCGTACCTACCAGGTAAAAGCCGGCCGCGATATAGAAACTCTTTAGCGGAAATGTCAAGGAAATCACGCTCTGCCCTTTCTCCGGTATCCTCAAGAATTGGCCTAATTGCCGCTCTGCCAATCTTTTCCCGACGCAGAATGCCCCCTTCGCGGCCGAACTCCAAATCGAGCAGGAGGCGTAGTTGCCCTCGCCGTCCTCCCATACCGCCAGTCATATGGCTCCGTACCATAGCGGTACAGTAATTAGTCTCCATCCGGGAATGCTTTATCCAGCATGACCCGCTTTCCAATCCGGAAATGAGGATTTTTCTTCACCGCTTCGCCGCTCAGTCCCACCGCTACGCGGCGGGTCCCGGTTTGGCCAATATCAAGGAACTCAAGCGCTTGCGCGGAGACGACCTGTAGGTCGCCGCACAAGCAAACGTACAGAGTGACGCCGAGATTGGCCAAAAAGACCATTTCCGGATAGAGACTAATTACATTGAAGCTGCTTCACGAGACCGAGCAGCGACACGACTCCAAGCTTTGTGAAGAAGCGCACAGGGAAGGCCTCGTTCATATGGGAAGCGACACCGAATTCCACTTCCGCCAAGTCTGGGGATATAAACCCTAAGCATGGGCTGGGGCACGTACCGACCCTCCTACAGTTCTTTCTCAATACGCTGCCATTCAGCGTTGAGATGTTCCATGAAATTTTCGATTGATAGGCCGTCAACTCCGGGAGCACTCTTGTTCGCCCTGACTCGGCGATAGGCCCCCGACATGTCCTCACGTTCAACCACTGCTTCCATTGAATGAAGATTCTTCGCCTGGGAGTATCCCGTCCCCGCGGTGACGTTTGACGCACCAAGCCCTTGCTTTCCGCACAGATATCGGACTTTGAAGATATGTGACTCCTCATCCAGCATGACCACCTCATGTAAGGTTCCTGTTCGTCGGACCAGCGCCTTGCCTGCGCCTTCTTTCAGCTCCTGTCTCCTGGCTGGCACCCTTGCCGTCCGGCTAACACCTCCCCCTGACAGGCGTGTAGAGGACTTTCACCTCCACGATTGTGGGCTCTCCCGGGCGCACACAAAAAAAATCCCCGGACCGTAATGAACCGATCCAGGGATTTCCCAATTTTACCCTTAGAACCGTTGAGCCACCTCTGTCCACGAAGGTTTGCTCTCTCACCGTTCAGGCAGGTCTTCTGACTCTCGGATCTCCCTACTTGCCGCGCCTTCCCATCAGATAATCAGTCACTTGCTGACCACCCAACAGTGGCGATGTGTGGCTTTCGTCCCCGATCACAGCGGCGGGTCCGCCCTCGATTCTCACGAGGTTCCCCTTTGAGCCTGCTCCAGGCACCTGAACGGCAGATTATATTCTTATGATGCTAATGATGCTATTCGTCCATAGGAAACATTTCAAGAAAAATTCTTGCACAAATAATACTCAATATCATTGACTTAAGAAGCCGGGGCTAAGGTTTTTACTTGCATATATAGCAAGTTATACTTCTCTGTCAGCAGTATAAAATGAATCAAATGTCAATTTCAAAGGAAGTGACATATGCATACGGAAAAATTATGTAAAAATGTTGCGCTTGGCACAGAATCTACTTTCCAAAATTTGCATCAAACCGATTAGGTTCCTTAGAAAACATTTCCATTTTCATAAATTTCTTCAACCGCACAGTTTCTCTGAAAAATATTTTTCCCACAATCGTAAGGTATCCTTCACTGCCGTTTTATTTTTCCTCATGCATCTCGTCCACTGTTCATTACAGAGAGAAATCGACGAGTTTTTCAGCTTCTTGGATCTTCCGATCGCTCCGAAAGAAAGGTCACGGCTGGTATATCTATCGTCTATGAAAAACAATATCGTGCATCTCTTTACTCGACGACCCATCAGCAAAATCCTTCAAGCCATATCCATACTGCTCAGCAAGTCTTTATCGATTATCCGACCAAGCCGGAAAAATCCCGGGAAGAGGGAATGCACAAACCAGCACGTCCGATCCGGTCCCCGGACAAAAAAAACCCCGACCGAAATAACTCGATCCGGGGATTTCCCAGTTTCATCCTCAGAACCACAGAGCCACCTCCCTCCGCGAAGGTTTGCGCTTTCTCCGTTCGGGCAGGTCTTCTGACTCTCGGATCTCTCTACTTGCCGCGCCTTCCCACCAGACGATCAATCATTTACTAAACACCCGGCAGTGGCGATATGCGGTTTTCGTCTCCGATTACAGCGGCGGGCCCGTCCTCGACTTTCACGAGGTTCCCTATTAAGCCTGGTTAAAGGCACCTGAACGAATTTTCTTCTTTCAGAGGAAAGCTACTGAGGGCAAGAATAAAAGTCAAGAAAAATTTGGTATCGTTCTGCGACGTTCCCAGTTTACACCCAAAGGCCTTGTTCAGGCCCTTCAGTTAGAGAAGCGAACTCCCTGACTTTCCCGACATATCCACCATCACCCCGAAAGAGGGCGTGTCCATCGTTGCGATGAGGGATCCTGACGACGCTGGAGACCTCTATACCCACGATGGTGCACGTATCTGCGCCAAGAATGCCATCGTCTCCTTCGGATCCTCCCTCTTGATTTTGGGCGGTGTTATGGGGTCATTTGCCGGTCTCCCGCCGCAGGCAGGCCCTCACCTGGTCGGCATCCTCCAGGGCGAGGACAGAGCGGGCCAGGTGTCTGGCCTCACCGCTGTCAACCGTTAGGATCGTTTTCTTCACCTCCGGGATGCGCGGCGCAGTAGCCGAAAGGGAACTGAACCCTAGCCCGATGAGCACGGGGATGGCCAGGGGGTTGCCGACCATGTCCCCGGCCGGGTTTCCCGGCACGCGGCGCAGGATGTTCTCGTAGATGCAGGCCTGCCCACCTCCTCGGCCTGCCCGGCCCTGGCGCGCAGGACCGGGTCTGGAAGTGCGCCGAAGATGACGGCGAGGTCGTTTACGCTCTGCACGACGGCGTCAGCCGCCGGCCGACCGGACTGGATCCGGTCCGTAATGCTTCCGTGGAAAAGCGGGCTCTCCGGCATGGCCAGGAGCGCCTCCCTCGCGGCACCGTCTTCCAACCCTAGGAGCGCCGCCGCAACCTCCCGGCAGACGGCCTCGAGGCGCCCGAGTTCCAAGGCCGCCTCCTGCGGGTCGAGTTTCCGGCCGCTGACCTCAAATTCCACATGCCGAAGCCTGAACACCGGCCCGATGCCGATCCCAGGCGAAAGGGCCTACCCCTCTATGCAGTGATTCGCTGCCAAGCGCTCCCTCCTTGCATTCCATTGTCCCTTCCGGCCCGCGGCAACGATCCCCCAAGACGGCATGCGGGGGCTTCTCCCACTGGCTGAACTTCATGTCTTTTAACCCCAATCAGCCGTCGAGGCAAAGATTAATATGCCCGAAGACGAGCTTGATTCAGCCAAAAGGGCATCCATTACCCTTTACTAGGGCATTGCAATCCGCTCCTAAAAGTATTACTATGAGCAGTAATACCATCCACCGGAGGCACAACCATGAGAGTCACCACAAAAGGCCAGGTTACCATCCCGGAGCGCATCCGCGACAAACTGGGCATAACGCCGTCCACCGAAGTCGATTTCATTGAGGAAGGCGGCCGCGTTTACCTCGTGAAAAAGGAAGGGAGCAGGCCCTACACCCGGAAATTCAGGACCTTGCGCGGCGCAGCGACCGTCAGGATGACAACGGATGAGATCATGTCACTGACGAGGTCGGACGAGTGAAGGCCGTGCTTGTCGACTCGAACGTCATCCTCGACCTCTTTCTGGACGACCCCGAATGGGCGGACTGGTCGGAATTTACATTGGCGGAGCGAAGCGCCGAAGCGATTCTCCATATCAATTCGATCATCTACAGCGAAGTTTCGATGGCTTTCGAGAGGATAGAACAACTGGAATCGGCCTTGGGCAAAGCCCGGTTTCAGATGCTCGACATCCCCAAAGAGGCCCTTTTTCTCGCCGGAAAAGCCTTCCTGACCTACAGACGGCGTGGAGGCGCAAGAACGTCCCCTTTGCCTGATTTCTATATTGGAGCCCAGGCGGCTGTCCTCGATATCGACCTGATCACCCGGGATGTGTCCAGGTATCGCACCTATTTCCCCTCGGTCCGGCTGATCAGCCCGGCGTGCCCATGAAAACAGGGATCGATATCGCTAAGCCTCAAGTGGCATTCATAAAGCCCCTTCCTCAAAGATGGTATTTCGAGGCGATTTCCCTGAGCTTTTTCATTAGTATCCATCCGGAAATGATTTCCCTATAGAACCCCGTTTCCAATCCGGAAATGAGGATTTTTGGCCAATATCAAGGAAATCAAGCGCTTGCGCGGAGGCGACCTAGTGGTCGCCGCACAAGCAAACGTGCAGATTGACGCCGAGATTGGCCAAAAAGACCATTTCCGGATGGAAACTCATTATATGGCACTCCAGACAGGTTCATTTTTCAGAGCTGCTATTACATGTTGAAACCATGGCAGCAAAACAGGAAAAGGAAGAATTCATCCTTAATCCTGAAACTTTAGAGGCGAATTCGTTGACAAAAGGTATTTTGGCGAACGCTTTAAACCCCCATCCGTATTTGTTCTGGTTCAGTGTCGGTGCCCCAACCATGGTCGCAGCGATGGAGAAAAGCATCATCGCACTGTTCGCTTTCATTGTCAGTTTCTATGTTTTTCTCCTGAGATCAAAGATCCTGTTGGCTGTGTTGACTGGAAAATCAAAATCCTTCCTGACCGGAAAAGCATATATTTACATCATGCGCTTTCTTGGAGTGGCACTGGGAACCTTGGCGGCCGCTCTTTTTTACAACGGGCTGAAACTCATGGGAATAATCGAAGCCTAGCCTCGTGTCCATCCGGAAAAGAGCATCCAGCGCGGCCTCTTGCCCCTGCCTCAAACCGTTATCATGCTGCAGCCCGTGGATTCCCGGCGGCCGACTGGATCGGTAGTAGGGAAAGCCTCCGCACCGCACCGGCCTTGCCGGCAATACCCCCTGTGCCAGGATCGCTTCCTTTTGCCTGTCCGTCACCTTGAAACCCGATCATTGAAACCCGTCCTGCTTGTCAATCTGCCGGACCACTTCAATCTCATGCATGTCGACTTTTTCAAGGCGAATCTTGGGCTCATCCTTGCTTGATTTTACGTGTCCGCTTCCTGAGCCTTGCATGATCCATGGTCCCGTGAGATCGGGGATGTCTTGCCGATGTCGATCCGGAGCGGCGGGACTCTATCCAGAAGCGGCTTTTTGTTTGACAAATAAGCGGTTTTGTGCCGTAGACTAACTTTGAATGGGCGACTTTTTATGGACCTTTTCGAAAGGAGCCTCACCATGCCGCTCGTACACTTGAAAACCCCCTGGGATGCAACGGTTGAGAATTGGGAAGCAAGAGGTCTCTCCGATGCTGCAGCCTTTCCGGGGCTTGCCGGCGATTGCGGTGTGGCCAGGCCGGGTATGACCCCGGTGGTGCATCGTTTCCTCGATCTCTTCAAGATCAAGGATTTTCCGATCCGTTTCGCCTCTTCGAGCAACGAGTTCTCAGCCATGCCGCCCGATCCGGATTGTGCGAATGCCTGGCCGCGCTGCATCCGTGCCTGGGAGGTGCTCGAACCGGTGCCCATGTTCGCCGTCGCCTTCGAACAGGCCTGGTATCACATGGGTACGACCTTGGGTGAATTGATCGAATCCTTGAGCCTCACCCCCGGCGAAGAACTCGAGATACAGGTGTTTACCTGGGACCGCATAAAGGTGAGTCGGGATCTCGAGAGCACGGACATTGTCGACAAGGCAGGTGAGAGCAGCCTGACCCGGCATGACAGCTCGCAGGTCGTCAGCCGGATGGAAAAGGAGAAGGAGTGGCAACTCGGCGCCAATGTCGGACTCAGCTACGGCCTGACAGCCGGCATTGACTTCAGCATGGGGGAGTCGCTCAGCGACTCGATAGAACGCCGTCGTGAAGAGCGCCAGGAACAGACCAACAAGACTACATACAAGCTGCGCTCCGAGCGCAAGCTCAAGATCTCGACGGTGCACGAAACCGGCTTCGAAGAAAAGCGCAGGCGTGTGCTCAAGAACCCGAATCCGACAAGGTCGGTGACCTACAATTTTTACGAGACGCTGTCGCATTATCGTGTAGACCTGGCTATGGTCGAAACGGATCTGGCGATCGCGCTGCCGAATCGACTGCCGTTGATCACACCCGAGTGGGTCGTCTGCCACGAAGGGATCCTGCGCGGGCATTTGCTCGATGAGAGCCAGGAGGGCGGGTTCGCCTCCGCGCGGATGCTGGTTGTGCCGGGAGTGACGAATCTTGCGAAGGGGGCGATCGATGCGCTGGTCCATGCCTTCATCGACATGGAGGAAGCCATCCGCAGCGGCGAGGGTGATTTGCTGGCCGACCGGGAGAGCATCGGCGCCGCACGCGCCGATGCCTTGTGGACTGCGATGCGGACGGTGCTCGAAGACCACCCGCCCATCGACCCCTCGTCCTATCTATACACGCGCGCAGCGCTCGAAACTTTAGGGACACGGCCATCCCTCCGCGGACTAAAGCACGCACTCTGGATGCTGTCCGGATGGGTGTGGGCTGCGGGCCTGGGCGATGCCGCATGCCCCGTTTCGACACGGCTCGAAACCGCCATCGCGTCTGCCTGTTCGATCCTCAAGCTGTTGACGAGCGGTCCCGGTTATCCCCCGCTCGACCGGATGGAGGCGCCTCCGGGTATGACGGGTGGCATGTCCACCGGCGAGGAGGGCACCGCTGCCGGCGAGCTCCCGGCGGGAGAGACCCTGGAGGCGGGCCTGGTCGAAATCGAGCCCACCATGGAGGAGGCCACCGCCAAGGACCGCGCCTTGTTCGATGCGCTCAAATGCCATATCGAGGCGAACCTTTTGCACTATCTGCGTCCGATCTGGCTGGCGGAGGACCCGGCTGTGAGGCTGCGCCGGCTCGCCGACGAGCTTGGCTTCGACATCGCCGAACTCGAGCAGCAGATCGTGGAGCCGATGATCGGTTTTCACCTCAATTGCTGCGTCTACCGTATGAGGCTCGGGCGCGAACTCGAGGCGGAGCTGCGCAAGCGGCTTCAGTCCAAGGATCTGAGCGGGACGATGCCTCAGCCTCAGGCGTTAAAGGCCTACCTTTCGTCTTCCCGAAGGAGGGCCGGAGAATGCCTGTCGCGGGTAAAGACCTATCTGAGAGACACCGCGCAACACCGATTCGAGCGGAATGCCCAGACCCTGCTCGACAAGGCGGTAGCTGAGGCGAGGGTCCATGTGCTCACCTGCAAACGGCCCAAGAAACGTCTCTCGCCTGAACTGGTGCCGGAGGTGCTGAGTCTTGCCGAGCGCATCGCCGCCGAGGGTGTGAAGCGCTTCGAGGCAGAGGAGGGTTGGCTTGCATACCTCACCGAGGGGGAGCGGGCGGTCCGGTCCCGGATGAAGCGCGAAGCGGAGACCTGGGTCACGGCAGTCGAAAGATCCCAGTCTGCACTGGATGAGAATCGTCATTCGGCGGTGTTCTCGACCCAGCTCGAGGCGCTCATCGCCACGCCGGGCCAAGATCTGAAAACCGTCATGGTCGTTCTGCCCGATGGGGGATACCACTGCGAGCCTGTCGTCGGGCTGTGCTCCGGGGCCGATCCACTTCACGCGCGCCGGCTGGAGGCCGATCTGATGCTTCGCGAAGCCGAGGCCCGGCAGGCGCAGCTCGAGGTTGACCGACGTGAACGGCGCCTTGAAAGCGGCGACCTCGGGCCCGAGCCCGCAACTCCAGTCCTCACAGTGCACATGCCGAAGCCGGACGAAAACTGAGGGCAGGCGCATGGTCGCCGGGAGGATTCTGGAGATGATCCATCCCCTTTTCCAACGAAATGCGATCCGATGACCCTTCCCGGAGAGTTCCCGCCTGATTCCCCTGCAGGCCGCCCATGGTTCGCGCTGGGCGTCAACTATCCCTATGTCTGGACGCATGGATGCGATATCGGGCCGAACCAGATCGCCGCCGCCGACCCCTCACGTCCGAACGGGACGGCCTTCGGCCCTGGGCGAATTGCCCGGCTTCGAGCCGATTTCGAAAGACTCCGTTCGTGGGGCTGCCAGGTGGTCCGCATATGGGCCTTTGAACAGGGTGAAGGGCTTCGGTGGCGTCAGCGGGGCGTTGATTGGATCGTCGCGGGGATCGATCCGGCCTTTCTCGACAACGTCCGCCGGATCACCGCCTTGGCCGAGGAGGCGGAGCTGCGCATCTACTGGACCCTGCTTACAGCCGCCAGTTTCGAAGAGGGCAAACAGCCGACCGAGGCCGCTCGGCGCCGTGCGGGGGCTTTTCAGCTCCTTCTGCGGAGCGATTGGGCGCAGGAAAGGTTTTTCCTGCACGCGGTCCACCCTTTCGCCGATGCGCTGTGCGCCCACCGCGGAGGCGTCTTCGCCCTCGACCTGATGAACGAGCCCGACATGCTGTGGCCACTCGCACCCTGCAACATCCGCGAGGCCCTGTCGCGTTCGAGTGCAGACGGGCGCGCTGCGTTCGAGGCATGCCTCGCGGTTTCTCGACTCGCTTTCCTTGCAGGCGCCGGCGCGGCATACATCTTCAGAAGGCGCGAGCTTCGCGTTCTCCGATTTCTCCAGCGCATGGCCCTCTCGCTGCGCGCTCATCTCGCAAGGGGGGGCCGCCGCCTGCTGCTGTCCATCGGCTTCGCGTATATCAACACGATCACCAGGAACCGCGGTCTGCTGGACGACTGCCTCGATTTCCACGACTTCCATTTCTATGACCTGCTCGACGTCACCCACGCCACACCGAGCCTCCCCCGCTGGACCGACACTGCAAAGGCGTGCATCATCGGCGAATGCGGGCTGGGTGGGCAGTTTGTAAAAGACACGCTGGGCATGTCTCTCATCGGCCAAAGGTCCTTTCAGTTCCCTCCTCGGACCACATTGCAGGACATCTTTCGGGTGCAGGCCGAGCTGGTTCGGCATACCATGAGCACCGCGCGTCAAAATGGGTTCGGTGGCTGCTTGATCTGGGAGTACGGCCGGCAGTTTGAACGGGTTTTCGGACTGGAGCGCAGCCTTACCGAGCGCGGAACGTGCCGCCTGGAAGGAAACGCCCGTCGGATGGAGCACTGTCTCGACTGGGCAGACCGCATCCCGCTGTTGTGGAAGCAAAGAGAAGGCGTTGTTCAACCGTCCGATCAATGTGTGCATCTCGGCTCTTCCCCTTCAAGCGAAGAACTCTGCGGGCGGCCCGCAGTGCGAGATATCAGGGCCTTCTCCGAACAGTTGACACGCGGCAACCTGCGTCTCTGAAATAGTATCCATCCGAAAATGATTTCCCGGTAGAACTCAGTTTCCAATCCGGAAATGAGGCTTGCGAACAGGCATGGCTGCGCAGGGCACGCTGCTCCATCATCTCCTCCAAGGCCGATTCCACCCGTTCATCCTCGGTGTCTTGCAAACTCAGGTAGACGGAAAACCGCTCCACTACACCGTTTTCAGCAAACAATTCCGGAGAATAGGTCCGAATCTCAAGTGCGCAGGCCTTCGGATCCTCGAACGGTAGTTCCATGGGATCATAGACCATGCGAAACCTTTTCCACTCCTTGCCTTCCATAGCAAAAACCGGATTGGCCGACCCGGCCAACGTGGAATATCGTGCCAATGCAGCAAGACCGGCCTCCACTCCGGGGAGGTGCTTGGAACCAAGGTCAACCCATATGCGCTTTTTCACAGGTGTCGGTTGGCAGAATATGCTGTCGGCAAGGGGGCCGCAAATGGCTTCGTTGGCATCGGTGTCTCCACCGCGCATGACCGTGTCGACGACGCCTGCTTCAAAGCGCGGGGCATCGAGCAGTTGCCACAGGGCATTGCGAAACGCGATCAAGACCCAGCCCTGTTGCCGGACATAGTCAGAGGGAACTTTTTGCCGGGCAGCAGGGTTTAGAGGTCTGCCAGCGAATAACTCGTGCTCCTGCCACCTCCGGTATCTTTTTGCAGAATGCCCAACTCAAGAAGCTCTTTGATGTCACGCAAAGCCGTATCCTGAGAACAGCTCTCGATCTTGGCGTATTTCGAGGTGGTCAGCTTGCCTTTAAGGCCCTCCAATAGATGCATCAGAATATCTTTCTGCCGGCCGCTGAACGTCACCTTAGCATGACATTCCCAGAAGCGTGCTTTTTTGAAGACGTTGGCTAGGATCACCTCGGCTCCTTCGATAGCACGATCCAGACAGTCCAGGTACCAGCGCAACCATTCCGTGATATCAAGATCCCCTTTCTGTACTCGTTCCAGTTCGTTGTAATATATGTTTCGTTCCTGCCGGATTTGCGCTGACATGCTGTAGAAGCGCTTCGTACTCCCCTCGGATCGAGCCAGAGCCATATCGGCAATGGCCCGTGCGATGCGACCGTTCCCATCATCAAACGGGTGGATCGACACAAACCACAAGTGAGCGATCCCTGATTTCAGAACGGGATCGATCTTTTGCTCCGCGCTGAACCACTCAAGAAAGAGTTTCGTTTCACGGTCGAGACGCACGGCATCGGGAGCCTGATAGTGGACTTGTTCCCTGCCAAAAGGGCCGGAAACAACTTGCATAGGTCCGGCGCTGTCATCCCGCCATGCGCCGACACGGATGCGCGTCATGCCACTCCGCCCTGTTGGAAACAGCGAAGCATGCCAGGCGAACAGACGTTCGACGGTCAAGGGTTGATCGAATTTCTGGGTAGCATCGAGCATCATCTCGACAACGCCCTCGACATCCCGATCCGCCGGAACCAGCCCGGCGATGTCCATGCCCAAACGCCGCGCGATCGAGGAGCGCACTTGCGCCGGATCTAGAATTTCACCTTCAATTTCGCTGGATGTGAGGACATCCCGGGTAAGGGTCTCGAGGACCGCTTCGTCCCGCAAAGAAAAGCCAAGGGTTTCCATTCGTCCGATCAGTCGCCCCTGCCGATGCCGAACGGCAGCCAATCGATCTGGCAACGTCTCTTTATCCCAATGAAAATTGGGCCATTCGGGCCGTTCGTGTATATATTTCGTCATAATCGCCGCACCTCTTGCGGATATTATGATCCCTATTTACCGCAAAGGCAAGAATTTTCTCCGCAAAATCTGCAGAGAATATAGGATCTAATCACCGCAAACCGCACGGGTTCGCACGACAGATCGAAGCCCGAAGAGTGCAGGCCACAAAGAGGCTCCACACGTTCGAGCCCGGTCGGCTATACCGACGTGCATATCTGGAGATTATTGTTCGATAAGGATTCTTATTTGGTTACCATCAGGAAATGGTCTTTTGTGCCGATCTCGGTGTCCATCTACACGTATGCTTGCGGGCGACCTGCAGATCATATTCACGCAACGTCTTGATTTCATTGATATTGGCCAAACCGGGACCCGCCGCGTAGCGGTGGGACTGAGCGGCGAAGCGGTGAAGAAAAATCCTCATTTCCGGATTGGAAACTGGGTTCTATAGGGAAATCATTTCCGGATGGATACGAGGTAGGTCACACCATGCTTCGCCCCGGAATACATCTCCCACTGGGCGTGGTCGAAGCCCATGTGGCAGGTCTTGCAGGCCTCCGGTTCGGCCGCCTCGCGTTTGGAGAACGCATGGCGGGTGTGGCAGTTCTGACAGTCCATCCCATAGGGATAGTACTTTCTCTTGTCGCTCTCCCGGACACTCTGGTCTTTCAAGCCCAGGGTATGGCACCCGCCGCACCCCTTCTGGCCCTCCACGAAGGCCGCGGGCTGCATGTGGGTGTACGGCATGGCCTCGAGTGCGATCAGCCCGAGCGCATGCTTCCCGGACAGGTACTGCTCGGCCTGCTCCTCGTGGCATGCCTGGCACGTCGCGATCGTGGGCAGCTGGACCTTGTCGACGTCCTGGTCGCTCTGATGGGCGGACCCGTGGCAACTGGTGCAATCCAGGGTCTCGGCCATCTGGCCCCGATTGAAATCCTGGACCTGCAGTGGCGAGATCTTGATGTGGCATTCCTCGCACTTGGAAGGCTTGGCCGCCGCCGGCCCGATGTTCCAGAAGAGAAGCAGGACAGCCGCCAACGAGAACGGAATCAACTTGCGCATGACCTTTTTCCTCCTTGATTGAAAGATTCGGGTTTCTTTCCCCGCCGGCCGGAACGGACGTCTCACCCTTCGCCGCCCGTCCCGGCCTGCCATATCTCCACCCGGTGCCCTTCGGGATCAACCACGTAAAACACTCGCGCATCCCAGGGATGGCGCCGAAGCGCCGTCGGTTTCAAGCCGGCCCTCTCGGCATATTCCCGGACGCCTTCGATGTCATCGACCTCCAGGGCGAGGGTGATGCCGAGCCCCCTCGAACTCTTCACGGACGACCGCCGTTCGTCCGCAACGCTGAGCCGCGCCCCCTGGGTCAACTCGAACTCCACGAACCAGTCGTTTGAAAAGCGGACGGGCAGATGCAGCCGGTCCCTGTAGAACCGCACCGTCGCCTCCCACTCCCGGCAATACAGAATCGTATTCGCACTCTTCATACGCTTCTGGAGCGCCCGCTGCGAGCCCATGGACTCAGGATGTCCGCCGCAGAGTCAGGGCGCCATCTCGGTGATTTACGGACGGCCCTCTTCCGGATTTTTTCGGTATTCTCTTTCCTGTTTCTCGTGATATTTGCTCTCTTCTCTTGTCTGCTCTTCGTACTGCCTTCTTTCTTCCTTCCCTCTTTCATCAGCGAAACCTGTTAGGGACAAAGGCAGTAAAATAGCGATCATTGTGGACATCATTATTTTTTTCCAAGCTGTCCTCTATTTGTTTCATACCTGGGTTCCGGGTGGCTAGTCAAACCGTAGCCGAAAACGGATGAAAATCCGGATAGTTAGACATAGGCCCCAAAAACGCGTGTTACTACGCCTTCAAATGGCGGTTCACGATTTCCCCGATCCTTTTACGCATTGGAATCGTTAAAGCTTTCACTATAGGCAGGACCTGCTGCGGCGGTTCATCGCGCCGAAACAATAGGTGACTGGGGCGGGCTCTCGAATTCCGTGGTCTGGAGCTGAGCCACGCCATGAGGACACCACCCCCATGGCTTGCCGGTCATGAACTCCGAGATATCGGATATGGGTTTGGATGGATATCCGGAAAGCCGAAAGACCGTCAAGGAGAAGACGTCCTTCGAGCTGCCGACCCAGCGCGGAAAAGACGTTTTGAAACGGGTAGGGACTTGTGGTCACAGAATAATGTTGGTAAAAGGTACTGGATATTGGGTAATGGATATGGGGTGCTGGTACACAACCGATCCATCTTGAAGCGTCCTCGATGTGGGAAGGGGCTGGGGATTCTGATCGAGGGTTCATCGACCATCCATCATCCAGCGAGCGGTCCATCGATGCGACTGTCTAAAAAAGCGACCTGCGTTCTCATGCTGATATCTGCTGCTGTGTTTCTGCAGTGCACCCTGGCGATACCCGAAGGGGATATCGATCTGGAGCGGATAAAACTCCCCGAAGGATTCAAAATCCATATCTACGCTCGGGATGTGCCTGGAGCGAGGAGTATGGCGAAGGGGACCAAGAACGTGGTTTTTGTGGGCTCCCGCGATCCCGGAAATGTCTATACCCTGGTGGATCATGATGGAGACGGGCAAAGCGACAAGAAGACCGTTCTGGCGAGCGGCCTCAACAGCCCCAACGGTGTCGCCTTTCGGAATAACGCCTTGTATGTGGCCGAAATAAGCCGGGTGATCCGTTTTGACAACATCATGGAAAGGCTGGCCGACCCGCCTGCTCCGATGGTGGTCAATGACGATTTCCCCAGCGATCCCCACCACGGCTGGAAGTATATCGCCTTTGGCCCGGACGGCAAGCTTTATGTACCGGTAGGGGCCCCCTGCAATGTCTGTTTGGAGGAAGATCCCCGGTTTGCCACGATCATGCGCATGAATGCGGATGGATCCGGTCTCGAGATCTTCGCGGAAGGCATTCGGAACACGGTCCGTTTTGACTGGCATCCGGTATCGGGTGTCCTCTGGTTTACGGATAATGGACGCGACTGGATGGGAGACGACAGGCCCCCGGACATACTGGCCCGGGCGGGGCGCCCTGGCATGCATTTCGGGTTTCCTTTTTGTCATGCGGGATACCTGCCGGATCCGGAATTCGGAGACCGCCGGTCCTGCAGTGAGTTTGCGAAGCCTGGCATTGAACTGGGGCCTCATGTGGCCGCCCTGGGTATGAAGTTTTACACCGGTCAGCAATTTCCGAAGGAATTTCATCAGGATATATTTATTGCCGAGCACGGATCCTGGAACCGGACCGTGCCCATCGGATACCGGATCACCCGGGTTCGCCTAAAGGGAAGCCAGGCAGTGAGCTACGATGTGTTTGCAGAAGGATGGCTTCAAGGCGTAAAGGCTTTTGGCCGGCCCGTAGATATGCTGATCCTCGGAGACGGGTCCATGCTGGTCTCAGACGATCGTGCCGGTGTTATTTATCGTATCCATTACAGCCCATAACGCGCTCAGGCGCCGCCCACTGAATGGGTACCGGCTGTAACTCGCTCGAGGACGTTTACCTGCGAATTCTTCACTTGAATTGCGCCGGTTCCTGGTTCTTCTGACCACCCTCCCCCTCCGGGATGTAGGAAAAGGTGTCTTGTTCCCGTTAAGCCGTCTGCAACCCCACTTTTCCCATTTCCTTGGGATCGGTAACCAGCGCGTGGCTGATCTTGAAACCACGCCTTCGAACACTTCAACGGTTCTGTCCAGCGTCATTCCCGACTTCATGAAATAGTAAACCGGCACAAATGCGGCGCTTTCAAGGCAGATCTGTTTGATGTACTCGTCTGGCTCAGGGACATTGTCCTGATTCAAACTGCTGAGAACGATATCGGCCGTCCTTTTCCACGGCCACTTCGGCCAGGTTCAACTGTGCGCCTGTTTGGGTACACACCAGATTGCGGCGTTCCTCCGTCATACCAATAAACGTTTTCATTTTGATTTCTCCCTGATTGCCAAATCGCGGATGATGTCGGCAATCCAGGCGGGCGCATAACGAATGTCTTTCACCAATTGGGTTTTAGCCTCCTCATCGAGAAGGCGATCCAGTTGTGCGATGACTTGTTTATCAACATGCTCCTACCCTAAGTGCCGCAACACCTGGATGACCAGGCCGCTGACTTTGCCGGCGGTTGCCATGTTGCGAGGCGTTGTCCGCTTCAGGATGATCTGCCGCTTGCCGATCTGTACGGTGCGGGAAAGACTGTCCGTCAGATAGGTGACCTTCATCGGCACCTGGGTGGATAGCCCGAGCAGATTGGCGGCGTAGGCCCCCGTCGGCTGTAGACGGGCGGCGTCCCGGCCAGCCAAGGCCTTAGCGATGTCATCTGTAGAGGGCTGCAAGGGTCCCAGCTCAGGGTCAGTCTTCGGGTAGTCATAGAGGCCTCGGGCCAACTGGCGAATCAGCCCGGATTGCTTGTGGCGCTTCAAGGCCGAACCAACGGCATCGCGGCTACCGAGGTCCTTGAAGTGATTTGGCGTAAAGACCCAACCCCTTCCGTGCCCGTATATCCGGCTAACGATCTGACTATCTGTATTTTTCGAGATTTTATTCATAATTCACCTGACACGAAAATATATGCATTTTTGTGTCAAACAATAACCTCTTTACTGCCTATTATCGATTCCTTCCAGCATTTTCAGCAGTCCATCCATCGACGAGCGCAACCTTTGTGAGCTTTCCTGCCAGTTGGCAATAGCCTGTTCTAGGCTCGCTTTCCCATAAAGCGCTTGCTCCTTCGCAACTCTCCCCGCCGCAGCCGTTTGCACCCGCACATAAAGTGGAATGCTGAGGTTGCCACCCTTTTCGCGAATCTGATCATTGCCGACCACCCGGGCAAAGCCGTCCTCGCCGCCTACCAGGCATCGCGGTCCCACTGTTTGATGGAGTACGGCGGATTGGCCAGGACCACGTCGAACTTCATGAGCCGGTCGCCTTCGACAAAGGCGGAATTGGCCAGGGTATCGCCCCGGACGATGCGGAAATCCTCGATGCCGTGTAGGAACAGGTTCATCCGGCCGATGGCCGAGGTGAGCAGATTGCACTCCTGGCCGAACAGGCGCAGGTTCCGCCACTCCTTGTTCTGCCGTTTGAGATGAGCGACGGAGGAAAGCAGCATACCCGCCGAACCGCAGGCGGGGTCATAGATCGACTCACCCGGTTTGGGTTCGAGCATCTCGGTCATCAGGTGGACTGCGGTACGGTTGGTATAGAACTCCGCAGCGGTGTGGCCAGAATCGTCGGCGAACTTTTTGATCAGGAACTCGTAGCCCTCCGACTTGACCATGCAGCCTGAGGAGATCATCGAACTTTATGCAAGCAGATTCAAAATCGAAATCACATTCAAGATGTTCAAGCACATCGTGGGAAATTTCTGCTACTACTTCTGGACCACGGTCTGGCGCGTACCGAAGGGCAAGACTCTGGACTTGGAGCGACTGAAAGAGATGGATGAGAGAAGTAAGCGTTTGATCGCCGGTGCAATGAACACGATCGAGGCGTTTGTAAACTTCGCCTTGATCGCGACCGGGATACTGCAGATCATTGCGCTTGAGCATGCGGAACGAGTCCGAAACCTCCACAACTGGTGGATGCGGACAATTCCATCCGACGTCCCATCGGAGGAAATGGTAAAGACCGTCATCCAGCATGAGTTCCATCATCATTTCCGAAGATTCAAGCATATAGCGATATATCGAATAATTAAGGACAAACATTGCGAAAAGGCCAAACCGCCATTGCAAATGGCTGCTTGACAACCTAAAAACTTTTGACTGTCAAGATCATAACATAACCAGCTATATTCACAAGGAAAACCATATACGCTGACGTCTTAAGTCAATGACATTGGTTCAATGGTATCCCCACAGGTCCTCTGGAGAAGTTCTTTCCACTCCCACGCCGGGTCGCACCAAAGGATAAACGCCGCCGGTTCATCCGGTTTCGATAGAACGGAGTGGATATGTTCAAACAGCCAATTCTTGAAAGAACGATCATTCAAACGCTATCACCATTCCTTTATTCCCACCAACCAGGTTTCGGCAGTTTGCCTTCCCGGCACCAGCGCCGCTCATCGTCGCGCCAGACAGCCCGGTCGGCAATGGCCTTGTCCACATCCTTGCCCGCCAGCATATCCGCCATCAACAGTTCCGCCTTTTGCAGCGGAGCTATGTTCACCCGCACCCCGTCGTTGATATCCGGCTGATAGAGACTTTCCTGCCGGATGAATTCCGCGACCGTCTGCGGCGGCGGACGCTTTCCGTTCAGGCTTGAGAGTTGATCATATATCTCCTGCCGGGCCAACCAAGGTTCCCACGTCAGGGCCTCCGGACATTGCCATGATTCGATGACGTCCCTCACTGCATTTCCCTGTCCTGATTTCAGGTCCAACTCCTTCTGCCAGGCCTTGACATCGCACTTCAACGCATTCATCTTTCGCTTCATATCCGACTGCTCTTTAAAATCGACCTTGGGATCCAGGGTTCGCTCTTTCAGCGATTGTAATTCTTTCTTTGCGTCCCTGATTCTTTCGGAAATCGGTTTCAGTATAGCTTCATTGAAGGTCTTCCACCAGACATCGCAGGCACATCGGAGCGAACCCTGAAGCATAGCCTCTGCTTGGGCGAAGATCAAACCCGCCAGGTCTTTTGCCGTGGGATCGGTAATGAAGGATTTTTCTTCCGGAGGCCTTGGGCCGACGACAGTGCAGTGATAATCCAGATGGACAATGGCATCCGTTATCCAAATAGGAAAGTCCGCATGGAGGGCCGTCTGATCAGCCTGTTTTTGCCAGTCCGCAAGGGGACCGTCCTGGATCAGACCGTTCAGCTTTTTCAGCCACCGTGATTTGAGGCAGAGCATGGCGTCATTGACGGCGTGCTGGCGAAGCTGGGGGTGAAGGGTTTTTGGTCCAAAACCCGAGGAGCTGACCTCGGTCAAGACAACGTCGAAGGCCTTCAGTTCCTGGATTCGATATCGTAGAGAATCTTTCTTTTCTTTCTGTTCGCTAGCGACGCCGCCATTGGCACTCTCCAAACCGCGCAATTCCATCTCCAGGCGTTTCAACAGAGGGATAACGTATTGACTCTTGAGCTTGGGCAGCAGATCTCCGTTTATCTGGTGGTAATAGAGAAGGCACTCAAATGCCGCTTCCTGCCGGCGACGGCCGGACCATTGGGCACTCAAAAGATGCCAGGCAATGGGGCGCTTCCTGAACTGGGAGACGTGATGGCGAAAGAAGTCCTTGCGAACCCACTCGCCCAGGGGTTTGCCCATGACTTTTTCAAAGACATTTTCTTCCGACGATACCTGCTCCTCTCCGCAGTTCGCAGCCAATCGTCCCCTCAGACGAGCATGTAAGTTGGCTCTATCCGTCCCTTCCGTCAGGGGTATGATTCCATCCTCATCCGCCCAATCCGCAACCGCTTCCCCCGCCTCAACCTGCTTTGGCCAGCGGTGGCCCAGAAGGCACAGGATCTGAACCGTAAAACGATCTTTCATCAGACGCCGTTCCTCGGGCAGGCATCGCCATTTGTCCTGTTCTATGCCTTCCTTCAGGAGCCAGTAGACAGAGATTGGATGGATTTCCAGCCTTTGGGACAATTCTTCGAGAAAGGTCTCCGCCGGGATGGGGATCCGGGCACCGACGGCGATCTGGCCGTTCTCTTCGTTATCGTCATTATCGGCATCAACATCCGGATCCTCCACATCCTCTTTCGCCCCAGGGCCTGCCTCGTAGAGGTTTCGGAGCCGCGATTTAAGGGCATAGAGATCGGCAGTCCCGATCTGCAGGCGTGCATCGTCATCAGGCAGTAACCCTTGCACCCAGACTCCCTCTCCATCGAGGGAGAGGGCCGGGGTGAGGGGGGGGAAAGCGTCATAGCCCTCGATCAGAGGAAACCAGGCTGCGGGTGTTCCCGTTTCGTCCAGCACAGCCAGGAGATCTTCGTCTGCAATGCCATAGTTGGCGAAAACCCTGCGCTCCGAGACGCCTTCGAGGGTGTGTAGGATCGCGGCAATGGCTTCGGTCTGGCCGTAGCCTGGGCCTGAATCGCTCCCGGGGATTGCAGTCTGTGAAGGTGGAACGGCGAACGTCCGCTCTGTCGAATCAGGCTCAACAAGGCGGCGTTTCAAGGCAATGCATGCGGACTCAAGGGGGGCGGGAGATGATGGAAGGTGTTCGGGCATGGGAAGGCGGGAGATGTAACTTTCCCGGATATCTAAACGAGCTGCGATCACTCTTGCTACGAAGCTAGAAAGGCGAACATTCAAAATGGCTGCAAGACCACTGAATTCGTTTTTTACTAAAATGCCAGATGATTTGCTTGACATCATTCCATCAGTAGGAAGAGGCCTAAATCCAAGCGATCCCCGAGCTACTTGACTATACGTCCACCCGTCCTTGAAGTAGTGCTGCTCATTCCTCACGACGCTGGCGGGAAACGCCTTGATCCGCGCCCCTCCATATTCCCAGTCCACTGCCCAGAAATGGTGACCGAACCACTTGCCGTATCCGCCGCCTTTTTCGAAGGGGACCCAGCGGCGGTTCCGGACGGGGAGTCCCCATTGACCCGGCGGCGCTTCCCAGGTGAAACGGACGAAGCGCGGGTCGTTCGCCGTGGCGAGTCCCTGGCAGACATCGGCGACATCCCCGAGGGTTCTTCCTGCCAAGAGTTCGAAAAACCGCTCCCGCAGCCAGTAGCAGACCGGCGACTGGGGGATCGTGAGAAAGCGCGACTGGAGTGGACGGAATACAACGCTCTGCGAGCACTCATTTATCGGGACGGAAGTGCTCATTTCCGCTTCACTCCTCCCTTGCGGCGCAGGCCGAGCCCAAATAGGTAGATATCGGGAACGTCGATGCGATCGTTGGCTCGCTCGCGGAAAACGCCCAGCTCAACCAAATAGTCGATGAGTTCCCTTGCAGTCTGGGCGGGCGGGCCTATGTGTTTGTCACCTTGCCCCCAGGATCTGTCCCAATCCTGATCGAGCAGTTCCTGCAACTCGCGCCGGTTCCATGGAGCCAGCCTGTCCTTCGCTATCCGTTCCCTGACCCCATGCAGCCAAGGCCATTCATTGTGGATGGCCTGGATAACGTAGTCTGTCGAGACATCTTCGAGAGCCTGGCGAAGCGATGTAGGATGGATGAGTTTAGGTGGAGTAGTGCGAGGGTTGCCGCGTTCCTTTTGAGCCGCCTGCTCGAAAAGCCTGACCAATGCTCTTGGCGTAGCGCATTTATGGCCGTCACGCAGATGATCGAGGACCCAGTTGAAGCTCTGTCCCTTGTTTGCGTTGGCGCCCATGTATTGGCCGACAGTACGTTCGATAAAAGGGCGGGCATCCTCTGCTTTTTTCAGGTTCGGAATATACCCGAACGTCTTGTGGGGTTCCTTGTTGAAGGGGATCCGAGCGCCCTTGCAATACTCGAAAAGCAGCTCATCAGTGTTCGCGATACGCTTGATGAGCATCGAGAAGAGATTCTGATCACTCCAGCCAAGCTCCACCCGATTTGCGGCAAGTTTGGCCAGATCGGCCCCGCCAATCCCGGCATGGCGCCGAAACAGATCCGTTCGCAGGAATATCTTGGCCCGGAGTCTCTGCCATCGTCGTGCATAACTGGACCAGAATGCAACGAGTCCCTGAATGGCCTTCGCCATCGCCTCCCAGTCGAAACCACCCAGAGTATCCAATTCGTCATAACCCACAAAGAGCCACTTATCTGCCTCCTGGAGTTCCTGGTCCAACTGGTCCAAAGCAAGTAAAGGGTAGTTTCCCGACCCTACGAATGCATCGAGCACTTGGTCCGGCGCTCCTCCGGGAAGATCAAGAAACTTCAAGTTTGTGGAGTCGCTTATCTTGTCTTTAAGAACCCTTACAAGGTATGAGAACCAAAGATTCACAGCCTGATCGGCTGTCCGCAGAGCATTCTTCAGGCCTCGTGAATCGGGGAACTGTGCTCCGATAGGGTATCCGGGTATCAGCTTGATGAGGTCGGTCTTCTTATAAGGCAATCTCAGTTCAGCGGCGAAAGGAGCAAGGGCGGACAGCAATCCGTTTCTGAACACCGCCTTGAAAAGAGCCGATTTCCCTGTTCCTCTCTCTCCTACTACAAGCATAACATCGGGATCGAAGGCACGAAGGTGCTGCTTGATGGGATAGAACCGACGCACGAAAGACTCCCCTGGTTCTGCTTCTGCCTGCCCGTAACCAAGATCCGAAAGGAACTCCAGGAGTGCCTTCTGTGTCTCTTTCTTGAATTTGCTCATCGTTTGTCGCCCCTGAACCGGCTGAGGATACGGTTAGTAAGACTCAGGTAATCCTGCGACTCCACAATCGTTCCAGCAACGTCATCGAGGTTGCGAAAATCAGCCAGAACTTCGTCGTAACGAACAGGGACCGGAACATGCGGTGCGTCGCTGCTTTCAAGGTCTTCAATGCTCCAGAAATTATCAGGGCCGGACTCTATGTAGTAAAGCTCAGTGAATTCATCTCGGGCTCTGTCTCCAAATCTTTGTGTCGCTGGCTTAGACAGTTCGGGGGCTCTTGGAACCATTGCGTGAACCATAACACAATCCCCTTGCTGCTTGTCTGCCAGGACCTGCTGAGCACCCAAACGCTCGATGACCAGCCTCAAGCCGCGCCAGCTCTGCTCGGAAGTGGTTCCAAAAAGCACATGCAAATGGGCAAATCCTCCCAGAACCATGCCGGCAGTTTCGGCGAGTCCTGCCCGAAGATCCACTAGAAGCCAATGAGGGCTTAGTTGCGTACGTACGTCCTGGAGGAGCATGAAAAAGGGATGGTTTTGCCTGTCCTCAGGCCTCGGTGGTTCGAAATCCAGACGAGCCAGCTTGCCAAGGTAGTCGCTGTCGACGCGACCTGATGGAATAACCAGAATTTCCCCTTTCCCCGTGATTTTCTCGCGGCGGCAGGCATGGTAATAATCCCGCAAGTCCACAGGCCCAAGAGCTCGTTCGAGCAGATAGTCCACTACACCCCAGCGTGCCGTTGTTCCTTCCTCATCGGCAGCGAGCAATGTGCCTATGCCAGGGGCGTCAAGATCCGCATCAATAACCGCCACTCTCTCGCCCTCCCGCGCTCGATGGATCGCAAAGGCCGCCAATGCAGTAGATCGGCCAACACCGCCCTTGAAGGAATAAAAAACCACTATAGGAGGCCGCTTCGTGCTTGGGCGACCTGGCTTTCCCCAGGGAGGCTTATCCATTGGATAAAACCATGCCCCGCGGGATCGGTAACGATCCAGGATGCGCAGGCGGGATTCATCCAGATGTGGCTTGCTCTCCTTCCATGTGTCCTCATAAAGAAACTTATCGGCATCCGATACATCCTTGCTCACAGTCCAGATGTCATCTGACCAGGCACCTTGAGCCTCCTCACCCAGTTTCTTTCGAATATCATCGATCATGTCTTCAGGTGCGCCACCGGGCCAGATCACAAGGCGAAGCTTGCCATAGAGATCTTCGATCAGCACCATCTTGCAGTCACTCGGGGCGTTGCTCAAGGCAGCGATCAAAAGCTCTACTGCCGAGTGGCGCGCCTCATCCAGGTGTTTGAACTTAGCAGTCATAATTTCACCTCACCATCCTTGATAAGACCCCAAAGTACGTGCGCATAAAGACGTTTAGCCTCCGCCACCCAAGCCGAGGCAGTTGTTTTCGGAATGGTTCCTTCAAAATGGTACCGAAGGGTTTCTTTCCATCCCGCAGGAGGGGTGCCGTATGGTAGCCTCGTGAGCGTAAAACCCGGGGGGAAATACCGTGCCGTTCTGGAAGACGGCATCGTTGCCAACCTCTGCGCATTTGTGCTTAATCTGTTGATATCATGAATCCTGGACACACCTGAAGCCTGGTTGATCTGAATGATGGTTTTCAAAATACATTCCACCACATATCCAGCCAGATATGCAGCGCCGTCATAACGTCGTCTGCCCATAAGGGCGCGCGCATCCAAGTAGTGCTTTCTTGCTGCATCAGGATAGTCCTCGCCCGAGGACTGCCTCATGTTCGACATAAATTGCCGCTCCTTGAGCCACTTTTGTTATGGATGGAATTGAGCGCCTGGAGTAACAGCCTGTCCTTTTCCTCCGGGCTCTTCGGTCCGATGAGTCGGAACGCAGTGAGGCGGTGATCTGTGGCCGGGGCTTTTTTAGCGAGGGTGAAGAGTACGATGTTGACGATCTCGCCGGAGATCTCCCCAAAAGCACCAGGTCCAAGATGCGCCAGCGTCTCTATGGACGTCTCCCGCAAGATTCCTGCGAATCCCGAGGGCTTCTTGAGCTTCTCCTCATCCAAGGCGCGGAGATCCGCAAAAGACCGGAGAAACATCCAGGATTGTTGGGTGACCATGGCCACCCGGCCTGTTTCCGGTTTGGCCAGTTCCAGACAGCGCAGAATAAAGGCCGCATACAGGTCACGCTTCCCAGATGGGAAATGTTTTTCAGCGTGCCGCTTTACCACGGGTCCCATGTTCTTGGAGCCCATGTACGGCGGGTTCGTGGCCACTACATCATAGCGCCGCGACAGGAAATCAAACAGGGACAACCCTTTCCCCGCCGTTTCCCCGAAAAACCGCGTTGAGAAATCAGCGGAAATGAACTCTTCCTGAAAATGGTTCCTCAGTCGGGCCAGGAGGCCATCCTTCCATCCCTCATAGGATATGACGCCCAGGGGGAGCGACGTCTGTTCCGGTTTTTCCATTTCCGCAAAGAATTTCCTCTGTTTGGGCGGTCGTGCCGTTGCTTCATCATCAAGGGCTTTCAGAAAGAGGAACTCCTTTTCCACGGGCTCTTCGATCTGGAGGAGCGTTCCCAGTTCATCGGGGTGCCGAAGGCTTTCAAAGATCAGTCGAAGGGTGGCCTGGAAGGGTTTGTCTTCCGGATGTTTGTCAAGAAAGGCCGCGAGGTGATCCATGTCGGCGCTGGGATGGATATTGGTTGCCGCCATATTGATGCGTGTCGGTCTGAAGGCCCGATCCTTCTCCTTTGCCTTCATGTATAGAGCGCAGGCGGCAATCTGGATGGCCCGCTCATCAATATCGATCCCAAAAAGATTCTGGCTAAGGATGGCCTCGCAGATCTCCCCAGGCGTCTTCAGTTCCCCCTCTTCCTCATACATGGCGTAGAGTAGATCAAATGCCTCCAGGAGAAAGTGGCCGGAACCGACGCAGGGGTCGAGAAAAGAAAGCCGCTTGGGGGACTTTTTTTCAACGGGCGCTCGGTCGGCGTCCCGCACATAGTATGCCCAGGATTCACAGAGGCGGGAGCCGGGATGCATGGCCATCCAGAGGGCCCCCAGGGAATTCTGGACCAGGAATTTCACCATGTAGGGTTCCGTGTAGAGTTGGGTGACGGGGATGATGTCTCCTTTCTCGATTTTTGCGCCCTTAACGGTGCGGACCTTTGTAAACACCCGGTCCTTTTCCTCGGTGTTCCAGTATTGATAGGCCCAGCCGAGGGTGTCCGGCGCGATGAAGAGTTCATCGGCAGCAGAGAGCAACTGAATGCACTTTTTCAGGGCTGCCACGCCGGGCTTCAGGGCGATGACCGGTTCATCGGGGTGGAAGAAGAGAGGGAGTTCCTCCGCCCGCTCTACAAACTCCGCAAAGAGAGCCGCATACAGGCCGTCGTCTTCTCCAGCGCAGACCTCCGGGTTTTGTCTGGTCAGGCGATGATGCTTTAGGGAGCGTCCACCGTAACTTTCTTTCTGCAGGATGATCTCGTCGATCAGTCCCCGGGCCTCCATACAGCGCAGAGCGATGAGGCGGTTGGCCCAGGTATAGGCCGATTCCTGAAGAAACTCGCTGATGGCCTCTTCCCCTGATCGTCCCGAATGCAGGGCAGATTGGATAAAAGCGTCCACAACCAGCCGGGCGTGGCGCTCCTCTTCGGATAGATGGGAAAACTGTTCAAGAGGCAGGGCTTCCCGATCCCGGCGAACGCCCAGGGCGGCCAGGCGCTCCTCCAGGCCGCCGGGATGCCATGCGCTGCTGTTGTCATAATACCCTTCCAAAATATGACGGAGGTCGAGAACGATGGATTTGAGTTTTGCTTTATGTTGAGGTTCCATAATCAGGAGAGTTCCACTTCGTCGCCCTGATCCAATGCGACGGTGATCTGTGTATCCATATCTTTTTTCAAACCGGCCCATTCGGAGAGGGTTCTAATTCTTCTGGGCGACGGGAAAAGTTTTATCTTCTTTATCAGTTTACGAGCATCTCCACCGCCGCCCCCCTTACTTCTGATAAGCTGTTCCAGGCCCACGATCAGATCCGTTACCCGGCCCGAGAGGCTGTCCGGGAGCAGCGCGATCTTGATCAGATCGGCTTCTTTTTCTATTTCTGTGGTCATATTTTGGCGCGCTGTTTCAAATGGGGCGATTTCTTCCGAGGTCAGCAGCCCCGTCGCAGTTTCCTCTTCAGTACGGTTTTTCAGGGAAAGGAGGGATTCGGTCGCCCCTTGTCGCCACATGCGTTTCAACGATTCAACTTCCGTCAGGACATGGGCCTTGTTGTCCTGGAGGGTCTGCCAGACAGGCTTCTTATGGATCGTTGAATCCTTATCCGCCGTTGCATAATTGTTGAGAAAATGATGGATGATGTTCTCCTTGGGTATCTTGTACTGGATGCTTTGGAGGGTGCTGTAAAGCTCTCTGGTCCCCTTAAAGGGCTCCGCATTCTGCCCGTAAAAGGCACGAACCGCGAGGACTTCATTCAGTTCATCTTCTATGGACAACGACTTGGCCTCCCACTCCTTGACGTGGTGCACCGGATTGGTGAGACCCAGGAGGGTCTCTATGGTTTCCATGCCTGCCGTGAATGCTTGCGGCAGCGGGAAGTTCGCCGCTTTTGCCCAGATCTGCGCCTCCGCCCCCTTCTTTTTTACCTCCGTCAGATATTTTGCGGAAGCGGCGGCGATGTCCGACGGGGTCTCGTCAATCTTTCGATTCCCTGTCAGCTTGATCAAGAGTGTCCGGACAGCGATTAAAACGGCCGTATCTACATCCGTCTCTTCGAGGATGACCTCTGCCTTGCTGAAGGCCTTGCTGTTGCGCATGGTTGCCAAGAGTTCCGTATCGCCTGGATTGGTATAAATCTTCTTGCCTACGCCAATTTTGATCATGCCCGCCCTGACCGCCGCCGCGATCCCGATGCGGACGGCATTGGGATCCCAACCGTAGGGTGGTGTCTCGAAATGCTCGAGGATTTCCTGCCCGAGAGCGCGTTGCTTCTTGATTTGGCGGTTTGTCAGATAGATGCGAATTTCATCGATCAGCGGTATGTGAGCGTCCAGCTTACCGGTATTATCGTAAAGCTTTAGGGACTTCACCTCCTGAGACAGGTTCTTGGCCCCGGCCAGGACATCGGAGATGTCCTGTTGTTCCGACCTGATCCGGATGGGCAGTTTGTCAAATTTCGGATAAAGCGTACCGAAGTAGTGGCCGATATCCAGGCGGACGGCCTCTCCCGGCTTTTGTCCCGTTTTGCAAACGATGGCTCGACTGCTGCCCCGGAAGACCAGGTGTCCTTGTCTCAATCCTTGACGGATGGATCCTTCAACGGCATCCTTCAATTTCGGCAGATCCACCGTGGCCTTGCTGTTGGCCAGTTCACGCTCCGCGGCAGATTTGTTCGGGTCGCCCAGCCATTTATCCACCACTTCTTTCATGGCGATATACCGGTCCAGTTGCTCGCTGAATTGCGCAACCCGATCGCAAAAGATGTAAATGGCCTGTTCATTCTCCGGTTTGAGGCTTTCATTTTCATAATCGCTGATCGTTTTCCCTGAATAGTGACCAAAAGGAGAAATGATCCGGATATCGACATGGCCGTTTCTTACCAGCAACTTATTGTCAAAAGACAGGCGCGCCTGAAAATCGTGTCCCTTGAATGGTATGGTGTCGAATCCCAAAATATGAGTGCTGATGAGCTTGTTCAGTCCCTCTTCCCGATCCTGAAATTTCAATTGCGCGGCGATCGTGTCCACCGCTTCTTCAAAGGTTCGTCGCTCCCCAGTCAGGAATTCCCATTCGTCGCCTATTCTGGCAACGATCTTGGCCTTCTTTAGTTTTTCTAGTTCGGCTTCGATAGTCGGCTGCAGGGAGGCCAGATCCTGCGAAGTGTCGGCAACCAGAAGTCGCGCCAGGTTGTCCGCCGTTTTGGGAAGGTATTTCAGCTCTCCGGTGAGAAACAACACCTCCGCAAGTTTGGGGGTGAGACCGGTGGCGGTGGGTACGACGCTTGGGATCTTTGATATTTCACGACGGATGTCAGCCGATATTTCCCCTTCCTGGAGTAAATTAAAGTAGATTTCGTCGAAAGATACCGTTTCCCCGACTGGCGCCTGAAGATAATTGCGGCGTCCGGCCCGGATAACATCCTGGGTGATGGCGAGCAGGGTGCGCGTCGAGCCGGAGAGCGAATCGGAACGCCCACCCTTCGAGCGAAGGGCTTTTACGATTTCGGGAATCAGGTGGATCTGGTAGGGGAAAAAGGGATAGAATATTACAAAGTTATCCCTGCTGCATTGAGGAAGGTTCTGAGAGGCATCGGCCAGCTCCCCCATGCTACGGATAACGCCGGCGTTGTCCTGGTAAATCGCCTCCACATTCTTTTTGCCGGTCAGCGTTTTCTTGAAAATCCGGTCTTCCAGGACCAGTTCGATGTTCTCCGTGGTCAACCCGAATTTGAAACGAAAACGACCTTCGATTTTCTTGAAATCGCTGTCCAAGGCATGGGCGTTCTTATAGACGGACCCCATATCCTCATGGGTGGTCACGAGAATCCAGATCCTTCCCTGTCCGGCAACGGCCGCCTCTTCCACCAATGCTTGCAACTGGGCCAAGCGTCCCTGCTGATCCTCGATCCATTGACCGGATTCGTCCAGAACAAAAAAGATCCGGGCGGGTTTTCCCGTTTCTTTTTCCTGTGTTTTGACGTCGGCAAGAATCGTTTTAATCAGGAATTCGATGTTGAAGATTTCGCCTTTTTCGGCGTTGCGCAGGGCTTCTGCAACCTCCTCCAAAGTTGAAAAAAGCTCAGAGGCAATGTCGCATACGGCCCCATAGAGATGCTTCCGGTAGGAGTTCGGATTAGCCTGGATATTTCCCCATGCTTTTCCTGACCTTTTTTCTACCTCCTGGTGAAAGGCCGGCAGTTTATTGAGTTTATCCAGCTCTGCCTCGATGACTTTGGCAAAGATATAGTTGCTGCTGTATCCCTTTGACAGATAATACTGAGAAAGGAGAAGGGTGGGCAGAGGAGTGCTGCGGCTGTCTATCAGAGTATTGAGGTTGAAGGCCAGAACGGTCGTTGCACAGTTGTTCAGCAGGCTCAAAGATCGCTCGATGGATTTTTTCCTTTCCGCTGACGAAGGGACGCGCGAGGCAAATCGCTTGGTCGCTGGAATACCATCCAAGGTGCGATTTGCCGTAACCTGGGCCAGCATCTTTGCCAGATGAGACTTGCCTGAGCCGAAATAGCCCGATATCCAAACGCCGATCTCCGTGGTCTGTTTCCGGATGGTATCGGTATAGTGGTCGAGGAAGGCATCCGTATATTCCTCGATATGGGGAGTTACGACAAAACTTCCAATTTCCGAGGCGAGCTTCTTTTCATCCTGCACTTCACCCACCTTGATGACAGGTTCTATTTTCTCTGTGATCCTCGTCTCAAAAATTTCACCGATTTGCATGATGAGCGCTCTCCACGTGGTATGTTAAAGGACATCGCCTCGATACATGAATTCCTCTTTCTCGTTCATGAATAGGTAAACTCTTTGCTCCAATAAACGGCCGGGAATAAAGACCACCACTGGGCAATGGATCATCTGACTATGGACATCCCATAATTGCTGGAGTAAATATCTCGGTCCTGTCACCGGATATAAGGCGGCTGTCCTCTCAATCACCATGACGGGCGGTTTCCCCTGGTGTTCGGAGAGTTTTGCTTGCATTGTGGCAATGATTTCAGAAATCCAGAGATTGGCCAATTCAGCTTCAGGATTTGTCCCCGGCATGGGATCACTCAGTGCAGCGATGACATTCTCAACACCTAACTGATCAAGACATCGAGTCGTAATCTCCAGCAGATCCGCGTAAATCAGGTGGTACTGATCGGCAAATATGCCGGCCTGGGCGTGCCATTCCTTCATGGTCCAAAGTTCGGCTTCCTGGGGAAAAACGATAGCCAGAAACGGCGCCCCTGTCTGATGCCCGATAAAATGATACCGTTCCTTGATGCGTGAGGCCGCTTCCTTGATTTTCCAGGAGATGTCTCCGTTCATGGATTCCCCCCTGCTGGTTGCCTTTCTTTGCTGAGTTCAAAAACGACGATCCGCCCAGACTTCTCGTACCGGATCCATTTTTCCTGAGAAAGCTGTGCCAGCATCAGGGACACGTCATGCTGATCCCAGAGGAATATCCTCCAGTCTTTGGATTCGACAATCTCTTTGCCTGAGAGGCCCTCGATATTCAGGAGGCGGACCAGATGATATGCTGTTCGCCGGGCAATGGTCGGACGGCTGATGACACGATGTCTAGTCCCGGTCACAAGGCCGAAGTCCTGAAGTGTGGAGACCGTGTTGCGGATCAGCTTTCCTTTCGATTCGGCTGTAACTTTCGGCAAGGAGGAATCTTTCTGCGATAATTGCATGAAGAACCGGCTGCAATCCTCACTGCCGATGGCCAGATCATGGGCCAGCCATTTTCCCCAGACGACGTCGGTCACAAATTCGAAGGCAAACCTATCCCGTAAAGCGAAGTAGAGGTAAAGAAGAGAAATGAATTCCGGGGACTCCGGTCCATACTCGCTTGCAGAAACCAGTTCGGAAAGCACCCATGGGTCGGCGATATTGAAATAACGTGTCCGAAATATCTTCCACAATGCCATGCGCGTGCTGTAAGCATATTTGCCCAGGATGACCCCGTCGGCCAGATCACGCCTTACCTTCTCACTACCGGCGCCCTTCGCCATTTCACTGAAGAAAAGCCAGCACTCATGAATGCATCCGGCCCGAATGGTGTTTCGCAGGCTGTATTGGTCATGTTCACGCATACCAAGAATTCTACTATTGCTCAATTCCTCTATCCTTTCCTCTGCCACCCCTCCATAAACCGGTATTCGGCCTACCCGTTTGACAGCGGCCGGGAAAAGCCAACGGGAAAAACAACCCCCATCTCTCTGCCTGAGAAATGGGGTTTCTATTGGCGTCTGCTTCATTTCTTCTCCCTGTGAAGGGCCTGCCCTCGCCCGGGCAGTCACTCATTGATGCCATAGGATTGGTAACCTTCTGAGATCAATGTAAATTTCTGTGGCATTTTATGGAGATGCAGTCCTTTTGTCAACGACGAATGGCTAGCAGCGTTTATGGGCGTGTCTCACCCACATTGACACAGAGGGCAGCTTGTCGGGATCCCGGGCATCGAAAGAAGTGGGTGGCACTGGTTGACGGCAATAAGACCCAGATTCGCCTCCTGCGCCGCATAGCCAAAGAGAGAGGTATCGATCTGACCATCATTCTCGATTTCGTTCATGTCACAGAGTATCTTTGGAGTGCGAGCAGGGCGTTTCACTCCGAGTCCGGTGAAAAGCTGGAAAATTGGGTTCGCGTGCGGCTTCTTGAAATCCTGCGGGGAAAGGCCGGGTATGTTGCTGGAGGCATACGCCGCAGCGCCACATTGCGAGACTTTACCCCGCCAGAACGCAAACCCGTCGATGTCTGCGCCAATTACCTGCTCACCTATGAACGCCGGTCAAAAAATGGACAGGTATGGCCTGTAGAAAAGTGGCCAAAATGGGCGGCTGAAAAACCGGCATTGTATGTTCTTCCTTCTTTCCTCTCTGTAAGACCTGCCTTTTCTTCTTGGATCCGCTTCTTTCTCTTCTTTATCCCATCTTTTTGTGCAATATTGAAAGATTAGGCTCATAAGTGTTATGGTTGTCACCCACGGGGAGGGCGACCATGGGCGAGACTATCCGATGCGTCCATTGCGGATGTGTTTTCGAGCGTAACCCGCGCATCAAGACCCAGCGCCAGCGCGCCCGGAAGCGACAGTGGCAGCGTGAAAAACTCCTCTCCGACCCGGATTACAAAGCCAACCAGTGCGACTGCCAGAAGGCGTGGCACAACCGCCACCCGGGATACTACAAAGCCTACTGTAAACGCCATCCCGGAAAATCTCAGCATAACCGCCTGCTGCAGCGCTGGCGCAACAGCCGTAGATCGGCAGGAAAGCAGATTGCAAAAATGGACGCGTTACCACAAAAAGTTATCTTGATTCCCGCCTCTTAGACGCGAAAACGTCTGATTGCAAAAGAGGACTCGATCGCCTTTGGTTTCATCCGTATGACAGCTTTTTTCTCGAAAGGAGAGAGACCATGATCGAAAAACGGCTGCTCCGCCCCGACAGGGCAAGAAACATCGTGGGGAGCTTTGCCGCCATCGAGCACCGGTCCCTGCGCGAGGGCTTCTGGGCCGAACTCAGCCACCACGAGTTGATCCTCTATCCTTTTTTGGTCCTGGTCGGAGACCGGCACGGATTGACCTATTGTGACGAACTCGGTTATCTTTCGCTTGGCTCACAGGGTTCGAACCTCTTCTTCCAGGTCATCAGTCAAAGGCATACCCAGCGGTCAACAATCTTCTCGACCAATCTGCCTTTCGCTCAATGGGGAAAGGTCTTCGATTCCAATACGGTAGCCTCCGCGATCGCTGACCGCGGAGGTCATCATCCTCGGCAGGATGGGCGAAGGATGCCCATAAAGTTAAAACCACATATGGGAAGATAAAGTTGGATGCACGTAATCCTGAAAAAATTAGACGAATTGGATTTCACCGCCTGGAGAACTCAAGATACATGTGCGGGTGAAACATAGGCGCAGGATGTTATTATACGATTTTGCCTTTCTTCCCATCCAATAAGAACTTCAAGATATAAAACAAATTATATGCTTTATTTTTTAATATTTGGGACATTATTGGGTTTGTCTGCTGGTTTTGCACCAGGGCCGCTTTTGACTCTCGTTATTTCAGAAACACTTCGATACGATATCAAATCCGGTGTCAAAGTGGCTCTAGCACCAATCTTAACCGATTTTCCAATTATTATCTTGACGCTCTTTTTCTTATCAAAACTAAATGATTTTCATAACATTTTAGGTTTGATTTCTATCGCGGGTGGCTTGTTTATTGCGACCATGGCTTATGAGAGCATTCGTACAAAGGGAATTGATCTTGATTCTAAAGCTTTGGAGACGAATCCGTTGATAAAAGGGATTTTGGCAAACGCTTTAAATCCTCATCCGTATTTGTTTTGGTTCAGTGTCGGTGTCCCAACAATGGTCGCAGCGATGGAGATAAACATCATCGCACTGTTAGCTTTTATTGTCAGTTTTTATGTTTTTCTCCTTGGATCAAAGATCCTCCTGGCTGTGTTGACTGGAAAATCAAAATCCTTCCTGACCGGAAAAGCATATATTTACATCATGCGTTTTCTCGGATTGGCACTGGGGGGCTTGGCAATCGCTCTTTTTTACAACGGGCTGAAACTAATGGAAATAATAAAAGCATAGACTCGCAGGAAAGCCCGGCCTGTTGTCCTTGCCTCACACCGTTTTCACGGTGCAGCCCGTGACATCCTGGCGGCTGGTTGGATCGGTCGAGAGAAAAGCCACCGCGCCGCGCTGGTTTCGCCGGCAATGCACTCAGGATTTCAGGTGCCTTCTGTCTGAGCGCTTGAGCAATCCGCGAACAGGGCTTTTCTCAGCACCGTCTTAGAGGAAGGCTCTGAATACGTTCCCAGTCCTGAGCCACGATCCGAAGAATGCCCCGGGCACGCTCAGAATAGAGCGCGATGTTCTTAAAATCGGGGCGGCATCGAATCTGCTGCATCAACAGACCGTCCGAATCGAACCACCGAGGCAGGATTCCGCCCAGGAAGTATCCCCTTGTCCGAAGGGTATGTACTGCCGTTGCCACTGCCGGCGTATCCAGTTTAAGCCAGGTCTGCAGTACGACAACATTTCGGTCGATCGCCTCCCGCTCGATCTCCGCCAAACGGGATTCCAGGTCCTCACCCGCATGGTGTATGGCCATCCTCGCCACCTGTGCAAAGTCGAAAATCTGCATGGTGACTTCGGAAGTCACTGACTCAGGGCCGTGTTCTTCCACGGGGACCAGTGTGCGTTTGTCGTCCAAGGGCGAGTACAGGAACCGCAGTTCCTCCTCATAGACACGTGGCAGGAAGACGGTATGGGGCTTTGGTTTGAAGCACCGAAATTGCAGGAGTGCCGTCACCCTGCCCGATACGGAGTCTTCCTTCGAGTATAGGCTCTCAGGCATCAGGGCCGGCTCGAGGGCCGTTTCCACAAAACCCATCCTGGAGCTCATCTTCTGAATGTGGGTATGGATGCAGGCCGGCTCGCCGAACACCTCTTCAATTCCCAGGCTCGGGACCAGCTCATTCATCATACGTTCGACGATCTTATCCGTTATGCCCAGGGACCGATACTCCTTCAGAACCAGCCCAGCAGCCCATTCATAGGTCGAATCGCAGGGGGCCGACCTCACGAGGTTGTGTACGCCCGCAATCCGGCCGTCTGAGGTCCGGGCCACTACAGAGTAACACTCCCCCGTATGGTTCGCCTGCGTGAGTGCCTGGGGGTCATAGTAAAGTCTGATCGGGTAATCGTCTCCGTAGACCGCCTGGAAAACCCGAACGCTCCCCCGGGCGTCTTCAGGGCGAAGCAGGTCCACCGTATACTGGACATCCGAGCGCTGGGTCATGTTCTTCAGCTCTTCGAGCACCTTTCTTATGTTGAAGTGACAGACATCCGCTTGCCATGGGCGGGTCACAACGTTCCCGAGTTTGTTTCCTCTTCCGGGATTTTGCCGAGTTCACCAGGCTGTACCGTCTTTGTGAGGCAGCCCTTTTCCACCCACCCGTTAACGTCGTGCTGATGCGCGCTTTTTACAGAAGCAGCCCCCGCGGCCAAACGCCGGACACTCATATAGCGCCCGGCGCCTTTCTCATTCCCCCCCCCTGAATAAATTCACGGGATGTCCGCCTGTGCGTCGCATCTCGTAAGCGCGGCCTTATCCCTCGCCGAAATGATATGGTCGTCTTTCAACCGATTCAAACCACACAACTAACGAAGTCTCCATGGTTTGAGGCATCTGCCGCGCAGCCATCGATGTTCCCGGATATAGTGCTTCCGTCTGACAACTGCACGTCGGGAACGCCGGAGTCGCAGTCGTCGATAACCACATACAGCATTATCCGAATCATTGTGGCGGTTTCTTCTCCCGCACCCAACCAGTTGGCTTCCAGCAAATATAAATTGCCGTCCGCATCGAAATTCAGTTCCTCGACACACCTACTAAAGGAGGCGATCCATTGCCATCTGGCGGTAACGAGGCTCATCCTCCACACGAACCGGTCTCAAAAAGCCAAATAGAGATTTTTCCGCTCATCGATGGCAATCGCCGTAGCCATTTTTTCCTCGATAACCGCCTCGTAGGTCCCTTGAAAGTGCCAAGGTCACATCCATGTCGAACTGCTCCATCGGAAGTAAAGTCCCGATCAGCGTCCTAATCGGCGAGAGAGTAATGGACGGTGCTTTTTTTCCCCAACCTGATCTTCAAATGCCAAAGAAAAAAATGGGCCAACATACACGTGATCATATGGTGGTGCCACCCAAGGTACTTGCGCACCTCGTAGTGATCAAGCCCCAGATCTGTTTTGGTCTCTTCGAAACATTGTTCGATTGCCCATCTGAGTCCGCTAAGCCATACGAACAGAGGCAATCGGCAACTCATCGGCGCGTTGCTGATAAAATAGGTGTACATTGGTTTTTCCCCAATGGTCCTGCAAATAATCAGCCAAACGGTCTTTTGGGGAAAACCATCTTTCGATAGAACAACTCGTCTCCGGGTGAACTCATAGGACATCGGACCTTTCGTGCCTTCCGAGACGACGCGACGATACCAAAAGAAATCGTGAATGTTTTTCGCTAATTTCCCAACGCTGACAGGCTTTTTTTCTGTCGATTCAAGGGTGGTTTTTCGATGCGTTTTTCCACGATATTTATAGCTTTTGATAATTTTGATAGGATCGGTTAACCAGCACAAGGTAGATGGCTTGATAGACACAAAATACCGTAGACCATTGATTTCTTCAATTGCAGATATAAACTCTGGACTCGACCCATAAATCGAATCTCCAAGAACATACTTGAAAGGAAGAATTCCTTCTGAAGAAATCTTTTTGAGCATATCAGCCGCAAGCTGTGGTTTTGTCTTGAAGGACAGATCAGGTGGAACAGCGCATTTTTTCCGTCTGACGCTATATTCGTCAGAAAACCAGTGTTCAGGGATAAAGAGTCTCTTATCGATGAGGGCGTAACCTTGACTGGACGCATAGGCGGCAAAGACACCGACCTGACAGTTATCAACTTTTCCAAGGATACCGCAGTATTGCTTGCCAACTCCGACGGAATCCTGTCCCTTTTTAGGGAAGCCGGTCTCATCGAAAATCAGAACGGCATCTGGGTCGCCCATATCGTCGTTGACCATACTGCGATATTTTTGCATGATTTTATCGTCTTCCCAGACCGCTGTGCTCACGAAACGCTGCATGGCCCTGACTTGACCGTCCTCGACGGCGATAGCGATAGGTTCGATGGATTTACGTTCCAAATCGCTGAATTGGCCCACCATGTAGCGATAAAAGTTCTCCCGTAACTCAGTACGAAAAAAGCAGTCTGCAAAACTCTCATGGAAGGCTTTGAGTTCGCCCATGAAATCGGTTATATCATGTTTTAATAAGTTAAACTTTGGAACATCATAGAACCTATCATCCAATCTGATGTCCGGCAGCATCGTCTGTCACCTCCGTTTTTGGTGACAGGAATAACACTAATACTAGATCTATGTCAATAAAATTGCGTTGTAGGATTAAAACCCCGGAAAACCCGCCCGGCTGGGATTGGGTCGATCCGGTCAAAAAGGCGCTTCAATGAGGCCGGGGTATTAAAACCCCGGAAAACGGTGAACAGAAACCGGATGTAGCTGCTGGCTATCGGCTGCTTCAATGAGGCCGGGGCATTAAAACCCCGGAAAACGAGGCTTGGGAACGTTACAATGAAGCAATAGCTTTGTGGCTTCAATGAGGCCGGGGCATTAAAACCCCGGAAAACAAGAAGCGCCTGGCCGGCATCCGCTACCCGCCTTGGCTTCAATGAGGCCGGGGCATTAAAACCACGGAAAACTACAATCCCCGCAAAGAATTTGTTGCCGATGTAACGGCTTCAATGAGCCCGGGGCATTAAAACCCCGGAAAACATGAGCACTCCCCCGCCGCCGATGACCGCCGTGAACGCTTCAATGAGGCCGGGGCATTAAAACCCCGGAAAACATCCAAACGCTCTACAAAAACAACATGGACTCCTAGCTTCAATGAGGCCGGGGCATTAAAACCCCGGAAAACACTATCTTCCGAATTCTGCCGAGTATATGTCCCACGGCTTCAATGAGGCCGGGGCATTAAAACCCCGGAAAACTACGTAGAACGATGCAAAGAGCTTGCTGACATACGTGCTTCAATGAGGCCGGGGCATTAAAACCCCGGAAAACCCGAAAGCTGGCTGACACCATGCAGGGACAAATAGAGCTTCAATGAGGCCGGGGCATTAAAACCCCGGAAAACACCGTGGGGCGACCATCCTTGCAGCCTACCGGCTCGTGCTTCAATGAGGCCGGGGCATTAAAACCCCGGAAAACACGACGACACGATCACGACCACCGGCAACGTCATCGCTTCAATGAGGCCGGGGCATTAAAACCCCGGAAAACAGGACTATGGAAGGACGGATGTCACCGAAACCCAGGAGCTTCAATGAGGCCGGGGCATTAAAACCCCGGAAAACTAGCGAGCGGGAGATGTATCAGAGCCTGCATCTCGATGCTTCAATGAGGCCGGGGCATTAAAACCCCGGAAAACTTCTCGTTCATCGGCATGCCGGCGGTCCATCTCTCCGCTTCAATGAGGCCGGGGCATTAAAACCCCGGAAAACATAAAGATGCTTTGAACACAGAAAAACCTCTCGACAGCTTCAATGAGGCCGGGGCATTAAAACCCCGGAAAACCACTTCGCAAAATATTCATTACATAAGCTAGTCAAAGCTTCAATGAGGCCGGGGCATTAAAACCCCGGAAAACACCTCGGATTTCCCCTACATCCTGGCGAATGTGGCGCTTCAATGAGGCCGGGGCATTAAAACCCCGGAAAACGAGGGCCCGGGCCTGCGTTGGGTTCCAGCTGCAGGCGCTTCAATGAGGCCGGGGCATTAAAACCCCGGAAAACTGGAAAGCGCTCGCTAATAGGTGCCATGCCTGGATCGCTTCAATGAGGCCGGGGCATTAAAACCCCGGAAAACGGCCTTTCAAGGTGAAGGCCTTGTGATAAATGTATCGCTTCAATGAGGCCGGGGCATTAAAACCCCGGAAAACGTGTCAAAATCCTCAATAAACGTACCAAAACAAAGCTCGCTTCAATGAGGCCGGGGCATTAAAACCCCGGAAAACGAAGACATGAAGGACGTTGTTGATGAGGAGGAAATGCTTCAATGAGGCCGGGGCATTAAAACCCCGGAAAACGCTGGTGGGAGGCTGGCCTTTACCGGACCCCCGTCAGGCTTCAATGAGGCCGGGGCATTAAAACCCCGGAAAACTTGTTCCTGGACAGCAGGGGCCCGACGGCCTTCTCGCTTCAATGAGGCCGGGGCATTAAAACCCCGGAAAACTTGATGAAGGGGCTATGAGAAAGGGAACAAAACAATGCTTCAATGAGGCCGGGGCATTAAAACCCCGGAAAACGCCGAAGAGGTCGAGGCGGAGTTTGGGGATCTCATCCAGCTTCAATGAGGCCGGGGCATTAAAACCCCGGAAAACCGTACCTGCACCTCTACAACACCACTAGTACGATCAGCTTCAATGAGGCCGGGGCATTAAAACCCCGGAAAACGGAGTAGTCGCCTTCCTTGATCCGCACGGGATCGGTCGCTTCAATGAGGCCGGGGCATTAAAACCCCGGAAAACATTGTGGGGGAGATACCTGAAACTACGGTTGTAAGCAGCTTCAATGAGGCCGGGGCATTAAAACCCCGGAAAACGTCGAGGACGCCTTTTCCTGGTGGGCCGATGAGGCTGCTTCAATGAGGCCGGGGCATTAAAACCCCGGAAAACTAATCTTCAGGTGGCGTAAGCCAGGGGGCCGTCATGGCTTCAATGAGGCCGGGGCATTAAAACCCCGGAAAACGGCCTGCTATTTTCTGCTCTTTTTTAGAAGGGTTTACAAGTTGTTTTTCGATCGCTAGAGCGGGTACAGTATTTCTTCCACCTAACCATTTCCCGAAACCTCTTTCAAAATTACGTTTTATTCGGTTTTCAAAGAACTTATGGCTCTTCGAGCGCCTGCCGGAGTTTCTCCATCACTGAACCGCTCGATTCTCCGTGGCAATTAAACAATCAGCGCTTTGCGGGTGACAGGTTCAAATGGTTTGCCAATGCTCTTGACAAGTGGTTTTACAGCATCTGCGGGTCCCATATCGAGGATCAAGAGGTGATCTTCGTCATGGTTTAGATATTCGCTTAGCATAGCCTCCATCTGCAGGAGGCGTTTTCGGCCAAGTCGGCACTGAAAAATTGATAGCTGAAGCCATTCACCATACCCTCGCAACGTTTTGTACACCTTGCGCCAACGATGCGGCTCGCTAACGTCATAGCTCACAATGTAAAGATGATCTGCAGCTGAACTCATCGAGTGACAACGCTCGGATAAGAAGGAATCTCACCGGCAAGGTACCGAATCAATAGCCTTGCCTGCACTTCCAACAACCGTCGATAGCTGAGTCGGTATTTGAAAATCGGATGAGTGATTTCATGGTTCATGCGTCTTTCAAATGCCGCAATGAATTTTTTCCTGGCTGAATCTACCAGGTTACAACCTCCCGCGGCCATCATGAAATCGCTCTTTTTCACTTCACCGTTATTGATCGCTGTAATTACGGTAGAATCACAGATTAGAGGTCTAAAAGGTTCCATCATATCAAGTGAAAGTGCGGGACGACCATAGCGCGGCTGATGATAAAATCCCCGGTATGGGTCCAGTCCTACAGCCGAAAGAGTTACAGTCCATTCCCTCACCAGCATTGCGTATGCGAATGAGAGCATAGCATTGACGGGGTCACGGGGTGGACGGCGGTTGCGTTTGGTGAAAGAAAATCCAAAGTCTTTCGCTTCTTCGAGACGGAGCATTCCTTCAAATAATCCGAAGTACCGGCCGGCCGAATTGCCTTCGACACCCAATAGGCTCTCGATCGAATCGACCCTCATGGCACTCCGGATGTCGTCACGCATCGCAGTCAACGTTGCTTCAATTTTTTCCGGTTCGCGTTTCCAATTTCGTTTAAGAAGGGTTCTGCAGTTTGCGATTTTGGCTGCAACCAGTTTTTTGGCCAACCTCAAACAGCAAACCTCATTGAAGCTGGAACGGTATTGAACCGTCCTCGTTTCAACGTTTTTATGACCCGTTCCGACTGTGTGACCAATAAACCAACCTCCATAACTCAACCAAGTGACCGGTATATCACGCCGCATGCATTCAAGCAGCGCTGGTGTGGTCAAGGATGCCCCGCCAAATAGAACCACTTGCGTGGTATCAGCAAGCCGTGTCGTAGCCACTTTCTCTTTTTCCACTTCGATGATCAGTTCTTCACCGCTCTTACGAATGTAGGCGCGAGGGGTTTGAATGTAAAGCGGCAGTCCGTCTTCGATCCCAGTAACGATAGGTCGTGGCTCCACTTCTGATCTGTTCAGGAATGCCGTCTCGTCCGGAAGACAGATACCGACAAGCGAACAGCGTGGACACTTCGGGCTGTCTTCCAGGGGCGGGGGCATTTTTCCTTCAGTCGCCGTTTTGATAAACGCATCGATGGCTTGTCGCGTTCTATCTTCCAAGTCTCGGTCAATAGGGACTGGAACACGTTCCTTAGAAGCAACGAAATAGATAATGCCCTTCTCGCACTCGTACCCGTGCTCCCGCAATAGAAGCGCTTGGGCGCAGAGTTGGATTCGCTCGGGGTCATACACCCCGCCAGCGATGTGCGGCCGCTTTCCACGTTTATAATCGACGGGCGTGGCTGTCTGACCTTGTCCTTCGACCAAGTCGATTTTTGCCGTCAAATGCAACTCATTGGAACTGAGACTCACTGAATGCGAATGAATTTCTATAGTTTCTTCAGATGGCTCGGGTAATGGTTTCCCCCCGGGCATATCCACCTTCCGATGCTTGATCAGCCCATCGATGGTATCCGCGCTGTGCGCGAATTCCCCTTGTACCCACATCATGTACCCCAGCCGCGGGCAGTAAACAAATTCGTTCAGCATACGGGCCGGCACGAGAGGCACATCATCCATGGCGGCTACTCCTTCTCTGCAGTGGCTCCCGACACAAAAAGACCAAGCCCGAAATGACTTCCGTAACCTAGGCAAAGCGGCCCCGAAACCGGTTTCTCAAACCTGAGAAAAAGTGCAAAGCCACAATCGACAGGCGGCAAAGGCCCACTCTTTCTGGCGCGAATGAAGTGCCGCATGCGACGGGCAGCTTCGTCTTTTTGCGGATCATAAATCCCGATTTCCTGCGGCACGGGAAATCCTCGTGAGGCCAATTCAGCGGCGACTTGACCCTCCAGGCTGTTTCGCCCGTTCTTTTTGATATATCGCGGCGGGACAAATGGCGTATGGCTTCTCCACTCCATAGCACCGTCTGCTCCCCCCGACACCGCACAAAGACCTTCACCATACTTTCCTGGAAGTCGACGAATCTGATCCAAGGGGCCCATTCCAGCAACAGACAATTGAAGCGGGTCAGGTAAACCCTTGGCATATGTTTTCCTGACTGCACGGACAGCCGATTGCGCTGTTTCATCAAGTCCCATCGGTGCCCAAAGAAGGACATGATCCAAGTGCCCATCCTGGTCCAGGTCCAATGGTAATATATGAAGATGCCGGTGCGGTTCCGTAAGAGGAAGCATGTTGTGATCGCAGCCAGTCAGGGCCTTATTCGGTCGTCCTTGAAGCTGCTTGATAAAAGCCTTGTGTAGCCTTTCTGCGTGAGGCATCGTGCGCGTGACGTGAGGTAGCGCATGGTCATTGCGACTTCGAGTAGCGATGGCTAGCAGCACAGATTGAACATCAGGGCTTGATGAAGTACGAGGGGTCATCAGCGGTGCCACAGCTTCCAAACTTTCGTCCGATCGAAGGTAGAACACCTTTTTGCTGCCTGGCGGTTGATTCCAGCCCATTTCCTGCAACCAAGACGTTTGTGACTGCAGACACTCAATGATATCCTCGGGATGGGCAGAATCGCGCCTCTTCGCCTTTTTTCTGGTTTTGGACTGGGGCTTACTCGATGATGATTCATCAACAGGATTTTTGGAAAGAGCTGCTGCCTGAGACTGTAAGTACTCCAATGGGGACTGCGGCGCCAACAACGAGATTTCCTCCCATCCACTGTCTGGAATGCCATCTGCAGTATTCGGCACGCAAATCCAACCTGATGGCAGGGGCTCACCGTCCTTGGCCAAATGTGCATCCACCCAGCTTTCAGACCGCCCTACGTATCCGATATGTGACGCGATCCTGGATAATAGAGTCTCCTCTTCCAGGAAAAGCTGTACATCCCATGTAACAGCCAACCCTCCTGAACCGATACGTACCCACGTATCGAAAACAAGCGTTGTTTTCTCCCTTCCCTGCTCCATAAAGCCCAATGGCATGTAATGCCTGCTGTGTGCACCCGTAGCTTTCGGCATCCTGTATGTAGGTAAAACGCTCGCCAATTTTTCGATCAACGATCGAGCCAGGGGCGGGGCATCCCCCTGCCAAGCCAAGGTGTTGTAACCCACGGCAAGGAACGCCCGTAGCAGTCTCCATGGCGATGGGGGCCATTCCACAAGACCTTCATTGACGTGATGACCCCATGGGGTTGCATGGTACCTTCCCGCGGTAAAGTGGATTATAAGAGTGGGCATGATGGCTATCCCTCATCGGAAAGATTTGAATCATCTTGCTCGGAATTCTCCGAATCCTTACCTTTCTTCAATTCGTCCTCAAATGTGACTTCCTTTACTGTCATCAGATGGATACAGCGGCCGATTGCGTCTTTGAGATCGGCCTTGAGTTCAGTTTTCTGGGGCAAGGGGAATCCATCTGGCATGTTTGCCTTGATAGTGCTATCGGCAACCGTGAGATCACAAGCCGTACGCAATCGCAGATTGCCCTCCAAAAGCGTGCGCAATTTATAAAGGGAAAGCAAGATCAATAACAGTGTAACGTCATTGGTAAATCCATATCCACGAATCTGAGCAAGATCGATGTTGGCATACAGAATTATTCGTTCAGCCGTAAACTCATCACGCGCAAATGGGACGTTACCAAAACCAGCTTTGGTATCGCCTGATGGATTTACATGATCATTTTTCACACCGCCAGACGCTGCAACACGCACGCCCTCAGCTTCTATGAAAGCTGACAAGGCCCTCGCAACGCGCAGACGTCCACCGGCCAATTCCTTTTTGGCCAGAAAAACACCGTGCAGCAGAGATCCGATGTCGTATTTGAGCAATACCTCCGCGAGCCGTTTTCGGTCAACCGGGCCGACTTCCATGGCACCCAGTTCTTGTCTCAGTTCATCGTAAAATGTCTTGTCCTTGCCTTCGAGAATATATGGGCTATTGAGTCGGTGTGATTCGAGGATTGTATCGGTCAGCATTTTTCCCTGGCGTATAACCCGAATGTGTGAAAGCCCTTTGAGATCTGCTTCGATGTCCTGTGCCGTCTCATCCCACAGCGTGAGTTCCAACCGATTGGCCATGCTTTGAGCACTTTCCACCAGAAGAGACGTGCCCTCAGGGGTCTGATAAGTGGCGGCGCCTAGTCCGGGAAATCCGGTGGGTTGAAAACGCCGACCCTGCAAAGGAATAAGCGGAATAGCAAATAACAGCCGCTGTGCATCGGATAGTTGGTTCAGTTCTGTAATCATTTAGATCTCCTTTCAGGAATTCGGATCAAGCAGGTTGACAAATTCGGTTGCTGTCCTTTTCGTTATGGGAAAAGCAATTGCCGCAGCCCACCGTCGCGCTGTATCAGGCGGCACGATAGCAGCACGCAATGTACTTCTAATACCCGCTGCACCTAATCGGCGCACTGCAATCTCGACTGCATAGGTACTGTCTCCACTTTCGAGACGCCGCAAAATAGCAGGGTCCAACCCGATCTCTGAACCATCAGGTAAAGCCCAAGGCAGCATCGCCAGCCGAATGGCAATCCAACCCTCGTCGGGCTGAATACGCGTTGGAGGAGTTCTCAAACTCAGAAAGGACTTTGCCCACTTTTTACTATCCAACGCCATCAGGGCACGTGCAAGCAGTACAGCCCGATCCAAGTCAACCTCTCCAGCAAGCAGCGCCGCAAGATCGGTGGGCGATGCTGCCGCCCGATGCGCAGCTTCCAAGGGTAAACGGTTTTCCCCTTTCTGACGCCCTTCGATGATACGCCGCTTCAAAAGGCTGATTGCATCTTCGAGACCACTCCTCCCGCGAATAACAATCCCGGGACCAACGGTGTCCTTTCGGCAGCCGTGCAGAGGTCAATAAATTTTCGGCTTGTGGAAAATTTTTAGCGTGCGAGGATGAAGCGGAGGACGGGAGGCCCCAAGGGGCCCCCGGTCGGGATAGGGTTAGCGGTTTTGATCCTGGTAATGCCACGGCATGAAGGTGTGCGGGGAGGACTGCAGGGCTTTGGTATCCTTCAGGAGCCATGTGAGGTAGTCGAGCGGGTTGACGCCTGAAAGTTGACATGTGTGGATGAGGCTCATGAAGAGATCCCCGACATAGGCGCCGCGTTGCGTCTTGTAGAAGAGGGAGTTTTTCCGGTGTAGGATGGCGAACTTCAGGGCCCTTTCGCAGATATTGTTGTCCAGCGGGGCTCCAGGCACCCTGAGAAAACAGGTCAGTTCCTTCCAGTGTTTGAGGAGATAGGTGATCGCCTTCCCCAAGCCGGAGTTGGGCTCCACGGTCTTCTCCGCAAATTGCTGATGGCACCACGCCTCGAGAGCTGTCATGACGGGCTCAGTGTTGAGCCGATGGTAAGCCAGTCGATCCTCCGGGGACATCTTTTCGCTTTTGGCGATCGCCTCATGCATATAGACCGTTGCCAGCTCGTTGATCACATGAGCGCAGTCGTCCGGGAATCGCTCGACCAGCTCCACGAACTTCCTGCGGGCATGGGCGAGGCAGTTGGCCAGGATCGTCTGAAAGTCCTTGGATACATTCCGGCTCAGGGCATCGCACATCTGAATCGGTGGCGGCAGCCCCGTTGCCCGGCGTTTCAACAGGTCGTGCAGGTTTTCCCCGGCATGCTGTCTGCCGGTCATGAACATGGCGACCTGATGGCCCTCGGATTCGGTGACCATCCCTGTGGTGAAGATCCCTTTGCGTTTGCTGTCCGGATCCTGCTCTTTGAGGAAAGCGAGCACCTTCGCGGAGGTGTCATCATTGTGGAGCAGCGTGCCCTGCGCGGCGAATGAGACCATGGCATCCATGACCGGGGCCAGAGCTACGGCTGCGGTATCGAGGATATCCCACTGGGTGGAGGCGGGCAGAGGTTGGCCCAGATTCCTTTGAAGGGTCTCGATCCGGTTGAAGGGCATGCCGCAGCCATACTTCAGTATCGCCAGCATGGGCGTAGCCGAATCGTCGTATTTTTGCTCGGATATCCCTTCGGGCAGCTCAGGGGTGAAGATATCTCCGCACAGATTGCAGCGTAAGCGGATTCGTTCATAAACGGTGGCTTTGAGAGGGGCTGTTCCAACGATATGAACAAAGACCGACGGCATGGCCAGCTCGTATAGTTTACCCTTCTCACAGCTTGGGCAGGGGTCCCCCGAGTTCAGAGCGGGGTGTTCGATGCGCACCCTGGCAGCGCCGGTGTACTGGCCTGCGCCGTTTTTCCCGTGCCCCCGGGGTTTTGGTTTGGCGCCTTTTTTCCGGACTGGTTCGGTTTTATCCTTGAGGATGTTTCGGGCTGTCTCGGTCGGGGCCCCCAGCAGGTACTTGCACAGCCGGCCGATGGAGGTTTCTTTCTCGGCAAGGACCTCCCGCAGGCGCGCCACCATCTCGGCAAGCCCCAGGAGCACGTCATAGTCCGAGTCGGTCAGGTTCCGCTCTTTGATACGGTCCTGGAGCGCTTCGAACTCGCCGGCGGATATCACCAGCTTTTTGGGTGATTTTTTCATCGGCACAAGACCTCCCTGAACCGGCGCTCGAGCGGATAGAGCCAGATGGTCTTGACCGGTTTGTCAAAGGCCTTTTTCCGGTCCCACTTGCCTCGCCCCTGCGTCTGCCCCACGCAGACCCAGTTGGCGGCCTTGTACGAGGCGCCGGTGAAACGCTGCTTTTCGACGAAGGTCTCGAGCAGGGAAGGCCGGTAACGGTAGCGCTCTTCCCACCGATCGGGGAGCAACCGCGCCGTGCGCGCAAGGATCTGTGAGGCAAGATTGAAAGATTTTACCCAGGGCAAAATGAGGAAGCGGCTGTTGTCGATCACCCGGTGTAGATTCTCTATACGCTGATCGTCGCTCCAGCCGATGAACTCGTCGCGCGGGGCGACACGCCAGGCGGCGGCCGAGAAACCCAGAAGCGCAACCAGATGCTGTCCGACCCAGACCATAAAGCGCATCTGCGCCCCGCCCATGCGGGCATAGCCCAGGTAATGGTATCGGTCGATCAGCTCATTCCAAAGTGGGGATGATCTCCGGTCGACCGGCTCGATCGAAAGGCTTATGCGACCGGGGCCGATCTCGATCGGGGATTGGGGTTCTCCTGTCAGGGTGTGTTGGATCCGTTTGGACACGACGCGCCTTTTCCTTGGCGCTGGAAGCGGGATGACACCGGCCCGGTACAGGCGCAGCAGGGCCACCCGGCAGCTCATGTCCTTCAATCCGCCGTCGGGCTTTCGCCACTCGGCCCATTCGCAGAACATGCGTGAGAGCTGTGCACGGTTCAATCCTGGCACGCTGGTAACTTGACGGCGGATCCAATCCAGATCGGTTGGCGTGAAGTCTCGACCACAAATGAGCAACCTCTGTAATCCTCCTCTTGGTAAAGGTTGCCCTGCTTATAGCAAAGAACGTTTTTTGTGGCCAGTACTTTTTTGAGGGATGGGTCGATTTTTTGTAATCGATCACAGGATCTGGATCAGGCGGTGGGCTGAGCGATCCAGGCGAGGTCGGGTTCCTGACCCCGGAAGTAGGCGCGCAAGGCATCGACAAGGACGGGGAAGGTTGTCTTTTCCTGAAGCCGGCAGGTCTGCCTGAGTGAGAGGATACGCTCCACCCAGCGGTTGCCTTTTTCACTGGACGTACCCTGGCTGGATTTGCGCCACAGCACGGCGAATCGAAGCATCCGCTCAGCATGATTGTTCGTGGGATCCACCCCCTGCTCCGAGAGGAACGTCCAAAGGCTTTCGATCTCCCTGCGAAGACGGCGTGCAAATCTGCCGGCATCATCCTTGCGCTTCTCATGAAGGGTGATCAAGCGGATCAAACGAGCATAAAAGGCCTGCCACTCTCCGACGGAGGGGGGATCCTTGGCCATATGACATAGTCGTTGGAGTTCATGGGTTGCCCAGAGACCGAAACGTTTTATGTCCGGGTCTTTCCTTTCGGAGAGTTCCTTGGCCTTGCGGATCAGATGAGCAAGGCAGGTCTGCCGCAGTCCGACCCATTTGCGGTACACGCCGTATCCGTCCGAGACCAGGATGCCGGTCCAGTCCTTGATCAGTGCTTCGAAGGCTTCCTTCGAGCGGTTGGAATGGATCATGAAGAAAGCCACTGCCGGCCCCGCCATGACCCACAGCCATTGCAGGAAGCCGTTGAGGCGGTGGCTGGTCTCGTCGATGTGGTTGACCGGCGCCTGCCTGGCTGCCTGGCCGATCGTTTCATAGTGGAGTTGGATCGCGGCCGAGGCCCGATCGATGATCTTCTGGATGGCGCTCAGGCTGATATGGAACCCAAGCACCGAAGCACAGAAGGTTTGAATCGTTGAGCGACTGTCTGCCTGGGTGCCCGCCATCTCGGCGATCATGGCTGAAAGCCTGGGACCGTAGCCTGTCCGGTGTTCTTTGGGGACGGTGGCCTTTTGCATCTTGCCGCAGACCGGGCACCTGCCTCGGTGCAGTTCGAAGTGCATGACCTCGAGCTCGATCGGGGGCAGTTCGATGACTTGGTGCGTATAATACGGTTCGGTTTCGGGGAACTCGCGGTTGCCGCAGGTGCAGATTTCCGGAAGGATGACTCGGGTTTCCTTCGGCGGGAGCATCTCCTGCCGGTGCCCCGGATGGCTCAGTTTCCGCCGATCGGTGCCTTTCTTTTTCTTCCCGGATTTTTTCTTTTTGAAGGGCGGATCCGAGGACGGCGGCCGATCCGAGTTGGAGGAATCCTTGTTCAGACGCGCTTCGAGGTGTTCGATCCGTTTTCGGAGTTCGCGGTTTTCCTCCACAAGGGCGAGATTGATATAGATGAGCACGGAGCGCGGGACATCCTGCATCCCCTCTTCGGTCAAGGCGATCCCTTCGGGAAAAAGAGTCGTTTCAGCCATGGAGCGCCTCGCGGAAACGCTTGCCAAGCGGGTAGAGGTAGACCGCCTTGACCGGTTCCATGCAGCGGTTATAGCGGTCGTAGCGTCCACGCCCCTTGGTCAGTCCTGCATAGACCCAGTTGGCTGCCCGGTAGCAGGTGCCCTGGAACCGGGTGGTGTCCACGAAGGTTTCGAGCAAGGCAACGGGATGGCGGTAAAACGCCTGCCAGTCCCCGGGAAGCATCCGGATGTTGGCGCTCAGAAGCTTCGAGGCCAGGTGTTTCACCGAAACCCAGTTCAGAATCAGGAACCGGACGTTATTGACGACCTTGTAGAGGTTCGCTTCCCTGGTAGGAGGCTCCCAACCGATGAACCGGTCGCGGCACTCCACCTTCCAGGCCGCTGAGCCCCAACCGAGGCAAGCCACCAGGTGTCCATCCAGGTAGGCCAGGTACTTCAAGTATGCACCGACGATTCGGGGGCGCCCCAGGTAATGGTAATTATCGACCAGGTGATCCCACAGGCCTTCATCCGGGGTGCGCCGGACCATCTCGATTTTCAAAGAGCCAAACTCGGAGACCGTTCCGTGAATCTCCGAGGTGTCGTAGCTATAGCTGCGTCGAACAGCCTTGCGGGGCTTCCGATGATTCGTTGTGGACAAAGGCCGGGGGAGATTAACAACCTGCTTTTCTTCGAGCTTGAGCAGCAGCGCACGGCAGGCCATCCCTTTGAGTTGCCCGTTCGGCTGCCGCCAGTCCCAGTGCTCACACAGCACTCGGGAAATGGCGGTTCGACCGCGTTCCCAATGCCGGGAGATGGTATCGCGGATAAACGAGAGGTCTTCCTCTCTGATCTGACGGCCGCGAATTTGATACAGGGTCTCTGCCAAGGTGCTGTTCCCTCCTGGCAAAGCACCCTAGCAAAATTTAGCTTCGGACGCCAGGGAAAAATGCACCCCCTGTGATCAAATACGATTTTTTTCTATCCGCCGAAAATCCTCCGGGATTTTTTTGAACGGATCGGCGTTCCACAAAAGCTGTTGGAGTTGAGCAGCCGCCAGATCGCGGATGGTGCCCGGGCCGAACTTCCACAAGAAACGACCCCGAGACAAGCGTTTATGGCACAACCAAAATCCCTGGCCATCATAAACCAGGATGCGCAGGGCCTGACGGGACTTGTTGGTAAAGATGAAAAGGGTGCCGCTAAATGGATCCACGGCCAGCTTCTGCCGGCATACTGCCACCAAACCGTCGATGCCTTTGCGGAAATCCACCGGGTCCACTGCCAGCAAGATCCGCATGTGGGCAGTGATCTGGATCATGAGAGAAACTGCCCGAGAATGCTTTCAGGATCGGGCGGTTGACCGGTGCCCGAGAGCCTCAGCCTGCTGCCATCCGCGCGTTCGCACTCGACGACCCATTGGCCGAAGAGGCAGGTGGTGTCCAGCTGGATCAGCTCCGGAGTGGCATGATCAGAGGAGAGACGCTTCTTGAGCTCTGTAAAGGAAAGCCTCAGTCTGCGGCATACCTCGGAAACAGAATGCCCTCTGCATTGCTGTACCGCAGCCTCCCACAACTCCTGCGGGATCAGGGCGCGCTTCTTGCCGCGCTGCCGGCGCCACTCGGCAAACCGGCGTTCGACCTCGACGAGGTCGGGCTGGGAGTGGCTGCTGTATGGGACAGGGTTCCTCGAAGTGGTTTCCATCGCCATCCTCCTTATATAATCCAAATGGGATGGCGCTACCTTATAACATCCCGGCCCCGCGTGTTAAGCACGCCTGCCGGAAGGACACGACCAACGCGCAGCGCGGCGTTCTTACCATCCGTAACGGCTGATTTGTCGAAACCTCTCCCTTTGATAGGCACCCAATGTCGGCGTATGGGGTCTGCAGGCATACCCCGGGTTTTGTCATACTTCCACCCTTGGAGTGCGAAAGAGAGCGCCAAACGAAATTCAGGCGAACCGTCGTCTGCCGCAGAAACCCATTCCGGGCGAAGATCAGGTACCGGGCCGGCCTCAACCCCTTGGCCGGTGATCATGATGCCTTCGGTTTGAGCCATGAGCGCGAGAACTGTCTGCCACCGAAGGGGTTCATCGGGGTGTTGGATGACTGCAAAAAGGGCTTCGCCCAATCGTTGCTCCATATTCCTGAGGCCTGTCGAGGCGTTGTTTTTTCTGGCACTTCGCCGAAGACGCTGCAGCCAGGTGTCCAAATCATCAATACACGCAAGACTGGGCGCGATTTTGTCAGGAACACGAAAGCGGCCCAAGGGGACAGCAAGATTACTTTGCCCATTACGTTCGATGTAGCCAAAACGCTCGAATGCCTCGATACCCCGGGCAGTACCGAGTCGTACAACTGCTCGGGCAACATCCAGCGGCTCGCGCGCAGGTTTCGATCCCAGTTGCATACGTCCTTCCGCGAAAAGATGATTCAGCTCACCGAAGGTTACAGGTTGAAACCAGAGTGGCATCCATTGTTCCCCACGGGCACTTTCATCAGCGACTGAACCGCTCATAAAGCCCGCCCCATAGGCATTGACTGCAAAGGGTGCAGCTGCACGAGATGTTTCCGATATTCCCAGGCGGCGAGTAGTGTGGGCGGAAAAAAGCAGAGTTCCTTCCATCATCAAAATGAAATCTGCTGGATTGAGGAGCGAGTCTCCTTTCGGACCATTGGTACTGTTCGCACCGCCTGCCATCCCAGGCAGGTATTGACCCACTGCCTTTCCGATTTGGCACCCCGCTATTGGTGCACCCCAAATCGCCCCATTGAACCATTCCCGGGCACTTGGTTTTGGATCCCCGCCTGCCGAAGAAAGATCAAAAAGATCTCCAAGCCTTTGCATAAAATTGTTGGTAAAATCGAGCCGCCCATCAGACCCTCCCGTTCCCAGCAGGGCCGGATATTTCGCGGTACCACCATCATCAAGCACCATCGCCGCATCCATCCATTCCCGATGGGGGCCTCGCCATGCCAGTCGCAATCTTGGAATAAACTCTGCCTTCAGCCGCTTGAATTCCCGTTCAGCCTCGCTCAACCGCCCTCTATATTCCGCTGAAGCCCTGAATTCGGTTCGCTGGCTACGCGAAAGATGCCTGCCCTTGCTCTCCCCTTTAATAGCCCGAACAGCGCGGTCAGCCTCAGACAACGCATCCAATCGCTTCCAGGCCTCATCAATGGCGCGACGGTAAACAGTAAAGCGGGGGGAGGAAGATGTTTGGAGCGGGCTTAACCCTGGGTCATTTTTCTTATAAAAACCCGATCCCCTGTTCCATGGTGAAACAAAAGGGGTCGGCTTGTAATCTCTAAGGAAGAAATCGATCAATTCATCTCTGCTGAGCGACGTAGCTAAGACGAAACGCTCACCGTCCCACCACCCACGAACCTGCGGGTCGATCTGTTGTGCGATGATGCGAAGAATGCCGAGGGCTTTGAGGTAATACGCAAGTGGTACGGGTGAGCAACCCCCGAGTGGGTGAATATTCATAATTCGACCTCCTTATCCAAAAGCGGGTCGCTCGCGCTACCAGCCGAAACACGTTGATCGGCAGCCCTCAGGATGGCCTCAAGCCAAGCCAGCTCAAATGGTGCATAGACCTTTAAGAGAGCCAGGACACGTTCTGTCCAACTCTGCCCGGTACGGGGATTTAACCCGGCAGCCGCAGTGGCAAGCATCATATTGCTGTGCGAGAGTTCGCTGATAGTTTGGTTCGCTGTGTAGAGCATTATTGGAGGCAACTGGTCACCATCGCATATACCATGAATGCGTGGCCGCATATCACCCGAATCTTGATCGGCAGGACAACTATGCCACACAGAACGGACCTTCCCATGGTGTGCACAGACGAGATAAGCGAGGAGGTTAAATGAATGCACATCGAGTTCAATGACCTCCTCTTCAATTGCTGATGGTGGCAATTCAGGGATCTGGTATTCCTCCAGTTCAAATCCCGCGAGCGAGAGGAATTCGCGCCAAGGACCCAATAATGCTGGGTGATCGGGCGCATGGCGTGCCAGAACCGACAAAAGGGCCAACGTCCCCGAAAGTTCGTGGCGAAACCCTGGGCGCCGCTCACCGCTCTCCATCTTATAGAGATTTACGCCTTGCCAAGCCACTGACGGAGCCTTGGCAATATCTTCGCGATTGGGACGCCGATCTTTGAGCCGGATAGAGCCTTGAAAGGCTGGGTGCGATTTACCGACGTCATGCCAACGCCCGGCCAGGTCGAAAAGCTCCGCCAGATCGGGGACAAGCTTCACAGAGATCGCACGAGCCAGATTTCCGGTCTCCCGCCCATGAAACGCTATGGTCTGCCATATCAAGGTGCTGAGCGTCTCATCGTCCTGCCTGGCATCGGCCATTTCAGAACTCTCCGCCACCACGGGAGAAACCACCGGAACAGTATTTGTTGCAGTCTGAGACCATCCTTTGACCGGATCATAGCCGCCGCAATGAGCATCCACAAGCACCGTTTGTCCAGGATACAGATCCCGGCGCTCAACAGGCTTCCATCGACCTTCGAGCCAATCCCATACCCATGCGCGCATGTCTTTCTTAAGCCTTGGCGCCCTGGTACTGGCGCTCTCCTTTCCGCACAGCCAATCGCGCGCCTTCAGAAATGGTACGGCACAGAGCCCTTCTCGCGAAGGCCGTATTTCCGCCAAAGGCAGAGACTGAGCAGGAATGTCAACCCAGAAAACCTGCAGGTCACGCTCTTCGGTCGACCGGATAAATCGACTGATATCGATATCAGCGCCAGAAAGATCCGGGGATGTATCAAAAAGTTCGTCGATTTCATGTCTAAGGAGGAGGTGTTTAGGCTCGTAGGGGTAAAGGCGCGGCAAAATCTCCGGGTGAATTTCCTCAAATACCTCGAGAGATAAAGGGGAAACATCGTCAAAATGTGACAGCACGTTGCGTGCTGTATCGATTTCTTCTAGAGAGTAAGGTGCTGCGGCCTTATCGTTCTTATGCTCTAAATCTAAAACAATGACATGGCCCTTCCCTCCCCATCGTGCGCACCGCCCGAATCGCTGTATCAAGCTTGGCCACGGTGCCAATTCAGTGATGAGTACACCAGCCGAAAGGTCAACGCCTGCTTCCACGACCTGGGTGGCAATAACGATCCGGTCTGTACCTGGAGCAGAAGTGGCGCGGTTCAGAAAATCGTCACGCCATGAGGATCTCTCGGCAGCACGAAAGCGGCTGTGCACCAGACGAACATCTGTGACGGCTCTATTCAGACCCCGGTCTTTGAGGACAGCTTCAAAGATGTCTACAGCCCGATCGACTGTATTGACCACCACTAGCGTTGGCCCGAAAGCACCGTTTCCTGATTCATGATGTGTCTTCACCGTTAATTCAGCGATCGTTTTTGCTTTGTCGGCTGTTTCGAGTCTAAGAGGTTTCTTTACGTCATCCCACAGATGTCCTAAGCGTCCTTCGGCATCGATGCGGTTTTCAGCGATCGAAGTAGCCAAACGGACCGTTTCAGGACTTTTTTGAAGCCATCCCCGCTGAAGAGTTGCACTCATCCACCAAGTGTAACAGGGTCGGTATTTCCCGCCCGATAGAGTATCTCCTTCACGAAATGCCTGCATTTGCGCCGAAGTGGCAAAGCCTACATCCATTAACTGCACTTCATCCATTATCCAAAGACAGTCCTGGTTCAACAATCCGAATTCCATCGGCCAGCGTGCGCGCGGTGATCCATACCCCCTGTTCATTGCGCGGGAGATCAACATATCCTGTGTGCCAATCAAAACCGAACAATGCTCCGGATAAAGATGCCATTTGCCAGGATCCACTCCACCCATAAGCAGGTGGACACCCACCTTGCCAGTATGATCCTCCAGTTCATCCCACAACAATCCCAACCTCTGAATCGATCTACGAGCTACTTCCTCGGTTTGCTCAACCAGTACCCTCATTGGAAGACACCATACGAGGCGTCGTGGCCAGCTTTCGTTCTTGCGATCGACTCTATGCCATAACCATGCAGATAAGACCCCTTGTGTTTTTCCAAAACCGGTAGGGATCCGAATAAGGCGATTTGCGCAATACTCATTAGCTGCCAGCTCGCGCTGCCACGCATACGGGGATGAAAAGGAAGTCACTGATTTGAAAAATGCATTGAACCGATCCATCAGGCTGGCTCCTCTAGTAATTGGATATACCTGTATTTAAAACAGTTTTTGGCCCATTATCATAGAGATAGTGTTGGCTCCGACAAAATTCGCTTTTCTTCGCGGGAAAGAGCTTTAAATGAATTAGTTTTTGTAGGTCGTAACTGCATCATTGGGAGACAGCATGCAAGCGATTTGAATCCAGCAAAACATCAAACAAAAACTGAATGGCGAGAAAACCTATAGCTCTTTTGATTTTGGACATTTATTTCCTCCCTATACCCATCTTCTCCCGTAGTCAACGCCAAAAAGGCCGTTACTCCATCATGAATGCCGATTTGATCTCCCAACGCTTGAATAATTTTTCAACTGATAGTGTCCCTGCCATCCAAGCTGCAAGCGAATTCATCTTTCAAAACAAAGCATACCACCCGGTTTTGACAGATACGGTCACACTCGGAAGTATTTTTTCGGTGGAATATAAAAAATCTGGATGGCATCGGGATGGGTAACACGAGACCAGCCACCGCCTCAACGGGCTCCTGCAATAGCTGTGGGTTATGGCTGGGCGGCAAGGGCTTTCTTCATGATCCATTCCAACCGCTCGAAGGAAGCCTTCAAAGTATCGATCGAGGACTGGGCCGGCATCCTGGTCTCGGACGGATACGGCGTGTACCGCAAATGGGTCGGACTGCGGCAGACTTGCCTTGCTCATCTGATCCGCAAGGCCAAGGAACTCTCCGAAAGGAAAGACCCGGACATAAAACGTTTCGGTCTGTGGGCAACCCATGAACTCCAACGACTATGCCATATGGCCAAGGCTCCCCCCTCCGTCGGAGAATGGCAGGCCTTTTATGCTCGTTTGATCCGCTTGATCACCCTCCACGAGAACCGGAAGGATGATGCCGGCAGATTTGCACGCCGTCTTCGCAGGGAGATCGAAAGCCTTTGGACGTTCCTCTCCGAGCAGGGGGTGGATCCCACGAACAATCATGCTGAGCGGATGCTTCGATTCGCCGTGCTGTGGCGCAAGTCCAGCCAGGGTACGTCCAGTGAAAAAGGCAACCGCTGGGTGGAGCGTATCCTCTCACTCAGGCAGACCTGCCGGCTTCGGAAAAAGACAACCTTCCCCGTCCTTGTCGATGCCCTGCGCGCCTACTTCCGGGGTCAGGAACCCGACCTCGCCTGGATAGCTCAGCCCACCGCCTATTCCAGATCCTGTGATCGCTTACAATTTTTTCACAGGGCCCACACCCAGCAGGTAGAGCATCCTGGACGACTGGTTCAAGCCCAGCAGTTTGGCCGCTTCGCCGTCGTAAAAGGCGCCGATGCCGCAGCAACCCAGCCCCAGGGCCGTCGCCGCCAGATACACCCTGAATTCGACGCCCTCGCCCTATGGAGGGAGTTCCTGGACCGCAACACGGACCCTGCCGGCCCCCCCCGCCCGGCCATGTCCGAGGACATGCCCCGGATTCTGGCGTACCTGTACCGCGCCATTTCCCGCCAGCGTCTGGAACTCTACCCGGATGTGAAGTCCGTGCTCGAGGAACTCGAGCCGCGCTTCCCCCTGGCCGCGGTATCGGACGGCCAGAGCGTCTGGGCCATGCCCGAACTGCGCACGGTGGGCATCGACCGCTACTTCTCACCGATTGTCATCTCGAGCGACAACGGATTCCGAAAGCCGGATCCGAGACTCTATCACGCTGCGCTGGCCGGGATCGGGGCAAAGCCCAAAGAGGTGCTGTTCGTGGGAAACGACATGTACCGTGACGTCTTCGGCGCCGCACAGATGGGCATGAAAACCGTTTTTTTCGCCTCCAATCAGGGGCGGCGGCATATGGAAGGCGTGGAGCCGGATTACATTATCTACCGCTTCGCCGAACTGAGAGAGGCGATCCGGTTTTTCGAACGGAGGTAACCCGGCGAAACCGGGAAAACCGGCGCCCAAGCGGTTTTCCTTTGGAACAGGGAGGCGGTCTTCGACGCCCCCGGTTTTCCACTCCGTCTGCCCGCCTGCCGAGAATCCGGATTCCTGCCGGATGCGTCCCTTCCTATTTTCCGGCCCCTAAACTGTTCGATATGGTGTTGATGTAATTGAAGTAGGCCGTTACAGCCGCGGCCTCCAGGATCTGAGAATCCGAATAGCCGGCATCCCTCAAAATATCGATGTCCTTCTGCGTCATCTTGTAATTTTCCCTGCCGGCGCATTTCATGCAAAACTCCATCAGGACCCTCTCGTTCTCAGGGATGTTCATATGTTCGATCCCAGCCAGGACATCCTCGACCTGCTTCTCCGTCATACCCAGCATTCGAGCGATCCGTTCATGCTCCCCGACACACATGGTACACGCATTGAGATTCGAGACGAGAATCGCGATGCTCTCCTTGATGGGTTTGCTCAATTCAGTTTGACTGACCAGCAGGGTCTTGAACAACTGGGTGGTCGCGTGATAGATATCCGGGCGGATGGAGAGGATTCTTGCAACCTCGCCCACCTCTCCCGTCTTCTTCTGGACGGCCTCCAACTGCGTTCTCACCGATTCCTCGAGTTCGCTGATCGGCGGAAGATCAAGGTATGCCATAAGATCCCTCCTCTCGCTTTTTCGGCCCCGAGTAGAAACCCTGCCCCTCCGGGCCCATCAGAGTCCAGAGCCTTCGCCTTCTGGACGGTTCATTCGGTGCCATCAAGACCGCGTTTTCCCCGCGACCAGACCCATTCATATGAAATGAATCGATTTTACCCGTCAACACGAACAGGTTTCATGAGATCACAGCCCGGCTGCCTGCTGCAGTGAAAGAGCTTTTTCCACTCCGCGACCTGGTTCGGGCACACGGCAGACTCGTCAGCCAGATCGCGAATCGGCGGCTGTCCCTTGAGCGCTTACGGTGCCGCCTCCGCCTTGAATTCCTTCGTAAAGCTCCGTCGCTGTGCCGTCTTCGCCGCCCTTTCTTGACCTCAGATTATACCTTAATCCGTGGTCCCATTTAAGGAATCCATTTTTATTATACCTCTGGTTCCGGTTAAGGGGTCCGATTCCATCAGCAGGCCGAGGGATAGGCTTGACTTGTCCAATTAAATCCCTTATGGGAGGACAATATACAGATACGCGCCATTCTTGACAAATTAAATGAATCTGATTTCGAAGCCTTGCAGCCCCAAACCCTATTTTCGGATGAGAAACAGGTACAGGATTTTATTACACGGTTCTCTCTTTTCCCTAACCAATAAATACGGTAGGATAAACAAAAAATTACATGCTTTATTTTCTAACACTCGGGACATTATTGGGTTTATCAGCGGGTTTTGCACCAGGGCCGCTTTTGACTCTCGTTATCACAGAAACGCTTAAACATGATATCAAATCCGGTGTCAAAGTGGCACTTGCACCGATCCTGACCGACTTTCCAATTATTGTCTTGACGCTTTTTTCCTTATCAAAACTAAGTGCTTTTCATAATATTTTAGGTTTGATTTCTATCGCAGGCGGCTTGTTTATTTCAACCATGGCCTATGAGAGCATTCGTACAAGGGGAATGGCTCTGGATTCAAAAAGGTCAACGGCAAATTCATTGACTAAAGGAATTTTGGCGAACGCTTTAAATCCGCATCCGTACTTGTTTTGGTTTAGTGTCGGTGCTCCAACAATGGTCGCAGCGATGCAGAAAAACATCTTCGCTTTGTTAGCCTTCATTGTCAGTTTTTATGTTTTCCTCCTGGGATCGAAAATCCTGTTGGCTGTCTTGACGGGCAAATCGAGATCTTTTTTGACCGGAAAAGGTTACATCTACATAATGCGCTTTCTTGGAGTGGCACTTGGAGTCTTGGCAGTCGTTCTTATTTACAACGGGCTGAAACTGATGCAGGTCATCAGAGCCTAGACGCGCAGAGCAGGCCGGCAGCGACTTCATCTCGCCATTGTTAGTTTCCCCCTTTGCCAGGATAGTTGCCACTCGTCACGCTGCCCGGGTAAACCGAGCAGCAGCAAGGGAAAATATCGTTTGACGAATAAAAGGCGAGGTGTTGTGGTTTGAACTCCCGCCCCGTCATTCGCCAAGGTCGTCAGGCCCGCCGACGTCCTGGGCCAGCCTCGGCACTGAGAAGTCATCGCCGACTTCGCATCTTTCTTTATCTTGACTGCGCGGGCGGTGCATCTGCGCCGCCCGATGCAGCGTCACGGACTTATTTGCCGGCCTCCCGCCGCAGACAGGCCTTCACCTGGTCGGCATCCTCCAGGGCGAGGACGGAGCGGGCCAGATGCCTCGCCTCGTCGCTGTCAACCGTTAGGATCGTTTTCTTCACCTCCGGGATGCGCGGCGCAGTAGCCGAGAGCGAGCTGAACCCGAGCCCGATCAGCACGGGGATGGCCAGGGGGTTGCTGGCCATATCCCCGGCCATGCCGATGGGTTTCCCGGCCCGCTCCGCGGCGTGCGCCGTCATGGCGATGAGGCGCAGCACCGCCGGGTGGAAGGGGTCATACCAGCGCGCGACCTTGGGGTTCATCCGGTCGGCCGCCAGAGTGAACTGGGTCAAGTCGTTGGTGCCGATGGAGCAGAAGTCGAAATCCCGCAGGTACTCCTTCGCCATCACGGCCGCCGAGGGCACCTCCACCATGATACCGACTTTGTAGTCCCCGGGCCGGACCCCGTCCCGGCGGACCGCCGCATCGGCTTCCGCCACCAGCCTGCGGCATTCGCGCAGTTCCCAGAGCGCCGAGACGAAGGGGAACATGATCCACAACTCCCCTGCCCGCGACGCCCTGATCATGGCCCGCAGTTGAGTGAGGAAGAGGTCCGGGATATCGAGGCACATGCGCAGGCCCTGCCACCCCAGGTTGGGGTTTTCCTCCGCCTCCCCGGCGAGATAGCCAATGGTCTTGTCGCCGCCCGCCTCGAGGGTCCGCATCACGACGGGTCCGGGCATGCGGCTCAGGATGTCCTCGTAGATGTAAGCCTGCCGTTCCTCCGAGGGCGCCTCGTCCCCCACGAAGACGAACTCGGTGCGGAACATGCCGACCCCGGTTCCCCCTGCGTCGAGAATGGCCTGGACGTCCGCCGGACCGGCGATGTTGCCCCATAGCCCGATCGGTTTGCCATCGCGGGTGGCGGTCCGGCGGGCGGCCAGGGCCGCGAGGCCGGCCCGGTCGGCAGAGATCCCGGCAAGACGGTCCCGCGCAGCCTGGAGGGCGTTTTCGTCCGGGGCGGCCAGGACCACCCCCTTCTCTCCGTCGCAGATGCACAGCTCCCCGTCCTCGAAGCGCCCGAGGGCGTCGTGGATGCCGGAGACGGCCGGTATGCCGATCTGTTTGAGGATAATGGCCAGATGGCTTGTGGCACCGCCTCGTTCGCAGACGACCCCCGCCACGAGGCCCGGCTGGAGACGAGTGGCGTCGAAGGCGCTCATCTCGTCGGTCACGATGACCACCGGCGAGCCGGATCGGAAAAGGGGGAGCGGAAGGCCGTCCAGCTGCCGGAAAAGATGCCTGCCGACCTCCTCGGCCTGCCCTGCCCTGGCGCGCAGAACCGGGTCCGGAAGTTCGCCGAAGATGACCGCGAGGTCGTTTACGGTCTGCACGACGGCGTCCGCCGCCGTCCGGCCGGATTGGATCCGGTCCGTGATGCTCCCGTGGAAAAGAGGGCTCTCCAACATGGCCAGAAGCGCCGCCCTTGCAGCACCGTCTTCCATCCCATGGAGCGCCGCCGCGACCTCCCGGCTGGCGGCCTCGAGGCGCCCGAGTTCCAAGGCCGCTTCTTCCGGTTCGAGTCTCCGGCCGCTGACCTCGAACATCAGATGCCGAAGCCGAAACACCGGCCCCATGCCGATCCCCGACGAAAGGGCCAACCCCTCTATGCACTGATTCGCTGCCAAGCTCCCCTCCTTGCATTCCATTGTCCCTTCCGGTCCGCTGCAACGACCCCCAAAAACGGCAGACGGGGGCTTCTCCCACCGGCTGATCTTCCTGTCTTTTAACCTCGATCGGCCGTCGAGGCAAAGATTAATATACCTGAAGACGGGCGTAATTCAGCCAAAATGGTATCTATGAACGTTTACTGGGCCATTGCAATCCGCTGCGAAGCGTATTACTATGAACAGTAATACCATCCATCGGAGGCACAACCATGAGAGTCACCACAAAAGGCCAGGTTACCATCCCGGAGCGCATTCGCGACAAACTGGGCATAACGCCGTCCAGCGAAGTCGATTTCGTTGAGGAAGGCGGCCGCGTCTACCTCGTGAAAAGGCAGGGGAGCAGGCCCTACACCCGGAGATTCAGGACCTTGCGCGGCGCAGCGACCGTCAGGATGACCACCGATGAAATCATGTCCCTGACGAGGTCGGACGAATGAAGGCCGTGCTTGTCGACTCGAACGTCATCCTCGACCTCTTTCTGGACGATCCCGAATGGGCGGATTGGTCCGAATTTACCTTGGCGGAGCGAAACGCCGAAGCGATCCTCCACATCAACTCGATCATTTACAGCGAAGTTTCCATGGCTTTCGAGCGGATCGAAGAACTGGAGTCGGCCCTGGGCAAGGCGGGGCTTCAGATGCTCGACATCCCCAAAGAGGCCCTTTTTCTCGCCGGAAAAGCCTTCCTGAACTACAGACGGCGTGGAGGAGCAAAAACATCCCCTCTGCCTGATTTTTATATCGGAGCCCAGGCGGCTGTCCTCGATATCGACCTGATCACGCGGGATGTGTCCAGGTATCGCACCTATTTCCCTTCAGTCCGGCTGATCAGCCCGGCGTGCCCATGAAGACAGCAAGGATGGATGCCGCTAAGGAACAGCTTCCGACAAAAAAGCCCTGATTTGAATCCCCATTGACGTTATCACCTCATTGATTTCAGAATCATTTGATTTCCTTTCGGGCCTGGTGAAACGCCATCGTTTTGTCAAGGTGCAGGGTTTCTGGACGAAGACATCGGAAGGGAAGGAACGTACCCTGGTTTTGACGACCAATCCCCCTATGAAGCCAATTCGGGAAGAGGCGATCCGGATCGGATTGACAGCTTCTCTGCGAAATCTTTGCGGTATATGAACCAACGCCGTCTGTGTGGTGATTTCTTGGACCCCCTTCTCAGGCATCACTGAAATCAGGAGCCTTCTTGGCGCAAGATCGCACGGCAACACTCGTTCTCCTCTCCTATAACGAACGGGACAACCTTGACTCGCTCTTGAAGGACATCCCGTTTGAAATCTTCGATCAGGTGCTGGCGATCGACGCTGGGTCCACGGACGGAACCCTGGAACTTTACCGGGCATGGGGTATCCGCTGTGTCATCCAGCCAAAGACCGGGCGCGGCAATGCCTTCACTCTGGCCGAGCGATTGGTCGAAACCGAATATGCGGTCTTTTTCAGCACCGACGGAAACGAAAACCCTGCAGATCTGCTGCGGATACTGGAATACTTGAGAGAGGGAAACGATCTCGTCATCGCAGGCCGCTATCTCCTTCCGGGTTCAAAAACCGATGACAGTGACGATCCCTTCCTTTTGAGGAAGACGGCCGGCATCCTGGGCAGCTTCATCGTGCGGGTTTTGTGGCGGACGGGGATGCGTGACTGCATCAACGGCTTGAGGGGATTCAAGGTCGCCTCCCTGATACGGTTGCAGCTTGACGCGGAACGGCACGAGATCGAGCTCCAAAGCACGATCCGGGCGGCCAAACTCGGAATGCGAATCAAGAAATTCGGGACCGCCGAGCAACTGAGGATCAAAGGGGTGCACAAGGAGAGCGCCAACACCTCAACGCTCCTTCTGAGCCTTGGACGCATGCTCCTGCTGGAAATCATGGCAGGAAGAAGATTCGGCCAAAAAGGACCTCGATCCACAGAAAATGACCGCTTTTCTTAAAAAACAAGGCCCCATCATCCTGGTGCTTCTCGTTTTTGGCGGGCTTTATTCGGCCTCCCTGAATTCCCACGGCATGTTCATGTGGGATGAAGCCGAATACGCCTCCATCAGCAGATCCGTGCTGAACGGGGAAGGCTTTTCGATCTGCGGGCAACCCAACCCCCTCCGTCCTCCGGTCCTTCCCCTGGCGGGGGCCGCCGCGGCGCTTCTGGCAGGGAATCCAGCAGATCCCATCCTCAAAATCGCCGTCCTTTTCTTCGCATTGGCCGCCCTCCTCACACGTTACACGGCCCTGTTGTTCGGCCCCCTGGTGATTATCTTCCTCATCGTGGCATGGCTGTCGCCTGAAAAGGCCGGCCGGGAGCACATCCTGAACAGGCATTTCCTTATCAGCCCCTTTGCCGGGATAGTCCTCCTCCTACCCTGGCTCCTGCGCCAGCACATCACTTTCGGGAACGCCCTTGTGGGATTTCAGATCGCTTCGGGGCAATTGAGCGCATTCCTGCCCGGGGCTGCTATGCCCTGGTGGTTTTATCCGGCCGCTCTGCCCGAGATGCTTTCATGGCCCATCCTTTTGCTGGCCCTTCCAGGTCTCCTCTGCATCTACCGTGAAAAAAGCGGGCTGGGGCTGCATGCCGTCGTCACAGTCGTTTTTGTCCTCATATGGTTCAGCACGTTCCGTTACAAGGAACCGCGCCTCATCACCGGTATGCTGCCTCTTGTGGGAATCCCCGCGGCCCTTGGCCTCCGGGAGGTACAACATCGTCTCGCGCTTCTTCTAAAGCAGCCAGGGAGAACGAAAGCCTTGCTCACCGTCTTTGCCGGCGCAATTCTGCTTTTCACGCTGATCCTGAACTGCCGTGCAACCATGCCCACCATAAAAAACACCGTTGCGCTGGGCTACCCCTCGTTCACCCAGGCGATGGAGCGGCTGCAGGCCGTCAGCACCCGGTCGGATCTCGTCATGGGGCCCAACGCGCCTCAGATCTGCTGGTACGCAAACCGGAATGTCATCGATTTTCCTGAACGGGAGAACTTCGAGGAGGACCTGAAGAAGGCCTCCTGGGTCGTCGTTACGAACTTCGAACGCGGCCAGAAGGCTTATGCTATGGATTTATTGAAGAAAATCAGGCAAAAGGACCTGGATGATCAGAACGTCTTCGTCTTCAGAGACAACCGCTTCGTCACGGTGCTGATCAAGAGCGAAATTCTGAGGCTGCGCATGTGAGCGGCCGCCCATCTTGGCTATTTTTTGACTGGCTAAATGTGTCCATTTTTTAACCGGCGTAAATAACTGATTGCCAATCCTCCCGAAAAGAGACCCCTTTCCACTCCCTCCGGCCGATCGAGAACTGAGAGCCTCACAAAGAACATGCCTCGGAGGTGCCTGTGTGCCCCGCAAGGCATAATTTTAGGCGATAAAACATCCTATCGATCGCTATCGACAAACACAGCCGCGTCTTTCGCAAAAAAATCATCGAAAAAGTGCGTTTTTCTGAAAAGAAATCCCAGTTTGTGACCGTATATGACAAACCCATCATTCATCATGACGACATCTCACAGAGAATGCTCAGCGGCCCGGGTATTCACAAGAGGTCATTTCTTCGCTCTCCTCGATCCCTGCGAGCTGTGCCCGCCCCATAGCTCGGGAGACGATACTGGGGTGAACGATATCTCGAAAGGAGGACACGACTCATGGACAAAATCATTGGAGATTTTCTCGATCGACTCGAAATCGGCCGGCAACAGACCTACAAGAATCTGGCGCTTTACCCGCTCCTCTCCCCTTACAGCGCGGGCTTGGAATACCTCTTGCTGGATGAGGCATTGAGCGAAAGCCTGATCGAGGTGGGCGAGGTGAGCGAGGGCGGGTCGGTCCCGGAACTGAGGGTCGTGAACAAATCCGACATGCTGGTCCTCATTCTGGACGGGGAAGAACTGGTCGGCGCCAAACAAAACCGGATCGCCAACACCACCATCCTGGTGGATCGCAACAGCACCGTGGTGATCCCGGTGAGTTGCGTGGAGCATGGGAGATGGTCCTATAACGCACCGCGGTTTCACACCCAGAACCGGATGATGTCGTCCAATCTCCGAGCCAGAAAGGCCGAGCAGGTGTCCTATTCAATCCGGTCCATCGGCGAATACCGGTCAGACCAGGGAGCTATCTGGGACGGCATCGCCGAAAGGGCGGCGAGAAGGGATGTCCATTCACCCTCCGGCGCCATGGCCGCGATCTACGAGAAGGATAGACCCTCCATCGATGAATATATCAAAGAGTTCCGGTTGATCGACTCACAGGTGGGAGCCGTTTTCATGATCAACGGAAAGGTTGCCGGAATGGATGCCTTTGGGAAGCCCGACACCTTTTCAAAGGTCTTCAAAAAGCTTCTGGAAAGCTATGCACTGGATGCCATCGATTGGTACCAGCCTGATGAAGCGTCCAAGGCCGTCAAGAGCGAGGTGACCAAGTTCGGAAAAGCAGCCGCCTCTGCCTCCACCAAAGCCCATCCCGGCGTTGGTCTGGGCACTGACTACAGGCTTGAATCCTCTCACGTGACGGGGTTCACCCTGGCTTTGGAGGATCAGATCCTCCATCTGTCAGTGTTTACAAGGGGAAATGGGAACAGCGGGGGAAGGAATAGGTCCAGGATGGAGCGGTTTACACAGAGGCGAAGAAATCGTGCGTATTAACAGGTGCTTGTGGATATTCTTCCGTCCGTTTGATCCGGAAGCTGGCAAAGCGACATGGAAAGAGATTCCTGCCGATCGAAGTAAAACCGCTTGATGGTGAATCTCCAAGGCAGCCAGCGCTCCTTGTTGAGCGACTTCTCAGGGAGCTATCCGTCAGTCGAACGCCCTTTTCATCCCCTGGGATCCGGAATATGTTTTCGACACGGTTCGAAACCGCACTCGCCTCTATCTGTTCGATCCTCGAGTTGTTGACGGGTGTTGGTTGGTAGAATCTGCTTGTCGGACAGTGGGCCGGGCGTGGGAGACGCAGCCGCCCGAAAGCAGATTCTAGGCCGCCCGGCGGCATTCGTCCAGGGAGGCCGTCGCTCCAGGAGCGACGGCCTCATGGCCAAAGCATCTCCCGTCCCAACCCTGAGCGTCAGGGTTGTTTTTCCTTGTGGCTGCGCATCGTTGCAGCCGCTTCCCGGATCTCCACCAGATCCTTTTTCATCTTCGCATACCCGTACCAGGTGGAATAGTCGTAATTCAGGTGGAAAGCCCCCTGGAAGGTCTTCATGCGATGGTCCATGAACATCTCGTAGAGGAGTTGTTCCACCTTCGTATTGACGTCATAGAACGTCAGCAGGTCCGGATAGGCCGGAGCACCCTCCTTCCGCGGAATGACCCCGTCTTTGTAAAGGCCCGCGACGATCTCGATGGCCTCGGCGAAAAGCTTGTCGGCCTCCTTCACCATCTGGTCCGCGTTCTTCATGTTGTGGGAAACGAAGGCCGGGGTGTGGCACTGGTTGCAGACTTTGATGTAGCGCTGCCGTTCGGCCTCGAACTCCTCCTTGCTCAACCGGGCCACCTTGCCGGCCTTGACGACCTCCAACCGCGCCGTCGGATTGCCTTCTGGATCCAGCACTCCCAGCCCCTTCAGGATGGTCGCCCTGTAGCCCATCCACTCGGCGTCCTCCTCAGGCAGTCGGACCGCCAGGAACCCCCAGGCCGAGAAGACCCGGTGATCGCCATCGGGCATGTGGCACGTCTGGCAGCGGGGCGCGCGGTCCTTGTTCACGGGATCGACCACCCGGTTGACGAGGTAGGTCACACCATGCTTCGCCCCGGAATACATCTCCCACTGGGCGTGGTCGAAGCCCATGTGGCAGGTCTTGCAGGCCTCCGGTTCGGCCGCCTCGCGCTTGGAGAACGCGTGGCGGGTGTGGCAGTTCTGACAGTCCATCCCATAGGGATAGTACTTTCTCTTGTCGCTCTCCCGGACACTCTGGTCTTTCAGGCCCAGGGTATGGCACCCGCCGCACCCCTTCCGGCCCTCCACGAAGGCCGCGGGCTGCATGTGGGTGTACGGCATGGCCTCGAGTGCGATCAGCCCGAGCGCATGCTTCCCGGACAGGTACTGCTCGGCCTGCTCCTCGTGGCATGCCTGGCACGTCGCGATCGTGGGCAGCTGGACCTTGTCGACGTCCTGCTCGCTCTGATGGGCGGATCCGTGGCAGCTAGTGCAATCCAGGGTCTCGGCCATCTTGCCCCGTTTGAAATCCTGGACCTGCAGTGGCGAGATCTTGATGTGGCATTCCTCGCACTTGGAAGGCTTGGCCGCCGCCGGCCCGATGTTCCAGAAGAGAAGCAGGACAGCCGCCAACGAGAACGGAATCAACTTGCGCATGACCTTTTTCCTCCTTGATTGAAAGATTCGGGTTTCTTTCCCCGCCGGCACGGACAGAGGATCACGATACCGCTTGCCTTCACCCCCGGATCAGTTCTTTCCCCGTCGGCACGGACAGAGGTCTCACCCTTCGCTGCCTGTCCCGGCCTGCCATATCTCCACCCGGTGCCCTTCGGGATCAACCAGATAGAACACCCGCGCATCCCAGGGATGGCGCCGAAGGGCCGTCGGTTTCAAACTGGCCTTCTCGGCATATTCCCGGACGCCTTCGATGTCATCGACCTCCAGGGCGAGGGTGATGCCGAGCCCCCTCGAACTCTTCACGGACGACCGCCGTTCGTCCGCAACGCTGAGCCGCGCCCCCTGGGTCAACTCGAACTCCACGAACCAGTCGTTTGAAAAGCGGACGGGCAGATGCAGCCGGTCCCTGTAGAACCGCACCGTCGCCTCCCACTCCCGGCAATACAGAATCGTATTCGCACTCTTCATACGCTTCTGGAGCGCCCGCTGCGAGCCCATGGACTCAAGATGTCCGCCGCAGAGGCAGGGCGCCATCTCGGTGATTTACGGACGGCCCTCTTCCGGATTTTTTCGGTATTCTCTCTTTCCTGTTTCTCGTGATATTTGCTCTCTTCTCTTGTCTGCTCTTCGTACTGCCTTCTTTCTTCCTTCCCTCTTTCATCAGCGAAAGCTGTTAGGGACAAAGGCAGTAAAATGGCGATCATTGCGGACATCATTATTTTTTCCAGGTTGTCCTCTATTTGTTTCATACCTGGGTTCCGGGTGGGTAGTCAAAGGGTAGCCGAAAACGGGTGCAAATCCGGACGTTTAGACATCGGCTCCAAAAACGCGTGTTACTACGCCTTCAAATGGCGGTTCACGACTTCCATGATCGCTCTAGACATTGGAATCTTTAATGTTTTCAGTATGGCCAGGACCTTTTCAGGCGGTTCATCGCGCCGAAACAATAGGTGACTGGGGCGGGCTCTCGAATTCCGTGGTCTGGAGCTGAGCCACGCCATGAGAACACCACCCTCATGGCTTGCCGGTCATGAACTCCGAGATATCGGATATGGTATTGGAGGGATATCTGGACAACCGAAAAACCGTCAAGGAGGAGACGTCCTTCGAGCTGCCGACCCAGCGCGGAAAAGACGTTTTGAAACGGGTAGGCACTTGTGGTCACAGAATAATGTTGGTAAAAGGTACTGGATATTGGGTAATGGATATGGGGTGCTGGTACACAACCGATCCATCTTGAAACGTCCTCGATGTGGGAAGGGGCTGGGGATTCTGATCGAGGGATCATCGACCATCCATCATCCAGCGAGCGGTCCATCGATGCGACTGTCTAAAAAAGCGACCTACGTTCTCCTTCTGATATCTGCTGCTGTGTTCCTGAAGTGCACCCTGGCGATACCCGAAGGGGATGTCGATCTGGAGCGAATAAACCTCCCCGCAGGATTCAAAATCCATATCTACGCTCGGGATGTGCCTGGAGCGAGGAGTATGGCGAAGGGGACCAAGAACGTGGTTTTTGTGGGCTCCCGCGATCCCGGAAAGGTCTATGCCCTGGTGGATCATGATGGAGACGGGCAAAGCGACAAGAAGGTCGTTCTGGCGAGCGGCCTCAACAGCCCCAACGGTGTCGCCTTTCGGAATAACTCCTTGTATGTGGCCGAAATAAGCCGGGTGATCCGTTTTGACAACATCATGGAAAGGCTGGACGACCCGCCTGCTCCGGTGGTGGTCAATGACGATTTCCCCAGCGATCCCCACCACGGCTGGAAGTATATCGCCTTTGGCCCGGACGGAAAGCTTTATGTGCCGGTAGGGGCCCCCTGCAATGTCTGTTTGGAGGAAGATCCCCGGTTTGCCACGATCATGCGCATGAATGCGGATGGATCCGGTCTCGAGATCTTCGCGGAAGGCATTCGGAACACGGTCGGTTTTGACTGGCATCCGGTATCGGGTGTCCTCTGGTTTACGGATAATGGACGCGACTGGATGGGAGACGACAGGCCCCCGGACATACTGGCCAGGGCGCCCCGGCCGGGCATGCATTTCGGGTTTCCTTTTTGTCATGCGGGATACCTGCCGGATCCGGAATTCGGAGACCGCCGATCCTGCAGTGAGTTTGCGAAACCTGGCATTAAACTGGGGCCTCATGTGGCCGCCCTGGGTATGAAGTTTTACACCGGTCAGCAATTTCCGAAGGAATTTCATCACGATATATTTATTGCCGAGCACGGATCCTGGAACCGGACCGTGCCCATCGGATACCGGATCACCCGGGTTCGCCTAAAGGGAAGCCAGGCAGTGAGCTACGATGCGTTTGCAGAAGGATGGCTTCAAAGCGTAAAGGCTTTTGGCCGGCCCGTAGATATACTGATCCTCGGAGACGGGTCCATGCTGGTCTCAGACGATCGTGCCGGTGTTATTTATCGTATCCATTACAGCCCATAACGTGCTCAGGCGCCGCCCATTGAATGGGTACCGGCTGTGACGGGCTCGAGGACGTTTACCTGCGAATTCTTCACTTGAATTGCGCCGGTTCCTGGTTCTTCTGACCACCCTCCCCCTCCGGGCTGTGGGAAAAGGTGTCTTGTTCCCGTTAAGCCGTTTGCAACCCCACTTTTTCCATTTCCTTGGGATCGGTAACCAGCGCATGGCAGGCATACCGCCGGCATACGCAAGCGGTGGCCTTGCCGTCTGAAGCGGTCATGTGCTGAACAAAAAGAGCTATCCCGGAAGGCTTGCTCAGCACAGTATCAACCTCAAGTTGCAGATAAAGATTTCAAACAAAATAATTGACATTTTGCCCCGACCCTGGGGTTTGTAAGGCCGGGAGCGAACCAGCGCGATGCCTAAGCTGGCCGTGGTCTCCTGGAGAAGTTTGGAGATGCGGTGTTATGGGGTCGTTTGCCGGCCTCTGCCCGCAGGCAGGCCTTCACCTCTTCAGCATCCTCCAGAGCAAGGACGAAGCGGGCCAAGTGTCTGGCCTCCTCCAAAAAGTCTTAAACGGTGGGATCGAATTTGTCGGGATTCTTACGAAGCCATGCGATCATTGCGTCACAGACACGCTCAACGTCAATGAGTTCCTCACTGCAGATACCATATAATTCTTCGTTGGATATTTCGCGGTAAAAATGAACCAGGCGATTACGATAACCTGCCATGAGCCGCAGTATTTTTCCCTCTTCCAGGTTCAGGACATCATTCCTGGTCAATTGATCCGCGATATCTTTATACTCAGCGGCGGCTATTCCAAATCCTTTGGGTGCGGCTCTTTTGGAACCACGCTAAAAAATAACAATCATAGCGAGTTAGGCACTGTGCAAGCCTAGGCATTGGTTGTTTGTGGATGAAATAGCATATCGGGGAGACGATATACCCTTTTTTCTAGATCTCCCAAGGGCAATAGCTCGGGACAACGATGAAAGCACTTTTTTGCGGAGATGATCATTTTTTGCTGGACTTTGCCCCATTTCTTTGTTATGGAAAAATGGTAAAGGAGGACTGGGATGATCACCGCAATAGACAATCAGCGATTCTGTGGTCGGGAGTTTACGCGCGAAGAGCTTTTTTTGATGCAAGAAGTGGTCGAGACCTGTGCAGGAATCAGCCGAACCGAACTCTCGCATACGGTGTGCGAGTTGCTGGAGTGGCGCCGAGCCAATGGCGGACTGAAAGCTTGCGAATGTTTGGACTTTTTGGAACGCCTGGAAGGCCAGGGGTTTTTGAAACTTCCGGAAGCTCGGCAGATTGGACCGAAGAAAGGCACGAGGCGGCACATTGCGCCCCAGACAGGCGAGCAACCATGGGCCGGACTGGCGGGGAGTGTGGAGTCGTTTTTGCCCTTGGATGTGGAGGTGGTGAAGAGCCAGAAACAGCGCAGTCTTTTCAAGGATCTTGTGAGCCGGCACCACTACCTGGGATATGCCATGCCGTTCGGGGCGAGGCTTCAATACCTGGTCTACGTGATGAAGCCAGGACGGCAAGTGGTCGGATGCGTACAGTTTTCCAGCCCGGCCTGGCGGATGAGGGTCAGGGATCGATGGATCGGCTGGGACGATGCGGCACGGGAGCGAAGTCTTCAACGGATTGTGAACAACAGCCGGCTGTTGGTGCTGCCAAGAATACGCAATCTGGCCAGTGCGTTGCTCTCCTGCGTGCTTCGGCGACTGCGAAAGGACTGGCGGGATCATTATGGGATCGATCCCTGGCTGGTGGAAACGCTGGTGGACCGGGAACGGTTTCACGGAGGGTGTTACCGGGCCGCCAACTTTATCGTTCTGGGGGAAACCAGTGGTCGAGGCCGGATGGACCGCGCCCATCAGCGTCATGGAGCGGAAGTGAAAACCGTGATGGTCTACCCACTTGTCAAGGATGCAGCGATAAGGCTCCGAGACGGCTTCGGAGGGTAAGGAACGATGAATGCATTGGCCGTATTGTCGTCCCGGGAGCGCTTTTATGAGCAGTCGAGGCAGGGGTTTGAAGAAATGGTTGGGCGCCTGGATTCCGAGGAGGTTCGCTCGATGACCCATAGTGAGATTGAACGGGAGCTCGAGAAGATGGGTCGGGAACTGATGCGCAAACTCTTGCAGGAGCATTTGGAATCCCGGGGTCCTGGAGAAAGTGCACAACCCGTTCAGGGCTCCGATGGCGTCAAGCGGCCGCGGGCGAGGCTTCAGAAGCGAGAGTTCGAGACGATTTTCGGCACGGTCTCGATAGAACGCGCGGGCTACGGCCAGGAGGGGAGCCGTAGTCTGCATCCGCTGGATGCCGAGCTCAATTTGCCCGACAAAAAGTATTCCCTTGAACTGAGCCGCCGTGTGGCAGAAGAAGCTGCAAGGAGTTCCTTCGACGAGACCTTCGAGAGCATCGGTAAAATCACTGGAGGTCATGTCCCGAAGCGTCAGATCGAGGAACTGGTCAGGCTTGCAGCTCAGGACTTCGATGCTTTTTACGAGACCCGTCAAGCACAATCGGCAGTGGTTGAAGAAAATGACTCGATTATGGTGATAAGCGTCGATGGCAAAGGGGTAGTGATGCGGACGGAGGATCTTCGAGAGCAAACCCGTAAGGCCGCCAAGGCGCGTAAGCACAAGATGGGCGCGAGGCTTTCCAAGGGGGAGAAGAAAAACGCCAAGCGCATGGCTACTGTGGCCGCCGTTTACACGATTGCGCCCTTTGTGCGTAAACCGGAGGACCTGGTTCCCGAAACCGACTCTGAACGTGTCGAGCTGCCTCGCCCCCGGCCTGAGAGAAAACGGGTTTGGGCGAGTCTGGAGAAGACCCCGGAAGAGGTGATCGAAAAAGCGTTCGAGGAGGCAGTTTGTCGGGATCCCGGGCATCGAAAGAAGTGGGTGGCACTGGTTGACGGCAATAAGACCCAGATTCGCCTCCTGCGCCGCATAGCCAAAGAGAGAGGCATCGATCTGACCATCATTCTCGATTTCGTTCATGTAACAGAGTATCTTTGGAGTGCGAGCAGGGCGTTTCACTCCGAATCGGGTGAAAAGCTGGAAAATTGGGTTCGCGTGCGGCTTCTTGAAATCCTGCGGGGAAAGGCCGGGTATGTTGCAGGAGGCATACGCCGCAGCGCCACATTGCGAGACTTTACCCCGCCAGAACGCAAACCCGTCGATGTCTGCGCCAATTACCTGCTCACCTATGGACCCTATCTGAAATACAACGATTACCTTGCTCAAGGATTTCCCATTGCTACGGGAGTCATTGAAGGCGCTTGTCGTCATCTGGTCAAAGATCGCATGGAAGTGACTGGCGCCCGATGGAGCTTGAACGGGGCCGAGGCCGTGTTGCGTCTCCGTGCATTGCGCTCCAGCCACGATTTTGATGAGTACTGGGAATTTCATGAAGTACAGGAGTATGAAAGAAACCATCGAAGCCTTTACGCCGGTGGCATCGTCCCCCCCACAATCAAGCCAACACACGCTCCAGAACGTAGTCGTAGTCATCTGAAGATCATTAAATAAGGGAAATCTTTCTGTTCAAATGTTTGATAACATACGATGAAAAATGCTGCTCAAAGTCGTTCTAAAAGAGCCGCACCCAAATCCTTTTGCCAATATGTGGCGGCCCATATCCATCAACCCCTCGAGCCCGCGCCGTAAATAGGATTCCGCAGCGGCTGCATTCCTCGAATCGGCAAGAAAATCTTCATAACTGTCCAAGGGCAGACGCCTGATCCCTTGAATCATTTTGCGAACCCATGCAGCCTTTTCAACAATCAGAGTCTTGCGGATACCGGTGGGATTCATAAAGCCCCTTCCTCGAGGATCATAGCAATCCGTTCTTTCTTGAACGGCATCAGATCGCCGGCCCTTCGCAGGACGTACAACTCATAATGCGCCTGAGAATCACGGTCTTCCGCATAAAGAAGCCTGCCCCGTATGATGTCAAGGGCAATAAAAGGATCTGCTTCGTCTAAAATGACAAGGTCAACACGCGAGACCGAAAAAAGATCCTCCAACTCCGTCATCAGAGCTGCACGATCCCGAGCTGTCAGGCGAAAGCCGGGCGTTGTCCGCACGCCGATATCAAGATCCGAACCCACCCGGAATGGAACGGAATCCATGCCGCTGAGGCGGCCGATCGCTCGATCGGCCTGACTTCCGAAGGCATACACGTCGCAAAGATGGTATTTCGAAGCGATTTCCCTGAGCTTTTGCAGCATACCGCACTCCAGGCAGGTTCATTTTCAGAGCTGATATTACATGATGAAACCTTGGAAATAAAACAGGAAAAGGAAGAATTCATCCGCCCCTCTCGAAAAACGATGCATCGATTGCGGATCTGTCCTTGGGCGCAATCTGCGCATAAACGCCCAGCGTTGCGCCAGCCACAGAAATACCGGCGTTCCGGGAAGGTCAAACGGCAATTTGAAAAGCTCCTCCCCGATCGGAATGACAAAACCAATCAGCGGAACCGCCGATTCCGCAGGTGGCATGACCCGAACGGGGCGCTCCGGCGACGGAGCGCAACCGATGACCCATAGTGAGATTGAACCTAAGCTTGAGAAGATGGGTCGGGAACTGATGCGCAGACTCTTGCAGGAGCATTTGGAATCCCGGGGTGCTGGAGAAAGTGCACAACCCGTTCAGGGCTCCGATGGCGTCAAGCGGCCGCGAGCGAGGCTTCAGAGGCGGGAACTCGAGACGATTTTCGGCACGGTCTCGATAGAACGCGCGGGCTGCGGCCAGGAGGGGAGCCGTAGTCTGCATCCCCTGGATGCCGAGCTCGATCTGCCCGACAAAAAGTATTCCCTTGAACTGAGCCGCTGTGTGGCAGAAGAAGCCGCGAGGAGTTCCTTCGACGAGACCTTCGAGAGCATCTGTAAAATCACTGGAGGTCATGTCCCGAAGCGTCAGATCGAGGAACTGGTCAGGCTTGCAGTCTTGGACTTCGATGCTTTTTACGAGACCCGTCAAGCTCAACCGGCAGTGGTTGCAGAAAATGACTCGATTATGGTGATAAGCGTCGCTGGCAAAGGGGTAGTGATGCGTACCGAGGATCTTCGAGAGCAAACCCGTAAGCCCGCCAAGGCGCGTAAGCACAAGATGGACGCGAGACTTTCCATACGATAAAAAATGCTGCTCAAAGTCGTTCTAAAAGAGCCGCACCCAAAAAATTTCTCAAGCCGAAAATTTATTGACCTCTGCACGCCTGCCCAAAGGACACGCTCGGTCACCTTCATGTCAGAACGATTGCCCCGACTTGAGGGGATTGAGACACTACTGTTTCCGTATTATAGGGAAAGGAGATTTTGAGGGTCAGAACGAATGCCCCGAATTGAGGGGATTGAGACTCTTATAAGATGTTATGCTGATAAATCCACCGTGGGGTTGTCCGCCAAGACGCGGAGGTCGGATCCATCCGAGGCTCATCGGTGGCCTGAATCCCGACGGCAATGCCCAGTCGATCGTGCATCGACCCGCTTTGAGCCCCCTTCGAGAATCCCGCATTGCTTTGTCCGTCCCCGTTCCCGGCCAAATCTCCTCCCGAGCCAAAAATCCCCTATCCGCATAAATTCAACCGGATGCATGCCTGCAGCATGAATAGCGACCGCCCGATGGCGCGGCCCTCACCCGGCTTGGCGCAGAATTTGCGATATACCCCTACCTGACCTGCGCAGACCGAAGGCATGCACACCGTTTTGAGCATACGCACAAAGAGCCGCCTTCCAGTGCCTGGTCGATCCGTGATGATGGCAACCAGAAGCCGGGAGGGCGGATATGAACCATGGCAGAGCAGCTTTTCTTTCACTTTTTGTGATCATCACCTTCCTTATTTCTCCGAGGGCAAGAACCAGTGCATCCGGCGCGTGGGGCCGCCCACGACCTTCTCGGATGTGATGGGGCAAGGGGATATCCCCGCAGCCGACGGGGATTCGGGCTACGTGTTTTCCTCATCGGGGGATCATCTCCTGAGCTTCGACCTCGAGACGGGCCTCACCGTGCAGGCTTTCGGCTATGACGCAGCAGGCCGTCTCGTCCAGGTCCGCGACCGATTCGGAAACACCCTTTCGATCGAAAGACAGGCGGATGGAACCCCCTGGAGGATCTTCTCGCCGGAGGGCTGGATCACCGAACTGCTGGTGGACGGAAACGGGCGGCTTACCCGCGCCGCCTACCCGGACGGCGGCGCCTACTCGTTCACCTATACCGACCAGGGCCTTCTCACCGCCAAGACCGACCCGAACGGGAACCGCTTCCACAACACCTATGACCGGGACGGGCGCCTCGCCCTGATCACCGATGAAGAAGGCGGGGCGTGGCACTTTTTCCGCGAGCTGACCGCGGAGGGCGCCCTGCAGCACGACATGCTCACCGCCGAAGGCCGATGGACCACCTGGCTCGACCGAGAGGCAAGCACCGGGTACACCTCGACCATCACCGCGCCGGACGGATCCGCCACGCAATATGCGCGTTCCCCCGACGGCCTCTCGGTTACCAAGGCGCTTGCGTGCGGCACAGACCTCGCTTTCACCTATGGGCTCGATCCGGAATACCGCTTCAGCTATGTGAAAGGGATGACGCAATCGGCCGGCGGGCTGAAGCGCACCCTGACCCGGGAGCGCGCTTACGAAGACACCGACGCCGACTCCTGCAGCGACCGTATGACCGAAACCCTTTGCACCAACGGCCGCACCGGCACGTACGTGGTCGACACCCTTGCGGCCACCCGCACCCTGACCTCCCCTGAAGGGAGGGCAACGCTCTCGGAATACGGCCCGGAGACAAACCTCACGACCCGGGTGCTCATCCCGGGTCTTCACGAGACGCGCTTCACCTACGACAGCAGGGGCAGGCTGACCCGAACCCTTACCGGTGAAAGGGAGACCTCCTTCAGCTACGATGCCGGAGGAAACCTCAGCGCGATCACGGGGCCCGACCTCGAGCGCACTTCCTACACCCACGATGCCATGGGCCGGATCAGCTCCATCACCGCCCCGGATGGCTCCCTTATCCGCTTTCACTACGACCCGAACGGCAATATCGAGGTCCTGACAAACCCCCTCGATGTCGACCACGGCTTCGAATACAACCGAGTCAACCTCACAACCGGATACGCCGCACCTTTGAGCGGCTCCTACCGCCTCACCTACGACCGGGACCGGCGGCTCCGGACGATCCGGTTCCCCTCCGGTCTCCAGATCGACCACCTCTACGAAAACGGCCTCCTCACCCGCATCGCAACCCCCGAAGGCGATATCGACTTGGCCTACCTGTGCCCCGGCAAACCGGAGCGGGTCCGCTCGGGCCCGGAGGAGATCCACTACGGCTGGGAGGGAGGCCTCCTCCTATCCGAAACCCACGGGGGCACCCTGAGCCAGACCCTCGGCTACACCTACGACGATGACTTCCGATTGAGCGCCCTGAGCTACGCGGGCAAGACCCCCTCATATGGCTATGACCTCGATGGACTCCTCTCTTCGGCCGGCGCATACACGATCTTCCGCAATGCGCAGAACGGGCTTCCTGAGACGGTCACAGGAAACGGCCTCGAGACCTCCCGCACCTTCAACGGCTATGGGGAGATCACGAAAGAGGCCTCCCTCCTCGCCGGAGGCGCCCTTTCCTCGTGGGAGCTTCTCCGCGACAAAGCCGGGCGGATCACCCGCCGCACCGAGGTCCTGAACGGCCGGACGGCCGTCTACGACTACGGCTATGATGCGGCCGGACGGCTTGCCACGGTTCAGCTCGACGGCCGCCTCGTGGAGGAATACCACTATGACGAAAACGGCCGGAGAATCGCTGAGTTCAACGCCCTGAGGGGGATCGACGCCTGGACCTATGATTACTCCATCGAGGATCACCTGGTGAGCACCGGGCAGACCTCTTTTCGCTATGATCTCGATGGGTTTCTGCTCTATCGGGACGACGAAGGCGCCAGGACCCTGTATGATTACGCGAGCCGCGGCGCGCTTCTGTCGGTCAGCCTCCCGGACGGCCGCCTGATCGAGTACGTTTCCGATCCCCTTGGCCGCCGCATCGCAAAGAAGATCGACGGTGCCCTCACCGAGAAATACCTCTGGCAGGGTTTGACCCGGCTCCTTGCGGTCTATGACGCAAACGACCGGCTCCAACTCCGCTTCGAATACGCGGACGGCCGTCTCCCCGTCGCCATGACCGGAGAAGACGGCGTGCGCTCTCACCTCTTCTACGACCCGGTCGGCTCGCTCCGCCTGGTGGTGGACGGGCAGGGCAATGTGGTCAAAGAGATCCAGTACGATGCCTTCGGCTCGATCCTGAGCGACAGCAACCCGGGGCTTGCCATCCCCTTGGGCTTCGCCGGAGGTCTCCACGACCCCGACACGGCCCTGGTGCGCTTCGGATTCCGCGACTACGACCCCGCCACCGGCCGCTGAACCGCCAAAGACCCCATCGGTTTCGCGGGCGGGGATACAGATCTGTATGGGTACTGTCTCAATGATCCGGTGAATTTAATTGATTTTGTAGGGTTAGAGTGCTTGATCTGCAATAGGCCAGCTTCTGGCATAATTGGAGCGCTTGGTGGCAATCACGCGTATCTGTGGGACACTACTACCATGCAAGGTTATGGTATGCAGGGAAGCTTAGGTACAGGGCAACATAATAAAGAAAAAGGTCCTAAAGCTGATGCTTGCATAGTAACGCTTGGAAGTATTGGAAAAGAACAGAACATAATGAGATTCATAAGGGAGAATGCTGACAATGGAATCTGGTTTCCATTTCTAAACGATTGTCATAATGCCGTCAGGGATGCGATTAAATCGCAAGACTTAGTATATCCCGGCACAATCGGTGGAAGGATAGGGCCAATAAGATAACTCTTTCTTTATTAAAAAATGATATTGCAATAAAAGTCATCCCTTCATTATTTGAGTTTTAAATATTATTATTCAATAAAAATATAATCGAAGAATGCATAATAAATTAGCTAGATTATTTTTAATCATGATTTTTGATATATTTATGTCTATAAATATAGTTAATGCTGCACAATTTCATAAATACATCAATGCTATTTTGGAAATTGCACCATGTGGATGGAAAATTGCAAAGATATGTCCAAATTTAGTTCCGAATGTATTCTATAATAAATTTCCGCCTGGTCAACTTATTATTCTAAGTGGTCCGAATAATGTGATGTGGAACTGGAAAGATGCTGATGGAAAACCACATCGAGAGTCTTTTGCAAAAGAATCTTTAGAGATTTGGCTTTTTCCGCCTAATTATTTTCCAGGAATCAGGACGTATATCAATATAAAAGGTCAAATTCTACCAATTAATATATATGAATCTAGAAATATTAAAGTATATGCTAATCATTCCCATATGTTATTAATTACAGATTATGTATTTCAAGAATTTGTTGGCAAGGCTAAAGCAATGTATTGGGATGATTCGGTCAAGAATTATGCTATCTCTTGGTCTGAATGGAGACACGATATTGTTATGGCAATTAAATCTGCAGAAGAATTTGACTAAAAAACTCTAGTACACTATTTAAAAATTTTATAAATGGGCAAAGTTCTGGTTGCCGTCTTTAAAGATCTTAGAAGAAGGGCCAGAAACCCTAAAGAATTTTGGAGAATCGAACTTCTTGAGAATATGCATGCCCTACACATATGGGCTCATGAACGTCCGTATTTCTGACGAGCCAGCCGTCAGAAATACCGCTATGACGAAAACGGCCGGAGAATCGCTCAGTTCAACGCCCTGAGGGGGATCGACGCCCGGACCTATGATTACTCCATCGAGGATCATCTGGTGAGAACCGGGCAGACCTCTTTTGGCTATGATCTCGATGGGTTTCTGCTCTACCGGGACGACGAAGGCGCCAAGACCCGGTATGATTACGCGAGCCGCGGCGCGCTTCTGTCGGTCAGCCTTGCGGACGGTAGGCTGATCGAGTACGTCTACGATCCCCTTGGCCGGCGCATCGCAAAAAAGATCGACGGGGTCCTCACCGAGAAATACCTCTGGCAGGGCCTGACCCGGCTCCTCGCGGTCTATGACGCAAACGACCGGCTCCAACTCCGCTTCGAATACGCGGACGGCCGTCTTCCCGTCGCCATGACCGGAGAAAACGGCGCCCGCTCTCACCTCTTCTACGATCCGGTCGGCTCGCTCCGCCTGGTGGTGGACGGCCAGGGCAATGTGGTAAAAGAGATCCAGTACGATGCCTTCGGCAATATCGTCTCCGACAGCAACCCGGGGCTTGCCATCCCCTTGGGCTTCGCCGGTGGCCTCCACGACCCCGACACGGGCCTCGTGCGCTTCGGATTCCGCGACTACGACTCCACCACCGGCCGCTGGACCGCCAAAGACCCCATCGGTTTCGCGGGCGGGGATACAGATCTGTATGGGTACTGCCTCAATGATCCGGTGAACTTTATTGATTCTAATGGTCTTTATAAATTTTTAATTAAACAATTTGCACAAAGATCCACCAAAATTATGGCAAATAATTATTTAAGGCATTTTGACGCAGCTGCACGCAGGATTATTTCTGCTGGTATTGGTGGCGCCGCGGGAGGTGCCGTGGCTGGTGCATTAGTTGGAACACCAGCATTGGGAGTAGGTGCTGGGCCATCTTCCCTTGGTGGCGCTATTGTTGGATTTAGTGGTGGGCTCTTAGTTCAGACAAGCTTAGAAGCGGCAGGTTTAGGACAACCTATAGAAGATTTAACAAATCAAATAATTCAAAATTTTTGGGATGCAATTGTAGATGATTCTCGAGAGGCATCTCCTTGCCCGAAATAATGCTGGACATGCTTTAAGACTGGAGATTTGATGAAAATGGACAAATGCAATAGTTGTGGTAATAAGTTAGAAAAAAAATATTACAAGAAACATGGATTTAAGTTAATTATTGCAGGGATAATATTATTTCCTTTGCTTCTTATTATTGCTTATGGAACAGTTATCCCTTATTTAACAATTGTAGTTTATTTTATTATTGGCATTGTTTTTATTGTCAACAAGGAACGGTATTTTTATTTTTGTAAAAAATGTAAACTTAAATTTCCCAGTGGAAAGTAAGCGTCGGACGTACCCACCTGGTACAGGGTTGAGCATGGGTGTAAGATCGGCGGCATCCGCTGTAATACTCGACTTTACAAGTAAGCGAGCACAAACCGCCTGATTATTCATGGTATCAATATGTTACCCGTTGTTTAGCTGTAGAACCCTACTGCATGCCGAAAAAAGACCTCCCAAAGCGCAGCATATGATCGTAAGAGATATTTTCTCTTGATATGTAGGACCCTCCTGTATATAGGGGGTGTCATGGCGCACCTCCACAAGAAAATCAAGAAAGGCAACGCCTACTACTACGTGCGTGAGACCCAACGCATCGATGGCAAACCCACCGTTGTCAACCAGGTGTATCTCGGCTCTGCCGACAAAATCCTCTCCGTCTTTATGGCCAAAGAGAGTGGGTTCCCCACCCGGATTTCCTTTAAAGAGTTCGGATCGCTTTTTGCCCTGCTTGAAATCGACAAGCCTTTGGGCCTCGCCGGCATTGTCGACGGCGTTGTCCCTGCAAAAAGGAAGAGGCAGGGGCCTTCCACCGGGGAGTTGATGCTTTATGCCGTCATCAATCGCGCCATTGCCCCCATGAGCAAACGCAGGATGTCCGAATGGTATGCCGCCACCGATATTCAACAGATCCGTCCTGTAAACCTCGATGCCCTCACCGCCCAAAACTTCTGGAACCACTGGGATCCTATCGGTGAGGATGAGCTTACCCGCATCATGGACCGGTTTTTCACGAAGGTCCGCACGCTTTCCCACGGCGAGGAAGAACACTTCCTTTTCGACACCACAAATGACTACACCTACCTGAGTTCCCGCACCCCTTCCACACTCGCCAAGCGGGAACACAACAAAGCCGGGAAGCACTATTTGCGACAGGTAGGGCTGGCGCTCATGACGGAACGGTCGAGCTCAATGCCCGTTTACGCTTCTCTCTACCCAGGCAACCAGCACGATTCGCGGTTTTTCCGCCTCCATCTCGACGAGATCGTCGTCCGCCTCAGAACTGCCGGGACGGCACCGGGAGACATCACCCTGATCTTCGACAAAGGAATGAACGCCGAGGAAGCCATCCAACGGATTGACGGCGACGAAAAACTGCATTTCATCACGTCCTATTCCCCGTATTTTGCTCCGGAATTGGCCGCCGTTCCTCTTTCGCAGTTCCGGCCCCTGCCCTGCGAAGTGAACGACAGGCTTCTGGCAGCGGGGCAGGCGAAAGACCAGATCCTGTACCATGAAACGACCGCGTCTTTCTGGGGCCGTGAGCGCAAGGTCGTCATGACCTTCAATCCGAGGACCTTTCTAAAGAAACGCTATGATCTGAAGGAGAAACTCAACCGCCTTCGCGAAGACCTTTTCACGCTGCGCCGGGCTTATAGAGAAGGGCATCCCCATTCCCGCTCCCCGGAGGCGATCAGGGAGCGGTACGAGAAAATGTGCGCATCACTGCACTTGAGCCCGGCACTGTTCAACCTGAGCTTCTTCACGGAGGATTCTCCTCCTGCCATGGGCTTTGAACTCAACCGTTACCAGGTGGACGCCACGATCAAAAGAATGGCAAAAAGCATCCTGGTCACGGACCACCATACGTGGACTGCCCAGAAGGTATACTCGGCTTACAGAGATCGGCATCTCATCGAGAACCAGTTCCGGAAGACAAAACATCCTTTTCAAATCGCATTTATGCCCCAATACCATTGGACCGATTCCAAGATACGGATCCACGCCTTTGTTTGTATTGCCGCTCTGGTATATCTCACGCTTCTAGAGCGCGCGCTTCGCGCCCATGGACTCAAGATGTCCACCACAGAGGCGGTGCGCCATCTCCGTGATTTGCGGAGGGCCCTCTTCTGGCTTCCCGGCACGAAGAAACCCGGACGGAGGTTGGAAGAGCCCACATCTCAGCAAATCGCTGTTCTGGATGCTCTCGGCTTCGTGATCCAGGACGGTAGGGTCCTACAAAAGCAGTAGACGCTTGTTACTGCGATAACAAAGGCTTGCTCCTTTTTTCAGATTCTTGTTTGCAAGCTCGAGTTCGACATCCTCACCTTCAATCCGCCTTGAGGGGCAATCCTCCCTCCGGTCGCGTCATGACTTACATCTTTTTGGCCACATAGACGCCGTAGCTGTAATAGTCGCGGTATTTTTCATAAAGGGCCATTTCGAGCCGTTCCGCATCGACCACGGCCTTGGCCTGTTCGCTCCGGCCATGCCGTTCAAGAAACGCATCCAATCGGCTCTACATGGGGCGATAGTAATTCTCAAGCCAGCAATGCACCGGCAGGACAAAGTAGGCCTCGGGGCTGTAGCCATGCCGTTCGAGGAGTCCGATCTTCGCCGAAGCGAGATCGATCTCCGGGTACTCGGCCTCCCAATGGGACTGAAGCTCCGCTGGTCTCGCAGCACTGAGCCAGGTGATCTCGGAAACGACGAGCTTTCCACCGGGCTTCAGGAATCGGTTCCAGGCCGATACCCCGGCCTCGAAACCCATGTTGTAGACGGCCCCTTCGGACCAGATCACGTCGAACTCACCTTCCTCGAACGGCAGGGCATCCATGGAGCCGTTCAGCGTGGTGATCCTGTCCGCAACTCCATGGTCGTTCGCCCGTGCACGAAGCTCGTCGAGAAACTCCGGCAGGAAGTCCACGGCGGTCATTTCGGCATCCAGCTCCCTGGCCAGGAGGATAGTCGATGCGCCGGTGCCGCAGCCGATATCCGCTATCTTCAAATGGCGCGACCGGTCGAGTCCTGCCAGTTCCATCGCCCGTTTTGTTTCAGCCTCCCCGCCTGGCCCCTGCCTGAATTGTGATTTGTGCAGATCGACCAGAAGCTGCAGCTGTACATCGTCCATTTTTCCTCCTCATTCAACACCCCGGATCAACCCTTCAGCCAGTTCCAGCGCACCCACCGGCCAGAAGCACGCTGGTCGCGGGCGGTGGACGCCAGGTTGCCCGGCCTCGGGCCGGCAGTTCAGGACCCGGTCGACCCATCGGGCGGGTATGGCGTCGAGGCCGCCCACAGCACCCAAGAGCGCCCCGCAAATGGCTGCGTTCGTATCGGTGTCTCCACCGCGCATGACCGTGTCGACGACGCCTTCTTCAAAACACGGGGCATGGAGCAGTTGCCACAGGGCATTGCGAAACGCGATCAAGACCCAGCCCTGCTGCCGGACATAGTCAGCCGGCGGGGGCTGTGTGTCTTCTTTCCCCTCCATCTCGCTACAGATATGTGCGCGCTGCCGAATCCGAAACCGGCTTCACCTGCGTCCTCGCCCTCTCAGACGCAGGTACTCCGAACACGCCATCGGTTCACTTCGCGTTCTGATACATCCTCTTTTAAGGTTCACGGCCCTTGTTGCCCCTTTGGTGCCCACATACCCCATCTGCCTCAATGTCGGTTTTCTTTCGAAAAACAAACGGGTAGCCCGACCCGTTGTCCCAATCTTGAGGCCTTTGATGCGTTTATGATGCCTTTCATCTTATGATTCCTTAAAGTCCTTTGTGATGCGTTTCTTTGAAAGAAGGTAATGGGTGCCTTTGCCGGTTGTCCCTATTTTCTTCAAAATTCCTCTCTTAGATAATTCGTCCAGATCTCGGCTGGCTGTCGGTCGTGAAGCTCCGGTCAACTTTTGATATTCAGAATTGGAAATACGCCCCATTTTTTTTACATAAGACACTGTCAGCAATTGCCTCTCGTTTAATTGGAACCTTGCCAAAACCTCATCCGTCAACCAGTCCCGCCAGACAGTCACGACAAAATATGGGCCGCGTTGCTCGAAATCAGGCCCGGGAAGTCCAGCCTTTCGGCAGTCGGCGATCATATCGGTGGTGCCGGTTCCGGCTTTTTCCACATACTTGATCCGGTACAACGGTTCGGCGATCAAAGGATTGCGAGGCAGCGGTCCATGGGGCTCGCGGAGCAACTCCGGGGTGAGCCCAGGCGGCAACTCACCGGGATTCCATACCTCCATTCGATCAGAAAAGACAAACACCTGCACAAAACCGTTGTTCCTGTAGTCCCTGTGGGCAACCGCATTGACGATCGCCTCCAAGATCACCGGACGGGGAATCTCGAAGGTAACGGGAGCCTGAACGCTTTCGGCACGGGTGCCGACACGGCGATCGATTTTGCCTAAGACAAACTCGACCGCCTCATCGATGACTTCGATCAGCCTACCCTCATAGGGCTGCTGAGATGCGATGGGCTTTTGCTTTACCGTACCGTGGAAATGGAAGCAATGGACCTGCACGTTGTTGAAATACCTTCTTGGCTCTTTTCCGAAAAGGAGCATGGCGGCATTCGTGGGCCTGCCATCACGTAACAGATTGAAGTTCTGAAGGACCGCTTTTGGAGCCCGGGACCCTTTCAGTTTCAATCGCCCGGCGGCCTCCGAGGTTTCGATGAAGTCGGCGACGGCTTTGTTGTCAATATCCCGGAGTGTTGCACCCTCACAGATACTTCCATCAAAGGGCGTTAATCCGATGGCGCTGCGCTGCTCCAGGCTCTCAACAAGGCTGGAGTAGACTTCACGAATCAAGCCTGGCGTATCTGAAAAGCGGCGTCGCGTAACTTGCTTTCCTGCTTTGCGCACCAACGCGGCCATCTCAGGGCTGCGTTTGCTGTCATCATCGCCCTTGACAAAGACCAGCCGTTCCCTATAGGTTTTGGTAGCCTCATCAAATTTCAGTTCTGTTGCCGACTTGCCTGCCTCATTTTTCGGTCCGTATTCATTTCCGAGAATGGCAATGTAGATATCGCATTGGCGAACCTCGCCCAAATAGATATCGTCAGGCTTACGGTCTCCTGCGGGGATATCTTCGAAAACGAACACTTTCAAAATGAACCGCCTGAGCAGAGGATCATTGGTGAGGAAATCCTTTATCCCGCGTCGCTCCTCCGCGAGTTCCTTTTGCACGCTGCTGATGAAAACGCTGTACCGATGCTTGTCCGGTCTCTTCATTCTGTATTCTTGGTTAGGTCTGAACGGCTGTCATCGAATTCATCCGAATCTCTTACATCCATCCATGCCACCAGCTTCAGGCCATCGCTGGCTTCCTGCCCACCCGCAACCTGGGCCATGGTGTCGGATTTGCGGATCCTGAAGTCCCGGGTTCGGATGTGGGCCTCGATGGCCTTCAGTCTTTCCCGCCTGAATTTGAGGGAACGGGGGAATGGCCATGGGGTCGCAGGTTCTGAGGCGATGTGCCGGTCGATTTCATCCGGGGTGATCAGGACCTTTTACGATCCCCCTGGTAGAAAGGACCATCGCAATTTCCCCAACTCCCGGGATTTCGACTGCGCTCCCCCTGGAGGGAAGCGGTAACAGGCAAAGACGCCGGGCACGCCGGCTGTGGCAGGTCGGGCGGAAAAAACGCGCCAGGGGAAATCATGAAGAAAACGCTCCAGGTCCGGGGCATCCTCCAGGACCTTGTTGAGAAGAAGGTGGAGTCCCCTCTGGAATGCTTGATTCTTTTTCAGATCCTTGTTTTTAAACTCAAGTTCGTCATCCTCACCTTCAATCCGGGCTGAGGGGCAATCCTCCCTCCGGTCGCGTCATGCCCTACATCTTCTTGGCCACATAGACGCCGTAGCTGTAATAGTCGCGGTATTTTTCATAAAGGGCCATCTCGAGCCGTTCCGCATCGACCACGGCCTTGGCCTGTCCGCTCCAGCCATGCCGTTCAAGAAACGCATCCAATCGGCTCTGCATGGGGCGATAGTAATTCTCGAGCCAGCAATGCACCGGCAGAACGAAGTAGGCCTCGGGGCTGTAGCCATGCCGTTCGAGGTGCCCGATCTTCGCCGAAGCGAGATCGATCTCCGGGTACTCGGTCTCCCAATGAGACTGGAGCTCCGCTGGTCTCGCAGCACTGAGCCAGGTAATCTCGGAAACGACGAGCTTTCCGCCAGGCTTCAGGAATCGGTTCCAGGCCGATACCCCGGCCTCGAAGCCCATGTTGTAGACGGCCCCTTCGGACCAGATCACGTCGAACTGACCTTCCTTGAACGGCAGGGCATCCATGGAGCCATTCAGCGTGACAATCCTGTCCGCAACTCCATGGTCCTTCGCCCGGGCTTGAAGCTCGTCGAGAAACTCCGGCAGGAAGTCCACGGCGGTCATTTCGGCATCCAGCTCCCTGGCCAGGAGGATGGTCGATGCGCCGGTGCCGCAGCCGATATCCGCTATCTTCAAATGGCGCGACCGGTCGAGTCCTGCCAGTTCCATCGCCCGTTTTGTTTCGGCCTCCCCGCCTGGCCCCTGCCTGGATTGTGATTTGTGCAGATCGACCAGGAGCTGCAGCTGTACATCGTCCATTTTTTCCTCATTGTCCACCCCGGATCAACCCTTCAGCCAGTTCCAGCGCACCCACCGGCCAGAAGCACGCTGGTCGCGGGCGGTGGACGCCAGGTTGCCCGGCCTTGGGGCGGCAGTTCAGAACCCGGTCGACCCATTGGGCGGGTATAGCCTCAAGGCCGCACACAGCGCCCAAGAGCGCCCCACAAATGGCCGCGTTCGTATCGGTGTCTCCTCCCCTCATGACCGTGTCGACGACGCCTGCTTCAAAGCTCGGGGCATGGAGCAGTTGCCACAGGGCATTGCGAAACGCGATCAAGACCCAGCCCTGCTGCCGGACATAGTCAGCCGGCGGGGCTTCGGCGGCTCCAAGAACGGCGTCCATGAGAGCCGGGTCGACTGCCAAGTCGACAGCCCACTGCCTGATATTCTGGTAGAGCCTGTCGGCCTCGCAGCCGGATGCAGTGGCATGAGCAATCGCCATGGTGAAAAGCGCGCTGGCCTGCAGGCACACCGGGTTGGGATGCGTCAGGGCGGCGTCTTGCCTGGCCCAGTCGCCCACTGTCTCCAATGGGTGGTTGGCTCCGAAGATGCCCAGGGGGCTGATCCGCATCATGGCCCCATTGGCCTGGCTGTCTGGATTCGGACGCCCCCGCAAACCGCTGGCGATGGTCATGCCGCAGTCGAAAGGATCGGAGTCGAGCCAGAATCGATAGGCCTGAAACGCGGCATCAGGGTCATAGATCCTACGCTCTGTCAGCATCCGCGCCAGCAGCAGCGCCATTTCCGAGTCATCCGTCGGTTGACCGGCAAGGGTGTTCCAGGTGCCGCCATCGGCCAGTTCCCGCACGCCATCCGGGTACCTGCGACGGATCTCCTCCGGCGACCGGAACTCGACCAGGCTGCCGAGGGCATCTCCCGCGAGCTGGCCGAGGAGGCAGCCCTGGGCCCGGGATAAAACGGATCGAAATGCTGGATTTCTATTGCAGGAGTTCATGCATTCCTTCCTCGAAATAGTTTGAGTATTTCTCCTTCACCGCCTCGGCTATATCCCGGTCTTGTTTCCACAGAATGGCGTGCTCTACCGCCAGACGGATAGCGTGCAGAGTATTGCCATGATTGGAAAAAATGCCATGTTTTGCGCTCCGGAACGCTGGGGGGACAGGATCACCCATAGAGCTCGCGGCTCGTTTCCTCAGCCATGGGCCTTTTTTATGCAATTTGGGCTACCTTGCTCATGAATCAAAACCTTACCCGCCCTACACTAAATATTCCAGGGGGGCGTGTCTCACTCGAATTGATACAGAGGGGCCACATGTTATGAACGGTGCTGTATTGCCAAAGCGACTCCATCCGTAAAATCAGTCTTCGCCATGGGGTGGTTGTGCGGCGAATATCGTCAACATCAGCTCAGAGTCATCAAGAAGTCTGTATTCCGGTTTCCTGCCAGACAGTCTTTCGCTCTCGGTGATGATGATCGGCACACCTTCGCCGCGCTTGTCCATGATGAAATTCCGCTGACTGCCGATAGCATCCACATTCATAGGGCAACGCGCCAGCAAGGAACTGATCAATTCATTCCGTGACGATTGCCGCTCCGAAATGCTCTCAATAGTCATGGTGTTGGGGATCGCGCCGGGCGAAAAGATTTCCACTCGATCAGAGAACAGATGCAGGCGAATCTTGGAACCGTAAATGGAGTAATCCCGATGAGCCACAGCGTTGACCACCGCCTCGAATACCGCGTTCATGGAGAACTGCGGGGTTTCAATCCGATTGGGCGCTTTGATGGCAAAGACCCGCATGTTTCTTTCCACAAACTTGCAGGCGTCCCGGATCTGAACATCAAGTGGGCCAGTAATGTCCTTGGCGTCCAGTTGATAGGCGGCGTTGCGCTCGGTGCCTCGGTAACAAACCGCCTGAATAAAAGCGCTGGACATAAAAGACTCCGGTGCATCCGAGGCCATCAAAATACCGCTGACTGTGGCTCGGATGGTGCCGTCTTCGTCCTTGGCAACAAGTTTCATTTTTTCGAGAAATTCCTGATCCGCTTTAGGTGAGATGACTGTTCGGAATCTGCTCCATAGCTTGGGATTCAAATCATCGATCGTTGTGCCCGGAACCGTTTGTTCATCGAAACGGATAAGCCGCACCTGACTGCGCTGCTGGAATAACCGCGCGAGGACATCCGGTTTCATCTCGCGCTTGGAACTCCCAAGGCGGCGGAAATAGCCGTTTGGGCTTTTGTGGACAAACAGGCTGCGGGGCACATCGATTCGCAGGATTGTTTTGTCACCACCTTGTTGATCAGGCACAATGAGCTTTCGAATCACGCAATCGAGGGGCGGGTCAATGGAATCGTTGCAGATGGAACAAAGCCAGTCTTCAACGATGTCAAGTTTTTCTGGTGGTATCCCTCGAATCACTTTGGTCTTGTCGTCAACCCCCAGAACAATGATGCCGGATGCCGTATTCGCCATGGCAGCCAGTTCGTCCGCCATGCCGTCCTTGTGGGGACCGGTGACTTTGCTGCCGCTGAATTCAACCGCCTTGAGTGCAAGAACAGAGTCCTCTCCCAGCGCGATTTGTTTGAGCAAGTCGGATATATTTTCGTACATCACTAACCCCCATTTCCACTAATGGACAAAGCGATACGGAATCCATATATAGACCTCACTCCTTCGTTCACCATGTTTTCGGTAAAAGCCCAGAGGTCTCGCGCTCACCTAAAATCCGGAGACAATGCCAAAAAATTATCCCAACAAACTACTTTGATGGACGGCCAAAATCAAGGGCTGTGCCGAATTGCGCCGAGTTTTCCAAAAAACGGCTTGACTGCCGCTCGCGATCCGGACATCCTTTTATAGCAAGCTCACAGTGTAACTCCATACAGAACAGCTTGTTATCTCCTTCAACGAAGCCGCCATCACCCCTCGCTGCATGCTGTGCCTGCCAACCCCCAATCCTTCCAACCGGTCGATGCGCGGCAGGTCACGCTGCGGGTCGGTGAAGATCCCAGTTCACTATGGATCAGACACCCAGTCGCAGGTCGGATGGCCGAGGCGCAGCTCGCCTCATGCTGTCTCCTGCATATTTTTGTTATATGCCATAAGATTTTGACGGATCCGGTCAAATCCGGGGATATTTTTTCAATTGATTTGAAAAGGTAGCTTTGTAGTTGTGAGCGGCAGGGGGCCGATCTCAAAAGGCTATGAGGTTTTGAAGACTGGCGGAAAGCCCTTTGGGATCGACAAGAATGGCATACCCGCAGAACACTCTGGGCGTCATCAGAGCAGGTTAGAATCGACGATCTTGCCGGCACTCCTTATTATAATGTCCGGGCGCCGGCCCCCTCGAAGGGGCCTTCATCAAAATGGGAAAGGGTGGGGAGAGGTTCGGAAGTGGGGAGAAAATGGCGAGAAAAAAACCCTCCCCAAAAAGGTTTTTGAGCGAAACCAAAAACCCTATAAATTCTGGTGCCTGGGACAGGAATCGAACCCGTACAGCCCTAAGACCAGAGAAATTTTAATGCCGGTTGCAGGCCCTTTTCTTTCAAGAAATTACCAGGGGCTGTCCTGATTTTGTTCTGAAAAACTGCGCCTTGCCTGATTTTTCACCCCTACCTTCCCCGGATCGGCCTGGAACGCCAGCCCAGAAGCAGCCTGCCAGGGACTGTCACTTTCAATTTGAAATTTCTGCAAAAATATGAATAAGTTCTACGAATGAACGGCACCGACAAGGCGCACTGTTTTACAGCCTTTAATCTTATCCAATATCATTTTGCTAACTGCGAACGGGTTGCTGACCTAGCAGCCTAATTTTTTCTTGTATTATGCGGCAGAAGCGCCGCATAAGTCAAAGTTGGCGTATTCAAATCGAGTCGTCAAACCTAAAAAGCTTGCTTTTTAGGTTTGTTGGTGATACATCCAAAAGTACTAAAGGAGGTACGACATGGGCAAGCTATCAAATATTATTCCGGTTAGCGATTTAAGGCAAAATGCAGCAAAGCTACTGAAACAATTACGAAACAGCAAAGAGCCTCTTATAATTACACAAAGAGGTCGGGCAACAGCGGTAATAATCAGTGTTGATGCCTATGAGAAATCTGAACACGAGAAGGAGATGTTGCGCCTTTTGGCGAAGGGAGATAGGGAAATCGAAACGGGTCAAGGGTATGACCTGGATACAGTTCTTGCTGAAACCAACGCCATTTTGTCCAAGGAGCCTTCGTGAAGGTTAAATTTACACCTTCTGCCAAAACTCAATTCCTTTCTGCGCTATCATACATTCGAAAGGATAAACCTTCAGCGGCTATTGATTTTCGTAATCGGGCTGAAAAAATCCTGCGAAGGCTTGAGGATTTTCCTGAATCCGGGAGAATAATACCTGAATGTGCAGAACTCCCCTACCGAGAAGTGATCATGGAAGTGGACCCCTTAAATGGGACCACAGATTAAGGTATAATCTGAGGTCAAGAAAGGGGGACAACGATGGCGAAGCGACGGAGATTCACCAAGCAATTCAAGGCCAAGGTGGCGCTGGAGGCAATCAAGGGACAACGGCCGGTTCACGAGCTGGCGAAAGAATTTGATGTCCATCCGAACCAGATTGGGCAATGGAAAAAGCAGCTGTTGGAAGGTGCCTCGCAGCTTTTTGATCGCGGTCAGGACGCAGATACAGCCGCCCAGGCGGCTGAATTGGATCGGGCGTATCGGCAGGTCGGACGCCTTCAGGTCGAAGTGGATTTTTTGAAAAAAAAAGTCGGTCATCTGGACTGACGATTGCGGCGAAGCGGTCTATGGTTGAACAGGATCATCCGGACTTGAGCATCCGCCGGCAGTGCGGTCTGCTGAAACTGCAGCGATCCAGCTACTATCGCGGCCCAAGGGGTGAGAGCGAGAAGAATCTCGAGCTGATGCGGTTGATTGACGAAGAATATCTTCGGCACCCGTTTTTCGGAAGCCGTAAAATGCGCGATTATCTCGTACAGCTTGGGCATGGGGTCAACAGGAAGCGGGTTCGACGTCTGATGCAGCTGATGGGGCTTGAATCCATCGCTCCCCGAAAAAAGCGGACAACCGTGCCTGACAAAGGTCATAAGATTTATCCCTATTTGCTGCGCGATCTCCCAATCGTACGGCCGGACCAGGTATGGGCAAGTGACATTACGTACGTTCCGATGCGGGGCGGATTTGTGTATCTGACGGTTGTCATGGACTGGTACAGCCGCTACGTTCTATCCTGGGAAGTGTCGGTCACCATGGATGAGAGCTTCTGCGTGAGCAGCCTCGAGCGGGCCCTGAGACGGTATTCGAAGCCGGAGATTTTCAACACGGACCAGGGATCGCAATATACCGGAGCCGCTTTTACGGGGGTGCTCACGGACCACGGAATCAAAATCAGCATGGATGGCAAAGGCCGTGCGACAGATAATATCATGGTCGAACGTCTATGGCGCTCGCTAAAGTACGAGGATATTTACATCAGGGAATACGAGACGATAGCGGACCTGATCGACGGCCTTAGGGCCTACTTCGAGTTCTACAACAACCGCCGGCCGCACCAGGGGCTGAACGGCCGGATCCCGGCAGAGGTCTACTATCAAACACCGCTGCTTAGGATGGCAGCCTGATGGGCTCGGGTACAGTAAGCCGCAGCCGGCTTGGCCACGCCTCGCCTGAGCTCCGCAAGGCTCCGCGAGGCGAGGCCAAGCCCCGACTAACGAACAGTCGGAGTGAAATTGGAGTTCTTACACCTTAAATCTCTCGAAAACTGGTCCCGTACTTGGGGTCCACCTCATATCTAGGCGTTCCAGGCCGATACGGGAAAGGTAGTTGTGCAAGATCAAGAAAGATGTAGTTTTTCTAAACGAAATCAGGGCAGCGCTAGATAATTTTATAAAGGAACAGTGTCTACAACCGGAATCAAAATGCCCTGAACCTTAGGTCTATAAGTATTCGGCTCCTGTCTCAGACGATATTTATAATGATATTTATAACCTGAATCCGTGAGCGAATTACTTATAAAATTAACGCACATAGCAATATAATATATTGATTTTATTCACTAACTGTGCTACGGTTTCACCTGTCAAAAGATCACTTGGGAGGTGAAACGTGAAACGATTTAACCTTGAGCGGTCCAAAAAAGATTTCTACACCTCGCACTCGGGTCTTGCATTGATCGGACTGGGCATCAACTATTACAGCGACCTGCCAGGCAAAGCACGGAAGGCATTTCCTCTTGCCAAAGGCGTCAGCGGAATCGGACTGGACGACGTCGTGCGCAGCTATGTCGGCATGCTCTCTCTTGGTCAAAGCGATTATGAAGCCGTAACCAATAAGAAAGACGACACCTATTTCAAGCAGTCCCTGGGTATTCGTAAAGTGCCTTCGGCCGAAACATTACGCCAACGCCTGGATGATGTTGCCGTGGGTCTGCGGCCTTTGGTGGATGCTGCAGCAGTCGATTTTATCCGTAATTCCGAAGCGTTGATTACAAAATTGGATACCGGGCACATTCCTCTTGATTGCGATGTGTTCCCCATGGACAACTCCCAGACCAAGAAAGAGGGGGTTTCCCGCACCTACTCCGGCACCGATGGATACGCGCCCATCGCCGCTTATCTGGGCCGGGAGGGTTGGTGCCTGGAACTCGAACTGCGGGAAGGCAAACAGCACAGCCAGTGCGAGTTCATCCCCTACCTGGAACGTGTTCTGAAAAAGGCCCGCACCCTGACCTCGGAAAAGCTCCTTGTCCGCCTGGATTCCGCCCACGATGCCCTCGAAACCCGTGCCACCCTTGCGGGGCATGAAAAAGTCAGCTACATCATCAAATGGAACCCGCGTAACGAAGACCAGGCGGAGTGGGCCAGCCAGATCTTTACCAAAGGGACGGTTACCTCCCCGCGACCCGGCAAAAGGGTCGGAATCCTCCGAGTCCACATCCGCCAGGAATATCAGGGCAAAACTTACCGCTTCCAAAGGGTGATGCGGGCCGTTGAGCGCACCAGCGACAAACGCGGTCAACTGCTGCTCAAACCGGACATCGAGGTGGAGGCCTGGTGGACGACGCTCGATCTGCCGGATGAAAAGGTGATCCGGCTTTACGAGGACCACGCCACCAGCGAGCAGTTCCACAGTGAGATCAAATCCGACATGGACATGGAACGCCTGCCATCGGGCAAGTTCGCCACCAATGCCCTGATCTTGACCTTGGCCGGTCTGACCTACAACATCCTGCGTTTCATCGGGCAGTTGGGCCTCGTCGGAGACCGGTCACCCTTACGCCATCCGGCCAAAAGGCGCCGCATCAAAACGGTCATCCAGGAACTGATGTATCTGGCTGCGCGGTTGGTCACAACCGGCCGGCGTTTAAAAATCGTCTTCAGCCGACATTGTCCGGCTTTTGAAGCCTTCGGGGCTATGCACAACCGCCTGGCATGCGGCTAGACCCGCAAACCAGGAAGTTTCATCAACCAAAATAGGTTATCTCAGGGTGAATCATGCCTAAAAAAAGCCATAAAACATAACTGTTCATCAAAGAGCATCAAAGAACGACTCAAATAGTGAGTGTAGAGGCTTCAGAAGGCTCACATCTACCGGTGGACAGGCCGATATTACGCTTCTGAGCCTGAAACCGGGCGACTGTTTACTGGAGTCTCACGGATTCAGGTATAAATATAAAGCCCGCGCGTTGTAGTTATAAATATTTAATTTAATGAGATTTGTTGCTGAACCAAATGTGCGCTTTTTTAATCGGTGCGATTTTTAAGACAGCGTTAGCTATCTTGTCCAGGATATCTTTTCGAAGAGAATTGATTGATACAGAATTAGGTCCAGAGCAACGCTTTCGCATGTCAGTATTGGCAACGAATCCGGCAGAGGTTACCCCCCCAAATACATTTCGGATTCGAGAATTTTGACATCGGTGATATTCCTTTTTAATATTTCCTCTGACTAATTCGTCATAGATTGTTTTGTTCTTCTTAACTGCTGAAACAGCAAATCCGTAATCAATTTCTACACCCCCTGATACGATATCATAAAGGTAGGATGCATTGCGCGGCATCAAGATGGTAGATTTCAAAATGTCTACTTGCAGATTTGAATAGGTAATGGTTTCAGTACGTTCTGGTAAGTCTCTTTCATTATTTCGTATTTGTTCAACAATGACTGTGATTGTCGCAGAGCTTTCAGAGGAAACCCACTCCACTCCCTGAATTTTTGAGCGTAATATTTCAAGCAAATCTTCGGCGAAGAGGCGATCTGCATTTTCTACTTTAAGAAAGACCTGTTGAGTGGTTGGTTCCTTCCATGCAGTAACAAACTCTGGGAAAACAGAAGTTATGCTTGACATTTCCCTAGGGTTTAAAAAAAATTCAGCGAAAACAGCTTTTACTCTTTTGCCCTCCTCTGAGTCTTTTCCTACACGTTGAACATATTCCATTAAAGGTTGTATCGGTCTATCATTGTTGATATTCATCTGAATTTCTTCAATAGTACGGTCCGCTAAAATTCTTTGGTGTTCTGGCGTTTTTAAGATTGGAAACGGATCGATTTCGCTTTCGAGATCAAAGGCTAATTGCCCACTCAAATTACCTTCCATTACCTTTTTTTCTAGTGAATCAAACAGACCAGTTGTTATATCTTCTGAGTAGATTTTAGCTGAAGTAATCGTTGTGATTCTATCGTAAAGAAGTTTAGCGTTATACGGGGTGTCTACGTGGTCAATAGCTATGCTAAAATAGCGTAAGTAATTACTTTTTACGGAAGGATAAGAATTGAAGATCTTCTGAAGTGCGGTGATGCCATCAGAATATTCAAGAGATTTTTTGATTTTATAAGTAGCAAGAATGTAATTGTCTTTGCCTATAGCTGTTTTTGCGTCTCTTGCATATTCTGATGCACGACTTTTTGAATCGCCTGTGTATAGGGAAGTCGTTGTGCAGCTAGCCAGAAAAATTAAGAGTAGAAATGGCAGTAATTTAGCAGGATGCATCATTGCCCTCGTATGCGATTTATGTAAAGTAAAATTATTTTGCGTAAGTTAATAAAATATAGAATATTTAATTTATTATGTGTTCTTATATGATTATTTAGAGGTCATCGATAGCTCAGATTTTATCTGCGCAGATATAAGAAGAAAAATACACCAGTTCAAGAGGCCTATAAAACTCCTTATAGCAAGTTTTTGCGATAGTCAACCCGAAAAGAGAGACAGGTTTGCATGATGGGGACTAGTCTGTGCTAAGGTTGGAAGTGGAAATATGCCGTTTTTGTGGTTTCTTTGATTTATGACTTAGCTGCGTTTATCCTGTCTTGCCTCAAGTTCTCTCATGTCTTCTCATATTTTTCCTTTGCTAAATCAGCATTTTAAAATGGATCTCGCTTGGTGATATGAAGTGCCGTGTCTGAAAGCTGTTTACCATTTTGCAGGTCCGGCAGTCCTCATTTTTGATAGCTTTGGTTTTTCGTGGACTCTGCGGCGCCGTCAATATGTAAAAACAATGAGTAAAGTGGAAGAATCGCCTGGAATTTGGGTAAAGAAAGAGTCTAAGGCAAATACATCAATTATCATGTAAGTACATCTTTTCTCCTTTCTCAATTGAGGCGGGGCGAAGATCGCAGAAGCGGCCTTCGACCCGTCTCCGAACCGCTTAGAGGGCTTCCAATGACGTAAGCGTCAGAGCTACCCACCTGGCTCAGGATTGCGCATAGGTGTAAGATCGGCGGCATCGGTGGTAGTGGGTGATGGAAACGTCCCATTTTCATGACGTTGCCACGAAGGTGAAGGTCTTCGACTGCAGAAATTTTTTCACAGGAACGGTAAGCAGATCATCTCGATAGGCACGAGCGCGGGTGGCCCTCAGGAAAACCCGGCGGCAGGCATGAAGTTTTGCCGCCAGGCTCCGTGGAACGCGGGTTGCCCAGATGAAGAGCGGGAGTTTACGAACCGGAGGAAAGGATCAAACCGTTCTGGCCTTTTGCCATAGGCTGCCACCGATCAGGGAGCAGTTCCCGGAATTGGCTGACAGGATGGTGCATGATCCGGCGAAGGATGTCGTTGAAATACTCCCAGGGGTTGACGTCGCAGGCTTTACAGGACTGGATAAGGCCGAGGAAAAGCGCTGCGGCTCTCGGGCCACGCTCACTGCCCGCGAACATCCAGTTCTTGGGTCCGAGCGCGAGTGGTCTGATGGCGTTTTCCGCCGTGTTGTTGTCGGGCTTCAGCCAGCCGTTTTCGAGGTATCGCTTCAGGGCGGCTCTCTGGTTCAGGGTGTAGTCAATGGCCTTTCGCAGGGGCTCAGAGGGAATGGTCGCCGTCTTGAGTTCCTCGAGCCGGGCGAAGATCCCCTCGATGACCGGCGCAGCATGAATCCGCCTCGCATTGGAACGCTCAACCGGGTCAAGATCAGTGCATTCTTTCTCGATTAGATATAGTTTGGCGATGCGGGCTATGATCTCTGTCGCTTCCTGGGGACGAGAGGATACCGCTTCATCGAACTTTCTGCGGGCATGAACCCAGCAGGCCACTTCGATGACCCCGTCTTGACGGAACAGTTCATCGTAGCCGCTGTAGGCGTCCGCATGCGCATAGCCCTGGTAGCCGGCCAGGAAATTCAAGGGCCTTTGCTTGCTTCGATCCAGGGAAAACTCGAAAACGACCAACGGAGGGTCCGGTCCGCCGCGGACATAGACCCATAGCCGGGTCTTTTTCACCTTCCCGCTGCCCTTGACCTGAAGCGGAATGATGGAATCGTCCGTAAAGAGGACGTCGGTTTCGAGCACGGCCCCTCTGAGCATGTCCTCAAGGACCTTGACCGCCTCGTAAGTTTGCATGATCCAGCTGCTCTGGGTGGCCCGGGGAATGTCGACCCCCTCGGGCTCGAAAATCCCGTCCTGGCGGTAGAGCGGGAGATGATCCGCGAATTTGCTCACGATGATGTAGGAAAGGAGCCCTACATCAGCCTTGCACCGCTCGATCGGATGGTCGGGCATGGGGGCGGTCAGCACGCCCACTTCGGCTGTGCTGTCCGGGGAGACGTACTTGGGGCGTTTGTACACGTTGACGATCAGCTTGCCGGGCCGATACTCCAGCTTCTCCGAGACCTCGCAGCCGATCTCCTTGAGGGGCTTGCCCGTTTGCGGGCAGAACTTCTCTTCTTCCAGGGATATCCAGAACGATCTCGACCCGTTCGAGGTGCTCGGGGATGGGCAGGCGGCCCGGGTGGTTGTGCTTGGAGGACTTCGGCTTGCGTGGTGCGGTGCTCGGGGGAACCTCAGCCAGAGGTTCGATGGTCGCGGGCTGTCCAGCGGTCTCCATCAGCAGGGAGTCGAACATCAGTTGATCGGGGTGCATCTTCTCCGAGCGGCGCCCATAGACCCGGCGCAGAAGCTGTTCGACCTGGTTCTGGAGCGTGCGCAGGGACAGTTCCCTGGAACGGAGCTGTTTGGTCAGTTCCTGGATCTGGAGGTCCTTTTCTTGGATGAGCGCGATGGCTTCCTGGAGGGTCGATACCATGCCGCGATATTTAATATAAAATAACGCATTTGTCAATAATTATCTTTGTGTAATATAACGTTTGTTGACTTTTTTCGGCACCACGCCCTCCAGCAGGAGCATCAGTTGCCGGCGGTCGATCCGCCCGTTGGCGGCGCACGCATCCGGAGGCCGGAAGGAGCCCTGTTCAAGGCGCTTCATCCAGATGGCCAGGCCGTCTCCCTCGAAGTACAGGATCTTGACCATGTTGCGGCGGCGGTTGCAGAAGACAAAAAGGGAACCGGAAAGCGGATCGACCCGAAGTTCTGAGCGGATGAGGCCGCAAAGCCCGTCGAAGGACCGGCGCATATCGCAGGGTGAACGGTAGAGATAGATGTGGGTAATGGCGCTCAGGGCAAGCACGGAAGGTTCTCCGCTCTGCAAACGGTCTGGATCACGGAAAGGAGCGTCGGGGGATGGAATCCCTCGCTCACTTCGATCCAGATCTGGTCCGTTATGCGGATGCGGATGGGACTTGCGGGCTGATTGGCTGAAGGAACCAGCTCAATGAATCCGCTGGCAGGAAGCTGGCTGCGGGCTTCCTTTCGAAGACATTGGTTCCATTTATAGAACTGGTGGAGACTGAGCTTCTGCTCGGCGCAGAATGCCTTGATGCTCAAGCCACTGGCAGCCTGCGCCCTGATCAGCTTGGTCCAATACAAAACTCGATCTGCTCTCATCTGTGCTTGCCTCTCTTCCATGGGCCTGTCCTCCCGACGGCATATGCGCCACCTTGAAGAGAGAGCATATCTGCATGTGAGGAAGCGAACAACGTGGTTTGGTCTGACGGTTACAGAACGACCGCATTTCGACGATCTACGTTAACCCCTTACTTGGACATGGCCCGAAGCCCAAACGGCCGCATTTTCGAGCCGGACCCCTACCAGGGGGCGCCCTCCCCGGAAAAGCCCACCATTCGAGCCGGAAGTAAGACGCCTAGCATTCCAGGGGCACTTGGATCATGGCGCGGTCCTGACGCTGCTTACGTGCGTGCAGCCATATGAGGATTTATTTTTTCTGCTTACTATTTGCTTACTTTTTTTTCGAGGCACCTGAGCCAAGAAAAAAGGACCTACGATTTTACGCCGTAAGTCCCTGTTTCTACTGGTGCCTGGGACGGGAATCGAACCCGTACAGCCCTAAGGACCGAGGGATTTTAAGTCCCTTGCGTCTACCAGTTCCGCCACCCAGGCAGGGGGTGTTTCTACTTGTCGAGAGAGAAAGCGGGAATCCTCCGACGGATTGGGGAAGTCGGGGCGAGGATGCACGCCGTCCGAGTGTCCATGCATCGGGGGGATAGGCTTTTCATTAGCACAGGGGGCCGGGTCGTGTCAACGATCCGGAGAGGGACCGCGAACGTAGATCGGGTTCGAGAAGATCCACGGGCGGAGGCCGAAAAAGGGGCGGCGGAGGTAGGCCTCGATGCGGTAGACGCCGGGGCCTGGTATGGGAAGATGGGCATCGAGGAGGGTTCGCTCCTGCAAGAGGCGGCCGTTGCGGATGATTCGGACGAGGGAGGGGCGCGGCAGGTTGATCTGGAGGCTGCCGGGGTGGAATGGCGCCTCCGCGCCCATCGGGAGGGGGTCGCCTTCATCGGGGACGAAGGTGAACCGGAAGCCTTTGGCGGTTTTCAGGCCGTCGTGGGCCACGTATAGGCTTCCTTTCTGGAGGGCCCGGTAGATCTGGAGGGCTGCGGTATCTACATCTTGGGAAAGGGGCGCATCGAGGAGGAGGTGCACATCGATGGAGCGGAGAAGCCGTTGGTAAGAGAGGGGTCTGAACCGGAGGAGGCCCAATCGGAAGAAGGAGCCGTGGGCGTCGGAGCCGCCGATCGCCGTCACACGGCGCTCGAGGCAGCAGCGGTCATAATAGGCGAGTGTTTCTTCGCTGGGGCCTTTCAGGCTCAGGGCCTTGAAAAGGAGGCAGTAGAGGGCGGTCGGGATGTCTTTGACGCGCTCCTTCCAGCGGGACGAAAAATTCCAGATGCAGATGCCTGTAAAATCCTTGACGGTCAGGTCGTTCCAGGTGTAGGCGATTCCACGCTCTCTGAAAGGCATTCCTTTCTCGAAGGGATGGGCGAGGAAGCCGATCCCGCCCTGCGCCTTGACGCGGTCGATGGTGGTCTGGGGGCCGTCGGCGTGGCCCGGGATCCATTCCTTCAGGTTGTAGGCCAGGTAGTGGTGGTAGCGATGGCCGATCTCCTGGCCGATCAGGACCAGGACGCGTCCGTAATAGCCGGCCTCTTCGAGGTTCAGTCTTCCGGCCATGTGGGCGTGGTCGTTCAGCAGGATGAAGTCGCATCCGGCGCGCGCTGCATCCCGGGCGATTTCGGGGACATCGGCGGTGCCGTCCGAATGGCGGGAGTGGATGTGAAGGTTTCCGACATATTCCAACATGACTTCAGACCTCGCAGTGATCGAGGGCCTTGACCCCCAAGCGCATGGGGAGCCATATGGCCAGGAACTGGACGACAAGCACCCAAAAAAACGATCCGACGATGAAGACCCATTGCCAGCCCCGGATCGGAACCCCGCGCCAATCGGCGAGATAGAGCAGATAGACCGGTCCTGCCTCGAGCACGATCACCGTGCCGATGAAAAGGACGCTCACGATCATGAAGAGCACGCCCCCGAAGCCCGTCGAGACCTGGGCGATATTCTGGTGGCGGAAATCGGGGTAGAGCGCCCCCATGCCGATGCCGAGGGCGACGATGCCGAAGACCGTCAGGCACATGGTGGCCGAGGTGAGCCACATCATGAACGGACTCACATCGAGCAGATGGTTGGTGGCCACGATCAGAATCTCGGCGAGAAGCAGCAGCGGACAGAGAAAGAAGACGAACTTCCCCCACAGATATCGGCCGGTCTCGATCGGTGCGGAGCGGATGATCCAGTAGGCGCCCCCTTCCGCGCTCACCGCGGTGAACACGAAACGCGCCGCGACGGCGGCGATCACGAACCCGGCCAGCCCCATGTTGATGAAGCCGAGTTCGTTCTGGAGAAAATCCAGCCTCAGCGGCGTTTTGTCCAGGGGCAGCACGCTGAAATTGTAGAGGTACACCGCCACCAGGGCGGCCAGGAGAAGAAGCTGCGACCACTGGGTATTGTCGCGGAAAAAGGTCCGAAGGTCCTTGCCGGCGACGGCACCGGGGGCGCCGGGGAACCATCGGCCGATGAGGTCTCCGGCCTTTGCGAGAACCCTGGCCGCTGCGGACCGGCGTCCGCCGGCCTCCTGGGACTTGGAAAACCCCCTGAAGTAGATGGCCCGCGCGACCCAGATGTTCACGAACGTGATCGACCCGGCCGTGCTCCAGGTGAGCGCCTTCGAGAACAGGCCCTCCGACAGACCCGCTCCGTGCAGCTGCCCCCAGAGCGCATCGGAGATCCACCGGGTCGGAAGGTAGGGAGACTGCGGCGCCTTCAGGGCGCTCAGATACTGCGCCACCGTGAAAAAGGCATCCGGATTCACCAGGCGCTCCGGCCGCATCAAGCGGAACATGAGGTAGAGCACGCCGATCAGGAGCACCGTCAGAAGCATCATGAGGTCTCTGGCCCGCCGGGCCGGGAAGGCATCGACCAGGATCATGGTGACCAGGATCCCGATCCCTCCGGCGATCAGGACCATCGCGAGATTCAGATGGACCAGCGCCAGGTAATAATCCGGACCGGCGCCGTACACCACGCCGTATGCCACGTAGATCGGCAGCCCGAAAAGGGCGAGCATCCAGGAACTGTCCACGAAGGTGAAGATGCAGCGCGCGGTGAAAAGGGTCTCCAGACGCACCGGGGTTGCGTGGCAGCAGGCGAGGTCGCGTGAGAGATACAGGTTCGAAAGCGCGCTGATGACGTGACTGAAGACCAGGAGGGTGAAAAAGGTCAGAATCACCATCGAAAAGAGCTGCCTTGCCAGGAACTCCCCGATGATCTCGGCCGACTGAAAATGCCGGAGGATCCGCAGCGAAAGAAGGAACATCCCTCCGCCGAACACCAGGCCGAGCACGGCCAGCGTCATCACGCGCTTCTTCTTCGCATCCGCAGGGCGGAGGAACCGGTTTCGGACCCCCAGGAGCCTCGGGCTAAGCAGCAGCAGGAGATCCCGCATGGTTCGACAGACGCTCCTCGGTCAAGGTGAGAAAGGTCTCCTCCAGTCCTCCATCCACACCCGCGGCCCGGGCGAGATCCTCGGAGGTGCCGCGTGCGATGATGCGGCCCATCTGGATGATAGCCACCTCGTCGCACACCTCCTGGGCCACCTCGAGGGAATGGGTCGACATGAAGATGGTCGTTCCTCCGGCGGACTCCTCGCGCAAGAGATCCTTCAGCAGCCGGGCGCCCCGAGGATCCAGGCCGACCATCGGCTCGTCGACGATCAGGACCTCGGGGGCGTGCACCAGCGCCGCGCACAAAGCCAACCGCTGCTTCATCCCATGGGAATAGCCCTCGATCAGTTCATCCTGCCACCCCGTCAGATCGAATCGCTCCAACAGCCGGTCCATCACAGCCTGCAGCGCTGCGCCTCGGGGGACACGGTAAAGCCCCGCCATAAAGGCGAGGAATTCCCGGCCGGTGAGCTTCTCGTAGACGAAAGGGCGGTCGGGGATATAGCCCACACGCTGCTTGGCGCCGACGGGATCGGCGGCCAGATCGAAGCCCCCGATGGTGATGCGGCCGGAGGTAGGGCGGAGCACGCCTGCCATCATCTTGATGGTTGTGGTCTTCCCCGCGCCGTTCGGACCGATGAAACCGAAGAGCGCCCCCCGTTCGACCCGGAGGCAAAGATCATGGACTGCGTAAACCTTCCGGTACACCTTCGTCAGATTCGTCAGTTCAATCATAGTCGTGTCCAGCGATGTCGATCTGCAGCACGCCCATGAGGCCGATCAGACCGGCCTGGCGGTCCAGACCGCCCTCTACCAGCTTGAGGTGGGTCGCGTCGGCGGGCATCTGCTCCATGGTGGCGTCCATGCTGACCCACGCCTCTGCGAGATAGGCCTCGGTCCAGGCATGGTAGTAAAAGGCCCCCTCCATGTAAACGAGCCCGACACACACGCGCGCAGGGATGCCCCGCGCCCTCAGGAGGGCCGTCAGGAGCGCCGTATGCTCGTTGCAGTCGCCGGCCCTGTGTTTGAGGACCTCGAGGGCGCTCGGAAAGGAGACCACGGGCCGCTTCTCCAGGCGCTGGTAGACCCATGAAAGCAGCCTCCGCGCCAGGATCACCGGATCGTCCTCATTCCCTGAAAGCGCATGGGCCGTGCGGACGATCTCGTCGGCATCGCTCTCGATCCCCGGTTCAGGCCGCAGCCAGCCCTCGAGACCCCGCTCCTGGATCTCGGCTGCGCTCAGGCGTCGTCCCCTTCCAGGCACATCCTCCTTCTCGATCGTCACCACCCCGTCGACCCAGCGCTGCCGCCCCTCGTTCAGATGGCGGGGGTCGAACTCGGCCCGGTCCAGCCCGTTGATCCGGAGGCGCAGCCGCTTCAACTGCCGCTGCGCTGAAAGGGCCTGTTTCACGGGCACCGCCGCCATGGCGTAAAGGTCTCCGCCGCCCGAGATGCCCGCCCGGGCCCGGTCGGCGGTCGAACGAAGCAGCGTGAACCCGAGAAAACCCTCCTCCTTCAGAACCTCGCCCTCATCGTCCAGCCAGATCACAAGCGGCCTGCCCCAAAAATCCGTCTCCAGCCGGAGGGCATTGACGGTGCCCCCCTCGAAGGACACCTCCTCTTCGGCCACCGCCTTCATCACAAGCGATTTCTGGGTCAACGTGGACGGATCGAAAAAGGAAAAGGGGAAGGCCTCACCCACGTTCGGCCGCCGTCCCCGGAGGGACTGGACCATGCCGGAACCGAGAACGGGTTTCCCCGAAAGGGGCACCGTGTCGGACCTGGCGCTGCGGCCCTCGCCCGTCGTCACCGCGAGGCGGCCGTTCTCCGCACGCCCGCGGATCTTGAAGGAGACCACCCCGGAGCGCATCTCGAAGGCGAAGCTTTCCAGGCCGAAGCCGAGGTCCGTCACCGAGCGCGTGGTGGTGAAGATCCCGTTTTCCCTCCCCAGCAGATTCAGTCGCAGAAAGACCTCTTCCTGCACCAGGAACCCGCCGTCGAGGGGCTGGACGCTCGTATGCGCATACCCGACCTTGCGGCCCTGCAGGTGAATCTCCATCCAGTCCTGTTTTTCCAGGTCCCGGCTGACCGCTCTCAAGCCCGGTTCCCGAGAAGGAGCGGCCGAAGAGCCGATCTCTTCCCGATAGACCAGGGTCGCCAAGAGAAAAAGCCAGACCAGGATGACGGCCGCACCGACGCCGTCGAAGATGCGTTTCGAACGGTGCGGTTGCTGTCGGCGCAAGAAGGATTTCACAGGCTAAGCGTATCGTCTCTCATTGCAGAGGGTTTGACAGACCGAGCGGACATGGAAAGGCGTCTTCCGCCTCGGAGCCGTCAGACTTCAGAAATTCCAAGCCATGGCAGTTCGAAGGAAAAAGCACCGACCGGACCTTCTGGGTCGACAAGGCACCGCGGCTGTGAATCAACGGTTGAAAACGACCCCGTCGAGGGGTGTGACAGGTGGAGCCGGTTTGCGGGAAAGGCGCAGAATGGATGGGGCCGAAAAGATTCACTCGGCACAAGGCGGCGTTTCGGCCCGGGGCGACGCGCAGGCCGTTCAGCCTGCCGGATCTCCGACCGCCGGACGCCGCCGCTACATCTTGTACTTGCCGAAGTCGTCGGGGTTCAAGCCCTCGAGGATCTCCTGCCATTTTTTGCCCTTTTCCGACTTGTCCTGCGCCTCCGCCTTGAGATCGATCTGACTGGACTTCCTGATCACTTCATCGGATACAAAGATAGGCGCCTTGGCCCGGAGGGAAACCGCCAGCGCATCGCTCGGCCGCGCGTCGATGGTCATCTCCCTGCCTTCGTGCGAAAAATGGATGATAGCGAAATAGGTGTTGTCTTTGAGATCACAGACCTCCACCTTCTGGATCTGGACGCCGACCATCTCCAGGAAATTTCTGAAGAGGTCGTGGGTCATGGGCCTGGAAAACTTGATGCCTTCGAGTTCACTGGCGATAGCCGTAGCCTCCAGAAGCCCGATCCAGATCGGGAGGGTCTCCTCCCCGTCGATCTCTTTCAGAATGACAATCGGGCTGTTGGTCACCGGATCGACCGTCAGTCCGGATATCACCATAGGCTTATACATGACTCCCTCCGTGGGATGCGCTCGCATCGGTGTATTTAAATTTATTCTTAAACATACCCACCCGTTTGTCAACAAGGCAGTCAAGCGACGCCCCCCGCGGAGCCATGAAAGGAAGCCGTTCCCACGCCCAAGGGCTGCTGCACACGTTCTGCGTCTTGCTTTTTTCCTCGAATTGGACTAGCTTTCCTGCAAAAAGGCGGCGGCCGGGCTTCATCGGCGACGGCCTCCTCTGAAAGGTGGTCCTACCATGAATCAGAAGCAGAAGGGGCCCTTTTTCCCCTTTGTCCTGGATTACAAGCCCGGATTCTTCCTGGGCTGGTTGCTCTACCGGCTCTTTCGCCACGTGCGCTTCGACGAGAACATGACCGAAGAGCTCAAACAGATGAACCGCGACGGAACCGTGGTCTACACCATAAAGTATCGGGGCCGGCTCGAATATCTCCTCTACCATTACCGGTTCCTCAGGAGCCGCCTGCCCTACCCCAAGATCGCCTTCGATCTGAACATGGTCCTTCTGCTTCCCCTGCGGCAGCTTTTTCGCTGGATCCGGTTTCAAACCGGATATTTTCTCAAAAATGGCCACTTCGCCGACCCGTTCGAGACCGCCTTCTTCCGCGATGCCATCCTCTCCGGGGACACAGCCCTCCTCCCGCTGCTGAGCCCCAAACGGTTCCGGCGGCAGTTCATCCATGCCGAAAAGGACCCGATGCAGCTTTTGATCGAGACCCAGAAGACCATGGACCGCCCCATCTTCCTGGTCCCACAGCTCATCCTATACAAGAAGGCCCCCGAGAAGGAACACCCCGGGATCCTGGACATCTTCTTCGGATTTAAAGAGAACCCCGGCATCATCCGCAAGATCGCACTCTTCTTCCGCTATCACCGCCGCGCCTTCATCGACTTCGGTCAACCGTTGAATCTGCAGGAGCACCTCGCTTCGAAGCCGGCGGATGCACCCGTGGGTGCATTGGCCGCGGAGATCCGGCAGGAGATGATCAACCGCATCGACCAGCAGAAACGGGTCATCCTCGGCCCCATCATGAAGACGCATCAGCAGTTCAAGGAGATCGTCCTGCAGGACCCCAAGGTCATGCAGCTGATCGAACACAGCGGCAAAGGAAACCCGAAGGCCGTCAAACAGATCAAGAAAAAGGCTTCAGCGCACTTCGAAGAGATCGCCGCAGATTACAACAGCGCCTACATCCAGTTTTTCTACCTGACGCTCAGCTGGCTGTGGAAAAAGATCTACGAGGGGATCGAGGTCGAACCGAACGAAATGGCCATGGTGCGGAAGGCCGCCGGCCAGGGTCCGCTCATCTATATCCCCTCTCACAAGAGCCACGTCGATTACCTCGTGCTCAACTACATCCTCTACGATTACAACATGCACATCCCCCGGGTCGCTGCCGGGCAGAACCTGGCCTTCTGGCCCATGGGGCACATGTTCCGGAAATCCGGGGCCTTTTTCATCCGCAGGACCTTCAAGGGGGCGCGCCTCTATGCGACCATCTTCGCCCGGTACATCAAGGCCCTCCTGAAGGAAGGCTACCCGCTGGAGTTCTTCATCGAAGGGGGGCGCAGCCGCAGCGGCAAGCTGATCATCCCCAAGATCGGCTTTCTCTCGATCCTGCTCGACGCCTTTCAGGAGGGATTCTGTGACGACCTGGTGTTCGTCCCCGCCTCGATCAGCTACGACCGGATCCTGGAGGAGAAGGCCTATCTGAAGGAATTGAGCGGGGAGGAAAAGGAGCGCGAGAACTTTCTCCAGGTCCTCAAGGCCCGGCGCTTTCTCAAACGCAAGTACGGGAAGATCTACATCCGCTTCGGCAGGCCCATCTCTCTGAAGGATTACATCCGTGCCTCCGGACGGGACCTCGAACCGGGCGATCACCGCCGGCTGGCCTCGCACCTCATCCAGGCCATCAACCACACGACGCTGGCCACCCCGCTGGCGCTCACGGCCGCCGCCCTCCTGACCGGGCACCGGCACGGTTTCCTTTTGAGCCAATTGAAAAATACGGCCAGGGAACTCCTGGCATTCCTCTCGAACCAGCAGGTCCCCCTCGCAGGCAGCCTGGCATCCTTCGACGAAGCCGTGGACGAAACCCTGGACCTTCTGACCGGCTGGAAGGTGGTCAATCAGTTGGAGGACATGCCGGGGGAAGAAACCTTCTATTTTATCGAAAAGGAGCGGGAACTCGACCTCGAATATTACAAGAACAGCATCATCCACTGGTTCATCTCACACGCCTTCGTAGGCGTGTCCCTCCTCAGCCGGCCGGAAGAAATCAAGACGCATGAAGGGATCCTCAGGGATTACCGCTTCATGAGAAGGCTCTTCCATTATGAATTCATCTTCGACGAGGCCCATGACGATGAAAAGGCCGTCACCTCGGGCCTGGATTATTTCCAGCAGAAGCGGCTGGTCTTCTATGACCGGGAATCGGAGGGTTACCGCGTCAGGGCGGAGGGGATCGAAATGCTCCGCGTCTGGGCAGGGTTCGCCCGCACCTTCCTCGAGGCTTACTGGGTGGCCGTGCGCGCGACCCTCCACGACGAAGGCGCCCGCCGTCAGAAGGGAGACACCCTCAAGCGGATGACGAATCTCGGACTGCGTTATCACAAACTCGGCATCATCCAGAACCTGGAGTCCCTCTCGCAGGTCACCTTCAAAAACGTCGTACAACTGATCGACCAGCATATCCTCAAGTCCACGGACGATATCGTCCCATCCTTCCCGGAGGACGAACGGGACCTCCACCGCCTGGCCCAGCGGATCTACGATCTCTTCCATTACGCCTACTGATCCACGGCCGAGGGAAGACCGTTCAGCGCGCCTTCCTCTCGAAGGGAGTTCTCCGGTCCGCCTCGAATCGGGAAAAACAAGCCTCTTCGCCGAACCATGAAATAAGCCCATGCAAAAGGCCGCCGGATCCCCGCCGTTCAATCGGGGGAAAACCGGCGGCCCTTTTAAGCCGCTATCCAAAGCATCCCGGTACGCCTAAACGAGGGAGAATTCCGCTTCCGTCAGTTTGGCATGCGCCGCGGCCAGCCGTGCGATGGGCACCCGCGGCGGGGAACACGACACATAGCTCATCTTGATATAATGGCAAAAGCGGATGGCATCCGGATGTCCGCCCTGCTCGCCGCAGATGCCGACCTTCATATCCGGGCGCGTCTTGCGGGCCCACTCCATGGTGATCATCATCAGCCGGCCGACGCCCTTGATATCCAGGACCTCGAAGGGGTTGTGCTGCAGAATCTCATGCTCCTTGTAGAGCGGCAGGAACTTGTTCTCGGCGTCCTCCCGCGAGAAAGAAAAGGTCGCCTGGGTCAGATCGTTGGTTCCGAAAGACATGAACTCCGCCAGTTCCGCAATCCGCCCCGCGCGCATGCAGGCCCGCACCACCTCGATCATGGTGCCGAAGTGGAACGGGACGTCGATCCTGAACTTCTTCTCCACCTCCTTGTGGATCTGGCTGACGTAACGATGCACCCACTTGAGCTCCTCCAGCGTACAGACCTGCGGGACCATGATCTCAGGGCTGATCCGCCCGCCGCTCTTGATGTGCTCGGCGGCGGCCTCCAGGATGGCCCGGATCTGCATGGAGTAGATCTCCGGATAGGTGATGCCCAGACGGACCCCGCGGTGCCCCAGCATCGGGTTGGTCTCGGCCAGGGCCCGTACCTTCCTCAAAACCACTTCCTTGGCCTCGATCAGGGTCTCCGCCAGGTGTTTGTTCTTGAGTTCCTCCAGGCCGAGCGTAATCGCCTCGAGATTGGCCGAATACCGTTCGTGCAGCTGCGGATCCAGCATCCTGAGGGTGTCCGGGAGAGTCGCCATTCCTTCGATGGTCTTGCGCAGCTCGCGCAGGTGGGTGATCTCCTGGATCAGTTCGTCGGCGGAGGGCAGGAACTCATGGATCGGCGGGTCCAGCAGCCGAATCGTCACCGGATAGCCGTTCATGATGCGGAAGATCTCCTTGAAATCCTCGCGCTGGATAGGCAGCAGACGGTTGATCGAGGCCTGCCGCTCGTCGGTGCTCTCAGCCAGGATCATCTCCTGGACAATCGGCAGACGGTCCGGCTGGTTGAACATCCGTTCCGTACGGCACAGGCCGATGCCCATGGCCCCATATTTTTTGGCCTTTTTCACCGCCTCGGGGGTGTCGGCATTCGCCATCACATCCAATTCACTGATCTCGTCCGCCCACTCGAGTAGCACGAGGAGGTCCTCGACGAACTCCGGTTCGATCGTCGGGACCCTCCCCTGGAAAACATTCCCGGTCGTGCCGTCGATCGTCAGGACATCGCCTTCCCGCAGCGGGACGCCCGCGATCACCGCCTCGCGCGTGGCATAGCTGATCGTCATATTCTCACAGCCCGACACGCACGGTTTGCCCATGGAGCGGGCGACCACGGCGGCGTGGCTGGTTTTTCCGCCGCGGCTCGTCAGGATCCCCTGGGCGGCGAAAAACCCATGGATGTCATCGGGTTTGGTCTCCTCGCGGACGAGGATGACCTTCTCCCCAAGCTTGGATTTGCTCTCTGCGCGGTCCGCGTCAAAGACGATCTTGCCCCAGGCGGCGCCGGGAGAGGCCGGCAGACCGGTCGTCAGGATCTCCACCTTCGCCTCCGGGTCAAGGCGCGGATAGAGAAGCTGTGCCAGCATGTCGGGTTTGATCCGCAGGATGGCCTGGTCTTCGGTGATCAGCCCCTCGTTCACCATGTCGATGGAGGTCTTGATAAAGGCCGCGGCGTTCATTTTGCCGTTCCGGGTCTGCAGGCAGTACAGCTTGCTCTTCTCGATCGTGAACTCGAAATCCTGGACCTCTCGATAGCGTTTCTCCAGGGTGTGCCGGAGCTTCTCGAGCTCCTGGTAGACCTCGGGCATCTCCGGGCGCAGTTCACGGATCGGCTTCGGGGTGCGGATGCCGGCGACCACATCCTCACCCTGCGCGTTGATCATGTATTCACCGTAGAGGCGGTTTTCGCCGGTGGCGGGGTTGCGGGTGAAGGCCACGCCGGTCGCGCAGTCGTTGCCCATGTTTCCGAAGACCATGGTGCAGATGTTCACCGCCGTCCCGCTGGCCATCTCGGTGGTGATCCCGAACTCCCTGCGGTAATCGACGGCGCGCTTCCCCATCCAGGATCGGAAGACAGCCTCGACCGCCATCTCCAGCTGGACATAGGGATCCTGCGGGAAGGGGGTCCCGGTCTTTTGCTGCACGACCTGCATAAAGCGGTCACAGATCTCCCGCAGGCCCTTGGCATCCAGATCGACGTCCTGGGCCGCCTTGTATTTTTTCTTGACATCATCGAAGACATCGTCAAAGGGCTCGTCGCCGAGCCCCAGTCCGACCGAACTGAAGAGCTGGATCACACGCCGGTAGGCATCGTAGACAAAACGCTCGTTCTGCGTCTGCTCGATGAGCCCGGGCAGGGTCTCCTTGTTCAGCCCGAGATTGAGGATGGTGTCCATCATCCCGGGCATGGAGATCGCAGCACCGGAGCGGACGGAAACCAGCAGGGGGTTCTTGGGGTCCCCGAAGCGCTTGCCGGTCTTCTGTTCGAGATCCGCCATCGCCCCCTTGATCTGGCCCATCAACTCCGCGTCGAGCCCCTTCTTCTTCTGGGCCAGATAGGCGAGGCAGGCCTCCGTCGTAATGACGAATCCGGGCGGAACCGGGAGGCCGATCTGCGTCATGTCGCAGAGATTGGCCCCTTTGCCGCCCAGGAGTTTCTTGTTCTTGCCATCCCCCTCCTCAAACGCGTAGACGAATTTTTTCGTGGTCATGGGTTCCCCCTTCTGTCGCGCAACCTGAAAAACTCCTGTAAATAGGCCAATCCCAGCAGAACACCTGCCAGCAGCAGTGTCCACCAGAAAGAATGGCCCTGCAAGAAAAAACGGCCGATGAGGATGGCGATCCCCACGGCCAGCACGAGCCGAATGATGAACATCTCCCATTTTCCCATTTTCGGCCGCTCCGATCTCCACCGGTGAATAAACTCGGACCGCAGCCTCTTTGTTTGGCTGGGGCCCTCGAGCAAAACCGCCCCCCTTCGATCAAGAAGGCTTTTTGAACGGGATGACACGGGCGGAGCCCTTCCGCCCCTCCCCGCTATCCTCAGTAGGGGCCTCCGGCCCCGTCGCCGCGGGAGTGGCCTTGACCTCCTCGAGGCGCACGGCCTGGCCTCCCATGGTAAAAGACTCCCCGTCCACGTAGGACTCGCGCAGGATCCACCGGACAACTTGACTCGGTACGCTCAAAAACAGCAGCGTCACCTGGCACCACCCCGCCTTCACATCGGGCTCGACCGCCTCGATGCGGGCATAGATCGCCGGTGCATCCTGGTAATAGACAAGGACGACGTCCCCTGGCTTCCGCTTCATCATGACCTCGCTCCATCCCCGCGATCCCGGCCCGAGCGGACCAGCGGCAGGGCGCTCGTCGAGATTCCGAACTCCATCCGCCGCCCTTATTCCGAATCCCGGATGACGCTTCCCGGATCGCTCCGAAGCTTTTCGAGCTTCTCCTCGAAGCCCCCCCCGAGATCGACGCCCATCGTCTGGGCCCTCTTTTTGGCTTCGAGGCCGATGTTGCGCGAATCCTTGTAGAAGCTGTCATCCCTGCGGGCCGACGGGTCGAAAGACGAGAGCCGATCCTGCTCCGAAACATGAAAACAGACGCGTGAAATGAGACGCTTCCATTGATTCCCCCCGCAGCCGGGACATGAAAGGGCCTCTTCGTCCTCCTTTTTCATGATCAGCGCCTGAAAGGTCCTGGCGCATTGTTTGCATTCGTACTCATATATAGGCACGTCTCACCATCCTAACGCATATCTGTCCTGAAATGATTATCCAGTACGACCCGGTTTCCAATCCGGAAGCGAGGATTTTTGGCCAATGTCAAGGGGCTCAACCGTTTGCTTGTACGGCGGCCTGCAGGCCGCCGTACAAGCAAACGGGCAGCCAGGCGCCGAGACCAGCCAGAAAGACCCTTTCCGGATGGGAATTTTCTATCAGATTCCCGGCCGATTATCAAGCGATTACCCAACCCGGCCGCGGCCCCGGAGCGCCTCGCCGGAGGACATATTTCCCTTGACACCTCCCAGCCCTTATGGCATGTAACGATTTTCACAAGTGGCATAATGCCTCAAATGGGTATCTTATGCCCTTTCGAACCAATCGCGGACTCGAGAAGGCCTGCCGTTTTCTCCGCGCTTCCGAAGGGGCTGGCGGGTTTGCGCGAAGGGGAGAACCGCTCGTTCGCGTCAAGTTACATGATTTCACCGACTTCGAGACAAACCTCTCGAAACAACACTTCAACGCTGAGAAGCAGGAGAAAGAATGTCATGAGTCAAAATAAACCCAAGGGCTCTGTAGCGGTTATCGGGGGCGGCATCGCGGGAATACAGGCCGCCCTTTCCCTTGCTGACGCAGGATATGGTGTCCACGTAGTCGAACGTACGGCAACCCTGGGCGGGATGATCCCCAATCTGCACCGGATCTACCCCCTCTGCGCATGCTGCAAGTTGAATCCCAAGATCGCCGCCTGCCAGCAAAACCCCAACATCGACGTGCTAACCGACGCACAGGTCACCGGGATAACCGGCGAACTGGGCCGGTTCGCCGTGAGTGTCGAACAGGGCGGCGTCGCCAAACAGCTCGAAGCGGGCGCCGTGGTCCTCGCGGCCGGCATCGAGGCCTTCGACCCCTCCCAGCACGATACTTACGCCTATCACCGCTTCCCGAACGTCGTCACCAGCGTGGAGTACGAGCAACTGCAGAAGCCGACCGGCCCGGGGAAGGGCATCGTCAAGAGGCCTTCGGACGGACAATCCCCGCAGAAGATCGCCTGGCTGCAGTGTGTCGGTTCCCGGGATATCAACCGCTGCGACGCCCCTTACTGCTCCTCGGTCTGCTGCATGTACGCCCTCAAGGAGGCCGTCAACAGCGTCGACGTCGACGAAGGCGTCGAGCCCGTGATCTTCTACATGGATATGCGCACGCACGGCAAGGGCTTCGAGACCTATCTGAACGATGCCAAGGCCCGCGGCATCCGCCTCGTCCGCAGCCGGATCCACACGGTCGACGCGCTGCCCCAAAGCGACGACCTGAAGCTCACCTACGCCGACGAAGCCGGTGCACTCCATGAAGAGACCTTCAGCATGGTCGTCCTTTCGGTGGGGCTCAAGCCCGCGGCGGACGCCATCGCCCTGGCCGAAAAGATGGGGCTGCAACTGAGCCCCGACCGTTTCCTGGCCACCCCCCCCTTCAAGCCGGTCGGCACCAGCCTTCCGGGTGTTTTTACCTGCGGCGGTCTTTCCGGACCCCTGGACATCGGCCAATCCATCACCCAGGCCAACGCCGTGGCCTCCGAGATCGCCGCGGTCCTCGACCCGGTGGCGCTCGCAGCCCCCGTCATCTACCCCCAGGCGGTGTCCGCTCCCGATGCGGAGCCCAAGGTCCTGGTCGCCTACCATCTCTGCCCCGGCATGGATGCCGGGATCGGCAAACGCATCGAGGCCTTCGCCTCCAAACTCCCGAAGGTGGCTTCCGTCGTCGGCATGGAGGGCGGCATCCTCGATCAGCTCGTCCAGGCGATCCAGTCAACCGGCGCCAACCGTTTGGTATTCACCAGCTGCACGCCGCTGATCCACAAGGCCCTGCTGGAGGAAGCCCTCAGACGGTGCGGTTTGAACCCCGCTCTGTTCGAGATGGTCGACCTGCGGGTGCTCGACATCGCGGCCGACACCCAGCTGAACGACCGCCTGCGCATGGGGGTCGCCCGCGCCGCCCTCAGCAGCCCCACCCCTGTACGGGAAGTGCCGGTGACCAAGCAGGCCCTGGTTGTCGGCGGCGGTCTGGCCGGTATGGAGAGCGCCCTGGCGATCGCACGGGAAGGCTTCCCGGTGACGCTGGTCGAGAAGGAAGCCGCTCTCGGCGGGCACGCGCTCCACGTTCGATCCACCTGGCAGGGTTATGACGTGCAGGCGTATCTGAAAGACCTGCTCGCCTCCGTACAGAAGAGCGACCTCATCACGGTCCTGACCGACGCCACGGTCAAGGAGAGCCGCGGATTCGCCGGCCAGTTCCTGAGCACCCTGGAGCAGGGAGGCAAATCCCTGCCGCTCGCCCACGGCGTGACGGTCCTCACGACGGGCGGCGACCCGGTCCCGGCCAAGGAGTACCTTTACGGCCGGAGCGATCGCGTCTATCTCTGGAACGAGTTCAGCACGAAACTCCTGCAGGATCCGAAAACGATCGAATCGGCCGCCTCGGCCGTCTTCATCCAGTGCGTAGGGTCCAGGGAACCGGATCGGCCCCACTGCAGCAACCTCTGCTGCGCCTTCTCCGTGCGGACCGCCATCGATCTCAAGGACCGGAACCCGAATATGGATGTCTACATCCTTTACCGGGAGATGCGGACCTTCGGCGAACGGGAAGAGCTCTATCGGACGGCCCGCCAAAAGGGCGTGATCTTCATCCGCTACGACCTCGAAAACAAACCTTCGGTCACGGCCGACGACGGGAGGCTCACGGTGAGGGTCCTCGATCCGATCCTCGGCAAGGTGCTGGCGCTCCCGGCGGACTTCGTCTCGCTTCAGACAGCCATTACGGCCCCCAACAACACCGCCCTGCCGGCGCTTTTCCGGGTCGGCCTGGATCCGGACGGCTTCCTCGCCGAATCGCCCGAAAAGATGAGGCCCTCCGATACGACGATCAAGGGCATCTATCAGGCGGGTCTGGCCCACTACCCCAAAGACACCCTTGCCAGTATCGCCCAGGCCAAGGCCGCTGCAGGCCGGGCCCTGGAGATCCTGAAGCAGGAAACGGTCCAGGCGGCGGCGCTCGTAGCCGAGGTGCAGCCCGAGAAATGCGCCGTCTGCTGCACCTGTGTGCGGACCTGTCCGTTCCATGTGCCTTATATCGATCACGATCGCGGAGCCGCCTACATCGATCCCGCGTTGTGTCAAGGCTGCGGTATGTGCGTCGCGGAATGCCCCGGCAAAGCCATCGTAATGCCCGGCGTCTCCGATCAGATGCTGAACCAGGCGCCTTCCATCCTTATGGAAACGAATTAGATTCATAAGGAAATGAAGCTTCGGACACGAAACAGTTTCCGGGCCGGAAACGGGGATTTTTGGCCAAGATCGAGGAAATCGAGCGTCTGCGCGGAGGCATGCGGATGGTACACCGCACAAGCAAGCGCGCAGATTGACGCAGAGATTGGGCAAAAAGACCCTTTTCGGAAGGAAACGAACTAACCGGTGTCCTGCTCAAGCGAGGTCAATGACACCAGGTGTTTATAAGGAGATGCTGCAATGACTGATTTTGAACCCCAAATCATCGCTTTTTGTTGTTCGAACTGCGCCTCAGCGGCCGCCACTGTCGCGGAAAGCATGTCGCTGACCATGCCTGACAACGTCAAGGTCGTTCAGGTCCCGTGCACCGGAAGGCTCGAGATCCTGCACCTGCTCAAGCCCTTCGAGGAAGGCGCGGACGGTGTCTATGTCGCCGGTTGCCAGGCGGACAGCTGCCAATACATCTCAGGCATCTCGCAGGCGGCCAAGCGGGTCGCCCACGTCAAGAAGGTGCTGGAGGAACTGGAGATGGAGCCGGAACGTATCGAGATCTTCAATCTCTCCGCCGGCAGGGGGCGCCGCTTCGTAGACGTCGCCCACGAGATGCTGAACCGGATCAAGGAGCTCGGTCCCAACCCAGTACGCGTGAAACCCTAGATACTCTGCGAGGTACGAGTAATGATAGTCGCTGAACCAAAACCCATCAAAGAAGTGGTCGAGATGGTCAAGGACTGCAGCAGGGTCCTGGTCATCGGGTGCAAAGGCTGTGTCACGGTCTGCAACGTCGGAGGCTCGAAAGAGGTGGGCATCCTGGCCTCCGCGCTCAGAATCGCCGCCGCCAAAGCAGGACGCCGGATCCAGGTCGGCGAGCACACGCTCGAGCGCCAGTGCGATCCGGAATACATCGAAGAAGTCAAAGACATGATCGAGGGTTATGACGGCGTGGTCTCCCTCGCGTGCGGCGTCGGGCCTCAGTTCCTCTCGGAGCGCTACCCCGAAAAGCGGATCTTCCCCGGGGTCAACACGCGGTTCATGGGGGGCGCGGTCCAGCATGGCATCTGGGAAGAGCGCTGCGCCGGCTGCGGCACCTGCGTCATCCATTTCTTCGGCGGGATCTGTCCGATCGCCCGCTGTTCCAAGAGCCTGATGAACGGCCCCTGCGGCGGGTCCGCCAAAGGCAAGTGCGAGATCGCCAAAGATGTCGACTGTGTGTGGGATATCATCGTCCGAAAACTGATGGCTCAGGGGCGTCTTGAAGACCTCCTCCAATTCAGACCGCCCAAGAGTTGGACCACGGCCCGGGACGGAGGCCCGCGAAAACTGTTCAGGGAGGAGCTGGTAAGATGAGCGAATACAAATCAGGCAGCAATCTTGAAAAGGTACTGAAAGCGGGCCATTTCGCCTTTACCGGTGAGTGTGGACCTCCCATGGGGGCCAACGTCGAGCACCTGAAGGAAAAGGCCCATCATCTGAAGGGCGTCGTCGACGCCGTCAACGTCACCGACAACCAGACCGCGGTCGTGCGGATGTCCAGCTGGGCCGCGTCGCTGATCCTGCTGCAGGAAGGGATCGAACCGAACTTCCAGATGGTCTGCCGCGATCGCAACCGGCTCGCCATGCAGAGCGACATTCTGGGCGTTTACAGCCACGGGATCCGCAACATGCTCTGCCTGTCCGGGGACCACCAGAAGTTCGGCAACCATCCCGAATCGAAGAACGTCTTCGACATCGATTCCATGCAGCTGATCAACCTGGTCAAGACCATGCGGGACGACGGCAAGTTCCTGAACGGCCAGGACGTCGATGTAGCCCCGAAGCTCTTTATCGGAGCGGCCTCCAACCCCTTCGCCGACCCCTTCGAGTTCCGGGTCTACCGGCTCGCCAAGAAGATCGCCGCCGGAGCGGATTTCATCCAGACGCAGTGCATCTACAACATGGACAAGTTCCGCGCCTTCATGAAGCAGGTGGTCGACATGGGCCTGCACGAGAAGTGCTACATCCTGGCCGGCGTCACCCCGATGAAGAGCGTCGGTATGGCGACGTACATGGCGAAACAGGTCCCCGGCATGGATGTCCCCGACTCCCTGCTCAAGCGCCTGCGCGGCGCCGGCAAAGGGAAGGTCGCCGAGGAGGGCATCCTTTTCGCCCTCGAGCAGATCGAAGAGTTCAAACAGATGGAAGGCGTCGCGGGCGTGCACCTGATGGCGATCGAGTGGGAGCACCGCGTGCCCGAAATCGCCGAAAGGGCCGGCATGCTGCCGCGGCCTCAGGTTTAAGCCTCACCCGACCGGAATCAAACCCCCGGGGAGGCGGGATTATTGACGGCCTCCCCGGGGGTTTTCGAAGATCGGGTTTTCTTGCCCTTCATCGCGCCGCGCCTGCCCTCACGCGCCGGTTCAACCTCTTTGCACGGAGGCCTCCCGGATGAACGACATCCTTCGCAGTCACGATCGCACCGGCCTGCTGCTGCTCGGTCTGTCGCTGGCCCTTGGCATGATCGCCACGGCCTTCGTGGTGACCACGACCCTGGAGCGGTTGAAGCGCTCGAACGAAACGATCACCGTCAAGGGGTTCGCCGAACGGCGGGTCACCTCGGACATCGCCGTCTGGAAGGGGCAGGTCACCGCCAGGGGCGAGGATCTGAGGGCATGCTACGAGACCCTTTCGAAGGACATGGAACGGGCGCGCGGCTATCTGCTCCAAAACGGGCTCGAACCCGGGCAGATCGAGCTGTCTTCCGTCAACACCATGACGCAGTACCGGCAGAACGAAAAGGGTTACCAGACCCACGAGATCGCCGGCTACATCCTCGAGCAGTCCCTGAGCGTCAACTCCCCGGATGTCCGGAAGGTGGCGCAGCTCTCGAAGGACGCCACATCTCTCATCAGCGAGGGGATCGTGTTCACCTCGTTCCCGCCCGAGTTCTACACCTCCGAGTTCGACCGGATCAAGATCGATCTCCTGGGCGAGGCCACCTCCAACGCCCGTCTCAGGGCCGAACAGTTCGCCGGGAGCAGCGGGATCCACGTCGGCGACCTGAAGTCGGCCTCCCAGGGCGTCTTTCAGGTCACTCCGGTCCACTCGACCGAGATCTCCAGCTACGGGATGTACGACACCAGTTCCATCGAAAAGAGCGTCAAGGCCGTCGTGACGATCCAGTACGCCATCAAAAGATAAAACCGGCCGCCTGCGGGCCCTGAAATTTGCGCCGCAGGCAGCCGACTCCACTCGTTCGGCCTGTTTGTCGTTTATCCGTTCATCCGTTCGAGGATGACCACAACCTCCAGCGCCTCCCCGCCCGGCCGCGCCGCGAAGCGGCAGGCCTCCACCGCCCGTTCGAGGCAGCGGCGGAACGCCTCCGTCTCCCCTGACAGCCCACTCCAGGATACGTCTTTCACCCGCCCGGACGGATCGATGCGGAATCGGATCGTGACAAGGTCCCCCTTACGGGTCGCAACCCCTTTTCCATCCAGGCAGTCGGCCCACGCCTCGAGCCGCTCCGCCACCACTCGGCGCACCTCGGCCTCTTCAAGCGCACCCGACACCGTGATCGGTCCGATTGCCCATCGGGGCCGCCCTTCGGGCTCTCCTTCGCCGCCGGTTGAGGGTTCGACGGCCTCATCGGCCCTGTCCTCCGCCGCTTCATTCTTGTCCGGTGCACCCGCAACCCCGGGGCCGGCCTCTTCACGCGCCTCCTGCGGGGCGGCCGCCGGACGGGCCACGGTCATCATCTTGGCCGACCCCATCGGGCCCATGCCGCCGACAGCCAGATCCGATACGCCCGCCGGCAGAGGCAGAGGCTGTTTGACCGTCGTCCGCTCCCCGGTTGCTTCCCTTACGATCGAATCCACGGCCACAAAGGAGGTGTACGCCGTCAGCAGATGGTAACGGAGGCCGAGTTCGGTCACCTCCTCGATCCGCGCATCCGATGGCTGGAGACGGTTGTAATCGGAGAGGAGGGCCACCCGCTGCCGGGCCCACAGGTAACGCAGGGCCTTGCACGATGTCACCGCCCCCGCCTTTTCTACAGGGATCCTGGCCTGATAGGGCTTTCCCGCGCCCGTCAACCCCTCGAGGGTCACCGCCCCTTTGGCCGCCCCGCGCCACTTGCCGACCACGACGATGGGGCGGTCCGCCATCAGGTCCGGGATCGCCGGAGGCTCTATGTCATAGGCGTCGAACCCGGGGAAAGCCATGCGCAGGTGCGTCATCACCGGCCACTGGACGAGCCTCCGGAAGCGGGCGGCCGTCTCCGCGGCCTCGCTTTCCCGTAGCACGACGAACGGTTCGCCCATGCCGACCCGGGCGAGCCCATCCACCAGGTGCCGGTTGACGCTCGATCCGATGCCGAAGACAAAGAGGTTGGCCTCCCCGAGGCGCCGCCGCACCAGATCGAAGGCCTCGGGTTCCGCGCTCACGTAGCCGTCGGTCACCAGGAGGATCGACCTCGAAAATCCATCGGAACGAGGCAGGGCCATGGCGCGCTCCAGGGCCGGCAGGAGTTCGGTTCCCCCTCCTCCGCGCTCTTCTTCGATCCGGGCGATGGCCTTTTGGATGTTTTCAAGGGTGGCCGGGAGGGATCTTTCCGCCAGGACCATGGAGCCGCCCGCAAAGAGCAGGACGTTGAAGCAGTCGCTCGGCCGCAGTCCGGAGATCAGCTCTCGGAGCATCCGTTTGGAGACGTCCAGCGGAAAGCCGTGCATCGACCCCGAGACGTCCACGACGAAGATGAACTCCCGCGGCGGCACCTCCGCAAGCACCGTCCTTTCAGGGGGCTGCGCCATCAGGAGGAAGAATTTCTCGTCCGGGCCCTCGTAGAGCAGAAGCCCGGAGTGGACGGCATCGCCGGCAAGCCGATAGCGGAGCACGAAGTCGCGGTCCCCGCCCCTCCGTTCGGTGTCATGGAGCCGGATGAAGGCCCGCGCATCCGAGTCGTACCGGATGTCCACCCGATGGGTGCCACAGACCGCCTCGCGGATCGGCATACCCGCGTTCAGGGCAACCCGGATATCGAAATCGTAGGGCGCCGGCTCCCCCTCATGGAGATAGGGGTTCTGGACCCACCGGTCCGCGTCCGTGCCCTGCGCCTCGGACGGACTCTGATACCGCGGACCGACCACGGTCGGATAGACGAAGCTGTACACCCGGTCTTCCGGGACCAGAATCTCCGTATACGACATCTCGACCCGGATCTCGTCTCCCGGCAGGATATTCGCGACATTCATCTGAAAGACGTTGGGACGGTGCTGCTCGAGCAGGGAGGCCGTCCGGCCCTCGTCGCGGGCCTGCTCGTATTCCCTGCGCGCGGCCTCGCGCTCCTCGATCCGCGCCTCGATGACGCGTTCCCCGATGGTCATCTTCATGGCGTAGACCGCGGATCGCGTCGAACCCGGAAAAACATACAGGGCCTCGATCGCCCGCCGCCCTTCGTTCCGGTAGCGCTGCGTCACACGGACGTCTGCAATGACCCCGGCGATATCGACATCCGCCCTGGTCTCCTTGAGCGGCAGGGCATCCACCCCCGGCTCCCCGTTCGTGACGACAAAATAGGGGGAGAGGCTTCGATCCGCATCATCCCCGCCCTCCGCAGCCCCGCAGGCCCTCGGCGGCGGGAATCCCCCGGCGGCGAGCGCCGCCCCCGTAAAAAGCATCAACACGACCACCCAACGACAAACAGAGCAGCCCCCCGCACCCAAGACCCTGCTCTTCGACATCGAACCGCTGCTTTTCCTCATGGCTGTCCTCCTCTTTTTTCGGGTTTTATGGTCCTTTATCCAGTTTGACAGCACAGCTACCGAAAAGTTCCCGCATTTTTTTTCGACAGGGATGCGTCTATCCGGAAGGAATCGTCCGGCGGCAGGATCCCGTAACAGCCTCTCGAGCCGATCCCGGTGTCGACCTGAACCTGCGCCCTGGAAACCGCCTGCGTCCCGCCCCGGCGAAAGGGCTTGATTTTCTCGATCCCGGGCGGCCGGGAGACCCGCCCGAATGACAGCGTGCGAAGCCACTGAGGAAGCCCGCAGACACTCCGAAACCCTGCCGAAGGGAAGGGGCCGATCGGGTGCAGCCGAAAGCAAAACCGGGGGCCATCATAACAGGGCGGGACTGAGCAAACGAAGTCTCTGGAGATGAGGTCGGACCTTCGGTGCGATGCACCGGCGGCTCAAGGGTGTACGAGGAGTTCCAATAGCAAGGTCTGATCCATCCCGCGCCCGATATCCATCGGTTCCTGGATTTCCAACCGGCCCAGGTGATGCAGCTCGCGAACGAGCGCATCATATCGCCCGGCGGGCACGCTGAAGGAAACCACGCGCGATTCGGGCCGGGCCGGGCCGGGGCCGGCCCCGATCAACGTCCCGCCCGCATTGAGGATCGCCGATTCGATCGCGGAAAGGAGCGCTTCGGAGGCACGGTCGGGTTTCTCTCCCGGCGATTCGTATTGCTCCTCCGGGGCGGCCCGAGAAAGGGCCGGCGCCGCCTCGCGCACCTCTGACAGCCTGGCGGGCGGCTCGAGAACCGCAACCGAATCTCCGGGTTGCGGCGCACCGCCGAAACGGTCCGCCTCGGCATCCGCGCGCCCATCGACGCCGGCTTCCCCAGTCTCGGGGGCTGCGGAGCCGCCCGGCTCCACTCTCACCACCCGGAGGCGCAGGAGCGGGGCGGCATCGTCGATCTGTCCGGCACGGTCCGCTTTGGGGGCTTCGGCGACCTTGAAAGTCCGCTCGTGCGCCATCTCGGGCGCCACCACGACCTCTCGAAGAGGGGACAGGGCCGTATCCCTCTGCCCCCAGAAAAGCTGATAGGCGATGACCACCACGACCGCCGTCGCCAGGACGCCCGCCACCTCCAGGTGCATCTTGAAACGCAGCGGCTGCCAAAAAGCTTCGAATATACGCCTCCAGCGGCCGCCTTGGTTCAGATGGCCCGCAACCCCTTCAACGAAGCCGGGAGGCGCCTCCTGCCGCGGGAGATCCCGCATCGCCTGCAGGCAGAGTTCGAGTTCCCGCAGGGCCTCGCGGCAGGCCGGGCATCCCCGGAGGTGCTCCTCGACCGTCGATTCCCTCTCGGCATCCAACTCGTGATCCACATAGAGAGACAATAGCTCCTGGATCTCCCGACACCTCATCCCATTGCCTCCCCCTTGAGATTGCTGCGGAGCCTCGCCCGCGCCCGCGCGAGCCCCGACTTGACCGTCCCGAGCTCCAGCCCGGTTGCCTGCGCCACCTCCTCGTAGCTCAGGCCCTCGATGTCCCGCAGCACGACAAGCGTCCGGGCCATCTCGGGCAAGGCGGCAATGGCGCGCTGGAGAAGTCGCTCCCCCTCCTTCCGGCTCAGCTGTTCCAATGGCGACAGCCCCCGATCCTCGAGTTCAGCGATGCAGTCCGGCGAATCCCCGTTTCCACCCGCACCCAGGGAAACCGTCCTGCGTTTTGCACGATACGCCGCCGACTGCAGACGGTTTCGACAGGTGTTGACGGCGATGGCGTAAAGCCAGGTCCCGAAGGCCGCGTCGAAGCGAAAGGCCTTGAGGGAACGGAAGGCCTTGACGAACGTCTCCTGGGCGCAGTCTCGCGCCTCGTCGCCATCCCCCATCAAGCGGTAACAGGCGTTGTATATGCGGTCCATATAGCGGATCACAAGGGCTTCGAAGGCCTTCTTGTCCCCCCTCAGGGCCGCCTGCACCTCTAAGCTGTCCTGTCTCCGCCCGTCCACGCCGCCTCCCGCCCCCCCAATCCGTTAGACCGTCCAGGCACGAAAAAGTTCCCGTCCAAGGGGGGGGCGCTGTTAAAATGGAAACGCACCGGTCAGCTTCGAAAGGTCAGGAAGTGGGCTGGTGCGCGCGTCTCAGAAATCGAAAACGACTTTTTCCCTTATGATCGCCTGATGGAGCCTCGCCGCCACATGTCCAGAAGCGGCAGGAGTTCCCCGACGCTTTCAAGGATAAAATCCGCCTCCTCGGCGACAAGCGCCTCGCGATCCTCCACGCCGGACAGAACGCCGACCGTCAGGCTGCCGGCGGCCTTGCCGGCCTGTATATCGACCCGGGAATCCCCGACGTAAACCATGCTGCCGGTTTCGACCCGCAGCCTCCGTGCGCAGGCGATCAGGGGATCGGGCGCCGGCTTCTGACGCTCCGCGTCATCGGTCGTGATCGTCACCTCCAGCAGCTTCTCCGCGTCCGCCATCCGCAGCGCATGGAGCTTGTCGGAGAGAAAGATCCGTTGGGTGGCGGTCACCAATCCGATCCGGTAACCCATCCGCGCCACCTCGCGCAAGATCTCGGCGGCCCCTGGAATCATGCGCGTCTCACGCCGGAAGATCTCGGGGTAAATCGCCAAGATCGCCCGCCGCGCCGTTTCGATGACCGCCTCTTTCCGAACCCCGAAGTCCATCGGGAGGACCTTTTCCCAATCAAACCCACCGTAGCGCATGGCCTCCAGCAAGGCCTCCCTCGAAACGGGTGGCAGACCGACCGACGGAAAGGCCTGATTGACGATGGTGAAATAGGTGCCGATGGAATCGATCAAGGTCCCGTCCAGATCGAAGGCCACCGCCTCCACGGCCTCGGTAAAGTGGTCCTCGTTCACCCGCCCACCTCCCCCGGAGCGTGCTTCTTATCCGGCTGCATCCGCCGCATCCTCATCCCGCCGGGTCCGGACCGTTAACGCAACCCGGTCTCCGTCATTCAACCCCAAAGCGTCTTTGATGCCAACCGGCGCCATGATCTCGAGGATCCGCGCCCCATGTACGTTCACGCGCTCCTCCGGTATGATCAATGCCCCTTCGATCCCCCCGATGGACGCAGGCAGAACCCGTCCGACACAGAATTGAGGGTCCGGCGGCTCCAGAATGATCGCCTCCGCCTTCAGAATCGAGACCAAAAGCGCCTCGCTCTCGCTGTCCGGTTCTATATTCAGGGTACCGGGATAAGGCCGGAAACCCACCCTGGCCTCACACTGCTCCTGCACCCACGCGAGCTGGGTGAAAAAAGCCGCTTGGCCGACGCCGCTCACGATCTTACCGGCCAGCGTCCATGATTCAAGCATCGCCGCCCCTTCGAAATAAAAAATGAAACACCCTATTCAAACCACTTCTGCTTCTGGAAATCATCTGGGGAAGCCGGCAGCGAACCCTTCACAACCGTCCGCAGGACAGAGGCCAGACGCTCCGCCTCGACACCTGGCAGGGCCTCCAGAGAACGGACCGTGCGGCCGAACGTCTGGTCGATCGAAGGCTGGAGCGCCTGCCGTTCCTCGGGCGGCAGGAGCCCATAGGCCGCCACCAGGTGGCCGATCCAGTTCTCCAGGGACTTCACGTCGAGGCCCTGCCGCCGGTAGACATACCCCTCGAGCGCGCCGGCCGAGGCCGCAAATTCATAGATCTGTAAGCAAAGCTCCATTCTTCCTCCTTTTTCCAGACAGCCGTCCCCGGCTGCAGCTGCGGGCCGGCGGAGCCGGCCGGCGATCGATTCGAGTCTTTCCGCCTATCCCGAAAGGCCCCTCTTTCACCATCCCGACGCCGTCCCGACTCCTTTTCGGGTATCCCGCCAGACACCGGGAGACGGCGCTTCGGGCTCGCCCTCAAGATTCAGTCTGCCCATCGATTTCAACACGGACCTGTTCCAAGCCTCTTTCGCTCGATAACAGAAATCGGCGCCGCGGGCAAGACGCGCCCTCCGGCCCATCCGATTCCCATCCAGGCCTTCTCGTGCAGATGCACGGATCAGAAGCCACCGACCGATTTTCCCGGCCCTTGCAGCCATTCGGCGGAGCGATGCACGCCAGGGGGGATGGCTCTTCTTCCGGGGCCCATCCTATCACAGATCCGAAGAGATCCCGCATCCTCACATTCGGGTCGGCATCCATGAAAATCCATTGACAAAGGGCGCCTGAATCGAAAAAACTGATTCCCGGAAGGAGTCGAACATGGAAATCGAACCGGGATTGGTGGCCACGCTGAGGGAAGGTGTCGAGATCATCAAAGCGATCATCTATAAAAATATGAGAGACCGGCAAATCGAACGGCATCCTCTTCAACCCATGGATTTCACGGTCAAACTGTGCGGGGCTATGATCAACGAGCTTTTCGGAACGCCCAACCCGAACCCCGCCTTCACGGCCTTCAGAAAAGAACAGGAACCGCGCATTACGGCTGAGCTGCACCTCTTTGCCGCAAGCATGCCGGAGATGCGCATCCCGCTGACCGACGCCCTTCGGATCCAGTTTTTCTGCGACAACCACGAAGGCGTGGACAGCGGGGAGGTCCTCGCGCGGGCCGATGCCTCGAACCTGCTGCTGAAAGATCGGGAGGTGCCGCTGCCGGGCTCCTTCATGCAACTCGCCCGCAGGCTCGGAGTGGCCTACGAGATCCTGACGCCCGAACCGCCTCAGGAAAAACCCGTGGATGCGCCTTCTCCCTCCCGGAGGCATTGAGAATCCCGTCCAACCCTCAGAAGCCGACGCGCCTCGAACCGTCGGCATCCACCCGGAAAAGGAGACCTGATGAATTTTCCCGAGCACCCCTTCTGGGATTTTTCGATCCGGGTGCACCGCCATGCCGGCGTGCACGAGGCCTGCCTGGCCATGCAGATCGGCCATGCCCTCGACGTCAACATCCTCTTTTACTGCTGCTGGAGGGGCGCCGCAGGCGGCAGTCGCATCCCCGAAGAGGATCTGGAGCGGATCGTGGAGGGGGTGAGCGCCTGGCAGAACGAAATCGTCCGCCCCATATGGGCCGCCCGCGGGAAGCTCAAACCCCGCTTCGGCGATTTCCCGGTAGAGTTGACGGAACCCCTGCGCCGGGCGCTGATCGCTGCCGAACTGGAGGCCGAACACACGGAGCAGCTGCAAATCGCCGCGCTGGCGCCCTTCGAAAGCAACGCCGCAGCTGCTGAAAGGGTGCGTGCGGCCAATGCCCTCGAAAACCTGACCCGGTACCTTTTTCTGCATCTCGAGGCATCGTGCCGGGCGGCCGGCAATCCCCCACCCTCCACCATCCCGGCCGACCTGAAGCCGCCCATCGGCGTTCTGATCCGTGTCTGTTTCCCTGAACTGGACGCCGATGCGCTCGCCACTCTGATCGATGCGCACCTTTCAAAGCCAGCAGCCCCTGCAGACCCTCATTTATAGATCCGCTCTCGGCTTCCAGTCCATCCACACCGTGACTTGTCCACGTATGCGGCATCCGGAACGACGGTTCACATCCCTCTTCGAAAACCGTTCCCCCGCTTGCTCTCTTCCACCCGTGCCAAGACGGGGATGCGGATCGTAAAGCGGGTCCCCTCGTTGACCCTGCTCTGCACGCTGATCTCTCCGCCCATCTTGCGGATGATCCCATAGCAGATGGACAACCCGAGCCCCGTACCTTTGCCTACCTTCTTGGTGGTGAAGAAGGGGTCGAAGATCTTGTTCAAATTCGCCTCCGGGATCCCGGAGCCCGTGTCGGCGATCTCGAAGAGGATGTCCTCCCCATCTCTTCGCCCGGTGATGTCGATCCGGCCTCCGGTCTTTTCCATGGCGTCCAGGGCGTTGTTGATCAGGTTCAGGAAGACCTGCTGGATCTCCGTCGGGGAGGCCTGGATACGGGGCAGGTCCCCGTCGATCTCGGTGTCGATCGTGGCGTTGCTGTACCGGGCGCGCTGCGCCGAGATCTCGACGATCTCCTCGACAATCTCTCTCAAATCGATCTCGCGGACCGTCGAATCGGTCCGGCGCGCAAAACTGAGTAGTTTGTGGGTGATCTCTTTGCAGCGTTTCCCCTGCGTTCGGATCTGCTTCAGGGCGCGCTGGATCTCGGGCAGATTTTCGAGGTCGGGAGGGACATCCTCCAGCAGGTCCTCGATCCAGCCCGCCTCCTCGGCCATAATGGCCACCGGGTTGTTGATCTCATGGGCGATCCCGGCCGCGAGCTCTCCGACGGAGGCCAGTTTACCCGCTTCGACAATCTGCTCGTTCATCATTTCCTTTTCGTGCTCCGCCTCTTCGAGACGCCGAGCCATGGTTTTGACCCGGACCACAGCAAGCGTGATCGAGGCCAGCGCCCCGAGCAGAACGATGATCGCCGCAACATTCAGCGTGCGACGGATGTCGGCAAAGGCCTCGGACGTCCGCTGCTGATAAACCAGGAGCCAATCGCCCCCCTTCAAAAAGGCACCCGCGTAAAGGTTCTCCTGCCCGTAGTCGTCCTTCATCTCCAGGATCTGGACCTCGTCCTCCCGCACCTCCGCTGAGAGCATCTCCATGTAGGGGCCGCTCGCCGCCGCAACCTCGTAAAGCGGTTTGGTCTGAAACTGCCCCTCCCGGTTCAGGATGAACGCAAACCCGGTCTCGCCGATCCGGATATTCTCCACCAGGGTGTTGAAGGCGCCGAAATCGATCGTGGCCCGGAGGACCCAGTCCTTTTCCTCCCAGCTCTTCTTGACCGCCACGATAAAATGCGGAAGCCCGCGCAGCCCCAGAAAAACATCGCTGATCACGTCATTTTTCTGCATGGCCTGCCTGAACCATTCGGCCTCCGCGTAATGAGCCCCTCCGAGCCGGTAAGGTCCGGCGTAGGCCACCTGCATCCCCCGAGCGTCCACCAGGCCCAAGTCGACGTAAATCGGTCCGATATCCCTCTGAAGAGCCGCCAGGGTCTCCTCCATGAAATTCCGATTGTTCGACGACTCGATCATGCACTGCTGCGAGAGAAACCGGATGTTCCCCAACCGCTCGTTCAGGAAGGTGTCGATCCTCTCCTTGTGTTTCTTCATCAGTGTCGTCAGGTGCGCCCGCACCTTTTCCTGATAGGACGTCCTGAACTGGTAGAACATGACGCCGGCAGCCAGGACCATCGGAATGACCGATACCAGCACGGTCGTCAGGATGCGGTTGATCACCAGTGAATGGTAATCGAGCTTACCGCTTTCGCTGAACGCCTTCATGGGATGCTTACCTCCCGCTTACGTGGAGCGGCCGATCGGGACCCCGTCTCGGCCCAGGCCGGTCGCCCGGAAAAGGCCCTCCGCCTTCAGGCTGCGTCCATCAGCGCCATGGCCTGCTGCTCCAGGGCGCGGATGCGGTCGCGGAACCCCGCCGCCTCTTCGAATGCGAGATCCTGCGCCGCGGCCATCATTTTGTCCGTCAACTCCTGGATCTCCCTTTCGATCTCGTCCGGCGAACGGAACGGGGCGGCTGCATCCGCGACGGTGGGAACCGTGTAGTAATCCGCTTCGGCCTCGCTCCAGAGGCCTTGGTCGATGTTTTTCCGGATCGTGGTCGGCGTGATGTGATGCTCCCGGTTATAGGCCTCCTGGATCTCACGCCGGCGTGTGCTCTCCTCGATCGCGCGCGCCATGGATTCGGTGACGGTGTCGGCGTAGAGGATGACCTTGCCGTTGACGTTGCGCGCCGCCCGCCCGCAGGTCTGGATCAGTGAACGCTCGGAGCGCAGGAACCCTTCCTTGTCGGCATCCAGAATCGCCACCAGGGACACCTCCGGCAGATCGAGCCCCTCACGGAGGAGGTTGATCCCGACCAGTACATCGAACACCCCCAGCCTGAGGTCACGGATGATCTCCATCCGTTCGATCGTCTTGATATCCGAGTGCATGTAACGAACCCGCACCCCGAGGTCCGCCAGATAGTCCGTCAGGTCCTCGGCCATCTTCTTGGTGAGGGTCGTCACCAGCACGCGATCGCTCTGCTGCACCCGCTCCCGGATCCGCGCCAGCAGGTCATCCACCTGCTCGGCAGCCGGGCGCACCTCGATCTCGGGGTCCATCAGCCCGGTCGGTCGTATGATCTGCTCCGCCACCCGCTCCGCCTTCGCCAGTTCATAGGGTCCGGGCGTCGCCGAGACATAGATGACCTGCTTGACCTTGCGTTCGAACTCCTCGAACCGGAGCGGCCGGTTGTCCACCGCCGAGGGCAGCCTGAAACCGTACTCCACCAGGGTCTCCTTCCGGGAGCGGTCCCCTTTGAACATACCTCTCAACTGCGGGACCGTGATGTGGCTTTCGTCGATGACCACCAGGAAATCCCTGGGGAAATAATCGAGGAGCGTGGGGGGAGGGTCGCCGGCCGAGCGGCCCGTCAGATGGCGGGAGTAGTTTTCGATCCCGTGGCAGTATCCCATCTCGATCATCATCTCGAGGTCGAACCGGGTCCGCTCCTCGATCCGCTGGGCCTCCAGGAGCTTGCCCTGCTCCCGGAATGCGGCGATCCGCTCCTCCAACTCCACCTTGATCGCCTCGATGGCCCTCTCGCGGATCTCGACGCTGGTGACATAATGACTGGCCGGGTAAACCGTGACGCGGTTCATGCTGCCGAGGGTCTTTCCCGTCAAGGGGTCGATCTCCTGGATCGCCTCCACCTCGTCGCCGAAAAAGCAGATCCGGACGGCCCGCTCCTCTTCGTGAACCGGATAGATGTCCAGCACATCGCCCCGGGCGCGGAAGCGGCCCCGGTAAAAATCGAGATCCCCCCGTTCGTACTGGATCTCCACCAGTTTCCTGACCGCCGCCTCCCGGGAGAACTCCGCTCCCCGCTCGACATAAAGCAGCATGTCCTGGTAGGCCTCGGGCGACCCCAGGCCGTAGATACAGGAGACGCTCGCCACGATGATGACGTCGTCCCGGTCGAGGAGCGATCGTGTGGCGGCGTGGCGCATCTTGTCGATCTGATCGTTGATGTGCGAGTCTTTCTGGATGTAGGTGTCGGACTGGGGGATGTAGGCCTCGGGTTGGTAATAATCGTAATAGCTGACGAAATACTCGACCGCGTTACGGGGGAAAAGATGCTTGAGTTCGCCATAAAGCTGACCGGCCAGCGTCTTGTTCGGGGCAATGACGAGGGTCGTCTTCTGCACGCGCTCGATCACCTGCGCGATGCTAAACGTCTTTCCGGAACCCGTCACCCCCAGAAGGACCTGGTGGGTCAGCCCCTCCTCCAGCCCCCCCGCGAGCTCATCGATCGCCTGGGGCTGATCGCCGCAGGGAGAGAGTTCCGTGACGATTTCAAACATCCAGCCTCCAGGTCGTTCCGCCGGGCCCGTCTTCGAGGACGACCCCCATCTCCTTCAACTGGTCACGGATCCTGTCGGCCTTCGCCCAATCCTTGGCCGTCCTGGCCTGCATACGCTCCTCGACCAATGCATCGACCTCGGCCCGGTCAACGGTCGGCTCCCTGCCGGTCATCTCCTCGAAAAAGACATCCGGCGGCGTCTCGAGCAGCCCCAGCACGGAGGCGGCCGCCAACAGCTCCCCGCGGGCCGTCTGCAGCTCTTCAAATCGGTTCTCCGCCGGGTCGGCATCCAGGATGCGGTTGAGGTCCCGCACCTTCTCGAAGAGGATCCCGATCGCCCCAGCCGTGTTCAGATCGTCCTCCATGGCGCGCACGAACGCACCCACAAAGGTCGTATCATCATTCTGCCCCTCCGCCAGGACCTTGAAATCGGGCAGAGACGCGGGGTGCCCCACCTCCTCTTCCAGGCGCTTCAAGGTCCGGTAAATGCGGACCAGGCCGGACTGCTGACCCAGGACCGCGCCCTTGCTGAAATCGAGAGGGCTCCGGTAATGCTTGGACAACAGGAACAGCCTCAAGACCTGCGGGTGGTACAGCCCGACCGCATCGCGGATAGTCAGGAAGTTGCCCAGGGATTTCGACATCTTTTCCCCTTCGACCGTCACGAAACCGTTGTGCACCCAGAAGCGGGCGAACTCCCCGCCGTTCGCGCCGATGGACTGAGCCCGCTCGTTTTCGTGGTGGGGAAACAGCAGATCGCGGCCCCCGCCGTGGATGTCGAAAGACGCCCCAAGGTAGCGGTTGCTCATCACCGAACACTCGAGGTGCCAGCCCGGCCGACCCGGCCCCCAGGGACTGGACCACTGGGGCTCGCCGGGTTTGGCGCTTTTCCAGAGGGCGAAATCCATCGGGTGCCTCTTCTTCTCGTCCACGGCAATGCGGCTGCCGGCCTTCATGTCCTCCAGTTTCCGTCCCGAAAGCGCGCCGTAGCCCCGAAACGCCTCGACCGAGTAGAAGACATCCCCGTCGACCGCGTAGGCCAGCCCTTTTTGCAGGAGGGCCTCGATCATCGCGATCATCCCGTCGACATGCTCGGTGGCGCGGGGTTCGATGTCGGCCTTCAAGACGCCGAGCAGACCCATGTCCTCATAGAAGGCATCGATGAACCGCTGGGCCAGGATGGCCGGTTCCTCCCCGATCTGGGCGGCCCGATCGATGATCTTGTCATCCACGTCGGTGAAATTACGGACATAGGTCACCTCCAGGCCTTTCGCCCGGAGATAGCGCACGAGCACATCGAACACGATCGCAGACCGGGCATGGCCGATGTGGCAAAGATCGTAGACCGTGACCCCGCACACATACAGGCCGACCTTGCCGGTCTCACGGGGCGTAAAGGTTTCTTTTCTCCGCGTCGCGGTATTGTAGAGCTGTAATGTCAACGATTTTCTCCTTCACGAACGATTTACGCCCGAGGGCAGTCTTAGGATGCCGTCGCCGCCTCCGCCCGGCGCAGGCTCACGACCGCATAGGCGGCGATCCCTTCCCGCCGGCCGCAAAAGCCGAGGCCTTCGGTCGTCGTCGCTTTGATGTTGATGCATTCGGCGGGCGTCTGCAGGGTGCGGGCGATCCTATCGCGCATCTCGGGGATATAAGGGGCGAGCTTCGGCCGTTCGGCCACGATTGTCGTGTCGAGGTTGTTGACGCACCAGCCCCGCTGCACAAGCATCTGCCTCACCTCATTCAGCAGGACCAGGCTCGAAACCCCCTCCAGCGCAGGATCGCTGTCCGGGAAATGCCGCCCGATGTCCCCCTGGCCCAAGGCCCCCACAACCGCATCCATCACGGCATGGATCAGGACGTCCGCATCCGAATGCCCTGCCAGCCCCGCCGAAAAGGGGATGTGAACCCCTCCCAGGATGAGGACCCGGTCCGGCACCAGGGCGTGGACATCGTACCCGAAGCCCACGCGCACGAGCGGCATCGAATCATTCAACAAACGCGCTTCCCCCGGTCGACGGGCCTCAATGGCAACTGCTGCAGCTGCCCCCGGAACAGGAGGTGCACCCCGAAGATCCGGAGGAGGGCGTAAATCCGCTGTCGCTCTTGAATCCGCACGCAGACATGAGCCGCGTCACGTCGGTCCCTTTGCAGTGCGGGCAGGAGATCTGGCTGTCACTCGAAAAGACCAGGGCCTCGAACTCCCGGTCGCACCCCTTGCATCGATATTCATAAATAGGCATATTGTTTTATCCCTTCGAAAAATCAGTGCGTGTCCGAAAAGGCCCATCAAGCACCGACACGTTCCCCATCAGCTTTCCCGCCTGCCGTCAAGCGCCGCCCGCGGAGGCCCTTGCCCTGCGGCCCGAGCCTCGGAAAGCCCTTCGATCACGGCCGCGGCCAGAAGTGGAAACATGATTTCGTGATGTCCTACCAGGTTGTAGCCTCTACCCCCTTCCAGAGTAGGGCGGCTGACGACATTGGTCAGCGGTCGATACTGACGGATGAAATCCATATTCACCGTCATAAAATGCTGCACCCGGTGCCCGAGGTTCCGCACCAGGCTGAGCGCCTTCAAAAAGACCTCGGGAAGGATGACGGCCGAACCGAGATTGATATAGACCCCCCCTTCCAGCATCGAGACCACGCGCGCAAAGACGCGGAAATCCCGGTGAGAGGTCTTGCCGATCGCCGCCCCATCGACGGTTGGGTGAAAATGGATGATGTCGGTTCCCAGGGCCACGTGGACCGTGACCGGGATATCCAGTCGATAGGCCTGCGCCAGCAGGCTCTGTTCGCAGTAAGGGAAGTTTTCCTCTGCGAGCATAGCCCCGACGGCCCGCCCAAGCCCGATGTCACGGGCCGCCCCGTCGCGGATGGCCCGGTTGAGATACGCCCCGGTCTCCTCCGCCATCCCGAAACGGCCGGAACCGAGTTCAGCCGCGACATCTTCCGAGGTGGACCCCACCATAGCCAATTCACTGTCATGGATGATCCCGGCCCCGTTCAAGGCGAGGGCATCGATCACCCCCCGACGCATCAGGTCGATGATGACGGGGTTCAGCCCCACCTTGATGGCATGGGCCCCCATGGCGAGAAGGACGGGCCGCTCCCGCTCGACCGCACCCACGATCCCGGCGACGATCTCCAACAGATCCTTTGCCGCCAGGATGCGCGGCAGGGAAGCCAGCCATTCCTTGACCGAACCGCCGGGCTGCCAAGGCCTGGCGAAGTCGTCCCGGCACACGATGCTCTTCCGTTCCGACAACGGATAGGAGCGGACATCGTCCAGCGCAAGGGGTTCGAGAAGGGTCATCGTGATTGTCCACCTTCGCTCGAGTGCCTTTGGAAAAGGATATAATCAACCAGATGGCAAAGCATATGTCCAGCCAAAATATGAGCCTCCTGGACCCTCGCGGTGACCTTGCTCTTCACCACCATCGCGAGATCCACCATCTGATGGACCTTGCCCCCGTCTCCTCCCAAAAGGGCGGCCGTAAAGAGGCCGCCCTTGCGCGCCGCCTCGACCGCCTTCACGATATTCTTCGACCGGCCGCTCGTGGTCAGCACCAGGAGGACATCGCCCGCTACACCGAGCGCCGCGACCTGCTTCGAAAAGACCTGGTCGAAGTCGTAATCGTTGGCGATGCTGGTGAGCACCGAGGTATCCGTCGCGAGCGAAAGCGCGGGCAGCGGCGGACGCTCCAGTTGAAAGCGGTTGACGAATTCGGCGGCCAGGTGCTGTGCGTCCGCGGCGCTGCCCCCGTTTCCACAAAGGAGCAGTTTGCGGTCCTGTGTGAAGGCCGACGCGATCTTCTCGGCAAGGGCTGCGATTTGTTTACTCTGCTCGCGAATGAAGGCTTCCTTGACCTCAATGCTCTCTTCCAGGATGTCCTTGATAATCCGTTCCAAGGATATTCCCCTTCCTGTAATCCACCCGATTTGTGCAAGCCGAGAGTCAGTTCCTTGGCCTTCTCGGAGGAAAAGTCTTCCGAAGCACCGCTCCTCCTGCCGCCCGGGTGTCCTTCGAACAGGAAAAACTCCCTCCGTCCAACCCATAAAACCCTTCGGTCATCCCCCCTGCAACGATCCTTCGGGCGGGAGATATTTTCGGCATCGTAAAGCGGTTGATTCGATCGATAATGTATGACCTCGCATCCGCGATGTCAACCAAAGCGGCGCCTTTGGCCGGCAGCATCCCAAAAGATGCCAAGACAACGGAAACGACATCCTTCCTTCTCGGGATCCCCTTGCCAATCTGGATTCCTCCTCCGATGACCCCCACAGGTCGCTCCCTGCGGCCTCCCGCCGGGAGGAATGTGATTTTTCCCTTGTTTTTCGGGGTTCTCGCGGCAATTTTTGATGATTTTTTATTGAAAAGGCGTATTTCATGTGCTAGAAAGGTCAAAATTAGTATCCTTACTTCCGATTTTTACAGAAACATGAGGATAGGGCGGGTTTAAGCCGTGTCCGTAATTTTATGGACCGTTTATTAGTTTCCATCCGGAAATGGTCTTTTTTGCCAATCTCGGCGTCAATCTGCACGTTTGCTTGTGCGGCGACCCACAGGTCGCCTCCGCGCAAACGCTTGATTTCCTTGATATTGGCAAAAAATCCTCATTTCCGGATTGGAAACTGGGTTGTACGGGGAAATCATTTCCGGATGGAAACTTACTATACTGGGGATGAAAGGGGGGAAAGAGAAAGGAAGAAGTTATACTGAGGAAGAATGATCTCTCGAAACCTGATCAGCGACACAGAAGGGGGGACACCATGACAAAGGCCGAGTTAGTGGCGGAAATCGCCAAGAATTCCCAGCTATCGAAGTCAGACGCCGAAAAAGCACTCAACTCATTCATCGATGTCGCCAAGAAGACCCTCAAGAAAGACAAGAAACTGGCTCTCGCTGGGTTTGGTTCTTTTGTGGTCGCCAAGAGAAAAGCAAGGAAAGGCAGAAATCCCCAGACAGGAAAAACGATCAACATCAAGGCAAAAAACGTGGTCAAATTTCGCCCGGGAAAGGCCCTCAAAGAAAGCGTCTAAGAATATCGACATCACACAAAAAAAGCGGGTCCGAAAACCCGCTTTTTTTGTGTGCCCCGCTTTTCGACAAAGGCGGCCTTCTTGCCGCCTTTACACCGGCACACCCGCTATCCGGTTCACGGTCCGCGCGACTACCGCCATCTCCGGCGTCTGGATGGTCCTCACGTCCAGCATGACCCGTTCCCGCTCCACCCTCGCAATGATCGGAGGATCCGAGGCCCGGAAGGCCTTTTCAAGAGATTGGGCCGTCATCCTTTTTGGATCCAGACAAACGAGACAGGTGGGCAATTCGAGGAGAGGCAAGGCCCCGCCGCCCACCTTTGACGATCCGTCGCATAGGCTCACGGTAACGGCCTCCTCCCCCCCCGGACCGATCATGTCCAGCAGGCTCCGGGCCTTTCGGCGCAGATCCTCCAGCGGCTGAAGGATCATCCGGAGCGTCGGGATCTCCTGCACGGCCTGCTTTGGATCGCGGTAAAGCCTGAGAGTCTCCTCCAAGGCGACAAGGGTCAACTTGTCGATCCTCAGCGCCCGGTTGAGCTGATTGCTCCGGATCGCGGCGACCAGATCACGCCGCCCGAGGATGATGCCGGCCTGCGGGCCGCCGAGCAGTTTGTCGCCGCTGAATGTAACGAGATCCGCACCCTGCGTGAGTACCTCCTGCACGGTGGGCTCCCGCGACAGGCCGAATGCATCCAGGTCCACGAAACAACCGCTCCCGAGATCCTCCATCACAGGCACTCCATGGCGGCCGCCCAATTCGGCGAGTTCGGCGAGGGGGACCTCTTCGGTAAAACCCACCACCTGGAAATTACTCGTGTGCACCTTCAAAAGCAAGGCGGTCTCGGGACCGATCGCCTCTTCGTAGTCTTTGAGATGGGTCTTGTTGGTGGTTCCCACCTCGACCATTACGGCACCGCTCTTGCGCATCACATCGGGGATTCTGAAAGATCCGCCGATCTCGACAAGCTGCCCGCGGGAGACGATCACCTCTCTTCCCTTGGCCAGCGTCTCGAGGGCGATGAGGACAGCCGCGGCATTGTTGTTCACGACCATCGCCGCTTCGGCCGACGTCAGTTCCCTGAGGATCCCCTCCACGTGCACATAGCGGCTGCCGCGCCGTCCCTCCGCCAAATCGTATTCGAGGTTGCTGTATCCGCCGGCGACGGACCGGAAGCGGTCGAGAACGCGATCGGCCAGGATGGACCGTCCGAGGTTCGTATGGGCCACCACCCCCGTCGCATTGATCACAGGGCGAAGGCTGGGCCGGACCAGTTCATCGACCCGTCTTCGAACCCTCCCCAGGACGGCCCCGAGGTCGAGATCCTCGAGATCCGTGATCCGCCCCTCGAATATCAGGGTGCGCAGCTCTTCCAGAACCTGATGGATCGCCCTCAGAATGAGCGCCCGCGGCTGGATCTGGACCAAGCCCTGGATCTCCTCACTTCCCAGGAGCCGATCGACGCCGGGGATCTTCCTCAAGAAAGCCTGCCTGTCTTCCTTACCCAATGAAACGCTCCTTTCCAGAACCATTTCCCATCCGGAAATGGCCTTTTTATTCAACGGCTTCGCCAAACTACTTCAAGCGCTGAAAACCGTCCGGGGAAACGGCTCTCGCTCCCTTTCCCATTGGGTCTCTCTGCGGAAGAGATCATTCCAGCGCAGTTTTCGGCCACGGATGAACAACCGCCTCCCCTCGGGGATCCCCTTGAAAAAAAGCCAAACCTTCAAGATTTCAGATGACTATAAAAGACCTCCTCAAATCCGTCAATGTCCATATCTCAGGAGGACACTCCTTCCAGGGCCTGGACCCCTGAAGTCAATCTATCAGCCGACCGGAGAGAGCTGCCCTCCCTGATGCCCCGGTTCAAACTTTGCGCTTGCCTCAGCCCCGGCATCTGTGTTAAAAGGATGATCGATGTCGATGGTGGGTGTAGCTCAGCTGGCAGAGCACTGGGTTGTGGCCCCAGCGGTCGAGGGTTCAAATCCCTTCACTCACCCCATCAGACTGTCATCACAAAGAGGGGGGAGTTGCATCCCCCCTCTTTCGTCTCCAATCCGCGCCTCCTCAGCCACAGCATCGGGCCCGTGTGTTCCATCACAGGAAGGAGCCTCGTATGCCCTTTCCCAAGACCAAAATCGTTTGCACGATCGGGCCGGCCAGCCAATCGCCCGAGATCCTGAAGGCGCTAATCCTGAACGGCATGAACGTCGTCAGGCTGAACTTCTCGCACGGAACCCACGCGGAACACGCCGCCAAGATCAGAGCGGTCCGGGCATTATCGGCGGAGCTGGGGAGACCTGTCGGGATTCTCCAGGATCTCGGCGGCCCGAAAATCCGCGTCGGCAGCATTCCCGACCCCGGCGTCACCCTCAAGGCCGGGCAGCGCTTCACCCTCACGTCCGAGCGGCTGGAAGGAAGCGCGATCGAGGTGTCCATCTCCTATCCAACCCTCCCCAACGAAGTGAAGGCCGGGGATCGGATTCTTCTTGCCGACGGGTTTCTCGAACTCATGGTTCTGGAAGTCGCTCCTCCCCGGATCGTCTGCGAGGTCATCACCGGAGGGGTCCTGACCTCCCACAAGGGCGTCAACCTCCCCTCCCGGACCATCAGCACACCATCCATCACCGCCAAAGACAAACGCGACCTCCGCTTCGGGCTCGAGCAGGACATCGACTGCGTTGCGCTTTCGTTCGTCCGGGGCCGGCAGGAGATCGATCAGATCAGGGAGATGATCACCCAGGCCGGCAAAGATGTTCCGGTGATCGCCAAGATCGAAAAGCATGAGGCCGTCCAACACATCGACGAGATCCTGCGCGCATCCGACGGCGTCATGGTGGCGCGGGGGGATCTCGGCGTGGAGATTCCGCTCTACGAAGTCCCCATGATCCAGAAAGAGATCATCGAAAAGGCCAACCGCCTGGGAAAACCGGTCATCACCGCCACCCAGATGCTGCGATCCATGGTGGACTCACCCCGTCCGACACGGGCCGAGGCAACGGACGTGGCCAACGCGGTCCTCGACGGGACGGATGCGGTCATGCTCTCGGAAGAAACGGCCAGTGGGCATTACCCCGTCGAGGCGGTCCGCTTCATGGCGCAGATCCTTCAACAGACCGAAATGCACTTTCCCCATGCCAGATACCTGCAGCGTCCGGTGGGCGGTGACATCCCCGAGGCGGTGGCCCATGCATCCTGCACCCTGGCCGACCGGCTGCATGCCAGGGCCATCATCGCACCCACACGTTCGGGGCAAACCGCACGCCTCATCTCGAGCTTCCGTCCAAGAAACCACCTGCTCGCCGTATCACCCACCATAGAAACCGTCAGAAGACTCACGCTCTGCTGGGGCTGCATCCCGATCCTGGTGGCGCGGCCGTCCGACACCGACGACATGTTCGATAAGGCAGCCGCAGCAGCGCTCGATTCGGGATATGTCAAGGAGAAGGACCTGGTGGTGATCACGGCCGGCCACCCAGTCTGGGTTGCCGGTTCGACCAACATGGTCAAGGTTCGATACGTCTGAAGGTCGCTCATGCCATCGGTCGCAGCGGTCGAGCTCACCCGATCCGCAAAGGGAAGGCAGTCATTTATTGCCTTCATCGAACTTTAACACCCGGCTAACGCAGGCTGAACGTACCCCGCGCATGGTGTTCCCCATCATCACTCTTTCCCGGCCGGGTTCACCCAAATCACCCTATCTCGCCCTGGAAAGACAGGGCCTGGGGTTTACCCCCCAGGCCGAAATCATTTTTCTGACCGGATGGAGGCTGCCCGCGCGAAAGGAGGTAAAAAATCGGAGGCAGCGAACCGTCTCGACCAGATCCTAACCAAACGCTAACGAGATTCTAACATTCCTAAACCTATATTTCGAAGGATGACGATATCGATTCGAGGAGGACAACCATGCGACAAAAATTGGCGACTGTTCTTTGTTCGATTGCAGCTTTGTGTCTCATAGCCGGGTCCGCTTGGGCGGACACCATCACGATCAAGGGATCCACCACCGTCCTGCCCATTGCCCAGAAGGTGGCCGAGGCCTACATGCAGCAGTTCCCCGACGTGAAGATCACCCTCTCCGGGGGCGGATCCGGCAACGGAATCAAGGCCCTCATCGACGGGTCCACGGATATCGCCGACAGCTCCCGTTTCATCAAAGACAAGGAAGTCAAGCTCGCCATAGAGAAGGGACGCTATCCGGTCCCGTTTGCGGTCGCCTACGACTGCATCGTCCCCGTGGTGCACCCGGACAACCCCATCACCAACATCACCTCGATGCAGCTCAAGGACATCTATATGGGCAAGATCAAAAACTGGCGTGAGATCGGCGGTCCAGACCGGCCGATCGTCGTCATCTCGCGCGACACCTCTTCAGGCACCTACGAGGTCTGGGAAGAAAAGGTCATGCAGAAAGAGCGGGTCTTCCCCGCCGCCCTGCTGCAGGCCTCGAACGGCGCCATCGTCCAGGCGGTGTCCAAGAACCCGAACGCCATCGGCTACATCGGCATCGGGTATATCGACGGCACCGTCAAGGGCCTGATGGTCGACCGCGTCGCCGGCACGCCGGAGAGCACCCTGAACGGGACCTATCCCATCAGCCGCGCCCTCTACATGTTTACCCAGGGGTGGCCTGTGGGCGATACCCTCAACTTCATCAACTTCGTCGTGCATCCCGAAAAGGGCCAGAAATATGTCAAGGACGCCGGGTTCGTTCCACTGTATTAACCGGCTCCGATGCACGATCAACCGACACGACGCCATGAAGCACCCACCCGCGGTGCGTCATGGCGTTTTATTCCCGAAAACCCCGCACCACCGATGAAGACCGCTTTAGCGACAAGGTTTACTGGATGAAGACATTTGCGATCGGCGCAAAGGGCAAAGCCCCGCATACCGGGCCTGCGCGGCAGCGGAGGGAGCGTGCGATCCGTGTTTTTTTCTTCCTGACCGCGCTCGCCTCCATCGCCACCCTGTCCTTCATCATGGTCTTTCTCTTCGCCGAAGGAGTGCCTCTGTTCCGTGATGTGTCCGTATTCGATTTTCTTTTCGGCCGGTACTGGTACCCCACATCGGATCCGCCGGATTTCGGGATCCTGCCCCTCATCGTCGCGTCCCTGTCGGTGACGGTGGTCGCCTCGGCGATCTCCATCCCCCTGGGCGTCCTTACGGCCCTCTATCTCGCCGAATCGGCCTCGCACCGGCTGCGCCAGTGGGTGAAACCCATCGTCGAACTGCTGGCGGCGCTTCCCTCGGTCGTCATCGGGTTTTTCGGGATGGTGCTCGTCGCCCCCTTCCTGCAGGAGACCTTCAACCTCCCGACAGGCCTCAACCTGTTCAACGCCTCGCTGATGCTGGCCTTCATGTCGGTGCCGACCATCTGCAGCATCTCGGAGGATGCCATCTTCAGCGTGCCGCGCGAACTGAAGGAGGCTTCCCTGGCCCTGGGGGCCACCCGCTGGGAGACCATCGCACGGGTGATCATCCCCGCCTCCCTCTCAGGGATATCCACGGCGGTGATCCTCGGAATGTCGCGGGCGATCGGGGAGACCATGGTGGTCCTGATGGTTGCGGGCGGGGCGGCCATGATCCCGACCTCCCTCTTCGACCCCGTGCGGCCCATGCCGGCCAGCATCGCGGCCGAGATGGCCGAGGCGCCGTTCCGGGGCGATCACTACTATGCGCTTTTTGCGACCGGCGTGGTCCTTTTTCTGTTCACGCTCCTTTTCAACCTGATTGCCGATCATGTCGCCCACCGCTATAAACAGACCGGAGCGGCGACGCTTTGATGGAGAAACACCCGAATACAGCCATGAATCACCGTTCGGATACGCGTCTGTCCCTGAGAAGACGGATCACCCAAGACATCATGTTCTGGCTTTTCCGCGCCGCCGCGCTGATCAACGGCCTCGCGCTGCTCGTGGTGGTCTTCTTCCTGATGAAAAACGGCTGGAAGGCCATCAACTGGACTTTCCTGACGCAGCCCCCGATCGATTCCATGACGCGGGGCGGCATCCTTCCCTGCATCGTCGGCACGCTGTGCCTGAGCGTCGGCGCCATCCTGGTCGCCCTCCCGATCGGCGTCGCCTCGGCCATCTACCTGCATGAATACGCGCGACCCGGACGAACGATGCGGATCATCCGTCTGGGGATCAACAACCTCGCCGGGGTCCCATCCGTCGTCTTCGGCCTCTTCGGCCTGGCCTTCTTCGTCGTCTATCTCGATATGGGCGTCAGCATCCTGGCAGGCTCCCTGACCCTGGGGGCCCTCACCCTGCCGGTCATCATCGGTTCGGCGGAAGAGGCCCTCAAGGCCGTTCCACAGACCTACCGGGAGGCATCCCTCGGGCTCGGCGCCACGAAATGGCAGACCATCTCCAAGGTCGTGCTGCCGGCCGCCCTGCCCGGCATATTGACCGGGGCCATCCTGGGCCTCAGCCGGGCGGCCGGTGAAACCGCCCCCATTATGTTCACCGCAGCCGTCTTCTTCACCCCGTCGATGCCCTCCTCGGTCTTCGACGAGATCATGGCGCTCCCCTACCACATCTATGTGTTGGCCACCGCGGGAACGGAGATCGAACAGACCCGCCCGCTTCAGTACGGAACGGCCCTCGTCCTGATCACCCTCGTCCTGGGCCTCAACCTGGTGGCGATCATCTACCGCGCAAGACTCCAAAAGAGGAGGTAATCCGGATGTCTACCATCCACATCGCCAACGAGAAGACTGCCGCCGCCGAACCCGCGGCCGACTCGGATGCCGGTGCTGATGACGCCGTCAAGATGCAGGTTCGCGACCTCGATTTTTACTATGGCGCGTTTCACGCGTTGCAGCGCATCGATCTGGATTTTTTCGCCAACCAGGTGGCAGCCCTGATCGGTCCCTCGGGCTGCGGAAAAAGCACGCTCTTGAGATGCCTGAACCGGATGAACGACCTGATCCCCTTCTCCCGAGTCGAGGGCGAGATCCTGCTGGACCGTGAGGATATCTACCATCCGGACCTCGACGTCGTCAGCCTCCGCCGGCGCATCGGGATGGTGTTCCAGAAGCCGAATCCCTTCCCTAAAACGATCTTCGAAAATGTGGCCTACGGGTTGAGGGTCAAAGGCATCAAAAATCGCGCGTTCCTCTCGGAAATGGTGGAAAAGAGCCTGAGAGGCGCCGCACTCTGGGACGAAGTCAAAGACCGCCTGAATGAATCCGCCCTGGGGCTTTCGGGCGGCCAGCAGCAGCGCCTTTGCATCGCGCGCGCAATGGCGGTCGAACCCGAAGTCCTCCTCATGGACGAGCCCGCTTCCGCCCTGGACCCCATTGCGACGCAGAAGATCGAAGACCTGATCCATGAGCTGAAGCAGGACTTCACCATTATCATCGTCACCCACAACATGCAGCAGGCCGCGAGGATCTCGGACCGCACGGCTTTTTTCTACATGGGCCATCTGATCGAGTCCGGCGAAACGAAAAACATCTTCACCCGTCCCAAGCTGAAACAGACCTCCGATTACATTACAGGCCGTTTCGGTTAACCCGATGGAAAGGGAAAGCGATGAGACACTTTCAACGTGAACTGGCACATCTGAAGAAACGGATCCTCACCCTGGGAGCGCTGGTAGAGGACCGGGTGCGCATGGCCATCAGGGCCATCGAAACCCGCGACGGGGAATTGGCGCGCGAGATCATCAAGGCCGATCGGGAAGTGGACGAGATCGAAGTGGAGGTGGAGGAGGAGTGCCTCAAGATCCTGGCTCTGCATCAACCGGTGGCGGTGGATCTGCGCTTCATCACGGCGGTCATCAAGATCAACAACGATCTGGAGAGGATCGGCGACGAGGCGGTCAACATCGCGGAGCGGGTGGTCAACATCGCGAAGCGCCCGCCGCTGAACGTGCCCTTCGACTACAGCCTGATGACCGAAAAGGCGGAGAAGATGGTCAAGAGCAGCCTGGACGCACTGGTCAACCTGGACGCCGATCTGGCTTACAAGGTGTGCCTCATGGACGATGAGGTGGACGAACTGAACCGGCAGATCTACGACAAGGTCAAAGACACGATCATGCTTCACCCGGACCGCGTCGCCTATCTGATCAATCTGCTCCTGGTGGCGCGCCACCTCGAGCGGATCGCGGACCACGCCACGAACATCGCCGAAGAGGTCATCTACATGATCGAGGGAGAGATCTCCCGGCACCAGAAAAACAACTTCCAGCCCGGCGACGCCCCTTCCTGACACCCAAAGAGGCGTTGACGGCACAGCTTACAAACCCTCCGCCTCCCTTCAAAGCGATCCACCTGGAAAGGCCTCCGGGGCGCCCTCGAGGGCATCCAGAAACCCCGTCACCGCGCGGTTGAAGGCGGCCGGCTGCTCCCGATTCGAGAGATGGGCTGCGGACTTCAACACCACGAGACGGGAGCCCGGTATCCGCTCCTGCAGGATCCTGGATTCGTCGACGGGTGTGCCGGGGTCGTCTTCGCCGACGACGATCAGAACCGGGAGGCCGATCCGTCCGAGCGCCTCCGTCAAGTCGAGGTCCCGGATGGCATGGCAGCAGCCTGCGTACCCTCGGGGCGACGTCTCCAGGATCATGCGGCGTACAGGCTCCACCTCCTCAGGGTGCTCCGCCCGGAACCGCGGGGTGAACCATCTTTCCATGGTCGGCTCCACATGGGGGGACATGCCCTCCCGAAGGGTGAGAGCGATACGCTCGTCCCAGACGGGGGCGGCCTCACGGGGGACGCGGCTGGTCGTATCGCACAGGATCAGGCTCTTCAGCGCCTCCGGATGCCGCAAAGCCAACGTCTGCCCGATCATGCCTCCCATGGAAATCCCTACAAAATGCGTGGGCCCAAGATCGAGGATCCGCAGCAGTTCGTAGATATCGCGGGCGAGCATATCCAGGCTGTAGGGGCCGGGTGTGGCATCGGTTCCGCCATGGCCGCGCGTGTCATAGCACAGAACGCGAAAACGCCCCTTCAGCGCTTTGGCCTGCGGCTCCCAGAGCTGGAGATTGGTCCCCAGGGAATGGCTCATCGTCACCAGCGGTCCGCCGGCCGGCCCTTCGAGGCTGTATTGCATCGTTATGTCGTTGGCTCCGGTCTTCATCACCCGGGTTTCTTCCCCCATCGAGCCCTGCGCAGTGTCAAGGAGCCAGGGCCCTGCGGCCTCTATGGAACATAAAGATCGCTCTTCTCCCAATCCCGCTGCTGCTCCTGAAAATCCTTGAGAAAAGATCTCCCCTGCTTGCTCTGCAAGTCGTAAATGGCATGCCGGAGGATCGCGGCCGGAACCCCGCCTTTTAGAGCCACCGTAATGTCGTAGCGGCTGAACTCGGAGATAACCCCTCGAACCACCTCGCCTTCGAGCAAGGTGAAAAACACCACCTCTCTTGCCGACATAAGCGGAAACAGGCTCTTGTTTTTGACAAAACGGCGCTCGCCGGCCGAGAGGATCGGGGTGAGATTCATGGCTCGAACGCCGCCGTCGATTCTGATCAGCCCTCTCACCCTGGAAGCGACGTCCAGCGGATAGAGCATTTTGATTTGAAGCTTGGACAGATGCATCTCCCCCCCGCCGGGCTGGGAGGAGAGGATATCGTATTTCAGATTTTTGTAGATCCGGCAACTGATTACGCGGCGCCCGTGAATGTGCAACTCCCAGGGTTTGCGGGACTGGACGGCCGTATCGAAAATGGACCGTTCGTAATGCTTTTCCAGATATTGCTGCAGTCCTTTGAGATATCCCATCGCCGCACCTGCTAAGCCGATCTCCCCTTTCGCGCAGCCGCCCGTTCCGTTTACACGGCTTCATGACCGGCTTCCGCTGCTCGATCGGCACAAAGGGCCGTTTCCGAAATCACAGCCGATCTTCCAAACTCATTTTTAAATATTATAGCATATCTCATGAAATTTGTTAGGGCATATCCAGCCGGAAATGATTGCCCGGTAGAACTCGTTTCCATCCGGAAATGGTCTTTTTTGCCAATCTCAGCGTCAATCTGCACGTTTGCTTGTGCGGCGACCACCAGGTCGCCTCCGCGCAAACGCTTGATTTCCTTGATATTGGCAAAAAATCCTCATTTCCGGATTGGAAACTGGGTTGTACCGGGAAATTATTTCCGGATGGACACGAACTCAGTTTCCAATCCGGAAATGATTGCCCGGCACGTCTGAGCATCCAGCCCCGCATTCATGCGCCAGGGCACAATCCCCGCCGGCCCGAAGCTCCCACTCGTCAATCGCCGAAAAGTACGTCCCGTCAACTGGATGCACCCCATCCGGATGGAAGCGGATTAACCAAAAACTCATCGTTTGATCACGCTCCCCAAATATCCCGGGAGGAAAGTGACCTATCTGGTATCCATCCGGAAATGAGGAATCGTCATCCGGGAAGGAGGTGGAAGCAAAGTTCGGCGCGGATGGGAAAACAGGAGGAAAGCGTTATGACCTATATCATTCAAAATAAGGAGATGGATTAAACATGAAGAAGCTGGTCCTATTACTGGCTGTGTGTGCGTTTCTTCTCAGCCCGGTATTTTCTGAGCCCCCGTATGCAGCAGAGGTGGACATCCTGGTGAACAAGCTCGTCGAAAAAGGCCTGCTGACACGCGACGAGGCCGGCCAACTGCTCACGGAGATGCAGGGTGAAACGGAGCGCCAAAAGGCCGAGATCAAGCAGGTGGCGCAGGAAGCCGCCAAGGAAGAGACGAAGGCGAATATCGTGGAGATCCCCAAATGGGTCGAAAAGATCGACTTCAAGGGCGATCTCCGCCTCCGCTACCAGAGCGAGGATACCGACAACGATACCAGCCCCAGCCGTGACCGATGGCGCTTTCGCTGGCGCGTAGGCATAGAGGCGGACGTGAACGAGCAGTGGAAGGCTGGATTCGGACTCGCCTCCGGCAGCGAAGATCCGCGCTCCACCAATCAGACCTTCGAAGACACCTTTCAATCGCCGGATGCGCGGATCGACTACGCCTTTATCAAATACACCCCGGCCAAATGGGCCGATTTGTTGGGCGGCAAGTTCAAGAACCCGATCTGGGGCGCCAAGGACCTACTGTGGGACGGCGACATCAATCCGGACGGCTTTGCCGCCTCCTTCAACCACAAGATGCAGGACGGCCGGGTGAAGCTCTTCTTCGTCCCCGCGTGGTTCATCCTCGACGAATACAAGGCCGATACCAGCGATCCGTGGATGCTGGCATTGCAGGCCGGGATGCAGTACAGTTTCAACCAGATGGTCTACGCAAAGGTTGCGCCTTCTTTCTACAAATTCGACGCCCTCGAGGGGAACAGTTTCACACACAGCGCCAAGAGCAACTCGGTCGATAAGAACGGCAAACTCATCTACGATTACGACGCCTGGACCGTGGACGGCGAGGTGGGTTTCCACTTCGGCGGACCGGTCGAGATGGCCGCTCTCTTTGGCCAATACGTCAAGTCGGACGCCGACAGGGACGACACAGGGTATCTCTTCGGCGCCAAGCTGGGTGCCAAGAAGGTCAAATCCTTTGCCGACTGGCAGCTCAAGTACAATTACCGCAGACTGGAAAGGGACGCATGGCCCGACTTTCTGCCGGACAGCGATTTTTACGGCGGAGCGACCAACGCCAAAGGGCACGAGGCCGAATTCGTCTTCGGTCTTGCCAAAAACGTCACGATCGGCCTGGATTACTACTTTGACGTCGAGCCCATCGATGCCATCGACCCAAAGAAAAAGCAGGATCTCCTGCAGCTCGATCTCATCGTCAAGTGGTAGCAGCCGGAGGGGAAGGCAGACCGCGGCTTCCGGGTCTGCCTCTCCAGGAGCCTGTATGACCGGCTCCGTAGATCTGGGAAAGAACGGTGCGTAGGGCCGATACTGTGCGGTATCGGAATACCTCAGAATCCATGGCTTTCATGAACACCGAAGGAGAGGAGCGGCACGCTCCCGGAGCCCGGCGAGTTTGCCACAGTGCGATCGGATGCATCTTGCGGGAAGCCGGTCATCCGATGCAGCCCCTACCGGCCCGAAAACAAGAAACGGCGGTTTACGGTGCAAGCCCCGCGGCTCCACCGCAAACCGCCGGGGAAAACCATCCGTTTCCGGGCGCAAAGGACGTCGATCACCCTGGAAACGATCATCGATCTGGAAAGGAGGACCCTATATGATAACGGAAAGAGAAGTCGATAAGTTCGTATCGATCTTTGACTTCGAAAACTGGGCGGCGCTTGGTCTGCCGGAACAGTTGGCTACCCGTGTCATGGTTGTTCACGATCGGAAGGCGGGTCTCACGGATGTCACCATCCTGAACAAAAAGCTCGCCCTGGACACCCATGAACGTCTTGCCCAATGGTTGAAGACACACGTAGACACCTACGAAATCCCACGACAATAGCCCACCCGAGGCCAAGTCCTGTCCATGACCCGCTCCCGACGGAACGGGGAAGACAGGCCAGGCATCCCATCATCCCTATTCAATTTCCTTTGAAGCGCTCCGGTTCGGTCTGTCGCCAACACCTTGGAACGGACCGTCCGACAACCTTTGAGATTGACAGGCCCCCAGAATTCATTTGCCAATGGATCTACATTTTTGTATGATATTGTATTCGTTTTTTTGCTCGGAAATCCTTGCTGCGCATCGAGGCAACCTTTTCATGGATGAAGCGACCCATCCGGATAAAATCACCTGTCTATATAAAATCACGAAGGCCATCCATGCCTCTCTCGATCTGCGCAAGAGCCTTTACAAGGTCCTCGATCTGCTCTCCGAATACCTCGGAATGAACAGGGGCTCGATCACCCTTCTCAATCCCGAAACCTCCGAGATCCATATCGAGGTCGCCCACGGCATCTCCTCGGCCGAGATGAACCGAGGCAGGTATCGTCTCGGCGAAGGGATCACCGGGCGGGTGATCGAAACGGGGCGCCCCATGGTCATCCCGCAGATCGACGCGGAGCCCCTCTTTCTGGACCGGACGGGCGCAAGGCGAGCCATCGACAAATCCAAGATCGCATTTCTCTGCGTGCCCGTCATCGACGGGGTCAAGATCCTCGGGGCCCTGAGCGTCGACCGGACGCCGGACAGGGAGAACTCGCTGGACGATGACGTCCGGCTCCTCACGATCATCAGCAGCCTAATCGCACAGAAGGTGAGCCTCCTTGAAAAGATCACCCGGGAAACCGACCAACTGCGCGAAGAGAACATCCTCCTCAAGAAGGAACTAAACCGCAAGTACAGTTTCACCAATATCATCGGCAACAGCCGGAAGATGCAGGAGGTCTTCTACCTCATCACCCAGGTAGCGAAAAGCAACGCGAACGTCCTCCTCCTGGGGGAAAGCGGCACCGGCAAGGAGTTGGTCGCGAACGCCATCCACTACAACAGCCTTCGCACCGACCAGCCTCTGATCAAGGTCAACTGTGCCGCCCTGCCCGCCAATCTCGTCGAGGCGGAGCTGTTCGGATACGAAAAGGGGGCCTTTACGGGGGCGAACGAGCAGAAGGCCGGCAAGTTCGAACGGGCACAGGGCGGAACCATCTTCCTGGACGAGATCGGCTCCTTGGCCCTTGAAAGCCAGGGAAAGCTCCTGCGCGTCCTGCAGGAAAGAGAGCTCGAAAGACTGGGGGGCAACAAGGTCATCAAGGTCAATATCCGGCTGATCGCCGCCACCAACCAGGACCTCGCCACGGCCGTCGAGGCCGGGACCTTCCGCGAGGACCTCTTCTACCGTCTGAACGTCTACCCCATCTACCTCCCGGCGCTGCGGGAACGGGAGGCTGACATCCTGCTTCTGGCCGATTATTTTCTGGAAAAATACGCCAAGGAATACAACAAGGACATCAAGCGAATCTCGACCCCGGCGATCGAGGCCTTGAACCAGTACCACTGGCCGGGGAACGTCCGGGAACTCGAAAACTGCATCGAGCGGGCCGTCCTCCTCTGCGACGATCAGGTCCTGCACAGCTACCATCTGCCGCCCACCCTGCAAACAGCCCGGGACACCGGCACACAGCAGTCCGATGCGCTCCAGGACGCCATCGAGCGCTTCGAGAAGGATCTTCTGATCGACGCTCTGAAAAGTTCGCGCGGGAACATGCGGCAGGCCGCCAAGGCCCTTCAGACAACCGAAAGGATCTTCGGCTACAAAATCAGAAAATACCGGATCGATCCGAAAAAATACCGGTGACGCGGGGTCCGGTCCTCCTTTCACCCGGGAAGGTTTCGCCAGGGCGAGGCAAGAGGCGGGCAGGAGGCCGTCAGGGGTCGGGCGCTCCCCAATGCGAGATCAGGTCTTGTTTCGCCGCCTGACCACGTCAATGAACGATTTCAGATTCTCGGCAGTACCGAAGCTCTCTTCGAAAAGGCGTTCGCTCCAGAAGGTCAAGCCCATTCTGAAGATGCGGTTGATGGCTTCATCGGCGCCTTCCGCGCCCTGGAGTTTGACCAGTTGGTAAAGCAGTTCCTGAGGCACTTTGATAGGGTAAACGGCTGTGTTTGAATCCGTATCGGATTTGAGATACTCCTGAATCTCCTTGAGAATCTTGAGATTAAGGAATTTGCGCTGATATTCCTGTTCGTCCATGGGATACAGAACCATCCTTTTTTTCGAGTATAGAAACCCCATCTCCCAAAGTCAACCAAGGTGGAATGCAAACGATGGCGGCCCCTGAAGCGAAACTGACCCGGATCATCAGGGATATCCCGATGTTCGAGGGCTTGCCCCAGCGGCAGTCGGAAGAATTGGCGCAGATCGCGAGGATCGACGCCTTCGAGAAAGGCTCCGTCATCTTTTCCGAGGGAGATCCGGGCATAGGCTTCTATGTATTGATCGAGGGGCGCGTCAAGATCTACAAGATCTCCTGGGACGGCAAGGAACAGATCCTGCATATATTCGGCCCGGGTGAACCGTTCGGAGAGGTGCCTGTTTTTGCCGGACAGCGTTTCCCGGCCCATGCCGAAGCGATCGAAAAGAGCCTGCTTCTCTTTTTTCCGCGGGAGGCCTTTATCGCCTGCATCCGCAGAAACCCCGATCTGGCCCTGGACATGCTGGCCGTCCTCGCAAAGCGCCTCCGCGTCTTTACGGTGCTGATCGAAGACCTCTCCCTCAAGGAAGTGCCTGGCAGACTGGCTGCCTATCTGCTTTATCTCAGCACGCGAAATCAGCGCAGCCTGGATCTCGAACTGGACATCTCCAAATCCCAGTTGGCCGCCCTGCTCGGGACCATCCCCGAGACCCTTTCGCGCATCCTGGGACGAATGAGCAAGCGGGGGTTGATCCTTTCGGACGGGCCGCGCATCCAGATTCTCGACCTCACCGCCTTGCAGCAACTCGCCGAATCCGGCACGGGGCTGTAACCGCCGGCCGCCGTTTTTTGGGTCATGCACCCGGAGCGTTGAGACCGCGGAGGCGCGACCCATCATCGACCTCACCGCCTGCGGCATGCAGTCCTGTCGATCTCCCGTGGAACAGGCAGAAGGGGAAAAACGTGCGGGCCGCTCAGTTCTTCCGCATCAGATGGGTAACGGCCTCCTCCAGCCCATCGATGGTCAGCTCGAACATGGGAAAGATCTCGCGCACGACGTTGATGGAGCGGGTATAGGGCCATTCATCGGACATCTTCGGGTTGAGCCAGGCCGAATAACGGAAGGTCTCCGCGATGAACCTCAGCCTTTCGATGCTCGGCCGGTTCGAACGCTCCTCGACATGGATCGACCCGTCCGTCGCCATAAGCTCGTAGGGCGCCATGCTGGCGTCCCCGACGACGATGAAACGGGTCTCGGGGTCCAATCTGACCACTTCGTCGATCCGGAACGGCTTCCGGTATCGGGAGGGATCCTCCCAGAGGTTGTCGTAGATGGTGTTGTGGAAGAAAAAGGTCTTCAACTCCTTGAACTGCGAACGCGCATAGTTGAAAAGGGTCTGTACGACCGCGATGTAGGGGTCCATCGACCAGCCCCCGTTGTCGATGGCGAGGATGACCTTGAGGCGGTCTTTCAGGCTGCGGTCGAAGATGATTTCGATCTCCCCCGCGTTGCGCATGGTCTGATAGATCGTTTTGTCGACGTTCACCTGATCTTTCGGGCCGGCGGGCATCAGGTTGCGAAGCCGTTTCAGGGCCTCCCCGATCTGGGCCTGAGTCAGCGGGCCTCCCTGGGAGTAGTCCCGGTAGCGGCGGTCCATGGCGACCTTGATGGCCGACTTGTTCCGGGAGACGCCCCCGACGCGCATGCCGCCCGGATGGTAGCCGGAGTGGCCTACCGGTGAAGTCCCCCCCGTCCCGATCCATTTGCTCCCGCCGTGGTGCTCCTCGGTCTGCTCTTTCAGCCGGTCCAGAAAATACTGCAGCAGTTCCTCCGGACTGAGCTTGTTCAACTTCGACTCATCGACCCCGAGTGCATCGGCGATGGCCTTGGGATCCTTGAGCCATTCCTCCAGCATGAGCCGGGCCATTTCCTCCATCTCGAAGGCCTCGGGCGCCTTGAGTTCCGCCCCCTCGAAATGGTGGGCAAAGACCTGGTCATAAAGATCGAAATAGCGCTCGCTCTTCACCAGAATAGCCCGCGCCGCGGTGTACAGGTCTCCGATCGAGGTGATCATCCCCTCGGAAAGAGCCTTCTGCAGCCGGAGAAAGGAGGTGGGGGATACCGGGATCCCCACCTGTCTCAACAAATAGAAAAATTGGGTGAACATAAGCTCCTGTCCGTCCAGGCTTGATTTTCCTTCCGCCGGACCGCCCTATGGCCGAACGCCGATGGGCGCAGACCACCCCCGCCGGCGGTGCACAAGGCACAGCCCGGTTCGGGGTGAAAGGGTTGTCGAGGCGGCCCTTTTCAAATCCGCATGCGGGAAACAGCGCTGCGTGCCAATGAGAAATCGGGGCTTTTCTTGAAGAGGACCCCCAGGTAAGGGAGGTCGCCCTTTACGAGATCCTTGGCCTTGAACTCCGGATCGGCCTTCAGGGCCCGTATCCAGTTGATCAATTCCCGGGTGGCGGGCTTTTTCTCCGTCCCCCGGATGCCCCGCAGTTGATAGAAGGCCCGCACCGCATGATCCAGCAGTTCGCGGCTGATGTCCGGGAAGTGCACCGAAATGATCCGCTGCATCATATCCGGCTCCGGGAAAGCGATGTGGTGGAAATTGCAGCGCCCCAGAAAGGGATCCGAGAGGTCCTTCTTGGCGTTGGACGTAATGATGATGACAGGGCGGTTCTTGGCCTTCATGGTCTTGTCGATCTCGATGATGTCGAATTCCATCTGGTCCAGGACATCGAGCATGTCATCCTGAAAATCGGTGTCCGCCTTGTCGATCTCGTCGATCAGCAGGACCACCTTCTCGTCGGTTGTAAACGCCTGGCCGATCTTTCCCATCTTGATATATTCTTCGATGTTGCTGACATTGCGCTGGGAATCCCCGAAGCGGCTGTCGTTCAACCGGGTGAGCGTATCGTACTGATAGAGGGCCTCGACCAGCTTCATGCTGGATTTGACGTTCAAAACGATCAGCCGCATATGGAGCGATTCGGCGATGGCATGGGCAAGCATCGTCTTTCCCGTACCGGGTTCGCCCTTGAGAAGCAGGGGCATCTCGAGCGCCATCGAAATGTTCACGATATTGGCCAGTTCCTCGTCCAGGACGTATTTGGACGCCCCGGTGAAAACGCAGCCCTCAGATCCGGTGGCCGGTGGGGAAGGTACATTGGACATGTCTTGACTCCTTTTTTTACGCCTTGCTAGAAACGGAATATTTTCACAAAGTAAATCCCACATTCGATTTCGGGGTGGTGCGACGCCGCAGATATGATCCGAACTTTCAAATATAAAGGCTCGGAGGAGCCCTGTCAACTTACGAACTGCACAGCCTCTCATCTCGTATCTATCCGGAAAGGATTTCCCAGTACGATCAAGCCTTGAATCCGGCTCGTCCCCAACCTCTGCTGTGCGATCCGGTGCGACGATCCAGGCTGTGCGGCTGCGCTCCAGTGACACCTGCCCGCAAAAGATCCGCAGGAGGCACCCATCCACTCGGGAATACACATGAGAGGCCCGGGGCGAATTTTCAGATCGACAGGTCCTATTCAAAGATGGACGAGCGGCCGCAGACGATGTATGATGCATGGCATCGAGTATTCCGCTTTCCGTTTACACAAACCGGACAGACAGGATCCAGCAGGATCCCAGATCCAGGTGGCATCGTAAAGGGCGACCACATCCCAGCCTCACCTCAGCAGGTATTGCAAACCTTCCTGATTGGTTCCACCCTATCGACCGATCGAAAAAACGGAGCGGCATCGTGTCCTGGACCCGTCTCAAACTGCCCTTGCCCGAGCCTCCAAGGAGGGGAAGTTTCCTTGGAGGCTCCACCGCGCAAACGTCCACCCAGAACCTGTGCAACCCATTGTCCGGGAAGGAGGCGCCCATGCAAAAACAGATCCTCAACTATGAAACGCTTCTGAAGGTGACCCACGGCATCGTGGTCTCCAAAGATCCCGAAGAGGTCGCCCTTCTCATCGTCGAAAGCGTCAAGAGTGCACTCAACGCCAAGGCCTGTGCCCTGTTTCTCTTCAATCGCAAAAACAACGAACTCGAGGTCGCCGCCTCCATGGGCCTCAGTGACGAGTACCTGAACAAAGGTCCCCTTAGTTCTCTTAAATCCATCGCGGCCTCCCTGCGCGACGGACCGGTCGCCGTCTATGACGTCGCCGACGACCCGCGCATCCAGTACCCGGAAGCCGCCAAAAAGGAAGGCATCGCCTCCATTCTCGCCGTTCCCATCACCGTCCGGGAAAACCCGATAGGCGCCCTCAGGGTCTATACCGCCGAGCCGTGGGAAGCCACCCTGGAGGATGTCAATTTCGTCCAGGCGGTCGCCCAGATAGCGGGGATGGCGCTTGAGATGTCACGCTTATACAAAGGGCTGAAAGACAGCATCGAGATTCTCAAGGCCCGCAGACCGGCCAGCACCCTGAAGAGCAAGAAATGGACGCCCCACGAGGGCGTGCCGAAAAGCGTCGGGACGCTCGGCCAGAAATCGGCGGATGTTTAATGAACAGGCCGTCGGAAACCCTTAAATCTGTGAAACCCGCCCCGAACTCCATGGGTCCCCTAAACGACCCTCGAGACCGGGCGGGTTTCCAATCGAATAACGAGGCCGCCGCATGCCGTTAGCCTTTCAATCCTCGAGCCACGGGACCACTGCATTCGGCTTTTTCAACATCGACTCCGACATGCTTATTCTGGATCGCATCTTCTTTTTCGCACCGCTTTTCTGCCGCTCCCTGGCCGAAATCGCCGAGACGGGCACGACCTGCCACCATGCCACCACCTGGGATGTCTACCGGATCGAGCGGTCCGATGACATCGGCGACCTCATGGGCGCCATCCACGGCATCCGCTACACAGGGTTCCTCGGTGAGGTCTATCGCCGGTTTCCCTTTCCATCGGAGCCGGAGGCCTTCAGACAAAAAGCCGAGGGTCACGGAACACGGGCGGACATGGAAGCCCTCATCCAGAAATATGCCCGGAAACTGCAGATCCCGTTTGTCATTGAAAAGGAAGGAACGGAGGTCTCGATCGGGGTTTACCGCTTCGATCGTCCTGGCTTCCAGGACCTGATCCAATATGTCTGGCTGGGAGGATACCCCCGCTGGAAGGAGGGCATCCGCCCCCCCGAGGTCCTCGAAATGAAACAGAGCATCGAAAAGCGGCCCACCGGCATTTTCGAAGGGCTCGTCCTTTCCTAGGCCCCTGCCCGAAAACGGGGGCGATTCATTTCTTGGGTGTGCATGGCCCGGTCGCTTTCGAAGTCCCGAAGAACCGGCGGCCACGCCAGTCCGTGCAAAAAGAGGCAGACGCAAGCCCATCATCCCTCGAACCCTTCCGGATGAAAGAGGATCGGGCCTGCTGGATGACCAGGCAGGCGGAAGCCGCCGACCGGCTCTCAGGAGCCTGACAAACGCCGCCAGGCCGCCTTGGCCTGATCCTCACCCGAAAGGGACCCGCTGTCCCCGCTGCCGGCCGGCGGCGGCCTTCTGCCGCGAAGCCTCGCAATACGTTCCTCGATCGGCGGATGGGTGGAAAACAGGTGCATAAGGCTCCGCCCTGAGAGCGGGTTGACGATGAACATGTGGGCTGTCGACGGGTTGGCGTGCATCGGCAGCCGCTTGGAATAAGCGCCCAGCTTTTCGAGCGCCCCGGCCAGTCCTTCGGGATTCCCCGCGAACGAGGCCCCTCCGGCATCGGCCTGATATTCCCTCGAACGGGAAATGGCCATCTGGATCAGCATGGCCGCTATGGGCGCAAGGATCGACATGACGATCAAGCCGACGCCGCCGAGGCCCCCGCCTTCTTCATTGTCGCTCGACCCGCCGCCGAATATGGCCGTCCATCGGGCCATGTTGGCCAGGATCATGATGGCTCCGGCCAATGTGGCCGCGACGGAGCCGATCAGGATATCGCGGTGTTTCACATGGGCCAGTTCATGAGCGAGGACCCCCTTGATCTCCTCACGATTCATGAGCCGCAGGAGCCCCTCCGTAACCGCCACGACGGCATGCTCCGGGTTCCTTCCGGTAGCGAAGGCGTTCGGAGCCTCCTCGGGAATCACGTAAACTCTGGGCATCGGCAGCCCGGCCCTCTGCGCCAGTTCGGAGACAATCCCGTGCAGCTCGGGATACCGGTCAGGGGCAGCCTCCTGGGCCCGGTACATCCGCAGCACGATCTTGTCGGAGTACCAGTAACTGAAAAAATTCATGGCCATGGCCAGGATGAAAGCGATGATCATCCCCTGCTTCCCGCCGAAAAGATGGCCGATCCACACAATCAAAAGGGTCAACGCCCCGAGCAGGAGCGTCGTCTTGAACCAGTTTCCCATGATCCTTTTTCCTCCCCGTCTTCAAACAGCACAAGGTCTAGCGTGTAAGTGCATTCCACAACGGCCCCGCCGGCTGCGCGGCCCGACCCCCCGCTTCGAGGACCGACGTCGGCGCACACCTGTAAACATCATAAGGATTGGCACAGCAGGGTCAATAGAGATCGGATGAAAACGCGGCCGAGAGGCGTCCATCGAACGCCGATTCCAAAGAAGCCTGCCGGGGCGCCCGCAATGCGGGCGCCCCGGCAGGCTCGGCTAATCATCATCTGAGCCGCTGCGAACCAGGCAGGAAATCAAGGAACGCTCAGAGCCATTTCTTCCGCCGAAATGCCAGAAGCATAAGCCCCCCGGCAACGATCATCACAAGCCAGACCGCGGCATAACCCCAACGCCATTCGAGCTCGGGCATGTACCGGAAATTCATCCCATAGACGCCGGCGATAAAGGTCAGGGGGATAAAGATGGTGGCAATGATGGTGAGGACCTTCATCACCTCGTTCATCCGGTTGCTGAGGCTCGACAGATAGACCTCGAGCGTGGCGGCTGCCATATCCCGGAAGGTTTCGAGGGTGTCCACCACCTGGATCGAGTGGTCGTACACGTCCCGCAAAAAGGGCAGCACCTCCGGCCCCATCAGGGACGATTCCCCCCTCTGCAACTCGCCAAGCACTTCTCGCAGGGGCCATACCGATTTCCGCATCCAGAGCATCTCCCGCTTGAGGGTCTGGATGCTTCCCAGGGTATCGGACGCAGGTCCTGAAAGGACCACATCCTGAAGCGCTTCGAGCTCTTCCCCGAAATTCTCGAGGATCACGAAATACTGATCCACCACCGCATCCATCAGGGCGTAGGCAAGGTAATCCGCCCCCATTTTCCGGATGCGCCCCTTCCCGCCCCGAATCCGTTCCCTGAGCAGTCCGAAGACATCCCCCTCACGCTCCTGGAACGAAATGACGTACCGGGGACCGACAACCAGGCTGATCTGCTCCGAAAGCAGTTCCCGCTTTTCGACATCGAAACTGAGCATGCGAAGGACGATGAAGAGATACGCCTCGTAATCCTCCTGCTTCGGCCGCTGCCCGGTATGGAGGATATCCTCGAGCAGCAGGGGGTGCAGCCCGAATACCCGCCCGAACGTCTCCACGATGCCGGCCTCGTGAACCCCGCTCATATTGATCCATGACACAAAGGATTCGTCTGCCGGCAGCGCCTCGCACTCCCGGACGGACACCCCATCCTTTTCGAGCAGATCCGACCCATTGTATTGCATCACGGTGACCTGGACTTCTTCCGCCTTCCTCTCCCCGACATGCATCAGGGTGCCCGGCGGCAAACCGGCCTTCGATGATGCCTTTCTATGATGTATCCCCACGAACCGTACCTCCTGCACCACCGTACTCACCCTTGGCTGCCCCAACCTTATTTCAGGATGGGAACGTCCGTTTGCACAGACACAGGTCTGTTCACACCAGGCCTTTCCTGATGGAAAACAGAAAGGACGCGCCTTTTCCGACCCCCTCAGCCAGCCAGACCCGACCCCCGTGCCGCTGGACGACCTCCTTGACGATCGCCAATCCCATACCCGAACCCTCGATCCCTTTCGAGTTCGCGTGGCGCTGGAAGAGTTCAAAGAGACGGGCGGCGTCCGCGCTGCAAATCCCCACGCCGTCATCCGAGACCGAAAAAACGTGAAAATCACCTTCCTCCCGGTAGCCGAAGCGGATCTCACTCAGGCCGGGGCCCCCGTATTTGAGGGCATTGTCCGTCAGGTTCCGCAGGATCCGGCTGATGGACAACCGGTCGGCGGAAACGACCGGCAGATCTTCCTGGACCTTCCATACAATGCCTCGGCAGGACAGGGTTTCCCGAACCGACTCTTCGATTTCGGCCAGCACCTCCTGCACCGAAACCTTTTCGATGCTGAGCGAGGCCTCCTTCGCGCTGATGTAAGCGTTGATGTCCGCCACCAGATGCTGCAACTGGGCCGAGGCCTTGAAGATATGGTCCAGGCACGTCTTCGCCTTCTCGTCGAGCCTGCCGTCGATCAGCGACTCCAGACGCCGCAGCAGCCCATAGATAGCGATTGCGGGTCCTTTGAGGTCATGCGAGATGGAATAGGCGAAAAATTTGATGGTCTCGTTCTTCTTTTCAATCTCCTCGGCCTTGGCCCGGATATCTCCGACCAGTCGGATGTTGGCGACAGCAACGGCGATCTGACTGCCGATGACGTTGAGGATGTCCACCATGCCCTGGTCCAGTTCGATCTCGTGCCGCGTAGCCAGATTCAGGACGCCGACAACCTTTTCCATCAATATGAGGGGCACGCAGATGATGATCTTGATCCCCCTGTCGGCCAACAGTTTGATCCTCTCCCGATCGTCCAGCTCACTCAGCCTCTGCGCGATGAAGGACCGGGTGCGGGCCGATTTCCCCGAAAAACCCTCTTCCAGTCGCACCGTCTCCAACCGCTCGGTCTCGATGCCCAGACTGGCTGCCAGGTGCATGCACGCCGCGTTTTCATCCATCAGGTAGATTCTGGCGGCTTCCAGTTGAAAATGCGAGGTGATCTTTGCGATAGCCTCGTTCAGAAGCCCGTTCAGATCGACGGTCGATGCCATCAGAAAACTCAAATCCAGCAGGAGGGAAAGATCGCGGTTCCGCTCCCGGAAACCGGTCTCGTCGAACGGCAGAGAGATATACTTCTTGCTGAAGGGCATTGCTTCAGATCACCTCGTAGAAATATTTTTGCGACAAACAGCCTGAAAATCCGTACCGCCGGAAAATACCCGTGCAACTCGAATCCCGGATGTGGAAAGAAGCAGGGGCCCAAAGTCTCGAACCGGGCGAGACCCTTGCACGAAGGTTGCTTACCGGGCCTTCGCGGTGCGGTCGCCCGGGTCACCCTCCGACCCGCCGGCCCCCTTGTCTGTCTCCCCACCGGCCGGCTCAGCGGCTCCACCCGAATCGCCGCCGCTTTCCGGCTTCAGCTTCAGGAAGAGGGGAGGCGCCTCGCCATCCTTCAAGGCGCCCATGTAAACCGTGCGGTGCGGAAACGGGATCTCGATCCCTCGGGCGTCGAAGACCCGCTTCAACCGGCGATTGAACTCCCTGCGCACCCCCCACTGCTTGAGCGGCCGCGTCGTGAATCGGGCGCGGATCACCACCGCCGAATCCTCGAAGCGATCCAGGCCGAAGACCTCCAGGGGCTCCAGGATATCCGGCGCATATTCCGGGTCCTGACACATCTCCGCACCGATCTCCTTCAAGATCTCGATGACCTCGTCCACGTTCTCCCGGTAGGCCACCCCAACGTCTAACACCGCCCGTGAAAAATCCTTGCTCAAGTTTGTCAATACATCGATAGAACTGTTTGGAATGACATGTACATTTCCATCCAGATCACGCAGTCTGATGGTCCGGATGCTGACCGCTTCGACGCTTCCGCCCCTGTCCCCCAGCCTGATCCAGTCCCCCACCCGGATGCTGTCCTCGAAGAGGATAAACAGGCCGTTGATCAAGTCTTTTACAAGGGTTTGGGAACCAAATCCTACGGCCAGTCCCAGAATCCCCGCCCCGGCCAGAATCGGCCCGACGCTGACCCCCAGTCGATCCAGCACGGTCACGCCGGCCACAAACCAGACCCCCACTTTGATCCCCGCATGAAGCATGGGGATCAGCGTCCGGGTCTTCTGGGTCACCTTGAACCATGTCCAGCCGTCATCCCTGAGAAGGTGCCCCCGCACAAACCCGCAAACCTCGAGGACCGCCAAAGCGACCACGATCGCCAGCACGATGCCGATTCCTCTCCAGATCAGCAGGGAGCCGGTGCCCGACAGAACCAGATCCCGAAGCGGGACCCCCCATACCTGCCCCGCAACCCCCAGGGCCATGACCACCAGGACGCCGTTCAGGCACTTCCGGAAGATGTGGATATAGCGGTTTGCCTTCACTTCAAGCCCGATGAACCGTCCCTTGACAACCTTCTCGATATGAAACAGGATCCCGAAGAGCCAGTCGAGCAGTCGAAACGCCAGCCAGAGCAGTACCCCGGTCAAGACCGTCTTGAGCGTAGCCGCCAGAAGGTAGGAAAAGGCCGTATCGAGGTGCAAGATCAGGAAGAGGAAGAACGCCCACGCATACCCGACCAGGAGGAATTGCCCATAACGCGCGGTCAGGCGCAAACTCCGGTGCAGCACGGGTTCTTGTCCACCCGCATCGGGCGTGCGCTTCCCGAGGCGCAGTTGGATCTCCGCCGCCGCCTGCAGAACGAAGGTCCCGATCATGACCGGAAACCCAAGGAGCAACGCACCGCGGATGAAGGCATACGCATCGGCGGGAATCCTCAGCAACCGCAGGGACTGGGTCAGAACGACGTAAAAAAAGGTGTACCGGGCAAGACGCATCCCCCAAAGCCAGGCATAGTTGGCATCCTCGTCCGAAATCCTCAACAGGCGGGGCAGAGCGGGATCCGGCCCCAGGAAGACCCTCAGCAGCGCCACCGTCCACCGGTATCCGAGCAGGACCGTAAAAAAGAAGAGGGTGAGAAGCTCCGCCCTCGGGAAGGAAGGCACAAACCGGAAAAGCAGAAACAGCGCCGTCAGCAGGACCACGCATGGCAAACCCGATACGAAGGCCCTGCTAAGCGCAAGGGGCAGATACCCCGGCTTCCGGATCATCCCCTCGCCGGTCCGGACCAGGATGCCATGGAGTGCCCAGCGCATCAGCAGAGCCAGGGTGATTGCAGCAAGGACGTTACCGGCAAGCCGCAGAAGGCCCTTCCGGTTTTCCGGATGACGCAGGAAAGCGAGCGTCTGATGAAACGCCTCCGGTGTCCGGTTCAGGAGGCTGTAAACCGCCTCGGCGGCCCGTATGATGTGCGTCGAAACTGTTTCGAACCGGGCGAACAGCCGGTCCAGGACTGCGAGTTCTTCATCCGCCTCCGATGATGGTGCAACCGCTCCTTCAGAAGTCGCCGTCTTTTTCCGCTCCGCCTGGAGATCGATCAGGGTCTTCAAATCCTGGATGAACGTCTCGCGCCTTGCCGGGTCCTCCAGCAGCTCCACCATGCGCTGCAGGTCCTGACGGGGGACCTGTAGAAGATCCGGATCGACCGGATCGGCCGCCGCCCCCGAAGGCAAGGCCGGATATCCCGATAGCGCCGCCCCCGTCAACACCATCAAAGCCAGCGACAACATCCGTCTACGAAGCATCACGCACCCCGCCGCAGACGCGTCGTCACCAGCGCCGGCCTCAACGGATCCACCCCGCGCTTGCACGAAAAGTCCAGGTAGCGGTTCGAAAAACGCGGGACGAACCTCCGCGCCGGTTTCATCCGCACCCCTTCCGGGCGAACCGTCGTGGTCGTGCCCTTCGAGACCGGCACGGCCACGGCGGCAGGTGCATCGCGCAGTTCGTGGTATTTTTGGGAGGCGATCTCCTCCTGGGCGTCGAGTTCCGGAGGAATGATCGGTGATCGGGGCGTCGCCCCCTCGAGGAGGAAATGCTCCGGTTTCATGTCTTCATTCATGGAATGCAGCCTCGCCCATGGCGGACAGAAAAGAAAAGAGCCGGGCAGCACAAACCCGTTTCATGATCAAAGACTCATCCCGGTTATACCCCAAGCCGCCCGATAAGACAACCCTCCCGGCCGAACGGGCCTATACCGCAGCCCAAAGCCAGAGGGCGCTGATGGCGAGGGTCAGGAGGGTCACCGGGATACCGACCCGGGCGTGCGCCCACCAGGAGATCCGCACGCCGCACTGCTCGGCCTGGCCGACAACGATCAGGTTCGCGATGCTGCCGACGAGGATCAGGTTGCCCGCCAGCGTGCTGCTGAGCGCGAGGATGAGACCGGCCTGCGGATGCGTGGCGACCGGGAGAAGGAGCATCGTCGCCGGGACGTTCGACACCAGATTGGAGAGGATGACGGTGATACCGAAGAGCCAGGCGGGCTGGGACGGATCGATGCCGGCACCCCGCAGGGACCGGAGCAGCCCGTCGAGCATGCCGGATGACTGAAAGGCGCCGTTCACCACGAAAAGCCCGGCGAAGAGCACCAGCAGCTGCCAATCCACCAGGGCGAGGATCTTTCGGGAGGCCATATGCCGGCTGGTCAGAAGGACACCCGCCGCAGCGAGGGCCATGACATCGCGGGGCCACAAGGCCAGAAGGAAGGCCGTCACCAGGCAGCCGAGCACCCCCATGCCTTTCAGGGTCTGCCACAGGCTGAAGGGCGGTGCCTCCGCCTCACAGCTCGATGCACCGGGCTTCTGCCACCGGCTCCTGTACAGCCTGGCGATCACCAGCCACACGCTGACCAGCCCAAGGGCCACGGGCATCGCCGCATCCAGCGCGTAGCGCCCGAAAGAGAGGTCGAGCGACTGCCCGATCAGCATGTTCTGGGGGTTTCCGATGAGGGTCGCCGCCGAGCCGACATTGGCGGCGCAGGCAAGGGCCAGCAGGAAGGGCACCGGGTCCCAATGCCTGCGCCCGCAGCCTTCCACCAGGACCGGGGTCATCGCCAGGCAGACGATATCGTTCGCGAGAAGCGCCGAAAGGAAACCGGCCAAACCGATCACGCCGGCAAGGAAAAGTCGGGGGCCAATCGTCAAGGCCGAAAGGCGGCGCGTGACGTGGGCGTAAAAACCGCCCAACCGGAACTGCGCGGACACCACCATGAGCCCCAGAAGGAGCGAGATGGTCGGGACGTCTACGGCATCCCAGGCCTGCTGCGCATCCAGGCGCCCCATGGCCAGCAGCCCGATCGCGCCGAGCAGGGCGATGCCCGTCCGGTCGAGGGCGAGGCCCGGAACGCGCCCAAGCATCATCCCCGCATAGACGAGCCCGAAAACGATGAGGACCCCGGCATCCATTGTCGCCTACTCCCACCCTGTGAGCAGATCCGAACTCAGAGCCATTTTCGGAGATCGGAATGCTACCATCCGATCATGAGGATCCAGGAAGACCCCCATTTCCAAGCCCGAAACGAAAGGCTAACGACTCCGTTTATCTTGCCGCCGTTTACATAGCACGATCGATGTGGTCTGTCATCCGTGTTCCTGTACCCGGCCTGTTTGCGGTAAGTGTATTTTTCCATCCGGAAAGGGCCTTTTTTGCCGATTTCGGCGCCAATCTGCACGTTTGCTTGTGCGGCGACCACCAGGTCGCCTCCGCACAAACGCTTGATTTCCTTGCTATTGGCAAACCGGGACCCGCCGCGAAGCGGTGGGACTGAGCACACGAAGCGTGTGAAGAAAAAATCCTCATTTCCGGATTGGAAACTGGGTTATACTGCGAAATCATCTCCGGATGGACGCTTTTACAATTTCGTTTATTCAGGGAAAAATGTCGTCTGCCTCCAGGCGCCCGGGAATGGTTTCCGGCCGGATGCCTCCGGTTCATTCTCATCCGCCTTGATTGGACGGATCGATCCGGACAACGGCACAATTTGCGCTCGCGTTTCGAGTACACTGCGGAGCCCCCTTGTCAGGGGACGGAGCAGGGCGGCGGCCAAGACTTCCGGTTCCACGGCTGCTCCTGAATGCGGGCAGAAGGCAAATGCCGCTGCCTTTCGAGGCGGCCTGCTGAACGTCTGGCCGGACGAAGATCCGCAGGATGGGCCAGAGGCCGGGACAAGCCGAAGGCCCGCCGCAGAAGGGTTTATGCATCTCTTTTATGGTGGAATTGGCGCGGCAGAGACCGACCACGGGCGGCGGGTCGCCGAATGAACCCTTGTTTTTGAAAGGAATAACAACACGATGGCAACACCAAAAAAAACGAAACAGACGACCCTCGAAGGATACGTCGCGCCCGCAAAATGGGATGAGGACGGGAAGGTGACCGCCGTAAGCATCGAGACTGACGAAGAAGGATACATCGTCGAGATGGACGTCCTGGGCGAGGAGCTGCTCGATTTTCTTCACGAGGATGTGGAAGTGACCGGCGTCGTGACGGTGGATCCCGACGGGGTCTTTCATATCCAATTATCGGATTACGCGCTCCTCGATGATCTCTTCGATGAAGAAGAAGAGGAGGACGCGCTGGAGGCGGAATATGACTGGGAGAACGATGACCTGGATAATGACGAAGAAGATGACGACGATGACGATGACGACTACAGACCGAAGATTCGCTAGAGTTGTTTCCATCCGGAAATGGTCTTTTTTGCCAATCTCAGCGTCAATCTGCACGTTTGCTTGTGCGGCGACCCGCAGGTCGCCTCCGCGCAAACGCTTGATTTCCTTGATATTGGCAAACCGGGACCCGCCGCGAAGCGGTGGGACTGAGCACGCGAAGCGTGTGAAGAAAAAATCCTCATTTCCGGATTGGAAACTGGGTTGTACAGGGAAATCATTTCCGGATGGAAACTAGAGTTGTTCCACTGACACCCGGTACGCCCCCCGGATCCCTTCGGAACAGGGAGCCCATCCGCCCTGCTTTTCCGGACTGGGTATGAACCTATCCGTAGAAACGGAATTCCATGGAAATACGCTGCTCTCTCGAACTTTCCCGAAAAGTCCTGGAACTCTACAAGGCATTGGACGATAATGCCTCACGATTTCAAACACTCACACGGTTGGCATGCCCGCCCGGATGCGGGGTCTGCTGCCGGAGCGAGACGGTGGAAGCCACCGTCCTGGAAGTCCTCCCTCTGGCACAGGAGGTCTTCCGCAGGGGCGAGGAAAACCTCATCGCGGATGCGATCGAGGAAAGAGAAAAGGAAGAACGGTTCGACTGCGTCCTCTACCGGGCCGATGACGATACGGGAACCCTGGGCCGCTGCCGGTATTATCCTTTCAGGGCCTTGGTCTGCAGGCTTTTCGGTTTTGCCGCCCGGCGCAGCAAAACCGGGGAATTCGAGTTTTCCACCTGCAGACGGATCAAAGAATCATCTCCTCATGAAATCCAGCGGGCGGAGACGGCCATCGTCAACGGGATCCTTCCGCCCGTCTTTCAGGACGCCTTTTTCCGGGTCGGATCTCTCGAGCCGGCCAGGGGCTTTCGCAGGCTTCCCATCAACATTGCGCTCAAGGAGGCCCTTTCAGAAATGTACTGGACCTCCCCCAGGCACCTGACCCCTTCGCAGGCATCCTCCTTTTGATCCGGCGCAAAACTCCGCGGTCCGCTTTGCGGACGCACCGAAATGCATCCGCCTCCTCCAGGGGAAAACCGCCGGGCAAAGCGCTCGTGCCAAGGCGACCCGCAGGTCGCCTCACAAGCAAACGTGCAGATTGACGCCGAGATTGGCAAAAAAGACCATTCCCGGATGGAAACCACTTCGTGTCCATCCGGAAATGATTTCCCGGCACAACTCAGTTTCCAATCCGGAAATGAGGATTTTTTGTCAATATCAAGGAAATCAAACGTTTGCGCGGAGGCGACCTGCGGGTCGCCGCACAAGCAAACGTGCAGATTGACGCCGAGATTGGCAAAAAAGACCATTCCCGGATGGAAACTACTTCGGTGATACCGCCAATACATTGTTGAAGGTGCCGAAACAGTTTTCACATGTTTGCGAATTGGCCGGGTCGTTTTGCCACTCGCCGTCTATGATGAACTTATACTCATAGGTCCCCGGCTCGATCATCAGGTTGCGCGACCACAACCCGTTCTTGTCGAGCCTCATGGGGTGGCTCATGGGGTTCCACTGGTTGAAATCTCCGACAAGAAACACCTCGCGCGCGTCAGGGGCCTCCAGAAAAACGGTGACCCGACGTCTGCCCGCCGTACTCCTCTTTACGATCTTCGCCTTTGCCACGATAGCACCTCCCTTATGACTTCAAAGCGCTAACGTTGAACATTCATGGATTCAACAAAATTTGCCGCGACGCGCCACCTGCATCGCGTACCATGATACCACATCGGGCATCCGCATGGCGCACTTTTTATGTCGGCGGTTGCAAGGGCAACCCGATCCGACCGCTTTACAGCAGGGTCCATCCGGAAATGCTCGATCCAGCACGAGCCCGTTTCCAATCCGGAAATGAGGATTTTTCTTTACACGCTGCGCGTGCTCAGTCCCACCGCTTCGCGGCGGGTCCCGGTTTGGCCGATATCAAGGAAATCAAGCGCTTGCGCGGAGGCGATCTGGTGGTCGCCGCACAAGCAAAGGTCCGGATTGACGCCGAGATCGGCAAAAAAGACCCTTTCCGGATGGAAACGAGGCTAGCCTTCCAGAACGACCAGGGCGTCCACGGCCACCGGCCGCTCAGCCTTGAGAATAAGAGGATTCACATCGATTTCCTTCACCTGGGGGTGATCGAGCCCAATCCGGCCGAGCGAGACCAGGATGCGGGCCAACTGGTCACGGTCGGCCGCCGGCATCCCGCGCACCGCATCGAGGATCCGACGCCCCTTGATCTCCGAAAGCATGTCGAAGGCATCCCGCTGCGCGAGAGGCGCGACCCGGAAAACAACATCCCGCAGGATCTCGGTGAAGATGCCACCCAACCCGAACATCACACAGGGGCCGAACTGCGGGTCACGCGTGAGACCGGCGGCCAGCTCCCGCCTGCCGGCGACCAGCTCCTGCACGAGAACAGAGCCGCCGGCCTGCTGCGCCTCGGGCCAAATTTCCTCGAACGCCCGCTGTGCCTCGTCCCTCGTACGCAGATCCACCCGCACCAGGCCCTTTTCGGTCTTGTGGGTGAACCCGGGCCCGCAGGCCTTCAAAACCAGGGGAAAGCCAACCTCGTCGAGGGCGCCGGCCAAATCCTCCGACCGGCGGACCTCCACCTCCCGGCTCACGGGTATCCCATAGGCCGCGAGCAGTTGCTTGGATGCGTGCTCGGACAGGGTGTTTTCACCCCGTTCCAATGCTTCTTCGATCAGATTCACATTGCCCTCCGCTCCGTATTCGACAAACAGGCATATCGCCACAGGCCCGCCATGGCCTCGGCGGCCCTCTCCGGGGTCGGATAATTCGCCACCGCACGACCCGCTTCGAGTTCCTCCACCGCTTCGTCCCATATACCGGCCGGCGAAACCAGACAGCTCACGAGTGGCTTCCGCTGCCGCCATTCATTCAAAAGCCCTGAGAGGACCGGGACCACCTCCCGGTTGGCCGAGGCATACATCATGAGCAGGATGATCCCATGCACCGCCTCGTCCTCCAAGACAGCGCGCATGATCCCCTGGATCGCCCCGCTGTCGTACCAGGCCGGCCCCATGTCAACAGGGTTGGTGCGCATCGCGAGCGGCGGCAGCAGGCGGTCGACCGCAGACTGGGTCTCAGAGCTGAACCGCGCGATCTCCAGACCGTTCATCTCACAGGCATCGCAGGCCGCCATACCGGGCCCAGCCTGGCCGGTCAGGATCGCAATCCTGCGCCCTCCGGGCCGCGGACAGACGCCCAACGCCTTTCCAAGATCCAGCATGGCCTGGGACCCGTCGACCGCCAGGACCCCGGCCTGGCGGAAGGCCCCCGAATAGATCTCGTGCCGCCCAGCCAGACTTCCGGTATGGCTCATCGAGGCCTGGTCACTCTTGGAGGCGGCGCCGGTTTTATAAACCAGGATGGGTTTCTTCCCCCGCGCGGATTCCGCCGCCTCGAGAAGCGGCCGTGGATCATCCAGGCCTTCGATATAGAGCGCAATGACTCGCGTATCGGGATCGGCTGTCAGATAGGGGACGATCTCGGCAAAATCCAAATTCAGACGATTCCCCAACCCGATGATCTTGCTGAAGCCGATCCCCTGGTTCATGGCCAAGAACGCGAGGAGATGGGACATCCCGCCGCTCTGGCTCACGAGGGCAATGCCCCCCTTGCCGGCCAACGAGAACTCGGGTGTAAAGGAGGCGTTCAGGTCATGATGGAGATTGATCATCCCGAAGGTATTCGGCCCGATGACCGGGATGCGGTTTGCGACGGCCATTGCCTGCAGAGCCTCCTGCTGCCGGGCCCCGGCCGGGTCATCGATCTCCTTGAAACCGGCCGAGATGAGCACCAGCCCCCCCACCCTCTTCCGGATGCACTGCTCGAGGACGGAGGGCACCGCCGCAGCCGGCACAACCACAATCCCCAGATCGATGCACGGCGGACAGTCCTCCACAGACGGGAAGGCAGACAGTCCCATCACCCGCCCCCCTTTTGCATTCACCGGCAGGATATCCCCTTGGAAGCCGCCCTCGGTCAAGCTCTTCATAACATGGTAGCCGAGCTTGCCGGGGTTGTCGGAAGCCCCGATCACCGCCACGGTGCGGGGACGGAACAGCGGATCGAGATCATAGACAGGAGGGGTGGCGGACATATCGATTCCTTTCATGACGGAAACCTGAAGCCTTCGAGGAAAACACCGGGTTTGCGGTTCGCACCGTTATCGCTGCCGGATCACCTTGCCAGCCGGAAGACATCCACGCTGCGACACACTGCACCCGGTCAATCGGCCGAGGCCGTTTCCGGATTGCAAACCGGGTCGTGCCAGGCCATCATTTCCGGACGGACGCGAAGTCATTCGCCGGAACAAAACCGTTGACGTTTCGGACCGCGCAGGCGCCCTGCCAAGGCCCCGGATCCCGCGCGGGACACTCCGCCTTGGAAAACCGGGGGCCAAGCTCCATTGCCGGCACGATCCGGTGTTCCTTTTTCTGTTTATAACCAGGTGCCGTCTTCGTCAATCGAAATTGTCGCCTGCGGGACAGCCCCTGCCGGTTGTCTTTCCGATCGAACCGTGCTAGGGTGTCGACTTCAGGGAATAAAACATCGGCCGATGCCGCGCGCGCAAACATCCAGGCGGTCATTTCCCAAAGCGGGGGCATCATCCGTACATCTACGATCGACGGGCACCGGGCCATGCGGGAAACCCTCCTTTTTTTGAGGAAGATCGAAAAGACCATCCTGCGTTTCGGGATGATCGAACCGGAGGAGCGCATCCTGGTGGCGGTGTCGGGAGGGGCCGATTCGGTCTGCCTCCTTCATGTGTTGCACTCCCTCACGGCTACCCTGGGCTGTGAACTGGCTGTCGCCCACTTCGACCATGGACTGCGCCCCGCGGAAGACCCTCAGGAGACCGCCTTCGCAGCCTCCCTGGCTTCCTCGCTCGGCGTCGAGTGTGCGTGCGGACAGCCGGAGATCCCCTTGGATCCCGGGTCTCCATCCCTCGAAGAGCGGGCGCGCCTTGCCCGCTACACCTTCCTGGAGGAAACCTGCAGACGCCTCGGCACCCACAAGATCGCCCTGGCCCACCACATGAACGACCAGGCGGAAACCGTCCTGATGCGGCTTCTTCGGGGAAGCGGGGCTGAAGGGCTCGCCGGTATGGCGCCCGTCCGGGGAGGCCGCTTTATCCGCCCGCTCATCGAAGTGAGCCGCGCCGAAATCGAGGCCTATCTACGCGCAAAAGGGCTCCCGTACATGTCAGACTCCTCCAATCGGTCGCTCGATCCCCTGCGAAACCGCCTCCGGCTGGAACTCATCCCCTTCCTCGCATCTTTTCAGCCCCGGATCGTCGAACGGCTGGCAGCCACCGCCGAGATCCTCCGCCTGGACCATGCCTTTCTGAAGCAGTGCGCGGACGAGTGGATCCGAGAGCGCTGTGAGCATGAATCCGGCAGCGTGAAGATCCCGAGGGCGGCCTTTGTATCCCTGCCTGCAGGTCTTCAGAACCATGTCATCCGCGAGGTCTTGAGGAGCGCGGCCCGGGGAAGCCTGCGAAGGGTGGAAATCCGGCACATCGACGCTGTGAAGGCAATAGGCGCCGCCCCCGGGAACCGCGGCCCGCTGCACCTGCCAAACGGTATCCGCGCCGAGGCGAATCCGGCATACCTGATCGTAGGTTCCCGCACGGCGGTTCATACGGGGCCCGAATTTTCCTACCTCATGCAAAGCCCCGGCACCTGCGCCCTGCCGGAGGCGGGGGCAAGCCTCACCTTGCGTCTGATGCCGTCAACCGACGGGGTGGAGTTGGATGGCGTGCCGCAGCGGGAATATTTCGATGCCGACAGGATCCGCTTCCCGCTCACCGTCAGGAGTATCCGGCCAGGAGACCGTTTTCGGCCGCTCGGCATGTCCGGAGCGAGGAAGCTAAAGGATTTTCTGATCGATCTGAAGATCCCCCGATCCGAAAGAGCACGGATCCCGCTGCTCACACATCGCTCGGGCAGCGAAATCGTCTGGGTCTGCGGACTCCGGATCGATGACCGATTCAAACTGACGACGGAAACAAAGCGGGTATTGGAGGGGATCTATCTGAAGCGGGAAACCGCCCCTTCCGGGGCATAAGCGGCAGACAGGAAGGGGGTAATACAGGCACACCTCACCATGGCCCTGCCCGGAGAAAAAGACTCCACAGCGGGATATCGGGTCATGGTAAGGTTTTGGTGACCGGGTAAACGCGGTCTCGAGCCCTTGAGTCAGCCAACCACCTGTTTATAAGGCAGCACGGTGTTGTCGGCGGACTCGATGAAGCCCCGCTTCTGCTGGGTAATCCTGGGCCTTCGCGAACTGAAAAACCCGATCAGGTAATTGAAAGCCTTTTTGTGGTCCATATGTTGACCGCACGTTTCGAACGTGACCGCAGCGAAATCATATTCCGGCCACGTGTGAACCGCCAGGTGGGATTCCGCGATGGTCACGGTCCCGCTGACACCCCACGGTTCAAAGGTGTGAAAAGAGTCGCCCACCACTTCGGCGCCCATGATCTTGGCGGCCTCGAGCATCCCTTCCCGTATCCGGTCGGTGTCCATGAGGCTCTCGCGATCACACTCATACAAATCGATCAATACAAGATCAAGTAGTGATGTCACTTTCCCTGTCTCTCTTTCGTTTTTAAATCAGGATTTTGAAGTTCCCAACTCCTTTCCCTCGGCCCAGCCCGTCCCCCACCCGGAAACCGACCCCTGTTCGGAGCGCGTTTTCTGACGAAGATACGCCTATTCGGCCGCCCGGCCCCGCCGGGTATATTTTTGTACCCTCTCTCTTGAAACGTGTGAGTTTATGCAATTCGTCGTTTTACGTCAAGGACAAAATCAGGGGGCCTTACCGCGCCTCCAACACCTCTTTTATCTGGTCTGGATAGGGGGGATAAAGAACCCCCTTTTCCGTGATGATCGCTGTCACGTAACGCGCCGGCGTGATGTCGAAAGCCGGATTCAAAGCAGCGACGCCCTGCGGTCCAAGGCATTTACCGCCCACTTCGCAGATCTCCGCCGGATCTCTTTCTTCCACCGGGATGTGGTCCCCGTCGGGGATCGCCGGGTCGATGGTGGAAAGAGGCGCTGCCACATAGAAAGGAATGCCGTTCTCCCTGGCCAGGACCGCCACCTGATACGTGCCGATCTTGTTCGCCACATCTCCGTTGGCCGCAATGCGGTCGGCACCCGTGACGACGAGTTGGATTCGGCCCCGCCGCATGAACGAACCGGCGGCGTTGTCGGCGATGACCCATACCGGGATGCCTTCCTCCATCATTTCATAGGCCGTGAGACGCAGCCCCTGCAGCCAGGGTCTCGTCTCGTCGGCATAGACCCGAACCTTCTTTCCCGCCTCCCAGGCCGCGCGGATCACACCCAGGGCCGTTCCGTAGCCGCCGGTCGCCAGGGATCCCGCGTTGCAGTGGGTCAGGATAGTAGCCTCATCGGGCACCAACGATGCCCCGTGCCGGCCGATAGACCGGTTGACGGCGATATCCTCGGCGAGGATCCGGTCGGCCTCCACGCGGAGGGCCGCTTTGATCGCGTCCACAGGCTCCCGGGACAGGCCCTCGGCGAGACGGAGCATACGCTCCACCGCCCAGCGCAGATTGACCGCCGTCGGGCGCGCCTCCGCCATCTCCGCCCCCATCGCCTCCAGGCGCTGCACGAAAGCCTCGTAAGTCCGGGCCTTGATGGCGCGCCCGCCCATCGCAAGGCCCATGGCGGCCGCCACGCCGATCGCCGGCGCACCACGGATCACCATCCTCTGGATAGCCTTGATCACATCCCGGTAGCTCCGTGCAACGAACCACTCGACCCGGGACGGCAGCTTCCGCTGGTCGACCATACGGATATAATCTTTGTCCCACTGGATGGTGGGGATCATGAGAACTCCTCCATCAAAAGCTAGACGGGGGCAAAAACCCCCAACGGGTATTCAACCGTGCTAACCGGCCGATTGGAACACCGGTGCAGGGCCGGCCCGCTCGTCCCCCGATCAGTCGATCCGCTCCAGCCAGCCGTAGCGATCCTCGCGGTCGCCATACTGGATGCCGACGATCTCGTCGTAGAGTCGTTGAGAAAGCGCCCCCATCTTCCCGCCGGCCACGATATAGTCTTCGCCCTTGAACGTGATCTGCCCGACCGGCGAGATCACCGCCGCCGTACCCGTTCCGAAGGCCTCCTTGAGGCGCCCGCTTTTCGCGGCGGACACCACTTCATCGATGGCCAGCGCCCGCTCGGTGACCTTCAGCCCCCAATCCCGCACGATCCGCAGAACGGAATCACGGGTCACGCCCGGCAGGATGCTCCCGTCCAAGGGGGCCGTGAGCACCTCGTCATCGATGACGAAAAACATGTTCATCGTCCCGACTTCCTCGACGTACTTGCGCTCCGCAGCATCCAGCCAGAGGACCTGGGTAAAGCCCTTCTCCTTGGCCTTCTCGGCAGCCAACAGGCTCGAGGCATAGTTTCCGGCGGTTTTCGCCTCACCCGTCCCGCCCCGGGCCGCCCGGACATAGAAGTCCTCGACGTAGATCTTGACAGGGTTCAGCCCCTCTTTATAGTAGGCGCCCACAGGTCCGATGATGACATAGAACAGATAGGACCTGGCGGGCCGCACACCGAGGTGGGGCTCCGTCGCAAACATGGTCGGCCGAATATAGAGGGAAGTGCCCGATGAGCGAGGTATCCATTCCCGGTCGAGCAGGACCAACTCCTTCATACCCGCCATGACATCCTCGACCGGAAGTTCGGGCATGCACAGCCGCAGGGCGGAGCGGTTCATTCGCTCGAAATTCCCCCGGGGCCTGAACAGATAGATCCCGTCACCGCGCCCCCGGTAGGCCTTGAGGCCCTCGAAGATCTGCTGACCATAGTGGATCGCCATGGCTGCAGGGTCGATGGAAAGCGGCCCATACGGCTCTATCCGGGGATTGATCCACCCCTTGCCCGCCTCGTAGTCCATCATGAACATGTGGTCCGAAAAGATATCACCGAACCCCAATTTGGATTCATCCTCCGGCCGCTTCTTGAGCTTGTCCGGACTCAACCGATTGACGCTGATCTCCATGGTTTCCTGTCTCCTTTGCACGTATCGAAAAATCGTCCTTCCATAGCACACCCTGCAGCGGCTTACAATAGGCGGATGCCCCTCCGGAAAAAATGAACAGGCGCCGACAGGCCTTCCCTAACCCGTACCCGTCCGGAAATGATTTCACGGTACAACCCGGTTTCCAACCCGGAAGCGAGGATTTTTTCTTCACACGCTTCGCGTGCTCATTCCCACCGCTTCGCAGCGGGTCCCGGTTTGCCAATATCAATAAAATCAAGCGCTTGCGCGGAGGAAACTTGGTGGTCACCGGACAAGCAAACGTGGAGATTCCCGCCAGGATCGGAAAAAACCATTTCCGGATTGGAAACTAACCAGCTCCCTCCCGGATCTCTTCCCTGCCGGCAGGCAGATGGGCAACCACCCAGTCATGCAGGGTGAAAACCTCTGTGCTCCCAAGCATACAGCCATAGAGGCGCCCATCCTCTCCGCCCACGGGATCGCCGACCAGCAGCGTCTCCGCCCTCCTGCCGTCTGAAAGTCTTACGCGGTAACGAGGGGAATCCAGACCGTAGGCCGCGGCATCGAACATGTCGGTGCCTTCGAAGGAGGCCGCCTCGGCCCAGACAAACCGGCCTACCATCGTATCCACCCGATGTCCGTCCGGAATGAAATCAGGATCGTCCTGAAGCCGCCATTGGTCCCCTCTGCGGGTAAAGCGCCACTTCACCCCCTGGCCGTCGATATCCACCTCGATGACCTCCCGCGGATCGAAATGAAACAGACGCTTGTCACGCAGATCGAACAGGGTCTTGTCCAATTTCTTCCGCATATCCCGCGCCACGATCAGGATCTCGTGGCCTCCGCTCCTGCGCGCATAATACCCCTCCCGAACAGGGCTCTCCTCGCCGAACACGATCCCGCTGGAGGACCCGGACTCCGTTTCGTAGAGGATGCTGAGAACCGGCCGATCGAGCCCGAAGGCCGCAAAATCCCCGGCTTCGTCCTGAAAGGTCCGCAGCGACTGGAGCGCAGTCAGATCGGCGGCCATCCGTTCCACCGCGGCCGCATCCGCCGCGGCCTCGATGGGCTCCAGGATCCGCCAGCAGCCGTCCTTCCCGGGGCAAGCCTCTTTGACGAGCACAATGGCCTCCCCCGGGCGCTTGATCATCAACCGGTCGATATCCTCCTCGGCCGCATCGAAAACAAGCCGCGCCTGCCGGTCGGCCTTTTCCTCGGCGCCGTGACGGCTGCGGTCCAGGAAGTAAAGGGCCGCGGCCGCCATGGCCAGCACCACGTACACGATGACAGGGCGGAGATTCATCTCGGTCGTCTCCGCATCCATACCCCGAAACCCGCGATCAGCACGAGCGCGGGCAGAACCACCACGGGAAACACGAAAAAGAGCCATCCCTGAGCTCGGCTCAGGGTCAGGGATTCGAGTCTCCCCCGCCTCGGTTCGATGGTGATGAAGTCCGCTTTTCCAGCCAGATAAAGAAAGGTATTGATGATAAACCGCTGATTGCCCGCTACGCTCAAAAACTGGTTCGAGGCGAAATCACAGTCGGCGAAGACCGCGAGCCTCCCCTTCTGCGGACGGAGATTCCTTCCCGCCTCCCCGTTTTCTGCACCGTTTTCGCCGTCCCTCCCCTCACGAGGCGCCGTTTCGACCAGCGCCGCCAGGCAGAGGGGGCCTTTTTGGTCCGCCGCGTCCATCTCCACGCGGCCCTCGTCCAAGGCGGCGCGATCCGTCTCCGCCCAGGAATCCTCGGAGGTATAGGCCAGGCAGACCGCTTCCCCCTTCGGCGTCTTTGCCTCATCGAGCAGGGTGAGGGAGCGGCTCATGGGAAAGATGGACGTGAGATCGAACCCTTTCGTAATCTCATGGGCCCCATAGTCGTTGACCATCGGCAGCAGGTAGTCGCCCCCCATGACGCGGCTGAATTTGTCCACGACGATGTCCTCCCCGATCCCGATCCCGTGGCGGCTCAAAAACGGCTCCAGGCCGCCGTCGTGAAAAGGTTCGAGGAAAAGGAGAATCCGGCCCCCCTCCGCCAGAAAGACATCGAGCCGTTCGATCTCTTCCGGGAAAAGAGGCTTTTCCGGCGCGGCCACGACCATCACGTCCGCATCCCGCGGCGGATCTCCGCGCATGAGGTTCAGAGACATCACTTCGCAATGTTCGGCCTCGAGCGCTTCGGCAAAGGACGCGAGATCCTCCGGTTCCTTTCCGTCGAATGAGCGCTCGCCGTGCCCGGTAAGCCAATAGACCCGGCGGGGTGAACTCTCCATCAGACGGTGGAGGGCATTGGTCACCTTTTGCTCGTCCGGGATCCTGACAGTCTGCCTCCGGCCGTAACCCTCCAAAATCAGAGTCTTCTCACTCGTGACATCGTAGCGACGGGCCTCGGAGGGGTTCCGAGTCGGATCGATCACCGTATAACTCACCTGCCGGTTGTGATAGCAGTATCCCGCCAGAAGATCTTCGACCTTACGGCTCCCGTCTCTCCCGTCCGCCAGAAAAGCCTTGATCCGAACCGGTTCCAGAATATTTTCCAACACCTTGATGGTTTCGGCGGAAAGGCTGTTCTGCCTCGATCCCGTCAGATCCCACCGAAGGTAATACCTCTCGGAGAGAAGGCTCAGGAATACGAGCAGCGCGAGCACAGCCGCGACGGCAGCGCTCGCACTGCCGGATCCCAAAAACCTTGTCCTTCGAACGGATCCCGCCATCCGTCTTACCCCCTCCAGGAACGCGAGTTCAGGCAGCGCAAGGTCAGAAAAAGCCAGAAGAACCCGAAGCAAAGGTAGTAGAGGATATCACGGGTATCGACGAGCCCCTGCGCAAACGAATCCATATGGGACGCGATCGCCAGATGAGCCAGCACCTGGCCCACCCGTCCGCCGACCAACGGCTCGGCCCAGCCGAGGGCCCAGAATAGGAGCAGCAGACCGAAGCTCAAGGCCGCGGCGACCACCTGATTTTCAGTCAGAGACGAGGTAAACACCCCCAATGACACGAAGGCGCCTCCCATAAGGAACAGGCCGAGATACCCCGCGCCCACCATTCCCCAGTCCACGAAAGCCACCGTCGCAAAGAGGAGAAAGCACGGGAAACCGGCGCCGAGGAGGGCCAGCAACGCCAGGAGCGTGGCGGCGACTTTGCCGGTCAGCGTCGCGGCATCGCTCAGCGGATAGGTGAACAGGAGTTCGATCGTCCCCGATTTTTTCTCCTCGGCATATAACCGCATCGTAATGAGCGGCAGCATCAGGAGGAGTATGATCGAGATATTTCCGAAAAAGGGCTGAATCACCATGGTCTCCGGGTTCAGCCCCTCGGCGATGAACGGGTTGCTGGCCGCCTGCAGGCTCAGAAAATTGAAGTAGGCGACATCGGAGTAGAAAAAATACCCGCTGATCAAAAGAAAGATGAAGGCGACCGCATAAAAGATGGGCGACGTGAAGGTCACAGCCAACTCCTTGCGCATAACGGCACCTACCTGCCTCACAGCTGCACACCTCCTTCTTCTTCGGTCACCAGCCGCACAAAGATCTCTTCCAGGCTGGGATCGCGGGGAGTCATCTCATATAAAAGCCAACCGGAAGAAACGATACAGCGGGCGATCGCGGCCCGGACATCGCGGCCTTGCTCGCTCTCCACTTCATAGAGGCCCTGTTCGGAGCCGGCATGCACTGCAATGGCTCCATCCAGGGCGAGCAGCCCCTGGACCAGGGGGCCTTCGGGCGCATCCACCCGAATAGTCGTCCGGACCCCCCGCCGGGACGCGAGCTTTGCACCGAGCCCCTCCGGTGTATCCTCCGCGACGATCCGGCCTCTACTGATGATGATCACCCGGCGGCAAAGCTGGCTTACCTCCGGGAGGATATGGGTGCTCAGCACCACCGTGCGCTCACCTCCCAGCCCGCGGATCATCTCCCGCATCTCGACGATCTGCGAGGGGTCCAACCCTGTCGTCGGCTCGTCCAGGATCAGCAGCGGCGGATCGTTCAGGAGGGCCTGCGCCAGGCCGACGCGCTGACGCAATCCTTTCGACAGATGCCGAATCAGGCGCCTTTCATATCCGCTGAGGGCGCAGACCGCCAGGACCCGCCCAACCTCGACGGTCAAACGCTCGCGGGGGACGCCCTTGGCCGAAGCGGCGAAGCGCAGGAACTGCAGCACGCTGAGATCGCTGTAAAGCGGCACGTTCTCGGGCAAAAACCCGATCCCTTTCCGCACGGCAAGCGACTCCCGACGGGCATCCCGCCCCCCAACGAGCACACGGCCCGACGTCGGCGGCATATATCCGGTGAGGATTCGGAGGATCGTCGTCTTCCCGGCCCCGTTCGGCCCGAGGAGACCCACGATTTCACCCGGTTCGACATGGAACGAAACCCCCGTCACGGCGGGTATCCGTCCGTAATATTTACTCAAATTCTCTACAACGATCATGCCGAAATGCTCATTCTGATGCATTCACCCTCACTATGGATTGCAAATAGCCGAAAACAGACGCTTTTCAGAACAATTTCGTCTCCATCCGGAAATGATTTCGCGGTAGAACCCAGTTTCCAATCCGGAAATGAGGATTTTTTGCCAATATCAAGGAAATCAAGCGTTTGCGCGGAGGCGACCTGGTGGTCGCCGCACAAGCAAATGTGCAGATTGACGCCGAGATTGGCAAAAAAGACCATTTCCGGATGGAAACAATTTCACACCGCCTCCCGTTTCAGGAAAACCGGAAAACACATCCGCGAGGGGAATCGGGAAGGTTCCCGGCCTGGTATTTGCGCCACCCTTTCCGAAAACACGATGGAGGCGCTTCCGCCCGCCGATCAGAGGGATATCAGTTCATAGTCGCGGCTCCCGAGCCCCACACGTTCGGCATGCTCGAACTGCACCTCCCAATCGACCTTGGGATAAAGGCTGCGGAATTTGTCCTGTGCGGCATCCGCCTTATCGGCCAGACAGGCCATTCCCGACACAGGCTGGCGGTTGACGAGATCTACGGAGGCCTGATCGATGGCGACCGGATCCCTTGAAGCGACGATCCCCACGTCCTGCACGATGGGGGCATCGCTGAAGCCGTAGCAGTCGCAGGCCGGAGAGATATTCGTCAAAAAATTGATGAAAAGGGCCCGTTTGCGTTTCCCGAGCAGGACCGCCTGCGTGTATTCGACCATCTTCTTCAGAAAGACGGGGATGTCCGCGTTCCACTGCACCTCGATCGCCCCGTTCGGACAGATGAGGATGCACTCCCCGCAGCCGACGCACCGCTCCGGATCGATCCGCGCCTTGCCTTTGACGATCGAGGGTGCGCCGTGGGCGCAGTGCTCCACACAAGCCCCGCATGCCACGCATTTCTTGGCCTTGACCTTCGGCGAGAGGCCGCTGTGCTGATCCAGCTTGCCTCTCCGGCTGGCACATCCCATCCCGAGATTCTTGATGGTCCCGCCAAACCCGGACAACTCGTGCCCCTTGAAATGGGCGACGCTGATCAAGGCATCCGCTTCGACGATCTCCTTGCCGATAAAGGCCCGTCTGATCAATTCCCCCGGGATCTCGACCTCAGCGCAGGTAGCCCCTCTCATCCCGTCGGCGATGATGATCGGCGCCCCGATCACGCTGTAGGCAAACCCGTTCGCGATAGCCGTATCGAGGTGGGAGACGCTGTTGCCCCGGGTTCCGGCATACAGGGTGTTGCTGTCCGTCAAAAAGGGCTGCGCGCCCAGGGCCTTGATGTCCGCGACCACCTGGCGGAGGAAAAGCGGCCGGATAAAGGCCGTGTTGCCGAGTTCACCGAAATGGAGTTTCACCGCAACCAAACCACGCTTGGGCACGACGTCCTTCAACCCCGCCGTCTCCATGAGACGGCTCAACTTACCGAGGAGATTCTCCTTGATGGAAGTCCGCAAGTCGGCGAAAAAGACCTGGCTCTTTGCCATGGCTGTCCTCCTGAATGGCATGGTTGAGCGGCCGCCCCGGGGGCAACCGCGCAGTCGCCGGGAAACGAATGACCGTGGCAGTGCAGGGCCCCACGCGCAAAAACGCCGTTCCGGCGAAAAAACCCTCTGGGGACTGCAAACCCGGCCGCGCTGGATCAGCATGATCCTGATAAACACCAAGCAGCCTGAAATCTAATGTATTCCCGAATTGGCTGTCAAGGGCCATAGCTTGCAACCCATGATTTTCATTGACAGGAAAAGCCCCGTTGGATTAAAAACCTTAGGCATTGAATCGAAGAAATAGACAGGGCGCGGGTGCGCCCCGATCTGGTCAGCCCCCGTTTTGCGGTCCAGCCGGTTGGGGTCGACTGGATTTTGAGGACGCTTGGCCCAGCGGTCGGGTATCCCTGATCGGATGACGCTCGCACGCCCATCTTCAAGAAAAGGATACCGAGAGACCCACTGGTTTTGGTTCAAGGTCTCATCGATGAAACCATGAAATACGCGCTTCACGCTACGATAATGCTGTTCTCGGTGCTTGTGTGCATCTTTTGCTCCGCCGGTCCGGCCGAGGCTCAGGAACCCAGGAAGATCCTGAGCATCGAAGCCCTCGATATGCTCAATACGGTCCCCGACACCTATCTGCTTGACATACGGACAAGGGCCGAGTACCAGTTCGTGGGCCATCCCGTCGGGGCTTACCTTTTCCCCTATCAGTTCTTTACGGACACCTTCAAGAAATCCGATGAAGAATACACCTATCAACTGAGTCCTAAAAACGAGAAGTTCGTGGAACAGGTTGCTAAAGTTTTCAAGAAAACCGACAATCTGCTTGTCCTTTGCCGGGATGGCACACGCAGCGCCCAGGCGGCCGTCGATCTCCTGAAAGCGGGTTTCAAAAACGTCTACGATGTAGAAGACGGCTTCGAGGGGTCGCTTTTTCCGTTTTCCGAAGACAGCAACCGCCACAAGTATTTCAGGCAATTGGCCAAACGCAACAAGATTTATGGCTTCAATCACCGGCGGCATAACGGCTGGCAGTGGTGGGGACTTCCGTGGACCTATGAAATGGATCCGAAATATATCTACCCCCCTGATCTTGCATCTGCCGAAAAATAAGGAGGATCTCAGGAATGGAATCGCCAGAGCTTATCGAATTGATGAAACAAATCGAGGAAAAGGGGATCGGCTGGGATAAAGTCCAGGAGAAAGCGAAGATTTCTCACGCTTTGCTGAACCTTTACGCAAAATCGGGACCTGTACCGGTCACCGTCATGAAGAATCTCGAGAAGGTACTGAATGAGGGGACGGCCTGATCGGGCAACCGTGCCTTCACCGCTTCTTCGCTGCATGCCGGTCGCACCGCAATCCGTGAAGCCGCGCGCCAACCGGCTTTACCTGCGATAGAGGTGGAAGAAACCGCGGCAAGCATCCGTTTGGATGGGGCGAGCCTTCGAGAAATCGAGCACGGGCGATTGAATTGCCCGATGAACCTTATTATCCTCAAATCATCATTAAGGAGAGTATCCATGTCCGACATGCTTTATGTGACCGATAGCACATTCGATGACGAAATCCTGAAATCCGACATCCCGGCCATGGTCGATTTCTGGGCGGAGTGGTGCGGCCCCTGTAAAATGGTCGGGCCTGTGATTGAAGAGTTGGCTAAAGAATATCAGGGCCAGATCAAGGTCGCCAAGATGAACGTGGACGAAAACCGTCAGACGCCTCCGCGCTTCGGTATCCGGAACATCCCGACCCTGCTCTTCTTCAAGAACGGTGAACTGGTTCAGACGGTCATCGGGGCCCACCCCAAGAGCCATATCGCCGAGGAACTGAAAAAGCTCCTGTAGGCGGAACGGTCCGCTTTTCGAAACGGTTTACCTGTCGGGACCACCCGGCAGGTCCGATCGCGCGGCGTTGGGTCCGCCTGATTCGGGAACTTTCGTTGATGCGCCCGTTTCCACCCTGAAGCGTGGTCAGGTCGTTCCTGAATGGAGAGCCCGTGCGTACCCCAAAACAGTTTCAGGATGGAAATCATGTATGATCTCATCATCATCGGAGGCGGTCCAGCAGGCTTGACCGCCGGGCTATACGCCGCCAGGGCCCGGCTCGACACGGTTCTTCTGGAAAAACTCGCCCCGGGGGGGCAGATCCTCACGACGGATTGGGTGGAAAATTACCCGGGTTTCCCGGACGGCATCTCGGGCTTCGAACTGATCGACCGTATGAAAAACCAGGCGGAAAAGTTCGGCCTGGACATCCAAAGCCGTGAAGTCACTCGGCTGGACCTGGCGGGCGAGACCAAGATCGTCCACACCGACAAAGGGGAACTGAAGACGCTGGCGATTGTCCTTGCGACCGGCGCCTTTCCCCAGAAGCTCGGTGTGGAGGGTGAAAGTCTGCTGACAGGTAAAGGCGTGTCCTACTGCGCCACCTGCGACGGCCCCTTTTACCGCGATCAGGAGGTGGCCGTCATCGGAGGAGGGGATACCGCCGTGGAGGAGGCCCTTTTCTTGACGCGCTTCGCGAGCAGGGTCCACCTTATCCACCGCCGCGACAGGCTCAGGGCCACTCAACTCCTGCAAGACCGCGCCATGGCCTCGGAAAAAATCCACATCCTCTGGGATACCATCTGCAACCGCATCACCGGTGAAACCGGCGTCGACGGTCTCGACCTTCGAAACGTAAAATCCGGAGAGACCTCTCACCTGACTGTGCAGGGGGCCTTTATCTTCGTCGGATACAGCCCCAACAACCAACTGCTCGATGGTCTCCTCAAAACAGACGACTACGGATTCGTTGTCACCGACCAAAACATGCAAACCTCCGTCTCCGGTGTCTTCGCCGGCGGAGACATCCGCTCCAAGCAGCTGCGCCAGGTCGCTACAGCGGTGGGGGAAGGGGCCGCCGCGACCTTTGCGGCCGAAAAGTATGTCGAAGACCTGAAGGCCCATCGAGAGGCCGCCGGCCAAACCTCATGAACAGTGAGCATCGAACCGACCGTATGAAAACGCCTCGTTTTGTTCTGCAATGGTGCGCGATCTTCGCGCTGATGGGATTTCTCCTGAGCGGCTGTGCGCTGTGGCACAAGGTCTTCCCTCCTGAGAAGGAGGAGGAAAAAGGTGCGACACTGCTCCTCAGCGACGGCATGGACGCCATGGACAGAGGCTACTATCAGGAGGCCATCGACAACTTCCAGCAGATCACCGACCGGTACCCTTACAGCCGGGAGGCCGTAAGCGCCGAACTCAAGCTGGCCGATGCCTACTTCTCCAAGGGCCTGTACGAGGAGGCCTTCGGCTCCTATGCCGATTTCGAAAAGCTGCACCCGAACCACCCCGAAATCCCATACATCATTTACCGGATGGGACTCTGCCACTACGAGCGTATGAAATCCATCGACCGCGACCAGGAATATACGTTCAAGGCCAAGGAGCATTTCGAGCGACTGATCAAGCGTTTTCCGGACTCACCCTATGCGCAGGCAGCGAAACTGAAGGTGCGGGACTGCTACGAATCGCTGGCCCAACATGAACTCTACGTCGCCAACTTCTATTTCAAGACCGGCCGCTACGGCGCCGCTGCAGGCAGGTACGAATACCTCCTCCAAAATTACCCCGACCTGGGCCAATACCATGAGGCCCTGATCAAACTCTCGGAGAGCAGAGAAACGCTCGCTGACGCCCCGCCCGACGGCGAGGCCGCCGAACCGGCCAAAAAGAAACCCGCCTGGTGGAACCTGCCGGCCCGCATCTTCAACTAGTTTCCATCCGGAAATGGTGTTTTTGACCAATCTCGGCGTCAATCTGCGCGTTTGCTTGTGCGGCGACCTGCAGGTCGCCTCCGCACAAACGCTTGATTTCCTTGATATTGGCCAAACCGGGACCCGCCGCGTAGCGGTGGGACTGAGCGGCGAAGCGGTGAAGAAAAATCCTCATTTCCAGATTGGAAACTGGGTTCTATAGGGGAATCATTTCCGGATGGATACCAATTAATCCACCTTTGTCATATTCACGCCGCGGCCGACCGCGGCGTGCGTGCCTGGAATTTCAATGATATTATAGAAATAACGTCAAAAATCCGGTGATTTTCTGGGCATGAAATGGGGAAGTCAATGGGGGGGGACAAGCTCGATCACAACTGCCCGCCCGAACATCCACACAATTGAAAAAGGTGAGAGGTCCGTCGGTGCCGCAAGGCGATCCTGCGGCACCCCTCTTCTGTAATGCGTCGTCGATTCCTATATCGCCGTGACACTTGAACGTAGCGCGAAAATCGGTGATAATCCAGGACAGTAGCCTGCCTTTGTAGCAATGCCAAAGCATTGCTCGTTTTTTCAATCTCTTGTTTGTAAACTCGAGTTCAAGGAGTTCCCCTGTTTTCACCGGGTCACGAACGGCCCGCCATCAGCGCATAGAAAGCCTCGATCGCCTCGGCGAGCTTCTCCGGCCGCGTGCCCCCGCCCTGGGCCATATCGGGACGGCCGCCGCCTTTCCCCCCGACGACGGGAGAGAGCTGACGGACGATGTCCCCGGCCTTGAACCGGTTTTGGAGATCCGCCGTCACCACACAGATCAGCATAACCTTCTGCTCGTGCGCGGCGCCCAGGAGGATCACACCGGAGCCAAGCTTGTCCCTGATGCGGTCCGCCGCCTCCCGCAAGGCCTTCGGGCCATCGGCCTCCAGCTGTTGGGCCAGCACGGGAACCCCCCCGATACGCCGGACATCCTGCAGCCATTCATCCGATTTGCGGCTCAGGAGACGTGCCTTCAGGGTCTCGATCTCCCGATCCTTCTCGCGATGCTCCCGCACCAGGCGCTCGACCCGTTCGATCAGGGCGTCCGCCGTCGTCTTGAGGAGCGCCGACGAGCGCCGGATCGTCTCCGACTCCTCCTCGTCGTGGAGAAGCGCCGCCTCCCCGGTCAAGGCCTCGATGCGCCGGACATTGGCCGCCACACCCGCCTCGCTCACGATCCGGAAAAGGCCGATGTCTCCAGTCCGCGCGGTGTGCGTCCCGCCGCAGAGTTCCTTGCTCACGTCATCGCCGACGCTGACCACCCGGACCCGCTCCCCGTACCGCTCCTCGAAAATGGCCATGGCACCGGTATGCACCGCGTCTTCCCGGGACATGACCTCGGTCGCAAGCGGGTGATTCTCGCGGATGCGGGCATTGACCCGCCGCTCCACATCCAGAAGCTTTTCGGTCGAAGCCTGCGTGAAGTGGCTGAAATCGAAGCGCAGCCGCTCGGGGGAAACCATCGAACCGGCCTGCTTCACGTGGTCGCCCAAGACCTCCCGCAGCGCGGCGTGCAGGAGGTGCGTCGCCGAATGGTTTGCCTCCGTCGCCCTCCGCAGTTTTTCGTCGACAACGGCCCTGACCTTTTCCCCCGCGGCGATCCGGCCACTTTCGAGCACGCCCTGGTGCACGGTCAGATCCTGGCCGTATTTGCGCGTGTCCTTCACGACGAACCGGCCCCCGTCGGATTCGATCCAGCCCCGATCGCCCACCTGCCCGCCGGCCTGGCCGTAAAAGGGCGTGCGGCTCAGGATCAGCTCGGCCTTGGCGCCGCTCGAAACGGCGTCCTGCTCCCGCCCGTCCACCAGGACAGCCACCACATCGGCCTCGGCCGCGAGATCGGTGTATCCCACAAACGGCGTCGTGACCCCCCGCGCCAGAACGGCCCGATAGCCCGCGGGAATCGCCTCTTCCCCGCTCCCCTTCCAAGACTCCTGCGACTGCGCCCGCTGCCGCGACATCGCCGTCCCGTAGCCCTCCATGTCGAGCGCGAGGCCCTCATCACGGACCACGTCCTCAACGATGTCGGCCGAGAGACCGTAGGTGTCGTAGAGCTTGAAGAGGACATCACCCGGGACGACCCGGACTCCGTCGGCACACAGCCGCTCGATCTCATCCTCCAGGACACGCATCCCGTAGTGGAGCGTATCCGCAAAGCGTCTCTCCTCGTTCGTCACCACCCCTTCGATAAACGGCTGCGAGCGGGCCAGATCGGGGTAGTCCGGCTCCATGACCTCAATCACCCGGCTGCACACCCGGTTGAGGAACACGTCCTGCAGCCCGAGCACCTGGCCGAAACGGACAGCCCGGCGGATGATGCGCCGCAGGACATACCCGCGGCCCTCGTTCGAAGGCATCACACCGTCGTTGATCAGGAATGTGACCGCGCGCGAATGATCCGCGATCACACGGAACGCGACGTCCTGCCGCGATTCCTCGCCATAACGCCTCCCGGAAAATTCCGCGATCACCCCCAGGATGTCCCTGAAGATATCCGAGCCGTAGTTCGAGGCAGACCCCTGGATGACCGCCGCCAGACGCTCGAGCCCCATACCCGTGTCGATGTTCGGGCGCGGGAGCGGCGTAAGGCTTCCATCCGGGCTCCGATCGAACTGGGTGAAGACCAGGTTCCAGATCTCCAGAAACCGGTCGCAGTCGCAACCGGGGAAGCACTCGGGGCGGCCGCAACCGATCTCCGGCCCCTGGTCGATGTAGATCTCGGAGCAGGGTCCGCAGGGCCCTGTATCCCCCATCGCCCAGAAATTGTCTTTCTCCCCGAGAGGAACGATCTTCTCCGGCGGGATACCGACCTCCTTCTCCCAGATGCGCTGCGCCTCGTCGTCATCCTTGAAGACCGAGACATAGAGCCGTTCTTCCGGCAGGCCGTAGATTCGGGTGAGCAACTCCCAGGCCCACACGATAGCCTCCTCCTTGAAATAGTCGCCGAAGGAAAAGTTGCCGAGCATCTCGAAAAAGGTGTGGTGACGCGCCGTGTAGCCTACATTGTCAAGGTCGTTGTGCTTGCCGCCTGCGCGAACGCATTTCTGGCACGTGGCCGCCCGGGTATAGCCCCGCTTCTCTTCTCCCAGGAACAGCCGTTTGAACTGCACCATTCCCGCATTGGTGAAAAGCAGGGTCGGGTCGTCCCTCGGAATGAGCGGAGAGCTCTCCACGATCGCGTGGCCCCGGCCCTTGAAGTAGTCGAGGAAGGCCCGTCTGATCTCTCTGAAATCCATTGGCATCGTCATGAACCTGTTCCATCCTGTCTAAAAATAACCCCCATGCGGGGGACGGCACCGTCTGGGCGGATACCGGTCTTTTCACTGCGTGGACCTGCCGGTCCTTGTTTCAGGCGGTTTCGGCGGCGGCCTCCGCCGGCTCAACGCCGGCCTCCCGGGAGATGACCTGCCTCAGCCCGGACTTTTCGAGGATCATCACGGCGATCCGATCCCGGATATCGGTGTTCTCCGCCAGGAAGCGCTTCACGTTTTCCCGCCCCTGCCCGATGCGGTCCTCCCCGAAGGAGTACCAGGCGCCGCTCTTCTCCACGATGCCCAGTTCCACCCCGAGGTCCAGGATATCGCCTTCCTTCGAAATGCCCTTTCCGTAAATAATGTCGAACTCCGCCTCCTTGAAGGGCGGGGCGACCTTGTTCTTGACTACTTTCACGCGAGTGCGGTTGCCGATCGTATCGGCGCCCTCCTTGATCGCGGCGATCCGCCGGATATCGAGGCGTTGACTCGCATAAAACTTGAGTGCGTTTCCGCCCGTGGTGGTCTCGGGGCTTCCAAACATCACACCGATCTTCATCCGGATCTGGTTGATGAAAATCACACAAGTGTGGGACTTACTGATGGTGGCCGTCAGCTTCCGCAAGGCCTGACTCATGAGCCGGGCCTGCAACCCGACGTGCTGATCGCCCATCTCCCCTTCGATCTCGGCCCGGGGGACCAATGCCGCGACCGAATCGATGACCAGAACGTCGATGGCCCCGCTCCTGACCAGTATCTCGGCGATGTCCAGGCCCTGCTCACCGGTATCCGGCTGGGACACGAGCAGGCTGTCGACATCCACCCCGAGGTTCCGGGCATACGTGATATCCAGGGCGTGTTCGGCGTCGATGAAAGCCACCATCCCCCCCTTGGCCTGGGCCTCCGCCGCTATGTGGAGCGCCAGGGTGGTTTTCCCCGAGGATTCCGGGCCGTAGATCTCCACCACGCGTCCGCGGGGAACCCCCCCGACCCCCAAGGCGAGATCGAGAGCCAGTGAACCGGTTGAAATCGCGGGGATATCCAGAACCTTCTGCTCCCCCATCTTCATTATCGAGCCCCGGCCGAACTGTTTTTCTATCTGCGAAATCGCCTGTTCCACGGCCTTTCCTCGGTCCATCACATCAACCTCCCCACTATAGTTTCCAACCGGAAATCATGATCAAGCAAGAACTCATCTCGAACTCGGCCATAAAGAATCCTCTTCACAGGCACCGCCTGCCCGGTCCCATCCATCCCGAGAGGGTCCCCGGTAGACCAAAAATCGAGCGAACGCGCAGATGGACGCCGAGGTTGGCTAAACAGACCGTTTCAGGGTGGAAACGATGCCAACGTTCGACTGCCCATCCTGCAAAGCGCACCGCCGATCATCTCGATCCGGACAGCGGCCAGGCGCCGAGACGGGTGTACACCGCACCCCCCGGCTTCAGGTCACTCCTGTAAAGGACCACTTCATCGAGGACGCCGAGCGGTGTAGCCCATTGCGCCCGCTCCTTCAGGCATCGATCGAGCGCCTCGCCGGGCCGCGCATTTTCCCGGAATCTCCCCACGGTCAGATGCGGCCGGAAAGGGCGCGTCTCCCGCTGAATGCCGAAGGGCTGCAGGGAATCCTGCAGGGCGTCACGGAATGCCCCCATCCGATCGAGGTCCCCTGAGAGACCGATCCAGAGAACCCTCGGCCGGCGGCGGCCGCCGAACGTCCCCAGCCCTTCGAGCGCCATCCTGAAGGGGCCGTATCTGCTGCAGACAGCGGCGGCGGAGGACCCGATGCCGTCGAGATCCCCCTGCGGCACATGACCGAGGAAAATCACCGTCAGATGCACATTGCCCGGCGCCACCCAGCGCACGTCGCGGATCAGGGGATGCAAGTCCCGGTGAACCGAATCGACCCCCTCCTTCAGGACGTCGGGCAGATCAAAGGCCAGAAAGGAACGGATCTCCATGCAGAAAACGCCTCACCCAGTCGAGAGCCATCATGGCTGCATTCTTCCGGATCTGTTTCCGGTTGCCCCAGAAGCAATATCGCCCCGCAAACGGGGTCCCCGCATGCGCCAGAGCGAAATAGACCGTACCCACGGGTTTCTCGGCAGAACCGCCCGCAGGGCCTGCGATGCCCGTCACCGACAGGCCGATGTCCACCTTCATACGCCCGCGCACCCCTTCGGCCATCTCGAGCGCCGTCTCGCGGCTGACGGCGCCGTGCCGATCGAGCGTCGTCCGCCGAACGCCCAGAAGATCCACCTTGGCGGCGTTGCTGTAGGAGATCACACCCCCTTCGAAATAGTCCGAACTCCCCGGCACATTGGTCAACATCTGGCCGATCATGCCCCCGGTGCAGGACTCCGCCGATGCCAGTTTCAGCCCGGCCTCGGTGAGCCCCCAGCCCACCACCTCCTCCATGGTATCGCTCCCCGACGCGAAGACATACTCCCCCAAAAGCCCCTGGACGGCCGATTCGGCCTCGTCGAGTTCACGGCTCACGGAGGGTTCGTCGGGGCCCCTCAAGCTCATCGTGACATGGTTTTCGGGGAAGCGGGGATAGAAACCGAATTGGACATCCGGAGATTTGGCCTCCAGCCGCTTGAAGGTCTCCGCGATGACGGGCTCGCTGACGCCGTAAAGCTTCAGGATGCGCTGACGAATCACCGGCAGGGTCTTGAAGCGATGCAGGATATCCGGCAGGACACACTCATCCATCAGGTAGCGCATCTGATCCGGTACACCAGGCAGAAAATACAGCCGGACACTCCCCTCGACCATCCGGAACCCGCACGCATTTCCCTCCGGATTCAGCATTTGTGCGCCGCCGGGCATCCAGGCCATCTTTTCGAGTGCAGCGGTCATCTCCATTCCGCGCGCATCCGCATGGCTCTTGATCAGGTCGAGCATCTGCCGGTCGAGGCAGAGCGGCCGCTTCAAGGCCTCCGCCACGATCTCGGTCGTCATGTCATCCTCAGTGGACCCGAGGCCCCCGGTCACGATGACAAACAGAGATTCGCCGAGCGCGCGCGCGAGGGCATCGCTGACCCTTTCCCGATCGTCCCCGACAGCCGTCATCCGGGTCACCCGAAGACCCGAGGCCGTCAATCGGCCCGCAGCGTACCACCCGTTCAGGTCGAGGGTCCTGCCCGAAATGAGTTCACTGCCTATCGTGATGATTTCGCCGTACATGTTTCGCGTGCCGGATATTCCCCACTGCTGCGCTATGGGTGGGCGCCCCGCGCTCTCGACGCACCCTGACCGGCCGGAAACCCGCCCTCAGGCGGCATGCGTCAGCCACAGGAAAATGCCGAGTGCGATCCGGGCGTACACCCCGGCCAGAAGATCATCGGCGACAATCCCCAAGCCGCCCTTCAGACTCTCGAGCCGCCTGATCGGATAGGGCTTGAAGATGTCGAAAAAACGGAACAGGAAAAAACCAGCGGTCCAACCCATCCACGAAGGCGGGACCAGAAAGAGGGTCACCAGGGTGCCCGCGACTTCATCGATTACCACCGGCGAGGGATCGTCCTTTCGGAGCAGCCGCCGCGTCCGCTCCGAGGACCAGAAAGCCAACCCGAACAGCGTCAGCGCCACCAGCACCCCCCATCCGCTCCCGGCAACGCTCACCGCATAGGCCAGAGGCAAAGCCGCCAGCGTGCCAAACGTCCCCGAGGCCACCGGGGCAAGACCGCTGCCGAACCAGGTCGCCAGAATCAAGGCCGCTTTATCGGGGAACGAGGCGGTCCCGAACACCGCTCCGGGGGTCAAGGTATCAGATCGGTCTCTGGACATCAAGCAGCGTTTGCCTCCGCTTTCGCCCCTCTTTCAGAAAGGACCCGGTACGCAGCGCCCGTGCGGCTGTCAGCAGCGCCGATCGGCCAGCGGGCACTTTCAGGCCGATTCGCACCCGAGGGGCGCTTGAATCGAGGATGACCATCACGGCCCAGCGTCCTGCCGGGCCGTCACCCAGGCGTAAACGTCCCTCAAAGGGACCTTCCGGCTGAGGGCCACCGCCCGGCAGGCCTCGAATTCCGGCACCAGCCGGCTGCGGCCCCCCGGGTCTTTCACGCGCTTGACCCGAAGGGGCCCCCAGGGGCTTTCCAGCGTCACAACATCGCGATCGAGGACCCTTCGCTCGCAGGTGCGGAACCGGACACCGAGGGTGGTGCTCTCTTCGAAAAGAATCCGCGTCAGATCGTCTTTCCGCTCAGGATGGGCCACGACCTGGACCTGGGTCCCCGGGCGGTTCTTCTTCATCTGCGCGGGGATGAAGACCACATCCAGCGCACCGGCGCCGAAAAGCCTTTCCATCATGAAGCCCAGGGATTCCGGGCTCGCGTCGTCGAGGTTCGTTTCGAGGATGAGGACGGTCTGCGTCTCACCGGCCGCAGCGGCCTCCCCAATGAGGACCCTCAGGCAGTTCGGTCTGTCCGGCAGATCCCGCGAGCCGGCGCCGTATCCCACCTGCTGGATCCGCATGGCCGGCATCGGACCGCAGGACGTGGCCAGGGCCTTCACCAGGGCGGCCCCGGTCGGGGTCACCGTCTCGGTCTCCGTAGAAGCGTCCCGAACCTCCAGCCCCTCCAGGATCGCGAGGGTGGCGGGGGCAGGCAAGGGCAGCCTGCCGTGGGCCGACGGTGTAAACCCGCGGCCGAGGGGCAGGGGGGAGACATGGATCTCCTCGATGCCCATGCATTCGACCCCGAACACGCCGCCCACGATGTCCACGATCGAATCGACCGCACCGACCTCGTGGAAGGTCACCGCCTCCGGAGGAAGGCCGTGGACCGCACCCTCCGCCCGCGCCAGGATCTCGAAAACGGCCTGCGCCGTTCCTTTGGACCATTCGCTCAAGGCTGAGGCGCGGATGATGCGGCGGACATCCTCCAACCGGCGATGGGTGTGCTCGTGATGGAGCATCTCCACCAGGAAGCGCGTTCCCTGGATCCCCTGGCGCAGCTCTTTGCGCATCTCCAGTCGGTATCCTTCGAGCGGCATCGTTTCAAGCGCCGCCCGGAGCACGTCGAAGGGCAGTCCGGCATCCAGCAGCGCGCCGATGAACATGTCGCCGCTGACACCGGCATAGCAATCGAAATAGGCTGTTTTCATCCGTTCCGGCCCCGCGGGCCCGAGGTCCACGCGCCAAAAAAGCCTTACCCGTGCAGGTAAGGCTTTCAGGAGGCAGCGATCAAAGGATTAGAGGGCTTCCGCGATCAGTTCGGAGATATCCTTGATCTCGATGTCGTCTTCCTTGTTGGTGGTCTTCCGGCTATCTTCGAGCATGGAGATGCAGTACGGACAGGCCGTCGCGAGGATCTTGGCCCCGGTCTCGCACGCCTCGTGGATTCTGAGATCCGAAAAACGCCACTCGGGCGGGGTCTCCATCCACAGCCGCCCGCCGCCGGCGCCGCAGCAAAGGCTGTCCTTCCGGATGCGCTTCATCTCGACGAGCTTTCCTCCGGTCACGGCGGAAATGAGGGCCCTCGGCTCGTCATACACCTCGCTGTGCCGGCCTAGATAGCACGGATCATGATAGGTGACCGTGGTGTCCAAGGTCTTCGAGAGCTTGAGTTTGCCTTCTTCCAGAAGCTTCGCCAGAAACTGCGTGTAGTGCATGACCTCGAAATCCGCGCCGAATTCGGGGTATTCCTTGGAAAACGTGTAGAAACAGTGGGGGGAGGTGGTAATGACCTTCCTGACGCCCTTTTCACTGTAAAGCTTGATGTTTTTCTCGGCCGTTTTCGTGAACAGTTCTTCGTCGCCGATCTTGCGGACCGATTCGGCGCAGCAGTTCTCCTCCTCGCCGATGACGCCGAAGGAGACTCCGGCCGCCTTGAGCACCTTCACCATGGCCTTGGCGATCTTCTGGCTGCGTGCGTCGACGGTGGACGTGCAGCAAACGAACAGGAAGTATTCCTGGCTGCCGTCGAACTTCGGGACATCGAGTCCGCTCATCCACTGGACCCGCTTCTCTCGCGGTTCGGACCAGGGGTTGCCCTGGCTGTGGACGCTTCCCGTGGCGGTCTTGAGGACGCCCGGCAGCGAACCGGCTTCGACCATCATCCCGCGCATGGCCTTGACGATATCGATGATAGTGACGCCCCTCGGGCACTTCAGGACACACTTGTTGCAGGTGGTGCAGCCGAAAAGGATATCGTCCGATTCGTAGCCTTCGACGCCAAGCTGCGCCATGCGGATCATCTTGCGGATATTGAACGGCCCGTCGACGATGCGCCACGGACAGGACCCGGCGCACATGCCGCATTGCATGCAGAGATTGAGCTTTTCGGCCCCCATCCCCACGAGGGCCTCATTGACTTCATATAACGGGGTTAATGCTTCCATGAGGTGTGTGCTCCTTTCAGAATTTTGGCCTCTCCGGTTCAGCCGGACGTGGGCAATCCAAAGAATGTGATTTTTTTAACAAACGCCTCCATTAATGTCAACAGAAGATGACGCATGAAAAAACCGGCTTTCCAGAGGCCCCTGGAGGCTTGCAGCCGCATTCCACGCCCGGCCTTCCGGAAGCGGGAACCGGACGGCGAAGGGGCGCGATGCCCGCTCGGCCCCGCCCCCTCAAGGGATCGGACCGAAAGGCTCCACGGCCGTGAAATCGGGGACGAGCGGCCTCCACGACACCCCATCCGCTCCCGCAGGCACGTCCTCCGGAAACTGCACGAACAGGTTTCTGAATCCAAGAGCGAGCGCATGGTCGAAAACCCGGTCGAACTCGTCTTTTCGGAGGCGCCGGTTGAGGGAGGCATGCGGCTGGGGGGTCACGGGATGGTATTGCGACATCAGGCTCAAAGGAAGGCCGTCACCAAACTCCAGGAAGAGCATCGTCAAGGCGTTCAACGAATTTTCCACCTCCCCGGGCAGGATCAGGTGCCGCACCAGTACACCCCCTTCGGCCAACGCGCCCTCCTTTTTGAAGGAATCCAGGAACCCCTTCTGCCGGATCATCTCCGCTATCGCCTCCAGGGCCTTCGAGGAGTAGTCCGGACAGCGGGACAGTTCACGCGCGAGGTCCTGGTCGGCATACTTGAAATCCGGCAGGTAGATATCCGCAAAAGGGGCCGCCCGTTTCAACAGGTCGACCCGCTGATACCCGGAGAGGTTGTACACGAAAGGAATACGGACATTTCCCCGTTCGCGGCAGATCGACACGACCTCGAAGACATCGGGAAAGAAGTGATCCGGCGTGACGAAATTGACGTTGTGCACACGGCGGCGCCCGACCATATCGACGATGCGGCCGGCCAACTCCTCCGCAGAAAGCACCTCGCCCACGCCCCCGCGCGAGATCTGATGATTCTGGCAGAAACTGCAGCGTAGGGCGCATCCTGTAAAAAACACGGTGCCCGACCCCCTTTCCCCGCTTATGGGCGGCTCCTCCCCGAAATGCGGGCCGATGTAGGCTACCCGCGGGGTATCGGCCTCTCCGCAGACCCCCCTGCGGACCGAGCGGTCTACCCGGCATTCGCGCGGGCAAAGGCGGCAATCGTCATACAACGCTCTGTCGTTCCCGTCCATTCAGAAATGCCCGTCCGGCACGATCACGCTCCCGGTCCAAAAATGCGGGGTCTTCTGCACAGGCCTTGCCTGCTCACTCCCAGTCCTTCAGGGTGGATCCCGATTCTTTCAAAGGCTTCGCCCGCTCGGCCCCATCCCTTCACAGCCGGTCACCGTTCGGCCAAGTTCAGGTAAATCAACCGGTCGCGCCAAGGCGATCCGGCAATGTCAAGGCACGAGGTAGTATCCATCCGGAAATGATTTTCTTATAGAACCCAGTTTCCAATCCGGAAATGAGGATTTTTCTTCACCGCTTCGCCGCTCAGTCCCACCGCTACGCGGCGGGTCCCGGTTTGGCCAATATCAAGGAAATCAAGCGTTTGCGCGGAGGCGACCTGGTGGTCGCCGCACAAGCAAACGTGCAGATTGACGCCGAGATTGGCCAAAAATCCTCATTTCCGGATGGAAACGAGGTAAAGATGCAAATCGACACAGAGATCGGCCGAAGAGATCCTTTCCGGGCGGTGATTGGTCCGTGGTTCGGGAGCCCGGCAATCCCCTTGTATACGTGCCTCTATCCTTATCCGCCCAGGCGATCCGCAAATCACGAAGCGTCGTATTGTACCACAACGGCCGAAAAAAGTTTGTGAATATATTCTTTTGACAAAAGCACTCACAATCGCTATAAGGGTTGATCGCAAAAAGCCAATCCGGGGCGAATCGCCTTTAAAACCCTGCGGTTTTGCCCTTCAAGGGAATCATGAGGAGGTCCACGCATGTTTTTCACCGTCTCGCTCTATACCTCTTTGGCCATTCTTCTCATCGGCCTGATCTACAAAATCGGCACGTGGTTCACCCGTCAGGTGGGCATGGGCGGGAAGGGTTTCACGACAGGAGAGCGTGTTGGAGCCGCGATCAAAGGCATCCTGGCGGTCCTGTTCAGCGCGAGGCTGGGAACCCTGATCAAGGCCTTTTTCGTCGACGTTCTCTGGCAGCAGCGCATCCTCAAGGAAGACGGGCTGCGCTGGATCATGCACATGCTGATATTCTGGGGGTTTACGCTGCTCCTGCTCATGCACGCCCTCGGCAGCATCCTGACCGTCGCGGTCTTCCCCGACTACGCCTCGACCCTCAACCCTTACATGTTCCTGCGGAACCTCTTCGGTGCCATGGTCGTCGTCGGTGTGGCCATCGCCATCTACCGGCGCTTCATCCTGAAGGTCCCGCGCCTCAGAACCAGCGGCATGGACAAATACGCCATCCTCATCCTCGCCGTCATCATCCTGTCGGGCATCTTCCTCGAAGCGGTCAAAATCACGTCTCACACGGATTTCATGCGCATGGTGGAAGACTACGCCGACTCGACCGATCCGGAGGATGTCAGGCCGCTCGAAAGCTACTGGGTCGAGCACTTCGGCGTGGTGTCCCCCACCGCTAAAGCGCCCTTCGACGCCGAGACCCTGGCAGCCGGGGGGGAGATGCACGAAATGAGCTGCGCCGCGTGCCATTCCGCCCCGCAGTGGGCCTTCACCGGATACCCGCTGGCGAAGATCATCAGCCCGATCGCCCTTGGCCTCGACCGGGCGGGCGCAAGCACCTTCCTCTGGTATATGCATCTCTGGGCCTGTTTTTTCGGACTGGCCTATCTGCCCTTCAGCAAGATGTTCCATCTCTTCGCCACGCCGGTCAGCCTCCTGGCCAACGCCGTGATGAGCCCCGAAACCTCCGATCCGGCCAACATCGCCACCCGCCAGGTGATGGAACTGGATGCCTGCACGCATTGCGGCACCTGCAGTCTGCGCTGCTCCGCCGCAGGGGCCTTCGCCGCGATGGGGAACGAATGCATCCTCCCGTCCGAAAAGATGGCGGTCCTCAAGAAGTGGGTCTCGCGTAAAACCATCAGCCCCGAGGAGAACCGGGCGCTGATAGAAGGCGTCTGGGTCTGCACGAGCTGCGACCGGTGCACCGTCGTCTGCCCGTCCGGCATCAACCTGAGGGAGATGTGGCTCAACCTTCGGGAAGTCCAGTTCGAAAAAGGCTACGCCGACCCGGTGGTGCTCTCGCCCCTGTCCTATGTCGTCGGGATGTTCCGCAAGGGCCTCGCCTCCGATGACTATCCGGAGCCGAGCGAATCGGCCAAAAAGCGGTTCGCCCTGGATTTCGAGGCCTTGAGGGCACAGAACCAGCCCATCGCGCTCCATGCGACGGCGTCGGGCAAGGGGACGGCGCTCAGCCGTGCAAACACCTTCAGCTACTGCTTCGGCTGCCAGAACTGCACGACGGTCTGCCCGGTCGTCGGCAGCTACGAAGAGCCCGAAAAGGCGCTCGGCCTCCTGCCGCATCAGATCATGTGCTCCCTCGGCCTGGGCCTCGTCGATATGGCTGCCGGTTCCCGCATGATCTGGGACTGTCTGACCTGTTATCAGTGCCAGGAACATTGCCCCCAAAACGTGCGGGTTACGGACATCCTATACGAACTGAAGCATGTGGCGATCCGGAATCAGGAGAAGTCCGCCGAAAAGATCGGCGCTCCGAGCCAGGCCGCCTGATCGGCGCTTCTCCTGGAATCAGTCCTGCCGGGCCTGCCTCCGGAGGTCCGACCCGCCAAAGACCGGGTCGATTCGGGCGCAGGCCGGTGCGAGTCTTCGAACCAGGCCGATCGGTTCTGGTCATGATGGAACGGAATTGAGGTGCCAACCATGAACTTTGCATTTTTCCTAGGCTGCAACATCCCGGCCCGTGTTCCGCAATACGAGACGGCCTCCCGCGCCGTCCTCGCGCGCCTCGGGGTCGAACTCCGGGATTTCCGCGAATTCAACTGCTGCGGGTACCCGCTGCGCAACATCGACGAAACGGCCTTTCTGGTCTCTTCCGCCAAGAACCTGGCCCTCGCCGAACAGGCCGGGCTGGACATGCTGACCCTGTGCAAGTGCTGCTATGGTACGCTCAGGAAGGCCCAGTACACCCTCCGGGGGGATGAAGACCTCAAACGCGAGGTCAACCGGATCCTGGAGCGCGAAGGGCTGCACTACGAAGGCAAAACCGAGGTCAAACACCTCCTGTCTTTCCTGCACCGGGAGATCGGCATCAAAACGCTCAAAGACACCCTGAAGACCAGCTTCAAGGGACTCAGCATCGCCGCCCATTACGGCTGTCACGCCCTGCGCCCGAGCGAGGTCACCCAGTTCGACGATCCGGTCGCTCCCACCCTCTTCGAAGATCTCGTGAAACTGCTGGGGGCCAAACCCGTGGACTGGCCCACGCGCCTCGAGTGCTGCGGGGCCCCCCTGCTCGGCATCAACGATCGGGTGTCGCTCGATCTGACGCGCAAGAAGCTCCGGGACGGGAAAAAGGCCGGCGCCGATTTCCTCTGCACCGCCTGCCCCTGGTGTCAGCAGCAGTTCGACACGGTTCAGCAGACGATCGTTTCACACAACGGCAGCAAGGAATACCTCGCTTCGATCCTTTATCCGCAACTGCTTGGCCTCTGTATGGGCATCGACGCCAAGACGCTCGGGATCGAGCGGAACAAGATCGACATCAGCGGTGTCACGTCTTTTTTCGATACCGGCAAAGAGGAGTAAACCATGTCACAGAATAAAACCGGCGCTGTGATGGTCGTTGGGGGTGGTATAACGGGGATGCAGGCCGCACTCGACCTGGCCGATTCAGGTTATTTCGTCTACCTGGTCGAGAAGTCCAGTTCCATCGGGGGCATGATGTCCCAGTTGGACAAGACCTTCCCGACCAACGACTGCGCCATGTGAATTATCTCACCCAAACTGGTCGAGGTCGGCCGGCATATCAACATCGAACTGTTGACGCTCTCCGAGGTGATGGACATCTCCGGGAGCGAAGGTGATTTCCATGTCAAGGTCACGCAGCATCCGAGGTACGTGGATGTCGACAAGTGCATCGCCTGCGGACTCTGCGCCGAGAAATGCCCCAAAAAGGTGGACAACGAATACGACGAACGGCTGGTCAAGCGCAAGGCCATCTACGTCAAGTACCCCCAGGCAGTGCCGCTCAAATACGCGATCGACGCAAACAACTGCATCTACCTCACGAAGGGCAAATGCAGGACCTGCGAAAAGGTCTGCCCGGCCGGCGCCATCAATTACGAGGACAAGGGCAAGCAGCTCGACTTGCAGGTCGGCTCCATCGTCCTCGCGCTCGGCGGCCAGGTCTTCGACCCCGCGGTCCACGACACCTACGGCTACTCCAGGCATCCCAACATCGTGACCAGCCTCGAATTCGAACGGATCCTCTCCTCCTCCGGCCCTTACGGCGGCCACTTGGTCAGGCCTCTGGACCACAAGGAGCCGAAGAAGATCGCCTGGCTGCAGTGCATCGGGTCGAGGGACGAACATCCGGGGGCGAAAGGGTACTGCTCCGGCGTCTGCTGCACTTACGCCATCAAGGAAGCCATGCTCGCCAAGGAGCACAGCAAGGAAGGGCTCGACACCGCCGTCTTCTATATCGATATCCGGACCTACGGCAAGGATTTCGAGCGGTACTACAACCGGGCCAAGGACCAGATGGGCGTGCGCTTCATCAAATCCAAGATCACCAACATCACGCCTCTCGAAGACGGACGCCTCCTGCTCCTGTATGTGGATGAATCCGGCAGACGGGTCGAAGAGGATTTCGATATCGTGGTCCTCTCCGTGGGCCTCCAGGTCAACCCGGAATCGGCGGACTTGGCCGCCCGGTTCGGGGTCAAGCTCGATCACTATCGGTTCGCGAGCACCAGCAGCTTTGCCCCGGTCGAAAGCTCACGGCCGGGCATCTACGTCTGCGGCGTCTGCCAGGGCCCGAAGGACATCCCGACCTCCGTCGTGGATTCGAGCGCAGCGGCGGGCGTGGCCGGCAGCCGGCTCACCGAAGCGCGCTGGTCCCTGACGAAGACCAAGGAGATTCCGAAGGAAATCGACATCCGCGGCGAACCGACGCGGATCGGGGTGTTCGTCTGCTGCTGCGGCACCAATATCGCCGGGACGGTGGATGTACCGGGCGTCGTCGAGTTCGCCAAGGGGCTGCCTGGCGTCACCTACGCCGAACAGAACATGTTCAGCTGCTCACAGGACACCCAGGACAAGATGCGGCAGGTGATCGAGGAGCACCACCTCAATCGCGTGGTGGTGGCCGCCTGCACCCCCAAGACGCATGAACCGCTCTTCCAGGAGACGCTGACCAACGCGGGCATCAACAAATACCTGTTCGAGATGGCCAATATCCGGAATCAGTGCTCCTGGGTCCACAAGGACGACCCGGAAGCCGCCACGGCCAAGGCCAAGGACCTGGTCCGAATGGCCGTCGCAAAGGTCGCCCTTCTCGAACCCCTGCCCGAGCCGAAGCTCCAGATCATTCCGTCCGCGCTCGTCATCGGCGGCGGGATCGCCGGGATGGCCGCGGCGCGCAACCTGGCCGACCAGGGGTACACCACCTATCTGGTCGAGAAGACCGGCGCACTCGGCGGCAACGCCATCCATCTGCACGAGACCTGGAGGGGGGAAGACATCCAGGGTCAGCTCGCCAAAATGATCGAGGCGACCCAGTCCAACGAGCGGATCCAGGTCTTCCTCAACTCCCGGATCACCCAGGTCGACGGGTTTGTCGGGAACTTCCGCACCACCATCCACACGAACGGGCAAGATCAGGTCCTGGAGCACGGCGTGACCATCTTCGCTTCGGGGGCCTCCGAGTACAAACCCGATCAGTACCTCTACGGACATGACCGGCGCGTCGTGACAGGGCTCGAACTCCAGCAGCGCTTCATCGACCAGGACCCCGAACTCGAAAAGGCCGACACGGCGGTCTTCGTCCAGTGCGTGGGCTCCCGCATCCCCGAGCGCCCTTACTGCTCGAAGGTCTGCTGCACCCAGTCCATCAAGAGTGCCCTCAAACTGAAGGGCATCAATCCACGGATGGAGATCTTCATCGTCTACCGGGATATGCGCCCCTATGGGCTGCGCGAGGACCTGTACCGGGAGGCGCGCACCCGCGGCATCCGCTTCATCCGGTACAACTCCGAGAAGGGCCTGGACGTGGCCGTCAGGGACAATAAGCTCCTGGTCGGCTTCATCGACCGCGTCCTGCGCCGACCCATGGAAATCCAACCGGACATCCTGGTGCTCGCCTCGGCCGTGGTGCCCGAGAAGGAAAGCCCCCTGGCGCAGTTTTACAAGGTTTCCCAGAACGATGACGGGTTCTACGCCGAGGCCCACGTCAAGCTGCGGCCGGTGGATTTTGCCACGGACGGGGTGTTCGTCTGCGGGCTCGCCCATGCGCCCAAGCCGATCGACGAGTCCATCACGCAGGCCCAGGCGGCGGCTGCCCGTGCGGTCACCCTGCTTTCTGCGAAGATCATCCCGGTCAGCGGCACGGTCGCCCAGGTCGACCCGAACTTCTGCAGCCAGTGCGGCGTCTGCGTAACCATCTGCCCCTACTCGGCCCCCCGGTTCAACGAAAAGACCGGCAAAGCCGAGATCCAGTCGGAGCTCTGCAAGGGCTGCGGCCTGTGCGCAGCTTCCTGCCGCTCCGGGGCCATCCATCTGAAGGGATTCGACACCTCCCAGATCATGGCCATGATCGACCAGGTCGGCTGATGCATGAGACGGGGGGACTTCGGTCCCCCTTTCAAATAACGACAGGCCCCCGATAGGAGCGCCCGAGCACTTCCTCCGCGCGGCCCTCACGGTCCAGGCGCACCGCCTGCGGCAGGTGTCCGAGCACGTCCCGCGCGGTCATGCCGTCCTCCCCCATCGCCTGGGCGGCCAGATCCCCCGCCAGCCCGTGGATGAAGACCCCTTTCTGCACCGCCTCTTCGAACCCGAGCCCGAGGCCGTGCATGGCGGGTATAATCCCCGTCAGCACGTCGCCTGACCCTGCGCTGCCCATGCCGCTGTTTCCACTCAGATTCACGTAGACCCGGCCGTCCGGGCACCCGATCAGGGAGTGCGCCCCCTTCAGCACAACGTGCGCGCGCAGATCCCGCGCGGCCTTCCGGACGGCGCCCACCCGGTCGTTCTGGATCTCTGCCGTCGTTGCGCCGGCCAGCCGTGCCATTTCGCCCGGGTGCGGCGTCAGTACGGTCGGCGCCTCCCGGCCCCGGACGCAGTCGAGATCGCTGCAAACCGCGGTGATCCCGTCCCCGTCGATCAGCAGCGGCCGCCCAATCCGGGCGGCGAGGTCCACCACCAGGCGCTGCGTCTCCTGCTCCAGCGACAGGCCCGGGCCCATCACGATCATGTCCATCCTCTGCGACAGGTCCAGGAGTCTCCCGCCGTTTTCCTCGGAAATGCCGCCCATGTCCGTTTCCGTCATGGGGACCAAAACAATCTCCCTGCCCTCCACCGCGATGAAGGGGGCCATTGCGCAAGGAACCGCCAGCCGGGAATACCCGCCCCCCGCCTTCAGAAAGGCATAGGCGGACAGGTACGGGGCCCCGTAATAGTCCGCCGCGCCGCTGATAAAAAGCGCCTGGCCGAAAGACCCCTTGTGACCGTCCGGATCCCGCGGGGGAAGCGCCGGGGGGAGATTTACAGCGATATCCAGTCCGGGGGCCTCCTGCAGCTCCGGGGGGAAAGAGATGTGGGTCACGAAAAGTTCCCCGCACAGGCCTGAGCCCGGATACAGCATGTTGCCGATCTTCGGCAACCCGAAGGTGACGGTCATATCCGCCTTGACCGCCGCACCCATCACCCGGCCGGTATCGCCCTGCACCCCGGACGGGATGTCGACGCTCACCACAGGCTTCCCGCTCCGGTTGATCGCCTCGATCACCTCACGGAAAACCCCCGACACCTCCCGCGCAAGGCCCGTTCCAAAAATGGCATCGATCAGAATATCCGCCTCCCGGATGACCCCGGCGGCCTCTCCGGCCTCCCGAATCCGCCGCACGGGCAGACCGAGGGCCATGACGATCTCCCGGTTCAGCTGCGCCGCGCCGCTGAACCTCTCGGGATCCGCCAGGAGACAGACCTCGACGAAGGCCCCTGCCGCGTGCAACTTCCGGGCGATTACAAATCCATCTCCCCCATTGTTGCCCCCGCCGCAGAAGACCGCGAAGCGCCTGCCGCCCGTCTCGTAACGCTGCGAGAGGGCAAAATAGACCGCTTCCCCGGCGTTTTCCATCAGAAGCTCCTCCCGGATCCCGTAACGCTCGATCGCCGTCCGGTCCATATCCCGCATTTGTGAAACCCGTGCAACCTTCATATCCATCGACTCCTGTCCATCGGCCGGCCATCGATCCCGAAAGGATCGGCCGAACGTCCTGAGTTCCATCGATTTGCGGCCCTATGCAACCCGGCCTGCAACCGGCTGTTCATTTGCGGTCCGCCGGCAGGGCTCGGCATGCCCGATCCTGCGCAAAAGGCCATACCCGCGCGCGGCAAAACCATTCCATCGAACGAAGACCTGCACCGAAAACCCACCTTCCCTTAAAAGTAAAAATGGGTGCCGATCCCCAAGCTTTCGATCTTGCGGTCGTAGAACTGTCCGCTCGGGGCGTGACCGTTGTAGTAGTCGAGGGTCAGGAGATAGCGCCGCGTCCCCGTTTCCAAGGCCCTGAAGCGGACGCCCACTCGCAGCGAGAGGCCGGTGCTCCAATCGTTTTCCTGATTGAGCTGCAGATCCATTCCCATCAGCGGCGTCACCCAACCCTGCAGATAATGGCGCTGGCTCTCATACTCGAGTCCGAGCTGGGCATACCAGGGCTCGAGCTCGGACGGCGTCCTGCGAACGAGGTACCCTCCGCCTGCATAGACCCGGAAAGAGGTCAGAAATTTCTGCGAAAGCGTCAGGCTCAAGGCCTCGTAGCTGAGGTTGACCCGGTCGATTCCGCCTCTCAGGATATACTCGTCTCCCAGATGGGAACTCTGGTGGTAGAAGCGCATCAGGGCGCTGAAATCGCGGTCCCGGTAGGTCAAAGAAGGAAAAGAAACCCAGAAATCGCTGTTGATGAGGTCAAAGGAATCCGCGTCCATATCGAAGAGGGAGAAGACCGCGGCTTCGACCCCGAGTTCCCAGCTCCTCCCGGACGGAAAGATCTCCCGGTACAAGGGGAAGCGTTCGCCGAAACTGACCGCACCCATGTGGCTGAACTCCTCGCCATCGAGGAGCCGGACAAAGCTCGCGGAGAAGTGGGGCCACCGGGGATCGGCGATGAGGGGGTCGAAAAGGCTGCCCCCTTTCGGGAAAAAGAGACCCTCTTTTTGCGCACAGACCCTTTCGGAAGCCGCCGGCGCTGGAGCCGGCTCCAGCGCCGGGACATCCACGATGTCCACCCGCGCAACGCCCGGGACCTCGAGCAGCGTCCGCCGCAAACGCTCTTCCGCATCGCTCGGCAGCCCCGTCAACTCGAGGGTTATGACGCCCTCCCGGGCGGTGACCGTACGGCAACCCAACTGAAACTCGCGTTCGATCACCGCAGCCGCATAACCGGCAAGATAGGCGTCTTCCCGCGTCTGCTCCGACGCGCCCGCCGGCCGCCCGCAAACCATCGTGAAACCCATCATGAAAAGGAACACCGCCCAACCGATCCCGAAACGCATCTTCATCTTTCCGCTTCCTCCTCGCCCCACCCATCCGATCCCATTATGGACCATATCAGATACCCAAAATAAATCTGTCCCCTTTTTCGCATACGGCTTCATTCTATCCGTTCCATCGATCCATGGAAAGGGGGGCGACGGTATTCGGACCGCCGCGATCCGGGCAGTCCTCACCTGGATCCATCCGCTCTTTTCATTGTGATTCTGAACCGTTGACAATCAGCCAAGGCTGTGTTAGGGTCCGCTCTGAGTTGGATTTTCACCCCGATCCCAGAGGCTGCCCATGGCTGATGACAAAAAATCCCGAGAGGATCCGCCCCTCGATTTCTCGTTCGAGAACAATCATGCCGCCTATTCCAATCTGGATGCGGAGGATCCGGACGCCGCTCCGGACCTCATCGAACTGACGGACGTGGTGGAACGGGGACCCGGGTACGAAGAAACAGAGACCATCACCCTGTCCGACCTCGACGCCGCCCTGGGTCAGGAAAGGGCCATCGAATCCGATGAGATGGAAGACATCCCGGCTCACCCAGTGAAGGACATGCATAAAGGCCCGCTTCTGAACGGTTTCGAAGGCGGTGGAGCGGGTGCAGATCTTTACGCACCGCCTCAGGATGCCCCCTGTGCTGCAGGTCCTCCGGAAGGCCGCCCCCCGGATCATCTGGGCGCACTCTCCGAGGCACGGATCGAGGAGATTGTCCGACGGGTGGTCGGAGAAACCGTCGAACGCGTGGCGCGGGAAACCATGACCACAGTGGCGGAAAAACTGATCCGTGAAGCCATTGATTCCCTGAAGGAAAGCCTTCAGTCCGAGCAGGATTGACGCCCATCCCACGGGCCAGCTCCTCAGGTTGCAGCCCCCAGGAAAGATCCGAGCGAACCTGTATCGAATCGATCGATACAGCAACCTTGGCGCCCAAACGCTTGCAGCCTCTGCAACCCCGCCGGTTCTCTCCTTGAAGCGCCGGAAAGGCCGCAGCAGTCTTCCGAACCCCTCCACGCTTCCCGCCGGTCAACCTGAAAGCGCCCGATCTCCCTTGAAGGCGGCCTGCCTGCTGGGACGCAGCGGACGGCATGCCGTGTGCGCGGCGCCCGGGGTCGACCCTGCGGAGCCAAAACGGCCGCACCCGCCTGGACCGGCAAAGATGCGGCTTGATCCTCGGCGTTTATCCTGCTAGAAATAGTGTTTCCGATTTTTTCTGTTAAGGAGTGTGTGATCCATGGAACATGAAACCCTACCGAAAAGCTATGAACCGGGCGATGTCGAGAAAAGGTGGTACAGCTACTGGGAGGACAACGGTCTTTTTCGCGCCGCCGCCACCTCTGAGGCCCCCTCATACTGCATCGTCATCCCGCCCCCGAACGTCACGGGAACCCTGCATATGGGGCACGCCCTCAACAACACGCTGCAGGACATTCTTTGCCGCTTCAAACGCATGCGGGGTCACAACGTCCTGTGGCAGCCCGGTACGGACCATGCCGGCATCGCCACGCAGAACGTAGTGGAAAAGGCCCTTGCCGCCGAAGGCAGGGACCGGCATTCAGTCGGCAGGGAGGCCTTCATCGACCTTGTCTGGGAATGGCGCAGGAAATACGGCGGTCTCATCATCAATCAGCTGAAACGCCTCGGCTGCTGCTGCGACTGGAGCCGGGAGCGCTTCACCATGGACGAGGGGCTTTCGAGGGCCGTTCGGGAGGTCTTCGTCCAACTCTACGAGGAAGGCCTGATCTACCGCGGCGATTACATCATCAACTGGTGCCCCCGGTGCCATACCGCCCTGGCGGATCTGGAGGTCGAGCACGAGGAGCTGGACAGCCATCTGTACTATATCCGTTACCCCGTCGAAGGCCGGGACGGCCACCTCGTCGTGGCCACTACACGGCCGGAAACCATGCTCGGAGACACGGCGGTGGCCGTGAACCCCGAGGACGAGCGCTACAGCCGGTTTTCCGGGCTGCATGTCATTCTGCCCCTGCTGAACAAGCCGATACCCATCATCTTCGACGCCTATGTCGACAAGGAATTCGGCACCGGGGCCCTCAAGATCACACCGGCCCACGATCCGAACGATTTCGAGATCGGCCGCACGTTCAACCTCGAACAGATCAAGGTCATCGACGAAAACGGCCGGATGAACGAACTGGCCGGGGAATACCGGGGCCTCGACCGCTTCGAGTGCCGCAAGCGGGTCCTGGCCGACCTGGAGGCGCAGGGCCTCCTGGAGAAGATCGAGCCCTACCGCCACGCCGTCGGGCATTGCTATCGCTGCAAGACCATGATCGAGCCCCTGCTCTCGAAGCAGTGGTTCGTGCGGGTCGCTCCGCTCGCCGCCAAGGCCCTGGAGGCGGTCAAACAAGGCCAAACCCGCATCTACCCCGCCAACTGGGAGGCCGTCTACGAGGAGTGGATGACCAACATCAAAGACTGGTGCGTCTCCCGTCAGATCTGGTGGGGGCACCGCATCCCGGCCTGGTATTGCGAGGCATGCGGAGAGGTCCAGGTGGCCAAGGAGGTCCCGGCGGCCTGCAAAGCCTGCGGATCCTCGCGACTGACGCAGGAGACCGATGTACTGGACACCTGGTTCAGCTCCGCCCTCTGGCCCTTCTCCACCCTGGGCTGGCCGGACGAGACGCCGGAACTCAAGACCTTTTATCCCACCGCAGCCCTGGTGACCGGGTTCGACATCCTCTTTTTCTGGGTCGCCCGTATGATGATGATGGGCATCCATTTCATGGGCCAGGTCCCGTTCCGGGACGTATACATCCACGCCCTGGTGCGGGATGCCGAAGGCAAGAAGATGAGCAAATCCAAGGGGAACGTCATCGACCCCCTGCTGGTCATGGACCAGTTCGGCACCGACGCATTCCGCTTCACGCTGGCCGCCCTCGCGGCCCAGGGACGGGATATCAAGCTCTCGGAAGAGCGGATCCTCGGCTACCGCCACTTCGTGAACAAGATCTGGAATGCCGCGCGCCTCGTGCTGATGAACCTGGGCGACCATCCCCTCACGGATGCACCCCGTGACCTGACACTCGCCGACCGGTGGATCCTCACCCGTCTCGGACAGGTGAGCGAGGACGTGACCAAGGCCATCGACGACTACAAGTTTAACGAGGCGGCCATGCTCGCCTACCAGTTCGTCTGGCATGAATTCTGCGACTGGTACCTCGAAATGGCCAAGCAGGGCCTTTACAGCGAGGATCCCGTCGTCAGGGAATCGGCCCGCGCCACCGCCCAGGAGGTGCTCGCAGCATCGCTGAAGCTGCTCCACCCCTTCATGCCCTTCGTGACCGAAGAGATCTGGCAGCGTCTACCGGGTACCGATCGCAGCATCATGATCGCACCCTTCCCGAAACGGGGGGACTTTCCGGAAGACGAGCAGGCGATCCGAGAAATGGACCTCCTGGTGGGCGTCATCACCGGCATCCGCAACATCCGCGGCGAGATGAACATCGCCCCCTCCAAGACAGTCAGCGTGGTGATCGATCTTGCGCGCCCGGAGGACGCGGAACTCCTGCGGCGGGACCTCAAGCACGTGCAAACGCTCGCGCGGGTGGACCAGATCACACTCGGAACCGGCCTCGCCAAGCCCGAGGCCTCCGCAACCGCTGTCTTCCAGCAGAACCAGGTCCATGTGCTCCTGCGCGGACTGCTCGATTTCGAGGAAGAGAAAAAACGCATCAGCAAGACCATGCAGAAACTGCAAAAGGACATGCAAACCGCCGAGCGCAAGCTCGGCAATGCGGGCTTCCTCGACAAAGCACCGGCCGAGGTCGTACAGGAGGTACGTGAAAAGCTTGCGGCGCAGCAGGCCGAGTTCGGAAAGCTGCAGCAGAACCTCCGCTTCTTCGAGGAGATTCGCTCCTGACCGAGCAAAGCCGTGCCTGCTGCAAACACCCTCATCCTGCCCGGGCATGGTTCAGAGTCGAGCGGCTCACCGGGCCCTCGCCCACCCCGCCCCGGAAGGCGCATTTGTGGGAGATCGAAACGCCATGAGTGTCCCCGCAATCGAGGTCGAACATCTCTGGTTCGCATTCGATGAACGTCCGATTGTCCAGGACGTGAGTTTCCGTCTGGAGCAGGGCGATTTCCTGGGGATCCTGGGGCCCAACGGAGGGGGCAAAACGACCCTGCTCAAACTGCTGCTGGGACTCCTCAAACCGGACAGAGGCACCATCCGGATCCTCGGGCAGGAGCCGCACGATGCGAGGCACCGGGTCGGGTACGTGCCGCAGCACACCGACTTCAACATCAGTTTTCCCATCTCGGCGCTGGAATTGGCCATGATGGGCCGCCTCTCCCAGGCCCGAATCGGCAGGCGGTATTCCCGCGAGGACCGCAGCAAGGTCGAGGAGGCCCTGAAGCGTGTGGGGATGTGGGAGGAGCGCGCCACCCCCATCGGGCACCTTTCAGGCGGGCAGCGTCAGCGTGTTTTCATCGCCCGCGCGCTCGCCACGGACCCCAAGATCCTCTTTCTGGACGAACCGACCTCCAGCGTGGACGCCGAGTTTCAGGTCGACCTCTATGACTTTCTTCGGGATCTGAACCGCAGCGTAACGATCGTGGTGATCACGCATGATATCGGCGTCATCTCGAGGCACGTCAAATCGGTCGCCTGCATCAACCGCAAGATGATCTTTCACGGTGAAGGCCAGATCACCACGGAGATGCTCAACATGGCCTATCAGTGCCCGGTCGACCTCATCGCGCACGGGATCCCGCACCGCGTCCTCCCGAAACACGAGGAACGCTGACGTGTGGGAAGCCCTCCAGTATGAGTTCATGCGCAATGCCCTTGCGGCGGGCATCCTGGTCAGCGTCGTCTGCGGTGTCATCGGCACGCTCGTGGTCGTCAACCGGATCGTCTTCATCTCCGGAGGCATCGCCCACGCGGCCTACGGCGGCATCGGTCTGGCCTTCTATGCCGGGATTCCGCCGACCCTCGGTGCAGCCCTCTTCTCCATGGCGGTGGCCATGATCATGGGCGCCGTCAGCTTCAGGAACCGGCACCGGGCCGACACCATCATCGGTGTTCTCTGGGCCGTCGGCATGGCGGTCGGCATCATCCTGATCGATCTGACCCCCGGCTACCGCGTGGATCTGATGAGCTATCTCTTCGGAAGCATCCTGGCCGTGCCCCTGGGCGATCTCTGGTTCATGCTCCCCATGGACCTACTGATCTGCCTGACCGTTTTCGCTTTCTACAAAGAATTCATCGCGATGTCTTTCGACGAGGAATTCGCCTTCGTGGTGGGGATACCGGTCAAGATCCTCTATTTCACCCTGCTCGGGATGATCGCCCTGGCGGTGGTCATGATCATCCGGGTCGTCGGCCTGATCCTGGTGATCGCCCTGCTGACCATCCCCCCCTACATCGCTGAAAAGTACACGCATACGCTCGGGAAGATGATGGTCCTCTCTTCCTTTCTGGGCATCGCCTTCACAGTGGTGGGATTGTGGCTGTCCTACCAGTATGACCTGACATCCGGGGCCACCATCATCCTGGTGGCCGGGACCGCCTTTTTTCTGTCCGCCTTCTCGGACCGGATCAAGAAAGGGACCTCCGGCGCCAAAGACTGAACTCCTCGGTTGCGCTTGGGAAGCCCCATAACAGCGATGGGTGAGAGGGGGTTTGCGGAATCTCCGGCAAATCCGGAAAGGATGATCCGGGACGACCGGATTTCCATTCCGGAGATGAGGATTTTTTCTTCATACGCTTCGCGTGCAAAGCCCATTTCCGGACGGAAACGGTCTAGACCAGGCCGTGTGCAAAGCGGGGCAGCACGAAGGCCGCCCGGTGCAGCTCCGGCGTGTAGTACCGCAGATCCTCGAGGACATCGGCCCGCTTTTCGTCGAAATCCTTCAGCGGGTCATAGCGGCGGGAACAGCACATGAACCCGATCACGCCGCTCGGGTAGGTCGGCACGAGGGTGTAGTAATAACCGATTTTGGGGTAGATCTCTTTGGCAAAGTCCGCCACGCCGCGGATCACCTCCCTGTGGAGGTGAATGGATTCGCATTGGGTCACGACCATCCCGTCTTCCTTCAATGCGGTGTACATATCCGCATAGAAGGGCCGCTGAAAAAGGACCTGACCGGGGCCGATGGGATCGGTCGAATCGACGATGATGACATCGTAGACCGAACTGCGCTCCTTGACGAACCGTGCGCCGTCTTCGTAAAACACCTTGACACGGGGATCGTCAAACCCAGAAGCAAGCGACGGAATATGTGCACGGCAGGCCTTGACCACTTCTTCGTCGAGTTCGCAAAGATGGACCTCCTCGACGGAGGGGTGCTTCAACACCTCACGGATCGAACCACCGTCACCGCCGCCGATCACCAGCACCGTGACCGGTTTGGGATGGGTCAGCAGGGGGACGTGCGCGATCATTTCATGATAGGCCGCTTCATCGAATTCCGTCAGCATGGTGATGTTATCCAGCACCAGCATCCGGCCCAGCCGCTCCGTTTCAAAGACGGCGATTTCCTGAAAACGGGAGCGATAGTGGCACAGGACGTCCTTGATCCTCACACTGATCCTGCAGCCGTGTGCGAACTCTATTGTGTCATTGAACCAGAGGCTGAGCGATTGCCCCGCCCCTGGGTCTTCCCGAAACCCGATATGTTTTTCGGATGTATTTTGCGTCATTTTCTCCCTCTTCGATCCTGCAAGGTTTTACGGTGACCCCCTCGCCTCACCGCCGCCGGGGTCCTGTCATACGGGTGTCTATGCAACACAAAGGCATCGTGAGGAACTATAGGCAAATGTCAAAAGAGGGTCAACACCTGATTTTGCCTCATAGAAACCATCGTCTGCCCCTGCCCGGAACAGGGACCGGATTACCGGCATCACCGATGTCCAAACGGGATGAGGCGGCGGCAGGAGTCCGGCACCCCCACAGCCTTTGCAGTGAAAAGCGGCGGAGCGCGCGACTTCCCGAATAGGCTTGCAGTACTGCAGCCATCCGCGCAAGGCGCGTACCGTCCCGAACGACCGCCGTTCGGATGGCATCCTGTCGGAACAGATATCCTGAACCAAAGCCGCCCGACCAAAAAGGAGGGTTAAACCGGATGAAATGGCCCGTTTTCACACCGGCGCACAAGCCGCCGCGTGAACCGGTCGACGACGAAATAGAGCATTTCGCGCGTCTGATCGAAGCCTCTTCGCCCAAGGAATACAACACCGAGAGGCGTACACACTATTACAACTACCGCACGATCGCCGTTTACCGTAAGCCATTGCTATCCCTACTCGAAATCCTCTCGCGATCCCCGTCCCTCCGGGACGACCTCGGCGTCACCACCCGGGAGATCTTCCTTAAGCTGAAAAACTTCTACGACCCCAAAAGCCGGCTGACCCTGGCGGAGGCCGTGGCCGATACACAGTTGCGCAGCAAATTCAATGACCTCCTGCTCTATTTCTACGGCCGGAAAAGACCCTCGGCGGATGAGATCGCGGCCTCCTTGAACGAACTGATCTTCTCCGTGTGACGTCGGCCGTCGCGCGGGCGGTGCGGCCCCGGGACCCTCCGACTTCACCGGGCGATCCGCCGAACCCGCAACGTGTCGCCCTTCCCTGTTTCGCACCCGAGCCCGATCCGCTTCGAGGGAATCAGGCTCGGCCTCAGGGACCTCTCCATCCTTTTTGATTGACACCATCCGATGCAGACTATAATTATTATAATAAATAAAAAGCTCAATCACCCGTATGAGGAGACCGTTTCAGAATGCACGACGTTTTTACCGTATATACTGCGAGCCAGTTTTGCAATGTTTCCTCCAAGACCATCATCAACTGGATCGACGCAGGCCATATCAAGGCCTATCGCACGGTGGGGGGGCACCGCCGGATCAGCCGCGGGGACCTGGAGGCGTTCATGCTCCGGCAGGGGATCCCCATCCCCCGCCAGACGAGCGACGAGAGCCGCCGGAAACGCATCCTGGTGGTGGACGACGACCCCATCATCGTAGAGAGCATCGTGCAGGCCCTCGAAGAAGACGCCCACGATTACGAGGTCGTTTCCGCCGCGGACGGCTTCGAGGCCGGGGTGCAGGTCACCCACTTCAAGCCGGATCTCCTGATCCTCGATATCATGATGCCGGATATCAAAGGTTACGAGGTCTGCCGCAGGATCAAATCGTCCCCGGAGACCCGGGATATCAAGATCATCGTCCTTTCGGCCTACCTGGACGAAGAGAAGTTCAAACGCATCAAGGCGGACGGCGCAGACGTCTGTTTTTCCAAACCTCTGCCCCTTCCGCAGCTCCTGGAGGAAGTGGCCGGCCAACTCGGGCTTACCGGGTAGAATCGCAGCCGACCGCCGTGCTCCAGGTACACGGAGAGGCTGGGCGTGTCCGTCCTCAACCGTTGGTTCTCATTCAGCGGTGCTCTACCTTCGAAGGGGAAACCCATCTCCGGGTAGAAACCGGACCGTCGGCATCGTCAGGGAAGGGATCGGCCATGGACAAGGAAAAGCGGATGCTGGCATCCATCGTGGAGTCGATCGACGAAGGCGTCTACGTCATCGATGACGACTTCACGGTGGAGTATATGAACCGGACCATGATCGATCATTTCGGATACGGGGTCGGCGAAAAGTGTCACAAGGTCATCAACGATCAGGATACGCTATGCCCCTGGTGCTGGGCGCACGAAACCGCGCCGTCCAGGCAGCAGCGCGGGGAACTCTATATCTCCAAGGTGAACAAAACCTTCGAGGTGACGGAGATCCCCGTGACCCACCCGGACGGCAGCCGGTCCCGGATCCGCTTCTTCAAGGACATCTCGGACCGCAAACGAAGAGAGGCCGAGTTCCGTCTGTCCGAGGAAAAATTCCGCAGCCTTTTCGAACACGTCAACGTCGGGGTCTACATCAGCAGCAAGGAAGGCAAATTCCTGGACGCGAACAGGGCCCTGCTGCAGATGCTCGACTACGAAAGCAAGGAAGAGTTCCTGAGCATCGACATCTCCAGGGACCTCTACGTCCGACCGGAGGACCGGATCCGGTTCCGGCAGCTGATCGAGCGCGAGGGATTCGTCAAAGACTATGAGGTCGAGTTCAAGCGAAAGAGCGGAGACACCATCGTGGTCTGGGTCACCGGGCACCTGCGGCATGACCACCTCGGCAACGTCATCGGCTATGAAGGCATCAATGTCGATCAGACCGAGCGTTACCGAATGGAGCGCAAGCTGAAGGAGGCCCACGATTTCCTGAACAAGATCATCCAGAGTTCCCCGAACCCGATCATGGCCGCCGACCTCACGGGCAGGATCATCCTCTGGAACCGCGCGGCGGAAAAGACCCTCGGCTATTCGGCCGAGGAAACGGTCGGCAGGATGCACATTTCCCGCATCTACCCCGAAGGCGTGGCCCGCAAGATCATGAAAATGATCCGCGACCCCGAGCACGGAGGGAAGGGCCTGCTGCAGAACCACGCCATGCTCTACGTCCGGAGGGACAGCGAGATCATCGACGGAACCCTCTCGGCAGCCATGATTTACGACGATGAAGGGCACGAGGTTGCAACGGTGGGCTCCTTCGTCGACATGACCGAGCGGATTCGCATGGAAAGGGCCCTGCACAACATCCAGGAACAGCTTCTCCAATCCGAAAAACTCGCCGCCATGGGCAAGCTGACATCCCAGATCGCGCACGAACTGAACAACCCGCTTTACGGCATCATGAACACCCTCGAATTGATGAAGACCGAGATACCGCCCGAAAACAAGCGGCGCAGGCTCCTGGACATGTCGCTTTCAGAGACAGTCAGGCTGGCCGACATGCTCAAGAAGATGCTCTCGTTCTCCAAGCCGGATCAGGAGGAGCGGTGTCCGGCCGACCTCAATCAGATCATCGAAGAACTGCTCCTGCTCCACGAACGGATCCTCCAGGAAAACAATATCTGGATCGTCTCCGAACTGGCGGAGGACGTCGGAGAGGTCTACGTCTCCAAGAACCAGATGCGCCAGGTCATCCTCAACATGATCTCGAACGCCCGGGACGCCATGCCGGGCGGCGGCACCCTGACCTTCAGAACCCGCCGGAAGGGCGACCAGGCCCTGATCGAGATCGCCGACACCGGGCAGGGCATCGCGGAGGAAAACGTCAACCGGATCTTCGAGAGCTTTTTCACCACCAAGGACAGCATCAAAGGAGTCGGCCTGGGGCTCTCCGTCTGCTACGGCTTCATCCGCGACCACGGCGGCGATATCACGGTCCGATCCACGCCGAACCAGGGGACCACCTTCACCATCACGCTGCCGGTCCACAAGGCTCAAAACGGCTGAATGCCCCCAGACATCGAGGCGCAGCCCTGAACACCTCCCAAAATCTGCCTGGTGTTACAACGGGTATCCCCCGAAAGAATCCGAGTTCGATAAGGTGATGGTCGCCGCTGATGGTATAGTCGGCCCGGCCATCGTCGTCATTTCCAGAATGCGGGACCCCATCGAGCACCCGCTGAAGTCCGCTGTTCCGGCAGCACCGTCAACCCGAATCCTCCTCATTTTACCAACACCCTTTCTTGAGAGCATGATCCCCCTGCCCGGACAGATTTTCAATCCGGGAAATTCGGGTCAAATGGATTAGATCTATAATACATTAAAAAACAGCAATTCTCACCGACACTCCTTTTTTGCCCTTAGCCAAAGATATATATGCTTTTAATTCAGAATGTTACAAATATTTGTTATCCGGTTGCAGATTTTTTACTTGACAAACATCAGAAGCTATAATTTATATAATAACTAAAAATTCAACAAATCTTGTGAAGAAGGGGGCCATCATGGAGGATGTCTTCACCGTTTTCGCCGCCGGCCAGTACTGCAACGTCCCTTCCAAAACCATCATCGACTGGATCGAAGCGGGGCGTCTCAAGGCCCACGAGACGGCCGGAGGACACCGCCGAATCAAGCGCAGCGAGTTGGAACGTTTCATGCGGGAGGAGGGGATCCCCATCCCGGCGGAAGCGCCCGCCGCCGCCCGCCGCCGGATCCTGGTGGTCGATGACGATCCGATCATCGTGGAAAGCATCGTTCAGGCCCTGGAGGAGGACGAACATGACTATGACGTCATCTCCGCCTCCGACGGGTTCGAAGCCGGGTTGCAGGTCGCACACTTCAGACCCGATCTCCTGATCCTGGACATCATGATGCCGGACATCAAAGGCTACGAGGTGTGCAGAAAGATCAAGTCCTCTCCCGAGACGCGCGATACCCGGATCATCGTTCTTTCCGCGTATCTGGACGACGAGAAGTTCGAGCGGATGAAGGCGAACGGCGCCGACGCCTGCTTTTCCAAGCCGCTGCCCCTGCCCCGCCTCAAGGAAGAGGTGCGACGTCAATTCGAGGGTGAGGGTTAGAGCGGCGCCGTCCGCCGCCGGTCCCGTTTTCAATGCGCCGGGTTCCGATCCGGCAAAGAGGGGAGGAGGTCGTCCATGAAACTCAAGGAGGCCCTGCAGAAGAAGCGCTTCGTCGTCACCACCGAAATCCAGACGCCGATCGAACAGGAGTCCGGCAGTATCGTTCAAAACCTCGAACGGATCCGGGGGCGCATCGACGGGGTGACCCTGTCCGAGACCGAATTCGAAGGGGTTGTAGGGGACACCATCAAGACCTGTGAACTGCTCAAACAGAACCGCTTCGAATCCATCTATCAGACGACCACCCGCGACAAGAACCGCATTCAGCTCCAAAAAGACCTGGTGACCGCCCACCAGGCAGGCGTGGAAAACCTCCTCGTCTTCACCGAAGATTACCGCATCACAGGCGACAGCCTGCAGGAGATGATGTTCTTCCACGTGGACGCCGGCAAGCTGAAGTCCGTGCTCGACCATATCCGTGAAGGACACACGGTCGACGGCCGCGATATCCCGGACAAGGCCGAGTTCCTCCTGGGCTCGGGCGTCGAATCGGTCTGGGGGCGGAACGTCCCGGACCTCGAACTCCGGGAAATGGAGGAAATGGTCCGGGTCGGCGCCGGCTACTTTCTGACCACCCCGGTCTTCGACCTCGACCGCTTCCAGAAATTCCTCTCCCGCACCGACACCTTCGGGGTGCCGGTCATCGCCGAGGTCCTCATCCTGCGGACAGCCGGTGTGGCGCGTTTCCTCAACCGCCATCTGAAGAGCGGACTCGTACCCGAGTGGGTGATCCGCAAACTGGCCCAGGCCGCCGACATCGAAAAGGCCAGTCTGGAACTCTTTGCCGACACGGTCAAGGGTCTCAAGGAAGTCTGTGACGGCGTCCACATCATCACCATCGGCGGGGAAGCGAAGCTGCGGCAGTATCTGGACGCCGCCAAGCTGCGGTAGTTTCCAGCCGGAAACGTTTCGGTGACATCGATTTTCTTCGGTTTGGGAGAGCATGCTCGAACGCCGGAAGACGTCCCTCGGAAGCGAAAGCGTCCCATCCTGCCGGCGCCCGTATCAGGCAGGACTTTCAACCCCCGACGAGAAAGGAGCCGCCCCGTGCAGTCCATCGTCCTGTCCATCAACGGCAAGAGGGTATCCGGCCCGCCCGGTGCGTCCCTCCTGAGCATCGCCGAGAAGAACGGCTTTTCGATTCCCACTTTGTGCCACCACCGCGATCTCACACCGTACGGCGCCTGCCGCATGTGCCTGGTGGAAGACGAAAAGACCGGCCGGCTGATGGCTGCATGTGTCACGCCAGCCGCCCGGGACATGGCCGTCCTCACCCATTCGCCGCGCGTGATTGAACATCGGCGGAATATCGTGCGTCTGATGATGGCCGAACACCCCGAATCCTGCATCGTCTGCAGCAAGGGGAACCGCTGCGAGCTGCGCCGGGTGGCCGCGGAACTCGGCGTGGGGGAGCCCGGGCTCTATCCCATGCCCAACTACAAACCCTTCGAGGTGCTCAACCCCTTCATCGTCCGCGACCTCTCCAAGTGCATCCTGTGCGGGAAGTGCATCCGCGCCGACCACGAACTCGTCGCGGCGGGCGCCATCGACTATTACGGCCGCGGCTTCGCGTCCCGCCCCGCGACCCTCCACGAACAGCCGCTGGAGTCCTCGCGCTGCACCTTCTGCGGGACCTGCGTCTCCCTCTGCCCCACGGGGGCCCTCTCCACCCGCAGCGGCACCTTCGTCGGGACCCCGGAGCGTGAGGCATCCTCGGTCTGCGGGTTTTGCAGCGCGGGCTGCGCCCTGGCCCTCGGGGTCTCTGGCGGGCGGGTGGTCGAAGTCAACCCCTCCAGGGAAGGGGACACGGTTAACGGCGCCACCCTGTGCGTACGGGGTCATTTCGCCCATGACTTCCTCGGCTCACCCGACCGCCTCCTGCAGCCTCTGATCCGCCGCCCGCTGGAGGGCGGCGGCGATGGCCACCAGCCGTCAACCTGGGAGGAGGCTCTCTCCCTGGTCAGCGGGCGACTGGCTGAACTCAAGCGCCGCCACGGCCCCGAAAGCATCGCCTTCCTGGGCTCGACCAAGTGCAGCAACGAGGAGAATTACCTCCTGCAGAAGATCGCCCGGGTCTGCTTCCAAACCAACCACGTGGCGAGTGGCGGCAGCCACAACGGCCACGCGCTGCTGCGGGGGATCGAGGAGCGGCTGCAGGACGCCTGCCGGGTGCGCCCGCTTGCCGAACTCGAACAGGCCGAGGTCGTCCTGATCGTTGAGGCGGACCCCGACCACACCGTGCCGGTCGCGGCCTACCACATCCGTCGGGCAGCCCGCAAGGGTATTCCCCTCGTAGTGGTCGACCCGGTCCGGACCGGCTGCTGCGAAACGGCCGCCGCCTGGCTCGGCCCCGGCGGCCTCCCTTCCCTGACGATGCTGAACGCCCTCACGGCCCGTCTCCAGAAGGACCTCGTCCTCGACCGGGCCTTCATCGAAGCCCGCACAACCGGCTGGGATGACTGGGCTGCCCGCTTCCGAGCTCTGGAGCCGGAAAAGGCCGCAGGGGAAGACCCGGCCGTCCTGCGGGGTCTGGAAAAGGCCGCCGCCCTGCTCCGGAACCACCGGATCGCCTTCGTGCTCGGGCACGATCTCCTGGAGCGCGACCACGGCCCCGCCCTCTTCGACGCGGTCCTGAACCTCGCCCTCCTGACGGGCAGCATCGGCTCCCCGAACGCGGGCATCTTCGTCCTTGGCATGGAAAACAACCTGACCGGCGCCTTCGACATGGGGGCGGCACCGGATTGTCTGCCGGGCCGGCGCCGGCTGTCGGACCCGGCCGCACGGCGGGAGGTGGAAGCCCTCTGGGGGACCGCTCTCCCGGAGGCAGCCGGACTCGACCCCGGTCCGCTCATGGAGGCCGCCCTTGCCGGGCGTCTGAAGGCCCTCTACATCATGGGGGAAAATCCCCTGCGCTCCCTGCCGGACCCGGAACGGGTCGACGCGGCCTTCAAGCGGCTGGATTTCCTCGTCGTGCAGGATATCCTGATGACGCGGACCGCGGCCCTCGCCGACGTGGTGCTGCCGGCGGCCGCGTTCGCTGAAAAGGGCGGGTCCTTCACCAACCTGGAAGGCCGCGTCCAGACCTTCGAGCCGGCCGTCGAGCCGCCGGGCGACGCTCTGCCCGACTGGACCATCCTGGCGCAACTCGCCCGCAGGATGGGCTACCCGGAGCACTACGCCACCCTTGAAAAGATACGCCGGGAGATCCGAGCCGCGGTGCCCGAGTACGCCGATCTCGGCACCAAACGGTGGGGCTGGGTCGCGGCCGAAGAGTCCCGGGACAGCCGAGTGGGGGACGGCCGGCGCTTCGCGCTTGCGCCTCCGGCCGCCGCGCAACCGGCCGCCACGGCGGCGGACTTTCCTTATGAAGCCTTGATCGGCGCCCAACGCTGGCATCTCGGGAGCGGAACCCGCACCTCTCGGTCGGGCCGCATCCGCGATTCGGGCAAGCTCGGAGAGGCCGAACTGTCCCCGCAGGATCAGGATGCGCTCGGCCTCACTGCGGCGGACAGGATCCGCATCATCTCCGCAACGGGGAGTGTCGAACGCCCCTTCACGGTCAACCGGGGCCTGCCGCCCGGCCGGGTGTTCATCCCCCAAGGATTCCACGGAAACGACGTCATGCGGCTGGTCAGCCTCGAGCGCCTGTCATCCCCGGGAAAAGGCTGGAGGACCTGCAGGGTCAGAATCGAACGGGTTTAGCCCCGCGCCCGAGCGAAGGCCCTCCCTGGGAGAAGCGCCATCTCGGCACAGGCGCCGCGTCCCTCTGCCGGCCGGGAACGGATCCGACAGCAGCATCCCGTCGGCGGCCATCCAGACCGACCGTCCACAACCGGCTGCTACCTCCCTGATGCAGGAGCATGGGGCCGGGACCAGGCGTGAAAAGACGGCAGCAACCGCACATGAACTTCAGACGGAAGGCCGGGATTCCGAACCATTGACGCAGGACCTTCCCCGAAGATCAAGGAGCGCACCCAATGAAAGACTCGACCCGTTTCGACAGCGAGACACTCGACCGGATCATCGAAAAACACCGAGAGGCAAGCTGGGGGCTGATCCCGCTCCTCCAGGAGGTCCAGGAGGCCTTCGGCTACGTCCCTCCGGAGTCGATCGAGCCCATCGCCGAGGCCCTGCGGCTCTTCCCGGCGCAGGTCCAGGGGGTGGTCACCTTCTACTCGGGGTTTTCCCTCAAGCCGAAAGGCCGCTACGTCCTGAAGGTCTGCCGCGGCACGGCCTGCCACGTCAAGGGAAGCCGCAGCATCCTCCGGCTGATCCAGAAGGAACTCGACCTCAAGGAAGGCGAAACCAGCCCCGACTATCAGTTCACCCTCGAGACAGTCGCCTGCCTCGGGGCCTGCTTCCTGGCCCCGACCATGATGGTCAATCGGGATTATTTCGGCAGGCTCAATCCGACCAAGGTGACGAGCGTGCTCAGCGAGTACCGCAAAGACAGGGAGGAGGCCTAAGCCCATGCAGAAGCTCGCATCCATCGGTCAACTGGAGTGGCTGCGGAACAAGATCCTGGCCGAGGCGGACGTCAGGCGGACGGAGATCCATGTCTGCATGACCGGCTGCCGGGCCTACGGAGCGGCCGCCGTCCGTGACGCCCTCGTCGAGGAGGTCGCCCGGGCCGGCCTCGATCACCAGGTGGAGGTCCGTTCGACCGGTTGCCACGGCTTCTGCGCCAAGGCCCCGGTCGTAGCCATCGAACCCCTGGGCGTGCAATATCAGGAGGTCGACCCGAAGGACGCCGTGGAGATCGTCCAGAGCACCCTGAAAGAGGGCCGCCTGATCGAGCGTCTGGCCTACTGCGACCCCCGGACCGGACAGCCCATCTACTACCGCAACCAGATCCCCTTCTATCAGAAGCAGGTGCGGCGGGTCCTGGCCCACTGCGGCCGGCTCGACCCCACCCGGATCGAGCACTACATCGCCGCCGGCGGCTACAAGGCCCTCGTCAAGGCCCTGACGAAGATGAGCCCGGAGGCGGTGATCGAAGAGGTCGTTCGGTCGAAGCTCCGCGGCCGCGGCGGGGCGGGGTTTCCGACCGGCCTCAAGTGGCGCTTCGCCCGACAGTCGGAAAACACCCCGAAATACCTCGTCTGCAACGCGGATGAGGGGGACCCCGGGGCCTTCATGGACCGGGCCCTGCTCGAAGGCGACCCCCACGCCGTGATCGAGGGGATGATGATCGGCGGCTACGCCATGGGGGCCGAATACGGCATCATCTACGTCCGCGAGGAGTACCCGATCGCCGTCGAGCACCTGAACCTGGCCCTGCAGCAGTGCCTGGACCTCGGGCTTGCCGGGGAGGACATCCTCGGCACCGGCTTCGACTTCCACCTTTCGCTCAAGAAGGGCGCGGGGGCCTTTGTCTGCGGCGAGGAGACGGCGCTCATGGCCTCCATCGAGGGCCGGCGCGGCATGCCGCGCCCGCGCCCGCCCTTTCCCGCCCAGGCCGGGGTGGACGGCAAACCGACCAACATCAACAACGTGGAGACCCTGGCCAACATCCCGCTCATCATCGGCAACGGCGCGGCCTGGTACGCGGAGATGGGCACGGAGGCCAGCCGCGGGACCAAGATCTTCTCCCTGGCCGGCAAGGTCAACAACACGGGTCTCGTGGAGGTCCCCATCGGCACAACCATCAAGGAGGTCGTCTTCGACATCGGGGGCGGCATCCCCAAGGGCCGGCGCTTCAAGGCGGTCCAGATGGGCGGCCCTGCAGGCGGCTGCGTCCCGGCGCGCTTCCTGAACCTGCCGATCGACTACGACACCATCCAGCGTATCGGCGCCATCATGGGCTCGGGCGGGATGGTGGTTTTGGACGAAAACAACTGCATGGTGGAGATCGCGCGCTTCTTCCTGAACTTCACCCAGTCCGAATCCTGCGGTAAATGCGCCCCGTGCCGCCTCGGCACCACCCAGCTCCTCGAGACCCTCACGCGCATCACCGACGGGCGCGGCCGGGCCGAGGACATCGCGACCATCCAGTCGATCGGCCGCACCATGACCGAGGCGTCCCTGTGCGGCCTCGGGCAGGCGAGCCCCAAGCCGGCCCTTTCCACCCTGATGTACTTCGAGGACGAGTACCGCGAGCACATCCAGGAGCACCGCTGCGCAGGGGCGGTCTGCGACGCCATGGTGATCTCGGCCTGCCAGCACGCCTGCCCGGCCGGCATCGACGTCCCCAACTACGTGGCGGCGATCGCCCAAGGGGATTACAGAGCGGCGGTCGAAATCATTCGCGAGCGCAACCCCTTCCCGGCCATCTGCGGGCGGGTCTGCATCCACCCCTGCGAGTACAAGTGCCGGCGCGGCGAACTCGACGAACCGGTGGCGATCCGCGCCCTCAAACGCTTCGCCTCCGACTGGTACTACCAGCATTACGGCGCGGCCCATAGGCCATTCCCCGTGACCCGCCCCCAGAAGGTGGCGGTGGTGGGCGCCGGACCTGCGGGCCTCACCTGCGCCTATTTCCTGGCCAAAATGGGGTACGCCGCGACCGTCTTCGAAGCCCAGCCGGTGCCGGGCGGCATGCTCGGGATCGCCGTCCCGGAGTTCCGTCTGCCGCGCGCCGTCATCGACCTCGAGATCCAATCGATCGCCAACGCGGGCGTGCAGATCGAGTGCAACCACCCCATCGACGCCAACCACACCATCAACGACCTCCTCAAGGAGGGCTTCAGCGCCGTCTTCATCGCCGCGGGCGCCCAGGCGAGCAAGCGGATCGGCATCCCCGGGGAGGAGGAGGGTCTGGCGGGGCTCCATTACGGCCTCACGTTCCTCAGAGACGTCCGGATGGGGCTCGGCGGCCGGCTGTCCGGTAAGACCGTGGTCATCGGCGGGGGCAACGTCGCCATGGACGTGGCCCGGACCGCGCTCCGGGCCGGCGCGGAGGACGTCCAGGTCTTCTGCCTCGAGCAGCGCGACGAGATGCCCGCCTGGGAGAAAGACGTGGAGGAGACGATCGAGGAGGGTATCGTCATCAACGCGGCCTGGTCGCCCGTCCAGATCGAGCACACGAATGGCGCCGTCAGCGGCATTCAGTTCATGCGCTGCCTGTCCGTCTTCGACCAGAACGGCCGTTTCAGCCCGGAATGCGACGCCGACGACACCCAGTTCATCAAGGCCGACCACATCATCATCGCCATCGGCCAGGCGCCAGACATGTCCTTCCTGCCCGAGGACAGCCGGCTCGAACGTGCCCTGTGGGGGAGCCTCGCCGTCAACGAGAACACCCTTGCAACCAATATCCCCGGGGTCTTCGCCGGAGGGGATTTCACCACCGGCCCGACCTTCGTGATCCGGGCGATCGCCGCCGGCCGCCGGGCGGCCCTGGCGATCGACAAATACCTGGAGGGGGACACCTCCGGCATCCAGATAGTGGACGAAAAAACACCCCTCGCGCAGGCAACGGGCCTCGCCCTGGAGGAGGAATCGACGGAGGATCGGCCGCGCATACCGGTCGAGATGGAAGACCCCGCGGAGCGCGTCCAGGACTTTCGCGAGGTTGAAAGGGGATTCAGCGCCGAACAGGCCCACGTGGAGGCACGGCGCTGCCTCAGGTGCGACCTTGAAAAAGAGAGGAGTCGAGCATGATCCGGACCATCACCCAGCCAAAGCCCATCGAGGAAATCGAGCGCCTGCTCGAAGGGTTGGACAGGATATTCATCATCGGCTGCGGGACCTGCACCACGCTGACCCGCACCGGCGGCGCGCCGGAAGTCGCGGCCATGCAATCGACCCTTTCCGAAAGGGGCAAGGTGGTGACCGGGACGACGGTGGTGCCGGTCGCCTGTGACAACCTGACCCCGCAGATCCTGAGCGAGCAGGGAGGCCGGATCGACCAGGCCGATGCCCTGCTGGTGATGTCCTGCGCCTTCGGGGTCCAGACCATCGCGAGTCAGCTCCGGCGACTGGTGATCCCGGCCCAGAACACACTGTTCATCGGGAAAGAACGTCCGGACGGCCGGTTCGACGAAATCTGCACCCAGTGCGGCACCTGCATCATCGGGGAGACCGGGGGGATCTGCCCTGTCACCGCCTGTCACAAAGGCCTGGTGAACGGCCCCTGCGGCGGGACCAACAACGGGAAGTGCGAGATCGATGCCGACAAGGACTGCGCCTGGACCATGATTTACAACCGTTTGAAGGAGTTGGACCGGCTCGACGCCATGCGGCGTTACCAGCGCCCGCGGAACCACCTGGGCGAGCCGAGCCCGGGCCGCTACCGCCTGCCCGCGGCCCCGTAAGGCAGACCCCGAATGGAGCGGCCGGTTGATTCCCTTCACCCCAGCCGGCTCCCCATCCCGGAAGTCGTCAGCCTCGATCGAGGGCGTCTGGAAGGCCGGACCGGCCGGATTTCGGAGACGGGGTTCACGCTTCGGCCAGCCGGCCGCGAGCGGCCCCGGCTCACCCGGTGACGGGTGCTTGGGCGGCCGAATGGATGGATTCCCCATATCACTCTGTCTGGAACTGGAAAGGATGATCTCATGACCTCTGCATTCAAAAAGGCCCTGGATTCCGGCAAGTTCGTGGTGACGGCCGAAGCGGCCCCCTCCAAGGGCACCCGTCTCGAGAAGATGCAGCATCATGTGGAGATACTGAAGGACAAGGTGGATGGCCTGAACGTGACCGACCATCAGAGTTCGGTCATGCGCTACCCGTCCCTCGGGGGGGCGCTCCTCGTCAAGGAACAGGGCGGCGAACCGATCCTCCAGATGACCTGCCGGGACCGGAACCGCCTCGCCCTCCAGGCCGACCTCCTCTTCGCTTACAGCCGCGGGATCCGCAACGTGCTCTGCCTGACCGGGGACTCGGTCATGCTGGGGGACCACAAGGAGGCCAAGGGAGTGTTCGACCTCGACTCCTCTCAACTCCTCGCCGCCATCCGCACCATGGAGCGCGGCAAGGACATGGCCGGCAACGAACTCGACGGAGGCATCGAAATGTGCGCGGGGGCCATCGTCACCCCGGAGGCCAACCCGATCGAGCCGCAGATGATCAAGTTCGAAAAAAAGATCGAGGCCGGCGCCGAATTCATCCAGACCCAGGCGGTCTACGACCTCGACAACTTCAAACGGTTCATGGACTATGCGCGGCGCTTTCCTGTCAAGATTCTGGCGGGCATCATCCTGCTCACCTCCGCCCCCATGGCCCGCTTCATGAACAAGAACGTGGCGGGGGTGGTGGTGCCTCAGGCCCTGATCGATGAAATGGCCACGGCCCCGAAGGGCGGAGCCCTCCGCAAGGGGATCGAGGTCGCGGGACGGATGATCCGCCAGATCGAGGAAGAAGAGATCTGTGACGGCGTACACATCATGGCCATCGGCAAAGAGGAGGTTGTCCCGGAGATCATGACCGAGGCAGGTCTCCTCTGAAATGGCCGCACCGGCAGTTTACCGTTGACCCCGGGAAATTTCTCCGCTAGAAAGAAGGATCAAACTTCTTTCAATGGGTGGACGCACCCATGACAATCAGGGAGGAATCAAACCCGATGGCCAAACACAAGAAGATCGAAAGAAAACGAGAGATCGAACGGCGGCGGCGCCGCAGGGAAAAACGGCTCAAGATGCGGGCCCGCGAGGCCCGCCTCGCACGCGAAGGCAAGTCACAGGCGTGAGGAATCCACCCCTCTCCTGGCCTCGGCGCCCTTGCCGCGAGGCCAGGGCCAGTCGCCCGGGAACGGGGAAACGAGGGTGACCGCTTCGCCGCGGGTCGGGTGCCGCACGGTCAGGCTGTAGGCCAGGAGGGCGATGGGGCCGGTTTTTTCCTTTGCTCTGCCGCCGTAAAGCCGGTCCCCCAGAATGGGACAGCCGATGGACGAGAGCTGCAGCCGGATCTGGTGGTGGCGCCCGCTCAGCAGCTCGACCTCGAGCAGGCTCAGACCGTCCCGGCGCTCCAGGGTCCTATAGCGCAGCCCGGCCTCTTTTGCACCAGGGTGCTCTGCTGGTACGATGAGCGCCCTTTTTCCGTTCCAGACCATATGGGACGTGAGGGCGCCCTCAGCGGGCCGGGGCGTGCCCACGGCGACCGCCCAATAAAGCTTGCGGCAGCTGCGCTCGCGGAACTGCTCCGAAAGCCGCCGCGCCGCCTTGGAGGTGCGGGCCAGGAGGACCACCCCCGCAACCGGGCGGTCCAGCCGGTGCACCAGCCCCACAAAAACCTCGCCGGGCTTTGCGTACCGCGCCCGGATATAATCCTTGGCCCATTCGAGAAGGGAGTAGTCCCCGGTCCGGTCGCCCTGCACCAGCATCCCGGCCGGCTTGTAAAGCCCGAGCAGGTGATTGTCCTCATAGAGGACCCGTACGGCTTCCCGGCTCCCGATCATCTCGAACCGCCCGTTTTCAGACCGGCGCAACCGGCATAAAACGCAACCAAATGACAGGAGACCCCATGCGCCCCGGCTTCAAGGCCATGATCGCGCTCTTCGAGCGCAGCGGCATCGCCCTTTCGGAGCAGGAAGCCCGCCGGTTCTGGCAGTTTCATACGCACCTCCGCGAAAGGAACGCAGAACTCGACCTGACGCGGATCACCCATTTCGACAACATGGTTCTCAAGCACTATGTGGACTGCGCCCTGGTAACCGAGTTCGTCGAGCTGCCCTCCCCGCTCCTCGACATCGGCTCGGGCGCGGGGTTCCCGGGCATCCCCATCAAGATCCGGCGGCCGGAGATCGAGCTGATCCTGGCCGAGGGCCGGCGCAAACGGGTCGATTTCCTCCAGGAGGTCTGTGATCTCCTGGGGCTCAGCGGTGTCACCATTCTTCATGCCACCATTAAACCCGATTTCGACCTTCCGGTCCAGGGTGTTATCACCCGGGCGGTGGAAACCATCGGGAGGACGCTTGCGAGGGTGGAGGCCTTTCTTCCCCAGGGGGGGGAGGTGATCTTCATGAAGGGGCCGCACTGCGACGAGGAACTCGCAGAGGCCCTGAGGCGTTTGGGGGGAACCTACGAACTGAAGAGGGACACCGCTTACGTCATCCCGCAGACCCCGCACCGCCGCCGCCTCATCGTCTTCAAACGGCGGGAGGAGGCAAGGCCGCGGGCGCGGAGGCCGCTGACGGCCGCGGCCGCGCCGCACGGCGCGGAGGCCGCCCCACCTTTGGAGGCTGCCGCAATCAGCAGCGCCGCCAACCCCTTCTTCAAAGACCTCCAAAAAATGACCCGAGCCCGAGGGATCAAGAAGCTCGGAACCGCCCTTTTCTGGGGGGCGAAAAACATCGCCGAGGTCCTCGCCGATTTCCCGGCGCAGGCGGCGGGCATCCTTTACTGCGAGGGGGAACACCGGCCGGAGATGCCGCTGCCCTCAGGGCTGCCGGCTTATGTGCTCGCCCGGGAACTCTTCCGGCAGATCGACCTCTTCGACACGCGCTACCCGGTCCTTATCGTGCGCCTGCCGTCCATGGATTCGTGGTCCGCCGCCGAGGCCCAGCCAGGCTGCACACTGCTCGTCCCGTTCCAGGACCCGGCCAACGTCGGGGCCGTCATCCGGACAGCCGCGGCCTTCGCGGTCGACCGCGTCGTGCTCCTGCAAGAGGCCTCGCACCCCTTCCACCCGAAGGCCGTGCGGGCGGCGGGCAGCACCCTCTTCCGAGCCCCCCTCCTGGAGGGCCCCTCCATCGAGACGCTCCGCCCCGACCGGCTGCCGCTGATCGCCCTGTCCCCCACGGGCCGGGACATCGGCCCGTTCCGCTTCCCGGAGCGGTTCTGTCTGATACCAGGCCTCGAAGGCCCTGGTCTGACCGAGGTCCTTGCCAAGGCCGAGACCCTGTCGATTCCCATGGCCCCCGGCGTCGAATCGCTGAACGCCGCGCTCGCCGCCGGCATCGCCCTGTATTTATGGCGCCGCGGGCTGGACAGCGGACGTCCGGCTGTTCCTCGCATCCAGGAGTTCACTGCAAACCCCGGACGTCGGTCTGAGAGGTTTCAGAAGGATTGATTCGATTCAACGAGGTCAGCAAGAAGGTTATGCAAGTCAACTGTCAACAACATCGTAAAACCATGGAGCTGCTTGGTCTCAAACTGCAACTGGAAGAATCGGAAATGGCCCCGGATGCACGGAAGGCCATCCAGGCAAGGATCAAGGAACTGGAACACGACCTGCAGATGGACTGACGCAGGGTATGCAGAGGCGCTGCCGCACAGCCGCCTTTCAACCGCAAAACGGTTCGTCGCGGGCCGGTTCGTTAGAAAAACTCCCGGCTGTCAAGCCCGAGAGAGCGCCGAGAGGCAGGGATGACGGCGGACCGGTTTTTCAGAACGTCTTTTCGCTGTCGATGAGGATGGTCACCGGCCCGTCGTTGACGAGGTGGACCGCCATCATCTCCTGGAAGCGGCCCGTCGCCACGGTGAGGCCCGTTCGCTTCATCTCCTCGACGAAGCGGGTGTAGAGTTCCCGGGCCTTTTCCGGCCTGGCGGCGCGCACGAAGGAGGGGCGCCGGCCCTTGCGGCAGTCGGCCCAGAGGGTGAACTGGGAGACCACCAGCACCTCCCCATGTACGTCTTGGACCGAGCGATTCATAGCCCCCCCGGCGTCCGCGAAGATCCGCATCTCGGCGATCTTCCGGGCGAGATAGGCTGCATCCGCCTCCGTGTCCGCCTCCCCGACACCGAGAAGAACCAGGAGGCCGGGGCCAATCTCCCCGACGACGGTTCCCTCGACGTCCACCCGCGACTCTTTCACCCTCTGCACGACGGCGCGCATCGCCTGAAAACCCTCCCTGGAAACACCGATGTTGTTCAAACGGGCGAAGGGGCCTGCAGGCTCCCGCGACCAGCCCGGGCGCGGTAAGCGGACATGCGCTCCAACGCGCCTTTGCCGCGGAATGCATCAAAACGAAAGGAAACACCTTTGATGGACCCTACCCTGGTCCTGATCAACCCCTGGATCCACGACTTCGCCGCCTATGACCTCTGGGCCAAGCCGCTCGGACTGCTCACCCTTGCAGCAATGCTCCGGCAAAGCGGCTACCCCGTCCATTTGATCGACTGCCTCGATGTCCACCATCCGTCCCTGGCCGAGGCCCAGGGAACCTCCGCCCTCAAACGGCGCCTTTACGGCACGGGAAAATACCCGCGCCGCGAGATCCCGAAGCCCGACCCCCTCGCCTTCGCCGCCCGCCCCTACAGCCGTTACGGCATCAGCCCCGCCGCCTTTCAGGCGGATCTGGCCGCTGTCCCCAAACCGGGCGCCATTCTGGTCACGTCCCTCATGACCTACTGGTACCCGGGCGTACAGGCCGTCGTCGCCGCCGCACGTGCGGTGCACCCGGAAACGCCGGTGATCCTCGGGGGGATTTACGCCCGCCTCTGCCGTAGGCACGCTGCGGCCACCAGCGGCGCAGATTACGTGGTCTACGAGGATGACCCGCAGGCACTCATCGCGTTGCTTTCCCGCCTGGGGCTCCCGCCGCCCCCGGAGGCGCGCGAACAGCCTCCGCACCCTTACCCGGCCTTCGATCTCCTCCACGGCCTCGACTATGTCTGCCTGCTTGCCTCGCGGGGCTGCCCCTACTCCTGCCGCTACTGCGCAAGCCCTTTTCTGAACCCTGGCAGTGCACGAAGAGACGTGGAAAACGTTCTTGCCGAAATCCGCTGGTGGAACAGGGAAATGGGCGTCACGGACATGGCCTTCTACGACGACGCGCTCCTTGCCGGCCCCAGGGATTCGATCAGGAGCCTCCTCCAAGGGATCGCCCGCGAGGCGCCGTCGGTCCGTTTCCACACCCCGAACGCCCTCCATGTCCGTGAGATCTCACGCGAAACGGCCCTTCTCATGCGCCGGGCGGGGTTCCGAACCATCCGGCTGGGTCTCGAATCGGCTGACTTCTCGGAGCGGCGTCTGGACAAAAAGGTGCAGCAGGGGGATTTCGAAAGAGCGGTGGAAAACCTTCTCCACGCCGGTTTCCAAGGGTCGGAGATCGGGGCCTACCTCCTGGCCGGCCTGCCGGGGCAAACCGTCGAAGCCGTCCATGCAGCCCTTTCCCTGGTCGAACAGACAGGCGTCATGCCCTTCATCTCGGAATACTCGCCCATTCCGCACACAGCACTCTGGGAGGCGGCGCGGACCGCCTCGGCCTATGACCTGGCCGCCGAGCCCCTCTTTCACAACAACACCCTGCTCTCCTGCTGGGGTACCCGCGAACGCGACCGCCTGCCCGAACTGAGGAAAAGGCTCCGCGCGATCCGCGAGGCCGTCAGGGGAAGAAGGCTTTGGGGCCGGGGCGCAGGTTCCGATGAAAACACGCTCAGGCCCGGTTGATCAAGCTCGCCGCGTACCCCGCGCCGAAGCCGTTGTCGATATTGACCACCGTCACACCGGCCGCGCAGGAGTTGAGCATCCCGAGGAGCGCCGCCAGACCCTGAAAGCCCGCGCCGTATCCGACACTCGTGGGGACCGCAATGACAGGCCGGTCCACAAGCCCGCCCACCACGCTCGGCAGCGCCCCTTCCATCCCGGCGACGACGATGATGACCGAGGCCTGCCGCAGCCGCTCCTGCGCCCGCAGCAACCGGTGTAACCCCGCCACGCCGACGTCGAAAAGCGTCTCGACCGAATTGCCGAGGAAACGCGCCGTGAGGACCGCCTCCTCGGCTACGGGGATGTCGGAGGTCCCGGCGCTCACGACCAGGATCGTTCCCCGTCCGGCCAGAGCAGAGGCTTTACGGATAAAGGTCAAGACACGACCTCGAGGGTGGTAAATGCTTCCCGGAAAGGCCCGTTCGAGGGCCCCAGCCTTTTCGGGGGCAAGGCGAGTCACCAGGACATTGTCCCCGGCGGCGATCATCCGCTCCATGATCGCCTGGATGTCAGCCGCATCCTTCCCTTCGCCATAGATCACCTCGGCCGCGCCGCGCCGCAGTGAACGGTGGTGGTCGACGCATGCGAATCCCATATCCTCGAAAGGGAGGAACTTCAGGCGATCGAGGCATGCCTCGACGGTGATCTCACCGCGCCCGAACTCTCTCAGAATGTTTTCCAGAAGATCTCTGTTCAAGGTCTTTCACGCCCCAAGACCGTTTCAGGCCGAGGCCGCGCCTTTCGGCCTTCGGCCGATGGGTCCATCCGTTTCCCGGGATTCTACTTCTGCGGCATCCCAACAATTGAACATGTCGGATTGCTAAAAAGAGTTTCCATCCGGAAATGGTCCTTTTGGCCAATCTCGGCGTCAATCTGCTCGTTTGCTTGTGCGGCGACCCACAGGTCGCCTCCGCACAAACGCTTGATTTCCTTGATATTGGCATAAAATCCTCATTTCCGAGCTGGAAACTGGGTTGTACCGGGAAATCATTTCCGGATGGAAACAAGATAAAAAAAGCGGTGCCCTTGACAACTTCGACGACCAGGAGCTCCCGTCCGACAAGCTCCCGGGATCCGGCCGCCGCACGGTGATAAATCCCCCGACAGGATTGCCCACCCGGCGGGCAGGATCAGCCGAGCAGATGTTCGTCTTTCAGGTACGTCATAGCCCGCTGCCCGATTGTGGTCACCCGGCTGAGGGCCTTCGTCAGGTGGTGGACCGCCTCGAAGCCCACCCCGGAGGCGACCATCACCAGCGCTTGCTCCATGAAGGACTGGACCTCCCGCCAGCCGTCGTCGGGGGCCACCCGCGCAGACAGCTGCACGTCATGGGCGATCAGGTTCACGAGGATCCTGATCACCCCCTCCGCCCCGCGCCGTTCCGGACCCTGGAGGGCATCCAGGGTCTGCAGGGCGGTCGACGCCCAGATGATGCCGCCCTTGATCTTTTCGCTCTGAGAAAAAGCCATGATGGCTTCCTGATACGTCACGGTTCGAAACCGTCCTTTCTTGGTCGCGCAGAAAAAAGGGCCGCCGGCTCGACAGCCCTTCCGCGGGGGCACGCCGTACGGATCACGCACCGGTCTTTGCGTGAAACGTCTTGTAAACCGGGTCGTCCTCCATCAGGTGCCGGCGCATCACCTTGCCGACCAGCGTCTTCGGAAGATCGTCCCGAAATTCGATCAGCTTCGGGACCTTGTAGTGCGTGATGTTCTCCTTGCACCACTCCCGCAACTGCTGTTCGGTGATCTTCCCTTTCCAGTTGTCCTTGAGGACCACCCAGACCTTGATGAGTTCGCCCGTCTCCGGGTCCGGCAGGCCCGATGCAGCCACTTCCAACACCGATTCATGGCGACCGACGAGTTCCTCGACCTCTTTGGGAAAGACCGAGTAGCCCCGCACCTTGATGAGCTGTTTCTTGCGGTCGCTGATCGTGACCCGCCCGTGCTCGTCCATGAAGCCGATATCGCCGGTGAAGAGCCAGCGCTTGCCGTCCCACTCCCGGATGGTGTCCGCCGTCTCTTTCGCCTGGTTCAGGTATCCTAGCATAACCTGGGGTCCGCTCGCCACCACTTCGCCGTGCTCGCCGACCGGGAGTTCCTCGGTGCCCGTAGCGATATCCATGATCTTCCACTCGGTCCCGGGCAGAGGCAAGCCGATGGTGCCCGTCGTGCGAAAATCGGTGAGCGGCCCCGCCGAGATGACCGGGGAACTCTCCGTGAGCCCGTAGCCTTCGACAATGACCGCGTTGGTCGCCTGCTCGAAGCGCTCCTGGACCGGGCGGTGGAGGGGACCCGCCCCGGAGATGCAGGCCCGCATCTTCTTGGCGATCGGGTGTTTCCCGATATCGGGGTAATCCGCCATCCGCTGGAAAAGCACCTCGGCGCCGCAGTAAATGGTCTGTTTATCCGGCGCGAGCCTGCAGATCGTCTTGATCAGTTCACCGGTTTCGGGCGGCTTCGGAAACAGCATCATCCACATCCCGACCCGGACGCTCGTGTTCATGACCGTCGTCATGGCGAAGGAGTGAAAGAGCGGCAGGACCCCGACATCCGCGAATCCCTTGCCTCCCATCCACATCCAGAGGGAGCACTGCACCGCGTTCGATACGCAGTTGAAATGCGAGAGTACAGCCGCCTTCGGCACACCGGTGGTCCCCCCCGTCATGATGTAGGTGGCAGGGTCATCGGCTGAAACGGAGACATCCGGCGGGGCGGGCGTCACCGCCAGGAGGTCTTTGAAGCGGAGGGCCGACGCGGGCACCTCCCCGGTCGGGATCTTTTTGAGCTTCTTTCCGAGCCAGCGCTTCAGCCCTGACATCCGGACCAAATCGACGATCCCGGTCACAATCACGGGTTTGAGCGGGTAGACCTCCGCGATGGGCTTGATCAGGGGCTCATAGAGGGCGTCGAGGGCGATCACCCCTTTGACGCCCGTCACATTGAACTGATGGAGGACCTCCGCCGGTTTGTAGGTGGGGTTGACCCCTGTCACCACCAGCCCTAACCGCGCACAGGCGTAATAGGAAATAACGTATTGGAAGGAGTTCGGCAGAACCAGGGCCACAACATCCCCTTTTCCGAGGCCGAGCCCATCCAGACTCGTCGCGAGGGCGTTGACATGCCGATCGAGTTCGCGATAGCTCAGGAAGCTTTCGAGGAACCACATCGCCGGCAGGTCGGCGTGCTTCGCCACCGATTCGGCCAACATCTGATACAGGGAGATACGGGGGAACTCGAAATTTTTGGGAACCTGCTCCGGCCAACCTGCCTCGGGGCGAAACCAGGGCCGCGATTCCGGGACAAAATAGGGATTCTCCATCAAACCTGCCTCCTTCTGAACGTTATTCACCTGATTATTTTAGCATTTTTATATCTTTTTCGGCCGCCGGGCTCAAGCCTTTTCGTTCACAGACGACAGGATTTTCTCTTGACCCCAAGCCTTTTTCTATATAAATCAATGCATCGGAAAAACGATCGGCAACCGGGCCCCCCTCCGGGGGCATCACCCATGAGAATTAGTTTCCATCCGGAAATGATTTCCCTATAGAACCCAGTTTCCAATCCGGAAATGAGGATTTTTGGCCAATATCAAGGAAATCAAGCGCTTGCGCGGAGGCGACCTAGTGGTCGCCGCACAAGCAAACGTGCAGATTGACGCCGAGATTGGCCAAAAAGACCATTTCCGGATGGAAACGAATTAAGGATTGCAGCCTATGTACACAGCAAGCGACTTGCGAAAAGGACTCAAGGTGGAAATCGACGGAGAACCCTACGTCGTCACGGATTTTCAGTTCTCCAAGCCCGGCAAGGGGCAAGCCCTCTACCGGTGCAAGCTGAAGAACATGATCACCGAAATCATCATCGACCGGACCTACCGCTCGGGCGACACCTTCCAGCAGGCCGCCCTCGAGGAGCGGCGCATGCAGTACCTGTACAACCAGGACAACGAATACTGCTTCATGGACGTCCAGAACTACGAGCAGGCCTTCCTGAAGGAGGATCAACTCGGGGACGCCAAGAACTTTCTGATCGACAACCTGGAAGTGGACATCCTCTTTTTCGGGGAAAAGGCCATCGGCATCACCCTCCCCAACTTTGTCAACTTGACCGTCACCAAGGCCGACCCGTGGGTCAAGGGGGACTCGGCCGCCGGCGACTCCAAGCCCATCACCCTGGAAACCGGCTATGTCCTGCGGGTCCCGCCCTTTATCCAGGAGGGGGAAAAGCTCCAGATCGACACCCGCACCGGCGAATACGTGACGCGTGTCAAAGAATAGCCTCCTGCACCCCCTTGCCTCAGCCGTCAACCGCCCCGCCCTGCTCAGGCTGCGCGCCCGCCTGATCCAGGCGGTGCGGCGTTTTTTTCTCGAGGACGGTTTCCTCGAGGTGGAAACCCCTGTGCGTATCCCCGCCCCGGCCCCTGAAACCCACATCGACGCGATCCCCGCCGAAGGGGGCTTTCTCCAGACCTCGCCCGAACTCTGCATGAAACGGCTGCTGGCCGAAGACTTCGACCGCATCTTCCAGATCTGCCGCTGTTTCCGGAGGGGCGAGCGCGGCCGGCTCCACCTGCCCGAGTTCACCATGCTGGAATGGTACCGGTTGAACGCCGACTACCGACAGCTGATGACGGACTGCGAAGGCCTTGTCGGAGCGATTGCAGAGGCCCTCGGGTCCGGACCCTTTCTCCGGCGCGACCGGCGGTCGATCGACGTCACCCCGCCTTGGGAAAAACTAAGCGTAGCGGAGGCTTTTGCGCGCCATGCACCCGTGCCGCTGGACGAGGCGATGGAGACAGACCGCTTTGATGAAACCCTCGTCTGCCACATCGAACCTAACCTCGGGACAGTCCGGCCCGTTTTTCTCTGCGATTACCCGGCCGCGCTCGGCTCCCTGGCGCGACTGAAACCTTCCGATCCCCGCTGGGCGGAGCGTGTAGAGCTTTATATCGACGGGGTGGAATTAGCCAATGGGTTTTCCGAACTGACCGATGCCGGGGAGCAACGCCGGCGCTTCCGGGAAGAGGACTCGGCGCGAAAGCGGGCCGGTAAGGACGCCTATCCCGCGCCGGAGCGGTTCCTGCGCGATCTCGAAAAGCTTGCCGGCAGGGAAGCCGCGGGGATCGCCCTCGGCATCGACCGCCTCGTGATGCTCTTTGCCGACCGCACCTGCGTAGACGACGTCGTAACCTTTACCCCTGAAGACCTTTAGTAAGTGCTTGCTTCCCGCGCCTTTTCGGGCTATAAAGTAATGGGAGCAGCGAAAATACTTTCAATCAGGAATGAATCACCCTTCTCGGACAATGCGTACCGCCACCCACACAGCCCAGCGACTCGAAATCGCCATCCAGCCGGAGCCCGCCCGCGCAAAGCGGTGCCTCGCCTGCGGTACCATGCCCGTCAAGGGGGGGCGCCGGTACTGCTCGAAGGAGTGCCGGCAGCAGATGAACTGGGTGCTCTCCCTGTCCAAAGGACTCCTGAAGGCCCTCAACACCCGCTACGCGGCCTTCTTTTTCACGAGCCACCATGTCATCCTGGATACCCTGCCGATCTTCTCGAAGCGCATCTCGCGCTTCGTCGGCCGGCGCGCACCCGGGAACAAACCCGCCCAGGATCTCAAGAATCTCATCCTCCGCTCCGGCGAGGAGTGGCACGACATGGTTCACAACCGCACTTCGAGGAGCTACGCCTCCTTCTATATGCTGGAGCGCAACCAGGATGACCATATCGATCCCCAGGACATCATGCCCGATCGCAACACCAAACCGAGGCTCTCGAAAGACGAAAGATCTTGTCTGAGGATCCTCGATCTGGAGGGCGAAGATCTTTCATCCGATTCCCTCATGGCCAAGATCAGGCACGCCTACAAGAAGATGGCCAAGCGGTACCACCCGGATGTCGGGGGCGACACAGAGAAGTTCAAACAGCTCAGCCGGGCCCACGAACAGATGCTCATCTGGGCCGAGAACCCTCAATATACGTCGCGCAAGGCCCTAGAAGACTGCTGGTCCTATGACGGGTCCACGAACCGCTGGTCTCCGCCGCTATAAAGCGGATGTTTTTTCAACTGTCGTTCCCATGAATCGAACTTCTTTGTTCAGCACCGCCTTCCCCGCCCCATGAACACGCCGCCGAGCACCGACCCGACCGACCGCGAACCCATCATCCTCTGGTATTCCCTTTACAAGGGGGAACTCTGCCGCATCCGGGAACAGCCTGCAACGGGGCTGCTGTGCGAGGTATGGCGGGAGGCTGTCTGGGTAGCCGGACCGGATTTTTCGGCGGTGGAATTCACGGGGAGAATGATCAGCGAGGCGGAAGCCCGAACCTGGATCCGTTTCCACTTTCGGACCAAAACCCTCCGCTCCAGTGGGGGCGGCAAATCGTCAGGAACTGTTCAAAAATAATCCAGTCTTGATTTTCGGATTGGAAGCTTTGCCGCGCCGGATGCTCTTTTCCGGATGGACACTGAGAAAACGTCTGAGATCAAAGGGGGTGCATTTTTCGCTGCCGTCGGCTGCTAAATTTTGCCAGGGTGCTTTCCCAGGAGGGAACAGCACCTTGGCAGAGAGCCTGTATCAAATTCGCGGCCGTCAGATCAGAGAGGAAGAGCTCTCGTTTATCCGCGATACCATCTCCCGGCACTGGGAACGCGGTCGAACCGCAATCTCCCGAGTGCTTTGTGAGCATTGTGACTGGCGGCAACCGAACGGACATCTCAAAGAAATGGCCTGCCGTGTACTGCTGCTCAATCTCGAAGAAAAGAAGGCCGTCAATCTCCCCCTCGGAATGGGTCGGGCTACGGCAGACCTACCGCCTTCGGAAGAAAAGAACCTTCCCTGTGCTTGTCGATGCCCTGCACGCAACCTTCCAGGGCCAGGAACCGGACCTCTCCTGGATCGCTCAGTCCGCCGTTTGATCCAGACCCTGTGATCGGTAACAAGACTTTTATTCACCATTGTTGTTAGCTTGTGTCCATCCGGAAATGATTTTCTTATAGAACCCAGTTTCCAATCCGGAAATGAGGATTTTTGGCCAATATCAAGGAAATCAAGCGCTTGCGCGGAGGCGACCTGGTGGTCGCCGCACAAGCAAACGTGCAGATTGACGCCGAGATTGGCCAAAAAGACCATTTCCGGATGGAAACTAGCTTCTTAATAAAACCAACATGCGAGAGACCACAGGGGTCTATAAAGTTTACCGGATTATTTTGGACAACATTCTTGTCAACTCAAAAAATACGCCTGCGTAAACTTTCTTTGATTTTTTGTTGAAAGTGTATATAATTAGAGCAAAATAAATATTGGGGGCGGTTGTGAGAATTCAGGATAAAATAAAAAAGCTTAGAAAGAATAAAGGGTTAGGCCAAAAAGAACTGGCCGAGACGGTCGGAATCAATACCTCACACCTCAGCCGGTTGGAAACCGGAAGATACCAGCCGTCTGTTGAGGTTTTAAAAAAACTGGCTGACGCGCTTCAGGTAAGCGCTGACTATCTGCTCAGCGATACGGATGATGAAGCAGAAGAGATAAGGATTCAGGATCAATCTTTTGTCGATAAAATCAGGCTGCTGGATTCATTGGACGATAAAGAAAAAGAAACTGTTATCAACGTAATTGATGCCATACTTACAAAAAAGAAAATGCTCAACCTTTTAACTGAAAAACATGAACATGCTTAAATTGGGAGACGGATCATGCCGGAAGCAAACTACAATCAAGTCATATCCGAGATAAAAACACTAAAACTATCAGACCAGCTTCGCCTTTTAGAAGAAATGGCGACGCTGATTCGCAAGGGGGCAAGCAAACAAGCACCCCGCAGCATTTTGGAGATCAAGGGAAAAGGCAAGGATATTTGGAAAGGGCTTAATGTAAAAGCCTATATTGATGAGGAAAGATCATCGTGGAATGGATAAACGACCTGCAGGGGAAAACGGTTGGCCTCGATACTGCGCCGCTGATTTATTTTATTGAAGAAAATCCCGCTTATATTGAAACGGTGCGGTTTTTCTTTGAAGCAATGGACAGGGGTGACTTTACGGTTGTCACTTCAACCGTGACCTTGCTGGAAGTGCTGGTACATCCATTACGCAGCAACAACAAAGAACTTGCGGCAGAGTACCGGGATATCTTGCTTAATTCAAGACTGATGACGTTGGAAGTTTCAAACACCATTGCGGAACAAGCCGCCCAACTCAGAGCAACCCATAACATCCGTACACCGGATGCCATCCAGTTCAGCGCGGCATTAAACGCGGGCGCAACTCATTTTTTTACCAATGATATCAGATTGCCTGAAATTCCATCCATACAGATCCTCTCCCTTGATGCACTTGTCTAAAAAACAAGGTTGCCTCTGCATGCTCGAGCTCCAGCCGACGGGACCGAAGTTTATCCCGACAATAGGAGGCTGTCTGCTCCTACCCACCGCCCTAAACTCGAGTTGAAGGGAACTTCGCAACCCCCCTCTACTCGATTTTGTTTACTGCCCGGGGCAGCCCCAGTCTGCTTATATCTATCTAAACCGGATAATGTGCAATACCGATAATAAAACAATCATGCCAAATATTATACCAATTACTAAGAATCCAATTTGATATCCCTTCTCACTAAATTGGATATGAAAAAGTCTATAGTAAAATTCCGCAGTCTTATGGCCGAGTTTTTTATAAGAAGTCACAAAATATAATCCTATAATGACTGAAATGATACCACCTAGTTTCCATCCGGAAATGGTCTTTTTTGCCAATCTCAGCGTCAATCTGCACGTTTGCTTGTGCGGCGACCTACAGGTCGCCTCCGCACAAACGCTTGATTTCCTTGATATTGGCCAAAAATCCTCATTTCCGGATTGGAAACTGGGTTCTACCGCGAAATCATTTCCGGATGGACACTAGTTACTATTCACATGGATCATCTTCTTTGTCTTTCCATGGCCATCTCCATGGTTCCCAAACATGATAACCTGTAACAGAAAATCCTGGGGTTACAAATCCTACTTCCCAGAATATATCTCCACCACCTTCAAAGCTATAACCATATTGGAATCCAGCCCAATACCCTCCTTGAACGCCTACATTCCACCCTGGAGTGGGATCTGAGGGCGACCATGTCACGGCAACGCCCCCAGGTGGAGAGACGACTCCGCCACCGGCATAAGGATAAATTCCCTCTAAACCAATAATGATTCCACCTGTACCACCACCCCAATAACCAAACGATACATTTATGTCGATATACCAAAGACCAAATGGATCCGTATTATTTATCGGATTATTTTCAGTATATCCATAAAGATCCGTATCTCCCCCGCCAAAGCCGATGGGGTCTTTGGCGATCCAGCGGCCGGTGGTGGGGTCGTAGTCGCGGAATCCGAAGCGCACCAGACCCGTGTCGGGGTCGTGGAGGCCACCGGCGAAGCCCAAGGGGATGGCAAGCCCCGGGTTGCTGTCGAAGACGATATTGCCGAAGGCATCGTACTGGATCTCTTTGACCACATTGTCCTGGCCGTCCACCACCAGGCAGAGCGAGCCAACCGGATCGTAGAAGAGGTGAGAGCGGGCGCCGTCTTCTCCGGTCATAGCGACGGGGAGACGGCCGTCCGCGTATTCGAAGCGGAGTTGGAGCCGGTCGTTTGCGTCATAGACCGCGAGGAGCCGGGTCAGGCCCTGCCAGAGGTATTTCTGGGTGAGGGCCGCGCCATCGGGCGGTCGTTATTCATGCTGCAGGCATGCATCCGGTTGAATTTATGCGGATAGGGGATTTTTTGCTCGGGAGGAGGTTCGGCCGGGAACGGGGACGGACAAAGCAATGGGGGATCCACGAAGGGGGCTCAAAACGGGTCGATGCACAATCGAGTGGGCATTGCCGCCGGGATTCAGGCCACCGATGAGCCTCGGATGGATCCGACCTCCGCGTTTTGGCGGACCGGCGATACGCTTCGTCAAACCTTCGGGCTTCGGGGCGGAGACACCTTCGGGTTAGCGCCCCGGTCGCCTTGACACCCTGCAGGTTTTGGTGTTAGGAACTGTTCATAAATAACCTGGACTTTTTGTTCCGTAACCGGCAAAAGAATGCTCCTCAGACATCAGGCGAGCCGCACCTTGACGAGAAAGGGCAAAGGCTCTGCGCCGCTTCCGAGCCTCTGATAGAATCCACAACAACACGCACCGGCCTCAGGGTCCGCGCCCGCCCTGGATACACATCACTACCCCAAAGGAATCAAGGTGCCCGATGTCGAGATGAAGGCCGTGTTCACCCGGATTCCTTTCACGGTAAGTGAAATTGCGCGATCGAAAAGCATCATTCATTCTTGAGCCGTTTCTTAGGGAGGGGACATGATCGAGACCATCGTCGAGCGACGCAGTATACGCACCTTCACCTCTGATCCGGTTGAGGATCCGACCGTGGACCGGATCCTGACCCTCGGAACCTGGGCACCGTCGGGTTTGAACAATCAGCCATGGAAATTCGTGGTGGTGCGTGACCCGGCGCTGAAAAGCCGCCTGGGCGAGCAGACCAAATACAGCCGGGTGATCCTTGGTGCCCCCGTTTGCATCGCCGTCTTTCTCGACAACGCACAAAGCTATGACCGGGTGAAGGACATCCAGGCCGTCGGGGCATGCATCCAGAACATGCTCCTCGCCATCCACGAAATGGGTCTCGGCGCCGTCTGGCTGGGGGAGATTCTGAAAAACCGCTCCATCGTCGAGGCCGTCCTCGAGGTCCCCGAAACCTGCGAACTGATGGCAGTCATCGCACTGGGGCATCCCGCCGGAAAGAAGGGGCCCGGCACCCGCAAGCCCCTCGCCGATTGTCTGCTCGCCCGCAAATAGACCGCGCCGCCCCTGCATCACCAGCGGCTCGGCCGGTCCACGCAAAGACGGGGCAGACCCGGACCCGCCCCGAAGCGGTGGGACTGAGCACCCGAAGGGTGTGAAGAAACCGGGACCCGCCCCGAAGGGGCGGGACTGAGCACGCACAGCGTGTGAAGAAAAAGACCGTTTTCGGCTTAGACCCGTTTCCGGCACGAAAACGAGGATTTTTGCCTCGTATCAAGAAAATCAAGAGGTTGTGCGGAGGCGACCTGCAGGTCGCCGCACAAGCAACCTCGCAGATTGACGCAGAGACGAGGCAAAAAGACCGTTTTCGTGCCGGAAACTACTGGGGAGTAAGCCCGAGATTGCGACTCACAATCAACTTCATAATCTCGCTCGTCCCGGCAAAGATCGAAAGCGAGCGAACATCGCGGGATATCCTGCAGATGCGATACTCCTCCATATAACCGTAACCCCCGTGGATCTGGAGCGACTGATAGGCCACCCGGTTGACCATCTCGCCGAGCCAGTACTTCGCCATGGAGACCTGCTGAGTGATGTCTTTTCCCTCGATGTGCCGCCGGATGAGATGGTCCAGAAACACGCGGCCCAACTCCACGTCAGTGGCCATTTCCGCCAGTCTGAAGGCCGTGTACTGGAAATTGCCGATCGGCCGCCCGAAGGCCTCCCTCACCTTGGCGTAGCTTAGCCCCTCTTTCAGCGCCTCTTCGGCGTTGACCTGGCACTTGATGCAGACCTCGAGCCGTTCCCTCTGCAGCTTCTCCATCATATACTTGAAGCCCGCGCCCTCGACCCCGAGCAGGTGCGAGGCCGGTACGCGGCAGTCCTCGAAGAAGAGTTCGGCCGTATCCTGCATGTGGTAGCCCATCTTCTCGAGCCGCCGTCCGCGGTGGAACCCGGGGGCATCCTTGTCGACCAGGATCAGGCTGACCCCGCGATGCCCGGCCTTGGGATCGGTCTTGGCGGCCACCACGACCAGATCCGCGAAAAACCCATTGGTGATGAAGGTCTTCTGCCCGTTCAGGACGTAGCTGTCACCATCGCGCCGAGCGGTGGTGCGGATAGCGGCCAGATCCGAGCCCGCGTTCGGCTCCGTCAGGCCGATGGAGGTGATCACCTCCCCGGTCGCACAGCCGGGCAGCCACCGCTCCTTCATCTCCGGGGTAGCGTACGAATGGACGTAGGGGGTCGCCACGTCGCTGTGGAGCGGCACACCCACTCCGAAGCCGTCTCCCCGGATCAGTTCCTCATTGATGATCACGGAGTACTCGAAGCCCAGCCCCAGGCCGCCGTATTCCTCGGGCAGCCAAGGGCAGAGATAGCCCTGCTCCCCCATCTTGAGCCAGAGGTCCCTCGGCACGGCCCGGTCGGCCTCCCACTGTTCGACGTTGGGGGTGATCTCCTTGGCGACGAACTTCCTGAAAGCGTCGCGGAATATCTGATGTTCTTCGGTATACAATGAATCGGTCATCTGGTTTAGTCCCTGATCCTTGACATTGCGTGAAGTCTTCCCCCTCACGCCTTTTGAAGGTTGATCTGATCGAGCAGGCTCTTTTTGACTTCGCGCTTCAGCATCTTGCCCGCACTGCTCTTCGGTATCGCATCGACGGTGATATATTCCTTGGGCACCTTGAAGGGGGCCAGCCGCGCCTTCAGGAAGGCCTTCAGCTCGACGGGGTCGACGGTGCGCCCTTCTTGGGTCGTCAAGACGGCCACCACCCGCTCGCCATACTCGTGGTCGGGCACCCCGATGACGGCGCATTCCTGGATCTCCGGCCTCATGTAGAGCCACTCCTCGATCTCGCGCGGATAAACGTTTTCACCGCCCGTGATGATGAGGTCTTTCAGCCGGTCCACGATGTAGAGATACCCGCTTTCATCGATGAGCCCGATGTCCCCCGACCGGAACCACCGGTCGTCCCAAAAGGCGGCTGCAGTCTCGGACGGTTTGGCCAGATACTCACGCATGATATTCGGACCCTGAATGCAGATCTCGCCTTCGACACCCGGCCCGACGGGGTTCCCCTCGAGGTCGCGTATCTCCACCTCGACGAGATTGGCCGGCGTACCGACTGACCCTACCACGTGCCGATGGAAGTGATTGAAGGTCACCATGGAAGCGCTCTCTGTCATTCCATAGGCCTCGTGGATATCGAGGCCGGTCCGGCCCTTCCAGTCCCGCACGAGTTCGGCAGCCATGCTGGCGGCCGCTGAAAAACAGTAGCGGACCGAGGCGAAGCGCTCCGTGACATCCTTGAGCGCGAGGAGGCGCACATAGATAGTCGGCACCGCATAAAACTTGGTCACCCCGAGCCGTTTAATCGCATCGAGCGCACGATCCATCTCGAAGGCCGGCTGCATGATCAGGGTCCCGCCGCTGTAAATGGTGGACCCGGCGATATGCACCTGTGCGAAGACGTGGTTGAGAGGCAGAAAACAGAGCGCCCGATCGATCCGGGAGGAGCGCTCGTTGTACGCTACATTGTGAACCGAGGTCTGGAGGTTCTGATGGGTCAGGATCACCCCTTTGGGGATCCCGGTGGTCCCGCCGGTATAGAGGATCGCGGCAGCATCGTCCCGTGAACGGTTGACCCACTGGAATCCCGGGGCACCCTTTTCTACGAGCCCCTCGAAGGTGTAATCCCCCGACGGAGAAACCACCCATTCGAGATAACCCCTCTCCCGCGCCTCCGCAAGATCCTGCAGCCGGTCATCGGTTGTATAGATGAGGCGCGGCCGGCAGTCATCCAAAATGGCAGCCAGTTCCTCCTTCTTGAGGGCGGCCGAGATCGTCACCGCCACCGCACCCGCCTTCAGCACCCCGTAATACATAGCGAGCCAGGCATAGGTGTTGGGGGTGCACAGCGCGACGTGTTCGCCGCGCTGGATGCCCAGTTCCGTCAAGGCGGCGGCGATGCGGTTCGATTCTTCGTGAAACCGCAGGTAACTGATATTGCAATCATTCTCGATAATAGCGGTCGCCTCTGGGAAAAGAGTCGCCATCCTTACCAGATTTTGAGCGATATTCACGGCCTGGCTCCTTTACAGGTTGGGTTCTTCATTGCAACACACCATGGTCGGTCGGTCCCCTTCTCAGACCTTCCCCAGCAGCAGGTTGGGGACGGCGGTCGAAAGGGCCGGGAAAAAGGATATCAAGAACAGCAGGATAATATAGACCAGCAGGGTCGGCATGATCGCCCGCGATACGAACACGAAATCCGTCTTGGTGATGGCGGAGGCCGTATAGAGCAGCAGCCCGAGCGGTGGTGTGATATAGCCGATGCCGAGCGCTACGCTGATCAACAGACAGAGGTGGATCGGGTCGATCCCGAACGAATCGGAAATGGGCATCAGGATCGGCACCAGGATCATGATCGCGCCGATCGGGTCGAGGAACGTCCCCACCAGCAGCAGCAGCAAATTGGTGAAAATGAGAAAGACCCAGACGTTCGGGATGTACTGGAGTGAAACATCCAGGATGCGCTGCGGGATGCCCTGGATCGTGATGTACTCGGCCAGGACCCCGGCGCCCGAGACGGTGATCACCAGCGCACCGCTGATGATGCCGCTGCTGACGAGCATCTTGTAAAAGGCTCCCGGGCTGAGGGTCCGGTAGATGAAGGCCTCGATAAAAATCGCCATGACGCACGAGACCACCGAGGCCTCGGTGATCGTAAAGGCGCCCGTGTAGATGCCGGCGAAGAGGACTACGATCACCAGGCACGGGAAGAAGGCATCCTTGAGTGCCTTCATGAGACCCTTGCCGTCGAACGGCTCCATGGCAGTCCGGCCGAGCCCCTTCCAGGCGGAGACCACATAGGCGTAAAGGCAGAGCCCCGCAACGATCAGGAGCGAGGGCAGATAGCCGGCCGCGAAGAGCCGCACCACCGATTGACCGGCCGTCAGGGCGCAGATGATCATGATGATGCTCGGCGGCACGATGACCCCGAGGATGGCAGAACTCGTCAGAAGGCCGATCGAAAAATTCCTGGGATACTTATATTTGTCCAGGTGCGGGAACAGAACGCTGCCGATGGTCACCAGGGTCGAAATGCTCGACCCCGAAATCGCACCGAAGACCCCCGAACTGATGACGCCCGTGATGGCAAGCCCCCCGGGCAGGAACGAAACAGCCTTCCGCGCGAGATGGATCATCCGGTTGGCGGATTGGCCATGGACCATGACCGCACCCAGAAGGATGAAAAATGGGATCGCCAGCAAAGAGAAGTTGTCGAGCTTCTTCACCATGGTCTGTGCGACGAAGATCAGCTCCAGGTCGGTGAAGATGATCAGTCCCAACAAGCCAGTCAGGAAAAGGCTGATATAGACGGGGATCCGGATAAAAAGCAGAAACAGCAGAATTGCCAGAATGATCAGCGTTTCCACGCGTCATCTCCCTTTGAAAAGGTTGACCAGGCATTCCACGGTCCGAAGACCCATGACGACGCCGAAAAACGGGAGCATGCTGAAGATCACGTAGACCGGAACCCGCAAAATCGGGGAAAAGGTCTGCATCTCCCAAGCGACGACGACAAATTTGATTCCGAGCACGACGAAGATGACGCAGGCAAGAAGCCGCACCAGATTCAGGATGAGATCCAGGCCGAAACGCCACTGCGGAAACCGCTCGTAGAGCGCGTTGACCTTGAGCTCCGAATCCCATTTAACCGCCGCGCAGGCGCCCATGAACGTCATCAGAATAAACAGGTAAGTGGTAAGTTCATCGGGCCAGGAAAGAGGACGCCGAAAGACGTAGCGGCTCATGATACTGATGCTCAGGATGGTGAGGGTGACCGAAAAGCAGAGGAATATGCACCCGTTTTCGAGCCAGCCAAGAAACGTTCCAAGTCTCTTCATGGTAGACACCCTTGCAGAAGCGGGCCGCGCCCCCTATTCCGGGCAAAGCGGCCCGCGGTGTTCCGGGACCTCTTACATTCCCTCGGTCAGGTTCTGAATCTTGTCCAGCCACTCTTTGCCAATCTCGGGCTCGAACTGCTTCCAGACCTGCATCTGGGCCTCTTTGAACTTGGCCATCTCGGCGTCCGGCAGCACGATCACCTGCACGCCCTTTTCCTTCAGTGCCGCCGGGGCCTCTTCGGTCAGGCGCATGCTGGCCTCCCGGGCCTTGACAAAGTTCCGGTCGATGCTGCCCATGATGACCTCGCGCACCTTCGGATCCAGCTTCTGGTACCATTTTTCATTCACGACCAGGAAGAAGAGTCCCAGCATGTGTTTGGTCTCTGTAAAATATTTGGTCACGTCGGTCAGCCGCAGGCGAGCCACATTCATCGTCTGGTCCGTCCCATCCACGACCCCCTGCTTCAGGGCGGGAAAGACATCCCCCCAGGCCATCGGAACGGGGTTGACCCCAAGGGCCTTCCAGAAGGCCACCGGATAGCGGGCCTCGGTGGTCCGCATCTTCATCGCCTTCAGGTCGTCGAAGGAATTGACGGGCTTGGTAGTGGCGAGCCCGTAGACGCCGAAATAAGCCGTGTCCACCACGCGCAGGCCTTTGCTGAGGAGGGTGGTATAAAGCTCCTCCCGGACCGGCTCATTGTTCAGCAATGCATCCCATTTCTCATAGGATTCCATGCAGTAGGCAAGCGTACCGATGCCGAACTTGGGGTCAAGATCGGGCGCGTAGTTGCTGGTTAGAAACCCGGCCTGCAGCGTACCCATCCGCACCTTGTTGACGATCTCGATCGTGCTGCCCATTTGGGTGCTGTGAAAATATTTGGCCTCTACCAGGTCTCCGGCCGTTTCATTCAATTCCTTCTCGATCCACAACCCCACTTCCGCCCCCGGTTCGTTCGGCGGGATGAAGTGGGCGAACTTGAAGGATACCGGCCCGGCCAGCGCGTTGCCTCCAAAGGCCCCGAACAAAACCGCAAACATGACCATTCCAAAAAAACGAACTGCTCTTCTCATCATGACCTCCTCATTTCCTTCCGTTGACAATAAGGTTGGACAACAAACGGTTGGCACGAAAAGCAGGCTGCCAAGACCATCTCGATCTACTTGTCGGTCGGTAAATTTTTCTACTTGACGGACGGTAGAATTGGTGCCTATATAGGCATAAAGATTTGGGGTCGTCAACCATTTTTTTTGCGGCGGAAATCGATTTTTCGAGTGTGTGGCTGCGGAGATGCCGGGGATCCGCCTCGAGGGGGCTGCCCGTGCAATCCCATTCTGAATCTCTTTTTGAAGTGAGGATCGAACCATGGAAAAGAGGAACCTGCTGGACGGAAAGAAGGTGCTGATCGTCGATGACGAACCCGATGTGCTTGAATCGCTCGAAGAGCTGCTTTCGGACTGCAAAGTGACATCGGCGGACAATTTCGAGGCCGCCAAGGCCCTGCTCGAAAGCGAGCGCTTCGATATCGCGATCCTTGACATCATGGGCGTGAACGGATACGAGCTGCTTGAAATCGCCAACGCCAGAGGCGTAATTCCCGTCATGTTGACGGCCCATGCCTTAACCCCCGAAGATGCTGCGAGGTCATTCAGGTCAGGGGCGGCATCTTACCTGCCGAAGGAAGAAATGCTGAACCTCGAGACCTTCCTGAACGATATCCTGGAGGCCAAGGAAAAGGGCAAAAGCTTCTGGTGGAGGTGGTTTGAACGGCTCGGCGATTATTACGACCGGAAATTCGGGCCCAACTGGAAGGAAGCCGACAAAGATATCTGGGACATGATCAAATACGGGGCGTAATACGCTGGTTTGTAATGGTTTTTTATGTCCTGAACATCCGATCGTGTCTTCGGACCCATCCTCAGTGAGGGGTATTTATGGCAGCCATCGACCGGGAAACGGAAAAGTCGCGGCGTCAGGAAAAGATTTTCCGGACAGCTGCGAGAGTCCTGTGCAACCTCGGCTACGAGAAAGCCTCCCTGCGCGACATCGCCGAGGCGACCCACATGACCAAGGCCGGCCTGTACTACTACTTCAAGAGCAAGGAGGACCTCCTCTACCAGCTTCTGGATGGGTACATGGACGAGTTGATCAAAGGCATCCGAGAGATCCACACGCAGGTGGAGGACCCCCGTGAATTCCTGCAGGAAGCCATTCGCTTCCAGGTCGGGATGTACCATCGTGACAGCACGCGCAGCAAACTCATCATCCACGATGAAAACTGCCTGAGCGGCGCCTATTACCGAAAACTGAAAGACAAACAGCGCGAATACATTTCCTACTGGAGCAATGGCCTCGAAAGACTTTGCCGGAAGGAGTCGATCGAACTCGATTATCTGTCGGTCTACGTCAATTTTCTGGTCGGGATCTGCAACTGGATCTACCAATGGTACAACGCGCGGGGCGACGTCAAGCCCGACGACCTCGCCGAGCGTATCTTCACCTTCTTCCTGTATGGCATCACCGGCGAACGGGCCTCAGTCTGATCCGATGCGATCCCACATGCAAGACAGGCTGTTCCGCCTTGCGAGCCGGCAAGGCGGAACAGCCTGTCTTGGTTCTACAGTCCGTTTTTTTGATTGAGAAGCTCCAGATCCGAAGGGTGACAGATCGATCCGGACTTGTGCCGCCCTCACGAATCGCCCACTGACCGGTCCTGCAGGCCAAGGTGCGCCGGATTACGCTTCTCGAACAGTTGAAATCCTGAAATGCTCCCTTCCGCAAGCCCGTTCAAACCGATTGACCGTTACGGTGCATCACAAAAAAGCCATCCATCAAATTGACCGTCTCGATCGTCCCTTCGATGAACTGTTTATCGCCGAACATGTCGTAGAGCCAAAAACCATGGCCCTCAGCCTTGATCCGGGCCACATCCCTCATAATTTCCGTCTGTTGATTCCCCGAATCCATGTAAACCGTACTCAGACACATAAAAGCCTCCAAACTGCCGATCATGCCGAGCGCCGCCCGGTGCGCCCACCCTGAAGCCTTCCAGGCTCAGCACAGGGACCCTTCCACACAGGATGCCCCCGCATTTTACCGGGGGGCAGGACAGATCCACGCCGGGCGCCCTGCCGCGGCATCCTCAAACCTCTGAGACGGTGATCGCCTCGTGCTCGCAGACCTCGACGCAGCTTTCGCAGCCGAGGCACTCGTCCTCATTGACCGGGACCGATTTTTCATCGATAATTTCGTATACATCAACAGGACACACCTCTACACATTCACCGCATCCCACACACTTTTCAGCATCCACTTCAGGTTTGTAGCCCATCTGACATCCTCCGAGATCATAGTTCGTTTCCATCCGGAAATGGTCTTTCGGGCCAATCTCGGCGTCAAGCTGCATGATTGCTTGCGCGGCGACCTGCAGGTCGCTTCCGCACAAACGCTTGATTTAATTGAAATTGGCCAAACCGGGATCCGCTGCGGACCGGTGGGACCGAGCGGCGAAGCAATGAGGAAAAATCCTCATTTCCGGATTGGAAACCCGGTTGTGCTAAGTCATCATTTCCGGATAAACATGGTTAGAGATTCCAGTTTTTCCACCGGCAGCCCCGCTTCCCGAAGCCACCACCCCTGCAGCCGCCGGACCGCCCCACGCCGAAGCCCGCACGCGAAAAAGCCCGCATCATTTCGAACAGCACATCGTTCCAATCCGCTCCATCCGGCAGAGGCCCTTTCTCCGACGTCCGGCACAGGCTGTCATAATACCGCCGTTTCGCTTCGTCGCCAAGGACCTGGTAGGCTTCGTTGATCTCCTTCAGCCGCTCTTCACACGCCGGATCCCCCTGGTTTCTGTCGGGATGATAGGCCAGTGCGAGACGGCGGTAGGCCTTCTTGATCTCCTCTCCCGACGCCTCAGACTGAACTTCCAGAACCCGGTAATAGTCCCTCGTTGCCAAAGATACCATCCTCCCGTTGCCCAACCATCCGTCCCTCGATCCGCGTCCGCCGGAGCACACCCTTTCACTCTTTCGGCGGCATGGTCGCCGGAGTGGGCCGCCCGTTCGGACCGCCGCCGCTCCTCTCCCCTCTTCCGGCTGCGGCATAGTATACCGTACCGTTCTTCCGCTCCATCCGGATCCGGCCGCCGCGCAGCAGATTGCCGAGATACTTCGAGACCTCGTTCAGATGCATGCCGAATCCGCCCGCGATCTGGTCCGCCGTACACGGGCGGCGCTCCAGCATGGAGAGGATGGTTTCCCGGGTAGCATGCACGGAAATGTCTCTCTCCGCATGAAATTCGGCGATGACCTCGGCCTCCGGCCGAAAGAGCGGGCAAAAAGATTGGAGCCTCTCCGAGGAAACCGCCCCGGCGAATTCCTCTGCAGGCGGCCGCACGGCCGAATTGAGTTGGATGCGATCCGGGCGGATCTCGGCCGCCAGGGCGGCGATCCGACCGACATCGGCCGCCGTGGCATTCATCCCGGCCACCAGAAAGACCTCCAGCCAGAGTTGGCCCTTGAATCCCTCACGAAACACCTTTTCACCCGCTATCAACTGCTCGAAGTGCAGATCGGGATGCGGACGGTTCACCCATATGTAAGAGGCCTGATTCCAGGCACTCAGGGAAATCTTCACCACATCGGCCTGCGCAGCCGCCTCGCGCACCTCGGGAAGATGCAGCAGCGTCCCGTTGGTCAGGAGAACCGCCGGAATCCGGCTGTGGGTACGGACGAAGTCGAGCACCTCGCCGAAGCGGGAGTGGAGCGTCGGCTCCCCGGAGCCGGACAGGGTAATGTAATCGGCCTCCCCGCCCGCCTCCAACCAAGCCCGTATCTCTGCAATCACGGCCCCTGTCGGCACGTATTCCTCACGCGCCATGGTCTTGTGGGTGGTTCGGCCGAGCTGGCAGAACACGCAGTCGAGCGTACATGTCTTGTACGGCATCAGATCGACGCCCAAAGAGCGTCCGAACCGGCGGGAAGGGACCGGGCCAAACAGGTATCTTCCCGGTGAAACGGATTCCTCTTCCTGAAACAGGGCATCTTCCTTGCTGATCTCACATCCGGGCATCCTCAAATCCTCGCGATCAAGATTGCCGGAAAGATATGCTTCGAGGATTCTGTTCACCGAACCCGTGATGAAGGGGAGGATCCGAATGCCGCGGACCTCGATCAGATTCGCGTAAGACCCGGATATACCGCCGCAGATCAGAACCTTGACCCCCAGATCCACCAACCGCGCGGCGCGCGCCAGCGCGGTGTCGCACGCAAAGGGCACAAGGTGCTTCCCGCCGACCCCATCCCTGTCGATGTCCGCTACAAGGAGCATCCTTGCGGAGTCGAATAGGGGAGAGATACGATCTTCCCAAACCGTCAAGGCCACCTTCATCGAAGAAACTCCCGGCTTTTTCCCTTTAACAAAGCAAAAGCCGCGCCAAAACCCTCAAAAGCACGGTTCTTTTTTATAAATATATGATTTATCATTGCTTTTTAAATAAAAGGAAAACGCGGCAAATGGGCTTTATGGTGCTTTGCATCGCAGCACTGCAATAACAGGCCTGCATAGCGTCGCGTGAATGCGACTCTATTTGGGCGACTTTACGCCCCGTCGTCCGTCGCTTGTGGGCAGTGCAATCCCCAGCCGCCGAATCTTCCGGTAGAGGGTGCTTTTGTGGACTCGCAGCTCGCGCGCCACAGCCGCCCGGTTGAACCGGTTGCGCTCGAGGACTTCCAGAATCAGCCGCGTTTCGGCGGATTCCAGCGCGGCATGAATGTCGCCCCCCCGATCCATCACAGGCGAAGAACCTGTTCTGAGATGTTCCGGCAGGCAGCGGATCTCGATCTGTCCGCTGGGGCAAATCACGCAGGCATGCTCGATGATGTTCTCGAGTTCCCGGATATTTCCCGGGTAGTTATAAAACATGAGGCGTGAGACAGCCTCCCGGCTGATCCCCGTAATCGCCGATCCCCTCAAACGCTTCATCCGGTCTACGAAGCACTCGGCCAGCATAGGGATGTCCTCCTTCCGCTCCCTCAATGGCGGAAGGTTGAGACGTACCACGTTGATCCGGTAAAAAAGATCCTGCCGGAACCGGCCGGCATCCACCTCAGCCGCCAGGTCCTTGTTGGTCGCGGCGATCACGCGGACGTCGGCCTTTACGGAGCGCGTACCCCCGAGAGGCATGAAGGTCCTTTCCTGAAGCACACGCAGCAGCCGGGCCTGGAAGGCTGCGCTCAGATCACCGATCTCGTCCAGCAGGATCGTACCGCCTTCTGCAAGTGCGAAACGCCCGGGTTTATCCTTTACGGCGTCCGTGAAAGCCCCCGCCCGGTATCCGAATAATTCGGACTCGAGGAGGGTATCCGGCAGCGCGCCGCAGTTGACAGCCACGAACGGCTTCTTACGCCTCGGGCCGAGATTGTGGATCGCCCGGGCCAAGAGCTCCTTCCCGGTCCCCGTCTCCCCCTGGATCAGCACCGTGCTGCCGCTCCCGGCCACCTGCGGCAGGATCCCGAATATCTCGGCCATGGAAGGGCTCCGGCTGACCATATCCCCGACATGGTAGCGCCCTTCGAGCTCCTTGCGCAGTTCCTCGACCTGGCTCATATCCCGGAAGGTCTCGACACCACCGAGCACCCGCCCCACTTCGTCCTTCAGCAAGGCGGTGCAGACCACCACCGGGATCCGCCGTTTCTGATAATCGACAATATACGTTGCCGTGTCGACGAAGGAGCGACCCTGCGCCATGGTCCGCCGCAGCGCGCAATCCCTCTCGCACATATTGGACCGAAAGACCTCCCAGCAGTGTTTTCCGAGCGCCCTGTCCCGGGGGATACCCGTAATCCGCTCGGCCCCCCGGTTAAAGGACGTCACTCGCCAGGCATGGTCCACGGTGAACACCCCATCGGAAATACTCTCCAGGATGATCTCCGTCACATGCGAAGCGATCATGGAACACTTTTTCTCGGACCTCATCGACCCACCATTTTTAGCCGGCCAAGGGCCATACGCCCTTCAGAGCGGGCTCTCGAGCTGCGCTTCATATACAATACATTCTCAGCCGGTCTGCATGTCAACCGCACTTGCAGCACAGACCATATAGAATCACTTTTCCTGGATCGGCCTGGATCCATTGTGCAGCGGAGATTTCGGCCTGGAAAAACCTGTTTCGGACAAAACCTAACCTAGTGTCCATCCGGAAATGATTTCCCAGCACAACTCAGTTTCCAATCCGGAAATGAGGATTTTTCTTCACCGCTTCGCCGCTCAGTCCCACCGCTACGCGGCGGGCCCCGGTTTGGTCAATATCAAGAAAATCAAGCATTTGCGCGGAGGCGACCTGTAGGTCGCCGCACAAGCCAACGTGCAGATTGACGCCGAGATTGGCCAAAAAGACCATTTCCGGATGGAAACTAACCTAAGCGGGCGATCCCTTCTTGGCAAGCCAGAAATAAATAAAATCAGGGAGAAATTTCTTTCTTACCCGATATGCACCGCAATCTGGGCATCCAAGCACAAACGGTTGTGCGCGATCGGTCGGAAAGGCAACCGCCCTTATGACCCGGGGATCGGCCCATCAGCCTCACTCCAAAAAAGATAAACAGATATTTTCTCAAAAAGATCACCATCTTCCAGGCATCAATCCGATCCTCGATCCCGGTCTCGATGAACACCTGAGCGGCTCAAGAGCATCGGGGATTTCGGCACGGATATTGCTTAAGAGCTTTATCGCAGCCTGAGATTCATCGGTCTTGTGAGCCCCTGCTGAACGTATGAACGGACAAGCCCGGCGTACATCAAAGCGTATCAGACCTCCGAAGGGCAATTTACAAGGGGTAGCATATTTTCAGGGTGGAGAACCGCCATGACCGGGTTGCCTTTCCTTCCAGCCAGCCGGGGTGGAAGGGAAAAGATCGCCGCCATGGGAGGAAAACGAGGAAGACGATCGAACCCAATGGGCTATCCCGCTCATATCTTCGGTCTGTCTTTCCCCGCAAACAGAAATGTTCACCCGGATCATCCAAACAGGGGTGTTGTGCTGCATAACCGGAGCGATCCTCTGGTCTGCAGAAAGCCAGGCCGGGAGCCTGCCTTGGAGAAGCCATGTTTACTCCCATGTCTCCGAGGGGGAAAACCTTGCAGATCTTCTTCGTGATTTTTGTTCGAGCCAGCATTTGAGTGCGGTGATCAGCGAACAAATCGGGGGCACGGTCAAAGGCCGCTTCATCCAGATGGCACCGGAGGTGTTTCTGGAGCACATCTGCCGAGCCTACAGCCTCCTCTGGTACTGCGAAGGTGGCCGGACGCTCTACTTCAATCGATCGGGCGAATGGAGTTCCAAGATCATCATCATGAAGAACCTATCCTTCCAAATGCTGGAGGAAACCCTGGAACGAATGGGGGCGCTCGACGAAAGGTTTCGTCTGGAAATGCTGAACGAGGATGGAACACTTTATGTTTCGGGCCCGCCCCGTTATGTAGAGCTCGTATCGGACGTCGCTTCGAAGTTGAACGACACGCGCGCGACGGAGGCTGCAGCCAAGGCCGCACGGGAAGTCATCAAGATCTTCCCTCTCAAGCATGCCTGGGCTGCAGACCTGACCTTCACTTTCATGGATACCCAGCTGACGGTGCTGGGCGTAGCAACGATTCTCCGTCAACTGTTCGCCGACTACGGCACCGGCGGGCAGATGGCGGAAGCCCGGCTCAAGATTCTGCCCAGGACCGTCGGCAAACTCAAAGGAAAGGGGCTTGCATCGAGTGGAGCCCCCCTTCAGGAAGAACAACCCGATCAATCCGCTGACGAAGACCCACCAGCCGATCGAGAATCGGATGCGCCGGGTGAAAGAGGAACCGGGAGATATGGCAGTGCGTTTATTATGGCGGACACCCGATTGAATGCGGTTATCGTCCGGGATACCGAAGAGCGGCTGCGCTTTTATGAAGAGATGATTCCCCAATTGGATGTCCCGGTCGGATTGGTGCAGATCCAGGCAACCATCATGGATATCAGCACCGATTACCTGCACGAACTGGGTGTCAACTGGCGCTTCCATCACAAAGGGAATTCAGACGAGGGGACCACCTTCACCGATGCGGGACTCGACGTTGACGAAGATTTCAAACCCGCGAATCCCAACCTCATAGTCGGTCCGGGATTCAACTTCGCTACGGTTATCGGCTCGGCCGCAAACTATATCCTGGCCAAGGTGCACGCCCTCGAGCAAGACGGGAAGGCCCGCGTCTTGTCCCAGCCCTCGGTCCTCACCCTCGACAACGTTGCCGCCCTCCTCGAGCACAGTCAGACATTTTATGTGAGAATACCCGGCGACCAGGAAGTGGACCTCTTCTCCGTAACCGCAGGGATCGTCCTGAAGGTGACTCCCCATATCATCCGGGATAATTCAGAAACACGAATCAAACTCGCCGTCAGCATCGAGGACGGCAACATATCCTCTGATCAGGAAGTCGACAAGATCCCGATCGTCCAAAAGAGCAGCGTAAACACCCAGGCAGTCATCAAGGAAGACCAGAGCCTTTTGATCGGCGGATACTATCACGAGTCGCATTTTGCCACCGCCAGCGGGATCCCCTGTCTCCTGAACGTTCCGATCCTGAATATCTTCTTCAAACAGGATCAGAGGGTCTCCAAACGGGCCGAGAGAATGTTTTTGATCACACCGAGGATCATCCTGGACGAGGCCTTCACCGGGGCTGATCCCAAGAACGATCTGACCGCCTTACAAGGCGGGGAATCGATGTCACGAACCACTCTTCCCCGCCCCGAAAAAGGGAACGTCTTTGGAGTCGAACCATGAAACCCGCGCAAGAACCGCAAAAGCAGTACGTACTGAAGATCCTCTCCGGACCACATCTTGGGGCCGAGGTTCTGATCCGCGAAGGACATTATGTCATCGGAAGCCAGGAGACATGCGATATCGTGCTCAGCGACGAAAGCGTTGCATCCCGGCACGTATCCCTTTCCATCTCTGACGGCACCCTTGCCCTTTCAACGCTGGACGGCGCTGTCTACATTGACGGAGAAGGGCCTAAACAGGCTGTAACCACCCTCCTTCCCTTTCAGATTGTCACGATCGGCACCACCCATTTCAGCATCGGCCCTGCGGGTGAAAGATGGTCCCCCCTGAGCCTGCCTGAAATCCCCGGTCCGGAAAAGACCGAACCGCCTTCCAAAAATGCGGCTCACGTTTTACCTGATAAAGAAACCTGCCCAAAGAGTGCATCCATCCGCCTGCTGCTTTCGAGTTCTGTCTTCTTTGCAGTCGTTCTTACCCTTAGTATCTTTCTGGTATCCTTTTCTAAAGAACCCTCACATGGTACGTCGTTCAGCGCTTTGATCCCCACGGCACCCATTGAAGAGGCTCGAACCGTCATCGGCGAATTGGGGCTGTCAGGAGTGGAGGCCTCTCGCCTGGGAAACGGCAGGCTCATGCTCAAGGGTTCTGTGGAAACGCTGGAAGAAAAGCAGGCCCTGATGGAGTCTATCCAGCGAAGGATGGATGATGAGCCCCTACCTGCTTTCCACATAACTGTCAACGAACAAGTCGCAGGGATATGCAAAGACACGCTGGCGGCCTTGGGGCTCCCGCTGGAGGCAACGTCGGAAGGACCGGGCAAGATCATCCTCACCGGCTTCATACTCGATGAAGAACGTCTTGATCGGGGTATCGAAGTCATCAAACAAGATCTCCCTTTCATAGAAGAAATCGAAAATCGCGTCATGACCCCCAAGAACCTCGTACAGGAGATCTACGCCCGCCTGGCGAAAGCCGGCTTCAAAGGAAAAATCGACTTTGCCCTTCATCCTGACCACATCCTCGCTACAGGCTTGCTGCATGAGGACGATCTCAGACTATGGTCGGCCGTCAAGAAAGCCCTATCCGAGGAGTACGGAGACCATATCGCTATCCGAGAAAGCTTCCAGGCCGCTTTCCTTCAAGAAGATGAAATCGACTCGAACACGCCTGAAGCCTGGCACAGTGAACAGATTACCACATCCGGCGACCGCCGATTCATCCTCCCCATGAAATCGATCAGCCTCGGGCCGTTTCCGCATGTTTTGCTCGCACAGGGAGAAAGGCTTTTCGAAGGCGCCATGATCGGCAACGGCTATTCCATCAGACGCATCGGCCCGGACGGGATCATTGCCGTTAAAGGATTTGAAACCGTGCACATATACCCTGGAGAAAACTGATGGAGGACAGAGTGGATTTACCGGAAATCGATTTGGAAAGAGAACTGAGAACGGACCAAAGCGGGACATGCCTGGACGCTGTTATCCGCACTCTCTCTCACCATCTCATTGCTGTAAAAGGCGCCATCGATTCTGGGGCAACACCGGAAAGATTCGCCGACCTGAAAAAAATAAAGGAATCCCTGGAGACATCCAAACGTTTTGCAGAACAAACATTAAGGTATCTATCTGAACGATATCGAACAGAATGATGCGTATATTTAAAATAAAACCAAACGACTACTGTCAATTTCTGTATTGGAATTCACCGTGTCAATTTAAAAATTTTGTCAGATTCATCTCTTGCAGATCTCCTCCAGTATTTTTTATATCTCAAATTCAAAATACATACTTAATTATATATTTTGCAACAAAAGACAATCATACAACTAAAAACGTAAATTTTAGATAGAAAAGTATGTTGTTTATAAGCTGATTATTTATACATATTGACAGAATTTATAAATAAAACCAGTAGAAAAAAGGAGATTATCATGGCTGGTGATATCAATGTCATAACATTGAATATAGGCACAATCTTTGACGCTCTGGATTTGGCAAGAACGAGCAAAGAAACAGAAATAAAAACAAAGATCGACGAAATAAAGGCAAGTAAGGATCCGGATACCACACAGCAGATGGAACTCTCAAAACTCGTCAATGAGTGGCAGATTTACATGGGAGCACAGACCAACACCGTCAAAGCCCTGGCAGACGGCATCCGCAACTGCTACCAGAATATCAAATAGCAGGCAGTTGCGGCGCCATGTCTCAAATAAAGAGGAGAACATATGCCGATACAATTCCCTGCCGATCTATTGAGACTGATGATGCAGATTGGGTTTATAGCCAGCGGAACGGGATATCATACGGAGGCGGAAACCATCTTTTCAGGGGTCCAGGCCATGTCGCCCCAAAGCGAGTTCCCATCGATCGGGAAAGCGGTGAACAAATTGAACGAAATGGATCCTCAATCGGCGATTCAGATCCTTACAAGTGAAGCCCTCGAGATCAACCCCGGAAGCGATTTGGCGAAGGCGTTCTTAGCGCAGGCGTTCAGGCAGGCAGGACTCAACGACCGGGGCCGAACGCTTTGCACCGACATCCTGAACACCACCGAAGACGCCTCCGCGAGGCGGATAGCCGAAGCGATCCTCATCGAAATGAACCCGAAACATTTTCCAGCCCCTGCCTTTCGCAGCAACCTTTTCACATCTCTTCAACAGGAAGGAGAAGCATCGTGCAGATAACGAACCCGCTCGATTCGATCCTGCATCGAACACCACTCGATACATGGACGACCGAAGAAGCCGGCGTGTCGAGGTTTTCCCAATCCAGTGACGTTTCGGGATTTGAAAAGGCCATCGTTCCCGATTCGGAGTCTTTGATCGGGCGCGCCGATGCGGCCACCATTTCCTGGGCCGAGGCATCTTCATCGCCTCAGCGTGCCACGGGCCTTGGGGACGTCATTCTTCGAAGCATCGAGGACATGTCAGCAGCGCATCGTGAACGGATCCACAGGATACACGATACCGTCGACCAAGGAGCCGCACCGGCCTTGTCGCCAAGTGAACTCATACGGTTGCAGTATGAGATCCTGCAATTGACGATCGAGCAGGAGTTGGCCGGCAAGGTCGTCGATAAATGCGGTCAGGGCGTACAAACGCTTTTCAGGAATCAGGGATAGAGGCAACCCATTGAGCCTTATGCCAATCCAAAAACGCTGCAGGCGCATGTTTTTTTTGGTTGGCCTCTGCCTCCTGCTACCGGCTTGCAGCATGGAACTTTACACCAACCTCGAGGAGCGGGAGGCAAACCAGATCCTCTCGGTCCTCCTCGGAAGCGGGATCGATGTCCAAAAAATCGCTGGGAAAGAGCGAACCTGGGGGTTGAGAATCAACAAGGCCGACATGGCCCAAGCGATACAAATTCTCGAAAAAGAAGGACTTCCACGAGATCGTTTCGAAAGCATCGGAGAGGTTTTCAAGAAACAAGGGCTCGTGTCCTCTCCCCTCCAGGAGCGGATTCTTTACCTATACGCCCTCTCCCAGCAGATCTCCGAGACCATTTCGCATATCGACGGAGTGCTGACGGCAAGGGTCCTGGTGGTCATCCCTGAAAACAATCCCCTTTCGGACAAGATCCGCCCTTCTTCCGCTTCGGTTTTCGTTAAGCATATCGAGGCGACCGACCTCCAGACCAGCATCCCAAAAATCAAGCAACTGGTCGTGGACGGAATCGAAGGGCTTTCCTATGAAAATGTCACTGTGGTGCTTTTCCCATCGGAATCAACCTTCCTTCCCCTGGAAGCCCCCCATTACCGGCGGATTTTTTTGATCGATCTTTCACCTGGTTCGGTCATCCCCTTCTGGATCCTGGTCGGAGGCTTGGCGCTCGTCTCGGCGTTGATCCCAATCGGAATCGCTTATGGGCTCCGCTACAAACGAACATCGCGGGCGGAAGGAAGGCAAAAGGGCGACAGTTCTCTGCATCCAGGTGCCGATTATACGGCGTCTTGAAAATTGGGGAATCAGTGATATGAGCAACGTTTTTTTTGAACATCTGGTTCAAAAGCGGCATCCACTGGTCCCGCTCATCCTCGAATTCAACCTGTCGCCCGGCCGGACCGTTCATTGGAGTTGGATGGAGCATCTCCTGGATCGAAGGACCCTGGAAACCATCCGATGCAAACCAAGGGCCTCGAGAAGAATTTCACGCATCCTGCTGGACGAACATGGACTCGGTAACCGCTACTGTTTCCATTTCGAGGAAACGCCCCGGCGTCTGGCACTTATGGATGGGCGTACGCTCGAAGAACTGGTCTGGCATACGGGCATTGCTCTGAATGCACAGAAGATTCTGAAGACCATCGACAGAGAGTCCGTTCTCAGACTCAAGAGTGCCCTCGGTGAAAAGGGATATCTGTTCGCTGTCAAGCGGGCGCCATTTTTGCTGGGGCCGATTACGCCTCTTTCGGATGGCCCATGTGCCATGCCCGATCCCAGGTCCCACATGACGGCCTGTGGAACAATCTGTCTCGCTGCCAGTCTGGGCGATGCCCCTCATGCTTTGAAGGATCGGCTCCGGCTGAAACTCCCCAGGATCTATGCAAACTATTTCGGGCATCAGACAAACCCCGTGAAGAAGGAAATCGCATGGTCGGTACTCCGAAAGATATTGCTAAAAGAGGTGGCACCGCAGTGGGCCCCCTGTTTCTCGTCTACCATGAAGGGCTTCGGACAGCCCGAGGCACAAAGGTCCTCAAGGCTCGTCAATATACAACCTGTCTGAAGGCCGAAGAGATCATCCGCAAAGCCAACGAAGCCGCCGAAGAGATCACCGCTCGGGGCCGGACAGCCTTCGCGGAGGAAAAGGCCAGGGGCTACCGGGAAGGTCTGAGGGAAGGGAAAATGCAGTTGGCGGAGCAAATGGTTGGAACCGCCGCCGCCACCGCACGTTATCTCGCGGAATTTGAAGAAAAAGCCGTCGAATTAGTCATATCGGCCCTTCGGAAGATCGTTGGGGAAATGAACCCCGCGGAGCGGATCGTCCAGGTCGTGCGAAACGTACTGACCTTCGCGAAAAATCAGCCACAGGTCTCTTTGAGGGTCTGCCCGGCCGAAGCGGACAGCCTCAACGCCTCACTGAACGACATCATGACGGATTTTCCGGCTATCCGCTTCATCGATGTCGTGTCGGACGGTCGTCTGAAAGAAGGCGGCTGCATCCTGGAAACAGAGATGGGAGTGGTCGACGCCGGTGTAGACGTCCAGATCGAAGCGATACGGCGCGCCCTCACAAACGCCCTCAAGCGGAAATAATGGAGTTTTTCGTGCAGCACGAAGAAACCGTCGCGCGCTCTTTGGAACCTGTCGACAAGATTCTTGCCGCCGCCTTGAAAGAGGCCGTCTCCGTCGAGATCAAGGGGCGCGTCACTCAAGTCCTGGGAACAATCATCAAAGCAGTGCTCCCCAGCGTGCGGATCGGGGAGATCTGCCTTCTTCGAAACCCTTTCGAAGACCGGAGCCTGCAGGCGGAAGTCGTCGGCTTTTCCAAACAGGCGGCCCTGCTGACCCCCCTTGGAGAGATCGGAGGAATCTCCTCTTCAACGGAGGTCATCCCGAGCGGCAAGTACCACACGGTCCCGGTAGGACCGAGTCTTCTTGGCAGGGTCCTGGACGGATTGGGAAATCCGATGGACACCGGGAGGCTTGGACCGGTTGAGGCCCAGGATCATTACCCGGTCTACGCGGAGCCCCCGGCCCCGCTGACTCGTCGATTCATCACAAAACCGATGCCGCTGGGGTTGAGGGTGATCGACGGACTGCTCACCTGCGGTGAAGGCCAGCGTATGGGGATCTTCTCAGCCGCCGGAGTGGGGAAAAGTCGTCTCCTGGCGATCCTGACCAAAGGCGCCGAAGCGGATGTCAAAGTACTGGCCCTCATAGGCGAACGCGGCCGTGAAGTGCGTGAATTTCTAGAGAAGGACCTTGGTAATGAAGGTATGCGGCGAGCGGTAGCGGTGGTTTCGACCTCCGACAGGCCCGCCATGGAACGACTTAAGGCCGCCTACGTGGCAACGACCATAGCGGAGTATTTCCGCGATCAGGGCAAGAGCGTACTCTTGCTGATGGATTCCGTAACCCGGTTTGCCCGCGCGCTGCGAGAAATAGGACTCGCTGCAGGCGAACCGCCGACGCGACGAGGCTTCCCCCCTTCCGTCTTCTCCACTCTGCCGCGCCTCATCGAACGCGCGGGGCAATCCGATAAAGGCTCCATCACAGGATTGTACACCATTCTTGTCGAGGCCGACGACATGAACGAACCGGTGGCCGATGAGATGCGGGCCATCCTGGACGGGCATATCGTCCTGTCGCGGAAGTTGGCCTCCGCCGGCCATTACCCGGCCGTCGACGTACCGGGAAGCCTGAGCCGCGTCATGAGCAGCATCGTAGATGCCAATCACAGGGCGGCCGCCGCCCGGCTGAGGGAACTGTTGGCAAAATACCAGGAAATCGAGCTTCTCGTCAGAATCGGTGAATACAAAGAAGGGTCCGATCCGGAGGCTGATACGGCCATTCACAAGATAGAAGCGATCAACCATTTTCTGCGCCAGGATTCGAGTGAACGGATTTCTTTTGAAGACACCGCGACCCGGCTGAAGGAAATCGCGTTTCAATGATCACCACCTCATTCGACGTCTTATTGCGTGTCCGAGATCTCCGTGAGAGCTCTGCCGCTAACCTGCTCAAAAACCGTGCAGCGGCCTACGCGGAAACCCAAGAGGACGTCCGGCGAAAACAGGAAGGGCTGAAGGCCTACCGCGCCTGGCGGATAGAAGAGGAATCCCATCTATTCCGCCAGATAACAAACCGGCGTGTGACGGTCCGCGGACTGGCCGACCTCAAAGGACAGGTTCAATCGCTCCGTGAAAAGGAGATGATCCTGGAGGAATCTGCAGCACAGGCGGAAACAGACCGGCAGACTGCACAAGAGGCAATGAACGTAGCAAAAAAGGCCTATTTCGTCTCCGTCAGGCAAAGGAAAAAGTTGGACGGGTACGAAGCCGTTTTGAGAGAAGCCATACGAAGGGAGAGTGAACGGCTGGAAGAGGTCGAGATGGAGATCTTCCAGCGCTCCAGAATTCGCATCCTTATGGAGGATCCCCATGAATTGGCATAACACATCCGGCTTGACACGCAATAAATGGGACAAACCGGCAAGCACCCGTTGCATCCCCAATGAAAAACCAATATGCGATGCCCCGCTCGATGACGCGGATATCGAGCGGTTCCAAACCGCCATGTCCGAGCACCCGCCGCAATGCGTCTCATCGGCTCATAAGGGCTCGCCCCGAAACCACCGCGATACGGCACTACACGATCAACCAATCACGGATGATGGGCTTGCCGCTGATCGGAAGCCGCCTTCCTCCGCTTCTTCCTCCAAGGCTTCCGACCATCATCCAAATTTGCTGGATACGCCTGTTCAACTCTCCTCACCGGCGCCATACGGTTTTTTCCCCAATCAAGCCTCAGGCACGGAAACCTCGTTTACTCCGGACTCCAACCACGGTTCCCGGGACTGCCGAGGACAGGATCCGCAGGCTGCGGCAACGCATCGCCAACCCCCGCTTTACTCGATGTACCGATCCACCTTTGCAGAATATTTTCAGGATGGATACCGGACAATCGCACCAACCCCTCTGTTTGCAGCCTTGCCCCCTACCACGTCCGGCAGTGATGCGGAGCCCTCGATAAGCCTGTCCCATGCTCTTACGGGCATACGTCCCTTTCAGGAAGGGGCGGACCCGATCACCATGGAGAACACCGACAGACCTTCGGCAGGACCGCTTCCCGGACCTGAAAAAGGAAAACCGAACCATACGCCCTCCACGCCCGGGAGGCGAGAGGCTTTTCCCGGTACAGAAAAATTGGCACCCTTCTCTCATTGCAGCACCATGCACCGTGGCAACTCTTCAGAACCGACCATCCGAAAGCCCCTCTTCCGGGCTGGCAGCAGCCAGGCCCTGCCAATCGATAACCCACTGCCCGAAAACAGGCCTGTGGACCCGGGCGGAGTCGCAATGGCCATTCTTTCATCATTCCTGGGGGCAACCCGGGGTTCCGTCCCGTCGCAGTTTTCTCCCACCGAAGCGCAACCCTCTTTGGAACTTCTGGTTCATCAGATCGCCGACCGGGTCGGGGTGCTCCGGGACAGGCACGATGGACAAGAAGAGGTGCGCATCACGCTCAAGGATGCCTATATCGTAGATACCGAGATCCGCATCCGTATGGATGCGGGGAACCTCCAGGTGGATCTCCTGACGACCTCGTCAGACGCCCATGCGCTGCTTTCAGCGGCCGCAGAGGAACTCGCGCATATACTGAAAAACCGCATCGGAGAAAATACATCTGTCAGCATACACTACTCCGAAACACGGGAGGATCGATCAAGCGGGCACTCGAATCATCAGCACCGGCAACGTGATCCGCAGGAAAACGAATGAAAGACTCCAAAGTACCCGATCGATGCGACGCCGATCGCGCGATCGCCTTATCAAAAAGGGGATTGAAAGAGGCCTCTTGAACGGAGCCGGTTCAATCACGATAGGACCAGTGACGAAGACATGAAACACGACGTAGTCGCGCTGCGTATTGAGACGTTATCCCAGGAAACAATCCTTCTGTTGAACAAGATCTTCAGCAGGTGTGACCATTTGTTTTTCCGGATAGGGAATCAGCCGTGTCGTGTCGGCTTTCCGGCTCATAATCCTCTCTTCCAGGAAGAGATATGCCTAAAACTCTCAATAGGAAGGGCCACTGTACTGATGGGCCTCGGCCCCTGCTTTCCACCCGGCTGGACGGAAACTCTTTCCGACTGGGAGACTTTCCGTGAGATGCCCGAAAAAACGAGAGGAATGTTGATCGAAGCTGCGCTGGAAGATCTATTCGATCGTTTCGAGACATGGAGCGGCCTGCGTGTGGAAGTTCGTGAGGTCCTCTTCAGGGAACAGGGTTTTAACGAGACAAGGAGGCCGACAGGTATTCCGCGAGGGCCTGTGCAACTGGATTTCGAGTTCGTACCGGAAGGCGGCGGCATCACGAATGAAAACCACCAAAGCATCATGGGGCGTCTGCATCTGGAAACGGACGCGTCCCAGTGGATCGATCCGCTGCTGGAACATATTCCCCGGACGGTTAACATGGCATGCGACGGCATCCCCTTGAGGTTAGCCCTCCTCGTGGGCCGTACCCGCCTCACACTTTCCGGGCTCAGTCAAATAGAACCGGGAGATGTCATTTTACTGGATGAAAATGCCCGGAACGGCGACGGAAGCGTTGAGATCCGCCTTGCGCCCCGTCTGTCCTTTCAGGCTCATTTGAACGGCCGCATCGTCACAGTGCGCAGACTCGTAAGAGGATCTATGGAAAAAGACCATTTCGATGAAATCGCCGAATCAGATGACGACCTCGAAGACCAAGACTTCGAAAAAATCGAGGAAAGCGATGAGATCCCTGCCGCAGAACTGGATGAAATCACGATCGGCCTGACCTTCGAGGTCGGCCATAAAACCATCTCTCTCGGGGAACTCATGAATCTGCACCCGGGCTACACCTTCGAGTTGGAAACCCCTTTGGAAAAACCGGTTGCCATCCGCGCGAACGGGAAACTGATCGGCTGGGGAGAACTGGTAGGCGTAGCGAATCGGATCGGCGTCCGAGTCTTGACGTTTCTACGGAACAGTGATGAACGAACTTCCTGACATTCTGTATGTCATTGCAACACTCGCCTTTTTGGGCCTGGCCCCTTTCCTGGCGGTGATGGTGACTTCTTTCGTCAAACTGGTGGTCGTATTCGGACTCCTCAGAAACGCCCTCGGCATTCAGCAGATTCCTCCCAATATGGTCATCAACGGACTGGCCATCATCCTTTCTTTTTACATCATGGCCCCCGTTGCGGATGACTGCTGGACGGCGATGCAGCGCCAAGACCCGATCCAGAAAGATTTCAAGAATTACATTCAGGCGGCGGTGGAAGGAAAAGAGCCCTTGCGCCGCTTTCTGCTGAAACATGCAAAGGAAAAAGAACGCCTCTTTTTTGTGGAATCGGCCAAGACGATCTGGCCGAAGGACAAGGCGGAAACACTCAAACCCGACGACCTGATGGTGCTCATACCGGCCTTTACCGTCAGCGAACTGACATCGGCCTTCCAGATCGGCTTTCTGCTCTATCTGCCTTTTGTCGCGATAGACCTCATCATCTCCAACATTCTTCTGGCCATGGGTATGATGATGGTCTCCCCCATGACGATTTCACTGCCGTTCAAACTCCTGCTTTTCGTCCTGTTGGACGGTTGGGGGAAGTTGATTCACGGGCTTATTCTGACTTATCGCTGATTGACGGCGCAGCCGTTTGCGGTATCCCACCGGATGGATCGACCATTGTTCGGACCATTGAGCGCTCCCGGGGGGTGAGCGGAGAGGCAACCGCATCTGTCTTCGGATCAGGGTGGGAAAAACCGTGTATTGGATGCAACAGAATGAGGTTCCAGACTTCATGACGATCCTCGATTGTACGATTCAAGCCTTGATACTGGTGCTGCTCCTGTCCATGCCGGCCATCACTGTCGCTGCTGTAGTGGGCATCATCGTGAGTCTGCTTCAGGCGGTCACGCAAATCCAGGATCAGACCCTGTCTTTCGCCGTCAAGCTCATTGCCATCATTGTCACGCTGATCGTTACGGCGCGGTGGATTGGCTGGGAACTCCTGCACTTCTCGGAGAACCTCTTCACCCTCTTCCCGACCATAACCGACTGATGGATATAACTCCCCTAAAACAGATCCTGCTGACCTTCATGGTTATAACGCCGAGGCTTCTGGCGGCCTTTTCCATCCTGCCTTTTCTGAACCGGGAGGTAATGCCGGGACTGGTCCGCAACAGCGTCGCCCTGGTGTTCGTCCTGATCCTGTATCCGATGGGGGCGCCTCTTGCGGCAGGGAATTTGCCGGCTTATCCTCTGCTGGCCGCGCTGGTTGCCAAAGAGGTGTTTCTTGGCTGTCTGCTGGGTTTCCTCGCCGGAGTCCTCTTCTGGGCAGCGGAAGGCATGGGAATCTTCATCGACAATCAACGCGGGGCTGGCATGGGGGGGTTTTTCGACCCCATTTCCGGGTCCCAGACCTCCTCACTCGGAACACTCCTGCTTCAACTGATCACTGTCCTTTTCTTTTCAGGAGGAGGATTCTTACTGCTCCTCGGCGTGATCTTCGAAAGTTACCGCGTTTGGCCTGTCTTTTCCTTTTTTCCGCATTTGACGCCAGGCTTCTCGGATTTTTTTCTGGCGCAGGCGGACCGCATCATGTGCCTGACCGTCCTCCTGGGCGGGCCGATCGTGATCGTCATGTTCATCAGCGAAATCGGACTGGGGCTCATTAACCGTTTTGCACCCCAGCTCAATGTCTTTTTCATATCCATGCCCATTAAAAGCGGGATAGCCGTTTTTCTTTTGATCCTTTATGTGAGGTTTATCGAGGTATATTTCGAGGAGGAATTCCTTGGATTCAAACACCTGATCGAGGAGCTGTCGACCTGTATAGAAGGGCCAACCTAGCGTGCGCCGGCCCCCCGGTAATCGCTTCGGCCCGACCGGGCACTTCTGCGGAGAACCGCGATGATATCGAGGGGCGTCCATCCTCATCTCGAAGCCAAACGGTCCACCCTTGAAGGCCTACCCCATTTGCCTAGCGAGTATCCATCCGGAAATGATTTCCCTATAGAACCCAGTTTCCAATCCGGAAATGAGGATTTTTGGCCAATATCAAGGAAATCAAGCGCTTGCGCGGAGGCGACCTAGTGGTCGCCGCACAAGCAAACGTGCAGATTGACGCCGAGATTGGCCAAAAAGACCATTTCCGGATGGAAACTAGCGAGGAAGGTATTTAGACTGAAATGCAGACGAAAACGGAACATCCTACCCCAAAAAGGCTGCGAGACGCCAGGAAGAAGGGCCAGGTCGCAAAAAGCAGGGAGATCGGATCCGCAGCAGCCATAACAGCAGCCTTTTGTGTCCTCTGGGCCGGCTATGATACCTTGCTTCAACAGGCAAAAGAAATGGTCCTGCTGCCGCCACGGTTTTACGAACTGACATTCACCGAAGCCCTGAAACGGACGCTCGACGGAACCCTCCAAGCCTTTATCAGCCTTTCCCTGCCCATCCTTGGAGCGGTTTTCGGGGTCCTTGTTCTGAGTCACTTCATTCAAGTGGGAGGTCTATTTGCGATAGAGCATGTCAAACCGAACCTGGCGAAAATCAACCCCGTGGACGGATTCAAGCGGCTCTTTTCCATCGAAAATTTCGTCGAACTATTGAAATCGACGGGCAAAGTCTTGATCCTGACCCTGATGTTCAGCCTGGTGATCAAGGAATCCGTGAACCCTCTGATGCTGGCGCCCCGTTTCGGGCTGAACGGCCTGACGGCTGTCCTGAACGATGCTCTTAAACAGCTGGCGGCCTGCACCATCGCTGCTTTCCTGACCGTCGCGCTCCTGGATTACTTTTTCCAGCGATCCCGGCATATCAAAAAGCTGATGATGACCCGGGAAGAGGTCAAGCGCGAGTACCGGGAAATGGAAGGAGACCCGATTCTGAAAGGTCGCCGGAGAGAACTTCATCGCGAGTTGGCCATGGCCGACACCCTCGAAAAGGTCAGAAAGGCGACCGTGCTCATCACCAATCCGACGCGACGGGCGATCGCTCTTTTTTACGATCCGGAAAAGACCAGACTGCCGGTCGTTACAGCCAAAGGCGAAGCCCTCCTCGCGAAGCGCATGATAGAGGTCGCCCGGAAGGAGGGCGTTCCCATCATGGAGAATGTACCGCTGGCGCGTGATCTTTTTGAACAGGGGCGCCTTGATCAATATATCCCCGCGGCGCTGATTCAACCTGTGGTCGAGGTGTTACGATGGGTCAAAAAGATCAAGAAAGAGCAATCGGGGCCTTGAATCGGACTTCGAGGCCGACTAAACCACGCTCAAGGCAGGATCAAGCCAGGCGGAACAGGTCCCGTCTGCACAAACGTGAATGCTTAATGCCCTTATTTTTGTGCAGCTTCCGGCGTTCTTGCATCGCAGAAGGCTTCAACCGGCCTTCATCCAAAACGGCATATCTTTTGCTTTGCTCATTTGAAGCGCACAGCCCAGGTTCCCCTTGAAAGGCCGCCAGTCATCCTCGAGGAGGTCAAAAATGACATCATGCAACAACGTTCATGCCATCCCTTTGAGCAGCGTATCGCCAAACAGCGCTCGCGAGCCGGCAACACCGGCTGGAGCCACTCTAAAAACACACTTCAAGACAACGGATCCTCCCGGTTCCCCGGCCTTCGGTCATCCGCCCTCCTTGCCGGGCAGCCCCACACTGCCGGTGATCGAGAATCCGGTTATCGATATGGCGGATATGACCCTCGCTCTTCTGCTGCTTCAGGACTCCCTGGCCAAACAAACCTTCGAAACCGGCCGCATCATGGCCGACCATCATCGCCGGGAGATGGAGCACAGGCAAGCGGAGCGCGTAGATAAATACAACGAGTGGATGGAGAAGCTGGAAGAAGCGAAAAAAAAGATTCAATCAGCAGGCTTCTTCGGGCGCTTGGGCATGGCGCTCAAATCCTTTTTCAAGGGCGACTTCGAAGATGCAGGGAAGAAACTGGAAGAAGCCTTCAAAGAAAACCCTGTTACCGGCGGATTATTCAGCGCCACCGCCATTCCACTTCTTATCGGGGGCGGACCGTTGGGGCTCGTCAGCGCGGCAGCCCTGTTTGCACCCGAAATCATGAACGACCCCGCGGTACAGAAAGCCATGATAGAAAGCTACGCCAAGACCTTCAACATGAGCCGCGAGGACGCGGGAAAGGCGATCGCCATCTTCACCACGGCCGTAGGCGCCCTCTGGGCGGTGGCCAGTGCATCCTCGCCGGTGGTCCGAGGCACGATCGTTGGGGCGTTCCAGGGTGAAGCAGCCTACAAGAAATATGAGGCGGACACCGCACAAGCGGATGCGCAGGAAAAAGAGGCCGCGCTGGATCAAGTAAAGGCAGATCAAGAGTTCATACAGTCACTCGCTGAGACCCATCTGGAGCTCATGAAAGCGATCATCGAAAGCCTGTCGCGTAACCTGCGCACAACGATGGAAATCATCCAGCTCGAGGCCGAAACCGCCCAGAAGGTCAATCAGGCCATCGGGGCGGCGAAAAGAATCTGACAACCATAGCTTCGGCATGGAGTCGGAGTAGGAATCATGGTTGCCCATAACCCCCTCCACAGATCCGGACGTGCGGGATTACCGCATCCGGCTCTTGCCTTAGGTAATAGCGCCAAACCGGCGCAAGGGATAGTCATGATAGACTCGGGGCTTGGGCAAGTATCGGTCGATCAAGCGGGCCATTCGCTCCCAGGATATTCGCCCTCTTTGGCTTCTCCGCGACAGTGTGCGACGCCACAGTCTGCCTACCTGGTATCGAAACAGAGCCAGCGCCCGGGTGTTCATGGGCACCCCGTAATAGCGGTAATGCCCCGTAAGCACCGCGGCCAGCCAGTTGCCGACCTCCGGCACCGGCCGGCAGATGCGACGGCGAAGTTCGGCTTTGACTTCAGCCACCTTGGCCTGCACCCGCTTGCGCATGCTTTGTCGATACACTGTAAAGTAGCCGTTGCTGTGCTTTTTGCCGCAAATGTGCGTGAATCCCAAAAAGTCGAACGTCTCGGGTTTGCCCTGGCCCCGTCGGCGGCGGTTCTTGGCCGCCCACGGGCCAAACTCGATCAACCGGGTCTTTTGCGAGTGCAGTTCCAGTCCGAACTTGGCGAAGCGTTGCCGCAACTCCTCGACAAAACGCTCGGCCTCCTCTTTGTACTGGAAGCCCACGATGAAGTCGTCTGCGTAGCGAACCACGACCACCTCGCCGCGGGCCTGGAGGGTTCTCCACTGCTGCACCCACAGGTCGAATACGTAGTGCAGGTACACATTGGCCAGAAGGGGACTGATGCTGCCCCCTTGCACGGTGCCCGTCTCACTTTGTATCCGCTTGCCTTCTTCCAGCACGCCGGCGTTGAGCCATTTCTGGATCAGTCGCACGACGCGCCGGTCCCCGATGCGATGCTCGATAAACTTCACCAGCCAGTTGCGGTCGATGGCATCGAAGAACCCGCAAATGTCGGCATCCAGCACCCAGTTCACCTTTCTCGTCAATTGGGCCACATACACGGCATCCAGCGCCTTATGAGGGCTGCGACCCGGACGGAACCCATACGAGAAACCGAGAAAGTCCACTTCGTAAATGGCGTTGAGCACCTCCACGGTGGCGCGCTGGACGATTTTATCCTCCAGCGCCATCACCCCCAGCGGACGTTTTCGCCCGTCGGCCTTGTCGATGTACGCCCGACGAGTGGGCTTGGCCCGGTACCCGCCGCGTTTCAGACGTCCCGCCAGATCCTGAAGGTTGGCCTCCAGGTGCTCGCCGTAGTCTTGCCACGTGACGCCATCCACTCCCGCTGCGGCCTGCCGTTTCAGACCATGGTAGGCTTCCCGCAGTGTGTCTGGATTATACACGTGGTGCAGCAGCGCCGTGAACCGCATCTTTCTATCCTGCTCAGCTGCTTGACGCACCCGCTTAAGTGCCTGTTGCATGCGCGACCGGCCCTGAGTCCGGAGCATGGTGCGCTCTCGCGGGTTCCCTTTGGCCGGTCCCCTTCCCTCCACCCCCTCCGCACCCGTACAGGCGGGCTTGTTCGGGGGCTTCCCCGGTACTATGGGACCGTCCGACTTCCCTTGTCCGTGCATCATCGGCGTGTGTCCTCAGACTTCCCGATGCGGCCCGCGTCACCATCTGACGCGAGCGGCCAAGGGATCTCCCGGGTTCCGTACAGGTTGCTTGCGCGCATGCCCGGGGTCTCTGACCGCGCGGGGTCCGGAGGCGTCTTGCGATATCGACGCTCCCGGTGTGGCCTTCCGCATCTCCTTACTGCGTCGGCACCCCGGAGGGATCTTTCGCGGCTCGATGGCCGGCCTGCACGTCCCCCTGTCAACGCTTCCCCACTCCCTTGCGGGATGTCGAGGCATGACTCGGGGCCGCTGTGGCTCGCTAAACCTTCAACGTGTGAAACTTTCATTCACTACAACCTGCCGGCGTGACCGGCGCTTTCAAGGAGCCAAAGACATGATCGGACCGCTGGAAAAACCTTTTACTCATGTCCACTCGACCATCCCCAGCGAAAATCCGCACGGGAAGGTCCTCGCGGGTTACCCGTGCCCCCCGGTGGCCAATGAACGGCCCGCACCCAGCCCCCCAAGCGAAACACCGGGATACCGCAGTCTGGACCCAAACCTCCCCAGCCCTGATGCAGGTCACTCAACCGATCCTCAGGCATTGAGCAACACCCTGCATCACTTTTTCGATCTGGCACTCCTGTTTCATCAGATGGCGAGAGAGATGACGCCTCAGGATATTCAGCAGGTCGTGGACGCAGCCATCCAAAGGAGGACCCTGCTGACCGAAGCAGCTCAAAAGAAGGAAGACGGCGCCGACATCCTTCAGAATTATGCCACCGACGCCCTGGCCGTCAGCATCGCAGGGGCATCTCTCTCTCTGGGAGGAGAGAAAACGGCCGGTCTGGCTCAAAGCATGAGCAGCACATCCCAGGCGGTTTCCAGCATCGGGCAGGCAAAAAACCAGACCGAGCTGGCCAAGGGCGACAAACAAACGGCCCAGGCTGAGTACACGCGCGCTCAGCAGGATATGTCGAACGCCTTCTTCCAGTCCTTCAGCCAGACGGCGCAGTCCATCAGACGGTCCCTGGGGGAAATGCTCCAGGCTGAACTGGCCGCCAAACAGGCCGTAGGAAAGATCTGAAGCAGGCCGCCTTCGAATGAAAAGCGAAGAGAGCCGGCCATGACTCAAAAGGGGTAAGGGATTATGACGTCACCGATCGACAACACCGGGAATCCGCAAATCGAAAACCAGGGAAATCTTTTGAAAGAACCGGCCAATTCCACAGACCGGATGGGTTTCAAGTGGAAGAATCATGACGTTCGCAGGGTATCCCACAAAGAGCTTCCCGCCTGGAAAGGTGTCCTGTCCAGAGTGCTCTTGGATCACACGGGACTTCCCGTAAATCCGGATCGAGGCTACAAAAGCAAGGCCTCTGATTATACATGGAAGTGGCGAAACATTGGGATTCATTCCGAGTACGCCGCGGCCTCCTGCCTCCTGAACCTGACCTCTTTACCCGCTTTCTTTCCCTTGCAGCCGAACAATGCCTACCCTGGCGGGCAAGATTGGGGCGCTCTAAACCACCCGGCTTATAGAGAACCTATTGCGGACAACAGGTGGAACGAGGTCGATTTCTCGGAGACGCCCAGCCTCTCACAAACGGGTAATGAATTGGATTTGTCTGACGATTTGGAGGATATCGATTCCTTGCAGAACACCGGCCACCCAAGGAGGGGGAGGGTACCAACCCAGATTCACGGGGCTGATGGCCAGGATGGGGACATGGGCCATTCCAACGAGATAGATAAGGAACCGGTTCCGTTTGGCGATTTGGAGAATATTGATCCCTCAGAGAATACCACCCTCCCACAACATGATCATGAACGAAAGGCACCTACTCCCTTCAGCAAGGATCCGATTCAGCCTTATAACGCTGAGGGGCTGGATTCCAAGCGACAAACCAATTAGGGTTAAGATGATTGAGCTTCAATCAGACAGACTGACCAAGATGACGGTCGGCCGGTTTTGACAACTTTTTTCCCGAAGGCCGTTATGACGCCCCATCCCTTTTATACAAATCGAACAGCCGCATTGGAGCGGATCATGCGAGAGCGGGACAAAATCGATCGCCGTTTCTGTGAAATCAGGAAGCAGGCGATCAAGACCGTCCTCAGCCTGGACGCGGACATCCCATGGAAGGATCTACCGGAAAGCGCTTTGAAAGAGCTGATCCTTTATGGATTCGCCCCTCCCGTTGAATCACCAGCTGGCGAAAACGGCGCCGCGTATCCCGAGTCCGGATGGGAGCTGCGGGGCGGATTTTTTCGGGGCACAAGGATATGAGACAGGCAGGGTTCCGGGACATCCAAGGACGGCCGGCGGAGACCGCAGACACACGCGGCCGAGTCGAACCGGTTAAACGGAATACATCCGGTGACGCATGCGAACAGCCACTCCATCAGAACGGAGATCCCATCGCAGCAGAAACCCAAAACCCCACGGTACGAAGCGCTTACCCCGGATCAACCCAAAAAGGGACAGCCCGTTCGGACCGCGGCATCGAGGAAAGCGGCCTCGAGACCATTTACGCTTTGGGCTACAGCCTTTATACCCAGGCAAGGTATCCCGACGCACAAAAGGTCTTCGCGCTGCTCGTCCTCATCAACCCCCATGTCTATAAATACTGGTTCGGCCTCGCTTCTTGCCACCAAATGGCCGGACATCCGGGATTGGCTGCAGCCGCCTATTGCTTCGCCACCCATACGGAACCCGGTAAACCGGATGCCCATCTGCACTTGGGCCTGTGCCTCCTGGGGCTGGGCGATCGAAAGGCCGCTCGGGAAAGCCTGCGGAGGGCCGCCGACTTGGCTCGAAACAACAAGAACGGTCTTCTGGAGCAACGTGCCGTTCTGATCCTGCAGACCCTCGACTCCGATAAACCAACAGGAGGATAAAGCAATGGGAATCAATCTCTGCACTTTGGCTGATCCTTACCGGGTCCAAATGCACTGTGCCATTGAGGGCAGACCTGTCGTTTATCCCCCCGGTTATGCCTTCGGAGACGGGACCTACTGGTATAACGGCATGCGCCTGACCATCGATGAACTGCCCGACGGCCTCGGCCTTTCCAATGGCCTGTACGTGTATCAAGGCGAAGAAAAGGACCGGTCGTTTTTCCCCGACGGATATGCCCTCAATCGTTACTTGGATGGGCTGGCATTCAAATGGGGTGATGGTTATGTCGGTCTGGGGGCTCTTCCCCCGGGTCAAATCGTGGAAGGCTACGGGCGCGAAGGCCGCTGGTACAAATGGGGCAACACCTTGACGCAGGCCCCACCGAACGGCTGCCTTCTCTCAAACGGAAGTTATTTTTATAAAGGGGAGGAATATTGTCTCGATGAACTTCCCAAGGGCGCGGTGTTTTACAACGGAACCTATGTATGGGCGGATGAAGCGGGACAACCATGCCTGATGCATCTTTGGGATCTCCCCGACGGGGCGATTCTCGACAACGGCAAGTTCGTCTATCACAAAGAGGAAGTCGAATTGGCCTCGATTCCCGATGGCCTGGCCCTCTCCGATGGAACCTTCAAATGCACCCTCCCCAACTCCGTACCCCCAACCGCCGGCAAACGCGACGCCGAGGGACGATTTTATCTTGCCGACGGCACTTTCGTACCCGAGGATCGGTATGTCTATGACGGCCGAATGGTGAGCCTTCTTGAAATGCTCTTGCTCTTCCGCATGGAGGCGATTCAGGAAGCCAATGAAGCGTTCATGCAGTATTACGATAAGGTCCGCATCACAAACGATCATATTCGTGTGCTGAACGAATACATGGAAATGCTGCGCGCCATAGATCCGGATATGGACGGCAGGCGAACAGGTCTTGGCGAAAAGGGATGGGTAAAAGGCCTGAACAGCCAAGGCGAAGAAGTGACCCTCAATTTCCATGATTGGCTTGGAGAACTCGGTTTGTCACAGGCGCTGAAAAACGGTGAAATGGAGGTTTGGGACGATCCCTCGAACACGGTAAACTGGTGGGAAGGGAGGCTGGAAGGGTTCAAGCTGAGCATCGAGGGCAAAATCAATGAATTCAACATGCAGAACGAGGAAGACACGATTCTGCTCAATCAGCACAACAACGACAAACAGACCCTGGTACAGATGTACACATCCGATATACAAAAATGGCTCCAGGGACTTCGGGGCAACCTGGCGGTCGGTGGTTAACAGGCACCAGCCGCCTGCGCCTTCCGCCCGGCCTGCCATAGTTCACACTTGGATCCCAGAGACGCTATTGGGCAGGAAGGGTAATACGACCCAAGGGCTGGACGATGATCTCCTGGGTCAGTTCCTGATGTGAGAGTACGGGCAGGTCAGGCAGATCCAGTTCCACCATCTTCTTGACATAACGTCTGATATCCATGGAAACCAAAAGAACGGGTTTCTGAACTCTTCTGCCGATATCCCCTACCTCCGCCTTGATTGCATCGACAAGGGCCCTTGCAGCGCGTGGATCAAGGGCCAGGTAACTGCCTGCCGATGTCTGCCGAATGGCTTTGCGTATCGTTTCTTCGGTATCCGCATCAAAGAGGTAAACCGCTAAGAGATTCTGCCCCATGCTGTATTTGTAGCTGATATAACGGTTCAGACTCATCCGGACATACTCCGTCAGGAGGATCACATCTTTTTCCTTTTGCCCCCATTCAATCAGGCTTTGAAGGATGCTCCGCAGATTGCGGATGGATAGGCCTTCCTGAACAAGACGCTGCAGGACCTCGGTGATTTTCGGCAGGGGTAGAATGCGCTGGCTTTCCCGAACCAACTCCGGAAATCGCTCCTCCATCCTCTCCATTAAATAACGCGTCTCCTGGAGGCCCATGAACTCGGAGGCATATCGCTTGAGCACCAGCATAACGTGATAAGTCAGCACCCCGACCGGGTCCATCCACGCCACCCCCGCCTGATCAAGCCGGGAGCTAAGACCCTCCTCGACCCATATATTGGGCATATCCGGGAGGAAGGTCTTGCCTGCCTCACAAGCGATCCCCAAGACCCGAAGATGCTCCTCCGTCTCCCTTACCAGAAGTCTGCCCGAAAGCAGCACCCCCTCCGAAACAGGGATCTCATGCAGGAGAACCACGTAACGGTCCTTTTCGATCGTATGGCTGAATCGGAGGGCAATATCGGGAAAAGGGACACCAAGATCTAGGTAAAGGGCTCTGCGGACCTCTTTCAGCTTGCCCTGCAGCGCTTGAGACTGGATCATCGTCCTCAGTGAAGAGGCCACCGCAACCGAAAGCGGGGTAGTAAGAGAAAACGTCGCTACCCTGCCGGTACGTTCCTCAATCTCATCTTCTGCGCCTGAGACTCCGTCATCTTCGAACTCCGCCTTCTGAAGCGGTCCGGATGGAACCAATCTAAACACAAACCCCACGAAGCCAATCAACAGGCCGAGCGTAATGAACTGCCACTTGGGAAAACCGGGGACCATGGCAAAGCAGCAGAGCAGCACTCCCCCCAGCAGCAAGGCCTTCGGCTGTCCCAGAAGCTGGCTTCCAATCTCGCCTCCGAGGCTATCCGATGTTCCCGAAGAAACACGCGTCACAATGATCCCGGCCGTAACGGAAATAAAGAGGGCTGGAATCTGACTGACCAGCCCGTCCCCGATCGTAAGGATCGAGTAGGTCTGCACCGCCCTCCCGAGGTCCATCCCCTTTTGCAGAACACCGATCGCCATCCCTCCCAGGATGTTCACCACAATGATGATAATGCCGGCGATGGCATCCCCCTTCACAAATTTCATGGCACCGTCCATGGCGCCGTACAGCTGACTCTCCCTCTCCACGCCTCGCCGTCTTCGCCTGGCATCGGCCATATCGATGACGCCGGCCCGCAGATCCGCATCGATACTCATCTGCTTGCCCGGCATAGCGTCGAGTGTGAAACGGGCCGAGACCTCAGCGACCCTTTCCGACCCTTTGGCGATAACCAGAAACTGGACAATCGTAATAATCAAAAAAATGGCCCCTCCGACGACGAAATTTCCGGCCACGACAAAATTCCCGAATGTAGAAATGATCTCGCCGGCATCGGCGTTCAGGAGGATCAAGCGGGTAGATGTAATGTTGAGGGAAAGTCTGAAAAGGGTCGTAAACAGCAGGATACTCGGAAAGGTGGACAGGGAAAGTGCCGAAGGGATGTACATGGCGACCATGATAAGGGTCACCGCCAGACCGAGATTCGCGGCGATCAGACCATCGAGCAAAGGGGTCGGCATGGGAAGGATCATCAGCGCGATAATCGCCACCACGAGGGTCGCGAGGACGATATCGTTGTACCGCGATGCCTTTACAAGAATATGCTGGAGGTTATTCAGTTTCACGTGCATGTTCGGGACTTCTCCTCGACAGGTGGTTCCCATCCGGTGATGGCCGGTTTCTTCCCAGGCTTCGCCCCCTCAGTCCCGCCCCTTCGGGGCGAGTCCGGGTTCGCCCGGTCTCTGCCTCCGTTTGGACGTTTGATCGCACAAAGGGCTGCAGTTTACCTTCATCGTAACAAACGGATTTCGTTGGAATTGACAAAGCAATCCTGATGTTCGAACAAGATCCGGGACATGCCGGATGATCACTTCCGGAGGGAGGCCAGATAGGCATTCAGGCTTTCGCAGGCATTTTCCTCCTCTCCGAGACTGCGGTAGGCCCAGGTCTTCAGCAGGTAGCCCAAGGCCTGGCGCTTTCGCTCCTTTTCCAGGAGGAGAAAGACCTCTGCGGCTGCAAGGGACCGTTCATATTCGCCGGTCATAAGATACGCATAACTCAGGGATTCCACGAAGCGAGCCTCCTCGGGAAACAGTTCCACCAGTGCTTGGAAAAGGATGCGGGCCTTTTCTGCCTTTCGATTGGAGAGGAAAAAATAACCGAGCACAGCCAATGCTTCTTTTTCTCTTGGATTCATCGATCGATCCCGGGCGTTTCACCCCTTCAGCAGGATGTTCCGGCAGGCAACAAGGTACTCGTCGAGCATCAAATGCTCCTCCATCACGGCTATAGCCTCGCGTACACTTCTTCGGGACAGCTGCCGAAGCTCTCTCACGGACATTTCCCGCAGGGCGCGGGCAGCGCCTGCAATCGCCTCGCGGTAACATTCCGACCTCAAGATATCCGGTTCCAGGGTCACTGGTTTCATCGACGTCAGGAGGCGGGAATCCAGAGAACGGTCCGGGAAAATGCCTTCCAGACGGCCGAGCGGCGGATCTTCACTCGGGACAGGCCGCGCAGCCGCCGGATCGAAGCGGACCTTTCCGGCGATAGGCCCGCCGTAAATCCTTTGCTGAAAGACGTCTGGAACAACATCTGAATGGTCCGGAATTCGAGGCATCCGTTTCTCTCCCTGCTTGACGACCCTGATGGTCAGTCAACCGAACTTATGCCCCCTATGCGCGCTCCGCTGAAGGGACCATCGCAAACCGAGGTCCCTGCACAGGGCACACATCCCACCAGGACGGTCGACTCCCCTTATCGGCTACGGCGTAGTTGAAGCGCCTGCTCCTTTGCGATCTCCGAATCAAGCGCCTCCTGCATTCCTTTTAATAATTTTTGCCGGCCTTGCATATCCTTGCAGGCCTTGAGGGGAATCTCCCAGACCAGCTGGCGCAGTTCTCTCAGCAAATAGATCCTCGCCGCAGCGCCGGTGATCCCGAGATAGTTCAGCATAGCCAAAACCCCCTGGCTCCCGACCAATGGATCCATCCTCAACCCCATCAGCCGGGCCATCAACGCCCGCCCTGAGCCAGCTGCCGGCTCATGGAACTGAGTCTGCATTCTTTTCATCAGACCCATGCAGGCCCTTTGCATGTTCCCGAGGACCTCAAGATAATAAAGATGGTCGATGATGGACCGGAGTTCCGCTCGATCTATCGAAGGCCCCTGAGACATCAATTCGGCCCCGGCTGCCTTGATGAGAAACCCTGTAGCCCGCTGAAAACCATCCTCCCCGTAGGCTTCGATCACCTGGCGGTAGGCCGTTTCGAGGTCCACGAAACCAAGCACCGTGCCCCGATAAAAATCCCGCAGGCGCTGCACACCGCCCAAGCCCTGCTCTGCGTACTCAACGGCAATTACGGTCGTGTTCAGCCCGGCACGGACAGCCGGCCCCTGTTCCCGGTCCAGGTATTCCAGCGCTGCATCGAGGGCGGTGCGAAGACCGCTCGATGAGGCTCCTGCCCCGGCGATCGTCTCCAGGGCATGCAGCAAGACAGCGTACTGATGGGAAACATCCGTGAAGGAGAGCCTTACACTCGCCAGGATCCGCTCCGCACTCACATCCCCGAGCGAAGCAAGATGCTTCATGAATGCCTGAAGCCGTGCGCCTCTTTCAAAATCCGGCAATCTTGCGAAGCAGTCCTCTGCCCTTTGCCGGAGCTGTGTTCTGCCGCTGGCCAACCGAGCCGATTTACACTCCGTGAGGCGTTTTTCCACCCGTTCGCTGAAAATAAAGGAGACCTCTTCTGCCGCCTCGGCGATCAGGGATCGGAGATCTTTGACCGGGACGACATTACCCCCAATGTATTCGCCTTCGGACCTCCTGGGCTCCGGAGCGGTCTCCCGCGCCGATGCCCATTGAGCGTTGCGAGTCCCATCGACTTGTTCGAACATGGTCTCTGAAACCTTTTCCGACCCTTGCTGCAGGCCTGTCGGATTTAATGTCTAAGCCGTTGATATCTCGAAATACTCGGTTCTCTGCACAAGATGCCTGTGCCGCAGAGACGTTAAGTTGTTTCCATCCGGAAATGGTCTTTTTGGCCAATCTCGGCGTCAATCTGCACGTTTGCTTGTGCGGCGACCCACAGGTCGCCTCCGCGCAAACGCTTGATTTCCTTGATATTGGCCAAACCGGGGCCCGCCGCGTAGCGGTGGGACTGAGCGGCGAAGCGGTGAAGAAAAATCCTCATTTCCGGATTGGAAACTGGGTTCTTTAGGAAAATCATTTCCGGATGGACACTAAGTTGTAATGAACCTGCAAACACGGAAGCCACGACCTCTTGCCCCCGGGAGAAGGGCCTCAACGCCGGGCACGCGCACTTCCTTGGGCGTACGATCGGGATCCGTCCGATGACCGAACGTTCCCCGGGAACCCACCGGTGCTGAATAGATGTAGTTTCTCTTGCAAACATGAAGCCATCACGCGGTGAAACAGGACCCGCATTTCCCAAAGGACAAGAAACGGAGCGATACGATTCTCATGACGCCCCTTTTGTCTGCAAACGACCGGTGCCTCACCGGTCGCCGTGTCGCATCGCTGAACGTTCGGGAAGGGACCTGCCAGGCGGACAAATGCATAGCAAACCGTGCACAACGCAACCGGAATTGAGCGACGGATGCCCCGCGGCAAGGATTCAATTCTTGGGGAAAGAAACGCTTGAACGGGTGCTCGATGGATGCGGGGCAACTGACGCCTGGGGGCCCTCAAGACGATATCCGCTTCCATCGATGAACGATGATCGTGAAGCGAATCCGTTCCGACCCCCCTGGTCACGCCCTCCCGCAGCCGCTGTCCCATGAAAATGCGCCTTCGAAACGGGGGGTTAGAATGTAATTTCTTTCAGGCAGTCCTGCAACGGCCTCAGGTAGCGATCATCGACGGCGGAGAGGCGCTGCTGGAGGGAAGCGAGCGCAGTCGGGATATAGGCCTCGAAAAACAGCTTGCCCTTGACCTTGCTGAGGAAAGAAAAAGCCCCTAAGATCTGGAGGTTCCGCTGCAGGGCCAGCCAGGGGTAGGACGCGGCCACCCCGGCGACGGCCTCCGGGCGGCGTTGTTCGAGTCGTTTCAGATAGTGGGCATAAACGTCGCGCTGCATCGCTTCTGACAGGGCAGCATACGGGTCGATCAAGAGTGAAGCGAGATCGTACCCCAAGGGGCCGAGCCGCCCTCCCTGCCAATCGATGAATCTCGGTCGACCCCCTGACCACATGATGTTGCGGGACTGGAAATCGCGGTGCAGAAAAAACAGGCCGCCGGACTGCAAAGCCCCCGAGGCGATCCGGTCAAAGGCACCCTGCAAACCGGGGCGATCGAGGCTCAATCCGAGGTAACCTTGGAGAAACGCACGTGCGAAGTAGCCCGCCTCGTAAAAGGACGCCACATGCGCATCGTAGGAAGGCGTCTGGCAGCACCATACCGTCTGAAACCCCTTCGTGCCGCACAACTGCATGTCCAGAAGCCATTCAACAACCTCCACATACAGCGGGACCGGTTCGGCTCCACCAAGCACCATGCCGTGCAGGGACACATCCCCCAAATCCTCCAACACAACCCATCCCGCCTCGAGATCGAAATCCAGGATCTCCGGCAGGGGGGCCCCCTGCGTATAAAGGTGGCGGCCGATCTCGACATAGGCCCTGTTTTCGTGCCGAGCCGTTTCATCCGCCGGCGGGTTCACCATCATGACGCACCCGCGCCCGCCTCCCGCCGGCGACCTCAGACGGTAAAACCGGCGATCCGAGCCGTCACCTTTCAGTTGGGCCGCTTCTTGCGGATCAAAGCGGCCACCCCGCCGACCCAGAAAAGCATAGACAGCCGATTCAACAAGGGATTCCATAACCACCTCTACTGGATTGCGCCGCGCACCGACCGGCCGACGCGCCTTCCCGCCGTGACGATACTGTCGACGACCTCCACACCGGCTGCAACGACGACCTCTTCCCACAGGACACTGCGGCAGATCACGGCCCCCTCCTCCAAAACAGCCCCCGGGCCTACCACCGCCCAGTCTTCGAATCGCACCGAGGGGTACACCTTCGAGTCGCGCCCCACAAACAACCGTCTCTCGCCCAGCCAATCGCGGTTACCCGCCAGATACTCCGGGATGCTCCCGAGGTCCCTCCAGCGGTGGCCGGTGCTCAAAAAAGCGCCCACCCCGCCCCGCTCGACGATCAAGCGACGATAGCACGCGATGATATCTGCGAACCCGGGGCCCGGGATCGTTGCGATCATACATGGATCGAGCACATGAATACCCGTGAAGGCCAATCGACCCGGGCAGGGCGCCGCAGCGATATCGACGACGTTCCCTCCGGCATCGATCGCCACCTGGTTGTAGGGTTCGCACGGATGCAGGACCAGAGTCGCCAACCTTCCGGCATCGCAATGGGCACGGTAAACGGCTCGAAGGTCGATATCCGTCAGGACATCGCCGTTCAGGACGATGAAGGGCTCCTCATCCCAGAAGTCCGCTGTGTTTCGTATGCCGCCCCCCGTGCCCAGGATCTCCTTCTCGATCCGCACGGAGACAGGAATGCCCCAATCTCTCCCGTTCACATAAGAGGCCAGAGAGGCCGCCATGTGATGGGCGTTGATCACTACGGCCTCGGCTCCGTGCCGCTTCAGGTAATCCAGATTGTGTTCCAGGAGAGGACGGTCGCCTATCGGGACGAGGGGTTTGGGGCGCTGGTCGGTCAACGGACGGAGCCTTGTACCGTATCCGGCGGCAAGTATCATCGCTTTCATGAGTGATTTTTCAGTTGCAAATTATCCCTGCGCGGAAAAGAATCAGCCTTGGGCCATGCAGACCTCATCTCTCCGGACCGGTTTCCAGATACGGACGCGCGCTCCGCCCGACAGATCGAGGCTTACCCGATTTAGCAGGGGCATCCGGGTATTTCCTGATCGATTACGCCACCAAGCCCTTTGCCTCCGGCAGCAGCCGAACCAAAGGCACGGACCGTCTTCATGCAACCCCAGTCGAAGGGACCTTCCATGAATCATTCCACCCTGGAACTGAACGAGATCACCCTCCGCGTCGGACGTCTTTTCATGTCGGGCGTGCCCGGAACCACCCTCGATCGAGGCACAGAGGCGCTCATCCGGGAAGGGGGTCTGGGAGGGGTCATCCTGTTTGCCCGCAATATCGAGAGCCCGGCGCAGCTGGGCGCCCTCACCAACCATCTCCAATCGGCGGCCCAAGCAAGCCAGGGCATCCCGCTTTTCATCGCCATCGACCAGGAAGGGGGCCGTGTCGCCCGTCTCCAGGCGCCCTTCACGATCTTCCCGGGAAACGAGGCCATCGGCCTGAGCCCGGACCCGGAGGAGGCCGCCCGCGCCTTCGCCCGCACCACAGCGCGCGAAATGCGCCTCGTCGGGCTCAATATGGACCTCGCCCCGGTGGTGGATGTCCGACGGGGAGAGACCGAGAAACACCTCGCCGGACGGACGTTCGGAGAAGATCCCTACCGTGTGGGACAGCTCGGAAGCCTGGTCATCAGCGAACTGCAGGCAAACGGCGTCATGGCCGTAGCCAAACACTTCCCCGGTCTCGGGCGGACCGGCCGCGATCCACACCTGCAGCTCCCCACTATTCCTCTCTCCCTTGCCGAAATGGAAACCGTCAGCCTGCCCCCCTTTGCCGCAGGCATCGCGGCGGGCGTAAGCGGCATCATGACCTCTCACGCGGTATATCCGGCCCTCGATGACGGCACCCCCGCCACCCTTTCCCCGCACATCCTGACCGGACTTTTGCGGAGGCGGATGGGGTTCGACGGACTGATCATCACCGACGACCTGGGAATGGGTGCCATCACCGGCTCCTGGGGAGTCGAAACAGCCGCCGAACGCGCCTTTGAAGCCGGGTCGGATATCCTGCTCATCTGTCGCGACCAGCAGCTCGTCCGCCGGGCCATCGACGCCCTTCAGACCGCCCTTCTTCAGGGCAGACTCCCCATGGAACGGCTGATCGCAAGCAACCGCCGTATCGAGGCGGCAAAAGGACGCTATCTCAGAACGACCGTCCCGGTAGCGCTCGAAGAGGTACGCCGCTACTTCACCTGAAATCGGCGGGCACCACTCGGAGCCTGTCGGGCTTACCCCTAAGTCTTTGAAACAATTGGATGCATCATTTTCGATGCGCCATATCTATTTCTGTCCATCCGGAAATGATTTCCCGGTAGAATGCAGTTTCCAATCCGGAAATGAGGATTTTTCCTCACACCCTTCGGGTGCTCAGTCCCACCGCTTCACGGCGGGTCCCGGTTTAGCCAATATCAAGGAAATCAAGCGTTTGCGCGGAGGCGACCTGGTGGTCGCCGCACAAGCAACCGTGCAGATCGACGCCGAGATTGGCAAAAAAGACCCCTTCCAGATGGAAACTATCGTGGAAAATCCATTTATTGAATGACCCGGCCAGCAGAAGGCCGACATGGATCCAGGGACCGGAGACGAGATGCTATTCCCCTGAGCAGGCAGGCTTGACCGCCTCCAGAAACGGAGCGATCCGCGCGATAAAGAGCTCTGTTTCATCCCGCCCGGGGTCATAAGCAGGGACATGCCCCAGATAAGGGATCTGTCCCAGTTCAGCGACCATCCCGGGGCTCGTTCTCACCGCTTCGTCCTCTTCATCCCGCGCACCGTTGGTGACGAAACCCAGCACGTGCAGCCCGCGCGCGCGAACGGCCGCCAGGGTCAAAAGGGTGTGGTTGATAGTCCCCAAAACGGGGCGCGCCACGATGAGGACCGGCAGCGCCATCTCTGCCATCAAATCGAGGACCAGACAATCCGTCTTCAGCGGCACCATGACGCCCCCGATCCCTTCGACAACCAGGGTCGAATACCGCTCACGAAGCCTTTTGAAGGCCTCCCGGACCACCCCGAGATCGACGTCACGCCCTTCCAGACGGGCGGCCGCCAGAGGAGCCAGCGGTTTTTCGAAACGGAGCGGACAGTGGAGTTCCGGCGGCATTCCCTCGCCCAGAAAACCGGCCATCCAGGCCAGATCCTCCGACATCAGCCTTCCGTCTTCAAAATAACAGCCGCTCGCGATCGGCTTGAAGTACCCGGGGTTCAGCCCCTCTCGGCGCAGATAATACATCAACAGCCCCGAGACAAAGGTCTTCCCGACCTCCGTATCCGTAGCCGTCACAAAGAGTCCCTGTGCCTTCATCTCTATATATCCATTCAACGGCTGGTTACCCCCGGAAAGGATCAGGCCGAACGGCTGGGCGTGGCCGATCCTGACATCCGTCTCGCCCCGGGGGCCGGATCAGCTTCCCTGCCGAAAATAGTCCTTGATGGCGTAGACGAGCCGGTCGACGTCTTCCTGGCGATGGAGCGCGCTCAGGCTCACCCGCAGACGGCTCTGACCCTCCGGCACCGTAGGCGGCCGGATCGGGGGCACGAAAATCCCCTCGTCCCACAGATAGGCCGAGAGGCGAACCGCCTCCTCCGCCTCCCCCACCACCAGAGGAATAATCGGCGTCGGGCCGTCGACCGGGGAAAATCCAAGCGGAGCCAAGGCCTGGCGGAGATAACCGGCCAATCGGTGCAGATGCTTACGCCGATTCGGCTCCTCGACGACGATCCGGAGCGCCTCGGCATTGGCCGCCAGGACGGACGGGGGCAGACCGGTCGAATAGATGAGAGAGCGGGCGTGATTGACCAGAAAATCCACCATCTCGGCCGATGCCACAGCAAAACCGCCCAGGCTCCCCAGGGCCTTGCTGAAGGTCCCTACCTGCAGCGCCGCCGGATCCTTCAGACCGAAGTGGTCGAAAATGCCCCCGCCGTTCGGCCCGATCACACCGGTGCCATGGGCATCGTCCACCACGAGGAGTGCGCCGTACTGCCTGCTGAGGGCGCTGAGTTCGGGCAGAGGCGCGAGGTCTCCATCCATGCTGAAAACCCCGTCCGTCACGATCATGACTCGGCCCTGGACGCGCGTGCGGCGGAGCAGGGACTCGAGGGCATGGACATCCCGATGCGGAAAAACGGCGATCTCGGCCCTCGAAAGACGGCAGGCGTCGACAATGCTGGCGTGGTTGAGGGCATCGCTCAGGATGAGGTCTCCCGGACCTGCCAGGCTCGTAATGACGCCCACATTGGTGGCATAGCCGCTCGAGAAGACCAGCGCGGCCTCCACCCGCTTCAGTTTGGAAACGGCCTGTTCGAGGGTGCGGTAAAGAGTGATATTGCCGCTGATCAGACGGGACGCCCCCACGCCGGTTCCCCAGGTCCTCACGGCCCGCACGGCGGCGGTCTTCATGCGGGGGTCGGTCGCAAGCCCCAGATAGTCATTGGAGCAGAAGACCAGCACAGATCTTCGGCCGACCTTGACCGCTGCGCCCGGCGCCGAATCCAGGATCTTCAGCTGCCGGTAAAGCCCTTTCTCCTTCAGTTCCCTGATCGCGTGGACGATATAGTCCGGCCACGCAAGCAGGCCATGGGGATCATCCGCAGACTTCACGAATCGCGTTCTCCAATACGTCGAAGATCCGGTCCAGCTCCTCGATCGTCAGGGAAAGCAGCGGCATCAGAACGATCGTGTCCCCGAGATTCCGGAGAATCACCCCGTGTTTGCGGACAGTCATGCAGACCTTGTGCCCTATCCGCGCCTCGAGTGGATACGGGAGGTTCCCGGCCCGGTCCCGCACCAGTTCGACACCGGCCATCATACCCCGCTGCCGGACATCCCCGACGTGCTCCCCCTCGGCCAGACGGTCAAGGCCGGTCTCGATCCGCGCGATCTTAGGCGGCAGATTCGCGAGGGTCCGGTCCGTTTCGAACAGCCCCAGGGAAGCCAGCGCCGCCGAACAGGCGAGCGGGTTGCCAGTGTAGGTATGGCCGTGGAAAAAGGTCTTGAGATCCTGGTAATCCCCCCAGAACCCGTCATAGATCCGCTGAGTGGTCATCGTGGCCGCCAGCGGCAGGTATCCCCCGGTGATCCCCTTGCCGAGGCACAGAAAATCCGGCGCGACCGCTTCCTGCTCGCAGGCGAACATCGTCCCGGTGCGCCCGAAGCCGACCGCCACCTCGTCCGCGATCAAAAGGACGTCATGCCGGCGGCACAGTTCCTCGATCCGCTTCAGCAGGCCCGGCGGGAAAGGCAGGATGCCGCCCGCCCCCTGCACCAGCGGTTCGAGGATGAAGGCGGCAGTCTCGTCGGCGTAAGCCGTAATGAGGGCATCCACCTCCGCCGCCAGCCGCTCCGCACCCTGCTCCAGCGGGATATCGTTTTCCTGGCAATAGCGGTAGGGGCACGGGGCCTTGATGCCATTGAAAAGAAGCGGCCCGTAGACCTGATGGAAGAGATCGATCCCCCCCACGCTGACAGCCCCGATGGTGTCCCCGTGGTAGCCTTCCTTGAGGCTCATGAAACGGGTCTTCTCTTTCCGCCCCAGGTTCTGCCAGTATTGAAAAGCCATCTTGATCGCGATCTCCACGGCCGTCGAACCGCTCTCCGAATAGAAGGCCCACTGGAGATCCCCCGGCGTCAACTCCGCAAGCCGATGAGCGAGCAGGGCCGCCGAGGGATGGCTCAACCCGAGCAGCGTCGAATGCGCCAGATCCTGGAGCTGCAACCTGATGGCCTCGTTGATCTCCGTTCGTCCGTGGCCGTGGACGTTCGCCCACAGCGAGGAGACGCCGTCCAGATAACGCTTCCCGTCCACGTCGACGAGATAGTTGCCTTCGCCACGGGCGATCAGTAAAGGGTCCCCCTCCGTCCACTCCTTCATTTGGGTAAATGGATGCCAGAGATGCTGCTTGTCGTATTGGATCAGTTCATCCCTGGACGCTGAGTACATAAACGACATGATCCTTCCTTTCCGGGTCCACAGAATGTTGCAGCCCCCGTCGGACCGGCATCGAAATACCCATCCGCACCAGTCCTGATATCTTCCGGGCAGGCGGCTTGGGTGCCCCCGCACAAATGCTGGGGCCGCCGCGTACAACACGGCAGCGCAGCGCTACTCTATAGCTGCGGAGACCAAAACTCAAGGATCAATTCGGAGCAGGGTCTCATCCCGTGCAAATCCATTGTCATGGCGTATCTGACAATGAGTCGAGCACCGGCCCGAGCTGATGGGCCTGGTCCGGTCCCCAGCTTCCCGCAGGGTAGCGCAGGAGCCTTTCCGCCCGATTGCCGCAGGTCTCGCACCGATGCAGGATGGGCGTCAGGAAAGACCAGCAGAGTTCTACGCCGTCCTGCCGCCAGAAGAGCATCTGATCCCCCAGGATGCAGTCGATGAGGACCTTTTCATAGGCCTCGAGGACCGGGCCCGTGTAATTCTGATGATAGTTGAAATCCATGGTCACCGTTCGCAGACAGACCTTGGCCCCGGGGTTTTTGGTCTGAAACGTGAGGGTGATCCGTTCCTCGGGATAGATCCCCAGGATCAGCCGGTTGGCCGATATATGCTCGCCGAGGACCTGCCGGAACATGGAGTGGGGCACATGCTTGAAGGCGATAGCGAGCTCGGTTCGTTTGGCTTTGAGACGCTTGCCGGATGTCAGATAGAACGGGACCCCCTGCCACCGCCAGTTGTCGAGGAAGACCCGCATCATGGCAAAGGTCGGAGTCAGCGAATCGGGGCTCACCCCCGTCTCTTCCCGGTACCCCGGGACCTCCCGCCCGTCGAGCACCCCCGGGCCGTACTGGCCGAGGACCAGGTACTCATCCAGCCTGTCCACCGGGAAGGGCCTCAGGGCGCGGTAAGCCTTCGCCTTTTCGTCTCGGACGCGCTCCGCTTCGAAGATCGAGGGCGGTTCCATAGCCGTCAGGGCCAGAAGCTGCATGATGTGGTTCTGGAACATGTCCCGAAGAACGCCGGCCTCTTCGTAGTAGCCTGCCCGGTGCTCCACGCCGAGGGTCTCGGCGGCTGTGACAGCGATGTAATCGATGTAGCGGCGGTTCCACAACGGTTCGAAGATCGCGTTCGCAAACCGGAACATCAAGATGTTCTGAACCGTCTCCTTGGCGAGATAGTGGTCGATCCGAAAGATTTGATGCTCCCTGAAATAGCGGTGGAGAATTCCGTCCAGCCGTTCGGCCGACTCCAGATCGTGCCCGAAGGGCTTTTCAACGACGATGCGGGACCAACCGCCCCGGCCCGTCCCCTCCCCGGAAAGGCCGGAGTTCCCGAGCAACTCGGCTGTACGTGCGTAGATCCCCGGCGGGACGGCCAGATAGAAAACGCGGTTCCCAGCTGTGTGCGCCTCTCGATCGAGCGCGTCAAGGTCCGATCCGAGGGTCTTGAAGGCTTCAGGATCCCCGTAGTCGAGGACGCGATAATGCAGCAGCCGCGAAAACCCCTCCCATCGGGATGCCTTTAGCATACCGGCAGACTCGAGCAGTTCCCGCGTGTAAGCTCGGAACGTCTCGTCCGTCATCGGAGTCCTGGCGCAGCCGAGGATCGCGAAGGTCTGCGGCACGCCGCCCTGCAGATAGAGGTTCCAAAGCGCGGGCAACAGCTTGCGCCCCGCGAGGTCCCCGGAAGCGCCGAAAATCACCAGGACGCACGGTTCCCCCGGCCCCTCCAGTACGCACATCTCCCTCGGCAGATCGAGATCGGGCGCGCGCCCCTCGACCAGCGCCCCATCCGCGTCCTTGCCAAAATCACCCATCTTCTCCACCGCCTCCACCGACATGGGCGAACCCAGGCCCTTTCAGTCAATCCGACACGCCGTCATGACGCGATCCGCCGCAAAATGGCGGTTATCGGCGGATACATCCTTCGGCGAAGAAAAACCTCTCTCGACCACCCTTTATCATATAGGCTCCCGTTTTGCAGGTCAATGCACCTCGCCACGTTCCTATGCTCAGGTGGCGAAAGTGCGTATGAAGCGATATCCGCGATTCCACGGCGGGCGGCAAGACGGATCAAGCGGCTTGTGAGACGACCGCAGCCCTTGAAGGCATCGAGTTCAACGATGGACAGGAGGCCGTTTATCCCTTCCACCTCTTTAAAGCGTACACCGTATTCGGAGTCTTCGTTCGCTGCGCTCGATGCCTTGGAGATCAACAGCGGCGTGATCGGCTTTCCTGCGGGAGACAGGGTGCAGCCCAGGAAAAGCCGCTTCCCATGCACGGCCGAGGACGGCGCCGTGTCCCGAGGACAGGCCCTCCATCGATCGCTGGAGCCGCCGCTCTATTTCAGGTATTTTGTAAGGCCCATGTAATGGTGAAGCTCGCAAAAGCGCCTCTTCCCCATCCTGAAGAAGAGCGAAAGGTAGGTCCATCCTTCGTAGGTCAGTGCGTACCGCTCCAACCCCGGCTCGGTGCACGACCGGCATTCGGGAAGGGAGCCCATCCGCCGGCGCATCCAAGAGGCCTTTTCAGAGACGAGGATTTCCGAGATGGGGCGATCGGCGATGCTGCCGACAGACGCATCGATCAGGGGACAGAGATATACATCCCCCGTGCTCCGTACAAAAAAGTAGTTGAAGCCGCAGGTGCAGGGTTTTTTCATGACCCCCGTCCGGAGGCAACGCGCCACGGCCTTCGAATGGTACGCCCAGCCAAGCGGCCTTCGCGCGAAAAAGGCCGCCGCCTTTTCCCTGTCCCTTCCGCTCAAGGCGAGTTCGGCCTCGCGGTCGGGGTTCAGATAGCGGCCCCGGGTGATAATGCAGGGGGAGATGATGGTGAAAAGCCTGTTTTCATCCGCATAGGCGCTGATCCCGTCTAGCTCGTCCACATTCAGGGGCAGAACGGTGGTCTTCAGGCCGACAACGAGGTTCGGGTATACCCGCCGTAACGCTCTGAGACCCTGGACGGTTTCGTGGACCCTGGACCAGGCGTCGGGGTAATTCCTGATCCTGTCGTGCAGCCTGCCTACGGCGTCCATGGCGCAGACCATCACGAGTTCGATCCCCTCGGTGCGAGGATGGCCAGGATCCGCTCCGTATCCTCCAGCACCCGTGCAGTCAGGAAACCATTGGTGGTGAGGGCGACTGAGGCAAGGGCCCGGAGGTTCCTCCGCTTTGCGTCGCGGATACCCCGGAAGAGATCCAACAGGTCCCCCCTCAGAAAAGGCTCTCCGCCCGTGACATCCAACTCTCTCAGGTCCGAAAGGATATCCGAGGACAGGAGCCGGATCCAGGTCTCGACGGGGAGATCCTTCACCGAGGCGGGAATCTTCCAGATGTTGCACATAATGCATAGGAAGAGCACTTATGTCATAAACAGCACTCGATTAATTCTTCTTCGCGAATTCTTTAACACTCATATGTAAACGTCCAGCTATTACGCGCTTGAGGCCAGATAAAAGAAGTGACGTTTCTGAAAAACACGCAGTACGTGACCTCTTTCCTTAGAGACAAAGACAAAGCGACAAACCACTCAGTTTTTTTGCAAAGATCTCTATTTTATATCCGTATAGCTCGCACGACCATGATTTCATGCTGCAGCAAACGACAGCGGCATCAATGGTAACACGTATAACGCATTCATCAAAGTGCTGCCGTTTCAAAGTAATACCTCGAAAGGTCCGTCAGGTAGAGAAGGGGACCCCGACCCATATCTGGGTGATTTTCATGTCCCTGACGAGCTTTTCAAGCCCTCCTTCACGTGAGTAGCCCTGCGAGCCCATCAGATCCAATGCGCGATTCACCATCCTGTAACCTATGTCACCCGCCGTTTTCTTAGCAGCAGCAACCAGGGCATAGTTCTTGTATTCCCAGGGCGGCCCGTAGACGTCTGGAAGGTCCAACCTCTCGGCTACGGCGTAAAGATATGCCTCTACCGTTAGGATATCCTCTTCTATTTGTCCGAGTTCATGCACAATCACCCCATGGTCCTTCATGGGCATCCCAGCAATTTCCCTGACATCGACATGCTCTTTAAGGATTTCATAGGCCCTCTTCATAATCCCGAGAGTCATGGGCACCGATGCCAATCGGCCGGGTGTCAAATTGACAATCAAGGATTTCAAATCTTCTCTGGGATCATCATGTGCCCGATTCTCTCGGGGTACCCTCACGTTGTCGAACCAGACATCTCCATTGGTGTCAATACTGCAGCCCATTTTTCTGTAGGGCTTGCTTGTGCTAACTCCCGGGGTCTCTGCCGGCACGTATATTTGCGCAATGTTCTCTGGAAATTTCTTGCCTTCAACGCAACAGACCACCCTGTACAGATCAGCTTCCCTGGCTCCCGATGCCCAAAGCTTATGGCCATTGATGACCCACTCATCGTTTTCTAGACGAGCCCTGGTTTTAATCTGAGACCCCTTTAACCTGAAGTCTTCTACCGATCCCCCCCCTGAGGCTCCGTAACGCAGGAACAGACCTGAAATACCTTATCCCCGCACATTTGAGCTGCAAACTTCTTGAGCAGGGTTTCGTTGGGCGTGGGAGGTGCGATAGGCATTATCCCCCAAACATTCATGAACGCTTCAGTGCAAATGCCGAGGTCGCCCCTTGCCAATTCCTCCACCAACGCGTAAGCATCGGTGAAAGAACCGCCGCCCAGTCCGCCCAGCTCTTCCGGGAACAGCATTTTCTGAATGCCAAAATCAACGTAAAGCGTTTTGATGATGTCGTGAATAAACGTACGTTCTTTTCGTTCAGTCCAATCCCAATAATCGTCCATTTTGTCGTGATGAGGGAGAATTTCCTTGTTCACGAATTTTCGCAACTGATCACATGCTATCTTGGTGTGATCGGATAATAGATGGGAAGGTCCCATGAAATCATCTATTCCGGTACATCTTGACGTCTCAAACTTACCGATGTCCAGCATAATATGCCTCCTTAAGTTCGCAATACTAATTGTGTTAAGATAAAATCCCGCTGCATTGCCTGCAATGCCCATCCTCTAAGCTCTTCGATAACTCCAAATCACTCAATCTGACCTTTCTTGCTAGCAGGGAAATGCACTGGTCATCAGCCAGAAAGTAGTTTTCCGTTGAGTTACACTCCGCCGAGAAAATGGTTAGTCCGATGCGTCAAAGCGGAAAGGATGTCGGCCCCTTACCCACCAAGCGGCGGCCCGGCCTCGACATCGACCTACTTGAGAATCGCGTACCACGGTTTTTCGGGCACGCCGGTCAGGTCCACGTAGATGTGCTTCGTGGTCGTGTATTCGTCGAGCACCATGGTGGAGAGATCCTTCCCCCAGCCGGATTGCTTGCAGCCGCCCCACGGGGTCTCGCAGAAGATGATCAGATGTTCATTGATCCACACTGTACCGGCCTTGATCTGTCCGGCCATGGCCAACCCCGCACGCACATCCTTTGTCCAGATCGATGCGGAAAGTCCGTAGTTCGAGTCGTTAGCCAGCGCAACGGCCTCCTCCGGCGTACTGAAACGCGCCAGTCCAACGACGGGGCCAAAGATCTCCTCCCGCATGAATGTCATGTCATTCGTGCAGCCGCCAAAAATGGTAGGCAGAACGAAAAAGCCGTTTCGGGTTTCGGGCGTGTCGGGCCGCTCCCCCCCCAGCAGCAAAGTGGCGCCGGCCTCCTTGGCGCCGCGGATATAGCCCTCGACCTTGTCCCGGTGGGCCTCATAGGCCAGTGGTCCGATGACGGTTCCCATATCCATGGTGTCGCCACACCTGAGCTTCTTCGACGCAGTGACAAATTTTTCGGCGAACGCGTCATACAAGGATTCATGGATATAAAACCGGCTGGCGGCGGCGCAAACTTGTCCGGTGTTGAAGAACGCGCCGAAAACGGCCCCTTCCACAGCCGAATCGACGTCGGCGTCGGCCATGACGATAAAGGCGTTCTTGCCACCCAACTCCAACCCGACCTGCTTGACCGTATCGCTGGCAAGCCGCATGATGCGCTTGCCTGTCGCCGTATCGCCCGTAAACCCGATCTTGGCCACCTTCGGGTGCTTCACGAGGGCCTCACCGACGGATTCACCCGGGGGCCGGTCAGGATATTCACCACACCTGCAGGGACGCCCGCTTCCATGACGATCTCGCTCAGCTTCAACGTGGTCAGGGGGGCAACCGACGGCGGCTTGACGATACAGGTGTTGCCCGTAACGAGGGCCGCGCCGAGTTTCCAGACGACCATCAGGGCCGGGAAATTCCAGGGCGTAATGAGCCCTACGACCCCCAGCAGCTCCCTTACGGTGCATGACAGGCACCACGGCCCCACGGGCAGGGTCTCCCCTGTCAGGGCCCGGGCAACGCCGGCAAAATATTCGAACTGCTCGGCGCAGAGCGGAACATCGAAATTCATGGCCTTGCGTATCGGAGATCCCTGTTCCGCGGTCTCGAGCTTCGCCAGTTCTTCCTTATGGGCCATAATTCCTTGGGAAATCTTCAAAAGTATCTTTGAACGCTCGCCCATGGTCTTGGACGCCCACGCTGGAAAAGCTTCCACGGCCGCGCTCACCGCCTTGTCCACCTCCTCCGCACCGCATTCGGGGGCGCTGCCGACTTTCTCCCCGTTTGCGGGATTGATCACCTCGATCCGCCGGCCTCCCGCCGCCTCAACCCATTCCCCGCCGATAAGCACCCTATAATCTTTCTGCATCGATCCCTCCTGATTCCTGGTTCGGGTTCACGAAAGCTCGTTGACGCGGTCACGCCTCTACGAACCAATCCCATGCTGCAGGCCGATTGGTTCCTCGCTGCGACCACCCATGGTTGAACATCAGCAAAACGGATGCCAACGGCGCCTTTGCACCCGGCAAGTCGCTTAACCAGCTAATATATTATGAAATCGGGGATCGAAACTCTCAGAGCGGCTGGCGAATTCCGGCAGCATCGGTTTTCAAAATGGCATAGGCGTGTCATTTTGAAAGATTGAACCGCTTCATTTTGCGGTAGAGGGTGCTTGTCGAGATACCAAGGGCATCAGCCACCCCGGTCACGGTAGGTTGAGTTTTCAGCGCTTCCACAATCAGATCTTTAGTAATACCTTCTATTGTTTTTTCCATTTTTCTTTCATTGTGTTTGAACTCTAGGAGTTTTTGACCCAGGTCCTCCACCGAGATGACATCCTTATCGCAGAAATTGAAGGCATATTCGATACAGTTGCGCAACTCCCGGACATTTCCAGGCCAAGCATACCGCATGAAGAGGTCCATAGCCGCAGACGTCAACCCCTGGATGGCGCGGCCGAATTTCACATTCATCTCCCGGATGAACGTCTCCACCATCGGAGGGATATCCTCCTTCCTCTCCCGCAGGGGAGGAATCGTAAAATTCACGACATTGAGTCTGTAAAACAACGCCTCAAGAAAATCCCCCGCCTCCGTCAGCCTGCGCAGGCTTTCCGAGCTAGCTGTAATGATACGAAAATCAAGAGGGATAGGATTCAGCCCGCTGATTCTTGTAACCGCACGCTCCTCGAGAACCCGCAGGAGTTTCATCTGGGCCGCCATCGACATCGCTTGGATTTCGTCGAGGAAAATAGTCCCTCCGTTGGCGAGTTCAAACTTACCTGCAGCCCCCTCTTTCTTCGCACCCGTGTATGCCCCGCGGTCATATCCGAAAAGCTCGCTTTCGACGAGTTCCTGGGGAATCGCCGCACAGTTGACCGCCACAAAGGCACCGTTCTTGTAGGAACTTGCGTGATGAATGGCCTGCGCTAGAAGTTCCTTGCCAGTGCCCGTTTCCCCTTCCAACAAAATGGACGATGCATTTCCGGCCGCCCGCTTTGCCAGATCGAGAAGCCGCACGCTTTGAGGAGCCTTGGCGACGATGCGCGCAAAGGCGTACCCTTCGAACCGATTCGAGCCTGCGATGGTAAAGAAGCGTGTCTCTTCGGGCAGAAATCTTACAAGATACACCGTTTGATCGCCAACCTGCCCCAGCAGGGGAACCACCTCCATGGCAAAACGACCGTTCTGGATTTCACTGCTGCGCAACTGCACCCAATGGGTTTTTCCGGCATACGCGGCAAATGAGCCGGGGGTTTTGGGAAACTGCATCCACTTTGCAAGATTTCCAAACGTGGAAGGTGGTGGACTGGCGCTCAAGAGCCGTCGGCCTGACAAGTTGAGATCCAGGATCGCGCCTTCACTATCGACGAGGGCCAGGGCTTGGTCAGCCAGTTCAAAGGTGGACCGGAAGTAAAAGTCCTGGATCTCGAACCTTCGCAGCCTCTCTTCGATGAACAGTTCGAGCGAAAGGGAATGGGCCAGCCAGCAAAAATACTCGATAAGGGTTTCAATCTTAGAAGGGCATGCACGGGTAGTAGTAAGGCCGAGCGATCCGGCAAGATTTTTCTGGTAGTCGAAAATCGGGACCGCAAAACATTTGGCCCAGTGGAAATCCTCAAAAAAATGTTCTTCCGCCAAGACTGTCACGGGCTTCTTTTCCATCAAAGCCAGATACGGTGCATTGGTGCCCGCGACTTGCTCTTCGCAGCTCGCTCCTTCCCGAACGCAGAGCACATCGAACTGATCGATCACGTCCTCGCTCCCGTAAAGGGAGCATAATCGGCCGTCGGCCCCGGCGAAGATCAGGGCAAAGGGGCTGAAGGCGAAGCGCGATTCGATGTCGTGGTACCGGGAGACAACCAACTGTCTCAAACGCCTCCGCATCGCGCCGTCGAGTTCCGCCGGCACGGAGCCATCCTTGCAAGACCTCCGCTCAGTGGGTTTGAGACCTTTTTCCCTGCAGCGTAGCCAGGAAGACCTGATGACTTCACGGACGCCCGCTGTACTCCCCGTTCTCAGGAAGCTGACCCACTGGGCTCGAATCTTCATTCCTTCGGTCACGGGGCAAGGCATCTGCCACTCCTGTTTACCGGGTTCCTGTTCTGTTTCGCTAGATGGGCTGGGGTAAGCGATCGTTCCGAGACCACCGCCCGAAAAGGCGGGCACAGGAACAGCCACGAACCCTTGCCCCCCCTTCCCCGACTGGAACGTAGGACGGTACTCCACGGACCCCTTCGATGATTCTAAGAAACAACCATCTGAATTGTATTCATTGTGCGTCCTTTTTCAAAACAATTTATTCGAAAAAAAACGGGGGAGAACCCCGTTGCGGCTGTTATGGGCGGCGTGCCGCCCCTCCAAAGGGGCGGCACGGGATTTATCAGACGGTCCGGCGTCTCCTCAAGAAGAAGAACGCCCCGGCGGCAAGCAGCGCAAAGAGAACGGCCGAACCGCCCATGGAAATCGCCGGTACGGGCATGCTCGGGGAAGGAATGCGATCCCGCAGGAGCACCGGTATCTCAATGCTCGTCTCACCTCCGGGCGGCCCGATGAAAAGAACCCCCTCCGGCGAATCACACGGGTAATCGCCAAAATCATAGGTAATCGTAACGGTCACGGTCTGCCCGGGCTCATAGGGCCCGGGAGGGTCATACGAAACACTCAGGGCCTCTCCCTGGACAGCGTGGATCGTCAGCGTGTAGGGAGCCGGTCCTTCAGGAACGGACCAGCCATACACCTCGATCACCCAGTCACCGTCCTCCGGAAGCTTTACGCGGACCGTCTCGTTCGACCCGGAGCTTTCAGACGTGGCCACTACATTGCCGTGGGGGTCCTCGAGATAAAGGTCGAGATCCGTCCCCAAGGCGCCTTCGAGCTCCACTTCCAGCAGCCCCCCATGGGAAATGGGAACCACATGGAATTTGGACTCACCTTCGGAGACCGTGCCTTCCACGACCTGTGGGCAGCTCAGGCCGTAGACCTCAAAATCGAGCTCGGACAGGTTGAATCCTGTCTGCACGGTCATGGTGATCGAACCGGTTCTTCCATAGACGGGGACATCGATCTCGGGCTTGCTTACAATCAACTGCCCTAAGGTAGCATTGAATGGCATACCGAAGAAATCCCCACCCTCCTCGCTCGACTTCTGCCCGACAGCCGCAGCCCATTCCTGCTGATAGAGGACATTGTGGAGCGCCACCAGATGGAGGCCGCCCGTCAGGGGCGCCGACACCCAATCCTCGGCCCCTCCGGAGGACGTCTGGAACGCCCACTTGCCGCTTCCCATATGAGTATTGGGGCTTTTTCCGACGACATCCAGCGAGTAGGGGCCGTAGTAATCCGGATCCAGCTGATCGAAGCCGTCTATCTGAGGCCCCATGATGATCGTGTCGATGTCGGTATGGGGAGTGATCCCCCCCCAGGTCGTTTTGCAGAGCAGGTAAGTCCCTGGAGCAACGTCATCGGGGACATCGACGAAGAAGAAACGCCAGTCCCCCGACTCCGCACGCCAATTCCAGTTGAAATGACCACTGAGACGACCGTTGTTGTACAGGAGTTCAGGGGTATCGGAGGCCGGTTCGGTCAACGACACAAGTTCACCCGTCCATTCGGCCGCCACGTTGACCGTCACCGGTATGGTCGCATTGTGGGAACCGTCGTATGTCCGAATGGTCCCCTCGTAAAGCCCCGGCGCCGTCCCCGGCGGGATCTGGATACTCGCCTGGAAGGTCGCATTCCCCGAGAGCGGCACCTCGATCGAGGGCGCATCGAAGGTCAGCCACCCCCATGGATCGTGTCGATAATATTCAACCATCACCTTGAGGTGCGTGACAGGGACGGCCTCGTCCCTCCAGGCATGTATGAGGCCCAGGAAGAGGCCGTCGGTTTGTCTTTCGAGCGGCTTATGCACCCGCAGTTCCTGGGTGGTCCCGACATTGTAGGCATAGCCGAAGCGCATATACTCCCCCGTTTCGATCTCGCCCTCGTTCACCGCCCCGTTCCCGTTCGAATCCTCCCAGAGCGTGCCGTTCGTATTCATGTCTTTCCAATCGTAGGCCGCGAGGATGAACCGGTTGTCGGCATTATAATCCCCGTTGACATCGAATTCGGTGTACGGCTGGACCAGCTTGATCACCATGAGATCCGTACCGAGGGGGACCTGTGGGAGTTCACCGCCGAAACGCTTGAGATAATCCGGCCTGCGATAGACGTTGGGCGCACTCTCCGCCGTCAGCACACTCGTGGTCCAGTCAAAGCTGTAAGAACCGAACCTGACCAGCCTATCCGATTGGATAGCAACCGTCCTGGATGCGTTGGAGGTGTTTTCAACCGTGAACACCTGGTCATAGGTCTCTCCGGGGTAAGCGATCGCTGCGAAGCCAGTATGGGCGACGCCCCGGTAATCGCCCGCGCTCCAGCTTTCCGGCAGGGTGTAGACCCCGCCTTCGAAACCGGCGATTTGGGTGGCGGTGTCGGCATCGAGCACCCCGGCGCCCTGAGTCAGGGAGTCGTAATGGACGTTCTGCGCTCCGGACATCAGGATGGCCCTGGCCTTTTCATAATCGGGCCAGTTCCCGTGCTTCTGCCGGTAGGCGTCGTAGACGAGCGCCAGTATACCGGCCGCCAGAGGCGTCGAGCGGCTGGTACCGCCCCATAGGTCCCAGGCATTCTCTACGTTCAGGGGATTCCCGCAGCTGCCTTCCCAACACTCGTTGACGGCCAGGTCGCCGGCACCCCAGGCCCCGTTCGCTGTAACGTCGACCCCGGCGTTGCCCCTCGCCCCGGGGCCGCGGTTGGAGAAGGGAATAATATCATTATAGAGAATCTGATCGAGCCCCGTGAGGGAATCAAAAACCCCGCAGCTGTCAAATAGCGTCGACGCGCCCACGCTGATGCCGCTCGGTGGCGCCGGAGGCGCAGCTGTCCCGTAACCGGGCCCGCCATTGCCGGTCGAAAAAAGGATGCTCAGGTTCTGCGGCAGGACCCGCTGGATCCAATCGAGATATCGCGATTCGAAGTCCCAACCGTCGTTGTCCGTGTCGCTGTAGCCGAAGCTGTTGGATACGATCTGGGTGTCATCGCCCGTCCCGGACCAACCATCATACCCAAATTTAGCGAAGAGAAACGCATCTTCTATAAAAGGGCTCATATATTGGTTTCCGTTGCTCTGCAGCCGCGCCCCCCGGCCGCTGCCAACCACCAGGCCGTCCCCCTCCTGGACAAAGGGCGGCTTGTACGAAGGCGCACCGCCATTCACCCACCCCTGTGCGGCCACCGCTGAAGCACAGAGTTGGCCATGGTCCCCTCCCACCTCTGTGAAATCGTTGATCGTAAAGGCCACAAGCATGCCGTTCGCGGGCGGCCCCATTTCGTAGAGCCAATCGGAGACGGGAACCGGATTCACCCCATCGGCGATGAAATAGACCAGTCCGCCGGAGATCAGGGCCCCGGTGTTGCCGTAATTCGAGCAGAGGGTCGGGGTGGCGGCCTGCGCCTTCGGATCGTCGGTAAAATCGTGATTGCCGTTCAGGTCGGCGTAGACGGTGTCGTAGACCCCTGCCGCGCCCTCGTCCACCACCAGGATAGCCGCCCGCTCACCAGCGGTTCCGATACCGAGCAGACTCTCGTCGGGGTGGCTGCCGATGTGGTAGACCCCGCTTTCGCTCGTCGCAGGAAGGACATAATTATGCAGGCTCGCCGCCCCGAGAGGCCGATAGCTGCAAGGCGAACCCGTGCAGGTTTGGGAAGTGTCCGCGTAGTGGGCCGCACCAGCGGCGATGTTGCCTTCCCCGAACACTGCATCGCGCCAAAAAAGGTACATGGAGTAGCTGTCATACATGAGGGGCCATCCGGTATCCGGGTGGACGGCCCAGGTTCCATAGAGGTCGGGGTGGCAGAAATCGATCCCGGAGTCGTTGACCATGACCCGCACGTCCGTGCCGTTATAACCGTTGGCCCAGGCGTTCCGCGATCGATGGACCTCGTCCCGCACCTCATACCAGTCGCCCGCGATGGGAGACGCCTCATCCAAAAGGCCGGACACCGGATCCATTCGCTCCAGCGATGCGTCCGGTTTCTGATCGAAACGCTTTCGAATGCCCGGGTCGGGCCGCTTGGGCGGATCGATGATGCTTTCGGCCGGCTGAACCCGCTGGACCTCGGGGATGCCCACGAGCTGTTCCAAGTCTCCCAGCTTTATGGTGCCCACCACCGCCTGCATTCCGAGCGGGTCCACATAGGGCCGGACCGCCGAGCGGATCATGATATCACTTACGTCCGTGCCCGCTTTGACACGGATCACAACCTCGACCGACTCAGATGCCGCGGGTTCCTTCTTCAACATGGCGGCAAAATCTTCACCGTAGCGGTCTTTGAGCCGGTCGATGAGCTTTGGATGGATCTTGTTCCAGACGCCACCAACCCGGCCTTCCGCTTCTTCCGCCGAGGCCTGCATCGCCCCGACGAACCCAAAACAACAGCACAAACATACGGTTAAAAGCCAACTTTTCAACATACCCCACCTCCACTGTATGGTCGAATATCTACCGCAAGCCTTTGGACAAGGCTTTGAAAAATCCTGATGGATCGGAGTGATACATATCGGTTGGGTGGAAACCTACGGCTGTAAACACCGGCAGGGCGCAGCAAAGGATGGAGCGATCCATACAAGAGCAGTTCGATCAAAAGCGCCACCCGCAGACAAGCAAAGGCATTTCAGATCATGAAGGCAGGACCGAATCACGGTTTGAGACGTTCTTTCTCTCACAGAACTCACGGGGTCACTCTGCGTGTCTCATATTCGATTCCATTGATAAAGTCAAGCGTCAAATTAACCAAGAAAACCTGCAATGAATGATGTTTAATCCTGTCAATGCACGGCAAGCAAGAGCAAACATAAGGGGGCGGATTTAAATCCGCCCCCATTATTTTTGTCCCTTTTTTCCAGATTGCAGGTTAAGCGTAGGCGCTTTCCCGGGTGGCCTTGGTACGTTCTTCCTATGACATGGCGGCCAGGCCGTTGACCTCTTCCACATCGAGCTTCAACCCCTGCGCCACGCGCGTGCCGTAATCGGTATCGGTCTTGTAGAAGATCGCCGTCCGGCGCATCTGCATGCGCTCCCGAGCCTTGCCGAGGTTACGATATTGCCGACGAGGTACTCGCGGTCCTTGTCGGTCACAACCTTGCGCGAAAGGTTCCCTGGCTGGACGAAGTCATCCTTACACGCTCCTCCTGCAATCAGGCCAGGTCGAAGCGGTCGAGGTTCATGACCTTGTTCCACACCGCTATAAAGTCGTGCAGGAACTTTTCCCGGGAATCCTCGCATGCGTAGACTTCCGCCACGGCCCGGAGCTGGGAGTTCGCACCGAAAAGGAGGTCGACACGGGTGCCGGTCCACTTGAGTTCGCCGCTCGCTCGATCACGACCCTCGAACACGTCTTCGTCTTTCGAGACGGCCTTCCACACCGTGCGCATATCGAGCAGATTCACGAAGAAATCATGGGTGAGCGTCTCCGGCCGCTTGGTGAAAACGCCGTACCGGGACTGTTCGAAGTTGGCATTCAAAACGCGCATGCCGCCAAGGAGTACCGTCATCTCAGGCGCGGTCAACGTCAACAGCTGCGCCCGGTCGATCAGCAGCTCCTCCGCCGATACGGCGTATTTGGCTTTTCGATAGTTGCGGAACCCGTCTGCAAACGGTTCGAGTACGGCGAACGAGGCCGCGTCGGTCTGCTCCTCCGACGCATCCGTGCGTCCCGGCGTGAAGGGAACGATCACGTCGTAGCCGGCATTTTTCGCAGCCTGCTCGACGCCTGCACACCCACCCAGGACAATCAAGTCAGCGAGCGAGACCTTCTTTCCGCCGGACTGCCCTTTGTTGAACGCTTTTTGGATTCCCTCGAGGGTCTGCAAGACCTTCTTCAGTTGGGCCGGCTGGTTGACTTCCCAATCCTTCTGCGGGGCGAGACGGATGCGCGCCCCGTTCGCACCGCCGCGCTTGTCGGAGCCGCGGAAGGTCGATGCCGACGCCCACGCGGTCGAAACCAGTTGTGAGACAGACAATCCCGAGGCAAGGATCCTGGCCTTGAGGTCGGCCGCATCCTTTTCGTCGATCAGTTCATGGTCGACTGCAGGCACCGGATCCTGCCAGATCAGCTCCTCCGCCGGGACCTCCGGACCGAGATAGCGCGAGCGCGGACCCATGTCGCGGTGGGTCAGCTTGAACCAGGCCCGGGCGAAGGCGTCGGCGAATGCCTCCGGGTTCTGCAGGTAATGCCGCGCGATCGGCTCGTAGATCGGGTCGTAGCGCAAAGAGAGGTCTGCCGTAGTCATCATCGGTCGGTGTTTTTTCGATGGGTCGTGCGCGTCCAACACCATATCCTCTTCGGCCACGTCCTTGGCCAGCCACTGATTTGCGCCGGCCGGGCTCTTGACCAGTTCCCACTCGTATTTGAAAAGCACCTTCAGATAACCCATGTCCCATCGGGTCGGGTGCGGCTTCCAGGCGCCCTCGATGCCGCTGCTGATCGTATCCCCGCCCTTGCCGCTGCGGAAACTGCTCTTCCATCCGAGTCCCTGCTCTTCGATGGGGGCGGCTTCGGGTTCAGGCCCTACATGGGATGCCGGGCCGGCGCCATGGCATTTGCCGAAGGTGTGGCCGCCGGCGACAAGTGCGACCGTCTCTTCGTCGTTCATGGCCATGCGCGCGAAGGTCTCTCGAACATCACGGCCCGATGCCACCGGATCCGGGTTGCCGTCCGGCCCCTCCGGGTTTACGTAAATCAGCCCCATCTGAACAGCCGCCAGGGGGTTTTCCAGATCCCGCTCACCCGAGTAACGGCTCTTGGGCTTGTCGCTCGTAGCGAGCCATTCCTGTTCGGAACCCCAGTAGATGTCCTCTTCCGACTCCCAAACGTCCTCGCGTCCCCCTGCGAAACCGAAGGTCGGCAACCCCATCGACTCGATGGCACAGTTGCCGGCCAGGATCATCAAGTCGGCCCAAGAGATTTTCCTGCCGTATTTCTGCTTGATGGGCCAGAGGAGGCGGCGCGCCTTGTCGAGGTTCACGTTGTCGGGCCAGCTGTTGAGAGGGGCCAAACGTTGCGAGCCGGACCCCGCGCCCCCGCGGCCGTCGCCCATGCGGTAGGTGCCGGCACTGTGCCACGCCATCCGGATGAAGAGCCCCCCGTAGTGGCCCCAATCCGCCGGCCACCAGTCCTGCGAGTCGGTCATCAACGCATAGAGGTCCTTCTTTACGGCCTGCAGGTCGAGTTTCTTGAACTCCTCAGCGTAGTTGAACGCCTCACCCATCGGGTTGCTCAGGTTGGAGTGCTGGTGGAGCATCTTGAGATTCACCTGGTTCGGCCACCAGTCCCGGTTCGACATGCCACCGCCGGCAATGGATTTACCCGCCCTGCCCGTTACCGGCCGCTTGCTTTCTTCATTCATCGCTGTCCTCCCTTTTTTCAGGCTTGCGTTTTTCACCCATCGGTCATGATGTGGAGACTGACATCACCCCCGACAATGAAAGATGGAGTGGAAAAATGAAAAAGTGTTAGGGTTGACGATCAAAGAGACTGCAATGGGCTTATAAATGAGAATTGTTCTCAATTAAATACATAAATCCTCGATCGTGTCAATCCTTTTCCTGGCAATCCGGGCAAAGACCAAAAAAATCCAGCCGATAGGAGGAAATTTGAAAACCGCTCTCGGCGGACAGTTCCTGGGTCAGGCCCTCCAGCGTATGCAGGTCGGGATCGAGGATCTTCTTGCAGCGGGTGCAGATGAGGTGGGGATGGGGATAGGGGCGCCTCCCGTCATACCGGTTGCCCCCGTCGGGAAACGCCAGTTCGAGCGCCTCGCCAAGGGACTTGATCAGCATGATCGCCCGGTAGACTGTCGCCTGGCTCACTCCGGGAAAATCATGCTGTAATTCTTCACAAATTTCCTCAACGGAGGGGTGCCTGTCGCATCCGACCAGGATGCGGGCAACGGCGACCCGCTGCGGTGTAATCTTGTGCCCGTGATCACGGAGGCTTTGGATGATCTGCTGGAGCCTTTCGTCGGGATCCACCACGGATGGGGCCCTCCTTCCTACACTTCGAACACTGACGCACTCCCAAAAATCGCGGAGTCTGTCATGCAGTTTACTACAGGACCGCTCGAGAAGGCCAGAGATGCAGGTCACTCTGATGCAAATTCCGCTGCGGGCCGGCCTTTCGTATAGCGGGGGCAGACAATCGACGCCGCACACGGCTCTCCTGTGAACCTAAAAGGGTCGGACCCGGTATTCGAATCCGAGGACTTCACCTCATTTTCCAGGATATCACCGGATGCGGGCATCGATAGTTCGAGGCATTTGACTTACTGCAGAGCGGACGCATAAAATGGCGAATCGTCCGGCGCACCGGCGCCCTTTTTACGCACGCATGCCTACCGCCAAGAAAGGACCACAGGCAGAACACCGTGAAGTTCTTTCCGTCCATGTTGAGCTATTTTATTCAACGCGAGGGCGCCAAACGCGACCTTCGACAGCTGCTCAAATTTCTGCTCGTCCTGACGAGCCTCGTCCTCATATACAGCATTCTCTTCCATTTCCTGATGGCCTATGAAGGGAAGGATTATTCCTGGATCACGGGCATCTACTGGACGCTCACGGTAATGACCACCCTCGGGTTCGGCGACATCACCTTTCAAACGGATCTCGGGCGCGCCTTTTCGATCATGGTCCTCCTTTCGGGGGTCATCTTCCTCTTGACCCTCCTGCCTTTCACCTTCATCAAGTTCTTCTACGCCCCCTGGATCGAAGCCGAATCTCGAAACCGGGCCCCAAAGGAACTCCCGCCGGAAACGTGGCATCATGTGATCCTGACCCTGTATGAACCGGTGAGCGTGGCTCTGATCGAAAAACTGAAAAACCATCGCCAGGAATATGTCCTGATCGTGGACGATCTGCGCCGCGCCCTGGAACTGTATGACGAGGGCGTCCGTGTGGCCGTCGGGAACATCGACGACCCGGAAACCTACCGCAGGATGCGCGTCGACCATGCAGCGCTCGTGGTAGCGACCCATCAGGACGAAATCAACACGAACATCGCCTTTACCGTACGCGAACTGAACGAGAATGTCCCCATCATCACCACCGCCGATTCACCCCACTCGGAGGACATCTTGCAGATGGCCGGCAGTTCGAGGGTCCTCAAACTCCACGATATGCTGGGTCGCTCCCTGGCAGCTTGGACGGTGGGTGGGAACTGCCGGTCCACCGTCATCGGCCGATTCGATGAACTCATCCTGGCCGAATTCTCACCCTTCGCGACGCCCCTTGTCGGGAAAACGCTCATAGAAAGCCGCATCAGAGAAGAGTTCGGGGTGAGCGTGGTGGGGATCTGGGAACGCGGGCATTTCAGCATTCCGAATGCCCAGAGCCGCCTAGACCCGAACTCCGTGATGGTCCTGGCCGGTTCGGAGAAAAATCTGGCGGCCTTCGATGACGTCTATTCCTTCTACCACATCTGCCGCCTCACCGCAAATCCGGTCCTGATCATCGGCGGAGGGCGGGTCGGACAGACCGTCGCCGAACGCTTTAAAGCGAGGGAGATGCAGTACCTGATCATCGAAAAGAATCCTCGCAGGGTTCAGGAAGGAGAGTACTATGTCCTGGGGGACGCAGCGGATATCCACACTCTCGAGAAGGCCTGGATCGAAAAGGCGCCCGCGGCCCTGCTGACGACCCATGATGACGCCACCAACATCTATCTGACCAAGTACTTGCGCAGCCTTCGGCCCGATATGCGCATCCTCAGTCGCGCGAGTCTCGATCGCAATGTCTCCACGCTTCACCGCGCAGGAGCCGATTTCGTCATGTCCTACGCCTCCCTGGGCTCCAGTGCCATCCTCAACTTTCTCAAGAACGAGGACACCCTCATGCTGGTCGAAGGACTGAACGTCTTCCGCCTGGAGGCCCCTCAGACCCTGATCGGGAAAAACCTTGCCCAATCGCGGATCCGGGAAAAAACCGGCTGCTCGCTTGTGGCAATCAAAACAAAAGGGGGTATGACCATCAACCCGGATCCACACACGCCCATCGGGGAAGACTCCGAGCTGGTGTTTATCGGAACCTACGAGAGCGAAAAAAAGTTGCTCGAGTGGTTTCAGGGCTGAGGTTTCATGGGTCCTCCGTCCCCATCGAATCCTGGAGAATCTCCCGGAGTCTCTCCAAGGTAAAAGGCTTTTGGAGCACCCCGGCAAGCCCTTTGCCCGCAAAGCGCGCCGCCACGTCCTCTTCGCTGTAACCGCTGGCCAGAATGACACGAACATTCGGGTTCAAATGCCGCAGTTCGCTGAAAGTCTCAGCGCCGTCCATATGGGGCATGGTCAAATCCAGAAAGACGAGATCAATCCCGGCGCCGTGCTCCTGATATAGACCCAGCGCCTCGCGCCCATCCGCCGCCGTCAAAACCGTATAGCCCAGACGCTCGAACATCGCGGCCCCAAGCGCCCGAAGCGATTCTTCATCATCGACCAGAAGCACAGCCCCCTTTCCTGTCCAGCATCCCTCTCTTATATTCTCGACCGATCCGTCACCGCCCGCGCACCCATCGACGGCCGGAAAAAGCACTTTGAAACTCGTGCCTTTCCCCGGTTCGCTGTAGACTTTGATGGCGCCCTTGTGGGCACGTACGATCCCGAGCACTGCAGCCAAGCCCAGTCCACGACCGGTGAATTTGGTGCTGAAAAACGGCTCGAAGATCCTGGAACGGGTTTCGGCATCCATCCCGCAGCCGGTGTCCGATACCTCGAGGTAGACATAGAGCCCGGGCGACAGCGTTTCATGCAGTTCCGTTCTCTGAAGGTACCCCTCGTCGCAGCGCGAGGCGCCCGCCGCGATGTTGATGACGCCGCTGCGATCTCCGATGGCATCCGAGGCGTTGATGATCAGGTTCATCACGATCTGACGGATCTGGCTCCCATCGGCCATAATCGGAGGCAAACCACCTTCCAGGTTGAGGTTCAGGATCGCCTTCTTCGAGATAGAGGTCTTCAGAAGATGCGCCATCTCCTCGATCAACTCCTTCAGGTCCGTCGGCTCGAGGCTGACGGAGGCCCTTCCCGAGTAGGCCAGCATCTGGCGGCAGAGTTCAGCGGCCCGGCGGGCGGCGGTGACAATTTCACGCAGGCTGCTGCGCGCCCCCGACAGCGGGGGGATCATCTCCATGGCCAACTCCGCGTACCCCATCACCGCCATCAGGATGTTGTTGAAATCGTGGGCGATACCTCCCGCCAGAACGCCGAGGCTCTCCAGCTTCTGTGTCTGTTGGATCTGCGCCTCGAGCAGACGCCGTTCCTGTTCTCCTCTCACGTGATCGGATATATCCCGAATCGTCGCCTGCAGAAATACCTCTCCATCCTGTTCCATCCGGGTAAGCAGGACCGTGGCGGGGAAAAAATCGCCATCACTTCGTTCGTGCGTCCAATCAAAAAAACGGGCCCCCTCCTCCAAGACCTGTTTGACAATCTCTTCAGCCGCCGCAGAAGACTCACGTCCATCGGGTTGCATGGGCGGAGACAATTCCCAAAGCGGTCTCGAAACCAGTTGCTGCAGACCCTCTATCTTGAACATCTCGAGGGCCGCGCGATTCGCAGAACTGCAGTTCCAGTCCGGCGGCTCCATCACCACGATGGCATCGCGCGAACTCTCAAAAAGGGTCCGATAGCGCTCTTCGCTCTCACGCAGGGCGGCCTCGGCCCGTTCACGCTCCGTGATATCCTCGTAGACGATAAACTGCATACCGCCCTTTATGGTCATGGGCCGAAAGAGGATCTTTTTGCTCGACCCATCCTTGCAAACCACAGTGAACGTCCTCGGCCGGACCTGATAATCCTCCGATTTCCGGATATCCTGCAGCCAGACCGCAAGCGCCCTTTTTCTTTCCGCGTCATCCGGATATGCCCTGACGAGCCAGTCTTTCCCGGTAGGCACATCTTCCAGGGTATAGCCGAAGACCTTTACGAACATCGGGTTCACATACTCATACCGGCCGGCAGGCGAAATGAGCGAAACCGGGAAGGGCATAATCTCCGCCATATAGCGAAACCGGGCTTCGCTCTCGCGCAGGGCGTCCTCGGCGATCTTGCGGTGCGTGACATCTTCCACAATGCCCATACCGCCTTTGACCTTGCCCGCCTGATCCAGGATCGGCGCGAAAAAAACGCGTACCGAGGTCACCTTGTCCGCGGTGTAGGACCGGTATTCCCCTTCGAAGAGGCTCAGCCGGCCGGACAGGGCTTCCCCGAGCGCCGCCGTAATCCGGCTGTCGGGCAACCGGGTCATATCGAGGCCCGTCAGCGTCTCACGGGATGATCCGATGATCCTTACAAATACGTCGTTGCAGTCCGTGACCACGCCAGCGCTGTCGTAGTGAAACAGCCCGAGCGGCGCGTTTTCGAAAACCAGTCTGAACGTCTCTTCGCTTTCTCTCAGTGCGTCTTCCGCGCGTCTGCGATCGGTTACATCGTAGTGGATGCCTACGACACGCGTGGGTTGGCCGGACGCATCCCGCACCACGGTGGCCATACAGACAAGATGACGTATCTCGCCGGAGGGTTTCAGGACGGGGAACTCGAGACAAAAATCCTTTCCGCCTGCGAGAACGCTTTCGAACATAGCGGCCGCCTGGGAGCATGTCTCGGAAGGCAGGCGATCGATCCAGTCGGCGAGATGCCCCCCGAAACCCTCACGGTCTATTTCGAAAAGCGTGAACATGTTGTCATCCCACTCCAAGCGGTCCTCCACCACCCGGTAATCCCAAACCCCCAACCCCGTCCCCCGGGTAGCCAGGGACAGGCGCTCCCGGCTCTCATGGAGCGCGCGGGTCCTCTCCGCCACCTGACGTTCGAGCGTTGTCTCGCGGGAGCGGAAAAAGCCGATCAGCGCGGTCATCGCAGCCGTGAGCAGCAGACCCCCGGAAAGAGTCGCAGCTCCGGACCAGGTTCGGTTCGAGGAGCGGAATCCCTCCGTCGGATGAACGACAATCACCCAGGTGCGATCGAAAAGAAAGAGCGGATAGATCAGGCTGCTCAAGACAGCACGCTCCGAGGTCCAGCCTGCCAGTCTCCCAGAGACCGATTCGGAGGGACAAACCATCTCAGGCTGTAATTCGCCACCCTTGACCTCGACAAGATCGATCTTGACATGCGAACGGCTTTTTTCGCCGGGTCCGAAGACCGTATTCAGGGCCTCCTGCGGACGGAGCACACAAGCGACCAGCCCTGACGGCCGCTCATACCCGGGTTTCTGGACCCGATCGAAGGCCACCAAACCATGTGCGTCTCCCACCAACTGCAGAAGCTCGATGGCAGCCGTAACCACAGGCAACCCGGTCTCGAGCGCCTTTTCAATCGCCGCCAATCGTTCCGGTTCGCTCCCGAGATCGAATCCCACCAGGGATGCATGGGCCTCATGGGGGGCAATGCAAGCGAGAGGGTAGTAAATTCCACGTTTATCTGCCCGCACCATCGCCCCCGATTCGTCCTTCTCCTTCACCTCGAAATCGGCTTGGCCCCCGACGCGCATATGTACCTCGAAGGCCTGGATGCCGGCGGCCGGCACAACCGGTATCCATTCCCAGGCCTGCACATTGGATGCCCGGGCCAGCGGCCCCGCGTAGGCCGCGAATTCCTGTGCATCCACATAACGACTCACTTCGAAGAAGCGGCGCAGCGCCGTCAGATCGCGCCGGATCCCCTTGAAAACATCCACAGCCCAGTGGGCGCGGAGTTCGGCCTTCGCGGCGAACGCATCCCGTATCCTGTTGCGCTCCAGTACTTGGACCGCCGACACGGCAATCAGCGTCAACCCTATCCCCAACAAACCCGCCATCAGCGTCTCGACATGCCTGAGCCACCCTTTTTTCGCCCCTCCCGGTCGAAAACGGCGCCACTGCAGCAGGGCCAGCCCCCCCAAAAAAAAGGCCGACAGGGCCAGGACCATCAGAATCACACCCCGTCGGGCACCCCCTATGATCGCCTGCCACCGGTCCGCCGAAACATCGATCCCGACCAGCATCAGCACATCACCGCTGTAAGGATCCAACACGGGGGCAAGTGCAGATACAAAGGTGCCGTACTCGTCCGTGTAGGGACCGATCGTACAGGGGAGGCCCGTCCGGAAGGCCTCCCAGTTTTCAGAACCCGGCTCCCGATAGACCGTTCCAGGCGGAGAAGCCATCGGGTCGTCCCGATCGTAGTTCTCGGGCCCGAAGACCATTTTCCCATTGCGGACGGCCAGACTGTATATGCCACGGACATTTTCGAGCAACCCGCCATAGGCGGTCATGTGCTCGCGGATGCGCAGAAATTCCGGACGATCGAGGTCTTCGGGGTTGAACGAAAGGGCCTTAACCTCCTCCGGGGCCATCGCAGCGGCAATGCCCATGCAATGACGCAGGACATCCTCCCGCATTCGGCTGTCCAAGGCCCGTCCACGCCAATCCGTGGCTGTCCAGCCAAGGCCGATCAACACCAGCAGGGAGAAAGGAAGCGCCAATCTGGCCGGCCATCCGCGCCCGTCTTTCGAAAAAAAACCTGTCGAGCCGCAGTGCCATATTCCAACTCCTCCCAGAAGGGAGCCCAACCCCCAGAAGAGTTCGGCCGGCAGCCCGGCGATCGTCGGGTGGATTTCGAAAGCAGACCGGACGGTGAGATCGGAAACACCCTCAAGGACGGCCAAACCAAAGGCAAGGCCCGCCAGCGCCATCCCTGCCGTGGCCGTCTTCATGGCAATCCCGTCGCCACCAGGCAGCGACCTCGACACACGCCTCAATACGAGGGCGCTCAGGACAGCACCTGGAGCGCCGAGAAAACATCGGGCTGAACTCTCGAATTCCATGCAGCCCGCGGCGGCCACCACCCCCGTTGTCAGGAGCAGCGATGCAAGGGCCCACACACCGTATTTTCCAGAATGGCGACGGCGCCACGAGCGCCTGCCAAACTCGGCCAGAGATATAAACGAAAGCACGATGACCCCGGTATGGAAAGCTTCAAACAGACCCGGATCGGGGACACTGAGCGCAGACATCTTGCTCCATGATGCAACCGCCTGCAGCAAACCGTAGAGCGCCAGCCAGCGCCAGGGAAGAAAGAGCTTTTCGTTCCGCTGCCAATCCACCCGGATACAAGCGAAGACCAACAGAAGAAAAACGAGCCCGTTGATGAAACAGAGATAGTCGAGCTGTGAAAAAAACCAGGCAGCCAGCACAGGATCCTCCTCCAACTTTCTGTTTTCACCCGTAATGAGCCCAAGATCCAAAACCACACCGTGTATATAACCATCGTCTCGATATGTAAAGGTTTTGGGCGCAGTAACCCTGCCCGGTAAAGAATGCTGCAGGAATTCGCAAAAACACCGGGATATTTCCTCCATTCGAGAGGATTCGGTGAAATTCCGAGGATGCTGGTAGCACCTTGATCAAGTCGCACGCCTGATCAGCGAAACCAGCGACGACCAGGTCGCTGAAACCTGCCTGATAAGAGGCGGAGATACGCGCTTTTTGAAGCGTTCATGGTCGGCACCCCTTCCCAGCCCCCACCGGAGACGCCTCAGGGCGCCCTCGCAACGGAGGGATAAATAGTTTCCATCCGGAAATGGTCTTTTTGGCCAATCTCGGCGTCAATCTGCACGTTTGCTTGTGCGGCGACCACCAGGTCGCCTCCGCGCAAACGCTTGATTTCCTTGATATTGGCCAAAAATCCTCATTTCCGGAATGGAAACTGGGTTGTACCGGGAAATCATTTCCGGATGGAGACTAAATATGAAATCAAAATGATTTGATCTGCCTGTCCGGTTCAGGTCCTAAATCCATGCAATTCTCCGTGTTGGGAGAATATCATTAAAGCAATCGATGTAGTTTTCAATTTTACTTTTTTACCCGATTCCCTCCATCTGTGCTAAAATTGTCGTGAAATGAGTAAAGCTTCATTGCAGTGCTTCCCACTCGGAGGACGACATGAGCGGAGATGTGAAACTGCGGCAGGAGAGTGGAACACGATGGGTATTTCTCAGCTCTTTGGTGATGATCAGCGCTTTGGCCCTGGTTTTTTTGCTTTGGGCCTTCGACGCCGCTCAAGACCACGACGTGCAATTGAAGGGCAAAGAAATATCGGCGGGAATCGTCGGGCTTGAGCTGGCTTTCAGCGCCGAGCGCGCGACTGCCCTCCTGGCTCAATGGAAGGAGAGCGAACTGGACGAAGCCTCACGTTTCGTTCATGCGGAAAAAGGGCTCGTGCAGGACCGCTGGCTGATCTTCGGATATATGGTTTTCGGCTCTGCGCTGATTCTGCTGCTCCTGACGGTTTTGCGGGTGCCGCTCGACCGCTTCTGGATCGTCCTGGCCGCAATGCCCCTCGCAGCCGGCCTGGCAGACCTCGTCGAAAATCTTTTCCTGGGACGAATTCTCGCCGTCGCAACGCCTCAGACCGGCCTGGTTATCGCCGCCGGGGTCTGTGCACTGGTCAAATTTATCCTTCTCGGGCTGGCGGTGGTCGCCGGTGTGGCGATCATCGGCTTTGGCCTGTTTCATCGTGCGACACAGAAGCCTCTTCAATATTCCAAGCATCTGGTGACGCTGAGTGAGGTCATCCGCCGGGAGGGCATCTATATCCGAAGCAGGAGACGCAAGGCCGAAGTACCCGCAACCGAAGACCCGGCTCCCGTCGGGATAGCGCTATCCGGGGGCGGCATCCGCTCGGCGACCCTTTCTCTGGGCGCGCTGCAATCGCTGGCCGGCAGCGGGTTTTTCAAACGCCTCGACTATCTCAGCACCGTCTCCGGGGGCGGCTACATCGGCTCCGCGCTTTCGAGTCTCCTGTCCTGCAAGGCCTTGGACAAGTACCTCGGCCCCGACGCGCCGAACCAATTCGAATTCGATGCCGAAGACGAAGCGCATTTCGACGTCGAGAAGCCGGAGGACAGCCCTTTCTACGACGACCAACGCACACCGCTCACGCAACACCGCCAGTGGCTCAGCGGCCGCATGGTCGTTGAGCACCTGAGGGCGTTCGGAGACTATCTCGTGCGGAAACACCGCACCTTCGACCGCGATGTCCTGCGGGCGTTCGGCACCTTGCTGACCGGCATCTGTTGTACATTGGGCCTTTTCTTCAACCTCGTGATGATCGGTGCAGCCCTTGCTCTCCTGGCTTTGGCCCTGTGCGGAAGCAAACCGTTTCCCGACCCATCCGGCGGATATGCCGGCACCCTCTTGACCGGTGCCGGGGGACCGGTCGGGCTCTTGTGGGCGGCCGGCATCGGCGGCCTTTTCGCCATCGGCGCGGGCGTCGTTTGCGGGGCATGCGCGGACCGTGCGCCAAAGTGCTGGTTCGAGCGGGGCGGAGACACCTACGAGGATGCAAGGCAGCGCCGGGCCCTCTGGGTATTGGCGAGTCTCACCCTTCCAGCGGCCTTCGCCGCACCCGCTGCATTGAGGAGCTTCGTGCCGCAGATGCAGGATGCGATGCTCGTACCCGTCTGCTTCTTCGCCGGCGGTTTCCTTGCCCTTGTCCTCGCGTATATCCTGCTGGTCTGCGTGATTCCCGGCAAAGGGGAGCGCCGTTCCAACCGGAACAGCCGCTCCTATCTGAGTTCCATTATCGGGCTGTTCTTCTACCTGTTTCTAGCCGCTGTCTGTTTGGGGCTCGTAAGCGCTCTACTCGGCGCGGCGATCGCCAAGGGCCAAAGCCTCCCGCGACCGGAGGCCCTTGCCGGTGGAGGCGGTGCCGGTCTCGTCGGGGCGCTGGTCCTGGGACTGATGGCCTGGTGGCGAAACCGCAAGCAGGAAAACAACCAAAAGAGCGAAGAAAGGCTCAAAGGTATTTTCAGCTGGCTGAAGACCTCATCGGAATTCATCCAGAAGCTGGTGCTCGGGGCGGCGGCGGGGCTCGTCCTGACGGCCGGTCTCATGCTATGCATGGTGCTCGTGGAGCAGCTCCTCCGCTGGATCGGTCCCGCTGATCCCGGCACGATACATTATTTGATTTTCTCCGCGGCGGCGGGCCTGTTGCTGATCGCCGGTTGTCTGGTCGACTTCAACAAGATCTCCATGCATTATTTTTACCGGGACCGGCTGGCCGAGGCCTATCTGAGCACCCTGGCACGAGCGCTCGGCGCGATACCGCACGGCAGCCCGGAGATCAGGCGTGAGCACAGCCAGATGCGGCTTCTGGATCTGCACGGCCGCCCGGGTAAAGGAGCCAGGGCCACAGCCCGGAAAAAGGCGATGGCATCGACAAAGGCACCAGGAGGAGCTCCGAGCGGGTCTTCTTTTGTGCAGTATCGGCTGCAATCCCGTGCGCTGGAAAGGGTGCAGATCTGGAAGGCGCTCGAACCCGAGCCCGAGCCCTTCGCGGGTGCGGTCACCGCCGCTCCCTATCACCTCTACAATGCGTGTCTGAACCTCTCCACCGATCGCGATGCAACCTATCGCAGCCGGAAGTCGGACATCTTCATCTTCTCCAAACTTTTTTGCGGCGCACCCGCCATCGGTTTTGTGGACACCGGGGTCTATCGTTCCGGTGCCACCAAGGTGGCCCGGGTCTTGACCATATCGGGGGCAGCGATCAACTCAGCCCTCGGACGTCAGACCTTTTTCGCACAGGCCTTCGGCGCGACGCTCTTCAACGTCCGGCTTGGGCAGTGGATGGAAAACCCGGGTTATCGCGGGGGCAAGCACCTTGGGAGGCGGGAAACCGTCGTCTTCTGGCCCAAGTACCTGCTGATGGAAGTCCTTGGCATGAGCGACTCGCGCCGTCGCCTCGTACACCTTTCCGATGGGGGACACACAGGGGACAATCTCGGTCTGATCTCACTCCTCCAAAGACGCTGCCGCCTCATCCTGGTGGTGGACGCGGAGTGCGACACCGACTGGAGCTTCGGTTCCCTCATGAACGCCGTCCAATATGCTGAAGCCGATATGGGGATCAGGTTCGAACTCCGTCTCGACGATCTGAAGCCGGACAAACGCGGATTCGCCGCCAAGCATTATGCCCTGGGAACCATCCTGTATCCTGAAACCGATTCCGAACCGAGCGCGCAAGGGCACCTGGTCATCCTGAAATCATCGGTACACAAAGATGACGACGAGACGGTACGCAAATACCGGCAAATCCACCCGGCCTTCCCTCAGGAGCCCACGTCCGATCAGTTCTTCAGTGAAGAACAGTTCGAGGCCTACCGCAAGCTCGGGCAGAATATGGCGGACCAGCTGCTGAAGGAACACGCGGAACTGGGTCAGGGCAGGATCGCTCTCACATGAAGTTTAGGAGTCAGCAAACGAGGAGGTAATCCCATATGGCCAGGGGAGATCAACTTGGAAGGCAGTGGAAAATCATCCAGACCTTGATTTCTTCGCACCAGGGGCGATCCGCCGCCGACCTGGCCGACGAACTCGAATGCCATCCAAGGACTGTTTATCGGGATCTCGAAGCGCTGCAGGTCGCCGGATTTCCTATTTACACCGAACGAGTCGACGGAAAAAATCTCTGGTCCGTGCTGGACACCGTGAAGCATCAGATGCCTGTGCCGTTTACCTTTACGGAGTTGATGGCCCTCTATTTCAGCACAGACCTGCTGAAAATCTTCAAGGAAACCGTCTTCTACGAATCCCTCGAAAGCCTCTTGCAGAAAATCAGGACCACACTCCCCCCCGATTCCCTCCAGTACGTAAAAAACCTGGAGCAGACCATCGAAGTCGGGATCAAACCCTACTGCGATTATGCAAGGTTCCGTGAAATCCTGAACCGGGTGCACGATGCAGCTGTCCGGAGGAAATCCATCGAGATAGTCTACTTCACCATGAGCCGGAGAAAGGAAACCCGGCGAAAGGTCGACCCGTACCGCATCTGGTTCTTCAACGGGACCTTTTACCTGATCGCCTATTGCCATACCCGCTGTGCCGTCAGGATCTTCGCGGTCAACCGTATCAAGATGCTGCACCTGACCAATGAACCGTTCAAGATACAAGAAGGCTTCAACTTCGACGCCTTCACACAATCGAGCTTCGGTGTGTTTCAGGGGGATCTGGTCCGAATCAAGGTCCGGTTCTCGCGAGAGGTCGCAGGCTACATCCGGGAAAAGACCTGGCACCCGAGTCAAACCATCCTGAATCAGGAAGACGGATCCATCGTCTTCGAGGCGGAGGTTCCCTGGAGCGTGGAGGTCAGGGCCTGGATCATGGGCTGGAGCACGGACGCACTCCTGCTCGAACCACATGCTTTAAAGCAGGAGATCCAGGCCGAAGCGCGCCTCATCGCCGAGCGGTACAATGAAAACGCGCAAACGCCCTCACTTCAGGAACCCGGACAGGAATCCCGTTCCTGACCACGGATCGATCGGGACACAACGGCATCCATCATTCCTGTTCATTGGGGATGCTCGGATGTCAAACCTCGTTCCGCCGCCCCGGCCGCTCTTTTGCCTTCGCGGAATCGACCGGCAGGAGCTTCCAGACGATATTGAAGTCATTGTCGACGACATTTTTGGCCGCCGCCGCAGCAGCCTCGTCCCGGCTGCGCACAAGCGTCGTGAGAACAAGCACCCTTCCGCCGATGAATTGCCTCATCTCAAAAAGATATACCGGCAGATCCTGATCTCTCATAACAACACCTCCTTCTTTTCCACCATTTCAGCACAAAGGGGGCAAGCTCTTTGCCGCCCTCCCCTCGTTCTGGGCTGCACCCTATCACAGCCGATTGACAGATCCGGTCACACGGGCGCAAATTTATCGGGATGCCGCCGAACGAGGGAGATGCCCTCTGATATCGGATGGTTGAATAGAGGAAAGGACGAGCCTCGACGACCCCGTCATCTCAAAATTCATCAGGGACGACCTCAAAGGAGAAAACGTCGGCATATCTGAAAGCAATAGGCGGGCTGGTAGAAGAAGGTTCGACGAAGCGTCATCCAGGAAGATGCCCGGAAATCGCTGGAAACCTGGGGCATGAACAGTGTCCATCCGGAAATGAGGATTTTTCCTTCACACGCTTCGCGTGCTCAGTCCCACCGCTTCGCGGCGGGTCCCGGCTCGTAAATATCAATGAAATCAAGCACTTGTGCGTAGGCAACCTGATGGTCGCCGCACAAGCAAACGTGCAGATTGACGCCGAGACCGGCAAAAAGACTATTTCCGGATTGGAAACTGGGTAGAAAGAGCGTGCGACAGTTATTAAACGACCGGTATACAACCGGATCATGAGGCTGAGGCAGGACACGAAAGCCTGGGCAGGGCAGGGCTGGACCGGATCTGCCGGCTGCCCTGCGTTGCCGTCGGCGGCATCACACGGGCCAATCTGCCTGAGGTCGTCGAAGCGGGATGTTCCCGGGCGGCCGTCCTCTCGAACATCCCGAACGCCTGGAAAGAGAAAAGCGGTTCACCGAAAAATTAGAGGCCTTGCGCTTCTTGCCAGGTTGGAGATGCTGCCTGGAGAGAGCGGCCCGGATTCTTTTCAGCGGTCCATGGGTTTCCTACAGCCGTTCCAAACCCTTGCGCCATAGATTCGCCTCGGCCTGGCGGCGTTTGATCAGACCGGAGGCCGGATCCCACAGCCGCTTCATGGAAACGATCTGATCCTCGACCTCGGCGAGAATCGATTTGACCCGCTCATGATCCAGCCCGGCCTCGTCGGCCCGCGCGAGGATGGTCTGAATCTCCCTCATCTCCCTGCGTCGACCTCCTCTCAAATCGTTGCCGCGATTGAAGACAATGCTGACGAGAACCGAACGGCACAATCCAGTAAGACGCTCGAGCGAAGGGTAGATCGCCTCGGAATCCGCGTAGAAGCGGGGAAGCGTCTTCTCTACAAAGACCGACCATGCATATTTGAAAGGAATTTCCACGCCCAACTGCCGAAGCTCTCGAGCGCGGGTTTTCGTCCCGCGTCTGCCGATATCCCTGGCCAGTTCAACCATGACGGCATCGGGTAAATGGGGCCCCCAGGTGGCGATAAAATCCGCCTCGCTATTCCATTTCAGATCATATCCGACGCCGATGGTGATGCCGCTTTGCTCGCCGGGAAAATGCGGCCATCTGCTGAATTGATCGTAATAGCCGAGGCCTCCCGTCTCCTCCAGCGCAATGAATGCCACACCATTCGTGTCGAGACTCGGAAACGGCTCCGGCCTGGATTCCAACCACGTCCAGAGCGTGAAATCGGCGACCCCCGTTGTAGGCTGATTGGCATAATCCTGCGCATACCGGACGCCCCTGTCCGTTGCAAGGCCGAAATCCCCGTCCGCAATCAACATCGCTCCGACGCGATTGAGAAAAGACTGCAGCCTGTACACCGCTTCGCCCTTATCCCCTCTTTTCAAGTTCGGGTTCGACATGTCGGCTCCTCCTGAAAAATGTGTTTCTGGATGAAGTTCTCAAATGCCCATCTACTGAACACTCGACCTGACCCGAGGAATTCGTCTCAACTACCGCTCACGCTTCCTTATCAGAGTTTAATGCTCGCCGAAATCAATTTCCGACACCCCCTGCCTCAAGATAGTTGTCACCTACCCGAGCTTGAGGACATCGCCATGCCGTTTCCATCGCTTGAGCAGACGGCATCCCTCCGCCAGGCGCAGAAAGGGCGACGCAACTACATCCCCCAGCCGCCCCGCCCGCGATCCCTGATCTCCACTTCACATTCACTTCCATACCCGGACATGAACCACCTCCATTTCGTTGAGACCCGGGATCTCGGGTCCAAGATGCCTTAACCACCACGGCCCGTCTGCAGCGCGTTGACGATCATGAAAACCGCAGCGAGCCAGTTCGTATAGGCAAACAACTGCTTCAGATGTTTAGGCTTCGTTTTCAAAGACAACCTGCCGCCCAGTATGCCTCCAAGGATGGTGACGGCAGCCAGAGGAACAGCCCAGGACGGGTTGAAATCCCCCTGCACGGCATGACCTGTGAACCCCATGAGAGCTGTTGCAGCAATGAGCGTAGATGCGGTTCCCACCGCAGTGTGCATTGGAACGCGGCAGGCCAGCACCATGAGGGGAACCAGGAACGACCCGCCGGACACACCCACCATTCCGGAGCCGAAACCGGCCAGAACAGCCGTCGGCAGCGCAATCAGCAAATCGACAGGGTATACCTCGCCGCCTGATTGGACACTTATCGATCCAAAACGCCTTCGCGTCCTGGAAAGACTGCTGGAAACAGGAACCAGCATGACGATACCCGATATGAACAACATGGCTGCAAATATCATTTTCAGCGAAAGACCGCTGAACAGATGAGAAAAATAACCGCCCAGCAAGGCAGACAGCGCCGTCGACGTCCCGATCAAAACAGCCAACTTCCACGATACCGATTTATTTTTCTGGAAGATCGCCATCGCCGCAATCGATGCGGAAAAGAGAATGAACTGACCGGTCGTGGCTGCCTCATGCATCGGAACATTGGCGAGTGCCAGAATCACGACATAGAAATTGCCGCCTCCTTTTCCGACCATGGTCATCGCCACAGAGACGATCAAAATCAGGGACGAAACAACCATCAGGCTTGTCATTCAGCGATGATCCTCTTATTTAGTGTACATCCGGAAACGATTTCCCTATAGAACCCAGTTTCCAATCCGGAAATGAGGATTTTTCTTCACCGCTTCGCCGCTCAGTCCCACCGCTCCGCGGCGGGTCCCGGTTTGCCCAATATCAAGAAAATCAAGCATTTGCGCGGAGGCGACCTGTGGGTCGCCGCACAAGCAAACGTGCAGATTGACGCTGAGATTGGCCAAAAAGACCATTTCCGGATGGAAACTATTTATTTTGGACAGCTTTCAACACACTCCCCGGCCTCAATGCATCTGTCAAAGCGGAATAACCCCCTTCAAGGATGCGCACATCAGGGTAGCCTTTTAACAACAGATAAGCATACACAATAGATGATCTCACGTTTGCCGGGCAAAATACGGCGATCGATTTCTCTTTCGGGATTTCATCGATTCTGTCGGGCACTTCATTTATCGGTATATTTTGACATTCTATATTCGAGTGAAATTCCAGTTTTATGAAGATGGAAGCAGATTCCTCCTTCGAGCGGACATCCAATAAGTAACCGTTTTTCCCTTTTAAAAACGCCTCAGGGGATACTTTATGGATCCCTTTACCGAAAAAATTCAATGTAAAATTCCGCATGAGCTGTTCCATAAAAACCTCTATTCTGATTGCATTCGTTGACCATCCCGAACCCCTTCTCAAAACGATTCTTCCCGGGATCCTGGAAGACCCCGGGGATAACCCCATACCTCCTCCCTCGGCGTAAGGAGGAGCGTTTGCAGCCTCATCACGGACACCGTGAGGAAGCACTCCGCATTTTTCCAACGTGTCAGGCAATGCATCCAAGGCACTTCATAGGTCTCCACGACCGGGCGGCGAATGCCCAGCACATGTGCAATGATGATCGATGTCAGCCAAAGACCGCACCCAGTATTCGGATACTGTTCACCGATCTCCTGAACTCCAGACCGAAACCGGAGGTCAGAGCGGCCATAAAGAACCCCACCGTAGCGAGAAGCATGCTCCCCCCATCCAGTGCATCCCGACCACTTGGAGCGCACCGGATAAGAGACCCGGCGTCTGTTCTTTATAAACACGGCTGATGAAAAATACGAGCCAAAAGGAAACGCCCACAGCGATCAAACCCTTGCGGTTCAGATGCCTTTTGCGCACGGACAATGAACCCGGGCGCAAAAAAACATAGAGGTGCACCAGCGTAACAACGGTGATCATATGGTTTCGAAAAAAAATGGCATTCCTCCATGCAGGTATGGATTCCAGAACATCCGTTTCGGGAATCCTGCCCGACGCTATAGGAAATCAACCCCTGCAACAACCACCGATGCCGGCATCGTGCCATTTTCAAAGCAGAGGGCCAAACAATCTGCAGACGTTGTCGGCAAACCGGCGCCAGGAGGGGCGGGCGTTCCAGGGGCCGGGATCGAGCCGGTCGGAGTCCTGAAGGTAGCTGTCCTGAAGATCGCGCAAATGCCGGGTGAAACCGCGGTCGTAGACCAAGAGAGAGATCTCCGAATCCAGCCAGAAGCTGCGCATATCGAGATTGACCGAGCCGAAGACGCTGATCGCCCCGTCGATGGTCAGACTCTTCGTATGCAGGAGCCCGCCCTTGAAGAGTGCGATCCGGACCCCGGCCGACATCAGATCGTCGAAGTGGGCCGCGCTCGCATGGCGGACAAGCAGCGAATCGTTCCGGGCCGGGATGATCAGGGTCACCGCGACGCCGCAGAGGGCGGCCGTCTCGAGCGCCGTCAGAAGCGCATCGTCGGGGACGAAATACGGTGTGGTCATAACGAGCTCGCGCTCCGCGCCATAGACGGCCTTGAGCAGCAGATGGTGTATCGCCTCAGCCTGAAAATCCGGACCTGAAGGCACAACCTGGATCACCGACGAACCGTCGCGGCCGGAATATCCCCGTGCACCCGCAACGGATGGCGGCTCAAAGGCTGCGCCGGTTTCGACCGACCAGTCGAAGAGAAACACGCCATCCAAAGAGGCTGCGGCTGGTCCGGTGATGCGCACCATGGCGTCAACCCATGCCCCGACGCCCGCCGCCTGTTTGAAGAAGCGGGGATCCACCATGTTCTGACTGCCGGTGTAGGCCACGCGCCCGTCGATCACGGCGATCTTGCGATGATTGCGCAGATCGGTTCGCGTGGCGAGCGCCCGCACGAGTCCTGTCGGCCAGGCAGCCCTGAAGTCGACGCCCGCACGGCGCAGCCTGCCGGCCTGAATCCCATCCAGGAACGCCTTGCTGCCAAGCGCATCGGCGAGCACCCGGCACCGCACCCCTCGCTCGGCCGCTCGGATGAGGGCGTCCACAACGTCCTTTGCGCGACCGCTCCCCTCCCAGATATAGAAACAGAAATGGACCGTTCGCTCCGCCGTGTCGATGTCGCTGATCATATGGTCGAATACCGACTCGAAATCACTAAGGAGCAGCATCTCGTTGCCCGGCAGGGCGGGGGAACCTGTGGTCCGCTCGGCCTGGCGGCAGAGCGGCTCGCCCACAGGCTCGATCGACACAGGCGTCGTCTGCTCCCTGAGGGCCGCCTGCCATCGGACGAGTCGGGGCACGCCGGTCTGGATCCGCGCCGCACGACCCCGGCCCAGCCGCTTTTCGCCGAAGAGCAGGTAGACCGCCGCGCCTACCAGGGGTACGCTGAAAACCACCGCCAGCCAGGCCATCGCAACGCCTACAGGCGGCCGCCGCATGACCACGCGGATCGAAAGGCCCACAATGACAACCCAGTGAACCACCAGAACGACGGTGGAAATCATGTGTAGATTCATGCAAATCCCCTCGATTCAAGCCTGTGGCTTCAACACCTTTCATACACGGAACGCCGGATCGATTCAAGCCGGAACACCGACCGAGACCCTCAAGACCGGACCACACAAGGTTGCATGCAGATGGAGGGGTTTCAGGAAGATTTGTGCCCCGGGAAAAAAGCCGAGCGAAAAGTCAGGGAAAAGGAAAGACAGGTTTGCGATTCACACCCGGGGAAGAACACCTTCACGGGAGGGCGAAGGGCCCGGCTGCGGCGGTATCGGCAGACACGAGGCCGGCCTTCAGCATGAATTTCCGATTCGTGAAGCTCCCCAAGGTCATAGAGCAGCAGCGAGGGGCATGATACTGCAGAGACACGAACCGAGCGTCTTTTCCCTTCCCGGAATGCAAGCTGACTCGTGTTGGATAAGTATTTTCTGAGAGACTCTGTTAGGCAGGACAGGAACCACGTGCCATACTGACCGAGATTACAGACTCTAGAACCTTCTCCATAAGATAGCGGAATCGTCAATCCTTCCCCGGAACTGCAACATGCCGCCTAAAAGCCCCCTTTTTCATGCCAAAATGATGCGTTTAAGCACGGAAAACGCTATTTTTGTGCACGATCTCCCAACATATTCAACGTGTTGAATTGGTCCGACCCCAATTCTAAATAACGCATCAGCGCCGCTCGGGAGGACTCCACCATCTTCAGAAATCTAACCTCCAGGATGATCTTCGTGATCATCGAAAAATCGAGCATATCCAGGGCATGACGCCAATCGAGCGTCCCTTCTTCGAGACCATTGTGCTCGTCGCGCTGGCCCGAATTGTTGCTGGCATGTACGTAGACCACCCTGTTTCTCACTTCACGCAAAAACACGTCGATCTCGCAGCCGAGTTCGCCGCGTCCGCAGCCGTTGTTGAGATGCCCGAGATCGAGCACGTATCCCAGCTCCGGAAAACTTCCAAGGATGTCGTAAGCATACTCGGCAACCAGGATGCTGTTCGATTCATACAGCATCTCGACGCCGACATCCGCCGCATACAGCAGCACCTCCTTGAGGCGCTGCTTGTCCTCGGGAGAGAGGATTCCATCGTTCAAGTGGAACACAAGTTGCCGCGCCTCAAGAAAGCGGCACACATCGAGTTCTGCAGTCAATACAGCCAGGTTGGCCTTGGTGAAAGATCGGTAAGGCTGGAAAATGCCAGCCGTGGCGGAATGGATGCTCAGATCGAATCCCTCCAGGTACCGTTTCACTTTTTCCAGGAAATAGAGATTGAAATACAGTTTGGAGTTCCGCCGATTGATCTCGACGGCGTGGAATCCCAGATCGGCGATGTATTTGTACCATTTCGCCTCCTGGATGGTTTGCGTCGTAATGCCGACTACTGGGACCATTGGCTTTTCATTCCAAGGCTTGAGCATTCACGGGACGAACCACCCTATCCATCCGGAAGGGCGCCACCGCACACGGGATAACACACTCGAAGCGCCCCTCCGCCATAAAACGGATCATGGGACCGCCCGCAGGCGGCGGGGCATCTTCAAACGGCACGGCATTCGAGCGGGCACAAAACAGGGGTTTCGAGCAGCGAGGCCTCCATAGCCACGTACGGCGCCTCGCCCTGGCACCCTCGACAGATAGGGCCATCGGTGACAGGATAGGCCTCTCCGCAGACCATACAAATCTTGAAGCCCTTGCGCCGCCGCACCTTGATAAACTCCGGATCGAGCTGCACGGCCTGAAGGCTGCACACACCGGCCCCCGCAATCTCGATCTCCGCCATAAGGCGGACCGAATCCTGCTCCTTTTTCGGTTTGAGCTTGAAGTACCAGCTTTTCAATTCCGGCCATGCCTCCACTTTGGACGCATCGACATAGACACGCACCCCTCTGCCGCTCGATTTATCATAAAGGGCCAATGCATAGCGGCCCAAGTCGATCACCTTGAGCCAACCGTTGCCCGTGGTGCACGGAGTCAGCAGTTGGACCGCATCCGGCAGGCAGGCTCGGGTCTCGCACAGGGCGTCGAAAAACTCCCCCTCGGGCAGGTTGTCAAGCGCCAGGTTGACCATAAAACCGCCCAGCAAGACACCGGGGGCGATCGTTCCATGGAACCGGCGAACCGCCTCGAGATATTCATCGTAGGTATAAGGACCCATATTCATGAGAAATACTCCCATATTAAAAGGTCAATGGCAATCTCTTCTCTTGCGGGAACCAAGTCGATCTCTGATCGACCGGAAAAGGATGGACCACTGATCAACCTTTTGCCTTTCTGACGATTTTTCTCTGCTCTTCGGGGATCGGCGGGGGAACCGGTTCGCCGACAAGCTTCTGCACCGCGCCGAAGCGCGGGGGGCAGACCTCGAAGCAGGTCCCGCACTTGATGCATTTGTCCTGGTCGATGACATGGATCAGGTTCTTCCCACCGATGATCGCCTCCGCGGGGCACCGCCTGAAGCACGTCATACAGGCCTGGCACTTCTCCGGGTCGATGTAGTAGGACGCTACGTCCCGGAACAGCTCCTCGATCTCTTCCCGGGTGTAGAACCCTTCGTAGTCCGCCTTGTCCGTCAGACGGCGTTCGAGCTTGTCCCGCTTCACCACCTTGATATAGGGGACCAGCTTCCGGACCGCATCGAGCTTCTCCTTCACCTCCGCAGGGTCCAGGCCCTCCCCCTTGCCGATCGGGCCCAGTTCCTTGATCGTCCGGCTGAAATCCGTCATGTATTCGGCAAACGGAATCCCGTCCCCGGCCGACATGAACTTGATCCGGAGCCGCTCCGGGTTCAGACCGATATGCTCCATGATCCGCTTGCACAGCAGCACCATGCTCAGCGTATGGTAGTTCCCGTGCGTGATGTAATTGCACTCGCCTAAATGGCAGCCACCTATGAAAACCCCGTCCTGCCCGTTCGAGAAGGCTCTGAGCACAAACTCCAGATCCACCCTGCCCGAGCACATGACGCGAATCAGCCTGATCTCGTTCGAATATTGTAGCCTGGAAACTCCAGCCATATCAGCGGCGCCGTACGCTCACCAGTGGCATACAAACCCGAGCATCCTGGGTTTAAATTTGGCCCCTGCACTCATTCCTTCTCACCCCCTTCACCGCTCATCCCGGCTTCATCCGTTTCGATTATCCTACACATCTCCAACCGCCGCATCCATGGGTTGCAAAGCCTCTTCTTCCGGTATCGCCGCATCGATCTGGGTGCTGATCTCCTCATCGGTAAAGTGCTTCAGCCGGATCGCGCCCGTCGGACACGCCGCGTTGCACAACCCGTCCCCCTTGCACAGGACCGGGTTGACCACCGCCTTCGGCCCCTGGCGCGTGTCCCGGAACTCGATCGCGCCATAGGCGCACGCCGCGATACACGCCCCGCACCCCATGCACTTCTTCTCCTCCACCTCGCAGACCGCCCCCGACACCGTCACCACATCGTGCGAGAGCAGGGTCAGCGCCCGGCCCGCGGCCCCGTAGGCCTGGTTGATCACCTCCGGGATGTGCTTCGGGTAGTGCGCCGTTCCGCACAGATACACGCCCTGCGTCGAAAACTCCACCGGCCGCAGCTTGACGTGCGCCTCCTTGAAGAAATCGTCCGGCCCGAGCGATATCTTGAACTGCCGCGACAGATCCACTGCCCCGGGAGCGGGGATCACCGCCGCCGACAGCGCCAGGTAGTCCGCGTCGATCGCCAGTTCCTCCCCGAGGATCGGGTCGGGCACCACCACCCGCACCACCTTCCGGCCACCTTCTTCGGCCTCGCTCACCTGCGGCTTTCGCTCCGGCTCCCAGCGGATGAACTTCACGTCCCGGTTCGACGCCTCCCGGTAATAATCCTCCCGGAACCCGTAGGTCATCATATCCCGGTACAGGACATAAACATCCATCTCGGGGTTGAGTTCCTTCAGCTTCAGCGCGTTCTTGACCGCCTGGCTGCAGCACACCCGGCTGCAGTAGTTCCGGTCCTCCTGCCGGCAGCCGACGCACTGGATCATCACCACGCTCTGCGCACCGGCAAGGGCCTCGTCCCGGCGCGCGATCCGGTCCTCGAGTTCGAGCTGCGTCACCACCTGCTCGTTTTCCCCATAGAGATACTCGGTCGGCCGGTACTCGATCGCACCGGTCGCGATCACCGCCGCCCCATGGCGGATCTCCACCTCGCGCCGGCCCGTTTTCACCCGCGTCACGAAGTTCCCTACGTAGCCGGTCGCCTCCGTGATCTCCGCCTCCGTATAGACGTGGATCAACGGGTGCTGGTAGACCTCCCGTTCGAGCTCGTGCAGATAGGCCTGCACATCCAGCCCCTCCAGGGTGTAGTGGATCCGCCTCGCCATCCCGCCCAGATCCGCCTCCCTTTCGAGCAGATAGACCTCGTGGCCCTGTTTGGCGATCGACAACGCGCAGGTCATGCCCCCAATGCCCCCGCCGACCACCAGCGCCGCCTTGTTCACCGGCAGGTCGATCTCCTGCAAGGGCTCCAGCAGGCACGCCCGCGCCACCGACATCCGCGTGATGTCCTTCGCCTTCTGCGTCGCCTCTTCCTTCTCCTTCGAGTGGACCCAGGAGTTGTGCTCCCGGATGTTGGCCATCTCGTAGTAGTACTGGTTGATCCCCGCCTCCCGCAGCGTGTCCCGGAAGAGCGGCTCGAGCGTCCTCGGCGAGCAGGCCGCGACCACCACGCGGTTCAGCCCCTTTTCCCTGATCATGTCGGTGATCTGGTTCGCCGAGTTCGTCGCGCACGAAAAAAGCTGCTCCTGGGCATAGACGACGTTCGGCAGCGTCAGGGCGTAATCCACCACCGAGGGCACATTCACCACCCGGCCGATGTTCGCCCCGCAGTGGCACACAAACACGCCGATCCGCGGCTCTTCCTGTGAAACATCCTTTTCATCCGGGTAGACCCGCTCCGTCGTGAGCCTGCCCCGCCGGCGGTCCAGAAACTCCCCGCACTGCGACCCGGCCCCGCTCGCGCTGAAGACCGACTCGGGGATATCCAGCGGACCCTGGAACCCCCCGCTCACAAAGATCCCGGGCCGGCTCGTCTCCATCGGGTTCGTGGCGTGCGTCTCGCAGAACCCATGTGCATTGCACGCAATCCCGAACCTTTCCGCGATCGCCTGCGCATCCACCGGCGGGTTCAACCCGACGGAGAGCACCACCATGTCGAATTCCTCTTCCTTCACCCCCTCGTCCGGCGTCGCGTAGCGGAGGAAGACATTCCCGGTGACCGGATCCTCCCGGACAATCGATACATAGCTCCGGATGAACCGCACCCCCGGCAGCTGCGAGGTCCTCTCGTAGTAGCGTTCGAAATCCTTCCCGTACGAGCGCACATCGTTGTGGAAGATCGTGCACTCCGCATCCGCGTCGTGATCCTTGGTCAGGATCACCTGCTTCTGGGCGTAGGTGCAGCAGACCGCCGAGCAGTAGCTGTTGTCCCCCGGCGTGACACGCCGCGAGCCCACGCACTGGATCCAGGCGATCTTGTGCGGGTGCTTCTTGTCCGAGGCGCGCAGGATCTCCCCCTCGTATGGACCGGTGGCGCACAGCAGCCGCTCGAAATCCATACTGGTCACGATGTTCTGCATCCTCCCGTAGCCGTATTCATGCTTCACGCCGGGGTCGTACGGCTCGAGGCCCGAGGAGAGCAGGATCGCCCCGACCTTCACCTCCCGCTTCTCTTCCTTCTGGTTCAGGTCGATCGCGTTGCTCTTGCACACCCCTTCGCAGATCCGGCACTTCTTCTCTTTCAGATACAGGCAGCTCTCATCGATATAGGCGATCAGCGGGATCGCCTGTGCAAAATAGATGTGAACCGCCTTGTTCTCGGAAATCTCCTGATTGTATCGGTCGGGATACTGCACCGGGCAATACTCCGCGCAGGTGCCGCACCCCGTGCAGTTCTCCTCGATGATGTACCGGGGCTTCTTCCTCAGGGTCACCCTGAAATCCCCCGCTTCCCCTTCGACTCGGTCCACCTCGGTGTAGGTAAGGACCTCTATGTTCGGATGCCGGCCGACCTCGACCAGTTTCGGGGAGAGAATTCACATCGAGCAGTCGTTGGTCGGAAAGGTCTTGTCCAGCTGCGCCATGTGGCCGCCGATGGCAGGCGACTTCTCGATCAGGTACACCTTGAATCCGGCCGTGGCCAGATCCAGCGAGGCCTGAATGCCGCTGATCCCGCCGCCGACAACCATCACGTCCCCGAAATCTCCCTTGCCGAGACCCTTGCACAGGTATCGAATCTTCTCTTCCAGCACGTGTTCTTCTTTTTCCACTTTTTCACCTCAGCAGATCGCTTGCGGCCCCCGGGCAGGGGCCTTCTCATCTGCACTGAATCGTTTCCGCCGGGAAGGCCGCGCCCCGGCCCTTCTCCTGCAGGACTGCAAATCGTCTCACTTCATCCGGAAATGATTTGCCCGTAAAATCCCGGTTTCCAGGCCGGAAAGGAGGATTTTTCTTCACACCCTTCGGGTGCTCAGTCCCACCGCTTCGCGGCGGGTCCCAGTTTGGCCAAGATCAAGGAAACCCAGCGGTTGCGCGAAGGCGTACGACCGGTACGCCGCACAAGCAACCGCGCAGGTTGACGCCAAGATTGGGCAAAAACACCCTTTCCGGCCGGAAACTACATCACTTCCCGGATGATCTCGGTAATATCCTTGACCTCCAGTTTCTCCGTCACATCCAGCGTCAGCCGGCTGTCCTCGAAGTTCGCGATGCAGTAGGGGCAGGCCGTCGCCAGCACCTCGGCGCCCACGTCCATCGCCTGCTCCAGCCTCAGGTCCGAGAACCGCTCCCCTTTCGGCGTCTCCATCCAGATCCGGCCCCCGCCCCCGCCACAGCACAGGCTGTCGCTCCGGCAGTCCGCCATCTCCACCAGTTCGAGGCCCGGCACCTTTTTCAGCACCTCCCGCGGCGCGTCGTAGATCCCGTTGTGCCGCCCGAGATAGCACGGGTCGTGATACGTCACCCGCTTCGGGTACTCCTTTTGGATCGTCAGCCGCCCCTCCTCGATCAACTGGTGCACAAACTCGGAGACATGGATCACCTCGAAGTGGACGCTGAACTCCGGGTACTCGTTCTTGAAGGTGTGGTAACAGTGCGGCGAGGAGACCAGGATCTTCTTCACCCCGCTGTCGATGAAGGTCTTGATGTTCTCCTTCGCCAGGCGTTTGAACAACTCCTCGTCCCCGGTCTTCCGGATGCTCTCCCCGCAGCAGTTCTCCTTGCTGCCCAGGATCCCGAAGCTCACGCCGGCCTGGTTCAGGATGTCGGCCGTGGCCTGCGCCACCTTCTTCAACCTCGGATCGTAGCTCGGATAGCAGCACGGAAAATAAAGGACGTCCATCTCCTCGGTAAACGCCTCCACCGAATGGCCTTTCGCCCAGTCCGCCCGCTTCTTCCGCTCCTCGCTCAGCGGATTGCCTTCCCCCACCAGGCTCGCGCTCACCGTCCGGATAGCCTTCACGGAGGTCGGGAACACCCCGTATTCCGTCGCCACCCGGCGCAGGGCAATCCCGGACTCGATCTGTTTGACGTCCCTCGGACACTGCTGCGAACACCTCCCGCACGTCGTGCAGCGCCAGATCTCGTCGCTCTCGATCTCGGTCATCCCGAACGCGGCCTGGCGGACGATCTTGCGGATGCTGAAATTCCGGACCCGGTTCCACGGACACACCGTGTCGCACAGACCGCACTGGAAGCACCGCTTGAACGCGTCCCCCCCGTTCGCCTTGATGACATCGATAATTTCCTTATAATCGGCTACCGCTTCCACTGTCTTTTTCTATCCTCTTTGCTTGCCTTTAGTTCTCAGGGCTTCAGGGACATCCGGGTCAAGGTATCCACGAGCTTGTCCAGTCCGTATCTGTCGGCCAACGCCTCCAACCCGACCTCCAGCGCCTCCTGCGGTTCGCCCTCTTCGACCTCCTCTTCCCGCTCCTCGAGGATCAGAACGTCATTCAGACACCACTCGACGCAGAAAGGCTTTTCTTCGCCTTCGCACATGTCGCATTTGAGCGGAAGACCGGAATCGGGCTCTTTGAACAGGTCTCGGGATGGGCAGGAGGCCCTGCAGAAGGCGCACTCGTCGTACTCCTTCCCATCGATCACGTACTTGTCCCTGCCCATGCACTCGGCCGGGGTATACTCACCTGCAAATACAGGAAGCCATATATCCCTAAAGGGGTCTCGAATCACCTGAATACGCGACCGCGCAGGATTATTGCTGCTGTATTGGGGCTGAGCGTGATAGTAGGAGCAGACTACCTCGCAGGCCCGACAGCCATTGCACTTATCCGCATCAACTTTTATTGTCTTGATCTTCTTTTTGATCTTGGCCATTTTTTAATATTCCCCTTTTTTCAAGATCTTCTGCAACATAATCCAAATCCAGTTCATGCAATCTCTCTTTAGTGGGAACACCGTCCATATTCCAACCCTTGAATTTGTAATAGGTTGACAGCAGTTCTTCTTCCAGTTCAGGATATCTGTGTTTCCAATGGTCTTCAGGCGGCTTCTCATCCGCCCGCGACATACCCCTCCTGATGTTAAACGCCCTGTGCAGATTCCGGCTTCTGTGAGCTATTTTTTTTAATCCTTCTTCATCGAGGTCCATCCCCGTCACTGCTGAAATTATTTTCGGGTAATTGTGGATATGATAGGGAGGCTTCAGGCAAAATGAGCCCATACCGGCACATAAACAGAGGGCATCATCTATGTTGTGAATTGTCTCCATCCAATCAACAATTTCACTGCACATCTGGGGGGTCGGGTAATACGGATTTGAATTTTCTCCACGCGGTTCCCAGTCCAAGAAATATTGCTTGAATTTTTCATTCGGGAGCTGGGGCCAGTCCTCAACAAAGGCCTCCCTGTCTTCTCGTTTAGGAAAAGCCGCTTGGGGCCAGTTCCCTTCCATCTGGGTAATACTTATCTTTTCATTGGTGGCATACATAAGATAATAAAGAGGATCCAGCATACCCAGCTTGATATTCATCTGCTCGTGTTTCTTGACGGTGTTATGATCATATTTTTCCGCCCCTTTGCCGATCTTACGGGCTGCATAGTAAGTTCCGTCCGCCAGGATATCGCCGATTCCTTCCCGCCGAGCAAATCGGTCAAGCAACCAGAAGAACCTCCCCTCTTTATCGGATGGGCATGCTTCGTAGGTGGAAGTCCCCGCAAAATCACTATCCGTCAGGATGCCCGCCTCATACAACTCAACAGCAAACGCCAAAATCTGGGGGGTTGAGAATGAATCTACCCCGTACTCAAAAGCACGCTTGGCAATTCTAAACCCAAAACCCAAATCGTCTACATAAGCTCCCATCAGATAGGCCAGTTTTGAAAAGCACTTCATCATGAATCTCGGAGTGTCTTCGTATTCGATCAACCCACCGCATTGCGTCGGACAGTTAAAACAGCTAATCAAACGCTTTACCGCTTTCAGCTGAGTCTCTTTCCAGCTCTTTTCTATTTCCTCGGTCCAGAAATTTTTTCGCCGCTGTCGGGCATTTCCCCATGCGAAGCTCTCTGTATGCCACTTCTCATCTGTATGTTTCATCTCAGCTGGAGAACCAATCCCGGATAGAATGGTCATGACTCCCGGGAGCGGATTTTCATTCCGGAACTTGATGTATTTCATCACCTCCCGCATATGCTCAAGGAACTCCGCGCCACGGGCTATGTTAACGTCTTTGGTCCCACGAACAGCTATTGCCTTGATCTTTTTATCGCCCATGATGGCGCCGCCCCCGCCTCTGCTGGAGCTTGATCTTCCCTGCTCGATGGAAGCCACGAAGACCCTATTCTCACCTGCCGGACCTATAGCCGCCACCTGGGCCCTCGGCTCATTCAATTCTTTTCGAATCAACTCCTGGGTTTCGAGTCCCCCTTTACCAAGCAAATGTGATGCGTCGCGTATTTCAACTTTATCGTTATTTATCCATATGTAGACCCAATCTGGAGACTTATTGCTAAAAATAACCTTGTCATAACCTGCATATTTAAGTTCAGCAGCCCAAAATGCGCCCATCATTGGGTATGCCAACAACCCTGTCTGAGGCGAAATAAAGGTCACGATAGTACGATTCGCGCTGAAGGCAGGTGTGCCCACCAAAAGACCTGCACTGAATATCAGAACGTTTTCGGGATCGAACGCCTTGACCTCGGGCGGAACCCTGTCCCACATCAACTTGACGCTGGTGCCCAGTCCACCCAGATGAAGCTCCATCAACTTCGGATCGGTCTCCACCCGCTCTATGTTCCCCGTCGCCAAGTCGATTTCTAAATTGTACCCCGTTTCTGCGTATCTCATGTTTCACCCCTTCCTGCCCCACTGAATATCGATCGCGCAGGATATCCGCTGTTTCTTGCCTGACACGAACACGAACAAAACCAGAGCCTTATATTTATATCAAAATTGATATAATGTTCTGCCAAAAAAATGCCGCAAAAAACCAGCGGCGAAAGTCGTCTCTTGTCGGGAAGCGGCCCATCATGGATTCGGCGCCCTAAACCCAAAGCGAGGGCATTCGATTCCGCTTGAAACCATCATTCGAGGGGGCGACCTTCCGATTCTCCCGCCCCTCGTGCTGTTCTGCCCTCGATCCCTCGATCGTCAGGTCTGCTAAACCGGCTTCCCCGCCGTATCTCACCGATCAGAGCGCAACGGCGGATTCTCCAGGCCCACGCATTGTCCACACAACCGGCGTCAGGGCCTGGTCTGTCCTGGTTGACGCGAGCTCAATCGGACGCTGCAGCACTCCCTTCAAAAGCGCAAACACCCCATTGATGTGACTACAATATAATTATATTGTAACTAAACATAAGTTAGGCATATATGTCAATAAAAAAGAATGCCGCAAAAACATTTTTCCTGCAGCATTTTTTCTGGAGACATCGAGCGTCCGTCTGTACGGGCCTCAACGGATGAAAACACACACCGGGCATGAAGCCGGTTCCAGGTCGGCACATGGAATCGCTCACGCTTGGGACCCAACGTCTCGCAGCTCTTCCTGAACCAATTTTCCCGAATGAAGGTTCATTCGGCCGGACCGGCTTGCAGGGCTAAAAAGCCTGTTTTTCGAGTTTGCAAGGAACGTCTGTCATTCCAAATGATGCGCCCCGGGGGGGTTCGATCCCGGGGCGCATCGCGGGTGAGGGGACCAACCGTTCATTCCCGGGAAAGGGAAACGGCTGTCAGGAAAATCTTCACTGTTTCCAAAGAGGGCACTCTATGCCGTGGACGGGTTTCTCTCTGCGTCAAACCTTCTCGACCTGGACGGCACAGGCCTTGTACTCCGCGGTGAGTGTTTCGGGATCGTAAACCGGGTTCGTAAGCCAGTTGGCGCACCCGTCCCGAAAATGAAACGCCATCCAGACGAGCCCCTCAGGCACCTGTTCGGTGACCTTGGCCTTGACGTTGACCTGCCCCCGCCGCGATCGGACACGGACCGTATCTCCGTGCCGCACGCCGAGGCGCTCGGCGTCTATGGGGGAAATATCGGCCGTCTCTTCCCCGAGGAGATCGTTCAACCCGCCTGAGCGGCCGGTCTGGGTACGGGTATGGTAATGGTAAAGGCGCCTGCCCGTGCTGAGTACGAACGGATAGTCCTCATCGGGGGTCTCCGCGGGCGGCGTCCAATCGACCGGCATAAACTGACCCAGGCCGCAGGTAAACTGACCGTCCCGATGCAGAAAACAGGTCCCGGGGTGTGAGATGTTTGGACACGGCCACTGCAAACCGTCCTTCTCGATCCGCTCGTATTTGATCCCTGCAAGAGCCGGGGCAAGCTGGGAGATCTCGTTGTCCCACAGCTCCCGGCCGCCGCCAGATGCCCACTCGTGCCCCATACGCTTTGCGAGTTCGCGAAAAATCCACCAGTTGGGCCGGGCGATTCCGGGCGGCGTGCTCACCTTGCGCACACGGCTCACACGACGCTCACTGTTGGTGAAGGTCCCGTCGTCCTCGCTCCACGCCGCGGCCGGGAAAATGACATGGGCGAAACGCGTGGTCTCGGTGGGGAAGATATCCTGACAAACCAGGAATTCCGCCGAGGCGAGACAATGCTCGACATGGCGGATGTCCGGCTCCGTATTCGCCAGGTTTTCACCAAAAATATAGAAGGCGCGGACGGACCTATCGATCAGGCCGTCCATCATTTGCGGGATCATCAGGCCGACCTTTTCCGGGAGCTTCTGGACCCCCCAGGCCTTTTCGAACCTGCTCCGGGCCGCAAGGTCGACCACCTTCTGGTAGCCCGGGAACACGTTGGGCAGCGCCCCCATGTCACAGGCCCCCTGGACGTTGTTCTGCCCGCGCAGGGGGTTGACACCGGCGCACTCCTTTCCGAGGTTGCCGAGCAGCATCTGGAGATTGGCGCAGCTCATGACGTTGTTCTTGCCGCAGGTGTGCTCGGTGATCCCGAGGGTGTAGCAGAGCATGGCAGGCTTGACCTCGGAGAGCATGCGGGCGGTCTCCTCGATCATGCCCTCCGAAACCCCGCAGATCTCCGCGGCGCGCGAGGGAGGATACTCCCGGACTTTTTCCTTGAGCGCGTCGAAACCCACACAACAGCCTTGGACAAAGGCCTTGTCATAACCTTCGTCCCGTATCAAGATATGCATCAGGCTGTTCAGGAACGCGATGTCCGTACCGACGCGGATGGGAACGTGAAGGTTCGCGAAATCCACCAGCGAGTGTCTGCGGGGATCCACGACAATCAGTTTGGCCCCCCGGTTCACCGCGTTCTTGACGAAGGTGGCAGCCACGGGATGGGCCTCGTTCATATTGGAGCCGATAACGAGGAAACATTTCGCACGCTTGAACTCCTCGAACGAGTTGGTCATGGCCCCCGATCCAAACGATGTCGCCAGCCCGGCGACGGTCGGGGCGTGTCAAGTCCGCGCGCAGTGATCGATATTGTTGGTGCCGATCACCGCGCGGAAGAGCTTCTGCATCTGATAGGAATCCTCGTTGATGCTGCGTGCGCAGCTGACCCCCGCGATGGCGTCCGGACCGCTTTCAGCGATGATCGCCTTGAATTTCCGGGCCACCAGATCCAGGGCCTCGTCCCAGGAGGCCTCCCTGAAACCGTCTCCTTCGCGGATCAGCGGCGACTTCAACCTTTCCTCGGAATAGATGAAATCGTACCCGAAACGACCCTTGACACACAGGCGCCCCTTGTTGGGCGCGCCCTCTTCGACAGCCGTCACCTTGACGATGCGGCCGTCCTTCACGTGCAGCCACTGCTGGCATCCGACACCGCAATAGGGACAGGTCGTCCGGACCTTGGTCTGCTCCAGCGGTAACCCGAGCCCCAGGGCCTTTTTTTCCACAAGGGCGCCGGTCGGGCAGACCTGCACGCATTGTCCGCAGAAGACGCAGTCGCTCTCGTGGTACGGCCGGTCGCCTTTTGTGACGATCTTGGTGGCCGCACCTCGGTAACCGAAGCTGATGGCGCGGTTCACGACGAGTTCGTTGCAAGCCGCGACGCAGCGGCCACACAGGATGCAGCGAGAAAAATCCCTTACAATCAAAGGGTTTACAGTCTCGATTGGATAGCGGTTTTCAGGGGGTTCGAAGGCGCCGGGTCTTGCACGGTACTCGATCGCCAACTCCTGCAGCCGGCAGTTTCCATAGGCGGGGCACAGGTCTTTATGTTCATCCGGCTCCATGGCCTGCAGCTGAAAGTCGGTCCAGTTGTCCAATGGTTGGTCCAGGACCAGACAGTTGTGGTTTCCGGAGGCCAACAGAAGCTCGATATTGAGACGCCGCGCCTCGATCACACGCGGCGTATGGGTCCTGACAACCATTCCCGGTGCAGCAGGGGTCGAACAGGCCGTCACGAGACTGGGAGCCCCCTCCACCTCCACCAGGCAGATGCGGCACGCCCCTGTCGGCGTGGTATCCTCGAGATAGCACAACGTCGGGATCTCTACGCCGTTTTCTCTCGCGACTTCGAGGATGGTCGCCCCCGGCTTGAAAGGGACCTCTTTACCATTCAGTGTAAAAAATGCCGAAACCATGAAACGCCTCCAATCCGATGAATTTCAGCTAAGACACGGGCAATGAACCCTCCGCCGGAGAGGATCCCCGCTGTTTCGAAAGGGGTCGGGTCGAGAAGAAATATATATCAATGCTGATATATGTCACAAGCGATATATCTGTCAAGCCACGTTTTTGCACGATCTCCAAAAAAATCGTTTCGCTCCTGAATCAGGCTGCCGCCGATGCCCTCCCGTTCAAGAAGGTCCTGCGCCTCGTGTCCCTTCTGCACCCGCCCCTTTCCGCTGGAGAAAGCAGCGTGCAAATACAACATCAAGATAGTATCCATCCGGAAATGGTCTTTTTTGCCAATCTCGGCGTCAATCTGCACGTTTGCTTGTGCGGCGACCACCAGGTCGCCTCCGCGCAAGCGCTTGATTTCCTTGATATTGGCCAAAAATCCTCATTTCCGGATTGGAAACTGGGTTCTATAAGAAAATCATTTCCGGATGGACACAAGATAACATATGAATCGGCCCCATCACCCCCAGAAGGAGGAATGGGACAAGGGATCCAAAACGAAACACCTCGTCGCACAGAAGCAGCGGGGCAACCCTCGGGTCGGTTTATTCCATACGCATCCCCCCGGATCCGGCCCGGTGATTCCACAGGTTTTGGACCATCAAGCTGAAAGACCGGTTCGTAAGCTCGACTCCTCAGCGATCGCTCTCAAAAACAGTGGAATCAGCGTTCAAGAACAGACGGGCGGGAGTTTCAAGGAGATCCGCGCTCCGAACGGAGACCTCCAAGATTCCCGAATTCCAGAGCTGCGTTCCGTAAATGACGTCTTTCCACAAGGCGAAACCCTTTGGGAGTTCGCCGGTAAGCTTCCAGTCTGACGCAGGCCGAAAAGGATTCGATCCCACCGGGTTCAAACCCGGCGGATGTCGGGACGGATACCGTGATGAAACTGTCTTTGGGAACAACCGCTTGCAGCACAAGCCTTCTCAGAGGATCCTGCGCCGTAATTCGGAACCATCCGGCCTCCGGCTGGATCCGTGTGCTGAACAGGACCCCCGGCCTGGCCGCACTGAACTCCCATGAAAGGAACTCGGACTGATAGGCCAGGAACCAGGCTCTTAAAGGCCGTCCCTCGATCATCACCTTCCCGCCGGCGACAGCAAAGCGACAGGCGTTGTCGGAACCGATACCCTGCGCCCAGACCCAGGATGGTGGAAAGACCTCACCCCAATTGGATTCCTGATGGGCATAGCCCGTCCCCGAAATACTGTGCCGGACATCTCCGTCCCAGACAGAACAATGGTAATCCGCCGCAGATCCAAGGGTGTAAACCAGCCAGTGCAACGGAACAGCCGATATAAACTCAACCCAGCCTTCTGGCCCGGCCGAAGGCAAGGCCGGGTTCCATGGCAAACGTTCCCCGTCGAGCGCAACCTGAACCTCAACCCGCTCCGGGATACGTATATCGATCCAGTCGTTGGAGATAAACCCGAAACCCTCGGCCTGCCACTCGAATATCGTCCACTCCTCGCTCAGCGGGTCATCCAGGCCCTTCTCGCGGTGAGCCCTGAAACCGGATTTCGAGGGGTAAGACTCGAAAATTCGGGTACCGGCCCTATCGTGGATAATGACAGCCAGATATCCAGGGCCCTCCGCCGGTAGTCCAGTGCCCCCGTCCATAACCTGCGTTGCTCCAATGACAGCCAGAGAAGACAGTCCGTCACGATCCACGACGCGGGTATACCAACCTCGAAAAGAACCGTTCTCACCGAGTACGTACTGTGAGGGCCTTTCCGACGCATCCAAACCGAGACAAGAAACGGCCAGAAACGAAAAGGCCAAAAGGCAGGATACAACTCGGTGCATAAAACCCCCTCCTGCATCCATTGCTGGAAGTTGAAATCAGGAGCGAAACGCCTTCAAAAGGAAGGTCCTATCCACGTATTTCTCCTGTTTTCCCCAGTGTCCTTGTTTCCGGCTGATCCGGTCTCAGGCATACGCTGCATTCAACGTACCCGTATATCTCGGGGAGATCTCTCCATGAAACCACAAAGACACGGTATACGATCTATATCCCGGGTCGCCCTCGCGAATTTCCACCTCCACCCAGGTGATGGGTTGGGAATCGATCCATGTTCCCGTGTTGACATAAAGGGTTTCGACCTCTCCGGCACGGTATTCAAAGGCAGCCCGGTGTGTATGCCCGAACAGGACGATTCTTGGAGCGAAGGGATAGTGGTCTTTGATAGCGTCGGGCATCTCGAACAAGAGCCGGGCCACGTGATTCAGGTAAAGGTCGCTCATGACGGCCTCATCGCTGCTGACGATGTTCTGACGTGAAGGCCAGCCACTGAAAATACCGCCGTAAATCCATTTGACAGCCGCTACCAGGGGATCCCGCAAAAACCCGTCCACACCTTCCATAACGTATCGGTCCCACGCACGGTATCCCATCACCCGGTAGATTGCGGTATAGAGCGCCCGGATGAAGGCATCGTCGATCGGCCCGCTTTTATCCTGGCGCAGGCTCGCACCGGTGCGATCCTCCTGCATGGTTTCAAGCACCTGACCCGGCGCTTTCAAAAATCGGCGGAGCAGCTCGGGCGTGGTGACGCGTCTTCCCGTACCGAAGGATGCGGAGGCAGCCAATCTGGAGATAAAGTATCCCAAGGGCAGGTGACCGTCCGGCCGACTCCAGACATCGGGTGCGTTGAAAAGGGAATAGCGGTGGCCGTGCTCGGCCCAGATCACGTTGTCGCGCGAGTAAGCACCCAATCCGGGGGGGTCCGAAACAATCGTCATTCCGGGAAAAACGCCGCTGATGAGCGTCTGGTTATCCAGTTCGCAGGAGAGCAGGTCGTGGTTGCCCGTCACATAGACGACATGGAGGGCCGGGTTCAGACAGAGCGCCTGCAGGGCGGGAACCACGCCATTTGCGTAGTTATCCTCGAAAACATCGGCAAGGCTGTGGGGAGACTCTTCCACAGGCGAAACCCAGTCGTCGAGCATATCACCCAGGATCACCAGTTCGGATACATCCTCCCGCTCGTTCAAATCCTTGAAGAACTGCACCAGATGCGGGGCATGCGCGGAAAACCAGGAGTAGGGCGCATCGACATTCAAATGGAGATCACTGATGAAAACCAGCTTGCTCCTTCCGGCAGCGCCAGCCTTAGCCGGACTCCAGAAGGCGGAGGCAACACCGCTCCCGCCTGCCAGTGCAGCCGCCGCACCCCCCATGGCCATACTCTTCAAGAAATCGCGTCTCTTCATCGTATGTTCCTCCCGACCGCACCAAAACAGTCCGTATGAGTTGTCAAATCAGGTAAACCGACATTTCCTGTCCAACCGGTTACAAAGCTTGCATCTTCCCTTTGAAAAAGCAAGCTTTCACAAAGTGTTTTCCTGCCGAAAAGAGGGGCCATCTTGGGGGTTGCCCGGCCTCTGCACACGGCAGATCTTGGGCGGAAGCGGACCGCATCGGTTCGACGGCTTGACATTATCAGGGGCTTATTTTATAAGCTTCTGTGCTTGGGCGGGTTTATCGAAACCATCCTCCTGTCATCCGCAGCCAAACAAATATAGCTTTCCCCCGGCAAGGCGAATAAAGCGGATTTTTCGCATCGTTCTGCAAGATATGTTGCTCAGGTGATTTCCGGAGATTCGCCCTGCTACATTCGAAAGGGCTTGAAAGAACATATCACCCCGAACCTTCTCAAACCTCCACCGAGGACCTTTCGAACAAGAGCAAATCAGGTAAAGCCGGTTTAAGAAATTTGTGGCTGAATCGCATTTTCGACCTTGAAAGAACACGCAGCGGGAAACCGTTTGACAAAGAGGATGGGATGAGCACGGACACAAACAACACATTGGATATCGAGCCGGGCCAGGACTGGGATGTATTCCCATTTCAGCCGCAAGATGCCGAAGGGGTGTCACGTCTATTTCGTTCGGTTTACGGCGAAGGATATGCTGTAAGGACGTACGTCGAACCGGGCCTTCTCATTGCCGAAAACGCCGCCCACCGGGTCATATCCAGCGTCGCCAAGACCCCCAAGGGGGATGTCGTCGGGCATACCGCTCTCTTCAACAGTGCGGCCCATCCCGGGACCTATGAAACAGGTGCCGGCGTGGTGCACAACGCTTATCGGGGGGGAAAAGGAATCTTCACCCGCATGGTGGTTCACAACATCGAGGTCGCCAAGCAATTCCCTCATCTCAATGCCGTCTTTGGCGAACCGGTCTGCAATCATGTCTTCAGCCAGAAATTGACAGACAAGGCGGGCTTTGTCCCTCGGGCGCTCGAGGTCGATCTGATCGGGTCTTCGATCCATGAAGACACGGCCGGCGCAACCGGCCGTGTCTCGGCGTTCCTCGTCTTCCGGACCTTTCGCCCGAGGCCCCACACGGTCTATCTGCCGGCCGTCTATCGGGATGAACTCGATTTTCTGTACGAAGAACTGGACGACAGCCGCGACTTCCGCATCTCCGAACAGGGCATCCCCGAGGGCTCGGTTTCTGAAATCAGACCGCAGATCTTCGATTTCGCGCGGGTCGCGAGAGTGGCGGTTCATGAGGTAGGAGAAGATTTCGCCTCCAGGTTGGATCATCTGGAAAAGGAACTGCTGCAACGTAGCATCCAGGTCAATCAGATTTGGGTGAACCTGGCCTGTCCATGGACGGGACAGGCGGTTGAAATCCTGCGGGAGCGCGGGTATTTTCTGGGCGGCCCCCTCCCCCGCTGGTTCGACAGCGACGGGCTCTTGATGCAGAAGATCCTGAGGCGCCCGGATTGGGAGGAAATTCAGGTTCTCAACGGCCACTATGCGGAAATTCTCAGCCGGATTCGGGCGGACTGGGAGCGCAGCCTTGAAGCCGGGAGCGACTGAACACGCCCGCAGCATCCTCATCCGAATCAATCCGGTTCACGCGCCGCTCAGGTTTCGGCTCCATGCGTTCGGCCGGTTTCGTTCCAGGCGGTGATCCACAAAATGTCGACGATCCCGCGGGCTGCCCCGCAATGACTTCTCACGTCCCGGCGTAGACAACGGCTGCGTGAGAAACACGTAAGGAGGTCCTATGTTCAATACCAGGATGGATGCGATTCTGCCTGCTCTCGGCCTGCTACTTCTCACCTTGGCCGCCCCCGCCGCTGCAACCGAACAGGACCAGGAGCTCCTTTTCATCCTGGACGCCTCCGGTTCCATGTGGGGACGGGTGGCCGATCGAACCAAGATCGAAATCGCCAGAGAGGCGCTGACCGGCGTTTTGATGAATTTGCCGTCGGGCACCTCCGTCGGGCTGATGGCCTACGGACATCATCGGAAGGGCGATTGCAGAGATATCGAATTTCTGATTCGTCCTCAGGCCGGCACCCGGAATGAGGTGGCCGCGGCGCTCATGGAGCTGATCCCCCGCGGCAAGACCCCCATCGCCGACGCACTGAGCCAGGCAGGCGAATATCTGAAGAAAACTGAAAAGCCGGCCACGATCGTTCTGGTAAGCGACGGGATCGAGACCTGTCAGGGGGACCCCTGCCGGGTCGCCGAGGCCTTGGCGGCTTCCGGGGTCAAACTCAAGATATTTGTTGTAGGCTTTGACGTAGGCCGGCATGAGCTTGCCCAACTGGAGTGCGTCGCCCGTAAAGGCGGAGGGCGATTTTTTCTGGCGCAGGATGCCGGTTCGCTGGTCGATGCCTTGACCGTAATCCGGAAACACGTCGTCGAGTCCGCTCCCTTGGCCGAAGCACAACTCGCATCGGCACCCGGATCCCCGGAAAGACCCAAGGCGGAAACCGAAGCTTCCTCGACCACAAAGATAAAGATCAAGGGCCCCGGAACCATTCGGCTCAAGCCGGCCCCCTGGGTCCGGATACCGCCCCGCACCTGGTCCCTGATCGATGCAGAAAGCGGAGACACAGCCGGAGAGGGTACGGGCGAAACCATCCGCGTCAAGGCAGGGCTGTATCAAATCGTTTGGCGGCAGACCGAGCATGACTCCGGTCCGGTGGCCCTGACAGAAACGATCCCCGTAGAAAGCGGCGAAACAACGGAGGTCCCTTTGGATACCGGCCTGCGCCTGACGGCTCCGGACAATCTCGCTGCCCCCCGCTACTGGCGGCTTCTCGATGGAGACCAGAAGGTGGTGGCCCATTTCAGCGGCAGCCAGGCCTTCGCCCCCCAGTTGGTGCCGGCCGGGGGCTATCGACTCGTCTGGCGGCAAACCGAACACGGAAGCCCGGATGCGCCTCTCGGCCCCGTAGAAATAGCCACCGGTAAGCTGAAGGAGATCGTCCTCGATACGGGGTTCGTCACGACCCTTCCCGAATGGCTCGAGGCACCCTACGCCTATACCCTGCTGGCTGCGGACGGCGCCTCATACACCTTCCGGGAGACCGGGGTCCTCCCGTTCGCTCCGGGGAAATATCGGCTGGTCTGGCGGCAGACCGAACACGGACACAGCCCTGTCGAGTGGGGGACGGTCACCATCACGCAAGGGGAGTATTCCACTCTCCCCATCAACTCGGGGGTTTCCATCACGCCCTTCGGGGACAAACCACCCTATCGTTTCATCTTCCGGAGCCTCGACACAGAAAAATCTTACGTCCTGCAGGAGAGTTTCGGCCCCATGCCCCTGCCCCCCGGCCGATACGCAATCGACCTGCATGAGCGCCAACACGGCGCTTCTCCTATCCCGATCGTGGACGAACTCGACCTGAAAGCGGGGACACTCTTGGGGTTGGAGATGTAACCACCGAGGGGGCACTGCAAAAAGGGACGCTGCAATCAGCGTCCCAGCCCCGTCCATTCGGCTTCTCCGGTCCAAAAGGCACTGCCGGATCACACCGTCGTCTTTTACGTGAAAGACCAAGAAAAGGAGGTTGTTCTTCACCATATGATCAAAATCGAAAACTGGTTGGAGGGAGCGGGCGATGCAGCGTCGTCGGAGGCGCGGCATCACCCGGTTGTGCCGGTAGGCTCTTGCTGCTAGAATATCCACGTTGGCCGCCTGCTGACGCCTCCACGCAAAGGCAAAGGAGGCTGTCTAATGGTCTTCAGGCAGTCGAGTGCGTATCCGTAAGAATAAACGGCTTGACTTGCCGGCAGGCGTAATCGACCGACGGGGAGACGGCGGCGATGCCGGAGCCGCACCGTGCCTCGAACCGGCGCATGGGCCAGCCTGCTTTCGAGCCGGCAACGAAGTCGAACAAAACGGCGAAGTGAAACATGACCACGATCTGGATCCTGGCGGCAATGGAAGATGAACTGGATCTGCTGAAGCAGGCGCTGCAAGCGGCGCCCGGAGAACACGACCTCCCCTTGCCCGTCCATATCGGCAGGATCGGCGACTTCCCCGTCGGACTTGCGGCCCTCGGGATCGGCGTCGCCGCGGCCTCGCTCGGACTGGGGCTTCTTCACCGTGAGTTGAAGGGGGCCGAGGTGATCATGGTGGGCTCGGCGGGGGCGCTTCCCGGCTCCGGCCTCATCATCGGGGACCTGGCCGTCGCGGAGGCCGAGTGGCTCTCCGAGCTGGGCCTTGCGACGGGCCCCGGAACCGCGGATGCCCGGGCGCTGGGTCTCCCCGGCCTCGAGCAGTCGGCCCGCTTCGACGGCCACCTGACCACAGCCATCCGGGATGCCGCAGAGCGGATGGCCGATGTGACGGCCGGCCCTTTTCTGACGGTGCTCAGCCCCTCGGCGGATTCCCAACAGGCAGAGATCCGTTCGTCGGCCTTTCGGGCCGTCGCCGAAAACATGGAGGGCTATGCGCTTGCCGCCGCAGCGCGCACTCTCGGCTGCAGGGCGGCGGAGATCCGTGGCGTCAGCAACCAGGCCGGCGACCGTGACAGGCACAACTGGGATCTGGTGCCCGCGCAGAGGCTTGCCCAGGCGGCCGTGCTGCAGTATCTGAAGGAGCACGCATGAAACCGCTCGAGATCGGCTACTCCCCCTGCCCAAACGACACGTTCATCATGGCCGCCCTGGCCGAGGGGCGCATCGACACGCCGCTCAGATTCGAGCCGGTCCTCGCGGACGTCGAAACACTCAACGGCTGGGCGGAGAAGCGGCGCCTGCCCGTGACCAAATTGAGCTTCTTCGCGCTCGGGCACGTGCTCGACGATTACGGCCTCCTGGTTACCGGAGCGGCCCTGGGAAAGGGCTGCGGCCCCCTGCTGATTGCACGCCCCGGCACCCCGCCGGGCCGGCTCGGGACCGCCCGTGTAGCCTCCCCGGGAAGACGAACGACCGCCGGGCTCTTACTGAGCCTTTACCTCGGCCGTGAACCGGATTGCCGGCAGATGGTCTACTCGGAGATCATGCCGAGTGTCGAGCGCGGGGAAAGCGAATTCGGGCTGATCATCCACGAGAGCCGCTTCACCTACGCCGCACACGGCCTCCAAGCAGTCGTGGACCTCGGCGCCTGGTGGGAGGAGACCACAGGATACCCGATCCCCCTGGGCGGCATCGCCGCCCGCCGCGACCTCGGCCCCGACCTGGCCCGCCTGCTGGACGAGGCGATCCGGGCATCCCTTCTCGCCGCGCGGTCGGCGGGTGACGCCGTCCCCGACTACGTTCGACGGCACGCCCAGGAGATGGACCCCGAGGTGATGCGCCGACACATCGACCTTTACGTGAACGACTACACGCTCGACCTCGGAGTGACCGGGCTCGCGGCGGTTGAAACGCTCTTCGGGCGGGCCCGTGCCGCCGGACTGCTGCCCGCCTCCGGCCGCGCCATTATGGCCTACCCGGCATGATCCGCTCCCCGGGGGGGCGGAACCCGGTTCACCTCCACCGTCACGTGGCACACCTCTTCGAAGCGGCTCAACAGCGTCTTGTAGTAGTCGGGCGAACGGGGACAGTCGGTCACGACCGACAGGATGGCGGCGAACCTGCCCATCCCGATGCGCCACAGATGGAGATCCACGACCCGACTCTCCCCCCCCGATTCCACCGCCTCCCGCATGCGCGCCTGGAGCCCGATCCCGGGATACATGTCCAACAGGACCCCTCCGCTCTGCCGGATGAGCTTCCAGGACCAGCGCAGGATGACAGCGGCGCCGACGACGCCCGTCATGGGATCGAGCCACACCCAGCCGAGAAACCGCCCCGCTGTAAGCGCGCCGATGGCAAGGACGGAGGTCAAGGCATCGGCCAGGACGTGCAGATAGGCCGCCTTGAGATTGAGGTCCGTGTGATGATCCCCGTGATGTGCATGCTCCCCCTCCCCCTCGAAATGATGCCCGTGTCCGCCTTCATGGCGCTCCTTCAGGATGAAGGCGCTCAGGAGGTTCACCGCCAGGCCCAGAACCGCGACGCCGATGGCCTCATCGAAATCGATCGGCACGGGGGCCACGAAGCGCTCGACCGATTCGTACACCATCAGGAGGGCAATGAAGGCCAGGAGATTTGCGCTCGCAAAACCCGCCAGATCCCCGACCTTGCCGGTGCCGAAGCAGAAGCGCGGGTCGGCGGCGTGGCGTCGGGAGAACCCGTAGGCGAGCGCCGCGATGCCGAGGGCGGCCGTGTGACTCGCCATGTGCCAACCGTCGGCGAGGAGCGCCATGGAGCCGAAGACCCACCCCGCAGCGATCTCGACCACCATGGTGACCGTTGTAAGGGCGATCACGATCCACGTGCGGCGCTCGTTGGCCGCCTCATCGCCGGTCAGGTAGACATGGTCATGGCAGTAAGGGACAGGAAATCCGTCCTTTTCCGGAGACTCTGTTTTCATGGGGCATAGCCGCCTTCAATCCGTGCGGGCACTTCAGCCCGCCGATCCATTCCGTTTGGAGATTTCAACCAAGGATGTTATAAAAACGGGTTTGATTCGACAGGCAAGTTCGACCCGCAAACCCGCCACCCATTCCAATCTTCAGAGGGAAACAACACCATGGACTTCAAAGTGCTGTTCACCACCTTCGCCCTGGTCTTCCTGGCCGAACTCGGCGACAAGACCCAGCTCGCGACCTTCGCCTTCGCCGCCGAAACCAAATCCCGGACGGCGGTCTTCCTCGGCTCGGCCGGGGCGCTCATCACGACCTCCCTCCTCGCCGTCCTCTTCGGGTCCTTCATCAGCCGGGTCGTACCGCCCCAGTACATCAAGATCGGGGCGGGCTCCCTGTTCATCGTGCTCGGCGTGTGGATGGTCCTTTTTTCCGGAAGCCGATAGCGCGGGGCCGAAAGGTCTCGGACTACCGGTAGGCGCTAAAATCCACGCCGCGGCGGCGGCCCCGCTCTTCGAACCAGGCGCGCTCGTCTTTGGGCGGCGGAATCACCTCTTCCGGGGGCTTCCGGACAAGCTGCACAGCCCCGGTCGGGCAGGTGCCGACGCACAATCCACAGCCGATGCACCGCTCTTTCAAGACCCGGTATCCGCCCTCGACCTCCTCGATCGCTCCGACTTGGCAGCGCTCATCTTTGCAGATCCCGCAGGCAACGCACGCATCAGGGTCGATGGACGCAAAATAATGCGAGTTGACCACCAGCCCCGCAGGAATCCCGAGTTCGTTGATCCCCCGGAGTATCCCGCAGCAGCAGCCGCAGCAGTTGCAGATGAAGAAGTGGCCGTCTTCGATGTTCCAGGTCAGGTGGACGAGGCCCGCCTCCTCAGCCTTTTCGAGGACGCCGTATGCCTCCTCCCGGGTGAGGACCCTCCCGATCTTCGAGCCGTCGAAGACGCCCGGCACCGGCGCTATGGCGAGGCAGACCTCCAGCGGCTTCGCACACGGATGGCCCAGAAGGCCCTGCTCCTTCTTGCAGATGCACTCGTTCAACAGAAAAGCCTGCCCCTTCTCGATAATGGAGGACACCCTCTCGTAGGTCAAGGCCTGCTGCTCCGCCGGGATCTCCCTTTCGATGGGGACCACCTGCATCAACGGCGGCCCGCCGCTCAGGAACTGCCGGCCGAAGACCGGCATATAGGCCTCGCTCAGCTCGGCCAGTTCCCGGTCCATGTGCGGCAACTGCAGCTCGTAGATCCCGAAGGCCCAGGGGACCATCTTGTAGAGCTTCAGCCCCTTGAAGGCCACGCCGAAGATCTGCCCCCGCCGCCACATCTCCTTCAGGTGAGCCTCGACCTCTTCGAGCGGCCTTCCGGCCCGCTGCGCGATCTGGCCGGGGGTTTCGAAGACAAGCCTCAGTTGGCCGAAAAACTCGGCATCCTCCGGCCGGAAGATCTTCTCGAGGAGCCTCAGCTCGACCCCATCTTCCGTGGAAGGGAACCCGTTCGGCAGGGTGTCGAGGATCGCCGCCAGTTTCCGGTAAACTGTATCGCTCATGATGTCGAACCTCCTCTTTTAAACGGCGGCGGATTGCAGCCCGCCTGTAGACGGTTTGGCCCCCAACCGATCGAGACCGGGCTACCCGCGCCGGTTGACGAGGATCATCCCGACGCTCACCAGGCACAGGGCCACAATGATGCTCAGCCCGACCGACTCCCCCAGCATCAGGGTCCCGCTCAGGAACACCCCGAATACCGGCGTGAAAAACGAAAAGGCATGCAGGAGGCTGACCGGGTAGCGGTGGATCAGCTCGAACCAGACGAGATAGCTCAAGAAGGCTACGATGATGCTCTGAAAGAAGAGCGAAAACCAGGTATTGAACGACAGCGCGGTCAGGACGGGCTCCTCGAAGACCGCGCTCATGATGAAGAGGAGCGGGATGGAGAAGAACAGCTGATAGAAAAGGGTCTGCAGGGGGGCGGTCTGGTGGGCCAGGAAACGCTTGAGGTAGACGGTCGTGGAAGCCCACAGGAAGGCGGCGCCGAGGGCGAAGAGGTCTCCACGCAGGGCCAGGAGCGTGAAGGCCCCCAGGTCCTCCATGAACAGGGAGGCCACCCCGACGAAGGCCAGGGTCAGCCCGGCGATCCGCCAGACGTTCAGGCGGTCCCCCTCCAGGAAAAAATGAGCCTGGAGGGACGCGAAAAACGGGGCCGTATAGAGCAGCACGTAGACACGGGAGGCAAGAGTATAGTCGAGCGCCGAGTAGATGAACCCGAACTCCCCGCCGAAGAGGAGGCCAAGCACCAGCCCGTGCAGGAAGACGGCGCGGGAGGGAAAGACCGCCATCCGCTTGGCCTTCATCCAGACGAAGAGGCAGGCGGCCGCCACGAGCGAGCGGATGGCCGCCTGCAGGAGGGTCGGCATCTCCTCGGCGGCGATCTTGATGAAGGCCATGTTGGCGCCCCAGACGAGGGACAGGACCAGCAGCAGGACGACCGGCTGCCATCGTAGCTCGCTCTGATACATCCGCATGATTCCCTCCTGGTTGATGCCCTGAAGCCCGCTTCGCGGGTTATTCCGCTCTAGAGCACCAGAAACTCTTACGCCTCAAAAATCACGACTGATGGGGATCGCCCGATGCTGGTCAACACCACAGGCCGGCGATCACCGCCAGGAGAAGGCTCAGGCTCACCATGGAATTCACCCGGAAGAACGCGAGTTCGAGCCGGGTGAGGTTGTCGGGCGCAACGAGCCGGTGCTCCCAGTAGAGCAGGGCGGCCGTGATCAGACTGAAGACGAAGAAGCACCAGCCGAGCGAGGCCACAAGCCCGCTCAGCACGAAGAAAAGATAGGCGGCCGCATGGCTCAGGCGTGCGATCTGCATCGCCCGGGCCTCGCCGAACCGCGCCGGGATCGAAAAAAGGCCCGTCCGGCCGTCGAAGGCCACATCCTGGCAGGCGTAAAGGATATCGAACCCCCCGACCCAGAACACCACCCCGGCCCCAAGGACCGCGGGCGCCCAACCGAAACTCCCCGTGACGGCGATCCACCCGGCGACCGGGGCAAGCCCGAGGCAAAGGCCGAGGATATAGTGCGACAGCACGGTGAACCGTTTGGTATAGGAGTAGCCGGCGAGCAGCCCGAGCGCGAACGGCGAGAGCGCAAGGCAAAGAGGATTCAAGGCCCAGGCCGACAGGAAGAAGACCGCCGCCGCAACGATGGTCAGAGCCGCCGCCCTTTGAAGCGAGATCTTCCCGACCGGGATGTCCCGGTCCGCGGTCCGAGGGTTTTGGGCGTCCAGGCGGCAGTCGACGATCCGGTTGAAAGCCATCGCCATGGTCCGCGCGGCCGTAAAGGCCAGGGCGACCCAGAAGAGGACCCCGAGCGGAGGCAGGCCGCGGGCGGCCATCAGGGTGCCGATCAGCGCCAGGGGCAGCGCGAAGAGGGTGTGCTCGATCTTGACGAGGCTCAGGAGGTCTCGGATCTTCATAGCTTCAACCGGTTCCAGAGGTGGTCGATCTTCGTCCGGACGCTGTCGGACATCCGGATCAACTCCGGCCATTCACGCTCGTAGCCTTCCCCGGACCACTTCCGGGTGCAGTCGACCCCCATCTTGGTGCCGAGGTTCGGGAGCGGCGCGGCGTGGTCGAGGGCGTCGACAGGCCCGCGAACGACCGTGAGGTCCCGCCCCGGATCCACATTCCCCCCGAGACGGAAGAGGACCTCGCCGACGTTCTGCACATCGACCTCCGCGTCGAAAACGAAGATCATCTTGGTGAACATCATCTGCCCGAGGCCCCAGAGGGCGTGCATGACCTTCTGGGCGTGCCCCGGATAGCGCTTGTCGATGGCGACGAAGCAGAGGTTGTGGAACACCCCCTCGACGGGCAGGTTCATGTCGACGATCTCGGGCATCTGCTGCCGGATCAGCGGCAGGAAAAGCCGCTCGGTCACCTTGCCGAGGAGGCCGTCCTCCATGGGCGGCCGGCCCACGATGGTAGCCGGGTAGATCGGGTTGGAGCGCCGGGTGATCGCCGTCACGTGAAAGACGGGGTAATCGTCGGCCGGGGAGTAGAAGCCGGTGTGATCCCCGAAGGGGCCTTCCCGGCGCGTCTCGCCCGGCCGGACGAACCCCTCGATCACGAACTGGCTCTCGGCCGGGACATCGAGGTCGCAGGTCACGCACCGCACAAGCTTCACCGGTTTGCGGCGGAGAAAACCGGCCAGCATGAACTCGTCGATCCCGTCCGGCAGAGGGGCGGTGGCGGAATAGGTCGTAATAGGATCGGGCCCGAGGGCCACCGCGACCGGCATGGGAGCCGACCCCCGCGCCGCCTGCCGGTAGTGCGCCGCGCCGCCCTTGTGCAGATGCCAGTGCATTCCGGTGCTCTTCGCGTCGAAGACCTGCATGCGGTACATCCCGACGTTCCGCCGGCCGCTGGCCGGATCGCGCGTGATCACCACGGGGAGCGTGATGAACGGGCCGCCGTCCTCGGGCCAGCAGGTCAGGACCGGCAGCGCCCCGAGATCGCAGTTCACGGTCTCCACCACCTCCTGGCAGGGGGCGTCCTTGACCGTCTTCGGGAAAATATCCCCGAGTTCTTTCATCCTCGGCAGCAGTTTGAGCTTGTCGATCCAGCCGGTGGGCGGACGCACGTTCAGGAGCGTTTCGAAGCGCCGCCCGAGGTCGTCGAGCGAGCGGATGTCGAAGATCGCCTGCACCCGCTTTAGGGAGCCGAACAGGTTCGTGAGGACCGGGAACCCGTATCCTGCCGGGTGTTCGAAGAGAAGCGCCGGGCCTCTCTTTTTCACGACCCGGTCGGTGACCTCGCTGATCTCGAGGTGCGGGCTCAAAGGCTCCTTGACGCGGACGAGTTCGCCTTGCGCCGCGAACGCCTCAACCGCCTTCTGCAGTGTTTCAAAAGCCACGGTCTTCCTCCATACAGCCCAAACGATTCTCCGACTATGACCAGGACGAGCGGGTCGCGTTTCAAGCACCGCCATCTTTCCCGGTGGGGTCCATCCCGGTTCCGGCCGTGTCGCAGCACCAAATCACGTGCCTTGCGCCGCCGGCGGCGAGACGCTCCAGGACCTCCCCAGGGGAACGCGCGTCCAGGTCGACGTAAAGCAGCCGGCCGAGCGCCCCCGGGCGGCAATGGCCGAGGCCGGCCACCCCCAGGGCCTCGGCCCCGTTCAGGGTCGCCATGGCGACGATCTCCCGGGGGTCGATCTCCGGAAAAGAGTGGACCATGAAGCGCATCTCGTCGAACAGATCGAGCGTCGGGGTGCTCGCGAGCGAGTCGGTCCCGAGCGCCGGGCGGATTCCGCTCTCCAGCATGGCCTCGACATCGGGGAGCCTTCCATGGAGAACGCTGTTGGAGCGCGGGCAGAGGCAGACACGGCACCCCGTCCCCGCCAGGGTCCGGATCTCTTCCCGGTCCACCGTCAAGACATGCACCGCCAGTGTGCCGGGGTCGAGGAGCCCGAGCCGGAGGGCCCGTGCGACCGGCCGCTCCCCCCACGGGCGCCAGGCCGCGAGATCATGCCCCAGGCGCGCCATGAGGTCCGCCCACGGCCCCTGCCCTGTCTCCAAAAAGGTCGTTTCCTCTTCCGATTCGGCCAGATGCAGCCCGAAAGGGCGGCCCCGGCGGGCGGCGGCGCGTTTGAGGGTCCGGAGCCTGTCCGGGCTGGTCGTATGAGGGGCGTGCCCGGCCCAACTGTAAAGGAGGGTTTGCTCATCCCCGGGCAGGGACTCGACCGTGCTGCCGGCGCCCAGCCTCTCCAAGAAGAGGAGGCCGCGCAAACCCGCCCTGCGGATGGCATCGGCCCCGGGCGCAAGCGCGCCGACCTCGGCCACAAGCGCCGCACCGGCCGCATGCATCGCGGCCGCCGCGCTGCATGCCGCAGCTGAAAGCCTCTCCTCCGGCAGGAACGCGCGCAAGGCCATGAGCGTCTCCACCCAGTGCTGAAACCCGCCTGTTGCCGGGACGCGCCCCTTGAGGGCGGAGAGCCCCAGGTGGGTGTGCGCGTTGACGACCCCCGGCATGATCACCCCGGGCCCATGATCCACCACAGCTTCGCCTGGCCGGCATCGCTCCACCGCCTGGATGCGTCCGTCCACGACCAGGACCCCGGCGTTCGGCAGGATAGTCTCCGGGTCCACCATCACCCAGCCGGCCCGATGCCATGTCGCCTTCATTGGCGTATGACCTGCCCGTAGACCGGCCCCCGCTGACGGGCCGTGAAACCGGCCTCCTCGATCAGACGAACCATGCCGGCCTCGTCCATGCGGTTCCTCACGCCGGCGGCAGCCACCACGTTCTCCTCGATCATGGTCGAGCCGAAATCGTCCGCACCGAAGTGCAGCGCCGCCTGACCCACGTGGGCGCCCTGGGTGACCCACGAGGCCTGCACGTGCGGGAAGTTATCGAGCACGATGCGGGAAAGGGCGAGCAGCCGCAGGTAGCTCACACCGCCCCGGGTCTCGGCCGGCAGTGTGGCAGCCCCTGGCTGATAAGGCCACGGGATGAAGGCCGTGAACCCGCCTGTCCGGTCCTGCAGACGTCGGAGGCGGATCAGGTGCGCCAGCCGGTCCTCCAGGGTCTCGACGTGCCCGAACATCATGGTGGCCGAGGTCTTCAATCCGAGCGTGTGGGCCGTCTCCATGACCTCGAGCCACTCCCGGGTATCGGCCTTTCCGGGGGAAACCCGCCGCCGGACCCGGTCGGTGAGGATCTCGGCGCCCCCGCCGGGGATGGAGCCGAGGCCCGCGGCCACCAGGCGCTCGATCACCTCCCGGATCGTGGAACCGGCCTGCCGGGCGAAGAAGACGATCTCCGGCGGCGAATAGCCGTGCACCTGGAGCCCGAAGGAGCGGATGAAACGGACCGTCCCCTCGTGCCAGGCCAGGTCGAGGCTCGGGTTCAATCCGCCCTGAAACAAAATGTGGGTACCGCCCAAGTCCCGGGTCTCCTCGAGCTTCCGCGCCAGGGTCTCGCGATCGAGGACATAGGCCTCCGGGTGGTCTTCCGGGCGGTAGAAGGCGCAGAACCGGCAGCCCGACACGCACACGTTGGTGTAGTTGATGTTGCGGTCGACGGCGTACGTGACAACCCTTTCCGGGTGCAGGCTCAGCCGCCGGGCATGCGCGAGCCGCCCCAGCGTGAGCAGGTCCGCCTCCCGGTCGAGGGCCCGGGCCTCCCGGAAGGAGATGCGCTCCCCGGCAAGGGCCTTCTCCCTTATCCCGCCAAGCCTCATGGCACTTCCACCTTTTCGTGGAAGGTGTTCCGCTCGACCGGCCGAAAGCCGGCGGCGGTGATCATCGCCTCCACCTGGGTGCGCGTCAGCCCCTGGGCGGTCGCCGCCCCGGCCTGGTGGGCAATCCGTTCCTGCACGATGGTGCCCTCGAGGTCGTCCGCGCCGAAGTGCAGCGCCACCTGCGTGAGTTTGAGCCCCAGCATGATCCAGTAGGCCTTGAGGTGGGGGATGTTGTCCAGCATCAGGCGGCTCAGGGCCATCGTCTTCAGGATGTCCACCCCGCTCGGCCCGGGGAGGTACGCCATGGGGGTATTGGCCGGATGAAACGGCAGGAGAATGAAGCACTGGAATCCGCCGCTCAGGTCTTGCTGCCGCCTCAGCCTGAGGAGATGCTCCACACGCTCCGCATGGGTCTCGATGTGGCCGAAGAGCAGGGTCGCGTTGGTGCGGAGCCCGAGCGCATGCGCCTCGCCGTGGATCGCGAGCCACCGATCGGCCCCGATCTTGCGGGGGAAGAGCGCCTGGTGGATCCGCTCCGAAAAGACCTCCGCGCCGCCGCCGGGCATGGCGCAAAGGCCGGCCTCCCGAAGCCGCTCGAGCACCTCGCGGGTCGTACAGCCCGCACGCGAGGCGATGTGCGCGATCTCGACCGCCGTGAAGGCCTTGAGCTTCAGGCCCGGCCGAGCCCGGCCGAGCGCCTCCAGCAGCGCGACGTAGTAGGCCGGATCGGGCTCCGGGTTGCACCCACCGACCACGTGGACCTCGCGCACATCGTTTGCATTCGTCTCCGCAATGCGCCCGGCCGCCTCCTCCGGGGTCATGAGATACCCCTCGGGGTCGCCGGGGGCCCGGTGGAACGCGCAGAACCGGCAGTGGTTGACACAGATGTTGGTGTAGTTCAAATGCTGGTTGGCGATGTAGTAGGCCTCGTCCCCGTAAAGCCGGGTGCGAACGTTGAAGGCCAGGCGGCCCAGGCCTATGAGATCGTGGGTCTCGAGACAGGCCAGCCCGTCCTCGAAATCCAGCCGACCGCCCCCCGAGAGCTTGTCGCCGACCGCCCTGAGTGCAGGATCGACGGGAGCGTCGTCCCGGGCGGTCCGGCCTGGCGCCTCCGCCTTACTTTCTTCGAAGCTTTCAGTCATGTCGTGTCACCTGCCCGATCCCTCTTCCGAACCTCGATCGCTCCGGAGAAGGGGTCCCGAGCCGAATTGGAGCATTGAATATCACCGCAGCCTTCCGCCCGCTTCCCGTCACCTCATCGGCTTCAGCACCGATCGGGACGGCGATCGATTGAACCGGGTCCCCTCCCCTAGAGATGTACCTGAACCGCCCAAGAAACCGGCGTCGGCCCCTCAGGGGTTGCCCTGAGCCGGCGCACAGCCGGCGAAGAAAGAAGCGTACCCAGAAAAATGAACCGGTTTCCGATCCGGAAATAAGGATTTTTCTTCATCGGCTAGGCCGCTCAGTCCCGCCGCTGCGCGGCAGGCCCCGGTTTGGCCAATATCAGGGGAAATCAAGTGTTTGCGCGGAGGCGACCTGCAGATCGCCGCACAAGTGAATGCGCCAATCGACGTCGGTATCAGCCAAAAAGACCCTTTCCGGGTCGGAAACTAGGGGGCTTCCAGCGGCTTGGCCTCGTCGATCAGCATAATCGGGATATCGTCCCGGATTTCATAGAGCAGCCGGCAGGCATCGCAGATCAGCCCGTCGCCCTTTTCGTTCAGATGCAGCTCGCCCCGGCATTTCGGGCAGGCCAGGATGTCCAGCAATTCTTTACTGACAGCCATACAATCGCTCTCCTTTGCAAAGAATCCACGCCCTTGGGCAAGAGAGTGTATCGGCGCGGTATCGAAACGCTTCCCCGGCGGAATTCAGGGTGTCTTCAAGGCATCAGGATCCACCGGGGGGCGTTTGGGCTCTTCCTGAATCGTCCGCTGCCGCGCCCCCCCTTGCATCCGCCGCCTCGTTCAGGACTTCTTCTATAATCCTCTCGAAATCCGCAGAGGTCAGCGGCTTCATGACCATGCGAACGCCGAGGCCCATGGCGGCCGCCTTTTCCGCCGTCATCCGCTCGGTGTATCCGGTGCACAACACAATGGGCAGGTCCGGGCGTACATCCCGCATCATCGCCGCCAGTATGTCCCCATAAAGATTGGGCATAGCCACGTCGGTTATGACCAGGTCGAACGCTTCGGGATCGGCCTCGAATCGTTCAAGCGCCTCGACGGGGTCATAAAAGGCCGTGACCTCGAATCCCAACCGCACGAGAAGCTTCCTGGCAGTCTCCACAATGACGGCCTCATCGTCGACGAAAAGGATCCGTGCGTGCCGTCCCGTATCGGAAGACGCCCCGGAAAGCGGTTCAGTCTCCTCCGGCCCCCTGGGAACCGACGGGAAATACACCTCGAAGACGGAGCCTTTGCCCCGCTCACTCTTCACCTGGATGGCACCGCCGTGGCGCTTCACAATTCCGTGTACAACCGCCAGGCCCAACCCTGACCCCTTGCCCTTTTCCCGGGTCGTAAAATAGGGATCGAAGATCTTATCCAGGATCTCCGGGTCGATCCCATGCCCGGTGTCTGAAACCGTCAGCCTGACATACCCGCCCGCCTTGAGATCCAGTTCCTTTCCGGCGGCCCTTCCGTCCAGGTCGAGGCTGTCCAGTTCCACCCCCAGCACTCCGCCATCCGGCATGGCATGCGCCGCGTTGGTCGTAAGATTGAGGAGCACCTGGAGGATCTGGGTCGGATCGGCGATCACATCCGCCATCGCCCCTTTTACCCTGAAATCGATCCGGACCCCAGCCGGCACAGTGGTCCGCACCATGTCGAGGCACTCTTCGGCCAGTTCTTCCATCTGCACCGGCACGACGTCTTCCTGCTGCCTGTGGCTGAAGAGGAGGATCTGCTTGATCAACGACCGCCCCCGCTTGGCGGCCAGAATCGCCCCGTCGATGTTGTGCGAGACATCGGAGTCCGGCGCCACCGCGCCGAGCGCCAACTCGAGATACCCCATGACGGCCGCGAGGACGTTGTTGAAATCGTGGGCGATACCGCCGGCAAGCGTACCGACCGCCTCCATCTTCTGCCTCTGCATCAGCCGGCTCTCCAGTTCGCGCTTTTCGGACTCCCGGGTCTCGAGCGAGGCCGTCATCTCGTTGAAAGAACGGGCCAGCCTTCCGATCTCATCGCGGCTCGACACCATCACCGGCAGGGCGGCTTCCCCTTTTCCCAAGCGTTGCACACCGTCGGTCAAGCGCCGCAGCGGCTGCATCAACCTCCCTGCCATCCAGAAGGTGAGGCAGGCGCCCATCAGGAGAAAGATGCCCCAGACGACCGCACTCTTATAGAAAAGCCTCTGCAGCGGCTCCTCCAGGCTCCTTCGCGCGAAAGCCACCTTGACGCAGCCGATGACCTCACCCGGGGCGTCTTTCCGGTCTTCTTCGAAAAAAAGGAGGTCCGGCGAGGTGTGCGCGGACCCCGCCACCACAGGGCGCCAGAACTCCCACCCCTCGTTGGTCTCCAGATGCGTGGCTGCGCAGGGAGTGGACTCCAGGGACTGCATCACCGCATCGATTTTCGAAGAGGCCTCCGGCTTTCGGTCTTCTTCCGAGACGCCGGTCTTCTTCCTCTTCAGGGAAATCAGGGGCTCACCGCGGCGGCTATAGACCACAACGTGATCGACCGCCTTCTGCTCGAAGACACCGGCCACCGGGCCGAGCAATTCATCCCTGTCTTCAGAAAATACACCCAATCGGGAACTGCTGGCAAGGATTCCAGCCAGCACGCTTCCCTGCTGCATCAATGTCATGGATAAGGCTCGCCTTTCACATTCGAAAAGTAGCCCTGCAAAACCAAGGGACAGAAGCCCCCAGAAGGTCAGGAACACCGCGAAGACCTTCAAGGCAAAATTTTCTTTCACCAGTCTGTACAAGAACCCGCTCATACAGATCCCCTTCCCTCACCGAAGTCGAACTTCTTGAGGACCCCACCCGCTCATCCCGGGCCTCTCCGAGATAAGCGGGCGAAGATCGTCTTCTCTTCAGGCAACCTCTCGCTCCCGCGCCTGCAGCGCCTCGGCCGCCTCTTTGAATACGCTTTCAACCGTAATGCCCAGCATGCACGTCCTCTCCCCGCACCGCTTCCGGAAGCAGGGGCTGCAGGCGATACCGGTCCTGACGACGCGGTGCCGGGGGCCGTACGGCCCGGTGCGCCACGGGGCGGTCGGACCGAAAAGCGCCACGACCGGGCAGCCCATCGCCGCCGCCATGTGCATGGGACCCGTGTCGGTGCAGACGAGCAGTGAGGCGCGTCGATAAAGCCAGGCCAAGGTCCTCAGACCGGTCCGGCCCGCCAGGTTTGCGGCCGGATGGGCCATGCCTCCCACGATGGCCTCGATCAAGGGGCGGTCCTCGGGGCTGCCCGTAAAGGCAATGTCCGCCTGCAACTCCGATCCGATCCGATCGGCCAGGGTGCCGAAGCGGTCGGGCTCCCAGAGCTTGGTCGCCCACTTGGCCATCGGATTGACGGCAACGAGGGGCCTCCGGCCCCAGCGGTTCTCTTCGAAGAGGCGCGCCACCTTCTCCCGGTCCTTTGCTCCGACGGGGATGGCGCCGTCCCAGACGGACGCGTCGCACCCAAGCGCCCTGGCCACCTCGAGATAGCGCAGAATGGCATGCGCCTCGTAGTCGACGGGGACAGGGGTCTCGCTCAGAAAGAACCCCGCCCCCTCCCGCGCGCCGGCCATGCCGATCTTGCGCCTCCCGTGCGCAAGCCCCGTGACGATCCCGCTCTTGAGGAGCCCCTGGAGATCCACCACGAGGTCGTAGCGTTCCTTCCGAAGCGCCTTCACGAAGGCGCCCGCCTCATCGAGCGCAGCCTTACGACCAGGCCCCTTCGTGAGGGCACGCTGCCAGGCCTTTCTGCGCGAGACCCAC